>NZ_CP014331.1:0-627500 GCF_002969175.1 Clostridium sp. MF28
TAAAAAAAATATGTCTATGAAATGAGGATAAAGATGAGTAGAGAATTAGATAAATTATCTATTAACGCAATAAGAGTATTATCAGCAGATGCTATTGAAAAATCAAAATCAGGACATCCAGGGTTACCACTTGGGTCAGCTACAATGGCTTATACATTATGGGCAAAGATGAATCATAATGGAAAGAACCCTGAATGGGATAATAGAGATAGATTTGTATTATCAGCAGGACATGGTTCAATGCTTGAATATTCATTGCTACATTTATTTGGATATGGACTTACAGTTGAAGATATTAAAAAACTTTAGACAATTCGGAAGTTTAACACCAGGACATCCAGAGTTTGGTCATACAAAAGGTGTTGAAATAACAACAGGACCACTTGGACAAGGTATTTGTAATGCAGTAGGTTTTGCTATAGCAGAAGCACATCTTGCAGAAAAATTCAATAAACCAGATTATAGCGTAGTTGATCACTATACATATGCTATAGTTGGAGACGGATGCCTTATGGAAGGTATCTCAGGAGAAGCGTCATCTCTTGCTGGAACTTTAGGTCTTGGAAAATTAGTTGTATTATATGATTCAAATAATATTTCAATTGAAGGAAATACAGACATAGCATTTAGAGAAGATGTAGCTAAGAGATACGAAGCTTATGGATGGCAAGTACTAAATGTAGCAGATGGAAATGATATAGATACTATAGAAAAAGCAATAGAAGCAGCTAAAGCAGAAGCAACAAAACCATCTATTATAATAGTTAAAAAATCAAATTGGTTTTGGATGTCCAGCAAAACAAGGAAAAGCTTCAGCACATGGTGAATCCCTTTTAGGAGCAGACAATGGTAATTGCTCATGAAAGCAAAACTTAGGATTGGAAGACAGAACCTGCCATTCTACGTACCAGACGAAGTGTATACAATATGAATGAACACATAGCAAAAGGTGAAAAGAACTGAAGAAGCTTGGAATGAGTTGTTTAAAATCATATGCAAAAGCTTATCCAGAACTTGCAGCAGAATATAACTAAATGGAATGAGTGGAGAACTTGATAAAGAAGCTTTATTAAACAATGAAGAACTTTGGAAGCTTTGATAAAGAAATGGCTACAAGAGAATCTTCAGGAATAATGATAAATAGATTAGCTAAACTAATTCCAAACTTCATTGGAGGATCAGCAGATTTAGCTCCATCTAACAAAACTCATATGAACGATAGAGGAGATTTCTCAGCAGAAGATAGAAGCGGATCAAACCTTCACTTTGGTGTTAGAGAACATGCTATGGCAGCTATCGCTAACGGAATGTATGCTCATGGAGGACTTAAAGTATTCTGTGCAACATTCTTTGTATTCAGCGATTACATGAAGGGTGCTATGAGATTATCAGCTCTTATGAATCTTCCAGTAGCTTATGTATTAACACATGATAGTATTGGAGTAGGGGAAGATGGGCCAACTCATGAACCAATAGAACAATTAGCAGCTCTTAGAAGTATGCCAAATGACAGTATTTAGACCAGCAGACTTCAAAAGAAACTGCAGCAGCTTGGTATTATGCTGTAACTAATGGAACTACTCCAACATCATTAGTATTAACAAGACAAAAGTTACCACTATATGATGGATGTCCTAAGAGAGCATTAAAGGGTGGATATATCTTAAAAGATTCTAAGAAAGAAACTCCAGATGTACTTTTAATGGCATCAGGGTCAGAAGTAGAATTAATCTACAAAGCAGCAGCTGAATTAGAAGCTAAAGGTATAGATGCAAGAGTTATCAGTATGCCATCATTTGAATTATTTGATGCTCAAGACGAAAGCTATAAAGAATCAGTTATGCCAAATAAAGTTCGTGCAAGAGTTGCAGTAGAAGCATTAACAAGCTTTGGATGGCATAAATATGTAGGTCTTGATGGAGATGTTATATCTTTAGATACTTTTGGAGCATCAGGTAAAGCAGAAATCCTATTCGAGAAATTTGGATTCACTGTAGAAAATGTTGTTGAAAAGGCTATTAATGTAGCAAAGAAATAGAATTAAGTAATTAAATCTACGATATAGTAGAGAAAATTTAGCGATTATAGTAAAACTTTAGAAAAATAGATTTAAACCTTAAAATATTAATAAATATAGCGAAAAGATATAAAAAAAGATCTAGATTAAAAGTGTGTAAATTAATTAATCTATAAATATATTAAAACCAATTTATTCATTATTATAAAAGTTAAAATTATTAAAAGATATGTATAAAGATGTGTGAAAAGATTAGTGTGAAATAATGTAATTAAAATAATAAATCATTGGTTAGAAATATATTTATAGATTTTTAATAAATGTATATTTAAGAAAGGGAGATTAATATGATTATTAAAAATGTTAATGATAAAGAGTTTAAAAAGTATGGACAAGTACTAAAAAACTATGATTGCACAGAAATAATTGAAAAGATGAAAAGTACACCACTACCAGAAGATGTAATATATGAACCATCAATTAAGGAACTTGAAGAATTAGCTATAGCTAAAGAGTTACAAGATAGAGAATATGGAGAATTACCAATACAAATAGGATACTGTAATGGTAACAACTATATGTTAAATGCAGTAGAATATCATCGTTCATCTGAGATTAATATAGCAGCAACTGATCTTATATTACTTATAGGAAGTCAACAAGATATTGAAGACGATTACTCATATGATACATCTAAAATTGAAGCTTTCAAAGTTCCAGCTGGAACTGCAATTGAAGTATATGCAACTACTCTTCATTATGCACCTTGCAATGTAAATGAAGAAGGTTTTAGATGCGTTGTAGTTTTACCAAGGGATACAAATTTGCCTTTAGAAAATAAGGTTGAAAAAAGTGGAGAAGATGCGTTATTATTTGCTAGAAATAAATGGTTAATTGGTCACAAGGATACAGATTTAGGTGATCAAGGCGCATTTATAGGGTTAGTTGGAGAAAATATCTCAATAAAATAGATTATAAATAGAAATTAAAATCCATTAATTTGTTTTGAATCTAAGCAGACATATTGACTCTATGATTTAAATATGTTTGCTTATTATATATAAATCAGCAAAGAAATATAGCTGATATTTACTTGATAATAATAAATTTAAATAAACTATAAGAAGACTTAATAAGCATAAAAATTATTAAATAAACTATAAGAATAAACTATAAGAATAAACTATAAGAAATAAACTATAAGAAATAAGAAAGACATTATAAATTAAATGAAAAGATTAGAGTAAAATGGAGGAATTAGACAATGAATAATATACCACAAGTAAAATTAGGAATTGTTTGCAGTAAGCAGAGATTGTTTCCCAATGGAATTATCAGCAAATAGAAGAAAAGCAGTAGTAGAAGCTTTTTAATGGAGAAATTTTGAATGTCAAACAACTGTTGAAAATGAAAAGGATATGAGAAAAGCTTTAGCTGAAGTTAAAGAAGCTGGAGTAAACGCATTAGTTGTATATTTAGGAAACTTTGGTCCTGAAACTTCAGAAACTTTACTTGCTAAAGAATTTGATGGACCAGTTATGTTTGCAGCTGCTTCAGAAGAAAGTGGAGATAATTTAATAGGCGGACGTGGAGATGCATATTGCGGAATGTTAAATGCAAGCTACAATTTAGCTCTAAGAAACATTAAAGCATACATTCCAGAATATCCAGTAGGAACAGCTCCAGAAGTTGCAGGAATGATTTCTGAATTTGTACCAGTTGCTACTGCACTACTTGGATTAAAGAACTTAAAGATAATTTCTTTTGGTCCAAGACCTCAAGATTTCTTAGCTTGTAATGCACCAATTAAACAATTATACAATTTAGGTGTTGAAATAGAAGAAAACTCAGAACTAGATTTATTTGCTGCATTTAATGATCATAAAGATGATCCAAGAATTGCAGACGTTATAGCTAGCATGGAAAAAGAATTAGGTGAAGGAAATAAAATGCCTGGTATCTTACCTAAGCTTGCTCAATATGAAATTACATTATTAGACTGGATGGAAGAACATAAAGGTTCAAGAGAATACATTGTATTTGCAAATAAATGCTGGCCTTCATTCCAAACACAATTTGGATTTGTACCATGTTATGTAAACAGCCGTTTAACAGCTATGGGAATTCCAGTATCATGCGAAGTTGATATTTATGGTGCATTAAGTGAATACATTGGAACTTGCATAAGCCAAGATGTTGTAACATTACTTGATATAAACAATACAGTTCCAGCTGATATGTATGAATCAGAAGTTAAAGGGAAATTTAATTATTCATTAAATGATACATTTTATGGCATTCCACTGTGGTAATACAGCAGCTTGTAAATTAACACGTGGAACAATGAAAAACCAAATGATTATGGCAAGAGCTCTTGAACCAAATCAAGAACCAAATATAACTAGAGGAACACTTGAAGGAGACATAGTACCAGGAGATATTACATTCTTCAGATTACAAAGTAATGCAGATGCAGAACTTACAGCTTATGTAGCAGAAGGTGAAGTATTACCAGTTGCAACTCGTTCGTTTGGAGCTATAGGAGTATTTGCAATTCCTGAAATGGGAAGATTCTATCGTCACGTATTAGTAGAAGGCAGATATCCTCATCATGGAGCAGTTGCATTTGGACACTTTGGAAAAGCTGTTTACAACTTATTTAGATATTTAGGTGTTAAAGAAGTTGGATTCAATCAACCAAAAAGGTATGCTTTACAAAACTGAAAATCCATTTGCATAGTTTAAAATTTATAAATATCTAAATAATAACTTAGAATTATGCGATAGCTTACCGAAATCATAAATATTTTGGTTACGAAAAGCTATGAAAATGTCGCTGAAGGTTCTAAGCAGCAGGTTGTATCCACTTTAGCATGCTCCAACTTTCAGTTTGACAAGCTAAAATGGAACAACCTACAGCTAAGAACCTTTAACAGCTCATTTTCATATGTTTTCTCCACAAATATATTTATGATTTCTAGTGAGGATATTAACTTAAAGTTTTAGCAACTTTGTAAATATGTTCACCTAATGAATCTAATTCTTAAGTTTTTTATTTATAAAGATAAGTCATTAACATATAATTAATTCTGTTTATATAAAGATATAGGCTGAAAGCATAATATTTATGGCTTTCAGTCTTTATTTTATGTGTTTTTTTAGAAAGTGCATAAGGGGGAGAATCTAGATTTGTTTGTTATTAATTGTTAAATTCTCAATATATTAATAAGTTTTGTGATAAATATAAAAAAATATCAATAAAATATTGACAAATGGTAGTGATATAAAATATAATAAGACATAGATAAAGCAATGGAGCATTTATTTTATATAGGTGTTTTATTGCTTTTTTTTATTTATTATTGCTGATATATCAGTGGGATTTCAATGAATTTCAGTGAAAGGAGAGATAAATCTGTGTCAAGCTGAAAAATCGTATGCTAAAGAAATATATAAGCAAATTAAGTTAGATATTTTGAACCAAAGAATAAAGGATGGCGATTTTCTTACATTATCAGAATTGGCAGATAAGTACAATGTGAGTAAAACACCTGTAAGAGATGCGCTAGGAGCGTTAGAGATTCAAGGATATCTTAAATCTTTACCTAGAAAAGGTTATTTAGTAAAACCTATAACACAGAAAAATATAAGAGAATCTTTTCAAATGAGATTTATTTTTGAAAAAGTAGCTGTAAGTTTAGCAGTTAAGCTGGCTAGTGATTCGGAATTGCAAAATATAATGCAATTAGCTGCGAAATTTCCAGAAGTCTCGCAGGAAAATGAGATTGCACGGTTTAATGAGTTAAATGATATGTTTCATATGTCGATCATAAAGGCAACTCACAATTCTCTTTTAATTGAAATGTGTGAAGGAGTTATGGAAATTTTATCACGGATACTAATGACAGATAGCAAACATTTAGAGTTTGTGAATGAAAAAGAAGAACATATAAATATAGCAAGAGCACTGATTAATAGAGATAGTAAAAATGCAGAAAAGCTTATAACGGAGCATCTTCTACATTTAGAATCAAGAGTAAATACTAATGAAAGCATTATAGTATAAGAAGTAAAGTTTAGGGTAAGCTTTTATTTAGAAGGAGAGTTTTGCTTTTTGAATGTAAAAGTATGATAAGAACTTCTATATTACAAAGAATGTATAAAAATTTTAACTTATTATAAAATAAGAATTATTAATAAAATACTTTTTTTAATTAATTAAGGGGGAAAAAAAATGAACAAAAAATCGTTAGTAGGAATTGTACTAGCATCAGTTATGACAGTAGGTATAATGGCAGGTTGTGGGTCATCAAAAAATGATTCGGCAAAAAGTGGTGATGGAAACAAGAAATATGTAATTGCATGTGATGCTAAATATGCACCATTCTCTTTGAGGAAGATGGAAAATATAAAGGTATAGATGTAGAACTTTTAGATGCAATTGCAAAGGAAGAGAAATTTGAATATGATTTAAAGCCAATGGACTTTAATGGAATTATTCCTGGACTTACATCTAATCAATTAGATGGTGCTATTGCAGGAATGAGTATTACAGATGAAAGAAAACAATCTTTAGATTTCTCAGATGGATATTTTGTTTCAGGGCTATCATTAGTCGTTAATAAAGATAACGCTGATATAAAAGGTGTAGACGATATAAAAAGGTAAAAATGCATCACTTAAAAAAGGCACAGCAGGAGCAAAATTTGCTGAAGACAATGAATCAAAAATATGGATTAAAGCTAAACTATTTTGATGATTCTCCATCAATGTTCCAAGCTGTTGAAAATAAGAATTGCGATTTCTTATTAGAAGATTATCCTGTTATTGCATATAAAATTAAGGTTGATCCTGATTCAAAATTAAAAATTGCAGGAGATAAGCTAACAAATGTTGATTATGGATTTGCAGTTAAAAAAGGTGAGAATGCAGATTTATTAAAGAAATTCAATGAAGGTTTGAAAAAATTGAAAGAAAATGGGCAATATGATAAGATCGTTGATCAATATATTGCTAAATAAATAGTAGATAAAATATGAACTACTAATGATTAAAATAAGCTATGAGTTTATTTTAAATTAAAAAGCTATGAACTTAGGAGACGATGTTTCTAATTTATAGCTTTTTCCTATTAAAATTGAATTTGAAATTGAAATAAAAACTTAATTCATAAAAATAAGTATTAAATATCAAAAATGAAGGAGAATGCATCACTTGATTCATAATTATGAATACATAGCTTTTATAAAATCTTTGTTTTGAAACAGTAAATATTGCCTATAAACGCGCATATATATTAGATATAATTATTTTATTATATGGCTTGTTATATTTATACATATACTTAATGCATTGACAGTTTTTGAATTAAACTATATAATAAGTTTCATAATGAAGTAAAAAATCATTTGAAATTTATTGCGTGGAATTGTTTTTTCAGAGTGCAATAAATTAGATTTTTTAATTAAAATTAAATAAATATTGCAAAGGGGCAAGGAAAAATGAACAAAAGATCATTATTAAGTATTTTATTAGCATCAGTAATGTCTATAGGGCTAATGACTGGATGTGGTGCATCAAAGAGTGATACAGGATCAGGTGAAGGAAATAAAAAGTATGTTATTGCATGCGATTCAAAATTTGCACCATTCTCTTTCGAAGATAATGGGAAATATAAAGAATAGATGTAGAACTTTTAGATGCAATCTCAAAAGAAGAAAATTTTGAATATGAATTAAAACCAATGGATTTTAACGGAATAATTCCAGGGCTTACAGCTAATCAATTGGATGGAGCTATAGCAGCTATTACTATAACTGATGAAAGAAAACAAACATTAGATTTTTCAGATGGATATTTTGTATCAGGGTTATCAATAGTTACAAATAAGATAACACTTCAATTAATGGAGTCAATGATTAAATGGAAAAAGTGTTTCAATAAAAAAGGGAACAGCAGGAGCAAAATTTGCTGAAGATAATGAATCAAAATATGGATTAAGTGAATTATTTTGAAGATTCTCCATCAATGTTCCAAGCCGTTGAAAATGGAATACTGATTTCTTAATGGAGGATTACCCTGTTATTGCGTACAAAATCAAAGTGGATAATGGAGCAAAGTTAAAAATTGTTGAGATAAATTAGATGCTGTAAATTATGGATTTGCAGTTAAAAAGGTGAAAATCAAGATTTATTAAAGAAATTTAATGAAGGATTAAAGAAATTAAAAAGATAGTGGAAAGTATGACCAAATCGTTGGTCAATATATAGGAAAATAGTAAGGAGAATTAAAAATGGAGATTTTTCAATTACTAAAAGATAGTCTGCCTAGTTTATTAAGTGGGCTTTCAGTAACAATTGAAGTTGCAGTAATATCATTAATATTAGCAGTTATATTCGGGATAATTTTAGGAATATTTAGCATAAGTACTTCAAAAATTTTAAAAAGTATATCTACAATATATATCTACATTGTCCGTGGAACACCACTTATGGTTCAAGCTTTATTCTTATATTTTGGTGTTGGACAGGCATTTGGTATAAGATTTGACCCTATAGTTGCAGGTGTAATAACTCTTACAGTAAATGCAACAGCTTATATGGCTGAATATTTAGAGGAGGAATACAAGCTGTAGATAATGGTCAAATGGAAGCTGCAAGAAGTTTGGGACTTAATTACTCAAAGGCTATGAGAAAGGTAATTTTACCTCAAGCTGTTAAGATTATGATCCATCTATATTAAATCAATTTATTGTTACATTGAAGGATACATCAATATTGACAGTTATTAGTATAAGAGAACTTACATCGTCAGGAAAAATTATTATTGCGAGAAACTTTAAGGCACTTCAGATGTATGCAATTGTAGCTTGTATGTATTTTATAGTAATAACAGTATTGACTTTAATATCAAGTTATATAGAAAGGAAAATCAGCTATGGTAATAAGCGCTAAGAATCTTAAAAACGTTATGGACAATTAGAAGTTCTTAAAGATATATCAGTAAATGTTACAGAAGGTGAAGTTCTTTGCATTATAGGTCCTTCAGATCAGGAAAAGAGTACTTTCTTAAGATGTCTTAATGGTTTAGAAGAAATTCAAGCAGGTAGTATTACAATACTAGGCCAAGAGCTTGTAAATAATAAGGACATAAATAAATTAAGAGAAGAAATCGGAATGGTGTTTCAATCTTTTAATTTATTCCCACACCTAACAGTTCTTCAAAATATGTTATTAGCACCTTTAGAATTGAAGAAGATGAACAAAGCTGAAGCAACTGAAAAAGCTCTTTCATTATTGGACAAAGTTGGATTAAAAAGATAAAAAAGATGTTTATCCAGATACTTTATCTGGGGGACAAAAACAAAGGGTTGCCAATTGCCAGAGCCCTTGAAATGAATCCTAAGATAATGTTATTGAATGAACCAACTTCTGCACTAGATCCTGAAATGGTTGGTGAAGTGCTTAAGGTTATGAAAGATTTAGCTCAAGAAGGAATGACAATGGTTGTAGTAACTCATGAAATGAATTTTGCTAGAGATGTATCTGATAGAGTTATATTTATGGATCAAGGATATATAGTTGAAGAAGGTCCTCCAGAAGAAATATTCACTGCACCTACTAGCGATAGATGTAAAGAGTTCTTAGATAAAGTAATTAACAANAAATCAATCATCTTAGTTAAGTAATTGTATAATTAATTAAGGGTGTGTAGTAGTATCGAATTTTAGCAAAAAAATCATATAGTTTTTAAATACTTTAACAAAAATAATAATAGTGATATTATTTAAGAAAAAGCTACTATTACTGATAATAGTCGAGAGGAGTATTTTAAAGTTTGATAGAAGTAAATCACAGTAAAAATAAAAGAAACTAACAGAAAAAAGATAATAGCATTATTATTAAAGAAAAATGAGATCACCAAATTAGATATATCTAGAATATTAGATATAAGTATAACAACAGTTTCTACAAATATTACAGAATTGAAAAGCGAAGGTTTGTAGAAGATGTAAGATCGTTGGAATCTACAGGAGGAAGAAAAGCAATTGCTATTAATTGAATGAAAACTGTAGATATTCAATTGGAGTAGCACTAACACCGAATCATATAAAGATATCATTAGTAAATATAAAGAAAAAAGTTATTGAAAGTATGCGAGTTAGACATAATAGTGATGGAATAGAGAACATAATAAATTTACTTAATGAAAATATAGATTTGTTAATGAAGAAATATAATTTATGCTCTGCAAATTTATTAGGAATAGGATTTCATTACCTGGAACCGTAGATTTTAAAGAAGGCATAATAAAGTATTCATATTGTTAGGCGCCAAAGATTTTAATTTAAAGGAAAAGTTCGAATACTTAGACATTCCAGTATATGTAGATAATGAAGCAAATTTATCTGCTTACTACGAGTTTTTAAATAAAAGAGATATACTAAGAAATCTATTATATGTATCAATAACAGAAGGTTTAGGCCTTGGTATAATAATAAATGGAAAAATTTACAGAGGTGACAATAACTCATCAGGAGAATTAGGTCATACTAAGATAGCAATTGATGGAAAAAAATGTAAGTGTGGAGCTAGAGGCTGTTTAGAAGCATACACATCTATGAATTCTCTGATTGATAGTTATAATGAAGCTAATAGTTCAAATATTAGTGATATTGATGAATTTGAAGAAAGATATAATCAAAATGACAAAGATGCTCATGATGTATTAAAATGATTATTTAAAAACATTGTCTTTAGGTCTATCGAATTTGGTTATGATATTTGATCCTAGCAGCATAGTAATAGGTGGAGATATAAATAATTTACTTAATGATAAGATAGATATGCTAAAAAAAGAGGTTTATAAAGATAACTTATTTACAAATGAAAATAATTGCAGTATAAGTATTGCAAGTTTTAAAGAATCTTATCTACTAGGAGCTGCTATGATGCCTATAGAAGAATTCTTAGAAATTAAATAATGGAGTGGTGAAAGCTGCTCTATTAATTTAAAAACTTATTAAATAAATTTTTAAAATATATTTTTAAAGTTATGTAAGCATAGCTATATTAAGGGGGTCTTAATCTTTGATTGGAACTCCAGATTAAGACAAGCCTTTTATATAAAACTAAATATCTATTTATTTCATATTAGATTTATGTTCTTGATTTTTGATTGGAACTCCGAATTAAGAGCAAATTTCTTATGTGTTATTAAATAAATATTTACATAAAGGTGAGTCTTAAGTAAGAAATTAAAATTTCTTATTTGAGATAACCTTATATATTAAATGATTTTTAATTAAACAAAGAGGAGATGTTAATAAAATGAGATTTTTCTTAGACACAGCAAATGTGGAACACATTAAAGAAGCAAATGAAATGGGAGTAATATGTGGTGTAACAACAAATCCATCATTAATAGCAAAAGAAGGAAGAGACTTCAATGAAGTAATAAAAGAAATTACAGAAATAGTTGATGGACCAATAAGTGGAGAAGTTGTAAGTGAAGATGCTGAAGGAATGATAAAAGAAGGAAGAGAAATTGCAGCAATTCATAAGAATATGATAGTAAAGATTCCAATGACAGCTGAAGGTTTAAAGGCAACTAAAGTATTAGCTAGTGAAGGAATTAAAACAAATGTAACATTAATATTCTCAGCAACACAAGCATTACTTGCAGCAAATGCAGGAGCAACATATGTAAGCCCATTCCTTGGAAGAGTAGATGACATCTCAATGATAGGTATGGATTTAGTTAGAGATATAGCAGAAATATTTGCAGTACATGGAATAGAAACAGAAATAATAGCAGCAAGCGTAAGAAATCCAATTCATGTAATAGAAGCAGCAAAAGCAGGCGCAGATATATCAACAGTGCCTTATAGTTTAGTAATGCAAATGCTAAAACACCCATTAACAGATCAAGGATTAGAAAGATTTAAAGCAGACTGGGCAGCAGCATTTGGAAAATAGATTGCCGAAATAAGAAACATATTTTGGTTCCGGTTCCTAAGAAATTTGTTGAGTGCTTCTAAGATTATAAGTTGTGCCCAAATGCTTGGCCTCAAAGGTAACGCTCACAGAGAAAGTTCGAGAACCCAAATATAAATTTGGACTCTCACTTTTGAACAAGCACATTTGGAATAACTTATAATCAATAAGCACTACCAACACAATTTCTAATGAACACTCACAAAATATGTTATTATTTCTAGGCAGACATATTTCGAAAATAAGAGTAATTTAGAGATATGATGGCTAGATTCTGAAATTAGGAAAGGCATAAATGTTTATGGATAAATATTTTGATATAACGCTTTCGCAAAAGCATGACCATCATTTCTGTTTTATTATATTTAAAATGGTAAAAAATATATATTCTTAAGAATATAAGAATATAAGAATTAAGAATTTAAGAATATAGGAATTTAAGAATTTATAAATGAAAACATAAAACAAATTTCAAAAATGTGGTAAAATAGGAACCTTTTGAAAAGATAATGAAGGATAGCTAAGATTATTTCAGTTTGAAATGAATTCGAAGCGCAGCATGGAACTTAATTAGCACAACTAATAACTTATAAAAAAATATGTCTATGAAATGAGGATAAAGATGAGTAGAGAATTAGATAAATTATCTATTAACGCAATAAGAGTATTATCAGCAGATGCTATTGAAAAATCAAAATCAGGACATCCAGGTTACCACTTGGGTCAGCTACAATGGCTTATACATTATGGGCAAAGATGAATCATAATGGAAAGAACCCTGAATGGGATAATAGAGATAGATTTGTATTATCAGCAGGACATGGTTCAATGCTTGAATATTCATTGCTACATTTATTTGGATATGGACTTACAGTTGAAGATATTAAAAACTTTAGACAATTCGGAAGTTTAACACCAGGACATCCAGAGTTTGGTCATACAAAAGGTGTTGAAATAACAACAGGACCACTTGGACAAGGTATTTGTAATGCAGTAGGTTTTGCTATAGCAGAAGCACATCTTGCAGAAAAATTCAATAAACCAGATTATAGCGTAGTTGATCACTATACATATGCTATAGTTGGAGACGGATGCCTTATGGAAGGTATCTCAGGAGAAGCGTCATCTCTTGCTGGAACTTTAGGTCTTGGAAAATTAGTTGTATTATATGATTCAAATAATATTTCAATTGAAGGAAATACAGACATAGCATTTAGAGAAGATGTAGCTAAGAGATACGAAGCTTATGGATGGCAAGTACTAAATGTAGCAGATGGAAATGATATAGATACTATAGAAAAAGCAATAGAAGCAGCTAAAGCAGAAGCAACAAAACCATCTATTATAATAGTTAAAAATCAAAATTGGTTTTGGATGTCCAGCAAAACAAGGAAAAGCTTCAGCACATGGTGAACCTTTAGGAGCAGACAATGTAATTGCTATGAAGCAAAACTTAGGATGGAAGACAGAACCTGCATTCTACGTACCAGACGAAGTGTATACAAATATGAATGAACACATAGCAAAAGGTGAAAAGACTGAAGAAGCTTGGAATGAGTTGTTTAAATCATATGCAAAAGCTTATCCAGAACTTGCAGCAGAATATACTAAATGGATGAGTGGAGAACTTGATAAAGAAGCTTTATTAAACAATGAAGAACTTTGGAGCTTTGATAAAGAAATGGCTACAAGAGAATCTTCAGGAATAATGATAAATAGATTAGCTAAACTAATTCCAAACTTTATTGGAGGATCAGCAGATTTAGCTCCATCTAACAAAACTCATATGAACGATAGAGGAGATTTCTCAGCAGAAGATAGAAGTGGATCAAACCTTCACTTTGGAGTTAGAGAACATGCTATGGCAGCTATCGCTAACGGAATGTATGCTCATGGAGGACTTAAAGTATTCTGTGCAACATTCTTTGTATTCAGTGATTACATGAAGGGTGCTATGAGATTATCAGCTCTTATGAATCTTCCAGTAGCTTATGTATTAACACATGATAGTATTGGGTAGGGGAAGATGGACCAACTCATGAACCAATAGAACAATTAGCAGCTCTTAGAAGCATGCCAAATATGACAGTATTTAGACCAGCAGACTCAAAAGAAACTGCAGCAGCATGGTATTATGCAGTAACTAATGGAACTACTCCAACATCACTAGTATTAACAAGACAAAAGTTACCACTATATGATGGATGTCCTAAGAGAGCATTAAAGGGTGGATATATCTTAAAAGATTCTAAGAAAGAAACTCCAGATGTACTTTTAATGGCATCAGGATCAGAAGTAGAATTAATCTACAAAGCAGCAGCTGAATTAGAAGCTAAAGGAATAGATGCAAGAGTTATAAGTATGCCATCATTTGAATTATTTGATGCTCAAGACGAAAGCTATAAAGAATCAGTTATGCCAAATAAAGTTCGTGCTAGAGTTGCAGTAGAAGCATTAACAAGCTTTTGGATGGCACAAATATGTAGGTCTTGATGGAGATGTTATATCTTTAGATACTTTTGGAGCATCAGGTAAAGCAGAAATCCTATTCGAGAAATTTGGATTCACTGTAGAAAATGTTGTTGAAAAGGCTATTAATGTAGCAAAGAAATAGAAGTTACAGTAATTAAATCTACGATATAGTAGAGAAAATTTAGCGATTATAGTAAAACTTTAGAAAAATAGATTTAACCTTAAAATATTAATAAATATAGCGAAAAGATATAAAAAAAGATCTAGATTAAAAGTGTGTAAATTAATTAATCTATAAATATATTAAAACCAATTTATTCATTATTATAAAAGTTAAAATTATTAAAAGATATGTATAAAGATGTGTGAAAAGATTAGTGTGAAATAATGTAATTAAAATAATAAATCATTGGTTAGAAATATATTTATAGATTTTTAATAAATGTATATTTAAGAAAGGGAGATTAATATGATTATTAAAAATGTTAATGATAAAGAGTTTAAAAAGTATGGACAAGTACTAAAAAACTATGATTGCACAGAAATAATTGAAAAGATGAAAAGTACACCACTACCAGAAGATGTAATATATGAACCATCAATTAAGGAACTTGAAGAATTAGCTATAGCTAAAGAGTTACAAGATAGAGAATATGGAGAATTACCAATACAAATAGGATACTGTAATGGTAACAACTATATGTTAAATGCAGTAGAATATCATCGTTCATCTGAGATTAATATAGCAGCAACTGATCTTATATTACTTATAGGAAGTCAACAAGATATTGAAGACGATTACTCATATGATACATCTAAAATTGAAGCTTTCAAAGTTCCAGCTGGAACTGCAATTGAAGTATATGCAACTACTCTTCATTATGCACCTTGCAATGTAAATGAAGAAGGTTTTAGATGCGTTGTAGTTTTACCAAGGGATACAAATTTGCCTTTAGAAAATAAGGTTGAAAAAAGTGGAGAAGATGCGTTATTATTTGCTAGAAATAAATGGTTAATTGGTCACAAGGATACAGATTTAGGTGATCAAGGCGCATTTATAGGGTTAGTTGGAGAAAATATCTCAATAAAATAGATTATAAATAGAAATTAAAATCCATTAATTTGTTTTGAATCTAAGCAGACATATTGACTCTATGATTTAAATATGTTTGCTTATTATATATAAATCAGCAAAGAAATATAGCTGATATTTACTTGATAATAATAAATTTAAATAAACTATAAGAAGACTTAATAAGCATAAAAATTATTAAATAAACTATAAGAATAAACTATAAGAATAAACTATAAGAAATAAACTATAAGAAATAAGAAAGACATTATAAATTAAATGAAAAGATTAGAGTAAAATGGAGGAATTAGACAATGAATAATATACCACAAGTAAAATTAGGAATTGTTGCAGTAAGCAGAGATTGTTTCCCAATGGAATTATCAGCAAATAGAAGAAAAGCAGTAGTAGAAGCTTTTAATGGAGAAATTTTTGAATGTCAAACAACTGTTGAAAATGAAAAGGATATGAGAAAAGCTTTAGCTGAAGTTAAAGAAGCTGGAGTAAACGCATTAGTTGTATATTTAGGAAACTTTGGTCCTGAAACTTCAGAAACTTTACTTGCTAAAGAATTTGATGGACCAGTTATGTTTGCAGCTGCTTCAGAAGAAAGTGGAGATAATTTAATAGGCGGACGTGGAGATGCATATTGCGGAATGTTAAATGCAAGCTACAATTTAGCTCTAAGAAACATTAAAGCATACATTCCAGAATATCCAGTAGGAACAGCTCCAGAAGTTGCAGGAATGATTTCTGAATTTGTACCAGTTGCTACTGCACTACTTGGATTAAAGAACTTAAAGATAATTTCTTTTGGTCCAAGACCTCAAGATTTCTTAGCTTGTAATGCACCAATTAAACAATTATACAATTTAGGTGTTGAAATAGAAGAAAACTCAGAACTAGATTTATTTGCTGCATTTAATGATCATAAAGATGATCCAAGAATTGCAGACGTTATAGCTAGCATGGAAAAAGAATTAGGTGAAGGAAATAAAATGCCTGGTATCTTACCTAAGCTTGCTCAATATGAAATTACATTATTAGACTGGATGGAAGAACATAAAGGTTCAAGAGAATACATTGTATTTGCAAATAAATGCTGGCCTTCATTCCAAACACAATTTGGATTTGTACCATGTTATGTAAACAGCCGTTTAACAGCTATGGGAATTCCAGTATCATGCGAAGTTGATATTTATGGTGCATTAAGTGAATACATTGGAACTTGCATAAGCCAAGATGTTGTAACATTACTTGATATAAACAATACAGTTCCAGCTGATATGTATGAATCAGAAGTTAAAGGGAAATTTAATTATTCATTAAATGATACATTTATGGCATTCCACTGTGGTAATACAGCAGCTTGTAAATTAACACGTGGAACAATGAAAAACCAAATGATTATGGCAAGAGCTCTTGAACCAAATCAAGAACCAAATATAACTAGAGGAACACTTGAAGGAGACATAGTACCAGGAGATATTACATTCTTCAGATTACAAAGTAATGCAGATGCAGAACTTACAGCTTATGTAGCAGAAGGTGAAGTATTACCAGTTGCAACTCGTTCGTTTGGAGCTATAGGAGTATTTGCAATTCCTGAAATGGGAAGATTCTATCGTCACGTATTAGTAGAAGGCAGATATCCTCATCATGGAGCAGTTGCATTTGGACACTTTGGAAAAGCTGTTTACAACTTATTTAGATATTTAGGTGTTAAAGAAGTTGGATTCAATCAACCAAAAGGTATGCTTTACAAAACTGAAAATCCATTTGCATAGTTTAAAATTTATAAATATCTAAATAATAACTTAGAATTATGCGATAGCTTACCGAAATCATAAATATTTTGGTTACGAAAAGCTATGAAAATGTCGCTGAAGGTTCTAAGCAGCAGGTTGTATCCACTTTAGCATGCTCCAACTTTCAGTTTGACAAGCTAAAATGGAACAACCTACAGCTAAGAACCTTTAACAGCTCATTTTCATATGTTTTCTCCACAAATATATTTATGATTTCTAGTGAGGATATTAACTTAAAGTTTTAGCAACTTTGTAAATATGTTCACCTAATGAATCTAATTCTTAAGTTTTTTATTTATAAAGATAAGTCATTAACATATAATTAATTCTGTTTATATAAAGATATAGGCTGAAAGCATAATATTTATGGCTTTCAGTCTTTATTTTATGTGTTTTTTAGAAAGTGCATAAGGGGGAGAATCTAGATTTGTTTGTTATTAATTGTTAAATTCTCAATATATTAATAAGTTTTGTGATAAATATAAAAAAATATCAATAAAATATTGACAAATGGTAGTGATATAAAATATAATAAGACATAGATAAAGCAATGGAGCATTTATTTTATATAGGTGTTTTATTGCTTTTTTTTATTTATTATTGCTGATATATCAGTGGGATTTCAATGAATTTCAGTGAAAGGAGAGATAAATCTGTGTCAAGCTGAAAAATCGTATGCTAAAGAAATATATAAGCAAATTAAGTTAGATATTTTGAACCAAAGAATAAAGGATGGCGATTTTCTTACATTATCAGAATTGGCAGATAAGTACAATGTGAGTAAAACACCTGTAAGAGATGCGCTAGGAGCGTTAGAGATTCAAGGATATCTTAAATCTTTACCTAGAAAAGGTTATTTAGTAAAACCTATAACACAGAAAAATATAAGAGAATCTTTTCAAATGAGATTTATTTTTGAAAAAGTAGCTGTAAGTTTAGCAGTTAAGCTGGCTAGTGATTCGGAATTGCAAAATATAATGCAATTAGCTGCGAAATTTCCAGAAGTCTCGCAGGAAAATGAGATTGCACGGTTTAATGAGTTAAATGATATGTTTCATATGTCGATCATAAAGGCAACTCACAATTCTCTTTTAATTGAAATGTGTGAAGGAGTTATGGAAAATTTATCACGGATACTAATGACAGATAGCAAACATTTAGAGTTTGTGAATGAAAAAGAAGAACATATAAATATAGCAAGAGCACTGATTAATAGAGATAGTAAAAATGCAGAAAAGCTTATAACGGAGCATCTTCTACATTTAGAATCAAGAGTAAATACTAATGAAAGCATTATAGTATAAGAAGTAAAGTTTAGGGTAAGCTTTTATTTAGAAGGAGAGTTTTGCTTTTTGAATGTAAAAGTATGATAAGAACTTCTATATTTACAAAGAATGTATAAAAATTTTAACTTATTATAAAATAAGAATTATTAATAAAATACTTTTTTAATTAATTAAGGGGGAAAAAAAATGAACAAAAAATCGTTAGTAGGAATTGTACTAGCATCAGTTATGACAGTAGGTATAATGGCAGGTTGTGGGTCATCAAAAAATGATTCGGCAAAAAGTGGTGATGGAAACAAGAAATATGTAATTGCATGTGATGCTAAATATGCACCATTCTCTTTTGAGGAAGATGGAAAATATAAAGGTATAGATGTAGAACTTTTAGATGCAATTGCAAAGGAAGAGAAATTTGAATATGATTTAAAGCCAATGGACTTTAATGGAATTATTCCTGGACTTACATCTAATCAATTAGATGGTGCTATTGCAGGAATGAGTATTACAGATGAAAGAAAACAATCTTTAGATTTCTCAGATGGATATTTTGTTTCAGGGCTATCATTAGTCGTTAATAAAGATAACGCTGATATAAAAGGTGTAGACGATATAAAAGGTAAAAATGCATCACTTAAAAAAGGCACAGCAGGAGCAAAATTTGCTGAAGACAATGAATCAAAATATGGATTAAAGCTAAACTATTTTGATGATTCTCCATCAATGTTCCAAGCTGTTGAAAATAAGAATTGCGATTTCTTATTAGAAGATTATCCTGTTATTGCATATAAAATTAAGGTTGATCCTGATTCAAAATTAAAAATTGCAGGAGATAAGCTAACAAATGTTGATTATGGATTTGCAGTTAAAAAAGGTGAGAATGCAGATTTATTAAAGAAATTCAATGAAGGTTTGAAAAAATTGAAAGAAAATGGGCAATATGATAAGATCGTTGATCAATATATTGCTAAATAAATAGTAGATAAAATATGAACTACTAATGATTAAAATAAGCTATGAGTTTATTTTAAATTAAAAAGCTATGAACTTAGGAGACGATGTTTCTAATTTATAGCTTTTTCCTATTAAAATTGAATTTGAAATTGAAATAAAAACTTAATTCATAAAATAAGTATTAAATATCAAAAATGAAGGAGAATGCATCACTTGATTCATAATTATGAATACATAGCTTTTATAAAATCTTTGTTTTGAAACAGTAAATATTGCCTATAAACGCGCATATATATTAGATATAATTATTTTATTATATGGCTTGTTATATTTATACATATACTTAATGCATTGACAGTTTTTGAATTAAACTATATAATAAGTTTCATAATGAAGTAAAAAATCATTTGAAATTTATTGCGTGGAATTGTTTTTTCAGAGTGCAATAAATTAGATTTTTTAATTAAAATTAAATAAATATTGCAAAGGGGCAAGGAAAAATGAACAAAAGATCATTATTAAGTATTTTATTAGCATCAGTAATGTCTATAGGGCTAATGACTGGATGTGGTGCATCAAAGAGTGATACAGGATCAGGTGAAGGAAATAAAAAGTATGTTATTGCATGCGATTCAAAATTTGCACCATTCTCTTTCGAAGATAATGGGAAATATAAAGGAATAGATGTAGAACTTTTAGATGCAATCTCAAAAGAAGAAAATTTTGAATATGAATTAAAACCAATGGATTTTAACGGAATAATTCCAGGGCTTACAGCTAATCAATTGGATGGAGCTATAGCAGCTATTACTATAACTGATGAAAGAAAACAAACATTAGATTTTTCAGATGGATATTTTGTATCAGGGTTATCAATAGTTACGAATAATGATAACACTTCAATTAATGGAGTCAACGATCTAAATGGAAAAAGTGTTTCAATAAAAAAAGGGACTGCAGGAGCAAAATTTGCTGAAGATAACGAATCAAAATATGGATTGAATTTAAGTTATTTTGAAGATTCTCCATCAATGTTCCAAGCCGTTGAAAATGGGAATACTGATTTCTTAATGGAGGATTACCCTGTTATTGCGTACAAAATCAAAGTGGATAATGGAGCAAAGTTAAAAATTGTTGGAGATAAATTAGATGCTGTAAATTATGGATTTGCAGTTAAAAAAGGTGAAAATCAAGATTTATTAAAGAAATTTAATGAAGGATTAAAGAAATTAAAAGATAGTGGAAAGTATGACCAAATCGTTGGTCAATATATAGGAAAATAGTAAGGAGAATTAAAAATGGAGATTTTTCAATTACTAAAAGATAGTCTGCCTAGTTTATTAAGTGGGCTTTCAGTAACAATTGAAGTTGCAGTAATATCATTAATATTAGCAGTTATATTCGGGATAATTTTAGGAATATTTAGCATAAGTACTTCAAAAATTTTAAAAGGTATATCTACAATATATATCTACATTGTCCGTGGAACACCACTTATGGTTCAAGCTTTATTCTTATATTTTGGTGTTGGACAGGCATTTGGTATAAGATTTGACCCTATAGTTGCAGGTGTAATAACTCTTACAGTAAATGCAACAGCTTATATGGCTGAGATATTTAGAGGAGGAATACAAGCTGTAGATAATGGTCAAATGGAAGCTGCAAGAAGTTTGGGACTTAATTACTCAAAGGCTATGAGAAAGGTAATTTTACCTCAAGCTGTTAAGATTATGATTCCATCTATATTAAATCAATTTATTGTTACATTGAAGGATACATCAATATTGACAGTTATTAGTATAAGAGAACTTACATCGTCAGGACAAATTATTATTGCGAGAAACTTTAAGGCACTTCAGATGTATGCAATTGTAGCTTGTATGTATTTTATAGTAATAACAGTATTGACTTTAATATCAAGTTATATAGAAAGGAAAATCAGCTATGGTAATAAGCGCTAAGAATCTTAAAAAACGTTATGGACAATTAGAAGTTCTTAAAGATATATCAGTAAATGTTACAGAAGGTGAAGTTCTTTGCATTATAGGTCCTTCAGGATCAGGAAAGAGTACTTTCTTAAGATGTCTTAATGGTTTAGAAGAAATTCAAGCAGGTAGTATTACAATACTAGGCCAAGAGCTTGTAAATAATAAGGACATAAATAAATTAAGAGAAGAAATCGGAATGGTGTTTCAATCTTTTAATTTATTCCCACACCTAACAGTTCTTCAAAATATGTTATTAGCACCTTTAGAATTGAAGAAGATGAACAAAGCTGAAGCAACTGAAAAAGCTCTTTCATTATTGGACAAAGTTGGATTAAAAGATAAAAAAGATGTTTATCCAGATACTTTATCTGGGGGACAAAAACAAAGGGTTGCAATTGCCAGAGCCCTTGAAATGAATCCTAAGATAATGTTATTTGATGAACCAACTTCTGCACTAGATCCTGAAATGGTTGGTGAAGTGCTTAAGGTTATGAAAGATTTAGCTCAAGAAGGAATGACAATGGTTGTAGTAACTCATGAAATGAATTTTGCTAGAGATGTATCTGATAGAGTTATATTTATGGATCAAGGATATATAGTTGAAGAAGGTCCTCCAGAAGAAATATTCACTGCACCTACTAGCGATAGATGTAAAGAGTTCTTAGATAAAGTAATTAACAATTAAAATTTATTATATGAGAAATAAAGAGCATTGTTTCAATTTCAATATTTAATGACATTGAGAAACAATGTTCTTTTTATATATTTTTCATGGTTTTTTACTTGATTTATTTATTAATATGCTATAATTTATATTTATTAGGTATTATAAGTAGAATAATAAATCTATACACTAACTCGTTAAAATATATAAAGAAGTACATTATATTTTCGATTTATTGTTTTAGAAAATATAGCACATAGAAATTGGGGAGGATAAAAATGATACAAATTAATCCGAAAAATTCTGAATTAAAAAATATAATAATTCTAGCTACTGGGGGAACTATAGCTGGTACGGAGAAGAGGGGAAGACTACTAATTATACAGCAGGTAACATAGATATAGAAGTGCTAGTTAGTAGTGTCAGAAATCTTGATAAAATAGCTAATATATATGGTGAGCAGATTGCTAATGTTGATAGTAATGATATAACTATGAATCATTGGTTAACTCTTGCTAATAGAATAAATGAACTTTCAAAGCAAGACGATGTGGATGGTTTTGTAATAACACATGGTACTGATACATTAGAAGAGACAGCATACTTTTTAGATTTAACAGTTAAAACAGATAAACCAGTCGTATTGACAGGAGCAATGAGACCGTCAACAGCAACGAGTGCAGATGGACCTTTAAATTTATATCAGTCAGTAGCATTAGCTGCTAGCGATTTATCAAGAGGGCATGGAGCGATGGTTGTTTTTTCAGATGGAATTTATAGCGGGAGAAATGTCCAAAAAATCAATACCTTTAAAACAAATGCCTTTAACTCAATTGAATTTGGATGTCTTGGTTATATGAGGACAATATACCATTCTTTTTTAATAAGTCAATAAAACCACATACAATTTATTCACAATTCGATGTTACAGGCTTAACTGAGCTGCCTAAGGTTTCTATCGCATATTTCCATATTGACGCTGATCCTTCAATTATTAATTATTTTGCTCAAAACTCTGAAGGAATTGTAATAGCGGGTGCGGGAAGTGGTACTTTCAGCTCAAATTGGTTGGGAGAAATCAGGAATCTTGAAACAAAGGGCATTCCAGTTGTTAGATCTTCAAGAATAGGAAATGGTATAATATTAACAGATTCAACTATAGATAAATACTCAAATTGTATTCCTAGTTATACATTATCACCTCCAAAATCTAGGATATTACTTACACTGGCACTTACTAAGACTAAAGACTACTCTGAAATAAAAAGAATATTTGCAGAGTATTAATTCAAATATTATAAAAATTTCAACTAAATGTAGTTTGGTATAAAATGTTTCATAGATCTCATACTAATTGAAAATGTTATATTTAAGGTAAAGATAGTTTATAAAAATACTATCTTTACCTTTTATTTATAGATAAGCCAACTATAATCTATGCTTATGCGTATAACTCGCCGAAATGAATAATATACTTTTGTTCCAGTTTCTAGGTTATTTTGATGGGTAATTCTAAGACTATAAAGTTGCACCCAAAGTGCTAGCTCAAAGACAAGCGTCAAGAAAGTTTGCTTAAATGTAAATAGCATCATTTTGAACTACGCATTTGAATAGTTCAAAGGAAACTCGACTCACTTCGTTCACTGAGTAATTTCAATTGACCAAATCATAGATTTGGAATTTCAATTAAGAATTACATCCATCATAATTACCAATGAAACATTCCACAAAAGTATATCACCCATTTCTAGTTGGAATAGATTGCATAGTCTAGGTTATAGTTTATGATTGTGTTATCTATATAGATGAACAATTTAAGAATTAGGCTTATACTTTGCAATGAATTACCATACTAGAAAGTAGAAACATATTTTATGAAGCAGCATTGAAAATGAGCTGTTAAAAGCTCTTAATTGCAGGTTGTTCAACTAATGCTTGTCACAATGAAATTGGGAGCAAGCATTAGTGGTGCAACCTGCAATTTAGCACTTTCAGCGAAATTTTCATAGTCCTGTGAAATAACAATGTTTTTACTTTCGGTGGATTATTGCATAAGTCAGGTTATATATTGTTTATCTATAATAAGGACTTAATTAAGTATTTAATTTGGATATTAATAAATATTTTAGTCATCAAATAAAACTTCGTATTCATATAATAAATGAAATCAATATAATGTTATAGGGCTTTTTATATGAAAGAACAATGCACAGAAAGCAATGATTTTTTTAAGAGGTTATATAAAAATGGTAAATTAATTGAATTTGATGAAAAATCTAAAATAGTATTTATAAGTGATGTTCATAGGGGCGACGGTGGGTATGCTGATTCTTTAAGACAAAACAGAAATATTTATAAAGCTGCTCTTGGATTTTATTATGAAAATGGATATACTTTAATAGAATTAGGTGATGGTGATGAATTATGGAAAAATAAAGATTGTTTAGATATCGCCTATAATTATAAAGATGTTTTTTCAATGCTTAATAACTTTTATGATGATAATAGGTTGTGCTTGGTATACGGAAATCATGATATAGTAAAAGCTAACCCAGAATTCATAAAACGGCAAGAAAGACTTTTTGCAAATGCCGGAAATGGCTTTGGACGTGAGATGATAAACTTATATTCTAATATAACTTTTTATGAAGGAGTTATACTTAGATATATGCCATCAAAAGAGGATATAATTGCATTTCATGGGCATCAAGTAGATTTTATTAATTGTGAGATGTGGAAAACTAGTAGGTTTCTAGTAAGACATGTATGGAGATTTATGGAGGGAGTTGCAGGGTTTAAACCGCCAACTAGTCCGGCAAGTAATTATGATAAAGGAACAAAAATAGATCATATACTTGGACATTTAGCTCGTAAGGAGAAAAAAGTTATAATCTGCGGGCATACTCACAACGATATATTTCCTGAAGCAGATGAGGGGATTTATTTCAATGATGGCTGCTGCGTGTTTCCATCAGCAGTAACTTGTATTGAATTAACAGGTGGTAAAATATCATTAATTAAGTGGGCTATAGAAGTTGATAGTAAAGATGTTTTATACATTAATAAAACTATAATTGGAGGTCCTGAAAATTTAGAAAAGTACTTTTATTATGCAAAACAGTTTTAGAGTAGAAGAACGTTTAAAAAGGAGATTATATATGAAGTTTATTGATTTACATTGTGATACTGCAAGTAGAATTTTTTATGAAAAGTTAAATCTTAATCATAAGAAGTGTAAAGTTAATATTGAAAATTTAAAAAGAGGCGAAAATTTAGGTCAGGTTTTTGCATTTTTCATAGAGAAAGAATCAATTGAAGATCCATATGATGAATTTATAAAATTATATAATAGCTTTACTCAAGAAATAAGTAAAAATACAGGAGAGATAGAGATTGTAAGAAATACAACTGAGCTAAAAAATGCTGAAAAATCAGGTAAGATTGGGGCTTTTTTATCTATAGAAGAAGGAGAAGTCATTAAAGGAGATATACAAAAGCTAAGAACTGTATATGATATGGGAATTAGAATCATAACAATTACTTGGAATTACCAAAACTCATTAGGGTATCCTAACGCAGGTTATACTTATAGAAATAAAGGATTAACTAGAAAAGGAGTCGAAGTTATTGAAGAATGTGAAGCCTTAGGCATGATTCCTGATGTGTCTCATTTATCAGATGCTGGATTTTATGATTTGATTAGAATTTGCAAAAAACCATTTATAGCTTCACATTCTAATGCACGTGCAATCACAGAGCATCCTAGAAATTTAGATGATAATATGATAAAATTATTAGCTGAAAAGGGTGGAGTAATGGGGATAAACTTTTGTTCTGATTTTTTAGGAAATGAAAGTGTATCTTCAATAGAAGAAATGATTTGTCATATAAAACATATTAGGAACATTGGAGGAATTGATGTACTTGCCCTTGGAAGCGATTTTGATGGAATACACAATGAGGTGGAAATAGAAAACGCTTCAGAATTTAATAAATTATATTTGGCACTTAAACAAAATCATTTTAAGGAATCAGAGATAGAAAAAATATTTTATAAAAACGTCCTAAGGGTTTTTGAAGAAAACTTTAAATAATAAAAATTCATATATATGCTCAATTGAAAATTACGACCAAATTCTTGAAATGCATGTGTTATAAAAAATTTTAATTTATAAAATATTATCTTAAATTATCAGTCAATACAAACTAAATAATTTTATGAAGAGTGAATATGTTATTTAGAAGTTATATAGTAGAATACAATGAAAATTTAAAAGGTGGTGAATTTGTCAGATATTCAGTTATATAATATCTGGCTAAGGTTTGTTATGAATAAATTAAGGGGTAAAGTTGCATTAATTACAGGTGCATCAAGAGGCATAGGAAGAGCTATAGCAGTAGAGCTCGCAAAGGAAGGGGCAAGCGTTATAATAAATTACTCTACTGATGACGAAGGTGCAAAGGAAACTTTGGAAGAGATAAAGAGTATAAACGGCTACGGAGTCATAGTAAAAGGAGATATATCAGCTTTTGATAATTGCCAAATGATAGTTGAAGAAGTTTTAAAAGTAATGGGGAAGATTGATATTCTAGTAAACAATGCAGGCATAAGTCATATAGGTTTATTTATGGATTCAACAGAAGAAGAAATAAGCAGGATATTGAATACAAATCTTTTAGGAGCAATTTATTTAACAAAGCATGTCCTAAATAATATGATTTCCAGAAAAAGTGGAACTGTCATAAATATTTCTTCTATGTGGGGAGAAGTTGGAGCCTCTTGTGAAGTGTTGTATTCAGCTACCAAAGGCGGATTGAATTCATTTACAAAAGCACTTGCAAAAGAAGTAGCGCCTTCTAATGTAAGAGTAAATTGTATAGCTCCAGGAGTAATAGATACAAAAATGAACTCATTTTTAGAAGGAGATGAAAAAAAATCCCTAGAGGAAGAAATTCCTCTAGGAAGATTTGGACTTCCAAGTGAGATTGGTAAAATTGCTGTATTTTTATCTAGTGAAGACTCATCGTATATAACAGGGCAAATAATAAGAGCAGATGGTGGATATATTTAATGTATATCCGCTTACTCTTCTTCACCTTCAGGTGATACTATTTTCTCCAAGTAAAAATAAAATTCTACACCATTATTGATATTTTGTAAATTAAACTCACTGTTATGAAGACGTAGTATATTTTTAACTATTGATAAGCCAATGCCAGTACTGTTCTTTTGAGTTCTTTCTCTAGATTTATCTATTCTATAGAATTTATCAAAAAGTTTGCTTATTTCAGCTTCAGGAATAACTACGCCAATATTTTGAACAGATATTTTAAACTTGTCTAGACCTTCTTCAATATTTACGTTTATGTCATTGCCAGGAGGAGTATATTTAATTGCATTTGTTATAAGATTAGTTAAAACCTGCTCCATTTGAAATGGATCTGCATAAACATAGCTATAAGGTATTGATGAATTAAAGTTTACATTGAACTTATTTTCTTCAAAGTCTAGCTTATGCTTCTTTAATATTTTATTAATTAATCTATTAATATTAAAAGATTCAAAATTTGGTTTTATAATCCCGGATTCAAGTTTCGAAAGTTCTAGCATATTAGTGACTAATACAGTCATCTTTTTTGATTCATCAATTATAGTTTCTAAATATAAATTAGCGTCTTCGCCAGATACAATGCCATCTTTAATGCCTTCTGCATATCCTTCTATAATTCCTATTGGGGTTTTTAGTTCATGACTAACGTTAGATATGAAATCTTTTCTCATATCTTCTAATTGTCTTTCTTTTTCAATATCATCTTTTAATTTCTTGTTTTTTTGCTGTAAATCTACTAAAGCAGCTTGTAGATTTTTAGATAAAAAATTTAGCGATTTGGCAAGGCTTCCTATTTCATCATCTCTATCAGCTTCACAAACTTTTGCTGAGAAATCCATATGAGATATTTTGTTTGCTGTATTGGTTAAGTTTACAAGAGGCTTAGATATAAGGTTAGAGTAAATTGAAGAAAGTATTACTGATATAACAATCAATCCAAAAAACAAATATACAAAAAATTCACTCATAACTTCAGAGGCTTCCTTTATTGGCTGAATTGAAGCAACGCAAAAAATAAGACTATCATTTTTTGTGGTTATGGACATAGGACTAATTACACCAATTTTACTTAAGCCGCTGCTCTCATTGGTAAAAGTTGTGTACTTGGTTTGAGAATGAGTAATAACATCATTAATCAAATCGCTATTATTTATTAATTCTTTACCAAAAGAAGTTAAGGTATCAAAACTCTCCTTATCACTATAAATGTTGTTAGAAAAATATTTTATATCTCCATTTGTTGATGTAATGATGATTTTAGCATTATTATCATTCTCAAATTTTTGCAAGGCCTTATATAAGTCAGCATCATTGTCAATATGAAGTGAATATAAATCATGAAACTTATTAACTTCTTTAACTAATGAAATTGTTTTTTTGTAAGAATAAAAACTTTCAAAGAAAAAAGCTTGTGCAAAATAAGTTATGAACATTAATGCAAGAACAAGGCCTAATGTTATGCTAAATAGCCTTTTAGATAAACTACGCCTCATTTATTTAACCTCAAATTTATAGCCACTGCCACGAACTGTAATTATATAATTAGATTTATCTAACAGCTTTTCACGAAGTCTTTTAACGTTAGTGTCAACTGTACGTATATCTCCGTAGTAGTCAATCCCCCAAACATTATCCAATATATTATCTCTACTTAAAGCAATTCCTTCATTAGTAACTAAGTACATTAAAAGTTCGTATTCTTTTGGAGATAATATTATTTCTTTACCATCAATTTTTACTTCATGCGAAAGTTTGTTTATAGTCAAACCGTTAAAATCTTGAAAGCTCGAATCTAAGTCTTCTCTTGTTCTTTTTAGAAGAGCCTTAACTTTAGCAATTAAAACTTTAGGGCTAAAGGGTTTTGTTATATAATCATCAGCTCCGTAATCATAACCTTGAAGTTTATCCTCTTCTTCACCTTTTGCAGTGAGTAAAACTACAGGAACGGTAGAGACTTCTCTCAATTTTTCCAACATAGTTAATCCATCCATAACAGGCATCATAATATCTAAAAGTACCAAATCAATTTTTTGTGTACTAAATACAAATAATCCTTCTTCGCCATTTGAGGCTTCAAAAACATTAAAATCTTCTTTTATTAAATAATCTCTAAGTAAAAATCTAATTCTTAGTTCATCTTCAACAATTAAAATAGACTTTCTCATAACATTTCATCTCCTTATATGTGAACGTGTAAATTCATACAATGCTTATAATAACATAATACCTTACAAATAAGGCAATTCTATTACAATTATATATCACATTGTACAATTTTTTGTGTCCTAAGCGCAATATAATATTGCAAAAATAATCCTTTATCAAAATTCTAAAAATATTACAAGAATTTTGGTTGTAATTGTGAATTGCAATATACATATTATATTAAGTTTAGCATATAAAGATCAATATGTATGTTATAATAGTAAATCTACATTTAAGATTGCAATAAAACAAGATCTAAGCAGGACTAAAATCTGCAAGCTCAATTATAAGGTATATATTAAATTCGTTATAGTATAATAATGTAAATACGCTCATATATTATATTGGATAATAATTATCTATAAATAATAAATTTATAATGATTATCATGAATTTGGAAGAAATAAAAAAGATTTTTAAGAATATACGTCAGACATCTTGCGTGGATAATAATACTAATTTTGAATTGGAACATATATTTGTGTTATTATATAGGTGTATAGATTATTTTTGATTATAGAAATTTACTTTTGTTTTGTGATATGATTATAAATGGCATATTTATACTTTAAAACGTGATTAGCATTACTAGTGTTATTTTAAATGAAAAGATCGCAAAGTATCAGGATATTTGATATGTAATTAGGAGAATAGTGAATGATAAAATTAAATTTTGATGTGAAGAGACATACACTTGAAAATGGCTTGGAAGTAATAACTATTAAGAAGGACACTCAAATTGCATCTATTAATATAGGAGTTAAGGTCGGTGCTCTATATGAGAATATGAAAGAAAAAGGTATAAGTCATTTTATTGAACATACTTTGTTTAAAGGAACCATCAATAGAACTGGTGAAGACTTAAATGATGAATTAGAGGCTTTAGGTGGAGAATATAATGCTTATACAGATTATGATGTTACGGTTTATACGATTAGCTGCTTGATTGAAGAATTTAGAAAAGCAACAGAGCTTTTGGCCGATATGATTGTAAATCCAACATTTGATAAAAATGAAATAGAAAAAGAACGAGGTGTAATTTTATCAGAAATAAGGATGAGCAAAGATGATATAGAGGATTTTAGTTTTAAAAATGTAAATAAACTTGCATTTAATAAAAGTGCTTTGAAATATGAAGTTACTGGACTTGAAGAGAATGTTTCTGGATTCACCAGAAAGAAATTGATGTCTTTTTATAAAAGGTACTATACACCAAAAAATTCTCTCATAACTATGGTATCGCCTTTAGAGCATGATGAAGCTATAAACTTAGTGAAAAACTATTTCAGTCAATGGGAAGGGCAAAAGCCGGAACCTATAAATATCATAATAGAAAAAAATAAAGAAATAACAGGAATAAGTTATAAGAAGGATATAGAGCAAAGCACTATAGTCTATTTATATACCTTCAATGATTTAGAAAAATCAAATGAACTTCCACTAAGAATTTTGAATCATAGACTTGGGGAAAGTTCGAATTCACTTCTTTTTAGAGAAATTAGAGAGAATAGGGGATTAGCTTACGATATTTATACTCATTTAGAAATAACCAATAATATAAAAACTCTCTATATATACACAGCAGTTAGTGAGGAAAACGTTGATGAAGCTAAAGCGGCCATTGAGGAAACAATAAAAAGCGTAGTTGATGGAAAGATTCAAATAGGAGATAGAGATTTAAATATAATGAAGAAAGTCCATAAGACAGCTGTAATATCAACATTAGAGGATTCATCTGAGTTATGCAATTACATGCTTCATCAGGCATTAGAGGGCGAGGACATATTTGAATTTGTTAAAGATATGGATAGATTAAATATGGTGGATATATTAAAGATTAATGAAGTTGGGAAAAAAGTTTTAAAAAGCCCAACGATACACATACTAAAGTCTAACTAGTAAATTAAATAATAAAAAAGGTGAAAGTTTTAACTATGGCGAAAATAACGAAAATAGAAATTCAAAAGAGAAACAAAGAAAGAGTTAATTTATTCTTAGATGGTGAGTATGCATTTTCTATTTCAGCAGAATTGGTTTATAAAGAAAGTCTTAAAGTAAATAGTGAAATAAATCCTGAGAAATTGAGGACACTAGCAGAAAGTGAAAACTTTATGAGGTGTAAGGAATCTGCTTTGAGAATAATAGAAAAAACATATAAAACCGAAAAAGAGGTTAGAGATAAGCTAAAGCTTAAAGAGTATGACGAATCATCTATTGACAAAGCTATTGAATTTCTTAAAGAATATAATTTTATAAATGATGGCAATTATACAAAAATTTTTATAAAAGATAAATTACGATCAATGGGAAGTCAGAAAATAAAATATACATTGCTTCGCAAAGGAATTTGCAAAGAAATCATTGATGAGGAATTATTAAATCTAGATAAAGAAAATGAAAAAGATGTTGCATTTGATATAGCACAAAAAAAATATAATTTAATAAAGAATAAAGAGACCGATACTTATAAAATTTCAGGAAAATTATATAGGTATTTAATTTCAAAGGGATATAATACAGAGGTTACTAGTCAGGTAATCAAAAAAGTTATGGCTGTAGACGTGAATGATTTTTAATAGTGTTTTTATATTTCGCTCGTTGAAATTCAAAGCACATATTTTAGATGTATTTTTAATATGCTTATGTTCTCATTTTTGATATAATTAGAATATACATTATAATAGGGTGAAAATATTATTTGTGGAGGAAAAATTATGAATGAAAATAAAACTATGTTAGTAGTTAATGGAATCATCTCAGGATGTATCCAAGTAAGTATCATAATTGCACTATTAGTCTTTCCTAGTATAATATTTAATTCCACGTCAGTTCAATCATTTACAGAAAATGTTCTTAAACAAGAATATTCACCAAGTGAAAATAGCAAGATTGTAAATAGTAAATTATTTAAGAACATACAGTCAATTAAAAATGCATCATCAAAAGAAATTATTATTTATAATGGAGTTACTATAGAAGACGGTATTAAATCAAATGAAGAAATTGATAATAAAGCGCTAAAATTAACTCAGGGCGCTAAAACTGATAGGGAACGAGCAAAAATATTATATAGTTGGATTGGAAGTAATATAAAGTACGATAATGAAAAGGCTCAAGAAGTTTTAAGTGGAGGCGACACTGAAAAAATGCCAGAAAGCGGTGCAATTCCAGCGTTCAGTAGTAGAACGGGATTTGTTTTGATAAGGCATGTCTTTATGTAGCGATGTCTAGAGCTGCTAATCTTAAAGTTAGGCTTTTAGGAGGCCAAGCCTATGATGGAGAACAATATGTTGGCCATGCATGGAACCAAGTTTATTTAGCGGATGAAAATAAATGGATCAATGTAGATACAACCTTCTATGATGGAGGAAATTATTTTGATTCCAATTTATTTAATAAGCATGATGTAGAAGAAATTGCTGGTGAATGGTAAATTAGTTTGCTTTTTTAAATTTTGAAATAATAAGATCTATGGCCTTTTCACAATCTTTGTCATTAGGATCTATTGACCATGCTAAATTAAAGAAACGTAAAGCTGTATTAAAGCTTTCTTTCATGACATAGCAATATCCAAGATTAAAAAAGTATTTACTTTCATGCTTAAGAGAAATTGCTTTGTTAAGCATAATTATTGCATCATCAAATTTTTTGAGTTTAATTAAACAAACTCCACAATTATAGTATGAACAAGCCGTGTTTAAATTTTCTGATGCGGACTTTTTATAAAAATCCATGGCTTTTTCGTAATCCTTCATATTGTAAAATTTGTTTCCTTCAGTAAAATAATTCATTTGTGACCTCCAATAGCAAAATTGTAAATATTAACTTAAATTCTTTATAATTATAGACAATACTTTATATTAGTATACATATGGAAGTATTTATTAAGGCATAATCAAAAAAATAACAGACCAGTATGCATGAGGGATTATTTTCTTTCATGTGCTTAAGCTTTAAAATTATATGACCAATATGTACATTGAAAAAACAGAGTAGGTGAAATAAATATGATAAATTATAAAATTGGTTTAGATATAGGATCAACAACAGTAAAATTAGTGGTTCTTAATAATGAGAACATTTTAATATATAGTAAATATAAAAGACATTTTTCAGATATAAGAAGTACAATAATTGACTTAATAAAGGAATGCTATGATGAATTAGGGAATGTTAATTGCAAAATTAATATAACAGGATCAGGAGGATTGTCAGTATCAAAATGGCTTAATCTTGGTTTTGTACAGGAAGTAATTGCATGTTCAAAAACAGTTGAAACAATTATTCCTGAGACTGACGTTGTAATAGAATTAGGCGGGGAAGATGCAAAAATTACATATTTTAGAGGTGGAATAGAGCAACGAATGAATGGAAGTTGTGCCGGCGGTACTGGAGCTTTCATTGATCAAATGGCCATATTATTGAATACTGATGCAATGGGGTTAAACGAGTATGCTAAAGAATATAAAGTAATATATCCTATAGCATCAAGATGTGGTGTCTTTGCGAAAACAGATGTTCAGCCATTGATAAATGAAGGCGCTAAAAAAAGCGATATAGCCGCATCGATATTTCAAGCTGTAGTTAACCAAACTATAGGAGGACTTGCATGTGGTAAGCCTATAAGAGGCAATGTTGCATTTTTAGGAGGTCCTTTATTTTTCCTTTCAGAATTAAGGGAAAGATTTATTGAAACATTGAATTTAAAGGATGACCAAATTATTGCACCAGAAAATTCTCAACTTTTTGTTGCGATGGGAGCGGCTCTATTGTCAACAAAGGAAAAATCAACATCTTTAAAAAATATAGTAGATAAAATTTCTGATATTTCTAATATAAAGGATGATACTGAACCAAGACTTGAACCGTTATTTAAAGATAAAGAAGATTACAACAAGTTTAAAGAGAGACATGATAAAAATGTTGTAAAAAGGGGAGAGTTAAGGGAATATAAAGGACAAGCATTTTTAGGAATAGATGCTGGTTCCACAACTACTAAAGTAGCACTTATAGGTGAAAATTCCGAGCTTCTATATTCTTACTATGGAAGCAATGAAGGGAATCCGTTAAATAAAGTTGTAGAAATCATGAAAGATTTATATGAAAAGCTTCCAGAAACAATAGAGATTGCAAACTCTTCTGTTACAGGCTATGGAGAAGCGCTTATTAAAGCAGCTCTTCATATAGATATAGGAGAAATTGAAACAATTGCACATTATAAGGCTGCAGACCATTTCTTGCCAGGTGTAGATTTTATCTTGGACATAGGTGGACAGGATATGAAGTGCATAAAGATAAAAAATGATGCAATTGATGGAATACTTTTAAATGAAGCTTGTTCATCAGGATGCGGATCTTTTATTGAGAGTTTTGCTAAGTCTCTTGATATGAAGGTAGAGGATTTCGCAAAAGAAGCCTTAAAATCTAAAGCTCCAGTGGATTTAGGTTCTAGGTGCACAGTATTTATGAACTCTAGAGTTAAACAGTCTCAAAAAGAAGGAGCTGAAATTTCAGACATATCAGCTGGTCTTTCATATTCGGTTATAAAGAATGCTTTGTTTAAAGTAATAAAGTTAAGAGATGAAAAAGACATAGGTGAAAAAGTTATAGTACAAGGTGGAACATTTTATAATGAAGCTGTACTTAGGAGTTTTGAACTTATATCAGGCCGAGAAGCAGTAAGACCAGATATCTCAGGACTAATGGGAGCATTTGGTTGTGCTCTTATTGCAAAGGAACGATATATTGAAGGAGAAAAGTCAACTTTATTACCTAGAGATGGAATAGATCAATTTGAAATGACAGCATCATTTAGAAGATGCGGAAAGTGTGGGAATAATTGTTTGCTTACTGTAAATAAATTCTCTACAGATGAGGAGTTCATTTCAGGAAATAGGTGCGAAAGAGGGCTTGGAATAGAAAAGTCTAAGGAAAACAAACTACCAAATTTATTCGATTATAAATATAAGAGAACATTTGCCTATAAGCCTTTAAAAGAAGAAGAAGCTAAACGTGGAGTTATAGGAATTCCAAGAGTTCTTAACATGTATGAAAATTATCCGTTTTGGTTTACACTTTTAACTAACTTGGGCTTTAGCGTTAAATTATCAGCACCTTCAAGCAAGAAGATATATGAACTTGGAATTGAAACAATTCCATCAGAGTCAGCTTGTTATCCAGCAAAATTGGCGCATGGTCATATAATGAATTTAATAAATAGAGGAATTAAAAATATATTTTATCCTTGTATATCATATGAGAAAAAAGAGTTTATGGATGCTCAAAATCATTACAATTGTCCTATGGTAACTTCTTATCCAGAAGCGATAAAAAATAATATGGATGAATTAAAGGAAAATAACATTAATTTCATGGAACCATTTTTATCTTTGGATAACGAAAAGGAACTTATAAAAAGAATAGTGGGTGAATTCAAGGCATTTGATGTAAGCATACAAGAAGCTAAAATAGCAGTGGAAGAAGCAATTAAAGAAAGAGAGAGTTTCAAAAAGGATATTCAAAGAAAAGGTGAGGAAGTTATTTCATACTTAAGAGAGAATAATAAAAAAGGAATAGTATTAAGTGGAAGACCTTACCATGTAGATCCTGAAATAAATCATGGAATACCTGATATAATAAATTCTTTCGATATGGCTGTGTTAACAGAAGATAGTGTGTCTCATTTAGGTATATTAAAAGATAAACTTAGAGTTGTAGATCAGTGGATGTATCACTCAAGATTATACAGAGCGGCTGCTTTTGTTGCTGATGAGCCTTGTGTAGATATGATTCAGCTAAATTCTTTTGGTTGTGGATTAGATGCAGTTACAACAGATCAAGTTTCTGAAATTATATCTTCAAAAGGAAAGATATATACAGTCTTAAAAATAGATGAAGGGAATAATTTAGGAGCTGCTAAGATTAGAATTAGATCATTAAAAGCTGCAATGGGCGAAAGAGAACGAAAAAATTATAAACCAGTTGAGGAACAAATAGTATACAAAAATCCAGTATTCACACCTGAGATGAGAAAAAAACATACGATTTTATGCCCTCAAATGTCACCTATTCATTTTGATTTGATTGAGACAGCTGTGAATGCATCAGGCTATAATTTAGAAGTTTTACCATCAATGGACATGAAAGCTGTTGATGAAGGATTAAAATATGTTAATAATGATGCTTGTTATCCATCAATTATAGTAATCGGTCAAATAATTGAAGCTTTAAAATCTGGAAAATATGATTTGAATAATACTTCAGTTATAATATCTCAAACTGGCGGTGGCTGTAGAGCAACAAATTATATTGGATTTTTAAAGATGGCTTTAAAGCATGCTGGATTTGAACAAGTACCTGTTATATCGTTAAATGCAGTAGGACTTGAAAAACAACCAGGTTTTAAGATTACTCCAAAATTGCTTCATAAAGCTATAATGGCATTAGTATATGGAGACTTATTCATGAGAGTATTGTATAGGACAAGGCCTTATGAAAAAGTTAAAGGATCTGCTAATGATATTTATAAGAAGTGGAATGAAAAGGTAAAATTGAATTTAGTCAATGGAAGCAAGAGAGAGTTTAATAACAACATAAAAGAAATCATTCAAGAGTTTGATGAATTACCACTACTAAATGTTAAAAAACCTAAGGTCGGTGTTGTTGGAGAAATATTGGTTAAGTTCCATCCAACAGCAAACAATGATATTGTAGGGATTTTAGAAAATGAAGGAGCAGAAGCAGTTGTGCCAGATCTTTTAGATTTCTTTTTCTACTCAGCATTTGACGCAGACTTTAAAGCAAAATATTTGGCAGGAAGTAAGCTTTCAAAAAATTTATGTAATATGGCTATTTCGTATATTGAAACATACAGAAAAACTATGAAAAAACAACTAGAAAAAAGCGTTAGATTTTCTAAGCCAAAGCACATAAAAGAATTAGCAGGTATGGCATCACCTATACTTTCTCTTGGAAACCAAACTGGAGAAGGTTGGTTTTTAACAGCAGAAATGATAGAACTTATTGAGTCTGGTACAAGTAATATAGTGTGTCTTCAACCTTTTGCATGTTTGCCTAATCATGTTACTGGAAAAGGTATGATAAAAGCACTAAAAGAAAGATATCCAAAATCAAATATAGTGGCAATAGATTATGATCCTGGTGCCTCAAATGTAAACCAGTTAAATAGAATTAAGCTAATGTTGTCAGTTGCCTTTAAAAATTTAGGTGATGAACTTAAATATCATAAAAAACAAAATGAAAGTATTGTGGAGCAGCAATTTCATAATGAGGCAGGTTTAACACTTGAAGACAATATTTAATTAAATTGTGTTAAATTTAATGTTTTAGTTAGCATAATCATGTATTTATAATGCATAATGTACATAATTTATAATTAACGTACATTGTGCATTAAAGTTTTTGAAGGAATTTACATGTAATTGTTTTTATTACAATTATTGTTTTATGTTAGTTTTAGTTTATACAATGGTGATTGTACAGTTTTATAGGCTATTAAAATAATGTGCAATTTATTAGGAGGTAATCGATGGATACGCAAAGTAATCATCAAGAAAAAGAGGAAATTAAAAATAAAAAATTTAAACCGCTGGTATTCTTTTTGGGAATAGTATACATAATTATTTTTCTATGTATAAGTACGCCTCTAGTATTATTTTTTGGACCGTATGAAAATACAAGAAAAGTATTTGTTTCAACATTACTTGGAACAAGACATGCGTATCTATTAACTGATTTCATGTCTCAGGAAGAAATAAATAAAATCTTAGGAGTTAACAAAAATACAGAAGAATCGAAAGATGATAGTACCCAAAATACAGAAACAGACTTAAATAAAGTAAAAGTTAAATATACTAGTGGAAATGAAATAACTAGATATGATATACATACGGACAGATATAATGGATATATACTTGAAATAAAAAATCCATTAGGAGTTAAAGTTGCAATGACAAAATATTTAGGAAAAATGGGACAGAAAACCAGCGAAATGGCAGAAGAGAATAATGCTATTGCAGCTATTAATGGTGGATCTTTTGTAGATAAATCTTCTGATGGAACGCTTTATGCGGGAACTGGGGCAGAGCCAGGAGGATTTGTTATATCAGGTGGAAAAGTTGTATATCCTAAGAGCAATGTCAATAGGACTACTGTTGAAAATGTTATAGCCTTTACTAAAGGTGGTCAGCTTATTGTGGGAGATCATACTCTTGATGAGATTCAAAAGCTAGGAGTACAAGAAGCAATGTGTTTTAGAAGGCCTAATATTATTATAAATGGTAAGCCTCAAGTTAAAGATAAGACCTCTGATGGGCTTAATCCTAGAACCGCAGTGGGACAAAAAGAAGATGGTACAGTTATATTTTTAGTTATTGATGGGCGAAAAATTACAGCGCCTGGAGCAAGTTTGTATGATGTTCAAGAAATAATGTTAGATAGAGGTGCTATTAATGCGGGTGCTCTTGATGGTGGTTATTCTTCTACAATGTACTATAAGGGAGAAGTGATAAATTCGCCAAATGCTTGGGATGGTGAAAGATCTGTTGCCACAGCTTTTTACGTTGAGTAAAATAAATTTTATGAAAAATTATCATAATAAATATTACATATAACACAAAAGTAGAAGTGATTTTGAAGTATCTTTGTAGGAGAGGGTAGTTAATGAAAAACCTGATAAGAATAGTAGTGTGGACACTTATAGCGATAGTAATTCAACAAGGTATATTTTTATATGTAGAAAATATATATTTATCTTCAGATGTAAAAATTCAAGCTGAAAAAGTTGAAGAAAAGGAAACTCCAAAAGATAATAAGCAAAATGAAATTAATATTAAAGATGGGGTGTCTAAAGCATCAGTATCCTCAGATGGCAGATTTGTTGCTTATATAGAAAATAGTAAACTTAAGGTATTAGATAGCAATGATAATAGTGAAAAAGAATTCCAATGTGATAATGGCGAAGATGTAGTGTTCTATAAATGGTTAACAAATGAAAACAATATAATAGTTATACAAAAAGTGCAAAAAAAAGGAGGAGCTTATTTTGAGCCAGTCTCTTTTGATGCAAAGAAAGGAGAAACACGACAACTTGCAGATTTTAATTTAAATGAGTTGAAAATAGATACAAGGAATACAAGCGATAAAGTAGGTAATGTAGTATTTTCTACTGCAACACATAGTCTTTACATAAAAATTGATAAAGCGAATGGAAAAAGTGATCTATATTATGCTAATGTAATGAATCAATTAGAGAAAGTCAGATCAAATAAAGAAATTGGAAATATAGTGGTTCCTACTACAAGTACAAATGCGGTAATGGAAATGGGGAATGGAGCAACCATATTAAATAGTCCCAATAACATAGAAATACCAAATGCAAAAGTTATAAAAATACTAGGCAGTGATATTAATGACAATGTATATTTTGGTGAAGAAGTTAGCGGCAATATTACTAAAATATATTATTCAGCATTAAACGAAGGAAAAATAAAATGGAATATGCTGATTTTATCGAAGCCAGTAAGTAAGGAAGATATAATTGTAGATTATTCAGGAAAGGTTTATATTAATGATAAATCTGCTGAAAGTGTTTTAGAGCTGATTAGTAAGAAGACAATTAAGTATGAAGGAGATCTTTTGCAATCTTATTCTAAAGGGATTATTTCTATAAGTGGAAATAAGTTAACAAAGTACGAGATTGGAGAAAACAGAATTTCGATTAAGCAATAATATGCTTAATAAAAATTACTTTGCTAAATAATCATGATTTTGATAATACAAAAATATAAGAAATTTTTGTATTTAATGATATATCATAATAAGATATAATAATTCATATAAGTTTTAAAAGAATAAAATATAAAAAAAGTCATATAATTAAATTTATGTAAATATAAAATCAATGGTAAAAGGGGTGGAACTTATGGATAAAAGTAAAAAAAATAAGTTAATTGGAACAGGAGTTATTGTTGGATCTATGGCAGCATTAAGTGGTGCTATAGCAATGGGTAAGAGATTTAGAAATAAAAAGATAAAAAAAATCATTGATATTAAGACATATTCAACAGGTATAATAAGGAGCTTTGGTACTTTATATTTAAATGATGAAAAGCAAAAGGTGCCAGGAGATTTCTTGCAGTTCAAAGATATTACTTCATTTGCAGGCCAAAAAATAGAAATTAAAGATACTGATAAAGATGATGATTATAAATTGTCTTGGATAGAGATAAATGATGCTGGAAAGAAATTATTGATTTGTGATAGAAATATTTTGAAAAATATTTCATGGAATGAACTAAATGATCAAAATTTAGTTTTTGGTAAAGTAGTGATAGTAGAAGGAGAAAAATACATCTTAAGGCTCTTAACTGGATATAGTGAAAAGAAAAATTATAAGAATAATGAATGGGATAAGTATATAGTAAATCCTAATAAAATTGATGGACTTCCACCAAGTGAAGATTATGATGTAGATAATAATATAAAGAAATTTGATGATGAGAAGATTAATGGAAATAATAATGCTTTATGGCATTGGTATAATTTCTCATCTTTCACTCAAAGCGAAGGCTTAAGAAGTGAAAAATTCTGTATAATAAGAGGATATTATTCAACAACATATTCTAAACAGTCAGTTAAGGACTTAAAATATGAAACTGTAGGGTATAGACCAGTTTTAGAATTGATTGAATAAAATATAAGCGTGTGAGCACTTATTAATAGTAGCTTATGCGCTTTTATACTAATAAATATATACTAATAGGAGGACAAATGAAATTAACAAATTTAAGTAACAGAAAGAAAGGAATAATATTTATAACTGCATCTGCATTTGGGTTTGCAATGATGTCAGCATTTATTAAGATTTCTGGTGATTTGCCATCATTTCAAAAAACTTTTTTTAGAAATATAGTATCACTCATGGTGGCATTTGCACTAATATCAAAACATAGAGGAAACTTTTTTGGACAAAAAAATAATCAAAAGACATTATTGCTCAGGTCGATATTTGGAACCTTAGGAATTTTATTTAATTTTTACTCTATAGATAAATTAGTTCTATCAGATGCTAATATGCTAAATAAATTAAGCCCTTTCTTCGTAATTATTTTTTCGGGAATATTTTTAAAAGAGAAAGTGAATATAAAACAAATTATAGCAATAATTATAGCCTTTGTAGGAACTTTGTTCATAATAAAGCCTTCTTTAAACTTAGAAATAATGCCTGCAATAGCTGGAATTTTAGGTGGTGTCACTGCAGCAGTAGCTTATACATGTGTTAGAGCTTTAAGTGGAAAAGAACATCCAGAAACTATTGTATTCTATTTTTCTTTTATTTCTAGTGTAATTACTTTTCCATTAATGATAATATACTATGAAAATATGAATATAATGCAACTTATCTATTTGATTTTAGCTGGTATTTTTGCAAGTCTTGGACAATTTGGAATAACTTTAGCGTATAAGTATGCACCAGCAAAAGAAATATCAATATTCGATTATACAAATATAATTTTTTCGGCAATAATAAGTTTATGTTTATTTGGAATACTTCCTGATTACTTAAGTCTTGTGGGATATATTATCATCTTCAGTGCATCCTTATATATGTTTGTATACAATAAAGATTGATTATAAATAATATAAAAAATATTAGTTAAGGAAAAAAATATAAAATTTATTAATAAAACTTGACAAAAGTGGTTATATATAATATTATCTAATTGAGAATGATTTTCAAGATTATTTAAATAAATAGGGAGTGGTATAAGTAATGAAAATAGTATATTGGTCAGGAACAGGAAACACAGAAAAAATGGCAGAATTAATTGCAAAAGGAATCATAGAAAGTGGGAAAGATGTTAATACTATAAATGTCTCAGATGTAAATATAGACGAATTACTAAATGAGGATATACTTATTCTAGGTTGTTCAGCAATGGGAGATGAAGTATTAGAAGAGTCAGAGTTTGAGCCATTTATAGAGGAAATTTCAACTAAGGTATCAGGTAAGAAAGTTGCGCTTTTCGGTTCTTATGGTTGGGGCGATGGAAAATGGATGAGAGATTTTGAAGAAAGAATGAATGGATATGGTTGTGTTGTAGTAGAAACACCATTAATAGTTCAAAATGAGCCAGATGAAGCTGAACAAGATTGCATAGACTTTGGTAAGAAGATTGCTAATATATAATTAAATTTGGTGGTGATATGATATGAAATATCTAGATTTTTACAAAAGATTAGATTTAATGGATGAGAAGGAATATATAGAAAATTTCTTGGTATATAATTCATCATTAGTTATCGCAGGAGTTAAACCGGCTGTAACTATAAATTTGAAAAAAAGTAATGAAAAGATGTATATTGGCTGGAATGACTTCGGAAAAAAATTTATAAAGAATATAAATCTAAAATTCATAGAGTTAAGAGAAAATAATGATTGTATGATAATAATGATTTATGATGAAAATATATTAGAAAAAGAGTTAAATAAAAAATCACATATAGATTTTTTAGCAAACATAGGGTATCCTTCCCAAATAACCATAGATAGATATATTGATACATTAAAATTTAGATATAATAAATATCACTGCCCTCATGAACTTGGATTATTCCTAGGAATACCATTTGAAGATGTTAAAGATTTTATGGAATGTACTACTAAAAAATGTTTACTATGTGGATACTGGAAGGTATATAACGATAGTAAGAAAGCAAAGATGATTTTTAACACATATGACACAGTTAAAGAATATACAATAAATAATATGCTTGAGGGAAGTTTATCGCGTGACCTCGCTTTAAGTATAAAAAACTCCTTTTATAAAAACGCTGTATACATTTGATTATAAAAATTGTATTTAGCAAATAGATAATTTAGATTATTAAAATTAATTAATATAATTAAAACAGTTTTATCAAAATTTTGAATACAAAATAAAGTATTCTTGGTAACGCACACTACCATGAATGTGAGTAATTAACCACCAAAAGTTTAATATTTAGTGACCACACACCACTAAGTATTATGATTAAAAGATATTTGTTAATGTCCACACACCATTATAAATATCTTTATAAATAGTACAAACGAACAATTTCTATTTAATATAAAAAAGTAGATACATTTCATAAAATTCAAATATGGCCCACAAGGTTTGCAAAAACTTTGTGGGTTTAAATTTTTAATAAATTTTTACAATAATAGATAATTAAAGTATAATTTATTTAAGGATATTTTTCTGTAAAATAGTAAAAAATATAAAAAACATCATTAATGGCTAACTAAATTAATTATTATTTTAACAATATCTGGGCGAAATCAAAGATTTAGTAGATAAATTATTTATGGTATAGGGAATTTTGAAGAATAAGGATGTGAGAAAATGAATATTATGTTCAACAAACTTTTTGAAATAGACAAAGTAAGTGATTCAATCGAAAAAATCAATTTTAGGGAAGCAGTAAGAGGAATAATAATAAAGGATAAAAAGATTCTAATGGTACATTCCAAGAATAAGGATTATAAGTTTCCAGGAGGAGGAATGAAAAAGGATGAGGGGCATATAGATGCTCTGAAAAGAGAAGTGGAAGAAGAAACTGGATATGTTTGCAGCAAAATTGGTGATCAACTTGGAATTATAACAGAAAGAAGCAAAGATAAATATGTTAATAATAGAGTTTTTAAGATGATCTCTTACTATTACTTAGCAGAAGTATCAAATGTAAGGAAAGCTCAAAAATTGGATCCATATGAGGCTAAATTAAAATTTAGGCCAGAGTGGATACAAATAGAAGATGCTATTAATAATAATGAAAAAATAATATCATCAGGAGTAGAACCAATTCCAAACTGGATTTTTAGAGAAACTTATGTGCTAAAAGTGATAAGAGATTATGTAAATAGATTTAATAAAATAACATAATAATTAATACGTATATATTGATGTAATAAATTTATATTTAAAGTTTTAGTAAGTGAAATACTCATACGCAATTTAAATGTAGAAATTTGGTTAAAGAATATATATTAAAAAGCCTCGAAAGAAATGTAAGAAATTTTATGAATTAATTCATATTGCACAGAATATTAATAAAAACAAGTGTTAGTCAAAAGAAGAATAATCTACATACCTTATTTTAGTGATAAAGTATGTAGAGTAAGGTGGTGATTTTTAGTAATAAGTGATAAGATTATAAATAGTTATAAAAATTTTATATCAAAGAAAGAATGATATATGTTTATGAAATATTAACGATATGTCATTCTATTTGCGTGTTTTTATAAAAAATGTATTATAAATTATTGATTTTGGGATAGCGTGTATTAGAATACATTATGGAAGATGGAATTTATTATTGAATATATGAGCATTAAATTGTTGGAGCAGCGAGGAGTGATATAAAGACGAATATGAAGATATATAATGTGAATTGAAAATGGACAAGGGTAATAGCTATAAATATATAGCTTTAATTTTTGTTTAACGTTAACAGAAAAAACTAGTAACTTGGGTGTTTTACTAGAAGGAAGAAGGATATTGTGTGTTAATAAGAAAAGATGTTTTAAAGTTAGCAATACCTATAATGATAGAGCAAACATTTGTTATGTTATTAGGTACATGTAATACAATGATGGCAGGACATATTGGTGAACAAGCTGTATCAGCAATAGGAATGGTTGATTCTATAAACAATATGTTCATATCATTTTTTGCAGCTTTATCAGTTGGTGCAACGGTAGTGGTTGCGCAGCAGATAGGAAGAAATAAACCTAAGAAAGCAAATGAAACAGCTAAACAAGCTATTGTATCAGGTATTTTAGTATCATTAATTATAACATTGCTTTTGTGGATTTTCAGGATTAAATTAATTAATGTACTTTATGGTTCAGCAGAAGAATTAGTTAAAATCGATGCAAAACTATATTTGGAGTTTACTTTGCTTACGTATCCATTTATAGCAATAGAACAAATTGCTAATGGTATACTCAGAGGATGTGGAGATACAAAAACTCCTATGCAAATAACAATATTTATGAATCTTATAAATATTGCTTTAGGATATACATTGATATTTGGAATTAATGCATTGAACATACCATCATTTGGGATAGCTGGTGCGGCAGTAGCAATTGCAATTGCTAGACTTATTGGTACTTTAATTATAATGTTAGTTTTATTTAGAGGAAGTAAAATTATAAAATTAAAAAATATATTTCCATTTAAATTTGATATGGAAATACAGAAAAATATATTTAATATAGGAATTCCAGCGGGCATGGAACAAGTGATATTTAATGCAGGAAAATTAATAGTTCAGATGTTTATAGTTACAATGGGAACAGCATCTATTGCTGCCAATGCAATTTCATCATCAATTGCTATAATGATAAATGTTCCGGGAAATTCACTTTGTTTAGCAGCAACAACTTTTGTGGGACAGTATGTAGGGAGAAATGATATTAAAGGTGCAAAGAGTACATTAATATACTTGACTAAGTTTGGTACTATTTGCTTAGTATCTTTGGGATTGATTTTTATACCTATATCAAAATGGTTAGCATCTCTTTATACAAATGTTCCAGAGGTAATAAATATATCAGCAACATTAACTAGAAGCAACAGTATAGCATTAATTGCTTGGGGGATATCTTTCATACTTTCATCAGGCCTTAAAGGAGCTGGTGATACCAGATATACTATGCTAACTGCATTTATAGGTATGTGGATATTTAGAATATTTGCAGGTTATATTTTAGGTATTGTTCTAGGAATTGGTGTTTTAGGAATTTGGATTGCTATGTATATTGATTGGATTGTACGTGGACTTATGTACTGCTTTAGGCTTAGAGGAAATAACTGGCTTAAGCATAGAATTTCTGACTAAAATAGTTAAAAGAAGTTATCTAAGAATAGGAAAATAATAATGGATGATTAACATTAATTTTTATTATTTTTAGATAACTTCTTTTTGTATAGTTATAAGAAATTTGCAAAGATATTAAAAAAATAGTTATAATTTAAAAGAAAATGTTTACAATAATAACTGATGAGATTATAATAAGTAATAGAGTGTTTAAAAGTTTAAATTATTAAATATTAATCTAACTTTTAATACAACCTCTAATACTCATTAATCTCTTTACATATAATTGGACTCCACTTTGGAGTTCTTTTATTATGTTCAAGAAATATTAAGTACATAGGAGAAGAATTATGAGAATAAGGTTTGGCTATGTAGCAATTTCAATGAGGTTGGGTAAAAAGATTTCTAGTTCTAGCACAGTTACGTTTACAAATTATAATAAAATTATTTCTGAAAAGAACAAATTAGATAAACTAAAGAGTATAACACTATCTAACTTAAATGATCTAGAGAAAATACTTAATTATAATGTGGATAATCAAATACACTTTTATAGAATAACATCTGCGTTAATTCCTCTAGTTACTCATCCTGATGTTGGTTATTGGGGACATAGAGAGATTTTTAAAAAGGATTTTGAATTTATTGGAAGAATAATTAGGCAAAATAACATGAGAGTGGATACACATCCAGATCAGTTTAATGTTTTAAATAGTGCAAGTAATGAGATCGTTAAAAATTCTATCAGCAATTTAATGCGTCAAGTAGAATGGTTTGAGAATCTTGGGTATTTACATGGAAAAATGGTTTTGCATGTTGGAGGAGCAACTGGTGGAAAAGAGTCAGGAATAAGCAGATTCATTGATAATTTTTCTCTAATTCCAGAAGAAATAGGATCTAAATTAATTCTTGAAAATGATGATAAAATATATACGGCAAGGGAAGTTCTAGATATATGCAGGACTTTAAATCTTCCAATGGTCTTAGATGTTCACCATCACAATTGCAATAATAATGGTGAAAATATAGAGGACTTACTTGAGGAGATTTTTAATACATGGGATAATGAATTTTTCCCACCTAAAATACATTTTTCAACACCAAAAGACCACGATAAAGATAGAAAACATGCTGATTATATAAATGCAGAGGATCTTGTTGAATTCTTAGAAAAAGCCAAGGTTCTAGATAGGGATTTTGATATAATGCTAGAATGCAAGCAGAAAGATGAGGCACTGTATAAATTAGTAAAAGATATAAAAGTCATAAGACCACAATATAAATGGATCGATAACAGCACTTTTGAATTATAAAATAGTTTTAGCAACTACCTAGAAAATTTAATATTTTAGGTAGTTATTTTTATGAATATATATTTGAATTTAGCATCATTGATAATATTCTGATATAATAGATATATATGTTTTGGGAGGTAAATAATAATCTGGGAAGGAGGAAAGTATTGAATTGTGCTGCTTTATAACATAATATTAACAAAAATTATTCCAATGGGATTCATATGAAGAAAGAAGGGATTTATTGATGAGAAACGTTATTAGAAATCTATTACTTGGATTAATAATAATATCAGCAATAATGGGACAACCTGTTTTTGCAGCAGATAATGATTTAAACTCATATGTATATAACCATTTAGAAAATTGGGACACAGAGTTTCAAATTGATTATTATAAATCTGATGTATTAGAAGTGGTACAAAATATTGCAAAAGATGATGATTACTTAATGAGATCACTAGAGAAAATGGTCTATGAAAGAGTTGGAGATAAAGCAACATTAAAGGTTACTTATAGAACAACTAAAGATCAAGAGTTATATATTAATCAAGAGCTAACTAAAATAGTTAATTCTATAACTACCGATGGAATGAGCGATTTTGATAAGGTCAAGGCAATAAATGAATATTTAATAAATAGATTTGAATATGATGATAGTCTTGTATCTAATAATGCCTATTCTGCATTGACAACTGGAAAAACTACATGTCAAGGTTATGCCATGACTGCTTATAAAATGCTTAAATTAGCAGGTGTAGAGAATAAAATTATTATTGGAAATTTAGATGGCGTTCCTCATGGATGGAACTTAGTTAAATTAAATAATAAGTGGTATCATTTAGATGTCACAAATAATGATGCATTAGGAAATAATAAATATTTTCTAAGACAAGATAAGGTTCTAAAAAATGATGGATTTACATGGAAAGAAAGTGATTATCCAGAATGCTCTGAGGATTATAATTATGAGAATAATAAGGCAAGCAGTTATGCTGGATTATTATCTGAGCTTAAGTCAAATAAAGATGGTAAGTGGAATTTAGTTAATTCTGCGTGGTGTTTTATGGAAAACACAGGACGTTATGCAACTGGATGGAATATAATAGATAATAATTGGTATTACTTAGGCAATGATGGCATAATGAAAACAGGATGGATATACTCTAATGGAAAATGGTATTATTGTTATCCTGGAAGCGGGGCTATGGCTCTTAATTCCGTTATTGATGGAAAATATAGAGTTGATTCAAATGGAGCATGGATATCATAGCTGTAGCAATTAAACAATAAAGTTTATATTGACAAAAGCTTAAGTTTTTTGTATAATTTAAACAATTTAATATATCGCATAATAAGGAAAGTAATTTATTATATTTCTTTATTCTAGATTTTCAATAAAAGCAATGAAAAGAATAAGTAGAAATTAGTGATGCCATACAGAAAGTTACCGGTTGATGAGAGGTGCATGGAAGCTGGTTTTGAATACATCTTAGAGCTTCAAGCTGAAAAAAGTTTCTTTTGAGTAGGTGATGACGGAACCCTGCACCCGTTATAGTGCTAAAGTATAACCAAAATTTTGGCGTACTTGAAGAGGTTAATCGTGTGAGCGATTAATGAATTAAGGTGGTAACACGGGAGTTATACTCTTGTCCTTTATATTTTAAAGGACAAGAGTTTTTTTGTTGCAAATATTGAATCTTGTAACGCTTACTTATATTAAAAATAAGAAATATTTAGGAGTTAAGAAGATGAGAAAGAATACTGAAGAACAAATTAAAATTATAAGGAAAGGAGTTGCAGACATAATTAGCATTGATGATTTGGAGAAAAAGATTATTAAGTCGGCAAAAGAAGATAAACCTTTAATAATTAAGTTAGGTTTAGATCCAACTGCGCCAGACATCCATTTAGGTCATGCGGTTGTATTAAGAAAGATTAAGCAAATGCAAGATTTAGGGCATCGAGCAGTTATAATAATTGGGGATTTTACTGGTAAAATAGGAGATCCAACCGGAAAATCTAAAACTAGGAAGCCTCTGACCAAAGAAGAAGTAGTAGAAAATGCATTAACGTATCAAAAGCAAATTTTCAAAATTTTAGATAGAGATAAAACAGAAATTAAGTTTAATAGTGAATGGTTATCTGAACTGTCATTTGAAGAAGTTTTAAAACTGGCTGCGACTACAACAGTTGCAAGAATGCTAGAAAGAGAAGATTTTAAAAAGAGATATAATTCTAATACTCCTATTGGAATTCATGAATTTTTTTATCCTCTAATGCAAGGTTACGATTCTATTGCATTAAAGGCGGATATAGAATTAGGAGGAACTGATCAGACATTTAATATTCTTATGGGGAGAACATTACAAAAAAATGCTGGAATGGAGCAACAAACAGCAATATTTATGCCTATATTAGAAGGACTGGATGGAAAGGAAAAAATGAGTAAGAGTTTAGGAAATTATATAGGAATACAAGAATCAGCAGAAATAATGTTTAAGAAAGTAATGGAAATTCCTGATGATTTAATTATAAAATATTACGAACTTGCTACCGATGAGCATCCAGATAAAATTAGAGGAATTAAAGAAGAGTTGGATAATGGCAAAAATCCAAGAGATGTCAAATTTGAGCTTGCAAAAATTATAACAAGATTATATCACACAGAAGAAGAAAGTAAATTCGCACTTAAATATTTTGAAAATGTATTTAAAAATAAAAATATACCTGATGAGGTGCCTGAAATAAATATATCTTCTGAATGTAGCTTGTTAGAAGATGTTGGAAAAGTTCTTGCTAAAAGTAACTTAATAAAATCCTATAATGAATTTAAAAGGCTTTTAAGTCAAGGTGGAGTATATGTAAATATGCAAAAAGTATCTGATTTTAACAATATAACAATTAAAAATGGAGATATAATAAAGTTAGGCAAGAAGAAGTTTGTTAAAATAGTAAAGTAGCTAAAAGTGTATTAAAAGAATTAAATGAAAGAATATATACTATATTAAAAGAGGCACTCAATTGAACTGCCTCTTTTAATAAATTAATTCATAAAGAATTATGACTGCTTTTGCTTTTCTATGTAATTTTCGTACCAATTATTAAATAGAACTTTACATGAAGCAGCAACTGGTACAGCAAGGAGCATTCCTAATAACCCGCCTACATTGCCACCAATTAGTATAGCCATCATTGTAAATACCGCATGTAAACCTACACTATTTCCAACAATTTTAGGGGCTAGAAGATTATTATCAATTTGTTGTACAACTAGCATAGCAACTATGGCGTAAACTATTCTTATAGGTGTACCACTTAAAAGTCCCATAATAGCAGCAAGAATAGTGCCAATAATTGGGCCTACATATGGAATCATATTGCTTATTCCTGCAATTATACCAATTACAAAAGCGTAATCTATTCCAACAATTGAAAGTGCTATCGCTGATAAAACTCCAACGAAAAAAGCTTCTAGCAATTGACCGCGCAGGTACTTAGCAAAGACTTCATGAACAACTCTAAAAACGTAAATAATTTTATTGCCTAAAATACTTTTACCAAATACTAAATAATAAAGCTTATTCCATAGTGCTATAAAATATTCAGAATCCTTTAGAAGATATATACTAATTACAAGTGCAATAAAAAATGTTGCAACACCACTTCCAATTGACATTATATATGATGTCATATTTCCTAAGTTGCTTTCAACATATCTTTGTAAATATATAATTCCGCTAATAATATAAGGTTTTATATTATCTATAAAAGAATTATCCAGCCTATCTAAAGTCCCTTTTATGGATTCAGTTGAAAAGGAATTACTCTTTAAGTATAGGGAAATGTGTTGAGTCATATTTATAATAGTAGTATTATTTGATATCTGACCGCCTATCATAAAATAGATTCCTAAGATTAAGCCTGAAAATATACCAATAATTAAGACATATGTAATCATAATTGCTATAATTCTTCGAGTAGATGCCTTCTCTAATTTATATAGTCTGTTCTGCTTTAGAAAAGTTTCAATGCCTCTAGTTATAGGATATAAAAGATATGCTATTATGATACCGAAAATCAGCGGCTTAATTAAATTAGTTAAATACCCTAGAAAGTCAAATGCAGATCTAAATAATAATCCCATATTTAAAATAATTAAAAATGCTATATATAGTATAACTGCTGTAATAACTATATATATGGAATACTTGAATAATTTTTTATCAAATTCAATTTTCATATAACGGTACTATCTCCTTATTTTACTTTAACTTAATTTACTATTATATGAATTATATCATATTTTAAAGCAAATATATCATATAAATATTTAAGTAAAACCTATAATGGGATAATAGATAACTTTTTGTTGAAACATTTCTTAAAGTTTTCATCCATTTCCACAGGTAAACTATCTTGCATGTATTTAACACTACTCTTTGGAAGTGTTAACTTAAAAGTATCTTTCTGGTTTATAATTGTGACTTCGGATAAGCTATTATAAAAATACTTATCAATTTTATGAGCAAGACATAATATTATTGAAATTTTTTTGCATATTAGAATCTCCTCTTTTCTAAGGATATTTTTATATTCATCTGATAATTTGTAATCAAATTTACCGCTTAGTGCTATGGCGTAACCAAGCATTAATATTTGTTTATGTGTAAGTCCTGAAATTAAGGAGTTAATTATTATATATAAGCTGTGTTTATAAGCATGTTTTATGGAAATACTTATCCCCAAATCATGCAATTTAGCTGCTGCACCAAGAAGTTTATATTCTAATTCTAAAAATTCATAATTTGGTTTTTCAAGGTATTTAAAAAATACAAGAGATAAATCACGTATTTTTTCAGCATGTGAAATATTTAAGTCATTATTTGTTAAAATATTGTTCAATGAATAATCTAAAATATCAAGATTATCAAGATCTTTATTCAAGAGTTTTTCGTATAAAACACCTTCACGGATTCCATATTGACTAATTCTAAAAGCAGGACAATTGCAATAGTTCATAAGCATTACAAGTGCCGAGAAAGGTGCGGTAAATATGTCAGATCTTTCTCTAGGTAATCCCTTTAATTTTGCCTTTTGGTTCGTATTAAGATTGAGAACATATTCATGAATTATTTTAACTTCATCAAAAAGCATAGTATAATTATGGAGCAGATCAAGTGGATATTTAATAAATTTCTTGTGAATTTTACCAATCGAACGAGCTGTTCCGCCAATTCCTATTAAAGGCAAATTTTGAGCAAGCTTTAGCCAAGGTAACTTATCAAATTCATTAAATATAAATTTCTTAAATGCTGAAATAGTATTTTTGTCTGCTGACACATCAAAAGGAAATAGCTTAGTTAGTGGTATGGAGCCGAGAGGTAAACTTACTCCATTAAGTATTTTTTTATCTTTCATTAAAGTGATTTCCATGCTTGAACCGCCAATATCAATAAGTAAAGCATCCTTTATATCCATGGTAGCTTTGATTGTTATATATCCATAAGCTGATTCTTCAATTCCACTAAGAATTCTAATATCTAATTTAGTCTTCTCTTTTACCAAAGATAAAATATGATCTCTATTTTTTGCACGTCTGATTGCCTCAGTAGCAACTACAATTATTTCGACTACATCATTTTTCTCGCATAAAATCTTGAAGAATTCTAAAGTAATTAACAACTTACCTATTCCTTCATTTGATAAATTGTCATTTTCATCAATAAACTGACCAAGTCTTGTCATTCTTTTTTCTTCATCAATTATTTTAAATGAATTATTCTTATATATTTCATATACTAGAACCCTCATTGAATTGGAACCTATATCAATAACTGCGATATTTTTCATTGTTCACTCCTCCTCTATATAAAAATATGATAAAAAGTTAACTTGTATATAATAACATTTTAACTTAAAGTTAACAAAAATATTAGATTATATTAGTATACATTTAAATATATTACATTATTCAATGTGTATTTAAAATACTATATTTACAAATAATTAAATTAAGTTGAAAATGATTAGCTTATAGGATGAGGAGAATAATTATGGATGAAAATTATACATATGATAATTACGAAAATTTTTTTAATCGTGAACTTAGTTGGTTGGAATTTAATCAACGAGTTTTAGATGAAGCTAAGGATAATACGAACCCCTTATTGGAACGATTAAAATTTTTATCCATATCAAGTTCCAATCTCGATGAATTTTTTATGGTGAGAATTGGATCATTATATAGTCAAATTCAAGCAGGATTTGATGAAAGAGAAGTTTCTGGCTTAACACCAAGTGAACAGATTAGTAAAATACTTTATAGAGTTAGGGAGATGGTTAAGGACCAATATCATACATATGAGCATTTATATGACCACTTAGGTTCCAGAAATATAAGAATTTTCACGTATGATATGTTAAATGAAGAACAATTAGAATTTATAAATGACTATTATAAAAATATATTATATCCAGTTTTAACACCTATGGTAATTGATTCAGGTAGACCATTTCCTTTGTTGTTAAATAAAACATTAAATATAGGTGTTATATTAAAAGAAAGTAAGAGTGAACAAGAATTGTTTGCTACAATTCAAGTACCATCAGTTTTAGGGAGATTAGTTCCTATACCAGGAGGGATAGGTGAAAACTTTGTATTATTGGAAGATGTCATAAAAAGCCACTTAAAGGAATTGTTTGGATTTAAAGTATTAACAACAGCGTGCTATAGAATAACTAAAAATGCAGATTTAAGTTTAAATGAAGAAGGAGCAGAAGATTTGCTTGAAACAATAGAAGAATCTCTTAAGCAGAGAAGGTGGGGGCTTGCCGTAAGATTAGAAATTGAAGAAACAAATGATACCAGGATCATAAATAAATTAGAACAAGAATTTGAAATTTCGGAGGATCAAATATTTTGTATAAAAGGGCCAATTGATTTAACATTTATAAATAAATTATATAGTATTAAGGGATATAGTGAACTTAAGTTTGAGCAAATAAAGAGTCTGCAAGTTAAGGAATTACAAGAAGAGGATATATTTCAAGAAATAAGCAAGAAGGATATTTTTCTACACCACCCATATGAAAGTTTTTCATTAGTAGTAAAATTAGTAGAAACTGCTGCTCAGGACGAAAAAGTACTAGCTATAAAGCAAACCCTATACAGAGTAAGTGGGAATTCACCTATAATAGCTGCTCTTTCAAAAGCAGCAGAAAACGGAAAGCAGGTAACAGTATTAGTTGAACTTAAAGCTAGGTTTGACGAAGAAAATAACATTCATTGGGCAAGGCAGCTTGAAAAAGCGGGATGTCATGTTATATATGGTGTGATTGGATTAAAAACTCATAGTAAAATATTATTGATTGTTAGAAAAGAAAAAAAAGGTATTAAAAGATATGTTCATTTAGGAACTGGAAATTATAATGATGTAACAGCTAAATTCTATACAGACATTGGGATAATAACATCAAAGCCTGAATATGGAGAAGATGCATCAGTTATATTTAATATGCTTTCAGGATATTTTAAACCTGAAAATATGAGTAAAATAACTATTGCACCGTACGGATTACGAAAAAAGTTGGAGCATCTAGTTGAAAGAGAAACTGAGCATGCTAAAAATGGAAAGAAAGCAAAAATAATTGCAAAAATGAATTCGTTAGTTGATAGAAAACTTATGATAGCTTTATATAAGGCATCACAAGCTGGAGTTAAAGTAGAACTTATAGTTAGAGGAATTTGCTCATTAAGACCTGGAGTTAAAGGCTTAAGTGATAATATAACAGTGAGAAGCATTGTAGGAAGATATTTGGAACACAGCAGAATATATTATTTTTATAATAATGGAAAAGAAGACACATATATATCAAGTGCTGACTGGATGTATAGGAATTTAGACAAAAGAGTTGAAACTATGACAGTAATAGAAGATAATCTTATAAAAAAGGAACTTAAAGAAATGCTTGAATTATATATAAAAGATAATGTTAAAAGTAGGATATTGCTAGAAGATGGTTCTTATACAAAAATTAAAAGTGAAGGTAAAATTGTTAATGCACAGAAGGATATGATAGAGATTTGTAAAAAGTTTAATCAGAAAAGTTAGATGAATATATGATTTAAATAAATATGTTATATGTTGAGCAGAAGTGATATAAGCAAATAAAATTCGATAGAATTTAATAATTAGGATTCTTGAAAATGGAAATTAGCTTAAGTAGTGTTAAATAGAGATAAAAAAGGCTAAAGTGTTAATAGCTATAATCGATAATTAATTATAAGAATATAATTGAGACATAAATATTAAATTACATTAAATATTCTAGGAGATGAGCAAAATGAAGAATAACAAATTAAGAATTTTATCTTTAGCCTTATTAGCATTCCTAGCTCAAGGATCTTGTACTTATGCAGCAAGTTCGGATAAGAGCGATTATACTAAAGATGAATTAAACAATTTAACTCCAGGATGGGATGCAAAAGACATAGACAAAAGTAACTATAAAGTTGATTCCTATAAAAACTCATTTTCAAGTACGCAGACCCCAGATGCAAAGGATAAGGATACTAGTGATACAACAAGTAAAGACAATACTTCAAGTGCAACAACTGCTGTAGACACAAGTGTAGGAAATGCTATCGTAAGCAGTTCACCGAGCACAGGAAACAGAGGAGATTTTTGGGGAAAGACTTCAGATGGAAAATGGATATTGATTGAACAAGGTGTTCCAGTAAGTGGTTGGAAAATGGTAAGAGGACAATGGTATTACATGGATTCTAATGGAGTAATGCAGACTGGATGGATAAACGATGGAAACAACTGGTATTATTTAAATTCAGATGGATCTATGGCATATAATACGTATGTAGGCGGTTATTATCTTGATTGGAACGGTGTTATGCAATAATCTATTAAAAAATAAATTGTTATAAGTAATTTCTAGGCAAAACTTATGTTTGGTTTAATCAATCAAGCTGTGAGTTTTGTCTTTTTTATTTTGAATAGAAAAGAGTTGAATCTTAATATTTAACAAGCAAGGTATAATAATTTATCTTAAATGGAAAAATGAAAGATGATAAAATTATTATTTATAAAATGATAAAAGATAATGACATTTAAAATTTTAAACATAATAAATATAGTTAAGTGCAAGAGTAAAGTCGTTAATAACGAATTTACTCTTGCAATCAAGAAGTTAGTTTTTCATTTTACCAAAATAATAAATATATATACTTGACATAAAGTTAACTCTAAGGTGTAAAATTTATAGGAAAGGTTCATATTCATGGATTTATTACCTGATATTCTTATATTATGATATGAAAAAATAATATAGATTGAGGTATGAGAAACAAAATTCATGGATTACTATTTTTAATAATTATAACTTAAATTATATATTATAAGGAGAGAGCGTTTATGGAAAATTTTAATTATTCAATACCTACTAAAGTTTATTTTGGAAAAGGGCAAATCAAAAATCTTGCTGCCATAATTAAAGAATATGGTAATAAAATACTTATAGCATATGGCGGAGGAAGTATTAAGAAAATTGGGTTATACGATGAAATGATTAAAATATTAAATGATAATTCAATATCATATGTTGAATTGTCAGGAATAGAGCCAAATCCAAGAATTGAAACAGTAAGAAAAGGAATTAAAATTTGTAAGGAAAATAATGTTGAAGTAGTTCTTGCTGTAGGAGGCGGAAGTACAATAGATTGTGCGAAAGTTATTGCGGCAGGAGTAAAATACGAAGGAGATCCATGGGATTTAGTAACTAGTCCACAAAAAATTAATGAAGTATTGCCTATAGTAACAATATTAACACTATCAGCGACTGGTTCTGAGATGGATCCACATGCTGTGATTTCTGATATGACAACTAATCAAAAATTGGGTACAGGTCATGAAAATATGAAACCAAAAGCTTCAATTTTAGATCCTGAGTATACTTATTCAGTTCCTAAAAATCAAACTGCAGCTGGAACTGCTGATATTATGAGTCATATATTTGAAACTTATTTTAATCATACAAAGGGTGTGGATATCCAAGATAGTACAGCCGAAGGATTACTTAGAGCTTGCATAAAATATGGTAAGATTGCAATAGAGAATCCAAAGGATTACGATGCAAGAGCAAATTTAATGTGGGCTTCAAGCTGGGCTATTAATGGCTTGATTTCATATGGAACAAATTCACCTTGGGTGGTACATCCAATGGAGCATGAATTGAGTGCTTTTTATGATATAACACATGGGGTTGGATTGGCTATATTAACACCTCATTGGATGAAATATTCTTTAGACGATACTACTGTTTTTAAGTTTGCTCAATATGGAATAAATGTTTGGGGAATAGATAAAAACTTAGATAAGTTTGAAATAGCAAATAAAGCAATAGAAAAGACATCTGAATTCTTTAAGGAATTGGGTATACCAAGTACTTTAAGGGAAGTTGGCATTGAAGAAGATAAGTTAGAATTAATGGCAAAAAAGGCTATGAATCCATATTTTAAGTATGCTTTTAAGCCATTAGATGAAAATGATATATTAAAGATTTTTAAAGCAGCACTTTAGCAAATACCACAGTGTACGCTTGTGTAAGAAAAGTCTAAATATATTAGATTAATAGCGTACAAATTTTATGAAAATTATATACTAAAATATTAACGGCAGTATACTTACTGCCGTTAATACTATATAAATTTAGAGGGAGATAATGTTTATGAAATTATTTAGTAAAGGTGATAAAGTAGGAATTGTTGCTTGTTCAAATGGCTTAGATAAAAGTAATATATTAAAGATGAACGAGCTAGGACAAGCGTTGAAAGAATTAGGACTTATACCTGTATTTAGTGATAATTTATATAAAAATTATTCTGTATTTAATGGGAGTAATAAAGAAAAAGCTGAAATATTAATGAATTTTTTTATAGATAATGATATTAAGGGGATTTTTGATGTATCCGGTGGAGACTTAGCTAATGGCATATTGGATCATTTGAATTTTGAAACGATAAGAAATAATATGAAACCATTTTTTGGGTATAGTGATTTGTCTGTACTTATTAATGCTATATATTCTCAAACAAATATGAAGACTTATTTATATCAAATAAGGAATTTAATTGGTGATAGAAGAGAAGTTCAAGTGGAAGAATTTAAAAATACATTTATGGATAATGGAAGTAAACTTTTAACATTTAATTATGAATGGGTGCAAGGATGTGCTATGGAAGGAATTGTGGTAGGAGGAAATCTTCGATGTTTATTAAAACTGGCAGGTACAAAATATATGCCAGATTTTAAAGATAAAATTATTTTCTTAGAAAGTTTAGGTGGTGACGTTCCAAAGATGTTCACGTATTTGACACAATATAAACAACTGGGAGTATTTGAACAAGTTAAAGGAATAATTCTTGGTGAATTCAGTGAAATGGAAAGAGAAAAACACGTTCCAAACATTTTGGAAATTACTAAAGAGATAGTAGAAAATTCTAATATTCCAATTATAAAAACTAGTGAAATTGGTCATAGCAAAAGTTCAAAATGCATAATAATTGGAGGAAAAATAAAACTATAGTTTATATGAAAAACCATGTGCGAGTAGAAGTGATTCTTTTATATACATGGTTTTTACATTATTTTATGGAATTTATATGAATTTTAACCTATAATTATATAGTACATAATGAAAATATTATAATGGGAGGGGAAAATGTTAAAAAACTTTAGGACATTATCTATAACAATAGTTATGTTATTAATAAATTCTATTGCTTTTACAGGATGTAAAATTGATACAAGAGATAATTATGGTCTGGATAAGGACAATCCTGTTGCAGTGGAAGTATGGCATTATTATAATGGAATACAAAAAATACAGTTTGATAAAATGGTAGAGGAATTTAATAAAAGCGTAGGTAAAGACAAAGGAATAATTGTTGAGGCATTTAATCAAGGAAGCGTAAGTGAACTTACGGATAAGGTCATTGATATCACAAAGAAAAAAGTTGGAGCAGAAAAAATGCCAGATGCTTTTATGGCATATCCAGATACAGCTTATGAGATAGAGACGTTAGGACTTTTATCAGACTTTGGCAAATATATGTCAGAGAATGAAATAAATAAATATATAGACAGTTACATAAATGAAGGAAAATTGGATACTGAAGATAAGCTAACTATATTTCCATTAGCTAAATCTACAGAAATTTTAATAGTAAACAAAACAGATTGGGAAACGTTTTCCGAAGAAACAAACGCAGATATAAGTGAGTTTAATACTTGGGAAGGGATCGCAAATTTAGCTAAAAAATACTATGATTGGACTGATAGAAAAACAGAAGCTAAAGATGACGGGAAAACGTTTTTCGGAAGAGATGCTATGGCAAATTACATGATAATTGGAAGTCAAGAATTGGGTGAGGAGATATTCAAGGTTACTAATGGCAAGCTAGAGGTTAATATTAATGAAAAGGTTATGAGAAAGCTATGGGATAATTTTTATGTGCCATATATAAATGGATATTACGGAGCATATGGCAGATTTCGTTCTGATGATGCAAAGGTAGGAAATATAATCGCATTAGTAGGATCTACGTCTGGAGCAGGGTATTTTCCAGATTCAGTTATAACAAATGATGATCAAAACTATAAAATTGAATCGATGATTTTACCGCTTCCTAAGTTTAAAGATTCAAAAGTTGCGTATATGCCACAGCAAGGTGCAGGTATGGTCATGATTAAATCTGACTCTAGACATGAATATGCAGTTACAGAATTTTTGAAGTGGTTTACAGAGTCTGATAGAAATGCTAAGTTTTCAATAGCAGCTGGATATTTACCTGTTAAGAAAGAAGCAAATCATAGTGAATTTATTGAGGGGAAAATTAATAATAACGATGTTTTGGATGTCCCCAAAAAGTCACAAGAAGCTGTTTTAGAAGCTATAGATCAGGAAAGAACATACAAGTTTTATGCAAGTAAAGCTTTTAATGGCGCAGATGAAGCAAGAGATATTTTAGAAAAATCTATGCTGGAAAAAGCAAAAATAGATAGAGAAAAAGTTAAATCTTTGTTGAAAAAAGGAATTTCTAGAGAAGAAGCTATAAAGAGTTTTAACACAGATGATAATTTTAATAATTGGCTTGAAGATTTAAGAAAAAGCATTAATGCAGTTACTTAATTTGATTTGTAATTCATAAAATTACAAAGGTTCAAAGTCACTGCGAGCGGGGTGAAATAATGTTCTTAATAAAAAATAAGAACTCTATAATTAGAAAGTTACTTATTCCAATGGTAATTGTTGTATTAGCACAAGTAGTGCTTTTTGTAAGTGTGGTTCTATTGAGTGGAATTGTTGGGATTCTTAAAAATAATTCATTTAATTTGTTAAACCAGAAAATTCAATCAAGAGGTAGTTACATTCAAAATGAGATGATTCAACATTGGAGTAATGTTAGTGAATCTGAAAGCTTGATTAATGCTAATATTTTGCACAAGCTTCATAGTAATGGGATTACGGTAAAGGATTTGGACAGCAACACACAATTCACTAAAGAGTTATTGGAAGATGTTTCGAGTGATTTGATATTTATGCTCAGAAAGAATTATGTAACTGGAGCATTTTTAATACTTGATAATAATTCTGAAGAAAAAGTAGGATTATATTTTAGAGATTTAGATCCTAATTCAAATCCAAGTGATAAATCAGATTTATTGATGGAAAGAGGTCCTGCTTCCATTGCACAAAATTTGGGGATTCCTTTAGATACATGGTGGAATAACAGGTTTATATTTAATCAGAATAAGAATTCATCTCCAGAAGAATTTTTTTCAAAGCCTATCAACGCAGCTGTAGATAATAAAGGATTATCTTATAAGGATTTAGGATATTGGAGTAAACCATTTTCATTAAGTGATAAAGATATACAAATTGTTACTTATTCAGTTCCGTTGTTAGATGAAAATGGCAAACCATACGGAGTTCTTGGAATTGCTATTTCATTAAATTATTTAAATTCATTACTTTCATATGATGAAATAGACTCTAATGGGAGAGGTGTTTATCTAGTAGGCGTTGACGATAACAAGAATATGAACTTTGAAAAGATTACAACAACAGGACCATTAGCAGGAAAAATACTTGGAGAAGAAAAAAATATTCAGTTTAATAAAAAAGAAATATATGATTCAATATATGAGATAAAAGAACCAGATTCAAAAAATATAGCTTATGCATCAACAAAATATATTAATTTATATAATACAAATACACCATTTGAAAAAGATACTTGGGCAATTATTGGAATAATAGAAAAGGATAATCTTCTATATTATTCAGAGAGATTTGAAAGGCTTCTATCGGTATCATTAATTATTTCGACTCTGGGGGGAATAATAGTAATTGTTATTGTAGGTGAAAGGGTTACGAAGCCAATAAGAAATTTAGCTCAGGATGTTAGAGAAAGTAATCCTAGTAAACCAATAGAACTTGGGAAAATAAGTATCTCAGAAATCGATGAGTTGTCATCAGCAATAATGACGTTAAGTTCTAACGTGGCAGACTCTGCTTCGAAAATGTCTCAAATTATAAAATTATTCAATATGCCCATAGGCGCTTTTGAATATAAAATAGGACATGAAGTAGTGCTATGTACAGACACATTTTTTGATGTAATAGGAATTGAAAAATCAAAGCGATTTGATTCATACGTAGATAAAAGATATTTTAGTAAAATTATAAAGAAGATAACAGAGGAGAAAGAAAGTTTTCAAGAAGAAACTTATAGGATTAAAGGAGCGAATAAAGAAACTAAGTGGATTAAGTTAAAAATTTTAGAGGAAGAGTCTAGAACTCTAGGAGTAGTAAGTGATATTACACAAGAAATTTTAGAAAAGCAAAAAATAGAGTATGAAAGAGATTATGATATACTTACTAATATGTTAAATAGAAGAGCATTTCATAATACAGTAAAAGAAATATTAGAAAGCGAGGATCTTAAAGTAGGAGCATTTATAATGTGGGATTTAGATAACTTGAAATATGTAAATGATACTTATGGACATGATTATGGCGATGAATACATAAGAAAAGCATCCGAAATATTAAAGGAATTTGAGAAATATGGAGGAGTTGTTGGAAGAAGATCAGGGGATGAGTTCTATACATTTTTATACGGATATGAAGATAAGTACGAAATTAGAAAAATTGTAAAAAGTATTCATTCTGGTATCGAGAATTCAGTACTTAAGTTACCTAATAATAGAGAATTGAAAGTTAGAATATCAACAGGGATAGCATGGTATCCACATGATGCTATAACTTTTAAGGATTTAGCTAAATATTCAGATTTCGCAATGTATAAAATTAAGAAAACAGTAAAAGGAAATATAAGTGAGTTTAACAAAGAAGAATATACTGAGGATTCTTTCTTGTTCAGCAGTCAAGAAGATTTAAATAAATTACTTGATGAAAAACTTATTAAGTATGCATTTCAGCCAATAATAGATGCAAGAACAGGAAAAATATTTGCGTATGAAGCTCTTATGCGTTCACAGTTAGAGTCCCTTAAAAATCCGCTTCATATAATAAAGCTTGCAACTGCTGATTCACGATTATATGAAATAGAGAAAATTACATTTTTTAAAGCTCTTGAGAGCTTTGTAAGGAATAAAGAGGAATTCAAGGATGCTAAACTTTTTATAAATTCTTTGCCAAACTATGTCTTATCATATGAGGATAGGAAGAGGTTTGAAGAATTGTATGGAGAACATCTTGATAGATTAGTAATAGAACTACTTGAAAATGAACGCTCTAATGGAGATAACATTTCTATAAAAAGAAAAGTAATTGAAAAGTGGAATGCCAAACTTGCTATTGATGATTTTGGCTCAGGATATAATAATGAAGCAGTATTGTTAGCAATTACACCAGATTATGTTAAAATAGATATGGAAATTGTAAGAGGAATTGATAAAGATTTAAATAGGCAGCAGATTTCAAAAAACCTCATATCTTATGCTAAACAAAGAAAAATTAAAGTTGTAGCTGAAGGGGTTGAAACAAGAGAAGAATTAACGAAACTTATAGAATTTGGAGTTGACTATCTCCAAGGATATTATTTTAGCAAACCAGAATTTACTCCACCTGAGATAAGTAAAGACTCAGTTATGGATATTCTGGAAATCAATAAAGAATTTAACACAAAATAAAACCAAGTCATATTTTGGGGGATAGATACGAATGGAAAAAGAAGTAGGCGCTAAAGTTGTTAATGGGAAAATAATAATAGCTGATGGGATAAATGGGGAAATTATAACTATAAAAGCTAAAGAAAATGTAAATCTATTTATTAATGATGTAGAATGTGAAAAGTTTAAACCATATGAAGTAAGTTCAAAAGATAAGATTACTTATAATTGTGAGACAACTCCTGCAAAGAGAGAAGTAAATATAACTATATCTGAAGATAAAATGAAAGCTTATATGACAGTGGAGTATACACCTAAGACTGAATATAAAATAAAGGACAGGGAATTTTACATAAATTTAGCTGTATCTACTGAAGTTCTGTTGAAAGAAGAACCTGAATACTTTACTGTTCAAGAGTTATATAAAAAACTAAAAGAAAAAGGAATAGTTTTTGGAATAAAGGAAGAATCTTTAGAATTGATCTTAAAAGGGTGCTCGAGTGAAGTTTTGGTCGCAGAAGGATTGGAGCCAGTTAAGGATACACCGAGTGAGGTAAAGTTGTTTTTTACACCAACTCAAATGGTTTTTCCAGAACCAGATTCTAATGAGAAAGTAGACTTTAAAAATTTATTTAGAATTTCCAATGTTAATGCTGGAGATAAAATCGCAGAAATAATCCCTGAGATTCCGGGAAAGAATGGAATGAATATTTTGGGTAAAGTTATAGAGCGTGAATATATTCGAAGCTTACCAATTGATGCATCAAAAGGATGTAAGATTGAAAATAATCATATTATATCTCTTATTGATGGAAAAGCACATATTGCTAATAGAAGTGTAAGCGTAAATCCTATTTACACCGTAGAATCAGTAAATATGAAAACTTGCAACATTAAATTTTATGGAGATGTAGAAGTTTATGATAGCGTACAGGATAATATGTTTGTTAGCGCTGGAGGTTCATTAGATGTAAGTCAAAATGTTAATATGGCTAATGTTGTTACAGGTGGAGAAATAACAATCTTAGGAAACACAATTAATTCAAAGATATTATCAGGACAAGTAGATATAAGAAAAAAAGAATATTCAGATGTACTTACTGAATTTAAAAATATTTTAGTTAGTATGATAGAGTATATTAACGGATTGAATCTACAAAATTTTGAAAGAAAAGATTTTGTAAAGACACTGACTGAGAAGAATTTTGGGAATTTTCAAAAAGTAGCATTAAATATAATTTCTTTAAATATAAAAAATAAAACAAAACGCAGCAAACTTGTAGATTTTATAAAAGGAAAGATATTAGGACTTAATATCTTGGAAATAAAGTCAATTTATGATCTAAAAACTTTACTTAACATATTGGATAATGAAATAGATTATTATGATAAGAATATAATAGTCCCCCTAGATATTCGGATTGGTTATTGTCAAGAATGCGAGATAAAATCTACAGGAAATATTATCATAGGTGGTAAAGGTGAATATACTTCAAAGTTAACTGCAATGAAGGATATAATTTTTACAAGATCTGATTCGGTGGCCAGAGGGGAGTCTTATCTGCCGGTCAAAATATAAGTTTAGGAGTAGTAGGGAGCAGAGCATATATACCTACAACGTTAATGGTACCACAGTATGGGAGAATAACTGCTGCTAAAGCATATACAAACACAGTATTTTGCTTTGGTAGGACAAAGGTTACATTGGATGAAGATCTGAAAAATATTAATGTATATTTTAATAGTGAGAAAAGGGCAATTGAATTTGGTAAAACGGCACTGTAAAACTACCTACTCTAAAAATATAAAAAATATAGGGTATGATGGTTCGAAAGAATATGTTTGTTTTAAAAGAATTTTTGGAGAAAATTAAAGAATTATAAAAATAATAAGTAAGTATTTGTCTAAAAAATATATATGTGATATAATAAGTCAACAGTTCATACAAAAGACTCGTATATTTCCGATATTATGGTTGGAAAGTCTCTACCTGCTATCCGTAAATTAGCAGACTACGAGGTAGTGTTTTAGTGCTAAGTATTATTATATTCGCATATAAATACAACACCTCAGCTTTAAGATGGGGTGTTGTATTTTTTTGAAAACTTTTCTGAATATATGTATAAAGAATTTGCGTGTCTATGTATGATTAAATTTTACATAGGGAGATTGAAAGAAAATGGAATTAAGTAACAAAGAGATTTTAATCGAAGATTTGGACTGTAAAAATGAAGAAATTAGCGAGCTTCTTTATGGAGTTGAAGACAAGCCTAATTTATCTACACAAATTTTGCTAGGATTTCAGCACATATTTGCTGCGTTTGGAGGAATTATAGTAGTTCCATTAGTTATTTCTAGTGCATTAGGTTTTGATATAGTTACATCAACAGCACTTATGAGTGCAACTATATTGTCAGCTGGGATAGCAACTTTTATTCAATCGAAAGGTATTGGTCCTGTTGGTGCAAGAGTTGCATGTATAATGGGAACAGATTTTACATTTGTAGCACCATCAATTGCAATTGGGAGTATTTACGGACTTCCAGGAATATTAGGTGGGACAATACTTGGGTCATTAGTCGGAATAGGTTTAAGCTTTGTAATACGACCTATGATGAAATTATTTCCACCACTTGTTACAGGAACAGTGATAACATTGATAGGACTAACTCTATTACCTGTATCGATGGATTGGGCTGCTGGTGGTAGTGGTTCGCCTAATTATGGAAACTTAACTAATATTTCAATTGCTATGATTGTAATGATTATAACTTTATTGTTAAACAGATATGGAAAGGGATTAGTAAGCAGTGCCTCAATATTAATTGGAATGGCAATTGGATACATTGTTTGTATTCCTCTTGGAATGGTTGATTTTTCATCAGTAAGTTCAGCAAGTTTTATATCATTTCCAAAGATATTTGAGCATGGAGTTAACTTTGATCCTAAATTAGTACTTCCATTTATTCCTGCTTATTTTGTTACAACAATTGGAACAGTAGGATGTTTAAAAGCTATCGGAGAAGTTTCAAAGGTTGAAATGGACGATAAGAGAATTGGAGCAGGAGTATTATCTGATGGACTTGGAAGCATGCTTGCAGGTATTCTTGGAACTTTCCCTAATACATGTTTCAGTCAAAATGTAGGTTTAATTCCGTTAACAAAAGTAGCAAGTAAATATGTGGCTATGATGGCTGGGATAATACTCGTAATACTAGGGTTTTTACCAAAATTTGCAGCACTAATAAATATAATGCCTCAACCAGTTTTGGGTGGAGTAGGTATTGTAATGTTTGGTACAGTTGCGGCATCGGGTATTAAGACTTTAAGCAGAGTAGAATTAAATAACCGTAATTTATTAATAATAGCAACAGCAATTGGACTTGGTGTTGGAATTACATTCCGTCCTGATTTTATAAGTCAATTACCAGAAGGTCTTAAAATGATTTTCTCATCAGGTATTTCGACTGGAACTATTGCAGCGCTAATATTAAATTTATTATTAAAACAAGAAAAGAGTGGAGTAGAATAGAATGGAAAGCTTACATAAAAGAATTTTAGAAGAAGGACAAGCATTGTCAGAAAATGTACTGAAAGTTGATTCATTTTTAAATCATCAAGTGGATCCGGAATTAATGTACGAAATGGGTACATACTTTAAAAATTACTTTGAGAATCATAAAATAACAAAGGTGTTTACAATTGAAAGTTCTGGTATAGCACCTGCTGTGATGACTGCAATGCAAATGAATTTGCCTATGGTTACTCTAAAAAAGCAAAACTCAAAAATACTGAATGGTGATGTTTATCAAACAACTGTACATTCATTTACTAAAAGTTTAGATTATGAGTTGACATTATCTAAAAAATATATAAATGATGAAGATAATATATTAGTTATAGATGATTTTTTAGCAAATGGCGAAGCGGCACTTGGGGCTGCACGTTTGATAGAAGAAGCTGGAGCAAAAGTTGCAGGAATAGGAATAGTAATAGAAAAGTCATTCCAAAAAGGAGCTCAAATGCTTAAGGACAAAGGATATGATGTATACTCTTTGGCAAGAATAGCGAAACTATCAAAAGGTATAATAGAATTTGCTAAATAAAGTATTTTTATTACAAAGTAAAAATTAAATTATATTTATTATAGATACCCAACTTTAAAACTAGATTTATGTGATAACTTACCGAAATCATAAATATTTTGATTCCGAAAAGCTATGAAAATATCGCTGAAGATTCTAAGCAGCAGGTGTATCCACTTTAGCATGCTCCAACTTTCAGTTTGACAAGCTAAAATGGAACAACCTACAGCTAAGAACCTTTAACAGCTCATTTTCAAATGTTTTCTCCGCAAATATATTTATAATTTCTAGTGAAGATATAAACTTAAAGTTTTAGCAATTTTGTAAATATGTTAATCAATAAGTCGAATTTTTAAATTGTTTATCTATAGCATTTTAAAGAGTGTCTAATAAAGATCTTATAAATTAGAGTTGTTCAATTTTGCATAATACAAGCAAAGTTGAACAACTTTTAATATTTTACAGAGCATTTAAATTATCTAATAGTCATTAAAAAGTTATATAAAAATTATTTTTTATATAACTTTTTTTCAATGGAATTCATTTTTTTGTGTTTAATATACACAAGATATAAAATAAAATACTTTATCGGGATAAAGGGAGTATAGTACTTTCTTAAATCAATTATTGATTTATGTCATTCTAAAAAGTAAAATAGATATATAATTAATTCCCAATATATGAAATTCTTTATTGGAAAGCTATATAAAATAAAAAGGAGACAAAGATATGAAAGCTTATGAACGTTTATTAAAATACGTTAAGGTATATACTACCTCAGATGAATCTTCAGAAACACATCCAACAACTAAAAGACAATTTGATTTAGCTAATATATTAGTTGAAGAAATGAAGGAAATTGGACTTCAAGATTGTAAAGTTGATGAACATTGTTATGTATATGGAGTTATTCCTGCAACAAAAGGATATGAAAATAAAGCAAGTATAGGGCTTATAGCTCATATGGATACAGCACCAGCGGCTAATGGAAAAAATGTAAAACCACAAATCATAGAAAATTATGATGGCGGCGATATTATTTTAAAAGGAAATAATAGCATTTTGTCACCTAAAAAGTTTCCACATTTAAAAAACTTAAAAGGTAAGACTATAATTACTACAGATGGAACATCATTGCTTGGAGCTGATGATAAAGCAGGTATTGCAGAAATACTTACTGCATGTGAAACTATAATAAATGAAAATATTCCTCATGGGAAAATATGTGTCGGATTTACTCCAGATGAAGAAGTTGGACTTGGAGCGCATTTATTTGATGTAAAAAATTTCGGGGCAGATTTTGCATACACAATTGATGGAGGCGAGGAAGGTGAAATTTCATATGAGAATTTCAATGCTGCAGCAGCAGAAGTGAATATTCATGGGGTATCAGTTCATCCAGGGTCTGCAAAGAATACAATGATTAATGCAACAAATGTAGCTATTGAATTTAATTCTATGCTGCCATCATGCGAAAGACCTGAGCATACAGAAGGATATGAAGGTTTTTATTATTTAGATAGTTTTAATGGAAATACTGAACATGCATCACTAAAGTATATTTTGAGAGATCATAATAAGGAAAAGTTTGAAAATAGAAAATCAACAATGCAATTAATAGAAAAATTATTGAATGAAAAATATGGTGAAGGAACAGTTAGGGTTACATTAAAAGATCAATATAAAAATATGGTTGAACTTATAAAACCTTGTATGCATTTAATAGATAACGCTACAGATGCTATGAAAGATTTAGGTGTTGCTCCAATAATAGAACCTATTAGAGGAGGTACTGATGGTGCTACTTTAAGTTATATGGGACTTCCATGTCCTAACCTTGGAACAGGAGGCCATGCTTTCCACGGTGAATTTGAACATATTGCAGTTGAGAGTATGGACATTTGCACTGAAATTATAATAGAAATTCTAAAGAGATATGCAAATCAATAAATGAGAATATTTAATCTGAAATAAATTTTTTGGATTAAATTACAAGTGAAAATATGAGATTATAAAAAATGAATTATTAAATTAAATATTATACCTCAGGTTTTTAATTACATTAAGAGCCTGAGGTATTATTATATTATTTTATAAAATGCAGAAAATATATAAGTTCTTACTAATGAATACTTTTTTAATGGAAGATGTATTTAAATGAAACTTTTTAAAAAGTCGAGAATTTAAGAATTTAAGAATAAAGGAATATAAGAATTTAAATTTTTAACAATAAAAAAACTTAGAAAGTTAATAATTTATAGGGAACATAAGGGTTTGTAGAGTATATAGAAATCACCATAAATAATAGATTTAAGTTATTATGCTTAGAATAGTATAAAAATTACTAATATAGCTTGTTCGAGCTATTCTATTTATTTCTATTAGATAGGTAGTTCTTGTGAATAGCATTAAAGAAAAAGTCGGTAATTTCTTCATTAATTTTATCATTAGAATTATTATGGACTTGATTATTTTTCTTTTTTAAACAAGGAGTATGTTCATTAGATTTTTGCTTTTTAGCTGAATCGAATTTTATTATTTTTGAATTGCTCATTATAATATCATCTCCGTTTTTTATTATAGAATGTCTTTCGCCATTTATATATTTTACATACATTAATTCCATGAACGCACCGCCTTATACTTATTAATTAAAATAAAAGTATTAAATAAATTTACTGATAACTAAGTATATGAGTCTAGCTTATGAAATATTACATAATAATATTAAAGTGATTTTTATCACCGATATGAGTTATGGTATAATTTTCATGTAATCTTATAAAGGAATAAATATATTTAATCATAGTTATATTATTAATAAGAAATATTTTTGCAGTTAAATATTATATTAGTATATGGAGTGGGATAAATGAAAAATAATGCAGCACAAAGAGAATTTAAAAAGTATAAGGGTCAGATAAATCAAATAGAAGAAATAGTTGAGCATTCAAAGCCAGGAGCATTATTAGAGCATGAGAGTTCAATAAGAAAGAAACTTAGACATCTTAAGGAATTAGAAAATCAGAGTTTAAGAGATTTTAATGAGGTTTATGAGAGATATGAAGAGCTATTAGAAACTGTTTCAAAGAAAATGCTTGATTACTATAATAAAAATAATAATACAAGTTTTGATTTTTATGAAGTAGTGCGTGGAAATTATAATAGTTTTTTAAATCAAGGACTAATGACAATATTAACTAAACAACATATTCCCAAATTAGTTGCAAAAGAATTTGAAGAAAATTTCCCAAGTAATCCTAAAGATGAGTATCGTCAAGCAAGAAGCATGAAAAGAAAGTTCTACATACATTTAGGCGATACAAATACAGGTAAAACTTATAATTCTTTAGAACGTCTTAAAAGTGCAAAAAAAGGTGTTTATTTATCACCACTTAGAATTCTAGCTTTAGAAAATTTTGAAAAGTTAAATAGAGAAGGAGTAATTTGTGATCTTTTAACTGGTGAAGAGGAAATAATAAATGTAGGATCTACTCACACATCATGTACAATAGAGAAAGTTAATTTAAAAGAACATTATGATATAGCTGTAATTGATGAGATTCAGATGATAAGTGATCCTTTTCGTGGAATGGCATGGAGTAAAGCTCTACTAGGGCTTCAATGTGATGAAATACATATATGTGGAGCTGCTAATGCTAAATATATATTAGAAACAATTATAAGTGATTGTAAAGATGAATATGAAATAAGAGAATATATAAGAGCTATACCATTAGAAGTTGAATATAAGAATTTTAGTTATAATGATGTTCAGGAAGGTGATGCTGTTGTAGTCTTTTCTAAAAAAAGAGTATTAGAAATAGCAGAGGAATATTCAAGTAGAAACATCAAGGCAAGTATAATTTATGGTGATTTACCACCTGAAGTTAGGAAAATGCAATACGAACAGTTCATTAATAAAGAAACAAAGATTCTTGTGACTACTGACGCAATAGGAATGGGAGTCAATCTTCCTATTCGAAGAATTATATTTATGAGTATAAGGAAATTTGATGGAGAAGAAGTAAGAGAGTTAACTTCGCAGGAAATAAAGCAAGTAGGAGGGCGTGCTGGTAGGATTGGTATTTATGACGTTGGGTATATTGCCAGTGTTGGCGGCAATGCAGATATAATTAAATCTAAATTAGAAACAGAAGACGAGGTTATAAAACAAGCTGTTATAGGGCCATCAGAAGCAATACTTAAGATTAGAAGTCTGCCTTTAAATGAAAAATTAGCCCTTTGGAGTACAAGAACAGAAAAATTAGATTATTATACTAAGATGGATGTAAGTGAATATATTTTGATCTTGGATAGGCTAAGGAAATACAAGCTTAATGAAGAAATTCAATGGGATTTACTGAAAGTTCCATTTGATGTGTCTAGAGATGAACTTATGAATGCATTTTTAAATTATGTAGATGAACTATTTGTGAATAAACAGAAAGAATTATTTAAACCCCAAAACTTTAATGGTGGTTTGGATGATTTAGAGATTTATTATCAGAAGATAAACATGTATTACTCATTTTCTAAAATATTTAATTTAAAACTAGACGTTCAATGGGTTTATGATGAGAGATTAAAAGTAAGTGAAGAAATAAATGATATATTATTAAGACTTTAATAATATCAATAATTAATGATGTAATAGGTAATAATAAATTGAGTATTAAGCTTACTTAAATTTGTTATTACCTATTATTTCGTAAAAACACATTTCAAAATAAACATTATAAAATTAGCAACCTAAGAAAGATTTAAAATTAGTAACAAAATATGATAAGGGACAATAATATGAGATTGAAAACATAGAGTAATAATGTTAATAGATAAATTTGTCCTATTTCAATTTTTCATGAAATATTGGAGGTAGCTGATTGAGTAATAATATTATCGAAATGAATAAAATTACTAAAAGTTTTTTTATAGGGAAAGAAAATCAATTAGATATACTTAAGGATATTGATATTAATGTACAAAAAGGTGAATTTATAGCCATTGTTGGCTCATCTGGATCTGGAAAGAGTACATTAATGAATATTATAGGAGTACTTGATAGACAAACATCAGGTCAGTATGTTCTTGATGAAATAGATGTTAGTAAAGTAAGCGATAATAAATTAGCAGAGATCAGGAATAAGAAAATTGGATTTGTATTTCAGACTTCTAATTTAATAGCTAGAACAAATTCTATCCAAAATGTAGAGCTGCCAATGCTATACTATGGAATGGATAGAAGAACAAGAATTAATAGAGCAAAAGAACTATTGGAGTTAGTTGGAATGGGAGATAGGTTAACTCACCTGCCTAGTGAGCTGTCAGGAGGGCAGAAGCAAAGAGTTGCTATTGCTCGTGCATTAGCAAATGATCCAGATATTATACTTGCTGATGAACCAACAGGAGCGCTTGATTCAGAAACAGGAAGAATAGTCATGAATTTATTTCATAAAATACATGAAAAGCAAGGAAAGACTATAGTGCTAATTACGCATGATAATAATTTAGCAAGTGAAACCCAAAGGATATTAACTATAAAAGATGGAAAAATTATTGGGGAAAAGCATCTTTGTTAAAAAATATAAACTCAAATTATTTATTGATATTCCATATTAAATAATTCCGTATTATTGTAATAGTATAGCACATTTATGAAATGTTGTTTACAAATACCAATAACATCGCTAAAGTAATATACGAATTTGAAAATTTATCTCAATGATTATATTAAAATGGAATTTTATAAGGAATTGAAAAGGTTAACTTTAAAATTATCATAAAATTTTCTTGAAAATTGTAATAATATATTTATATATATCCAATTTTGAGGTATACTTTAATTGTTTGAGTTTTTTTATAATAATAAGCCGATTTACAAAATAATTTAAAAAGGGGAACGCAAATGAGTGAATTAAATCATGAACTTGGAATTATAGCATTAGAAAGTTGTTCAGAATTAGGAAATGCTATAGACAAGTATATCCAAAAAAACAGAAATTGTACTGAGTCATTCTTAGTGCCACTTGATGAAATACGATTTTCTAATGGAGAAGGAAAAGTAAAAATTTCTGAATCTATCAGAGGAAAGGATATTTATATTTTATGTGATGTTGGAAACTATAGCTGTACATATAAGATGTTTGGGATTGAAAATCACAAGGGTCCTGATGAACATTTTCAAGATATAAAGAGAACTGTTGCAGCAATTAGAGGTAAGGCAGCAAGAATAACTGTAATTATGCCTCTTTTATACGAATCAAGACAACATAGACGTAAAGGTAGAGAATCTTTGGATTGTGCTTTAGCACTTCAAGAACTTGAAAGATTAGGTGTTGATGAAATTATCACTTTTGATGTACATGACCCTAATATTCAAAATGCTATTCCTTTACTATCTTTTGAAAATGTATATCCAACATATGATATTGTAAAGGGAATCTTATCAAATGAGAAATCATTAGAATTAGATAAAGAAAAGCTACTTGTAATAAGTCCTGATACCGGAGCGATGGATAGGGCTATATATTACTCAAGTGCTTTAGGAGTAGATGTTGGCTTATTCTACAAGAGAAGAGATCATTCTACAATTGTTAATGGAAAAAATCCTATTGTTCAACATGAATATATGGGAAGAGCTGTTGAAGACAAAGATGTATTAATAGTTGATGATATGATAGCATCAGGAGAGTCTGTTCTTGATATAGCTAAGGAATTAAAGAAAAGAAATGTTAAGAATATATATGTTGCAGCAACTTTTGCTTTCTTTACAGAAGGCGTTGAAAAGTTTAATAAGGCTCATGAGGAAGGTTTATTAGCAAGAATATATTCTACTAATTTAACATATATACCAGAAGAGTTAAAAGACTCAGCTTGGTTTAAGAGCGTTGATATGTCAGAGCTTTGTGCTAGAATTATCAATAGATTAAATTATGGAAGATCAATTGCTAAATACATGGATGCGACAAGAATAATACATAGCTTATTAAATAAGTAATTACTTTATATCTATATTTATAAGAAAAAAGCTACTTAGGTTTTTAAATGAAATAACAATTTCATTTAAGTAATTAAGTAGCTCTTTTTAATAGTTATAGTAGTGAAAGTAAATTTATATAATAAAGCAGTGTACATACTACAATAATGTTAATTATAAAAATGTTCTTCTTGATGCTATTAATCTAAGCTCAGTAGCATCTGTTATATCATAATTATATTCACTACCTTTAGAATGTGCTGAATTTTTATTGTAAATATATTCTGAATTACTGAAAAGTGAATTTAAAACAGACTTACATAGTTTAAATGCATAATTTAGAATTTTAGATATACCTTTTGAAACTTTATTAAGGGAAATATTTTTGTTAGTTGTATAGGTTACCAATTTAAAATTAGATTTATTAATAGCTTTACCGTTCATAATAATCCCTCCAGTTTAAAAAATAATTTGTATTTTTTAATGATATTTAATTTTTTATTACTTCTATACTAATAATATAAATCATTTATATAAAAACTGCATCCTCATATAAATTCCCATTTGGTAAAATTGTAGGCAATTTTCTGAAGATATTTATGAAAATAAATTTAATATTATCTTTATAGTAATAAAGGTTTGGTAAATGTTAATAATTAATAAATTTAATACAAATTTCTTCTGAAATGGATTAAAAATTTAATATATTTTAGTAACAATACAGTAATAAAAGTTATGATTAGTTAATATATATAATGTGAAAGAGAATTAAGTAAAATAACTTTTTATAAAACTATATAATATCAAGTGAAACTTGATTCAGGTGGGGAATACCCGGCTAAATCGTAGTTTAACTTATCTAGGTCTACCCACAGTTTCCACCCGCTTAAAAAGTGAGTGACAAATGTGACTAGACATCAGATAAATTATGTTGTTATTGTTAGTTAAGAATATTCATATATTAAGATTTTGTTTTTAGAATGTCGAGATTCATATTTAGTAGATGCCAGGGGAGGATAAGATGAAAATTAGGTGTAAATTTGCGTTAATAGTAGCTTTACTATTTTTTATGACAATGATGAGTAATGAATTGCCAGCTTTTGCAGAACCTGAACTATCACTCGAACAAGCTATACAAAACATTCAAGAATGTGATAGCAAAATTGATAATAATATAGACAAGCTAAATAAGATTAAAGAAGAAGTTTCTCAAAAGGAAAAGCAAATAAAGGATAATGAAGAACAATTAAAGATAGCTAAGGAAGATGTAGAAGAGAAAGATAAGAAATTAGCCGATAGATTAAAAGGTATACAGTTAAATGGAGGTGTTGAATCAACAACGCTTCAATACTTAGATGCTTTAATTTCTTCGGGAAATGTTTTAGAAGCAATGAATAAGGCATCATTAATATATAAAATATGTGAAAATGATAAAAATATGATTTTACAAGCAAAAGAGTCCGAAAAAAGGATCATAGAAGTAAATGAAGAGATAGAAAAAGGAAAAGCTGATTTGCAAAAAAATGAAAACGATATTAGAAATCAAGTTGTAGAATTAGAGGATCAAAAAGATAAACTATTAAAATATATTAAAGATAATAATATATTATTGAGCAGGAATACAGGCATAACTGTTCCGGTTACATTATCATCTGATATTACTGGTCAGAAAAGGTCTCTAATAGAAGAAGCTGAAAAATATTTGAAAGTTCCTTATTTATGGGGAGGAGAGTCACCATCAGGCTTTGATTGCTCGGGTTTGATTCAATATGTATTTAAGTCGCAAGGGATATATATACCTAGAATATCACAGGACCAGCAGCGTTTTGCGAAAACAATTAGCATATCTGAAATTAAACCAGGAGATTTGGTATTTAATAAACCATCAGAATCTACACACGTAGGGATGTATATAGGGGATGATATGTATATTCAAGCGCCTCGAACTGGAGATGTTGTTAAAATAAGCAGACTAAGTAGGTCCAATATGAAATATGTTGGAAGAGTATTAGATTAGAGTCATATTAAAAATTACAGCACATAAGGTACTTAAAATATTAATAGCGGCCTTATGTACTGATATTAAAAATATTTAATCATATATATCAGAAAACTCTATTTTTATTCTTTGAATATTACTTTCTTTTGCTAAATCCTCATCTGAAGTAACATTTTCGCTTTCTGGCAAAACTTTAACGGGAAGCTCTATTATAAACTCACTGCCTTTGCCATATTCACTATTGATTTTAATTGTACCATTGTGAAGTTCAACAAGGGATTTTACGAGAGAAAGTCCTATGCCACTTCCTTCTCTTTTTCGCGAAAGTGATTTATCTACTTGAACAAATCTCTTGAAAATGGATAATTGTTTATCTTTAGGGATTCCAACACCAGTATCTCTTACAGAGACTATAATGCTTGAATCTTTATCTAGTATATTTACAAATATGCTTCCTCCAGAAGAAGTAAATTTTATGGCATTTGAAAGAAGATTAAGCATTATTCTTTCGATTTTATCCGCATCGCAAGCCATTAGCTTTTCTTCAATGTTTGTATCAAAAATAATGTCTAAACCTTTGTTTTTAGCATAATCAGTTACAGATAAAGTTATATCTTCTATAGTGGATATGATATTTTCATTTTTTAAGCTGAGTTTAAAGTATTCAGCATCAATTTTAGTAATATCTATTAAATTATTTACTAGCCTTAATAACCTATAGCAGTTTTGTTTCATAATATTATAGTATTTGCTTATTTTGTCTTTACTATCTGTATTAGTTTTGTTTGCTCCAATTAAATTTAGAAGTTGCAGTGTGCTAAGCATTACGTTTAGTGGGGTTCTAAATTCATGAGATAAATTTGCAAAAAATTCTGTTTTAAGTTTATCATATTCTGCAGCTTTATCTAATAACCGACTTTGCTCTTGTATTTTTAATCTAAGATTTTCAGATTTTTTATGTTCCGAAATATCTCGGATAACACTTAATATACATGGGTTACCTTCATATTCAATAGCTCCAGAGTATATATTTACTGGAATAATATTTCCATCGAATTGAATCATTTTTTCTTCGATTATAGGTACTGATATATTATGCTTAAGCACTTTTTCAAATCTATTAAGTATAATATCGCGATAATCCTTATGAACAATGCCAATTTCAAATAAGTCTCTACCTAGAATACTTTTAAAATTGTTAATGTTTAGTAGTTTTTCCACGCCTTTATTCACAAAAAGTATTTTATAATTTGTGTCTAAAATAAAAACTCCCTCATAAATACTGTCTAATATGTATAAGAGTTGCCCCTTTTTCTTTTCAATTAACTTATAAGTGTCTTTTAGTTTTTTATATTTCTCTTCTCTGAGAATTTTTATATTACTAATTTTTTTCTTATTTTTTAATTCGAGCTTCCAATCAAGCATAATCTTTTCAATAAACATATGAAAAAAATCTAAACCGACAAAAAAAGAATCGTAAGGTAAATTTAAGTTGTTAGCTAGTATTTGAATTTCTTTTGTGCTGTCCTCATAAATTCCTGTATCTAATAGGAGAAGCTTATTGGGTTTTTTATCTAAAATAAATGAGGTATTATCTTTATCCATGTTTTTAAGCCAGCCTGATGTTATAACATATGAATTTGTATCTAAAAGATTATTAACTACATCTTTATTAATAAATAAGTTAAGACAGTGTTCCATTTTATATAGTGTGCATTTTTCTTTGTTATTAATAAAATCTTCTAAGTTAGAGCTGCAACAATTATTTTCAATAATAACAAAAATTTTATTACACATTTTTTCACATAAATTAATAGCCTCTATTAAACAGTGATTTTTTGTGTTTGTTGCTTTTGAACATGTGGATGTAAATGGTATAATCATAACATTTTTTATATTATAAGTCTTTACTGCAAATTCAATCTCTTCAATAAAATTTTCACAAATTACTATACCCAAATTAGTTTTCATGTTATCCTCCCATTTTAGCTAAGAGATTAATTTACCTCATAGCTGATTTTTACTAATAGATCATATATTATTCAATAGCGATTTTGTAAGTAAAAGTGACTATTCCATATGTTTAAATAATTAGCTATGTATATAGGCTTGGCTAAGTATATATAAATTTATAATTTATCAGAAATTTGTTTTAACATAAAAAGTTGATTAAACAAATGCATTAATATTATACCCCTTTTTTTTCTAAAATTCTATAAAATTACCCATTTTTACAGTTTATTTGATATTATAAAATGTAGATAGTATCTTGTATTAAGAGCAAGGTGAATTTAAAATGAAGAGATAAAACAATGAAAGATGATACAAATATAATTTTTAATATTATAAAGTTACTGTTTTGCATATACTATGTTTAACTTAGAAGCAATATATAAAATAAGCTGATAAAATTGGAGGAAACAATGAATACAAAAGAGAATTTTTTAAGCAATGTGAAAAGCGGTGAAAGCGTAAAAATATCACTAATGGTCATGAAAATATTATTTAGAGATCCTGCAAAAATAGTCTGCATATTGGCTGATAAAAGTGGAGAAACGAAGGCAAATTTACCCAACAAGAAAGATGATATTACAGATGGAATAGTTTTAGAAGTTGAGGGAATTAAAGATGGAATTCTAGATGCGAAAAAATATGAAATTATTACAAGCTATAGCATTTCAGATTATCTTCCAACAGTAAATAGGCCTGTTGATGATATTATGCAGGAAATAGAGTTTTATACAAGTAAGTATATAATTTCAAAAGAGGCTAAAGCCTTGAACGATTATTTCTTTAAAGATGAAGAGTTTCTAGACAAATTTAAAAGAGGTATAGGCGGAGTATCGATGCATCATAATTACATAGGAGGACTTGCGGAACATACATTAAATGTTATGCATTTAACTTTAATGCTTTGCGAAAGATATGGTTGCAGAAGAACAGAAATTGCCATACTTGCTGCAAAACTGCATGACATAGGGAAGATTTATGAGTTATCTTATGATGGACCGTTTAAATATACTCTTAGAGGTGAAATGGAAGGGCATATCGTTATTGGTGTTGAAATGATAGATAAGGCAATCATGAAAAATCCTTCATATTATAGTGAAGATTTTATCATGAGAATAAAAGGCTGTGTAGTTCAACATCATGGAAAACTTGAATATGGTTCACCTAGAGAAATGAGAATGGAAGAATCTTTTATAATAAATTATGCAGATTCAATAGATGCAACAATGAATAAAATTTCTCAAATAAAAGATAGAACAGAGCCAGGAAACTGGTCAGAATATGACAGAAGAATTGAAACTAAATTATATTTATAGTTTAAGAAAAGGGACGCGATTATTATATGAATATTTTATTTATGAAAGTCACATTAAGAGCATCGTGGGTTCACTCATTAAAAGAGAAAAGAATGATTGTAAAAAGCGTAACACAAAAATTAAAAAATAAGTTTAACATATCTGTATCTGAGGCTTATGAACAAGATGTTCATAAAACAATAGTTATAGGTATTGCAGGAATATGTTCTAATTCAGCTCAATCTGATTCTACTATGGAGAACCTTATAACCTTTATAGAAAATAATACAGATGCAGAAATAATAGATATACAAAGAGAAGATATTAGAGTGTAAAGATAGAGATACATAAATATAAGTGTTTGAGGGATGTGTCATAGAGCAATAATTTTAAATTCTATATATAAAAATACAAATTTAAATCCGATACTTTTTAATAAATCGTGTAATTAGTTCCCCAAAATACCAAGTCAGTATGATAAAATTTTCATACTGACTTGATTATTTAATTAATATATTTTATTAAACTTGTTCTGCAATATAGTAAAGCAATTGCTCAGTAGCAGCCCAACCTAAGCAAGGATCAGTAATTGATTTGCCATAAATGTGTTCATCAATTTTTTGAGATCCTTCTTCTATGTAACTTTCAATCATAACACCTTTAACTAATTTTTTTAAATCATTGTTATATCCTCTGCTGTAGAGTATTTCTTTAACTATGCGGGGTTGTTCAGCAAATTTCTTCATAGAGTTAGCATGATTTGCATCGACAATTACTGATGGATATGGAAAGTTGCATTCTCCATATAGTTCAGAAACTCTCATTAAATCTTCGTAGTGATAATTAGGAATATTATTACCATGCTTATTAACTGAACCACGCATAATTGCATGAGCATAAGGATTACCAGTAGTATTTACTTCATTATGCCTATATAAAAAGTTATGTTTTGCATGAGCTGCTTGAATTGAGTTAAACATTACTGATAAGTCTCCGCTTGTTGGATTTTTCATACCAACAGGGACATCAATTCCACTGGCTGTAAGTCTATGCTGTTGATTTTCAACACTTCTTGCTCCAATAGCCACGTAAGTAAGTAAATCATCGCAGTACATATAATTCGAAGGATAAAGCATTTCATCTGCTGGAGTTAACCCAGATTCTTCTATAGCACGAATAAACATCTTTCTGATTGAAATCAATCCTTCAAGAATATTAGGTGATTTTTCAGGATCTGGTTGATGAAACATTCCTTTATATCCTTCACCAGTAGTTCTAGGCTTATTTGTATAAATTCTAGGAACAATAAAAAGCTTATCTTTAACTTTTTCATTTACTTTTGCAAGTCTGTTAACATAATCGCAAACAGAATTTTCATCATCTGCCGAGCAAGGTCCTATTATAACTACAAACTTATCACTATTGCCTGAAAATATTTTCTTGATTTCTTCATCTCTTTCTGCTTTAATCCTTTTTAGATTGTCAGCTAGAGGAGTAATTTCTTTTATTTCCTCTGGAGATGGTATTTTTCTTACATTTACAAAACTCATTGTAAAGCCCCCTTGTATAAAATTATATATATCTAAAAATGAATGAAAGAAATATGTTGTATACTATAAATGATATAACGTTATATTATTTTAAAAGAAGTATACATCATTTGAAAAAAATTCAAATTTAGTATATCTATATTACTATATAATTGCTGAAAAATCTAGTAACGTTTAGAATTTATCAAAAATATTTTAAGTTTTTTATAAATATGTTAAGAAAATTTACAAAATAGTAATCAAAGTAGATTCTGTCTTTGTTCGATTTACGAACAGAGACAGAAAAGATAAATGGAACATTTTTATTATTTACAATTTAAGTGCTTTTTAGGAATTTATTTCAAGGAAACTGCATATATTTTATAGGTAAAAATATTTGAGAGGTATTTATGTCTATTTATTTTGATTTAAAAACTATTAATGAACTTACAGGAAGCAATTCTTTTAGGCAACCTAAAGAACTTACATTAGATGATTTATCACAATATGATGGAAGAGGAGGAAAACCTGCGTATGTAGCTATAGAAGGTGTCGTTTATGATGTAAGCAATGAATCAAATTGGAGCGGAGGGACACACCATGGTCTTAATGCAGGTCAGGATTTAACAGACCAATTTAATTCTTGTCATGGAATGATGCAAATTCTTAATAATGCACCTAAAGTTGGTATATTAGTAGATGATAATAACATGCGTGACATGAATTTTGATATCAATGAAAATATGAAGAGGCAAGTTAAGCAAAATACATCGAATTTTAGACCAGATGATTGGATTAGATATATTGAGCCAATAGTGAGTTATTCTTTGAATGATACTAGTCAGGGAGCTGGATTACAAGGTGTTGGTGCACGACGCTCATATCAAAAAGCTATTTTACTAGGAGTGCTTGTTGGCTTAGGTAAAACTCCTCAGGAAGCAATTACACAAGTTCAACAGTGGCAGAATACAGGAGCAACCACTTTATTAGGAGGACCAAGTACCGGAGGAACAACAAGTGGTGGCATGGGAACCGGAGGAACAACAGGCGGTGGCATGGGAACCGGAGGAACAACAGGCGGTGGCATGGGAACCGGAGGAACAACAGGCGGTGGCACAGGAACTGGAGGGTCAACAGGCGGTGGCATGGGAACTGGAGGAACAACAAGTGGTGGCATGGGAACCGGAGGAACAACAAGCGGCGGCATGGGCGCTGGAGGAACAACAGGTGGTGGCATGGGAACCGGAGGCACCACTAGAGACGAATCAATAGTAAGAAATAGACTTTTTTTTGATTAGATTAGATATTAAAAGCATAAAGGATGTGATATTATTCATATCCTTTTTGAGCAGAAAGATAAGTTTGCCTAATATATTAATTTACAATATAGATTTTACTTATCAATAAGATTATTTATTAAATACAAAATGAAAAGAAGCATTGATTAAATATTAATAGTTTGGAATTAAGTTACATTACATTAAGATATAAAATAGGAATATGTTTAACTTATGATAATGTTCTAAATTATGAAAGATTAGAAATAGAAGTTATCATACTAATATACACGGAATGTTAAAATTAGAGGTCTGAATCATACTAACATTCTTTCGATTTTGTTTATTAATTCTAAAGGTAAATCACCTCTTAAAGATCTTTCTAGTAAATTAGGATTTTTTATGTCATTTGTTAATAGATATTTTTCTATTAGCGCTGCTTTTTCTTTTGTGTTAGGATTTAATTGATAAAGTACATACCAATCTTCTAAGGACATTAATGGGATATCAATTTTATTAATGTCCGTTAATTCTGAGATTGAATCAGAATGAAAAATATATTTGAATGTACCATTGCTGTGATTAATCTTTAATCCAGCTATAATATTAACCTCAGAGCCTTCTATAATAGATTTATGAAAATATTTTGGTGAATATAATTTACTTTCTTTGTTTGCTATTTCATTGCTCATATCTTTAAACATTTCATCAATTTTTCTAATATCGTTTACATTAACGAAAATAGATATATCATTTAGGTTATTTAAAAGACCAAAGTGACTTAGTAAGACTGATCCCCCAGCGCCCCAAACGATATTTAAATCATTAAACTTATTTCCTATATAACTCAAAGCTTTAAGCATTTTTTTCACCTCTTGAATTTATATTAATATAGATTATTGATGTTAATAATATTATTAATATTTAAAAAAATTTTATTCATTAGAGCGCAAAATATAAATAATGACCTATTTAGGGGAATAAGTCATTATTTACACCTTTGTTAGCATTTATATAATTATTAATTATGGGGAGAAATAATAATAATTAAATTACTATCTCAAATATAATATATATCATTATTGTGTCAATAGTATGTCAAATATGAAATAATGTCCAATTTAGAGGCCTGCTAAGCATTAACTTGAAAGACTTTAAATATATGGTATAGTAGTTTATAGAATATATAAAATTAGTGAGAGTGAGATAAATTATGGAGTGGATTGATGCAGTAAAGGAATACAATCCTTGTAACGAGCAGGAAATGAAGGATAGGGAAATTATATTAAAGTATTCTAGAATATTTGATGATATTTTAACTAGAGATAATGAAATTATACATATGACAAGTTCGGCATTTGTGATTAATAAATCTAGAAGCAAGGTTTTAATGGTTTATCACAATATATATAATTCATGGGCATGGACTGGTGGCCACGCTGATGGAGAAAAAGATTTGTTGTTTGTTGCAATTAAAGAAGCAGGAGAGGAGACTGGGGTAAAAAAACTAATACCCGTTAATAATGAAATAGCTTCAATAGACATTTTACCTGTTTTTGGGCATATAAAAAAAGGAAAATTTGTTTCTCCACATTTACATGCTTCTCTAGCATATATTATTGAAGCTGATGAAACTGAGGAACTTATTGTTAAGCCAGATGAAAACAGTGCTGTTAAATGGATACCTATTGATGAAATAAATATATTTTCTAATGAACTACACATGAAGAAAGTATATGATAAAATAGTTTCTAAGATAAAGAATTTATAGTTATTGAGATATGGATGGAAATGCCCTCAGCGCATAAAATTGATAAGATATAATACCGATAGATATTTACATAATATTTTATTGTAATGAAAAAATAGAATTATGAATGGGAATCTGATTATAAACTATAAACTTAATTACAGTAAGTTTGATTATGTAAGGAGAAATAGATATGAGATATGTAATAGTTTCTGTAGTACACGGTGAAGCAGGAGATTTTAATAATAATTTAAGAAAAGAGCTTTTTAGAAAATTTAAAGCAAAATCATCTAAACTTCCTGCACATTTTACAATTAAGGCACCTTTTGAATATGATGATGTAATTACAGATTTAAATAATGTTCTCGATGAATTTATCAAAGTGGAAAAAGCAGAGCCATTTACAATTGATAGATATGATCATTTTGATGATAGGGTAATTTTTATGAAGGTAAATATGTCTAAGGAGGCAAAAGAAGTTCATGATAGACTAATAGATAAAATGAGTGAGATACCTTATGTTACATTTGATAGAAAAGATGAAAAAAATAAAACTTTTCATGTGACCTTGGCATCAAAGAATTTAAAATCTATTTATGATAAAGTTTGGGATTACATTCATGGATATAATTGTGAGTTTAAGTGTAGCTTCGATAATATAACTATTTATAAATGGGAAGAAGGAACTTGGAAATTATATAAGGAATTTAGATTAAGTTAATTTAACCTAAATTGAGGGATATAGAAATAAAAAACTATTTTGTTGTTTAAATATTTAAAAGGATAGATAGACAACAAAATAGTTTTTTATTTTTTAAAACAATATTTATACGGTCATATTTTTCTTTGAGCGCATGTTTAAAACTAAAAGTCTTGAAGATATTAATGCAGTAATAGGAATGATAAGAATAATACCTATGCCACAGCTTAAAACTTGAAATACTTCAGAACAAAAAACTTTTTCGTTTATAATAGTAGAGATAGGGTAATTGAGTTCATTAAAATATATTATTAATGTCATAAATCCGCTTATGTATGCAAAGAGAAGAGTATTAGTCATGGTTCCTAAGATATCTTTACCAATATTCATTCCAGATTTAAATAAGCTATACTTACTTGACATAGGATCATTCTTATAAATTTCATTCATTGATGATGATATTGATATAGATACATCTATAATTGCACCCAATAATCCAATTAGAATTTCACATATTACAATTTTTGAAAAGTTCAATTGAACATATAGAGATAGGAATGCAACAGTTTCTGCCTGCTCATTGCTAAAACCTTGTATTTGAGCATTCATACTCATATTATATGTTATAAACATAACTAAGAAAATAACTATTATAACAGATAATAAAGAAGAAAATGTTTTTTTATTAAATCCATTAATAAAAAATAAACTAAAAAAACTAATGAAAATTGCACAAATAAAAGTAACTTTAATAGGATCAATTTTTGCACCAATTAGAATAAGCATAAAGAAAAAAGTAAAGAAATTTAAGATTAAAGTAAAAAATGATTTAATTCCTCTTGTGCCTCCAACAATTGTCATAAGAATAAATAAAATAATTAATAATATTAGTATTATATTCATGATCTTAAGCTTCTCCAATCTTATGTTTTTTTAGAATAGCAATAGATGTAAAAATTGTTATTGGAATACTTAAAACTATTCCGATGCTTCCAATAAGCGCTCTCATAAATTCTAGAGAAAGATTTATATTTATAATATAAGTTATAGGTAACCCGTTTCTAAGCAGAAGTAATATTATTGGCATACTACCACTTAGATAAGCAAAAACTAATGTATTTGACATTGTTCCCATAATATCTTGTCCAATTTCTCGAGCAGATTTAATTATGGACTTACTATCAATATTAGGATTTTTATCATAAAGCTCATCTATGGCAGAAGATATAGAAATTGCAATATCCATTATTCCACCTAGTGTACCTATAATAAGTTCAATGAAAAATATCTTTTCTGGAGGATGAGTTAGAAACTCCATTTCTTCAAAGTGAATTCCACTCCAATTATTTAACTTAATCACAATACCAGCTATTAGCATGGAGGTTAAAGTACCTGCTAAAGTTCCAATTATGGCTGAAGCTGTTTTTTTATTTTTTCCTGATACTATAAATAAAGAAGCAATTATAAAAAGTATACTTCCTATTATAGAAAGTATAGCTAAGTCATAACCTTTGGAAAATAGACCAATTATTGAAAATACAATTAAAATATTAACAACAACACTTACTAAGGATTTAAAACCTTTTATTCCTCCAACGAGTAATATCAGAGCTATAAAAATGTTTATCATATAAATAACATATTTGTCCCTCTTTAGATCCAGAATTTTTGCAGAAGTTATTTCATTATTATCGTCACTTTGCAGAGATATAAAAATTTCATCATTTACTTTTAAATCTAAGTCGTTAACTTGAGAAAATGATGTTGTATTATTAAGTTCAATGGAATTTCCTTTAAATGTACCATTCATAATAATAGCTTCAATTTTTTGATTTTTCATAGGTTCTATTTTTCCAGTAGAATTTTCTTCTTTGGATTCATTTTCGGTTATTGATGTTATTTTAGCTATTGGATTTCCATATGAATTTTCATTAGTAGAAATAAAAAACAAACTAGCTAAAGATACAACAATTAAAATTAATATAATTAAAACAGTCTTTTTATTAGGTTGTTTACCTATATTTGCATCTAATTTAAATAAGTACTTATTTAATAAATTCTTAGTCATACACCTGTAGCTCCCTTAAAATACATAATTATAACAAATTGTAAATTTACATTCTAAAAAATTATACTCTTATAAAGTTGTGTAATCAATCATATTATGATCAAAAAATATAAAGTTACTAATTATTTGATTTTACATAATAAGATAAGTAATTATGGAATTTTTTTATTCTTGTAACATTTTTGACTAAATTCTGTGACAAAACTGTAAAAATTATCTTATATAATTTAAGAAAACATAAGTTAATACAAAAATAATTAGACTATAGAATAACATATTTGAAAGGATGTAATTTAAATGAAAAATAAAAGTATTAAGAGTAAAGTTATGACAGGAGTTATTTTAGCGAGTATGGTGATATCTGCAAGTACAGGAGTATTTGCGGCAGATTCATTAAATGTTTCAAACAATAAGTCAGCAGTTCAACATCAAGGTAGAGAGAATGGTTTCCAAACAAAATTAGATTCTTTAGTATCAGCAGGATCGATAACTTCAGATCAAGAAATTGCTATAAAAGAAGCATTAATGCCACAAGGCGGATTTAAAAATGGAGAACATAAGGATTTCTTTAAAACTAAATTATCAGATTTAGTGACAGCCGGAACAATAACAGCAGATGAACAGACAGCAATAGAAACAGCACTTGAAAATACTAAAGGAAACTTTAAAACAGTTTTAGATAATCTAGTAACAAATGGGACATTAACTTCAGACAAAGAAACAGCAATAGAAAATGCATTAAAGCCAGAAGCTAAAAATGGAGGACATAAAGATTTCTTTAAGACTAAACTATCAGATTTAGTGACAGCTGGAACAATAACAGCAGATGATCAGACAGCAATAGAAACAGCATTTAAAGATGCAAAAGGGAATTTTAAAACAGTTTTAGATAATTTGGTAACAGCTGGAACATTGACCTCAGATAAAGAAACAGCAATAGAGAATGCGTTAAAACCACAAGAAAAGCAATTAGGAGAAAAAGATAAATCTAAAGGAATTGAAAAATATAAAGAGATGATAAAGACTAAATTAGATGGATTAGTAACAGCAGGAACAATAACAACTGATCAAGAAACAACTATAATAGAGGCTCTTACACCTTCTAAATAAAGTTGAATTAATATTAATATGTTATAATATTTAACAGATATCGTATACGGTTATAAAAGATAATAATTAAAGAAGGGAGTATCGTAAAATGGTTATATTTTGATCATAAACGATGCTCCTTTTTATTAATGACTTGGCTTGTTGGAATTCTAAATGAAAAAGTATTATTTAAATATTGAATATAAATAAATAGTATTAAAACATTGAATAATAATGCTATTTATTGTATAATTATTCATATAATAAATAATATATGGATTAAATAAAAAATTATTACGTAAATCTAAGTTATATATTGTTTATGCGTAGATAAACAATTTAAGAATTAGACTTATTAGATGAACATATTTACAAAGTTGCTAAAACTTTAAGCTCATATCTTCACTAGAAATCATAAATATATTTGTGGAGAAAACATTTGAAAATGAGCTGTTAAAGGTTCTTAGCTTTTCGGAATCAAAATATTTATGATTTCGGTAAGTTATCACACAAGTCTAGTTTTAAAGTTGGACATCTATATTATGTATAAACTTATTTACAGTATATATACTAAATAAAATAGATTTTTTATTTATAAAAATATTATAAATAGAAGGAGAATGAGCATGGCAGTAAATTTAAGGGGAAGAAGTTTTTTAAAGTTATTAGATTTTAAACCAGAAGAGATTAGATATCTGTTAGATTTGTCTAAGGAATTAAAAACATTAAAAAGAACTGGGATTTTACATGATAAGCTGAAAGGTAAGAACATAGTGTTATTATTTGAAAAGACATCTACAAGAACAAGATGTTCATTTGAAGTGGCTGGAAGAGATTTAGGGATGGGGGTTACATACCTAGATTCAGCAGGATCTCAAATGGGAAAAAAAGAAAGTATAGCAGATACAGCAAGGGTTCTTGGGAGAATGTATGACGGAATAGAGTATAGAGGTTTTAGTCAGGAAATAGTTGAAGAATTGGCTAAGTATGCAGGAGTTCCAGTATGGAATGGATTAACTGATGAATTTCATCCAACTCAAATGATTGCAGACCTTCTAACAATAGAAGAGAAGCTTGGGAGACTAAAAGGTGTTAATTTTGTATATATGGGCGATGCAAGAAATAATATGGGAAACTCTCTCATGGTAGCTTGTGCAAAGATGGGCTTAAATTTTACTGCTTGTGCACCTAAAGAATTATTTCCATCAGAAGAGTTAGTGGAAAAATGTAAGGAGATAGCTCAGGAAGCTGGAGGTACGATAACTTTAACAGAAGATGTTAATAAAGGAACTAAAAATGCAGATGTGATCTATACTGATGTATGGGTATCAATGGGTGAACCAGATGAAGTTTGGGAAAGTCGACTAAAATTGTTGAGCCCATATCAAGTAAACAAGGATGTTATGAATAATGCAAATGAAAACGCAATATTTATGCATTGTTTACCGGCTTACCATGATTTAAAAACTAAAGTGGGAAAAGATGTAGGAGAAAAATTTGGCATGACTGCATTGGAAGTTACGGATGAAGTATTCGAAGGAAAACAATCTGTAGTATTTGACGAAGCAGAAAATAGAATGCATTCTATAAAAGCGATAATGTTAGCAACAATTGGTGCATAAATTATCCAGAATTAATCTTAATTATACAAAAATTATTCACTAAATTAGAGAGAGTTTTCTATAGTAACTCTCTCTAATTAATTTTAATCTATTTTTAAATAAGCAAATATACTCATGAAATGGTAAAATTTTATTTGAACCAAACATCTTCATATTCTTTATGTGAAACAAATTCCTCTTCTGCAAACCAACATTGTGGTATTATCTTTTTGTTATGTTGTCTAGCAAAATCCACGACCCTTTTAACCAGTTGCTGACCGATATTTTTTCCTCTAAGTTCTGGTGATACAAAAGTATGATCAAGTATAATGTTATTTTCTCCACTATCCATATATGTTACTACAGCTTTTATATTATCTTCGTCATCTCCAATATAAAATTTATGATTACCTTCCTTAATCTCAACCAAAATGATTCTCCTTTCTATTTCCAAGTAAAGTTCAAATTTATTTATTAAAACTATTATACTTTAATAGTTTATCCAAAAGATAAAAATAATCCACAAAATTTAAAATATTAAAGATTTCATCAAGGAATCTATATGCCGACTCAATTAATTAATAGAGAAACTCATAATATATATTTTAAATTAAATAATGAGTTTTATTATTTAGTAAAAAATTTATTAAATGTAAAACTATGTTAAAAAAATATCAATTATATAACCAAAATTCAATAAAGAGATTAAAGTTAAATGTGTATTTTTTACACAGTAAAGATAGTCAATTGCTAATTAATGTTTAAATAGTAACTTATTTAAACATTAATTAGCAATTTGAATGTTAAAGAATTAACGTCTTAAAAATGTTAATTTAAAAACTATTCTTTAAATTAAAAATATAAAGGTTTATAATAAAACAAATACCAGATAATTCATTAATTAATAAGGTATTACATTTTATGTATTATATTGAATGTTATGAAAACGTATATTTGTGAGGTGATCTATTTATGCTATATTTTTTAACTGGATGAAAGTTAATAGAAACGTATTCGTGTAATAAGTTATAAGCAATTTTAAGGAGTTTGATAACGATGAAAACAGAACAAGGCCTAGTAATTGAGGTGGTTGGAAATTCGGCGAGAATTAAAGTTGGCAGACATAGTGATTGCAAAAACTGTGGTGCTTGCCCGGGAAGCGAAAGCCTAATCTTAGAAGCGAATAATAAAATAGGAGCAAAGCCAGGGCAAAGAGTAATTCTTGAAATAAAAGAAAACAATGTTCTGAGAGCAGCTTTTATTGTATTTATTCTGCCGTTAATTGCTTTATTTATTGGTGTGATGTTAGGAGGTTTTATAGGTCAATATATAGGAGTTAATAAATTTATGTTCCAAGTGATTGGTGGGGTAGTTATATTTGCTTTATCTATTGTTATTGTAAAACATTTCGATAAGGCAAGTGCTGCAAATGAAAAGTCCAAGCCAGTAATTATTCGTATTTTATGATAGATTTATTTCTCGATATTTAAATAAAAAATTGATGAACTATTATTTATTCAAGTATATATTACTCATATTGTAAATATTATTTACTTGTATTATAAATATTATCTTACGAATTATTGTAGTTATGTAAATTTAATTGTAAATAATTTATTCTTAAGAGGTTTGTGAGGCGATTATTAATGTTAAAAAGTTTTCTCGGAGGAATTCATCCGAAAGACAGTAAAAAGTATACTTCTGATAAAGCCATTGAGTTACCACCATTACCTGAAACAGTAACTATTTCTATGAGCCAACATATTGGAGCACCATGTACACCTATAGTTAAAGTTGGGGATATAGTAAAAAAAGGACAGGTCATAGCAACTAGTGAAGCATTTATGCATAGTCCAATACATTCATCAATATCAGGAAAAGTTACAAGTATTGCAGAAATGCCACATACATCGTTAGTAAAATGCTTATCAGTTGTTATTAAAAGTGATGGGTTAGACGAATGGGTCGATGGAATACCATTAGAACGAGATTGGGAAAATCTTGAGAAGAAAGAAGTTCTTGATATCATAAAAAATGCTGGAATAGTTGGAATGGGTGGTGCTACATTTCCTACACACGTTAAACTTTCTCCAAACAAGGAAGTTGATACATTTATCGTAAATGCTGCTGAATGTGAGCCATACTTGACAGCAGACTATAGAATGATGATTGAATATGCTGACCGTATAGTAACTGGAGTCAAGATAGTTATGAAAACACTAGGAGTTAGCAAAGGAATTATAGGAATAGAAGATAATAAACCAGAAGCAGTAAAAGTTATGAAAGAAGCATTTAAGGGTACATCAGTTGACATTGTAGCTCTACCTACAAAGTATCCCCAAGGTGCAGAAAAGATGCTTATAAAAGTGCTTACAAGTCGAGAAGTTCCATCTGGTGGATTGCCTATGGATGTTGGAGTTGTTGTACAAAATGTTGGTACAGTTATAGCTATTTATGATGCAGTAGTAAATGGCATTCCAATAATTCAAAGAGTTACTACTGTTTCAGGAGATGCAATTAAGGAACCTAAAAATTTATTACTAAGAATAGGAACAAGTTTTAAAGAAGCCATAAGTTATTGTGGTGGATTTAGCAAAACACCAGAGAAGCTAATTATGGGAGGGCCTATGATGGGAATGGCTCAATTTTCATTAGATGTTCCTGTAATTAAAGGTGTATCTGGAATTCTAGCATTAAGTAAAGATGCCATAAATTCTGGTGAGGAGTCCCCTTGTATAAGATGTGGAAGATGTGTTGAGGCGTGTCCTATGGGTCTAATCCCAAGTATGCTAAGCATATTAGGTGAACGTCATAAATTTAAAGAGGCCAAAGAGGAATATAATTTGCTAAATTGTATTGAATGTGGAAGTTGTGTTTATACATGTCCTGCAAAACGTAACATAGTTCAGTATATAAAATATTCAAAATCACAAAATTTAGCAATGGCACAAAAAAAGTAAAGGAAGAAGGGGTAAAATGAGTTCCGAAATTGGAGTACAAGAAAGTAAAGTGCAAGGAATTAAAGCAAAAGAAGCTGATACACAGGAAAATAGTTTTACTGTATCAGCATCTCCACATATTCGTTGTGATGAATCAATCTCAAAGATAATGTGGAATGTAAACATAGCATTAGCACCAGCTGCTATTTTTTCTATATATTATTTTGGTATCCCTGCATTAATTAACTTAGTTGTTGGTGCAGCTTCAGCAGTTGCTTTTGAATATTTGGTTCAAAAATTCCGTAAAAAGAAGATCACAGCATTTGACGGAAGTGCATTTTTAACTGGCTTATTGCTAGCTATGTGTGTGTCCCCAACGTTACCTGTTTATATGATAATAGCGGGTTCGTTTGTAGCCATAGTAATAGCTAAGCATTCTATGGGTGGGCTTGGATATAATATTTTTAATCCAGCTCATATCGGAAGAGCAGCATTAATGGTATCTTGGCCAGTTGCAATGACAACATGGACAAAGATGACAACTTCAGTAGATGTTGTTAGCTCTGCTACACCATTGAACATATTAAAACAACAAGGATATTCTAAATTGATTGAAACTTTTGGTGGCAATACAGAATTGTATAAAGCTATGTTTATTGGCACAAGAAATGGAAGCGCAGGAGAAACTTCAACAATGCTTCTTATAATTGGAGGCGCGTATCTTATATATAAGGGATATATAAAATGGCAAGTTCCTGTATGCATGATAGGAACAGTAGGAATAATAACCTGGATTTTCGGACCTTCAGGTTTATTTAGTGGTGATCCTATTTTCCATATGATGGCTGGAGGATTAATTATAGGTGCATTTTTTATGGCAACAGATATGGTTACAGCACCTATAACTTTAAAAGGGCAAATAATTTTTGCAGTGGGAGCTGGACTAATAACATCATTAATTAGATTAATAGGTGGTTATCCAGAAGGCGTTTGCTATTCGCTTTTACTTATGAATGCTGTAACACCACTAATAGATCGTTTTGTAAAGCCAAAACAATTTGGAGCAAGGGGGTAGTAAAATGTCCAATGAACATGCTATTAATAAGGAGTATTCTATTTTTCAGATAGCGATAAATTTAATAATAACTTGCTTGGCATCTGGTTTAATAATAGGACTAGTATATTATGTTACGGCACCAATTGCATCTGAAAAGAGAGAAATATCAAAACAAGAATCTATGAGAGCATTAGTTAGTGATGCCGATAATTTCAAGGCTGTTCCAGATAAGGCCGATTGGTTTACAGCCGAAAAAGGCGGTAAAGTAATTGCATATGTAGTTCCAGGAGAAAGCAGAGGATATGGTGGAGAAATTAAAATGCTTGTAGCTATTACACCAGCAGGAGAAGTAATAGATTATAAGATACTAGCACATAATGAAACTCCAGGTCTAGGAGATAATGCTTCAAAAGAACCTTTTAGAAGTCAATTTAAAGGAAAAAAAGAAGCAAATTTAACAGTTACAAAAGATGCTTCTGATAAAGATGATATTCAAGCTATGACAGGCGCAACTATTTCATCTAGAGCTGTAACATTAGCTGTCAAAAATGCTGTGCATGAAGTAACAGAGTTTGCAGGAGGTAAATAATATGAAGGAAAAGTGGAAAATTTTTAGCAAGGGTTTGTACGATGAAAATCCAATATTTATGTTATGCTTAAGTCTTTGTCCTGCATTAGCTGTTACATCATCAGTGATAAATGGTTTTACTATGGGCTTATGTGTAACTTTCGTTATTACAAGCAATAACGTAGTTGTATCGCTTACAAGAAAATTTGTAAACCCAAAGGTTAGAGTACCAGTTTATATTACATTTATAGCTACTATAGTTACCGTTGTAGAACTTGCATTGCAGGCAATATCACCTGAATTATATAGTGCTCTTGGTATTTATTTAGACTTAGTAGTTGTTTTTGCTATAATACTTGCAAGAGCAGAGGTATTCGCATCAAAAAATAAAGTGTTTCCATCATTCTTAGATGGATTTGGAATGGGATGTGGTTTTACATTAGCTATGCTTTCAATATCTGTAATAAGAGAGCTTTTAGGAAGTGGATCAATTCTTGGGGTTAAAATACTAGGCTCATGGTACAACGCGCCTTTAATTATGATACTACCAGCTGGTGCATTTATACTAATAGGTTACATGATAGGAGCAATAAAGCTCCACAATGCACATAAAGAAGCTAAAAAAATAGAAGGAAGTGAAGCATAATGAGAGAGTATTTTACATTGTTTATAGGTGCGTTACTTGTAAATAATTTTGTTTTAACAAAATTTGTTGGACTTTGTATATTTTTTGGAGTTTCTAAAAGTTTAGATGCATCAATAGGCATGGGAATGGCAGTTACCTCTGTTATAACTCTAAGTTCAATGTTAGCATGGGTTGTATATAATTTTGTACTTTTGCCATATCATTTGACATTCTTAACAACTATTGTTTTCGTAATACTTATAGCAAGTTTTGTGCAATTATTAGAATTAATTATAAAGAAACAAGCACCTACATTATACAGCATGTGGGGAATATATCTTCTTTTAATAGCAACAAACTGTATTGTATTATCAGTTCCATTATTAAGTGTTGAGTCAAACTACTCGTTTGTAAAAAGTGTAGTGTTCTCAATTGGATCAGGAATGGGATTTGCACTGGCCTTAGTACTTATGGCAAGTTTAAGAGAAAAGCTGGTTTATGCAGATGTGCCAAAACCACTAGAAGGAACAGGAGTTGCTTTTATATTAGCAGGTATGTTGGCATTGGCATTCTTGGGATTTTCAGGAATGATATAAAGGAGATGAGTAAAGATTATGTTTACTGTTATAATGGTTTTAGTGGTTCTTGGAGGAATAGGTGCGGTTTTTGGTTTTATCTTAGCATTTGCAAATAGAAAATTTGCTATGGAGGTGAATCCACTAATTCATGAAGTAGAAGATATTCTTCCTAAAGGACAATGTGGTGCATGCGGCTATGCGGGATGTGCAGCATATGCAGAAGCAGTAGTTATGAAAGATGATGTTCCTCCTAATTTATGCGTTCCAGGAAAGGATGCTGTAGCAAAACTTGTAGCAGAAATTACAGGTAAAAAAGCAGAAGAAGTGGAACCAAGAATAGCTCATGTTAGATGCAAAGGAACAAGTGAAAAAGCAGCATTAAGTTATAATTACAAAGGAGTTCATGATTGTAAGGCAGCAAGCCTAATACAAGGAGGCCCCAAAGGCTGTAAGCATGGATGTATTGGATTTGGAACTTGCGTAAGTAGTTGTCCTTTTGGAGCTATGACAATGGGAGAAAATGGACTTCCAGTTGTTAATAGAAAAAAATGTACTGGTTGTGGTAAGTGTGAAGAATCATGTCCTAAAAATGTCATACAAATGATATCAATAAATGCTAGAGTAAAAGTTGATTGTAATTCAAAAGATAAGGGAGCTATTGCTAGAAAGTTATGTAGTGCTGCTTGTATAGGCTGTGGACTTTGTGCAAAGAATTGCAGCTATGGAGCTATTCAAGTTCAAAATAATCTCGCAGTGGTGGATCAGAAAATATGTGCTGAAAAATGTAGTGAAGCAACATGTTTGGCAAAATGTCCAACAGGAGCAATAAAAGTTGCGAATGAATTAATTGCTAATAAAAATTCAGACACAGTAAAAGTTACAATTTAAAATTTACAGTATTTTATATTAAATTATGGTTTAATATAAAATATTTATTAAATGTATAGCCAGTAGAGATGAAAAAAATGTGCATTTCTACTGGCTATACATTTTGTAATTAGTGGGGCATTGTAGTAAACGTATGAGAGAATTTTTATTATTAATATAGGTTGTTGAATAACTAATTTTTACAAATGGTTATTTAAGAAAATATTCTTAGAAATTATATATTCCAAGGATATTTTCTAGTTTTTATTCCTTGCTGCTTTTTGTTAAATTCATCTATTAAGTACGCTAATAAGACCCATTTTATATGACGTTCGTATCGGGCTTGCCCATAAAGCCTTGGGTTTTCTAAGTTATATAATCCCTTTAATACAGAGAATAATTGCTCTATTTTCAATCTGTTTTTATATAATTTTGATCCAATAGGAGATTGAATAAACAAAGCATTTTCATATCGTTTATCAGTAAATGACTCAATACTTTTAGCCTTACGCATATTTATATCAGTTAACAAATTAAATTCTAAGCTAGAAGCAATTTCAAACCATTCTAATGAATCATATGCTGCATCTGCAAGTATTAAAAATGGATTATAAATTTTAGCTTCATATAGTAAATCTGAGACTTGATTATCATAAACATTAGCTGTTGTTAAATAAAAAACTAGAGGAATTATAATATCACTAACTGCTGCAATACAGTGTAATTTATAACCTTTATAATATCCAAGGCGGGTACCCTTACCGGATTTAGCTTCGCTATCGTATTTTGAACTTCTTAAAGCAGTTCCATCTATTGCACACAGTCTAGTTTCAGGATTGATAAGTTCAACAAGCATAGCATAAATACCATAATATATATGTTTCTCTAAAATTTTAGTTCTTAATGAGAATGTAGAATAATCTGGTACTTGATTGAGTTGAATTATAGACTGAAACACATAGTCTTGCTTTATACGATATTCAAGCTCTCTTAAACTGAAAATACTACTTTTAACGCCATATAATATACATGCAACTATTTGTTCATCTGAATACTTACGTGGTCGCCCTTTAGTACTTTTAATATTCGAATTTAATTTAGCAAATGCAATTTTAACAGCTTCAAAAATTTTATAATGGTCATTTTCACTTTTAATATTTGATGATATAATCATATTTGAGTCATTCCTTATGTGATATATTTGGGTTTTTCGCGAAATTATTATATCACAAAGGGATGACTTATTTATTTTTTACAAATTCTGTTTATTCAACAACCTATTAATAGTGATAAAACTCATGACTAATATTTAAATCATTAAAGAAAGGAAGCTTGGACATATGTTTGACTATAAAATTAGAAGTTATACCAATAAAAATACCTGTACCAATTCCGGCTATGGATAAGATTGGTAAATAAAGTGTAACTGCAATATTTTGAACTATAATTGCGGCTACAATTAATTGTCCTACGTTGTGGAAAAATGCTCCAGCAGCACTTACACCTATTATACTAACTTTATCTTTCCCAATATTTTTTACGAAAAGCATTATATAAAAACTAAGCAACGCTCCAACAGCACCATACATAAGTGTAGAGAGATTTCCACCAAACATAGTTGAAAGAAGAAGCCTTAATATTATAATTAAAAAAACATCTTTTTTATTATTCAATATGTATAATGCTATGACAGTAATTAAATTAGTTAACCCAAGTTTTGCACCAGGTGCAATAAATGGAACAGGAATCATACTTTCAATTGTATACAAAGCCAAAGCTTGTGATACTAGAATACCTATAAATACTATACGAAAAGTTTTATTCATTTAAACACCTCAAACTGTTTGCCATTATATCACTGCTTTTTATTTCAATCATAAGTTTATGTGGAAGACAAACTATAATTTGGCCTGGTTCTGATATAAATCCAGATCTAACGCATATTTTATCCTTGCAATCTGCATCTATTACTTTAATAGATTTATCTTTGACGTTTATTATATTATCACCATATGAAGTTTTAATATCTATTTGGTCCTCACCTCTATGCTCAGATAGGTTGATTTTCTTATAAAATTTACCGTCTATAGTTATCTCAGCATATGTTCCATTGTAATGTTTGCCCATTATTACCCCAAAAACAAGTTCAGGAATAAGTGATATACATAGTAGAATAACTATTATAATTATATCCCATTTTTTAAACATATTATTTCCTTCTTTAATCTATAAATTTATTATACATTTTTGACAAAAATTTTAAAATATATTATGGTTAATATTGTATATTAAGTTAATTTTTAAATCAAGAAATTAATTATATAAGTTTTAAACAATATAACGTATCCTAGTATTAGAAATACTCACAAAGCTTGTAATTTACTAATTACTGCTATAAAATAATAAACAAGATTGTGAACACGTGTGTAATTATTGAGCGTAAAAGAAATTATTTATAACCTCTGGCTATATTTGCGTACTAAAAATTAATTCTTTGCTAGAGATAAAAGCGCTTTATTTATTAAAAATTTGGAGGATTAATATGGCTACTACGATTAAAGATATAGCGAAAGCACTAGGAATATCACATTCAACTGTTTCAAGGGTACTGACTGGATCTAAATCTGTAAATGAAAAGACCAAAGAGGCGGTACTTAATGCAGTTAAAGAGCTAAACTATATTCCTAATATGAATGCGAGGAGTTTAAAGATAGATAAAGCTTATAATATTGGTGTATTTTTTTCAACTATAAGTAATGGAACCTCACCATTTGTATTTCAAACTGTTATAAATAATGTCTACAAGAATATAGACAAAAAGTATAATGTCATTGTTAAAGGAATAGATATGTATGAAAAAAATACTATAAATCCTAAAAATTATGATGGAATACTAGTAGTAAGTCAAAAAATAGATGATGATGATTTTATTAGAGAAATATTAGAGAAAGAGATACCTATTGTAGTCATAAATAGAAAGGTAAATCATGATGTTATAAATGTATATACAGATGAGAGTGTTGGGGTGTATAAGGGAGTAGAGGAATTGATAAAAAAGGGTCATAAGGATATTGCAATAATAGAAGGCGCAATCAATTTCGATTCAACTAAAATGAGGCGAGATGGATACTTAAAGGCTTTCAATAACTATAATATTAAATTGGACAAAAATCTGGTGCTAAATGGGAACTTTACTGTCAAAAGTGGATATGAAAAAGCTAATGAATTAATAGAAATGAATGAAAAGTTTTCAGCCATATTTGCTTTTAATGATGAAATGGCAACTGGGGCAATAAAAGCTATTACAGAGTATGGATTAAGGGTTCCAGAAGATATTTCAATACTAGGATTTGATGGGAATGAAATTGGCAGATTTATTACTCCAAGTATTACAACAATTAAAAGGCCTATAGGAGAAATAGCAAGAATTGCTACTGAACTACTTTTAAGATTGCTAAATAATGAACAAGATATAACAACTAAGAAAATATATATAGAATCAGAATTGGAATTAGGTAATTCAATTAAAGATTTAAATTAGAATAAATTATATAAAGCTATAGTGAAGCAAAAGTTTTCCTCACTATAGCTTTAAAATTTAATTCAAAATGAGAACAAAAAACTATTGCAAATATTTACATAAGCGTATATACTTGTATTAAGAAAAAGGGAACACGTGTGCAAAGGAAATTACATAATATTAAGGTTAGGAATTTTAGTAAAACCTTCTTGATAAAATGTATATATAAACTTTGAATATTTTTTTACTCAATTGGGAACACGTGTGCCTGGAAATTGTAAGGAGAGATTATTATGCAAATGGAAATTAGATACTCAAATCATCCAGAAGACTCTAAGCACTATGATACAGAAACTTTAAGAAAACACTATTTAGTTGAGAAAGTATTTGTAGATGGAGAAGTGAATTTAGTTTATAGCCATAATGATAGGATCATATTTGGAGGAATTACACCAGTAAAAGAAGCATTAAAGCTTGGAGCGTCTAAAGAATTAGGAACAGATTACTTTTTGGAAAGAAGAGAACTTGGAGTTATTAATGTAGGTGGAGAAGGAACAATTATAGCTGATGGAGTAGAATATAATCTAAATTATAGAGATGGATTATATGTTGGACAAGGCACTAAAAATATAGAATTTAAATCATCTGATGGAAAAAATCCAGCTAAGTTTTATATAAATTCTGCACCAGCGCTTAAATCATATCCAACAGTAAAAATAGATTTAGAAAAAGCTAATAAGATAAAATGTGGCGATGAAATAAACATGAATAAAAGAACAATAAACCAATATATTCATCCTGCAGTATGTGAAAGCTGTCAATTAGTAATGGGATTAACAATACTTGAGCCAGGAAGTGGATGGAATACAATGCCATGTCATACTCATGAAAGACGTATGGAAGTATATTTATATCTTGATGTACCTGAAGATCAAGCAGTAATTCATTTTATGGGTGAAGGACAAGAAACAAGGCATATAGTAATGAAGAATGAGCAGGCAGTAATTTCACCAAGCTGGTCAATTCATTCGGGCATTGGAACTCAGAATTATTCATTTATATGGGGAATGTGTGGCGAGAATATAACATTCGATGATATGGATAACATAAGAATCCAAGACTTAAAATAATATAATTAATATTGAAATAAAGAAGTTAAGAGCAGTTTAAGTGAAATTTCTGCATAAAAGATGTTAAATAAATTTATTCAAAAGCTGTAGGCATAGATTTGCTCTGCAGCTTTTTTATTCTTTAGAAATTTATATTCCAGTAAAATCAGTTGACGAGGTACTCCTTGAGGGTATAACTTAAAAAATTTTGATTGGATAGTTTGGGTATTTAAAAAAGAATAAAAAAGAAATCTTATTCGCTCAGTTAAGACAAAATATAGAAATTCGATTTCAACATATAGATTTTAATTAAGAGAACTATAATTTATCAGTATGAAGATAGGTAGCTAAAGAATTGAAATTATTAAGTATAAATGGTAAAATATATATTAATATCATTATCTAGCATTGATTTTTATATTAGTGAAAAAGGTCCTAAATTAGAAAATATACAAATTAAATAATCAAGGAGCATTGCTATGAAGCTTACTTTTAGATTAAAACTATTCTTTTATTTTGTAGGAATTATATTGTCTATATCTATTCCAATTGCACTAATAACTTATAATTATATGTATAAATCCCTTAAAGAGCATCTATTTTCAAGCGCTAAAGCCCAAATGGTGCAGGTTGATAACAACTTTTCTAACATGTTAGGGCAAATAAAGTACAATGCTAAGTTTCTTGCAACTTATTCAGATGCAAAAAAAGCAGACCAATCTATTTCAGCTCTATTTAATATTCCTGATATTGCGATAAATAAAAAATACTCAAAACAAATACCTGGGATAGAGAGTGCTATATATAATGTGCTCGAGGCTTATGGAACATCTCATCCAGAAACAACTTATGTGTACATTGGTACTAAATGGGGAGGGTATATTCAATGGCCTGATGGATTAAGTACTAATACATTTGATCCAAGGACAAGACCATGGTATTCTTTGGCATTATCAAATCCAGATGAAGTGGTAATTTCAGATCCCTACGTTTCGGCAGTTGATAATTCAAAAAATGTAATTATAAGTGCGTCAACAACAGTAAAAAATGAAGATGGAAGCATTGTTGGAGTTATGGGTATAGATTTAAGTTTGGAAAAGTTATCTGAAATAATAAGAAATATTAGGATTGGAGATACAGGTTATGTTTTTCTTTATTTAAAAGATGGAACTATGTTAGCTCACCCAGATATAGATTTAAACTTTAAAAATATCTTACATTTAAATCAGTTAGGTTATACATATTCTCAAACAGATGAAGCTTCAAAATTTTCATTTGATAACTATGATAAATTTATAGATTTGGATAATGGAAGTTTTGAAACTTATATAAATGGAAATCCTGTTTTAGTTAATGTTTATACATGTAAGGATACTGGTTGGAAGATGGCTTCAGTTATACCAAAAAGTGAATTGGAAAGCAAAGCTAGCAAGATGGGATATTTAATAATTATGATAACAGTGGGTGTTTCATTTCTCGCTATTTTCGTTACACTCATTGTTACTAAGAAGGTAACAAAACCGATTACAGAATTAGTTCCTTTAATGCAAGCGGCTGGAAATGGGGATTTATCAGTAAAAGCTAGTATTAATTCAAATGACGAGTTTGGAAAATTAGGAAGATCTTTCAACTTGATGATTGGTAAGTTACGTTCAAGCTATGAGGAATTATCATCAGTTTATGAGGAATTGCTAGCGACAGAAGAAGAATTAAGAGTACAATATAACGAATTACAACAAAATGAGGAAGCACTTAGAGTTAGTGAAGAAAAATACAAACTCGCACTAGAATGTGCAAATGACTCGATTTGGGAATGGAATTTAGTTACAGATACATTCTTTGCTTCTGATAAATTAATTGATATTACTGGATACAAGTTGGATGAGATAAATAATTTGAGAAACTTTGTGTATGAGAATGTTCATTCAGATGATCTTGATAAAGTGAAAAAAGATTTCAAAAATCATATTAATCAGCTTACAGATGTTTATAGCTCTGAATTTAGAATAAGAACTAAGAGCAGTTCGTACGTTTGGATTCTCTCTTGTGGTAAAGCATTAAGAAATTCTGAAGGAAAAGTTATAAAAATAACTGGTTCTATTAGAGATATTTCTGAAAGAAAGATTTCAGAGGATAGAATAAAATTCATGGCGTTTTATGATTCTTTAACAAAACTTCCTAATAGGACATTGTTTATGAATAGGCTAAATGAACAACTACAATTATCTAATTACGCCAATAAACAAGGAATTGTATTTTTTATAGATCTAGACAATTTTAAGAATATAAATGATACTATGGGACACGAGTATGGAGATAAATTGCTAATAAGTTTAGCAAAACAGTTTGAAAATTTAATTGAAGAAAAAGATACAATATCTAGACTTGGTGGAGATGAATTTATATTACTTCATCCCGATTCAAAAGAAGATGAAATACAAACTTATGCAAACAGGCTATTAGGTTTGTTCGATAAAGTATTTAAAATTGATAACAAGCATATGTATATAACTGCCAGTGTTGGAATAGCTTTGTATCCTAAAGATGGAAGGGATAGTAGTACGATTTTAAGAAATGCAGATGCTGCTATGTACAGGGCAAAGGAATTAGGTAAAAATAGATTTTCTCTTTTTGATCCACAAATGTATCTAAGCCTTGAACGAAAGACTAGCATAGAAAGAATATTAAGGACAGCAGTTGATAATAATGAACTTATCATTAACTATCAACCTCAGTATGATTTACAAGCAAATAAAATCTTTGGTTTTGAAGCATTACTTAGATTAAATAGTAGGGAACTTGGTTTTATATCTCCTGCAGAGTTTATTCCAATAGCAGAGGAATCTGGATATATCACACAATTAACTTTATGGGTGCTTAAGGAATCTTTCAAACAAAGTGCTAAGTGGTTTGAAGCGGGCTATAAATTTAATAGCATAAGCGTTAATATCTCATCAGTTGATTTGCAAGAGATAAATTTCTTAGATAATGTTAAAGAAATTATTGAAAGTTCATCTGTTAATCCGAATATGATTGAGCTTGAGATCACTGAAACTGTTCTTATGAAATCCTTTGATTCTAGTATTGAAATATTAAAGAAATTAATGGACATGGGAATTAGAATTGCGCTTGATGACTTTGGCACAGGATATTCATCATTAAGCTATCTTAGAAGAATTCCTATAACTACATTAAAGATTGATAAATCATTTATAGACAATATTTCTTTAAATAAGAAAGAAGAAGCGATTATAAAAAATATTATTCAAATGGCACATAGTATGGAATTAAAAGTTATTGCTGAAGGAGTTGAGGTTGAAGATCAGCTTTTAATACTTAAAAGAATGAAATGTGATTATATTCAAGGGTATTATTTTAGCAAACCTCTTCTTGCTAATCAACTTGAAGAGTTACTGGAAAAATAGAAAGTTGAATAAGTATGCTTAGATTTAAGGTGTGAAGATATAAGGTTCGCATATAAGAATAAGATTACTATAAATGAATTAGTATTATTCCTTTGTCACATAATATTGATATGTATACAGAAATAAATATTTCAAAAGAGAACAGGGAGGAAACAAATGAGTCAAAAGTATGTAAAAAAATCCAATGAAGAATTAAAGATGAGTCTGACAGATGAACAATATAGAATTACACAAGAAAATGGTACAGAAGCTCCATTTTCTAATGAATATGATAATCAGTTTGAAAAGGGGATTTATGTAGATATAACTACGGGTGAGCCATTGTTTGTATCAACCGATAAATTCAACTCTGGGTGTGGCTGGCCTGCATTTTCCAAGCCAATAGATAGAAAGGCAATAAAAGAAAAAATAGATAAAAGTCATGGCATGGTAAGAACGGAGGTTCGAAGCAGTACTGGTGATGCACATCTAGGACATGTATTTACTGATGGACCCGAAGATATGGGAGGTTTAAGATACTGTATAAACTCAGCAGCACTTAAGTTTATCCCCAAAGACAAGATGAAGGAAGAAGGTTATGAAGAATATTTAGATAAGATACTATAATAGTAGTATTATCATCATGATATTAATTATAAGTACCTTTAAGAGAATAAATAAAGCTAATATTTTTTAACGGCGGTAATATATCGCCGTTAAAATTTAATCAAAAATTGAATTATATTTCTATCTTTTCTGAATCTTCTAATATAATCAAATCTTCTGGGTAAGGATTAAAATAAGTTTGTTCCAAAAGGTAATCAATATTAAATCTAACTACATACGATTTAACTAAAAGCATAGGAGACATTATTGTAAGTTTTTTCATCTTGTATTTTTCTAAGGAATCCAGTAATAATTGAGTTTCTTCATTAGTTATGTATTTTGAAAAATATCCCATGGCATGCATTAGAACATTTATATTATTTGTATACTTAGGAAGTTTTTCAAATGCCAAATTCAAATTCTTCTCATATTCAGCCATAATACTTTTTATATCATTATTTTCACCATTTGCTGTAATTCTACCTAAGATTTTAGTATACTTTTGACTATTTGCCATGAGTAGTAATTTATTTCTGCGTTGAAAAAGTATTAATTCATTAAGTGAATTAGATTTCTTGACTTTTCTAAAATCTGCATTAATAAAAATTCTTGTAAGAAAATTATCTCGAATTCTATAATTATGTAATCTGCCTTCATCTTCTATTGCTGCATAAGGAAATTTCTCTTTAATCTTATTTCCAAATATTCCGGCACCTCTTGTACTTCCTGTAACCTTAGCTGTGCCATTATAAATTTTTACATTTTTATGTCCACAGGAGGGTGAAGCGCTTTTTAAGAGAAAACCGTCTATATTATTTAAATCTTTCAAATATGATTCTGAAAACTCAACCATTTCTTTTGTGAATTCTTTTCCTTCTTTTGGCTCATATAATTTTAATTCATTATTTTCAGAGACAACTCTAATTGTTGGTCGTGGAACTTTAAGTCCTATGGAAGTTTCTGGACAAACATTTATAATATTAACAAAAGGTTTCAATTTTTCAACAAATGCATCAGTTATCATTTGTCCATTGTAACGACAGGCTTCGAAACCTAAACATTTACTAAAAAAGACATTTGGTTTAAATAAATCACCCATGAAAACACTCCTTTTTTCATTTTACTTATAATATTATCATTTTATAAGTAAGTAATTCATTAAAAATGTCAATAATAGAGAAATCATCGATTTATCATTATTGACAGTATTAGATTTTAAGGGTAGGATAAAAATGAAATATTTCTGGAAACGACTTTAAATATTTCCAGAAGGAATAACTTTTAAATATATAATTAATATTTACATAGAAAGGATTTTTTATATGACTAAAATAGATATTATTTCAGGGTTTCTTGGGGCAGGAAAGACTACTTTGATTAAAAAATTAATAGAAGAAGCATTTCAGGGTGAAAAGCTCATGATAATTGAAAATGAATTTGGCGAGATAGGAATTGATGGAGGATTTTTAAATAATTCAGGAATTGAAATAACAGAAATGAATTCGGGATGTATTTGTTGTTCTTTAGTTGGAGATTTTGGAGTTGCACTTAAAGAAGCATTAGATAAATATTCGCCAGAACGTATAATAATAGAACCATCGGGAGTTGGTAAATTATCAGATGTAATTAAGGCAATAGAAAATATAAAAAGCGAAGTAGATATTAAACTTAATAGTTTTACGGCAGTTGTTGATGCTGTAAAATGCAAAATGTATATGGATAACTTTGGAGAATTCTTTAATAATCAAATTGAAAATGCAAATACTATTGTCTTAAGCCGAACTCAAAAGATTTCAGAAGAAAAATTAGAAGTATGTGTATCCCAAATAAGAGAACACAACAGTTTTGCAACAATAATAACAACAAACTGGGATGAGATTAATGGAAAGCAAATTCTATCTGCAATGGAAAGGGAAGAGTCCCTTGAAAAAGAGCTTTTAGTAGAAGTAAAGAATAATAAGTCTGAAAATCATCAACACAGCGAAGAGTGCTGTTGCAATAATCATAAGAACCATACTAAGGAAGAATGTGAATGTGATAATCATGAACATCATATAGATTGTAATTGTAATGATCATAACCATGCTCATCATACTCATGATCATGAGTGTGGATGTGGACACGATCATCATTCACATGATCATCATCATGCAGATGAAGTATTTACGAGCTGGGGAATGGAAACACCAAAAAAGTTTTCAAAAGTAGAAATAAATAATATATTAAAAACTTTATCGGAATCTTCTGATTATGGAATTATATTGCGTGCTAAAGGTATAATCCCTTGCTCAGATGGAGGATGGATAAACTTTGATTTAGTTCCAGGCGAGTATGAAGTACGTGAAGGAATAGCAGATTATACAGGAAGGTTATGCGTTATAGGTACAAATTTAAATAAGAATGAAATAGAAGAATTATTTGATGTATAGATACAAGCTAAATATTTCGATTTATATAAAAATTGTTATTAAGGAAGAGGAGTGAACATTACTGATAATATAGATAACCAAACTAAGACCTGAACTAATGCATATAACTCGCCGAAATGAATAACATACTTCTGTTCCAGTTTCTAGGTAATTCTGATGGGTGATTCTAAGGCTATAAGTTGTACCCAAAGCGCTAGCCTCAAAGAACAAGCGCTCACAGAGAAAGTTCGAAGAACGAAATATAAAATTTCGATTCTCACTTTTTGAACTAGCACATTTGGAACAACTTATAGCCAAAGAATCACATCCATCAAAATTACCAATGAAACATTCCACAAAAGTATATTACTCATTTCTAGTTGGGATATATTTCATAGTATAAATTTAACTTATAATTGGCTTATATACATAGATATCCCAATTATTAATTAGATTTATTATGAGAACATATTTCCACATTTACTATATATAAATTATTATCTTTAGCTAGAAATCATAAATATATTTGTGGAGAAAACATTTGAAAATGAGCTGTTAAAGGGTATTAGCTGTAGGTTGTTCCAATTTAGCTTGTCAAACTGAAAGTTGGAGCATGCTAAATTGGATACAACCTGCTGCTTAGAACCTTCAGTGATATTTTCATAGCTTTTCGGAATCAAAATATTTATGATTTCGGTAAGTTATCACATAAATTTAGTTTTAAAGTTGGGTATCTATAATAAAACTCCTCTCTTTAATGAATTCAAATAATTTAAATTCATTTGAGTTTATTTAGTGATATTATGACATTTTTTTGACTTATATCTGAAGAAGGACTTTCATCTATTTCGATTTCAGGGATATTTAGAGAATTTTTCTCACCTAAGGCCTTGATTATCAATAAGATTCTTTTTTGATAGTCCTGTAGTAATTTCCTATTCATGGACATTACCTCTTTTCATAGAATTTAATATGTAGTAGGTTACACTAATATAAATAAAATATACATTAAATGAAATTTTAAGATAAAGTATTTATAATTATGAGGAAAGAAATTTAGAATTAGCAATAGAAATTCATAAGAAAAAACAATTTAAGTTCTGAAATATTAAAAAACTTAAATTATGAATGTAAATTTATAGATAGAATTATGTTACATTTAATTAGAAAAATAAGTGAAAGAAGGAATTGATTTATGACTGATGTACCAGTTTTTCTTATTACTGGTTTTTTAGAGAGTGGTAAGACTACTTTTATAAAAGAAATATTTAATGATCCAGAGTTTTATGATGGGGAAAAAATTCTTTTAATTGTTTGCGAGAATGGTGTAGAAGAATATGAAGTTGAATTTTTGAAAAAACACAATGCAAATATTGTTAGCATCAGCAATATAGAAGAATTTACAGAGTTAGCTTTAAAGGAATTCAATCAGAAATACAAACCAACCAAGGTTGTTTTAGAATACAATGGGATGTGGCAATTTGACATTTTTGATAATATGAAGTTTCCTGATAGATGGGAGATTGCTCAAATTATAACAACTATTGATGCATCAACATTTGAAAGTTATATGAGTAATATGAAGTCTTTATTAATAGAGCAATTTAAAAATTCAGATTTGATTATATTTAACCGTTGCAACGATAAAACAAATAAATTGAAATTTAGAAATAGTGTAAAAGCTATTAATTCAAGAGCTAATATGATGTTTGAATTAGAAAATGGCGAGATTGATGATAGTCCCTTAGAATTACCATTTGATATACATAAGAAAGTAATAGAATTTAAAGACTACGATTATGGGGTTTGGTACTTAGATGCAACAGAATATCCAGAAAAGTATGATGGTAAAAATATAAAGGTAAAAGGTCTTGCTTATAGCAACCCTAAGTATCCTAAAGGTGTTTTTGCATTTGGCAGAAATGCAATGACTTGCTGTGAAGATGATATATCATTTTTAGGTATCCTGTGTCAAACGAGTAAGGCATTTAATTTTAAAGATAAGGAATGGATCGAGTTAGAAGGTATAATTCATAAAAAATATATACAGCAAGAACAAAGGGAGATTCCATATATAGTGGTTCAAGATTATAAAAAAATAGATAAGCTTGAGGAAGAATTAGTTTATTTTTAATAGATTAGCCATGTATATAAACTTAATATATAAAAGCAGGTACATTGGAGATTTTCTTAATATACCTGCTTTTTCTGTTTGTTAAATTTATAAATTTGTTGAAAGTTTTTAATTAATACTGGTGTCTTTTTCGATAAACTTTGCAACTCCATCATCATCGAAGCTTGAGATGACACTTGTTGCAACTGCCTTTGCTTCAGAAACTCCATTTTCAGGAACATACGAACGATCTGCAGATTGTAACATTTCAATGTCATTAAAATTATCCCCAAAAGCAATTACTTCATCTGCACCAATCAGTTCCTTTAATTCTTTTATAGCAATGGCCTTAGATGCTTTAGAACTAAATATATCTAAAAAGTAATTATCTTTATATACATTTTTGTTAGGAACACATTTTAATATAGGGTTATCTAAAATGCAATTTTCAACATTTTTTATACGATCAAAAGAACCATACAAAACAAAATATAAAATTGTATACCCATCCTTTGGAACTTGTTCAAAATCATCATATTGATGACAACGACCTTTGTATAATAAATGCCTTTCTTTAAAATACTCAAGATCAGATGGGTCATCAAGATTGTTGTATATGAAGTGGATATCTCCATCTTTCAATGCATACATAAATCCATAGCTTTTATACTCATCAAATATTTTTATTAGGTGATTTAACTGAGATATTGGAAATTCATTAATTTTTAGATATTGCTCTTTATTTAAATCATAAAATCCTATACCGTTATTTAATATGATAGGAATGTTAATTGGAATTTCACTTATCAATCTTTTTGCAGCCTGAAGGTTTCGTGCAGTTGCAATACTAAACAATGTGCCTTTTTCTATTTGTTTCTTTAAGATTTTTAGTGATGTTTGTGAAACTTCTCCATTAGAATTTAATAAGGTACCATCTAAATCTGTTACATATAATATTCTTTTATTCATTTATTGCACCCCTTTATATAAGATAGAAGATTTCTGTAAAATAAGTATTAAGAGAATTTATATTACAGTAATTTATATATTGTGAGTTTAGCATAAGAAAGCTGTCAATTCAAGGAAAATAAGGATATATAAATCCATTAAAGTTCATGAGTGCTGACATTCATGAAAAAATTGACAAATGACTATTTTAAAATATAATTTATTATAGTATGTAATTAAAAGATAGTTAGAAGTGAAAGGACATTTTATGTATCAAGAAGAAAGATTATATGAAATATTAAATATACTTAGAGAAAAAACTGTGTTATCTAATAAAGAAATAATGGAAACATTTAATATATCAAGGGATACTGCTAGAAGAGACATTGTTAGATTAGTAGAAGAAGGAGTTGCTATTCGAACTCATGGAGGAATTGCAGTGCCATCTATAAGAACTGAAATTAAGGATTATAAGAGCCGCTTATCTATAAATTCAGAAGAAAAAATAAAATTGGGTAAATATGCAGCTAAATATGTTTCAACAAATCAAGTATGTTTCTTTGATGTGTCTACTACCATTGAAGCGTTATGTCAGTGTGTTGAGGATGATATCTCTATATATACGCATTCTTTAGACAACATGGAAATACTTGCTGAAAAAAATTGTGACGTTCATTTATTGGGTGGAAAATTGCAACGCAAAAATCGTTTTTTATATGGCAGTGGCACAATAAATCAAATCGAAGATATACATTTTGATATAGCATTTTTTGGGGCTGCAGCAATTAGTGAAGATGGAATTTATGTAGTTGATTTTGAGGATTCATATATAAAGAGAAAGGTAGCAGAAAGAAGTACTTTTGTATGTGTTATAGCTGATAGTGAAAAGTTCTTCAATTCCAGCACGTTTAAAGCCATTTCCTTTGATAGAATAGATTTATTAATAACTACAAAAGAGCCGCCTGAGAATATAGAAAAAAGAATGAAAGACTCAGGAACTGTTATTGAAATAGTGTGATTTTATAAAAAATGAGAATAAATTATTTACGCAATTTATTCTCATTTAACTTAACTAAATTTTATTTTGCTGCTTTATTAGTCCTTTTCTGTAAGCATTAAGAAGCATCTTTAAGTCATCTATTTGCTGCTTGAGAGTTACACCTACATCAGTATCTTCAACTCTTTTCCTATTTACAACTTGCTCTAGTAAGAGAGTTGTAGATAATATGTCAGTTTCTTCTTTTATGGCTGCTTCAGTGGATTCAAATGGCTGATGAGATACTAACTGAAGCCCAAAAGAGTTATATATTAACGTATATCCAGCTAGTCCAGTTTTGGGCTGATATGCTTTTGAAAAACCTCCATCTATAACTAGTAGAGTTCCGTTTGCTTTTATAGGACTTTCTCCATTTTTTTCTTCAACGGGCATGTGGCCATTTATTATATGAGATTCTGGTGAACTAAGCCCAAATTCCTTTAGTATTTTTTTGCAGATATCCTCATTATCTCTTAAGCTAAAATAGGGATCTTTCTTTTCATAATGAGTTTCTTTTTCTTCAATAAAATACTGTTCAAATATTGTCATTCTATCCTTACCAAATAATGGCGAAGAAGCACCACACCACAAATACCACATTATATCTTCTTTATTATCAGAATCATCCTTGTCTTTTGAAAAATAGGCCTCTCTTGCTAGCATATCCAATTTGTCTAAAAGTTCTTTACCTTTATATTCTTTATCAGCTATTTTGACTTTTTTAAAGCTTCCATCTTCATTTAATGGTATGAATCCATGATATAGTAAATTAGAATTAAATTTTAAATATAAACTGCCATTTGAATATAGGAATCGAACATGCTTATTATATTTATCGCTATTAACAAAAGAGGTTTTTAACTTATCAATTAATTCTTTCTCATCATGAGTAAGTTCATATGGATTTTTAGGATCTATAGTAGGAAAAAATGAATCTTTTAATTTATACGTTTTACCGTTTAAGCTAATAGTTCCTTCAGCATAATTAATTTTATTTAATAAAAGCCTATGATTCATATTAAATTCAGGATGCCTTAAAATCACCTGACCTTCGAGTTTAAATAATATTATAGCTATAGCTTTGTGCATTTGAGCTATTAAATTAATTTCATTAATGCTGTATTTTTTATCACAATCCATCTTAGGTAAGAAGATATTACAGGGATGATCCTTATAAAAATCCATAGAAAAAGTTGCTAGAGGGAGAAGGTTAATTCCGTATCCATTTTCTAAAGTATCCAAGTTAGCATACTTTAGGGAATTTTTTATAACATTAGCAATACATACGTCTGAACCACAGGCAGCACCCATCCATAAGATATCATGATTTCCCCATTGGATGTCAACAGAATGATATTCAACTAAAGTATCCATAATAATATCGGCACCGGGACCTCTATCGAATATATCCCCTAAAATATGAAGTCTGTCTATAACAAGTCTTTGTATCAATTTAGAAAGAGCAACTATAAATTCCTTTGATCTATCTGTGTCTATAATAGTTCTAATAATTTGTTCATAATATTCATATTTATCTATTCCTTTAGGCTGTTCATGTAAGAGCTCTTCTATTATGTAAGTAAAATCTTTTGGAAGAGCCTTTCTTACTTTTGAACGTGTATATTTAGAAGAAACGTATCTGCATATTTCAATTAACCTGTATAAATTTATTTTGTACCAATCATCTATGTTTTCTTCTTGCTTTAATACTATCTCTAGTTTTTGTTCAGGATAATATATAAGGGTTGCTAAACTTTTTTTCTCACTTTGCATCAAGCTATTACCAAAAAGATCTTCAATTTTTCTTTTTATGACCCCTGATGCGTTTTTTAATACATGAATAAAAGGCTCATACTCTCCGTGGATATCAGTTAGAAAATGTTCAGTTCCTTTTGGCAAATTTAAAATTGCCTGCAGATTTATTATTTCAGTAGAAGCTTCATTAATTGTTGGATATTGTTTAGAAAGTAATTCTAAATATCGTAAGTTGTCAGATATTTCATCAGTTGATAGACTGTATTTTGGCATCATTACATCTCCTTTGTTACTATTAAGATAATATATCCTATTAAAATTTCTATAACTAATTAAATTATAGAAGAAGGTTTAATAATAAACAATAATATTAATAAAATAAGAGCTCAAAGTAAATTAAGCTCTTATTATCCTATAGATTTATATTTTACTTATACCAATAAGAATCATAACAGACCTAGGTTCTATCTCAAGTGTATCTCCAACTTGGAGCATCTCATTAATTGAATCGCTAATGTCTTCTCCAAAAGGCATGGCTGTATTTACAGCGATTCTCCATTCTAAGTATATAGGGAGTTCGGGTAATCTTACATATTGAGTTTCCCAATGAGCATTGATACAAAGGTACACAATGTCATCTTCTTTTTCTTTTTTATTCCATCCTGCAAACATTATCCCAACTGTTCTAGTACTATCTGATGGATCTAAATACCAAGGTTCTATACCGTGCTTACTAACAGGAGGTAAGCCACATCGTGTTTCTTCAATCCTGTCCTTAATAGCAGGATGCCGTTTTCGAAAATTTATCATATTTTTAAAGAAAGTAAATAAATCATGATTCTTATATAGAAGACTCCAGTTTAACCATGAAATTTCATTATCCTGGCAATATGGATTGTTATTTCCAAACTGTGTGTTTCCAAATTCATCTCCAGATAAAAGCATTGGAGCTCCTTGACTTGAAAGAAGAACAGCACAAGCATTTTTTATTAGCTTTCTTCTCAACTTTATTATATTTTCATCGTCAGTTTCACCTTCAGCACCACAATTCCAGCTATTATTGTTGTTCTCACCATCTGTATTATTCCAACCATTTTCTTCATTGTGTTTATCATTATAAGAATATAAGTCATATAAGGTGAATCCATCATGGCAAGTAATAAAGTTTACTGAAGCATTTTTCCCTCTTATATCTGGATTATAGAGGTCATAAGATCCGGTAATTCTTTCAGCAACAGTGGCAGTTAAGCCTGAATCGCCCTTTAGAAATCTGCGAATATCATCTCTATATTTTCCATTCCATTCACACCATCTTTTCCAAGATGGAAAACTGCCGACTTGATATAATCCACCTGCATCCCATGCTTCAGCTATCAATTTTGTATTTGCAAGAATAGGGTCAAATGCTAGGCTTTGCAATAGTGGAGGATTATTCATTGGTGATCCATCTTCATTTCGACCAAGAATTGAAGCTAAATCAAACCTGAATCCGTCAACACGATATTCTGTAACCCAGTAGCGAAGGCAATCTAAAATCATTCTATGGACTATTGGGTGATTGCAATTTAAAGTATTTCCACATCCGCTGAAGTTGTAATATTTCCCATCTGTTGTAAGCATGTAATAGACATTATTATCAAACCCCTTAAAAGATATATATGGACCATACTCATTGCCTTCAGCAGTATGGTTAAAAACAACATCTAAAATAACCTCTATTCCATCTTCATGAAATTTCTTTATCAATGATTTTAGTTCATCGCCTTCTTTATTTCGTTCAATTCCAGCAGTATAACTGGTGTTTGGAGCAAAGAAACATACAGGATTATATCCCCAATAATCACAAAGCAAATTACCTCTAACATATCGTGCATCAAGCATTTCATCAAATTCAAAAATTGGCATAAGTTCTACAGCATTGATTCCAAGCTCTTTTAAATAAGGTATCTTTTCGGCTAATCCAGCAAATGTTCCAGGATAATTAACTTTTGACGACGGATGCTTAGTAAAGCCTCTTACATGCAACTCGTAAATAATCAAATCTTTCATAGGAATTAAAGGTCTTTTACTGTTTCCCCAATCAAAATCATTGGAGACAACTCTTGATTTATATTGATTTCCACATATTGTTTTTGTTCCCCATACGCTTTGTCCAGCAATTGCTTTTGAGTAGGGATCAAGTAAATATTTACTACTATTAAAAACTAATCCTCTTTCAGGTATATATGGACCGTCCACACTATATGCATATTCAAATTCTTCAATATCTAATCCAAGTACTATCATAGAGTATACATTACCTATTCGATAATATTCAGGAAAAGGAATGACAGCATAAGGTTCGCACATAGCTGGCTTAAATAAGAGTAGTTTACATGATGTTGCGTTCTGAGAGTGGATAGTGAAGTTAACACCTCCAGGTATAACTACTGCACCATTTTCTAGATAAAATCCAGGACGAATTTTAAATCCCTCAAATTCGTCGGTGGGAATTAAATTTTTCTGAAGCGTTTTTACAAATTCATCGAAATTTACAGTATTTTTTAAAGTATTTATATCTAGTTCTATATTCTCATTATTTGAAAATTTAGAAGTATCCACAATATATTTTCCTCCTTAATATTATTAGGACCCTCTTAGTTTTATTATATTAGGACGCATATGCTTTTAATCGATAAATGAAATAATTATTTAATTATCACTTAAATTATTGTATCAAAATTCTAATTTATATGTTTTTAACTAATGTAAGTTAGAAATATAGGATTAAGATATTTAAGTTGTGGTATAATTTTCATATAAGCTATTAATTACACAAAATTGGCTATATAAAAAATAATCTCCGATGAAGGTAATATACTATAGATAATAAAGAAAATATGGAATGTTTTATATAAAACAAATGGAGAAGCTATATACACTATAAGATTTGGGAATGAGGGGAAATAGATGACTAAAAAAATAATTTACAGTTTACTTATTGTAGCGGCGGTAGTTTCTGTAATACCAAAAGAAGTTTCAGCAGAATGGAAGCATAATAATACTGGTTGGTGGTATGAGGAAGGAAAATCTTATAGTACTGGCTGGAAACAAATAAATGGCTTATGGTACTATTTTGGTAATGATGGTTATATGAAGACAGGATGGATTTTAGATAAGGTTTGGTGGTATTATTTACAGGATAATGGTGCTATGGCATCTGGTAAAACATCAATTAAAGGTAAGGAGTATGAGCTTGATAATAATGGGAAATGGATAAATAATGCTCTTCCTAATAGAAATGTTAATATGAATATTAGCAGGCCTCCTTCAGAGGAAAAAATGAGTACAACCTCAGATTTTAGCTTGTTTGAGGAAAATGGAAATACGTATTTTAAAATTCAAGATAGCTATTATTTAAAAGGTGTATGGAATATAGATGGTAATATATATATTTTTGATGAAAATGGTGTGTTGCAAAAAGACGAATATACGTCGGAAAGTGGTAGAAAATATAGCTTGGGGGATGATGGCAAGGTTATAGAATGTCTTAGTGACAAAAATTATAATTTATGTCCAGAATATGCACTGACTACTAAATCAACTACAGAGAACTACGAAGTTAAATTAGATGATAGTAATATGCTTACTATAACTGATGTCAATTCAGATGAACCAGAAAAGGATGGAGTAAGAATTGAGGATGGAGCAGGTTACAAATTAGACAATACTAAACCAAGGGCAACTATTAATGGAAATACTTTATATTGTAGAACTAATCAAGCTATAGATTTAGGAATGATAAAAGTAAGTAGCGTAGATGATAAAAGTTCATCATTTCCCAATTTAATAGCAATGTCTAAGAGTGAAGATGATAGTATTGCGGTTTCAGGAATAAATTTAAGTTTGGAGGATGGATTTTTTAAAGAGATTCATCCAACAGTTATTGCATACAAAGCAGGAAAAACTACTATTACAATAAATGTTAATGGAATTAAGACTTCGTTTGATGTAGTAGTAACGGAATAATTTTTTGCACTAATATGAGTAATGTTAATATTTTTATAATTGTTAAGTTTAGTGTATATATGATATTGAATTAAAATATAAACTCAAATGAAAGAATTGAGGAATTTATATAAGCAGCAATACAAACTTAAATGAAAAAGAATATAGATATGCTATTTTGACTAGTTACATAATTGTAGTAACTAGTCATTTATGGTTTTGAAAAGGAGATTACTTGTCAATCAAATTTTTTTCGTATTCCTCTATCATTTTTTTGTCATCAATCCTCCAATTGGTCCACCTACACGACCATTTAACATTGATGATTTATTTCCTTTATAATTATCATTAAGTTCTATGCCAAGTTCATTTTCAAATTCTATTTTTAGCTTATCTAGTTTTGCTCTAGTTTGGGAACTAAAGGCCTTTTGCTCATAATTTAACACCTCCATATCAGTATTAGTTTTATAAATTTATAGTAAAATATACTTGATAAATTATTGAATTTAAATGAATGGAACTTGTGAAGAATTAATGGAAAGGAGGATTTTAACACTTTTTTTACAAGTATTTGCATAGATTAAAATTTGTGAGAGTGGTTAATATATTAATGCCAAACAAAATCATAGATTAAGGGAGGTAGATTAAGATGGCTTCAAGAAATAAAACTTTAGTTCCAGAGGCAAAAACAGGTTTAAACAGATTAAAAACTGAGGTAGCTTCAGAAATTGGGTTAAATAACTATGAAAACATTGATAAAGGGAACCTTTCTTCAAGACAAAATGGTAGTGTTGGCGGAGAAATGGTTAAGAGAATGATAGAAAGTTACGAACAAAGTCTCTAAAAATAGATACTTAATGTTTTAACTCAGTTCTTAAATTACCATCCATCCTAAAGTGAAAGCTAGTAGAATATAGTTAATTACTATTTATTCTACTAGCTTTTTTTATTATATATGAATTTATATTCAAGCGAAATATATGAAAAATAAAAGAGAATAAAAGAAATTAGAAGCATAGATGAGATTCTGAAAAATAATGAAAATAAAATGAGATAGATGGCTAAAAATTTATATGGAATTACTTTACAATATGGTATAAAATGTAAAAGAAGACAATTAAACATATACTCAAAGGAGTTGAATAATATGTTATATTTATATACTATATCAATAAAGTTAAGTTGTTTATCCTTAATATTACTATTATTTAGGCTTGTTTTAAACAAGAATAATATTAATATTTTTGGTAACAAGGAAAAAAGAGGTCTACTAATCACTATACTTGTTATTAGTATTGTACCAATAATTAATATATTTTTTGCAGTTTCAAGTATATATGCGTCAATTTTTATGAAAAAGGAAAAATTTATAAAATTCATCAATGAATAGCTTTAGTAGAATCTAAGGCTATTTTTTCATGAATTTATTATCTCTATAAACTACCAATAAAAAGTATATGAAGATTTTTCATCATAAAGTAATTATAAATTTGTTTAGGAAAATAATTTCTAAATATGAAATTATTGATATATATGACAACAATATTACGATATTATTATATATTTTATAAGATTTATATAAGGGTATTTCATCTTTCTCAGTTACAGATATAATATTTATAAGAAGTTTAAGATTAACTAAATTATGTATAGATAATTAGTCTGGAGGAGATGAGTTTGATGAAAATTAGATATATGTTATCGGAATTATGGATTGCGTTTGGTTTTCCAATTATAGTTTTAGGAATTATAATTTTAGTATATTACTTTTCTAAAAAGAGAATGAAAAAGAATGTGTTTTTTTATAAGATCTTTAGATACATAAAAATATCATCTTGCATCATATTTATTTGTTTTATAATAATAGAAGCTTTAATAATAAACTATCCAAAGTATAATCGAAATAGTGACGATTATATTATTGTACTTGGCGCAGGACTTGATAATGGAGGAGTTCCTAATTTAATACTTCGGGAAAGACTTGATATTGCTATAAAATGTACGAAAGAAAATTTGGCTCAATATATCGTTTTATCTGGAGGACAAGGTACAGATGAAAGTACATCAGAGGCACAGGCCATGAGTGAATATTTACAGGCTAAAGGGATAGAAAAAAACAAGATAATATTAGAGGATAAATCAAGAGATACTAATGAAAATCTAAAATATTCTAAAGAAAAGATTGAAGAATTTAGTGGCAAATCAATAAGTGATATAAAAGTAAAAATAGTAACAACAGACTTTCATGCTTTTAGAAGTAGTATTTTAGCAAAGAAGAATGGGTATAAAAATTTTGATAATTATTCCAGCACTATGCCTTGGTATTTTGTACCTTCAACATATGCTAGGGAATCCATTGCAGTTATTAAGAGTGCATTGTTTGATAAATAAATGAGTGATTGTGAAATAATTACACTACAACAGGGTTTATAAATTTAATTTATAACAACAAACGATTACAGGCACAAGATATACATAATTAATATATAATAATACAAAGGATTATATATTTAGTTAGAAGGGGATAAGTATGTTGGCGGTAGTTATTTTGGTCTGCATAGTATTAATTGCATGTAATGCTTTTTATGATACGGATAAAAGTTGAAAAATAGAAATCGTCAAGCAAAATTAGACTAACTTTATAAAACTGAATGGGATTTTTTAAAAAACTAAGCAGATATAATTTAAGGCTATCTATTAATTAAGATAGCCTTTTTGTGTTTATAGAAATTAAGAATTAACATGGTAACTTGATTATAAAAGTAGATCCTTTTTTACATTCACTATATACATCTATTTCTCCACCACATAAGTCAACAATTCTTTTTACTAGGGCTAATCCCAAACCGTTGCCTTCAGAAGAATGTGATTTATCGCCTTGATAAAACTTATCAAAGATATGCTTTTGTGTATCTTCGTTCATGCCTATGCCATTATCTGAAATGCTTGTTGTAATCCAGTTTTTATCTTTCTTTAAAGTGCATCTAATAGTACCATTTTCAAGTGTAAATTTTATTGCATTACTAAGTATGTTTATCCATACTTGCATCAACAGTTCTTCATTTCCATGAAAAGTAATTGAGTCTAAATCTATATCTAAGTCAATATTTTTATTGGACCATTTGGATTCTAAAAGCAATAGAGTTTGTCTTAGTTGTTCATCTAATTTGAATCTGCTTCTTTCTGCTATTATATCTTGATTCTCTAGTCTTGAGATCTGTAATATGCTGCCAACTAAGCTTGATAGCCTTTTTGTATTATTTAGTATTTTATCTGTATATTTAGACTTTTCTTCTTTACTTAGATTGTTATCTTGTAGCAAAGTTGTGTAACCTTCAATAGATGCAAGGGGAGTCTTAAATTCATGGGACACATTAGCAATAAAGTCACTTCGAAAAGTTTCTATGTTATTTAGTTCGTCTACCATAATATTAAAGTTCTGAGACATTTTTTTTAGCTCTTCAACGTAGTAATACTTATCTTCATCTAATTTGATATTAAAATTACCTTTTCCGACTTCCATAATTGCTTCACTAAATTTTACTAGTGGAGCTAATATTTTTTTACCTATTATAGCTGATATGGTTGTCCCAACTATTATACTAATTATAGATAGATCGATAATTGGCCAAAGAAACTTATTAGCTTCCGAAGAGAAATTTGGATGAAAGAATATAGCTAAAATTGCAGTAAGTACTGATGACACAAACATTATTGAAAAAATAATAAATGAAAAGACTAATCCTAATTTTAAATTTGGTTTATCATTCATAATTTTTTACCACCTTATATCCGAGTCCTCTTACAGTCAAAATATCAAAATCTATGTTATTTTTAAAGCGATCACGCAAACGGTTAATATGCACATCTACTGTTCTTATATCAGTTTCAGAATCAAGTCCCCAAAATTCATCCATAAGTTCTTGTCTTGTGAATATGCGATTAGGATACGAAATAAGCTTATATAAAATATAAAATTCCTTTTGTGGAAGGACTGTTGCCTCACCATTTTGATATACTGACAAGGAATCATATTCAAGCATGGTATCACCAACACTTTGTTTTCTTTCACTAATAATCTGAGCCCTTCTAAGTAATGCACCTACTCTTAACACCATCTCATTAACATCAATTGGTTTAACCATGTAGTCATCAATTCCAAGAAGAAAACCGCGTTGCTTATCCTGAAATCTTTCCTTAGCTGTAATCATTAATATAGGCAGATTAAATTGAGCATCACGAATAGATTTTATTAGTTCAAAACCATCCATATTTGGCATCATGATATCAGAAATAATTAAATCAATATATTCTTTATCCAAAACATTAAGCGCTTCGATTCCATCTTTCGCACCAGTAGTTTTATATCCATTTTTAAGTAAAACAGTTGAAAATAATTCTCTTAACTCTTTGTCGTCTTCTACAATCAAAATATGAAACATTTATATACCTCCATTTTATGCACTAATTATACTACTTTTTTATCTATGTTTAAAAGTATCATATCTATATATAAATTCAAGTATTTAATTATAGATTAAATATTTACTATAATAATTAAATTTGAAATAAATAGAAAAGTTTAAATTCAGTTAATAATTCTATGATACACTCCATATTAAAATAACATAAGTAGCAAATGATAGCTATAGATAAATAATAATCCAAATAATTTTAGGCTGATATGTTTTGTAGATCATAAAAATTAAGATATTTTTTAGGTTACAAACAAAGTATAAAAATTAAAAGTGTGGTATTATTTTCATGTACATATAAAATATTTCAATGATTTATTTGCATGTGAATCATTGACTGTCTGGTCGGTCATTTAAATAAAATGTGAATATAATGAGTCAGTAATTTATTGTAATACAGTATTTTTATAAGTGAGGTGGTTTTTTTGGCAAGATTAAAAAATAAGGAAAATGAAATTCTTGCCGCTGCAATAGACATATTTTTCAAAAAAGGTTTTTCGGGAACTAATATGCAGGATATTGCGGACAAGGCACAGATAGGTAAGGGTACAATATATGAATACTTTAGAAGTAAAGATGATTTATTTGTACAAGCTTTAAAGTACGACCATAGAAATTTCACTATGAATGCAAACCAGAAGATATCACAAGAAGAATCATTTCTTAAAAAGCTAGGAAAGCTTATAGAATTAACTGAGCATGCTGTTATAGAAAGGGCTGGAAGGATAAGTTATTATATAACAAATGAGATTTCAGAATTAAATCCTGAAGCAAAACGTGATCTTGAAGATTTTATAAAAGATATAAAAAGAAATGGAAAAAATATTACATACAATATTCTAAAGCAAGGAATCGAAGAGGGGGCGGTAATGGATACAGGCATAGACATTGATTTTGCTACAAATGTTATAGGAGGAATGGTGGCATTACATTGTCATCGGACTTGTCATGAAAATTATTATTCAGTAGAACAAAGAAGAGAGGAAAATGAAAAGCTGATAAATTTTATTATGGGTGGAATTGGTGCAAAGAAAAATTAATTTTATAATATATAAATTAACAAAATAAACTATATGTTTACAAATTAGGAGTGTGAAACATGAAAAATGTAAAAAAAATAGTTATATACGCTGTAATTGTTATAGCCGTAATAGGTTGTGCAGCAGTAGCTAAAACCAAATTGTTTTCAGCTAAAAAGGCAGAAACTACTGCTGTTGCTGTGAGTAAAACCACTGTTGAAGCACAGATTGCTAAAGCAGAAGAAAAAAGTTTAGGGGATTCATATAAAGCAACTTTAGAAGCTTATCAACAAGGAATAGTAACTAGTAAGATAGCAGCAAAGGTTGTTAGTGTATCAGTTGAAAATGGACAATATGTAAATGCTGGTGATACTATAGCTACGCTTGATGACCAAGATATACAAAATAGTATAAAAACTGCACAAGCTCAGGTAGAAGTTAGTGAGCAGCAAGTAAATTCAACGCAGCAACAACTAAATTCATCGCAAGTAACGCTACAGAAATTGCAAATTCTTATGGACGATGCACAGCGTAATTATGATAGACAAAAGACCCTTTTTGATGGAGGCGCTATATCAAAAACAGATCTTGAATCAGCTGAAAAAGCTCTAAACACTTCTAAAGCTGATTATAGTTCGGGATTAGCAAGTATTGAATCAGCGAAAGCAAGCATTGAAAGTTCAAGAGCAAGCTTAGAAGCACAAAAAGTAAATTTACAGAAGGCTCAAAATGATTTGGCTAACACAGCGATTAAAGCACCTATAAGCGGAGTTATAAGCGATAAAGCCTTAAATGTAGGACAAATGGCATCTCAGGGGGCAGCTCTTGCAAAAGTTAATGATATATCGTCTGTATATGCAACAATACAAGTGCCACAAGAGAAAATAACTGGAGTAAAAATAGGTCAAGCTGCAACAATTACGGTAGATGGAAATGATAAAACATATGATGGCACTATTGAAGCTATGGACTCTGCAGCGGATGTTACAACTAGAGTATTCAATTGTAAAGTAAAAATAGATAATGGCGATAAATCACTGTTACCTGGCATTTTTGGAAAGGTACAGCTTATTAGCGAGGAAAAAGCACAAGTTATAACTGTTCCAATTAGTGCTTTAGCTGGTAACGAAGGAGATTATTCTGTTTTCTTAAATGATAATGGAATAGCTAAAAAGCAAAAAATTACAATTGGTGAAACTAATGAAAATAACGTTGAAATAACAGATGGTATTAAAGAAGGGGATCAGGTAATATGTACTAATATAAGTACGCTTCAAGAGGGTAGTGAAGTAGATGCAATTATAAAGGACGATAGTTTTTCAGATAACACAGCTTCTGAACAAGATGGCGGTGCAGATGATACAACAAATAAGTAGGAGGGATAATAAATGAATATAGCAAATATTAGTATTAAAAGACCTGTATTTATATCAGTTATAATGATTGTCCTTACTATTTTAGGATTTGTATGCTATAAGGGATTGACACTTAATGATATGCCAAATGCTGATATGCCTTATGTTTCCGTTGTAGTAACAGAAAATGGAGCTACACCAGAAAATATAGAAAGTAAAGTAACAAAACAGATAGAAGATGCAGTACAGCAAATTTCTGGAGTTCAAAATATAACTTCAAGTGTAAGTTCAGGGATGTCACAAACTGTTATAGAATTCGATTTAAGTAAAAATGGTGAAGTTGCAGCACAAGAAGTTAGAGATAAAATTTCAAGTGTTAGAGGTAAATTACCAACTGATGCTGATGATCCGATAATTTCTAAGTTTGATATGTCGGCGACATCAATTATATCAATAGCTGTTTATGGTTCAACTGATAATCAAAAAATGACAGACTTTGTAGATAATACTCTAAAACCAAAGTTATATGCGGTATCGGGTGTTGGAGCCGTAAATGTATCAGGTGAGGATACAAGAGAAATTCATATAAAGTTAGATAATAATAAATTATTACAATATGGCCTTACATCAGGTGCTGTAATAAATAGTATCAAGAGTGATAATATTGATCAGTCAACTGGTAAAGTTATTGATGGAGATAACCAGATATCTATTACAACAAACAGTAAAATACAAAAAGTAGAAGATTTTAAGAATATCTTGGTGTCCAACAAAAACGGAACAGAGATTAGAGTAAAAGATATTGCAACAGTTGAAGATGGGATTGTTGAAAAAACGAGCCAAGCTTACTATCAAGGTAATCCGTCAATTGGTATTGATATCGTTAAGCAATCTGGTGCTAATACAGTAGAAGTTGCAAAAGAAGCTAAAGCAGCATTAGAACAAGTTAAAACTTCATTACCAGAAGGTATGCATGCTGATATTGTTACTGATAATTCAACATCAATAAAAGATACAGTAGATGATGTTATGAATACTATCATAGAAGGATGTATATTAGCAGTTGTTATTGTATTTTTATTCTTAAATGAATGGGAAAGTACCCTTATAAGTGCATCATCTCTTCCGATATCTATAATAACTACTTTTATTTGTATGAAAGAGATGGACTTTACATTAAATACTATGTCTTTAATGGCATTATCACTTGCAGTAGGGCTTTTAATTGATGATGCTATAGTTGTTATAGAAAACATTGTAAGGCATCTTCATATGGGAAAACATCCAATTGATGCTGCTAAGGATGCTACCTCAGAAATTGGATTTGCAGTAATAGCAACAACTTTAGCTGTTATTGCAGTATTCTTGCCTATGGCAATGATAGCTGGAATAATTGGAAAGTTCTTTATTGAGTTTGCACTTACAATTGTTTTTAGTATGGCAGTTTCATTGTTTGTATCATTTACCCTTGTACCAATGATGTCATCTAGAATGCTTAGATCAGAAAGAAAAGAAAGTAAAACATTTATTGGTAAGTTTTTTGGATGGTTTAATCATAAATTCGACATTTTTGCCGAGAAATATTCATATTTATTAGCTTTTCTTCTTCATAAGAGGATAACAGTCTTGGCTGTTTGCGCAGTTATGTTTATAGCGAGTCTTTCACTTATTCCATCATTAGGTTTCGTAATGATACCTATAACTGATAAAGGACAAATAACAGTTAATGCTAATTTTGATTCAGGAATAACATTAGATACTGCAAGTAAGGAAACTAAACAGATTGAAGAGATTGTTAAGAAAAATCCAGAAATTGAATATGTATATTCAACAGTTACTAATAGTAAAGCAACAGTTAATCTTACATTGGTAGATAAGAAACAACGTAAGATTAGCTCGAGAGATATGGCGCAAAAACTTGGAACAGATCTAAAGATACTGCCTGGAATGGATATTACAGCATCAGCTGCATCTATGGGAGGTGGTGGCGGATCTTCAAAAGATGTAGCTATTAATCTTGTTGGTGATGATAGAGCAAAAGTTCAAGCTTTCGCAGAAAAGATGAAAGCAGAGATGGCTAAAGATCCAGATGCTACTAATGTTGGTGTTAATACCAATTCAGGTACACCAGAGGTAAAAATGACTGTTGATCGTGATAAAGCTGCTGATTTAGGTGTTAACAGTTCAGACGTAGCTAGTACCTTGGCTACATTATTTAATGGTTCAACTGTAACTAAGTATGATGGTGGAAAAGATAGATATGATGTTAAAGTTTTGCTTCAAGATGAGCAGCGTAAAAATCTTAGTAATCTTGATGGAATTTACGTTTCGGGTTCAAACAATAAGCTTGTTCCGCTAACTGAAGTAACTAAAAAAGTTGTTGGAACAACTTCTTCAACATTACATAGATACAATAAGCAGGCACAAGTCGAGCTTTCTTGTAATGTAAGGGGTTTATCTACTGGAACTTTACAAAATAAGTATTTAGCTAAGATAAAAAGTGAATTGCCGGCGGGAGTTTCTTTGTCTGTTGGAGGAATGAATGGAACTATGCAGAAGAGTATGATTAGTTTGGTGCAAAATTCAGTTTTATCAGTTCTTTTATTATATTTAGTTATGGCAGCCCAATTTGAAAGTTTTGTTGACCCTATAGCTATAATGTTCGCTCTACCACTAGCATTGATTGGAGCAATAATAGGATTATATGTTGGTGGAAGTCAATTAAGCATGATGGCAGCAATAGGTATTGTAATGCTTATGGGACTGGTTGCTAAAAATGGTATATTGCTTATTGATGCTGCAAAGGAAAGAATTAAAAAGGGAATGCCAAGAAATGAGGCTTTAGTAGAAGCTGGTCTTGTAAGATTACGTCCTATAATCATGACTACTTTAGCAATGATATTTGGTATGATTCCTACAGCATTAGCTACAGGAGCAGGTACTGAAATGCGTAAACCGATGGCACAAGCGGTAATTGGAGGATTAATCACTTCAACAATATTAACATTATTCGTAGTTCCAATAGTTTATACAATACTTGATGGATTGAAAAAAAGATTTGCAAAAAAAATTCATAGAAAAAAATCAACGCCAATTGATAGCGAATCAAATGTAGGCATATAACAAAGAAATTGGTAATTTTAATAAGATCATACTAAAATTAAGTTTTAGTATGATCCATATATAAAGTGTATTAGTTTAAATACAAAGTTCAGGAGTAAATCCTAAATTATGACTACATTTACTAAACAATAAAATTGTAGTAAAATAAAGCTACAACAGAAAAATAATCTAGTAAATAAAAAGAGAATTCGAATTTATATTAAAATAAATATTAATGAAGAGGAGATTTATACATGAGAAAAAATATAAATAAGATAATAGCATTTGCAATAGGGATTAGTGTCATGAGTGGTAGCGTTGTACCAGCGCTTGCAGCAGATTCAACTCAACAAACAACTACTAGTACAAGCACTGCAACAAATTCACAAATCGTAAACGGAAAGCAACTGCTTACTTTAGATGAAGCTGTAAAAGAGGCAATCAGCATAAGCGAAATATTACAACTTGATACTAGTAAAATAACTTACCAAGATAAGACTAATGACATAAATGAAGACTTAGATGATTCTAAAGATGTTAGTGGAGATGAAGAAGACTTTAATGATGATACTAGAGAAGCTAATGCAAATAAAGCTAGACAGCAAAGGGATTTTGATCAAGATGTTTTAGTTCAAAAAGTTACTAAAGCATACAACAATATTGTTACAAGTCAAATAAAAATAGATAAAGCTGAAAAAGAATTACAAATTAAAAACAAGACATTAAGCGATGCAAAACTCAAAAGCAGTCTAGGAATGGTAACATCAAGTGATTTGAAATCAACTGAACTTGAAATTCAAAATTTACAAATAACACAAAAAACAAGTGAAAATACATTAAAGGACGCTGAATATAGCTTTAAAGTATTGACAGGTAAGGATGTAACACAATATGCTTTGGAACAGGATATTCCGTATGAGGCATTTAAAATAGATGGATCTATAGATAGTTACTTAGATAAAGTTATAGATAATTATTTAAAATACAGTGAACAATTAGTTAAGATTAATAATGAGTATTATAATGATAAAGATAATTATATAACTGTATCAGGAAATGAATATAAAATAAGTGAGTTAAGTGCTAGTGGAGTTAATGACTTGGAAGAAGCTGCGGCTCATGCAAAACAAGAATATGATGACGTTAAAAATAGTACTGATCCTGCTGATCAGGAAACAATTAATGAAAAAAAAGAAGCATATGATAAAGCAGAAAGCAAATATTCAAATGCATTACCTGCACGTTTGTCATACCTAGGCACAAAGCTAACTATTGATGAAAATCAAACTAATTTAAACGAGAGTAAAAAGCAGTTTAAAGACCAACTAAAAACACTTTATACAAATCTTATTACAGCAGAAGATAATATTAATTATATTAAACAAAATATAGAATTAAGTAATAAGAACCTTAGTGATGCAAAACTTAAATATGACTTAGGAATGATAACTGAATCTGCTTATAATACCCAAGTTTTGAGTAGTGAAGATTTAAACATTCAATTAAGAAGTCAAATTGATACTTATAACACATTAAAGCAAGAAATTCAAAAACCTTGGATAGCATTTTCAGGAGCAAAATAGAATTAACATTAAGAAACTTTATAATACTTAAATAAATATTAGCTTATTTACAAACCTAATGGTTAAAATACTTAAGAAATAAGAACATATTAATTTCAAATTCAGATTTTAGAGAGTTAAAGACTTCAGAAATATATTCATACTAATTACCATATAAATAAGGTGATTAGTATGAATTATTTATAATATATATGTTGCAATTCACAATTACGGCTGAAATTCTTGCAATATTTTTAGAATTATAACGTATATATAAAAGTTCAGCAGCATTAAAATGGTACAAACTAAGTTTATATTATAATATTTAGTTTGTTTTTTTTATTAATGGTGGAAAATGCTAAATAAAAAAGGGAGAATTTTAGGGTGGAAATTAAAGAAAAAATTTTAAAGTCATCTATCAAACTATTTATGGAAAATGGTTTTTTTGAAGTGTCTATTAGAGATATTTTTAAACAAATTAACATAAATAAAAGTGCTTTTTATAAGTATTTTAAAAGTAAAGATGAGCTTATATATAAAGTGATAGAAGAGTTTTGTTCTCCATACTTTGATGAAATTATAGGCGCTACCAATTTATGCAATGAATCCGCAAAAAAAAAGCTGAAAACAATTTTTATAAAATATTGTGGAATAATACCATATTTAAAAAAGATTCTAAATATAAATAAATTTAACTATATTGCTGTCACATTTATAACAATTGAAGGATTAAAAAGTTACGAAAATAAAAATTTAGTAAATGATTTTAACCATAGATTATTGGAAGGGATAGACAATGTTGTAGAAGAAGGAAAAGAATTAGGTGAGGTTTTGCCAGAAATTGATTCTCTATCTACATCAAAGAGTATTGTGTCGATGTTGCAAAGTTCTATGGTCCTTTGGGCAATGAATCAAAATATCGATATAAATTTATTATTCAAAACTAATTTTAAATATTTGTGGAAAAGTATCGGAGTAAGTCCAATTTAAATCAATCTTAAAGCAATAACTATATTTAAAGAGAGAATCTCTTTAAATATAGTTATTATCATTTATTTAGCAATTTTTAGTTTTTCTCATAAAATCTTCTGAGTTTACAATAAACCTTATATGAGAACCTTTTCCGATAGTACCTTGGTCATCACTTGCTTCCACATCAAAAAATAATTTTTTTCCATCTACTTTTGTAAGGGTAGATTTGCATTTTATATTTGCGCCAATTGGAGATGATTTAATATGTTTGACACTCATGTCAATTCCCACTGTAGTATAACCACTTGGAAGTTCCTCTATTACTAAACTTTTTGATACATTTTCCATTAGAGCAATCATAGCAGGGGTTGCATAGACCTCTAGATCACCTGATCCCATTTTTATAGCTGTTTCATTTTCTGTAACTTTAAACTCTTTGATATATGAAGTACCTTCATTTAAATTAAATTCCATCGAACAAATTTCTCCTCTCAATAAATATAGATTCATTATTAGATATGTTACATTATAATAATTTTATAGTACTAAAAATTTTCATATTTTTCAAGAATAATAAAAATTGGTAAGGATTAAGAAAAAGAGTGTTTTTAATATTAAAATAAACCTTTTTTAAAAATTTATGGTTTTAAGTATAAATTGTTTTAAAGTTAAAAAGGAAAATTTATAAAATTACATATGAAAAGCAATAAAAAAATGTGTAAAGAATTAAATTATTTATATTTTAAAGTATATAAGGAAGTGTTAATAAAAAATAACTAGCAGATTAAATTCCACTAGTTATTTTTTCTATATGCACACGTAAATATCTACTATTAATAAGTTGTATATATTAAAAATATAATTTTATCGCCTCAAGTTATCTTCGCAAATATCTCTGTTAGAAGATGGAGGAGTTACACGAACATATGCATATTCAGGAGCTTTATACCCTGGACCATATATCAAAAATTCGATAATTTTCTTAGCAAAAGCCTTAGAGAGTATTTTTTTCATTTAACATCACTCCTTACCTATATGTTATATTAATTATATTGGAATATTCGGAAAATTGCAACGTTTTATTAATAAATAATAATTATTATCCATTATAATACATTTATTTTTGTGGAATAAAAAAGCATAATAGTTTTCTTATTCCAGTCTTATTATAAATCTATGATGTATATATAAAATTTATTAATTTTTTTACCTAGTAAATTTTATATATACAATTAGAGAATAAATACTGGTATAGTTCCTATTATAGTTGGCTAAAGAAAGAAGTTAGTAAGCTATATAAGATGATGTTGACATAAGTTTCCTCTACATCCATAGTAAATCAATTGATTGAGAATTACATTAATTGTATAATTTTAGATGAATTGATTGAAGCGGATTAAAAAATAAGTAAGCACTTAATGAAAATTAAAAGGAGAATGATCCATGTGAATATTAGAAAGAAACTTACTTCATTTATACTTGTTTTATTAACTAGTATAAGTTTTGGACAAGTGATAAATGTACAAGCTACAACTACTGATTCAACTGTAGTATCTAGCAATACTGTTAGCAATATATCAGATGAAATTCCTAATCCAGGTATACCTGAAAATAAGCCAAGTGAATTAAATGTTATTTATAAATATAGTACCCAAGATATTGTAAATAGTAATGATGGAAAAGTTAACATAACATCAACTATTGGGTGGAAAAAAGAGAATGGATACTGGTATTACTGTAAATCAGATAATACAAGAGCAACTGGGTGGATAAAACCAGATAACAAGTGGTATTATTTAAAATACGATGGAAGAATGGTAACTGGATGGTTTAATGTCAATGGCATATGGTATTATTTAGATCAATCAGGCAGTATGGTTACTGGTTGGAGGAAATTAAATAATGTTTGGTATTTCTTAAACGGTTCAGGTGCTATGGTAACAGGACTAAATAAAATTGATAATAAAATTTACATGTTTTATAGTAGTGGTGAAATGGCTACAGGATGGTATAAATCAGGTGATAATTGGTATTACTCTAGCAGTAGTGGAAGCATGGCAACTGGATGGATTAAAGATAATGGAACTTGGTATTATTTATATGATACTGGTGCAATGGCTAAAGGATGGGTTAATATTGATGAAAAGTGGTATTATTTAAAATCTAGTGGAGCAATGTCAACAGGATGGATAAATTCTGGAAGTGATACTTATTATTTAGATAAATCATCTGGAGCTTTAGTTACAAATTCTACAATAGATGGCTATAAAATCGGTTCTGATGGCAAGAAGATAGGGCCAGGAAATCCAGTCAATAATAGTTCTGATACTTTATTAAAAGGTATAGATATTAGTCACTACAATGGAGACATAGATTTTAAAAAGGTCAAAGCTTCAGGGATCCAATGTGTATACATAAAAGCTACAGAAGGGACAACCTATGTGGATAATTATTTGGAAATTAGTTATAGTGGTGCTCAAAATGCTGGATTAAAGACAGGTTTTTATCATTTTTTAGTTGGGACAAGCTCTCCTGAAACACAAGCACGTAATTTTTACAATAGCATAAAAGATAAGCAGAATAACCTAAAACCTGCTTTGGATATAGAACAAGATGGATTTGATGTCATGGGTTATGCATTAAGGTTCATAGATGAATTCAAAAAATTAAGTAATATGGACATTTGTATATATACATATTCAGATTTTATAAAAAATAATTTAGATAGTAGATTATCTAAATATACATTATGGGAAGCAAATTATTATAAGAGTCCATTTAACTTACCAGCTAATAGTGTATGGAATTCTAGAGCAGGACATCAATATACAGATAAAGGTGTTATCGATGGAATCTATGGAGATGTAGACTTAGATGAATTTACACAAGATATTCTTAGCAATTAAATGTTTCACCCAAAAAGCAAGCAAAGCAGCTTAAAAGAAAAGCTATCCTTAAAGGATGGCTTTTTTATATGCCTCAAAACGAAAAAATTATTTATTATAATCAATTAATATTATTGCAATAGAATTTTTTTATTAATTAACAAAGGAATTTACTGAAAGTTTTCACCATAATATTGTAACTTTTTTGTAACGCTTTTAGTTTAAAAATCTTTTATACTTTAGATAGAGATAACCACACTAAGACCTGAACTTATGCATATAACTCGCCGAAATGAATAATATACTTTTGTTCCAGTTTCTGGGTAATTTTCATGGGGGATTCTAAGGCTATAAAGTTGCAACCAAAGTGCTAGCCTCAAAGAACAAGCTTTGAACTAGCACATTTGGAACAACTTATAGCCAAGAATCACATCCATCAAAATTACCAATGAAACATTCCACAAAAGTATATTACTCATTTCTAGTTGGAATATATTTCATAGTTTAAGTATAGTTTATGATTGCGTTATCTATAGGATAAAAAAATACTAAAGTATATATATTTTGAACTTCTAAGTAGATTAATTATATACAAAAAAATGATAAAAATTAGTTAGGAGAATAATTATGATAAATAAAATTCAAAAGAGATTTAAATTATTGTTTTCAGCAGCTATAATATGTGCTATCACTATAAGTTCTGCAAGTATAGTGGGGTGTAGTCCTAAAAAGTCATCTGAAATAGATGCTGAAAATAAAGAAGTGTCAGTTGAGAAAGTTTCAGAAAATAGCAATCAAGCAGAAGGTGAAAAAATATCAGAAGAAGTAGTCAGCATTGAAAAATCTGCTAATAATGAGGATAATAAAGAAATAGTATCTTCACAAGTAAAAAAGAAAAATGATTCAGTAAAAATAATTGAAGATAGCAAGTCTATTGATGCCTCAAAGTCGGATAATGGAAAGAATAATTTTACAGAATACATGAATCTATTAGGTTTTAGTAAAGATGAACTTATAAGTACATTAAATGAAAAGCCAAATTCTATAGGAGAAGGTGGAGTGGAATTTAAAAAAGCTGGTATTAGAGTTTGGTTTGATCAGAAAAATAATGATAAGGTAGAGCAAATCTTTACTATGAGAAATGATTTGAATTTAAATGGTGTAAAGATTGGTGATAAGATAAGTAGATTTAAAGAAGTTTTCGGAAATCCAGTTAGTGATAAAAGTGGAGATGCACATTTTAAGTATAAAAATATATTTTTGTCTGTAAATTATGATGCAAACACAGGACAAACCTATGCAATATATATTTTAAAGAATGATTTTTAGTAAATTAAAAACTACTTTCTTATTTTAAAATTATAGGATGATAGCTAAAAACTAAGCATTGAAGCACAGGCATTTAGTGAAAATATAATAAAAACGTATAGTTAACATAAGAGCTAAAAATTATGGATATGAAGTAATTATATATCATGGATAAGGTAATACTAAATAATAACAGAATGAAAAATGGGGTGTATATGTTATGAGAAAATATGCAAGAGTTATAATACTGATTATTTCTTTAGGGAGTATTATAACAGGCTGTGGGAATGTTGTAAACACAACTAGCTTAATTCAAGCCCCTATGCTCGAAAATGTAGAAGAAAATAAAATTAATAAAGAGCTAAAAGAAATTTTAACGCCTGGCAGTGAATTCTTAGTACCTAAGAATTCACAAGAAAAACAAAGTATTTTTATAGATGATGTTGATAAAGACGGTAAAAATGAAGCATTTATATTATATAGGGATATGAAAGAAAATAGACAAGTTCATCTATTAATGCTTAAAGAAGAAAATGAAAAATGGAATAAAGTATTTGATGTAGCCACTAATTTTAATATTCTTGATTATTTTACTCTTAAAGATCTTGATGGGGATGGGAAAAAAGAAGTGATTTTAGGTACTTCAGTATCAGATTCTGAACTAAGTAAACAGTTATTTATATATGAATTGAATGGAAAAGAATTAGTTAATAAAGTTAATCGTACTTACGAATGGATAGATATATCGGATTGCAATGAAGATAAGAAACCTGATGTTATAATAATTGATGGAGAAATAGGCAAATCAAAAACAGCAGAGATGTTTAATTATGAAAATAATCAATTAAAATCTCACACGTTTGTGGGTCTAAATCCTGAGGGGGTAATTGAAAATGTCGTTGGTGGAAAATTAGCAGATGGGAATAATGCGTTATTCATTGATAGTGCATTAGGGGCCCATTCAATGTTAACTGAAATTGTTACTTGCTATAAGGGAAGATTTATTAAAATTGGAGATGAAAATGATGGTATTTTATTTAAGGCTTACCCATTATATAGTAGAGATATCAACAATGACGGTATTATAGATGTTGGAGGAATGTATATTCCTAAAGGTTTTGAAGATGCAGCGATGGCAGAAATCCCTTTTATTTATACTTACTCTGATTATAAAGAAGATGGAACACATGAAATTGTAGAAGAAAGATATACAGATAGTGTACAGCATTTTTATATTACAATTTCTTCCAAATGGCATAGCAAAGTTACAATTCAGAAGCTTGATCAAGGTGTTAGACTTATAGATAATGAAAGTCAGGATAATTTATTTGAAGTAAAATGGATAAGCAAAAGTTCATATGGTGAGAACAAAACCAAGCTTGGAGAAACGAAGGATATTATATTTTATGATGATATTAAAGAAGAACAACCTATTTCAAAGGAAAATTTTCATTTACTTAAAGATGAATTTTAATGGAGGAAAATATGGAAACAATTCTTGTTGTTGAGGATGAACTGTCAATTAGAAGTTTTATCTGCCTAAATTTAAGAAAGAAAAAGTACGAAGTTCTAGAAGCTGAGAATGGAGAAGAGGCCTTATCTATTTTTAATAATAGAAAGATTGATATTGTCTTATTAGATTTAATGCTCCCAGGAATTGATGGATTTGAGGTGTGTCAGAAAATTAGAGATATAAGTCAATCTGTTGGGATTATCATGTTAACGGCACGATCTCAGGAAGAAGATAGAGTAAAAGGTCTTGTAGAAGGAGCTGACGATTATTTACTAAAGCCATTTAGCATGGTTGAGCTAGAGGCAAGAATTATTTCTTTAGCGCGAAGGTTGAATCATGTATATTCAAAGAAAGAAAGTTCAGTTATTAAATCAGGACCATTTGAGCTTGATGTAATAAATAAAAAAGTATCTCGCTTTGGAAAGGATATCAAAGTAACTCCAACAGAATATTGTTTGATTCAATTTTTAATAAATAATAAGAATAAGGTATTTACACGAAATGATATTTTGGATGAAGTTTGGGGAATAAATTATATTGGTGATGAAAAAGTTGTCGATGTAAATATAAGACGTATACGAAGGAAAATAGAGAATGATCCATCAGCTCCAGAGTATTTATGCACGGATTGGGGATATGGGTACTTATGGAAGGAGTAAAACTATGAAGCGAAGGATCATTGTTTACTTTATGATCATTAGTTTACTTACATTAAGTCTTGTTATGATAGTATTTGGAATTGGAATAAGGCAATATTATTACCAAGGGATTGTTAATACATTTCAAAGTCAAGTAGAGGCAAATCCTTCTGTGCTAGCAAGAGAAACTAATTTTACTAATAAAAGCTTGGCGGAATTCAGTGATGAAATTATTAAAAATTATCAGATTAATGGATCTGAACTACAACTATTAAAAAGAAATGGGAAATTAATTCAATCATCTACAGGTTTTTATGAAGATAAAACTTATTTGATAGATTCTGATGTATTGGATTTGAAAACCACATATAAAATTGAGAAAAATTCATATTCAGGTCAAAAGATTATGGCAGTATATACACCTCTTGTTTTTGACGGGCAAGTATTAGGGATTTTGCGGTATACAACATCCTTAACACAAGTAAATGCTTTAATTATTAATCTGTTGATTTATGGGATTATCATCTGCATTTTTATTGCTGTTATCGTGTTTTTTGTAAGTTTGCGTTTAGGGAATATAATTGTAGAACCATTAAATGATATTATCAATTTTACAAAGAAAATAGCAGAGGGAAAATACAAGGAAAAAATCAAAGATACTTATCCAAATGAACTTGGAGAAATAGCAAAAACACTTAACTACATGGGCGATGAAATATTAAAAGCTGATCGTTTAAAGAATGATTTTATATCATCAATTTCTCATGAACTTAGGACGCCTTTGACAGGGATTAAGGGATGGATTGAAACTATGCGGAATCCAGACGAATTATCGGCTGAGGAGTTTAAATTTGGTTTGGGAATTATTAATGATGAATCAGATCGACTTATTAGCCTGGTGGAGAATCTTTTAGATTTTTCAAGATATCAGTCAGATCGAATTAAACTAATCTTATCTGATATCAAGATAGACAAAATTATTCGTGAAGTAACCTTCCAGCTTCAAAAGAAAGCAGAAAAAAAGGAAATTAAATTAGTGGCTGAAACGCACCCAGCAATTATTACAGCAGATGGTGATAGATTGAGGCAAGTTATACTAAATGTATTAGATAACGCAATTAAGTTCTCATATAAAAATCGTAAAATCTATGTTATTCAATCAGTTAGTGAAGAGTACATTTTAATTAAAATTAGCGATACAGGTATTGGAATTAAAAAAGAGGATATAAATCATGTTATGGAGTCATTCTATAAAATTGATCCTAAATCTATTGGCGCAGGACTTGGATTGGTTATTTCTAGCAATATTGTAGATATGCATAATGGCATTCTTAAAATTGATAGTGAATATGGGAAGGGAACAACAGTGACAATTTCACTTCCGTTAGCAAAAGTTTAAATTCTACGTAAATTATTAGATTAAATTAATAATTATTAGCTGAAATTTTAGGTAATATATAAAATTTCAGCTTTAATTTTGTTATAATGATTTATACAGTGGTAAGTTTTATGATATAAAAGAAAAATATAAAGTAGTTATTACTAAAATAACTAATAAATTTGAATTTACTATACTTATGATAAAATATATGTTTCAACAATAAATCTATACTTAAAGCTTTAGTAAGTCAGACACTCAATTAAGGATAGATGTAGAAACTTAATTGTGACATAAATATATTTATAATGAGATATTTGTTTTAAGGAGTAATTTTTATGAAAATGATACTTTTTACACTAGAAATAATAGATGAAGAAAATAATAACTATAAAATTAAAGTCAGTAATGGTACTGAGAACTCCTTAGTAGAATTTAATCCTTTAAAAAAAGAATTACATTTTATAGATAATAACAACCTAAGTGATTTCTTTAAAGGACAGGAATACCAATTTAGAAAAATGCTTCATAATAAGCGACCAGATACATACTATGTAGGGTTTAATGTAAAAGTAGTCATAAGAGAAGATAAAGATGTAGCTGCTTTTAATGATAGAAGTAAAATCTTAGTTTTAGATAAACGAAATAGTAATTATGATAGTTATGCAATAGAGGAAAGTAAGGCTGAAGAGAAAATCTATAAAATCTACACAGATGCCAGTTATTTTGAGAAGAAAAATCATGGTGGATTTGCTTTTATAATAGAAGATTTGAAAGAAAATTATAATTTATATACAGAAAAAGTGAAAGACATAGGAAGCAGCCAAGCTGAACTTGAAGCAGCCATAAAAGCACTTGAATTATTAAAAGATGTTGAAAAAATAAGAATAATAACTGATAGCCAGTATGTTAGAAAAGGACTCACAGAATGGTTACCTATATGGAAATTGAATGACTTTAAAACTATTAATGGAGAACCAGCTAAGAATATAGAAAAGTGGCTTGATTTTGATAAAGCTTGTAATGGAAAATATATTGAATTTCAGTGGGTAAAAGCACATTCTAACCATTTTGAGAATTCTCTCTGCGACATGTATGCCAAAGATATAGCTAATAAAAATTCAACCAGTTACTAATAGTTGCAAGAAGTTAATACGCTATAAATATTATAAGCTATAAGATCTACTTATCTAATACCCTTAATAGAATTGTAAATATAGAAATTTTATAAAAAATTTGCAGACAAACATAATGTTAGTATATAATTGTGCATGTTGGAATTTTATATAGTAATTATATTATTTAAGAGGAGATTTAGTCGTGCAAGGTAGATGTTATTATTGTAATAAAGAATTAACTGAAAGAACAATTAAAAGACATGCAAAGAGTTGTTCAGTAATGAAAAAATCAATTGAAGAAAAGATGAATTATACTAAAGGGGTAAGAGAGCAATTCATAATATCCATGAAAGATAAGTATAATCCTAGTTTATATTGTATTTATGTTTCGATAGATGCAAAGTTGCAACTTCAGCATTTGGACAAATTTATAAGAGATATATGGGTAGAATGTTGTGGACATTTAAGTGCGTTTTATATTGATGAAGAAATATATCATGATAATAGTGATGAACAATATGAGATGAATTTTTATTTAAAAGATGTATTAAATGTTAATAAAAAGTTCGAATATGAATATGATTTTGGTTCAACTACTTATTTGACTTTAGAAGTTGTAGATATAATACAAGTTCCAAGCGAATTTAGCCAAATGGAAGTTATTGCTAGAAATAATCCAGAAGAAGGTAAACTTAATAATTCTCCAAGAGATGGGGCTTGCGGGTATATAGGAAATAAAAATTCGGAAAAAGAATACTTGCCTGGAAATAACAATAAATACAAAGTTAGTAATAAAAAGCCGATACATAACAATGATGCTTTTTCAGATTTTGACGATTCTGAACAAATGATAGAGAATGATTTTTTAAAACATTATAATAAATTTACAAATAGTTTTATACATACGTTTTTCAAGGATACATATTCTTTTGACCTAGAAGAATTGATCAAGCCATATCCTAAAAAAGAAATTTGTAGCCTAGCAGAGAACATTGGTCTTAAATTATCATATAATTTGAATAAAAATCAGGTGATTGAAAAATATATTGATGAATATGAAAAAAATATCAGAAATAAAATGAATGTGATTAATGATGATATGTATAAAATATTATTAAAATACATTAAGAATAATGGAATAATTTCAGTTTCTGATAATGAAGCAGAAAATTATGCGGATAAACATGCTTTTTTTATGAATCAAGGGATGGTATTTCCGTGCTTAAAAGATAGAAAACCAATCTTATTAATGCCTGAACTAATGCAGGCCGTTGTTAAGCAATGTGATACCCTAGAGTTTAGAAAGTTAATGAAGAAAAATAGTGAAATCATGAATATCTTTAGAGGTATGATTAAGTTATATGGTGTTCTTTGTTTTGAAGATGTTAAAGGATTAATGAAAAGATATGACAATGTAGAAGAGCAAATATTGTTATCTATATTAGAAGAAGGATCTTTTTATTATAATAATGAATATTATGGTACAATTGACGATGACGGAAAAATTATATTTGTTAATGTGGAAATAGAGGATTATGAAGAAATATTAAATGATATAGACAATAATTTGGATTATTCTATGATTAGTAAAGATGATCTAATTTCTATGTCTAACGAAGATTATTTGGAAAGAAGTAGTATTGGGAGGAAGTTTTCAAAAGAATTTTCATCTATGTTTTTAGTTGATAAAAATGATGCTGCTGGAACTATGAACATGTTGGCTTTGGATATACAATATAGAAATTCTGAAGAAATACTTGAAGACATAATAAATGGAATAGATGCAAAACTTGACAAGGAAGATGAAATCAGAGTATTTAATATTGTTAATAAATTTATTAAGAATATACCATTATGGAAATATAAAGGTGCAACTATAAATGAAAAAGAAGGAAATAACAAAACAATTGAAAGCAAAAAAGAGATTGGAAGAAATGATCCATGCCCATGTCAAAGTGGAAAGAAGTACAAGAAGTGCTGTGGACGCAATGGAAATGTGATTCAACTGTTTTAAAGAATTTTAGTTATACAAATAACTTATGAATGCAATTTTGCATACTTTTTCTTTTAGATAAATATATTAATATTATTTTAAATATAGTACGAGAAATAAGGGTTTATCAAAGATGAACCCTTATTTTTTGAGAAAATAGATAGTGAATTAAATTAAAAAAAGCATAAAAATTTGACATTAAAATATTATGTGACTATGATATAATAGTTCTGTGGATATATAAGGAATTAATAAAGGGTTTTTGTAAAATGAATAAAATTATGGAGAGGATGGTGTTATGTATTATGTTTGATATTAAAAAAGGATTGAATAAATTCTATATTGGAGAAACGGAAGAAAATACTTTAGCAGAAGTAATATTAAGTGATACTAGTAAGGATGTAATAAAAATTGAGCATACTTTTGTAGGCGAAAAGTTGAAGGGCAAAGGAGCAGGAAAACTTTTAATAAGGAAAGTTGTAGATTTTGCGATAGAAGAAAATAAGAAGATAATGCCAGTATGTGTTTTTGCAAAAAAGGAATTTGATAAAAATAAAGAGTATGAGAGTGTTTTATATAAAAATGCTTAATGGGTTTAAGGACAAAAGACTTGGAAACCCACCTGGAGTATTAGGAGCGATGTTACTTAAAGAAGGATTCTTTTTAGTATGTGCAGATGATTTAGAAAGCCCAATAAAAAGGTGGGATATAAGAAGATTAAACGCTTTTGTTTGGGCAAGAGAAGTAGAAATAGAGAATAAAAATCAACTTTATAATGTATGGCATGCTCTCAAATTTTTATGTCAAGAACTAGATGAGAAGGCGGCTAGAAGTTTAGGAAACAAGTTATCAAATTTAAACGATACTCAAAAAGAAGATATTGAAGAATGCAGACAAATGATCCTTAATATTATTAGAAAGCCATCAACTTTAAGTAGAATAAAGGCATGGTTATGGAAAAATTATAGTTACTATAGAAAATATAAAGGTATAGAACTTGATATAGTGAAAGAACCAACAGATCTAAGATCAAATACAATTTTGGCTGAAGAACTAATTAAGTTAGAAAACAAACTATATAATGAAGGATATTCTTTGGGATCGACTCCAATTCTTTATAGAGGAAAAAGATAGAAATATGCATATTGTGTATAAAAATGTAGAAATAAAGGTTATGAAAGTGCGAAAGAATAGAAGGAAAAAAGGATATAGATGTTGAAATATATATAATAAGGTAATTAGCCTAATAAATATTTATTGAAATGATAGCGAGGAGAGAGAATTTATGAAAAAATTTGTTTGTACAGTGTGTGGTTATATTCATGAAGGAGAAGCAGCACCAGAAAAATGTCCAGTATGTGGTGTAGGATCAGAAAAGTTCATAGAACAAAGTGGTGACTTAGCTTTTGCTGATGAACATGTAATTGGAGTTGCTAAAGGCGTTGAGAAAGAAGTGATCGATGGATTACAGGCGAACTTTATTGGAGAATGCACAGAAGTTGGAATGTACTTAGCTATGTCAAGACAAGCTGATAGAGAAGGGTATCCAGAAGTTGCAGAAGCATATAAGAGAATCGCATTTGAAGAAGCAGAACATGCTGCTAAATTTGCTGAATTACTTGGAGAAGTAGTAGTGGCAGATACAAAAGCTAATTTACAAGCTAGAGTCGATGCAGAACATGGTGCATGTCAAGGTAAGAAGGATTTAGCAACACTTGCTAAGAAATTAAACTTAGATGCAATACATGATACAGTTCATGAAATGTGTAAGGATGAAGCTAGACATGGAAAAGCTTTCAAAGGACTTTTAGATAGATATTTTGCATAAAGAAAATATCTAAAGTTGTTAACAAAAAATATTTATAAAGGTGGATTAGGTAGAAATACTTAATCCGCCTTTATTTATTCTTTCGTCAAAATCGTGTATGTACAGAAACAATAATTAATATATGTTAAACTAATTTTAAGCTCAGAATAGTATAAAATGTAGTTCATATTATTTAAAAAACTGTAGATTATTAAGTTGTCTAAATTATTTAAAATTAATCAATCAAAAGCTTATATTAAAAAAATATGATATAATTATTTTATATCTTTAGTTGTTATTATTTTACAGTTAAATATAGTATATATCACGATAAAACATGCCTAAAGATATATAGTATGAAGTCATTAAGATAAAAATAAATGTTTTAAAGAGTTAAAATCTAGTATAGATTATTAGTTATGTAAATCTGAGCTTTTTTGTGTCTCATACTGGAGGTGATATTATTAAGACTGCGTTATTTATATTATTATTTTCATGTTGTATTTTTTATTTATTTTTAGGAATATACGGTTATAGAATGGATAAAAAATCAAAAACAAATCAGATATTTATATATATATGTATTTGCTTTGGACTTTGGTCAGGCGGATATGCAATGATGTTAACATCTGATAATATCAATACAGCATTTTTTTGGAGAAATTCTTCGGTTCTAGGGTATTGCTTTTTTAATGGACTTTGGCTATACTTTGCATATTTACTGAATAATGAGGACGATTTTGAGTATATTTCAATAATAAAATTTTTAGCATATGTTCCAACTACACTGTTATTTATTGGAAACATTATAGTAGAACCTTATTCAGCAATGACTAAGGAATATTATGGCTGGATTGATGTGGCTCCAGAGTTGTTTCCACAAATTCTATATATAATATGGGCGATAGTAATAGATTTTGCAGGTGTTATAGTATTGTATTTAAGAGGAAAATATTCTAAGAAGAATAGAGTAAAAAAGCAAAACAAAATTATTTTAATAACTTGTACAGTAAGTATCATTATAGGAATAATTACAGATTTTATTTTGCCTTTACTAGGAGTAACTATTTTTCCATCAGCAGTATTAACGGGAACTATAGCTTTAGGTGGTATTTATTATGCAATAAACAAGCATAGATTGATGTTGACGACTCCGAAGTATATATCAGAATATATTTTTAACACTGTAAATGAGCCGATTTTTATTTTAAATGAGAACTTCATTATTAAAAATTGTAATGATGCATCATTAAGTGTAACTAATTATAAAATTGAAGAAGTAGAAGGAAAAATATTTAGTGAATTACTGGATAATGTTGATTTTGACTTAAGTAGTATAACGAAAAATTCTTGTGCAAAAAATATAGAAGTTAACTTGGAAACGAAATATGGAAATAACATTACATGTGAATTGTCAGGTACAATTATATATGATGAATATAGCGATATATTAGGAATATTAATATTACTACATGATATTTCGGAAAGAAAAAAAATATTAGAAATGGAAAAGAACTGTACTTTAAAATTAGAAGAAGCTAATATGATGCTTAAAAATCAAATTCAAGATAAAATAAGAGCTGAGGAGAAACTTCGTCATTTTGTCTATTATGATCCTCTTACAGAACTTCCTAATAGAAAAATGATGCTAGAAAACCTTAATATGCTTTTAGAAATTAAAAATAATAGTTTCGCAATACTTTTCATAGATTTAGATGGATTTAAAAGTATAAATGATAATTATGGACATCAAGTTGGTGACAAAGTTCTCAAAAATGTTGCGGACACATTAAAAGGTATAATAAGTAATGTTGATATAATAAGCAGAATTGGTGGAGATGAATTTGTAATTATAACAACTGATATAAAATCTACTACTTATGTTAAGGAAATTGCTGAAAGAATTCAAAAAGCATTGAAAATTCCTTTTATTTATAATGAGGAAGATTTATGTGTTGGAGCCAGTATTGGCATAAGTATATTTCCTGAACATGGTAAAGATGCAGATACATTGATTAGAAAAGCAGATGTAGCCATGTATGAAGTTAAGAAAAAAGGTGGGTATGATTATGCCTTGTATTCATCGAAAATAAATGATGAATTTCTTAATAAAATGAATATCAAAGAGAAATTAAATAAAGCCATGGAAAATAATGAATTTGTAATTTACTATCAACCAATTATAAGTTTAAGATCAATGAAAGTGCTATATTCAGAAGCTCTAATTAGATGGAAACAAGCTGATAAAATTATTTCTCCTATAGAGTTTATTCCAATTGCAAAAAGTGTGGGTGAAATAATATCAATTGATAATTGGGTATTAGAAAATGCCTGTAAGCAATGTGAAATATGGCATGAGCTCGGAGGAAGTGAATTTAGTATTTCAGTTAATGTTTCTTATTCGCAATTAAAGCAATCTGAGTTCATACCAATGGTTGAAAATATATTAAATCATTATTCGTTTCCGGCAAGATGTTTAAATATGGAGATTACTGAAGATGAGGCTATGGAGGATTCTGGTACAATCATAGGAATACTAGAAAAGTTAAGAAAAATAGGAGTTAGAGTATCTTTAGATGACTTTGGTACAGGCTACTCATCCCTTAGCTATGTCAATAGATTACCTATTGATATGATAAAAATTGACAAGTCACTTGTATGGAACTTGGAAAAGGATTATAAAAGTGTAATGATTGTTAGATCAATAATAACTTTAGGGCATAGTCTGAATCTTAAGATTATTGCAGAAGGAATTGAAACTCAAGAACAATTTAGGATTCTAAATGAACTTAACTGTGATTATATTCAAGGTTACTTAATAGGAAAACCAATGGAAGCATTGGAGTTTGAGCATAGATTTATTAAAAAGGAAACTGAAACTATGAAATCATAAAAATTAGAAGTATTTTACTAAAAGATAATATAGATATAAGAGCTATCCGCATGCTAAAAATGGATAGCTTCTTAATTTGTATAAGATGTATATTTGAGTTGTAAAATTCAAGTTATAGAATATTTATTAAGGAGATTTTAAATGGAGACAACTATTTATTATTTTACTGGTACAGGAAATTCACTGAAGATAGCTAAAGATTTATGTGAAAATATCACCAATTGTCGATTGATACGCATATGCAAACGTAATATGAATATAAATGAAGTGACTTCTGAAAGAATAGGATTTGTTTTTCCTGTTTACTATAGAGGGCTTCCTAAAATGGTTGCAAATTTTATAAAAAACTTAGATGTTAATTTAGGCAAATACTTTTTTGCAGTAGCTAATTTTGGGAGTTATGCTGCATTAACCTTTGAGCAAATTGATATCCTGTTAAGAAGTAAAGGAAAATCACTTTCTGCAAATTTTAGTGTTGAGATGCCTGGAAATATGTGGTTTATGTATTATCCTCATCCTAAAGAAGATTTCATTAATCGAATGAATAATCAATCAAGGATAACAATTAATATTGCAAGAATGATTAATAATAATTATGAAAATAATATCCCTGTCATAAAAAACAGATATAAAGAAGAAAAGATGTATGAAGATTTTAACCCAAATAACATTGATGAAAATTTCTGGGTTAGCGAGAAATGTATAGGCTGCGGAATTTGTTCTAATGTATGTCCAGCTGAAAATATAGAAATTATAGAAGCAAAACCTTCATGGGAACATCGATGTGAGCAATGTCTGGCGTGCATCCACTTATGTCCGCAGACAGCAATTGAGTTTAAGAAAGATTCAATAAATAAAGAAAGATATAAAAATATATTTGTTAAAACCAAGGATCTCTTTTAAAATCTAGTTTATGGATAGATAAGTATATTTTTTCAGATGGATATGTTCTATCTGTTTCAGAATTGATCTGCTCAATTTCAGATAAACATTTCAATGTAAGTGATGTAGAAAATCTTAGATTTCATTATGAAAAAAACTAGAACATTGGGCAAGTAATTTTGAAAATGCTTTGCCTGAAATAAGAAAGACTAAGGATGAAACATTTATAAGAATGTGGAGATTATATTTAAATGCCTGTGCAGCATCTTTTAATAGTGGAAATGTTCATATACACCAATTTCTATTTGGCAAAGGAGTAAATAATAATTTACATTGGACTAGAGAGTATATGTATAAATAATATTATCTAAAAGTTTTGGCCATATTTTATTAATGAATTCTTTTGTTAGCATCATTCATTATAGGATATGGCTATATATATATTGAAATTCACAATGCACATTTCACAAGTCACAATTACGGCTAAAATTTTTGCAATATTTTTAGAATCCTTTTATTTCTAAATGACTAATTTTGAATAAATTTTATATTTATATGCAACCTAATCAAGAGTAGATATATAATTTTGAGTATTTATATCTAATGGGAGGCATTATAATGAAAATATTAAATAAAAGAATTGCGATAATATTGCTAACTTTAACTATTTTTTTATTGATATCTATAACTCAAGTTAAAACAATAGCAAGTTTGGATCTTAACACTAGTAGAGTGTCTAATATAGCAGTAATATTTTTCGTAACTGATGATCCATTTACTATGAAAGTTATTGAAAGCTTAAAAAATATAGAAAATGAGAATCAAAATAGAGTGAAATTTACTTTTTTAAATCCGAAGAACAATATAGCAATACAAGATGAAATATTAGATGCTGCTTTACAAACAAAATATGATTTATTTATATTATATTTACCAGACAGAAGAGAAAATGTTGTAGAAGGTGCCATTAACAAGATTAAGCAAAAGAATAAGCCTTTAATACTAATGAATATTATACCTGAAGTAGCATCAAGAGCTTCTAAATTATATGAGAAAGTTGTTTTTGTAACTCCTGATTCGAAAAAAGCTGGCATTGCTCAAGGTAAAATCATTGCTGATTTTTGGAATAAAAATAAAAGTAGTTTAGATGTAAATGGTGATAATATATTACAGTATGTTTTGTTGCAAGGTCCATCTGATGACCCACAGCCCATTGATAGAAGTAAATATGCAATATCAACACTTAATGATTCTGGAATAAAGACACAAGAACTTGCCAGAGTAAATGCTAATTGGTCTAAGGATCTAGCTAAAAGTTCCATTGATAATTTGTTCCTTAAATATAATGGGAGAATTGAAGCAATAATTTCAAACAATGATGCTATGGCAATAGGAGCTATTGAGGCATTGCAAAAATATGGTTATAACAAGGATAATAAGTCAAAAAATATAGCCGTTGTTGGAATTGATGGCTTACAAGAAGCAAAAGATTTAATTGATAAAGGAATCATGACTGGAACTGTTATTCAAGATCCAATGATTGAAGCTGAAGTTTTATATAAAGTTGGAATGAATTTAATTAAAAATTTAAGCCCAACAGAAAATACCGATTACAAAGTTGTTGACGGAGAAATCATAATACCATTTCCATATGATACATATATACGTAACATTAGTGAATCATAAATAGTAAAACTTTTTTTATGATATTTATATCTGAGATTGTTAGCAAAAATGCTTCGAAGTAATATTTTAAAAGCTGGTACTTTTGTTTAAAAAATACCAGCTTTTTAATATTGTTATAAGTTATTGATTATTATTTGACAACCACACCTACACCATTTGGAATAACTACAACATCAGCATCTTTACCTTTTATGTCATATGCAATGTTTAATGCTTCGTCAAAAGTATAAGCATGTTTCATATGCATGCTCTTAATCATATTCGGATCACACATATCTGTAACAACGATTACAGTGTAATTACATAGAATTCGTGTTAAAATTTGAATCTCCCATTGATCAGGAATTGTTTCATTTCTAGGAACTTTTAATATTTGTTCAAGAAGTTCTTCAGGAGATTTTGAATTTGCTATAGTTTCATAAAAAGATTGACCACCATGTCCATCGTTACAAGCGGCTATCATAATAATTACTCCATCTTTCCTGCATGTAGCTTCTGCAGCTGTCATACCCTTTACAGCTTGGTATATATTTTGATCTAGTGGATATCCACCATTGCTTGAAATTGCAATGTCAGCTTGTATACTTTTTACACTGGAAAGTTCCATAACAAATTTGCAACCTTCTTCGTGAGCAAGTTTACTATCACCAGCAAAAGCATTTATAATATTCTTATCTTCATCTATAACTACATTTAGTATAAATGCAAGATTTGCTTTTTCAGCAGCATAGAGCATATCTTTGTGTATAGGATTATCTTTTATAATTCCAGTCCTTGCATGATTGCTGTTAATAAATTCAGAACAGTGATTTGCCATTATGGTTTTTGCTGAAGCTATTCCAGGTAATATGCTTTTTCTTCCACCAGAAAATCCAGCAAAAAAATGTGGTTCTATAAAACCTTCTGCTATTAGGAGCTCGGTTTCCATCGCTAATTTGTTTAGGAATAACTCACCACCAGAAGGTAATGTTCCCACATTTATTAAACTATTTTCATCTGTTGAAATATGGTTTATAATCTCCTCGTTATCAACGATGGTTTGTCCGAATTTATTTATCATTTCTTCTCTAGTTGTTGGTCTATGAAAGCCTGTGGCTATAAGAATTTTTATGTTTATATTGGGATTAACGTTTCTTATTCTTTGTAATAAAATTGGCATGGTAATTTTACTAGGAACAGGTCGTGTATGATCACTAGTTATAATAACCATATTATTTTTACCAATTACTAATTCCTCTAAAGATTTACTACCTATGCAATTATCAAGAGCCTTATTCACTATATCATTTTGTGAAATATCAGCTTTATAGGTATTTGCCTTGGAAACTAAAATGCCCTTTAGATTTTTATCATCAATGTTTATTTTTAAAGATTTTGTTGAGTATGGAATCTCGATCGAAGCCATAAAATAACCTCCCTAAATAAAAATAATTGTATTTACACTCAAATTATAACATACATTTCTATAATTGGTAAGGCCAATTTAAATGTTTTCATAAGTTAGATAAAAATTTATTATAAATATTTTTTTAGGAATTTATATATGTATTTATTTGAGTGACCGAGAAATGTTAAAATATAGACAAGTTCTACGTATAGACTAGTAGAATAAAAAATTAATTTATTAGTTAATTATGGTTATACATAGGGATTAATTTATAAGTTTATAAAAAACTCGAGTAAGAAAATAGGAGGCAAGTTATGAAAATATTTGAAGCATGTGTGGGGAATTATAATGAGGCGATTTTAGCTGCCGAAAGAGGAGCTAATAGACTAGAACTTTGTGATAATTTGATGGAGGGAGGAACAACTCCAAGTTACGGAACAATAAGAAAAATTGTTGAGGATATAGATATACCAGTTATGGTTATTATAAGGCCACGCGGTGGAAATTTCACTTACACAAAAGAAGAACTAGAAATAATGAAATACGATGTGAAGATGTGCAAAGAACTTGGAGTTCAAGGTGTGGTAATTGGTTCTGTAAAAGATTCTAAGGTAGATAAAGAAATAATAGAGGAGTTAGTTAATTTGGCAAAGCCTATGACAATAACTTTTCATATGGCATTTGACGAAGTTGAGGATAAAAAGATAGCCGTAGATGAAATAATTAAATTAGGAATAGATAGAATACTTACTAAGGGCGGATGTGAAAACGCTATGGCTGGAAAAGAGTGTTTAAAAGATTTAGTTAAATATGCAGACGGTAGAATTTCAATAATGCCAGGAAAAGGCGTTAATAAGGAAAATAGAGATTTTCTCTTGGAATATACAGGTGCAGTTGAAATACATGGTACTAGAGTAGTTTAGTATTATAAATAACTATACAAAAAGCAGAGCTTTTTTAACAATACTGCATTTAAGTCGGAATATTTTTGTAAATTTAATGTATTATGGCAAAATAAGTGAACCTAAATATATGGAAAAAGTAGTAAAATGATTTATAATATAATTGTTACTAACGATTATTCATAGAGTTTTAAATAATATATATGTTGCAATGCACAATTCACAATTATGGCTAAAATTCTTGAAATATTTTTAGAATTATGATGAAGAATTATTTTTGTAACATATATAATTACACTAATACTGGGGGGAGAATTTTGCTGGAAAATAAAATACTAGATTTAATTGAAAATGAGGATAAAAGAAAGCCATTAACCGACAGTGATATTGCTAAATTAGTAAATACGACTAGAGAATATATAACTCAATTTAGAACAGAAAAAAATATAAATAATTCTCGCCAAAGAAAAGAAGCAATTCTATATAGTGATATAAAGGAAATAATTATTGAAGATAAAGATATTTCAGATAGGCAGTTATGCAAAAGACTATCTATTCTTGGATATGATATTTCTAGATATTCAGTATCGCAGATTAAAAAAAGTATAATTTCAGAAGTTTTTCCGCAGAATGCTGCTGAAAAATCAAATTTAAATAAAAATCAACCGAAAAATTTTATAACAGTTAAATCAGTAGTTGATAAAGATGGGACTGAAATTAATAATAGCTCCAATATAGATAATTCAAATAAGGGCGATAAAAGTAACACTAATTATTTAAGAAATATTATAGGATATCACGGCTCGTTAAAAAATGCAATTAGTCAAGCAGAAGCAGCAGTGTTATATCCACCTCATGGGCTCCATACTCTTTTGCTTGGAGCTTCTGGTGTTGGAAAAAGTTTTTTTGCAGAGGCTATGTATAATTTTGCTATTAGTTCTTCGCATTTTGATAAGAATGCACCATTTGTACTTTTTAACTGTGCTGATTATGTAGATAATCCACAATTACTTCTTTCTCAATTGTTTGGTTACAGTAAAGGTGCTTTTACTGGCGCCATCACGGATAAAGTTGGACTAGTGGAGAAAGCAAACAATGGGATACTATTCTTAGATGAAGTCCATAGATTACCAAGCGAAGGTCAGGAAATATTGTTTTATCTGTTGGATAAAGGAAAGTATAGAAGGCTTGGTGAAACTGAAAATAGTAGGACAGCAAATGTAATGATAATTGCAGCAACAACAGAAGATCCAAAATCATCTTTGCTGCTAACATTCAGAAGAAGAATTCCAATGATAATTGAACTTCCGTCTATTAACAACAGGCCCGTTAATGAAAAATATGTTTTGATTAAAAGTTTTTTTTCACAAGAATCAGCTAGAGTCGGAAAGGAAATTACCATACGATATGAAGTCATCAGATCGTTACTATTATATAATTGTCCAGGGAACATAGGACAGCTGCGAAGTGATATACAAGTTGCATGTGCAAGAGGTTTTTGTAATTCCTTAAGTAATAATTCAAATGAAGTTGCTATTGATATAAAAGATTTGCCTAAGCATGTTCCTCTAGAAATATTAAGTGTTAAGGATAGAGAACTAGTGTCGGAAGATATTTTTAATGAAGATTTGGTTGTTAATCCTAATGATGTTGTGACACAGAAATCCAAAGATGATAGATATATGTTACCCGATGGAATATATAGTAATATAGAGGAAAAGTATTATAAACTTGAAAAGCAGGGGTTAAGTAAAGATGAAATTAATAAAATATTGTGGAGCAAGGTGGAATTCAATTTAAGTAAGTTTGCAAAAAATATAGAATCAAATATGTTTTTTCCAAAGGAAGAACTAAAAAATATAATAGATGAAAAAATATTAAATGTGGTTGAAAAAGTAACTGATATTGCAAAACAATATATGGAAAATATCCAGGAAAATTTTTATTATTGTGTAGCAATGCATTTGAATTCAACTTATGAACGACTAAAACAGGGAAGAATAGTAAGGAATCCTGAATCAGATTATATAAAGAAGGAATATTACAATGAATACAGAATTGCAAAAATATTAACTAAAGAAATAAATAATAGCTTAGATATTGAACTTCCAGAAGACGAAATAGGCTTTATTGCCGTGTACCTAAAAACGTTTTCCGAGGTGGATAAAAATGTAAGTAGAGTGGCTGTTATTGTATTAAGCCATGGACATGTTGCTTGTGGTATGGTCGATGTAGCAAATAAACTATTAGGTACAAATCTTGCAGTTGGAATTGAAATGTCACTAGATGAAAATCCTCAAACTTTACTTGAAAGAGCTATAGAGGTGGTTAAAAGAGTTAATGAAGGTAAAGGATGCTTGATATTGGTTGATATGGGATCACTGGTTACATTTGGGGAAATAATAACAAAAGAAACAGGAATTCCAACTCGAGTTATTGGTAGGGTAGATACTGTAATGGTATTAGAAGCAGTTAGAAGATCATTAATGGAGAATAGTAACTTATACGAAATTTCTAAAGCTCTTGATGGAGACAAGGCTTACGTTGGGAAAGTTAAAGGGGCGAATAAATATACTAAAACTATAATTACAATATGTATAACAGGTGAAGGGACCGCGTTAAAAATAAAAAAGTATCTTAAAGATGTAGTACTAGGAAATACAAATAAGAACTTAAGAATTATATCAGTTGGAATTATAAATAAAGATAATGCTCAAAATGAAATAATTAAAATTAGTAGAGATCATGATATAGCTGCAATAGTCGGAACTATAGATCCTGAATTAGAAAGTATTCCATTTATATCTTTTCAGGATATTTTAAAAGAATCAGGTAAATTAAGATTAAAAGAATTCCTTGGAATAAATAAGAAGCAGTTTAATCCTTTAATAAATGTAATTGATGAGGAATTAATAAAAGTTAATAATGATAGTTTTACCAAAAGTGATTTAATAGATGAGATGTGTAGTCTTCTTATATCAAAAGGAAGAGTTAGTGAGAATTTTACAATGAGTGTGTATAAGCGAGAAATGCTTGGAGGAACCTTGTTTGAAGGAACATTTGGAATACCTCATGGCCTATCAGAATTCGTTGAAAAATCATCTATAGCTATTTTCAAACTTAATAATCCTATTTTATGGGATTATAATTGTATGGTAGACGTTGTGATTATGTTAGCACTTAAAGAAAATGATGGAAAAGTGGTTAGACAATTATTTGATACCTTATCAAAGACAGAAGTAGCTAATAAATTAAGAAAATCAAATTCTCCGAAAGAGATTTCAGACATATTATTAAAAATCTAATAACTATTTTAAGTTACAAGGTAAAAAGTGAAAATTTTATCTTGTAACTTTATATTTTTAAATATATATTACCTTTTCAGCATAGTTTTGGCACGGCGATTGCTTTAGAAATATTGTGAAGATGTAATCAAATATAAAAAAGTATAAAAAAACAACATCAAGTGAAGAAGAAGTATGACTACTAGAAATATTAAAGAAATTTTATACAAAAAAGGAGGTAGTTTAATGACTTGAAGCATTTAGAAACTCTTGAGAAGAAATTTAGCGTTAAATAACCTTGAAGCTAAATTTAAAGTTGGGTTTTAAAATATATATTATTACCTTTTCAACATAGTTTTGGCATGATAATTGCTTTGTAAATATTATGAAGATGTAATCATGGATGAAAACGTATAAAATACTTACAAAAAAGGAGGAAGTTAAATGACTAGAAGTATTAAAGAATTTTTAAGAAGAGATTTAGTAGTAAATAATCTTGAAGCTAGATCAGCAGAGGATGTCTTTAAGAAGATGTCTCCAATATTATTAGAAGCAGGATTTGTAGAAGATTCCTTTTTTAATGGGTTAGTAAATAGAGAAAGTAAATTTCCTACAGGTTTATTACTTGGAAAATACAATGTTGCAATACCCCATACAGATGCCATACATGTTAAGAAACCAGCAATAGCCATTGCAACACTAAAAAATCCAGTGAAATTTAATAGCATGGATGGAAATGGAAGTGTAGATGTTAATATAGTATTTACTATGGCTTTAAATGAACCTCATAGTCAGATAGTAATGTTACAGCAATTAATGTTTTTGATCCAGAATGAAAGCATTCTCGAAAATATGCTTCAAGCAAAAAATAGCGACGAGGTGTATGATATCGTTTCAAGCTTTAATTGTAATTGCGAATAAGTAATGAGCAATTATTTAAATTATATGATTTTATTTTAAGGAGGCAAAAAAATGGACAAACAAAAATTAATATTAGTAGCTTGTGGTACAGGAATTGCAACTTCAACAGTTGTATGTAAAAAGGTGGAAGACTTGATTAAAACTAATGGGATTAATGCGAGAATTATACAATGCAAGATTTCAGAGGTGGCAGGTTATGAAGATCAAGCAGATCTTTTAGTAACAACTACAATTTCATCACGAAATTATAAATTCCCTGTAATTAATGCTATGAACTATCTAACTAACATTAATCCAGGAAAAGTCGACCAAGGAATTATAGATGCTTTGAAATAAAAAAAGATAGGCCACTTTAAAGGTGGACCTATATAAAAAATTTAATTGGACTACTAATTATTATAGCACATAAAATTATGTATTTGAAGCTCAGGACAACACATCTTAATTAATAGTATTTTTTATTCTCTAGTAAATTATATCAATGGACAATCTGTGGATAACCTATAAGAAAGGTTAATTCAGAAGGTTGACTTTTAAAAGAGAATAAAAAAGAAAATATATTCGCCTGCCAGATTTTTCTCACATGCGTTCGAAAAGGCAGATGCGTAAAAAAATCTCCGGCTCCACAGTCGCCTGCGATTTTGTTCTTCAAAAACTAAATCGTATATATAAATTTATAATATGAACACTTAATTGAAAATTTATAAAAGTAAATAAAATTTGATAATATAGGGGGAAAGAAAATGTTATTAAATGTAGTGCAATACATTTTGAACTTAGGACCAACTGTTATGCTGCCATTAACAATTACTATCATTGGTATTATATTTGGACAAGGATTTAAAAAAGCATTTAGATCAGGTATTACAATTGGTATCGGCTTTGTTGGTATAAATTTGGTTGTTGGATTGCTTACAACAAATCTTGGTGGCGCAGCACAACAAATGGTTACTAGATATGGATTACAGCTAAGCATAATAGATGTAGGCTGGCCAGCAGCAGCTGCAATAAGCTGGGCATCTCCTATAGCAGCAATAATGATTCCAATAGCTATGCTAGTAAATTTAGTAATGTTAGCTACAAAGACAACAAATGTAGTTGATATTGATATATGGAATTATTGGCACTTTACTGCAGCTGGTGCAAGTGTATACGTATTAACTAATGGTAACTGGTTACTTGCTATTTTGGCTGGTATTTTATACGAAGTTGCTGTTATTAAAATTGCAGATAAAACAGCTCCAATGGTTCAAGAATTCTTTGGACTTGAGGGAGTATCATTGCCAACCGGTTCAACTGCAGCTTGTGGTCTTATAGGAATTCCTATTGTTAGTGTAGTAAAAAGAATTCCAGGCATAAAAAATTTAAAAGCAGACCCAGAAACTATTCAAAAAAGATTCGGCGTTTTTGGAGAACCTATGATGATGGGACTTATTCTTGGTATTGTACTTGGAATTCTTGCTGGCTATGGTGTAGATAAAATCTTGCAGATAGGTATTTCAATGGCTGGTGTCATGTTCTTAATGCCTAGAATGGTTAGAATACTTATGGAAGGTTTAATTCCTGTTTCAGAATCAGTTAGAGAATTCTTGCAAAAGAAAAATTTTGGGAAAGATAGAAATCTTACAATTGGTTTGGATGCAGCAGTAGCTGTTGGACATCCAGCAGTTATTGCAACAGCACTTGTATTAGTTCCTATTACATTATTCTTAGCAGTAATATTACCTGGAAATCAAGTTCTACCTTTTGGAGATTTAGCTACAATATGTTTTTATGTTGCCTTTATAGTTGGTGCAGCAAAAGGTAATATAGTTCACTCAGTTATATCAGGTACAATTGTTATGGCATTAGGATTACTAATGGCAACAAATATTTCGGGATTCCATACTCAAATGGCTCAAATGGCTCAATTTACAATGCCGGCAGGAACATCAACTATTTCAAGTTTAGATATGGGAGGAAATTTCTTAAACTGGATAGTAATTAAGATATTCCAATTATTCACAGGAAGTCTATAAAGTGAAACTTAGCTTCAGAGGGAGTTTTAACCTTCACTGAAGGTTAGTTGAAGTTATCTAGGGTCGTGCCACTGTTATCTCTCACTTTAATAGAAGATGGGAGTGTTACAGTGGCTAGACATCAAATAAGATTAAATAACCTAATTTGTTAAAGAGTGCTTATTAGTACTCTTTAATGCCATTGGATATTTACAAGGAAAGGATGATGGTTATAGTGGAAGTAACAAATTTAAAAGTAGAAGAACTTATTGGAATGGATTTTAAGTGTGAATGTGGAAAAAGGCACAGTGTAGAAATTAATTCTGTAAAAATAGGAAGCAATATAATAGAACGGCTTCCAGAATTCCTAAAAGAGTTTAGGAATAAAAAAATATTAATTATACAGGATGTCCACACATATGATATAGCAGGAAAAAGAGTTGAAGAAACATTAAATAATGATTTTTTATTAAAGAAATATGTGTTTCCACAGGAACACTTATTGCCTGATGTATATGCTCTTGGAAGAGTTTTAATAGAAATAGAAGATGATACAGAACTTATACTTGGTGTAGGCTCAGGCGTTATAAATGATATCTGCAGGTATGTTGCTTACAGAGCACATGTACCTTATGCCATAGTATGTACTGCACCATCCATGGATGGATATGCATCTGTAGTATCGCCTTTAATTACAGATGGATTCAAAGAATCTCATAAAGCAGCCTATGCTTATGGAATATACGCGGATATTGACATTATGAAGAATGCTCCAATGTATTTACTTTGTTCAGGACTTGGGGACGTATTAGGTAAATATACTGCTCTTGCAGACTGGTCAATTACAAACCTCTTAACAGGGGAGTATTATTGTAAGACTATTGCAGATATGGTTCAATCTACAGTAAATAAGTGTGTTGCTGCTGCACCAAGGATTCCAGAAAGGAATGATGAAGTAGTAAAAAATATAACAGATGCGCTAGTATTGTCGGGAATAACTATAGGAATGTCAGGTTCTTCAAGACCTGCATCAGGTTCGGAGCATCATATTGCTCATGGCTGGGAAATAATGTTTCATACAAGAAATAGTGAAGAAAAATGGGTACATGGAAACTTTGTTGGAGTAGGTACAGTTGTAATGGCTATGTTATTTGAAGCATTAAAGGATATAGATATAGAAAGTGTTATGGCTAAGAAAAGCTTCAGATACTACGATATGAATAAATGGAGACAAAATATTGAAAGCGTATTTGGTAAAGTGGCAGTTAATGTAATTAATTATAAAAAGGATGCAATTGAATTGGATCCTGATAAGAGACAAGAAAATGCAGAAAAGATAGCAGCAAACTGGAAAGAAATTCTTGATATTGGACATACTATAGTTCCAAGTTCTGAGAAAGTAAAGAAGATACTACAGGACGGTGGATGTGTATGGCATCCTGAAGAGCTTGGAATAGATAAGAATTTATTTATTAAGACTTTTATTGCTGCAAAGGACATAAGAACAAGATATGGCGTTGTGCATTTAATTGATGATCTTGGATTGACAGAAAAATTGCTAATTTAATTGCCGATAAATTATATAAGGCACAATCAAAAAAATAACAAATTCATCTGCCAAGCCTATTTTCCATCATGCTTCTTCAGCAGATTGCCTAATAGACTTGCTATGAGACAAATCTACTTCCTTGCCTGATGAAAAATAATCATGGCATTTTGGACTTGTTATTTTCTTTCATGTTCCTAAATCCAACAACATATAAGATAATTATGTGTTTTAATATGGAGGTAAAAATGAATGAGTTAAAAGATATTAAATGTTTTTTATTAGATATGGACGGGACTTTCTATCTTGGAAATACAATTATTGATGGAGCTCTAGACTTTCTAGACATTTTAAAAAGTCAACAAAAGAAATTTATATTCTTAACAAATAACTCTTCGAAAAATAAATCGACTTATAAGCAAAAACTTTCAGCACTTGGCTGTTATGTTGATGAAGAACAGATTTACACATCTGGTGAAGCAACCATATGGTATATGAAGAAAAACTGCATAGGTAACAAGATATATCTCATGGGTACAGAACCGCTTATGGCAGAATTTGGAAAAGCTGGCTTTATACTAGTTAAGGACAAAAATGACAAACCGGATTATGTAGTTCTTGGGTTTGACACTACACTAACTTATGAAAAAATATGGACAGCTTGTGATTATATAAGAGATGGAGTACCATTTATAGCTACTCATCCAGATTTCAATTGCCCAATTGAAAATAGCAAATATATGCCGATACTGGCTCTATGATAAGAATGTTTGAATCATCCACAGGTATTTCTCCTGTGGTTATAGGGAAGCCATATGGATATATAGTAGAAGCTATTATTGAAAAGTATGGGCTTAAAAAAGAAGAAGTGGCAATTGTAGGAGATAGACTTTACACTGACATTAAAACTGGAGTGAATGCAGGAATAACTAGCATTCTTGTATTAAGTGGTGAGACATCAGAAGCTATGTATAGAGAATCTGACATAACTGCAGATTATGTATTTTCATCAATTAAATATATTGGTGAAGAGCTGATGCAGTTTTATGAAAGCTTTATTTAAGACCTTGATGATTAGAAGAATTTTATCTAGTCATTGTATGTAAAAAAGCATTGAAAATTCATGGAAAGTAATTGTATTCTATGAGTTTTGAAAAATTAAAAAGAAGTTAATATTCAAAATTAGGAGGCAATATTATGAGCATTATAACAATTATTGGAGCAGGTCAAATGGCATCTGCACTAACTTTTCCAGCAACAGAAAATAATAATAAGATAAGACTTGTGGGTACACCGTTAGATAGAGAAATCATAAATACAGCAAAGGCTACAGGTTTTCATTCGACATTAAAACGTCAATTACCTGAAACAGGAATTGAATACTATCAAATTGAAGATGTAAATGAAGCAATAGATGGAGCAGAGCTTATTATTTGCGGAGTCAGCAGCTTTGGTGTCGACTGGTTTGCAGACAATATATTACCTATTATACCTGAAGAGATTCCTATTCTTTCAATAACAAAAGGAATGATTACCGAAGAGGATGGCAAAATGATAAATTATCCTCAATACTTTTTAAGTAAACTTCCTTCTAATAAAAAACTATCTATTAGCGCCGTTGGCGGCCCATGTACTAGTTATGAACTTGCAGATAAAGATAATTCTGAAGTTGTATTTTGCGGAGATGACATAAATTTACTTAGAAAGTTTAAGAGTTTATTTGAAACATCATACTACCATATTAGCTTATCTACAGATATTGTAGGTGTTGAATGTGCAGTAGCTCTAAAGAATGCTTATGCTTTAGGCGTATCGCTAGCTATTGGGTTAGCCATTGGAGCTGATGGTTCCGGAAAAGAGCATTATAATTCTCAGGCTGCACTTTTTGGACAAAGCATAAAGGAAGCCAAACGTATTCTTGAAATAGTCGGTGGAGGAGAAGAAAACATTATATATTTTGGTGGCGACTTATATGTAACTGTATTTGGTGGACGTACTCGTAGAATAGGAACCTTATTAGGCCAAGGATTTTCATTTGAGGAAGCTATGGAACAATTAAAAGGAGTTACATTAGAATCAGTAGTTATTGCTACCCGTGCTGCAAAATACGTGCGTTGTCTAGCAGAAAGAGGAGTAGTTAAACTTAGTGATTTTCCAATGATAACTCATATTGATGAAATTATAAATTCAGATGGCAAGGTTAATATTCCATGGAAAGCATTCGAGTCTGAAAAAATATTATAATTTATCATTAACTAGCTGAAAATTTGGAATGTAAAGTTTAATAACTTTAATTAAAATTTTAAAGTTAAATTACCATGATTAGAAAATGAGTATGTAGTAAATATTATTGATATCATATTTTGAGTACAGTATTAGATTTAAATTTAGTGCTGTACTTTTTATAAGCTTCTTCAACAATATATGATATAATCTTTAAAGGATAAGTTGACCATTTTCCTATTTTTATAAAATTGTTATTCCAGTTAAAGAGAGTTAGTGTTATAATTACATAAGAAAATTGTGTAAAAAAGTGAATTAATATACATGTATGTATATTAATTTCTTTTTGTTTACTATATTTCATAGTAACTCATAAAATTTTATTTCGTTAAAATCAAAATTCCATTTAATTTAAGATAAGTTTCTATGTTAATAACACTAATACATATTTGATATTATTAATACATAAAGTTTTTTTAATTAGTAAAGTAGTTAGGAATCTTATTTTAATGAGTATATATTGAGTTACTGATTTTCTTTTTCAGGGGGTAGCAATATATGTTTCAACGCGAATGCGATCAAGAAGCAAGTTATATTATAGAATCAAAAAAGAAATGTCTTGGGTTAGGGTTGGACTCAAATAATCCTAAAATGCCTAAGAATATTATGTCTGAATTGGAATTAGGACAAAAAAGAGATGCCTATGACGAAATTCTAGAAGTTGTCAAATTTTTTAGTAATAAGATGATAAAATTATTAGAAGGCACGCCTGTATTGATAACAATTACAGATGAAGATGGATATTTGCTAGATGTTCTTGGAGATAAATCTATTAGGGAAACAATGTCTAAATTTGGAGTTAAGCCGGGTATACAATTTCGAGAAGAGGAAATGGGTACAAATGTAGTTAGTTTAACACTTAAGCAAAACCATCCAATACAACTAATAGGAAGCAATCACTATCATAAATGCTTTCAAGACAGTGCATGTTATGGAGTTCCATTTCATTATTCAGATGATGGTAATTTATTAGGAAGTATATGTATTATGACTGCGATTATACTTCATAATCCATTTTTTTTAATGACATTAACTACTGTAGTTGATGCAATAGAGCGTGAACTATTGCTAAGAAAGCAAAATCTAAAGATAACCGAACAAAAAGAATTATTATATGAATCAGAAAAGAGACAAAGAGAGTTTCTTGAAAAAGATTTAGCAATGAAGGATGAATTTATAACTTTAATCACACATGAATTTAAAACGCCAATAAATGTTATTTATTCAGCTATACAATTGATTGAACATGTGTATATTAGTGAAATTCCTGAATCAGTGAATAAACTTATTGGAAGCATAAAACGCAATACATTTAGACAATTGAGACTTGTGAATAATTTGTTAGATATTACAAAATTAAAATCGGATCAGTTTAAATTAAATTTGAAATATTTGGATATTGTGTTTTTAACAAGATTAATTACAGAATCAATAAAAGTTTATGCGGATCAAAAGAGAATTAACCTTTATTTTAAAACTAATGTTAATAATAAAAATATTTCAATAGATGATGAAAAATACGAACGTATAATCTTAAATTTATTATCAAACGCTATAAAATTTACACCTGAAGGAGGCTCAATAACTGTTGAGCTTAAAGAAAATAGCAATGATAAAACAGTAGATATATCTGTAACTGACACTGGGGTTGGCATACCAAAAGAGAAACATAAGGTAATATTCCATAGATTTGGACAAGTTGAAAATAATCTTTCGAGGTTAGCAGAAGGTAGTGGTATTGGATTAGCTCTTGTAAAGATGTTAGTAATTATATTAGAAGGAGAAATAGAAGTTGAGAGTGAAGTCGGATGTGGAAGTAAGTTTACTATAACTTTACCTATTAAAGAGGAGATAGTTAATGAAGAAAGTAAAATATCACAAAGATATGATAACAGGTTAATAAATGCCATTAATGTTGAATTTTCTGATATATATTTCTAATAATATTTAGATAGTATTTCATTTTTGATCATGAATATAAAAATTAGAAAAGGTATAAACTAAAAAATGAGGTGAGAAAAAATGACAAACTATAAATTTATTACAAATAATAATGAAAATGATTCGTCAAATACCACAAATACATCTATGCCAGCAAAAAATAGGAAAAGACATAAACCTGTAAGAGGAATTCCTAGAACTGAAATGTAATAAATGGCAACTATAAGTTTGTAGAATGAAAAAAGTGCGGTACTAAAAATATGTTTTGGTACTGCACTTTTTAAGTTTATATAATTATAACCTAATTACTTTAAATTAAGAATATTTTTTATATTAAAACACATGATAAATTTAAATACTATAACTCGGCGAAAAAAATGGAGGATCTATAATGAGCATCTTAAAAAAAATAATAACATTTATAATTTTAGTTTTATTAATAATTACATCATTAGATACTTCAACAAAAAATGTATGTGCTATCCCCAATTTAAGTAAAAACACTCCTATTAAAATAGCAGTATTTTCGGATAACTCTAGCGCTATGTATATTTCTCTTCTTAAAGAAAATTTAGAACGTATTGAAAAAGAAAATGAAGACAAAGTCAAGTTTACGTTTTTTGATGCTAAAGACAATCAGGCTAAACAAAATGAAAGCATAGAGAAAGCTCTTTCGCAAGACTTTGATCTTTTTATTATAAGTATAATCTCTCCCAATTTAAAAGATGTAGAAAGTACTTTGCGCAAAATAATGGAAAAAGATATTCCTATAATTTTGAATCCTGATCCAGTACAAGAAATAATAAACTTTGTTAAACCATATAAACGTTTTGTTGTTGTCGGTGCTGATTTTGAACAATCAGGTACTATGGAAGGGAGTATTCTTGTTAATGAATGGAGATCCAATAAGCAGATAATAGATAAAAATCACGATGATGCATTGCAGTATATTATGCTAAAAGGTAGAATCGGAAGCCCTCTAACATCGTTAAGGACAAAATACTCAATTTTAGCGCTTAATGATGCTGGAATAAAAACAGAGGAACTTGCGTCTCCATCATGTGAATGGATGGAAGATTGTGCCAAAGTGCTGTGGAGTCATTATTTCTTAAATATGGTGACAAAATTGAAGCAATAGTTTCAAATAATGATGCGATGGCAATAGGAGCGGTTGAAGCTTTGCAGAAATATGGATACAACAAAGGCGGTAAATCTAAAACAATTCCAGTTGTAGGTATTGACGGCATGCCAACTGCTAAAGATTTGATAAAAAAAGGTTTTATGTCGGGAACTGTTGTTGTAGAACCTAGCGATCTTGCTGAAGCTCTTTATTCTATCGGTATGAATTTGGCTTATGGTAAATCACCCCTTGAAAACACTAAATATAAATTTGATGAAACTGGATTTAGAGTTCATTTAAAGTATAATGAATTCATAAAGTAGTTGAAGTAATGAGAGTTTAATTAGCATTAAAATAATTAATAATGCGAAGTGCTGTGTGAAATCTAAACAATTCAAGATTTTTGCATTTTAAATGGAATTAATATTATTTAAATTTAGAATTGGTAAAATATTTTTATAAAAGAATTGCTTATAGAATTAGCTGCCTTGGTATATTGTGATTTAAATTTAGGAAATTAAATTAAATTTTTATTTTAATAGAAGAATTTAATGAATAATTATCATATTCTAATATATAATAAACAATCTAGATAAGAAAAAGGGGTGCAGCTAAATTGACAAAAATATATGATGTTGTATTAAATGCTCCATTTGGTAGTCAGCAGGGCAGAATTACTTTTGTAATAAATGGTGAATCTTTAACAGGAGCAATTGATGGAATGGGATTTAAAAGCAAATTCAATAACGGAAGAATTCATGGAAACAATTTTGAATTTTCTGGAGAAATAAAAATTCTATTGGCCAAGTTAAAATATTCTGCTAAAGGTATTTTAAATGGTAATCTATTGTCAGCATCTGTTGATACAAAATATGGAACATTCTCTGTAACAGGAAGTCTTATATCTCAATCTTAATGTCAATTTAAACAAGATAAATATAAGAGATAATAAAAATATTTGAAATGCAAAATGATGAAAAATACGTTTAGATAATATAAATCTTTGTTAGACAGTAAATTTATTAAATTAGATTTACTGTCTATATTAATTATTAGGATAATTAGTAGAAGTTGAACTTATATTGAATAAATAGTATTCGGCAATTATTTGAAAAGTGAAAAGTATTATTGCTGTGATTATTTACAAGAGTATAATAATTGGACATAAGCAGATAATAAAAAGGGCTGTAATTATGTAAATATGATAGAAATTAAGAAAAATACTTTTGGTTATATATCGTTTTTAATTATAAAATAAAAGAAATAAAATACAAAAGAAGAAAGGAGAAATATAATGCAAGATATAAAAATAAAATCAGAAACTGGATGGAAATTAGATAATACTTATGCTGATTTGCCAAAAACACTTTTTAGTAAGCAAAATCCAACACCTGTAAAGGCGCCTAAATTAGTTATTCTTAATCAGCCGCTTGCAGAATCATTAGGGCTGAAGGCAGAAATACTTTATGATAGTGACAATGTAGCAATATTTGCTGGAAATAAAATAGAAGAAGGCAGTTTACCTATTGCACAAGCTTATGCAGGACATCAATTTGGCTATTTTAATATGTTGGGTGATGGTAGAGCTATATTACTTGGTGAACAAATTACGCCAAGCGGTGAAAAATTTGACATTCAGCTAAAGGGATCAGGCAGGACACCATACTCTAGAGGTGGTGATGGAAGAGCAGCGCTTGGACCAATGTTGCGTGAATATATTATTAGTGAAGCAATGCAAGGTCTTGGAATTCCAACAACTCGGAGTCTAGCAGTAGTGACAACTGGAGAACCTGTAATTAGAGAAAACGTGCTCTCAGGTGCTATTCTAACTCGGGTAGCTTCAAGCCATATTAGAGTCGCTACCTTTCAGTATGCTGCAAAGTGGGGAACTATAGAGGAACTCAAAGCTCTAGCTGAGTATACTATTAAACGTCATTTTTCTGATATTGATAACTTAGAGAATCCTTATATTTTTTTACTCCAAGAAGTTATTAAACGGCAAGCTTCATTGATATCAAAATGGCAATTAGTCGGTTTTATTCATGGAGTTATGAATACTGACAACATGGCTATTAGTGGAGAAACTATAGATTATGGACCTTGTGCTTTTATGGATACATATGATCCGGAAACAGTATTTAGTTCTATTGATAGAGAAGGAAGATATTCATATGGAAATCAACCACCTATAGCTGAATGGAATTTAGCTAGATTTGCTGAAACCTTATTGCCATTAATCCATAATAATTATGAAAAATCAGTAGAAATTGCAAAAAATGAACTTTCAAAGTTTGCAGATTTATATCATGATAATTGGATTAGAGGAATGAGATCAAAACTTGGAATATTCAATAAAGAATCTCAAGATGAAGCACTTATTGAAAATTTGCTAAGTATTATGTATAAATATAAAGCAGATTATACTAATACATTTAGTTCTTTAACTTTAGATAGATGTTCTGATATGGAGTTATTTAAGACTAAAGAATTTGAGCAATGGCATGAATTATGGAAGGCAAGATTAGATAGACAGCAGGAATCTAAAGAGTCTTCTAATATGCTAATGAAAAATTCAAATCCTTACGTAATACCGCGTAATTATAGAGTTGAGGAAGCATTGGCGGCTGCTGAAGAAGGCGATTATACTGTTATGAATAAACTATTAAATGTACTATCTAATCCTTACGCATATTCGGATAATCAATCTGAATATGAAAAATTGCCTCCAAAATCTTGTGGCTCGTATCGAACTTATTGTGGAACCTAATTTTAAATAATAATATTAATAAATTTTTAATAAAATAAAAAATACCTAAAAAAGGGCGAGACATAATATAGCCCTTTTTTCATTTTGTGAAATATACATAAATCATTGGGCTTATGTATTTAAGATAATAAAAATATTAGAATTATTATGTAAAACTAAAACTAATTTTAATAAAAAATCATATAAAAAATTTAAAAAGTAATAAAAAAGACATAAAATTTATACGTTTACACTTAACAACTAATGAAATTTATGGTATAATAAAAAACGTATTCTGGAAATTGAAAAGGAGAGATTTGATGTCAAAAAGTTATCAATGGATAAAAGTTGCAAAAAAATCAATCGTTTTTTCTGTAGCTTTGAGTATTTATTTAGGTATTGGAACTGCTTTTTCAGCTAATTTAGCTAAAGCAGCTACGACACAAAATAAAGATATAATCTGCTCAACAACAGCGTACACAGCGGAGTCAGGAAGTGTGACAGCAAGCGGAAAAATAGCAAAGAGAAATGCAAGTGGGATAAGTACAGTAGCAGTGGATCCAAGCGTAATTCCTTTTGGAACATATTTATATATAGAAGGTTATGGATATGCAATAGCTGCAGATAGTGGAAGTGCTATAAAAGGCAATTCTATTGATGTTTATTTTGATAGCGATAGCGAATGTGATAATTGGGGTAGGAAAACTGTTAAGGTTACGGTATTTGGAAAATCCGACAATTAAAGAAAAATGAAAATGTTTAACTAATCTAAATAAGTGTTAAAATAATTGATAATCGCAATTCTAATAATTAAATCCAGGAAGCAATTAATTCAGATTGAGTTAGACAAGCTTGTTTAGAGATCAGTGATACTTAAATTTATAAAGAGAATATTCAATTATTATAATATCTAAAAGGAAGTGTTTCTAAATATAGGGACACTTTTTTTATTTGAAAAGAGGAAAATTAATATAGTATTATTGATAAAATATCAACAATATCTTAATTATTTTGAAGGTCTATCAATAAAATGTTCTTTATAAAGATAAAAAATAAAAATAATGCACTATATATTGACTAATTAATAATATAAAGTAATAAGATTGACAAACTAGTAAATAGTTGTTAGTATAAAAGTATTCCTACAAGAATTGTATGAATTAAAAAAAGAATTAAAAGGTGATAATTAAATGAATATTGACTGGAATTTCGTAGTGACTAATTTGCCTTTGTATGAGAAAGCTGCATGGCTCACATTAAAGTTAGCTATTGTAGGAATACTTTTATCATTGGTAATAGGATTACTATGCGGAATAATATTATACTTTAAAGTAAGAGTTTTGGATAAAATCGTACAAGCTTATATTGAGCTTTCAAGAAATACTCCACTACTTGTACAGATATTTTTTCTGTATTTTGGTTTGCCCAAATTAGGATTTAAAATGGGAGAAGCTACTTGTGCTATAATTGGTTTAGCATTTCTTGGTGGTAGCTATATGGCTGAAGCTTTCAGAAGCGGAGTTGAGGCTGTAAGTAAAACACAAATTGAATCTGGCATAAGCATTGGTCTTTCGAAAGGCCAACTTATTAGATATGTCATAATTCCACAAGCTTTTTCGGTAAGTATGCCTTCAATAAGTGCAAATTGCATATTTTTATTGAAAGAAACTTCTGTGCTTGGAGCTATATCAATAATGGATCTCACAAATTTAACAAAAGATTTAATAGGAATGTACTATAGAACTTTTGAATCATTATCATTGCTAGTTTTGATTTATCTTATCATGATTCTACCTTTATCATTTCTAATGTCTTGGATAGAAAGGAAGGTTCGATATGCAGAATTCGGCAATTAGTGTTATTTTTCAAGAGAACAATATTAAGCGTTTATTTGAAGGGCTGTTTGTAACAGCAGAAATTGCTTTTATATCTATTATTATAGGATCTATACTAGGAATACTTATAGGTTTGAGTAGGACTACAAAATCGAAGGCAATACTTTTTATTAACAGAGTTTATCTAGAAGCTTTTAGAATAATACCAACGTTGGTTTGGTTATTTGTATTCTACTTTGGAGTTACTACAGCATTAAATATAAACCTTAGTGGAGAAGTTGTTTCTGTTATTGTATTCAGTCTTTGGGGTGCAGCAGAAATGGGAGATATAGTAAGAGGATCTCTTCAATCATTACCAAAACATCAGATTGAATCTGGGAAGGCTTTAGGTTTAAATTATTATCAAATATATAGATATGTGCTTATGCCTCAAGCTATCAGAAGAATGATACCTGGAACCATCAATTTAGCAACTAGAATGATTAAAACTACTTCTCTTGTAGTTTTAATAGGTGTTATAGATGTAGTTAAGATGGGTCAGCAGATTATTGAAAGTTCAAGATTTCAATTTCCTACTGCTTCTTTCTGGATTTATGGTTTTATATTCTTCTTGTACTTTATAATATGTTATCCACTATCAAAAATATCGAAAAGACTAGAATCAAAGTGGAATAATTAGGAGGAACATACATGGATAAGAATAATAATCCTGTCTTGCTTGAAATACAGGATGTTCACAAAAAATACGATGAAAAAGAAATATTGAAAGGTATTGACTTAAGTCTTCATAAAGGAGAAGTATTAGTTATTTTAGGACCTTCAGGCTGTGGGAAAAGTACTTTTTTGAGATGTCTCAATGGACTAGAAAAAATTCAAGGTGGAGATATTAAATTTAAGGAACAAAGTTTTACAGATAAAAATGCCGATTGGCAAAAGATTCACGAGAAAATAGGAATGGTTTTTCAAAACTATGAATTATTTCCTCATATGACGGTTATTGAAAACATACTTTTAGGTCCTTTAAAGGTTCAGAAGAGAGATAAATCTGAGGCACTTGCGCAAGCAGAACAACTTTTAAATAAGGTTGGATTACTTGACAGGAAAGATTCATATCCACGTCAACTTTCAGGGGGCCAAAAGCAAAGAATAGCTATAGTTAGGGCATTATGTATGAATCCAGAGATAATACTTTTTGATGAAGTAACAGCATCTCTTGATCCAGAAATGGTAAGGGAGGTACTAGATGTTATATTAGGCTTAGCTAAGCAAGGCATGACTATGGTAATTGTGACACATGAAATGGGATTTGCTCAATCGGTGGCAGATAGGATAATATTTATGGATGAGGGTAAAATATGTGAAGAATCGAATCCAAACGAATTCTTTACTAATCCAAAGACAGAACGTGCTAAGCACTTTCTAAATATATTTCAATTTTAATTATTAATAAGGGGATGACAAATATGAAAAGCATAAAAAAAATAGTGGCAGCTTTACTGTTAAGTACAGTAGTAGTTGGAAGTTTTGTTGGCTGTGGTAATTCGGCACAAACTAATAATGGTGATTCCAATAAAGCATCATCTAGTTCTTTAGAAGATATAAAGAAACGTGGAACTATAAAGATTGGTGTATTTAGTGATAAAGCTCCATTTGGATATGTTGACTCAGAAGGAAAAAACCAAGGATTTGATGTATATGTTGCAAAAAGATTTGCTAAAGATTTACTTGGAGATGAGTCAAAAGTTGAATTTGTTTTAGTTGATGCAGCAAGTAGAGTTTCTTATTTAGAATCTAAAAAAGTTGATATAATAATGGCTAACTTTACTGTTACGGATGAGAGAAAAGAAAAAGTTGATTTTGCAAATCCTTATATGAAAGTATCACTTGGTGTAGTTTCACCAGATGGCGCTAAAATTACTTCAGAAGATCAACTTAAAGGCAAGAAGGTTATTGTAGCGAAGGGAACAACTGCTGAAACTTATATGACTAAAAATCATCCAGACGTTGAACTTGTAAAATATGAACAATATTCAGAAATATTCCAAGCATTAAAAGATAAACGTGGTGACGCTATTTTAAGTGATAACACAGAAGTTATTGCCTGGGCTAAAGATAATCCTGGATTCTCTGTTGGTATACCATCACTTGGAAGTACAGATACCATTGCTCCAGCTGTTACTAAAGGTAATACAGAACTTAGAGATTGGATTAATACTGAACTTGAAAGTTTAGGGAAAGAGAACTTTGTGCACAAAGCTTATGATGAAACATTAAAATCAGTATATGGTGCTGAATTTGAAGATAGCCTTGTAGTTGAAGGTGGAAAAATACAATAAGATTTTTTAAAGGATGAGGATGCAATGCAATCTTCATCCTTTATTTTTATACACCCGAATTATACACTGTAATCAATGTTTAAGAAGTATTATGCTCAGCTAGTATTTTAAAGCGCTTAATTAAAGTTTTATAAGAAAGTTATGGTTTGTAAGGAGAATAAAAAAGAGGATACATTCGCCTGGGATTTTGTTCTTGTTTTGAGGATCTGAATATACGAGTACGAAGTTTGTATTCATGGGCATTAAATCGATTAATATCGATATTTTTTAGGTAGTCAAATGTGTAAGATTATGCTAATATTTAAATATGAATACCTATTTGGGAAAGTTTTTTCTTTTAAGTATAGTTAATAAAAATCCAAATAGATTTTAGTATGAATTTGCTTTCTTTAGAAGTTGTGTTGTAAGCAAACTTATATTTAATTATTTCATTCGGAGGTGTATATGAGAGTTGTTAGTGTTTCCAGCCTAAAGGGAGATGAAATACTAGGAAAACAGATTTTTGATGAATCTGGTAGAATTTTACTTAGTGTTGGAGTTAGGCTGAAACCTTATTATATCGAAAAAATTAAAGAACTTGGTATTTATTCGGTATATATTGATGATGATATATCAAAAAATCTTGATATTGAAGAAAGTATTTCTGATAAGACACGGCAAATGAGCAAACATGCAGTAAAAAAAATGATAGACGGATATTGCCGTGAAGGAAAAACTGATAATAACAGCGTTATGAATTCTGTCAACTCAGTTATTGAAGATATACTATCAAATAAAGATGTTTTAATAAATGTTGCAGAAATAAGTGCTAGTGATAATAATATATATTCTCATTCTGTAAATGTATGCGTATTAGCTACAATAATAGGAACTCATATGGGATACAGCATGTCAAAATTAAAAGATATAGCTGCAGGTGCACTTTTGCATGATATTGGCAAAATAACAATTATGAACGATAAAAAAATTTCGTCTGAATTTAAAGATGAAAATGAATTCAATAGATATATGGAATTAATGCATCCTAAGATTGGGTATGATTTGCTAGGGGACCAGCATGTTTGGAGTGCATATGTTAAAGTGGCTGTTTTAATGCATCATGAAAGAAATGATGGAAGTGGATATCCTTTGCAGCTAAAAGGAGACGAAATAAATGAATTGGCGAAAATTGTATCGATTTGTGATACGTTTGACAATATGATATCCGGCAGAGAAGAAAATGAACGAAAAACTGTGTATGAAGCAATTGAATATCTAATAGGTATGAGTAATATTTATTTTGATGAAGAAATAGTGAAAAAATTTACTATGAATATAGCAGCTTTTCCTACAGGAAGTGGTGTTATTCTAAATTCAAATGAAAAGGGATTAGTAGTAAAACAAAACAACTCAATGCCAATGCGCCCTGTAGTAAAGGTGTTGTATGATGAAACGGGAAGTTTACTATCTGAACCTTATGAAGTCGATCTACTGAAAGAATTAACCCTTTTTATTACGAAGACTAGTGAAATTTAATTTTAGGAGGATAATATGAAGAATCAAAACAAGGATGAAATAAATATTTATTCTAATGATTTCCTAAAATTAATGAATAGTATTCATGTGAGATTTTTAGAGGTGAATTCTATAAACTATAATGAGTTATTAAGAAAATCATTAGAGGAAATTGGAGAATTTTTTGATTTAGATAGAATATATATATATCATTTTTCTAAAGACCCTACTTTTATGAAAATAGAATGTCAATGGAATAAAAAGTTTATAAAACCAAAAAGGGAAATTATAGAGGATGAAGTAGTTTACGCTTTTCCATGGTTAATCCGTCAAATTAAAAGTAAGGATTTTATTGTTTTAAATAATATAACTGAATTTCCGGTTGATGCAACATTTGAATTAGAAGCTTTTAATATGGAGGGGATAAAATCGTCTCTTATACTTCCATTAAAAGATAAAAACAAATTAATAGGTTTTATAGGATTTGAAACCTTATCGGAATCAATAATATGGCAATCGGAACAGATAAAAGTATTAAATAATATTTCAAAGTTTTTAGAATTCATAAAAGCTAGGATTACAAAATTAAAAGAATACGAATCGCTTCTTAATGGTCAGACTATTTTACTTGATAATGCTGCATCACAGATTTGGGCACTAAGTAATGTTACTTCATATGCAACTGTTAATGAGGCTCATGCAGAATTCTTTGGTAAGAAAAAGAGCGATTTAGAATATAAAGACCTATATGACATATTTGATGTTAATACTGCAAATAAGTTGTCTGAGAATAATTGGGAATTATTTAGGAATGATGGGCTAGCAGAGAAAGAGCTTAAAATTAAGAATTGGAAAGGCGAGGACAGGCTCCTTCAGGTTAAAAGTAAACCTATTAAAGATGAATCAGGTAACATTAAATATCTTGTTTGTACAGCACAGGATATTACGGAGCAAAGAATTGCAGAAGCTGAATTATATAAAGCAAAAGTAGAGGCTGAATCTGCAAATATAGCAAAGAGTCAGTTTCTTGCAAATATGTCACATGAAATAAGAACTCCAATGAATGGAATATTTGGATTTTTAGAATTATTGGAATCGTCAAATCTCTCTCTGGAACAAAAAGAATTTGTACGCGAAGCAAAATCTGCTTCAGATATTTTACTAAATATTATTAATGATATATTGGACTTTTCAAAAATTGAGGCTAAAAAATTAGTACTAGAAAAAATAAGCTTTAATTTGAGAACTGTTATAGAAGATGCTGTTTCACTTTTTGTTCCTAAAACCTTGGAAAAAGGAATTCAGCTTTATACAATAATTGATCCAACTATTCCAGATGAGGTTATAGGTGATCCGTCTAGACTTAAGCAAATATTAACTAATCTTTTGAGCAATGGTGTTAAATTTACTGATGCGGGTGAAATTGCAATTAAGGTTGATTATTTTGAGGAAGAAAATGATATCGCACTTCTTACATTTGAAGTGAGGGATACTGGAATTGGAATTAGCGGAAAGGATATACAGAAACTTTTTAAATCTTTTAACCAAGCAGATGCATCTACAACGAGAAAATATGGAGGAACTGGACTTGGACTTTCTATATGCCGAGAACTGGTTAATATGATGGATGGTGAAATAACCGTTGATAGTGTATTAGATAAAGGATCTACTTTTAGATTTTGTGTAAGATTAAAAATATCTAAAAGGGCTTCTGAACATATCTCTATTTTCGAAAAGGTTAATGACGTGAATATTTTGATTGTTGACAATGATGAAAATAGTCGAAAGATTACAAGTTCTTACCTGAAAGGAACTGGATTACATATAATTGAGGTTGATGGTGCTGGTGAAGCAATTTCAACAATTATTTCTAATAATGATACAAAAAATAAAATAAGTATTGTAATCATTGAGTGCGAGATACCAGGAATGAATTGTTATGAACTTGCACGAACGTTAAAAAATATACCAATAGCCAAACATATCAAGTTAATACTGTTAATGTCGAGGTATAAAGGGGACTTTAAGGCAGCAATGGAGTATGGCTTTTCGTCTTATTTGACCAAGCCACTAAAAAGAGATGATTTACTTGATTGTATTGCTGTAAATTTAGGATTGAAGAAAGAAGATGAAGAATATTTTGAAGACTCAAATAAAAATGTAGTTAAAAACATTTATAATTTATCAGAAATTAGAATTTTACTGGCAGAAGATAATGAAGTTAACAGAAAAATTTTTATAAGCATGCTTAAATCTCGTGGTATTACTTGCGATGTGGCATTAGATGGTAAAGAGGCATTAAGAAAAGTATCGGAAGAAGATTATGATATTGTATTCATGGATTGTCAGATGCCAGTAATGGATGGATATGAAGCTACTGCTGAAATAAGAAGAATTGAAGAAAATAGAAAGCACACAAAAATTGTTGCAGTAACTGCTAATGCAATGGAAGGTGATTCGGAAAAGTGTATTAAATCTGGAATGGATAATTACATTACTAAACCTATTAATTTTGGTATTGTATTTAAGATGATTGAAGAAAGTATCATAGATAAAAAACATAATACTATAGACTATTCAAGAATAATAGATAACTATATTAATGAATTTTCTAGAGATACCGGTCTTGATATAGAAGATGCATTAGAAATATTTGAAGACTACATAAGGTGCTTACCTGATTTGTTAAATGGAATTAATGATGCCATTAATACTAAGGACTTAAAGAAACTAGCAAAGTTTGCTCATGAGTTAAAAGGTTCATCTGGAACACTAAGAATAAATTCTGTTCACGAATTAGCTAAAATGCTTGATAAAAAAGCTTTAGAAGAAAAGTTAGATGAATGTAATGAGATTTTTGGACAAATAAAAGATTTGTTTTATAAAATATAATTTAATAATAGCAGTCAAATTCTGAAAAATGAGGATGAAGGAGTTTTTAATATGAAGAAGATTTTGATAGTTGATGATTCATCGTATATGCGAATGTTTATACGAAAAATTATTCAAAAAAGGGGAACTTATATGATCTTAGAAGCATCAGGTAAAGATGATGCAATAGAAACATATAAGATTGAAAGTCCTGATATTATAATTTTAGATTTAAATATGTCTGAAGTTAGAAAAGATGGCATTGATGTTTTAAGCCAAATAATGAGTATTGATCCTGAAGCAGTAGTAATTATTATATCTGCAGTAGGATATGATGATGTCAAAGATGAATGCTTAGCCTTAGGAGCTAAGAGTTATATAAAGAAACCATTTGATACTCAAACTTTAATAAAAACACTAGAAGAATACAAATAAAATTTTAATACAAAAATAGAAAAATCGTTATTTATACTGAAAAGATATATATGCTTAGTAGATTAGTTGAGATTAAAGAATGCAGTTATTAATAGAAAATGTATTCTTTAATTTTTTATTAATAAGGAATAAATTTAGGTGTTTATAAACAACCTAACATTATATAATTAAATAATTCTAAAAAGTGAATTAGGAATCTTATTTTATTATAATCAATAGAATATGTGTTGTAATAATAAATGTGCATTTAAAGATATGGTAAGCTAAGTATTTAACTAATATTAGCATATAGAAAATCGATTGCAATATACTATTATAAATAGCTATAAATTAATTTATTAAAAGTAAATATATTCTATGAAATGACAATGAATAAATGTTATTTTAAAATTAAAGTAAGAATTTATTTGATATTATTGGAGGATGATGTGATGTTAGATATTATAATTTACATAGCAATAGGGGCCGCAGCAGGTATTTTAAGTGGTTTGTTTGGAATTGGTGGTGGAATAATTATAATTCCTGCATTGATGTATTTAAAAGGATTTTCGCAGCTCACAGCTCAGGGGACATCTCTTGTTGCAATGCTTCCACCTGTTGGCTTACTTGCATTCATGGAATATTATAAGAAAGGTAATACAAATATAACTGCTGGTATAATTATTTGTGTTACTATGCTAATTAGTGCAAAATTTGGAGGCCAGCTTGCTAATATTCTTCCAGCAAGTATAATGAAAAAAGCTTTTGGAATATTTATTATTTTGGTTGGAATAAAAACTTTTATAGGTAAATAATGAAAAATAGTTAATTAGTAAAAAATAATAGTCTATATCATTAAAATAACCATTAATTTATTATAAGTTAGTGGTTATTTTTTATATGTTAATAATTTAATTGCTGTATTTTCAATTATAAATAGTCTAAAAACATAGTGCTTAACTTAAGCAAAATATTAACGATTGATCAGGTATCTCTTCATATTGGTGCAGTTTTGATATATTAGATGATAAATTAAGAAAAATAAAAAAGCCCCAATTGGGGTGCTTTAATTAAACAAAATGAGTGAAAATACAATGGAGGTGATAAATATTTAAATGAATGTGGTTTGGAATATATACCATCATATAGTCACTCAAAGCTATAGATCGAATTAAATTTATTTAAGTGTATGCCTTTCAACAATTTAAATACCATCTGACTAAAGAGCTATTTTTCTAGTATCTTGATTATCTATTGCAGAAATAAGAGTTATTCTTTCGTGTGAAATCAAGATATCAGTGCTTTCAACGCTAGGTTTTTTTACTGTTACTACAAGATTTCTTGGGCCACCTACTGCCTCTATAGCTCTATTTATAAGTTTAATAGTATAAGAAAATACTTCTTTTACATCTTCATTTGATGAAAATACAACTGCATGTCCAGCTTTAAGCATCAGAATGCTGTTTCTAATTATTGTTTCGATAGGATTAGATGCTTCAACAATAACGCCATTTACAGTATAAGAATTATCACCGTTAATTATAGAGAACCTAGATTCAAGATAGTTATCATTTAAACATTTATCTAATGCATTAGTATTATTGTAAAGAATATTATTGTAGGAGCTAGCACCATTCTCTTTACAAGTCATTAAGCTAACTTCTTCTAAGTGCAATTCTAATTCTTTAATTACTGAATCTACTATTTCATTCTTTCTTTGTTCACTGTATTGCTTATATTTTTCACAAGCAACATGAGCTAATTTAATGGCATCTTCCATGGTGTCAAAAACTCCACAATCTCCTTGTCTATCGATTATAACTGCATATTGAATTGGTTTTTTTACTATCATAGTATTTATCCCCCTCATATTTATAGATTTTAATTTTTTACTATGATTTCTACTAACATAGAAGTAGAAGAAGTTAAATAATTAACGTTAATTATTTAACAATAAGATTTAAAAAAATATAGATATTTATATCACTATCTTATTAAGTATTATAACAATATGTTACTAATTATTCAAGTGGTTGTTGTGAATTTTCTGAATTTTATTTTATATTGTTAAAAAACTAGCTAATTATAAGTTCAATTTGAAGAATATGTATAAATTATCATAATAAAAAATAATTATTTAACAATCTTAAAAGTATATATAGATACATAATATAGTTTGTTTTTTTATAGATATTTATTTATATAACATAAGTAATCAATATTTCTACTAAGTAATAATTGACAAAAACATCAAACAATATACAATTATCTTATTAGGATATAGGGGGAATTATAAATGAAAAAAATAGTTAGTAGATTAATATTTGGTTTCGTATTATTTTCAATAATTGGATATAGCGGCATTCCAGAGAAGGTGAAAAATGAATATATTAATAGTAATAAGTATGCAGGAATACATATAAAAGAAATAAAAGAGAGATCAGTTCTAAATAATTCAGGAGAAGAAATAGGAAAAAGAGGAGAAGTTACATATAATCCTGATAAAATAACAGATGAAGCTTTAATAAATTTTTATAATGATAAGATTAAGAACACTGGGTATAACTATTATACTTTAACAAATGAAAAAGATAAAACTCAGGGTATTGTTTCAATTGCATGTGTAAATGTATTAACATATTCAGAAATAGATGACAATGGATATATAGTAAAAGCAAATAAAAATTTTGAAGTCAAATAGGATTGTATAAATTATAACTTTTGACTTCATATATAAGTTAATTAAAAGAAGGCACTAAAATGATCTCTAAGACTATTTTAATGCCTTCTTTTAATTGATTTTTTAAGGTGAAATTTTAGCTTTAAACTTGAAATTTCTTCTCAGCTTTGTCGTAATCTTTTAATAAATGATTCTTCCTTTTAAATATGAAGTAATATGGAACTTCATAAGCTAACATGAATATCCATCCTATGAGGCTTGCATAGGCCATACTTATCATCCCTACATGAGAAACTAATATAAAAACGAATATTACTCTAAAGGATATTTGGATAAGTGTAGAGATTAATGTAATTTTCATGTTTCCCATGCCTCTGAAGAAACCTTGAATACCATTTGTAAATGCAGGAAATAAATAAAAAAATGCCATAAGTCCTAAGTAACTCACACCTAAGTCAACCATGTTATTATCATTAGAAGAGACAAATAATTTCATTATGGGTGTCTTAAAAATTAATACAACCAAGCAGATTATTATCCAATAGCAAAACTCTATGAATAAGCCAACTCTAAATCCAGCTTTAATACGATTTTTATTATTTGCACCACGATTTTGAGCAACAAAAGTCATCATTCCATGAGATATACTTTGTTGTGGAGTGAAAGCAAAATCATCAACTCTGTTTACAGCATTAAAGGCTGCTATTGTAGCTACCCCTAATGGATTGATAGCACCTTGAATTAACAATTTGCCGATTGGCTGACAAGATTGCTGCAAAGCTGTTATTGATCCATGCTGGAGAGTTTGTTTTAAAAGCGTTTTATCTAATTTTATATCCTTTTTAGATAGTCTTAACAATGGTACTTTTTTATATATGTAAATTATACAAAATAGAGCGGAGCAAGCTTCAGCGATAGTTGTGGCTAGTCCAGCTCCAAGTACTCCCATATTAAAGCCTCCTATAAAAATAAAGTCAAGACATCCATTTAAAATAGATGCTATAGCTAAAAATCTTATTGGTGTTTTTGAATCCCCAACACTTCTCATTGCTGCAGATACTGCATTATATAGATATGTAAAAGGCATTGCGGCAAATATTATTCTTAGATAGAGTGTTGCAGATTCGAGAATTTCATTTGGAACTCCAAGGAGGATTAATATATTCTTAGAGAGGATTAAGCCTAATATTACAATTATTAGAGAAAAAAAACATCCGAATATTAAAGTTGTCGAAATCTCTTTTTTTAATTCTTCATATTTCCCAGCTCCAAAAAATTCACTCATAAGAACTGATGCTCCAATACATATACCTGTTATTCCTAAAATTACAATATTCATTACAGGATTAGCCGTTCCAACAGCTGCCAAAGCATCTGTACCAGAAAATCTTCCTACTATGATCGAATCTACGGCATTATAAGTAAGTTGGAGCAGATTTCCGAGTATTAATGGAATAGAAAAGCTTATAAGATGCTTATGTATATTCCCTTTAGTCATATCTTTAGTCATATCTTTAGTCATAATTTTCACTTCCTTAATATTTCTTCATTAGGTTATTATACTAAAGGTTAGATTACGTATTCAACAAACTAATTAGAGAAAATGTTTCATTTTGAAATCATTTTAACTTTCTCCATAATGTACTATGACTAATTTTCAATCTTTTCTCAACTTTGACCTGATTCATTCCTTCTTCCTCCATTACATGCTTTATAATACGAGTTTCTATTTCTTTTAAGCTTCCATTTAAATTAATAGGGATTAGAGAAGCATTTTTGTGATTTTCAAATTCTACTTTTAAGGCTGTTTTTACTTCATCAACATTAATATAAGAGCCATTACATTTAAGTGCTAATTGGTTTACAACTCTCATAAATTGTCGTATATTTTCAGGCCAATCGTATTCAGATAGTAATTTTATACCACCTTCTTTTATACCTACAACCTGACTTGCACATCTTAAATCTAGTTTTGAAAGATACATACTTACCATATTGCTGATTTCATTACTGTAATTTTTTAAAGGATTTAATTCAATTCTAACTTCATCAATTATTGAACGGAGTTGTCTAAGTAAATTTCCATTGCTAACACAGAGTTCAACAGGGAATTCGCAAGATGCAATTATTTTAATATCATTAGTTCTAGATAATTTTTTTAAAATATTAGCAATCTTTTTTTGTCCTTCTGTATATAACGTATCAATATCCTCCAGAAATAATGTGCCTCCTTCGTTTTTAAATTTATTAATTATGATTTTATATAGAAAGTCGTAGTTGTAATATTCAGGAATAGAGTGACAGCTTATACATATTAAGCTTTTTCTTTTTTGAGGACCATAGTAAGTGCATAAATATCCGATATCATTTTTACACATTCCATCTTGGCCAGTAATAATTGTTGGAAGTGGTGTGTTACTTAGATATGATATTTGAGAAAGAATTGTTTGAGGAAATACTGTATGTACAAAGCTTGTTGATATTTCATCTGGATTTAATATTTTTATAAAATCATCAATATTACTTTTTTCTCTTTTTTCATAATATGTACATTCAACTGCTTCAGATTTTAAATCTTTATTATTAGAAAGAGCGTTGCATAAGCGTATAGCTTCATCAATAGCGCTTTTTACAGCTTCAATTCCACTTGTAATAAGTATACTATTAATTCCAAACTCTTGCGCTGTTTCATATACCATATTATCACCAATAACGAGTTCATAGTTTTCTTGTTTTAGTTCTTTAATTAAGTCTCGAATATCTTTATGTTCAAAATAACACTTTGATTCGATTGAATAACCTAAAAGTTCACTTAGCTGTTTAAATGATTTAAATATATTTGGATAAGATAAGAATATTTTTTTTCCTTTATATCCTTCAGATAATTTTAAAATTCTAAGTATATCAAAGGCATTAATATGAATTTCAACAATAGGAGTTTGAGTAATTTGCCTGCAAACTTCAGCAGTACCACCCCTTGTTATAATTACATCATATTTTTGGTTTATATTTACTTGTTTCAGAATTTTTGGTCCTTGTTCATAATTCCCTTGATATACATCAATTTGGAAATTCTTATATTCAGATGAAACTGACATTGCGATTTCTTTTAAGCCAAAGTAGGGCGCTAAAAAAAGTATTTTTGCTTTCATAATTTTATTTACTCCATTAATTAATTTATTATACTATTATATCAAATATATAAATCAATTAATTAATTACATATATTATCTATATTTAAAAGTATGGAGATACAGACACTTAATTGCAACATATATATGGAGTAAATATGTATTCAATTTTCGCTGATATACATATAAGTCTGGCTCTCATTATAGAACCCTATAATATATTGACACCTAAAAAGGCAGTTATCTATAAAATAAAAGTTTGTGTTTATAATTGAAAGAAGCCAGTGTTTTTACAGCACTGGCTTCTTTCAATTACTTAGTAGTTTCTTTTAATATAATAATATAAAATATTATATTATCTTACTGGACAAACTCCATTTGCGCACTCTTTATCAATTATTTCATGTTCGTCATCATCATCAAGTTCAGCTAATAATTCATAATTTATAGGTTTAACATTTTTTATACGTTCCTCATAATCTTCCTTTGTTGTAGATTCATAAGGTAAAAGAGGGTAAGTTTCGTCTGTTAGAGGAAGGAAAGTTATACCAACCACATAGTCAAAATTCTCATAGAGCCAATTGGCAACATCATCCCACTCATTTTCTCTTACATGTACGGTAATTGAAGTATTGTGATCAGTCCAATTTATCATTGATAATTTATAAAGTTCAAGTTGTTCTATAGCTCCAACATCATATTTTGTTTTTCCGTAAGGAGCTTTGATTGGAAATTCTATAACTTTTGTTGTGCAATTTTCATCACTTTGACCATTTTCATTATAAATTGGATAGCATTTTAGCTTCTCTATCATTTTATATAGAGGATCAGATGTAGAGATTCTAACTCTTCTAATATAATAATTAGAATGTGAATAATGTATTCCTGAACTTACACATGGAAGTGTGGATAGAGATCCTTCAGGCTTAATTGTGGTCATAAGCTCAGGAATGGAAATTCCAAGTTCTGAGCAGTATTTAATACCTTCGCATCTAACTACATCTCGTAAACGCTTTAGCAATAAACCTAAATTTTTATAAGTCATGTTTGTTCTATTTACCATATCCATCATTCCAGTTAATGATATTCCAACGATTCTATCATTTTGCATGATTTTATTCCAATCTGGAAGTTCTACGTCTACTAGGGTCATTCTAATAGCTACTCTAGTAGATAGTTTTATTATTTTTTCTAATTTATCAATATCTAGATTATTATCTTCATTTACGAATGAGGCTAAATTGTTAGTTGATAGGTTGCAGCATTGATGTGAATTAAGTAAAATTTCTCCACAGGGGTTACAACCTTTAAATGTACTTTTTCTTCTCATAGCTTCACTTCCATTAATAAAACCAGGTTCACCATTTATCTTTATGGATTCTAGGATTTTCTTTATTTTATTAAGCGATGGTTTTTCTTTATATAAAACGGAATTATTGCTCATTTTCCTATGAGATACTTCTGAATTTTCAATCCAATTTCCATTGACTATTGTATATAGTTTACTTTTTGCATTTATAACATCTTCATCATTTTCATCGCAAATTATCATCATTGCACTACGCCTAACTCCACCAGAAACTACATTTTCACTTATTATAGTAGCTATATCAAGCACATCTAAGGACCTTAAGCTTCCATTAACAAGATTACTGCAAACCTTATTTATTTTTTCAAACATTCTTTTTAACGATTTATGACCAGATGCTCTGCCACCAAACCTTTTTAATCTTTCACCCTCAGGTCTTACATAACTGTAATCAAATGTAATTTTCTTAATATCAATATATTCAGGACTTGTAATCAAATTAAAGTAAGTTTCTAGAGCATTACACCAGCCTTCTTTGCTGTCACCAATTTTAATCTTAGCGACTGATGGATTTACCTTGTCTAAAATAAGTTTGGTGTTTTCCATATATTCTTTTGGCATGAACTTATGAATATCTTCATTATATTCGCTGTCTAGATATATTCTCCTTATATTAGGCATTTTTAATATTAGAGATTTATCGATTCTAACACCGACACCTGAACCAATCATGAGAAGATAGAATATGTCTACAAAATCATGGAATTTTTCAACCATTGTAAATGCACAGTTATAATTTGAAAGTGGATATTCTTTTACTATATCAGTTCCACCCATATAAAGAGTTCTACCTGATGTAAAGGTCCTTAAATTGAATAAATTATCAAATAACAGTTCAGCTTCTTTTACTTCATCTTGTAAATTTATGCTTAATCCCTGTTTCTTTTTAAATTCTATGCCAAGTTCAATATTATATTCTGTTGTTCTAAGAACTGTTTCAAACCAAGTTTCCCTTCGTTTTTTATTGTTTAAATATCTAGAATAAGTTCGTAAATAAACAAATTCACCGATATTGCTTAAAGGCGTATTCCTAATTTCTCTGTATTTGTTTAAAAATGATTCTGATAATAGTTCGCTCATATATATTCCTCCAGTTTTACTTAATAAGCTAATAATTTCTTTCTAATCCTTATATTCTTTTGAATTATAATATCTTCAAGTTTTATAATAACATTATTTTAAATCATTTTATGATAAAATACAATATGTTGTATTTATAAAAAAGTATTCATACAATATATAGAGTTGTCCCATTCGCTATAATGATTGATTTTGACAAGTAATATGAAAATTTAATTAAGTATATTTAAGGAAGGACTTATAAAATAAAATGTAATTTTATAAAGAGATTATATGAGTAATTGCATAAACGTGATATCAATCACAGTTTTATATAATAAATCGTGATACTGTAATTTAGTAATATAAATTATTACTTTTAGCTAAAATTAGCACATAGACCGCTTGCGCAGAAAGGATAGATAAAAAACAATGACTAAAAATGAGCTTGAAGCATTAAAATTAGAAGGTTTCATGCAGCAACAAGATAAAGAATATTTTTCACTTAGAATATTGACAGATGCAGGAAATTTAAGTTCTAATGAAATGGTTTGTCTAGCAGAAATATCTGAATTATATGGAAATGGATACATGGGATTTACAACACGGCAATGTGTTGAAATACCTTGGATTAGAGAAGATTTGATTCCAGAGGTTAAGAAAAGGATATTAAACGCAGGAATCAAGACAGGAGGCACTGGTACAAGGGTTGTAGCTGTAGCTGCTTGCAAAGGAGCACTTTGTAGGTTCGGATTATTAGATTCACAAGAAATAGCTAAAAATCTCGATAGAAAGTTTTTAGGAATAGATCTTCCAGGTAAATTTAAAATTGGAGTAGCAGCATGTCCTAATAATTGTGTAAAAGCTCCAATCAGTGATTTGGGTTTTTTAGCTCAAAATGAACCAAAGGTTGAGACAGATATGTGCAAAGGATGTAAGATTTGCGAACGTACTTGTAAAGTTGACGCGATATCAATGGTACATAAAAAAGCAGTAATAGATTATGATAAATGCATTTCTTGTGGGCAATGTATCAAAGCATGTCCTTTTAAAGCTATGAAGTTAGATAATGAAGGAGTTGCAGTATATTTAGGTGGCAAGTTTGGAAGAAATTTAAGAATAGGAAATCGTCTTAAAAAACTTTACCAGCCTGATGAATTGGAAGTTATTACAGAAATGGTTATTGAGTATTATAAAAATAATGCTATCAAAGGTGAAAGATTAGGAATGACAATAAGTAGACTAGGTTTTAATCATATAAAGAACGCACTAGATATATAGATGTTGCTATAGTTAATTCTCGTTTAATATTATTTTAATGATTATGTTATTAAAACATAATCAAATGGTTTGACAATGATGAATAAATAAAATAGAATGATATTAAACGATAATAAAGTATATTAAATGAGAATGAATTACTATGGGGGAGATGTAATCATGAATAAAGCAGTTTTTTTTGACATAGATGGAACTTTAATGGACTGTTTAAATGGAATAACAGATATTAGGCCTAGAGTAAAAGAAACAATTCGCTCACTTCAAGCAAATGGAGATTATGTATTTATTGCAACGGGCAGACCATATGCCTTTTTAAATGAGTCTTTGTATAATTTTGGATTTGATGGCTTTGTCCTTACCAATGGGGCATATGTAAAAGTTAAGGAAAAATGTATATATAAAGAATGTCTTAAAAGGGATTCCATAAAAGAATTAGTGTATAATTTTGAGCAGCGTAATATTCAATATATTTTGCAAGGAGAAACATATTCATACATTAAAGATGAATATAAAAAACTACATTCTTTCTATGATTCTTTTAGTATATCTAAAAAATATTTCCAATCTGAATATGATCTAGAAAAAGTAGAGACGTACAAAATTGAGATGTTATATAATGATAAAAGTGGAATGGATTATTGCTTGAATTTAGCGAATGATGATTACGATTATATTCATAATATAGAGGAAAAATCTTTTGAACTATATTCAAAATCAAATACAAAGGCAACTGGAATATTAAGAGTATTGGACTTTTTAGATATTCCAATAGAAAATAGCTATGCCTTTGGAGATGGTAAGAATGATATAGAAATGTTGTCTACAGTAGGATGCGGAATTGCTATGGGGAATGCCGAGGATTACGTTAAAGAACACGCTAAGGAAGTAACTGATACTGTACAAAATGATGGAGTAGCTTTAGGAATAGAGCGATTTATCTACTAAAATAGACCTGCATTTTATTTATTAAAATGCAGGTCTATTTTAGTAAATTTTATTATTATTTATACTAATCTAAAAAATCATATGATTTATTTAATGAACCTAAAGAATACTAAAATTAAAATTTTTCAAATATTATTTGCTGCCTATATTACCAAGAAATATGCGAGAATACAACATATATAACCTTTTCATATGCAATTATGAAAATTATATCTATATGTAACAAAAATTACTTTTGTGTTTGATACATTCTTATCCTATAATAGGGCAATACCATATCGGTGGGGAAAGTAACCTAGAATATTATTAGGTCACAAATAAAACACAAGGAGTGGTAATTTGATTAAATTAAAAATAAATGTTATAAAAACTTGTATATTTCTAGGAGTATGTTTGCTAGGATTTGAAACAAACTTTTTAGATCAGCAAACTAAAAATATTCAAATAAATAGAATTGTTACAGGTAGCTATAAAGAAGACTTTAATCTCAAAAAAGAAAGTGCCGATACTGATAAATATGCAGAATCAGTAGAGAAATCAGATGAAGGTTCATCAGATTCAGTAAATACATCATCGGTAAAAAATCAAAAGCAAATAGGTAAACCTATTAAAGCAGAATTAACTGCATATAGTGATGATCCTAGATGTTCGGGAAAATGGAAGTCACAAACAGCAATGCAGACAACAACAAGAATAGGTGTTATTGCGGCCCCATCTAATATACCGCTTGGAAGCAAGATGTATATTCCGGAGTTGGAAAATTATAAGCCTGATGGCATGTTTGATGTTGAAGATAGAGGTGGAGCAATTAAGGTAAAAAAAGATGGCACTTATGTAATAGATGTTTGGGTCCCGTCATATGAAGAGGCTAAACAATTTGGTAGAAAAACTACTACTATATATCTATTAGAATAAGAATAAGTATAAATTTAAAATTACTTTAATATCGGTGATTTTATTTACACAAATATCCTAAGGGAAGTTACATCTTTCAATTTAAATATTTATAAAATTATATGTAATATTGTTAATATTCAATTGGATGAAACCCTTAGGAACTTTTAGAAAAAATATAATAATGATTTTATTATTACAAGCTTAGAGTGAATTTGCTATGTATTAATTTAGATATAGGTGGAATGTTCGCTTATATCTTTTTGTTTTATAATAAATTTTGTATATTATAAGGATATGTTAATGGAAGCATAATGTAATATTTAATAGTACATAGTATACTAATAATATAATCTTAATAAGACTAACTTTCTCAAATTATTTAATATTATAAATAAATGTAATATTGTTGTATTAACTTTTATGATTCAAAACGAAAATTCTGCTAAATTATGTAGAAAAATAATGAATAAGACCTCGTTAAATGGTATAATTGAATATATGTGTATAAAAATCTAATATCAGATTATTGAGGTGAATTATGAAAACCTATAATGTTAAATATAGGGACTTTAAAACTTTACAATTATATGTAAATAGCAATGACATAATGAAATATAATAATATATTAGTACAGGTGTTTTCTGGGATATGCAATAAAGAGTTTATAAATGAAGTAATAAGAAATTTAAAATTATTAATTCCTCAATGCAAAATAGTTGGGGCTACGTCGTCAGGTGAAATACTAAATGGAGATATATTTGAACGGGAGTGCATAATCTCCATAAGTGTTTTTGAGAAAACCATAATTAAATCCATCTTAGTTAAGGATAATATATCTGATTTTAGTAAAGGTGTGAAAATAGCTAATTGTCTAATTAGTACAGATACGAAGGCAATAATATCTTTTGGCGATTCAAGCATTATGGGCGAGGAACTTTTAAATGGGATAAATTCTGTAAATGATCATGTTCTGGTAGCTGGTGGAATTGCTGGGAAGAGCGATCCGGCGTATGAAACATATGTTTTTACAGAAGAGGGAGTAGAAAAAAACGCAGTAGCTGCAGTTGCATTAAAAGGTGAATTTTTAAATGTAAATAACGGAAGTAGTTTTAATTGCATACCTATAGGGAAAGAACACGAGATAACATTGGTAGAAGATAACATAGTAAAAAAGATAGGAACTATATCAGTAAAAGAATTTTATAACAAGTATTTAGGTACTAACAATAATGATCAAATTCTACGTATGGGAAATAAGTTCCCATTAATGGTAAAAAGAAATAACAGATATTTTAGTGCTCACATATTAAAATTCATAAATGCAGAAGAAGCGCTTGTATCTACAAAGCTGGATATTGGTGAAAAAATAAGGATTGGTTTTGGTGACTTAAGAGAGATTTTGCAAAGTGCAAAGGAAATGTATAGCGAGATTACAAGGTGCCCATGTGAGAGTTTATTAATATATTCATGTGATTCAAGAAAAAATATATTTAAGAAAGTAAATGCAAAGGAAATAATACCGTTTAAAGATTTATCTGTAGGTGGTTTTTATACCTTTGGTGAATTTAATAATGTTAATAATAAAAATATGTTTTACACTGAAACAATGACCGTATTAGTACTTTCAGAAGATGTCAATGCAAGAATTAAAATTATATCAGAAATTGATGATGAATACTCTTATTTTAATGAGGAGGATTCAGCATTATACAACCTGATAAAGAATACTGGGGAAGAATTAAATCAATTAAATATAAAATTAGAGGAAAAAATAAAAGAAAAAACAGATGAGTTAGAAAAACAATATTATACGGACAAGTTGACGGGTTTAGAAAATAGAAATAAACTAATTAATGACTTGTGTGTAGAAAAATACACTAAACTTACAATTGTTGATATAAGGTCCTTTAATGATATAAATGATTTTTATGGAAATACAATAGGCGATAAGGTATTGAAGGATATTTCTAAGTTAATTAGTTGTTACTGTAATGAGAATAAATTAAATTCTTACAGAGTGAATTCAGATATATTTGCTATAGCAAGTAGTGATATAGCAAAAGAAGAGTTCATTGCAAGAATACAATTTTTACAAAATGAAATAAACAATCAATGTTTCGTTTACGAAGAAGGTAAGATTTTCTTAACAATTGTAATGGGAGTTGCGTTAGAAGAAGAATTATTATTTGAGAAAGCAGAAATGGCTTTAAATTATGCAAAAAAAAATAAAGAATTATTTCAAATATATAGGGAAGATCTTAACATATATGAGGGAATCAAGGAAAATATAATATGGACTAAAAAAATTAAAGATGCTATAGCTGAAAATAGAATAGTTCCATTTTTTCAACCAATAGTTAATAATAGTTTAAAGACAATTGAGAAATGCGAGGCTTTAATTCGTATGATTGATGAAAACGGAAAAGTTATATCTCCATATTTTTTCTTGGATATAGCAAAAAAAGCTGGATTATATAAAGAACTAACGATAATAATGCTAGAAAAAACTTTTGAAGTTTTAAATAAAACTAATTATGAAATATCTATAAATCTTCTTCTTCAGGATATAATGAACAGCGAAATTAGAGCCCTAATCATAAAAAAATTAAAGAAGGTACGAAACCCTGAGAAGATTGTATTTGAAATAGTTGAATCGGAAGGTATTGAAAATTTTAATGAAGTTACTGAATTTATAAAAGAAGTAAAAAAATATGGATCAAAAATTGCAATTGATGATTTTGGAACTGGTTATTCAAATTTTAACTATCTTATGAAGCTAAATGTAGATTATATAAAGATTGATGGATCAATTATTAAAAATGTTCATAAAGATAAGTCAGCAGAAATTGTTACAAAGACTATAGTATTATTTGCAAAAGAGTTAGGGATAGAAACTATTGCAGAATTTGTATCTGAAGAAGAAATATATAATAAAATAAAAGATTTGAATGTAGATTATTCTCAGGGATATTATTTTTCAGAACCAAAAGAAAATATAGGGTGATTTTCAGGCACCCTATATTTAAGAATGATTGACTTAATAATAATTAATAATACTTTTTGTAGTTGGGGAAATAATGTTTAATGAACTTATTAAGTTGTTAAACATTATTTGCCTTTTTTAATTTAGAAAAATAATATATTAAGCATGTAATAAAGGCACATGTAATCTTTATCATAAGATCGGTTGCAGTATCTTCAAGACTTCCATTTGTCATATCAGTTTTAAAAAAATAATCTGCTAAGAATTCATATATCTCCCAGATGGTACCTATTGCAATTGTGAAACAAAAGGCAAATATTAAGGTGAATTTAGAAAATTTTTCCTTGGTTGTATTTTTAGTTTTTTCTATAATTCCCTGTAAAAGATGTACTCCAATTATAACCCCATATACACCAAATATACCATGAAGAAATAAATCCCACCACCAGAACATACTATAGAACTTTAAAGTTTCTCCTAGATATAAAGTAGCAAATATAAATATTATTGATGCTGATAAAAAACTAGATGGAAGGGTTATTTTGTTAGAATTAGCAACTTTAAGAACGATAAAAGGAATAAATATGCTTATAGCATCCCAGAGTAAAAAAAGTAGATAACTCCACGGATTTGATGAGGCGGTCCTAATAGCCGTAATAATAATTAATATTTCAAGTAATATTGCTAATATTACGCCAATTTTACTGCTTTTGTTAATCATTAAAATCAACCCCTTTTTAATGTATATACTTATAAATATTTATAGGGAGTCTAAATCTAATGATATCTTTTCCTTTTTTATATAAAAATATGTGCATTTAGGAATAGGCTTGTCCTAGAGTAAACTGCTTTTATATTAATTTACTCTAGTAGGAGGCCTTTCTATAATTAATTCTTATGAATTACAGGAAGATTTATTTTTTTTATATAACAAATCATTCTGATTGAAAAAATAACGATTAATGATATATGCTGGGATACATGAGTTCCTAAAAGAGGATATAGAAACCACAGTAAAATTGAACCAAGGATACATGCAATGCAGTAAACATCAGTTTTAAAAATTTCAGGCTTTCTATTGGTAATTATATCTCTAAGTACGCCTCCACCAACCCCAGTAATGCTTGTAGCAAATAGAAATAGCATTAAATTATAGCCACTTTCAAGAGCTTTAATTCCAGAAGAGACAGAAAAAGCTGAAAGCCCTATTGCATCTATTATCACAAACATATTATTATATTTTAGTTTTCCACGAAGTATAACAGGAATTGTTGCACCTAAAATGATAAAAGGAATAGTTGTATAGTTTTCAAAAAATAATGGAATTCCAACATCCGTTACAATATCACGGAGAACTCCTCCTCCCATAGCTGTGACAGTAGCGAGAATATATATACCGAATAAGTCGAATTTTTCCTCAATTGCAACATGAGCCCCAGATGCTGCAAATGCAAATATGCCTAGATACTCCAATATATTAATATCATTCATAAATCAAACACCTCTTTCAATTAAATTTTATGCATAAAAATAGACGAATTGCATAAACAATTCGCCTCTGTTATTTTACCTGAAAGATTCTCTTTTAATAGTTAACTAAAAAGATTGCTTCTTGGGTGTCATAAGACTTTCCAGAGTTTCGTCAGAATTCGGTCCTTTTGCCTGAGAGTTTGTTGCGATTTCACCTTCGGCTCTACATTGCTTGTAGCATCTCCCAAATTCGTCACACGATTACTATAATTAATCAGAAATATTATAAATTAGTTTTAATAGCATGTCAAACTAATTTATTCAATTCATCTTCGTGTAAAGTTTCTTTTTCTAATAATTCTATAGCAATCTTATCAAGAGAAGCTCTATTTTTATTTAAAAGTTTCAGTGTTTCATTGTATAGATCGTTAACAATATTTTTACATTCTTCAATAACAGGATTTCCATAACTACTATATAAAGGACCTACACTTGATAGATTTATAAGCCCTAAGGTTTCTCCCATACCATACTCAGTAACCATTTTTAAAGCAATATCAGTAGTTTGAGATATATCTCCATGCGCTCCAGTAGAAATTTTATCTTTACCAAAAATTATTTCTTCTGCAGCTCTACCACCTAGTGAAACTTTAATTTTATTTTTCAAATAATCTATTCTGTGGTAATTGGTATCTTCAGGAATAGATAATGTATAACCTCCAGCACCTTTTGTTGTCGGTATAATTGTTATTTTAGAAACTTTATCCTGTGGAAGTAATAGCATATTAACTAATCCATGCCCTGCCTCATGATATGCAGTAAGAAGTTTATCTTCTTCTTTAAGATAACTTCTTTCTTTTTTTTCGTGGCCAGCTAAAGTTATAGAATATGCGTTTTCTATATGGTCATAAGTTATATAATCACTGTTGTCTTTGGCTGCTAATATAGCACTTTCATTAACTAAACTTTCTAGCTTTGCACCAGAAAAATATACTGTTTTTTTAGCTATATCTTTAATATCAATATTTTCATGTGGTTTGTTCTTTAAATGAAGAGATAAGATCTTTTCTCTTGCATTAACATCTGGCAATGCAACTTCTATATGTCTATCAAACCTTCCTGGTCTAAGAAGAGCTTTGTCCAACATATCAAGTCTATTTGTAGCTGCAATTACTACAATTCCTTCTTCTTGTCCAAATCCAGACATTTCAGTTAAAAGCGCATTTAATGTTTGATCTTTTTCATCGTTACTAGATCCGTTTTTTCCATTACCTCTTGCTTTACCTATAGCATCGATCTCGTCAATAAATATTACAGCTTTTCCTTGAGATTTTGCTTTCTTAAATAAATTTCTTACTCTTGCAGCACCAACTCCAACATATACTTGGACAAAATCAGAACCACTGAGCGCATAAAATGGAACTCCCGCTTCACCTGCAACTGCTTTTGCAAGTAATGTCTTACCTGTACCTGGATCACCGTAAAGAATAACGCCCTTTGGCATTCTAGCACCATACTTTTGATACTTTTCTGGGTTCTTAAGAAAATCTACAACATCCATTAAACTTTCTTTAGCTTCTTCATTTCCAGCTACAGCATCAAAATTTAGGGCTGCTTTCTTATCTTTGCTAAAATCTTGCATTTCCATCGATGTTACAGAAGAAACGCCACCTTTTGATTTATATACAAGCATCGCAACTATTGCAAAAAGTGATAATCCTAAAATTCCAGAAGGAATAGTTTTTGAAATAGGGGGAGTGGTCTCGTCCTTAACTTCTATTCCATTTAGTAATAGCTTTTCTTTTAAAGTATCAGTATGCGGATTATCTGTAGAGTATTTATCACCGCTATTTAGTATTACAGTCATTTTAGGAGAAGTATCAACTATTACAGTTGATATTTTATTAGAATTAAGATCTTCAGTAAAATAAGAATAACCTTTATTAACTACCTTTGAATTTATTGATGTTACTACCATTACTATAAGAGACAGGATAGCTGTTATTATAGGAATAATAATATAGTATTTTTTTATCTTATTCATTAAGTACCTCCAATTTCTTAAAAGATGACTTAAGGCATACATATTTATAACTTATTTTGTAAGCCTAATATTGATTATACAGGTTTAAAATTAGAAGTCTAATTTCTTTCATTGATTTTACCAATGTAATTTTTGGAGAAATACTCAATCAACTTTTTTTCTGAATGCAAAAAATTTCATTAATATAAATGTGATTGGAACGCCTATGATTGCGGCTAATAAATAAGCAATAAGTTTATTTAATCCCATGAAATTAAAAACTATTATTACAACTATATTTTGGATAATAAAATTTGGGATATAGGATATTGCAAATTTTATAAATTTATTTAATTGTAGTTTTTCTTTAAAAGTTATAAGACTATTCAATAAATACGATATAATCAAACCCGAAATATAGCCAACTATAAATGCTATATTCTCATTTAAAAAACTTGAATATATATAAGAAAAAACAGTTCCGTTAAATGTATTTATAACCCCTATTATTAAAAAAGTAACAAATTCTTTTGTATAGAAAGTGTTTTTGAATTTTTGAACTATATTATCCATAAGTTTCCTCCTGCAAATTTTCTCATCTATGCTAATTAATTTAGTAAAGATGAGAAATCTTATTTTTTATTTAATTTCATTATGTATTTTCTGAATATATTTTAGTATTATTCAAATGAATAAGAGTTGAAGCTTACTATAAACCATATTGATGAAACCATGAACTTATAATTAACATAAGTCCAATGGAACAATCCCCTTAAAAATAAGCTAGTATCTATAAACTTGTATTAATGATTATAAAGAGCGTTTGTCAATAGGTTTATAATTATAATGATTATCCATTATATCAACGCAAAGATACTCTATCAGTCTTATAGAAATTAAAGTTGTTTATTACCCTTTTAAGAAACGAATTACTCTGGCTGAAGTGTCTTATTCAGCAATCAATATTACTTCAACTATAATATTGTTAAACAAATATATCAATAAAATTGATATATTTATTGTAAATCTATATTAATATGCAGTAGCGTTAACCTAAACATAGATTACTAAAATACTTATGTATATTTTAACTATATACATTATTTCTGAATAAACGCTGAACAGATTTCAAGAACTAGCTTTATTTAAAAGTTCATTCCAATAGTAATATTTCTACGTTATATTACATCGTAGAGTCTTAGAGTCTACAAAAATTTTAAGTATATATTATAAAGTATATTGGTTATTCATATAATTAAATAGATTTGGCAAATGATTATGAAATATCATTGTATTGCAAAATATTATTCATGTAATTTTTAGTAAACTATATTAAATACAATGGTCGTTTTATTTAAATTTGAATATAAAAATATACAAGTGAGGTATATATATGATAAGACCAAGGCCTTTAAAGAAAGGTGATAGAATAGGATTAATTGCAGCCTCAAGTCCAACAAAACCAGATAGAATAAAACCCTCAATTAAAGCTATGGAAGAGCTGGGGTTTGAAGTTGTTTTAGGGAAAAGTTGCAAGTGTTATCATGGATATTTATCTGGAAGTGATGAAATAAGAGCAAATGATATTAATAAAATGTTTGATGATAAGACTATAAAAGGTATTTTTGCAATAAGGGGCGGATATGGAGCAGGAAGACTTTTGAGCATGCTGGATTACAATATGATAAAAAGAAATCCGAAGGTTTTTGCAGGATATAGTGATGTTACAGCTCTTCATACTGTATTTAATGAAAAATGTAAATTTATAACTTTTCATACTCCAATGATATCAACCGAATTTTATAAAGGTGTAGATGATTATACAATGGATTATTTTATAAAAAATATATTTAGTGATAAGCCATTAGGAATACTAAAAAATCCAGATGGACAAGAAATAAAAACTTTAGTAAATGGAAAAGCAATAGGGAAATTGGTTGGGGGAAATCTTTCTTTAGTTGCATCATCTATGGGAACTCCATATGAACTAGATACAAAAGGAAAGATATTATTCTTAGAAGAGGTAGATGAATATCCATATAAAATAGATCGGATGTTACTTCAATTAAAACAGTGTAGAAAATTTAAAGATGCTGCAGGCATTATTTTAGGTTCATGGACTGGTTGTGATCCAATAGAAGGGAATAACAGTTTAACATTAATGGAGATATTTGAAGAATTGATAAAGCCAGAAAATACTCCAACAATTTATAATTTGGCTTGCGGACATTGTGCTCCTACTATAAGTATTCCATTAGGAGCAAGAGTAAAGATAAATGGAGAAAGAAGCGAAATAGTTATTCTTTAATTTATTATCAAACATTATACATTGGAGTGATTTGATGAAAAATGCAATAGTTAATAATACTATAGGAATGTTAAAACGTGAGCCAAAAAATAATTCAGAAAGCGTAGATGAAGTGCTATTTGGAATGAATGTTGAAATACTCAAGGAGGAATTTAATAATTGGTTTTATGTAAGAACTCGCTACAATTACGAAGGATATATTAATGGTATTTATTTAATAATAAATGATAAATTATCAGAAAAATGGGAAGCAGAAAAAAATTCAATAGTTATTAATTCTTTTGCAGATATTCTTAATAAACCGCAAGCATCTGGATTTCCAATTGCAACACTGACAAGAGGAGCTAATTTAATTTCTACCTACGAATGCAGCAAAGATAATAAGTTTACAAAAGTTATATTACCTAATCTTAGTATGGGCTGGATAAGAAGTAGTTTCATATCCAATTTGAAGAGCGGTTATGATATAAATGATGAAGAAGGTCTTAGGAATAATTTAGTATCATCGGCTGTATCCTATATTGGAACACAGTATAGGTGGGGAGGGAAAACTCCTCTTGGAATCGATTGCTCGGGCCTCTGCTCTATGGCATATATGTTGAATGGGATTCTAATTTATAGAGATGCAAAGATTAAAGAAGGTTTTCCTATTAAAGAAATAACATTTAAGCAAATAAAAAAAGGAGATCTAATATTTTTTCCAGGACATGTTGCTATGTACTTAGGCGATGGCAAATATATACATTCATCAACAAGTAATGATGTAGTAAAAATAAATAGTTTTAATAAAAATTCAAATGACTATAATGAAGATCTAGATAGAAGTTTAAAACGATTTGGAAGTATATTTTAAAACTGATTTCATAAATTATGTAATTTGGTGGTATAATGCATTAGCAATGCAAAGAGCTGTTAACAGAGGATGGATAAATCCTTATGATTCGCCACTTAAACAATTAGCAAATTCTTATAGTGAATCAAAGCATATAATTAGCGAGATCAAAGAATAGTAAAAAGATTTCAAGAAAGGTGCCTATTTGTAATATTAAGGCGCCTTTTTTAAGTACTTAAATAAATATTAATTTTTAAATAAAATGATCATTGAAATATTTGAAATAGTTAGTAATTTAATCAATAATTTTGAAATATATCTATTTATAGAAAATCAAATAATTATAAATTTTAAGCAATTTTTCTAAATATACTTATATATTTGATTTATATAATCATAAGTAATAGAATAGCAATATAAATTGCTAAATATATACAATTGATTGTTTGATCTAAAATATTATTTGTGCTAAATTGTATGCAAATTAATTTCGCATTGCTGTATGAGAAAAAAGCAACTTAAATATATTAAAAATATGAGTAAATATACCAATTTCATATTGATTATTATAGACAATAATGATATTCTTAATTATATGATAAATAATTTCATTTAGGAGGTGTCATTATTATGAGTATTTGCAGTTTAAATCCGGGGGAGAAAGGAATAATTTCATCTATTAAAGGAGATTCAAAATTAGTTAAGAGATTATTTGCGTTAGGATGCATCGAAGGAACTGAGGTTGAACTTAGGAGAACAGCACCACTTGGTGATCCAATTATTATAAACTTTAGAGGTTTTGATTTAGCTATTAGAAAAAAGGATGCTAAGAATATACTATTAAAAAAATTATAATAATTGGGGCTTAAATATTTTAATTATTAGCAAAATAGGGGAGACTTAAATAAATGATAAACGTAGCTTTACTTGGTAATCCTAATGTAGGAAAAACTACATTATATAATTTACTCACTGGCTCTAATCAGTATGTTGGTAATTGGCCAGGTGTAACTGTAGATAAAAAAGAGGTTTTTCTTTTTGAAAGTATAAAAATTGTTGACTTGCCGGGAATATATGCAATGGACACTTTCTCAAATGAAGAAAAAGTGTCCAAGCAATTTTTAGAAGAAGGTGATGTTGATTTAATATTAAATATTGTTGATGCATCTAATCTAAATAGAAATTTATATCTTACAACTCAACTTAAACAATTTAATAAACCCATAATATTAGCCTTAAATATGATTGATGTTTGTGAAAATAAAGGAATTGTTATTGATTATGATAAGTTGTCTAAAGAACTAGATGTTGAAGTAATTCCAATTATTGCAGGAAAAAATATAGGAGTAGATAAAGTTAAGGAAAGACTTAAAGAAGGAAACTTTACTAAACCATTGAATCATAGAAAGTTTGATTTTTCATCTGAAAAAGAAGCGTATAAATTTATAGAAAATGTATTAAAATCGTGTGTGGCAATAAAGGAAAACTTGCAAGAAAGTGTTACTGAGAAACTTGATAAGTTTGTTCTACATCCAGTTCTAGCATACCCTATTTTTCTTTTACTTATGGCTTTAATGTTTCAGTTGACGTTTTCTTGGGTTGGACAACCGATTTCGGATTTCTTAGATGACCTTTTAAATAATAATATTATACCGACTGCTCACCAACTATTATCCAATTCTTCTGATTGGTTTAGTTCTCTAATTGTAGATGGTATTATTTCAGGTGTTGGAGGAATTATAGTGTTGCTTCCAATAATATTAGTATTATTTATATGTATAACTATTTTGGAAGATAGCGGCTATATGGCTAGAGTCGCATTTATGATGGATAAATTGATGAGAAAGATGGGGCTTTCTGGAAAAGCTTTTATTCCTATGATAATAGGTTTTGGATGTACAGTTCCAGCAATTATGACTGCTAGAACTTTAGAAAGTGAAAAAGATAGAAAACTTACAGCATTGCTAGTTCCATTTATGTCATGTAACGCTAGACTTCCAGTTTATACTGTATTCGCGGCTGTATTCTTTGAATCTCATAGAGGATTAGTGGTATCTTCACTATATTTAATTGGAGTCTTAGTAGCATTTTTGCTTGGTATTTTATTCAAAAATACATATTTCAAAAAAGATGAAGAACCTTTTATAATTGAAATTCCTGAGTATAAGATGCCTAAAATATCATCTATATATAAACAAACATTAGATAAAGCTAGCGGTTTTTTACAAAAAGCTGCAACTATTATTTTTGCAATGAGCGTAGTAGTATGGTTTTTATCTAACTTTAATCTTCATGGTATGGTGAATCAAGTTGATGATAGTATATTAGCATCAATAGGCAATGTTCTCGCACCAGTTTTTAAACCTTTAGGTTTTGGTAATTGGCAATCCGCAGTATCATTACTTTCAGGACTATTAGCTAAAGAATCAGTTTTAGCTTCTATGCAAGTAATTTTTGCAGGGGATTTATCGGTGATTTTACCAATTCATTTCACTAATATTTCTGCATATGCTTTTTTAGTTTTTATACTACTATATACTCCATGTATATCAACAATTGGTACGATGCAAAAAGAATATGGAAATAAATTAACTTTGTTTTCAATTTTCTTTCAGTTAATTGTCGCATGGATTGCTTCTTTCTTAGTATTTAATTTGGGTGGTTTTCTTTATAACCTTGTGCATTTATTTTTAAAAATGAATAGTTTGTTTTTTTAATAATTGTTAAGAATATGATTAAGTATCATTATCAAGACTTAAATCATACTTTTATAATAGCAGGTAGGTGAAGCTTAAATGATAGAAATATTAATCACGATTATAATAATTTCTTTTGCTGGATTTATAATCTTTAAATCTTTTAAGAATTCTTCAAAAGGAAAATGCAACTGTGGATGTAAGGGCTGTAAATCTGAGAAAATCTGTTCAGACAAAAGTAATACAGGTATAAAAATTGTTCAAACAAATAAGCCTAATAATCAATAATAAAAAATATTAAATATATAAACTTATCCACTAAAAGCATAGCGTTTTAGTGGATTTTTCTTTAAACTATAAAATGATTTATAGTATAATAACAAAATGAAGAAATTTAAACCTAAGATAAAATAAGAAACCGAAAGTAGGAATTAAAAAATGAATTACAAAACACATATAAATGGTGGAATACTATTAGGATTATATACGAATTGCCAATTGGCAAATATACCACTTATGTCTACGGCAGTATTACTTGGAGGAGCTTTTGTTGGTAGTATATTCCCAGATATAGATCATGGAAATAGTTATATTGGGAAAAAAACTAAAGGGGTATCAAAAGCAATAAATAAATTGGCTGGCCATAGAAAGTTATTTCATGCGCCACTTGTATATTTGTTTTTATATTCGACTGCCATTGGTATGTTTACAGATAAGCTTATGTTAATTGGAATAAAGGGGATATTCTTAGGAATATTTTCTCATTTAGTTCTAGATAGCCTAACGATTGGAGGATTGCCATGGTTTTACCCGTTTAGTAAAAAGAGGTTTTCTATTTGTATGATAAAGACAAATAGTAAAATTGAGGATATATTATGTGGAATGCTTATATGTATTAATATAGTAATGCTACTTGACATGCTTCACATAACTTCAATATTTACATTCACTCATAGATAAAATATAAAAAAAATCGCAGGCGACTGTGGAGCTGAAGATTTTTTTCACGCATCTGCCTTTTCGAACGCATGTGAGAAAAATTTGGCAGGCGAATATGATTTGTTTTTTATTCTTTTATAGTTATTAACCCTAGTAAAATATACTACTATAAAGTTATCAACAGATTTAATTGCATTATAATTCCCTAAAGAATAAAAATATCCTAAAGATTGATTAGTAAATCTTTAGGATATTTTTATAAGGTGCATTATGTTGGAAACAACAAATAGCATATTTTAAGAATTTAATAGCATATAATATAATTTTACTTCATAAAATTCAATTCAGATTTATCACTATTTTTAATTTCTCTTATGGCCAAGCTACAATAGATTAATGTAATAATGGAGAATATAAGGAAAAATTCTGGCATTATTATTCCAGCAACATGTATTAAGGCTTCAAGTAAAAGTGGTAAACTCATCGCATAGAAACTTAAAGTACAAGCTCTAGAGTATTTTAGTTTTACTCCCATAAATGAACCTATAGAAACAGCAAATGGACCAAATATTAAGAATCCTAAAATCAAATTAGTAATAAAGGAATTAATAGGATTAACAACAAAAAAAACTATCGGTGTAAGTATTTTAATTATGGAAAGATAGTATCCTGAATTTTCGTTATTAATATTTATACTTGAAAAATCAGAAAAGTTGATAGTTCCAACTGTTCTATAATCTTTTCTAAGATATATGTTATTAGAATCAAGAAATACAGCATCTTTGTAAGAATTTAGAATATTTTTGTCAGTTTTACCTTTAGTATCAATAATAAAAGTATAATAATTTGATTGATCAGTACTTACGCTGAGCATTGAGTCATCGATACTAAAAGTTGAGGAATCATTTTCAAGGTTGTCCTGAATACTTATGGCATCAGAGTCAAGTGAATTTACTGTATTTATGTTTCCAATAAAACTTGATATTAAATAAAATAGAAAATCACCTTCATGTTTATTGTAAATAGTTTCATCTGAATCAACAGATAATACGCCATTCTTAAATTCAAAATTTGGTGCATTATTTGAAAGATCATTTTGTACTACCGATATTTCGCTAGCAATCATATTTATTTCCTTAACATTAGTTATTACTGAAAATAGTAATGTAACAAGAAAAACATATAATATTGACTTTCTAAGTCCTTGTGCTAAGAATTCGCTGTATGCTTCAAAATTAAAGAAACTATAAGCGAATTTATCTTTAAATCCCATTATTTTTTTCAAAAAAAGACCTCCTAAAAGAAAAGTTAGATAAATTTAACTGATTCTTGATAATTATAACACATTGGATAAAAATACAATAGAAAGTTTGCATAATTAAATGAAATATGTTATCATTACCAATATCAAAAAAATTTATGAAAAATTAAATACGGACAGTTCATTAAGACCATCCTGTCATTAAAAAAAACTAGGCATTTTAATTTTGAATTATTTTAATTTAAGATTAATTTTGTTGCGCTAGTTTTAGATGTTACAAAATTAATCTTTTTTATATTTAAATGGAAAGTTAATTTATGGATAAGCCTTATAAAACTGATTTCGAAAATTTTATAGAAATTATGTGAGGAGAAAAATATGTTTAAAATAAAAAGTGAAGTACAATTTGATATGGCACATTATTTAAGTGGGTATGAAGGAAAATGTTCTAACATTCATGGCCATAGATATAAATTAATTGCAAAACTAAAATCTGAAAAGTTACATCAAGATGGTCAGCTTAGGGGAATGGTAGATGATTTCGGAAATTTTAAAAACATATTAAAAGAGATTGCAGAAACTTTTGACCATAAATTAATTATTGAAAATAATGAAGATGGGAAAGCTTTGGTTAAGAAGTTGGAAGAACTACAAAATAATTTCAACATTTATTTGGTTGACTATAGACCTACAGCAGAAGAAATGTCTAGAGATATTTTTAATAGATTAAAAGCTAAAGGATTGTCAGTGTGTGAAGTAGAATTATTTGAAACTCCTAATAATAGCTGCATTTATACAGAGGACTAATGGAGGGAAATTATGTTTAATATAATTGAAAAATTTTTATCAATAGATGGGGAAGGTCCTACTTCTGGTGAACTTGCAACATTTATAAGATTTCAAGGTTGTAATTTAAGATGTTCTTGGTGCGATACAACTTATTCATGGGATAAAGAAAATACTTCAGAAGTTCTAACTGCAGAAGAAATTTACAAGTATATAAAAGAAAATAAAGTTACTAATGTTACTTTAACTGGTGGAGAGCCACTTATTCAAAAAAATATACATGAATTACTAGAACTTTTGAACTCAGATGATAACTTAAAAGTTCATATAGAAACAAATGGTGCTGTTAACATAGGAACTTTTAAAAATAAATTTATAAATAATAATATCAGTTATATTATAGACTTTAAACTTCCTAGCAGTAATATGATGGATAGAATGGATTTCAATAATTTAAGTATTATAGAATCCGGTGATGTTTATAAATTTGTGATAGGAAGTAAGGAAGATTTACAAATAGCATACGAAATAATATGTAAGTACAATTTAACATCAAAATGCTTTGTTTATTTGAGTCCAGTTTCGGGAAACATAGAAATGCAAGAAATTGTAGAATTTATGAAAGATAAAAATTTGAATAAAGTAAGATTGCAAGTACAATTACATAAAATTATCTGGGATAAAAATGCACGCGGAGTTTAATAATTAAGTGGTTATTATATATAATATAGACTAGCTTATAGTAAATTTTATTTTTATAAAAGGTTTAGAAATACAAGGAGGCTTAAGTTATGCCAAAGAAGATAGATACAAAAAAGATAGAAGAATGTATAAGAGAAATTATTGTTGCTTTAGGAGATGATCCTGATAGGGAAGGATTACTAGATACACCTAAAAGGGTATCAAAAATGTATGAAGAAGTTTTTCAAGGAATGACACTTTCAAACAGAGAAATAGCAGAAGCGTTTGGAACCACATTTGAGAATGAAGATTATGACTCAGAAACTCATAATAATATGGTTGTGGTTAAGGAGATACCAATTCATAGTTATTGTGAACATCACTTAGCGCTTATGTATAATATGAAGGTTACAGTAGTATATATACCAAAAGATAAGATAATTGGTCTTAGTAAAATTTCAAGAATTGCAGATATGGTTGGGAGAAGACTTCAACTTCAAGAACGTATTGGAACAGATATAGCAGAAATAGTTTCTATGGTTACAAAAAGTAGTGATGTTGGTGTACTTATAACTGGAGAGCATGGATGTATGACTTCAAGAGGAATAAAAAAACCTGGAACATTGACTACAACAACTACTTTTACAGGAAAATTTCAAACTAATGATCTACTAAGACAAGAAGCTTTACTAATTATGAGATAAGTAACGAACGAAGAAGCAGTAGTGCTTTGGTATATTTCTATTTAATTAATTTATTTTAGGAGGTTTTGAATATGAGTAATAAAGCAGTAGTTGTATTTAGTGGAGGACAAGATTCTACTACATGTCTATTTTGGGCATTAAAGGAATTCGATGAGGTTATAGCGGTAACTTTTGATTATAATCAAAAACATAGAAAAGAAATAGAGTGTGCAACTAGTATAGCAAAGGAGTTAGGAATAGAGCATCATATATTAGATATGGGGCTTCTTAATCAATTAGCCCCTAATGCGCTTACAAGAAATGATATAGAAATAAAAGCTGGAGAAAATGGTTCCCTTCCATCAACATTTGTTGAAGGTCGTAATATGCTATTCTTAACTTTTGCAGGAGTATTGGCCAAAGTAAAAGGCGCAAAACATATAGTAACAGGAGTGTGTGAGACTGATTTTAGTGGATACCCTGATTGTAGGGATATATTCATAAAATCTCTTAATGTAACTTTAAATTTAGCAATGGATTATAATTTTGTAGTTCATACCCCATTAATGTGGATAGATAAAGCTGAGACATGGAAGATGGCAGATGATTTTGGCAAGTTAGACTATATAAGAGAAAAGACTCTTACTTGCTATAAAGGAATTGTTGGCGACGGTTGTGGAGAATGTCCTGCTTGTAAGCTTAGAAAAAATGGTTTAGATAAGTATTTAGAAAGTAAGAAAAATTAAAATATAAAATATAAAATGAATTTAAGGAGAAAGAACAATGAGTGAAAGTGGAAGAAAATCAAAAGAACTTGAGGGGATAACATTGCTCGGAAATCAAGGAACAAAATATGATTATGGATATACCCCTGAAGTATTAGAGGTTTTTGAAAATAAACACCCAGATAATGATTATTTTGTAAAATTTAATTGCCCTGAATTTACAAGTTTATGCCCAATTACAGGTCAGCCAGATTTTGCAACAATCTATATAAGTTATATACCAAACATAAAGATGGTAGAAAGTAAATCGCTAAAACTATATCTTTTTAGTTTTAGAAATCATGGAGATTTTCATGAAGATTGTATGAATATTATAATGAAAGACTTAATAAAACTTATGGATCCAAAATATATTGAAGTATGGGGAAAATTTACACCAAGAGGTGGTATAAGTATAGATCCTTATTGCAATTATGGAATGAAAGGAACTAAGTTTGAGGATATGGCTAATTATAGAATGATGAATCATGATATGTATCCTGAGAAAGTAGATAATAGATAATAACCTAATGTATTGCATAAATGATTTATATTAATTAGCAAAGCAATGACTGCAATACATTTTTATTAAGGAGCTGATATTTAAATTGAGTAAAGTAATTGTTATAGGTGCAGGGCCTGCAGGAATGATGGCTGCTATACAAGCAGCAAAGAAACATGATGTAATATTATTAGATGGTAATGAAAGAATTGGAAAAAAGCTTTTCATTACTGGAAAAGGCAGATGTAATGTTACAAATGCAAAAGATATATCTGAGTTTTTTGAGTATATTCCAGGTAATCCTCATTTTCTTTATAGTTCATTATATAGTTTCACCAATAATGATACAATGAATTTTTTTGAAAACGAAGGAATTAAATTAAAAATCGAAAGAGGAGACAGAGTTTTCCCAGAATCTGATAAGTCTTCAGATATAATAAGAGGATTATCAAACGCTTTAAGTAGAACTAATGTAAAAATAAGATTAAAGTCAAAGGTTACTAATATAGAATTTAAAAGTAATAGAATTATAGCAGTAGAAATTAATAATGAAGAACGATTATATGGAGATCATTTTATTTTTGCGACAGGTGGTGCATCATATCCACTTACTGGTTCAAGAGGAGAAGGGCAAAAATTCGCAAGTGTGCTTGGCCATAATGTTACTCAATTAATGCCAGCTCTTGTTCCGATAGAAGTTGTTGATTCCAAAACAAAAGAATTGATGGGCTTGTCATTAAAAAATGTGGAAGTTATAATTAAAGAAAATGACAAGAAAGTAGTTTATAAGAATTTTGGTGAAATGTTATTTACCCATTTTGGAGTTTCAGGGCCCCTTATATTAAGTGGAAGTAGATTTATAGAAAAAGGAAAAAGATATACTTTGCATATAGATTTAAAACCTGCATTAAATTTAGGAGAATTAGATAAACGTATCCAAAAGGATTTTAATAAATATTTAAATAAAGATTTCAAAAATTCTTTAGACGAGTTATTACCACAAAAATTAATTCCCGTGATTATAAATAACTCAGGAATATTAGAAAATAAAAAAGTAAATGAAATAACGAGAGAGGAAAGAAAGACTTTAGTAAATGCTATTAAGGATTTAAGCTTTGATATAAAAGGATTAAGGCCTATAGATGAAGCAATTGTAACTTCAGGAGGTGTAGATATAAAAGAAATTGATCCGTCTACCATGAAGTCTAAAATAATAGAAAATCTTTCGTTTGCAGGAGAAGTTATGGATGTAGATGCTTTTACAGGTGGTTATAATGTACAAATAGCTTTTTCTACAGGATTTATAGCAGGAAGTAATATTTTGATATAAAAAATATTTCCTTGTTTGGAAAGGTAAAAAATTATATAATCTTAATGAAGGCATAAATTTATAGGATTTGGAAATGAGGAGAAAGTTTTGAAAATTTCAGTAGCAATAGATGGACCGGCTGGAGCAGGAAAAAGCACTATAGCAAAATTGGTTTCTAAGAGGTTTGATCTTATGTATATAAATACAGGAGCAATGTATAGAGCTGTGGCGCTAAAAGCACAAGAACAAAACTTGGAACCAGAAAATGTTCAAGAAATTTGTAATATAATAAAAACTATGGAAATGCATTTTGAAAATGATGATTTGATTTTAAATGGCGAAAATATACAGGATAAAATAACTACTCCAAACATAAGTAGTATTGTATCTGGATATGCTAGTATTTCGGAAGTTAGAGCTATTCTTGTAAAACTTCAAAGAGAAATGTCAAGCAAATTTAGTGTAATAATGGATGGAAGAGATATTGGAACCGTTGTTCTAAAAGATGCAAATTTTAAGTTTTTCTTAACAGCTAGTCCAGAACAAAGAGCAACTAGGCGATTTAAAGAATTGCAAGAAAGAAATATAGAGTGTTCTTATGATCAAATACTAAAAGATATAATAGATAGAGATCATAAGGATACTCATAGGGCTACAGATCCGCTGAAAAAAGCAGAGGATGCAATTGAGATTGATTCTACTAATTTAGACATTAATGGTGTTGTTAATGTAATTGCAGAGTACATAGGAAAAGGAAAGTAACAAGGAGATAGTAATGAGTAAAGTTATTCTAGCAAAAAATTCAGGTTTTTGCTTTGGAGTTCAAAGAGCTGTAAATGAAGCTATACGGATTCAAAAAGAACATAATTCGAAAATCTATACTTTAGGTCCTTTAATACATAATAATGATGTAGTAAAATATTTAGAAGAAAATAATATATTTTCTATAGAATTTGAAGAAATAGATAAATTAAATAAAGGGGATACTATTGTTATAAGATCTCATGGTGTATCTGAAACAGTTTTAGATACACTTGAACAAAAGGAACTAAAAGTCATAAATGCAACTTGTCCTTTTGTTGCTAATATTCAAAAAAAAGTTAAGAAATATTCAAAAGAAGGATATCATATAGTAATATTAGGAGATAAAAATCATCCAGAAGTCATTGGAATTAATGGATGGTGTGATGATAAAGCAATTATCACTAAAGATGGTACTTTTGATGAAGAAAATATGCCGCATAAGGTATGTGTTGTATCTCAAACAACTGAAAAGATGAAGAATTGGGAAGAAACACTGAAAAACTTAAGTTATGCAAGAGAAATATTAGCTTTTAACACAATTTGTGCAGCTACTGATGTTAGACAAAGAAGTACGAATAAAATATCCCAAAAAACAGATGCTATGATAGTTATTGGCGGAAAAAATAGTTCGAATACTACTAAGTTATATCAAATTGCTAAAGAAAATTGTGAAAATACAATTCATATTGAAAACGCAAAAGATCTACCAATAAGTTTTATAAAAAATAATAATATAAACAAAATAGGAGTTACAGCTGGTGCATCAACACCAGATTGGATTATTAGGGAGGTACTAGATATTATGAACACAGAAAATAATAATTTTGAAGATCAATTATCATTAATGAACGAATTAGACAAAAGATTTGTTATTGGCGATGAGGTACAAGGAGAAATACTTTCAAAGACTAGAGATTCAGTTATAGTTTCACTTGTTGGATACAAGTCAGATGGAGTGATTCCATTTACAGAGTTATCTGCAAAAGAAGATCCACTAACATTTGCAGATAAACTTAATATAGGTGATACTATTAATGCAAAAGTTATAAAACTACAAAATAATGATGGGTATGTAGTATTATCAAGATTAGAATATGAAAGAGAAGAAGCTTTTAAAGAACTTGAAAAAATATATTCAGAAGGAACAACATTTGAAGTTAATGTTAAAGAAGCTAGAGAAAAAGGGATAGTAGCAGATTATAAGGGAGCTAGAATATTTATTCCAGCATCACAAATTGACATAAAGTTTACTAAAGATAAAAGTGAATATGTTGGGAAGAAATTAGAAGTTAAATTGATAGATTTTTCTCTAAAGAATCCTGTAAAATTAGTTGCTTCAAGAAGAGTTTTATTAGAAGAAAGCAAGAATTCTGAAGACGCAAAAGCTTGGGAGAGTTTTAATCTTGGGGATGTTATAAAAGGTGAAGTAAAAAGATTTACAGACTTTGGAGCTTTTGTGGAAGTCAATGGTATAGATGGATTATTACATTTATCACAAATTTCTTGGAATCATATCAAAAAGGTAAGTGATGTATTAAAAGAAGGTCAAATTATTGATGTTAAGATCATTGGTCTTGATAAGGAAGCTAAAAAGCTATCTTTAAGCATTAAAGAACTTGTAGCTAAGCCTTGGGATAATGCTAAAGAAAAATATCCAGAAGGGTCTATTGTACTTGGTAAAGTAGTTAGATTAAATGATTTTGGTGCTTTTGTAGAATTGGAACCAGGAGTAGATGGGTTAGTTCATATATCAAAGATATCTCATAATAGAATAGAGCACCCTTTTGAAGTTTTAAAAATTGGTGAAGAAATTAAAGCTAAGATATTAAGTGTTGATGAAGAAAATAAAAGAATAAGCTTAAGTATAAAAGATGTATAAAACAAAAAAGTAGAAGGAATATTTTCTTCTACTTTTTTGTTTTTTTTATGTAGAGTTAAAATAATTTTTATGAAATTATTTTAACTCTAGAAATAGGTAAGGTATACGTAGATTTTAATTATATGCATAAGGTAAAGAATTGAAGTATAATATTACTATGCGTAATGATTATTGGATATCTAAAGTTCGTAATATTTAAATTTTAATTGTTAGGAGGCTATATACTTATGAAACAAAATAAAGTTACTAAAGTAAAATCTTTAGTAGAGACTAAGTTTTTGAGTTTATATGAAGCAGAGTATGAAAATAAAGTTGGAAATATAAGAACGTGGACAATAGCATCCAGAAAAAATAATGAAACTATACAAAAACAGTTTTTTGGAAATAAAGAAGATACGGCAGATGGTGCAATAATTGCAGCATACCATAAAGATGAAAATAAGATTGTTATAATAAGACAATTTAGAATACCACTTAATGATTATGTTTATGAATTACCAGCAGGTCTCATCGATCCAGGGGAAGATTCTATTAGTACAATAAAAAGAGAGCTAATGGAAGAGACAGGTCTTAGGTTAGTTGAAGTTATCAATAATAAGAGTCTTGATAAGGTGTATGTTTCTGCAGGAATGACAGATGAATCGTTAGCTATGGTTTATTGTACTTGTGAAGGCGAAATAAGTGATGAACACCTTGAAGACGATGAATGTATTGAGGCACTTCTAATATCTCAAGATGAAGCTAAAGAACTTATACAGAGTAAGGAGAAATTTGACATTAAATGTTTTTTGCTCCTTCAAAGTTTTGCTTTGCTAGGAAAAAAAGTATTTCAATAATAAAAAACTGGCCTACACTTTTTTTGTGTAGACCAGTTTTTTATTATAAGTTTTTGTAGATAATAAATTTACGCTTAAAGATCTAATAAACAGAGTCTTTAATTAAGTTTAGAGTGTATAAAATTAATTGAAATATATGGATTCATATATTTTCATATTATTTAATTACTGAATTTAAACCGAAATATAATAAGAAAATAAATGATGTAAAATACATCAGAATAGATACTTCTTTTCCTTTTTTATAACACAGCTTGCAAATAGGATACAATATAAAGCCTAATGCTATACCATCAACAATGCTATATGTTAATGGAATTAATATTATTGTCATAAAACTAGGGAATAGTTCGCTTAAATCATTAAAGTTCAAATTCTTTAAGTTCTGACTCATTAAACAGCCTATTATAATTAAAATAGGAGCTAAAGCTACATCTGGTATGATAGAAATAAACGGTATAAAAAAAATTGATAGAAGAAATAGTATACCAGAAATTAATGAAACTAAACCTGTTCGTCCTCCAGCTGTTATTCCTGCAGTTCCTTCAACTGTTGATACAGAAGGGCTTGAACCAAAAAGTGCACATCCAATTGTAGATAATGATACTGCTATCATAGCGTTAGAGGTTTTGTCTGATTTTTTTAGTATTCCTGAAACCTGGCTATGAAGTATCCCAATATTCTCAAAAACAAGTACTAAAGTTAATGAAAATGTTCCAACCCAAAATTTAATTGTATTTATTCCACTAAAATCTAATTTGAAAAGTATATTACTATATTCATTAAAATTTGGCATAGTATAACTTATACCTTGTGTTTCAACGATACCAAGCTTTATGCAAAATATAGTTCCGACTATAATTGAAATTAAAAAGCTTCCAGGTATATTTTTAAGGAATAAAATTAATGTTAGAATCATTATGAATATAAAAGCTAGTACTTGAATACTTGTAATATCTCCAAGTTTTAACATAGTAGAAGAATCAGATACTATAATTTTAGATTTTTGAAATCCAACAAAAGTTATAAATAAACCAATTCCTACTGTAATAGATTCTTTTAAATTTTGAGGAATAGCTTCAATAATAAACTTTGATAATGGAGTTGTTGCTATAAGTACAAATATTAATCCTGAGACAAAAACTGAAGCTAATGCTTGGCAATAATTTAAGCCTAGAGTATGAACTATTGTATATGTGAATAATGCATTAATTCCCATACCAGGCATAATTATAAGTGGAGTATTACTTATTAAAGCAATTAACAAGCAACCTACAGCTGATGATATTGCTGTAGCGATGATTAGAGGCTCCATAGAAATGCCACCATCACTTAATATACTGGCATTGACGATAATGATGTAAACTGCAGCAACAAAAGAAGTCAGCGCTGCTATAGTTTCGCTTTTAATTGTAACATTGTTTTCTTTTAATTTAAAAAATCTTTCCATCCTTTCAACCTATCTTTCATAACTCCCTCACCCTCCCACGCTAAAATGCGCATATTAATTATAACATCATTATCATTTATGTCAACTTTTATATATAGCTTGAAATCTTATACAATTCATTTATACTCCATAGTATTGCATGAGAATAATAAAATAATGTTTGATCACAAATTTTGAAGAATATATTTATAATCGATCCTTACGTATACACATTGTGATTTAAATAAGAAAAGAATAGTAAAACAACACTAAGAGTAGTAATATATTACTATACGTATTTTATAAAGGGGGCATACAAGTATGTATACAGAATTTGAACAAATAAACAAAGCAAGCATAATGATAAATTCATTATGTATTTTTAAGAATCTAAAAGATGACAGTGTTTTATTAAAATATAAGACGCTACTAAAGTACCTTAATAGTAAGGATATATCAGTGGAGGAGGGCATTGAATTATATACTGATTTTATTTATGAACTATTAAACAAAGCTGATGGAAAATCATTAAAAAAGTATATAATTGATATGATTTTTCTCGATAATAATCCATTTACTAAAATAATTGACGAACAAAATTCATGTGATAAACTTTTTAATCAAGTGCATTATGAGTTAAATGCTTTGCAGTACATATCTAGTATAGAATCTTCTGCGATTAAAGATGCTATAATTATTAAAGGAAACGTTAAAGAGTTTGAAATAGGTATAGTTAAGTCGCTTATGGATTTTGATTCTGACTTGGAATGTAATATCTCAAGCAAAGCTATTGATAAGTTAAAGGTAAATATATTAAATTGTGATAATTGGGGAGATGCATTGGAGAGCATTGTAGAATTCTACAAGCAATATGGGACTGGCATATTTGGGGAGTATAGAGCGTTTGTATGGGAACACGAAGATGGAGCACCTTATCTTAGAGGTATTGAATCACCAGATCCAGTTAGGCTAGAAAACTTAGTAGGGTATGAATATCAAAAAGAGATTATAATAGATAATACAAAACAGTTTTTAAATGGATATCAAGCGAATAATATGCTACTATATGGATCAAGAGGAACTGGTAAATCTTCAACTGTAAAAGCTATTATAAATGAGTATTACGATGATGGCTTAAGGCTTATTGAAGTTGATAAAAATAAATTATGCGATTTTACGAAGATAATTAGGATACTTAAAAGTAAGAATTTAAAATTTATAATTTTTGTTGATGATTTAGTATTTGAAGAAGGAGAAGCTAGTTATTCAGCTTTAAAGACAATATTAGAAGGTGGAGTAGAGAATAGATCAAACAATATTCTAATTTATGCAACAACCAATCGAAAACACCTAGTAAAAGAAACATTTAGCGAAAGATCTGGTGATGATGTGCATGCTAATGACACAATTGAAGAAAAACTTTCTCTAGCAGATAGATTTGGTATGACTGTATCGTTCTATTCGCCTGATCAGAAAGAATTCTTAAAGATAATAGATGGAGTAGCAGAAGCAAGAGGGATTAAAGTTGAGAAGGAATATTTGCATGCAGAAGCATTGAAATGGGTAAGATGGTATAATGCTCGTTCACCACGAACAGCAATTCAATTTATAAATTGGCTAGAGGGTACGTTAAAACAGTAACTTTATATTAAAAGTTTGTGATTTGTTTTGGAATATTCTATAACTTTTTAGCTAATAAAGTGATAAGAGCTAGTAAAGAATTCTTTACTAGCTCTGTATTTTTTATAATAATTTAAGCATTAGTTGTTGTAGGGGGCGTATATACTCTTGTAGCAAGTTCGTCGTCTAACATATACAATGCTGCAGAGTTATTTTCGCATCTCCTAATCTTTTTGATTATAGTGTTAAATGTATTTTCTTCTTCAACTTGCTCGTTAATAAACCAATTAAGTAAACCGATTGTTGAATGTTCTTTTTCCTCAGTAGCTATATCTGCAATTTTATATAGCCTGCTAGTAACCATTTGCTCATGTTCATAACCTGCCTCAAAGACATTTAGGATATTGCCAAAATCAGAATGTGGTTTTTCAATTTGTTCTAAAGTTACAGTTCCATTTTTCTGAAATATGTAATCATAGAATTTCATGGCATGAAATAATTCCTCCTGAGATTGAACTTTAAAGAAATTAGCAAACCCACTTAGATCAATAGATTCGCAGTAAGAAGCCATTGATAAATAAGTATAGGCCGAATAAATTTCAAAATTAACTTGTTCATTTAGCTTTGCGATCAGTTTTTCACTTAACATACTAATACCTCCCATAAATAAAAATATTATCATTAACATAATTTTAAAAAATCCAGAAAAACTATACCCTATAGCATAAAAGTTTAACTTTATATTCTGAAATTTTTAACTATATATTAATATATTACATCATATAACATAATTTATCAAATAATATTTATTATTATGTTACATAAGTATTATTGCAAAACTAATAATATAAATAAGAGAGGAGATGATATAATTGACATATAAAAAGAAGGAAAAATCGATACAAAAAACTGGAGATATGTCGCAATCTAAAGTTAAATCTTTTGTTGAGAGAGAAGAAACAACAAACAAGGTGGTATCTAGGGGGAGAGATATTACAATTAATCAAAAACATTAAAATTTAATCTATCTCAAAATATTAAGTAAAAATTAATAGAAATTTAGTAGAATTCCATTCTACTAAATTTACTTACATATATTTTGAGATAGAAATTTTCCTATTATAAAGATTTATCTAGTTTTATATGATAGAATTAGATAAATATAGAAAGAATTAAGGAGGACAAGTTATAAAAAAGTTATTATTATTTTATTAATATATAATACATTGTTATTGTAAACTACTAAAAATATTTATTTGTAATACGGAAGGATAGATAAAATGTCGATAAACAGAAGTGCACCAGAAAATTTTTATTATGACAATGCGGAGAAAACTAATAAAAATTTTATTTATAAAAATCTTAAAAGAAGTAAATGTTATAACTGTAATTTTTCAAACTCAAATTTTGATTTTGCTAGCTTAAGAGGGGCTCATTTTAAGAAGTGTAATTTTTTTAGATGTAGTTTTAAAGGAGCAGAGTTTATAGGGTCGAATTTAAAAGGATGTAAGTTTAGGGAAGCTAAATTTGAAGACACAGTATTTGAAGGAGCAAATTTAGATGGAGTAAATTTTGAAGATGCTAAATTCAAAAATACCATATTTGTAAACTGTGATGTGACTAAGGCTAAGAATATAAGTGAAGATAACAAGAACATCAGAATTTTTGATACAATGCCAGAAGTTGAAATAAGCGATGAATTAGAAAAGTTGATTTCAAATGTGATGGAAAATGAATTTATAAAAAAATCAAGGGTTTTTGATACTAAAGAAGGAAAAATAAATACATTATCTTTATTAATTCTAAAAGAGAAATTTGATGAACCAACGCTTTTAGAAGGTCTACATTATATTAGATATGAGATTGATAGAGATTTTTATACATTAAGTTATGTTATTAGGCTTATAGAAAATATGTAAATGGTAAAAAAGGAGTATTTCGTTTTAAATGAAAGCTCCTTTTTTTAGTTCTTAAAAAAGGAGTTAATAATAATAATAATAGATATGCAAAAATACTTTTTTTATGAACCTATTATTTTGCAATTAATATATATTTATTGAATATCTATATAGTAATAAAAAATGATGATGTTATTATTTTTGAAGGAAGAATATAGATGGAAAAAAATAATTTAATTAAACTAAAATATAATAAATCTTCAAAAAAAGTAAATTCAAATAATTTCAAGATATATACTCCTGAAATGATAGAAAAGTATAAGGATTGCCAAAGAAGATTATTAAAAATTAATGAGGATAAAGTCAAGGCAAAATTCCTGCTATATAGAAAGATTTATAATTACTATTCTCAAGAAAGTTATCTAGATATTAGCATTGAAAGAATTTATATTAAATCGAAGTTAGACTCATATACCTTTGGAGGATGTGGAATAGGTGCATCAATTTTAGCAGGATTAACAGCAAGTGGCATTTTTTCTTATATAGATAATTATATAAAGAAACTTAGTCCGACTTTCTTGGGTATATATATTGTATTGATTTTAGTATTTGGGCTCAAAATTCTTTCAAATGAAGATAGTAAGGTAGAAATGTATAATATGTTTTTAGAAGTATTAAATAATCTAGAATATGATAAAAATGAAAAATGAGGATAATTAAAATAAGGATAAAAGTCTACAATAGTGCACAATATATTCTTGTAGAAAGGAAGTGTTTATAATGAGTAATGAATCAAAATCAAAATCAAACAATCTTCAAAACTTTTCTAGTACAGGTGGCACTAGTGATTCTAATTTATCTAGCAAAGAAGAACTTAGAGAACAAAAAAGTGCAGGGTGTAATCAATGGGATTCTGTACCACGTACTTATGACAAAGAAGAGTCTACACATAAACATGAAAAAACTGCTACTAATAATCAATGGACATCTACATCTAAGTAAGAATTTACTGTAATAAATACTACTTTAAATAAAGAGGGAGTGGATATTATGAGTGAAGAAAATAAAAAACGTGAGTCTGATAAAATGAATGATGGTTATTATGATTATCAAGGTGGATATATTTCTTATGACCCTGAAGTTTTAACAGAGCATTATACTGTAAAAGGATTTGAAGGTAAAATAAAAGATAAGCAATTATCAAATAGTAAATGGTGTTAATGAATAAAAATATAAATTAAGTATATATATTAATATAAAATACTTAAAGTTTCCTTCATATAGATTTGCTGTTACCTATATGAAGGAAACGATTTTTATGAATCATACTATTATCAATAAACTACGATATTATATTTTTAATTACTTAAACTTTTAAATTGAAAATATCCTAATATATATTTATTTATATAATATTCTATATATTAACACATTGTTTAAGTCTATCAAAAGTTGACTATAATTTTTGTAAGATTTATAATTTATTTATTAAAGGGGAAATGAGGAATTTTTATGGTTTTTTTAGAAAAATTATCTTTATTCAACATGAATCATTTCAAGAGATTATATAATAGGAGTGAAGATGCATATTCGTGCGATAAAAGCTTTTTTGAAATTTATGATGAAGAATCTTTTATAGTAAAATATATAATTCGTAAACAAATTAGACTTTTTAGAGTTAATAGCGAATATGTGGGATATATATGGTACGAATATCCTTCGTATAATGGTTTTAGTAATATATATTCTATATATTTGAAAGATGAATATATACATTTAATTAATTCTAAAATCTTATCATTCTTTAATGCTAGTGCCTTTAGATTCGATATGTTAGCAAACTCAAAGGCTTCTTTTATAATGAAAAAATTAAATTTTGATGTTAATTCTAATAATATTTTAATGAAGATAAGGACAAGCAATATTAAAAATAATTTTTATGAAAATAGAATATTTTTTAAACACTTTAAAGAAGGACAAGATGAAGAATTAAGATGCAGAATTCAAAATTCGGTTTTTAATGAAAAAAATAGAGTTCCTTTAACGGTTGATGATATATATAGGGAAGAAGAGGAAGACTATTATATAAAAGATTTTGGCGTTTTTATATGCAACAATAATGGACAAGTTGTCGGATATGGTCAAATTATTTTCAATAGAGGATTTTATACTATTGTTAATTTAGGAATATTAGAAGAATACAGAAAACATGGGTATGGAGAGTTATTAGTTAGATATCTTATAGATTTATGTTATAGAAATTCTATAAAAACCGTTTATATAAGAGTAGAAAAGAATAATTTAAAAGCCTTATCTTTGTACACTAAAATTGGATTTAGGGAATATCAATCTTTTATTAGTTGGTATAAAAAAATTAATTAATTAGCGTTAGGAGTTGTCTATGAGTATAACTCCTTTAATTATGCATAATTATAGTCTTTTATTTAGAATTATTATTTGTTATAATACTATAGAAATTGTAATTTATACGGAGGAACAATAATGAACTTTGATATAGAAAAACTAGATAGCCAAATGGCTAGTGATGAAAAAAAATTATTCTTTATACAAACTTATGGTTGTCAAATGAATGAAGAAGATTCAGAGAAACTTTCAGGTATGCTTAAAAGGATGGGGTATGAAAATACTGAGAATAGAGATGAAGCATCTATAATTATATTTAATACCTGCTGTGTTAGAGAAAATGCAGAAAATAAGGTTTTTGGAAATCTTGGCGCTTTAAAAAAGCAAAAGGAAAAGAATCCTGATTTAGTTATTGGAATATGTGGATGTATGATGCAGCAAAAAGGGATGGCTGACGATATATTAAAGAGATTTCCATATGTAAACATAATATTTGGAACTCATAACTCGTATAAGTTTCCTGAATATTTAAATAGAGTTAAAACAGAAGGTGTTCAAATTAAAGAGATTATTGATAAGGAAACTGAAATAGTAGAGGGGATACCTATAGATCGAAAAAGCGATATTAAGGGCTTTGTAACTATTATGTATGGGTGTAATAACTTTTGTACATATTGTATAGTTCCTTATGTTAGAGGTAGAGAAAGAAGTAGAAAGCCAGAAGATATAGTAAATGAAATAAAAGATATGGTAACAAGAGGGTATAAGGAAGTAACTCTTTTAGGACAAAATGTTAATTCATATGGAAAAGGATTGGAAGAAAATATTACTTTTGCAGACCTTCTAAGAAAAGTTAATGAAATAGAGGGACTTGAAAGAATTAGATTTATGACTTCTCATCCAAAAGATTTAACTTTAGATGTTGTATATGCTATAAGAGATTGTGATAAAGTATGCGAGCAAATTCATTTACCAGTGCAAAGTGGTTCTGATAGAATTTTAAAAGAAATGAATAGACATTATACAAAGGAACAATACATCACGTTAGCAAAAAAGATAAGAGCTGAAATTCCAGATGTAACATTTTCTACTGATATAATCGTTGGTTTCCCTGGAGAAACTGAAGAAGATTTTAGTGAAACATTAGAGCTAGCTAAAGAAGTTCGATATGATGCTGCTTTCACATTTATTTATTCGAGAAGAAATCATACTCCGGCGGATAAAATGGAGAATCAGATACCAGATGAAATTAAACATGAACGTTTCAACAGATTAGTTGAGATAGTTAATACGGGCATAGCTAAAGGAAATAAGGATGCAGAAGGAAAGATATATGAAGTCTTAGTTGAAGGTTATAGCAAAAATGATGAAGCAAAACTAACAGGTAGAACGAGGAATGGAAGACTAGTTAACTTTGAGGGTGGGGAAGACCTAATAGGGAAATTAGTTAATGTAAAAATAATTAAAGCTAATTCGTTCTCTTTAATTGGAGAAGTTGAAAAGTAAAAAATAAATTTATGATTTAAATAAAATGAATTTAAAATAGTCTGTATAGATTCTTAATAGGAGAGGTGTTATAACTTTCCCTAATGATCATACAGACTATTTTCTTTAGTTGGTTAAAATAAAAAAATATTTCATGCTGTGATGATATCTTGTGGAATAAATGCCATTTTTATCACATGAGAACATTTGTTCTGTAAAATATAAGAATTAATTTGTTATTTTTTAAAATATATAGATAAACAGCTTAAGGATTAGATTTATTAGATGAATATATTTTCAAATTTACTAAGACTTTAAGTTTGTATATTCACAAGAAATCATAAATATATTTGTGGAGAAAACCTTTGAAAATGAGCTTTTAAAGGTTCTTAGCTGTAGGTCGTTCCAGCTTAGCTTGTCAAACTGAAAGTTGGAACGTGCTAAAGTGGCTACAACCTGCTGCTTAAAACCTTAAGCGATATTTTCATAGCTTTTCGGAACAAAATATTTATGATTTCGGTAAGTTATCACATAAATTTAGTTTTAGAGTTGGATATCTATAAAGAACTTATCTTTTGATTGTGACAATTGTTTAATTAGTTTTTGATTATATCTACAAATGAACATTCTATTGCTTTTTTTAGATCATTTGGATTCATTTCTATTTGAGAACCTATTTTTCCTCCGCTAAATACAATTGTATCAAATAATAATGCGTTTTCTTGAATAAAAGTTTTAAATATTTTTTTCATACCGAGTGGGGAACAGCCACCTCTAATGTATCCTGTTACTTTGTTTATATCTTTAACATGAATCATTTCTATATTTTTTTCGCCTGCGATTTTGCTGGCTTTTTTCATATCTAATTCTTCAGCAACTGGAATAACAAAAACATAAAATTCTTTAGAATGACCTTGAGTTACTAAAGTTTTAAAAACTTGATTAACGTCTTTTTCTATTTTGTGTGCAACTGCAACACCATCTATCTTACCATCATTATTTTCGTAGCTGTGAGTTATGTAATTTATTTTATTATTATCTAGAATTCTCATAGCATTAGTTTTTCCTTTTCCTTGAGCCATAATTTCAACATTCCTCCGTAAGTTTTAGTTTATATTCATTACTAATGATTAATAACATTGTTTATTTAAATTATATCATAAAAGCAGATATAGTTTTTTATTTTGAGATTATTTCTATATGTGAATTTTAGATACAAAAATTATCTTAATTTGATCAAAAACTGAGTTTGGTTATTATGAATTTGAACTTTCGTTAAATGTATAAAATATAGTATTGAATAACGTTCGAATTTATTTTTTTATCAGAATCGAATGCTATTTAATGGAGATATAATCGTAAAATTGCGAGAGAAAACAGTACAGTGATAATTATTATCAATATGTAAATAAAAGAAAAAATTGATAGTGTTTAAAATTAATGTTTTTTTATATGAAAAATAATTTGTTTTTTATTTCAAATAAGATTAAAAAATATTCTTTTAGAATTTATGATTGAAGTTATAAATTTGGATTGAGTTTTAATAACCTATGATATTTGAAGAACTGAATTATAAAAGTCTATTATAAAGTATTGATTATAAATGGCTTTTAATAAGAAAGCACAGGGATAATTCTGATATTCATTTAAATGCAAAGACTAAAATTATAATAAAATCAACTAAATTATTATAAAAATAGCTAATAATTATTTCGCTAAATATACATTTAGCGAAATAATTGCATAAATTTATGATATTTGATATAATATTTTTAACTTAGTATAAAATTACTTTATTAGAATAAATTTTATCAATGATGATTTAAATTATTAATATCGTAACTTAATTAATAAGAAATTTATAAATAATGCAGGTGAAAAAATGAAATACGATATCCAGGTTCTTAAGAATAATAATCTGCCAGAAAGTTTGGTTGATTTTTTAAATTATTTAGAAACGATTAAAAGTACGTCTATAAATACGATTGATGGATACAGAATAGATTTGACTATCTTTTTTAGATTTATGATGATTTATAAAGGAAGGGTAAATTCCGACTCTGTTGAGTTTGAAGATATAGATATAAGTATTATAGATGATGAATTTTTAAGAGGTATAAAACTTAGAGATCTATATGCGTTTCTTTCTTTTACAGAGAAATATAGAGACAATAGTTCATATGCTAGAGCTAGAAAAGTTGCTACTTTAAAATCTTTTTTTAAGTTTCTTTTTGGGAAAGCTAAAGTGATCACGGAGAATCCTGCTTTGGAGTTGGAATCGCCTAAAATAAATAAGCGTCATCCTGTATATCTTACTCTAAATCAAAGTATTCATTTATTGGAGTCTTTAAACAAAAATGATAAAAACTACTTCAGAGACTATTGTATTTTGATGTTCTTTTTGAATTGCGGAATGAGACTTTCTGAACTCTGTAGTATTCAAATTGATAAAATCAGAGATGATACTCTTACTATCATAGGTAAAGGAAATAAAGAAAGAACTGTTTATTTAAATGACGCATGCCTTAAAGCTTTAGCAAATTATTTAAATGTACGAGATGACTCTAAGGCTTTACTAGAAAACAAAAAGTTTTTATTTTTATCATCTAGAAATGTTCCTATAAATAAACGTACGGTTGAGATAATGATAAAAAAACATATAACGAATGCAGGGTTAACTGATGATAAATATACCCCACACAAGTTGAGGCACACTGCAGCAACTCTTATGTATAAGTACGGAAACGTAGATATAAGAAGCTTGCAAAGTATATTAGGTCACACAAATATTTCGACTACCCAAATTTACACGCATGTTGACGATGATTCGTTGAGAGATGCTGTAAAATCGAATCCTCTTTCAAAATTGTAAAGCTTATTATTAAAATTTATAATAAAACTTTACTACTACTCTCCTACTATACTTTGGTATTGTTTAAATTAAAAAAATAAAAGGTTACTTTATTTTCTATCGTAACCTTTTTGTGCTTAATATAAATATTTTTAGTGTTGTGGTCTTAGTGTGTTTCCGTACATTTTTCCAAACTCGTCAACATATGCAGGTTCTTTTCCTTCATAAACGATAAGAGTATTTCCCTTTCTATAATAATAAGGACTCGCATTGTTATTTGCATTATTGCTACTAGCATTCATTCCATTTGGTACGATTCTATTGATGGCCCATTCTAGCTCTGTTGGAGAATTATACTCGTATATTCTAACTACATCTCCACCTAATAAATAATCTGTTTCATTTCCTTTAAAATAATCATTTTTATTAGTGTTAGTTGATTCTTTAACATCATATCCGGCATTTGTGAAATCGTTTTTAAAATCGGCGGCTCTGTATGTTGTATCATTAGTAGTTAGACCTGTTCTATCCCTCGTAGCATCTGAAGTCGATCCGGCTACATTGTTTTGATTAGTATCCCCTACTGTATTATTTTGATTGGTATTCCCTCCTGCGGTTCCATTTCCTGCTGTGCCTTGCATATTTCCGCTAGTTCCACCTTGCATGTTTCCGTCAGTACCATTTTGAGCATTATTAGCGCCAGTACCTGTTCCGTCTACACTTCCACTTCTAATGCCATCGTTTGTTATGTCGTTTTGTCTAGTGACATCATTATTTGTTCTTGTTCTTGATATGTTACCACACCCAAACAAAGATATTGAAACCAAAAGAATTGCTGTCAAATTCAACGCTAAAATAGATTTTCGCTTCATAATAATTCATCCTTTCTTGTGAAATCTTCTACGAAATTATTATGTGAAATAAAGCGAAAATCTATGCATTTCTTTAGTGTAGTCTACAAGCTTCTTTTATTCGATTGATTTTTTTAATCTTCTAACTCCAGGATATACTTCTTCTGTCATTTCATCGAGGATCAGATCATCATCTAAACTGATCTCATCTAAATATTCAATATGATCAAAAGCATCTTCGTAAGCGCTGTCTTCAAGATTAAAGTCATTTACGTCAATGTCATTTGATGTTTTTGCAAACTTGTTATATATAGATTTTAAATCTAATTTATCTTCGTTAATTTCATGTAATTCATCTTCACTTAAGGATGCTTTTAAGTCATTTAAAAATTCTTCTTCTAGTAATTCGTTCTCTTCTTGTGTTTTCGCAATGTCTTCTATTTTAATGGCTTTTGTATCTATGCCGTTGATTTGCAAACACTTACCACAATTATCACATATTTTATTTTCATAGATATCGCAATAATCATCATCAGTATATTTATATGTCATTTAAAACACCTCATTTTTTTATTATGGAAACTTAATTATATCAAAAGCAATAAATTAAATCAAATTTTTTATCAAAGATAAATATCTAATAAAGAATAAATTAATTTATCTATGTTAAATTATTAAATGCGATCTAATTATTCAATCTAAATTATATCATCCCATTCTATATATTTACTAAGTATACAAACAGCTTTTTCTAGGTAAATCTTTTCTACTTCAGTAAATCTTTCGAATTCTTCACTATCCAAATCTAAAACTCCAATAAGATTTTCATCTTTAATTATAGGAATGACTAGTTCTGAATTTGAGGCAGCATCACACGCTATATGTCCCTCAAAATTATGTACATCTTTAACAAGTAAAGTCTCTTTTTCTAATGCAGCTTTTCCACAAACACCCTTCCCTATTTCAATTTTTGTACAAGCAGGCATTCCTTGGAACGGCCCTAATACAAGAGTATTATTTTTAACTAAATAGAATCCACACCAATTTATTCGATCTATAAGTGCATTAATTAATGCTGATGCATTACAAAGCTTTGTTATTGGAGAATCTTCATCTCCTTGAATCAAACCTTCAAGCATTATAAGCATGTTGTCTAATTTACTTTCTGTACTCATGCCTTCAAAAATTTTAATATCAAACATATTTACTACCGCCTCACTTTGAAACTATCGTCCCAAAAAATAATTTTATAACCTTAGTTATTCTACTATAAAATAATACTACCATTTTTAATTAATTGGAATACTTAGTTAATATATTGTATTCCAATTTAGTGTTGTATCTAAACCAAATACATACTACCTATAAACACTTTAGAACACAAGTTTGCTATGTTATATAGTATATGTTATAATTATTAGAAGAATAGTGAGGTGTTTGTAATGTCAGACGAAAAAGATAAGCAATCAGAGATATATGAATTTTTAAAAAGTTATACAGAGAGCAAAGGTTATCCGCCTTCAGTAAGAGAAATTTGCGAAGCAGTCTCTTTAAGGTCAACTTCAACTGTTCATGGACATTTAAAAAGATTAGAAAAAAAGGGAATGATTAAAAGAGATCCTTCTAAACCAAGGGCTTTAGAAATAGCAGAACTTTCAATGCCGAAAAAAGAAATGATTAACATTCCTATTATAGGCAAAATTACAGCAGGTTCTCCAATACTTGCAACTGAAAACATAGAAGACACATTTACGCTTCCGTTGGATTTTATAAAACATGATAGAGAATTGTTTATGCTGCGTGTTTCTGGCGAAAGCATGGTTAATGCAGGTATTAGAGATAATGATTTAGCTATTATAGAAAGTGCACAAGCAGCTATAAATGGTGATATAGTAGTAGCTTTAATAGAAGATAGTGCTACAATAAAAAGATTTTTTAAAGAAAAAGATCATATTAGACTTCAACCAGAAAATGATGCTATGGATCCTATAATAGTAGATGATTGCATGATTTTAGGAAAACTTGTAGGTATATTCAGATCATTTTAAACAAATTACTTTGTTATTGATTTCGAAATTATATTATAAGATAGTAAATTAATAGACTATTAAATTTTATGATCTATAAAATTTAATAGTCTATTTTTAATTTTATGCCCACTGACATATTGGGAAGCTAGTGATAAATTAGTGATATTATTTATTGACTTCTAATACTTTGCTCAACCCAATAAGTATTCCTATTTTTCCATGATCAAAGTTTAATCCGCCTTGAATATATGCTATATATGGCTCTCTAACTGGTCCATCAGCTGATAATTCGATTGTTGAACCTGAGATAAATGAGCCAGCAGCCATTACAATTTCACTATCATATCCAGGCATTGCCCATGGCTCGCATACTGCAAATGCATCTATAGGAGATCCGGCTTGTATACCACTACAAAAATTAATTAATTTTTTAGCATCGCCAAATTCAATTGCTTGAATTATATCAGTTCTTTTATCTGTTGATGAAGGAAATACCTTAAATCCTGCAATTTCCATTACACGAGCGCAGAATATTGCTGTTTTTACAGCTTCTATGGCTACGTGAGGAGCGGAGAACAATCCTTGATATAAACTTCTCATAAGTCCATATGTAGCGCCATATTCGCCTCCTACACCTGGCACAGTCATTCTATTGGCAGCTGCATCAACATACTGTCTCTTTCCAACGATATATCCTCCACCTGGAGCAATACCTCCACCTATATTCTTCATAAGTGATCCAGCCATTATATCTGCACCATATTCTGTAGGTTCTACAGGTTCAATAAATTCTCCGTAACAATTATCCACAAATATAATTACATCTTCTCGTATTTCTCTTATATGTCTAATAACTTCAGCTATTTCAGAAACTAGAAAAGATTTTCTTGAAGCATAACCAGTGCTTCTTTGAATATGTATAAGTCTAATACTTGGATCATTTCTCAATGCTTCTTGAATTTTATCAAATTGAAATTTACCTTTATTATCTAAATCTACTATATCGGTTTTAATTCCATATTGATCTAATGAACCAGCGTTTTTCTTTTCTGATAGTCCAAGAACGCCAAGCAAAGTATCATAAGGAAGTCCAGAAACACATAAGATCTTATCTCCAGGCATAACATTACCAGCGATAGCACATCCAATAGCGTGTGTACCACTAACAAAATGTGGACGGACAAGTCCGGCTTCAGTATTAAAGATATTAGCATATACTTTATCTAATGAGTCACGCCCTAAATCATCAAGTCCATAACCTGTAGTATTTGTAAAGTGAGAGTCGCTAATTTTTTCTAATTGAAATGCTTTCAGTACTTTAAGTTGATTAAATTCTCTAATTTCATCATATTCTTTAAATTGAGCTTCAGTATCAGATAAAGCCTGTCTATATATTTCAAATGTCCTTTCGCTAATATTATAATTCTTAATTAAAAATTCTTCTGTCTTTTTTAACATATCTAAGTCTCATCCTCCAAAGTTTAGAAATACTCAAAAATAAATAGGCAAAAATGCCTATTTACTAAGTAGTTTCGTATTCGTTATCTGCAAATAAAATTGGTTTAGTTGGCGTTATAGTTGATATTGCATGCTTATATATAAGCATTTGCTTATTATCGCAATCCAAAATAACAGTGAAATTATCAAAACCCTTTACAGTACCTTTTAACTGAAATCCATTTACTAAGTGTATTATTATTTGTATTTTATTTTTTCTCGCATTATTTAGAAATATATCTTGTAGGTTGTTTTGTTGCTTATTGACCAAAATATAACACCTCCATAAGTGATTTTATTACTAATATTATAACGCTAGTTCTTTATTATGTCATTAATAACTTTATCTAAAATTTCATCATCACTCATAATATCCTTGTCTAAAAATATACATCTTTTATCACGTCTAAACCATGTAAGTTGCCTTTTAGCATAATTTCGAGATCCTTGTTTTATCATATCTATTGCTTTATCTAGAGTTATTTTACCTTCTAGATAATATAATATCTCTTTGTATCCTATCCCCTGCATAGATTGAATATCTGAATTATATCCCATTTCTTTTAATCTTATGCATTCATTTAGCAAGCCCTTTTCCATCATTAAATCAACTCTTTTATTGATTCTATCATATAATTTTTCTCTATTCATAGTTAGTACGTAATAATATACATCATATTCACTATTGTAAAAATCCAATCCAACATTATATGAGCTAAAAGGCTTATTAGTAAGTTTAAAAACCTCTAACGCTCTGATAACTCTTTTTCTATTGTTAGCATGAATTTCTTTGTAACTTATAGGATCAATATCTTTAAGCATTTCATGTATATATTCATTACCCTTTTCTAATGCTAAATTTTCTAGATATTCTCTATAACTTTCATCTTTTTCTGCTTCTGTAAAGGTCATATTGCAAGTTAATGAATTAATATATAAACCCGTTCCTCCTGATATTATTGGGAATTTTCCGTTACATATAATTTTTTCTAATGCTTCTTCACCTAGTTGCTTAAAATCTGCTACTGAAAAAGGAGTATCAGGTTCTATTGCATCAATTAAATGATGCTTTATCCCGTTCATTTCATCTTTAGTTACCTTTGCAGAACCTATATCCATATATTTATAGATTTGCATAGAATCAGCTGAAATAATTTCTCCATTTAAATTTTTGGCTAATTTTATTGAAAGATCAGTTTTTCCTACTGCAGTAGGTCCACCAATAACTAATAATTTTTGCTTCATTATTTTATCCCTTCGTTAATAATTTTAAAGTTTATATTCATTTAGAATAATATAAAAGCATTATATTATTCTTTTAAATTTCTTATCAATGTCTATACTTGTAAATTTTATTATTACAGGCCTCCCGTGTGGGCAGTGAAAAGGATCATCTATATATCTTAAATCTTCAATTAATTTAATCATCTCATTCATTTCTAATTTATCATTTCCTTTAATAGCTGCTTTACATGCTTTAGTTGCAATAGCATTATGTTTTACTTCACTTGTTTTTCCGTTTCCTAAATTTTTTAAATTATCAAGTATATCTAGGAACAAGTTTTTAGGATTAAGTCGTCCTAAGAAGTACGGAACTTCTTTTAAAGATAATGAACTTCCACCAAACTCTTCTAATAAAAAACCAGCTTCTCTAAATATGTCTTTATTCTCTTCAAAATAAGAATAATCATCAATACTCAAATCAATTATACTTGGAACAATAAGAGGTTGAATTATAATAGTACCTTCTTCAATTTCTTTAAGATATTTTTCAAATAATATTTTTTCATGAGCAGCATGCTGATCAATCATGTATAAGGTACCGTCATACTCTCCTAATATATAAGTTTTATTATATTGACCTATTATAGTAATTGGTGGAAACTTAGCAATAGGATTTAGCTTAATATTTTCGTATTTGTTTTCTGTAATTACGTTTTCTATAGGTTCAGAATTAGATTTTATTTCATCTTCTGCATTATCATTATACTCATCCACCAAATTTTCTATATATGAATTAGGTTTAAGGTCTACAGGAATACTTATAGGCTCTTCATTTTCCTTGTTATAATCAGTGCTTTCCTCAACTATTGTTTTATTAATATTATTCAAGCTTGGATCATATACACTTTTAAAGCTACTCTCGTTATTAGCCTTAAGGTCTTTTCCTTGAGATATTAAAGTCTTTGCTGCAGAACTTGCAAATTTAACCTTTTCTTCTTCTTCTTTTATTTTAAAAGTAATCTCCTCAAATGTTGGTAGTGGTTCTTTTTTTGCATTTTCTTCTTCTTTTATCGCAAAAGTCTCAAAAACTTCATTTTTTAATGCAGTATGAACTGCTCCAAAAATCTTTTTGAATATCATTCTTTCATCATTAAATTTTATTTCAGCCTTTGTTGGATGAATATTAACATCTACATATTCAGGATATACTTCTATAAATAATATAAAGAACGGAAATTTATTTACTGTTGAAAATGACTTAAATGCTTGCTCTACAGCTATTGCTAACGCCCTATTTTTTATGTATCTTCTATTTACGAAAATACTTTGATTATTTCTTGATCCTCTAGCTATTTCCTCAGTTCCTACATAGCCATAAACAGTTATTAAATCTGAACTATCACTAAAGTAAAGTATATTATCTGTTATAGATTTACCATATATAGTTCTTATTACATCCTTGAGATCTCCATTACCAAAGGTATGTAATACTTTTTTATGATTGTTATACAATTTAAAACTTATTTTAGGATTTGCAAGTGATAATCTTGTTACTATATCATTTATTAATGAACTCTCTTTTGATACAGATTTTAAGAACTTCTTCCTAGCAGGAACATTAAAGAATAGATCTTGCACTTCTAGTATAGTGCCTTTATTTATTCCACACTCTGTTACTTCTGATGCTTTACCGCCCTCAATAGATATTTCATACCCAAAAGCTTCTTTATCCTGCTTAGACTTTAAATTAACTTTACCTACAGAGGCTATAGATGGCAGTGCTTCGCCTCTGAATCCAAGAGTATGTATATTATAAATATCTTCTGACTCTTGTATCTTGCTTGTAGCATGCGGAAGAAATGCTTTCGCTATATCATCTTTATAGATTCCGTCTCCATCATCTATTATTCTAATAAGAGAAATTCCACCTTCTTCTATTTCAATGATTATGTTTTTAGAATTTGCATCAATTGAATTTTCAATCAACTCTTTGACTACTGACGCTGGTCTTTCTACAACTTCTCCTGCTGCAATTTTATTTGCTGTGTCTTCATTTAATATATTTATTCTCTTCAAGATGTCCTCTCCTCCTTTCAATGCTTATGGGCGTAAAATGTAAGCGAGAAAATCACTTTAAAATAAGCCTTCTAATGAACAAATTAACTTATTTCTAATACATTGTTATTATTACATACTTGTTTAATATATTCAATAATATTGAAATACTGGTATAGGAATGAGTTGTAATTCGAATATATCTTTTTGACTATGCTTTTTATTGTATACTCTAAATGATTTTAGTATTTCTATTAATATTTCCATTAGAACAAGATTATATTTAATTTACATATAAGTAACAATCTAAACACAAAATATATTTACAATAAATAATATTTGCTGTTAATATGGTTAAGCTAATTGAGAAATTAAATATTTTCTATAAGGAGGCTTTAATATGAATGATAAAGATTTTTATAATTCAACTAAAAGTGTATCTGATCCAGCATCACAAAATTATAATAAGGTAGTAAAAGAAAAAGCACATCAAGAAAGTCCATTTGGGGAAGCTGAGCCTTCTTCTCATACTGAATTTAAAAAGAAAAGACACTAAAATCATAAATCCACGACAAAAATTAAATAATGTCGTGGATTTATGAACTTTAAATTAAATTATCATCTTTCAACAGATTATATAATGTAGGATTAAAATTAAATTGACCAATTAAATTTTCAACTTCTAATAACGCTTTTTCTTTTTTATCCTTAGATATATTAGACTTAGAGGCTCTAATCAATATATTTTTGGGAGAATGTGCAATATCAATAAATTCCAAAAGTTGTGTTTTGTATCCTATGCTTTCTAAAAGGTTAGCTCTAACAGAATCAGTCATAAGTGCTGCAATTCTTTCTTGAACTATTCCATACTTTGTTAGTATTGACAGTGAATCTGTCTTCATTTGGGCGTTAAATTCATGCTGACAACAAGGGACAGAGAATATTAATTTGGCATTCCATTTTATAGCATTATATAATGCGTAATCAGTAGCAGTATCACATGCATGTAATGTTATTACCATATCAACTTTATTATTATATTTAAATCCATTTATATCTCCAAGTTCAAAGTGTAAATTTTCATAGTTATAACTTTGGGCTATATCATTACATTTTTTTATAACATCGGCTTTAAGATCTAATCCAATCATCTTTACTTTAATATTCTTTATTTCTACAAGGTAATAATACAATACAAAAGTTAAGTAAGATTTTCCACAACCAAAATCTAAAACAGTAAGTTCTTTATAATCATTTTTCTTGATTTCATCATCAATAATTTCAACAAAACGATTAATTTGCTTGTATTTATCATACTTTGAGTTAACTACTTTTCCCTCTTTTGTAAATACACCTAAATCTATTAATGGCTCAATAATCATACCCTCTTTTAATATATAATTTTTTTCTTTATTATGCGCTTTGCCAAGTGTTTTTTGATTATCACTTTTTTTCTTACTTAATAGAACCTTACCCTTTTTTGATATTTTCACCTCAAAGCTAGCCGAATTTGACCATGCAGAAATTTGCTTATAATTTGGTTCCACATACTCTATAATTCTATCTTCCAAAATATCTGTATCAATGTTTTCATGGAACACCTGCTTATCAGTATATTTTTCTATTTGATAGTACGTTCTTTTATTATTTTCTTTGAGATTTATAACTATTTTATTATATTCAAAATTTTTATTTGTTTTATTGCTAATAACTAGCTTTATAACATTGTCTTCTATTATTTCTTTAATTGCTTTTTTTAACTCTTCCATACTTCAACTCACCTTATATTCAATAATCTTGTTTACTAACAGTATTAATATATTAGTTTTTAAACCTATTTTTATATTTTATATTAATTTTATCTATAATACTATGATTATTTATAGATAATTTCAGACTTGAAAATTTTTTAGTTAGGTCAATCTTGCAACTACAGTATACCTTTTTTTAATAATTCCTTGAAAGTATCCCATTCTACAAATTTTCCACCCATACTTTCCAAATGTTTTGTATGCATCTGGCAATCTATAAATATGAAATTTTCGTTTTTTAGTTTTTCTGCAAGCTTTATTAATGCTATTTTAGATGCATTACTTACCTTAGAAAACATACTCTCTCCGAAGAAGCATTTTCCTATTTTGACGCCATATAAGCCTCCCACTAGCTCTCCATTTATGTATGTCTCAACACTCATTGCATAGCCTTTATTAAACAAATTTACATATGCTTCCTTCATATCACTATTAATCCAAGTTCCCTCATTATTTTCTTCTCGTATATCCTTGCAATTACTAATTACACCATAAAAATCTTTGTTGAAAGTTACATGAAACATCTCTTTTTTTATAATTTTCTTCATTGATTTAGAAATTTTAACTTCATCTGGTATTAATATAAATCTTGGCTTGGGACACCACCAAAGAATCGGTTCACCTTCGTTATACCATGGAAATATACCATTACAATAAGCTAATAGCAGTCTTTCTAATGATAAATCTCCTCCAATTGCCAAAAGTCCATCTTTTTCTGAAAGCTCAGGATTAGGAAATAATATCTCATTTGTTAGTCTAAATATAGGCATTATATTCACTTCCTTGTATTTTAATTCTTCTTTTAAATTATTCTATCATATTCTAATACTTAAATAATTCTTTGCAAAAAAATAAGCTTGTAAAAGCTTATTTTTGTTAAAAATGCAAAATACTTTATGATTATAACATTTTATAAAAATCTAACATTGATTCCTTTACCAAGAAGTTGGACGCACTATTGACTTTGGTAAGATTGTATTAGAATCTCCTTTTGCTGAATTAATCTGAGATTGCGTAATAAATAAGCTATCTTTAAGATTAGCACCTCTAATATCTGCATCACGTAAGTCAACTCCAATAAGATCCGCATAACTCAAATCATTTCCTCTAAGATCTGCTGCTATGAGAAATGCCCCTCTTAGGTCCGCGCCTTTAAGATTAATCTTTTTAAAATCTGCACCAATGCAATCCAATCTGCCAGCAATTGTTTTTTTACGTTTTAAGTTAGTTTTACTGTTACCAAGCGCTTTGGCCCTAACAAATTCGCTTGTTTGCCTGAGTAGAGCATTAACATTATCTCTATGGATCTCTATATCTAAAGTCATAAGGAGGTCGGGTGCCAATTTAGTAATATCCTCTGTTTTGGATATTAGATTATTTATTTTATTTTGTATCTTTTCATTAGTTTGAATTGATAAAGCTTGTTTTAGATACCACAACATTTCATGAAGCTGCCTCATAATCAAAAAGACTTCATACATTTTATCGGATAATTCAGGATTTTCTCTCCAATTATGTCCAGCATATGTAATTTGAGCAACCTTTTGTCCAGCACCAAAACAGTCGTAAGTTGTACAACCTTTAAGTCCTTTTTTTCTCAAATCTTTATGAATAGAGCAACCAAAATCTGATTGCAAATTTAAGCAAGGCTTTCCAGCGCTTTTGTTGTTTGGAAATCCGTCTGAAGCCGAAAAATATAATGCAACACAACAAAAACCAAAGCATTCTTGGCAATTAATTTTTAGATCTTCAAATAATTCTTCTTCAAATGTATTTTCGTTTATATATGTCAAAGTAACTCACCCCGTAATAGTATATATAACACAGTCGTAACTTATAGCAAGTAATTTAGCATTAAAATATTGTATTATTTATTTAAAAGCTTATGTTCCAACTACATTTAGAATTATTTTAACATAATTGGAACTATTAAACTACTTTAATAGGATTAGAAAGTTTTTATTTTAATTTTTTAGCTTCAGCAACTAACTTATATAGAGTGTTCATGGCTTCCATAGGATTTAAACTTAATATATCCACTTCGCTAACTTCTTTTAGAAATGCCTCTTTTTCTATAAAAGTAAAATCTAATTGCATATTGTTAGAAGATTCCTTATTCTTATGCTTTTTAGATGAATTTTCAGTCTTTTCATCAATTCTATAATCAGCTTTATCACTTTCTGCTTTATCAAAGGAATCTTTTGCTTCAACTTTTTCTATATATTGACTCTTACTTTCACAGGCTTTTTCAGTAATAGTAACTACACTGCTGCCTCCATTTATATCTACAGCAACCTCATTTTCTATAATTTCTGTATTTGTAACTTTGTGTATATCAAAATTATTTTCGCCTTCAAGGCCTAGAAGAATTTCTTTTGCTCTATTAATGACATCATCAGGAAGTCCGGCAAGTTTTGCAACTTCTATACCGTAAGACTCATCCGCACCACCTTCGACTATCTTTCTTAAGAAGATTACGCTATCTTTCATTTTCTTAACAGCTACAGAGTAATTCTTAACACCAGGCAAAACTCCTTCAAGTTTTACTAATTCATGATAGTGTGTTGCAAATAAAGTTTTACATCTTAAATTTTCGTTACCAGTTATGTATTCAATGACAGACCAAGCTATCGAAAGTCCATCATAAGTTGATGTTCCACGCCCTACTTCATCTAATAATACTAGACTTTTAGAAGTTGCATTCTTAAGTATATTTGATACTTCCCACATTTCAACCATAAATGTGGATTTACCACCAGCTAAATCATCAGAAGCTCCAATTCTAGTGAATATCTTATCACAAATTGAAATATTAGCACTAGATGCTGGTACGAAAGATCCTATTTGGGCCATTAACGTAATAAGGGCAACCTGTCTCATGTATGTTGACTTACCTGCCATGTTAGGTCCAGTTATTAATAGCAATTCCTTATCACTTTGATTCAATGTGGTATTGTTTGAAACAAATTCACCCCTTCCAATTACCTTTTCAACAACTGGGTGCCTGCCATCTACTATTTCGATAATTCCATCCTCGTTGATTTCAGGTTTTACATAATCATTTTCAAGAGCGATTAATGCCAAGGTGGAAATACCATCTAGATTAGAAATTATTCTAGCACTTTTTTTTAGTCTTGCAATTTCCTTCTCAATGGAATCTCTTATATCAGTGAATAAAGAATATTCTAAGTTTATAAGCTTCTCTTCTGCACCTAGAATTTTATCTTCCATAATTTTAAGTTCTTCTGTTATATATCGCTCAGCGTTTGCAAGAGTTTGCTTTCTTACATACCTACCTTCTGGAATAGAATTATAATTTGATTTTGAAATTTCTATGTAATATCCAAATACTTTGTTATAACCTACCTTTAAAGATTTGATTCCGGTAAATTCTCTTTCACGATTTTCCAGAGCTGCAATCCATTCCTTACCATGAAGCTTTGACTGTCTTAATTCATCAACTTCTGAATTATAACCATCTTTAATTATATTTCCTTCTTTTATACTTAAAGAGGGCTCTTCTTTAATGGAAGATTCAAGTAATTCTCTTATGTCTGATAGCTCATCTAAATCTTCATAATATTCTTTTAGCAGTTCTGAATTAGCAGTTCCTAAAAGTTCTTTTATAGATGGTAATTTGTCTAATGAAGCTTTAAGAGATAACATATCTTTTGCATTCACATTTTTATTTGAAATTTTACCAACAATTCTTTCTATATCATAAATATCTTTTAAAGAACTTCTTAAATCCTCATTAAAACTAATTGAACTAAATGCTTCGCTAACACCACTTAGTCTTTTTTCTATTTCAGATTTAATAATTAACGGTTCTTCAATCCATTTTCTAATTGTTCTACCACCCATAGATGTGGAACTCTTATCAAGAACCCATAAAAGAGACCCTTTTTTGCTTTTTTCTCGTATACTTTCAGTAAGTTCTAAATTCCTTCTTGAATTTCCGTCGATTGTCATGTAATTAATTATTTCATATTGTTCTAGCAAATTTATATTAGTTAAACTCATTTTTTGAGTTTCATATATGTATTTAAGTAGTACTCTACTTGAAATTTCTCTTTCATTTACTAATCCAGAAACCTCTAAATCCGAAAATTGATCTATAATTTCTTCTTTTGATACGATAAATTCATTAAAGTCTTTCTCTGTAATAAGTGCAGTAGTTATACCCTTTATATCATCTATTAAAGATTGGCTAATGTTTTTATCTACTAAAATTTCTTTAGGTGCAACCTTTGAAATCTCATCTAGTAAGGTTATCTTAATATTATCAAAGGAAGTTGTTTTAAATTCGCCAGTACTTATATCCGAAACTGCTAAACCTATTCTTTCATCACTTTCATATATAGTCATTAAATATGTATTATCATTTTCTAGAGAACTATTAGCATCTATGAATGTTCCTGGTGTAATTATTTTTACAACACCTCTTTTTACAATTCCTTTTGCTTCCTTTGGATCTTCAAGCTGTTCACATATTGCTACCTTATACCCCTTATTAACAAGCCTTGGTATATATGCTGCTGCTGCATGATGTGGTATTCCACACATAGGAGCTCTTTCCTCAAGACCACAATTTTTTCCTGTAAGAACTAATTCAAGCTCTCGAGATACAGTTATTGCATCATCAAAGAACATTTCGTAAAAATCACCTAATCTATAAAATAGAATACAATCACTGTATTCCTCCTTTGTTTTCATATATTCAACCATCATTGGCGTTAAAGCCATAATTAATTTCCTCCTTTTTATGTAGCTAGGTTACACTATTTATCGACCTAGATTTATATATATTTAATTTAAGGGAATATTTATATAAATTTCATTATACATCTAAAAATCCCTAGAACAATTATAACAATTATCTTAGAGATTTTCATTAATATTTTATTTAACTGAAAATAGATATAAATATTTATCTTAAAAGGATTTTTCTAATTTTAGTTTTTCTTAAAATTGTAATTATTAAGGCAGACAATAATAAAGAACAGATAAACCTAAGAATTGTATTTGCAAAAAGTACTGGTATAAACATTGCAAGCCATATCATAACTATTTGATGAGAACAATATATTCCTAAGCTATATTCCCTGCAGGCTTTAGAAACCTTAGTAGAAATATTTTTTGTGGAATTAATTGCCCAAATTAAGATTAAAGGGGCTGCAATTATTGCTGATAGATACATATTAGCGTCCTTAGCAATTCCAGTTTTATTTAACACAAAGGTTTCAATTAAAAGTAATATAATTGAAAGTATACTTAGTAATCCTGACTTTTGTATTTTTTCATTTAATTTATATTTGCTAACGATTGCACCTAAAGATACAAAAAGAATTGATTCAGTAATGCCTATTTGTGGAAGCATAAATATTGAAGTATATCCGTTGATTAATGGATTTATCATAGTTTTTTCAAACAACCCATAATAGGTATCTCCAGTTGTCCCAAATAGATATAATACAAATCCAATTATAAACAAGAAAAACAGCTTGTCTCTTTTTAATAATGGGGAAATTATAAAGATAGTAATAATTAGCGAAGATATATACCAAAGGCTTCCTGTGATCCCTGCAAATAATAATCTTTCAATAATTAAAATAGGTGGAGCACTTAAACTGCTTAAGACAAGTGGAAATAAAGCTATAATCTCAATAAGCACCCATAAAAAATAGATACGTAATAAATGCTTAATAGTTGATTTAGGCTCTTTTTCGGAACCAATTCTATTATATAAAAAATAACCCGAAACCATAAAGAAAAATGGCACAGCGAGTCTAGCAATACCAATACTAGTAGCAATCCATAAGTCATCATTTATGGATTTGAAAGCCATTGTATGAATTGATACAACTGCAATTGCAAAAACTAAACGTAATACATCAACCATTCCATAATGAATATCATTTTTTGATTCCATATCACAACACTCTCCCTGAATATATTAATATTTTAGAGTAGGCACTTAGAATTTTAAATGCCTACTCATTAAAATCATCATAAATTACATATGCATCTTCTTGATTGCTCATTTTTTTACCTCCTACTTACTTATATAAATATAGTAGTACAAGTAATAAGCCTTAGTTACATAAAACCGCTGAATTATACACTTTTAAAGCTCAAACGTCACTTAAGCTAAATTAGAGAAAAGTATATATCCTAATGCCGTGACAACAAAAAATTATATTAATATAAAAAATACACCAAGTTAAATCCAAGAAATCTGAATTCAACTTGGTGCATTTTCTCTATATAGTGATTGTTATAAGATTTTATCATTTGATTTTATATCAACGCAACAAATCTCAAATAATTAAAAGTAGCTAATAATTTGTTGAAACTTTATGTGTCTATCTTACTAAATTTATTACTGTTGCTTTAGGTCTAGACATAGATTCAATTGAATATCTTATTCCTTGAGTTCCTATTCCAGAAGCTTTAACTCCTAGGAATGGGAAATGGTCTGGACCTCTCTCTGTTTTATTATTTACTTGTACTGTACCTACCTCTAATCTGTCAGCTACATAAAATGCATCATCAATATTTTCTGTAAATACTGCACTTTGAAGTCCGTATTCTGATTTATTCGCTATCTCAATAGCTTCATCTTTATCTTTTACTCTTATTATTGGAAGAACTGGTCCAAAAGGCTCTTCCCATGCAAGCCTCATATCAGTAGTAACATTATCAAAAAGTGTTGGGTATATTAAATTACCTTCTCTATTTCCACCAACAATTAGATCTGCACCTTTATCTTTAGCATCATCTATTAATTCCATAACATAATCAGCCGCTTTAGTACTAATTAATGGTACAATATCTACATCTTTATCTAATGGATTTCCGACCACAAGTTTATTCATTTTCTCTTTAACTTTAGAAATTAATTTATCAGCAACTTTTTCTAATACTAAAATTCTTTTTACTGCAGTACATCTTTGGCCAGAGTATGAGTAACCACCTGCTACAATATTATTGGCTGCAAGCTCTAAGTCCGCATCTTCTAAAACTATAGCGGCATCTTTTCCACCTAACTCCATTAAAAGTGGTACCATGCTAGTTAGTTTTGAAATTCTAACACCAACGTCTGTACTTCCAGTGAAATTAATAAAGTTTACGCCTTTATGAGTAACTGCGTAATCTCCTATTTCGCTGCCTCTACCTGTGATTGTATTTAATACCCCATTTGGTACTCCTGCTTCTTGAAAAACTTTTGCTAAGTATAAACCACATAGGCTACCTTGAGTAGCAGGCTTTAATACTAATGAGTTTCCTACAATTATTGCAGGCGCTATCTTTGATGCTGATAGGTTTATTGGGTAATTAAATGGAGATATTGCAAGAACTACTCCTAATGGCTCTCTATTTACAACTGAGATTTTATTTCTTTTAAATCCAGGGAAAGTATCGCCTGGTATACTTTCACCAGACATATTCTTAGCTGTATCAGCAGTGAATCTTATAAAATCTGCTGTTCTATGAATTTCAGACTTTGAGCTCTTTCTGTCTTTACCAATTTCTCTGACCATAATATCAACAATTTCATCAGTTCTTTCAACTAAAATATCAGCAGCTTTATATAAAATCTCGGCTCTTTCACTCATTGGAACTTTACTCCATTTTTTTTGGCCCTCTTTTGCAATACTTATTACATTATCAACATCTTCCTTTGTCATAGCAGGAACTGTGCCAATTAATGAATTATCAAGTGGCGAATAGATTTCAATTACTTTGTTATCTTTACTACCAACCCATTCACCATTTATTAAATTTTTAAAGTTATTATTTTCGCATTTTATACAATTAAACATTCCTTCACCTCTTTAATACAATTTACTAATTAATATTAATTATCATTTAATAATATAATATACTAATTCTTATATTATATCCAGATAAATTAATAAAATTTAATAATTAATATATTTTTATTCTTGGAAATACGGCTTATTGTTATAAAGTATGGAATATAAAAAATTACTTCTTATGAATTTTATGAAAAATTTAAGATTAAAATTCATATTAATTAAAACTTTAAAAATATCCAATACCTCTTCATATAAAGCTTATAAAAATTAGTTATTTTAGCCTGTTATCTTTAGTAAAGAATGTTCTATATCCAAGAGTTACAAACAAAACAGTGGATACAGCAGTACTACCTAATATAGCAAGCATTATACCAATTTGATATTTTATTGCAGTGATAGGAAATGTTCCAGAAAGAATTTGTCCAGTCATCATTCCTGGTAGAGATACAATTCCCATAGTTAGCATATTATTCATAGTTGGAAGTATGGCGCTGTCGAAAGCATTATTAACAATTTGTCTAGTGGCATCAAGTGGGCTTGCACCAAGCATTAACGAATTTTCTATTTCAATTCTTTTATCTTCAAAATCACTACATAGTTTATTAGCTCCTAGTGCAATACCTGTCATGCTGTTACCAACAATCATACCTGAAATAGGAATAAAATATTGAGGATTGAACCATGGCCGAACACTAAGAACGACTATTATAAAAAAAGCTGCAGTCAAAAGAGCTCCAAAGGTCATTGAAATAGCAATTATACTTTTTAATTCCCTTGACATTTGAACTTTAACTCTTTTTATTGAATTATAAATTGCAAAAGAAATCATAATTATAATCATAAAAGAAGTTAACCACCAACTTGGATTATTAAATACGAACATGAGAACATAGCCCATTATAGTAAGTTGTATTGTCATTCTAGTTGAAGCAATCAATATTTGTTTTTCTCTTTTGATGCCTCGTGATTTAAAAATAATAAGCATTATTAGTACAAAAATATAAGCAATTGAAAGTTGGAAGACTGATAGATTCATTACTGCATTATTCATAATAAGATTTCACAACCTCTCCATTTTCAATCCTAACTATTGAATTGTTATATTTTTGGGCTATTTGCTCTGAATGAGTGATCATTATAAGTTCCTTATTGTTTTCTAACACAAACTTTGAAAAATTATCTATTATAAATTGTTCAGTATCTTTGTCTAGTGCAGCTGAAGGCTCGTCTAACAAATATGTATCAGCATCCATTAACATTACTCTAGCTAGGCATAGTCGCTGTTTCTCTCCTCCAGAAAGGTTACCACATCCATCAGTGAGTTTTTTATTAAGTTCCACTCTTTCAAGAATTTCTTTCATTCTACTCTTTGATGCAGGAAGTCTTTTTGAAAATTCCAATCCAATTTGGAGATTGTCTTCTATATTACCACTGTAAATAACAGGAGTTTGACCTAGCATAACTACATTTCTACGTAATAATATTGTATCAATTTTAGAAATATCTTTATTATTATAAAGTATAACTCCTTCATCGGGTACGTTTAAACGGTTTAACATACGAAGTAAAGTTGTCTTTCCACTACCAGAAGGCCCTACAACACATGTAATTGGTTTATCTATATTCAGAAATTTGATATCTAATATATTTCTAAATTTTATATTTCTAATTTCAAACATATTAATTCACTTCCTCATTATATAGCGTTTGTAATCATTTCCGCACATATCATTCAAATTGATTGATGACATAAACTTTATTATAGATAAAAAATCGCAGGCGACTGTGGTTAAGTTCCGTATTTTGCTTCGCACTCTTTAAGAATAAAAAAACCTTGTAACAATTATATCAATAATTACAAGGTTTTTCATTAAATCTATGAATTTTTAATAAGCCCAATAGCTACACCTAAAACGTTAAATTGTTGATCCTCTATAATAATTGGCTGATATTTGTCGTTCTCAGGTATAAGAGCAATTTTCCCATCAATGACTTTATAAGTCTTAAGCGTTGCTTCACCTTCAATATCAACAGCAACAATATCCTTAATACGTGGCATATTCTGCTTACTTATTACTACATAATCTCCATGATAAATATTTTTATTTATCATGGAATCACCTTTAACTTTAAGCATAAAAACATCTTTTGAAGTTCTTATCCAATCCTTTGGTAATGAGTAGCTATCCTCAATATATTCATTAATTAAAATTGGATTACCCGCTGCAATCTCATTAAATACAGGAATATTTACTACGTCGTCTACTTTTTCTTCAAAATTGTTATAATCTACATATATTTCATCTACTGATCCTGAATCTTTTATAAATCTATGAGATATATTTCTCTTTAAATCTATATATTCTATAGACCCTAATGTAAGAGATGAACTTTGTAATGAATTCTTATTAGTCTCATTTTTTTGAATCAACTTATCACTGCTATCTCCAAATTTTTCGATATCTTCAACTTCTATTTCCTTGTAAGATTCATTCAAAGAAATACATTTTCCCTTCATATCATATCCTAAACTAGAAAAGCGGCGTCCCTTAACAAGCCAAGCATTAGGAATAGCGGTTTCAAAAGTATCCATAATAAATGTTATACTAGAATAAGATTTTTCATTATATATTGATTTAACTAATTCTAATTGAACTTTCGTAAGTTGCTGGCTATTATCTATGAATATATGGGTATAATTAATTATTGGAGCTTTTTTTGCTTCATTTAAAGCTAAAAGTTCCATGTCTTGAGCATCTACTTTATTAAGTTTTCTTAAGTTATTAGTATATTCTTCTAAAACTTCAAAGATAGCTTGTCTTTGCTTAGAGTTTCTTCTAAGAATTTTAGATATCTCAGTGTTCAAATTATTAATTCTACCAACTCTATTAGCGCATTGATACTCTTCAAGTTTTAAATAATTACATGATTTAATCCATTTAATCTCGTCTTTTATGAATTCAATATGATCTAAATTTAATATATTCGGTTTTTTCTTTTCGTATCTTTTTGACACTATACGTATTGCATCTTTAAGCTCAGCTTCACGTTCTTCAAAAGATGCCAAAGTAAGATTTATATTATTATTTTTTACATATTTATTTAAATAATAAGAGACTAAAGAATCTATTGTCCTTATTTCTAATTTATCACTATTATCTTCATCAAAGAAGCTATTTTGATGATATTTTTCACCTTCAATATTTCTATAGACAGAGTAAAAATAATCAGAATATTCTTCGCTACAAGCTGCGACAAGTATTTTATCATCCTTAGATATACAGTAATTATTAAGTAGTGATGGAATCTTATGTATAAATGCAGTAGTCTTTCCAGAACCTTTTGGACCTTTTATTAATAGATGACCATTTGGCTTATTATTAATTATCTTTTTTTGTTTTTTGCCAAATTCCATATTTCTCCCCTCCTTTTTTCATTGAATTTCACTTTATAAATCGAACATGAATTCTTAATTATTTTGTAATTATACTATACTTAATAGCTGTATGTAAAGTTTAGAGAAGTAACGTAAATTTGTTTGTCGATTATCGAAAAATCTTTAATTAGCTGGTCAAACATTGTATTAATCTTATAAAATAGTTATAATAAACAAAGTAAAATAAGGCAATTTAAATATGGATATACAAACGAAAAAGGAAGGTGACATAATGGAATCCAATATTATATTTTTTGATATTGATGGAACATTATTTAATGAAAAGACTTATACAGTCCCTAACAGTGCTAAGGCGGCTCTAAAAAAAGCACAAGAAAATGGGCATCTAATCTTCATTAATACAGGGAGAACAATTATAGGCATAGATGATTGTGTCAAAGAACTAAATTTTGATGGTTATGTTTGTGGATGTGGAACTTACATAGAATTTAAAAATAAAGAAATACTACATAGGAATCTTGGAATAGATTTATCAAAAGAAATTGTAGCCAAGCTTCGCAAATATAATATCGATGCTATATTAGAGGGTAAGAATGACATTTATTACGATACTAATATACATTCTAAAGAAGTTCTTAGAATCAAAGAACGTCACATAAGGGAAGGATTTTATAAAGGTAAAACTTTTGATGATACTGAAATTAACTTTGATAAATTTGTAATTTGGACTAATGAAAATAGTGATTTTGAAAGCTTTCATAACGAATTCAAAAGTTTATTTGAATTTATCCATCGTGGTGAAGGCTTTTATGAATTAGTTCCTTTAGGATTTTCTAAAGCATCAGGTATAGAATACTTAATAAATTATTTAGACATTCATCACGAAAACACATATGCTATTGGTGATAGTACAAATGATCTATCTATGCTTAAATATGTAAAAAACAGTATTGCTATGGGAAATAGTACTCCATTATTATTTGAATTAGTATCATTTGTAACAAAGGATATTGAGGATGATGGAATTAAATATGCTTTAAAAAACTACAATATTATATAGAAAATTATTTATTTTTAGTTCCTCCTAAAAGAAATGTATAAAATAGCCTGTCGCTAAATATACATAGTAGAAGAAATCTTTTAGGAGGAAAATACTAGGATTCAAAAAATAAATTTATATTGGTATATAAGCAAAAAGCACCTAATAATATAAAATTTCATAGTATAATAGGAAACCTTTAAAATTTAAGGAGTAGTAAAAGTGGAAAATTCAATTAAAGCTATTTGCAATACTTCAACATACTTGGATAAATATCATTCGAATACAAACTTTTCAAGTAATGATTCATTACTCGTTGGGTCCATAAACAATAGGTCACTAGGCAATAATCGCTATATTTCTTTATTAAACTTTCAACTATCTGAATTACATCCTAACGCTGTAAAGAAAGCATATTTATATTTGTTTATTCAAGATATTAAACCAGATTATAAGAATTCCTTTAGCTTTGGTATTTTAGGTAATTATAGCAATATAGATATAGCTGCTATTGATTGGTCGAGCTTGCCCAAAAAGGATTATACAAAGTTATTAAATCATATAGTACATGGATATAATATGGGACATTATTTAAAAATTAATGTTACTTCATTAATTAGATCTTTAGCAACACATAACGAAAGCTATAATATATTTTTACTTCCTCAAAATCAGGATTCTAATTCAATTATTAAATTATCTTCATTCGAGTCAAAATATCCTCCATATTTAGATATAATAACATATAATACAGATTCGACAAATAATATAGATTTATCGGAAGAACTTAATATTGAAACTTATATTGAAGAACCTGTTGAAGAGAATATTTACGATGATGAGGAGACTGAGACTAATAATTCTGAGGATATTTCTGCATCAAAGGAATCTTCAAATGTTGAAAGAGATAGTGTAAAGGATCAAGAAGATGTTACATTAATTAATCATTTGCTTAATAAAGTTATGGAGATCTTAGTAAATCAAGATTTGAAACTAAATTCTCTGAACTCTTACAGTGAATCTTTAGGCCAAGAAATAAACATCCTATCAAACAAAGTTGCAGATATCGGTGATAAAATATCTTCATTAGATGAAGATTCTACTAATTTAAAACAAAATGATATTGAAACGTTAAATATAAATATGTCATCATTAAATAATCAGCTATTGGAATTAAAAGCTCTATTACCTAATTTAAGTGTAAATATTGAGAATCTAAAAGAGACAATTAATGAATTTACTAAGACAGGGAAACCTGATTTTTCTAATTTGAACTCTATAAGCTCTCAATTATTAGAAGTATCGTCAAATTTGAATTCATTAACGAAATTGATTTGTTCCATAAAAGCTGAGCCCGTAAACTAGACTACAATAAAAAATCATTCAATATGTATTGTATAATTAAAGTTCTTGTTCAGGTAATAGTAAAATTATTTGAGCAAGAACTTTAATTATATGCTCTATTATTGATTAACACTTGTCTATCTTTAACGAGACTTATTAAAGGTTCTTGCTCAAACATGCAGTCTTCATTAGGAATATAGTTTAGAGCCTTTTTATTAATTATATTATTTATACATGTTTTTATAATATTTTTGATAATCACCAGAGGTTACATTTTTCATCCACTCTTTATTATCTAGATACCACTTTATTGTTTGTTTTATTCCAACTTCAAAAGCAGTTTCTGGATACCACCCCAATTCCTTTTTTATTTTGTCTGGCGCTATGCCATACCTTCTATCATGTCCTTTTCTATCCTCAACATATTTTATTAAGCTTTCACTTACATTCTTATCTACATTTTCGTTAATATAAGAAATAACGGTTTTAACAATTTGTATATTAGTTCTTTCGTTATGACCACCAATATTATATATTTCTCCTATCCTGCCATTATTAATTACCATATCAATAGCTTTTACATGATCTTCTACAAAAAGCCAGTCTCTTATATTCATTCCATCTCCATAGACAGGAAGTCTCTTATGATTTAAACAATTATTTATTAATAAAGGAATTAACTTTTCTGGAAATTGAAAAGGTCCATAATTATTTGAGCACCTTGTTATATTTATAGGCATTTTGTACGTATCATAATAAGCTTTAACTATTAAATCTGCCCCTGCCTTGCTTGAAGAATATGGGCTATGAGGATCTAAAGGGGTAGTCTCTTTAAAAAAGCCTTTAGAGCCTAAGGAACCATAAACTTCATCCGTTGATACTTGAAGAAATTTAACGCCTTCTTCAAATCCTTGATCATTTACCCAAGCATTTTTTGCGCAATTGAGGATATTAACAGTACCAAGTATATTTGTTTTCGCAAATACTTCAGGTTCTTTTATACTTCTATCAACATGGGATTCTGCTGCAAAATGGACAACATAATTTATATGATATTTCTTAAAAAGTATTGCAACTAATTCTTTATCACAAATATCTCCTTGAACAAATTCATATCTTTTATCATTCTCTATTGATTTAAGATTTTCTAAATTCCCTGCATAAGTTAACTTATCTAAATTTATTATATTAATATCTTCGTATTTATTTAGCATATATAAAATAAAATTTGACCCTATAAATCCAGCTCCACCTGTAACTAAATAAGTTTTCATGACTACAACTCCTTCATTTCACTTGCCTAATTTACTTATAAACGCTTCTATTGCATCTTTCCAATCTCTCATTTCATCGCCAACAGTATTTCTTAACATCGCATTATCGAGAGACGAATATTTAGGCCTTTTTGCCTGAGTCCTATACTCTTCAGACGTACAAGGTCTTACTTCACATTCTTCTCCAGATAATTTAACAATTCTTTTAGCAAATTCATACCATGTACACTCGCCATTATTGGTACAATGATATATTCCATAATCTTCTGTTTCTATTAGCTTCAAGATATGATATGCTAAATCATTAGCATAAGTAGGATTTCCCATTTGATCATTTACAACATTAATATAGTTTTTTTCTTTAGAAAGTTTCATTATGGTATAAACAAAATTACTTCCTACATAACCATAAAGCCACGCTGTTCTTACAATAAAATGCTTTGAACATAATAGCTGTACATACTGCTCTCCTAGAAATTTAGTTTTACCATATACACTAGATGGTGAAGCTAAATCATATTCTTTTAATGGCTTATGAGTATTTTCGTTAAACACATAATCGGTAGAAACTTGTACTAGTTTAGCGCCTATTGAGTCACAAGCTATAGCAAGATTTCTTGGTCCTATTGAGTTAACTCTAAACGCAAAATCTTCATCAATTTCGCATCTATCAACATTGGTGGCTGCAGCACAGTTTATTACTACCTCTGGCTTTAAATAACTCAGTGCCTCTTTAACCTTGACTAAATTTGTTATATCTAGCCTATCTACGTCAAAGCCAATAACTTCAGATACTTTTATACTCTCCGATATTTCTCCTATATCAGCTCTTCCGATTTTTATTATTTCAGTAATCTCTCTACCTAACTGTCCTTTTGCTCCAGTTATTAATATCTTCATTATAAAATAAGCACCTCTTTTAACTATATATTATAATCTGGATATTACCTTAAAAAATTTCATTTATTCCTACATTAACTTTATCATTTTCTGATAAAATTACCTTAATAACTTTCTATAAAAGTTATGCAACGTTTAATTAGTATCATTCCTCTTAATCCATTCCCTGTACTAAAGTGCATAAAAATCTGTACTTTTATAATTAAATATAGCTTCATCATAAAGTACTAAAAATCAATATGAAAAATCTTACGGAATATAAAATAAGCTTTATTATATAATGATATGTAAAAATTAGAGGAATGCTGCAAATATATTCGTCATTATTTTCAATTCTTTTGCTCTCCTCTAATATTCCATAGATTATAGTTATTGTATATAGGTATGGATATCATTTCATCTACAATTGCTTTTGTAGAAATCAAAACACTAACTTCAAACTTCATTTTTTCATTTGCAACAACTGGATTGCTTGTTATTGTAGCAAAAGAATTTACTACAAACTCTACTCCTTGTTGTTCTGCATAAACCGGGATATATAACCTTGCTTTCTGCATTCCTTCAATCTTTCCTTCTACAATATATTTTTCTTCATCCTTACCTTTAAACTCCACGATATATGGTATGTAAAAATTATATTGTAATATTGAATAATCTTTTCGAGTATCTACAATAGTTACATTTTTTGTTTCATTTATAACTTCACATTTTTTAAATTTAATATATTCTAGGTTTATAATTGCATCCTTATTTAAGGGTAGTCTAATTGAAATTTCAGAGAAAATTATTTTTTCTTGATAAGTAGATAGAACTTTTTTTGCGATTATAGTAATGCTATTTTCCTGTTTTAATTTTTCTTCTGAATCTGTTAAATTAGAAAATTCCTCCTGAGCTTGGAGTTTACTTTTAGTTACTATCCCTATATCATATGGAAGACTATTATTTTGTTCAAAAGTAAATGTATCTATAATTTTATTATTCGAAGTATCAATTCTATCAATTACTCCTCTCCCATCATCACTTCGACTTGTTACTAAGAGTATTTTTTTGTCTGGAGACAATCGAAGCCTTTGTATTTTGGGAAGCGTAGTTTTTATATTTGTTATGCATTCTTTCTTTAGCAAGTCTATAACTTCAATTCTATGCAAGCCACTATTAGCTGCATACAAAAAAGTTTCATTCTGCTCTAGAGCTGTAATTATAGAACCTATTTGTAGGCTTATATATGAAATATCTCCATTTTCAAGATTAAGTATAGAGACATTTCCTTTATAATTTCCTTTATTTGCTCCTTTGTTAGCGATATAGATACATTTCTCATTTTTTTCTATAATAATATAGTTTGGTAAAATGCCAACTTCTTTATATAGATTGATTAAATGAAAATCTGATGTATCATATACCTTAATTTCATTCTGTAAAATATCCAATACAAATAATCTTTTCTTAGATTTATCAAGTTCCAAGCAATTTGCCGCTATAAAGCCTTTCAAAGAACCAATCTTTTCACTAGTTTCTAAATTATAAATGCATACCTCTTCCGTATCGCATGCATATATCTTTTTATTATTGGAATCCACTTTTATATTACCATTATTGGGGATATTCCATGTTTTATCAGAATTAAACAAATCATGAATAAGAGTAACTTTATTATTTCTATCACTAGCTATATATATATTGTTTTTTTCGTCTATAACTATATTTTGAGGCCTTGGACCAATTTCAACTTCTTTTATAATGCGATAAGTATCACCATCAATAATAGATACTCTACCTGTGCCTATATTTGATACATAATAAATCATCTTCTCTAGTTTATCAATCATAAGTTTGCTGTCACCCCATCATTTCCTTATATTAAAATTTATGCTTTGTTCTTCGTTATTATGCAACAAAAACATGAAAAGACCTGGTTTAACCAGATCTTATTCAACTAATTCATAAGTTTCATTTTTTCCTTCTCCCAAAATCTTATACATTGCGGTTGGATAAATATTATTCTTATATAATTCTGTTTGAACAATTTCCATATCTATGTCTTTGAATTTGACAGCCTGAGTGCAGCTAATATTAATTTTATTAGGAGCACTAACTAATTTTGTTTTAATATTTCTTTTAGTTAAATGCTCATATATATATAGTGCTCTCTGATGACAAGTAAATACCATTATATAATCATACTTTTCTGCTTTCATATAAATCGCCTCTATCTGGTGTTATCCTAATATTATTTATAAGATATTTCTACTTTATTGTATGTTCTAAAATTTTAGAAGTGATTCTATATTCCACTTGGCTTCTTTCTTAATAAACGTTCCATAATAGATTGATTCCTTTCAAATTCAAGATCTTCATATAATTTATTCTTTTCTTCATTTATTGTCATGACTTTCTGTCTAATTATTAGATTTTCATTTTCAAGTTCTAATAATTTTTTTTCTATACTTATCCTAATATCTTTTTCTTTTAGTAATTGATCTTTTGCTTCATCCAACTGTTTTTTTGCATCATCCAGCTGCTTTTTTGTATCATCAAATTCCTTTTGAAGATTTTGTTGTAACTCTATAAATACATTATAATTCTCATCTGTCTTACGTTTTTGTTCTAATATTATTGCAATTCTCTCTTCATAATCATCCATGAATCTTTGTTTTTTTTGCAATTGCATATTTAATGAATCAATTTTCCTATCCAAATTTTTCTTTTCTAATTTCACTTTAGATAATTCGATTTTTAAATTTTGAATTTCTTCATTTTCATTAAATGAAATTTCATTATTAACTTGATTCGTCTCATGTTTCAATGAATTATTCATAGTAAATCTATTTGGAATATATAGATTTAAATCAGGTTCATCTGTTCCGTAAGTCTCTAGTAATTTAACGGAATTATCTCTGTTATAATGCATAAAACAATGGTATCTCATTACTGTAAATTCATTACCTTTATCAAAATATATAGGGCTTTCCCATTGCTCATTATTAAAAAATGAATAAAATATCTTATTTTGTTCTATCCAACAGGCACATAATTCGTTATTTCCAATAAATAATATTGGATCGATTAATTTCATATTACTTTCACGAACTCTGTAAACTTGTATATTACCACTAATATCTATACAAACGTGATCAATAAAATACAATAAATCTTCTCTAGATTTGTTTAATATATGAACATCCTGTTGTTGGTCCCTTAACACTTCAAAAGATATATCATCTCCTTGAATACCATAAAGTCTTTTAGCAGAAGACCATTTACGATTTTCAAAGTTACAATAGTTTAGTGAGACTTCATCTCCTTCATCTGTGATGAAAAATACTTCAAGACCACTTTGTTCATTTGTGTTTACTAAATAATATTCCTTTAAGTTAGGTACCAAGACGATATCTTGCAGCGAGAAAAATTTCGTCTCTTTTCCATTCCAGGCGCAATGCATTAACACACCGTGATCACTGCCATCATTGCTTATGAGCAAAAAAAATATATGCATTTCTTCTCCAATAATTTCAATCTTTAAATGCTCTATTTGAAACTCATCAAAATCCATTTGATATAGAGTTTTTCCGACCCAATGTTTATCCTTCATTGTGCAATATTTCAATTCACCCTTAATATTGCTGTATACTATATGTATTCTTTCATCCCCCTCAACATAAACAGCAAACCCCAATACTTCATTATTAATCAAATTTTCTTTAGTCCATTTTCCTTCTTCATACATAATTTTATAACACAATTCTCTATTATCATTTCGGAAAAATTTCCATATGTTATCAGTATAATCAACATATATACTATTCATGCCACTCCCTCCTTAATAAAATTATATTTTTAATAGAAGTTTATTATGCTTTTTTGTAAAACTTATTTTAATTTAACTTTTATTATCACCAGCATAATGTAATTTCATATAATGTATTGTAAATGTTGAATAGACTTATATTCAATAGACTTTTTGAAGAGGAGGAAAATATATGCCCATTAACTTCAAGAAATTTTCGCCACGTCCTGGCCTTGTAAATAAACAAGGACATTTACCAGATCCTTCTGAATTAGTTTGCATTGAAGTACCAAAGATTTTTGATCAATGCCTAATAAAAAGATGTCTTGTATATGGCGATGGTCCTGACACAAATACAACAGATTCTGAATTAAGAAGCAATCCACTAACAGATCCTAAAAGATATATTGGTAGTAGAGATTTTAATTTAACATTAATTTCTGTGGATAAGATTCCACTTGCAGGCAGACCTGGCTTCAAAAAAATAGTTATTTCCTATAGAATTACTTTCTATGCAGATTATATAGATGCAAATGGTGTAAATCAAAGCGAACTGTTCGAAGTTAATAGAACCGATGTAATAGGAAAATTTTATTGCCCTGAATCTATAGCTCAAATTTCTGCTAGCTTTGTTCCTGTTCAAGATGCAGCTGATTTGGATTCTAATATAATAAAACTTGAAATGGTTGCCCAAGCTTTAGCAGGTGAATTATTAGAAGATGAAGAAGGAAACGACGTTTTAGATATAACTTTAGGTTACTATATTGTTGTAAAATGTGAGCTTATTGTTCAACTTCTTATACCAGCTTATGATTATTGCCCTGTTCCAAAAGAACCATGTGAAGAGGAACCAGAGGAAGACCCATGTGAGAGATTTGAAAAGGCTCCAATTCCTAAATTCTATCCTGATCAAAACTTAGAGCCATTATTCTCAGACTGTGATGATAATGATCAATAGTATTATTAACAAAATAATTAACATTATAATTACAAGGATTATTAGAATTTCTGTAGATAAATAGATTGAGGTCTTTTGCTAAAAATAGATATAAAGATGTGATGATATCCTTTTATTGAATTATTATATTCAATTATAAAATTCAAGTATTATCATCACCTTCTTTGATAAAGTTCATATATTATAGTAGAAGAACCAAAGAACTCTAAATTATCCATATAGAAATTTTTATAAAAATTTATCTAAATTAAAAGGAGGATTCTATTTATGAATTCAATGTCAAAATGTCATGATAATCATGATAATTGCAAGAAAGAAAAAGATTTATGTCCAACAGTTATAAAATGTAGTCAAGCCGGTTCAGTAACAGTTCCAGCAGCTACAGTATTGGGAACATCTTTTCCTCTTACTGCTCTTACTGTAAACACTGAATGTTTAAAAAACCCTTGTGTGAAATTAGAATTTACAAGCAATCTTGTTGCTTCTGTTGCATTCACAGGAACAATAAATTTCCAAGTATTTAAAGTTTGTAGAAATCAATCTACTCCAATCCCAGTTGGACCTGCATACACTTTTAACTTAGTAGCATTATTAAGTTCACAAACATTCTCTTTCTTTGTTTGTGACTGTGGAGATTTCTGCTGTGATGAATGTTGCACTTATACTGTATCTGCAACAGTTACTAGTGCAGTTACTGTTGGTACTTTAAGTATTAATAATGCAACTTTAGGTGCAATAGCAACTTGTGGATCAAGTTCATGCTGCTAATAGTAAAATCTAACGTAAATTATTCTTTAATTAGTTGTAAAATCTAGAATTAAAAATAGTTTAAACTCGAGGTTAATGCCTTGAGTTTTTCTATATAAAAAAATAGGAGGAACCATGAAAAAATATTTTACTTTATATTGGCCTGGACTTCAAAATTTTCATCTTACAAAAGATGTAGGTTTAATCCCTTATGTCTTTCAAAAGCATTTAAATTATGAGGTTTCTATTTTATGTGGCAAAAATGAAGAACATTATGATGAAAAACTTACAAAAAACATTACTCTTAATTTTATGGACGATGAAGCTTCAGTGACATCCTTATTGCAAAAAACCGATGTCCTTATGTTTATTGGCTTATATGACTTTAATTTAAATATGATAGAAAGATTTAAATCAGTAAATCCCAATGGCAAGATTTATTTAAAACTAGATTTAAATAGATATTGGCTAAATAGAATAACTTTTAATAATCGAAGCATTAATTTGTTAAGTAATAACAGTTTGGTTTCCGTAGAATCTAAAAATCTAAAAAAAATAATTGATGATACTTGGCCTATAAAGGTTGAGCATATACCTAATGGATTTTATGATTTTTTTGATAGTCCATTGATAGATTACAAGGATAAGGAAAATATCATATTAACAGTTGGCAGGCTAGGTTCTTATGAAAAAGCTACTGAAATTATAATGGAAGCCTTTAAAATAGCGTCAGAAAAACTTCCTGACTGGAAATTAAAATTAGTAGGAACCATTGAACCAGGCTTTAATGAATATATTAATAACTACTTGTATAAGTACTATCCTAAGTTACAAGGCAGAGTTATTTTTACAGGACCTATTTATGATAGAAAGTTGCTCATGGAAGAATACAAAAAGTCAAAAGTATTTTGTTTGACTTCAAGGGTTGAGGCTTTTGCTCAAGTGTTTGGTGAAGCTGCTTTTAATGGAAATTATATTATATCCTCTGATGTAGAGGGAGCAATAGATATTACAGATGATAAAAAATACGGGGATATCTTTCAAATAAATAACTTTGAGGAACTTTCAAAGAAATTGATTTCAACATGCTCAAACAAAAAACTACTTGAACAGGTGTGCAATGATATTCAAATTAATACACGAGATAACTTTGAGTGGATAAAAATCTGCGAAAAAATAAACTCTTTCTTTTAGAATATGGCAAGATCAAGATATTTTAAGCTCTATTTTTCACGCTTTTTGTTAATTTTCATAAAATACAATAAAGGACTAGTATGATTTTAAGTATTGTTGTTTATAAATAAACAATTACTATATTAATCTATTACAGGAGATATTAAAATAATGTTTCAAAACAAAAAAACTTCAATAATAATCCTAACCTATAATAATATTAATTATAATCAAATATGTCTTGAAAGTATAAGAAAATATACTACTTTAGGCACTTATGAAATAATCATTGTAGATAACAATTCTAGTGATGGAACTAGAGAATGGCTTAAAGAACAAACTGATATTAAACTAATTTTAAATGATGAGAACTTGGGCTTTCCAAAAGGCTGTAATCTTGGAATAAATGCAGCTGAAAAAGATAATGATATTTTAGTTTTAAACAATGATACAAAAGTCACACCAAGATGGCTTGATAACCTTAAAGCCTGCCTATACAGCAATGAAAAAATTGGTGCTGTGGCCGCAATTACTAATAATTGTTCCAACTATCAGGCAATAAATGTTCCATATACAGATATAGAAGATATGATAGATTTTGCAGATAAAAACAATATTTCTAATTCAGAGATGTGGGAAGAAAAATCAAGATTGGTAGCCTTCTGCATGTTAATTAAAAGAGAAGTTATTAATAAAGTCGGAACCTTTGATGAGCGGTTTACTCCTGGAAATTTTGAAGATGATGATTTATGCACGAGAATTGTGGAGGCCGGATATAAACTCATGGTTTGTAATGATAGTTTCATACACCATTTTGGAAGCACATCTTTTAAGAGTGATTATGCTAAATTTAATAATATTCTAAAAACAAATGCTCATAAGTTTGAAGAAAAATGGGGCTTCAATTCTAATTCAGAAAGTTTATTAAAGTTTGATATTATAAACCGTATAAATGAACCAATAGAAAAAAAATTAAATATTCTTGAATTTAATTGTGGTCTGGGGTCTACCCTACTTAAATTAAAATATATATATCCTAATGCAATGCTGTATGGTATAGAGCCAAATAGAAATGTAGCCAAAATATGTGAAAAAATAATAGAAACAATGACTGGGGATTTTGAAGAAAACTATACTATGAACTTCAAAGAAAGCAAAACTAACTTTTTTGATTATATAATTATTGGGAATAAACTTCAATTTAGTAAGGATCCATGGAAATTACTAACTGAGTTAAAAAAATATTTAAAGCCTGATGGATATATAATTGCCACAATACCAAATTTAATGCATTATTCTGTTATAAAAGGTTTATTAAAGGGAACTTTTATCTATAATCACGATTCCATATTAAATCCAAAGTGCACAAAATTTTTCACATTACCAGATATACAAAAAATATTCGAGGAATGTGGATATATAAATCCATATATATTTCATTACTCTAGAGAAATATCACAAGAAGATGATAATTTTTTAGATCAAATATGTGATATTGTTGGAAGCAATATGAAAGGCTTTTTTATGTCCTACCAGTATGTAGCGAAATTTCAAAACAATACTTTTATAGATACCAAAATCTGAATTCAGATTTATGTGGTAACCTATCAAAATAATAAATGTTTTTGCAACCTCAATGGTTGTAGTATTCCGAAAAAATATAGAAATATATCTGAAGTCCCTAAGCTGTAAGTTGCATCCAATTTAGCATGCCACCGCTTTTTGAGTGACAAGCTAAATTGGAAATTTCCGCACAAATTCCATTTTGATTTTTTTATTTTATTTTCTTAATTTAGAAATTTCTTCAACATCTTTTTTATCTTCCCTCTCATTCGGATACGGCTCTCTTACTTTAATTATAATTTATTTCAGGAATGTGTCCGTAAAACTATACTAGAATCAATACATAGAAAAATATTTATATAGAAATATATATTTATAGGTATCTGGTTTTATATAAACATATTTTAATATTTAAATATAAAAATATATAAATATTTATAGGAAACATGCGGGTTTGAAGAACATGAGGATTTAAAGCATTTATTTTAAGTATATTTAATCTAAGAAAATTATAGATTAAACTGTCCATATATAACACTTATAAAATAAAAGTGATAATAATAATCTGAATATTATAGTCATTTATCATAATTGTAGCAGCTTTAATGATTCAACATATATTATATTAGATAACTATAATAATAGTTAAGTCATTTGAAAACAAAAGAAAATTAAGGAGATGACAAAATGCCTAGTGTAATTCTTAGTCCAATTGCGGATGCATATATATCATTGTTAAATCCAAACACGAACTTTGGATTCTCAAGTCTTTTATTTACAGGAAGATTTGTTCAGCCTAATGACCTATTTAGAAGTTTATTAAAATTTGATTTAACTGGTTCTGTTCCATCCGGAAGTTCTATAGCAAATGCTTCTTTAAATTTATTTGTTTTTAGAAAAGATCTTCCTGATGCTGTTTTGTCTCCACAGACTGTCAGCGTATTTACAAATGCAAGCGACTTTTCTGAAAATACAGTTACGTGGAATAATGCACCGGCAATAAATCCGACAATTTATTCTATAAATGTAACTGATGCAGATGTTGGTAGGTATATAAGTATTGATATAACTAATTTAGTAATAGATTGGGCAAACAACCCAGCAACAAATTTTGGTGTAACATTAACTGGTATTGAAAATGTAATTGATACAATTATAGGTTACTTCTCAAAAGAGTGGGCAATTGAAACACAAAGACCATTCCTTAGCATAGAATTCTCATCTGGAGGAACTGGCGCTACTGGTGCTACAGGCCCTACCGGCCCTACCGGAGCTACAGGTGCCACTGGAGAAACTGGACCTGCAGGAAATACTGGCAGCGCAGTTACTGGCGCCACCGGAGCTACAGGTGATACTGGTGTAACCGGACCTACTGGTGATACAGGCGTAACCGGACCTACAGGTGATACAGGCGTTACTGGACCTACTGGCGATACTGGTGTAACCGGACCTACAGGCGATACTGGAGTTACCGGACCTACAGGTGATACTGGAGTTACCGGACCTACAGGCGATACTGGAGTTACTGGACCTACTGGCGATACTGGAGTTACCGGAGCTACAGGTGATACTGGTGTAACCGGACCTACAGGCGATACTGGAGTTACCGGACCTACTGGCGATACTGGAGTAACCGGACCTACAGGCGATACTGGAGTTACCGGACCTACAGGTGATACTGGAGTTACTGGACCTACAGGTGATACTGGAGTTACCGGACCTACAGGTGATACAGGCGTAACCGGACCTACAGGTGATACAGGAGTTACTGGACCTACAGGCGATACTGGACCTACTGGCGATACTGGAGTTACCGGACCTACTGGTGATACTGGAGTTACCGGAGCTACAGGTGATACTGGTGTAACCGGACCTACAGGTGATACTGGAGTAACCGGACCTACAGGCGATACTGGAGTTACCGGACCTACAGGTGATACAGGCGTTACTGGACCTACTGGCGATACTGGTGTAACCGGACCTACAGGTGATACTGGAGTTACCGGACCTACAGGCGATACTGGTGTAACCGGACCTACTGGTGATACAGGCGTAACCGGACCTACAGGTGATACAGGCGTTACTGGACCTACTGGCGATACTGGTGTAACCGGACCTACTGGTGATACTGGTGTAACCGGACCTACAGGCGATACTGGTGTAACCGGACCTACTGGTGATACTGGTGTAACCGGACCTACTGGTGATACTGGAGTTACCGGACCTACTGGCGATACTGGTGTAACCGGACCTACAGGTGATACTGGTGTAACTGGACCTACTGGACTAACCGGCCCTACTGGAGACACTGGAGTTACTGGACCTACTGGCGACACTGGAGCAACAGGACCAACAGGACCAACAGGTGATACAGGTGTAACTGGACCTACTGGAGACACTGGAGCAACAGGATCTACAGGTGTGACCGGACCAACAGGTGACGCTGGAGCAACAGGACCAACAGGTAATACCGGTGTAACTGGACCTACTGGTGATACAGGTGTGACCGGACCTACTGGCGACACTGGAGTAACTGGACCTACTGGAGCTACAGGTGCAGGTCTAGCTGCTGATGGCTATGTATATGAACTTGCAACAATAGCCGATTCAACTGTTGTTGGTGGTGCAGACGTTCCATTCTCTAACAATGGACCGTTAAGTGGTATAACTCATACACCAGGTACCACTACTATTACCGTAGCAAGTGCTGGCACTTATGAAATAAATTATGGTGTAAGTATAACAGCAGGTGTTGGTGCACAAATTGCAATTGCTGTAAATGGTACTGTTGATGCATCTACTCCTATAACAGCTTTAGTTGCTACTGGTGAATTATTCGGAAGCGCTATATTAACTCTTGCTGCCGGAGATGTCATCACTTTAAGAAATAACTCAGCAACTCCTTTAGTAATGACATTGGCTCCAGGAGTTGGCTCTCAATTAACCATTAAAAAATTGGATTAGAATATAAGATTGGCCCTCTGTTAAAATCAGAGGGCTTTGATATAAAATCAAGTACATTTTCATAGCATTCATTATTTATTTAAAGTTTCAGTATAGAGAAATATTGATTTTTTTATCTATTCTATAGTACATAAAATTTAAAATTTGTTCCATTTTTATATACATAATTGCATTATATTGTGCCAAGACTTTACAATTTTCCGTATATTATTAGTGATGTATCTTTTTTTATCTAGGAAAAAATAAAGAAATTAAGGAGATGACACAATGCCTACTGCAATTCTTGTCCCTATTGCAGATGCTTATATATCATTGTTAAATCCAAACACGAACTTTGGATTTTCGAGTCTTTTATTTACAGGGAGATTTGTTCAGCCTAATGATCTATTTAGAAGTTTATTAAAATTTAATTTAACTGGGTCTCTTCCATTCGGAAGTACTATAACAAATGCTTCCTTAAATTTATTCGTTTTTAGAAAAGATTTACCTGATGCTGTTTTATCCCCACAAACCGTCAGCGTATTTACAAATGCAAGCGATTTTTCTGAAGATACAGTTACGTGGAATAATGCGCCAGCAATAAATCCAACAATTTATTCTACAAATGTTACTGATGCAGATGTCGGTATGTATATAAGTATTAATATAACTAATTTAGTGATTGATTGGGTAAATAACCCAGCAACAAATTTTGGTTTAACATTAACTGGTATCGAAAATATAATTGACACTATTATAGGCTATTTCTCAAAAGAGTGGGCAGTTGAAACTCAAAGACCATTCCTTAGCATAGAATTTTCATCAGGTGCAACAGGATCTACTGGGCCTACAGGTGACACCGGAGCAACCGGACCTACTGGTGATACTGGAATTACCGGCCCTACTGGAGACACTGGAGTAACAGGAACTACAGGTGACACAGGAGTTACTGGACCTACTGGCGACACTGGTGTAACTGGAGCTACAGGTGATACTGGAGTTACCGGTCCTACAGGCGATACCGGAGTAACTGGAACTACAGGTGACACTGGTGTAACTGGAGCTACAGGTGATACTGGTGTAACAGGATCTATTGGAGACACAGGAGTAACCGGATCTACTGGAGACACTGGAACAACAGGATCTACCGGAGTTACAGGTTCTACCGGATCTACTGGTGCGACTGGAATTACCGGACCTACAGGCGATACCGGAGTAACAGGATCTACTGGTGATACTGGAGTTACTGGATCTACAGGCGATACTGGTGTAACAGGAGCTACAGGTGATACTGGAGTCACAGGTTCTACTGGTGCGACTGGAATTACAGGACCTACTGGAGACACCGGAGTTACTGGCGATACTGGTGTAACAGGATCTACTGGTGCGACTGGAATTACCGGACCTACAGGTGATACTGGAGTTACTGGATCTACAGGTGATACTGGAGTAACAGGACCTACTGGAGACACCGGAGTTACTGGACCTACAGGCGACACAGGAGTAACTGGAGCTACCGGAATTACAGGTTCCACTGGATCTACCGGCGGCACTGGAGTTACTGGATCTACTGGCGATACTGGAGTAACAGGAACTACAGGTGTAACCGGAGCTACTGGAATCACAGGTGTAACAGGTCCTACTGGAGACACAGGAGTAACAGGAACTACAGGTGACACTGGAGTAACCGGAATTACAGGTTCCACCGGATCTACTGGAGACACTGGAGACACTGGAGCTACAGGTGATACTGGAGTCACAGGTTCTACTGGTGCGACTGGAATTACCGGACCTACTGGAGACACTGGAGTAACAGGACCTACTGGAGACACTGGAGTTACTGGAGCTACAGGTGATACTGGTGTAACAGGATCTACTGGAGACACTGGAGCAACCGGAGCTACTGGTGATACTGGAGTAACAGGACCTACTGGTGACACAGGAATTACCGGACCTACTGGAGACACTGGAGTAACAGGATCTACTGGCGATACAGGAGTTACCGGATCTACTGGTGATACTGGAATTACCGGACCTACTGGAGACACTGGAGTAACAGGATCTACTGGCGATACAGGAGTAACAGGATCTACTGGCGATACAGGAGTTACCGGATCTACTGGTGATACTGGAATTACCGGTCCTACTGGCGATACTGGAGTAACAGGACCTACAGGTGACACTGGAGCAACAGGACCTACTGGAGATACTGGAGTTACCGGAGCTACTGGTGACACAGGAGTAACAGGACCTACTGGCGATACTGGAGTTACCGGTCCTACAGGCGATACCGGAGTAACTGGTCCTACAGGCGATACCGGAGTAACTGGAACTACAGGCGATACCGGAGTAACTGGAACTACAGGTGACACTGGTGTAACTGGAGCTACAGGTGATACTGGTGTAACAGGATCTATTGGAGACACAGGAGTAACCGGATCTACTGGAGACACTGGAACAACAGGATCTACCGGAGTTACAGGTTCTACCGGATCTACTGGCGCAACCGGAGCTACTGGAGTTACAGGTTCTACAGGATCTACTGGCGTAACTGGAGCTACTGGAGTTACAGGTTCCACAGGATCTACTGGCGCAACCGGAGCTACCGGAATTACAGGTTCCACTGGATCTACCGGCGGCACTGGAGTTACTGGATCTACTGGAGTAACAGGATCTACTGGTGCGACTGGAATAACCGGACCTACTGGAGACACAGGAACAACAGGATCTACCGGTGACACTGGAGTAACCGGAGCTACTGGAGTTACAGGATCTACAGGTGTAACCGGAGCTACTGGAATCACAGGTGTAACAGGTCCTACTGGAGACACAGGAGCAACAGGACCTACTGGAGATACTGGAGTCACTGGAGTTACAGGTTCTACAGGATCTACTGGCGCAACCGGAGCTACCGGAATTACAGGTTCCACTGGATCTACCGGCGACACTGGAGTAACAGGAACTACAGGTGATACTGGTGTAACAGGATCTATTGGAGACACAGGAGTAACCGGATCTACTGGAGACACTGGAGCAACAGGATCTACTGGTGATACTGGAGCAACCGGACCTACAGGCGATACAGGAGTTACCGGAGCTACCGGAGATACTGGAATTACCGGACCTACTGGAGACACAGGAGTAACTGGACCTACAGGTGATACTGGAATTACCGGTCCTACTGGCGATACTGGAGTTACCGGATCTACTGGAGACACTGGAGTTACTGGACCTACAGGTGATACTGGAGCAACAGGACCTACAGGCGATACTGGAGTTACCGGCCCTACTGGAGACACTGGAGTAACAGGAACTACAGGTGACACCGGAGTTACTGGACCTACAGGCGACACAGGAGTTACTGGACCTACTGGCGACACTGGTGTAACTGGAGCTACAGGTGATACTGGAGTTACCGGTCCTACAGGCGATACCGGAGTAACTGGAACTACAGGTGACACTGGTGTAACAGGCTCTACTGGAGACACAGGAGCAACTGGAACTACAGGTGATACTGGAGTAACAGGAACTACTGGAGCAACTGGAATTACGGGATCTACTGGCGATACTGGAGTAACAGGACCTACTGGTGATACTGGAATTACCGGCCCTACTGGAGACACTGGAGTTACTGGACCTACAGGTGATACTGGAGCAACAGGACCTACAGGCGATACAGGAGTTACCGGATCTACTGGAGATACTGGAATTACCGGTCCTACTGGCGATACCGGAGTAACAGGATCTACTGGAAACACAGGAGTAACAGGATCTACTGGTGATACTGGAGTTACCGGTCCTACTGGCGATACTGGTGTAACAGGATCTACTGGAGACACTGGAGTAACTGGACCTACAGGTGATACTGGAGTTACCGGTCCTACTGGCGATACTGGAGTAACAGGAGCTACAGGTGACACTGGAGCAACTGGCCCTACTGGAGATACTGGAGCAACAGGATCTACAGGTGATACTGGAGTTACCGGTCCTACAGGCAATACCGGAGTCACAGGACCTACAGGTGACACCGGAGCAACAGGATCTACAGGCGATACCGGAGTTACCGGATCTACTGGTGACACAGGAGTAACAGGACCTACTGGTGATACTGGAGTAACAGGATCTACTGGTGCGACTGGAATTACCGGCCCTACAGGCGATACCGGAGTAACAGGACCTACTGGAGACACTGGAGTTACTGGAGCTACAGGTGATACTGGTGTAACAGGATCTACTGGAGACACTGGAGCAACAGGATCTACTGGTGATACTGGAGTAACAGGACCTACTGGTGACACAGGAATTACCGGGCCTACTGGAGACACTGGAGCAACAGGACCTACAGGCGACACCGGAGTAACTGGGCTACAGGTGATACTGGAGTTACCGGTCCTACTGGAGGCACTGGAGTTACTGGACCTACTGGCGATACTGGTGTAACAGGACCTACAGGTGACACTGGAGCAACTGGCCCTACTGGAGATACTGGAGCAACCGGATCTACTGGTGTAACAGGATATACTGGTGATACTGGAATTACCGGTCCTACTGGAGACACAGGAACAACAGGATCTACCGGTGACACTGGAGTAACTGGAGCTACTGGAATAACCGGCCCTACTGGAGACACAGGAACAACAGGAACTACAGGAGATACTGGAATTACCGGTCCTACTGGCGATACCGGAGTCACAGGACCTACAGGTACGACTGGAATTACCGGACCTACTGGAGACACCGGAGCAACCGGAGCTACCGGTGACACTGGAATTACCGGCCCTACTGGAGTTACAGGTTCTACCGGATCTACTGGCGCAACCGGAGCTACTGGAGTTACAGGTTCCACTGGAGCTACTGGTGTAACTGGCGCTACCGGAATTACTGGGTCCACTGGATCTACCGGAATAACCGGACCTACTGGCGACACCGGAGCAACCGGAGTTACAGGTTCTACCGGATCTACTGGCGTAACTGGAGCTACTGGAGTTACAGGTTCCACAGGATCTACTGGTGCGACTGGAGCTACTGGAGTTACAGGTTCTACCGGATCTACTGGCGCAACCGGAGCTACTGGAGTTACAGGTTCCACTGGATCTACCGGCGGCACTGGTGCAACTGGAGTTACAGGTTCTACCGGATCTACTGGCGCAACCGGAGCTACCGGAGTTACAGGTTCTACAGGATCTACTGGCGTAACTGGAGCTACTGGAGTTACAGGTTCCACTGGATCTACCGGCGGCACTGGTGCTACTGGAATTACAGGTTCCACTGGATCTACTGGCGCAACTGGAGCTACTGGAGTTACAGGTTCCACTGGATCTACTGGCGCAACCGGAATTACAGGTTCCACTGGATCTACTGGCGCAACTGGAGCTACTGGAGTTACAGGTTCTACCGGATCTACTGGCGCAACCGGAGCTACTGGAGTTACAGGTTCCACTGGATCTACTGGTGCAACCGGAGCTACCGGAATTACAGGTTCCACTGGATCTACTGGTGCAACCGGAGCTACCGGAATTACAGGTTCCACTGGATCTACTGGTGCAACCGGAGCTACCGGAGTTACAGGTTCTACCGGATCTACTGGCGCAACCGGAGCTACCGGAGTTACAGGTTCTACCGGATCTACTGGCGCAACCGGAGCTACTGGAGTTACCGGTGTAACTGGACCTACTGGCGCACCGCAACTAGCCTTCACCGATGCTGGCGGTACACTTGCTGCTTCTATTACTATTGGCACTGAAACCTCAGTAGTAAGTACAAATATAAGTACGACAACTGGTCAGAATGTTAAAGTTGATTTTGCAGTTGGCATTCAGGTAGTTACTACTGCAAATTCTTCCATAGCCTTCCAATTAAGACTATACAGTAATGGTACTTTGGTTGCGTCCAGAGAAGTTGAGCGAGTAATTTCAAGTGCTGGAACTCAGCGTTTCCCTATTAGTAACACTTACGTTGACACAGCAACGACAACAGGAACAACGACCTATGACGTAAGACTTGTTTTTCTAACAGCTACTAATGTCGTTTCTGCCACTGCAATTAATAGATATTTAAACTGTATAGCTTTCTAATGATTTTTTAATTTTTATAAGGATGCTCTTCTTGAGCATCCTTTCCTCTGTTTGTTTTTTAATAAAACAGAATCTTTTTTCCTTTTATATAGAAATATATTATTTCACATATATTAAAGCAAGGTAGATTAACTACTACTGCTGACCAAAAAGTAAAATTAGACTCTTTATTAGCAATTCAATCTGTATCAAAATATTTTTACTACCATATTATATAGTGTAAAACTTTAAAGAAGGTGGTTATTTGATAACTATTAGTCTCTGTATGATAGTTAAAAATGAAGAAGATGTAATTGCAAACTGCTTGGAATCAGTAAAAGATATAGTCGATGAAATGATAATTGTTGATACTGGCTCTGATGATAAGACAAAAAAAATTGTTAAAAGATATACAGATAAAATTTATGATTTTAAATGGATTGATGATTTTTCTGCCGCAAGAAATTTTGCTTTTAGTAAAGCTACCAAAGATTATATTCTTTGGTTAGATGCTGATGATGTTGTATTGCCTGAAGATGGCGAGAAATTCAAAGATTTAAAAGAAACTTTAGATCCTACTGTTGATTCTGTAACTGCCAAGTATAATACAGCTTTTGATGAATACGGAAATGTCACTGCAAGTTACAGGCGTAATCGCCTAGTTAAGAGGAGTAATAATTTTCAATGGTTTGGCTTCGTTCATGAATATCTAGCAGTTGGGGGAAATATAATCAATAGTGAAATTGCAATAACTCATAGAAAGTTAAAACAAACTCCAAAACGAAATCTAGAAATTTATCAGAATAAATTAAAAGAAGGAGTTGTATTTACACCAAGAGATATTCTCTACTACGGTAATGAATTATATGACCATAGAATGTTTGATGAAGCATTGCAATACTATAATAAATTTTTGGATTCAAAGCAAGGCTGGTTTGAAGATAATATCAGAGTCTGTGAAAAAATATGTGATTATTATCAATCAATAGATAAGGTAGAAGATGGAAGAAGATATGCATTTAGGAGCTTCGAATATGACACTCCTAGAGCTGAAGCTTGCTGTAAAATAGGCTTTTCTTTTTTACATGAAAAGAAGTATAAGCAGTCAGCTTTTTGGTACGAACAGGCTACAAAACTAGAAAAACCAAAAGACAGCTGGGGATTTTTCAATGATGCATGTTGGACATGGTTACCTCATTTACAACTATGTGTTTGCTATGATAGACTTGGAGATCACAACTTAGCATATGAGCATAATGAAATTGCTGCCAAATTTAGGCCTAATGATTCACGCATACTATACAATAGAAACTATTTTAAAAGTATAGGAATTGGTTAAAAAAGTACAGAGTATCTTTATGTTACTCTGTACTTTTTTATTAAACTTCAAGTAACAATAGCATTATGAAATTCATAAAATATATTAATTTTAAATTGTCTATTATAAATAAACCGAATATTTTAAAGAACCTATTTAATATTATAAATAGCTGCTACAGATGTAATAAAAAAACAAATGAATTTAAGTTATTATTGCCAAATTGAAAGGTGGCTTATAATTAATGCCTGTCCAAAAAGTTTTAACAAATATTACTTGTAAAGAATATTGTAATGCTCATAATTATAAATATTCTGTTATAAAAGAAGCACATCCTCAGAAAATATACTTGCCAAATTATAGTGATAATACCGAAGCGATTGCTTCTATAGATAGTAAATTTCCTGAAATTTATACAGCTGAATTATCTAATGTAAATTTAATTGGTGCTAACCCTATAATTTTTGATGATAAAAATTTTTGTATCTATGATTTAGCATTTAAGAATCATGAAAATAAATTTGATTTTAGAGGCAATAACATTTTTGACATGAAAAATCGTCAAGCTTTTATTGGTTATACTGAATCATCTAAAATTATTAAGGAAGGAATAATACTTACTTCCAGTGCCTCTTCTAATTACTCCCACTTTCAAATTGAAGTAGCTTCTAAATTATTACTTGTAAATGAAATTTCCGAATATAACGACATTCCAATATTAGTTGATGCGATTTGTCTTACTATACCTCAATTAAAAGAAGAATTGGAGATGTTAAATAAGCAAGGAAGAGAGATTATCCCTTTAATTAGCGGTTATAGTTATAAAGTAAATAAACTAATATACATTTCAGATCTAGCGATTTATCCCTTAAATCTAAAACCAGGCTTTTTAGTAAAATACGAAGATATTATCATTGATGATTTGGCTATTAAACCTCTAAATAAAAATTTATCAATACAAAATAATAATCTTCATAGAAAATTATATATTTCAAGAAGAAAATCTCCCATACCAAGGTTAGAAAATCAAATTGAGGTAGAAAATATTTTTAAATCCTTTGGTTACGAAATTATATTTCCTCAAGATATGTCTTTTCATGATCAATTGCAGACTTTTTCTGAAGCAGAATTCATAGCTGGTGCATCTGGTGCTGGACTTACAAATGTAATATTTGCAAATAAAAATGCAAATATAATATTTATACAGCCAAAGAACATCCAATCACCATGGTACTCAACTATAGCTGGTATATCTGAATTAAAATACTATTTTCTAGATGGAGGTCTTTCAGGGCACTCCAATATGCCATATTATCAAGGTACTTTTATATTAAATGAAGAATATTTAAGAAATTTTCTAAACACTCTCTTAAAAACTAACTAGATAAACTCTTTTATTATATTAATATGATAAAGGTAGTTTCAATTAACTAAGCTGTTAGGGAAGGTGCAGTATCAAATGGTAATAAATATAAATGAAAATAAAATCGCATTTATTACGTGCGTAGATGATGAAGCTTCATATGAAAGAAGTCTATCGTATGTTAATAAACTTCCAGTACCTAGTGGTATTGAAATTGAAATAATAGCCATAAGAAATGCCAAAAGTATAGCATCTGCATATAATGAAGCAATTCAAAAAAGTGACTCTAAATATAAGGTTTATCTTCATCAAGATGTTTATATACAAAATAGCAATTTTATAAATGAAATATTAAATATATTTAAAAAAGATTCAAATATAGGGCTTATTGGTATGGTTGGAGCAAAAATCATTCCAGTATCAGGAATATGGTGGGAGGATTCCAAAAAAGTAGGAAAAGTCTACGACAGTCATAGTGGAACCATGGACGTATTAATTTTTAATGAAATTAATGATTTATATTCCGAAGTAAAAGGAATAGATGGATTTATGATGATAACACAATATGATCTTCCCTGGATGGAAGATATTTTTGATGGATGGCATTTTTATGATGCCTCACAGAGCATTGAATTTATAAAAAATGGCTTTAAGGTAGTAGTTCCTAATCAAAAATTTCCGTGGTGCATTCATGATTGCGGAATTGTAAATACAACAAACGGTTTTGAAGAATATCGCAATAAGTTCCTGGATACTTACTCTAAAGACATATTTCCTTTAGTCAGCATATTAATTCCTGCTTACAATCAAACTAAATATCTAAAGTCTGCACTTGACTCCGCACTAAACCAAACATACCGAAATACTGAAATTATTATATGTGATGATAGTACTACTAATGATGTACAAGCTTTGATTGAACACTATATGTTAAAAAACAACAAAATTAAGTATTTTAATAATGGTGGTCCACTTGGTCATAGAGGTAAGCTTAACGTTAATAAGTGTTTTAAAGAGTCATCAGGCGAATATATAAACTATTTATTACACGATGATCTTTGGGACTTTAATAAAATAGCTAAAATGATTGATTATTTTCTTTATGATGATACCCTGTCTCTAGTAACAAGCTATAGAAAAATGATTGATGAGAATGGTAATTATTATAACGATAATTTTAGAACTGTCTGTCAATATTCTTATGATACTCTCTTAACCGGAGAAGAAGCTGGAAAAAAACTTCTTTTATCAATGATTAACTATATTGGTGAACTGACTACTGCTATGTTTAAAAGAAAAGCCTTGGAATTTGACTGTGAAAACCATAATTTAATCGACTATGATAAATACCAAATATACTGTTTAGGTGATATATCCTTGTGGCTTAAATTATTGCAAAAAGGAAATATGATGTATATTTCTGAACCTTTAAGTAATTTTAGAATTCATAATTCTCAGAGCATTCAAGATACCACTTTAGCTTTCTGGGCTTCACTTGATTTTTTTAAGCTGATTATTTCTTCATATGAAGATGGATTTTTTCTTAAAGATAAAAGAGAGCTTCTGCAAAGTCTTTTAGCATGGTATAAAGAATATAGTGGAGACCTCATTAGATTTATTGAACAATATAATAATGAAGCTGAAAATAATGAAGAAGTAATGAAACTTAAAGATGAATATATACGTTGTTACGCTAAATTTATAAATATATTATTAGAGTAATTGCATCATTTACTAAACTTAAGCTTATATCAATCGAAGTTTAATATAAGATAATATCAAATAAATAACAAGTCCACTTGCAAGGCTATTTGGGACTCGTTATTTATTTTCATGTGCCTAACTTCAATGTTTTGATATAAGCTTAAGTCCAATAATTGTTGAAATTATTTATATTGATAGGTAATTTTATCTTATAAATAAAGTATATATTGATCATATGCCACAGCTGATGCACCGAAACCTTCCTTTTGATTTATTAATCCTTCATTTAGATATCTTCCCTTGTTTTCATTTGATATACCAAAATCAAAATATTCCTTGTCCTTATAAATTTCATTAATCAACTTATCAAAAATAATATCTAAAGCACCTATTGCTTTACCCTCTTCTGATGCCGATATATATTGAACATGAACATTTTCCTTATTTTCATAAACTACTACTCCGCCTAATAAAGTATTATCTTTGTAAGAACAAAACAACTTTATATTATTAGGAAAGATACTAGCAAGACTTTTAATTTCATTTACTGTATGAACAGGTCTTGATTCATGCTTTTCCATGAGATTCTGCTCTAAAATCACCCAATATTTATCATAGTCATTAGTTTCTAAGACAATTATATTATTTTTTAAGGCCTTATTTATCTGTCTTTTCCTTCTGGTTTCATAATCATTCTTTGTATTTAATTTTATTGAAGATGAAATATTTCTAATATAGAGTTTAGCATTATTTATAAATAATGCATATAAATCCTCCTGTGAAGGAATTTCATGATAAATATAAGGAATAGGCTTATATAAGATTGTTTTAATATTTTTCCCTTTACAAAAATTAATTAGTAAATTGAACATTTCTAACATAGTAGTTGTTTTCATTTTCTTATCTAATATAAAGCCACCATAGGTTAACCCGCCATGACTCATAAGCTCATTACCTTCTATATTTGTTGGAAGTATCCCTATCAAATTTTTCTTATTGTCGTAAAACATAAGAGACATATCAGTAAATCTATCTTTATGATAATCCATATATTCTCTCATAATAAGAAATGTAGCGTTTTTACTTTTCCTTACAAATTCATTCCAAATGCTTTTTTTATCTTCACTATACACTTCTAAATACATTAAATAATTACTCCTCCAAAATTGCATAGCCAAAGCCTGTCTTACCATGCCTATTTCCATTATAAAACATGTAAGTTTTACTATTGAATTTTACTATATTAGGATAACAAATCATTTCTGAATCCCAGCCACTTTCCGATTTTTCAATTCCTGCTTCTTCATCTAGTCTTGTCCAATCAAGTCCATTTTTTGATGTTGCAAATCCGATTTTATATGGTTCATTGGTGCTTCTTATTGAATACCACATTTTATACATATCATTTTCATTTACAACCCATGGTCTTCCAAAACCATATTCATATTCATTCTTAAAGCTTATACATGTATGATTTTCACTAATCCATTCAATTCCATCATATGAATAGGCATATTTTATAACATATTTAGGATAACTTTTATCATTTACTAGAATCCAGTTTATAGCAGAAACATACCAGCATTTAAAAATATTATCTTCTACTATTATGCTTGTTGCAGAACGCAGATACGGTTCTTCTTTCGTTCTATCAAGAACAGGCACCTTGGAGATTTTAGTAAAATTCTCCCCATCCTCGCTTGTAGCTAAACCTGCAAAAAGCATATAAGGTACTCTTTCACATCTTTGCCACCCATAATAATATAAATATTTTTTGTTATCCACTGTTAAGATGCAGGATGGATTAACCCCAGAATCGTCAAAGGTCCCAATATCTCCTATATCTAAGACTGGCTTCTCACTTATATTTTTTATATTTTTTAAGTTTAACATGTCCACATCAATATAGCCGATTCTACCATACATTTCTCTATCCAGTGTGGCAAAATAAATCCTTACAGTGTCATTACTTATAATATCTGCGGTTGGAATGAGTGCATAGCTTTGCATCCACTCAAATTCACCTTTAGGTGAAAATATTAATCCTTGCTTATTCCATTTCATAAAATCATTCCTTTAAAGAATTCTTTGTTCTTTCAGATAAAAATTCCACATCAGATGCTTTACCTTTTACAATTTTACCACTCTCAATATCCTTTAAAACTAAAGCACCTGCTCCAATAATACAGTCACTTCCTATATTAATATTATTTATTATCGTTGCATTAACCCCTATAAAACAATTATCGCCTATATTACAAAATCCAGATACAACTGCATGAGATGCTACAAAGCAATTATCTCCAAACCTTGAATGATGGCCAATATGATTTCCACTCCATAAGACAGTATTATTACCCAATTCAACAAATGGCTGCACCACGTTGTTTTCAAATATAAAGCAGTGTTCCCCCATCTTTACATTTTTCCATACAAAAGCATGTGAACTAATATATGAGGCTAATTTATATCCTTTATCTTTGCATTCCTTCATTAACCTTGTCCTTAATCTATTTAATTTCTTATAGACTGTCGCAACAAAAACATAATGATTTTCTGGATCATACGATTTTTCTATATCTTCAAGAGGAATGACTGGTAATCCAAGCATTTCTTTATCTTTTAAATAATCTTTTTCAACAGAAAAGGCTACAACCTCATAATCAGAATCATAAGTAAAATATTCATATGCTATTTGCGCAAATGCGCTATCACCAATAATTATTAATTTTTTATTTTTATCCATTTATTTATCCTCCTAAATTAAGGTTTTATAATTAATATATCTTCTCTCCTGTTTGCCATTGGAAGCTTTTTATCCTGAGGAAGTATATAACTGTCAAATCCTGCTAGCCTACACCTTTGAATAATTGACATTACAACCGAGTCATCCATATTTTTTGCCTCAATATTGTTGAATCTTACTATAGGTTGCTCTTTAGTACCTGTGAAATTTTGATGATACTTTATACCTTGATTTGAAGAAAAAAATCTTTTTCTTTTTGATATATTAGGGATATCTCCAATAAGCATTACTCCTAATTCTTTTAAAAGAGTAAGTGAGGTATCAATAAAATTGAATATACTTTGTTCAGTAAATGCATATTGAATTACGCTGTAAGTTATAATACAATCAATTTTTCCTATATAATTTTCTATAAATTTTTCACATGATTTAGGATAATATCCTTTGACTTTTAATACAAAATCATATTCCGGCAGATGATTCAGCATTTCTTCTGAATCAATGAGTATTAACTTATGCTTATTTGTCTTGCAGTATTCAATTAGCATTAAAGTTAAGTTACTACAACCACATCCAATATCTAAAATTGTTTTATTTTTTTCATCTTCTATTCCAAGCTTAGTTATTATGTCATCAAATATAATTTTTTCCTTGTTCTGTCTATATTCAATTGGAAAACCAACTTTTTCAATATCATTTAATTTATCATTTTGGGCTAATTCCTTAAATTTTTCATAACTCAAATTCTCAAATATATCTGATTTTAAGTCCACATTATACCTCTCCTTAAATATTTATCATATATTGCAAAAATGATTCTTCATCATAATATTAAATGTATCTCAAGAATTTTAGTCGTGATTGTGAATTGCAACATATATATAATACTTTCTAATTTATGTTTTTTATCACCATTATAGACCATCCAATAATCTTTTATTAAAAATGCTATTAATATAAAATCAAATAAAAAACAAGTTTATATTCTAAAATTTGCTTTTAAATTTATTCCATGTAAGCTTTAAGTACACTTTCTTACTATCAGCATAGAATATATAGATGAGCCAATTTTTTTATGATATGGAGATGAATAAATGTATAATTGTTCCATGTTTAAATTTTTAAGTATAAATAGCAACTATGGAAATCTAACGCCTATTGAGGAGGTATTTGATGTTCCTTTTGACATAAAACGAATTTATTATATTACTAATGTCCCACAGGGTGTATCAAGAGGTTTTCATGCTCATAGAAGACTTCATCAGGTGCTCATATGTATAAACGGATCTGTAAAAATAAAATTAAAAAATCCTAAGGAAGAATCAGAAGTTATATTAAACGACTCATCTGATGGATTATATATTGGTCCTTACGTTTGGAGAGAAATGTATGATTTTAGTGAGGATGCGATTCTCTTAGTACTTGCATCGGATTATTATAATGAAAATGATTATATACGAAATATTGATTTTTATATGAATGAAGCTGCAACTAGATATTAGGAAGTGATTTTATGAAAATACCTTTTTTAAAACTTGAACGAATGCATGCTGAAATAAGAAATGAAATTTTATCTGCTTTCGAAAAAATATATGATAAAAATATCTTTATTTTAGGAGATAGTGTAACTGCTTTTGAAAGAGAATTTGCTAAATACTGCAATGTCGTCCATTGTATAAGTTGTGGAAATGGATTAGATGCACTTTCAATAATTTTACGAGGATATGATATTGGAGAAGGTGATGAAATTATTGTACCTTCTAACACTTACATTGCAACTTCACTTGCTGTTTCTTATGTTGGTGCTAAAGTTGTTCTGGTAGAACCCGATATTAAAACCTTTAATATAGATGTAAATAAAATTGAAGCTGCTATTACTTCAAGAACGAAAGCAGTTATTGCAGTTCACTTATATGGTAGACCGGCAGAAACAGATAAAATAAAATTATTATGCGAGAAATACAACTTAAAGCTAATTGAAGATGCTGCTCAGGCTCATGGTGCTATATATGGTGGAAAGAAGGCAGGCAATCTTGGTGATGCAGCTGGTTTTAGTTTCTATCCCGGAAAAAATTTAGGTGCATTAGGTGATGGTGGAGCTATCTTAACAAATGATGATATTTTGGCTAAGAATGTCCAAGCTATAAGAAATTATGGATCAACAATTAAATATTATAACGAATATAAAGGAGTTAATTCCAGGCTAGATGAAATACAAGCTGGATTTTTGAGCATAAAGCTTAAGTATCTTGATAAATGGAATTTTGATAGGCAAAAAACTGCTAAACTTTATTTAGATGGAATTAATAATAATAAAATAATTCTTCCATATGTAGACTCTATTCAAGAATCCATATGGCATGTCTTTCCTATAAGAACAGAATTTAGAGATGATCTACAAAGTTATTTGAAAACTAATGGAATTGGCACTTTAATTCATTATCCAGTACCTATTCATCTTCAAAAAGCCTATAAAGATTTAGGATATAAACCAGGCGATTTTAAAGTGGCAGAAGATATATCAAATACCGAATTAAGCTTGCCTTTGTGGTATGGAATGAATAAAAATGAAATTAATTATATAATAGATACTTTAAACAAGTGGTAAATGTCGCGAGAATAAAATTTTTTTCTTTAGTAATATACTAGCAAATGCTCAAAAGGACCTACATTTTTATTTTGTAGATCCTTTTATATAAATACTTAATTATTTTCTTTATTTAATTTACCTTTTATTTGTTTTGCGATTTCATTTGCAGCAATCATACCAGTTTGAAGGGCACCTTGTTGACTTACATGTTTTTGTGATATATGCTCCCCTGCAAAAAATACTCGATTTTCCATTTCAGGAACCGTTACATCATAAGAAAACAGTGTTTTGTCTTCAGGCTTTGATAATGCTCCTGCCGTCCATATATACTGTACATCTGACCAAATCAATGATTTGTAATCAATTACTTTGTCATCAAGGTAATGAGGAGTAAGGCCATGAACTTTTTCTATATACCTTATTACATCATCAATTAATAGTTCTGGACTTTCATTTCCAAGTCTCATTGCTTCCTGACACCAAGTATAACTAGCTAATAATACGCCTGCTTCATTTGGAGTTACTCCAGGTTTTAATACCCATTTACCATATTTATTAACTACAGCTTTAGAGTGATCAGAAGGATAGTAAATTGAAGTTAATGGAAGATCGGTAAACGAGCATCCTCCTATTATCTTTTTTGATGCATTTCCCATTTCCCAAAATCTTTCCTTAAGAAATAGATATATCTTATGTGATGTCTCATTGTTCATTTCATTTATAGCTTGTATTTTTTTTGTTGTAAAAAGAGGTTCTATTTCAATTCTTCTTAAGCCAGAAAATGGTATTGCACATATTACATAATCAAATTCTTCAGATGTTTTTCTATTATCTCTATTATCTGTATATTTAAGTATAATTTTATCTTTTGTAGAATCATTATATATTCCACAAATAGGGAATCCCATTTTTATTTCAATTTTCCCTAATTGTTCTTTACTAATGCCATTATAAGCTTCTTCATTTCTATCACAAAGCGCTTCATATAAAGAATGAGGTAAATTTATCATTCCTTCAGTAATACGATAGTTATATTCAAAATCTGCTGTATAATATTGCTGAAGCATCTCAGTAAGACTTAAATTAAAAAATTGTTCTTTACCTCCCAAGCAGCCAAGCATTGTTATAAAATCCTGACTGACATCCATATTCTTACACGCATTTCTATAACTTAATTTATCTATGTCTATTATACTATCTGAGTATTCTGCTTTTACTTGAATCAATTCCCTTCTTACTTCTGTAGGGAGCGATTTCAAATATTTTTCATATATCTTTCCATAAAATTCAAACCATATTTGTTTTTTCTCTGTTTCACTCAGATTAAATTTAGAATATATATTATTTTCTACACTTTTTCCTTTAGCATCATTTACTGCTCGTTCATTTCTAACATATAACAAAGCATTATCGTTATTATTTACAAAAGGACTTGTATGAAGTTTAAAGAGATTTATATAATGCCAAGTAGTTTCATGAGATATAGGTATACTCATTGGCCCTAATTCACCATAATATTTTTTATTTCTATCAAAATAATGGGTGTATACTCTTCCTCCTATCCTCTGACTTGCTTCAAATAAAGTAATGTTGCATCCTGTCTTTCTAAGTTCAAAGGCAGCAGCTAAACCAGCTTCTCCAGCACCAATTACTGCTACCTTTGTATCTTTAGCTATTCCTATTGGACAAATATTTGTTATATCTTCTGGAGGGCTCATTAAATCAATTATATTCTCTAGATCATCTAATCTATTTTGTAACTTGAGTATATATTCAAGCATGGTATGTCTTTCGCACTCGCCAGGATTATCTATTTGGTAAGGAGAGTTTGAATTATTATAAGAATTCATAACTTTCACATCCTAATATCTTTATTACATATATAATTATATATGTACCGCTTCTTTAGTCTGATGTTATCCTGTTTTATAAATTCTCATTATTGCAACTAATAGTTTTTCTATATCATCAAATGTATTAAAATATCCAGGACTAACTCTTACTGTGCCGGCATATTCTGTACCAATAAGTTCATGTATTAATGGTGCGCAATGGTAACCTGTTCGTACAGCAATTCCCTCTTCATTCAATTGGTCACCAACAATAGAAGCATCAATTCCATCTATATTGAATGAAATTACTGATCCTCTTCTCTTTACAGAATCACTTCCATAGATCTTTATATAAGAAAGTTTTTTCAGTTCTTCCAATAAGTATGATATTAATTCCTTTTCACATTTTTGTATGTTATCTATTCCAATTCGATTAATGAATTTAATACCTTCTCCAAGGCCAGCAATACCAGGTGTATTTAATGTTCCACTTTCAAACTGATCTGGCATGAAGTCTGGTTGAATCATGAAATGAGAATTGCTTCCTGTTCCACCTTCTTTAAAATTTTTTAATTTTATTCCTTCTCTTATAAATAGGCCGCCTGTTCCTTGAGGTCCTAGCAATCCCTTATGTCCTGAAAAAGCCAATAAATCAATATTATTTTCTTCTACATCAATTGGAATGGCTCCAACACTTTGAGATGCGTCTAGCATAAATATAATTCCTTTTGACTTTAAAAGGTTTCCTATGTTTTTGATATCTTGAACACTCCCAAGTACATTGGATACATGATTAATAATGACCATTTTTGTATTTTTATTTATCACCTCTTTAATATCCCTAATATTAACATAACCAGCTTTATCAGCACTTACTAATGTTACTTCAACCCCATTTTCACTTAGAGAGTGCAGTGGCCTTAAAACGGAATTATGTTCGATCACTGTGCTTATAACATGATCTCCTTTTTCTAAAACTCCTTTAATTCCTATATTTAAAGCTTCTGTTGCATTGCTTGTGAAAATCAAATTAAATGGACTAGGAATATTAAATAACTTACATATTTCTTCTCTTGTTTCCATAATTTTCGAAGCCGCTTTTATAGCCATGTCATATGAACTTCTTCCAGGATTAGCAGCATAGCTTTTCATACATTTTAGTACTTCATTATAAACTTCTGATGGTTTTGGAAATGACGTAGCCGCATTATCTAAATAAATCATATAAAGCTCCTTATTAAATATAAGTGTTATACCAATTCAATTGTTCTAATAGACTCTACTAATATTTAACACAATAAATTGTAATGAAATTAGACTCAATAATAAAAAGGATGATTGAAATTTTAGAGTTTACTTTATATTAAGTAATCATTTGTATAATGTAATAATGCATAGTTCTATACAAAATAGAAGAAACATCTAAAAGTAAAATTTCTAATTTCGAAATAATAACAATCATCCTTGTAGACAAAGCTCTTACAAATGATTCTGAAAATCACAATTTAATTTTCTTTAAAAGAACTTAAAAGGTCTATTTTCTAATATTTGTTATAGAACAAGGTTTAATAGAGCTAAAAGAAACTTTTAGAAGATTATCATTTAAAAGAAATATTTGCTAATTGTTCTCGTCAGCATTATCATCACAATCTGGGAACAATGGCTCTAAGTTTTGATCAGGATAGAACTTAGGAATTGGAGCTCGTACAAATTTTTCACATGGGTCTTCCTCTGGTTCTTCTTTACATGGTTCTTTTGGTACTGGACAATAATCATAAGCAGGAATGAGAAGTTGTACAATAAGTTCACATTTTACAACAATGTAGTAACCTAAAGTTATATCTAAAACACTGTCACAATTTTCATCTTCAACTATTTCACCATTTAAAGCTTGAGCAACCATTTCAAGTTTTATTATATTAGAATCTAAATCTTGTGCATCTATAACTGGTACATAACTTGCAGAAATTTGTGCTACAGAATCAGGACAATAGAACTTACCAATTACATCCGTTCTATTAATTTCATATAATTCACTTTTGTTTACACCATTGCAGTCAATATAATCTGCATAAAAAGAAATAATGTAAGAAATGACTATTTTCTTAAAGCCAGGTTTTCCTTTAAGTGGAATCTTATCTACCGATATTAATTTTACATTGAAGTCTCTACTTCCAATATATCTCTTTGGATCTATTAGTGGATCGCTTCTTAATTCGCAATCTGTAGTATTTGTATCAGGACCTTCGCAGTATACAAGACATCTTTTTATTAAGCATTGATCAAAGATTTTAGGTATTTCAACGCAAACTAACTCAGAAGGATCTGGTAAACGTCCTTGTTTATTTACAATACCAGGACGTGGTGAGAATTTTTTGAAGTTAATGGACATAAATTTTCCTCCTCTTGAAAGATTATGATAAATGTAAATTTATTTAGTATTTATAGTACATCATATGTGTGAACATAAAAGTGGTGACATTTAAAAAAAATTTTTTTCATTTAATTAATAACATTACTCATATAAAAATAATTATTTAATCATCTGATATAGATAAAAAATATATAACTTAGGGCTATGCAATGGCTTTGAGTTAATATCTTCACTAGAAATTATAAATATTTTTTCAGAATAAAAATATTTATAATTTCGGTAAGTTCAAAAATGAGCATTATTCTTAAATTACATATATATATGTCGCAATGCATAATACACATTTCACAATTACGGCTAAAATTCTTGCAATATTTTTAGAATTATCCTGAAGAATTATTTTTGCAATATATATAAGTTTAAATTATACCTCTTTAAATCATATATTATAATCTGGATATTTACTCAAGTCTAACTCACTTAACATTGAATTAGCTTTATCCTTTTCAGATAAAATCACATTTTCTATATTTTCTAAAGGCCAATTAACATTTATATCTGGATCGTTCCACATAATTCCGCATTCATACTCTTTTGCATAATAATCTGTACATTTATAATTTAATATAGCTTCATTGGAAATTACTAAAAAACCATGGGCAAAACCTTCTGGAACATAGAACTGTTTCTTGTTTTCTTCACTTAAAACGATTCCTTCCCAGTTACCATAAGTTTTGGAGCCATTTCTTAAATCAACGGCCACATCAAAAACTTCACCTTTTGTTACTCTTATAAGCTTACCTTGACTATGCTCTCTTTGAAAATGAAGCCCTCTTAGAACCCCTTTAACTGACTTAGATTCATTATCTTGAACAAAATTCATATTAAAGCCAGCTGCTTCAAATTGTTTTTTATTGTAATTTTCCATAAAGTAACCTCTATTGTCCCCAAAAACTTTAGGCTCTATTATATAAAGGCCTTTTATTTTGCTTTCGTAAAAACTGAAATTTCCCATATTTACACCTCTAACTTTGTAATACACTTGTTATTATTATATTCATGAACTTCGCCTTCCTCTACCATATCCATTAAATATTTTCCATATCCTGTCTTCATTAATGATTTAGCAAGTTCTATAACTTTTTCTGATGTTATCCAGCCTTTTCTATAAGCAATTTCTTCAAGACACGCTATATATATTCCTTGGGTATTCTGAATTGCATCAACGAAATTAGATGCTTGAAGCATAGATGAATGTGTTCCTGTGTCTAGCCAAGCCATTCCTCTTCCTAGTAGATCAACTTTCAATTTTCCTTCATTCATATAGGCTTTATTTAGATCTGTTATTTCTAGTTCTCCTCTGGCAGAAGGTTCTAACTCTTTAGCCTTTTTGACTACTGTATTATCATAAAAATAGAGACCTGGTACAGCATATTTTGATTTTGGATTTTCTGGTTTTTCTTCTAATGAAATGACTTTGCCGTTAGCATCAAATTCAACCACTCCAAAGGCCTTTGGATTTTGAACATAGTAACCAAATATATATGCTCCACTATCTAGATTAGCCGCTTTCATTAAATGTTCTGAAAAGCTTTGTCCATAGAAAATATTATCTCCAAGTATCATTGCTACATTATCATTACCAATAAACTTTTCACCGATAATGAATGCCTCTGCAAGTCCATTGGGTTTCTCTTGAATAGCATAATCAATATTTAATCCTAACTCTTTTCCATCATTAAATAATTCTCTAAAATTTTTTATATCTCTTGGAGTCGATATAATTAAAATGTCTTTAATTCCCGAAAGCATTAATACTGACATTGGATAATAAATCATTGGTTTGTCATATATTGGCACCATTTGTTTAGATATCGATTTTGTCACTGGATAGAGACGAGTCCCAGAACCGCCTGCTAAAATAATTCCTTTCATTTTAATCCCCCATAATATTCTGATTAATTGTCTAACTTCAGAATAAATTCGTTTATTAATTATGTTATGAAAAAGTATATTATATAGTTACTTTCTAAAATCATAAAATTTAAGTTGTCATTAATGCAATATCCCCCATTTGTAACAAAATATAATACAAATCATACTATGTAATAGCATGGCATACAATGCTATGTTTGTTTATAAAGGGGGTTAAAAAAATTGTGGGATACGATGATTTTTTTGATGAGAATATAGATAACAAAAGAAAATATTCTTCTATTGATAAAAAAAATGACGATAGATATGACTTAGAATGCTTAATGGGATTAATAGATTTTGATAACTGTAAGAGAGGGCCACAAGGACCACAAGGTGCTCAAGGCGCACAAGGTGCTCAAGGAGCACAAGGTGCACAAGGAGCTCAAGGTGCTCAAGGAGCTCAAGGCGCACAAGGTGCTCAAGGTGCTCAAGGCGCACAAGGAGCTCAAGGCGCACAAGGACCACAAGGAGCTCAAGGAGCTCAGGGCGCACAAGGAGCTCAAGGTGCTCAAGGAGCTCAAGGCGCACAAGGTGCTCAAGGTGCTCAAGGCGCACAAGGTGCTCAAGGTGCTCAAGGACCACGAGGATTCCAAGGATCTCAAGGTGCTCAAGGATTCCAAGGACCACAAGGCGCACAAGGTGCTCAAGGTGCTCAAGGAGCACAAGGTGCACAAGGAGCTCAAGGCGCACAAGGAGCTCAAGGTGCTCAAGGAGCTCAAGGAGCTCAAGGTGCACAAGGAGCTCAAGGAGCTCAAGGTGCTCAAGGACCACAAGGTACTCAAGGTGCTCAAGGATTCCAAGGACCACAAGGAGCTCAAGGTGCACAAGGAGCTCAAGGCGCACAAGGAGCTCAGGGTGCTCAGGGAGCTCAAGGTGCTCAAGGTGCTCAGGGAGTTCAAGGCGCACAAGGTGCTCAAGGATCACAAGGTGCTCAGGGCGCACAAGGAGTTCAAGGACCTCAAGGATTACAAGGAACTCAAGGACCACGAGGATTCCAAGGTGCACAAGGTCCACAAGGACCACAAGGTGCTCAAGGATCACAAGGACCACAAGGTACTCAGGGCTTGCAAGGAACACAAGGGCCACGAGGATTCCAAGGTGCACAAGGTCCACAGGGATCACAAGGTGCTCAAGGATTCCAAGGACCACAAGGAGCTCAGGGAGCTCAAGGTGCACAAGGATCACAAGGTGCTCAAGGACTTCAAGGTACTCAAGGAGCTCAAGGACCACAAGGTGGACAGGGATTGCAAGGAACCCAAGGGCCACGAGGATTCCAAGGCGCACAAGGTCCACAGGGATCACAAGGTGCTCAAGGACCACAAGGTGGACAAGGAACTCAGGGACCACAAGGATTCCAAGGAGCTCAAGGACCACAGGGATCACAAGGTGCTCAAGGATTCCAAGGACCTCAAGGTGCTCAGGGTGCTCAAGGATCACAAGGAGCTCAAGGACCTCAAGGAACTCAAGGAACTCAAGGAACTCAAGGAACTCAAGGTGGACAAGGATTACAAGGAACTCAGGGACCACAAGGATTCCAAGGAGCTCAAGGACCTCAAGGAACTCAAGGACTTCAAGGTGCTCAAGGACCTCAAGGGCCTCAAGGATTACAAGGAACTCAAGGACCTCAAGGATTCCAAGGTGCTCAAGGACCTCAAGGCTCGAGAGTAATTAATATTTATCTTAGTTCACAACAATCAATTCCTAATAATTATTTCTTTGGAATAGGTATAGACTCGATTGATTTCCAAGCAAGCAGTGTAGTTGTACCTCAAAACGCTACAATTACTGGGCTAATTTTTAGTATTAGGAATGAGCCTTTGGATTTAAATCAATCTGTAAGTGCAGAGATATATAGAAGCACAAATTGTGGTGTTAATTCTACAGCAACAGGAATCATAGCAACAGTAACAGGACCAAATCCTACAAATTGTTGTGCATCTGTCCCTGCTAATTTATCTGTAAATCAATGCGATTTATTAAGTGTTAGAATTTCTAGAGTTGGTAACACTGCTGATTTAATTAACGGAGTTGCAGCTACTATTATATTAACTTTACCATAAATATCAAAGTCCTAATTAAAAATAGAGTGTTGATAATAAAATCAACACTCTATTCTTAATTGTTTAATTTAGGGACAAAAAACGTAGCTCTGCTAATTTTGCATCAAACTGATTAAGTAAATTCAGATAATAAACAATAGACTTACTTATTGCCTGAATTTATTTGTTTAGTGCAAGATGCTTAAAGTATACTTGGTGCACTATTTTTTATAGTCTTATATTTAAATAGAGTAAAATAAAAGACCAAATATAATTTTATTATTCTGGAATTACAACCAATTTCTCATTGCATGAGGAGCAAAATTTTGCGTACTTAATACATGTTTCCAGTGAATCCGTTGGTTCCATAGGCCACCAACGAATTGATCCCATAGGTGCCTTAGAAGCAAAAAGCTCAATTTCCTCAGGAATACGCCCGACAACCAATACCTCAATATCTTTAAAGTTAGTTTCTAATCCTTTTTTTAGTGTATCTATCAATCTTTTATTTACATTTACAGGAGATGAGTATGGAATTGGAAATATTATTGAAAGTTTATTAGAATTTTCATCAATTATATTCGCTGATTTTAAAGCTAAGTCTCCTTCTTCCCTCTCCCATACACGATTATATGATATAAATTCCTGTAATCCAAGCTCTTCAACTCTTTTGTGAATTCTCTCACTATAATATTTATACAGTTCTCCTATTAAAATTTGAATCTGTTTGTTTCTGGTAAAAGTTGAATTATCTCCATTTTCATTTCTATATTGTATATATAGCAAATCAGGAATACATATATATTTTGTGCAAAGAAATGTTCGAACTAATATATCGTAATCATCTGCAACTAATAGTTCTTCTCTATGACCGCCAATCATATGGTAGCACTCTTTGGTCCATGCCCGAGGATGATTTGGTAATCCAGCTAAATGAAGTATAGTCGTTCCATTTATTACTGTATTTCTTAATACATTTTGCCATCTGTGCATTTCATGAACCCAGACTCGATAATATACACCATATCCATATCCACAATCCCATCCATACCAATTTGAAATATTGCTTCCGACATATGGTTCAGTGCAATCTCCATATACAAATCCACAATCAGGATGACGTTTAAATGCAGCTACAATTTTTTCTAAGCAATCATGTGTTAATTCATCGTCATGATCTACTTCTAATAAAATTTCACCAGTGCATATACCTGCAGCATAGCGTTTTGTAGCACCGATATAGCCGTTGCGGTGATCTTGCCTATATCTTCTTACACGCGGATCATCCAGAATTAGTAAGTCCTGATTGTAAGTGGTATCATTATCACCAGAATCGTCTACAATTATCCATTCCCAATTTGAGTAGGTTTGATTCAAGAGTGAATTATATACGCGTTTAATCTTATCCTTAGATTTGTATGCGGCTGTAAAAATTGACACTAATGGAACATCAGAAGAAAACTTAGTAATTGGTATTTTTTTATTTTCTGGAAGGAGATCTGTACATTTTAGCCAGCAATAGAATAAATGAGATGGTTGAATATCCTTTATTGAATCATAATGCAGCCAGCGTTTTCTTTCATGATATGGTAATGCATATAGTGTTGTAAACTGGTCTGCATCGCCTCCTATTGAAACATATACACGTGGGGCTTTAGGGTTTATTTTTAATGTTGTATTTTCTACTTTGTATAATTCAACTTTTATTCCACTTTCAATAATTTCTTTCAACATTTTTTCAAGTTCATCTAATGAAATTTTTCTATCAACAAACATATGGACTGTTAATAATGGAACATCATTAAAGTGCATTTTTATCCTCCTTTTATTTATTAAGTTAAACTTGCTAAGATCTTTTGTGAATTTATAGATATCCAACGTATATTTAGACTTATGTTAATCAAACAAAATTCAATACATTTTTATTAAGACATCTATTTTAAATAATTTGTTTCCAGATTATATAATAATTACTACTTGCTTTTATCAATGTAAAGAGATTCTGTTATATTATTTTGCTTCAGAATTCAATTAATTATATAATATTATCTTTTTATGAATAAGTTACAGCATCGTTGTATTTCTTATTAATATTAAACACAAAAATAGTCTATGTATATTTTATTAGGATAATCTTTTATAATTATCTTTCATAAAGTACACAGACTATTCAATTGCGTTATTATAATAATAATCGCATGATATTCTTATATTAAGAAAAGTCATATAATTATATTAGATATTTCTAAAGCGTATATACTTAATTGTATTTTTATAGTTATTATTTGTAGCAGATTGAGCCTAGTGTAAACACTACAACAAATTCAATTTTATCTCCACATTTATTTATAGCCTTAAAATGTAAGATATCAGATGGATAACCACAATTAAGCAACTTTTTTAGATTGTGCTTTGGCATAAATATTATACCTGAACTAACTACTTTATAATATCCTAGGCGTCCACAAATAAAAACTTCATCACAAATACATTTTTTATTGCAGCCAGTGTATATTATTTCAAGTGTATCACAGTTTGAAGAACATATTGCACTAGCTGTGAAATATTGTAATTTGTTTGGATAAACATAAATTATTTTATTTTCATTTCCAATGCTAGCTTCTAGATTACAATTTATTTTCATTACTGGAGCTTCACACTTATTAGCACATGATTTATCAGTTTCTTTTTCTTCAATAATCTCTTTTTCTTCAATACCCATAATTTTCCTCCTAGAATTTAGAGTATAACTGTTTATTTCTATAAATTGTTTTTCCTAATTTCATCACTTTATTTATAACTGTTATATTTTATTATATAAACAATTTTTTTAATTGTTACACTTAATCAATCTACTTTGTTATAAACTGCTCATTAGATTTTAATAATTTCATTTAAATTTAGGCTTTTTAACAATAACGTCTACATAAATTACACGAGAATATTGCAACAAAATCATAAGACTCATGACTACACTTATCTGTGGCTGTGAAATGTAAGATATCTTTTTTCTTAGGATCTAATTTGGAATAAGTTTCAGCTATAATCCCAGAGTGCACTATTTTATATACTGCAAGATTTCCACGAATTCCATTATTTGAAGAACATCCATTATATCTAATAGTTACATCTCCACAACATTTTGATACATCAACTGTAAAAAATTGAGATTCGCCTGGAATTAAATAAAGCATTTTATTTATTGTATCGAAATCCACTTTTAGATTACAACTAGCATAAATCTTAGGTTCGCTTCCTTGGAAACAAGTGTCGTGTTTTTTATTTTCCTCTTTCCCAAAATTTTCTACATTTTCTTCTTCATTCAAACAATAGTCACATTCTATATCAAAAAAATCATCATCTACAAAATTCTCGTCATCACATATTTTTTTAGATTCATTTTTATTGTATGTCTCTTTTTCATTATCCATTCTACTTCCTCCAATTACTGGTATTAATGATTTAGCTTATTCTTTAGAAATTTATAATAAAGTAAAATCTGTGGACACTTATAAAAAAAGATACTTAATTAGGTTCTGTATAGAAAGAGAATAAAAAAATATACACCTATTAAAAAAGCACGAAGTGCAATCAAGACCAATTGCCTATTAAAAGAGCATTAAGTCAATTAAAGACTTACTGCATGCAGTCGCCTGCGATTTTTTTATATTCTCTTATATAATAATGTATTAAATATTATTAGAAATGGTACAAAAGGTAATATAAAAACATAATATGTATTAAAATAAAACTTTTTATTACATTGTAGACTAAATTAATTTTAAATTTATAGAATTAATATTTTAGTAGCGATTTATTTTCTTTAGTGAAAGGAAGTGGGATTTTGAAGGATAACGAAACTAAAAAAGAAAATTATGAATTTAATGTACATCCTTGTAACTTCAAAGTTAATATTAAAGAAATAAAGCCTTTTTATGTACACTCACGAAATTATATTTTTTTAGACTTACAAGTATTAGACTGTTATAGTGCTAAAAGCCGTTTAAGGATAAAATCATGTCCTCACAATGGCAAGCTATATTCAGTTGAACCCTCTATTCTTGTATATAAGCCAACAGCTGGATTTTGTGGTTATGATTTAATACAAGTACTGATTGAAGATGAGTTTGGTGGAAGACATATAGAAAATATCATAATTCGTGTAATAAATTAAAGAGTGAGATTTTAAATTAATCTCACTCTTTAACTCCAAAGATAAAAATAAAATTTTATTCATTTGATTCATAATTAGTTATTTCTTTTATTGTATTATCATCATTCATAAAAACAACGGAAGGCTTATATTTTCTAGCTTCATCCTCATTCATTTGTGCGTAAGCTATTATAATAACTTTATCACCAGGTTGTACTAACCTTGCTGCAGCACCATTTAAACAAATAACTCCTGATTCCCTTTTACCCGGAATCACATATGTTTCAAGTCTTGCACCATTATTTATATCAACTATTTGAACTTTTTCGTTTTCTAAGATACCTGCTGCTTCCATTAATGTTTTGTCTATTGTAATGCTTCCTACATAATTTAATTCTGCCTGCGTAACTGTAGCTCTATGTATCTTTCCCTTTAACATTGTAAGTATCATTAAAATTTCCTCCTGAAAATCTGTTTATTTATCTGTTCATAATAATCAAATTAGTATATATTCCTTTTCGGTATCTTCATAGATACTCTCATTAAATTGAACTTATCTTTTGAAGTATATTCCATATCAGAAATGAAGGTCATGCTTTTGTGGAAGCGCTACATTAGAGGATTTAGCTGTAGATATTTCTTTAGTGGAAGTTGTTCCATTTTTGCTTATCCTGAACTCGTTTCAGGATCATGCAGAAATGGTGCAACTCCTGCTATTAGAAATTCACAGCTTAATCCTCAGTAACCTGAACAAATGCATGATCTTTATTTCGGTGGATTTTACGCATAAGTACATTTTCACCTCAAATATCTATATTATTATATTTCAAATGTAAAATTATCTATTAATCTTGTTTTTCCTATATAAACTGCAATTGGAATCAATACATTTCTCTCAATGATTTCAACGCTTTTTAGTGAATCACTATCTACGATTTCTACATAATCTATTTTTGCTAATGGTTCTGAATTTAGTACCTCTTTTATCGAGTTCTTAATATTATTAGCATTTCTTTCACCTTTTCTTAAGGCATCTTTAGCTATTTCTAAACTTCTACTTAATACTAATGCTGCTTTTCTTTCATCTTTAGAAAGATAAGTATTCCTTGAACTTTTTGCTAGTCCGTCTTCTTCACGGATTATAGGGCAAGCAACTATTTCTACATCAATATTTAAATCTCTAACCATTCTTTTTATAACAGCCACTTGTTGAGCATCTTTTTCTCCAAAATAAGCTTTATCCGGAGTAACTATATTTAAAAATTTTGAAACAACTAAACATACTCCATCGAAATGCCCTGGTCTTTTAGCACCGCAAAGTACACTTGTAAGACCCGATACACTAACACTTGTAGATTTATCTCCATAATACATTTCACTTGGTTCTGGATTGAACACTATTGCTGCGCCTGCATTAATACAAAGTTCCAAATCTTTATTTATGTTTCTTGGGTAACTATCAAAATCTTCATTTGGACCAAATTGTGTTGGATTTACAAATACGCTTACAACGACCTTATCATTTTCTTCAACAGCTCTTTTTATAAGACTCTCATGACCTTCATGCAAAGCTCCCATTGTTGGAACATACCCTACAGAAAGCCCCTCTCTCTTCCATGCCTTAATCAAGCTTCTAAGCTCTTTAATCTCTTTAACTAACATTACTGATCCCCCTTCTCATCCTAATACTAAAATTTAGGTTCATTATCACATAAGTATAAACTTACAGTTGAATATCTATATAGATACTACAATCTTAAACTATACTTAGATCATGAAATATCTTCCAAACAAAAGTATATTATTCATTTCGTGAGTTATCGCATAAATCTAAGATTTAGTACAATTTCTTTAATTCATTTTCATCTATTTTAAAAGTGTGTTTTTCTTCTGGGAAATCTCCAGCTTGTACTTCTTTAACATAAGAGCTAATGGCCTCTCTCATAACGTTACCTACATTTGCATATTGTTTTACGAATTTTGGCACAAAGTCATTAAACATGCCTAACATATCTTGATAAACTAAAATTTGACCATCGCAATATTTTCCGGCTCCTATTCCTATCGTTGGAATTGAAACTGCATTTGTTATAAGCTCTGCAACTTTTTCTGGAATTCCCTCAAGAACAATTGAAAATGCTCCTGCTTTCTCAATAAGTACAGCATCATCTATAAGCTGTTTTGCCGCTGCTTCACTCTTCCCTTGAACTTTAAATCCTCCAAAAGCATTTACTGATTGAGGAGTTAATCCTATGTGTCCCATAACTGGTATTTGAGCATCTACAATAGCTTTAATTTGGGCTGCAACATTAGCACCGCCCTCAAGCTTAACAGCATTAGCTCCACCTTCTTTTATTAATCTTCCTGCATTTAAAACTGCTTGTTCGATAGATACATGATATGATAAAAAAGGCATATCACTTACAATAAGAGCATTTTTAGCACCCTTCTTAACAGCTTTTGTATGATAAATGATTTCATCCATAGTAACAGCTAATGTATCTTCTTCCCCTTTAATAACCATGCCAAGAGAATCTCCAATTAAAATCCCGTTAACACCACTTTCATCAATGATTTTTGCCATTGAGTAATCATATGCTGTAAGCATACTTAATCTTCGTTTCTCTTCTTTGGCTTGTTTAAAAGTTAATACTGTATTTTTCACTAATTTACGCCTCCTAAAAACTTATAAATTTCCAAATGCTTTTTTGAATTACTTAATACATTTTCTATTTGACTCTTATTTTTCATGTCATAGAAACATTCTTCTATGTTTTCTGTAATATCTGCATTATTTTTATCTCTCAAGGCCACAAGTTTTAATAGATTAAAAGATAATATCTTATATAAATCTTTATCTTTGTCCTCTAAAACAGAAATATGCTTCTCAATTGTTGTAATATCTCCCCTTGCTATAGGACCTGTTAAAGAATTAACAAACCCTTTTGCATAAATACTATCAATGTTACCCTTTATTAAAGGTTTTAAAGCATTTAAAGCTTCTTCATCATCTAGTCCAAGTTTTTTTAAATAACTCGTTCCTATATCAAGCAAAGATAATGCTAAGTTAGATACAAAAACGCTAGCTAAATGATATGTTGAGGAATCTTCTGCTTTTCTAACAAAGTACTTATTTCCAATAAGCTTAAGTACACTAATAATAGATGAATCTTCTAAAATATCACCTTCAATTGAAAAATATATATCTTCCAATTCTTTCAAGTTTGTTTCTTTACTAGAGAATGCAAATATTGGATGTAGAGAATAAATCATTGCACCAGAATGTTTCGCATTACATAATACATTTGATTTGAGTGAACCACTTGTGTGGCAAATAGATTTGTTATTTAGATCAAATTTTGATAATTCAATATCTATAATTGAAATGATGTCATCAGGAGTTGTAATAAATAATATATCACTATCTTTAATAATATCTTGAATGTTGTTATAAAATTTAGATTTTGTAATATTTGCTGCATCTATGGCATTTAAGTCATCTTTTCCATAAAAACCGCTTAATTCTATCCCTTTATGAGTAAAGTAGCGTCCTAAACTCACGCCTACCTTCCCTGGGCCAATAAATCCAATTTTAATGGTATCACCTCCATATACGTGTGAGTGATACAACATCCTAATTTCAATCTCATTCATTATAGATATGAGTTGTATTATATATAATTAATGCTAAAAAATTTGGTGTAACTCTTTTTCGATACTACCCATTGATATTCTACCACTATGTTTTGATTTTAACAATGATAAATTTTTTTTATTCTTTAGGAATTTATATTCCGGTAAAATCTATGGATAACTTAAAAAGGTTGATTGGATAGTTTGGATATTAAAAAAAGAATAAAAAGAAAATCTTATTCGCCTGCCAAGTTTTTCTCACATGCGTTCGAAAAGGCAGATGTGTGAAAAAGATCTCCGGCTCCACAATCGCCTGCGATTTTTTTATTTAAATACAAAAAAAGCAAGATTACTTTTTAATTCTTGCTTTCTCGTATTTTTATAAAAACTTACATAATTTCCTCTATTGTAATTACATTTTCAAGGCTATGAAGCTTTAAAATGTACTCTGAATGATTAATTTTTTCAGGTAATGTTAAAGTCATTCTAAGCCCAATTATATGATTGTCAAGCTCTTTCGCTTTCTTAAGTTCTAGATTAGAAATTTTTGTTCCATCAAGTTTTATTGCATTCATAAAGTTCGTAACGCCTGCTATATGCTTGAGTTCAGCATATACATCCAATTCGTTAGACTTAGCCCTATAATGTAAATCTGCTTTATGAAGTACTGTTAATACACTTAATAAAAAAAAGCATGAAATAATAGCGCCTTCATAAAAACCAATTCCAATGGCAAGTCCCATACATGCACAGGCCCAAAGACCAGCTGCAGTTGTAAGGCCTTTAACTTCATTACGCCCAACTACTATAATAGTACCTGCTCCTAAAAATCCAATACCACTTATAACTTGAGCACCCATTCTGCTTACATCATCTTGAATGTGTAATATATCTCTCATGTATTGTCCTGTTATCATAATTAAAGTTGCACCAATACAAACTAATATATGAGTTCTAAGACCAGCCGGCCTTTTTTTTCTTCCTCTTTCAAGCCCAATAATCCCTGCACAAATTGTAGCAAGAGTAAGCCTTAAAATTATAGATGCAGTATTAACTTCCCTCAAGTAGTTTGTCAGTTCATTTATTGTATTCTCCATATAACCACCTTCATAATTGCTGGTATCTTATTGTTAATTATAATTAAATAATTCTAAAATTTCATTTTCATTTAACGAATGTATGAATTCTCCTACGGATAAATCATCACCTAAAATCTTATTTATTAGCTCTCTTTTGGAATCCTGTAATTCCACTATTTTTTCTTCTATAGTTCCTTGGGCAATTAACTTAATCACTTCTACTACATTTTTTTGACCAATTCTATGTGCTCTATCAGTTGCTTGATCTTCAACTGCAGGATTCCACCATGGATCAAAATGTATCACTATATCCGCGCTTGTTAAATTCAGCCCCGTACCACCAGCTTTCAAGGATACTAAGAATACAGTGTTTTCACCATTATTAAATTCCTCAACCATCTTCATTCTATTGATTGATGAAACTGATCCATCTAAATATGAAAATAAGAAATTTTTTTCTTTAAGTATTTTGCTTATATTCTTTAATACAGAAGTAAATTGCGAGAATACTAATATTTTATGTCCCTCATCTATACTTTGTTCCAATAATTCAATTAATGCATCAATTTTTCCACTACTTCCCAAGTAATTATCCATAGTTACAGACGGATCTAAACATATCTGACGAAGCTTAGTTATATAAGCCAAAATTTCTATTTTGCTCTTACTAAACTCAAAATCTTCGACTTTCTTTTGAATTAAATCTTTAGTATAGTTAGCATAGGTTTCATATACGACTTTTTGCTCATCACTTAAAGGAACAAGAAGTCTTTTTTCAATTTTATCAGGTAATTCTTTAATTACATTCTTCTTATACCTTCTAAGAATAAATGGTTTTACAAGTCTATTTAACTCTTCAAGAATTTCTGGTCCTTCTTCAAGCCTCCTATGATATCTAGTTACAAATTTCTTCTCATTATATAAATACCCTGGCATTATAAAATCAAATATTGACCATAATTCCATTAATGAATTTTCTATTGGTGTTCCAGTCAACGCAAATCTTATTCTTGCTTTTATTTCCTTGACTGACTTAGAACTTAAAGAAGATTGATTCTTTATGTTTTGAGCCTCATCTAAGATACAGTAATCAAAATTCATATTATATAATTCTATGTCACGTCTCAATAAATTATAGGTAGTCAAGATTACATCATATTCTTTATAGTTATTAATCAATTCTTCTCTTTCTTCTTTTACCCCATTGCAAATAGCAATTTTCATTGATGGAGCAAATTTATTAAATTCATTTTTCCAATTATAGGTTAAAGAAGTAGGTGCAATAATAAGAGTTTTTGAATCTGGCTTTGAAAGCAATAATGTTATTGTTTGCAGTGTCTTTCCAAGTCCCATTTCATCACCAAGTATTCCACCAAACCCTAAGTAATCTAAAGTTCTAAGCCAATTATAGCCTTCTTTTTGATACTTTCTAAGTTTAGCTTGAAGTCCATATGGAGGTTGAAAGGCTTTATCTTTAATGTTACTTAATCTTTCTTTAAGATCCTTAATTTCATCACAACTATTTATATACCTTAACTCTTTGTCTTCTAAATAATCTTCAAGATAAGCTCCCTTGTTAATTGGAACATTAATGAGATTCTCATTTAATTTCTCTTCTAAAAGTAAATTATCTATAAGGGTCAATGATTCTTTCAATGCTTCATCTTCTAGGTCTAAGAATTCTCCATTCTCAAGCTTATAATATTTCAAGTTATCTCTAAAGCTTCTAAGTATTTTTGCAGTTTCTTCTGGAGATATATCAGAAATTTTAAATTCAAACTCAAAATAGTTGAATTTACCTTTTCTAACTTCTCCAACAAAATCTGATTTCTTAATATCTTTTATTCCCTTAAATCTCTCAGAATAAAATACCTCACCATATCTTTGGAGCTTTTCTATTTCATATTTAAAGAATTTAAAAGCCTCATCATCATCTCTTAAAAAGAATAATCTTCCATTGACTTCTTCAAATCCAAGACTTTTTAATACTCCTAAAACTTCATATTCTTTATTAGTATCTCTGTAAATAATTTTATCTTTGTATTCTTCAAAAAAATTAAATTCATGTCCTTCATATGATACCTTAAATAACAACGAAATGTCCTTATCTTTATCAAAATAAAACCTGAAGATTACAGGCGCGATTACAACTTTTTCTCTAATATCCTTAGATAAAACTAAATCATTTGTTACTTTTTGAATCGAAGGTATTAATTCTTTTAAAATTCTACTTTCATTGATCTTATTGAAACTAACTTTGTTAGTAGCATTAAATATTTTTAAATATGGCGATAATCTCTCACATTGTTCTATTGATGGAATGTATATGGAAGTACCAAATAAGAATACATCTTCATCTTGAGTTAATGATTCTGGTATTCCATTAGGAGCTTCTAAAATTATATTGTTATTCTTACTCAATAAAGCAAATGGAATAGGCATATCCCCTTCTATTATTTCAGATTCTAATATTCTATAAAAGAATCCATCGCCTAAAAAAACTCTATTCTTTTTTATAATGTATAAAAATTCTTTAAACATCATATCAGGAATTGTAAGGGTCTTTCCTTCTATAAACTTATCCTGATAACGTCTAAAATTTCTATCATGATCTGCTAAATTTTTTATATTATTCATGAATTTTATTAATCTTCTATCTTCATAAGAAAGACTTTGAGTTTTTATATCAAAAATAAATTCTTTTCCGTACTTAATTGGTACTTTATTATAAACGCATGTCAAAAATTGATTAATATCTTTAACTATATACATCTTATTGCTTTTTCTTAATCCTATTTTAAACTCGATTTGAAGTTTAGAGGACCAATTGTTTTTATTAATAATAACTTCGAATTTTAGCTTTTCCTTATCCGTATCCCCAACAAGTAAAGATAATAAATCATCATTAGAATTCTCCTTAATTCTAGCTTTATTATCTTTAAGAGATAAATTATTATTTAACTTGGTTCTTAACTCTTCATCTTCATCAATATTTCTTAAGAATGTATAAAAAGTAGCTATTATATGTTTACAACAGTAATTATCACGAGAAAATTCGTTTTTCTCAAAGTCTAGACAACTACAATGGGTTCCTATAATTTCTTTAGTCATATTATCAATTTCAAGCTTACACGAATATTCACTTAGAAGGCTTTCTGAAACTACAGTTGAGTTTATTTTTATATAATCTTTATCTACTTTAACATTTATTTCTCTTAACAAATCATTTTTTAGAACACGTTGACCTTTTGTAAGAGATGAATTTGTTATGTTCTTATTAAAACCCTCTAGTAAAATTTGTTTTATCAATGTTTATCACCTGCATTTTTATTTTTAACTTCTTTAATTCTTTTAATTAAATCTACACTGATATATTGGGATTTAGAAACCCCTTTTCTAAAATATCTTATTTGCTTATAGTCACGGCCTTCAATATTTATATCTAATATATCAATTCTTTCAGCATTAAATATAGTAGGTTCATTTTTTCCTTTTAAATATATATGTATTTCCATTTCATTAGGTGAGATTATTTAAATTAGTAATTTAAATATAATCCCAATATCCTCCTTTTAAAATTATATTTAGTTATTATTTTTGAATTCTTCAATTGCTTCAGCAATTTCATTTAGATATTCCCATCGTTCGTATTTATTATCTAGTTCACTTTGTACGTCTTCTTTTTCATGCATCAATTCATTTAGTTTCCCATAGTTTGAAGAGTTCTTTGCCATTTCCTTTTCTAAAGAATTGATTTTTTCTTCAAGCTTAGCAATATCTTCATCTATAGTTTCATATTCTTTTTGTTCTTTAAAAGTAAACTTAGGTTTATTGTCTTTAGTTTTTTCTTTAACTCCCTTCCCTTTATCTGCTGCAAATTCATTGCTACTTTTCTCACTTGACTCAACAGATTTAATTTTCTCAATTTCTTTTGAAATCAAAAAGTCGCTATAGTTACCGTTATACTCTTTGATATACCCATTTCCTTCGTAAGAGAATATCTTCGTACAAATTCTATCTAAGAAATATCTATCATGGGATACAACAATGATTACACCCATAAATTTATCTAAAAAGTCTTCTAATATTTTTAAGGTTTCGATATCTAAATCATTAGTAGGCTCATCTAATATCAAAAAGTTAGGTGATTCCATTAACACTCTTAAAAGATGAAGTCTTCTTCTTTCCCCACCAGATAATTTTTCAATCGGAGTATACTGCATAGTGCTATCGAATAGAAATCTTTCACACATAGTAGAAGCATTATCTTAGTTCCATCTTCTACTGGTATATATTCTCCGCCTTCTTTAACATAATCAATTACTCTTAGTTTAGGATCCATGTTACTATTATCTTGTGCAAAACATCCTATTTTAACTGTATCACCAATTTCAATTTTTCCGCTGTCTATTGGAAGTTTATTTCTAAGAATATTAACTAAAGTTGTTTTTCCAGCACCATTTTCTCCAATGATACCAATTCTATCATTTCTCAAAAATATATAATTAAAGTCTTTAATTATAACTTTATTTCCAAATGACTTAGAGATATCGTATAATTCAACTACTTTTTTTCCAAGCCTAGAACCAACAAATGATATATCTACATCTTCCTGTCTTTTAATGCTTTCTTCGCTTACTAACTCGTCAAATCTTTGAAGCCTTGCCTTTTGCTTAGTAGTTCTGGCTTTAGCACCACGTCTAACCCATTTTAATTCGTTTCTTATAAGAGCGTTTTTCTTTTCTTCTTGCGATTGTTCTACTTCAATTCTTTCAATCTTCTTTTCAAGGAATGCAGTATAATTTCCAGGATAAGTATATAAATTTCCTCTGTCCAATTCAATAATTCTATTCGTAACTCTGTCTAAGAAATATCTATCATGAGTGATCATCAAAAGAGCGCCTTTCCTAGAATTTAGGAACTCTTCAAGCCATTCAATGGAATCTGAATCTAGATGATTGGTAGGCTCATCTAATATAAGAAGATCACATGGTGTTATAAGTGAGCAAGCAAGTGCTATTCTCTTCTTTTGTCCTCCAGATAAGTTTCCAACCTTTTCCGAATAATTCTTTATTCCAAGTTTATTTAAAATTGTCTTTGCTTCACTCTCCATATCCCATAAGCTTAAGGAGTCAATTTCACTTTGAACCTTAAGTAATTCATTATTTAAAGAATCAAAGTTTTCACCATTGCAACTATTGATCTTATCTAATAACTCCTCATATCTTTTTAAAAGTTTCATTTCTTTAGTGTCACCTTTAAAAATTTGTTCTAAAACAGTTGCATCTTCATCAAATAAAGGATTCTGATCAAGATATTCAATTCTAACATTTTTACCCTTTACTATATTTCCATCGAAAAATTCCTCTCGGCCAGAAACTACTTTTAAAAATGTTGATTTACCAGCACCATTTATTCCAATTAAACCAATTTTATCTCCATCATTAATTCCTAGTGAAACATTATTTAATAATATTTTATCACTATAATTCTTGCTTATATTTTCCAAAGTAATTATATTCATTAATTTTAAACTCCTTTATGTGATTATATACATACTATTTTAACATAGGATGCTCATAAACAGAAATTTAGATTGAATTTAAACAAAAAAAGACTACCTATATAATATAGATAGTCTAAAAGTAACATATCTTGTTTCAAATAATTACTGTATATATTAATGATTCATTTATTTTTTTTAAGATTTTGACTTGAGATTTCATATCTTTCTTCATTATCTTCTGTATTATAAAAAGCATTACAACCAATCAATAAAGCACAAACAAAAATTACTATTCCTAGCATAATTATTCCCCCTTTAATATGGATCTGATTATATATTTATTATAACACAATCCATATGTAAACGATATACTATTTTGCTTTTTTTTATTTCTATTTACATCAATTTCTTGATTATTGTTTTCTTAATTTATAATTTTGCAGAATTTTCAAAAAATTATTGACAATGCTTATAGCTTTTGACTATAATTTATACAAACCTATATAATTTAAAAACTGTGAAGAGGAAGAGTACATATATTACTGAAATAAAGAGAGAGAATAATTGCTGGAAATTCTCATGATGTATATATGGAATGTAGCCTTGGAGTTTTTAATCGAAATCTTAATTGTTAGAGAGTAGAATTAAACGGATTGTCTACCGTTAAAAGGACAATAATATCGGTTCTTTAACCCGTATTATTAATAAGTGTGTATTTGATTATACAAAATTAGGTGGTACCGCGGTGATTATCTCTTCGTCCTATAATATTTATAGGATTGGGAGTTTTTTTTTACACAAAATAATATTTAATCTTATATCAAGTAATCAAAAAGTAATAAAATCGAACTTTTATTTAATCAATAAAGATAATGAAATATTCTAAGATATTTATGTAAGGAGTGATTTCTTTGAAATATAATGGTGCTGAAATAGTTATTAAATTATTAGAGAACGAAGGAGTAGAATATATATCAGGCATTCCAGGAGGATTTAATCTCCCACTTTATGATGCTTTATATAAAAGCAAAAAAATCAAACATATATTAGCCCGTCACGAACAAGGCGCTGGATTTATTGCACAAGGCATTTCAAGAAGTACAAATAAAGTTGGGGTATGCTTTGCAACTTCTGGCCCTGGAGTAACTAATCTTCTAACTGCTATTGCAGATGCTAAACTTGATTCAATTCCTCTTGTAGCTATAACAGGTCAGGTTCCTCTATCAGCAATAGGTACTGATGCCTTTCAAGAAGTTGATGCTTATGGATTAACAATTCCAATTACTAAGCACAATTTCTTAATTAGGAACATACATGAACTTTTTACAGTTATAAAAGAAGCTTTCAAAATAGCTTTAGAAGGAAGACCTGGACCAGTGCTTGTTGATATTCCTAAGAATATTCAGAATGAATTTATAGACTTAGAAGACTTTCCTTCTGAAATTGCATCTGAAAATCTGCCTAAAAGAGATGCAATAAAAAGCTCTACTCTTTATTGCATAGCTGAATTAATTAATGATTCAAAGAAGCCTATAATTTATGCAGGTGGAGGTGTAGTTAATTCAAATGCTTCATCCAACTTATATAAAATTGCAAAGAAAAATAATATACCAGTTTCTTTAAGTCTTATGGGGCTTGGTGCTTTTCCTTGTGATGATGAATTGAGTATTGGAATGCTTGGGATGCATGGCGCACCATATACAAATTATCTTCTAAACGAAGCTGACTTAATTTTGGCCCTAGGAGTAAGGTTTGATGATAGAGCTACAGGTAATATAGAAAAGTTTTGTCCTAATGCTTCTATAATTCATATTGATATTGATCCATCTGAAATAAATAAAGTTAAAACCAGTAGTTTATCTATGATCGCAAATGTTGATGACTTCTTAGAAGATATACTTCCACATATTGAAAGTAAAAGTCGAAACACTTGGAGGGAAAGAGTTAAATGTTTTAAATCTAAATATCCACTCCCTTCTTATAAAAACATATTGCATCCTGCTAATATAATTCCTTTTGTAGGCAACATAGTTCCTAGTGATGCTGTTATTACTACTGATGTTGGGCAGCATCAAATGTGGGTAGCTCAAAGATACCCTTTTAAATTACCAAAGGCTTTACTAACTTCTAGTGGTCTTGGAACTATGGGATTTGGACTTCCAGTAGCTATAGGTGCTGCATTGGCCAATAAAGATAAGACTATAATCTCATTCTGTGGTGATGGATCTATTTTAATGAATATCCAGGAACTGGCTACCCTTGCTGACTTTAATCTGAATATAAAAGTAATTATTTTGAATAATCATCATTTAGGCCTAGTACGCCAGCAGCAACAGTTGTTTTATAATGAACATTATATAGCATCAAAATTTATATCAAATCCTAACTTCAAAATGATAGCAGAAGGCTTTGGAATACAATCTTGTGATTTAGGTAATGAAGAAAAACCTTTAGAAAAATTAAAAGAATTGTTAACTACAGATGGACCATGTGTAATTAATATACCTATTGAAGAAACTGAAAATGTACTTCCTATGGTTCCTCCTGGTAAATCAAATATAGATATGATTGGTGGTGAAAATTTAAATGATTAATACTAAATTTTATCTTATAGAGCTACATGTTAGAAACCATTCTGGTGTTATGAGCCATATAACTGGGCTTTTTGCAAGACGTGCATTTAATTTAGAAGGAATTTTATGTGCACAAATAGGTGATGGTTCTACAAGTAAAATGTATTTACTTGTCAAAAATGATTCTGTGCTTGATCAAATAATAAAGCAATTAGAAAAACTCTATGATGTTATCGAAGTTTCAGTACACCAAGATTATGATCAGTCTGTATTTGAAAACTTAAACAAAGTACTAAAACTTAAACAAGAGGATATTTGACATTTGATTCTATAACTTAAGCTTAGAATAATAAATAAAACTTAGTTTTAATGCAGAAACAAAAATAAGGATAATAAACAATATTTCTACTGTTTATTATCCTCATTAAATGAACCGCTCTATAAGAAAGTTTGTAATTATCTAGTTTAGTTCTTCTATTTTAATTAAATGAACCTAATAAATACATACACCCAAAAATAAAAATAGCTACTAATATTTAATTTATTCACCTATTAATTCATTTTTAACATATTCATTAATATTTTCTTCTTCGCCTTCAAATATTTCTGTCAAATGTAATATTATCTCTTGCTCATCTTCAGGAAGATATTTTATTGTTTCTTTGATTGTATCTACATTTACATCTTTCATAAAATAAAATCACCGCCTTAATATTGTTTTATTTCTAAATCTCTTAGTACAGCTTTTTCATGTTTATATGTTACTATAAATCTCTGTTTATTATCTTTAGATTATGTTAATAATTCCTTAATATAATATTACAAAAAGTTAAAAGCTAAGTTAGCTCGAAATAGAGATAAACTAAATAGCCTATTGTATTTTCTCATTTGACATTATAACTTATTTTCTTGTAAATTATTGTCTTTATGTGAAAATAACTTCAATTTTATATCACTTATTTTTCTACATATTTATTCATATAAAGTGTTTGTTCGAAAATAAGTAAGTTATAAACTAATATATAAGAAACATTTATTTAATCATTCTATAAAACATTAAAATTATTGCAATAAAGATAAATAATTGATTATATAATTAAATTGAATACTCTCATGTTTGTTGCTGTTTTCTAAATATGATAAGAAAATATCACAAACTCGATTAGCGAGAAATTGATATTTTAACTTCATAAATTTTATATTAAATATTAGTTGTTCATTTTACTTAATTTAAATGATTTTGCTATATTGATTTCTTTATTTTTTAATAACTTTAAAGCCATATAGTTAATAAAAACTATGGTGTAGCTGATTAACCTTACCCAATCTATTTCCTTTTCATTTAAAAGTATAAGTAAAATATGAAAATATGTTAAAAAGTAAAACAAATATGCCCATCTTTGAAGCCTCTTCCATTGCTTTCCTTGCATTTTACGCCTTATTTTCTTAAATGAGGTTATAAATAATGGTATCATTATAATAAATCCAATGAGTCCAACTGCTATATAGCTTAAGTATAATACAGGAAGCGAACCTTCATTAATGATTCTAGGAAGCTTGAGTATTATAAAACGAATAAAATATACTATTCCATGGGGTAACAGCATGATTGCACCTATAATAGCTAATTCTGCTCTAATGCTGCGTAATTTCTTGGTTATTGTCCATTTTTGATTTAAAGCTCCTGCATACATTACTAATATAAAAAAGGATACTGATATCAATCCTCTTATTGAAGTTTTTTCAAGGGTTAGAATAACCCCTTCAAGCTTTGCGTTAGATGTTATTCGTAGTATTATTTCATAAAATGATGTGATTATCGCAATACCCGTTGCCAGCGAATAATAAAGATAATAATTTTTCTTAATAGATGATGTTAAAAGTAATGATAAAATCGTTACTAGAATTAATGTGCAAATAAAGATCATATTTCTACTCCTTATAATTATTATTGATAATGAATATCACTAACAATTATATTTTATCATGCCTATTACGTCAAGATTTAGAAATCTTTATTTTATCTAATGGCCAGGAAATAAAGTAGAATGGAATTATAATCACTTTTCTTGTATATTGCTTTAATATTGGTATATGTTGGTCAATATTACATTGAAAAAGAGATAACCATAATTATTATAGTTATCCCTTAATCTTATTTCCTATATAGTTTATATTATTCTACCATTCAGCTTTTGTTCCATCATAATTTCTCTAATTTGGATTAGATTAGTTAAGACCTTTCATATTAACTTCTCTTACTTTATTCTCTTCAATAATAAGTCCTAGACCTGGTTTTGTTGGTAAGTCTGCAAAACCGTCTTTATAGATAATTATAAAATTCTAGTAACTGATTAACAGACCATCTCTAAATGCACGAAAGGAATCTCATAGCAAACAAAGATAGGGACAACTTTTACTTCATATTTATATTTCCATTTCCTTAACATTATCATCTATTATCAAATCGGCATCCGTTGTTTTCAACACTTCATCAACAGTTAAACCTGGTGCTACTTCTATTAGAACTAATCCTTTATCTGTAACTTTCATAACCGCTTTATCTGTAATTATTAGATTGACACATTTGGCAGCCGATAAAGGCAATGTACATTTTTTTAATACTTTTGAGTTCTCTTTTTTATCATTATGGCTTAATGCAGCTATTACATATTTAGCTCCCACTAAAAGATCCATTGCGCCTCCCATACCAGGCGAAAAAATACCAGGTATTTTCCAATTTGCAATATTTCCTTCTTGATCTACCTCTAAAGCGCCCAATGCAGTTATGTCAACATGTCCACCTCTTATTATTGCAAAAGATAAATCCATATCAAAGGTTGATGATCCTGGTAGTAAAGTGATTGGAGATCCACCTGAATTAGCTAGATCTGGGTCAGATTCTCCTATCTTTGGAGTTGCGCCAAACTTCAATGCGCCATTTTCACATTGTAGTGTTATTTCCATTCCCTTTGGTAAATAATTGGCAGCCATATTAGGTATACCGAATCCTAAATTAGCAACCATTCCTTCTTTAAATTCTTTTGCGATTCTTCTTGCAATTATCTCTTTACCATTCATCATTTTCACCCCTATCTCATTTTATTAGTTCTTGTCCATAAATCTTCAAAATATTTTCTTCTATCTTCAAAAGAATCACCTTGAACTATTATATCTACTAATATACCCGGTGTTCCAATACTATCTGGAGGGATTTCACCCACATCAACGATTTCATCCACTTCGGCTATAACTAAATCAGCAGCAAGTGCCATACTTGTATTTGTTCCTTTTGTTGTTCCTCTATATAAAATATTTCCGAACTTATCAGCCTTACAGCCTTTAATTAATGCAACGTCTGCTTTTATAGCTGGAAATACTAAATATTCCTTTCCATCTACAATAAGTTTATCTCTTCCCTTCTCAATTTCTGTGCCAAGTCCAGTTGGTGTTATAACTGCGCCAAGTCCAGCACCACCAGCTCGTATACATTCAACTATGGTTCCCATAGGTATAAATTCTACTTCTAATGTGCCTGCATTATATTGTTCTTGTGCTTCAGGGCAAGTCCCAATATGTGCACCTACAAATTTTTTTATTTGTTTATTTGCTATCAGCTTACCAACATCATGAGTCTCTCCTGGTTGAGCTGATACAGCTTGAATAAGTGTAAGATCTTTAATATTTGTATTCGCTAGCTCCTCTATCATCTTTAATGGAGCACCCACTCCTAAAAAACCTGCTGTCATTATCTTCATGCCATCTTTAATATTTTTTACTGCTTCCTGTACTGTCTTAATCTTTGTCATTTCTCTATACACCTCCAGATTTTTATAATATGCTATCGATTATAAAAGAAAAATTATTATTTAAGACCAATTATCCCTTTTAGAAATTTAACTGTTATAATAATATTATTATTTATGAATTTATATTCCAATTAAATCCAAAAATCGAAAGCATAACGTCTAATAAGTTTTTATAAATTATTTTGTAACATATGGAAGTATATAAGAATTACCATTTTCAATTTATATGACATAATGAGTTATAAATTTATTAAATAAAATAATTGATTTGAATTTCACTGAGCTCTTGAGTAAAAAAATAGATGTGAATTAGAATAATTTTCCCTAATTCACATCTGTTTTTATTTTAATTAAAATTTTAGTTATCGCTTAATATATCTTCAATTATATTTTTTAAGTTTTTACCCTGTTCAAAATCCGAATCTAATCCAATAGATTTCTCTGTATACTCTAAGGCTTTATCAATTTGCTGTAAATTATAATAACAAAGTGCAATTTCGTAATTTGTTTCTGGGCATTCACCATAAAACTCTAGTGAAGATTCTAGAAGCTTTAGTGCATCATTATCATAGCCAAGATAACCTAATATAGAACCAAAATAATATCCTAAGTCGCCTTCTTCACCAATAGGGAAATAGTATTCCCAAACTTTATTGATAGCATCAGCAAGTTCATCTTTAGGGAAGTTTTCTTCATTTTCTATTCTTTCAATTAAAATATTGTATAACTCAAGCAAAGTTCTTGAATCCCATACTGTAAATCTTAGAAAAGTCAAAAGTTCCTTAGTGGTCAAAGAGTTACTCAAAGGCATAATTGCTTTTTTCATTATATAGAAATCATCTGGACCTACACTTTCTATAATTTCATTGTAAGCCATTGAAGTTTCAATAAAATCATTATCACTATTACTTACCATAAATAGAGACACATTTATGTTTTCGTGTTCATATATACTATGTATTGCTTTTCCGCCGAGTTCTTTAAAATATAACTCTATAGCATGAAAATTTACCGTCATAGAAATACATCCATGCTTTGATAAAAATGGATGATAATTTTTATCCATGCTTTCTTCATTCTTATAACCTTTATCAGCAGATATTAAAATCACGTCATCATTAAACAACTTTCTTAATCTTGAAATACATCTTAATCCAATTATAGGCATATAGAATGCTGTGTCCTCTAAAGAATTTTTGTAATGCATCAAAACATCATTTAAATTCTTATCTTCGTAATAACTATTCCCATCAATTTTTTTATCTGTATAATAATAATCTAATCCTGCAAGAATTGATTTATCATTAGGATCTCCTTTTTCGTCTGGAGAAGTTATTGTTATTACTCCTTCATAAATCTCTCCGTTATTAACATAAAAAGTGTCTTGTGGAAGACTGTCAAAAGTATAATTAGCAAATAAAATTAAAGGATTCTTCATTTTCCCTTTTGATAATACTTCACCACTATGTCTAAGTTTAATTTCATCATCCTTAGATATATCAAAAGTTGCACAATCAAGTATTCCAGCTTCGAAATAAGGACTTAAAAAGCTATGATTCTGCCAATATTCAATATTTCTTTCAGCAAAATCCGTTACTATGTATTTAAACTTTATATCTTTTAACGAAGAATTTTCAATCATATGTAAAAATCTTTTTAGAAACGTATAAGTAAATCGTCCAACTCCTGCTGCAAGCTCCATAATATATATAACAGTATTTTTATCTACATCTTCTCTTCCAACATAGTCTCGCAAATATCCAAAGACAGTTTTAGCGTATTGATTTGCGATATACGGATTGGTTGTTATATATTGTGGTACAATACCTTTAATCCAAGCCTCTGGACCTTGGTTTGCAAAAAATTCTGTCTGCAATTTCCATAACATTGACTGTGATAAAGGCTTTCCAGCTTCAACTACAGCTCCAGAACTCTCGTTAACTTTCGAATTTGAAGCCTTAGTGATATTATATTTTTTATTTTTTTCTGACAAAACAATTCCTCCCTAAAAGTAAAGTTAAAAATTACTTTTACTAAAATATCATTAACAGAATGATTATACTATTCTAATTAGTTTATGTATATAGATAAACTAACTATAAGCTATACTTATGAGCATAGCTCACCGAAATGAGTAATATTTCATAGTTTATAATTGTGTTATCTATAAAGATAGATTTATGCGATAACTTACTGAAATCATAAACATTTTGTTCTGAAAAGCATGAAAATATGAACTTAATGTTTTAGTAACTTTGTAAATATGTTCATCTAATAAATCAAATTCTTAAATTATTTATCTATATAAAAGTTTTATTCAAGATACTGGCCCCCAAAAATCATAATTCTTATTTCTAGTTGGGATATTTAACTGTATAGCACAGACAAAGCGTAAATATCCAAATAAAAAGGCTACGTAAAACGCAGCCTTTTTGTAGTCAATATTTGCCCTAAAATTATTTTAACTTGTTCTTCTTTTTCTTACAGAACTTTATCTAATGTTCATTTACTTACCCTCGGCACACTTTTTGTACTCTATAGTTTTTTCAACTGGTTTAACTATGGATTTATCTTGCCACTTTCCTTGCCTGTAACGTATTACGCTTGCTATAGCTGTAATAGTCCAAGTTAGTCCACTGGTTACCCACACACTCCAAACTCCTAGGAAAGGAATCATAGCTAGTCCGCTTGAAAATCCAACTCTTCCAGCCACTTCAACAAAACCGTTAACCATAGCATAAAATGCATCTCCTGTACCATTTAGTACACCTCTTGTAACGTAAATCATTCCAAGGGGAAAGTATGCACAACTTGTAATTCTTATTGCTTTATCTCCAAGATTTATTACTGATTCATCTTTAACAAACACTTCCATTATAGCCTGACCGCCAAATTGAGCTGCAATAAATGCTAAAAGGCTAAATCCAGCTACTATTAAAATGCTTTTATGATATCCTTTTTTTACCCTATCCAGTTTATTAGCTCCCATATTTTGACCTGCAAATGTAGACATAGCTGCCCCTAATGAATTGAATGGCTGCTGTATTAGCTGTTCTACTCTGCTAGTAGCAGTAAATGCTGCTACAGCTGTCTCTCCAAATCCATTTACTACGCTCTGAAGCGCTACTAGTGAAAAAGCAATCAGCGAATTCTGAGCTGCTACAGGCACTCCTATCCTTATGCATTTAGTTATTATTGATTCACTTATTTTCCAGTGCTCTTTCTTCAACTTAAAATATGGATTCTTGATCAAGGCAAAAAACAGACATCCAATTGCTGCACATGCCTGAGAAATAACAGTAGCATAGGCAGTACCTGATACACCAAGTCCAAATTTTAGTACGAAAATTAAATCTAAGACCACATTAATTGCACAAGAAATAATCAAAAAAACTAAAGGTGTACTTGAGTCACCTAATGCTCTAAGTATGGCAGCTATAGCATTATAGGCAGCTACAGCTATCATTCCTCCTGATGCTATTCTCAAAAAAGCTACAGAATCATTTAAGATTTCAGGTGGTGTATTCAAAAGCTGTAAAACTTGGCGTGCAAAAACAACTCCTAATATACTCATAACAACACCAGATGCGCCAATCACATAAGTTGAATTGGCAATGGCTCTCTTTACCTGTTCTTCCTTCTTAGCTCCAAAATATTGAGAAATAATTATACCTATACCAACAGACAATCCCAAGCATACAGAGAAAAAAAGAAAACTTAGAGATCCACAAGCACCTACTGCTGCTAAAGCATTAGCACCAACAAACTTTCCTACAACTATTGAATCAATCAAGTTATAAAACTGCTGAAATACATTGCCTATAAGCATTGGCCAAGTGAATTTTATAATATGGGAAACTTCATTACCTTCAGTCATATCATGTACATATTTTACAGACATAATTTGAAACTCTCCTTCTTTTGTTTACTTCAATATTACATGGATTTAACAAATTAAGCTGGCAATATATTAACCCAATATAGACATATATTGCAGTGCATGTTATATTTTTTATGTTAAATTTAATTTAAGTGTATATTATTTTACAATCGGTCTTCTTAGAATTTTGTAAGGATTATATTTCTATCAATATCTTGTAATACCATTGAACTATCTACATACTAATTATATATATTAAATATTTGGAGGTCTTATATGTATCCTTTTTTTGAAGCAAATAAATCAGGTGATCAAAACTTTTTTAGTTCAAAAATATTAGAAAATTTCAGTTTTCCTCCACATTTACATCCATATGTAGAAATAGCTTATGTTATTGAAGGATCTATAGAAGTTACAATAAACGATACTCCATGCTGCCTTAAAGCTGGTGAAGTTTCTATCTGCTTCCCTAATGATATTCATACTTTTAATAGTGACGGATTTTCAAAAATTATTCTATTTATTTTCTCACCAGATCTTACACGTAGCTTCTTTGGTATACGAATGGACAAAACACTGGAGAATCCATTTATGTCAAAAAATATTGTCGATGATGGGATAAGTTCTCTTCTATATATGCTCCATGACGAATATACAAGCGTTAATAACAAATACGTTATTAAAGGGCTTTTATACACCATACTTGGAAAACTTGATTCGCATTTTACATTTAAAAAAAGCAGCACTTTTTATAACAGTACAATGCAAAATCTACTTAAATATATTGAGATTCATTACCATGAGAAAATTTCACTAGATAGTATAGCGAAAGATTTAGGTTTCAGCAAATTTTATCTCTCAAGAATTTTTTCAAATAAGATTGGCTACCAATTTAATGATTACATAAATAGATTGAGAATAAATAAAGCTCAAAAACTCCTTAGCGAAACAGAACTTCCAGTTACCGTTATAGCTTTAGAATGTGGCTTTGAAAGTCAGCGAAATTTTAATAGAATTTTCAAAGAACTAACTGCTCTTACTCCTACAAAATTTAGAACAGGTATATAGATACTCAAATTTAAAACCGCATTTATGTGATAATTTACCGAAATCATAAATATTTTGATTCCGAAAAGCTATGAAAATATCGCTGAAGGTTCTAAGCAGCAGGTTGTACCCACTTTAGCATGCTCCAACTTTCAGTTTGACAAGCTAAAATGGAACAACCTACAGCTAAGACCCTTTAACAGCTTATTTTCAAATGTTTTCTCCACAAATATATTTATGATTTCTAGTAAAGATATAAACTTAAAGTTTTAGCAACTTTATAAATAATTTCATCTAATAAGTCGAATTCTTAAATTAGATATCTTATAGGCAACCCAACTAAGATCGCAAATTGCACTCAAGATGCTAGCCTCAAAGGTGAGTTCTCACAAAGAAAATTCGAAGAACTGAATGTAAAATGTTCATAGAGAAAGTTCTGCTTACCAAATGTAAGATTTGGAGCATCACTTTTCGATTCTCACTTTTTGAACTAGCATACTTGGAACAACTCGATTCACTCCGTTCACTTAAGTCTCAAAATCATCAAACTCCTAATGAAAAATTTCATATTATGACCCTTGTGGTTACAAAAGCATAATTCTTATTTCTAGTTGGGATATATTTCATAGTATAAATCTAATTTATAATTGTTTATCTGTATAGGTATTATAAGTAAGAGTCTTATTCATGTATGAATTTAGCGAAATCATAAATATCTTGATTATGAAAAACTATAAAAATTTCACTGAAGCTTCTAAGCAGCAAGTTACTTTCGCATAAAGTACAGTAAGAGTTTAGTGGTACTGCAAAGTTTATGGCAAAAGCGATTTTGATAATATTTCCAATTAACTTAATATAATAAGTCATTGCTAGTTTAGAAGATGATTTCAGGTGTTTTATGAATTATAAAGCAAAAAAATTAAATCTGAAATCTTCCAATATGTAAGAAAACTTCAGATTTTGATTTCATGACTATTTAAGTTTGTTTTAATAGAATATAAAAATTTGCCTTAGTAAATAATGCTATTTTTCAACAACTCCATTTGATGAGTTGAACTTTAAAAAGCGTGTTCCTTGAAAAGTTAATGTTCCCCATTCATGTTCTGGAACATTTTTGAAGACACGTCTTCCAACTGTAAATTTAATTTCACTCCCAGTGTCTAACTCAAATTCTAAAATTAACTTTTCGGTAGTTGTCATAACTCCATTACTGTCTGTATTTGTACACGTTTCTTTTTTCTTCTTAATTAATTTTGCCTTAGTGGATATAATTGGTGAGTTTTCATTTTTAATATATTTACTGATGTTTATAAAAATTATAAAAGCTACGAAAACGAAAAATATTAGCTGAAATCCAATCATGATTAACCCACTTCCTATCTTTCTAAAATTCTATTACTTTAGCTTAAATTCTACATTTTATTTATTTTAACTTGATTTTGATAACTTATTTATTTAATACTTATCGATTTTATACATATTATATCATAAATTTACATTAATTAACCTATTAAGCGTTATTTATGCTAAAATAAAGTCAATATTTAAGAAATTTTCGAAATAAATTTTAATGAATTAAACTTCTATTTATAATACATATTTTCTTAAAAATTAAAGCTAAGATTTTTTTAAATGCAAAAAATCTTAGCTTATTAATTATCAGCTACTTTATAAATTTCCTAGCACCTTTTGAATTTCTAACTCTGTCAAAGACCTATACTGGCCTTTCTCTAGTGATTTGTCTAAAGCTAGTCCACCAATTGAAATTCTCTTTAAATATACAACGTAGCAGCCTACGGACTTTAACATACGCTTTACTTGATGCTTGCGTCCTTCTGAAATAGTAAGATATCCAGAAACGACTGGCTGCGTATGATGATTTGAGTTTATATTGTTCACATTATTGGTGGCCATTTCATGTTTAAGATCTTCATATATGCCAAACTTATCTACTTCTATTCTTGCTGGCTTAGTTAATATTTTGCCTTGTCCAATATAAGTTCCCTGCTCTAATTGTTTCTTATCTTCTTCGCTTAAAGAACCTAATGCCCAAAAGAAATAAGTTTTTTCAACATGTTTTTCTGGATACATGACCTTATGTTCAAATTCTCCATCATTTGTAAATAACAATAATCCTTCTGTATCCTTGTCTAACCTTCCAACATGAAATATTCCTTTCGTGCCAGCTTCGCCTAAAAAATCAAATACGGTCTTATGAATCTCATCAGTTTTTGCAGTAATACAACCTGCTGGTTTGTTAAACATGTAATATAATTTTCCAGCATAGTTGACTATCTCATTAAGATACTCAATGACATCACAGTTTTCATCAATTTCCATTGCAGGCTCTGTAACTATCTCTTTATTTACCTTTACCCTACCTTCTTTAATGTAATTTCTGACACTTTTTTTGCTTCCAACAGCTGATTCTGCTAGAAATTTATCTAATCTCATATATCGTCACATCTCTTCCTATGTAAAAAATCTAAAAAATTAAATTGACTTGTCCCTAATTTCAACTTGTTATTTAATAAATCTGATCATAAATTGTATTCTGCAAATATAATTATTAATTTGGATATCCATAGTTTAAAGTAAATCTCAATATAATAAACTTTTTAAAACATATAAATCTTTTATTTCAATTTGATCTATATAGATTATAACATCTTTTTCATTAATTATTTACTAATTTAAATTTCTGCCATGGAGCTATTGTATCAATCAAAAACAGTTCTTCCTCTGCGATTCTTCCTATTACATTTGATTTGCCAGAGTTTTTCATAGGCTTTTTAGCTATCTGCATTTCTCCTGCATAATGTCCATATAATGAACTCTCTATAATAATATCTCCTCTTCTTATATCTGGAGTATTAAATACTTCAAAATTGTGGTCTTTATATTTAACTCTGCTTTGAGTTGATCTTATTAAATAATCAGATACATCTCCTCTGTTAAAATGAAATTCTTCAAGAACTATTTTCTTCTCTGTTTCAGGTGCATTTTTATTTATCTCACAATTTAAAGTCAAAACATAAGGATCTATTTCACTTAATGCTTTTAATTCTTCTTCACTAGCAAAGGCATTTGCAATAATTACATCATCTATTAAGTCAGATGTCCATAAATGTTTTGCTTGAACTGTTATTGGAAGCTCTCTATGAATTTCAAGAGTGCATAATCCCTCGTTTACAGGCCATGGACCATGATCTGCACTGTGAGATGAAATAAATGCTGCTGTTCTAATTCCTAACGATTTGAACTGCTTGCTGGTTTTTATAAAATGTTCGTAGCTTAATCCTGTATATCTGTGTGGATAAAAATTATGACAGCCTAATATGTTATCTGCATTTGGCATATAAGAGAATATATTATCTATATATTTTGTCCCATTGCTCATGTTTAATTCTATTTTTAATTTCTTACTTGTAAATGACATAATAGATTCTTCTAAACCAGTAAATCCAAGATCAAGTCTTATACCATAAAGTCCCAGCTCCTTAAAAAAATCTAAATTCTTATAATCAATTCCAAGTTCATCGAATACTTTAGGACTTATATCTGCTATTACTTCCATATCATTTTCATTTGCACATTGTATTATTTTCTTGAAATTATTGATTATTACTTCTTTACTTCCATCAAATGATAAAAGGCATGTAAAAATTCTTTTAAAGTTATATTTATATGCCAATTTTATATAATCTTCTATTTCTCTTGCACTACTGTGCATAGGATAAACTGATATTCCTAGCCTTCTCATTAAAAAATCTCCCTTAATTATAATTTTTATTATATAGATAAAGCAACTTTGAACTGAACTTATGTGATAACTTACCGAAACCATAAATATTTTGTTCCGAAAAGCTATGAAAATATCGCTGAAGTTTCTAAGCAGCGGAGTATATCCGCTTTAACCTGCCCAAACTTTCAGTCTGACAAACCAAACTGCATAATCATGCTCCTTATTTCGGAGAACTATATTCATAGATTCATATCTCAACTTGGTCTATCCATATTTTATTATAGCTTTTCACTAACAAGTATTTTAAATATAGTGTTTCTCTATTTAATTGATATGATTTATTTATCATAAAACATACCGTTAAAAAATATTTTATCGTCTAAAATTGTTATATTAGTTCCATATTCGTTTGTGATCTTTTCAGATCTTCCTCTTCCAACTGGAATTTTATAAAGATTTTCATTATCTGAATAATTCACATAATAGACATAATCTTTGCTTACATTTATAAAAGTAGCTTTGTCATTAGATAACTTAGCTTTTCCTGTTCCATCTCCATTTACTTTATATAACTTATCACTATCTGATTTGTTGCTATAAAAAACGGTATCTCCACAAACAGTCATAAATAAAGTTTCATCATCACATACTTTTGTATTCTCACTTCCATCTAATCTCATTCTGTAGATTTTATATCCATCAGATATATTAGTGTAATATATCCAGCCATTGCTTGCAGTCATGTCTTCTGTAGCAGAGGAATTAAGTCTAATTCTACAACTGCCATCTAAAGATATTTTGTATATATTATTTAGATCAATTGAATGTGAATTAGTTCTTTTAACATAATATATCCAATTTCCTTCTACAAACATATTTCCTACCGCTTCATTTGCTATGCACGTGTCCTCTGTTCCATCTGTTTTAACTTTATTTATACTGTGATGAAAAGCATCTTTCCAATTGCTATAGTAAATCCAGTTGTCTACAAGATTAAGATTCCACACTCTATTTGGAATTAATTGTGTATTGTAACTTAAATCACATATATCCTTTCTAGGCGGATCATTTTTCCTTACTTTATACAAATAATCAGGAGCTGCTCCATAGACATCTCCTACCCTATTTATATAATATATATAATCATTATCTTCTACAGCCATTCCATCATTTACAATATTGCCTGATGAATTAGAAATTTTTGAATCGTCATTTTTAGGTGCATCTGAGCTATTGTAGCAAGTAAAATTAAAATTATATATTTTATCATAAGCTCCATACGAATTTTGATTTGTTCCATTAGATGAAGACTTTTTTACAAAAATCATAACTTTATATTTACCTTCAGCTAATGCATTATTATCTTCTATTGTAAATTCATTATATGCAGATATTGCATTTGAATATCCATTGGTTAATTCTGTGTAATCTTCATTTTCACCCTTTGCTATAAATACTCTATACTGCACTGGATCATAATTGCTGTAGTCAGAATAATCTCCATCATACTTGGAACTCATATTTATCTTGATAGTGTCACCACTTAACACTGGATAATGATCAACTCCTGCATATTCGACATATGGATTTTGCTTCTCAACTGATAAACCTGAAACGGTACCAAAATCCGTATGTGAAAAATCAGTTTCAGTTGTATCAGCTTTTGCACTTGTACTACATGTCATAAAAATCAATAATGTAATAGTAATGACTGAGAATAATCTATTAATAACTTTTTTTGACATCTATACATCCACCCCTGATTCTTTTTTATTTTATAAAATATTTATTTACAGCTCTAAGTGATGCATCTGCAACTTTCTGGCTGTTTAGTCTATGCATCATCATCTTTGCATCACCATCATCGCACTCAACAGTCGTTTCCATGAGTACTGCAGGGCACCACGCTGATGATAGCACTGCGAGATTTGGCCTATCTTGAAGTGGATATGTGTTAGTTTTTATGGTGCTTGACACTTCTCTCATGAGTATTGTTGCAAATTCTCTTCCTGGTTTTGGAGCAGTAGAATTATATAGTACCGTAGTTCCCCTAAACATATAAACAGACTGCATATTAACATCCAATGGAAGTGAATTATTGTGTATACAGAAAAATAAATCTGCATTCAAAAGATTTGCTGGATCTGTTCTATCTAATAATCCAACATTGCTATCATTATCTCTAGTTATATATATACGATATCCTGCTTTTTCAAGATTTTCTTTTACTCTTTTAGATATATCCAAATTTAACTGTTTTTCATAAGTGAAATTATCTGTTGCTCCAAGCTCTGAGCCTCCATGACCAGGGTCGATAATTATTATGTTCGAGTTATCTTTAACTTTTTCTTCAAATGTAACATCTATAAATGTCTTAAACTCATATTTATTGTCCCCTAAGGAAGAATATCTCCTTTTTACAGGATTTATTTTAACATTAAGTTTTCCAGAAGTCTCAATATCAACTTTTGCTGTATTATTATCAAGTTTATCTAGCTTTATATTCTTTATATATTTATTATCTTTTAAAACTGAATCGAAGTTATCAGATTCACCAGTAACATTAACCTGCGAAATAAGTATTTCAACTTTATTTCCATCAATGCTTTCAGAATACTTAGGCTCCACGGTATATTTTCTAATATCTCCGGCCTCAGATTCTGTACATGAGTAGGACACTGGAATTCCTAAAGCTCCTTTATGTTCAACTTGATAATATTTAAAAGCATCTTGCTGTAAGTCATAAACTTTGCTATTGTTAGCTTCAATCGTAGTAGTAGTTTCTTCTGCATTACAATAAGAAACAGGTAATATGAAAGTACAGACTAAAAAAATCCCAAAGACTATACATTTAAATTTTTTCATAAATACTTACCTCCACTACATTTTTTTATATCCTATATAGATTTTTTTCATTCTATTTTTTCATAAATTTGTTTAGACTATTCATTTAATTACATAATATTTAATTTATTTTACTTTTCATTCATAATCTTATACATTCTTACCATTTTCTCAATTAGGACATTTTCAGACATGGCAGTCATTAATTGATCTTGCGCATGAACCATAAGCAATGTTATTTTAATTCCTTTTCCATTTATTTCAGCCTGAATCAATTTTGTCTGAGTGCTATGAGCTAGTTTAAGTTCTTCTCTAGCCTTTTTTAAAAATTCTTCTGCTTTATCGTAGTTTTTATTTTCAGCTTCATCGAGAGCTTCAAAGGCATATGCTCTTGAGTCTCCTGCATGTAATATTATTTCAAATATTTCTTGCTCCATATAGCTCATCTCCTAATATTATTTATTAAATTGCGGTAAATATCCTTTGTTTAATGAACACAAATCTTCAAATAGCTTAATTGCAATATCTACTGATGGGACTAGTGGATTATTAGCTAGTGCCATTATAGCTTGATTTATATTTCCATGTACTCCAGCTTCTATTGTTGATATCTCATAAAATTTTACACTGTGAATAAGGCCTAAAATTTTTTCTTCTACAGGTCGCGTCAAAGATAGTGGAGTTGCACCTCTCTTATCTACTAAACAGTTAACTTCAACAACGGAATCGTCTGGAATTCCTTTAATGGTTCCATTATTTCTAACATTTATTGTATGAATGTCTTTTTTATCATTGTATATTGAACTTATGAGTGATACAGCTGCATCTGAATAATATGCTCCACCTCTTTTTTCTAACTCAGGTGGTTTAACGTCTAAATTTTTATCTTTATATTTTTCAAATAAGCTTGCTTCAATTTTCTTTACCTGTTCTGCACGTGTCCCAATAGTTTTAGCTGCCTCTTTTTCCTCCTTCAACAATCTATCTGTCATATAGTAATATCTATGATAAGGACATGGTATCATTCCTAAAGCATCTAAAAATTTCTTTGGCCATTTTAAATCTGATATATTTTTCATTGTAAGTTCTGCGCCATCTTTTAATTTTTCTATAACTCTATCAGTTACATTTATGCCTTTATACCATACATTTCGTCCCCATACTAAATGATTAAGTCCTACATATTCTATAAAAACATCCTTACTGTCCACATCTAACATTGAAACTACATCCATCTTCATGTGTATTGGAACATTACATAGGCCTATACATTTAATATCTGTATATTTCAATACAGCTTCTGTTATAATTCCTGATGGATTAGTAAAATTAATAAGCCATGCATTAGGGCATAATTCTTTTATATCTCTTGAAATATCTAAAATTACAGGAATTGTCCTGAGAGCTTTTGCAAAACCTCCAGGGCCAACTGTTTCCTGACCTAATACGTTATACTTTAAAGGGAATCTCTCATCTCTTGCCCTCGCATCTAATCCTCCAACCCTAAATTGTGTAACTACAAAGTCAGCATCAAGTAGCGCCTCTCTTCTATCCAAGGTTAAAGAAATTCTAATGTCTAAATTAGCTTTTTCACACATTCGCTTTGCTAGAGCTCCTACTATATTAAGCTTTTCTTTCCCTTCTTCTATATCAACCAAAACTATTTCCTTAACTGGAAGTTCGCCTTTTCTCTTTATAAAGCCTTCTATTATTTCTGGAGTATAGCTGCTTCCTCCACCAATTATTACAATTTTCAACTCACTCATCTTGCGCCTCCAACTTGATTTTGTTATGCAGCATTTGTACAATAACTGCATAACAAATTCAAAACTATAATCAATTTTTATTAATTATTCTCCATACCCTCTTTAATTAATTTCTTTTCATATGCTTTTAAGAATGGAAAATATAAAGCAGTTACAATAGCTATATTTATTAATACTAAAATTATTGCTCTCCAGTCTCCACCAGTTGCAAGATACGCACCAATAGGCGCTGGCAATGTCCATGGTGCCAAAATAACTGGTTTAGATACTAAATTTAAAGTCATAGCAAAGTATGATACACACCCACAAATTAATGGCCCAAGAATAAATGGTATTATTAATAATGGATTTAACATAATTGGAGCTCCAAATATGACCGGTTCATTAATATTACAGATTCCTGGAATTAAGCTTGCTCTAGCGATATCTTTTAAGTATCTTGATTTAGAGCCTAACATTAATATTACAAGTCCTATAGTTGCTCCTGACCCTCCAATCCATACAAACCATTGAAAAAATGGCTCTGGTGCTATATTAGGAATAGGCTGTCCAGCTGCTTGAGCTGCTACATTAGCATCAAGCATTGCAAGCCATATAGGCCTTGCAACAGTACCAACAACAGAATCTCCATGTATTCCGCATCCCCATAAAAGTGTAATAAGTAAGATTGGAACTAATATTCCAGGAAGTGAATTACCTGCAGTTACCAAAGGCGTAAATATACTTAGCACAAATTTTTGAATATCAAAATTTAATAAATCTCTTATAATCCATATTGGTACTATAATAAAAGCTGCTGGAATAAGAGCTGCAAAAGAATTAGCAACTGATGTTGGGACTTCTTTTGGCATCTTAATAGTTAGATTTTTTTCTTTGCATAATCTAAAGATTTCTACAGCAAAAATAGACATTATAATAGCAGTAAACATACCAGATCCGCCTAAACTAGATAACGATAACATCCAGCCGTTAGGATCAATATTTAATGGAACATTTGTAAGCAGGAATGCTGCAAGACCTAAGCTTCCACCAGACAAAGGATCTAGCTTATATGACTTTGCTAGATTATATGCTATTCCAAAAGATGCATATAAAGCCATTATGCCCATACTTAAGCGATATGGAAACATTATCTGATTAACATATGGAGCCACTAATTGCTTTAGCCAGTCGTTTGGCGGAACTGCAATTACGAGAAAAAAACTTCCAATTATTATTAGTGGAATAGTAGATACTATACCATCCCTAATAGCTTTTAAGTGCCTCTGCTCAGATAATTTAGTCATTGGTGGCAATAAGTACTTTTCTAGCCAATTAAAAAATTTATTCATACTTCCTCCTTATCTTTTATTACTGTTTTTACTTACAATAGCTCTTTATTTGCTTAAGAACTCTTGCTCCACCAAGTGGTGTATATCCCATTGGTTCAATAGCAGTTACTTCAAGATTATATTCATTAGCTTGATCTTTAAAACCATTTAACCTATGTCTTACCTGAGGCGCAACTAAAACTAAATCATATTTATTTTGCTGAATTTCATCCTCAAAATCGCTAGTTCCTACTGCTTTGATTTCTAGATCAAATCCCTCTTTATCAGCTTCCTTTTTTATCGCTTGTACAACAATTGCACTAGACATTCCCCCGGAGCAAACCATTAAAACTTTCATAACAATATCCCCCTTCAATTAGCAATATATTTAAATGCTGCTTTACAATATATGTATTTTAGTGCTAACCGTATTATTACCCGCTTTTGGTTTTAATTTAATAAAATTTCATAAAAAATGATTATGCTTGAAATTTTGTTTCATAAATTAACAAATTTAGTTTTGCAAAAGAATATTAACAAATAATTATTGACAACTGATAATGATTATTGTTAACATAAATTAAGTACTTTGGAAATTATATTTTAAATCCATGTACGTTGATTAGATAAATATTATTGATACTTTATAGATCACGAAAGGCGGTAAAATCGATGAAAGAACTTCATAATATAGGGTGGTATGCTAGTAAGATATCCCCCAAACTACCTAAAAATGCATTTAAACCAGTACCTTCAAGGCTGTTTGGAGGACTTGCATATACAATTATTATAATTTGTGGAATACTCACAATTACTCTATGTAGATTTAATAACATTATAAACTTTTTAATATCTTTAGTTTTAGGCTTTAGTTTTGCATCCATAGGATTTCTTGGGCATGAAATCTTACATGGCACTGTTGTAAAAACACATTGGTTAAAGAACTTGCTTGGAGGGATAGCTTTTTTGCCATTAAGCATAGGTCCAAACCTTTGGATTAAGTGGCATAATATGAGTCATCATGCTAATACTCAACATGAAATAAATGATCCAGATGCTTGGATGAGCTTTGAGCAATTTAGTAATAGAGCTTTTATAAAGTACATTTATAAACTTCCTTTGTGGTTTCGCTCACTATTTAGTTTCTCAGCATTAAGTATTTCATTTACACTTCATGGAACTCGCATGTTTTTTATATATGTTAAGGAATTTAAAAGACAAAAAAGCATAAAACTATGGATTCAGTTTATACTCCCTTGGATTATATGGATAGGTTTATTCTTCTTAGTTGAAACTGATAAATGGATTTTCTCATATTTACTTCCATTCCTTATAGGAAATTTCATTGTAATGTGTTATATATCAAGTAATCATAGATTAAATCCTCTTGTACCTATAAATGATCCTTTGGTTAATAGTCTTTCAGTAACAGTTCCAAAGTGGCTTGATGTTCTACATTTTAATTTTTCTTACCACACAGAGCATCATCTATTTCCAGGAATGAATCCTAAATACTATTCTCTAGTAAAGGAAGAAATATTAAAACTATGGCCAGATAGATATCATCAAATGCCACTTTTAAGTGCTTTGAAGCTTCTTTGGAAAACTCCTAGAATCTATTATAATAACGAGGAATTAATAGATCCAAGAAACAAACGTATATATACTTCACTAGAAAAAGGATTAAAACCTAATAAAATTTCTTATCACAATCTATAAATAGAATTAGAGATATAGATAAGCTAATTGAGACTTAAACTTATGCATACAACTCACCGAAATGAATAATATACTTTTGTTCCAGTTTCTAGGTAATTCTGATGGGTGATTCTAAGGCTATAAAGTTGCACCCAAAGTGCTAGCCTCAAAGAACAAGCTTTGAACTAGCACATTTGGAACAACTTATAGCCAAAGAATCACATCCATCAAAATCACCAATGAAACATTCCACAAAAATATATTACTCATTTCTGGTTGAAAGGTATTTCATAGTCTAAGCATAGTTTATGATTGTATTATCTATATAAATTATTAAGATTTAATTCGTAATAAATATTAGATTTTTTTAAAAACAAAGACTTAAAGTATCTGTTAGTTACTTTAAGTCTTTGTTTTTATCATTTATAGATATCTAAATTAATAATTTGAGTTATTAGATGAATATATTTTCAGATTTGCTAAGACTTTAAGCTCATATATTCACAAGAAATCATAAATATATTTGTAACCACAAGGGTCATAATATGAAGAAAACATTTGAAAATGAGCTGTTAAAGGTTCTTAGCTGTAGGTTGTTCCATTTTAGCTTATCAAACTGAAAGTTGGAACATGCTAAAGTGGCTACAACCTGCTGCTTAGAACCTTTAGCGATATTTTCATAGCTTTTCGGAACCAAAATATTTATGATTTGGTAAGTAGACTAGGGAATCACTTCCCTAACCCCTCTCAGAACCGTACGTGCGGATTTCCCGCATACGGCTCCCCACATTATAATTCACAGTATATATGATATATCTTCTTTTAAGTTGAAAATATTAACATATATTTTAGCTTTAGGTATTTTGAAGCACTCAAACATAGTGTCAAAACTTCTCCAGTTATAACTTCTTTTCTGACTTCTTTTGTTTAGCCATTTAAAAGTTAGTTTTCTTACTAAATATCTGAAAGTTGCGAGACTTAAACTGTTGTCAGTGATTCCGTAATACCTATAATATCCTATTAGTCTCTGTGTCAGTTTCTCCATTAATAATGTGAGCGGCACTGTTCTATTATTCTTTAACCATTCATTCAATCTCTTTATGCTAGCTCCAAATTTCTTTGAGCTAGTCTTCCTCTTAACTCTAAAACTTCCATTCTTTCTGCAACTGCAGAAGTGTGTAAATCCTAGAAAATCAAAAGTTCTATCTTTATATGATTCTAACTTTCATGCTCTCTTGAATTTTCTATCATAGTAGGCATTCTTACCGAAATATAATATTTTAGTTTTATCTTCAGCTACCTGCAAGTTAAATTTGTCTAATCTGTTTTTCAATGCTTCATAGAAAGCTTTCGCTTCGTCTTCATACTGAAAACAGCAAACAAAATCATCCGCATAGCGTACTATGTACGCCTGTCCTTTACACTTCTTTTTGATAAAGTTATTAAACCATATATCTAAAACATAATGTAAATAAATGTTTGCTAATGTTGGAGATATTATTCCCCCTTGTGGAGTTCCTTCATATACTTTATAAAACTTTCTATAAATGATAAGATAAGAATGTAAGGAAATGATCATTTAAGAATGTACAAATTAGTTTTTATAAATTATAATTACCCAATATTTATTGGGGGTAATTATGATTATACAAACAAACATTTATTCAGAAATTAAAATAAATAAGGTAGAAGATCTTCATAAATTAAAGCCACTTATGGAGGTAAACAATTTGAAAGTAAATAAAAGCCAAATAGCTAGAGAACTTGGAGTTGATCCTCGAACCGTAGGCAAATATATAAATGGATATGTCAAACCTACCACTAGAAAATGCAAATCTAAAATAGAAGCTTTTGAGCCTATTATAAAAGAGCTTCTTAGCAAAGATTCAATTCAAGTATTTTATTATAAACGTATTTTATGGCAATATCTAAAAGATAATCATGGACTAGATTGCGCACAATCTTCGTTTAGAAGATACATTTCTAATCACTCAGAATTTAATGAGTACTTTAATAATAGGAAAAAAGGACATATATCAAATGCTTCGCCTATGCGATATGAAACGGAGAAAGGGCAACAAGCACAATTGGATTGGAAAGAAAATATAGAATTTGTTTTGACTACAGGTGAAATTATTAATATAAATATTTTTGTGGCAATCCTTTCATACTCAAGGTTTAGAGTATATAAATTATCGATTGATAAAACGCAAGATATACTACTATCTTTTTTAGATGAGTCATTCGAAACTTTTGGAGGTGTGCCAAAAGAATTACTAACAGATAACATGAAAACAGTTATGGATAACCCTCGAACTACTTATTCTAAGGGAAAAGTAAACAATAAATTTCAACAATTTGCAGATGACTATGGATTTAAGGTCCGTCCCTGCATAGCAGGAAGACCGAATACAAAAGCAAAAGTTGAGGCTCCTATGAAACTATTAGACGAAATAAGGGCCTATAATGGAACCTTAGATTATGAAGGTCTGCATAAGCTTGTTTCGGATTTAAACAATAGAATTAATGGTACATGCCATACATCAACTGGTAAAATACCCATATTGCATTTAGAAAAAGAAAAAGATTTCTTATCAGAACTGCCTAAAGTACAGATAAGAAATCACCACAAAATAATCACCACAAATGTTAAAGTAAATCGCCAAAGTATGATTTCATATAAATCAAACCAATATTCTGTACCACCAGAATATATAGGTAAAAAACTAAAACTTCAAGTTTATGATGATCAACTACATGTGTATTATAGCACAAAGTTAGTTACTATTCATAGAATAAAAAATCAGAAGTTAAATTATCATGCTGATCATTATGCTGAAATCAGTGGTTTAACATTTAATAAAAATTCATATGAAATGATAGAAGTAGCCAGAAATAATTTGAAAATGATAGGAGAAATATATCAAAATGAATAGTACATATACACAACTCATAAATAATTTAGAATATTTGAAGATGAAGCAAATGATTACTCATTTGGACGAAGTTATTGATTTTACAACAAAAAACAATCTATCTTTTGTTGATGCTTTAATTAAGCTTACAGCTCACGAGATCGACTGTAAAGAAGCCAATATGATTAAATCAATGGTTAAGGTTGGGGCTTTTCCACATCAAAAGGAAATTAAAGATTTTGACTTTAATTTTCAACCTGGAATTAATAAAGATCAAATATTGGATTTTTTAACACTGCGTTTTTTAGAATCACAAGAAAATATTGTATTTTTAGGTTCTAGCGGAGTTGGGAAAACACATCTTGCGACATCTATAGGAATCGCGGCTGCGAAGCGCCGGTACAGTACATATTTCATTAAGTGTAATGATTTGCTGCAGCAGCTAAAACGAGCAAATTTAGAGAATAGGTTAGATGCTAGACTTAAGCATTTTAGTAAGTATAAACTTCTTATTATTGATGAATTGGGGTATTTACCTATAGATAAAGAAGATTCGAAACTGTTTTTCCAATTAATTGATATGAGGTATGAGAAAAAAAGCACTATCTTAACTACCAACATAAATTTTAACTCTTGGGATGATATTTTTTATGATCCTGTTATAGCTAGTGCTATCTTAGATAGAATTTTACATCACGCCCATGTTGTTACAATCAATGGAAAATCATATAGACTAAAAGATCATTTTAAACAAGAAGAAGATTAAAAAACCACATTCTTAAATGATCAAAAAGTTACATTTCTAGCTTGACATTTATACTTTCCGTTTTCCATTATTCCAGTTTTCAAAGATCTACCTATATATCTAAGTAAGTTCTTGTCTGCAATCCTGTGTTCAAGAAATTTCATCAACCACTTGTGGTCAACATTATCAAAGAATCCTTTAATATCAGCATCTACAACATAATTCACATTCTTTTCAGATAAATATACATTTAAGATTTTAAGAGCATCATGACAACTTCTATTTTGTCTAAACCCAAAAGAACTATCAATGAAATCTTGTTCATATATTGATTTTAATATTTTATTAATGGCTAATTGTACAACTTTGTCTTCATATGCCGGTATACCTAGAGGTCTTTTCTTGTTTGAACCAGACTTATCTATGTATACTCTCCTTACAGGCTGCGGTCTATATTTAAAAGTCTTCATTCTAATTAGTAGATTATCAATATTATTCTCTAAGTTAGTTTCATATTCTTCCTTTGTTACCTTATCCACTCCTGTAGCCTTATTTCCGCTCAGTTCATAATGGCATAAAATTAGCATTTCCTTGTTAACTAAATGCATTAGTGATGTAAATTTCTCTTTAGGATTATTTCCAGCTATTTCTGCTATCCTCTCAAGTTTTGTGTACATTTTTTTCCTCCTCTGTGTGAGAATTTCTGTTTCTCTTTTCAAGGTCTATAATATGTTACACCCTTCCCTCCATGGTCATTACTCATTTCTTCAGTACTATGGTGTAATCCGACTACTCATTATCATTTGAATACCTCTGATTTCTAATCATTGTTTTCCATACTCTGAAGTCAGAGAATAATGAGTCCTCCCAAGTTGACGTACTATATCAATGTATACCATGCTACACCTTAAAACCACGAGAAAGCACAGATATTCTTGCAATAATGATTATCTATGTTCTGACTTCTAATTTACCGATATTATCGTCCTTTCTGACTTTGTGATAATTTCGTGGCTAGTAGTTTCAGCATTCGCTTGCGGCCTGGTACCTTGTTTGTCTACACTTAACTTATTACATCGCCATAATAAGCCCAAGACTAACTAATGACTGGTTGCTGGCCTTTGTCATGCAGGATTCCCACCTGCTATATAGTAATAATGAGGAAGGTTAGCCCTCATTATCTTTTACGTCCTTGCTTGGCGTACCGGTAAGTTACCACATAAATTTAGATTTATGCTACATCTTTACTCAACATATCTATATTTTCTAATTGATATAGCGAGCCCAATTAAAAAATTAACTACTAGAGATATCATGCTTAAAGTAGATGGAATAAAGGTCCTTCCAATTCCTTCATGTGGACGTAAAACTGGTGCACTCCATGGATAAAAGCCCTTTATCCCTAAGAGATATTCATTTAAAAGCAAGTGATCCAATTGTGTTAGTTTATGCAAACATAACATTAAAAAAATTTAATAATTGGAGTCTTTAATGGAATAGTTACTAAAAAGTGCTCATAAATCAGCATGCATTGAAATATTCTTAAAAAGTAAATGTATGGGAGGTAGATTTAAAGCGATTTAACGATATTGAGAAAGATAATAAAGTTTAGTTTATTCTAATTGGTAACCGCAACAAATCTAATGAAGAAATTTGACTAATTTGGACATTTACAATTAATGCCTAATATAATATATTACTATCTATACCAATCAAGGCACAATCAAAGAAATAATAAACCAGTATGCTTGCCTATTTCGCGTCATACTGCGTCAGCAAATTAAGCTAATAAACCTGCTATTAGCTTAATTTGTTTCCTTATCTGACACTAAATATTCAGCGCATCTTTGATCTATTATTTTCTTTCATGTGCCTAAACAAGTAAATGTCTAAAAAAAATACAATAAATTTATGGAGGGAATTTTATGAATTCAGAAACGATATCAATTTTAATTTATGTGGGTATTGGAATCTTAGCGCTATTTATATTACTCTATGGCATAGGATTTACAAGTATCGGAACTGATGAGGTAGGTATAGTAGAAAAATGGTGGAGTTTAAAAGGGTCTGTACCTGCTGATGGTTTAATTGCATTGAAAGGTGAAGCTGGTTATCAGCCACACGTTCTAAGAGCTGGAGTGCATTTTAAAACTCCTTTTAAGTACAAGGTTAAGAAAGTAAGACTTGTAACAATTCCACAAGGACAGATAGGTTATGTATTTGCAAGATCAGGAGAAAGTCTTGCAGATGGACAAACTTTAGGAAAAGTTATTCCTGAGTGTAAATCCTTTCAGGATGTAGTAGCTTTTTTAAATAATAGAGGGCAAAAAGGTCCTCAAAGGCAAATTCTTCGTGAAGGTACTTATGCATTTAATCTAGCTCAGTTTATCATAATTACAAAGGATAAAGTACATTCAATATTTACTTCAAAGGATGAATCAGAACAAATAGAAACTATGAGAAGTGACTTGCTTAGAGTTAATGGATTCATTCCTGTAGTTATCTCGAGCTCAAAAAATCTTGAACAAGATGAATTTGGAAACAATATTAAAACTAAAGATACAATTGGTATAGTAACTGTTAATGAAGGACCTACTCCAGATAACGGAGCTATAATCGCTCCAATAGTTGGTGATGGTATTACAAATGAATATTACCATAGTAACTTCCAAGAACCTGAAAAATTCTTAGCTGCTGGTGGTAGAAAAGGTAAGCAGATGCAGGTATTGACAGATGGTGTTTACTTTATTAATAGGTTATTTGCTAATGTGGACATAGTTCCAAAAAGTATTATAGATATTGGTTATGTAGGTGTTGTTGTTAGTTACTTTGGTGAAAAAGGTGAAGATGTATCTGGATCAGATTACTCTCATGGAGAACTTGTTGAGCAAGGCAAGAAAGGTATTTGGAGAGAATGTATGATGCCAGGTAAGTATCCATTTAATACTTATGCGGGTAAAATCATTCCAGTTCCTACTACTAATGTTATATTAAAATGGATTAGCGGTCAGGTTGGAGATCATAAACTAGATGATAATTTAAAAGAAATTAATCTTATAACTAAGGATGCTTTTGAACCTAATCTCCCACTTACTGTAGTGTTTAATATTGATTATAGAAAAGCTTCTTCAGTAATCCAAAGATTTGGTGATATTAAACTTCTTATTGAACAATCACTAGATCCTATGGTTGCAGGTTACTTTAAGAATATTGGACAAACTAAGACTTTAATTGAATTGGTACAGGATAGAAGCGCTATTCAAGAACAAGCTTCTAAAGAAATGAAGGAAAAATTCAAATTATATGATTTAGAATTACAGGAAGTATTAATTGGTACACCTGCCGCTTCTTCAACAGATAAGAGAATTGATCTAATCCTTGCACAACTTAGAGATAGACAAGTTGCATTGGAAGAAATTAAAACAAATGAAGCAAAACAAAAGTCAGCAGAAAAACAAAGAGAACTTAATGAAGCAATTGCTAAAAGTGCAGCTCAAGCGGCTCTTACTCAATCAAGTATCGATATAGAAGTTGCTGATAACAAAGGTAAATCTGAATTAAAACTTGCTGAACAATTAGCTTTAAAGACTCAAAAACTTGCTGAAGCTGATAAGTACAAGAGAACTCAAGAAGCTGATGCTTTAAGATATACAAAAGAAGCTGAAGCTGCCGCTAACGCTAAAGCTACTGAACTTAATGCAGCTGCTAATGCTAAACAAGTAGAATTACAAGCTGGAGCTGAAGCTTTCAAACTTGAAAAAGTCGGTGCAGCTCAAGCTTTAAATATCAAAGCTGTTGCAGAAGCTACTGCAGAACAAGAAACAAAGGTTGGTCTTGCAAAAGGTACTGCTGCTAAAGCCTTAGTTGATGCTTATGGCGGTCCTGAATTACAAGTACAACAAAGCGTATTAACTGCTTTTGCAGAAGCATTAAAGATAAGCAAATCCCCTCTTGTACCACAAACAGTAATTATGGGAGGGGCTGATGGAAAAACTCCTAATGCTATGGAAGGAATTTTAAGCATGATTTTAGCTAATATGGCTAGTGCTAATGGATCAATAGTAAATACTGTTACACCTGCACATTCTGATATAACTAATCAATCAGAGAATAGTTCTTCTAAAGAATCAAAGATAGCTAAAAAGAAAGATAATATTTCAGCCAAGGAACCTGAAGTATAAACCTATTTTTACTTCTATTATTATATAGATATCCAACTCTAAAACTAAATTTATGTGGTAACTTACCAAAATCATAAATATTTTGTTCCGAAAAGCTATGAAAATATCGCTGAAGATTATAAGCAGCAGGTTGTATCCATTTTAGCATGCTCCAACTTTCAGTTTGACAAGCTAAAATGGAACAACCAATAGCGGAAACTCGACTCACATTCGTTCACTGAGCGATTCTCACCAAATCAAAGATTTGGGTTCTCTGCTTAAGAACCTTTAACAGCTCATTTTCAAATGTTTTCTCCACAAATATATTTACGATTTCTAGTTGAGATACGAATTTAAATTCTTAACAACTTTATAAATATGTTTATCTAATAATCCAAATCTTTAAATTTCATATCTGTAAAAACGAGATGTATCAAAGTAACTTTTAAAGTTATTTTGATACATCTCAATTTATGTCAACAGAATATTCTAACAACGTATACTTATTTAATCTTTATATTTGATAACATATGAGTCTTTATATAAAATGCATAGTATATATTTTTCCTATGAAAATAACTCTATAAGTTCCTCTTTTGAAAGGCTTCCGAGCGTGTTTTCGCTCTTATAATCACTCTCAAGAATACCATTAATAAGTTCTTTTTTACTTTCTTGAAGATTTATAATTCTTTCTTCAATAGTTCCTTCTGAAATTAATTTAAATACTTGAACTACATTCTTTTGTCCTATCCTATGGGCTCTATCAGTAGCTTGATCTTCTACGGCAGGGTTCCACCACGGGTCAAAATGTATAATAATATCAGCAGAAGTTAAATTAAGTCCTGTCCCGCCAGCTTTTAGTGAAATTAGAAATACCTTGTACTTATCACTGCCATTAAATTCATCTACAAGTTCAGACCTCTTAGTTGCTTTTGTACTTCCATCTAGATACATATGCTTAATTTTATTTTCTGATAATTCTTTAGAAATATTATTAAGAACAGACGTAAACTGTGAAAATAAAGGATTTTATGTCCATTAGATATGTTATCTTCTATAAGATTTAAAGCTTCTTCCAATTTTGCACTTCCTCCTGTGTATTTATCTACTACTATGGATGGATCGAGACATAATTGTCTTAGCTTTGTTAAATAGGAAAATATAGTTATCTTATCCCCTTCAAAATTTTCGGCTTCCATTTTTTCTCTAATATCTTTCACATAGGAAGAATAAACTTTCTTTTGTTCTTTTGTCAGTTCCACATAATAATTTTTCTCAATTTTATCAGGCAATTCTTTAATAACATCTTTTTTTAGCCTTCTAAGCATGAAAGGTCTTATAAATTTTTGAAGTTCAATTGCAGAACTGTCATTATCTATAAATTTTTTCTTGAAAAACGTTGAGTTATATAAATAATTAGGCATAATAAAATCAAAAATGCTCCACAGCTCAATTAAGTTATTTTCAATGGGAGTTCCTGTTAATACAAATTTGTTTTTTGCTTTTATATTTTTGACGCATTTTGTACTTTGAGCCAAAGGATTTTTTATATTCTGACCCTCATCAAGGATACAATAATCAAAATGTAATTTCTCATAATTTTCTTCATCATTTCTTAAAGTACCGTAAGTAGTTAGTACCACATCATATTCATCTATGCTTTCTATGTTTTTTACTCTTTCATTCTTATTACCATGGACAACACATATGTTCATAGATGGGGCAAACTTTAAAAACTCATTTTTCCAATTATATATTAAAGAAGTTGGGGCAATTATTAAAGACTTCTTATCTTTTTCAGATAGTAAAAATGCAATAGTCTGTACTGTCTTTCCAAGTCCCATTTCATCAGCCAGTACTCCGCCAAAACCTAAATAACTTAAATTCTTAAACCACTTAAAGCCAGTTATTTGATAATCTCGGAGCTGCGTTTTCAAGTTATCCGGCATAATATATTCAAGTTTATCTAATTCTAAAACCTTATTTGCAATGTCTTTTACAACATTTTTTCCTTTTATAAATGACAAGTTGCTATTTTCCAAATAATCATTTAATACAATAGCTTTATTTTTGTGTAATTTTATTTTTCCTTCCTTATTGCCGTTTGTAATGTTATCAACCAAGGTAAGAAAATCTTGAATTTCTTTTCCTTCAAGATTAATAAAGCTGTCATTTTTTAGCTTATAATACTTTCTTTTATTATTAAAAGCCTCTAAAATATTCTTATATTCTTTAGGAGATATATCATCTATTTCAAAATTAAAATCTAAAAAGTTATCTTCACTCTCTTTAATATTGGCCTGGATTTTAGGTGTATAGTAGACTTTCCTCTCTCTAAACCTATCTGAATAATAAACATCCCCTAATGCTTCAAGTTCTTTATATTTATCTCCAAGAAATAAATACAAATCATATTCATCTCCATCATATTCAAATATATTATCCTTATAATTAAAATTGAGGTTAGTTAAAACTTCTAAAATACTTTCTTCCTTATTTGAATCACGTATGATGATTTTATTTTTATTCTCTGGGCCAGAAAAATATTTTAATTTTTCTTCACCATACATTAAGTTTACATCTAAAACTATTTGCTTCTTTCTTATATCCAAAAAGAATTCAGCTATTAAATCATTTTTTACCAAGTTATCAATTTTTTCATCTATTTTAATATTAGAAGCTATAACTTCTAATTTTGGCATTACTTCATTAAATATATCTAAAGCCGCTTCTTTTTTGAATTCCAGCCTTTTGAAATTTTTAAAATACTCGTAAAATATCTTAAGACTCTCAATTTGTGACTTTGATGGCAAATAAATATTTTTATTAAATAAAAAAACATCATATTTGCTAGTTAGCGGTTTAAATGAATCCTCACTTATTTTTATAATATATTTTTCGTTATTTTCACCAATATCCATTTCTAAAGGAATATTATCTTCAATAATCTTAACTTTTTCTAAATCATATGTGATATTTTTTTCTTTTACTATATGTAAAAAACGTCTAAGAGAAACATCATTAATATTGAGATATTTACCCTCAATTAATCCACTGCTATATCTATATGTTATTTCATCGTTAGCCACATATTCTTCTATAACCCCCACTATATCTTCATCGATTTCGTTAAATATATTCACCAATGGATTATAGGTAAAGTCTTTTCCATACTCAATATTTTGACCTGCAGTTCTCGCTTTTATAAAATCTTTTACACTTTTTAATACATACATTTTTTTGTTTCCAATTTTAAAGTCTGCTTGAAAATATCCACTAGTTTTCTTAGAGTTTAAATTAACCTCTAATTTAATTTTCTCTTTTGGATGTTTTAAAACTTTAAGCTTATTTAATATATCCTCCCCCATATTTTCGGCTTTCTTTGCAATCTCTTCGTTTTTAGCTTTTCTTGCAAATATATATTTTGACAATACCGCACATATATGTTTACATATATACTTATTTCTTGGGGTTGTATTATTATGAAAATCTAAACAATCGCAATATGTACCATTTATTTCGCTAGAATTTCCATCTATCAGCACCTTTACATCATAATGAGAATAACTTGTTTGAGAGTAAACTTTTGAAGTAATCTCTATAAATTCCATTTCCCTGTCAACTACTTCTCTTAAGTTCAATACCTTTCCAGCCCTAACTAATTCGTTTCCTTTTTGTTTTTTTAGAAATTGTATTTTTCCTTCAAAATTCTCAGATAATTTTTTAATACTAAAATTCATAACTCAAATCAATTCCTTTAATTTAATAATCTAATAACTATAATTATTGCCCTACTTATTTACATACTTACATGAATATGTGGAACTTTTACTGTTCTTTTTTATATATTATAAAAACATTTTTTAATTATATCATTTTATTTAGAATAAGTTAATTATTTGCTATTTTCGTTTATAAACTTTTGAATCTATGATACAATCAATTATAAAATTGTAAAATCATTTGGATTATATGATTTATTATAGGCATATGAAAGAAAATATACGAGAGTTACGACTTGTTATTTTATGAATAGGCCTTACACTGGAGGGATAAACATGAATGAGAAACAAATAGAAATGATGAAGAAATTAATAGAAGAAAAGAAACAAAAGGGAAATAACATTAAAAATAATAAAAGACCTAAGAAGGTTATTGGCCGAATGTTACTAGATAATGGAAAAACAACTCAATAAAACATTATTATTCTAAGGAAGGTAATGTAAATTGAAATAAATTTACTTTAACTTCATATAGAAAGTTCAGTTATTCTTTCTTCAACAAGATCTTACTGATACTTCTGAAGTCGGAATAGCTGGGTTACTATCTATATATAATAGATAGCCTGAAACTCTTCTAAAGCTCTCTGTTCATAAGCTTTATAAAGTCATCATGTTTCATTAGTATTGAAAAGTAAATGCTTGAACCAGTTAAGAATGTGTTTGCCATTGGTACAATACTTAAAATTATTAGACTCGCAAGCACCTGCCATTCAAGTTTATTACTTTTAAAGTCGATTTCTTTCTTATTTATAAATACTCTGATAAAAAATAATACTAGAAATATGTAGCTTAATACTGTAGATATTGAATATAGATATTCCATTTTATCAAGTCCTTTTATTTATTTTTTATGTACATTACTATTGTATACCTCTATTCAATTAATTTCCACTAAAGTTACATTTTTATGGTTATTTTTTATTCATCTTGCTTGTAATTATATTTGAGAAAAATCTGGACTATAAGAAAGCACTGCGCGTATATGACTTTAGTACAATGCTTTTATACCGAAAATTATGTTAAAGATTTAGGGGTATTTCTTCGTACAATTCATCTCTTTCATCTGAGTAAAGCCAGCCTTCATCTTCTGCATAATCAAATATTTCTTCTAAAAGTATATCGTATTCTTTAGCAAAAACTGCTGGATTTCTTTTATATTTATCAATCGTTTGTTCAGGGAAATCGTTCTTTCTAATCTTCTCTTCAAGCACAAGTGCTTTTAAATATGTACTTCCTATCAGTTCTCTAATCACATTATACCTATAACTTCTCGCGCTACAGATATAAAGCCTACATATTACTGGTCTCTCTTCATATATAGTGCATAGATTTGTTTCTGTTATGAAATTACAGTCAGTTTTCTTATCTAATACATACTGATCAAAATCCCTATAGTAATTTCTCTTTTTAACTAACCTTTCTTGCACAAAATTCGAAGCAGCTTCATTATCCCAATTACTTAGTTTATTCACACATACATTATCCATTTCAACAGACCAAGACTTTTTGCAGCAGCTCTCCTCACATCCATTACAATCAAGAGGATTATTATTTAAAAATATATCAATTGCATCTAACACATCTTTAACTGTTGTATTTTTAGCAATTTTGTCATAATTCACTTTTCCTTCGCCATCAAATAGTAATTTCATTTTATAGTTCCTCTATTTCAAATTATTTTTTCTTAATAAAAAGAGCCTAAAGCAGAAAATTTTAAAAAAATACTTTCAACTTTAGGCTAAAATTTTTAGTCTGTTAATATTCAGGTAGTTAAATAATAACTACCTGTAAATTTTTAATTTCCCCAAGAATGCTTCCGAGACACAAAATGCGGAAGTCGCTTTTTTGTAAGTAAAATAGTTTTATATTATAATAGTTAATACTATTAGTAACGCTATAATTTATTACTTAAACTTTCTCTTTCTAGCTTCTTCTGACTTTTTCTTTCTTTTTACGCTTGGCTTTTCATAGTGTTGTCTCTTTTTTGCCTCTGAAAGGATTCCAGACATTGAACATTTCTTTTTAAATCTTCTCAATGCTTGCTCTAGAGATTCATTTTCTCCTACTTTAATTTCTGACATACTTTTATCCCTCCCTCCGGCGCTGTATTGTAAACCACATTAATAGTTTACAAATATAAACTCATAATATACTATACATTATTTACTAAAATGCTGTCAATGCCCTAATAGTTTAGTAATAAAGTCTTATGATACTTCTAAGCTAGATATTCTGTGGCCCTCTGCACTTTTTAATGCATATAAAAAAAATCTGACAGGTGAATTTATTTTTTTATTCTCGTGATTGAATTCAAGATAATTTGAAAATATTGTTTTATAATTTACCTACAGATTTAATTACATTATATTTTTCTACGAAAATATAATTATTATACTTTGTAAAGACTTTTCCTTCATAGGTAGTTCCTAAAATAGAAAAAGAGCTCCCAGATAAAATGAGAGTTCTTTTTACGAATCGAAAATCAAGAAATTTATACGCTTTTAATTTTAAGAATTAGGATAGTCAGTAACTGATTGCTTCATATTACCAGATTTTGCAGTATTACCTGTATTATTTACTACGTGTGTTATCTCACCATTACCAGATAAAAATACTGAACATGCATGGTGTACTTTAACTCCAGATGCATTTGGAACCTCTATTCCATTATTTTCTGATACTACAGCATCCCTAAAGTATGAGTAAATTCCTGATCCAAAAAGCTGATGAGAAGTAACTGAATCAGCCACTTTGTAAGAAGCATATCCGTTTTGAGTACCATTATTGCTCATCCAAGATGCTTGATTTGGAACATCATATGGTAATTCACTTTGATAGAAGTATACTTTTCCACCATTACCATTCCATATAGTTTGATACTCCTTAAAGTGCTCTACAAACAATCCATATAGTGTAACATTATTACCATTTACAATAACACCATTTTTTGCGTTGTTAACTGTCCAGCCTACTCCTGCACCGTGATCTGCACGCCATACCCAGAAATCATCGCCTATAACATTATTACTATTTATTTTTAGACTTGTATCAGCATTTCCTACTGCTGCCCCACCAATTCTAAAGAATAAATCACTAAGACTTGTAGGATTAGCTGAGTGATCAGCAGAACTTCCATCTTGTCCAACTTTCAATAATACTGGTGAATTCTTTGCTCCAGCATCAAAAAGAATTCCAGAAACCTTTACTCCGTCAACATCTGAAATATTCATTGCAGCAGTACCATTGTCTGGGATCAAAGTTGCAAGTCCAAGACCTAATATAACTGTATTAGACTTTGTTACATTTATAGCATCACTAAGATGATATACTCCAGGTGTAAATATAATGTTCTTTCCTTGGCTAAGGGCTGCATTTATGCTTTCAGCTGTGGATGTATCTGGTTTTGCTATATAGAACTGATCTATAGGTAATGATGTACCTTGTCCTAGACCATTTGCCCAAGTTATTCCTTGAGAATTCTTCCTAAGATCAGGAATGAAAACTTGGTAATTTCCACTATCATCAATATAAAGAAATGGTTTTTCTCTAATAGCTGGTGTTTGACTGACTACTGTATCTGGTGTTGATGGATATGCATTGTCATCCGTAGGTGCTCCATTATTCCCTACGAAAACCATGTTCCAGTTTGCACCATTCCAAGATCCCATTTGACTGTTTCTAGTAAAGAATTGTTGTTGTGATCCAGAAGTAATTGAATTATCAATCTTCGAATCAGCTATAAATCCACCACTAGACCAAGCTCCATCATAATTAGTTCCAAGTGGATCCCATAAAGACAATCCACCTTTAATGTGAACACGTCTCATTGGTGCAGCTTGTGATACTGCCCAGGTTAATGTGCCTGCTGGAGCTAAATTATTAGAAGAATAAGTTGGAGTCACAGCAACATTTTCAACCGATCTCCAAAAGTTACAAGTCGCATTTCCACCCATCCAATCTGCTTCACAACGTACTGCACCAGTTATATTAACAGCATCTGGTGTCTTTCCAAGTCCTAATACAGATGTAAAGAAACCTACATTTACATTTACGTTATATGAACCTGGCTTAAACAAAAAGGCATATCTTTCATTTCCAAACTGATTTGTCTCCATCTTACTAAATACGCTATCAACAGTATTTTGGATATCAGAACTTGGCATTGATGGATCAAATATTTTAACATTTGGACCTAAATCCACATTGTTAACTGTATTACCATCTGGAGTACCGTATACTTCAAATTCCCATAGAGAGTACCCATATTGTGTAGTTCTTGTTGTTCCAAGCATTCGTATATATCTTCCAGTTGCAGTAGAATTAAAAGCTATGTTTTCTACTCCTCCTGTTCCTCCTGTTTTTGTATAAGCATCTATCCAATTTTTATTATCAGTTGATACTTGTATCTTATAATCTTTTGCAGCAGCAGTTTCCCAATTTAGTTTTACTCCTGAGATATTATAACTTCCACCTAAGTCAATAGATATCCATTGAGGATCGCTGCCTTGAGAAGACTCCCACCTGGTTCCTGCATTTCCATCAACAGCTAAAGAAGCAGTATTTCCACCTGTAACTGAAGATGAAGTTGCTGACTTATTTAACGCAATATTAGTTGCTACTGCTGCACTTTCTGTAGATGCATTTGAGGTAATTTCACTGTTTGCTCCTAAACTTACAGTTTCAGCCTTTGTGATAAATGAAGTTGACATAAACATAGTAGTAAAGACAGCCATTGAAAGAGTTAATGATAAAATTCTTTTATTTCTCCTAATCATTATTAAACTACCTCCTAAAAATACAATTTAACCTTATATTTTGAATATTTAGCTTCTTAATTAAAAATACTCTACTTGTTTTGTTGCAACAAAGACATTAATTTACTTAACTGTATTGAGGTTAAGTTTTATATTTTACTTCACTAATACCTAATACTAAAGCGCTTTAGCATTAAGCATGATGAAAGTAAATATCATATTATTAAACTTATTTAACTGAATTTATTTAATTAGTAACTGGAAGTAGGTTTTATGTCGAGAACTTAATTAAAACGTATACATAGAATGCTTCCATTTACTAGACAACAATAATTTAACTTATTAGATGACTATATTTACAAAGTTGCTGAAACTTTAAGTTAATATCTTCACTAGAAATTATAAATATATTTGTAACCACAAGAGTCATAATATGGAGAAAACATTTGAAAATGAGCTATCAATATTGCTTTATTCATTGGTGATTTCATTATAAACGAGAATTTTATAGTTATGTAAAGGACTATTTTTATGATATGCTGCTTGCGATGTGTATGCTTTACTTTATACCTTGATAATACTCTGATAAAAAACCAAAGTAAACACCCATTTCTCTAAACATTCATATTTTAGAACAAAACGCAAATATTCAATATATCTTTTTATAAATATTCCTTTTATTCTTAAAAATGTGCGTTTAATTCTTATAAAAATGCAAAAGCCATCCATTTCACTGGATGACTTTCTATAGAATTAATATAGCTTAAATAATTTTACTGCTGTTTTTGCAATTTTATATACAGGTGTTTCAAGCTCTCTGCTTGCATTCTTAAGTTCTTTTCGAATCTCTATATGCTGTGGACAATGCTTTTCACATTTACCACATTCAACACATTGTGAAGCACTGCTTGGATTTTTACGTACTGCAGTACACATTAGATAATTATGCCTGCCTGACTTTTTATTCTCAGAATACATAAGATTGTACGAATGAAAAGTTCCTGGTATATCTACCCCCTTAGGACATGGCATACAATATCCACAGCCTGTGCAGCCAACTTTAATATTTCTATTTAGCTCATTTTTAATCTGTTCTATTAAGTCAAAATCTTCTTTGGTGAATTCATCAACCTCCACATTACTTGCAATATCTATATTTTCACGAAGCATTTCAAGGGAGTTCATTCCTGATAATACGCACGTAACCTCAGGCTGATTCCAGAGCCATCTAAATGCCCATTCTGCTGGAGTACGTTTCTTTGAATTTTCCTTTATTATGTTCTTAGCTTTTTCAGGTAATAAATTAACTAATCTTCCACCACGTAATGGCTCCATTATAATTACAGGAAGACCTTTTTTATTAGCAGCCTTTAATCCTCTTTTTCCTGCCTGGCTATGTTCATCTAAATAATTATATTGAATCTGGCAAAAGTCCCAATCATAAACCTCCAGTAACTGAAGAAAAGTTTCTGTATTTCCATGATAGGAAAAGCCAACATTACGAATTTGCCCATTTTGAACTTTCTCTTTTAACCAATCATCTGCGCCTAATGCTTTTAATCTGTTCCAAGTCTGCACATCAGTAAGCATATGCATAAGGTAATAATCAACATAATCTGTTTGGAGCCTTCTTAATTGTTCTTTAAAATATTTTTCTAAATCCTTCTTTGACTTAACCATAAAATGTGGGAGCTTTGTTGCAATAAATATTTTCTCTCTACATTTATTTCTTTTTAAAATTTCCCCAAGTGTAGCCTCACTACCTGGATAAACATAAGCCGTATCAAAGTAATTCACACCGTTATTTATTGCTTCCATAATTTCTTTTTCTGCTTTATCTATATCAATGCTGGTTCCTTTTCTAGTAAAACGCATACAGCCATAACCTAATATTGATAACTTATTTCCGTTTTTGTCTTCTCTATATTTCATTTTTGAAGATTCCTCAACAGAATCCATCATTGCAACCACCTCATCAACAATTTATATAATATATGTATATTATAACAAATTGAACTTTTTGCCAATAGCCGATTTAATATTCTTTTATTAAGAAAAATGTGGTAAATATGACTTTAAAATATAATTGATTGTTAATTAATTTTAGTCTAATATTGTTGTTACCCCTCAGTAAACTGCTTTAATGATAAATAATACATTTGAAATCCTAGTAAAGCAAATGCTGAGTTTAGATTAAGATGTAGAAATCTAATTACTGTATAATATTAAATAAAAATTTCTAAGACAGGAGAATAGAAAATGAAAACTAAAAGAAACTATGGTTTTAATGACTACTTTGAGTTGTTTTTATATGCTCTTGCTGTAATTTGTTCTATTTATTTTCTTATTAGGGGCGATATGCAAAGAACACTTCAACCCATATTAATAATCCTAGTGTTAACTTTTATAAAAGTATTAATAAATAAAAGTAGAATTCCAATTTCGACTGGCTTAAGATTTTCTGTTTTAGCATTTATTTTTATTACTATGTTTTTTGCTAACGAATTTAAAGGTTATTCATTTATACCTTATCTTGATAAAATAGAACATTTGTCGTCAGGGGTTATACTCTTCTATATAGGTTCGTTAATATTGGAGCTTATAAATAAAAATGAAACAAATAAGCTTAATGTGAAAACAATCATTCTTTTTAGCCTTTTCTTTGCAATAGCTATGGCTGGAATTTGGGAAATTTACGAGTTTACAACTGATAGATTATTTGGTCTTAGAAGCCAAAATAATAGTCTAGTGGATACTATGGGGGACATTATCTGCGGAAGTATTGGATCTTTATTTACTAGTATTTACACTTACAAAACTTTAAAGGTTAACTTTAAATTTTCATCAGAAGTGATTGGTGATTCTGACAATTTATAAAATAGATTTTAATTATATCTTTAAGATAAATGGTCTATATTTGCACATTAATTAAAGGCGTCTAGTAAATTTAGACGCCTTTAATTTTTTCTTATAGATTATTATTAATATTTTATTTTAAAAATATTATCTAAATTCTGTGGTTCCATCGGGATATCGTGCAAATCTCCCTTTTTCTCTTGGATGAACAAAATCGTCACATTCCCATGGCCAGCCACCAAAGCCAGTGCTCTTGTAGTCTGCAAAAGCATCCATAATTTCTTTATCTGATGTCATAACAAAAGGTCCATAACTTACAACTGGCTCTCCAATAGGTTCTCCTTCTAAAAGCAGAATACAGCTTTCCTTAGCGCCATTTTCTATTTTTAAAACTTCATCACCTGCAAGTTTTACACTATTATAAACATCAATATCAGTTCCTTCAATCCTTATTGCCTCTCCATCATAGAAATAAATAGTTCTATTTAATGTTGAAGATACCTTTTGAAGTTCTATACTTGCTTCAGGTTCCATACGTATAATACATATTCTTACATGATTATTATCTTTACTTGCCCATGAATTAGGCGAAGGTTCTAGGCTCTTAGTACCATTATAGGTACCCGAAATAATTTTTACAGTACTTGTTTTTCCATTATTGTCTTTTGAGTTTATAACGGGTATATCCTCTGCCCAAAGCATTTTATAATGTGGTTCAACGAATTTATCTTTCTTAGGCAGATTGAGCCAGATTTGAAATAATTCTAGTGGATTTTCCTTTTCAGTATTAACTAAAGGGAACATTTCTGTATGATTACAGCCTCTACCTGCAGTCAGCCACTGCACATCATTAGCTCCATAGCGTCCTGTAGCACCAGCTGAATCAGCATGATCAACATATCCATCTAGAACTATTGTGACTGTTTCAAACCCTCTGTGAGGATGCTGAGGGAATCCTGGAATGGTATCCCCATGATACATATTCCATCCATCAATTCCTCTAAAGTCGTTGCCAATAGTTCTCCCATACAAAGAAGCATCTGGTCCCATCTCACCATTACCCTTTGGATAAGCATCCTTATGATGTGCACAAAATATAAAAGGATCACTTGTCTGCCACTGTGAACTTAGCTTGCTTATTTTAAGTATATTATTTTTTCCCATTTCGTAACCTCCCTTGATACTTCATATAATTTATAAATAATCTTTAATAATTCCCCTATAATATCAATCAAGTTAGAATTATCTAATTTTAAAAAAATATATTGATTAAATTTTCTCCATTTTATTATGTGTTACTTTTATAAATCCAATGAGATTTATAAAAGTAATTAATTGATAATGATTATTATTTATTAACAAAATTATAGCATAGCTTTCATGATTTGTATATTGCTTCTAATAATTTATTGCATTTTATTAATACGTAGTATATAAGAAAAATTTCTCTACTGTGTACATATTCTTTACAAAGTCAGTAAGTCTATATGAATATTGAGCCATTTATATTTAATAAAATGAATTGAGAAAACTTTAACAATAAATTTCACGCTTTTTATGCAATATCGTAGATGAACGATATTGCTATAGAATTATTTTATATTACATATTATTAATTTTTCCTTCTAAATTTTAATGAAATAGCGGTGAAACTCATATATTAGTATTTTTCAATACTAATATTATCTTATTAACTTATAAAGTAAAAAAAGGTTATTAAAGGTGATAAATAATTAACAAAATTGCTCGAAAAACGTTGATTATTTGTACTGTATCCTATATAATTATCTTTAAAGGATGGAAAAATAATCTTTTCTCCAAACTTTAAAATAATATTATGAAAGTGAGGGTATCATATTGAACCAGGTAAACGGAACGAAAGAATGGTCTAATCCTAGTCCCGCAGGCCTAGTTGCTTTAGCAGTAGCAAGTTTCTGCTTTTTTGCCTTATTATCAGGAAGAGTAACAAGCGGAGCCTTACCACTTCTTGGATGTTGGCTTATTGGAGGATTTGTAGTACAAGTTGTAGTTGCCTTAATTGATTTAAAAGGCGGTAATACTACTGGTGGAAACACATTTTTATTCTTTAGTGCATTTTTTATGTTAACGGGTGGAATTGAAATGCTCATTAAATTTAATGCGGTAACTAACGGAATTTCCCTAGATACGCGTATGGATGGTTGGGCATGGTTAGTACTTAGTATTTCACTTATTATGTGGACACCCGCATTCCTCAAAACACCATTAGTGTTGTCGCTAATCATTTTAGCTTTAGATCTATCTTCACTCTGTATTTCTCTAATTGATTTAGGAGTATTACCAAAGATTTTTTCAAATATACCTGCCTTTGGATTATTAATAGCAGGTATTTTAGGAATTTATCTTGCAGCTGCAATTATTGTTAATACCGCTTTTGGCAGACAAATCTACCCTTCACCAGGTCCAATTATTAAATAGATATCGTCACTTTAACTATACTACTCTATTTATCAAAAAAGTAAATGTATACATAGAACAAAATCTCAGGTTCAACAGTAGCCTGAGATTTTTTATGCGTCTATTTTTTCAAACATATGTGATAAAAATCTAGTATACGAATATATTTTATTTTTTCTTCTACTAAAACTTAACTTTCCAGTTATTAGGTTTCATAATCCAGACCTACAATGTTCACAAATTATCTAAAGATATAATTTACACGAAAATAAAACTATTTTTATTATACTTTTTAAAGACTTTTGCCTTAATGGGAAGTTTCTATAGAATAAAAATAAAGACTAAAATCCTCCTTTCTATAAATAATATTAGAGAACTTTAATCTTTATTGGTTTTTCTTCTTTAGAAGACATCTTATAGGTACACAAAGGATGCAAAGCTATAACAATATCTCAGTGCCCAATTAAAATTCAACTTACTTTAATGCATTTAAAGCAGCTTCATAATTTGGTTCTGATGTTACTTCCTCGCAATATTCTACATGAGTAACCTTGCTATTTTCGTCAACTACAAATACTGCTCTTGTTAGCAGCCCTAATTCTTTAATGTAAGTTCCGAATTCCTTACCAAAGCTCCTATCCTTATAATCTGATAATGTTTGAACTGCATCAATGCCTTGATTTCCGCACCATCTTCCTTGTGCAAAAGGTAGATCCATTGATACTACATATATCTTTACATTGTTTAATTTTCCAGCTTCTTCATTAAATTTCCTTACTTCAAGATCACATACTGGTGTATCTATTGATGGAACACTTACATATGCTCTCTTTCCTGTAAAATCTTTCGAATTAACAGCATTTAAACCATTATCTGTTACTACGAAGTCTGGTGCAGTATCACCAACTTTAATTTCTCTTCCTTCTAATGTTACTTCATTTCCTTGAAATTTAACTTTCATAATTCATTCCTCCTAAATTATTAATATTATATTTTAACTATTTTCTTAGTGGTTTATCAAATATTTTTCTGCCCCATATATACTAACGGCTCCATCAGCAGCAGCTGTAAGTACTTGCCTAACTTCTTTTGCTCTAATATCTCCTATGGCAAATATACCATCTACATTTGTTTTACAGCTTTCATCTGCAATAATATAACCACTTTTATCCAAAGCTACTAAGTCTTTAACTAATTCTGATGATGGATCACTTCCAATTGCTACAAAAACACCATTAACTTCTAAATTATCTATCTTACCATCTTTATTATTTTTAATTTCTATACCACTTAATTTTTCTTCTCCATTAAGTTTTGTAACTCCACTATTCCAGATTATTTCTACATTATTTGTTTCAAATAACTTTTTTTGTGCAGATTTATTTGCTCTAAGTGAATCTCTTCTGACAATTACATATACTTTTTCAGCAATTCTTGAAAGATGAAGTGCATCCTCTACTGCTGTATCTCCACCACCTACAACAGCAACTACTTTTTTTCTAAAGAAGCCTCCGTCACAAGTAGCACAGTATGATACACCTTTACCTGTAAGTTCTTCTTCTCTATCAATTCCTAATTTTTTAGGCTTTGCACCCATTGATAAGATTATGACCTTACTTTCATAAGTATTCACACCAGTTATAACTTTTTTTATATCTCCATCAACTTTTATATCTATTACTTCTTCATATTTCATAATGCTTCCAAAATCTTTTGCATGTTCATACATAGTATTGGCAAGTTCTGAACCTGTTATGCTGCGAAAACCAGGATAATTTTCCACTTCATTTGTAGTAACTATCTGGCCACCTTCATATTGTTTTTCAAGCATTAATGCATCTAATCCGGCTCTACCTGCATATAATGCTGCTGTAAGGGCAGCTGGTCCTCCTCCAATTATAATAATATCTTTCATATTACCAACACCTCTCCTAATAATCATTTATATATTCTTTGATAATATACAATTTATAAAAATTTCAATAAGTTGTTCTAAATTAATAATTAAATTTTATAAAATTAAATTTTGTTATATTGTATTTTATAATATTATATTAACTTTATTGATAAAATTAGTCAACTGTTTTCCAATAAAAAAATTTGATATTTATTAAAAAATTATTGTGTATAGATAACATAATCATAAACTATACTTAGACTATGAAATATCTTTCAATCAGAAATCATAAATATATTTTCATAGCTTTTTGGAACAAAAGTGTGTTATTCATTTCGATGAGGCACACTCATAAGTTCAGGTATTAGTTTAGTTATCTATAATTCTTAGATATTTTCATTATTCTTATTCTGAGTTTAACCTCTTTATGTTTAAACACAAAAAATATATAATATATATATTGCAAAAATAATCCTTCATCATAATTCTAAAAATATTATAAGAATTTTATCCGTAATTGTGAATTGTGAAATGTGCATTGTGAATTGCAAAATATATAGCAAAACTATAGCCTAGGTCTATAAATATAACTCACCGAAATTAGTAATATAATTTTATGATAAGTATCTTAATAGTGTTTCGAATCAAAAATATTTATTACTTCAGTTGATTTAAACATAAGCCTAGTTTCAGATAGGAGAAAATAAGAATTATGAATTTTATTAATCATTTTAAAACTATAACTAATCATAAACTATTAGTTATGAAATATTGTTTTAAAGTAGGTTTATATAAGCAAGGATTACTTCATGATCTGTCTAAATATTCGTTTGTAGAGTTTTCAGCTGGAATAAAGTATTATAAGGGGTATGCAAGTCCTAATGGTGTTCAAAAAGCTGTTGAAGGATATTCATCAGCATGGCTACATCATAAGGGTAGGAATAAGCATCATTTCGAATATTGGATTGATTATGGAGTAAATGAAGCAGAAGGTCTTAAAGGAATGAAAATGCCTGTTAATTATGTTGTAGAAATGTTTATAGACAGGGTTTGTGCTTCAAAAAATTATTTAAAAGAAAAATATATTGATGAAAGTCCTCTTAGTTATTACGAAAACAGAAAACATTATTATGTATTACATGAAGATGTACGTGCTCTTTTAGAAAATTTGCTTAATAAACTCGCCAATGAAGGAGAAGACAAAACTTTTACATATGTTAAAAACAACATTCTGAAAAATACAGAAAAATTTTATAGTAAAACACTCTAGTTTATTTTAGTTTTCTTTGAGCTGCCACCCACTATGATTATAGCCTATTATAAGCTTGGATTTGTAGAATGCAAATCCAGGCTTACGTTTAGATGTATTTTTCCAACCACTTTGTGATAGCTCGGGATTGTTCCTCTGTATGAAAATCATGTTCACTTCCAATTGATACGGTTAAATCGCTATTAAATTTTTTTGAAAAATTATCTATAACCTCATGACTTTGCAAATTATCTTCTGATCCATAAATAATTGCAGTATGTATATTCCATTTATTAATTGAGTGTTCTTTTACATAGCTGTAATAATCCCATGAAAGAGTTTCAATTGGAGTATATATTTCCTTTTTTTCTCTAAGTAACTCTTCTGTAACATTGAACCATTTGAACATTTTGCATATAAGATGCTCCATATCAACAATTGGTGATTGAAATAAGCATTTCTTTATTGGAAGATTCTTATATGCGTGCAAACTGAAATACGCGCCAAGACTGCACCCAAATAAGTTTATTTCTTTCCAATTTTCTTGTACATATGCTCCAATTTTTTCGAGATCATGTACTCCATTCCAAACATTGCATAGATAGTTTTTATCTTTCCTTTTACCATGTTCTGGGAGATCAAAACTAAGAACCTGATATCCTCTTTCTGATGCTATCTGTGAAAACTCATGTGCACTTTCTTTGCTAGACATTTTTCCATGAACAAATATATATATTTTATCTGAAGGTTCTCCCCATAAGATCGCTGGAATGTTATCTATTTCTATTTTACTGGTGGTTTCCATAATGGCGCCTCCATAAATGTAGTTTCTTTTATATTAGGAAGAATATCATATATAGAGCAATTCATCTGCTTTTCAAAATAATCTTTCATTTCAAATGTTGCATTCCAACGTTCTACTGTAAATGGAAATGTTCCATAGCGTCTTGTAGTATTAACAAATCGCTTTTCTAACATACAAAATCCTTGAGCGTCAGCAAGTGAATCACAAAGAATTAATAATCTATCATAGTCATCATAGGTTAAATCATTAATATATTTTCTAACAAATTCACTTTCTTCATCACTCATATCATTTTGTCCTATTTCTTTATCAAAGTCAGGAACCGGAAATGAATGTGTCAAACAAATTCTTCCTACTTCATCCCACCCCTTTTCCAACATAAATTTATATCCATCAATGCCATGTCTTCTTGCGCTTATACCATATCTTCTACCTATATCATGAAGAAGTCCTAGCACATAAGCTTTGTCTGGATTAAGATTACTACATTTTTCAGCAATAATTTGTGCTGCTAATCCAACATTTATAGAATGCTCTGTCCATGGTCCTTGATTTAATTGTCCTGCTATTTCTAATTCTTTTTCAGCCACTTCTCTACTTGGAAACATATTATCCTCCTAAACGTATCATATAAATTCTAATTTATTATCCTGATTTCAGTTGCTTAAATCATTATTTAATACTCTATGAATATTATGTTTGTTTATAAGTAAATTATAGCATGTTTTGTAAATGTTATACTATTATGTTTTCTAGTAGTACATTTTTTATTTACTGCATCAAATATTAATTAGATCATCTATATTTATCGCTAAATATATCACAAATAAATATTTCATCCTTTAAATTTTCAGATTATATTATTTTTTAAAAGCTTTTCAACATCTCTAAGCCTCCATGTTTCCTATAAATTGTTAACCTTTTTTATTCTTAACTTCTTAACTTTTTTTCTTTTTTCTTCTTAAATTCGCTCATTTTTAAATTTAAAAAAAGTTTTATTTAAAACTATGTTCCTTTAAAAGAATGTTTAATGGAAACTTTGAAAATTTATTTATTTTTGACAAGGTTTAAATTATGCTAAACCATATAGTTAAATCTTGGGCTTATTATATTTTTAAAGCTTAAATATAATAATATGCTAAGAAACAATATTCCAATTTCAATTAAGTTTCCGTCAGATACTAAGTATGCTATACACAGCAAAGGAATAAATATTATTATATAAGCAACTATATGTATCGCTTTCCATACAGATCTTCTTTCATCTCGAAACTTAATGCTTACTAATCTATCTATATAGATTGTGCTTAGAATGGTAAATATAAAAATTATTATAAGATCATGTTATACCTCCATAACAAGAAAATATCACACTATTCATATATTGTTTTGAACTTCCTTATTAATCTCAGCAATTTTGTCCTGTAAAAACTTTTTAAGCAAGTCAGCATCTTCCTTATCCATAATGGCTTTAATTTCTTCTAACTTCAATCCATATTCTTTTAATTCAGATATAGAAAGAAGTTTTAAAACCTGTTCATATGCATAATATCTGTACTGAGTATCTCTGTCCACATACATAGGTTTTAACAGATTAATCTCATCATAATAACGAAGTGTCTTAGTTGAAACTCTCCCAATTTTAGAAAACTGTCCAATGGTGTACACAATTAATTCTCCTTCCTGTCGACAATCGTAGTATAAACCTTCCAGTTAAGGTTAAAGTCAAGAGGTAATTTTATTATTTATATTTTAATTTTATCTTACGAAAAAATATTGTCTTAATTCTTTATTTAATCCTGCTAAGTTCATCTAAAAATGCTGGTTTCTTTCTATATAAAGCTATTAATTCATTAACTATTGGGATTTGACTTTGCTTTCCTGGAATCTTTTTATATTTTTTAATTATTCTGCATACATTTTTATAATGACTTCTATTTACAGCACGACTTGCTTCAAACATTATGTATTTTTTATAAATTTCTATAACCTCATCTTTAAATTTAGACATTAAAATTTCTGCATAGCTATCGATACTTGTTGGATTGTCTCTTACATATTCCATTATTTCATCCAAATCATTTTCTTCTAATATTATCTGAAGAAAAATACTCTTAGCTTGATAACCATTATTATTTTTAAGTTCTTGCTTTAAATCACTATAGAAACTTGTTTCATTTTCTGTGATTTCTTTTAATTCTTTATAATATTCAAAACTCCCCTGAAGTAAAAGTTCTTTAGCTCATACCTCATAGAAAGTTCTTTGTATGACGTATATCTTATTTTTTTCCATTTTAAAATTAATCCAGAAAATCTAATCTTTTCGCTATTTCTTCTATATGAACATTTTAAGTTTCACAACAACCTCCATAAGTTTTAGAAATAAAATACTTATGAATACATTATGTCACTAATAGAGATATAATAATTCTAATCCTTTTAAGAAAATCTATTAATAACATAATAATAGTCTAGCTTTGCCTGCTTAGAGAAATTGAAACTTGTGTTATCTTAATACATCTATTTCAAATCCATATTCATGAAATGTAATGTTTGCGTCAATTGTTTCTTCATAGATTCCATCTACCTGCCTTAATCCATTTTTTAGGTATAAATTTATGGCTGGTTTATTTATATTAATAACAAAAAGTCTTAAATATTTAACGTTCATCTGCTTAGTTAGTATAATGACATGCTCAAGCATTATACTGCCAATTCCTTGTCTTGAATAATCAACATTAACTCCAAAACGTTCAATATATAATGCTTTAGAGTTGGGATTCTCCCATTTCACACAACTTTCTCCAGCATTTGATTCACATAATGCAAAGGAGCCAACTATATTATCATCTTTCTCAACTAGCAAATAAAGGCGATTATTTTCAATATCCTTGCTGAAAAACTCACACGGATATATTTCGTCCCAAATTGGTATGTTGTTTCTATTCATATTATCAATTATGTTTCCATACACAGCTTTAAGTCTGGGTAAATCATTTAAATTAGATAATCTTAAATTCATATCAATTCATCTCCAAATGACTATTTATAATGTTCAATATTAAATGCTTACAAATTCAGTATTCAAAGGTACATTTTCCATTCTGCCACCTAACTATAGAACAAAATTCAAATTTCAATTCCTGTTTTCCAGATTACTAAACTGAAATTTATATATTCGGACTATCTTTAAGCTTAACATAATATAAATTTAAGCCTAATCGAAAAACTTCCCTGTATAAAAATTCTCATTTTCAAGTTTCTTCGCCGTCATTCTAAATATAACGCAGCCATCTGGACATACAACATCTTTAGTATACTTGCTATCTCCACCAATATTCTCTAAATCTCCACCACTTCTGACAGCCTCCATGATTGGAAACATAATCATCATTACTTTTGAGCAAATCCCCTGTCCATCCTTATTTACAGGACAACCATAGGTGCATGTATACTTATCTCCAACTTCCTCACCATTTCGGCAATACCTCTCTGTGTGGTCACTTCGAATAAATCCTGTTACCTCAATTTCCCATTCGTACTCTTCATCATACCATTTTTTCATAATTATCCTCCATATTATAACTCATATATTTGTTATTATTTAACATTCATTTCCCATTTTTGAATCAGAGATATTAGATGCCTTCTTCTTTTTATTTTAATTGCATCAGATTTCATACTTTTTTACACTTTAACCTTTTCGCTATTTCTTCTATATGAGTATTGTCAGTTCCACAACAACCTCCTAAAATTTTAGGAACAAAATATTTATATAAATCCATCATGTCATCAGCAAGACTAACACTATCAGAAAATTTCAAATCAGTAGAATTATCTAATTCTTCTGGGGATAATGGCGAAGTGTTTGCTTGTATTCCATGAAATCTTTCTTTAACTAATTTTGTTTTATTGAAAGAATAAGATAAAGATTTTTTTAATATTACTGGATGAACACAGTTTACCATATAGCAAATAGGCTTTTTAACTGTAGCATTATCTATATGTAAAATTGCGTCATTAATAGTAGTTCCATCTATTAGCCGTCCATCATCCCTAATCATAAAACTAATTATATATGGCAATTCTGTACTTTCCATAGCTTTTGCAATTCCAATTGCCTCAGATATCGCAGGCATAATGCCTGCAAATAGAAAATCTACTCCCGACTCTTTAAATAAATTTGCCTGCCATGAATGGAATTCCTTTGCGTCATCTATTGATAAGGCATCACTGGCTTTGTATGCATCCCCTTTGCATCCCATTAAACCACCTACAAACAACATATCTATCTTTGCATTACTTTTTATTCCTTGCAGAAATTTCACATTATCTTCTATTATTTTTTCAGTAAATTCAGATTCTACGACACGCTCTTTATTTGCTCTTCTTGTAGGTGTTGTCGCAATAAATGGTAATTCATATTTTTCAGCAGTTTTTAAATATTCTTGAAAAATGCTGCACATGGCTTGTCTTGAATCAGAATTATAAACTAACCCAGCCATCGCAACCTTCTCATCAAATATAATATTAAATTCTCTTTTTAATCTTTCTCCTAAAGCTCCCTCCATTAAAATAGATGAAGATTTATCAAAGCAAGTTTGAAAGTCCATATATAATCCTCTTTACATTTACTCTTTTTAAAATTTTTCACGCTATTGACTAGATATTTAACTTACAGCCACTCATTAAATTTCATATATAACAATAGAATATTTTATATTAAGTCTACTACTGATTATATTTATTATATAAACACTGCTTATACGCTTATTTTGATGCTAATGAAAAAATAATACCATATAAAACACATCCTAAAGGAAATAATATAAATATGCTTCCTAAAATTATTGAACCTATATTAAATGAAAAATTTACTGTACTGTCTTTTGTTTTCATCTGTTTCAAGTATATTTTATTCATCGCTATGCCTGTGCCACCGATAATTATCAAACCTGTTCCTATAAAACAGATAAGAGCAATGATAATTCCAATTATAGCTGCAAAGAATGGAAAGAAAATTATAAATCCCATTATATCACCTCTCCTATAATTTATTTAAAATGAATACTCCTGCAATCAAATAACACAATGTTATCAAAATGCCGACCCACATGTGTATAGCAGAAAGTAACCAATAACTAACTTTTATTTTTTTATCTGATGTATCAAAGCGTTTACTCATCTTCATCCCTTTATATCCTCTAATTATTGCAATAACAGCAAAAAATAAAGCGGCTATAAATGCTAAAATGATGATTACATTTCCTAATTTTATCATTCTTTTCTCCCTTTTATCTAAATAGTATTCTTATTTTTTTCAAGCTTAAAGTAATGCTTATACTCTTCATAAAATTATTCTATCCCAAGTAATTCAGAACTTTTATGATCTAATAATGTATCATCTATATCAAAGAAAATCATCTCTTACCTCCATTTGTCAAAAACTATTATATTACATCGTCTCATGTTCCATCCAATTCTCACTATGATTACTACATTCTGCGCAACTTAGCGAAATGCATATCCATTCAAAACCATTAACCCAATCTTCTTCTGAAAAAGAATCATCGTTACTGACACATTCGTCGATAAAATCCTGTTTTCCTTGCGAATAAATTTCCATTGATATTACGAAAGCATCTTCTTTACATTTTTCACAAATTACTTTCTTAAATAATTGGGTTCTATCTAAAGAATCATACTTACATACAAAACCGTTCCATCCATGCTTTCCGGCATCAAAAATACTGATTTCTTTATTACATTTTTGGCATGTCGCCTTTACAATCATTTTGTTGTTACTTTGATAAACATTAAAGCTCTCAGTACCACAAGAACATTTTAATTTCCCTTTTACTTTATATTCGCTGTCATTGGCATCAGCTAATTGAAAAAACTCTTTAATATGGCTAGGAATAGGATAGTTCATTTTATTCTTTCTCCTTTACAAATTACTATTTATAATGCGCAGCATTAAATTAGAATTTATAATTCAAATTTAATAAAACTATTTATATCTTGGATATTCTGGCAGTAAGTCAATTAGCTTGATTGACCTCCCTTGATTATCAAGCAATATTTCAATGTTATCTGAATCTTTTCCAAGATGCATCATAAATTCTCTGCATGCGCCACAAGAAGGTATAACTTTACCATCCTTGTAAACAGAAACTACTTTATCTACTTCATTTTCTCCATGTGTGAGCATTGTTGATAAAGCATTTCTCTCCGCGCACATTCCTAATGAACTAGTCGTATCAATACAAATCCCTGTGTAAATATTTCCTCTTTTTGTTAGCACAGCTGAAGCAACGCTTCTAACCCACATTGTACTTGAAATTTCATGTGGATTTATTACATTAATGGCTTCTTTATAAAGCTTTTCCCATATTTGTTCCATATTGCTCTCCTTAATCTTTAATTTAGTATTTATAATAATACCCTTCAATATCTCTCGTATTCTGCTGTTCCGATGGAACTTTATTCATTTCTCTTTTCATAAACTCAGGAAAATCTTCCATACTGGAATCCACCCTATAAATTTTAATTTCTGTTTTACTTTATAACGTCTTGATAGATTATATCCACTATTTCATTTAAGCTTAATTCTTTATGTAAGAATACTTCTGAAATAACATCTGATAAATCTTTTTCGTTCCACCATTCTCTCATTTCTTTCTCTCCAAATTCATGTGAATTGGACTTTTGCCTATGACGATTTAAAGTTTCCTCAAATGGTATATCAAAATAATATGCAAAGATTTGATTGCCGAATTCGTCTGATAAATCTTGAAATAATTTTTTATACCACTTTGAATTTAAAATTCCTTCTAAAATTACTATATTACAATGGCTCTTTCCATATAGTACAAGTTCAAATATTAATTCACCTGCTTTTGGATTGGGTCCATCTTTTGCAAATAGGATGTCCCTTCTAACAACATCTTGCGAAATTAGCATTGTGTCTTGTCCAATTTTTTTCTGCAAGGCTTTTCCTGTAGTAGTCTTACCACTTCCAGAATTGCCTCTTATAATTATTAACTTCGCCACTCTTTACCTCTCCATCCCCCAATGTCTTTCTGTTTTGAGTTAATTAAACCGCTGTCCATATCTAACTAATTATAACATATTCTGTAAGAATATTACGAATTAAATATTAAGGAGAATTGGTTCTAATTTATTTTTTTATAAAAATAACAACACTAAATATCTAAAAAAAATTAGTGTTGTCCATTACAAAGCAAATTAAAACCATGAAATATCATTATAAGATACCTCATGGTTTCATAAGCTTAAAAAAATAGTGTGGTTACATTATCATATCTAATACTGTTTTTTCATTAATACCATCTTCAGTTGAAATTGAATATGATATATCATCCTTTTTCCATGTTGCTAAGTTATACTCTTCATTTTTATTTCCTTCAAGAGTTACGTCTATCCCATTTACTTTTACTGTATTCTTAACTTGATAGGTATTATAATCTCCACTTATATTATCAGTGCTTTTACCTGCTCTGAAAATCATATTGTTATTACCATTGTTATAATCTACTTGTATCATTTCATTTGATATAATACTTACATTTTCTACTTTAAATCCATTAGGCAATGTTTTTAATGGACTCACTTTTAAATTCAATGCTTTTTCTGCTTCATCTAGTGTCTTATATTCTTGACTATAACCTACATCTTTGTCCATTGCAACCGATGTATTAGAAACACTATCATCTGTATTATCTTCTGATATTTTATTTTCTTTTACATCTTCTGGAGCTGTTTTTTGATCTGTGCTTGTTGGATTTTTTTCTTCTTTATTATTAATATCATCTTTATGATTTGTTTTTGAAGAAGTATTTGAATTTTCTATAGCCTTATTATCAGTAGCTTTATCATCATTATTTTTATTTTCGGGTATCTGCCTCTTCTTTTCCTCTGATCCTGAGTTAAATTGTGAGTTGTCTTTTCCTTCCTGCCCAGCTTTTGAGACATTATTGGTATTTTTGTTCACATTATTACTGCCATTATTATAGTTATTATTATTTTTGTTATTATTTGTATTATTTTGATCTACAGCTATATCTTCTTTATGATCATTGTCAGATGCTTCTTTACTATCCTTATTATAAACCAATTCACTATCTTCAATAGATTTTAAATCATTATTCTTATCCTCATGATTTTCTTCCACTTCATTTTGTTCTAAATCATTAGACGGATGTTTGAAAAGCATAGGATAACTTTTAGCTACGCTTAAACATATAAGTATTGCACCACAGGCTGCCGCCATTTGCATATTTCTTTTAGCATTATATTTCTTTACTTTTGGCATAGTAGTTTTTACTTTTATTTCTTTTTCTTCATTGTTATCCTTCTTATTTTCAGCCAAAACATTTTGGAGTATTCTTTTTTTCATATCATCATTCATCACTATTTTATTTAGTTCTTCTTTATATTTCTTACTCAAAATCATACTCCTCCTTCAGCTCTATTTTTAACATATTTCTTCCTCTGCTAAGTAATGATCTTACTGTAGCTTCTTTCTTATTTACTATATTTGATATTTCAACCGTAGTATAGCCTTCATAATAATATAAATGAACAATTTCTCTATATTTCAGTGGAAGTTTCATAACCTGATTTAAAACATTGTTATCTTTGTATTCATCGTAATAGGGCATATCAGTTAACTCTACATGCTTTTTAAACCATACTGATTTCAACTTATTTTTGCATATATTTCTGGTAACACAAATAAGCCAATGCTTTTTGTGATCGTCGCTTTCAAATATCTCTATATTTTTAAGCAATTGTACAAAAACATCTTGAACAGCATCTTCTGCATCGTATATATTTTTCATATATGAATATGCAAGCCTCAGCAGCATATCTCCATAATGATCTAAATCTTGTGAAATAATTTCATCCGTACGCAATGAAACATCTTTCATTAAAAAACTCATCCTTCCATCCAGTAGCACAACAATGTATTGTAGATATTCAACTTTAAAACTAAATTTATGTGGTAACTTACCGAAATCATAAATATTTTGTTCCGAAAAGCTATGAAAATATCGCCGAAGATTCTAAGGTGTAGATTTCACCATTTTAGCAACTAAATATCTTTATCTAATAAATACCATATGAAACGTTATAGTATTGCTTAAATCTATATTTCAAACTGTTTATCCATAGTCCCAAAATTAACTCTTCCTTATTATTCATGTCTCTACTTATGTTACTTGTTATTTAAATTTCTTTCTAATACAAGTTCTGATTAACTTACTTTATTTAATTATAATTATAATAATATGTAATGAGAATTATTTGCTAGAATATATAATCATAAACTTGGTTAATATGTATCTATATTTTTTTACAAAACCTGTTTTGTACCTCTAGATAGAAACAAGATATATATTTGCTATGGTGTTACTTGAAATTTATCTTAATAAATATCCTTAGATAGAGGTTGTCCTAGATATTGCATCTCTAAAATTTGTTTATGAAATATACATAAATAGATAAAACCTTCTTCTTCGAACATTCCAGTAAAAATTTCATCAATCCATATGAAGAAATATGTATTGAATTTCTATCATTTGAGGCACAAATTAGGTCTTTGTGTTGATTTTCTGTATAACTAAAAAGTACTTTTTATAATATTAATAATATCCTCTTGTTTCATACCATCATTTAGTGAGATAGAATATGACATATTATTTACGCTCCAAACAGCAACCTTAATAAGATTGTCATCTCCTTTTACTTTTACATTGATTCCGTTTATACTTACAGTATTATTGATTTTATAGTTGTTATAATCACCACTTATATCATAAGTTCCTTGTCCCATTCTAAATATAATGTCATTTTGTTTGTTTACATAGCATATTTGAAATAAATCTCTTGATATAGTATTTATATATTTTATATTGTATTTACCTAATAATTCTTTTGGCACTGTAATCTTAAATTTTAATGCTTTTTGTGCTTCGTCTATAGTATCAAATCTCTCAATAGGACTTATTATATCATCTGCATCTTCAGGTTTATTTACTACAGTAGCAGCTGGTTTACCATCCCATTTTCCATTTTCATCTACTTTATATCCATCTGGGGTTACTGTACCTGCAGCCATTTCTCCATTATTTAATAAATAGTACCAATTGCCATTAGTTTGAACCCATCCTCTTTGCATTATGCCATTATTATTCATGAAATACCACTTATTATTTATTAATTTCCATCCTACTGCTAACTCCCCATTAGCTGAATAAATCCATTGTCCATCTTTATCTCTTACAAAAAAGCTTCCTACTGTTTTTTGATCACTGAATAGAAAATTATAAAAATTAATTGGAACATACACCATATTATCCTCTATTATAGGTTCTGCACCTAATTCATGCATCATAGTTAATCCTATTGCTTTGCTGCTTGAGTAATAATAACTATCTTGTCCCACATAAACATTTGTCTTAATTGTACCATTATCTAAGCTTATAACTTTATTATCCTTATCTGGCTCAACTTTAAACCCAAGACTCTCTGCCGTAAATTTTAGCGGAACCATAATTTTTCCCTTATATATTGAAACTCCGTTTCTTCCAATTTCAATATTTTTTCCGCATATTGCTACCTTGTTTATATCAACATCCTTAGGTGCATAGTTTGATATTGGAACAGTATCAGAAATAATATTCGCTGGATTAGATTTGTGCCTTGATATATCATCTGCTGCAAATGCTTGAGCTGACATCCCCACAATTGTTACTGCTGTTAATAAACCTATCATTAATTTTTTCATAATCTTATCTTCTCCTTCTAAGCTCGCACAATCTAATATTGTATTTATTTTTATGTGCTTGCATCTTAAATTTTCATTTTAGGCACTTGAAAGAAAATAACAAGTCCAAAATTGCCATGGTATATCATTCACCAAGAAAGCGGATATCACTCATAGTGGACCGGACATATTAGTGTTATCTGCCTGAAAAGCATGATTGAATATAGATTGGCAGATGGACTAGTTATTTTTTGATTGCCTTTATATTAGTAATACAATCCAACTTAGAGAAGTGTTGCAAAAAAATAAAAATTTTTATAAAAAATCTTAGAATCATAAAAAAACATGACTTATGTTTAAAATATAATACAAGAAATTCTCAGTTTACAAACATAAGAAAAGAAATTTATAAGTTTATCCTTATTAATATATCAACATCCTACATAACCTCTTTTCATTTTTATAACTACCTTTGATTAAATTCATATTTTCCTATTGTACTATATTTATCTTTTCTCCATCACTTAATAAATTCTGGCCTTCAGTAATGATATCTATGCCCTCTTGCACTTTGCCTGTTACTTCTGTAAATTTCTCATTTGAAATTCCTGTTTCAACTGATATCTTTTTAACCACGCCATTATCAACTGCATAAAGATAATTTACACCATTCTCCATTTTGATTGTTTCATTTGGAACCATCAGGATGTTGTCCTTATTTTCAGCTGGTAATGATATTTTAGCAAACATACCTGCCTGTATATTGTTATTAGTATTATCAATTTTAACCTTCACAACGTAGAAATTATTTTTAGAACTTGTATTTGGGCTGATATTGTCTATTACTCCAACTATTTTTGAATCCGGTAATGCATTTATAGTAACTGGTACAGATAGACCTACTTTAATTTTCTCAAGCATCTTATCAGGAACATTTATTTCTGCACTTAGACTATTATAATCGATAAGAGTAACTGATCCTGATTGCGCACTTGCAAGTTGTCCTACTTCTACAGCTTTTTCTGACACAACTCCAGCTATTGGTGCAGCAACGGTAGCGTTACTTATTTGATTTTGCACGGCACTCACTCCTGCTTGTGCTTGTTCAAGCTGTGCTTCAGCAGCTTTTGTAGCTTGAGGCCCTGACTTGCTCTTTAGTAGCTCTAAGCTATCTTGTGCATTTTTTAAGTCTATAGCTATTGCATCATATTGAGCTTTTGCGTCATCCAAATCCTTTTTAGCTACTGCTTGTGCTGAATACAAAGTTTGTGCTCTGTCATAACTGTCTTTTACACTATTATATTGGATTTGTAACTTTCCTACCAACTGTTCCGCTTGCAATAATTGCTGTGTAAACCCTGAGTCGCTTGTTCTTTCTAAGTTAGCACTAGCTGCACTCACTCCAGCCTCTGCCTGCTCAAGTTGTGCTGCATAATCTGTTGTATCTAATGTAAATAATGTTTGACCTACACTAACTTTATCTCCAACCTTTACATCTACAGTTGCAACTCTTCCTCCTGCTTTCGGCAAAACCACTACCTCTTTTGCTGGCTTTAGGTTACTTGCATATTCTACACTTGTAGAAATAGTTCCAGTTGTTATTTTTTCCGTTTTTACATTTTTAACCTCTTGTACTACTTCTATGGGTTTCTTTTTAGCAAAGATAGAAATAACTATGACTACAATAATTGCTAAAACTACTCCTCCTATTAAAAGTTTTTTATTTTTCTTTAACCCTTTAAACTTCATAGGTGCTACCTCCTTCTATGGTATGAATTTTCTTCTTTTTAAAAGATACTACCTTTTTTAAATCATCCATTAATGTATAAATAATTGGTAATACAATTGGTGAAAGTATTGTTGATGCAACCATTCCTCCAATGATTACTATAGCCATACTCTTTTTCATCTCAGTTCCTTCACCCATGGATAAAGCAACTGGTAACATAGAAACAATCATTGTAGCACTTGTCATGATTATCGGTCTTAATCTAGTAGCACCAGATTCTATAAGAGCATCTCTTAAATTCATTCCTCTCTTCATAAGGGTATTAGTATAATCTATAAGTAATGTACCATTTTTAGATGCTAATCCTTCTAACATAATTAATCCAATTATGGACATTAAATTTAAAGTCTGTCCAGTTAGAGCCAGTAAACCAAAAGCTCCTATAATAGCACAAGGTAGAGCCATCATTCTTATAAATGGAGTTAAAAAGGACTCATAAAGCACTACTAAAATCATATAAACAAGAGCTAAGGATGCACATAAAGCAAGTCCAAGAGAAGAAAAACTTTCCGCCATCTGTTTTTGATTTCCTCCAAAGCTTATACTATATCCATCAGGAACAGAAAGAGCCTTTAGTTTAGCATTAATATCATCGGTAACTTCTCCAAGAACCCTTCCTTGAATATTAGCTTCAACAGTAACCATATCCTGTTTATCTTCTCTAGATATGGAAGGGGCACTATCTATTTTTTGAATAGAAGCAACTTGACTAAGTGGAATTTGCTGCCCTAAGGAATTTGTAATTTTCAAAGACTTAAGATCTTCAGCACTCTTTATTTGTCCGTTTTCAAATTTAAGGGTTATATCATTTTCCTCATTCTTCGATCTGTATACTCCAACATTGGTTCCTGCAAGAGCCATTCTAACAACACTTCCTATATTTGTAGTAGAAATATTGTACTGAGTAGCCGCAAGGTTATCTATATTTACCCTAAGTTCACTGCTTCTTGAACTTGTAGAATTACTTATATCAGTGATTCCTGGTACTGTATTTAGTAACTTTTCAACTTCATTGGATAAATCTCTTATAGTATCTGAATCATTTCCTTTTATTTTAATTGATACAGGCTTACCACTACCACCAGACGAAGATGACTCTGCTACATTTAAATCTACTCCAGACATATTTTTACCAAATCTGCGAATCTCACTTGCAAGTTCACTTTGACTTTTTTTACGTTCATCCTTAGGAACTAGGTTAATGAAAATCTGAGCAATGGATTTATCTGCAGTTGCTTCTCCATCATGTCCAATAAGCGAAAAATAATTTTTTACTTCTTTTGTTCCTTGCAAATATTTTTCTAGTTCAGAGACCTTTTCATCCGTTTGTTTTAAAGTTGATCCCGGTGCAAGCTTCATGCTAATTTGAAGAGAACTCTGATCCGCCATAGGTATAAACTCTGACTTTATTGCCCCCATTGGAATAAGCATGACACTAAGCACAACTCCTGCAACAACTATAGCTAAAACTTTTTTCCTATTATCTAAAGACCATATTAAAGCTTTTCTATAGGTTTCTACTAGTTTCTCAAAAGAGCCTTCTGTTTTAGAATTTATTCTACTGAATTTAGAACTTATTATTTTGATAAATTTAAAATTTATCTTACTTAAAAATTTAGATTTTTCTTTTTTTACTAACACCTCTTTAAGGCTTTCATTTTTTAATAGCCTTGAAGAAAGCATTGGTGTAATTGTAAAAGATACAATTAGAGAAAACATTGTAGCTGCAACTATTGTAAGTCCAAATTCTCTAAACATCTGCCCAACTAAACCTGACACAAGTGAAACAGGGGCAAATACAACAACATCGCATAAAGTTATAGCTATTGCTGCCATTCCTACTTCCTTACGTCCTTCAATGGCTGCAGCTATAGGATTTTTCCCCATATCCATATGCCTCTGTATATTTTCTATAACAACTATAGAATCATCCACCAGAGTACCTACAACAAGAGATAAACCCATCAAAGACAGCATGTTTAAGGTAAAGTGCATCTGATACATCATAAAAAACGTAGCAACCAGCGATGTTGGAATTGCAATTAAAACTACTAGTGAAGAACGGAAACTACGGAAGAATAAATAAAGTACAAATGCAGTAGTTATGATACCTTCTGCAAGATTATGTTTTATTTGAGTAAGTGAAGAATTAATAAACGTAGTAGTATCCATTAAAATATTTACTTCCGTTCCTTTTGGAAGTGTCCTTTTTACATCTTCTAAATCCTTTTTTACAGAATCAGCAACTTCTACTACGTTTGAATCACTTTGCTTTCCTAGTATCATTGCTATAGTCTTATTACCACCAAATCTTGTTACTACGGTAGGATCTGGAACTTCTAAGTCAACTTTTGCAATATCACCAAGGCGAATTGTCACTCCATTACCTGTTGGTATTAATAGATCTCTAACTGCATCAACGCTACTAAACTGCCCAATAATTCTAACAGATTGATCTAAGCCTTCTTGTTTAATCTCTCCAGCTGGTACATTAACGTTGGACGCTTGCAGTGTGCCCATTAAAGTATCAATGTTTACTCCATAATATTCCATAGTCGCTTTATCAATTTTTATCATCAATTGCTTCTTATCAGCACCTAGCAATGAAATATTCCCCACCCCAGGTACTTTTTCTAATCTTTGCTTTAAGATATCAGATTGATTATAAAGTTCCTCATAACTGGCATCCCCATTTATTGAAACTATCATCATAGGTATGGAACTCATATCCATTTTATATAAAATAGGCTTATCTGCGGCTTTAGGAAGTCTTGCAGAGGCAAGTTCAACTGCCTTTTGGACATCTAAATATGCGGTATTTATATTTGCACTCATTTTAAAGGTTATTGTAACAGTACCATAGCCTTCTCCAGAAGTTGAATTTAAAACATCAACACCGCTTATTCCAGAAACTGCATCTTCAATTGGTTTTACAATATCTTTCTTAATATCTTCTGCGCTAGCACCATTATAAGTTGTCATTATTGATATAACAGGAATATTCATAGATGGCATTAAATCTGCCCCCATGCTTTTATAACCCATGATTCCAAGTCCAATAAATAAGATTACTGCCATCCACATGGCTGCTGGTCTTTTTACTGATATTTCAGTTATACTCATTTCTCTCCTCCTAACTCTATGTTCATAAAGTGAAACTTTTCATGTGGAGTTTTCTTGGTGCCCCTTTATGGTAAACTCCATCTGAATTTAGTTGAACTTATCCAGGAGCATGCAGCCGTTATCTCACACTTAAGCAGATAAGTGAAAGTACAAATTTACAATTTTGTCACTTGAACTTAGTTAACTCATTCATGAGTTAACCTCATCAAAAATTGATTTAGTGTGAATCACTTCCTAATCTGACGCAAGGAAGAGGATCTTCATATATTGGAGAGTATTACGGATGCTAGCTATAAGATAATTTTTACTCATTATCTCGCTTATTCTCAGTATATCATTTTCTACTAAACTAAGGAATATTTCCCATATATTTAACATGAGAACAGTTATGTTCTAAATAATACTGATTCTTACATGTATTCTGCATGTACCCAAATAAGAATAGCTTTCTTCTTAAATATAAACATTTAATGTTGTATTTCATATTCCAATATTTTTAATAATTTTCATACTTAATATAAATTATGTACATTTTACTGCTAAAAAAAGAGAGCTTACTACACATAAACTCTCATAAATTTATTATATCCTCTGTATCTCCATTTTTAACCTAATATTTCTTTTCCAAGAAGATCTGCTGCCAAAAGTGCATCATATGATCTCTAGATAAGTTCAACTAAGATTCAGCTTGGTATTCCCCTTCACCCGAATCTAGTTTCACTCGATAAAAATTAATAGCATAAACATACTAATCGTTTTCTGATACAACCGTTGTTCCAGAAATATAATCATGAATAGCCCTATGTGATAGCGTACTTAAAACCAAGATTCCGGACACAACCGTTAAAATTCTGCCTGCTATTCCAAGATAGTATTCAAAATAAAAACCGGTCACAAGAGTAAGTAGCTGAATTAAATAACTTGTTATAACAATTGCAGCTCCCTCTATCACCATGATCCCTACAATTTGTCTTATTAAAAGGGTTTTTAAATCTACTTCTGAATAATCCGTTTTTACGATTTTAATCTTAACCAAATGCTTTCCAATTGTCTGACCATGGTACTTTTTATAAGGTATATATACATAATAAATTAGAGCTGCAATAAAACATATGCCACCTATAAATGATAAGATAAGAATGTAAGGAAATGATCATTTAAGAATGTACAAATTAGTTTTTATAAATTATAATTACCCAATATTTATTGGGGGTAATTATGATTATACAAACAAACATTTATTCAGAAATTAAAATAAATAAGGTAGAAGATCTTCATAAATTAAAGCCACTTATGGAGGTAAACAATTTGAAAGTAAATAAAAGCCAAATAGCTAGAGAACTTGGAGTTGATCCTCGAACCGTAGGCAAATATATAAATGGATATGTCAAACCTACCACTAGAAAATGCAAATCTAAAATAGAAGCTTTTGAGCCTATTATAAAAGAGCTTCTTAGCAAAGATTCAATTCAAGTATTTTATTATAAACGTATTTTATGGCAATATCTAAAAGATAATCATGGACTAGATTGCGCACAATCTTCGTTTAGAAGATACATTTCTAATCACTCAGAATTTAATGAGTACTTTAATAATAGGAAAAAAGGACATATATCAAATGCTTCGCCTATGCGATATGAAACGGAGAAAGGGCAACAAGCACAATTGGATTGGAAAGAAAATATAGAATTTGTTTTGACTACAGGTGAAATTATTAATATAAATATTTTTGTGGTAATCCTTTCATACTCAAGGTTTAGAGTATATAAATTATCGATTGATAAAACGCAAGATATACTACTATCTTTTTTAGATGAGTCATTCGAAACTTTTGGAGGTGTGCCAAAAGAATTACTAACAGATAACATGAAAACAGTTATGGATAACCCTCGAACTACTTATTCTAAGGGAAAAGTAAACAATAAATTTCAACAATTTGCAGATGACTATGGATTTAAGGTCCGTCCCTGCATAGCAGGAAGACCGAATACAAAAGCAAAAGTTGAGGCTCCTATGAAACTATTAGACGAAATAAGGGCCTATAATGGAACCTTAGATTATGAAGGTCTGCATAAGCTTGTTTCGGATTTAAACAATAGAATTAATGGTACATGCCATACATCAACTGGTAAAATACCCATATTGCATTTAGAAAAAGAAAAAGATTTCTTATCAGAACTGCCTAAAGTACAGATAAGAAATCACCACAAAATAATCACCACAAATGTTAAAGTAAATCGCCAAAGTATGATTTCATATAAATCAAACCAATATTCTGTACCACCAGAATATATAGGTAAAAAACTAAAACTTCAAGTTTATGATGATCAACTACATGTGTATTATAGCACAAAGTTAGTTACTATTCATAGAATAAAAAATCAGAAGTTAAATTATCATGCTGATCATTATGCTGAAATCAGTGGTTTAACATTTAATAAAAATTCATATGAAATGATAGAAGTAGCCAGAAATAATTTGAAAATGATAGGAGAAATATATCAAAATGAATAGTACATATACACAACTCATAAATAATTTAGAATATTTGAAGATGAAGCAAATGATTACTCATTTGGACGAAGTTATTGATTTTACAACAAAAAACAATCTATCTTTTGTTGATGCTTTAATTAAGCTTACAGCTCACGAGATCGACTGTAAAGAAGCCAATATGATTAAATCAATGGTTAAGGTTGGGGCTTTTCCACATCAAAAGGAAATTAAAGATTTTGACTTTAATTTTCAACCTGGAATTAATAAAGATCAAATATTGGATTTTTTAACACTGCGTTTTTTAGAATCACAAGAAAATATTGTATTTTTAGGTTCTAGCGGAGTTGGGAAAACACATCTTGCGACATCTATAGGAATCGCGGCTGCGAAGCGCCGGTACAGTACATATTTCATTAAGTGTAATGATTTGCTGCAGCAGCTAAAACGAGCAAATTTAGAGAATAGGTTAGATGCTAGACTTAAGCATTTTAGTAAGTATAAACTTCTTATTATTGATGAATTGGGGTATTTACCTATAGATAAAGAAGATTCGAAACTGTTTTTCCAATTAATTGATATGAGGTATGAGAAAAAAAGCACTATCTTAACTACCAACATAAATTTTAACTCTTGGGATGATATTTTTTATGATCCTGTTATAGCTAGTGCTATCTTAGATAGAATTTTACATCACGCCCATGTTGTTACAATCAATGGAAAATCATATAGACTAAAAGATCATTTTAAACAAGAAGAAGATTAAAAAACCACATTCTTAAATGATCAAAAAGTTACATTTCTAGCTTGACATTTATAGCCACCAGCTAAATATGCCCATCCGTTTGAATATCCCAGACTCGCAAACACATAGAGATTGCTAAACATATCTCCTTTCTTTGTCACCGCACTATAAATTAAAACTGCAGGGAATCCTGTAATAATTCCTCCCAGACACCAATCTATGATGTAAGCCAGTAGCCGTTTTGATATGCTCACATTCGACGGCTTCTTATCTATCCATGATGTCACTTTTTCCCATGATTTATGCATAAAATATTCCTCCTATTTTGAATACAAATAATCCATGGCTTTTTTAAATCGCTTTACCCCCTCTTCAACCTTTGAGCGACTACATCCTAAATTCATCCTCAAATATTTTGCACCATTCTTCCCATAGGTTTCGCCCTTCATAATAGCAACTCCACCCACATTTACTAGCGCATCCTGAATCTGTTCAGATGTGAATGGAACTCCCCTTCCGTCTATCCATGCCAAATAAGTGGCATCTGGCTTTTTAAATTTGAAGTCTGGCAGCGCACTCTTAATAAAGTCCTCCACCAGCTTCATATTACCACGAATATAGTCATTTAACTCATCGATATAATCATCGCATTGCATATACCCTACCATTGTGGCATACATTCCAAATATACTTGCAGAATTCAAAAAATCTCTCTTCCTAGTATGATATAAAAAATCATTTTTCACCGTCTCATTTGGTATCATCACATATGAACCAATCAAACCAGGGGTATTAAATATTTTACTGGAAGAAGATGCTGTATATAACTCATCATAATCATGGGTATAGGATAAAAGTGGTATTTGTTTCTTTTCCCCAACCTGTATATCCATATGTATCTCATCCGAAATTATCTTTGTATTATATTTTTTACACAATGATACCATGCGTTTCATATCATCTTGTGACCATATCATACCTGTAGGATTATGTGGAGAGCATAAAAGGAATATTCTGCAGTCCTGAACCTGTTTCTCAAATAGATCAAAATCAATTTCAAATGAACCATCTTTATGAATTAAATCATTTGATACCAATATGCGATCATTATCCTCTATAACTGTAAAAAATGAATCATACATAGGATTAAATGTCAAAATCTTATCTTTTGGGCAACTTAACAGCCTGATTAGTAATGATACTGAATACATAACGCTTGTACTATATAAAATCCAATCTTCTTCAATGCATGTATTAAATCTTCTCTTATAATGCTCTGTAATAGAAGATTTGAAATCATGATGATTCCACCTGGTATATCCATATATCTGATGGCTGGCAACTTGAAGAATTTTTTCAGTAATTGGTTTTGGAATAATAAAATCGGTATCTGAAATTGAAAATGGTATTAAATCTTTCTTATGAAAGCGATCTTCAATATAATCCCATTGTGTAGAATAAGTTCCCAAGCGATTATGAACCTCATCAAAATTATATTTCATTTATTTCACCTCCAAAATTATATAATCCTTTGTAGTTTTATTTAGTGGAACACCTCTGCCATCAATGATAACCACATCATCTTCAATACGAACGCCCCCGATATTCGGTACATAGATTCCAGGCTCACAGGACATCATCATATGTTCCTTTAAAATGGTCTTACTTGTAGAATTCAAAATTGGCAATTCACAGCCATCACCGATTCCAAGTCCGTGACCCAGGCCATGATTGAAATACTGCCCATATCCATTTTTCGTAGTAACATCCCTGGCAGCCTTATCCACATCACTTGCAATAACTCCCGCATTAATAGCGTTCAATCCTACCAGCTGTGCTTTCAAAACTATATCGTAAATTTCTTTAATCTTAGATTCAGGCTCTCCTAGAAAGCACATGCGCGTCATATCTGACTGATAATTTTTATATTGGATTCCAAAATCAATCATAATGGGTTCATGAGCCTTGACTCTGCGACCCGTTGGCCTGCCATGTGGAAAAGCAGTTCTCTCCCCAGTTGCTACAATTGTATCAAAAGACATTTGCTGCGCTCCTTGTGCAATTGAATAATATTGGACTAAAGCGCTTATTTCATACTCTGTCATTCCTACATGAATATTTGCGAGCACTTTTTTATAAATATCGTCTGTTATATCAACTGCCTCTTGCATGATATCTATTTCTTCCTGCTGTTTAACAATACGTAAATTGTCTATTTCTTCATCTAGCAGAATAATCGGAACACCAATCTTTTCAACATCTCTGTATTCTTTAACTAACATCTGAGAAGCTTCAACCCCTAAATTGTGGCAATCTTCTTTCTTCAATATATCTTGAGCTGCCGATAGGTAATTACATCCCATTCCATGAGATGAGTGAAGAATGATTTCAAGATCATGTTCTTTTTCTTTAGCCTCAGTCAAATATCTCCCATCTAATATAAGGAACCCTTTATTTTTAGTGATTAAGACATTGCATCCGCTGCCTGTCATAGTCGATAACCATTTTTTCATAGTTTTGCTTTTAATAAGCAGAGCGTCAATATTATTATCATTCATGAACTCGTGTATTTTTTCTATCCTTTTAGCCATATTATCACCATCCTTAAAAACTAGGAGCTGTCACATTAAGAAATTTAACTATAATATGTTGTCTTAAGATTTAAAAATCTAATCCAATATATCGTGATTTTAGGCACATGAAAATAAATAACAAGTCTAAAGTTGCTGTGAATATTTTTCATCAGACAAGGATATAAATTGGTCTCATAGCAGGCCTATTAGGGCAATTTGACGACGCAGTATGATGGAAAATAGGCTAGCAAATTGACTTGTTATTTTTTTGATTGTGCCTTATTCTTTGTGCTACAGCTCCTTCTTTTTAAAAGTCCAAGTCAAGATCCTTTAAGATTTCTTCATCCTCTTTAGACATGTTATTCTTATCATTTTCCTTTTGTTGATAACGTTTTTCGTATATCTTAAAAAATGGATACCATACAACAAGTGATAGGACTAATTGAATTCCATTTGCAACAATGGACATTGGATCCATATTAGTAAGATATCCCTCTAAGAAAACACCCACATAAGGAGGTGTAAAGAATGAACAGCTTAACATTCCAAATTTCATCATCCAACCAGGGATAGTTCCTATAATTCCACCGCAAATAACGTATGGAATAAAAAATATAGGATTTAATACAATTGGAGCACCAAATAGTATTGGTTCGTTTATTCCAAATAACGCAGGAATTAATGCAACACGTCCTATCTGCTTTAAGGCCTTTGATTTAGATAATAAGCACCAGAATACTAGACCAAATGTTATACCTGTTCCTGTAAAGTTACCAAATGCAGACTCTGGACCTGGGGCGAAGAAATGAGTCATGGCTAATCCAGCTTTATAGTTAGCTATATTTTCTGCTAGGAACTGAGTAGAAATTGGAGTTGTTATTGGACTCAATACAGAAGGATGAATTCCAAAGAAAAATAATAAACATTGCAACATCTTTAAGAATGTATAAGACAACGGATTGTCCATAGACCCTACTAATGGTGCAAATATGCTTGTAAAAATCAATGGCGGCATAATATTAAACACATTAACACACACAATACGTATAATTAAGAAGAAACCAATAATAATAATTGATATTGGAATCATTTCAAAAGATCTTGAAACAAAATCTGGTACTGAATCAGGCATTTTAATTGTGAATTTCTTCTTTTTACACCAGCGATATAATTCCACTGCAATAATTGCTGCAAACATTGCTGCAAACAGACCTTTTGGTCCTAAATATTTAGTTATAATTCCGCCATCTTTTGTATAATCAACAGTCATCATAAGGAAAGAAATAACCGCCATACTGATACACCCTGGTACATCCAGCTTGTAGGAATTGGCAAGATGATAGGCCATAAAAGCTGTAGCGTATAAGGCCATCAATGCCATACCTACGTTGTAAGGAATATAAATAATATCAAGATTAGCTAATATCCATTGAGATATTGGATTATTCTCACCAATCATATTAGGGATGGCTTCTGGAATCAAACAAAAACTACCAATAATTAACAAAGGCATTAAAGCTACCATGGCTTTTTTAATGGCACTTAAATGAATTTCTTTATCCATCTTGTTAGCAAGTGGCGCTAAGTACTTGCTCATAAAAGCTTCAAATTTATCAAACATTTTTAAAGCCTCCTTACTTTATTTTTTTCATATCAGCTTTTTTACGTTCTATAAGAACTTTTTTTAATACTGTTGCTCCATCCATTTTGCCATAAGTCTCCTTATCAACAACGACATAAGGAATCTCATGTGGATCAATAATTGATTTAATATAATCAAGCTTATGTGCAATTTGTGGTCCTACAACAACCGCATCACAACCTTCTACTTCACTTTCAAGAATATCTACAGGGATTGCAATGAATTTAAAATCCTCCTCTTTAAGTTTTTCACTTTTTTTAATAGTATTTTTCATACTGTCCATAAGCATAGTCGTTGAAAAGCCTCCTGCGCAACATAATACAATCTTCATTTTACTTTTCCTCCCTTTCTTCAAATATATTTATTAACGCCTCAATTAGATCTCTAGCTAATTGAGCTGTCATGTAATGGTCTTGTGCATGTACCATTAATAACCCAACTTCAGGTTTATTTTCGCTATTTGACAATTCAGCAGTTATAATCTTTGTTTGAATTTGATGAGCAGCCAAATCTGCCTCTCTGGCTTCATTTAATAATTTACGAGCCTCATCATACTCTTTCGTCTTTACCTTTTTTAATGCTTCAAAAGATTTCACCTTACTTTCACCAGCGGAAGAAATCATCTCCATAATAATGCTTTGTTCTACTTCAGTCATTTTCATATCCTCCTAAAAAATCTATAAATTTTTCGTAATCTTTACGTTTTAAACGATAACATATCTCATATACAAGTTTAATTAAATTTTCCAAATCATCACTATGGACAAAAGAATATGCACCATGGCAATATCGTAGTGATATTCCTAAGACCAATGATAGTTTTCCTCCTCGATCTAAATGTGCATTTCCAGCATCAGTTCCTCCCCCGCTAAACATATCGCATTGATATGGAATTCCTTTTTCATCCGCCATATTCATGATATACCTTAGAAGCTTTATATTAGGAGCCATTGTCTTATCATAATGCACAATCATTGGTCCCTTACCAATAAGACGATGATTTGTATTATTTTTTGTTAATTCAGGATTATTTGCTACATCTAAAGCAAAAACTATGTCTGGATTGATTATATAAGCTGAAGTTTTCCCTCCCCTAGTTCCGACTTCCTCGCTGCTTGTCCCAACGAAATAAATATCATTTTCCAAGTCATCTTTCATACTCTTCATGGCCTCGGCAATAACATAGCAGCCCGCCCTGTCATCCATTGCTTTTCCCATATAAACATTTTCATTTGATAATTGTCTTGCTTCACTTGCGAAGCAAACCATATTGCCTATTTCTACTCCCAATGATTTAACCTCATCAAAAGTGTCACATCCAATGTCAACGTACATATCTTTTATATTTCCTTCACTATCTTTTGTAACATTTAACAGTCCCTCTATTTTTTTACCAGTAAAGGTTGTTAATCTAACTAACTGCATTTCTTTGCTTTTATCCTGCACCCCGCCGACAGCTATAAGATAAATAAACCCGATATCAGAAATACTGCGAACCATAAAGCCCACTTCATCCATATGGGCGCAGAACATAATTTTCAGTGGATTCTCACCTTTCCCTTTTTTATGAAATATAATGCTTCCAATATTATCACAAAAAACCTCATCACTATATTTTGCAAGTTCCTTGTATAAAATCTCTCTGACTTCATTTTCATTTGAAGCTATACTGTCCGCATCACTTAGTGCTTTCAATAAAATATCATTCATAATTAACACCTCCCATCTCTTTCATCACTGCCATAAGCTCTTCAAAAGATTTAACACGAATAACTCTTTCTAAGTATTTTGGCTCCCGCATAAGCTGATATAACTTTTTAGTAATGTCTTTATAGACCTCTACCTGTTCCTTTTTTAAACAAATCATAAAAATAATCCTTACTTCTTTTTCCAGCCATATAAAGGGCTTTTTTAATATACTGACTGATATTACATTTCTTAAGGCATCTGTTTCAATAGGATGAGGTATGCATACGCCATTTAAATAAATGGTACTTATGAATGCCTCCCTTTCCATAACTAAGTCTGCATATCCTTCCTTGCCATATCCTTTCTTTTCAAGATCTTCTGCCATCTTTCTAATGAGATTTTCATAGTTATCTTCTTCTGTTATATTGAAAAATTCCTTTGAGAAATATGAATAGTATATTGGATTTTCATTAATCAATGTATATGGATCATAATCATCGCACTCGAGAATCTGCCTAATTCTATATAGATCTTTGTCATCCAAAAGCTCTTTTATATAAATGATAGGTATGTGGGCATCATAAGATATTGGTATAACTGTAAAAATAATATCGGGTTTATAGCTGATCATCTCATCCTGCTGCAAAAAAGAGAAAGTTTTGACTTCTGCCTTTGGGAATACGGATTCAAGCTGCATTTTAATCATATATGCGCTTCCACCGCCAGAAGAGCATACTACACAGATTTTATTGTAAGATTGAAGCTTTAGCTGTTTCTCCTTTACCATATGTGCTGCAAAATGCATAGCTACAAAACCTATTTCATCAAAGGTAAATTCTACATTATACTTTTCATGGAGAATATCACAAAATTGTATTGCTATATTAAATATCATGGGATATGTGATACTTAGCTCATTTGCCAGAGCATTTTTATATGAAATTTTATTGTGAAGCCTATCTACTAATAGAGACATATGCGAAAGTAAAAGCCGTTTCAAGTCCTGATCTTCAAAAAAATGAGTATCATAAGTTTCATCTGTTTTTTTTAAAAAAACTTCTATATCATCAATCAAATTGTCAGTGAAGGAAACATAGGTATCTTTCCTATGGATATTTTTCTGCATAACTTCTATCAATTCTTCAACGCTATCCTTATCAAAGCATACCTTATATTTCTTTTCCATTGTATGAATTAATGATTCAACAATTTTTTCAATAGGATTAGATTCATGAAATTCATAATCTTGGACAGGTTGTTTATTTCCTTTTAGTGAAATATATATCATGGACTTTAGATAAACTATCATATTTAATAGCTCATTATAATTAATATTTAATTTTTCTTTGTTCATCTGTCTTATCAATTGGGACTCAACATGTGAAAAGTCCATTACAACACCGTCAACTGCCATTCTAACAAATACGTTTTTAGTTTGATATTCCTGGCATAAGTATTTTTTAAGATTTCTATCTGAAGAAACTATTCTTATTCCATGATGGCTCTTTTTTTCCAAAGCCAGATGATAACCTTTAGCTAGTTCCTCTACCTCTTTAACATCATGCTTGATCAGTGTTTTAGAAACTTGAAAAGTGTCTGCAACTTTATCCATTGAAATGTATTCATTTTGGACTGATAAAAATGCCAGTATTTGAGATGGTCTTTCTTTTATCTTAAAAACAATGTTTTCATCTAAAGTTTTAAGAAATTTCTCGAATAATTCATCGTCTTTAACCTCTAATAAATACCCCACTCCCCTTTTTGTATGTATTTCAAATCCTTTGCTTGTCGAAATTCTCATGAGATATGAAATGTCACTTTGAATTGTTCTTTTAGATACTTTGTATTTATGAATAAAATATTCAATTGAACAGTAATCTTCATTGTCTATGAAGTCACTCATTATCTGACTAAATCTCATCTGAACTCCACTCTCCTATTTCTTATATTATTATTATATAAAAATAATCTGCTAGATAAAAGGAGACCTTTTGCGTATAAAAATGCAATAATTTTCCTAATATGTAGCTAACCCACAATACAATACTTCTCTAAATATCAATCATTATTCAAAAATACTGCCCTCTCCACTATTTTATCTCTAAGGGACATTTTATGAAAATCAAAAGTAATTTCATTTATCCTTTTATTCTTTGCAGTTAAAAAATTATCCATATAATCAAACAAGTATTATTCCACAAAACATTGTTCTCTCATTAAAATACTTTTCTCAATACTCAATTAAGTGGTATATTATAATGGAACTCGGGCATATTCAAGTAAATAACAAGTCAATGACACTATGGGATGTTCTTATATCAGAAAAGTTCCGTATTGTATCATAGCTACTCTTTTTATATGTGTCTATTTTCTTCTATATGCCCTAATTAATAAACATAAGAGGTAATTTACATGAAAACAATAGTACCCCATTATTATAAAGATTTTAAATGCATCGCTTCAAAATGTACTGATACTTGTTGTGCTGGGTGGGAAATTATAATTGATGATGAAACATATAAGAATTATAACAATGTAAGTGGTGAATTTGGTGAAAGATTAAGATCAAATTTAATATTATATGAAGATGGAGAGCCTGGTTTTGTATTACAAAATAATAACTGCCCGTTTTTAAATAAAAATAACCTTTGTGATATCTATACTGAACTTGGAGAAAAAAGCTTATGTTATACATGCAAGACATACCCAAGGTTAATAGAGGAATATAGTAATTTACGTGAGATGGGGGTATCTTTGTCCTGCCCTGAGGCTGCAAGATTAATTCTTCAAGGTCCTAAGCCAATTACTTTTGAAGTTTCAGACGATTATGAAGAGGAAAACCCATATGATGATATAAATTTTGATATTTCCATGCAGCTAATATCAGCTAGGAAAATGGCCTTAGATATTCTACAAGACCGATCTATAGATTTAAATCATAGGATTGCATTAGTAATTAATTTTGCTCATGATATTCAAGAAGAAATAAATAAAAATGAACTATCAAAAATTAAAAATATAGTAAATAGATATTCTAGCGGATCTTATAAGAAAGAGCTTCTTAATAAGTTTGATAAGTATAAAGCAAAACAATCTTATAAGTATAAAAATATGCTTAAATGTATGAATGTGTATAAAAATCTCAATCCTATTAATGATAACTGGCCACAAATACTAGATCATGCTATTGACTGTTTTTATAAAATAGACAATGTTACTTTTTATAAAAAACAATATGATGCTTTTAATGAATATTATAAAACTAGAACCTATGAATATGAACACTTAATGGTATATTTTATATTCCAATATTTTATGAAAGCTATTTTTGATGAAGAATTATGCTCTAAAGTTACACTAGCTGTCATGAGTTATCTCATTATTAAAGAGTTAAATGTAGTACGCTGGATTGATAATAATTATAACTTTGATATAAATGATCAAATAGACATAATGCATATGTATTCTAAGGAAGTTGAAAATTCAGAAAAAACCCTTTATGACCTTGAGGAAATGTTTAATACGAGCAGAATATTTGATTTAGAACGATTACTTATTTTAATAATGAATTAGAAATAATGAGAGTATACGGAATACTTATATTTCACAGTAACGCCTAGTATTGGTGCTATACTCTCATTTTTGACTATTAATAATTGTTCATCAAAATTTTAAAACCTTGTACAGTATTATTAGTTATAGAATAATCTCTACAGAGTCTTTTTGGTAAATACACTATGAAATTAGTATATTTTTAGCTTTGCATCCTGTTTTCAAAATCAATATTCAAAATTTATATGTAGATACATTAGACATTTGAATATTTACAATTAAAGGTATATAATTAAAAAAATATAAAATTAACTATTTGTATATAAATATAAGGAGATGTATTTCTAGTGAATAAAGATGATGACCCTAGACATTGGAAACTTGGAGTTTTCTACTATAATCCAGATAATCCATCTGAATCTGTTGATAAGAGAAATGGTATAGGAAGCACTATTAATTTTGGAAGTAAAATTGGTAGACGTATAATGGCATCTATTTTGTCTATTCCAGTTATAATAATATTATTAGTATTTGCTGCTTTTAGATTTTTTTAATAATACAAAATTTTAAAGTTTGAATCAGAATATACTTGTAAAATGACACGTTTAAGAAGTAATAAATATTGGTTTTAGGCGATAAAATAAAAATGTTTAAAATATAAAGGATTAAAAATATTAAGCGAAGTTAATTAAACCTGCCTTAGTATTTTTAATCCTTTATTTATAAGCTATAATGCTTCATATAAATTTTATAATACTACCTAAAAACCCTTATTTTTAAGATCTGATACAATTTCCACATATTTTTCTATTACATCAAAGTCTTTATAGTCATCTCTTCTTAGATCTATAATATCTCCATGAGAGATTCCACGCCTTCGTTTATTTCTCAATACCCCTTTAAATTCTCCCCATTTAGCAGATTCAATAGATACCAGACCATCATTTTCACCTTCTGTTAACTTTACTAAAATATATGGTATTACAACAACATAATCACTAAATATATTTCTAACTACAGATGTGTAACTTTGATAATACACCCCATCTACGTCTTTTACCTCTTCATTGAATTTTTTACTATGATACGTTGAAAACTGTCTGCTTGCAGTATAAAAGTCAGGATTCTTATCACCTATAAATCTATAACGCTTATCAAAAAATCTTGCAATGGATTTATAAATTCTATCAGGAATTTTGCAAGCAAGATCAACAAACTTACATCCTCTGTGTGGAGATGATATCATAGTTAATGATGCAACGTAATCTCCCATTTTTAATTTGCTAATCATATAACGTGAATCTAGTCCACCTTTTGAGTGTGCAATAATATTTACCTTTTCACATCCTGTTTCTTTCAATATACCTAATATTTTATTTTTTATATCTTCTGCATTATACTCAACTGTTCCCCAAGCTTCCTGATTTCCATAATAAACTGTGGCTCCATTACGAATTAACTCTTTAGGTATCCTGCCCCAGTAATTAATATATTTTAAATCTCTAAAACCTACACCATGAACTAATACAAGAGGATATTTTGTTTTACATACTTCTGAATCAACACGCGCTTCATGATTAATTACTTTATAACACTCATGATCATATTCTATTGCTGCAATGTGACAAGCATATAACATCACAAAAATATTTACGATTGGAATAAGACTCCAAAAGCCTACTATAAGTCTTTTTACAATATTTAATCTTCTTGAAGTACATAAAATTCTTAGCATTCCATTGATAATTAAAATAATAATGTTTAACATAACAATAATACTATCAATTACTAATATATGTTCTGGAATTGCTAATCTTTGCATTATTGTATTTCCTATTAAATATATAATAATTTGAACAAATGCTGTATATAATCCATATAAAACAAGACATCTTCCGCCTAACATTATTCTTAATCTAAAGTTTACTATTTGCTTTTTATTATTTGGAATTATGTTTATTTTTATAAAAATATATAGAATAAAAATAATTATCTCCGTTAAAATAGTCCATCTGTATATAGCATTATCTTGTCCAAATTTGCTATGTTGGATTAAAAAATATCCTAACGCAACAATATGTGGCGCAAATATAAAATATATATACATTAAAATCTTATGTAGCAAATTAAATTTTTTCGTGATATCCAAGAATATGGCGCTAAGCGTTATTAGTGTTAATGCAAAAATCACTATAATTTCGGTCATATTTTCTCCTTTCTTTAATTATAATTCTTATTAAACATTTCAATTTTACCATATTATGTGATAAAACCCTATAATTTTAAGAAGGATATGTATATGAAATGATTACAAAAGCATTTTTAATGATATTATTTTAGTTATAAGAATCAGTTTAATATTTATGATAATATTGAAATAGATTTGAATTCTATTGATATTTGAGGTAACATATTTAAAGCTAAGATTCTCTAAATTTAAGAAAACCTTAGCTTAATTTATTATTACTTATTCTCACCGTCTAGGATTATATTTAATATAAATTTTTTATATATTAATACAAAATAGAGTAACCATTCTACATTTAACGTTTCTACTATTTAAGGAACAGGAATGTATGTAGCTTTATCTCTCGGAGCTGAAAACAACTGTTCAACTGTATTTATCCATTTTTTAAAGTGTTCGGTTTCCATATGTTTGTTCACATCGTCTTCTGATTTATAGCCTTCGTAAAGTAAAAACCTAGTTGAATCATCTTTGCATTGAAAAAAATCAAAGCATATAATTCCTTTTTCTTTCAATGAATTATTTTTATTTTCCTTAGTTGCTTTAATAAACTCTTCTATGTGACCTTGTTTTACATAAATTGTTACACTTTTTACTATCATAATTAATCCCCCTTTATATGCAAAATAAAATTTTAATAAACTAATTATAGCATATTAGGTAAGTATTTCATTATTGACTACAGATAGATGTATATTATATACAGCATTTTCTAACTTTATAAACTGCTTATTCACTGAATATTTTTTTATAATATAGGCACACAAATCTCGCAATAATGGTTACTTATCATTTGCATGGTATAACGTTCAATAATCTTTCTTTTATCATCAATTTTATAATTTCTTTTTGATAACTCCGAAAATATTTCAAGCCATGCTTTTTGTATAGCATCTACTGTATGATTTATTTTAAACACACAATATTTTCCACCAATAGTTTTTCCAATGTTAATATTCTTACTTTCAAAATCAAATTCATCAGAAACAACTAGACATGCATCATAGCGGCAATCTGCAGGTTCTGTAATCTCAGGATTATCTTGAGTTATTCCTAGGATTATTGACCTTTCATTAAATAAGCTATTTTCTTCAGCCCAGCTTTTCAATTTTTCCATTACTTGCACATTTTCTAAACCATAAGGACCTACTTTCCTTATATAAGCAATTTCATATTCTGGTATCATTTCAATATTAATGTCCATACTTTACCTTCTTTATTAATAATGTACACCGGTGCCTGAATTCATAATATAATGCTTTAAAATGTATTTCAACTTATTTTTTATTTTACTGAACAGAAATATATAAATAACAATGTGCATTTCCATCTTTTGCGTATTCACTAGGAACAGTGATTTCATAATCCTCCGAAAATGCCCTCTTTATATCTCCTAATTTTTGCTCACTCCATACCTTTTCCCATGCTTTTTTTGCACACACATCTATTTTCCCATCCTCATCTCTTTCATCATATTTTTTATATAGGCCTGTTCTCACTTTCATTTCCATTTTCTCAAAAAAATCAGGTGTTACATTCATTATTGTAAGGTCATAATCCCCTCTTTCATCACTAGAATAGTTGCTATATTTTGAAATTGGAGAAGCATCTTTTTGAAGTATATGTTCACTATCAAAAAGAAGAGGTAATTTACCACTTACAATATCCCCCCATAGTTCATCAATCATTTTTATTCCCTCATCAGAATTATTTGTTCTTATTGTTATATCTTTCAATTTATATGCCATAGTATTTCTCCTTTATTGTATAAATAATTATTGATTTTACCTCTTGTACAAATTTAAGTTTATTATTTAGTTACCGTATATCTTAATACTGTTTTTAATTTATCTCTTTCAACTTTTCTAGCGTCTGATAAATATATTTCTCTATGAACTAAGCTTCTAATCTTCAAATTATTTTCGTTAATATAGTCTTTCATCTTACTAAAAGTTTCTGGTTCAGCATCATAAGAACCTATGTGTAGCATTTGAACTGATAATCCATCTTCTATTTCATCAAAATAAACTTCTTCTAATAATTTATCTGGCTTCTTCTTATTAACAATTTCAAAGGCTTTCTCTGTTACTTCTTCGTTTACAAAATATGGTTGTTTTATCATTATTGTATATATCAGTTCATCTTTATTAAATACATCACCACTCTTGCCACCTTCAGTCATATCCCATAATCCTTCTAACGGATAAACAGTATATTCAAAATATCCATTAGGTATAAAACCACTTTTAGGCATCATTCTTACTGCATAAGCAAGAGAGTATAATACAGCAATTCTATTAGAAAAATCCCCATTATTCGGATTCCCTTTTCCCTTAATACAGAAATATTTTGCTTTAGGAATTTTAACTAAAGCTGGTTTTTCTCTTGGCAGATAGATCTCTTTTTCCTCTTTTCTCCATTCATATTTCAAAATCAACACCTCCATAATCATTATAAATTGCTAAATATGACAACATGCTGTCATATTATAAATAAATCTTAATACTAACACCATATAAGTTCATTAATACTTATATTAGGATTTCTATATCTTCTTCTTTTCTTAGTTTTCGTTTTCCATTGAATTGCTTCTTTTGGACAGTATTGAATACAAGCTGCACACTGCTCGCAATTATGTTTCCATACTGGCTTATTAATATTAAATTGTATGTTATTAACAGGGCAAATTTTTTCACATAATCTGCAGCCATTACAATTATCATTAACCCAAAAATCTTTATCTCTTAGATGTAGGTTTTTCACTATCTTGTCAGTAGTTTTGATAAAAATCCTATCAATTAATGTATCAAATATCAATGGGCTAACTTCACATTTGTAGTTTTCGTGTTTTGTAACTATATTAGCTATATGTTTTACTTTATATTTTTCTTTTTGGAAAATTTTGTTTTTCAATAGAAATTGATCCAAAGGCAAAAATATTATTAGCATTGCAAAAAATGCCACAAAACTCATTATGAATAATGTGGCATATCGATTTATGCATATTGGGGTTTAATTAACCTAATATTATAATATAGGAATATCATCTTAACCACCAAATATTCTTGTAATTTACATCAAAAAGTTAAATACTAAATTTCTAAACTCTTTTCTATTACTAAACATGGCTGGATAATTTACATTTTAAATTGTAAAAAAGTTTTATTTAAAACAATGTTTCTTTAAAAGAATATTTAATTGAAACATTGAACATTCATTTATTTTTAATAAGGTTTCATTTAAAGAAGTTTTAATGTTAGAAATATTAACGCTATCCATACTAATAAAATCGGTATGGCAAAATACCACCTTTTAGGTTTTCCGCTAATCCATAAGTTTTCTGCTTCAATTTTACATTTGCTAAGTACTTCTTCTGGTATAAATTTTATTGTTATTGCAATAAGTATTGGAAGTAAAATTATATCATCTAGCAAACCTATAACTGGTATAAAATCAGGTATAAGATCAATTGGTGATAACGCATATATAATTGTAATCATAGCAAAAACTTTTGCAATTACTGGTGTTTCCTTCTTTCTTAATGATATATATACGGCAGGTATATCTGATTTTAATTTTCTCGCTCTGTCTTTTAGTCCCAAATTTAAATCTCCTTTAATAAGATTGTTTTTACAATTCTTTTTGACTTTATATTATGTATGCTGCAATATCCTTAAATTTATGCAAAATTAAAAATCACTTAGATAAATATTAAATCTATTTTATTTCTAATCTTAAAATAAAATAGACTTAATATTGTTTATTCCAACAGAGACTTTATTCTTGGATCATCTTTAACAAAATCAATATTCTTTCTTTTTCTTAATACCCTTTTTACTAAATCTTTATATTTATCTTTGGTCCAATTATTAGTCACATCAAATTTCATATGCTTATATAATTTTGATTTAATAGAGTCATCCATTGTACTTGCTTCATTTACCATATTTATAACCATCTCTATAGTTTTTTCTTTATCTTTTTTTTCTATTGCCAAAGATAAATCTAATTCATATTTATGGTACGCTCCTAAATCAAATACCTCAGCAATCTTTTTAGCACGATCTATGTATTCTGCTGCCTCTCTAAATTTCCTTTCCTTATACAATAGCCTTATTATAAGAGATAATACAGCAAATGTTTCGTCACCATTTTTTCTTAACTTATCTTCATAAATACCATAAGCCTCATCTATTTTATCCATACTTTCAAATAATATTGCTTGTTGAATTTTTTTATCTACGTCTACTTCTGGAATTTTATCTAATACTTCCTGAGCTTTTTCATATTCTTTTTTCTCCCTATAAATTGCTGCTAAATCTAATTTTGCCATAGAAGCTGTTTTTTCCTTATTACCAGCTACTACAATTTCAAGCCAAGCAATAATTTTTCTTTCATATTTTTCTTTTTCCTCAATTTGAGGTCCTAACAAATATATTCTTAGCACTTCTGATATCATTAATATTAATTCATCACAACCTGGATATTGTTTAATCAAATCATTGCCTTTCTCAAAAGCTTTTTTAATTCCCTCTCTTGATGCAGTTTCACCTACCTCTTTTGTAAGTTTTTTTACTTCCGTATCTGTTAATTCCTCATTAAATGTCAATAAAGTGTTAACATCTATTTTTAAGACACGTGCAAGAGGTGGCAGCAATGTTATATCTGGATATGAAACTCCATTTTCCCACTTATTTACTGCTGGAGTACTTACATTTAAATAATCAGCAACCTGCTCTTGAGTAAGATTTTCCTTTTTTCTATAATGCCTAATAACTTCACTTATAATCATAAAATTAACTCCTCTATTTATTATGTCCTTATTGATTAAATAAAACATTATTGAGTTCCTCATTGAAAATTTGAAATATTTCAATTTCGGCTATATCCACATAAATTTGATTCTCACCGCGGAACTTTATAATTAAATGATATCAAAGCTACATAATTTGAGCAATTGAAGACTTTTCATCTTTTATTCATAAAAATTAACCAATAGTTAATTTTTTATAATATCACCATTTTAACTATTAGTATGAGATGTCAGTCATACTATTTTTAATTCATCTGTTTAGTTGCTTATATTCATAGGCGTAAAACTTATCTACTAATCATCAAATTTTAGGGAGAAGAAAGTATTTCTTTTATTTTATTTATTTTTCTTATGATGCATCGATTTTGTATCTACTTAATAATTTTATATATTAGTTATAAAAAAGCTGAGACTTCCTAATTATAAGAAAGTCTCAGCTTAATTTAATCTATCTTCTCCTCTATTGGTCTTCCTATTAAACACGTTAAGAATAATGATATCCGTATTCAATATTGTACTTATTCTATAAAAATAAACTTTTATAGTTCATTAGTTAAAATATCAATTAAATACTATTTTTTATTTGTTATATTTAGCCTAAATTCTTGATTTACGTTCTAAAAATTTAAACCTTCTATTTCAATTTATTGTTATCCTTTTCTTTAGTTTCATCTTTTATTTTAGTTTTTCTTAAAACTATTTTTATAATATATTCCATATCTATACCTCATTGTTATATTGAAAAGTAATTTTTATATAAATATTATCTACAATTTGATAAGTAAACTTTGATTTGATATTTTTAATATTAGAAAATTTCTCAATATAGTCAATATCGGATAAAGTTAAATCTTTTAATTCAGCAATAAATTCAAAATTAGAATTTCTAATTAATTTTTTATTTACAACTTCTATAATAGGATCATTCTGATTCATAAGCTATCCACTCCTGCTTTATAATATTTTATCATCATGTAAATTACAAAATCTCAAAAATAAAATAAATCATGAAATTCCATCTAATTTATAATTTATTATAAATTCTCTTTAATTATATCTGAAACTTCTTTTAAATAATCTTCTCGAGTTTCTCTTATAACATGTGGAACTGCTAATAATAAAATATGTTTTATATCTTCAATAACAAAAAAATTAAATGTACCTTTGTTTATAGTTTGTCTAATTTATAACTAACTATTTCTATTTAAAATATCTATCCAATAACCCCTTGAAAGCCTTTCCATGTCTTGCCTCATCTTTACACATTTCATGTACTGTATCGTGTATGGCATCTAAGTTTAATTTCTTAGCAAGTGTTGCTAAGTCTTTCTTACCTTGACATGCTCCATGTTCTGCATCAACTCTAGCTTGTAAGTTAGCTTTTGTATCTGCTTCTACTATTTCACCTAATAATTCTGCAAATTTTGAAGCATGCTCTGCTTCTTCAAAAGCTATTCTCTTATAAGCTTCTGCAACTTCTGGGTATCCTTCTCTATCAGCTTGTCTTGACATAGCTAGGTACATACCAACTTCTGTGCATTCTCCAACAAAGTTTGCTTGTAATCCATCGATTACTTCTTTATCTACACCTTTAGCAACTCCAATTATGTGTTCATCAGCAAAAGATAATTGGCCATTTTGTTCAATGAATTTTTCTGTTCCTACTCCACACACCGGACATTTATCTGGTGCTTCTTCTCCTTCATAAACGTAACCACAAACTGAACAAACAAATTTTTTCATAAATTCTCTCCTCCTAAATTTTAATTAGTATATATCTGGTTAATTACCCAATTATATATATTCTACATTTATATACAATTTCCTTTTATTTTTCACTTAATTTCTTAATCTTTTTCTTTATTTATCAATATAATTTTAGTATATTATTTGTTTTTTTGAAAATATGGTTCTATTATAAATATTTCTTGTTGGATTTTATATTGATTTACAAATATAATTAAAATATAAACTAATTATCTTGTTGCTTAAAGGAGTGATATTAATGCTTGATAAAGATTTAAATATTTATAATGATCTTGATCTATTTATGGAGATTTTTAATAGCATATCTGACTTAGTTTTCTTTATTAAGATAGATAATGAGAACATTTTTAGATATCTGTTTATAAATAAACAAGCTAAAAAATATATACATTTAAAAGAAAGTCCAATCGGAAAAACTATTTATGAAATAATGCCTAAAAATGTGGCCGATTTAATTACAAAACAATATAAAGAAGCTATTAATAAAAAAACTTGCGTAACTTATGAAGATAATTTAGTTAAATGGTATACAAATTTAGAAGAATTCCCCTACTCTTCTAGTGAGTTTAAACATTTTGAAACTAAGGTTACACCAATCTTAAATAACAATAGTGAATGTACACATATAATTGCTATTGTACGTGATATAACAGATAGAAAACTAGCTGAACAGGCATTAAAAGAGAGTGAAGAAAAATATAGATTAATCGCAGATAATATGACTGACTTAATTAGCATTATAGACACTAATGGGTTTATAAAATATGTATCTCCTTCTTATGAATTTGTTTTAGGATATCCTATTGATACCTATATTGGCAAATCCATTTTAGATTTTGTTTATTTTGATGAAGTAGAAAATATTAAAGAAAAGTTTTTTGATTTAATTAAAAATAAAAATGTTGCAACTGTAGAATTTCGTCATAAACATGTTAATGGAAATTGGGTTTGGGTAGAAGCAAAAGCTTCTGCTGTTTTAGATGAACATAAAAATGTTTCTCATGTTCTTATGCTTGCTAGAGACATAACTAAAAGAAAGTTGCTTGAAAAAAAACTTAAACATATGGCATATCATGATACTTTAACCGGATTACCAAATCGTAGACTTTTCAAAGCAAATTTACTTCAGGCCTTAAATGAAAAAGAGAGATTAGGACAAGATATTTGTGTTATGTTTATGGATATTGATAAATTCAAAATAGTAAATGATACACTTGGGCATGATATTGGAGATGAGCTTTTATGCCAGTTTTCTCAAAGAGTAAAGGAATGTTTAAGAAAAAATGATATTTTAGCACGTTTTGGAGGGGATGAATTCTGCGCGTTATTATTAATTAGCGAAAGAGAGAATGCTGAAAATATTGCTAAAAGAATTTTAAAAGCTCTACAAGATAAATGGTTAATTGGAGAATATGAATTTTTTACTACTTCAAGTATTGGTATTGCTTTTTACGAAAATGGCTTAGATGATGATACTCTTATAAAAAATGCTGATATAGCATTATATAAAGCGAAAGAAAAAGGAAGAAATAATTATAAAATATTTTACAATTCAATCAAATAATATTTTCTACAAAAAAAGCATAGCTACAATTGTAAATTGTAAGTCTATGCTTCTTTCTTATTTATTCTATATATTATTTTAAGTTAAAGAAAGCTTTTTTGCCTCTATATTCAGCAGCATCATCTAATTCTTCTTCAATTCTTAATAACTGATTATATTTTGCAACTCTTTCAGATCTTGCTGGTGCTCCAGTCTTTATTTGTCCTGCATTTACAGCTACAACTAAATCAGCTATAGTTGTATCTTCAGTTTCTCCTGATCTATGTGAAACTACAGCAGTATATCCAGCTCTATTTGCCATTTCTATAGCATTTAATGTTTCTGTTAATGTACCTATTTGATTTAACTTAATAAGAATTGAGTTAGCTACACCAAGATTAATACCTTTTTCAAGTCTTTCAGTATTAGTAACAAATAAGTCATCACCAACTAATTGAACTCTCTTTCCTAATTTTTCAGTAATAAGCTTCCAGCCTTCCCAATCTTCTTCTGCCATACCATCTTCGATTGAAATAATTGGATACTTATTAACCCATTCTTCGAAGAAATCAACCATTTCTGCTGATGTTAATGTTCTTCCTTCATATTCTAATACATATTTACCATCTTTATAATATTCTGATGAAGCTGCATCGATTGCTATAAAGATCTCTTCTCCAGCTTTGTATCCAGCTTTTCCTATAGCTTCGATTATTACATCAAGAGCTTCTTGATTTGATTTTAAGTTAGGAGCAAATCCTCCCTCATCGCCAATACCTGTAGCATAACCTTTATCATTTAAAATTTTCTTTAATGTATGATAAACTTCAGCACACATTCTTAGTGCTTCACTAAATGTAGGCGCTCCAGCTGGCATGATCATAAATTCTTGTAAATCTACAGAGTTATCAGCATGTGATCCACCATTTAATATGTTCATCATAGGGACTGGCAATACTTTTGAATTAACTCCACCGATATATCTATATAAAGGCATATCTAATGAATTTGCAGCTGCATTTGCAACAGCTAATGAAACTCCTAATATAGCATTAGCACCAAGCTTACTCTTATTGTTTGTTCCATCTAATTTAATTAGCATTTTATCAATGTAAGTTTGTTCAAATACATTGCATCCAATTAATTCTTCTGCAATAATTTCATTTACATTTTTAATTGCATTTAAAACGCCTTTTCCTAAAAATTTATCTTTATCACCATCTCTTAATTCCACTGCTTCGTACATTCCTGTTGAAGCTCCTGATGGCACAGCTGCACGTCCTGTAGTTCCATCTTCTAAATATATTTCTACCTCCACTGTAGGAAAACATCTTGAGTCTAAAATTTGCCTTGCAAGTACGTCTACAATTTCTAAATAATCTTTCATTTTTACATTACCTCCCAAATAGTCTATTCAATTGATAATTATCAATAAAGCTAATCCCACTTCTTAATCGTTAAAATTTATTAAATTTTACTCAAAGATTTTAGCAATACTTACTTAAATTAAGAATACTTTTTCCTAATTGATATTCATCACAAAATAATACTTCTTTTATACCTATTTTTTATATAAATAATTAAATTTATGTTTAAATTATATCATTATATTGTAATTTTATCTATATTATCTTATATTTTTCTAAAAGAAGTAAATATTCACATTTTAAATTTCACTATTTTAATCAAACAATTTAATCTTATTCAAAAAAACAAATATACATTATAACCATTTAGTTTTTACAATATATTTTCAGTATTTCTTATCTTTTAGCTCTGTTAAGAATCGGACTAGATCCAAATGAATAACCTTCTCCATATAATTTAATTTCTAACTTAATTAGTTCTTCAGCTAAAATTGTATTTGATCTTAAATCTGTTGGTTCTTTCACTATATCAAGCTCAATACCCTTATTCTTTCTATAATAACTATAATTTTTCCACAGCCATCCTTTTATTTTTTTTAGAGTTGATGGTTCTCTAATAATCTCTAGCATGTTTTTTCTGTATTTTTCTATATCTTCTTTTTGAATATTATCTAAAATCGATAATTCATGTCCTAAACTTCTAGCTGTTTTTTCATCTAGTTCTTGGCATAAAAATTTTACTGTATGCCATACCTCATAGAGTTGATTTTTATTTTCTATTTCTGCTTCTTTTATCCAAGTAAATGCGTTTACCCTTCTCACTATATCCCATCTTTTTATTGGACTTTCTAAATCATCTGCACATACCAAGAAAAATCCTTCATTAAGTAACATAGCGCCAAATATTCCTGGCGGATTACCAAGTCTCTTATCCTTTAAAGTTGTTCTATATACGCCACAGCTTGGACTACCTTCTTTGTACATATATATGTAAATTCCTTCACTCTTTAATAATTCTAATGAAAATTCACAAGCTTTTATGAGTTTATCAGTAACCTCTTCGCCTTTTCTATTTTTAATCTTAGCTGTTCCTTGTAAAACATCTTCTCCACTCCCACCTTTTATACTTATAGGTGTTCTTGGAACTCCTAACCCAGCAAGGCATTCTGGACACAAAGGATAAAATATAAATTGTTCTTTTTCTCTGCCAAAATTTTTAACATAATCAAATCCTTTACCGTTATATCTTACCTTTGAGCCAAAACAACATTCACTAATTCCAACTTTTATCTTTCTTTTCAGTACTGTCTCCATATAAACACCTCTTTTGAAACTTTTTACGTAACACACTCTTAAACCTTTAAATTTAAATCTGTGCATAGATTAAGTTATAATACTTTAATCTACACACAAATTTAATTGCGTTACTTTTGAAATTGCAACATTTCACTAATTATAAACTTAAACATCCTGCTTTTTAGGAATTTTTATAATGAAGCACGCACCACCTTCAGGATTATTTTTTCCTTCAATATTTCCTTTATGGATATTTACAATAACATCGTAGGCAATATTAAGTCCAAGTCCTGTTCCTTTTCCTGCTGGTTTAGTTGTGTAGAATGGTTCAAATAATTTATTTAGCGCGTCTTCTCTTATACCAATTCCATTATCTTTTATTTCGCAGTACACATATTTCTCATCCATATATGTCTTAATTGCTATAAGTCCAAATTCATCGCTCTCTTTTTCCTTAATAGCATACACGGAATTTAAGATAATTTAATATAACCTGATTTATTTTTTGCCTGCTGGCTTGAATTAGTGGGATATCCTCATATTCTTCAATCACATTTGCTATAAACTTAATTTCATTTCTAGCAATAATTAAAGTATTCTTTATTCCAAGATTAAGATCATACATTTCAAATTGATTTGATTGATCTTCATGCGCGAACCATTTCAGTCCTTTTACTATTGTACTCAAACGCTCTATACCATCTTCTGACTCATCAAATAGATTATCTAAGTCCATTAATATGTAGTCTATCTTTTTAGATTTTCCCAATTCTTTAATTTTATCTAATTCTCTTTCAATTAAACCAATATCCTTTTGCTCAGCTTTTAATATTAATTCTTTATATGCATATATTAGACTTTTCAAATTTTTCGTATAACTTTTCAGCATTTCAAAATTACTCGATACAAAACCTAAAGGATTGTTAATTTCGTGAGCAACCCCAGCTGCAAGCTGTCCAATTCCTGCCAACTTTTCTTGTTGAATCAATTGAGCTTGAGTAATTTTAAGTTTGCTTATGGCTTCTTTCAATTCTTTATTATTTTTCTTTAGCTCCTCTTCCATAAGCTTTCTTGAAGTAATATCCTCTCTTACTGATATAAAATGAGTAATATCTCCCTCTTCACTCTTAAGTGGTGCAATACTCGTATATTCCCAATAATTACTTCCATCTTTTCGTTTATTATAAAATTCACCTCTCCACTCATCTCCTAGAAGTACGCTTCTCCACAAATCTATATAATAAGTTTTTTCATGAAAACCTGATTTTAATATACTTATATTTTTTCCTTTTAATTCTTCATTAGTATAGCCAGTCATATCTGTAAACTTAGGATTGATATACTCTATCTCTCCTTTAATATTAGTAATAACAACACTGCTTGGACTGTTTTCAACCGCCAAAGATAGTTCTTTAATTTTTTCATATGCCTGTTTCCTTGAACTAATATCATTTGCAACTGAAAGAATTACCTTTTGCTCCTGAAGATTAAATATATGTAAATTCACTTCAAATGGAATAATAAAACCACTTTTTGTCTTAATATTTACTTCAATCATATTTCTATTTTTCATAATAGCTCTATTTATTTTGTCAATGTAGTTGTTTCTGATTTTTTCTTCTAACAAATCAAGAAATGACAGTTCTCTAAACTGATCTTTAGTATATCCTAATTTTTCACAAGCTAAATTATTAACTTCCAAAAATTCTCCTATACTTTCGCCTTCTGAAAACTTATTTACAAAAATGCAGCTATTAACATTATTAAAGAGTTCTCTATACTTTTCTTCACTCCTCATCAGTGATTTTTCATTTTCTTCTCTTTCAAAAGCATTCCCAATAATCTCTGAACTTATCTTTAATAAATATAAATTGCTTTCTTCCCATATTTTGCTTTGTTTTACGCTGTCAAAGCCAATAAATCCAATGACTTTTTTATTACTATACATTGGCAGTACTAATATAGCCTTAATATCCTGAGCTTCCAAAATCTCTTTTTCTTTCTCTGCTTCTATTGGCATTAAAGAAATATCTCTAATATTTATAGCCTTACCATTAGTGATTTCATTCATCCACCATGGTATAGCTTCAAAAGGTATGTCTTGAAGCGATTCTATTTGAGCTTCTATCGCTTCAGCACACCATTCAAAAATATTACTTGTAGTTTGCTTTTTATAATCATTTACGAAGATATATACTCTGTCAGCATCGCTTAATTTCCCCATATCTTCTAATGCCTTATTGATAACTTTCGAATCAAATTTTTCTAGAACACAACGTGTAGAAATCTCTAGTAATCTTTCTTCAAAATATAATTTTTCATAGAACTTTTTTTCTGCTGCTTGTCTATTTTTAATTAGGCTGCTCATTTTTAACTGACTTTCTTTTAATTTATTGTGTATTCTTTTTTGCTCTGTAATATCAGTAACTATCCCTATTATCCCTAATACTTTATTACTCTCATCCAAATTAGGCGTTCGACTTACAATAGTATCATACATTAACCCATCTGCATGAGAAATGGTTGTCTCATAATTGTTAGCTTTCTTAGTATTAATCACTTGATTATCCAAGCTTGCAAATAGATCTGCTACCTGTTTGGTTGTAATTTCATAATCCGTATTCCCCACTATAAATTTTCTTTTTACTCCTATTGCTTTTTCAAATGCTGTATTACACCACAAATATTTTCCATATACATCTTTATAAAACATTGGATTTGGAATTAAATTAAATATCTTATCATCAAATTCTTCATTAAAATGTATTTTTTTTAAGTCTTTATTTTCTTTAAATATACTCATCCTCAGTGCCCTCCAAAATACTATAATTCTCTTTATTAAATGGGCAATTTCATGATGATGGTTGATCCTTCACCATATACACTTTTGGCTAACAAATGACCCTTGTGTTTGACTACAACAATATCATAACAAATGCTTAAACCTAAACCAGTTCCTTCCCCTGGTTCCCTTGTAGTAAAGAAAGGATCAAATATTTTATTTATATTTTCCTCTTCAATACCGATTCCATCATCACTTATCTCTAAACAAAAATACTCATCTTCCTTATAAGTCTTGATATTTATATTGCCTTTTCTATCTTTAATTCCTATATAATAAATAGAGTTTTTTATAATATTAAAAATAACTTGTTCAATTTGAAACCTGTTACACTTAATATAGTCATCCTCAATTAAGTCTAGTTTTAAGTCAAATAAATCATCAAGCTTGTATTCTTTAAGTTCCATTTTTAAAATTTTCATAGATTCTTCTATTAATTCACTGATCTTATTCATTTCTAAGTTATCATAAGCATCTTCATTAGAAAATCTAATAATATTTTTAATTATGCTGCTTATCTTTTCAAGACCTTCATTAGTCTCAGTTATAACTGGTTCAAAGTCTGACAATATAAATTCTAATTTGCTACTGGAATCAGCTAATTCTTTAAGTTCTTTATTATCAAAAAAACACTCTTCATTTTCCTTAATAAAAGTTAAATATTTATCTAAATATTCTTTTAGAGTTTTAGCATAACTTTGAATTGTATATATATTAGAAGTAACATACCCTAAAGGTGTATTAATCTCATGAGCAATTCCTGCTGAAAACCTTCCTATAGTAGATAATTTTTCCCTATTTACTAATTCAATTTGTGTTGTTTTGAGCTTTGCATTTGACTCCTTAAGTTGAGCATTAGTATTTTTTAGATTATTATAAGATTCCATCAAAGCATTTTGATATTCCCTCATCTTTATTGCTGATTTTAATCTTGATGTGAATTCAATAGGCTCGATTGGCTTATTAATGTAGTCATTAGCTCCAAATTCAAAACTCTTTTCTAAGTATTTTTTATCTGTTAGCGACGTAAACATCAAAATAATCACATTCTTATTGTTTCTTCTTATAATCTCCAAGGTTTCTATTCCAGATAACTTAGGCATAACTATATCTAATAGTATAATATCTATATTCTGAGTATTCATAATTTCAATAGCTTCTTCTCCTGATGCTGCTGTTATAATATTGCATTTAATTTCACTGATTTTAATTACTTCTTTCGCAGTAATTATATTAAACTTTGTATCATCAACGATTAAAATATTCATAATTCCCAACTCCTAATCTGCAATTTTTAGACCTGTATTAATGTTTATTAAGAACTTATCAGGAACTATAGTAATCTTACCTCCAAACATTTTACCCAAATTATCTAAGAAATTTAATATTAATTTAGCTTCTGTCTTACTAATAGTCTTTAAGAAATTATTCTTATTTCTAATGAAGAAATTGATATTTAAAGTAGTTTTATGTGTGAAGTTTAATAATATTTCGTCTTCTTTCGAATCCCAAGTAATAACTTCTAAAACATTATTAAATATTAACTCAAATACTCTCTTGTTACCTAAATAATTAATTTGAGCAGTATTATTATTATCATAAATTATGGGTAAATTTCTGCTTTTTAATTCATCAAACTTGGACTGTAAAGAATTTAAAGTGAAGGTTTCAGAAATACTTGGAATAGTCTCTAAATATTGAAAATATACTTTATCTATCAGCTGATTTATATATTTCTGCCTAGAGCACTCATCCTTTGAATTGTCATACATATTATTTTTTAAATCAAAGATTATTTTTGAAACCACTTTAATATAATTAATATCCTTTTGACTATTCTTTACTAAATTGTTATTACTATCAAGAATCTTTTTGTATAACTTATTTTTTTCTTCTATTTGAACTTTAAATATTTCATTTTCCTTTACTAATTTATAATACTCTAAAGCTTCATGAATAGCTGGAAGAAATTCCTCTTCATTATTCCATGGCTTTGTAATATACTTAAAAACGCCTACTTTATTTACTGTAACTATTACCTGAGATATTTGAGCATATCCAGAGAGTACCATTCTAACAGTGTTAGGAGATATTTCTTTAACTTTTTCTAAAAGCTCTAAACCATTCATCTTCGGCATTCTCATATCTGTAACTATTACAGCTATTTCATTTTCTTGAAATTGTTCTAATGCCTTTTCGCCACTAGCTGCAAAAAGTGATTTAAAATCTTCTTGAATAGTTATTCTCTTTATTGAATTTAATATATTAGTTTCATCATCTACAAAAAGTACATTAAATCTGTCCATATTAACTCTTCCTTTCCAATAAGTTTTTTACTATCTGTTCGCATCTTTGTTCATTTATTCCGTAATTTTGCAAAATCTCTAGATAAAGCTTTGGTGCATAACTTGGTTTTATTATTTTCCAAGAATAATAATCTGCTATGTGAATCATTGATACCAGCTCTCTATTTACCTCACTACTTGACATAGGATCATGATGATATAATGCACTTTCTACTACTGCATAAGGTATATCCCACCATTGTAATAGATATCCTCCTAATTCTTCATGATCAATTTTAAATTTTTCCTTCTCTAAACTATTTATTTCACTTAATGATTTATAAGATGCTAATTTGTAAAGCTCATCATACTCCTTATCATATATCTTAAAGAAAGCTACTTTTCCTATATCATGAAGAAGACCTGCTGTACCGTAATAATCAGGGATCTTTTTACCTAAAGCTTTGTTATATAGCTCTATTAGTATTTTATTAGTTAAGTTTGAATGCTCCCATATTTCATTTTTATTATAAAAATCATTTTCTGATTTAAAGACTTCTGCTGTAGCCATGATTGCCTTTAAATTTACCAGCCCAAGGCTTAATACTGCTGTCTTTATTGAAGCTGTCTTTATCCCATAAAAGGCTGAATTTATAATTCTTAGGACTTCAGAACTTAAAGTTATATCAGCCTCAATTAATCTTACTATCCTATCTATATTGTGATCATCATGTTCAACAACATCGTTTATTTCTTGTAGTACAGACGGAATTGTCGGAAGCTTGCCCATTTCTTTTATATGATTTAAGGATATATTATTATGTAATAATTCCTCAGTTTTAAAAACCTCATCAATAGCCCTTCTAAAATCATCCTTTTTCCAAGGCTTAGTTATAAATAGCTTTGCCAAATTATTATAGATAGATTTAAAAACCGTTTTTTCATCTGTAAAGCCACTTAATATTAATCTTGTTACCTCAGGGTATACTAATTTAACCCTTTTTAATAATTCATACCCATCCATTTCGGGCATTCTCATATCACTTACTATTAGATCAATATGGTTTTTTTCAAGAATATCTAAAGCTTCTCTTCCACCGTTTGCAATATATACGTCATAAGGACTGTCAAAAAATTCTCTTCTGATTGAATTTAAAATAGCTTTTTCATCATCTACAAATAAAATAGACTTACTCATTTTGGGTCACCTCTTCCTGTTCTTCATGTCTAGTAGGAAGTTTTATAGTAATCTTTGTACCTTCTCCTAAAACACTGTCAACAATCAAATCTCCCTTATGAGTATTTTTTATAATATCATATGCAATACTTAAACCAAGTCCAGTACCTTTACCTATAGGTTTTGTTGTAAAAAAAGGTTCAAATATTTTATCTAAGTTTTCTTTAGGTATACCTGTCCCATTATCTTCTATAACACAACTTACAAATAAATCATCACTAAAAGTATGAATTTTTAATAATCCAAAATAGTCTAAATCTGCCTTCTCTTGTTTTTCCTTTATAGCGTGAGAAGAATTAATAATAAGATTTAATATAACTTGGTTTATTTCACTAGGAATTGCTTCCACTTGTGGTATTTCATCTAGTTCAATTTCAATATTAGAGTTATATTTAATTTCATTTTTAGCTATAACCAGAGTATTTGTTATTCCATAGTTTAAATCATATTGTTCAAAATTCTTTTCTACAGATGAATGAGCAAAATTTCTCATTGCGGCTATTATCTTCTGAACTCTTTCAATTCCACCTTCTGTATCCTTTAATAACTCATCAATGTCATCCATTATAAAATCTAAATTATATTTTCTTTCTAGATTCTCAACATTTGCCACTTCATCTTTAACCAAGCACATTCCTTCTTTTGAATTAGCCAGTAAACTTTTATATAGCAATATTATCTCATTAAGCTTTTCAACATATTTTTTTAAAGTTCCAAAATTACTTATGATAAAGCCTAAAGGATTATTAATTTCATGAGCTATTCCAGCAGATAGATGACCTAAGTTTGCCAATTTATCTTCTTCAATCATCATAAATTGAGCATTTTCTAAATTTTTAATGCTCCTTTGCAATTCTTCATCTTTAAGTTTCAATTGACTTAGGAGGTTTACCTTTTCTTCAATATTTTCAGAAATAATAAGATATTTCTTAACATTTGAATTTTCCTCAAAAATTTGGCATATAGATACTTTAGACAAAATACAGAATTTTCTTTATTTTTAGCATAAATTTCACCATTCCAATTTTCAAATAGAAATAGATCGCTTATTTGACGTATCTTATTATCTTCTGCATAACTACTTTCAAAATAAAATAAATTATTAATATTCATATTTTTAAGCTCTTCCTCAGAATAATTCCACATTTTTTCAGTTGAAGCATTAAAGAATTCTAACTTTCCATTAGAATCGGTAATTAGTAAGGACTGCTTGATATTTTTGATTATAGTCTCAAATAAATATTTCATTTCCATAAAAACTCAACCCCATTTTTAAATATTCTTTTATATTACTATAATTTCTACATCAAATACCAAAATCCTTCAACTTTACATTTATTTATAACTTATTACACAATAAATTATATTCTATCTTTAAAAATTCATTTACTTTTTCTATTTCTTGTCAAATAAAAGCAACTTAAACCTAAAAACTTATATAAAATAAATAAAGCTGAGACTTTCTAAATACTAGAAATCCTCAGCTCAACTAATTTTCTATTACACTTTTTGTTTATCCTAATCAGATATCATATGCATTTTTTAATTTCAAGAAATAATCATTTGAAATTTGACCACTTAAATTTATTAGTAAGCAGTTGTTTAACTTGGTACTTATATTAATGGCTTAGAAGTACGCAAAAATATGTTGTATTTAAACGCTCCCAAGTATATAACTCCAATTTTTGATTGTGTGATAATAACTTAATCAGCGAACAAACGCGAGTAAATTTTCTGCTAGAGCTTATTTAATTTAGTACTTGTCACACTAAAAGTAGAAACATGAAGCTATGGAAGGCAATCCTCAATTTAGAGCTTTCCAGCGAAAATTTTTCCTGCAATTCCTAATGCGCTACAAGCTTTAGGGAATCCTACATATGCTGCACATTGCAAAATAATTTCTAAGATCTCTTCTTGTTTTAATCCAGCTTTAAGAGCACCTTTTATATGAAAATCTAATTGTTCAAATGCGCCTTGTGTTATAAGGGCAGTTATTGTTACAATTTCTCTTGTTTTTAAATCCAAATTTGGTCTTGCATATATTTGACCAAATCCAAAAGAAATCATTTTATCCAAAAAGTCTGGAAATATCTCTCCTACAGAATTTATCATCTGTTCACCATTTTCATCTGTCATTTGTTTTAACATATTAATTCCGTTTTCATAATCTTTATTCATTTTACTATCCCCTTTTCATAGTTGGTGGTATTTCATTTGGATCAACCATAACTTCTATTAGAATTGCTTCCTTATGTAAATTTGAAATTTCTAATGCTTCTTTTAATTCAAGTTCATTGCAGCATCTATATGATTTTACACCAAGTGATTCACCAAATTTTTTACCATCTAATGGTACATTATAATTGGTCCCTACTGTCTTTCCAAAAAACTTTATCATAGCTTTTTCTGGCATATCTAATCTTCCATTATTTATTACTATAAAGGTAACTGGAATATTATAATTTGCTGCTGTTGAAATTTCAGCTCCCTGCATAAAGGTACATCCATCACCAGTTATGCAAACAATTCTAGAATTATAGTTTGCTAGTTGTGCTCCAATTGAGTAACCTATGGCATGTCCCATAGCTCCAAATACGTCATCAAAAAAGAATGTACCTGGTTTTCTGATATTAAAATATCTTATTGCATAAAAAGAATGACTACCATCATCGCCAAAAACGACAGCATCATCTGGTAATACTTTTCTTATTATTTCCATAGCATGAGCAGATGAAAGATACTTATTGTTTTCTTTAATATTATTTTTAAATTCATAAATCTTTTCTAATAAAGTATATTCTTTTCTTCTCTTATCTTTAGCTTTATCTAATACTAGCTGTAGATTAGCTTTGATATCGCCAATAATAGGTAGAGTTTTAACTGGTAATGCTTTTTCTATGAATGTATTATCATAATCTAAATGAACTACTTCTTTAGGATAATTGTCTGGTGATATTCCTACTAAAGACATATCAGATAGTTTACTTCCTATGACTATCATTAAGTCTGTATCTTTCTTAATATATTCACTTGATTTATCTGTACCGCCTAAGCCTAATGCGCCAAGTGATAAAGGATGGTTCTCAAAAAATGTTCCTTTTCCTCCTGGAGTCGTCATAACTGGTATGTCCCAAATTTCAGCTATGTTTTTAACTTCTTCGTAAGCTAGACTTGAATGTACTCCTTTGCCTGCCAATATAACAGGTTTTCTAGCATTATTTAGTTTACTAACAAATTCATCTAATCTCGAGGATATTAGTTTATCCATATTGTTAGGTAAATCAAGTTCAAATTCATCTATTTCTTCATCAAGTATGTCAAGAGGTATTGATAAATGAACTGGCCCTTTGACACCTGAATAAGCTTTTTCTAATGCATGTTTTAATAATATTTGAAACTGATCAGCTCTTTCGACTCTAGCACTAAATTTAGTAACTGATTCAAACATCCTAACTAAATCTGTACCAAAAATTGTTGAATCTTGTCCTATAGCTTTCCCAACATTATGCATAGATTGCTGCCCAGTAATAAATAGTACTGGTACATGGTAAGCTTTAGCCTGTCCTGCAGCAGTTAATGCGTTTGTGCCTCCAGGTCCAGAAGTTACAAGAGCAACACCCAATTTCTTGTTAATTAATGAGTAACCTGCTGCTGCATAACCAGCGCCACTTTCATGTTTACTTAAAATAAAATTAATATCTTGTCTATCCAATTCCATAATCAAAGAAGCAAGAGGTCTTCCTGGTACTCCAAAAACATTATTAATCCCCCATTTCCTAAAATTGGATACTAAAATAGATGCTATGTTTCTCATATGTATCTCTCCTTTTATAATTAATATTAATATTCTAAAAAGTAATTTTAGAATATTAATCATCTTATCTGATGCCCAGCTACACTAACACTTATATGCTTCCTGAATCAAGTTTTACCTTATTCCAAACTAATTGCTGCATAGAATCCCATACGCACAGCTGTACCAACGTTCCCAACTTTTTCACAATCGCCTATAAACCTAGTTTTTGTATAATATTTTGCTTTTATTGCCTCTGCCAGTTTATTGTTCATTACCATGCCCAAGGCATTAATCATACTATCAGCTTTTATAAATTCAGATGAACCATCATGTGTTTCTATATAAACACCGTTACTATCAATTGATGTAACTTTGCTATTTGTATGAATTTTTACTCCAGATTTATAAAGCATAGGTATTAATGATGCTGCATTAGCAAACAAAGCATCCTTTGCAACTGAATCTGACATTTCAATAATCGTAACTTTCTTACCATATTCAGTAGCTAGTTCCAAAGCACTATCACAGCCTGATAAGCCGCCCCCACATATAACAATATTTTCACCTTTTAATAATTCTTTATTTTTATGTACCTCAATTAAATTAATAATATTTAAACCGTCGATACCAGGAATTTGAGGATTAGCTGGAACTGCGCCTGTTCCTACGATGATTTTATCGCACTTTGCTAATATCTCATCAGCAGCAGTAACTTCTGTGTCTAGTTGAATTTTAACATTCAATTTCTTAAGCTGAACACCATACCAATCTATTAATCTGCATAACTTATTCTTAAAAGCAGGTGTCGAAACTGCTGCAATCTGGCCCCCAATTACTTTTTCTTTTTCAAATAGAGTAACCTTATGTCCCTCAATTGCAGCAACACGTGCTGCCTCTAACCCTGCTGGCCCCGCTCCTATAACTACGACATTTTGTGGAATTTTAGTATGCTTAATATTAAAACGCTTTTCATTACAAGCTTGCGGATTTACAGAACAACTTAACTTAGTAAATCTAGCTGCAATACGTCCTATACATCCCTCATTACAGCGAATGCATGGTCTTATATCTTCACGATTACCACACATAAGCTTATTTGGTAGTTCTGGATCTGCTATTAGAGGACGTCCAAACATGACAAGATCAGCATTTCCAGATTCTATTAACCTAACTGCTGTTTCGGGCGTATGATTTCCCGAATTAAGTATTGGAAGATTAACAGCTTTGCGTGTAGGCTCACATAAATATTCCATACATGCATCTCCCAAATATGAAGGTGGAAAAACATATTCAATTGCTTCAGACGATCCTGCATCTATATCTATGGCATCAACTCCTACCTCTTCTAGTAGTTTAATAAGATGCATGCTGTCTTCTATAGTACGCCCACCTTCAAAACGATGATCAAGTGACATACGAAATAATATTGGCATATCTGGTCCAACAGCATTTCTTATTGAACGAACAATTTCCATAGGAAATCGAGCGCGTTTTTCATCTGTTCCACCATACTCATCCTCACGTTTATTCCATATTGGAGACATAAATTGATCTATTAAATCTCCAGCATGTCCATGTATCTCAATCGCATCAAAACCTGCATTTTTAACATTTTTGGCAGAATATGCAAATTTTTTAATAATTTCTTTTATATCGTAATGACTCATAGGCCTACAATTAACTTTTCTATTATATGCTGCTGGTATAGGTGATGCTGACATCGGTGGCTCTCCATATTCGTTTGGAAGTGCATTACGTCCTGTACCACAACATAATTGGGCAGCTATTCTTGCCCCGTATCTTTGCACAGTTTCACAAAGAGTAGTAAGTTTTGGTATTACATACGTATGCTCTAATATACCTGAAAGAGGCCCTTGTGCTATATCATGTGAGATAAACTGAGCGCCCATAATTATAAGTCCAGCTCCGCCTCTTGCACGTTCCTCATAATAATCAATTTCATCATTTGAAATAGTACCATCACTATTGGATGCATTAATTCCTATAGGCGAAAAAACTATTCTATTTTTAACCTCCATGTTTCCAATTTTAAATGGTGTAAATAACTTCTTATAGTCCATAATAACTCTGTCATTCCCTTCTCGATACCTATCAAAATCTATATAGATACATTAAATAAATAACTCAATACTTAAATAGCTCAGTCTATAAAATTTTTTCATATATTACTTTTATAAATATCCCTTTAAAAATAAATATCAGAAAATTCAACATTAATGGCATTTACTAATCCATTATCTGAAGATATAAATGCTCTATTTTCCTCCTCAAATGTAACTTCTTTAATAGGTAGCGTTATTGTGAATTTACTGCCAATTCCTAATTCACTTTCTACCTCAATGCTTCCTTCTAATATTTCTACCAACATCTTTACTAATGCTAAACCAATCCCACTACCTTCTGCCTGTCTTGAAAGATTATTATCAACTTGTCCAAATCGTTCAAAAATCACTTCACGTTTATCTTCTGGAATCCCTACCCCAGTATCAATCACAGCAATTGATACTGTTTTATTCTTCATATTTTCTGTAATCTCAACAGTTATCCTTCCACCTTCTGGTGTGAATTTTATTGCATTTGATAAAAGATTCAAAATTATGCGTTCATATTTTTCATCATCTATTGAAGTATTTATGCTATATGTATTAGTTTTAAATCCAAACATAATCTTTTTTTGATCTGCATATATTTTTATAGATTCTGCAATCAATTGTGTTATAAATACAATATCTATGTTCTTTTGGTTTAATTTAAATTGATCTGCTTTTAACTTGGTAATATCTAACAAGTTATTTACAAGCCTCAACTGCCTGAAAGCATTTCGCTTTATGCTTCCTATTAAGTTTTTGACTGATTGAGGAATCTGATTAATATATACCTGTTCAATCAATTGAATAGCTGAATAAATTACATTTATTGGTGTTTTAAATTCATGAGTAATAAGGGTTATAAATTCATCTTTCATCACAAGGTCTTTTTCTAAAAGCTCCCTTTGCTTTTTTTCCGATTCATATAATAGTTCTTTTTGCTTATTAAGTTTACGATTTTGTTTTCTAAGCAATAGTTCTCGTTCTATGGCATCAACTACAGTAGTTAATGTCATTAGAAAAAATGGATTATGAAGTATAACAGCCGTCATTATACATATAGTTCCAAGTAAATTATCATCATCTGAATAGTGAAATGGTACTCCATAACATGCGCTCTTCTGTAAAGAATTATGATAATGATCCTTTCCTATTATCTGTATTGGATGATTTTGCTTAAGAGTCAAACTAACAACATTTGTTCCCATATCCTCCTCGCGAAATTGAATACCTGGCTTAACTCCAAATTCAAACATTGTTTCTCCTATAGCTTCGTCCCCAAGAATTTCTAATAAATACCCGTTCTCATCAGTAATAGTAACTAATATAGGAGTACCTTCTAAAGATTTAATCATTTTATTGCCAAAAAATTTAACAACATCTAAAACTTCTTTATATATATCTTTCTTTTTAGCTAATTCTAATTCTGATATAGCATTAGGAGACACTCTAGGTTTGTTGGGATCTAATCCTAATTTTCTACACTTCTTTTTTGATTCTATAATATAATCGGCTTCTTGTTCATCTATATCTTGCAACGTATATTGCCTCCTCAAAAGAAAACTTTAGTAATTTATGTATATCGATTCACTTTTTTACATAATTTACCCAACTATTATATCACTAAGTTTCTATTATCGGAATATTTATTCTAATTAATTTCATAATTTACAATTAATTCATATATATTTTATATTTCACGTTTTTAAAATCGCAAAAAAATGTAAAATTGTAACCAATATTACATAAAAATTATTCAAATTAGCAGAAATAATTTTTCAGCTATCTTTACTATTTTCATAATTCATAATAATTGTCTTTTAGAAAATCTTTTAATGCATCTTAACCCTATATCTAATAAAAATTGTTACATTGTTAACTTCTTTTGTTTCTAACTTCTTAACTTTTTTCCTTTTTAAATTGTAAAAAAGTTTTATTTTAAAAAATGTTCGTTCAAAAAAACATTTATTTGTGACTTGCTTTTAAACGCTTTGATTTATCATATAAAAATATTACTATTATTTAACTTAATCCATCAATCACAAATAAAATAAGTGTAAATGCTAATCAATTTCTTAATTAATGGTTGAATATATTAATTTTGTATAATAGTAAAATGAATATTATGTAAATTAATTGATTGTTTTCCATTATAGGGATATAATTAATTGTATGATAAAAAAGACAAACTTAGTCGAATTTAAATATTATTATCTAAGTTTCATATACCAAAGGAACTACAAATAAAGCTAATACCATACTATTCTTGGCTAAGTTCAAAGAACCAAATGTGATAAATGAAATTAAGTCACTTACTCGACTTAACTAAGTTGTAGCAAGCAAAATCAATTTCAAAGGAGACTGAATCTCTGAGGTTGTTAGCTAAGTTTGAAAACCTAAATGTCAACTTCAAAGGAGGCTAACGCACTACGGTTGTTAGCTAAATACGAGTAACCGAATATAGTAAAGGAGGTTAAGTCGCTAAGCAACTTAACTAAGTTCTAAAAACCAAATATCAACTTCAAAGGAGGCTGACATCCTGCGGTTGTCAGCTAAGTTCGAGAAACCAAATGTAAAATTTGGACTCTCACTTATCACTTATCACTTATTACTTATTAAGTATTTAGTTAGGGGGAAAATTATCAATGATAAAGAAAAAAGTTAGTAAATTATTAGGACCAGTTTTTGGAATTATGGGATTTATGTTAACCATGAGTGCATTAGAAATGCCAGCTTTAGCAGCTGATAATGTACAAGCAATTTCTTCTTACACAAGTAGTACAACTTCGGCTGCTGCTACTTATAAAGATTATTCAGTTGATATAAATAAGAGCGTTATTCAAAATGGATTAAAAGTAACATTAGTAAAGGCAACGGTAACAAAGCATAAATTAAATGCAGTAATTAAAGTAGAAAGCATACAACCTTTTGATAAAACTAAAAATGATAATTCGATAATTCAATTACTTTATGGTGAAACTCAACGAGGCGGCGAAAGCATGTCAACTGATTTTATAGATGATAAAACTCTATTAATTACTATAGATCAAGATACTCATGATGAAGAATTTCCTAAAAGCGGTGATTTAAGGCTAGATGTAGTATTTCCAAATTATAAAGTTAACATAGGAATGGATGCAAACGCAGATTTTTCAGGATTATTTAATAATATAATCGAAAAAGATTTATCAACAAAAATTTCTGGGTCTGACAGGACTTTAGATAAATTAGAATCTGATGTTTTAGGAACAACAGTTACTTATAGTGAACCTCAAAAAGACCATGATGATAGGTATATGGATTCTTCAATGATCTTAAAGGTTGGAGATAAAATGTATAAGTTAAGATCCTCTGGAAGCTCTTCAGATGATAAAGTAATAAAAGGAAGATATGAATCAAAGACAGCTACTTATGATATTCTTAAAGACCAAAAAGATATAAGCCTAATACCTTTAACTTGTAATATAACTTGGGACGAATTTAGAAAAACACATGAAAATGGTAATAAAGAAGAAGATACAAATAAAGAAACAACTAATAATGTAACCTATTCAAAATCTTTCGATTTCTCTGATGGAAGTAAAGGGGAAATATATAATATTGAAAGAAATGATAATACTGTAAAAGTATATTGTAAGGGAAGTTCAGAAAAGGCAAGTTTATTAATGGCAAGTAGCATGAGCATGTATTATCATTTTACAGAAGGTCAAGTTTATTACTCTAATTATGATAGCGATAAAAATATGAGTTTCTATAAAGATCCAAATGTTGCTCTTGGATATATCGTAGAGTTTAATAATGTAGAAAAAGATAAGGCATTAGATATAATTTCTAGAGATAATATAGAACAAATAGATAGATATAATCTAGGAAGTGAAATACAAATTTCTAAATAAAATACTGAAATAAAGCAGTAGCTAATCAAGCTACTGCTCTATTCTCCGTTTCACTGTTCTCTTTAACATTAAAACGTATAATGCAATTGCATATCATAAAAAACTGCTTTATCTATATGAATTATTCTGCATGCTTATACAAAATCACACTTTCAATATAATTTATATACCTTCTTAATTCATTTGATTCTTCTCTAGTAATTTCTCCCGATTCATACATATTACGAACTGCTGAACGCTCTATATCCATGGCTTTAATTCTTAGTTCTTCCTTTTGTTTTATGCTTTCCTCATTATATTTAACTACGTTTCCTTTAAATCTATTAATCATGGTTCTGTAATATAGAATTACGTCTTGTGCAGCGTTTGATCCTTCATGACTTCTTAGATATTCCTCTAAGGCTTCAATTGCAGCTTGAAAGGATTTTAATTGAATATCTTTTACTAATTTCAAATTATTTAGCTTGATTTCTTTCCTCTTTTTGAACTTTTTGTAAAAAATCTTCGTTGCTCTCGTTAATTTTCTTACAAGAAACATAGTATCTTGACTAGGATTTCTTAGAAAGACTTCTTCTCTATAATCTAAAGATTTATCAAGTGCTTTAAATACTTGTTCATCAATCTCACTTTTACCCATTAATTCATTAATATATTTTCGTTCTGCCTTTAATGCTATTAATTGTATTTCAACCATTTCTTGATGATTAAAATTTTTCTCGACTGCGCTTGAGGTTTGCTCAAATCTAAGATTTTGAGATATATGTTTATATTCATGAATTAATTCATAAGCTACTGATTCATTTTCATCATTTATTTCTGACTCAACAGCTTTAATACCAGCAAGTAAAAGTTTATTTTTGGCTTCGATTAAGTTTTTATCCCCAATCTGTTTGTCTTCTTCTAATTCACCTTTACATAAAAACGGTAGAAATATTGTTGCGCATATTAATGTGAATAATATTACGCCAGCAGTTAAAAAAAGTATCAGTGAGCGTTCTGGAAATGTATCTCCGTTATCCAAGAAAAAAGGCATTGATAGAACTCCAGCCATTGTAACCGTACCTCTAACACCTGTTAAACTAGTTAATAGCGCTATTTTTACATTAGGCACTTCTATATTTTTACTTTTGCTTAGGCGATATTCATAGAAAGCTGAAATATAAGACCAAATAAAACGAATTGCCAAAATAACAAATCCAATTGCAATAACATATCCAATGGCCTTTAAATTTCCTATATTGGGATCAGCTATTGTTTCACTCATTGATAAGGGAATATTTAATCCTAATAATAAGAATACAATTCCATTTAATACAAATAAAATAATGGACCATATATTTTCTGTAAGTACCTGCTCTTCCGCTATGCTAGTTTCAAATCTTCTGCTGATAAGTGAATGAACAATACCTGCAACCACCACAGCAATTACTCCTGATGCGTGTAAAAATTCCTCAGTGATTATAAATATTACAAATGGAGCTAATATCTGCAGAAGGGAGTGAAAGACAACATCATTTATTCCCTCTTTACGCAAATTAAATCTTATTAATGTCAAGATCAAGGCAAAAATCACACCTAAGACTGCCCCTGCTAAAAATAAATATGAAAAATTTAAAATTGCATCTTTTAATGAGAAATAGCCTGTTACTACAGCAGCTATAGCATAATTAAAGGCTACTATACCTGATGCATCATTTATCAAAGACTCTCCTTTAACAAGATTTAGTACTTTTTCAGGTATATGAATTCTCTTTGCTATACCATTTACAGCCACTGGATCAGTTGGTGATAAAATAGCTGCTAATGCAAAGGCAGCTGCAAGAGGAATTCCTGGTATCATCCAATGAATGAAATATCCTCCACCTATAGTTGTTAATAAAACTAATATTAAAGAATTTCCGAATATTGAACGCCTCATTTTCCATAACTCTTCTCTTGGAAAGTATTTCCCATCATTATATAAAATCGGCGCTACGAATAAGAGAAAAAACCATTCTTCTTCTAATTCAAAAGAAGTATGTTTAAATGCAAATGCAATAATTACACCCAAAACAATTTGTGTCAAAGCTGTAGGTATAGATGGAACATAGTGACTAATAATATTTGAAATCAATAAACATCCCATCAACAATAATATCGTCATTAGTAAATCCACTTCATATCCCCTCCTCTGGTCTATTTTAACTTATATGTTATTACTATTATACATGATAAAATTGCTCAACAATAACATTTTTTTATAAATTAGTATTTTAGGTATGTATCACATTTCTAGTTTGCCCTATAAATATAAAAAAATCACAGGCGACTGTGGTTAAGTTCCGTATTGTGCTTCGCACTCTTTTCATTTAAGTTCCGTATTGTGCTTCGCACTCTTTTCATTTAAGTTCCGTATTGTGCTTCGCACTCTTTTCATATGTGTAGATTTTTTTCACGCATCTGCCTTTTTGAATGCATGTGAGAAAAATCCGCACATCAGAGATAGCAGCTCCGCTGCATATAAGAACATTTTATACAGGCGAATAAGATTTCTTTTTAAAATGCCAAAACTATCCAAGTAACCTTTTTTAAGTTGCCCACAGATCTTACTGGAATATAAATACCTAAAGAATAAAAAACTTACTAGCTTTTTAGAAGCTAATAAGTTCTATTTTCTAGAAGAAATTTAATAAAAACTGTTAGAGCGCTTTTACTGATCTTAATACCTATTCTTTGCTAAATAGTAAAGAGTCCTTACACCAACTCCTGTACCACCTTTAGAACAATAGCTACTTTCCTTTTCAGTCCATGCTGTACCTGCAATATCTAAATGTAACCAAGGCTTATTTTGTACAAATTCGCCTATAAATAATCCAGCAGTAATAGTACCTGCATGCCTGCCTCCAGTATTTTTTAAATCTGCTATATCGGACTTAATAAGTTTTTTATAATCATCAAAGTCAGGTAATCTCCAAACTTTTTCATCAGCTTTAAGTGATGCGCTTTCTAACTCTTTATAAAACTCATCGTTATTAGATACTACAGCTGTTGTAGTAACTCCAAGTGCAACTAAGGCAGCTCCTGTTAATGTAGCTAAATCTATAACCTTATTAACTTTTTCCTTTTCAATTATATAATGTACCGCATCTATAAGAGTAAGTCTTCCTTCTGCATCTGTATTTAAAACTTCAATGTATTTACCAGCCATAGAACCAATTATATCTCCTGGTTTATATGCTTTGCCAGATATTAAATTTTCACATGCAGCAATTACTCCTACAACATTTATCTTTAGCTTTTTCTTTGCTATAGCACTTATTGCTCCAATAACTGATGCAGCTCCACCCATGTCTGATTTCATTGAATCCATGCTGCTAGTTGGCTTGATAGAATATCCACCTGAATCATAAGTGACTCCCTTTCCAACTAGACCTAATATGTCGTCCTTTTTGCTTTCATCTCCAAAATATCTCATTACAATAAGTCTAGGAGGAAGTTCTGATCCTTTAGCTACTGATAGGAAAGATTCCATTCCAAGTTCATTAATTTTCTTTTCATCGAATACTTCAACTTCAAATCCATATTTGTTTCCAGAGCCAATAACCTTTTCTGCAAGAGTTTCTGGATATAGTACATTAGCTGGTTCATTAACTAAATCCCTTGCAAATTTAGTTGTTTCAACAAGTATCAAAGCTTCATCTATATATTCATCTATTGAGTTTGGCTTTCCATTTTCATCAGTACAGATACTTACTTCAATTTCCGAATTTTCATTAGCTTCAGTCTTGTATTTGTCAAATCTATATTCTCCAAAACCAATTCCTTCAACCATAGACTTCGTAATATCTTCAACTGATAACTTCTTATTAGATGTCATATTTAATGCTATTTTTTTAGCTTTTAATTCAATTGCCTTTTTTATTGCCTTTCCAAAAGAACCTCTTATAATTTCTGTTGTCAACTCATCCTTGCTTCCAAGTCCAATAAATATTATGTCTTGAACTCCACTTTCAACTACATTGGTAGCCACACATATTTCTCCAGCATTACCTTTAAATTTATTGCTTTCTTTAAAATGCTTATATATCACTGTAAGCTTTTCATCTTGCAAATCTTTATTTTCACTATAAACCGGAAGCATAACCAAGTCAGCTTCATTATCTTTAATTGTATTAATTTTAAATTCCATACTATTCCCTCCATTTATAAAAATTAGTTTATATTCATAATTTTATATCTACTGTTCACTGCGTGTACAAACACTAGAAATATTTCATTCCTTTATAGTTTATTATTTCAATCATAAACTCTTTATATGTTATCTATATTGAAATAATAAATCTGAACTAAATGCTTACTTAAGCCTGGAATGTAGAAACTTGATTCCAACATGCGTATTAAAATTGTAAACAGTATAGATATAATTTGTTTAAGCCTTAACATCTATCATTAATGTTACGCTTTTATTGTAGTTATTATACCATATAATACGAATATGAATACTTTTTTCCATCTTTATACTTTTGATTCTTTTCAAACCAATTGAAAATCATATTATATAAGTTATAACTTCAAATAGTGTATGTCAGCGACGGACTTAACAAAATTATAATTTACTACAAGATAAAGCTATTTTTATTATACTTTCTGAAATCTTTGCCTTAATAGGTAGTTTTCAAATAATGAAAAGCACTGCACTAAATATATCGATTTAGCACAATGCTTACATATTAAAAATAGTTTTATTCAATTATACTGTTGAGCTTTAAAGAATCACGCTTACTTGCTTTTGTCATCAATATAGAACTTTTCATCGTCATTTATCTTTTTATCTAGATAAATTAAATATTCTCAAAACCTCTTCTACAGAATTAGTTCTATTCATTTCATCTATAAAATCATCTTGTTCTATTATTTTCATTAATTCCTTCAAAGCCTTCATGTGACTTTTATTATCTATTACTGACATAGTTATTATTACCTTTACCGGATCATTTTCAAGGTTTCCAAATTTAATTGGATATTTTAATGTCATAATACTAAAGCCAATTTTATATACTCCATCTTCTGGCCTTGCATGAGGCATTGCTATTCCTGGTAAAATAACTATATACGAGCCCAATTTTTCAACATTATTTATCATAGCATCAATATAAGAGTCATTTATGCAACTGTTTCTTTTAAGGATTTGTCCACCTTTTACTATTGCATCTTTCCAGTTTTCTGCTTCTTCATTTAGTTTAATGTATTTATCATTTATTATTTCACTTAATGAAGGCTGAATTATTTCTTTGTATGAACTTAAGCATGTCACTATTTCTTTTTCTAAATTTGAGTAGTTATTTATTATGCAGTTCTTATCAACTATATTTAGTATATTTTTTATGACACTTCTTTTTGATTCCAAATTCATATTATAATATTCATCATCTTCATTAAAACATTCAGAAAAACTTTCTTCACTTTCAGACTCTTTCTTATTTTCAATATCATCAAGTGCTTGTGAATATTTTGAAAAGAATAAGCTTAACTCACTGATATTTTTTTCTGTCAAAAATGGACTTACTAAAATACATCTTATACCTATTATATTAATTGGGATTGTTGTTATAATTAAATCTATAGGTTCTCTTTTTGCTATCTTTTCAATATCGTGGCTTGAAACTGTATCTATTATGTTTATGTCAAATATGGATTTAAGCTTTATTGATACAAATTTTGATGTCCCAGCTCCAGTAGCGCATACCACTAAAACTCTAGACTTTATCTTGTTTAAATTCTTTATCCTCTCTAAAGATGCCATAAAGTGCAAAGTTATATAGCCAATTTCTTCTTTGCTTATTTCTGCATTTAAATCCTTTTCCAAAAATATCAGACTTTCTTCTACTAAAGTAAAAACTTCCTTATATTTATATATAATTTCATCAAGAAGAGGATTATTTATACTGACTTCATGTTTTAATCTATAAATCATTGGTCTTATATGCTGAATTAATCCTTCTAAAAGATGCTCATCCGCTTCAAAATTATACTTTGTCCTTTTTCCAACTTCACTTATCAATGTAGCGGAAATAAGCTGTATATATACTAGATCATCATTTTTTTCTTCTTTTAACATTACGTTACTTCCAAGAAGATGTATTGTCATATACCCAATTTCACTTTTTGGTATTTTTATATCATATCTATTCTCCAGCATTCTTGCCATTGCAGAAGCTATAGAAAATTCACAAGTTTTACTTAAATTTTTAAGCTCATTATCATCCATCACAATATCTTTAGCAAGTTCAATCCTCTTTATGGCAATTGCAATATGAATTAATAAATTGTTAAATGAATAATCAGATAATGTACTTTCCAATTGATCTTCTGCAGTCTTTATTACATTACCAATAAATTCTATATCCATATCCTTAAATAACTTTTTAAAATTAACACCAATCAAATCTGAGTCAGCTACATTTTCAAGCATAAGATTCGAAACAACTTTTCTAAGATCTTTCTCATCTCCAATAGCTTTTATTCCTTTGGATTTTTCACTTTGAAGCTTTATATTATTACCTTCAAGTAATTTTCTTACTTCTTTAAGGTCATTATTAATAGTTCCCCTGCTGACGAACATATTTTCAGCCAGGCTGTTTATTGTTAGATAGCTATTTTTTTCTAATAACTTATAGATTATATAAATTATTCTTTCCTTTTGAGACATAACATAATCATAGCTGTTTATGGATTCCATTAAGTTTAAAAGTCTCTTATTCTCATCTTGCCTTAAATCTATTGATATTCCCTCATTAGGTTTCCTAACTAATGGTTTTAAATTTATTTCTTTTAAATATTCATCTATTCTATCTAAATCATATCTTATACTTCTAGAACTTATTTTAAACTTAAGAGCAATATCCTTTATAGTTATAGGTACACTGCTGTTTGCTATGAGTTTTAGTATATCTGAACACCTGCTATTTAGCATATTATACACCTGCTTTTAATAAGATCACTCACTTTTTTATGACTATGAAAGAAAATAACTGCCCTAAATATACCATCGACTTGCTATTCCTTTGATAATACCTTAAATATTCATTAACTTAAGCAAATGAGTTGAAAGCTTAATTTACTTTCAACCCACTAATATTATTTATATTGAAGAGAAAGGATATTATGTCATTAAGATAAATTCCTTTAATTTATTAGAAATATCAATCTAAATTATTAATTGCTTTTGATTTAGTTTTTATGAAATTAGGAACAATTAAAACTACTAGTAATATAACAACAATAGCTATAATACCAAATTTTCCTACTAATTCTGATGCTTTACCAAGTATAATACCTAAAACTCCAAAATCAAAATCACCAAAAGTTGTGTTTTGGAATCCTAATGAACCAAGTACAGGTAAAAGTAATGCTGGTGCAAAAGTAATCAAAAGCCCGTTTACAAATGAACCTACTATAGCGCCTTTACGACCACCAGTTGCATTACCAAATATTCCAGCAGTTGCTCCACAGAAAAAGTGAGGTACTAGTCCTGGAATTATCAATACTCCTCCGGCAAATCCTAAAAGAATCATGCCAATAACACCACCAATGAAAGAAGATACAAATCCTATAACAACAGCTGTAGGTGCATAAGTAAAGAACACTGCACAGTCAACAGCTGGAACAGCATCAGGGATAATTCTAGTTGCAATACCTTGGAATGCTGGAATAAGATCACCAAGAATCATTCTAACACCACTGTAAACAATTGTTACTCCAACTGCAAATTTTAATCCTGCCATAAGAGCAAATAATATAGGTGAAGTACCATCTGAAATAGTTGCTACAAAAGTTGGACCTGCCGCTATTGCTGCAATTAAATAAAATATCATCATTGTTAATGCAGTAGAAATAGTTGTATCTCTTAAAAATCCCCATTTCTCTGGTATTTCAATTTTTTCAGTACTTTCTTCAGTTTTTCCTACCTTAGATCCTACCCATGCTGAAATATAGTACGCTAAACTACCAAAGTGACCTAGTGCAATATCGTCACCATCAGTTACTTTTCTAGTAAATCTTTGTCCTATCGCAGGAGATATTGAACTCCATGCTCCAAGTAAGAATCCACCGAATAATATTAATTCAGTTCCGCTCATACCTGTTGTCCCAAGAACAGCTGATAAAAGGCAAGCCATGAAAAAACTATGATGACCTGTTAAAAAGACATATTTAAATTTTGTAAATCTTGCTATCAATAAATTAATTAAAAGTCCTACAATTAAAATTGTCATTGTCTCTACGCCTAATACTTTTTGTGCAACAGAAACAATAGCTTCATTATTTGGAACAACTCCATTTATATGAAATCCCTCTTGTATCATTTTTCCAAGAGGATCTAGGTTAGAGGTAATAAAATCTGCTCCAGCGCCAAGCATCAAGTAACCAAGTATAGGTTTTAAAGTTCCCGTCATAATTTTATGACCAGGTTTCTTAAGTGCAATAAGTCCAACGAATGACATAATTCCCATTAATAAAGCCGGCTGTTTCAATACGTCTCTAAAAAACTCAAGAACTGACATATACTTACCCCCTATTTATTTAATTCCATATACTTCTTTTTAATAACTTCCAAAACATCTTCTGTTATCTTCTTTTTATTTATATAACTTCTCACTACTGCAACATCTCTATTATCAAACTGCTGAGCAAGTTCCTTGACAGTAATTATCAAATCTGCCTTCTTCCCTTGTGCAGAATTAAAATCAGTTGATTCAACATTAGCTTTTATATTATTTTCCCTGCAGATTTCCTCAATCTTCATAGCTAACATTAAACTGCTTCCAATTCCATTGCCACAAACCGTTAATATTTCCATTTTTCTATCTCCTTTATAATATTACTAAAAATCCTTTAAGCTAATTTAAAAGCTTTTTGAATTAATATAACTAAGAACATCTTCTTTTGAAGATGAATTTCTTACAATGCTTAAAAATTCATTATCCTCAATAAGTGTCATAAGTTCGGCCAAGGCTTTTAAATGCGAAGTCTTATCTATTGCACATATAAAAATCAATATATCAACAGGATCATATTCTTCATTACCGAATTCTATAGGCTTCTTAAGTTTTATAAGCCCCATACCAATTTTCTTGGCTCCATCTTCTGGTCTTGCATGCGGCATAGCTATTCCCTTTTCAATAACAATGTATTGTCCCATATTTTTTACTGTATTTATCATTGCATCAGTATATTTTGCTTCGGTATTTCCATTCTTAACAAATAGACTTCCACAAAATCTTATAGCATCTATCCAATCATTTACTTCAACATTTAATTCAATTGTTTCTTTATTAAATAACTTTTCAATCATAGCCTTGCCACCTTCCTTAATGCTACAAAATAGAAAATCCTAAACTTGATGCATCCTTATAAAAACTTCGTACAGTTTCCAAAGAATATTCGTATAAATCTTTTCCCATAGTAGGGAGTTTCTTTAATATATCATTAGTTACAGTAATTATTTCACAACCACATTCATCTGCTTCAACAATATTGTATAATTCCCTACAGCTTGCCCATAAAAGCTCTACACCTTTATTGACTTCACATAGCTTGCTGCTAGTCATCATAAGCTTAATTGGATTAGTTCCAGCATCTGCTATTCTTCCTGCAAATACAGACACAATACTCTTAACTTCTGGATTTAATGAAGTTACCACATCTTTTACCTGATCCAAAGTGAAAATTGCAGTAACATTAAGATGGTATCCTTTTTCCGATAACTTTTTAATTAGCGGAATTGAAGATTCTCCCTTAGTGTTCATGATAGGTATCTTTACATAAACGTTTTCACCTAGTTCGGATAAAACGTCTGCCTCCCTTTCCATAGTCTCGAAATCATCTGAGAAAACTTCGAAAGATACTGGTAAATCTTTAATTTCCTCTAAAACATTTTTGGCAAATTTCTTATAATCATCAATTCCTGCCTTTTTCATAAGCGAGGGATTTGTAGTAAAGCCTTTAACAATACCTCCCTTATAAACCTCCAACATTTCATTTAAATTTGCCCCATCTGCAAATATTTTAATATTTAAATCCCTAAAATCCATTTATCTCCTCCATCAAATTACTTGTTTTACTTTATAACCCAATTATATATTCCAAGTAACCACCAGTAAAGCTCAATATATTTCATTTCGATTGTGGCAATTTTGTAGTTTTTAATAATCTATTTTCATAAGCTTGTCTCATTTGGTAGTGATATAATAATTATTATATGAAGCTATAATCTAATGGATAATATGATTTTTCAAAATTTATATAATGAAGTAAATTAAAAACTATATAGAAAAGAGGAATATATTTGGAAGTAGTAAATGCAACCCACAAAAGTATCGATATTTTTTCAAAGGTTTTAAATAACTCTGCCACATGGCTTAATTCTATTAATCAGCCAATGTGGAAGTATGAAGATATAACAAGTGAGGAATTGCTAAAGAAATATAGTATTGATGATATGAAATTATGCTACGAAAACGGAACCTTAATTGGAGTATATATTTTGCAATGGTATGATCCTCTATTTTGGGCAAACTTACAGAAGAATGAATCTGGAATAATGCACAAGTTAGCTGTTTGTAGAGAAAGTGTGAAAAAGGGATATGGACACAAACTGATACAATCTGCTGAATTAATTTGCAAAGAGCATAATGTAAAATGGTTAAGGTTGAATTGTGGTACATTTAGAGATAGGCTGAGAAACTTTTACGAAAGCAATGGTTTTAAGATGGTAGACAGAGTATTTATTGATAATAGAGATCAAATTAGATATGAAAAATTTCTAAATCTATAAAAAATAAGAATATGCTTAAATATCCTTATCTATAATTAAATGACTCTAAATTTAGATAAACATTATATATTTATCTATGAAAATACTTGAATATTTATAATTATGTTGTGTATAACTATTGTACTATAGGGAGGTGACGCAATGACATATATTTCAATTGATTTATTAATTGCAGCTGCATTTGTAATTATGAGTGTATTATTTATAAAATCCAATGGGAAATGTTGTTATTTTATTTCAGGATATAACCTTGCATCTCCAGAAGAAAGAAAAAACTATGACGAAGTAAAGATCTGTAACTACTTTGGAAAAACAATTTTCATATGGTCAATTTTCTTTATCATAAGAGCTCTTGTGGATTACTTCTATCATGGAACTGAAATGAAACTTGCATTCTTACTTTTAATAATTGCCCTAGTATATCACATTTATATACGCTATAAGAAATTTGATGAAAAATTTAAGATATAAAATATTCTATATGGATACTTAATTTAGACCTGAATCTATGCATATAGATCACCGAAACAATGATTATGATGTTGTTCCGGTTTCTAATGAAACATTTCACAAAAGCATAATTCTTATTTCTAGTTTAGATATATTTCAGAGTATTAACTATATAGATAAACAAATTTACAAGTTTTCTAAGACTTTAAGTTCATATTTTCACTAGAAACCATAAATATATTTGTGGAGAAAACATTTGAAAATGAAGCTGTTAAAGGTTTTTAGCTGTAGGTTGTTCCATTTTAGCTTGTCAAACTGAAAGTTGGAGCATGCTAAAGTGGATACAACCTGCTGCTTAGAACCTTCAGCGATATTTTCATAGTTTTTCGGAATCAAAATATTTATGATTTCGGTGGTTTATAAACTTAAAGCTTTTTCATCTTATCCTTAATCAAGCTAACATAACTTCCAAGCACCGCAAGAGTTTTCACCACTTCATCCAGATCAAAATTCAAAGAGTGTCTTTTCATTTTTAGAGCTTCCTCCAGCTTAAAAAGCATAGATGCTCCTTCCTTTAATCCAAATTTATCACAACTTACTGCGAGTCTATTAACTTCTCTTAAAGTGCCGTCTAAAGTTACACTTACTCCACTTAATAAAATTCCATCCAAAAGCATTTCTATGTCATCAACCATAATTTTCAAGTCTTGATTATTTTCCATAAAATCACATCCTTTATGTAATTGAATTAAATAAACTACCGTATACATATTGATAGCTATATTACCTATCTTTTCTGTAAGATAAGAAGACAAGGCAAGCTAACTCAATTACTATCTACATAGTCAAATTCACTAATGTACCATTTTTATAATAAGCTGTTATAGGGACTGCAGTAAGTCCAGTTTCGTTAAGGTATACTTTAGTCAAGAGCATAAACGGATAGTTTTTCATTCTTTCCATTCTCTCCAGCTTTTCTATAAGACTTTTATTATTAATAGAATACTTAACCTTAATGGTTACACATTCTTCTTTTTCATCATATAATGGCATTTTGAATAGCTGCTGTATTTTATCAAAGCTGCTTTCTCCAAACTTTAATGGCTTTATAAGAAATAAATTATAATTTTCTTCTCTTTCATTAAAATATAATCCTGAGTTATTAGAAACTGCTGAAAATAAATCCTTCCAAGAATTAAAGGTCTTGTCCTTAAGATAAATACTTTGAATATCTGTGGTACCTATAATTTCCCCTTTGCTATTTTCACTAGAAGATAACCTAAAATCTCCATTTATTTTTCCATTAATAAGCTTTACTCTAGCTTTAGAGAAGCTTTCTATATCAGAAGCAATCCCCCAAGGACAGCTTTCTCTGCTATAGCTGTTTTTATTGTTGTAGGATGAATTTCTAGATATAGTGTAAGTAAACCATTTGTTAAAGCCTTCTACTGTAAAATAAAATGTAGTTCCTTCATAGCCTGACTCTGTTATCCACTTGCTAGCTCCTACTGCTGCAAGTTCTATAGGAGGAATTTCATAATAAGAACTTTTATGCTCTCCCATTAATTCTCCTAAAGTTTTTTCGTCGCTGTAATTTTCCATAGCCATAGTTAATATATAAATACTTTGTAGCAAATACCTAAAACTTTCTACAGAAAAAGAAGCATTTTTATTAATATATAATCTAAGTTTTCCTTGAAGTGCTTTTATCTTCTTCTCAATACTTGGAATATCGCTATTATGACAAATAATTGATACTTGTTCCAACTTATCTAAAAAGCTTTCAGGAATTCTTGCAAGACCTGTAAAATATATTTCCTCTAGAGTTTTTCTAACTTCTTTTATACAGCTTTCTAAAGTTTCCTTACTTACAATTTTATCCTTAGCAATTAAATAAATAACTTCTTCTTTCTTTAACGTACCTTTGTAAAGACCATAGTGAATTACTGCCTCTGCCTTATGTCTACAAAGCGCTTTACTCTTGCAGCTGCACAAAGCATTATTAACTATACTGCTATCCTTTATGGATATATCTTTCTTTTTTTCGCCATTCACAGAAATAAACTTTATAGTTTCTTCTCCTGCAAATTCCACCTGAAGAAGAGCATCTTCTTTTATATCTGCTCTTAATCCAAACTCCATTCTCTTAACAATATTTCCAAATTCTCTGTCACCCAAAGCAGTTTTTATACTCTTTAAGTTTATATTTAAAAGTTCTGAATAATCTGGACTAAATTCTTCATGTTGTTTTGATATTTCCATTTCTTCACTAGAATCCCCATTTAAAGGAGAGGACTCTCCAAAGATTTCTTCTATATGATTTTTTATATATAAATAACTCATTACAGCATGCTTACAAATACTCCTTGATGGACAGCTGCACTTAAAGGCTTGGATATCTTCATTTACGCTGCATGAATTTCCATCTGGCAGTTCACATTTTATAGATGCTTCTTCCACTGTAATTTTAACACCAGCACCAGAGCTTAAATCCTTTGAAGCTCTATTAAATATACCTTTATTAGTAACTCCAATAAGATACTCATCATTAATAGAAAGAATATACGATTCTAACTTACTTAAGAAATTATCTTTGCTATCCATTTCGCTAACCCTCCTGGCGTCATTGCTGCAACATCTGCTCCAAGTGCAGTCATTTTAGCTGCAGCCTTCTTATCATAGAAGCCATTCGCCTTATCATCCAAAGCTGTAAGAATTATAAGCTTAGCTCCAGTTTCAATTATTGCCTTAGCCCTTGCATACATTATGTTGTAATTATAACCGTCATAAAGATCGGTCACCATTACCACCATAGTTCTTAAAGGACTTTCTACTAATTTTTCTGCATAACTTAAAGCCTTTCCTATATTAGTCCCTCCTCCCAGCTGAACACTCATAAGTGTTTGAACTGCATCATCCACATAAGAAGTTAAGTCCACTATTTCTGTATCAAAAATAAAAAGGCTGGTTTTTAACATAGGGAGCTTTGAAAATATGCCTGCCATTATAGCACTGTGAATGACAGAAGAGAGCATACTGCCACTTTCATCTACAGCAACAACTATGTTCCAAGGATTATATTTTCTTACTCTGCCATAAAAATAAACTTTATCTACAATTATTCTCTCTTCTTCTTTATCATAATTTTTTAAATTAGCTCTTATAGTTCTTTTAAAATCAATGTTTCTAGCAGATTTCACAGCACTTCTTTTGTTTCTGTCCACTTTTCCCATAATAGTAAGCTTTACTTCATTTTCAAGACTTTTAGTTATTTCATCGACTACCTTTTTAACTATTTTTCTTGCAGTATCTAAAACTTCGCCCTTCATTAAATGTTTCATCTGCAATATATTTTTTAAAAGCTCTGCATTAGGCTCCATGGCCTCTAGCACTTTTTTATCTGTTAAAAGCTCCTTCATGTTATACTTTTCTAGAGCATGCTTTTCTAATATTTCCACTGTTTCTTTAGGAAATAAGCTTCTAACCTTTGTTATCCAAGAAGGCACTGTAAACTTAGAGCTTCCTCTTCCTCCTCTTGGGTCATCTACTCTTATTCCTCTTTCTTCATCATAATCCCTATCATATAAGAACTCTAGCAAATCACTAAGCTCTGAGTAATTGCTGCTATCTTCCGAAAAGCCTATTCTATCCTCTGCAAACTTTCCAAGTACTAATCGCCATCTATTTAAACCAATTAAATCTTCATTCATACCTTACCCTTTCTCTTTTAAAGTAAAACTTACACTTAGCAAATATTATTTCACATCATATAACTGTTAACTCAAACCAATTCCCACAATATAAGTTATTTAATCTGCACTTTATCTAGAATCTTACATCTGGTGCTTTATGGATGTATATTCCACTTCTTCAAAATCTCCATTGCATATTTATCTAATGATACTGCTAGGTTTATATCCTCCTCTTTTAATGCCTTTTCATATAGAATGCTATCATCATCAGTGCTGTACACTTTTGCTACCTCTTTAGCAATGCTGTCAATTTCAAAAGGATTAAAGAATGTAAAACTGAATCTCAAATCTGGAAGAAGTGCCATGAAGTGTTCCTCTTCTATGTTTCTCATAAAGCTGTCTATTCCATTAAGTAAATCCTCTTCAATAAGTAATAAATCTTTAGCTGTAGAAAATAATCCCTTTAAAAAGCTTCCTGACTTCATAAGTTTTTCCCCAGTTCCATAAAGGTACTGCATTGCCTTATCTGTCACTTCTTTAGAATTAATAGAATTTAATCCGTATAATATACCTAATGATGCTCCTTCAACTGCGCTGTTTAGATTCTTCTTATTAATAAGCAGTTTTAAGCTGTCGATTAAGGTTTCACTATCAAAATCAGCTTTATTAGAAATATGATAAATATCTTTTAGCTTAGATATAACTTCATTTTCATTGTCATAATCTACAGTGCTTAAACTTGTTATTTGAGACACAGCTTTATTATAAGCAGCAGTAAAGAATTCTTTAAGCTTTTCATTCATAGTAATGTTAAGCAAATCCTCTGAATTACATAAAAAATTTAGATTGTAACAAGAATTTGTAACTGATACAAAATCTTCATCTCCATTTAAGATCTCACCAAATAAAGGAAGAAGTCCCTGAAAACTGCTTTCAACGCCCATAAGTGCAGCTTCTATTAAAAGCGGCGAAGCTTCTCCTGATACATTTTCACAAGAGATAAACCTCTTTGCAAGTATAGAACTTGCTGCCTCCTTTAAGCTCCCGCCATGCACTGAAAGTTCTATAAGTGTAGCTTGGAGTTTAGTAGTCCATTTATACTTCCATACTTCTCTTACTAAATTGGTATTTTTCCTTTTAATAAAATCAGGTCCCTTTTCCATGAAGCAAAAGTTAGTATTTAAAAACTTCATTATATGAAAAAACTTACTTTGCTCCCTATGTTTTTTACTCTTATAAATACTTAATGGCACTTCATTTTCTAAAGTAGTGGTTTTTATGTTAAATTTTCTGCACAATTCATTAAAATCTTGTACTATAGGTGGCACTTCTGCTAATGCACATAGCTTACCTATTTTATTTCCTGTAAGCAGGTCTCTCAAATATTTTAAAGAAACTTGTGCCTCTGCATCCATTTCACCTTTTACAAAAGAAGATGTTATGCCATCCTTAAGCTCATAAACTCCACATTCATACTTGTTCCTTAGAGATTTAAGTCCCTTTGCCATATTAAAGGCCTCAATTTCATCTGCTGTGGAAAGATTTCCATGATTTTTTCTTATAAGTTTCCCGCAGTGTACAATATAATTAAGAACTGCTTCTTCGTAAGGCTTATCCATCTTTTTTTGAATATTTTCAAAAACTCGTTGATAAAAAGCAGGATGAGGCATTCCGCTGGCATAACCATTTAATTGATCACTTTCCTCAAAAGAATAGGACATGGCATATACTCCTGTATCCTCTTGTGCTATATTATGAAGAGTTATTTCCTCATTAGATTCAAGTCCATCAATAAGAGCAGAAGTATGAAATCCTCCGCTTACTACAAGAACTTTATTGTATTTTTTAATAGCTTCTCTTATTTTCATACTCATAAATTTTTCTCTAGAAAGGCATCCATCTTCTTTAAGCATTTCTTCATTATAGCTTTCCCTAGAAAGATAGCAGGAAAATATCATATTTTCTATAAACTTCTCAGTACTTATCTTAAGTCCATCTATTTCGAATAATTTTTCCCAAAGCTCATTATAATTTCTGCAGCCTTCCTTTTCACAAAGGGTTTTAATAAAAATACTTTCCTTCATTAAATAATCATCATTATAGGTATTTTTCTCCTGAGCTTTTCCCATAACCTCTAGTTTTTTGCTGTTTATAAGTATTTCAGCATATGATAAATCTATGAACTCGCAGGCAATATTTTTCTTTTTTCCTTCTCTTAATGCTAAAAGCTCTGGCGAAAAATCTAAAAAGGGATAATAGCACCTATACTTTTCTTTATTTTCTTCTATAAATGAATTTCTATCAAAATAACTATAGTAAATGCATACAGGAGCTTTAGTTTCCTCATGAGCTATATATTTTATTACTTTATTGGCCTCTACAGGTCCTTCAATTAATATAATCTCAGGATTATAACTCTCTATTACCTTTTTCAGATGAAAGCTACAGGCAGGACTGTGGTGTCTTACTGGGAAAAACATTACTTTGCTTTCTAAATTATAAGCTTTTTTAACATAGTTTTTTATTTTATTATCTATATCCTGATTACCTATATTTTTACCCATGCTAGCTCCACCTTTATTTAATACACTTTTTAGCTTCATAGAAATCCTTCCAGTTACCACCCATTTTTGTACTTTTACCTTTAACTACAATATTAAAATAACTCCTTAGTTTATCCACATCTTCACGGCTTTCCTTAAGGACAGAACCTAGTATGTTTTGTACCATAGTACTCATATCAATTTTAGAATCTCCATAGTAAAAGCTACTCATAAGAGTTTGATAATAAACTGACACTGCCTCAGCTGTACTCATTACTGCAGAAGGCTTGTCAATTCTACTACCTTCAGAAGATATCCCTTCCCTTAATTCATGAAAGGTTGTAGCAAGAATTTTCGCTGCATCTCTATCAACTTCCATATCAATATTAGAATTCTTAATAAGCTTCTCAACTTCTCCTTCTATAATCTTAGCTTCTAAAGAAACATCACTTATTGGGAATACAGTTTCAAAATTAAATCTTCTTTTTAAGGCACTGCTCATTTCATTAACTCCACGGTCTCTAGTATTAGCAGTAGCTATAACATTGAAACCAGGAGATGCACAAAGCAGTCCTTCTTCTCCAAACTCTGGTATATTTAAAACTTTATCACTAAGTACACTGATTAAACTATCTTGCACCTCTGCTGAGCATCTAGTGATTTCCTCAAATCTAGTTATAACTCCCTTTTGCATGCCTATATACAATGGAGAAGGTACTAGCGCTTCTTTAACTGGTCCTTTAGCTAAAAGCAAAGCATAATTCCAAGTATACTTAATCATGTCCTCTGTAGTTCCTGCTGTTCCCTGTATAGTATTTGTGCTGCATCCACAAATAGCAGCAGATAAAAGCTCACTTAACATGGTTTTAGCTGTTCCAGGCTCTCCAACCAGCATAAGCCCTCTGTTTCCAGCTAAAGTTATAATACATCTTTCAATAAGAGTATCATCTCCATAAAATTTCTTTGTAACATTAACATTCTTTCTTTTTAACTTTAAAGGCTTACTGCTTCCTAAAATAAAAGTCCTTACAGCCTTAGGAGATAATCTCCAATTTTTTGGTTTAGGCCCGTCATCGTTAGCTTCTAATGCGGCTAATTCCTCTGCATATAATATTTCAACGGTAGGTTTTAATGCTTTTATTTCACTCATATATACTCTCCTTTATTCTTCCTTTTAGCCCGCGATGTCTGCTGACTCAAAACTACCATTTATATTTCCGCTGACTATAATGCAGTGTCCTGCAAACAAGTCTCCATCAAAAAAGAAAATCTCAAACTCACCTTCAGGATAAACACTTATGGTATCCAACTCTATAGATTTAATAAACATTTCTTCTGTAACTTCGTCAATTTCATCCTCTTCATCAATCCAATCATTGGCAAGTTCTAAAAGTTCACTTGCAGCATAAGCTCTAATTCTATCGCTCCAATCTTTTTGATTTTTGAAAAGCTCATGAGCAGTTTTAAGAGAATCTTTCATTCTTTTTTCCTCATCTAGATCAAAATATAATCGTCCTTCTTCTCCTGCCCAAATGATATCATTCTGAAAAGTCTTAATGCCTTTATCTAATTGAAATTTTCCAAGGATTTCATCTTCATAAAATACTGGTTTAAGTTCTTCTGCTAATATATCCTGAAGCTCCTTATCCTTATAGTTTGCATCCATGAGCTCCACAAGCATGAAGGATTTTTCGCCTTTTCTAAGTTTAAGTTTAATTATTGAATTTCCTTTAATAGTCTTTTGCCATTCCTTTAAGCCTTCATTATCAGTAAGCCACGATAGATTAATCTCCTCTTTTACTGATGGCTCATTGCTGTTTAAATCCTTCCAAGCAATAAGGTTTATAGAAGCTCTCCATAACTCTTCTTTTCCACCTTTGCCTGCACCAACTCCTAGAGAGGACGTTACAGCAGCCACCTCAAATATCTCCTCTTTGAATTTGCTATCAAAGGCTTTTATCTCTTTATTTTTACTCATACTTTCCTCCTTATTTCTCTTCTCTCCATTTATCATTGTTTCCTGTTTTAGAAACCAAAGCTCTACTCACTTGATAAAGAATTTCACTAAAGAATCTCTCAGGCAGTGTACCTATGGATATAGTATTTTGTTTATGTGTTTTCTCATTTATATACGCATACTTAGACATGGTTCCTAATTTATAAAAACACAAATCATATACTGTTACTTCTTCACTTTCATAGCCTACAGATACACCGCTGAAATTTAGTCCTACTTCCACTTTATGATTATTGTCTTCTTTATAAAAAGCATAATAACCACCACCATCGCCAATGGCTCCTCTAATCCATCCAAAGCCCGTTAATTTACCAAGTAAGGATAAACCATTTAACATAACTCCACCAAAGCGCTCTACAGTATTTCTATTTCTTTCTTCTTCTGTAACAGTAAATATTTCTCTATTTAACTGTTCAAATGGCTGTTTGATTTCATAGTTTTCAAATTGTTCCGTCCACAAAGCCATGTCCTCATTATTTAATTCAATAGGGTGAACAATTCCTATTATCATTCCATCTTCTAATTCATACTCTTCTTCATCCTTAGTATTAAAGCTGCCATCTTCCATATATCTAAAGCTATCAGTTAAAACATCATCTTTATAAATCCCCCAGACAAGACCTATAGCAAACTTATGCATAATAGGATTTTCAACAAAAAGTTTTATCCAAGATTCTTTTGTCCATTTTCTATTGCTAGATAAGGCCATTTCTAGACGAATAGCTTGTATATTGGCAACTGTTTTTAACTGTTTCTTTAAGTTTTTAAATTCTGCAGAAGCCTCCTTTGCCTTAACTTCATCATCCTTATTAGCTGGAGCTGGCAAGCTTTTAAGCTTTTTGCCACTTTCATCAGTTATTTCTAAAGTAAGCTCTGGAGTAAGCGATACAATAAATTTTCTATCTCCATAATCAAAAATTCTTTCTCCTCTTACATCAAAGCCTAAGTTTGGAACTATTCTATCAGAAAGCTCTTCTATGTCTATTCCCATTTGCTCTGCTGCAAATTTAAGAGCTGAAGCTGCTGCATTTTTAACTTGCTTAAATTTAAACTTTCTTGATATATTGTCTACTATTATCAAAGCCTCATTACTTCCATTTAGAGCAAGAGCCTTAACTGCTTCACTAGCTATTGCACCTCTTGAATTCTTAGGCCACTCTTCTATATTCTTTTTAATTAAACTTATTACTTCATAGTCTCCATAAACTGAAGCAAATGGTAGTACCCATTTTTTCTTACTTTCTGCACCTGCATCTAGCCACCTTTGTAGAATTTCTAAGGCAAGTTTAGATAAGTCCTTTTTATCTAAAAGTTCTCCTACCTTTAAAGCTTCACTACTTAATCCAATTTCAATACAAGAAGCATAACATACAAGCATATATTTTATAATTTCACTTTCTGCATAAGCTTCACTATCCTTAAACTTTACCTTTGTCAAAGTATCACAATTCAGCCATCTTAGAGTTGCTGCTTTATTCCCTTTTAAACCATGCTTACAGTATTTTAAAATATCTAATTCTTCATTGTTTTCTTCCAAATCACTTTCTAGATTTAAAGCATCTCTTATAATGGCCTTTATCTTTTCACTTTTTTCTACTTCCAAGGCTTTGTTTAAGGCTCTCAGAGCTTTCTCATCACTGCTCTTTAAAAGCACCTTTACTGCCGATTCCCTAACTGCCTGTTTTTTTGAACTTAAGCTAGTTATCACCATCTGCTGCTTTATCTTGCTTGAGCTTAAAAGCTTTATCACTGTTTCCTTTACAACTTTAGAGGAATCACCTAAATACTCTATAAGAATTTTTGCACTTTTAGTTTCCTCAAGAGTTTTATTCAATGTTTCTAAAATACCTTTTCTACTTTCAGCATCACAATTAGGGATATTTTCTATTACCTCATCTTCCTTTGTTTCAATTAACTTTTCTATAATTTTAACTGCTTGGCTGCTTAAGCTATTTCTGACGTAATTACCGAAAGCACAATGTCCTAAATAACATATATAGTTTTTAATAGATGCTCCACAATTTACAAGTAGTTCAATGTAAGAATTCAAATCATCTTCTGATGCCTTTTTCCCCTCGTACTTTAGATAATCATTATACATATTTCTTAATATGTCTGGATTTCCTGTGGTAATAAATATATCCATAGCCCTTGAAAACATCGAAGATTGATCCTTTAACCAAAACAGAATTTTAGAAAAATTAAATGAAGGCATGTACATATCTCTTTTTCCAAATAAGCCTTCTAAAGACTTATCTATGTCACTAAAAGAGATATTTCCTTCTAAGTATTGTATAAAATCTTCGTAAACCTCTCTTTCAATACCATTCTTGTCCATAAACGTAGAAAATTCATGTATAAAAGCATCTTCTACATCATTTAGGAATTCCTTGCCTTCTCCTTTTTGCCAAAGAATGAAGGCCATATAAGCTTTATTCATGCCAAAACACATCTCTGTAGCTTTTTTAAATTCTTCTATGTGTTTATCTGCTTCTTCCTTTAGTTCTTTTCCATAGGTATAGTTATAATTTAAATTGTTAGACGCTCCAAGCCATGCGATATATGATTCTCTTTTAATTTCAAGAGCATCCACAAGGTTTGATATTACATTATATCTATTATATTTTAGATAATTATGTAAATCGTAAAAAAACTCTTTATAATCAAATTCTGCAGCAAATTTAGTAAATCTTCTTGCTATTTCAGATTCAACGCATATTGTACAACTAATTCCTATCAAAAACCTCAAAACATATTTATTAAGGTTCAAAACTAATCTGCTGTCATTTTTTAGAGTTTCCACTATATCTTTTAAATCTGAAGTTCCCTCTTTTAAATATTCAATTAATGCATCTTTCTGCATTTTAGATATACTATTATTAAATAAATTTCCTACTGATTCAATCATGTCATTTTCTAACCACAGGAAATATTCTTTATCTTTTTCCTTGTAAGCTAAATAAGTTATTATTATAGCTTTTTCATTTATTTCGCTTATCTTAATAGCTTCTAAAAATGAATCTCTATACTTTTCATAAAGACTATCATAAAACAAAATAAATCCACGATCTAAAGTTCTTTCCTGCTCAGTGATAGACGTGGCATAATAAGCTATAACAAAGACTGGACTTAAACCGTATTTTAAAAACTCTTTATAATAAGAAGTTGGTTTATAATAACTTGTCTTATCTAAGACAAAAAATAAAGAAGACTTGCCCATTTGAAATAGTATTCTTAAGTATTTTGACAAATAATCATTAGCTTTATGCTTGACTAAAGAATTATATACACTAACCACTGCCTCTACCGCATCACTCTTTAACTGTTTCATATCTATACTAGGAAGATTATTAAAGAAATCCTCTTCTTTGATGCTACCTTCTACATATTCCTTAAAATCATCAATAACTTCATACGTTAAGCCTAAATCTAAAAACACATTACTTATTTTTTCTGTTAAATGCTGTTCCAATCCCATTTTACTTAACACTCCTCCTATACCTATAATTCATTAATAATTTTTATACCTTCTATCTTCATCTTACTTTCCCTACTTAACAATTATGTATTGTCTATATCTTATTTTTTGAGCTTCTTCTGAAATATTGATAATTATGATTAAAATCAATTCAGTATTTTAGAACATATCTTTTAAATATCATTATTTGTTACATCACTATAAATTGTCATGATTGATAACTTCCATGTTACACCTTTATACAAATTAGTCAGAACACCATTCTTTAAAGCTAAATAATACTCCATTCCAAAACTGTATATTATTTTCATTGCCGTCTATAATTGCACTCTTGCATCCTCAAGGATTATCCACATATTTTTTTCATCATAATCTTTTACCTTTGCACGTACCAAATGATTAGGATATAAGTTCTTTGCTTCTGAGTTTCTGGCACATTCTTCATAATCAGCAATAGCAATTGTTTTGTTCTCTAATTCTATAATCACTCCTTGAGGGTAAAACACTTTCAATATTCCTTCTACTTCTTTTCCTTTAGTGAAATATTCTTTAGCACGCAACCAATCTTCTAAAAGGCATTTGCTATGAATAGACCATACCTCTTCAAACTCATTTTTGCTAACTATTTCATCCAATTCACTTATTTCAATTAAGCCTTCTGCTAAGAAAAATCCCATATCTTTATCTTCCCTATTTGAGGCTATATATCTGTTATCACATATCATTATTTGTCTTTCAGCATATCCATTTACTATTTCCATATACGTATCGTATTCTTTTTCATTCTCAAACCACTCCCATTTGAACTTTATATACATCGAATCATTCCTTACTGTTAAATTTTTCAAGACAATTTCATATTAAATACTATCTCATGATTTTTACCTATCCATTTTCCAATTAGCTGTAAAACCAGTCTTAGCTTCTAACGTTCTTCCACATCATAAAGTATCTCGCTAAAGAATCTTTTTGGAACCTTCATTGGTACAATTGTATTCTCATCAGTTACTTCATCATAAACATAGCTTCCTCTTTCGACCGTACTTGCTTTGTAGAAAACAAGTTCATAAATAGTAGTTTCTTCATCTTCATAACCAACTCCAAGATACTCAAATTGAAGCTCTGCACCTATTCCTATTTTTTCATCTTCCTTATAAAACTGATAATAGCATCCTGCGTCTTGTATTGAACCTCTATACCATCCCATTTTAGTAAGCTTACCTACAAGTGAAAGCCCATTAATCTTAGTTCCAGCAAAACGTTCTATATTCTTCATTTCTTTCTCTTCTTCAGTCACAGCATAAACCTTCCTTTGTAGTTGAGGGAAAGGCTGTACTATTTCATAATCTTCGAATTGCTGCTTCCACCCTTCTAACATTTCTGTTTCAAGTTCTAAAGGATGCACAACTCCTATAAAAGAATTCTCTATAAGATAATACTCTTCCTCATCCACTGTATTAAAACTACCATCTTCCATATATCTAAAGGTATCCTTTAGTTCTCCATCTTCATAAATACCCCATACCAAGCCAAGAGAAAAATTATGCATAATGGGATTTGCTACAAAAAGTTTTTCCCAATCTTTTTTCTTCCATAGTCTGTTTACTGCAAGAGCCATTTCTAGTCTTAAGCTTTGGGCTGAAACAATAGTTTTCATCTGTTTCTTTAAAGCTTTGAATTCATTTGCTGCCTCTTTAGCTTTTAGCTCATCATCAGATTTATTTGGTTTTGGCATAGTCTTAATTACTTTTCCAGTATTATCAGTAATCTTTAAAGAGAAATCTAATCCGAAACTTACAGTAAAACTTCTGCTTCCAAAATCAAATACTCTTTCTCCTCTTTTGTTAAAACCTAAATCTGGTATTATTTTATCGGCTAAATCATCTTCAGTTAAATTAAACATCTTTGCTGCTGACACAAAAGCTTCTCCTGCTGCTTTTTTAATCTGTTTATGCTTAAATTTTCTAGCTATACTATCTATTATTATCAAAGCATCATCACTGCCATTTAAAGCTAAAGCTTTTACCGCCTCACAAGCGATAGCTCCTCTTGAAGTTTTTGACCAAACATCTATTTGAGTTTTTAACGTATTTACTACATTGAATCCTCCAATTGCTGAAACTAGAGCTAGTACCCATTTTTGTTTTGTATCTGCACCATTATTAATCCAAAGATTTAGAATTTCACTTCCAAGGGCGTCTAAATCAGCCTTATTGCACCTTTCTATTACCTTTTCTGCTGTAAGATTTCTTTCTACAACATTTTCAAGAGAGTATTTACTTATAATATAAGTTATTACATCCTTTGATAAAACATTTCCATCTTCATACTTTACATCTGTGAATCCTTTTACAACCATCCATTCTGGTGCAGTATACGAAGTTTTCTTGAGCCTCTCACTGCAGTAACTACTTATACTATTAGCACTTTCAAGTATTTCGGTGTCCAAATAATCTGCATTTACAATGTTTAAAAGTAAAATCTTAACTTTTTCATTTTTTTCTTTCTCCGCAAATTTTTCGATTTCTGCTTTAAATTCTCTCATATCAAAATTCATTAAGATTTTAGCAGCAATTTCTCTAGTAGCTGTCTTTTTGCTTGCTAATATCCCTAAAACTTGCTTTTTGCATCCTTCATAAGAACTAAGTAAACCTGCAATTTTATCTCTAATAAACTTTGAATTATCTGATAAACTTCTAACTAAAATCTCAGAATATTTTTCCTTATTAACTTTAAATAAAGCCTCAAGTACAACTTCTTTTGACTCGCCTTTTAAATCCTCTACAATATTTATAATCTCAGTATTTTCTTCATCACATAACATTTTTAAATATTCCTTGGCTTTTGGATTTAAAACTGCATCAGCAACTAGAATTAAGTGCTTTTCATTTATACCTTCACTTAAAAGTTTTTTTGCAAAACTTATGTAACTTATATCATTATATCCAGTTACATATGATATAACTGAAGCTACTAAGGCATATTCTCCAATATTAACTGATATATATATAAATCTATGTATAATATCTCTAATTTCATCTATAGAATACATTAATTGAAAACAAAGACCATGATATCGCCATATATAACCACTATGTCCATCAAATTTCTCAGTCCTATGAAAAAAGTCCTCTAATAAATCTTCATTTTTGCCTTCTAATACATACTCTAGTATTTTAGCTTTTTCTTTTCTCTCTAAAATTTCTAAGGTTCTATCTGTACATATGAAAAGATTCAAAATTATTCCTATAGCATTTTTTAAGTTTTCAAGATCTGCTTCTTCCTTAGAGTAGCTATAAATAAAATAAGCAAGTAAGAATACTTCTAAATCATGAAAATTATCTTGACCAAGCTTCTTTTTCTTTAGAGCTTCAAAAGTTTCTCTAAAAACTAAAGGTATTTCTTTTATCCTTTCTTCTATCTCTTCACGTATCTTCTTATTTTCTTCTCTAACATATATACTTATTAATCTATGTATATATAGCTTTTTATCAATATTAAATCTATTTGCAATATCATAACTTTGTGCTGTTTTATCATAAAAACAAATAAATTCTACTAATTCGTAAAATAACATTTTTCTATTAGTGCTTTTACTAATGATATTGCTGACAACTTCCTTTAACTCATCACTTTTATCGCAAGCATAAGAGAAAAAATCAACTAAAGCTGTTTGCTTATCCTTTAAATATTTATTTATATTATCTGCATCTTCAAAATTATGTTTTATAAATTCTTCTTCATTCTCTGGTAAACTACAGCCATTTTTAATTGCTAAGGCTGCTAATGACAATTTAGTAAACTCGTCTTCTGCTTCTAAAAAAGTTTTTGATAATATTTCCTTGTCTTCTGATACCATTTCTTCAACGATTGTAATTACTTCTATTACATTTCTACGATAAAGACAATTTTTTATAAGCCATAATAGAAGCTTTTCTTTATGTTCCATAGGTTTTAAATAATTTACAGTTTTAGATACAGAATAAAATCTTCCATTTATTATTTGAAAGAAGCTCTCTCCTCCTATAGCAAAGAATACATTTATTATTCTTTTAAAAATTTCTTCTTTCTCTATAAAGCTGTCCATTAGCTTCCAAAAATCTGCTCTTATGTTATAGTGACTTCTAAGAGCCTTTTCCATATTATATTTATTAAATTCTTCTACGTTTAAAGAATTTTCTCCACTTTCAATGTAAGCTTTAATCTTTATAATTTCTTCATCTTTTATAGTACAGTTACAAAGTTTAACCTTTAGTAAATTTAATAATTCATCCATTTATTTTTCCCCCATTTATATATTCTAAAATTTAAAATAAATCTTATTTCAGCGAGCTATATTCATAAGTTCAAGTTTAATCTGAGATATTTATATGAATAAAATTATACCATACCTTTCTATTTATCATAATAATTGTAGTTTAAACTAAAATATGTTAAATTGTTCTTTCTTAAATTCTCAATGGTTTTTCTATAAATTCCTATATAGTTTGTCTTGTTGAAAAATTATATATCTAAAGTGTGTTCCGTAAATTTTATAATATAAATGTGCATTGTGTTACTCAATCAAAGCTTCATCATCACCTAATATTTGATCATCAATGGTTGTATTATGTAACATTACTTTAATTACTTCCTTTTGATACATGTAAACTTTACCACAACTGATAAAAATGGTATAATTTAAGACATAATAATTAATATACATTGTTAAAGAGTTAAGGGGGAGTTTTTTATGGCAAAAATTATGATTGCACCAAGTAAATACATTCAAGGTAATGGAGAATTAAAAAATATTGCGGAATACGTATCTGTACTTGGTGAAAAAGCATTATGCTTGATTAGTGAAAGTGGCTTAAAAAGGGTAAAAAATACTATAGACAAAAGTTTTGAGACTAAAAATATAGGTGTAAAATATGATTTATTTAACGGAGAATGCTCTATAACTGAAGTAAATCGTATTATCAAAATTTGTGATGAAAATCAATTAACTGTTCTCATTGGTATTGGCGGTGGAAAAATTATTGATACTATTAAGGCTGTTGGATACTATGCAAATCTTCCTGTTGTGATTGTACCTACCATAGCTGCTACAGATGCTCCATGCAGTGCTTTGTCAGTTTTATACACTGATGATGGAGTCTTTGATAAATACTTATTCTTAAAGCAAAATCCTAATATAGTTTTGGTTGATACTGGTATTATTGCAAAAGCTCCAGTTCGTCTTTTAGTATCTGGTATGGGTGATGCCTTAGCGACATATTTTGAAGCAAGAGCTTGTGAAAAATCCAATGCTGGAACATGTGCTTTTGGTACTACTACTATTACAGCTCAAGCATTAGCTAGACTATGCTATGATACATTAATTACTGAAGGATATAAGGCAAAACTTGCTGTAGAAGAAGGAGTTTGTACAAAATCAGTAGAAAAAATAGTTGAAGCTAATACTCTTCTTAGTGGTCTTGGATTTGAAAGCGGTGGTATTGCAGCGGCTCATGCTATCCATAATGGTTTAACTGTATTGCCAGCTTGTCATCATATGTACCATGGAGAAAAAGTTGCATTTGGTACATTAGCTCAATTAGTTCTTGAAAATGCTCCAATGGATGAAATTGAAGAAGTATTAGATTTCTGTACTAGAGTCGGTCTTCCTGTTACTTTAAAACAATTAGGTATCGATGAAATAAAGCCAGAAGAAATTATGGAAGTTGCAAAGGCTGCTACTTCAAAAGAAGATACTGCACATAATATGCCATTTGAAGTTACCCCTGAAGATGTCTACGCTGCTATTTTAACAGCTAACAGATTAGGACAAGAATATATGTAATAAGTAAAAAATTTGCAGGCGGATAAGATTTCTTTTTTGTTCTTTTTAGAATATAAAAACTATTCAATTAATTTTTTAAAGTTGTCTACAGATTTTACTGGAATAAAAAGTCATAAAGAATAAAGAAGACTTAAAGTAAGTAAATATTTGCTCACTTTAAGTCTTCTTTATATTAGCATAAACATATTTTCCAGAAATTTTATATATTTAATGATAACTATATATTAAATTATTCTAAAAGTCTTAATTTTATATGGCTTTATAGTAAAGATGAATTTTTTTAGTTCTGTAACCCTCTATATTGAAAATATTAATGTGTAATCTTTAATATTAATATCTTCACCAATGGTATCTAAAACCTCCATGCCCAATATGCAGTCTAATTAAATCATAAGAATTTATTAACAGATTTTATGTATTTCCAAAAATTTTGTATTAAAGTTTCCTTTTCTAAAAGTTTCATTATCCATTAATTTTTTGTGAAAAGGAATTGTTGTTTTAACTCCTTCAATAACAAATTCATTTAATGCTCTTTTCATTCTTAGAATTGCTTCATCTCTATCTCTTCCCCAAGCAATCACTTTTGATACCATTGAATCATAAAATGGTGAAATAACGTATCCTGGATAAACTGCACTATCTATTCTTAAACCAATTCCCCCAGGTGATAAATAATTTTCAACTTTTCCTGGACAAGGAATAAAGTTTCTAGATGGATCTTCCGCATTTATTCTACATTCTAAAGCGCATCCATTTATCTTAACATCTTCTTGAGTAAAAGATAATTTTTCACCACTTGCTACTAATATTTGTTCTTTCATAAGATCAATGCCAGTTATCATTTCAGTAACACCATGCTCAACTTGTATTCTTGTATTCATTTCCATAAAATAAAAATTATTATCCTCATTTAAAAGAAATTCAACAGTTCCTACACTATTATACTTTACAGCTTTAGCTACTTTTACAGCCGCTTCACCCATAGTATTTCTTAAATCCTCATTTAATGCTGGTGATGGTGATTCTTCTACAAGCTTTTGATGACGTCTTTGTATTGAACAATCTCTTTCACCTAAATGAACTACATTTCCATAATTATCTCCAATTATTTGAATTTCTACATGTCTAGTATACTCTAAATATTTCTCCAAATAAACCATAGGATTTCCGAAATAGTTTTGTGCTTCTTTTTGGGCAGTTTCAATGGAGCTTATTAATTCGTCTTCAGAATTAACCACTCTCATTCCTTTACCTCCGCCTCCTGCTGATGCTTTAACTATAACTGGATATCCTATTTCTTTTGCAATTGCTATTGCTTCATTAATATTTTGTATTTCTCCATCTGTCCCAGGAACAGTAGGCACTCCAGCTCGCTTCATTGTATCTCTTGCATTAGATTTATCACCCATTAAACTTATGATTTCAGGACATGGACCTATAAATTTAATTCCAAATTCCTCACACATTTGAGCAAAATTTGTATTTTCTGAAAGGAAACCATAACCTGGATGAATAGCATCTACTTTAGCATGTATAGCGACACTCAATATATTTTGCACATTAAGATAACTATCCTTTACAAGTGTTTTACCAATACAATAAGCTTCATCAGAAATTTTTACATGCAATGCATCTTTATCAGTTTCTGAATAAATAGCAACTGTTGAAATTCCAAGCTCTCTGCAAGCGCGTATAATTCTAACAGCAATTTCTCCTCTATTAGCTATGAGAATTTTCTTAAACATATCTTTCTCCTTTTCAAATCACTTACTTACTTTTTATCTCAAATAGTGGTTGGCCGTATTCTACAAACTCTCCATCCTTAACTAATATATCAACTATAGTTCCTTGAACGCCCGCTTCAACTTCATTAAATAATTTCATTACTTCAATCAACCCAACAACAGTGTCACATTCTACCTCATCATTAACTTTAACGAAGGCTTGTTCATTTTTTTCTTTGGAAGAATAGAAACTCCCTGCAAAAGCGGCTTTAATATATTCCTTCTCTGTAATTTCTGGCTCAACGTCCTCATTGATACTTTTCTCAATTTTAGACTGAGCATCTTTAATTTCGCCTTTAGTAAACGTATTAGTACCAGCTAAACCTTCACATATCTTATTCTTATCTATTATTATCTTGCTATCTTCATGTTGAAATTCAAAGTGAGAAACCTCGAATTTATCAATAACTTGCATGATTTTTTCTATATCCTCTATATTAATCATAATTTCACTTCCTATTATAATATTGTAAGTCTTATTGCTTTTTTTAGTTCATCAATATATTTTTCTCTTTCAAAGTACAGCCTTTCAGCTTCCTTTAATGTAATCTGTTTAAATTTAATTTTACTATTAGGTTTTAGTTGAACTATTTTTTGAATATCTACAGAAACTACGTGAGCTATTTTAGGATATCCTCCTGTAGTTTGCCTATCTGCTAATAAAATAATAGGGTTACCGTCAGGTGGAATTTGAATAGTCCCAACAGAAACTTCTTCAGATATCATTTCCAATCTTTCTTTAAGTTCTATTTTTTCTCCACATAAACGATATCCCATTCTATCTGATTTATTATCTACATTAAACTCTGAATTAAAAAATTTATTTATACTTTCATCAGAAATATTATCAAATTGCCTGTCTTTAAAAACTCTAATAATTGTGCTATTGATATTTTCTACTGTTGAATCCCCAATATACCAACTGGGAGCTGCAAACTCACCTTTTTGAGTTATCTCTTGTAGCTTTTCTATTATTTTAATAGCTGCTACACTTTTAGTACCAATATTTAATATATCTCCCTTTTTCAAAGGCCTTCCATTAAAGCCTCCAAATTGTGCTCTTAAATATGTACTTTTACTTTCCATAACTTCTGGAACGGCAAAGCCGCCTGCTATAGCTAAATAAGAACGACATCCAGCTATACACGCTCCAAAATTTAATACACAGTCTTCCTTTAAATAAACTGGTCTTCCCATTGGAATTTTCTTTCCATTAATAGTAGGTGAAATATTTCCACCTGTTATAGAAATTAAGGCTCCCTTTTCTAACTCTAATGAGGGGCCAATCATTGTAATTTCCAAAACACCTTCATTTTCATCATTTCCAACTGCAATGTTTGCAATTCTCATAGCATAAACATCCATAGCACCGCTAACTATAACCCCATATTTTTGATATCCATGTCTTCCTAAATCTTGAATAGTTGACTGCAGTCCTGGATTTAAAACAGATATACTCACTATTCTTCCTCCTTTAACTGTACATATTCTTCATAAGAAATAGGATAAAACTTAACTATATCTCCTGCCTTTAAAAGGCTTTTAGAATTTCTCTTTAAATCAAATAATTTTAATGGTGTCTTTCCTATAAGCTGCCAACCCCCAGGAGTTTCTATAGGATATACCCCTGTCTGCATTCCAGCAATACCAACTGAACCTGCTGGTATTGCTATTCTTGGAGATTCACGCCTTGGAGCCGCAATTTTTTCAGACATTCCACCCAAGTATGGAAAGCCTGGAGCAAAACCAATCATATAAACTAGATATTTTCCTTCAGAATGAATTTTTATAACCTCATCTACAGTAATATTATTTATTTTTGCAACTTGCTCAATATCTTGTCCCAATTCACCGCCATAGCACACTGGAATTTCAACTATATGTTCTTCATCTTCTAAAGAAAAATCAAGTTTAGATATTATATTATCCAAAATAACTTTTACCACTTCATAAGGGGATTCACTCTTCATATCCAATGGATTATAAATGACAGAAACACTTGTAAAAGCTGGTACATACTCTACCATTCCATAAAAAGGTTTATCATCAAGATAAGTGCAAAATGTTCTTACTTTTTTATTTATATCCTCACTAATTTCCCTTCCAAACTCAACCAAAGCTGCTGTTTCACTTATTTGAGAAATTTTAGCTTTAAACTTGCTTTTTTCCATATCCATGTTTCACCCCTTTAGACCTTTTTCCTAATTTTATTTATTTTTCATTATCCCTATATAATATTTAAGCTAATTCTCTGTAAACTCTTTGAACTCTTTTCCCTATACCGCAGACAAACTCATAATTAAAGCTTCCAGCCATATTAGCTAATTCCTCAACATAAATAATATTATCTCCATCTTTCCCAACTAAAGTTACTTCATCTTCAATCTTCACATTATCTATATGTGTAACATCCACCATCATTTGATCCATGCAAATCCTTCCTATAATTGGTGCATATTTACCATGTATCAATACTCTTCCCTTTGAAGAAAGAGCTCTAGGATATCCATCAGCATACCCTACAGAAAGAGTTGCTATCTTTGTTTCATTTTTTGTAATATAGGTTTTCCCATAACTTACTCCATAACCTGCATCAACTATATTTACATTTATCACATGGGTTTTCCATTGAAGCGCTGGTTTTAATGCAATAGCATTTTTATTAACTTCTTCAGATGGATATAATCCATAAGTAATTATTCCAGACCTGACCATATCAAAGCGATGATGATCAAATTCCATAATTCCAGCACTATTACACATATGCTTAATAGGAATATTTATATCTCTTTCTTCTAGTAAAGCTACAAATTTATCATATTTGCTTATTTGCAATTTACTATAACCTTTATCAGCTTCATCTGCTGTAGCAAAATGAGTAAACAAACCTTCAACTACTAAATTTGAAAAAGTTAAAATCTCCTGAACTGCTGCTATTCCATTTTCATTTGCAGCAAATCCTATTCTAGTCATACCAGTATCTAGAGCAATATGAACTTTTGCTTCTTTTTTGCATATTGCTCCTGCCTTTGACATTTCCTTAGCCATTTCAGTATTATACACAGTTTGAGTAATATTATTTTTGACTACTTCTATATATTGACTAGGTGAGGTATATCCGAGAATTAATATAGGTAATTCTATTCCAGCTTGACGCAATTCTAGAGCTTCCTCTAAAGTAGCTACACCATAATAATCCACTTCACTTTTAAGAAAATTACCTAAGGCAGCAGCGCCATGTCCATATCCATCAGCCTTAATTATTGCCATAATCTTCACATTTTTTTCTATTCGTTTTTTTGCTTCATTTATATTATGCAAAATAGCCTCTAAATCTATTTTTGCATAAGTTCTAAAATATTCTCCCATAAAAAAGCCTTCTTTATTATATATTAATATATTTTGTGTAGTGGAATGATTTCTATATTTTCTTCTTCAAGGCTAAGCTTAATTTTTTTTACAAATTCCAATGCCTTAGCTCCATCTCCATGGACACATATAGAATCCACTTTAATTGGTATATCTTTACCTGTAATAGCTGTAACCTTGTTTTCTTTTATCATCTTAATAACTCTTTTAATAGCAACTTCTTCATCTGTAATCATCGCTCCTTCTTTAGTCCTCGCAACCAAAGATCCATCTTCTTCATAAGCACGATCAGCAAAGGCCTCTCTTGCTACTTTTAATCCAATATTTTGTGCGGCATTTATCATTTCACTTCCAGATAATGCAAGTAAAATCAGTTCAGGATTCACTTCATATATACCTTCACAAATAGCTTCAGCAAGTTTTAAATCCTTTCCCGCCATATTATATAAAGCCCCATGTGGTTTTACATGCTGCATTTTAACTCCTTGGGCTCTACAAAAAGAATCTAAAGCACCAATTTGATATTGCACCATAGCTTTAGCTTCTTTTGGAGATACATTCATATTTCTTCTTCCAAAGCCCACTAAATCAGGAAAGCCAGGATGAGCACCAATACTAACGCCAGCTGCCTTAGCTAGTTTTACTGTATAGTCCATTACAAGCGGATCTGCTGCATGAAATCCACAGGCTATGTTAGCAGAAGATATATATGAAATCACTTCTTCATCCAAACCAAGTTTATAGCTTCCAAAGCTTTCTCCTAAATCACAATTTAAATCTACTTTATACATAATTACCCCCGTTTGATCAGTTATGAGTTAAGCCTCTTAACTGAATTTAATGTCTATATTTTTAGTATCCGTTATAAGCATATGGCCAGGAGAATGTGTAATCACTATTTTAGGTCTAACATTCATAACCACAGATTGTGGTGTCACACCACAGGGCCAAAATACTGGAACTTCTCCTTCTTTTATTTTAACACTATCTCCAAAATCGGGCTTGCTAATGTCTGAAATTCCAATAACAGAAGGTTCTCCTATATGAATTGGTGTTCCATGAACCTTCGGCATTGCTCCAGTGACCATTACTGATTTAACAATTTGATCATAGGGAATAGGTCTCATGCTTACAACCATTTTTCCATTAAAGATCCCCGCTGGTTCACACTCTATATTGGTTATAAACATTGGCACGTTACAGTTTTCTTCTATATGCCTTACAGGTACTCCAGCCTCTAAAAGCTCTGATTCAAATGAAAAACTGCAACCTATTAAAAAGCTCACAAAATCGTCTCTCCATAAATGCTCAACACTAGTATATTCACCAGTTAATATTCCATCTTCATAAACTCTATATTTAGGTATATCCTTAGCTATATCTGCATCTTCTGCAATATATCTTAAACTTCTGCTTCCCACATCACTAACTTCTAATATAGGACAAGCTTTTGGATTTCTTTGGCTAAATAATAGAAAATCATAGGCTAACTCCTTTGGCAAGATAACCAAATTAGCTTGTGCATATCCAGCACACATTCCTGAAGTTGTTCCTGTAATTTTGCCTTCACGTATTAAATTTCGAACTTCACTCGGTTTCATCTTAGAATAATCCATAATTATCCCCTTCCTAATACTTATTCCTATATCACTACTTGCAAATCATTCCATGTGGGCAGCCCCTACACAACATTTTCATAGAAACCTAATTCAATAACTTTATCAAACCAAGTAGCACAGGTATCTTCTAATTTAATAGAATAAGATACACATTCTCTCATTAAATTAACTATTGAAAGATTCATTGATAATCCAAATCCATCTATAGCAGGTACAAGCCATCCATACATATCTATCATTCCGCTTCTTGAAGCTACAACCATTGCTTCTTCTTGTAACTCTTTTGTATGCAGTATTTCTAAATCTTTCTTTAAATAAGCAATTGCTGCAATTAATCCATAACAGCCCCAGTCAGAAACTGTTGCAGTAATAATATTGTCTGCTTTTGTAGCTACTGCAATTCCACCATTACATCCACAATTACATTTTCCTTTAGCTGCATATGGAATATACTCTTCTAAATGTTCACTAATAGTTCCCATACCAATTTCATTTCCAAGATCTCCTATTGCTATATTAAGAACACCCTTGTCCTGTAATTTAGTAAATAAAATATCTTGTTTTGCCTCTAATTCAGTTACATTTAGTCCTACTGCATTATGATAAACACCAATTGAATTTGCTCCTGGACACTCAATACTAATAACAGCACTTGGTAATCCCTTAGCTATGATTTCATCAGCCTGCTTGGCAGCTACATTTTCATCCTTTGTAAATGGTATAGCTGCAATAGATATAGGATATTCTTTTAATTCCTCTATGCTATCATATAAGTGGACTCCTATTACTTGCGCTAAATTTTTTACAGCCTCCATATTATCTTCAGGACATATTATTACAGGTTTGACATTAAAAGCTTTAACTAAAGCTCTAGCTAATATCATAGAGCTAACAATTCCATCCATCTCAGCCTTTTTAAAAGGAAGAAGTACAAAACCAGTCATTATATAGACTAAGTCGCCATCTTTTAAGGTGTTCACCAATTTTTTTGCTGCATTTGTAGTTAAAGGCTCTTTTGTATACTCTCTTGCTGCAGAATATAAAATGCGGCATACACCATATCCCCTAGGGTCTAAATTCATTAAATTATCTAAATTCTCTCCCAAATTAAATATTGTTAATTCTTGTTGATTCATATTCTACCTCCTATTCTGTTTTTGTTTCTTCTAAGAACTCATTTAACAATGCATCTTGTAATTTCTTTACAAGCTCTGGTGCTTTTCCCCCTACAGGTATTCCATCTATTTCACTGGTTGCCATACAAAATTGACCTGAACTAGTAACTATAACTTCATCTGCCTCCATTAATTCCTTCAAGGTAAATGCTGTTTCATCTACAGGAATATTAAAGGATTTACACATTTTAATAAGGTGAGCTCTTGCTATACCTGGTAAAATTAAATTGTCTGTTGGAGCAGTTTTTAATATACCATCCTTAATAATTGATACATTGCTATGTGCACATTCAGTTACTCTATTCCCTCTATGAAATACAGCTTCCTGACATCCTGCCTCTTCAGTTTTTTGAGATGCAATTACACTTGGTAATAAATTTAAGGTTTTGATATTACAGTGTAAAAATCTAGTGTCTTCTAAAGTGATTAACTTTAATTTTTGTGACATATCCTTAATATTTAAAGGCTTTAACATAATCCATAGATTTGCAGGGACCTCATCTCCAGGAAAAGCATGATTTCTCATTCCAGTTCCTCTAGTAATTTGCCAATATACAAATTGTTCTCCTGAATCAACCTTTAATACCATCTCCTTAAGGATTTCTTTTACTTGCTCCTTTGAATAAGGAATTTTAATTCCTAATAAACCAGCGCTGTTGTAAAATCTTTCAATATGCTCCTCCAATGCAAAAATCTTGTGATTTCTGCTATAAGTAGCATCATAAACTCCATCTCCAAAATAGCAAACACGATCAAGCATTGGTACTGTCATTTCCTCTAATAATCCAAACTTTCCATTATAATAACCTAAATTCTCCATTGTATTTTCCTCCTAAAATTCTTAAAATAAAAAACCAGACATATTTTAGACCTTTGAATTTGACTTCTTCGTCTAAAGTATATCTGGTTTTTCTTTGAAACTAATACTATATTCATATAGTATATCTCACAGAAATATTTTTCAATATTTTTTAAAATTCCAGTTAATTTTATTGTTATTTGCTGTATTACCAAAATTTTTTCTTATATTTTAAAAAATTCAATTATAAACCTCAAATTTTTAATATGCCTATTTACTCTTCTACCTCTGGTATTACACTAAATGTATTTTTTATATTTTTTAAAACAAAATGCGTTTTAGTTGCTGATACTCCTTCTATACTTTTTATTGCACGATGAATTTTCTCAAGATGATCAGATGATTGACAAATTATTTTAAGCATAAAATCATAATCTCCAGTTAAATAATAACATGAAACAATATTATCATTGCCTTTAATTGCTGAAGTAAATTTATCATAGAACTTTGGATGTTCAAGACTAACTTCCATCAAAGCACACACATCATTATCTAACTTTTTTTGATCTACTATAATGGTATAATTTTGAATCACCTTATTTTTCTCCATTTTATGTATGCGCTCAAGAACTGCTGAAACTGATAAATGAATTTCATTACTTATAGAGGCTGCTCTAATTCTGGCATTTGATTTCAAACACTTTAATATTTTGTAATCCATTTTATCCATAAATATCTCCTTAGTTAAGAATTCATTCTTAACTTAATATATTCTTTAATATATCTAACACAATTTTCAATTCCTAATTTACTAGTATCAAAAGATAAATCATAATTTTTTACGTTTTCCCACTTGTTTCCCGTGTGGTAATAATAGTATCCTCTTCTATACTTATTCAATTTCTTAATTTGCTTAGCAGCCTCTTTTTCTGAAATACACAAACTTTCCATTTGATGTTTAATACAATACTCATTAGATGCATGAATAAAAATCTTAAATACATTTAGATTATCCTTTAAAATATAATCTGCACAACGCCCTATTACAACATAAGATTCTCTTTCTGCTAATTCCCGCAGTATCTTAGCTTGATAATTAAATAAATTATCATTTGAAGTAAAATCATTACTTTCTGGTGGAATCAATTCACCTTCATATACCTTCTTTGACACCATATATAGTAAACTACTTTTAACATGCTCATCTGCATTTGCAAATAGTGATTCATTAATCCCACTATCATCTGATGCTAAACGTAATAATTCTCTATCATACATATTAATCTCTAGATCCTTTGAAATCATTTTACCTATTGTTGTTCCACCACTTCCACAAGTTCTTGTGATTGCAATTACAAACCTATCCATATTGCCTCCCCCTTTATTTAATAGTGTAAATTACTTTTTTATTTTTTCATAACTTACTTTACACTATCATTTCATATGACCATCCTTTTATTCTCCTAAGTATGCTTTTCTAACAGAATCGTCATGTAATAAATCTTGTGCTAATCCTTCTAATACAACACTACCTGTTTCTAAAACATAACCTCTATCAGCTATTTGAAGTGCAGCATTTGCATTTTGCTCTACTAAAAGAATTGTTGTTCCAGCTTTACGGATGTTTTTTATTATTTCAAATATTTCTTCAACTACAATAGGAGCAAGACCCATTGATGGTTCATCAAGCAATAATAATTTAGGTTTTGCCATTAACGCTCTCCCTATTGCAAGCATTTGCTGCTCACCACCTGACATAGTTCCTGCAAGCTGCTTTCTTCTTTCCTTTACTCTTGGAAACAATGTAAATACCTCTTCCATTGATACTTTAATTTCAGATTTACTCTTTCTTAAATAAGCTCCTAATAAAAGATTTTCTTCTATTGTCTGATCACCAAATACTCTTCTTCCTTCTGGAACTTGGCTAAGACCATAAGATACTATCTTGTGTGCTCCAATATTGCTAATCATTTTGCCGTCATAAGTGATTTCACCAGATTTAATTGGATTTAAACCGCTAATTGCTCTGAGTGTACTAGTCTTCCCAGCACCATTAGCTCCAATTAAAGTTACAATTTCTCCATTATTTACTTCTAAACTCAAATCGTGAATCGCATGAATTGCACCATAAGATATATTAATATTTTCTACTTTTAACATATTATTGTGCCGCCCCCTTTCCTAAATACGCTTCAATTACTTGTGGATTTTTTTGAATTTCTTTTGGAATTCCTTTAGCAATAATTTCACCAAAAGAAAGTACATAAATGTATTCACATACATTCATTACAAGTTTCATATCATGTTCGATAAGTAAAATAGATATTTTAAACTCATTTTTTATCCAGCGAATAAGTTCAGTAAGTTCCACTGTTTCTTGAGGATTCATACCAGCGGCTGGCTCATCAAGAAGTAAAAGCTTAGGTTTAGCTGCTAATGCTCTAGCTATTTCTAATCTTCTTTGTTTACCATAAGGGAGATTACTCGCAAGCTCATCTGCACTATCATCTAATTTAAAAATTTTTAATATTTCTAAAGCCTCTTGCTTCATTTTTTGTTCCTCGTAAATATGAGCTGGAGTCTTAATAATAGATGTAAACAAACTAGATTTTGCTTGAAAGTTAAAACTAATCATAACATTTTCAAGTACAGTTAATTCAGTGAAAAGTCTAATATTCTGAAATGTTCTAGCAATATGCTTTGATGTAATATCATAAGGTTTAGTTCCATCAATACGTTCACCATTTAATTGTATTTTTCCTTCTGTTGGTTTATATACACCAGTAAGCATATTAAAAAGAGTTGTTTTACCTGCACCATTTGGACCTATAAGACCAATTAATTGATGTTCCCCAATTTCCATATTTACATCAGAAACGGCAGTAAGACCACCAAATTTTATTGTTAATTTTTCTACTGAAAGTAAAGACATACTACTCACCAGCCTTTTCGTCTTGAACTATATTTTTTGTAGAGTCTTTTCCAAATTTCTTAAAAAATTTTATTATATTATCTACTGTAATTTCCCTTGTTCCAAGAATACCTTGTGGACGGAAAATCATCATGAGCACAAGCATAACAGCATATATTAAAATACGATATGTCTTAAATACCTCACTAAGTCCTCTTAGACATTCAGGTAAATAAATAAGAATTGAAGTTCCAATTACAGTTCCTGATAAACTTCCCATTCCACCAAGTACTACATAAGTTATTAACTCAATTGACTTTGAAAATGCAAAGCTTGCTGGATCAATAAAAGAATTAAAGTGTGCATATAAGCCCCCAGCAAGACCAGCCATACTGCTACCTATAATAAATGCAATCATCTTGTATTTAGTAGAATTTATTCCCATAGCTTCTGCTGCTATTTCATCTTCTCTAATTGACATAATTGCTCTACCTTTTGAAGAATGAATTAAATTTTTTAGTATTGCATAACAAAGTGCTACACCTATTAATACTATTAAGAAAGAAGTGCTTCCTGGTATTCCTGAAATCCCTCTAGCACCACCAACATAATCTACATTTTGAATTACTACCTTTACTATTTCTCCAAACCCTAAGGTACAAATAGCTAAATAATCCCCTTTAAGTCTTAATATTGGATATCCAATTAGCGCTGCTAAAATTCCAGCTAATATGATTCCTACAAGTAAGGCAATTGGAAAGGGCATATTAAAATTTTTAGTCATTATTGCAGATCCATATGCTCCTATTGACATAAAAGCAGCATGTCCCATAGTAAATTGACCAGTAAACCCTAATATAAGATTAAGACCTAAGGCTGCAATTAAAAAAATACCAATTTGTTTCATAATTCTAAGTATATAATCACCAATTATTCCTTGGTTTACAAGAAACATTAGAAACACATAAATTAATGCAAGGACAACTGTTGTAATCATATATCTAGTGTATGTGGTTTTAACCAGGCTTAAGCTTGTACTATTTTCATTTTTGCTTATCTTATTTATCATTTTCATCACCTACACCTTCACATTGTTTTTCTTACCAAATAAACCTGTTGGTTTTACAATAAGAATTATAATTAAAATTGAAAAAGCAATTGCATCTGATAATCCTGAACTAATATATACCTTTGATAAAGTCTCAATAAGTCCCATTGCAAGTCCACCAAACATGGCCCCTGGTATAATTCCAATGCCTCCAAGAACAGCAGCTACGAAAGATTTAAGTCCTGGCATAACACCCATAGCAGGCTCAAGTCTAGGATATAGCATACCAACAAGTACACCAGCTGTGGCAGCTAGCGCTGAACCTAAAGCAAAAGTTAAAGAAATTACTCTATTAATATTTATTCCCATTAATGCTGCTGCATCTCTATCATAAGAAGTTGCTCTCATTGCTCTACCTGTTCTAGTTTTATTTACAAGGTATTGTAATGCAACACATAATATAATAGTAATAGCAAGTGCTATTATTTGAAGATTACTTATTGTTATTGCTCCAATTTTATAAGAAATTAAAGGAATTACTTCTGGAAAATTTCTAGTATTTGGACCTGCAACAAAATCAGCTTTTACAAAGTTTTGTAATATAAGTTCCATTCCCATTGTGGTTATTAACAATGTTACATTAGGTGAATTTCTAAGTGGTTTATAAGCAATTCTTTCAATTAACATACCTAAGACAGCACATGAAACCATAGAAAAAATCAAACTTGGAATAAATCCAAGACCTAATACAGTTGCTGCAAAGTAACCTAAGAAAGCACCAACCATATAAATATCACAGTGAGCAAAATTAATTAATTTAATAATTCCATATACCATAGTGTAGCCAATAGCTATTAATGCATATACACTACCTAGGCATATACCATTTACAATTTGTTGTAATAAAGTACTCATGTACACCTCTCCTTTATAAAAGGCTATATCTCTAGGTCTACTTAAATTACAGCTTACCCCATTAATATAGCCGCTAAACAATAAAATTTAATTTTCTTTAGAATTATTTAACCTCAGTTTCAAATTCAAATTGTCCTTTTACAACTTTATTAATAACTACACTCTTAATTGGGTTATGTTTATCATCGAATTTATAATGTGTGGTTCCACAATCTGCATCTAACTTAGCCATTGCATCTTTAATAGCATTTTCATCTGTGCTGCCTGCTTTTTTAATTGCTTCTGCTAAAATGTATACTGAATCATAACTAAGTACTGAGAATGCACTAGGATCACCATTATATTCTTTTTTGTAATTTTCAACGAACTTTTTAATTGATGCATTATCTGATTTTAACGATAAGTGATCTGTAAAGTAAGATCCTTCAATTGCATCTCCTCCAACTTTTACAAGACCTGGATCACTCCATGAATCACTACCTAAGAATGGTGCCTTTATACCAATTTCTCTTGCTTGTTTTGCAATTAATCCAACAGTTGAGTAGTTATCTGGAAGATAAATTACATCCACATTTAATTCTTTTATTTCAGTTAAAAATGCTTTGAAATCACTTTCTCCTGCATTGTAAGTTTTTTCATATGCTACAGTCCCCCCTGCCGCTTCAAAGTTTTTCTTAAATTCTTTTGAAATACCTACACAATAATCATTACCAATATCATAAAGCATTGCTACTTTTTTAGCTTTTAAATTTTCTGACGCGAATTTTGCACCAACTTGACCTTGTAATGGATCTATAAAACATGCTCTAAATACATAATCTCCACCTTCAGTAGTAACTTTCTCATTTGTTGACCCCGGAGTAATCATAACTACTTTTGAATCTTTTGCAACTGCTGCCATTGGAATTGAACATTTACTTGCATATGTTCCGACTACTGCCGAAACTTTATCTTGCGTAATTAACTTTGTAATGGCATTTGGCGCTGTTGCTGCTTGATTTTGATCGTCTTCTGAAACAAGCTCTAACTTTTTACCAAGAACTCCACCAGCATCATTTATTTCTTTTATTGCAAGTTTAGATCCGTTTTCCATTGCTGCACCCAAAGCTGGAACATCACCAGTTAATGGAAATACTCCTCCGATCTTAATTGTATCTCCACTAGCTGCACTTCCCCCATTTGAACTTACTTTAGCTGTCTCACTACACCCCATAAACATTGTTGCTGTCATTGCTAATACAGTTACTACCCCCAATATTCTTTTGAAAAATGTCTTTTTAATCATAAATATCTCCTCCAAATTTTCAATTTTTTTATTTAATACTAGTCCTGTTTTATACAAAAAAAGCGCCTATAAAATCTTCCTTGATTTTATAGACGCCTTTGTCATATAGTTAATATTTTTAATCCTATTTTATTGTTTTCACCATATTATGCATAATAATATTTACTTTTCTATTTTGAATATATTCCAAAGAATTATTGTAAGATAATTTTTTAACGTTAAAATTATTGTAAAAAAAATAGCTGGTGTTATTAACACCAGCCATTGTGTATAAATCTATTATACGGTATGTTACACAATTGTCAATAACTATTATGAGAATAATTGTAATTTCAAAAATATTTTCAGTTTTTTCTTAATATTCAATATTTTTTTCGCTTTGTATAATCATCAACTGCTTCTTCCTTAGTACCATACTTGTTTACCATACTGTTCAGATAATTTTTTCCTTATGATTCATTACAATAGGAAGCTGTACTTACAACGCTACGGGTTAAAATAATGTAAATAATCCAATATTTTCATTGACTTTTATTTATGCAGTACGTACAATTATCAATAAATAGACAAATTTATTGATATATTGAGTAATTTTGCATAATAAAAAATTTATTGAATGTAATGTTATGCACTTTATTATAGAAGGTGGTACGTATGAATTATAAAGTAGGAAAAAGTTCAAAAGGTGATTTAAATGAAGCAGTATCAGAAGCTACGCTTGGGCTTAAAGCACCTAAATTAATTTTATTTTTTTCCAATGTTGAACCTTTTGAAGAATATTCTAAGAAAATTAAAGAAAAATTTCAAAGCAGTATTATTATTGGCTCCACCACATTTGCAGGCTTTTGTATGGATGGTGCTTATAAAAATTCACTGATGGTTATGGGCATTGAGGATGGAATTGAATGTTATGCCGATATATTAGAAGAGGTAGATAAATATCCTCTTAAATACATAGACAGAGTGACTAAATGTGTTAATAATTTTCGTGATAAATCTAATACCATATGCTTTGAAATTTCTACTGCTTTAATAAGCTGTGAAGAACTAGTTTTATCTACATTAAATTCAGTCCTTGATGAACATAAGATTCCCCTATTTGGTGGATCTGCTGGTGACAAAGGTAAGGCTGAAAAAACAATGGTTTCTTTTAACGGCATAGTATACCAAAATACATGTGCTTTTGTAATCATCAAAAATTTAAGCGGTAAAATCAGATTATACAGAGAAAATATTTATAAAAAAACTGCTTATTATTTTACTGCCACTAAAGTAGATACAAGAAATCGTATAGTATATGAATATGATAATAAACCAGCAGCACTTGTTATGGCACAAGCATTAAACACCACTGTTGAAAATCTTCCTAAATATTTAGATAGTTATCCTTTAGGTAGAATTATTGGAAGTGACCTGTATATTACAGCGAACCAAATGGTTACTAAAAATAATGGAATGTCGTATCACGCGAAAGTATATAATAATTCAAAAATGGTTCTCTTAGAGCCTGATGATTATAAAAATGTAATTAATGAAACAATTGCTACTGTGAAAAAAGAAGTTCCAAATCCATCATTAGCTATTATGGTTAACTGTCTGGCAAGATCAATGCTTTTCGAAGCAGATGGGTATTTAAATGAGTTTGCTAAAAATATGGGCAATGCTTTAGGTAACTATATAGGTTTTGCAGGTTATGGAGAACAGCTTAGAGATCAACACTTTAATCAAACAATGGTTCTTGCTGTATTTGAATAGAATGAGGTAATGCGATATGAAGTGGTTTAAATTTAAAAAAAATAAAAATCAAAACGAAGAAGAAAATATTCAAAATGAACAGAATAACAAATTAAACACAGAAAAAATGTCTAATTACGATAAGTATGTTAACTATGGTATTTTACATATGGAAAAAAAATTTGGCGAATTCATGGATGAAGAAGTTAGAGTGACTCAATCCATTAAGGAAATCGACAATACATATTCAAAAATCAATGCCATACAAAATGTAATTAACAATATAGACTCTAATTTTAATGATTTTAGCCAATATGCTAATAAAATTAATGATGTTATGAATCGCTCTGACAGTGCAGTAAAGCAAGCAGATAATAAAATGGGTACGTTGGCAGATAAAATTAATGGAACATGTACTCAGCTAGATTCAATTACAGAGGCTTTTCATGAATTAGAAAATAACTCTAGAAACATTCAAAATATGTCAAATAGTATAACAGGAATAGCTAGCAATACAAATCTCCTAGCTTTAAATGCATCTATTGAAGCAGCAAGAGCTGGTGAAGCAGGTAGAGGTTTTTCTGTTGTAGCAGATGAAATTAGAAAATTATCCTTATCAACAACAGAATTAGTTAGTGGAATTGATAAAAGTGTTAAAGAATTATATGAAAGCATAGACTCTCTTAGAGAGGAAATCAGAAATTCTAAAACAACAATTACTGATAACTATGAATATGCTCAAAATGTTCAAAAAGATTTCAAACAAGTAACTGATTGCACTATTGAAGCCAAAGAGTTTAGCCAGCATATAATTAAAGGAATTGAACGTACAAGCTCTGAAATTAGTGGTGCAGTAACTGGTGTTGACTCTGTCACTGAGATTGTGAATTCTTTGGGTAATAAATTAGATACATTAAATTTAAGAATGAGCACAAGGTCAACTATTATCTGCGATATTATAAACTTTATGCAGCAGATTGAAAATTTACTAGCTGACTCTATTAATGATAATGGAAAGTAATTAAATATGCTTTAACTTAAAATATAATTTATATCATCAACAATTCTATTATCCCATATGTTATATTTCAGCATAACATAAATATATTAATCCTAAGAAATAGTGATTTCTTATATTATATATAAAAGCTGAGATTTTCCTAATGGTACAAATCTCAGCTTTTATAAAAATGATTTAACAATATCAAGCTTCATACTATTTGTATCTTCAAAGCACTTTAATATGTCTCCCCCTTATGTTTCCTATAAATTATCAATTAAAGCCTTTCTAGCTTCTTTTAGTTCATAGCTATTTAAGTTTAGAATATCTATTGTATAATTAGCTCTTAAATATTCATTACTATTTTTATCATTACTTTTAGGTATTATCTCACCACTTGCAATACTATAATAAAAATAATCATTAGGATTATCTATAACTGGATTTATAAATTTATCATCATAATTATTCTTTTTATAAATTCCACAGCTATTCTTTTCATTACAAGAAACCAAAATATTATTATAATCCTGAAATTCTTTAGGGTAGAAATCTCTTGGTTTTATATGTTCTATGTGACCGTCATCATTTGTATATATTCTTTTTTCACAATAAGGACAATATTCTTCCTGCTCAACAAGTAATATATTTTCCTTAATTTTATTTCTAATATCGTCCTTATTATAATCTTTCCACGATTTATGAGTATGTTTTTTCTTATAATCTAATAAAAAGTCAGGTTCTTGTTCTTTATTAACCTTTAGCATTTTTTTTATTCCTAACTGATACATCCAATCTTATTCTCATAATATCTTTATCTAGATCTCCTAAATACGTTCTTAGATAATTAAATAAATTTTTAAATTCTTCTGTATCATATAAATTTCTATTTAATAAATCATATATTTTGTTTAATTTATCAGTGATATCGTCATTTCTTAAGCTATCTAATTTCATAGTTGTACTTAAGATATCCCCTATGCTTTTTCCATAAGTTTCACTTAATTCATCATTATCAACTAACTTAATTCCCTTTTCATCTTTTGCCATTACTCTTAACTCATTAGATGTTATATTCCCAATTACATGAGGTGAGTGAGTTGCTATAATCAACTGATTGTTATTTCCAATGCTCTTATATACATCTATTATCTTTCTTTGCCACTCAGGATGAAGTGATATTTCTGGTTCATCAATTAATATTATTGAATTATTTACTTCTAAAAACTTAAGCGACAATGCTCTTAAGAACAATTGCTTTTCACCTGATGACAAACCAGCAATATCAAATTCTTTGCCTAAGCTATTTCTAAATATAGGTTTTGTCTCACTTGTTTCAGATAACCCTACCAACTTAATATCTAAATTCATAATAGAAAATATACTATTTATATCATCACAAACTTTATCTATAACTTGACCTATAGTTTTATTTCTGTTTTTAAATATTTCTTTATTAATCCTTGTAGCTATAAATGATGGCACATTTTGAGTCATATTTTGATCTACTATATTTTGAAAATGTGGTGTAAAATTCAACGTATTGTCCACCTTATTAATCTTTTCAAAATTTATTTCTGTTGGCATATATACAACTTTAGGATCAGTAGACCTATCCCCTAATGCATAAGCAATCTCTGGACTTAACATCCCAACTTCATTCTTCTCTAACTTCACAGTTGCTGTATATAATGCAGGAGTCAGCTCCACTTTATTATCTCCCACTTCTTCATAATCACATTCATCTATTTCAAATGAATCATAAATGCACTTTAATAAAGTAGTCTTTCCCGAACCATTTTCACCGATAATAACAATTGTATCTAATATTTTTTCATTATTATCTTTAAAATCTATCTCTAAATCATTAAATATTTCATGATTATTAAATTTTATTTTTTCTAACTTCATCTTATATCACCTCTCTTATCTTCAAGTTGTTTTTCATATGATGTTACTATCTAACATTTCCCCTTAGGTCTCCCACTTATTTGGAATTATTTAACTTCATTTAATTCCTCAAATTTTATTTTTTATATTCATCATACTCAACATTCTAAAAAAACACTAAATATTTTCTTTAATGCAAATTAGTTTATATTTTGCTTTGATACTAACAATATTATAGCTAAATAAAGACAGTGTTTCAATACTCGCCCAACTTTGAAGTTTTACTTCATTAGAGTAAAGCTACATAGATTAAACATAAGCCACTTCTTAAGTCATACAATATATCTCTCACAAATGTTTATAAACTTCCCAATCTATGATACAATCAAGTGTAAAATTCCACACGATATAACATAATATAAATAATTATAGAATTTAATCATATGAAAAACGAGGTAATAAAATGATAAAAATTGATAACTTGTCGTACTCATTTCCAAATAAGGATCTATATCATAATATTTCATTTACTTTAGAAAATGATCAGCATTGTGCTTTTATAGGTTCTAGTGGTAGTGGGAAAAGTACACTAATAGATATACTCATGGATCCTGAGAACTATATGTTTGATGGTACTCTAGAGATTGATCCAAATTGTAGGATTGGATATGTGAGTCAGTTCTGTGAGGTAGATAACACAAAAGAAACAACAGTTTTCGAATATCTATGTGAAGATTATATTAAACTGCAAAATGAGATAACTTCTATTTGTAGCTTAATGGAAACATCTTCTGATATTGATGCCCTACTAGAAAAATATCAAGAAGCTTTAGATGCTCTTGATGTAATTGGTGGAGATGATTTTGAAAGCACTCTTAGTAAGAAATTAAATCTTGCAAACCTAAGTAAACTTAAGGATTCAAAGATATCTGATTTAAGCGGTGGAGAGTTTAAGCTTATCCAAGTAATTAGGGAAATGCTTAATAGTCCAGACTTAATGATTATGGATGAACCTGATGTATTTTTAGACTTTGAAAATCTTAATTCTCTTAAAAACCTAATAAATTCTCATAAGGGAATGATGTTAGTTATTACTCACAATAGATATCTATTGAATAATTGTTTCAATAAAATTATTCACCTTGAAAATCATGAGCTCCAAGAGTTTGATGGAAGCTATATAGACTATAACTTTACATTACTTCAAACTAAAATCGAACTTCAAGAACTATCTGTTGCTGATGATGAAGAAATTGAGAGAAACGAACGCATAATCAAGAGACTGAGAGATAGAGCTGAAGTTACAGGGGAAACTGCTGCTGGAAGGTATCTAAAAGGTAAAATGAAATTCCTAGAAAGATTAGAAGCTCGTAGAATAAAAAGACCTTTTGTTGAAATCAAGCAGCCTTATATACGTTTAACTACTAACAACCAAGTTGAAGAAAAAGTTGCTCTAAAAGTTAATAATTATAGTGCTGGCTTTGATGAGATACTTTTAGAAAATGTTAATTTTGAGATTAAATCTAACGATAAAGTAGCTATTGTTGGTTTAAATGGTACAGGAAAAACTACTTTACTTAGAGATATCTTTAAGAATGACAACCCTGCTATTGAAATAGATTCTGAAATTGAAGTTGCATATTTATCACAGCTTCAAGGCGAAATATTAAATGAGTCTAATACAATACTTGAAGAATTCTTAGACGCAGGATTTAAAACTTATGATGATGTTGAAACTTACATTTCAAACTATGATTTTGAAGAAGAAAGAATCAACCAAAAAGTAAAAGATTTATCTGGTGGTGAAAAGAATATACTTCAATTAGCCAAAATTTCTGCAAGCAAAGCAAATATGCTGCTTTTAGATGAACCAACAAGCCATTTAGATATATATTCACAAATGGCCCTTGAAGAAGCTATAGAAAAATACAATGGTGCTATTTTAATGATATCTCATGATTACTATTCCATAATTAATTGCGTAGATTATGTTTTACTTATTGAAGATAAAACAATCAGAAAAATGAATATGAGAAAATTTAGAAAGATGATTTATGCGAAATACTTTGATAAAGACTATTTAGAAATTGAACAAAAGAAAAGAGATTTAGAAATTAAAATAGCCATCTCCCTAAGAAATACTGATTTTGAACGTGCAAAAGCCTTATCTGAAGAGTTAGAATCATTGCTTAAATTGCTTTAAGCACGATAAAAAATGGTATCTGACTAACATATATTCTTCTTTAAAGGGGCAGATTAACTACATATAATTAAATTAATTTTAAATATCATAAAAGAGGTGTACTATGATAGCGGAAAAAAAGCTCGCAGAAAAGCGATTAACAGAAGCTTATAAGAATGCTAAAATTGAATATTTTGATAACAACTCTAAATACATATTTTTCAGTGATTGCCATAGAGGTGATGGTACACCCTCTGATGAATTTGCAAAAAATCAAAATATTTTTTTATTTGCATTAGAATTCTATCTTAATAATGGGTATACTTATGTTGAAGTTGGCGATGGAGATGAACTTTGGGAACACTCTAACTTTAAACATATAAGACTTGCACATGATGAAGTATATGCTCTATTAAAAAAGTTCTTTGATTCTGATAGATTGATTATGTTATATGGTAATCACAATGTACACTTAAAATATAGCAATTATGTAGAAAAGAATTATTATAAATTCTATGATGAATATAACGAAGAAGAAATAGAGTTATTTCCTGGAATCACACCATATGAGGCAGTGGTATTTAAACATAAAAACACAGGTCAGGAAATACTAACTGTTCATGGTCATCAAGGAGACAGGATGAACGACAATTTGTGGCGTTTTAATATGCTTACAGTAAGATATTTTTGGAAATTCCTTCACTCAATAGGATTCATAAATCCTGCAAGCCCTGTAAAGAGTTCTGAAAGGATTCATAAAATCGAGCGTATTTATAGTCATTGGATTAAAATGAATAAAATCATGATCATCTGCGGACATACTCATAGGCCCCACTTTCCAAAAGTCAAGGAATTACCTTACTTCAATGATGGATCATGTGTTAGGGCAAGTGGAATCCAAGGAATTGAAATAGTAGATGGAAAAATTATGCTTATTGAATGGAGAATCAGAACTGATTCAGAGGGTATTCTTCATATAAAAAGAAAAATATTAAGAGGTCCAGAGCAAATTGAAAAATTTGACCTAAGAAATAATAAAACTAGTATGAAATAAGCTATAATATCAGCAAATTCTTCTAAGAAATATTATTTATTAAAGCTGAGACTTTCTAAATATATATATTGCGATTCACAATGCACATTTCACAATTGCGGCTAAAATTCTTGCAATATTTTTAAAATTATGATTAAGAATTTTTTTGCAATATATAAGAAAATCTCAGCTTATAAAATTACTAATTTACTACTTACTGTTTAATCTTAGGAATTCCCTACAATTTTATTATAATCTACACCAGCTTTAATTAAAAGTTGTTTCACTGACTCACTTTTTACATTAAACAAAGTATTTTTACATCCATTAAATGCTCCTTGTTCTATTTTAGTTATACTGTCAGGAAGAACTATGTTTGTTAAGTTAATGCAGTTTTGAAATGCACTATGCTCTATTGTTATAACAGTATTAGGAATTTTTATACTGCTTAAGTTTGTACATCCATAAAAAGTACCAATTCCTATATCTATAACTCCATCAGGAATAGTTATACTGCTTAAATTCTTACATCCATCAAAGGCACTACTTCCTATGCTTGTTACAGTGCTAGGTATTTCTATGCTTTTTAAATTTACTCCTCCAGAAAATGCATTCCATCCTATATCTGTCACACCATCTGGAATTGCGTATTTTTCGTCAACTTTCCCAACAGGATAATTTAACAATTTAGTTCCATTTTTGCTATACAATACTCCATCAACGCTCTTAAAAGTTATATTGTTGCTATCTACAGATATATTTTTTAAGTTTGTGCATCCTGATAATGCATATCCATCTATACTTTGTACACTAGCAGGAATGTTTATGCTTGTTAAACCCGTACACCCAAAAAACGCTGATCTTCTTAAGGCTGTTATACCATTTGGAATAGTTATATTTGTTATATTCTTATTTAGATAAAATGCTTTATTTCCTATACTTTTTATTGCAACATTATCAATTTTATCTGGAATTACAACATTGCTGTCATTACCTAAATAAGCCATTATTACACCAGTTTGTTTATAAAAAGCCCATGCTCCTTCTATTGTGACATTTTGAAATTGACCACTACTATTAATGACATTATCCCCAAACTCATTTGGCGTACTACCTAACATATAGCCTTTTGTATCAAAATAATATAAACTTCCATCAATTACTCTCCAGCCTGTAGCCCATGAATTTCCTTCTGAATACCACCAGCCTTTTTTATCTTGCTTCCATTCTGCATTTGCACCTATTGGATTTAACATTAATACAGAAGCTACTACCAAAGCACTAGCAATTACTTTTGTTAATTTCAATTTTTTCATATTATCCCCCTATTTTTCCTAAAATTATAAAATACCATTTTATTGTATTTTAACATAATTATAAATAATATTCCATAATGTTGTTTGTTGTTAAAAAGGTTTATTTAAAAGAAGGTTTAAATTTTATAAGTTTATTTGAAAATACAATCCATATACTATAAAATATTTTTTGAGGTGTTATGATGAAAAAAACTATTAATGTTGTAGCTGCAATTATAAAAAATGAGAACGAAAAAATATTATGTGCTTTACGCTCTCCTATTATGAAATCACCAAATCTTTGGGAGTTTCCAGGTGGTAAAATAGAAGCTAACGAAACTCCAAAAGAAGCTATTGAAAGAGAAATTTTTGAAGAATTAAATTGTAAAGTGCGATATATTAATATACATAATGAAAATAGACATGAATATGATGATTTTATTGTAAATTTGATAACTACTAACTGCGAATTAGTAAATAGCTATCCTAAAGCTAATGAACATGCAGCTTTATTATGGCTGAAGCCAGAAAGTCTGCTTTCTTTGAAATGGGCTCCTGCAGATATTCCTGCTGTACTTGGAATAATAAAAAATCATGCTATTATTTAGCATGATTTTTTACACTATTAGATATATTAAATTGAAACTAATTGATTTGTTCATTAATTTGAAAATTTTCTATTCAGATAAAACCCTGTATTAAAATTTTCACTTTATAGATAACTATTAAGATTTATTTGTTCTTTGAACTCATCTAATCCTACTCTATCTATGTAATCTCCTAATCTTTCTCTGTTAGTTGCATTTTCTCTATATACTTCAATAACTTTTTCTATTAAATCATATACTTTTTCTTCTGATACAGAAAGTGCTATTCTATCTGCTATTCTTGGTCTTGCTCCACCTTTTCCGCCAACATAGAACATCCATCCTTTTCCGCTTCCTATTAATCCTATATCTTTAAATGCACTATCTGCACAGCTATGAGGGCAACCACTTACTCCCATTTTTAATTTATTAGGTAATTCTTTTCCATGATATAAGCTGTCCAATTTTGAACCAACTGCCACTGAATTTTGAAGACCTCTTTTACAAAAAGTAGTTCCTGGGCATACTTTTATACTTCTTACACATAGACCTACTGCTGCACCTGGATCCATCCCTAGATCATCCCAAGCATTATCTAAATCTTCTTCTTTTAATCCAACTAATGCAATTCTTTGAGCTCCTGTAACTTTAATAGCCGCTGCATTATATTTTTCAGCTACATCTGCAATATTTCTTAAAATCTCTGGAGTTACAAGTCCAGCAGTTAAATGTGGAGCAATTGCATATGTTTCCTTATCCCTTTGTAATATTGCCCCTTTTTCTAATAAATCAGTTTTCATCGCGTATCTCTCCTAATTCTAATTCTCAAAATAAAGTATTAATGTTATATAATAATTTCTATTAGTTATTGTATCATATTTATAATCCAACCTCTAGCGAAAACATGATATTCGAAATATTCTAAATATTTAAAAGCTTTTAATATATAATATATCTTTTGATGAACTCTATTTATTGTAGCTTTTATCTTATTGGTTCTTACTATGCTTTTGCACTTTTATATCGACTATAATATAATTTTGTTTAGAATAATTAAAGCTGAGGCCTTCTAAATATTAGAAAATCTTAGCTTATCTCTTAAATTAATTCTTGAATCTTATTTTAGATATCTCATCTACATTTAAGCCTGTTAATTTGCTTATATCTTCATCATTCATACCCAATTTTATTGCATTTTTAGCAATCTCGATTCTATCTTGCTTTCTAGTTTCTTTTTCAACTTTTTCTTTCATTTCTTTAATCATAAAAGCATTATTTGCTACCATATTTTCCACTCCTTCTTTATCAGCTTCTAGTATTTTAACAACACTTTCTCTTACGGTTTCATCAACAGTATTCCTAAGCCAGTGTTTCAATATTTCTTTTTCTCTACTTGTTAATTTATTAAATTTTAGCGCTACAGCCTTTAACCTCTCAAAAAATTCTAATGGTTCTACCTTTTGATCTAATAAAAATATAGCTGATGTAATATTATTGTTTTTTATTAATTCTTCTTTTGTATATTGATGATTTACATCAATAAGTGAATATTTAAAGTTTACTATATTCTCACCAAACAACTCATTTTTATTTACTATATCTTTAAAATAAAGAGGTACATTCCACTTTCTTATAGCATTATATAATACAATTGGAATTACTGCTGGAACTCTAAATCCTTTTCTATTTTTCTTATCTTCCTCTGTTAAATTTTTAGTATATTCTCTAAGTATTTCATTAATATAAAAGAATAATCTTAAGGGCATTCTATAATCCACAGTTGATTGAAATTCTAAAAGTGTATAGAATATGATTTCTTCTCCACCAACATTTGCCCTATATACAATATCCGCTTCATTTTCTTCATAGTCTGCTAATATATACTGCTTATCTACTAAAATTAAATTTTCTTCATTTAATTCTTTTGCCCAAGATGCATTAAGCATTTCTTTAATTAAATTAACAAACACTAATTTATTTGAATAAAGATCTTTATATGATTTATCATGTACATTATTTGTAGCCCTCTTATAATCCATTCACTTACCTCAATTATAGCATAAATTTAGATTTAAGCGCTCATTTATCTATACTATAATTATTTCCAACCGCTAACAAATTATACGTACATATGTTCTACTAAAAAAATAAAATAAGAAGTATATAAATGTAATAACTAACTGAGATGCTATACCCTACTACATTACATACAGCTATATTTCTTTCTTTTGTAGCTTCAATATCACTCATGATTCTCCTAATCTTTCAAGTAATTAATAAATTCTATTTATTTAAGCCAAAATATCGATTGACAAATTTAATTTTATTCAATATAATTTAGTCATACTGAACATTGTATAAAGATTAATTATTTTGGAGGAATAGATTATGAGAATTTTAGCATTGGAATTTTATAAAAATGGAAGAATGAAAGAATCTTTTGCATTTGGAGGATCACTTGAAAAAGAAAAAATTAATATAAATAAAGATTACCCTGCAAGCCTGCAAAATTATTTAATAGATACTGGGAAAGAGGTTATTCTAGTAGATACAGGTTTACCAGTTGAGACTCCTGATTTTGAGGATAAACCTGATCAAGCCTTATATATGGGTGAAAAAATTGCTAATTTTAAAGAAGCACTAAAAAATGTAGGTTATGCCCCAGAAGATGTTAGTAAAGTAGTTTTGACTCATAAACATCCAGATCATGCTGGTGAACTTAGAATGTTTGATCATGCAAAGATTTATATATCAAAAATAGAGCTTGAGGCTATGAATATTGCAGCCGACAATTTAGTTGAAGTTAATTTTACTGATGGACAGTATAAAAACTTTGATAAAAGCCAAATTATAAGTGAAAATATTTATATGCTGCCAGCTTATGGACATACTACTGGAAATTCATTAATTGTTGTTTATGATAACGGTATTCACTACATGATTCATGGTGATGTTACTTACACAGACGAAGCTTTAAGGCAAAACCAATTATCTGTTGTCTTTGAAGATAAAGTACAAGCAATTGAAACATTAAATAAAGTCAGAACTTTTATAAAAGAAAATGATACAGTTTATTTATCAACTCATACTCCAGAAGGTGTAACTTCCCTTAAAAATAAGACTATAATGAAATTGTAATAAATCGTAAAATTGAAAGGATTGAATAAAATGAATAATACAATAGAAAATATAAAAAATCATAGATCAATTAGACAATATTTAGATAAGGATATTTCAGATGAAACATAGATGAAATAATAAAAGCATCTCAAGCTATGCCTAATTCAATAAATGGTCAGCAAACAACTGTCATAGCTATAAGAGATAAGGCAAAAAAAGAAAAACTTGCAGAACTTGTTGGAAATCAAGAATATGTAGCTAAAGCTCCTGTTTTCTTAGTTTTCGTAATGGATTTTTATAGAACTTATTTAGCTGGCGAAAAAACTGGTTATAAGCAAATAATACATGAAGACATTGAAAGTGCTCTAGTTGGTGCTGTAGATAGTGGAATTACTTTAGGTGCAGCAATAATTGCAGCTGAATCTCTTGGACTTGGAACTGTTCCAATTGGTGGAATAAGAAAAAATCCAGAAGAAGTTATAGAACTTTTAGATTTGCCTAAATATACATTCCCACTTGTAGGCCTTGCAATTGGATATCCTTCAGATGAATCACACCAAAAGCCAAGAATTCCATTTGAAAGCTTTAGACACAATGATACTTATAACAAAGAAGCTATAGAAAATTCTATTGATAGCTACGATGAAGAAATGGAAGCTTACTTAAAAGACATCGGCAGATATGACAAAGAAAAAAATTGGAGTACTTTAACTTCAAGTGTTTATCAAAATATATATTATCCAAAAGTTAAGGATGCAATGAAGAAACAAGGATTTACCCCTGCAAAATAAATTTTCCTAATAAATAAAGAGTACCAATCATATTCCCCTTATGATTGGTACTTTCTTTGAATTTTCAAAGTTGTTGTAGCTTAATGCTTAATAAGTCTTCCCCATATTTTCATAAGTATTAACTCATTCATCATATTTAGCCCCATTATTACCATCAATTAAATTTAAACTTTTAGAAGATAATTTAATTATACGACTCACTTTATATTAACACTAAAAAATAATTTACTATAATAATTTTTATTAAGTCTACTTTTTACATTATTCAAACTAATACCCCATATCATCCATTTATTCAAATCTTAATTCTTAATATTTCTTCCTTATTTAGTTTTGAGTATTTTTTTAAAAATTTTTTAAAAGAAGGAATATTCAAAATATTTAGAATATGATATAATAAGATAAAAATATATAGAGGTGGTATGCTTTATGGAGAAATATGGAGATCATGAAATAATCGTAATACAGAATAATGAAAATCAATACCCATATAAGGCAATTGCAAAAATAGGTGATAATGAGATAAAGCATAAAGGACAGAGTAAGTCTGAAGCAATTGATTTAGTTAAGCAAAGCATTAATAAGTTAAAATCTAAAAATATAATTTAACTGTAGTATAAGTAAATTCAAACGAATGAAAACTATTACACTTAAAATATTAGGTATGGAAACTACATATAACCCCCGACAGATGTCGGGGGTTTTTATCTTAGAAATAGAAAAATAGACTTCTTTATTACCTCTTCATAAGAACTACTCGCTCTCACAACATTAAAACGTCATCAGGTAAAATATTATTTTCAAATTCATAAGAATACCTTGTTTATTCTTATATATCAACTTTACTTACGGTACGAAGCCTGCCTTTGATAGGTGTTTTTTGTAACTGCTGGAACACCCACTCTCCTTTATTATTTAATATTTCTACAAAGGTAGATATATCAAATATATTGATTATTCCTATATCGTCTTTTGTCATGCCTTCAATATTACAAAGCGTGCCTACAATATCTACCGCCCTCATCTTTGTTTTCTTACCTGCATTAATATGTAATTTCATAATCTCTTTACTTAGCTTCGCACCTTTTGTTTCTTTAATTTCAGGTCTTGTGTTCATTTTCAAAGCAAATTCTTCTTTAAGATTATTTACAGTTTCCACTTTAGGTCTTTCCTTCAAAGGAATTTCTTTACCAATATATTCATGTATATCATTTAAAAACTTACTTTCATTTTGTGTTACAAAAGTAATTGCTCTACCCATCTTGCCTGCACGTCCAGTTCTTCCTATCCTATGTACATAACTTTCCTTGTCTTCTGGTATATCATAATTAATTACATGGGTGATATTATCTATATCTATCCCTCTAGCTGCAACATCTGTGGCTATTAAATATCTAAAATAACCCAGCTTAAAATTATTCATTACTCTTAATCTATCACTTTGTTCCATTCCACCATGTATTTTTCTGCAATCATACTGGAGCTTTGCCAATTCTTTATAAACTTCATCTACCTTTTGTTTTGTATTGCAGAATATCATACAACTATCTGGATTTTCTAATATAGTTATATCTCTTAAGAGATCTATTTTATTCAATTCATTTACGTTATATCTTTCTTGACATATATTATCTGCAGCTTTGTTTTGCTCCTCTATTTCAATATGTATAGGATCTTTCATATATTTATTACATAAAGTCTCTATGTCTTTTGGCATTGTGGCTGACAATAACATGGTCACACGTTCTTTTGATAAGCTTTTTATTATTGTTTCTATTTGCTCTACAAATCCCATATTAAGCATTTCATCAGCTTCATCTATTATAAGATACTTTATCTTTGATAGATCAAATGTACCTTTTTCTATATGATCTATAATACGACCAGGTGTCCCAACTACTATATGTGTCTTTTGCTTAAGTTCCTTTTCTTGATCATAGAAAGGTGACTTCCCATAAATTGCAGCTGCTTTAATTCTTTTAAATCTACCTATATTAAAAAAATCCTCTTTGACTTGGATAGCAAGTTCTCTTGTTGGTGTAATCACTAATGCTTGAGGTTTATTTTCTTCCCAATCCACTAATTGGCAAATAGGAATAGCATATGATGCAGTCTTACCACTTCCAGTTTTAGACTTTACTACTATATCCTTTTCTTCTAACGCAATCGGTATAACCTGTTCCTGAACTTTTGTTAACTCCTTGAAGTTTAACATGCTAATTGCTTTTAATAACTCACTGCTTAACTTATAATCATTAAAATTTGCTTTTATCATTTGATCATCTCTTTTCTATATTTCTTACCATTATTGTTACAAACATACATTTTTATCCCATATTTTCTCTTTATCATTACAATTTATATAACAATATGCATACTAACCTTTTTATTATATCATACCCATGTATTTCATTTGCAACCAATGAAGAACTTCCTTTTCCTTACTCTTATTTTAGCTACTTCTTCAATACTTAATCCTTCCAATTGTCGAATTTGATATTTTTATAATTCCCCGTTTAATATTCGATATATTGCTTTAGCTACTCCAAAATTCACATTTATATCTGTAATATATTTAGCTACTTCTTTTATTTCATCAACTGCATTACCCATTGCAAATGAATTTTGAAATTCTGTAAACATAGAATAATCATTTAAGCCATCTCCAAGCACTACTACCTCATCTTTTTTTATATTCAATTTTTGTGCTACTTTTGCAAGAATTTTTCCCTTCTCAGCATCCATATGATTTACTTCAATGTTAGTTCCAAAACTTGCTGATACAGCTAGTCCTTCTAATGCTTCCATCTTTTTACGAAGCTTATTTATAATTTCTTCTGATTGCGCAAAAGATACAAACTTTGCTATATTATTGTGTCTATTTAAAAACTCATTCATATCAGTAATATATTGCATATTTTTAAAATGCGGATTATTATTAGCATATTTTAATATCTCTTCTTCATCTTTTAATTCTGGATGGAATGTAAGAGATCTTTTTACCATTCCAGCTAAAGTTTCTTCTTTTGTATTTGTTGTATAAAATCCATCATCTGTGTATATTTCTATAGCCAGATCTGTACATTTCATTACCTCTAAAATTTCTATTGCTCGTTTTTTTTCGATATAAGTATGTTCAACTATATCTCCATTAATATCTCTATATTCTGCTCCATTTAATACAACACAATCACATTGTAAGTCATATTTATGTATAAATGGCTCCACATCACAATACGCTCTTCCTGTAGCAATTGCAAACTTAATTCCATTTTTTTGTGCAGCCTTAATTGCTTCTATATTTTCTTTTGCTATATCGTGATTTTTCCCAATCAATGTTCCATCCATATCTGCTGCTATTAACTTAATCATTTATCTTCTTCTTCCTTTTCTATAATTTTTATCTCATGGCTTTTAGTTTTTCTCTTGTTTTGCTTCAACTCTAAAATTTTTATCTGAGTAAAAAACTATAAGTACAAAAATTGCACATGTAATCCAAATAATTGGTTCTGATATACATACTCCTAAATAACCCATTGATGGAGCTAAAAATCCTACAACTGCAAATTTCCCAAAAAGTTCAATTGAACTAGAAACTAGTGGCGTAAATTTCTTTCCGATTCCCTGAAGCGTACTTCTATATATAAGAAGTGTGGCTAATACATAATAAAAAGGAGTATTAATTCTTAAATATTTTACTGCTGTATCTATAATTAAAGTATCATTTGATCCAGTTAAAAATTTTATTATATATGTTCCAAAGGCAAAGGCAGTTATAACAACTATTGTTGACCATATTGCACCCATGATAACTGTTTTTTTAAGTCCAATATTTATCCGTTCATATTTCTTTGCCCCATAATTTTGACTTACAAACGTGGCTGATGCTGTTGCCAATGTTCCAAGTGGCATCATGTAAATTTCACTAACTTTTCTTGCCGCCATATGTGCAGTTATTATTTCCTTACCAAAGCTGTTTATTGCACCTTGAAGTGCAACTGAACCAATTGAAACAAGTGATAGCATAAATCCCATAGACAATCCTGAAGTAATTAATTCCATTACCATAGTACCATCATATTTAAAATCTCCTTTGGATAATTTTAGCTCCGGACATTTTTTTATAATATGATTAAATCCTAAGATTACAGCTACAATCTGTGATATGACAGTTGCATAAGCAGAACCTCTAACACCCCATTTAAATACTAAAATAAATGTAAAAACCAACACTACATTTAGAATTGAAGCATAAATTAAATATATAAGTGGACTACGGCTATCGCCCAATGCTCTTAGAACCCCTGCTATCATATTGTACATTATAGTAACAATCATAAACATTAAAATAATTACAATGTATCCATATGCATCGTTTATTATTTCTTCTGGAGTATTTAAAAATTTAAGAAGATACATTATTGTACCTACTCCAACAGCCGTAAATACTATTGATATTATAAGGTCAAGAATTACTGTCATCGCCACAGCCTGTCTCATGTTATGCATCTCTTTTGCTCCAAAATATCTTGCAATCACAATAGCAAATCCATTATTTATACCAACCGCCATGCCAACAATAAGTCCAAACAGTGGGGTTGTAGCCCCTATAGCTGCTAAGGCATTTTCTCCTAGTGTATGTCCAACAATCACTGTGTCCGCCAAATTGTACATTTGTTGAAACACACTCCCAAGAAATATAGGTAATGCAAAATAAAAAATTTGTTTACCAGGATTTCCTGTTGTTAAATCCGTGATTTTATTTTTTTCCATTGTAGTTTTTTCCTCTCCATCTTGCTTTCTATGTAATTTAAACATTCCATCAAAATCTTTTTTAATTTTACTATATCACAATATAATAAAAACTTATATTATCCGAGAATTTAGGAACAAAAAATACTTTTTAGGTATTTATTTTTTTTAGAAACATATTGTTTTTTCTATATCGTCCTTAGCAAAAAAGCACTGCACGAAATATATAAATTAGTGCAATGCTTGCATATGGAAAACCTTGTTTCCCCCAGGGGTTCTTCTGAAGTCGGAAGGGCTGAAGTTGCTAAAGAATATATAACTTGTTCTAAAGAACATAGCATAAACTTTATAAAATTATGAAAGCTAAGATTTTCCAAATATAAGAAAATCTTAGCTTATAAATATTTCTTTACTAGATTCTAGTACCTTAACTGCTATATAATTTCAATTCTTTTAAGTTGATAGTTACACCTAATTTTAATAATACATCAAGTCCAAGTAAACCATTTATATGTCCTTCTTCATCAATTAATCCAAAATCTATATTTACATCTTCTAGACAATTTCTTCCTATATTAACTGAATTAATATTTTTCCTATAAGAATAATGCTCGCCACCAACACCATACATTGTGATAAATTCATCGTCTGCTTCCGCTTTAATCCCTAATTCATATACACTATCTGGATTAATAATAGTATATAATAAGTTTATAAATGAGTCATTTTTTCTATCCATATTTCTACCTCCATTATATCATAAATTTAGGTTTGATCACTCATATGTCTATATTACAATTATTTCCATCATCAAGCGAAATATACGCACGTATGTTCTTGGTAGATAAAAAAATTACCAGCCTCCTTTAAGACACTCCTTAATCTAGCAGACTTTAATTATTTCAATTATCTTTCCTCATTTCTCAACTTCTTTATTTTTCTCAAAAACTATAAGAAATCCTCTTTTAATATCCTTGAAACAATTTTGCAATACAATTTCCATTAAATATTTTTAAATTTATTTTTCGTATCATGTATATTCAAAACAAAACTACACATGCTAATATCATAAGGAACATAACAGTCGAGCAAAGATTTATATATGCTCTTGATATAAGGGTGTATATAAGTCGAACAAAGATTTTATAATGGTTATAACATATAGTTGTTATGATAGTCGGCGATAAGATTTTATCTGGTGGGGAAAAGTTTTATTATAGTTGATTATATCTATTATAATAGTACTCCAACTTATTATATAAGGTCGAGTTAACATTATTCAATGTGTTGAATTGATTTAATACAGCCGTGAGGTTATATTAAGTTGAATAAATATGTTGTGTGGTGGAGCGAAACATGGTAATTGGTTGTGATTTGTTGTATTATAGTCGAAAGATTATAATATGATGATAAGCTATCTATTATTGTGCTAGTGAAGATTGTTATGCTCTTTAAAAAACCGTATTTAGTATATATCTATGCTAAGTGCGGTTTTTTAATTTTGTTTGTACCAATTAAGGCACTATTAAGAAAATACCAAGTTAATTCATCAGCATATTTGGATCTGTTATTTTCTTTTATGTACTAAAATATATTTTGAATTCTTAGTAATTCATAATTTTAAAAGTTAAAAATAAACATCTGAAAATTCTATTCTTATACGTTCATCCTTATTTTTAATATTTCTATCATATATCATATTTTCCTTAGCTACTGCTCCAGCTGGAAGGGTCACAGTAAACTTACTCCCTTTTCTATATTCACTTTCAACATTTATACTGCCACCATGCAATAGAGCAATAGATTTCACTAGACTCAATCCAATACCAGTACCTTCCGCATTTCTAGACAAAGATTTATCCGCTTGTTCAAATCTATCAAATATAATATCCAATTTTTTCTCTTCAATACCAATCCCATTATCCTTTACTGATATTTCAACCCATTCATTCATATCCTTAACCTTTACAAATATTTCACCATTATCATTTGAAAATTTTGTAGCATTAGAAATAAGGTTTAGCATTATTCTCTCGATTTTTTCTGGATCACACGCAATAATTTTCTCTTCCGTATCCGTGTCAAAAATAATATTTAAGCCTTTAATTTTAACAAAACTTGTTACTGACATAACTATTTCTTCTACGACATTAACTATATTCACATTTACTAGGTTAAGTTGAAAAAATCCTGCTTCTATTTTTGATGAGTCCACTATATTGTTAATAAGCTTTGATAACCTATAGGTATTTAGCTTTATTGATTTAAAATATTTAATAAATATATCCTTTTTATTTATTATTGAATCATCCATATAATACATTTCTAATAACTGAGCTGTTGCCGAAATTACATTTAATGGAGTTTTAAGTTCGTGAGATATATTAACTAATAACTCTTCCTGCTTTTTCAATGTATTTTCCATGATTTTATTCGCCTTTATTTCAGCAGTAACATCCATTTCCAATAATTTATTTTGTTCTTCTAGCATTTTTTCTAATTTTTTTCTTTCTGTAATATCCCTGCTAAATCCTGATACAGATACCAAATCCCCATTTTCATTATATGTAGGAACTAAAAAATCCTCTATCCAGACATAATGTCCATCTTTATGTTTAAATCTTGCACAAAAAGCTTTGGAAAAATCCGAGTTTTTATCTATTTTAGATTTTTGTATATGAAGATCATCAGGATGAATAATTTCAAATGGCAAATTGGCATTAGTATAATGTATTTCTAGATCATATCCTAAAATCTCTTCAATTGAAGAAGTAAGATATATAAATTTGAACTCAGGTAAAATTTGAAATGCAAAAAAAATGTCCTGAGTTTTTTCACACGTTTTGATTAGCTGATTATACCTCTCTTCAATGTGAAGATATTTGCTTATATCTATAAGAGATAGGTATGCTCCAACTATTTTAGAACCATCATCAAGAACAGGTTTAGAGACAACCTCAAAAAGTAACTGATTACCATCTTTTTTTAAAACTAAAGTCTCAAAACTTTCACGTGATAATAAATCATTAAATTTATAACCTAAAAATTTATCAATATTAGTATTTAGAATTTCATTTTGCATAAATCCTAAAATCCTATAACAGTTTTTAGAAATAGATTTAATTACTCCATTTGTATCCACTTTAATAAGTAACTCTCTCTTTATTTCAAAATTGTCTAAATCAATATCTAAGTTCATTTTTTCTATTCTCCTAACAATATATGTATACTAAATTCAAAAGCTAGTATTAAACATTGAAGAGACTTAATTCGATCCCCTTCATATATTTACATAATTTCTCACTAAAAAATAATTATAACATATAATCACAAAGACATCTTAATTTTTTGTTTTTACTTTGATTGCAGATGAAAATTTTTACACCAATACATTTAGCAGTTACTAAGTATATAATTTATGGCCCTCAGAGGTTGTAGTCGAGAGAATATAAATTCCTAAATAATAAAAAAAGAGCCTTGTTACAGGCCCAATATTAATATTTATTGTATTACTTATTTGAGTTTTCTTCATAGATATATAGCCTAAACTTTAAACTTAGACATTTCAGTCTTTAACTTTTCTGCACTTTCTTTTGTTTGTGTAACCTGTTCTAATACTTCATTTGATTTATGACTAATTTCTGAAACTTTATTTGCTATATCTACCGTTCCACTTGCTCCTTCGCTTGTTGCTTCTGCTACCCCATCTATAGTTTTTAAAATATCATTAATTGATGCTAAAAGTTCCTCTGATGTTGAACTAAAGTCCATAACAAGGTCATCTACAAATTTTGCATCTTCACTATATTTTCCTGCTACTTCAAGCATATTACTATAGTCTCTCTTTACATCTTTAGACACAAATTCTAAAAGATTATTTGAATTATATGAAAGATCGTTAACAGCTTCTCTAACCTTATTTGTTACTTTCTGTATTTCTGATACAGTATCTTTTGACTGTTCTGCAAGTTTTCTTACCTCGTCTGCAACTACAGAAAATCCACGCCCAGCTTCCCCAGCTCTTGCTGCTTCTATCGCTGCATTTAATGCCAATAGGTTTGTCTGTTCTGTTATCTGCATAATTGAATCAGATAGTACATTAATTTCTTCAACTACTTTTGACTTTTCTAAAGCTTTTTCAAGTCCATCTTTTGTATTTACAAATGTATTATGAGCTGTCTTTTGAGAATTTTCAATATTTTCTTTAGTTTGTTGTGCTCTTTTATTTATTTCTCCTGCTTGAATCGCTCCCTCTTGTGATTTTTCAGCTATTGATTGTACTGCCTTACCTATTTCTTGAGAAGTTGCTGAAGTTTCTTCTGCTGAAGCTGAGGTTTCCTCAATAGTCGCTGAAAGTTCCTGCGTAGTTGCTGAAACATCCTCTATATTTCCATTAAGAATTTTCACTTCATTATTTACTGTGTTAACAACCTCTTCTATTTTATCTGATTCTTCTACAATATTTTTAATTAAGGATTTTAAGCTTACATGTATATTATCTAAAGCTTTTGCCATTGTTCCTATTTCATCTTTTCTCTTTTTAAATTCTACAGGTACTTCACTTGTAAAATCTCCACTTGATAGTATGTCCAAATAGTTAACTGAAATATCTAAAGGTTTAACTATATTTTTTGTGATAATCTTAGACATCAAATATCCTACTATAATAGAAACAGCTATAGATATAAGAAAGATTAATGTTATCTTTTTATAATTCTCATTGTTTAACTCATTAATCTCATCGGCTTCTTTTACAGTATGCAGAGCTAACTCTTTTAAATTTGCTTGAAAATTGTTGGCCACATCTTTAATATCTTCATTCTTTTCTAATGCTTCCTTTTGCTTTCCCTCTAAAGCAAGTTTTAATATCTCATTCCTTCCTTCCCTATATTTTGACAAATCGTTTTCTATAGTTGTAATCATATCTTCTTCATACGTATCTAACTCTACTTTTTTATAGTTTTGAAAGTTATCATCAAACATTTGAGTTCTTTGTTTAATGTCCTTCATTTTTTCATTTTGTTTATCTTTATCATCTGGATATAATATTATGTAATACATATCTGCTTCAATTGCCCTTGCCTGATTTCTGTTATCATTCAACCAATTAATTGCATTTAATTTATTATTATACATTGATTCCATATTATCATTGCTTATTTTTAGTTGAATGTAACCGAAAACACCAACAAATACTGTAAAAATCAATAGTATTGAACTTAATAATTGTAATTTACTTTTTATTTTGATATTACTTAATTTCAAAATAAAATCACCTCCAAATTCATTTTCGCTATTTTTTATACCATTACTCTCTGCAAAAATATTGTTGCACTGTTTTATTGCCAAATTCGACAAATAAACTCGCACTTTAAACCTATTTTCCCATAATATTCTTTTGTTTATAATTATAACACATTTTTTCTAATTTTATATTAGAATTTAATATAAATCAAAAAAAGCTTAAAGTAGATTATTTTTTACTTTAAACTTTTGATTTATTATATTATTTTAATGTTTAAAATCCATTCTTTTAACAAAGACTATAAAATATAATTATTGCAAAAGGAGGAATTTTTCATGGCTAAAGTTACTGGCGTAGTTAAATGGTTTGATACAGAAAGAGGCTATGGATTTATATCTTGTGACAAAGGAGATGATGTTTTTGTACATCATTCCCAAATTAAAGATAAAGGGCCTGATAAAGATCTGCATGAAGATGAAAGTGTTACCTTCGACATTGAAAGTGGCGAAAAGGGACCTATGGCTACAAATGTTCAAAGATTATAATAAAATTATAATATAAGATTATATATATATGGATTAAATGAATTGTATCATCTACTTTTGAAAACCCAATTTTCTTAGAAAGGTGATTCTTAAGTCCAAATAGCTAAATTTATTAATATAAAATATCTAATTTAATTGCAAAAAAAGAACCCTTGTTTTAGGGTTCTTTCAACTTTAAAGTGTATTGGCTTTCTCTATATATTCTCTTAAAATTCCACATGTATGATTAAATTGTGATTTTTCTTTTTCCGTTAAGTTTATTTCAACAATTTCTTCTACTCCATTTTTGCCTAATATAACAGGTACACTTGCAAAAACATTTTCTTCACCATATTGTCCTTCTAATAATGTAGATGCAGGAAGTATTCTCTTTTCATCATGAAGTATTGCTTTAACTATTTCACTTAAACCTACGCCTATTCCAAACTCTGTACATCCTTTTCCAGCTATTATCTCATATGCTGCATTTGCTGTTCTACTAGCTAACTCATCTAAATTAAGATTTCCATAAGTTTCTGGTTTTTCCTTCATCAAATCAAATAATGGTTTTCCACCAAAATACACATGTGACCATGGTACCATTTGTGAATCCCCATGTTCTCCCATGCAATATGCTTGTATAGATTTTTGATCTATGCCTGCTTCATCTGATAATATTCTTCTAAGCCTTGATGAATCTAACGTTGTTCCAGTTCCAAAGACTTTGTTTTTCGGAAAACCTGTTTTTTTCCATATATAATGAGCTATTACGTCTACTGGATTTGATATAACTATAAATATACCATCAAATCCTGATTCTAGTATTGGATCTATTATAGTATTTACTTCTTTTATTGTATCTTCTAAATAATCTAAACGTGATTTATTATCTTCTGGTGGAATTCCAAGACTTACTACTACAATATCTGCATCTTCGCAATCTTTAAAAGTCCCTTTTTTACTTTTTACATAATGAGGTAAATATGAAACTGTATCACTTAAATCAACTGCTTCTGCATTTGCCTTCTTTTCTATTTTATCAATCATTACAATTTCATCACATATACCCTGTATTGCTAGAGAAAATGCACAGTGCGAACCAACATTTCCACTTCCAACTATTACTATTTTCCGGGTTTTTATACTCATTTTTAATCACCATCTACTTCCATTAATAATTTGGGATATGAAATAAAATAACAAGTCCATTTTTTTGATTGTGCCTTAGTAAATTCCCCCCTACGATTCAACAATACCACCTGTTGCTTTTTCAGCATTAGCTTCTATATCTGATGGAATCTTTATATTCAATTTCTTCGCAACATCTGTATTAATAACAACTTTTATTTCACTTAATTTTGTTATTTCAATTTCTGAAGGCTTCTTTCCCTCAAATATTTCTGCTGCTTCAAAACCTGCTTCTTTTCCTAGCTTATAGTAATCTATACCTAAAGTCGCAAGAGCACCTTTACTAATTGCAGCGTCTTCAGCACCAATTACAGGAATGTTTTTTTCTAAACAAAGCTTACCTACTAATGTATAGCTTGAAGCTACAGTATTATCTGTTGGTGTGTATAGTGCATCAATTTCACCAAGAGCACTTGCTAAGTTTTGATTTATTTCATTTGTATTAGTGACCGCTATTTCTTTTACTGTAATTCCATGTTTTTCTGCTTCAGCCTTAAATTCATTAACTTGAATCACAGCATTAGTTTCTGAAGAATTGTAAATTACCCCTACAGTTTTAGCTGTTGGAATTAACTTTACTAATAATTCCATCTGTTTATCTACTGGAGTCTTATTTGATGTACCTGTAACATTAGTACCTGAACTCTTCCAATCCTTTGCAACTCCTGCTTTTACTGGATCTACTACTGCAGAACATACTATTGGGATATCTTTAGTGGCATTGTATGCCGCTTGAACTGCTGGTGTTGCAATTGCAAAAATCAAATCCTTCTTACTATCTACAAATTGTTTAGAAATGGTCTGTGTATTTGATTGATCACCTTGAGCATTTTGCTGCTCAATCTTTATGTTTTTTCCTTCTTCATATCCTTTTTCTTTTAGTGCATCAATAAAACCTTTATTAGTTAAATCCAATGCGTCATGTTGTACTAATTGTATAATTCCAATATTTTTTACTTCTGATGAAGAAGTTTTCTCTTTGCTAGATCCTGTTGCATCTTGTCCACATCCAGAAAGCACTCCACCTACTAAAACTGTACATAATAACATTGCTAATTTTCTTTTTCCTACCATATTACTGTCCTCCTAATTTTTCACTTTCATAATTAACACATTCCTACTGTACTACTAATTTTACTATCATTATGATAATTTAATTTATATTTTCATAATGATTTGATAATATTCTGCCAATCTTTTTGTTATAATATCATAATTTATAATAGTTGTAAAGTTAAGGAGGCGTTTGGCTAATAGAGTAAATCTTTCTCACAAATTAATACAGCTAAAAGTGTCCATCCTGGAATATATGCTATCCATATAATATTAGTAAGCCATGTAGTCTGCTGCACAAAAGGAGGATAAAATACTGAAAATGCTACGCCAACATCACAGATAAACATTAAAGAACTAGAAACAGCTATTATACATGAAGCCTTTTTAGTAAAATAATTTCTAAAAATAGTACAGACTGATGTCCAAGTCATATAAGATAAAACAGCACCAAATATTAAGATCCCTGCTTTCATTACTAAATTATTAATGTATGGCATCAAAATGCAAAACACTGCAATAAAAATAATTACAAAAAGTATTGCAATTGATATTTCTGCCTTTCTTAATTTAAATTTTTTTTGATAAGCTACAATTAAACAAAGATAAGCACACAGAAATCCAAAAACTCCAAATAGAGATAAGTCTATATTTATTTGCATCGTATATGCAAATACTAAAAAGAAATCAGCAATAACAAGGAAAAAGAAGGATAAAGCCATTAGTTTTTGCTCTAAAAATTTCTTCTTTATTGTTATTGCTGATAAAAAAAGAGTAACCATGATAACATATTTAAGATATAAAACCATATTTTCTTTAGGATAAATATTATCAAAAATTAAGATCAAAATAGTTATTGGAAAATAAATTGCCATTAAAATTCTTTGTGCATTATTCATTTAAATTCCTTCCTATATTTATATTTCATTGTTTTTAGTACTTATAATTTATTCATAATTTAAAACGTCAATCATCTATATAACAAAATTCTCTCCTCTAATTTTAGGTTCATATTTTAAAATTAGAAGAACTCGTTACTTTTTATCCGTTGTTTTTATTATTAACAATATTACAACTAATTAACCATTGCGTTCCAAATATGCCCAACTTATAGTACATTAAATCTAGGCAGTAATTTTGTTTTTATATTGAAAAAAGCCATCCATAGTGGATAGCTTTACTGTAACCTCTTCATCCATCTGCTCATATTGATTTTCACCAAGAGCTATGCCTGTGCCAAATCGATGGTCTTTTATAGTGAGAAAGTTCACAAAAAATAGCCCATCTTTCTTTAATCAGCAGTTTTAAAAAAATCTTGAAAATGTGCATCATCCTTAAGCTTAATATATTTCCATATATCCTTATACTTGATTTCAAATTCTGCATGATCACCAAGTGCATGAATAACACCTACGCTAAGACCTAAGGAATCTTTAGTCATATAACTAAATTCACTTCCCATATTATCTGATGGATCTGCAGCTAAAAGTCTTTTTTTCCAATCATCAAGAGAAGATGTATTAATATCAGATTTATATTGAGCTTCGTAATCGCTATTTACTGCCTTAAATTTTCCAGTAATAAGCATATTAACAAAATCATCATTAACATCTACAATATCATTTAATCTTAATTTCTTATTATTTATAATATCAAGATTAGTGGTATAAAAAAGATTGCTTGGATGTGCAGCTCCTGAAACGTTCCCTACCCCAGAGTAAATTATGCTAAGAAGCTCTGGCTCCTGGCAAACAATTTCATATTTTATATCAATGGTTACCTTACCGTCCACATCTTTATAATAATTATTACCCTTTAATGCTTCATTTTTGATAGTCTCATTCAATTTTTTTTGTTTTTCAGCATCATTAAAATCTGTTATTTGAGGATAGCTTATCTTAGTCCCTTGATTATCATCATAAGTTTCGCTTATTATTTTATATGAACTTTGGTGCGATGACTTATTGGCCTTTTGAGCTACATCTCCATTTGTCTTATTATTTTCTATTTTAGAACTTTCAGAGGAAACATTGTTATTTGCCATAGCTTCCTTTGATAAATCATTTGTCTTTCCACTACATGAGACAGTTATTGCAATTGTTCCTATAATTATTAATCCAATGCATAATTTTCTAAACATAATCTCCACCTTTATACCATCATATTTAATATTTTTCCTTACTTAGTTTGAATATTTTTCGGTTTATTTATGTTTATTATAGCATATCCTTTCCCTAATATAATCATCGGCAAAATAAGTAGTTTTCTTTACTATTCCAGCCAAAGCCACTTTCAAAAGGCCTTTAAAAATCACTATGGTATTACCCCAGAACTTTATCGAAAGTCTGCAAAATAGGCAGTCTATCACTTAAAAAGATAAACTGCCTATTAATTTTAGCATATATACAACTTTAGGGTCAGTAGGATTATCTCCTGAATTTAATTGTACTTATGATTTTATAATTCTGTGTACTTCTTGCTGTTACCTTTAGATTTTTCTACTGGATATTTCTCTTCGTTTTTATCCATTTTGCTATTTATGATTTTCTCTAAATCTACTCCTAATGAATCAGCCATATGTATACAATAAACCATAACATCAGCCAGCTCTTCTAAAACATGTTCTTTATTATAGTTTTCTTCATCCCATAAAAATTCTTCTAGAAGCTCTCCTGCTTCTATGGATATAGCTTTAGATAGATTGGCTGGGGTGTGAAATTGATTCCAATCTCTGTCATTTCTGAATTTTCTTATTCTATTTATTGTATCTTTCATTAAAATCACTCTTTCTAGGGTTTTCCAATTTTTATGTTTATTATAGCATAGATTTGGATAAAATGATTAAATATAATTTTCTTCACGTGTTTTAAGCTTTTCAATTACTAGTATATCTGCTGGCACCCAGTTAAGGCTGTCTATATCATCTATAAACATCCATTTTGCATCATTATGCGCATTTACTTGTATTATACATTTTAATTTTAATTAAATTATTCTCTTGCCTTTTTTGTTAATTTGTAGTATATTTGCAACATGATGTTTAAAAAATAATTTTTTAAGGAGGTTGAACTATGAATACATTTATATTATTTATTACTTTTATAAAATTAAATACATGTACTTATTCATCTGTGAAACCTCGCGAAAGAACTGCTATGTGATATCTATCATTAACTTTTAGCGTTTAACTTTTATATTATTTTGCGTTGAACACAGCTCTGAATAGCTGTGTCTTTTTTGCGTTTAAAGGTTTATAAAGTTGCTTTGTTTAACTTAGGGCATATTCAAAACTTATTATTTATCTTCATGCACCTAATTAAAAACTTTATAAATTTAAAATTTTAAACATCATGCAATATCTAGGCATATCAAACTATCAGATTATTTAAATCATATGCCAAAAAGGAGGAAATTTTATGACCTTATTTAAAAATTACATTGCAAAACAATGGAAATTATTACTTTTGCCTATGTTTGCTATGATAGTTTCCATCTGTGCAGATAGCTCTTATCCTTACTTTCAAAAGATATTTATTGATAATATAATTCTTGGTCATATGGATAATTATTTAATTATATTTTTAATAGTTGTTGCTTCAGTTGCGCTAACTCATGGTTTATTTTCTTACTTAAATGAGTATTTGTTTGATAAATTCGCTCTTATAGTGTGTAAAAAATTGAGACAAGATTTATACTCTAAATTTCAATCTTTTGAATTCTCTTTTTTCGATAATAATAACACTGGTGAATTACTTTCGAGAATTATTGAAGATGTAGATGTAGTATGGGACACTCTATCCTTTGGACTGAGATTGCTATTGGAAGCAATAATACTTTTTTCAGTTTCTGCCTTTATAATGTTTAATATAAATAAAACTTTAACTATTATCTGCTTACTTGTTTTATTACCCGTTGCTTATATTGGAACAATTATGGACAAGAAGTTCTGGACTGTATATTCACAAATTAGTGACCAAACAGCAGAAATAAACTCTATAGTTCAGCAAGATGTTTCTGGTATCAGACTTGTAAAAGCTTTTGCTCGTGAAAAATATGAAATATCAAAATTTTTGAAAGTAAACAAAAAATTCTTTGATTTAAATGTTGAGCAAGCAAAAATAGTTGGGACTTATGGTCCTATAATTGAACTTTTAACAAACGCTGCACCAATTTTAATGATTGTTTATGGTGGTTATTTATGTATTCAAGGAAATTTAAGTTTTGGTAGTTTAGTAGCATTTACTAGTTATATTTTTAATCTTTCTTGGTGTGTAAAGAATTTAGGCTTTTTTATTAACTTACTTTCACAAAATAAAGCTTCTATGGGTAAGATAACTGATATTTTAGATAGAAATTCTGAAATTACTTCCAAGGAAAATGGTTATAACCCTACTGAAGTTAAAGGAGATATTATATTTAAAAATGTAAGCTTTTCCTATAACAATGTTGAAGTACTTCATGATATAAATTTAAATATTCCTCACGGAAGTGCTGTTGCAATAATGGGTACCACTGGATGTGGTAAAAGTACATTACTTTCTCTAATAGGCAGGTATTACGATGTAACTAAAGGAGAAATTTTAGTTGATAATGTTAATGTTAAGAACTGGAACTTAGAAACTTTAAGAGCTAATATGTCTGTTGTATTTCAAGATACTTTCTTATTTTCTGATACAATAAAAAACAATATAGACTTTGGAAGTGATAAATCTGAAAGTGCCTTAATTAAAGCTGTTAAAGATAGTGCTGCTTACTCCTTTATTAAAGAAATGCCAGAAGGTTTTGATACCATTATTGGTGAAAGAGGCCTTGGCCTATCAGGAGGCCAAAAACAAAGACTTGCTATATCAAGAGCAATATTAAGAAAATCACCTATCTTAATTTTAGATGATTCAACTTCTGCTCTCGATATGGAAACTGAATTTAAAGTTCTTCAAAATCTAAAAAATGATAAGAAAAAAGCAACTACCTTTATAATTGCTCATAGGATTTCTGGTGTAAAAGACGCTGATATAATTCTATTTATGAAAGATGGTCGAATTGTAGAAAAAGGTGATCATTCAAGTTTAGTAAAGGCTAAAGGTTACTATCATAGTGTATATTCTCACCAATTTCAAGATTTTGAAGCACTTACATTGGAGGCGAATTAATATGAAGGATATTTTACATGAATCATCAAAGATTCAAATAGTAAAAAGACTATTAACCTATGTTAAACCTTATAAACTGAAAGTTACTCTTGTAATTTTACTTTTACTTATTGTAATGGCTTGTAATTCAGTTACCCCTTATTTAATGAAAATATCTATAGATACTTTTGTTGCAGATAAAAATGTTAAGGCTTTATTTCTTCTTGGATGTGGATTAATACTTATGAATATATTTTCAATGATTTTATCTGGAATCAGAACTATCGCCATGTCTAAGATTACCAATCAAATCTTAGTGGATATTAGACATAGCTTATATACTCATATACAAACTTTAAGCTTTAACTTTTTTGATAATAGACCCGTTGGAAAGATTATTTCAAGAGTTGTTGGAGATGTAAATGCTCTTCAAAATTTATTAAATAATAGTATTGTAAATTTAATTCCTAATGTTTTTACTATTATCCTTGTAATTTGTCTAATGCTTATATTAAATCCAATGCTTGCTGGTATCTGCTTAATTACAATGCCTCTATTATTATTTGCAATGTTCTACATTCAAATTAAGGCAGATAATAAATGGAAAATTTTTAGAGAACATCGTTCTTCTTTAATTGGATACACTCATGAATCTTTATCAGGTATGAAGGTAATTCAAGGTTTTAGCAGAAAATATTACGCTAAAGATAAATTTGACAGCCATATTGGAAATCATGCAAAAGGTTTTATGACTGCTGTATTTACTCAAGATTTCTTTTGGCCATTTTTGACTTCCTTCCGTGGTTTAAGTATGGTAATTCTACTCGGCTCTGGATATTTGTTAAGCAAACAAGGAAATTTAAGCTTAGGTACCTTAATGGCATTTTTTATGTACATTGAAATGCTTTGGAGACCTATAATAAATCTCTCATCATTTTATAATGCCTTTGTCACTAGTATGTCTGCTGGCGAAAGAATTTTTGATATTTTAGATACCAAAAGTGATATTGTAGATGAAGCATCAATTAAGTCTCTCCCTCAAATTAAAGGAGATATCGAATTTGATCATGTTACTTTTTCCTATACTAACGCTGATATTCCAGCCCTTAAGAATACTTCTTTTAAATTAAAAGCTGGTGAAAAAATAGCTTTAGTTGGTGAAACTGGTGCAGGAAAAACAACTATAACTAATTTAATTAGCAGATTTTATGACCCTACATTTGGCTGTGTAAAAATTGATGGTGTAGATATAAAAGACGTCACTGTTGAAAGCTTAAGAAGCCAAATGGGTATAATGCTTCAAGATTCATTTTTATTTTCAACCTCAATTAAAGAAAATATACGCTATGGTAAATTAAACGCTACAGATGAAGAGGTAATACAAGCTGCAAAGGCTGTTAATGCTCATGGGTTTATCGAAAAACTAGAAAAGGGATATGATACTGATGTAAATGAAAGAGGCTCAAGACTATCCCTTGGTCAGAGACAATTAATAGCTTTTGCAAGAGCCTTAATTGCAGATCCAAGAATACTAATACTAGATGAAGCAACTGCAAATATTGATACTGAAACTGAATTATTAGTTCAAGAAGGTATAAAAAAGCTTATGGAAGGAAGGACTTCAATAGTAATAGCTCATAGACTTTCTACAATAAGAGATTGTGATAAAATTTTTGTACTTTCTAAAGGCAGAATAGTTGAGTCAGGCACTCATGATGAACTTCTTAAAAATCATGGCTATTATTATAAACTGTATTCAGCTCAATACAGCTTCCTAAAGCAGGATGCTTAAAAAACTTCGAGTTATCTAAAGACTGACTAAAAAAGATAAAAGGAATTGCTTAAAATCAGCAATTCCTTCCTAGAAACAATTTATAAAATATTTCTTTATCATAAAATAATTAAAGCTAAGATTTTCTAAGTCGAGAAAATCTTAGCTTATTTTTTATACTTTAAATTTTAATTTTTAATATTTCTTCTTTACTGAGTTTTGAATATTTAATTATTTTCTCTATTGGCTCATTATCTTTCAGCATCTCTAATGCTATCTCTAATGCCTTCTTTTTTTCACCTTTTTCTATTCCTTTTTCTATTCCTTCTTCTATTTTCTCTCTATCTCTTTCCAACAAAGTCATGAACTCCACCTCCATTAAAATATCATTCTTAACTTCTTGCACTCTTTTATGTATATTCTTAACAAGATTTCCTTTAACATGTTTTACAGTAGCATCTGTTGAATCTTCTACATAAGCAAGGAATTCTAATAGCTCATCACTTAAATCATTCATAATTCCTTTGGAATTTAATATTATTTTCTGAGCTTCATCGTTTAACATTATACTATTATCTTCTAGGCATACATTTTGAAATGTATATTTATGGCGACCTTTATCAAACAAATCAAATGTACAAATAAAAATAATATAACTTTTAGCTAGTTTTCTATAATCTTCACCTTTACTTATTAGGTCTAAATCAATGTTTCCTTGATAATATCGTAGTCTTTTAGGTAAATTTTTATGCTTTCCACGTTGCATTTCAACATTGTAAATTGTATTATTTTCATCTTTAACATAGACATCAAGTCTAATACCTTTGCTTTCAAGTAACAAATCTATAGTTTTCTGCTCTTCAACCATTTCTACTTTTTCTATTTCAATCTCTAAAATCTTCTCTAATAATTCCTTACAGATTTCTTTATCGCTCATAACTTTTGCAAATAGGAAATCATCTTCAAGGTTTAGCTCTTTTAAAGTTTTATTCATCTTAGTAACCTTACCTTATCTTTTATCTTTTGTTCTGATTATTAACAACATTATAGCTGATTAATCATAGGTTTTCAATATGTGACTAGCTTTAAAAAATTATAGATATTTTGGCAATAAAACTGGCTAAAATAATGGAATTTATATATAGAAATTTAATAACCATTATTTTAAAGTAATTGATTCTCTACAGCCTTCTTTAAATTAATTATAATATCTGCAATCCTTGTTGCCTCTTCTACATAGTTATCTTTAAGTTCCACACAGTTATCTGAAAAATGCTTAAAATCATAATTATGACCATTATTATCTAGAACGTATTCCCACAAAAGACTACCTGGACCTCTGCGTTTTATCGCTCCTAAAATATTTACTATTGCATTATTACATTCATTAAATACTTTACTATGTTCCTTTCGAAACGCTTCCCTATTTATACAATAATAAAATCCATCTTCATGCTTTTCCATAAAAGCGAAATAATAATATAGATTATATTCAACTGCAATACATATTGAAAAATTTACTTTTTTACCGCCAGCTAACATGCATTCTTTAATTTTAAATACTAAACCTGGTTCATAACTTCCTTGATAATATGCTTCAGCGTCTTCTCTGTTATATTCAATCGGTTCTACTTTATTCTTAATGAATTGCTTATTTAACTCGTCCATAAAATTCACAAGCACTTCAGTTTTTATTTCATTTAAACTATTAGCTATAGTAATAGCAGCCATTAAATCATCTGCATTTTTAATAAGACTTTTCATAGCTTCTGCCATTTTTTCTTCACCTACCAACTTTTCAATAAGATATAAATATTGTTTTATCAAGCTGTGAGGAGTCATATCTTCATTAGTTTCTCCTAAACAGGCTTTTAACCAATTTAATATATGCTCTTTAAAGCTTATACATTTTAAATATCTCTTATCTATAGCATATGCACTTTGTTCTGAAGGATATTTTCCATCTAAAGTCAAATAATATATTAAATAATTAGAATTTACACCTTTTGAATATTCCTCATATCTAAATAGTTGTTTATCTTGATCACCTGCATCAATTTTCATCTCAATTGCTACACACATCTTTTCACATTTAAGAAAAAAGTCAATTCTGCCATTTTCAAATACCCATTCTCTTTCAACAGCCCAGGTATAATTTAAAAAGGTTTTAGAAATGCCAATTTCTTTTAAGAATAGCTTAAGATATGTATCATCCATTCCATGATTTTCTCTAGGATTTAATAAGGCATAAATCAAATTAGAATGTGTAAACACTTCATCTCTCTCAATATTTAGTGCCGTAAAAATATTAAAGATAATATTATGATGTTTTTGAGTCATTTTATTTGCTTTTATTAATTTGCCCGCCTCTTTTATTAGGGTTTCCTCTCTAAGTAAATTATCTTTACGCATAACTCTTTGACTCCCTTTTATAAACTTAATTATTTGTAAACTAACTTCAAAAGTTTTTTAATACTAATTCCTTAGAATGAGTACTTTCATAACTTCGGACATATTCTTCAGTTTATCTATGGATTTTAATATAGAATATCTATATTAAATACATTAAGAATTCTCTCTCCATATTTCTCAACTTTAATTTTACCAAACCCTTTTACTTCTAATAGCTGCTCTTTATTTTTAGGCTTAGCATTAATTAATTCCTCAATTACCTCATCTTTAAAAACCATAAATGGTTTTATTTTCTCTATTTTAGCTATCTCTATTCTAAACTTCTTTAATTGATTTCTCATCTCTAATTCCCATTTAGTATTAGATTCATCATCAATCTTCTTATCCTCATTTGCAACATGTTCTTCAATAATCTTTAAAATATCATTTCCATACTTATCAATCTTTACTTCACCTAGTCCTTTAATATTAAACAGCTGTTCCGTTGTTTTTGGCTTATTCTCAACAAGATTATTAATCGTGCTACCAGAAAAAACATAATGATATTTTAAAGCATTATATCCTTCTTCTTTTGCCTTTTCATTTCTATAGAGTTTTAATTTTTCTGTAAGCTGACTATCACTCTCGCTTAATTCAACCGTTTCATCTATTTTCTTTTTACTTGATTTTTCTACATTTTTAATATCGTTAAAATCTACTTCAGATACTTCACAAATACTTTTCTCTACAATATTAATACTAGCTTCTTTACTAAAATCTTCTTCTGTTATTCCAAACTTTGCTTCATAATCTATATTTATAGGTGTATGTTTTTCTTTAAAGTAATCTGCTATTTTAAAGGCCATTTCTTCTTTGAAAACAGTTTTCCTTAATTCATTTTCTAAACTTTCAATGTAATTCCCCAATTTTTCAGCTCTTATTATTTGATTTTGGATTTCTTCAGGTGCATATTTTTTTCTTATTATCGCTTTTGGATTAGCCATTATAACAAGAGATCTTACAGGTACATTATCACATTCAAAAACTTCCTTAAGAACTTTTCTTATTAGATTCACATGCTTTTTATTTTGTTCAATGGGACTAAGCATACCTTCCTTATTTTCATATCCATTCTTGTTCTTATAAACTCGTATGAATTCTCCATCACTATTTATATTTACGTCTCCCAAAAGCTGTTTTGTCTCAATAACACAAATATATTTCTTTGTTATAAGCAAATAATCGATTTGAGAGGTTAGCCCATCATATTCAATTCTTATGTCATGTAAATATAGAAAAGGTAATATGCAATTTTTTAATTCAAAATCAACTGTTTTTTCTCCTTGTAATCCTCTTTTCATAGCTCGTATTTCTTTATTAACTAATTCCTTTTTTTCAGCGTTATTTAACTTTGATAATAACACCTCTAAAACTTTTAAATTATCATTTTCTCCTATAAAATTTTTAATTGCTGTTGGCTTTGTAATACTTTTAAATTCTGAACCTTCTATATTTAATAAATTCGAAATAAACCCCATATCATTTATACCCACCTTCTTTAAATAATTTCAGTTAATATTAAGCTTATTTTTATTATCCTTATTTCGATAATAAAAAGATTATTATCAAAAATTATAGCATAATTACTCCTTATTCTCCATCATTTGTAATCTACTTGTTAAATTCTTTGCATAAAATAAATCTAACACAAGAAATAATACTTGGTTAGATTTGTTGGATTATATTCACAATATAGAACAAAATTTAATAATAAAACAGTTTAGCCAAATTATTCTTAAGCTTCCTTTATACTTTACTTCCATTAGTAGACAGTCTTAATATTTGAATATTATATTTTTATTTTCAGTATTTCTTCTTTATTAAGTTTTGAATATTAACTCCATTTAAGCTCACATAGTTTTTTTGATCTCTTAAAGAAGTCTGTAATTATCTAATATTTTACTTATGCAAAATTGTATCATATTGGTACATATGAAAAAGCAGTAAATCAAGTTTTTATTAATTTACCGCCTAAAATCATATGCTATTATAGAATATTAGTGTATATTGTTATTATTATTTTAAAAATCCCAACTCATAAATGAGTGGCCTAAGTTTATTTTCAAAACTTTTAATCATATCTTCAAATAATTCTAGATCCTTCTTCGTACATTCATTAAGAAGAAACTTAATTTGATACCAGCCAGCATCCCAGGTATTTATATTGTATTTAGGATGAAGTTTATTAAATTCATCTCTATGCTTAAAGCTTTCCCACACTAGTTTTCTTGCTGTTTCTAAGATTAGCTTTCCTTCTTTTGAAAGTTCAATCTCTTTTAATTCTTCATACATAAAGCTTTCTTTATTAAATCTTAAGCAATCATTATATATGGCTTCATTTCTATTAATATTAGCTAAATCTTTAATTTCTTTTAGGCTCATAAAGAACATTTCATTTTTAATATTAAATTCTTTATTATCTGTTTTTATATCTCTAAAGGAGCTGATTCCATTTTCATTTGCAAAGATTGAATATATTATGCTATCGCTTTCATATTGTTTAAATTCTAGGCTGTTTATCTTTGGAATCATATAATTATCTTTTTGATTAAGCCAGTTAGACTTGATTACTTTTCTTGCAGTAAATAAACAGCAGCACTTTTTATAATTTTCCCTTGTTATTGGAGTAATTTTAACATGCCTTGTGACTGGTGCAGATAATATATATACGCCTTGAGTATTAGCATATACATTATTGCTGTCATTCATAAGAAAAGCAATTGCATTTTTATCTACCATTCTTGTTTTTTTATCAAGAGTTATAGCAGATTTTAAGGTTATAGTTTCAATCTTATTAGTGAATTTTTTATTATTAATCCACGAGGACAATCTTTCTGGCGCATCTAAATTATATATTACCTTTTGACCAACGCTTTCTATTTTTCCGTTATCACTTAACTCCTTAATTAGGAACTTAAAATTATTCTTTTCTTCACATTCCCCAGAGCTCCATATGGAGAATCCAACTCCCCATTGTGATGAAACATTAGAAAAATAGCTTGCATTAAATACAATACCTCTTTCAAACTTAAAGTTTCTTAGAAAAAGCTCTCTAAACTTTTCACTTCTCTCTCCTGATAAAAATAAGGTTGGTGTAAAGATTCCTATGTTTAAATTATATAAATTAAATGTTTGTTTGAATTTTAATATTCTATAAAGAAATTGAATATATAGCTGCTGAGAGGAATCCTTAAGATTTTCTCTTTCCATCATGTACTTAACCTTTGTATTTGAGATACCATCTTTACTTTCTTTATCCCCCTGCTTTCCGTTACTTCCCTCTGCAAAGGGTGGATTAATAAAAAATATTAATGGCTTATTTTCAAGAAATGCTTTATATAAGGACTTAGGAATCAAAGAATTGTTTATTTTATTAGAAGTAAGTGATTCTGGATTGTCATTTAAGAAGTCATATACAAATTTATGAGAAGTTTTATTGTAACTATCTCCAAGTTCAAGGTCAATTTTATCCAAGGTTGAACAATATAATTCCTTAAAATAATAATCCCTCGTTAAATTGCCAGTGCCCCAGGCACAATCCCATACTACATATTCCTCCTTCCAGTTCTCACCAAAGACATAACAGAGCTCTCTATGAGCTTCATTTACCCAAATTGTAGGAGTAAAAAATTCTCCATTTAATCTCCTTTTTGTATCTTCAGTGAGCCTGTCCTTAATAGATATAAATCTATTCTTTTCTTCTATAGAATATTTAACTGAATACTCTTCTTCAAATTGATTATAATTATATGAATCTATCTCTATACGCCTATCTTTTTTTGCAATGAATTTACTATTTTTCTTTTGAGATATTTCTACTTCACCTAAGATAGTGTCAATAAAACATTGCACTAAATCTGATGCAGAACATTTGGATGGATCTTTTATTATACGCTCAATAAAGTAATCATAAGTTTCTAATATATTAGATTCTGTAACCTTAAACTTTGTTTTAATATCAATTATTAATCTTTTAATATCTAAAGCCACACGTTCAAACTTAAAGCTCTTATCAATATTAAAAATTATAGGATTAAGGGATTTATTATTGCTTATTTCAATGGTTAAATCTTTGTATTTGTTAGGTGCCTCAGATGGGGCTATACTCCAGTCTAACTTTCTATCTAAATAAGCTTGTACATCGTTTGAACTTATTATAAAGCAAGTAGTTTTATCACCAGCTAAAATCACATTAGGCATGTCCATATATTTTTTATCTTCTCTCAAAGTGAATTTCTTCAGATAAAAGATAACCTGTACTAGTACCTTAGCCCTATTAATTGAAATATTAAAATCCAAGCCATACTTAAACTCCATAATAAGTCTTAAGACTTTCGTTACATCATCATACATTAGAGTTTCTTCTAAATAGCCATCACATTTAAAGGGATATGTTATTTCAGAGTTTTTGAAATGAGCTTTTATATTATTTTTATAGACTAATTCAATGTCTCTTTCTTCGGTGGAGTCTTTAATTTCTGTGTAGAATAATTTTTTCATACTTCCTCATAAAATATTGATTATATGATATTTTATGATGGATAGGTCTAGATATGTCATGTATTGTACAGTGAAAAACAGATACTATAAAATCAAAATATATCTTGCTAAATTGAAAATTGTGCCTAATGCCTTCATTCCTTTATAAATAATACTTCTTAAAATTTTTCAAATATAGACATAATCCACCAAATTACTTATAATAAGAATGCGAAAGAATTGGAGGAAAATCATGTCACACTTTAACGATACTATATATAATAATATAACTAATTACATTAACACTTTAAAAATCGAAAGAAATCTCTCTGAAAAAAGTATTAAGGCTTACTATTCTGATTTATCAAGTTTTTCTATTTGGCTTAAAAATAGTGATTCTGATATAATCGAACTTGATCTAATTAACTTATATATCTCTTGGTTGCAAAATACAAAACAGCTAAAAGATACTTCAATAAAAAGAAAGTATGTTACTTTGAAATCATTTTTCAAATTTTTATTGACTAAAAAATTGATAGAATTCTCACCTTTTGAAAATATGAGAATATCTTTTAAAACTACAAAAAAGCTTCCAAAAACATTATCCTCTCAGGATATAATAAAACTTTTAAAATCCCCTATCGATGATCTTAATAATATAAAAACAGAATTTAGAAAAACTATATGTATTAGAAATGCAGCAATTATAGAACTGCTCTATTGTATAGGAATAAGAATTGGTGAGCTAGTAAACATTGATTTAAGTGATATAAATTTCATAGATCAAACGTTATTAATTAAAGGAAAAGGAAGAAAAGAAAGATTGCTCTATATTTCAAGTCCCGATGTTATAAATATACTTAAAAATTGGATTAACTTAAGAAGCAACTTAAACCCAAAGTGTGATGCTCTTTTCATAAATAAATACGGAAATAATATATCTATTTACTCAATTGAAGATATTTATGACAAATATAGAAAACTAGCTAAGCTTGATTCAAAATCGACCCCTCACTACCTTAGGCATACTTTTGCTACTGAACTTCTTAATAATGGTGCTGATATTAGAGCGGTTCAAGAAATTCTCGGACATTCAAGTATTACTACTACTCAAATATATACAGAAGTTTCAACAGAAAGGAAAAAACAGGTTTTGCTCAAATTTAATGCTAGAAATAATTTAAAACTTTGACTTTTTATTATAAAACCTCCAAATAACTATAAATTATTTGGAGGTTTCACTATGAATGAAATAAAAAATGTTATTAACAAAATACTTAAAGCAACTTCAAAAATTAATCAAGAAATTGAAATTGCTCTAATTAGTAATTCTCGTTCAAAAACAAAGATTATAGAAAATATGAAAATACAATACTCAGATGAAAATGAGTTTTTTACAGATAAAGAATATTCAGAAATTTTAGATGGTATTCAGACTTCAGAATTTTATGTGCATGCTTTTTTCAATGAACTAAATTTTATGTCTGATATATTAAACAAAAAATTTAGCCTTGAAAACAAAATTGTTTATAACTTGGCAAGAAACGGTAAAAAGCCTGGAAAAAAATCTCTCATTCCATCATTTTGCGACCTAATAACATTACCATATACTGGCTCAAATGCATTTGTAATTTCATTATGCAGAGCTAAATACACATATTCTAAATATTTAGAAGCGCACGGAATATCTATACCTAAAAGTTGGATATATATTGGTCAAAATAAATGGCTTAATGATTCTAAACCCGATATAGGAACACAAATTATTGTAAAGTCTATGTCTGAATCCGCAAGTATAGATATAGACAATAACTCGATTAACACTTTCAATAAAAATTCTTTAGATTTTTTAGAAAATATATTTGTTAATAGAAAACAACCTTTGTTTATACAAGAATTTATATCTGGATTTGAATGTGAGGTTCCACTTATAATATCTAATGAAGTACATACCATGCCTCCTGTAGGTATATCAATTAACAATAATCTTAATCTAAACAAAGAAATTTTGACTTATGAACGTTCATTTGAAGATGATTATAATTTTTATAACTTATCTGAAGTAATAAACAAACAACAATGTTTATTTATTCAAGAATTATCAGCTAAAATAGCTAAAATTATTGGATTGCAAAACTATGGTAGGATTGACTTTAGAATTGATAATTTAGGCAACCCTTATTTAATTGATATTGCTTCAACTCCATACACAACAAAACATAGTTCTTTTGCTTTTGCATTTGATAATTTATGCATTCCTTATAGTGAAATTTACTCAACAATAATCGGTATAACTTACTTAAGATATAAGAATCAATTTACTTCATTATAATGAAGTAAATTGTAAATCTGAAAAAAGAAATAACCTACAAAAAAAGTTGCAAGAACAATCGTCCTTTTTTGAATTTTCATATACCCATTTATCCAATTCTTTTGGTAACAAGGTTATTTTTCCCTCCAATAAAAGTTGAAGAGATTTGTTACGATAATTTATTTTTCGCTTTATCTTTGTAAAATAATTAGGGAAAGAAGTGTTTAACTCATTTAAATTCTTAGTTGCTTCCTCCCAATTTTGAGTTAATGAATTTAGCGCAAACTTTATATTGCATAAATAATATTTATAAAATTCATCATCATTATTATCCAATATTTCATTTTCAAGAGTATTGAGTTTTATAAAACATTCATTATATTCTCCTAAAATAGCACAGATATTAATTAAATTTATATGTATTATTGCATTACTCTCGTTATATTGATCATTTATTAATTTTTCAAACTTTTTTTTCATTTTAATTGTATATTCTTTTGAAATATTATCGCTATAATAATTTCGTAAGAAATAGGCTAAATATAGATTATTGTATATTTTGGACTGAGTTGGGAATTTAATAAATTTATATTTTCTAATTGAATTTAGACAAGCATATAAAGAATTAATCGCTTCATCATATTCACCTAAAATAATTAAATTTCCAGAGTGGTTACAACATGACAAATAATATTGGTATATATCCACATTTTCATAAAAATATTTTATACTTTGAGATGTATAGTTTACAGCTTGTACTGGTTCTTGAAAAATACAGGCTTTTCTAAATATTATATTTTTTAAATACTGTAAACTACTATTAACATGAGACTTATTTAGTAGTTTTTCTAATTGATTATAAACTTCTTTACTAGAATTATAATCATTTAATTTATTGGCATATGTGGAAAATAGAACCAATGCGCATCGACACCATTCATCTCTTTCATCTGTATATAAATCGTCCATTTTTCCACTTAAAACCTTAGTTGCTTCATATATATTTTCAGTATCCATATCTATTAATGATTTTACAATAAGATGAAATCTGGCCACTTCTGCTGTAAATAGAAAAGGGCCTATCATTGGTATTTTTAATAATTTATTATTAGCATCATCATACATTTCTTGATAATAACTTTCATATGCAGATTTTAAATTAATAAAATTATCATATAAATCTATTATTTCTCTGTCACTTGACGATTCATCTTTCAATTTTTCAATTTGCATTAAAATTGAATTTGATTCAGAAAAATTGCCATTGTTTTCTAAACTTCTGCAATAAGCTATTGTTAATAAATTAATTATTTCAATAATATTGTTTGAATTAGATAATTTTAAATGATATGCTCTACTGATATAATTTTCAGGTTTGTATTTCTTCAAATACTCAGCATATTTTTTATGAAATATTTTACTTTTTCCATTTAGTTTTTTATAAAATAAATTTCTAACTAAATAATTAGAAAACATAAATTCTGCTTCACCTTTTAAAATGGATGCTTTCTGTGATTCGTCTAAAACAGCCTCCACATCAACTATATCTTTATTATAAATATACTTTATTTCATTTGAATTAAATGTACCTTTAGGAATTGAAGATACTTCTAAAACCTCTATGAAATATTCTTTTTTTTCGCCAAACTGATCCATGCGGTTATCTAATAAGTTCATAATATCTATATTATTATAATTCAATATAAAATTATCCGATTTTGAATCTGTATATTCTTCAAGAAACATTTTTATAAAACTAATATTCCCACCTGTTAGAGACATAATAATATCTTTTAGCTCATTAGTCAGGTCAACAGTATATCCTAAAACCTTAGAAATTTCCTTTAATTCATCTTTATCTATCATTTTGATTTTTATATTATGACTTTTTTTCTTGAATCTATTGATATAATTACATTTTTCTATAGCAGAATCATCCTCATCAGCTATAATTAAAACTATCACCCTTTTGTCTTTTAGCACATTAGGATAATTAATAATAGTATTTAATAATTCTTGAGAAGCAGAATCCCATAATTGAAAACTATCTGCTATTATTACAATGTTTTCATTTACATCATTATTTAGATCCACAAATACAGAATTTGTTTTATCATTAAATATGCTATTCTTTTTAAAACTAGTTGTGATACCCAAATTCATTATTGTTGGTATACTAAACCCCAAATTAAAGTTTACATTTGATAACTGATAATTATTTAACTTAATCTTATCTGAATTCGAAAGTGTAATAGTCGCATATGATTCTACCAAGGGATCTTTACCTTCTATATAATAAAAAGACCAATTTTCGAATTGGCTTAAAACCTTTGAAATAAAATCTAGAATTATTTTTGATTTCCCACTTCCTATTGGTCCCTCAAAATAAATAAAATCATTATTATTATTGTTAACTGATATAATTTTTTCTATTTCCGAGTAAATTTTCTGCTGTTTTAAAGTTAACATATAGTGACCTCCAAATAATTTATAGTTATTTGTATATTATTCTATCTAAAAATACAAATTCCTTCCATAATATTAATTTTTTTACCAAATTTCGCATAGAATTTTGTAGTTTACTTCTGATATACATATAAATTCCAAAAATCTCATATCAGAATTTAGAATATCATTAACTCAATATGCCAATCTTAAAAATTCTTCTAAATTTGCCTATGACTACGATAAAAATCGCTTAAATAGATTTATTTAGATACAAAATCATCTTTGCTCTCACTTATTTATATTTCATCTCTTATGTTGATTAGCCTTTTTATTTAATTCATTAAATTATTAAAGATGAGACTTTCTATGATATAAGAAAATCTCATCTTATTGAAATATATTTTTCTATTAGATAGTCTAAAAGTATATCTGTACTTCTGAATTATGTATTTGAGGCACTTCTACCCAATAATCCTTTTCATACCTTTCGTTGCATATAAAAACCAATGTCATAATCTGATTTAAACGATTTTTTTTCATTTCTAATTTTTCAAAAGCTCCTTAATACACCTCAAAGGACTCTTTAAAAACTCATTCCTAGAAACCATAATCACATTTTCTCCTATTACACTCATTATGTTTTTATCATCAACAATAATTTTCACATCATCTATATTAAAAGCTTTAATTTTACTTTTATCATCGATATTATTATCTGTTTCAATAGATATTTCACTATAAGTCTATTTAGCTCCATGAATAGCCTAAATTCATCTTTTGTCTTAATATATAGTTGTGCCACTTTCTTTGAATTATGTAGTAGATACAAAGTTGTATATATAAAGTTTCTAATAGACTGATTTGATATTTCTATTTTATTTTGAAGCTTATACCACTCTTCAATCTCAAACTTATAGCATAGCGTGTCATCAGCCTTTGGCAGCTCATGTATTTCACTTCTTTTTACTATGTCAATATTCTTAATTTTCCCATACCACAATATCCCTGCATCATCACCAAACTTGTTTTTTGACTGATACAAAGCAATATACTTGATATTGTTTTTAGCTAAATTGACTTTATTCTTTGGAATGTGGTAAAAGTTATATTTAATGCTTGCTTCTAGTTGTTCTCTACCTTTTAATGATCCAATTAATACCTCTCTTTTATCAAAGTACTCATCTTTTAAATAATCCTCTTTTCCTACAGGCTCTATTGCTCTTTCATAACTTGAGTAAGAAGATTCATCAATGATTTCATCTAGGAAATCTTCCATGAGATTTGTAGTTGAAGGTAAAAAAGGTATAGCTCCTATATTAACTTCTTCTATACTCCTATAAAATTTATGATTTTTAAATTCTTCTTCATTATTATATGGGAACAATACAAATGCTCCAAAAATGCAGTTATTTATAGCTCCGACAGGATTCTTTATTTTATCTTTACGTTCTAATAATTTATCTTTGTTATAATCATAAACAATAGCATCTCTATATCTATGCATTGTATTAATATCCTCTTCCTTAGGACCAACACTTCCATATGCCTGAATATATTCTGGAGATGTATCTATCTTATATTTTGCATCAAATATGAATTCATATGATTTAATGCTGCTATCTTTATGCATTGATAATATGTTATCCGGCTTTTGTGATACTGTTTTGGAGCTTCTTCTGGAATTATAGTAAACTTTGAATTTTTCATTTGTTTGTTGATTATAATAAGTAAATGATGATTCAACACCTTTTACAAGTGAAACTGTAATCCCATCTTTATTTATTTTTAATATATCAGAGCTTACTAATTTATATTTCTTTTTAAGCAATGAGTTTATCTTTATAAAACACCAATATTCATATAATAATGAAAGCTCCTTCATTGAAAGACTGAATATATTTGAATTAATGCTCAATCCTTTTTGAAGCATAAGATAATATTTATATACTTCTTTATATCCATTCCCCATGGAAAATACTAATGAAAGATTGGCCTCATTATATTCACCTGGAATATTTCTTAAAATTGAAGTATTAATTCTTTTATTTATCTCCCTTTTAAAACTGTTCAATTTTTCTAATATTTCTTTGTCATTGTTATTAAGCTTTTTTAACTTTAAAAGAAACTTATCTATTTTATCAATTACTTTTAATAGCATAAACTTTAAGAATCTATTTTCTTTTGTATTGGTAGTTACAGTTTTATTTGTGATTAATGCTTCTTTAGGCAAATAGGTGCCATTTATCTTTTCCATTAAATATGGTCTTTTTTCTAAATATTTTATTGTTTGATTAGTTGCATTTCTTATTTTATGATATTTTACTACCCTTGAATCTTTTTGAAGTTCATGATATGGATTATATAAGATTATGTCTATGGATTTCTTTAGTTTATCAAAGACATAATTTAAAATGCTATAAAATTCACTATCATTATTATTGCTCTTATTATTTATTTCAGAAGATAAATAAGTTCTTCCTAAAAATCCATAAGCCAAATTATAGATTTCTTCATTTACATCTTTTAAAATAGCTTTATAATCTTCTTTATAACTTATTTTTGTTGGATATACTTCTAAGATAATTTCAAGTTCTATCTTATTACTAACCTTAACTACAAAATCAGTAGCTCCAATATCTCCTTTAAAGTTTATTACACCACTTAAGTTCTTTGATTTTGAAGTTATTGGTGTTACCTTATTTCTTATATTTATATTTTCATGATAAAACTCTACTGCAGCGCCATTTTTGCTCTGAATTATAATTTCATAATTGGAGTATTCTTTAAGAAATAAGCCTTTTATATATTCAATATCAGATTCGATGGGATCTTTATTAAATCTATTAATCCTTAAGATTGCTTCATCACTTATGCCATATCTTTCACCTTTAAGAACAAAGATTATATTTTCTGTTTCTACAGATATAAGTTCATTATTATTGCCAGAAGGTTGTGAATCCATCTCTTATGAACCTCCTGATCATATAGATAATTTTTTCATTAGTTAATTTGAATTTATAATTTATTTTATCAGAACCTTCATTTAAATCTGTAACTTTTTCTTTTAAGTCTTTCAATTCTTTTTCTTCTAAATATTCTCTATTAGAAAATCTATAATCATTGAATAATTCAAATATATCAAAAAGCATATCCAAAACTTCATTGCTGCTTCCACTTATTTTAGGGAGAATCTTTTGAACAATGCATAAATCAAAGGCTTCATCAAAACTCATTAAATTATCTTTAACAGCATAAATCATATAAAAAGTTATCTCATCTCTTACTCTATATCCAAAATGATAATTATATTTTTCCAGAATGCTGTTAATTTTAATAAGTTCACTTATGGCCTTTTGAGCTGTATCTTTATATTCTTTGCAATCCCGAATTTTTAAGAATTCTGATTTTAAGAAATCATTATGATAAATTTTAATTTCATCATTAATATTAGTATTATCAGAGCTTGTATCATCCTCTTCAAAAGAATAACTTAAATCTACTTTATTAAATTCAATTGTATTTGCTCTATCTAAAACCTTTTTACTAAATGGGAAGGTTGTTTCATCCATATTTACTGTGCCTATAATATATAAATTTTGAGGAATATAAACATCTCCATAAGTACTAATAGATACAGAATCCCTTCCTATCTGTTCTTCACCAAGAAGAGTATTAGTTATTATTTCATTATCTTCATTTAATCTTCTTGTTTCCATAAGAGATAAAATGTCACTAAAATAATACTCAACTCTAGCTAAATTCATTTCATCTAAACAAATGAAATATGGAAGCTCAGGATTCATCATAGCATCATAACAAACCTTAGTTATTATTCCAGGTGTAAACTTCCCTTCAATATTTCTAAAGCCTAAAAGATCTGTACTATCTGACCAATCTGGTTTTACTGGAACTAAATTAAATCTTTTATTTTCTGCTGTAGCTCCAAGCGCCTTTGCAAATAACTCTACAATTTTGCTTTTACCTGTACCTGAAATTCCTGTGAGAATTACAAAAGGTTTTGTTTTTAGTGATATGTAGAGATTTTTAATTAGTGATTTTTCATAGGTATAGCCTTGATTAGTTATGAAGTCATAAATATATTCTATTGTTGGTTCAACATCAACACCTGAAATTATTTGATCTTCATTTTCTTCTTCGTTGCTTTCATCCAATTCATCATTCTCTATAAATCTTTTATAAGATTTTAAAGCACACGAATATCTGGAATGTTCTTTCTCATTACGTTCAATAAGCACTTTACTTTTGGAAAAGTAATCCATAATTTCTTCCACATCTTCAGCACAATTGATTTCGTAAATATTCATCCTTTTTCCTAATTCTTCTTCAAGTATCTCATCTATTTTATCAATTGCGGTTTTATAATTTCCAATTGTCTTAGGCTTATAATTATTTTTCTTCATCCAACTCTTAAATTTATCAACATTATTCATATCTAATATTCCCTCTTAATTAATCTCTACAAAATATCTTTTATGCTATGTATAATTTTCATCATCTATAGTTGATTACTTTCATAACGTTTTTTTAGCAAATTCCAACATTCTTCTTTTTTACACCATTGAGTTATATTTATTCCCTTTACTTCTGGATCCATAAAGTGTTTCCAAACTTTTAATGCTAGTTCTTCAATTATTAATGAGACATCTGCTGATATTGTTTGTTTTCTCCATATTTCTTCATCATCAATTTGATTTGCATAAAATTCTGATATTAAAGCAATAGTATAATAATTAACTTGTGCTTTATATCCTCCAAACTTTTGATTTGTTACTATTCTATCACATTCCTGAAATAATATAACTTTAGAAATCATAGAAATATAGCTTTCTTCATTCGGTTCTTTTATTTCTTTGTTTTTAACCATTTCAGAAAACTTAATGAAATTAGTTTCTAATCCTTTACTCACTATATCAGGATATTTCATCCATGCCATTATACATTTAGCTGCTACCGTTTTAGAAATACATTGGCTTTTGGGATTCATTTCTTTAAATTTCCGTTTCATTGCAGTTGTAGGTTGTCTATTTAATTCAACCATGTACTGTCCACGTGCACGCTCATAAAACCATCTATTATTTGATTTCCCCTTTTCTGATGGTACATACATTTTTCTTGATAATCTTTCAACTTTAATATGATATTCATCATTAGCGCTGAAATCAGACATATTAATTTTATTCTGACTGTTGGCATATTTTGATATATTTTGAATAATCTCCTGTGACTTTTCCTTATCTTTTATAACAGTTAATTTCATTTGCACACTTACATTCTCTAAATCTAATTTATTTTGTAATGCACTATATATAGAAGCTGTGGTCTGCCCCCCATTTACAATCTGCCAATTTCGAAGTTCTTTAATTGTAACAACTTTATCTGTGGATTTTTCTTCGTCTAATTCTATATCCTCTGCTACTGTTGATATACCATTATTATATGCCATAAACATTTGTGGCTCCTTAGTCAATGTTTCTTTTAAACCCTTATTTATTTTTCCTGTTGCTTGCAAAAAAGACCTGACATTTTTTTCAATAAGTCTTTGTCCCTCGTCTTTATATATGTTAGCTAAATAATTTCCAGGAATTATACCTATGTAACAATCATAAACTTCATTACTATCTTCAACTTTTATCATTTGTAAATTATAATTATATTTCTTTTGAAATCTAATTACTAAATCTTCTTGAACTTTATTTTGAAAAATATATTGGCATATTCTCTCTAAATCCCAAACATCAAATTTTACAACAATATTATCAATTTTAATGTCTTTAGGTATGTAATTGACTGCTTCTTTATTGGTTAACAAAATAACTTTAATATTTTCGATGTTTCGCATATTTTCTTTTACAAATTCATATATCTGATAGCCCTCACTTGACTCCTCAGTATTAATAAAATAATCTGTTTTGCAGTTTCTAAAAAACTTTGTTGCTAATTTAACAGCTTTATTTATTTCAGTCTTTCCTATTTTATCTGTAATTCCTCTATTATTATAATCACATATAACCAGTGTTAGTGTTTGAAAGTATTCATCGTACGAATATCCATTAATTTTCATCTTTTCATTAGACTTTTTATATGAAAAAATATTGCAATTTGCTAAGAATGATTCTCCTGCATCTATAACATATGATGTAAAAATAGTTGTAAAAGAGTCTTCCATGCTTATTTTATTTTTTAATGAATATTCTCTTACTTCTTCAACTAGTTCTTTATTAAAATCCTCCATTTGAATAGTAACCATTACTTACTCCTTTAATCCATCAATAAACTTATTTTCTAAAATTGAAAATCTATCACATGCATCTAAATTTATAGCATAGCTAACATTCCCTATATTATTAGCTATTAAAGATTTTGTAATTTTCGGGAAGTCCTCTTTAATATGAAAAAATCTTATTTCTCTTTCTGTAAATCCTATTTGATAAAATTCTGATAAATTCTTAATATATCCATATTTAAATAGCATTTCATCAAATATCTCAATTGCCTCAATCTGTGATATTTGCTCAGAAATTCTTTTGACTATCTCTGGAACTGTTTCTCCATCAGATTTACTTCTTCTTAATGATGCAAACATTAAGTACAATTCGCCTGATACATCATTATTATCTAATTGATATTCATTACTAATCGTAGCTTTGTTTCCATTATTAGAGCTTGTAGTTTTAACTTCTATAGCATCACCATTTATATAAAAATCGTGTGTTTCACCATTACAGCCTGTCCAAAAACCTAAAACCTTGTCTCCATATTTTCCCATAAGCTTATTTAATAAAATCAATTCTCCATATAGCCCCTGCTGTTTTACATCAGACATAATTACTTCATTATTCATAACAAAAAATTGTTTCCATTTGCTTAATACTTTTCCAATAACATTTATAATTGTTCTTTTATCTTTACATACTAATAATTTATCTATCAAATCTTGTATCACAGTTTCATAAATAAAACTATCATGCTCAGGTAGCTGTTGAAATACAATAAAAATATCATCAAATTCCTCATAACTTATATTACTTAAAACAACATTTATTCCCTTCCAATTTGGAAATTTACTTACTAAACTACTATCACAATCTTTCGGCAATCTAAAGGCTACTTCGCGCGTATTTAAGCGACTATTATAATATATTATACAAACAATGCTATTATCAAAAACATACCTTCTAGAAAGAATATGTTGATTTTTATACTCTTGTTTTGAAAAGTCATAAATTATTTCATCGAATAACTTACTCAAAGATTTCATCAGATTCACCTTTTAAACCTATTTCATTCATTCTATATGAAATCAGTTTTCCTTTTCCTTTATTATGTGGAAAAACAACTGCTATTCCAAGTGGATTTTTATGTTTCCTTAATTTATCTAATAACTTACTTCCACTTTTTCTATTTACATCAATAGGACATATGATAAGTAATCCTTTTTCTGCACTTCTTATTTGCTCCCTTATATAATCACTTGTTGCTTTTTCACCTTTGTTCTCTTTTTTCGCTTTTAGCACTTCTATTTTATCGTATTCTTCCTTTGTAAAGTCATAGTATTGAAAATCACCTGATGTTAAAGTTTGAATAGAGCATAATTCTTCATTAACTATACTAATATTTTCTCTTTCAACACCTGATCCTATTTTTAAATTTGCAATATCTATATGAGGCTTTCCTCCTGTATTTATTAAACACACTGTCCAATTTATTAATCCGCCATATTTCATTTGATCTTCAATATATTCAGCCATATATTTACTATTAGCTTTATTTGCATTTTGGGATGTTTTATACTCCATTAAAAAATCTGCAATAATATGACCATTAACATTTTTCCAGAAATAATGCTTGCTTGTATTATCTTTTCTTTCAATTGATTTCCAATAGTTCTCTACTGGTTTTCCCAAAAGCAACAATAGTCTATTAGTTGCTTCAAAATTTTTGTCATATTTATCTGCATCTATATCCATAGACCGTGTTTGACTAAATACATTGCTAAAAGTAAGCTTTCTTTCTTCTCCTGTTTGAACTTTTTTAGGATTAGATATTTTCATATCAGGATGAGTAGCTACTCTTAATCCAAAGTTTTCAGGTGTTTCTTCAATATTATTCATATAATCTATTTGTTCCCTTAAGTCATCTGTTGCCAATGAAATATGCTTAAACCAAGCAAACAAATCATCTTGAACATATAATCTGCATAAATCTACATATCCAGGTCTAAATCCAAACCAACGACCCATTTGCATAAGTGTATCATACATTTTTGTTTCTCTAGTAAAATAACTAACTGTTAATCCCTCTAATGTTAAACCTCGTGCTAATTTATCTCCACCAATTGCAATTACATTATATTGCTTTCCTTTATGCTCTTTATATAATAAGCAATCTTTACTTTTACCATTAATACTATATATCTTAATTAAATCATTGCTAATTAAGTTTTTAATTTCATTAAATACTTCTTCCCATGTGACATTATCTATGTCATTCATAAAGCGACTATGAGTAATTCTCATTTGATTTGTAGTTTTTTCATAATCATTTTGCCATAAATTCTGTAAATAATCTATGGTCTCAATATGACCATCAATAATTTTACAACCTAAAATATCAAAATATTTAGAAATTTTAATATATACTTGCTTTTGAATATCTGTCAATCTTGCAACGTGTATTAACATTGAATTTGGTTCACAACTTTGTCCTCTACATATCCTTATTGCAGTAGATAATAAAAATGATTTTATAGCTTTTTGTAAATCTTCTGGCAAATCATTAACCACTTTATTTTTAGCATCAATAAAACATAATGCTTTATTATCTATTTTTCTTCTTAAAGGCATTGCAACATTATTTTCATCTCCAAAAAACTCATGTGCTCCTATATAATTTGATGGTTTTGGTAAACTAAGAATAAAATGTGTTGGAAATAAATCTTTACCATGCACAGTTGTATCAACTTGATTTGGAATAAAAATGTTAGCATATGGAGTAGCAGTATAACCTACATAAGATCTGCAATCAAACATATGGAATAAGTCTCTTATTTGTTCATTAATTTTTGAAGGGTCATCTTCATTTTGAAGCACACCATCACTATACTCATAATTAGTATTAACTGAAGCTTGATCCGCTTCATCATCAATCAATAAAAGTGGATAATTTGCATCCATATATTTTCTATTTCCTTCTTTATCAAATCTATGTTTAGGATTTTTTCTAAAATACTTCATTAAATAACCTAGAACTTTATAATTTTTCTTAACAATAAGAATAGTAGTATTATCAGGATCAATAAAAACTTTTGATCTCTCATTATTAAAATCACCATTATCATCTCTTGTAGTAAGTGTTTGAATACTCAAATTCGTTTTGAATTTTTCACCTACACCAATAATATTTGTTTTGTATTCCATTTGTTTTAATAAATATTCCAAACTTGTTTCAAATCCAAGAACTTCTTCATCAATTCTTGATTGTGTTTGTGCACGTAAATTGTTATGCATTCCTGCTAAAACTATAATAATTTTATACCCTGAATCAACTGCTTTATTAATCAATCCAATATAATGCGCTGTCTTGCCAGATTGAACATAGCCTACTACCATACCTTTGCGTTCAATTGAATTTTTTAATCTTGGATTAGCAATTGCATTCATTACCTTATTGGTAGTTATGTCAATGCTCTTTTCTATTGCACTTCTATCCCATCGCTTATCTTCTTTAAGATATTTTGCATATCGATCCCAATATTCAGTTCTAGTTTCTTCTTGTGCAGAGAATTCATCCCACCATACTGAATTCCTTACTTCTTCATTGGTTATAAAAGTTGCTGGCTGTTGCTCTCTTATCATACTTATTTCTTGCTGCAGATATTCTTTTAACCTGCCAGTATCATTTACTTCTTCTCCAAAAATGACCATTGTTTTATTAAGTGCTTTTTCAATAGCTTGTTCCAAATTTTCTGATTTTTTATCCAACTTTGAACAATAGAATTCATATGCTGACATATAAATTCTCATTTCGCTCTCATCTAAACTTTTTAAATTAATCATTGAATCTCCTCCTCAATTAACTCTCTAATACCCTCTTCCATATATCTATAAGATGTCATATTACTTATAGTTTCAAAAATCTCTTCGTTTTCAAATCCATTTTTTCTGAAGACTTGAATTAATTTTTTAATATGTAATATATCTTTTTCTCTTTCATTCAATTCATATTTATTTTTCTTTGTTGTACTCTGCATAATTTCAGTAATGCCACTCATCATAACTGGAGAATAATTTTCAACAAGTGATAAATATGCATTTAAGCTATTCTTCTCTTCATCTGTTAATTTATTTTTTAATTCTACAAGTATAGGATGTTTTTTATTCAAGAAAAACGAATAGTTACCCGAACTACTTTTTCTTTGTTCCCAAACATATGATAAATTAGAATTGTTTGAATTAATTTTTTTTGAATATGTTCCTCTTGAATTATATACACTCGATGATTTATCTGCACAAATAACGGCAACTTTTTCTAACAATTCTTCAATATATACTGGTGGCACTGCTTTTGATTTTTTAATATCAATTTGCCAATCAAAATCGCAACCTGATTCCATATCAATCTTAATTCTTGCTAAATTATATGATAATTCTTTTTTTAATATATTAAACCATGTCCCAAAAATCAGAAGTCTTTTATTCCTATAGATATAAAACCCTTGATGCTGAAACCATCCTTTAGGTCCACCGGCTTTTTTATAATCTTCTTCAGAATAAAATTTTGTTTTATGTGGTAAAATAAATGGTTCTATCTTAACTGATATATTCCCATCATAATATGTCTCCTGACTTAATTCTTGTGTAGCCGTATTATTCTGTATAAATGGATCCCACGCATTAACTTCATTATTATTAATTTTTATTATTAATCCATCATCTTCTATAAATCTATGAAAAACTAATCCAACATGCAGCCTAACCTTACTTATTGTTAGGAAAAATTTATTTTCTGATTTTTTCAAATTGTTTTTATCTATTATTTTATCTAGCTTATCAATAATTACAACAGTTCCATTTTCAAAATCTTTTAGCATATCAATACAATTAGGTATTAGTTCATCATTAGTATTAAAAATAAGTACATTCCACAAATTTAATTTTTCAATTCTTTCTAAATCCCAACAAGCATTTGAACAAATTCCATTTTCCTTGGTGAACACTGTCAATCTTTTCCCTAATGAAAAAGCAGCAGTTTTCATACCCATTCCGAATCTACCTAAATCATTTTCTTTCCTTAGACTATTAGGGTCAGCTGAACCAATCTTCATTGATTCCAACAATGTCTTTTGTGACATTCCCTTCCCATTATCCATTATAATAATTCTCTTATTTTCCCATTGAAAAAATATTTCTATATTAGAAGCATCCCCAGATATACTATTGTCTATAATATCTGCAATTGCGGTTTCTTCTGTATACCCCATTGAACGCAATGAAGATAATAGTAGATGTGCATTTGGTATTAACTCACATTCATTATATTTATCCATAAATTTCATTCCTATCTAACATATCCATTTCACTTATACATATCATTTATAATTCTATTTTATTTTATCTTTTAAGTATTCTTTAGGTTTATCGCCTATTAGTTCAAGTACTTTTTCCGCAATAGCTCTTGATAACATAGGCGGTACTGCATTTCCAATCTGCTGATACTGACTATCCTTTTTTCCATAAAACACAAAGCTGTCTGGAAATGATTGCAATCTTGCTGCCTCTCTTACAGATATAGCTCTATTGAAAATAGGATGTACCCACATAGCTTTTCTAACATTAGTCACTGTTCCTGATGGTTTTTTATATTCTAATCTTTTATAGATTGAGCTTTGTGTCCTTTCTGGATTAGCATATGACTCCTTTAGCTCATCTTCTAAATCGTGAAAATTTTCACCCTGTTTAAGTACTTCAAATCTTTTCATTGCATCTTCTCTTGTTTCAGTTATAATTAAATTTTTTATTTTATCACTATCACACAAATAAGTTTGCAATTTACTCAATTTATTATATTTTTTCCTTTTGACACCATAATCATCTTCTACTTTAAAATAATTGTCATACTGTTCCAAGTCAGATATAGCATCTTTAATTGTAAAATATTCTTCATTTGCCAAAATCATTTCAGGTTTTGTTATTTCTTTTTCCTTCAAATATTCTTTTTTTATTCCAATAACTATTAATCTATTTCTAAATTGAGGAACACCATAGTTACTTGCATCTAGTATAAAATCATTTAATTCATATCCTAGTGAGCTTAATTTTGCTTTAACATATTCAAATATATTATAGCTTCTTAACCATAAATATATAGTATTATCCTCTTTCAAAACTTCATCAATTATAATATCGTTATTTTGAACTTCTACTAGTTTATAAACTATTCTCTGAATCTCTACAATTTCAATTATATGCTTTAACATAAAATCTAAATTTTTATCTAAAATACTGTTCCTTAAATTTATAAATGCTTGTTGATATTCATCACATAAATATGATGAATGTTTAGATAACCATTCTTTTAATGTGCTTCCACATTCCTTTTGCAATACCTTAATATCAATTTTTGACTTATCTTTTTTTATTAATGTTCTTAGAATACTCAATAATTTATCATTTAATTTATATTTAGTAAAATCATTATTTAAATCTAGTATATTAACTATACTATCAAAGCACTCATCTACCAATTTATTATTTCTTGCAATTCCTATTTTATCTGCCTGCACTTGTAATTTCTCTGCTATTAAATTATCATTTAAATCACTATTGGATAAATAGAACTTATGCTTAGACGATTTCATTGTTTTAACATTTTCTAATATGAAACCTTTGGGTTTCAAGCACTCTATCGCTCTAATATATTCTTTTACTAATTTATTATTATTAGATATTAGTGTGTTTCTCTGCCTGTTTGCATTAGAAAATCCTTGACAAGGAGGACCACCTATTACAAAATCTATATCACCATACCTATCTTTTATCTCTGAAAAGTTTACATCATGTATATTACTTTTTATCTCAATTTCATCATTCTTATGATTTTCTTTGTATGTTTTTTGAGCATTTTCGTTTATTTCAACTGCCAATTTAACTTCAAATTTCTCTGTTTGCAAAAATCCATAACTTAATCCCCCTGCTCCTGCAAATAGATCTATTAATTTATACTTACACATCTTTTCCTCCACGTTTATCATCTGTCTTCAATTAATTTGAACATCTATTCTTATAATATACAAATTAATGCAACTTTACAAAACATTTTATGTTTCAAATAATAATTTATTTACCTGAACCAAAACTTTTCTCCTCATAAGGCCTCTCAACTCTATAACCAACAACATCCCTCATATGTTCCACAAATACATCATCCAAAACATACTCTCTAATATCCCCCAACAATCCCATCCAACCTTCATAACAAACTTTAAATAAATCCCCATGGCTCTTTAATAAAAACTTAACAGGATTATCCATAGCCAACTTCACCCACTTCTTCTTGTAATTTAACTTCTAAAAGCTTGTACTTTTCATCTCCAGATGCTGTTAAAGTATCACATTCTCTTCCATATGCTTTTATTATTTCTGGAATTTTATCTCTTACCAATTTATTATAGGTTTTCATCACTTTTTACTCTTTTCATAATTATTTATTTTATTATAGATTACTTTTAATCCTTAATTATGCTTTTACCCAAATTTACCATTTTCTTAATTCGCTTAATCTATAAATACTTTAATATAACTACATAGTTATTTACTTCCTTCAGAATAATTATCAATTATATTTTTTGTTATTTTAAATATTCTAGATTTACTCCAAACTTTGTAGTCACCAATAATATATAATCTGTATTTTGCACGAGTTGCAGCAACATTAACAATATTCGGCTTAACCCAACTAACTGCACGTCCTGCCTTTTCATCACATCCAAGAATAAATATTACTTCTTTAGCTTCTTTTCCTTGGAATTTATGAACTGTGCCACAATAATTATCAACCCAGATTTCAACATCTTCCTTATATTCATTTAGTTCTCTCGATTGATTAATCATTGCTTTAAGGCCATTTATAACTGTTGTAAATGGTGAGATCACATATAAGTTTGGAATTCCATTATAATTTTTAAAACTGGTAGTAATTATTTCAAGCGCTTTTTTGCCTTGTACTTCAATAAAGTGGTTTCTCTTATAGTTTTCATTTCCACCTACATTTATCCAACAAGATTTTTTGAAAACAAATTTATCCTCATCATCTTTTTTAGCTATGACAGTCTGCATTTTCATCGTTTCCCCATATGATAATTCATTAGATATCTTGAACATAGGATTAATGCAACGTCTATGTACAACGAGAGGACAGCCTATCCATATAGGCGGAGCATCCTCATTGACTGTGTCCTTTATATATGATCCAAATTTATTAAGTCTATCAGCAAATCCTTGCACTGATATTGTTTTGTCTATATATGGTAGAATAGTTTTATCTGAAAATGCTCTTTTTATTGCATCAGCATCATCTGTAACTACTGGTTCAACTTGTTTTGGATCTCCAACCACGATTGCTTTTTTGCATCTCCATAATGCTCCTAAAGCAACATGCGGAGCCGCTTGTCCTGCTTCGTCTATTATTAATAATCCTAAATCCCCTTGTTCTATTATATTCCCTAAAAAGCGGCCTACTGAAGCAAAAGTTGTAGACATTACCGGAGTTAATAAAAACAGTGTATTTATTAAATGTTTATATGACATCTTTTTATCAGTTTGACTATATGCACATAATTCATTATTACAATTCTCACGAAATTTCCACATCATAGAGAGATTTTTAAAATTATCTCTACAAGCATATGATGATAATAAAAACTCCTTATGTAACTTAAGTGCAAAGTAAAATAACTTTTCCCTTTCTCTATTATACTCTTCTGTTACCCATGGATTTGATATTTGAATACTTATATTAGTTTTTTCGTCTTTACTTTCAAACTTTTTCCAAAATTCATCATCTATAACCACCATATTTTTGCTGTGCTCAATTAAAATATCCTGCAATTCTTTTCTATCATTTAAAATAGTATTTTTAATATTCTGTATGGTATAATTATCTCTATTAATCATATTTTCAAAATCATTTATTATATTTTTTTCACTTTCTATCTTATTGCAAATTTCAGCGATAAACTTCTCATATTTATCCTTTAATCCTAATATTGAAATATGCTTATCCTGATTTTTTTCAACTTTCTCTATTAACTCCTTAATTTGCTTTTCAATTTTACCTAGTTCTTCTTTTAAAGATATAATCTGTCTTAACCTCTGAGTTTGCATCCATTTCCCAAATATAATCTCATACCACTTTCTAGCATCCTCTTTTTGAATAATGTTTTCCCGAAACTTTTCAATCATTTTCTTTGCATTTTGAATTTCTATTTTGTAATCATTAAGTTCTTTTAGAACTTTTAATTCATTCTCTTTAATATCCGATAAAGAGTCACTATTTTCCTGCTTTTTAATTTTCAGGTCTTCTAAATCTTTTAAATGTTTTTGTATCTCATTCTTTAGATTACTAATCTCTTTCTGAACATTTTCCAGTGCACTTTTATTTCTTTTTTCCTTTATCTTATACTCTTCTGGTAATCTACTAATTTTTGATAGTTCTTTTTTTATTTCTTCGACTTTTAATAGTTGGTTTTTAAAATCTTTTTTTGCAATTACATAGCTTTCTTGTCGTTTTTCCACAAGTTGGTTACTATAATAAAAACTCTCAATAACTTGATTCAAAACAGTATAACAATACTTTCCTATATTTGATGATTTCCCCATAGGCGCAGAAATTAATCCCCACTTGTTTATATCCAAAGAAGATTCTATTTCATCACTACCAGCCATTAATTTATATGCCAGCCATGAAAAATATACATCCTTCTTCTCTACAAATTTCACTTCAACTTTTCCTTCTTCATTTTTATCAAAAATTTTATATGTTTCAGTACTTAAATTTTTAGATGTATCAAATAAATTAATAATATCAGCTAATCCATTTGCGGTAGTATCGCTATCCTCACTATTTATTTTAAGACTATCAATTAGAGCTTCTTCATCCGGAAGCTCTTTTGTAATATTTTCTACAGCTGCATTATTACAAGAGGCTACAAGCATGCTAAAATCAGATAATCTATCATTCTTAAAAGCATAATATTTATTACAAAACTTATCGTATCCATTATTTGTGAAAGTACCATTTTCAAAATATCTAACTTCAAATGCATCATCAGCTTTCTCATACTCACACAATAATTCTGCACGTTTAACTATATTGGATGCTATAACTTCTTTTAATAATGTCGTTTTCCCTGTTCCTGGAGGACCGTTTACTGAAAATATTTTTCTAACTTCATCATCTTCACTAATTCCTATATTAATGGCAACTTGCTGCATTAATGCTGATCTAAATCTAGATGGCCATTTACCATAAGGTGCTTTATCTGCATGTAACCATTTTTCAATCTCACTTTTATTATTACGTATATCAATACGCTTTCCATCATTAATTGAGATATCAAAATTTTGTTGTTCATAATAGGAGCTAACTATATAATCTACTATATCTAAATACATTCTGCTGTTATTATTATATTCAAGAGATTTTTTTACTATTTCTAAGTCATCCGTGTAAAACCCTTTTAAAAGTTCACTAACATCTTCTACCTTTTCATCTTCTCTTTCAAATGTCTTCTTACTATCATATCTAGTGTAGATAAAGCTACCTTTTATATTAATTTTCATCCACTCATCCGAAATAGGTTTTATATATTTTTCTACGACAGCTTTATATATATTCTCAATATTCTCTTTTTTTAATGATTTCGTAGTACTAATATCCTCTTCAAATGATTTCATATCATTATAATAATTTATACTTGATATAACCCCATCTATTTTCCCGCCAAACTTATGACATTTGTAAATCCCCCATACTAATGGAGATATTCTAAAACTATCTTTCTCATATACACCATCTTTATTTACTTTTAGTCCAATTAAGCAAACTTCACTTATATCTTTCTCAGGTCTATCATCATCTAAATTCAAACATTTATATAAGCTATTAATTAAAATTTCTCTTTTTATTTTTCCTATACACAAATGTATGGCACTACTATGTAAAGGATATTTTGCGAAAAAAGTATCATCTCTTTCTATAATTTCTGAAATCTCAAGTTCAAACGGAAAATCATAGAATAATCTAAACATATTAATATGTCTTTCTTTTTCATATTTGTCCAATTTTCCTTCTTGCGCTTTTTTTACCAATTCCACTTTCTTCCCATTATCCTTAGTATTTTCAGGGAATGATTCTTGATTCAAAAATTCGATTATGTGCCAAAATTCTACTATTTTATAAGCTATATCTCTCTTACTTTCTTTCAACGGTATTTACCTACTTCCTACATTATATGTATATTCTAAATAAACTTCTCCAAAACTCCAAACCCCTGATTAACCGCCACTCCATAAACAGGTCCAATCTCCTGCTTTAGCTTTTTCACAAATTCTTCTTTTCTTTTTTCTGCAATAAACCTTTTAGCATTTTGTATTTTTAAAACTTCTCTATATTCATCAATTTGATTTTTTCTATTTTCGTTAACTACATAATCAAAAGCTTCGTATTGTATTTCACAGAACTTGTCTATATACGAATCATAAGGAAGCAGATTATCGCTTTTCTTACTATTGATGTTCTTAAAAGTTGGCACTAAATTCCACATTTGATCATGAAGTACAAAGCTCCAAGGGATGAAGTGGTCTATGCTTAGCACTCCATATTCCTCATAATTATTAGCTGTGAAAGCTAAACCAGTATATAAATCCTTTATATGCTTATGATTTATGACTTCCCTCCATATTTTTGTCTGCTCTCTTAATGCTTCTCTATTTTTAGGTGCTTCTAATTTCATTGCTATTCCTGGTACATTTGGATTTCGTTTTTGTAGAAAACATGTAAGTTCATAATAAGCCCAGCCTTCAATAATTTTTCCGTTATATTTTAAATAATTGCACCAGTTATCTCTTATCCTAATAGAATTTTCATTTTTCTCATTTACATATATTTCATAAACGCAGTTATTATCTTGTTTTGATAATTCTTCGATTTGCTTTTCAACCTTTCTACCAATAAGCTTACCTTTGAAAAAAGGTGCTAAAAACCTATATGGCACATTATAAGTTAAATCTTTAAGCATTTTTCTTATATTTTTATCTTCAGTATTATATATAAGCTCTAAAAGTTTAGCTTCATTATAATTACTTCCTATATTATAAGTATCCGAAATGTAATTAACTACCTTAGCTAAATTATCACATAAGCCAAAGCTAAGCTTACATTTTAAAATTGGATACCAAGCCTTAACTACCATCCTACTTACTAATTCTCTAAATTCAATTTCTTTTTTATCATAAGAAACTTCATCTAATATGGCTAACAACCAGTACATTTTATAGCTGGCAACCGTATCATTTAATACTCCTGCAAATGTAGCATAATCTACTTCGTTACTATAAGGCACCTGACAAATTCCCTTATATAAAGTGTCAAAACCTTGATCTTCCTGTAAAGCTCTATCCTCTAGAAGGCTAGACTTAGAAATTTCCTTTGGCAATATTATAGTTTCTTGTGGTATATATACTTTATTCATACAGCCTCACCCATTTTAATACAATCCACCTACATTTTAACACAAAAATAAGAGTTTACTCTACATAAACTCTCATAAAACATAACCAGCAAATAGAATCATATAAATGTCATCTCTGTTCTTATTATATATTTCTATTTTTTTGCGGCTCTATAACCTGCCGCTTCAGCTTCTTCTATTGTCTTAAACCATTGTTGAACTTTTTTAGTTCTATCATAATATGTACTGCCTGGAATATGATATATGTAATCAGCGCTTCCTTTTATAAGTCCACTTCCATTTGCATCAACATATTGTTTTACGCTAGAAGTATTACTAACATTATCATTTGTATTTTGAGCAGATGTATTGGTTGTCCATACACCATTACTTCCTAAATAATATCCATCAATAGTAGTATCATGAGCTATATATCCGCTGGAATTAAAATAATACCAATTTCCATCTATTTGTCTCCAACCTGTAGCCCATGAGTTACCTTCTGTATACCACCAACCCATATTATCACTTTTCCATTCAGCGTGAGCTGCAACTGGGGCCATGACAAACAATGCTACTAATGTAATAAAACTCGCAATAATTTTTTTGAATTTTTTCATTATAATTCCCCCTTGTTAATACTTATTTTAGTAAATTATTCTACAAATAAATATATTTTCCTTCTTAAATTGTCAAAAAGGTTTATTAACAGATTTAAGGACAATCCCTTCCTTAAATCCCCCACGCTCTTCTCTCTTTTTATCCCTAGCTTTCAAAAGCTCCTCTTCACTATAACCTAATCTATCTGCAAGCCCAAACAATACTTCCATTACATCAGCCAATTCCTCTAAATTTTTATCCTCTAAAAATTCATTAACTTCTTCTTGTAATTTGGCTTCTAAAAGCTTGTACTTTTCATCTCCATCTGCTGTTAAAGTATCACATTCTCTTCTATCTGCTTTTATTATTTCTGGGATTTTATCTCTTATCAATTTATTATAGGTTTTTTCACTATTCTCATTTATTTTATTATTTTCCTTTAAATTCCCATGATCTATTTGCATTTTTATCCCTCTTTTATCTTCCATAAGATATGTATTTCTCATTATATTTTATAATATTTATTGCTAATCTTTCATTTTAAATTTCATTGTTCCTGTTTAGCTTACTTATTATTATTTCATATATATGAGTATCCTAAATATAATTAAAATCTAGTTTAATCAAATATATCTTTTATAGTTTTTCCTTTTATAAATTGTCCATGCTTACTAACAGCTCACATCTTACTATCCAACTTGCTCTACATCTTTCAACCTTTTAGCTAAACTCACCTGTGAAAAAGTATATAAAATTAATGCCGCCCATATAAATCCAAAAGCTATCATGTCTACTGTTGTAAAACCTTCATTGTACATAAAGATTCCTATAATCAGACTTATAGTTGGCGAAATATATTGAGTGAAACCTATCAATGATAACGGTAATCTTCTAGCACCACTTGCAAAAAGTAGCAATGGAATGGCTGTAACTACGCCAGCACCTATAAGTAAACATATTACCAGTGTCCCTTCTGTTTTGAAAGCTCCAACTCCGCTAATATGTCTAAATGTCATATATGCCACAGCAATTGGTGTAAGCATGGCTGCTTCAAGAGTTAATCCAACTATAGAGTTAGCCTTAACTGATTTTTTAATAGCTCCATACAGTCCAAAGGAAATAGCCAGTCCTAAAGAAACCCACGGAATTTTACCATATTGCACAGTTTTTATTATTACTCCAATTAAAGCTATAAAAAGTGCACTGCCTGTCCAATAACTTAGCTTTTCCTTATAAATCACCACACCTAGTAGTACTGCTAGTAGTGGATTTATGTAATAGCCAAGACTCGCATCTACAATTCTATTTGAATTAACAGCCCAAATATATAGTCCCCAGTTAATTGCAATTAGTATTGAAGCAATAAATATATAAAACATTTGTTTCTTATATTTAACTATAAACTTTAATTCCTTCCATTGTTTAGTCACTATAATAATTAATATTGTAAATGTAAAGGCCCATACAATTCTATTACATAAAATTTCTATAGGATAAACACTATCTACAAATTTCCAATATATAGGCAAAACGCCCCATAACACATATGCACTAACTGAATATAGTACCCCTAAAGTTTTTTCGTTACGCATTAATTTTCCTCTTTTCTTTATTTTCTAATTTCAAACTATAACATATTCTAACACCAAATTAAGAGTTTACTCTACATAAACTCTCATTTTAATCCAATTATTTACTTAACGGATTTAAGTACAATCCATTTCTTAAATCCCCCACGTTCCTCTCTCTTCTTATCTCTAGCCTTTAAAAGTTCCTCTTCACTATAACTTAAGCTATCTGCAAGCCCAAATCCATTACATCAGCTAATTCTTCTGAATTCTTATCCTCTAAAAATTCATTAACTGCTTCTTGCAATTTAGCTTTTAAAAGTTTGTATTTTTCATCTCCAGCTAAACTTGAAGTATCGCATTTACGTCCATCTGCTTTTATTATGTCTTATATTTTATATCTTATTAATTTATTGTATGTTTTTTCATTATTTTAATTTATTATTTTATTATGTTCACTTAATTTCCCATAAAGCATTTGCATTTTTCCCTCTTTTATCGTCCATAGGCACCTCAGATATTGTTTCAGATCCATTTTCTAATCCAATAACTACTGTAATTGCTAAACATAATGCATCTATAACATCATCTATTTCACGGATTTTGCCACATATTCCATAAGATAATGGACTTAAGCTTACGCCTAAATTTGCTTTATTTTCTTCAATAGCTTTTGTGTGGTTTTCAGCATACACAGCTTGTCTACATGGAGTATTAAATATACTTGAAGTTTTTCCTTCTGTTAAAAGCTAAATGCCAAAACAATCTCCTCATCTTTTCCTATTACCGGCTCCCCTTCAGTGATCTTCATCAGATCATCATTTTCTACTTCATCAACAACACTAATTTCATTAATCTTCTCTTTTTTCTTAGGCTTACTTTTATTTTTCACATTTTTCTTCTCTAAAGTAGTTACTATCTCATTAGGTAAATGCTCTTTGCTTTTGTATTTTTCCACCTTTAATTTCTGAGTAGCTTCATTATCTACTTCCGTTACATTTTTATTACAGCTGTTTAAATGTACACTTGTACTTGTTTCCATACAGCTTTTATTATCAGCAGTAGTGACATTTTTATTTGCAATATTATCTTTTATATCAATTACTTTATTATCCTTATGTTTATTCTCACTCTCCACATTAATGCTCTCTATACAGCTGCTAGATAGCTGTTTCTTATCATTAATTTCAACTTCTTCTGCCTTATGTTTATTTTGAACTTTTTCTTTTGTTTTAATATTTTGATGCTTTACAAAGTTTTTTACTTTATATATTTTATCTTGAGTGAGTTCAACCATTTCTAAGTCTATAAAAGTTTTTATAGCTAATTCTATTTCAGATACTTCTCTATTGAACTCTATAGCCAAAGTCTCTAGAGTATATGGTATATTTCTAGATAAAAATAATTCTCCTTCTAAATTTACCTTACCTGCAAGAACCACAAGCCTAGTCCAAACATAATTTATAAGATCTCTTTTTTCCATTCTATCTATTATTTTGAACTTTGTATCCTCATACATATTCACATTAAATTTAACACATTTTCTTTCTCTCATTTTTAACACGCTCCTATATAAATAATTTATCTATATAGGATATATGCTTAAAAATGAAAGTTACTAATATAAATTAAAAATTATTTTATTCTTCCTGTAATTTAGCTTCTAAAAGCTTGTATTTTTCATTTTTGCGCATTTGAAATAGGAATGCTTCCACTAATTCAATTTCTTTAGGCAGATTAATAACCAAACGTTTATTACCATTTGCTGGTTCTATAAAACTAAATTCATATTTATATTTCATAATTTAATTCCTCCATATATTAATATAAAATAGATTCTTTTATACTATAATGGATTTCACATATTTCTTTTAGCAATATTATCTGTTCTTTTGAATTCTATATTTGATTCATTTTAATTTCACCTAACAAAAAAATATAGTATAGATATATTCTACCATAAAAATAAGAGCTTACATTACATAAACTCTTATCTAAATACATCCTATTTAACAATGATAAAAATCAACCGATTTGATCAGCTGGTATTATAACCCCAAATTGCTGATTTATTATATTAATTTTAAATATTTATAGTGCAAGATCCTTCCTTATAATCCCTTAAAAATAATGGAATTTGATCAATTGGTGCATCTACGAGTATTGTTTTCCCACCTTCCATTTCTTCTTTTGTCCATGCATTAGTCCAATTTGAACCTGCTGGTAGATATACCTCACGTTCAGTCTGACCTTTTTCCATAATAGGTGCAACTAAGATATTTGGCCCAAACATATATTGCGATTCATTTTCCCAACAGAGTTTATCTTCTGGAAAATCATAGAACATTGGTCGCATGACTGGAGTTCCTTTTTTATGTGCTTCTTCCATTAAAGTTGTAATATAAGGCATCATTGCTTCTCTTATTTTCAAATATTTCTTGCAGATTTCATATACCTTATCTCCATAAGACCATACTTCATTATCAGCACCAGATACACATTCAGCTCCGCCTGTTGTTCCATACTGAGGTTTGAAAGGCCAGCGATAACCATGAAGTCTCATAACTGGGCAGAAAGTTCCGTATTCAAACCAGCGGATCAATACCTCATGGAAATCTGGATCATCAATATGTCCTCCGAAGAATCCTCCAATGTCTGTAGTCCACCAAGGAATTCCTGCAAGTCCCATATTTAATCCTGCTGCAAACTGATTTCTGAGACTTTTAAAGGAAGAATGTATATCGCCTGACCAAACCAATGCACCGTATCTTTGAGATCCAGCCCATGCACAGCGTAGCAAATTAATTATACCTTCCTGTCCTTCTGCTTTCATACCATCAAAGAATGTTTTTGCATACATCATAGGATAAATGTTTCCTACCTGCACATTTGGTCCTAGATGATATCGGTAGTTTTCGAAATCATAAACACTATATTCAGGCTCTGCTTCATCAAGCCAGAAAATCTTCACACCCTTATCGTAGTAATTTTTCTTAGCTTTCTGCCATACATACTCTCTTGCCTCAGGATTAGTAGGGTCATAATGTATAGTATTTCCCATGAAATTCATACAAATGCGGAAACCTTTATCTGTTCTAACGAGCAATCCCTTATTCATCATTTCGTCAAAATTTTCACTTCTATAATCTACAGTTGGCCAAATAGATACCATCAATTCAATTCCCATGTCCTTAAGTTCTTTTATCATAGCATCTGGATCTGGCCAGTATGTTGGATCAAACTTCCATTCGCCTTGAAGTGGCCAGTGGAAAAAATCTACCACAATAACAGAGATAGGAAGATTACGTTTCTTATATTCCCTTGCCACTTCTAAAAGTTCTTCTTGAGTCTGATAACGTAACTTACATTGCCAGAATCCCATAGCGTATTTTGGCATCATAGGAACTTTTCCAGTTGCATCAGCATATGCTTCTTCAATCTCTGCTGGAGTGTCTCCTGCAGTAATCCAATAGTCCAGCTTCTTTGTAGAATATGCTTCCCATGTAGTAATATTCTTTCCAAAATTCACACGTCCCACTGCAGGATTGTTCCAAAGAAATCCATACCCCAAAGATGATAGAGCAAACGGCACGCTAGCCTGAGAATTTCTGTGTGCTAACTCTAAATCTGCTCCTTTCACGTCTAAGAACGGCTGTTGATATTGCCCCATACCATAGATTTTTTCATCTGGATTAGAAACAAACCTCATGCTTAGATGATAATCTCCTCCTATAATCGGCTTGAATTCTCTTCCTTCGACTTCTAGAGAACTACAAGTAGAACTATACATATCCTTACGATTACGAACATATTCCTCTAACAGCAATTCACCTTTCTGATTATAAAATTCCAATTTTCCAATCTGATTAATCACTGCTGTAATCTTACCATTTACGATTTTTGCACTATACTCCTCAATACTGATCTTAGCATTAGATGGTTTTGGTTCTATAAGCGCCCAATCCTCCATAGGCATATCTGGTTCTTTTGTGGATTTAATCCTTAAACTATTTGGCCCCCATGGCATGATAATAAGACGTTCTGCATCATATCTATAGCAAAGAGCTCCATCCTTTTCCTCAAAATATCCTAATAAAAATTCTCTGTTATCATCAAATTGTCCCATATTAATCCCTCCTATTTATTATTCTTCTCAGTCTATTGTGAATTTCTAAAGTATTTATTTTCCTAACTTTTTCCTGTTACATTTTAATTATTCTTTTACTGCACCACTAGTTAAACCACCGATTATATATTTTTGCATGAATATAAATATTGCTACTACCGGAATTATAGTGAGTGTACCAAAAGCCATTATTTTATTCCAAGCTAAACCGTATTGCCCCATAAAATTATAAATTCCTGCAGTCATTGGCCTCATGCTTTGCTCATTCATAAATGTTAAAGCAAATATCAGATCCCCCCAGGCAAATAAGAATGAAAATACTGCAGCCATTATAATACCTGGATAAGATACTGGAAGTATAATTCTTATAAAAGCTTGGAATGTATTGCACCCATCAACCCTGGCAGAGTCCTCCAGTTCCTTAGGTATGGATAAAAAATACGTTCTTAGTATAATTACAACAAATGGTATAGATATTGTGCAATCAGCAAGAATAGGTGATAAGTAGGTATTTAATATTCTAAATCTCCCAAATATTATAAACATTGGCGTTAATAATAAAGTTGCCGGAAGCATCTGAGTAATAAGAAATGATTGAATAAATAGTTTTTTACCTTTAATTCTATACCTTGCAAGACCATATGCTGATGGCACTGCAAAAAGCAATGTGATCACAAGAACCGAAAAACTTATGAAACAGCTGTTAAAAAAACTTTTGAATATGCTATATTCACCAGTTATTTGAGCAGCATATGCACTTAATGTAAGCTGTTCAGGAAAAAAGGTCGGAGGATTTCTAAATATTTCAGCATCACTTTTAAATGAACTTATAATTACCCAATATAAAGGGAATAGAAATATTGCTCCAACTATTACTGCTATAATATTTAAAATAATGTTAGTTCTCGGTTTAATATATCTTCTTTCCTCCAAATTACATCACCTCATCTTCTTTTATTAATTTTACATAGAATAGGCTTACTATAAATAGAGTTAAGAACAGAATATTGGCTACTGCTGAACCTTGGCTATAGCTATATTGATTGAATGATAGCTTATATGATAAAGTAGACAAAACTTCTGTTGCATTTACGGGTCCACCATTTGTCATTATAAAAACAAGGTCAAATACTTTAAATGTATAAATAAATCCGAGCATTAACACTGACAAAATTGCAGGTTTTATAGATGGAATAGTTATATAAAATAATTTTTGAAACCAATTTGCTCCATCAAGACTAGCACTTTCATAAATGGATTTAGGAATCGTACTCAATCCAGTTGTTAAAAGAATCATATTAAAAGGGATTCCAACCCATACGTTAGTTATAATAAGTCCCCACATTGCACTATTAGGCTGTAAAAGCCAGTCCAAAGGCTGATTTATCACATGAAAATTCATAAGTATTTGATTAATAACTCCACCACTTGGACTAAACATAAATTTAAATGATAATGCATTAATAGTCATTGGTATTAACCAAGATACCATAACCAAACCTCTTATAAATTTTGAAAAAGTGAATTCTATATTAAAGAACAATGCAAATGCAAAACCTAGCACAAATTGAAAAATTATGCATACAACAGTATAATAAAGAGTATTTCCGATAGCTACCAGAAGCACAGAGCTTTTAAATAATTCTATATAATTCTTAAACCCTACAAATTCTTTTATTGGACTGTTTACAGTCATAACATTAACGTCTTGCAAACTTAGTAAAATATTGTATATTATTGGATAACCAACAAATAATAGCATAAATATAACGGCTGGTACAATAAACATATAACCCACTCTATTCTTATGCATTTTACCACCTCTTTTCATTTTCTATTTAATATGGATAGAGGGCTTAATTAAAGCACCTCAACCATATTAACATTTACAAAAATCACTTTAATACCGCATCAATCTTTGTTTGAGCTTCATCTAATGCTTCTTGAGGGCTCTTCTGCATTGTCAAAGATTCTTGGTATGCAGTGTAAATTGCTTCAGAAATTTGAGGCCATTTTGGATGTGGTCCTCTAGGCATAGCATACTGCATTTGATCCATGAAAACTGCTTTATTAGGATCTTCAGTCCAAACTTTATCGTTAGCTAAATCTTTTCTAGGTGGAAAATATCCTGTATTATTTATGAAGTCTCTAACATTATCAGCCTTTCCAATAAACTTTAAAAATTCCCATGCTTCTTCAGGATGATGCCCTTTAACAATTCCTATATTCTCACCACCAAGAACTGAAGCATATTTCTGATCTTTAGGAATTTTTACACATGCCCACTTCATATTAGGAGCATCACTCTTAAGTGTTGAAAATTGCCATGGCCCATTTATCATCATAGCTGCTTTACCTGTAGCGAACTGCTTCTCAACACCAGGTTGATCCCAATTGATACATTCTTTACTTAAAGACCCATCTTTAAGTAGGTCTGTCCACAATTGAAGTGATTTTACTACTTCTGGAGAATTAACTTTTTCTACACTTCCTCCTGAAGATAATAAGAAAGGCATAAATTGGAATGTACCTTCTTCGCTTTTCACAGCAGATAATGACAAACCATAAACCCCATCTTTTGTAAGTTTTTTCGCAGCTGTTCTAAGCTCATCCCATGTTTGAGGAGGAGTAACTCCTGCCTGCTTAAGAAGGTCCTCATTATAAAATAACGCTAAACAATTGCTATCCATAGGAATTCCATAATTTTTGCCGTTATACATTGTTGACTTCCATGGACCTTCAAAATAATTATCTTTTTCATCCCAGTCTTTAACTTTATCTGTTATATCTTCAAACATTCCCATTGCTGCAAATGCTGCATGATCAGGATTGTCTATAACAGCAAGATCTGGTAGATTTTGTGCTGCTATTCCTACTGAAAACTGCTTCTTTATGTCTGCAAATGGTACATATTCATTTACTACTTCTACTTTATCTTGAGACTTATTAAATTTATCAACTAAATTATTAAATGATTTTTTTTCATTGTCGTTATAATAACTCCAAACTTTTAGTGTAACCTTCCCGTTAGTATTGCTAGCAGTTTGTTGAGTACTTGATGATCCGCAGCCAATCAAACCTAAAGAAAGTACAGCACTTATTATTAATGATATGGTTTTTTTCAATTTAATCCCCCCACTTTAAAATTCATATCTTCGACATAAACTCATTTAGATAAATGTAAACATATACAATACAGGATGCGCATCTGTTACTATCATTATATTTCTTAAAATATCCTAATCCAATTCCAAAGTTTTAATAAAAGTGTAAAAAACTAATCAATTTTATTTATGCATTGTAACGTATTTTCCTGCACAAACACCTGTAACGCTTTTAAAGACCTTACAAAAATATTTTGGATCATTGTATCCAACCCTCTTAGCAATCTCTCCTATTTTTAAATTACTGCTAATAAGTAATTCCTTGGATTTATTTATTCTGTATTCCTTTAAATAGCTTGTAAAATTAGTTCCTACTTCCTTATAAAATAATGTAGAAAGATATTCAGGGGTGACATTAAGGCTTGCTGCTATATTTTCTAATGAAATGCATTCTGCATAATCATTTATTATTTTATTAATAGTCTTATATACAATTAAACTGTATGATGCCTTTGAATCTTTATTATTTAATTCAGACACTATATTTATTATATTTTTTAAAATATCCTCTATTTCACACCAGCTTGTACTATTTTTAACTTTTTCTAATATTCTTTCATTATTAATTTTGATAAACAACTCATAATTAATATCTTTCATTATGTTAATTATTGAAATCACGAAACAATCTACACCATCTATGATACTATCTGGATGATATTTGCCTGATTTGCAATAACTTAAAAACTTATTTATTAAATTACTTAATTTAATATAGTCCTGCTCACCAATTGCAGCCATAATTAACTGCTCAATTTCCTTAGGATATTTAAAAGTTTTAGTGCATATGCTTGATATAGCATTCTCAGTAACTATAACATCCTTTTTCAATAACAATGACCATTTTAAATTCCTGTTTATTTCTTTCACTCTACTCGCAAGTTCATCAATTGAAATTAATTTAGAAAGACCAGCAACAATACAGTTTTCAAATCCATTATCACGAAATAAATTGAATAATTTCTTATTCAATTCTTTTTCAATATTTACTTCCGAATCTTTTGATGCAAATAAGATTAATATTTCATTATTATATTCATACTCTATAAGAATATATTTTAAATTTTCAATATGCTTAAACAAATTATTTATACATTCTTTTAATAAATTATATTTTTCAACATGAGTATTAAGTAATTTGGCTACAATAACATAATTAAAATTATATTCATTTATCTTACCTGAATAGTGTTCATATACTTTGTTAATCTTTATTTTCCCTTCTATCATCTCTATTATCATTTGTTCAAAAGTCATTATGTTAATTCTTTGATAACTTTCTTTTTCTATTTCCCTATCAATATCTTTTTCTATTTTTTCAAAGACATTTTTCAAGTCTTCAACTGTTATGGGCTTTAATAAATAATCAGTAACTCCAACTGAAATAGCTTTCTTGGCAAATTCAAATTCTGAATACGCTGTAATAATTATCATCTTAACCTTAATTTCAGATTCATTAAGCTTCTTAAGCATCTCTAATCCATTTAATCCAGGCATTTTAATATCTGTTATAACTACCTGTGGTTTTGTTTTTTCTATTATATTAAAACCTTCTAAGCCATCATTTGCTTCACCTATAACATGATAATTTTCGTTGATTTTAGGTAATAATTTTATAATTCCTCTTCTAGTCCTAATCTCATCTTCAATAACAACAATGTTCATATACTTCCCCCTGAAAACTTAGTTATTTTTAATATATCCAACATATATTATGAATAGAAACTCTAAGAAATATCTTATATAATTATTTTATTTTAGGTATTCTTATGCAAATACTTGTCCCTCTGCCAATTTCACTTTCTATATTGAACTTATAATAATCTCCATAATATATTCTAAGTCTTGATATTACATTTTCTATTCCAATATGCTCTCCTTTATTAATAATCTTGGCTTCACTTACAAGGCTATTAATATATTTTACTTTCTCACCATCCATTCCTTTTCCATTATCTTTTATAAAAATCACTATATCCGCTTCCTTTATTTCAATTGACACTTCTAAAATACCTCCAGATGTATAGCCCTCAAAGCCGTGTATAATAGAATTTTCGATTAGTGGCTGCAGCATAAGCTTGTGTATTTTAAATTCCGGAACTTCTTTATCAAACTTAATTTCAGTTTTAAAGGAATTATCAAATCTGCTTTCCTGAAGATATAAATACTGCTTAAGCCATTGAATTTCCTGTGAAAAAGAAACTATTTTATTACTTTGATTAATTGAATATCTTAATATTTGACCTAAGCTTTTAAGCATTTTACTAATTTCATACTCCTCCTTTTCAATTGCCATCCAGTTGATACAGTCAAGAGTATTATATAAAAAATGCGGATTAATCTGAGCCTCAATTGCTCTTATTTCTGCTTCTTTTTGCAATTTTACTGCTTCAGAAGTTAAATTCATCTGAATCCTAAGTTTTTCAACTAACTCATTAATATGAGATATCATCTTATTAAAGGTTAGTGCAATTATAGAAAACTCATCAGTTATATCCTCCTCTATCCTTACAGATAATTCTCCTTTCTGAGCTTTCTTCATTGCCGCAACAATTTTTCTTATGGAACTTGTCAACCTATTGGAAACTAGCACTATAAAAAATATGAAAAAGAGTATTACTATAACAATAACTATAATAATAATTCTTATGCTCAGATTTACTTCAGAAAACAATTTATTTTCATCAATTATATTAACAATATACCAATTACTTATTTTTAAGCTCTTAGTGTTTACAATTAGTGAATTTCCTTTTACAATATGAGAATTAATTATAGTATTGTTTAGATCCTCTGAATTTCTATCTTTTTTATTAGCTAAATAATATATATTTTTCCCAATATAATTTCTATCTTCATAAGATACTATTGTACCTTCATTATCTATAATTAATGAATATACATTGATATTATTGGCATGCAGATCATCTGAATTTAAGTTATAAGTCTTTTGTAAAACGTCTTCATTTATGCTTATACAAAGAACTCCGATTATTCTGTCACTTGTAAAGTCAATTATATTTGAATACACATTGATCAAATTATATGTTTCTTCTACCAATGGCTGCGTATATGACATTCCGCTCCATATTGTTCCGTATCTGCTAGTCTCATCTTCATAATCATTTTTTTCAATTATATCGTCATACTTTTTCCAGATATCTGGTATTGCATGTCCATTTATTCTGTTGTATGAAGCTATCTTATGATTTTTATTAGTACGTATATCAATATTAACAATTCCCAGTTTTGAATAAGCGTAAACAGTTAATTTGCCTTTAATATCATTCAATGCCACTTGGGTATTTATATCCGTATTACTTCCAACATCATATTTATCAATCAGTTTTGTGAGTTCATCATCGCTGGCAATCTGCATATCTAAATCTTCATAAGAAGAAAGAGTAGTGTTTATACTTTTAGCAGATTGTGTAAGACTGAAATCCATTAGCCTTGATATTTTATTTTCTATTTTATTAGTAGAATAATAATATGAAAATATCTCAATAGATAAGATTGGTAATATGGAAATAATCAGAAATGATGATATTAATTTTGTTTTAAAACTAGCCTTTTTTATATGATTAAATCCCATATTGTAAAAATACTTTTTAATACTCATAATATTCATCTCATTTCTTACGAATTATCAGAATCTATATTTAATAATTTATTTCTAAAATATAAAAAAGATAGATTATTTACTTTTTAAATATTCTATCTCTAATTATATAACATTTTTATTTAAATTACTTATTTTACCACAAGTTTCATATGTTGATATTAAAATCCCTATATTATAATCAACTTCTTTAATTGTTCCAACCTTTACAAACATCAATCCATTCATCATAACCAGAATACTTTTCTAATTCTTCTATGGTCACCTCTATTGCGCTATTACCACTTCCGCAAGCAGGAAACACAGTTTGAAATCTTTTTAATGATTCATCAAGATAGACTTTTACACCTTCATTTATAGCAAAAGGACAAACTCCACCAACGGCATGACCAATTAAGTTTTCAGTTTCCTTTAGTGTAAGCATTTTGGCTTTTGCCTTAAAGTGTGCTTTGTACTTTGGATTATCAATTTTCGCATCCCCAGCAACTACAATTAAAATCGGATTTTCAGCTACCATAAATGAAAGCGTCTTTGCAATCCTACATGGATCACAATGTAATGCTTCTGCTGCAAGTGCTACTGTTTCACTTGACACGTCGAACTCTTGCACACGATTATCAATACCATATTTTTTGAAATACTCTTTAACTCTTTCTATTGCCATATGTAAAATCCTCCTCGTTTTCTACTTTAAAATTACACTTTTTATTCTATTTAGTTGCAGCGTATTATATAAAAATCATATTATTCAATTTAGTTAAGAATATTCTTAACTAAATTAATTTTGTATAGCAAAAGCATTCAGTTGTATGATCGTTAACCATTCCTACTGCTTGCATAAAAGAATAACAAATTGTACTTCCAACAAATTTAAAACCATCTTTTTTTAGTTGCTTACTCATTTTATCACTTAATTCATTTGAAGCTGGAACTTCTCCTATGCTTTTCCATGAATTAATGATAGGCTTATTATCTACAAACTTCCATATATAATTAGAAAACGAGCCACACTCTTCTCTAATCTTCAGAAATGCTTTTGCATTAGTTACGACACTTTCAATTTTTCTTCTATTACGAACAATGCCTTTATCTTGCATTAATTGCTCTAATTTTTCTTCAGTATATTTCACTATCTTTTCAGCCTCAAAATTATCAAAAGCTTCTTTATAGTTTTCTCTTTTTTTAAGAATAGTCCACCAGCTTAAGCCTGCTTGAGCTCCTTCTAAGCACAGCATTTCAAATAGTTTCCTATCATCATATACCGGCACTCCCCATTCCTTATCGTGATATTCAATATATAATTCTTCTTTTGTCACCCATTCACATCTTTTAATAATTTGAATCACTTCCTCATTAAGCAAAATTCCAAACCTTGCTGTATTTTTCACCGTTTTTTACATAAATCCAATCTTTATAAATACGTAAAAGTGTTAATTAATCTATATTATAAGGATATTTTACCATAAAATAAGAGCTTACATTACATAAACTCTTATCATAGATATCCTTATATTTTTCTGAACTCAAATCTTGGAAATAAAAATATTGGAATTGTATAAGTCTTGTTTGCAATTCCACCTTGCGTTACCCCTTTTAGATAAACTGCAAAATTAATTTTTCCATTAGCTAGTGATTTTGTTATGGTTTTACCTGGATTCTTACCAGCCTTAACTCTATTCCGTAAACATGCCCATTTTCCCTATCTCTGTAGACAAAATCAAGCTCTCCATCACCATAGATCCCAAACATAGGAACTGTAGATATCTTATCCAAAAGACAGTGGTAAACAAACGTTTCATTTAATAACCCACCGGATTCCGATGCTAATAGGTTTGCTTTTTTCATCACATAATTTGCCATACCAACATCTGACAAGAAATATCTTTGCCTCTTTTTTATATTGGTAAATTCAAAATCTATAAGCTTATCACAGTCTTTAACAAATTTTGACGTGTAAAACCATTGAAGTACTCTATTACAATTTTCCTTCGTGATATTACTTGAATATTGTTTGGTTATTATTTGCTGTAATTCTTCCGTATAACTGCTTTCCTTAATGCCTTTTTTTCCTCTAGCTAGAATTTCAATTATTGCGCTTATGCAGTCTTCAAACACTCTTGTAGTCAATATATCTCCATCAAAATATCTTGAAGATTCTTCACAAAATACTCTTAATAATTTTTCAAACAAATCATTAATATTTCCCTTGTGATTTCTTAAGTATTCGCATACTATCTCTGGATAACCGCCAACTTCTAAGTAATCTTTATACTTATCATAAAATAAATCATAATCCTTTTTATCGCCATCTCCATACAAATCTAATGACTCATAAGCTTGTGTTAAATTAAGCGCATTAATAAATTCAGTAAATGATAATGGCTTTATTTCAAGGAAGTCTACATCACCCATTGGAGACCAAAACTCTTTCTGCATAACAACTCTTCCTAAATAACTTCCAGTCATGATAAAATGTGCCTTAAATTCCCTTGCAAATTGCCTTATCATATTATAAATCTTATAAGATTCTTGTATTTCATCTATTATAATTATGCATTCTTCATTGTCTTTAAAATTATTAGAGAATCTCTTAAACATCTCTTTTAATGTATTTGTTTTTTCCCTGTCTAGTTTTCCTGATAGACGTTCTTCTTTTATTATATTATAAATTGTAAGTAAGTCCTCCCCTGTTTCTTCCAACAGATTTATATATATTAAATGCTTATAATTTTCTCTTGCAAATTTTTTCACTAAATAAGTTTTTCCTACCTGTCTTGCACCTTCTACTAATAGTACCTTATTATTATGATTATTTTTCCACTCTAATAGCTTTTTATATGCATCTCTTTTAAGATCTATTATTTGTTTTTCCACGTTTCTCACTTCCTTACAATTCAAGCTATAATCTTGTCTAGTTTCTACTAAATTATATCTTAAAATTTATTTTTCAATAATAATTTTACCACTATTTAAATATACCAGCAATAAAGCCTGTAATTTTCTAAATTCTTATCTTTTTTAATTTTACGTGCTAAATTATAGCTTTATCTTTCTACTTCTCTTTTGCTCATACATCAATTTATCTGCACATTTCAAAATGTCATGGATATCTTCCTTAGAGTTACTACAGCATGCCACTCCATAACTGAATTTAAGTTCATATGGTTTCTCTTTAGTTTTATTATATTCCTCAATGTTTTTATTTAAATTTTGAATATAATTATCAACTATTTCTTTCCGCTCAACTTCTAATAAAATTAAAAATTCATCCCCGCCTACGCGTATCAATTTTTTTCTTCTTAGTGGAAAACTATCAATTAGTAGATTAGCAAACATTTTAAGTGCTTCATCCCCTTCGTTATGCCCATATTTATCATTAACACTTTTAAAATCATCTATATCAATATTAATTATAAAAAGCTTATTAATCCTCTTAAAAGATATATTTTCAATATAGCGTTCATAGGATGAATAATTTTCTAATCCCGTCAGCCTATCTCTATGTACCTGATCATTTAATATGAAGATATAAATAATAACTATCATCATTGCAGTTCCATTCCAAATAGTTAGATAACTAGAATATACAATCTGAATACCTGTAAATACTCCTGCTGCAATATAGAATAAATTAAATATACGAAGCTCCCACCAAGAAAACCTTTTACGCTGTTTGTAAATAAAATATAAGTTGTACCCAAAGTAAAAGTAACTTACACAAGGTAATATAAAAAATAAAGGTCCACGTTCATAAGTATTTCCACTAGTTACATAGAAAAGCAAGTTTACACTATAGCTTACAAATGCCATTATCCCATTTATGAATAGGGGTAATAAAAGTATTTTATTTAGTTTGATTTTCTCTTTCTGATACCTATTTACCCATTCTTTACTGAATATATATCCTAGAAATGGAATGATAGGAGTCACTGTAAATCCAAGAACATTGACAATCTTTTGCATTACCATAAATTGTTTTAAATTTGGATTATTTAATATAACGCTTAAAATCTCTAGCATTATGGCAAATGCTGTTAATCCCATTATCCACATAAATAATCTATTGGTTATATTTTTTCTATTCATATTAAAATAAGTATGTCCAAATAAAATAAGCAATAAAATAAATAAAACTATATTAACTTGAACCGGTGAAAAAATTGCCATAATATATTAACTCCATTTCTATTAAAATATAGGATATACTTATAATTATTCATAGATCATACTTAATGATTCTTTTATAACTCCAATTTTTAAAAATATCTCGACCTCAAAGTGTATAAAATTACCTTTATCATATTATACCACCACAATAATACTAATACAGATAAGTTTCGATTATTTATTTATATTTTAAAATATAAATAAATAATCATTATATTGATTTCTTTTCATTTTTACTTTCTTCAAGTTCCATCAAGAATGAAGGCTTTATAGTTAAGAATCCTTTTTCATTATTGCATATACCTGCCCAATCTAAAATCGCAAATATTACAAAGCCTGGGCCAAATGCGCTTTGTCCTTCTTTCACTCCATGTACCTTATGTGCAACATAGCCTTCCACTGAATTCATTGGAAGCTTATCATTTCCAAGTCTAGCTCCTTTTGATCTAGCACTTCCTTTTGGCGCTTTCCCCCCATTATTTATTACAACTTCTACGGCTGCATTAAATGCTTCCCATGTTAATTGATCTGGAACAGGTATCTTAGGTGAAACAAGTCCATTTTTATTTAAATCGTAACTTATTTCACAAGAATCACCTCTAAATAATTTAATAGATGCATGTCCACCAGATTCATCTAACTTTTCTCTAATTTTTCTTGTAACAAGATTTCCTATACATACATCATTTCTATTTATATCTAAGGTCACTTTATCTTGCTTTTCTGCAATTTCATTTTCATTATTAATTTCTTTTTCCACTAATTTAATTTCTTCTACATTATCTATAATTTCTCTATCACTATTCTTACTTTTAATATCTTCTTTTTCTATTAAACCCAAATTCATTGAATTACATTTCAAATTTTGTTTTTCTTTAATCTGCTTTATATGATTTTCTTTTACATCTTTACTAACACATGTATAAGACTTTAATTCATAATATAGCTCAATAATCTCACCTGCTGCAAATACTTTAGAAGAATTACTTATAAGCTTTTCTATCGTTTTGTTTAAAGTATATCTATTAATAACTTTTATATTCTCTGATTGAACTTCCATTTTCTTTATAATGCATCTCTCACTAAAAACTATAATTGACTTTACTAACTTTTCGTCTACTTTCAATAATTTTATTAAGTATTTTATATGCGTATTATTTTGCTTTATTGGATTATAAAACTTTTCCTTCTGTCCGTTCTTTAAAGTTTGCATCCAATACTTACTTTTCTCATCTCCAAAGATCCAACCACTATAATTTTTTGATTCTAAAACATAAATTCCTGTCTCATGCAAATATATTAAATCAATCTCTGTTGTTTCTCCATTTTCCTTTGGTAAGTATACATTAGTAAGTATTCTATGCTCCCCTTTTATTTTTTCTAAAATATTGAAGGATAGATACTCTCCATATTTCCCCTTGTCCATCATAACTCCAAAGAAACCATTTCCTGATTCTTTTTTGTAATTGCTTTTATCGTATTTACTCTTCTTTAATGTTAAAACAATAATAATTACTAAAATTATTATAATATATAACTCTATCATATAATTTCTCTCCCTTTACCCTTAATTTAGCAATCAAATAATTAAATTACATATTCTATACATAGTAACTATATTTTAACATAAATAGTTGATGCTTATATAAAGTTTTATCAAAAAATCATTTTGCCCTCAAGCCCTCATATTTACTACAACTCATAACGCTGTTGCTTGTGCTCAGTATCACATTGCCTAGATGAAAAAGCTATCAAAGCACAGGTTTGTGCAGCATTTAACAGACATGTTATGCTTGATCCTGCACACTGGAATAACTCAGCCTATTTCTATAAAGATGCTCCTGCAAATTACTTTGCAAAATTCTGGCATGATCATTCTTATGAAAACAAATCATATGGCTTCTGCTATGATGATGTTTTCGACTTCAGCAGCACATTGCATGTAGCTGACCCTAAGTATGCAATAATTAATGTAGGTTGGTAATAAATTAAATAAATTAGACCATAAGATTTGTAAAAAGATGCTGTATCAAAATTTGATGCAGCATCTTTTTTATTTTCTTAACTACTTTCATCAAACTAAAATACTTTATATTACATGCAAATTCAAAAAAATGAGCCAAGATAATCTTAGCTCATTCTTTTACATAAAACTACAACTCCCTTTATCTATTATTGAATTTGCCATAAAGCTGGTACAGCACTTGGTTCCCAACCTACTAATGAAGTGTGAGCCTGAATACATTTATAAGTACCGCCATTGTAAGTTACAATATCTCCAACTTTGTATGCATGATTTGCAACCCATGCATTGTTAGATTCAGAATCTGGTACATTTACTGTAACTTTGTTAGAGTTAATAGAATTTGTACTATCATATAGAACCACTGTATAATCATAGCTTCCCTTAGCCTTATTAGTAATAGCATAAGAAATGCTAACTTCTCCTACACCTGAAGTTAGAGCTCCCGTAGAAGCAACTGTTGTTCCTTCATATATCTTGTAGCTTGTTGCAGTATTATTTTTTGGAACTACAGCCGTTAAAGTATATGCTCCATTATTTACTGAACTAGCAGATAATATTGCTGGTTGTAATGTGTTATCTCCTGCTTTTGGAACTGTTACAGTTATTTGATTTGAAGTAACTGTATTGCTTCCATCACTTAATTCAGCTTTGTAGATGTATGCCCCTGGAGCTTTTGATATGGCATTATAGTTAAGCGTCTTAGTAGGTTGTCCAGCTGTTAAATTTCCTGAAGCTACTACTGTTGTTCCCTCATAAATCTTATAAGAAGTTGCGGTATTATAAGCTGGAACTTCTGCAGATATAGAATAGCTTCCATTAATAACTTCTGAAGAGCTTAATACTGCTGCATTAAGTTTATTTACAGGTGGAGTTAAATTATTAAAATAACCTCTAAAATAATTAGACCAATTAAAGTTTGTATATTGATCCCAATTTATTGACCAAGTCATAAGACCTCTTAAATTAGGATATTTATTGTTAATCTTATAACTTCCAACTGTTCCACCATTGATTAATCCATCTAAAGCACTTTGTACCTCAGCATTTGAAACATATCCATTTCCAGCAGAATTACAACATGGAACACCAATAACTACTTGATCTTGTCTTAATGCTGGGAAGAAATAATTAGAATCATTATTTACATTAAAACCTGTTAAAAGCATATCTGCTAAAGAAGCATAGAATTCTCCACTTCCCATTGATTGAGCTTTACCATTAATGTCATTTATTGAACCTGAATTATAATATTGCACTTGAAGCCAGTTCAACTCATCTCTAAGTCCATAGATTACTGGTAAAAATGCTCCAGCTCTGTTATCTACATATGAATTTAATCCACCATAGTACGTATGTCCTAGTTGTACAAAGAATGTTTCAGGTGCCATAGTTAATACGAATTTACTACCATACTTAGTCTTTAATTGTTTTAAAGCACTAATTGTATTAACTATAACAGGTGTTGTTGGATTTTTAAAATCTTTGTCCCCTGCATTTAAATATAGAGAATGTCCTTCAAAATCTACATCTAATCCATCCAATCCATACTTATCAATAATAGTACTTACAGAATTAACAAAGGTATTAACAGATGTGGAACTTGTTAGTTGAACCTCACCATTTTGTCCTCCAATAGATAACAATACTTTTTTTCCTTTACTTTGAAGATATTGAACATCACTTTTAAACTCAGTCTCTGTTTCATTATATGGGGTGAACCTTATATCCCCCGAAGTAACAGATGTTGGTTCTCCAAATGAAAGGTTAATAACATCAAAGTTTGACGAAACGTCCTTGAGTTTAATGTCTCCTGACCCATTATTAAAATTGTGCCAGTAGCCTACTAGTACATGATTGGGAATACTACTGCTTGTTACCGCAGATGCACTATTTGAATTACCTAATACCACTCCTGTAACCATAAGGCTTGCCATAGCCATGACTGAAACTATCTTTTTTAAAAATTTCTTTTTACTCAATACTTTTCTCTCCCTCACTTTAAGATTTTATTTATTTTGCCAAAAATATTAGTAAACTGGAACCCTTTTATAAAACATTTAATTTCCCTATTAATATTCATATTGCAATTCGAACATATGAAGAAGCATAATGATACATAATCTACTATAATACTAGCCATTCACAGTTAAATCTAAAAAAGATGACTCCTGAAAAGTACAGAAATCATCTTTTAGAAGCTGCATAGCCCCTTTTTATAGAGATCTATTTTAAGGTTTATGCTTTCTCTTTTATATACATTTAATCTATTAATATTTATCCATTACTATACATAACTTAAAATATTAATCTACAGTATCTTTAAATGTAACAACTTGATTTCTATAACTATCAACCTTAGCCTTTACTTGATTAGTTGTAAGTGCTGTATCCTTTTCATGGAATACTCAGTCTACATATTCTGCATTTATATTAATACCCATAAAGCAGGAACATTTGATGGTTCCCATCCTACCAATGAAGTATGAGCTTGAATGCATTTATAATTCTTACCATTATAAGAAACTATATCTCCAACTTTATATGCAGTATTAGGAGCCCAGCTTCCAGTCGTAGGATTGCTTGAAGCCTTAGTAGTGGCACTGGTAGAATTACTCCAACTGCTTGTTCCATTAGCATTCTTAGCTCTAACAGCATAAGTATGTGTTGAATTCTCAGTTAAACCACTATTAACATAAGGTGATGTTACATTACTAATAATGTTATTATCAACTTTTAAATCATAGCCTGTTGCACCTGATGATGCGTTCCAAGACACATTAATACTAGATTGATTGCTAGCAGCTGCAGACAATCCACTTGGAACAGCTGGTGCTGTAGGTGCTGGTGTTGGATTATTATCCCCGTGCTGATATACACGAACATAATCTACATACATTTTAGCTGGGAATGGAGTTGATCCATCAGGATTACCTGGCCAATTTCCTCCAACTGCTAGATTAAATAATATAAAGAATGGTTTATGGAATTCTTCAGTACCATTAATATTATTTGCTATGTTAGCTTCTAAATATTGTGTTCCATCTACAAACCATTTTATTGATGAAGCGTCCCATTCAATTGAATATACATGATATTGAGTTACATCGATATTAGGTGAAGCAGCGCCATACTGTGCATGCGTATTGTTACCAGTGCTATCCCAATGTATAGTTCCATGGATTGCACTTTCATTATTTATATGTTCCATAATATCTATTTCGCCACATTTTGGCCAACTAACTTGAGAAATGTTTTCTCCTAACATCCAGAATGCAGGCCATATACCTTGTCCAGCTGGTAACTTCATTCTTGCCTCTACTTTTCCATAAGTCCAGTTTTTTAATCCTTGGCTTTTTAAGCGAGCAGAAGTATAATTCATCCCATTGTAATTTTCTTTTCTTGCTTCTATAACAAGATTTCCATTTTCAATTCTTGCATTTTCAGAACGATTGGTATAATATTCAAGTTCATTATTACCCCAACCGTCTCCGCCAGTTTCATATTTCCAATTTGATGTATTTATACTTGTCCCATTAAATTCATCACTCCATGCAAGATTCCATCCTGTATCAGCTTTCGCTGTAACTGTTGGAATAAATGATGAAACCATAAGTGAAGAAATAACTAATGACATAATTAGTTGTTTTTTTCTTTTCATAAAAATTCCCCCTATACCTCTATTTATTATTATTAGTAGTAGTTTACTCCCCCCTTATTTACATAAATATTTTATTAAACTTTGTTACCTTTTTGCTGAACTTTTTTCATATCACCTCCTAAATTAATTACTTTTAACGTACACTATATTATACGTAAAAAGATTCTATTTAAGTGGGATAAATTATAAATTAGAACAAATTATACATTTATTGTATAATCGAATGCATGAAAGGCCATTATTCTTTCTGAGACACACTTGAATAAAATTGTTATTACTACAATTACCTATACATTAGATCCATTAAAAAAATCTTGTATATATTCCTTTGAATACGTAAATTCTGTTTTAAATATTAAGCTTACTACAATTATGAATTTCCTATTTCTCTCAATGGTTCTTTTATGTACCTGAACCATTGACACTAATTCCTTTAACGGAATTGATTTATTTCGAATCAATTTTCCATATAAGTAATCATTATCACATAATTCTTTTGCAATTTTTATACACATAATAATAGAGTCCCTGTGTTTGGGAATTTCTTCTCCAATATCATATATGTTTATATTAAACTCACTCAACTTTTTTTGAAAGAATTCCATTTCATCCTGTGTTTCTATATTCTCATATTGATTAAATGAATTAGATCTTAAATATTTTTCCTCAAAATTAATTTCATCTTCATTTTCAAAATAAGTAAATGGATATGCTTTTTCTTCTTTTTCACTTTTTCTATAATAATCTATAATTCTACTTCTTATTATCATGTCACAGTAAGCGAAAAAGTTTTTTCCTTTATTTTCATCATAATTATCTAACGCCTCATTAAAAGCTATCATTCCTATACTAAATATATCGCTGTACCTTATATCTTCATATTTTTTTGATACTTTAGACACAGACTTACCTATAAATGGTAAATACTCTTTTATTAATTTATCTTTTAATTTAACGTCACCGTTTCTAATTCTTTCTATGTATCCATATATTGATTTGTTATCTTTAGTATCATCATAAAATAGTTTACTATCTGACAATACTTTTCCCCCCTACATAATAAATACCTCTTTATACAAACTACCATAACTACAAAATATACCATTCTCATATACTTAACTTTGCTCTAATATATAGATTTTATAAATAATAAACCATAATTTATTACACTCCTCTCCTATTAAGTATTTATATTTTACAATATAAGTAATTATATTACATTTTATTACATTTGTATATATTGTTGTGGTTAAATTTAAATGTTTTACTAAAAAAAGTTAATTTTGTCCCACACAAAAATTACACTTTTCTCGTATTGAATATAGTACAATCATATATTCTATAAATTTCCTACAGTTTTATTTTTTTACAAAGTAATAGGCAATAAATATAGGCGTGAAATATTTTATTATTTATTACGCAAGAGAAAATTCTCTATTACTGTTTTAAGGAGGTGAACAATTTATTATTAAAGTTGCTTTCCAAAAAATTTCAATGATTATATGAGAGGGGTTGATGTGTTTTGAAACACGTAACATTAAAAAAATTTCTTGCTTTTTTTGTAGTCTTTCTACTTACATTCACGCAAATAATACTAATGCCTAAAGCAGCAGAAAAATCTGATAAAAAAAATGTTGTAGTTTATTTTCCTAATTGGGGTACCTACAATACAGCTCACAGCAGTATATCTGTTGATCAATTACCTTGGGACAAGGTCACTGTAATCAATCATGCATTCTTTGAAGTAGATTCAAGCTTTAAACTCGCCACTACTGATTCTTATGCAGATTTTGATAAATCTTTCCCACATTCTGAAGGTTGGGATGCAGATAAACTTAGAGGACACATGGGTGAATATAAGTATTACAAATCTCAATATCCAAATGTAAAGGTGCTTATATCAGTAGGTGGATGGACAAGGGGGGCTAATTTCCATGCAATGGCCTCAAGTTCTAGTTCTCGTGCTGTATTTATAAACAGTGTAGTAGATTTTCTAAAAAAATATCCATTCATAGATGGAATTGATATCGACTGGGAATTCCCTGGTATTGATAGAAAAGCCGATCCAAACGACCAATTTGATAAAGGTTGCCCAGGTGGACCCGAGGGCAAACAAAACTTTACTTCACTTCTTCGTGAAATACGTAAAGCTTACAATGATAATGGATTGTCTAATAAAACGCTTACAATAGCAGCACCATCTGGATATGATAAAGCACAATATACTGAACCTAACGTTTATGCTCAATACTTAGATTTTATAAACGTTATGACTTATGATATGCATGGGGCTTGGGAAACAACTACTAATCATCATGCTGCAATATATCCAAATCCTAATGATCCATCTGGAACTTCTCCTGTAGATATAAAAAATAAATATAATACTGATTCAGCAATGAAATTGTACAGGGATACTTATAATATACCTGCAAGCAAACTAAATGTTGGAACACCATTCTATTCAAGAGGATGGAAAAATGTTGTGAACAATGGTGGAAGCCTACCTGGATTATTTGCTTCTGCAAATGGTGCACCAGTAGGTACATGGGATAATGCACAATCTCCAGGTGGACAAAACCCTTATTTTAAAATGAAGGAATTGGAAAAAACATCAGGTTACGTAAAATATAGAGATCCATATGCTAAAGTTCCTTATCTATATAATGCATCACAAGGAATTATGTACACATATGAAGATGAAGAATCTCTTACAGAAAGATGTAATTATGTATTAAATAACGGTTATGGCGGAATGATTGCTTGGGAAGTTTCAGGAGATGACCCAAATGGATTTCCTTTAACATCTTTAATGGCAAACAAACTTGCTGGTGGAAGTAATCCAACTACTCCATCTAACCCAACTAACCCAAGTAATCCAACTAACCCTACTAACCCAACGGATCCAGCAACCCCAAGTAATCATGGTACTTCTTATCCTGCATGGGATAGTAGTAAAGCTTATGTAAATGGAGATATTGTTTCTTATAACAACAACAATTACAAAGCAAAATGGTGGACTCAAGGTGATAAACCTGGTGCTTCTGATGTTTGGGAATTAATTGGAGCCGCTACACCAAGTAATCCAAAATACTAATTAAATAATAACATTTAAGTGGGAACGTATAATTTATATACATTTCAAAAATATATAGAAGGAGTTGATGTATTATGAAATACATGAAATTAAAAAAGTTATTTGCTTTCGCTGTAGTATTATCGTTTGCATTACCACAAATGTCAGTATTAGCCAAGGCAGCAACAACAACAAAGGCTTCCACAGTGATTGTCTCTGCATCTGTAACTTATGCTAATTGGGATGCCAACAAAGCTTATGTAAGTGGAGATACTGTTAATTATGAAGGTAAAAATTATAAAGCTAAATGGTGGACAATTTGCAAATGTTACAATACCAAGTAGTGTAACAAAAATGAGTAATGCTATCTTTCTTAATTGCTTAAATTTAGCAAAAAGAGCAAAGCAGAAAATTTAATTCCTACACTGCCCTATATATTCCATTTAAATTATTATTTTTTTAAATGAGCTCCATTTGTATCAACAACTTCTTTATGCTAATAAAAGCTCTTTTTCTTTTTAACTGAGATAATCATATGTATCCCTCTATTTGTTCTCGTTTTAGTAGTTGCCACAACTGCTCCGCCATATATGCTGCGGGGTAAGGCATTGAATTTACAATCCACCATTCCATTACACCAACAGCGGCTGAAGCAACATATTGAGCCATTATCTCCTTGCTTATATTTTCATTACTTCCTGTCATGTCAAGATGTTCTTCCATACTTTTAAGAGCCATTGTTAAAATACGTTCCCTAAAAGCAGGCATAGCTTTGTTAGTGAGCATATTTGAATAGAAAATGGCATGCTTTTCTAGATATTGAAACGTCTGAAGTAGCGAAGCTTTGGAGTCAAAATTGCTGCTCTCTCCATCTGAAATGCAACTGTCACATAATTGATTTAAATGAGTATCTATACACTTATTCATCAAATCAAATTTGTCTTCATAATGCAGATATACAGTGCCACGGTTTACATTTGCCTCTTCTGCAATTTCGTTAATAGTTATCTTTTCAAAATCTTTTTCCGACATGAGCTTGATAAAAGCACCCATAATAGCCTGTTTTGACTTTTCAATACGTCTATCCATAAAAATATCTCCTTTATGTACCTAATCTACTTCCTGTAAACTGATTTATCTTATAATAATCAACATTCATATGTGTTTTGTTCATTAATAAACAAATCTCATTGTTTTAACTATTGAATTGAGTTAACTTAATTGATAAATTTATTATATTGAACATGTGTTGAAAAATCAATATTCGTTGAAATAATGAAAGGCGGAATTAATTTGAAAATATTTTATTTTACTGCTACAGGAAATAGTTTATATGTTGCAAAAAAGATTGGTGGAGAATTGTATTCAATACCTCAAATGATAAAAGAAGGTAAATATGAATTTGAGGATGATGCTATAGGATTTGTATTTCCTTGTCATGGATTCGGAATGGCGAAAATAGTTAGTAACTTTATAAAAAAGTCAAAATTTAAAGCTGATTACTTCTTTTCAATTATGACATATGGTGGTAATGCATTCTCTGGGTTAAGGCATATGGAGCTTGTGGCCAAGGAATCTGGAATCAAGTTCAACTATACAAATGAAATACTGATGGTTGATAATTTTCTTTCAGCCTTTAAGATGGAGGATGAGATAATAAATAAGAATCCAAAAGTTATTGATGAAAAACTGAGTGAAATAATAGCTGATATTACAAATAGACGAAATTCTCTTGTGAAAAAAGGAATCGTATCAAATACTCTATCTAAATATGGCCGTGGCTTTGCAGATAAAATCAGCAATAATTTTGCAGCTAAGAGATTTATTGTTACGGATAATTGTACTAGCTGTAAGGTATGCGAAAAGGTTTGCCCTGCAAATAATATTAAAGTTAATAACAAACCTGAGTTTTCCCATAAATGCGAAGTATGTCTAGCATGTATACATCATTGTCCTCAAAATGCAATTCATTTGAAATCTGAGAAAAGCAAAGCTAGATTCATAAATCAAAATGTACAGCTTAAAGAAATAATTGCTTCTAATAATCAGGCTAATTAAGAAAGCTGAAAATATAGTTAAGGCTGGTCAGAGGCTCATATGATGCCTTAGGAAATCTATTAAGGCTAGCCTTAGTTTAAAATGAAAAGACGTTGATGCCTAACATTGGGGTGCTTTTTAATTATCCGTGCACCCCTAATATTGAAAAACTATTATTAGAATAATAGTATCTATTTACAATTATGTTATTCGTAAAGTCCCCAGCCTCCACTGTACTGATGAGGTGACTTTCCTTTTGATTCCATGATCATAGGTTTTAAAGGAACCGGTGCTTCTTCATTTATTTCGGCAAGCTCCACATTAAATTCCCATTCATCTCCAAAATCAAATAAGTATAGAAGTCTTTCTCCTTTATAAAGATTTAAACTTGCTATAGTCGTAGTTTCTGCTACAGGTCCTTCATACTCTGCATACTTACAGTATATTCCTTTTCTTCTGTTGCCTCCTATAAAAAATGCATATAAGTGATCATTATCAAATTTAAAGGCTTATTGAATAACATTATGTAAATCCCCAAAAGTATGCTTATATGCTAAATTTATTTTTCTCCATACAGTCTTTGATAAACTTACTTTAAAAGTATACGTTCCGCCTTTATTTATCTTACTTTCTTCTACTGTATTTTTAACAGTGTTCCCTTTAAATATGGTTTTAAAAACGTCAAATGCTTTTTCGTTTTTGTTAGTTGTAACTTTTAAATTATAATACTCTAGTAATACTGGAACATCTTCTTTATTCCAATACTGAATAGCCCTTGTTAGAAGTAATATACTTGTTTTAATCCCAAATTCATTTGGAGAAAAACTTTTTATCGTATCTTCATACCTTGTTTTTGCGCCATTAATTAATTCTAGTTCACCAAAACTAAAGAATTTTAAATGATGAAAAAATGCAGCCCCAGTTGAATACATTACATTTGAAATATCCTTTTCATCTTTTAAAATTATATCTCCTTGTTTAGCACTAGCTATCTCAGCTAAAATATTGTAAAAAGCTGCTATATTATGGGTTCTATCAAATTTTGTTTCAAAATCATATTGGGTCCAATAAGTTTGGAGTAAGAAAATATATTTTTCATCTTCATTTAAATTTTGAAAGCTTTCTAATTTATCTGTTTTAAAGAGTCTTACTTTTCCCTTTTCATCGTTAGCCTTTATATAAAGCTTACTTGCAAGAACTAGTGAAAACATCAAGTCTATTGCATAATATTTATCTTGATTATAACTAGGATTTATTACATCTTTTTTATTTTCAAGGATCATGTTTAGATTATAGCAATCCTTTCTGCCTAATACTTCCTGAGTCGCTGAGAGTATAGGCTTTTCATTTTCTATAAATTCTATAAATTTTTCAAAATCGTTTATTGCACTGTTAATATTACTCATTTTTATTAATCCATCTTCAGTTTTTATATTTTTTTGTGATTGAATTTTATTTATCAGGTTAAATTTGATCATGACTATATATAATTATTTTCTTCTTTTAAATCCATATTCCTTTTTTAATATTTCAATCATTTCAAATACAACATAACAAACGCTTGTCGATTCAATTATATTAATTAAACTAATAATACTCTCAGGTCTATCAGTAAATCGATACCTCTTGCAGCTTTCTGGTTTACATGCTTTAATTTCACATCTTCCATCTTTTCTAAAAAAAGAACATAGTATTTGCTTAATTTCATATTTCCCAAAATCTTCTTCAATATACATATTCATAAACTCTTTTTATGAAATCTCAAGAAAATCTGCAACTTTTTAGAATAAATCTTTTCCACTTTGTCTTTGTCAATAATTTCTATATAAAACTTATAAAGTAGTTGTCAAATGATAACTATATTGTTATAATATATCTTAATTAATAATAATTATCAAAGGAGTTTTCATATGACTAAAAAAGATAATAGAGAATTAATTTTAAATATGGTTAACTTTTATAGTTTATTTAATGTTGAGTTTATAGATCTAATTCCAGACCTAACTAATACAGAAATAACTCCCCTTCTTTCAAAAATACTGAATTTTATTCATTTTGAAGGTACTACTACAGCATCAAGAATAAGTAAAAAATTAAACATATCTGTACCAAATACAAGCAGAAGTATTAATGCTTTATATAATCTTGGTTACTTGATAAAAAAACAAGATGAAAAAGATAAAAGAATTGTTTATTTATCACTATCAAATAAATCATTAAATCTTATTTCATCTGTTGCTGCAGCTGGAGAGGATATTTTTTTAGAACGATTTAATGTTCTTTCTAATGAAGAAATATCTGAGTTATCTCAATCACTATTAAAAGCTCAGAACTTGATTATAAAAATGCGAGATCTATATGAAGATAAGAAAACTATGAAATAAATATTAAGGAGATGGTTTAATTATGTTTATAAAAACTATAAAATCAAAATTAATTATTCTGATAAGTATATTACTCTTAGTTGTAAGCACTGGATTTGGAATTATTTCTTATATTAATGCATCTAACGCTTTAATATCAAATATTACAAAGACATTACCTGAAATAGCTATCCAGGCTTCTAATACTGTTCAGGCTAATTTAGATAATCAATTAAATTCACTGGAAGTTACTGCTAAGACTGCTTCATTAAACAATGATACTCCAGATAAATTAATGACTATTTTAAAAGCTGAAGCAAAAAGAAATGGTAGTATTAAAATGGGATACGCTGATATGAATGGAAACACTATATATACTACTGGTGAACAAACTAATATAAAAGATACTACTTATTTTAAAAAATCAATGTCTGGAGAAAATTTTATTAATGATCCTGAAGTTAATGAAGACAAAACTGCAATGACAATGATATATTCAGTACCAATAAAAAATGATGACTCAATTATAGGCGTATTAGTATCAGTTAGAGATGGAATGGAACTTAGTGAGATGATTAAGAAGATCTCTTTTGGTAAAACTGGAAGTGCCTACATGATTAACAGTCAAAGCAATAGCATTGCTTATAAGGATTCAAGCATGCCATTAAATCAATATAATTCTATAAAAGAAGCAGAAAAAGATCCTAGCCTAAAAGGTATCGCTGATATGCAAAAGAGAATGATAGCTGGTGAAACTGGTTTAAGTTTATATACTTTTGGTGGAAAAGAATCTTATGGAGGCTTTGCTCCAATCGAAAAAGAAAAATGGTCTGTAGTTGTTATTTTAGAGAAATCTGAACTTCTATCAGAACTTAACTCTCTAAAATTCTCAATAACCCTTACATCTATATTATTTTTGGTTATTGGAATTCTTGTAATTTATATTATTTCAAATAGACTATCTAAAAGAATCCGATATGCTTCTAATTCCTTAAATATATTGGCTACTGGAAATTTCACTAATAAGATAAGTGAAAAATATTTATACATTAAAGATGAAATTGGTGATATCGCTAACTCTATGAATACTATGCAAAACTCAATTGGAGATATGATTAAAATGTCTAAGGACAGTTCTCTAATAATAGATGAAAACTCAAGTGATTTATCAACTATATCTCAAAACATGGTCTCATCTTCTAATAATGTGGCAAATTCAATGCAAGAGGTAGCAAGTGGAATTAATTCTCAAGCGAATAACCTAATTGAAATCACTACAACTTTAAATATCTTCAGTAGTAAACTTGAAGATATTGTAATTAACACTAAAGATATAGATAAAAATACAATAATAATGAATGAACTTGCAAATAATAGCAGCTCAAGCATGAAGTTATTAATGGATACAGTAAGCAGTATAAGTTTATCCTTTAAAAATTTATCTAATAAAATTATTACTTTTAGCAGCAATATAAAAGAAGTAAATAATATAGTACAAATTATTAATTCAATAGCAGATCAAACTAACTTATTAGCATTAAATGCATCTATAGAAGCTGCAAATGCTGGTGAAGCCGGAAAGGGTTTTGGAGTGGTAGCAAATGAAGTAAAGGTCTTGGCAGAACAAACAAAATCTTCATCTCAAAATATTAGTAAATTAGTATCTGATATCTCTAATGATACTAATGTAATAAAAGATGATACAAATAGCATGACCACAGATCTTAACAATCAAGTTAGTATTATAAATGAAACTATAAACTCATTTGAAAATATAATTGATGTTATTAAAACTGTAATTCCAAAAGTACAAACTGTAAATGTGGCAACTATAGAAATAAATAAAGAAAAGGACGATATTCTTGATAAGATTGAAAGTACATCTGCTATAGCCGAAGAAATATCAGCTTCATCTGAAGAAATATCTGCTTCTACTGACGAAATGTACAAGCTATCTAATGAAGTTGCAAAAGCTTCTGCTACCTTAAATAATATGACAAAGAAATTAATCGCTGAGCAAAATAAATTTATAGTTTAGTTACATTAATTCTTAATGTAAGGTAATCCTTAAAACTTATATGTTCTAAGGATAATGCTAAATGGCCAATTACTGCTGATTTCCTTTGGAAATCATTAAGTTTTAAATAATTATTTATGCACTATATATTTAATTTAACAAAAATATTTGGAGGTGTTTATTATATGATTAAACCTTTATTTTTAGCTCATGGTTCACCTATGATGGCAATTGAGCAAAGCGTGTATACTAAATTTTTAAATGACCTTGGAGGATCTATTAATCCTAAAGCTATAGTTGTGTTCACAGCCCATTGGACAACTGAAACACTTACTATTTCTGCTTCTGATGATATATATGATACTGTATATGATTTTTATGGATTTCCAGAAGAACTCTATAAAATTAAATACCCTGCACGAGGTTCTAGCACTATTGCAACAAAAATTAGAAATAAATTAATAAATTCAGGTATTGATGTAAAAACAGATCTAACAAGAGGCTTGGATCACGGTGCATGGACTCTTTTAAAGCATCTTTATCCAAAAGCTAATATACCAGTTATTCAAGTTTCTATAAATTATACTCTACCTATTGATAAGCAGATTAAAATAGGCAATGCACTCAAAGAGCTTGGTTCTGAAGATATTTTAATTCTTGGAAGTGGAAATACAGTTCATAATCTAAGATTAGTTAATTTTGATAGTAATACAATTGATTCTTGGTCTAAAGAATTTGATGATTGGTTAATTGACAAGATAGGAAACAAGGACATGAATGCCCTTAATAACTATAAAAAATATGCTCCTCATGCTAACTTAGCAGTTCCAACTGCAGATCATCTTGTCCCACTATTTATAGCTTTAGGCAGCAGTTCAGAATTAACCCCTAGAGTTATATTTAGAGATTACCAATTAGGAAACTTAAGCTATCTTTGCTATGAATTTTAGACAGATTTGCCTTGAACCTCAGCATTTTCATTTTAGATTTTAGTTCTTTTGATAAGAGGATTTATGATTTCATTTGTCATAATTCCTCTTATCTGTTTTGTTTGATGCTTTCTCTCTTAATTGTAAATATAAATAAGCGCAAATGTATAACCACTTATTTATAGTCTACACTTACACTTATACAGTAAAAAATAAGAGCCTATTTACATAAGCTCTTATTTTTATTATTAATAATTAGTTTGAGAATTCTTGAGTTCCCATATATTTGTTATTTCCGTAGATTACACCTATACCAACCTTAGTATAATTTTCATCCATCATATTTGCTCTATGGCCTGGCGAGTTCCACCATTGATTAAATAATTCAACCTGGTCAGAAGTGTTATATGCGATATTCTCTTCTGCTGTAGTATGATTATAGCCTATTGTGTGTAACCAGTTTGTCCACTTTGTTTCGTCTGGATTTGTGTGATTAAAGAAGTTATTTTGGATCATCTTGTCACTCTTATATCGCACAACTTTCACTAATGAATAGCGTTTTCCTTATATTTGTATTTTATTTTAATTTAAATTGCTCTATAATTTCTTCTAACTTTAAAGCACTTTCTGCATTATTGTTAGATGCAGCTAATATAGATTCATTTTTGCTGCTTACATCAATAACATTTGAAACAATATTAGCAGATGATTTAGCTACTTCTGATACTGAAATTGCAACATCTTCCATGCTTTTTGAAATTTGATCTACAGACTCAGAAACACTTTCAGAAACTTCTGCAAAATTACCTATAATTTCTTTAACAGTATCTCCATCCTTTTTATACTCAGCACTTATAGTAATTAGTTTATCATAATCTTTAAGAACCTCCTTGTATAATCTAGTTGTAACATTTGATAGAAAACTATTTATCTTTCTAACGAACATTACACCTCTTATTATTTTTAATATTCTAATTTATTACTTTGCCTACGCCCCGATAGGGAATATGCATTTCATATCTTAAATAGTTTTTTATTTAAATTCCTTAAAGGAATCTAACCAAGTTTTATATAGTCTAGTATAATACTCCTGAATAGAAGATAGATGTAAACCTCCTGGGAGGTCTTTTAGAACCTATACCCGTAAAAAAGCGTATCATTTCATCAGGTAGAATTCTATGTTTAGCTGGTTGGGTTTCCCTTCGGGAATTACCCGTGTCACAAACAAGGTTATAAGCTATCTGACAGAGTGGAAGTTCTATTCTATATCTAAAATTTAATTTAAGGAGATATATACAATGTCTAATTTTTTTTATAGTCCTGTAATAGGAATTGATGTTTCAGCTGATTTTTCATATACTGCAATACTCGCACCGAATGGTGATATTTATAAGAAGTCATTTAAAATAAAGCATGATCTCAATGGCTTCAACCACTTAGTTGATGAAATAAAAAAAGTGGAAGAAGAGTTTAACATGAAAACTGCAATTTTCATGGAGTCCACTGGCGTGTACCATTTATCTCTTTTCCACTATCTTAATAAATATTTCGATAACACATTTGTTATCAATCCACTCGTTACTAAGTCTAACAAAAATGGCGACATAAGAAAAGTGAAAAATGATAAAAAAGACGCTTTATCTATTGCAACAATAGGAAAATTTCAAAACATTAAGTTATCACAACAACTTAGCCTTGATATTTTTCTTCTGAAAAATCTTGTAAGAGAGTATTACAAACTTACAGATACTAGCTCTACTTTTAAGAAAAAATTATCCGCTGATTTAAGAGTTATTTTTCCTGGCTATAATACTATATTTTCAGATTCAACATCTAAAAGTTCAATTGAGCTTTTAAGTCAATACCCAACGCCACAATCAATTTTAGAGGCACCTAAGGAAAATATAATTAAGATTTTCCTTAATAGCTCTAAAAAGGGCATTATCTGGTCGGAAAATACATATTCCAAATTATTTAAGGTTGCTAATGAAGCTAAAATAATTGGCTTACCGTTAGACGGTTTAGCCGTCAAAATAGCCAGCTCTATAACATTAATAAAAACTATTCAATCAGAGATTGATACATTGCTACAGAAAATTAACAATTTTATACAGTCTGAAACTTTTCCTGAATCTATTAGAGCTAATATTGAACTAATTGATTCAATTCCTGGCATAGGGCAATTAACTGCTATTACTATAATAGCTGAAATAGGTGATATTGATGGTTTTCTTAAGCCCAAACATCTTGTAGCTTTCTTTGGTATTGATAGCTCAGTTAATCAATCAGGTAATTTTAAAGGCGATGATAATAAAATTTCAAAAAGAGGAACTCGAATCGGTCGAAGAGCATTATATTCTGTTGCACTAGCTTCAATCCGTAACAATCGTAATGGAGTTCCTATAAATAAAGTCCTATTAGATTATTATCAAATAAACCTTAAAGGCAAAAAGCCTAAAATCGCCTTAGTCGCTATAATGCATAAAATTATAAACTACATTTTTGCTGTTCTCCGAAATCAAACTCCGTTTGAGCAAAGAGATCCAAAAATACATAAGCAAATGTTCCTAGAAAATAACTCTTTAAACAAAGTCGCTTAATTTTATTCCAATTTCTGTAACCGTTCGTGTTTTGAAACGGTTTGTTTGCCATACTCTTTTTCCAAAAACTATTTTTTTTAAAATTAACTTGACTATTATTAGCTGGTCTTTTCTATAAATACTAAGATATCTTGTGATGAACCTGAAAGTTTTCCAACTGAAGCTAATACAGCATTTATTTTATTCTGAATTTCAGAAACTGTTAGTGATGACTGTTCTGCAAGTTTCCTAACCTCATCTGCTACAACAGCAAATCCTTTACCGGCTTCCCCTGCTCTAGCGGACTCTATTGCTGCATTTAGCGCAAGTAAGTTAGTTTGGTTTGCTATTGCATCTATACTTTTTGCCATTTCTGATATCTCGTTTACAACTTCAACTTCCTTCAATGCTTTTTCTAATCCAATTTTTGTTTCCCTATATATTCTCTCTGCATTTTCCCTTGATTTAATAGAATCATTATTGATTGAAACTGCTTTTTCTTGTATATTCAATGCAACATTTAATCCCTCTTGAGCTTTTTGAGCTGTTACGCTCACTTCCTCTTTGACAGTAAAAGCCATAGATGTAACTTCTTCAACTGCTGCAGATGATTCTTCCATTCCTGCTGATATTTCTTCTGTCGCCGCTGATATTTCATCTACTTTAGAACTTACCTCTGAAAACATTTTATTTGTTAATTCGCTACTCTCAAGGATACTTTTGCTTTTATCTTTAATAAACAACATACTTTCGTTCAGTTTTTCAACTGCACCATTTAATGCAGTTACAGTATTTCCTATTTCATCTTTAGCAACTACTTTCATTTGTATATCAAAGTTACCATCTGCCAATTTTCCTGCACCATTCATAACTTCTTTTACTTGATTTATGACACTTTTTCTAATTAACTGCATAAATAAAGTTCCTATAATAATACTTACTACTAATAGTATAACCATTTGTTGTTTAGAACTATCTGTTATCTCTTTAGAAAGTTGTCCTTGTGATTTCATTAAATTATTTTGAGCAGCTATCATATTTTCTATACTTAAAAGTAATTCATCTTGTGGTTTCTCTATATTAGTAATCATATTTTGAAGTTCTTCGGTTGATACTCCAGTTCTCATCCCTAAATTAACAGCTTCATCAAATGCTGAAAATGCTAATTCAGAATTTTTCTTTATTTCTTTATATATTTCTTTTCCTTTTTCAGTATAAACTAAGCTACCAAGTTTATCTTCGTTTTCATAATAAATAATTTTATTCTTATCTAGTATTTTTTTTTGCTCATTCATATAATTCATATCATTGCTAATTGATATATTTCTTATGCTAATTGCAATTTTGTTAAGGCTTCCTCTCATATTATATGCAGCTGATACTTTCTCATTTTCTACGTCAATTAATTGATTAATAGTTCCATTAATTTGACTTAATCTAAGTATAGCTAGTGAGGATACTCCCATAATTAGAATAATCATTAATGAAAATGCTATAATTAGTTTGTTTGATAACTTAATTTTACTAAATCTCATCACTATCCCTCCCAATATTTTTCTCAATACATTAATTATACTTTAATTTAAATTATAATGTCTATTATATTTATTCTATTTTTTACTTTTTTCACATAACATTGACACTTTATCATATTATTTTCAAAGATTTTTGTTACATAATTAATTAGCATTGTATATCTCAATATCTTATCTCCAATATTTCACTTATATTTTAATAATCCTCTAATCCTATACTTTTAGAATTAATAGGTATATTTATTTATAAAGTTACAAAGCAATTTTATATTATTAAAATACTGATTACGCCTAATAATTGATTTAATCCAAAGATATGAATATGATATTTTTAGTATATTATGTTGCAATTCACAATGCACATTTCACAATTCACAATTACGGCTGAAATTCTTTCAATATTTTTAGAATTGTGATGAAGAATTAATTTTGCAACGTATATATAAGTAATTAATAAAAATAAGCGCAAATATATAACTATCTATTTATAGCCTACACCTACACTTATACAGTAAAAAATAAGAGCCTATTTACATAAGCTCTTATTTTTATTGCTAATCTTTAGTTTGAGAATTCTTGAGTTCCCATGTATTTGTTATTTCCGTAGATTACACCTATACCAACCTTAGTATATTTTTCATTCATCATATTTGCTCTATGACCTGGTGAGTTCCACCATTGATTAAATAATTCAACTGGGTCAGAAGTGTTATATGCAATATTCTCTCCTGCTGTAGTATAAGTATAGCCTATTGTGTGTAACCAGTTTGTCCACTTTGTTCCGTCTGGATTTGTGTGATCAAAGAAATTATTTTGAATCATGTCGTCACTCTTATATCGTGCAACTTGCACTAATGTATTATCTATAGTTAATGGCTGAAGACCCGCTTCTTTTCTTTTTTCATTCATTAATTGAAGAATTTTATCCTCAGCAGAATTTTGCATGCTGATTGAATAATTTGTCGGCAGATTAGGTAACCCCTGTACATTTACTGATGTTGCATTTGTGCTACTTTTTGAAACTGTATCTGTATTACCAACGTTATTTACATTAGAAGTATTCATATATAAATTTGTATTTAAAAGATTATTTATATTAACATTATTATAATCGTTAATATTTGAATTAATTGTAGCTGCAGATACTCCTAATGATGAGAAACTCCCTATTGTTGTAGCTGCAATAACTGTAGTTACTATTCTTCTTAAACCATTCTTTCTCATTAGTTTTTCTCCTTCTATATGTTTTATTTGTCCTTATGATTTTTATTTAAACAAAAAATATTTTTTAAGTTTTTGTTGCTTTCGAGTAAGGACATGTCTCTATCTTATCATCTTTTCGACAATATTCAACATGAATTCTTCTCAATTTATTGATTTAAATGATATTGTCTTGAACTTGCTTTACTATGTTCTTGTATACGTCTTTATGCACCATAAGGCATATGAAAATAAATAAAAAGTCTAAAGTTGCTATGATTATTTTTCATCAGGCAAGGACGACAATTGCCCTCATAGCGAGCATATTAGAGCAAGTTGCAGATAAGCAGTGAACCAAAAGTTAGAATCAAAATTCTATATTTCGTTCTTAGAACTTTCACACAATGCAATCTATGATTTTGTGTGAATTCGATTATTCAGCTAGCGAATGCGAGTCGAGCTTCCTCTGATGGCAAGCAGACTTGTTATTTTTTGAATGTGCCTAATATCATTTAACATCTTAAAGTGCCAAGGATAATCCCCTATATTTTTTTAATAATATAAAAGAAGAAGATATGATGAACTATATGTTCTATATCTTCTTCTAAATTTATCTTCTAATATCTATTTTAATAAAGAAACCACTTGTTCACTTGTTCTAATTTTGCCTATTCTAGGGAATATATATTTACAAACATATTCATGTTCTTCTTTACTTATTGCTGTCATTGCGTCTTCTACGAAAATTTGATTATAGCCATGTTGGAAAGCTTCTCTTGCTGTAGTATCAACTCCAATGTTAGTTGAAATTCCTCCTAACACAATTGTATCAATTCCTCTACGTCTTAACTGTAAATCTAAATCTGTACCATAAAATGCTCCCCATTGCCTTTTTGTAACAATATGAGCATTCTTAGCTCCTGCTATTTCAGGTATAAGCTCATCCCAGCCTTCTGGATATTTCATTCCACTAGAGGCCAAATCTGTTTTTGGCTTAACCATATCTTTTCCATCTATAGTTGAAACTCTTACTAAAACTATAAATGCCCCTTTCTCACTAAATTCCTTAACTAGTTTACTAGCGTTTTTAATTACCTGATCAACTGGATTAGGTGAACCTGAAATTCCTCCAGCTGCAATTCCTTTTTGTAAATCTATAAGCACAAGAGCGCTAGTTTTAGCATTAATAAGTTCCTTTTCGTTTAATTTTAAATCTTCCATCTTTATTTTCTCCTTTTTATTCATTTTATTTATATAATAATTATTGATTTAAACTAAGTTTTTTATAAACTTTGAAATAGACCCAAACTGCATTTATAAATAATAATGCACTTGTAATGAAAAATACGTATTTCATTCCCAAGTTTCCTGCTACCTGTCCACCTAAAACTGCACCTCCAAATGCCCCTAAATATCCTGCCGACATGTTAAAACCAAATACTCTGCCTGTAAGAGACGCTGGAGTTATTTTCTTTAGTACGATATTTACAGATGGATTAAGTCCAGCAGATGCTATTCCTAATAAAAATCTAAGGCCCATTAACTGCCAAGTGTCTTTTACAAAAGCTTGTGGTATAAAAATTATTCCTGCACCTATAGTACATGCTAGTATTATTTTATGAGCCCCTACTTTATCTGAAAGTTTACCTAGTCTTGGTGCAGCAATTATATTTGCAAGACCTGAAGCTGAAAATGTTAATCCAGCCAAAAGCACAATATGACTACTATTATTGGATAACTGCTTAACATATACTGTTACAATAGGTTCAACTGAATATAATGCAACAGCTAATACAAAGAAAGTTACAAACATTGTAATTGTAAGGTTTTTTTCTGGAATTGCCTTCCATACCTCCTTAATGCTTAGAACATCTTTATCTTCTCGAGTAAAAGATTCTTTTACAAATAAAACAGTTGTAATAAATGAGATCAAAAGTAGTGCCGCTGTTATGAAAAATACGCTTTGTAAACCAAAGGCCTCATCTATGAACCCACCAATTGTTGGACCAATTAACGAACCTGCAATATTTGCTGTTGAAAGTGTACCTAAAGCATATCCTGCATTTTCTTTATCTGTCTGAGTTGCAATAAGTGCTGTACATGCTGTGCTATACCCTGTGATTACCCCTTGAAGTAATCTTAACCCTATTAGAACATATACATTCGGTGCAAATCCCATACACCCTATAGTTATGGCCATACCAAGACTTGCTCTAAGAATCATTGGTTTTCGCCCATATTTATCAGCAGCACTGCCCCAAATTGGTGAAAAAATAGCTGAAACTACATAAGTAATACCAAATGCAATTCCTGAAATTTTTGTAATTGATGCTGTATCTTGAACTCCAAGATGCTGTATGTAGATTGGCAATACTGGAGCGATTTGACTCATCCCTATGGCGGCAACAAATATCCCAAACCAACACACTATTAAATTTTTTCTCCATATTTCCATAAGCATACTCCTTTCTATTTGTATAAATTAAGAACAAAATTACATGTAACCTCATCTGAATAGCCTTTTATATAAATTTTCCTCAAATTTCACCACATTACAATTTGCTAAAGAACAAAAAATATTAGTAATTGCTAATATCTTGATAAAGTTTCTATTACTTCCCCCTTAATTTTTCTGTTCATTATCTTCAATTTGATTATAAACTATATTTTATAGTTTGTAAATTATAAAATATAGTTTATAATTATATTATATAATACAAAATGTTTTTATAATTATATATTGCAATTAAGTTTCAACATCATGCTCTTGATTAACATTTGCTTTATTAGAGTTTTAAATGTAAATTTACTATAGCAACATATATATTTTTTTAAACATTAAACTATTTTTATAAGGTTATAGGAGTGAAAAGTGTATGCACAAAAGAAATCTAACCAGAGAAAAGATTATTCAAGTTTCTTTTTGTCTAGCAGATGAAATTTGTATTAATCAACTTAATTTTCAAAAAATCGCTGAAAAATTGGATGTAAAATATCCTTCTTTGTATAATCACTTTAATAATATGGATGAACTTAAAATTGAAATGACGGTATATATGTTAAATGAGCTGAATCAAAAATTGATGCAGAGGCTGATTGGCAAGAGTGGTTATGATGCCATAAGAGAATATGCTAGTGTTTATAAAGAATTCGCTTTTGAAAATAAGACAGCTTATAAACTTTTTATCAGTATTCCTAGCACTAAAAATAATGAATTATTTAATTTGATGAGAAAAATAACTCATATTATTCATGAAATTCTAAAGTCTTACATTAAGGATGAAATTCTTTTGGTTCATAAAAGCCGAACTTTAAGAAGTCTCTTACATGGTTTTATTTCATTATATTCCTTTGGATATTTTCAAGGTGATGTTGATTTAGAAGATACCTTTAAATCTATGATAGATGACTTTATCTCGTCACTTAACAAATAACCCTTGTGAAAGGTAAGAAAATATAATATGAGTATACTTAACAAAACAAAGTGATTAATCCACCTCCCCCTTTGTTATAGGATTTTAAGATTCTTGTATGACCAATATGCATTAACTATTTAAATAACTTGATTTTCAAGATCCAAATTTGTATATTTTTCTTAACATAAAAAGAGAGCTTACTTTGTGTAAACTCTCTTTAGTAAAATCATATACGGCTTTTAGTTAGAATTTTTTATGCCCATCTTTTTAAACATGCGAACATAACCTAGAAAGCCAACATATTCTGTCATTTACCTCTATTGCTGTTATATTTTCACAACAAGATCATTTTGTGCTTTTAAGGACAATTCCTTCCTTAAATCCCCCACGTTCTTCTCTTTTCTTATCTCTAGCTTTAATAAGCTCTTCTTCACTAAAGCCTAGGCTGTCAGCAAGTCCAAACAAAACTTCCATAACATCAGCTAATTCTTCTAAGTTCTTATCTTCCAGAAATTCATTAACTTCTTCTTTTAGTTTGGCTTCTAAAAGCTCATACTTCTCTTCTTTAGTTGCGACGTCTATATCACATTCTCTTCCATCAGCTTTTATTATTTCTGGGATTTTATCTCTTACTAATTTATTATATACTTTCATTAACTCTCACTCTTTCCACAATTATCCACATTCCCGTATTTAATATTTTTATTAAAAATCGTATTATCTAAATGAACTTTTCATCTATCTCTTTATATTTGTAGTATCAAATATTATGTCACATTTATTCTCAATGTCTAGTTCTGTAAAGTAATGTTCTTCCAGTGGAATCCATTTGTTTATGAAATCCTGAAGTTTTTCTTCACCATTACGTTTTAGAATTCGTTCATGCTGCACTTTAGGATCAATAGTTATAAAAATTTTATAATCATAATAATCCCTTAATGTAGGATGCAGACTATAACTTCCTTCAACTATAGTTAAATTTTTAGGTTCTACTTTTATAGGCTGACTTAGCTCCCCTTTATTGCATAAATATTTTCTATATACAGCAGGCTCGTCGTTTTTTAATGACTTTAAGATTTCCTCCTCAAATCTTTCGTAGTGAACATTTCCACCAAGCTGTGCTAGTCGTTCTTTTGTTTTCATTCTTGGAGGAAGGAAGAAATCATCCATGTGAAAAAGGCTGCAATCAAACTCTTCTGCAAGCATTGCTCCTAAGGAACTCTTCCCTCCGCCACATCTTCCATCAATGGCTATTACTAATTTTTCATTATCTTTTAGTAAGTTCTTAATTTCATCAATTACATATTTATATTCATTATAAATATGTGGTTTACGTTCTTTATTCATTATTTCCTCCAATATTTAAAGGCTTACTTTACATAAACTCCTGCTAAAGACAGTGCTTTGTTTATTAATAAACATGTTATTGCAGCTTTAATATTATTTTATTACTATAATATATTTGTTCACCATTTATGATTGATATTCCTCTAAATTCGTATCTTTTCTATAGATATTTTGTAATTCACAATGCACATTTCATAATTCACAATTACGGTTAAAATTCTTACGATATTTTTAGAACTAGTATATTTCCAACATATATATCTTATATTTTTCTAGCTTTCAATCTAATGCGCACATAATCTGCATACCATACTCCATTCTGATATAGAATAGGTTTTAAGCTTTTTACCGCCTCATCAATAATTTCATTTTTTAACGAGTCATCTAAGCCTTTAAAAGGCTGTATAACAAACATTTCAATCCAATTCTTCATTCCATCTTCACCTATAAGTGCGGTTTTACGATCAAATAATGCTGCATATACTGTTTGTAGTCCATGCTTTCTAAGAATAGGAGTATATTCATCAATAGTTGGAAAATAGAATGTTCTCTTATATTCTAATCCCCTTGCTTCAAAAGCCTTTTGCAAAAATGAATGGATTGTTTCTGTGCATCCGTATCCTCCAAATTCACATACTAAGCTTCCGTTTATTTTTAATCCATTATAAACACTCTCTAGCAATCCATCTTGATTATCAATCCAATGAAAAACTGCATTAGAAAATATCGCATCAACTTGTTCATTTAAAATAAAATTCACTGCATCATCCTGTATAAATGTTAGTTCAGGATAATTTTTTCTTGCAATTTCCAGCATTTCTCCTGATGCATCCATACCAATTACATCTGCTCCCATGTCCGAAATCTTTTTCGTTAATGCTCCATTACCACATCCAAGATCTAAGACTTTAATTCCTTTCTCAATATCTAACAAATTTAAAACATCTTCACCATATTGATGTACAAACTGAAAATCTTTCGTATACCCTTTAGCATTCCACTTAATATTCATAAAAACACCTCCATTTTAAATATACCTGACATTAAAAATAGTATATCAAAACAGATACCATAATTGAAATGCATATTAATTATACTTTATATAACTATGATTTATATAGAGATCCAACTTTAAAACCTAGATTTATGTGTTAATTTACGAAATCATAAATATTTTGATTCCGAAAAGCTATGAAAATTTCGCTGAAAGTATTAAGCAAAATTTTACATAAGGCTTTTAGGTTTTAATTTTCATTTATGATACATATATTTATTATATGAAACTGCTTTATAGTTAGTTTATATAGATAACCCAATAATGAACTATACTTAACCCATGAAATATCTTCCAACCAGAAATGAATGGTATACTTTTGTGGAATGTTTCATTGGTAATTTTGATGGATGTTATCCTTGGCTATAAGTTGTTCCAAATGTGCTAGCCTCAAAGCTTGTTCTTTGAGGCTAGCACTTTGGGTGCAACTTTATAGCCTTAGAATCACCCATCATAATTACCTAGAAACTGGAACAAAAGTATATTATTCATTTCGGTGAGGTATACGCATACGTACAGATTATAGTTGGATATCTATAACTTTATTTAAAGCAGTTATATAATTTAAATTGGAGATGTATCTAAATTATGAACAACATGCTTTTAAGTCCTGAATTTTGGTTTATTATCGGTATTCCAATTACTTTTTTACTTGGATCATTAGCTCACTTTGCATATGATTGGAGTGGTAAATCAGTTATAGTAGGTATCTTTACTCCTGTTAACGAAAGTATCTGGGAACATTTAAAACTTTCTACCTATCCTACTTTTATTTGGTATATACTAGGCATTTTAATATTTCGAGATAAAGTTAACTTGTATATCTGGGCCATATGCTCTGTCATTTCAGTTATTACTAGCTGTATTGTTATAACTTGCTTTTTCTATACCTACACAGGTGCTCTTGGAATACAATCATTATTTCTTGACATATTTTCATTATTTTTAGGGCTTTCTATAGCTCAATGTTTATCTTTGCATATTTATAAATATGCAACATTAATTATGCTTCATTTTTATTTATCTATTATAATAGGTTCTTTAATAATAATTTGTTTTACTCTTTTTACTTTTCTTCCTCCTAAATTGCCGATTTTTATGGACCCCATTACTAAACAGTATGGAATTCATTAAAATAAGTCCTCTTTATATGGATCAGCTTAATCTTAAACGAAAATTTAATTAATAAACTTATGTTCAAAATCGGATGCTTCCATAGGTTTTCCTATTAAATACCCTTGAATGAAATCACATTTAAGCTCGTTTAAGATTCTAAGCTGTTCTTTTGTTTCAATTCCTTCTGCAACAATTTTAATATCTAAGCTATGTCCCATATTTATTATTGATTTAATAATCGTTAGATTTTTATAGTTTGTTTCCAAATTCATTATAAGGGATTTATCAATTTTTATTTTATCAATAGGCAATTTATTTACATAATTAAGAGATGAATAGCCTGTTCCAAAATCATCTAATGATATTTTTATTCCCATACTCTTAAATTGTTCCAATATGTTTATAATTGTTTCAAAATCCTCCATGGCCTCATCTTCAGTAACTTCTAGGTTCAGGTATTCAGACGGCAGAGAATATGCCTCCAATATATTTTGAACGAGTGATACAAATTCAGGTTGCTTTAGTTGAGAATAAGAGGTGTTTACTGATACACTAAATTCATGCGATCCAATTTCATTCCACTTTTTGCACTGTATACAAGCATTTTCTAACATCCAATTATCGATTGGTATTATTTCTCCTACACTTTTAGCTATAGGAATAAATTCTATAGGCGGAATAATTCTATCCCCTTGCTTCCATCTTATAAGCGCTTCTGAATTTAACACTTTCTTTGACTTTAAATCCATAATAGGTTGATAATAAACCATAAATTCATTATTTGATAATGCTTTATTTAATTTCATCTTCATTTCTAATTTATCAATTGCTTTATGTTCCATTTTAGGTGAATATATAGCAAAGTCATAACCACCATTTTTCTTAACTTCATACATAGCTAAATCTGCATTGTTAATCAAAGTATCTGAATCTTCTCCATGCTCTTGGAATATACTTATTCCTATACTTGCTCCAAGAATTAAAGATTCTTCATTATAAGTAATTGGCTTTTTCAATTCCTTTTGTATTCTTAGAGCAATTTCTTTAATGTATATATCAGACTCTACATTTTTCAATATAATTATAAATTCATCTCCACCAATTCTACTAATTATATCCTGTGGACCTATAGAATCTTTCAATGTAGATGCTACTTTTTTAAGAACTTTGTCACCAACTTGATGTCCAAAATTATCATTTATATTTTTAAAATCATCTAAATCTATAAAAAGAATTGCAAATTTTTTATCTTTATTTTTTAATAGTTGATTAATATTTTCTAACATCATTTTTCTATTAGGAATTTCTGTGAGAGCATCATAATATACATAATGACGAATTTTTTCTTCTGCAAGTATCTTATCTTTTATTTGATCTACAAGTTTCGAATTTTTTCTTTCCAGTTTTAAAGTATATTTCTTTTCTATTTCTGCTATTCTCTTTCTTTCTGAAATATCATGTATCAAAATTACAATACCTAGTTTATCGTCATACTCATCATATATAACTGTACTTGATAATTCACATACAATGTATCCTTCATCTTTTTGTTGTAAATTAACCTCTACATTTCTCACATAACTATTTTCTATTATAGTATTAAACTCAATGTTTTTATAAGATATTAAATCGCTGAACATCTTTCCTTCTAATTCTTTAAATTTATAATCTGTTATATTTGATGACGCTTCATTACAATTTTGGATTGCAAAATTCTCATCTAAAATAAATATTGGGTTCTTAACACTATTAAAAATGTATTCTGATAAATACTTCGAAGTAGTTAACATAAACCTGTGCTTACTTATTGCATAGCAAACACCACCCAACGCTATAGTTCCACTCAAAACTGCTGAAGGAAAGACAAGAATTCCAAACATAGGTAAAATAATATCTGTTAATACCCCTATGTAATACTTATAAAACATGTCCATAAAATAATTTTATTTTGCTTTCTTATCCTATTCTTTTTTGAATATCTCCCTCTATTAAATAGCATTACAAGACCTGATACATAAAAAATTATAGAACATATGCTGTATGCAATTTGACCAAATAAATTTGGAGCCACATCAATCCATCCATAAGGTCTTCTAATCATAGCTGAAGATGGTTCAACCATAATATTGCATAAAAATAATAATGCAGCAGGAACGTGGGCTAAAATTATTATAATCCGATTGTATTTACTTTCTTTCTCATTATTTAATACAAGTGCAAAATACAGCCAGTGACCAGAAAAAAAACAATACCCAAAAACTGAAACTGCCCTCCAAAAAAACGCTATATTTATATTTTCACAAGTCAGCATCATTGCATATCCAAGTGCCCAAGCAGCACAACACATGCTTAAATTTAAAAATATTTGATTAGCTTTTGATTTTTTGTCCATCCTGTATCCATATATCCCTAGGAATGAATAAAAAACGCAACATAACATTAACGAAATAAATAAACTAATATAAATAAAACCACCTCCGGCATAAAATATTTTAATAAATTTCTACTTTATATAATTATCGAGAAACTATAACTTAAATTTTATACGTTTCTATTAAATAATTTCATATTTCAACATTTTCTGTCATTATATCATTTTATTCTTAATTTCATAAATATTCAAGTTCTGTAAATCTATACATAATAAAAATATTTTTCCAATAACTTCATTTGCATACATGAACTCCTACTAATGAATTAGACTTTTTAGCAGTGAATATATAAGTTTTAAATGATATATTCATTCCTTATAAAATTATCAAACTCACATTATGTCACAGTTAAGATAGGCTTTTATGAATTAGACTTTTAAGAATATAGTATATTCTTAAAATAAGATTACAATACATTAAATACCATAAATATAGAGGATTCCGATTTTTATAAACTTCAGTATCCTCTACTATTGCTAATTCCATTTCTTAAATGGTATTATTTATCTTCTCAAATATATTTCACATTTTTTATTGGTGACTTGAAAACTCTCTTGAGTTTTTCCTAAACTCTGTTGGAGTCATACCCTTTTTAGCCAAAAATTGTTTTATAAAATATGTATCATATTCAAAGCCAGTGGCACGTGCAATTTCGTTTAAGCTCATATCAGTATGAGTCAATAGACTCTCAGAAACCTTTAAGCGGTACGCTAGTAAGTAGGCCATTGCTGTGCAGCCACATAGATCCTGAAAACTTTTATTTAGTGACACACGATTCAAATGAGCACATCTTGTTAAATCTTCCAATGTTATTTTATCAGAATAGTTTATATGTATATATTCTAAAACCAAATTAACAGGTGATTCTTCGCTATGGTGGTTTAGCTCTTCAATCAATCCAAGTATTTGTATTAAGTATTTTTTTATTCTACACACCCAAAGCGAGTCACTTTGTGCATATACTTCTGTTCCCATAATAAAAAACCACTCATATAATTTCAAATATATTTTCTCATCTACAGCATATACCCTAGTATGAATTTTATCTTTTCCAAAAAGTAAAAGACCAGTTTTTATTTTTAGATTAGTTGACAGATATCCAGTATTTTCTGAGAAATGAGCTGTATTAAAAAAATCTGGATGGAAACAAAATGATTGCGAAGATACATTTTGTTTTTCAATAACTTCTATTTTATCTTCCATTGATAAACAAAGAATACTTGGAGCGACAATTTTCACAGGGCGACCATTTAGTTGTAAATTCATGCTTCCACTCGTAATAAAGGTTATAGTTAAACGCTCTTTATAAGGAAGATTTACAAAGTTTTCATTTGCAATAAATTCTATATATACAGTTCTATTCTTGTGACGATCCATTTGTGGCATAAGCATTCCTCCATTGGGTACATTAAAATAAGTAATAAATTTAAATTACCATTTATATTTTTATTAATCAATAGCAAATTCTAAGACAAATACGTAAAAAATCCCCACACCAAAAGTCGACAATTCCACAGTCGCCTTTGAGATTTTGTTCTTGTTCTTTTACAAATAGTATAGTTAAAAGCTTCATTTATGACATTGTATCATATTTTCTAAATGGTAGACTATTATTAAGAATTAAAGAAAGTTATGCAAATAAGTCTATTAATAACTTACTGTTTATAACTTATATGAAAGGAGAATTATTATGTCTATTAAAAAATTCAATATCCAAGTATCTGATGAGGTACTTAATGATTTAAAATACAGATTGGATCATATACGCTGGCCTGAGCTGCTAGAAAACTCAAGTTGGGAACGAGGTACTAATATAAGTTATTTAAAATCACTTGTTTCGTATTGGAAGGATGAGTTTGACTGGCGTGCACAAGAAAAAGAATTAAACCGCTTTTCTCATTTTCGCTGTAATGTGGATGGGATAGATATTCACTTCATACACGAAAAAGGAAAGGGACCTAATCCTACCCCAATTATACTTACTCATGGATGGCCTGACAGTTTCATACGCTATCAAAAGATTATCCCACTTCTTACTGACCCTGCAAGTTATGGTGGTGATCCTAATGATTCTTTTGATATAATTATCCCTTCGCTACCTGGCTTTGGTTTTTCTAGTGCTTCAAAACATAGTGGTATGAATAATTATGCTGTTTCTGAACTTTGGGCAAAACTAATGACTGAAAAGCTTGGCTACAGTAAGTTTGCCGCTGCAGGTGGAGATATGGGTTCAGGTGTTACAAGATACTTGGCATTAAACCATCCAGAACTTCTAATAGGAATCCATCTAACTGATATTGGAATTATAAGAGATCTTATGATTTCAAATGATACAGAGCTTTCAAAAGATGAATTGCATTATAAGAAAATTGCTTCAGAATGGATTTCAAATGAGGGAGGCTATATGTCTATTCAATCTACAAAACCACAAACCATTGCCTATGGACTTTCTGACTCACCTGTTGGCCTAGCTGCATGGATTATAGAAAAATTTCTCAGCTGGAGTGATCGCAATAAGGATTTAGATAAAACCTTTACTAAAGATGAGCTTCTCACTAATATAATGATTTATTGGATCACAAATACCATAGGATCATCGGCAAATGCATATTATGAAAATACACATTCATTGCCACCAATAGGATACATAGATGTACCAACAGGCATGGCTTTATTCCCTTCTGATGTATTGCTGCCACCAAAAGAATGGGCTATGCGCAATTTAAATATCACTCGCTGGACTACAATGCCTAAAGGAGGACATTTTACAGCCATGGAAGATCCTGAACATTTTGCTGAAGAAATTTGCACATTCTTTAGAACTTATAGATAAGCTTGAACTTATGTCATGGCTTACCGAAATTATAAATATTTTGTTCCGAAAAACTATAAAAATATCGCTGGAAATTCTAAGTTTCAGATTTCACCACTTTAGCATGCTCCCACTTTCCTAGGGAAGCTCGACTCATTACATTCGCTGAGGAAGTTCGAGGAACCCAAAATAAAATTTTGGACTCTCACTTCACAAGCTAAAGTGGAACAATCTACAACTAAGAATCTCATCAGCTCATTTTCAAATGTTTTCTTCACAAATATATTTATAATTTCTAGTGAAGGTATATGATATACTCACGTACTTTTATTCCACATAACTGCAACAATACCCATAAACATAACATTTTTAAAACAGCACTAAACCTCTTCTTATTCAATGATCACAAATGCAGTAAATAGCCACTATTTTAGATATTAGCATCATAAATAGTAGCTATTTTATTCACTTATCCTTGCTTTTTCCAGAATTTCAGTGATTTAACACTTGGCTTATCAGGCTTTATTGATATCTCCTCTAACCTAGTATTAACTAAAGAATAAACCACTGGAACAACTACGAATGTAAGGAAAGTAGCTGATGCAAGTCCAAATATTATGGTTACAGACATAGGTCCAAATAACGCACTTTTTGAAAATGCAAGTGGTATAAGACCTGTAATAGTTGCTACAGAACTTAGTATTATCGGCCTGAATCTTTGACTTACAGCATTCAAGCATGCTTCATCTATAGAAAGACCTTCTTTTCTTCCTTCAATTATATATTCCACAAGCAGAATACCATTTCTTATAACTACTCCAATTAAACTTATTATTCCCATTACAGCAGTTAAAGATAGCTGCATCTTAAATGTGAGAAGCCCTGCCGTTACTCCTATTAATGATAGTGGAAGTGCACACATTATTATAAGTGGCTGTACAAAAGATTTAAATTGAACAAATAAAATCACATAAATTATTAGTATACACATGGCTGCAGCTATACCTAGACTTGTAAAATTCAAATCTATTTGATGTTTCTCACCATCATAAATAACATTTACACCATCTATATCCATCTTATTTATTTCCGGACTTAATGCATTTTCTACGGTAACAGCATTATAACCAGTTTTTATATCGCTATATACTGTTACAGTTTTATCTTTCTTATAATGTTTTATTTGGTCTATCTGTGAATCAAGTTTTATAGTTGCTACTTCTGATAACAATACCTTGTTTTTTGCAAGGCTGGATTTCACTTGTAAATTTTTTAAATCTTCAACTGATATAGCATTACTTTTAACTAGTATATCGTAATCACTTCCATTTTTTCTGTATACAGAAGCAGCATATCCTCTTATAGCAATGCTTATCTGCTTTTCTATATCAGATTTTAATAAACCATGCTGTACTGCCTTAGTACTATCTATATCTACTTCATATTGATAAGTCTTTTTTGCTGCATCATCTCTTACATTTGTAGTTCCTGGAATACCATTTAATTTTTCTTGTATTTGATCTGAAGCCGAATAAAGCTTCTCTAAATCATCTCCTGTAAGTCTTATACGAATAGGTGCACCTGTTGGCATTGCTTGTTCCAAGAGTTTTACTGTTGCAGTACCTCCAGATATTTTACTATCTATTTGACTTTGTAAATACTCAGCCAATTCTTGTCTTGTACTGAACTTTTTGGTTTTATTTAGGTCTATGTTCATCATAATTTGAGCTTTATCTTTTGCTGGTGCAAGAGGAGGTATAGTAATATAAAATTTAGGCACAGCACCACCTATAGCTGACGTATAACTTGTAACATCTTCATCTGATTTTACTATATATTCAACTTGTTTTACTAAATCACTCGTGCTGTCAATATTATCCACTTTTTCATTAGCAACATCTATATAAAGAATGTCTTTATCTGCATAAGGAAAGAACTTCGTTCCTATTGAATTCAGCAATCCTATTGATACTGCAAATAAACATAAACATATTATAATAATCTTTATTTTATTCTTAAGTCCATAATTTAAAAGTTTATGGAAAAACCTTTTTATTATACTTTCCTTCTCAACTTTTTTACTTTTTCTAAAAAATATAGATGCCATAGCAGGAGTTACAAACAGTGCTGATAAGTAAGAACACGCAATACATATCATTACTACCTGAGGCAAAGTTCTTAAGAATTCTCCTGCTCCACCAGGTATATTTAAAAGTGGTGCAAAAGCACCAATAATAATCAATGTAGATGTGAATACAGGCACAAATAATTTTTTAATACCATGAAAAGCAGCTTCATCTCCAGACATACCTTCATCAATACCTACCTGCACAACATCGCCTATTACAATGGCATCATCTACTAATATTCCAAGAGCTATAATAAGTGCTGTGGTAGACATTTCCTGAACCTTAATACCAAGGGCATTCATAGCAACAAATGACATAGATATAGATATCGGAATTACTGCTGATACTACCATTGCATTTCTAAATCCCATTCCTATTAAAACAGTTATAACTACCAGAATCACACCATCTCTAAGGTTCTCCATAAAGAAAGAAACTGATTCATCTACAGCCTTAGGCTGAAAAGTAACTTGCTCTATTTTCAAATCTGGTGGTAATTGTTTTTTTATCTCATCTAACTTTTTTGTTACATCCTTACCTATTAAAACTATATTTTTATTATCTTGAAAATAACCTGTAAGCAATACTGCATTTTCTCCATTGCTAGTGAATTTAAGACTAGAATCATCATCATAACCCATATAAACCTTGGCTATGTCTTTAAGCCTAATAGTTTGTCCAGTATCAGTTGAAACATTCACCACAGTATCTTCTATTTCCCTAAGAGATGTAAAACTTCCAGGTGTCTCAACTTTCATTTTCCCAGTTTTTAAATCTAAATTTCCAGAAGGAATATCTACATTTTGAGCTTTTAATGCTCCACATATGTCTTCAAAAGAAATTGGATATTTATTTATCTTATTTAAATCCACTTCCACTTTTACCTGATTATCTTGCTTACCCTTTATATCAAATCTTGAAATACCACTAACATTGCTTAGCTGCTTCTTTATATCATCTGCATAATTTCCCAATTGTTCATATGTGTAATTATCGCCAGATACACTTAGAATCATACCAGCAGTTTCTGTAAGATTCGTATTTATATCACTATCCTGACATCCATCTGGGAGATCTGATTTTAAATCTTTTATCTTATCTCTCATATCACGCCATGCTTTCTCTTTATCACAATCATTAGTTAAGAAAACAACAACTATTGAAGCATTATTTACAGAGTAAGACTCACAATAATCATAACCATCTATTTCTTCAACTTTTTCTTCAACTTTTTTTGAAACTAAACTTTCTATATCACTAGGAGAACCTCCTGGATAAACCGTTGTGATCATTGCTGCTGGAGATGAAACATCTGGCATTTCCTGCTTAGGAACAATATAATAGCAATAACATCCACTTAAAATAGCTATAGTTATTAAAAATAATACTATTTTTTTATTTCTAATAGCTGCTTTAATCAATCCCATAATTCATCCCCCTTTATTCTGCTGAAACCTGATATCCAGCTTTTATATTTTTCATACCTTCAGTAATAAGGTTTTCTCCAACTTCTAATCCATCTATGCGTACTTCATTTTCATTTGTATCTCCTAAAGTTACATTTTTCCTAACAGCACGTCCATCTTCCACTGTATAAACATAATCTTGTCCATCATTCAAAATGCTGGTAATTGGAATCCATATGCCACTCTTTTCTCCATTATCAATATAAACTTTCACAGACTGACCTACGTAATATTTATCATTATCTATTGGATTTAAAATTTTGATTTCTGCACTGTAAGTTCCACTTTGTTTATCAGGTGCTTGAACTATATTCATAATTTCTCCATCAGTAGTAGTGTCATCTATTTTAACTTCTGCTTTTGTTCCTACTTGTATTTTCTTTACATCATCATCTGATAAACCTGCAGTAATCACTTGATCGTCACTTCTAACTAAAATTACTGGATACCCAGCTTGTTGCATTTCTCCTTCTTTACAAAGGACATCTACTACATAACCATCTTCATCTGCTACAAGAGATGCATCTTGAACTAAATTAACCTTTGAATCATAATTAGCTTTTGCAGCATTTACCTGTGCCAATGCTGCTTGCTTATCCTCTTCCCTTGTTCCATTTTGAAGCTGTGTCAATGTTTCCTTTGCTGCATTTAACTGGCTTTCACTACCATCTAATTTAATTTTAAGATCGTTAACCTGCTGCTGTGTAGCTGCCTTTATTTGAAATAAATTAACGGTTTTATCATATAAATCCTTGCAGTAATTATACTCATCCTGAGCATTTTTTACTGCTATCTGAGCTTTATTTATATCCTCTGCTTGTGCTCCATTTACTGCTTTATCATATTGGGCTTGAGCTGCATCCATTTGAGCTTTTGCAGCATTTTCTGCCAAATTTAAGTCACTTTTATCTAAATCAACCAGGTTATCTCCTTTTTTCACCTTTTGACCTTTTACAACATATATTTTTGAAATTTTAGCTGGACTTTTGAAGGAAAGCTTTCTTACTTCACTTCCTCCTGTTATACCCTCATATTCTAAATCACTTAAATGGCTTTGATTTTGAAGTTCTACTGTTTTCACTGGATAAGTTTTTGCATCTATTTTTTTATCATTTTTACTGCATCCACTTAATGTTGTAAAATTTAAAATTACTAAACAAATAGCTATTATCTTCTTATTCATATATCCTCCTTATATTCACCATATCGCACATAAAACATAATATTTATTGAGTTTATTTTCCTGAATAATTTTTATTCATTGAAAAAATTTATTAGTTACTTAATATCCATGGCTTTTGAATACTATCTCTTAAGTTATTATGAATATAAATAAGTTTTCTTAAAGCAGTATCCAATTCTTCACTTGCTATAACTTGTTTATCATAATCATTTTGTAGCATTAATCCCATATCTACTTGAGCTTTTGCAAATTTAAGTTTAGTATTTGTTGAATTAATCTGTTCTTTTAAGTTATCTATTTTATTTTCTATATCAAGTAATGTTGAGTAATTTTGTTTTAATATATTTTTAAGACTCTTTTTCGTATCATCTAACTTAACTTTTGATTCATCGTAACTGTATTTACCATCTAGATAAGCTTCATAATTCTTAAGATCTGTATAATACTTTAATTCCTTTTGTTCATATGCTATTGACGCCAAAGCAAGCCCACCAGAATCTAATGTAGTATTACCATTAGCATCAGTTGTAATATAATCGGATTGTTTAGGTGCTATTGGTATATCTTTATTCATAATGTCTTTTATTCCTTCGTCCTTCAAATCTTTCAGATAGTCCTTAGTTAAATCTAATATTTTATCATCATATTCAAAATAACTGTTAAGCTTATCATCTATATATTCCTCAACTGAGTCATCTATTTTAAATTTTCCATAATCCACATCATAATCAAATATGTAAGTATTCTTTAAATCTAAATCAGTTAACACTTTGAAATAATCTTTAGCATCACTTAAAGCATTTTCCTTTGCTGTTATATCATCTTGTAATGATTTTAATTCAACCTCAGTATCAGTAACTTGATTCTCTGTTGCCATTCCGAGCGACAGCTTTCCTTTTAAATAAGTTAAATCATTTTTCTTTAATTCCAAGTTTCTTTTTGATTTATCTATATCAATTTGCTTTAAAACCATATCATTATATTTATTGGTAATATCACTCGATATTTGATCTTCCATGAAATCTCTTGATTGTTTTGTCTGCTTTTCCTGCAATTCAAGTTTATCGTAAGGATAATCATATACATCACTGGAGTAATTATCTCCTGCTAAGGATTTATTAAAATCAGTGCTTTTTTCTTGAAGATCCTCTTTATTTCGATAATAGGTTATTTGTTTCGATTTTAAAGCAAACTTATCACTATTACTTATTGCCGCATTTATTGCATCAGTTAGTTTTAGAACTCTCTTATCTACATCATCATGTATACCTTGTCCAACGCTTACGTTTTCCACCCTATTAGTATGATTTTGCGCTTGTCTTGAGATATTTTCACTTTCGGTAGATGTAGATTCTGTTGCAAATACTGGTGCAGTGCTACTATTTATGATACTTACTAAAATTCCAACAGCAATCAGATTTTTTATATTTCGTCTCATTAATATCCACCTCTCCATTATTTAAATATTTAAATATTTAAATATAGTTTTATAATCTACACATGTATACAAACTTTACAGGTGTACAACAAATACTATATACTGTTGTATGAGGGTTATCAAGAAACAATAACCTTAATCTATATAGTTAATCTGCACAATTACATATGTGTAGATTATTTCCTTAGGAGGAACTTATGACTAATAATAAAACTCTTGATTTAAGAATAAGAAGGACATATAAACTATTATTTGATGCTTTAACACTTTTACTTTCTGAAAAAAGCTTCGATAATATCACTATTACTGATATCTGTGAGAAGGCAATGGTCCATCGAACTACATTTTATAAACATTTTGAAGATAAATATCATTTGCTTGATTCTTTAATTAGTCAATTAGTCCAAAATTTCGAAGAAAAAAGCACTGAACAGACTCCAGTTGATAATCCAAGGCAATACTATGTAAATTTATTTAGACTTCTATTAGAACATATGCAAGAAAATATAAAAATGTATTCAGTCGGCCTATTAAATAATGGTTCCACAATAAAAGTGCTTCAAAAAATAGTAGTTGGACGTACAAAATCTAGATTGGAAAGTGACGAAGCTAATGGACTAATATTTTTAATCCCTGCACCAATTCTTTCAGAATTTTATTCTTCTTCAATGGTTAGTTTAGCCATTTGGTGGCTTGAAAATAATATGCCTCTAAGTATTGATGAAATGGTTAGATATGGAGATATGTTGATTGACAAATTGGATACAACTGATAAATAGACAGGAATTCTATCTGCTAAAACAAGATCTTATTTCTTAAATGAAACTTCATCTATTGTGCAAGGCTAAAAAAGCTCAAGTTAATTTAATCTTTAAACCTATATGTTTATCCATTTAGGTTCTTCAATTAAAAGAACATCACTTTAACTTCTAGGAAGTTTTAGTTATGGAATATATTTTACTTAAGTTTGAAATTACTAAATAGTTAAATTCCAAAGCAAAAAGTAAGCAGCTCCTTTATCTTATTCCTTTTACCCTTTATTAATAAAAGCGTTCTAGTTTACTAAAAGTGTTTAACACCTTATAGAACTAGAACGCTAATTAATAACTTATGCTATTATTCTATATTTCCGTACTTATCTTTTGCAAGCTCAATAAATTCTTTTAAAGCTTGAGATACATACCGATTTTTTTGGTATCCAATAGCTAATGTACCATGAGTTTTGTTATACTTCAGATGATAGAGATTAACTCCAGTAATTGTATTCTTATCGAATATTAAATCTTTATTATTCATTAAGGTTTTGGGATAAAAAGTAATTCCCATTCCTTTAACTGAAAGTGCCAGCACTGTTTCAATGCTTTCTGTCTCCAATATAATATTAGGTTTTATTTCTTTTTCATTAAACATTTCATCTGCAATAATTCTAACTCTATTTTTAGCATTAACCATTAGAAATGGGCAATCTTTTAGTAATGTAATATCCATATCTTTTTCAAGTTTTTGTTTTACTTCCATATAATTATTAGGAAAATATTTAACTAATATATTATCTGGAACAACCATAAGAACTTCTTCATTACAAAGTGGAACCATCTCTACATTCTCAACATTAAAAGGTAACATTCCTATTATTAAATCTACGTCACCTTTTAATAAAGCTGCATCTAGTTCCTTTGAGTTTCCTTCAAGTAAATGTAAATTAATATTAGGAAACTTTTCATTATAATAAGGAAGAATTTCTGGCAAAAAGGCTCGTCCTCTTGTATGTGAAGCTCCAATAAACAAATCTCCACGTTTGAAATCTTTAATATCTGCCAATTCCTTTACTGACTGCTCTTTTAAATCCAAAATTCTTAAGGCATTTTTCACTAAACTTTTCCCCGCTGGTGTCAATGTTAATGGCACTGTACGATTAAATAATTCAACCCCCAAATCATTCTCCAATTTTGAAATATGAGAACTTAATGACTGTTGAGAAATAAACAATTTTTTTGCCGCTTTTGTAAAATTCAGCTCTTCTGCTGCTGTTAAAAAATACTCTAAATTAAGAAAATTCATCATAACGTAACACTACTCTACCTTGTATTTAATATAAATATATTTCATATCTGTTTCTATTGCTAATTCTACATAATTACTTATCATCAAACGTCTTTACTTTCCTACTATACTATCTTTAACTATATTAGCTCATATTCTAGAATATTCTATCTCTTAAAGCTTTTCTAGGAATTAGCACGTTTAATTATTCTTCTATTTTATCATATACTTCTTTTTCCTTGCAATCCAGAGTTTTCCCTATAAATTTATTTAATTCAGTATCCTCCGGTAGAGATTTAAATTTATAAATAAGTTCCTTATATATTTTAAATAAACAAATTTCTGTTTTAACAATTAGCCTTTCGTTCTCTAGCGCCTCGTTTTAAATATCATCTCTTAATCATATTTTTTGCTTAAAGATTCTTATATACTTCTGCTAAATGCTTTGTTAACTTTGTATTTTCTCTATAATCAACCTGACAATCAATAATTACTGGCACATCTTGCTTAAAGGCTTCCTCTAAAATTGGTATTAAGTTTTCTGATTTTTCCACTCTATATCCTTTTGCATACATACTTTCGGCCATTTTAACAAAATCTGGATTTGTGAATTCTACATAGCAGCTCTTACCGTACTGATCCTCTTGTTTCCATTTTATTAACCCGTAATTTCTATCGTTAAAAATTAAAACGACAATCGGAGTACCTATACGAAGTGCTGTTTCTATTTCCTGATTATTCATCATAAAACCGCCATCACCAACAATTGCTAAAACTTTCTTACTAGGATTTATTAATTTTGCTGCAATTGCACCTGGAACTCCTATTCCCATTGTTGCAAAACCATTAGAAATTATACAGGTGTTTGGCTCATAGCAATTATAATGCCTTGCAATCCACATCTTATGCGCACCAACATCTGAAACCACAATATCATGGGGTCCCATTACTTTTCTGACATCACTTAAGATTTTCTGAGGTTTCATTGGAAAACTTTCATCTTCTGCATAGATTTGATGTTCATTAACCATTTTTTCTTTGATTTTTAGTGCATCAACTGGCTCTTCTTTTCTAGATGTTCTTCTCATTATATTATATAAAGCATCTGAAATATCACCAACTACTTCAACTATTGGCTGGTAAAGCTTATTGATGTGTGATGGTCTTGTATCAACATGAACAATCTTAGTATCTCCATTTACATTCCATTTTGCTGGTGCATATTCTACGATATCATAACCAATTGTGACTACTAAATCAGCATCCTCAATAACTTTATTTACATAATCTTTCTGCGGAATTCCTATTGTCCACATTGAATATATATTATCAAAAGGAATTATTCCTTTTGCCATCATAGTATTTATTACTGGAATCTTTAAATTACTTGCGAATTCTGTAACTGCTTTTGCAGCATTATTCCGAATAGCTCCACTTCCAGCTAATATAACTGGATTTCTTGCTTTAAATATCTCACTTGCAGCTTCCTCTATTGATGCTAAGGCTGCATATTCTTTTGGTGGAATTTTCTTTTCTAATGGTTTTTCACAAATACTTACAGGCATCTTTGAAATATTTACAGGTAAATCGATATGACAGGCTCCAGGTTTTTCGCTTTCAGCATATTTGAAAGCGATTCTTACAATTTCATTTACTGTATCTGGTCTAACAATTTGCTTACTTCTCTTAGTAATTGGTTCAAACATTTTACAAAGATCTAAAAATTGATGCGATGTTATATGCATTCTTTCAGTTCCAACCTGTCCAGTAATTGCAACTACAGGGGCACCATCGCTATGTGCATCTGCTACTCCTGTTACTAAATTAGTTGCCCCTGGACCAAGTGTTGATAAGCATACTCCTGCTTTACCTGTTAACCGTCCATATAAATCAGCCATAAATGCAGCCCCTTGTTCATGACGAGTCGTAATAAACTTAATACTTGACCCTTCAATAGCATTCATTACTTCTAAGTTTTCCTCTCCTGGAATTCCAAAAATATATTCTACTCCTTCTGCTTCCAAGCATTTAACTAACAGCTGTGCTGTATTTAATTGAACTTTTTCATTTTTTTCTGTCCCCATAGTAAACATCCTCTAATCTATATATTTTAGTATTATGCTTAATGCATTAATATTTTCTCAAACATCATACTTCAATTAAAAATATTTTTCCAACAACTTTTTTCCTATTTAATTACAATAAAATGGTTGTGATAAAATGAGGAAAATCAACTAATTTATTTAACAACTGTTTTGTTGTAGTTGTGCAACAAAAAATTTGTTTGAATGATATTTAGAATAATGATAAAATTGTTTTGGTAAATATGTTTAATCTTAAATAAATTCTTGAAAAAATTTATTTTTTTATGTAAGATTATAATCAAATAGCAAGACAATGGAGTCATTTATTAAAATGGCTCTTTTTTTATTCTATAGGAATTTATCACAAGTGTTGATTAACCAAATTTTTACTTTAAATTATTAACTTATTTTTGATATTTTTCAAAAATAAGTTAATAGATATATAGACTTCGACCTTAAGACTTTTTTTAAGCAATTTTCTTACAAATTGAATTAGTGATAATTTAACATATTTTAAATTTTTAGTCGTTTCAACATAAGTAAATTGAAGCAAAACATAAGCTATCAATGATATGAAAAGTTGATTATAGACAGCATTTTCAGTTGTTCCAAATATTCTTTTTACATTCAAGTTTTGTTTTATAAATTTAAAGAAGGTTTCAATTTTCCAACGTTCCTTGTATATTTCTGCTATTTTTTCTGGAGTAATGTTCATTAGGTCAGTGCACACTTTTACTGATTTACCATAATAATCAGTAAATTCAACTACTCTAAATCTATTTTGAGTTTTTTTAGTCTCTTTTCCTAAATAACATGTAACATCTCGAATTACAGAAGAATTTTCTACTACTCCTAAACTTCTCAATTTCTTTGGTTTTGAAAGTATTGTATTATTTTTTATTCTTATAACAAAAGATTGTTTTATTTCTTTAAACATATCAAATCTCTCATGATTTTCATAAGCCCTATCTTCAACTAAAATAGAGTGTACATCTATTAAACCTTCACCTATCGGTCCATCATGCTTTTTAGCAATAGTTTCAATAACTTTTTGTGGTGTAAAGTCATTAATATTTAAAGATATATGAAGTTTTATTCCAGATTTCTTCCCATTAAATTTTGCCCATTTAAGACGGTTTTCACCTACGGTCACGGTAGTTGAATCAATTGCTATTAATTGTTTTGGCAAATTTAGAATTCTTCGCATTCTACGATTACATTTAGAAACAATAATCTCAAATAAAGTTTTAGAAATTTTGTAATCTACCTTAGAGGCTTTTTTAGAAATAGTTGAATAATCAACTGGTGTTAGCCCTACTGATTCCATATGCTCAACGCCATCCCTATAACTCTTATATTCATTCGTAGCTGCTGCAATAAAGAATTTTATTAAATCATATAATGTGAATTTTCTTGCAGTATCAACATATTCTAAAATTTCACTAAATTTTTCAACTTCCTTTTCACTTAAAAATGTTTGAAATATATCAAATATAGTGGTAGTATTTTTCATGAGGGCATTCTCCTTAAGTATTATTTTGGTTCGCACTTTAATATTACTACAGAATGACCTCATTTTTTATATATTTTCACTTCTATTTTTTGGTTAATCAACACATATGGGAATTTATAATGTAATAGAATCTGTGGATAACTTATGAAGAAGGCTATTTAATTAGTTTTTGTATAGAAAAAGAATAAAAAAGAAATCTTATTCGCCTGCCAGATTTTCCTCACATGCGTTCGGAAAGGCAGATGCGTAAAAAAAATCTACGGCTCCACAGTCGCCTGGGATTTTTTTATATTTATTCTTTTTAACTTACAGATGTTAATAAAAAACTTAATATAAGTATTATTTTTAAGAGGGAATAGCTTATTAATCCCTCCAGATGGCAATCCAATTATTCTCTTAGCTGATAGACAGACAGCTGGGGGATATCCGAAGATTGCTCATGTTGCATCTGTAGACATACAAAAAATAGTTCAGCTAAAACCTAACGATAAAATTACATTTAAGAAAAGCACATTAAAGGAAGCTGAAAAACTATATTTAAATAGAAAAAGGCAGATTACTTTGCATTAGCATCGTAATCTACCTTTAATTTTTTTTGCTTTAATTAGATTAATCCATTCTTTTCTAGAAAATCTACAGCAACATCTTTAGGATCTTTTTTTAATTCATCTACTTCATAGTTTAATTCGCTCATTACATCATTATTAAGTAAATCTCCTACTCCCTCTACAAGCGGTTGTATTTCAGGATATTTCTTTAATGTCTCAGCTCGTACAACTGGAACCGCATAATATGGAGGGAAGAAGTTTTTATCATCTTTTAAAACGCTTAAGTCATATTTCTTTAATAATCCATCTGTTGAAAATGCATCTATAACATCACTTTCTTTATTCATTAATGCCGCATACCTAGGACTACCATCTATGCCTACAGTATTCTTAAAATTCAAATTATATTTTTTAGCTAAACCTACTAATCCATCTTCCCTATTCAAGAACTCTAAGGTTGTAGTTGCAGTAATGTCATTTGAAACTTTAGATAAATCACTTATTGTTTTGAGATTATATTTTTTAGCAGTTTCTTTCGTTACAGCAAGTGTATAGGTATTATTAAATCCCATCTGTTTTAATACTTCTATATTATACTTATCTTTAAAATCTTTTTTTACTGTATTATAAACTTCTTCTACATCTGATATTGGTTTATATTTTAATTCATCTCCGTACGCTGTACCCGTATAATCTACAGACATATCAACATCTCCATTTTGCATGGCTGAAAATATAACCTGAGTACCGCCTAATGCAAATTTACGATTAACTGAAATATCTGTTTTTCTTTCGATAAGCTCTGATAATATATTTCCTAAAATCTCTTGTTCAGTGAAGTCCTTGCTTCCAATTGTAATAACTTTTTTATTAGAAATCTTTTTAGATAATCCACTTACTGCAAAAATCCCAATAAGTACACATGCAGTGGCTGCTAATATACCCTTTTGTATTTTTCTAGCTCTTATTTTTGCTTCTTTGGATTTGTTATTAGCTTTTTGCAAACTGATTGGCGTAACAAGTTTTTCTACAATACTAAATAACCCATCTACTAATAAGGCTAATATACATGCAGGTATTGCTCCTGCTAAAATTTGATAATTGTTAACAGTTCTTATACCAGAAAAGACTAAATATCCTAGACCACCACCACCAATAAATGCTGCCATAGTCATAAGTCCTACTGCTGTAACTGCTGAAATTCTTATTCCTGACATTATTACTGGTAGTGCTAATGGAATTTGAACTTTAACTAAAACTTGAAATTTAGTAAGTCCGATTCCCTTTGAAGCCTCTAGCATGTCTGAATTTATACTATCAATCCCTGTTGTTGTATTTTTTATAATTGGCAATAATGAGTATAGTACTACCATTACAATCGCTGGCGGTGTACCAATCCCTAAAAACGGTATTGCAAATCCTAGCAGTGCCATGCTTGGAATTGCTTGTACAACACTAGCTATTCCTAAGATTGGCTTGTTTAGCTTTTTCACATAGCTTGTAAGAATTCCTAATGGCATACCAATTATTATAGCTATCCCAACTGATAATGCTGTAAGCTTAATGTGTTCAAGCAGCAATGTAATTATCTGATCTTTTGATGTAAATATATAATTTAAAAATTCGTTCATACTAATTCACCTCTTCCATATCTAAAAACTGACTGCTTAGAGTTGTTACCAAGCTACTTTTGGTAATTATACCTTTTAAAACTCCAAAGTCATCAAGAACAGGTACTTGTCCTATTTTATGTTCCTTTACAAGTTCAAGAATGTCTATAATTGAATCATCAGGTTGTACGCTTATAAATTTTTTATTCATTATCTCTTCTACAGGAATATTTCTATCAGTTTTATTTTGAATCTGCTTTGCTGTAATAATTCCTAAAAGATAACTTTCTCTATCTATAACCATTAAACTATCAACTTTTGAACTTCTCATTTTTTCAATACATCTTAAAAGTGATGCATTTTTAAAACAAACAACAGGATGGTCAATCATTATATCCTTAGCTCTTATAAATTCTGGTGAAGACCATATTCTATTCTTTCCTATAAATTCACTTACAAAATCGTTTATAGGATTTTTAAGTATATTTTCAGGCGTATCATATTGCACAATCTCACCTTTATTCATTATACAAATCTTATCTGCTATTTTTATTGCTTCATCCATATCATGAGTTACAAACACAATAGTTCTTTTTAATTTACTTTGTAAATCAATTAACTCTTCTTGAAGCTGAACTCTAGTAATTGGATCTAATGCACTAAAAGGCTCGTCCATTAAAATTATTTCTGGATTAGTAGCAAAGGCTCTTGCAACTCCTACTCTCTGCTGCTGCCCACCACTAAGTTCTGTTGGATATCTATCTAAAAAGTCATTACTATTTAATCCAACCATATCCATAAGTTCAAGAGTTCTTTTTTTTATACTTGCTTTGTTTAACTTTTCAACTTTAGGAATCATCTCAATATTTTCTCTAATTGTAAGATGCGGAAACAATCCTGTCTGCTGTATTACATATCCAATATTTCGTCTAAGTTTTATCACATCTTTTGATGCAATATCTTCTCCATTAATAAAAATCTTACCTGCTGTTGGCTTAATTAGCCTATTTATCATTTTTAAGGTTGTGGTCTTTCCACATCCACTTGATCCTATAATAGCAACAAGCTCTCCTCTATTTATCTTTAGTGTAATATCCTTGAGTATTGTTTTGTTTTTAAAATCTTTGCGAACATTTTTAAATTCTATCAAAAATTCCACTCCCTTCCCGTTAACAACTTTATTTCCATATACAAGTTGTTACTTTTTATAGTTTTAGTAACAACTTAATTGTAATATAAGGTTGTTACTTTTGTCAAATTTGAACTTTTTTGCTTTTTGTGTTATAGAGCTTCACGTTGAAAATCTGAGATACTACAAAGAGCGAAATTAGATAAATATCGATAAACTCTTGAATCATAACATTCAATAAGCATTGGAAGTGAGCTGTTATATATTTAATTTTGATTTGGATTAAGATTTTTCACGCTAAAATTATAACGGGTAATATATTAACCATTTTTATAATCTAAATGGTTAATATATTACCCGTTACAAATTAATTCAGAGATATATTATGGATATAAGAATTTATTTACTCTCTCATAGCAGCTTTCATCACCGACAAAATAAAAAATATCATTATCACGTAACACAGCATATGGTCCTGGCGACATTTCTAGGCATCCATTTCTTTTGATACATACAATTGTTGCAGAGGTATTATGCCAAAAATTAATTTCAGCTACATTTTTATCTATGTATGGGGTTTCCTTAGTTATACGTATTTCAAATGGTATGAATGGATTTATAGACTTAAATCTATCAGTTCTATCTAACAAATCAATTATTTGTTCTCTTAATAGATCATTTTCTTTTTTCTGCCCTTCTAATTTATCTAATATATCATTTCTTAAATCATTAACCGTCTTAACATCATTATACTGCTTGATAAATTTCATAGCATTTTCAGTTGATTTTATTATTACACCACTGCCCTTATTGGCATCTACAATATCCACATCTGCAAGTATTGCTATAGCTCTTCTAGCCGTTTCTGCTGAAACTCCATATTGACTTGCAAGTACAGAACGCGCATATATTTTTTCACCAACTTGATAATGTCCACTTGCTATTTTCGAGGCAATATCTGTGGCAATTTGCTGATAAACAGGACTAACTATTCTTATTTTTTTTTCCATCTTTTCTTCTATCCTCTTATTAAAATTAGATTTAAATACCTTTGAAAATATTACGAAATACTTTCAAAGGTATTTTATCATATATTTTTATTTTCTGCTATTCTTCTTAATTTATCATAACCTAACTTCATATAATTTATAAAATACTGAGAATCAAAACCTTATAAATTAAAGCTTAAATAAATAACAAAAAATTTTCAAAACTACATTGTTAAGTTCTATTCCCATACTGTTACATTAGCACTTCCACTACTTTGATATCCTTCTGTTGCTATCATCTGATAAGCCCAACTAGAACCTAAAGCCATTCCTTTACTTCCCCATGCATCAGCGTGATTTTTCATAGTAATGGTATTATTAGTACCAATTGATCTCTTAGATTGTCTAACACTCCAGAACTGTTGGAAAGTTGTAACTCCATCGATAGAAGGTGCATTAGTTCTAGTAGCAGTATATATATCGTATGTGCCTCCATCACTAGTTACAGTACCCTTGTAATTTCCAGTCGGCCTATAAGTTCCCCAGTCATCAACAACGTAATATTCTATAAGTGAGTTCCTTGTCCATCCATATAATGATAAATAACCATTACCTGAAGGTGCAAATTGACCAGCATTATAGTTTATTACTCTAGTGTATGATCCAGCATTCCAGCCTTTACCAACAACAAAGTTGCCGCAGTTACTCCAATTAACGCTATAATTACCGCCAGATCCATTAACTGCGTTTACTGTTCCACCACCGTCTGTCCAATTTTGCCAATAGTCTGTTGCTGCTGCATATGCGTTTACGTTTACAACAGAAAGTGCAAGAGTGCAACACATTAATGACGCTAAAAATAATTTTAATCCTCTTTTTTTCATTTTCATTAAAAATTTCTCTACAGATGCAACATCATCAACATTAGAATCACTTTGTACTTCAGCGTTTGTATCATCTTCTTTGGTTTTATTAGCTTCATCATCTTGATTTGACTCAACAGCCTCATTAGATGCAAGTGCTTGTACATTTTTATTCTTTGAAAAAAATTTATCATCTATTATAGAGGCAGCCAAACCTCCTAATGCCACAATTATAATAGTTAAAATCAATATTCTCTTTCTTCTTATGCGAACATTTCTATTATATCTGCTATATCTGTAATTGTTTCTCATTTCCTTATCCCCTCGTATTTCCTAATATATTTATTGCAAAATAATTCTTCATCATAATTCTAAAAATATCACAAAAATTTTAGCCGTAATTATAAGCTGTGAACTGTGCATTGTGAATTGCAACATATATAATATCTTTCCACAATTATCATTTAACTACTAAAAATTATACCTCATTATATAAGAAAATTGTATCATATAACAATAATCGCCAAAATATTTTTTTCATTTCGTGCAAAAACCAACACCTCCATAAGCCATATTAATATTTTAGTTTAAAATAATTAATTATTTGTAACAAAAATATTACAATTTATTAACTTGGTTATTTTCCGTAATATATTGCAAGAATTTCAGCATATAGATATCCAAAACAAAACTTAGACTTGTGCAATAACTTACCGAAAGTAAAGGTACTCTGTTGTTTCGGTTACTGAGAATATGCTGAGGCTTTCTAACATCATAAGTTGCACCATTTCAGCATGTTCCCGAGCAAGCTCGTGACAAGCAAAACAGGAACAAATTTGTATCTAATTTCTAGTATAATTCACAAAGATTAAAATATATAGATATCTATATATTACTAAAACAAGAAAAAAAGCTGGAATAACCTATTATTTTTTAAGTTATTCCAACTACTTTCTAAACTAATCCTATGTTATTTAGTTACATTTCCATATATAGATAAACAAATTAAGAATTTGATTTATACTTTGCAATAAATACCATACTAGAAAGTAGAAACATTTTTATGCAGCAGGCATTGAAAATGAGCTGTTAAAAGCTCTTAATTGTAGGTTGTTCAACTAATGCTTGTCACAATTAAATTGGGAGCAAGCATTAGTTGTGCAACCTGCAATTTAGCAATTTCAGCGAAATTTTCATAGTCCTGTGAAATAACAATGTTTCGACTTTCGGCGGGTTATTGCATAAGTCTAAGCTATATATTGTTTATCTATATAATTCAAAGTACCGCCACTACTATTAGTTACTGCTAAGTACCCAAGGTTTTTCAATACTATTTTTTAATATATTATAAGTATTGATAAGATTCATTAGTGAATTATCTAAATCCTTACTCTTTAAAAGTTCAGCTTTGAAGTCATTTTCAGTTATTATTCCTAAATCTACTTTTGCTTTTAGAGACCTAAGCTTTGTATTATTAGATATAATCTGTTCTTTTAATCTTTTTATCTGATTTTCTAAGTCACACAATGTTGAATAATTCTCTTTTAAGACATTTTTAAGACTTTTCTTTGAGTCATCTAATTTAACCTTAGCTTCTGCTAAACTGTATCTACCTTCTAAATAGGACTGATAATTATTAAATGCATTTAAGTATTGCTGCACATAGCTAACAATGGCTAAACAATATTCCTGAGTATTAAAAGTTTTGTTGCCATCACCATCAATCTCATAATAATCATTTTTATTAACCTTCACTACTTTATTTTCATAGTAACTAAGTTTATTCATATCCTCTTCTCTTAACCCATGCATATAATCATCAGTAAGTTTAATAATTTCATCATTATACTTTAAATAACTATCTATTTTATCATCTAAATATTCATTTAGCGAGCCATCTATTTTTAATATTTCATAACTAATACTTGAATCCAATGTATAATCTGATAAATTTAGATTTGTTAATACTCCTAAATAATCTAAATTATTTTTTAATGAGTTTTCTTTAGCCTTTATCTCATCTTGTGCCTTATTCAGTTCAATCTGCTTGTCATCCAACTGATTAGGAATCGCAAGCCCCACTGAAACTTTCATTTTTAAAGCATCTAAATCATTATTTTTGATTTCTAAACCTGTTTTCAATTTGTCTATATCAATCTTTTTTAATATGATTGCATTATATCTCTTTGTAACATCATTTGTTATTTGATCCTGCAAAAAAGCTTCAGACTGAGCAGTTTGTTTCTTTTGAAGTTTAAGCTTATCAGCTGGAAAATCATCTACTGTATCATTGCCGGTCTTTAAATTGTTATCATCGGAGAAATCATCTTTTTCATCCTGAAGATCCAACTTATCATCATACAGTTTTAATTCTTTTTCTTTCAATGCTAACTTATCACTGTTATCAACAGCAGATTTTATAAGCTCATCTAAAGTGATAAATTTCTTTGTTTTAGTAGTTTGTCCGCCTAAAGTATTTGTATTTTCACCTGATGTACTTGAATTTAATACAATAGAATTACTTTTATCTGTCACCGCTTTCGCATTTTCAGCTGCAAAAGCAGGAATAATCCCTCCATTAATCATGCTAACTGTAATCCCAGCTGCAATTACTTTATTTATCTTCTTATTCATTATTATTCACCCACTTAATTAATAATTTGATTTGTTACTCTTTCATATTTCTTGTACTCAATTTTTTCATGTCTATAGCTTGCCCAGAAGCACTCATTAATGAGTTAAATATTTAAAATTAGAAATATCCCAAACAGAGAAATTGGATACACATAAGTTCACTTCTCATTGAGGAACCCTATATAGATAACACAATCATAAACTATACGTAGACTATGAAGTATTTCCCAACTAGAAATGAGTAATATACTTTTGTGGAATGTTTCATTGGTAATTTTGATGGATGTGATTCTTTGGCTATAAGTTGTTCCAAATTTGCTAGTTCAAAGCTTGTTCTTTGAGGCTAGCACTTTGGGTGCAACTTTATAGCCTTAGAATCACCCATCAGAATTACCTAGAAACTGGAACAAAAGTATGTTATTCATTTCGATGAGGCATACACATAAGTTCAGGTCTTAGTTTGGTTATCTATATATTTAATACAAATTATTCATTCTCGCCTTCATTAATAATTTCCTCCTCCTGTAGTTCTACTTCTTTATTCTCTAGAATAATTTTATTTTCAGGCTTTTTGTCTACTTTGTACCAAGAAGCATAAATAACTGGAAGTACAAACAAGGTTAAGATAGTTGCGACAAATAGTCCTCCACTCATTGCCACTGCCATAGGGCCCCAAAAAGTATTTTTAATTAATGGTAACATCCCTAAAATTGCAGCTACAGCGGTTAAGATAATTGGCCTAAATCTTAAGATAGTTGAATCTATAATGGCTTCACGGATAGATTCTCCAGTCTTGATATGATTTGCAATTTGATCAACCAAGATGACAGAATTTCTTATGATTATACCCATTAGTGCTAAAATACCTAACACTACGACAAACCCCATTGGACTGTTAAGCATAAGTAAAGCTAATGTTACCCCAATTATTCCAAGTGGTGCTGTAAGTAAGGTCATTATCATCTTTGGTACGTTTTGGAGTTGAAGCATTAAGAGAATTACCATTAAAACTATCATAATAGGAACAACATCTCTAACCTGAGCCAATCCTTTATTACTTCTTTCAAGAGCTCCCCCCATATCTATGCTGTATCCTGAAGGGAGGGTCTTTCGTAAATCTTCAAGCTGATTGTATATATTGGTTTCTGCATCATTTCCTGTTATGCCCGGTAATACTTCTGCTTGGACTGTTATAGTAGGTTTTAAATCTCTTCTTACTATATAGCCATCTTCAGCATTATAATTTATTTTAGCAATTTGATCCATTGGTATAAAACCACCGCTTGGTATTGGAATATTTATATTCTTTATATAACCAAGATCATTAATATTAACTGGATCCATTTTAACTACTATATCTACCGTCTTATCATCTTGTCTAAATTGAGATACTGTAGTGCCAGATAATTGTCCTTGCAAGAATAATGAAATTTGTTGACTGTCTAAACCAAGTGCCCTAGCTTTATCCTGGTCCACTTCAATAAACATTGCTTTTGTTTTTTCAAACCAGTCGAAATTAATATTGTATAATTTCTGATTAGAGGCCATGGCATCTCGTACTTTTCCTGCAATTTCACGTACTTTGTCATTATCATAACCTGTAACTCTAAACATGACAGGATAATTACTAGGAGGACCATTTTGAATAACCTTTATGTGACTTTGAACATTTTCAAACCCACTATCAAGCAATTGCTGAACATTCTTATTTACCCTTTCTCTTGCTGCAATATCTTTCGTCAATATAACAAACTGTGCAACATTGCTATTCTGCGATGCAGGCTCTAAAGATAAAACAAATCGTGGAGCACCTCTCCCAACATAATAAGAATAATTAACAATGTCTTTATTTCCTTTTAAAGCTTCTGATAGATTATCTGCAGCTTCTTGAGTTGCACTAATTGATGAACCCTGAGGTAAAGTCATATCTACTAAAAGTTCAGGCCTTGTTGCCGCTGGGAAGAACTCTTTTTGAACATAATGTGAAAGTGCATAACCAGAAGTACAAAACAATATTATTGTTGTTGTTATTACTAATTTTCTATGATTTAAGCACCAATTTAAAACGCCACGAAATTTATTATAAAACTTGGTGTCATATACATCAGATTTTCTATTTTCATTATTCTTAATCTTTATCAAATCAAAACCCAATACTGGAACAAAGCAAACTGAAACAACCCATGAAAAAAGCAATGATATAGTAACTACGGTAAACACGCTTCCAGTATATTCAGATGCACTTCCCTTTGAAAAGCCTATTGGTGTAAAAGCAGAACAAGTGATCAATGTACCTGTAAGCATAGGAAAAGCTGTTGATGTAAATGCGAAACAACCTGCTCTAAACCTATCCCATCCTTCCTCAAGTTTAACTGACATCATTTCAATTGCTATAATTGCATCATCAACTAGTAGTCCAAGTGCAATTATTAAAGCTCCAAGTGATACTTTATGAAGCGGAATCCCTAAAAAGTACATTCCAACAAACACTCCTGCAATAACCAGTGGAATTGATATTGCAACTACTAATCCTGTCCTGAAACCTAAGCTTACAAAACTTACTACCATTACAATAACAAGCGCTAAAACAAAAGTTTCTAAGAAATTATTAATAGAATCTGTAACAGCCTCAGGCTGATTAGCTACCTGATCTATATTTAAGCCAAGAGGTAAATCGTTTTTAATCTCATCTAGTGTTTTATCTAAATTTTTACCTAAGTTTAGAACATTTCCTCCCTTTTCCATAGAAACTGCAATTCCTATTGATTCCTTTCCATTAAAAAACATTTTAGGATCTGGAGGATCAGAATAACCTCGTGTAATACTTGCTATATCTCCTAAACGAAAGGTTTGATTACCTGCTTTGATTGGTAAGTTTGAGATATTATCAACATTATCAAACATTCCACTTACTCTAAGATAAACATTATCTGTTGATGTCTGAATCATTCCAGATGGTATAACAGAATTCTGTGTCTGTAGAGCACTGCTGATTGTATTCGGACTAATACCAAGTTGCGCCATTTTAGTATTTTCTATCTGAATAGATATTTTTTCTGTTTGAACACCTATTAAGTCAACCTTTTTAACATCTTTTACATTTAATAAAGTCCTACGAATATTCTCTGCCTTTTCTCTCATTTCTTCATAAGTATAACCATCAGATGTTAATGCATAAACACAACCATACACATCATCATATCTATCATTGAAATTAGGACCAACTATATTAGATGGCAAATTACCTTTCATATCATTAATGTCATTACGAACTTCAACCCAAGTGTCTCTAATTTTATCTGAAGCCACGTCATCTTTTAAATCAATGAAAATAACTGATCTTCCAGCAAAGGAATAACTTTTTATATAATCTTTATTAGGTATATCTTGAAGTCTTCTCTCTATTTTATCTGTAACCTGCTCTTCAACCTGACTTGCAGTTGAACCTGGCCAAACGACAGTTATGTACATCTCACGAATAGTAAATTCAGGATCTTCATTTCTTCCAAGTTTAGGATAAACAAAAATCCCAGACACAATTATTGTAATAGCTAAAAAATAAACCAGTTGTTTTCTATTAAGACACCACTCTGTCAGATTGAAACCCTTCATTAATTATCACTCCCTACTCTTACGTCCTGACCTTCGCGTAGTTTGGTAATGCCAGCTGTCACCACTACATCTCCTTCGCTTAAGCCATCACTTACTGTAACCTGATCACTACCGAAATCCTTTACTGTAATATTTTTCAGGGTGACTGCATTATCTTTAACAACCCAAACAGCAGGAGATGAATCTGGCTGATATACGGCTCCAATTGGTATCCATATTTGACTTGATGAGTTATTTTCGTTAATAGACACACTAGAAGACATTCCTATTTTTATGCTAGGAGGTGGATCTATAAGATTTATTCTAACTCTGTAAGTACGTGATGCATCATTAGCTACTGGAGAAATTTCTCCTAAAGAGCCTTTCAATTTAACATCTGATAAAGCCGAAAAGCTTATATTGATTTCTTTAGCACTTTTTAATTGGTCAATTCTATTTTCAGGAACGTTAATTTCTACTTCTAATTGATTATTCTGAACTAGTGTTATAATCTTCTGCCCAGGTGTGACAACTTGTCCTTCTTCAGCGTCAACACTGCTAATTACTCCAGATTTATCAGCACATAATTTACAATAATCCAGTTGATTCAAACTTTGAGTATGCAATGCATTGGCCTGTTCTAATGCATCCTTTGCTGTTTCATCAGCATTTACATAATTATCATATTCTGCCTGAGATATAAATTTAGATTGATAAAGTGGCTCATATCGTTTCAAATTATCTTCAGCCAGTTTATATTTGGCTTCTGCTAGTGAAACTGCCGCTTCAGAATTTTTTACTGCTTGTTCAATATCTCTAGAATCAAGTTCCATTAGAACTGCTCCTTGTTCTACATTATCTCCAACTGACACATTTTTTTTAATAATCTTTCCTCCTACTTGGAATGCCAGTTGACTTTTATAATGAGGTTGGACTACTCCTGAATAAACATATTCTGAATCCTTATTGGATGTTGAGATCGTTAGAGTTTTTACCATAGGAGGTGGCAAAACTGTTTCCTCTTTCTTTGAATTTGTTTTCACTATCTTAAAAACAAAAAAACAAATAGCCACTATTCCAATAACCAGTAAAAACTTTTTTATCATCTTAATTTTCATTGTAAAGCACCCCTTTTAAATTTTCTTGATTGCATCTTCAATCTTTCAATCAAATTACATCTTTAATCACACAACACGGTGTTGTATAATTAAATTATAACTGATATGAAACTTTCATCAATCAACAAAAGATACCCAAGTGTTGGAAAGAAGGAGATAATATGAATAAACAACCTGAAATTACCGAACAAACAAAAAGAAATATTATAGAGGCGTTTTGGAAGATTTTAAAAAAGAAAAGATTAGATAAGATAACAGTAAAAGAAATAGCCGATGTAGCCGGCTATAATCGAAGTACATTCTATGCTTATTTCACAAGTGTAAGTGATATACTTGAACAAGAAGAAAATATTTTACTTCATTATATACATGATAATGCAAGCAAAATATTGTTTCCTCACTTAATTAAAGGTTTAAGACCTAAAGCTTCTGAGCTATATTTCTTTGCCAAAAGTGAACATTTGAAAATTTTACTCAGTGAAAATGGTGCCCCCGAATTTAAAGGCAAACTAAAAAAGACAATTATTCCAATTGCCTTTAATGCATTTAACTTACCCAAGGATAATATTCACGCTGAGTATCTTTGTGAATTTTGTTTTTCTGCAGTAATATCAACCATAATCCATTGGTATGACAATAAAGAAATTGAAATAGATGAATTATTCGATATACTTTGGACAATGGTTACAAAAGGCGTACTATTTGAATATAAAAAATTAATATAACGCAGACATACTTAGCTAAAACATTATACTTAATAAACTATGCATAATTTCTTCCACTTCTAAAGAAACTATGCACAGTTTTCACTTTACATTGATCATTCCTATTCTTAAACATAGAGTGTTAAAATTGTAGCCAAAATTAAAACTCTTCAACAATATTAAAGCATTTTTTTATATCACGCTCTCCTTTTGCTACCACATCACTTAGCAGCCAAGTATTTTCCTCTGCTTTTTGAAACTTCCAATATTGTTCAAACTCCTTAACTTTATTATTTCCAAAGAGAATCTCTCCATCTGTTTCATCTACAACATAATCCTTTGCATTATATTTAATGACGAACCAGACTATATCTTTATAGCTATCATGATGATGAATAAGTCCAACTGGCTCTGCTTCTATAAATTCAAGTTCTTCAATTATCCTTCCAATATTCTCAAAAGAGTATCTTTTACATTGTGATTGCAGCCCATCATAAAACTCGGTACTCATATATTTTTGGCACATTTCAAAATTCATGCGTTCCAATGACTCAATTACCTTAGAAAATGCTTCTTTTACAGTGCTTCTAAGAAAAGCATAAGAAATATTTTTAGGATCTTTCTTTATTGTATTTATAAATTCATTTGTTTTCTTCTTTTTCTTATTCATCTCGTTATTGTATATAAGATTATTAATGCAATAATCATCCAGCTTTAAAATATGAATAATAATTATTACAAAACTTAGACCAACTAAAAAAGCAGATTTTATTGGAAATTCTCCTCCATTATGATACCACTTAATAATATCAGGCAATCCTAACTTATTTAAAAGTGCTATTAACGTAATCATCACAATAAGAATTTTAGTCTTAAAAAAGAATAGATCCGTCATAGCTTCTCTATCATATCTATTACGCTTATCAGTAGCCATATTTAAATAATACAAAGTCTCAGAGTCATTTAACATCTGAACTATCTTCTTAACATATTTACTGCGCTTATTTGGCTCTTTAAATATTTCCCACATATTATTCCCCCTGAATATATATAAGTTTATGAATTCCAAAATACTATCTTCATTAAGAAACTTCTTATTAAAATAAAATTCATTTTTTATTAGCTTCTAAAAATGTTGGTTCAGCTGTTTTTTATCCTCAAAATATAATAAATTCATATAGTTTTGTTATTGGGGGAAACCCAATATAAATACTAGACGAAGCTCATCCATTTTTTTCTTCCAAATTCACATTTGTGTAAGCACATTATCGTATGCTCGATTACACTATTGTCATATAATAATTATAATATTAATTCCAATATTATGTATATAGATAAACAAATATAGGTATATTCATTTAAAATCTATTATTTCTTATAATCTAAAGATACTACATTTCATAAAGCAATGCGGTTCTTGTTTAATATAAATTATTATATTGTTAAATTTCTTTATTTGTAACTTCTTAACTTTTTAACTTTTTTCATTGTTAAAAAGTTTTATTGGAATTGAACATTATTTTTTAAATAAAATCAAATAATTTTTCCTCCTTTTGTAAAAATCTCTTGCTATTTGAAAATAAGATTTCATATGATGGTGTTCTTCTATGCTGTATAAAGAATATCATTATAGGTTCTATGTCATAAACAAAACACGTAGTTTACTCGCAAGTAATACAAGTTAAACTACGTGGTTTATTTAAAGCTATTCAATTATTAGTACATATCACTAGCTTATGTTAAATTTTATGATTCTTAAATCGCTCTTTGATCTTGCTTTATCGAATTTTCGACGCTTGTACCGCTCCTGGTTATAAAACAATGCTTGATATTTTAAGTGTATCAGAAAATATAATTTTTAATGTTTGTTTATTGTATAAAAAACTATAAAGCGCTAATACCTTATAGTTTTTTAGTTGAAATAAGCACGCTTTATTATGAGCTGACATTTATATGATTATTTATAGTATCTTCAATCCAATTAAAAATGCGTTCACCTGCAATTAATTTAGCTCCAACCTGACAATGTTCCTCAGCACATTCATCTTTAGTAAATAGCATAAAATCTTTTCTGCATTTTAGTTCATGATAAAGTGCTTTAGCTTGTCCTGGAAAAAAGTGTTCATTTTCAGTATCAATGACAAGTGTAGGACATTTAATTTTGTCCGCTATTCCTTTAAGATAATATTTTTCAGTTTTTAAAATGAATTCAGCAGGAGTTTTTGCGTCAGATACGTACATTCCATGTGAAATTGCCCATCTCATATCTGGATTCCTTTTCATTTCCTCATAATTAATAGCATTAACTTCTTCTTGATTATTACGTACGTATGCAAAAAATTCTTCTCTTGAAAAATCAGAAGGTCTCCTGAATCCCATAAAATCATATACTCCTCCATTAGCAATACAAGCAGCAACACGTTTATCAAAAGCTGCTGCTCTAGGAGCCAAATATCCTCCAAAACTTTCTCCCATCAACACTATTGCATTTGGATCTATTTCATTTCTTGAAAGAAGATAATCTAAAACAGGAGATATGACATTTTCATAGTCATATCTAAAAAATAGATGTTGTTTACGAACTGTTTCTCCCTGTCCAGGTCCTTCAAAAGTAAAGAAGTTCATCCCACGTTCAAGTGCCGACATCGCTAGTCCATAAAATTCTTCTTTAGTACCATCATACCCATTAACTAGAACTAAAGTTGGTCTTGGATTATTATCAGTATGGTAAAAGTGACCTGGAAGATTTGTATTTTCATATGGTATTTCAACAGCCTCAATAACAGGATTATTTAACTTCATAACATATGAAAAACAATGTATGCCTTTATTATATAGTTCATTTATCCTTGTGTCATTTGGATTCTCATGTAAATAAAATTCAGCGGTTCTATAATAATTTGATGCTCTAAGATATGCCTGTCTCGCACTAGTTAAATGCCCATTTGAATAACATTCCTCAGCAAAATTTTCAATCCTTTTTGCAAGTACTGTCCACTCTTTACACCAGCTTTCAAAATCCCCTTCTTTGATTTTTTGAGCAGTTGAAATAACTTCACCTATATCTGCGCTACCAGAAGTAGCACCTCCAAGAAGTCTCAAAATCTGAAATGAAAATTGATTGTCTTTAAAAATTACCTTCATATTAAATTTCTCCTTTCAATAAATGCATAATATTTGGCGACTTTAAGCTATTTTTAGAAGATCCAAGTATTCTTTCGCTTATATCTTCTGCTGCCTTAGCTTTTATCTGTAACTCTTCCAAATTGGTGCTAAATATTCCTGGATCAAACAAAAATTTAGTAGCTACTAACATATATTCTGCAGCTTCTTTAGGATATTTGATATCAAATAATCCTTCTTTTACTCCCTGTTCAATAACTGAAGTATAAATTGGAACAAGCTTGTGTATTGTATTGATAATGAATTGCAAATGAATTCCTGATTTTTTTTCAAGGTGTAACTGCAGAATCAAGTCATCCTTTGTACGATTTATATCGAATTCATGTTTTATGATTAAATTCATTTTCTCAACTGCATTTAAATCATTTCTCTTTTGTACATCAATGAGCTGTTGAATGATTTTTTCTCTTGTATTTTCAATTACTGATATAAAAACATCTTCCTTATTTTTATAATAAATATAAAAAGTTCCTTGAGCTATACCAGCTGCTTTTACAATGTCACTTACAGCTGTTTTCCCATAACCTTTTTCTTTAAATAGTTCCATTGCAGCTGTTAATATATCATTTTTTCTCTCTTCTGGATCTTTAATTACTCTAACCATTTTTTATCCTCCTGCAAATGACTGATGTCATTCATTAATATTATTATATTCTTACAAATAATATTAGTCAATACAAAATTTACCTTATAAAGAAACTATTAAAATTAAATAGAGAAAAGAATCCTTAAATGTACACTTTATTCAGATAGCCATGGCAAAGGCTTCTCGGCTTATGTAGGAGATGGTTCTAGCCGTTGGCCAGCTGTTAACAGACTTGATGCTGCAAAACTTTATAGACTAGCACTAGAAAAAGCATCAACCGGATCAATATTTCATGCAGTAGCTAACGAAGGTGTACCTATGCGCGAAATTGCAGAAGCTATCGGCCGTCGTCTTAGTGTACCAACCAAATCAATATCTCTAGAAGAGGCAACTAACCATTTTGGAGCTCTAGGGCAGCTTATTGCTGCAGATATTCCAGCATCCAATGCTTTAACTCAAGAAAGACTTGGATGGAAGCCAGAACATTTAGGACTAATTAAGGACATTGATAGAGCTTAGTTCTTTATATATTTTTTAAATATCCTCTCAATTAAAGATAAAATAAAGAGCCAAGTAAAAACAATAGTTAAAATTGTTTTTTGCTTGGCTCTTAAAAATTTATTTCATTTTAATCCAATTCTTATTCAAATACAGCCGCTACATCATTTAAGCATTTTGTAATTTCTATATGTTGTGGACAATGTCCTTCACATTGCTTACATCCTATGCAATCAGAAGCCTTTCCATGCTCTTGAGTTAAATTATTATAGTAGACCTGTGAAATCCCAGGTCCAAATTGTTTATAGTTATTATATAGAGAGAAATATTTTGGTATTTGAATATTCTTTGGACATCCATCTACACAATACTGACATGCAGTACATGGAACTGCAATGCTACTATTAATAATATCTGTAGCTTTTTTAATAATTTCTTTTTCTTCATCATTTAAAGGCACAAAATCCTGCATATAACCTGTATTATCAAGAAGTTGTTCCATATTTGACATTCCACTTAATACCATCATTATTCCTTCATGACTTGCTACAAATCTTATTGCCCATGATGGCACAGACATATCTTTATGGTATTCTTTAAACAATTTCTCTGCTTCTTCTGGTACATTTGCAAGAGTCCCGCCTTTAATTGGTTCCATAACAACAACTTGCTTATTATGTTTTCTTGCAACTTCATAGCATTTTCTAGATTGAATACTTTCATTGTCCCAATCAATATAATTAATTTGTAATTGAACAAAATCTACTTCTGGATGAGCAGTTAAGATTTCATCTAATAAATCTGCATTATCATGAAAAGAAAAGCCCATATTTTTTACTCTTCCTTCTTCTTTCTTTTTTTGAACAAATGCAAAGCTATCGAACTTTTGAGCATTTTTATAATTTGATACACCTAAGTTGTGAAGGAGATAATAATCAAAATAATCCACACCGCATTTTTCTAATTGCTCGTCAAAAATTCTTTCTTGATCTCCCTCTTTTTTCAAAAACATAGTTGGTAGTTTTGATGCTACTGTAAAACTATCTCTCTTATGACGTTTTACTAAAGATTCTCTCAAAGCAATTTCACTCTTAAATGCATGATACATATACGCTGTATCAAAATAAGTAAAGCCCCTTTCCAAAAAAGTATCTACCATTTTATTTAACATTTCAAAATCGATACTTTCTTGATTTTCTTGATCTTTTAGCGGAAGACGCATAAATCCAAATCCTAATTTTTTCTTTTCCATCTCTTCGTTTCTCCTTAACTCTTTTAAAATAGTAAATTAAATTGTAATTTTCATGCCCTCATTCATAAATTGAATTAAATATTTAAGTACTTCTTATTACAAACTAAATTCTACTACTTTGAGTGGACTCTAAGTCAAGTATTTTTTCACTCTACCCCTAAAATGAAAAAGTAACTTCTTGATTGCAATACTAAGTTCATTTTACGCGAAGTTAACGCCGCATTTTCAGAGACTTCCAAGAATCAAAACCTACTTATTTACTTAACGTTATATTTAGAGGTGTATTCCTCCACGCTTATAGATACCCAATTTAAGAATTTGACTTATTAGATAAATATGTTTATAAAGTTTTCAAAACTTTAAGTTCATATCTTCACTAGAAATCATAAATATATTTGTAACCACAAGGGTCATAATATGGAGAAAACATTTGAAAATGAGCTGCTAATATTCTTAGTTGTTGGTTGTTCCACTTTAGCTTGTCATACTGAAAGTAGGAGCATGCTAAAGTGGTGAAACCTACAACTTAGAATTTTAAGTGATATTTTCATAGCTTTTCGGAACAAAATATTTATGATTTCGGTAAGTACCACATAAATCTAGCTTTAAATTTGGATATCTATTCACCCCAACTATTTTTGCATATCTTATATATTTCATATATTTCTTCATCAGTATACTTTTCAAAAACATGTTGATTCCAATCCCATCTACTATTTTGCACTCTATAATTTCCACAACAACTTATTTTAGGATGCTCCATTACATTTAAATTTGGGTCCGTTCCTTTAACTAAAGAAATTAAATCTTTTTTATCTAAATCAAGCTTCAAATCCATATCTCCTTTGATTTCATTACTTAATTATATTCCTAATAAATTATTATATTCACTTATCTTTTAGTATCATTTTTTATACTATGTTACAGAAAAGTGCGCTCTTATATAAACTGGTTGATTATGTTATAAATATATTATAGAAATATCAATTTAACTTTCTCCGCAAGGAATAAAATAAAATATATGAATTAAGGGGGACCTTTAAAATGACAAGACAATCTTTATTAATAAAACGTTATGATAAGTTAAGCACAAAGGTAATTGAGGCTTTGAAAAAGCGTCATTTTGATGCTTTTTATTGCAAGACTAAGGACGAAGCAGTTCAGCAAATTTTGGATTTGATTCCAGAAAACCATGTTGTGTCTTGGGGTGGCTCTGAAACCTTAACTGAAATTGGCATAAAAGAACTTGTAAAAGAAAAATGCTATCAAGTTATAGATAGAGATACTGGAAAGAGTCCTGAAGAACGAACAGAACTTATGAGAAAAGCACTTTTATGTGATACATTTTTAATGAGCAGCAATGCTATAAGCGAAGACGGTCAGCTATTTAATATCGATGGAAATGGGAATCGTGTAGCAGCCATGATTTTTGGACCTAAAAGCGTCATAGTTGTAGCTGGAATGAATAAAGTTGTGAAAACTCTTGATGATGCAATTCAAAGAGCTAGAACAATTGCTGCACCATCAAATATGCAGCATTTTCAAGATATGAAGACTCCATGCTATATAAATGGCAGCTGTGGAGACTGTCTAAGCCCAGATTGTATTTGTTCGCAAATGGTAACAACAAGAACTAGCAGGCCCGCAAAAAAGATAAAGGTTATACTAATTGGAGAAGACCTTGGCTTTTAAGCAGAGAACCCGAATCTGTGATTCGGTGTGAATCGCTTACTCAGCGAACGTATGTAAGTCGAGTTTCCTTTTAAAATTTCTCTAGAGATCAATAAATATGTTTGCTTGGAATGGCTATAAAAATATCGCTGAAGATAGTGAACTCACGGTTGTGGTCACTTAAACATGCTCCCGCCTTGGGTGTGACAAGTCAAAGTGTAACAACCATAAGCTAAATATCTTTAGCAGCTCATTTTCAAATTCCATTCTCCATATTATGACCCTTGTGGCTACAAAAATATTTATTTGTTACGATATAGATAATTGTTTTGTTAAAGAAATTATTAACTATGTTACAATTTTTTATGCATACGGAAATCGATAATGTTTTCCAATTATTCTGTGGTCGTACTTCGAACTATATGTATATTTTAGTCTGTATTTTAAATTAGTGTTGAAAGTTTACAGTTAGCTTATCTATATAAAGGCATAAAAAATAACAAGTTCCCTACAATTGTAGAAAACTTGTTATCTTTATATAGTTTATTTAAATAGGTTTAATTCACAATCCAAAAATAATAAATCAGTATGCAGGTTGATTTATTATTTTCTCATGTGCCTAATGTGAGGGCATTTTAATTAGTCTTTTTCATATAGTTTATTTAAATAGGTTTAATTCACAATCTGAAAATAATAAATCAGTATGCAGGTTGATTTATTATTTTCTCATGTGCCTAATGTGAGGGCATTTTAACTAGTTTTTTATGATATTATCTAAGCATCCATCCTGAAAGTACCATCATTTGAACTTCTGATGTTCCTTCATAGATTTCTGTTATCTTAGCATCACGCATCATTCTTTCAATTGGATAATCACTTGTGTATCCATAACCACCAAATAATTGTAAACAACGATTTGTTACATCTGTAGCATTTCTAGCAGCAAATAATTTTGCCATAGCAGCTAAATGTGTGAATTTTTGATGATCATCTTTTGCACATGCAGCTTGATATACTAAAAGTTTTGCAGCTTCTGTATTTGCACGCATTTGAGCAAGTTCAAATTGTGTATTTTGGAATTGAGCAATAGATTTTCCAAATTGAACACGTTCTTTAACATATTTTACAGTTTCTTCTATTGCACCTTCTGCAATACCAAGAGCTTGTGCAGCGATACCAATACGGCCTCCATCAAGAGTTGCCATTGCAATACCAAATCCTTTTCCTTCTTCTCCTAAAAGATTTTCCTTTGGAACTATACAGTTATCAAAGAATAATTCACATGTAGAAGATGCACGAATTCCCATCTTTAATTCATGGCTTCCAACTGAAAATCCTGGGAAGTCTTTTTCAACGATAAATGCTGAAATACCTTTTGTTCCTTTACTCTTATCTGTCATAGCAAATACAATATATGTGTCTGCATATCCTGCATTAGTAATGAAGATTTTGCTTCCATTTAATATATAATTGTCTCCATCTAATACTGCTGTTGTCTTTTGCATTGAAGCATCAGTTCCAGCTACTGGTTCAGTTAATCCAAAGGCACCTAATTTTTCACCTGAAGCAAGTGGTTTTAAATATTTTTCTTTTTGAGCATCTGTACCAAATGTGTAAATTGGTGTTGCACAAAGGCTTGTATGTGCTGAAACTATAACACCTGTTGTTCCACAACATTTAGATAATTCTTCTACACATTGTATATAACTTAATGTGTCCATTCCAGCTCCGCCGTATTCTTCAGGAAATGGAATTCCAAGCAAGCCCATTTCAGCCATTTTTGCTACATTTTCTTCTGGAAATCGCATACTTTCATCGATTTCTTTTGCAATTGGTTTTACCTCATTTTCTGCAAATTCACGATACATTTCTAGTAATTGTTGGTGATTTTCATCTTGTTTAAAATCCATTTTAATTTCCTACCTTTCTTTTTTTCATCTTTTCCTTTTTTATTTCATGGGATGTTAATATATATATAAATTTTTTAATTATGAGCTTAATTTTCTATCGGACAACATACCTTACCTGGATTCATAATAGAATTTGGATCGAATACTTCCTTAATACCTTTCATTAATTCCATATTTATTTCTCCAACGCTATCAGCTAAATAAGCCATCTTTCCACTACCAATTCCATGTTCGCCTGAAACAAGTCCACCGCATTTGATTGCTTCTTCGTAAATAATCTTAAAGAATTTGTCAACTCTTGTCTTGAATTCTTCTTCTTCTAAATCGTTACTACATTGGTATATGTGAAGATTTCCATCCCCTGCATGTCCAAAACTCTTAATAGTTAATCCACACTCTTCACCAGTTTTATTTACAAAAGCAAGATAAGGAGCGATTTTATTTACTGGAACTACAACATCACATTCATCTAATAATTTTGTTTCTGCCATAATAGCTTCTAAGAAACTTGAACGCGCTGCCCATGCATCCTTTATTTTTGCAGGTGTATCAGCTACAAGAACATCAATTGCTCCTGCTTCTAATACTATTTCACTTGCTTGCTCAATAAGATTATTTAATTCATCTTCATTACCTGCATCTATAGTAACGAGTAAATAAGCATTTGCAGTAACTCCATCAATTACTTGTGGGAATACACTCTTTCCAATATATCTTTCACTAGATAAAACAATTTCTCTTTCCATGAATTCTATCGCTTGTGGATTCATGTGTTCCATTCTAAATTTTGGAACAGTAGAAATACAATCATCTAAATTTTCAAAAGGAATAATTAAACTTGCTACTACCTTTGGCGCTGGCATTACTTTCAATGTTAGTTCTGTAATAATTCCAAGTGTACCTTCTGAACCAATCATTAGATTTAAAAGGCTATAACCTGAGCTTGTTTTTGATACTGTAGCACCAAATTTAGTAATTTCTCCTGTTGGAAGAACAACTGTCATTGCACGTACATAATCACGTGTCGCACCGTATTTAACGGCTCTCATTCCACCAGCATTTGTTGCAACATTTCCACCGAGGCATGCAAATTTTTCACCTGGATCTGGAGCATATAATAATCCTTGTTTTAAACAATCCTCTGCAAGGTCATTTAATAGAACTCCAGCTTCTACATTAACAACAAAGTTTTCTAAATCATAAGAAATTATTTTGTTCATTTTTGTAATATCGATTAAAACTCCTCCAAGTAGTGGAACTGCTCCACCTGTAAGTCCTGTTCCTGCTCCTCTTGGAGTTACTGGTATTTTATTTTCATTACATATTTTTACCACTGCAGCAACTTCTTCTGTAGAATGTGCCATAAACACAACTTGTGGAGCTACTTTTCCGTAGATAGGCATTTCATCGTGACTATAGTCATCGTTTATATCAGCTCCTGTTAAAATATGCCCTGGTGCTGCCTCCTGTAATTTTGAGATTATCTCCTCTGTCAATTGATTATACTCAGCCATAATATTCATTCCTTTCTAAGATATTAGATGTAAAATTCACTTTATCTTTCTTTAGCAAATTACTACGCCGAACTAATTCAGTTTACATTTTATACCCTAAGGGTATAAAATGTAGGCTTTTGAATAAAGTTCTTTAATTTTCTAAAAACTACTGAATTTTCCTGGTAAACTTTAAACGGTCACCTGTAATATATATCAACTGCCTTAAAGTGTTCCAACAAAACATACTATTCCAGCTATAACTACATAACACACAAAGTATTTAAATACGCTTTTTAAAATTTTACTTTCCGAACCTGATTGATTAATTGCACTTGCACCAATTGCAATACTTTGAGGGCAAATCATCTTTCCTATACCTGCTCCAAGAGTATTTGCTGCTGCCATCCATGCACCAGAAAGTCCAAGATTTTGTGCGGTTTGTACTTGTAATCCTCCAAATAAAACACTGGTTGATGTACCTGATCCAGTTACAAATCCTCCAATTGCTCCAATTAATGGAGAAATTAATGGGTATGCTCCTCCAGTTACTACAACTAAAAGACTTGCAATATCTGAAATCATTCCACTATACCCCATTACCTTTGCTGTTGACATAACTGCACAAATTGTAACGATTGTTTTCCAGTTTGCTTTTAATGTGCTACGCAGTACATCAAGTATTGTTGATATTTTTGCGCCTTGAACGAGACCGCCAATGACTGCTGCAACAAGAATGATAACACCTGGTGTATTAATCCAGCTGAAAGTTAGAGTATTTCCACCTTTACCAGCATATACGCTTGTACTAGTTTTAAATACTGCAATTGCATCATGAACTGGTGCACATAATGTTGATGTAGCCATTAACATTACGAATATTAAGATAAATGGACACCATGCTTGTACTGCTTTACCAAATGATAAAGCTGTTTCTTCTTTTTTCTTGTTAATTTGAATGCAATACTCGTCTTGAGGCTTTTTATTAAAGATTTTTGCTGCTACAACCGTACATACCATACAACAGATAGATCCTACTATATCTGGAAGTTCTGCTCCAACTGCTGTTGCTGTAATATAAGCAGGTACTGTAAATGATAATGCAGCGACTAATGTAACAAGAAATGCCCCCTTCAATGCCTTTATTCCTCCACCTACGATGCATACCATAATAAATGGACTTATAAAACAAAGAATTCCTTCAATTATTACTGTATTTACTGCCAATGTGTTTGACCCAACTCCGGTTACTGCTGAAAGTGTCACGAGTGGTATTCCTACTGAACCAAATGCTGTTGGTGTACTGTTAGCAACCAAACATGCTAGAACTGCTGAAAATGGATTTAATCCAACACCAGCAAGCATAGATGCTGGAATAGCAACTGCTGTTCCAAACCCAGCCATTCCTTCCATGAAATTACCGAATCCCCATCCAATAATTAATGTTAAAACCCTTTTATCCATAGAAACTCCGGCCAACATTTCCTTTATGAAATCCATTGCACCTGTACGTAAAATTAAATTATACGTAAACAAAGCTGCAACGATAACTAAACAGATTGGCCACAATGCGTTGAGTACTCCTTCAAATACTCCTGTCACAGTATAAACCACATTTAATTTCCAGAAAAAAATAGCTAAAAACATTGTAAGAACAAGTGCAATAGAGCAAGCTTTATAACCTGGCATTTTTAATCCACTGAGTGCAACTATAAGCCAAATGATAGGTAATATCGCCATTAAGAATTTAAAAAACAACATTCTTTTATCCTCCTCATACAATTTTTAAATGGTATAACCTTTTAAAAATTGTTATTACTATTTTGGTCTTAATTACATAGCTTCCCACTTGTTGATTCAATACTATTTTTACATATATTCGGATTTAGTTGTTTTTTATATGCTGCGTCTCTTATTCAATTATGTTTTTTAATAATTCTCCAAGTATACAAGTGTGAAATTTATATATAATTTCATTTTCTTGTGAATTGAGATTTATTTTTTTGGTTATCCCACCAACTTTTTGGTGGGATAACCATTTATCTTATCTGGAAAAAGTATTTATTCTGCTTTTGCTTTTTTCATTTCTTCAATCATAATTGGAAGGATTTCATTTACATTTCCAACAATTGCTACGTTAGCAACTTCAAAGATTGGAGCTTCTTCATCTTTATTAATTGCCACAATATAATTGGAACCTGTCATTCCTGATGTATGCTGTGTTGCTCCAGAAATACCGCATGCAATATAAAGTTTTGGTGCTACGATTTTTCCTGATTGTCCAACTTGGTGTGCACGAGAAATCCAACCGTCTTCAATTGCTGGTCTTGTTGCGCCTACTACGCCTCCAAGTACACGTGCTAATTCTTCAACTAGTTTGAAGTTTTCTGCACTTCCCATTCCACGTCCACCAGAAACAATAACTTCAGCTTCTTCCAAATTAACAGATTCAGAAATTTCTTTTACTGTATTAATAATTTTTGCCTTAATAGCATCAGCTGGAATTTCTATTTTCTTTTCTGTAACGTCTGCATTTGAAGTGGCTTCTGGCTTAGGGAAACTTCCATTTCTAACTGTTACTACAGCTGTTCCCTCTACTTCAATATGTTCTAAGATTGTACCGCCATAAGCTGGTCTAGTATATATAACTTTATCATCAGCTTTACTCATTCCTATTACGTCACTTACGCATCCCAAATTCATACGACCTGCAATACGTGGTGCAACATCTTTAGCAAGTGTTGTATTAGCTAATAAAACAATATCTGGATTTTCTTCCTTAACAGTTTCTGATAATAATTCTGTCAAAGTATCACAATCTGTAGCTGTATCAGTAAAAATAACTGGAATTCCAAATGCTGCTATTGTATCTGCAATAGCTTTATTTCCTACTACAAGAGCTGTTCCTTCTGCATCTAATGCTTTTGCTGCGTTAATAAGTTCAATACTTCCACCTAATGCCTTTTCTCCATCTGTTTCAATGAATAATAATGCTTTCATACTTTCGTTTCCTCCTTAATTAGATTGCCTTATCTTTTTTCATTTGCTCCATAACAGCACTTACTGCTAAAGTAGCATCCTTCTCTTGAATCTTGATACCAGCCTCTTTCTTAGGAGGTGCAACATATTCTATTAAGCGTACTTTTGCTTGTTTTACCTCTCCAATTTCTGCTGCTGAATAAGTTGGGATTACTGCCTTACGGCTTGCCATCTTACTTTTTATAGTAGGATAACGTGGATCATAATCTGGCTTGCTTACTGTTACTACAGCTGGACATTCTAGTGAAACTAAATTATATCCTTCTTCAGTTTCTTGATGAATTTCCATAGAATTATCTTTTAAATCGATTTCAATAGCGCTGCTGACATAGCCTGTCTTTAATTTTTCTGCGAGCATAGCTCCAACTTGACCAGTAATTTCATCTGTAGATTCTTTTCCACAAAGAATCAAATCAAATTTTTCACCTTTATCTGCTTCAATCTTATGAATAGCATCTGCCAAAACATCAGCTGTTCCCATAGCATCTAAATCTGCATATAAGTCATCTTTTACAAAAAATGCTTCTTTAGCTCCTACAGCAAGGCAATTTTTTAATGTGTTTAAAGAATCATCTGCTCCAACTGTTAATACACTAACTTTTCCTCCATGAGCCTCGGTAAAACGAACCGCTAGCTCTAATGCATATGTATCAAATGCATTTGCAACCAAACTGACTCCATTTAATTTAGGTTTTTTCTTTTCATTATCCAAATGGATTTCAATTGAATCATCTGGAACCTGCTTTACACATAACAGAATCTGCATACTTTCCCTCTCCTTTATCCTTTTAAATTGCTAAATTGTTTTTTGATAAAACCATTCTGTATCTTGGTGGTAAAAATCACCATCAAATAAATACTATCGCTAATTTATTTTTTGTATACGATATCGTAAATTGGTCTTACCAATTCACAAGTAAATTCTAACACATGGTACCAGATATTTCAATCCCTAATATAAAAATTTTTTTATGAATATATTTTAGGTTATATTAACCTAGGATTATGATAAAATTACCATGATTGATTAGCTATATTTCTTGCAAGAACTAAGATTACTGCGCATTCATATCATTACTAAATGATAATTTGCATAAATAAATTTCTTGATATATGCATATTGGTGATGGAAATGGAAAATCAAAATAATTTATTTAAATGTGGTGATTTTGAATTTGAATAAAATGAATCTTATTACTGTGAATGAAGCAAAATGTATAAAATGTGAATTATGTATTAAAGAATGTCCTGTGGCTCTTCTAAAGATGGGTTCACATGGACCAGAAGAAATTGAAAACAATCATTGTATTTCCCTGTGGACATTGCACTGCTATATGTCCTAATAGTGCGATAGATAATAAAAAATCACCTTTAGAAGATCAGATTGATTTAAAAGATTTTGCTAAACTAAACGAAAAGCAGGCAGAATATTTCTTAAGATCTCGCCGTTCCATAAGAAATTACAAAACTGAACCTGTATCAAGAGAAAAATTGACAAAATTAATTGATATTGCAAGATTGGCTCCTACTGCAAGTAATAGTCAAGTTAACTTATCTTGAATTATTCGCCCCTTCCCTAGGACTTGGATCATGCTGGGCTGGAATTTTCGAGCATTGCATAGCCATTGAAGACTCACCACTGCTTAAATCATTCAATATTCCTAAAGATAAAAAAGTCGTAGGTGCCGTTATGGTTGGATATTCAAAGTATAGTTATAATAGATTAGTTGATAGAAATCCATTAGATGCTACTTTTATAGAATAATTAATAATTACACTGAAAAAAGCTATCCTGTAAAAGATAGCTTTTTTCTTTCTATTAAAATTTCAGAACTATATATAAATGCTACTAAGTATTTTCTTCATTTTTCTTTTTTGCTTTAAGTATATTGTAAATAATACCAAGTACTATAAACCATACAGGTGTTACAAATAAAGCAACACGAGTTTCATTATTAAGTGCCAATACAACTAGAATGAAAGCAAAAAATGCTAGAATTATATAGTTTATTATTGGATAAAGTGGCATTTTGAATTTGCTCTTTGCAGCAAGTTCAGGATTAGTTTTGCGATATCTCATGTGGCAAATAACTATGACTGCCCAAATATATATAAAACAAAATGTCGATATACTTGTTATAAGCACAAATACTCCTTCAGGCATAACAAAATTTAAAATAACTGAAATCAAAATGACAATTGCTGAAAACATTGTAGCATTTGAAGGTACTTGACTAGAAGTCAGCTTTTTCATTGATTCAGGTGCATTTTCTTCTTTAGCAAGCGAATAAACCATACGGCTTGTACTGAAGATAGCACTATTACAAGCAGATGCTGCTGATGTTAATACAACGAAGTTTACAATACTTGCTGCTGCTGCAATTCCTACTGCTGCAAACACCTGAACAAATGGACTTTTATCTGGATTAATTGAGTTCCAAGGATATATGCTCATAATAACAATAAGTGCGCCTATATAGAAAATAATAATTCTAATTGGAATATTGTTAATAGCTTTTGGAATAACATATTCTGGTTTTTCGGTTTCACCAGCTGTAAGGCCAACCAATTCAATTCCAGCAAAAGCGAACACTACCATTTGGAATGAAAGAATAAAACCATTTATTCCATTTGGAAATAACCCGCCGTGGCTCCAAAGATTTGCAAAGCTAGATGCACCAGCATCTGTTGAAAATCCTGTAATAATCATAAATATACCAATTACAATTAGTGCTAAGATTGCAACAACTTTAATTAAAGCAAACCAAAATTCCATTTCACCAAATAATTTTACTGCTGTAAGATTCATAATTAGTAAAATTACAAGAACAATAAGACTTGGAAGCCATTGAGGTATATTAGGAAGCCAGTATTGTATGTATAACCCCGCAGCAGTCAAATCAGCCATTCCAACTGAAATCCAGCAAAACCAATATGTCCATCCAGTAATAAATGCTGCTCCGTTCCCTAAATAATCATATACAAAGTCTACAAATGAATGATAATTTAAATTCGATAGTAATAATTCCCCGAGAGCACGCATAACAAAGAAGCATATTATTCCTGTTATTATGTAAGCAAATAAGATAGATGGACCAGCTAAGTGAATTGATCTTCCTGAACCAAGGAATAGTCCTGTTCCAATTGCACCTCCTATAGCAAGTAATTGAACATGTCGATTTTTTAGCCCTCTCGATAAATTTTGATTTTCTGATGTTGATTTATCCATTTTATTCCTCCATATTTATCAAAGCACATAGATAAATGCTTTTTTATTCTTTAGAAATTTATATTCCAATAAAATCTGTGGATAACTTAAAAAAGGTAGATTAATTAGTTTTTATATTTTAAAACGAATAAAAAAGGAATCTTATTCGCCTGCCAAATTTTTCTCACATACGTTCGAAAAGGCAGATGCGTGAAAAAATCTTCGGCTCCACAGTCGCCTGCGATTTTGTTCTAAGTATTTTATAATCATGCGAATTTTTGTAGCTATTATTTCCCCAATATATTCCTCTAAAAATTTAATTTTCACTGTTAAATACTAATACACTTTTGACAAAGTTGCAATGTTTTCTTGCTTTTTATAGCAAATTTATATAAATATAAATATTATTTTGTCATAATACTTTCATTTAGCCATTTATTACGAAAAAAAATACATATGTCCCCCAAATTTAATTTATCGAACCCTGCATCTATCTTTCTTTTATATATAGCATCCAATAATTCAGTTGAATTTTCAAAGATTGTTATATCCTTTATTATTTTATCATTTTTCCATCTTTCACCCATGCTCTCATATACTGTGCCCTTTTCAACTCCAACTACTGCGTTTTTTAGATCGCTTTTAAAATTTATATTTGAAAATGTTGGAACTACAACAGCTTCTGTGGCTTTGTATATTGGCTGTGTGAAGGCTACTATCTTTTCCCGTTCCGGAGTTATAAATATTCCACCTGACGCGATATCTATACTGTCATCAGTATTTAATTTATCTAATAAATTTACAAATGGTGAGTTCCTGGTTTCAATTTTACTAATTCCAAGTCTGCTTCCAATTTCGGTTATTATATCAGCCTCAGTTCTGTCTAACTTTTTTGTACTTGGATCTATATAAAAATATGAAACATCATTTTGTGGTGAAGCAACAGTTATCTCTCCTTTTTCTTTTATCAACTGTAATCTATCCTTTTGTTCTGATACATTGGTTACTATAGCTCTACTATCATATCTTCCAGCACTGCCTTCAAAAATCATTCCAAAAAAATTTATAATAGTAATCAAAATTAATACTTTTTTCGATAATTTCTTCATGTTGCCCTCCTTTAAATGTCATTTAAATTTATAAAATACTATTGAGTCATATACTACAAGATGTATCAAATAAAATGAAACCTCTATGTTTAATGTACTATTACTATTTTGTTATAAAATAGCAAATTTTAAACATAGAATTCGTTTTTTAAACAAAAATAAGAGTTTACTTAGCATAAACTCTTATTACTTATCTTTCTCATTAAATAATTGAAACTTCTGCTTCATCCCTAAGGAATAACGGTATTATTTCTAATGGGGCACTATAGTCTATTACTTGTCCGCCGCTAAATATCTTCCCTGAATTTACATCTTTCCAATTTGCACCTTTTGGTAAATATATTTTTCTTGACCTATCTCCTTTATGGAGTACTGGTGCAACAAGAACATTTGGTCCAAACATATACTCATCTGTAATATCCCAACAAATCTCATCTTCTGAGAAGTCATAAAATAACGGCCTTATAACTGGAGTTCCCTTATCATGTGCTTGCTTCATGATTTTAGTAATATAAGGTTTCATCCTTTCCCGGATAAACATATATTTCTTAAATATTTCATATGCTTCGTCACCATAGCTCCATACTTCATTAGCTGCACCGCTTGCACATAGTCCTCCACCGCTAGTTCCAAGTGGCTTTGAATGTGGTTCACGATCGCCATGTAACCTAAATACAGGACAAAATGCTCCATATTCAAACCACCTAATTATGCATTCTCTAAAGTCTGGATCATCTGGATTTCCACCATGGAATCCTCCTATATCAGTTGTCCACCATGGTATACCTGCAATTCCCATGTTAAGACCTGCTGCAAATTGATTTCTTAAAGATTCAAAACTAGAATCAATGTCTCCAGACCACACAAGTGCTCCATAACGTTGACTTCCTGCCCATGCACATCTAAGAAGATTAATTATATTTCCCTGGCCTTCTTTCTTCATGCCATCAAAAAACGTTTTTGCATACATAGCAGGATACATATTACCTATTTGTACATTTGGACCTAAGTGATACCTATAATTCTCGAAGTCGTAAATCGAGTATTCTGGTTCAGCTTCATCAAGCCAAAATATTTTTATGCCTTTATCATAGTAGTTTTTCTTAGCAGTTTTCCATACAAAGTCACGAGCCGCTGGATTTGTTGGATCATAAAAAACAGTATCTCCTAAAAAGTCCATAGTTGTTCTAATTCCCCTATCGACTCTTACTAAATAACCTTTTTTAAGCATCTTATCATAATTTTCGCTTGTCTTATCTACGGTTGGCCAGATAGAAACCATTAATTCAATGCCCATTTCTCTAAGTTCTTTAATCATAGCATCAGGATCAGGCCAATAATCTAAATCAAATTTCCACTCTCCTTGTTTTGGCCAATGAAAAAAGTCAACCACTATAACTGAAATTGGAAGGTTCCTTTTCTTATATTCACGAGCAACTCTTAATAACTCTTCTTGAGTTTGGTATCTCAATTTACATTGCCAAAAACCCATAGCATAATCCGGCATCATTGGCACTGTTCCAGTTGCTTTTGCATAAGCTTCTTCTATTTCGGCTGGAGTATCACCTGCTGTTATAAAATAATCTAATTGCTTAGTAGAATTCGCTACCCACTCTGTAATATTTTTTCCAAAAGTAACTTTTCCAATGGCTGGGTTATTCCAGAGCATTCCATATCCTAAACTGGATAATACAAATGGAACACTAGCCTGAGAATTTCTATGTGCAAGTTCAAGTACGCAGTTTTTTAAATCCAAATTTGGCTGCTGATATTGCCCCATTCCAAATAACTTTTCCTTTAGATTTGATTCAAATCTCATAGTTAAAGTATAATCTCCACCAAGAATAGGCTTAAATTCACGTGCTTCTATCTCTAAGGCACTGCAAAATCTATTTACATTTTTCCTATTTCTTACATACTCCTCTAAAAGAACATCGTCTTTAGCGTTATAAAATGTAATTTTTCCTTCCTTATCAATCCTTGCACGAATTTTTCCATTCTCTATATATGCTTCATTATTTTCAATCTTAATCTTAATTTCACAATTTTCTTGTGGCAATAAGGCCCAATCATTATATATAAATTCTGCTTGCTTAGTGCTACGTATACGTAAACTATTTTTTCCCCAAGGCTCAATTCGTAACGTTTCACAGTCATATTTGCGAATTAATACACTTCCGTAAGCTTCAAAAACACTATCATCTAAATTAATTTCCTTATTAGATTCCATAATATGAACTCTCCAATCTTTAAATAATTAAATTCATGCTTAGCCTTTAACAGCACCATTTGTCAATCCTCCAATTATATATTTTTGAAGGAATATAAATATTAAAACAACAGGCAAAACCAAAAGCACTCCATAAGCCATTATGGAATTCCACTGTATTCCATACTTGCCCATGAAATTATATATACTAGCTGTCATAGTTCTCTTTTCAGGGCTGGTTAAAAATGTTAGTGAATAAGCTAAATCTCCCCAAGCATATAAGAAGGAAAATGCTCCTGTCATTATAAGCCCTGGATAAGATATTGGAAGCATTATTTTTGTAAATGCCGTAAATGTATTGCATCCATCAATCTTTGCTGAATCTTCAAGTTCTTTTGGTAAAGCAAGAAAATAAGTTCTAAGAATAAGAACTACAAAAGGAACAGATATTGTTGCATCTGATAAAATTGGAGCCCAAAGAGTATCTAATAGATGTAAATTTTTATAAACTAAAAACATTGGTGTAAGTAATAGTGCTACTGGGAGCATCTGAGTTACTAAGAAGATCAATATAAATACCTTTTTCCCTCTCATCCTAAATCTTGCCAAGCCATATGCAGCTGGAATAGCCAATACACATGCTAAGATCATTGAAGCGAATGCAACCTTGCAGCTATTACCTAGTGTTACTATTATGCTGCTCTTTCCTGTAAATTGGTCTGTATAACTACTTAATGTAAAATCTTTAGGTATAAAAGTTGGAGGTGATGCAAAGATTTCAGCATTGGTTTTAAATGAACTTACTATAATCCAATATATTGGAAAAAGCATAATACAAGCTATGCAAATTGATACACAGCATAATATTATATTTTTTTGTTTATCCTTAAGAATAACCTTCTTCATTATCCAATCACCTCATCTTCCTTTATCAATTTGAGGTATCCTAAACTTACGCAGAATAAAATAGCAAATAATACATTGGCAACAGTGGCACCTTTACTAAATGAAAATTGCGTAAATGAAAGTTTATATGCAAAAGTTGACATTAGTTCGGTACTATTAACTGGACCTCCATTTGTCATAACAAATACTAAATCAAAAACTTTAAATGTATAAATAAATCCAAGAACTAATACAGATAAAATCGCTGGTCTTAATGATGGCAGAGTTATTTTAAAGAATCTCTGAATTACATTAGCCCCATCAACTTTAGCTGCCTCATATAAATCATACGGAATATTACTTAACCCAGTTGTTAATAACAACATATTAAACGGAATTCCAACCCATGAGTTTGTTAATATAACTGAAAACATTGAGGTTTTACTGTCTATAATCCATCCTATTGGCTGTGATATTAGATGAAATTTCATAAGTAATTCGTTTATTATACCTCCGCTTGTACTATACATAAATTTGAACAATAATGCAGTTACTGTCATCGGTACAAGATAACTGACTACCATAAGTCCTCTAAGAGGTTCTGAAAGCTTAAATTTTAAATTGAAAAGCAAAGCTAGTCCGAGTCCTATAATAAATTGAATTGATATACTTCCAATAGTGAAAACTAAAGTATTCCAAATACTTATTAGCATTGCTGGGTCTTTAAACACTTCAATATAGTTTTCAATACCAACAAATGGTTTAACAGGCTGACTAAAAGTCGTTACATTTACATCACGAAGACTTAAAATAAAATTATATATAATCGGATATCCCACAAAAGCCAGCATAAATATTAGTGCTGGGAGCACAAATATGTACCCTTTTCTTTCTTCCTTAATAAATTCACTGCTATATTTATTTTTCAAAATTATTTTCACCTACCTTGCTTCAATTTAAAGGTCTCCTTCACTAAGTTTTAGGCACCTTTAGATTTTTTATAGATTTCCAATATAAAGAATTTGACTTACACTTAGAATATATTGATATACCAGAAAAATATTTATGATTTCTAGTGAAGATATGAACTTAAAGTTTTAGCAACTCTATACATATATTCATCTAACAAATCTAATTCTTAAATTGCTTATCTATATATAGATACCCCAACTATAAGTGAGATTTACACTATGAAATATATCCCAACTAGAAATAAGAATTATGATTTTGTGAAATGTTTCATTAGGAATTTGATGGCTCTGATTCTTAGATTAAAAGTTGTTCCAAGTATGCTAGTTCAAAGCTCGCCTTTGAGGCTAGCATCTTGGGCGCAACTTGTAATCTTAGAATCATCCATCATAATTTCCTTAGAAACTGGAACAACAGCATAATTCTCATTTCGGCGAGATATATGCACAAGTTTAGGTCTTAGTTGGGTATCTATAAATTTATTTTAATACTGCATCAACCTTGACCTGTGCATCTTTTGCTGCTTGCTCTGGTGTCTTTGCATTTGTAAAACTTTCCTGCATTGCAGTAGACATTGCATCTGATATTTCAGGCCATTTTGGATGTGGTCCTCTTGGCATAGCATATTGCAATTCATCTAGGAATACACTCATAACTTGGTCTTTAGTAATTTTATCATCACTTTCAGCAACATCTTTTCTAGATGGAATGTAACCAAAATCAGCACAATATTCAGTCATATTATCTTTTTGCTGAGTATATTTAATAAAATCCCAAGCTTCAGCTTCATGATGACCTTTAATGATGCCCCAGTTTTCTCCACCTAAATCCGATGCAAATACTTTATCTTTAGGAATTTTTACAACTCCCCAATTTAGGTTTGGTGCATCCTTCTTAACTGTATCTATAATCCATGGACCATCTGTAATCATGGCTGCTTTATTAGTTACAAATTGTTTTTCTAAATCATTTTGTGTCCAGTTTATAACTTCTTTACTCATTGATCCATTCTTTATAAGATCGGTGAGATATTGAAGCGAACTTATTCCCGCCTCACTTCCAATTTCATTAAATTTAGCTCCTGTTGAAAGAAGCCATGGAAGATATTGAAATGTTCCTTCCTCATTCTTTGGTGCAGCTATAGCTAAACCATAAGTATCTCCTTTTGTCAATTTCTTAGCTACAGTCTTTAATTCATCAAAAGTTGTAGGCGGCTCAGCTCCTGCTGCACTTAACATGTCCTTATTATAAAATAAAGCTAAATCATTGCTTCCAAGTGGGATTCCATAGTATTTCCCATCTAATTGACATGATGAAATCGGACCTTGGTAAAATTGATCTTTACCATCATAGGAATTCATCTTGTCTGTAATATCTGCAAATAATCCCATTGCCGAAAATGAAGCCATATCTGGATTATCAACTAAACCTATATCAGGTAGTTTGTCAGCAACAAGTCCTATTGTAAACTGCTTAGTGAGTTCAGCTCTTGGTACAAATTCCACTTGAACTTCTACCTTATCTTGAGATTTATTATATTTATCAGCAAGATTTTGCATTGCATTTTGTTGTTGCTGCCCATCAAAATAGTGCCATACTGTAATCGTTGTCTTTCCTGCCGGATCAGCTTTAGTTTGAGTTGTGCCCCCACCACTGCTTCCACATCCAATAAATATAGTCGCCGACATTGCAATAGCTGTCAAACAAGCCAGTAACTTTTTAGTTTTTTTCATATTATTTACCTCCTAAATTCTTATGAATAATAACGTTTTCTATAACTTAATATTACATCTTCTAAGTTACTTCTAATATTCTATTATCATGAAAAAAGTGTAAAATCATGATATTAATTTTACACTTTGCATTTAAGCTTATTAAATAAAATAGCAAGCATACTGACCTATTCTTTCTTTATCATCTCTTAATAAAATTTCATATATTCTTTTGGAGACATACCTGTTGATTCTTTAAAAACTTTGCAAAAGTATTTAGAATCACTATAGCCTACCTTCTCCGCAATTTCATAAATTTTTAGTTTATTACTTCCTAATAATTCCTTTGCTTTATGAATTCTAAACTCTTTTAAATAATCTGAAAAACTTTTTCCAAGTTCCTTTGTAAATAACCTACTTAAATATTCTGGAGTTATATTCATTCCACTTGCTATTTCCTCAAGAGAAATTTTATCGCTATAATACTCTTTTATATAATTTATAGCTTTTCTTACAATCAATGAATTTACTTTAGTTCCCTCATCATTTCTTTCACACATCTTACGGATTACATAATTTAGCCGTTCTTTTAACTCATCAAATGTAAAACTATTCTTAATTGAATCTAAAACGCCTTCATTATTAAACTCAGTGTAAAGATTGCTATTATAGCTTTTAGACGCAGTTAAAATTGAAAAAATATACTTGCTGCTAACATCTATTATCTCGCATGGGTCGTAGATGTTTTCTTTCAAATATGATATAAATCTTTTATTAATATCAGCTAACTTTTTCTGATCATTGTTTTTTATGGCCCTTACCACTTCCTTTTCAATCTCTCTTGGATAATTACAACGATTTATTTTTAATTTAGATATTAGTTCTTCATAGATCACTTCATTATTTCCAAATGAAATAGGCCATCGAGACAATCCTTGTAGCCTTTTAAATGAACTTTTAATTTCAGATAGTTCATCTAGATTAATAATACTAATAGTAGTATTTAAGAATCCCTTCTGCCTAAGTGAAAATAATATCTTATGCTTTAGCATTTTTATAAATTCCAAGTAAGGTGTTTTAGTAATTACCAGAATAGGTAAATAACTGTACTCTTTTAAGATAGAGTAATAGAAATTTACGATATTGTAATTCTTCATAGCTTCATAAATCTCTTTTATTATAAGTTCAACCTTATTTTCGTATTTATCTCTAAGATGCAAATTAACAACATATATATTTTCATTTTGCTTTACTTTACTTTCAATTATTTTGTAAAAATGCTCTAAATTTTGTCCTTTATTTAGTAGTACTTGTCCTAATATTTCTTCCTTAAGTATACCTTCTTCTAAAAGTGCATCTTTTTCCTTACTTAAATTAAGCTTTTTTTCAATATCCTCCATGGTATTTTTTAAAGCAGTATAAGTTATAGGTTTCAATAAGTATTCATTCACTCCAAGTTTTATACCTTTTTGTGCATACTTAAAATCTGAATATCCACTAAGTATAATAATATATGGATTTTGACCACAATCTTTAATTTTTTGGAGCATATCTAATCCATTTATTTTCGGCATTTCAATATCAGTAAAAATAAGATCTGGCTTATACTCTTTAGCCAAAAGTAACCCTTGCTCTCCATCAGATGCTTTTCCACAAACGATGTAATTTTTATTAATCTTTCCTAATAAGTTCCCCAGTCCTTCTCTGGCATTAATTTCATCTTCTACAATTAAAATTTTCATGAATATCCCCCTTAAAATATCAATGAAATAATCAAAGTTATTGTAGTTCCTTGTCCTTTAGCACTTTCAATACTAAACTTAGCATCTTCACCATAATAAATCTTTATCCTGTCATATACATTTTTTATACCTATATTTTCATCTTCATCTTTTCCTGATTTCATATTACTTATTATTTCTTGAAGATCTCTATCTTCTATACCCAACCCATTATCTTTTACTACGATTTTTACATAATTATTTTCAAATCTATTTATGCTAACTTTCAATATTCTTTCACTATCATATCCTTTAAATCCATGGATAATTGAATTTTCAATTAAGGGTTGTAATATTAATTTATGAATTCTAGCCCCTAAGACATTTTCATCTACATCTAAATCCAATACGAAGCTATTATTAAATCTAAGCTGCTGCAAACATACATATTTCTTCAACCATTCAACTTCATCATAAATAGTAACTTCCTTATTAATATCGCCTATGCTATATCTTAGTATTTGCGCAAAATTTCCAATAGTATCACTAACTTCATAATTCTCATTTTTAATTGCCATCCAGTTTATACAATCTAAAGTATTATACAAAAAGTGAGGATTAATTTGAGCAACAATTGCCTTTATCTCAGCTTCTCGTCTTTTATTTGATAATTCAACAATAAAATTACTTTGATCTTTTATGTCCCTTATCAAGATATTTATTGTAGACAACATTTCATTAAATTCGTCTCCTATAAATGACATTTCATCTTCTGTGCTTAGCTTTATTTTTACATTGAAATTTCCTTTCTTAGCTTCCTTCATTCCACTGACAATAATTTTAACTGACTCATATAATTTATTTGAGAATATTATAACAACTATTGCTAAGATTATAAGTATCAATCCTAAAAATACAAAAGTTAAATTTCTTAATAACTTAACTTCATAAAATAAATTATCTTTATCAACAACATTAATTACTTTCCAGCCAACACTATCTATAGGAATACTGCTAACAGATATATTTCTATTCTTAAAACTCGGTATTGAATATATTAATTGATTTAGTGTTTCCATATTATCCATATCATTAATCTCACTGCTAGAATAATCTTTTACATATGTCCCAATATACTTCTTATCTTGAAATGATATAACTCTCCCATCATTATCAACTATTACAGAGCACATATTAAGCTTGTCTTCCTCAAAATCTTCCTTATCCATCTCAACATTGCAAACATCAAATAGAATTTGTTCATCAAAACTCATAATAATTATGCCGATTTCACTTTTAGTTCTGATATCTCTAACTTTTAGTCCTATGTGAAACATATACTCAGATTTTCCATGAATAAAGCTATTACAAGTTGTAGGTAATATTACAGGAGTATTACTATTTAAGATTTCAGAATAAATTTTACTTTTGTCAGAATTACTATATTCTTCCCATATTCTATTGTTAATTCCCTGATTACCTTTATCATAATATACATTTCTTCCATTATTCCCAACAAAGGTTATAGCTCTAATTTGATTTCTTGAATAAGAATAAGACCCAAAGGCATCTCTGATTTTATTAATAGAAGCTGCCTTTTCAAACTCATTTCCGTCGTTAAACTTTTTCTCTAATTCCAAGCAATCATTATCTGCTGCAATCCTGTATAAAATATCCTTATAATAATTTATATCAGTTTCTATGTTAGTTTTTATGTAAAATAAATTCCTATCCGTAAGATTTGTAATCTTCTTTTCGAGATAATGTTGTGACAGCTTATATAAAAAAACTTGACTAAGAACCATTGGTATAATTGAAATAATTATAAATATGCTTAACAATTTTGCTTTTATACTATAACGTTTCCAATTCAAAAAATATCTAATTGTATTCGTAGCATTGTTAAAAAATTTCATTATTTATAATTCACCACTCTTTAGACACATGAAAATAAATAGCAAGTCCAAAGTTTCTTTGAATTCTTTTCCTTAGACAAGGCGAGGCGATATATTACCCTCATGGTACCCATCTATTGGGAGAATTTGTAAATGTAGCATGATGGAACATAGGCTTACAAATGGTCTTCTTATTTATTTAATTGTGTCTCATTATTTTAACTTAATACTTACATTATATTCCATTATTTTACTATCAATCAACCGTACAACTTAAAATTCTTCTCATAAAAAGTTAAAAATATAAGAAAGTAACACTGTAACTTCTTATATTCTTAATTTTTTTCCTTTTTTAATTGTAAAAAAGGTTTATTGGAATCAGTTTAACTTTCTTACTTCTTTCAAATTTATTTTTTTAGCTATATATAAGTTATGGAAAGCTTAATTCATTAATGCTTCCCCTAATTTATCAAATACAAATACTGCTGTAGAAAAGGTGGTATTTAAAAAAGAACAAAAGCAAAACTGCTAGTTACTTAACAAAAATTTCGTAACTAGCATTCTTATTTAGCTTATTAAAGATAATCATTTAACTTTTGGTGGGTTTACCTCATCAAAACTTCCAATAACAAAATATGAAGCCTGAGCCTGCACAAGGATCTTCTCATGCTCATCAAATATTTTGCATGTACATCTCATTATATTTTCACCATCGCTGACAACCTTACCCACTGCCGTAATTGTGCTTCCTGCATTTACGTTTTTTATATAGCTAATACTTAAATCCGTAGTTACTATACGCTTTCCTAGAGTTGTGCAAGAAACTCCCATTACAACATCTGCAATTGAAGCCAAGGTTCCTCCGTGTATGTATCCATATATATTACAATGCCTATCTATAATTTTCATTTCGTATATAACTTTTCCCTCTATGACTTCAACAATTTGAGGATCAAGAAAATTTTCAAGTATAGATTTATTATAATTTTCCTCTAAATAACTTTTTAACCAAACAAGATGTTCTTTCGACATAATAACTCCTCCTTCACTTCCACGCATTACTTAAAATATCTTTCTTAATAACCTTTAAATCGATTATTAGTTTTACCTTTCTTTTACGCAAATATATATTATTTTCACTCAATCTTGTATTAGATATAGAATTATTATAGCAAACAAATTAAATATCTCCTAACTTTACAGCTAATTCCTCGTATTAAGATACAATGTAGTTTATATTATTTAGCTTACACAAAAATCCAAGTTGAATATAATTTGGATTTTTATTGATTTTTATAAAAATATTATATAAAATGAATTAGTAGACTAATTGATAACAATATTCAATTAATAATCAAGTGGTGAATGATTTGAATATAAGAAAAAACAAACTACTTTTTATATATAATTTTATAGCCATAATTAATTTTACTTTCAATACTACGGCTTTTGCTGCAGTAAAAAACAGTATAAGCGAAGACGCCCCTTTATACACTTTCATAAATTTTACTAGCTATATTTATAATAATTACAAAACTTTCATATTCATTATTTTAGGTATTATTTGTATATCATTATTAGATGCTTTTTACTGCCTTGTCATAAAAGCAAGGGAACAGTCAAAATATTTAAAAGACTTAGATTTAGAACGCGAAAGATATTTTATAGTTGTTGAACAATTAAATGATATTATATTTGATTTTGACATAACTGAGAAAAAAATCTTAAGTTCCTCTAAGTTTGAAGAAACCTTTGGATGGACATTAAATATTCAAGATTATAATAAAGGTTTTTTAAATGAATTGAAAATACATCCTGATGATAAGATATTAATTAATAAAATCACCGATGACATGAAAGCTTTAAACAAACAGTCAATTATAAAAGAAATCCGACTAATGAAGAGTAATGGGGACTATCTTTGGTGTGAGCTAAAACTAAACTATATACAAAGAGAGAATAAGATTGTCAGAGTGATAGGCAAAATTACTGATATCGATCATATCGTAAAAGAACATTCTCTGCTAAAGCTAAGATCTGAATATGATCAGCTCACACAAATATATAATAAATCTACATTCTATGAAAAAGTTAAAAATTATATTATAGATAACAAAAATGATAACTGTATGCTGATTTTTATAGATTTAGATAATTTTAAATCTATAAATGATAATTTAGGACATATGGTTGGTGATGAAGTGCTAAAGGATACCGCAAATAAAATTTGTGACGTCTTTAACGGTACAGATGTTATTATTTCACGGTTTGGCGGAGATGAATTTTGTGTATTTAAACCAAGTCATTCTATTTCATTTATAAAAGATAAAATTAGTATTTTATGCAATAATCTTAATGCTACATATATTGGCAATAATACTGAAATAACTGTATCTGCGAGCATCGGTGTTGCCTTTTACCCTAAACATGGAGATACTTTAGAATCTTTAATTCATAAATCAGATATAGCATTATACAGTTCTAAAGAAAATGGAAAAAATCAATTTACCATATACAACAAAAATCTTGAAATTGAATGTTGAATTAAATCTAAAATTAAGAAATCCTCGAAATTACTATCGAGGATTTCTTAATTTTTAGTTTGAAACAAAGAATAAACATACTTTTATCAAACCCTATATACCTAAAATACCTATTGAGTATCCTATAACTCCAAATATCATTAAACCAACCATACATATAAGAGGAGATACTTTTTTCTGGAGTAACCAATAAATCAGAAAAGTCAGCATCAATGGTAGTATATTAGGCATTATGTTATCTAACTGCTCCTGAATTGTATAGGATGTTAATGAACTTCCTTGCGTTAAAGTATAAAGGACGAATGGTACTTTTATTATAGTCCACTTTGCAACTAATCCTCCTATTACAGTATAAGTAAGTACTACTAAGGCACTTCTATACTTTGGCACCGCACCTTTAAGTTTATTAATTATACTCGTTCCTTCTCTATAAGCTATCATAAGTCCATTATATCGTATTATTAATCTCACAATATTAATCATTATAAAAAATAAGATTGGCCCTGCGACATTTCCACTAAGTGATATTCCGGCACATACCGCTGCTATTACAGGTCTTATAATTCCCCATATAATTGGATCTCCTATACCTGCAAGCGGCCCGGCTAGTGCTATTTTAATCTGAACTATTCCTGATTGATCTACTTTTTCCTGCATACTTTCTTCAACTGCAATATTAGCTCCAAGTATTACATTTGAAATAAATGGCTGGCAATTAAAGTACTCTAAGTGAACCTTTACAGCTTTTTGTAACTCCTCCTTGGTTCTATATAGTTTTTTTAGAATAGGCATCATGCAATAACAATAACAAAGATTTTGAAGCCGTTCATAGTTCCAAGATATTTGATAAAATTGACTTCTCCAAAAAACTCTCATTAAATCCTTTTTAGTAACTTTAACTTTTATGATGTTTTCTTCATTTTCAATAAATTGCTCTCTCTTTGTTCTAGTCTTATTACTTGCTTTTTCAATCATATTTGAAATTTGTAAATATATTAGTGCTAAGCTAATTCCCATAAAAGTTAATCCAACTAAGGTCATCTGAGAAAATGTCATTACTAAAAATCCCATTAAGAAAAATGCAATCATTTCTTTTACATTTAAAATTCTAAGAATCATTGCATATCCAACTACAACTAAAAAGCCACTAGACACCTGAAGTCCTTTAGTTATTGCCTCTGGAACATAATTTAAAATACTATTCAATATATTTGCATCAGCAAATAATGCAACTAACATTGCTGGAATAGCCATCCTTAAAGCACTTGGAATGGCTGTTATAAAATGTGCTGCTGTCACCTTCCAAAGCTCACCCTTATCTACACCCTTTTCTGCCCAATGCATTATACCAACATCTATAGTTCCTTTTTGCAGTATAAAAAGCATTTGTCCTACAACAGCTAATGGAATTGCAATCCCTATTGCTACTCCTATACTTTGTTTTCCAAGCACACAAAGTATGACTGCCACTATGGAAGATAAAGTTGAATCTGGTGGAGTTGCAACCCCAATAGTCATCCACCCAAGAGCAATTAATTCTACCTGGGCTCCAATTATAACTCCTGTCTTTATATCTCCTAAAGCGATTCCAATAAGCGTAGCCGTAACCAAGGGCCTATGAGTTTGAAATTCCTCTGAAGCAGATCCAATACCACATATTGAAGCAAATAAAAATATAAGTAAGGCTTGTGTTAATGACATTATTACCTTCTCCTTGCTTTTAGAGTATTAAAAAACTCTGTCTTCTTATCTGTTGGTAGAATCCTTATCTCTATTTCCACCTCAGAATCTGCAATTTTCTTCAATGCCTCTATCTCCTTATCATCTAAATAAAGATTGGTATTTATTTTTTCTTTATCTTTCTTAAATGACATTCCGCCTAAGTTTAGACTTTTTATCTTACCTCCACCTTCTATAAACTCAAGAACTTCAAAAGGATTTCCAAAGACCATTATTACATCTTCATACTCACATTCCTCTTCATAAAGTTCTAAAGCCTTTAAAGTGTCACAAAATATTATTTTTATATCTTCAGGAACGGATAATTCTATAAAAGTTTTTCTTATATCATTTTCTGCAACTTCTTTATTAACAACTATTATTTCCGTTACATCTTCATAAGTGCACCAATTATTTATTAATTGACCATGTACCAGCCTATCATCTAATCTAACTATTTTTAGCACTATACCGCTCCTTTCATTTTACTTTTGTATATCATTGTAACGCTGCCTTATATTAATTACACCGTTTTGACCAAAATGTTCAGCTAAAGAAGATATTTTCTCTAAATCCTGAACCATATATGGTATTATTTCTAAAATCATTGGCATATTCATACCTGTAATTATATTTACATTTTTTCTGTCCATAAATAAGCATGCCGCATTATATGGTGTCCCGCCTAAGATGTCTACAAGCATTAAAACTTCATCCACATTTAGCTCTTCAATAGTCCTATCTATCTTATCTTTAAGACTTTCTATACTTTTATCGACTTCAAGACAGATAGTTCTTATTTTTTCCTGCTTACCATATATCATCTCAACTGAATTTATTAGTGCTTTCGCATAGCTTCCATGTGAAATTGCTATTATACCAACCATTTTAATACACCTCAAGATATGTTTATTAATTATCTTTTATATATTACCACACCTTGTGCTACTTTGTTAACTATTCCTGACTCACAAATTAAATCTGTCTTAGAACCTCTTCTAATAGCATTTAGTATTGCAAAGCTTTGAAGATATAGTGAATACTGAAATACTATATGACTATCATCACTATATTTAAAATTATTTTTGTTGAAGTAGAAATAATAATCACAATTTTTATCTATTTCTTCATCATAATCCATAGAAATAGCAACTATAGTACTATTTATTTTATTACTATAACATTCCTTTAAAACATCTAATTCGTATTTTATACTCTGAGAATCATTGCTAAAGAAAAATGATATTAAACACTTTGAATTCATTGCAAGCTTTGGGCCATGTCTAAATTCTAACATTGAGTGGAATTCTGTACGTTGAAGCCCCGTTGATAATTCACTTATCTTTAAACACATTTCTGATGCTAATGGATTCAAAGCTCCAGTTCCAAGTGCTGCTACTGTATCATATATTTTATTACTTACAGCATGAGATTTATAAATATCTTCTTTTAAAAATCTGCCAGCATCTTCAATAATATTTTTAAACATCTCTTCATAATAATCATAATTATTAATGTCAAAAATTAAAAGAAGATACTCTATAAGAAGTGTGAATTCTCCCGTTGCAGCAATACTTTTATCCTTCGTCCTTGGAGGAATAGGAATATATAAACTATTTTTATCTTTTCCATATTTACTTATAATTTCCCCTTTTCCATTACAAATTATAAGTAGTTGATATAATTCAATTCCTTTTTTCTTGAAAATTTCAACTGCTTCTAAACCCTCAATTGTATTTCCTGATCCTCCTAATGATACTAAAAGCACTGGTGAATTATCCAAAATATAACTATCTTCATTTTCTATGAAAGTTGTTGAAGCTATTGATATAACTTCCTTTTTAGTAATTCTTCTTAAATAATTTTCTGTTATTGCAGCCGCTTTTGCAGAGCTTCCTGCTCCAACTAGGTATATCTTAAGTCCTTCTACTTCTTCTATCTTATTTAGAAAAGCTCCTATTTTATCTGTATTCCTTTTTATTGTTTCTATTCCCTCTTCCCATAATTCTAATTGTCTTTCCATTTCTAAAGCTGTATTATATCCATCAATTCTCTTTAATTCATCTTCTTGTATTCCTAAAATTCTCATTAATAATCACTCCTTAATCTCAATCTATTTTTCTGCATTTATAGATCTAATCCTTCACAACTTTTTAATCTTATCATTTGTTAAAATATATCTTTCAAAAAAGCTTAATAATAAAAGTCATGTCTATAAAATAGGACTGTTACATAATCTATTTCATTTGATTTTGTAACAGTCATCATTCTAAAGTTCTTAATTCTTCTTTATCATTTTATATCCCATCATCCATAGATGAGTCATTATTATCTGCTGAATTTCCTGAATTAATTTTTGTAAATCTTACTGCTGTATCCTTAGTACTATTTACAACACTATCTGCTAATTCAGCAATTTCCATAGAATCTTTCAGTAAAATTCCTTCTAGTATTGCACCTATATTACATCCGGCTACAACTTCCATATTTTCTTTTTCATAAGAAAGTTCAACGCATACTTTAAAAGGTGTCCCTCCTAAAATATCACAGACAAATAAATTTTGATCTGCTTTATTATTAGCTAAGGCATTAATTACCTTGTCCTTCAAAGTTACATCTGTATCTTCTTCTAAGAAATCAATAAATTCAACGCCTTCATTGTGCCCAGCTAAAAGCCTTATAGAACTTTCAACTCCTGTGCCATAATTTCCATGTCCAGTTATGATTATATTAGTCTTCATTATAATACCCCCAATAATGATAGCAATATTGCTAATGCAAAGGTAACTAAAATTAGGATAGTTGGATTAACATTTTTCTTCTTTAAGAAATAAAACATAAGTAATGTATATCCCATAGGTAGTATATTAGGTAATATTTTATCAACAAAATCAGTTTGTAATGATATAGCATGATCTGCACTTATTGAAATGCTTGGAAGTAAAGTGATATGCACATAAGATGCTATTAACCCACCAATTACAGTAACTCCAAGAGTTGTTGCTGCTTTAGAAATAGATTTTGAATTTTCCTTTAAAATATCAATAGCTTTTACTCCTAGCTTATACCCTGCACTTGTCCATATTATACGAGATAAGAATACGCATACATAAACACCAAAGAATAGTATAGGTCCCACAATACTGCCTTGACTTGCAAATGATGCGCTGATTCCTGCGACTATTGGTAATAGAGTAAACCAAAGAAGTGCATCTCCAATACCTGCTAGCGGTCCAAATAAAGCAACCTTCAAACATTTTATAAGACTTCTATCTTCACTATTTTCTTCTAGCGATAAAACTAATCCCATAAGAAATCCTACCAAAGTTGGATTAGTATTTATAAATTCTAAGTTATCCTTCATAGATTGTGATACTTTCTCTTTATCATTGTTATGAATCTTCTTTAAGAAAGGTAGTAAAGCACAAGTCCATCCAGCTGCCTGCATTCTTTCATAGTTGAAACTTGCTTGTAGCAAAACTGATCTAAATGCAAGTTTTCTAAGATCTTTCTTGGTTAATTGGTTATTAGATTCCGTCTTCATAATCTTCTCCCCCTTGATTTGAATTTACTACATTTACAACTTGAGCTTTATTTTTGTCATTTACATATCCATATAAAGCAAAAGCTGCTCCTATTAATGCTACTGGTAATAAATTTGTAAATTGTACAAATGAAGCTACTAAAAATCCTATAATAAGGAATGGAACATATTCTATCTTAAGCATTACTCTAAGTAATAATCCAAATCCAACTGCTGGTAAGATTCCACCTGCTATTTCGAATCCGTGTTTTAACCATTCTGGCATACTTTCAACTAAAGTTCTCATTGGTTCTTGGGCAACATATGTACAAAGGAATACAATCACACCATAAGTTATTCCAACTATAAGAGTTGTTGTTATATTCAATCTTGTAAATGCTGTAGTATCTCCTTCTTCTGCATACTTATCAGCTTTATTCATAAATACTGAAAATGCTGAATAGTAAAAAAGAATTACATATTGCATTAAGAAACTAAATGGTAGTGCTAGTCCTATTGTTGCTTTAACGTCTGCTCCGGTTGTATACGCAATAACTGTTGTCATAATACCTGCTAGTATTGGGTTAGGAGGCTGTGTTCCTCCTACAGGAGTAAGTCCAGCGAATGCTAATTCAGTAAGTCCTCCTGCGATAAGTCCCGTTGTTATATCTCCTAAAATAGCTCCTGTTAATGTACATACTATTATTGGTCTAAATATATATAATCCCTCTAACCAGAAATCAAATCCAACTATCATTGCCATAATTGCAAGAAGGACACCTTGTAATAACGTTATACTATGCATTATAATTCCTCCATTTATTCAATATTTGTTTTAATATCTCCAGGTGTATCTTGTGCGAATACTTTTACACCCTTTGATTCAATATATTTTAGATCTTCTATATCTTTATCATCTACATAAACCTTTTTAGTAATAGCTCTCTTACCATCTGAAAAGTGCATATTTCCAACATTTAATTCTTTTATAGGCACTCCACCATCAACTAATTTTCTTGCTACCTCTGGTGTTTTACATACTATAAAAATCTTTTGGCTTGGAGATGCTTTGTGTATAACATCTATAGTTTTTTGAATAGTGAAAAATCTGATTCCAACCCCTGAAGATTCTGCTGTCATTGACATTAATTGTTGTTGTACTGGATCTGATGCTGCAGTATCATCTACAACTACTAGTAAATTAGCTCCTAGGGATGTCGTCCAAGTAACACCTACTTGTCCATGAACTAATCTGTTATCAATTCTTGTCATTAATATATTTGGCATATTTAATTCCTCCTTAATCTTTATGCTTATATATAAAGCAAGCCCCATGCCAAGTAGTGTACATATTACTACTTAACATGGGGCTTTTCTATAAGAATGCATCTATCCTTTTATTCATTTTATATATTAATACAGAATAAAGCCTCAAGTTTGCTTATTTTCTAATGTTTCTAAAAACTTTATTAAAGATCAAAGTTTTTAACTTTATTTTTAATACTGTCATATATAAAACCTATTTCTGATATAGGAATCTCTACTCTATAGAAATTTTCTATTACACTAAAAGCTTTTCTCGTCATTTTTATAAAGTGTACATGACACTGTTCGAAATCCTCACAATCTCTGTAATTCATAATAGGATCTTTTATTACTAATCTCTCTATCATGCAGCTTATGTGTATATATAAACTTATCTTTAAATCATTTTCTAATTTAAAGCCTAGGCTTCTTTCTAAATTAGTAAGAGCATCTTCTACTTGATCTACTATTTTATCTGGGTTTAATATTGTAAGATAATTTAAAACATTTTCTAATGTAAATAACTTGACAGCTTCTTTATTTATCTTTTCAATAATGTTATCATCTACAATTCCCTTTAAGGTATTAGATAGTACTGAATCAGCTTTTTTCATTATAAGGTTTTCTAGTGATATAAAAGGAATATTCTCTATCTTTGGATCATTTGTACCAATTATGAGTTTTACATTATATTGTTTAAATACAAAATCTTCTTTCCATTTTCTTTTAAACTCTCATAATCATAAGCGACAACCTTTACTTCATCTTCGTTAAAACAATTATTTAACAAATCTTTTATTTTACTTGCTGTTCCAATACCAGTTATACAAGTTGTTATTATTACATCTGATTTCTTTTTACTAGATTCTATATAATTTACTTTACTTACATTTTTCTTAGATGCTTCTTCTGCAATTTGTTTTAAGGGCTGTAAGCTAAGAATCCTGCTTCCTATATCTAAAACTAATTTAGTAGAAACATTATCTACTATAGCTATATCTCCGTATATTTCTTTTTCTAATAATATATAAATAGTCTCAAGCGAACCCATATCTACAAGTATTAAAAGTCCCTTTGAAGTATCTATTGTTTTTACATATTCTAAGATCTTATTACTTACATCTAAAGGTGAGCTTTCTATAGGCATATCAAATGGCTCAAAAATATATTTACCAAACAGCCTGTTAGCCACGCCTGCAATACTGCTTGCAGTTGAATGGCCATGAGCTATTATTATTGCATTAACATTATTTTGAATGGATTTATCCAATGATCTTATATATATTAGTAAATAAATTTCTACTGATTTATTTATTTCTAAATCTAAGTTATTATGAATATCTTCAATTAGCTTTAAAACCAGCTTATACTCCTTATGGAACTTTTTACTCAATTGTTTGATTAATGAAATCTCTTCTTTAATATAATCTTCGTTTTGAAATTCAACAAAATATGTTATAAGATTAGCCATAATTTCTGAACTATTTGTTAAATAATCGATTCCATAATTTAAATTCATAAAATGCAAAGTACTTTCAACTGTTTTTTCTATTGACCTATAAATAACATTTTTTGAGTTTCTATATTTCTCATTAAAAACTATATGATCAATTAAATCATTAAATATTTTAGTTCCATTAATAAAAAACTCTTCCTCTGTTATTTTGCCTTTTTCTAATTCCTTGATAGCTTCATTTAATTCTTCTGTAATTCCTGATGCCTTATTTATATGAGTATTTAAATAATCTCGACCATTTTTTTCCGAACAGCTTATAAACAGGTCATTTATATTTAAGTTATTTAAACTAATATCCTCGTCCTGCTCTATTATATCCTTTGGAAGATTATTTATTTTTACTTTTAATACTTTTGTTCTTTTCTCCTGAGTATTATTTAAGGCATTGGCGCAGCTGAGCTTTATAGCATTTATAAGTTTACCAATATTGCCATGAGCATTGCTATTAATCAGTATATTTATAACCTGACTATTAACAATAATATCCCTATTTATATTTAAGGCTTCTCTCTTATAAAAATTATCTATAAGATCTAGCTTTTCCTTTAAGGGTCTCTCTTTAAAGCTTGGTATCTTTACAATTAGAGGTATACGCCTTAAAAATGTCTGAAGAAATTTATTCTCAGGATTCTCTGTAGTCGCAAAAATCAACCTTACATTTGCGTGTCTTTTTTTCTCCGTTTCACCAAGCCTTCTAAATATCCCCTTATCTAAAAATAAGAATAATTTTTCTTGACCTTCTGGTGGTAATCTATGAATTTCATCTAGAAATAGATAACCTCCATTTGCTTTTTCTATAAGACCTATTCTATCACTATCAGCACCTGTATAAGCACCTTTGGCCGATCCAAAAAGTATAGCTGAAAATAACTCTGGGTTATTTGCATATTCCGCACAATTAAATATTTCAAAAGGAGCTTCTTCTTTTATATAGCTGCAATTTCTCGCATAATCATATACCTTTTGTGCTAAAAAACTTTTTCCAACTCCTGAACTTCCAATAAGTAAAAACGGTAACCCATTTGGTGGATATGAAACTGCTGATTTACACTGCTGAACGACATCCTTTAAGCTGCTGCTTGCCCCTATAAGTTCCTTAAAATTATCTATATCATTATTAGTATTTGAATAGCTAACTTCTTTAATATAATCAGAAATCAGCATAAATCTATCACTGTCTTCTTCATACACTTCCTTGCTTATAAAGTAGACAGGTCTCTTATTTACTTTTATTGCTTCTTCCTCTTTAGTCAGCTCATTTAATACATGACTTACTAAATTTCTTTGAAGCCCAAGTTTATCTGCTATAGTAAGAGCATTTATTCCGTATTCCATGCTTCCATCTATTTTAAGAGAAAGTTCTTTCAACTTTATTCTAATCTTTTCCTTATTAGTCATAGACCTGCCTCCTAACTCTTTCGTTTATATTACATATACTGTCACCTATATTTATATACACTACCACTATCAGTTGTTTTAACATTGTATCTAAATATAGAATTCGGATTACATAATAAAGTATAATTAATATATATGTTGCAATTCACAATTACAGCTAAAATTCTTGCAATATTTTTAGAATTATGATGAAGAATTATTTTTGCAATATATAATATTGTTTAACGTAATTTTTTAAAATTTTGCTAAAATCAACTTTTATAATATATATCAACTTGGATTTTAGCATTGAATATATCATTTATGCAAGGTCAAAAGTCTAGAAATTTTAATAATTTATCCGATTATTCATGTTAATCACTTTGTTGGCTAACAAATGCTTTAATCTTCAAATATTTTGTTATATGAAAAAAAATAAGTTCTAGATAAACTAGAACTTATTTTTCAACTTGGTGACTCCTAGGGGAATCGAACCCCTGTTACCACCGTGAAAGGGTGGTGTCTTAACCGCTTGACCAAGGAGCCATATTAAGTTTTATTTAAATTGGCGACTCAGAAGGGGCTCGAACCCTCGACCTCCGGCGTGACAGGCCGGCACTCTAACCAACTGAGCTACTGAGCCGTATTATGGTGGCTCGAACTGGAATCGAACCAGTGACACGAGGATTTTCAGTCCTCTGCTCTACCGACTGAGCTATCGAGCCATCTTACCTCGCAACGTCCTACTCTGCCACACAGTCTCCCATGCAGTACCATCGGCGCTATAGACCTTAACTTTCCTGTTCGGAATGGGAAGGAGTGTTACCTCTATGCCATCATCACGAGATGCATAATTTACAGAAATCTTCGATTTCGTGTAAATTAGCACTCAGCGAACGAATGTGAGTCGAGTTTCCTTTGAAAAAAGACTCTTAGTTTACGCTTATACTACATTTACATGAATCTACTACTGTAATTATTCCTTTGAAAAAACTTTGTTCTTTCAAAATTGCACACAGTTTCTTTAATGTATTTACAACTTGACTATATTGGTCAAGCCCTCGACCTATTAGTATCAGTCAGCTAAATACGTTGCCGCACTTACACCTCTGACCTATCAACCTTGTAGTCTTCAAGGGGTCTTACTAGCTTATGCTATGGGAAATCTCATCTTGAGGTGGGCTTCACACTTAGATGCTTTCAGCGTTTATCCCTTCCCGACTTAGCTACCCAGCTATGCTTCTGGCGAAACAACTGGTACACCATAGGTCAGTCCATCCCGGTCCTCTCGTACTAAGGACAGCTCCTCTCAAATTTCCTACGCCCGCGACGGATAGGGACCGAACTGTCTCACGACGTTCTGAACCCAGCTCGCGTGCCGCTTTAATGGGCGAACAGCCCAACCCTTGGGACCTACTTCAGCCCCAGGATGCGACGAGCCGACATCGAGGTGCCAAACCTCCCCGTCGATGTGAACTCTTGGGGGAGATCAGCCTGTTATCCCCGAGGTAGCTTTTATCCGTTGAGCGATGGCCCTCCCACGAGGTACCACCGGATCACTAAGCCCGACTTTCGTCCCTGCTCCACTTGTAGGTGTCGCAGTCAGGCTCCCTTCTGCCTTTACACTCTTCGAACGATTTCCGACCGTTCTGAGGGAACCTTTGGGCGCCTCCGTTACATTTTAGGAGGCGACCGCCCCAGTCAAACTGCCCACCTAACAATGTCCTGTCACCAGTTTCATGGCATCCAGTTAGAACTTCAATACTATCAGGGTGGTATCCCAACAACGACTCCACTAAGGCTGACGCCCTAGTTTCCCAGTCTCCCACCTATCCTGTACAGACAATACCGAAATTCAATGCTAAGCTACAGTAAAGCTCTACGGGGTCTTTCCGTCCAATCGCGGGTAGCGAGCATCTTCACTCGCACTACAACTTCGCCGGATTTGCAGTTGAGACAGTGCACAAGTCATTACGCCATTCGTGCGGGTCAGAACTTACCTGACAAGGAATTTCGCTACCTTAGGACCGTTATAGTTACGGCCGCCGTTTACTGGGGCTTAAGTTCACACCTTCGCAAAACTTTGCTAAGTGTTCCCCTTAACCTTCCAGCACCGGGCAGGCGTCAGCCCCTATACATCAGCTTTCGCTTTAGCAGAGACCTGTGTTTTTGTTAAACAGTTGCTTGTGCCTATTCTCTGCGGCCTGATTTCTCAGGCACCCCTTCTCCCGAAGTTACGGGGTCAATTTGCCTAGTTCCTTAACTGCAATTCTTCCGTCGGCCTTAGGATTCTCTCCTCATCTACCTGTGTCGGTTTGCGGTACGGGCACTACTTCTCTCTCTAGATGCTTTTCTTGGAAGCATGGAATCAGATACTTCGGTTCCGTAGAACCTTCCCCATCACGCCTCAGAATTGTTGGAACGGATTTGCCAATCCCAACTCCCTAAACGCTTAGACTAGCATCCAATAGCTAGCACATCCTATCCTTCTCCGTCACACCATCGATAATAACGATTGTAGTGGTATTGGAATATCAACCAATTGTCCATCGACTACGCCTTTCGGCCTCGCCTTAGGTCCCGACTAACCCTGAGAAGACAAACTTTACTCAGGAAACCTTAGATATTCGGCCTGTAGGATTCTCGCCTACATCTCGCTACTAATGCCAACATTCTCACTCGTAATCAGTCCACCGCTCCTTACGGTACGACTTCAGCCCGATTACGACGCTCCTCTACCGCTCACGCATAAGCGTGAACCCGTAGCTTCGGTGGTAAGTTTGAGCCCCGGACATTTTCGGCGCAGGATCTCTTGACTAGTGAGCTATTACGCACTCTTTTAATGAGTGGCTGCTTCTAAGCCAACATCCTAGTTGTCTTAGAAATCCCACATCCTTTT
>NZ_CP014331.1:632500-3015000 GCF_002969175.1 Clostridium sp. MF28
TTTCAGCCATTTCTTGAACTATTCCATTAACTTCATCTGTAGCATTTTTCGTTTTATCTGATTTTTCTATCAAAGTGTCAATCATAGATAGTCCTCTTGATCCTAATTCCTTAGTATTTGCAGAAAGTTTGTCCATTTCATGTGAGTTTTCATTAATTTCATCCAACTTACCTGATAACTCATTCATTTCTAAAACCCCATGTTGAGCATTCTGAGACTGATTAACTGCACCATGTGAAACGTCTTCTATTGATTTGGATACTTCTTCTATTGATGCTGTTACCTCTTCTGACATATTCGCTAGGTTTGACGATGTCTCTAATACTGTTTTAGATGATTCTGTAACATTTTCTATAAGCTTTGATATATTAGATATCATATCATTAAAAGATTGTGACAGTTCCATAAATTCATCTTTTGTAGATAAATTTATCGATGCAGTTAAATCTCCCTTTGAAGTTTTTTCAAATACTTCTTTTAACTTTTTAATATTTTGTGCTATACCTTTACTTAAAAATAATGATAGCATTATACAAATTATTAATATAACTAAAGATATGTATACTGTTGTCGCAAGTATTGAATTGGTATCATTAGTTACTTCTTTCTCATCAAGAGTAGCTACGACCTTCCATCCAGTAGTAGGGTTTGTCCCATATACTCCAAATTTCTTTGTATTATTAAATTCATATGTTAAGAATCCCGCATTATTATTTTTTACATCTTCCCAAAATGATTGCTTAGATGCTACATCTGTTCCAATTAAATCTTTATTCTTATGCGCTATCATATTTTTACCATCTATATCTGAAACAAATATATATCCGGTATTACCTATTTTCTTAGTTGATATCTTTTCTGTAATTGTATCTAAAGACACGTTCATTGCACATACGCCAACTAATTTCCCATCTTTTTCCATCGCCTTAGCTATAGCTACAACATTTTTCCCAGTTTGAGCACTTTTAAATGGTAAAGTTATTATAACTTGGTCTTTATGTTCTATTGCTTGCTTATACCAATCCCTATCACTAGCCTTATATCCATCTGGCATTTTCTCACTAGGATATATTTCAAATTTATCATCTATACTTGCAAAATATGTACTAAAGATATCGTTATCACTTTCCTTGACATCTTTTAACATACTAGCTATAGCTAAGTATGATTCATCTTTATCCGAATTAACAAAATTATAATTAGTTGATAATGCTTTAGTCATGCTTACAAACCCACTAAAATAGTTATCAATTCCATCATTTAATTCTAAAAGAGTTTGTTGACTTGTAAGTTTCAATTTTTGATTAAGAATCGATTTAGCTTGTTCATTGGCACCAAATCCAAGAATTATCAAAGGAATTAAGCATATTCCTAATAAACTCATAACAAGCTTGGTTCTAATACTTTTTAGTTTAATTTTCTTTAACTTCATTATTATTTCCCCTTTATCGCAAGTATATTAAATATTTATAAATATTGTTGTACAAAATTTTATTGTAAAGTAGTATTACTGTGTTATAAAAACAAAAAAGTCTCATTTCATAAATTTCACAAAATAAGACTCATTATAATTTTAATTATATTAACTTTTACCATCATTTAATCATATTGCCATTATATATGTAGTGTCTTTTATTGTCAATACTTATTATTTTTATCGAAAATTGTTAGAATTCATACTATTTGATTACCGATAAATGTTTTACTGTAAATTAGCAAATATTTTTTAATATATATTTTAATTCACAATGCACATTTCACAATTACAGCTAAAATTCTTGTAATATTTTTAGAATTATCATAAATGATTATTTTTGCAATATATATTCTAAAAAAATTAATTCATCAAAAGCCATCTCAATCTATAAAGCAATGCAAGTTAATTATCTGTTTCTTCAAAAGAACTTATTAAATCTCAGTACACAAAGTTTTCATCAATTTATTAATGCTAAAAAATATATAGGTACAATATAAAATTGCATCATTAAATTTCAGAAATAAATCTGTTACATAAACTCTCAGCAATTTAATATACTATAATTAGTGTATTTTCTGTCAGCCTATTAATTTTCACATTAAGTATTAATTATATGCTTTCACATAAATATTAAATAAGGAGGATTATATATGTTTACTTATATCTTAATATTATTAATTTGCATTTTACTATCAACTATAATAAGTAGATTTATACCTTCCTTATCAGTTCCTATTATACAAATTGCGATTGGATCACTAATTGCAATAATACATTCAGAATTTAGTATTGAGCTGGATCCTCATACATTTCTAGTAATGTTTATTGCTCCCCTTCTTTTCCGTGATGGGAAAAATGCAGATAAAAGATCTCTATGGAAACAGAGAAGAAATATCCTTTTAATGGCACTAGCTTTAGTTATCGCAACTGTAATATTAGTTGGATTAATTATAAATAAGTTAATTCCATCTATTTCATTGCCTTCAGCTTTTGCACTTGCAGCTGCTTTATCTCCAACTGATTATGTTGCTGTCAGCGTACTTTCAAAAAAAATCTCACTTCCAAGGAAAGTACTTCATCTTATCGAAGGCGAAGGACTTATGAATGACGCATCAGGCCTAGTATCTTTTAAATTCGCATTAGCTGCAGCACCAACTGGAACATTCTCATTATTCGATGCAACTATAAGTTTTTTTATAGTCTCTATTGGGGGAATCATTGCAGGATTAGTTTTAGAGCATATTCTAATTAAGTTCGAGCTTTGGATAAGAAGTCTTGGAATGGAAGATATTACAGTTGAAATACTACTTCAAATTCTAACACCATTTATAATATATCTTGTATCAGAGGAAGTATTTAAAGTCTCAGGTATATTAGCTGTGGTTGTAGCTGGAATGGTATATTCACTATCATCTAAAAAACTGAAGTTTAGAAATGCTAGACTAAATGCTGTATCAGAAAATACTTGGTCAGTTTTGGCCTACGTTCTAAATGGTCTTATATTTATAATAGTTGGATTGCAACTGCCAAATATAATTAAAATTGCTTTTTATGAAGCTACAATCAATAATTTTGAAGCTATCATTGATGTTTTATTAATAACATTATCCTTACTTACACTTAGATATCTATGGGTTTTATTTATGTATAAGTTTGGAGATAATGCCTGCAAAGCAGAAAAAAGAAGTGTTAAATTTCACGCTGCACTTTTAACTTCCCTTTCAGGAGTAAGAGGAGCTGTCACATTAGCTACAGTTCTTTCGATTCCTTTGGCATTAGAAAATGGTGAACCCTTTCCTGAGAGAACATTAATTTTATTTTTGTCCGTTGGGATAATTCTAACTACACTTCTTATTACAACTTTCATATTACCCCTATTTGCTAACAAAAATATCCATAAAGAGACCGATTATTTACAGATAATGAATAAAGCACAGATAAAAGTTTGGGCTAACACTATAAATAAATTAAAATTAGAAATTGATAATAAAAAGTACATTAATATGATTATAAGCGAGTATAAATATCGTATTCATCAATTAAAACGTGGAAATTCTTATTATAAGAACTGGAACAGGAGCAGCAAAGAGGAAAAGAAATGGATGCTTATATGTTTTAAAAAAGAAATTGAAAATACCAGAAAGATGTTACAAGAAAATAAGATAGATGAATCAACTGCATACTTCTATGAAAAATCAGTTAGAAATAAAATCAAATTAATGTCATCAGTTGAAGGTTTTTCGTTGATTTTCAAAGAGGCTTTAATGCGGATTTCTTCTTTAATTTTTAATATTAAAAAACTTAGGTATATATTAAGAGGAATTGAAAACAAAAAAAGAAGTGAACAACAATTAAAAGATTTGGCCATGAAAGACCTTTATTCTACTAATGCAAAATACTTAATTCAATATGTTAAATCTATCATTACTCCTGAAAATGAAGAAACGCTAAAGAAAATAATTTTATATTATCAAGGTGTCTATTGGGTTGCAAGCAAACCAATCTTAGGAAAAGCTAGCAAGTATGAAAAGAAAAAAATTCAAATTAAAGCAATGCAACTAGAAAGAAATACTATACAATCTTTATTTGAAAATGGAGATATAACTTGGAATATAGCATCTGAACTAAGAAAAAATCTAAATTATATTGAAAGTGATGTTTTAAGGTAATAGGCTTTTATTTTTATAAGCCTATTTTCTATTTTCTAGAAATTCATATTTAAGTTAAATCTATGAGAAGTTATTAGAGAGACTAATTCTGAAATCTACAGTTCCAGAGTCACCTACGATTTTTTATGTTATTTTACATTTAGTGTTGCACTTCTAATTCTAAAAAAAATGATTTCCATATAGTATAAATTTTTCATTGAGAGATAATCTAATATTGAATATTATAATTTGACAAGTGTGCACGGAGGATTAAAATGAAGATATTAAAAAAGATACTGTCTCTTACTTTCATATCTATATTTTTATTATATATTATTAGCCAAACTACATATGCTAGCCCGGATATTAGTTCTCAAACTCCACTTAAAGTAGGTGTATTCTTAAATAGTTTTAGTGATCTATTTATTTCTAACGTAAAGAAAAACTTAGAGGATATTCAAAAACAAAATGAAAACAAAGTTCAATTTACTTTTTTTAATGCCAATGGAAATCAAGTTATTCAAAATGAAGATGTTGACAAAGCACTCAATGATAATTTTAATCTTCTTGTATTAAATCCTGTCAGCACTAATATGGATCAGCTTCAAGATACTCTTAATAAAGTAGCACAAAAGGACATTCCATTAATTTTATACTATGCAAAAACTAAACCAATAGTAAATTTTATAAAAAATTATCATAATTCTGTTATTATTGATACAGATGTTGATCAGTCTGGAATTATTCAAGGCAAAATCATAGTAGATACATGGAATGCTAATAAAGAAAATTTAGATAAAAATAAAGATAATATAATTCAATACATTATGTTAAAGGGCCCATCTAATAGTCCGGAAACAATTGAAAGAACTAAATATTCTATATTAACAATTAATGAAGCGGGAATAAAAACTCAAGAGCTTTTATCAATACCTTGCAATTGGGAAGAGGAATGTGGCAGAACTTCAATGGAATCAACTTTATTAACACTTGATGGTAAAATTGAAGCAATAATTTCTAATAATGATGCCATGGCAATAGGTGCCATTAAAACGCTCCAAAAATATGGTTATAATAAAGGTTATAACTCAAGAAACATTCCGATTGTTGGTATTGATGGTTTGCCAAAAGCTCAAGAATTAATTAATCAAGGTATTATGACAGGTACTGTTGTACAAGATTCACAAGCTCATGCTAATGCAATTTATACAATAGGAATGAATCTAATTTCTGGCAACAATCCTCTTAATGGTACCAATTATAAATTTGATGAAAGTGGAGTTACAATTAACATCCCTTATCAAGAATATAAACCACAAAAGCAGTAGCTGAATCACCTAGCTACTGCTTATAAAATTATTCCCTAGTTTTTTCTTCCATCAATTCTATAATTGAAGCACATAATAAACAAAAAATACTAAATATAAATTCTATTTTATACCAAATAACTCTAAGCTCCCATTCTGAGTACATATTCTTTAGAATATATATTCTGAACCATGTCTGTTAAGGGGTTAAGAATTGCATACAGTTTAAATTTTTGCTTTACAAAATCACTATATATAATATATCTTTAGATTTGAAACTATCTTTTTATGTATCTTATCCTTGGAATTCGCCATTTAAAAACTGCCCTTGCTTTTTTGTTCCATTTATCAAAATCAATGTGCCTGTCCCATCTTCTCTACCATGTTTGAATTCCCCTTCATATTTATTACCATTGGCATAAACTAATGTTCCTATTCCATTCATTTCTCCAGCCTTACACTCACCTTCGTACTTTGCACCATTTGCGTAATTAAATATACCTCTTCCTTCTATTTTATCATTTACAAATTCACCTTTATAGATATTGCCAGTAGAATAAGTTAGTTCCCCATTGCCTTCCATTTTTCCATTTTTAAATTCACCTACATACACATCACCATCTGTATATGCATATGTACCGCTTCCTTCCATTAATCCATTCTTGTATGAGCCTTCATATCTATCGCCATTAGGATTAGAATATATCCCTTTACCTTCCATTTCATCATTTGCAAACTCGCCTGTATATTTACAACCATTGGAATAAGTTAATGTACCTTTTCCTTCTCTTTTATTATTTTTAAATTCACCCACATATACATCACCATTTGCATAAGTATATGTTCCTACTCCGTCCTTCTTCTCACTCTTTATCTGTCCAACATATTTATCCCCATTAGAATAATCAATAGTCTTTTCTTTATTAGAATCACATGAAATAAGTAAACCTGAACCAAGTACAAGCAAAATTCCACTTATTATAATGGAAGAATAATTTCTTTTACTAAAAACACCACTTTTCATTTTATTACTCCTTTTTTCAATAACTGTCATTTTTATTTTCCATATTTTTTACATTAATAGCATTATAACATACTATGCTGACATTTTTCTACGGAACTTAAAATTCAAATTTGAGTCAAGTAAAAGTTGGCAAGAATTTTAATAGACCAGCTCATTTTTATGCCCTTCATCCTTTGAGCTAATACACCACAAAGATAGTTTATGTATTGAGTAGATGGTTTTGGCATCTACTTTATCATTTATATAGTATTCTTTACTATTTTTGCCTACTAAAATTATACTCTAACAAAATGCAATATTATATGAATTAAATGATAAAATAAACCCAACAGAAAAACTTATATTCTCTGTTGGGTTTATTTCCATAATTTATTTTATTCTTCTGTAAAATCAAATATAATGATACCTATATTTATCATTGTGGCACAAAAAAGACTATTTGTTGAAATTCCTAATTCCTTAGTTAACATAGAAGTAAATTTCATCATTATCATTGATCTAATAATAATTGCATGATCATATTTCTTAGCTTGATTATTAACTAATTTTTTAAGCATACCTGATCCAGTCCACTTAAATTCATTCTAACTGTTTTTGTTCCTTTTCCTACAGTTTTAAAAACTATAGTTACTGTTCCTTTTTCCTGATCATGATCTACTATGTTATAATATAACTACTGCTTTAATTAAGTCTTTTGGCTTGTCTTTCATTAATAGCAGAGCCTCTTCTATGTGTTCAAATCCATGATATACATGTGTAACTAATTTACTTAGATCAACACGATTATATACTACCATATCCCTTAACATTTCTGCTCTTAGACGCCCTCCTGGACAAAGACCTCCTTTTATAGTCTTGTGAGCCATTCCGCATCCCCATTCTACACGTGGTATTGGTAAAGTATCTCCACTTCCATGATAATTTATATTAGAAATTATTCCTCCTGGTTTAACCATAGATACTGCTTGGGCTAATGTTTCAGAACCACCGCCTGCCATAATTACTCGGTCAACGCCTTTTCCATTCGTTAATTTCATAACTTGATCAACTATATCACCATTTTTATAATTTACAATATCTGTTGCTCCGTAAAATTTTGCAACTTCAACACAAACCGGTCTACTCCCCACTCCAATTATTCTACCTGCTCCGCGTAATTTAGCACCTGCTATTCCCATTAAACCAACTGCTCCATGAAATCCAGTAGTCATCATATCTGTTATCATAACCGCATTTTCTAATGGCATGTCTTTTGGTAAAATTGCAAGATTCATATCCGCATCATTTACATGAAAGTATTCACCAAAAACTCCATCCTTGAAATTTGAAAATTTCCATCCTGCAAGCATACCATTTGAGTGCTGTTGAAAACCAGCTTGAACTTCTAAAGATCTCCAATCTGGAGTTGTACAAGGAACTATAACCCTATCACCAGTTTTAAAATCTTTCACTTCACTTCCTACTTCAACAACCTCACCTACAGCTTCATGCCCTAAAATCATATTCTTCCTATCTCCAAGAGCTCCCTCAAAAACAGTATGTATATCTGATGTGCACGGAGATACTGCTAATGGACGTACAATAGCATCATATGAACCAACAACGGGCCTTTCTTTTTCAATCCATCCTAACTTATTGATACCTAGCATTGCAAAACCTTTCATAAAATATGTTCCTCCTTAAAAATATTCCTTTAATATCCTAAATACATTGTTAAAAAATTATTTTTTAGACCTAATTTAGTTTCATATATATACTTAAGCAAATATAATGCCAAGATATATTGCAAGGAACATATTACGATGCTTTAATTAATGATATTTAGCAATTCATCACTGTTTTCTCTAATAATATAGCTCTCTTTTTTTCATAACATTAATATTATTATTCATCTTTATTCAAAATACTGTTGTAAATTTCTACACTTTTATCTTTAATTACTGTTGGATTATTAAACACTGTTGCATTTTAATACAATTTTTATGTAATTAACTTGTTAAAAAAAACGCATGAAAAAACTTATTTTACTTGTATATTGTATTTTTTCATTTTTGCATACATTGTACTCCTATTTATTCCTAGTATCCTGCATGATTTAGATACGTTTCCTTCACATTGATTAATACAAATTGAAATCGCTCTTTTTTCTAATTCTTCTAGTGAGCACATATCATATTCCAGTATTTCATTATTACAATAATTCAAATCTCTTTTTATCGTTTTATTTTCAAAACTAAAGGAAGTATTTCCATCCATGTTTACAATATTTTCAATACAATTTTCTAATTCTCTAACATTTCCTGGCCAATTATAATTTAAGAGTTTTTCATATATATTTTTCTGTATTTTGGGAATAGGCTTTCCTAATTTAGCAGCTTTTATTTTCAAGAAATGATCTATAAGAATTTCTATATCCTTAGCTCTCTCCCTTAAAGGTGGTACATATATTGGAATTACACTTAGTCTATAGTATAAATCATCTCTAAATGTTCCATTTTCTATTTCCTTTTTTAAGTTTTTGTTTGTAGCTGCAATAATTCTTACATCTACATTAATATATTTACTTCCACCAATCCTAGTAACAAATCCTTCTTGCAGAACTCTTAAAAGATTTACCTGCATATCTAATGGCATTTCACCTATTTCATCTAAAAATAAAGTTCCTCCATTTGCAAGTTCAAATTTTCCTGGACATCCACCTCTTTTAGCCCCCGTAAATGATCCTTCTTCATACCCAAAAAGCTCGCTTTCTATTAAACTTTTAGGTATAGCTCCACAGTTTATTGCCACAAAACTTTTATTTCTTCGATTACTATTGTTATGTATTGATTGAGCAATAAGTTCTTTCCCCGTTCCACTTTCTCCCTGAATAAGTACTGTAGAAGGGCTATTAGATATGCTCTTTATTTGTTCTTTCAATCTATGAACCTCTTCACTTTGGCCAATAATATCGTCAAATGTATACTTTGCTGTTCTGCTAATATATTTATTAACCAGATTATAGACGTTTTGAATATCTTTAAATATTCCTACCATCCCAGTAATATTAGAATTTTTATCTTTAATGGGGTATACATTTATATTGAACCTTTTCTTTTTATCCGAATATACAATTTCTTCATCCTCATATGATTGTCCATTCCTTAGTTGTTCAAGTATGTATTTCCAGTTATCTAAAACTGTGTCTAAATTCCTATTTATAACCTCTTCCTCCTTCATGTGTAACATACCGCATGCGCTATTATTTATGGCTTTTATTATTCCTTTTGTATCTACCGCGAAAATTCCTAGATTTACTGAATTCATAATTTTATTTAAATATTGATATGTTTTAACTAATTCCTTTTGTGTGTTTTTAACTTTCAAATGATTTTCAATAGATTTTACTGCTGCCACTACAAGACCTAATGTATGTGGGTGAGCCAATTGACGGCGTCCAGTTAAATTAAGGCACCCAATTATATTTCCATCCTCGTCATGAACAACCGACGAGGAACAAGTCCATACCTGAAAAACTTTTATAAAATGCTCTTCTCCAGAAATTTGAAGAGAAATATTTTCAGCAATTGCAGTGCCAATTCCATTAGTGCCAGCACTTTTTTCGCTCATATCAGCTCCCTCAATAATGCCCATGTGAATTTGATCTCTAATTATATCTTGGTCACCAATAATAGTTAAAACTACTCCATTTTTATCCGTAAAATATAATGAAAAACCTGACCCTTTCAAAAAATTATATAGTATTTCCATAAATGGTCTGGCTATTTCTATTAATGACTTGTTTTTTTGTATAAGCACATTAAATTCTTCCCCCCTAAGAATTTTAGATGGACATGGTATATCCTTTTTTATACCATAATCATTACATCTTTTATGTGACTCCTTTATTATTTCATTATAAGTATATCTTCTGATCATCTAATATTCCCCCATACAGTTTTATTATATAAAAATTATAAAAACCTAATCTATTATATTGTTTTAAAAATTATATTTTCACGTCAAATACAAGCTTTTATTTGTTTATTTATCGCATCATAAGATATAGAAATCAGTAGTCAGATAATTAGTTACTACTACTATTATTATATTATGTATCTATTGATATAAAACAAATAAGGAGAATAAAGATTTCTCTCTACTCTCCTCATACTGGAATTCTTAAACAAATATTTAACCCATATTACCAATTGATATAATCAAATTATAGCATATTTTAACAAAAGCACAGCCTATTTTTTACATTAAATTTTTATTTATCTAAAGCGTTGTGCTAATTTTTGTATTGCAATTATTATAGTATAAAAATGCGCAAAATATCCTTGAGTAAAATTTAATAAATTTTAACCAAATGCAAGATGTTTAATTTGAGCTATATGAATAGTATTTCCTGTAATTGCATTTAGTACAAATGATATATTACGAGTAAGTATTTTTAGAGTAATTCTCAGCATTAACCCCCACTTTGACTTAGCTAGAACTCTTGCAATATTAAATTGGCCAGCTAATTGAGAAAAACTAGTTTCAACTCTCCGACGCGCTTTTGATAAAGCGTTACGAAGTCGTTTTTCTAGTGGTATCTTACTATTTTTTCTCTTCAGCGATAAAAACAAGATTTCTTTTTCTTTAGCTAATGATACTTTAAGCTCATTACCGATGTATCCTTTATCAGCGAGTATCTTTATATTGGCGTTTGTTTGAATGAGTTCGAATACAGCATCTCTATCATCAGTATTAGCAGTCGTTAAAAGAAAATCTGTTATGAAACCATCAGTAGTAATTAAAGCGTGAAGTTTCAATCCAAAATAAGTTTCCTTTTTTGAAGCGCAATAACTATAAGTTGATATGTCCTTGAATAATTTACTAAAGTAGGCTCTTCCGAATTTGCATACTGGGATAGGCATACTGTCAATAATTCTAGTATCTTCATCACTAAATATTGCCAGACTTGAAAAGTATCTTTGGATTTCTAAAATTACTTTGTATAAATTTCTTTTGGTTCTGTTAAATCTTGTTCTATCGCAAATATTAGGAAATAAATCTGAATAATTCTTTTTAACAAAATAGAACCAAGCTTTTTCAGAATCAATTGTAAGGGCTTCGCCTACGATACTAATTGTTATTATTTCTGAGTCTGAGAGCTTAGATTCAGAAATATTTCTTCTATTTTTGATGGATTCAGGAATTACTTCATTGTAAACATCATCGATTAACACAAAAGAAACTGTAAAAAAATCTTTTAAATTAGCAATTTTTTCAGTATTATAATAAGTGAACTCTAACATTTTAATCATCTCCTTATTATACTTTTAGTGTTAATTTAATTATAATTGGGATGATTAAATTTTGTTAGAGTTTTTCTTTATTAAATTTTAACTAGCACAACGCGTTTATCTATATTTATCCTGTCACTACAAGTAATCAATATTTCTAAAAAATAAAGAATTCAAGATTACAATGTCATTCAAATAGTTCCTTTCATTCTAAATATAAATATCTTTTAAATCTATCTCAAATATATTCTGAATTCAAGTAAATATTTGCATTTAGTAGCAATTTTCAAATATACATTACATAAAAAGATTGAAACTAAATTTTACAAAAAGTATATAGTTTTTAGCATAATATAACATATTTTTTAATTCTTTCTTGATTGAAAATTTTATTATTGATATAATAAGTCATTATCAAAAAATACCAAGTCAATCTGTCTGTACATTTTGTACTTGCTATTTTCTTTCATATTACTAAAGCTAATTTTAATAAAATAAATTTAAATCTACTCAATACATATCTAAAAAGCCATATTATGAATATATATAAAAACATAATTTAAAATTGAGGCTATTTGCATTGAGGATTTTTTAACATTATGGAGGTAATAAAATGACATATATAGCTATTCTTTTGGTTGTATTAAAATCTCACCCAGTGCTGAGTATTTGGGGATGCATTCTTTTTGTTATCATTAGTCAGTTTGCTTTCCCCAAAAGAGCCAGATTCCATTTAGCAAAATTTTCTATAATCTTTTTTGTGATTATTATTGCTAATATTTTTGTAGGACATTTTTTCACCAATATCATTATTGACAATTTTGGTAAAAAAGGGGAGGCTATGATTTTAGATAATTCGCCAACATCAGACCAATATAATAATGAAAGAGTCTATCGTTATAATGTTATGATTAAGCCAGAGAATGATGGCAATGCTATTTCAACTTACTTTTTATCCTCAGATTTTAATATTGTTCATAACGATTCACTTAATAGATACTCCTATCCTTCAACTGGAGTCAAGTTTAATGTAAAGTATATAAAAGCTTATCCAAAAGCTTTTGTTATTATAGCCAATGATGATAGTGAATATGGCAGACAACTTCAGATTAATAAGTATTCATCAGAAAAATCTAAGATAGAGAACCAACTAAAGATGGATCCTGAAAACTCTGATCTTAAAGAAAAACTTAAAGAATTGGACAATAAAATTCAATCTATTATTGATAGCAATAGTGGTAATACTAGTGAAAACGCAACAAAGCTTCAGCTTAATAATTATTTATTAGAAAGATCTAATATAGAAGATCAATTAAAACTGGATCCTGAAAACTCTACTCTCAAGAAAAAGCTTGAAGAGTTAAATATAAAAATTCTTTCTATTAATAACAGTAATTTTGCTGGAGAATTAGTCGCTATATTTGGCGGAAAAGGTACAGATTCTGGAAAATTAAATGACGCAAGATATATTACAGTAGATTCTGATAATAATGTTTGGATAGCAGATTACACTGATGGGAGGATTCAGCAGTTTAATAACTCTGGTGAATTCATTAAGATGATTCAAATAAATGGAGATAAAAATGATTCCAAACTGATTAAAGGACTATCTGCAGATATGAATGGAAATTTATACGTCTCTTCTGGCAGCACGATTCAAAAATACAAAACAGCTGACGGTAGTTTATCCTCAACTTTTAAGGGAAATGATTATTATGGACCTTTAGCAGTTGATAAGGATAATAATATATATTTGCTAACTTCTTCAGCAACAGAAAACACATTATTTAAGCTAAACTCTGATGGAGCAATACTTGCTCGTTTTAATAATATTATAAAGAAAGCTAATAAAGATGATCCAGGTATGAATGCTGACTTGGAATTAGATGGTTCTGGTAATATCTATATCTTTAGTGAATATAGCAAAAAGATATATGTATATAATTCTAATGGAGATTTCATTAAATATTTAGATTTAAAACTTAATAATGAAGATACCAACATTGAGACAATTTCTATAGATAATAGCGATAATTTATATGTAAAAAGTTTTAATGGAAATTATAAATTTGACCTTAATGGCAATTTACTTAACATTTTACCTGATAAAAATTACTATAGTACTGATGTGGATTCGAACGGAAATATTTATATGTCAGATAATGATGATATATTTGAATATAATCTAAATAATCCTACACAGGAATAAAGGATTGACTGGCCAGAATGCTCTTTAAGTAATTTTTAATTATCTTTAATGAATATTTCTCAATGTTCTGCAAATAATATAGTTGTTCAGACTCAAACACAAAAAGAGATAGCAATTCCCCCATTCTCCCTGCTATCTCTTTTCTATATATTAAATTCTATTTTTTATCTTAATTCCCCAAACAATTCAAAGCTTTGCTTTCTATTAAATGAATTTGAATAATCTCTTTTATCTTTCACTTTATAAACTTATATTTCCATTCATATCTTCTGTTCCTTGTGATTCTTTAGAATGAATCTTTTTTCTAAACTTTCTTTTCAAATCATCAAAAACTGTATACATGATTGGTACTACAAATAATGTTAAAATTGTAGAAGTAACTAATCCACCAATTACAGCTTCTGCCATTGGTGCACGCATTTCAGAACCCATACCCTTAGATACGGCAAGAGGAATCATTCCAAAGATCATAGCTAAAGTAGTCATAACTATTGGTCGCAATCTTATTAACCCTGATTGCTTGATAGCCTCTTCTCTTTCCATGCCTTCATTAATCCTTTGTTTAGCAGCATCTATAAGCAATATTCCATTCTTTGCAACTAACCCCATAAGCATTATTATTCCTATAATAGACATTAAACTTAATTGAGTTTTGCAAACAAATAAGCCTAAAACAGCTCCAATGATTGCAAGTGGCAAAGAGAATAGTATAGATATAGGATCAACAAAGCTTTCAAACTGCGCTGCCATAACTAAATATAAGAATAATGCAGCCATAGCCATTGCTTGTTCTAAACTTCCAAGGCTGCTTGTCATAGATCCCCCAGCTCCTCCTAAAGATACTGAAATACCTTCTGGCATATTCATTTGAGTTTGAATCTTTTTCATGAAGGTATTCATGAAAGTACCTGAAGCTGAACCCGAAATATTACAAGAGATCTGCAATTCTGCAAGTCTATCATATCTAGTCAATTGTGCTGACGCTGTTTCAAAAACCTCGTCCGTTACTTCTGATAGCGGAACAAGCTTATTATTTGAACCTGAAACATAAACTTGTTTAAGATTGTCAAGACTTGCACGTTGATCTTTTTGTAAATACAATACTACGTCATCTCTATTTTTTCCATCATCATATTTAGTTACAGTCGTACCACTAAATAAAGTCTTTAACGTAGTCGCAGCATCCGAACTGCTTACTCCTAAATCTGCCGCTTTATCGCGATTAACTTCTAAAGCTATTTCTGGAAGACCTGATTTATCATTACTACTTATTTCTCTTACCCCAGACTCTTTAGCCAATTCTTCTTTTACTTTTTGTCCAAAAGCTTGAAGCTCTTCCCTATTGTCTCCAACAAGCTCAAAAGTAGCATCTTTTGATGATCTTCCACCACTTGCCATAGAGGCAGCTGCTACTGACACTTGTGCTCCTGGTATGTTCTGTAGATTTCCACTAAGTTTTCTAGCGAAATCTCTTGAATTTTCTTTACGTTTGTTTTTGTCTGTTAGTTCTATTTTAATTGATGAACTATTTTTTGAAACAGTAGTATACATACCACTGACTTCTGGATATTTCTTAATAATACTTTCAATTTGTTTAGCTTTTTCTGATGCATTATCTAATGTTATACCTGAATCAAAATTTGCACTTACAGTCACTTGATTATTATCTGTTGATGGCATCATAGTAAATCCAAGAGATGAAATAAGTGTAAGACTTCCTGCAAACATAACTCCTGCAACTATTATAATTATTAGTCTATGATGAAGAGACATAACTAAAAGCCTTGAATACTTATGCGCTAAGATATCAAACTTACTATTAAATCCCTTAAAGAATTTGCTAAGAATATTTTCTTTCTTATTTCTTTTTAGTCTTAGCATTTTAGATGACAGCATAGGCACAAGAGTGAAGGATATAAATAATGAAACTGCCATACTAAATACAACTGTAAGTCCAAATTGAAAGAAGTATCTTCCAATTGTTCCACTTACCATTGATACTGGTAAGAATACAGAGATAACAGCTGATGTTGTAGCTATTACGGCAAAGCCTATTTCAGAAGTTGCTTCTCTAGCTGCTTCTCTTGGTGATTTTCCCATATGCAAATGCCGCACAATGTTTTCTATAACAACTATAGCATCATCTATTAAAAGTCCTACTGCAACTGATAATGCCATTAAAGTCATTGTATTTAGAGAAAAAGCTTTTACTTTCATGCAAACAAAAGTTGTTATTATTGAAATTGGAAGTGTTGTTGCACTTATAAGGGTACTTTCCCATTCATTTAAAAATAAGAATACTATGACAACTGCTAGTATACAACCATCCCTCATAGTTTCTAAAACACTATCTATAGTGCTTTGTATTGATACTGAGTCATCACTTACAATATCAACATGTACCCCTTTTGGTAAAGAGGATTTAAGCTTAGTCAATGTCTTTTTCACATCATCTGCCAATTGAACAGTATTTGAACCAGATTGCTTAACTATATCAATACCAATTGCTGGCTTTCCATCGTAATATGCATAACTGCTTCTATCTGCAACTCCGTCTTCAACTTCTGCAATATCTTTTACTCTAATTTCTGTACCATTTTTATTCGCTATTAAAATATTTTTAAAATCATCTACTTTTTTTATCTTGCTGCTTATTTTAACAGAAATCTCATTATCTTTATCAGTAATCTTACCTGTAGATTGGTCTACATTATCTTTTTTAATGGCATTTGATACATCAGTTGTTGCAAGTCCATACTTTAAAAGCTTATTATTATCTAACTTTATATGGATTTCTCTTGTATCTTCACCAGATATATTTACTGACCCAATACCAGACACTGTGTACAGTTTCTTTTCAATATTATCAACAACATCTGATAATTGTTGGTTATCATCTAGTCCGTAAACAGCAACAGATAAAATTGATGTTGCTGATGAATCGAATTTAGAAATAATAGGTGTATCTATGTCACTTGGTAATCCCCTAATACTTGAAACTTTATCTCTAACTTCTTGCGCTGCAACTTCTGGATCCTTATCTAAATCGAATTGTATATTAGTCCTTGAACTTCCTTCTGTCACAGTTGATGTTATATGACTAACTCCTGAAATTTTTCCAACCGCATCTTCTACAGTTTTTGTAACATTTGTCTCTATATCTGTTGGAGATCCTCCTGTTTCTGTAATCGAAACTGAAACTGATGCATTCTCAGCTTCTGGCATGTCATTAACAACTAATCTTTCATAACATACCATACCCACAATCGCAAAAACTAACATGATAACTGTTATAAATACTGGTCTTTTAATACTAACATTTGCTATATTCACCTATGGTCCCTCCTACTTAGAAGTTGTGTCTTCTGTGCTGTCATCTTGCTTTACTACTGCATCTACTTCACTACCGTCTTGCAGTGTACTTGTATTTGAACAGATTATTTGATCTCCATCTTTAATGCCGGAAGTTATTTCTACATTATTACCATTAGTTTCCCCGATAGTAACTTTAGTTTTCTTAGACGTTCCATTATCATTAATAAAAACATAATAGTCCCCTTCATTTCCCACTAAAACATTAACTGGTACAGTGATTATTTCATTGTTTTGATCACTTACAAGCGTCACCTTTCCATAAATGCCTGGCAATAAAGACTTATCACTGTTATCTATTTTAACTTTGCAGTTAAATACCCTTGAAGTTGGATCCGCTGCTGCATCAATAGTTTGTATTGTTCCATTATGAGTTTGGTCACTTCCTTCAACTATAACGGTAGCTGCCTGTCCTATTTTTACTTCACTTATTTTTTCTTGTGGTACCTGTATTGTTGCATATACGGATGATATATCATTAACAATTGCAAGAGCTGTACCTGTAGATGCCATTTGCCCAATATTCATACTTTTACCACTTATTACTCCACTTATCGGTGCTTTAATTACTATGTTAGCTAAATCACTTTGGTTTTTAGCTAACGCTACCTTCTGTGCTTCTAAATTTGCTTTTGATGTTTCAATACTTGCCTGTGAACTTTGAATACTTGCATTTCCTGAATCATAATCAGCCTTAGCTGAGCTTAAAGTTTTTTCCGCTGCTTGAAGATCTGTTTGTGATATGGCTCCACCATCAAATAATGTTTTTTGTCTTTCGTAATTACGCTGAGCATCATCTAAATTAATTTTATATTTTTCCAGGGCTACCTGGGATACATTTAATGATTGCTCAGCTACTTCTACTTGTTTCTCATTTACAGCTATTTGAGCTTGCGCAGTCTTTATACTATTTTGTATATCTTGGTCATCTAAAGTTGCTATTGTATCACCCGCATTTACATATTGTCCATTTTCAACTGATACGGAAACAATTTTCGCTGCTATTTTACTTGTTACTGTACCTTGTTGAACAGCCTCTAAACTAGCCTTGTATGTATCTCCTGTATTTTTTTCTACTGTTTTAGCTGTCTGTACTTCTACTGATGTTTTGCTTGCAACTGCTTGAGTTGGTTTGCCTTTTGCACTTGCTGATAACCTACTTTTAAGTGAAATCGCCCCTCCTACCACAACTGCGATAATCACAGCATACACAACTATTTTTTTTACGTTTTTCATTTTGATCCTCCTCTATTTGCAACATCATATATTCGCTTTTCTTATATACTTACTTGTACATCCCCTTTTGCTTCCACTCCTCTTAAATGCTCCTATAGGATAATTTTCATTTTTGCTCATGTTTATTAAACTTCTGAGAATTTAACATTTAACTTATCTATAATTCTTAGAAGTATAATTTTATCTAATCCCATTGTCATTAGTCATATTTCCATATTATGTAGAATTCTATTAATCTAGGCATCTATGTATATTTTTTCATATCTTTATAAACAATTTCTAAACTTTTTTAGATTTTAAAATATAATCTAAAATTAACGATATAATTTTCAAGATAAAAACTGAAATGGCTACCCCACGCTCTCTTTTAATCATTTTTTTGCAGGTTAGACTCATATTATTTATCTATTTATTTATATAACTACTTTTAAGAGCACAAACGTTTCGCTCCCTTCTAGTATTATAAATACTAGAAAATAAAAAGATCTTAGATTAATAAATTTATTATTATCCTAAGATCTTTTCTTAATTTTATAGATGTATAATTTAAACATTCAACTTTTTAAATAAACATATTTAAAAATTTGCCAAAACTTCAACCCTACATATTCATTAGAAATTATAACTTAAATATAAGTAATGCTTCTTATCTCATTTGTGATATTTTTAATAATTAACTATAATTTAAATCTGTATCCCGCGCCCCACACAGTCTCAATAAATTGAGGATTGCTACTATCTTCCTCAATTTTATCTCTTATTCTATTAATATGCACAGTAACAGTTGCAACGTCAGCAAAAGAATCCATGCCCCAAATTCTATCTAAAAGAATTGTTTTTGAAAATACGATATTAGGGTTTATTGCTAAAAATAGTAACAGTTCAAATTCTTTGTTAGCCAATTTAACTTCTTTATCAGCAACATATACCCTTCGTTCCCTTTTTAATATTTTTAATCTTTTAAATACCATGACTCCATTATCTATATTGTCTTTTTTACCAATTGAAGTCAGTCTATCATAACGCGCAAGATGTGCATTTACTCTAGCGACAAGCTCACTTGGATCAAAAGGCTTGACAATATAATCATCCGCTCCAAGATTAAAACCTTTTATTTTATCTACCGAATCCTTTTTAGCTGTAACCATTAGTATAGGTATCTCTTTATTACTTCTTATCTCTTTGCAAAGCTGAAACCCATCTTTACTTGGAAGCATTAAATCAAGCAGTATTAAATCAAATTCTCTATTCAATGCGAAATTTAATCCGTCTTCTCCATTAAAGGCAATTTCAGTTTTAAATCCGCTTACCTCAAGATAATCCCTTTCTAGTTCTGCAATCAATTTATCATCTTCTATTATCAATATTTTTCGCATCTTCTTTTCTCCCATTATGTTTACATGCAATTAAGCCTGATAAACAATATAATTTTTCTTATAACAGTCAATATACGAATTCAAAGCAATACAATTCATTTTTTATCGTTTAGTACACAATTCCTTCTAGCTTAAGATATATTTTTATAAATTAAACTTTTTAGAGTATATATGCTAAATTTTATTATTAATCGGCAAAGTTATAATAATGGCTAATCCATTATCATTTTCAGCAGTAATTGTGCCATTATGAGCTTTTATTATATATTCGCAAATTGAAAGCCCAAGTCCACTTCCTTCACTTGAATTGGCTCTCGATTGATCTTCCCTATAAAAACTAGCAAATAGTTTTGACAAATTTTCTTCTAAAACCCCTGGTCCATCGTCCTTTATTTTTAAAACAACGCTGTCTTCCATTTCTTCTATGGTAATATCTACCTTACCATATTCTTTCACTTTGTATTTTACACTATTCTCGAGTATATTTGTAAGCACTCTTCGAATTTCTTCAAAATCCATTCTAATAAAAATATTATCTTTACAATTATTTTTATAAGTTAAATCAAGCCCCTTACCTCTAAATTCTGGTATAGCATTGCTAAAAAAATCTAAAAAGAACTCATTGCAATTTATATTTTCAAAGTTAAAAGGAAATTTTCCGGTATCTAATTTGGAAAAGAAAAATAATTTATCTACAAGCTTGTCCATATCACAAGTTTTACTATATATAATTTCATAATATCTTTCACATTTTTCATCTGTATTTGCAATTCCATCCTTTAATCCTTTTGAATATCCTTTAATTGTTGTTAATGGTGTACGTAAATCATGAGATATTCCTGCGACCAACTCCTTTCTATTTTGCTCATATTTTAGCTGCATATCAATTGATTCTTTAAGCCTTACTCTCATTTTATCAAAATCCCTACAAACTTTTGCAAATTCATCTGTCCCTTGATAACTCAGCTTAAAATCAAGGTTCCCTTCTTCTATTTGTCCCGCACCATAGCTTAGTAACTCTAAAGGTTTAATCAAACTTTTAGCTACTCGTGACGATAATATCCCATTAGTTAAAATAATTATAAGCAGCGCTACTATGAATACAACCCCCATGTAACTTAATAAAAAAGTTCTTGCTTCTGCTTTCATCTGCTGTCTGCTCATTAAATTATTATTTGATTTTACAGCAAGCATATTAATATTTTTTCCATCTTTAGTTAAACTATTTTTAACTAAACTAATAGAATTAACCTCGAGGACTATTGAATCTGAAGATGTAAGAACGTCTCGCTCAAGCTTGGACATAGCATTTTTATCAGCATCAGTTATATTAGAAAATATTGTGTCGCCGTCACTTGTAATTATAAAGTCATAACCGGCATTTTTAAGATCTTCCTTCGTCTTGTTATAATCATTAATTTTATCATAATTATTCCTAATTTCTTTATTATACATAAATAAAGTTTTCTGAATAAATGATATTCCACTATCCTCTTCAAAAACTTTTATTTTCTTACCATATATCTCTGTAAATCCTTCTAGAACTCCAACTGCAATAACTACTATCAATATTGCTGGAACTATCAACATAAAAATATTTGACATAGCCAGCCGTTTTTTTATCATCATAATTACAATATCTCCTTCTAATTTCTCTGTTAATCAAATACTTTTGCTAAAGTATGCCCCACCAAAATGGCTAATTTTTAGCTTACTCTCATAAATTAACATAATTATAATATAAAATACCACTTTATCCATCGTTAATCAATGCTAGTATTTTAATAATTCAATCATTCTAAACTAACCTATCAATAACTTCACAACCAATATGTCCACTTATAATAATATGGCCTACTGCTACTATAAAACTACTCATTTTTACACATCTGCTCCTTATATGTATAAATTTTCACTTTATCTAGGCATGAGATGAAAGTATAACAGCTCCAAGGTCAATCTTTACCTTAGAGCTGTTATTATTAATGTATTAATAAATTTCATGAAAAATACGCTTACAATTGTAACTGCATATTTATTAATTCTATATCATTCTGACAATTAATGATTTTATTCGTAAAATACCTCATTAAGTCGTTTTTATCATTCTGCCACTGCTGCATCTGTTTCTTCTTGTTTGCCTTGTTTTAATAAAAGTGTTGGAATTATTACAATAGCAGTTATGATTGAAATTATAAACATTGTCTCATTAAGTGCTTGAAGCTGTGCCTGACTTGCAACTTCGCCAAAAATCTTACTTAAAGCAATTCCTTTAGCATCACTGCTTGATATCCCTCCCTTAATAAGGGTACCTTGAAGCATTTCAAATAGCTTCATGCTATTTTTATTAAAAGATGTCACTTGCGAAGCTAAGTTAGAATAATCGACCACATTTCTATGCTGCATAATACTTGTAATAATTGTGACACCTATGGAAGTTCCTACTTGCTTAACTGTATTAGTCAAAGCAGAGGCATTTGACATTGCTGCCTTTGGCAATCCGCTAAAACCTACTGTTTGAACTGGCGCCATAAGAAATCCTACGCCAAAACCTCTAATCATTAATAAGACTGTAATCTCTATATTGGCAGTATCCAACGTAATTTTTGACATACTATAACTGTTAATGCCTATCAAAATCAACGCAAATACAGCAAACAACCTAACATCAAATTTATTACCAATTTTCCCATACAAAACCATAGATATGGCTGTCGCTATTGCTTCTGGAAATAAAATCAAGCCTGTATTCATTGAACAAGACCCTTTATTTGTTGAAGAAATATTGGCATTAGAAACACACCACCATAAAGTGCTAACATCGCAACATTCATTATAATATTACTCATACAGAAGGTATAATTCTTTAAAAGTTTTAAATCAAGCAATGGTTCTTCAATAAGTAATTCATTCACAACAAATATTAAAAGGCTGTAACATCCGACAATCATAAGCACGATATTTTTTATATCGTTCCAGTCCAAATCACTTTTGCCAAGTACATAAAGAACACATGACATTCCGATACTTGAAGTTAAAAATCCAATGATATCGAATTTCTTTGAAGACTTATGTTCTGATTTCTTAAATATAAGTATAGCCATTATTGTAGCCACTATTCCAACTGGAAGGTTTATAAAAAAGAGAAATCTCCAATTAAAATGTTGAATAATATATCCACCTAAACTTGGTCCTAAGGCAGGTGCTGCCATTACGCACATTCCCATTACCCCTATTGCCATTCCTAGCTCACTTTTATCAAAAGTAGTCATTAATATTGTCATACCAAGTGATATTATACAAGCTCCTCCAATTCCTTGAATTACTCTTGCAATTATCATTATAGTTTCATTCCATGAAACACCACACAGTAACGAACCTAAAGTAAATAAAATCAACGCAGTAACAAATACATTTTTAGTTCCAAATCTATCTCCAAAATAACTTGTTGATGGAATTGTAACTCCCAAAGTTAGAGTGTATGCACTAACAACCCATTGTATTTGATCTATTGATGCGTTAAATGTCTGCATCATTTTAGTAATAGAGATATTAATAATGCTTGTATCAAGATTTGCCATAAAAATTGACATGATTACAACACTCATAATAAGCCATTTAGATGAAGATTCTTTTTTATTTTCCATACTCCCACCTACTTTATATGTATTTTTATATCTGCATTTGTACCAGGTAGAAGATTAGCATCATTTTTCTCAAATTCAATTTTTACAGGTACCTTTTGAACAACCTTAGTGAAAGTTCCACCAGAAGAGGATGGTAGAAGTGAAAATGCTGAATTTGAAGCTTTTCCTATATACTCAACTTTGCCTTTAAATGATTTCCCCTCAAATTGATCAATTTTTATATCTACACTTTGTCCTTCATGTAATTTTTCAACCTTGATTTCTTCTATATTAGCAGTTATATAAAGCTTTTCTGGATCAGTCATTACAGCAAGTGTCGATCCAGCCGAAACATATTGTCCCTCCTCAGCTTCCTTTTTAATAATTATCCCATTAGTTGGTGCTCTAAGTAAGGCTGAATCAATATTAGCATCTGCTAAACCATTAGCATCCACACGACCTAAAATTTGATCTTTTATATCTTTATCCCCTTCTTTTGCATTAAATTCAAGAAGTTTACCTGATACTTGCGGAGTTATGCTGATAAAATCTCCGTCAACCTTTGCATCTTCTGTTGAAACAAAGTTTTCATTGTTATACCAGTAATAAAAACCTACTCCACCAAGGGTAATTAACATTGCACATAATATTAATAAAATTATTGTTTTACGTTTTTCTTTCATCCCTGTCATCCTTTCTTAGCCTTTTATACCAACTTCAGCAAACATACCTGGTTTCAATTGCCCCTTTGAATCTGTTAAAACTATTTTAACTAAAACATTGGAGTTTTGAGAGTTTAATGTTGAATTTATTACTGATATGGTTCCTTCAAATTCTGAATCTTCTATTTCGTATACTTTAACTGCTACAGTTTGTCCCTCTTTTAAATCTTTTACAATCCTTAGAGGCGCATATGCATTTACACTCAAAGCATCTGGATTAGATATTGAGATAAGTGTGCTGCTAGGTGCTGCCATTTCGCCTTTATTTATATTCTTAACAGTAACATTACCTGAGATAGGTGCTGTAATGGTTCCATTATTTAATGCCACCTGCGCTGTTTTTACTGCTTCTTCAGCTTGATGTACTTGAGCCTTGTAAACATCTATACTTGTTTCTGTAGCACCATTTTTAAGCATTTCTAATTGTTCTTCTGCAGACTTTTGTCCTGACTCAGCTGAGGTAAGTTGCTGTTGTGCAGTTTCAAGCTGCACCTCTGTAGCTGCGCTAGCATCAACTAAAGCTTTTGTACGATCATAATTCTTTTTAGCAACATCATAGGTTGCTTTAGCGCTATCCAAAGTTGCTTGCGCTTGTGATATTTGTTCAGGCCGAGTGCTATTCATAGCATTATTTAAATTTGCATTTGCAGTATTTACTGCTGCCTGCGCTTGATCTACCTGTGCCTGAAGGTCCTGAGTATCTAATGTAATCACAGCATCACCTTGATTTACAGTTGATCCTACATTAACTAATACATCTGAAACTCTAGCGGAAATTTTTGAAGATACATTAACTTGATTATCAGTCTCAATCATTCCAGCCATAAGATATATGGAATTTTGCTTATTAACCTCTTCTACTTGAATAGCATTTTCATTCTTATTATTTTTTACAGCGCATCCCGTAAAAAGAGAGGTTCCTATAAGCGTTGGTAATATAATTAGCAATACATATTTCTTCATAAATTAATTACTCCTTTAACAAACTAATTCATTTTATGCCTTCATTTGAAATTACATCTCGTATATCATCAGGTCTTATAATTTCAAAGATTGGATCTAAAACCTTAAATAGTACTATTAGATCTTCTCTTAATGAACCATAATCAGCGATTTCTAATTCTATTGATGGTGCTTGCCGGCTTATAGCAGCAAGTATAAGAAAATATTTTTGTGGCCATCGGAGATAAATCACCACTCTAATAATCCAATTAATAATCTAGAATTTACAAAACCTAAAGGTACGAATGTTATACTTCCTATAAGGTACCAAAGTACCTTATAGGAAGTATAACATTGGAAATTATAAAATGCAATACTAAATATTTGCAATAATAAATCATAATCCTTAATAGATGCAAGTTCCACCATTTTTTCTTTTTAAAGTGCATATTCTCAAGAATATATATTTTTTATAATATTACCATATTTGTTCTAGTGTTCTGACCCTATACTAAGAACAATAAAAAAATACCTATAGACCAAACACTTTCTTCATGTGTCTTGTTCATAGGTATAGTTTTAAATTATCTTTTTGATTTTGTTGAAATTTCGACATTTAGCTTTCTTCCAGCAAATTTCTTTCCAGTGCAATGCTTCATTATGGATTCCGCTGCAGCCTCTGTTACATTTACAAATGAAAACTTTTCAAGAATATCAATATCTCCGACATCTTCTCTTTTTACCTTTGCATTCTCATTAAAGAAATCCACTAGCTTCCTTGGATTAATCTTATCCAAGCGTCCTACATTCAAAAACAGTCTCTTGTAATCTGTCTTTGAACCTATTTCATTTTCAGTATAGTCATAGTTCACTTCTTTACTATATACCATATCCATTAATGCCGCTGCTACTTCTACGAGGTTAAACTCTTCATCAAGTTCTGTTGCCATTGGTATAAATTTCTTATAGCTATCCTGCTCCAAAGTTTCCTTTATCTTTGAAAACATATTTTTGTACTTTGAAACAAATATTTCATCAACAGTAGGAATTTCTCTTCTTCTTATCTTGCTTTTTGTAACCTTTTCAATATGTTTAAGAGACATATATTCTCTTGCAGTAACCAATGTGTAAGCAACACCTTTTCTATTTGCTCTACCTGTTCTGCCTATTCTGTGAACATAGGATTCTACGTCCTGAGGCAAATCGTAATTTATTACGTGCGTTACATTTTCAACATCTATGCCTCTTGCAGCAACATCAGTTGCTATCAGGAATTCTAAATTTCCTTCTTTAAATTTTCTTAAGGTATTTATTCTCTGATTTTGATTCATATCTCCATGCATTCCTTCAGCAGTATACCCTCTTCCCTGAAGACCTTCAACAAGTTCATCAACGTTCCTTTTGGTCTTACAAAAGATTATTGCAGATGTAGGTTCATCAACATCAAGTATCCTACATAGTGTTTCAAATCTATCCTTGTTTTTAATTTCATAATAGTATTGATCCACTGTAGCTACAGTCATTGCATTTTTTAAAATGGCTATGTGTTTCGTTTCAGACTTCATATATCTTTTAGCAAGTCTTTTGATTTCTTCAGGCATAGTAGCTGAAAACAACATTGTCTGTCTGTCTTGATTTGAATTTTTTATTATTTCTTCTATATCATCAATAAATCCCATGTTTAACATTTCATCGGCTTCATCTAATACAAGAAATCTAATAGAGCTCAAATTTAAAACTTTTCTTCTTATTAAATCCAACACTCTACCTGGAGTTCCTACTACTATATCTATCCCTCTACGTAAAGCTGAAATCTGCCTGTCAATAGGTTGACCACCGTATACAGGAAGCAACTTAATCTTAGTAAATTTAGCTATACGATTCAATTCATCATTTACCTGTATAGCAAGTTCTCTTGTAGGCGTTAGTATTATACTATTTACCTTACCATCTTGCTTTCCAATTCTGCTTAATATTGGTGCACCAAATGCCAGTGTCTTTCCTGTTCCTGTTTGTGCCTGCCCAATAACATCATGACCTTCTAAAAGAACTGGTATTACCTCAGCTTGAATCTTAGAAGGTTCTTCAAATCCCATTGCATCAATGGCCTTAAGAATACTCTCATCAAGACCTAATTCACTAAATACCTTATTTCCCAAATTAACCCCTTCTTTCTTTTTTATAAATTTATCTGATCTCTAGACAATGTAACACTCCCACCTCTTTTTAGGTTGTAGATAACAGTAACATGCCCTAAGATTGGTTCAACTAAGATTCAGATGGAGATTCCTATCCCCCACCTTAATCAAATTTTACTTTATTTCAATAAAAAGCCACCTTAAACAAGGCGGCAAAAATCACCTATTATGTTGTTAATAAACATCAAGAAGCTATTTTATACTTTTTGAATATTGGTTGCTTGAGGACCTTTTGTACCTTTTTCAACATCAAACTGAACTTTATCTCCTTCTTGTATACTAAATCCTGAAAGAGAAGATGAATGTACAAAAACATCTTTTTCTCCCTCTACCTCTATAAAACCAAATCCCTTTTCTGAATTAAAAAACTTTACTGTACCTGTTTTCATAAATATCCTCCTTATAAAAATATTGTATTTTGATTTGTCAAGCATATCATCACTTGTAGAAGCAAGTTATGATTTATAGTTTACTAGACTTTTCCCATTATTAAGTATTCCCAACATTTCATAAAACAATACTTTTATAAGAACAAAGTAAAATATACATTCTTATTAATTTTTATTTTCCTGGCAATTAATATGATTATTTCTGCTTCATGATTGATTTTTGCATATAAAATTTTGAAAATTTACAAAAAAGGCATGCCAAGTATTTCTAACTGACCTACCTTTATTGGTGCTTTCTAGTAATATTATGGATATAATTATAGTAACATATTATTAGAGAAGAATCTATGTTTATTAGGATTTTCTTTCCATAAATCTTAAATTTACAGATTAGATATTTATTATCACTTTTTTCTAACTCAAAGAATAATCCACTAATTCATCAAAATTAGTTTCTACATCTAGCATTAAAATAAGCTCCTTGGTTTTATCCTTTATAGTATTATATGTGATTTGATTGTTTGTATACAAAATGAGAAATTTAGGAAATAAAAATATCTATTTTTCAGCTTCAGATTTTAATAAAGAATATAGATTCAAATCAACAACACCTTGTCCCTTCCAAGTATATCCCTGCCTAATTGTCCCCTCTTTAATAAAACCATTTTTTTCAATACATTCTGGGATTTAATATTTTCTGGCATTACAAATGCTTGTATTCTATTAATTCCAATGTCATTAAATAAATAGTCTACCATCACCCTTACAGCTTTAGTCGCAATTCCATTACCCCAAAACTTATTGTTTAACCTATAGCCTATAGTTATCATATTTACCTCGTTAGAATAATCAAATATCTCTGCTATTCCAACAACCTTCTCCGGTTCATTATTTAGACATATGCCAAGAAATATGCATTTTTTCTTATGAAAATCTCTCTCAAAATGTCCTATCATATTAACAACGGTATTTTTATTCTTTTTAATCATTACAGGAGAATATTTAAAAAGTTCTTCATTTCTATATATTTCGAAAATTTCGTCAAGGTCAATATCAAAAATTTTTCTTAGTGTTATTTCATCATCTGAAATATGAGGAAATTGTTCATATGGATTTTTATTCAAATTATCTTACTCCTCCCATTCTCTCAGTGGCTTGTCTAAAATATATAATATCTTCTTCAATTAGATATGAAATCTTAACACGTAGCGTTATTAAATTTTTTAAGATCACTCTTATAAGATTTTATATTTTCATTTAGAACACAATTCTAATTTTCGTATCCATAAGATTTCCTAATTAGATCGAAATGTTCTTGCATAGCATTGTAAGCTAGTAACTCATCCCTTTTCTTTAAATTTCTTAATAAATTCTCATGTATCCATAATAAGCTTTCTTTGGTATTTCCCTCATGAAAAATTTGCATTCTAGCATTCCGTATGAATTCGTCTACAAGTTGAGATATAACATTAAGTACATTAATTAATAATACATTTCTTGAAGCCTTTGCAATTAATTGATGGAACTTAATATCTAATTCAACACTTTCTTCTTCACTACTAGCAACATACATCTTATCCAATAACTCTGTTAAGATTTTAAGCTCACCATCGTCTATATTCTTAGCTGCTAATTTAGAACATTGAAGTTCTAGTGTTTCCCTTAAATCATACATTTCTTTTGGCGAACTCTCCTGCAGCATAAACATTATTGAAAGAGGTTCAAGCAAAGAGTTATTAAAATTTGTTCGTATATAATTTCCAGCTCCATGCCTGCTTTCTATTAATCCTATGACTTCTAAAGCCCTCATCGCTTCCCTCACAGATGCACGCGATACCTCAAGAGATTCTGCCATTTCTCTTTCTGTCGGCAATTTATCTCCCTTTTTTATTTCTCCATATTTTATTTTATCCTTAATTTTCTCTATAACTTGATCATATACTTTTGGATTTTTATTAGGTACAAGCATATGTTATGCCCCCTCCTTTTCTTATTGATATTTCTTAATACATTATACATCAATTTTCTAAATTCTAATATTCTGAAGAACATGTATTCTTCTATGGTAACATTCTTCACAATATTTATTCTTTGCCATATTAGCATCATACGATATTTAAACATATATCCAAAGCTCATATTTAAAAAATGGCACTGTATTACTTTCATGAAAGCGCTACTATGAATTGCAATTGATAATATCGAAAATTTAACAATTTTAAATATTCTATTGTTAAACTAGTCATCAAATATCAACTTGTATTTAAATTCACCATGTTAAATATACATGTTAGCCATATATCTTTAATAGGAGGTGATAACATAATGGATACTAATGAATTAATTAGTATCGTGGCTAACAATGGTTTTCCTATAGCGGTAACTGCATATTACTAATCCGCTTGGAAAAACAAATTGGAAGCCTATCTAATTCAATTAATAAATTAAATACTATAATATCAGCAAAACTTTGAATAGCTCTAGATGTAACTCTTAGTGATGATTCTAATAAAGTGGCTTAAGTAAAGGCTATAAACATTGAAAATTCAATGCTTATAGCCTTTAGCTTTGTTTGTAGTTTAATTTCTCATTTTTAAAATTTATAAATTTAAATACTATTGTACCATATGTTGCAGCTAAAATTGATGCAATCATAATACACATTTTTGCTTCAGATAATATATTGGCATCTGCAAATGACAATGATGACACAAATATTGACATAGTAAATCCAATGCCACCAAAAACACTTGCACCATATAAATGTCTTTTGGTTACATTAGATGGAAACTTAGCTATTTTCAATTTTATTAAAATAAATGAAGTTCCAAATATACCAATTTGCTTTCCTACAAAAAGACCAAATATAATTCCTAATGAAGCTGGTGAAAACAAACTGCCTGAAAAATTATCAGTATTAATTATTATACCTGCATTTGCAAACGCAAATATTGGCATAATCAAAAAGCTAGACCATGGTGTTAAAATATGTTCGAGTTTATACAATATTGAAGTTTTAAATTTATGAATATTTTCTCCAATTGGCAATGACATGCCTAGTAAGACTCCTGCAATTGTTGCATGTATACCGGATTTTAAAAGACAAATCCATAGAATTATACCTAAAATAATATAAATAGATGTATATTTAATTTTAAATTTATTAGCCAAGATAAGCGTAGCAAAAACTATTAATCCTAATAAAAGCGCTATCCATGAAATTTGACTATTATAAAATATTGCTATTACTATAATAGCACCCAAATCATCAACTATAGCGAGTGCAGTAAGAAATACAACTATTCCTTTTGGAGCATTTTTTGCAACTAAAGAAAGCATTCCAAGTGCAAATGCAATATCTGTTGCCATGGGTATCCCCCATCCTGTAATGGTTGGCTCCTTATAGTTAAATAATGCATAAATAATTGCAGGCACAATCATTCCTCCTATAGCTGCAGATATTGGAAGTATTGTCCTTTTAAAAGATTTTAGTTCACCAAACACAACCTCTCTTTTTATTTCCATACCAACAACTAAGAAAAATATAGCCATCAATCCATCATTAATCCAGTGAAGAACTGACATTGATAATGAAAACACACCATATCCAATCGTTATATTTGTGTGGAATATATGCTCATAGCCTCCTGAAAAGCTCGAATTTGCAATCATAATTGCTGCAATAGCGCAAATTAAAAGAATTATACCACTAGAAGACTCACTTTTTAAAAAGTATAAGAATGGACTTAATATTTTAGTTTTTATTTTATCTTTCATTATTACCCTCCTTTTTAATGCGATGCTAGCTAGAATATTACTTAAAAATGTTTTGGCTTTATTAAAAATCTCCATAAAAAAAGAGGCGGTAAAACTCAAAAAAGAGCTTCCCACCCCAGAAACTAATTGCTTGAAAACAAATTATATAATTTGCCCAACCGTATCTAACCACATTAATTCATTTTATATTATATATTATATTACACATTAATGTAATAATCAAGATTTGCTCAATGCGCTTAATGACTATTTGCTATATTTTTTAAACAAATCATCTAGGGCTTCTCTAAGAAGAAATGCTTCGGTTCTATCAGTTGCTTTTGACAACCTTGATAATCTATCAAGTTGAGTCTTAGTGAAATAATTAGATTTTAGTACCATACTCTCTGCTTCAGAAAGACATACTCTATTCTTACCTAATTCTTTTGCCCTAAATAATGCACTATCAGCTACTCTAAAAAGTTCAACTACATTTTTAGCATCTCTTGGATAACTCGCTACACCGAAACTTAAAGTAAAATAAACATTATCATCAGAATTTTCATCTAAATTAAATGTATTATCTGATAAATACCTTCTTATTTCTTCAAGCTCCATAAAGCTTCTTTCCGCTCCCTTTTTTACAAGTAATATATTAAATTCATCACCTGATCTAAATACCATATCTGTTGAAGATAAATTGTTATTTAAAATTGAAATAAGCTTTTTTATTACCTCATCTCCAATAGAGTTACCATATAAATTATTCAAATTCTTAAAATCATCAATATCTGCAACAACTATGCTAAAAGGACCTTCATTATTAGATATTAATTCCTCCATTTTAATTATTAATTCCTCTTTTGATGTAAGCTTGTTATCCATAAATAACCTCCATATATAATTAACTACTTATTATAAATCACTCTATTTTCTTATAAATATACCATGACTTAATTATACTAACACCAACATATATATGCGTCAATATATACTAAACATTAATATCCTTTTTGCTATGCCATATATTCAAAAATCCTATGAATATTTAAAGTTATTTATTATAATTTCTAAAATATTAAATTCATATGTATGTTAAGCAAAAGCCAATATTTGATTTAATATATACATATCTATATATATTGACATATATATGTTGACATGATATGCTTATATACAGATAATGACAAAAAAAAGAATAATTATAACGCTGAATCTTTTTGAGCGGGAGAACCATTTTTTGGGGTGAATCTTATTTTAGGATAAGTAGGGTTATTTTTCTTCAATCCGAATCCGTCAGCTAATCTCGTAAGCGTTGAAGAGAAGTTTTTGTATACTGCTAATATACTTTTTTTTAGTATACCCATAAATATTATTGCTTAATAAGCTATAGAGACTTCTCTATAGCTTATTATTTTTTAACTAGTAATTTAAAAAAGGAGGCTTTTTATGTTAAAAGTATGTTTAATTGGACTTGGAAAAACAGGAAAAGAAATTGCAAAAATGATATTCAACCAAAGGAATATGAAAATTGTAGCTGCCATGTGCAGCCCTGGGAGCTTGAAAAAGCATATTGATCTAGGTGAAGTAATTGGAATTCAAGAAATTGGTATAAAAATTGAAGGAACTAATAAACTAGAAGAAACACTTGTACTTTGCAGGCCAGATGTTGTAGTCGATTTTTCTACGCCTGAAGCTACTTTAAAGAACTCTAGAATAATATCTCAAATGGGGATTAATATGATAATAGGTACCACAGGATTTTCAGAAGTAGATTTAGATAAAATAAGAAATCTAGCCTATAGAAATCACACTGGCATAGTGTATGCTCCCAACATAACTCTTGGAGTAAATGTGCTGATGATATTAACCAAATTAGCTTCCGTCCTATTAAATAATTATGATTTTCAAATTTCTGAGATACATCATAGAGAAAAAAAGGACATTCCATCTGGTACTGCTTTAAAGATAGCTAATGAAATAAAAGATGGGTTGTTAGTTTACTTAGGTAAGGATATTTCTAAAGAAAATATTCCAATTAATTCAGTTAGAGCTGGTGGTGTTGTTGGAAAACATGAAGTTATGATTGTTGGAGAAAATGACAGAATTACAATTTCTCATGAATCCTTTTCGAGAAAAGTTTTTGCCAGTGGAGCAATCCATGCAATAAATTTTATACAAGATAAGATTGGATTCTATGAAATGAGTGATGTTTTAAGCCTATCAAAGATAATAAAAGATTTATATGCTCATGAAAATAATTTTGACGCTAATAATAATCTTGAGAATCTAATAGCAACGGATATTCAATAATACATTAGAATTTACAAATAAATATGTTAACGTTTGAGAGGAGTTTTTAATTTGTAAAAGAAATTATGAAGGTACATTGTGCACCTATACTGAACCTTCTGATAAAAGCCATGAATGCAAGAATTGTGGAATATGTGATAAATTTAAGAAAGACGAATATAAAGGTCTTGAAAAACTCTATAGGGATGAAAGAATTTGTCTGACGCCAAAAAGTAACGTTAGAATGAAAAGGAGAGAACAATTTTATGAGAGCAGATAGATGCGACTTAAACAATGATTATTATACTAAGATAGATCGTACAAAAGCCTTTGTTGATTTAACAAATAAACGTCTAAAAATACTTGATTTAAATGCTATTTCGCTTCAAAGTCTTAAAAGAATAATTCATTTTTCATCAAAACTTCACCTAGGAAAAATTATATGCAATTCTAACAAAGAGTCTTTGGAAGCTTTTGTAAGTGCTGGTTTTGCTATAGAAGGTAGAATTAATGGATATTTTAAAGGTGAAGATGCATTTTGTATGTCTTATTATATTAATAGTGATAGAAATATATGCAGTAATTTTACTCAAAAAGACTTACTCGTAAAGCAATGTCTAAGTTTGCAAAACAGCTATGTATACAATGAAAATAATCAGGTGTATCAAATAAGAACTGCTACTGAAAATGATATTCCTGAAATGATCAAGCTATTTTCTACAGTATTTTTAACTTACCCTACCCCTATATATAATCAAGAGTATTTAAAAGAGACTATGAATAATAAAATTTTATATAAAGTTGCCGTTTATGATGAAAAAATAGTTAGCATAGCTTCAGCAGATATGGATATGAAAAATTTAAATGCTGAAATAACAGACTGCGCTACTTCCCCTGCATATAGAGGTAAAGGGATTCTTGCAAATGTAATCTATTCTTTAGAATGCGATCTTAAAGCTAAAGGTTTCCTTACTTTATATAGTTTATGTAGAGCTATAAACCCTAGTATAAACTTTGTATTAAGTAAGCATAATTATAAATTTACAGGAAGAATGGTAAACAACTGCAATATATGTGGCACTTTTGAAGATATGAATATTTGGGTAAAGAATATTAATTAATAATTGGAGCTTAAGCTTAAATTATAATATATTTAATAAGAACTAATTGACTGCTTTTTCAGTTTTAGAGAAAAGGCAGTCTTTTTTATATTTATAAACTAGTGCAAATTTGTTATGAATTATTCACCTTTAATAAAATTAAAAATCACATTAACTATTAACATGTTCTCATACATATGATAACATATATATGTTTGTATAATTATATAGCAAATAATTTTCATATAAATAAATTGGAGGAATAGAAATGGAAAAAAAACAGAGTACCTATAGCACTTTGTTTCATTGGCATAGTTTTAAATTAAAACTTGTATTTGAAGGAATATGCATAGGTATGGTCACTGGTTTAGTAATTGTGCTATATCGTTTAGCACTTGAAGAAGCAGGATATCTTTTAAGTTATATTTATAAGCTTATATCAATTAACCCCATTATTCTATTACCATGGATTATGCTGCTGATAATCATTGGCTACATAGTGGGATTGATGGTAAAAAACGAACCTATGATTAGTGGTAGTGGAATACCTCAGGTTGAAGGAGTTTTACTTAGGGAACTAGATATGACTTGGTGGAAAGTCATTCTCGGTAAGTTCTTTGGAGGTGTCCTTTCAATAGGTTCTGGCCTTTCATTAGGAAGAGAAGGTCCTTCTGTTCAATTAGGTGCAGCAATAGGACAAGGATTTAGTAAAGTCTTTAGAAGAATAAAAATTGAGGAAAAATATCTTATTACTAGTGGTGCTAGTGCAGGACTCGCAGCTGCATTTAACGCTCCTTTAGCTGGAGCAATGTTTGCATTAGAGGAAGTTCATAAAAACTTTTCACCATTAATTTTACTTTCTGCACTCTCCTCTGCATTATCAGCAGATTTTATTGCAAGCAGCTTCTTTGGACTAAAACCAGTATTTAATTTTGGAGCTTTTGCTACATTGCCACTAAACTTTTACTTTTATGTAATCATATTAGGTGTAATTGTAGGATTTCTCGGGGTCCTTTTTAATAAAGTTCTTTTAAAGACGCAAAACCTATATATAAAACAAGCTTGGCTAAAAAAAGAATTTAGAATTATAATTCCTCTATTATTATCAGTAGCCCTAGGTCTTTTATTACCAGAAGCTTTAGGTGGAGGTCATGAACTAATAACTTCATTAACTGAATATAAATTTTCTTTAATATTATTAGTTATTATTCTAGTTATTAAATTTTCATTTACTATGGCTAGTTTCGGCTCAGGTGCTCCCGGAGGAATTTTCCTTCCGCTACTTACAATTGGAGCACTAATTGGAAATGTATATGGCGAAGTTCTTATTCACATTGCTCACTTAGATAGCATTTACATAAATAATTTTATAATCTTAGCTATGGCTGGATATTTCGCCTCAGTAGTAAAATCGCCAATAACAGGAACAATCCTAATTACCGAAATGACAGGTTCATTTAACCATTTGCTTGCTTTGGCTATTGTCTCGGTAATATCATATATTGTAGCAGACCTTCTTGCTTCTAAGCCTATATATGAAGCTTTACTAGAAAAATTTCTGCAAAATCAAGGTGATAGAACACCCATTGGCGATAAGATAAATAAAGCTATACTGGAATTTGCTGTATGTATAGGATCGAAGTTAGATGGTAAACAAATCAAAGATGTAAAATGGCCATCTCGCTGTCTCCTCGTAGCAGTTAGACGTGGCGAAAATGAAATAATTCCTAAGGGAGATACTGTTATTTTGCCTGGAGACTATTTAACTGTCTTAACTAATGAGGATAGAGTTCCTAAAATAAATGACACCCTATTATTAATGTCTGAAACTTCTGACACTCTAAAATAAATATATTATAATTTAATTTGTCTTTTAAATAAAAATAAACAGGTATGATTTCTTTATATAAAATCATACCTGTTTATTTCTTTATATGCCGTTCTTTCATATACTAATGTTTCTTTTATTAGACTTTACAAAGTATATAACAATATTCAAGAAGGTAATACTAACTTTACTATTACCCCTAATATAATAAATATAACTATTGGTTTCACATATTCTTGTATTGGTGCTTTATTACGAATAATTGGCGCTATCCAAAGAGTTGATGAAGAATCTCAAATAACCATTTTATAATCAAAAGTCTAATTTATTAGACATATAATACATCTGTATTTTTAATTTCATAATTAAATAGTTTTAAAATAAAATACCGCAAATTCCTATTGTGAACGTGCGGTATTTAAGCTATATTAATTTAATTCATCTATAGATATATTCACTCTATTAATATTTTTGTTAAATATAGAGATAATAATAACGTAACTCTTACATAAATGTATTCATATAAATTGCATTTTTAAGTTTTTATTCAAAAATACAATTTATAAATATCATATACTATACTTAAGTAAATTAAGGTGATCTCATGAAAAAAATTCTAATTACCGGCTGTGGTTCCGGTCTTGGACGTAAAGCTTCATTTGCTTTAGCAAATAGAGGTCATTATGTCTATGCAACAACTCATACTGAAGAACAAGCCAATGAAATTAACTCTTTCAATAAAAAATATAACCTTCCTATTGAAAGCTTTAAATTGGATATTTTAAATAGCAATGATAGATTGAAGATAACTAATCTTGAAATTGATGTTTTAATAAATAATGCAGCCATTGGAAATTCAGGTTCAGTGGCTGAAGTGGATTCTGATATATATCGGGAAACTTTTGAAACAAACGTTTTTTGTCCAATTGAATTGACTCAACTTGTATTAAAACAAATGATTCCTCGAAAAAAAGGAAGGATAATTTTTGTATCATCTTTGGCTGGACGCTCCCCCATTCCATTTTTATCTCCATACTGCGCAACTAAATTTGCACTGGAATCCATATGTCCGTCTTTAAACGAAGAGCTTAAAGAACTTAAAAATGTTAATATTCCTGTAATATTAATAGAGCCAGGAAGCTATGCTACTGGATTTAATCAAAAAAATATATCAAAACAATTTAATTGGATGAAGATTCATTCTTATTTCAAAAATAATATACATTCCCTAGAAAACAAGCAATATACATACTTTAAGCTGACAGAATCCACTAATTTTGATTCTATTATAGATAAATACATAAAAGCAGTAGAAGACAGATATCCAAAGGAAAGATATGTATCCCCTTCAAGCCAAGGTGCTTTCATTAAAATTAAAAACATCCTAAAAAAATAACTAAAAAAACCAATAGAACTTAGTAATTCATTATATCGGTTCTATTGGTTCTTAAAAATCAAAAATAACTCTTATGTTATATATTTATATATGTAAATTCCAAAATAGTAAACAGAAATTATTATGATAGCAATGTTGTAAGGCTAATTTTTCTTTGGTTCCTTTAGTTTTTTCTATCAATGCCTTTCCAATTGTTCCTGTAGAGATAGCGTGGAAACAATAATCTATAAAAGTAAAAATCGATATAAGCCATACACGTCCTAATGATCCCTTCTCGGTTTTTATGTATTTATTTGCTACCTCCGAAAAACCTTTTATTCTTCCGGAACTACATAAAAATTAATTTAACAGTATAAAATATGATTCAAGTAGAATAATAAATATATCCTGTTAAGATCGGAGGTACTGATAATTGAATGAAGGATTAGTAGTTTTTGTGCGTGCTATTATTGCATTCTTTTCTTTACTTATTTTCGCAAAGATACTTGGAAAACAACAAATAAGTCAACTGACATTCTTTGATTATGCCCTTGGAATAACAATTGGATCAATTGCTGCAACTCTTACTACGGACTTATCAAGCAGGGCATGGCCTCATTTTGTTGGATTGCTTACTTGGTGTTTACTTGGATATTTAATGGAGTACATTACCGAGAAATGGAGATACGCTGCAAAATATATCGAAGGCGAACCTACAATTGTAATTATGAATGGCAAGATAATGGAAAGTGCATTAAAAAAAATGAAATATACAGCATCAGATCTCATGGGACTATTAAGAGTTAAAGATATTTTTGATTTGTCTCAAGTAGATTTTGCAATTATTGAGCCAAATGGCCAATTATCTGTTCTAAAGAAACCAGAGTATGAACCTTTAACACCTAAGGATATGAGTATTCAAAAAGAACCAAGCGGTATAAGTACTGAACTCATATATGATGGAATTCTTATAAATGAAAATTTGAAACAACTTAATAAAACTGAAAAATGGCTTATGAATCAACTAAAAATTCATAAAGTTAAGGATGTTTCAGAAGTATTTCTTGCGACCTTAACTCCTTCTGGCTCCTTATATATAGACAAATATGATGATCATATGGTAAAAGTAACTGATATTGGTGATTATAAAGGACCATATTAAAGGAGGAATTTATCATGAGAAAATTTTTAGTAATATCGATACCTATAGTTGCACTAATTTTTTTTGTATTAATCATGCTTAGTGGCAATATTTTGAAGGAACCTATTGGCAATGATGATAACATTCCTGAATCAATACAGCTACTTATACAGGATATAGAATCAGGAAATTGGGAAAGTGCCAATATTAAAACAGACAACCTCTCTAATTCATGGAAAAAAATAGCCAAAAGAGTTCAATTTAGTTCTGAAAGAGATGAAATAAATCAATTTGATATATGCATCTCACATCTTCGCGGTGCCATAATGGCTAGAGATAAATCCAGTTCACTTATTGCTTTAAATGAGGCTTATGCTCATTGGAATGACCTTGGAAAATAAATATTAGAGCTTTTCTAAATGAATAATCTGCTTGTTAAAATACATAAAACTATAAATTATTCATGGTTTTATGTAACTATAGCCGTCACTTTGCTTATTTACAAGTTCCAAAATTCCGGTAGGAACAATATCTACAAACGACATTAAATCTTCCTTTTTTATACTATAAGATTTTAACGCATTGTTACACGCAACAAACTTAATCCCTTTATGATCTAACTCTTTCATTTCACTGCTAATCCTTAAATCTAATTCATTATCGTAAGCATAAGCCTTTACAGCTTCTGAATTTGCTAAAATTTCAATATTAAAATTGTTAGTATTTATAGCCTCCAATAAATTATTTGTATTTTTTAGGACTATACTCCATTTACTTAGTTCATCTATATGAAATATAACTTTATATTCTAAAATGATAGTCATCTCCTTTTAAAAATATACTATAAGCTTCATATATCTTTATTTTTCAATTAATAATATGAAGCCTATAAAGATTTTATATGGAATTTTTTAAGCACTTTTTTATTTTCCATATTGTATTTTTTCACAAAGTCCATTTTCTTACTAAACTCTATCCTTAAATATAATATCAAGAATAGCAGATATTATATACTATATAAATAAATTTAATCCAGAATCTTCTGTTGCCCCCAGATATGAAGCAACTCCACCTATTTCAACTCCATCAATAAATTCTTCTTTTTTTATTCCCATTAAGTCCATACTCATTGAACATGCAACAACTTTAACACCCATGTCTATGGCATTTTTTATTAAAGTTTCTAGGTTATCGACATTATGCTTTTTCATTATTTGCTTTATCATTGCAGGTCCCATTCCCATCATGTTCATTTGTGATAACGGTAATTTTCCAGGATGAGCTGGTAACATAACGTCAAACATTTTTTCCATCATATCCTTAGAAACACTAGGCTTATCTGCACTCTTTAGTATATTAAGCCCCCAGAATGTAAAGAACATAGTAACTTCTTTCCCCATAGATGCTGCTCCTGTTGCTATTATAAATGAAGCTATTGCTTTATCTAAATCTCCACTAAATACAACCAATGTTGCTCCATTCTTTTCCACAACATTTGGTGAAGAAGCATTTTTCATTAAGTCTGATGATGTTCCCTTTTGAATATATGCTATGAAGGCCTTTTCTTTATTATCAAATTCAGATTTTAATAAAGTATTTCCTGTTGAATCACACCATGATTTTATGTCTTTTGTAAATCCAGGATCACTTGCTTTAACTTCTAATATATTGCCATCTTCCATCTTCTTAATTTCTTCAAATACTCTTTTTATTGGACCTGGACATTGGAGACCGCATGCATTTAACGTAGCATTTGCATTTATTTCTGTTATATCTAGATCTTCTAATTTCATTACAGCCACCTCATCTTTTATTTCTTCATTATTTTCATATTGATTTTTAATGCTTTCTTCTGCTCTTTTTACATATAGATATGTCTTTACACCACCATCTATATTTGCGCACCGTATTCCATTTTGTTCTAGAATTCTGCAAGCAACATATCCTCTAAGTCCAACCTGACAAGTTACGTATATGTTTTTATCTTTTGGAATTTCATTTAATCTACTTCTTAATTGCCCAAGAGGAATATGAATAGAATTATCAAAACCTCCCGTAACTAATTCGAACTCTTCTCTAACATCAATTATTAATGATTTTTCTTTGTCTAATTTATCTATTTCGTTCCATTGAATTGTTTTCTCGAATCCTTCAATAATATTTGATGCATAGTATCCAAGCATATTAACAGGATCTTTTGCTGAATTATATGGAGGTGCATAACAAGGCTCAAAATCTTGTAAATCAAAGACTGTAAAATTTCCTTTAATAGCAGCTGAAAGTACATCTATTCTTTTTTCAACTCCATCAAGACCTACACCTTGAGCCCCAAATATTTTTCCTGACTTTGGATCAAATAGCAATTTAAAAGCTATTGGGAATGATCCAGGGTAATATCCAGCATGAGAACCTGGATGAATATGAATAGTCTCGTATGCTATCCCCAATCTCTTTAGTATCTTTTCGTTATTACCTGTTGTTGCTACCGTATAGTCAAACACTTTTGCAACTGATGATCCAAGAGTTCCTTTGTATTCAGTATTTTTTCCACATATATTATCTGCTACTATTCTTCCTTGTCTATTAGCTGGCCAAGCAAGTGGAATCATTGTTGGCTTTTTATTTACAAAATCCATAACTTCTACGGCATCTCCTAATGCATAAATGCTTGGGTCAGAAGTTTTCATAAATTTATCAACTACTATGGCGCCTCTTTCATTTAAGTTAAGATTAGCTTCTCTTGCTATTGTTGTTTCTGGCTTAACACCAATTGATAATATAATCATATCAGTTGTGATTTCTTTTCCGCTACTTAGTATTATCTTTTTACCTTTACTCTCGAATGCAGACACTCCGTCTTTTAATATTAATTCTACATTTTTATCAATTAAGTGTTCATGTATTATACTTGCCATTTCTATATCTAGAGGAGCCATTACCTGCTCACCTGCTTCTACAAGTGTAATATCAATTCCTCTAGCATGAAGATTTTCGGCCATTTCAAGTCCTATAAATCCACCTCCGATTACAGTTACATGTTTAGGCTTGTTGTTATCTACATAAGATTTAATTTTATCTGTATCTGGTATATTCCTTAAAGTAAATAAATTATCACATTCATTTATCCCAGGTATCCCTGGTTTAAGTGGAGCTGCGCCTGGAGATAAAACCAAAATATCATAAGTTTCTTCATATTCCTCATTTGTTCTATAATTCTTTATTTTAACCTTTTTATTTTCTTTATCTATACTTATAACTTCATTTAAATTTCTTATATCTAAATTAAACTTGCTACTCATTTCTTCTACTGTTTGAACTATTAATTTTCCTCTTTCATCAATAGTTTCTCCTATATAATATGGAAGTCCACAATTAGCAAAAGATATGTATTCACCTTTTTCCACCATAATTATATCAACATTTTCATCTAGCCTTCTAAGTCTAGCTGCTGTAGATGCACCACCTGCAACGCCACCAACAATAATAATCTTTTTATTCATAAGAATCTCTCCTTTTAATTAACTAACTAGTATTGGAAATCATAAAATTGCTATTCTTTTATATCTTCAAGATATATTCATTAATCTAGTTTTCTGCATTGCAATATATCTTAATTTAAGTTTAATTTATATAGTTATTATTGTCTGTGACTTTATCACACATATGACTTTTTAGATTATTCTTTTGAAAATTGTGTTATATTTTTATCCTGTTTAATGCTGCAACCTATATATATTGTGCAATATTATAATAAAATTTCTGTATATTAAAACAGGTAGTCTAACCACAATTTAGACTACCTGTTTTGCACATTAATTCTTATGCTACTGTTTATAAATATGCATTTACTTTATTTGTTATATTTTATTCTAACATAAAACCTGCTAAGTCTTCTACAGGAATTCCATCTTTAAGCTACATTAAACCTACTATTAATAACCTTGAGTCGTCTTACTCTTATCTAACAGTTTAGATACACCAGACTTTTCCTAATTTTCTATCTCATTAGTGGCTTCTTGAAAAGTCATTCTTTGCCCTACAAGTATATCTACCATAATATATTTCTGAAATAAATGTTCTAAACTAACTCCACCAGTAGCTTCTTCTAATGCATCATCAACTAATGGAGTAATATATCCAATCCAATCTTAGGTATTCCGCTAAGTTTTGTAATCACTCCATGATGAGAATTAAATTCTATTGTTAAATCTTTATTTACTCTCGCTTGAATATTATATTGAACTAGAAATTTTTCTGGACTCATTAAAACCAATCTATCAGCTTCATCTATTAACCCACTTAAATGATATGGTAATGCACAATTTGAAAAAAATACATGTGGTCCTCTTTCAAACATTATTATTTCATCTTCTTCACTAAGCCTTCTAAGTCTTGCTGCAGCTGATGCTCCCCCTGCAACTCCTCCAACTATTAATATTTTCTTCTTCATAATCACAAACCTCCTATTTAACTCATAAATTCTTATTTAAATCGTGAAATTTCCTGAGGCTAAACTATTTTCTTTTAGTTCCTACATATGATCCAATACCCCCTGAAACATTAACAACATTAAATCCTTGACTTGTAAGTGTATTGCAGGCTCTTGCACTTCTGCCGCCTGATTGACACATTATGTAGTATTCTTTACTTTTATTTAGGTATTTTTTTGGCTCATTTAAAAGTTTACCCATTGGTATATTTTTAGCACTTTTTATACTACCACCTTTATACTCATAATCTTCTCGAATATCTATCAACTCAACCTTCCCTATTAACCCATCAATATCATTTACATTTATTACTCTTCCATTATCTTTCTTAAATAATCCAAACATTTTAATTCCTCCTCAAAATTTATCCTAATAGTTTTCTTTAATTCCTCATATTTCATTAACTTTTTAGCATTTCATTTAAATCCTTTAGTACTATTATTCTTCCTCTCTTAATTTTTATATATCCTCTTTTTTCAATGCTTTTCAAATTCCTGCTTATAACTTCTCTTACCGAATCAACTTCGAAAGCTAATTCACTTAATAGCTCCACAAACTTTATTGCTAAAATATAATAAAACAAATTCCATTTGAAACTCTTTTCTAAGGCTCCAATGAAATTTATACATTTGGGTATGCAATTTTTAATTTTGTACCTTAAATCAGAATCATTTTTCTATTCTTATTTTATAGTAATTTTATTATACCCTATTGCCTTTTTAGGGCATGCTGTTGCACACTTTCCACATTGAATACAATCTGGATGACTTAATATATCACCTTTATAATCATATGGCACTAAACCTATTGGACATTTCTTTTCACAAATTTTACATGAAACACATGAAGATGATACATGCAATACTTTTTTACTTTTTCTAAATTTTCCTGTAATTGATGCTAGAGTTCCCATAGGGCAAAAGTTGCACCAAGTTCTATGATTGTATACTAATGATAATGCTATACCTATTATCGTTGTTACAACAATCAACCTATAGAATACCATTCCTATGCCGTAAAGGTCACCCCAATTTTTATATACACCTGAAGTAAACACACTCATCATTACTGTTAGTATTATAGCTCTAAAATAATATGACTTAAAAAATTTAGGTGGTATTCTTTTATTACTAAATTTTGAAACTACATTATCATAAAAATTTCCTCTTGGACATAAATTCCCGCACCAAAATCTCCCCTTATAAATAGATACAATTATCGGTACTATCATACAAACGGCTGCAACTACAGCAAATCTTAAATCAAACATACCTAATACTATAAATGCTATTAATAGTGTAAATGAATACTTCTTCCATAACTTTGAACTTTTTTCCATTATTATCCTCCCCGAATTCACTATAATTATTTCATATAAATTTTATATTGTTTAAACACTTCTTCTTTATTCTATTAAATCATTCTATAATTCTCTGTAACTTTGTCACGAACTATCATAAATTTTGAATATAAAAATGATAACCTGCCATTTAATTTAAAATAGCAAGTTTATCATTAATAAATAATTAAAATAAAAATATCAATCCAATGTCCTTTTAAAATTTTTAATTCCATTTTTCCTGTATGATGCTAAAAATATATCCATCTCTATCATTTAGCGCTTCAAAGCTATTATACATTTTTAAGAAACTCGCTTCCTTTCTTAATACTAAGGATATAATCTTTTAATCATTCTAGGAATAAGTATTTTTTACATTAAACATCTACTTTAATATAATTCCTCCACAATCTCTAAAAACAAAACAGGCTGTGGAGGTAGTTCAATCATTTATGATGATTAGCAAAACTCTAGCCGTAACAACATTTGATTTTGTATTGCTTGGCTATCTCTGACATCATAAAAAGTGAATTCAATTTTACCTTCATTGTTCTTTGGGATATCTTCTAAACTTTGGCGAACTAAAGAAATATAAGCATCATCAAATCTATATAATAATACAGATGCCTTTACAGAATTTTGCTGTTGGTTTGCTGTTTGAGCATGGGCTTCTTTATAGCTATTTGAAAATATCATAGTAAAAATAAAAACTACTAATTCTATAATTAATAATATCTTTTTCAATAGTTTCATTTAAATCTCTCCTTTTATCTAACATTACTATTATCTATAAATGCGCAAATACTTATTAAAATTAAATTTTAAACACATGTATTAAATCGAATATACCAATAAAAAAATCGCAGGCGACTGTGGAGCCGTAGATTTTTTTTACGCATCTGCCTTTCCGAACGCATGTGAGGAAAATCTGGCAGGCGAATAAGATTTCTTTTTTATTCTTTTTCTATACAAAAACTAATTAAATAGCCTTCTTCATAAGTTATCCACAGATTCTATTACATTATAAATTCCTATAGAATAAAAAAACAGCAGCAATAGAGCTACTATTTTCTAAATCTATTTAATAATAAAACTTCGTAATTCCTGCTACAAGTGTTCCTTGTTCTTTCTGTATCATCACTTAATTTGATTATCTTAACTTTTCCCTCGCCCCTTCTACATCAAAATCAAGAATTGTATTTTTAATATCTTTTAATTTAGTATCTTTTAAAATAGATTCTGGTAAATCAAGTTTTTTATACACTTCATTTATATGCATACTTAATCCAATTGATAATTCCTCCAAAGTCATATACCCTTTTATTTCTTCTGGATTTATTTTTGTTTCCGAAGTTATAGGCGGCGGCGTAATCTCATATATTCCCATAAGTTTTGTGATTCCTATTCCTCCAAAGAATAGTACAAAAACTAATGATAACACAAACACTGGTTTAATGGATTTATTACTAATCTTAAATTCTAATGTATTATTTTTATGACATGAAAGTATACAGCTTTGGCAATTAATACATTCAGCAGATTTAATTTCCTTAAGTTCAGAAACTTTGATATTCACAGGACAGTTTTTATTGCATATCCCACAATTAACACAAGTATTCTCATTTCTTATGATTTTTGATGGACTTAATTTTGAAGCTATTCCATAAAATGCACCCATAGAACAAAGATATTTACAGAAAAATCTATCATATAATAATGAACCAATTAAAATAACTATTAAAATAATTAAACCAATTGAATATTCGTCAATTAAAGATTCAAATCCTGCAGATGCATGTCCATATGCAGCCCAAGGATCATATGGATTTACCCATAAACCAGCAGTTATCCAAGCAAAATACAATGTAACTATGAGAATAATATATTTAAGGTATCTCAAAGGCTTGTCCATGCTTTCTGGAATAATAAATCTTTTTCTAAATACTTTTTTTTCCTATGACTCCAAAGAATTCTTGAAGTGCTCCAAATGGACATATAAGCCCACAAAAACTTCTTCTAAAAATTAATGCTATAATCAATGTTATTACAAAAATAATTATTGTACCTGAAAATATTTTATCTATAAATGTTCCTCCAAAAATTAAGTTGTAAAGTGACTCTAATCCTCCATAAGGACACAAAGCATGTATAGATGGTTCCTTACCTCCTCCTCCTAGAAGCTGGTGGAGATAAGCTTCTACAGTACTATGTATCAAAAATATCGCAAGTAGAATATAACGTAGACTTTTTAAAACTTTATTATTTGGCATTTATTTTCCCCCCTAATACTTTTTATTTGTTTCCATTCAATAGTTTTTATGAATTTATATTCTCTTTATGAAAAGCAATTCTATTTCCTAAGTTTAAACTCATCATAGGATAATCCCCTTTTAGCAAGTCTTTCCTTTGTAATATTATCAATATTAGTACTTTCAATTTCATTCTTAATGCAAAAAAACTCTTTGGTGTCTACTTCACAGTGTGCATATCTTTTTAGAAGTATTGTAATATAGGGATTAGAATCCTTTGTATCTTCAATAATAGCTTTTCTTTCTATATATTCATCAGCATTAATTATTCCTAAAGCATATTTTTCTTTAAGAATATCAATTAATCTTATTAAATATGGATTTTCAATTTTCTTATTTCTAAATAGAACAAATAAGAAAACTGCAAAAATTATAAAAACAAATATTAAAATATCTGAACCCCAAAAGCCATATCCCATATTATAACCATACCCATTTCCAAATCCCATATGGTATTCATATCTCATAAAATCACCTCCGTCTACATAATTGAGAATAAAATAGTTATCGAATGAATAAATGCTCTTAATTTTCAGCTGCACATATTCTGAAGAATATACATTGTCGTATTCTTCAGAAATATCTATTAAAAACATTTCCAAGACATTCAAAATATTTAAGTATTTGAATATTCTATTTGCTTTGCATATATTTATGACAACTATTTGCCACAAACTTGTAGTAGTATATTTTTTGGAAATTATTTTATTAATAAAGAGGCGAAAAAATTTATGCAGAAGAAAAAGAAAGTATCCATTTTTTTAATATTATCAATATCTTTATCAGTTTTTATATTCTTTCATCCACTTTTTTACTACAAGTTTTTAGATAAGGATTTAACTGTTATAAACAATACTGTATATGCTAGTTCACTTCCAGATAATACTTTTAAAAGCACATATACTCCAAAAATCAAATTCGAAGATAGACCTGTAACAAAGGTTAACAGCATAAGTTTAAATATTTTAGATGAATCTAATATTACTAATGTTCCTATGCTGCTTAAATCACAGAGATACTATATACCACTCAATTTTATTTGTAATAAACTCAACTATACTATTGATATTTCAAATAATGAAATTTCTTTATCTAACAAAGATAATACAATTTCTTTAACTGAAAATTCTTATACTAAAAATTCTAGGACAGGCTCTCTTCGTGGGGATCTGATAAATAATGATGGCGTTAACTATATTTCTATTTCTGATATAGAGGAACTTTTTAATTTAATTGCTATTTTTGACTTTAAAAACAATAATATAAGCTTACTTGATAACAGCGTCTCAATACCTAAAAACTCTTCAATATCTTATAGTGATAAAGTTGCTTTAATAAGATTAGAAGATTTCGGATGTGGAGGTAATTATTCTAGTGATAAAAATCAAACAAAAATAAAATTAATGGCGAATCTTTTTTATTCACAAGGAATGAAATATCACGTTAGCTGGATTCCTAGATTTAAATCTCCTACTGAGAATATTGATAATGATTTATTGACAACTGACAATATAACAAATGTTGGATTTGTCAATCTATTAGATTATCTCATTAATAAAGGTGGTGAAATAGGACTGCATGGTTATACTCATCAACATGATGATGAAAAAAGTGGACCTGGTAATGAAATGACTAAAGATGTGAATAATACAGTTGATCAAGTACGTGATATAGTCGAAAAGGGAATTGATACTGCAAGTGCTTTAAATATTCCTATTTCTTACTACGAAAGTCCTCATTATGGGGAAACTGAACTTCAAAGAAACGTTATTGAAGATTATTTTCAATTTATATATGAACCTTTCGACAGTACACGAAACAATATATATAATTTAGATGACTACCATTTATTTGTTCCAACACCTTTAGGATATGTACACAATTCAGACCCTACATCCATAACTGATGGGCTTAATAATGATGATCCTGATATACTTCATAGTTTTTATTATCATCCATTTGTTGAATTAAATTATATACATTTTAATATTGATGATAATAAACTTAATGTAACCTATGATGAAAATTCTCCGTTGCAAAAAATAGTTAAAACTCTTAAATCCGATAATTATGTTACAGTTCATATTGATGAACTTATAGATAAATAAATTCAAAAACTTTCAAATTTATTTATTTCTCTTTTTTACTTAATAAAGATTATTGACATATGCCACTAATAATATAATCATAATATATAAACGGCATATGTTAATAATCTTTTATTATATAATCAACCTAAACTTCTATAACTTTAAGTAATGTATTAGCCTATATGTTCTTTCCTTTCCAGTAACTTTTATAGCAGATAAATTCTCTCTAAATTAAATTTGTAGCTTCATCTTTTATTATTATATATTCTAAATGTAATGCCCTAGTTAAAGAAACATATAATAACCTTTCATCTAAAATGTTTTCTTTATAGTTGTCTTCACTTGGATTCAATATTATTGTACAATCAAACTCCAATCCTTTTGTTAAATATGATGGGATTATTATTAGATCTTCTGCTATTTCTTTTTCCTTGCCTAATATTAGTTCAAAATTATATTTGCTTTTTCCTTTTAGAAGTTTGTATATCTCTTCACCTTGTAACATATTTTTTGTAATTATTGCTACTGTTCTTTTTCCGTGGTTCTGCACTTCATTAATGATTTTCTCTATAGCTGAAATATACTCATATCCACTCGAAATTTTTACTATTCTAGGCTTTTCACCATGTCTTAAAACTGGTTTAGCATCCTTTAGTCCTAAGTTTTGAGATTGTAATGTTTTCTTTGCAAAATCAATTATTTCAACTGTTGATCTATAGCTTTGCGTCAATTGAATGTAGGTTGCATTTCCTTCAAATACTTGTTTGGTTATATCTTCCCACGTCTTTAGACCTTTATAATAATAAATACCTTGAGCTAAATCCCCTACTAAGGTTAACGCATTACCTTTAGCAAAACTATTAACTAAATATACTTGGAATGGGCTATAATCCTGAGCTTCATCCACTATAATATATTTAAATTTTTCTTCCTCATCAATTCCTTCAAGTAAAATTCTTATATATGCAAGAGCTGGCAAGTCATCTTCATCGATTATATTCTTCTCAAAATTACTATTAAATTCTTCCTTCATATAATCTGCCAATACCTTAGGAATCTTACTTCCAGTTGCTGTTTCAAATAATTCATCATTATAAAAATTATAATAGATATCTCTAGAATTTATATCCTTCCAATCTTTAAAGTAATTATTAAATTCCTTTTTACCGTTAGTTTTTACATTTTCCTTTATTTTGTCTCTCTCTTCATATCGACTTATAAGCAATTTTCTTCTTTCCAGTGAATCTTCATTTTCTCTTCTTATTTCTCTTATTTTCTTTTCCCATTCATTATCTATTTCTATTAATAGGCTTTCTATTCTTTCTTTTATTTTCAAATTTAAATATCTTTTTATCTCCTTTTTTCTTTTGTTAATAGGATAAGCTTTTAAATCTTTTATATATAACCTCATTATTTCTTTTTTATGAAATAATATCTCATTTCCAACTTTAATATCTTCAATATGAATTGCATCTCTTTCCATTAATGCTATATATCTATCAAGCATTGTTTTAAATAGCATGGTTCCTTTAACTTTGCTTGAATTTACAATAAGCTTTTTTAGATTTTCATCATTTTCTTCTATTATCTTTAATAATTTTTCATCCTTATTATAAACTTTTCCTTTTAGTTTTAACTTTGATAATACCATTTCCTCAAAAGTACTTTGATTTACTTCTTCCGCTCCAAGGCTAGGTAAAATATCTGAAATGTAACTTAGAAATAGTTTATTAGGAGCTAAAACTAAAATTTCATCTCCACTCATGCTTTCTTTATATCTATAAATGAGATAAGCTAACCTGTGTAACGCTATTGTTGTCTTACCCGAACCTGCTGACCCCTGTACTATTATAGGCAGATTTTTAGGCCATCTTATTATTTCATTTTGTTCTTTCTGAATTGTTGCAACAACTTCTTTTAGCTTTTTCCCACTGCTTTCTTCAAGATTTATCTTTAAAAACTCATCAACTAAATTTTGTCCTTCTTCTTCATTTATAATGATGTTATTTATTCCTTCATCAAATACTTTTTCTATATCACTATTCTTATATAAAAATTTTCTTTTTAATTCTAGCTTTCCTTCAACTATTCCTTGTGGTGCTTTGTAATACGCATCTCCACCAGTTCCGCTATAATAAAGATCCGCAACTGGAGCTCTCCAATCAACAACAATTTCTTCTCCATCTTTGCTATTACTTATACCTTTTTTCCCAATGTATATACTTTCAGTAAACCCCATATTTTCTCTAAAGTCTACTCTACCAAAATAAGGCTCTATTAAAGACTCTTCATATTTCTCAATATCTTGAGATAAATAACTAAATATTCTTTCATTAGCCTGCTTTTCTTCACTAAAGCTCTTTACTTGTTTATTTAAAGTTTTAATTTTTTCCCCTACTTCTTCAAATTTTTGTTTCTTTTCTTTTAATTCTTGTTTTATTATATCTTTCTTCTGCAGTAATACGTCTCTTTCTTCATTCAAAATTGTATCCATATTTACACACTATATAATGACAGGTAGCAAAATTCATTATACTTTTCCTTCCATTAAGATAAATTACTATAATTAGGTATTATACCATAATATCTCGAATTAATAATTTAAATTTTCTAATAAATTTTCACTTCTAGATCAATGTATATTATTTTACTAAATACAGTCAGAACTACTCGCTTGCAGTTGGTTTTTTAAACACCAAAACATAAAATTAAAAACTCAATTAATTTCTTATTGGAATCACTTGAGTTTTTAACGTTCTGTAAATATAATATTACTTCGAGTACTTTACTCTTATCTAAAAGTTTAGATATACCAGATGTTTCCCAATCTTCTATCTTACTAGTTGCTTCATCAAAAGTCATTTCTTTCCCCACAAGTATACCTATCATGATTAACGCTATAACTTTCCTTTATTTAAAAAACATTTTATTTGCCTTCTCCTAAAAAGTCTTATAAAGAAATATGCAATAATAGCAAAGCCTATTAATTCAGGTAAATAATAAGTTGGATCTGTGATAAGTCTAACAATATCGCTATTTACCCAATTACCTTCTGGTCTTGCAGGAAACTTCCATCCCAAGTATGGCCAAAACAATATATTAGGATATAACCACATGCTATCTAATACTAAATGAATAGAACTGGCGATACCCAAGAATAAAATATTATTTTTTCCATTTCTATTTATCATATATATGCCTATCAAAATCAGAACTAGAGAAAACATCAAGGTATGTCCAAATATTCGGCTATTATGAAATACACTGCGAAATACCCCAGCACCAATTGGCTTATCAATAATATCAGGTAATATTGATCCAATCAAAACATATCTATAATCAACAAAAACTTCCTTGCCACTTAACTTATTATCTTTATGTAAAATCACCTCATATGCCTTTATCGCTTCAGTTGTTAACCCCAAATGTCCAAAAAAAATCATTCATTTTCCTCCATTATTATAAAAACTATTTTTTATCGGTTCTAGTTTTTTAATTACAATATAATCTATTTTTTTGTTACAACTAATTTAACAAAATAACTTTTCATTAAATTTTATCACTAAAACTCTTATGTAGTCAATTTTACCCTATAAAACATAGATATAAATTATTAAAAGTACAAAAAAACTCAGCCTAAAAAAAGCTAAACTTTCTTATACTTTTAATAATGTTTTTTAATTATTGAACATTATACATGCCTTTACTCTCCATATACTTAAATATAGATTCTCCATGCTTTTGTTCTTCTTTTTGTATATGATTTAATACATCTCGTACTTCAGTATCCTTGAATTCAAAAATTGCAGTATCATAAGCTCCTGACACATATTTTTCTGTCATTAATAAATCTGAGCATATTTCCTTATCTGACAAATTACTTGTAGTACTTTGAGATTTATTTATATCTTGATCAACACCTTGCTTTTGTTGCCCACCTTGTTGTTGATTCATCTGAGGAACATTGCCACTTAATAACTGATTAATTGTATTAAGATGGCTCCTTTCAATTTGCTCATTATTCTTGCAAATTTGTTTCAATTGTGGATCTTGTACCTGATTAGCATAATTTGAATATTTTTGTATACAAATTTCTTCATGACTTTTCTGGTCTTCTAGTAACATTTTTTCTTTTTGCGTTAAATTTACTTGCATAATAAAACACCTCCATTTTTATTCTTTGAAAGTGTTCTATTTTTTATTCATTTATAATTAAAATTTATCTTCCTCTTCTTTTAAATCGCTAAAGCTATATTATAACTTCTTTGACCAGTTATAATTGATGGTTTAACGGAAAATGAATAGTAAATTTAGTACCTTGATTAATTTTACTCTCTAAATATATATTCCCTCCATGGGCTTCAACTAACGCTTTTGTGATTGTAAGTCCTATACCTGATCCTCCAGTATTTTTATTTCTTGATAAATCACTTCTATAAAACCTCTCGAAAATATAAGGTATATCTTTTTCAGGTATTCCAATCCCATTATCAATAACTTTAATGACTACATTCTCATTTTCCTTTTTTAATTCAACTTTTACTTTTCCGTTAGGTTTTAGATATTTGTAAGAATTTGAAAGCAAATTAGTCATAATCTGTTTAAATTTATCCACATCAATCATTGCTACTATATTAGGAGTTATACTGGTATCTAACTCATAATTTTCCTTGCCATAAAGTGGTTTAAAGGTATATATAATTTTTTCTAATTCTTTAGAAATATTAATCCTGCTTTTATTTAATCCTATACTAGTCTGCTCAAGTTTTGATAGATCACGAAGGTCATCAATCATTTTAGTCATTCTATCAATTTCTTCAAAAAAAACTTCAAATCTCTCACTAGTTGGCTGCCAAATTCCATCTGCAAATGCTTCTATATGAGTTTTTAATGTAGTTAAAGGGGTTCTTAATTCATGCGCCATATCTGAAGTTAATCTTTTTCTTAGCATTTCTTGACTATTTAAAGATTCTACAAGATAATTCATAGAATCAGACAGCTCAACTATTTCTTTAGTACTTGAATTTACCACTGCCTTTACATTTAAATTACCCTTTCTCATTTCGTTTGCAGTTTCCGTTATTTTGGCTAAAGGTTTTGATATTTGTCTTGAAATGATTATGCTGATAATAACTCCAAATATTAAAGCTGCAATAGCTGATATCAAAAATGAGTGATTTAATGTACTTATAAACGTTACTGATGCAGAAGATAAATAAGAAGTTCCAAAGTAACCCACAATTATCTTGCCTTCTTCCTTTTCATCAATATTTAGAGGATAATTTTCTTCAGTGTATTCCCCCATGTTTATCCCAGAATAATTACGCATCATTCCAGCCATAGGTCCCATCATGTTTCCATTTCCCATCATTCCTCTATGCTGCAAATAAGATTTTCCTGAAGTATATATTGTATTATCATTTAAATCCCTAATTTCTATATATAATTCCTGTAATTCAGCATACCTTTGAATTTCATCATTATTTATTTGTGAAAAGTTTTTTTGTCCACCATATAGGTCATCTATGATTTTTACTGCATTATCTATTTTTTCTTTGTGTTCATCAACTAAGTAGTCTTTAAATTTATTCCCTACTGTATAATTTGATATAGCACTTGCTAAAATTATCGAACCCAATACTGCTAAAACAAAGCCTAAAGACAATTTCTTCACTAAAGATACCTTCATTTTTTTACCTCATCATTACTCGGAATGAATTTATATCCCATTCCATATACAGTTGTTATATACGTAGGTTCCTTATGATTACTTTCTATTTTTTGACGAATATTTTTAATATAAGAATCAACTGTCCTGTCAAACCCTTCGTAGTTTGCTCCAAAAGCTTTTTCTACTAATTTTTCTCTTGAAAATACTTGTTCTGGATTTGAAAGAAAAATTATTAAAATTTTAAATTCATTGCTGTCAAATTTACAACCACGCCTTGCTTCTTAACTACCATCTTTTTAATATCTACTTCCAAATCTCCGTTATTAAAAATCAAAATATCTGCCATTGGAGAAAAATCTCTGTAAGCTCTCCTTAACAATGCCCTAACCCTTACTACAAGCTCACGAACACTAAATGGTTTTGTTAAGTAATCATCAGCTCCCATCGATATGCCTTCTATTTTCTCGTACTCTTCTGCTTTTGCAGTAAGCATTATAATGGGAACACTCGATATTGCTCTGATTCTATTGCATACTTCTTCACCCGTCATTTTAGGAAGCATTAAATCTAAAACAATCAAATGAATATTTTCGTTACTATATATATCTAACGCACTTTTACCATCCATGGCTGTAATAACATCAAAGCCATCTTTTTCGAGGTATGCCTTTATTACATCTAATATATTTTGTTCATCATCTACAACTAATATTTTGAATTTATTATTCACATTTACACCCCCAACTCTCTTTTTGTGATTATATTATAGTGTAAGCCTATAAAAAAGACTAGAGCTAGACAATAAATTATAAACATCTCTCCACTCTAATCTTAATAATAAACCTAATTCTTTTGTGAAAGTACTGATTTTCTCTTCAAATATTCTTCTTGAGTTATTTCTCCTCCAGCAAATTTTTCATTAAGGATTTTCATTGCATCATTAGATTTATTGGTGTAGTTTTTAAATAATTTAAAAGCAAGCACAATTAATGTAATAAATATTAACATTCTAACTCCAATAGCTAAAAACATTCCCCCATATCCTATAGAGCTTGCTGCCCCAAAACCGCCATATCCTCCAAAACCACTACAAAACATATATAACTTCCTCCTTACACTTATAAATTAATTATTTTCTATGTAACTAATTATATAAGTCAATTATGGAGGAATTATGGAGATTTAGTTAAAAAATCTGGTGCCCGATTAAATCAAAGACAAGTTTCAAAATTTAAAGTAGATTAGTTTTATATAAAAAATAGAAGCCTTTACAAGCTTCTATTTTTCGATGTTAATTCCCTATATCTTAAATATGGATACTGCTTCTAATAATTTATCTGCACATTCTTTTGTCTTATGTGTTTGTTCTACAACTTCTTCTGTTAAATTAACTACCTCATTTGACTTATTTGCAATTAAAGTTGTTCCTGTAGCGCCTTCATTAGTTGCCTCTGCAACTTCATTTATAGCTGTTATAATATCTTCTGTGGAATTAATAAGCTCGTCTGATATTTCACCTATAGTGCTAACTAATTCATTAAATACAATAGCATCATTTCTATATTGTTCCCCTGTGTCTACAAGTTTGTCATAATCTTTCATCACCTGAGTTCCAATAAAATTAATTACTTCATTTGATGTTCCTTTAAGGTCATTCACAGCCATAACAACCTCTTTATTTATCTGCTGTATTTCCATTGTCGTTTCTTTTGAGTTTTCAGCAAGCTTCCTTATTTCATCTGCAACAACTGCAAATCCTTTACCAGCTTCTCCTGCTCTTGCTGATTCTATTGCTGCATTTAGTGCTAATAGATTTGTTTGCTCGGTTATTTCTAATATCCTAGCTGTTAATTCATTTATTTTATCTACTGCTTTAGATTTCTCCACTGCAACGCTTAAGCTTTCTTGCATTTTCAAAGTTATGCTGCTAGATTGCTCCCTTGATTGCAATGCGTCAGATTTAAGTTTTTTAGCTCTTTCCTCAATTTCCTTTGCAGTTACCTCTCCGCTTCCAACTCTTGATTCCATAGTCTTTATTATGGATTTCATATTTACTGATGAAGCATTTACTTCCTCTGTAGATGCTGCCGTTTCCTCCATACTTGCAGATAACTCCTCAGTTGTAGCGGATACATCTGAAATTTGGTTATTTAAGTCTACTATATTATCTTGTGTAAAGTTTATTGAATCTAAAACCACATTACATTCACCTTTAACACCAGTTATTATATTCCTTAATGATTTTTGCATTTCATTTATAGACTTAAACATTTTTCCTATTTCGTCTTCTCTATCCACATATTTTTTGTCAACCTCTACTGTAAGATCTCCTTTAGCCAGTAACTCCATTTGTTCTTCCGCGTATCTTATTCCTTTTGTCATTCTTTTAATTACAATATGTATTACAGCAATAACAATTAATAATGATAAAACTGCTGAAATTAAAATAACATTAAATATTTTATTATAGCTTTCTAATGTTTTCTCTTTTGGAATCTGGCTGCATAGTATCCAATTAGTCTTTGTATTTTCTAAGTTAACCGGATCTGCTACCATTAAAACTTCCTGTCCTTTTTTTACCGAAGTTCCATAAGTATAAAATTCTTTACCTTGTGAAGTTTCACTTATAACTTTTGCCCAAGTTGCATTATTTTGTTTTGCATCTTTCATCTTTAGGCTTGGATCTTCACCACTTGCTACATAAATACCTTGGTTAGATATTAGTTCAACTGTGCCTCCTAGTGGTGTTTTTTCTAATACAAGTTTTTCTAATGTATCGAGCTTATAATCTATAGATATTACTCCCAAGAACTTTCCACTATCGTCCAATATAGGCATAGCTAAAGATACCATTGAAATATCTTGTCCATTAACAGTATAAACTGTTGGTTCTGTAATATAAGTTCCTTTTAATTCCTTTGGCTTATTGTACCATGTCATATCTGTCTGATCATCATAGGCTGGTAATACTACTATTTGATCTCCATTTCTACTTGCATAAGGTATGAACTTTCCATCATCTGCAAACTCTTTTCTGCCTTTATAATAATCGTCTCTTCCATCAAATGCATTCGCCTCAAATGCAACTGTAACTCCAAAAATTTCAGGATCAGTCTTTAATATTTCTTTTTGAATTTCAATAACAAGATCTCTATTCTGAGAATTAAGCTTAATTTCATTGGTTAGTGCCCCCCTTAAATCCTTACCTATTGTCTCTAGCTTTTCAAAGTTAGATGTGATTTGTGCTGCATAAGATAAAGATATTTCTTTTGCTAAAGTTTCACTATCCATTATGCTTTTAGACTTTATTTGTACTAATATACTTGCAAACACTCCTATATAACACACAAGAATTATTGATCCTATTATTATGCTTATTTTTGTCCCTAAATTAAACTTTTTAATCATGCAACGTGTCCCCCCTTATGTTCTAATCTATTGCAACAATATAAGTAATTATAGCACTAATTTGTCATATATTGTAGTTTCTTAACGCAATTCTAACAGTTTTATACTGATTAGTATAATTATTGAGTATTTTTATTTTACAACCAAATCTTAGGTTAACATTTCTATTTTTTATTCTTTTAAAATACTAAATAGAGTTAATTATATATTGGAGGAATACTTCTCTTATCTTTCATATAATTTTCAAGAGAAACGTGCAGTTCTTTTTTTGTGTTCACAGATGCAAAGAAAACTTCATCCAAATTTTTTACATCAAGCTTTCTCAATTCTTCATGTAACCAATCATTAGAAAGTTCAAGTTTAGCAAGCACATCTTCATACACCTTTCCATCAATTATTACCGGATACGACAATGACGAGTTCTTTTTTTCTAACTTCATGTCTTCTATTGTAATGTTTTCCTTACTAGGCTGCTTTAGTATAGATAATTTACCGTTTGCTTCAATAATCCCCAAATATACGTCCTTTATATCAAACATCCCCTGTTCCCTTATCATTTGTAGTACGTTATCTATTGAATAACGCAATCTTTTAAGATTACTTTTTATCAGTTTACCGTCTACAACAACTATTGTAGGCTCAAAAGTAATAACATGACCCAACTTTCTATATTTAATTATAAGTTTTGAAACTATTATCTGTAATATTCCTATTAGCACAATTGCTACTGCAGTATGAATATGTGGTATTGCTGGATCTGCTATATCAGCTCCAACTACTGCCCCAAAAGTTATTATTATAAGAAAATCAAAAACCGGAAGTTCTCCAATGGATCGTTTTCCCATATAAAATGTTACTCCTAGCATCAGTGGCATGATTGTTACTATTCTTCCCCCTACTATTAGAAGTTCCTTAATTAATTCCATATAAACACATCTCCCTTAATGGTATATCTGTAATAATAGTGTTAACAAGTAACATAATAAACATTCATTATATTTTCTAATTGCTACCGTTTGAAGTATTCATCTATTAGCGCCAAATTTTTACAGCTTCTGATGAAACATTACTTGACCAACTGCTTGAAAAAATAGAATTAAAACTGTTCCACTAATTTATAATATATTTCAATAATTATTAGCATTTGTCAATTTTATATCATTCTTTTTGGCCTTATTGTCAAATGCTAATAACCTAAATTTATTATTGGCTCGTTGTCTTTTTTCATTTCCTTTGCTCTTAACTCAATTTTCTGAATCTATCATATTAACTTCATTAAATATATCTTGTATAAATTTCTCAAAGTTTTCCCTTTGAGTATGCTTATTATCTTTATATATCTCTTTTGAAGTTAGTATATTATTTAATTTTTCAGCGTTTAGTATTCTCATAGCTTGGAATTTGTTTTCTTCATATAAATCTCTTAAAGTTTCTCCTATTTTTAGAAGACTTTCATAATGAATCCCACTTGAAAATCCTCTGATTTCTGATTCATCTGTATATTCGCTGGCAAAAAATAAAGATTTAGCAAGCCACCCCTCATCAGCAATTCCCATTCTTGTGGTATTTGTTAAAACAAAGTTCAAGTATTCTGAGAACTCAGTAAATTCACCTGTAATAGTCTTTATTCCAACAATCGGATACCATAGTCCTTTGATTTTTCCACTATTTGTTCCTGATGATCTAAAAAAAGCTAGAGTTACTTTTTCTATTCCGTAAATATATTCAATACTTACATCAATTAAGCCAATCATTCTAAAAGGTTTATTAGAATACACATTAGCTCTGAAACTTTCATTATATATTTTTAATATTTCTATTGAATTTGACATAATACATGCCTCCTTCACTTAATCTTTTGATTGTTTTGAAATAAACCATGTGATGTTAAATATATAATATTAAATCACATGGTTTATTTTTTAAAATTTATTCATACTTTTTATTTTTTCAAGTTGTTTTCTTATTTCTTCAATATCTTTATAACTTTCCTCAATACCCATGAGTTTTTTTAGAAATATCTTTTCCTCTGAATTCAAATCAAGTTCTTCAAACCAAGGTCTTTCTTCTAATTCAGTTTCTTCATATGATGAATAATATAAATGAATTAGAAAGTCACCTATAAACCAGTAGTCCATCTCTCTAACATATTTTTTATTATCTATAATTCTAGCTAACCCAAAATCAATTAGCGATAATTCTTTATTTTCTTTCAATATTACGTTTGGAAGTCTAATATCCCGGTGTACAACATTATTATTATGCAGTACCTGTATTAGTTCTAGGATCTGTCCTCCGATTTCATAAATCTCACTTCTACTAAATTCATATTCATCTCTAACTAACAAGTCTTCAAAGACTATACCCTCTATATATTCTAAAATATATCCTTCTCTATATTCATCTTTAAAATTTGATATAAACTTTGGGAATTTAGGATTGTCTAAACCTTGTAATATTTTCTCTTCATAGAACAATTTTTCTCTAGTTTTTTCAAGCATATCTTCTTTTAATTGTTTTATTACAAACTTTTCACCTTTGTCATTTATAGCCAAATATGCAATCCCATATCTTCCCTCGCCTATTACCTTAATAATTGAATATCCATTTACTATTTCATTGATGTTGTAATACCTATCCATATTACTAATCTCTATAAAAATCTATCTATAATTCTATTATCTGCTATAGGATTCACTATATGGTCTGCTGTAAGAATAGCTTGCGTTGCTTTGTGATCTGCTGTCATTACTTCTTGATCTACTTTCATTGCTCTTTGACCTGCTTTCGTTACTTCTAGAATGACTTGAATTACTTCTTGATTTACTGTCACTGCTTTTAGATCTGCTTGCTTTATAATATCCATGTCCTTTATATGACTCATTTTGATAAGCTCCCATATAAAACACCTCTTTCGTATTTTTTAGCTATAATAAGCTATTTTTCACTTATATAATATGAATGAAATCTATGTTATGTTACTTAATTTAGATAAAAATACAATGGATATATCTTGCAGTTTTTTAACACAATTCTAACATCTTTATACTAATCAGTATAATCATACTGTGCGAGTTTAGATTTTTTTACTAATCCGCCATTTTCACAATTTATACCCATAAGTGATACAATGCCACAGATTGTCTAGATATATAATTTCACAGAAACTAAAAAAGTCTAACCCTATGACCGTAAATTGCTGGGTTAGACTTATATTATCTTAATTCTAATTTTCTTCAAAAATTTATTCAGAAGGTTTATTTACATTCACTGTGCCTCGTGGATGATGAGGCGGTGCATAAATAACGTATACTTTAAGAGGTTTGTTACCTGTATTAATAACATTATGCCAAGTTCCAGCAGGAACCATGATTGCAAAGTCATCACGGGCATTTGCTTGAAACTCTAGATTATCTTTGCTTTTTCCCATTTTAACAATTCCTTGACCATCTTCAATACGTATGAATTGATCAGTATCTGGGTGGATTTCTAGACCTATATCATCGCCGACATTGATACTCATTAATGTAACTTGGAAATGCTCTCCTGTCCATAAAGCAGTACGAAAGTTGGTATTTTGCTTTGTAGCTTTATCAATGTTAATTACCAAAGGTTGTGGTCCATAGTCTTTAAGATCCATTTTGCTATTTCCAGTTGCTGATTGTGGAATATCAGCCCTATAATCGTACTCCATTTCATCAAATAGCATAGAATATGGAACAGACCTGAAATTAGAATTCTGATATGTCCAATTATTATTGTATCCGTTCTCTAAGTTATAATCTGATGTTTCAGTTGAATAATCTACTGAATACATTCCATCATTATTCATACTTTTCTTCCTTGTTTATTATTTCAAAAATATAATATGTTATAATTTCATGGATGTTCTATTTTTTAGTAAATATTCATATTAAAAGATATTTTTTAATTTTTAATATCTACTTTAAAACATAAAGATTTAGAGACGCCTTATGAAGATTATAATTATTTATTTAATACATCCTATACTCATATTATTTAAATAAATATCATAGTTATTAATTATAATCTACATATAAGTGGGTGTAAGTCATGACAGGTTTTGAAAACTTAACTCCTGAAGATTCTTTAATTTTAACAAATGCAATTGCTATTTCACTTGCAAAAGGTAAAAACGCTGATGAAATAAATGTTATTGGAAATTTCCTTGTGGGTATAGGTTGTTTACTACTGACAATAGCCTCACAACAACAGTATTTAACTGTATTACAGGAATCTAGGAATTCTAATTCTACACAAAATAACAACAATAACAGCAACAACACCAATAATAATAATAATAATAATAATAATAATGCTGCTAAATCAACTGCAGCTGATGATGTAATAATTGGTTAGCTTTAGTAGATTAAATATACTTAATCTACTAGGGTCATCCCAAGATTTTCATAGAATTCCTTATTAATATCATGACATTCTTTAATACTATTATCTTTCCTAAATTTTATTACATATTGCTTCATTCCTTCTCCATATATGCCATCTAAATTTCCAGGATAATAAGCTTTTTCCTTCATTTTTCTTTGTATCTCAAAAACATCTGAGCCACTATCTCCAGGCTTTAAATTTACTAATCATTTTTTCAAAAGGGCCATATTGACCTGCGCAGTAATATATTTTTTATATATTTTAAATCTAGCATAATTCTTATACCCTATTCCATAGCTAATGATTAATTTAATCATTATAATCTCAATTCCAACACTAACTCTTATCACAATAGCTATCATTATCAATTGATAACACACTTCAACATTAATCTATTGACTTTTCAAGCATATAAATATATTATAGTGTTAATTTGTTTTATCAAATGATAAAACTCATGTTAAATTATGGAGGCGTTTTATATGAATGCAAAAGTTAAAGTTGCAAGATTATCTCTATTATCAAATAGCATCCTAATAACTCTAAAATTAATTGTTGGACTTGCTACTGGTTCAGTAAGCATAATATCTGAAGCTATACATTCGACTATGGATTTGTTAGCCGCTATAATAGCGTTTTTTTCAGTTAAAATATCTGATAAACCAGCTGATGATATACATCCCTATGGACATGGAAAAATAGAAAATGTTTCTGGCGTAATTGAAGCAATTCTTATACTATCAGCTTCTATTTGGATAATAATTGAAGCAGTAAAAAAATTAACAATTCCTGGATCTGTGGAATCAATTGGCCTTGGATTTATAGTTATGTTTATTTCCTCTGCTATAAATTTTATGGTTTCCAGAAAAATATATAAGGTTGCTAAACAAGAAGACTCTATAGCTCTTGAAGCGGATGCTCTTCATCTAAAAGCTGATGTTTATACATCATTAGGTGTAGGAATTGGTTTGTTTCTTATATGGATAACTAAGTTGAATTTTTTAGACCCAGTTGTGGCTATTTTAGTTGCCATATTTATATTAAAAGAAGCCATTGAACTATTGATCTCTGCATTCAATCCACTTTTAGATACTAAGCTATCTAATGATGAAATCAAAATTATTCAAAATAGCATAAATAAGTTTTCGAGTATCTATTGTAATTACCATAACTTTAAAACAAGAAAATCTGGACGAATTAGGTATATCGAATTACATTTAGTATTTCCTGAAAATATGCGAATTAAAGATGCTCACGACGTATGTGATAGAATTGAAAATGATATAAAAAAATCTCTAAATTACTCCGAAATTATGATTCACTTAGAATCTTCAGAGTATAATCCTAATTGCGCTAAATGTAAGAATAAGTGTGATTAAAGCTAAGCTATACAGAATATATAATCATAATAATCTAGATACAGTTATACTAAATAAAGCGATGGATTAAACATATTCCACCGCTTTATTTGCAAATCTGCCTTCATACACTTTTAAAAGTTATTCAAACAAAGCGAAACTTTTAAAAGTAGATTTTTGCAATCCGCCTGAATTTAAACCTATATTCTATTATTTATAAATGTGCATTAATTTTATTTAGTATATTTTGTTTTGGCATAAAGCCTGCTAAATTCTCCACTGGTTTCCCATCTTTAAATACAATCATAGTCGGTACTGCATATATTCCGTACTTTTCTGCTATTCTTTCACTTGCATCTATATCAACTTTAAAGAATTTAGCTTTCCCCCTAGCTTCCATACTAGCTTCTTCAAATACTGGAGCTAACATTTTACATGGTCCACACCAAGTTGCGAAAAAATCAACAACTGCTATTCCTTTTGAGTTCTCAACATTTTCAATAAATTCATTACTGCTTATTATTCTAGCCATAATTAACTCCTCCAATTTATAATTTAAATTTTTCTTTTCCTACACTTAAAGTATAGTCTTATTTTCAAATTAATTCTGTGACTTAATCACCATATATTTTACTTCTTTGATTAATCAATACTTTAATTTAATGTTTATCTCATTTACTCAATAATAGCTGCACTTGACTTTTTAATTCATCTTCAGTTATTTCTCCTGAATGATCTTCAATTATATTTCCATCTTTATCAATAAATAAAGTTCTAGGTATATATATAATATTATAATTTATTGAAGCAGTTCCATCATTATCAAATAAAATTTTCATCTCATAATCATTATCTAATATATATTTTTTAGCTTTATCCATTGTTTCTCTTTGACCATCTGTTAAATCCACCATTAAAACTGTTAATTCTTCTGCTTTATATTTACTTGAAAGTTTATTAAATAGAGGCATTTCTTCTTTACAAGGAGGACACCAGCTAGCCCAAAAATTTACTATAACAGGTCTTCCTTTATAATCTGATAACTTCACTTTATTAAGCTTTTCATCATATACAACAAAGTCCTTTTCCGCTTTTTTATCTTGTACAGTAGGAGTGTCAGTCTCTTCTTCTTTATCCTGAGAAGTATCTTTACTTATGTTTATATCTTTCTTATCATATTTGGGACCTAATGAGTTATATGCCAAATATGATATAGCTAAAAATCCTGCAAAACCTATTGCTGTTACTGTTAATATTAATTTTTTATTTTTCATAAAAACCTCCTAGATTGTAAGGAATGAAATTAATTTGTTTAGATATCCAGTCATAATTGCAATTCCTACAATTATAAGGATTAACCCAGATAACATATTTATAATTTTGTAATTTCGTTTTATTAAGTTAAAAGTATCTTTTAAGCTATCTATTAAAATAGCGCATATTATAAAAGGTATTCCAAGTCCTATACTGTATATTAAAAGCATTAGTGTCCCTTTTAATATATCGTGAGAGTTAACTGCACTCATTAAAGCTGCACTTAAGAATGTGCCTACGCAAGGTGTCCATCCTATTGCAAAAATCATTCCAAATAAAATTGATGATAAAAACTTAAAAGTTTTTATTTGCACATTTATCTTTGAACTTCTTTCTAAAAATGATATTTTAAATAACCCAATATAATTGATTCCAAAAACAATTAACAATAATCCGCTTATTATATTAATGATATTACTTTCAGTTTTTATGAAACTTCCAAAAGACCCTGCAAGACTTCCAAGCAGCGTAAATATCACTGTAAATCCCAATACAAACCCTAAAGAATTTACTAATGCATTATACTTATTATTTGTTATATTGTCTCCTGCAAAATACGATATGTAAAGAGGTATCATAGGCAAAATGCATGGTGATATAAATGTTATAATTCCTTCTAAAAATAATAGAAAATATTCCATAGCTTGTCCTTTCCTTATAAGCATGAGATTTTATAATATATTACCTTTATTATACATTATAAATTATTTATTAAAATTTTTATGTAATTTAGTCACATTTTAATAAAGACCTAATATATAGATAAATAGATTTTACTAACTTAGACTTATGTTGTAATTAACTGAAATTACATATTTTTTTATTAATTTTATATTATTGACATATGCCATTAATAAGTTTATTATAATATATAAATAGCATATGCCAACAATTTTATTTGCTACATATGCTACATTTATATACTTATTGGAGGTTTATATTATGAAAATTGCATTACCCTCACATAATAACAATATCGATGATCATTTCGGACACTGTGAATATTACACGATCTTCACAGTTGATACACAAGCCAAAAAAATAATAGATTCTGAAACCCTTGAATCTCCAGCTGGATGTGGCTGCAAATCTAATATAGCATCTACGCTTTCTGATATGGGTGTTAAAGTTTTACTTGCTGGCAATATGGGTGAAGGAGCGGTAAGAGTTTTAAGCAACGCAGGAATAGAAGTATTACGTGGATGTTCTGGAGATGTAAAATCAGTTGCTGAAAAATGGCTTGAAGGTTCTCTTATAGATTCTGGAGATTCGTGTCACAATCACGAATGTCATAACTAATATATCTAATAATAATAGACTCAATATTATATTGGTCTATTATTATTTATTTTCATAAGCTTAAGCTTCTACAACTTTAAATAACTTACTACTCTATATTATTTCCTTTACACCAATTTTTACAAAATCCTGCTTTTTTATTGCACATAACTTTATCAGATCCACAACTTGGGCATACCGCTCTATCTTGATCATAATTTATTTCATAAATTGTTTCACATTCTGCACATTTAAATTTACAAAGCTTTGTAGTATAATGACCACCACTTATCCTTATTGCCTTACCTTCTGTTAGAGCTGTAACTACTTTTTTTCTTGCGCTATCTATTATATTCTGAAATGTCTGCCTCGATACCTGCATTTTTTCAGCACATTCTTCTTGATTTAACTCCTCAATATCCTTTAATCTCATGGCTTCAAGTTCTTCCACTTTTAAAGCTATTTCTTCGATTTGACATTTTGGCTTTCCACATGGTACAAAATAATCATCTTCTGGGAAAAATTCCACTCTTCTAAATTTAGTTGGTCTTGCCACTTTTTTATCCTCCTTGGATTACTATATATTTAAAGCACGTAATACCTAAATCTATTATAAATATTGATATATATGATAAGGTTAAGTTCCTATATTTTTTTTCTTAATCAAGTACCTTACTTTACTTACTAAAAGTTTAAATATAAGTTTATTAATGAAACCATATATTTAATTATACTAGATTAAATAAAATGCTTCAAATTTGTGTTAATACTTGTATTTAATTCATCAAAATAAATAAAGGCGGCTAATAGCTAGCTGCCTTTATATTGTTTAATATTACTATAGTTTAACATTCTATTTTATAATAAATATATTAGATATAACTTTAACTTTATTTATTGCCATAATGTATGGATGCAATTCCAAAAGTTAAAGATTCATATTCTGAATTTTTAAAACCTATCTTCTCTAGCGCTTCTTTAAGCTGCTTTTTATTCATAAAATTATTTACTGAATCTCTAAGATAATAATATGCCTTTTTATCACCTGTACCTATTGATCCTACTGCTGGTAACACATGATTAAAATATAAGTCGTACATATTTTTTAAAATATGTATATTGGGTTTAGAAAGTTCTAGGCATACCACTTTTCCTCCTGGTTTTAAGACTCTGTATATTTCTGATAATGCTTTGTTTTTATCTGGAATATTTCTTAATCCAAAAGCAATTGTGATGCAGTCAAAAGTATTTTCTTCAAAGGGTAATTCTAAAATACTGCCTTTGATTAATTCATACTTATAATCCTTTAATGATTGATTTAGTCTTTTCGCTCCAACGTTAAGCATTTCTTGGCTAAAATCTATACCGATAACTGCTGTATTTTTTCCAACTGCCTTACATTCATAATTAATCATTTGTCCTGTACCGCAGCACAAATCTAATACTTGATGCCCCTCCTTAATATTACAGATTTTTATTGCTTTTCTTCTCCATAATCTATCAATATTTAATGTTAATATTGAATTTAACATATCATATCTCTTTGCAATAACAGAAAAAATCTTTTCCACATCTGTTACATTGATTTCTGCCATTATAACCACCACACATTCTTTTATTTTACGCTTATAAAACCTAATAAGTATTTAAATTAATTATGTTTCTTATAATTAAGCTTTTTAATTACTATTTTATAATTTCCATATATCTTATTACATTAGTGGAAACAAAACAAATACAGTAAAATCCCAAATTGCATGAGATATTATTATTGGAACGAGGCTTTTTTCTTTCTTATAAATCCATCCCCAATATATTCCACATACTAAAGCAGCTACCACAAGCATAAAGTTAAATGTAATTATATGAACACCAGCGTACAATAGAGTTGCAAATATATATCCTTTATCTTTACCAAATTTTTTTGCAAGATTGTTTTGTATAAATCCACGCCAATATATTTCTTCTCCCGGCCCTATTATAAATAATAATAGAGCTCCAATAAGTAATGAATTTCCTTGTGCTCTATTGCTATAAACTGATGCAATTTGAGCATCTTTAAACGGAAATAAATATCCCGAAATTATATTTCCAGCATAGAAAACAAAGTACAATATTATTGCTGAAATAATTCCGATTAATATGTGTCTTAACTTTATATTTCTAAATGAAATTAAGTTCTTTTCAGAAAACAAAGCTACCATTACTAACGATAATATGGATACTCCCATTTCAATCCAAAAATTAAATGGTTTTAATACAAATATTACAAACCACAATATTGTAGCCATAATTAATGAAGAAATAATGATCTTATTCTTACTTTTCTCTCTCTCCAAAACTTTGCCACCTTTCTATAAAATATAAGCTAAAAGTATAGATAAAATTAAAAGAATTCCAAATTGACCTTGAAGCTTTCCACTCTCTTTATCAAGTTCTGCGATATTACTACTTGAATCTCCAGCTGTTCTTAATTTGTTAATGTTTTTAACAGCAGCTGATACTGTTAATAAACAAATCAAACTTAAATAAGGAATATATTTAAAAATAATCATTATGATGAGTGAAATATACGAAAGTATAATCAAGCTTGAATATACTATTTGTGCATTCTTATAGCCTACACTTATTGACAGTGTTTTAATACCAGCTTTCTTGTCATGTTTTATATCCCTGATATCATTAGCATGCAATATTGCAGTAGTAAGAAGTGCTGTTGGAATTGATATTACTAATGACTGAATAGTAAACTTCTGCATTTGCAGATAATACCCTCCAAGGGTCATTAATGGTCCGAAAATTATAAACACCAATGGTGCACCTAATCCTCTATATTTAAGCATTAACGGTTTTCCTGTGTAAAAATATCCACATAAAGCTCCAACAATCCCTAAAATGAGAATCATAATGCCTACATTGTAAGCTAAAAACAAACCAATTAAACATCCTAAAATAAGTAATAGAATACCGCTTCTATAAACTTCTTTTAAAGTCAGCAAGCCTTCAACAACAACTCCGCTAGAACTATGAGATTCCTTTGTATCAACTTTATTTATAAAATCATCATGATCATTCAGTAAATTAACTGAAGCCTGCAGAAAAACAATTGCTATGATCGAAAGTATAAAATATTCAAGATTAAAATTAGGCTCTTTTAATGCTAATATTTCCCCAAGCACAACTGGAATTGCTGAAGCTGTTAAAGAAAAAGGTCTTGAAGCTCTGATAAATAACTTAATTTTTTCAATTGTCATTTTCTTTTAATCACCTCTATCAACTAATCTTTCTTCATTTGTATTAATTTATTCTTCTTATAAGATGCAAGAAAAATAATATTATAGCTTATCTAAAATAATTTTTAGATAAGCTATAAAGGATCATTACATACGCATTGCCATAGGTAGTGAGAATAACATTATATTAACTACTGCTAGTAATATTAAAAGAATAGAATATACTATTGTTGTGCTAACTTTTTTAGATTCATAATTATTCTTCGATATTTTATATACAGTATATATTGAACCAAGAGTTCCAATTGCTATTAATATAAACTGAAACGCTTGTATCGTTGGGTCATCTAAAATAGCTGAAGATGTATGTTGAATTTCAACTCCAAATAATTCTATAAATGTATAGAATACAGATTTTCCTTCTGCTAGTAAATGGAATAAATTATGAGCTATATGTGCAGCCATATCTAATGGTATGAGCGCATATCCATACTTCGTGAAATTTTCTTTTAACGAAGCTTTATTAAATGTTTTTGCAACTAATCCTGTTATAGATAACAATGCTACTGGTATAGCCATAGCTATAATAAATGTTATAGTAAAAGTAATAGCATAATTTTGTGTTCCTGTTACATTTTCAAGCCATGCAAGCATTCCATCCCATATTTCTAACATTGTAATGTTTTGTACAAATACTATACCCATAATTACAACAGCTAAAAATGATGCATCTAATCGTGGCTTTCTAATAAACCATAATTCTTTAGTAGGTGGACGCAATGATATTTGAATTGAATTGTTAGGACAATTCTTTACACAATTACCACAGAAATTACATTCTGCATTATCTTCCATAGTTTTTGGGAATTCAAACATAGGACATCCTTCTGCCCTTTCACTCCCTTTATAACAATGTGCTGCTGTACATTTAGCACATATATCTTTTGTTCCACGTAATTGCAGCATCCCTGCTCTTGAATAATTTCCAGATAATCCGCCTAAGAAACATAGATATCTACACCAGGTTCTACGTTCCCAAAAAGCACCTGAGAATATTACACCAATTGTAATAAGTAGGAGTAATGTTCCTGAACCTCTAGGTGATTCAACGACTCCAAAAACGTGATCACTCCATGTAATTGCTAAGAACATTGCATCTATAAGCCATACTCCGTATTTTCTTAGAAATTTAGGTACTGGCTTTTTGCTTCCTACAAATTTTTGTACTACATCACTTAAGGCTCCAAATGGACATATAGCACACCAAAACCTACCTGTTAAAAATAATAGTATTGGAAGTATAGGCCACCACAATACCCAAGTTCCCGCTGTACCAAAGTTATCGTGAGCTTCGTCAGGTCCAGTTAGTAATTCAAACACGATGAATGCAAATACTATTCCTACAAATAGCTGAAATATTCCTGGATACCACTTACTTTTAATGAAGCTCTTAAGTATTTTATTATTTAATAAATTATTTCCTCTTTGCTCTTGTGATGCCTTTGTTTCATCACTAAGTTTCTTGTCCAACTTCGACATTAAACTATCACCTCTATTCTTTATCTTTATTTGCTACTTTTTTTCTTTACTGCAGCTACTATAATTATTACTACCACTATTCCTACAAATCCACCTATAACTACCCAGTTTGGTCCACCGCTAACCACATCCGCATCAAACTCTACATCCTTCTGTTCTCCATTTACCATAATGTTAGCTGTAATAACCCATTTACCTTTATCAGTGAAATTAATTTTCCCCATGTATTGACCATCTTTACTATTTTCTAATGATACTTCAATTGGCTTTTTACCATTCATATCCATGCCCATATCAGAGTTCTTGTCCATTTCTGCACTAATCTTAACATCAGCATTTTCAATTTTTTTATCATTATTATCATGCAATGTGATCATTACATCATTATCACCGGTTTTAACTTTGTTATCTTTATTAAACGTTAATTCTGCATTTATACCATTTACACTTTTTTCTGTTCCTTTCCCCATATCCATGTTACCCATTCCATCAGCAAAAGCTGCTGTTGAAAGGCCTAACGTAAGAATTAAACTTAATATTGCACCTCTAATTGTTTTCTTTTTCATTGTTTTTTGACTCCCTTCATTATCACGTCTAAAGACTTAATTTCTTTTTTGTTATATTTTTATTTTCTATGCTATATTTATTGTTTACCATATTTCTTTTTCCAAAAGGATACAATTAACTGATCAATCCCAATTTTATAAGCGTTTGCTCCAGCTGCCATTAAAATTATAGCTGCAGTATATAAAATTGGATTAGTGCTAGTAGTTCCTGCTAATAAGTAATTTAGATTCATAAATGCTCCACCAATCAAACCTGCTATAGTAAAAGCTCCAAGGATTAAACTAATACCAACAAGAAGTTCTCCGGCTGGAACTACATACGTGAATACTCCTACATTTGGCAAAGCAACACTTTCAACAAATCTTGCATACCACAACTGTACTGATGGATGATCTCCGGTTGCTTTAGCTAAAGCTCCTTTTAAAAATCCTGTTATCGCTACACCTGATTGACTTCCTACCCAAGTTGGATCCTTAAGTTTCTCTATTGCTGGAACTATCCATTGATAGCCTAGCCATATACGCAAAATTGTCCACACAGGAACTAAATATTTATTTCTAAAAAATCTCATTTAATGTCATCTCCCTTGTGATATTTATTATGAATTTAAGATTAAGCATTTTTTGTTTTCTTATTTGAAGATTCAAGTATATGATTTAAAAGACTATTCATGCTATCCTTATAAACCGAAGTCTCTAAATTTTTAATTGCTTGTTCAGCTTTTAAAGCAAACTCTTTAGCATCTTCAACCGTTATATTATTTTTAGTAGCGTTAGAATCACCATCTGTGCAATCATCAATGATTTGATATAACATTCCTAAATTTAAGCCGTAATTTTCCAAGGCTTCAATTTCTTCTTCTTTTGCATTAACTGTTTTTGCTCCAAGCTTACAGCAGGCAGCCATAAAGGATGCAGTTTTGCCTTCTATTATGTTAAAGTAATCCTGCTTTGTAATTTCATGATTTTGAGCTTGTTCAATTTCTGCAACGCACATTTTTTCAATAACTTGTGTAATTATTTGTTCTGCATCATTTGTTGGTAGTTTTAATAATATTGAAAATGCTTTAGCATAAAAGGCATCCCCTGCGAGAACCGCTATCTTTCTACCATATATATTATTTAACGTCTTTTGACCACGGCGAAATAAATCATTGTCAATTATATCGTCATGTACCAAACTAGCACTATGTATTAGCTCAATTGCTACACATAAATTAATTAATTGCATTCTCTCATCTATAGTCATTTCAGGATTTATAGCTTTAGCTGAAAGTATTATCAAACTAGGACGAAGATATTTTCCTGGAACCTTAAAGAAATATTCAAATATCTCTTGAGTTGAACCCGAACTAAAATCTTTTCCAATATTTTTTAAAATCATCTCAACTTCATAAAGCTCTTTACTCACAGCATTTTTAGCTTTTATAAAATTTGACATGACCTCACCACCTCTCAATAATCTAATCTTTTAGTATAATTATTTATTTTAATTTTTATATAATTGAATTACTGTTCTTTAGAGAGTATACAAAGAACATGTGTAGAAATTATGAAGATAATTTTATAAATAATCAAAATAATAATTACTTTCAGATCTGCTATATGTAATTCAAATTTAGTCAGTGTCACCCGTAACCTCTGGCATTAAAAATATAATAAGAGCTCCAATAAAAACCAAAATTTTATTAGAGCTCTTTAACTTTATAATATTTTATTTACCTCTAGTTGAAACACAAACACAATTCATTAGTTATCCTTGCACAAAATAAAATACAAATACAGATATTACCACCAATGCAATTAAAATAATTATTGAACTTGTTAAATTTACTTTATTCTCTTCCACATAAATCCTATCGTTTCCTGCGACCCTCTTGGATAAGAATATATAAATGGCTAATCCTATAATAACTAAAGCAAGACTTAATAAATGCGAAATTGAAAACGGACCCCAGATAACAGGATTTATTCTAAAGAATTCTACAATACCTCTTATTATGGCAAAAGCGATTAAGTAAATTATAAATAATTCACCTTCAAATTTTTTCTTGTAACTTCTTCTCCATAGAACTATAAATAATATATAGTCTAAAATAAACTCATATACTTGTGCAGGATGAAGCAGTTGCCCATTATAGTTAATCCCCCATATCATTATGTTTGCCAAATACATCGCACCCTACTCTACCTATACCTTGAGCCAATGCAATACCCACCACTGAAATATCTGCAAGTTTTAAAAATGATATCTTACTCTTAATAGAGTATATGTATCCTGCAAGCACAGCGGAAACAATTCCTCCGTGTATAGATAACCCACCCTCATTTATTTTAAATATTTCTCCTGGATTACTAAAATAAAATGATGGATTATAAAAAAGAATATAAAATAATCTAGCTCCTAATACACCCGCTATAACAACAATAAAAATTAGATTAAATATTATGTCTTCATTTATTCCTCTTTTTTCCCCTTGCTTAATTGCAAATGCTCCGCCTGTAATTACAGCTAATGCTATCATTAGTCCAAAAAAGTATATATGTATTGGGCCAAAACTAAACAGTTCCTTCATACTATTAACTTCCTTCCTACAAATTTAAAATAACTATAAAACTATTTACTACACTTTTTCTTGGACTTACCATCTTTATTACAACAGCATCCCCCTGAAGCTTTTTTTATTACTTTGTGATAAAGAATATGCGCAACAAATAAAACTACTACCACCGTTATTGCTACTTCAATGACCATCATTCATACCTCCAACTACAATATCTTAATTTAAAATTTGATATTTTCTATTCTAATGGCTAAAAATATTAGCTTATTTAACTCTTCTTGCTGTAATATAATCTGGTCTATCTATTGATGATATTTTTATTACATCACCTGTTCTCGGCGCATGAATATATGTCCCATTCCCTACATACATTCCCATATGAGTAGGATTTCCGCCCTTACCATAGAATATTAAATCTCCAGGCTGTAGTTCGGATTTTGAAACTTCATATCCATCATTTATTTGGTCATAAGTTGTTCTTCCAAGGCTAATACCAAAGTGTGCATATACATATTGTGTAAAACCAGAACAATCGAATCCTGTAGAAGGACTTGTTCCTCCCCACAGGTAAGGAGTTCCTAAGAAATTTGAAGCATATGCTATTATGTTATTATCAGAAACGGGTGCAGATTTTGCGCCTCTCGATGCATTAGTAACTCTAGGTGCTTCATTTCTTATTTTATTTACTTGATTCATAGTTGCGCTTACTTGCACTTGAGATTCATCTACTTTTGATGCAAATAATTTTTCCTGATCTTTGGCCTCTTGAATAAGCTTCTTTTGATCTGCTATATTTGTATTTAGACTTATAAGCTTGTCTTCATTTTCGCTTTTTAATGCAAGCAAATCATTATACTTAACTTCAAGAGATGTTTTTTTACTTTCTACTTCTGACTTCTTATCATTTAAATCACTTATTACTTGTTTATCAAGTCCAATTATTTTTCTAATTGCTTCAGCTCTTGTTATTAAATCACTGAAACTTTCAGATTCCAATAAGATTTTTAGATAGTTAGACTGCCCATTTATGTACATAGCTCTTACTCTTTGATCTAATACATCTTGCTTAGCTTCTACTTCTTTTTCAACCTGAGTAATTTGCTTTTTTGTTGTTTGGATATCGTTTTCTGCCCCAGTTATGTTCTTCTTATTTGCTTCAATCTTCATCATATAATCTTCAATTTGATTATCCAACTCTTCAATGCTTGCTTCAAGCTGGTGTCGTTTATCTTGTACTTCCTTTAAGGAATTTTTATTTTGCTCCAATTGAGTTTGTGCTTGATTAGATGTTGGTGCAGCAAATGCTGAAACTTGAGTAATCATCACTAATGCTGTTGCAAGCATAACCGTTTTAATTGTTTTTTTCACTTATATCGCTCCCTTATTTATAGAGTAATACTTGTCTCTCTTTTGTAAATTCAATCCTATACTACACTAAAATTGTGTAGAAATTATGTAGATTCGTATAAAGGAATACATTACCATAAGGAAACACATAATTTCTTCATAATAATAAGTTATAATATTACAAAAACACACAAGTATATTTAACTAACATCTAATTGGAGGATTACTAATGATTAAATTTCTAGACGTTACTAAAGTATATGACAATAACACCTTGGCTCTTAAAAATGTTAACTTAACTATAGAAAAAGGTGATTTTGCTTTTTTAGTAGGCTCAAGTGGTGCTGGCAAATCAACAATAATAAAAATGCTTTTTAAAGAAATTGAGCCGACACATGGTAAGTTAATATTAAACGATACTGATGTAACCAATCTAAATAAGAATCAAATACCGTTTTACAGAAGAAAGATAGGTGTAATATTTCAAGATTTTAAACTAATTCCAACTCTTAATGTCTATGAAAATGTAGCTTTTGCATTAAGGGTTATTGGTGTCAGTACTAAAGATATAAAAAAGAAGGTACCTATGGCTTTATCACTAGTTGGATTATCTGATAAATTTAGGTCATTTCCAAGCCAATTGTCAGGCGGTGAACAGCAAAGAGTTTCAATTGCTCGAGCTATAGTGAATGATCCTAATATTTTAATTGCCGATGAACCAACAGGAAATCTCGATCCTGAAACTGCAATGGGAGTAATGGACACGCTCGACAATGTTAATAAAAACGGTACTACAATACTTAGGCTACTCATGCAAGAGATATCGTTGATTCAATGAGGAAGCGAGTTATTGCTATTGAGAATGGAACTATAATAAGAGATGAAATTAGGGGGACTTATGATAATGAATTTTAATACCTTCAAATATTATATTATTGATGCATTAAAGAGTTTAAATAGAAATAGAACCATTAGTATAGCATCAGTTATTACAGTGACCTCAACTTTATTTATAATGGGAGTCTCAATGCTATTAATGCTAAATATAAATATAGGAATGAGTAATGCTAAATCCCAGGTTCAAATACAAGTATTTTTAAATAATAGCGTTACTAATAAAGATCAAGAAAACTTAGAGCAAAAGTTAAATAATATTTCTGGTATCAAAAGTGTTAAATTTGAAGATAAATCAGAGGCTTTAAAAAAGTTTAATAAACAGGTTTCTGAAGATAATAGTTCTTTATTAAATAATTATGATTCTTCCAATAATCCGCTGCCTAATTCATTTATAATAGATCTAGAAAATCCTGAAATATCACATCAAGTGATAAGCGCAATCGAAAATATGCCTGGTATAGAATCCATTGGCAATGATCAGGAATTTACAAATAAAATAATTCCAATATCCAAAAACGTGAAATGGATTGGAATTGCTTTATTCATATTAATGGTATCAGTTTCTATATTCCTTATTAGTAATACTATAAAATTAGCTATTTACTCAAGACGTAGAGAAATTGGAATAATGAAAGTTGTTGGAGCAACTGATTGGTTTATTAGATGGCCGCTTATTATTGAAGGTGCACTTATTGGTTTGTTTGGAGCAGTATGTTCAAATATATTAATATACTATCTCTATAAACTAGTTTTTATAAAGATAAATGAAAATTTACTTTTAATAAACTTAATATCACCATCTTATATTACGCAAACCCTCCAATGGCAGTTTATATTAGTTGGGATTTTAATTGGAAGTGTAGGAAGCTTCTGGTCTTTAATTAAATTTTTAAAAGTATAAATCATAAAAGATACTAAAAAGTGTATTGAAAACTAATTATTTTAGAATTCAATACACTTTTTTATATATTAAGAACTATGAATTATGATTGCATAAATTACTAAATTTAATTAACTCAAATTAAATTTATTCTCATTAGAATATTAATTACCTGTAGCTTATTCCATTTGGTTCTCCTTCTACTTTTATAGTTTTAATAACCTTATCTGTGCTATTGTCAATAACACTTACAGTTCCATCATACATATTAGTAACATAAACATATTTATTATCAGAGCTAACTACTACTCCATGAGCTCCTTTTCCAGTTTCTATTGTTGCAACTACTTTCTTAGTTGACATATCTATCTTTGAAACAGTATTAGATGGTGCATCTTCAGTTCCTTGATTTGCTAGGAATGAATATTTATCATCTGATTCAATGTAAACTTGGGTAGGTCCTTTTCCTACTGCGATAGTACCATTCCCTTTATATTTTTATACAACATATTATCTATATTTTAAATTTTTGTACCAAGAAATTAAGTTCTTCAGATAATTCAGCTTGCCTTTGTGCAGAATTCGCAACTTCTTGAATTGCGGCAGTTGTTTCATCTACACTATTTAATATCCCTTCTGAACTTTCTGCCGATTGCTGAGCAGTAGACGAAACTGTTTCTATTGCAGCACTAGTTTGCTCTATAGAACTAAGTATTTGATTTGTACCATTTGCAATTTCTTTTGACATAGATTTAATAAAGACTGCATCCTTTTCATATTTAAAAGCAGTTTCTAAAAAAAGCTCATAATCTGGATTTACATTATTATCAATATGCGCCAATATCTCTTGAGTGTTATGTGAAAGATTATTGAAGGCATTGTTTACCTGAGTAATAACTTCTTGTATGTTTGAAACATTCTCTGCTGACTGTTCTGCAAGCTTGCGTATCTCATCTGCTACTACAGCAAAACCTTTCCCCATTTCACCAGCTCTTGCCGATTCAATGGCCGCATTTAATGCTAAAAGATTTGTTTGCGATGCTATATTTGCTATAGAATCAGCCATTACTTTAATTTTTTCAACAACTTTTCCTTCTTCTATTGCTTTTAATATATTTTCTTGCTTTTCTTTATATATTTTCTTAGAAATATTTATTGATTTTAGTCCCTTATCTTTTATTTCTGAGGCACGTATCTGAATATCATTAGAAGCTTGATCGCAATCCTTTGCCTTATTTGATAACTCAATAGAATTTGAAGTTATTTCTTCAATTGATGCATTTACTTCTTGTGATGTTGCACTCAATTCTTCTGTACCAGTTGTTATTTCCTTTGTAGCTTCATTAATATTGTTCATTTTTGTAGAAATTCCTTCTATAGTGTTATAGATTTCTTCACTTGATTCTTTTATACTGCTAGAATTTGAAATTATTGTTGATATAAGACTTCTAGTGTTTTCAGCAGCTTTATTTAAAGCATTTGATATTTTTCCTATTTCATCTTTTGAATAGAAATCTATTCTCTGAGTTAAATCACCTCTACCTAGAGCATCCGCAAATACTAAAACCTTATTTATTTGTTTTGATATTAATGTTGAAATCAAAACTCCAAGTAAAATTGCAAATATGAAACCGAATATAACTATACCAATCATTAAATTAAACGAATTCTTAAATATTAAATTATTAACATTATTTGCATTTTCAGCTTCTTTTATATTTGAATCAATTATTTTATTAATACTATCAAAAGTCTTATCCCTAGCCTCAGTTACCATTTGAAAAGCCGTTTGTGCTTCATCATATTTATTTGCATTTATTAAGTCCATAAAATCTTTACGTGACATCATATATTCTTCGTGAAGCTTTATAAAATTTGTTAATAATTTTTCTTCTTCACCTGTTTCACCTGCATTTTTAAATTCTTCAGAAATCATCATATCTTCATTTGTTAATTTTTCTATTTCATTTTCAATATCCTGTTTTTTAGCTGCATCTTTTGTTGTTAAAAGCGCTAATAAATCTGAATGTATCTGTAAAAAGTTTGCTTTTAACTCCTCAACTGTTTTTAAATGTATTAAATTATCTTCATACATAGAGGTTGAATTTGCATTTATTTTTTTTATTTCTGATATACCTCTAAATCCAATAATCCCTATAAGTAATGAAATTAATAAGAAGCAAAATATAAGTTTTTGTGCAAGTTTTAAATTATTAAATATTTTCATATTGTTCCTCCTCAGTTTATATGTTATCTCCTAATTGAATACACACATTATTTTGTTTTCTAAATCATTCTTAAAATATTAACTTTTAACAACTCAAATAATACCATTCTATTATGAAGAACTTATGAAGAATATTCCAATTCATAATAATATATTCAATTTCTAATTCCCTAATTTTACGCTGTCTAATATAATAAATTTCACACCATGTAAATTTAACTTTTTTTATTTTAATAATAAGTTATCAAAAATACATATAATCTTCATATCTTTTTTATATAATAATTTTACTTATGATAATTATTGACTTATATATATTGGGGATTAACCATTTAAAAGGCAAGAAAGTGTTTCTTAACTTTTTGGCAACTTGGTGTCCCCCCCTGTAAAGCTGAAATGACCGAGATAGAAAAATTATATCAAGAAACAAAGGATAGTGACTTAGTTATAGTTTCTGTAGAAATCGGTGAGCCATTAAATGCTGTTAAATCATTTATTGATAGTAACAAATATAACTTTAAGGTACTTATAGACCCTGATCAAAGTGTAGCTACAAAATATAACATAACTTCAATTCCTACTTCATACTTTATTGATAAAGACGGAAATATACTTTCTAAGCATGTTGGTGACATGAATATCAACCAAATGAAAGCCTATATCAAAACTCTAGATAAATAACCGGCTTTAATAAAAAAATGAATTAGAACTCTCTAATCTGAGATTATTCTAATTCATTTTTACTTAATAATCTTTTTTCTTTGCAATTGTAAATTTAATAACTATTAGACTAATAAATGTTATGACTAGCCTTATCCAATTATCGTAAATATTAATTATGTCATAGCTAACAAGTGCCTCTAACGCTATAGATGGAACCTTTCCAATCAATGTTGCAACAGTGAATATTGTACTATCAACACTACTTATTGATGCTGCAAGTGTTATAATTCCTGATGGTATAAATGGAATGATTCTTCCTTGAAATATTAGTAGCCCCGCCTCTCTTCCATCACTTTTAACTATTCTAGAAATTAACCTATTTCTATCTGTGAATTTTTCAATCTTCCTTTTAAAACCTAATCTATAGATAATAAAAGTAATATATGCTCCTATTGCTTCACCTAACAGAGATATGAAAAAGCCATTAATAGGCCCGAAGAAAACTATGTTCGCTCCTGTTATAAATACTGACGGTAATATACCAACAAGGGAAATGCCTATACTTATTATTAGACTTATAGGTATCGCAATAGAGCTATTATTTCTCAAGATCTCCACTACATCATTTATATTGAACATGGATTTCTCCTTTATTAATATTCTAACTTAAAATCTTAATTTCTAAATGCCATTTATTTATCACGTACTATCTTGATTACTATCTGCTATTTTACAACATTCTTATAATCAATTCAAATAAAATAAGACTCAAATTTTAGCTTTTACAGCACTTGAGCCTTTTACATATCCATGGTACTTTTGCTTAAACATATTTAAAATGATTGTGTTACTTTTCTTATCCTTCTAGGCTACTTCACTATTCGTTCCTTTGAATAATAAATAAATTGCATATATCCCTGCTATACCAACAATGCCACAAACTATCCGATCGAGCCAAGACATTGTTACAGGTGCAGAACCAAAGGCAAGCCCTATGAAATCATCTCCCAAAAAACCTATTATTCCTAATCTTATAGCAGCTGCAACAATCAATACCCATGTTATTGTTCTCATTTTCATTCACTCCCTTTTATTAAATATATTTTATATTATGTTAAATTTGAATTACAAATAATATTTAGATATTTTAAATACCTAATCTATTATTTGTAAATTACCTTTTATTATACCCAAAACCAATCTAATAACTGTTCATTCTTTATTTATTTCTCTAACTAAAAAAGAAGTTAATAGTAACATACGATACTGATTAACCTCTTTTTTTATTAGCCTATTGCTCTATTTTGTTTTGATTTTCATTAACTTCTTTCTTCTCACTACAACAGCTTCCATGCTTTCCTTTAAACATCATTCCCATCATAAGTACCATCATTATTGGACATATGAAAGGTGCTATCCCACCTATAGCTGCTTTAAGACCTGTTCCAACACTTAAAAAAGGAAGTGCTGCTACAATTATAAACGGTAATCCACAACAAAGCACCATCATTAACATATGCTTTATTGGATTATGTTTTTTATTTCCTTCATTTTTATTATTTCCATGACAATTCATAATAAATTCCCCCTCATATTCTCATTATAATTAATGTTTAAGCTTAACTACTTTACCACTTAAAATTGATCTATTTACTATTTCTTTAATATCATCTCTTGATATCTCTTTATCTCTATAGATTACTTTAATTTTCTTTGATTCTAAACTAACATCAACTCCTAATAAACCTTGAATGGAGCTTAATGTTTTTACAACATTCATTAGACACCTATGACAAAGCATATTTTCTTGTTTAAAACGTAAACTATAGCTTTTCATCACTATCGCCTCCCTGTAAATACATTATAAATAAATGTTATGAAGATATTGTGTAGATAAAAATAAATTTTAAATATTAATTAAAATCTAATTATCAGGATAAATGTAATCCTCTATATAATTAGTGCTTATATTACATAACTTTCACAATAAAATCTGAATTTCTATTAAAATTTTTCGGTCTCATTTATGGACTCAATGCTATCTGTAATTTTAATTATTCCTTTTATCATTCCCATCCAGCAACTAAACTCTATGTCTTCATCTTTGGGGATAAATTCTATTATATTTTCTCCTGATTTGAAATCTTTATCTATATTGAAAGATGGTAATACTATTCCATTATTACACGAATTAAGTTGATCTCCTTCAAATATCAACTTAACAGGAATATCTTTTTGAACATAAATAACATCAGGGGTATAACCATTATTATCTACTGTTATTCTTACTACCTGAACCCCATTTTCAATAGACGCATTAGCTATATTTAAGCGAGATGCATTAGCTTTATTTACTGATAAGTTATGTTTTAATTTTTCACTCATATCAAAACTTGATACAATAGTACTAAATAATAGAATAATTGCACCTATAGCAAATAATCTTACATATTTTCTGTTGTTTAAACATTTATATATTGCTTTATTAACTTTTCTTATAATATTCATGCTTGTCACCTCTATAATTATAAATATATTATTTCAGAAAAAAGTCGCTTATTATATAGTAAAGTATAATAAAAAGTTATGAAGATTCTATAAGGATGATATATGAAATTTCTGTCAAATTATATTGGTAGTTATATGCTATTATTAAAACATAATAAATCATCTATATTTTAAGGAAATAAATGTCAATTTAATAATTCTCAAAAAACAAAAAAGGTATCTTAAAATCACTTTTTAAAGTGTTTATAGATACCTTCTTTTTTTATGTAGTTTGTGATAAAAATTTATGTATTAATTACTTTTGTTTATGCATACTGTAAATACAGTTTCCTTATCTTCCTTACTTTCTACATCTATTGTTCCAGAATGCAAAGTTAATATTTTCTTTACAAGTGTAAGACCTATTCCGCTTCCCTCAATTTTATGTCTACTTTTATCTCCACGATACATTCTTTCAAAAACATAAGGTAAATCTTCTTTTTTAATTCCAATTCCATTATCCTTAATTTTAATGATAACTGAGTTTATATCGCTACTAATATTGACCCATACAGTTCCATTTATATTGTTAAATTTAATTGCATTAGATATAAGATTTATAAATACTTGTTTCAATTTATCGTAATCGCCTACTACAATAAAATTTTTACCTTCTTCTTTATTAATAATTAACTTTATATTTTTTTCATCAGCAGCAATATTAAAATCACTAATTACATTTGAAATAAGCTCCCCTATATTAACCCTTCCTAATTTAAGCACTATTTCATCTGACTCTATTTGTTTTAATGAATTCAAATTATTTAAAAGCTTGCCAAATCTTATTACTTCATCATTTAAGCTATTAAGTTTATCAGTAGTTACAGGTATAATTCCATCTATCATTGCCTCTAAATTATTTTGTAATACATTTAATGGAGTTCTAATTTCATGGGATATATCTGAAATAAGACGCTTTCTTAATACATCCTGACTATTTAATTTCTCACCTAAATCATTTATGCTCTCAGTTAAATTCCGAATTTCTTCAATATTACTTTTTATATTTGATCTAGAATTATAATTTCCTTTTGATAAACTTACAGAAGTTTTTGAAACTTCCTTTATTGGTTCAGAAAATTGCTTTGATATAATAAGACTTATCAATGCTACTACTATTAGTGTTAATACTCCACTAAATACAATACTCTTATTAATTTGTCCCTTGAAGCTTATATCTTCCTGTGAAAGCAGAACAGGCGAATACTGTCCGACAATAATATAACCTACTGTTTTTCCATTTACATTTATATCAAAAGTATTAGAAGTATACACTCCGGTTTCTTCCTTGCCATTTACTGTCATATGATTTTTATTTTGTATATCTTCATGGTTCATTTCCCATACAACCTTTTTATTATCATCCAAAAGACTTAAACAGTAATTACTCATATACGCTTCATGCATCATTTCTTCCCCCGAAGTAATATTCCATCCACCATCACTTTTATAAACTTGTTGAAAATATTCTACTAACCTTGTATTTCTTTGAGTTTGTATATTTTCCATATACTTATTGAATGTATTCGTTATAGTTATATTTACTAATAAAGCTGATAATAATACGGTAGCTACTGCGCAAAATATTATAATAAAACTCAATCTCCCCCTAATACTTTGCTTCATACTTCATCACCAAATTTATAACCAATTTTTGTAACAGTAACTATATATCGAGGAGACTTGGTATCTTCTTCAATTTTCTTACGTAAATTTTTGATATGAACATCTATACTTCTGTCTGAACCATCAAATTCGATTCCAAAAGCTCTCTCTATTATTGCTTCCCGTGTAAATACTTTTCCTTGATTTGAAGATAAAATATATAATATATCAAATTCATTTGGAGTTAAACTTACTTCCTCTCCACTCAATTTAACTAATCTCTTATCAAAATCAATTATTAATTTGTTATTATTAAAAGAAAGTACATTTTCTTTTCTTGTTCTTACTCTTCTGAACAATGCATTTACACGCGCAGTAAGTTCTCTTGGACTTAATGGTTTTGTTAGGTATTCATCTGCTCCAATATTTAACCCTTCAATTTTATCGCTTAATGTACTTTTAGCAGTTAGCATAAAAATATATACATCTGATATTTTTCTTAATATCTTACAAACTTCCTCACCATCAATATCTGGAAGCATTAAATCTAAAATTACAAGATCAATCCTTTCTTTTCTAAAAACTTCAATTCCATCTAATCCATTTTCAGTGGAATACACCCCATATCCTTCTCTTTCCAAATATGCTTTTACAACGTCTGATACGCTTTTTTCATCTTCAATTATTAAAATGTTGTTCATAATATTCCCCCCATATAGTTAATTTTAATATTACTTTATCATATATTTAATAATTTAACTAAAAATTATTCCTCCAATAAGTTCTTTTATTATTTTAAATTTCAAATTCTGTTACACTTAATAAAAGAAAGTACTTCAAAATGATAAAAAAATCATTTTGAAGTACATCCTTAATGGCAGCATCCTCCACCGCCTTTGAATACTCTAAAAACTATAAAAGCAATAACTGCAATTATTAATATTGTAGCAACCATTTTCCTCATCCTTCCTACTATCTATCATTTGAAAATGATTCTTATTGTACATTAAAATTATGTAGAAATTATGAAGATAATGATTATTACAAAATAGAATTTTTAGTAATTCTTATATTAGGATAAAAATGCTTTAGATACTGACAAAACTACATTTACTACTTGGCTAGGATAAATTCCAAGAATAACAAGTACTGTCATAGATATAGTTAATGCTAATTTTGTACTTATGGATACCGGAATTGATTCAAGTTTAGTAGGACTTTCTCCAAAATACATAACCTTAACAACTTTAAGATAGTAATATACTGATATAACGCTCATACCAATACTTAAAAATGCTAACCATATCTGTCCCTTTTCTATTATAGATAAGAATAAATAGAACTTGCCTATAAATCCTGCTAAAGGTGGAATTCCTGCTAAAGAAAGTAAGGAGATAAGCATAACAGCAGCTAAAAATGGTGATCTTTTAGCTAAATAAGCATAATCTTTAATTTGATCACTTCCTGTTGCCTTTGAAACTGCAATTACAACTCCAAATGCTCCCATGTTTGCAAACAGATAAAACAAACTATAAAGCAAAATTGATGCGATGCCAAGACTTGAATTCGCAATAATCCCTAGTAAAAAATAACCTGCTTGTGAAATGCTTGAGTAAGCAAGCAGCCTTTTAATATTAGTTTGGGGAATAGCAACTAAATTTCCAAGCACTAAAGTTATAACAGATAATACTATTATTAAATCAATCCAGTAGTTAGACACAGATGACATTCCAGTCATAAATAATCTTAATAAAACTGCTAAACCTGCTGTTTTAGATGCTACCGCTAAAAATACTGTAATCGAAGTAGGTGCTCCTTCATAAATGTCTGGAGCCCACATATGAAAAGGAACAATGGCTATTTTAAAAGCAAAACCTGCAATTAAAAATATCACGCCTAGTATTTCTAATGGTGCTATCTGTCCTGTCACCAGTGCTTCTGCAATTTCTTTAATAGCCGTTGTTTGAGTAATCCCATATATTAAACTTAATCCATACAAGAAAATTGCTGAAGACATTGCACTTAAAATAAGGTATTTTAAACTTGCTTCTTTTGATTTATCATCACCTTTATAAGCAATTAAAACGCAAAATGATATAGTCATTAATTCTAGTCCTATATATATTGCAATGAGTTCTCCCGATGATACCATAATCATCATTCCAAGTAGCGCAGACACAATTAATGCATAGAACTCTCCTTGTTTTGAAACTAGATGATCTCTAGAAATTAACACTGTTAATACTGCAGCTATCAAGAAAAGCTGTTTAAAAAAAGTACTAAAAGGATCATTAATATAAGCTCCACCAAAAAGAGATTGTGACTGACTCCCATTCAATAGTGCCTCACTAAATAATGATACTATTAAAATTATAAATAGACATATTCCTGTAAATAAACTAAGTTTTTCTTTATACCTTTGCAGTGATAAACTTGCTATCAAAAGTACAAGACATAAAGCTGCAGTTAAAAGTTCAACTATATAACTCATAATTAAAATCCCCCCATTATCATTCCTATATCTGATATCTTACCCATAAGTGACATTGCTCCACTATGAATAAGATCAATTAGTGGTGATGGGAATAAACCAAAAAATATTAATACACTTGCAAGCATAACTATAGGTACCATTTCCACCCCTTTTGCATCTTCTAAATGATCCCATTCTTCTTTTCTTGGGCCAAGGAAAGTGCTTTGAACCACCTTCAATATATAAGCAGCCGTAATAACAATTCCTAGAATAGCCATTATTGAAATTGCTTTAAAAGGTATTATTGAAAATAGTTTTCTTGGCTCATCATGGATCCTAAAAATATTAGAAATTCAGCAACAAAGTTGCTTAGTCCTGGTAATCCTAATGATGCAAAACCAGCAATTATAAAACCAATTGCCACTCTTGGCATTTGATGTATTAAACCACCAAACTTAGCGATTTCTCTTGTGTGAGCTTGATAATAAATATTACCTATTAAAGTAAAGAATAATGCAGTCATAATACCATGGGCAAACATCTGAGCTACAGCTCCGTCTATTCCTTCAAAATTTAATGAAGCAATTCCGAGTAGTACGTACCCCATATGACTTACACTGGAATAACCAATTACAAATTTTAAATCCTTTTGAGCCATGGCTACCATAGCTCCATATAGTATATTAGCTATGGATAATATGCAATTAAAGGAACCCAGTACTTTGCACCTTCTGGAAATAAAAATACACCTGCACGGATAATTCCATAACCACCAAGCTTCATTAAAACTCCTGCGTGAAGCATACTTACAGCTGTTGGTGCAGCCACGTGTCCATCTGGAGACCATGTATGAAAAGGCCACATAGGGACTAATATCCCAAAACCTATTAACATTAGGAAAAAAGTAAATTTTTGAAAGCTGGCGCTATACTCAATAGTACTAAGAGTTTGTATATCAAAACTTCTTATTCCTAAATTATTAGCATATACAAAGGTCGCAATAATTCCAATTAGAATAAATGCACTTCCTACTAATAAATATAAAGTAAGTTTCATTGCAGCATAATCTTTTCTTGTACTTCCCCAAACTCCAATTAATATATACATTGGAATAACAGCTATTTCAAAAAATACGTAGAATAAAAATAAATCTCTTGAAATAAATACTCCAAAAACACCTGCAACTAGTAAAAGCAGGAAAATGAAAAATTCCTTTATTCTTTTTTCCATTTTCCATGATGAAAAAACACCTGCAAAAATAACGATAGCAGTAAGCAATATTAAAGGTATGCTTAAACCATCCGCACCCACAGAATAATTAATTCCGAAGGCAGGTACCCAAGAATAGGTTTCTTGAAATTGAAGCCCTCCCATTTCCTTATTGTAAGTAACAAAAGCTATAATCGAAAGCAACAATGAAATAAACGTAACAATTGCTGCAGTAACTTTTATTTCCTTTTTCTTAGTTCCTGGCAAGAAAAGTATTATGATTATACCCAAAATGGGTGCTAATAATATTGATGTTAATATCGGAAATTGCATCTACATCCCTCCTAAAATCGGTGCTGTGAGCCATAAAATTATTAAAGCAATTGCTATGAAAAAGACTAGAGCATAATTTTGCACCCTTCCTGAATGAATAAGTCTAAGTTTAGCTCCCATTCTCCATATCAAAGAAGTAGTATTGTCAAAAATTCCATCTACAATCTTGCGGTCACACCAATTAAAAAGATAAGAAATATTTAAAACTACTTTTTCATATATCCATTGATAAAGTTCATTTATATAATATTGATTAAAAAGAAATTGATGTATTGGTTTAAACTTCACACTAAGAGCTTCACCTGATATTACTTTCTTACCATAAATAAGCCATCCTAGTAGTATTCCACCAAAAGCTGCTGCTACTGATTCACTCATAACCATTAAATTTGCTTCTGGAATTTGAGAGGTTTGAAAATATATAAATGAAGCAAAAGTTTCATTTATAAAACCATAAAATACTGAGAAAACTGATAATATGATTAATGGCACAGTCATGCACCAAGGAATTTTATGGACATAATGTTTTTCTCTTTCCTCTCCAAAGAAGACTATTAAAACTAAACGAGCCATATAAAATGCTGTTAAAAACGCTGTAATTAAACCTAAGTAATATAAAAATATATATCCATGCTCATAAGTTACAGTTAAAATTTCATCCTTACTGAAAAAGCCTGATAGAGGTGGAATTCCAGCTAGTGATAAAGATGCAATTATAAAAGTTATGCTTACAAGTTTCACTTTTTTAATTAAGCCGCCCATTTTAAAAATGTCCTGTACACCAATAGAATGAATAATGATACCTGCACCTAAAAATAATAATGCCTTAAAAAATGCATGGCTTGTAAGATGAAACATTCCAGAAGTAAATCCGCCTACTCCCATTGCCATAACCATATATCCTAATTGACTCATAGTTGAAAAAGCCAATATTCTTTTTAAATCTCTTTGAACTATTGCAATTGTACCTGCCATGAATGCAGTTATTCCACCAATGTACGCAATTACTAAACTTACTTCATGTAAAGAAGAAAATAATATATAACCACGCGCTAAAAGATATACTCCAGCTGCAACCATAGTAGCTGCATGAATCAATGCACTTACTGGTGTTGGTCCTTCCATGGCATCTGGAAGCCAAACATGAAGTGGAAATTGAGCTGACTTTGCTACTGGTCCTGCAAAAATTAATAATGCTATTATAGTTAAATAAACAACATCTTGATATGATGGAATACTTGCGGCTAGTTCTCTAAAGTTAAAAGTTCCAAAAGCCATGAAAAGGCAAAGCATTCCGACTAAAAATCCGAAATCTCCAACTCTGTTAGCGACAAACGCCTTTTTATTAGCCTTTACAGCTGAAGGCCTGTCATAGTAGAAACCAATTAGAAGATAAGAACATAACCCTACGAGTTCCCAGAAAAAGAACATTTGAAAATAGTTATTAGAAATTACGAGTCCGAGCATTGAACTGCTAAATAATGATAAATTCGCAAAAAATCTAGAAAAACCATCTTCACCTTTCATGTATCCCAAAGAATATATTTCAACCAATAAACCTATAAAAGTCACAATTATAAGCATAATTGCTGTAAGTGGATCAATTAATACTCCTACTTCAATCTTAAGGGGAACTGACAACCACGAAACAGCATATTCAACAGGTTGATTAATACTAACTTTTGAAGTAATAACCTCATAAAAAACTCCTAAAGAAAATATAAAAGAAATAAACATTCCAACTATTGCAATTGCTGAACTAATCCCTTTAGATTTCTTCGTAACAAATCCAATAATTAAAAATGCAATTGCAGGAAATATGGGAATCATCCAAGCCAAATCTATAAATCTCATCATAACACCTACCATTTTAAAATATTGAAATCTTCTACATTAGATGTAGGTAGACTTCGATAAATATTTAAGATAATAGCTAAACCTACAGCAATTTCGGCTGCTGCAACAACAATAACGAATATAGCAAAAAGGTGTCCTGTAACCTTTTCTGGTGCTAAAAATCTATTAAAAGCTACTAAATTAATATTGACTGCATTCATCATGATTTCCACTGACATTAATACGCTGATAACATTTCTTTTAACAACTGCTCCATAAAGACCAATACAAAACAAAGCTGCTGCGAGTATTAAATAACCTTCTAAACCAACCATCTAATTTTTCACTCCTTTTGCTAAAATAATAGCTCCTACTAATGCTATTAATAAAAGTAATGCAGAAACTTCAAATGGAATCATATAATTTCCAAAGAATCCATCTGCAATAACACTAATGGTATTTTCTATATTTAAATTCTTATACGTAAAGTTACTACGTAAAATTAAACGTGTAATAAGCCCAAAGAATCCTAAACAAAATGCTAAACCTGTCCATCTTAATTTATTAAAGGGATTACTGTTTTTCATATCATTTTTTCGTGTAAGCATTATAGCAAATACGATTAATATTGAAATTGCTCCAGCATAAATTAAAATCTGTGCTAAAGCTAGAAAATCAGCTTGTAGCAAAATGAAAACTACTGAGATACCTATAAATGTTAAAATCATTGATAAAGCACTATGAATAATATTTTTTGAATGAACGACACCTATAGCAAAAGCTATAATTAAAAATGCTATAGGCCAAAAAACAAAAGCTGAAATCATTATAAATCCTCCTTGTTAAGAATATGAAGTAAATATTGGTCATTAATATAATGCATGTTTCTCATCATGCAAAAAAGTATTCTGACCTGTTACTTCTTTGAATATTCATCAAATAGTGTTAACTTAGTTTCAGCCCTACTATAAGCACTTAATTCAAAATCTGAAGTAACCTGAAGTGCCTTAGTTGGGCAGCTTTCAACGCAAAGTCCGCAAAAAAGACAATATTCTAATTGCATTTCATATTTAGTTAAATGTTTTTTATTATTTTCATCTTTATAACTTTCAACATTAATAACTCTATTCGGGCAGCTCAAAGCACAAATGCTGCATGAAATACATTTTTCTGAATCCAGTTTAAAAGAACAACGAGAACGCAATGGAAGCTTTGGATGTTCTTCTGGATACTGCTGAGTAATATTTTTTTCAAATAAATGTCCAAGTGTCACTCTAAGACCATTTAATAATCCTTTACCAAACATTAAATTCACCTCTCAACTAATTGTGGCATATTCAAGAAATAATAAGTCATCATGCTAGTCTATTTCTAGTCATACTACATCAGCATTTTTACCTAATAGGCCCACTATGAGATAAAAATACTTCCGTGTCTGACTGAAAATATACATCGCATCATGGACTTATTATTTTCTTTCATATACCTAACTGAAATATTTTAATACCAATTCCAGTTAGTAAAATGTTTATTAGAGAAATAGGAATAAGATATTTCCAGTTTAAAGACATCATATGATCTAACCTAAATCTAGGAAAAGTCCAACGAACTAACATAAGCAGTAACACTATTACGTAAGTTTTTAGGATAAACCAAATCCAAGAAGGTAATAACGGACCACTAGCTCCTCCTAAGAATAAAGTAGCTGTAAGTGCCGAAATAGCAAACATATTTGTATACTCAGCAAGATAAAAAAGCGCATATCTCATTCCGCTATATTCTGTGAATGGACCAGCTACTATTTCCTGCTCTCCTTCAGCTAAGTCAAAAGGAGCTCTATTTAACTCTGCAGTAGCGGCAATAAGATAAATAATAAATGCAACAGGCTGTAAAAAAATGAACCACACTTTATTTTGTGCTGTTATAATTTCTGTTAAGTTTAAAGAACCACTTATCATAACTACTCCAAGAAGAGAAAAAATCATAGGTATTTCATAACTTATCATTTGAGCAACTACTCTCATCCCACCTAAAATGGAATACTTATTATTAGATCCCCAGCCTGCCATTAATATAGGTATTGAAGAAACTCCAGATATAGCTAAGAAATAAAGCAATCCTAAATTTAAATTTACAGCGACCATATTTTTTCCAAAAGGTAACACAGCATATATTAATAAAGCAGGAACCATAACTAACAATGATGCCATTACAAAAACTAATTTATCTGTTTTTTCTGGAATAATATCTTCTTTACCTAGAAGCTTAACAACGTCAGCTACACTTTGAAATATTCCTTGTGGCCCAAATCTATTAGGCCCTGGACGCTGCTGAAGATAACCACAAAATTTTCTTTCTAAATAAATCAAAAACATAGCATTTAATAAAACAAAAGCTACAATCCCAATAAAATAAACTAAGCTCATAATAATACTTACAAAGGCATTTGGTATTGCCAATGCCGAAGTTAAACCCTTAATCCAATTAGATATGTTTAAAAATATATTCTCCATTTCTACCTCCTAAGGCACATGAAAATAAATAACAAGTTCAAAGTTGCCATGATTATTTTTCATCAGGCAAGGAGACAAGTTGCCCTCATAGCAGGCCTATCAGGTCAATTTGCCAATGTGAGCAGTGAACCCAAATCTATGATTTGGTGTGAATCGCTTACTCAGTGAGCGTATGAGAATCGAGCTTCCCATGATGGAAAATAGGCTGGCAAATGGACTTGTTATTTTTTGAATGCGCCTGAACTACCTATCAATTTCGCCTAATATAGGATCAAGTGATGCGAGTATTGCAACAGCATCCTGAATAGTGCTTCCAGTCGCCATTTCAGGAAAGGCACCTATATTAACAAAAGATGGGCCATGTATGTGAATTCTATAAGGTTTATCAGACCCATCACTTACTAAGTAATATCCGAGTGCACCTTTAGAGCCTTCAATTTGATGATAAATATCTCCTTTTGGCGGTTTTATCAGCCTTGGAGCTTTAGCTAAAACTGGACCTTCTTTTATTTGCTCTAGCGCCTGTTTAATTATTTTTATACTCTCTTCCATTTCTCCAATACGCATTATCCATCTTTCATAGCAATCGCCATCTTTACCGACAATCACTTTAAAATTGAAACGATCATAAATACCATATGGCGCATCACGTCTTAAATCTAAGTCTATACCAGAAGCCCTAAGGTTTGGACCTGTTAAACCATAAGCTAAAGCTTTTTCTCCACTAATTATTCCAACACCTTTAGTTCTTGCTTGAAATATTTCATTACCAGTGATGATTCGTTCATACTCTATAAGGCTCTTATCCATATCATTAAGAAAGCTTTTTAAGCCAGGCATAAATTCCTCAGGCAGATCATAGCTTACTCCACCGATACGCATATAATTTGTAGTCATTCTAGAACCACAAACCATCTCGAATAAATCCAAAACTTTTTCTCTATCTCTAAAGAAATACATCCAAGGGGTATGCCCATTTAAATCAAGAGCCATACTTCCTAAAAAAACTTGATGACTTGCTATTCTCTGCAATTCAGCCATTATTATACGAATGTATTCTGCTCTTTCTGGAACTTCAATCCCAGCAAGCTTCTCTACTGTTTGAACGTAACCTAACTCATTTAACATTCCAGATAAATAATCTAATCTATCAGTATAAGGTATAAATTGAGTATAGGTTCTGGATTCAGCTAGCTTTTCCATACCTCTGTGCAAATAGCCTATGATATTTTCTACATTTACAATATGCTCACCATCTAAAGTAAAGATTGCTCTATATACACCATGGGTACTAGGATGCTGTGGTCCAAAATTTAAAGTCATTTCTTCAGTGTGCAACTCTCTGTTATATTCCATTCTCAAACTTCCTCCTTTCTACCTTCGCTTTTCAACCTTAAAATCTTTTCTAAGCGGATGTCCTAGAAAATCATCAGGACATAATATCCTTTTTAAATCTGGATGGCCAATAAAATTAATTCCAAATAAATCATAAGCTTCTCTTTCCTGAACATTTGCTGCAAGCCAATATTTAGTTAATGATGGAATTTCAAGCTTTTCATTAAGTTTTACCTTAATTCTAATCATCTCATGAGTAGTTAATGACATAAAATGATAAACACAGCTTAATACATCATCTTCAATAGCTGTTAAATCAACTAAAAAATCAAATCCATATTGCTTTACCTTTTTTATAACGTCTAGAAATTTACTTGCTTCTGTGTGAATAGCAATCTGCGTATTTTCTATAATTTCAATATCTTGCTTATATTCTGCTTTCAGTTCAAAAATTAGATTTTCACAAGTCTTACTCACTTCTTCCCACCTCTTTCGGATGAATAATTTTTTCTTTTAACGTTAAAAGCCCATGGATTAATGCTTCTGGCCGTGGAGGACATCCTGGAATATAAACATCTACTGGTAAAAATATGTCAGCACCTGGAACAACATTATAGGAATCTACAAACGGTCCCCCACTAGTTGCACAGCTTCCCATAGCAATTACCCATTTAGGTTCCGGCATTTGGTCATAAATCTTTTTAACTATAGGTGCCATTTTTTCAGTAATTGTTCCTGCAACAATCATCAAATCTGCTTGTCTTGGTGAAGCGCGGAAAACTTCATATCCAAAACGTGCAATATCATAACGAGCACCTCCTGCTGCCATCATTTCAATAGCACAGCATGCGAGTCCAAATGTTAACGGCCAAAAAGAATGTACGCGGAAATAATTTAAAGTATCATCTAATTTAGTTAAAATAATATTTTTTTCTATTTGCTCTTGAATCTCTTTATCTTGTTTAAAATTTACTTCCACTCTAATGCCCCCTCTTTCCACGCATACCATAAACCAATGATTAAAATGCCTATAAAAATAACCATTTCAAAAAGTGCGAATAATCCTAATGATTTAAATTTCACTGCCCATGGCAATAAAAATACTGTTTCAACATCAAAGAGTAGAAATACTAAGCCGTACATAAAGTAACTGACCTTAAATCTAATCCACGTTGAACCAGTAGTTTCAACACCACACTCATAAGTAGATAATTTTTCTTTATTTGGCTTCTTCGGTCTTACTAAGGAAGCCGTTAATAAGACGACCATTCCAAAAATAAATGAAGCTATAAGAAAAATTCCAATAATCAAATAATCTTGTATCATTTTTATCCCCTTTCAATTTACTTTAAAATCAAAATCAACACGTCAAACCTTCCTTCTACAGGTACAAAGTCTAAAAGTTATTAATAATTTTATATCTGCTCACATATTAACAAGTTTTTATGAAGTTATTATGTAGAAATCCTATAGGTTAACACATAATTTTCAAATTATTCCACATGTGCCGCTGAAATCCGAGACATTATTAAAGTAAATTTAAAGAATTTTTTATTAAAGCCATTCATAATAAATATCAAAAAAGCAGAGGTTTATAAAATACAAACTTCTGTTTTACTGCATTATTCCTATTAATAAGCGACTTATTACACGTATTTAATTATTTAACTTTTATTTTTTATCATACAAAATATTTATAAAGATTTTATGTAGAAAAATTTTCGTAAAAATATACATTATGCCCTTATTACATTTAAAAATTAAAATTCTTACAAATCGATCAATATGTATTAAGATAACTCCTTTTCTCTATACAGAAAAAGTCATGTAAAAGAAGAATTATCTATACTCCTTTTACATGACTTTTTACTGTTACCTATGATCTTAATGTACTTTTTATTCTATTATATTCATCTTCACTTATTTCTCCGCGAACAAATCTTTCATTTAGTATATTTAGAGAATTATCTCTAACACTGCAAACTTTAAGCTTTTTACTTTCTTCTTGATTGAAAATTAAATATATAACAGCAATAATTAAAATTATTGGTATAATCATCATTCCAGACCATCCTTCCATTCTCATATTATCATTCTAAATTTATTTCGATTTTTTAAAATTTGATGATACTAATTCCTCATCATGCTTTGATGAAGTTTTGCCATCTTTTCTTTTCCTACAGATTGCATCATATTTGCCATAGATCCATATCCGTTATTTTTCATTACATCAATCATCTTGTTATAATCCTCATCACTTATATTAGACATTAAATTTTTCATGGCATTAAAATCTCTATTTTCCATAGCATTTGCTTCATCATTAAAACCATTCTCTTTCATTAGTTCAGTCATTTTATTGATATTATCATCTGATTGCGCTCCAGACCCCATCATGCTCATCATTGTTCCTCTATAATTTGATGATGATTTAACCTCACCATTTTTCACATTCATCATTTGTCCATTAAATTTATTAAACCTTGTATTATTGTTATCTGCCGCATATGCAAGTGATATTCCGCTTACAGTTAATATACCTGCTAATGCTAGAATCATAACTTTCTTTTTCATTGTGTATCACTCCTTTAATTTTCTTCTTATTTATATACTTATTTTACTACTCAATTATGGAGTAATTATGAAGATAATATATTTTCAAAAAATATTCTAATTATATATAATAAAAGGTTCAAGTGCTATATTGATTATAACACTTGAACCTTTTGCATATTCATAGGATTTTTATAATTTCAAATCAGACAGAATCTAAATTTTAATACATTACATCATAATAATTTTTTACATTATAATTGCAATTATCAATCCAATAACTACGGCCAAATGATATTTTAGACCAACCTGTCCTATAAGTCCCATACTCCTACCTTTTGTTTTAGAACTTTTTTCATATGAAAGAAAACTCCTAATTGATTTATAGGGATATATTAAAATTACAGGTAATAACACGACAATGGGATAAATGCTCATTAACACTAAACAGACTGTTAGTACAAGTAACATTATTATATTAAAAACCCAAAGCTTATTTGCATTTTTTTTACCTATCATAATAGGCAGTGTTTTTCTTCCAGCTTCACTATCCTCTTCTATATCACTTAAATTATTTGTTAGTAATATAGTACTAATAAATAATACTGTAGGGACTGCAACCAAAATTGTATTTATATTAAATATGCCTGATTGAATATAAATCACTGTAGTAGTTATACCAATCCCCATAGTAACTCCAGATATAATCTCTCCAAATGGCGTATATGAAATAGGTAAAGGACCAAAAGCATATAAAATTGAGATAAGGCCTCCTATTACAGCGACTAGTAAAATGTAATAGCTTGTTTGGCTAGCTAAAAAAAGACCAATCATAAGAGCAATAAACTTATATAAGATTATTATAAATAATACTTGCTTAGATGTGATTTCACCACTAACTAGAGCTTTTTCATCTCCACTCTTATTACTGTCTGCTCCACGTTTATAGTCAAAGTAATCATTAATCATATTAGTAGCACTTTGAATCAATATCATAGCAATTGCTAATAATATAACATACAAAGCATTTAACTTTCCAAAAGCATACTTTGAATAAACTGAACCTAAAATTACAGGAACTAACCCTGCAGCAAGGGTTTTTATATCCATAAGTTTTATTATTGTTTTAAATCCCACTGATCTCTTCTCCTTATCAATATCTTTAATCTTTTTTATTTTATAATACAAAATATTTGTAAAGATTTTATGAAGAAGTCGATGATAGTAATACAAATTATATTTTAATTATCTTCTCTTTATATATTCATTTTACCGCTTAACTGTGGAGGAATTATGAAGATACCATATATCTAATTATTTTTTACATCTGCATTTAATAAAAGGTCCAAGTGCTATTCTTATTCAACACTTGAACCTTTTGAATATTATAATTTACTTACTTTTCCTTTTGCAACTAATAAATTAAATATTAAAAATCACTTAAAATTATATTCAGTAAGTATGCTTTCTCTATTCTTAGTTTGGTCGTTAAAATATTCGTAAAATGATAGTGCTAAGAAACTACCTGTAATATTATAAACATTATTAAAACCTAAGTTTTGTAGTGCTAATGTTGCATTATAACTTCTTTGACCAGTTCTACAATGTAAATATACTGGTTTATCTTTTGGTATCTCATTTATCCTTTGTCTAAGTTCACTTAATGGAATATTAATTGCGTTTTTAATATGCCCATTAGCATATTCTCCTCTTTCTCTAACGTCTATTATATAAGCATTATGTTCAACAAGTCCTCTGACTAGATCTATATTAACCTGCTTAAAATCGCCATTTAAAAGATTAGAACCAACATAACCAGCATAATTAACAACGTCTTTTGCTGTAGCAAATGGTGGTGCATAACATAATTCTAAATCTTTTAAGTCTTCTACTGTTCCACCAAACTTTATAGCAGTAGCAATTACATCAATTCTTTTTGTAACATCACCTTTACCTATAGCTTGAGCTCCTAAAATTTTTCCTGTTGGAACTTCATATAATAATTTTAAATGTACAGGCGATGAATTAGGCATTATTCCAACTTTATCTGTAAGTATTACCCTTACAACATCATATTGTATATTCATGTTGAGAACATTTATAAGTGCTTCATTTAACCCCGTTGATGCTCCATTATAATCAAAAACTTTTATAGCTGATGAACCTATATATCCCTTATTTAAGCCTTTCTTTCCATTTATATGATCTGCAACAGATCTTGCCTGCTTTTGAGCTGGGCCTGCAAGTGATAATTTCACATTGGAATGAGTTAATGAATTATAAACTTCTATGGCATCTCCTACCGCATATATACTATCATCATTAGTTTTGTAATTTGTATCTACTTTTATTGCTCCAGTTTCTCCAATATCTAACTCTGCTCCTTTTGCTAAGGCTGTTTCCGGTGATACTCCTATTGCCATTACAACAACCTTCGCACTAATTCTTTTGCCTGATGATAGTATCACCGTATCTTTTTCAAACTTTTCAACTTTATCTTCAACAATTAAATTTATACTATGATCATATAATTCTTTATGAAATATTTGAACCATATCATAATCAAAAGGTCTTAATATTTGGTCAGTTGCCTCTATTAGGGATACATTATAACCAGCATCTCTTAAGTTTTCTGCTGCTTCAACTCCTATATATCCACCACCAATAACTGCAATATCCTGTGTATAAATTGATTTAACATATTTATTTAACTTATCTATATCAACAACATTTCTTATTGTAAAAATATTCACTTCTTCAATTCCGGGAATATTAGGTACAATTGGCTTAGCCCCTGGAGATAATACTAACTTATCATAGTTTTCTTTATATGTTTCACCATTCTCTAAGTTTTTAACTGTTATATACTTCTCCTCTTTATTTATTGATAAAACCTCATTGTTCACCCTTGCTTTAATATTATATTGAACAAGAAATTTTTCAGGACTCATTAGAACCAACCTATCAGCCTCGTCTATTATTCCACTTAAGTGATATGGGAGTGAGCAATTTGAAAAAGATACATGAGGTCCTTTTTCAAACATTATTATTTCATCTTCTTCACTAAGTCTTCTAAGTCTTGCTGCGGCAGATGCTCCACCCGCAACTCCTCCAACTATTAATATTTTTTTCTTCATGACCATTTCCTCCTAACCTCAACTTATAATTTTAATATAAATCTCTATCAATTATGATTTTATACCTATTAAGCTCTATGTATTTTCTTTTTATACTTATTAGTATTCTGCTAATTAAGTTAATCACAATTAGTGAAAATTCTGTTAAGTTACCTTATGTCTATTTTCCACAATTACTTACCTATTTCCTTCTATGACTTTATTATATATAAATCTTTAGAAAATATAAGTGACATAGTCACATAAACAAATTATAACAAAAAAGAGAGATAAAACCAATTCATAGTCTTTCTCTCTATAACTAAGCTAAGGTTTATAAAGGACAACAAATAAAATGTCTTATTGTCTGCTTAATACTTCAGATATGAATTTTTCTTTTCCTACTCTATCCATTACTGTCGAGATTCTTTCTCCTTTTACTCCAATTTCTCTATAGCATTCCATAATCTTATCAACTACAAATACTATGTCTTTTTCTTTAAATATCTTTCCTAAAGAATCTCCTATTCTTATTCCTCGTCCAAATCTTCCACCAACAAAAATTTCTGCACCTTTTTCTTTAATACCAACTGCATTGGTTCTACATAGTCTAGAACATTCACCGCAACTTACACATAATTCTTCATGATATACTACTTTTCTATTTACTACCTCTAATGCTTTTTGCCTGCAACCTTTAACACAAATTCCACATCCAACACAGTTGTCCAAATTAAATTCTGGGATTGTCTTTCCCATTATTCCAATATCATTTATATTAGCTTTTGCACAATTATTTGCACAACCAACTATTCCTATTTTGCACTTATGAGGAGTATCTGTAGCAAAATATTTTTCCTCTAGTTCTCTGCAAATTGCCTGAGTATCAATGTTACCATGCAGACATACAGTTCCTTTGCATGCAACTAATGGCCTTATCTTTTGACCCGTTCCACCATGACGTAGTCCCAAAGATTTTGCTTCTTCCATTACTTTTTCTGCATCTTCATCTTTAATCCAAGGAACTTCAATTTGAAGTCTTGTTGTAAGTCCTGAATACCCTCGTCCATATTTTTTAGCAATCCCATTTATGTTGTTTAATTCTTCAACTGTAAAATTTCCTGCTCTACTTAAAAACCTTACTGCGTAATGTTCCCTATCATTTTGTAATAAAAAACCTAATGCCTTCATTTCTTTTTGTCTCTTCTCATTAACCATAATAATCATACATCTCCCTAACTATGAATTACTAATTCTTTCTCATTTTGTTTCAGTATAATAGATATATGATAATAAATATAATATAAATACCTAATGATAACCATTAAAATATTTAATGATTCAAGATTTAAAATGCCATAATAAATATTCTTACCCCTACAATAGCTAACGCAACTGCAAGACTTCTAATTATCGCTACTCCGTGAATCTTTTTTGAAAGCTTCGCACCTAACTGCGCTCCAAATAATACACCTATAGATAATGCAGCTGTTTGGATAAAGCTTGACTGAAGCACTCCATTGACTATATGAACCATAGTTCCTGATAATGACATTACTGCTAGAACAAAATGCGAAGTAGCAGTTGCAATATGAACGGGATAATTTAATATATTGACAAGTACTGGAACATGTATTATTCCTCCTCCTATGCCTAAAAAGCTAGACATAAAGCCAACAAAAATACTTACAACTATTCCAGTTACGGGATTATATGAAAATGTATGTTCTACCCCTTCAATATCTACCACTGTTCTTGTAATGTAGCCATTCTTAACTACCAAGCTATTTTCTACTTTCTCCTCCTTGGTCCTTAATATCAAAAATACAGATATAATAACCAATAACACACCGAATATCCCATTAAAAAGCTGCCTTGGTACGTATGATGTTATAACTGATCCTAATATTGAGCCAGGTAGTGTTGCTATTGCAAAAATTATTCCTGATTTATAATCAATACGTTTCATTCTAGAATAAGCAAAAGAGCCAGATAATGCATTAAAAAATACAACTGCTAGAGAAATACTAGTTATTGTATCTGGACTCTTATCTGGATATAACAATAATAAAATAGGTACCAATATAAAGCCTCCACCTGCACCTATTAGAGTTCCAAATGCTCCAACTAAAAATCCCAATGGGGTTAACCATAAAAATTGTATCAAATTTAAAACCTTCTTCCATAACAATTATGCATTATAATTAAACAAGTTTTTAAAATTTAAAAACTATTAATTATATTAATATAACTCTCCTATATTATACACTATCTTTTAACCATTTTGGATATAAGTTTTAAATTTTATATTTCAAAACACAATTTTGTGCTTAGTTCCTTACATTATAGTAATTTTATTATATCCAATTGCTTTTTTAGGCATTCAATAACACACTTTCCACATTGAATACAATCTGGATGGCTTAGTTTAAAAGGTAACTAATCACTTTCCAACTAAACTTCTAACCTTACTTGTTTGTCTCTTTTTATTTTATAAAATTGCTCTTCTATTATCAGTAACTTTATCACACAATAAAACTATGTATATGTTGCAATACACATTTCACAATTATGGCTGAAATTCTTGCAATATTTTTAGAATTGTGATGAAGAATTATTTTTGCGACATATATATTAATGCAAAAAAAGGTAAGCCGATATATCATTAAAATATCAGCTTACCTTTTACTTAACATTATTCTAACTTCATTAAATTATTTTAAAAATTTCAGTTATTAAACAAATCAAATGATATTTTATAACATTATAAAAAAGGAACCCTAAATTGAGCTCCTTTTTAACAAATAAAATTATAAATTTTACTCTTTATAAGTATTCTCCTTAGATTTGCTATTATAATAACTTGCAGCTATAAATATTATCCATACAATGACTCCTGCTAAACTTACCAATTGAGCCATTCTAAAACTTCCTATCATTAAACTATCTGTTCTCATTCCTTCAATTATGAATCTACCTATAGAATACAATCCTATGTATGTAAAAAATACTATTCCATTTTTTTTGCATTTTCTGAGCATAATCATCAGTATTATAAATATAGTTAAATTCCAGAGAGATTCATATAAAAAAGTAGGATTGTAATATAATCCATTTATATTCATCCCCTTTTGAATGAACATAGGAAAATGCTTAATAAATTCATAACTAACTACATCCCCATGTGCCTCTTGATTAAAGAAATTCCCCCATCTTCCTAGAGCCTGAGCTAAAATAATTGACGGTGCTGCCACATCTGCAAACTTAATAAAGCTTAATTTTTTAACTCTTGTATAAATTAATGCTGTTCCTAATGCAAAAATTAGCCCCCCATGGATCGCAAGTCCTCCATTTCTTATATTAAAAGCATTAATAATATTATCTTTATAGTTATCAAATTCAAATATTACATAATACAGTCTTGCACCTATTATACCAATTGGAATAGATAATAATACAATGTTTAGCAAATTATCATAATCAACTTCTCTCCACTTACAATTATATTGAGATATTAGTATTCCAAGCATAATACCTGTTGCAATTAATATCCCATACCACCTAATATCAAATCCTCCAATTGAAAATGCTACTGGATTCATAATTTCACTTCCTTATCTTCTCGTTTTGTATTTTTTGTATAACCATAGCACAAGCTCCTACAGCTATAGATTTATCTTCAAAATATCCACCCCTAATAAATTGAATATTATTATTTTTTATGTGACACTTCTGAAGAGCTATTTCTTTTGTAGTTTCATAAAACAACTTTGATTGTTGTATTAATGGGCCACTTAAAATTATAAGCTCTGGATTAAACAACTTAATATAATTTGAAAGTCCTATTCCAAAATATAAAGCCGAATCTTTTATAATACCCATAGCCTCTTCATTTTCTCTTTCCCCAAGGTTACAAACATCTATATAATTAATATCATTTAAATTTTTCTTTAACAAAGATGATTCATTTTCTTTTATTTCATCTATAAATTTTTTTGTTATATTTGATATTGATACATAACTTTCTATACATCCATAATTTCCGCAGGAACACAATTCCCCGTCAGCATCAACAACCATATGTCCAAATGCATCTTCTACGTTGTTAATAGTTCGAATTAGAACTCCAGATGATATGATCCCCGTTCTTATTCCTACACCGCAGTTAATATATGCAATATTCTTTTTACCTTTTCCAATCCCAAAGTTATATTCACCTATAACAGCTGCATTTGCACCATTATCTATACATATCATTGTATCAAATTCTCTTTTTAATTCATCTTTTAATTGATCTGAATTAAATCCACCAACTATTCCTATTCCAATTCCAACAATTGATGCTTTTTGTATTTTTAATTTCATATAACATTCTTTTATAACATTAGGTATAATTTCAGATATTGTATCCATATCATATTCATGGCTTAATAATTTTTCTTCTATTATTTTTAATTTCAAATTTGTTATAACTATTCTAGTATAAATTCTTGAAATATCAATTCCAATAATATAAAATTCACTATGATTAACATCATATAAACTAGGCTTTCTTCCCCCTGTAGATTTTCCAATATCACTTTCCACAATAATTTTTTCGTCAATTAATATTTTAAGATCTCTATTTAATGTAGTTAATTTTATCTTAGTTACGTTTGCCAATTCATTTTTAGCTATAGGACCATTTTCTTGTATGATTCGAAAGATATATCTACATCTATCATTTAATGATTCAAAACTTTTATATGCTTCCAAGAAACCCGCTCCCTTTCTCATATTAGTATATCATCTTTTAGCCATTATGGATATAAGTTTTAATTTAAGCATGTGGTTAAATTGTTATTTTTTTACTTGTTCCTTAATTCTAGTTCCAAATTATTATTTATGCTTACATATCTGTCTTTTAAGCATAAGGCACATTTAGTGAACAATATATTCTTGATTCACTAAATGTGCCTGCTATCGGGTTTATTCATTTTTATAATCACCCTTAAATATCTCATCAAAATTATCCATGTATTCTTTATATTCGTCAATAGTAAACTTAGGCTTAAACCCTTCCTTAATCTTTTTAGCTTCCTTTGCTTTTTCCTTTAGTAATCTATAGGCTGTTAAAGCCATGATTTTTGCAGTAGCAATATAAGCTATTTCATCATTTACTACTTTGAAATATTCTGAATGTAATCCGCCTTCAACTCCACCTGTAGTAAATTTTAATACTGGCATAATATGAGTCAAATCCCCAACATCACTAGAGCCTGCTGTATGTTTATTAGGATCAACTTCCTCAACCCTTCCATTAGGCAGTATTTCATGTGCTATTTCTAAAATTTCTTTTGACGGTCTTAAAGGTACTACTGGAAGATACCCTGGTGCCGTAATTATCTCTATTTCCGCTCCAACTGCTAAAGCACCAGACTTAAAGGCTCTATCCACCTTTCTGCTGGCATCTCTAATAGCTTCAACATTTTTTGCTCTGACTAGACTTTCAATTACTACTTCATCAGGAATTACATTCACTAATCCGCCTCCTTTGGTTATTATTGAATGAACCCTAACTGAATCTTCATCTTTAAAAGTTTCTCTTTGATATGCTATTGCATTCAAGCCCAGTGAACTTGCGTTTACAGCATTAATACCTAAGTGTGGTGTTCCTGCTGCATGAGATGCTTTTCCTTTATATTTTGTAACTTTCGATACAAAACCATTGCTTGTACTATCTCCTACTACAATATCAGCTCCTGTAGGATCAGAATGATGTACCACAGAAAGGTCTATATCATTAAATGCTCCAATTCTAATAAGCTCGCTTTTTCCTCCTCCATACTTAATTAAATTCCTTTCTTTTAAAGAAAGTTTAAATTCTACTTCACCATACTCTTCAGCGGGTACCGCAAAAAACACTACATTTCCATCTAATGAATTCTTTATTTCATCATCTGACAGTGCAAATGCCGCTCCTATGATTCCAGCCAATTGAGTATGATGACCGCATGCATGACAGGCTCCTGTTTTTTTATCAGCAAATGGGTTATCTGGTGATACAACAGCATCTAACTCACCAATTAATGCCACCTTTATCTCCTCTGAATTTTTCCTCTTTAAATACCCCTTTATACCAGTAATTGCAAGATTGGTTTCAATTTCTTCACTATTCTCTTTTAAAATTTTTAATACCTTTTCTGATGTTCTCTTTTCCTTATAGCCAAGCTCTGGATGCTTATATATATCTGTTGCAAAAGCAATAATTTTATCTCTATTTTTATCAATGATATCTATTATCTTTTTTTCAATTTCATTCATAATTATTCCCTCCTTTTATAATAGATCTACTAATCGTAATTTCATCGGTCTTTCAAGTTAGTAATATTCTATAATTTCATATTCAATAAATATATAGGCTACTCTTTAAAAAAAATTAATCAGAGTAACCTTTTAATATTAAATATCAATATATAATTGCTTATATAAAACTGTCTTACTTTATTTCATCTGGTATGAACCAGTAATTATTCTTATTGTGTTCTGCCATATAATCTTTGAACTCCTTAGATTTATATGCCTCTACTATATCATTTGCCCATTTACTATCCTTATTCTTTTCATCAACAACTACTTGAAGTTGTAATTCTTTACTAACATCTTCTGATAATAATGATTTTGAAGGATCTATTTTAGATGCGTAAACCATACTTCCAGGAAGTACTGCAAAGTCTATATCATCTAATGCACGTGGAATTTGTGCTGAATCCATTAGTGTTATATCAAGATTGTAAGTATTTTCACTTACATCATTTATAGTTAATGTTGTTGGATTTGCATCTTCCTTTAACTTAATCCATCCAGCTTTTTTTAGAAGTCTAAAAGCTCTTGCTGTATTTGATGGATCATTAGGAATTGCTACTTTTTGACCTTTAGCTACTTGGTCAATTAAAGTATGCTTATTCGAAAAAATTCCTGCTGGAACTGTTGGAATAGGAGTAATTGGAGTTAGCTTATTGTTAGTTTCTTTATTGAAATTATTTGCATATGCACTGTGTTGATCTACATTAAAATCAATACTTCCTTCTGTTAATGCCACATCAGCTTGTCTCAAATCAGAAAAATTCACTTCTTTAATTGTATAACCATTCTTCTCTAATATAGGCTTAACAGCGCTTGTAAATAGCTCACTATATGGTCCAGGAGATATTCCTATTGTTAAATCCTTCTTTTCCGTAGCTTTTGTATCAGTACTTCCACTGTTTCCGCATCCTGCTAACCCTAATGCAAACAAGCTTGTTGTTAAACCTATAATAATTTTAGTAACTATATTCTTTTTCATTTTTATTCTCCTAACTTATTGATTATTTAGTTCTATTTTTATATTTCCTATGGTTTCACTGGCATTTAAAGGTATAACCATTCTATTTATTCTTATAAATTTATAATAATTGGCATGCTATTTGTTAATGCCTTCTTACCTTTCTAGCTAATTTATTTCCAAAATTCTGAATAGATTGTACGAAAATTATCAATATTATTACAGTAATAAGAATTACTTTTGTATCAAATCTTTGATATCCATAAGAAATAGCTACATCACCTATTCCACCTGCTCCGATGGTTCCTGCCATTGCAGTTGCTCCGATTAATCCAATTGTTGCTGTTGTTAGCGATAATATTAAAGATCCCATTGCCTCCGGCAAAAGAAAGTGCCATATTATTTGTACTGGCGTTGCTCCCATTGACTCTGCTGCTTCAATTATTCCATCATTAACTTCCAGCAAAGAATTTTCTATAAGCCTTGCAATATAAGGAATTATATATATTATAAGTGGAACAATTGCTGCTTTAGTTCCAATTGAGGTCCCAACAATAAGTCTTGTAAATGGAACAATTGCTGCAAGCAAAATTATAAATGGTACTGAACGAACAATATTAATCACATTATTTAGTGCTGAATATACAGCCTTGTTTTTTATAATTCCTCCCTTATTAGTAATAACAAGTAATATTCCAAGTGGAATTCCCAAAAGTGAGCCAATCAAAAGCGACACACTTACCATTTGTAAAGTTTCAATAATAGCCTTAATAATCTGCGGTCCTGTTATTGTTGTCATATCAAAACCTCCTCAACTCCAACTTTTCTATCTTTCATATATTTATTAGCATTTTCTATATCTTCTTTTTCACCTTTTAATTCCACAATAAGATGCCCAAGTATATTCCCCTGTAATTCTGTAACATTAGCAAATAATATATTTGGCTGTACATTAAATTCACTACATGCTTCTGCAAGTATAGCCTTCTTTGAATTTTCACCTATAAATTTAAGTTTTAAGACTTTGCTATTCTCATCTTCACTATTAATTTCATCCAATATAACTTGTGGTACCTCGTCATGCACAACAGTCTTAACAAAATTCTTTGTCGTTTGTTCTTTAGGATTACCAAATACCTCCAATAGATTGCCTTGTTCAATAATTTCTCCATTTTCCATAACAGCTACTTTATTACAAACTTCTCTAATTACAGCCATTTCATGAGTAATCATTAAAATTGTTATATTATACTCTCTATTTATTTTCTTAAGCAGCTGCAATATAGATCCTGTAGTCTGAGGGTCTAATGCTGAAGTTGCCTCATCACATAAAAGTATTAATGGATTAGTAGCAAGTGCTCTCGCTATACCAATTCTTTGCTTTTGACCTCCTGATAATTCACTAGGATAAGCTTTAGCTTTATCCTCAAGTCCAACAAACTCTAATAGTTCATTTACCCTGCTTTCAATTTCATCCTTTGTTCTATGATTTAATACAAGAGGAATAGCAATATTTTCAAAAACATTCTTAGACTCAAGTAAATTAAAATGTTGAAATATCATTCCTATCTGTTTCCTAACCTCACGAAGTTCTTTAGTTGTAAGCTTTCCCAAATTTTTATTATCAACAATCACTTCGCCTGAAGTAGGTTGTTCTAAGTAATTTACCATCCTTATTAACGTACTTTTTCCCGCTCCGCTAAATCCAATAACGCCAAAAATATCTCCTTTATCAACTTGTAAATTGACGCCCTTTAAAGCCTCTACTTTTACGCCCTTTTTATTAAATATTTTTTGTATATTTTTCAACTCTATCATTAAAAGTCCTCCCTTTATATATAATAAAAAGACTTTATTACATATTCCCTATAGGGTTAGTGTGTTTTGTTGTTTTTAATTCTAACCATTTTTATCTGAATTGTCAATATAATTTTTCATATTTTTTACTTTTCACCATAAAATATCATAATAATAAATAATATACATATACTTTTATACAAACCCATTAAAGCAAAATATAGAAACAAGTAAAACTGCTATAAATAATATTAATTATCTATAGCAGTTTTACTCCATATTATCATATTTACAAAATTAAAATCATTATTATGTTATTTCTTATTTACGCACCTTAGCATATTCTAGGCAACATACTTCCCTCTAAAGACGATAATAATCTCTTTCCACCAAATCCGTTTTCTATAAATATGTTCTGATTAGACTCTTTAACAAATTCACCTATAATTCTAGCTCCTTTTCCTTGATCAAGTGAGTGAATTATATCTAATACTTTTTCAGCTTCGGTTTCTTTAACAACTAGTACCATTCTCCCCTCACACGCCATATATAATGGATCTAATCCTAAAAGATTATTTATAGCCTTAACGCTTTCACTAATCGGAATTTCCTTTTCTATTAGGTGTATTCCAAGTTTACAAAGTGAAGAAAATTCATGCAATACAGTGGCTAATCCGCCTCGAGTTGCATCCCTCATTATTTTTATAGAAGGAAACTGTTCCTTAAGTTCTTCTATAAAAGGAAATAGTGGTGCACAATCACTTTTATAGTCTCCTTTGACTTTTAAGTTATATCTCTCTACTGCAATTGTTGTTCCATGCTCACCAATTCCCCCAGTTACTATAATTTTATCTCCTTCTTCAATAGGTTTTACTTCATATCCGTTAATTATATATCCGATTCCGCTAGTATTAATGAATATTCCATCTACACTTCCTCTTTCAACTACCTTTGTATCTCCTGTTACTATCTTAGCTCCACATTCTAAACAAGTTTGCCCCATAGAATTAACAATTTCTTCAAGGCTTTGCATTGAAAATCCTTCTTCAATTATAAAACTCGAACTTAAACAAAAGGGCTTTGCTCCAGATACAGCTAAATCATTAATAGTACCACAAACTGCAAGCTTTCCTATGTTTCCCCCAGGAAAAAACAGTGGCTTTACCACAAAAGAATCTGTAGTAAAAGCCATTTTTCCTTGTACTGCTGTAAATGTTGCTGAGTCTTGTTCTTGTAAAAGAATATTGTTATTAAAATATTTGTAAAAAAGCTGCTCAATTAATATTTTTGTATGCTTTCCTCCATCACCATGAATAAGCTTAATCATTTCATTCATTTATTTCACTCCCCCATACTTATAAAAAATAGAGCAAGATCCCTCCGTAGATACCATACAAGGTCCTATTGGATGCTCTGGTGTACAACCTTTTCCAAAAAGCTCGCATTTATTAGGTAATTTCTTCCCCAATAAAATTTCACTGCATGCACAAGTTCTAATATAGTTTTTCTCAGAAGTCTTACTTAAATTTATTCCAAATCTTTCAGAAGCATCATACTTTTTATATTTCTCCCTCAAAGTAAATCCAGAATCTTTAATAACTCCTATTCCTCTCCATTCATGTTCGCAATATGTGAATACTTTACTCATTAATTCATTTGCTCTTTTGTTTCCTTCTTGGCTTACACAAGTTTTATATAGATTTTCGAAACTTTTTTCAGTTTTATTTTGTTCTTTCGTTAAAAAATATAAAGCACTAGCAATATCTAGAGCTTCAAAACCTGCAATTACTGCCGGAATATTATATTCCTCTACAATAAATTTAAAATAATCTGATCCCTTTACTGCTGCTACATGCCCTGGACACATTAATCCATTTATATTGTGATTAGGCTGCTTAAGTATGTAATGGAGTATTGGCTCCATTCTTTTCATTCCTATTAAAAATGAAATATTTCTTATATTTTTTTCCTGTGCTATCTTTACAGCTAAAGCAATTATGGGAGTTGTAGTTTCAAAGCCTACTCCAAGAAAAACTATTTCCTTATCTTTATTTTCTTCTGCAAGTGCTATTGAATCTAAAGGTGAATATAATATTTTAATATCTTTTCCTTTTTCTCTTTGCTTAATTAAATTCTCTCTACTTCCATTTACTTTAATCATATCTCCAAAAGTACTTAAAATCACATTTGAATTCTTAAGTAATTCTATAGCTGCATCTATATAATCTTCTGGAGTAACACAAACTGGACATCCTGGTCCTGACAGTAAATTTATATTAGGATTAACCAATTGTCTAATTCCAAGTTTTGAAAGTGCCTGAGTATGAGTTCCACAAACTTCCATGACATTAAACTTTTTGACTTGAGACTTTTGAATTTCATTAAGAATATTTTTAATCAAAATTTCTTTATTCATACTTTTTCCTCGCTATTAAGTATTGATTGAAATATACTTTGTAATTCTTCAAAATAATCCTTGTCAATCTTTTGAATAGCACAGCCTGCATGAACTAAAACATAATCTCCCACTTTTAGTTCTTCAATAAGCTGAATATTAATTCTACTCTCTAATCCCATAATATCCATTATTGCACTATAGTTATCTATGCTTCTAACTTGTGCTGGAATTGCAAGACACATAAACTTACCTTCCTTCTTTATTCACACTTATAAAAATCGTAAATCAATCTGACAACCTATTTTTCTAACATAGCATTAGTAGATTAACTTAGTAAATACAATATGAATTCACTTTGCTTCTTAGTCTTATGAAAAATATACATAACAAATTTAAATATATTATTTCTTTTCAATAATTGCATTTGCCACATGGAGCTGGCCAAAAGAAATTCCCTCATCATTAGTTGGGATTTGTTCATTATAAAACACTTTAAATCCTTGCTTAATCAGATTTATATATATTCCTTTTAAAAGATAATGGTTTTCAAAAACACCACCACTAAGAACAACTTTATCTATATGCTCCTTTTCTCTAAGCTTACAAACTAAATCACATGAAGCTTTAATAAGTGAGTTGTGAAATTTAGACGATATCTTAGAAATCAATTCCTTTTTCTGAATATCCCCCAAGATTCCTTTAATAATGCTTTTGTATTGAATATTAAAAATACCATTTGCCTCTTTAATATCCCATAAATAACTTTCTTTAATTTTATAATCAATAATATTTTCTAATTCTATTGCTGCCTGTCCGTCATAAGATATACTGTTTCTGATTCCGCATAAGGCTGCTACTGCATCAAACAATCTTCCAACACTTGAAGATAAAAAACAATTTATTTTTGAATCTAAAGCTTGTTTAACTACTTTAATTTTTTCATTATCTACTCCTTGAATTATTTTTTCTGGATCATAACCTAAAGCATATAAATAACTTGAAGCACATCTCCAAGGTTCTTTTATAGCTTGTTCTCCTCCTTGGAGATTTACATATTTCAATTGCCCTGCTCTTTTAAATACTCTTCGATTTCCAACCAAAAATTCGCCACCCCATATTGATCCATCAAGTCCAAATCCAGTACCATCAAATATAATTCCAATTACAGAATCATAAATAGAATGTTCAGCCATGCAGCTAACCATATGAGCATGATGATGCTGTACTTCTATTTTTCTCATTTTCTTTTCCTTTGCATATTTAGTACTTGAGTATGCTGGATGCATATCGCATGCCAATACTTCTTCATTAATATCAAATAAATTGCAAAAATGTTTTAGTACATATTTAAAATTCTTATAACAATTAAATTCTCCTAAATCACCTAAATACTGACTTAAATATGCGTATCCATTTTTAGAAACACAAATAGTACTTTTCTGCTGCCCTCCAACTGCTATAATATCATTTTCAACTCCTGTTTTTAATGAATAAGGCCTATATCCTCTTGCACCACGAATAACCTTTTCTACTTCCCCTATGACTTTTACAACAGAATCATCAACTTGGACGTAAATCTCCCTGTCATTCATCAGAAAATAATCTGCCACTGTATTTAAATGTTTTAGTGCTTCTTCATTTTTATATTCCATTGGCATGCTACTTATATTTCCACTAGTCATAACTAAAAGATCTAACTTTTCATTAAATAATAGATAATGAAGGGGAGTATACGGAAGCATTACTCCTAAACTATTCTGCTTTGGTGCTATAGCCTCTGGTAATACAAAAGGATATTTCTTCTTTAAAATTACAATAGGTCTCTTATTACTGATTATTACTTCCTCTTCTTTATCAGATATATAGCAAATCCCTTTAACAATTCCAATATCCTTTGCCATCAAAGCTAATGGTTTATCTTTCCTTTGTTTTCTACTTCTAAGCAAATTAATAGCTTGCTCATTTCTTCCATCACAAACCAGATGAAATCCTCCGATTCCCTTAATCGCCAATATTTTTCCTTCCTCAATAAGTGAAATAGTTTCTTTAATAGGATCTTCACACTTAATTTGTTCTCCATGATTATTTGTTAAAAAGAGTTTAGGTCCACAATTTTCACAGCAATTTGGTTGCGCGTGAAATCTCCTACTGAGTGGATTTTCATATTCGTCTTTACATTCCTCGCACATATAAAATTCTTTCATAGTAGTATTCTGTCTGTCATATGGCAAAGCCTTGATAATTGAATACCTAGGTCCACACTGAGTGCAATTTGTGAAAGCATATTTATAACGAAGGTTTCCTTTACTTCGAATATCTTCTAAACATTCATCACAAACTGCTATATCAGGTGAAACAAATCTCATTTCATTATTTTGTTTAGTACTTTCCCTAATAACAAATTTTTGATCAATGTTTTCTTTAATTATAAATTTGTTTTCGCTGGAATATGGAGTAGTACTTAAATCGTTTTTAATTAACGTACATTGAACCTTTTCTATTCTTGCAATACTGGGAGGTCTTTTTATAACATTAAACATAAACCGTTTTATGTTTTCCCTCTCACCTAAACAGTCAATTACTACGGCACCACCTATATTTTGAACAGATCCACGAATTTTAAAGTCCCTTGCCTTTTCATATACAAATGGACGGAATCCTACCCCTTGAACAATTCCGTAAATTTTTACTATATATCTCATATATTAAAGACCTTCTCTATTTATATGTTATGAGCTATCGCATTAAGTAATTTTCATTATATATACTGTTTTGTATACAAAAAGGCAAACTCAATATATTGTATAATGCATTACTAGAGTGACAGACCCTTGTTCTGATTTTCACCCTGATCCTATCTAACGATATATTGGGATAATATCGAGTTTCCAATATAGACTTCTAATTTTCATTTTGTTCGCCTTGAATGCTTTTAAGAATTGCTGTTTGATCCTGTATATCTTCCCTCTGTACATTAACTTTTGTCCATTTTCCAACTAACTTTGAATTAAAATTCTGAAGATGTTCATAAAGATTCTCCTCATTAACATGACTTCTGTGATTTACAATAACAGTGAATGTTTTAACTTTATTAATATTATTAGTTTCACATATATTCTTTAATTCTTCTGAAATCTTACTTAATAAAATAGTATCATGCATATTTTTCACTATCCCTTCATTTATTTTTTGACTATAAATTAAGTATATTTATTTCTATTTCATCCAAAATTTTTTTAGAAATTCCTTCCAATTTATCTTGTAATTCTTCGCTCAATCCCAAGCCAATTCCAACATCATTAACTTCAATTCCATAAATTTGCCCTTTAGCACCAGGATAAAAAAGTTTTAATAAATCCAAGAAATTATAACTATGCTGGGAATATCCCTTTTTCTTAGAAACAAAATCATCTAACTGAAAACAAGTGATTTCACCTGGACTCTTTCCATAATATGCAGCATCTAAAATAAATATATAGTCATCTTCTTTTACACTGGCAATACTGTATTGAACATCGGTTTCTCCATAAATAACTTTAATATTCTTTTCTAAAAGCTTCTTTTCTATCTTTTTTGCTACTTCAATTCCTATACCATCATCCCTCATTAAAACATTTCCAATCGCAATCACTTTAATATTAGAGTTTACCATAATATATATTTCTCCACTTTCTATAGATAAACGAATTTCGATCCAAATTTGTACTTTAAAATGTATTCCACACTAGAAAGAATGAATACTCTTTTGTGTAGTGTTTCATCTGAGAATATCGCTGTAGGTATTTCTTTAGCAGAAGTTGTTCCTGTTGCTTGTCATGAGCTTCCCTCAGGAGCATGCAACAGTGGGTGCAACTTCTGCTATTAGAAATCCACAGCTGTATTCTCCAGTAACCGAAACAACAGAGTATTCATTCTTCCGGCGAGTTATCACATAAGTATGATTTTTAACTTGTTTATCTATGCATATATTTTTACACCAAAACCTCTACTATTTCTGTATCACCTGCTGATCCAATCAAATGAGTTGCACAAGATACACATGGATCAAATGATCTTACAATACGACCGATTTCTATAGGCTCTCTAATATTGTTTAACTTAGTTCCAATCAAGGCTCCTTCTATAGTTCCAGGAAGATTTGATTCATCCTTAGGTGATAAATTCCATACGGTTGGTGTTATGATATTATAATGATTAATAACATTTTTATCTATTTCAATCCAATGACCGAGAGCACCTCTAGTAGTATCAGTTAAGCCTGCACCATAAGCTTTTTCTGGAATATTATAAGTTTTTTGATTATTAGGTCTTAGTTCTACTCTTTCAATAAGCTTATTCATTATTCCTATAATCTTTTCTGTTTCCAATACCCTTGCTATATTTCTATCCATACATGAATGTCCATTTGTGTATTGTCCACTCACTATTAACCTTGCTAAAGGACCAACTTCCATAGGAAGTCCTAAATAACGGGGAGCTTTTATAAAAGTGTACGCATCTAATTTAGATAAATCTACTTCTTCCAGCCCTTCGTCCTTTTTATACCACGAATAATGGATTTGCTCTGTGATTTTATCTGTTTCCAAAGGATATTTTACATTATCCTTCATTACTCCTGACTTAACATAAGTAATCTCAGGATCTTCATATTTATCAAATACTCCATAAGTCATAAAATATGGATAAGATTGTCCTTTTTTTAAATAGTCAGAGTAATATTTAGAAATTATCTCTACATCTTCTTTCATTATATTTTTTACAAAAGATTCTATTTTTCTAATAATACTTTTTACTTTTTCTAGTTTATACGCATCTATATTCACCGTAACTCCACCTACAAAAATACCATGGTTATGAGGAGCTTTTCCTCCTAGAAGTGCTAATCCTTCATGAGCTAATCTACTGAGTTCAATACTTTTTACATAATCCTCTTCTATTTTTTTGTTTATTTTATCTGGTAGTCTATAATCAGTATATTGTTGTTCTTCTATTAATTTTATGTTTGATATTTTTACATAACTTGGCATAGACAGAAGATAAAAATGTCTTAAATGGTTTTGTATAAATTCAAAGCCATGTAAAATATCTCGAATATAATTATCATTTAAACTAACTGTTACTTTTAATGCATCTTCTAACGCTAAAGTAGAAGCCATTGAATGAGCAGTAGAGCATATTCCACAAATTCTCTCTGTAAAATATACAGCATCTAAAGGTGATCTTCCTATTAACATTTTTTCGAATCCCCTAAAGAGTAGTCCACTTGCATTTGCTTTAGCAATTGTATTCCCTTCTACTTCTGCTTTTATTTCCAAAAAACCACTGATTCTTGTTACCGGATCTATAGTTATTGTTTTGCCCATAACTCCTCCTTGTGGTACATGAAATAAAACAATTGATCAGTATACTTGTCCACTATTTTATTTCATGTGCCTAATACTTTACAAAAGGTTCCATTCCATCTGGGAATTGCGCATTTGCACACCCAATACAATTTGTATTATCTCCAATAGGCCAGTTAACGTATCCATTCCATTTTCTCCTTGGGCAATCAGTTTTTGTGACAGGCCCTCTACATCCTAGTTTGATCATGCAGCCTTCATCTCCAAACTTTTGTGCAAATATACCTTGATCAAAAAATCCTCGCCTCGTACAATTATCATGAATTGTAACTCCATAGAAAAGTAATGGTCTTCCCTCACTATCTAATGCAGGTACACCATAACCAATCAAATGTGCTAAAGTTCCTACTACCCAATCTGGATGGCAAGGACAACCTGGTAGTTTAATAACTTCACGATTTAAAACTTCCTGTACACTTTTACTTTCTGAAGGGTTTGGTTTTGCAGCTGATATTCCCCCATGAGAGGCGCAAGTTCCTACTGCTACAACATATTTCGCTTTTCCGCCAGCTAATTGTATTGCATCTAATGCTGTGATATTTGTCCCATTATAATTTGCTACAATGTTATAACGCCCATTTTCTTTTGTTGAAACTGCCCCATCCACTAATAATATAAACTCTGTATCTTGTGTTTCTAAAAACTTTTCAAAAGCAAGCTGCCCTTCTAATCCCATAAGTGTGTTGTTATAAGTAAAATTCAACATGTCAGTTAAAATATCATAAAGCCCAGGATTTTCACTATTAAGTAAGGAAATTATATTTCCTGAACATCCTGTCACTTCAAGCCATATAGCATTCATCTTTTTAGACTTTTTATCTTTTAGCATTCCTACAACATCGTTTGCAAGTCTCTTTGACGTATGAATCTTAGCTTTTGTAAGTGGACATACTTTTCCACTAGTCAATTTAATTCCTCCATAATTTATTACTTCTTTCAACTTATTAAAAAATTAGAACTTTTCATTTTCTATAATAATTATCATTAATATAAGCTAAATTATGTACTGGTTTTAGATTGCAAATGCGTTCAATCATTTCTACAGCTAAAGTATATGATTATAATAATTTAAAAATGCTATACTCTATTTCCAATCCTTAACTTTATAAGATTTAATTCCTTTCGATAGTATTATTATTTAAATAAATAACTTCGGAATTTCTCCTAGAAGAATCAGCAAAACATCACACATTTTTTAAATTGTAATCAAAATTTTGACAAAAATTCGTTATTTATTGTGGTTATTTTTACATTTTTATGAAAATTATATTATTATATTTTATTTTTATCCAATTTATTGTATAATATATCCGTAGCATTATATTATGTAAATATGAGAGGAGTTTTTATTATGGTAGAAAAAATGTTTTGTTATCAATGTGAACAAACTGCTGGGGGTAAGGGATGTACTAAAATAGGTGTGTGTGGTAAAACACCTGAAATTGCAGCAATGCAAGATTTATTGATTTATCAATTAAAAGGAATAAGTGTTTACGCAAAAGAACTTTTAAATAAAAATGAAAAGGTTGACACATCGGTAGCCTCTTTTGTTGAAGATTCTTTATTTATGACATTAACTAATGTTAATTTTGACCCTAAGGCTCACCTTATTCAACTTAAAAAGTCTCAAGAAATTAAAGAGTCTTTAAGAGCAAAGGTTAAATCTGAAAATATCACCTCTCCTGAAGCGCTGTACAACCTAAGTGATTCTAAAGAATCTATACTTGAAGATGCTGAAAAAGCTGGAATAATGTACGATGAAAACTTAGATCCAGATATTCGTTCTCTTAGAGAAACTATAAAATATGGTTTAAAAGGAATCGCTGCTTATTCTCATCAAGCTAGATTTATAAAATATACTAGCGATGAAGTAAATGACTTCTATTTTAAGGCTTTAGCAGCTTTAGCTGATGATAGTTTAAATCTTGAAGATTTGATTAAACTTGCAATGGAAACAGGTACTATGAGTGTTAAGATTATGGAAGTTTTAGATAATGCTAATAATACTACTTATAGTTCTCCATCACCTACAAAAGTTAATGTAAATATTAAAAAAGGTCCATTCATAGTAGTTTCTGGACATGATTTAAGAGATCTAGAAATGTTACTTGAGCAAACTGAGGGTAAAGGAATAAATATTTATACTCATGGCGAAATGTTACCTTCACATGGATATCCTGAATTAAACAAATATCCTCATTTAGTGGGTAATTTCGGAAGTGCATGGCAAAATCAACAAAAAGAATTTGATAATATACCTGGTTGTATTTTAATGACAACAAACTGCTTAATGAGACCAAAAGATTCTTATATAGATAGAATATTCTCAACAAGTGTTGTTGGATTTGATGGTATTAAACATATTGAAAAAGATGAAAATGGATATAAGGATTTCTCTGAAATAATAAATAAAGCACTTGAACTTGGTGGTTTCACAGAAGACGAAGAAGTTAAAGAAATTTTAGTAGGCTTTGGGCATAAGGCAACCTTAGGTCATGCTGAAACAATTATTAATGCAGTTAAAGACGGAAAAGTTAAGCACTTCTTCTTAATTGGTGGATGTGATGGTGCAAAGCCTGGAAGAAATTATTATACAGAGTTTGCTGAAAAAATTCCAAGTGACTGTATTATTCTTACTTTAGCGTGTGGAAAATATCGTTTCAACAAATTACAATTTGGTGAAGTTGCAGGACTTCCAAGATTGCTTGATGTTGGACAATGTAATGATGCATACTCAGCAGTTAGAATAGCTTTAGCTTTAGCTGATGCATTTAACTGTACAGTTAATGATTTACCTTTATCAATAGTATTGTCTTGGTATGAACAAAAAGCTGTATGTGATTTACTAGCATTACTTTCATTAGGCGTAAAAGGAATGTATATCGGGCCAAGCTTACCTGCTTTCTTAACTCCTAATGTATTAAATTTCTTAGTTGATAATTTCGATCTTAAACCAATCAGTACTCCTGATGAGGATTTAAAACAAATATTAGGCTAAACTTTGAAGTTGGACAATAAATTGTTCTATTGTAAAATGCATAAAACCACTGTATAAAATTAAAAGCCATGCAATAAGTGAGATAAATCTCCTTATTGCATGGTTTTTGTTATTCCTATTTTGCTATTAATTTTCCAAAATCTCTGCATTTGTCTTCATCTTCACCTTCAGGAGATTCCTGCACGGTTAAACCTTCGCTTATTAATATAGCACCATATGACTCCATTCTCTTTTCCCATTCTGTCATCCATTCACCATTGCCCCATCCCCATGAACCAAAAAGAGCAACTTTCTTTCCTTGCAAACTTCCTTCTAATGATTTAACAAAAGGTTCCATTTCACTTTCATCTAATTCTTCTGATCCATAAGCTGAGCATCCTAAAATAAGTATTTCTTCATTATTAACATCATCAAGTGTTGTATTTGATACTTCAACTAATTCGGCTTTCTTCCCCTCTGATTCTATTCCTTCTAGAATTAAGTTTGCCATTTTTTCTGTATTTCCTGTTTGACTAAAATATACAATTTTCATATAACTTCCTCCAATCACTTTTCTCCTAAAAATTTATTTTTTATCTATTTCTTGATATAAGTATAACTTTATTAATTTAAATAAAATGTGATTGAAATCAAATCAAGAAAAAATCTGATATACGCAAGTTTGAATCTATATAAAAATAAATATTCATTATTACATTAATAAGCAATAATGAATATTTATTTTATATATAGTTCTTCAAGCCTTCTTCATCTATAATGATTATTGTTTTTGTTCCTATTATTTTTATTAGATTTTCATCTTCTAATTTCTTTAATTTCCTGCTTATGGTCTCCCTCGTCACCCCAATATAACTCGCCATATCTTCCCTTGATATGGGTAGTTTTACAGAAATATTACCTTCAACATTTTCTCCATACTTCTCCATAAGCTCTATAATTAAATAAGCCATTCTTGAGTCAACATCGTTAGTTGCTAAATTCTGAACAAGATTTTCAACTTTTGATAATCTCTCTCCTACTGTTTCTAATACCTTTATTCCAATCTCAGGATTCTTCATCATTATATCTTTCATTTCCTCCTTAGTAAGAGTACATATTTTAGCATCCTCTATAGCTTTAGAATTAAATCCATATTTAGATGGTTTTATAAGTTCTAATTCCCCAAAGAAATCTCCTTCTGAAAGTATATGTAGTATCTGTTCCTTACCATCCTTAGTATATTTATATAATTTTATTTTTCCTTCATTTATAAAATAAAGTGTATTAGCTATATTACCTTCAGTAAAAATAACATCGCCTTTACTGAATTCTTTATGATTAATTTTATTTACAATCTCCACTAATTCGTCTCTATTTAAATTTTCAAATATTGGAACCTTACTAGCACAAAGTCCTCCCCTACAATTATTGCAGCAATTACCACAGTGAATATTCATAACAAATCCTCCTATCTATAAGATATATCTACAAATACTATCTTACTTTAAGTTGTGTCCCGTGTATATTTAATTCTAACTAAAACCACTCAAGTAATATTCTCCTTAGTATCATTATAATAAAAAACTCATGAAAACTTAATCTTAATATTTTGATTTGAATCATATTTTTATAATTGATATGGATATAAAATAAAATCATCGAAAGACAACAACTTAGAAAACTAATTGAAATATAAAAATAAACACAAATTATGGAGGTTTTATATTATGGAACAAAACATTATGCTAGGTAAAAATATATTTTGGGTTGGTAAAGTAGATGATAGAGATGTGCCTTTTCATAGGTTAACTTTAACTAAAGGAACTACTTATAACAGTTATTTATTAATGACAGAAAAGCCTACAGTAATTGATACTGTTGATATGAGTTTTGGAAGAGAATTTGTACAAAACTTAAATAATAAGATTGAACTTAATAGAATTAAATATATTGTAATTAATCATACAGAACCTGATCATTCTGGTGCCCTTGGAAGCTTAGCAGCCAAAGCAAAAAATGCTGTAATTGTATGCACAGAGCCGGCTGTAAATGAACTTAAAGAGATGTACAGGCTTCATAATAGAGAATTTTTGGTTGTAAGTGATGGTGATACTTTAGATATAGGAGGCAAAATTCTTAAATTTATACAAACACCATATCTTCATACTGAAGAAACTATGATAACTTATTGCGAAGATAATAAAATTTTATTTCCTTGTGATATTTTCAGTACTCATGTAGCCAATTATGAATACTTCAATGACTTAGCTCAAGTAGACATAAAGGAAGACTTTATTACTTATTATAAATTGATAATGCATCCTCACAGAAGATATGTTCAAGAAATGATTGAAAAAATCAAAGATTTAGATATAAAGATGATAGCTCCTTCTCATGGATTTATTATTAGAGATGAAGTCCAAAGCTTTATAGATATTTATGATAATATGAGCAAAAATACAGAGCTAGATAAAAAAGCACTTATTCTATACTCTACTATGACAGGTAATACAAAAAAGATTGCAGGCATTTTTAAAGAAAAGTTTGAAGAGCAAAATATAACTTCAAATATTATTGATGTAAATAAAGATGCAATGGATAATATAATGAATGCTATTAATGAAGCTGACGCAATCTTCTTTGGCAGCTCAACTAAATATGGTGACATGATTGGAAATATGGAAGAGGTACTAAAGAATCTTAAAACTCTAAATTTAGAAAACAAGCTAGGCGCAGCATTTGGTTCTTATGGCTGGAGTGGAGAGGCTATAGAGGTTATACAAGACTATTTAAATAAAACTAATTTAAGATCATTAAATACTTCTGATATAATTAAATCTACTGGTATGACTGATATAGAATTACCTCTAAGAATTAGATTTTCATCAAAAGAAGACAACCTAAAGAGCATTGATAGAATAGTTACCTATACTAGTGATTTATTGTTTAGTGCAATTTAAAATAAGGCGCATGAAAAGAAATAAAGTGCCCAAAGTTGCCGTAGATATTTTTCATCTATAATCTACATCAAAAGGATCTTGTGAGATTAGGCACAAAACAGCCTTTCTTTCCTAAGATCCTTTTGATATTAAATATAACATTTATTTGCTTAGTATATGTGTCTCACCCACTATTTAATCAAACTATTATTAATATTTAAAATTCTTCTAACACTTTCTGACCAAAATTCTTTCCAAAGGCTATGCACTCTTCAAGTTCGTCATCATTTGGCATATATTTAAACTTTAATCCATCTTCAACAACTTTAATTTTAGCCTTTGTTAAATAGTTTGTAAGAATATCTGTTGATTCTCCACCCCATCCATAGCTTCCAAAAGCTGCACCTACTTTCTCATTAAACTTCAATCCAATTAAGTCTTCAATAAGAGGTAATAAAGACGTTAAAATTCCACTATTAACTGTTGATGATCCTAGTATTATTCCCTTTGATTTAAAAACTTCGGCTAATATATCACTTTTATCTGAAGTTGCGACATTAAATATTTTATATTCTACCCCTGCTTCTCCTAGGCCTTTGCCTATAAATTCAGCCATTTTATGAGTAGCCCCCCACATTGAATTATATGCAACCACTACACTTTTATTTGATTTTCCAGCTGCCCACTCATAATATTTCTCCACTATCATCATTGGATCTTTTCTCCAAATGATGCCATGAGCTGGAGCTATCATATCTACAGGTACTCCAAGTTTTTTAAGTTCGTCTATTTTTTTTGTAACCAGTTTACTAAAAGGAGTAAGTATGTTTGCGTAATATTTAAGAGCTTCCTGATTAACTTCTGTTTCATCTACTTCATCATTAAAAATGCTCGAAGATGCATAATGCTGTCCAAATGCATCATTAGAAAACAATATATTTTCTCCAGTAAGATATGTAAACATGCTATCAGGCCAGTGAAGCATAGGAGCTTCTATAAATACAAGATTATTTTTACCTATATTTATCTTCTCCCCTGTGGAAACGACCTTAAAATTCCACTCCTTATGATAATGCTTCTGTATTGACTCTAAACCTTTTTTAGAAACAAAAACTGTTGCATTAGGAATATGCTCCATTAATGCAGGTAACGCTCCTGAATGATCAGGTTCCCCATGGTTCATAACAACATAATCAATCTTTGATATATCAGTTACCTCTCTCAAATTTTCAAGAAACATCTCAGTTAAAGGTTCCCATACAGTATCTATAATAACAGTTTTTTCATCTTTAATAAGATATGAATTATAAGTACTTCCTCTATGTGTAGATAATTCATTTCCATGAATATGTCTTACTTTCCAATCAGTTGCTCCAACCCAATATACTCCATCTCTAAGTTTCTTCATTCTAATTCCTCCCATTTGTTAAATTCCACTTCATGATTTCTATAAAATGTATAATTTAATCCTTAATATACGTAGTTTCCTAGTATATTATACTTAGGGCTTGTAGCACTTAGATTTTAAAATATATATTCCAATGACAGAATTATAATTCAAATAGACTTAATTCCTAAATAATATTATGTTTTAAACAAAGCAAAATCAGCCAGATTTCTAGCTTCTTTTACTTTATCACAAATTCATCTGCTCCCTGTATCCCAACTATTAGTTCCACATGCCATATATCTCCTTAAACTTAAAAATTATATACATAATTAATTCCTAAATAGGAAAAGTTAATATCGATATTAATAGACGCATGAAAGAAAATAATATGCTTGTATTTCTATTAATTTTCTTTCATATAGGAAAGTTGAAGGAGTGAAATTTTAGTGAGTGAAAAAATGCTAGAAGAATTAGAAGGATTTAACGGAAGAGTAAGTTATCATGATTCTGTAGAGGAGATGGTAAAAAGAATAAGAGCTGATAAATTATCAAATGTATTTGATAGATATGCTTCTCAAGAAAAGATAAGATGTTCGTTTTGTCTTAAAGGGGTAAGCTGTCAACTCTGTTCAAATGGTCCTTGTAGAATTAACGAAAAAGGTGGCCAAGAAAAAGGTGTCTGCGGAATAGACCCTAATGCTATGGCTATGAGAAACTTTCTCCTAAAAAATATAATGGGGGCTGGTACATATAGTCATCATGCTTATGAAGCTTTTAGAACCTTAAAAGCTACTGGAGAAGGAAAAACTCCATTTAAAATTACTGATGTAGATAAACTTAAATGGATGTGTGAAAAAGTAGGAATCAATACAAATCAAGAAGTTAACAAAATGGCAATCGACTTAGCAGTCTTGCTTGAAGATCAGCAAAAGATAGATACAGAAGATAAAAATATTATGGTTGAGGCTTTTGCCCCTAAGAAAAGAAAAGAAATATGGAAAAAATTAGCTATATATCCAGCAGGTACAGTACATGAAGAACAAAACTGTGTAGCCAGCTGTCTTACAAACGTAGATGGAAGTCATGTCTCACTTGCAATGAAAGCTCTTAGACTTGGAATCGCTACAATTTACAATACTCAAATAGGGCTTGAAATGGTTCAAGATATACTATTTGGAACTCCTACTCCACATGAAGTTAACATGGATTTGGGAATTATGGACCCAGATTATGTAAATGTTGTATTTAACGGTCACCAACCTTGGCCTGGAGTTGCAACAATATTAAAAGCAAGAACAAAAGAAGTTCAAGATATGGCAAAAGCTTCAGGTGCAAAAGGTCTTAGAATAGTTGGTTCTATAGAAACAGGTCAAGAATTACTTCAAAGATTTGAAATGGATGAAGTTTTTGTAGGTCACATGGGTAATTGGCTTACTATAGAACCATTACTTGCTACTGGTACTGTTGACGTGTTTGCAATGGAAGAAAATTGTTCACCTCCAGCCATAGATATGTACGCAGAAAAATACCAAGTCACTTTAGTATCTGTAAGTACTATAATTGATTTACCTGGTATTGAACATAAGATTCCTTATGAACCTTCAGAAGTTGATAAAATGGCAGATAAATTAATTGAACTTGCTATTGAAAACTTTAAAAAGAGAAAAGAAAGAAAAATTGAACCATTAGTTCCAAAGAAAACTCAAAAAGCTATAGCTGGTTTTTCAACTGAAGCTGTTTTAGGTGCTCTTGGAAACAAACTTGACCCATTAGTAGATGTAATAGCTGCTGGAAAAATTAAAGGAGTTGTAGCTCTTGCAAATTGCTCAACTCTAAGAAACGGTCCTCAAGATTCTATGACTATAAACCTTACAAAAGAACTTATAAAACGCGATATATTAGTAGTTAGTGGCGGATGCGGAAACCATGCTCTTGAAGTAGCTGGACTATGTACTGTGGAAGCTGCAAATGAAATGGCTGGAGAAGGTTTAAAAGAAGTGTGTAACTTGCTAAAAATACCTCCAGTATTAAGCTTTGGTACTTGTACAGATACTGGAAGAATTTCAATGTTAGTTACTGCTCTTGCAGATCACTTAGATGTTGATGTAGCTGATCTTCCAATAGCTGTTACTGCTCCAGAATGGATGGAACAAAAAGCAACTATAGATGGAATTTTTGCACTAGCTTATGGTACTTATACTCATTTATCTCCTACTCCTTTTATGACCGGTGCTCCTCAATTAGTTGAACTTTTGACTGAAAAAGCAAAAGATGTAACTGGTGGTAAAATAGCTTTAGGTGATAATCCTATTGAAGTAGCTGAAAATATTGAAGCCCATATTATTGCAAAAAGAAAAGGTATGGGATTAAGCTAATATATTTTATAAACAAATTCCATTAATATTAAATTAACATGGGTGTCTCAAGATAATTTCTAATTGTTTTGAGGTACTCGTTTTTCTACGCACTATGAGTCAATTTTATTGCGTAATATTCATTTTTTTAATTATACTAAACATAATACATAAAAAGAAGAGGCTATATCAAATTTATTATGATATAACCTCTAGTATTATTAACAATTAGCGTTTCTTGGAATAACACGTACACTTACTGATAGTGAATCGGCAATTGTACTATCAGGTGCTATCTGAACAAATACTAATTTTTGAGAAGCTTTCTCTGAATAAAGTGCTTTAAATTTAAATACAGCTGTTCCAGGACTACCAATTGCATTACTATCTGGTATCCATTCCTGACTTAAAAACTCTATATTATTAGGAATATCATAAACAAGTTCCCAATGATATCCTGTGGATCCTTCACTTACTGAACGGATTCTAACACAAAAAGTTTCGCCTGCCTCAACAGTTATTCTTCTTGGAGACACTAATGAATTTGCCATAATACATTCACACTCCTGATTAATATTAATTTTATTCTAATATTCTTTTAGCTTTAATATTTCATTACTAGAGAGCAAATCTTTATAATATAAAATATGTCTAGTAGTATAATAATGTTCATATATTTTTATTCTTTAGCTTATTATATTAAATTTACGTTTTTGTATAACTTATAAAGTAAGAACAAAATTCCAGAAGTTACTAAATGATATAAAAAAATACTATGAAATTCCTTTCTTAACTATAAGATTCTAATTGCATTTTCATTTCTTCTAATTGCCTATCTACAATACTTGCCTCTTCTATGTGATTTGTTATAGTTTTTGATGTTACTCTTAAAATTTCATCCACATTTATTATTTCTTTATTCATATTTTCGATATGTTGTTTTTGATTTGTTAAAATTTCTATTACTTTCCTTACTTCCTTCTCAACTTTTCCTATAGAAGATAAGCTTTCTTCTATCTTTTCTGCCGCATTCACTGATGCATTAACCCCTTTAGCAATAACTTCTTTAGATTTATCTGAATTATTTATAACAATATTTGTTTCATCTTCTATATTACCAATTAACGCCGAAATATCCTTAGTACTTTGCTTAGTCATTTCTGCTAGATTTCTTATTTCACCCGCAACTATTGCAAATCCTTTCCCTTGTTCTCCAGCCCTTGCTGCTTCTATTGCAGCATTTAAAGCCAGTAAATTAGTTTGATTTGCTATATTGGTTATTAGCTTTACAACCTCATTAACTTTACTAAACCGTCTTGCCAATTCATTTATATTTTCAGTATTATTCCTATTCTCATCTTCTAGAAATCTTACTACTTTGACAATTTCCTCAATAGCACTTTTGCCTTCATATGATTTATTAACCGTATCTTTTGTAATTTCGATAAGATTATTCCCTTCAAGATATAATTTATCTGTCAAGTCATTAGTATTTTCTGTCAAACTAGAAATCGCATTCATATGTACCTTTACTTTATCAGCAAGCTTTCCTAAAACGTCATGTTGATCATCTACTCTATGATGTTGTTTTACAATCCCCGCTAATAATCCACTCGTTTTCTGAAGAAAATTACTAGTATCATCGTGCAACTTTTTTGCCTTTATTATAGTTTCTTCACCATCAATTGATTGCTTATTTTCTAAATCTTTAATTTTCTTATTTCTAAATAGGTTCATTCAGCTCACTCCTAAATTCTTTCAAATATATCGATTTTTCTTAAATTATATATTGTATTATTTTTATATCCTGCTTCTTCGTTCATGCCCTTAGCTAGATGGAAACTTCTAGTACCAATTGATCAACTCTGTTTCTTAATACAATTTTAAGCTAAAATATTCAAAAAGAATGTGATTTAAATCATATTTCGCTAAATTTTCAGTAATTGTAAATCTATAGGTTGTAAAATATTCTTATTTAGTTGTTGTAAGTTTTGTTACAACTGTTTCAGCTTATAATGCAGAAAAGTCATCTCTTGAAGTTAGCCTGTTCTCGTTCTATTATCCGTTAGTCTTGATGTTGCTATAGATATTCAAAGTTATAAAATGGCCTCTTTAGTTAATAGTTAAGTGATTTATATCACGGCACCATTATCATTTATGTTATAAAGTTATATAAACAAAGTTTTTAGGAGGAATATAGAAATGGAAAAAATAAATGTTAACTATGAAAAAATGTATTACGGATTTCCTGTAATTCTTATAAGTTTTTTTGATAAAAATGGTCTTCCAAATGTAACTACTCTTTCATCTTCCTATAGCCTTAAAGATATGGTAGTTCTTGGATTTAGTAGCAAAGGATATGCAATTAATCAAATTAAAGAAGTTCGTGATTTTGTAATTAATATCCCTGACAGTTCACTTAGGAAAGAAATTAGCTTTTGCGGAACTAAATCTGGTCATGAAGTTCAAAAGTTTGACGCTACCAAATTAACTTATTCTAAATCTAAAATTGTAAACGCACCAATCATTGAAGAATGCCCAATTACTATAGAATGTACTTTAACAGATGTTATCGAAAAAGATGCCTATGCAGGTATTACTAATATTCTTGGAATTATAAAGGGCAGGCTTATTTCAAAGGAATATTTAGATGATGAAAACAGATTAAATATTTCAAAATTTGATAACCTTTTATATTTTGGGGATGGAATAAACAAAGGATACAGATATATTAAAAATGAGCAATAAGATAAGGAGGGAGCTATATGTCTTACGAAGCTATTTGGGCTAAAAATCAAAGACTAAATGACGTAGAAATTATAAAACTTGAAAAGGATGGCTTAGATGTAATTGAAACTATAATTGACAAATACTCGAAGGAAGGTTATGATTCAATAACGCCTAAAGATATGAATAGATTTAAATGGGCTGGCGTTTACGAACAAAAGCCAAGAGAGGGATACTTTATGATGAGAGTTCGTATTAATTCTGGAATAATGACTTCAGAGCAAGCAAAAGTTTTAGCAGGGATTGCTAAAGATTATGGACGTGGAATTGCAAACGTCTCTACAAGAGGAGCTATACAGCTTCACTGGGTTCAGGTAGAAGATTTACCTTCTATTTATGAAAGATTAGAAGCTTGTGGCCTAAGTCCTTTTGAGGCTTGTGGCGATTGCCCTAGAACGATAGTTGGAAATCCTCTTGCTGGAATTGATAAAGATGAACTTATGGATACAACTGAACTTGTAGAACAAGTTAATAATTTCTTCTTATTAAACAAGGATTTTTCTAATCTACCAAGAAAATTTAAAATATCAATATCAGCTAGTATACATAATGCAGCTCATGCACAAATTAATGATCTTGCCTTTACTCCAGCAACAAAAAAAATTGATAATCAGGACGTAATTGGTTTCCACGTATGGGTTGGAGGAGGACTTTCAGCAAGCCCTCATTTAGCACAAAAACTAGATATATTTGTTAAACCAGAAGATGTGCTAAAGGTTGCTGAAGGTGTATGTACTATTTTTAGAGATTATGGATATAGGGAAAAACGTACTCGTGCCCGCTTAAAATTTTTAGTAGCTGACTGGGGCGCAGAAAAATTCAAGAATAAATTATTAGAATTCACTGGGGATATGCCAAGCTCAGGTGATGATAAATTAGCTTCATGGAATGCATCTTATTATTTTGGAGTACATTCCCAAAATGAAGATGGCAAAAGCTATATTGGTGTTAGTTTACCACTTGGAGAAATCACTTGTGATCAACTTTTAGAACTTGCCGATATTTCAGAAAAATACGGAGATAGAAAAATTAGAACTACACTATCACAAAATTTAATTATTACAGGTATAAGTGATGAAGAGATACCTTCTCTATTAAAAAAAGATGTATTTAAACAACTTTCTCCAAATCCAAGTATTTTTACAGGATACACAGTTTCTTGTACGGGTAAAGAATTCTGCAATTTAGCTATTGTTGAAACAAAAAAACGTGCTAAAGAAGTGATCGAATATCTTGATTCTAAAATTAAACTAGATACACCGTTGCGTATCCATTTTACAGGTTGTCCTAATTCTTGTGGACAAAAACATATAGCTGATATCAGCCTCCAAGGTGCATTAATAAAAACTGAAGATAGCTGTGAGGAAGCCTTTACCATATGGCTTGGTGGTACATTAAACAATGGCGGGCAGTTTGCAGAAAATCTAAACTACCGTGTAAACTCTACTGAGGTTCATATAGTTCTTGAGAAAATAGTAACTTTCTTTGAAAAAAGCAAGTTGGAGAATGAGACTTTTAATGAATTTATCGCAAGAGTAGGAATTAGTAAAATCACAGAAAACATATAAAAACCTAATTAAAACAAAACCAGTGAGATATATCATTTATGTCTCACTGGTTTAACTTTTTATTCTTTCTTTTTTCCAACAGCTGCAAGATATATAATAAATTCTTCATCTCCATCTAGCCCCAAAAGTGTATCTATCATCTTTTGATCATAAATACCTATAGCACATGCTCCCGCTTTAATCGATTCACTTGCTAAATAAAGATTTTGGCATACATGGCCAACATCTATTAAAATCTTTTTATGCGCCGTAATATCAAACTTCCATTCTGAACGATATGGAGTCGTGCTCCAAGCAAATAACACAGCAGCTTTCTTTGCAAAGTTAGGTACAAAAGGCTGCTCTAAAGTAATTTCATCTATTTTATTGTCAATTTCATCTAATTCAAACATGAATAAAAGTTTATGCTCCACTGGTAGATATCTATAAATACCTTTTTGTATCCCATCAACATTCATAATAAATAAATATGTTTCAAAAGAATGCGTTGCCCCACTACAAGGAACTGTTCTTAAAGTTAAACCAGCTTTATTAGTTTCAGTAATTCCTTGAGTAGCCCATAACAGATATGACAATTCTTCAAGATTCATAGACCTTTCAGCATAAAGCCTTGTACTTCTTCTATTACCTATGCACTTATAAATATTAGAATTCGTTACAGTTTCTTCACTTACCCTTGGTAAAACAACAATTTTAGATTGTGAATCATAAGATTTTATACTATCTGGCTGAGGTATACCTTTCATTTTATCAGTTTTTATATTTTTGAATTCGTTAAAATTAGATTTCAAAAAATTTCTCTGCTTTTCATATCTTGTCATAAAAATTCTCCTATCCTATCTTTTGGAAAATATAATATCATAATACTGAAAAATAGTATGTATCATCAGTTACGTTTATTGTTCTATAAGACGCAATTATTTCTATATTGTAATTTTATTTATCAATCATTTTACGAGAACTAGTGCTTCAAATAAATTCATCTACCATATTGTACCTATCTTATTTCAAGTTTTTATATCAAAAAAGCACCTACATTTCTGTAAGTGTTCTATATTAAATATTAACTTGTCCCCTTATCTTGTTGCAAACTTCATATTAATTTTAATCTATGTATTTTACACTGTATCCAGCCTTATTTATTGAACCTTTTAGTATTTCTTCACTCATATCTATTTTCATTCTGACATTTGCTAAGTTCTTCTTTAAATCAACCTTTGCATATACATTGTCCAAACTATTAAGGGCATTTTCAACATGATTAGCACAATTTCCACATGTCATACCTTCAATATATATAGTCTTTGATATCTGATACTCTGATAACTCCTTTTTGTTTATCTTCTTTCTCTTTGTACTCTTTTCTATAGTTCCCCCACAGCATCCAAATCTTAATTTTTCTATAAAGCTCCTAACTGAAAAAACTATAATCAAAAGTATTATTCCACTTAATATATATGTTGCCATAAAAACACCTTCCTTTAATTAATGTAAATTTATTTATTTTAAGTATATCACTGCAAATTGTATTTGACAATGATTATCATTACCTTGTATTGAATAACAAAAACACATTATCTATTGCTTAAATAGTATTAATATCCTACTAAACAACTCCAAAATTTCATTTTTCAATAATTTTTTCTGATTTCAAAAGTTTTTTATACAAATAACTTGCAATATATATCTTTTAGATATATATTTGATATATCTAAAAGATATATTGGAGGAAATAAAAATAATGAATGAACTTTTTATTTTAGGTGAATTAATGGAAGAACCACAAAGTGGTTATGATCTACGTAATGCCTTACAAGCTTCTTTAGGACGTCATCGTAAAGTCAGCTATGGAGTAATTTATCCATTGCTTGAAAAATTAGAGAATGATGGTTTTTTAGATATAACTAACGTAGAATCACACGGAAAAAATAAGAAAATGGCTACAATTACGGAAAAAGGAAAAGAACGTTTTTTTGTGCTAATGAACATGCCTGTTCCAAGTGGAGCCCATACTGCTGATATATATTTAATTAAACTTGATGTAATGCAGCACCTTACACTAGACGAACAAATGCAACTATTGGATCAATTCGATCAAGAACAAAGAGAGATAATTGAAGATACGCAATTTGCACTAAAAAAATTAGCTGAGGAAAATTCAAAAGATCACTGGTATGCAAGTAAAAGGTTTGAATTGCGACTACAGCAGGCAAATGTTGCAATTGATTGGATTAAAGAGTTTAAACATGAACTGAAGAAAGAATGGTGATGAGAATGACAAAAGAAATAAAAATAGCCTTATTAATGGCTGCTAGTCTCTTTATGGAGATTTTAGATGGAACAATTGTAACAACTGCACTACCTAAAATGGGCCAATATTTTCATACGGGTTCATCAACAATTGCTTTACTCGTTAGTGTGTATTTGATCACAGTTGCGATTTTTATTCCCTTAAGTGGATGGATGGCTAATCAATTTGGGAAAAAGAAAATTTGGATTATTGCTGTCATCCTCTTTACCATTAGTTCCTTAAGCAGTGCACTAGCGCCTAATTTCTCTTTCCTTTTGATAATGAGAATTATACAAGGAATTTCTGGTGCATTGATGACACCTACCGCAAGACTGATTGTGTTAGAAAAAACACCAGCTTCACAGCTATTAAAAATGATTAGTTACTTGATTTGGCCAGCACTCATCGCACCAGCAATAGCACCTTTAGTTGGTGGATTTATTGTTACCTACTGGAACTGGCAATGGATTTTTTTAATTAATGTACCAATAGGTTTAATTACAGCATTAATAGGAGCAAAATTAATTGATATTGATAAAGTAAAGAATAAAACTTCATTTGATCTTATAGGATTTATAGAAATTGCACTTTCATCTGGCATAATTTTAGTTGGAGCAGAAATAGCCACTCACGGAAAAGATTATTGGTTTAGCGCGCTAGGATTAGTAATTTTAGGAATAATACTTGGATTTATAGTTTTCAAGCACTTAAAAAAATCAGATAATCCACTATTTTCACTTGATTCGCTAAAAATAACTTCTTTTAGAATATTCCAGACAAGTGGATCTGTTCTATGGCTATGTGTTGGAGCATTACCGTACATATTAACAATTTTTTTACAAACAGTCTTTCAATGGTCAGCAGTAAAAGCAGGTAGTTATGTGCTATTTATTTTTGTTGGAAACATTGGAATTAAACCTTTTACAAATATAATTATTCGTAAATTAGGCTATCGCGGTGCACTATTATCATCATTTGGAATGGTGTTTGTTACATCAATTGGTTTAGCATTCATTCAAATTAATACTTTTCCTGCTTGGATAATGTTTCTTGCGCTAGTTTCAGGTGTAGGACGTTCATTAGCCTTAACTGCTTACAATGGACTAAGCTTTTCTGAAATAGCCCCTCAAGATAGGAATAGTGCAAATACTTTGAATGCTGTAGTTTCAACATTAGCACAAGGAATGGGTATATCAATTATTACAGTTGTTGTTAATTTACTACAGATTTTCTTTTCAATTACTATCTCTTATAAATTAGGCTTTGTTTTCCTTGGTCTATTGATGTTATATCCAGTAATCGAAGTAATATTTTTACCTAAAAACATTGGACATGCTACAATCAGCTAGTTTTATTTATAGTCTTCCATTCAAAAAAACTCAAACTCTAATTAAGCTTGCTATCATAAAATAGGCTTTTACAATGTATGTTTTTCAAAAATTGTGTCAATAATTAAAATACGATTTCCTATTTTCAATAAATAAAGAGAGAGCATTATTATCATTAACCTGATATGTCTGCTATCTCTTTCAATTTTACTAAAAGAACTAATTAAATTAATTTACATATATCTTTATTTGGAAAGTTCATTTTGAAAATCACAGGAAGCAACTACCTTGTATCCTGATGATCTTAGATTTTCCAGCAAGATTATTACTCCTGTAATATACTGTTCTTCCTTTATACCTTCTCCAGGCTCAATACCAAGATAATATTTTGAGTATAGAAAACCGTCTTCTTCTTTAACACTTTTTTCTTCACTAAAATCTTCATTGTTTATCAATTCTATTTTCATTAAATCTGAGATGATTGTCCATCTTTTTTTACTACCCATTGTTATTTTTTCAATTAAATTCAATATAACTTCTTTTTCTTCATCAGTGTTGATGAAAATTTTACAGTACGAACTTCTATATTTACTCATATTATCACTCCCTCATAGCAAAATATTATCTAATATGTACTCAATACAAGTATACATTAATAGATAGAATACGTAAATATTTTGAAATAAGGCTCTAATTATCCATAAAAATCTTATCATTATTCAACGTTTGATAACACTATCATATTTCGATAATATTTCTGTCAAATTTCAATCCTAATATTATTAACATTACAAATAATTACATTGAAATAAACTCAGAAAATGCTAAAATACAAATAAATACTTAGCATATATGACTACAAAATCGGATATTTATCTTATTGGCTTCAATATAAATTCCTAGAGAATAAAAAGATTTTTGTATATTTCCAATATGAATATGGGGAAATATATATATATAATAAATTACAAGTTTATTAATCTTAAGGAGGTACACATGACAGAAGCTTTAATGAAAAAGCCAAAACTTAGTGCTGTTCAAATACTCGCAATAGGCTTCGTGCTAGTTATTTCAATTGGTGCGATCCTACTTAGTTTACCAATTTCATCAGCAAATAACGAATATACTAATTTTCTAGATTCACTATTTACATCAACTTCAGCTGTATGCGTTACAGGACTTGTAACTTTAGATACAGGCACTTATTGGAGTATTTTCGGCAAAATAGTAATAATGCTTTTAATTGAAACTGGTGGCCTTGGATTCATGTCTTTTACTGTTTTTATAGCAATAATTTTAGGAAAAAAGATTACTCTTAAAGATAGACTTATAATGCAGGAATCAATGAATACTTTTAGCATACAGGGGCTTGTAAAGATGGTTAAATATATTTTGGGGTTCACAATAATTATACAAAGCCTAGGTGCAGTATTATTATCAACACAATTTATACAACAGTTTGGATTAAAAGTCGGAATATTCTACAGCATATTCCATTCAATATCTGCATTTTGCAATGCTGGCTTTGATTTATTTGGAAATTATACTAGTTTAGTTAGTTATTCTAGCAACCCTATTGTTTTATTAACTATAAGTGCACTTATAATTATTGGCGGGCTTGGATTTACCGTTTCACTTGAAATATATAATTATAAAAAAAACAGAAAACTTTCGATTCATTCAAAAATTGTACTTTACATAACAGTAGCTTTAATTATTTTTGGTTTTTTACTTATATTTTTTATTGAGTATGAAAATCAAAAAACTCTTGGAGCCATGAATTTTAGAGATAAAGTTCTTAATGCTTTTTTTGCTTCTGTTACCCCAAGAACTGCAGGATTCAATAGTATTTCAACTGATAGAATGACTATGGCTGGTAAATTTATAACTATTATATTAATGTTTATTGGCGGCGCGTCTGGTTCAACAGCTGGAGGACTTAAGGTAACTACTTTTGGTGTACTTCTATTTACTTTAGTGTCAGTGCTAAATGGAAGAGAGGACACTGAAGTATTTGGCAGAAGATTTTCCAAGGGAACTGTATATAAAGCTTTTACTCTATTATCTATTGCTACGATATTAGTGTTAATAGTAACTATAATTCTTACTATTACGGAACCAAAGGAACTTTTCATAAATTTACTGTATGAAGCTACATCAGCTTTTGCAACTGTTGGACTGACTACTGGAGTCACTCAAAATATAGGTTCTATTTCTAAAGTAACTCTTATTATAACTATGTATCTTGGCAGAGTTGGTCCTTTAACAGTCCTATTAGCTGTTATTAATAAAAAGAAAAAAAATAAACTTAAATATCCTGAAGGAAAAATATTAATTGGATAGGAGGTCATAACTTGAAAAATAAGCATTTTGTTATAATTGGACTTGGAAGATTTGGCACTTCAATAGCTACAACATTATATAATTTAGGTCAACATGTATTGGCTATTGATATTAATGAAGATAGAATTCAAGAAATCGCAGATAATGTTACTCATGCTATTCAATTGGATGCAACCGATGAAAATGTATTAAAAACTTTAGGTCTTAGAAACTTTGATGTAGCAATAGTAACAATTGGAACTAATATTCAAGCTAGTACTATGGTAACCCTATTAGTTAAAGAAATGGGAGTTAAATATATAGTAGGAAAAGCTACTAGTGACTTACATGCTAAAATTCTATATAAGATTGGAGCAGACAGAGTCATTTTACCTGAACAAGATATGGGAATTAGAGTAGCTCATCATTTGGTATCTTCTAATATACTAGACTATATAGAGCTGCCTTCAGACTATAGCATGATAGAGCTTGAACCACTGGATGAATGGCTTAACAAATCTATAAGAGATATTGAGATAAGAGGTAAATACGGTATAAATATAGTTGCAATAAAAAACGATAAAAGCATAGATGTTTCTCCTTCTGCAAATTATATTATTAAACGTACAGATATTTTAGTAGCTCTTGGCTCTAATAAAGACCTAAATAAGTTTGAAACCTTGATTGGTAAAAAAAATTAATTTTGATATTTATTTAAAATAGAAACAATTTAAGTGAAACAATAGCTTCAATTTTGTAATAAAGAATCTTATCTGAAGCTTAAGTTTCACTTTATTTTAATGTAATTTAATTTGTAATCTTCTCCTCTTTATAGTTATCCTTTAAGTTTATTAATTTAAAAATTATTGCACCAAATATAGCAGATAAGATTGAAACAATCATAACACTCATCTTAGCCAAAGATAATGTCCCTTCATCAGTAAATGATAAAGAAGATATAAATAACGACATCGTGAATCCAATGCCTGCAAGAATACTCGCACCATATAAATGTCTTTTAGTCACATTAGATGGTAACTCAGCCCACTTTAATTTTACTAAAATATACGAAATCCCAAATATTCCAACTTGTTTACCAACAAAAAGCCCAGCTATAATTCCTAGACTAACTGGTGAAAATATTATATTTGATAAATTATCCACACTAATCACCACGCCAGAATTTGCAATGGAGAATATCGGCATAATAATAAAGCTGGATACAGGTGTTAACGCATGTTCAAATTTATATAAAACTGATGTTTTAAACTCGTTAACATTTTTTCCCGTAGGTAATGCTATCCCAAGTAAAACTCCAGCAATTGTTGCATGTATACCTGATTTCAAAATAAAAATCCATAAGACTAACCCCATAATAATGTAAAATGATTTATATTTAACTTGTAATTTATTAGCTATTAGAAGTATTGCAAAAATTATCAAGCCTATGGCAAGTGAAAGCCATGAAATTTGATTGCTATAGAATATCGCTATTACTATAATAGCTCCTAGATCATCAACTATTGCTAACGCTGTAAGAAAAACTACTATTCCTTTTGGTGCATTTTTAGCTACTAACGAAAGAATGCCTAACGCAAATGCAATGTCTGTTGCCATTGGTATTCCCCATCCGGAAATTGTCACTGCTTTATAATTAACTAAAGCGTATATAATTGCTGGTACAATCATCCCTCCTACTGCCGCTGATATTGGAAGTATTGTCTTATTAAAAGATTTAAGTTCTCCAAACACAACTTCCCTCTTTATCTCCATACCAACAACTAAGAAGAATATAGCCATTAATCCATCATTGATCCAATGAAGAACTGACATCGACAAAGAAAGATTCATATATCCTATGGCTATATAAGTATGTAATGTATTCTCATATATTGACGCAAATTTAGAATTTGCGATTATCATTGCCAAAAGTGCAGAAATTAATAATATTATGCCACTTGAAGATTCATTTTTAAAAAAGTATATAAATGGATTTAGAATTTTATTCTTCATACTTGCTTTTCCACCTTTCTATCTTATATATAACCTAAAACGAAAACTTAATGCATTAATATTTAATGCATCAATATGCAAGGCATGTTCCTAATTAGAACAAAAGTGGCTGCGCCACGCTCTTTCTTTATACCATTTTTTACAGGCCAATATCCTTATAGCCATTGGTATCACTGGCTTTCAAAATCAAAAAATTCTATACTTTCCTAGACAATAAAAAAAGATGAGAATACTCTAAATTAGAGCTTCCCACCTCCTAAACTAATTGATTGAATATAAATAATAATATCTTAGATATCCAAAACAGTTAAACTATAAATTTAACATTTTTATGCTTTATCTCTAACAAATAATAATTTATAAATTTGAACTATAATAAGTGGGATAACTGATAATCCATAAATATAACTAAATTCCATTGAATTTAATGCACTAACTTCAAAGATTCCACTTAAAGGTCTAAAAGTCAGAACTAATAGTAATAGCAAATAGCCAATTATTGCTGCAATCCATATAGTTTTGTTTGTAAATAATCCTATTTTAAAAATCGATTCTTTAGATCTACAATTAAATCCATGAAGCAGCCTTGATAAACATAAAGTTGCAAAAGCCATTGTACTTGCAACCTCAGCACCACCTGTATATAATCCTATGTGAAAAGCCGCCATAGTAACTATTGCAATAAGCAACCCTTCCATTATAACTTCAATTGCAAAAGATTTATTAAGTATTGGAACATTTATATTTCTTGGTTTTTCTTTCATTATATTCTCATTATGAGGCTCAAGTCCTATTGCTATTGCTGGTAAGCTATCTGTAACCAAATTAATAAACAATAGGTGAACTGCTGCAAAAGGTATTGGTAATGCTCCTATTGACGCATACAATACTGATAATATTCCTGCAGTATTACCTGATAAGAGAAATTTAATTGAATTTTTAATATTTGCATATATGCTTCTCCCATTTGAGATAGATTTTACTATAGTTGAAAAATTGTCATCAGCAAGTACAATTGAAGCAGCATCTTTAGCAACTTCTGTCCCCGTTATTCCCATTGCAATTCCTATATCCGCCTGCTTTAAAGCTGGGGCATCATTTACACCATCTCCGGTCATTGCAACAATATTTCCTTTTTCCTGCCATGCTCTTACTATTCTGATTTTATGTTCTGGAGATACTCTAGCATAAACTGAAGTCTTATCTACTTTGTTTTTTAACTCTTCATCACTAATTTTCTCCAATTCAAACCCTTCCATTGCCTCTGATTCATCTTTAAGTATTCCTATTTGCTTAGCTATAGCAGATGCAGTAATTTTATGATCACCAGTTATCATTACAGGTTTTATTCCTGCTTTAATGCATTTTTCAACAGCTTCTTTCGATTCATTTCTTGGTGGATCCATCATAGCTATAAGACCAACAAATATTAAATCATATTCATCTTCAAGAGTAATTTCTTTTCCTTCTGAAATCTCCTTATAAGCAAAAGACAAAACTCTAAGCCCATCCATTGAAAATTTTCTATTTATCTCTTCAATTTCTTTTTTGTGCTCTTCTGTAAAATCCATTATTCCTTCTGAAGTTTCAACTTTTACTGTTCTTGATAAAAGTACATCTAATGCACCTTTAGTTAACATTATGTATTTATCATTAAACTGGTGAATAGTACTCATTAATTTTCTATCTGAATCAAAAGGTACTTCTCCAAGTCTTGGATATTGATCTCTTATGATCAATTCATCTAGTTCATATACTTCACCTAGATTAACTAATGCAACTTCAGTTGGATCACCAATTTCCTTATTTTCTACTGTAACAGCATCATTACACAATAATGCCATTAAAACTAAATTTTTCTCTAAAGTCTTATCATGATCCAAACTATCATGATCAAGTACTTTACCATCAACAAAAACTTTCTGTACTGTCATTTTGTTTTGTGTTAAAGTCCCTGTTTTATCTGAACATATAACCGATATACTTCCAAGACTTTCAACAGCATGAAGTTTTCTTACAATTGCATTTTTCTTAGCCATCTTTTGAGTTCCAAGTGCAAGAACAATTGTTACTATTGAACTTAGCGCTTCTGGTATAGCTGCCACCGCTAAAGATACTGCAAACATAAAAGAATCTATAATATTACGCCCTCTAAATATATCTAAACCAAAAATAATTGCTGAAATTATTAAAATGACAAAAGCAAGTTTTTTACCGAAGTTATCTAAACCAACTTGAAGCGGTGTTTTCTTTTCCTTTGCACTTTCTAACAAGTTCGCTATTTTCCCAATTTCGGTATTCATCCCTATACTTGTAACTAAAACAACTCCTCTTCCGTAAGTTACAAAGCTTCCGGAAAATACCATGTTTTTTCTGTCACCAATAGATACATCATCTTTATTTATTACATCTATAAATTTTAAAACACTTTCTGACTCACCTGTTAAAGAACTCTCATTCACTTGAAGACTAAAACTTTCAAGAATTCTACCATCTGCACTAACATAATCTCCAGCATCAAGATATAAAATATCTCCTACTAAAAGTTCTCTTGAAGGAATCTCAATCTTTTGACCATTTCTAAAAACCTTTGCTACAGGTGATGAAAGGGCCTTAAGTCCCTTTAATGATTGTTCTGCTTTAATATGTTGTATTGTGCCAAGTATTGAATTGATAATAACTACAACCATTATAACAATGGTACTTTCAAGCTTTCCAAGAAAAGCTGAAATGATTGCTGCTCCTAATAATATAATTACTAAAAAGTCCTTAAACTGCTCAAGAAAAACCTGAAATGGACTTTTCCTTGCTGCTTCCTCTAATTCATTAAAACCATATTTCTCTCGTCTTTTTGTAATTTCTTCATCATTTAAGCCATTTCTAGTAACTCCTAACATTTCCAGTGACTCTTCTGGCGTTTTCTCATAATACCCTCTCATAAACTGTCCTCCTTAAACCTTAAATATTTTTCGTTTTTTCATTACTTATATAGACTCCCTTCTAATTATTTGATTTTCTATTTATTAATTTATTATAAATTAATAAAAATATACTTAAAAAAATGATAATAAAAACAAAAAATATTACATTATTTATTCATCATATGAACTTACTCTAATTATAACTTATAAAATATCATGTTAAAACAATTATAAAGTTACAAATTACTACACGTGCAATAAAGTAAAGGCATTTACTTTCAAAGTTTGCCACTTACTTTATTCTATAAGCAACCCATCTTGATAACCTTCCTATAACTTCAAATGAAACTATGTTACATACCAACTCAGTTAGCTTTCCAAACTTTCTATAAAGCAAATTAAAAGCTAAAAATGGAATCCATTGTTTTTTAGATTTAGGAAGTCTCTTAATTATATTCTTAAGCGTATACACTTCTTTATATATCCATAGATAGCCGTCATATAATTCTTCTGCTGTCATATTCTTTGGTTTGTATACAACATGGGAAGTATTATAATTAGATAAATTATGATCTACTATTCTATTTTCCTTTAATAATGATGCGTATAACTTTGTGCCTGGATAAGGAGTCATTATATGAGACGTTACTGTCTCTATTTTATTTTTAACTATCCACTCCAATGTACTCTTAAATATTTCTGCATCATCTTCATCTAATCCAAAAACAAAGCTTGCATTTATCATTATCCCTCTTTTATGAATTTCATCAACAAGCTTCTCATATCTACTTACACTGTTTTGAGTTTTATGTACGCTCTCTATTGACTTACTATTTATACTTTCAAACCCTATAAAAAGGCTTTGACATCCTGATTCTTTCATCTCATCTAATACATCAGGCATGTCCACTATATTAGACGTAACTGCTGCATTCCATTTCAACTTTAGAGGTTTCATTTCTTTTAATAATTCCTTAGTCCATTTGGGATTTCCAATAAAATTATCATCAATAAACATAATATGTTTTGTTTTTAGTACTTTAATGTCTTCAATTACATCCTCTATAGGCCTATTAATATAAGTTTTAATGGAATTAGTGCAGCTATTATAGCAAAAATCACATTTAAAAGGGCATCCTCTGCTTGTACTGATTATATTAGTATATAAATATTTCTTATTATCTATCATGCCATAATCAGGAGATACTATTTCATTTCCATTAATATTTTCCATATCATAATATATTTTTTTAATTGAATTATTTTCTATATCCTTAAGAACCTTCTTCCAAACCCTCTCAGCCATTCCTATAATTATTGCATCAAAGCTGTTTGCAGCTCCTTCTGGATCTGCTGTTATATGTATACCTCCTGCAATTACTTTTACTCCACGTTTTTGGAATTCCTTTGATATTTCTGCCGCCCTATTCATAACATCTACAGTAACAGTTATTGCAACTAAATCAACATCTTCATCAAAATCTATCTTATCAACATTTTCATTTTCAATAATAATCTCATGTTCTTTAGGCGTAAGATTTGCTATTGTGAGTAGAGCTAATGAAGGAGACATTCTTGTCTTTAATTTTGTATCCATAGGCCTTGGAAGCATTGCAGGTTGAATTAACTTAATCTTCATAGTATTTCCCCTCAAATTATTAATTTCAAAGTATTATGCTTATTGGCTAAAATTATCATTCTTAACATATTGAACATAAACTATTATTAGAATAAAATATGTAATCTTACTCATACTCTATAGAACTCTGCTAAAAAAAGAATCTACAAATTATAAATTATCTTTCTTTTACAAGATGAAAACCTAGTTATATTTATCTTATTTTTAAGTATCCACATCACTTCTATACTCTAATATATCGCCTGGCTGACAATCTAGGGCTTTGCATATTGCCTCTAAAGTTGAAAATCTAATAGCTTTTGCCTTGCCATTTTTGAGTATAGAAAGATTAGCCATTGTTATTCCAACTCTCTCAGTAAGCTCCGTCACACTCATTTTTCTTTTAGCTAGCATAACATCAATATTAATTATAATCGCCATATTATTTTCCTCCTGCATTCTTCATTCTGTACATTAAGATTATTAATCTTTACGCCTTACACTGTTAAATCATTTTCTGATTTTATGTCTATAGCTTCTTTTAAGAGCCTTTGAAGAACAGCAGAGAAAACTGCGATTACCAATGAAGCAAAAATAGGTGTCATTCCAATTATTATGAGACCTGGGGCATCATCTTTCTCCGCTAACAAGTAAACAAACGGAAGCACTACCACATATAATGCAGATATTATAACTGCACAGTATTTTATATTCTTTAATGCCTTTACAGATAACTCAGAAAACGCTACATTTTTATCAATATGCCCTAAAAGTTTTAAGGCCTGATATAATGCAGCAAAGAACGGCACAACTGATACAAGCACACCTGCTAAAATTGGATATATCATATTTGCATAGTCTGGATTTATTGGATTATTAGTCAATCGAAATGCCCCAAATATACATAAAGCAAGAACTGGAACTCCGATAAGAATAACAGCTATCTTTAAAAAAATCGTTGAATATCGTTTCATAAAAAGCACCTCACTTTTAAATTATATATATAAGATATCACATCTTTTATCGTTTATCAATAAATTTTTATTATATTTCATATATTATTTATTTTTAGACAAGAATATATTGATTAATTGTGTTAGTTTAAAAACGAGATAAAAAATCCTGATAGCAGATTTGGACACAAAAAAGAACTAAATACTTTGTGAATGCTTTGCCTTCCTGTGCAATCATAAAAAAAGTGCTATATCTCATGATATTTAGCACTTTTTCTATAACATTTTCTCATTTATATATAAATTATTTCTACTCCCGAAAAACTAACATCTCCAACTAATGTTAATGTATTTGTCGATCTCTCATTGTTCCTATTTTTTTCATCAACAGAACCTAAAAATACATTAGTCTTATTATCAACCTTCCAAGTTCTTGGTATATATAACTCTACTCCTGAAAAAGAAGCATTAACTCTTACTATAGCATTTTCGCTACTCATAACTGCATTATCAAAATACACCTTCATAGCTCCAAATGAGCAGTTAAGATCAGCTTGTTCAAATTCATTTGTATTTATATATTTAATACAAGCTCCAAATGAATTTCTAAATATAATATTACCTTCATCTTCTATGTCAATTTTTTCAAATTTATAATCCTCATGAACATGACTATGATGAATCCAGTTAACATGTTTATGAAAAATCATGGAAAGGCCGATACTACCAAATAGTGCTGCCATAAGCACGGTCCAAGGGGTAATAGCTGTAATTCCTAATTGTCTAGCATAGATTATACAAATAAATGCAATTGGGAATAGAATACCTGAAAAGTTAAGATGAGGTATACTTTTTGCTATGATCACTACTAAGAAAACTGTTAATATTAAACTAAATGCATTTATATCTGGGAAGTATCCAAGTTTACTTATAACCATAAAGATACCTGCTAGTATAAATAAAATTCCCCAGAAGACTCTTTCTTTTTTCATCATTATTTCCTCTTTTCTAATAATTTAATTTTTAATGGCTTGTAATAATATCTTGAGACATACACCTGTTTGTGAGTATTTTGAAATTCAACTCTGCTTGATGATGATATACTTTTTGTTATGGAGTAAATATGATTTGTATTTAGTATTGTTGATTTTGAAACTCTCATAAAATATCCTGGCAATAATTCCTCGAGTTCATATAGCTTATACTTTACGTTATATATATTATTAATGGTATGTGCACAAATACCGCTTTCTTCAGTTTCAAAAAACAAAATTTCTTCCAGTGAAAGATAATACTCTGTTTCTCCTTTGTAAAAGGTTATATGCTTTTTTTGCGATAGCAGCTCACCAAGCACAATTTGAATATTTCTAACCTCTTCATTTAATTCATTACATTTAATAATAACTTCATTTTCTTTAATTTCATTATCAAGTTCAACCCGTATTTTCATATTTTCACTCCCCACATCTTTATTATATTTGCTGACTTTTACGTTGTAAACACGATAGCAGTAAGTGGTTAGTTATCACTTGTAAGTGGTACATTTTTATATACTTTTTGCATGATCTTTGATTTTTCTAAATCTTCACGTATTTTTTATCTATAATAATCTTTAGAAAAAATAACTCTTTTATACTTTTTCTTCTTAATTTTCATAAAAACTATCGTTTAGGGAATTCTATATTAAGAGAATTTAAAGAGAAAGGAAGATAAAAGTTTACCCATCAGAACAACTTCCAGATATAAATGAAGTTTTACAGGTTTTATCTAATAACCAATAACATATTAATGGAATGATTAAATGACTTGCTTATGATTTAATAATTTTGTAATTGCATTTATAATTCATGCTTAGCATATTTTCTAAGCATGAATTATAAAATTGCACATACTAAAAAATCCAAGGCCAATGAACCTTGGATTTTCATAATATAAATATATCTATAAACTTTTTAATGAAAAAATCAACTTTACTTAAAATTATTTATCTTTGTCTAAATTACGCCAATTACCATCATATCCATTGCTATCAAGCCACTTATAAGTTTTTACTATTTCATTATTCTTTATTTGATATATTGAAAGTCCTCCTTGATGTGGCACGCAATATACATTTTTACTTGTCTTACCAACCATGTATCCACAGTATTCATCATTATAAGAGCCTGTAAGGCTAAACACATATACATCCTCTACTGGTAGATTCCATTTATCGTTAGCTATGAACTTATTAATATTCCCTTCAAAATATCTTTTTGTCAGCTTAGCGCCATATGCAGCATTCATTTTTGAAATATAATTACTGTCTTCTTTTAATATTAAATTTCTTGCTTCTTCAGCTTCCTTGGATGGTTTAATCCAAGTTCCATCTTCATCTAGTTCATATCCATAAATTACAGTACCATGTGCCATAGCTCCATCTTGATAAAAATAATGCCAAGTCTCATAATAATTATCTTGCACCCATCCAGTTTTCATATATCCATTTGAATCAAAATAATACGTCTTTCCATTAATGTCTCTCCATCCCTTAGCATATGAATTTCCTTCTGAGTACCACCATCCACTATTATCTTGTCTCCATTCAGCACTAGCTCCAGTTGGACTTAAAACTAATACTGAAATTACCACTAAAGCGCCAGATATTAACTTTCTCATTTTATTTCCCCCATATTTTTTCATAACATGATTTTATGTTATTTATTATATTTATAAAATATTACTAATCATATCTTATGAATATTGAATGAAATTTATGAGCTTAAACTGGTTATTAAATAATTATCATCACCTTGCTTTAATTTCACATACCTTTCTCTAAGATTGGCATTATTCCAGCATATTCTTAAGAATATATATGGTTTAGAATATATATTCTAGTATTCTTCAGAATAAATATTCTAATATTCTGAAGAATATTTATTTTTTGCAACATAATATATGTTCCAATTCACAATGCACATTTCACAATTACGGCTAAAATTCTTGCAATATTTTTAAGATCATGATAAAGAATTATTTTTGTAATATATATTATAAAAATTTTTATCAAGAAACTTTCTTAGCTTTAAACGTTAACCGGCTCGTCTATTTGGATTGAGTTCAGAATTTTCATAAATTCATCACCCATTATGGTTTCCTTGAAAATTAGATGCGATGATATTTTGCCCAAAGCTTCCATATTAGCCTTTAGGAGATTTTTTGCCTTTTCGTAGGATTCATTGATTATATTCATAACCTCACGGTCAACTTCAGCAGATATTTCATCTGAACAATTCCTTACTAGTCTGCCGTCAAGATATCTGTTTTGAATTGATTCAAGTCCTATCATACCAAATTTTTCTGACATTCCATACATTGTTACCATTTGTCTTGCAATACTAGTAGCTCTTTCAATATCATTTGAAGCACCTGTAGTTATTTCATTAAACACAAGATCTTCAGCTGCTCTTCCTGCAAGAAGAACAACTATCTGTTCTAGCAATTCATCTTTAGACATAAGGTACTTTTCTTCTTCCGGCATCTGCATAGTATATCCAAGTGCTCCCATTGTTCTTGGAACAATTGTAATCTTATGAACTGGCTGAGTCTTTTTCTGAAGCGCTGAAGCTAATGCATGTCCAACTTCGTGAAATGCAACAAGACTTTTCTCATTCTCAGTCATTACTCTATCCTTTTTCTCTTTACCTGCAATTACAGTTTCGACTGCTTCAAATAAATCATCCTGCCTAACCGTATCTCTCCCCATTCTTACAGCTCTTAAAGCAGCTTCATTAACCATGTTTGCGAGATCAGCTCCAACAGCACCAGCAGTAGCAAGTGCTATCTCTTTTAGATTAACACTTTCATCCATTATTATATTCTTGGAGTGAACCTTTAATATATTTTCTCTTCCCTTAAGATCTGGTTTATCTACTATAACTCTACGATCAAAACGTCCAGGTCTTAATAGCGCTTTATCAAGGACTTCTGGCCTATTAGTGGCTGCAAGAATAACAACTCCCTTTGAAGAATCGAAGCCATCCATTTCAGCAAGTAACTGGTTTAAGGTCTGTTCTCTTTCATCATTTCCACTTATATTACCTTCTCTACTCTTACCTATTGCATCAATTTCATCAATAAAAATAATACATGGTGCTTGCTTTTCAGCTTGAGCAAACAAATCTCTTACTCTTGAAGCTCCAACACCTACAAACATCTCTACAAAACCTGACCCAGAAAGTGAGAAAAATGGTACCTTTGCTTCTCCTGCCACAGCTTTTGCAAGTAATGTCTTTCCTGTACCTGGAGGTCCTACTAAAAGTGCGCCTTTAGGAAGCTTAGCTCCTATCTTTGTATATCTTTCAGGTTTGTGAAGAAAATCAACTATCTCCTTAAGAGATTCTTTAGCTTCTTCCTGACCTGCTACATCTTTAAAAGATACTCCTGTAGTCTTTTCAACATATACCTTCGCATTACTTTTTCCGACGGACATAAATCCTCCTCCGCCGCCTCCAATTTTATTACTTAAAGACTTCATGAACCAATTACCTAACATATAGAATATAGCAAAAGGTATAATCCACGAAAGTATAAAACCAATAATTGGAGACTGAGTATTTTTTACGGGGGTAGTAAACTTTACATCTGCATTATATAGTTTATCTACAAGTTGAGGATAGTCTAGGTTGCCAGTATAATATAATTTTTTATTTATAGCTGAAGCATCCTCATCACTTTTTGGTGTTATAACAAGCTTGTCACTATAAATCTCAACTGATTCTACTTGTTTATTATTTACCATTGTAAGAAATTCACTATAATCAATTTGTTTATGATTTGACTGAGAAATCAAATTTATAACTATATTTATTACTAATGTAATTATAAGCGCTGCTATAATGTATTTCGGTAACTCCTTTTTATTGGGTAATCCATTTTTTTTAGGCGACTCTTTTCTATTTTGAAACATAAACTTTCCTCCTTTAATATTAGCAAATTACAACCTTAACCAAATAATCTGTATTGTATGGACTTTAACACGCTCCATGCATGATAATTTATTATTCTCTATCACTACTTCCCATGAATAAAAATATAAGGTGAAGCAAACTTGCAACAGCAGTTATTGCAGAAGCAACATAAGTCATAGCTGCTGCATTTAGCACTTTTTTTGCAGGAGCCATTTCATTAAAACTAAGTATTCCTTGGGATTCTAACTCTGATATTGCTCTTTTACTTGCATTAAATTCTACTGGTAAAGTTACAAAATAAAATGCTACCGCCCCAGTAAAAAACACTATGCCTAGTTGTGCAAGCAAAGGAATTTGAAATATTAATCCAAAAATCGCCATATATGGGCCTGCCATAGAACCTATATTTGCAATTGGTACAAGCCCACTTCTTATAGAAAGTGGTGCATATTGTACTTTATGTTGTATTGCATGTCCAGTTTCATGAGCTGCAACACCTATGGCTGCAACAGAATTGCTGTAATATACTGATTCAGATAATCTCACTACCTTTTTTCCAGGATCATAGTGATCAGTTAAGCTGCCTGCTGTGGGAACTACAGCTACATCATAAAGTCCATTTCTATCAAGAATTCTCCTTGCAACATCTGCACCAGTAAATCCTCTAGCATTGCCATAATTGCTATACTTGTCAAAAGTTCCTTTTACTTTAAATTGACAATAAAGCGAAAAAGCCAATGCCGGTAAAACTAAAATAATATAATAAATGTCCATGTTTATCCCTCCACTATCTTGATTTTATAGTTTTAATTTAACAAAAAAGACCTTTGATCTGATTCAGTAACAACTAAATCGTATCAAAGGTCTTGCTTTCCATTTGGAGTATAGAACCAGGCAGTTTTAATTGCCGGTTGTTGGCTCTATAGCTTATAAGCTACTCCCCTAAGTTATATGAAGTATATCATACCTTATTATATGGTGTCAATACATATTAATTCACAAATTTCTATTTTGTTTTAATTTTCACTACATTCCGACATTTTATAAATATAGGTAATTATTTAAGACTATGAAAAGTGTCCAAACCTCAATAAATATTCACCTAGCTTACGACATTGATTAATCATAATGCAATAATAATAAATTATTTCACTGATGCTTCATAGATTTCTTTAACTGATTTTAATATTGTTGCATTAAATTCTTCTTCAGTTTGCTGAGCAGTGAGCCCTTGAGATAAAGCTCTTGAAAAACTGGCAATTAATCCATTATTGCGTCCGAGTCTTTCGTTTGCTTCTGCTTGACTATAACCACCTGACAGAGCTACTACTCTGACAACATGTGGCTCATCTATTAAATCAATGTAGAAATTATCTTGAGTTGGTATTGAAAGTTTAAGCATCACTTTTGTTTCTTTATCAAGTTTTGATAATTGCTCTAAAATTTCAAGTTTTAAAAGTTTTTCAGATTCTTCCTTATCGGTGCTATGGATGTCAACTTCTGGTTCAATAATAGGAACAAGACCTGCTTCTACAATCTGTTTACCAATTTCAAATTGCTGATCAACTACCATTTTAATTCCTTTAGCATTTGCTTCCTTAATAACTGAGCGCATTTTTGTTCCAAAAATGTTTTTTTCTACTGCCTGCTTTAAAAGATCATCTAAATTACTTATTGGTTTCATAAGCTGAACACCATTTTCAATTTCAGTTAAGCCTTTATCAACCTTTAAGAAAGGTACAATATTTTTTTCCTTCCAAAGATAATCAGGTGTATATTGATTGTCAATAGTACGATACATTGTGTCTTCAAATAGTATAGCACCCAAAATATATTCTGAAGTAAATGCTGGACTCTTTATTATGCGCTTCCTCATTTCATGTACTTGATCAAACATTTCCTCCTCATTAGAATAACTATTTTCTTTAATCCCATACTCAAGTAACGCTTTTGGAGTACTGCCACCACTTTGATCTAAAGCTGCAATAAATCCTTTACCTGTATGTATTCGGTTCATTTGATTTTCATTCATCTAATTCTCCTCCTTCTCTTTATCTTAGATTAGAATCATGTCTTACTTTTTATTATAGTGTCTTTCTCTATTAATTATGCGTTTGCTAATATTATAAATTTAACACAATCTGCAATCACTATAAATAAAGCTCAAAGAAATAATATAAGTCCTTTGAGCTTTATTTATAAATTCACATATAGGTGATTAATTATTATCCAAACTAATGAGTAATTGAATACTTTTTTATGAATTACGCATAACTAATGTTGGAATATATTAAAATGATTAATTCTATTAAGTAAATTACTTAATTCAGCTCCTTCAAAGGAACTTATTTCACTAGTAAATTTTGCTTTAAATATACTATGGAAGGGGAAATATATTATGAAAAAATCTACTATAGTGTTTTTTATATTTTTATTATTGTCATTTACTAATTTAGCTCAAAATACCAGTGCTGCTCCCATAAGTTTAAGTCAAGGTATTTATAATGTACGAGATATTAATCTACCAATAGGTTCTACTGTGACGGCTAGAATTAATGACCCTAACGGTAGAGTTATTATCTTCGTCATTGATAATAACCAATACATGAGAGAACTTACAAGGCTAGATTCTCAATCAAACGAACAAACTCTTAAACCTTTTAACTATGGCTATTCAGTTATAATTTTTGGGAATACTCCTGTTACTTTCTCCTAAAAAACTTTCTCAATTCATATACTTTTAATTTTTTCTGCAATAACAGCAATATAATTTCAAAACCAAAAGCATCAGTTAAACTTTCTAATCTACTGCTTTTAAATGTATTTACTCAACAGTGAATTTTATATTTATTTTACATACTCTTCTTATAAGTGCAATAGAGCATAAAAAATGCAGTCAAGTTAATGACTGCACTTAATGGGATCTAAAGTAAAAATTGAAAATAGCTCAACTTTCACAACTATATTTTATCACATTTATTTATAAATTTTAAGCAATAAATAAAGCAGTAGAAAAATTTCTTCTAACTACTGCTTTTAGTTTTACTTTATTGGGCAATTGCCTTCATTAATGTTACAACATCATCTTCACCCGGTAACCAAGCACCGCCTTTTTTAGTTAATGTTATTGTTACTGTCTGTGGTTCTTCTTTTAATATACCAGACGCCATACTGCCCCCTATAAGCTTAAAAGCTTCTGTATATATTTGTTGTTCAGTCATTGAAGGATTTTCAGTAACTTTTTTCATTATTTCACTCTGGCCATTTTCAGTGATTTTCTTCATATCAAACCCTTTTATTTTAACTTGAACTTTTGCTGTGTCCTTTTCTGTTGACGCAGAAACCACTTCATATTCCACTTTAGTTAATCCTGTAATAATATCTTTCTTAAAAGAATTTTTTATATCATCTGTTAGAATGCTTTCATCTAAACCTGAATTTCCAAAGGCCATCATCATGCCATCATCAAAGCTACTTCTAAATTCAGTATAATCTTCTTCCTTCATCCCTATCTTGTCCATATTAGTTTTATCATCTTTTAAAAGTAGATCTAAAAATATTTTAGCACTTTCTTCTGGAGTTGCTTTTGTTCCGCAACCTACTAGCATTATTGTTACCATCATAACAGCTAACAATATGGTAGAAATTCTTTTGATTTTTTTCATTATTATTCCCCCTAAAATATAGTATTTAATTTCATATAGCAATACATTAATTACCACATGGTTAATATTTTATTATATTTTCCAATTAATTTCAACATTTATTTCATATTAATTCAATACTTGGGCATATATGTAACCAGTTAAGTTAAATAATAAAGAGGCAAACTAGAAATTCTTAACTAGAGCGCCTCAATTGCTTTATTCACATTTCGCTATAAGCATATATTACAAACTATAATATAAGTTGTTGGAAAATACAGGACTCGAACCTGTGGAGCTTTTACACTCACTAGCTTAGTAAGCCAGCCCATTAAACCACTCTGACAATTTTCCATATAAGAGAATTTATTTAATTGTTCTCCTTAGCAATTCATTGTACTCATTCAGTGCAAAGTTTAATCTTCTACACGCACTAATCACCTCCCTATCTAATGAATTTCCTTCATCGCCCATAATTTTGCATAAGGCTTGTCTCATTCTACTAATCATCATCTCTTTTTCTTTTAAATATTCCAAATATTTACCCTCCTTACTTTTTTTATTAGTATAACCCCTAAATAGTAAAATTTATGTATCACTTGTTACATAAATAGGTTGCGGCCAAAATATTCATATTATTTACATATATTCTATGTATAACCTCAGAACTTCAAATGTAATTACTTAATATGATGAACGCATGAAAATTATATATTTCTGGATTAATAATTCCACATCTGTTTTATAACCTAATTTTCTATTGTTCTCTGTGTATATTGTTTAACATTTCTTAAGTGTATCTAATATATTAAAAGTAAATGAGGTGTTTATGATGCCAAATAATGAAAATGAAATATTTTATATAGTTGGCGCCATACTTACTATATTAGTAAACGTGCCAGAGATTATAAGACAAATAAATATTAATTTAAAGTTCAATGAATCTATAAAGCACCATAAAATACTATGATTAGGATGCAAAAAAAGCGCTTAGAATAATTCTAAACGCTTTTTCCTTCCAAAAATTAATTCCTCTATAATTGTAATTTTGTCTTAGTTGAATACAGAAACATTTATTTCACTAGTTATATTTAATAATAAAAAGCATTCCCTCTAATTTAATATAATACTACAAAGGTATATTTTCTTATTCACAATTAATAGATATCCTATATTTTAAACTTAGCTATAATCCATCTTAACTCTTCAGACATTTGAGATAGAAGTTTACTAGATGAAGCTATCTCCTCAACAGATGCCAATTGTTCCTCAGCCGCTGCCGATATTGTTTGAGTCTCATCAGCTATATTACTACTTATGTTTTTAATATTATTTACTGAATCAACAGATTCTTTAGTTCCTACAGTTACTTCAGTGATAGAATATGATATTTCATGAATCTGACTAGATATTTCTATTATCATTTGAAGGATTTCCTTAAAACTTATTCCTGCAACATCAACGACATCTGCTCCTGTTTTAACTTCTTTTGAGTTTTCATTCATAACAGCAACTGCACTATTGGTTTTGTTTTGTACATCATTAATAATTCCAGCTATTTCTTTAGTTGCCTCTTGTGATTGTTCTGCTAACTTTCTAATTTCTTCCGCTACTACACTAAAACCTTTCCCGGCTTCCCCAGCCCTTGCAGATTCTATTGCCGCATTTAATGCTAGAAGATTTGTTTGCTCTGATATACCTTGGATTGTATCAAGTATTTGTCCAATTTTCACTGATTTCTCTTCAAGCTCGCTTATAATATGCGATGTTTCACTAGTCTTTTTCTCTATTATTTCCATTTGGTTCATTGCCTTCACTACAGCCTCTTCGCCAGCATTTGCTGATATTTTTGCCTTATCTGTTAACGATGAAACAGATTTTGTATTTTCAGATACTACATTTATCTTATTAGATATGTTTTCAACCACTTTGTTTGTACTATTAGCAAAAGAAAATTGCTCATCTGCTCCATGTGCCATTGTTGTTACTGCGGATGCAACTAGATTTGATGCATCTGCTGATTGCTCAGCACTTGCTGTAAGCTCTTCAGATGATAATACTAACTGCTCAGATGTATTTCCTAATTGTTTTATTAGTTCAATAATGTTTTTGGTCATCTTATCTATCGCATTACTTACAACACCAAATTCACTCTTATCATTAAGACTTTCTTCTTTTATCTTTACAGAAAAATCACCTTGTGATAAAGAACCCATGTATACTACAAAGTCATTTAATCTCTTTGTGATACGTTTTGTTATTAGTATTCCTAATAAAATTGCTAATATTGAAGCTATAATAACAATACTTATAAATGTTGCTGTTGCAATTTTTAAATTTGCTTTATCCTGAGCGTTTATTTTTTCAGCAATTTGTCTATTATGTTCTCCAAGTTCAACTAAATCAGCTAAGAAAGTATCAGCATATGATTCAACGTTTTTCTCATAGTATTCGTACGCTTCTTGATTTTTGTTTTCAATGGCTAAATCTAGTGCGACTTTTCTTCCTTCCCTATATTTAGCTAAATTACTATCAATCTTACTGATCTTATCAGCCTCAAAATCATCTAATTTCATTTTTTTATAAAGAGCCATATAGTTGTTAAATTCTTCAGCACGAGTATTTATATCTTTTGTTAAATTACTATTTTCATTTTTATCAGTAGTTACCATAATTCTAAAAATGTCAGCTGATATAGCCCTTGCATGCACTCTAGACTCACTAAGCCATTCACTAGATAGCAGTCTTTCACTATACATGACCTCCATACTTTTACTAGACGTTTGTAAAAAATAGTAACCGGTTATTCCAACTGCAAATAATCCTACTAAAGAGCAAATTATAAGCATCGCTAATTTTCTACCTACCTTTAAATTATTAAGCCACGTCATTTTATTGTCCCCCTTATCTTAATACTAGGATCTTAAATATAATTTCATTATTACAATATATTTATTAAAATGATTAATAAAAAATAAAAAACCAACAAAAACTTAATATGTTTATGGATTACTAAGTTTTAATTGGTCGGTTGCACAACTAGCTCCAAATTCTCAAAGTGCCCAGATATAGAGAATTTTTCATCGCTTCCAATTGTTCTATTTTTTATAAATACACTTACCTAATATATAGAAATATTATCATATTCATGCAAAAAAATCAATAATGCTTAATATAAATTGTCGAAATTTATTCCATTAGCTTCCGATTATACTATTCTTATTTACAGTAGAAAATTTTTAATTATACGAAACTTCCCTGTACAACCATATCAATTCACTAGTTCTCCTTAAATTAATGCATCTCAACTAATAAGTACTTTTCTAAGATTCAAGAATGAAAAAAACTACGCAGAATCAAAATTAATTCGACTTAGGATTTTTTCATAATTTTATTTACCAATAAATCACAAATAAATGCTATATATAAATAGGACGAACCTTAAAAATAGATACTAAACGCTCTATTTTTAAGGTTTCTTTTTATACATTCTTATAGAATTACATCCGCAATGTAATATTATTTTCTAAAGCACCCCCCATTCTTCACAGTTCCATATATCTGTAGCAATATCTTTATAAAATTCCGATTCATGACATACTAAAATCATGCTTCCTTCATATTCTTTTAACGCACGCTTTAGTTCATTTTTAGCATTAATATCTAGGTGATTTGTTGGTTCATCTAATACTAATACATTTGTATATTCATTAATAAGTTTGCATAACCTGACTTTGGCTTGCTCTCCTCCGCTTAATATATTAATGGGGCTATCTATATGCTGCCTTGTTAATCCACACCTAGCCAATTCTCTTCTTACCTCCGTTTGAGTTAGGTGAGGAAACTCACTCCAAACATCATATAAAACTGAATTAGTGCTATTCCATGCAATTTCCTGCTCAAAATATCCTATTTTTCTATGCTCACTTAAAGTAATTTCACCATTTATAGGTTTTAGCATTCCAAGTAAGGTTTTTAGCAGAGTAGTCTTTCCTAATCCATTAGCTCCTGTTACTGCAATTTTTTGTCCTCTTTTCATTTTTAAGTTTAAAGGTTTGCTTAAAGGTCTGTTATATCCGATAATCAAGTTGCTTACTTCAAGGATTATACTTTCTGGCATTTTTACAGTTTTAAAATTAAAATGAGGTTTTATAATTTCTTTTTTTATTTCTATTCTTTCAATCTTATTAAGTTTCTTTTCTCTTGATTTAGCTTGCTTTGAAGTTGAGGCTCTTGCTTTATTTTTTCTTATATAATCTTCAAGCTTTTCTATTTCATTTTGTTGTTCTTTATATTCAATCAATCTCTGTTCTTTTCGTATTTCGTATAGTTTAATAAAATAATCATAATTCCCTTCATATCTTGTTAATACTTTGTGCTCAAGATGATAAACTACGTTTACTACATTATTTAAAAAAGCATTATCATGTGATATTAATATAAATGCATTTTCATAATTTGCTAGATAATTCTTAAGCCATTCAATATGCTCTTCATCCAAATGATTAGTCGGCTCATCCAGTAATAAAATATCTGGCTTTTGCAAAAGTAATTTAGCGAGTAAAATCTTAGTTCTTTGCCCGCCACTTAAAGTTGAAACATCTTTATCCAAAAGTTCCTTAATTCCAAGACCTACTGCAGTTGCCTGTATTTTAGAATTAATGCTATAGAAATCATTTTTATCTAATATTTCTTGCATAATAGCAATTTTATTTAAAGATTTTTCCATATCCTTCTCACTCATATTTTGAAGATCAATATATAAACTATTAATTTTACTTTCTATATTAAATAAATTAGCAAATGCTTCTTTTAAGAAATTTAATGCATCAATTCCTTCTTTCAAATCAACCAATTGATCCATATAACCAATGCTGAATTTATTATTCCACTCAATAGTACCTTTATCTGGTAATATCTGATCAGTAATAATTTTCATCAAAGTCGATTTTCCTTCTCCATTAGCACCAATAAGTCCAATATGCTCTCCTTTTAATAACCTAAAAGATACATCATTAAATAATATTCTATCGCCAAATGAATGACTCATGTTTTCAATTGTTAAAATACTCATATTCTACATCTCCTTGTGTCCTCATAATAAATGATATCATCATGTAATATGAAGACCAAGTTTAAGAATAAATCTGTAATGTTTATAATCATACTGAAAAAAGGCATATTCTTCATAGTAATGACTGTGAAAAATATGCCTTTTCTCTTATATTTTAAGTAGAATTTTTTTGTTTCCTTATTATTCTTCTAATACTACCTTCAGTTAAAAAATACTGTTCAGCTAAAATTTTAACGGACATTCCAGATGAATACTTATTAAAAATTTCTTTATCTCTTGCACTAAGATATCTTTTAGTCTCAGTATTTTCTCCCCATGATTTTTTGTTTTCATTTTTTCTTGGTATATAGATATATCCACCATCTGTATATTTTTGAATTAGTTCAATTATATTATATGGCAATATATTTTGTGCTTTTTCATATTTCATAATTTCTTCGCTCCACTCTACATTTAATATCTAAATGAAGATGCAAAGACCTATTATAATATGAAAAACTTAATGTTGATATATTGGCTCCAGGCAAAAGTTTTTCACATATTATAATCTTTGCATGGAGCTAACTACTATTACTAGAAACATAATGAATTCACTTCCTTTTTATTCTATAATATTATATCACAATAACTTGTGTCAATTTTGACGCTTTGAGCCTCAAATTTAATTCTTATTTCTAAATCCTAAGAAGATACTTCATTATAATTTAACTCAACTTACTAAAAACATAATCAATATCTCTAGTTATTTTAGTATCTATAAATCCATTGTCCATCATACTTTTTAGTATTTCCATTGCCTTTTCGTGGGCTAATCCCTCTCTATATGGTCTTTCCTCTGTAAGTGCCTGATAGATATCAAGACAAGTCATAAGACGCGAATTAAAATCTAATTCTTTATCTGTCATCCCAATAGGATATCCTTTTCCATTTAACTTTTCATGATGATTTGAAGCCCACTCAGTTATATCCTCAAATCCTTTTATTTCTTGAAGTGCTAATCTAGTGTACTCTGGATGTTTCATTATAATTTTAAATTCCTCATTAGAAAGTTTATCAGGCTTGTCTAACACATCATTTGGCACTGCTAGTTTACCAATATCATGAAGATCTGCAGCAATAATTAGCTTCATCTTTTCTTCCTTCTCTAAGTTATAGAAATCTGCCATAATAGCCGCCTTCTCTGATAAACCCTGAGAATGCCTTTGAGTATAGCTAGATTTAGAGTCAATAATCTTTGACAACACATTAGTTATACCATGAATCTCTTCAAATGATAATTCCAGACTATGCTTTGGAATTCTTTTTTCTAATTCTATACTAATAAAACTATTTTCTAAATTCATCCAGAACTTTTTCTCTTCAGTAACTTTAAAAAACGCTTTTACAATTCTTGAAGAAAATGATATATTTTCTTGATTTCTTACAAATTCACAAACTTTGTTTTGCATATCTTGATTATTATTCTGCAAATCAAAGGTCTTTTCTAAAGCATCTGCGATTGCTATAATTTGCGACATTAGAGGAATTTCTTCTCCTCTTAAACTAAAGAATCCTGTACCATCATACCTTTCATGATGGTACTTTATTATATTTTTCACATTAGTAAGCAATGGATAGTTTTTAATATTACTTTCTCCAATTGTACAATGTTCTTTTACACCTTCTAATAATGCTGCATTTTTTAATTCTTTTGTAGCTAATTTTTCATGCAGGCTATATTCACTTAACCCATTGTCATGAAGCATTGCAAGTGCAGCTACATCATGGAGCTCTTCTGAATTCAGCCCCAGTTCTTTAGCAATACTAATTGAAATATATGCAGTTCTTTTTCCATGGTTAGATGCCATCCCGAGAATATCCATCTCCACAAAGTCTAAAGCAAATGAAACAGCCATTAGAAATTCATTTAACCTAAATAACATAATCCTCCTCCTTGTTACATCAAACTTATCTTTTGTATAAAAAAACGAAAATAGTATAAAAATATTTTATACTATTTTCGGTACTTTTACCACAAAATTAGTTCATTTACCAATTATGCTATCTGCTGTTATATTTTCACTGAATTTTTACTATGTCTTATATTATATATAGTATTTTCTACTTCTAATGTGTTATATATGGTTATGAAATTCTATTTTCCTAATAATTCATCAACTAATGCTTTATTTTTTTCTACGCAATGCCCACAGCCAGTTCCTACTTCAGTTTTTTCTTGAACTTCTTCAAATGATTTTGCGCCATTAGCAATAGCATTCTTTATGTCTTTTACTTTAACATTTTTACATCCGCATATTACTTTATCATCATCCATTATATTGCCTCCTTAGTTATTGTTAGATTAAATATAAAGCTTTTTACACTGAATAGTTTTAACACTTTTATTTTTATTATGTATACTAATAGTGAAATTCAAAGCTTTTACACCCTAAATCCAATATTAATATTTGGGGTGTAAAAGCTCTGATCAATAAAATTTCACAAATTCAGCAGCAGGCTTTCTATATCCTCTAATTTTATTACTACTCTTGTCCATTTTCCCCATAGTAATCATTAAAACTGGAACTTCGTTCTCTGGAATATTTAATAACTTACCAATTTTCTCCTTCTCAAAATAAATCATTGGGCATGTGTCCCAGCCTTTATTTTTAGCTAATAACATAAATAGCATTGCTGACAATGAGGCATTTCTTATAGCTTCATCATGTTTAAATTCTTCTCCCCAGCCTTCATAAAGACTATTAATAGTATTAAGCATGATTTCATAATCAGTTTTATCGATCATTCCAAGCATCATTGAGCCTTCATAAATTTTATCTGCTGATAAGTATGCGTTTTTATCACCTGTTACAATTATAGTTGCTGAAGCAGTTTTTATTTTGTATTGTTTAAATGATGCATCATAAACTTTCTCCATAAGCTCTTTGTCTTCTACAACATAGTACCTAGCATGTTGCAAATTAAAAGCAGAAGGCGCCAGTGAAAGTTCTCTAAATATATCATTAAAATCTTCTCTAGGTATTTTAATATTTTCAATAAATTTATTAGCTGATCTTCTTTCTCTTACAATTTTTAAAAAATCATTCATTATTAACCCTCTTTTTATTCTTATTTTGTTTAAGAAATTCAACCAACCTCCCTCTGAAGATTAGTTGAACTTATACAATTCTTAATTTTCTTTCTTCATTTCTAAAATCAAAATATGAGATGTCTTTTTAGCTTTGATTAAAATATCTTCCTCAACTATTTCCATTCCATCTCTATTATTTAATTCAATGTCATTTATTATAGCGCCACCTTCTATTTGAACCAAATAGGCCTGTCTCCCTTCATTAACTTGAAAATTAATTTCTTTTCCCTTATCAAGTTCCAAAGAATAAACATTTATATCTTGATTTATTTTTATTGGCGCATTTCCATTTTTACTTGAAACCATATGAAGCCATTTATTTTGTCTATCGCTCCAGTCAAATCTATAATCTCCATAATTAGGCTTATAATCTTCCTTATCTGGGAATATCCATATCTGTAAAAATCTCAACTCATCTTTTCCTAAATTATGCTCGCTATGATATACGCCTGTGCCAGCACTCATGTATTGAACATGACCACGAGTTATTGTATTTTTATTTCCCATGCTGTCTCCATGTGTAAGTTCACCGTTAACTACATATGATATTATTTCCATGTTTCTATGTGGATGAGTATCGAATCCAGTGTTAGATTCAACTAAATCATCATTTATAACTCTTAAAACTCCAAACTTTATATTATGTGGATTATAGTATTCTGCAAATGAAAAATGAAATTTACTTCTTAACCATCCTAAATTACTACTGCCCATATTTCCGCTATCAATTACTCTTAACATTTTTTATCCTCCTCCATTTTATCTAACTCTATCAAATTTTAGATCATATTCGCAAAATATAATTTATAAATAAGTAATAGATAATAATAAATATTTAAAAAGTATTACTAATAAACTCAAAGAGTTTTTCTACTACTCCTACTTTTTCACTCTTGCTTTTTGCTCTATTTTAAAATATGGTTAACACTTCAGTACTAATTAGTTAATTACTAATTAGTACTATTTGTTTAAAAACTAAGGTGTAAGTTTCACTTTATACACCTGATAATTTCTTTAACATATTTATTAGATCCTTTTTCTCTTCAACACTTAAAGCGCTAAAAATTTCACTTAAATTATCTACATGTTTAGGGAAGAGTTCACTCATAAGCTTTCTTCCTTTTTCAGATATGCTTATTAAACTTGCACGTCTATCCTTAGGATCAGGACGCCTATCGATCAAATCATCTTTAGCCAAGTTATCTATAACAACAGTCATATTGCCACCAGTTGAAAGAGTTTTTTCTAATATTTCACTGACTCTTAAATCTCCCTTATGATACAGTACTTCAAGCACCCCAAATTGTGAATAAGTCAATCCTCCTTCTTTGATGATCTTAAGTTCTCTTTTATTAACACTTTGTATGCATCGGCTTAATGCTATAATAGCCTTTAAATTTAAATCATTTAATTCTCCATAAGTAACTTTATTCTTATTCATGGATATAATATTATTACTAATTAGTAATAATGTCAAGGTATCATATCAAAATAGTTTTCCCAAAAACAAAAACCACACAAAAGCTTCATTGGTTTTACCCAAATCAAAAAAAGCTATCTAAAACTCAAATATTTTAAGACAGCTTCTTCAACGTATAGATTATGTATGTTAAATAATATACTTATGCTATTATCTATAACATATTACTACACTTCATGAAGGCATTTATTAGTAGGACTTTCAATCCAGATTCCCTCATAATTGTATCTTGAACCATGGCAAGGACAGTCCCAAGTCAAATCATCAGCATTCCATTTAAGTTCGCAGCCTAAATGAGCGCACTTTGTTGATACTGTATATACTTTGCCTTCATTATCCTTGTAGACACCAGCCTTTTCACCTTTATATTCTATAATACCTCCATGACCATTTCCAATACTATTTAAGGTTTCCTCTGGAATATTTATCCTCTCTGCTATAAAATTTTTTGCAGTTATGACAAGATCCTTTGCAGCATTTTTCATGGATGCTGACATGTCAAATCTTCTTGGCGAGAATATTTCAGAGAAGTCATTTTCCTTTTCAAGAATCATATCACTTATTATCATTGCTGCAACCATTGAAGTTGTCATTCCCCATTTTTTAAATCCTGTTTCAACATAAATATCAGGAGTTTTAGATGAGTAGTGACCTATATAAGGTATATTGTCTAATGTTATACAATCTTGAGTTGACCAATGATATTTCTCTGTTGCATTTGGATAAAATTCTTTAGCAACCTTTCTTAATTCCTCGTATGCTCCCCCTTCTTCATTTTCCCCAGTTCTTCTGGCTGCACCATCAAGTATTAATAGATTCTTATAATTTCTAAATGAATATGTATTTTGATCAATACCTTTATACATTCCCTTAACATCTTGCGCATTTTCTAAAGCTATAGCATATGCTCTTTCTTGATGCATTCTCATAAAATAGTAACCTGGAGTATTTAAGAATGGATAATGCGATGCTACAACTATTTTATTCGCTTTAATTTTCATATCATTCTTTGTAACTACAGTATTATCTTCAGTAATATCAAGAGCTACTGTATTTTCATAAATAGTTAATTGTTCTGAAATTGGTCTTAGGAATTTTAGTGGATGAAACTGCGCTTGATTCTTAAATTTCAATGCTTTTTTAGCTTTTATAGGAATATTTACTTCATCTACAAGCTCCGCATCAATTCCTAATCTTTTCGCTGCATTATATTCGTTCTCAATATCTTTAATGTTGTCGGAAGTATACAAGTATGCATCTTTATGCTCAAAATCACAAGCAATTTTTTCTGCATCAATTATTTCCTTGTATCTCCTTATAGCAAGTTCATTGGCTCTTGCATATTGACTAGCTCCATCTTCTCCAAATTCTTTAATTAATTTATCATAAATTAATTCATGCTGAGATGTTATTTTAGCAGTTGTATTTTTATTAACTCCTCCTGCTATACTTCTAGCATCAATTACAACAACATCTCTTCCACTTTTACTTAGCATATATGCTGTGAGCAGTCCTGCCATTCCAGCACCTATTACAAGAATGTCACATTGAATGTCTTGATTTAAAGTTTCTCTTTTTCTAAAATTCACTTCATAGCTCCATACACTTTCCATGTAAATCACCTCATGCTTAGTATTCCATTTTTTTAGATACTATACACGAATTTCTATTAGTTCCTACAAATAATATCAAAACCTCAGAATTGCGAAAAAAGAGGCATAAAACCTTCTGAATCGGCCTTTTTCATAATTTATATCAACAGGTAGCAACATGTCAACATGTCAACATGTTTCACTCTAACATAATAAAAGGCTTCTAACATAACAATAAGTATTATGCTAAAAGTCTTACCACAAATAATTTGTTATTCTAACTCCCCAACCCTTTTAAATATTTTTAGTAATCGCAAATAATGATTTGCTTCACGCAAAATATGGTCACCTAATAGTGGTACTATTATGGATTTAATTTTACACTCTAATAACCCTACTGTACCTTGTTCTTTAAATTTACCTATTGCTAAAGTCGCTTTATAACTATCATCTGTAACTTTAGAAAGTGTAACTGATTGGTTCATAGCTTCCCTTGCTTCCATTGTTAACTTATCAAACTCACGTCCAAAGTTATTTGACATATTTATTAATTCATCTTCTGTTGGATCAAGAAGTCCTCGAAGGAATTTTGCATGTTCAGCCATAATTCTATTCCAGAAATATTCCTGCTCATAAGCTTCTCTCTCTAAATCAATATCTTCGCGTTCCTGCAATCTAGTTCCATTGACTGTCAATAAATCCATAATGTAATTGGATTGCTCATTTTATAAAAGTAATTAATATTTTTGGAACATATGCAGCCAAGGTATTCCAATTCTTACTAAATTTATTACAAATAGTAATTGACAAAAATGATTATCATTATTAATATATACCTATACCCCCTAGGGTATAATATCAAGAAAATTAATTAAGGAGGATGCTAATATGCGTCAATGTATGGATGTTCCAAAAATTCAAACTAGAATAAAAAAAATTGAGGGTCAACTTAGAGCTATTTCAGAAATGATAAATAAAGATGTTCCTTGTGAAGATATTTTAATACAAATTAATGCTGCAAAAAGTGCATTACATAAAGTTGGTCAGGTAGTTTTAGAAGGACATTTACAACACTGTGTCCGTGATGGCATTGAACATGGCGATGCTGATAAAACAATTGCTGAATTTGCTAAAGCAGTAGAGCATTTTTCAAGGATGGGATAGGTGATAACATGAGTAAAATAAAAGAATTCTTTGAAAATGAAGAAAAACGTACTTTTCTATTTTTATTTTTATCTGCTTTTGCATTGCTTATTAGTTTCTTACATATTGTAAATTTCAAAATTGATATAGCTTGGGTGGCTATTATTTTATGTGGCTTCCCTATTGTAAAAGGCGCCATTGAAGGACTTATAACTGAATTTGATATTAAGGCAGACGTCTTAGTTGCCATTGCACTTGTTGCATCTATTTTAATTGGAGAAACTTTTGCTGCAGGTGAAGTTGCTTTTATTATGACATTGGGCGCGTTATTAGAGGAACATACTGTTGCTAAAGCCCGTGCAGGTATTGAAAAGTTAGTAAATCTTACTCCAAGGACAGCTAGAATTGTACGTGATGGAATTGAAAGTATAATCCCTGCTGAAGAAGTTAAGGTTTTAGATATTCTCCGTGTGCTTCCTGGCGAAACTATTGCTGTTGATGGTCTCATTATTTCTGGACAAACGTCTATCAATCAAGCCGTAATGACAGGTGAATCTATGCCAGTTGATAAGGGTGTAGGTGACGAAGTCTTCAGTGGAACAGTTAACCAATTTGGTGCATTTGATATGAAGTCCACAAAGGTTGACGAAGATAGTTCCCTAAAAAGAATGATCAAACTTGTTGAGTCTGCTGATGCAAGCAAAGCTAAAATTGTTGGAATGGCAGATAAATGGGCTACTTGGATAGTTGTAATTGCCCTTGTATCAGCAGCTGGCACTTGGTTTGTTACAGGAGAAATTATTCGTGCTGTTACAATACTTGTTGTATTCTGCCCTTGTGCTTTAGTTCTTGCAACTCCTACGGCCATAATGGCTGGCATAGGAAATGCTACAAAGCATGGTATTCTTGTTCGTGAAGGTGACGCACTTGAAAGATTAGCAAGTGTAAAAAGAATTGCATTCGATAAAACTGGTACTTTGACATATGGAAAGCCTGATGTTGTAGCAATTGAAAGTTTTAATGAAAATATTAATTCAGAAAAACTACTTGAAGTAACAGCTTCTGCTGAACTTCGTTCCGAGCATCCTCTGGGTAAATCAATAGTTTCACACTTTAAAACCACGTCAAAATCTATCCCTGAAGATCCTCAACGATTCGAACTTATAGCTGGCCGTGGTGTTAAATCAATTATCAATGATGATACAATCTTTGCTGGAAATGCTGAACTACTAGCTGAAAGTTCTATAGAAATACCAAATAAAATATCGGACAAGGCATTAAGTTATATAAAAGAAGGTTGTACCGTTATCTATGTAGCTGTTAACTCACAAACTTCTGGTTTTATAGTTTTATCTGATACTTTACGAAAAGATTCTAAGTCAATGATTAAAAGGCTAAGCTCAATCAATGTAGAAAGTGTCTTATTAACAGGAGATAATCCTAAAGCTGCTTCTCATATTGCTAAAAACGTAGGTATTATTAATGTTCACTCTGAATGTTTGCCAGAAGATAAATTATCTGTAATTGAAGAATATCAAAATAACAATGAAATGATATGTATGATAGGCGATGGAATTAATGATGCTCCTGCACTAAAAAAAGCATATGTAGGTATCGCAATGGGCGGTGTTGGAAGTGATATTGCTGTTGATGCAGCAGATATTGCTCTTGTTAGTGATGATATAAAAGCTCTTCCACATTTACTCAGTCTATCACAAAAGACCATGAATACAATCAAATGGAATTTATCTCTTTCTATGCTACTAAACTTTACAGCTATAATACTTGCAATGACAGGTATCTTAAATCCGATACTTGGAGCACTAGTTCATAACTTAGGCTCAGTTGCAGTTATTATAAATTCAGCATTACTATTAAACTTCAAAAGTGAATAAAAGATTTATGCATTTTATCATCATAGTATTATTTCCCATATTAATTCACTACCACAACATACATGAATTAATATCTGTATAAGTGATTTTTACACAAATATACAGCTTTATAAAGTCAAATAGGCCGAAAATAATACTTTCGACTTATTTGACTTTTTCACTCATTTCCTAATTTGTAGTCCTCATCATCATAAAAAAGTAACTAAGCTATAATTCTACTAATTATAAATTAGCATTGTTATATGATACTACTCACCTCCCGTGGCGCTTGTCTCCATTATTTACAGAAAGAATAGGACTATTTATAAGATTATAGTATCCTCTCAAATGCTATTCTTTTATTTCCGTCTTCTAAATAGATTATCCCACAATACTGGAATTTGTTTTTCTTAAGCAACTTTTGCATAGATATATTTTCTTCATGTGTATCTATTTTTATGCTATGTACCCCTTTACTTAAACAAAGTTCTTCCACATTTTTAATAATTTTAGATGATAAGCCTAATCCTTTATAAGTGTTATCTACAGCTATCCTATGAATAACTGCATATTGGCTATTAGTAATCCATTCGCCTTCATAAATAGAATCATATGTTTTTTCTCCGTCAAAAGAAACCGCTGCCGTAGCAACAATATTATTGTCTTTTAATAAAATATAGCTATGTTTATTAGCAATATCATTTCTTATTGTTTCAGAGTTAGGATAATTGTTCTGCCATTGATTAATTCCTTGTTCTTTAAAGTAAGATTGTGCCTGCTTAATAATGTTCATTATATCATTTATATCTGTTTCAAATGCTTTTCTAAATTCCATTTCTATTCTCCTCTATGCGAATAAATTTATATATTTCAATAAATAATCTATCCTCTAATTAAGTTTATACGTTCTAGTCCTAATTGAGCAACTTATCAAACTTTCAATTACCACTAGTGTATACCAATTTAGTTTAAACCTCAATTATATTTTCATAAGGCTTAGCTAAATACTGCGCTATTCTTAAATAACTCTATAAAATCACGGAATAAAAAATAAGCGTAAATACTACCAAAAATCATTTAGTAATATTTGCACTTAGATAATACTAAAGTACATTAAATTATTGTTTATTAATATCCATTACCACTCATTTGCTTTAGACAAACTTATAATGCCACTTATACAATCTTTTAAAGAGAATATATTTTCTCTACCTTCACATAATAAATCTGAGATAAGATTAATGAAAGGGGTTCTTAAATTGAAGAAATTTATTTCAATATTTTCTATTTTTTTATTTCTATCATTTAGCATTACTACTGCTACAGTAGCTGATATAAATCAACCACGAACTTTTAAAGAAGGATTTTATAACATACGAGATTTAGGCCTTATGGAAAATGTTTCTTACAGTGTACAGAATTTATCTGAATATAGAGGATTTATGGTTGTATTTGATTCTGAACAGAAAATACAGCAAGCTATTTCCTTAGATCCACGCTCTCAAAAGTTTCCACTTAAACCCATTAGAAATAGTGATAGAATTGTAATATTGGGGCAAGGCGCGTTAACTTTTTCTTAAATACAAATACATTTCTCAATTATCGTTTATAATTAAGAGTATATTTTCTTTAAATACTGTACATAATTAAAATGCAATTTCATAGAACAAAAAAGAGATAGCTTTATTATTATCTACCTAGTTTAAATGCTATCTCTATTTGTTTTTATTTTTTAGTTCCAAATTATTATCTTAAATATACTCAAAGTTCAATAATCATATCATTCATCTCATCAGATTGTGTTATTATCCTGATTAAATAGTTATCAATTTTAACTTTATCAGAAGCTATCATTCCTAATTGAACTAATCCTCTAATTACTGATAATGATTTTTTAAAATCATGAACAGCTGTTGTAATTAATTCACTTATTGATTGTAAATTAACTTAAAATATTATGGGAATATATATTTAATATAGGTTGTTGAGTAAACAAAATTTGTAAAAAGTAAATAAGCCATTCCTTTGTGATATAATAATTTCGCTAAAAACCAAATCACATCACACAAGGAATGACTTAAATATGATTATATCACGAAAGATTAAAACTGAAAATGATAATTATAAGATTTTTGAAGCTGTTAAAATTGCATTTGCTAAATTAAATTCTAATAGTAAAAATGCTAAAGGCCGACCACGTAAGTACTCAGATGAGCAAATAGTTGCCTGCATGTTATATGGTGTTAAACATAGTATATTCAGTCTGAGAGAACTTGAATACGAAATAAAAAAAGATTATGTGTTTCAATCTATAATTGATCTTAATGAAATACCTGATTATTCTACCTTTTCGTTAAGAGCTAAGAATTTAGAGAAACATATATATTATGGTATTTATGCTATGTTTGTTGAACTTATTAACCCAGAAACTAGACTATGCGCAATTGATGCTACTGCCTTAAGAAGTTCAAAATACGATAGCGAAGCTAAATCCGGCAAAGGTACACGTCTGGGATATTATAAAGGTTACAAGTTACACTGCATTGCAACGGTTACTGATACTATTATTCCTCTAGTTTTTAGTTTAACAACAGCTAATGTTTACGATAATCAAGTTCAGGATTTACTATATGACGCTAAAAATTATAATCCATTTTTAATACTTGCTGATGCAGCATATGACTCAGTTGAATGGTTTGAAATTGCTGCAAAACTAGAATTTAATTTATTAGCTGATATAAATATGCGTAAAGCTAAAAGCATTGAGGCGTTCATTGATAAACGATATGAAAATGCTTTATTTTTAGAATCTCCTATCGGAGCGAACCTATATAAAAATAGATTGAAAATAGAGCAATTATTCTCAGTTTTAAAAGGTTTATATAATTTAGAAAATCCAAGGCTCTATGGGCAAGCACGATACGAACGTCATATAAAATGGGTTTTATTAGCCTATTTAATAGAGGAATTTAATAAAAAACAGCAGGGAATAAAATCGAGAAAATATCCTTGGAATCTTTGATTCCTAAGAATATTTTCTTAAATAACTATTTGTAAAAATTAGTTATTCAACAACCTATAATAGAAATAAAATTCTATTGACATTAATTTATTAAAATGTTAATCTGGTTTTATTCAATTAAATTATGTTATATATTATTTTAATCAATTTTAATATGGAGGTTCGTTATGAGTTTAATTGGTCTAACTAAAGGTACAGATTTAGAAGAAAAAATTACTGAAATGTGGAAGGCAGAAGCAATAGGTGCTGCAACTTATCAAGCTTTTGCAATAGTGGCTCAGGAAAAAGGTCTACCTGAATTAGCAGATGAACTAAAAAAGATTTCTGCTGATGAGGCTCGTCATGGCGGATTATATGCATCACTAAATGGCCATACAAATGAAAATTTACGTGATGCTTTGAGTTCAATGTCTATTGGGGAAATCTCTGCAGGAGAAAAAATAAAAGAATTATCTAATATTCTTGATAAATTAGGTCTTAAAGAAGCAGCTCAAGCTGTACATACTGCTGGCGAAGATGAGTGTAGACATGGTGAGATTTTAAAAGAGTTGATTGAAAAATATTTATAGTGGATGAAATAATATAAATCTAACCTATAATTAATTTATCTATAATAAGCTCTATAAAAATATAAGTTTAATTCAAAATGCAAAAAATATAATAACACTAAACTTGAGATTTTGATTTGAAGCTTAAGTTTAGTGTTATTGCACACAATTATTTTTTAATTTTTATAACTCATCTCTAACAAGTCTTTTTGATCTCATCCTTCTATCAATTCCTTTTTTCTGAAATTCATATGAATTAGGCTTTTCCTTAATGACTATCTAAAATTCTTAAAAATTATTTTAAAAATCTTATTCTTATTATTCATATCTACAATTATATTCTTATATAGTTTTCGCACTGAAAATTTAAAGTTTCAAGTTAATGCTTATTATTTTTATTAAGTCACTTTAATCTTTCTAAAGTTTAACTACAAGCATGATTATAAATTTTATTCAATATGCACAGGTTCGAATAAATTTTATAAATAAAGAAAGCCTATGAGTATATAGTTAAATTAAAACATATGGAGGATTAAAATGAATTTATTAAAAAAATCGAAATTGATTATTATAGTTATTCTATTATTATCAAATATAATTCCATATAATACATATGCTTTACAAAACACTACCGCTCAACCTCAACTCAAAGTAGCTGTATTTATAAATAATTTTGAAGATTCATTTCTTTATGAGGTAAAGAAGAATTTAGAAGATATTCAAATTGAGAATTCAGGTAAAGTTCAATTTACTTTTTTTTATGCCAAAGAAAATCAAAGTATTCAAAATGAGAGCATTGAAAACGCACTTAATGAAGATTTTAACCTTTTTATAATACGTCCTATTAGTAAAAACCTAAGTGATATTGAAGGTACTTTTAACAAAATACAGCAAAACAATATTCCATTAATTATCTTATACGAAAAAACTCCATCGATAGTAAACTTACTTAGACCTTACCGCAATAGATCTATAATCCTTAATACGGATCTTGCTCAATCTGGTATTCTTGAAGGTAAAATTCTCGCCAATGCTTGGAATTCAAATAAAGGGTTTTTAGATAAAAATAAAGATAATATAATGCAATATATTCTTATAAAAGGTCCATCTGATAGCAATATAACAGCTCTAAGAAACAAATATTCAATTCAGGCAATAAATGAATCTGGAATAAAAACTCAGGAAATTTCATCAGTCACCTGTGATTTTCTAGAAGAATGCGCAAGAACTTCTGTAGAATCACTGTTTTTAAATTACAGTAATAAAATTGAAGCAATAATTGCTAATAATGATTCCATGGCAATAGGTGCTGTTAAAGGACTTCAAAAATATGGATACAATAAAGGAGATTCCTCTAAGTATATTCCAGTTGTTGGAGTTGATGCCTTACCAGAGGCACAAGAACTAATTGCAAAAGGATTTATGACTGGTACTGTTAAGCAAGATCCACGCGAACATGCAAATGCAATTTATTCTATAGGAATGAATTTAGTTTCTGGTGCTCCTCCTCTCAGCGGTACTAATTATAAATTTGATGAAACCGGAGTCGCAATTGAGCTGCCTTATTCTGAATATGTTAAATAATAATAACTTCTTTAATTACAAAAGCATAAATCTTTATCATTTATGTATATACTTGAATATTCTAAAATAATATTTTTATAAGGCCCTTATCTTTAGGGGCTTATTTTTCATAAAATTTTACTAGTACACACTAGCTTGTAACTCGTTAATAAACTTATCTAAAAAGATATTTACTTTATTTTTGTCTGACTGAGTTCCGTATAAATTAACGCTGAGTGTTGCCACATTGTCAAATGTTGATACAGCCAACTGAAAGTATGGATCATATTTGATTGAGCCTGTCATGTAAGCTTCGATAATATCACTATCACCAAATGCAAGCTGTTTTTCATCAATTATACCTATATTAGTAAAAGCAATTGGTGGATTCACAAATTTTTTCTCAACTATTCCTCTTGCAATCTTATAGGGAAAAATACCGAAAACTTTTTCTAGCATAGCTATCCTTTTAGCCTTAAAAAGATATTGCAGAATATCCCATGCCTCTGCTTTATAATTTTTATAATAACTATTTAGCATTTTACACCTCTATCATAAAATATACTCAGTATTATTTTACCATTTATATATAATTATAGCATATTCACTCAATGATATAATCTCTAATTTTTATTGTGCTTTTTATTTTATAATCTTAGAATAAATTTTATGTTTATACCAAACCTAATGATGAGTATTATGATTTAAAACAGTTACATGAGTTGGAGGATCATTTGATGAAGACATTTCAAAAAATAATATGGCTGTACAAAGCAAATACACCTTACAAACTAGATAATGAAATAATTACGATTCCAGAGTCTTATAAGCCATATACAGGTCCAGTTAGTAACTCATAAGCAGTCTAAAGAATTTAAAAATAGCGAGTATACTTTATAAGTAAACTCACTATTTTCTTAACTTAAATACGTTGCCTAAACAGCATTATACAACCTACTATCTATAAAACTTACCATTAGATTTAAAATTCATTTTTTCCTATCTTTTTTGCTTATAGCAACCAAAGCACATGCAATAAACAGCACCTACTGAAATTAAAATAGAATTACTCATTAAAATTCTCCTTCAAACTGCTATTTATAATTGACTATAACATATTTAAAAATATATCACGATTTACTCATCGAAAGTAATGTTTTCATTAATCGCTGATTAAATTATAAATCGAATGCTATTATTTCTCTTTCATAAATATTATATAAATCTTAAAATAACATTCTTTAATGTATTCATATCAAATGGTTTAGAAATATAGTCATCCATTCCAATTTCAATACATCGTTCTCTGTCTCCATTCATAGAATAAGCTGTCATAGCTATTATATTAACATGTTCTTTTGTCTTTATTTCTTTTTCTCTAATTATTCTAGTGGCATCGTATCCATTTAATTCTGGCATTTGAATATCCATGAGTATTAAATCAAATGTATTTTCTTTTAGCTTTTCTAACGCCTGCTTCCCATCATATACATACTCATATTCATATCCCAATCTATTTAGCATTTCACAAGTTATCTTAATATTTATTTCGTTATCTTCAACTAATAATATCTTTTTATTTTTACTTGATGCTATCCAAGTATTTTCTGTATTTAAATTATCATTATTTATATCCTCTGCATAATTCAATAAAAATTCTGCCGTAAAATAAAAGGTGCTTCCTTTATTTTCAATACTTTCAAACCATATGTCCCCATTCATTAGCTTTGCAATATCTTTTGAAATAGCAAGCCCTAGCCCCGTTCCATCATATTTTTTAGTGTAAGTCATATCTTGTTGGACAAATTTTTTAAAGATATCATTTTTGAATTCTTCTTTAATCCCAATACCTGTATCTTTCACTGAAAATTCTAATGTTAGCTTATTATTTGTAGTATTTAATTTCCTTACCTTAAACATTATTTGACCCATTTCAGTGAATTTAATAGCATTATTAATAATATTTATAAGTACTTGATTTAATCTAATTTCATCTCCTATTAAATCAAAATTTATATATGGATCAATATAGTAAAATACTTCTAAGTTTTTTTTACTGCATGCTATAGATAACTCTTTAGTAATCCTATCTAGAGTTTTTTTCATATTAAACGGCTTTAATGTAAGTTCAAATTTCCCTGACTCTATTTTAGAAATATCTAAAATGGTATTTAATATTCCTAGTAACAATCTTGATGAATTACTGAGCATGTCTAAATATTCTTTTTGGTTATTATTAAGTTCAGTTACCTTCAATAAGTCTATAATTCCTATTATTCCATTCATAGGAGTTCTTATTTCATGGCTAATATTTGCAAGAAATTCACTTTTAGCTTTGTTTGCCTTATCCGCTTCTTCCTTTGCTTTTTCTAGCTCCTTATAATTACTTCTTAGCTCTTCTTCTATTGCTATAAGTTCTTCATATAGAGCTGATATCTCTTCATATTTATCTCTTAACTCTTTTTCCACTTTTTTATTTTCTGTTATATCTCTAGTGATATTAGATGCTCCAATTAAATTTCCTTCAAAGTCGTAAATAGGTGAAACTGTTATTGAAACATCAATTAACTGCCCATTTTTCTTTCTTCTCTTAGATTCAAATCCCCTAACTCTTTCTCCATTTTTTATCTTTTTAATTATTTCATAAAAATCATTAATTTTCTCATCAGGAATTATGATAGATATGTGCTTTCCAATCACCTCTTCTTTTTTGTATCCATAAATATTTTCAGCACCTATATTCCAACTTGTTATAATTCCATCTAAAGTTTTTCCTATAATTGCATCCTCAGTATTTTCAACTAAAGAAGCTAATCCCCTAATTTCTGCTTCATTTTTCATTCGGTTTGATATATCTCTTATTATACTTAAAACAAATCTATCATTATTAATTTCTATTCCTATTGATTTGACTTCTACAGGAAAACTAGTACCATCACTTTTAAAGTGAATAGTTTCAAACTCAACATCACCCGATTTAGCTTTTTCAAACTGCATGATTGCAAGTTCAATTCTTTCTCTATTTCTTAATTCAAATATATTCTTAGAAAGTAGTTCTTCTTCAGTATAGCCATAAGTATCCACTGCCTTTCTATTAACCTCTAATATATTACCTTGACTTGAAAACAAAATTATTATGTCATTAGCATTACGTATAGCAGCTTCATATATTTGCAAATAATTATACTTTTTTTTATTAATATTTTCATTGGTTTCACTACTCATCTATCACCCCTCCTTAAATTCCGTAAATTAAATAACAAACGAATAAGATAGCATAAAATATAATTGTCGTTAGTATAGCATAAGCAGGCCTAATAGTTCATTTAATCATTTTTTAGCATTTTCTCAAGTTCCTCTTCACAAACTGGTTTACTGAAATAATATCCCTGAATTATATTACATCCTAAATTCATTAATTCATTAAGTTGCTCTTTAACTTCAACCCCTTCTGCTATGACCTTATACTTTAAACTTTTCGATAAGCTCAAAATACACTCTATTACTGCTCTGTTCTTATCGTTCCCAATATTATCAATAAAAGATTTATCTATTTTCAAAGTATTTATAGGTAGGATTGTTAAATAACTTAGAGATGAATATCCAGTTCCAAAGTCATCAATTGAAATATTTATACCTTTTTTTATTAGTTCATGTAAATCAGCAATTTTCTCATCATCTAATTCAATTAAAGTACTTTCGGTTATTTCTATTTCAATTAAACTTAGATGAATTTTGTTTTCTTCGCAAGTTCTTATTATTTTGTCTTTAAAATCTCTTTCTTTTATTTGAACCGGTGAAACATTTATACAGATATTATTAAATTCATACTTCCTCTCCTTAAGCTCTCTAATTTTACGGCATGCTTTCTCAAATACCCAATCTCCTATATCTACAATTATTCCAATCCTTTCAGCTATTGGTATAAATTCAGCTGGAGATACAAAACCGAGCTTTTTACTATTCCATCTCAATAGCGCTTCAAATGCGACTACCTTATTATCTAATGCATCAATTTGCGGTTGATAAACAATGGAAAATTCATTTTTCTTAATTGCTTCTTTTAATTCATTTTCAATTATTATTCTTCTTGTATATAACCTACTTAGAGCTTGTTCGAAAAAGGTGTATGTGTTTTTTCCATCTGCTTTAGACTTATACATTGCTAGATCTGCAAATTTTAGTAGATCATTCATATTATTGCTGTCTCTTGGGAAAATTGATATTCCCATGCTTGTTGTAATATACAGATGGTTTTCATTAAGTTCGAATGGATTCTTGCAATATTTTAAAATTGTATTGCACATCTCTTTAACTTTTTCTATAGAATTAATTCTTTCTATAATTACAATAAACTCATCACCGCCGACTCTATACAACTTCCCATAGTCCTTTATACACACATGTAATAATTGTGAGAATACTTTTAACATAAGATCACCATAGTCGTGTCCTAAGGTATCATTAATCGATTTAAAATTATCTAGGTCTATGAAAATTATAGCTCCTTCCTGACTCAGTTGAATATTTTTATCTAAGATATTTTTTATATCCATTAGAAACATATCCCTATTTGGAAGGTTTGTAAGAGAATCATGATACAAATTATCTGCAATTCCTTTTTCTCTTTCCTTTTCTTCAGTTATATCATTTACCAATCCAAATATACGAGTCACACCTTCATCTTTCTCTTTTATGCCATTTCCTTTAAACAATACCCACTTCAATTTATTATCTTTAGTAATAATTCTAAACTCGCTCACATATAAGGTCACTTTATCTGCAACAAAAAAATTTAAATCAGTCAATGCATCCTCTCTATCTTTACTTATAGCTACTTTTTCAATACAATCAATTAAACTGCTAAAATCTTTTGAGTTATAACCAGTAATTTCTTCCCATGCATCAGAAATAAAGAAACTGTCCTCCTTTATATTCCATTCCCAAACTGCTATATTAGCTTCATCTATTGCTTGTTTATATTTTTTTAATATTTCTTCATAATCCAAATCACTTTTTTCTATCTCCATAACAGATTTCTTTGCTCTCCTTAAAAATAAGTTCATTTGATTATCTTTCATGATTATAACCTTCTTTATGGTTGTTCAATTCTTTCATATACTCTACTATCAGATCATCTAAATGCTGGCTTATAGTTAATCCATTGTCTATATCTACGTTTCCATCAAGTGTGCAGCAAACTTCATTCAAAATTTCTCTTACAGCACTTATATTTTGATTCAATTCTGATAATTTGATTGTTTTTTCTTTAATATTCGTTGAATCAAATTCATACATACTTTCTTGATTTACAATTGTCCTATTTCTTCCACTAGCTTTAGCTTTATAGAGATTCTTATCTACTTTTGATAATAAATCATAAATATTCACATCTTCATCAGAAGCTTCGTACACGCCAAAACTTGCTGTTATTTTTATCTCAATACCATCATAATTGAAAGATGTATTTTCTAATACTTTTCGTATCTTCTCGGCAACTTTATACGCATTTTTAGCCTCAGTATAATTTAATATTATAATAAATTCTTCTCCACCAAATCTACCTACCCAGTCTGACTTACCTCGGACCGATTTCAATATTAGATCTGAAAAATCAATGAGTATTTTATCCCCTATAATGTGACCATATTGATCATTTACTTTTTTAAAGAAATCTATATCTGCCATAATTATCGATAAAGGCATTTTACTAATTTTCATGTAGTTAATATCTACAGGGAGTCTCTCATTTATATACCTTCTATTATATAATCCTGTCAATTCATCTTTAATTACCTTTTCATTCATTGAGATAATTAATTCTTCCACAAAGTCAGAATCCTCAGTCATCTTATGAAATACGCTTCCGATATTGGTAATATCCTTTAATATTTCTACAATATATATCTTGCCATTTAATTCTACTGGTGTTGCTGTGATTAAGACAATTTTTTCTTTATCATATTCTATTTTTACAAATGTATCATTGTTGTTATATGCTCGCATAGAAATACAGTTTTCACAAAATGTATGTTTCTTCCACAACAAATAGCATGTGCCATTTAGCCCTTGTAGCTCATTGTCCTTAACAAGAGCCGCTTTTTTATTTATTGGATCCACTATTCTTATAACATCATATAACTTTTTAAAAATAGATAGCCTTTCTTTTACTTGGTCTATTACTTCCATAAGATTCCCTCCCTTTTAAATTTAAAATCCTCTCAATTCCCCAAAACTTTGCTTATTAAATTCATATGTACTTCTTAAAACCTCTTTTAGAATTGTTTTTCTTATTACATTAATTCAAAAAATATATCCCATAGCTTTGAAATAACTTTATCGTTTATTCTTATATTTGATGTTATCATTTCATAAAGTAAATAATCCTCAAGCTTTTTACATTTAATCAAATAACTATTTATATTTTTAGTTATAAATTTATCATTATATTGAGGATTACCCATGATATCAAGAATGATTTTGTTTTCTTCAGCTATATAGAATTTATATTTTTCTCGTATTACATTTGCTATCTCTTCTGGTGGAAACATGTGGCATCTAAGAATAAACTTTCTCTTGGATATATCTAATATATAATACTCTATCTTCTTTTTTAATAGAGTATAAAGCTTTTCCTTAAGAGGCATATTCTTGTCCATTGTCTCAATACTCTCCATGTAATCAATATAATCTTTATAAATATAATCATAAATATAGAAAAACAAATCCTGCTTTGACTTATAGTAAAAATATATTGTTGATGCTTTAACTCCAACTTCCTTACAAATATCTCTAATATTAGTAGCCTCATATCCGTTCTCCAGAAAAAGTCTAAAAGAAGTATAAAATATTTTATCTCTTGTTGAATTTTCCAAAATACTTACCTCCATTTACAAATTTACTGAAAGTTTTTTAATAACTTTGTTATTATTCTCATAAATTACAAAATTATATATATAACGTTCGTTACATAAATCATATCACTGTATTTTTCCCCATTCAATTTATTTTGTACTCTATTTTTACTCATAATTCGACTCATTTTGAATGAGCACGACTTCTTTGGGAATGTAATCATATCACTATTCAAATACATGTATCTAACAATTATATTTTCTTTATAAATCTCAACCTTCTTAACTAATTTTTTCCTTGATTCATTCACGTCCCAGATTAAATATAAATTTATAAAGAATAAAAAAATCGCAGGCGACTGTGGAGCCGTAGATTTTTTTACGCATCTGCCTTTCCGAACGCATGTGAGGAAAATCTGGCAGGCGAATAAGATTTCTTTTTTATTCTTTTTCTATACAAAAACTAATTAAATAGCCTTCTTCATAAGTTATCCACAGATTCTATTACATTATAAATTCCCACAAGTGTTGATTAACCAAATTTTTACTTTAAATTATTAACTTATTTTTGATATTTTTCAAAAATAAGTTAATAGATATATAGACTTCGACCTTAAGACTTTTTTTAAGCAATTTTCTTACAAATTGAATTAGTGATAATTTAACATATTTTAAATTTTTAGTCGTTTCAACATAAGTAAATTGAAGCAAAACATAAGCTATCAATGATATGAAAAGTTGATTATAGACAGCATTTTCAGTTGTTCCAAATATTCTTTTTACATTCAAGTTTTGTTTTATAAATTTAAAGAAGGTTTCAATTTTCCAACGTTCCTTGTATATTTCTGCTATTTTTTCTGGAGTAATGTTCATTAGGTCAGTGCACACTTTTACTGATTTACCATAATAATCAGTAAATTCAACTACTCTAAATCTATTTTGAGTTTTTTTAGTCTCTTTTCCTAAATAACATGTAACATCTCGAATTACAGAAGAATTTTCTACTACTCCTAAACTTCTCAATTTCTTTGGTTTTGAAAGTATTGTATTATTTTTTATTCTTATAACAAAAGATTGTTTTATTTCTTTAAACATATCAAATCTCTCATGATTTTCATAAGCCCTATCTTCAACTAAAATAGAGTGTACATCTATTAAACCTTCACCTATCGGTCCATCATGCTTTTTAGCAATAGTTTCAATAACTTTTTGTGGTGTAAAGTCATTAATATTTAAAGATATATGAAGTTTTATTCCAGATTTCTTCCCATTAAATTTTGCCCATTTAAGACGGTTTTCACCTACGGTCACGGTAGTTGAATCAATTGCTATTAATTGTTTTGGCAAATTTAGAATTCTTCGCATTCTACGATTACATTTAGAAACAATAATCTCAAATAAAGTTTTAGAAATTTTGTAATCTACCTTAGAGGCTTTTTTAGAAATAGTTGAATAATCAACTGGTGTTAGCCCTACTGATTCCATATGCTCAACGCCATCCCTATAACTCTTATATTCATTCGTAGCTGCTGCAATAAAGAATTTTATTAAATCATATAATGTGAATTTTCTTGCAGTATCAACATATTCTAAAATTTCACTAAATTTTTCAACTTCCTTTTCACTTAAAAATGTTTGAAATATATCAAATATAGTGGTAGTATTTTTCATGAGGGCATTCTCCTTAAGTATTATTTTGGTTCGCACTTTAATATTACTACAGAATGACCTCATTTTTTATATATTTTCACTTCTATTTTTTGGTTAATCAACACATATGATAAATTCCTATAGAATAAAAAAAGCAGCACCAATTATTAGTGCTGCCTTATAAGCCTCTATGTTCTTAAGTTGAATTCTATAATATTTAACAAATTTTCAATTTCAAATGGTTTAGATATGTAATCATCCATTTTTGCCTTTATGCATTTTTCTTTGTCTTCCCGCATAGCATATGCGGTTATTGCAATTATTGGTATATGTTTTCCTTCTAATTCCTCAACTCTTATAGCCTGTGTTGTTTCAAAACCATTTAGTTCTGGCATCTGTATATCCATTAATATTAAATCAACTTTATTGTTTTTTAATATATTTATGGCCTCATTTCCATTATATGCTGAAATATATTTATACCCGTTACTCCTAATTATGTTTTCCATTACTTCTTGGCTTATTAAGTTATCTTCAACATATAAGATAACTTTATCCTCTCGATCATTATGTTGATTAAGCTTATCACTTTCAATGTTTTTTCTTTCCATAACTTGTTTTTTATCATTTGTTTTTTTAAATTCACATGTAAAAATAAATGTTGAGCCCTTACCAAAAGAGCTTTCAAAACTTATTTCTCCATTCATCAAATTAGCAAACTGTTTTGAAATTGATAACCCCAATCCTGTTCCCATATACTTTTTCATTGATGATATATTTCCTTGAGTAAAATTATTAAATATCTTATCTTTGAACTCATCATCTATACCAATCCCTGAGTCCTTAATCGTAAATTGAATTTTTTCACTATCACTATCTTCTGAAATCATACTTACTCTAAATGATATATATCCGTCATCTGTAAACTTTACTGCATTGCTAATTAGATTGGATAATATCTCCTTTAACCTCAGCTCATCACCAATAACTTCAAAATCTATGTTATGGTCTAAATAGTAACTTACTTCTAAGCCCTTAGAATTTCCAGTGACTAAAAGGCTATTATAAATACTATTTATAGTCTCTTTTAAATTAAACGGTTCCCTATTAATTCTAAATGTACCTGACTCTATTTTTGACATATCTAATAAATTATTAATAAGCCTAAGCACAGTATTTGCTGAATCATTTAATATTCTAATATATTTTTTTTGCTTTTCATTAATATCTTCTAACTTTAATAACTGTATAGCCGCCGTAATTCCATTCATTGGAGTTCTTATTTCATGGCTTATATTAGCCAAAAAAAATGATTTGGCTTTATTGGCTTCTTCTGCTTTCTGTTTTAACAATTCTAATTGTTCACACTTTTCTCGCAGATCCTTTTCTATTAGTTTCCTGTCTGTAATATCTTTATACATTGCTACTACTCCGAAAAAGAGATTATTATCATCATAAATCGGAGATGCTGACATTAAGACATTAACCAGGTTTCCCTCCTTGTCTATTCTGACAGTTTCATAATCTTTAATTACCTTTCCTTTGGTAATCATATCTATTAATTTTTGTGATTCATTTAATTTATCTTTTGGAATTAGCCGTCTCATATCATTTCCTATTATGTCCGCTTCCTTAAATCCAAACTTTGTCTCAGCGCCTTTACTCCAACGAGATATGTTCATTTCTTTGTCAAAAATCACAAATGGATCATCAAGTATATCTAAAGATATTGAAAATATCTTTGAATCTTTAAATAACCTTTCCATATCCGAAATATCTCTTATAATACTGACTGCCACATCTCTTGATTTCTTATTACTACAGACGGACCTTACTTCAACCGGAAATCTTGTCCCATCTTTTTTGTGATGATAACTTTTAAACTTTATTCCTCTATCTAAAGCTTTATTTAATTGATTTTGGGTGAATTCCCTGCTATCCTCATTTCTAAGGGTAAAGATATTTAAATTTACAAGTTCATCAAAAGAATACCCGTACATTTCAATAGCCTTTTTATTTCCATAAAGTATTTCCCCACTTCTGCTTACTACAAGAATACTCTCTAATGCATTATCTATAAAATCTCTTCCTTCTATAAACAACTTTTCATTTGATAATATGCCTTTACTTTTTATGAATGTGCAAAATATATACTTTTCAGCAAATTTACTGAAACTAACTTCATAAACAGTATCTCTAATGACTAATGTATAAATATTGTTATCAATTCTTTTTAAATAACTAAATAAATACTCTCTTAAATACATTTTAATTTCATCAACACAGTTATGGGGTAAGTTTTCACAGTCAAATTCCTTTCTGAAACTTTCATTTATAAATTTAACACTGAAATCATAAATAACTTGATTTGAATCAGTTAATGGTTCGTATATAGATATTATGTTATTAATATTATTTAAATATGATATTCCCTCTAATACTGAGCTAACCATAATTTACACCATCCCCTTATTATTTTTATAACACACTCTTTCATTCTCATAAATAGATTTCGAAGATGTTATAAATTTCTTCAACATTAAATGGTTTTGATATGCAATGATCAATTCCTAGATTCATAAGTATCTCTCTATTTTCCATAATGGTATATGAAGACATTCCGATTATAGGAATATTTTTTCCTTTTACTCTTGATATTCTCATTTCCTTAATTTTTTCAAAATCTTCTAATTTATTTAATTTCATATCTAGCAATATTAAGTCTACATAGTTACAATTTAGGATTTTCAAGGCCTCGCTTATATTATGCGCATGGATATATTTGCAGCCTTTTCTCTCCACTATACTCTCCATAACTTCTTTGTCAATTGAATTAGTTTCAATGCAAAGTATGACTCTATTCATCCATAAATTATTTATATTATCATCTTCGCTAATTTTATTATCGTTCATTACCTCTATATTCTTTTCATAATAATCACTTTTTTTAAAACTACATGTAAACGTAAATGTAGAACCTTCTCCTAGTGTGCTTTCAAAGCTTATATTTCCATTCATCATCATAGCAAGCTGCTTAGATATAGATAATCCTAGACCAGTTCCTGTATATTTTTTATTTACAGATATATCACCTTGACTAAATATGCCAAAAATTTTACTCTTAAATCTTTCGTCTATTCCTATCCCTGTATCTGCTATTGTAAATTTAATTTTTACATAGTCATTATCTGACGATACTTTTGTTACCCTAAAGGATATATATCCTTTTTCAGTAAATTTTACTGCATTACTAATTAAATTATCTAATATTTGTTTTAACTTTAGTTCATCTCCAATTGCTATAAATTCTGCATTTGGGTCAAAATAATATCTTATCTCTAATCCTTTAGAATTTCCTGATTCCAAGAGATTTGTATAAATATCATCTGTTATCTTTTTCAAAGCAAATTTACCATCATTTAATTTATGTATACCGGCCTCTATTTTTGAAATATCTAAAATATTATTTATAATTGTTAATAGTTTATTTCCAGAGTTTTTTAGCAGTGTTATATACTTACTTTGCTCCTCACTCATAGGTGTTTTTTCAAGAAGCTGAATTGTTCCAAAAATGCCATTCATCGGAGTCCGTATTTCATGGCTCATATTGTCTAAGAATAACGACTTTATTTTATTAGCAATTTCAGCTTCTTCCTTTAATACTTCCAATTGCCTATATTTTTCAACAATGATCTTTTCTTTTTCAGCTAGATCTGTAATATCATGATAACAAGCTAAAGCCATAATTAAATTTCCACTTGTGTCATATATAGGAGTAGAATTTACTCTAATAGTTAGTTCTTTATCTGAACGCTTAATTATGATTGTTTTATTTTTTATTTTTTCGCCTCGTAATGCGCATTTTAAAGACAAATTCTCCACATGGATTTCATTCCCTGATGTATCAAAAGCTTGCTTAGTTATGTTAAAATCTTCTGCATTCTTTACAGCACAATAATCAGAAAGAAGACTTCTTCCTTCTGCATTCATCAAAATTATTTTACCTTCCTTATCTGCAATATAAATTGCATCAGAAATATTTTCAATGACAGCTTCTAATTGCTTTTTTTGCATCTTTATAATTGTATTACTATTAACCTGTTCAGTAACATTTCGAGTGCACAATAGCGCCTTTACTATATCTCCATCTTCATCATATAGAGGACTGCCACTTACATTAAAGTGATATTCTAATCCCTTTCTCTTAAGCGTCATTCTATATTCATTAATCTTTTCACCTTTTAGTACTCGATAGCTAGGCAAATTTTCTGGTTTGATTATATTATCATTGGAATCGTAGAATTTCACTTTTAACAAATTTTCACTGATTTTGTTTGCTAATTCAATATTATAAAAAAAGTCTTTTGCACTGGAATTTAGAATATTAATATTACCTTCTTTGTCAATTGTAAACAATCCCTCGGACATATTTCTAATTATAGCTTCTAATTTATTCTTTTGCTCTTCTATAATTTTTGCTTGTACCTTTTCCGTTATATCGTCAATTATTAAAACATATCTTTCAAAATTTCCTTTTCTATCAAATATAGGCTTGCCACTAATAACAACATGTTTCTCTAAATTTCTAGTTCCTATTATTACTCTATAATTATTTATTTCCTTTCCTTTTTCTATATAACTAAACTTACTCTCTTCAAATTCAATTTTATTTTTATTTACATCAAAAATTATTATTTCATCTTTTATATCATTTATATTGCTTATTTTATTTGCTTGAAATAATTCCAAAATAACTTTGCTTATTTTAATTAACCTTCCACTTTTATCAAAGATGCTTATCTGCTCATCTGCTAAATCCATTATTGCCTCGATTTTTTTATCCCTTCTCTCAATTTCAGCAGCTTGAGCTTTAATAACCATTTTATTTCTTATTCTATCTGTTACATCAATACGATTCTCAATATAATATTTTACTTTCCCATCTTCATATATTGGTACTATTGCTGAATCAAAATATGTTGCTCCCGTTCCATGTCTATCACTCATAAAATCTTTTACATAGCCCGTCTTACCTGTTTTTATAACACTTATCCATTTTTCCCTTATTTTATCTTCCTTAAAATCTTTAGCTATTTCTTCTATTGATTTACCAATGCAATTCTCTTTCCTATTAAATGGTTCATCCATATAATAAATGTATTTTTCATTAGCTTTTAATAAAGTTAAATCTGGCGTGAATAAATTCCAATCCCATATCTATTATCCAAACATAACTGTTCTGCATATAAAAATTTATTTTCAATACGGGAATTCTCTTTTTCATAGAAGAAATATAATATATTCATTTTCTCGTGATCTATCTTCTTAGAAATAATCACTTTTCTTGGCTCAAGTGACTTAGTGAATATGTAGATATCTATTTCATCACTAACACTTCCAAATTCATCACAAAAATCAGATTTCAATATTTTACTCAGTTCTTTATATGATTTTCCTAATAGTTCCTCTTTGTAATACCCTGTTAAATCAACAAATTCTTCGCTTACTTTAATTACTATCTTATTTGAAATAGTAATAGATGCTTCTTGATTTCTTTTACTATTAAGTGGCATTGATTCTTCCTCCGTAAATATAAACTCTTATAACATGTATGGAATTTCCATAATGCATATAAAATATAAATTCTTCAAATAGAATACATTTAATTTATTATATCATCTATACCATTATTAATAAAATAATAAACAGAAGTCTTTGATATATTAATAACTTTAAAATCACAAAAAAGCCAGTAGAACAATTAATTATATAAATAGTTCTACTAGCTTTTCGTAATCTTATTAAATTTCTAAAGAGTTATTTTCACGACCTTAGTCTTATAGTTATTACTTAAGACCTTGTTCGTAATCTTGAATCATATGTTTTACCATATAACCGCCAACATATCCATTTTGTCTTGAAGAAAGGCTTCCTTTATCGATGTTTTCATAATCACTTAATCCAACTTCTGAAGCAACCTCAGTTTTTAATCTGTTTAATCCTGCCTTTGCTTCTGGTACTAATGTTCTATTTCTTCCACTGTTATTTGATGACATATACATCAACCTCCCTTAATTAATATAAATTTTGTTTGGCATTAATATATTAACCATTATGACAAATTATAATCTATTAAAATACTAGCAAAAATAGTACTGATAGCTTGTATTAAATATTTTTCCCTATTGAAGAATTATATTGATATTTATAACTTAGACTTATGCAATAATCCACCGAAATCATAAATATTTTGATTACGAAAAGCTATAAGAATATCGCTAAAATGCTAAATTGCAGGTTGCACCACTAATGCTTGCTCCCATTTTCATTGTGACAAGCATTAGTGTAACAATCTACAATATATATCCAATATATATAACAAAGTCCATAAATAAGGTTTTACTATTAACATATTGATATATATATGCTAACATAATATACGTTGTAGTATTAAATACTTTAATACAATATACTTTTGAGACACGACAATATTGGAGGCATAATAATGGAATTAAAACATAAAACAAATACCTATAAAACTTTATTTCATTGGCATAGTTTTAGATTAAGACTTGTTGTTGAAGGTATTGGGATAGGTATTACTGCTGGCCTATTGATTGAAAAACAATTAATTTCCAAATCTTTATTTAGACGAAATTCTTACTTATTTAAATATTTTGTTTTCTGCCTTATTAACTAAATACTTGAACCAATAAGTATATGCTTCTGGCCTTTCTATAATGTCCTTCTTAACTTCATTAATATCAACCCACTTAAAATCATCTACTTCATCTTTGTTTACAATTATTTCTCCATCATATTTCCCAATGAATACATGATCATATTCATTTTCAAAAAGATTATCTTCAAGTTTTACTTTATAAATAAAACTAAATACTTCTTCAAGTTCACATGTAAAACCCATTTCTTCCTTAAGCCTTCTATAAATCGCATCCTGTAAATTTTCACCGTATTTAGGGTGACTACAACATGTATTGGTCCAGAGGCCAGGCGAATGATATTTTTTTACATTTCTTTTCTGTAATAACAATTGATTTTTAGAATTAAATACTAATATAGAAAAAGCTCTATGTAATGTTCCTTTACGGTGAGCCTCCATTTTTTCAATTGAACCTATTTCGTTATCAAATTCATCTACAGCTATTATATATTCTGCCATTTAATTTCCCCTTCCATTTAAACTAATATAATCAAAATTTGCATCATTAAAATAATTGTATTCGATATATGAGTAAAAAAGCATCTTCCATTAACCAATATATGAATTTGCTATAATAAGCTAACACTATTGTCTTCATTTATTAATTTTTTATAGCCTTTTCCCCAGTCACACATTGCACTTAAAATAGGCTTCATGCTTTCTCCAATGCTTGTAAGTCCATATTCTACCCTTGGTGGTGATTCTGGATAAACTTCTCTATAAATTATCCCATCTCTTTCTAATTCTCTTAGCTGCATTGTCAATGTTTTCTGAGTAATATTAGTTAATAATCTTTGTAATTCATTGAATCTAATAGTTCCTCTCGACAAATGCCAAAGAATTGCTATTTTCCACTTCCCACTAAGTATATTTATAGTTAAATTCATAGGGCAATCCGACTCTAAATCAATTGATTTTGACATTAATTTATTCTCCTAACACATTTTTGTAACAATCTATCTTCTATTTAATTACCTTAATGGTATCATTTTTGATATCACATATCAAATTTGTGCGTACTTTTATGATAATTCTATTAATGCTATTATTTTATAAAACCAATAAGGAAGGAATATATTATATGAATGAAGTTTTGAAAACTATAAGAAATAGAAGAAGTGTAAGAACATATTTACCTACACAAATAAAACAAGAAGATTTGGATTTAATTATCCAATCTGGGATATATGCGCCTTCTGGTCATAATGATCAGCCATGGCATTTTACTGTTATTCAAAACAAAGAAATATTAAAACATATCAATGATAAATCAAAAGAGTTAATGGCTCAATCAGAAATCAGCTGGATTAAAAATATGGGGGCAAATCCCAAGGTTAATTTAATATACGATGCTCCAACCTTAATAATTGTATCTGGTAATAAAAATGCACTTTCCCCTAAAGTTGATTGCTCCGCAGCAATACAAAATATGCTTTTAGCAGCAGAAAGCTTAAACATTGGTTCTGTTTGGATTGGCCTCATAACGTTTTTCTTAAAATTAGAAGATGAAGCTAAAAAACTCGGTATTCCAGAAGGATATGAAGCCTATTATGGTGTTGCTTTAGGATATAAGTCATTAAACAAAGAATTAATTGCTCCTAAGAGAAAATTAAATGTAGTGAATTATATACGATAATGGTTAAATCATTCCATAAATATCTGTATTTATAGATATCCAAATTTAAAACTACATTTCTGTGATAACTTACCGAAATCATAAATATTTTGATTCCGAAAAGCTATGAAAATATATTTATGATTTCTAGTGAAGATATGAACTTAAAGTTTTAGCAAATTTGTAAATACATTCATCCAATAAGTTGAATTCTTAAATTTTATATCTAACTTAGACTTATGCAATACTTTACCGAAAGGAGAAACATTGTTATTTCACAGGACTATGAAAATGTTTCTTCTTTCTAATAATGCATATTCTATGCGTCAATTAATTTCTTAATCTCATTTAATAAAACAGGAAATTTAGTATATCCATCACGAGCGATAAAATGCTTTCCTGATTCAAGAATAATAAGATTTGCATCTAACTCTTCTGCTAGTTTTTGTGTTGCCTCTGTCGGAACAATATCATCATCTGTTGCAGTAACAACTATTCTCTTTGGAATTAAAGTTTTTATTTTAGCAACATCAAGTGGACTATCTACAAATTCTTGAATACCTTCTGTTTGTTCCTCCATGGGATTTTTATTTATGAAACCTGAGACAAGTATTGCACCTTTTATTTTTATATTTTTTTCTAGAATATAGCGCAGTACTGTAATACATCCAAGGCTGTGACCAATTAATATCGTATTTTCATCAATATCCATAATACATTTACGAAGATGTTTAAGCCAAGCTTCAAGATGTGGATCTCCCGAATCAGGCATATCCGGAACATTAACCTTAATAGAGCTATCTTTAAACTGTTCTTTCAACCATGGAAACCACTCCGATTTACTGGAAGATGTATAACCATGAATAACATATATATTAATGGCTTTCATTTTATAATTTCTCCTTGTAAAAAATATTTACACCTTATTTAATTAACTCATTCTTCTAATAGTTTCATCCATCGAAATATATTCTGCATATCTTCCATCCCATATAAATTCATTGTAGTATTTATATGTTTGTTCTGCTGACATGAATTTATTGTCAACAGTTGTATTTGCATAAGCAGGGACTATCATATTGAAGCCATGCTCAAATCCACATTTTATAGTGGCGTCAACACATAAATCTGTTTGAATTCCTACAATTATTATATCTTTTTCGTCTTTATCCATTAAATATTCTAATAAGCCTGTCCCTTTAAAAGCACTATTTACTTTTTTATCAAATATTTTTTCGTCATTAATTGGCTGAAATTTCTCATACACTTCAAATCCGTCAGTTCCTTTTGTTAACTCGCTCCCAGGTCCATCATCATGACGTATATATATTACTTCAATATCATTTTTCCTTGCTTCACTAATTATTTTTTCTACATTCGATACAAATGCATTAAAGTTATATAATTTTTCGTTTGTTATTAATTTTTGTGTATCAACTACTAATAAAACCATTTTTTTATTCTCCTTTTATAAATTACTACTTTCCTTTATTCCAATTATAAAAATCTTTTAGATCTTCTTTACGTTTCTGTGATAGCTCTGTTTTCTTAATACAATGAATTGCACCTTCCAGTGCCAGCAACCTATGGATACATGCAGAAGGATCAATTTCTTGTATCTTAAGCCATGCCTGCTCTGCTCCAATTGCTTTTAATTCATCATAAGTAAATATCCCTACTTGATTCAATTGCCTTTCCACTTCTTTGCCGATATTAGGTAGCTTTGATAATTCTCCCATGATAAAACTTCCTCTCAAATCTGATTAATAAAAATCAAATACATTTTAAAGAAACCTAGATAATTTTTTCTATTTTTAAGTATATCAAAAAGCTTAACATATTTCATCTGATTTTATAACTGGCCTCGCATATTTTTTGAATCTGCTTTTTTAAACCATATGAGAAAAATTTTGAAGTCAAATATATTTTCTCTTGAGATATAACTATCTAGTTCCTTCTTTTTCGTAATTTATCCTCGCTACAATATCAATTGATTTCACTTCAATATAGACTCCTTGAGAATAAAAAGAAATATTGTACGGCTACTTAAAATAGTTGTACAATATTTCTGAATTCCTTTAAATAAATTTAAAACTTTAATTACTAATATTACAGCACTTGCATTCTAATATTTTTTTCAAGGCAGTTCCACTGCTCTGATGACATCGTATTAATTCAGCTTCATTTGTATCATTATTAGATAACACGCATTGTATCATTTTATGTGATACCGTATTTGTAAACAATACAAGCAGATCAGGCTTTCCAATTTGCTTTTTTAAATTACCTTGCATTTGAGTAAAAACCTTTGCTTTACAATTATAATTCTTACATATTTTTTTGTATTCGCAAACCATTCGATCATGACCACCAATTATAACAATACTCATTTCTATCTCCACCTCTCCTATCTAACTATATAATAATATTTTTAAGTCAATTTACTTTTCGGCAACTCGCCAATATGATTTCCTTTAACTATTATGTTTTATCTATAAATGTTAAAAATTTTTAATTTCATCTTTTTTATTATTACCTGATATTCTATTCCGAGTTAGTCTTAACTAACTCAATATTATATTTATATAGTGCCCCTATTTCACAATAACATGCATGATAAAATCATCACAAAAATTCAAAACAATTACACTATTGGATAATAAAACAGTATGAGTTAGTCTTAACTAACTAATATTAGTTTAATATATTCTAGTAAGATTGTCCAGTGCATTAATTACTTTTCTCATATGCATCACAGATAAAAAGTATCCTGTGATGCATATGATATCTTAAGTCCGATGCCTTTTCTAAAAGCACCTTTATATTTTATATTCCCATCACAATGCTTTTCATATATGCTATTTCCCTCTAAATTTGATGTTAAATATACATTATGATATACTTACTTCATTAAAATTTAAATTTCATTACATAGATTTTATTGAAAGAAGGTCTTTATATGGCTATAAATGAATCAGTCGAAAACTATTTAGAAACAATTTTAATATTAAGCCAAAAATCACACTCTGTCCGCTCTATTGATGTTGCTACCGAGCTTAATTTTAAAAAATCTAGTGTAAGCGTTGCTATGAAAAATCTTCGTGAAAAAGAATATATAGCTATAACAGATGAGGGAAATATAGTTCTCACTGACGCAGGTAAAGAAATAGCAAATATGGTCTATGAAAAGCATACTTTTCTTTCTAACTGGTTAAAATCTATTGGTGTGGATGAGAAAATTGCTGTTGAAGATGCCTGTAGAATTGAACATGTTATAAGCAATGAGAGTTTTGAGGCTATGAAGAAATATGTAAATAAAAATACTTAAACAATAGATAATCAAAAAGTGGAGAGCCCTTGCTCCCCACTTTAATAAATTTAAATTGATTTAACTAAAGCTCCACAAACTTTGTTGCAACATTTTTGCAAAATTCACTGTCATGCTCTACGAAAAGTAGTGTTGGCGAATATTCAAGCAACAACTCTTCTATCTGCATACGAGAGATAACATCAATGAAATTAAGGGGTTCATCCCAAATATGCAAGTGAGCTTTTTCACAAAGACTTTTTGCAATCAGTACTTTTTTCTTTTGTCCACCACTAAAGGATGATATATCCTTCTCAAATTGCTCTCTTGAAAAATCGAGTTTTCTCAAAATTGCTTTAAAAAGACTTTCATCAATGCTGTTTTCAAGAGCATAGTTAGTCAAATTCCCCTTAAGATAAGAGGTATCCTGTGACACATATGATATTTTTAGTCCACTGCCTTTTCTAAAAGTTCCTGTATATTTTATATTCTCATCACAAATAAGCTTGATAATACTTGATTTTCCACTTCCATTTTTACCTTTAAGTGAAATTCGTTCACCTTGTTCAATGCTTAAATTGATATCTTTACAAACCATTGTATCTCCATAAAATATCGATATATTTTCGAGTTCCAAAAGCTTATTTTTATGATAGGCAAGCTGAGAGATTTTCAAGCTGTCCGAACTTTCAATATTTTTTAAAAGCTTAGATTTTTCTTCAATTGAAGTCTCCCGTCTATTTTCAATTGATTTAGAACGCTTCATCATTTTAGCAGCTTTATGACCAACATAGCCTTTATCAAGCTTAGAGCCAGAGTTAGTTGTTCCTTTTTTTGATTTTTCCACTTCACTTGACCAACTACTAGTTCGCTTAGCAGATTCTGATAAACGATTAATGTCTCTCCTAAGTTTTTCGTTTTCTGCTAGCTCATATCCATCCTGTCTCTTTTTATTTTCCCACCAACTTGAGAAATCACCTTTCTGTATTTCTATATTGGTCTTATTTATTGAGAGAACATGATCAATACAATTGTCTAAAAAGGCCCTATCATGTGAAATCAAAATAAATCCTTTCTTTTTTCTTAAATAATTACTAAGTTTTTTTCTAGCCTCAGCATCCAAATGATTTGTAGGTTCATCAATAAGCAAAAACGAATTTTCCTTCAAAAACATAGCTGCTAACAATGCCTTGGTCTGCTCTCCTTTTGATAGAGTGTAAAATTGTCTATATAGAACATTGTCGTCTATATCTAGCATTGATAATTCTTTCATTATTTCCCAATCCATTGAATTTGGACTAATTTCCTTTATAACATCTATTGTAAAATTTTCTTCTTCTTCTACCTCATACGGAAAGTATTCAAAATTTACGTTGGTCGAAATATTTCCAGTATATTCGTATTTTCCAAGTAAAAGATTCAAAAAAGTAGTCTTTCCTCTTCCATTCCTTCCCGTAAATCCCAATTTCCAATCAGTATCAATCTGGAAACTAACATTTTCAAAAATAGTATCGTAATTACCATCATAAGAGAAGGTAAGGTTTGTAACATTTATTAAAGACATGCATTTGTCCTCCTTTGAAATTAGTTTATTATTGGTCTAAAATAACAAAGTCGGAAAATTAGGCGACTGCTTCTACTTCATATAAATATAAACGTCGCTTGAAGTATCCGGCTTTATATGAAGATTGTCATGTGTTAGGTTTATATCTTTATTTTCCATGATACTTTTCACCTCCTTGCATCGTAGTTTAGAAAAAAATAAGAGCTGCAAGAAATTATTATCCTTACAGCTCATAAATACACATAGTTTAGCTAATTTATATAGCATAACATAAAATATATATTAAGAGAAAATAGAATAACTTTCTTGCATAGGTACAACAAAATAAACAGAGTCCACTCATTCACTCCTCTATTATATTGCACTTTAAAAATTAGCAAGAAAATTTAATCATCATTTCACCTCAAATTTCAAATTTAATGATATTGTACCACCATAAATAAAAAAAATCAACATAAGATATTCCTACGTTGATTTTTTATAAGTTCAAGAATTTCTCAAAATATAAAATAGATTCTTCGCTCTATTATTGGTTTGGTATTAACTAATTTTTTGGAAAGCAGCTTTTAGGGATTAACCGCTCAAGAACCCTCACATTATAAAAACCTCTATAGCAAAAATTTATTTACTATTAAATCTAAAATGTAGCAATTATCTTATCATTTTTCTCACCTGTTTTTTATATATTTTAAAATTTTCACACTATAGAACAAAATCCGCTTCTCAGACTATATGTTTCTGTAGCTTCCAAAAGTTATCCACCGATTTGATTATAATTCCTAAAGAATTAAAAAAGAGTTATAAGAAAATCTTATAACTCCTAAAATAATCAAAACTATCTTCTATTATTTTGTTGCTTTCTAGCTCTTCTACAATCAGGACATCTTACTGGTTCGTTGTCAAATCCTTTTTCTTTGTAGAATTCTTGTTCTCCAGTTGTGAAAACAAATTCATTTCCACAATCTTTACATACTAAAGTTTTATCTTGCATATTCAATTCCTCCTTCTAAAATTAAAGATTAATATCGATTCATATAATTCTCTAAAAGGAGAAATCCATACTATCTATAAAAAACCTTTTTTCTTTTTCTTACAAAATTTATTATAACAGCTTTTATTTTAAATTGCAACCTTTTATTTCATTAATTGCTTAATTTTTTATATCTGTAATTTATGAATGGTTAAATTATAAAAAAAGATTGTAAGATAACTCTTAATATAAACATCAAAACTAGCACTTTAAACATTCATAAATCTACTGTAGTATACACTACATTTCACTTAAAGTATAGTGTTTTTATATGAAAACAGTGCGAAAGATTAAATTTATTTATCATTGTCTAAATTCTTTCAATTTGCCTTTTTATTTTTTGAAAGAAGTGTTTCCTATTTTTTATAAGCTATACAAAAGTTCCAGACTCTCAATATCAACTATTTTTTCTTCACCACTAATCATATTTTTTATTTTAACTTGTTTGCTTATTACTTCATCTTCACCTATTAATATCACTTTCTGTATCCCCAATTTATTTGCATAGTTAAGTTTTTTCTTTAATTTATCATCTTCAAGATATATTTCTACATATTTTTCTTTATCAATTAATTTTTTATATATCTCAGTGCAATATTCAAGCGTATCACCAATCGGTATTATTAAATATTCCATTGATTTTTCTACCTTGTAGCTATTAAGAAATCCTATTTCTTTTAATACAAAAAATAATCTCGTAAGACCGATGGATATCCCTACTCCAGGTAATACTTTATCTGTGTAATTTTGTGCTAAGTTATCATATCTTCCACCTGAACATATAGAGCCATATTTTTCATTCTCCATTAAAAATGTTTCAAATACTGTCCCTGTATAATAATCAAGTCCTCTTATTATTTTTAAGTTAATTGCATATTCATTATCTTCTACGCCAAAAAGCTCAAGCATTTTTTTAACTGCTTCAAGTTCTTCTAGACCTTTTGTAAACTCATCTGAATTGAAATTTAATTTCTTTAGTTGACCCAATACAGATTCGTTGCTTCCACTTATATTTATAATTTTATTAATAACATCTGCCTTTCCCACTCCAATTAATTCATCTAATGATTTCTTAAACTCCTCCTCTCCTATTTTGTCGTATTTATCAATTAATATTAGGGCTTCAGTTACATTACCAATCTCTAAACTTTTTAAAATAGCTGATAATATCTTTCTATTGCTTATTTGAAATTTATATTTTTTTAAACCGATAGCCTTAAATCCTTTAGAAACCATACTTATTACAAATGCATCATTATTAATACTAAGCTTGTTATTACCTATAATATCAATATCACACTGATAAAATTCTCTGTATCTTCCTCTCTGGTTTCTTTCACCTCTATATACCTTTCCAATTTGATATCTTTTAAATGGGAATGTTAATTCATTAAAATACTGTGATGAATATCTTGCAAACGGCACTGTCAAATCAAATCTCAAAGATAAATCATTACTTCCCTTATTGAATCTATAAACTTGTTTTTCTGTCTCTCCTGCACTTTTAGCTAATAATACCTCAGACTTTTCAATGACTGGAGTATCAATTTCCATAAATCCATTTTCTTCATATACTTTAGTTATTTTTCTTACTATGTCTTTAAATATTTGTTGCTCCTTAGGCAATAGCTCCATAAATCCTGGTAATATACTTGGTTGTATCTTATTGTTCTTCATAATCTTAATCTCCTTTTAAATATTAATTTTTATATTTGACAAATAAATTGTTTTATATTTTGCTTTAAATGACAAAAAACCATGCAGGCATATATCCCACATGGCTTAACAAATTATTACTGACATTTAATTTATCATCACCAGCAGATACAAGCCTACGAATTATAGACTTGTATCTGCCGCTTTAACAGACCAAGTCTTACTGGTGATGATGTATGAAATTTATTTTTTTCATATTAAATGCTTTCATAATACTTTCTCCTAAATTTTAATTTCTATCATTATACAATATGCTAATCTTATTTTCAATAGTAATTTGACCATTTCCAGCTGATTTTTAATACTATAATAATCATTCAAAGTGATAAACTTCCTGTAATAAACTAAAGAAATCAAGACAAAATATATTTGTTAGCTAAATTAAGTCTATCTAAATTTTACTAGTTTATAAAAATTGAAAGGGGAACATAAATTATGGTTAGAAATGCATACGACGTTAAAGGTCTAAAGATATTAAATTCAGATGATTCAGTACAAAATTCTGTTAGTAGTGTTTACTCTGGCAGTGCTAAAAAGTCTGCTTCTAAAAAAGGCAATATGACAAGTTCTTCAGATTCATCAAATAGCTTAAAGTAAAACTAATTGTATTAAAGTGCAAGCATATAATAATTCAAATAAAATTCCAATCCATAAAAATGACCCATATAAGCTTCATTAAGATAATATATAGATTATCAAATGAAGTTTATATGGGTTATATACAATGTGAGTTTAATGTGCTTACCAGTAAGCTTTTGGTCATATAATAAAACAACTTATAAGATCTCACTTTAAAATTTAGAATAATTGGCAACAATCAGATAATATTTACTTCATGTAGAATTTTAAAATAAGTTATACTTATGTACATGCTGGAAAAAGCAGTTTAACATGTCATCTCATACTGACACACTAAACTGCTGTTATAAAGTAAAAACCTATGTAGTTTATTTTTTAATTAAACTGTCTTCTGTTTTTTATCAAAAGAATCCTAATCTATAATTGTATACATAAGCTTTTTAAGCTCACCTTTATCTCTGCCATTCCTTTGGGCATAATCATCAAACTGATCCTGAGCTATTTTATTAATGTCAAAGTATTTAGCATCTTTATTTCCAAAGTAAAGACCACAGGTACTTGCAGTTGGTGACATCATATAGCTTTCAGTAAGTTTTACATTAAGTTCTCCTTCTTTATCAAGTAAGTTAAATAATTTAACTTTTTCTGAGTGATCTCTAAGGGAAGGATAGCCAATTGCAGGTCTTATTCCTCTATATTTACCTTTAAATATTTCTTCGATGGATAAATTTTCATCTGACGAATATGCCCAATATTCTTTTCTCACTTTTTCATGAACATATTCTGCAAAGGCTTCTGCAAGTCTATCTGCAAGTAAAATAACCATTGTTGCACCATAATCATCACCAGAGGCTTTGAGCTTATCTGCGTATTCTTTTGCGCCTATTCCACCTGTTGTTATGAAAGCACCTATATAATCCTTTATTCCAGTATCTTTAGGAGCTATGAAATCAGATAAGCACATATATGTGTTATCTTTTTTCACTTCTTGCTGCCTTAAAAGATTAAAGTTAATCATTTCAGAATCATTATAGACTTCAATATTATCGCCTATAGAATTAGCTTCGAAGAGACCAAAGGCTGCATTTGCTTTTAAAATATTTTCACGCTCCATTTTATCAAGCATTTTTTCAGCATCAGCTAATAATTTCTTAGCCTCTTCACCGTATTTTGCATCTTCAAGGATCTGTGGATATGTCATTCCCATATCCCAAGCAATGAAGAAAAAGCTCCAATCTATATATTTTCTTAATTTCCCTATAGGAAAATTAATAAATTTCTTTATACCTAACATTTTAGGCTTCTCGATTTCCTCTTTATCCCATTCTTTCTTGAAATTATTTTCCCTTGCATAATCTAAAGTGACAAATTTTCTAGGTACTTTGTTAAATGTTTCTCTTAAAGTTTCATATTCTGATTCTATTTTATTAAGATATTCAGCTTTTTTATCCTTATTTAAAAGAAGTTTAGCAGCTTCAACAGCTTTTGACGCATCAGTTGTATGAATTACTCCACCAGAATACTTAGGTGCAATTTTAATTGCTGTATGAGCCTTTGATGTTGTAGCTCCACCTACCATTAGAGGAATTTTAAATCCTTGCTTTTCCATCTCTTCTGCCACATTTGACATTTCTTCTAAGGATGGTGTTATAAGACCGCTTAAAGCGATAATATCTGCATTTTCTTTCTTAGCTGTTTCTAAAATAACTTCAGTAGGAACCATTACTCCAAGATCAATAACTTCAAAGTTATTACAAGAAAGCACTACTGACACAATATTTTTACCTATATCGTGAACATCACCTTTTACAGTTGCAAAAACTACTTTTCCAGCACTAATGCTTCCGCTGCTGCTTTTTTCCTCTTCTAAATATGGTCTTAAAACTTCTACGGCCTTTTTCATAACTCTAGCGCTTTTTACAACCTGAGGTAAGAACATCTTACCATCACCAAAAAGTTTCCCCACTTCATTCATTCCATCCATAAGAGGTCCTTCTATTACTTCTAATGACTTTCTATATTCTGTTCTTACCTCTTCCACGTCTTCTTTAATATATTTGTCTATACCTTTTACGAGAGCAGTTTTTAACCTCTCTTTGACATTTTCATTTCTCCAGGCTTCCTTGTTTTCTTCTAACTTATTGTCTACCTTATTAAAACTGGCTGCAAATTCTAAAAGCTCATCTGCTGCATTTTCGCTTTTATTAAAAATAACCGCTTCTACTTTTTCAAGTAAGCCTTTATCAATTTCATCATAAATTTGTATCATTCCAGGGTTTACGATCCCCATATCCATTCCATTTTTTATTGCATGATATAAAAATACTGAGTGCATAGCTTCTCTTATTACATTATTACCTCTAAATGCAAATGAAAGATTACTTACACCACCACTTACTTTTGCATAAGGTAAATTCTCTTTTATCCATTTAGTTGCATTAATAAAATCTACTGCATAATTATTATGCTCTTCTATTCCTGTAGCAATTGTTAAGATATTAGGGTCAAATACTATATTTTGTGGAAGGAAATTAACTTCATTTACTAAAATATCATAAGCTCTTTTACAAATACTTATCTTCTTTTCATAAGAATCTGCCTGCCCATTTTCATCAAAAGCCATAACTACAACAGCTGCTCCAAAATCTCTTATAATGGACGCCTGTCTCTTAAATTCTTCTTCTCCTACCTTAAGACTTATGGAATTTACAATTGGTTTTCCTTGAATGGCTTTAAGTCCAGTTACAAGAACATCAAACTTAGAAGAATCAATCATTACTGGAACCTTTGAAATTTCAGGTTCACTTGCTAAAAGCTTTAAGAATTTATCCATCTCTTCTTTTGCATCTAAGAGAGCATCGTCAAAGTTAATATCAACTATTTGTGCTCCATTTTCAACTTGATCTTTAGCTATAGATAAAGCTTCTTCATAATTCTTTTCTCTAATTAATCTTGCAAATTTTGCTGAACCTGCTACGTTTGTTCTTTCACCAATATTAATAAAGTTATTTTCCTTATTTGCTCTAAGAGCTTCTAAACCACAATAAACTGTTTCAGTTTCAATGTCTGGTATCTTTCTAGGTGAAATGTCTTTTATAGCTTCACTTACTGCTTTTATATGATCTGGTGTTGTACCACAACATCCACCTACAATATTAAGACATCCGTCCTCTGCTAAACTTTTTATTAAAGCTGCAGTTTCTTCTGGCTTTTCATCATATTCCCCAAAGGAATTTGGAAGTCCTGCATTAGGGTAAACACTTATGTATCTATTTTGAGTTCTTGAAAGATATTTTACAAATGGTATCAAATCTTTTGCTCCAAAGGAACAATTAAGACCTATTGCAATTATACTTTCATCTACCATAGTATTTGCAAAAGCTTCTAAAGTCTGACCTGAAAGAATTCTTCCACTTTTATCTGCAATAGTTCCAGAAATTATTACAGGTAAGTTCTTGCCTTTTTCTTGAAATCCTTGCTTTGCTCCCATAAGAGCAGCTCTTGCATTTAATGCATCAAAAATTGTTTCTATGAGAATTAAATCTACTCCTCCATCTATAAGCCCTAAAACTTGTTCTTTATAAGCCTCAACTAATTCATCAAAACTTATATTTCTATAACCTGGATTTTCAACATCAGGTGATAAAGATGCAGTTTTATTTGTAGGTCCAAGTGATCCTGCTACAAAACGCGGTTTATCTGGATTTTCTGCTGTAAATTTATCTGCAGCTTCTTTTGCAAGCTTTGCACCTTCAAAATTAAGTTCATATATTTTATCTTCCATTTCGTAGTCTTTTTGAGATATACTCGTACTATTAAATGTGTTAGTTTCAATTATATCTGCACCAGACTCCAAATAGGCTTCATGAATTTCTCTTATTATAGTAGGATTAGTGAGATTTAAAATATCATTATTTCCTTTTTGATTACAAGAGATGTTTAAATTCCCCCTATAATCTTTTTCCTCTAATTTATAATTTTGAATACAAGTCCCCATAGCCCCATCTAGTACTAGTATTCTTTTTTCTAATAACTCTTTAATTTGTAAATTCATCAAGTTTCCTCCCCAAATTGTTTTATATATAGTCTAATAGGTTTTTATTAGTATCAAAAAATTTATGTTATTTTCTTTTATCCTTAAGTAAGCCCTAAAATACACACTAATAAAAATAAACCTATATTTTCTTATATCAATTTTAAATGATTTGCCATAAAGAGTCCAATTATTTTGATATTTTATTAAAATATAATAAGTAATATCCACGGCAATCCTAAATCTCCTATCTCTAAAAAAATGAAGGTGCCTCTTCTATAAGCCTAAGAGGCACCTTCAAAAATATAGTTTCAATTCACAATGCACATTTTACAATTCACAATTACGGCTAAAATTCTTGCAATATTTTTGAATTATTATGAAGAATTATTTTTGTAAAAAATATATAATCTACTATTTAATTTTTATTGTGAATTTTTCATCACCATAAACTTCGATAGATTTTGATTTATCTATGGTTTTAACAGAATAGTCCCCATCTTTAATTTCCTTATCACAAGTAATTGCATACTCATCAGTATCTGCATTATAAGTAGTAGCTTCTTTTTGTTCTTCAAAATTATAATCCTCATTAAATGAGATTATATTTTCACCAGTTTTATTATCTAATATTTCAATTGGAGCTGCATTAACTCCATATCTTGATTTATAATAAATCTTTGTTTTTCCATCTTCAGTATTCACTTTAGTAATAGTAATATATTCTTTTCCATCACTAGAATATAACTTTGTTTCTCCTTTTAAGTTTAATTTTTCAGTAATATTATTTTTAGTTTCATGCTTATTATTATTTTTATATTTCCATGGTATGAATGTCAGGTAATCAGTATCATCATAGATCTCTTTAAAACCATTACTGAAATACATTATATAATTTCCATCTTTATCTTTATGACCTACTGCTTCTCCCGACTTGTTTTTAATATATCTTCCTTTATTATCAAATACAGCAAAAGATAATCTATTAGCATTTTCTTCATCATCCATACGTGTTCCTTGTATCACTGTATTTAGTGGTGTTGTAATAATTTTGTTTATATGATATCCACTAACTATATTGCTTAAATCTATATCGCATTCCTTTTCATTCACTTTCCCATTAACCTTTTCACTACTTACAGGAATATTAAAGTTCCAAGTTCCTTTAATAGGATTATCTAATCCTATTTCATCTATATCTAGATTTAATACAAATTTATCTGGTATTTCTACATATCCACCCAATAAATGTTCATTTTGAAACTCCTTAGGCACTGAATTATGCTTTGACACATTGTACTCTATAGAACCCGCAAAGGTTTTATTATCATTCATAAGCTTTCCTGTTCCACCTGCACTAAAAGCAGTTTCTTTGCCATTTATTCTTAATTTTGCTCCTGGAAATCTTGGAGTATCTTGTATTTCCTTTTCACTTTCAATAGTATAGAATATTGATAATTGAACTTCATCGTAAACCACTTTATCAATAGTCATCTTTAAGCCGCTACTTTCCTTAGTTATGTTTAAATCAGAAGCATATTCATCATAATTTTCATAAGTTTTGTTGGTAAACATTTTAAATATATTCCCTATGATAGGAATATTGCTTGCATATGTTGGCATAGCCATTCCAAGTAATAGTGTTACCCCTATACAGCTTACCAATATGCAGCAAGCTTTCTTTATAGTAAATCTTTTCTTATTTATTTTGTTAAGTGTACTATCAATCTTTTGGTTAATATCATTTGGTACACAGTTAATTTCATCCTTTAGCTTTTTTCTTATTTTATCATCAAATAAATCATCATTTAATTCTATCATATCTCCACCTCACCAATTATTTCTCTAAGTTTTGTTCTTGCCCTTGTGAGTCTAGACCTAACTGTTCCATCTGAAATCTTCAGCAATTTTGCAATATCTTTAGTACTCGTATCCTCAAAATAAAATAGTACTGTTGTCACTCTTAACTCTTCGCTTAATGAATTTATTGCCTTTGTCAAATCAATATTTTCATAACTATCATTATAGATCTCTGTATCGCTATTTTCAGATAAATAAGTAACTCTCTTACCTTTTCTTAATATTTGAGTACATTCATTAATTAAAATTTTAATCAACCAAGTTCTAAAGTACTCATCTTGTTTCAGAGAATTTATCTTTTGAAATGATTTTATTATTGTATTTTGAATCGCATCTTCAATATCCACTGTATCCTTTAAAATCCCTCTGGCTACTCTGTAAATATTCAATCTATTTTCATCTATAAGAGCTAAAAAAGCTTCTTTGTCGCCTTTCTTCGCTTTAGATACTGTTGACTTTTTCCTATAATCAAAAAATGATATCAACTCCATCTTTTTCCTCCTTAATTTATACTACCTAGCTAAGTATTACAATCATTAGATGGGGCAGAAAACAAAAATGTTCCCGTAAATTTTAAAAAACCAATAAATCTTTTCCATAATACTCTATTACTCTTCTGTTCCTGTAACTTTTCCATAAATTCTAATAATATGATACTATATTTTTCCATTGCAAATAGTAAGAAATTTTTACAAAAAAATAGCCATTCTATAGATGAACAGCATTAATTTTAGACTTATTATGTGAACATATTTCCATATTCACTATATATAATTGGTTACCTTAACTAGAAATCATAAATATATTTGTAAAGAAAACATTTGAAAATGAGCTGCTAAGATTGTTAGTTGTAGATTGTTCCGCTTTAGCTTGTGAAGTGAGAGTCCAAAATTTTCTTTTGGGTTCTCGAACTTCCTCAGCGAATGTAATGAGTCGAGCTTCCCTAGGAAAGCGGGAGCATGCCAAAGTGGTGAAATCTGCAACTTAGAATCTTCAGCGATATTTTCATAGCTTTTCGGAACAAAATATTTATGATTTGGTAAGTAGACTAGGGAATCACTTCCCTAACCCCTCTCAGAACCGTACGTGCGGATTTCCCGCATACGGCTCCCCACATTATAATTCACAGTATATATGATATATCTTCTTTTAAGTTGAAAATATTAACATATATTTTAGCTTTAGGTATTTTGAAGCACTCAAACATAGTGTCAAAACTTCTCCAGTTATAACTTCTTTTCTGACTTCTTTTGTTTAGCCATTTAAAAGTTAGTTTTCTTACTAAATATCTGAAAGTTGCGAGACTTAAACTGTTGTCAGTGATTCCGTAATACCTATAATATCCTATTAGTCTCTGTGTCAGTTTCTCCATTAATAATGTGAGCGGCACTGTTCTATTATTCTTTAACCATTCATTCAATCTCTTTATGCTAGCTCCAAATTTCTTTGAGCTAGTCTTCCTCTTAACTCTAAAACTTCCATTCTTTCTGCAACTGCAGAAGTGTGTAAATCCTAGAAAATCAAAAGTTCTATCTTTATATGATTCTAACTTTCATGCTCTCTTGAATTTTCTATCATAGTAGGCATTCTTACCGAAATATAATATTTTAGTTTTATCTTCAGCTACCTGCAAGTTAAATTTGTCTAATCTGTTTTTCAATGCTTCATAGAAAGCTTTCGCTTCGTCTTCATACTGAAAACAGCAAACAAAATCATCCGCATAGCGTACTATGTACGCCTGTCCTTTACACTTCTTTTTGATAAAGTTATTAAACCATATATCTAAAACATAATGTAAATAAATGTTTGCTAATGTTGGAGATATTATTCCCCCTTGTGGAGTTCCTTCATATACTTTATAAAACTTTCCGTTTTCCATTATTCCAGTTTTCAAAAATCTACCTATATATCTAAGTAAGTTCTTGTCTGCAATCCTGTGTTCAAGAAATTTCATCAACCACTTGTGGTCAACATTATCAAAGAATCCTTTAATATCAGCATCTACAACATAATTCACATTCTTTTCAGATAAATATACATTTAAGATTTTAAGAGCATCATGACAACTTCTATTTTGTCTAAACCCAAAAGAACTATCAATGAAATCTTGTTCATATATTGATTTTAATATTTTATTAATGGCTAATTGTACAACTTTGTCTTCATATGCCGGTATACCTAGAGGTCTTTTCTTGTTTGAACCAGACTTATCTATGTATACTCTCCTTACAGGCTGCGGTCTATATTTAAAAGTCTTCATTCTAATTAGTAGATTATCAATATTATTCTCTAAGTTAGTTTCATATTCTTCCTTTGTTACCTTATCCACTCCTGTAGCCTTATTTCCGCTCAGTTCATAATGGCATAAAATTAGCATTTCCTTGTTAACTAAATGCATTAGTGATGTAAATTTCTCTTTAGGATTATTTCCAGCTATTTCTGCTATCCTCTCAAGTTTTGTGTACATTTTTTTTTTCCTCCTCTGTGTGAGAATTTCTGTTTCTCTTTTCAAGGTCTATAATATGTTACACCCTTCCCTCCATGGTCATTACTCATTTCTTCAGTACTATGGTGTAATCCGACTACTCATTATCATTTGAATACCTCTGATTTCTAATCATTGTTTTCCATACTCTGAAGTCAGAGAATAATGAGTCCTCCCAAGTTGACGTACTATATCAATGTATACCATGCTACACCTTAAAACCACGAGAAAGCACAGATATTCTTGCAATAATGATTATCTATGTTCTGACTTCTAATTTACCGATATTATCGTCCTTTCTGACTTTGTGATAATTTCGTGGCTAGTAGTTTCAGCATTCGCTTGCGGCCTGGTACCTTGTTTGTCTACACTTAACTTATTACATCGCCATAATAAGCCCAAGACTAACTAATGACTGGTTGCTGGCCTTTGTCATGCAGGATTCCCACCTGCTATATAGTAATAATGAGGAAGGTTAGCCCTCATTATCTTTTACGCCCTTGCTTGGCGTACCGGTAAGTTACCACATAAATCTAATTTTAAAGTTGGATATCTATGTGAATGACTATTTTCTTAATATATTTTTAATGTTATCCTGTTTTATTATTTAGCTTGCTTCAAAACATAGTACCAAGGAGTTGCTCCTCTTTCTATATAATCACCATTTTTCCATTCAAAGAACATATATTTTGAACCGTTTATTTCTTTTATTATATATTTAGAAGCAGTTTTATCGCTAGTATTTAAAACTAGGTCTCTTGTCCAATTTATATTTTTATTCTCTATTTTACCATTTTCATCAAAGATTAAATTATTTAAATATAAATCTCCATTCCATGACTTTTTCTCTGGATTAAAGTTATTTATATCCTCCACAAAATCAACGCTATCCCATTTTCCAATTACTTCAGGATCATTAATAAAAGGGTAGTCAACTTTATCAGCTCTAGTTTCAACTTCATTACCAGATATATTAGTATTAAGTGATGGGGTAGAACTAACTTTTTTCAATACGTAGTAGCAAGGTTTCTCTCCTCTAATTGTATAATCTCCGCTCTTCCATTGAAAGAACATATAAGTTGAACCATCAATATCTTTGATTACATAACTACTATCAGTTTTATCAGCATCATTAAGAATGTGATCCTTAGTCCATGTAAATACTGTTTTTGCTACCTTTCCATCCTCTGTAAAGTTTAACTCTTTAACAAATAAATCACCTTTGAATTTCTTATCATTTACATTAAAATCTTCTATGTTTTCAACAAAATCTACACCTTGCCACTCACCTATTATATTAGGATCATTAACAAAAGCATAATCAATTTTATCTACATTTACTGCATTGCTAGCTCCATTTATATTTGCAGATGCCTTTGCATCAGTAAGTGCAATTCCGCTAATTACAAGCAAAGATGCAACTGCCATTGCAGAAAATCTATAGGCCTTTTTATTAAAAACTTTTATCATAACAATTCTCCTTTTCACTTCAGATTTATTATTTACTATAGAAGTTGCCCCAACTAAATGAATCGACTTTGAAAAATGTTCTATCAAATTTATTATTGTAAATCCATATTCAGCAACTTCTTCATCTTCCGTATAAGAAAGTGCAAGTGAATCACAGCATATTTCCATATCCTCTTTCATCTTCCTAAGACCATAATGAATAATTGGATTAAACCAATAAATAGTCTTTAAAAAAATTATTATCCAGTTAATAACTATATCTTTACGTTTAAAGTGAGATAATTCATGAAGAAATACATATCTTAATTTATCAACAGATATTATCTTATGAATATCTGTTGGAATTAGAATCATTGGATTAAAGTAACCTAGTAGCGCTGGTGTCTTTACGCTAGAAGTCTCGACTAGCAGTATATCTCTTTTAATTTTCATTTTATTTTGGCAGTATTTTAAAACATCTAAAAATTCGATGTTATTTTGTATGGACTCGCTGCTTATCTTATTTCTCAGTTTTTTATATGCAAATAGAACATATGTGAATATAAACACTGCTCCTATAAGCCATACAAGACTCAATGTAGTTAAACTTGATAAACTATAACTATTAATTTCGTTATTACTAAAATCAATGGAATTTATAGTTCCTAGGATAACATCATGATTAGACATAGAATTAGCTTGACTGCTCCCCTTTTCTAACATACTTCCAAAATGTACTTCCTTATTAGGAATTAATAACAATATATTTTTTCCTAATTTATTTATAAGATTAAACATGCTTAAAGTACTCTCAGGAAGCTTAAATATGGTTAAACGCAGTATTACTAAAAACCATAATGCATACTGAAACTTTATACCTATTCTCTCTTTGTAAAATCTTCTAAAAATTAAAATGAAACAAATCAATATGCTGCCAGTAATAGATGTTTGAAATATTATTTTAAATAGCTGGTCAAGATAATTAAAATACTCGTACATACAACACTACTTATTCCTCTCGTCTAATATCCTTTTAAGATCATCTATATCTTCTTTGCTTAAATCACTTTCTTTTATAAAACTTACTAGCATATTTTTAATAGCTCCATTATAAACTTTACTTAAGAACGTTTGATTCTCTGCACGTATGCATTCATTTTCATTTACAATTGGATAATATAAGTATTTTCTGCCTTCTTCTTTAAATCCAAGTGCATTTTTGCTAACTAGTCTGCTTATTAATGTCTTTATTGTTTTTGGCTTCCAATCTTTTGTATCTTCTAATGCCTCAATAATTTGATTTGATGTGCGTGGTGAATCTGTCCAGACAATTTTCATAACTTCCCATTCTGCCTCAGATATCTTAGGTATTTCTCCCATAACTTTCACTCCTCTTTTTTGTATTACAATTGTAATCTATAATTAGAATACAACTGTAATCCTTAATTGTCAATATATGTTTTGAATAAATTTCAGATTAAATATCAATACTATATATGTATCTATTTTAGAATATCTTTTAATTTTCTGCCCAATTAAATAAGACTTGATTTTAATATTGCTATTAAAATCAGGTCCTATTTTTTATTGCTTATTATAAAACAATCCAGCTTCCTTTATAATTTCTTGCTCTGTAAATAAACTTTGCACAGCTTCAGTATAATCGCTTAACTTTTGTGCACTTCTTATTTTTTTAGCGTATTCTTTATTATCTGAAAATATGTAAATCATATATCCAAATAGCTCTTTCATTCTATTTATTGCATATATATCTTCTGGAAACACATCTATATATCTATTTAAAATTTCATCATGGAAATCTTTTAATATATTTTTGCTTATATTAATATTATTTTTTATTATGTTAATCAACCCTGGATTAGCAAGTATGCCTCTTCCTAGCATTACGGTATTTATTTCAGGGAAATCCGCTACTAATTTATTATAATCATTAATTGTGAAAATATCTCCATTGTAGCATACTGGGTTATTACTTAGTGATAAGGCATCTCTAAATATATTTAAATTAGGTTTATTTCCATAAAAATCTTTTTGTGTTCTAGGATGAATAATTAACTCTTCCAAAGGATATTTATTGTAAATTTTTATTAGCTCATAAAATTCTTCTGGATTATCTTTTCCTATTCTAGTTTTTATAGAAATCTTCATATCATCTATCTTGAATATTTCATCTAGAAATGAGTCTAGTTCTTCCCTTTTTGCCAAAAATCCTGAGCCTCTATTCTTTGAAACAACAGTCTTAGCAGGACATCCTAAATTTAGGTTAACTTCGCTATACCCTAGTTGTTGTAATTTCCTAGAAGTATTAATGAAGCCTTCTGCATCGTTAGTAAGTATTTGAGGTACTATATTCATGCCTTTATTGTTTTCAGGCAAGACATCTACAAGCTCCTTAGTCTTAAGACTTCTACTTTCATTTGGAACAATAAAAGGTGTAAAGTATTTATCCACGTTTCCAAAAAACTTTTCATAAGAATTTCTATATATATATTCAGTAATTCCCTCCATGGGTGCTAAGTAGTATTTCATTTAATAACTCCTTTATGTATCCTAAAAAACAAAGCCTTTTAATACATCATTTATTGTTTGCAAAACTTTTAATAATAACTTTAAGATATATGGTAAGAAAAATGATGCTAATAATACTGCACCAGCCAAAATTAATATATTATAATTTATCGCTTGTCCCATTTTGACCTGATATAAGTGTATGGCTCCCACAGATATAGATCCAACGATTAATACTTTAGTTGCTATCCATGAAATTATGTTTATAACCTGTAATACTGCTATTATTACTGACAATACAACTATAAATGGGAACGCCAATATCTTAAATGGCAGCATAATCAAATTAAATGCTTTTTTAGTATCATTTTGTGATTTCTTTTCGGCTGCTCTTTGTTTTCTTCCTTTTTCCTCTTTATCATCGTTTAAACTATTTTTTCTCTCTTTATTTCTTGAAGTTTCTTTTCTCTTTAGATTATTACTTTTCCCTCCAGAACTTTTTGCTTTACTTTTAGAATTACGCCTACTTGTATAAGCTTCATCTTCATTACTATAATCTTTTTCTTTTTGTATTTCTTTTGGATTTATAGCTACTGTTAAATTTTCTTTAACCGATTGATTTTCATCTAAGCTGATTAAAGCTTCATAAGCCTCATCAAATATCTTTAAAAATTGATTAAGTCTTTTTTCATTAACCACTTCTTTTTTCATTTTATCTACTTGCATTTCATAGGCTTTTTTTATCTCTTCCTTCGATGCATTCTTTTCTACGCCTAATAATTTATGGTAATCTGTCATTACTTCTCTCCATTTCTTTAAATTAGGATAATCCTATTTTAATTTTAACCTTAGTACTCCTTAAAGTATTATACTTAAAATTATAATCAATTTAAAGCACTGACTTTATACAATTCTATTACAATTATCTATTTCAATTAGGATTTATTAATACTTTTTGTAATTATAGCCAAACTACTTAATATATAATGATTAATTTATTTGACATGTACTAATCATAACTGCTTACTTGGAGGTTTTTTATTATGGAGCAAAATAAAGTAGATAGACGTACACGAAAAACTAAGAAAGTTTTAATAGAAGCCTTAACAAAACTTATGTCTGAAAAGAAAATAAATAAGATTACTGTTAAAGAACTTACTGACTTGGCTGATGTTAACAGATCAACTTTCTATCTTTATTACAATGATATATATGATATGTTAGAAAAAATCGAAACAGGATTATTCAATGATTTTACTGAGGCCTATGACAAATTTTCAGAAGAAACAGCCTCCTATGATAATTTATTATCATTTTTAACTTATTTACTTGAATTCATAAAAACCAATGCAGATATGTTTAAAATATTACTTGGACATGATGGAGATTATGCTTTTATAGAAAAATTTAAGAACTTTATAAAATATGCTAATTTACCAGTAAACAGTTCATTTTCTAATACAAAAGCCCATTATTACATTCCTTATACAATCTCAGGGTTTATTGGAGTTGTACAACAGTGGCTTAATGATGATATGAATGTTCCACCTAAAGATTTAGCTGCTACCATAATAGAAATGTTCTAACTTAATATTATCTCTATAATCTCTCTATTCCAATCATCAAATTATACCTATATCTATATAGTATATACTTGTTGTAATGCAAAAAATAAAGGTGCCACAATTTTTTCGGCACCTTTATTTTGATTAAATCTATATTTCTTCTATATAATTATTATTTTTCATTGCTTGTGCAATTTCTTTCATTTTAGTATTCGATTTTTTTGAAATATCTTCTGATAGTGACATAAGCGCTGGTATTGCTATTGGAAGTAAAACAAAAGCTAATAGGAATAATCCTATAACAACAGCTATTGCAAGTTCCATTAATATAACAATATTCGAAGGATATAAAGTAGCGAAAGTTCCAGCTAAAATAATAGCTGCTGACATTACTACTCCACCTATTTTTCTTGATGCTAAAACTATAGCTTCTTTTGCAGAAATATTTGGATATTCCTTAAAACGCATCATCAAGAATATACTATAATCAACACCAAGTGCAGCTATCATTATAAATGAGAAGAAAGGAACATTCCAAGACAACCCTTCTGCTGCACTGCTAAATAACATTTTTGATATAAACGCTGTTGATGATAAAGCTGCATAATAAGCCACTCCAAGTGAACCTACTATATAAACTGGAATCCAAAATGACCTTATTACAATAACTAGTAATATAAATATAGCTCCTAATACTATTATTTGAGTAAAAGTTATATCATGTGTTGCAACATTACTTAAATCATTAGAATTAGCTGTTGCCCCTGCAACTCCATATTTTACATTAGAAAGCTTTGTACCACTGAGGTTATTTTGAACTACAGTACTTATATTATCTATAAGATTAATTGAAGAATCAGAATATGGCTCTGAATCTAAAGTTATAGTTAACTTCGCTATTTTTCTATCTTTAGACATATATGCATCAAACATTTTACTTATATCTGAATTACTAAAAGCTTCATCTGGTATATAAAAACTTTTTGTATTAGTAAGCTGATTTAAAAAATCGTTACTCTTATCAATTCCATTTGATATACTAGACAATCCATTACTGCTTCCGTTTAATCCATCCTTTAGTTTTGTCATTCCTCCACTAAGATTATTTAATCCATTGTATAAGGAATCTTGTCCTGTTTTAATTTTATCAGCACCATTTTTTAGTTGCGACATACTTGAAATAACTTGTTCTTGTCCAGCACTACCTTGCTTTAATCCATTAGAAAGTGCTTTGGCACCATTCTCAAGTTCATTAATACCTTTTGCAAACTCTGAATCTGAACTTGTACTAGCAATAACTGTTTTTAAACCATCATTGACCTGATTCAAGCCTGAAGTAAGTTTATCGTAGTTATTATTAGCAGTATTCATTGCTGAAGTAATGCTATCTAGTGAAGAACCTAATTTGTTAATCATCTCTTTAAGTGCTGCTACATCTGGATCATTTGGTAATTTTTCATCAACTTTTGCGATACTTCCTTGCATCATTGATGACATCTGCTTTAATTGACTTATAGATGTCTCTAGGGACTTATATCCTTCTCCAAGTGTATTATATCCATTGTTTATTTCTGTGATTTTGCTTGAAATATTATTAAGTCCACCATTTATTTGAGCTAAGCCTGATTTAAGCTGCCCTATACCTGATGCTAGGTTATCTGCACCATTTGCTCCTTGTGCAATTCCATCATTGATTTTTACTAATCCATTAGTTATTGCATCCATTCCACCTTCAAGATTACCAGTACCTTCAGATAGATTTTTAACTGATGAAAAATCTGGAGCTGATAGACTGTTATCCATCTTGTTTAATCCATCCTTAACCTTTCCAATCCCATCATTTGCACTAGATAATCCATTCACTACAGTATCTGTCTGCTTATTTGTATAAAAATTATCTATTATAGTTCCCATAGGCTGAGTTGGTCCTGATACTTCTTTTATTCCCTTTACTCCTTTAAGCTTTTCAGTAATATTATCTATAACTGCTAAATCTTCATTATTGTCCAAAGGTTCATCGCTTTCTAAAACAACAGTAGTCTGCATAACCTTTCCTGCACTGAACTTGTCTGTAATAATATTAAAGCCTTTTACAGATTCATTTGAATCACTTAAATCCTTAATATTATCAAAAGATAATTTATTTGCATTAAGTGCTATTACAGGAGTAAGTATTGCTGCAACAACTAACAATGAAACTACTGGATGCTTAACTGACATTGAAGTTATTCTTCCCCATAAACCACTTTCTTTATGACCACTTGCTTGTTTAGAAGGCCAAAATAACTTACTACCTAATAATTTCATAGCTATAGGAGTAAAAGTAAACATTTCTACTAAAAGAATAGCTATGCCTATAGCAACAGCATTAGCTGATCTATATATAGAAAATTGTACAAAAGTTAAACTTGCAAAAGCCATTAAAACTGTTAAGCCGCTATATAATATTGTCTTACCTGAAGTTTTATAACTGTTTATAATAGCTTCATCTATAGTTAATCCATTAGATAACTCTTCTTTAAATCTATTAAGTAAGAGTATATGATAATCTGTTCCAATTCCAAAAAGTACTAAACATATGAACATTTGAGTGAAACTTGTAATAGGAAAATTAAATTTATTAACTAGCACACCTATAATACCCATTGATGATACATATGATACCCCTACTGCTAGAAGCGTTACTAAAGGTGTAACAACTGAACGGAACATAAGCACTAGTACAACTAATATAAACCCTATAGTTATTAAAGCACTTTTATCAACACTCTTTGCTACTTCATTTTGATAATCATTATTTATGGCAAGCGAACCTGTGATATAATGATTTACCTTAACATCTTTGATTTCATTATTAAAATCTTGTATTACAGCATTACTATCTCTTTCACCTTTATCAAAGGAAATTGATACAAGTACAGTTGTATTATCTTTTGATATCATTTGATCTTTTGCTTCAGGCTTACTGAATGGATCTATAATATCATTTATTTTCAATTTTTCTTTATTTTCATTTAATTTATCTATACCTTGTTCAATATCATTCAGATCATCATCTGAGAGTTCCTTATCGCTATTAAATACTAATAACAATGAATCTCCTTTAGAATCACCCATTTTATTTATCATTTCTTGAGCAACTACAGATGGTGAGTTTTCACTTATAGTAGCTCCACCCTTCTGACTTAGTACCGCATTAAAATTTGGTTGATTAATTACGAATACTATTGTGGCTATAATCCATATAAGCAATATACTAAAACGATGCTTTAATATTTTTCTCATAAATTCATCCTCCGTTAATAGTCATTGTTTTGTCGACATGTGTATATTATATTTTGATGGATTTCTCATTTCAATCATCAATATTATAAAAGCTTGTTGGATATAAGACACATTAATAAAAACTGTCGAATAACTTACGAAATACTGTGTATAATAATTTAAGTAATTTATGAAAAGAATAGAATGAATAATATTCAATATCCTGTTCAGGAAAATTTATATGATAAATTTCTACTTAAAACTTAATATGATTTTTTCAAGATGTGAATGCATTTTCTCTTTTATTTTTTCTTAATCTGCATTATTTATAATTCATGTAAGCAGACCACACTATACTCGTACTTAACTTTAATGCAGCTTTCTACGAAATAAAAAAATGAATAACGCCATTAAATGACATCATTCATTTTCCAATTCTATAACCTTTTTTAACTACATACCTCTAGTAATACGGCATTAATTATTTATTGATTTCAATTGTAGGGAACTTTAATTCCTTATACTTTGCAAATTTTTCCTTAACAACTGCCAAATTCTCGTCTGTATAGAAACCACCCTGTGTATGCATAATCTCCTTTACATGATGTCCTCTGCCTTCAACAGATGTACGATCACGAATCAATCCATCTTCTTGGATAACAAATTTCCATTTTCCGTCTTCTGTCTTCTCTAAGTTTCCACCAGCACCACAAACTTGACATTCAACTGGGTAATGTAGCCCGTCCCATTGCACTTCTCCAAGAATTAATGCATTTGAATGGCAATGTGGACACCATCCCATACCTTCATCTCCAAGCCATGTTCTTTCCCCTACTGGAGTATTTAATGATTTCATTATATTTTCACCCATTTTATGAGCACGTTCTATCATATCATCGTATAATAAGCACTGTTTTGGTGCTGGAACTCTTGTTGCTAAATACATATCAACTACTTTAAAATCATTTGTAAAACATGTAGCCTGCATGCTTTCAAGTGCCATTGACTGCCAAGAACGAGTAGATCCCCCAACTGCAATTAAACCTGCAACTCTATCCTTATGCTCAATTGCACCAATAAATTCTAAGAATGCTGATTCATATGCTAGATTTCTATGCATAAATTTTGAAAATGTTGCTGTTGGCATTAAGTCATATGTTGGTGCAGTTGCAATTATAGCATCTACATTTAGCATCACTTTCATAATTTCTTCCTTATCATCTTTTTTGCTTAATGTACAACCAACATTTTTTCCATTACTCATCCCATGTGTACAAGCTGTACACCCTGAACATTCCATAATATTATAATCTCTTAAATTAATCATCTTAACATCTGCACCTTGTTCTTGACATGCAAGTAATGCTTCCTTTAATAAGATTTCTGAATTTGAATCTTTTCTTCCTGCTGTAATACCTAATACTGTAAAACTCATTAATACTTCTCCTTTAATAGCTCAATATTTTGTTAAAATTAGTTTATACTTTTGCATTTTCTAATTATAATCTAATATAGATACCTAATTAAGACCTGAACTTATGCATATGACTCGCCGAAATGAATAACATACTTTTGTTCCATTTTAGCTTGTCAAACTGAAAGTTGGAGCATGCTAAAGTGGATACAACCTGCTGCTTAGAAGCTTCAGCGATATTTTCATAGCTTTTCGGAACAAAATATTTATGATTTCGGTAAGTTACTACATAAATTTAGAAATTGCAAAAACAAACGATTTACCATAATTTTAGCATTATAGAAAATGTCATTCATCAAAAATAAGTCTTAAAATAATGCCCTTAAGTTTATAATGTTTAGACATTTTTTCAATTTAAACGAAATAAGGAGAATTTAATGAAAAAGGAATACGATTTATATAAGAAAAGATATGAACTTTATGATAGTTTATTTGTTCAAAATAATATTGATGATATTCTTAGCATAGCTGAGAACTTTTTAGGAAATCCTATTTTTATTTTAGATACAAGCTATCGACTCATCACTCGTTCTAATCTAGCTAAGTGTGAAAATTCAAGTATTGAAACCCATAATGGTGAAGATTATTTATTATCAGGTATTATTAGTTTAATGAAAGAAAATAAATGCATGGATACTATTTATAAAACAAATAATTCATTTTTTCATTATTCCGATGAAAATTTAATATTTTGCTCTATTAAAGTTAATGGAATTTCAATAGGATATATAAGTGTTCTTCAACGTAATCGTGATTTTGAAGATGAAGATTTAGAACTTACAAATATATTATCCAATTTACTTTCTATTCAAATACAAAAAGAAAATCTATTTATAAGTAATTCAGGTTTAGATGAGGAATATTATTTGATGGATTTATTGGTAAATGACATAGATAATTTGGAATATGCCAGTGAACGCTTAAAATATAGTAGCTTTACTTTAAGTAAATACAATCTAATCCTTTCAATCCCCTTCAAACAGAAATATGAGGATTATAGACATAACTTTGGATTAAGAGAATTAATTCAAAGACTTAAAGGTATACTTGGAAATTGTATCTCAACTTATTATAAGGATACAATTATTTTTCTTATTAGCAGTGATAATGAACAAATTATCAGTGAATACATAAAAGAGAATCTATTAGAATTTTTAAAACTAAATAATTTAAGATGTGGAGCTAGTATTAATTTTAATAATTTATTGGATATAAAAGATTACTTTAAGCAATCAATATGCGCTTTAAAGCTATCATCATATATGAAAATCCATAGTAATATAAGTTATTTTGAAGATTACATTGAATATTATCTTATTCATATATCTGCAAGTTCAAAAGAAAATAATGATTTACCTAGAATTGATATAACAACCTTAGTTAACCCTCTAATAAAAAAGCTTATTAAATACGATGAGAAGAATAAAACTGAATTATTTATAACCCTAAAAACTTACTTAGAATGTAATAGAAATGCCAATCATACATCAAATAAATTAAATATACATAGAAGCACATTATTTTATCGTTTTAATAAGATTCAAAGTTTACTTGATATTTCTTTGGAAGACAGTAATAATTTATTTAAATTAGAATTATCAATTAAAATTTTAAATTACAATGAATTTTCTTAAGCTTTACCTAAATATTATGTAACAACTTTTAATACTGCCTAATATATTGTTAGTATAACAAATGATTTTGATTAACAAAGGATAAATGGGCTATGAAAAAGTGTTGCAAAAAATTTTGCAAGACTTGCTCTAATGTATATTCAATTTAAATTCTGTATTAATTTAAATAAAGGCAAGTATATTATATTAAAAAAATAGACCTAAAAGATTTGTTAATTCAATCTTTTAGGTCTTGTTGTTTAAGATATAAAATTTCGCTTTATATCTTAAACAACTATTTTCATGCTCTTAGTCTTATGCTTATTACTTAAGACCTTGTTCGTAATCTTCGATCATATGTTTTACCATATATCCGCCAACATATCCATTTTGTCTTGAAGAAAGGTTTCCTTTATCCATGCTTTCATAATTGCTTAATCCAACTTCTGAAGCAACCTCAGTTTTTAATCTGTTTAATCCTTGTTTTGCTTCTGGTACTAATGTTCTATTTCTTCCACTATTATTTGATGACATATGCATCTACCTCCCTTAATTAATATAAATTTTGCTTGGCAGTAATATATTAACCAGTATGATAATTTATAACCTATAAAAATACTAGTAAAAGTAGCACCTATAGCTTGTATTACATACTTTTCCTTGTTTAAGAATTATATTTCATTTAAGTCCATAATCTCCTATTAGTTCACCTTGTAAATATTAATTTTTTAATAGATGTTTACGATCATATTTTTTATCCTAATATAGAAATATTTCCATACCAATTAGAATTTTCAGGGATATTTTCATAGCTTTTTGGAACAAAGTATTTATGATTTCTTCGGTATGTTACCAAATAAATTTGAAACTTATATAGATAAACAATTTAAGAATTTCATTTAAACTTTGCAATAAATACCATACTAGAAAGCAGAAACATTTTTATGAAACAGGCATTGAAAATGAGCTGTTAAAAGCCCTTAATTGTAGGTTATTCCCAATTCTTGTCACAATGAAATTTGGAGCAAGCATTAGCGGTAAAACCTGCAATTTAGTTCTTTCAGTGAAATTTTCATAGTCCTGTGAAATAACAATATTTCTTCTTTTGGTGGATGATTGAATAAGCCTAAGTATAGTTTATGAAATATTTCCAACCAGAAATGAATGATATATTTTTGTGGAATGTTTCATTGGTAATTTTGATGGATGTGATTCTTTGGCTATAAGTTGTTCCAAATGTGCTAGTTCAAAAAGTGAGAATCGAAATTTTATATTTCGTTCTTCGAACTTTCTCTGTGAGCGCTTGTTCTTTGAGGCTAGCACTTTGGGCACAACTTTATAGCCTTAGAATCGCCCATCAAAATTACCCAGAAACTGTAATAAAAGTATATTATTTGTTTCGGCGAAGTATGCACATAAGTATAGATTATAGTAGGTTTATCTATATAGGTCTCAAATTTCAAGATAATTGTATATTTTTTATATATAATGCAGAAAATTAATATATAAAATTGGTTATTTATATTCTAACTACTAAATATTCGGAGGCTCATATGGAAAAAGAAATCCTTTCTCAGTATTATATATTTTTAATCTTAATACCAATACTATGTGGTACTGTTGCTAGATATATTACCCTAGTAGTTGATTACAGGCAGTATCCCAGCTATCCAAATGGATATTTAATTCATTTAGTAGCTGGATTCATATCTTCTGGAATAGGCGCTATTGCAATTCCAGCTATTCTTGAAAGGAACTTTGAAGCAATAACATTCCTAGTTCTTGCTACTGAACAGTTTAGAGAAGTACGAAAAATAGAAAAAGAAAGTCTTCAAGATCTTGATAATGTGGAACATGTTTTTAGAGGAGAAGCGTACATTGACGGTATTGCAAAAACTTTTGAAGCGAGAAATTATTTATCATTGTTAGTTTCTTTTTTAACTAGCTTAACCATGCACCTTGTGCCTCATAACATCATTCTAATAAATATATTAAGCGGTATTTTAGCTGGAGGAATAATTTTTTATATACTCAAAAATTTTTCAAAAGGTAAATCTATCGGGGATATTGCTCAAGTAAAGCTAGCCAAAATAACTGTAAAAAATTCCGAACTCTATGTGGATGATATATTTGTTACAAATCATTTAGGTACAGATAGGGCAAGGAATTTAGTTAAAGATGGTGGCATGGCAGCTATAATTTATCCAAATGAAAGGCACTTCAACAGAATAATTGATCACCACGGTCAAAGGCAGGCCATAATATTTGAAGCGTGCAGAATGTTAGGACTAAAAAGATATCACTATACTAAATGTGACTACGAAACAGGAAGAGTCGCTGTTATGCTAGTTCCAATAATTTATAATGAAGGCTCTTTTATAGAAACAATAAAGAAAACACCTCTTTTAGAGAGTATAAAAAAGAGTTCTAGTTTAATGAAATCTAATCTTAATAAATAGAAAGGCAGGAATACCATGGGTACAGATTTTTATAATACTGGTTATGAAATAATAGCATATATAACCCTATCTAAAGATAGGGCACAAAATGGAAACCCCTTAATTTTAGTTGCCCAAACTCAAGAGGAGCAAAAGCAGTTAACTGATGATATTTCAAAGGCTTTAAGGGCAGAAGTAGTTCAACTTACTTGCGGCGATTATATGATTATTAGCAAAAACTAACTAAATAAACCTAGTGGCATGCTCAAGATAATTGACATTAAAACTGATATTTGAATACCTAATGCTGACAGCAGTGATTATGCTTTAACATTTAGAAATATATAATTCACGATACACAGTTCTATTAGAAACAATTTTTATCTATTGGAAATTTTATATTTAATCCTGCTAAATAAAGATTTACCGGTATAGGTGTTGCATAATTATTATTTGGAAAATATAATCCTGGATCGCCTTCTAACCTATTTAATGCCAATAATATAGTATAATTAAGTTCTGTTATATTTATTTGATAGTTTACAAAAGTCGCAATAGCATTGCCATTAGATATAACGAATGTTAACATATAATTAAATTCTGCTGCATTTTTTGATTGAGACTCGTTATCTCCTTCGCTTTTATCTGACTTCTCACCCATTTCATCCTTTTGGGATTCCTTGGATTTTTCATTCATTTCTGCATCAGATTGATTTTCTTCATTATTTTCTTCACATATATTTTGAAGACATTCATGTATTAGTAAATCAATCTTTTCATCTGGGTGAATTGGTTTAGTTTTGTCATACTTAATGACACCCATTTGAACTTGATTAATAAATAGACCAATTATAAATGTTGTAATGCTAATCTCAACATTAGTTTCAAGAGCTTCACCTAAACTGCCTGTAGTACCATTATTTGAAGCACTTGTAGTAATAAATGTATATATTTTATTAGCATTTCTATAAATCAACTCTCCATCTAATACCAATATATTTTCATTTTCTAAATATTCCGCACATGGTGGAATAACTGCATCTGCAAATGGATTGGGATTGCATTGCGATTTCCTTTGTTTATTTGTCTTCTTACTACCTCTACATTTTCTATCTTTCTTACATTTACACTTCTTCATATGTATCCCTAATTACAATTAATATAATAATATAGTATGAATCATCATTATATTATGCTCACTAAAATCCCACAAAATTAATTCATAAAAACTTTATAGTTCAAAGCAATGTAGCATATTCATATACCAAAGTAAAAGATTTAAAAAATAGAGAACTAATTCATGTGTGAGATTTTGTAAGTTATGTTATAATAAGTATTATACAGGACTATAATCTAATGAACAATGGTTAGAAAAGGCGAACTAACTAAAATAGAAATGATATAGAGCAAAAAACTAAAAGGTGGGGTAAAATGAATGCATTTTTGACAGTAATACCACTAATACTTATTAGGTATGGGATTTTAAGTATAATAGACAAAGAATCACTTAAACGTGCGGGTTTCTTTGCTCCATTAATCGGAAGAGAAAAAGTAGCATTCTGGGTTTATCAAATTACAACCGTACTTATTTTACTATACCCACTATTACTCAAAATCAAAACTGACTCTGATTGGTTTTACATAGGTTTAGGAGTATATAGTTTAGGAATTATTTTATATGCCGTATCTATAGTAAATTATGCTAAGCCTAAAATGAATGGAATAAATTTAAACGGATTATACCGAGTATCCCGCAATCCTATGTACATTGCATATTTTATTTATTTTTTAGGGTGTGCATTGCTAACACATTCCTTGATATTACTTGCGTTATTAATCTGTTTTCAAGTATCCGCACACTGGATTATTCTTTCAGAAGAAAGATGGTGTATTAAGAAATTCGGAGAAGAGTATATAAAATATATGAATAAAGTGAGACGTTATATTTAGGCCGTTGTGATATAACTCTATTATTCAAGTTATGGTTTGTGTTCTTCTTATATTATTCACCAAAGAAAATATTTGTAATGTAGTACATATACAATATTGAGCATTATAGGTGGACAATCCACCTATAATTTTCAAGGCTATATTTCAACATTATCTTAAAACATAGCCTATTTATTAATAATGAAATCCTGTTTTTTATCCATTTGACTAGCATACAATCTAAAAATCCTCTACTATGTAAACTCCCCTATCTATTTTTCATAGATTCTTCTATTGCATAATTTTTATCAAGTGTTATAACTCCATTATCCAAAACAAAACATGGTATCCCTATTCTCTTTTCATCTTTAACATCATCAAATAGTGAATTTTCATCACGAATTGCAACAAATTCCTTCAAAGCTTTTATATCTTCGCAAAAATCTCTATAATCAAAGTTAATATTTTTTTCTTTTAGTTCCTCTATAGCCTTTAGTGTAGATGGACACACATTACTTCCATAAATCTTCATAATAAAATATCCTTTCATTTGTATCTTTTGCTTTCTTAAAATATTTTTACTGTGGTTCATGATTCTTTATATAGATAAACAATATATAACTTAGACTTATGAAATAATCCACCGAAAGTAAAAACATTGTTATTTCACAGGACTATGAAAATTTCGCTGAAAGTGCTAAATTGAAGGTTGCACCACTAATGCTTGCTCCCAATTTCATTGTGACAAGCATTAGTTGAACAACCTACAATTAAAAACTTTTAACAGCTCATTTTCAATGCCTGCTACATAAAAATGTTTCTACTTTCTAGTATGGTATTTATTGCAAAGTGCAAATCAAATTCTTAAGTTGTTTATCTATATAGGTATCTAGCTCTAAAATTAAATTTATGTGGTAACTTACCAAAATCATAAATGTTTTGTTCCATTTTAGCTTATCAAACTAAGAATTGGAGTATACTAAAATGAAACAAACGCTAGCGAAAACTCGACTCATATTCGTTCGCTTAGTAAACAATTCTTACCAAATCAAAGATGCACTGTTACGACCCTTGTAGTTACAAATATATTTATGATTTCTAGTGAAGATACGAACTTAAAGTCTTAGCAACTTTGTAAATATATTCATCTAATAAGAAGAATCTAATCCCCATACTTCAATAATTATTTTTTTCAAAATAATTATATTTATACTTTTTGATACCATAAATCAAATTTGAAATATCAAAATAATGTACATATAGATACAATTACAAGATATATTTATACTATGAAATATATCCAAACTAGAAATAAGAATTATGCTTTTGTAACCACAAGGGTCATAATATGAAATGTTTCATTAGAAACTGGAACAACAGCATGATCCTTATTTCGGTTAGCTGCATAATAAACAGCTAATTTAGCTTTCTTTTAAAAATCTTTTTTTTAATTTTTGCTGAAATTGTGGCATGCTCTTATACATGCTCATTAGACTCACTACAACCAACAGTGTCCATCCTAATAGTGATGAAAATGCTAGTAATATAACTAATATTATAATCAACAATATTATTGATATTTTTAAGATGATACCATCTATACATTTGAGACTGGCAATAAGTCCAAGAAGTGCATTGCATATAAAAAAGGTATTTGCAATTCCTACTGTCCATTCTACAGTAATATAATTGTAGTGAATAAGGACAATAAGTATGCAATGAAATATAGTTAATACTAATAAAGCTCTTTTAGGCGATCTCTCTGATTCTTTCTTTCTTAAAAAAGCAGGAAGCATGCCATTTTCTGCTCTTGCAGCCATTTGTCTTGTAACAGCACCTAATATCATGATCAATGTGGCATAACACAATCCTGCTGCCACAATACCCATAACAATATAAGATAAGTTACCGAATAAAGGAATAAGAATCAAACTCACATTGATGTCTGTTTCTTTTGTAATAATTTGATTTCCTAAACTGTTCTGCAAAGCAAAAGTAGTCAATAAATATATAAAAATAACAGCTGATAAACTTATTTTCATAGCACGCATAAGAGTTTTCTCTGGATTCATGACCTCTTCAACATAACTTCCAATTACTTCCCACCCTATAATTGCCCAAAATAATAGCAAAAGCGTAGAACCAAGAGTTGTAATTGGTGGCATACCACTTGGAAAAGTTACATTATCTTGCTTTAAAAGATTAAAAACACTGCCTATAATAAGAATAAGTCCAGTAAGTGAAGAGAGTACTAAAGTAACCTTTCCCATTGCAGTTATTCCCATTAATAGCACAGCTATATTAAGAAATAATAATATAAAAATTACAAGAGTCCTATAATTATTTGCTCCCTGAAACATGTTACAAATAAATCCAGAAGCCGTATATAAAACAGCTACAGGTCCAAAGCAGACAGCTGCTGTTAAATAATTCGAAGATAATTCCCTAAAATTTTGTCCAAGCTTCTCACCAATTACCACATTCACCCCTTCATTACTCAAAGTTAGTATACTCATTTTGGTAAATATGTAAGCAAATATAATGCCCATAAGCATAGTTATTATCCATGCAATAATAGCTTTGTCTCCAATCATATGAATTGCTATAGGTGGTAAGAGTACAATACCTGAACCTAAAATTGGACCTATCATTAGTCCACTTATAGAAATAGTATTTAGTTTTTTATTCATTTTTCCCCTCCTTGATGTTGATTATCTTATTATAAGAGGGCTTAGTCTATTTGTAAAATTGAAATTTTAAATGCAGCATATCAATAATTTTGATGATTAAAAATTTTCTATTTAACAAAACAATCCAAATGATCTTAGTTATGTCTAAGATTCACTTGGATTGTTAAACCTATTTATATTTTGAAATTTAAAACTAATTCAGTTAATTTTTCTGCTGTTTCTGCTTGATCTTGAGCTACTCTAGCAACCTGTTCTATTGCTTTATTAGTTTCATCTATACCTACTTTAATTTCCTCCGAACTGTTTTTAGTATCTTTCATATTTTCAGCAATAGTTTGTACAACTTCAGAAATCTCTTCTGTAGATGCATTTAACTCCTGTGACATTGATGCAATATTTTGTGATAAATCACTAATATATGCAGCATCATTTTCATATTTATTTCCTGTCTCAATCAATAAATCATAATCTTTTTTAACATTCTCATTAACAAAATGTAGTACCTCCTTTGAATTACCTGATAGATTATTAAAGGCAGCCTGGACATTTGAAACTACATTTTGAATATTCTTAACATAATCTGCTGATTGCTCAGCAAGTATCCTTACTTCATTTGCAACCACTGCAAATCCTTTTCCTTGTTCTCCAGCCCTTGCAGCTTCAATATTTGCATTCAAGGCTAATAAATTTGTCTGTTCTGCTATTGATGCTATTGATTGTGCAATTATACCTATTTCACTAACTACTTTTCCTTGCTCTATTGCATTAAGTATATTATTTTGCTTTTCTTCATACAATTCATCTGTAGCTTTCATAGAGTTAATTCCAGTTTCCTTTACTTCAGTAGCTCTTTCTTTAATTTCGATAGACTGATGACTACTTTCAGTTGAATTCGAAGCCAGCTGAGTTATTCCAGAATTAACTTCTTCCATTGTTGAAGCCAACTCTTCTGTAATTGAATTTATGCCTTGTATATTTTCTACTATTCCAGATGTGTTCTTATCTATGCTTTCAAAATTGCTTGATAATTCTTCTAACGTAGCAGATAATTCTTCACTAGATGCTGTTACACCTTGAGCCTGAATCACAATATTTTCAATCACTGATTTAATTTTTTCTTTTGCATTATTTAATGCCCTAATTAATAATCCTAATTCATCATTGTTTTTACTTTCTATTGAATATGTTAAATCTCCGTTTCCTAAAGCTTCAGCAAATAATAAACCCTTTTTAATCATCATCGATATATATATTGATAATCCTGTCCCTATAATAAGCGCCAAAATAATCCCTACTATTAGAATTGCATGCATTATATGAGTTGTTGTACGATAGTTTTCTTTTGCACTGCTATAAGCTTCATCTGCTTGTTTTTGGTTTATTTCAACCAAGTTATCAAGATGTTTTGATATAATTTCTGTGGTTTGGTTAATTTCAGATAATTTAATTTTTGCTTCTGAATAATTCCCATTTTTGAGTAACTCAAAAAGATTGTCTTTTTCAGTTGCAAACTTATCTCCTAAAATAGAATTAAGATCATCAAACTCTTTCTTCTCATCAGTCGACATACTACTATTACCAAAAGCTTCAACTACAGCTGAATTTTTAGTTTTGATTTGATCAAGTTGTTGTAGCGCTGTTTGCACCTTGGAATTATCCTGTTCTAGAACTAGATCATTAACAATTTTAATTTCAATTAAAAAATTCTCTTTAACCGAATGTATTTCATCAATACTTTTTAAATTATCAGAATATATTTGTTCCATACTACTCTCAGTATTTAATAGACCAAACTTTCCGAAGAAACCAGTTATTCCAATTAGTATAACCATACTCATAAAGCCAATTAACAATTTTGTTTTTATTGATAAATTCTTTATCATCAGTATACCATCTCCCTCTTATAGTAAAATTTTAAAGTTTATAATAATTTGCAGCTTATTTCAACCCCTTACTAAATTATATTTTATCAAAAATTGTTAAAATATAATAGCATTTCGACATAAATTTTTCTAATTATTACAATTTTATATGTTTTTATTTATATATATTGCAATTCACAATGCACATTTCACAATTCACAATTATGGCTAAAATTCTTGTAATATTTTTAGAATTATGATGAAGAATTATTTTTACAACATATATATATTTTTTTTATTATCATACTACTAATTTAGATTATAAATATTTAGTTTTTAACCACATATACCTATACATTTCCTTTTTATACAAAGTGTGCATCATAGAGTGTAGTTATGTAATGTTTTATTTTTTTTCAATTAAATTAAATAGGCTAGTTATTCATTTGCATAACTAACCTATTAAAATTTTACTCATTTATAGAATTTATATTAATCCTATCTCCAAATTTTGTTAGCGTGTTTTTTATTTTGAAGAAGTGAAAGCTTCTATAACACCAGTTTCCTTATCTTCCTGTTATTGCTCCTCCACATCTTTTTTTAATGCATATCTCTTGTTCGGTTTAATTATAGGAAATTATTGTTACAGTTCTGTAACAGAGATTTATCAATAATGTTACAGATTATATAAATAAATCTAAAAATTATAATCTCTTCATTTTAATTCACATTAATCCTGATATAGTCTTATCTCACTACATTAGTTTAAAATAGCATAATTCTCTGCAAAAAATCAAATTATTTTCCTTACTAAATCTTCTTTCATTTTCAGAGTAATATAAATAATAGAACCATGAATTATTTTTTGCCTCATGGTTCTATCTAGCTATTTATCACAATTTATCATTTTATCTTTTCTTTAGCTTATAGCCTAAAAATTATTTGCTCTCATTAACAATAGCAATACTGTTGCTTGATCCTATTCTGCTTGCTCCTGCATTTATCATATCCATAGCAGCTTTGAAGTCTCTAACTCCACCTGATGCCTTTACGCCTAAATCTGGTCCAACAGTTTTTCTCATTAAAGCAATATCTTCCTTAGTTGCTCCACCATTAGAAAATCCTGTTGATGTCTTAACAAAATCAGCTTTAGCTTCTTTAGCTATTTCACAAACCTTAACTTTCTCCTCATCAGTTAATAAACATGTTTCAATAATAACTTTAACTAATGCTTTTCCTTTAGCTGCATTTACTACAGCTTCTATATCTTCTTTTACAAAGTTATAATCCTTGGACTTTAGTGCCCCTACATTTATAACCATATCTATTTCGCTCGCACCATTTTCAATAGCTTGAGATGTTTCAAATGCTTTCGCTTCTTTTGTCATTGCTCCAAGTGGAAATCCTACTACCACACAAGTTTTCACTTCACTTCCTGCAAGTTCAGTACTTACTAATTTTGCATAACATCCATTTACACAAACAGATGCAAAATTGTATTCTTTAGCTTCTCTGAATAATCTCTTTACATCCTCTACTGTCGCTTCTGGTTTTAATATTGTATGATCTATATATTGGGCAATATTCATATTTCATTACTCCTTAAATTTATTTTATAACTATATATTTTACAATTCACAATTTACAATGCATAATTCATAATGCACAATACACATTTCGTAATTCACAATTACGAATAAAATTCTTGTAATATTATTAGAATTATAACATGCAGTTCATGGTTTAGATTGATTAAATAACAAGTTGATACTAGTGACAAATTACAGGTGACACGTGATTCACTTATCACTTACTCAGCAAACGTATGTGAGTCGAGTTTCCGCTAATGGTTCTTCCATTAACGCTTGTGAAGTGAGAGTCCAAAATTTCATTTTAGGTTGTCGAACTTCCTCAGCGAATGTAATGAGTCGAGTTTCCCTAGGAAATCTGTAGCAAACATTAGTGGTGCAACCTGAAATTTAGAACTTTCAGCGAAATTTTCGCAGTCCTGTGAAATAACAATGTTTCTCCTTTCAATTAACGAGTACCTTTTTCGTAAGGAACTCCATCAGCTTTTGGTGCAACTGATTTTCCTACAAAAAGAATCAATACTACAATTGTTAAAATGTATGGTAGCATTGCAAGTATTTGCGAAGGAATAGCAAAGTTTCCGCCACCTAATACTACTGTTAATGCTTGAGCAAATCCAAATAATAGACAAGCTCCGTAAGCGCCATGCGGAGTCCATTTACCAAAAATAACTGCTGCTAATGCAATAAATCCTTGACCGCTAATTGCTGTTGGAGTGAATTGCGCTATTATTGCAAGTGTCATAGATGCTCCACCAAACCCTGCAAGTATTCCAGAAATCATAACACACACGTAACGAGTTGCAGTTACACTTATTCCAAGAGTATCTGCAGCTGCTGGATGCTCTCCTACAGCACGAATACGTAGTCCCCATTTAGTTTTATATAAAATAAACCAAATAACTACTGTAATTAAAATCGCTATAAAAACTGTAATATCTACGCCAAATACTTTAGGTAATTTAGTAGCTACTGGTTTAGTCATAGTAGCTCCTTCAAATAATAATCTACATGTAAATAAAGAGAAACCTGCACCTAATAAATTTATAGCAATACCTGATATTGTCTGATCAGCATTGAATGTTATAGATGCAACTGCATGTAATAAAGCCATTATTCCCCCTGCAATTCCTGCAGCTAAAAATCCAAGCCATGCATTTCCAGAATAATATCCTACTGCCGCACCAGTAAAGGCACCTATAGTCATCATACCTTCAATTCCGATATTTACAACTCCAGAACGCTCAGAAACAACTCCACCTAATGCTCCAAATATTAACGGTGCTGAATACATTAGTGTAATACCTATTAATAGTGCAATACTATTTAACATTCTTCTCACCTCTCTTTAAAAGTCTGTCAGCTAAAGCAGGTACAATCTTAGTTAATGCTACGAAAAATACAATAGTACCTATCATTATATTTATTATTTCTGATGGTGCACCTATAGCAGATTGTACAGATTGACCTCCATATAGTAATCCACCATATAACAATCCTCCAAATATACATCCAATAGGTGAACTTCCTGCAATTAATGCAACTGATAATCCGTTAAATCCATTATTTTCAAAAGCAGCCATAGTTGATAACTTATGAGGTGCTGTGCCTGTAATAGCTAGTGCCCCAGCAAGACCTGATAATGCACCTGCAATTACCATTGATTGAATTATATTACGATTAACATTTATTCCAGCAAATTCTGCTGCATCTTTATTTAATCCAACTGCACGTAATTCATAACCCTTTGCTGATTTATATAATAAAACTGATATAACTACAGCCATTATAATAGCAACAATAATTCCAATATTAACATCTGTCTTTAACAACACTTCTGATAACCATTTGTTGTGAGAAAGAAATTCCATTCCAGCATCAGATGTCTTCCAATTACCAAGTATAGTAGTAAATCCAGATTCATTAATCATATAAGTACTTGTTGAATCTGGTTGGTGAAATACATCTGTTGATACAACGAAATTGGATAAATATAATGCAATCCAATTCAGCATTATACTGGTTATAACTTCATGTATTCCGAATTTCGCCTTAAGAACTCCTACAATACCACCAAACACTGCTCCAGCAGCTACACCAGCTAAAATTACTAAAGGAATTTCTAATACTGCTGGCAAATTTAATTTGATTCCAACTATAGTTGATGCAATTGTACCTACTATATATTGACCTTCCGCTCCAATATTAAATAATCCTGTTTTAAAAGCAAATGCAACACTTAAACCAGTTAAAATAATAGGAGTGGCCTTAATAATTGTATTAGATATATATTTAGGTTTTGAAAAAATCCCTCCAAAAAGTGCACTAAAAGCATCTATAGGATTATAACCAGCAACACCTAGTACTATTGATGCAACAATAAACCCACAGAATATTGCAATGAATGTTGAAGTAACTGGTTTTTTAAGAATTTTTACTACTATCTTCACTATGTTTACCTCCCGCCATTAGCAAGCCTATTGTATTTTCATCAACTTCACCTTGTTTAAAAGTACCTACAATAGTTCCTTCCGAAATTACAGCTATAGTATCTGAAACATTCATAACTTCATCAAGTTCTAATGAAATTAAAAGAACAGCTTTTCCTTTATCTCTTTCTCTTATTAATGTTTTATGAACATATTCAATTGCTCCTACATCAAGTCCACGAGTTGGCTGCACTGCAATTAATAAGTCCGGATCATTATATACTTCTCTTGCAATTATAACTTTTTGCTGATTTCCTCCTGATAGCCCTCTGATAGGTGATGATTCACAGTTATCAGGCCTTATATCATACTGATTTATAAGCTCCTTAGTATGAGCCATAATTTTATCTTTAACCAATAATCCATTCTTACAATATGGTTCACTTTTATATTTTTCTATTACCATATTTTCAGCAACACTAAAATCTAGTACAAGCCCACGTTTTTGCCTGTCTTCATGTATTGTTGAAACTTTATTTTTGATAACGTTTTCCACTGTAGTATTTTGTATCTCTACTCCATTTATTTTAATGGTACCTTTTTCGGATTTAGCAAGACAAGTTATAGCTTCAATTAATTCTTTTTGTCCATTGCCGTCAATTCCTGCAATACCAACGATTTCACCTTTACGTACTTTAAGTGATAAATCTTTAACTGCATCTAACTTTCTTTCATCTTTTACAGTTAAATTATCTATTTCAAAAACAACCTCATCTGGTTTTGCAGTTTCTTTGTCAACGATTAACTTGACTGCATGACCAACCATCATTGTTGCAAGATCTTCTCTTGTTACTTCCTTAACATTTACTGTATCTATATATTTTCCTCTACGTATTATTGTACAAACATCAGAAGACTCCTTTATTTCTTTTAATTTGTGTGTAATTATAATTATTGTTTTTCCATCAGCAATAAGGTTATGCATGATGCCTATTAAATCTTGAATTTCTTGTGGAGTAAGAACCGCTGTCGGCTCGTCCAATATTAATAAATCAGCTCCACGATATAAAGCTTTTAATATTTCAATACGCTGTTGCATACCTACTGAAATATCTTCAATTTTTGCGTCTGGATCTACATCTAATCCATACTTTTTAACAATGTTTAATATTTCTTCTCGGGCTTTTTTCATATCTAGTATTCCACATTTTTTTGTAATTTCACTACCTAACACTATATTTTGTGTTACTGTAAAATTTTCAACTAACATAAAGTGTTGATGAACCATTCCTATTCCATTTTCAATCGCTATATTAGGGTTTTTAATATTTATCTTTTCACCATTAAGATATATTTCACCTTGATCAGCTTGATACAATCCATAAAGGATATTCATAAGGGTACTTTTGCCTGCACCATTTTCTCCTAGTAGTGCATGAATTGTACCTTTTTTAATATCAAGGTTGATATTATCTAAAGCACAGAACGAGCCAAACGTTTTTGTAATCCCACGCATTTGTACTGCATATTGTTTGCTAATTTCCATACCTAATCCTCCTCTATTATATAAGGCTTTGCCGGCAAACCGTTAAGTTACCAGCAAAGCCTACCTCCACTACTGTCTTAATAGTTATTATCTACTTTAAATTTAAATTATTATTTTTTTAAAAAGTCATTATAAGTTTGTTCATTGTAAGGTGGAACTATTGTGCCATTTTTAATCTTGTCTTGAACTTCCATAGTTGCTTTGTATACTGCTGGATCCATATTTTTGTTTTCAGTTGGAATTCCTACAGCATTTTCTTTTAATCCATAAGTATAAGTTTTACCACCAATTTTATTTCCAGTCATAGCTTCTTTAGAAACATTTTCAACTGCAACACTTGCAAGTTTTAATGCTGATGTTAATACATTATCAGGAGCTAAATATGCTTGATCACGGTCAACACCTATTGCAAATTTATTTGCTTCTTTAGCTGCTTCAATTACGCCTACACCAACTCCACCTGCTGCATGGAATACGATATCGCATCCAGAAGAGAACATCTTGTTTGCAATTGCTTTACCTTTTGATGCATCAGAGAAACTTTCAGCATATTGAACATCTACAGTAATATCTTTACCTAATTCTTTTGATGCATATTGAACACCAGCTTGGTATCCATATTGGAATTGATCTATAATTCCACTTTTTATTCCTCCAACAAATCCAACTTTACCTGTTTTTGTTGTTTTAGCAGCTGCATAGCCTACCATAAATGAAGGTTCTTGTGCATTAAACATAACTCCTGTAACATTAGCTGGAGTATCATCTCCATATGAATTATCAACTATAGCATAACTAACATCTGGATTTGCTTTTGCTGCCTTTGTTATTGCATCTGACATTGCAAAACCAATACCCCAAACTACTTTATTACCAGCATCAACAGCTTTATCTAGATTTGTAGCATAATCTGATTCTTGCTTGGATTCAAGATAGCTTACTTTACCTCCAGCATTATTCTTTTCAAAATTTTGCAATCCTTCCCATGAAGATTGATTGAAAGATTGGTCATTTACACCACCTGTATCAGTTACCATTGCAACTTTAAATTCCTTATTATCACCTGTAGTTCCTTTATCAGTTGTCTTGTTTCCACTTGATCCGCAACCAGCCATAGTTCCCATAATCATTGTTGTCATTAATAATGCAATTACTTTTTTCATGATATTTCCTCCTATAAACTTTATTATTTTGCTATTTCAAGAGCAATTTTCATCATTTCTGTAAAACTTAATTGTCTATCTTCTGCTGAAAGTGATTCTCCTGTTAATACTGAATCTGAAATTGTAAGTAAACATAACGCATTCTTTCCTGCTTCTGCAGCATTCATATAAAGTGCAGCTGCTTCCATTTCTATTGCTAGGACTCCCATACTCTTCCACTTTTCTGTTGCTGTTTTATCAGCACTATAAAAAGTATCAGAAGATAGTATATTTCCTACAACAACATTTATATTGTTTTCTTTTGCTGCTTCAACTGCACTGCTAACTAAATCAAAACTTGCAATAGGAGCAAAAGTTCCTGGCAGACCATATTGATGTGCGTAGTTAGAATTAGTAGATGCACCTAAACCGATTACAACATCACGTAGGTGCAATTTCTCAGATATACTTCCTGCTGTTCCAATTCTAATAATATTATCTACACCATAGAAATTAAATAATTCATAGCTATAAATACCTATAGATGGCATTCCCATACCGCCTCCCATAACTGAGACACGTTTTCCTTTGTAAGTTCCAGTATACCCAAGCATATTTCTTACTGTATTAAATTGAGTAACATCTTCAAGAAAGTTTTCTGCAATAAATTTAGCTCTTAAAGGGTCTCCTGGCATTAATACTGTTTTTGCTATTTCTCCTAGCTTTGCCCCATTATGGGGAGTTGGTACATTTGTCATAATTCTGTCCTCCAAAATCTTGTTTTTAATATTATAAAATGTTCTTTTCACCTATTTTAATCTTCATTAGAACTGACTTTTTAAATAGCTCTGATGCAAATTGTATACAAGGCCCTCCTATTAGGGCTGCAATAACTGTTACAGCCCCTGCTTTTCCTCCTAGTATAAAACCAATTATAAGCGATGTAACATCACAAATTATCTTTGCCGTTCTATATTGAGATTTCATTTTGTCTTTTAATATCATAGCTAAACTTGTAAAAGGATCTAATCCAATATTTATTGCTATAAAGATTCCTAATCCTGTAAACAGCATTAAGGATCCACATACAGAACTTAATATTCTCCACTCTAAAACATTAGGCAAATTCATATATTCATAAAACTTCGAACCTATTCCAACGAAGGTTCCCATTGGAATAGTATATATAAATGTTCCTATATTTATATACTTTCTGTTAATTAATAACGATAATATTATTATTGCGTAATTTACCACATTTGTTGTCATTCCAAGTTCGCTTTGTGGAAGACCACTTGCACTGCGAACTCCATCATATAGAATTGCAACTGCATCATTTCCAAGCATTGCAGCCGAATTAAATGCAATTCCAAATCCAACAAGGGAAACTCCAACTAACGCTATTAAAATATTTATAAGAAGAACTTTAAGTGATTTTTCCTTTAGCGTATTAACTGTACTCATCATTAGTTAAATATCCTTCCTGCAGTGCTATACTAACTTGCTTAGTACTGATTCACCAATTGTATTCTCAGGCATCTTTACTCCAAAGTTTTCTGCTATTGTAGCACCAATTGCTGCAAAACTATCGCTTGTTTCCATTAAACCACTTTCAGTCATAGATGGAGAATAAGCTAAGAAAGGAACATGTTCACGTGTATGATCTGATCCTTTATAAGTTGGATCATTACCATGGTCTGCTGTAATGATTAATAAATCATCTTCTTTTAATTTATCTAATACTTTTCCTAAATTAACATCAAACTTTTCTAATTCTTCAGCATAACCAACTGGATTTCTTCTGTGTCCCCATAAAGCATCAAAGTCTACTAAGTTAACAAAGCACGATCCTTTAAATTCTTTATCCATTATTTCTAAAGTTTGTTCCATTCCATGAACAGAACTTTTTGATTTATTTGATTCTGTTATACCTTCACCATCAAATATATCGTTTATTTTTCCAACTGATATTGAAGCAAATCCACTATCTTTTAATGCATTCAATGCAGTTGCTCCATATGGTTTTAAAGCATAATCATGTCTATTACTTGTACGTTTGAATTCACCTTTTTTCATTCCTAAATATGGTCTTGCAATAACTCTTCCAACTTTCCATTCATCTTTAAGAGTTAATTCTCTTGCAATTTCACAGCAACGATAAAGTTCATCTAAACCAAAAGTTTCTTCATGACCACATATTTGTAAAACAGAATCAGCTGAAGTATAAACGATCATATCTCCTGTTTTTATTTGATGTTCGCCAAGTTCATCTAATATTTCTGTTCCACTTGCACTTTTATTTCCAACTATTTTATGACCTGTTCTTTTTTCAAGTTCATCTAATAACTCTTGTGGAAAACCTGTATCAGTAAATGTTTGGAATGGTGTTTCTATTTTTAACCCCATCATTTCCCAGTGACCAGTCATTGTATCTTTTCCAACACTTGCTTCCCTCATCTTCATAAAATGAGCTAAAGGCTTTTCAACTGCTTCAACATGTTTGATTGGATGTAAATTAGCTAACCCTAACTTTTGTAAGTTTGGAATCTTAAATTCATCTACCGACTCTGATATATGCTTAAGTGTGTCTACATTAACATCACCATACTCTTTTGAATCACTCATTTCTCCAATTCCAAGTGAATCTATTACTATTGTGAAAATTCTATTATATTTCTTCATAACTCCATCCTTTCAAAACTAATTAAGTTTATATTTCATTTTATATTTAATACTTATTCCCAAATTAAAATTTTATTATTTTAGATCTTCCTCTGTAAAGGACATTGGTAATAATTCTTCGATATCAGTAATTTTTTCAGTCTTTTTATTAGATAAAACTATTGGAGTATGTTTTTCTAATAATTCAACTAAAACTTGCCTGCATGCACCACAAGGAGTCGCTAGCGTATTTCCATCACTTACAATGGCAATTGCTTTTACATCCTCTTTACGATACCCATTTGAATATGCTTGAAAGATTGCATTTCTCTCTGCACAATTTGTTAAACCATAAGATGCATTTTCAATGTTTGCTCCTATAAAATATTTATTATCTTTAGTAACAACACAAGAACCAACCTTATACTTTGAATAAGGAGAATATGCATTTTCCATAGCTTTAAAAGCTCTTTCTAAAATATCTTCATACTCTTTCATTTCATATTCCTTTCCGAAAGATCAAACACTTTCTTATTTAGTTTCTCTCTCTTTGTCAGCTTTTATTAATTTTCTAATTCCTTCAATTGCAACTTCTATAGCTGTTTCTGTATCATGCACTTGCAAATTTTCAAGTCCTGCCTTTTCACGTTCTTGATTTGCAACAACTAAAAATACTGAACCTACTCTTACTTTTAAATAGCTTCCTACTACAAATAAAGCTGCTGATTCCATTTCAGAAGCAAGACATCCGCATTTCATCCATGCATCCCACTTATTTAAAAGGTCATAACTTACTGGTTTAGTTTCTGGCGAATGTTGACCATAAAATGAATCTTTACATTGAACTACTCCAACATGATAATTTTTATTTAAATCTTTAGATGCTTGCACAAGTAGGCTTGCAACATCGAAGTTTGCAATAGCTGGAAATTCAATTGGCGCATATTCTTTACTAGTACCTTCTGCTCTAATTGCACCAGTAGCAATAACTACATCTCCACCTTTAACATTTATATCCATTCCACCACATGTACCAACTCTTACGAAAGTATCTGCTCCGCAATTTACTAGTTCTTCTAATGCTATAGCAGCTGATGGTCCACCAATTCCTGTTGAAGTAACACTTACTTTTACACCATCTAAAAATCCAGTGTAAGTAACATACTCTCTATTATCAGCAATTAATTTCGGATCATCAAAGTATGCAGCAATCTTTTTACATCTCTTTGGATCCCCTGGTAATATTACGTATTTACCTACATCTCCTTCTCTCACATCTATATGATATTGTTTCCCAGAACCTTGTGAATAATTCATTATAATACCTCCATTTATTTCACGATTCGCTTTCAGAATACGGTTTCAACATTACGTTAAAAAATGTTGGACATCCTTAATACTTGTCTATTAAGTTGTATTATTGTTTGTACTCAAAGAATAGCATGTCTGTTATTTCATGTCAAGCATTTTATTCATGATAAATTCCGAAAATTCATTCAATTTAAAAACTATACCAAAAGCCTGTTGGTACAAGCTTTCAGAAGGACAGGCTGTGCACAAAATAACCATAATAATTTGATTGCCAATATTGTTTAATTAACGTTATAATTAAGTATAAAACAAATATTTCAGTTGAAAATTTGTAATTCAATATGTATACTTGTCTAGACAGGGTTATATCTGTAGAAAGGTGATATTTTTATGAATGATGAATTTGATATAGTTGAAAAGCCAAAAGAATTAAGATATGTAAGTGTATATAATCAACTTTTTAAAATGATAAATGAAGGTACTTTTCCAGAAGGAAGTAGATTACCCTCTGAACCTGAACTATCTAAATTAATTGGTGTTAGTAGAACTACGCTAAGACAGGCACTTGCACTACTACAAGATGATGGATTAGTAAATAATATAAGAGGTAAGGGAAATTTTATAGTAAAATCTAAGCCTAAAAAAGATCTTGGTTTAGAAACAATGGGACACCCCGTATACAAGTGCATAAATGATGTCATTGATGAAGTTAAAATTCAATTAAGAATAGAGCCATCTACTGACTATTTTAATCAAATTCTTGTAAAGAAAACTGCTGCTGTAGTATTAATAGATAGATGGTATAAATCTGAAGGTCAAGCTATAGCTTATACGTTTACTTTATTGCCAATTGAAACTATTTCAAAATTTAATCTTGATTTAAACAATGAGGATATGATTTTAGAATTTCTAGAAAGAGATATTTACGAAATATCTAGTGATATATTAGTTGAAATAAAGTATTCAACTTCTGGAAACTTTGCTGCTAAAACGTATCCAATTTCGCCAGAAAATCAATTTCATCTTATACAGGAAACTCTTTATAAAGATTCAGAATTTCCTATTGCTTCAAATAAGCATTATTTACCGATAAAAACAAGTTCGATTAAGTTTCATCCTAAAAAGCAATAGGTTAATTATAGATCCCCAAAATTTATGTAGTAACTTACCGAAATCATAAATATTTTGATTCCGAAAAACTATGAAAATATCGCTGAAAGTTCTAAGCGGCAGGTTGTATCCACTTTAGCATGCTCCAACTTTCTTAGGGAAGCTCGACTCATTACATTCGCTGAGGAAGTTCGACAACCCAAAATAAAATTTTGGACTCTCACTTCACAAGCTAAAATGGAACAACCTACAGCTAAGAGCCTTTAACAGCTCATTTTCAAATGTTTTCTCCACAAATATATTTATGATTTCTAGTGAAGATATAAACTTAAATTTTTATAAACTTTGTAAACGTATTTATAATGATAGGTCAAATCCCTAAGTTGTTTATCTATATAGATAAGCCAATTACAAGTTAGATTTATACTGTGAAATATATCCTAACTAGAAATGGGTAATATACTTTTGTGGAATGTTTCATTGGTAATTTTGATGTATGTGATTCATTTCGGCGAGTTATATGCATAAGTTCAAGTCTTAGTTGAGTTATCTATATTATGAATAATTATAAAATAGCATTTGTTTTGTAATTATTGTATTTTAATCTCTCAAACCATATGCTTTAGGAATTAAAATAAGAATGATTTACTAAAATTAATAAATCATTCTAAGTTTGTCGTGAAATTTATTTAATAAGGAGAAATAATATTTCAACTACACTATATTATATATTATAGAATAAGCGCTTAAATCGTGTTGAAAATCAAGAAATTTATTTGTATAAGTTCTATATATAAGAATCTGCCGAAAGCAGAAACATTGTCTTCGTGGGTCTATAAAAGTTTCGCTGAAAATGCTAGTATGTAATTCAAGTATATTTGCTTTAAGTAGTATTAGTTATTGAAGCGCTAGTCCCTCTTGACAAAGAGCTGATAAATTATGAATTAAATCATAATTTATCAGCTCTTAATTTTTAGAAATTTTAAATTACTTTGTTTCAATACTAGCTTTTTTTGACATAACTTCACTTCCACCAACAATGATAAGCTCAAGCCCTAGTTTAAAAGCAGTATCTTCTGTGTCCCCTATTCTCATAACTTCCATAAGGTTTGGGAAATTCCCGGTATTCAATATATTATCCTCGGGAGCTTTATCACTATACTTGTCTGACTGTTCCTCAATAACGTAACCAAATGTGTAGCGAATAGAAGTGATCATAACACTTGTTGCTGTTTTTATATCCATTCCACTACTGCAAAGTGATACTAGTGAATATTCCATAAACTTTGCTAAGGTAACGGCAGGAAAAAGATGTGCACCAGCAACCACTCGCCCACCGTCACGATATGAAAGCATTGCTTTACGAAACAAGTTAATATTATATGTCAGCCAATCTTGCCACGTCTGCTCATCTTTCCGTGGTTCAAAATCTCCAAGTTCCTTTTGCAATATGTATTCTGCCATATAATCCAAGAGCATAGCTTTATTTTTAAAGTGCCAATAAATAGCAGGAGCTTTAACATCTAATTTTTTTGCAATATCACGCAACGATAACTCGTTATATCCTTTTTCGTTTAGAAGTTCAAGTGCGGCTTCAATAATTTTATTTTGCTTATCGTTTATTTCCAAATTATTTTTCATATTCTCGCCTCATAAAAGTTTTCTTTTATAATAGCACAAAATCATTCACATTAACAGTGTTAAATTACTTTTTCAAAATCATTGACAAGCATCCTTAACAGTGTTAAAGTGTGAATATGAATTTAACACTGTTAAGGAAATATTATTATGATTAAAATTTTAAAATAGCTTTCAGTAATCAAACTATCTAGATGATACAGCTATATTTAGAATCGCAGCAAATCTTAATATGAATACTCTTAGAAACTAAACATGGTTTAAAAAATATTATTGAAAAGAGGTAACTAACATGAGTAAAGAAAAAATCACATTCATTACCAATGCAAAAATCTTTGATGGTGAGCGAGTAATTGACAAGCAATCCGTTACAATCAAAGGAGAAAAGATTATCAATATTGGTGGACATGCACCTGATGGTGCTGAGATTATCGATGCCAAAGGTTGTACTTTGTTGCCAGGTTTAATAGATGCACACTCACATCCAAATATGGATGCCTTAAAAATGGACTTAACCTTCGGAGTTACTACTACATGTCAGATGCAGGGATATTTTAGTGAAGAGCAGATTAAGGCCATCAAGAGCCGAAAAGATTTGGCGGATACTCTTGTTACGTTCTTTGCAGTTACAGCACCAAACGGACATCCAAATGAACTATTGCCACCAGCAGTGCTAGCTCAGCAGAAAGCAATGATGGAAGAGGTAGGCTTACCTCCTAAAAAGACTGCATCAACACCCGAAGAAGCAGCAGGTATTGTTGCAGAACGCGTAGCACAGGGAGCAGACTATATTAAAATTATGGTAGAGGATGGAACGGTATTCGGTCATCCTGATACACCTAATTTGACAGATGAAGTGATTGCAGCTGCCTGCAGTGAAGCGCACCGTTTTGGCAAAATAGCTGTGGCACATGCAATGTCGTTAAAAGCTACTGAACGTGCCATTAATGGAGGAATAGATGGATTAATGCATATCTTCATTGACAAACCACATACTAAAGAAATTATTGATACTATTGTAAGTTCTGGTGCATTTGTATGCCCAACCATTGTTGCCGGCGCTTCCACAATAGGCGACAGCGACGCTCCAGAGTTTGCTAAGGATGAGCGTGTACGCTCTAAATTGAGTGAAGAATGGATAAATGCTCTGAATAAGCACATCGCATCTTGGCCACATGGGAAGACAGAATATCTATTAGCATCAGTGAAGGCACTCTTTGATGCAGGCGTTGATATTTTAGCTGGCAGCGATCCTTCAGTGGCATCAGTTGGTGGTATGGTGCATGGTGCTAGTTTACATCATGAACTGCAATTACTGGTTAAGGCTGGATTAACTCCGATTGAGACGCTTAGAGCTGCCACTTCAGTTCCAGCACGCCGATTTGGCATGAATGACCGCGGTCGTATTGTAAATGATGCTCGTGCTGATCTGCTATTGGTAAAAGGTGATCCAACAACCAATATTTCAGACACATTATCAATTGAAGCGGTTTGGAGACAAGGCGCACAGTTATCTAACATATAAGGAGGAAATATATATGATTTTTATTGATATACATCATCATGTTATTGGAAAAAATAATCCTAATGCTGCTTTATTGTCACCATGGGATATGAAAATAGATGAAGAGGCAATGAATAGGATGGGAATAACAGGAGCATTACTTTCGCTGCCTGTGTCAGCAAGTCCTGAAATCACAAGGCAGATGGATTCTCTATTCCAAGCAACACTAAAGGGATTTATATAGGCGATGACCGTATGGATGAAATACTATCAGAACTAAACAGAAGATCTGCTGTTGTACTACTTCATCCAACCAAGCCTGCAGGCGCTAATGAGTCATTGTTCGTAAAAGATATGTCTATTTATGAATTCCCTTTTGATACAACCAGGGCCATGATGGACCTTATTTACAGAGGCAAGATCCAAAAATATCCTAATATAAAATGGATTGTTTCTCATGCAGGAGGAACCATTCCATATATAGCGTATCGTTTGAGTACTGTTGCACAAGAAAACAAAGCAAGCAGCTTGTCTAGCGATGAAGTTCTTGCATCATTGAAAAGTTTGTATTACGATTTAGCGCTTTCAACTTCACCAAGTGTATTTTCTACACTTAAAGAATTGGTAGGAGCATCACATATTCTGTTCGGTACTGATTTTCCACTACGCTATGAGAAAGGTGTAACTGAAAGCATCGAACAATTCAACAATTACTCAGGATTTAACGAAGGTGAAAAACATAAGATAATGTGTGAAGCAGCAAAAGAACTTTTCCCTCGTTTTCGTTAATCTATAGGTATAAGAGGATAACTCCGTAAACACGTATAGTTATCCTCTTATTATAATATCTAAAAATTAGCTGGAGTCACGATTTAAAAAATATAGAGCCCTTGTACGCCTAGCATGTGTTATATTTTGCAAGTTATGTTATAATAAGCGTTATTAAAAACTGTAATCTAATGAACAATAGTTAATTATTTCGTGTTTATAGAATGGAGAGTATATATGGGAATACAGGTATTAATAGCATGTATTGCAACTATTTCAGTTGTTATATTTCAAGTAGTTTTTACGATGTGGGAATCTAATCCTTATAAAAAGATTTACTATAAACTTCTTTTAGAATTAAGTAAAGCTCCTAATGATCCTGAATTGAAGGAAAGAGCTATAGAAGCAGGGAATCAATATTATAGTAGAATAAAAACTTATTCAATAGGAAGTTTTAGAGGTGCTGTAGCTTCTGCAAGGGTGAAGACGATAATAGGTCCAATAGATGAAAAGATATTATTTGAAGATATGAACAGAATAGTTGAGACAGATAAGCATTAATATGAAGTATTAATTTATGAATTAGCCAAAAACTGATAAACAATGTTCTTATATTGGGTATCACAGGTGGGCAATCCCACCTATAATTTTTATAATACTATATTTCAACTCTATATTAAAGAATAGTATTTTACAAAAATACTGTGATAAGTGAAATTGCTGAAACTATTTGGATTAAGGCAATTGCTAAGGCATAAAGTGCAGCTTTCTTTCCTATTCTTATAAGTTGTCTAAAATTCACTCTCATCCCTATTCCAGCAAGAGCAATTACTTCAAAGTTGCTACTTATTAATTTAAATATATTAGAAATATTCATTGGAAAAACTCCAGCAGTAAATGCTAAGCACATAAGGAAAAAGGCCAATACATACCAAGGTATTTTTATTTTTGAATTTAATTTTCCGCTTTCTACTCTACCAGATTTATTTTTCATTTTTCCTAATATTAATACAACAACAACTAAAAATATTATTCTTACTATTTTAAATATTGTAGATAAATCCTTAACTTGTTCATTTACTAGACTTGCACTACCAACAACTTGTCCTACAGATTGAAGTATTCCTCCTATTAAAGCGGAGGTTTTTATTGTCTCTAATGAAAATATCACTTTAGCTATAAATGGAAGAACAAGCATCAATACTGTTCCTGTAACATTTACTATAGTTATTGCTATGCCTTTTTCACTATCCCCTGCTCCTATTACTGGTGCAGTAGCTGCTATAGCTGAAGATCCACAAACTGCATTTCCACTTGCCATTAAAAAACTAAAGTTCTCTGAAAATTTAAGCTTTTTCCCAATTAAAATTACAAGTGCTATAGTAATACTCATTTGAAATACTATAAATGATATTCCTGAAAAACCTAATTTTAATATAGTTTGAATTCCCAATGTTCCGCCTAACAGAACTATAGAATATGACAATAGTTCACTTTCTGCGAATTTTGATCCCTTTTGATATATTTTTCTATTGCAAAATGTATTTCCTGCTGCCATCCCAATGAATATTGCTAGAGATGCTGCCCCTATGCTAGGTACATAATTACTTAAATACTTTGCGATAAATGCGATTATTGTACATATTATAACTCCTGGTAAAACTTCTAAAACCTTATCCATTCCTCTTGATAATTTCTTATCTCTAATTATATTTAAACTCATTCATATCACCTTCTAAAATATTTATCTGAATATGAAGTACTTCTTTTTCTATTTTTAGTATATTAGGTGTATAATCATAAGTAAAATATATATATTCTATAATAATGATTAATAATATTAATGATTAAGAAAGGATGATTCCATGCTTGATGAATTAAAAACTTTTATAGCAGTTGTTGAATATAAAAACTTCACTAAAGCTGCTGAATCTATTAATCTATCCCAACCTAGTGTAAGTTTACATATTAAGCATCTTGAGGAGTATTTTAATACAACTTTAATTCAACGTTCCATAAAACAGAAAAATATAAACATAACTCAATCTGGGTATTTACTCTATGAGCGTTCAAAACAAATGATTAAGCTATTAAATGATACTAAAAATGATCTATTAGGTTATGGAAATGTTGTAAAAGGTCAGTTGCATATAGGGGCTAGTTTTACTATAGGAGAATACTTACTACCAGCCTTTTTAGGAAAATTTGCAAAAGCCTATCCTGAGTTAGAATTAGAAGTGACAATTGAAAACACACATAACATATGTGAAAAAGTTAAGAATTTTCAAGTTGACATTGCTCTAGTTGAAGGTACTGTTCCTCCTTCCCACTTTACAATTGAAAAATTTTATACTGACAAAATGGAAGTTGCTGTTCCGTACAATCACTACTTAGTTAATAACTATTTTTCAGCTGAGGATCTGCAAAATCAGACTTGGATTAGTAGAGAGATAGGCTCTGGTACTAGGCAATATTTGAATCTCTTCTTATCAAATAATAATATTAACGCTAAAAATATCATTGTTTTTGGAAGTAATTATTCTGTAAAAGAAGCTGTTAAAAACAATTTAGGAATAACTTTTATTTCTTCACTTGTAATTGAGAATTCTTTAAAAAACAATGAAATTTCCACTTTAAAAACCAAACAAACTTACACCCGTCCATTCTCATATGTAATGCAAAAAGGTATAATCCCCTCAAAAGGAACATTGGTCTTTATAGATATGCTAAAAAGCTATGTAGAAAATCTATAAAAATGGAAAAATGAAAAACATTAACTTTAGATTTATGCGATAATCTACCCAAAGTAGAAACATTGTTACTTCACATGACTATGAAAATTTCGCTGAAAGTGCTAAATAAAAGGTTGCATCACTAATGCTTGCTCCCAATTTCCTAGGGAAGTTCGAGAACCCAAAAGAAAATTTTGGACTCTCACTTCACAAGTATTAGTAGTACAACCTACAATCAAGGACTTTTAACAGCTTATTTCCAAATTTTTGCTGCATATTATGACCATTGAGGTTATAAAAATATTTCTATTTTCCAGTTATGATATATTTCATAGTATAAATCTAACTTATAATTTGTTTATCTATGTCTTTATAGATTTCCAAAACAAGAATTTGACATATTAGACGAACATATTTACAAAGTTGCTAAAACTTTGAGTTCATATCTTCACTAGAAATCATAAATATATTTGTGTAGAAAACATTTGAAAATGAGATGTCAAAGGTTCTTAGCTGTAGGTTGTTCCATTTTAGCTTGTCAAACTTAAAGTTGGAGCATGCTAAAATGATACAACCTGCTGCTTAGAACCTTCAGCGATATTTTCATAGCTTTTCGGAATCAAAATATTTATGATTTCGGTAAGGTATCACATAAATTTAGTTTTAAAGTTGGGTATCTATAATTGCTTAACCTATATTCTTTAGAAATGTTTTATAATCCTCATAGTTTCTTTTTAAAAGATTTGGAGTATCAAGACCATAAGGACAATGAGCCTTACAGTTACCACACTCTATACAATCTTCAATCTTTTTCATTTTAGCTTGGCCTTCCCCTGAAAGAAGCCCCTCAGTTGGAGATCTACGAAGAAGTAAGGACATTCTTGCACAATTATTAATCTCTATGCCTGCTGGACATGGCATGCAATATCCGCATCCACGACAAAACTCACCTACAAGCTCTTTTCTCTCATTTTCAATGAATTCTTTAATTTCTTCTGTCATTGCAGGGGGATTGTCTATATATGAGATAAATTCATCTAATTCATTTTCTCTTTGAACTCCCCAGATAGGTAAAGTATTATCAAATTGAGAAAGGTATGCGTAAGCTGCATCGCTTCTTGTTATAAGCCCACCTGATAATGCCTTCATGCAGATATATCCAACATTCTTCTCTTTACATAAATCTACTAGATCCTCATCCTTTTTATCAGCAAGATAGCTAAATGGGAACTGTAATGTATCATAAAGACCTGATTCAACAGCTTCTATAGCTACTGGTAATCTATGATTTGTAATTCCTATGAAACGAATCTTTCCTTGTTTTTTTGCTTCTAGCATAGCCTCATATAGACCTGTCCCATCATTAGGTTTAGGACAGAAACTTGGATTATGGAACTGATAAATATCTATATAATCTGTTTTAAGCATAGCAAGACTCTTTTCTAAATCACTCCAGAAACCTTCAACAGTAGTTGATGGTGTTTTCGTTGCAATAATTATTTTATCTCTAACATCACTTAAAGCAAGACCAATTTTATACTCACTGTCAGTGTAACTTCTTGCTGAGTCAAAAAAATTAATACCATTGTCGTAAGCTTTCCTCAACAATTTTACTGCTTCTTCGTTAGAGACACGCTGAACAGGGAGAGCACCAAATCCATTTCTATTTACTACTATCCCAGTTCTTCCTAGCGTAACATTTACCATATTATCATCGCCTTTCTCGCAATTCCATAAATATATTGGTTATATTAACCTATTTACTTGATATTATATCACCTAGAGTTAACTTCAAGTCAAGAATAAAACCTAAGTAAATATCTGAGTTAAAATAATGTATGCCTATTTCAATTTCACCTTTAGTAAATTAATTATTATTGAAACATTGGCCCGGTATATGATTCATATGGAAGTAAAACTGCCACTCCTGTTTCATCTGATTTATAGGATACCCCTTCAAGAGGATTTCTATCTTTAACTAAATTCATTCCTACGGTATATATTGTATTAGTCATATCAGCTGTTTCTTGTGATGCAGTACCCAACATAAAGCCTTTTGAAACTAGTTCTTTAGCTTCAGATACTCCATCTAGACCAACAACTATGATCGACTGAGATTTATTTCCAGTATTGTAGCCATACTTTTGCAACGCTTGAACAGCACCAATTGCCATAGAGTCATCATTTGAAATTATTGCTTCTATTTTGTTACCAAATCTCAAAAACAATGCATCAACGGCATCTTTAGCAGACGCTGTATCCCAATTCAAAATAGGAGATGCAAGTTGTTCGGTTTTTATAAAAGCTTCGTTAATAGTTGAAACAGAGTATGCTGACCTATCAATGGAGGTTTTATTAAGTTTTTCACCAACGAGTAATACGTATTGTAATACGTCATCTTTATTTTTATCAATTAATTGTTTATGATTTCTCCAAGCATCGACAATCATTTTCCCTTGTAAAGTGCCGCCTTGTGCTGAATCTGTTCCTACATAAAAAGCTTTTTTATACGATTTAATTGCCTCCATTGAAAATGGTACTCTATTAAAAACTACTACTGGGATGTTAAATTGCGAAATTCTGTTAATCATTTCTCGTATTTCAAGTAGATTAACCATATCTAATAATATAAGATCAATACCCTTGTGAAGTGCATTTTCAATATCTGTATTTTGTGTTGATTGATTAAAATTGGCATTATAAAAAGAGAATGAAACTTCTCCTGGATTATTCTTTTGGATATCTTCAAAATTTTTGCGAAGGAGTACAATGTAATCATCATTAAGATCTCTTGTAAATAAGCCTACTCTAACAGGAGAGCCTTGACGATAGTTTGTGCTGGCATTCGTAGTCATATATGAGTTATTTCCAAGCATTATAACCAATATAATTGCAAGTAAAGCTATACTTAATATTCTCTTAAATGCTTCCATTTAAATCCTCCTTGCCATTTATTATATAATTTTATTATGTCTTTATAAAAAAAAGTTTATGCTATTTAATGTTGATTTGTAGTGCAAGAGTTGGTGGTAATAGTTATCTATTATCTGAAGCATTTATTAAAGGAGCAATACAATCAGGTCATGAAGTAGTCAAATATGAAGTTGGAAAGAAAAAAATAATTTTATATTTACACCAGCTAATTATTTTTTAATCTCATGCAATGGGTTACTATAGCTAAATTACATTTGCTTATAATAAAAAACAGTTTCGTGTAAATTACCATTATCCGATCTTGCATATTTAGGTATTCGTCCCACCTCGATGTAGCCAATAGACTTATATAGCAAGTTTGAAGGATCACCTGCTCTTGTATCTAATGTGATAAGACTTCGCTGTTCAGCCTTTGCTTTTTTCTCTGCATTCTCCATTAAACACTTACCTAATCCTTCTCTTCTGGAATCAGAATGTACCATAAGTTTTGCAATTTCTGCACGATGTGTTCCATTTTGTTTTTGACATAAATGTAATTGCACAGTACCAAGTATCCTTCCTCTTACTTGTGCAATCCAAAGTAAAACTCCTGTAGTCAATGCTTCTCTCCAATATTTTTTTGCATCTTCTAACTTAATGGTGGTAAAAAACCAATTGATGCCCCCTCTTCAACTACGTTTATAAGTAGAAGTGAGAGCTCCTGCAAAAGATCATCTGAAATTTGTGTTATTTCCGTAATTTCAAAATTTTTATTCATAATCAATCTCCCTTTTAGTTTTTTAACTATTATAATATACCCATATTATATATATAAAGCAAAACTTACCATATCATTGTTATATGGTAAGTTTGTAGAATTATCATTCCATCTTATCTTACAAAAATGTACATACTCTAATTTAATCTTCATAAAGGTGTTTATTAGAATTTATATAATTTTCTCCCCAGATGTTCATGGAATCCAAAACTGGCTTTAAGCTCTTTCCTATTTCTGAAAGTGAGTATTCAACCCTAGGTGGCACTTCAGGATATACCTTTCTAATAATTAATCCATCAGCTTCCATTTGTCGAAGCTGCTGTGTTAACATTTTTTGACTTATCCCATTAATTCCATTCTCAAGTTGGTTAAATCTTTGTGTTCCATCATCATGTAAATTTCTTAAAATAAGAACTTTCCACTTGTGTCCAATAAGTTTAACAGTCTCTTCAATTGGACATAACTTACCACATGTCATCAGCATTCACTCCTATCATATATAAATTGATACTTACTATTTAGTTCGTACCATACAAAATAGTGCCTTCTTGTAAAAAGTTAATAGTGATTATATTATAATACCATAAGTCAACAAAGCATGGGAGGAAATCTATTATGAAAAAATCAAATGTGTCTTTACCATAAAATAGAATTTTAATAATTAGCTTAAATAAATATTATAAATTAAGGAGACGTATAACTATGAAAATTTTGAACATTAACGATACTACAGAAAAAATCAAAAGGAAAGCACTGTTTACAGAGGGCACAATGGACTCAGGTATTTTATTCTACGAACCTGGTGAAACAATGACTCCTCACAAACATTCAGATTTAGATGAAATATTCTATGTAATTAGCGGCAAAGGAATAATAACTATAAATGGCAAAGATTTTTCAATTAAAGAGAATGATGTAATGTTATCTCCACATGAAGAAAGCCATGGTTTCACAAATAATGGAGATGAAAAATTATTAATCTTACAAATAAAAAACACCATTATGAAATAATTGCAATATCTATAATCATTAGAATAAAAGATTTAGAAGCTTTTATTCTAATGATTACTATTTCAAAACATATAAGAAAGGATGTATTATTATATGTACTATATATCTATGATAATCACAGTTTTAGCAACTGTAATATATAATATCAGTCAAAAATCTATCAATCAATCAACAAATCCATTTATATCAATGATAGTCACATATGTCACCGCAATAATATTCTCTATATTAGCATTAATCATTTTACCCATAGACCGCAATATTATAAGCTCTCTAAAACAATTAAATTGGGCAAGTTATGTACTAGGGATATCTGCATTAGGCCTGGAAATAGGATACTTATATATCTATAGAAGTGGATGGAATATAGCCGTTGCTCCTCTTTTTGTAAGTATAATTTCAACAATAATATTAATTGTAGTTGGTATTTTCGTTTATAAAACCAAACTATCCCCTATGAATGCTCTAGGAATATGCTTAAGTATAGTTGGATTAATTCTAATGAATAAAAAGTAAAAGACAGTCCTGAAATATCAAATGAATTAATAAATTAATGGATAATTTCCACTTAAAAAAAGTACTTATTTTATGACAATAAGTACTTTTTCTTAACTCTATATTCCCAATTGTTGCAGTGAAAAGTAGCTATCTTACCCACTTTAAGCAACCTTTTATTGAATTGAGTTCATAAGCTCAAAGAAATATTTTGACTCTTGGGTTTTATACAGATTGTACCAAGAATCTAGGGTTTGCGGAGAGAATACATCTAGAATTTTCAATGTATGCAAAGTGAATTCAAGAGGAGCTATTCCAGAAGCAGTAATCAAACTTCCATCAGTTACTACACATTCCTGTTTATAATACACTTCTCCATCATAGTTTGGACAGACCATTTTAAGATACCCTAGGTCATTGCTTGTATGATCTCGTTTATCTAGTACTCCACCCATAGCAAGTCCTATTGTAGCACCACAAATTGCCCCTACAACAATACCCTTCTCTAAATATTTTTCAGCCATTCTTATAATTGGAGCATGAATTGCTTCTGTCCACGTATTCCCACCAGGTAAAATCAAAGCAGCAGTATCATGAGTACTACACTCCTCAAGTTCAATTTCTGGCAATATTGTAAGGCCTCCCATTGTAGTAATAGGGGCCTTGGTAATTCCTACAGTCACTACTTTTAGCGGCATTAATCCCTTTTTGTAGTACCTTCCCGAATTGATTTCAGCGATTAAATAACCTATTTCCCAGTCTGCCATTGTATCAAATACATAAAGATATACTGTATTCTTCATTTTCTATTCCTCCACATTCATTTTATCTGATATCTAGGAACTATCAAAAAGTTAATTCATTATAAATCTTCTTATTGAATTAAATATTTTTAACTTAAGTTCATCATCTTTCTTAGCTTCATCAAATACTGCGCCTAAGTCATTCTTATCATATAGCTCACTATAATTTAATTTTAAGTATTTCTCTACTGAATTTATTAAATTTATATCTAATTCTTTGTCTTTTATTACCATAATTATCATTCCTTTTATCACAATATTTATTAGCAAAAAATGAACTTCATTATATTTTAAATAGTACCCACTTACACCCTTCTATATGATACTTAAGCTCAAATATTTTTTCCATTTCTTAAATAAAATCTACTAGTTATGCAAACATACGTTCTCTTTAATATATTATATTGAAACTGCGTTCTTTTGTAAAGAAAATTTTTCCTTTACTTTTCCTATATAATTATCTATTTTCTTTAAATTCCTATGTTTTTAGCCATAAAATATATCATTGCATAATGCAAATTGTCGAAATAAAATGATAGCAATTAGTATAAAAAAATCAAAGCCATAATAACTCCTAATTTATAAATTTAATTATCTTTTTTATTAGTTTTCTTAAGGAATGTTATTTATTTTTAATGCCATACTAAATATGAAAGATGCCTTTGAAATGAAAGATATAATTTAATTCCATTTAAGGCTGATTTCAGAATTGCAAGCGTTGGTGATGGTGATATATACCATTAAACCGAGTGCCCTAGATGGAGGATTATAATGTGGATATTAAAGAAAGTATTAGCTATGCTATTGTTAATGAATATTACAGTAAAGTTCACTGAAATTAGCACGTTTTATAGTCTAAATTTAAATAATAAAAATACAACCAATATTGCTGTGTTATTATATAAGTTTGATCCATTTATGTCATCACTTAAACAAAGCTTAGAAACCATTCAAAAGGATAATTCTGATAAAATCAAATTTACTTTTTTTGATGGAAAAAACAATATAGCGCTCCAAAATGAGACAATAGATTCCATTTCTAAAAATGATTTCGATTTAATTTTGGCAAACTTAGCTGATACAAGTGAAAACTTCGTTGAAGATATTATTTTTAATGTTAGATCAAAAAATCTTCCAATTGTTTTTTTAGATATAGATCCGAAAGTAGTGTCTAAAGTTTCTAAATATTATGATAAAGCTGCTTTTATACTGGCAAATTCTGATTTAGCTGGGACTGTTCAAGGCAAAATTCTCGTTAATCTATGGAATTCTAATAAAAGTTCACTAGATAAAAATAATGATAACACTTTACAATATGTTCTATTGCATGGTCAAGCTAAAGATCCAGTCACAATCGACAGAACAAAATATGCTGTTTCAACAATTAGTAATTCAGGGATAAACACAGAACAATTAGCATTGGTAAATGCTAATTGGCTTAAGAGCTTATCTAAAGATTCTATCGAATCCTTATTTCTTAGATATGATGGTAGGATTGAAGCAATAATTTCAAATAATGATGCTATGGCAATAGGGGCAGTTGAGGCACTTCAAAAATATGGCTATAATAAGGGTGAAAAATCAAAAAATATAGCTATCGTTGGAATTGATGGACTTCCAGAAGCAAAATCTTTAATTGATAAAGGCTTTATGGCTGGTACTGTTATTCAAGACCCTAAAGTTTTAGCAGAAGTATTCTATAATGTTGGAATGAATTTGGTTAACAATTTAAGCGCCACAGAAAATACTAACTATAATGTTGTTGATGGAGAAATCATAGTTCCTTTCCCTTATGAGGAGTATGTAAAAAAATAAAGGGCACAGAATTTGTATAAAGACGGATTATATTATCATACTGATAATCTACCTCACAACATAATTTTTAATGCTTAAGAATTCTTCATAATTTCTATTCTACCTTCTCTATTAGTATTTTTTAACCTATCTTTATCTATAGGTTAATTTAAGTTATCGATAAAAGAGTGCTTATTCTGTTTAGTGTTATTCAACCATTTAACTTATTTATTCTATTTAAAAGTGCTTTATTTATTCATATATAATCATTCTTCTTTAATATGAACATTTTCTTTAAAATCATAATATACTAATTATTATAATATACTAGTTAGTATATTAACTATTTTTTCCGTGTCTCATTAAATTTAATAATCGAAATAAGTCCTATGTCTATCATTACTTTTATAATTAGTTTCTCTAATATTAGATAAACTAAAACAACAAAAAGCAGTAGCTGGATTGCTCCTACCACTGCTTTTAATATTATTTTCCAAGAGATATTCTATTTTTATATAATCTTCATTTATTTGAATTTCTATAAATCACTAATTTATTAATTAACAACATTCAATTTTATCTATACATCCAGCAATTTTTTCTTTTATTTGCTTGCATCCATCCTTTGATCCTTTGTCATAGCCTTCACAGTATCCTTCTTTATATCCATCTTTACGACCTGCACGATAAGCTTCTTCTAATGCAGCTCCTGTAGGGTAATTTCTTTTATAGCAACCTTTTTTATCTTTTTCTTCATCTTCACAACCACATTTTTTAGTAGAATCAAATTCCACTTCTTCGGATTCTAAATACATTTCATAATCTTTGTATCCCATTTTCTTTTCTCCTTTGTTATTTATTATAAATTCTTAACCAACTGATTTATAATATTATAGTATGCTAATTCACATAATTTGTTATTAACTTAAGAAAATTTTTAAACATTTATTGAATTTTATTAGTAATCGTTCTACTTAATACTGAATAACACTCACCATTTTTGAACTGACTTACTATCATTTCCGATAAATAAAACTTTCCAATTCAACTTCAATCATCATATCATCTTCTTAGTTAAAAATCCCACCATGAAGAAAACGGAACATTTATATTTGAATCTAATAGCACTGTTTTGCCGATTTTAGGGGCTATTAAACTAATCTCTGACTTTTTGGCCTCCTTTAAGGCTCGTTCTATTGGTTCTTTCCAACCATGATAGGCTAAGGTAAATGCACTCCAATGCATTAACATCATATTCCTACCCTTTACATCTAAGTGAGCATGAACGGCTTCTTCTGGTTTCATATGCGCCCAAAACCAACGTCTGTCATATTGAGCTCCCTCAATCAAAGTAATATCAAAAGGACCATATTTTTCTCCTATTTTCTTAAAATGTGAATCATATCCTCCATCACCACTATAATATAACTTTATGTTTTTTCCGATAATTGCATATCCTCCCCATAGAGTTGCATCTGAGCCAAATATTCCTCTTTTTGAAAAATGTCTTGATGGTGTTAATGCAATTGTTAAACCTTGATAATTCATTTCATCCCACCAATTAAGCTCTGTAATTTTTTCCTTAGAAATACCCCATCGCATTAAATGAGAACTTACCCCTAGAGGAACAAAGAAATGTGATACTTTACTGCTTAGTTTTACAATAGATTTATAATCTAAATGATCATAATGGTCATGTGATATAACGATTGCATCAATAGGCGGAATTTTATCAATAATATCCAAAATATTTTCACTATATTTATATTTTTTACTTCCCGCAAATGAAACTGGTGATGCAATGGTACTTAAAATTGGGTCTAGCAGCAGTTTTTTATTATCGATGCTAAGTAAAAAGGATGAGTGACCAAGCCAAGTCAAACTATCTTTTTCGCTTTTGATCTTTTCCCAATCAATTGATTCCACAGGAATTTCACCATGAGGCTTTCGATTTTCAGCGCCTGTAATCGAATCTTTAAGCATTGATAAAATATCTGAAGCACTCATGCCCAAACTTGTTGGAGTTTCATTAACAAATTTTCCATTAACATAATTATCGAAATTCTTATAAAATTCTATTTGTTCTTTTGTAGGCTTTCCGCCGAAAGCTGGATTCAATTTTATAAACGCTGTAATAACAACACATAATAAAATTATAAAACTAAATATATATATAATCATTTTTGTTCCTCCTATATCTTCATTTGTTCAAATTACTTCATTAATTAGTTTATTATCTTTAAAATGTTGTTTTTATTTACTAATTATCTTTTGCACATTACCTATATAAGAAAAATATCTACAAAAATTCTAGTTCACTAAAGGCTTTTATAAATTCTTTTACTCCATAATTTTCGAATTCTACTTCAATCATCATATCATCTTCTTTTAGGACTTTTCCTGTTCCGTATTTCTTGTGGTTTACCTTTTTAATTGATGTTTCATTTATTTCTTCAACTACTGGTAATTCCACCTCTTCAGTAACCGAAACTTCTTCTTTCTTTCCTTGTGCCTTTGCCTCTTGAATTTGTTTTTTAAGTTCTTGAAGATTTACATTATTATTTTTAACCTTATCATTTTGGATTAATTTCTCTGGAATCATATGAATATATCTACTTTCTCCAGGCGCTGCCTTATGGTAATCTGGATTTGTATAATAAGACAGTTCTAAGTAATCTTTTGCTCTAGTGATTCCAACAAAAAATAATCTTTGTTCCTCTTCTTCCTCCATATCTCTTGTATGAAGTGGAATTAACCCATAATTAACTCCTGTGATAAACACATACGAAAACTCTAAACCTTTAGAGGCATGTAAGGTCATAAGCTTAACAGAATCTATATCGCTATTTATATCCTTCTTTAAAATATTTACGCCATATAAAGCTGATGAATTTATAAACTCTCTAAGCCCATCCAAAAATATCATCTGTTTTTCTTTCACATATTCTATAATTATATTAAGCAATGCATTTATGGCTTCTTTATTATCTATATATGTAGCTGAAGTTGGCTTTATATATTTATCAAATTCAAAATAATTATAAATCTCTTCTGCCATCTTAATTTCAGAACATTTATTTAAAAATTCATGCATCTTTTCTAATAGTTCTGACTTAACTATGTTCTGCTCTTTAACTATTTTTCTTGCAGTCTTTTCTGTCATTTTCTCCCCATATTCTTTATTGCTAAGAACATAAATTGCAGAGGAAAAATCATTAGGATTTACGCAAAAACGAAATAATTTAATCATCCAATTTAACACTGGACTGTCACTTATGGTTTTCTTCATGGATACTTCAAAAGGAATATCATTTTTTAAAAACACATCTTCAAAGACCTGAGACTGGTTTTGCAGTCTATAAAAAATTGCAATCTCCTTATAAGGCACACCTGATTTATGTATTTCCTTGATCTTATCTGCCAAATAACATGCTTCATTAAAAGGATTATAATGATTTTTAACTATGATTTTATTTTTAGTTTCTCTAGCGCCCATTAAGCGGCTTCCATTTTGCTGAAAGCATCTTGCTGCTTCTAAAATAGCATTACTTGAACGATAATTTATTGGAAGGGAAAGCTCCTTTGCATTATACTTATGCTTTAAGGTGTAAACCACATTTAAAGAACTTCCACGCCAGCTGTAAATAACCTGATTTGGATCACCAACTGCAAATAATTTAGTATTTTCACCTTTTAACTTATCAATAAAATCAAGCTGTATTTTATCGCTGTCTTGAACCTCATCAATAATAATCCATTTGGGTTCTATTTTATGCTCACCTAATAATAAATTTGCATTTTGCAATATATCTGAAAAAGACATCTTATTTTGTTTTATCTTCTCTTCCTTTAGCAGCTCAACAAGCTTAAATATATCGTCATCATAAGGCGAAATCTTTTCCTCTTCCTTCTCAATAATCATAGCTTGCTCAAGTCTCTTTTTTAAACGGTTTTTATATTTAATTTTGAGCTTTTCTTCTTGGATTATCTGCAAGGCAATGTCTAATTCCTCATCTGGCTCTATTACTAAAAAGTCTTTTTCATATCTTATTTTTTCAATTGGCAATACTTCTTTAAGTAAATGAAGTGCCACACTATGAAAGGTTCCAAAGCCCTCTAATTCCTCTGATTTTATACTCTCATCAGAAACCATTAGTCTTTCTTTAATTTCATTTGCAGCTTTATTAGTAAAAGTTAATACAATCATATCTTTATAACTGATATTTTTTGCATAATGAAGATACACGATTTTTGAAATCAAAACTGTTGTTTTTCCACTTCCAACATTTGCATTTACAACACATGCATCACTTTCATCAAGTACTGCTTCTCTTTGATATTCATTTAGTCTTTCTAATTCTTTCTCATAGTGCATGCTATTCTCCTATTCTGTAAGATCTTCATATCTTCTTTGTAATTTACTTTTTACACTTTTTCTATCTTCATCTATCTCTTCAAGTCTGACACTTAATTCAATTCCCATTGGAGCATCTGTATGGAAAGAAATGATATTTAATATGCTCTTTTTATTACTTTCTTCCATTACCCATTCTCTATAAAATGCATTATTTAAAACTAAAATAAAAGTACGATTATCTATTTCAACCTTAGGAATTGTACTTAAAAATTTTGCAAAAGCATCTCCATTCTCTTGCATATACTCACAGAATTCTTTCCATTTTTCCTGTAATTCATTAAACTTAAATGCTTTCTTAATAAAGGTTGCTGGAGCATATTGTGCTAACTTAATATCCTTTGGTGCCTCTATTTCCTCTAATAAATTCTTAAGCCCCCATAGAACCATAGCTTTATTTAATTGATAATCTCCAATACATGCAGCGCAGCCATCATCACATGTACATCCTCCTACCATCTTGATTGCATTTTCAATAATCTTTGCAGTTAAATCAAATACTTTCTCAGAATAACCAAGGCCACCTACATATTTATCATAAATAAACATATAAACTTCGCTATCATAATTTTGACTTATTTCTATTGCATTGTTAGACATTACAACACCTATGTCCTCTTGCTCTGTCATGGTTGCCATCATTGCTGCATTTTTAATTGCATAACATATACCTTCAAAATGATTGTTTCTTATAAAGTTTCCATTTTGACTTTCCTGAAGGAGCCTTCTATATACAGTCACAACATTGTCAGGAATCTTTATCCAAGTGCTTTCTGTATCATAATCCTTTGATAATGGCTTTTCTAACTGTTCAAAGCCTAAATTTTGATGATTATGGAATTGCAGCTTTTTATACATATAAACTATTTCATCAACATTTACATCTCCAAAAGTCACTTTAGTACGCTCATATTCCATATCCTTGCTGCCTTGAATTATCCTTATATTTGTTGTGCCTCCTGGCATTGTATAATAATTTCCATTAAAGGGAACGGCAAAAGCAGTTCTACTTTCTAAGTCAAGCTTTACAACCTGATATTGAACTCCATCATGCATATAAATTGCTCCATTATGAATTTCACGAAAAGCCTGCATTTCATCCATTTCTGTAATTTCTTTATTGTTATCTTTATTTATAAGTTTGTACCTTGCTTTATCAATATTTCTTAAGCTAAAATCTCCTGCTGGAAATGAATTACCACACCATGCAAACTTTCCACTTTGATTTGTTAATTCACTTGCTCTGATTAAAACAGGAATTGTTTCACCTAAATCTGGAAAAATTGAAATATCATCTAAGGTTAATGGGATTTCAGCAGCTGCAGCACGTATATGTGCAAGTTCTATTAAAAGATTATTCTTATCTATAACTGCATTTTCACTTCCACTTTCAAAAAGCCAGTCTGGATTAATTGCTATGTATTGATCAAAAGGCAGATTATCAAGGATTAAATAATTAGTACTTTCTTTTCCGTTTCTACCTGCTCTTCCACTCTGCTGCCAAAAAGACGCTCTAGTTCCTGGGTATCCTACAATTACTGTTGTATCAATTTTACCAATATCTATTCCAAGCTCTAAAGCATTTGTTGATACTAAACCTCGCAGAACTCCAGTAATCATTTTATTTTCAATCTCTTTACGCTCAAGTGGAGTATATCCTCCCCTGTATCCAGATATCTTGTCTTTTAAAGAAGCTCCAAAAAAGTTTTCCGTCTCTAGTTTATCTCTTGCTTCTTTTAATACAACTTCAACATTTCTTCTTGATTTGGCAAATGCAATAAAGCTATTATCATTTTCCACTAAATCGGGTATCAAATCAGCAGCAACTGAAGTTGATTGCACCTGCCCATAATATTTTTTATCATGTCCCATAATCTTTGGTGGTTGCACAAGCTTATAATTTTTCTTTGGAGCTGGTGAACCATCTATGCAAACCTCAAGAAATTTATATCCACAAATCTCTTCTGCAAGTTCAACTGGATTTGCTATAGTTGCTGAACTGCATAAATACTGAGGTGAGGAATTATAATATCTGCACACCCTGCCAAGCCTTCTAAATACATTTGCAAGATGAGAACCAAAAGCACCTCTATAAGTATGAAGTTCATCAATTACGATATATTTTAAATTAGAAAAGATAAAGTCAAAACCAAACTTACTGTGATTCGGTAAAAACGCAGCATTTATCATTTCAGGATTAGTTAAAATAATATTAGCATTTTTTCTAATTCTGCTTCGTTCATTTACAGGAGTATCCCCATCATAAACTCCTGCTGAAATCCTGTTAGCTCCAAAATATTCTAAGTAAGGCAAAATAGCACGATACTGATCACTTGCAAGAGCCTTTGTAGGATATATAAAAATTGCTCTAGCCAAAGGATTTGATAGAATTTCTTGAATAACTGGCAGCAAGAAGCTAAGAGTTTTCCCACTTGCCGTAGAAGTTGTTATTACAATGTTGTTCCTATCTATTGCTTTTTCAAGCATTTCTGCTTGATGACTATACAGCTTATCAATCCCATTTTGAGACAAATACTCACATAATTCTTCTGATAAATTACTTGGGTAATCAACATAAGCTGCTTCTCTTTTAGGCATTGTTTTATTATATATAATTAAATCGCTTATATTCATTAAATATTGCTCCTATTCTCTTAAGTTACAATCAAAAACAAAACTCCAACTCTAATCTATACTTATGCGTATAACCCTCCGAAATAAGGATTATGCTGTTGTTCCAGTTTCTAAGGAATTATGATAGATGATTCTAAGATCACAAGTTGCACCCAAGATGCTAGCCTCAAAGACGCGCTTTGAACTAGCATACTTGGAACAACTTTTAATCTAGAATCAAAGCCATCAAATTCCTAATGAAACATTCCACAAAAACATAATTCTTATTTCTAGTTGAGATATATTTCATAGTATAAATCTAGCTTATAATTGCTTTATCTATATTTTGCAACATAGTTAATTGTTTTTTCATATGTCTAAATTCCTTTATAATTATATACCAAAGTTATTAATAATTATATCTTAATGTACTAGGAGAAAATAATTTAGATAACACCTAAAAAAGGTAATAAGCATTAAAATTAGATGTTTATTACCTTCATTCAAATTAGATGAATTCATGGTTTTATTATGTTAATAGTTTTTATAGGTTTGGGATAGAGGATCTACTGAATGCATTCCCCAATCATCTCCAGAATCATCAATTGGCTGCTTTGAGTTAAATAGGACGTTCAATTCTTCTATAGATCATCCGGTTAAAAAAATCAACGCTTGGATTTATAAAACGTTGATTTTTTTATTATTTCACATCATTTCTACATCATAGTTTTTTATTAACATTTAGTTATTTGAAATTTATATTAATCTGGTATTATTATATTTTTTGCTAACCAAAAACCAAAACACCTATATTTCTATAGATGTTTTGGTTTCTATTATTAATGTGAAGCTATATTCTTAATTTTATTACTATGATCTTTTGTAATCCTGAATAGTATCTTTTTATTTTAATATTCATCCACTCTATTGTTTTTTATAAATACCAATTTATAAATCCTCCTAATTATACAGTTGTTAGTATAATTCGTTATAAGGTTATCTGACAATAACATTTTTGCAGAACAACAATTAAGTTATTTAAATCATTTTTCATAGCTCTAAATACATGATAAAATTCATTTGTTGATAACTTATTTTTAACTAAAAAACTATTAAACGCATCTTTCCCTTTTACCATATCTGAAATGTTATAATGCAGAGTATTACGAATTTTAGTTGCCAATAGTCTATGCGGTAACTCTTCTATCTTAAAGTTATTTTCTTCCAAGTTCCGCCTTAATTCATCTCTATATACAGAATGGACTAATAAGTTTTGTATATTATCAAATATTTCATCATATTTAATTGCTAAATATTTAGTCAAAAACCATCGCCACTTTCTGTCTTCTTCTATACATGCCTCAGCATCAATAATTTCGAATAATAATGCATTTATCCAACCTATTTGTGTTAAACTAAGCAATAACCTAAAATTTGTTGACTTATCCATACAATTTGTTGAAAGTAATTCTTGGCTTCTCGCATCTTGAAAAAATATATTACATTTTAAATCTTTCTTTTTTATTGCTGATATTCGTATTATTTTTTTGGAATAGGTTGCCAAAAACTTTAAAATTTCAGTTATCATCTGTGTATAATTTCTAATTTTTGAACCATTCCATTTTTCTTCTCCCACTTCGTACACATAATGAAAATAGAAATAATTTGTACCTAAAAAAGTTTTCTTACCATTTTTCACCAGAAAAATTTTACAAATATCGGTTCGTAATTTATTTAAGAAATCTACTTCTAACATATCAAATTTTTCGAGTTGGCTATAGACAATTTTTTCCGCTTTATTCTTATAAGAGCCATTTTTGTTAAACAGGTGCATATTATTTCTTACTGTTTTGATTTCATTTAATGCATCTAATCCATAACATTTAACAATTAATTGATAAATGTTATTATCATAAGTTTTTAAAAAATTTATTGCTTCATGTACAAAAACCGTACAATCAAAAGCTAGGTTTCCTCCCACGAATGTAGAGAAACCATCCGCATCATATGTTCTTTCATCTATATTCTGATTATACTTACTGTAACTCAAAAAAAGTTTAATAATATGTAAGAAACACTCTGCATTTAATTGAATGTCGTATTTTATTGCATCAATTGGCTTTATCAATGCTTCCCCCCCTTAACAACTTATTGATATGTCTTTTTCTCATTCTAACTATCTATTATTAACCTAATGGGTATATGAATAATGTAATCTTAAACATTAAAATATATATTCTAAAAGTAACTTTCAAGTTATTTTTAGAATAGCTGTTATTTTATTATGTAAATAGGTTCTCTTTATTAAATAACATCAAACTCTTTCATCAAATCATATTTAAATTTAGATAAAGGCTTATTCAAAAAATTTTCCCCTTCATAATCAAATAAAAACTTAATAATTTCTTTTTCATCTAATATATCAGAATACTCTTCCACAAAATCTTTAAGATAACCATTATTATAAATATATGCTTTTCTAATTATATCTCTTGCAAATGAAGTCATCTCTTTATATTTATCTTCTAAATGAAATATTTTAACTGATTCTTTTATATTATCTATACTACTTGTGCTTAAGTAATCAAATATTTGAATCTTAAATTCTTCAGATAATCCATATAAATAATCAATATCAATAACATCTGAATCTAAGTTAAAATTTGTCTTAAACCTATACATACCTATATGATTATCCATATAAGGATGAAAGTGTATTCGATTATCATTATTATCACCTTTTTCCTGATTGCATGTCTTACATGAAGGTATAAGATTATAAAGACATAACGCCAAATACTCATACTTTGCTTTCGGAAAATAATGATCTATATCACCATTAAATTTATTAGGCTTTTTAGATTGCCCCTCATAATACACATCTATAAAATTCCTATTACAATATGGACATGAATGAATATCTAATACATTTATAATTTTAGGTACTTGTGATTTTCTAAAATTAGAATATCTTTTCAAAAAGAAGCTCTTGGATTTATTACTGATTTTAACATTTGCCATCTTTTTCTGATATTCGAAATGTTTTTGAGGTGATGAAAAGAAAAAATCTTTTAATTCTTTATAGTCTTTTTTTTCATCTTGGCAGAAATTATTCTTCCAAAACAAATATTTTTCTTTACTATCAAATATAAGTACTTGTAAGGCAATATCATCATTGATAATCTCCAAAAATCCTTTTAAATGATAATTATAAAACCACTTCCAAAATATTTGTTCAATATTTTGTCTTTTATTTTCAAAATCAATTCTAATCATATTATATCCCCATTTAAGATTTTTTTTATTTTATCTAGTTTTTCCTCATCAGTTTCTATTTTTATTTGTTCTAATAGACTATCTTTCAATCTAGAACATTTTTCTCTGTTTTGTCTATACATATACTCAAGCTTTTTTCTTAATGGTAATTCTCCAATGGAATTTATCAAAAATTTTTCATACCCCATATCATGATTTTCCAAATCATTTTTTAAATCATTAATTAACTCAATTATTTTCCCGTAAGAAAATGCACCTATTGTTTTTTCCAGGATAAAACTATCTTTTAAAACTTCATAAATATTCGCGCCAAATGTATTATGAATTTTATCACTCTTTTTATCCATAGAAACTATGTTAATATCACTTTTTTCTTTTTTATTATTATCTTCTGTTTCGCTTATCTTCTCCAAACAATAAATATGTTCTGACATTATATCAGTTGTCATAAAAGGAGAATGTGTTGATAATACTATTTGAATTTTTCTATTTTTGTATTGTTCTATTTCATCACATAAAAATTTAATAAACTGTCTGCTCCACTCTGGATGCAGACTTTGATCAGGTTCATCTAATAAAATTATTGATAATTGATTTTCTTTAGATCTAGTTACTATATCAAATATTTTTGCTAGTAAATTCAAAAAATTTTTTTCACCTTCAGATAAATTTAAATATTTAATTTTAAATCTCATTGTGATATCACTATATTCATTATTTAAATAATTATCATATATTTGAAATGCTTTAATCAGTGCCTTATCGATTTCTGAATTACACTTAATAGATATATATTTTTTATGAAAATAAAACTCTCTCAAAGAATTTAATGCTTCTAAAAACTCTTCAGTCGCTATTTGATACCTACTATCATCGCCCAATCCAATTGTACTTTCCATTCTCGAATATAGATATCTACTTATGCAAATTAACTTACTATACATATCTAATGCTATATCCTTTTTATAATAATCTATTACTTTCATTAAATTTTCATATTCATTTTTCTTGTTCGATAGAACGCCCAAAATATGCTCAGAGTTACTTTGTATAAACTTATCAATTTTTAAATTATTTAAAAATTCGATATGCTTTTTGTTAGAAAAATTAATATCTACTTCTTTATTATTATTATTATTTTGCTTACTATTATTATCATCTATCATACCACAGATTCCTTTAATAAACTGATGAATAATATAACTAGATAATGTATCTAACATAAAGATTTCCTTAATATTCTCCGATTTTTTTTCTTGGTCTTGCTCACTATTTTATGTAGCTCTTAAAATATTTATCCTATCTGATTTATCAATATACAAGATTTTTTCCAAAGTATTAATCCATTCTTTTATTTCTTCATTTTCATAATCTAAGCCATAATCAAAATTCGGAGTAATTTCAATTGCTGCTAAATCAGCGTGAAAATTCAAATGCTTTTTTATTTTCATATTGCTAATAAACTTATATAGAATTTCTACGCTAGCTTTTAAATAATATCTTCTTTTAAATAAATAATCGCTCTTCTCATAGTTTTCCTCATCTTTTCCTATGTGATTATATCTAGTATTTATTCTATCACTATAACTATTTGATATGTAACTTATTCCCACTTTATCTGTTATTCTATACCCAAGTGATGGATATTGACGAAAAAAATGTTCAACAACCTGAAAACTATCATTATCTTTTTTAACTATTAAACCAATTGGAAGTTTATAAAATGCATCTGTAAACTTGTTAAAATCGAAATTTTTTAAATTATTTCTAAATAACTTTGTTATTTTATCATTAGATTCTATGTCATCCATAATCTCAATTCCGAAGTAATCTCCTTGAATGTGATAAAGTATAAAATAGCTATCAATAACTTCACTTCTAGATCTACCTTTTCTTTTTATTGATTCGTCGCACCTATCATCTCTACTCATTCCAAGTATATCTAATATTGTTGTTTTCCCAGCTCCATTCTTACCAAGCAACATAGTAATATTTTTAATATTAGTGGGGTACAATTTATCCATATATGATACTTTATTCTCAATAATTAATTTATTATTGAGAATTTTCACATAAAAATTAGGTGAAAAATTAATCTCCTGTTTTTTGATTACATCATTAAATTTTTCTATATACAAATATATAAGCTCCATACACTTCACACCACCCAATTATTTTTATAAAACAGTTAAGAATAAATCTATTCACAAAAAATTCTCTATAATATTTTTTTATTCTGCTTCATTTACTATATAAAAAAATCACCAACACAACAATACTTAATTATCCTTTATTAGAAAATCAAAAGATACTTTTTAGCACATACTTTTTCACAAATTATTAATGACTTGTAACTATCTTAGGTTAATAATTATTTACAATTCAATAATATTTTTTAAAAAGTTACCTTCTTCTGCTAAAAAACGAACTTTTCTCCAAAGAATATCTTTAAAATCTAGTTTTCTTTGCAGTAATATCGCTAACTCTTGTACTGTCATTAGTATAATATTTACAGTTCTTCCGTTTGCGAAAGTCTCAATAGCTTCATTCGAATAACCTGAATAACTAATAAAGAGGCCTCTTGTAAAACCAGATTTTGATAATACTTTCTCATTAAATATTACTAATTCACCTTTATCTACAGGAAGTTTTGTCCACTTTGCTTCAAGTAGGTAAACCTCTTTATTCAGAATAAAACTTCCATCAATTTGTTCTCCTGTTATCTTAAAGCTATTTCTTGGATCGAGCCCATTTTGCTTAAACAATTCAAATAAATACTTCTCAAAAGCAAATCCACGTTTTTGATTATTATCTATAGATGTCAACTCCAATAATTCTTTTAAGTTTTCCTCATGATTGAATGCTATTTGGGTTACATTCTCTTTTTTAGATGATTGCTCGATATTAATTTTTTTACCCATAAGCCTATTTGATATATCTACACAATTTATAAACAATTCATTATCACTTATCGAGGTATTGTCTCTCGTGTAAATAAGTAATTCCATTAATAATTTACCTACAATAACATTATCATAATCTGAAATAATTCGTCTTAACAACTTTGCTTTTGATGCATATTCGTACTTTTGGTAAACATCTATATTCATTACATTATAAATAAATTTCTGAAATTTTGCGTTGCCAAAATCCAATATATAACCAGAACTCATTCCAAAAAGCTTCTCAAATTTTTCCTGTTCCGTAAATGTTAAATTCGCCATAAGCATCCTCCAAATTTAATCAATAAATTATAACTCAACTTCCCATTATAGACATAATTGTACCTCTTAGAATCGTTCCTTCTGCATTTTCTTCATAAACAATAATAAGGATAGACTATCTTTTTCAAGCAGATAATCTATCCTTATTATACTACAATATTTGATTATATTACCTATATTTGTATCAATAATTACCATTAATATTGATATATTCAAATTTACTCCAATAAAAAAATAATTCACCAAACTAGATACTTATATTTTCTTTCTTATTATTACTCTTGAAATTAGAGTGCAAAAGATGCATCTTTATTTGAAATAAAGATGCAGCTATAGTAACTTAATTATTATATCAAATCCTATTAGCCGCATTAATCAAACTCTGTTTGTCAACTGGCTGCAAAGGTTGATAGTCTATCTCTGTTATCTTTCCCTTACTTAGATCCCAATAAGCTACTGTTTTAATATTTGCTGGTAAAGTACCTACTATCGTAAATTCTTTAATCAATCCTTTGATTACTCTAACTTCCTCTATCATGTTACTTGGTTGACTAAATGTAATAATAATAAGCTTATTATTTTTATTATCCCATCCGCCTTCTATTGGTATATTTATTCCCTTATGATTAGTAGTAATAAAACTTTTATCTATAGTTACTGTAATCTTAAAATATTGGATTTCATTAAAAGGGTCTTGGTATTGTGACATTGCAAGTGAAACTGCTTTTTGAAGCATATCTTTAGCAAGTTTAAAAGAAAATGGCTTGTGCAAATATATTTGTATTGGATTCAAAGTTTTCTGTGCTAATGTATCTCTAATAACTGCCATAGCTTCTGAAATTGCTCTTGCATAAGCACGATTTCCAGATGTAACATAATTAAAGTATGCTTTAAAAAAGGTATATAATGATTTTAAAGTCATTCTAACACCTTAATGAATTACTAACACTATTAGTTATATTAGCTACTAAACCAAATTAGAATAAATATTTTAATCAGAGTACTTCTTTATATTTAATCTATTTAGATATTTTTTCTGCTACACTCTTAACTCCAGCAATATTGCTTGCACTATATTCTTACTAAGAACACTAAGACTTCTTGTCCCTCCTGTTAGGTAAATTCAAACCACTTGATAATTCATCACATACTTTCTCAGCATATTGATTAACTACTTCTAATTCCCAAAATCATATCACTTCTGCCCCACTATTCCCCACCGATTTAATATAGATTTCCAAATAAAGTTTTATATCTTTCATTTTTGATATTTCATTAGCTTGATCTACTATTTTATATCACTCATCACAACTATACCTATTACCAGTATAAATTCGTCTACCTTCCTTTATAATAATTTTTCTTCTCCAAATTGCTTTTATAGCTTTTGACCATATATACTATATGTAGAGATTAATTTAACATTAAACACAATATATGTAAAATAATTCATTAATTTTATAGATCTTATGTATGAAGGAGGTTTATATGGATTTTAATTATATCGAAACTTTAGTTACTAGGTGCAAGGATAATGACGAAGGAGCAAAAGAAAAATTAGCCGAAGAATTTAGACCATTAATTTATAATATCTCAAAGAGAACTTTCATTGATGGATATAACTCATATGATATTATTCAGGAATGCTATCAATCACTTTTTAAATCTATCTCTATGTATAACTTAGACAAGCATAGATTCGTTGCTTATGCTACCAATGCCATTAAAAATAATATAAATGATTTGATTAAGAGAATTAAAACTAGAAGCTCTACTGAAGGTAATAAAGCTCTAAGCTTACATGATAATTTTGAAAAGGACATCCCATCACAAGAAATCTCTCCTGAAACTTCATTATGTGAAATGTGTGATTATGAAGACTTAAGACTAGCTCTAAAAAATTTAACTAAAGATGAGAAAGAACTTATAGATTTTGTATTCTTATCCTATTGATACTAAATAGTCTTCAATAGATTCTTCTAAATTCTTTTCTTTGGGTAACATTTATTTTTCCCTCCTCCATAATTTTGTACACCTAAAATCTCACTTTATACTAAAATTATACAGCTTATCTTTTACATAATTTACTTGTATTTATTATTATTAAGACAAAAAACAGATAAGATTTTATTAAATTCATCTCATCTGTTCTCATTGCTTCTATATTAATCTAGGATTTCCATTTTCAGGTGCCTGAGTAATCTCAATTTCTTTTCCTTTAAATACAATTGCAAGCTTTATTATATTTTTTACTCCACGGCTTTCAAGCTCCTGTGAATATTTCATGTCTTCTATTTGCTTTAAGGCTGCCTTGCTTCCATCTTCTATTGTTGTCTTTAAAAAATCATCTATTTTCTTAAATTCAATGACAATTCCTATTTTAGAAATGTCCTTTGGAATTAGCATAACATCGTATCGTCCATATCCACTTTCTTTATTAGATTTAACTTCATATTTATCCGAAAGTGATATCAGCATTCCAAGTACAAAAGCATGATAAACCCGTTCTGGTTCAGTTCCTGATACATCAAAGTAACTTAAATTATTTATTACAAACTGCTTAAATATTCCCGAAAATATTTCTATTTCACCAGTTATAAGCATATTTAACATCAGTTCATATTTTTCATTAGTCATAGTTTCATTAAACCACTTTTTAATTAAATTTTCATAAAATATATGAACTTCTTCATTAGGAATTTTAAGTTCACAGTTTAATCTACCTCTTATATTTTCTGTCTTTACAGCTTTTAAATACCCGCTTAAAAGCAAAAAACTCCAAATATTATCATTAGAATCTTCAACTTCTGACATTACTATACTGTCGTCAATCACCTTATTTATAGATTTTCCTTCAATAAGATCTTCTAGTTCAAGTTTCATGTTTTTATCGCCTTTAATTAATAATTTTTTAATCAAATCATTGCTGCTACTATTAATCCAATACGGCATAAAGCCTTCTTTAATATTTTTTAAATAATTCAATACTGACCATGGATTATAAACTACTTCTCCAGCAAAAACATATCCATTATACCATTTCTTAATATTTTCAATCTTTTCCACTGCCTCATAATAATTAGCTAAATCAAAAACTTCATTTTCTGTAAAACCAAATTTATCATTAAAATTATATCTTAAAATAGTATTTACATCTAAATTATTAAGTCCTGAAAAAATACTTTCTTTTGCAACTCTAAGTATTCCTGTTATTAGTGATTTTTCAACATATGGATTATCTTTAAGTGCTGAAGTTAATAAATTTCTTATTGATACAATCATATTATCGTAGTAACCACGCAAATATCCTTCTTGAATTGGCACATCATATTCATCTATAAATAGCATTACCTTTTTGCCATAATGCTTATTCATATATCCCATAAGATTGCTTATGCCCTCATATAAAACACCTATTGAAGCTTTTCTTGAAATTATTTCTTTAAAATCATTTTTATCAAATTCTGATAACTTATTACTATATAACAAATACTCATGTTCTTTATATAAGTTAGATAATAGCACCTTAATTCCATCTTGAAAGTCTTCAAATGAAATATGTTTTTGATTTTTAAAAGTAATAAAAATAACTGGATACTGCCCTTGAAGCTCCATTATCTCTTTTTCATTTTCTATTTTTAAGTTTTTAAATAAATCTTTGGTATCATCTTTGGTTCTTATATCAAAAAAATATCTTAACATACTTAAATTCAAGGTTTTCCCAAACCTTCTTGGTCTTGGTGTTAAGATAATTTTTGCTCCATTTTCTATAAATTCTTTTATTAATAAACTCTTATCTACAAAAAAATTATTTCCTTCTATTAATTCTTTAAAATCAGATGCTCCAATCTGTATATTTTTTCTCATTTTATTGCCCCTTTTCTCCTCACCAATTTCCTCTTGCTATATACTATTTTCATTATATCCAATTTTATATATTATTAAAAGAAGTAATCACGAGACTAATAAAACACTAAAGCGATTTTTTATTCTTTATTTCCTAATATATTTTCCTTATTCAGTTAAATACGTAGAGACGTCATCAAGAAACTTATCTTCATCTTTAGTTACCTCCTCTACTGTTATCCATGGTACATTATTTCCTCCAAAATATAGTGGATCTTCTGCTGGTCTTTTAAATAATTTTCAATTTCCATATAAGTTCTAGGTAATTTAACCATATATACTATATGTAGAGACTAATTTAACATTAAACACAATATATGTAAAATAATTCATTAATTTTATAGATCTTATGTATGAAGGAGGTTTATATGGATTTTAATTATATCGAAACTTTAGTTACTAGGTGCAAAGATAATGACGAAGGAGCAAAAGAAAAATTAGCTGAAGAATTTAGGCCATTAATTTATAATATCTCAAAGAGAACTTTCATTGATGGATATAACTCATATGATATTATTCAGGAATGTTATCAATCACTTTTTAAATCTATCTCTATGTATAACTTAGACAAGCATAGATTCGTTGCTTATGCTACCAATGCCATTAAAAATAATATAAATGATTTGATTAAGAGAATTAAAAACAGAAACTCTACTGAAGGTAATAAAGCTCTAAGTTTACATGATAATTTTGAAAAGGACATCCCATCACAAGAAATCTCTCCTGAGACTTCATTATGTGAAATGTGTGATTATGAAGACTTAAGACTAGCTCTAAAAAATTTAACTAAAGATGAGAAAGAACTTATAGATTTTGTATTCTTTAAAAATTATACAGTTCTGGATTATGCTCATATAAAAAATATGTGTTATTCTACTGCTATTGTAAGAAAGAAAAACATTCTAAGAAAAATCCACAATAATATTTCATTTTATTATTAAAGCTAAACGTCTAACAGCTCCAAGGTTAATTTTTTTATCCTTGGAGCTGTTACTATTGCAATGTGATTTATATTATATTCCCACAATTTTGAAGATTAAATATACACTTTATTCAAAACTAAAATTATTTATAACCTCAGTAGTTTCCTCCACATAGCTATCAACCACCTCATCAATTCCATCACAAATATATCTAAGGCTACATCCCTGACATTTATCTAATATTCCATTCTCTAACCTTGAATTAAGTTTAATTTATTCATCTTTTTTATCTCACGATATATAAAAATTAAAGATATCATTGCAGCAAGAAAATCAGCTAATGGAACAGATACAAAAATACCAGTGATTTTAAGAAATATTGGGATGATTAACATTAATGGTATTAAAAACAAAAATGGTTTCATTATTGATAAAAATAATGCAGGCTTAGGTTTGCCAATATACTGAAAAAAGCTTGAAGCAATTACTTGAACACCTACTAAAGGACTCATAAGTATCAGTAATCTTAAAATAGGAACCGTCAATACTATTAATTCATTATCAGATGTAAAAGCACCCGCTATTTTGTTTGTAAAACCAATAATTATAACTAAAAATACCAATGAAATTATAACTGATGCTAAAATTGCAAGCTTTAAGCTTTGTTTTACTCTATCGAATTTTTTAGCACCATAATTAAATCCTATAATAGGCTGAAGAGCTTGTCTAATTCCATACATAGTAATGGTAATAAACCCGAATACACGATTATATATACCAATTGCAGAAACATATAAGTCAGATCCTCCATAAATTTTTAATGAATTATTTAATACTATGGCTAGAATTCCATAAGCTAGTTGAGTCATAAACATAGATAATCCTAAGGAAATCGCTTCCTTTAATAATTTTATATTAATTGTTAAATTTTTAACTTTTACCCCTAAAATTTTGCTATTAAAACAGATGTATACTAGTAAAAATATGAAACATATTATTTGCGAAATGTCTGTAGCAATGGCAGCCCCTTTTATCCCATATTGAAGTCTTGTAACCAATATATAATCTAAAGGAATGTTAATTACAGGTCCTATTATCATGCTTATCATAGCAATATTAGCATGTCCTTCTGATTGTATGATGCTATTGGCAATAATACTAAAAACAAAAAAAACACTACAATATAAAGTAATTCTAAAGAATGTTACAGCATAGGGTAGTATATTTTCCAAGGAACCAAAAATATATAACATGGGTCTGATGAAAACTAGTCCTACAACCATAATTAAAATTCCTAATAGAATAGAGGATGTTAATGCAGTACCCACAGCCTTTTCTGCTCTTAGTTTATTTCCAGCTCCAAGACTTCTGGAAGTTATAGAAGCAATTCCAACTCCAATCATTTGAGAAAGGGCCAGTATTATTTGTTGAATAGGAAAAACTATAGTTAAAGCTGCAATTCCTAAGCTACCATTAGGCTGATTACCTATAAAAATTGCATCAATAATATTATATAATACATTAGCTAAAAATACACTTATAGCAGGAATAGAAAACTTAAAGAGTAATTTTTTGATACTACCTTCCAGAATAAAATTTTCAAGTTCAGTCATATTATTACCTCCTCTTACTTTTCTTTATTATAACAATCCGCGTAAAAGATTTTTTGACCTATCTTGCTGTTATCGGAATAAAAAGATATGCATCAATATTTTTTTGATTAGGTACAAAACCATTGGGATAAAACTCATATGCGTAATTATCGCACGGGACATACAATTCATCATTAAGTAAGCTAAACCAGTTTCTCTGTATCTGAATCTGTATCTTTTCGATTATATTTGTTAAGGAATATACTGCATAATCATTCTCCGGTATATATTTATGTACTAATTCAGCATCTTTCCTGTCAATCTGACTAAAATATCGACTATCAATTCCAGCGATAAAATCGAACTCATAACTCCTCACTTCTTCATTTTTACAAAAATCCAATCCGTAAACCCCATCAATTTGATTATATATTTTATCCAATTGCACTTTTTGAGCAGTTTGATTAAAAATACGTGCAACATCATGTTTTTTATTATCCCCATGATACAATAATCCTGTTATCTCAAAAGAATTTTTATGTATTATTTGATATTCTGTTGCTGTTCCATATGACATCACCCTCTCGATGTCTTCCTGTGTAATTGAATATTTATATAAATTTAAATATTCAATCTTATTGTCACGATAATCCTTTGGTGTAATACCAAAATATGCCTTAAACATACGGGTAAAACTTTCCTGAGAACTATATCCACACATTATAGCTATATTCAATATACTATCTCTTGTCTCTAATAATCTCATCGCTGCAATTGTAAGCCTACGCTTCATTTGATAATCCCCAATATTCTCTCCCAACACTGCTTTGAATAATCTAGCATAGTGAAATTTAGAAAAATTAAACTGCTTCGCAAGTTGTTCTAATGAAACTCCCTCAAGCAAGTGTTTTTCTAAATATTCAATTGCATCCAAAACATAATTCTTTGTATTCATAACATCACCTCATAGATTTTTCTTAATTACTTGATCTAAGCTTATATGACATAAAACTTAAAGCTACCAATGTTGCCTTTTCTAGATTTGATGGATATAATTACCCTATCTTAGAGAAAAAAAAAGTACCTATGTTTTTCGCAGAATAGTACTAGAATATCATATCATTATTATACTACAATTTTTTATTATTTTTCCTATATTTTCCTCAATTATAATTTACTGTTTTAATAATATACATGTTAATCAAATTTCAAAACTGTTTTCATTATCCCAAGCCCTCCCCCATCAAATGTAATGTAATAACAATACGTAACCTACGTTTATTGAAAAAATAAGCATTGCTATCAATCCAAAGGCTATAATAAATATTACAGATCCATCTATTTTTTACAAAAGTCTTCTCTCTTTTTTAATTCAATTCTTATTTCACCCCTAATCATTTAACAAACACACTCTATAATTTTATTACGCGATTAAAATTTTTCTCCACTAATATTTAAGACGTATTTTCCTATCTTAAACCACATAAAAATCGAACTTTTTTAAGCCAACAGCCTTAAAACCCGCATTATTCCAGCATATTCTTCAGAATATTAGAATATCAGAATATATATTCTAGTATTCTGAAGAATAAATATGGTGGAGAATATATATTCTTTACCATATAAGAATATTGACTAAATGTTTTGAGCTTGTAATATGCATTTACAAATTTGTTAAAACTTGAGTTCATATCTTTACTAGAAATTATAAATATATTTGTGTAGAAAACATTTGAAAATGAGCTGTTAAAGGTTCTTAGCTTTTCGGAACAAAATATTTATGATTTCGGTGATGCATGCGCATAAGTATAGATTATAGTTGAGTTATCTATAATGCTCATTTCTTCTCACTATTTGTTGTATCCATCAGCTGCGTGAAACTCAATAATTTATTTTATATCTATTATTTATATATATTGCAATTCACAATGCACATTTCACAATTCACAATTGCGGCTAAAATTCTTGTAATATTTTTAGAATTATGATGAAGAATTATTTTTGCAACGTATATATAATAATTTCATTAACTATTTTAAAATTGTTTATGTACATTCATATATCCATTAAAAGGAGGTGGATATATATGCAGGTAACTGATTTAATTAATCTTATGGTTAACAATGGCTTTGCTATAGCTGTAGCAGCATATTTGCTAATACGCTTAGAAAGACAAATTGATAACTTATCCTCATCAATTAATAGGTTAAATACTATAATATCAGCTAAACTTGGAGTAGCTATTGATACAGATAGTCCTAATGATGATTCTCATAACGTAGCTTAAAAAAAGGCAATAAACATTATGAAGTGCCCTCCAAATATTAAATGTGAGTATATCATATTTCTAACATTTTGGGGGCACTTCATTGATTTTGAATGTTTATTGACTTTAAACTTGTTTGATTATATCCTATTAAATTATTCTTTTGGATTGAGTTCAAGTTCATCATTTATTTCTTTAATATCACTATACTTAAGTGATTTATCCAATATAAGTGAAGCCTTATGCGCCAATCTGGCACCCAAATTAAGGAATAGTCTAATGCCTTGTTGCAGCTTGCACCTTTTTCCTTTATGATGCAGCTAATTATTATTCAAACTCATCCATATTGGCTGTCACTATTCCCTCTGCGCCTTCCCCTTTATCTATTTTTCCAAACCTTTTTAATGAAGAATCATATTCATCTTTAGAAACTTCCTGTCCATTTACATAATAAGTTGCATCTCCATTTATAAATCTACCTGCATTATCCCAACATGAATATACTTCTTTGCATTTATTATTTTCTAATTTATATCCTCTGGCATAATTATTTCCTTGATTTCCACCACAAATAAAAAATACTTTCTCTGAACTACTATATCCATAATAATCACCATGAGAATTTTCTATTTGTTCTACATTAACATTTCCATTATCATATGTAACTACAAATAATGATTCCCCAGCTAATCCCAAACCACACTCTGAGTTAAATAACATCTCTGAAGTACCATCTTGATTTATATCCAAAATTATGGGGTTATATATTGAAGTTGTATTTGTAGTTTTTTTAATCCAATCTTTATCACTTAATAAGCTCTCATATTTCTTTATTTCTTCTGAAGGCTCATTAATATATGCTCCATTTGAATTTAAATAGTATCCATCAATAATTATGTCATGCAGCATATAACCATCATAATCAAAATAATACCATTTTCCATCTATTAAGCTCCAACAATTTTTAGCATATGAATTACCTTCTGTATACCACCAACCTTTAGAATCGCTTTTCCACTGCGCACTTGCACCTATTGGATTTAATGCTAATACTGAAGCTACTATTAATGCACTTGCAATCATTTTTTTCATATAAATTATTCCCCTTTTTATCACTTCTTTAATACTCTAAACTTTATAGATTGTCCTAAATCACTACTTACCTAAATCTTCTAAAAGTGGTCCGACTTTATTTTGACCTTCACTATCTAACTTTTCATATAATTTTTCAAGTGCATTATAATATTCATCTTTAGAAACACTTTTGTTATTTGTATAATCTTCTTCACTTATAAAATAACCTTTATGTGGGCCACCAGTATGATCTTTGGTAGAATCGTAGTAAAAATACACTTCTTTTAACTCATTATTGTCTACTTTATATCCTTTAATCTCCTTACTTCCCTGAAAGTAGCCATAAACAAAAAATACATTTTCAGATTTACTATATCCAGAGTATTCAGCATAGGTAACATCAATACTCTTTAGTACATTAATATTTCCTTTGTTATAAGTTACTACGGAAATTGAATTTTGAGATTCATTTGTTACTATCATTTCTTTAGTACCATCATTATTAAAATCCATAACTATGCCCCTTAGTGGTGCATTTACTTCTATCATACTATTTGCAGTAAACCCTCTCTGCCATTTCATGCCGTTAGTTATTCTATCGTACCAATCATCACTTTTAATTATTTTTGCATATTCTTTTATTTCTTCAGATGGATTATTTACATAAACTCCATTAGAATCCACATAATAACCTTCTACAATTTCATCATGCTTCATATACCCAGTATCATAATCAAAATAATACCATTTACCGTTTATATCCTTCCAGCCCTTAGACCAACTGCTTCCTTCTGAATCCCACCAGCCTTTAGAATCTTGTTTCCACTGCGCACTTGCTCCTATTGGATTTAATGCCAATACTGAAAGCGCAATTAATGAACCTGCTATTATTTTTGTTAATTTTAATCTTTTCATTAATTATTTCCCCTTTACTCATACAATACTTTACATTTACTCACTTCTTATATCACTCAGTTAATCTTAATTTTTCATAACTTATTCTCTTAATTCTTATACTTATTATTAAATCCAAGCACCACTAGAACCTAATGTATATCCCTCTATTGTTGTATCATGTGCCATTTCTCCATTACTATAGCAATAATACCATTTCCCATTATCATAAATCCAACCTGTTTGAAGTACTCCATCTTTAAAATATGTCCACTTATTATCACTTGCTTTATACCAGCCATTCCATCCAATCCATCCATGTAATGTATTGTAGCTACCTCCATAAAATTCAAAATAACTATATACATTTCCATCTTTTGATAAAGTTAAATCTCCGCCTCCAGTACCTCGAGATTCTTCATAAACATATTTTGAAGTTAATCCATAATAAAAGGAAATATGAGGTGTTTCACTATAACTAAAATAATATAATTTTTCATCTGCAAGATTAGCACTAGTATAATAATTATCTTCGTAATAAAATTCTTTTTTTACTGTTGTTTCCCCTTGAAATTTAAGTTCATTTGTAGTTATATCAGTTGTTTTTGCTATTTCAGATTTCACTTGTTCAATATTCATGGTATCTTCTGCATTAGCATAAATCGAATTAGATATTGTTAAAGACATTGCTATAATTGTTAAAGATATTGTTTTTATTAAATTATTTTTAATCATTATTATTTCTCCCCCTGTTACGAATTTACTCAACGCTAAAAAGTATTGAGTAAATCTTACTTAGCTTTAAACTCTATAAAAAATGCTATCACTAAATTACCAAAAAAATACTTACATTAGTGTATCTAAATTTACTTAGATAGAGTTTTTATTTTAGCTCTATATTGATTAGTTAATTGCTGAGCCTGATCAATTCCCTGTGGAAAAGTACTTTCATTTACTGTATATGCTATAACAACTAATTTATCTGAAGCATCAAAATAGAATCTAATATTAAATCTTGTTATTCCTTCATAATATGAATATGTTACACATTTTTTCTCAGGATTTGACTTCCAATCCCCATACATATAAAGCATATCACCGCTTGTTACATTTTTAATTTCTGTATTTCCATAAGCAGCCAATACTTCACTTAATGAACTACCAATTTTAATTCCTTTGCTTGTTTAACTTTTATCTTTCCCATACTCAGAATCTTTTTGACTTAAATAACATCCCCAGCCTTTTACGTAATCATTAGCATAAAACCAATCAATTATATTTTTATATCCTTTTAATGAATTAGTCGTATCAGTTCCTTCAAAATTAAAATCTTCCCTTGATAATGTTCCTACACCTGTTTTAATTACTGCTCCACTAGCATCTAATGTGTTACCATCAACTATAGTATTAGATTGCATATAGCCACTATAATCAAAATTATAGTATTTTCCATCTATATTTCTCCAACCTATAGCCCAAGAATCATCTCCTTCTGAATACCACCAACCAGTATTATCTTTCCTCCACTCTGCACTTGCTCCTATTGGATTTAATGCTAATACTGAAACTGCTATTAATGAACTTGCTATTATTTTTGTTAATTTTACTTTTCCCATTGATTATTTCCCCCTTGATAATTGTTTTTATATTTTTGTTTTCATTATTTAGATACTTGAACTTACTATTTGGTTTTATTATTTTAATATTTTATTTGCATTTTTTAATACGACGGTGTACATAAAGTTTTCCATTATTGCCTATGGTCGTAATTTCTAGATTTAATTCCCCTTTTAATCCACTATTATCTATTATCTCTACTGTTGTATTTCCTTCCTTCAATGGATTAATTTCTATTTGCTTTTTATCTGGTTCATTAATAATTCCAACAATATTTTCATCATATCCGCTAACTTTAGCAATAGTTCCGTCTGTAAAAACTTTTGATGCAATAAATTTATCTCCTTCTTTAGATTCAGTATGTATTGAAAGACATTCATCCATCTTTTCTAATTTTATATTGCCTTGTTTTCCATTCACATCAGTTATTTTAATATCTTCTTGTCTATTTCCAACATTTGCTTTAATATCTTCGCCTTCAGTTTCATCATAATCTGTTCTTATTATTTCTACACAGCTATAGTCAGGAAGATTATTTGCTATTGCTATGTCACCATCAAGAATATCTACTGAACTAACCCCATCCTCCATTTTTAATTCGCTATATGTAATATAAAAATGTTCCCTTTTATCTATTGGTTCAGGTTTTGTATTTGCATATATTACACCTGCTATTGCAACTGTTGCACTAACCCCTGCTATAGCTGATTTAATTCCAAAAACTTTTTTAGTCACTTTTGCTGTCCCACTGATTTTGCTTGATAAACTTGCATTAGAAATTTGATGTACAGTTCCAATTACAGAACTTCCACTTATACCATTAACTATATCTTTCAGTAGTATATTAGCTTTATCTAAAGAAATTTGTTCAATTCCTAGCTGATTTTGGAGAAGTAATAATAATACTGGTACTCCTGTTCCATATAATTTAGTCCCTTTTTTCTCCCAGGTATCTACTTCTGCTTTAATCTTCTTTCGTGCATAATTTAATCTGCTTTTAACTGTTCCTTCTGAACATTCCATATCTTCTGCTACTTCTGATAATGATAATTCATCAAAATAGTATAAATACACTGCTGTTTTTTGTTCTATGGGCAAATTATCAATTATATCTTTTATTATTTTTTGCTTTTCTTTGCTATCTAAAATTTCTTGCGGTAAGAATTCTTCATCTTCCTCAAATTGAGTTTCAAACAAGTCTTTTCCTTCTTCTGACAATAAAGTTTCTTTCTTATTCTTTTCAAAGTATCTGTTCGCTTTATTAATTGCTATCCTATTTATCCAACTTTTAATAGCATATGGATCTTTTATAGTTCCTATTTTGCTATTTACAGTCAAGTATGTTTCCTGCATTAAATCAAAACTTGTATGTTCATTTTTGGTGTAACTGTAAAGTAAGTTATATACTTGTTTATTAGTTTCATTATAAATAATTTCAAATGCACTAATATCCCCTTCCCTAAGTTTTTCAGCATAATGTGCCAATTCATTATTGTTCATAGATATATTTCCCCCACTAATTATGGTATTTTACATAATTTATTACATTTTACTATATATATTTCACTAGTGGTACATATTTTATTAATTGATATATATCTTATCTCATTTATTTTTACTTCTCTTTAGCCTGACTAATTATTTTATTGTAGATAATTCTTTTTGACTCATATGATAAGCTTTCAGAAAATATTAAATTTTGGAGAAATATAGTTATAAGGAAACTCGACTCACATTCGTTCGCTGGATACTCACAGAGTAATCGATCATCATCAAATCACAGATTTGGATGCCTGCTTAACTGATTCACACCGAATCATAGATTCGGGTTCTCTATTTAAAGATTGGGAGGGAAATTAAAATTATGAAGTGCTCTCCGAATATTAAATATGAGTGTATCATATGTCTAACATTTGGGGGGCACTTCATTAATTTTCAATGTTTATTGCCTTTAAACTTTATTTGTACTATTGATTGTTTATACTTATTAATATTATCTATAGAATATCCTACTCCTACAAAAGCAGATCATCTAAAGATTTGCGGGTTTTATCATGACGATTTGGAGAAGCTGGCTCTCCAACTGCATAACCTATTGCCAGAACATTAATTGGTTCAATATTATGAGGCAAATTAAATTCACGTCTGATAACTTCTGGGTCGAAACTACAAATCCAAACACTGTCTAATCCAAGAGAGGTTGCTTCCATCATCATATGATCAGTTGCAATGCTTGTGTCAATATCAACTACACTTTTGTTGTTAAAAGGTATAACTCCAGCAATATTGTGATCACCACATGCAACTATAATAAGTGGTGCCCCGTAGATTCGTGCCGCCTTTGAAACTTTTTCTAATTCCTCTTCATCTTTTAATACAAGTAATTTAACAGGTTGTTTGTTACTTCCAGAAGGTGCAACTCTTGCAGCTTCCAATATTTTTCCCAACTTATCATCTTCAACTTTTTTCCCGTCATACTTACGAGCTGAGTATCTTTTTTTTGCTAATTCTAAAAAATCCATTTTTCATCTCCCCTTAAATTTTAGTTTTACTTAATTATTTACTCTAATGTATTTACAAATACAGATATTGTAACAATTGAATCATAAACATTTATTTATCTTTAACAAATGTTTATTATAAATCAATCTTTGTTAAAAATGCATGATGTTCCATTTGGTTGCATACATTTTGAACATGATATACATTTTGGTACTTCATTTAAATCCTTCATCCAAAGATTTACTAAATCCGGTTGGCGAATTAATGGTCTTGATAAAGCAAAATATTCTACCCCTGTTGAATTTAGTATCTGCGCCATAGTGTCAGGTGTTCTGTTTTTGCACACCAAAATTATCGGGATATTATTATTTAATGCAGAAATTTTAGCTGCATAATCCCTGTATATAGATTCCTTATAATCTGAAGCTTCACCCTCACCACTTATTTCTATCCCATCGATTCCAGAATCAGAAAGTTGACTACAGATATATTGGCAACTCTCAAAAGCTTTTTCGCTATCAATTTCATCGAAACTATTAACTTTTAAAAACACAACGAAATCTTTACTTGTTCTACTTCTTATGGCATTATATATTTCAATAATTATCCTTGCATTATTTTCAAGAGTTCCTCCATATTGATCGGTTCTCATATTTGTTCTACTACTTAAAAATTGGCTCAGAAGGAATCCATGTGCAGCGTGAATCTCTACTCCGTCGAAACCAGCTTTCTCAGCTCTAGCTGCTGCATCTCCAAAGGCAGAAATGATTGCTTCTATATCTTCCAAAGAAACATCATCTGTTTTTAGATTTTGACCGTTTTTAGTAGCATAGTTCACCTGAAGCAATACTTTACTTTCATGGCCATGAATTGTATCTGTAAGCTTTTGGTATTCCTCTATAAAATTATCGTTGTAGAAACCAATTTGTCCAGGCATGGATTTAGAATCTGCTGTAATATAAGCACCACTTGTAATAATTAAACCAACACCTCCCTTAGCAAGATTTTCATACAGTTCATACAGCCTATCATTTAAGTGACCATCCTCTTCTGCCATAATTTCTTGTGTCGCTGAACGAATAAAGCGATTTTTAATTTCCATCCTATTAATAACTGTTTTATCAAATAATGTTCTCATGTTAGTTTTCCTTCCTCTTACATTTATTTTTTCTTTTATTGCACTATGCTGATTTACTATCTAAATAATTTTAGATATAGCAATCCGATAAATTTCTACTTGCTTGCATACACATGAATTTCATTTATTTATGCTTGAATATCTTACATTAACACAATCGCCATTGTAACTGTAACAATTCCAGTTACAATAGTTCTAAAAAAAATTGAATCTTTCAATTCAACTTTTTTTCCAATATACCTGCAACAATATCTGCCATTGTATAACTTTTTAATACCTCTTCCATCGCCGATTGAGCTTTGGGTAACATTAACATTAATACATCTTGAATATTTGCACCTATAATACATTCCTGATTAGTATTTTCATGTATCTGAAAGAGCTTTTCGTCTTCAACTACATCAACTGCTTTATATACATCAAAAAGAGTAATATCTTCAACTGGCTTTAGAAGATAGGCACCGCCACCTCCACTATTGACATCAACCAGTTCAGCCTTTTTTAGCATACCAATAATCCGCCTTACAACAACTGGGTTATTCTGTATGCTACCTGCAATCACTTCAGATGTACAAACATCATTGCTAATTTCTAAGGCAGCAAGAATATGAATTGCTACAGTAAATCTACTGCTAATCTGCATCATAAATATTACCTCCTTGTAACCATTATAGTTACAACGCATTTACTTGTCAATTATTTTTAATAATTAACATTCCCTATTCTAAATTATATTTTAATATAGTATTTTTTAAATCAGCTATAACTCCATTTGAAGCGTTATATCCCTTACCAGTTTTAAAACATAAGCTTCTAACTTCCTGACCTTCATCCTCATCTATATAATAATGCTCGCACATTTCTAATTCATATTTATACTCATCCGTTCTTCATTCATTCGATACTATTCTTAATTTATAAAATACGTAAACTTTCTTTCTGAAAACTCTTTATAGGCATCTCGATAAATTTGAATTTGTCGAACTTTCAAGCTTCGTAAAATTCTTATAATTAAAGAAAAACTTCCATATTACTTTATATAAGACATATCGCTAATTCGCTTAATTAATCGTTTCCCGTCAGCGGTTTCTTGCATAAAACTAACTCCACCAGCTAATCCAAATATTTCACTTTTGTTAAGCATTTCAATATCCATACCTAACCACATTGTATTAAATACACTAAGTAAATCTCCATGAGAAACTATAATTACATTCTCATATTTATTGGTCATTAGCTCATTAAAAAATGGTAATAATCTATTCCATTCATCTCTTCTGCTTTCTGCATCAGAAAACATCTTATCATCAATAGATTTTTCTTGTACTTCTATATTATCTCGCAGCCATTGTACAGACTTTCCAACACATTTTCCAAGGTTTCTTTCTCTCAATTCAGCAACAAAAATTGGTGCAACTCCCAAATGCCTTCCTACAATTTCTGCTGTGTGCTTAGCTCTTAATAAATCTGAAGAATACAATACATACTTTTTATCTGATAACTGATTTGATAAGTTTTTTCCAATATTATTCGCTTGTTGTATTCCCACCTCTGATAAATCCCAATCAGTCCAAGAACCAACCATCCCATTAGTATGATGAATAGATTGTGTATGTTGAATAGTTATTACATTTTTCATTTAATTTCCCCTCTTGTTAATTTTAAATTTATTCTATTTCAATATTTATAAGTATCCTTTAGTTTATTAGCCTCCAAATTACAATTTACCTTTATCCCCACAGCTCATATCCAATTTAAAGTACTATATATCTTTTTAACTTTGCAGCGAGTATATATCTGAAAATTCTATTTGTATTTTTTCTATATTAGTTTTAAATAGAATTTTATCTTCTTCTTCTTCATTTTTAATCAATTCTACTGGTAATTCTATTATAAATTCACTACCTTGTCCTTCAACACTTGAAACACTTATTTTCCCACCATGCATTTCAACAAAAGATTTTACAAGATATAATCCTATTCCAGTTCCCTCACATTTTCTTGAAAGAGTGTTATCCACTTTGCCAAAACGTTCAAATATAAAATTAAGTTTGTCCTTTGGAATGCCATCCCCTTCATCCCTTACTTAACGTTAACACTTTTTTGTTTATCTATGAACTCAACATATATATTTCCCTTAGAATGGCTATATTTAAGAGCATTCGATATTAAATTAAGCATTATACGCTCCATCATATCATGGTCAAATCCCATGATCTTTTCCTCAACGTTTGTATCAAATATAAGTGTTATATCTTTATCATTGACATAAGATGCCACAGATTGGGTAATCTCTTCAATAATATTTACAATATTACCATTTCTTTTTTTCATTCTAATAAATCCAGAATCAGAATTTAACTTAGTTACATCTAAAAAATTATTTATTATTCTAATCAGTCTTAAACAATTTTGTTTCATTGTTTTAAAGTATAATTTACATTTCTTCATATTTTCCAAATTATAGTTCCCAAAATAAACATCTACAGTTTGAACTGCTGAATAAATTACATTAACAGGTGTCTTAAGCTCGTGAGACATATTAGTAAAAAAGTCCATTATAAGATTGTTAAATTCTCTTGACTCATTAAGTAACTTTAGATTTTTTTCTATATCTTCTTGTAGAGATTCAACTTTCTTTTCAGATGTTATATCTCTTAAAAATGTCAAAACTGATGGTTTCCCTTTATAAGTAAAAAAAGATGATGTATTAATCACCGGAATGAATTCACCATCAGAATTTAATATGCTCTCCTCACTTGTAATCTTTACAAGCTTATTATGGCTAATACTTGAATATTTCTTTTTAATATCTTTGTTAACTTCCGATAAATAATGATTATAAAAGTTCTCTCCCTTTAAACCTAATAATTTAGTTGCACTTGCATTAGCATATATAACTTCTCCATTTGTATGTACAATAATTGAGTTTAATGAATTTTCAAATAACATATCATAACAAATTTTATTATTTAATAATAGAGATTCCATCTCTTTTTTTTCATTGCTTAATGTATTAAGAGTTTCATCTTTCTTTTTATTATTTTCAGCTTCAATATTAACATAATATCCCAAAATCCATGCAACAAGAATAAATACACCGCACATTATTAAATCTTTTTGAAAGTATATATTAATGCCATTTTCTAAGGGAGCATACAATAAATCTGCTCCAAGAATAACACCAGAAGAAAAAATTGATGTTACTATCCCACATTTAGAACCATATTGAATAATTGAATATATTATTAATAATAGAAATAAATATTTGCATTCACTTTGATGTGCTTTGGATAAATATATAGGTATGGATATAATAAATGTAAAAATGATATTATCTATTAACCATGAATTTTTTAACAAAATTCTTTTTTGTAAGACTATACCAGTAATTATTAAACACATAATGAAATTTATTCCAATAATGAGCGAAGAAAAACTTACTATATATATGTTAAATTTAGTATTTTCGTGTATATATAAACTTGACCAATACTTTGGTAAATTCATATGTATTATTATACTAACAAATACTATAATTGCAATTTTAATAAAACACACCATTTCTTTTAGTTTGTTATTATGACTTCTTACATAATTCCCCATACAGATATATTCCTTTCAATAGATAATTATTAAAAGGAAAAATTGTCAATTAAATTTATGACAGTTTTTCCTTTTAACATTGATATTAATGATTATTAATATCTCTTAGACATTTTGGTTCTTCAGGTTGATATAATCCCCAATGACATGCTGACGCAGAAACACTAAGCGCCATTCTTGTACAAATATTTGATGTAAGTTTAAGTAATAAAATTTTAAAAATATTGTTCATTAATTTCAGCTCCTCTTCATTCCATATTTATATTAAAGATAATTTGGAATGACTTTCTTATTTTTTAGTACACATTTCAAAATTATTATTGATGTTATAAATATAATCAAGCTCGGAATCCCATATATGCATCTTGTTATTGGCTGTAAAACAGAAATATCTGTACTTACATTTAAACTATTAAGTAATAACATATTCATGGTTTCACTTAAAGAAAGCATAAAATATAATAAAAAAGTCCCTAGCAGATTTTTTATTAACGGTATATCAATAATAAACATAACAATAATTATAGTTAGCATTATACAAATATCTGTATTTACTCCATAGTATATAGGTAAACATCTTATAATAAAGCACAATATAGCTAATATTAAACTTGAAAGTATGTATTTAAACATATCAATAGTTTTTCTAGAAAATATGTGTATCCCCCATATTAAAATAAATGATTCTGGAATAAGTCTAAAAAAGAAATCTACGCAAGTAAGTCTAAACATTACATTCCTCTCTTTCATTTAATATTTTCTATATTTAAAAGTTAAAGTATTTTCTATATTAATCACTATTTCAAATTGTTTTTACATTTTCTCCTTTTTTGCTGTGTCCGCTTCCACACGCTTATTTTCATGTATATTTTAACAATCATATTTCTACTATGAAATGATTGTTTTGTTTGTCCCATTTTTAAAGTTATTTTGTCTTTGGTGTCACTAATGTTCCCATTCCCTCAATTATGTATTTTACGGCGTAGTCAACTTTGTTTAAAAAGTTTATTCCATTTTTAGTAAGAGTAATGGTCTGCCATAAGACTCCCACACCAATACTTTCTATTAATTTTATGTAATACAATTCTGAAAATTTTTCGTTGAGCATGAATAAAATTATTATTATGAATAAAAAAATAAATATAGTAAAAATAGATTTCCTCTTAAATTGTCTTCTAGTTTCAATATTTTTAATAGGCTTCTTAATACTATCTACAGGTGCATTTCTAAAAACTGTTATAAATGCAAATATTATAATACCACCGCTTATTACTGCTACATTAATACTATTTATGCTGTAAAATATATTATTAATTACAATTCCAGCTAATGCTGCTGAAAATGTTCCTATTATAACACATCGGCTTGGTGAGGATGCATGTACACCACCTGAATATTTTCTAAGAATACTGGCACTAATAGAAAATATTAAAGCTTCATAAAACACTCCAAAAAGCAACCCAGCAATTATGACCCATAAGATAGCAAATAGCATTTGAAACAAATTTATTGCTCCATATACGATTATCTGTTCTTGTTCTTCATTAACATTCAAAAATAATTTTGCATTATTACCGATTTTAGTTGCTATTTTTTCAGTTAGAGGCATTTTCGCTCATCCCTTTATTTTTAATAATGATTTCATGATTATTATGCATAATAAAACAAACATAATAACAATGATTAAAATTCTATAAATTTTTTTATGAACCCCATAGTATACAGGCATATTACTTAGAAAAATAATATAGATAATAATAGAGCAGAAAAATCAAATTGACTTTCTATATTAATTACTATTCTGCCTTTTTACAGCTTTAAGCCTTATCAAACTAATTTACATATTTTGTTTCTATAACTTATAATATGCACATTATTAAAACAATGTAAATAGAAATGGAATAAAACGTCAAAATATTGGAATAAACGGAAATTTATTGGATAAATATGTATAAATCTTATAGATCCAAGCAAACGCCCTTTTGTTCTTTCGTTACTGTACAATTTATCGGTTATCATCATCAATTAACAAGTTAAATAATATAATGTATATATTGCAAAAATAATCCTTCATCATAATTCTAGAAATATTACAAGAATTTTAGCTGTAATTGTGAAATGTGCATTGTGAATTGCAACATATATATCATCTAAACTTGGAGTAGCTATTGATACAGATAGTTCTAGGGAGTATCAATAAAAATCTTTCGATACTGCTTCTGTCGCTTTATTAATAAAAGCAGCAATTTTACTTGGACTTTCCTTCATACCACTATTGACCCACTTTTCTATTACGGCTATAGTGCCATATGCGGTAAATGTGTACCAATTATCAAATAGTTTTTGATCAATATATTTTTCTTCCTTCTTCCATTTCTCAATATTTAATTCGTGGCTGATATAAATAATACGTTTCAATAATTCTTTATCCCCGTTCTCTGAAAATAATACTCCACATATATTGCTATTTGCTTTTATATACTTACAAATTTCATATGATAGTTTTTCATAAGTTTCAAGGTTCAAAGTACGTTCCGCAACCTGTCTGATTTCTTCATATAACTCACCTTCAATATTTGAAAGAAGTTCAAACTGATTAGCATAATGTGAATAAAAAGTATTGCGATTGATATCTGCTTTTTTGCATATATCTGTCACTGTAACTTTGCTGATAGGACGCTCTTTCATGAGTTCCAGTAAACTGTTTTTTATAATCATTTTTGTATATTTCACCCGGCGGTCTGCTTTTTCGTATGCCATAATACCGTTGCCAAAAACTTATAAAACTTTATAAAACTTGTTTAATTCCCTGTTCAATGTGTCCGATTTTGTAATTCTAAAAGAATATACTACTTTCATTGAAGTAATCTAATCTGCTTTTCAAGTTTTATACTGTTGCTAGTTTTGACAAACTTCCTCCCTTCTTTGGTCTATCTGTTAGTCCTTTAAAAAATCTTTTGAAATCTTCACAACCATCCATAGGGTTTCTACTTCAACTATTAACGTATGATGCATAAGTTAAGTTTTCGTATAGAATCCCTATAATTCTTAATCTTCTTCATTTTAAGTATTAGCTATAATCTCAGTAATAATTCCACATTTGCTACATAGATTTTCTATAATTTTAAATCCCAAAAATATTTTTTTGCCTTAACCTTAAATGATGATTGTATTGCTCTTATTTACCTTCCTTAAATAATTCAGTGAACGAACAACACTTATCTGATTTGTAAGATATCGAACGTAATGTTATCGAACTGCCTGTTGATTAAGTAGCACTGTATAATTATAATATATTTAACATACAACATATTTGAACGTTCAAATAAATTATAATTTTAAATGGAGGTAATACAATGGGAAATATAACTATAGTACCTGTATGGATTATTCAAGATATTTTAGTTCTAATCATCGCCGCATTAATGGTTTTCTATATAATTGAAAACGAAGAACGTCCAAAGATTGTATTAATGCAATTCCTATGTTTTGTCTTTTTCTACGCCGCAGTCTTTGAAAATGTTGCGGTATCTATGGGACTTATGGGAAATAAAGGTTTTTACGCCTATGGGCACAGTATCCTAATGATATTCAATATACCATTAACTGTTCCTATTATCGAGTTTCTTATCGTTTACTCAACTTTACGTGTTTTGAAGACGATCAATATACCGGCATGGACTAAACCCTTCATTACTGGACTTAGTGCTATGATTTTTGACTTTTCACTGGATCCAGTCGCAGTAAAACAGATTTTTCAAACTTCGGAAGGAATCATTGGCCGGTGGAGTTATTTCCCGATCCCTGGTGAACCTGTCATATATGGGGAACCTGTCATGAATTTTACAGGATGGATCTATATAGCCGGATACTGGACTGCATTTATTTTAATCGGTGAATGGTGGCATAAAAAGAAAGGCTATAGTAAACTAATTGGATACATATATCCGTTTTTGGCTTCCATTCTTTCTGTAGTTTGTTTGGTTTCACCTTTATCCAATTTCTTTAATTATATGGCACCATTTTTCCCAAGAACTTCTAATATGCAATGGGTAATGTTGATTGCACTTACTGTAATTTCAGCGGGAGTTTTAGTGTTAACCTTAACCAAGTTCTGGGATCGTAAGGTCATTAGTTCTATGGATTACAAAAAAGATTTTCCTATCATGTTTACATTCCTGGGTTTTCCACTGGTTAATACCATATTTTGCATTATAGGTGGATACATGCAGGTACTATGGCTTGTTGTTCTGGCACAGGTGTTATTATTGCTATGCTGGATTGGAATTCATATTTTTAGTAAAAAAGTTATTCTCAAGAAATAAAGTGCCCCAACAAGTTAGATAAATATTCGCACAATAGAGTTTTATATTGTCTTATTCTATTGAGCCATTAATTATCAACCAATGAAAATCTCGAATGTCATCTATAAGCAGGGCAAAAAAATCGGGCTGAAAAACGCATTTTTCAGTCCCGATTTTTTCTCATTTTTCACTTTAAAACCACTACATATTGTGATTGACCCGTCTCACTTGACCTTAGAGCCACTATTCGTCATCAAAATTACCGTCTCCACGTGGCTCGACATGACAGCGTTGATGTTTCTAGATTCCCTCGTTTAGGAAACATATCAAAACAATATCTATTATATCCCTACAAACTGATTTTCCTGGCATCGATTTTTTGTTATATCTAACATCGACTCATGTTCCGTGTATTATAATCCGAAAACGAACCCTGTCATAGCCATGAAGCCTAGATTGCATACCTTCTGTAATTTCATTGTTATCTAATGCCACCATAGGGCTCCCATGTCCGGCAAAAACGACCGACATAATTTTATCGTTCATCTTTAACATCTCGTATTAATCTCATATAAATGCAAATCTCATGCAAAACAAGAATTTACAGATATTTTTTTCCTTCGACCCATGCATCTCCGGCTTTCTCACCTAATGAAAAATAGCTGTTGCTGAACGAATCAAAAAATAACATTCCTGTTTTCTTGGCATCAATTATGCCGGTTTTATCTAACACTGACTCATCTACCGCTACATTGACAATCCTGGCAAGTACAGTAGTGAAATTATTTGCTCTTACAACCTCTATGAGTTCGCATTCGATGACTAGTGGACTGCCTTCGATGATAGGGGCATTGACGCGTTCACTCTTTACAGCCTTCAATCCTGTTTTTTCAAATTTATCAGGAACTCTCTGGCCGCTTACAATTCCAAAATAATCCACTTCCTTTATCAAATTCTTATTAACCAGTGCAACAGTAAATGCGCGTCTCTTTTTAATGTTTTCATGCGTCTTACTACGTGGACCAATACATAATGCAAGATCACCTGCATTCGTCCTTGTACACTCATGCAAATTCATCACATTGACTGTTCCATCATCATTATAAGTGCCAACCATTAAAACCGGCGCTGGATACCCATACGAAAAAGCGTTTGAACCTAAATTTTTCATCATAATAAACAGCCTCCTCTTAGTTCTTCTCTCTCAACTGAAGTCCATCGCGGTAAGCATCACCGACCTTTTCACCAACGGACAGATATGACTTATTCATCCAATCGAAAGTGATCGGATGGAATTTTTCAAAAGATATCTTGCCATCTTCTCCAAGAATCCGTTCATCCAGACTTACATTGACGATTTCGCCTACCAGTCTCCAAGTTTCCTCATCATAGCTCTTCACTCTGCACTCAACGGCAAAAGGAAGCTCATCGATAATCGGTGCATCTACGAATTCAGACTTTGTTGTATTGAATCCGGACTTCTCAAACTTATCTTCCACTTTATTTCCTGTTGTTATACCAAGGTAATCACAGGCAACTTCATTTTCCACATCCGCCATACTTACAACAAAGGAACCTCTGGCAAGAATTCCCTTTAACGTGTTTCTCTGGGATGCTACGGTAATAGTAATTTCTGTCTCATTCGTGATTCCGCCCCATACTGCTAACATTGCGGTCGGCTTTTCAGCCTCATCATAAGATGAAATCATCAAAACCGGCATCGGTGTGATGTATGGCTTTGCTCCGATATTTTTTCTAGACATATTTATCCTCCTTAAATTATGTAATAAATCACAGTTATTCGATGCATTATGCTCTTAACGATATGATTTCTTATAGATTTCAAGATAATCTTCATCCGTAAGCGGTAACGGGTCTGCGGTAATGTCACCGCCGAGCACCTCGTGTATTCTCTTCGGATACTTTGCGAGCTCTTCTTCCTTGATTCCTGCATCACTCATTCGGAGATGTTTACATACGACTGCTTCGATCAGTTCATCCAATGCTCTGATAAAATCTTTTCCGGATGTCACGATTAGTGCTTTCTTTCCTGGAAGCACTTCTGTATGCGGCTCCTGAAATTTTCCTGCTCCAAATAATACTTTTGTTGGCATATAAAAGTCAAAATTATACATAAGTTCTATTCCTTTCAATTTGAACTTTCTTGCTACTACTCAATCATATAGATTTTCACCTTCCAAATCAGCGCTAAATATTAACTTGAATTATGGCGTATTTTAACCTACAATTAGATATAAAAATATCTGATTTACTAAAAACGTTGCAATGCTTGAAAGAATTGCTCAGAAATCTGAAGAAAGGAACGTTGTTATGTCTTGGAATTGCGATACCGAAATCGATCACGCATTAGAAAAACTCGGTCAGGACTTTCCGCACCTCAATTGGGACTTTAGCCCGGATCCGTCCTCAGGAAATAACGAACTGATTTCGCATTGGTTGGGAGAGAAATCCGAGGAAGTTATGGTGTGTGCATTTAAAGGGGAAAAAATTGAGGAGCGTTTTCACCGCCAGGACTTTTTTTTCATTCATTTTGCTTACCACGGAGATTATGATGCATTAAGCGCCAACTATAACAATCGGATCACGGTAAAAGAAGGAGACTGCTATATCGGTCAGCCCTATAGCGGCTATGCTGTTAAGCGTGATTCTGATCACGAATGTATTATTCTAGGAGTACTGATTCGTAAAGAAACCTTTTTCCAGGAATACCTGAGTGCGCTCTCAGCAGATAGCTCCATGCTTAATTTTTTTCTGGAACCACAGAAAAACAAATATGCAGAAGAGTTCGTTCATCTGGAAATTCCAGCTTCTTCGCCAATCTGGCAGCTGCTGAATGTCATGATTCTTGAATATGCTCATAAAACAGAGGACTCACAGAAAATTTTAAAACCTATGGTCATGTCCCTTGCAATGTATCTTTCCTATGAGTACAAGCGTCAGCGTCTACCTACTGGCACGACATTAATTGACCGGATTATGGAATATATCGAATCACACTCTGATTCTGTAACATTGAATGACATTGCATCCCATTTCGGATATCACCCCGTCTATATTTCCCGTCTTTTGCCGGAAAAGACAGGGAAGACCTTTTCTGCTCTGCTAGCTGAATCACGTATGCGAAGAGCGAAGCTATTATTGAATCATACAGATCTTTCCATTGAAAAAATTGCTGATATGCTCGGATACAGCAATAGCAGCAATTTCTATAAGGCCTTTAAACAGTATTATGGTACTTCTCCTCGTCAGCTTTAATGGTCAATGTTATGGCTTCAACGTGAAATGCATCAATAACGTTATTAAACCCTTTTTCAGCCGTAACACTGATTAGTTCATTAGCAAATTCGCTTCGCTCATAAAAGCCCCCGGGAGTTTTGTGAAGGAAGAATGAGTGAACTTGATATTGAACGAATATAGCACTAAATAAAATATATTAATATTTTATTATTTTATAAAAGTAAATATAAATTTCTTATCTTAAAAAAGCTCCATATATGCACTCTTAATCAACGAAAGCTTATAAGATCTTGTTGATTAAGAGTAATATCTTTTAATTATACTAACATACCGCCAGATGCTTCAATACGTTGACCGGTAACCCATCCCATTTCATCTGCGCATAGACTAGCGACAACACCTCCAATATCAGAAGCTTCTCCAATTCTTCCGAGTGTAGCATAAGAACCAATCGTATCTTTCAAACTTGGATTTTTAATATAAGTGTCTCCACTAAACTCAGTGTTAACAGGTCCAGGAGCTATCGTATTCGCTCTTATGCCTCTAGCTCCTAATTCTATCGCTAAATATCTAGTAAAAACTTCTACTGAACCTTTCGCAGCAGCATAAAGTCCCGAACCTGGGGCTGTAAAACGGGTCAATCCTGTTGAAGTGTTTACAATTCCACCTTTGTCAGCAATAAGCGGAATTAGTTTCTGTGTTAAAAAGAAAACTCCTTTAAAGTGTACATTAACTATTTTATCAAACTCTTCTTCTGTAACTTCTAAAATAGGAGTATGGCTTGAAATTCCAGCATTATTAATTAAAAAATCAAAGTGCTCTCTATTCCATTTATCCTTTAAAACATCTGATAACTTAGATGCAAAGGAATCAAATGAAGATATATTACTTACATCAAGCTGAATAGCAGCAGCTTTACCACCATTTGCTTCAATTTCTTTTACAACTTCATCTGCTTTTTCTTTTTGATTATTGTAAGTGATAATTACATCTATACCCTTTTTAGATAGGGCTATTGCAGAATTTCTACCAATTCCACGACTTCCACCTGTAACTAATGCAATTTTACTATTGGGGTTCATAAAAACCTCTCCTTTAAGTATTTATTAACCATTTAGAAATTAATATCTCATTATTTATACCGCTACTTATATTTCAAAGACAGTATTTCCTTAGTCATCAGTTTTAATATTAATCCAAGAAGGTATAAGTTACTTGAAATTTAATTTCCTATGATTTATACTCATGTTAATACCTAGAGATATATCTAGGTCAAGCTTTTTTTAATAAATTTTAAAGGGGATTTTAAAATTGACTTATACAATAAAAGATATATCAAAAATGTTTGGCGTTTCTATCTATACAATTCGTTTCTATGACAAAGAGGGTCTTCTGCCATTTGTTTTGAGAAATAAATCAGGAAACAGAGTTTTTACTGAATCAGACGTAAGCCTGTTTAGAACAATTTGTTGTCTAAAGAATACTGGCATGCAACTTAAGGATATAAAAAAATATATTGATTTCTGCATGGAAGGTTCTAGAACCATAGATTCACGAAAAGAATTACTTTTAAAACATCAAGAAGCAATTTTAAACCAAATAAATGATCTCAATGAAAATTTAGACCTTATTCATACCAAAATAGTGAAGTATACATCTCCTAACGCGGCGCAAATTATTAACGAAGAAAGAAAAAAAGTTCATGAGGAAAAACGCGAAAATAACTTGCTATTATAGCATCTATTATGCTATCGCCTATTGTTTTGTCCAAAGGCACTCCATTATATGACCTCATAGATGTTCTTGCTTTTATAACTTCTATAATTGACTTCTTGAAAATCGGATTATCTAAATTCATATTTCAACACTCCCACCCTTTTTTATTTTATAGTAAGTCCGCATTTGAATTGCTAAGTTATATGCTAAGAATGTAACTTTAACTTAGATATTAATCCTTTAGTTATGAATTTAACTGCACCAGCCTGACAATATGTTTGATTAAGATATGATTGCCCTTTGTGATACTCTCGACAGGCTTTACAATTACCGTGATTTTTACAGCTTTTATTTATGCATTTACAGTTTGGATTTATAGTTGACATATTTACCTCCAAGTAATAAATATTTATTTCAAACAATTATTCTAGCAACCTATATTGCAAAAACAACTCGTGTTGCTTATAATGATTATAAATTTAGCTTATATATTTTTCAACCAACAAAATTGATAAAGTGTTGCTTGCATAAAACTAAATCTGCAATATGAGTTTAACTAAAATTCTTTTAAATGAGGTAATAATATGTCAGTAAATATAAATAATCCTAGAGTAAAAAGAACCCGTGATCTTATTATCAACGCTTTTATTTCACTAGTTACTAAAAAAGGCTTTGACTCCATTACAGTCAAGGATATTACTACCGTGGCCACCATAAACCGTGCAACCTTCTATGCACATTTTACAGATAAATATGCACTACTGGACACCGTCATAGTAGAGAAATTCTCTGAGATCTTTTCCCATAAACTACTAGGCGAGATGCGCCTAAATGAGAATACTATACGAATCCTCATTCTTTGCGTTTGTGAGTACTTTGAAATGGTAAAAAGCATCTGCAAGTGCGGTTTTGCCTCTATTTTACCTTTAATAGGAGATAAAATATCTTGTGAGCTATATTCCATAATCTATGAGATGCTAATAAAAGACCCTGAATTAGCTGAAAATGAACAAATACGTGCCCAATTAGTTGCAACAATGATGAGCACTTCTATTTATAATGTAATTTACAAATGGGAAGTTCAGAATAGACCAATCCCTCAAGAACTTCTAATTTCTGAGATTATTGGGTTTATTTCTACAGGTATGGGTACTTTAAAAAGATGAAAAGAACATTATATCAAATAGTGTTCTTTTCATTTTTTATAGGCTCTTTGCAATGAATTTTCTATTCTGTCTAAGTATTGTAACCATCTATTATCACCAAATGATACGCCTTATATACCACTTTGAAATTCACCATTTTCAAAACTTTTTCGCAAAGCTCTTATATGTTTTAGTGGCGGCTGTCCAAATAACCGCTTATATTCCCTGGTAAATTGAGATGAGCTTTCATAACCAACTTCCATGGCAGCAGTAGTAACATCAATAGAATCACTAAACATGAGTCGTCTTGCTTCATGAAGTCGCAGCTCTTTCTGATATTGTAGCGGACCAATGGCAGTTACAGCTTTAAACTTATGGTGCAGTCCTGATACACTCATATTATTTGATTTTGCTAGCTCTTCCACGGTAAAAGAACGTTTATAATTTTCCTTGATCCATTCTATTGCTTTACCTATTCCATCTGCCTGCTGTTCAGCTAGAACCTGTTGAAAAAACAAGTATCCGTACTCTCCACTCAATAAGTGATAAATCATTTCTCGCTTAATAAGCTGCGATAAAAAGTAAGTATCCTTAGATTTATTTATTAGCTTCAAAAGTCTGATAAATAAATCTAATAGTTCCTCATCTGATTTTCCTACAAATGCTCCTAAATAAAGATTCTTATTTTTTATGTTAAATTCAATTTTAGCATCCAGTATTACAGAAGCAATTTCACTTGTAGTAAAATCAATACGCAAACTAATACAGGGCAACTCTTTTGATGCTCCTATCACTTGTACGGATACAGGCATATCAATAATAGACGCTGCAAAATCACCTGCATTAAAATGTATAGTCTCATCTCCGAAATGAAACTCCTTTCTTCCTTGAAGAATAATACTAAATGCAGGATTCATAACTCCAGGAGTTATAGGAATTTCATGACTGTGCCTGGTAACCGAAAAAAATGGGACTATTGTTTTGGTATTTCCATCAATTTTAGCTATCCTCTCTGTCATTCCAATTATAGTATTCAATGTCTTTTGCTTAATAAAGTTACTTTCTTCAAATAATACTTCTTTATTTAAATTTTCTTTTTGTTCTAACATTTATTTCTCACCCAGCCTTTATACTTAAACCATTTTCTGATAATTTCCACATCTTATTTCATTTATCTAACTCAATGATAATATTCCTTAAAACTATAGTAAATATTATATCAAAAATCAATTTGTTTTTTCATCAATTCATTGAATTAATACTTTGCAGAATTAGGCAAATTTTAAACATTATCGTTATATTATGTTTTGATTTTTAATGTGATAATATGGTTAGTCAAACTTGATGTCTAAACTATTAAATTTTAATAAAAGAGAGGTATAAAGAAATGGAACAAAGAACTTGGTTTATAACTGGTATTAACAGTGGATTCGGACGACATATGACTGAACAACTCCTTGAGAGGGGCGATAAAGTTGCTGGTACTGTACGCAATATGAATTCAGTAGAAGACCTTAAGGAAAAATACGGTGCTCTTCTTAGAGTGTTTCATCTTGACGTTACAGACACCAACACAATTTATGAGGTTGTCGATCAAGCCTTCAACGAACTTGGAAAAATTGATGTTATTGTAAGCAACGCTGGTTATGGCCTTATTGGTGCAGCAGAAGAATTAACTATTGAGCAAATTACTCATCAGATTAACACAAATCTCCTTGGATCTATCCATTTGATTAGAGCTTCATTACCACATCTACGTGCTCAAGGAGAAGGGCATATCATTCAACTCTCATCATCAGCAGGCCAAACTGCATTCTCTGGAGGATCACTCTACCATGCAACTAAATGGGGAATTGAAGGATTCTGCGAAGCCGTAAGACAAGAAATCGCTCCTTTTAACATCAGTCTTACAATAGTGGAACCAAGCGGAGCACGTACGAATTTTACACATCATAGTGTAGTATTGGGTCAAAAGTTAGAGGCTTACTCGATTTCTCAAGCACATAATGCCAGACGCGGTTTTGAAGATACCTCGATAGTTCCTATTGGTGATCCTGCTAGAATGGTGAAAATCATGATTGACAGTGCTGACCAAAAGCCAGCACCAATAAGAATTGCTCTTGGCAGCGGAGCTTATAATACGATACATCAATCACTTTCAAATCGTCTTGAAGAACTTGAAGCACAAAAAGAACTTGCCTTTTCTACTGATTTCCCTACTAATAAATAAAAAGTAGAAGATAGAATAGGCATTTAAAGTGTCGAATTTGTTAGATACAAAATTAAGCGTATATTTTTGAAAGCTTAGTAGAAACAAATAATCTGCTATCAATTCGTTTAGTTGATAGCAGATTATTTCATAAATTGATTAAATATTAATTATAATCCCTTAACGCAAATATTCCAATTTCTGCGTAAAAGTTAGACTAACATAAATCAAAATTCTCTCAAACCATTGAACAATACTTCTACTTCAATACGGTTCATCATACAATATTTTAAAAAAGTCTACATCCCTTATGACATGGTTCACCGTAACACTCGCAAATGATAACTCTTTTTCCTTTCTCATCTATATAAAAAGTTCTTTCGTTGAAAAATAAAGAATTCTTATTTAGATGCTTCTTATCATTCCATTTTCAACTGTTACGTCATATAAAAATATTAATGTTTAATTTAATAAGAAGACACTAAGAACACAAAATACATACCTTTGTTATTTGAATTCAAAATATTATATTAACTATTCATCATTTCTTTACTCAGATCTATAAAAGCTCTTAATGCCCTTGAAACCCATTTATCCCTATGATACACCATTTGCGTAGCCAAATAAAAAGAATCTTCCCACCAATGAAGTTCTATCAATTCATTTCGTTTCAGCTCCTCCGCAGCAGCAATCTTTGGAAGCAGCGTTATTCCAAGTCCGCTCATTGTCAATTGTTTGATTGATTGGATACTGCCCATTTCTATTATTGATTTCGGAGTTACCCCAGCATCATTGAGACTTTGTTCAAAAAGATTTCGGTAACCACAGCCTTTTTCTGAAACAATTATGTTATATTCAGCAATATCTTCAGGATGAACATGTTTCTTGGAAGTAAGTGGATGTCCTGGGGTCGCTAATAAAACTAAAGGTTCAGGAAATTCCAATTCTGTAATTAACTCAGAATCATTGATTTTCTGACCAATAATAAAAGCAACATCAATCTGATTTTCTCTTATCAATGTTTTACATTTATTATTACTTTCCATTTTTAGAATAATTTCAACCTCCGGATAATGCTCATGAAATTCCTTTAATATAGGAGGCAGCCTTACAGCACAAAGCGATTCATTAGCCCCTATTGTCAAAGTTCCCTTTACTACATCTGATGTACTTAAATTGTTTTTTGCTTCATCAGAAAGTTTAATTATTTGCTTAGCATAAGCAAGAAATTTTTCCCCTTCTGAAGTCAAAGATATATTTTTTCCTAATCTTTCAAACAAATTAACACCTAATTCTTTTTCCAACTGTTGTATCTGAGCAGTGATAGCAGATTGTGAATATCCTAGTTCAAATGCTGCTTTTGTAAAATTACTCAGTTTAGCTACGGTAATAAATGCATTTAATTGACGAAATTCCATTTCTATATCCCCCCCCCAAAAATCAATCATTTATTTTGATTGTTACAATTTAAACTATTGATTTCACTAATTATTAGTAGCATGATATCATATTGTTACTATCTTTTCAAATTTAATCATTAAGGAGGTAAGCTATGTTCAATTTATCTGCACTTTTATCTTATGTTCTTGTTTCAACTTTTACGCCTGGTCCAAATAATATTATGTCTATGACAAATGGTACTAACTTTGGATATAAAAAAACATTTAAATTTGTTCTAGGTGCTACAACTGGTATGGCTTTGATCATGTTATTGTGTGGTTATCTTAACTTATTTTTATTTAAACTTCTTCCCAACATAAAGTTGTCTATGGAGGTATTTAGTTCAGCATACATAATATATTTAGCTATCAAGATACTCAAAAGTAATTCTAACCCAAATGCAATTAATGATTACAGCATCAACACATTTAAATCTGGAATGCTTATGCAATTCATGAATCCTAAAACAATACTTTATGGTATAACGGTGACTTCAATTTTTATAATCCCCTACTATAAATCGAGCATAATATTATGCTTATTTGCTATATTCCTCTCATTAGTAGGATTTATATCGATGTCCTGCTGGACTCTTTTTGGTGCATTATTTCAAAAAGTTCTTAGCCGTCATAGAAAGTTATTTAATATTGTTATGGCATCTCTCCTAATATATTGTGCATTATCAGTTCCCGATTTTAAACTTCTAATTCATTTATTTATCTGATGTCTAGACGGGGTACCACTTTGAATTATAATAAAAGAAATGCAAACTAATCATTAATTTTAAACAATACTGCCTTCTAATATATTGCTGATGGTTCCGATATTTTAGTGTCTTAAAGCATTTTTTCTTAGTATAGTAATCTTCCATATTTTTTATAATAGAACAAGCCTTAATCACTGTCTCACTGGTAATTAAGGCTTGTTGTCCAATCACATAATCTTTTAAATTTTGTGGTGTTAGTTCTACTTGAATTATCAAGGGATTTGTATAAGTTCCACCATTACTACATACCATCTTATCAGCATATTCAGCAATAACATCGGCGAATCAATGTAATACTTATACTTTTTTTCTTCAAGTTCTTTCTCTTCCTCTACGACTATAACATCCCCTCACCCATCTTCATATTTATTTCTGTATCCCCCATATTCATTGTCTAGTTTCTGTAATATATCTTGAATAGTTTCTTGTACCTCCTTGAAAATAAAAATACTCTTACCATATTTCTAAGGTAAGAGTTTTCAATAGAATAATATATACATTTTCTATCATTTCAAAGAAAGTCCCGCTATTTATGATATGGTTCACCGTAACGGACATAAAGGAGACTTTTCTATATTGCATATGTGCATAATTTACATTTTAGCGCTTGAGTTAACCAACCAATTTTCAACTCTTGCAAGCAGTGCTTCTCTTAACTCTGGTCTATCATCTCCTGCAAGATCTTGATCTATTTCATATCCATCACTGCCAATTACTTTAGATAAATTTGCATAACTGTCACGAGAGTTAGGATTTGGTTTCATATCTTCAGGTGAAGCAGGGATTAAGCAGTCTTTCTCATAGATTGCTTCCATTGAAGCAATCTTCCAGTGTGAGTCTTCTTTTACTATTGTATATACAAGCCTAACATATGAAGTAAGGTCCATTTTAACACCATTTATTTCTTTCCTTGTCTGTATAGAGGCCATGCATACCGCTGCCGCCTTTCCATAATTTAACCACACCAAAGTATTATTAAGTTTATGAGGAGCTACAGTCTTCATCTTACTAGATGCATTAACAAAACCATGCCCATCTCCTTTATACCATGAAACAGTGACGGTGGAATCCTTAGTATAACATTCATGCATTTGATCCCAAAGAGCATTGTCACGGCAGAATCTTTCAAACTCGATTAATTCCCTTACTGCAAATTTGTCTAACATTATATTTACTGTAGAAGTTTCTAACTTCTCAAATAACATATCAGTTCCCTCATTTCTTATAATAATTATCATCCATAAAGGATTATTTAATAATCTCTTCTCCACCAATCCAAACCTGTTTAATGTTTTTTATTTCATTAATATTTACAGTCGGATCACCTTTTATTAAAAGAAGATCTGCCCTATAGCCTGCCTTAATAATTCCTCTGTCATTCATGCCAAAATACTTTGCCGGCATACTTGTTGCACTTTGTAATGCTTGAATAGGAGTAAAACCAGCATCAACCATTAGTCCAAGTTCATTAATAAGAGAAACCCCATAAGGTGCAGAATAAGGAGTTGTTGGATCGTCAGTATTAGAATCACTTCCACCTATAATTGTCACACCAGCTTTATAAAGTCTTGCAACTGATTCCTTAACATAATCATAATTCAATGGCGCGTTAGGATTAAACTTTTTAATTGACTCAACAATTCCTTTCATTGTTACCATAGTCGGAACTGACACAGTACCGTTTTTTCTCATCAACTGAATAACCTCTTCTGTTAAAGGTTCAGAAAAGGGAATATGTGTTACCACATCAACTCCCCCTTCTATCGCAGCTTTAAAAGCATTAGAAGAAGTTACATGTGCAATGACTTTTTTATCATAAGCGTGAGCCTTGGCGACAATAGCTGCAAGAATCTCTGGTGGAAATAGCGTATATTTAACACCTACTCCTTTGCCCTCTATCATAACTTTAATGTAATCTGCACCATATGATATCTGTTCCTTCACAAAACGCTCTGCATCATTTGCACTTGTTACAAAGGCAGAATCAGGATAATCCATTTTAGCTGGAACTTGGCTTCCTGGAGCGAAACCCGGACTATAACTGCTTCGTATATCAGGTAAACCAGGTAAATTTTTCAAACTATGAACTACTTCTGGTGAACGTGTCCCCATATCCATCATAGTTGTAACACCATACCTTGAAGCTTCCTCTAGGTTCTTAATTTGATATAAATGAATGTGAGCATCTATGAGCCCTGGAAGCAAAGTACATCCATTCCCATCAATTTCAATATCTCCTTCTGTTTTATCAATAATATATCCGTTTTCGATTACCACTTTATCCTCATCTATACACTCAATACCATTAAAAATTTTTATATTTTTTATTAGAGTAGTAGACATTTTTAGTACCTCCTATGAAATAGCAATATTTTTAAGGCTAACACTATTAAATTTAACCTTTTTATTAATACTGGATAATCACCTGCAGTATAATTTTCAGTATTTTTCATTAACTCATTATGCTCAAGCACAATACACTTCAGATAGCTGTCTTGCCTTACATTTCTGATTATAATATAATGTAAGAGCCCATACAATGTACTCAAATTTGAATTTTATCTCGTATTAAAGCTATAAATTGTGCTAAAGCACAATTAAAATATTAGGAGGTTTCCATGAAAAAAAACTTCGATATAAATGATCTAAACGAAATAGATATAAAGCTTGCACTTTACATGCAAGATCTTTTTGATGGATTTTGTTCTAACAAAGGACTTCAATATCTTATAGATAAGGCAAGGGAAAAGTTTGCAAGGCCATTGATATTAATTGATACAAGCGGAAAGCTCTTGGCAGGTTCTTATGATGCAGAAAATGTTTTTCAATTTGTTCAAGGTGAAAATAAAAATCTTTACCTAACAGAAGACACTTTATCACAAATATGTTCAGATAAAACAGATGATAATATCGAAAAAGAGAACACTTCAAAACGAAACCTAATATCTTCTATAAAAATTGACACCATAGAGATTGGCAAATTTGTTGTTTACGAAAACAGCATTCCCTTTCAAGATATTGATTTCATGCTAATAGACAAAGTTAGCCCACTTATATGTGCTCAATTACAAAAGAACATTCTTTTAAATTTGGATAACAATAATCTCCCAAATTACTTATTAGCTGACCTTATAGAAGGAAAGCAGATTGATGAGTCTATCATAAAAAATAAACAACACTATTTGAAATGGGCTAGGACAGAACATCTTTACATTATGGTTATTGGAAGTAACAGACAAGAAGCTTTTGACAGTAAGATTCCTTCCATTTTTAGAATTTTGAAATCTTACATTCCTGTTGGACAGTGTATTATTTATGCTCCTGGAGTTGTAGCTTTCCTTGATCAATTGTTATTTGATAAACTTTTCAACTCTCAAAATAGCGAATTTAATGACTTCTTGAGCAAAAATAATCTATATGCTGGAATCAGCCAAAAATACACTCTCTTGAGTGGTTCAAAAAAACACTATTTGAATGCTGTTAAAGCAATGGAGATAGGATTAAAAAGAAACATGCATTGCTCTTTTTTTGAAGATTGTACCTTGCATATTATCTATGAATTGATTTCAAATAAATATGATCAGATGGATTTTTGCCATCCAGCTGTCGCAATGCTTATGCTTTATGATAAAGAGAATAGAACCGATTTTCTAGAAACATTGAAGCAGTATATCTTTTATTCTTCTTCTCCAGGAGAAGCTGCAAAAATATTAAATATTCATCGAAATACTTTATTCTACCGTATCAACAAAATAAAAGATATGACTGGTATAAGCTTAGAACATGGTGACGAAATATGCAAAATTTTTTTATCTATTAAACTATTAGAGATAAAAGTAGAAACACCCTGATCATAATATTGAAGATATAATCAAAGAAAAAAGTGCTCCATCCAGCAAAGATTAGCACTTTTCCTAAGACTTATTATTTATAACATAGATCTAATCCGATATTGTTCCAACATACTCTAATGAAACAATATCTAGATTAGATTAATTATAACATAAATTGTAAAAACCATATCATTCTTCCATTAATATTGATATTCCATTTTCTTAAAGAAATCTACTTTTGGTTCAAGAAATTTAAACTTATGGTTATCAGCATCTTTAAAATAAGAAGTAATAGGTTCAAATATTTTATCCCAATTCCATAGTTCATCATCTATATTTAGATAATCTTTAAACATTTCACATCCTTCTGGTGCTATAGGGTGTATTAGTACTGCTATAACTTTACAAGCGTAAAAACAATCTGATATTACGTTTCTTTTTAATTCCTCATTTTTAATATTACTAGCCCAATGTTTATTTACTTCCCTTATATAATCGTCCAGAACATATGCTATTCTATGAAAATCTTGATTATACATATGTCTTTCATATTCTAATACTGCTTTTTCTGTTAATTCTTTAATTTTTTCACTTACCTCTTCTTTAGGAATATCTTCATTAAGACTTTGCAAAGTATAAAAACATGAGCGAATAAGTCTATTAAATACATTTGTTAAAAGGTTTCCTTCTTTTAATACTGGATCTGCTCCTACTTTTTCTTCTTCCTTCATGTAAACTTGTGGCTTAAAACCAACACTTTTTGAAGATAATCCAAGACTCATAAAGTGCATGCGTAATTGATCCTTTGTATAAAATTTCAATAATTCATCTGCCATTGGTGGCTTAATATCTGAACTGCTGCTTGCTTTTTTATCCATAAATAAAATGTGTTTATTAGAAACAATGTGTGGTAAATTTAGCTTAGTAACATCTAAATTTTCACCTTTAGCTACCCTTAACCCAATAAACATGGCCATTTCAGCAATTGAATAAAAATATATATTATCTTCCCCTATAAATTGATATACCATTGAATCATCAGCATCCCACCAATTATGCCATTCTTCAGGATTCTTACCTCTTGACTCCAAATATGCTTTTGTAAAAGAAATTGGAGCCCATAAAGATTCTGGCCACACCCAGAAGGTTAAATTTTTCAAATCTTCTTTATCTGGTACTTTTACTCCCCACTCTATATTTCCTGATAATCTAAAAGGAACCAAGGTCTTACCACTAGTATAGTTAATATTCAAATTATCCAATATTTCTTTTGCCTTATCTCTATCCTCTAATGTTTGGAAAATAAACGCTAGTGAAGATTTTTTCTCTTCATCTATGGTTTCATGGCTTGGAAATTTAGCTTCTAGCTCATTTACATCATTAATATATTTTCTTGGGACATATATTAGTGGTTTCTTCAAAAATTCATCTATAGTGTTAATTTCATACTTTCGTCTATTAGTATTCTTCTTTAAAAACTCATTAAGTTCCTTCATTATATCCATGGATTCATCTAAGGTAAAATACCAATTATCTATACTTTTTAATATTGGTTTATTTCCTGATAAAGTGCTAATAGGATTAATTAATTCAGATGCCATATATTGATGCCCTAATGAACATTCTTCTGCATAGGCTTTATCAGAGTTACACCCGGCTATTGGACATTTTCCGATCACTTGTCTTCCATTAAGAAAGATTTTCTTATCTTTATCATAAAATTGCAGTGCTGACATCTTCTTTATATAACCATTTTTAAATAAAGTATTAAATATTTCTTCTGAAACTTCATTATGAAATTCTCCTGTCCTTCCAAGGGCTGAAGCTCCAAAAATATTTAAGCTGACATTATAATCTTCTAAGGTTTTCTTTTGACTCAAATGATTTGCCTTAACATAATCCTCCATAGTGTTTTCGTATCCATTTTCCTTTAGCTTTCTGTAGCTTTCAAGGATAGGTGAACCATAACAATCTGTACCAGATACAAAAATAACATTTTCTTTCCCTATTCTGTCTCTTAAAAATCTTGCAAATATATCTGCATGAATGAACATTCCTCCAACATGGCCAAAATGAAGATTCTTATTTCCATAAGGCATTCCAGCTGTTACTATAGCCTTCTTTGGAAATGTTGGTCTTTCGTTTTTTTCTATTCTTTTACTTATCATAAACTTCTCACTCCTTAAATTTCTAACTTTCATACTTGGGATAATCAAAAAATAAAATATATATGATATTTTAAACTTATAATTTTCTATATGCTCAATTTTAACGTCAAAAAAGCCCCTGTAGAAAATACTTCTACAGGGGCGAAACTTCTATTTCGCGATACCACCCTTTTCCCTAAAATGTCACCATTTTAGGCTCTTCAAGTACACCATCTCCCTAAAATTATAGGTTGAATCATACTCTGGTTCTGTAACGTGAACTTACGTCATAGCATCACTTATAATTAATTTTTATCTTATAGTTTAGGCGTCAGTAACATCACTTCTTCTTCAAATGTGAGTTATAGGTTGCACTCTCTAAGATAATTCAAACTAAATTCAGCGAAAATAAAATTTCATCAAAAAAGTTTTACTTTATAAGATCCGTATGCAGCTCCGAGACTTGTTTCATTATGATTTCATAATTTCCTCACACCAAATGGAAACTCTCTGAGTATTCCCTCATAACTACTCTTCTCTTCATAGCTTTTATTTTTGTTCAATTATATACCTTATAATATTAAGTGTCAATTATATTGTTTGATAGTTTTTTATCTATATATGTTGCAATTCACAATTATTGCTGAAACTCTTGCAATATTTTTAGAGTTTTAATGAATAATTATTTTTGCAATATATATTAAATATCTAAAACTTTTTATTATATGGATGTGTGGTGCAATAATTTTTAACAAACTTATTAAATGTCTTGTTGGTTAAGAGTATGTTTTGCTATTAATTATTTGGGCTTTAACTAGTTTTAGTATGTTCTTCTGAATTATATTAATGTCTTGCTATATGAATAATGTGAAATTTACCTAGTTTTTAACAGCAAATAGCTATAGTTTAGTACTAGTATGACATCTTATATTTTTGTTCAAAATAATTTTCATGAAATATTAATTTAATGAATTCTATATAATTACCCCAAATAAGTAAATTATCAAAACTGATTAATTACATGTGGAGAAACAAACGGCAATCCAAAAAAGAAAAATAGAACTAAGCCACTTATAAATGTAATAGTATTTATAAAAATAAATCTTCTAGGATATACTGCACCTCTTGATTTTTTTTTATAATACAATATGAACATTAAAATAAAATATGCAACAACTGATAGAATACCTCTTATAATACCTTCATAGCTTGGATGTTGGAAAATAGGATCATTTGGAAAACTATACTTAAAAGTATATATCAGGTCAAATATAACTAATATGGAAAATCCAAAGATCCATGAAATTAATAGGATAACTATATCAATAATTTTTACTAAAAACATTATATTCTTCGCCTTTCTCAAATTAATTTGTATTTATCATCTTTATAATTTAACTGTAACATAAACTTGAAATATCAAAATATTTACATTTCTAAAAACGAATATTGGCTAATTACTACGTAATTATATTAATTGAATATTTTGTATTACGATATTCTCATCTATATTACACCCAAAATAATTAATCTCTTGTTTCAATTTTACACATTTCACCCGACATATTTACTTCATAATCTTCATATTTCATCTCGCCCCAGATTGTATCTACGGGTTTAATATTATGAGTAGCAATTACTGTATCAGTAGATGATCTGTAATAAGCATGAGCAAAGTACTTGCTCTCAGTCCAAACAACTGTTTTATTATTTAAGTCTAATATGTAGCACTTATCTGATTCTGCTGGTTTACCACTTGCAACTGATATAAAGACAGTTGTATTATTATCAAATGGATATATATAAATATTTTCATTTGATCCAAAAGATTGAATATAGTCTTTGCTATTTTTATCTATAGGAACATTGCAATATAAATGCACCTTTTTCTCATTTAGTTCAGTATTTACATATTCTAAGTCGTTTGAAATAAAATAACTATCATATTTAAAATTTTGTTCTTGTCCATTTATATAGCCGTCAGTATTATCTTCAATATTTTTATAATAATATTCTTTATTATCTAAATTTAAATTAAATCTCACAGATTTTAAATAGTTCTCTTGTTGCATTTTTTTTAGTTGCTCCATTTTTATTTCTGAACGTTCATTCTCTATTATTAAATAAACATTTATCGCCAATATAAATGAAATAATTAAAATAAAAATTATTTTTACTATTTTTCTCATAAAATATCCCCCAAGCAAGCCATATAATAGTTTTTTCACTTTATTATTGACTGTAATTTTGCTTCATTGTTGTATATTATAACATTATTTACTTTATTTCTATATTGCTCATCCATAAGAGTTTTAATGCTTTTATTTTTTACAAAAGTACCATGAATAACCATTATTAGCCTAATTAGAATAACTGTAGCATGTCCTATTATATGACTAAGAGAAAATTATATATATATATATATTCTAATAAAGTTGCTACATTTTAACGCATAGCCTGTCTATTGTTTGTGTAGGAACTTTATTTATTGTTCCAATGAAGTTTTGTATAGCAACTCGAATACTAGTCCAACTTTTAAAGAATACATTGTTTACCACTGATGATTTTAACCATCCCCATAACCCCTCAATTAGATTTAGGTCAGGACTGTATGGAGGTAAAAACATTAATTCAAGTCTATTTTTCAGTTTTTCCAAAAATGGTTGTATCAATTTAGCATGATGAATTTTAGCATTATCAAGAATAATAACTATCTTACCCTTCGGGTATTGCGTAAGCACCTTCTTTAAAAACTCAAGAAAAACTACAGCATCATATTTTTCGTGTTCTTCACAATATACATGACCACTTTCATAATCTAGTATCCCTATTAATTTTACGCCTGCATTCTTTCCATAAGTAGGTATCTTTCGTTGTTTCCCTTTTATAAACCAAGTCTTTTGAATGGCCTGATAATCTCTTATCATTGATTCGTCTTGAAACAAGATAGTATCAACTAAGCCATCAAGGTGTCTTTTTTAGATATTCAAAATCATTCTTGAAAGTTTCTTGTTTTTCTTTATCAGCCTTTTTTAAAACATATGTTGGTCTTATATAACTCAAATTTAATCTGTGAAGTATAACTGCCATACTACTATGTTTTATAGTAATACTAAAATTAACCATGACCCATTGACATATTAGTTTGATAGTCCAGTTTTTTATTGATTCAAAACCCACTTCGTCAGGCGTATTATTTGTTATTACATAAATAAGTTTTTGTTCTTGCTCAGAATTTAATTTTCTAGGGGCACCAGGCGGCTTTTTCATAGCAAGACCTTCTAATCCATTGGCCTTATATTTTTTAATATAGTTACCAACAGCATGCTCTTCTAATCCTTCCATTTCTGCAATTATCTTATTTTGAAAACCTTGGAAGTGTTTTAAAACTACAGAGTACCGCTTATACATTCGTACACTTTTAGTTTCTGTCATTGCTGTTTCAAGTTCTAATACTGCACTCTGATTATCTTCTATTGTAATTCTGTTTAAATTCATCATTGGGATCACCTCACAAAATAAATCTAGATTTATTTTGTGCAAACTTATCAAATAATATAAACATGAGTTAACAAGCAATGAATTTTATTAATTAGAACTTATATATTATAAACCTTATGATATTACTTAAGTACAAATGTGCACTTTATTAGAATGATGCGTTAAAAAATCGCAAATTCAATTTCTTGAATAATGCGATTTACAATTTATTATCTAAATTCTATTGATTCATAACTTAAGAAAATTGTGATTGACACTTTTAACAAGTTCATCAAAACTTATCTAAGGATTGCTCATTTGTATTTGTTTAATAACAGGTTCTGATATCGAAACAATATCGATTATATGATTAAGGCAGACAATCCCATAATGTTTAAATGTACCAGGATAATCTTCTGAAGCAAACGTTCCAACCTTTATGAAATCTAAGTACCTTGATTTCCTGTAAATTCTAAATGACTTACCCTCAAATTCCTCATAATTATCCATGGATGTAAAACTCTCATTTAAAATCGAATATCCAATATATGATTCAAAATCAATTTGTATTAAGGGATTCGTATAATCATAATTAATTGAATGCACATTTTTAATAACTTTATTGCCAATATTTATTGATTGAGAAATAACATTTGTTTTACTCTTAATAAAAGTTAACCTAAGAAAATTTTCTTGTGGCTCATTTAAATTATTTAAATATATATTTTCTAAATTCATTAAATCTAAGTAGTTCAAAATATCACTTCCCTCATTATAACCTACTATTAAGAATTAATTATAGCGCATCTTGTAAATACCACATTATTCAATTTTTAAAGAACATTATTTTATTTACTACTGCGCACTTTCTACATTTCAAGTAAATTATATTAATAATTAGAGATACATTGTATCAATAGCAATTTGAAATACATATAACTTACATACAAATTTTTAATCAGCAATTATTCATACGGCTCATCTATAACCCAAGGAATTTCACAAAATAATTGAAGTTCAAAATACGATTCATAACCAGAAAGATTTCGCAAACTTGGATACAATTCTTTTGTAAAATAAAACTCTACCTCATCAGTTAACGTACTTGTCTTAAATACCTTCTTTCCATTTTCTGAAGCATTTTCAGCATTATCAGGTTTTTCTAATATGTTACCACTAATTAAATAATTTACATCATATAGGAATATATTATCAGCAACTTTATCCAGCTTATAAGCGCATATAGGTGTTTCTGGAACAATAAATAAGCTCTCTAAAAAATCTATAAAAACTTTAGGCAAATGCCTTATTCCATAATAATAATTTCTACAATCTGAACAACATTCACGTAAACCATCTCTATATAACTGTGAATAATAATTTTTAGTTTTTTCCTTATCAATTTCTATTTTCCAACCTTCAAAAATAATACTCTTCAACTCATCACCTTCAGCAAATAATTTACAATAACCATTATGATAAAACAATTACAATATTTCTTTTAATCATTTTTATATTGAAATCCCATAATGATTTATATCAGTTCATCAATTAGCTACATGTCATTCAGATTATATTACACAAGGTTTAAAGAAAACCATTTTTCAAATTGCTGTACCATCAAATCAGTATATGTTCTTGCATGTTTACTGATATGATTATATAAAGGCCCTTTAGAGAATTTAATTAAATCATTTTTAACTAATTTTAGTTTTTCGATTAAAATATCCCTATCACACTCAACAAAGTAAATCTCACTTGATTGTTTTGTATTAAAATCATCAGACCATATACGAATGTTGTTTTCAACATACTCAAAGCAGGGATATGGATCGTGTCCTAACCATGGTGATGATTTATCAATAGCTGCAGCTAATACTTCATTCCAACTTTCCAAACCGCAACAACAGCTTGGAAATATATTTCTATTTTCTCCAACAAATAATATCCCTCCTGCTATTACTATTTCATCTTCCGATAAAACTTCTTTCATAACTAATTCTGTACCCTGCTCAATGTTAATATTATTATAGCCTAATAATTCAATTAAAAATAATTCCACATCGTTTTCTGATGAATCCCCATCTAAAACAACAAATTCTCTCCTCTGGATCTTGTCATCAATCCAACTTGGAGCCTTATAATATGGATTTTGAACTATAGCTTTAACCTCTAACAATTTACAACTATTCATCTATTTCACCTTAATATGCATAACAGCTTATGCCCATCCTCATCAAAATGCAACGTAATACAATCAGTACTTGTAAATTTAGTATATATATATCATCAAGTCCATTCTAGTTGCGATTATTCGCTATATTATAATTCGTCGTATCAATAGCAATTAATAATACTTATAACTTACTCTACAAATTGAATTTTATATTGCTCACTTATTTATCTATATTTTGAGGAAAAAATCTCCAAACACGAGAAATTCCTGTTTCAATCTTATGTGTATCGTTAAATATACATTTATATTCATCTAAATTAATAAAATCTGTCATGACTATTTTTAATTCATCTAAAGTTGATATCTCATCACAATAAGCACTAACTCCACTAAATTCCACTTCCCCTTCAAAAGAAAACGGAACATCTTCACCATATTCATCATCCCAATACACATTTGCAGTTCCTGCCCATTGAACTAGAAATTTATTGCCTTTTCTTTCTAAGAACTTAATTGTTCCACTAGTTACATCTTCGTGTTCAAAAACATACAATGTTCCTGCCTCTTCACCGTTTGCATTATATTGAGAATCCCATTTTAGAGAAAGTCCTTCTATATCTTTCCATGATTTTATATTTACGATAAAACCGTTGTTGTGATATAAACGAGGTGAAACCGATTCATAAAAAATTTCTTCATCGTCTTCTAAGTCTTTCAATTCTTCCTCATCCAATTCTGTTACAAAATCTCCTGCTTTCATATCTATTTCTATAAACCAATGGATTTCTTCCTTTCCAGTACTTTGCATTCTTCTACTCATGGCAGAATCCATAAAACTCCCACCAAATGTCGCATTCTCCACATCAAACGTTAATTTCCCTAACTTAAACATATTTATTTTACCTCCACAACTCAGCATCTTTATCACTCACTTTTAGCTCCGAATTTGTAATATTTCTACTCGTTACTTCCTCTTACTAAAAGTAAGATATATCTATCATATTCAACAAGCATTACATTGAAAATTATATATGTGTAACATCTGCTAATAATAGAATTAACTTCATAAATTTTGCTATTATTAGCAAATGGTAAATCATATATTGCCTTAGGTTTATGAAGATAATATTCAATAGTAGTCTCAATTTCTTTTGCCAGAACGTTAATTTTATTTAAATTAACAATTTCATCATATTTATACATTTTAATAATAGTCTCTAATAATTTTTTCTCACAAGTCTTTTCAAATTTAAAGTGTGTTGAATCTACTAATTTATTTATATCAGTTGTATCACCTTTAGAACTCGCACCATACCAAGAATTATTCATTCTTTTCTTTATGGCATCTTCAAATGTAATTTCATTATTCTCCCCTATATAAAAAATATCCACTTCAAAATCTTCATATCTAATCCCCAAATTATACATTTGTGAATTAAATTCATCTGAAGCTGCCGAAATTATTCCTCCTAAAAAACCAGTTGTACCATTTTCACACAAAAAACTATCACAATCTAAACTCATTATAACCTCCAAAATCTCCCCTACTAATTACTATCTATCTTTCTTAATTTTAAATTAGCATTTCTATTGAACCGTCAAAATACTATTCTTGAAATAATTTTAAATTCGAATTATAAATTATATGTTACCACATGGAATTTTTGAAGTGGCATAAGTTTTTATTAATACTTGCAACCAACTATCTGTATATCCAACTAATTCACTATCACATACCAAACCAAAATCATCTGATATATAAGCAGCCAAACTATCACTGTCACATAAATCATACACTCTTAAATATGTATTTTTACGATATTCATTTTATAACTGTCTGTTTTCATCTGAATATCCTTTAATCTTCTTTTGTTCTTCAACAGCTTTATATACACGATTCCATTCAATTTTTCTAATCAACAATCATTTTAACAGCTCCTCCTCTTAATAAGTGTAATTTGATAGTGGTCTTCACCTACAAACTGCAATTTATCTCTCCTGTATATCAATAACCTCTTTTAATGATAATTCAACATATCTATTTTTACTAAACATTGTAGAAGTTGTATCTTTCATTTTATCCATAAGCTTTGCCAAATCTATTTCTTTAGGAAATGGCGTTATATTTCCATTTTCATCTTCACTTTTATGTGCAGTAAAAATAAAATTCCCATTTTGAAAATCTATTTCAAAACTATTCATTACCTCTAAGGCATTAACATCTAAATACTCTTCTTGATTTTCAATAAATTTTTCATATATGAATTCAAATAATGCTTCTTTACTAATTTTAATAATCCTATACTTATCTTTATCCATTTTATAACCCCTTTAAATACTGATATTTATTATGAAAAGTTATATTGGTTATCAATATACTATATTACATCTCCATAAAACCAAATTCTCTGTTTTCTATAACCTAATTCATCTGATACCTCTTCTAAATAACCAGCTTCAGCTAAATTTGTCATCACATTAAGCCCTGCGATTAGAGACCCTTTGCTAATCCTTGACCATTTTTGATATTTAATATCCTTTCTATCCCAAAATGTATTATAACAACTATTTTCATAAAAAATTAAAATTTGTGAATGTGCAAGATTTTCTTCATAAACTACTAATATTATTTTGCAAAATCCTATATCTTCAGGTTTGCTAGTTAAAATTCCCTCTGTTTTTCTTACCAGACGCTCAAAAATTTCTCTTCTATCTTTTCCTTTTGGTTTGAAAAATAAATTTGCATAAATTTTAAAATATTCATCGCTAAATGGCTTATTAGCCAGAGGATTAAATACTGAATAAAAATTATCAATTGTTCTTATTACACGTTTCACTTCTCTTTTATACCATCTTTGCTTCTTTCGTTCCATAGACATGTTTTACTTCTCCTGACATCAATACTCTAGTTCTTGATACTTTGATAAATTACAATAATTATCTTTCAATTCAACATATTTTTAAAATATCATACTGCTCAATTCTCAAAGAACAAATTGTATTTATCCACCTCAATCTCAGATTCGTAGTATTAGCCTAATGATAAATTAAAATTTGTTCCAATTAATCTATTATGTAATATTTATTATACAGTTCTAATACTCTCTATTATGCTTGGTATCTCCTCATAGCTTTCTATCCATATTATATTTATTCCTAACTGTTCGAAGAACTTTTCCTGCAAATCATTATTTATAATATTAAATGACTTAAGAATATCATTTTTTATTTCAATACCATCAGAAGAAGTCTTGATATCATCTTTTTTCATAATCGCATAATGTTTCTTCAACTTATTTTTTCTATTACTTATTGATAAAAGCCGTCTTAAGTTAGGGTCCGTTAATGATAGTCCAATCATTAATGTAGTATTCTCTCTTAAAAAATTTAATTGAGTTATATTTGCCCATGAGTAGGGATCATTATATAAACTATGATATCCTTCTTCTGAAAACACCAATAATCCTTCAGATAGTTGTTCATATTTATCTGGATTACGAGGTAAAAATCCATGTACATGATAAATTCCTAATTTATCTGACGTTGTATACTCAAATTCACTATATAACGAATTATACTCAATATGATATTTATTAAAATTATCCTCTAACAAATCATCAAAATTATATGTAACAACTGCTTGAACTCCAACACCATTTCTTTTAGGTACACATAACTTAGAAATGCTACTTAATAGTTGCGAAGTACCATTATTATTGTTGATATTTTTATAAAGTAAATTAGATATATTTTCTTCAAATGACTCTCCTAATGCAGCCTTGATAAAAGCGGCTTGCAATAATGGAGATGCATCATTTATTTCTTTCATCTTACTTAAAAGGAAATCAGTTTCTTGTTGACTTACTTTAATATCTTTTTTTTCTAAAGTATTTTTTATCATAAGTATTAATAAATCAGATATTAAATCATTCCAATCACTTATCCCCGCATCCTTAGATACTCCTGCCCCTAAAAATAGAACTAATTCATCTCTTTTATAAATTTCTTTAAGTTGGTTTATCCTGTCATCTCTTATCTTTTTCCAACTATCATTATTCTTATTCAATGCACCAGCAACTACATCATTTACTACAAATTCAGCAATTTTAGAAAAGTCACCATCTTTTAAGTAATTAAACTTATCATCAATTTTACATAATTCATCTAACCCCCATACTTTTATAGGATAGTTTATTATCTCTGCAAATCTTTTTTCTAAATCCGTCTTTTCTTTCCCTGTAAATGTACTTCCAAATATAAACAATATACTTTTGACAGGTGATACATGGTATTCTAATCCTCTTTTTAACCTTTCTGAAATTTTTTTAATTGAAAGAAAATAATTTCTTTTATCTCTATATAGCTTAACATCTACTACAGTTTGTCCTTCTAATCCATCAATTCCTTCCGGTATAATTGCATCAAACTCATAGAAATTATCAACTTTAACATATTTATTTAAAAGTAATTTATTTTCTTCTTCTAGCTTTTTATCAATAGCATTCAAAACTAATGATTCAAAATAATATCCATTATTGATCAAATTCCTATTATTAATCATGTTTTTATTAGTATTATCCATATTAGTGCCACTCTTCCTTTTTATAATTCATTATTAAGTTCAAAAAACTTTTAATTTTTCCATTATATACATACTCATTACTAGCGTAATAACTATTTAAATAATATCGTGTCTCATTCTTCACAATCATTAAATACTATATATTTATTTTCATGAAGTTTATTATATATACCAAAATAGTATTTGAGTTATTGGCCTCTCTAGTTATATGATTAAAGATAAAATTTACGTATTGACTATATTTATCCTCTAATAACATTTCAATAATTTTAACAATAAATTTATTATAATTTTTATCAATTTCTTCTAAAGTTAAATTATTATTATATTCAGAAATAAATTTTAAATTTGTTTTATATGGTGAATCTGTAAATACGCTTTTCAACAATTCATCTTTATCAATCACCTTTTTTCTATTAAGAAACTCTCTTAAATCAGTTCTTATTTGATCTGAAAATGGAAGTTCTATAACATTTTCATCACTTTTATTTATACTTGGCGTTGCAATGCATTTATATTCATAATTTGATTGCATACACCTATGATTAAAAATTATTGCTAAAATTAAATCATATAGTATAATTAATTCGTTTTTCTTAAAATGATTCTGTCTCTTAGTTATATGAAATGCTTTTGATTTTGCACATATATAGTAATTACCTTTTATTTCTCCAAGAAGTATTTCATCTATTCTGTGTGCTAAAATATGTTTTTCATAATTCTTATTTTTTAAAGTTACACAATAATTTTCAAAGGCATCTAACTTAATTATTTCATTGTTAAATTCTTGAATAGTATCACTCTCTAATTTTTCTATGATAAAATAAATATTATTTTCTTTTAATTCATTAAAATTATAAATTTTCTCTTCTTCATTTATATTAAAATAATTATTAAACTTAAACTCTTTTAATATATTTCCATATTTATTTTCAACATCTTTCACCCTATAGGAATAATGGTTTGCTATCATATATATTTTTATAATAACACATTTAATTTCTTCTGTTTCAGAGTTGTTATCTAATAGTTTATCAATTAATTTTTTTAATGTATTTTTTACGCATATGTTAACTAATCTATTAAATTCTCGCCTATAACTTTCTTTAATACTATTTCTATTTATAGTTAATGTTTTTTCAGCATCCTTACCTAAAATATTAATTGAAAAATCAATAAATTTATATACATCATATTCTCCTCTGTATTTATGCCCAATTACTTCTGTCGTTACAAATTTATTTTTGAAAAATACAGATTGACAATATTTATTAAAACTATAGTCATCTTCACCAAAATTTTCATTTTTAATTCTAGGTTCTAAAATAGAAATTTTGCAGATACTCATTGTTTCTTCATCATAAAATTCAAATTTAATATTTCCATATGTATCTCCAAAACTACCTTCTTTCAAATCAAGAAAATATTCATTAAATATACTTTTATATTCCATAATTTTTTCTCGTTTTCCATTTTCTTTTTCTGACACTATTTCTACTGGAATATAATCATTGATTTGATTTCTAGCCCTAAAGGCAGGTGCTGCTCTTTCTCTTCGTATATTATCAAACTTTCCTTCAAGTACTGGAATAATTAATTCAGCCTTGGGTATAGTTTTATAATGATAATTGGAACACCCTAAATCATTAATATCAATTTTATCCGAATCTATTTTTATTATTATTTTTGTTCCACGCTTAAAATACTTATTGTAATCTTCTACAATAATATATCCGTCGCCATCACTTCCATTTTCTAATATAATTTTTTTAGGTAATTCATTATCTGCTTTAGTAATAATTTCAAAACTATTTGTTATTAAAAATATAGATTGTAATCCTAATCCAAATGCTCCTGATGGCTTTAACCATTCTGGCATTGTTTTAATTATTTCTTTTTTCCTATGATTAATTTTATTTCCTATTTCTTTAAAACATAATAAATCATTATTATTTATTCCAGTCCCATAATCTCTTATCTCAATTACTGCTTCATTCTTTTCATTAATGTATATTTTTCCATCAATTTTATAATCTAGTATCTTCTTTAATTTATCATCATAAGGTTTCATATCATTATTAAAGACATCACTTGATTCATAATGATTTTCCTTCCAAAACTGAATTAATGTAGCATCAATAGAATTTTGCACAATTTCCCGTAAACATGCAAATTTATCCTTATATATATTAGCACCCTGCAATAATTCGATGGCTCTATTAGTTTTAATCGTAAATTTTAATTCTGAAAATTCTACCCATTTTTTACTTCCATTTATCAATAAATCTTTTCTTTTTATTCTTGGAGCCATTCCAAAATTTTTAGGTACTAATTCACTCCATTCCATAGATACAAATTCTATTATCTCATCAATCCATTTAACCCATTCTCTCATTATCCTATATACTTTAATATCATTGGTATCTGATATTATTTCTATGCCATCCTCTTCAACTAAAAAATGTTTTATTGATTTATGTTTTTTCAAATGCAGTGCAGAGCCCTTTGATAACGGCGTAACTGTTTCTAATAAATACTCATTATATCTATCAGTATCTAGATCTAATAAATCCCCTAAGCATAACATTGATGCTATAAATCTTGGATGCATATAATCATTAACTATTCCATTTGTTTTATACGGTAATCTCTTTATATTCCTACTATCCTCTTGATGTAATTTACATATTTCACTTAGTACCTCTACAAATCGAATGCCAATACTTCTTTCAAATTGCGTATTTTTTACGAGTTTATCCTTAATAAATGCTGCACTTCTATTAGCATGTCCACTTCTGAAATGATTTTGTATAATAATTATAATATCATTATATATTTCTATAGAACTGTCATACGCTTTTTCTTTGTCCTCTGAATATTTTCCCTCAAAATTAAGTAATCTTTTTGCAATATTTTTCAATTCACCTTTATCATTAATAGATATATTTATCAATTCTTCTTTATATTTAGGACTTTTAAAATAATTATATACTTGCTCATGTTGCAACGCCATTCCCAAGTCATGACAATAAAATGACATTAATAACATCCACGTATCTGAAATACTTAATTTTTCAATTCTTTCCTCTCCTAACAATCGCTCAATTTGTGTACAAATCGTTTTAGAGTGAGTTGCATTATGTAAACTAAAATGCGGAAAATAAACTGAAACATTCTCTAATGTTCTAGTTATTTCCCTTTTTAACTCTATCCAAATTTCATATAATTCTTTATTATCTTCATTTTCAAATGAAGATTTTTTCAAATGTTCTTCCAGTGTCATATTTCAAAACCTCACTATAAGTTAATTACAACTATTAATTTTCAATTGATAATTATAAACATTATATAAGAATACAATATCATTATCTATAAGACTATATAACCCATTATAATCTATTTTTTTCATACATGGAATAATTATCTAGTTTAATAAAGGATAAATATAGTAAAATTTGTTTATACTAACAAATTATAAATCTCTTAAATATTTCTTTCTAACTCATATTGCTAATATATATTTTCTCTAATTCTTCATTTAAATAATTTTCATCTACTTATGTAATAACTGAAATTTATCCATATATCCTTTATGAAAAAAAAGTAAAGGAGGTAATGAAACATGGCTGTAACTAAAACTATTGACTCTGTTTCTCTAAGTATTGAAGTTCAAAAAGCTCTAGACAAGGCCGGCGATCCAATTTATACCAAGAAAACTTTCTCAGGTATAAAAACAGATGCTACACCTGAAAATGTCTATGCTATTGCTGATGCAATTAAAGGTGTATTAGAAGCTAACACTAGAGATTACTTTATTAATGAATCTTCTAGTTTAGCAAATGCTTAGGATCTTATTCTTAAACAATATTGTAGGAAACTCGACTCACATTCGTTCGCTGGATACTCACAGAGTAAGCGATCATAATCAAATCACGATTTGGATGCCTGCTTAACTGATTCACACCGAATCATAGATTCGGGTTCTCTACTTAAAGATTGGGGGGAAATTAAATGGACTATACTTTAGCTATGACTTTTTTAACTTCTGCTGGTGAAAAAAGCACTTTAAGTGTTTCTGGTGTTAAAACTACTCTTACAAAAGATGAAGTTAACGCACTTATGGACACTATAATTTCAAAAAATGTTTTTAAAACTAAGGCTGGCGATCTAGTTAAGAAATCCGGTGCTCAGGTTACTCAAAGACAAGTTACTAAATATGAAGTAGCTTAGTTTTAGGTAAAATTATAGAAGCTTCCCATTCTTTGATATGGAGAGCTTCTATTTTCTATTGAATATGTTTTATTTTACCTTGGAACCTGAATCACTTACTAGTAACCCATATACATTTTCCTTATTTGTTCTAACCTATCTGTTGTAATTTACTCATCCACCAATCTTTATCAAAATATATAGGCCTAACTGGAATCATAACGATATATTCATTGTTTGCTTCTATAATTTTGGATGTTCCTGTATATACTAAATCTATATACAAATTAAATGGCTTAACTTTCCCTTGAACTTTATTTTCAAATTCATTAATATATTCATTAATTCTTTCATTGCCAAATCCTTCAAAATAGGAAAGAGCATTCTACCTCCACCAACCATTTCCCACCATTCTATAAAAGGTCGCCATGCATTTTTACAACATTCCTTTAATTCATAGTATGGAAAATCTGAAAAGTCAGGTGGATTAAACATATTATCCCAATGGTCAAATCTTTGTTTTGAAATAACCTTTTCCCCTCTACCTTTAATCATATTATTAAGCCATTCGCTTCATTGTTCTTTTAACAAAGGTAATTGTTTATGACATTTGTTACTAAAATACTTTGAAGGCCATAACCTATTTTCACCTTCTATATTATCAATATCTATTAATCCATATAGGCAACCAGTAAAAAGAGCAAAGTTTAATGCCATATCACTAGATACTACTATCTTCCATGATTCAGTTCCTTCTTTATACATATTATAATTCTCCTTAACTATACTAGCTCATCACGTCTTACCATTATAAATCAATTATAACATATATTGTTTATTTCTCTTTGACCTTAGTATTAAATTTAAATTATACTAATTACGAAAAAATGGACTTTTTGCGATTTATATTATCGCTTTGTTATTTTCTTATAATTAATGTATAGAATATTAAAATCGTGTCAATAGTTAAAATACGTTTCCTATTCTTAATAAATATAGAGATAGCTAATCATTATTCTCCTAATATTTTTCGCTATCTCTATTTTTTTTGTAAAAAATAAAAGGTAGGCTAAGTATTTTTGCCTAATCTACATTTATTACAGCTTTTATTTTTTCATGCATTAGTATTAACAAATGTTATTCATATATTTTTTCTTGTTTTAATTTGAAAATTTCTTCAACTGCTTTCTTATAACCACCGGATTCTTTAAAAGAATCACTTATTTTTCTCATATTTTCAAGATAACTTGGATCAGTTAAAACTTTCTCAACAGATTCCCTTAAAATTTCTGGATTAATATTATCCTTATCAAGAGAAATAGTTGCACCTAATTCTTCAGCTCTTTTTGCCATATATGGTTGATCCGCACCTATAGGTATTGCTACAAAAGGCACATTGTTATACAATAAGTCACTAGTACTATTCATCCCAGCATGAGTTATTGCTACATTAGTATACTTTAAAACCTCTGATTGAGGAACATAATTTCTTACAATAAAGTTATTAGGTATATCAAATTTAGATAAGTCTATATTATATGCTGACATTACAACAACTTCATCAGTATTACCAAATGTTTTAAAGAATATATCATATAGATTGCTGTCAGTATTATTAAACACTGTACCTAGTGAAATATAAACAACTTTCTTTCCCTTTAATTTTTCAAAAGGAAAATCTAAATTTTCTTTTCTATCATAGATTGGTGGACCTATAAATTTAAAGCTATCATCATAATATTCTGGATGTGCAACAAAATATTTAGAGGTATATGCAATATTTATATCACCCTTATTAAAAAATAAATCAAAGATATTATGGGACATTTCCACATTAAATTCTTCTTTTAATTGTCTTGAAACTTTTTTATAAGTCTCTATAACTGGATGATTTTTTATTAAATTTCCATTCATTAATTCTTTGTGTTGCACCCTTAATTCTTTAGGAGTTGCAAACACTGCAAATGAAGAAACTGAATGTATTTTCAGTATTTGAGCAATGATATTTCCAAAAGGGAACATGGCCGTATACATAATATAATCGAATTTTTTGCCTTCAATTTGATTTAAAATATCTTTTATAATTCTATCACTTGATTTAAGCGTTTCATTTATATAATCAAGAAGTTTATCTGGCCCCATATCATTAGAAGTCTTATGTTTTCTTTTAAAAAGGCTCAATTCCACTCTATAACTTTTAAATTTGGCACCTGTTTTTTCAATTTTTTCTTTAAAATCTTCTGAGCAGAAATATGTAATTTCTTCTCCTTGTTTTACTAATTCATTTACTAATCCCAATGTAGGATTTATATGTCCATGCGCAGGTATACTTAAAAAAAGTACTTTTGACATAAATCAACTTCACTTCCATTCTTTATATTTACACTTACATATTCTCATAATACTCATAGTAATTAAATAGCATTTTCTCTAAACGTCCAAATCCACACATTAAATGTAAATTCCTCGGTATTAAGTTTAGATCTTCAATAGTTAAACTCAATTTATTCTTAAAGTACTTTACTTATCCATTCTTCTTTCACTAATTTTTTCGAAGAATTCCAACGACTTACCAATACCTAGTGCAACACAATCTAATGGGAATTCATTTATGTGTACTGGCATATGAGTAACATTGCTAATTAGAATGTCCAGTCCATCTAATAATGCTCCACCACCAGCAAGCATTATTCCGTTTTCCATTATATCTGATAATAATTCAGGCGGAGTCTTCTCCACTGTTCTTTTGATAGTACTTATAATAGCTTCCACTGGTTCTGCCAAAGCCTCTATAATTTGTGTTTCTGTTACAGAAATAGTTTTAGGAAGACCTGATATCAAATCTCTACCCTTTATCTCCATACTCTTTTCTCGATCAGCAGTTTTGAACGCTGAACCTAAGGTCATCTTAATAGCCTCAGCAGTCCTTTCTCCAATAAATAGATCACATTCTTTTTTGATATAGCTAATAATTGCTTGGTCCATTTCATCACCTGCTATTCTTAAAGAATTACTTGTAACTATTCCATCTATAGATATTACCGCAACCTCAGTAGTACCACCGCCTATATCAACTATCATACTTCCCTTTGGCTCATCTACTGGAAGTCCCGCTCCAATTGCAGCAGCCATGGCTTCTTCCATCAAAACAACTTCTCTTGCTCCAGCCTGCTTAGTAGCATCGTCTATTGCCATTTTCTCTACTTCTGTGACTCCAGATGGGTAACATGCAATTATCCTTGGAGATACAAAGGCACTTTTATTTATTATTTTTTGAATAAACATTTTTATCATGGTTTGAGTTACATCAAAATCTGAAATCACACCATCTTTTAAAGGTCTAATAACAACTATATTTCCAGGCGTTCTACCTATCATTTTTTTTGCTTCTTCCCCAACTGCTAGAACCTTCTTTGTACCACTGTTAATTGCGACAACTGAAGGCTCTCTTAAAACTATACCTTTTCCCTTTAAATAAACTAAAGTATTTGCCGTTCCTAAATCTATTCCTATATCTTTTGATATTCTAAACAAACCCATATATGGTCTCCTTTCAAATTTACAAGATGTCTTTTTCTTTTAAACTTATATCTAATGTTTTTTTCCAGTAATACTATAGTAGAGCATATCTATAGCTAATAACTTATTGCATTACTTAAGTCTGTGAGTGACTCTAATATCACAATAGCTTTGAAATGAATCTATAAAAATTAAACCTTGCAAGATTTAATTGTAAATACAAGAATATTACTTGTTCAATAATCTACTATGCTTATAATAATTCTCATTTAAATTTATTTCTTATATGGATATAAGCTAATTTCAGCGTTTCTATTTTATAATTTTTCAACAAATTTCTTTTATATTTTTTTCATATTTTTTTAGTTTTTTTCATACTTTTTATTATTTATATTATATAATTATTATATTTAGCTTCCCTTTGTAGCTATTGTTAATTAAAGGTATTCAAGCTTAATTTAAAATTTTTCTCACTTAACATGCCAATAATCTTTAATCTATTATGAAAAACAACTTTATTTAGGTTTGTTAATGATTCTAAGGAGTTAATTATGACTAATAAATTAGAAAATATTCTAGAAAAAGAAGATATACAATTTGTATGTGACATAATGTCTAAAACTTTCATGTTACCTATTCATTTCTTAGACAAAAATGGAGATGTTTTATTTGAATCCGCAGAAAGATTTGTACATAATCCTGTATTTCCATGTAAGACCGATGTATTCAATAGTTTAATTGAGAATAATGAGATTTATAATTTTCCTATTTTAAAAATTAATAGCTTCTATGAAACTTTTTTTTATATCTCAATAAAAGACTATAAAAGCTTTATAGGTACCTTCATAGTAGGTCCATCTTTATCATCTAATCTTACATTAGAAACTATTGACGAATTAATTTCTGATTTTAACCTTCCAATTACATATAAAAAGAAATTTTTCAATTACTATAATCAACTTCCCGTGATAAACACTAGTACATTATTAAACTTCAGCTTGGTGTTATATTACTCCATATATAAAACCAAGCTTGATATAGATACCATAAAGGAAAAAAATTCTACATTAGAACATAACATCCCTCAAATGCACAATCTTTTGAACTTAACTTTATCTGAAACTCGTAAGAATAATACGTTCCATATTCCTTATAAGTATGAGCAATTATTGTTTCTTCTTATTAAAGAAGGTGACCAAAATAAGCTATTAGATTTCCTGTACAGTCCGCCAAGTGGAGAAAAGGGAACTTTATCAAAACGAAGCCCTTTACGCCATTTTAAAAACGAATTTATATATGCTTGTACAATAGCCTATCGTGCTGCTATTGATGGTGGCGTTAATTCTGAAGTTGCTTATGCTCTTAGTGTTCAATATACACAACATATGGAAGAGTTAAAAAACGTTCAAGATGTTCAAGATTTAAGATTGAAAATGTTTTTAGATTTTACAAACATGTCTTATATTGCTAAAAATAAACCACGATATTCAAAATATATAACTAAATGTCAAAACTTTATTTTCAGCCATATATATGAAGATATTACACTTTCACAATTGTCAAAAGCCGTTAATTTGAATCCTAATTATCTATCAGGATTGTTTAAGAAAGAAGTAGGAATGACAATAAGTAACTATATTCAAAAAGAACGGATTGAAGAGGCAAAGAAATTATTGATTTTAACTGATAATTCCTTATCTGAAATATGTACACTTCTGAATTTTGGAGCTCAAAGCTACTTTTCAACCATTTTTAAAAGGTTCACAGGAGTTACTCCAAAAGAATATAGACATTTGAATAAAATAACTTAAGTGCTAATTAAACTGAAACTCATAAAAAATGCTATTGTAGGTCTAATACAAACCATGCAACAGCATTTTTTATACTATTAGTTCAAAGTGATTAACAGTACCAGATTACTAATTTTTAATATTCACTTAATTTCAATCAATATTTTATTACTCCCCAATTTTTCTTCTTATAAACTCTATTCCTTTTTGAAATACCATTGTCTTAATGTTTATCTTTGTTTCACCACTAGGTACTGTGTATTTTTGCTCTAATACTCTAAAATATCCTAAGTCTACAAACTGTTGATACGGAATATTGTTTTTATCCAAAACTTTCTTTTCTCTTAAGAGTGAGAATAAATTGTTTCTTCCCATTCCTCTTATAGCAAGGACCTTTGCAACATGTCCCACTTCAATGCTATCTTTAGATCCTGCAACATCATCATAAAATTGTCCTTTAGGCTCTAATATCTTCACCTTATTTTCGGCTTCCAGCCTTGCTTTTCTCTCTTCTTTTAACTTAGTCGCTGCAGCAATAAGTAAATCAGGATTATCTAATAATTCATCTGTAGCGTACATTCCTGTTTTTCGTATGCTAGGCAATACTTCATCAAAAATCCATGCTTCAAATTTCTCTGCTCCAGGCAATTCTGATTTGGCTGCTAACCTGTAAATATCCCCTTCAGGAATGACACTCATTTCTATATTTTGAATAACATCTGTTCCATCTCTCCTCTTTCCAGTAACTACCCCTATGTCGTGTTTCACGACACCCTTGCAATGCCTTAAAATTGCATCTCTTGGGTTTTTATATCCCAAAGCTTTTGCTATATCAATCCCAACTGCATAATCCTTATTATTAATTTTTAACCATCTTATTTCTCCAAATCTTTCATCTTTAAAAATTCGTAAACTCTCCATTTTTGTTTATCCCCTTTTTATAGATTTAATCTTGACCTAACGCCTTTTTGCACTCACTACAGACAAGTGCATCTCTAAATTTTGAAATACCTTTATCATTTCCACAAAAGATGCAGCCTTTACTGTATTTCCTAACAACTACCTCATTATCAACCTTAATTATTTCCATAGAATCTCCATCATTAATTCCTAGTACATTTCTTATTTCTTTTGGTATTACAATCCTTCCAAGTGGATCTAGCTTTCTCACTATTCCTGATGCTTTCATTTTTACATTCTCCTCTACAAAATTATTTTCTTTTATATGATTAAATCATTTCTTGTATATCTCAAATTTTATATATTTATTAAGCCATCATAACCACAATATATTGTGATGATTTCTTGCCTTGAATTACTCTTGTCTTTTCTTCTAATATCTTTATTTTCTTTTCTAAAATTAGATTTTCAGGCACATGAGAGAAAATAACAAATCCAAAATGCCATGATTATTTTTCATCAGGCAAGGAAGTAGATTGGTCTCATAGCGGGCCTATTAGGGCAATCTACTGATGTAGCATGATGGGAAATAGGCTTGGTAGATGGACTGATTATTTTTTTGAATGTGCCTTATAACCGAGCTTAATGTTCTCTCCAGTAAGCTTTATATTTTCATTGATAATTTCCTCAATAGCTTTTTTATCCATATCTAAACACTCCTTAAATTTTCTTAATTTCTAGTCAAAATTTTGAACTATTTAACCCCATAGTTGTTGTGTATTGAATTTATCTTAATCTATAATTATAGATAAACATATTTACAAAGTTGCTAAAACTTTAAGTTCGTATCTTCACTAGAAATCATAAATATATTTGTGGAGAAAACATTTGAAAATGAGCTGTTAAAGGTTCTTAGCTATAGGTTGTTCTATTTTAGCTTGTCAAACTGAAAGTTGGAGCATGCTAAAGTGGATACAACCTGCTGCTTAGAACCTTCAGCGATATTTTCATAGCTTTTCGGAATCAAAATATTTATGATTTCGGTAAGTTTCCACTTAAGTTTAGTTTTAAAGTGGGATATATATATTTTGTGCTGAACTTATTTTAATCTAAAGTTATTGTGTATGTCTTTCTCAATTTCCACCACATAGTCCTTACTCATCTCATAAATTCTTGAGCCAACAGCTTCATCAAAGTTTAGTAATCTTTCAATGCTAAATTCACTGCTTACTATGATTGGCAGAAAGTTTAAATATCTATAATTAATGATTTCAAAGACTATGTTTATATCACTTTCATTGATCTTGCCCTTAAAGAGATCATCAATAAGTAAAACTTCACATAGCTTATACTTTGAGATAGTATTAACATAATATTCTTGGTCAAGGATGTTTTGTTTAATCTTAGTAATTACATCTCTATAAGGCATGTACACAACTTTAATCTTCTGCTTTAACAAATTTAATCCAATGGCAACACTGAGATGAGTTTTGCCACTTCCTACCTGACCACAAAGTAGAATGCTATTTCTTCTTCTATTTCTAATTTCATCAAAATTAGTGCAATAAGCTGCTGATGTATCCTTTGCTCTTTCTGATGCTCTATTCCACACCTTAAAATTAGCAAAAGTATGCTTTGTCATTTCAACATTAATTCCTGAATTCTTCCATTCATTTTTTACCTTCTCAATTTCTCTACACTCACAGCTAACTGCAAGTGGTTGCCTATTTTCTTGTGGAATAAGTACCCACCCAGTATCACAGCATTTATCACACTTATATGAGGTTTTCTTCAGCTTTTTTTCGCTGCTCACCAGTAAGGCTTCGTGGTTCCTTTGGTTTGAATCCTGCAAATTTGTTTTTATCTGGGTTACTATTCTTTCCATAGCTTCTATTGACATTTTTCTCTACCTCCTTGTCATCTGGATATCCTTCTCTTCTCCAATTTTTCAATATGCCATCAATGTAGGTCATATTAGGTTTATTAGCTTTTAATGCTATATCTATAGCCATCTTTACATATTCTTGACCATGCACCCCTATAGCTAACTTAAGTGCGCCTAAATTAAGAACATTAGGTATTCCAGCTATTAGTTCACAATACTTAGCAAGTTCAATAGATTTAGAATTTATATCATCTTCTTTCTTTATCTCTCTATCTTTATTATTCTCATTCTTAATCTTGTTCTTATTCTCTCTCTTATTCTGCACCGTTACAGTAACGTTACTTTTATCATCTGTAACGTTACAAGATTTTTTTGTAATGTTACACATATCATTTGTAACTTCAATGCTATATTCTTTACTTTCAGCACAGCTATGTTCTTCAATTTCAACACTAGTTTCCTCACTTTCATTAACTACAGCTTCAAGTTGTTTTTTCTTTTCTCTATGGTTTTGAACTCTTTTTCTATTTTGATCTCTAACTCTGTCCATTCCCTCAACATTTTGGTGTCTTTCCCAATTCACTATTCTGATTACGTTATTATCAGCTATCTCGATCATTTGAAATTCTGATAATACTTTAAGTGCAAGTCTTATAGAAGCTAGAGGCCTTGAGAATATTGTAGATAACATTTCATCAGTATATGGGATATTCTCATTTAGATATATAAGTCCATTAGCATTAGTTTTGCCAGCTTGTATAAGTAATCTTATCCATAAATAATGAATAGTATCTCTCTCTGGCATTGCATCCACTAATTTCATCTTTTCATCATCATGCATGTTAGTAGATAACTTAATCCATTTAATATCTGACATGTTTCTCACACTCCTCTAAAAGAAATACTTTAAGCCTTTCCAATCAGCTCCATGAGGGCATTAGCCCTCTCAATAATTTAATTTCTCTGAATAAATTTATCTGTATTAATGTCTTCTAAATACGCCCTTTGCATTTCATCACTTAACCTTCCCCATTTTGAAAGCATATTTCTTATTACTGTTCTTTTAGCCATAGCCTTATAATCATTATTCCATCTTGGATCTCCCTTAAAGGAATTATTCTTAAATGTATCCATATTATCTTTGCTCCAATAAACATATTTTCTAAATCCATTTACCATCTCAAAATATCCTGCATACCCTATAACTGCATTTGACTTTTTAGCTGAAACATCTATATCAAATTCTTCAGTTAATGGATTCCATGATTTTAGCTGCCCTTCATAAACTTCAATTACATTTATGGCTTTATACTCCCCAGTTCTAAGTAATAATTGAATATATCCCTTATATCCAAGCTGAAAACTTGCTTTCTTTTTATAAGGAATAATCCAGACATACTCCAAATTTTTATCGATAGATAAATCTAAGGAAGCTGAAATCATACATGCATCAATTATTGATCTAGGCTCACATTCAATAAGCAGAGAACCCAAATCTGCGCTTTGGTGTGAATCGCTTGCTCCTATGGCATTAGGTATAGGAGTTTCCTTAACTAAATTTATTATTGAATTTATATACTCAAAAGCTTTATCTTTTAAAACTTCTGTAAACTTTGACTTTATCTCATCACTATTTATTAAATTTTTAAATATAGTTTCTTGAACATTTACTGTGCTTTGCTCTTTTTCAATCAATTGATTTTTTAAGCTGCTATTAGTTGCCATAAACACAACACCCTCTCTTTATTTAGATGAATAATTAGCTTAATATGTTTTATCATTAACTAACTAGAAATCTCCTTAATTTCAAATCTTCTGCTCATAGACTGTTTGCAAACCTCTTTATAAATCTCAGGATATTTTTCTTTTAAAACTTTACTATCTATTCTGTTTGAAGTTACTCCCTTCCAAATTACTTGGAACTTTTCCACAATTCCTTTTTCAGCATTTCCAATCTGATTTTTTAGATTGTTTTCTATAACTTTAAGAGATTCATCTAGAACCTTCATTTGATTTTTTATGTTTAAATATTCATTTATCTTGTCCTTATATTCTGCCTTCAAGCTAACTTCTAAAGTTTTATCTATACTCTTAAAAGTCTTGCTTAAATATTTACTAGCAGCTTCACTTCCATCAAGCTTTGGTGGAATTCTTTTTTGAACATGATTAAGCCAAAAATCTTTTTCAGCTTCAACTATCATAGAAATTAATTCTTCATCACGTTTAATCTCTTTATACACAAACCTTTGTCCACCTATTAATGCCGCTATATAACAAGTATCAGCACCCAAGACCTCCATATAATGCTGACATTGAAGTATGTGACTAGGTGGAATTTCTTCACCATCCCATTCCTTTGCTCTAAAGGCATTCACCGTTGTACATTCCAGCAGCGAATTTTCACCAACAATTCTTCTATCAATATTACCCATCATGAATTCATGAGTCTTATGAACTAACTGCCTTTTATCCTTCCTTACCTTCTTGCCACTCCTTATTGAAAATTCTCTTGCCACAACTTCCTCTAAGGTATTCCCAAAGTAAGATGATTCACCAGACTCCTTCACTTCTCTTATTTCTTCTGTCTTGTCCACATAAACTTCAAAAGGACTTTTCCATTTGTTAACTCCCATAATAGCTCCAACATCAGAACCTCCAATTCCCTTTTGCCTTTCCTTAAGCCATTGTAATTTATCCATTCCCTTCACCTCTCAATGAAACACTCTAAATTAAAATTAATTTCCACTAAAATCATCAAGTCTAATGATTTTATTTTTATCTACATGTTTAAAAATTTGAAAACTGTACATAACTATAATTAGTTATCTGTTCGTCCCACGCAACACTTGGTTTAAAAAATTAAACACTTTAAAAAAAGTGCGTAGCACAACCAAGAACAATTCACCTTTTAAAAGAAGCAGCTATGCTGCAACTAAAATCATTTCCACCTTTTGAAAAAGTGCAAAGCACAATCAGGAATTTTTCACCTTGTAAAAAAAGCAACTACACTGTAACTAAGATCAATTCGCCTATGAAAAGGTGCATTGCACAATAACAACTTTTCATCTTATAAAAAAGCAGCTATACTGTAACTAAGATCGATTCACCTATGAAAAGGTGCATAGCACAATAGCAACTTTTCATCTTACAAAATGCGCTCCTATATAAAACGAGCATGAAACACAAGTATAAACTTTTAATCAAAATTAATGTAATTTTATCTTTAATAATTAATAGTTATAAGCTGTTAACTTAAAAATATATACTTTCTGTAATTAATTTTTTTATCATCGCAATACTTAATTATATTTGTAATAACCTTTATTCCTGCTTTACTATTTCCATTTGCTATTCGCCATATGGTACTTGGTGCTAAATCAAGATTCCGAGCACATTTATTGAAGTTACCATCAAACTGCTCATTAACAAATTTTTTAACTGATTCTTTTGTTGTATTCATATATTAACCTCCAATTCTCCTTATGCAATATTCCTTACACGCAATATTATAATCCCACTGTTTCTTAAGCGCAACACTTTTTTTACTATTTTTTTACTTATCATTGCATTTACGCAATAAATTATTTAAAATTAATATAATATATGTACGCACATCCGTTCGTTGGATGTTAATAATAAATTTGCACTCTTACTTATCACTTAAAGGAGTTGATTATATGTTTAATGCCGAATTACTTAGTAGTTTAATAAAAGAAGCACAAGGTGATATTTCTTTAAACAACTTTGCTAGTCAATGCAAAATAAGCTCTAGCACGTTATCAAGAATTATAAACAATAAAAATTCTTGTCCACCAGCGCCTAGCACATTACAAAAAATTGCTTCTGTTGCACACAATGGTGTCACTTATGCTGACCTTATGGCCGCTGCTGGTTATATAAATGATGGCGAAACACCTGTAGAAATTCCAGATGCAACTAATACTGTTTTATCTAAGAAAGATGAAAGAGACATTGCAAAAAGAATTGAAGCATTAAAAGAAGATTTACTAAATGGTGAAGGGCTTATGCTTTCAGGAAATCCGATGTCACCTGAAGCTATTGAAAGTTTAATAGAAGCCTTATCTTCTGGAATACGTCAAGCAAAGATTGCAAATAAAAAGTATACACCTTTAAAAAAACGCAGCTATGCTGCAAATAAATTCATTTCACCTAATAAATATAAGAAATAGATAAGAATGAGATTTTTTCATCTAAGATATTGGTTAAATTATAGATATTCCTATGCATATATAACTTTAGAATTATTACAAAGCAGGTACAGAATGCATTTTAAGCCTTCTGTATTTGTACTACTTTACTATGGTAACTATTACGGGGGTGACTTTTTTGCATTTTATCGAGGGATTATTTTCAAAATTAGTTAAAAAATATAACACTACAGATGTTTATGAATTATGTAAATTAGAAAAAATAACATATAGAGAACTAGATCTTCATCCTGAAATAAACGGGATTTATCAATATGTGATGAGAAATAGAATTATAACAATAAACCAAAATCTTACTCCTGAGTGTAAGAGAATAACATGTGAGCACGAATTAGGACATGCTATCCTTCATAAAAAATATAACTGCACTTATCTAAAAACAAAGACTTTCTTCAATGTTAATAAATTTGAAAAAGAAGCTGATATATTTTCATCTTTATTTGAAATCCCATTTATATCTAAAGATATATTAATAGGAAAAACATTAGACGAAGTTGCTCGTGAGTTAAACGTTTCAAGATATTTATTAGATCTTAGAATAGGCATCTGTAATTTTGATTAGTAATTTAAATGCATGTAATTTTCTTTATTATGCTCATATTATATAAGGTAGGTGTTTAGTTAATGATAGGAAGAATTCGTAAATCTTCTTCTGAACTCAATATTTTTGATTTATTTGATGATGAGTTATATATAAATAAAATCATACAACGCCTTAAAGAAAGGTATGAAATTAAATTATCAGATTTTTATGGAAATCCCATCTTTGAAGAATTTCAAGATATTATTATAAACAATACAAGAATAAATATTTCTTGGGATCACATGATTGGCTGCTCAATCATGGCTTTGGATTTAGATGGAAATGAACTTATTGAAGAAATAGCAAATTATTTAAATACTCATTATTAATAATATTATTTGCAAGGAGATTAACATGGAGAATACAGAAGAATATTGCAATCGAATTATTCAAGAAATGATTAAATCCTATGAAGATACTGGAAACAAAGATGGTGTTAGTAAACTGTGTAGGGAAGCATATTCTTTATACAGAAATAATGAATTGCCTAGTGAATATTATGGCAAAATATATTATACAGCCATGGAAATAGGTCACTATAAATACTAATTTAAGCTTTTCCCTAACCAGTATAACTTCAAGACATCTACGATAAAAATGAGGTAATAAAATGAAAGTAGCTATTTAAGAATTCCAATGGAAGCAGATGTGAAAATTCAAATGGAACGGTAGATCAAATAGATAATCTCCTTAATAAAGCCCCTTTAGATCCAGATCTCGGAGATATCATTATTACTAAAATAAAAGAACTTAAAATCGAATTGGAACAACTAAATAATGATCTAAATGTTTATAATGATAAAATTAAACAAATAAATGTGGATTACCTTCTCAGTATATTGCATGTATAAATTTATTTTATATAAAAAGAAAATATATAAATGTTTCGTGGAATTTTCTTAATCCTCAAAAACATTTATATATTTTCAATTAAGTTTCTAAATTTAATTTGAATGCAATGATTCTAATATACCCTTGCTAAGTCCTTCTGCCAGTTTTTCTTGGTAACTGTCTTCATTCAAAAGCTGATCCTCTTTTTCATTAGACATAAACCCCATTTCAACTAGTACCACAGGAACTTTTGACCAATTAAATCCAGTTAAATCTGATCTCTCAACTACACCTCTATCAGGCATTCCTACGGTAGAAACTAAATCTTGCAGTATTGTTTTACCATATACTTTACTTATTGCACTAATATCTTTTGCATATCCTATTGGAGCTGGAATTAACATAGATGTTCCCCTAGCACTTTGAGAATCCGCAGAATCACAGTGTATTCTTATAGCTAAATCAGCATTGTTATTATTTCCAACCTCTGCCCTTTCAATATTGCCTGGGCTTTCAGAATCTTGTGTTTTTGTCATTATAACTGTAACATTGTGTTGTTCTAACAAAGTTTTTAATTTTTTAGATACACTCATAGCAACAATATATTCTGGCGTTTTTGTAGAAATTCCTTCCGCTCCACCTGGATCTTTTATTTTCATTACATCAGAATCTGGAGACTGTTTCTCCATTCCCTTATTTCCATTAGAAGAATGTCCTGGATCAATGACTACTATTTTTTTATTTACAACCGTTTGCTCTTCCACATTATTTGAGGAATCATTATCTTCTTTTGGTGCATCACTATTATCCACTGTTTTATTTTCAGTTTCTATAGCATCACTTTTTTCAACTTCTTGGGTATTATTAACTTCCTTTTTCTCTATATTTGAATTACATCCAGACAAAGTTATAAATATTAAAATTGATAAAACTCCTGATAAAATTTTATTCATCTATTTCTTTTGCTCCCATGCTTGTAATACTTTATAATTAGCTATTTCATATTCATTTAAAGTAGAATCACTTCCATCGTAATTTGGATTTGGAACATACCAGCTTTTTGATGAAAAATATTTTTTATATTCATCATTAGTAAATACATATCCATGACGTGCAAATATTTCATTTCTTGCAAGCCCAAGTTGATCCTTCGTTAAATTCTTCAGATCATCTTCCATTAAATATGTCTTATCGCTATCTTTTAAAATATAGTCATTTGAAGATTTTGAACTCTGGGTAGCTTTTTCTCCCCCACCTGCATTTACTTCTGTCGGAGTTCTTCCATCTTCATATACTTTGTACCATTTCGTATTATCCTTGTTATTTGATGTCACCAAGCTTGTACTATTTGATACAATTTCATATATTCCGTCATTATCTACATCATCAGGCTTTGTATCTTTGTTCCCCAATACAGTTCCCTTTAATTGCAGTTTTTCATTATCAACTCCAAAAACACTTGTACCTGAATTGCTTGAATTATTTGAATAGCCGATAAATACTCCTTTTTTATTATCAGCATAATTATATGCTCCCTGCATTGTTTGATTCCATGCATGATCCATTGTAAAGCTGTCAACTAATTTATATTGCCCATTTTTTATTTTATATAAATTTAATTTATATCCTGAATTATATGAGTATTTTCCATTTCCTTTTAATTCTATTATTTCATCAAAAGGATCATCATCAAAGTTATCAAAACATATTTGCCTATCTTCCATAAGTAAGGCTTTTGTATTTGCAAGAGGAGTATTAGTTATTTTTGAAATTACATTTAACATAATATCTTCATAATTTTTATTATCTTTAAAGTTTCCCCCAAGTTTATCTATTTCACTAAACTCGGCTACTGCATCTTGGTATTTTCCATCTTTGTAAAGCTTGTCTATTTTTTTATCCTTTATACCTATTGCAATACTTTGATAGTCTCCTTGTGATATCATGCTTGATACTTGATTTAAATCTTCTTCTGCTAATTCAACATCATTCTTAGCAATTTCTACAATACTAGCTTTTAATAAGTCTTTAGTAGTATTAGATTTTAATACCTTTGCAGCCTTAACAGCATATTGAAATTTTTCATTAGCACTTATTGATGTATCATTAGCTTTAATTATGTAGTATTCCCCTTCTATTCTATTGAAGAATACAGCTATGCAAATTGCTACTATTAATATAACCGCTGCTGCGATTTTAGGTGCCATTCCAGAAAAAAATGGTTTTCTACTTCTCTTATGTCCATTTTTTGATGAATTGTTACCTGTATCATTGTTATGCTCAAATTTTTCGTATTCAGTTGCTCTAGTATTAATATGCATAGTTCTTTCTTTCTCAACATTTTCATTTTTCTGCAATGATTCATTAGCAGGTATAATAATAGGTTCAGTTATAGATTCATTTATATTTTCCTTAGAAAAATCTATAGTATTATTTACATTATTATTTATTTTTTTTGATAAATCAATTTTACTTTTATTTATATCTTCATTATCTATATCTAAGTTTTTAATTGGGTTTCCACATTTTTTGCAAAACTTAACGTTTGGTTCAATTGGATTTCCACATTTAGTACAAAATTTCATTTTCTCACCTCTCTATTGTTACGTGTTAATTATTGTTTAAAGTATATTAAGGATTTGTTTTGCTACTAATTTGCACTACATCTTTTATAGAATATACTTTAAAATCTGAAGCAGTTGATCTAACCACATAAGTATCTCTAAAATCAGTATATGATGAGGTTTTATTTTTCCCATATGATATATAATATTTTTCATATACAGTTACTTGATATTCAGAATTGCTTATTTTTTTTATATCTTCTATCTTATGACTTACTAGTTCCTCTTCTATTTGCTGTTCTGAATAATTTTTAATAAGTGAAGTAAACTCACTTATTAAACCTCCACTTAAATCTATTGATCCTTTAATATAGTCAATATTCTTTGAGTTAATCATTCTTATATATGCACTTTCATAATCTTCTATTGAGTTTTTGACCTTTATCTCATTATTATCGTATGTGTTAACTGAATTAGAAGAGTTAGATTTTTTATCCACTGTTTGCTTTTTTTCTGGTGGTGTATAACTATACTCTGCTGTAACTTCATCATTATCTAATGTACAAGCTATTTTAATATTTTTTTCACTGCTAGTAGATTCGTCTGAAGTCTTGTATGATATTGCATATTCATTATCATTTACTCCATCAGATAATTTTAAATCTTTCTGAAACGCATCATTTTCTTTTATTGTAATATTTTTAACATTAATCTTATTTGCATAATTATTAATTTTTATTGAAGCTGTTACTTCAGGGTACTTATCAATATCTACGTTTAATATTTCCATATTTTTAGTTGCATCATCTTTATGAGATGCATTTTGTTTAATATATGCTACCCCTGCTGATACTGAAAATATTAATATCAATATTACGCTAATTAATGCAATTTTTAAGCCAATCTTCCTTTTTTTATTGACTATATTATTAGGTGTATTATTTGAATTAATGAGCTCTCCACACTTTGGACAAAATTTTATATTATCGCTTACTTCATTTCCACATTTTTTACAATATTTCATAAACTAACTCCTTGAATTATTTATATACTTAATTCTTAAATGATATTTTTAAAAGAATTAAATATATTAATTGTTGATATCAACGATGATTCTATTTGACTTGTAATAAATAATGCTAATATAGCAGAACATGAAATGAATAATATTATCATTATTATAAATACCTTATCATTTTTTTCTTCGCTAATTTGTTTTATTCCGCTATACAAAGTAATAAATGATAATATATACCCTGATCCAATTATAAGTAATCCAAAAATAATGCTAACTAACGTAACTATACTTGCTAATGCCATTGAAATTACTAATGGTATATATGATGAAGTTGATATAAATAGTATATCTGTTGGTTTTATCTTACTCTTCAATACTATTGCATTTAATATTGCTAATATTATAGCTGTCAAAATAATTATTACAAATACTTGAATAAAGCCATTTATAAATATATCCTTATTGTCAATAAATGCATTAATTTTATTTTTGGCATCCAATATTTCATTAGACATCATAAGTTGTTGTGATGCTTTCAAAGCTTCTTGCTCTGATATTATTTTTGCACTTGCTAAAATCGTAGGTAACTTTTTTACCATACTGAATATTGAATTAATAATAGCTGAAACATATAAAATATTTAATAATCCCTGAATAATAGGTAGTCCTAAAAGTAAAGCAATTGATGATTTTAATAACTCTTCATCTTTTAACTCACTAAAAAAAGATACTGGTTTAATAAAGTAATTTTTAAATACTTTTATTATTCCACTATCAATTGGTTTTACTGTTGTGAATGTTTCTTTTCGCATATCATTTTCAAATTGTTGGCATCCACAAGATCCACAAAACCTATCTCCATCTAAAATTTCACTTCCACAATTTTTACAAAACATTATTACCCCTCCGTTTGCATATCTGCTAATACATAATTAGTTATGCACTAAAAACAAACTATGCCATTTACTATATTTATAATATCGATACTAAGTAATTATAGCACCCCACATAATGGAACTGCAAACATTAATTGCATGCTTTTATTCATCATATCCAATTTTCTATACTTTTTTGAATAAAATCTACCATATCATGTTTCCCTTTCCAATTTATTCTTGCTTAGATTTCAAATACTTCCCACACATCTATTTTTATTGTGTCCTTTTCATTCTGCTATTTATTTTAATTTCTTTTTAATCCATATACTCAACTCCCAATCCTAAAATATTTAGGCACTATATAGCTTGTAATAAAAATCCAATTCACTTAAATATCAATTTAAATTTATAAGCACTTTAGAAATAATAAAAACCGCCATTTCTAGTGTCAAATTGTTTTGCAAACTCAATTTATAAAAGAAGTGAGTTTAATAGTATCGTCTTCAAGTAAAATATTTCTTGGGAGCACATGGCTGATAAGCGACATACTATCAGATGACTTTATTGAGTTTACCAGCTCTGGAAGTGAATATAATTACAAAAACTGATCTCAATATGAATATCACAAACTCTTTCCGCGAATAATAAATAAAAAGTAAGGTGGTGATATAAAATGGGATCTTCTCAATACAACAGAAATAAGAATGACAAGAGCAATGTTGATAAGATGAAAGGCAAGAATAATCGTGATAAAGGCAACAATCAAGTTGGCTCAACAGATAATGGAAAATAATCTATGTTACTTAAATATATAATAACTAAGTTAACAGCAAATATATAAAAAAAAACACAGCCTACATCAATGCTCAGTAGGCTGTGTTTTTTCATATTATTTTTTATATAAATTTTTAAGTTCAAATTTTAAAATATTAATAAAATAAAAGTACAAATTCACTAGAAAACCTAAATTCTACTTATAATTTAGACCATACTAGAAAGAGAGATTACTCTTTTTTGTAGCATTGCATTGAGAATAAAGATGTAAGATTTCTTCATTAGAAGTTGTTCAATTATTGTTTGTCACAATTTTATATTGGGAACAAACAGTAATTGGTACAACTTCTAATGTTAGAAATCATCAGCTTTTATTCTCCAGCAACCGAAACAACATAGTATTATCCCTTTCGATTGGCTATAAACTATAGATAAACCAATTATAAGTTAGATCTACACTATAAAACATATCCTAACTAGAAATAAGAATTATGCTTTTGTAACCACAAGGGTCATAATATGAAATGTTTCATTAGGAATTTGATGGTTCTGATTCTTAGATTAAAAGTTGTTCCAAATGTGCTAGTTCAAATTTTAAAATACTAATAAAAGTACAAATTCACTAGACAATCTAAATTTCACTTATAATTTAGCCCATACTAGAAAGAGAGATTACTCTTTTTTGTAGTATTGCATTGAGAATAAAGATGTAAGATTTCTTCATTAGAAGTTGTTCAATTATTGTTTGTCACAATTTTATATTGGGAACAAACAGTAATTGGTACAACTTCTAATGTTAGAAATCATCAGCTTTTATTCTCTAGCAATCGAAAAACAGAGTATTCTCTCTTTCGGTTGAGTATGAATTATAATCTATACTGCGTCAAAGAAGCTCATTTGATCACTTTCTGGAAGGCCATTTAAACAATCAAATTTTCTAAGAAGCTCTATGGCAGCATTACCAATCTTAGAACGTTTCTTTACATCATCTACAGAATTAAATTCCTTTTCCTTTGCAGCACTTGCTATACCTTCTGCCGCTACATTTCCCATACCTGCTATACTGTTTATTGGTGGTCTTATCCCATCTTCTTCTAGCTGGAATTTTGTAGCACTAGATTTATATAAATCAATTGGAAGGAATTTAAATCCTCTTTCATACATTTCCAAAACTATTTCAAGGTCATCATACATATCCTTATCTTTAGGACCAGCATCATTTCCAAGAGCCTGAATTTCCTGCATCTTTGCTTTAACCTTTTCTTTTCCAAAGATCATAAATTCTGCATCAAAGGCTTTTGCTCTTATAGTAAAGTATGTTGCATAATAAGCCTGAGGTATATGAACTTTAAACCATGCTATTCTAAATGCCATCATTACATAAGCTGCTGCATGGGCTTTAGGGAACATGTATTTTATCTTTTTACAAGACTCTATATACCATTCTGGCACATCATGTTCTCTCATCATAGCTTCATATTCTGGAAATTTAGGTTCTTTTAAGGCTTTACCTTTACGAACAGTTTCCATTATTTTAAATGCGGTATTAGGTGGAAGTCCTTTTCTAATTAAGTAAACCATGATATCATCTCTGGTACATACCGCATCACTTATGCTGGTAATTACTCCATTATCAATTAAGTCCTTAGCATTTCCAAGCCATACATCTGTACCATGTGAAAGTCCTGATATACATAATAAGTCTGAGAAAGTCTTTGGTTTTGTATCCACAAGCATTCCTCTTACGAACTTAGTACCAAACTCAGGAATTCCAAAGGTTCCTACCTCTGAATTTATCTGATTTGGAGTTACCCCAAGAGCCTTTGTTGAGAAGAATAGGGACATAGTATCCTTGTCATCCATAGGAATCTCATGTGGATCAACCCCTGTTATATCTTGAAGCATTCTTATAACTGTCGGGTCATCGTGCCCTAGTATATCAAGCTTCAATAGATTTTGGTCAATAGAGTGATAATCAAAATGTGTTGTTATAATATCAGAATTAGCGTCATCAGCTGGATGCTGCACAGGGCAGAACTCAAATATTTCTCTTCCCTTTGGTACAACTATAATTCCACCTGGATGCTGACCTGTAGTTCTCTTTATACCAGTACACCCTACTGAAATTCTCATTGTTTCGGCCTTGTTTATTGGAAGATTCTTTTCTTCATAATATTTTTTAACATAACCAAACGCTGTTTTTTCTGCTATAGTACCTATAGTCCCTGCTTTAAATGTTGTTCCCTTTCCAAAGATAACTTCTGTATATCTATGGGCTTTTGCCTGATATTCTCCTGAGAAGTTTAAATCTATATCTGGTTCTTTATCTCCATTAAAGCCTAGGAATGTTTCAAATGGTATATCTATTCCATCTTTATGAAGCTTTTCTCCACAAACAGGACATACTTTATCTGGTAAGTCAAAGCCGTTTAAAACTCCATAATCTTCAAAATCTGAATACTTACATTTAGGACATCTATAATGAGGTGGAAGCGCATTTACTTCTGTTATACCAGTCATATTTGCAACGAAGGATGAACCAACAGATCCTCTGGAACCTACTAAGTATCCATCTTCATTTGATTTCCATACCAGCTTCTGAGCAATAATATACATTACTGAGAATCCATTTTTTATAATAGAATCCAGCTCTTTATCAAGTCTCGCCTGAACTATTTCTGGAAGTGGATCTCCATAAAGTTCATGGGCTTTTTCATAAGCTATATCTTTTATTGTCTGCTCACAGCCTTCTATATGTGGTGGACATTTTTCAGGAGAAATTGGGCTTATTTGCTCACACATATCTGCTACTATATTAGTATTTGTAACTACAACTTCATAAGCTTTTGTTCTTCCTAAATAAGAGAATTCATCAAGCATTTCTTCAGTAGTTCTTAAATATAATGGCGCTTGATTATCTGCATCCTTAAATCCCTGTCCTGCTTCTAATATACGTCTGTATATTTCATCTTCAGGATCTAGGAAGTGAACATCTCCAGTAGCCACTACAGGCTTACCTAATCTTTCTGCAAGTTCTACGATCTTTTTATTAATTTCTTTTAAATATTCTTTACTTGGAACTTGCTCCTGTCTTACTAAGTAATCATTATTTCCTAAAGGCTGAATTTCTAAGTAATCATAGAAATTAGCAATTTCCTCAATTTGTTCTTCTGGTTTTCCAAGAAGTATCGCTTGATATAATTCCCCTTCACTACAAGCACTTCCAATAATTAAACCTTCAGAATATTTCTTAAACATGCTCTTTAATATACGTGGCTTTTTATAAAAATAATCTAAATGAGAATATGATACCAATTTATATAAGTTCTTTAACCCCACGTAATTTTTTGCTAGTATTATTGCATGATGAGTTTTAACCTTTTTATATGCTACTTTCTTAGCTTCTTCATCAGCTGCATATAAATCTATATCTGATAGAGTTTGTGCACCTCTTTCTTTTAGCTTTTCAATCATTATGTTAAATACCTTAACAGTTGTATCAACATCATCTAAAGCTCTATGGGCAACTTCAACCTTTATTCCAAGATTCTTAGCAATTCTTCCTAGCTTATAAGATTTATAATCAGGGAATACATCTTGCGCTAATCCTAAAGTATCTATATAGGTAAAATCAAACTCATAGCCTAAAACTTTCGCATTATGCTTTAAGAATCCAATATCAAAGTCAGCATTGTGGGCAACTAAAACACTTCCTTCAATAAATTCAAGCAATTTAGGGAAAACTTTATCAATAGTTTCTGCATTTTTTACCATATCATCAGTTATCTTTGTAACCTCTACAACTCTCATAGGAATTGACTTTTGAGGGTTTACAAAAGTACTGAACTTATCTATAACCTTGCCATCCTTAATTTTCATTACTCCTATTTCAGTAATCTTTTCTGTCTGAGGAGAAAAACCTGTAGTTTCTAAATCAAGAACACAGTATACTGTATCAATACTTTCTTCCCTAACATTTGTTACAGATGGCTTTTTATCAGGTGCTAGGTAGGCTTCAACTCCATATATGACCTTCATATCTGGATTATCTCTTCCAAGCAATTTATGTGCTTCTGGAAATGACTGAACCACTCCATGATCAGTTATAGCAATAGACTTCATTCCCCAGCTCATAGCTCTCTTAATTAAATCACTAGCGCTAGACATGGCATCCATCTGGCTCATTTGAGTATGCATGTGAAGCTCTACTCTCTTGACCTCAGAATTATCCTGTCTCTTATACTTCTTTATTCCATTTGTTTCAATAACAGTGTTAGCAATAAGTTCAACTTCATGAGAGAAATTACTATATCCTGCATTTCCAGCAAGTCTAAGCCCCTTGGCCTTTTTTATTCTAGAAAATACTTCATCATACTCAGTAGGCTTTGCAAAAATCTTGCAAGTCATTGAATTTGATCCATCATATAAATCAAAGGAGATTAACATCTTTCCACTTCTTAATTCTTTTGCTTCTAAATTAGATATTTCACCCTCTAAAGCTACTCTTCCCTCATCAGGCGTTATATCATTAATTTTAATTATGTTTTCCTTAATATTAGCATTTCGCCCTAAAATCAAGAATGGATTACTTGCCTTTTTGCCATCACCCTCAGCTTTTACCTCTGGCTTACCTTCTTCAGCTTTAGGTACTTCAGGAGGATTATTGCTTTGGTTAATTTTTATTTCTTTAATAACTTTCATCTCATTAGCACGTTTATCTTCTGCAATTTTCACTAATTCTTCGCTATCTATTTGGTCAATAAAGTTGATATTATAATGTTTCCCGTACATATGCTTTATAGCTTTATTAATTTGCTTATCATATTCCATGGTTTTTAAAAAACCTGCTACAGGAATTTTAAAATTAAAATTTATAGTATTTCCTTCTATTTCATAGTCACTATTATTAACCGCTGCCTTTAATGCAGGATACTTCATAGATAAGGAATATACGATATTTTTCAATTCTTTTTCTATAGGCCTTATTTCAACCTCGTCACTATACTTTACAATAATTTTAGAATCATTTAATCCGAATTTATCTTTTATGAAACTATTGAAACTTTCAATTTCCCCTAGTTCAATATAATTATCTGAACTAATTTCCATTTCCAGCACTTTAGTTTTCTTACGCAAGACTACGGATTGTATAACGGCAGTATTTATGCTGCCAGCCGATTCATAATCACTAAAAGCTTCATTTATTCTCTTCATACTACTCATTAACCTTTTCTAAAAAATTTTCAGTATGCTACTATTATATAGATTAAACTTGCAATTTGTTAAGCTTCAAAAAAACGCATAGAAATAATTCTATCAAAAAAGTATTCCTATACCTCCTTCATATTTAATCTAGATAATATTTATATCATTTTTTAATCTCAACTAATTTTTCATTTGTAAAATAATTAATCAATTAGTAGTTTTCCGACATCTAATTATCATTCCATAATCTAATAGTGTTGTCAAGGCAAAAGAATGTTTGCTAATTCTATTAGACGTTGAATTCACTGGCAAATTAATAAATAATAAAATTTGCATACATTCTTCTTAGAGTGAAACTATTTATTTTAACTCAGAATGGCACCTGCCAACCGTTTCCTTTATTGCCATAGCGTTCTCATTTTCTGATGAAATAACTAACTGACTTATATAATTATTATTAAATATCTCACAGTAAAATTCCTTACTCATTTCATCAATTTCTTCATAATTTTCACTCAACTTCTGCAATAAATCCTCTTCACCAAGTCCAGCGTTATCTATGAAATAATATAGATTCATTCTATTTACATATTCTTCAATTCTTTTAAAATTATACTTATTTACAACAAATCCTATTACATAATCTTTATCAGTTTTTTTAGTTCCCTTTTTTATGCTAATACCAAACATAGATACTTCTGGTACCTTCTTTATTTCAAACTTCTTATATGCTATTCTTGAAATTCCTAAATTCTCTACTATTTCTTCAACTGGAACCTCATGCTCCACTTGATTTCCAAAATACAACATTCTAGAGTCTAAAACTATTAAACAAAGGTTTTCTCCAATCATTTCATTTAAAACCTTTACTTTAAATTCATCGCTTTTCTTCATTCCATAGTATTCCACGAAAGTTTTAACTCCATCCTCATCTTCTTCGCTTCTTACCTTTAATTTATTCCCGCCAAATAAAAACATATTTTCCTTCTCCTTCATCAAGTGATATATAACATTATAATATATAACTGCTTGTTTAATAAATTAAAAACTGTAGAAATTTAAAATAATATTTTAAATTCTTATGTAGGTATCTATAGATAAACAACTTAGACCTGAAATTATGCATATAACTCACCGAAAGGACAGGCACTCTGTTGTTTCGGTTACTGAGAATAAGTTGAGGCTTTCTAACATCATAAGTTGCACCATTTCAGCATGCTCCCGAGACAAGCTCGTGACAAGCAAAAATAGAACAACTTATGATGAAGAAATGCCTGCAACATATTCTCTAATGTAACACTGCACAAAAGAGTACCCTTCCTTTCTGATATAGCAGATTTTTCAAGCTATAAGTATAATTCTCAAATTGAATATCCATAGATAACCAGACTAAAACCTGAACATATGCGTATTCCTCAAAGAACAAGCCTTGAACTAGCACATTTTTAGGGAAAATAGGCGTTGATAGCATGGTTGAATCAGATGAAATATTCTTTAAAGAAGACCAATATATGTAGGACATACCAAATGTAATATTATGCTAATTATGTTATAATTAGTTGAATGGGTAACTAACATATAATTAACAATAAAAAGAAAGGATGTAGCACTATGTTTAATCTCTCTAAAAAAAGTTTTTTAGTTGATTTGGATGATTCTTTAACTTATCCATCTGCACAGACAATTTGCAATACTATTGAAAAATATTGTGTAAGTTCGAAAGAAAAGTGCCAGTTTGTCAGTACCGAAAAGCCAGTTACATTCTATTTGGAGAATAGATTATTTTCTGCTGAAATCACTATGGCTCGAGGTGGGTATATGATTAAGTGCCTTGAAAAATAGTAGGTAGATAATTCCCCTATTATTTTTTAGTATATTTCAACATTATAAAAAAATAGCCGAATTTAAAAGTATCTTGTTTTCATAAACACAATTAACACTATATTTATGTGTATATTATCTGAAATTAAATGCATATTTGTTCCTATATGTTAAGAAGATTTCCCTAGTAATTTCTAAATGGAAGGTTGCTTTATATTAGAAATATTAAAAGGAATAATTAAAGTGATGTTTACTTTAATTATTCCTTAAATTCAATATCTTAATATTTCAGTATTATCTCTACTTAATTATAGAGCTTTATTTTTAACTTCATTATTTATTCTTTCTATTAAATCTTCTAAATTTAATGTTCCCTCATCTCCATTACTTCTGCTGCGTAATGATATATTATTTTCTGCTTCTTCCTTTTCTCCAACAATAATAATGTAAGGAACCCTTTCATTTCTGGCTTCTCTTATTTTGTAACCTATCTTTTCATCTTTCTGATCAATTTCAACTCTTATACCTTCTGAGCTTAATTTATCTTTAATCTTTTCTGAATAGCTATTAAATTTATTTGATATAGGAAGTATTTTTACCTGAACTGGAGAAAGCCATGTTGGAAACTTTCCAGCAAAATGTTCTATTAATATTCCTATAAATCTTTCTATACTTCCAAATACTACTCTATGGATTACTATTGGTCTATGCCTTTCTCCATCACTACCTACATACTCTAATTCAAACCTTTGAGGCAATTGAAAATCTAACTGAATTGTTCCACATTGCCAAGTTCTGCCTATGCTATCTTCAAGATGAAAATCTATTTTAGGCCCATAAAAAGCTCCGTCACCCTCATTTATTTTATATTCAAGATTTAATTCATCTAAGGCACCTTTCAATGAGCTTTCTGCTAATTCCCATTCTTCATCACTTCCCATTGAATCCTCTGGCCTTGTAGAAAGTTCTAAATTATACTTAAACCCAAATTTTGAATATACCTTGTCAATTAAATTAATAACGCCTTTTATTTCTGACTTTATTTGATCTGGTAACATAAATATATGTGCATCGTCTTGTGTGAATGCTCTTACTCTCATAAGACCATGGAGTGCTCCAGAAAGCTCATGTCTATGAACTCGTCCTAATTCTCCAACTCTCATTGGAAAATCTCTATATGAATGTGATTCTGATTTATAAACTAACATTCCACCTGGGCAATTCATTGGCTTTAAAGCAAATTCTTCTTCATCAATTGTTGAAGTATACATATTTTCTCTATAATGATACCAATGCCCTGAAGTCTCCCATAGTTTCTTATTAAGCATTATTGGAGTTTCAATTTCAACATAACCATCTTCGTAATGTAATTTTCTCCAAAAATCTATTAGGGTATTTTTTAATATTACTCCTTTAGGAAGCATAAATGGAAATCCTGGACCTTCTTCTGCAAAAGTAAATAATTTTAATTCTTTTCCTAATTTCCTATGATCCCTTTTCTTTGCTTCTTCTAAATTATGCAAATGCACTTCTAATTCTTTCTTACTAGAAAATGCAACTCCATAAACTCTTTGAAGCATCTTATTTTTTTCATTTCCTCTCCAATATGCTCCAGCAACGCTTAATAGTTTAAATGCCTTAATATACTTTGTTGATGGAATATGAGGCCCTCTGCAAAGGTCTATATAATCGCCCTGTTTATATAAAGATATCTTTTCAGCTTCAGGAAGATCCTTAATAAGTTCTACTTTATATGTTTCTCCCTTTTCCTCCATTAATTTTATTGCTTCGTCTCTAGAAATATCGATTCTTTCAAAGCTAAGATTTTCATTTATTATTTTATTCATTTCTGCTTCAATTTTATTTAAATCTTCATTGGATAATGAATTTTCAATATCAAAATCATAATAAAAACCATTGTTTATTGCAGGTCCTATAGCAAGCTTTGAATCCTTATAAATTCTTTTAACTGCTTGAGCCATAACGTGAGAAGTAGAATGTCTTATAACTTCAACTGCTTTTTCATCATCGTAAGTTAAAATATTTACCTCATCATTATTTTTTAATTTGTAAGTTAAATCTACTAATGTCCCATTTACTTCCCCCACTACTGCGACTTTAGCTAAGTTTTTACTAATTGAATTTGCTAAATCATAAATACTAGATTCATCTGCAATTTCTTTTATTGATCCATCTTTAAGTTTTATATTTATCATAAACTTGTTACCTCCTTCTTTAAGATTTTATAACATTAGATATATCTATAGGTTAATAATCGATAACACAACTTATTCCAAATTGCGTCTCATACTTTTTTAAATTCATATATTTTTGTACAAAAAAAGCACCCGTCCCAAGCCTTGGGACGAATGCATAATATCCGTGGTTCCACCCAAATTGAATTAAATAAACTCAATTCTTCTCTAAAATTTTTAACGATTTTCACCGATGGCATTTCACAAAATCTGCTAATAAACCATAGCTCCAGGGTAGTTTTTCTCATAGTCATATTTAGAAATGCTTACAGTCGGTGACATTTCCTCTCTGAAAACTGTACTCTATAATACTTTTCCCTTTCATTGCCTGAAAATATTTAATTTTTAAGAGTTACGTGCACTTTGCTCTTATTAATAATAAATACTAGCACTTTTGTAGTATCTTGTAAATAGTTTTTACCACAAAAATTTTCTTGCTTCCATAAACTCAGTTATATACAAGCCGAAATTATAAATATTTGATTCCGAAAAGCTATGAAAATATCGCTGAAGGTTCTAGGCAGCAGGTTGCATCCAGTTTAGCATGCTCCAACTTTCAGTTTGACAAGCTAAACTGGAACAACCTACCGCTAAGAACCTTTAACAGCTCATTTTCAAATGTTTTCTCCACAAATATATTTATAATTTCTGGTAAAGATAAGACCTTAAAGTTCCAACAAATTTGTAAGTATATTTATCTAACAAGTCTAATCCTTAAGATGTTTATATATATGGTTCCTCAATGATATTCAAACTTATGAAATTTCAATATCGCTGTTATTCAGGAAATTGAAACAGTTGATATGTATTATTATCAATATGGAACCCTATATAGATGTCCACTTTAAATCTAAATTTATGTAGTAACTTATCAAAATCATAAATATTTTGATTACAAAAACTATCAAACATATCCAAACTAAAAATAAGACTTATGCTTTTGTAAAATATGAGCACTTGCCTTTGAGGCTAGCATCTTGGGTGCAACTAATGAGCTTCTCTCCTTTTTTATTTTTTGAAAAAAAACACATCATCCGTTTAGAATAATGTGTTTTAGATTTGATGCATAATTCAATAAAATAACGTATTAATTATTTCTTAAATTTCACTTTTATTTTTTTACTGCTAAGCAATAATTAACATTATCAAATGCTCTTATAAGATGTTCTGGATTCGCTTGATTATATTTTTTAAAATACTGCTCCGTTATTTCATCTGGTGTTAAATGTTCATAAATTAAGAAATCACTATCAGACAATAGTTTTTCCAACTCTAAATAAGAATAACTTGCAAGCATTTTTTCATTTGTTGCATTAGTTAGTGCAATTTGCTTTTTAACTCTTTCGCCTGCCTTAGAAGTATATGTGTTTTCATCTTGATAATCAAAAACAATGCTACTACCTTTCGGCACAATGCTTGAAATAGTATTAATTGCATATGCAAAATCTTTCTTAGTTAAATAGTAATTCAAGCCAAGTAAACTACAAAAACTTATTTTACTTTGCTCAAATTGAGAGCATTTAATTATGTTTCTTTCCCAATTCTTTTCTGTAAAGTCAATAGATATATAGTGTAAATTCGGAGGTATTTCTTTCATTACTTTTTGAATACGCTTTTGCTTATCTTCACCAGTTAAAGGATGGTCAAGTTCAAATATCTGAATATTTCTTGCCCAGTCAGGCTGACGATATGCAAAGGTGTCATACCCAGCGGCAAAAATCAAATATTGTTTTGCACCAATTTTTACGGCATTTTCAAGTGATTTTTCTGTAAATGCTGCTCTACCAATTGGAGTTGGAGATAACTGATTGTCAACGATAAAGCGTAACGCTTCATCTTGTGTACCATCAAATGATGGGTTGAAAAATTTAATTCCTTTTGACATATTACTTGAAATTTGTTCATATTCATTTTGAGTTAGAATATCCTTTGCTAAGTAATCATCAAAAACTTTCTCTTTGTTTTTAACAGAATGATACGCTCTTGAAAACGCACTAATCAATGCAGTCATACTTTTTTGTTCCATAAAATTATCACCTCTAATAATTAATACCAATTCACCAACCAAATTACAAGTATTGACATTTTTATTGTTTTATGGTATTGTAAATATAGTAAAGATAAACAATTTACAAAACGTCACATTTATAGTGGCGGTTTTTTAATGTATTCATATATAAAAATATTTTTCTAAATTCAAAATTACAGCTAAAATTCCTTTAATATTTTTAGAATTATTATGAAGAATTATTTTTGCAATATATTTGTTTAATTTTTTCTGGATTAATTGTATTATCATTAGACTGTTGAATAAATACTAAGGAGATCTAGTGGCGTCAGCTTTACTGTGAAAAAACATAAAAAAATAAGGTAAGATATAGATTTTACTTATAAAAATAGAGTAGCTTTTGCACTACCCTACAAAACTATTTATTTTTTTGATTTATTATTTATGGCTAAGCACTTACTATGATTTTGCTTGCACTTACACCAGAATTAATTAAAATCTGTTTTAATGTTTGACTCTTTACATAAAATGTAGCATTTGTACAATCATAGAATGGATTAATTCCTATACCATTAGGCATTTTTTGGTGAGTTGCTATGCTTGTTACACTATTTGGAATAGTTATGCTGGTTAAATTTGTGCAGCCTTCAAATGCACTTCTTTGTATACTTGTTACACCATTTGGTATTACTATGCTTGTTAAACTACTACAACCTTGAAATTCATTCTCGTTTATGATTGTTATACCATTTGGTATTGTTATGCTACTTAAACTGCTACAACCACTAAATGCACTATAGCCTATGCTTTTTACACTATCCGGAATTGTTATGTTTGTTAAATTAATACAATTCCTAAATATAGCATCCCCCATATTTGTTACACTATTTGGAATGGTTAAAGTCGTTAAACCACTACATCCAGCAAATGACTGAGGCCCAATAGACTCCACACTATTTGGAATAATTATGCTTTTTAAACTCTTACACCCACTAAAGGCGTATTCATTTATAATTTTCACACTATCTGGAATAGTTATACTTTGTAAATTACTACATCCATTAAATGCATATCTATCTATACGTTTTACACTACTTGGAATATCTACGTGTGTTAAGTTACTGCAATTCATACATACTATAGATTCTATACCTGTTGTACTGTCTGGTATTGTTATGCTTGTTAAGTTTTTGCAGGTAGATGCCGATGTAAATCTTATACGTTTTACCTCAGTACCATCAATTTTATTTGGTATCACGACTGAGCTATCAGAACCGGTATATTCTACTATTGTTCCAGTTGATTTATCAAATTTAAAGTTTCCGCTTGTTGTAAGTTCTGTCCATGCACCGCTTTCATTTAGATAACACCCATCAATTGTTGTATCTTTAGCCATGTAGCCTTTAGAATCAAAATAATACCATTTAGAATTAATTAGCCTCCAGCCTGTAGCCCATGAACTTCCTTCTGTATACCACCAGCCTCTAGGATCGCTCTTCCACTCTGCACTCGCTCCTATTGGGTTTAGTGCTAATAACGAAGCTACACATAATGAACTCGCTATTACTTTTATTAGTCTCAAACTTTTCATTCTTTACCCCCCTATGTAATTTATCGTATTTAATGGAACAATATATAATTATATCATATTTATGGCAATATTTTCATTATTTATTCTACAAACGATTGAAAATTGATCAATAAAAGACGTATTTTAGTGTTATAACACATAAAAAAAATCGTATTATTCAATCTCTTGAATAATACGATTTTACAATTTGCTATTTATTTTTATTGATTCATGATATAAGAACATTACAAATTACCTCAACGATAAATTGGAATTTATCTAACTAATTAATATCTATATCACTACATTAATAAAGCACACTTATATATCTAAATTTAATTGAATTTTAATCTACATTTTTATTATCATTATCAAAAGAATAGAATCTGTAATACATTTTTCCAAAGTTTCTTCCTGTTAATAATTCAAATAGCTTACCTAAAAATAAACCTAAGATAATTCCAGGCGCCACACTTGAAACATATGCAAAAATTTCTATTCTGCTATTAGTATTTTCACAAAGCATGAGAACTGCCATAGCAAGAAAAATCTGTGTTATCAAAATACAAATAACAACTAAAACAAGAGTAAGTATAATTTTTTCTGTTTTCATATAAAACACCTCTATTCTTATTTTTATTCTATTTCCAATAATTTTATAAGTTAGATATAACTTTTCAAATGTTCATCAAACAATTCTTTATTTAATACTATTGGTGTTATGGGCTCGCCATAAAAATCTTCTGTTTCTCCAATAACTTTGCATCCAAATTTTATTAGCATATTTACGGTTACTTCTCTTGCTTCAATATATAACTCGTCCGTATATTGTCTAAAAATCTCTTTTAATGAATGGATAGCCATTTTTTGACCAAGACCTAAACCTCGCAGTCTCTTATCAATAGCAAATCTTCCCCATTTCCATTTATCTTTTTCTTTCCATGTTGCAACAACCCCAATAACGTCTTCACCTACTCTTGCACACCACCAGATTGGTTTTAAATTAGCATCAATTGCAATCGATTCTACTGGGATACCCTGCTCATTAAAAAATACTTCTGTTGCTAATTTTATTGCATCATCCATATAATTTTCTGAAATTTTTTCAATCAAAATTCTAGAATCATTCTTTCTAAGATTGTTTTTTAATGCAAGAATACGAAATACTTTAAATGCCCTAACAATATTGTCTATATCCTCGCTATCTCCTAAATCTAAAATTTCATTCATAAATGTATTTGCTTTATAATCCCCATCATTAATAGTTGTCAAACCCAATGGTAAAAGGCAAATATCTCTCATTCTCTTATCACTTTCAGACTTTTTCAATTCTAAGTAATTTTTTGCTTCCATATTACTAACTATTCTACTAAGTGAAGCCTTATCAATACCCAGGTTTATCAACAATTCATTAAAAGGAGTCTTTCCGTTTTGCCTTAGGTAGTTTAATATGTGTGCTTGTGCAAGTGTCAAGCCTGAATTAAAGCAATTGTAATTTAATAAACCCAATTCTCTTACAATTAATCTTATCTCTTTTCTAATTACTTCCTCTTTATTCATACCGCGCCTCCAAATTAATTGATACTATCAACTATATTATCTCGTTTTTATTTTTTTGTCAAGTCGACTTTCAAAAATGGGTATGCACCGAGAAATTATAATCTGTCTACTACACAATTTGAGTTGTGTTGATTGCGATGTTGAGACCTAAAAATAGCACATAATTAAAATAAATCTATACTTAATTTTATAGCTGTATTTTAAATATGCACATCTCAATATCGCAATCAATTTATAGAACGAAGTCGCTAAAAGCAGACCGCCCCGTATGGGGATTCAATAATTCACAACTCACCTTAAATTCCATAATCTTCATGTATATATTAATATTTTAAGACTTTACTCCACAAAAATATATAGTTATTTTATTTTTGAACATAGATTCCCCCTCCCCATGCTTAAGTATTTATTCACTTTTACCTTAATCTAAGGTGATGAATCACTCCGAGGCATTATCTTACCTATCTTTATTAAATTTCCCTTCTCACAATTTTTACACTTACCTATTCTAATTCCAGTTAATTTAAAGAATAGCTCCGCTGTCGATAATATTTCTACTTCTTTTGGTTTTATTCTAAATATTTCTATGCATCGCTTAAACTTTAGATTTTTATTTCTGTTGGCTAAAATACCATAATGTCTTATTTTCACAAATCTATCTGGTAAGATATGCATAGTAAAACGTCTTATAAATTCTGCTGGTTTTAAAGACATTACTTTTTCCTTATTTTTATCTTTGTAATCTCTCCATTTAAATACTACTTTTTCATTATCAACTTTTATAATTCTGTTATCTGATATAGCAACTCTATGAGTATATCTACCTAAATATTGAAGCACATACTCGGCACTACTGAAAGGTGCTTTACTATAAACAATCCATTCTTTTTTATATAAATCATCTTTAAATGAACCAAATATATTCCTTGATGATAACTCACTTATGTTTCTAGGAAATTTAAGTTTATTCTTTAGATAAAGTTCATTTAAATGATAGATAAATTTTCCTCTAAACTTTCTTGATAAAACTTTTACTGGAATGAAAAATTTCTTTTTCGATCTTATCCATTTTGTGCTATCAAGGCTTAATCCACCACCTGGTACTATACAATGAATATGTGGATGAAACATTAAATTTTGTCCCCAAGTATGCAATATTGTTGTAAATCCAATATTCGAACTTAAGTATTTTTTATCCTTTGCTAATTCTAGCAAAGTCTCGGAAACAGAAGTAAAAAGAATAGAGTATATTTCTTTTTGATTAAAGATTATTAATGAATTTAACTGTTCTGGAATTGTAAAAACAATATGAAAATAATGAGTTGGCAATAAAGCTTTGCTTCTTTCATAAATCCATAACTCTTTTGCATAAGTCTGACATTTAGGACAGTGCCTATTTCTACATGAATTATATGAAATCATAGTATCTCCGCATTCATCACACTCATATACATGGCCGCCAAGCGCAGCAGTTCTACAATCCTTAATAGAATATAGTGCTTTTAAAATATTGGATGGTAGTTTCTTTGATTTTGTGTACGATTCGCCGTGTAACTTAATGATATCTTGAAGTGAATTCATAAACCTAATCCAATGTATCTAATGGACTTTTTATATTCAATAGCTGATAATCTTTTACATGTAGATATATTGAAGTTGTTTTAATATTAGAATGTCCCATCAAAGTTTGAATATTGGCGAGTTCAATACCATCATTCATCAAATGTGTAGCAAAAGAATGCCTTAAAGTATGAATGGTTGCCTTTTTAGTCATTCCAGCTTTTTTCATTGCTTTATCCATAGCCATTTGTACACCTCGACTAGTTAACTTAGTTTTTGTTAGTCTAGATATAAATAAATAGTCATCTGGAGAATAATTTCTATGACCAAACTTCTTCCAATATACCCTTAGCAACTCTAAATTCTTTTGAGATAACAAAGTATATCTTTCTTTATTCCTCTTACCGTTTCTAACTCTGATTTTCATTTCTTTACTCATAATATCAGATATTCTTAAGTTTATAACTTCGCTAACGCGTAAGCCGGCAGAATATATAGTTGATAATATTGCTCTATGTTTTAAATAAGTAGTAGATTCCAATAGAAGTTTTACTTCTTCTTTTGTTAAATATTTAGGTAACTTCTTATCATATCTAAGTCTTGGAACTCTTAAATCACTCCATGATCCTTCAAGTGTCACAACATAAAAGAATTTTAGAGTACTATTAATATAATTTACAGTTCCTCTGCATAATTTTTTCCTTTTTATGCAATACTCTAAATAATTAATGATTTCAGGCTCACCTAGTAATTCAGGCGGCTTGTTATAATACCTAGAAAAAGCATTCATAGTGCAAACCATGTTTTTTATAGTTTTTTCACTATGTCCGCGTAATTCTAAATCATTAATCATTTTTTCGATTTTTTGATACATTTTATCACTCCTTTTAAAAGGCGTGTAAAATGTGAGAAGTGAAGTTCCTTGAGAAAGAACTTCACTTCTTATTTTTTCCATATAAACTTTGATTTAATCGCCAAACCAAGCCGGCGCTTTTAGCGATTTAGTTCTATAGTAGAATTACGCATTAAAAAAATCGTAAATTCATTTCTTGAACAATACGATTTTACAATTTGTTATTTATTCTTTTTGATTCATGACTTAAGAAAAAATAGTGTATTAACAATATACGTCTATTTGTAAACAAATCAAGTTTAACTATCAGATTTCTAATTAATGTTTGCATTAACTATAATTATATAATGTTAAAATTTGGCATATCACAAAACTTAATACTATTATTTTCGTAAACTTTACGCATTGATTTTGGGTCAAGTTAAATATCTTAAATAAATTCTTCTTAACCTTTAAAAATAAAAAGTAAACTAAAATTAAGGAAAACCATACTCCAAATATCAATACATAAATATGAGGTATCCCATAAGTTACAATATTAGCAACATCGCCCCTTAAGAATATATTACGGATTATAAAATAATTAAAGAATTCATTTGTATTCCAAAATAAAAACAAGTATAAAACATAACATATAAACTTGTTGAGATTTCTGTAAAAGAATATTAACAATATGATTATACTTACAGCAAAAATAAAATTTACAATCAAACCTGCTGCTGATATTAATATTGCTTTATATTGTATTAATTTTGACACCTTATTATAATCAACATTTTCACTTATTCCAAACATAAAAATTTTTGTACTATAATTAAGATCAAATGGATTGTTTTTAATATCAAAAAAATATGCTGTGATTGAATGACCTAATTCATGTGACAAAGTTGTTAAACATGAAGTTATATACACAAGTATGCATGGAATTACATATATAATAATCTTTTTAAATCTTTCCATTTTTACTCCTTATAAACTTATTACTTTAGTTGCTATTAAATTCCATTATATCTAAAGTATAACACATTTTGTAAACATCATATTATTAAATTTTCAAAGAATATTTTTTATTAGTTGTTACGTCAATTCTACAAATTGTGCACTAAAAAAATCGTAAATTCAATCTCTTGAATAATACGATTTTACAATTTACTATTTAATTTTATTGATACATAACTAATGAAAGTTGCGGATTAAGGGTAGAAACTAATTAATTTTAACCTTATGTATTTTTATTAATAATAACAGTCTATAAGATAATCCCCGCATAATTTACAAACTTCTGAATTCTGTCTTTCAAGAAACCATTCTGAATTCTTTTTAATATTTCTTTGGCTTTTTCCTGCTCTCCATAATTGTAATAAAGGTATGCCACCTCATACATCATTGCTTCATCAGCACAAGTGTTAGGTTCATCATTATTAATATGCTCTAATAATTTTTCAGCACTTGGAATTGTATTAAAAAATTTAATTATTACATTTTCAATATCAGAAGCAACAACCTCGTTGAATCCTTCACCAGTCTGCTTATTATATCTGCTATCTAGTTTCTCTTTTAATAACTCCTCTTTTTCATCTTTTCTAGTCTCAGTTAGGGAAACTGCAATCAATCTGCTGTTCCATAAATCTAACATATATGGTGGGTAATGAAAATTACTCAAACCATTTTCCCATCCAATAAGTGAATCAGATTCTATATTAAATATTGTTGCCTCCCATTTCTTATCATACTTTTTACCTATAGAATCGTAAAATGAAGGTATAGCGATACATACCTGTAACCAAAACCTAGCATGAACTCTACTATTGTCTCTTGAAAATTTAACATTACATACTTCTGTAAGACCATCACGCTTACGATAAAAAGTCTTTCCATTTTTTCTGAACCCTTTCTCTTTAAAACCTGGTACAATAACATTATCAAAGGTTTCATGGAGCATTTGTGCATAATTATACTTTTCAGAAAGACTGTCAAGATAAGGGCTGCCATAAGAAAAATTATCCATATTTAATCACTCTCCATCTAAAGTATATACATTGACTTTGTTGAACAATAACTTACTATTACGTTTTATCTTAGTATTGCGTAGCAAAAAAAAATCGTAAATTCCAACTATTGAATAATGCGATTTACGATCTGTTATTTAATTTTATTGATACATAATTTAAGAATATTATGTATTTATTTTATTTAATACCCTCTATTTCTGACTTTAATCTATTGAAATATTCATCCATAAATTTTAATCTTTCTTTTCCAATTTCTTTTGCTTTATCTGTATACAATTTATCGGGGATTTTTTTGAATTTTACTTCGTACTCAATAAAAGGTGTATGTTTTGAAACATCTTTCAATCTTCCATTTTCAACTGTATTGCCTTCAAGATATTCATCTAAGGATTCATTTACTGTTAGTCTTTGTCCAAATTGCCCTGCTAACATAAAAGTGCGAGCAATTCCGCTTGCCCCTATAACATCAAGCTTATCTGAATCAAAAAGTATTTTTGCTTCCATTGTATTAGGTTCATTTCCTGTTCTAAATCTATGTGTTATAATACAGTGCTTTATTTTCTCGATTTTTTCTTCCTCATATTCTAAAGTTCTTAATATATCCTCCGCAATCACACTTCCTAAAACTGCATGGTCAATTTCTCCTGTTTTATCTTGGCTCTCTTCTACTCGTGCAATATCATGTAATAATGCGGATGGAATAAGTATTTCTAAATCAATATCTTTTTCATGTTGTGCAATTAATAAGCAAAGATTATAAACTCTAAATACATGGTCTAAGTTGTGTGCTGAACAAGTTAATTTGTCTTGAACAATTTCTATAATTTTTTTATGTTTCATTTCGGTATCCATATACATTAGCCCCCTACTTATAAAATATTTCTATAATATAGAATACCGAACAAATATTCTTTTGTCAAATTATTCTATTTTATATTTACTTAATAACTTAATAATTTACTACACGCCATTTTACTATTCTGTAGTAATTATAGAATATTTTACAAAAACCATATTGCTCAATTTTCAGAGAGCATTTCTTAATTTAATTCACACTTTCTACATAGTACGCATAAAAAAATCGCAAATTCAATCTCTTGAATAATACGATTTTACAATTTGTTATTTATTTTTATTGATTCATGATTTCAGAATGTTATGAATTAACATAATCGATTATTTTATCTGATTTTTCTTTTTGACTTTATCCTTAACCAGCCAGGTAATTGCTATAAAGTAACCTATAATAGGAGAAATCCCGTATCCCATCAATGGAATTGGGAAGTTCCCAAATTGTGTAGATATCAATATAATAATAAAATATATACCAATACACCTGGATATTAGTTTTGAGTTCTTTGGGGGAAAGATTATAAATGGCAATGGTAATATAACTAATGATATAACTCCTAAAACAAACCATATGATTCCGGTATTAGCTGCAAGACTAAGTATTTCTTCTACATATGATACAGGTGGTAATGCATCTAAATACACCCACGAAACAACAGCCATTATTAAAAGTGCTCCTACAATACTAAAACGAATTATATTGTTTCTGGTGTTATTCCATATAAGAATAATCATTGGAATTACAAATGCAGTTAACTGCGAAGCATCTGGCTGTCTTAGTAAAATGAGTGATACAATTATTGTAGTAATTATGGTCGCCCTCTGTTTTCCATTCACCAATAACCCCGATAACTTAATAATCACAATAGGCAAAACTATACTTGCCACATAGAACTTAATTGGTCCAAGAGATATCCATCTATGTACCCCTTCCATTCCTGAATTAATAAGAGTTAGAAATAGTAGTATTCCTGAGACAAATATAGTGATGCTCTCAGTATTAATACCTTTCATTTTTTCTTTTCTTGATACAACAAAAGATGAAATCAATCCCCCTATTAATAAACAAAAAATATTTTGTCCAACAGTAAAGACAGCAACATTGTGCAAATACATTACTATCACTCCAATAATGACTGGAGGCGCTGCAATTATTAGTGGTATAAAATTTAATAATCTTACTTTTTTCATTACAAACTCCTTAATAACAATTCACTTAACTACTGTTGCCCCTTAAGTTTCATGGAGACAATATAGGAATATGGCATACAAACTTTTTTCATATTCCTATTACCCTCTTTACAACTTAATATAGTTAGTATTATAAATTAGACATTATAAATTTTCAATTTAATTCGCATTTATTTACTATTACGTTTTATTTTAGTATTGTGAAGAACTGTACATAAAAACATCACATTATCTATCTATTACTATGATAATGTGATATTTAAATACGTTATTAAATTTTAAACAATACATAAATCTTTTTAATCAAAAATAATTCTATTTTCTTTCCTTGACTGTGGTTTACCATTTTTAGATATGTAACCAAGAGGAATGATACTATGACATTTATAAGTACTATCTAATCCCCATTTTTCCTTACTTTTCTTACCTAATTCAGTTTCAAATGTTTTTTCTCCTCTTGAAATACAAACAGAACCAATATTTATTTCTGCTGCTTCAAGCATAATATTTTGACTTGCAACACAACAGTCATGAATTGCATAAGGATAATTATCTGGTGCAAATAAATAAATTACTACAGGAGCTTTATAAAAAGCACTTTTAATACTATCATCATCAGCAATACTTCCACTTGATTTATCGTTTCTCCTTGCAGCTCCGAAAAGTTCTCTATTTATCTTTCCCAATTCATCATTTAATCTCTTATCTTGAACTACAACAAATTTTACCGCTTGTAGATTTCCTGCACACGGCGCCCATAAACCAGCCTCTAAAATTTTCTCTAACTCCTCTTTTTTTATCTGTTCTTCTTTAAAAAATCTTATAGATCTTCTTTCTTTTATAACTTCTAAAACTGTCTTCATATAATATCAGCCCTTCATAAAACTATTATATAACGACTTTTTTTATATGAACAGTACGCACAAAAAAGTCTCTATAATCGCTCTTTATACAAATGTCCCCATTGCTTCACTGTTTCGCTTTGGTCCATCTATCAAATCTCTTATAATTAATAGTTTCCACTTACTGCCCAATATCTGTACAGTTGTGGCAACATCACAAACAGGCATATCTTATTTCTTTATCATAACCTTAACCTTCATAATATCTATTAAACAAACTTTCTTTTCTTTAATAAATATTATAACAGATTTTTAAATATCACATTATTCAGTTTTCAAAGAACATATTTTATTTACTTCACCAAATCTACATTATGCATATTTATTTAATAATTCCACATGATAAATTTAATTGCTTACTTGTATAACACTCGAATTGTGAAAGGTGGCTACTCAAATGGAACAATCTATACGCTTTGAGCCAAACTCCTTGCAATATGTATTAAATCCTATGCAATATGGTTATAAAGTCATAATAGCTGGTAGTGGTCAATTATCTTTTACATCTTAAATTTCAAAATTTCCAAACTACTAACATATTAGTTTGAATTGAATTGTTTGAATACTTATTTAAAAATTATATTAATATTTTTAATTATATGAATTTAACCTTCATATAATTAAAGGAAACCTCTTGCTCGTTATTTTGATCTTTTAGTTGCTCTTTATTTATAAGTCTTTACACTTTTGTTCATTATTTTTTGAGCTCCCTATTTTTAGGGAGCTTTTATTATTTTTATCATGAATAATTTCATAAAATACTCATAAACTAAGAATGTCTCCATAATCAGATCAGTACTCCATTTTCAATCCATTTAATGTGGGAATATGATATTTTAATTACGTATTATTTAAGATATATTAACGTATAATATAAATACCCCGCAAATATTAATTATCACATACATATACGCCCCTTTATTGGGGCATTTTTTGTACCTATTATTTTAAGTATTGTGCAGTACTTAAATAAAAAAATACCGCAAATTCATTTTTATTGAATAATGCGGTATTTCTTCTATTTTTTATTTTTATTACTCCATAAATAATGTAATCAGGACATGACTATCTAAATATATTTATTTATTTTCTAACCATTCTTGAAAACTAAATGCTAATTCTTGCATTTCATTAATAAATCTACATTACTTTCATGCAGAACTCAAAAAAAATAAGCATAGAATATTCTATACTTATCTTTAAAAATTTTCAGTTAAAAGTTCTTAATTGTAGGTTGTTTAACTAATGCTTGTCACAATGAAATTTGGAGCAAGCATTAGTGATGAAACCTGAAATTTAGTACTTTCAGCGATATTTCCATAGTCCTTGGAAATAACACTATTTCTGCTTTTTGAGATTCACATGTTTCTATGTGATTAAGCTGCTTTTTTGATAACGTTCAAATATTTCTTTCCTTTTTCTGTATCATATTTCCCTTCCCACTTAGAAATAACGATAACAGCTAATGAGTTTCCAATTATATTAACAACAGTTCTTGCCATATCAACAATACGATCTATTCCTGCAATGAAAGCTACCCCTTCTACAGGTATACCTACAGAACCAACGGTTGCTAATAAAACAACAAAGGATGCCCCTGGAACTCCAGCCATACCTTTTGATGTAACCATTAGTACAAATACTAAATTTATTTGCGTAGCAATTGGCAGATTTATCCCATATATTTGCGCGATAAAAAGTGCTGCAATCGCCTGATATAAGGTAGATCCATCTAAGTTAAATGAATACCCCGTTGGAATAACAAAAGATGTAATAGCTTTCGGACAGCCATACTTTTCCATCTTCTCCATAAGTTTTGGTAAAACTGCTTCAGAACTTGCTGTAGTGTACGCGAGGATAATTTCATCTTTTAAAATCTTCATAAGTGATATAATGCTTGAACCACACATCTTACCTATCAAGCCAAATATAACAAATATGAAGAAAATCATAGCTACATAAACACTAATAACTAATTTACCTAATGGAATCAATGAAGCTACTCCAAATTTAGAAACTGTTACACCAATTAATCCAAATACTCCAAGTGGTGCAAGTTTCATAATTTGATTAGTTACCCAAAACATTGAATCAGCCACACCTTGACAAAAAGCAAGAACAGGCTTTCCTTTTTCTCCAATTGCAGCAACACCTAAACCAAACATAACCGAAAAGAATATAACTGCAAGTAAATCACCTTTTGAAAGAGATTCAAAGATATTTGTTGGAACAATATTTAAAAATGTATCTGCAAAACCATGGCTAGATACAGTTTCAGCTGTATTCATATATTTTTCGATACTAACTGACGAAAGTTGTTGAATATTAATTCCACTTCCTGGATGAGCTACATTAGCCACAACTAGTCCTATTACAATGGCAACTGTAGTTACTATTTCAAAATACAGTATGGTTTTTCCTCCTATTTTTCCTACCTGCTTAATATCACCTACACCAGCAACACCAACAACAAGTGATGAAAATACTATAGGAACAACTATCATTTTGATTAGTCTGATGAATATATCTCCAATAGGCTGTAAGTATGATGCTACAACTGGATTGCCATAAAAAGCAGCTCCTATTGCAATACCTAGCACAAGCCCTAGAAGAATTTGAAATGCTAATCCTAATTTTTTCATTTTAATATCCCCCTTCTAAAATGCTGCAACTTAGAATTTTCTCGTTTCAAAAACTTACTACAGAGAATATATTTGATAAAACCTTATAAGTATTTAAAAAGACAAAATTCCAAATTTAAACATACTTAATAAAAAAACAATGGATTTTTATAAAAAAAATAATGTTATTTTACTAAATTTCTTATTGCTTTTATAATCAAGCTATGACATAATGTCTCACTTTTGAAAATTTATACAAGAAAATTCAATTTCCGCATGTATTATAACACAAAAAATCATTTATTCTTATGTTTTTAAAATTCTGAATAATCAAAAAAATCCATTTTAGGCTTATTAAAATATTCGTTAGTGCGACTTTTATAAATTAAATTTATTATAATTCCAACTCAAATAATATACGTTAAACCCTCTATTTTAGTGCCTTAAGTACATATTACAAGATGCTTTCTTGTAATATAGCATCTATTTCAAACATCTTTATATGAATTAGAAAAAAATTTTTCATGTCAATTAATTAATATGGAGTTTACCATGTGCCAAGAGCATAAAAATAAGGAGTGATATGAGATTAAAATTATGAATCTCATATCACTCCAAATGACTTTTCTTGCTATTTAATTTTAGACTCTGTTAAAGAACAGTGTTGATAATATACAATATTTTAAGGGAACTATTAAAAGTTCCTTTAATTTACATTTAAAGAAGATTTCGAACTAAATTTGCTTAATTCTCAATTATGCATTCATTTAATTGAATAATCACAAATATTTACAGAATCTAAACATAGATTGCTTTTCTAAACCTAAAATTCTTTAATTTATATTATTACATTCCTGTTACAATTATTTTATTAAGTATTATAGATAATTCAATCATAAACTATACTTAGACTATGAAATATCTTTTAACCAGAAATGAGTGATATACTTTTGTGGAATGTTTTATTGGTAATCTTGATGGATGTGATTCTTTGGCTATAAGTTGTTCCAAATGTGCTAGTTCAAAGCTTGCTCTTTGAGGCTAGCACTTTGGATGCAACTTTATAGTCTTAGAATCACCCATCAGAATTACCCAGAAACTGGAACAAAAGTATATTATTCATTTCGGTGAGGTATACGCATAAGTATAGATATTTTTATTTATTAAACTGTTTTTAATTCATTGCTAATAGATTTCTTTCCTGATATCCCTGGCTCTGTCATATTAAATGGATCTAAAATTTCATTTAGTTCATCTTCACTTAAAAGTCCCGCTTCTAATATCAAAGTTCTAATAGATGTCCCTGTTTTTATAGCATCTTTAGCTAAGCTTGCAGCTGTTGAATATCCCACGTGTGGGCAAATTGCTGTAATTATTCCAACACTGTTCTCTACTAAATCACGGCATCTTTCTTCATTGGCTGTAATACCTTTTACACAATTATCTATGAAAGTTTGAACTGCATAAGTTAGAGTATCAATTGATTGAAATAAACAATAGAATATAATTGGTTCAAATGCATTAAGTTCTAATTGTCCACCTTCTGCTGCCATTGTGATTGTCGTATCATTTCCTATAATATTGAATGCCACTTGGTTTACTACCTCTGGAATAACTGGGTTAACTTTTCCTGGCATGATAGAGGAACCATTTTGTTTTGCTGGAAGATTAATTTCTCCAAATCCTGTTCTTGGTCCAGAAGACATTAATCTTAAATCATTAGCAATCTTAGATAATGTTACTGCACAAGCCTTAACTGCTCCTGATACTGCTACAAAGGAATCCAAGTTTTGTGTTGAATCTATTAAATCAAAAGCTTGTATAAGATCCATTCCTGTAATCTCTGATAGATTTGGAACAACTCTTTTAAGATACTTTACGTCTGCATTAACTCCAGTACCTATTGCAGTTCCGCCCATATTAAGAACTCGCATCTCATCCATAGCTTTTTCCATACGGTTAACATCTCTCATTATAGCTACTGAATAAGCTTTAAACTCTTGACCTAAACGAATTGGTACTGCATCTTGCATTTGAGTTCTTCCCATTTTTATTATGTGATCAAATTCTATAGCTTTTTGTGAAAATGCATCATGTAATCTATACAGCTCACTTTGAGCATGTTCCAATAATTTTAAAGCAGTAATTTTTCCTGCAGTTGGTATAACGTCGTTAGTAGATTGTCCACAGTTTACATGATCATTTGGATGTACAATAGAATATTCTCCTTTTTTACCTCCAAGTATCTCAATTGCACGGTTGGCTATGACCTCATTAGCATTCATATTAAGTGAAGTTCCTGCTCCACCTTGAATTGGGTCAACAATAAAGTATTCATGCAGGTTTCCTCTTAATATCTCATCACAAGCTTTTACAATTGCATCTGCAATCTTTTTGTCTAAAACTCCAACTTCACAATTTGTTATAGCAGCTGCTTTTTTTATATATGCTAAACTATTTATAATTTCTGGATGCATGAACAATCCAGTAATCCTAAAGTTTTCAGCAGCACGCAAAGATTGTACACCATAATATACATCTTCAGGTATGTCCTTGCTTCCAATTGAGTCGTTCTCCTTACGGAAATTGATATCTTTATTTTCTAACTTTATTTCCCTTATCATAACCTTCGCCCCCACATTATAATCGGCACTTCTTGTATAAATTATTGGTTTATTATCAAATTCTTCTAATTCATCTGTTGACTTCATTATAAGTGTCCTCTACAATATAATCAAATACATATAATGATATAAGTATTATAGATTTTTATTTATATATGGAGGTTATTTATGTTTAAAGGTATGGAATATGTGTATGAAGTTAATAAGGAAAAAAGTTTTTCAAAAGCCGCTCAAAACCTGTATATTTCTCAGCCTTCCCTTAGTGCAACTATAAAAAAGATAGAAGAGCGTGTAGGTTTTCCCTTGTTTGACCGAAGTACAAATCCAATTCAATTAACTCCTTGTGGACAGGAGTATGTAAAATGTATAGAAAAGATTCTTGATATTAAAAATGGATTCGAGAATTTCTTAAGCAATATGAACGAGTTACGTACTGGAAATATAGCTATAGGCGGAAGTAATCTTTTTGCCTCTTATATTCTTCCTCCTATAATCACAGATTTTAGAGAAAAATTTCCACTTGTTTCTATTCATATGGTTGAAGCTAATACTGCGCTTTTAGAACAGCAACTCTTCTCTGGTGCTTTAGATCTTGTTATAGATAATTATGAGTTTAACGAAAATATATATTCTAGACATAAATACTGTAATGAAAACTTGCTCTTAGCTGTTCCAAAGAAATTTGAAGTTAATAGTAAAACTATAAATTATCAATTAACTGCTCATGACATAATAAATAATAAACATCTTGATTCATCTACACCTAGTGTTCCTTTGGAACTATTTAAAGATGAACCATTTCTATTTTTAAGATCTGGAAATGACACACGAAAACGTGCTGAGAAGATATGTCAACATCATAACTTTTCACCAAATGTGATTTTAAAATTAGACCAGTTAGTTACTTCATATAACCTTACCTGCTATGGAATGGGCATCAGCTTTTTAAGTGATACGCTTATAAGATATACAAAACCTGACCCTAACGTAATCTATTATAAGCTGAATGAGGATAGCATTTGCCGTAACGTATATTTCTACACCAAAAAGGGAAAATACTTCACACGAGCAATGGAAGAGTTCTTAAAAATGGCTATACCTGAAATTAATGAGGATATAACTTAGAATTATGTGGTAAAATACCGAAAGGACAGGTACTCTGTTGTTCCGGTTACTGAGAATAAGTTGAGGATTTCTAACATCAGAAGTTGGACCATTTCATCATGCTCCCGAGGCAAGCTCGTGACAAGCAAAATGGAACAACTTCTAATGAAGAAATTCCTACAACATATTCTCTAATATAACACTGCACAAAAGAGTACCTGTCCTTTCTGGTATAGCATATATTTTAATCCATAAACATAATTCTTAGATTGGATATCTATATCTTGTAGTTTATTCAAAAAGCTTTTAGAAAATGAAAGCACCAACTTTTCTTAAAATTTATAGTTTCCCATCTATGGAATAAACTCCTCCAGTATATCCTTTATCAGGTATAGAATATCCTCCAATAACTTTTCCTTCTGAAATCATAATATAAACATAAACCTCAGAATTATATTGTTTTTCTAAAGGATGATTTTTTACTTTAAAATTATATATATTAATCTGTTTCCCTAAATACTCATTGGGCTTAACTTTTTGTACTTCCCATTTGTTTTCCCATTCTGCACTTGAAACTTTGTTTTCATCCAATATAAAACTACCTACTTCTCCTAAATTTTTCGTAATAATATAACCTAAAGATTCAACATAATCTTCTGCTATTTTTTTATCTTTTTCTGAATCTACTAAATTATTTGGAGTGTTGTTAATCCATATTCCATTTGAGTCCAATGTATAACCATTAATGCAAGTATTTTAGCCATAGAGCCATTGTTGTTAAAATAATACCATTCTCCATCAATTTGTTTCCAACCTATAGAATATTCGCTTCCCTCTGAATACCACCAGCCATTATTATCTTGATTCCAAATAGCAAATACTTTTATAGGAGGTATAGTTGCTATTGTAAAAGAAATTAATCCAATAGTAATTATTTTTTTTAGATTTTGTTTTTTTATTATCATAACTTCAATTTATCCTCTCAATAATATATAAAATAAATTTTATTAATAACATACTTTAAAAATGCCATTTGCTGCATTTTTAAAGTCAAAAACTTAATGAAGGATGGCTTAATAACTTCTGTATTAATTATTTTACTATAGAAGAAATCTGCTTGTTTATTGCCCATCTGAAGCCATCCTAAAATCACCTTCTTGTTTCAAGCTCCATAATAAAATATGGATCATCTTTAATGCTTTTTTGCTTATCGCTCATTTTATAGCTTCCTACATAAAATATTAGCTATCTTCAGTTCGCTCTTACTTACTTATTGCGTTTCTATAAATTGCGCACTAAAAACTCATGAATCAATAAAAATAAATAATACAATTTACAATTTACAGTTTGCTATTCATTTTTATTGATTCATGATTTAAGAATAATACGAAGCACTTATTATAGCATTTAATGTATATCACCCACCACCGCCAGATGCAAAAGCAAGATATCTATCGCCATCTAAATGCAAATAAACTACTTTTCCATTTCCAATAAAGTTTTTTTCTTTGCTATAAATTCTTTTACCTGTAAGTTTATCAATATTTCTAGAAACTTCATATTGAGGCTTTTCATAATCTAGTAATTTTACAACTATTCCAATATCATAGCGGTATTCATCAAAATACAGCCTATTAGGATAGCTAAATATATTCCAAGTACCATATATCACACGATTTGAGAATGATGCAGACAAAATAATAAGGATCAGTGTCATTATTATTATTTTAATTATAATTTTTGATTTTTTTATTTATATCTCCCCCTTATATACGTTTATAATTAATACATAATAATTTACTATTACGTTTAATAATAAAATTATTCATTACTTCAACTACACACCATGTCCATAATCTATACATAAATACAATTCTTTTTTACGCTTGAACCAATTGCTAATCCCAAACTCATACCAATGCACATACCTAATGCCAAATAATTATCTTCTTCTTTTTCTTCTGAACTTTCATTGTTTTCATCATCAATCTCTGTATTTTTATTTTCTTTATCCTTTTCATTCATAATTTCATTCTCCCCACATTTCTATTATATAAATAATCTTTATTTCACAATAACTTACTATTACGTTTTTTAGATTGAGTAATAAAAATACTACTAATTCATTTCTAAATAATGCAGCATTTCAATTAATTATTTTTCATATTTTTAGTAACTCTAGCCCATATCATTCCAATGTTTATACATATTTCTTCATTCAATTCACGTTTAACTGTTTCCTCTACTGTTTCTCCTAATTCTAGAACTCCTCCATGTATCGCCCAGTTACCACTGTCTGCTCTTCTCTGTAATAATATTTTTCTATTTTTATGGATTATAGCTCCAGCTGCTACAAGAAGTAATGGTGAATTACCAATATGCTTTCTTAACTTTTTTATGTATTCATCCATATATTTTCACACTACCCTTAACAATTCTTTAGATGTCTAATTCATAATGTTCTTCAGTTTCTAGGTAACTAAAAGATATTTTTCAATTCATTTAATTCTCTCTGAAAGCTACTGCATCAACCTGAAAGTCAATTCCATCTCTAATAAACTTTGTTTCATATGCCTTTCTTGCTGGATATTTTCCTTCAAATCTCTCCTTAATTATTTCTCCTAAAAACGATAAATCTTTAATATCTCTAAATAAGCAATCCATTTGCACTACAGATTTCAATGTCAAGCCTATCTTTTCAAGTCTTTCACTCAAAACATCAAATGCACCATTTATTTGATTTTCTATTGATTGTCCCTCATTCTTCATGCAATAGCTGATATAAACATGATTTCCTGCCTCAACAATCGCAGAGTGTGCCCATTCTTCGTCTATTTCTGTTCTTATAATTTCTCTCATTTAACATTCTCCTCATATTTTATTTTCGTTACAAATTTCTATTTATCTTTTAGTTAAACAAACACTATTGGTTCCCATAAATTTATTATTATGTTTTATGATACATTTAGTTCTTTTTCAATTACTTTTATAAAGAAACCATGACAAATTATGCCTCATCTAAGAGTAAATCAATCAACTGTTACTATATGAAATGTAAATGTAAATTCCTCAGCTTGTCTATTTTGAAAATCAACTCTATATCCAGTTCCATCCTTATAAATTTTATTATTCTTCTCGATCTCTTTTACTTTTTGCAATTTTGCATAAGAAACAATATAAAATGCACCATTATCATAAAAAGTATCCACAAACCTAACAGATGGAATATTATCATTTGATGTTGCTAAAGCAAATTGATAATCTTTTGCAAATAACACTTTTAGAATATTTAAACTATTTTCGTATTCAGTGATTTTCACTTTCTCCTTTATAGATCATTACTCCCAACTTTAATTGCAGGTATGTCATATTATACTTTCTTATATTTATACATAATAGTTGAACCATCATTTTTATTAAATACTGGTGGAAATGTTCTATACTCATAACCAAGCTTATTATAAAATTTATGAGAACTTTTGGAAGATGGAATTTCAATTAAATTGCTATCAAGACACCATTCATCAAGTTCAAGATGATGTACAAGGTCTCTTCCTATACCTTTCCCCCTATAATCTGGATTGACGAATATAGCAGTAAAATAGCTTTGTTTTTCTTGACTATAATCTCTACTTACTCCTCCACAAGCAATAATCTTGTTATTATACCAAACTTCATAATAATGTCTTGTTTCAATAATGTTTTTTAGCCAATTTGCAGTAAATGTACCTAAATATTTTTGAAATTCACTCTCATTATAATCTATATAATTTACTTCTTTCATGCACCTATGTATAATTTCTAACATAATATCAACATTTTGTATATCCGCTCTTTTATATATCAATTTGCTTAACTCCATAATATTTTCCTTCCCAAACATTTATTTCGCTATTTTTATACCTTCATTCACAATTATTTACTATTCTACAATATCTCATATACATATTATAGCTGTGTTTACAAGTATTGCATATATCTATATAACTATTGTTACTTATCAAAACTATCTTAAAAGAGCTAATAATTACGTAACATGTATTGGAACAAGATTCTTCTGGTATAGATCATAAGCTCCATGTTTTTTAACCTTACTAATGTGCGAAATTTCTAATCAGTTGTAAAAAATCATCACTTAAAGATTTTAAATACGAATTTTCTCAAATATTTACAAACTAAAATAAACCTATGAAAATCTAAATTTTAGATTTTCATAGGTTTCATTAGTGGAGGCGATGCGTAAACTTAAAAATCCACCACTGATATTTTTCATATCATAGATCTTAGACTTTAATTTTATTTTTTTAAACTTGCTCCATTTGTTGCTATTACTTCTTTATACCAATCAAAACTCTTTTTCTTATATCTTTCTAAAGTTCCACTTCCATCATCGTTTCTATCTACATAGATAAAGCCATATCTTTTTTTAAGTTCAGCAGTTGATGCACTAACTAAATCTATACATCCCCATGTAGTATATCCCATAAGTTCAACACCATCTTCAATAGCTTCTGCAACTTGAACTAAGTGGTCATTTAAATACTTAATTCTGTAATCATCATTTACTGTCTTATTACCATTTTCATCAGTTATTAATTCATCCACTGCACCTAAGCCATTTTCAACTATAAATAATGGTTTTTGATATCTATCATAGAATTGGTTAAGAATATATCTTAAGCCTTCAGGATCTATTTGCCATCCCCATTCAGATGCTTTTAAATACGGATTTGGTACACCAGGAAAAATGTTTCCTGCTCCAGCTTTATTCTTTTCTGGATCTGCAGTTGCACAGAAACTCATATAGTAACTAAATGAAATAAAATCTACTGTATTTTTTAATATTTCTTTATCCGAAGCTTCCATTTTTATTTCTATATTATTTTCTTTAAAGAATCTATTCATGTATCTTGGATATTCTCCTCTTGCATGAATATCTGCAAAAAATAGATTTTCTCTATCCTGTTCCATTGCTTTAAGTACATCACTTGGCATTGGAGTTAATGGGTAATTTGGCAATCCAAGAACCATACATCCTATTTTAAATTCTGGATTTATTTCATGGCCAATTTTTACTGCGAGTGCACTTGCAATTAATTCATGATGCATAGCTTGGTATAAGTCTTGCTTACTTAATTTTTCTTTTGGAGTCCATATACCCGCACTCATATAAGGCTGGTGAACTGCTGAGTTTATTTCATTAAAAGTAAGCCAATACTTTACTTTATCTTTATATCTTGTAAAAATTGTCCTAACATAGTTTTCAAAAAATCCAATAAGTTTTCTATTAACCCAACCATCATAATTCTTAGCTAAAGCAAGTGGAGTTTCATAATGCGAAATTGTAACTAAAGGTTCAATTCCATATTTAGCTAATTCATCAAATACATTATCATAGAATTGCAATCCCTTTTCATTTGGTTCTTTATCATCACCATTTGGGAATATTCTTGACCATGCAATAGATAATCTGAAAGTCTTAAAGCCCATTTCAGCAAATAATTTGATGTCTTCTTTGTATCTGTGGTAAAAATCAATTCCTATAAGCTTCATATTATCTTCTGTAGGTTCATCAGTTAATGGACCCATTAATCCTTTTGGAGCTATATCTTGAGTTGATAATCCTTTACCATCTTCATTATATGCACCTTCAAATTGGTTAGCAGCTGTAGCCCCTCCCCATAAAAATCCTTCTGGAAACTTAATTAACATAACTATTCCTCCTAAATTTTATATTTTCCTTAAAGCATCTATGCCATATTTAAAAACTTTTATACTTTCTTATATATTAGTGAATTTTTGACTATGTCGTAAAATACTAAGCATAAAATTAACTCTACTCTTATTCTTAGTATTTTTATGATTTTTGAATGCACCTTAAATCATTACTGTTAATAAATCTTCTCTATAATTAACATTTTTCTTATCTGTTTCTATTACATCTAAGTAATTATCAGAATTAGTGATTATTACAGGTGTTATTACTGAATATCCTTCACCTTTTATAGCCTTAATATCAAATTCTAATAACACATCTCCAGCCTTAATAGTATCTCCTTGTTTTGCTTTAGGAGTGAAATGCTTACCATCTAATTGAACAGTATCCATTCCTATATGAATTAATATTTCTGCTCCATTATCACTTGTAATTCCTAATGCGTGGCCAGTTGGGAATAGAGTAGTTAATACACCATCTACTGGAGCAATTACTTTACCTTCAGTTGGTTCTATTGCTATACCTTTTCCAAGTACACCTTTTGAAAATGCTTCATCTTTTACTTCTGATAAAGGTTTAACTTCACCTTTTAATGGACTTACTAATATTTCTTGTTTAACTAATGGAGTTTCTTCTTTGACTGTTTCAGTTACTTGATTATCTTCAAGTTTTGTAAAGAACATTAGCAGGAATCCTATTAAGAAACTTGCTAATACACAAATAATTGCACCATAGAATCCATTATCCACACCATTTGGCCCAATATAACTTGGAATTCCAAAAGCTCCCAATCCGCCGAAAATATATAGTTTACTTCCCATAATTCCTAAAACAGCGCCACCTAATGCTCCACCAATACAACTTAAGATAAATGGCTTTTTACGTGGTAATGTAATACCATATATAGCCGGTTCTGTAACACCAAAAATACCTGAAATAAATGCTGGTATACATAATGATTTTAATTTTTTATTTTTTGTTTTAAGTAAAATAGCTCCAACTACACCTGTTTGAGCAAAAGAAGCCCCAAACATTAATGCAATAACTGGATCATATCCATATACAGATAGATTATTTATCATTATAGGCACAAGTCCCCAGTGTAATCCAAATATAACAAATACTTGCCAAAATGCGCCTATAAATAAACCTGCAACAATTGGACTTAAGTTATAAATAGCAAGAGTTAATGCCCCAAGCAATTGTCCTAACCACGTAGAAATAGGGCCTATAACTATAAATGTTAATGGAACAATAACTAGCAATGTACAAAATGGTACTAAGAATGTTTTTACTACATCTGGTATTATCTTTTTAAATCCATTTTCTATTTTAGCTCCTACAAATGCAGCTAAAATTATTGGAATAACACTTGATGCATAACTCATTAATATAACTGGAATACCTAAGAAAGTTATATATACTGGTGATGCAAATAACGTACCCTCAAACAATGTATATAACGGCTTAGCTGGAGCTGCTGTTATACCTGCTAATGTTGGATATACAAGCGCCGCACCTATTGCCATACCAATAAATTTGTTTCCTTTAAATTTACTAATAGCGGTATAACCTAAGAATATTGGAAAGAAATTAAATAAACAATCTCCTGTTGCATTTAAAAGTATATAAGTCCCATCAGTTGCATTAAGTATATGCAATGCTACAAATAATGCATTAAATCCCTTTATCATACCAGTTGCACATAATACACCTAAAATTGGCGTGAATACACCTGAAACAGTATCTATAAATTTATTAAGTGGACTCATTTTTTCTTCAGTTGCTTCCTCTGAAGCTGATGAAAAACCTCCAACCGCTCTTACATCAGTATAAACATCTGGTACATGATTTCCAATAACTACTTGATATTGTCCTCCACTTTTGATAACAGTTACAACTCCATCCATATTTTTCAAAACTTCTGTATTCGCTTTGCTTTCATCTTTTAATTTGAAACGTAAACGAGTAATACAATGAGTTAAACTATTAACGTTTTCTTTTCCACCAACATTTTTTATAATGTCTTTAGCTAATTGTTCATATTTCATATATAATTTCTCCTTTTTAAAATATAATATTTATAAAAAAAAGCGAGACCCAATAATAGATACAGTGCAACTTTACTCTATCTATAGTGGTCTCGCCTGCTTTACCAGTAACAATCCAAACTTTATATAATTTTTTAATTTATCTTTGTGTAACTCTCTGAATATGAATAGTCAAATATAACTGCTCTTCTTCAGACAACTCTTTTTCTAAGTACGACTGTATTTTCAGCATACATTCATAGGCTTTTTTATATTTTACCTTAACTTGCCTTAATAAGAAATCATCTTCCTCTGTTTCTATTTTTTCATTTCTATTTAAACGCTGGAAGAAAAATCTTAAATGCGTAACAAATCTTTCATAATTAAGAGATTTCTCATCAAGTTGAATGTTATAAGTGTATTTTATTATGTTTAATATATCTTGTATCATTTTTGTTTGATGAGCAATATCTTCCACTTTGTTGTTGGAATTATTCATTTGAGCATTTATTAAATGTAATGCTATATTCCCTGCCTCATCTTCAGGTAATCTTTTTGCAACTTCATCTTCAATAAAATCTAGTGCCTTTAATCCAACACTGAATTCCTTCGGATAAAACTTCTTTATTTCCCAAATCAATGCATTTGGTCTATTAAGGCCTTCTTCAAACAACTTTAGTGCATAACTAATATGATCTGTAAGTGTGACATAAATATAATCACTTAATTCAACACCTAGTATGTTTTTCGCATATTCAATAATATCGTAGCATAACGAAACATGTTCTGCCGGGATATCTTCTAATAATAATTTAAATTTTTCTGAAGCATCTTTTTGTTTAAGAATAAAAGTTTTTTCTATTAAACCTTCATCTACTTCATCCCCTATTTTCTTCTTGAACGCAATTCCGCATCCCATAACGACAAATTCATCTTTGTCTAAATTTTTAGCTAATAGGGTATTATTATTAAATATTTTTTTTATTATCATTTCTTTCCCCCTATCCATACTATTATACTAATTTATAATATAAAAACCTCAATTAATCAAAAAAGACAAAAATATCTTTTCTCATTAATTAAGGTTTTGCCTGATCAAATCAGTAACAATCCTAACAATTGTATGAATGTTGTAAGTCAATGATAACGTTTATGCAATTAAATGTCAACAATTTTATTTTAGTTTTCTTAAATATTTTTAGGCATTCAAATAAGTTACCTCTTATTAAACTATAACAATACTGCCGCATTAACTGTTCATTACTTGTTGAGTATTATTTTTTTTCCACTTTCCCAGTAACAAAATATTACACATACAATACATATATCTGCTCTATATTTTTAAGTCTTTTATTCTCATATATGAATGCTATACATTACTTTGAACCATAAAGTTTATAGGTTTCCATAAAAACATAATAAAATTTACTTAATCATTAATAAGTATTGACTAAAAGCATAAACGGATATATTATAGATAAATACAGTCTGTAATACATTTGATTAAAACAATTATATTTAGGTTATAAATAACTTAAATAATCTTTGCTATAAAAATAAGATTTATATTAATAATAAAGTTATAAAAAAATTTTAAAGGAGATGTTTATATGTCAGAGTTTTGGGAAAAAAATTTTTCAGAAAAGCAAGCAATGTGGGGTTTTGAGCCATCAAGCACTGCAATTGTAGTCGCAGATTACTTTGCTGAAAATAATCTGAAAGAGATCTTAATACCAGGTGTTGGATATGGACGAAATATAAAACCATTTGTTGATAAGAACATGGAAGTTACAGGAATCGAAATTTCTCAAACAGCAATTAATATAGCAAGAGAACATGGAATTAATAATAAAATTTATCATGGATCAGTATCAGATATGCCTTTTGAAAATAAACTCTATGATGGTGTAGCCAGCTTTGCACTTATTCATTTGTTAAATGAAGCTGAAAGAAAAAAGTTTATTAATGATTGCTATAACCATTTAAAACCAGGTGGATATATGATTTTTACAGCCGTTTCTGAAAAAGCTCCAATGTACGGTAATGGCACGAAGCTTGCTGAAAATTATTATGAAACAACGTATGGTGTAAAACTGTTTTTCTACAATTCTAAGTCTATAGAGAAAGAATTCGGAAATTATGGTCTTGTAGACTTTGTAGAGATTGATGACATATATAAGGATAATCCAGATAAACCTCCAGTAAACTTTTTAATGATAAAATGCAAAAAAGATATATAGAGCTGATAAAGCTAACCTTTTATGCTTACAATAAAATTATGTAGGTGTGCTAGTAAACTATTATGACAAAAATAAAAATATCAACTTTTCTTAAATTGAAATGTTGGTATTTTTATTTTGCCTATGTTTTAATATGATGTTTATATGTGGCCTAAAAAATCACAAGTGAGATTGTCCTCCTATGACACTCAATGCAATAAAGCTACGTATTATTTAATTTCTGCAAAAATTTCATGTATATTTCCATCTGGGTCAGCAAATAGTGCTGTTCTTTGATTCCACGGCATATCTTGTGGCTCGTGAACAGAAGTTGCTCCCTTTGAGATTAACGTCTTAAATGATTCATCAACATCATTAGGACTTTCACATGGGAAAGCAAGTTCAAATCCCTGTCCAAATGACTCTTTCCTATATTCGTCACTATACACATACATAACATCTCTCATACAAATAGCAAACCTTACTCCATCATTTTCAAATTCAACATAATTACCAAGATCATTTTCAATTCTAAATCCAAGAACTTTATTATAGAAATCTTTCATTCTCTCTATATCATTTGTCCAAATCGTAATAAGATTAATTTGTGCTTTCATCGTATATTTTTCCCCTTTCTTAATTTAACATATAGTTCATTTTAAAAAAATAATGTGAAATAATTTAACTATAACGTGGAATTTGCGATAATAATCAATCCACTTTCTGCTTACATAATAAACATGGTTGTATCTTTTCTAATTAATATTAATGAGACGTGTCGTTTACTAGATTAGCAATAGCTTCAACTATGCATTTCCATGTTCCTTTAGGCATATCATGTCCCATGCCTTCAATCAAAAGTAATTTAGCATTAGGTATTGTACGTGCTGTATCTTTTCCTGCTTCAACAGGAATCAATGGATCTGCAGTTCCATGAATCACCAGTGTTGGAACTGTTAATAATGAAAGGTGTTGTCTTCTATCTCCATTAGCAACCAACGCCGCATTTTGGCGTACAGCTCCTTGTGGATAATAAGAACGATCATAGCTTTCTTCAGTATATCGTATTGCACGTTCCTCTTCAAAAGGAAACCCTTTGCTCCAAAGATTTTTCCACATACGTAAAGTATAATCAATGTATGCATCTCGTCCATTTGGGGGCATTGCTGTAACAATCTTCAATGTTTCTGGTGATATTTGTGGATTGTTTGGATTACCTGTAGATGACATAATGGAAATTAAACTATATATAAGTGAAGGGTGTTTATAAGCAAAAACCTGAGCAATCATGCCTCCCATAGAAGCACCACAGATGTGAGCCTTCTTTATATTGAGCGCATCTAATAAGCCAGCCACATCATCAGCCATATCTTCCAATGTATAGGCGACGTTAATTGTTTTTCCCTCTTGTGCTGCCTGGTATATTCTTTCCATATCAGGAATACCCAACCCATCGAATTTTGTAGACAATCCCGCATCGCGATTATCAAATCTTATAACTTGTAAATTTTCCTTTGCAAGCATTTCACAAAAATCTGGTTCCCAAAAATTTAGCTGAGCACCATTTCCTGCAATAAGTACTATAGTAGGATTTGTCTTCTCCCCAAAAATTTCATATTCAATTTGTATTCCATTTGCATTTATGCGTGCCATCGCATACATCTCCCTTTTGTATTTTTATTATTAATATAATACTATAAAACGTCTTTTTATAAATTTGTAAATAAACGATCATTATTTAGCATTAATTCACTATTACGTTTTATAGTAAGCATTACGCAGTAAAAAAAATCATAATTTAAATCTCTTAAATAATAAGATTTCACAATTTGTCATTTTATTTTATTGATTCATGATTTAATAAAAATGTAAATCAACATTTCCTCTAATTGTCTTATACCTTTAATTAATCATGTAATGCAGCAAATTTATCTTTCTTTACAATAGACATTATCTTTTCAAAATGTTTTGTATACTCTTTCAATATATTTTACTGCATTTTCAAGTCCCTTTTCAGATTCAATAATATTTTTGATTTCTTCAGCATTTCGAATATATTTATCATTTTCCATTTCTTTAAATGCTTTAACTAAATCATATACTTCAAGATTTTTTTCCTTTAATGGATGTGTAGTAAGTCCTTTTAAATAAAGTCTGTTAGCCCAAAACGGCTGATCTACCGTAAATGGCATGATTAATTGTGGAACCCCACTAAGGAGAGCCTCTGACATAGTTCCGACTCCACCATGATGAATAATACATTTAGCTCTTCTAAATAGTAGTCTATGAGATGCTTTTTTTACTGCCATAATATTATCATCATTTTCAAAAGTCATACCACTTGTTCCAGTTAAAACAATAGCCCTGTTACCGGTCTCCTTTAATGCTTTAATCAACTTATTTTTAAATATTTTAGGGTCTTTTAGAGGCATACTGCTAAAAGACACAACAATAGGCCTTACACCGGATTTCAGAAACTCCTCCATTTCATCATCAAGCTCACTTTCAACTATATCCAAAAAGAAAAATCCTGAAAGGAAAACACTCTCACTCCAAGTGTCTACTTCTTTAAAGAGAAACGGGCTAATCGGATAGACTATCGGAATATTTTTCCCATTCACTTTAAACGCAAGCTCCCCTGCCTTTCTTTTGGGTAAATGCAATGATTTTTTTCTGAAGTCGTTAATATGTTTCATATAAGATAACTCTCCAAGTGAAGAAGCTTTATAAGAGAGTTTATTTAAGAATGGTCCAAAATTCTTATTAGCAGAAATGGCTAAATTAGGGAATTCAGTGATCGGATAAACAATTGGAATAGGAGGCATACTTATGCAGGGAATATTTAAATATTCAGCAATATCAACCGCCCCTAGTGCTTTAGGATGATACACTATGATATCTGCTCCTTTTGAAGCCTCTAAAAAGTCATCCATGCTTTTTCTATATTCGGGTGTAATTACTTCCTTTGCATACTTTAACATTCTAAAAACATTATAGTGGCCGCCATTAAAAATCTTTTTTCCTTCCTCACTCTCTAGGAGAGCCATAAGATCTGCTGAAGCCTCACAAAAAGTCACACCATTTTCCTCTACAAAACTTTTAAAACTCCCCCCCGTACACACCAATGCTTCATGCCTGTTTTTTATGAGTTCTTTTGCAAGTGCAACATATGGTTGAACATCGCCTCTGCTACCTAATGTTAAAAATACTACTTTCATACATAGTTTCTCCTTCACAAATATAATCAGTTGTTAGTTAAAACTATCCCCTGTTTATATTTCTTATGTCCTTACACTTAATATATTCTGTCCCACTACGAAACTGCTAATTCACATATTATTACTATTACTTTTTATAAGAAAATGATGAAGATATTATTATTTAAATTAATTTGATACTAACTTTCTACACATTGTGTATTATGCCTAAATCATGCAAAAAAACATTGCAACTTCTAGACGATCCTGTAATATTTCAATTTAGTCTTTACTTGTATTAATTATTACTCATTGATTATTACGGTTTAGTTTTGCTGGCAATGCCCAAACAAAAAGAGCTGTGGCAGGTCCAAAAACCAAAAAGCCATCAATCAAAAATCTGTATTCTTTTGCAATATTCAAACCATCTATCATTAAAGGACCAACAATACTAAATAAAAAAGCAATTATAACCAAACTAACTCTTCTGCTTATTTTACCACGTATAAATTTTTCTATATTTACTTTTAAGCAGATATTAAAACATATTAGAAAGGATATTACATATGTTGCAAGTGCTAAAAAATAATAATAACTTTTCATAAAAATAATCTTCCTCTCAATAAATAAAATAAATTAATAACATCTCATCCTAATTATAACATATTTCCCAAATACTAAAATCTACGTTTTTTATTTACTACCTCATAATTTACTACCTCATAATTTACTATCACGTTTTATTTTAGAATTGCGTAACAAAAAAATATCACAAATTCATACTGAATAATGTGATATTTCAATCTACTATTTATTTTTCCTATGTATACCTGAAAGAAAACTGTGAATTAACTCAATCACACATTATTCTCGTTCATAGAATTATATTCCCAAATTACTTATTTGGCTCAGAATCCCATCCATTTAACTTACTATTTCCATTAAAAATAAGTTTCTGCTCACTTAAATAATATACATCTTCATCTGGATAATATGCCATGTCGCCTTCTTCTTTAGTACCAACATCCAATATTTCCAATGTTTCATTCCCGGTATTTATGAATTGATGTGCTATATTTTTTCCTGCAGTTTTAGCAATAAAGTCTCCCTTTTTTATTAAATATTCTTTACCATCCATCCTCAGAGTTCCACATCCACTAATAATCATAAAAAATTCTTCTTGTTTTGTGTGGCTGTGATATTTAGCACTTTTAGCTCCTGTAATATTCTGTCAATATTTATATAAATTTTCTCACTACCAGCTGCCTTACCCAAATATGAAGTATTAGCTTTGCCTAGAAAATCTATTGTGTATTCATTAGGCAAATTATTAATATTTAATATATTAACCATAATTCAAAACATCTCCTTTCCTTTTAATATATTTAATATGATATTATTATCCTTGAAATATTATATCAAATCTAGCTTTATTTTCTTTAAGAACATCTTTTTTCACTTACTACCACGTCAAATCTACAGATTATATATGATGTTATTCCATGGAAGTAATATCATATCTTATTTTTACTACTTTATCTTCTGCATTCCAAAATTCAATTGTTACTTTTTTTCCATGGTCTACATATCCAATTACTGGCGAGCTAGGCATTTGTTCCTCAGTCCTCTTATAATAGTTAGTACCATAAGCATTAATCACATCATCAACTGAGCTCCCTAACCCAATACCTTTACTTGTCTTCATATTACTGTTGGTTTCACTGTTAATAATAACTCTAATAATTTGTCTCTGTTTATTCGTAGCAATTTTTAAACCATCACTTAGTTTATAGTAGTCAAATAGTGCATTATCAATTTTTTCAAGATTTGTCCCGTATTTTTGTATAAATTCCTTACTATCAATACTCTCATACATTTGAATGCCATCTATATTTTCTTGGTTAAGAGTCGTTGTTTTGGTAAACATAAAGCTGCTTGACCTTTGGAAATATTTATAAGCACCAAATATAATACAGCAAATTAAGATAAAAATAGTAATGATAATTTTAAATATCTTCTTTATTGAGAATTTTTTCTTTATAAATCCTAAAGTAAGAACTGTGACTGTTAACAAAAATATACTTATTATAATTATAATTCCGATAATACTCAACGTTGATTCTCCCTATTATTACATATTTGCACTTGTTCATTAGATTATAGTGCTACACAACACTTATTATAACATCATTTACAAAATATCACATATGCTATACATTCATTATCAGAGCCCAAAATAAAGATACCAACTTTTCTTAAACTGAAATGTTGGTATCTTTATTTTGGCTGCGTTTTAATGTGATTTTGAAATATAGCCTGAAAAAATTATAAGTGATATTGTCCACCTATAAAACTCAATGTAGGAATATTACGTTCATAATCTTAAATTACTTAAAATATGTTTCAAATCCATTATTAACAATATATGAACCCTTTGGAACTTGAATTGCTACTAAATATATATTCAGACAGTCGACACATGAACCCATTGCATTTAATAAACACAGAAATATAGTGAATCCATTTAACCATCCCAAAAAATTTAGAATAAAGGGTAATACAACTGACAACAAAATGAAAGGCATAATAGAAATAATTAAAAATCTGTTCTTTTTGACTTTTTCAGTAGTGTAAACAAATCCGAAAAAGCCATTTATCCCCCAATATATTTGACTTGATTTAAATACATTAGGTATAAAACAAGCATGAAGAAATTCATGTATAGTCATAAAGATGAAAATTGCAACAATGTATATAAGAGTAAATAAATTTACTGTGAAATTAATACTAAAGCCATGCCTACTACTGCTAAAAATTTCTTTCAATTGTGGATATAAATAATAGGAAATAGCAATAGATATAATCCCATTTATAAGCATAAAAGGCACTGATAGTAACATTGCTATACCCAAATTAGAGGGTTCTTTTAGTTTTGTCCATCCCTCTGATATTAGCTTAATACTAACTTCCTTATCTGCAGAAGGTATTTTCTTTAAATATCTCATTAATTAAAATCCTTTCATCAAAACATAATTGATTTTTATTGAATAATCCTTATTTCGGTAAGTTACTACATAAAGCTAAATTTATATAAAGAAAAATGCTTCAACTAAAAAGTAGAAACATTTTTTATGTAGCAGGCATTTGAAAATGAGCTTTTAAAAGTTATTGATTGTAGGTTGTTCCACTAACGCTTATGAAGTGAGAGTCCAAAATTTTCTTTTGTGTTCTCGAACTTCCTCAGTGAATGTAATGAGTCGAGCTTTCCTAGGAAATTGGGTGCAAGCATTAGTGATGCAACCTGCAATTTAGCACTTTCAGCGAAATTTTCATAGTCCTGCGAAATAACAATGTTTCTACTTACAGTAAGTTTTATTTAATTAAAATCTCCATCATATATTGCTTTTGCCATTGGGAAAGGTTCAAGTGCTCTTTCTAAAATTCCTTGAACGTACCCTATTAATACTCCATAATTTACAATTGGAATTTCATATTTAACTGCATTACCAATTCTTGAAAGCATAGCTGCTCTATTTAACATGCAGCCTCCACAATGAATGATAAGTTTGTATTTCTTAACATCATCAGTAAATGAATTTCCAGAAGAATATTCAAAATTAATTTGTTTCCCTGTCATTTGACGTACCCATCTAGGTATTTTAACTGTTCCAATATCGTCACATTGTCTGTGATGAGTGCATCCTTCTGAGATTAAAACACAATCCCCATCTTCTAAACTTTCTACTGCTTTAGCTCCTTTTACAAGCTCCATAAGATCTCCCTTATATCTTGCTTGCAATATTGAAAATGATGTAAGCATAATATCTTTAGGTGTATCTGCTGATGCCTTTAAGAAAACTTGTGAATCTGTTATAACAAGTTTAGGTTTTTTCTTTAAATTTTCAAGAGTTTCTCTTAACTCATGCTCTTTTGTTACAATAGCTATGGCATCACTTTCAATTATGTCTCTTATTGTTTGCTGCTGAGGAAGGATTAATCTTCCTTTAGGTGCTGCCTTATCAATAGGTGTAACAAGAACAACTAAATCTCCTGGGCTTATAAGGTCTCCAACTAATTTAAATTTATCTTCATTATCTGGTATTACGCTTATAATTTTTTGCTTAAGCTCATCTATTCCATTTTTATTTAATGCAGAAACTGAAACAACAGTACTTCCAATTGTCTTTTCTATCTCAGCTAATTCCTCTTTTGCTATGCTTTTCTTATCTGCCTTATTAAAAATACAAATTGTAGGTATCTTCTTTTCCTTTATTTGATCTATTATTAATCTATCATTTTCAGTGACTCCAACAGTAGCATCTACCACTACTAATGCAACATCTGTTTTTGATAAAACTTCAATAGTTTTCTTTTTTCTTGACTCACCTAATTCACTTTCATCGTCAAGTCCTGCTGTATCAATAATCATACAAGGTCCTATCGGAAGAATTTCTATAGCTTTATAAACAGGGTCTGTAGTTGTCCCCTTAACATCAGAAACAATTGAAATTTCTTGATTTGTAAGTGCATTTATAATACTTGATTTTCCAGCGTTTGTCATACCAAATAGAGCAATATGTACTCTTTCTCCAGACGGTGTTGTATTTAAACTCATATTATTTCTCCTTTGAATTAATTTTAATTACTCAAAAATATTTTTTTAAGTTGCCTATTCTATTATAATATAAAATAGAAATATATACATTGCAAAATAATTCTTTATTTATTGATGATTTATTATCAGTACAAAAATATTAAGGAGTGTTCATTTTGAATTATAGATTAGAACAAGATGTATTAGGTGAAAAGAATATTGATAATTCTACATATAGTGGAATAAATACAGCAAGAGCTTTGGAGAATTTTGATTTAAACAGCAAAAGTGTAAATTTAAATTTAATACGAGAAATTGCACTTATAAAAAAAGCTGCTGCTATGACAAATAAAACCTTAAAATTTCTTGACCCTGAAAAAGCCGATGCAATAATAAAAGCAAGCGAAGAAGTTATAGACGGAAAATTTGATTATGAATTTAAACTTAGTGCATTTCAAGGTGGAGCTGGTACATCTACTAATATGAATGTAAATGAAGTTATCGCTAACAGAGCTATTGAATTGTTAGGTGGAGTTAAAGGGGATTACAATTTAGTTCATCCTCTTAACCATGTTAATATGTCCCAATCAACTAATGATGTTTACCCTTCTGCCCTTAGAATTGCGGCAATTAGATTAATAAGAAAGTTAAGTGATTCTTTATCGAGTCTGCAAGAAGCTCTCCAAATTAAGGAGAATGAATTTTCAGATATAATAAAGCTTGGAAGAACTCAATTAATGGATGCCCTTCCAATGACTGCTGGACAAAGCTTTGGAGCATATTCTAAAGCTATCGAAAGAGATAGATGGAGAATATACAAAGTAGAAGAAAGATTAAGACAGATAAACCTTGGTGGTACTGCTATAGGTACAGGTTTAAATGCTACAAATAAATATGTATTTATGATGACAGATATTATCCAAAACCTTACTGGTCTTGGAATAGCAAGATCTGATTACCCTATGGACATTACACAAAACTGTGATATATTCGTAGAAACTTCTGGACTTTTAAAATCGTGCAGCGTAAATCTTCTTAAGATTTCAAATGATTTGAGGCTCCTTAATTCTGGTCCTCGTGGTGGAATAGGAGAAGTAATTCTTCCTAAGATGCAGGCAGGCTCAACAATTATGCCAGGAAAAGTTAATCCTGTTATCCCTGAGATGGTTGCTCAAGTAAGCTTAAGAGTTATTTCTAATGACAGCGCCATAACCATGGCAAGTTCTATGGGACAATTAGAACTAAACGCTTTTACTCCACTTATAGCAGAATGTCTACTTGAATCTCTAGAACTTCTTGAAAGAAGCGTCACACTTTTTAAAGATAAATGCATAAATGATCTAAAAATGGATGAGGATAGATGTTTAGAAAACCTAGAAAATTCCTTAGTTTCTGCAACATCATTAGTTCCTCACCTAGGTTATGATAAAGCCAGCTTAATATCAAAAAAAGCCTTAGCAACTGGAAAGACCATAAGAGAGATTCTTCTAGAAGAACAAATATTACCTGAAGATATTATTGATAAAATATTATCCCCAACTGAATTAATAAGAACCCATATCCCAGGAAAATAAAACAAATTATAGATATCCAACTTAAAAATTCGACTTACTAAACGAATATATTTACAAAGTTGCTACGTATTTAAGTTCGCATCTTCACTAGAAATCATAAATATATTTGTAACCACAAGGGTCATAATATGGAGAAAACATTTGAAAATGAGCTGTTAAAGGTTCTTAAGCAGAGAACCCAAATCTTTGATTTGGTGAGAATCGCTTACTCAGTGAACGAACGTGAGTCGAGTTTCCGCTAACGGTTGTTCCATTTTAGCTTGTCAAACTAAGAGTTGGAGCATGCTAAAGTGGATACAACCTGTTGCTTGGAACCTTCAGCGATATTTTCATAGCTTTTCGGAATCAAAATATTTATGATTCCGGTAAGTTACCACTTAAATTTAATTTTAAAGTTGGATATATAGATGTGCCCTTTAAAGTATATTTTTACTCTAAAGGGCACACTTTTATTTTAATAATAAAATCTTGGAATATTCCTTTCATTATCAAATCCAGGTATAACTGGTGGTCTAAATTCATTCATTCCAAAGCTTCTGCTTGATTCAGTTGTATTAAGTTCTGCAAGTTTTGTTACTCCAACATAAATATCTGATATCCTATACCATGTTGCATAATCAACTACTCCTGTTTGAGGTAATGTAAATATTTGTTGAAATGTTTTTACTGCTGCAGCTGTTTTTTGTCCATATTTCCCATCTTCAGCAATCTTAGGAATAAGTGGATAATTTCTTGCTATTCTGTTTAATTGACCTTGAATTGCTCTTACAGGTGCTCCTGATGACCCAAGTGTCAATTCTCTTCCTGGGTATGATACTGGTATTCCAGCAACTTTTTCAGCTGTAGTTAATTCAATATTATTTCCATAGTAACGTGTTAATATATCGTATGGTCCAAGACCTTGGCGTGACAATTCTTGACTTCCCCATTGACTTAACCAGTTAGGACAAGTAACGCTCTTTCCATCGCAATATTGTGCAAAAAGCGGCTGCTTTCTTCCAACTCTTCTTATATATGTTGAAAAGATTTCATCTACAAGTTCACTTATGTTATCATAAATATTTCTGCCATAATTAAATGCTTGATCATAAGCTGTAGAACTTGTAATGTCGAAATTTTTTCCCTTACCTCTATACCATTCAGTAAATATTCTATTTAATGTGAATGATACAATACAGAAAATATTTGCTCTTATAGCTGATCCTGTCCAAGTTGAATATATTTCACATGAGGCAACATTTTTAATATAATCTTTAAATGGCACCTTATAATTTGGTGCTGATGGATCATTTGGACCACCTTGATGAACAATGACAAATTCAGGCACTACAGGCTGTGGTAATACAACCCCTGAAGTTGGCGGTGGTAATGGCTTATCTTCTGCCTCTGGTATCTTAGGAGGAAAATTTCCATTCAAAGTATTTGGCAGTATGTCTATAACTTCTTGTCTCATAGAGCCTCTGCCTAAATTAGGTTGCAAATTACATATCTGATATGCAATTTCTGTAGGAAACACTTGGCATCCTCTTATTATTATAGGATTAAACCCTTCTCTCTCAACAGTTATATCATATAAACTATAAGGTATTTGATTACTATTAGGATTTAAGGAATATTCCAATGGTGGTGCCGGTAGTTCTATAATATTAGTTAATCCAACTACATCAGTAACTAACTCAATGGTTCTATCATTACCTAAAGTAGATTGTCCTCTTACTGTTATTCTAGCTCTATCTACTGGAATATAATCGTTTCCTCTGAAACATTGTATCTTCAAGCCACCTATTTTTGGTGTAGCACTTCCAGTGCTTGGCGTCGTTCCAGTATTTGCTGGGGCACTTCCTGTAATGTTTCCTGCACCTAATGTAGCACCTCCAGTACTTGGTGTTGTGACATTCCCAGCAGCGCTTCCTGTAGCACCTCCTGCACTTAAAGTTGAACCTCCAGCTGTATTTGGTATCATATTTTCGCCAGTACTACCTGTAACATTTCCACTACTTATATTCTCCATAACATTCCTCTTTCTATTTTTTCAAGATATTATATTTAATAAATGCAATATTTATTACTAAAAAATATAATTATGGTTAATAATTATTTACTGAAAGTGCATAATATTTATGTACTCTTAATATCTTTTTATGTGAAACCTTTAATTTGGAATTTTATATTCCAGCTTAATTTAATTGAACTCATACAGGACAAATAGAGCATGAATAAAGGAAAGTTTCTTCAAGATAAAACGGTAGTGTTGGTGGAGAAACTATACGAAATATCTCATGAATCTTTGGTCTATTACTTTCTTTCATGTACCTAAAACAAATTTTAGGAGGTGTATTTTTAAATGATGACACAAAAACTAGATGCAAAAGACACGCTCAAGATAGAAAATGAAAAGAGAAGAAAAATATTGCCACCTGAACAGACACTTATTAATCTTGATCTGCAGACTGGAGATGTAATGGCTGATATAGGATGCGGCATTGGATATTTTACTATTCCCGCCTCTAAAATTGTAGGAAAAAACGGTAAGATATTAGCACTTGATATATCAGATGAAATGTTGCAAGATGTTGAAGAAAAAATAATTGAAAATAACATATCAAATGTTGAGACTATTTTAACAGAGGAAAATCACTTAAAATTAGAAAGCAATTCGGTCACATTTGCTTTTGCAAGTAATATAATTCATGAAGTCGAAGAAAAAGAGAGATTTTTAAATGAAATAAAAAGAATAATATGCCCAGAAGGGAAAATTGCTATACTTGAATGGGAAAAAATTGATAGTAATTTTGGACCTCCTATTGAACGTAGATTAGACAGGATGGATCTAATAAAACTATTGGATGAACTTAATTTTTCAACCATATCAACTATAGATATTGGTGAAGACTTCTACGGAATAATTGCCCAAAAATAAATCAATTTCTATTGATAAACCAACTATAATCTATACTTATGCGTATACCTCGCCGAAATAAGAATTATGCTGTTGTTCCAGTTTCTAAGGAAATTATGATGGATGATTCTAAGATCACAAGTTGTACCCAAGATGCTGGCCTCAAAGGCAAGCGCTCACAGAGAAAGTTCGAAGAACGAAATGTAAAATTTCGATTCTCACTTTTTGAGCTAGCACATTTGGAACAACTTTTAATCTAAGAATCAAAACCATCAAATTCCTGATGAAACATTTCACAAAAGCATAATTCTTATTTCTAGTTAGGATATATTTCATAGTATAAATCTAACTTTTAATTGGTTTATCATAGGGTTCCCCATTGAAAGTTTGAAATATATCAAGCAGAGAAATTTTCATATTCATTTGTAACAAATATATATTCAATTTGGACTGATATCCATATAATTTCCACTCTCATTCTGGAGCCTATTCATAAACAACCTAAGAGTTAGGCTTATTAGATGAACAGATTTACAAAATTACTAAGAGACTTTAAGTTCATATCTTCACAAGAAATCATAAATATATTTGTAACTACAAGGGTAATAATATGGAGAAAACATTTGAAAATGAGCTGTTAAAGGCTCTTAAGCAGAGAACCCAAATCTTTGATTTAGTGATAATCGCTTACTCAGCTAACGAACGTGAGTAGAGTTTCCGCTAATGGTCGTTCTATTTTAGCTTGTCAAACTGAAAGTTCGAGCATGCTAAAATTATACAACCTGATGCTTAGAACCTTCAGCGATATTTTCATAGCTTTTCGGAACAAAAGTATGTTATTCATTTTGGCGAGTTATATGCATAAGTATAGATCACAGTTGGTTTATCTCCTGAAATATATTCAATACTCGAAAGTAGAAACATTTTTGCGCAGCAGGCATTTAAAAATGAGCTGTTAAAAGTGCTTTATTGTAGGTTGTTCTACTTGTGCTTGTCACACTGAAAGTGGGAGCAAGCACAAGTGGCGACAACCTGCAATTTAGCACTTTCAGCGAAATTTTTATAGTCCTGCGAAGCAACAATGTTTTTACTTTCGGTTGGCTATATGTATGATTCTAATCCATACTTGGTTTATCTATATTTATATCACAAAAAAAGAGCCCCTCTTTATAAGAACTCTCTTTTATCTAGATTTCTATCTAGCTTAATTGAATTAAATGGCTATACTCGTCCAAAATAGAATCTAATTGTTCACTTGCAACAATTACCTCAGGATCGAACAAATCAACTTTTTCCTTTATTACATTTAGAAGGTTTTGTTCCATCTTATAAATTTCACTATCTATTTTGTTTATAGAATCCATAATTAATTCTCCTTTATTTGTTAATATCTTTAAGAATTTTTGCATAATTTTATTAGATAAACCCGTAGGATATATTACTGAAAGTGTTATATAAGAAGGGTTTGCTTGTATTCCCTACTGGCTTATTTTAATTTGTTTTGACACTAATATATTAACCGCAATTGACACTTATACTCTTTAAAAATATTAGAAAAAATAGTATTAATATAACATCTTGCCTACGTTTAACCAATTTCATACATAATATCAAATAGGAAAGTAAATTTATATCTTAAAAATAAGTGATTATGAGTAGTCACTAATAAATTAAAACAATCTATCCTAAAAACTCTATTTTTACTAATTATAACTTGAATATATATTACAATGTTTCATAGACTACTCTTGATACAACATTCAAACTTATTAAATTGCACCCCCGGCCATTATTCTTCTCTTTTACTAGCCCCTTATTAATTAAGGGGCTAGTTTTATTAAATTATATATTTTTAAATTTATAGAATTGTTGTGCCTAATTTTGAATATTTTATTCATTTGAGGGCAAGCTATTTTCATATTAATTTTTGTAAAAAGGAGAATTTTAATGAACAAAATGCTATTTCAAACTCGTAGAGAAAGAATTATATCATTTATTAAACTACTAAATAAAGATCTTGATTTAAGTTTTACTGAAAAGGAGATCGAAGATGATAATTTCACAGATATGCCTAAAAAGAATAATGTTATCCCATTTAAAAAAGTTGAATAACAATGTATCTATATTTATTAAAGTAGTCCAAGATATCTAAATATAATAAGCAAAAAAGAGTGCCAATTGTTGTTTGTTATATGTTAAAAAACTTAACAACATAATACTCACTCTTTTTTTAATTTATTAAAGAAATATTTTATTACGGTAATCTTCTGAACATTTCATTTCCTTTAATCGTTCTATTACGGAGCTGTCTCCCCAAAAATGCATTGGAAACACTTTATCTGTATTAGTGTTTTTCATGAAATAATCAAATCCTAAGTAAAATTCGTCCCCTTGCCTAGGGTCTAAAACTACAAATGCAGCATCAAAATGTCTATTCTTGATCTTATTAATTTCTTCTTCAAATCTTTCTCTTGCACTTTCATTGTCCTTTTGATCCCTTCCATTCCACCACCATAGATTAAGATCCCCAGCATGATAAATTGTTTTATCTTCTGCTGTTACAATAAATGCTACGCCCTCATCTGTGGAATTTAATGTCTCTATTTTCAAATCTGATATTTCAAGAGTTTTATTAATATCTATAAATTCTATTTTTTCATAAACCTCATCATCAACGCCATGAGTATTAAAAAATTTTCTACCAAATTTCTTTTTGATATCTTTTGAAAAAATATACACAACATTTGGATATTTATTTAATAACTGAAAAATATCTATATTAAAATGGTCATGGTGATTATGACTTGAAAACACGTATATTGTCTTTTCTAGATCAAAATCTGGAAGCTGACCTTTAAAATAATCAAATATCAAAACTACTTTATCAAGTTCAACTGAAAAACAGCTATGTTCAACATATGTAATATTCATTTGCATCATCCTTTTTTTATAAATTTCATCTCATGCTCTACATCCACAAGAGTAATCTTCACCAATTTAACTTAAATAATCAATTCTTTAAGACAAGCAAAATCACTGGCGAATATATTTTATTTTTTACTCTCTATCAAATCTTAACTTACTAATCTTAAATAAATCCTATCATAACAACTATAAATATCAAAAATAAAACTGCTAATCCAGTAACCAATACCTTTACTTTAAGCATTGAATAAAGTATTTTACAAAACTCTTCTTTTAGAAATTTAGAAAATACATTTATTTTTTCCTTATAGCTTATATAAAGAAGTATTAATAATATAGCGATTAAAACTGCTATTAATAGATACCATTTTGATATTTCATTATATTTATTCCAGTTTGCTCCAAGAACCCTTCCCAAAGATATAAATGTAGTAGTCCATATTAATGCACCTAAATATGCACTAATCACAAACTTCTTATATGATACCTTAGTCATGCCAGAAAAGTAGCCTGTAATATGCCTTATTCCTGGAATAAAATATGCTACAATCAGCAATATACCACCATATTTTTGATACCATGTTGAAATCTTATCCATCCTATTTTTATTTAGATGAATATAAGATCCATATTTCTCAATTAATCTTATTTCTAATGCCCTGCCAATGAAATATGATATAGTAATACCTATTATAGCCCCACTTGTAGCCACTATAATGCTGAGCAGATAACTCATTTTATTCATATAAACAACATATCCACAATAAGTCATTAGTGCCTCACCAGGCAAAGGAAATGCTATTAATTCTAACACTAAACTTATAAGCACTGCTATATATCCGTAATGATTAAACAATTCTATAACATGATCCAATACTCTCACTTCCACGGCTTAATAATTTTCTGCATACTTCCTTAGCAATAAATCTTATCTTAATTCCCAATATCTTAAGGCAAAATCCGAGGTCAATATGATTTATTTGGAATTAATGCATTTATTATATTACTAATTATAACCTCTTTTCATTTATTTTGCATAGTTTATAGATAAACATTATCTAGTGTCTAATCTGATGTATATGTCAAATTCTTAAATCGAATATATAGGTAAATAGGCTATTAGATATACTCATTAGATAAGCATATTTACAAAGTTACAAAAACTTCAAGTTCATTTCTTCCTTAAAAGTCATAAACTATACTTAAACTATGAAATATATTCCAACCAGAAATGAGTAATATACTTTTGTGGAATGTTTCATTGGCAATTTTGATGAAAGTGATTCTTTGGCTATAAGTTGTTCCAAATGTGCTAGTTCAAAGCTTGTTCTTTGAGGCTAGCACTTTGGGTGCAACTTTATAGCCTTAGAATCACCATCAGAATTGCCTAGAAACTGTAACAAAAGTATATTATTCATTTCGGCGAGGTATACGCATAAGTATAGACTATAGGTGGTTTATCTATAATCATTTAGCATATATGTCTTTAAAAATTATAAAAAGCCAACAGAACAAATATAACAATGTTATATTGCTCTGCTGGCTTTTTAACCGCAAGGGGATAGTTATTATATTGCGAAGAAATGGTTTTCTATTATTCTATGTTACTAATTACTTTAAACCTTGTTCGTAGCTTTCAATCATGTGTTTAACCATGTAACCGCCAACGTATCCATTTTGTCTTGAAGATAAATTTCCTTTATCTTGATTTTCGTAATCATTTAATCCTACTTCTGAAGCAACCTCAGTTTTTAATCTGTTTAATCCTTGTTTTGCTTCTGGTACTAATGTTCTGTTTCTTCCACTATTGTTTGATGACATATACATCTACCTCCCTTAATTAATATTTTGTTTGCAGTAATATATTAACCAGTATGATAAATTATAATCTATAAAAATATTAACAAAAGTAGTACAGATAGCTTGTATTAGATAACTTTAGATAATCTTATGTTTTACTTTGAATCCTTTACCATCATTTATGATATTTATCCCTAAAATATCAGTAAATTGCTTAAGACTTTTCATATTATTTATAAATTTAACATTGCCTTTAGCAATCACTTTTTCAATTACTTTTATTATGTCTTTTTTCTGAGAAGAACTTAGTCTCATATAATTACTTAGGCACTCTCTATTAATGTAAGTTAAAGTAGTCCATGCCTGTTCCTCTGATATGCTATTTACATCCATTAACACCCATGTAAAATCTTTTCTTCTACTATTTTCAGGATATGCAGCTTTAAAAAATTCTATAAAATGATTTATTGGCTTTGGATCTTTTTCTTTAACATACTTGCCAAGCTATGATTTTAAACTATTCTTTAAATACATTATTGTATTAGGCTTTATAGCATCCTTTAAATTATCAATTTTAGTATAAATATTTCACCTTGAGCATTTAAATTTCTATTATTAATCATTTTTTATTAATTACGTTGTAGACACATCTAAATTGTCATATGCACGATTTAGAGTATATCCTCTTCCCCCAACTTCCCTAACGTCTGATACTGTTATAAAGGCGCTATAATCAATTTTATTAACAATATTTTTTACTTTTTGCAGCTTCTCAGCTGGAATAACTGTGCTGATAGCTTTAGCTTCAACTTTTGAGTATCCCTTTTCTGCATGCAATAAAGTTACTCCTGTATCTGCCTCCAAGATAATAGCCTTTTTTATTTCATCATAATGATCACTCATAATAACTACTTGTATCATTTCTTTTCCAAAAGTTAAAGTCTTATTTAACATAAAATAAGTTAAAAATACAACAACCAGACCATACAATACATTAGTAACACTTGAAAATGTAATTTGCAAAGTTAAGATGCACAAATCAATTACATTTAAAGTGATATGAACTGGAGTATTAAATTTTTTATTTATTATAATTCCTATAATATCAATTCCACCAGATGATGCATTTGCTTTTAATATAAGTCCTGCTCCTATTCCTATTAAACATCCTGCAAGGACACATGCTAATAATATATCATTACAATAATGATGCAGATTTTCATGCTTTTCAAAAAAGTCCAAAAGAATAGGAAATAAAAATGTAGATACTAAAGTAGATAAAGCAAATTTCTTTCCTAAAAAAAATAATGCCGATAAAAATAATGCAATGCTTATAATGTACACAACTATTGTCAAGCTTGCCCCAGTAAAATTATTTATCACTCTTCCTAATCCTGTAACTCCACCAACAATAATATTATTTTCTAATATTAATGTGCTAATAGCAAAAGCTATTAATATATTTCCTAGAAGAATGTAAATTAAACTATTGATTTTTCCTTTCATGTTATCACCCCAAGACACAGAATACCATAATACTTGAAACAAAAATGTAATCTATGTTACAATCTCATAAAAGAAGGTGAAAAATTTGGATAAAATAAAAATTCCAGAAGAATTGTATTATTATTTTGAAAAAGTTGGAAAATCATTAACATATAATAAGAATGATATTATCTATATGCAAGATGATAACGCAACCCATCTATACTTAATAAAGGCTGGTCGAGTGAGAGTATATTCTTCTTCAAAAGACGGTAGTGAAATTACAATAGAGATAGTTGAAAAAGGTAGAATATTTGGCGAATCATCTTTCATTCAAAGTTCAAAACAGCCTACTACAGTAAGTGCAGTTAATGATGTTGAATTGATTTCTTGTTCATTAGAAGATCTGTATCCTTACCTAACTCAATCAAAGGAATTGATGATTCTACTTTTTCAGTTACTTTCAAATACATGTAATCATCTTTCAAGTCTGCTTAACCAAGCTTACTTTTATAATCGTTATGAAAAGGTAGCTAATTTTTTGCTGCAACAGACAGCTGTTCCTAATAAAGATAAAAATATAAGCGAAGATTGCATTCCCTATTCTCATGAGGAAATCGCTTCTTGCATTGGCCTAAATAGAGTCACAACCACCAAGATATTAAACTACTTTAGCAAACTAGGATATATTAAATTAAAATATAAAAAAGTAATAATACTAGAAAGAGAAGCTCTAATTAAATATGTAGAGTAGAAGGCTAGAATTATCTTAAAAATAGGCTATGCTTTAATATAATGTTGAAATATAGCCTATAAAAATTATAAGTGAGATTTCCCGCCTGCAATACTTAATATATATGAAAATCATGAAATATTTATATATATGTCTTTAAAGTGTAATTTTAAATATTTTTCCTTTCCTATGAAATAAATTGTTATCACTATAACTTGAATATTCTCCTACTTCTATGCCCAAACGATTATACATAGAAAATACCTTAGGATGACTTGATTTTAAATAAATTGCTTTATAATGTTTAGATTTATAATATTGTATTATGTTCTTCAACCACATTTCTCCATTTCCTCTGCCTTCTTGGGCTATATGAAAATAGTTGAATATCAAAATGTCTTTATCCTCTTCGTTTATCTTTATAGGTTCTTTAAAAAACATCTTATAATCAAGAATGCCACTACTAACAAGAGCAACACCTAAACATTTTTCGTCTTTCTTCATAATATGAAAGTCCATATTTATATTTTCATTGCTTCTTACATTCTCAATTAATTTACAGCAATGATAAACTTCATTATAATCATCCCACTCATTTTCCGCTTTAAACAGTAAATTTTGTATTATTGGTGCAAGATATTCGCTTTTAAATTCACTTGAAACTCCAAAATTAATACCATTAGTTTTACTAATAATCTTCATTAACGAACCTCCTTGTATAATCTAGTTGTAACATTTGATAGAAAACTATTTATCTTTCTAACGAACATTACACCTCTTATTATTTTTAATATTCTAATTTATTACTTTGCCTACGCCCCGATAGGGAATATGCATTTCATATCTTAAATAGTTTTTTATTTAAATTCCTTAAAGGAATCTAACCAAGTTTTATATAGTCTAGTATAATACTCCTGAATAGAAGATAGATGTAAACCTCCTGGGAGGTCTTTTAGAACCTATACCCGTAAAAAAGCGTATCATTTCATCAGGTAGAATTCTATGTTTAGCTGGTTGGGTTTCCCTTCGGGAATTACCCGTGTCACAAACAAGGTTATAAGCTATCTGACAGAGTGGAAGTTCTATTCTATATCTAAAATTTAATTTAAGGAGATATATACAATGTCTAATTTTTTTTATAGTCCTGTAATAGGAATTGATGTTTCAGCTGATTTTTCATATACTGCAATACTCGCACCGAATGGTGATATTTATAAGAAGTCATTTAAAATAAAGCATGATCTCAATGGCTTCAACCACTTAGTTAATGAAATAAAAAAAGTGGAAGAAGAGTTTAACATGAAAACTGCAATTTTCATGGAGTCCACTGGCGTGTACCATTTATCTCTTTTCCACTATCTTAATAAATATTTCGATAACACATTTGTTATCAATCCACTCGTTACTAAGTCTAACAAAAATGGTGACATAAGAAAAGTGAAAAATGATAAAAAAGACGCTTTATCTATTGCAACAATAGGAAAATTTCAAAACATTAAGTTATCACAACAACTTAGCCTTGATATTTTTCTTCTGAAAAATCTTGTAAGAGAGTATTACAAACTTACAGATACTAGCTCTACTTTTAAGAAAAAATTATCCGCTGATTTAAGAGTTATTTTTCCTGGCTATAATACTATATTTTCAGATTCAACATCTAAAAGTTCAATTGAGCTTTTAAGTCAATATCCAACGCCACAATCAATTTTAGAGGCACCTAAGGAAAATATAATTAAGATTTTCCTTAATAGCTCTAAAAAGGGCATTATCTGGTCGGAAAATACATATTCCAAATTATTTAAGGTTGCTAATGAAGCTAAAATAATTGGCTTACCGTTAGACGGTTTAGCCGTCAAAATAGCCAGCTCTATAACATTAATAAAAACTATTCAATCAGAGATTGATACATTGCTACAGAAAATTAACAATTTTATACAGTCTGAAACTTTTCCTGAATCTATTAGAGCTAATATTGAACTAATTGATTCAATTCCTGGCATAGGGCAATTAACTGCTATTACTATAATAGCTGAAATAGGTGATATTGATGGTTTTCTTAAGCCCAAACATCTTGTAGCTTTCTTTGGTATTGATAGCTCAGTTAATCAATCAGGTAATTTTAAAGGCGATGATAATAAAATTTCAAAAAGAGGAACTCGAATCGGTCGAAGAGCATTATATTCTGTTGCACTAGCTTCAATCCGTAACAATCGTAATGGAGTTCCTATAAATAAAGTCCTATTAGATTATTATCAAATAAACCTTAAAGGCAAAAAGCCTAAAATCGCCTTAGTCGCTATAATGCATAAAATTATAAACTACATTTTTGCTGTTCTCCGAAATCAAACTCCGTTTGAGCAAAGAGATCCCAAAATACATAAGCAAATGTTCCTAGAAAATAACTCTTTAAACAAAGTCGCTTAATTTTATTCCAATTTCTGTAACCGTTCGTGTTTTAAAACGGTTTGTTTGCCATACTCTTTTTCCAAAAACTATTTTTTTGAAAATTAACTTGACTATTATTAGCTGGTCTTTTTAAATAATTCTCTTAATTAATTGCTATTGCTTACTTGATTATAGTTTTTTTATAATGCTTATTATAACATAATTTACAAAACACCATGTATTCTATACGAATACTTCATCTGCTTCAATAACACCATCAACATATACCTCACCTAAAAATGTGCTTATACAATCAAGAAGATAATATCTTGATTAGTAATAATTTAAAAGGGGCCACTGACAATTTGAGAGTGAAATTTCCTTTAAAATCCTCACTTGTTATTTTAAAGTATACTATTTCAAATCTACCATGAAACAATAAAAAAATCGCAGGCGACTGTGGTTAAGTTCCGTATTGTGCTTCGCACTCTTTTCATATGTGTAGATTTTTTTTACGCATCTGCCTTTCCGAACGCATGTGAGGAAAATCTGGCAGGCGAATAAGATTTCTTTTTTATTCTTTTTCTATACAAAAACTAATTAAATAGCCTTCTTCATAAGTTATCCACAGATTCTATTACATTATAAATTCCTATAGAATAAAAAAAAGAATGTAGTAGATTTGTTGTACACAAATCTAGCTACATACCTGAATATTGTGGTATATAGATTCTTTCATAATTACAAGACAATAAAAATCTAAATCACTATACTGTAAATGTATAACATTTACTCCTTTGTCACGCGCGCAAATGTCTCATTCCACTCTTCGACCTCTATCCTTTTATACAAATTGTCATTCACATAAATTGCTACCTCATCATAATTCGAATCTTCTATCTCTTCCTCAATAAAAAATGGCATCACTATAGGAATGCAATACTCCCCTTCTTCTTCAGGCTTACGCCCCATTTTAATAAAAAGTTCTGCTACTCCTGGATCTTTTATATGCACAATATTGCCTGGATAAGTGCCAACTATTTTAACTTCATCACATGGCGTTGGCATCTCACCTGTCACAAATATATAAATTATCCCGTCTCTTCTATATGCAGTAGCTTTTTCTAATGCTCTCATCATTGTTCTATATGGACTTCTATCAAACATATCTTTCTCCAAAGAATTTATTAATAATTTATATTATGAATATGACTCTTAATAGTTGCTTATCATGAATATTTCTTAATAAAATACCACAACACTCATGAATGTTGTGGTATTAAAAATTTGGAAATTATAAATCATTTTACACGCTTTTTCATTAGTTAATTTATAAAGATTAATATGAATATACTTACAAAGTTGTTAAAACTCTAAGTTAATATCTTCACTTGAAATCATAAACTATACTTAAACTATGAAATACCTTCAAACCAGAAATGAGTGATATACTTTTGTGGAATGTTTTATTGGTAATTTTGATGGATGTGATTCTTTGGCTATAAGTTGTTCCAAATGTGCTAGTTCAAAGCTTGTTCTTTGAGGCTAGCACTTTGGGTTCAACTTTATAGCCCTAGAATCACCCATCATAATTACCTAAAAACTGGAACAAAAGTATATTATTCATTTCGGTGAAGTATACACATAAGTATAGATTATAGGTGGATATTTATATTTAAATGTTATCTAAATCATTAAAATATCTGCTCATTTTACTCATAGCTAATTTCTTTGAAGCTCCTGATTTTCGCCACTCTTCAACCTGTTCCATGGCTTCATTAGGATTCTTTCCTAAGCCAACAAGTACACCTGATAATATAAATTCTTGTTACAAATGCTCAGAATTGACCCCTTCTTTTGATTCTGTTAAAGCGCGATTAACTAGTGGATCAATATAGCTAACCCAATCATCTGGATTAAGATCATTTGTGTTATCTATATTTTCTGTAATAACTGTATCTTGTCTCATTAAGCTTCTATTCATAGATTCATTATTTCCAATACTATTTAATGTAAATAGATAATTGTATTTTGAAGCATGCTTTAATTCGTCTGTAATTATATCAAATAATACATCCCTGTAAACTCCTTCAGGAAGTCCTCTCCTAATAACTCTATATCTTTCTACTGCTGCTAGCTCTCCAAATAAAGCTTTCTTAATACCTTCTAAATATGATTCAGGAACCTCAAAATTTTCTTCTTCACCCTCCATTGTAGCATCCATATCACCTGTAAAATCTTCATAGATCCCTCTAAACAACATATTATGTCTGCGCTCATCATCTCTAATAGATGATATTATTTCTTTCTCTTCATTTGTTGGCGCTTCACTAATAAGATAATCATAAAACAATTCATCTTCTCTTTCTCCTTGAATTGCTTTTTTTACCCCCTGAATTGCTATCTGTAACTGATCATCATTGTTCATCTGATCATTATTACTCATTTGATTATTATTGTTTTCCATAAAATATTATTGATTCTCCTACAAATAATTAACTCACTTTCATTGTATTAATTTATAATTCATTTGTGCATTAAGATCAATAATCCCCTAGCTATGCCAATAATATAAATTATCTCAATTCAGTATACTTATCACCCACATTTCCATGTGGTACTAGCAGTCAATAAAAGTTACTTTAAAAAACAAAATTTATATACAAACCTATTTTAAATATAATTCAGTTTAATATTATGGTATAATTTGGTTTACACAACTTGTATGTTAGGAGTTATTATTTATGAGAAATAAAAAGAGATTTTCAATATTGTTTTTTTCAATTTTATTAATATTAGCTTTAGGAACAGGATATTACTTATATCATAAACCTGAAACTTTGAATAGTTTTTTATTAAATAATTATAACAAAGAAAATATTGAACAAATAGAGATTAGAAGTACACTTTCAAGACAAGATAAATCAATTAAAGATAAGGCTAAAATCAATGAACTTTTAGCTAATGTTTCCAACATAAAATTAGTTCGACATTATGGTAGTACAGCGAATAAAACAAAGGGTGCTATTCATATTTACATTTATGATAAAAGCAGGATTACTACCGAGATTATCATACAGGGGAAAGAATATATTAATATTATAAATGACTATGATAACTCAAATAAAGAGTATAAAATCATTGATAATAGTTTAGATTTAGATTATATAAATAGATTAACTTCATAAAAGATCAGCATCATGCAGCAGCTGGCGATATTACTATCGGATAAAGAATCAGACATACATTGGTCTAAGATTAGTATGCCTGATACATAAGCTGCTGTGCTATCCTATTACAAAATTCAAATTAACTTTCTGTTTCTGTAAAATCATCTACTGGGAATATTATTCCACCTTTATGCCTAGCAATTGTTTGAACTTCACTAACTATCAAGCTATGATCTAGCATTTTATAACATCTTTCTAAATCATTATTTTTGACAGCTTCTGAAAATTCAATGAACTCATTAACCATACGGTGCTCATAATTATTTTCATTTACTTCTGAGCTAGTTCCATCATTCATAAGCAATTCAAATCTCTTACAAACATTGGCTGGAGTGTCTTGATATATGCAGCCTTTATCTCCTTGAATATTATTTGCTATAGGTGCCTTACAATCTTTTGCACCAACACAAACACATTTAAATTTTCCATAATCTAAGATTAATACACCCGATGTATCTATTCCCCTCTCAATGTTTGGATAATACTCAACATTTTCTGGTTTACCAAACAAACCTACTACATAATGAATATTATAAATATTTAAATCCATCAATGCGCCACCAGAGAATTTAGGATCAAAAGCAGGTAATACCTTCCCCTCTTTAAAGCTGTCATATCTGCTAGAGTATTGAGAATAATTACACTGAACAATCTTTATATTTCCTAAAGTCGGAAGCAGCTCTTTTATCTTTTTGTAGTTTGGGAAATATTGATTAGTTATAGCCTCAAATAAGAATAATTTCTTTTTCCTAGCTAAATCACTTAAAATTAATGATTCCTTATATGTTGATGTAAATGGCTTTTCAACTATAACATTTTTATTAGCCTCTAATGCTTTTTTAGCAAATTCAAAATGTAAATTATTTGGTACGCCAATATAAATTATATCTAAATCACTATTTAGTAGTTCATCATAATCACAAAAAACCTTCTTAATCCCATACTTATCTTTCAATTCATTCAAAGTATCTTCACTTCTTGGAGTTCCGCAAATAGCCTCTAATTCTATATCTTCCAAAAGATGACTAATTGAAAGAAAATCCTTTACTATCATTCCAGCTCCAACAATTCCTAATTTCATATTAATTCCTCCCTTTTACTATTGATATCTCCTTAGTAACCTTATCATTAGATACCTAATATGCTTAACTAAACTCAATTTTCTTTTTAGTTTTTGCTTATTTACTAAGATATATTTCCTATAATAATTGACTTAAATTCTTTTATTTGTTAGATATCATAGTTACTTTTAATAGCATTATAACCTATAAATTTAATTTAATCATCCCAAATCAAACCAATTAATAAAATTCAAAGTTATTATTCTTATCATTATAGTATTTGAAGTAATTCCTTTAACGAATGTATTTCATAGTTAGGAGATATTGATGATTCATTTACTGTTCCCTCCTTGCAAAGCCAACAAGTGTCAATTCCAGCGAGATTTCCTCCCTTAATATCTGATGTGATAGAATCTCCAATAATTAATGTTTCTGCCTGATTGAACCCCTTAATATGATCCTTGACGTAGTTAAAAAATTCAATTGCCGGCTTATTAGCACCTATATCTTCTGATATAAAACAGTCTTTAAAGTACTGTGAAATTCCAGCGCCATTTATTCTTGAATACTGTGTCCTCGCAATTCCATTAGTAACGATATATAAAGTATACTTTTCATGCAGTTTACTCAAAACCTCATGGGCATCTGGCATTAACTGCACTCCTTGATTTAAATACAATCTATAGGTCTTCTCCCACTCTCCACCATCTATACTCTTCCCATACTCAGACATTAACTTAGAGAATCTTGTATTTAATACTTCATCTACTTTAATCTTTCCTAATTCAATATCAGCCCACATGCCTTGATTGATTTTTTTATAAACTTCATACAATTCTTCTGAATATATTTCACCCTTATCTCTAATTAAACTCTTAAACGATTCTCCTTCATTTGCGTCGAAATCAAGTAATGTATTATCAACATCAAATAATAACGTATTGTATTTCATTTCATGCCTCTCCCTTCCCTTTTATGGATAACCCAACTAAGATCTGAACTTATGCATATAACTCGCCGAAATGAATAACATATTTTTGTTCCAGTTTCTAGGTAATTGTGATGGGTGATTCTAAGGCTATAAAGTTGCACCCAAAGTGCTAGCCTCAAAGACAAGCTTTGAACTAGCACATTTGGAACAACTTATAGCCAAAGAATCACATCCATCAAAATTACCAATGAAACATTCCACAAAAGTATATTACCCATTTCTAGTTGGGATATATTTCATAGTATAAATTTTAGCTTATAAGCGATTTATCTATATATGCCTAATTTACGAATTAGATATATATTGAACCATACATTATATATGTAATAGATTAGATTTATTATATAGAAATATTTCCATACTTACTATATCTAAATGATTATCTTAACTAGAAATCATAAATACATTTGAAAATGAGCTACTTATAATCTTCAGCAATATTTTCATAGCTTTTCAGAAAAAATATTTATAATTTGGTAAGTTACCACATAAATTAAGCTGTTGATTTGTTTATCTATAAAATTTCATCATTCCCTATTTATATAGCTTAACTATTTTTAATCATTTTATCAAACTCTCTTATAGTTGTGCATTATCTGCCCCATAACCTTTCCCTCTTAGTTTATCAATTTTATAGGTAAACAGCTCAATAAATAGACCTATTAGATGAAGCTATTCACAAAATTACTAGAAGTTTAAGTTCATATCTTCACTAGAAATCATAAATATGTTTGTGGAGAAAACATTTGAAGATGAGCTGTTAAAGGTTCTTAGCTGTAGGTTGTTCCATTTTAGCTTGTCAAACTGAAAGTTGGAGCATGCCAAATTGGATACAACCTGCTGCTTAGAACCTTCAGCGATATTTTCATAGCTTTTCGGAATCAAAATATTTATGATTTGGTAAGTAGACTAGGGAATCACTTCCCTAACCCCTCTCAGAACCGTACGTGCGGATTTCCCGCATACGGCTCCCCACATTATAATTCACAGTATATATGATATATCTTCTTTTAAGTTGAAAATATTAACATATATTTTAGCTTTAGGTATTTTGAAGCACTCAAACATAGTGTCAAAACTTCTCCAGTTATAACTTCTTTTCTGACTTCTTTTGTTTAGCCATTTAAAAGTTAGTTTTCTTACTAAATATCTGAAAGTTGCGAGACTTAAACTGTTGTCAGTGATTCCGTAATACCTATAATATCCTATTAGTCTCTGTGTCAGTTTCTCCATTAATAATGTGAGCGGCACTGTTCTATTATTCTTTAACCATTCATTCAATCTCTTTATGCTAGCTCCAAATTTCTTTGAGCTAGTCTTCCTCTTAACTCTAAAACTTCCATTCTTTCTGCAACTGCAGAAGTGTGTAAATCCTAGAAAATCAAAAGTTCTATCTTTATATGATTCTAACTTTCATGCTCTCTTGAATTTTCTATCATAGTAGGCATTCTTACCGAAATATAATATTTTAGTTTTATCTTCAGCTACCTGCAAGTTAAATTTGTCTAATCTGTTTTTCAATGCTTCATAGAAAGCTTTCGCTTCGTCTTCATACTGAAAACAGCAAACAAAATCATCCGCATAGCGTACTATGTACGCCTGTCCTTTACACTTCTTTTTGATAAAGTTATTAAACCATATATCTAAAACATAATGTAAATAAATGTTTGCTAATGTTGGAGATATTATTCCCCCTTGTGGAGTTCCTTCATATACTTTATAAAACTTTCCGTTTTCCATTATTCCAGTTTTCAAAAATCTACCTATATATCTAAGTAAGTTCTTGTCTGCAATCCTGTGTTCAAGAAATTTCATCAACCACTTGTGGTCAACATTATCAAAGAATCCTTTAATATCAGCATCTACAACATAATTCACATTCTTTTCAGATAAATATACATTTAAGATTTTAAGAGCATCATGACAACTTCTATTTTGTCTAAACCCAAAAGAACTATCAATGAAATCTTGTTCATATATTGATTTTAATATTTTATTAATGGCTAATTGTACAACTTTGTCTTCATATGCCGGTATACCTAGAGGTCTTTTCTTGTTTGAACCAGACTTATCTATGTATACTCTCCTTACAGGCTGCGGTCTATATTTAAAAGTCTTCATTCTAATTAGTAGATTATCAATATTATTCTCTAAGTTAGTTTCATATATAAATGTCAAGCTAGAAATGTAACTTTTTGATCATTTAAGAATGTGGTTTTTTAATCTTCTTCTTGTTTAAAATGATCTTTTAGTCTATATGATTTTCCATTGATTGTAACAACATGGGCGTGATGTAAAATTCTATCTAAGATAGCACTAGCTATAACAGGATCATAAAAAATATCATCCCAAGAGTTAAAATTTATGTTGGTAGTTAAGATAGTGCTTTTTTTCTCATACCTCATATCAATTAATTGGAAAAACAGTTTCGAATCTTCTTTATCTATAGGTAAATATCCCAATTCATCAATAATAAGAAGTTTATACTTACTAAAATGCTTAAGTCTAGCATCTAACCTATTCTCTAAATTTGCTCGTTTTAGCTGCTGCAGCAAATCATTACACTTAATGAAATATGTACTGTACCGGCGCTTCGCAGCCGCGATTCCTATAGATGTCGCAAGATGTGTTTTCCCAACTCCGCTAGAACCTAAAAATACAATATTTTCTTGTGATTCTAAAAAACGCAGTGTTAAAAAATCCAATATTTGATCTTTATTAATTCCAGGTTGAAAATTAAAGTCAAAATCTTTAATTTCCTTTTGATGTGGAAAAGCCCCAACCTTAACCATTGATTTAATCATATTGGCTTCTTTACAGTCGATCTCGTGAGCTGTAAGCTTAATTAAAGCATCAACAAAAGATAGATTGTTTTTTGTTGTAAAATCAATAACTTCGTCCAAATGAGTAATCATTTGCTTCATCTTCAAATATTCTAAATTATTTATGAGTTGTGTATATGTACTATTCATTTTGATATATTTCTCCTATCATTTTCAAATTATTTCTGGCTACTTCTATCATTTCATATGAATTTTTATTAAATGTTAAACCACTGATTTCAGCATAATGATCAGCATGATAATTTAACTTCTGATTTTTTATTCTATGAATAGTAACTAACTTTGTGCTATAATACACATGTAGTTGATCATCATAAACTTGAAGTTTTAGTTTTTTACCTATATATTCTGGTGGTACAGAATATTGGTTTGATTTATATGAAATCATACTTTGGCGATTTACTTTAACATTTGTGGTGATTATTTTGTGGTGATTTCTTATCTGTACTTTAGGCAGTTCTGATAAGAAATCTTTTTCTTTTTCTAAATGCAATATGGGTATTTTACCAGTTGATGTATGGCATGTACCATTAATTCTATTGTTTAAATCCGAAACAAGCTTATGCAGACCTTCATAATCTAAGGTTCCATTATAGGCCCTTATTTCGTCTAATAGTTTCATAGGAGCCTCAACTTTTGCTTTTGTATTCGGTCTTCCTGCTATGCAGGGACGGACCTTAAATCCATAGTCATCTGCAAATTGTTGAAATTTATTGTTTACTTTTCCCTTAGAATAAGTAGTTCGAGGGTTATCCATAACTGTTTTCATGTTATCTGTTAGTAATTCTTTTGGCACACCTCCAAAAGTTTCGAATGACTCATCTAAAAAAGATAGTAGTATATCTTGCGTTTTATCAATCGATAATTTATATACTCTAAACCTTGAGTATGAAAGGATTACCACAAAAATATTTATATTAATAATTTCACCTGTAGTCAAAACAAATTCTATATTTTCTTTCCAATCCAATTGTGCTTGTTGCCCTTTCTCCGTTTCATATCGCATAGGCGAAGCATTTGATATATGTCCTTTTTTCCTATTATTAAAGTACTCATTAAATTCTGAGTGATTAGAAATGTATCTTCTAAACGAAGATTGTGCGCAATCTAGTCCATGATTATCTTTTAGATATTGCCATAAAATACGTTTATAATAAAATACTTGAATTGAATCTTTGCTAAGAAGCTCTTTTATAATAGGCTCAAAAGCTTCTATTTTAGATTTGCATTTTCTAGTGGTAGGTTTGACATATCCATTTATATATTTGCCTACGGTTCGAGGATCAACTCCAAGTTCTCTAGCTATTTGGCTTTTATTTACTTTCAAATTGTTTACCTCCATAAGTGGCTTTAATTTATGAAGATCTTCTACCTTATTTATTTTAATTTCTGAATAAATGTTTGTTTGTATAATCATAATTACCCCCAATAAATATTGGGTAATTATAATTTATAAAAACTAATTTGTACATTCTTAAATGATCATTTCCTTACATTCTTATCTTATCATTTATATCATATTCTTCCTTTGTTACCTTATCCACTCCTGTAGCCTTATTTCCGCTCAGTTCATAATGGCATAAAATTAGCATTTCCTTGTTAACTAAATGCATTAGTGATGTAAATTTCTCTTTAGGATTATTTCCAGCTATTTCTGCTATCCTCTCAAGTTTTGTGTACATTTTTTTTTTCCTCCTCTGTGTGAGAATTTCTGTTTCTCTTTTCAAGGTCTATAATATGTTACACCCTTCCCTCCATGGTCATTACTCATTTCTTCAGTACTATGGTGTAATCCGACTACTCATTATCATTTGAATACCTCTGATTTCTAATCATTGTTTTCCATACTCTGAAGTCAGAGAATAATGAGTCCTCCCAAGTTGACGTACTATATCAATGTATACCATGCTACACCTTAAAACCACGAGAAAGCACAGATATTCTTGCAATAATGATTATCTATGTTCTGACTTCTAATTTACCGATATTATCGTCCTTTCTGACTTTGTGATAATTTCGTGGCTAGTAGTTTCAGCATTCGCTTGCGGCCTGGTACCTTGTTTGTCTACACTTAACTTATTACATCGCCATAATAAGCCCAAGACTAACTAATGACTGGTTGCTGGCCTTTGTCATGCAGGATTCCCACCTGCTATATAGTAATAATGAGGAAGGTTAGCCCTCATTATCTTTTACGCCCTTGCTTGGCGTACCGGTAAGTTATCACATAAATGTAGTTTTAAAGTTAGATATCTATAAATATAAAAATAATGCCAAAAATTATCACAATATTATTCTTGTTTGTTTACATATATGGTAATATAATACATTTAAATGCAAATACATTGCAACAAGGAGATTTATATGAAAACGAAAATAGAAATAATACTAGGATTCTTACAGTCTGGAAAAACTAATTTTATAAATTCTATGATTAAAAATTGCGATTTACAAAATGAAACTATTGTTGTCATCCAAGATGAATTTGGACAAAGCAAAATAAAAAATGAATTTATAAATTCAAATGAAAATATGAATATTATAAACATCGAAAATACTTCTAATGAAGAAATTAATGAAAAGTATATAAACAAAATTTTAGAAATATATTCTCCCCATAGAATATTTATTGAAGTTAATGGTATGAAAAATTCTAACTCTATAATTAATATGTTCAATAATAAAAATTTAAGAAAGTTATGCAGAATTGACGATATCGTAACCTTAATTGATACGAAAAAGTTCTTCATTTATTTCAGAAATATGAAAAGCATGTTAAGTACTCAAATCTATAATAGCAAGACAATAATATTAAACAATATAAATAATATCAACAAAAAAGACTTCTTAAATATTCAGAATCAAATAAAGAGAATTAATGAAACGGCTAACTTATTAGAGCATGCGCCTTCATTAAATATTAAAGAAATACATCAAGACGAATATAGAGAAATTAGTAGTCATAGTTTTTCTGCAATTAAAACTATGTTTTATATGAGCCTTCTAATATTGTCATTTACGTGTTTTGCTGCATTATCTATTACTGATAGTAATGAGTATTTATTCTATTTGGACAAGTTTAAAAATTTTTATACTGTATTCATTAGCATATTAATTCAAGGTATACCATTTATCTTAGTTGGAAGTTTTGTATCTGCAATAATACAAATTTGTATCCCAAAGGATACATTTATTAAATTTTTTCCAAGAAATATATTCTTGTCATGTGTTATTGCAGCTCTTGCTGGCTTACTCTTTCCAATATGTGATTGCGGAACTATTCCTGTTGTAAAAGGACTTATAAAGAAAAAAGTTCCTATAGCTGCTAGTATTACTTTCATGTTATCTGCCCCAATAGTAAATCCAATAGCTATAATTTCAACAATATACGCCTTTCAAGGTATGAAGGCAGTTGTAATTTATAGGATTGTTGCAGGCATAATAATTTCTATTCTAGTTGGTTTAATTATGCATTTTCTAACAAGGAAAGATGATGATATATTAAGTATTAATAATAATGCATTAAGTTGCGAATGCGGTTTTTGTAATGATGACTATGATTATTCAAGAAATAAATTTGAAAAAATCAGAGCAGTATTTATTCATACTGGCGATGAATTTTTTAATATAGGAAAGTTTATGATCATTGGTACATTTTTATCTAGCATTTTTCAAAATATAGTATCTGCCGGTACCAACATTCCAATTTTGAGTGGTAATATACCCCCTCTAATTGCAATGATATTATTGTCTTTTGTACTTTCAGTTTGTTCAACCTCAGATGCATTCATTGCTAAGGGATTTTTAAAACAATTCTCAGTTAACTCTGTAATGGGCTTTTTAGTTGTTGGCCCTATGCTTGATATAAAAAATACAATTATGATTTTTGGAAACTTCAAAAGAAAATTTGCCATAAAGCTAATATTTTTTATTATTGTAGTATCATTTAGTATTCTTATTAACCTTAGGCTATAGATATCCAACTTTAAGACTAGATTTATGTTATAACTTACCGAAATCATAAATATTTTGATTCCGAAAAGCTATGAAAATATCGCTGAAGGCTCTAAGCCGCAGGTTGTATCCACTTTAGCATGCTCCAACTTTCAGTTTGACAAGCTAAAATGGAACAACCTACAGCCAAGAACCTTTAACAGCTCATTTTCAAATGTTTTCTACACAAATATATTTATGATTTCTAGTTAATATATGAGCTTAAAGTTCTAGCAATTTTGTAAATATGTTCATCTAATAAGTTGAATTCTTAAATTTGATATCTATATGTAACCACCAATGAATTTATAGTTCTATAGATTATATTAATTCAGCAACGAGAAGAATTCTAGTAATAATAGCATATATTCAATAGAAGGTGTGTACAGATCACTGACTTAGATTCAATGTACTAGTAAAAAATGTGTCCATAATATTAACCTAAGTCCACAGACCCATGCCATATAAGAATATAAGAATATAAGAATATAAGAATATAAGAATATAAGAATATAAGAATATAAGAATATAAGAATATAAGAATATAGCAATTTTAGAATATCCTCTTATCTTAGGCAATATATTTTATCTTAAGATACTCTTTAATTTGATATGGAGATGAAAATATGAAAAAAATTAATGCGGAAGTAGTTGCAAAAATATTAATACTATTAGGTTTTTCAATATTCTATTTAAAAATTATTGTAAGTAATGAAATTCTCACATATGTACATCCACGAATTATACCCTTTGCAATCTTTGGAATGATTTCGATGTTCATAATTACCTTATTTTTAATTTCAGATGTCTTTTATAATAATAGAAAAAAATTTAAAATTAAGAATCACTTTATCTTTATTTTTCCTTTGATTATGATACTTTTTATGCAAAGTGGTAGCGCAAATTCTGCCACTAAAAGCATTGATACAAATGGGAATCTTAACGAATCATCATCTACTAACAGCTCTTCCAATAATTCAAATAACAACTTGCCTTCCCTTAACTCAACATATGAATTGTATAGTGGAAAATCCGAAAGTGATGGGCAAGGTCAAGTAGATAAGATTCAGCTAAACATTGTGAATGATATTATAGAAGTAAACATTAATAACTTTGTATCTTCTCTTGATGAGATTTTAGGAAACCCTAAAAAATATGAAGGAAAGGAAATAGAAATTTCAGGATTTGTATATAGAGATAACGATTTAAAAGAAAATCAATTTATAATTGCACGATTTATGATGGTGTGTTGTGCTGCTGATCTTCAAGTTGCAGGAATTGAATGTTCTAGCGGTGATTCAGGTTCATATGATAATGGTACCTGGGTAAAAATAAAGGGAAAAATTAAAATTAATACTTCTGAAGATGGAATAGATCCAGTTATAGCTGTTGAAAATATAGAAAAAGATCCTACTCCTGACACTTCTTATGTTTATCCATTTTAAAATATATGACAATATAATTTTCAGCCAACATGATCTCTATATAAACAAATTATAATGAATATAAAATAAGAATAACCTAACTTTCTACGTTAGATTATTCTTATTTTATAGCTCTAAAACATTGATGTCACATTTCCAGTAAATTTATCTACATAATACCATCCGCCAGTTGTTATGTATTCTCCTGTTGTATCATAGCAATGAATTACATAAGAGTTAGACTCATCATGATCATACTCAACTTTACTTGGAACATATTTTCCATTCGCTAGAAGATAATCTTTTACTTTCTCTACAGCTTCAATCGTTGAAATCTGAGTATTAGTGTTATTTATAGTAATATTAGAATTAAGCAGTGTTGTAATTCCTTGTTTTATTTTATATACATTTCCATTAGAAGAATCATAGTAATATTCACTAATATTGTTTCCAACTTGGTCTTCTGCAGAGAATTTATATAAACTCTTATCACTTAATCCTATTTGATTAATGAATCCCTTATTCTCATATTTAATAGTTCCAGAATCATTATAAATATTAATTATATCATACATAACCTGAATATCATTTGGAACAACAGTAGTAGTCTTAGATTCTTCCCAAGCTCCACTATCATTTAGATAATACCATTTATTATTATCATTAATCCATCCTGTTTCCATTATTCCATCACTATCAAAATAATACCAGTTACCATCAATTTTATCCCATCCAACTGAGTAAGCTTCTCCTTTAGTAAATTGCCATCCTTGACTGTTTTGTTTCCAATATGCATTAGCCATAGTAGAATTAGTAATTTGTATTGACAAGATAGTTAAGATTACTAAGGACAACTTTTTCACTTTATTCATTGCCATTCCTCCCTACACATATTACTATTACACCTTTTACCATGTGATGTCAATAATGCTAATAGAATATAATAACTCTTAAAAAAGGAAAATACACAGATATCTGTTTCACATATTATATTTTCTTACCGCTTTTAAAACTTCTACTCAGATTTAGCTTTATAGATAATCCAACTAAGACCTGAACTTATGCATATAACTCACCGAAATGAATAACATACTTTTGTTCCAGTTTCTAGGTAATTCTGATGGGTGATTCTAATGCTATAAAGTTGCACACAAAGTGCTAGCCTCAAAGAACAAGCATTAGTGGTGAAGCCTGCAATTTAGTGCTTTCAGCGAAATTTTCATAGTCCTGTGAAATAACAATGTTTCTCCTTTCGGTGGATTATTACATAAGTCTAAGTTATATATTGTTTATCTATAATTTCCAGAGAAAAAAGCAAAGCACTAAGAATCTTCTTAGTGCTTTACTTTTATTTATTATAGTCCTTGTTCATAGCTTTCTATCATTCTTTTTACCATTTCTCCACCAACGCTACCGTTTTGTCTTGAAGAAAGGTTTCCTTTATCCATGCTTTCATAATTGCTTAATCCAACTTCTGAAGCAACCTCTGTTTTTAATCTGTTTAACCCTTGTTTTGCCTCTGGTACTAATGTTCTGTTTCTTCCACTATTGTTTGAAGCCATATGAATCTACCTCCCTTAATTTTTTTTATTTTGTTTGGCAGTAATATCTTAACCACTATCACAAAATATAATCTATAAAAATGTTAACAGAAGTAGTACAGATAGCTTGTATTAGTTAATTTTAGATATTCCTCCTTAAACTATAACCTCATATTTATTTTTAATAAGTGCTTTCATAGCATTATCTACATCTTTTTCCTTAACAAGGATATAATCAGTATCATAAGTGGAAATTGCAAATATGCTTATTCCGCTTTTCGCTAAAATCGTACTAATTGACGAAAGAATTCCTACTAATGAAAAGTCCAGCTGACCTTCAACCTTTAAAATTCTCCATTCTTTTTCGCATTTAACTTCATCAGGTATATCTTTTTCAAGACATACTATTGATAATTCATCACATGTCTTTGTTATAGAAAAAAAATCACTGTTTTTTATCCATTCAGGAATTGATTCGTTGTTATTTAATCTGCACACTCCAATTTTTCTTCTAATAATCTGATAGTTAATATTTTTTCCGACATATCTTTCTTTCATCCTTTCTTCTCATTTTTAAACGCCTTATTTATCGCAAATTTATAGTTTAAAATATACAAAAAGAAAAAAGCCAATAGAAATATTATTAAAATACTTCTCAGGCTTTTATCCTTTAGTGAATACAATTAACTTTAAAGTTTATCTTAGAACAGCTAATCATGTTGAACTATTGAATCAAAAAAACAATTCAGCCTTAATTATTACATGTTAAATTTATTCATCTATTCTAACATAATGTAAAATTTCAATCAACGTCACATATTATTGTATATATTTCGATCACGATTTTTCATTTATAATTTCACTAAATTAGGTGTTTATTTATTCCTAAAATGTGTAGAATACATTTCAATCTTAATACTTTCTTACTCAAAAAATATATTAACTTTACCTCTCTTTAGCCTCCCATAATTCCAATATGATAGTTAATTATTAGGTAATACTGAAATTGGAAATGCATGTTTCTTTATTTTATATGCAAGATCTAGTTTAGTATCATCATCTATTTGGCTCAATTTATAGTTCCATACTCTTGTATTTTCATCAACATCTTCTTCTGCATTGCAACCTATAACATTCCCTGGTACTTCAACTTCATTAATAAATTTTATATTTTTAATATAACTGTATACTTTTTGATCATCAGTATTATTTTTTATTAAGTTATCTATTGCTGATTTATTGAATTTTACATCAATTGTGTATACATCATCTTTTCCTCTTGCTCTTTTTAAATCAGTCATTGTTGCTAATCCACTTGAATTTATTTTTTCCTCTAATTCTTTAATATCTTTGAACTCATAGGTAATTTCTTCAATATTCATATTGTCTTTAAAATACTTATTAAAATTATATCCATTTTCTTTAGCCCATTCATGATCAATTACATCATTTTTTAATTTTGTTGATATAAAATCATCATATACAACTTGCAATTTTACAATACCTGACCCATTTTCATTTATTACAGTAGAACTTCTTAAATCTATATCTCTACATCCAAGTAACATAATACCTAAGATTAATATAAGTGAATTAAAAATTGTTATTTTCATTTTACTCATTAGTTCTCCTCCTAGATGCATATTTTTCTATACTACTATAGTACCCAAAGATAGATTGTATATGCATAGCTACATTACGCTTACCCTAAGTTTCATACAAACTTAAGCCATCCCCCTGCCTCTTTATTTTAGGGCATTCTAACTAATTTCAGGCTCAAATTTCTACTCACTTTTAACATAAAAATATTATCTAAATTAAATTACTTTTAAAAATAATAAAGGGTAGTTAACGAACTAAAATCGCAAACTACCCTTTATAGACTATTTTGTATGTAGGAACTTTTCATAACTCTCTATTTTATCCTCTCTGTTGGTATTCTTTATCCAATTATTATATTCCAAGATAACTTTTTCTATTGTTGTTACGTTTAATTTATTATTTCTTTTTCTTTTCATTTCTGCATACATATTAATTTTAATTATATTTCCCATTTCATTGCCCTCCTTTCTATATAATATAACTTTGATATTAATTTTTTGTGTAGAAAAATATTAAGAAATAGTTAAAATTTAATTATATCTTCTAACATAGATAATTTTAAAAACGCTCTTTGTATAGATACAGCAACTACAGCCTATACTTATGCGTACACACCCACCGAAACGAATAATATACTTTTGTTCCAGTTTCTAGGTAATTCTAATGGGCGATTCTAAGGCTATAAAGTTGCACCCAAAGTGCTAGCCTCAAAGAATAAGCGTTCATAGAGAAAGTTCTGCTTACCAAATGTAAAATTTGGAGCATCACTTTTCGATTCTCACTTTTTGAACTAGCACATTTGGAATAGTTCAAAGGAAACTCGACTCACTTCGTTCACTGAGTAATTTCAATTGACCAAATCATAGATTTTGAATTTCAATTAAGAATCACATCCATCAGAATTACCAATGAAACATTCCACAAAAGTATATTACTCATTCCTAGTTAAGATATATTTCATAGTATAAATCTAACTTATAGTTGAATTATCTATACTCACCACTTATATCTTGTTACTAATCAAGATATTATCTTTTATTTACAAATTATAAATCAAGCTGTTGATTGGTTTATCTATCCCTCCCTATGCTCAAAATACCATTATTGTATCTGTTCAAGCTAGCTTAACTTTGTAGCATGTCCATTCTCATCAAAGCGATATCCGTATATATCTATATTGGTAATTAACTCGCCAGTAGAATAAGTTAGATAATCGTATCCACCTACATTAAACCATCCAGTAACCATGGCTCCATCCGTTCCAAAGTAGTACCAGTTACCATTTATTTTCTGCCATCCAGTCTTCATTGATCCATCTCTAGAGTCTCCAAGGTAATACCACTTATTATTTTTCAATAACCATCCTGATTTCATTGATCCATCATCTGAATTTCCCAGGTAATACCAATAATCTCCACTCAACTTCCAATCATAAAGCATCCAGCCTTCACTATCAAATAGATACCACTTTCCATTTATTTTTTCCCATCCATTTTTAGTATAACTTCCATCAGTGTGCCTATACCACCACTTATTATCCTTTATAATCCATTGTCCTGGTTTAGTAACATTGCTTATTAAAGCTCCATCAGTAAATGAATTTATGTCACAATCTTCACTTACCCCATTTACTCTGCCAGTTTCAGTATATTGATGCCCTACCCTATTGGTAAAGAAATTTGATGGCAAATTCCAAGGATCATTGTTATAGTTAGCCTCCCAGAAAGGCATATCCTGTATAACTGATTTTGCATTGGTAAGGTAACTTATAAAACTTGTATAACTGTAAATGCCTAATGGAATAGACGTTAGCTGGCCAAATGCAGTAACAAATCTTGTAACATAATCTGCAAGTCCGCTAAAGTTAGTTTCTACATCCATCATAGGCACTAGATCCCAATTATAATCTTTTATCTTATTATAAAAATTCTGGGCTTGTGCTTCTGGAGTACTTGTCCCAACTAAAAAATGATATGCTCCCACTTTTAAGTTATTATTTTTGCAGCCACTATAAAATAGTTCCATTTTGCTATCTCTAAATGTTGCCCCTTCTGTTGCCTTTAAATAAACATATTGAACCCCATCTCCTGCAACAGCTCCAAAATCTATATTTCCATTGTTATTTGATACATCTATACCTTTTATATACCCCATAATTCATACTCCCTTCCGATTTTCATATTTATAAAGAGTAACCCTAAAGGGTTACTCTCAAATATTCAGTTACTATTGTTCCATTAACTTATTGCTTTTATTTATTTTCTTTAGAATCTGAAGCTTGGACAGTTTTTGCTTCATCATTTGTAGTTTGGTCGCTTAAACCTGGTGTACTAGTATCAACTATAATTCCTAGCATTGTTAAGATTGTTAAAATAGTATTAACAATTTCTGTATAGTTATTAGGAATTATATTTAACCCTAATTGTTGCACTAATAATGCTATAGCACTAGCTATTGCAACCCAAAAGGCTTTGTTTTTTAATCTTGCTTGAAGATCAATACCTAACATACCTATCTTCACCTCTCTTCTTTTATATATACATAATATGAATTAAAACTCTTAATGGCGACTTAAAATTGAACTAACAGTACGAATTCTATTTTATAAGTGGTACTATCATTCATCACTTTAATACCTCTTAAAATATATATGTTTAAAAATATATTATGAATGCCATTTTTACAATCCATCTAAGTTTTAATCTAAGTAATACCTTATTATATTAAAGTTATTTATTTAAAGAAGAGGCAATGTAATATAAATCTCAAATAAAAATAGAGATAATATTTTACTAAGCACAGAAATATTATCCCTACTTTCAACTAAACTAATTTTATTGTGATTTATTTTATAATATACACTCAATGCTCGTTATCTTTGCATTTCCCGTAAGCGGCTTATAAATCATCACTTTCGAAATACCTTGTCCATTATGCGCTGCAACCTTTGACTTACATATAAAACAATAATTTGTTCCATTTACGCTCTGAGTAGCTAAGATTTTAGGTTCATACTCAACACCAATTAATTCACTTAATGCTGTCTTAAGCACATTTATATCATCATCTGTTATGTTATTGTGAACTTTCCATCCTCTTGATATCTTCATAGAATTCTCCTCTCATTTATATCCCCTTAAATTTTAGAAAACGATTATATAATATTCGATTTACTATAGCATATTCATATTATCTGAATTTTTTAACTAATTTCCAAAAGAAAATTTAGAAGTGCAGCAAATTTGCTTTAAAAAATAAAATATAGAAAATCAATTGTAATATGCATTGGTGATTATAGATATCCGACTTCAAATCTAGATTTATGTGGTGATAGAACCAAATAATAAAGAGAAGAGTCCCAAACATTATGAAACACTTCTCTTTAACTATTCTATTTAATTAATAACAAACTTTCTAACGCTGTAAATTTACTTTTCTCATAACATCTTTCATAGTTTGAGCTCCATATTTATTAATAAGATCTTTAACTATTGCTCTATGAAATTCCTTTATAGTTTTTTCCTTCAATTCATTATCACAAATAGAATTGTAATCAATTTGATTATTCATATTTTTCTCTCCTTTTGACTTATATTCATAATGTGCATAATAAATAATATTTTATACATACTTTATTTAAAAATATCTAATGAAGACTATGAAATACACTTTGAAGTTAAAAGTAGGGCTTTAATAGCTATTGTATATAAGAATCTCTTTTCTAAAATATAAACTGCTTTCAAAGCATACCTTTTTTTCATTTCTCCTGTGCATGCGCTTACTAAATGTTAGTTTTGCGATATAGTAATAGTCTGAGATACCGTAATAGGTCTCATTCCTGTTTGAGATTTAGTTTCTTTATTTAATTGCTGGTCAGAGAGCCATTCCATAAGCGTTGTTACTTTTCCATTTATTATTGATGAACATTGGTTATTATATACGTATATCCATGACCAGTGCCCATTATATTCATATGGTGTGTTATCTGCCTTCTTGTATAAACCTGTAGTATCAATTACATTATCAAAAAATGAAAAATGAACATTTGTATCACCGGCTTGCACTAAACGATCATAAGTTGGGACTACATAATCAGCTGGAGGTACTGTTGTATCTGTTTTAGCTGCTGTAAACCAAATTGGCACTTTCTTAAACGCTTCAATATCTTTATCAGTAATCAATGTATCCTTTAGCGCCTCACAAGTTGGGAAGGCTGCTGCAAAATAATCAGCATAATCACGTATCATAAGCATTGTCATATAGCCACCATTAGAATCTCCGCCTATATAAATTCTATTTGTGTCAATATTACTATTCTTTGATACGTAATCTTTGATTAATGACATAAGAGCTTTTTCATACTTTGAGCTTCCATCTCCAAAACCATTAAATCCATCCATCCAAAAAGTTTGTGCCTGAGGAACTAAAATATATGCACCGTTAAAATATACTTGTATGTCTTTTGATGCAAAATTTACAGCTTTATTCCCTGATATAGGTAAAAGTCCATCTGTCCCTCCTTCACCAATACCATGTAACCAAATAATTAATGGTTTTTTACTATAATCATTTTCTGGTGTATAGCTTACATATTTTATAGTAATGTTATCATAAGTTGCACTTCCGATTTTGAAATCATCAACAAGCTTTTTAGTTCCACCCGCAAATTTATTTATAACTAAGCCAGAAATTTTGCCCGAATCCGTAACGATATCATTATTTTGTTTAATTGTAAAATCACAATTAACCCATCCATTAAGATTCGTAGTTAAATCATAGTTAATTGGCGAAGTTAAAGATACATCAGGTCCAACTTCCAATTCAAGTGTTACATATTTTCCTTTAAATTGGACATTTCCATCATTATCAGAAACATAAGCTTTTATGATTTTACACTCTCCTTCTGCCTCCCCTAAAATCGGACTCTCTATCCTATTTTCAGTTCTTACTACACGTATCTTAAAAGTTTCGTTGGTTATTGAATCCTTTGATACTGTTGCACCTAAATAAATGATTATTTTTGTAATTGCTGGACCCCAATCAAATGTTTCTGTAACGGTTCTATAAGATTCTTCATTTATTTGCTTACTTGTAGCGGAAACATCAACAGTAGAAGAAGTAGACATATTAGCTCCGATAGTACATAATATTATAGTTTTTAAATATTTCCTAATCATATTTTTCATTGTTTTCCTCCTATATTTAGAATATAGATTATAAGACTTTCCTATCCTCAATCACTATGAATTATATATTAGAATATAAAAACCCCAATTAATCAAAAGAGACTAGGTAATATCTCTTCTCATTAATTAAGGTTTCGCCTGATCTAGTAAGTAACAATAACAATATCTTGTAATCGTTTCTTCACATGTTTATATTAGCTTCTTTGCTATTAAATGTCAATAATTTTGTTATTATTTTTATCCAAAAAAATGATAGACAACTGTGAAGCTGACGATTTTTTAACCTCATTCTTTTTAAGTACACGTAAAAAAATCTCACAAAAGAATAAAAAAGCTGGTAGAACAAATAATTTAATATTAAATGCTCTACCAGCCTTACTTAACCGCAAATTGAGATTTACAGTTTTTTAAAGAAAACTTTTTCTACGTTCTTAGTTCTTAATTACTTTAAACCTTGTTCGTAACTTTCGATCATGTGTTTAACCATGTATCCACCAACGCTTCCGTTTTGTCTTGAAGAAAGGTTTCCTTTATCTTGATTTTCATAGTCTTGTAATCCAATTTCTGAAGCAACCTCAGTTTTTAATCTGTTTAACCCTTGTTTTGCTTCTGGTATTAATGTTCTGTTTCTTCCACTATTGTTTGAAGACATATATATCTACCTCCCTTAAATTAATATAAATTTTGCTTGGCAGTAATATATTAACCATTATGATGAATTATAACCTATAAAAATATTAACAAAAGTAGCATCATAAATTATAATTAGAAAAAACTTTCAATATCTTGTACTAAAATTCATAAAAAAAGTAGCAATCTATGATTACTACTTTTTTATGTATTATAAATTATACAGCCTTGTCTGAATTTTCTTGATTGCTTTCATTTTGAAGTGCACTATGCTTTCTTCCGTAAACAAAATACACTATTAAACCTATAGCAAGCCATACTAAAAATCCAATCCAAGTTATTAATTTTAATCCGCATAATAAAATTATACAGCATATTATTGATATTAATGGAGTAAATGGTACTCCTGGAGTTTTAAACATTCTTTTGAAATCTGGCATAGTTTTTCTAAGTACTATAACGGCAACAGATACAGAAATGAAACTTAATAATGTTCCTGTACTTAAAAATTCTACTATAATATCTAATGGTAAGAATCCTGCTATTACTGCTGCTATACTTCCAGTTATTATAGTTGAAATGTGTGGAGTTTTATGTGTTGGATGCACTTTTGAAAATAATTTTGGTAAAAGTCCATCTCTTGACATAACCATGAATACTCTAACTTGGCCATAAAGTACAACCATCATAGTAGAAACCATTCCAAGTATAGCCCCAGTTCCAACTAACGCTGCTCCCCAATTTATACCAACTCTAGCTAAAGCTCCTGGTACTGCATTTTCTGAAATTATTTCATTATAAGGTACCATTCCAGTAAGCACAACTGCAACTGAAACATAAAGCAAAGTAACTGCTATTAAACAAATTATAAGTCCAAGTGGAATGTCTTTTTTAGGATTTTCAGCTTCTTCTGCCGCTGTAGATATTGCATCAAATCCTATAAACGAGAAGAATATAGTAGCTGTTGCTGCAAAAATCCCCTTAAATCCAAATGGTACAAAAGGTTGATAGTTAGATGGATTTATATGTGATACTCCAAGAACTATAAATACAATAATTATAGTTATCTTTATTCCTACAATTAAATTGTTAACTCTAGCGCTTTCCTTCATACCGTAATATAATATGTAAGTTATTATTGCAATTATTAATACAGCTGGTAAATCCACTATTCCACCTTTACTTGGTGACGTTATCAAAGCTTGTGGAAGTGTTACACCCACTGATTTTAATATTCCAATAAAGGTTCCTGACCAACCTGATGCAACCGCACTACATGCAACTAAATATTCTGCAGTAAGGCACCATCCAATTATCATAGCTACTATTTCACCAAATACTATGTATGAATAAGAATATGTACTTCCCGCAACTGGAAACATAGTTGAAAGTTCACAATAACACAATGCACAAAGGCCAGCTACTATACCTGCTAAAATAAATGAAATAATTACAGCTGGTCCAGCTAAATGTGCTCCTGTCCCTGTGGCAACAAAAATACCTACCCCTACTACTGCTCCAATACCAAAGGCAGCTATGTCTTTTGCTTTAAGATTTTTCTTTAAAGCTGACTTTTGCGCGCCTTCTAGCATTTTATCTAACGATTTTTTCTTAAAAATATTCATATAGGTCCTCCTATTTACTTAATCCATTCGTCAAAAATCTCTTAATAACTATATACCTCTATATAACATATTAAATATTTATCTAGAAATTTTAAAAGTACAACAAATCAATTAATATATTATCATATTTTTATAATATTAGGCAAGACATTAACACATTAATAATTTATATATTTTTTAATTTTTCTCTTAAAAAACCAATACTTTTTAACATAATATTATGCAAAGTCCTAATATAAGGAAGAAAATCATAGGTTAACGACGAAAACCCAACAAAAAATTACTGCATTATTTTTAATCTATGTTTCTAAATAAATTTAAACCTATAATATCCATCATTATTTTAAACAAATATAAGAATAATATTAGTAATAAATGAAGAAATTTATTAAAAAATGCCGAACTTATATCTCTTATCATTACTTTAAAACGATAAGAGGCATAAGCTCGGCACTTTATAATAAGATTATTGTAAAATTTTATTGAGCTATAAGATAAGCCATCAATTCTTCTCTTGTAAATCTTTTAGGTTCTTTAAATTGATTTAAAGTTAACGCTCTATAATAAACTTCGGCTACTTTTTCAACATATCTTCCTTTAGATAATACATCTTCTATATCTTTACTAACAACAATTACTCCGTTACTTTCTAATAAACAAGCATCACTTGTGCTCAATCTTTCTACTAAGTCTTTTGCTGGATCATTAGTTTTTGCTTTTTCATAATTAGCTAAATATATATAACCTCCGTAGTTTGCCGCATCATAAGTTACTGGAGGAATTACTTTATTAGCTACCGCAAAAGTAGTCGCATAAACTGGGTGAATATGCATAAAAGCTTTTATATCTTTTCGAGCCTTATATATATCAAGATGCATTTGCATATCACTATTTGGCTCAATTCCATCCATTGTTTCAACTTTATTTCCATTTAAATCTACAACACAAACATGTTCTTTACATAAATCCTCTATTTTAATTTTTGATGGTGTTATAATTACATAACCAGAACTTTCGTCTTTAATACTAAAACTTCCTATTTTTTCTATGCATAAGTTATATTTTTCTGCGTCTTTAGCAATTTTTATAAGTTTGATTTTTAAGTTTTCTAACATACTTACACTCTCCTTCACCATAACACTCACTTAATTTAATCCCATTACTTTATCTTCAAATATTCTAGCATCCATTAATTTAAGATCTTTATCTACTATTGGTGCAAAATCCATTGCAGCTAATATATCTTTTTCAAGATTTACTCCAGGTGCAATTTCAGTTAAATGTAATCCATCTTCTTTTAACTCAAATACAGCTCTTTCTGTTATATACATAACAGGTTGCTTTAACTTCGTTGCACGATTTCCACTAAAAGTAATCTGCTGAACAGAGTCTACAAATTTTTTATTTGATCCATCATTTATAATTTTTAATTTCCCATCTTCTATTTTTATGTCTAATCCTTTAGCTGTAAAAGTTCCACAGAAGACTACTTTCTTCGAGCTTTGAGTAATGTTAATAAATCCACCACAGCCTGGCACCTTTGGTCCAAATTTACTTACATTTATATTTCCCTGCTTGTCTACTTCTGCAAGACCTAAGAATGCTATATCCAATCCGCCTCCATCGTAGAAATCAAATTGTGTTGGTTGATCATACATACATTCTGGGTTTATTGATGCTCCAAATTTATTACCGCCTTGAGGAATTCCCCCTATAGCTCCTGGTTCTACAGTTAACGTAAAGTAATCACATATTCCTTCTTCATTAGCAACATTTGAAATTGCTTCTGGCATTCCAATCCCGATATTCACAACTTGTCCTTTTACTAATTCCATTGCAGCTCTTCTTCCGATAATTTTTCTTTCATCTAATTTTAAAGGTGCTAATCCATCGACCACCATATTTGCCTCTCCAGTTAATGAAGGGTCATAATTGTATCCTAATATTTGAGCTTGATCTTCTTTATCTTCTGCTTCAACTATATAGTCAACATATATTCTAGGTATCTTCACAGCTCTTGGATCCAATGTTCCAAATTTAACAATCTTCTCAACCTGAACTACTACAGTTCCTCCGCAATTTTTAACTGCTTGAGCTATACATGCAGCCTCAGAATAAGTAGCTTCATGGTCCATTGTAATATTTCCTTTTTCATCTGCATATGTTCCTCTAATAAAAGCAATATCTATCTTTGGACATTTATATATTAAATTTTCTTCACCTAATATATCTATTACTTGTACTATATCATCCTTAGTTATTGAATTTGCTTTTCCTCCCTCTACTCTAGGATCTACAAAAGTGTTTAATCCAACTTTAGTTATAGTGCCAGTCCTATTACTTGCTTTATCTCTAAACATATGACACATAACTCCTTGCGGTAAATTATATGCATATGTTTTATTATCTCTAATTAATGCGCCTATCTTAGGTGCTAAGCCAAAATGTCCTCCTATAACTCTACCTGTTAGCCCTTCATGTGCTAAGTGATTTAATCCTTTACTTCCTCTATCACCTGATGCTGCTGCAAACATTAATGTTAGATTTTTGGGGCTATTTTCTTCTAAAAATCTTTCTTCCAATCTTTTGATTAATGATTCTGGAACTCCTAGTAATGCGAAACCTGATGTTGCTAAAACATTATTGTCTTTTACCAAATCTGCTGCTTCTTTAGAATTAATTATTTTTACCATAAATATCATCTCCTGAAAAATATAATAGCCTTTGTTATTTTTTTATCAATTCCTCTTACCTTTATTTTAATAGCTTGTCTATTTTTTGTCAATCTAATTTTCTGACAATTCAGAATTATTTTTTAATCCATTATTATTCAAAAATCTATTTTTTATTGTTAATGTATTGATATCGCTAACATTTCTATATTTCTCCCACATTTTTCAAAAAAATTTAAAATATAAAATTAAATCAAAATATTTATTATCTGATTATACTTACATTTTATGAAAGCAATCACATATTGGTTAATATATATTGATATTTTTTTAACTATTTTTCAATTTATTATTGATTACCAAATAACAACATTATATTTCACATATCGCTTTAACATATATGTTGCAATTCAAAATGCATAATTACGTCTAAAATTCTTGCAATATATGTTCTCCAATAAAACCATTTAACATTTAAATTTTCCCTCTTTAATACAGCAATAACTCCTCTGATTGTCTTAAAATCAAAGGAGTTACTACTATATTATAAAATATAAAACTTATATTGTTTTCTCTTTTGTTATATTCTGACTTATAATCAGCAATATATGTTATATATTAAGTTGCTCTATTATTCATATTTTCTCTATATGGCTCTAAATGAACAATTACATCGGCATTATTATTAAATTCCTTTCTTAACGCATCTTGAATTTCATGAGTTAATTTATGCGACTCTTCAAGACTCATTCTTGAATCTGCTAAAACATGCATATCTATATGCATATCTTCAATAGTTCCACGACTTCTTATTTTATGAACACCTTTTACACTTTTCTGGGACATTGTAATTTCTTTTATTGTCCCAGCTTCTACTGCAATACTATCAACTAAAATATCGCTAGCAGCTCTGAATATTTCATAGGCAGAATGAAATATAAAGATAGCAACTACAACAGAAGCAAAACTATCTATAAGTGGCGATATTCCCAATTTTATTGCGCTAACAGCTATAATTACACCGATGGTTACAAATACATCACTTTTTGTATGCATTGAATCAGAAATTAGAATTGTACTCTTTAACTCTAGTCCCCTCTTATATTCATACTTTGTAATAAATATATTAATGCATAGTGTAACAAGCATTACAATTAGACTGATCGTTGTAATTTCTGGTCTAACTGGATGCATAAATTTATTAATCCCATCGATTATAATCTTTCCACCTATAAAAACTAACATTCCAACAATAAATAATCCTGTAAGTGTTTCATATTTCTTATGTCCATAAGGATGCTCTTCGTCAATAGGCTTGGCTGCTATTCCTACCCCAATAAGTCCAATAATATTAGATGATCCATCTGTTATTGAATGAAATCCATCTGCCACTATACTCGAACTATTTGCAAAAGTACCAATTACTATTTTTATAAAAGCTATTATTATATTTGCAAACATAATAATCCAAAGCACTCTTTTTATTTCTTTAAAATTGTTTTTCTCCAAAATTACACCTACTTTTAATTAATAAAATTTAAGTAACTATAATAAATTGGTTGATGAATTCAACTATAGATGACTAATATATTATTATTTTTTCTTTATGTTACTTCTAAAAAAGTTTATTCTACATCCTGCTTCATCAATTATTTTAATAATAGTTTGCTCATTAATTATCAATTGGTAATATATTTTATACTTCTATAGTATGTTATTGTTGTATATATGTTAATATATATAACAATATATCAAGTACTTATTATTATCAGTTGAAAATAAATTCTAATTGATATCTCATATAGTCCACGATCTATTAGCTCAAATATTATATAAAAAGAAATACAGACAACAAAAAGGACTCAGAAGCCCATCTTCCGAATCCTCCATTTTAAATTAATATATTGCAAAAATAATCCTTCATCATAATTCTAAAAAATATTACAAGAACTTTAACGCAATTGTGAAATGTGCATTGTGAATTTTAACATATATAACCATTATCGAAAATCCTTATTTCCAATATATCTAATTATTCACATTCATGCCAGCTTGTACAAAAATATAAGATTACTTTAAAAAGCTATTGCAAATAGTATATTGGTATTAATTGAAAAAAGCATTTTGTTAAGCATTCTATAGAATTATATTTATATAATTAGCTATCTCTTTTATACTTTGTGTGGTAATTCACTTCTAATTTTTTCTAGGTGCTCTGGATAATCCTGAATTACAATATCAGCTTTTATTCCAATCTTCTCTAATGCCCCCAATGAAGATTGTACTTTATCCCAGAATTCTTCTACTGCTCTATTGACATGATTTTTCACCACTGCAGTCTCAAACTCATTATTTTCCTTTTCAACTTTTCTCAACTGATTCATTAAAGTTATTTCATCAGAATCTACATTTTTTAATTCTACACATAATGTATTTTTTAATCCAAGTATACAAAGATCATCACTTAATCCATCTTCGCCTTTATTAGAAACATATGAAATTTCTTTAATAATTTTTCTTCCCGTATATCCGATTGAGTCTTCATATTCTTCAAATACAAGAATGTCTCTAACACTAAACTCCCTATTGTATTCTACTAATTCAAAAGTTTTACTTCCATCTCTTATCACTTTATAGTTATTAGGCGTTATTTTTAGCTCATGTATCATTTAAATCATCTTCTTTCTATAGTGTATTATATTTTAAAATTTTAGACTTAAATAAATTGAGTATTTGCTCTATATAACTATTGTGTCAAAAAATACTTCTACTATTCTTAATAAAAGCTTTTAAATTATGTAATCTCCAATTAATATATAAATAATCCACTGAAAGTAGAAACATTGTTATTTCGCAGGACTATGAAAATTTCGCTGAAAGTACTAAATTGTAGGTTGTTCCATTTTAGCTTGTCAAACTGAAAGTTGGAGCATGCTAAAGTGGATACAACCTACTGCTTAGAACCTTCAGAGATATTTTCATAGCTTTTCGGAATCAAAATATTTATGATTTCGGTAAGTTATCACATAAGTCTAGTTTTTATAGATATGTTCTAATTCATTACTTAATTTTTTCTATAAATTCATCTATTAATTTTCTTGCCAAAGTAAACTTTTTAGGTATATTAGGGAAGCTTTCTTGTGAGAACCATTGCGCATCAACTATCTCTTTTCCATCAACATTTATTTCTCCTGATTCATATTCTGCAAAAAATCCAACCATTAATGAGTTAGGAAATGACCAAGAAGAACTTTTATAATATTTAATATTCTTAACCTTTATTCCAACTTCTTCAAAAACTTCTCTTTTGACTGTACTCTCTAAATCTTCTCCAGCCTCTACAAATCCTGCAATCAAACTATACATATCATTTTTAAATCCTCCATTATGGGCAAGAAGAATTTCATCTCCTTTTATTACAGCAACTATTATAGCAGGACATATTACAGGATACATTACGTTATTGCAGCTCGGACAAACTTTAGCCATTTCATCAATTTTTTCTTCTGTTCTAGATCCACATTTCCCGCAAAATTTATGTGTTTTATCCCAATTTAATATTTGGTTAGCTCTTCCTGCTGCTAAAAATAATTCTTCTTCTAATATCGGTCCTATTTCATATAATGATATTAACTCAAAATTATTTTCCAATTTAATTCCTGAAGAAACTTCTATTGCAAAGCAAAACTTATCTTCAATTTTTCCAAGAAGGAACTCTTTTTCATATTTAGCACCTAATCTCATAATTTCGTCAAAAACAGGAATACTTAATACTTCCCCATTTCTCTTCACTAATAAACTGCCTTTAAATATCAAAAAACACAAATCCTCAGGCCTACTTTTTTTCGTTATATTAGATAATATATTAAAATTATTCTCCATCTTAAATTAATTCCTTTCAAAACACTTTACCATTTAAAACTGATACCTAATGTAAAGTAATAATAAATAATCTTTATTATAACATTTAATTTAAATTAAGGTAAGCATATACATTTAACCTAAATTAACTAAAAATAACTTATGTATCGAATAATTCAATAAAATTCGCCTTATTAAACATACAAAGAGGAGCATTTTGTATAACCCCTCTTAATAAATAAACTATTATTTTATATAATAACCCTTGGCCTTATATTAGTGTTTTTTACAGCAGTGATGTTTATGATGAGATTTACGACATTTGAAGCAGCATTTATTCTTTTTCATATACTCTATAAGTTGACGTTTTGCTCTTTCATAACCATCTCTACAGCCTTTTTTATACCCTTCGTACTTTCCTTTTTCAAAACCTTCTTTGAAAACTTTTTCCATCATCTTTGGGATATAATCTTCATCTTTATCAAAGTCACACTCTTCTCTTCCGCCTAAATCCCAATCTTCTCTTTCAGCAAATTCACATTCTTCTTTTTGATCATATTCACATTCTTCTTTTTGATCATATTCATAATCGTCTTTTTCTTCAAATTCGCATTCTTCTTTTCCAAAGAAATCAAACTCATCCTCTAGGTCATCAAAATCAAAGTCAAGCTCATTTTCAAAATAATAATCGTATTCTTCTTTATTATCTTTGTAATCCATTTTTTTCTCTCCTTTGTAATTTCCATAAAATTGTTTGATTTATAGAAGCTCTATTTATATAGCTTTTAATTTATCAATTATGCTATTAGAAATCTGATAATATTTTTTACCAGAACTTTGTTAAAATTAGCAATCACTTAGTACTATATTATGCTGCTTTATAATATTTGCTATTAATTACTAAAGAAATATTCCAATATATCTAAGCTTTAACCTGAATAATAAAACTATAAAAGTTATTTAAAAAACGTATATTTTTCTGTACTTTGTTAATAATATTATTGAAAACATAATAACCCGACCTAAATTTAAAATAGAGATAGTATTTTAGAATTCACTAATACTATCTCTATTTTGTATTTTAAATTTATTTATAATAACTATCTATATGTGCTACAGTTGGATTCCTACATTGATTATTTTAATTGAGTACTTAACTTACTATAATTTTGAATGTGAGTTTATCATTACAACATATGTATTTAATGTATAAAATTTTTATATAATAATTTTAAAATATATGTATATTTCCTTACTACCCTGTCAATAATTCTAAAGGAAAGCATTATTACTCAACCACACTTAAAATAGAGATAGTATTTTTTAATTAATAATACTATCTCTATTATATTCCTATAAATTAGCTTCTAATCCTACCTTTCCAGCAATTCCTTAAACACCTTATTGTGCTCTATGTCCTTGCTTAGAGATTGAATAACTCTTATAATCTGCTGTTCATTTATCTTTTCTTTGGAATTCATAGCAATTCCTATTATATAAGCTTTTATTATTTTATAGGTATTAATAAGAACTTTAATACTTTCTAAAAACTCTTCTCCTTTATTAAAAGGAATTAAGTCTTTAAAAATCTGATTTACTAAGTAATTCTCTAAAATGTATGAATACTCATCTATCTCATCAAAATATCTAGGATTTTCTTCTAGATACGTGCGTAAATCATTTTTATTAAAAATCCCATCTTTGTATTCATTAACACATTGCTTAAGCCTTATACCTCTTATATTTTCAAGTAAATCATCCTTAGCAATATCCATATAAAAATCATTATTTTCCTTGAAATTCATTCCTTTTAACGACTCATAATCTATGTATTCATTGTTAAAATCATCTAATAACTTCTCTATTCCATCAAAATCATTTAATTTATATGAACTCTGAATTTTCCAGTAAAAATTCTTAAGAATATTTAACCGTTCCTCTATCGAATATTCTCTCAATTGAATAATATTTATAGATATCACCCTTATGTCCCAGAAATATTGAAAAAGACTTTCAGTTCCTTCAAAAGCTTCACTATCTATAATTCTTCTTATCTCAATATCATTCTCATTTATTTCTTCTTCGTTCTCTATAAACTCCATCTTATCTTTATCCAAAAACGCTTTTGTACATATTTCAATACAAGAAGGTAATCCACTCTTTTCGTAAATATTATCGACAATATTAAATACTCTAGGATAACTTTTACAAGTTATACAAAGATTCTTTTCCCCAAATCCACCATGTATATCACAAAGCATATTACAATTTAAGAAAGGACATCTATTACCGTCTTTTAGTGCCATGAAACCATTATTAAAAAAATCGTGTTCAGCTTCATTAAAAAAAAACTTTCCTTCCAATAATTCTTTAAGTTCACCAGTGCTATTAGTGTAATTATTATAAGTATCCTCATCTATATTTATATCCCACCCTGCACAACAAGTATCAATGCAACTTGAGTTTATGCATTTAAATTTTTCCATATATTTAGGTAAAAAAACGTTTATTTTCATTTACTAGCTCCAATCTTCTTACGTCCTTAAGAGTAATTTATCATATTCCAATATAGACTTATTTATATATTTCACTTTATTTAGAGATATAATTCCAATAAGTTTATATAATAATATTATTACTATTTCAATTTCATTATATCATACTTAATCTCGCAAAAATGTACATGATAGATGAAATACTGCAATGAAATATATAAGGCGAAATTCAAATCACACTCTATTATACATAAAGTGTGATAATCAAACATCTATAATATATATATTTTAGAAGTTATTTAATGGTAAGCTTCTTTTATTGGTGTTTAAATCTAGCAATCTTTATCTTTCGGAACGTTTGTAGGATCTTCAACTAAAGTAGTAAAATAATAATCATGATAATGTCCATCTGCACAAGCTGTTTTACCCTTTACTAAATGAATATGCTTTCCGTCTGGAAGGTAAATAGCTGGACCTGTTGTATCACAAAGATTATGATAGTGATCACAAAAAGTATCTGTACGTCCTTCTATTTTATGAACGTGCGAATTCCCACATTCTATTGCAGGACCAGTCATACCGGCAATTCGATGATTATGTCTCACACATTCATCATCTTTTGCATAATCTGTACTTGATAAATATTCATGATTATGATTCTTTATTCTATAGCTAATATCTACATAGTTACAGTTATCCTCATTTTTATCATTTTGGTTATTTTTATAACCACAGCTGCATCTCCCGTTATTATTACAATTGTATCTCACCGTAAGCTCCTCCTCCGTTATTAAAACATATATAATATTTTATGTTTGCTCGCATATTTGTGTGATTACTTAGTAACATACCATATTTTTATTGCTTTCCTATAGTAAATCCACCATTTCAAGTGGATTTAATTTCTATAAAATTTTGTATAAGTTAGACATTCCGTTCCTTAACATTGAACCATTAAAATCGAAATTTCTATATAAAAAATCTTTTTAAACAATCGCAAATAGATCATAATATTTTAATTCTTAAAATTAAATTTTAAAAAAGGTGGCATTGTACATGACAATACCACCTTTATAGATGAAGAATCTTTTATCAAATCACTTTTATAATATCACAATACTTTAAACTAGTAACTATTTTTCATAACATAAATTTTGACAAAATATTCTAAAGTTCTTTCAAAGAATGCTATATAAATTAGGTCTAATAAAATAAAGATGCAGCCAAATAATGACTGCATCTAATGGTTAAACTTGAGAGAGAGTTATTTAGGATTTGAATATATTGTGTATTTATATAATAGCATATTATTTTTAAATAGTCCATATTAATTAATAACTTTTATCGATTAATATTTTAAAATTTTAAAAAATAGAGGTAAATCAAATCATACAATTTAATTTACCTCTAATAATAAATATTATTGAGCTTGTAAAAATTCCTCATAGCTCTCTATTCTATCCTCTCTATTATTCTTCTTTAGCCAGTTATTATAAGTTAAAATAGTCTCTTCTAACTTGTTAATTCTTATAACTTTTCCAATCTTTTTCTTTTTTTCAGCATATATATTGATTTTCATTAAGTTACCCATAATAACTCTCCTTTCTTAAATATTAAATATTATTTATTATTTTTATCTTCAAATATATATTACCAGATTATTATAAAATATTCAATACTATTTAAGAATAATTATTTGTTATTTTAAAATTATATTATATTTACTATCCATCTAGTGATATAATTAATAAATAAAATATTTTTAAAATTGTATTTATATATAATTACATAAATCTCATAAAAATTAAAATAAATTTATTCTATACCTTCAATCCTTAATAATTGAGGATTGTTATTAGAAACTCTAACATGTACCTTTGCTATCTTCATTCTCAAACTTTTTATTATTACCTTTACTTTACATATAAAATAATAGTCCTCGACACCATTAGTAATTACTGTTATAGGATCAAATTTGAATCCATTTATGCCATCTAACGCATCATTTAGCATTACTTTTTCTTCTATAGAAATTTCACTTCTGATTTCCATTTTTCTATTTTCTTTTAACATATAAACAAACACCTTCTCCTGTAATTATATTATTACCGGTTTTTGTCAGTTATTAATCAATTATATAAAGCTTTTCTTAATATAATATTACAAAAAAATAAAGATTCTGCTTTATTAAAAACAAAAGAGACAGATTAAACTTAAAATCTAATCTACCTCTTAGTAATTATCGAGCTCGTAAAAATTCTTCATAATTTTCGATTTTGTCCTCTCTATGTGTTACTTTTAGCCAATAGTTATATTTTAAAATATTTTCTTCTAAAACTCTTAATTTAATTTTACTCTTCTTATCCTTCTTAATCTCTGAATACATAATTATCTTAATTATATTCCCCATATTCACCACCTCCTTCTATATCTATAATACAATTTACATGTATAAATTTGGGTACTAAAATTTTAGGATATGAAGTATTTTCTATAATATATCCTATAATATTTCTTCGATAGTTATTTAATAAAAAAATAGTTAACCACAATCTCGTGGCTAACTAAAATATCTACTTTAATATACTACTTCTTCAATAAATATAGTAAGATTATTAACTAAATCAATATATTTTATATTATCATTTTCCTTAAATGCAACTATAGGCCTTGTTGGCATGTTTATATTTTGCTTAATAACCATGGCCTCTAACCCATTACTCAACTTTACAGTCAAACCATTAGGGTAACAATAAATCGATCCAACAAAATCCTTATATATATCATTACTGAATCTTTGCTGCCCCATTGCTGCTAATACTTCAATTGCATGGTGTGGCAAGATAGAATCATCAGAATCTAATATATTAATATATTCATTACAAATAGAAACAATCTTTGCAAACTCATATATCTTGTCCCCTTTTAATTTTTCAGGATAACCGCTTCCATCTTCATTTTCATGATGTGAGCGTATGCAAGTACATAATGTTGCCGAAAAATAATTATTACTTTTTACCAATTTATACCCTTCGATAGTATGATCTTCCCCATTAGAAACCATTTTACCAATATCATGTAATATAGCTCCAATTCCTAGCTTTAAAATCTTGTCCTGACTATATTTTTTCTTATAACCAATTATTATTGATAATAATGCTACATTCAACGAATGAGTACATAATTCAAGGTCTTTATCATTTTTAGCTAAGTTGTTATATAAATAGGCATTTTCTGAAATATTTATATTTTCAATTATTTCTTCAACTATTTTTATTACTGGTTGTTCAGGAACATATTTTTTTCTTTTGCATTCATCAAATACATTCTTTAACTCTTTAATTGCTTTTAATCTTAGCGGGGCATCATATATTTCTTGTAAATTAACATCATTTATACCATCATCTATATAGACTGTGCTTATACCTATTTTCTTTATTTGTTCAATATTTCTTTCATTAATTTTTGCACCTCTATTTAAATATATCATTCCTGATTGCGTATAAATAGGAACCGCAAGCTCTTTGTCCATTGCTTTTTCGTTTAGTATAACTAATCTCATATGATTCTTCTCCTCTCATAAACATTTCATTTGTTTTTATATTGCTATTATAAATTATAATAAAATATATTTTATTGGTCAATTTTTTAATTTTACCCATTATAATCTGAATATCTTATTTTATGCTACATTTGTTTAATATGTTAAGTTTTATCAAATTATTTATTGACGAAATTTTATCTAGATATTTTTTTGTTTTTAATCTAATTGTTGAAAATAGTCGTAATACAATTACGCTTTTTTGTTAATACTTTAGATAAGTGAGGTGTAGTTTATGATTATATTAAGTCTAATATTTTTAATTTTTATAGTAATAAGTATATTTTTGAGTTCTGCGAAAAATAAAAATATAGACGACTATATGCAAGACATGCAAAAACAGCTACAAGATGAGTTAAAAATAATAAAATAATAATAAAACTTAATATCGCTGTTTTAAATTGCAAAATAAAATGCAGCCATCATATGACTGCATTTTTTTATCTATTAATTATGAGGGGTAAAGGGGATTTGAATATCTTTTGTATATTCATATATTAGCACATCATCATAAGATAATCAATATTAATTGATATTTTTTATCAATTAATACTTCTCACAACGAAATCGAGAGCAATCACTAGTAGTGCAATCTGTAATTTAGCGCTTTCAGCGAAATTTTCATAGCCTATGAAATAATAATGTTTCTCCTTTTTGGTAGATTGTTTCATAAGACTAAGCTATTATAATGTTTATCTATGTGAAGATCTTTCTTTATGATTATTTCTAAGAAAATAAATATAAGCAGCAATTGGACCATTCCTAATTGCTGCTTTTGATAAATTATGAAAAAAGGTTTAACAATTTAATTATTAACATTTTTTTATTTTCCAAACCATTCCTATACAACAATTTTACTTGCTACAAGGCTTTTATACTATCTCTTCTATAGCTAATAATCTAGGCTTATTTCCATCTTGAACTTTAACATATATCCTCGCCATAGTCATTTGCAAATTTTCTATTATTGTTTTTACTTTACAAATAAAATAATACTCTTCTATTCCATTACTTACTACAGCTATTGGATTAAAGCTCCATCCCTTTATTCCACTTATTGCCTTTTGCAATATCTTCTTATCCCTTTTTGTAACTTTATTTCTAATTTCTAATTCTTTATCATCTCTAATTTCTAGATCCTCAATTTCTTTTTCCATGATATAAACACCCTTTCTAATAACTATATTAATACTTATTTTTGTCAGTCGTTTGTCAAAGTTATTAACCTTTTGTAAACATCATATTACCAAAAAATGAATTATGTAGAGTTAATAAAGAATATTTTTATATCGGCTCTTATATAATATTCTCAAAGAATGTAAATGTTCTTCTTGATATAGGAAAATATAACTCTTGTGTTTCTTCTGTAATCGTCTTAAATTCATATCCTTGTGATTTATAGTATTCTATTATTTCGGGTAATGCTTCACAAGTATTATTATTCATATCCGTACAATGTAAAAGCAATATTACTTTTGATAATTTCTCGCTTCCCTTTGTTGCCTTCCTATATAAATTATATGGAGAAAGCTTTGGATTTAATCCATCTGTATTATCCATATTCCAGTCATATACTTTAAAATTATTATCATGTAATTTTTTTAAACATCTATTATTTAAATGCTTACTACTTCCACCTGGAAACCTTATTATATTTGGCGAAATTCCAATAACATTATTTATCTGAATACGGCATGCAAGCATTTCTTGTATAAATTTATCTTCACTACAATAAATTTTATTAAATTTATGAGTATAAGTATGAAGCCCTATACTGTTTCCCTCATCATAAATTCTTTTTACAACCCCTTCTCTTCCCTCAATCTGGCTTCCTATGAGAAAAAAAGTTCCTTTAACATCCTTTTCCTTCAAAATGTCTAGAACACGATCTGTAACTTTATAGCTAGGACCATCATCAAAAGTCAGATAAATTACCTTCTTCATATCATGCGAAACTTTTTTATCCGGATCATGATTTTCACTAGTTGTTTCATTAGATGATATCGGAATAGCACTTACGTTTTTCATGCATATAAATATAACAAAAAGACCACTTAATAAAAATAAGAAAAATTTTATTCTATTCTTCAATTTCTCCCCCTCCTTTTATAATTCATTTTAGAATCATAATTCTAAACACTTCTTATAATTTACATATTTAAATTTTTTATTTGTGGTAATTTTGAACATCTACTTTAGTGATAAACAATAACAATTCAACTTATTTGATGAACAGATTTACAAAGTTACTAAACCCTTGAGTTCATATCTTCATTAGAAATAATAAATATATTTGTGGAGAAAACATTTGAAAATGAGCTATTAAAGGTTCTTAGCTGTAGGTTGTTCCAATTTAGCTTGTGAAGTGAGAGTCCCAAATTTTATTTTGGGTTCTCGAACTTCCTCAGCGAATGTAATGAGTCGAGCTTCCCTAAGAAAGTTGGAGCATGCTAAATTGGATACAACCTGCTGCTTAGAACCTTCAGCGATATTTTCATAGCTTTTCGGAATCAAAATATTTATGATTTCGGTAAGTTATCACATAAATCTAGTTTTAACGTTGGATATCTATAGGCATAAAAATAAACTAATAAATATACATTTAAAACATTGCATATTGTATTAGTTTATTATCTTATACTATTTATATATCTTAAACTTCAATAAAATTTATAATTCCTTTATGTACCACACATCACAGGCATAATGTTCAGTTTCAACTAAAGGTTTTTCTAATCTAAGAAATTCATTCTTTTCGTAAAATCTCTTAGCGGCCTCCATATTATCAAAAGTTTCTAAATAACATTTTTTATAATGTACTCTCGCAAATTCTAAAGAAAGACCTAGTAATTTCTTTGCGATACCTGAGCCTCTTGCTTCTTTTAAAGAATACATTTTTTGTAATTCACATACATCTTCAGTTCCTAACAATGGCCCTATCCCACATCCTGCTACTATCTTCCCATTTTCTTCAACTACCCAGTATTTAGATTTTTCACCGCTATACACTTGGTAAAAACATCCTAAGTTGGGATCAGACCAAGCACAGCCAGGTTTATTAGCCCCAAATTCTATCAAACAAGTTCTTATTAATGATTCTACTTGTTCATTATCTTTTTCCTGTATTTCTCTTATTATCATAAAGCTTCCCCCCACTACTAACTTGCTAGTTTAATTTTTATATAATAGGATACAATAAAATTACCTATTTATCAATATTAATTAAGAATGTTCCATTTAATATAACAATTAAAATAAAAATGCTCCTGAAACTTTCATGTTATCTATAATATTTTCCATATCAAAAGAAAAACTGTTCTTCATCCTCTCTATGTTACTCCTATCTATAAAATTCTAATGCATTAAGTATTTTATCTGCTGCTTTATTATATTTTTCTATTCTTTCATGATCCTTTTGAGAAGGATTTTTAATTCTTGATAGATTCATATTGTCTTTTAAATCGGCTAGCTTTATCTCGCACGCTAACCTATTAGTAATTATTCTTTCTATAAACTCATCGTATGTTTCATTATGCCGTCTTGTTAATGCATCCAGTGCAGATAGTATTTCTTCTGAAAAGCCTTCATTTTTTAAATAATCTATTGTAATATCAGTATCTTCTATTACATCATGAAGCATTGCACATATCATTTCTTCTTGGCTTCTCTTTGAAATCATTAATCTTAGAGGATGAAGAATATATGGTTTACCACCTTTATCCACCTGACCTTCATGAGCTTTTGCTGCTATACATATAGCTTTTTCCAACATATCTTCATCTCCTTTTACTAGTCAAATTATATTTTCAGTAAATTTAAAATATTCTTTGTGAACTTATAATCGAGTCAACTCTATGGATACTGTACCTTTTGGGGACATAACATTCGACTTCTTCGGTATAAACACCAAAGGCATCTTATGGACATTGTACCTTTTAAGGACATAACCTCCAAGAGCATCAGAAACAATATCTGAAATAGATTTCATTCTGCATTTACCGCAAAAAAACTGCTATAAAATTAATATCCAAAGCAGTTTTTTATACTGTAATAATCTATACAAAGTTGTATTCGCCTTTAAATTAGAATATCATTTCATAATATCTCTTTACACTTGCTTCTAATTCTAGTAAATCTAAATTTCTTCCTACTCTTATACTTTCCTTGCCTTCTATATAAAGTAGAAATATTGGTACAGAAAATACATTATATTTTGCTGCTAAATCTAAATGCTTTTCTGCATTTACTTCTCCACTCTTAATTTCAGGAAATCTTTTTAAAATATCTTCAATCTTAGTTTTAATGACTTCACACGCCCCGCAAGCTCCTCCTGTAAAATATATCGCGCTCATTCTTTTGTCTTTTATTAGATCTAATAGTTCCGTATCATTATTCAAATTGTCCAACTTAATTTACCTCACTATATTGCTCTTCTATCATCATATTTAATGTCACAACTTTATCCTCACCTAATATTTGATTTGCAGCATTATATAAATATTTATCTTCTGTCACTAATACAAGACTATCATCTGAATGACACGCATATAAAAGTAACAAATCATTCTGTGATAATTTATTTATACTATTTAAATATATATTACCACTTTTAGAATACTTTATATTTAATTTTGATGAAAATTCTTCGAGATTATTCTTATTTATTTCTATAATTGAAAATAGCAATTTACAGAATCTTTCTGATAGTACTTGTCGACCTTTGTATTCTTTCCTTTCCTTGACAACAAGCTCTTCACTCACTTCTTTTAAAATTATTATTTTCTCATCTTCTATGAGTTTATTAATAATCGAAGGATATTGTTTCCAGAGCCCTATTACAACATTAGTATCCAATAAATACTTGTTCATAATTATCCCTCCCGCAATTGCTATATTATTATCCTTAATCTATTTATATATTTATTATACTCCGTATTATTTTTTTATTAATTACTACAATCTTAGTTTTCTCATCTATCGTAAATTCATTCTTTTAATTATATAAGTTTTTCTCTCATACATATAAAGAGATTTAGACATAATTTTTATTGTTTTATTTTTATTGTATTCTCCTCACCTACTTACATGTGACTCTTGCAAAATAGTAATTTTCAAGTGGCAAACCTATTAGTGATATAGCCCCAAATAATAAATAAAATCGTGTATATTAACTACATGCACGGCTTTATTTGTTAAATTTCAATCAGTATATTTTATAGACTTAAGTCTTCTCCATTAGTTGAAATAACTTTTTTATAATACAATTGACGTAATTATCAAATAACTACATCTTAAAATCAACTATTATTTATTTCTCTGAATCTTATATGATTAATTTATTAAAAACTATTAATATAAAATTAACTCATATAATTTTTCACGTTATCCTTTGTTACTTTTTCAAATGTAACCCATATGTGTTTCCCATCCTGTGCTAAATTTTCCATATTAGATAACTCACCATTTGATCCTAGTTGAACAGCTGCCTGAACAGCATTTTTGCTTTGGTCTTTAGCAGACTGATAAACAGTAAATTGTAAACCTCCATCTACAATAGCCTTGCATCCATCTGATGTAGCATCAATTCCCACAATTGGAATTAATGAAGTATCGATTTTATTTTCTTTAAATGAATCCATCACTCCAAGTGCCATTTCATCATTATTAGCAATTACACAGTCAAATTTTCTACCTGTAGACAGGAATATATTAAACATCTCCTTAGCTTTTGCCCTGCTCCAATCTGCATTATCCTCAAAAACATAATCGGCATCTATTCCTTTTTCCTTGAAAGTTTCTTTTACTGCCTTCGTACGCCCTTTAGTGGCTGCATGGTTCTTCTCACCTTTTAATAAAACCACTTTAATATTATTTTTATTTTTAAAATAATCTGCAATATATTCAGCTTGATATTGCCCTGCAACCTTTTCATTTGAAGCCACATAAATGTACTTATCTTTTTCTAGTAACTCTTCACTTGGACTACTATTCATAAATACTATCGGAAGATTTCCTGCTGCTTTTTTAAGTTGTAGCCCTGTAGTTGAATCCACTGGAGTGCATAGTATAACATCATATCCACCAGAAACTCCCTCTTTCATATGAGACACTTGCGTTTCTACAGAACCTGCCGCATCTTTAATAACTAAATCAACTTTTTCACTATCAGCAAAGTCTTTTGCACTTTTTGCTAGCATGCTACGAAATTCATCTGATGCATCTGAAATTGATAATAGAATTTTTACGTTTTTCTTTGTCGAAGAACTACTCTTTGAGCTACATCCCGATACCATAACAAACATCATAATTATAGTTAATAATATAGATATTTTCTTTCTCATACTATATACTTCCCCCTTAAAACTCATTTTGTAATAATTATAAAGTCTAATAGAACAAAATTGCTGGTAACTGTGAAACCTTCTAAATCAGTCTTTTAATAATTTATTTCTCGCAAGTGTCACAATACCCACAGATTTTACTCTAATGTAAATTCCTAGAGAATAAAAAATATCCCTATATTTTAAACATTTTAATCTGTTTGCTAAGTTCATCAGATGTATTTGCTAAAGTTTCTGCATCATTAGCTACTTTTTCACTATTTTTAGTAATATTATTTGACTGATCAACCATGACTTCTGAAGTTGCTAAAATTTCCTCTGAACTTGCTGCTTGTTCCTCTGCTATGGCTGCTACAGTTGTTGCAACATCATCTAAATGTCCAACTTTTTCAATCATTTCTTGAATTAGATCATTTGCTGAATTAATTTTATTGAAAATATTATCAAATGTATCAGCTGTTCCACTTATTAAATAACTACTTTCATTAATATATTCTGCACTATCATGTGATTGCTTTACAGTATCTGAAACAAGTTTGTTAATTTCATTTACAATAGATGAAATATTTTTAACAGATTCAGAACTTGTATTAGCTAATTTGCCTATTTCACTTGCTACAACAGCAAATCCTTTTCCTGCTTCTCCAGCCCTAGCCGCCTCTATTGACGCATTAAGTGATAAAAGATTAGTTTGTTCTGCAATGCTTCCAATAACATTTATAATACTAGTTATTTCAATTGAAGATTTCCCAACGTTACTTATAGCCTGCTCAAGTGATCCTATTGAAATCCTTATATTTTCCATAGCTACGTTTACTTTTTGCATATCTTTTATGCCTTTTTCTGAGATCTTAATAGTTTCCTTCATTTTATCATTCACATTATTACCATAATCTCTAGTATTAGAAACGACATTAGCTAAAGTTGTTGTATTCTCAGCTATTTCTTCTACCGAACTTGATAACTGATCTACTGTTAGGTTTAAATTTTGCATAGACTCAGATTGAAGTTTAGATGAATCATATAACTCTGTAGAGATTCTTATACCGCCTTCAGATTGTTCACTCATTTTATTTGATACTATACTAATATTATTTATCATATTTCTCATTACTGTTATAAACTCTTTTACACTTTTCAGCATAACTGAAATTTCATCATTACCCCTTATTTCCACATCAACTGTAAAATCTCCATTAGTCATAGATACAATTGTGTCTGTAAGTTTTCTAATAGGTTTTATAACTACTTGTACAACTCGCTCCACTAAAACAGCTAAAATAATAATAGAGATAATGCCTATTAAAATCATAAAAGTACGAAGCTTTATAAGTTCTGATAAAATAGATTTTGTAGGTACATATGATACAAGAATCCAATTTGTTCCCTCTACTTCTTTAAAAACAACCCTGTTATTATCTAACTCGCATGAATTGTAATCTTTATTTTCAATTTTTCCTGAAACATCTGTAAAAAATTTATCATTGCTGGAATCAAGTTTAGTGGAAATTAATTCACTATCTCTATTAGCCACTATTGTTTTATCACTACTGTCTATTAAGAAAGCTTCTGCATCATGCATCTCAATCATTGAATTTACAATTATCGATACCTTATCCAATGAAAGATCTACAGAAAAAATCTTTATCTTTCCAGATTTATCATTTAATATTGCCGAAGCACTAACAACATTCTTACCAAATTCATTCTTATATGGTGATCCAAATGCCATATTAACACGAGTAAGTCCCTCTTTATACCACACTGAGTTAAGCACATCTTTATCTGATTTATTGGATTTTTCTGCTTTAAATAGCTTTCCACTCTCATCAGCTATGTAAAATCCTTCTTTGTAATTATCACTGTATCCATAATATTTATTTAGTACGTCTTGTAATTGTTTTTCGCTTAAATTCGCAACTTCTAATGAATCTTTTAAAGTTTTAAATGATGACAAGTTTTCATTTAACAATGATTCAATTTGATCAACCTGCTTCTTACTTGAGGTTTCTAGCAAATCATTAGCTGAGTTGGTTATTATATTTTTAGACTTATTGTAGGAAATAAAAATAAGCAATGAAATTACTATTACTAGCATTGGAATAATAATTCCAAGCAATTTTGTTTTAATTGAAACCTTATACTTAGTTTCCCCTTTTTTCATAAGCATCCCCCTTTTAGGCACTATAAATTATAATAGCATTTTTCCTATACCTATAATACAATTTTTCTTCCTTTATGTATACATTCTTCTACAATATTTCATATTTCTCCTTTATTTTTTCATAGCTCTATATTTAAAACGAACTTTTATTTTAAAAAAATACAGATGAAGATATCTTCATCTGCAATTCTTATTTAAATAATTTTTATATATTTATAATTTTTCACATAATATTTTAATTGCATGCATTAATAAGAAACCTAATCCAATTCCAAATGAAGCTCCCGTAAATAGCCTTCTAATATTAGTATTCTCCAAATTCTAATTCATTTTACATATTCACGGTAAGGCATACGTAAAATTCTATTATCATCAAATTTATATTTTGTACCTTCGAGAGGATCTTTTCCCTTAACTAAGTTCATGCCTACAGAATATATTGCTTGAGCTTCTGCACTTGCATCTTGAATAACTGTCCCGGTCATAAATCCTTTATCTACTAATTCCATAGCTTCTGGAATAGCATCAATTCCGACTACCAAAACATTTTTATTTTTATCACCTTTATTATACCCATATTTCTGAAGTGCTTTAACAGCGCCTATGGCCATAGCATCATTATTTGCGATAATTGCTTCAACACTATTGCCATATCTTAAAAATAATGAGTCAATGCTCGCTCTAGCACATTCTTCATCCCAATTACAACTTTGTATTGCAAGTTCATGGGTTTTTATTCCTGCATCATTAATTGTTGAAATAGAATACTTTGTTCTATCAATAGTACCAGGATGATCTATTTTTCCCTGAAGCATAATATATTGAAGTATATTATCTTTATTTTTATCTATAGCTCCCTTATTGGCATTCCATGAATCAACTATTATCTTACCTTCTAGAGCTCCAGATTGTTCAGTATCAGTTCCAAGAAAAACAATATTCTTGTAAGGGGTAATAAAATTCAATATATATTTATTAGGTGTTCCATTTAAAATTAATGGTATATTATTTTTTTCAATTTTATTAATTACATCACTTATAGTATCTACCTTTGTATCAACCAGATTTATTACAAACAAATCAAAATGATCATCAATAGCTTCGTAAATACTTTCGTTTTGTATAACCTGATTTCCTTTTCCATCAAAAAAAGTGAACTCAACCTTGCCCTTATTTTCTTTCTGAATGTCCTCTAAATTCTTTCTAACCTCAATGTTATATTGATCATCTTCTCTAGATTGAAACACAGCTACTTTTACTGGAATTATTGAAGCCCCATTTAAATTAATTGCTAAACTTTTAGAAATACTACCTATTAGCATAATTATTATTACAAAGGAAATTGTAGTAAATATAAATATCTTTTTAAACAAACTCATTTCAAGACCCTCCTATACTTAGTTATACTCATAGATTGTCTTTTAATAAGAGTTTTATTCTGCATATAAGAGCATTTTATGCAAGTGAATATGATTTATTTTTTTATTCTTTATATAGTAATTAACCCAGATAAAATAGATTAATATAAAAATTATCCATAGCTTTAATTGCATTATAATTTCATAAAGAATAAAAAAATTTAATGACCACAATTTTGTGGTCATTAAATTTCAGCTTTATGATAATTCAAAAGCTCCTGTATATAATTGATAATACTTACCTTTTTCTTTTATTAGATCATCATGATTTCCTCTTTCAATAATTCTACCTTGGTCTAATACCATAATTACATCAGAGTTTTTAATTGTTGAAAGTCTATGAGCAATTACAAAAACGGTTCTTCCTTTCATAAGCTTATCCATTCCTTCTTGAACAATTCTTTCTGTTCTTGTATCTATGCTTGAAGTTGCTTCATCCAAGATTAAAACTGGTGGATCTGCTATTGCTGCTCTAGCAATTGTTAATAGCTGCCTTTGACCTTGTGAAAGACTGCCTCCATCTCCTGTAAGAATTGTATCATAACCATTTGGAAGGTGTCTTATAAACGTATCTGCATTTGCAAGTTTTGCTGCTGCAACTACTTCTTCATCTGTAGCATCTAATTTACCATATCTAATATTATCTGCTACCGTTCCGGTAAAAAGATGTGCATCTTGAAGCACTATTCCAAGAGATCTTCTTAAGTCATCCTTTTTAATCTTATTGATATTAATGCCATCATATCTTATCTTTCCATCTTGAATATCATAGAAGCGGTTTATTAAATTAGTAATAGTAGTTTTACCTGCTCCTGTAGCACCTACAAAGGCTATTTTTTGTCCTTGTTTAGCATATAGCTTTATATTATGCAAAATTATCTTTTCATCATTATATCCAAAGTCCACATCATCAAATACTACTTCACCGAGAAGCTTTGTATACGTAATAGTTCCATCTTCATGAGGATGTTTCCAAGCCCAAATTCCTGTACGCTCTTTGCACTCCTCTAATTCCCCATTTTCATTTTCCTTAGCATTTACCAAAGTAACATAACCTTCATCTGTTTCTTTCTTTTCATCAAGAAGCTTGAATATACGTTCCGCACCCGCAAGTGCCATAATAACAAAATTGAATTGTTGAGCCATTTGATTAATTGTTTGACTGAAATTTCTTGTTAATTGCAAAAATGCTGCAAGTCCACCAAGTGTAAATCCACCAAATGCACCAATAGCTAAAACTGATCCAAAGATAGCAACTGCTACATAATTTATATATCCAATGTTACCCATAATAGGCATTAAGACATTAGCATATTTATTTGCATTATTTGCACTATTGAAGAGCATATCATTTAATCTATCAAAGTTAGCTTTTGCTTCTTCTTCATGGCAAAAGACTTTTACAACCTTTTGCCCTTCCATCATTTCTTCTATATATCCATTTACTGCACCTATATCTTTTTGTTGAAGACCAAAATATTTTCCACTCTTTGCGCCAATAACTTTAGTAACTCTAAACATCAATAGTATAATTATAATTTCAACGCCTGTTAGAGGAATACTTAAATATATCATTGAAGCAAATATACTAACAACAGTTATGATAGCTGATAATAATTGTGGTATTCCTTGGCTTATCATTTGTCTTAAAGCATCTGTATCATTTTATATAAACTCATCAAATCTCCATGAGCATGTGTATCGAAGAACTTTATTGGCAAACTCTCCATATGAGCAAACATATCATCTCTTATTCTTTTTAGAGATCCTTGTGAGATTACAATCATTATACGACTATATATATAAGTTGATATAACCCCAACATAATAAATTACTGCCATAGTAATTATCATTTTAAGAAGCGGACCAAAATCTGCTCCTGATTTATTTAAAAGTGGTGTTATATAATCATCGATTAAGTTTCTTAAAAATAACGTTCCAATAACATTAGCAAGAGAACTTATAATAATAGTTACTAGTACCATGAAAAATAAAAACTTATATTCCTTAAGTATATACGCTAATAATCTTTTTAGTATCTTCAAAGAATTTTTATCGGCTTTTACTGGAGCACGTCCGCCACGTCCCATCATTCTAGGAGGTCTATTGCTAGCATTATCTTTACTCATTGTCGCTCGCCCCTTTCATTTGAGATTCGTAAACTTCACTATATATTTCATTTGATTTTAGTAATTCTTCATGAGTTCCAAATCCATCTATTTTCCCATCATTTAATACAATAATTTTATCTGCATCTTGAACTGAAGAAATACGCTGAGCAATAATAATCTTTGTAGTATTTGGTATTGTTTCTTTAAATGCTTTCCTGATCAAAGCATCAGTTTTAGTATCTACAGCACTTGTTGAATCATCTAAAATTAATATTTTAGGTTTTTTAAGTAGCGCTCTTGCAATACATAATCTTTGCTTTTGTCCTCCAGATACATTTGTTCCGCCTTGTTCTATAAAAGTGTCATACTTATTTGGAAGACTTTCTATAAATTCATCTGCTTGTGCTTGCTTACATGCATCTATTAACTCTTCATCAGAGGCATCTTTATTTCCCCATCTTAAATTCTCTTTTATTGTTCCAGAAAATAAAACATTCTTTTGTAATACCATAGAAACCTCATCTCTAAGTGTTTCTATATCATATTTTCGAACATCAACTCCTCCGACCTCAACACTACCATTTGTAGCATCATACAATCTTGGAATAAGCTGAACAAGAGTAGTTTTTGAACTTCCTGTTCCTCCTATAATTCCAATAGTCTCACCAGAATTAATTTTCAAATTGATATTTTCTAAAACAAGGTTGTCCTTATTTTTGTTATAGGAAAATCCAACATTATTAAAAGTTATAGATCCATCTTTTACTTCATAAACTGGATTTTCATCATTTGCCAAATCACTTTTTTCATTTAAAACTTCTGTAATTCTTTCAGCTGATGATTTAGACATAATTACCATTACAAATACCATCGAAAGGAACATTAAACTCATTAATATATTAAGAGTATAAGTAAATAAACTCATCAATTCTCCAGTTGACATAGTATTTGAAACAATCATTTTTGCACCAAGCCAAGATAAAAGCAAAATACATGTATAAACTGTAAATTGCATTGCTGGAGCATTAACTATGATTAGTTTTTCAGCTCTTATAAAATATTTGTATAAAGTTTTAGAAGCTTTATAAAACTTGCTTGTTTCATGCTCTTCTCTTACATAAGCCTTTACTGCTCTAATTCCAGTTAAATTTTCTTGTACACTGGCATTTAAATCATCATACTTTTTAAAAACCTCAACAAAATATGGGTGTACTGTAGTCATAATGAAATATAATATAACTCCAAGAAAAACTATAGCACCTATAAATATCATAGATAATTTTGCATTAATATAAAAACACATTGTTGTAGCGGATATAAGCATAAATGGCGCCCTTACAGCCATTCTTATTATCATTTGGAATGCATTTTGAACATTTATTACATCTGTAGTCAGTCTTGTTATAAGTCCAGCTGTAGAATATTTATCTATATTGGAGAAAGAAAAATTTTGTATATTATAATACATTCCCTTTCTTAAATTTCTAGCAAACCCTGATGAAGCTTTAGCTGCATGTACACCACCCAAGACTCCAAAAGTAAGAGATAAAAATGATGTTATTATCATTGCCCCACCAACAATACTTACATATTTCACATTACCTTTTCCTACTCCATTGTCAATAATCCATGCCATTAAAAGCGGAATAATTGTTTCCATAACTACTTCTAATGCTACATATAGAGGAGTTAGAATACTATCTCTTTTAAATTCTGCTACAAAACCTGCTAATTTTTTTATCATAATTTTCCTCCTTCTTTGTTAGGTTTCTAACTAATAGCTCAAAAAAAATTGCATAGCACATGAAAATAAATAACAAGTCCAAAGTTGCCAATAGAAGTTCCGACATGCAGCATAGCTACTCCTTTCTAATGTGTGGATATTTTTCATCAGGCAAGGAGGCAAATTTCCCTCATAGCGGGCCTATTAGGTCAATTTGCCGATGAGCAGAGAACCAAAATCTATGATTTTGTGTGAATCGCTTACTCAGTGAGCGTATGCGAGTCGAGCTTCCTTTATGGTGGAAAATAGGCTGGCAAATGTACTTGTTATTTTTTGAATGTGCTTTAATCTGCAATTTTCTTAGCTAATCTATCAATTAAAGAAACTAATATATTGAATTCATCCTCATTTAACTCATCTCTTAATGATTTTTCAACTCTAAGGATAAACTCATATACATTTCTTTGAATTTCCAAGCCCTTTTCTGTTAATACTATTTTTTTAAGACGTGCATCTTCTGATACACTTATTCTCTTAATATGCCCGTTCTTCTCCATTAATTGGAGTACGCTCGTAACTGAAGAACGTCTAATATCAAGTTCCTCTTCTATGTCTTTCTGAAAAATGTCTTTTTTATCTGATTTATGATATATGAAGCCAAGAATCCTAGCTTGAACTCCAGTCACACCATATTCTGAAGCTTCCTTATCTATTCTTCTATGCAATCTCCTAGATAACATACTCAATTTTTTCCCAATGTGTACCTCTTTATCCATACTTATGCTCCCATCAATTTGTTAGATTTCTAACATATATTATCTTAATTTTATTTTTTAAGTTTGTCAAGGTAATATAATTTTATTTTAAAAATAATATTTTTCAACTCTTAGAAATTAGTTTCCTTCTATTTATTATCAATTCTTTATATGATATTTTCTATTTTTATTTGATGAATCAAAATCTCCAATAACAACTTGAAGCCTTTCATTACTGTATTTATACTCCTGCTTTAAATCTATTATTTTTTTGAATATAGAAACTCAATTGCTGCATATGTATATTAAATTTACTATCTCTGTAACATACCTAAACCGCAATCATAAAATGAATGAGACAGGCTTTACTGCCATAGCAAAAATACGAGGAGATTCTCAATGTATAATGATGATTTTTTTTACTGTCCGTATTGTATGCAGAAAAATATTTGTCCATTTTTTGATGAACAAATGAAAAATTTCGGCGATAATGATCAAATGTCAAGATTTGATAGATACGAAGATTCTTATGAATTTCAAGATTCAAACTTATTGACTAAAGAAATTCACTCAGATTCTTATAGAGCTTCTGACCAAGAAGTTAATAGAATATTAAGATTAATGCGTAATCAAATGCCTCAACTTTTCTCACTATTCCAAGGAGTTGGCGATAACTATTTTAGAACCGCTATTGCTTTCACTTTAGATAATGCTCAAACATATCCGGGAAATATAAATCAAAGTGTAAATAGAATTTTTAATGACTTTAGAAGAAGAAATAATTCAATTTTTCTTTCTCTTCGTTCTCTAGGTGTTCCTAACAACGTTATTAATCTCACTTTTAGATCTATAATTGAATTTACTCTTAGAAACATTAAACCTTCACCAGCTCCTGGTCCAAATCCTACTCCATCGCCTAGTAGTGGTTGGAGTAAATGGGAAGATCTTGGCGGAGTTTTAAAATATTCTCCTGGAGTTTCTTCTTGGTCTGCAAACAGGCTTGATGTATTTGTAACTGGATCTGATAATGCTCTTTACCACAAATGGTGGGACGGCTCTCGCTGGAATGATTTCGAAAACCTTGGTGGTGTCCTAACTTCTGGTCCAGCAGCTGTTTCCTGTGGAAATAATAGGATCGATGTATTTGGTAAAGGTTCAAATAACGCAATGTACCATAAGTGGTGGGATGGCTCTCGTTGGAGTGATTTTGAAAATCTCGGTGGAGTCTTAACATCTGCACCTGCTGCTTCTTCCTGGGCCGCAAATAGAATAGATACATTTGTCCGTGGAACAGATAATGCTCTTTATCACAAATGGTGGGATGGCTCTCGCTGGAGCGACTTTGAAAACCTTGGTGGCGTTCTAACTTCTGGCCCAGCAGCTGTTTCTTGGGGAAATAATAGAATTGATGTATTTGTTCGTGGTCAGGGAAATCGTCTATATCATAAATGGTGGGATGGTTCTCGTTGGAATGACTTTGAAGATCTTGGTGGAAATTTAGCATCTGCCCCTGCTGTATCTTCTCGAGCTTCTAATAGGCTAGAGGTATTTGCACGAAATCAAAGTAACCAATTAATTACAAAGACATGGAACGGTTCGCGCTGGAGCGATTGGCAAACAATAGGTGGTCCCTTCACTTTAGATCCTGCAGCTGTTTCTTGGAGCTCTAATAGAACCGATGTATTTACAAAAAGTTCAAAAGATTCTCTATTGCATATTTGGAGAAATTAATTAGTATAAAATAATAAAAAAATCGCAGGCGACTGTGGAGCCGTAGATTTTTTTTACGCATCTGCCTTTCCGAACGCATGTGAGGAAAATCTGGCAGGCGAATAAGATTTCTTTTTTATTCTTTTTCTATACAAAAACTAATTAAATAGCCTTCTTCATAAGTTATCCACAGATTCTATTACATTATAAATTCCCACAAGTGTTGATTAACCAAATTTTTACTTTAAATTATTAACTTATTTTTGATATTTTTCAAAAATAAGTTAATAGATATATAGACTTCGACCTTAAGACTTTTTTTAAGCAATTTTCTTACAAATTGAATTAGTGATAATTTAACATATTTTAAATTTTTAGTCGTTTCAACATAAGTAAATTGAAGCAAAACATAAGCTATCAATGATATGAAAAGTTGATTATAGACAGCATTTTCAGTTGTTCCAAATATTCTTTTTACATTCAAGTTTTGTTTTATAGATTTAAAGAAGGTTTCAATTTTCCAACGTTCCTTGTATATTTCTGCTATTTTTTCTGGAGTAATGTTCATTAGGTCAGTGCACACTTTTACTGATTTACCATAATAATCAGTAAATTCAACTACTCTAAATCTATTTTGAGTTTTTTTAGTCTCTTTTCCTAAATAACATGTAACATCTCGAATTACAGAAGAATTTTCTACTACTCCTAAACTTCTCAATTTCTTTGGTTTTGAAAGTATTGTATTATTTTTTATTCTTATAACAAAAGATTGTTTTATTTCTTTAAACATATCAAATCTCTCATGATTTTCATAAGCCCTATCTTCAACTAAAATAGAGTGTACATCTATTAAACCTTCACCTATCGGTCCATCATGCTTTTTAGCAATAGTTTCAATAACTTTTTGTGGTGTAAAGTCATTAATATTTAAAGATATATGAAGTTTTATTCCAGATTTCTTCCCATTAAATTTTGCCCATTTAAGACGGTTTTCACCTACGGTCACGGTAGTTGAATCAATTGCTATTAATTGTTTTGGCAAATTTAGAATTCTTCGCATTCTACGATTACATTTAGAAACAATAATCTCAAATAAAGTTTTAGAAATTTTGTAATCTACCTTAGAGGCTTTTTTAGAAATAGTTGAATAATCAACTGGTGTTAGCCCTACTGATTCCATATGCTCAACGCCATCCCTATAACTCTTATATTCATTCGTAGCTGCTGCAATAAAGAATTTTATTAAATCATATAATGTGAATTTTCTTGCAGTATCAACATATTCTAAAATTTTACTAAATTTTTCAACTTCCTTTTCACTTAAAAATGTTTGAAATATATCAAATATAGTGGTAGTATTTTTCATGAGGGCATTCTCCTTAAGTATTATTTTGGTTCGCACTTTAATATTACTACAGAATGACCTCATTTTTTATATATTTTCACTTCTATTTTTTGGTTAATCAACACATATGATAAATTCCTATAGAATAAAATAATAAAAAATGCTTAATCTTTATATACTAAGCATTTTTTATTTTCTATGAATTACCAATAAAGGTAATAATCTGATTTCAATTAACCGGTTTTATTAAATAGCAACTTCCAAGAATACATTTAACTTCTTTTTTTATTGCGGCTACAGCTACCCCTACTTCTTCTGAATTTGAATAATCATTGAGTTCACCATAAATTCCTGCAATTGAAAGCGAAGTAAGTGGAAATATACCATTTTTTCCATATCTATCTGTAGCCGTAACATATCTATTACTTCTGTCTTTTTCATTAAAAAAATTTAAAATCCCATAATTAAACTTCTTTATAATTTTTTCACACATTTCTTCACATTCTTCAATTGGATTTTCTAAAATACTTACAAAATCGTCTCCTCCTATATGTCCAATAAATCCATTATAGGGGAAAAGCGATTTTATTTCAGCTTGTATTAATTGAGCTGTATATTTAAGAATCCTATCCCCATTTTCAAATCCGTACGTATCATTATAAACTTTAAAATTATCTAGATCTAGATAAAGAATACAACATTTACGTTTTGTTTTAATTATATTCATTATATTATTTTGTATAGCGGTATTACCCGGTAGCTCAGTAAGGGGATTAAGTTGTCTCGCGTAGTTACATTCTAGCATTGTAGTATAATTTAACAAAGATCTTATTGTAACCATTCCACAGTATTTATTATTGTTGGTTACGATAATATAATCATATATATTTTGTGTTTTCCTAGACATTGCTAGCCTTGAAACTTCTGTTACTGGTGTGTTGTAATCTACAACTAAAGGATTTGTATCCATAACTAAAGAAACAGGACGTTTTGTAAAAATTGCAACACCATATTTTGTAGCAAGCGCTGAGTCTAACGTATGTTTCATAATAAGGCCTAATGGTACATCATTATTTACTATACAGGCTCCAGTAATATCGTTAGAATCAAAATATTCTTTAATATCACCACAATAAGTTTTAGGCCCAAACGGACTATCATGTCTAACAATTTCGCCTATACAGCTTGACTGATAGTTATAATACACATTATCCTTGAATTTATTACACCTTACAATTAAATCTCTAATATGATTAGGTATATCTAGAAAAGTTCCTGCTGGACGACTTAGTAAGAAACCTTGTCCTGCATAGACGCCTAAGTTTACTAATGTTCTCAATTCTTCTTCTGTTTCTATCCCCTCAGCAATAAGCTTCATATTTGTTGCTTCCGATAGCTTAACAAAGCATTCTACTAATGATTGTTTAAACGAATCTTCATTTATATTTCTAATTAGATCCATGTCAATTTTTACATAATGTGGCTTTGTTTCATTAAGCATCTTAAGTCCAGAATATCCTGAACCAGTATCATCAATCGCAATTTTATATCCTTGATCTACATAATTGCTAAGAGCCTGTTTAAATCCTTTGTAATCTTCTATACACGTCTTTTCCGTAATCTCAAATATTATACAATCAGGTGACATGTTATGTTCTGCAAGAAATTCTTTAGTAAAACCCTTCTTAAATTTTTCGTCTTTAAAAATATGGGGATCTACATTTATAAAAAGATATTTATTTTTTTCAATATTTGTAGCTCTTTTAATAGCTTTTATTCTACATAATTGTTCTAACTCCCATGTTTTATTATAAACCTGGGCAGCGTTAAATAACTTATCTGGATTTTGCAATGGTGAGTCTATCGGCCCTCTGCTTAACGCCTCATACCCTATGATTTCCCCATCTAAAAGTGAAACAATGGGTTGATAAACTGTAGTTATATTTTTACTATTTAATATATTTTCCAACTCCTCTGCCTCATTATATTTTAAATTATCAACTAATGAATTTAACATATTATAATCTCCCCATATTTCTTCTTATTAGCTATTATAGTAGCTCTTGTAAATATAGTTGAAATATAACATAATCTTATTAAAAGTATTTATAATTTTTGTTAAGTTAATGTAAAAACGTTTATCTAGTCAAAACCAAATTTATTACATAAATTGGAATTAACATATTTTGCTTCCATAAACTTATGATATAATTATTGTAAAGACAATTCTAAGGAGGCATCTTCATGACAAAGGTTAATAAATTACCTACAACAAAACTGTGGAATCCGAAATCATTTATTATATTTTCCGTATTTTTCTCATTTCTACCAGCTGGGATCATGTGTGCTTTGAATTATGGACGATCTGGAAGTCAAAAAAAGAAGTGGATATTTCTTTTAACGAGTATCTTAGTGTTTATAGCACTTATTGCACTGCTGCCTATATTATCAATTAATACTTCTATCATATTTTTCAGTATTAATATAGCTTTAGGAATAATTCTTATGTTCACACAGTTAAAGCTGTATAATGAACATATTCAAAATGGAGGGCAAAGTGCTTCGTATTTATTTCCTATAATCATAGGGATTTTGATTTTTTCATTGTCTGCTGTTTCAATTCTATACTCAATTTACGTACCAAAAAATGCTCTTGATTATGGCGAAAATCACTTATTTTATACTAATAAGATAACAGAATCTCAAGCGAAAAAACTTGGAGATTATTTAAATTCAGAAGGATACTTCACTCCTAGTTCAAAAGTGGACGTTAAGATTGATAAGCAAGATACACTCTATATTTTATCTCTTGTTGTAGAAGGTGATTATAAAAGTGATACAAGCTATGTAGAACCTATGAAAGCAATATCAAAAGAGATTTCTAAAAATGTTTTTGAAAATAATAAGGTTAGAATAGATTTATGCAATGATAGATTCAGAGTTCTTAATTCCATCAATGTAGATTAAAACTTTCTTATATTACTCTACAATATATAGATAGCCCAACTATAATCTATACTTATGCGTATAACTCGCCGAAATGAGTAACATACTTTTGTTCCAGTTTCTAGGTAATTCTGATTGGTGATTCTAAGGCTATAAAGTTGCACCCAAAGTGCTAGCCTCAAAGAACAAGCGCTCACAGAGAAAGTTCGAAGAACGAAATATAAAATTTCGATTCTCACTTTTTGAACTAGCATACTTGGAACAACTTTTAATCTAAGAATCAAAGCCATCAAATTCCTAATGAAACATTTCACAAAAGCATAATTCTTATTTCTAGTTGGGATATATTTCATAATATAAATCTAACTTATAATTGGGTTATCTATACAATAAAAATAATCTATCTTTAAATTTTATTATAAATTTCAGCAAAAAGAAGACTAGCATTTATTTGCTAGTCTTCTTTCATATTTATATAATTAAATGAGATTATTGTATGATATTTCATTTCTTCTTGAATACACAAAATAAATCTTCCTCTTTCTTCTAAGAATTTATACATTTCAAAACATAGGCTGGTGGTAAGTTAAAGATAACTCTTTCTATATTTATCTTTTTAAAATATCCAGTAATAAATTCTTTTTTCAAAAGAGTATATTGAAATGTTATAAATAATCCATTTCTTTTTAATATATTTCTAGTTTGTCTTAAAATTTTATTTGAAACATCTTTAGGAAGACTAGCAAAAGGCAGCCCCGATACAACATAGTCTACTCTGCTAAGATTATATTTTGCTAAATGTTTGTCTACATTTTCAGCAGAATCATTTATTATTATAATATCATCTTCTCCTTTATATTTCTCTTCTAATTGTCTGCAAAATTCTTCATTATATTCAAATAACATTAATACTGTCTCTTTCTTTTTTCTTTTTACCAGCTTGTCCGTAAAAACTCCTGTCCCTGGCCCGTACTCAATTATAACCTCAGAATTTTTAAAATCTATGTCTCCTACCATTTTCTCTGCAAGTTTCTCTGAACTAGGTGCTACAGCCCCTATAGTTCTAGGTGATTTAAAATATTCAATCAAAAATTTTACTAGCTTCATATTAAAAGCCTCCTTGAATTCTTCTCTTTTAGTTAAATTATAGAATTAGTATAAGTCTTAAATATTAAAAATCTATTTAGTAAAATATTAATAATCTTTAAATTTTGTTTTAAATATAAAGAAAGAAGGTATACACTTTAACCCTCTTTTAGACTTTATTTTATATATAATGTGCTTTTAAATTAATTTTTGTTCTTTTTAATTTAAATTATTTCTTACTGTATTAATCATACTTTCCTTATTTTCCTCTAGTTGAACTAACCTATTTACATTAGCTCCAGATGGATGTGGAAATCCTTTTAATATTTGCTTTTCGTTTATAATTTTATTTTCACATAGCTTGTATAATACTTCCTCTACTGACCTGCCTAATGGTACTATAAGAATTTTATCTAAATTATTTAATGCTTTTAATTCATAAATAAAATTCTCATAAATATATTTCATCAAAAATTCATTCTTAATAAGTTTTGGAGTGTGACCTGAATAGTTTTTTCCTTTTACAAAGACTGCATAAGGTATTAATGAAAATGTGTGCAATAAATGATCTTTTTCTTCAAACAATTGGCTGCAATTTTCTATTTTTAGACTCTTATTAAGTTCTATTTCATCTAACATACCAATTAAGTTTTTTCTAAGACTACCGCTAAACCTTCCTGCTTTCTTGCATTTATACTGAATTTCTCTAATATTATCAGAGTTCTCTAACTCTCTTCTTGCAGTAGCAATGGCCGTACTCATTTGCTGGAAGCCTGGAGTTATACCAACAATAAATACCCTTGCGTCTAAATTTATATATTCATTATGAGGCGAATAATATATTTCAAGATCTTCTTTCTTATCAATTAAAAAATCTTTTATCAATAGTTCATTCTTATTGTATTTCTCTTTTACTGGCAATTTTTTAATTTTATCTCTATAATCATATAATGTTTTTTTCATAATCAGCCTCTAACTTCTACATTTATTTTACTACTTTATATTATCTGCAAATAAAAAAAATATTATTAATATATCCTTCACTAATAATTATAAATTTAATGGAAATTTTTTTAATAGAATATAAAAAAGATAGAAGCTTCATAATAAAGCTACTATCTTTATATTCTTCTTAACTATTAGCTAATTTTGCAATCCTCTCATTTGAGCCTTTTGTAAATACTCCACCATGATAACAGATGACTGTTTCTATATCATATTTTGTGAGCTTCTTAAGAGATTCCATTGCTTGCTCCATATCAAATGTATATTCTGGATTAGGACCAATTAATTCATTATTTACAACATTCATTGCGTCTCCAGTTACCAATGCCTTATACTTTCTTAGATAGAGACAAATATGTCCCGGAGTATGTCCTGGAGTATAAATTACATCTATTCCTCCACAATAAGGAAGATTCTCTTCATCTTTAACAACCCTATTAACTTTTGTTTTAAGCTGCTTTATGGTTTCTTTCATAGAATCTGGCATTGAACTCAAACGCTCAGGAGTAATTTTTATACCGATTTTATCTCCCTCAATATAAGGTCTTTCTCCACTATGTGCTAACACTTCTATTTCACTTTTAGAATTTTTAACAATACTTGATAAGCTGCCGATATGATCTAAATCGTGATGAGTAATAATTATTTTATTAATTCTGTCGAATGATACACCTGCTTTTTCCACTTCTTCGCGAATATTTTCTATTTGTCCAGGTAATCCTGCATCTATTAAAATAACATTTTTATCATCCCAAATTAGTGTAGCATTCATTCTTCTTTCTTCGTTCCCTAATTCAAGTATATCTAATCCTTCTGCAATTTTCATTTTTCTTCCTCCTAATTAAAATTTACTCCTCAATTAATTTTCCCATTTGACTAATAACCATTTTGTAATACTCACCTTTTTCATTCATAAGACTTTTGTGGTTTCCACTTTCTAATATTTTTCCACCACCAATTACCATAATGCGATCTGCATCTCTAATAGTCGATAATCTGTGTGCTATTAAAAAGCTAGTACGGTTTTTCATTAATCTTAATAATGCATGTTGAATATCTTTTTCGGTCTTTGTATCTACACTGCTAGTTGCTTCGTCCAAAATTAAAATCGGGCTATCACACAGAACTGCTCTAGCAATAGACATTAATTGGCGCTGCCCTTGACTTAAGTTATCTGTAGCTCCAGAAACCAATGTTTGATAACCTTTAGGAAGTTTATCAATAAATTCATGAGCATGAGCTATTTTAGCAGCATTTACAACCTGTTCATCTGTTGCATCTTTTTTAGAATAACGAATATTATCCATAATCGTTCCAGTGAAAAGACAAGTATCTTGAAGCACAACAGAGAAGCATTTCCTAAGACTATTTCTTTTTATATTCGTAATCGGCTCATCATCAATGAATATATTTCCACTGTCTGCATCATAAAATCGAGTAAGAAGATTCACAATAGTAGTTTTTCCTGCTCCAGTCTCTCCTACTAGCGCAACTGTTTCTCCTGCTTTAACTTTAAAACTCACATTCTTTAATATAGGTATAGACTTATCATATGAAAAACATACATTTTCAAAGGTTACATTACCATTGGGTTGTTTTATCTCAATTGCATCTTTAAAATCTGCACTTTCTTCTTCATTATCTAAAATCTCAAAAACACGTTCTGCCCCAGCAAGTGCTGATTGAATTGTATTAAACATACCTGCTACAGAATTTAATGGCTGTGAAAATTGTTTTGAATAGCTTAAAAAACTAACTACAGTTCCAACAGCTACACCATATCCTACGGATAGCATACCACCAACGATTGCAACAACTGCAAAAATAAAGTTATTAATAACATTCATAAGAGGCATCATATACCCAGACCATATCTGTGCTTTATTGCTGCTTTCATATAGATTTTCGTTTATCTCTTCAAATTGCTTTAGGACATCCTCCTGTTTATTAAAAGCCTTTACCATCTTTAGTCCTAATATATTTTCCTCAATTACTCCATTAAGTGAGCCTAAATTTCTTTGCTGAGCTAAGAAATATTTGCGGCTATGCGTTGCAATTACACGTGTTAAAAGTATAACTAGAGGTATACATAATAAAACAACTAGTGTAAGGGGAACATTTAACACTATCATAACCATAAAAGATCCAACTAAAGTTAAAATACTTGATATTAACTGTGTAGTTGTTTGTGCAATTGTAGAGCTAATATTGTCTACATCATTTGTGATTCTACTCATTGTATCTCCATGGGAACGTGTATCATAAAATTTCAAAGGAAGCCTCTGCATCTTTTCAAAAAACTCTGCACGTATTACAAAAACAAGTTTTTGTGAAACTTTAAGCATAATAACACCATTTATCCATGAAATAAGACAATTAACTCCATACAAAACTGCAATTATAGTTAAAAATAATATAAGAGTCGATTTATCTACAGTTCTTGTTGCTATTCTAAATGTATCAAAAGTCTTTCCTACAAAATAAGGAATCCCAACAGAAATTGCTGATGAAAAAGCTGTAAAAATCATAGCTAGAAAGATCGTCTTAGCAAAACGCATGTATATTTTAATAATACGCACTAATGTGCCTCTAGCATTTTTAGCTTTTTGTGTAGGTGCAAAGCGATTTCCGCCTCCACCCACACGTCTCCCACTAATAGAAGGTACTTTTACTTCAGTTTTAGAAAATTGTTGTGTCATAATATCCTATACCTCCTTGCTGCTCTCTATTTGCGTTTTATAAATATCTCTATATACTTCACAGCTTTGCATTAATTCATCATGAGTTCCATATCCAACCTTAGATCCATTATCCATAACCAAAATTCTGTCTGCAAACATCGCTGTTCCACAACGTTGAGTGATTGTAATCACAGTTTGATTACTTGTTTTTGAACTTAAGTTTTCTCTAACCTTTGCTTCTGTTACTGAATCTAATGCACTTGTTGCATCATCTAATATAATTACAGACGAATCCCTAAGTATTCCACGAGCTATAGAAATACGTTGCTTTTGGCCACCCGAAAGATTAACTCCAGCACTCCCTAACATACTTTCATATCCATCTTTCATATTATTTATAAAACCTGCTTGTGCCTTTTCAGAAGCCTCATGAACCATCACATTGCTCGCTTCCCTTTTACCCCATCTAATATTTTCAGCAACAGAACCAGAAAAAAGCATTGGTTTCTGCGGCACTATAGCAATGCTATTTCGTACAGAATCAACATTTAATTCTTTAACATCGTAGCCGTCAATTAAAATTTTCCCCTTGTTCACATCATAAAATCGCAAAAGAAGCCATGCAATAGTAGATTTCCCGCTGCCTGTTGGACCAATTATAGCTAAACTTTGTCCACTTCTAATAGAAAACGATAGATTATTTAAAGCAGGTACACCACTACCATTTGGATATGCAAATGTAACATCTCTAAATTCAATATTACCATTTAATTCTTTCATTTCACCATCATGAGAAAAATCTCCATCACAATCAACTATTTCTTTAATACGAGCAGTAGAAGCCTTGGTTCTTACAAATGTATTGAATATATTTGTTATCATAATTAATGAGGTAAGAATTTGTGCCATATAAATTACAAACGCTGATATATCTCCTGGATTTGCAAGGTTTGCTGAAAAGAGACTGCTACCTGCTGAAATTACAATTATTGTTCCAATTCCAACAGTAAGAGTTATAAGTGGTGACACAAATGTAATAACACTTTGAGATGATATTCCTTTTTCCATTAAGTTTGTATTTGCATTTTCAAACTTACTACTTTCCTTATCATATGTTCCAAAGGCCTTGACTAAGCGTACACCTATAAGATATTCCTGAACAACTGAATTTACTTTATCCATCGCCTTTTGTAATTCATAAAAACGCGGATAACTTAACTTCATACTAATAATAATAAGTATCGACACAATCGCAACAACACCATATATAATAAGGCTCAACCTAAAATTAAGCAGTGTTGCAAGCACAATACTACCTATGCATGTAATCGGAGCCTTTAAAAAAATTCTCATAATTCCATTAACGAACAATATAACCTGTGCCGTATCATTTGTCATACGTGTAATTAGAGATCCACTTTCAATCTTATCTGTGCTTAATTCTGAAAAATAAACAATCTTTTCAAATAAGTCATACCTAAGATCTGCTCCCATTCTTTGAGATACCTTACTTGCTAAAATATTTCTTGTAACTGCGAAAACAGCTCCAATTGCAGTTACTATAAGCATAAGCATTCCCCAGTAATAAACTTTAGAAAGTGATCCTTGCTCAATTCCTGTATTAATTATGTTAGACATAAGTGTTGGACCAAGCAAATCACAAATTGCTTCAGATGCAACACAAAAAACAGCTATCCCAAATGGAATTTTATACTTATTAAAATATTTACTGTATAAGTTCATATCCTTTATTCCTTTCCTTTGTTTAAATGGTAATTCCCATACCATATTATACATCATTTTTGCATGCAGAATACAATAAATATTTCCAGCTGCTTGTATGCGTTACCTAACAGCTATAATATTTCCTATCAATTATTACTTAAAGTGACTCTCAAATATCAATTCATATTTTTAATTCTTATTATTTCTTTCAGTTATAATCTCTTTCAGTTCATCTCTAGAAATCTTCTCATCATAGTAGTCTAGTTTCATATTTACAAGTTCTAGAAGATCATTATATCTTTTGATTTCTTCCTTAAGTATTTCTTTTTGTTCAAGCATAATATTTCTTCTTTCCTCCACTGTATCCTTCCCCTTTGTAGTCAAACTAACATAATTTTTTATATATGCAATTGACATTCCTGTAGCCCTCATGCAGTTAACAAGCTGAATAGATCCAAGATCAACATCTGTGTATATTCTTCTGCCATTATCATCACGTTGAACAAAAGGCAATAACCCCTCACGCTCATAATATCTTAATGTATACGGTGTTATATTAAATTTTTCAGAAACTTCTTTCATTGAATATTTCATAAGTCACACTCCCAAATATCTCAAAAATTATTTAAATCTATAAGTTCTATTAGCAAAATTCATACACTATAAAATTACTTCATCTAGATATATTATCTATATATGCAAATCTCTATGCTTAATGAAATATATTACTGAACTCTACTTATAAGACGATAAAATCATCTCTCATTTTTCTATTTATCATTTTCTCTTATTTCAGTTTCATCATATTAGTTATTATAAAAGTTAATATATCTAAAAATCAATACATTAGAAAATAACTAAAAAAATATAAAAAAATTTCCTATTGACTTACACTGCACTCTAACAAATATACTCATCTTATACTACAAGATTGGTGAAAAGAATGTTATTCTTTCATTTCTATTATCTTGTAAATCAAATTATTTTCTAAGGAGAAAGATATATGAAAAACACTACTCAAACACCAATAAATTCAAAATATAATTTTTCTACAACTGCAAAAGATGTTATAGATGGTATAAACTTGAAAGGTAAAATTGCAATTGTTACTGGCGGATATTCTGGAATTGGGATAGAAACAGCAAAAGTTTTAGCTGAAGCTGGTGCAACAGTAATAATTCCTGCTAGAGATATAGAAAAAGCAAAAGGAGCTATGGATAATATTCCAAATATAGAAATTGAACATTTAGACCTTATGGATCCAATGTCTATTGATAGTTTCGCACAAAAGTTTATAAATTCTCAAAGATCTCTTCATATTTTAATAAATAGCGCTGGAATAATGGCACCTCCACTAATAAGGGACAAAAGAGGTTATGAATCTCAATTTGCGACAAATCATCTAGGTCATTTCCAGTTAACAGCACGACTTTGGCCTGCTCTAAAAAATGCTAAAGGTGCTAGAGTTATTTCAGTTTCATCAAGAGCGCAGCGTCTTGGCGGAGTCAATTTTGATGATCCAAACTTTCAAAAAACAGAATATGATAGTTGGAAGGCTTATGCTCAATCAAAATCCGCTAATTCATTATTCGCCGTTGAATTAGACAGATTAGGAAAAACCCATGGTGTTAGGGCTTTCTCAGTTCACCCAGGTTTAATTCCAACTACAAATCTTGGAAGATTCTCTGTTAACGGAAAAGCTACTGTACAAGAACTAAAAACTAACACTAGAAAAGATGACACTAATACAAAATCAAATGAATTTAAAACCATTGAACAAGGTGCAGCAACCTCTGTTTGGTGTGCTACAAATAGTATTTTAGATGGAATGGGTGGAGTTTACTGTGAAGACTGCAATATAGCTGAAGCTGTTCCTTATGACAGTTTGAAAGATAATGGTGTTCGTCCTTGGGCTATAGATAAAGATCTAGCAAAAAAACTGTGGATACTTAGTGAAGATCTTACAAATGTTAAATTCATAATTTAAGTTTTCTTAATATAATTTTTAGCATTTAATCAAGTATAATTAATTAGTTTTATCTTCATTAAATATTTATAAAACTAAATCTTCCACGTATTAATAAGTTTACTTTTCTCAATAATAACTATATAACTTATCTTTAAGTTATTTAAATTTTTATTTAGAGTATTTTAATATATTATAAATAATTTTTTAGATTATTATGTTAGGAGTGATTTCAATGAAAAAAGGAAAAACACTAGATGATCAAACACCAAGTGTCTATGATACTGAAAAAATTATTGATATCCATTCATCTGAGGACGATCCATCCCTTGATTCAGAAAAAGTAAGATACGCTAACAGTCATGCTTCACGTTCAAAATATACTCATGGTTCAAGCGACGTAAGCCCTGTTAATACAAGCAACCCAGATTCTACCGAAAGAATTCCCTCATCAGTTAGATATTCTGATTCTGACATACATAAAGATGATGATGAATTTGACTATCAAGGTGAAATATAAATCTTCTATATAAATCAAAACCAACGACAGCATATTTTTGATATGCTCCCTTTATAGTAGACAGTTAAAATAATAAAACTGTTTCTATAAAGGGGGTATTTTAATGTCAAGAAAAACGAAATGTTCTCTGGAAGAGAAATTGAAAGGAATTAAAGAATACCTATCAGGAGAAAAAGCAGTTATACAGATATGCGATGAGATGGGAATTCATAGTGCCACATTTTATGACTGGTTGAAAATATATAATGATGTTGGTGAAGCAAATTTAATAGTTTCTACAAAAAACAAATATTATTGAGATTCGCTTAAACTTAATGCAGTTAAAGATTATCTAGCTGGAAAAGGCTCTTTAAGAAATATATGCTGCACATATGAAATTTCATCTCCTCGTGTTCTCAGCGATTGGATTAAGAAGTATAATGGTCATAAAACAATTAAATCTCATAATAAGCAAGGGGATAGAATTATGACTAATGGAAGAAAGACTACTTATGAAGAAAGAATTGAGATTGTTGCATTCTGCATTTCGAATAATGATGATTATCAAGCTACTGCTGATAAATTTAATGTTTCTTATCAACAAGTTTATACCTGGGTAAGAAAATACAAAGCTAATGGATATGAAGAGCTAATAGACCGTCGCGGTAAGCGTAAAGATACTGATGAGATTACTGAGTCTGATAAATTATCCGCACAATTAAAACTTATTGAAGCAGAAAATAGACGTTTAAAGATGGAGATTGATTTCTTAAAAAAATTGAAAGAAGTAGAAAGAAGGCGATAAGCACTAAAAGACTCCAAGAATATAAATATATTTCTATAAAAGAATTACATGAAAAAAATGGCTATCCAATAGCTGATCTATTCAATTTAGCTGGGATTGCACGATCATCTTACTACAAATGGATTAACCGTTCAGAGACTGAATTAGATAAGGAAAATTCAATAATACTAAAAGAGATTGTTAAGCTTTATGAAGATGTAAATGGTATCTATGGATACCGTCGGATAACAATGAATATAAATAGACTCCTGGATAAACAGTATAATCATAAACGAATTTATAGATTAATGAAATCTATTAACATGAGATCAGTTATAAGAAAAAAGAGAAAGCATTATATTCAAAGTACTCCACAAATTACAGCAGAAAACAAATTAAATAGAGAATTTTATGCAAAGAAACCAAATGAAAAATGGTTAACAGATGTTACTGAATTTAAACTACTTAATGGTAAAAAGGCTTACCTTAGCGCAATATTTGATTTAGCTGATAAGAGCATTGTTTCTTATGTTGTTGGTCACTCAAATAACAATCAGCTTGTTTTTGATACATTTGATTTAGCAGTAAGTGCTAATCCGACTGCAAAGCCACTGTTTCATAGTGACAGAGGATTTCAGTATACTAATAGGACTTTCAAAGCTAAACTTGATAAAATCAAAGCAACTCAAAGCATGTCACGTGTCAGCAGATGTATCGACAACGGACCAATGGAAGGTTTTTGGGGAACTCTAAAATGTGAGATGTACTATTTGCAAAAATTTTATACATATGAAGAATTGAGACAAGCAATTGATGAATACATAGTTTTCTATAATACAAAAAGACTACAGAAAAACTTAAAAGGTCTGACTCCAATTGAATATCGAAATCAGACCTTGGTTTCATAATTTTTTGTTTTTTCATCTGTCTACTTGACAGGGGGCAGTTCATTTTTGTATTGTCGTTGGTTCCATCTTTATTTTCAAATAATATGTGTTTTTTATTCACCATATTTCTTATGATACTTAACTTGAACTTCTATATTAGGATGCTTTTTGCAAAACTGGCTAATTACAAAGCAGCAACTTGGACAAGGCTCCCATTTGCTATATAAAGTTAAGTTTCCCTCATCTTTCAATACTTTTGCTTCTATCTGTTTATGTATTTCTTCAATTATCTTTTTTTCACTATCATTGATTCTGTCATATCCAATTCCAAACTCACCCAATTTGTTAACTTTATTACTTTTAAAAAATGATTCATCTTTCGTTGGTGCATGACAATAATCCTTTATATTATTACTTCCGCTTATCGCCTTAAATTCTTTATTATCATATACTGCCACTGCAATATTTATAGAATCCTGTAATGTTTTACTTTGATTTATTTTAAATACTGATCTTTCTTCTTCATCGGCTTTCATATACTTATTAATATTCTTTATTAATCGCTGCATTCTCGGTATATTATTACTTAGATGTTGATGATATTCAACAGTGCCTTTTTGTGGCGTTATATAGTGATAATCTATTTGCTTTGGAATTTCTATAGATATTGTTTTAACTTTAGTATTAACATTATAACTTTCTTTTACTCTTTCTTCTTTAATAAGAAGCATTTTCTTCAAAAGCTCAATATCCTTTGAATATAAATAATCATTATCTAATTCTTTTTCCAAAATTTCTAATTTCTCTTTTTCTTTTTCACTTACTATTCTGGATACTCTTTTTTTAACTTCTTTTATGTCAATCAGCATATCTTTAACATCATCTCTAGATACTGCATCTCGCTCATATTCAATCCTATTTATATTTAATATTTTTATTGAATTTATTTTTTTCCATAATCTATCATGTTCATATTCAAATAGTATTATTTTTTTCATGTAATTAATTAAATCACTAACATCATCTGCTCTGTAAGTGGCCTGCGCCTTACCAATACATTTATATAATTCCTCTATGAGACTATTCTCTACTTTAAAAGCCTTGGCAACTTCTATTTTAAATTTCTCTTCATCAAAGTAATTTATTTTATAGCCTTCTTTTTTCAATGCATCTTTAAAATCATTTAAATTATTAATCTTTATTCGTTCTTTTTTTCTTTTATTTGAAATTATGTTTATTTTAGTCATACTTCCCTCTTATGTTTTATGCTTATCTAAATATATTACTGATTTTAACTCTTTAACAATTTAATCATTATATCATAAATTTTAAAATGATTATAATCAAATACCGATACGATTTAAAAATAATCATAAGATTATAAACATAAAAATATCATGTAAAATTTATATGGTATAATAATACTTATCGTGAATTATAATGCAATTAATCATACTTTTGTTATAAACAATTTAGCTTTAATTATAGAAAAAAGTAGCTTAATAATGCACTAAAATAAAGAACATAGTAGAAACATATAAAATAAAATATATTAAATCTAATAAATATTTTCAGGAATATAAGTTCATTAATCTAAAAACATTAATATGGGGTGGCAGTATGTTAAAAAATATATCAATAAAATTAAAGGAGGTAAATTTTGTAGCTCTAACGGGCATCATTATTATTTCAATTATACTATTAATAAATTTTGTAAAGGTTCTAAAATATAGTTATTTTGAACTTATTGATGATGATAAATATATAAACTTATCAAACAATGTAGAATACTTCATCCCCAAAGATAATCAATATGCAGAAATAAACCAAGTAGCAGATAATAGTTATATTAAATTTGAAAAAAACAATTCTAAAAATATCTACTTTCCTGAAGATGTTCAAAAAGTCTGGCTTAAACTAAGATTACAAGGTAAACAAGCTAGCACTGATAATATAATGTACATTGATTGTGAATTCATTGAAAATATTCAATTTTATATTCCAACTACTGATGGCAAGTATGTAACTAAAAAGCCTAATGAATACTTTATTTTTCCATATATTAATCTACCTGAAAATATTGATTTTAATAGAGATATCTATATAAATTCAACTTGGGATTCAAATGTATTTAATTTGCTTCTAGCAAAAGACAGTAACTTTTATATTATTCAAAACTTGTTAGCATGTTTTTATATCGGTAATTTGGGTGTACTCCTAGGAATGCTTATTATGAATATGATTCTATTCTTTTCATCAAAAGATAAGAAGTATTTATTTCATTCACTTTTTACAGGATCACTGCTTTCACTACTATATTGCTTATCTGGAATGCAAAAGTTAATTCTAGGATTTAATAGTAATAACAGGCTTATAGCATTAGCTGCAATGGCCGCTTCAACCTGGGTTTTATTTATCTATTCATACTTAGATATAAAAAATAACATGCCCATATTAAATAATTTTTTTAAACTTTCAATACTTTTTCTCGTACTTTCTCTATATATATCTGAAATTATTCCTGACGGATTTACTTATGATATTTTATATTTGCAGATGATCCTAGTAGGGTTATATATTCTTATTTCAATATATTCTTATTTTAAATTTGGTATGGGATCTATATATTACTTGGTTGGCATATTTATACTATTTACTGGCTTTATCATATATATTTTAGGTTCTTACGGCTTACTAGAATGGAATATTTTTGCTTTTAGTACATGCTATCCTGCTGCCTCCATTGAAACATTATTATTTACCATCGGAATTATAAAACAAATAAAACATGAAAAAGAAGTTAATACTAAGCTTCAATTAGAAGTTATAACAGATAAACTTACAAATATATATAATAGGCGCTATTTTGAAGAAACAGTTGTAAATAAAATTCTTCAACTCGAAAAAGAAAAGAGTCTTGTATCAATGTTGGTTCTTGATATTGATCACTTTAAAAAAGTTAATGATACCTATGGACATAGTACTGGAGACCTAGTTTTATCTGAAACAGCTATGATTATTAAACAGTGCCTTAGAAAAGAAGACATTCTTGTTAGATGGGGTGGAGAAGAATTTGTTGCAGTACTCCCCTTCACAGATTCAAAAGAAAGTACTATAATTGCTGAAACAATAAGATTATCCATAGAAAATCATAAATTCAAATTTGTAAATAAAATAACTGTTAGCATAGGCATAGCCGAAAAAGATGTAGTTGAGGATTTTCATAGCTGGTTTAGGCGTGCTGACAATGCCTTATATAATGCAAAAGAGAATGGTAGAAATACTGTTTGCATTTGTTATACAAATGAAATAAGAAATAATTCCTAACATCAAAATTACTACGAAACTATAATCATATTTAGAGTTTAAACATTCATCACGTCTAAACTCTTTTATTTTGTTTTATTTTTAGCTTCATATTCTGGCCATACCCTTTTTCCCCATTCATTAATGATTGCTAATGCGGGAAGTAAATCATTACAGTCATCAGTCAAAGAATATTCTACATGCGGTGGAATCTTATTATATTCTGTTCTTTTTATAAGTCCATGTTCTTCTAATGCTTGCAGAGATCGAGTCAGCATAATATTAGTTATACCAGGTATGCTTCTTTTAAGTTCATTATACCTAATGCTCTTTGAACCTGATATCTCCCATATAATAGGTAGCCTCCACTTACCTCCTATAATTTCAAGTGCGTGAAGAACAGGACATGCTTTAGAATACTTGTTTTTCGTTTTTTCTGTTTCACCTTTCATAAGTAATCCCCCTTAAAACTAAGGCACAAAAATGTGCGTACTTGTTATTATGTTTCCTATTAAATTATAATATTAACATACCAGACAAATGGTAATATGTAAATAAGTCAAAATGGGAGTGTGGATATTTTGAAAAAGTTATTCTCAGAATTTAGTATTAAAAATATAGAAATAAAAAACCGCATATGCGTACCTCCAATGGTTGTAGGTTTAGCCAAAGATGGATATGTAACAGCAGAAAATTTAGACCGTTATAAGGAATTAGCTAAAGGCGGTCCAGGACTTATAATACAAGAAGCTACATGTATTAATAAAGATGGAAGATTATCAGAAAAGCAAATTGGAATTTGGGAAGATAACCAAATTGAAGGATTAAAAAACATAGTTAATGCAGTTCATGAAGAAGGATGTAAAATATTTATTCAAATTCATCATGCTGGAGTTACAGGAATCTCTAAATCTCCTCTATGTCCAAGTCCATATGAATATAAAGGTTTTGCCGGAACAGTTATTGGACGTGAAATGACTAAAGAAGATATAGAATCAATACAAAAAGACTATATTGAAGCTGTAAGAAGATCTTACGAAGCTGGATATGATGGCGTTGAGCTACACGGATGTCATGGTTATTTAATAAGTCAATTTTTAAATAAGAATGTTAATAAAAGAACTGATGAATATGGCACTAACCCAGAAAGATTTGTACTAGAAATACTAGAAGGAATTAGAAAAGTAACTCCAGAAGAATTTGTTGTAGGAATTCGTCTAGGCGGATTTGAACCATCAATAGAAGATGGAGTAAGTTATGCTAAAATATTAGATAAGAGTGGAATAGATTTTCTTGATATTTCTTATGGATTCTTTAATGAACAAGAAATTAATGTAAACAAAGATTATAAGTATTCCAATGCTGTTTATGCTGCTGAGAAGATCAAGCAAGAAGTATCAATTCCAGTATTTGCAGTTAATGGAATTAACTCAGCCGAAATTGCAGAAGAAATATTAGATGAAACAAATGTAGATATCGTTGATATTGGTAAAGGGATTCTTATAAATCCTAATTGGGCAAACCATGCTATGGATGGAAAAGATACTGGAAAATGTTTAAATTGTGCAAAGTGCATGTGGTTTGGTCAATCTGAAGTGTGTCCTGGAAAAGTTATATTCGATAAGAATAATAAATAAAATGTTTTCTAAACTGTAAATTTAATTACAGTAAAAAAGATACAATGCTTATGTATTATATGCATTGTATCTTTTTCGCTACTTTTTGTTTTTAATTATTTTAATGCTGAAATTACTTCTTCGCTTGTTCTAATACTTCCAATCTTAGGAAGTGAAAGTTCTCTATTTACGATTCCATTTTACAAATCTATAAGAACTAATGCAGTTTTTTCTATATTAATAAATTTATTTTCCACTGACTTGAAGTTTTCCATTTCTTATCCCCTTTTCATACTTCTCCATTCTATGATTATTATTTATATTAAGTTTATTATACACTTTAAAATATACTAGCACTGCATTAATTAATAACAATGCACTCGTTACAAAAAATACGCATTTTATTCCTAAATATCCTGCGATTTGTCCTCCTAGAACTGATCCTGCAAATACACCTAGATATCCTGCTGCCATACTAAAACCAAATACTCTACCTGTAAGAGCGGATGGTGTAATTTTCTTAACCAATATATTAACAGAAGGGTTAAGACCACCAACTGTGAGTCCTAGTAAAAATCTAAGTCCCATAAGTTCCCAAGTGTTCGTTACAAATGCTTGAGGTATGAATATTATTCCAGCTATTACGAGACATATTAGCATAACTTTATGTGCTCCTATTTTATCAGAGAGCCTTCCAAGCCTTGGAGCTGCAATTATATTAGCAAAACCTGATGCAGAAAAAGTTATTCCCGCTATTAATGCAATATGACTCGCTTCCTTAGATAGTTGAGTAACATAAACTGTTACTATTGGCTCTACCGAATACATTGCTACAGATAATATAAAAAAAGTTATAAATAAAGTAATGGTTAATCCTTTTTCTGGAACTGTATTCCAAACTTCTTTGAAACTTAAAACTTTATTATCTTCACGACTAAAAGATTCCCTTACAAATAATACTGTAGTAATAAATGCAATGAGCATAAGCCCGCCTGTTATAAAAAATACATTTTGCAAACCAAAAGTCTCTCCTACAAATCCTCCAATTGTAGGTCCAAGTAAGGAACCTGCAATATTTGCTGTTGAAATAGTTCCTAGAGCATATCCTGCATGTTCTTTATCTGTTTGAGTTGCAATTAAGGTAGTACAGGCTGTGCTATATCCTGTGATAGCTCCTTGTAATAACCTAAGAGCTATTAATACATATACATTAGGTGCAAATCCCATGCAGCTTATAACTATAGCCATACCAAGACTTGCTCTAAGCAACATTGGTTTTCGCCCAAATTTGTCAGCAGCATGTCCCCAAATGGGTGAAAAAATAGCTGAGATAATAAACGTACTACCAAAAGCAATTCCAGAAAGCCTCTCTATCGAAGCCGAATCCTGAATTCCTAAATGCTGTATATATAGTGGTAATACTGGTGCTATCTGACTCATGCCTATTCCTGTCACGAACATTCCGAACCAACAAACTTTTAAATTTCTTTTCCACATTTCCATAATAAATTTATTCCTTCTTACTAATTAGTTTTGTTATTCCAATACAATAACTTGTATATTGTCTTCTAAATATAAGAATAAACTATAAAATATAATTTGTAAACTACATCTTATAGTTTAATAATTATTTCCAATTTGATAAAAATAACCTATCATGTTAAACTATCTTTATTAATCAGAATTATAAGAGGTGATAAAATGGTTCAGAAACGAAATTTAACTAAGGAAAAAATTATTGAATCTTCTTTTTTACTAGCTGATGAAATTGGACTTAATCAAATTACTTTCCAAAAGATTGCAGAAAAACTGGATATAAAATATCCGTCTTTATATAATCATTTTGCCAACATTGAAGAGCTTAAAATAAAAATGACCATATACTTTTTAAATAACTTAAATTCAACTTTAATGGAGCGACTAATCGGGAAAAGTGGAGAGACTGCAATAAGAGAATTTGCTTATGTATATCGAGATTTTGCATTTGAAAACAAGAGTGGCTATAAGCTTTACGTGAATATCCCAAGTACTGAAAGTGATGAAGTTAAGCGCTTAGCTAGTGAAAGTAATGCAATAATACGTAAAATTTTAGACTTTTATAGCAGTGATAAAATATTTATAATTCATAAAAGCAGGGCTTTAAGAAGTCTATTACATGGATTCGTTTCCTTAAGCTCTCACGGATATTTTCAAAATCCAGTCAATTTAGAAGACAGCTTTAAATTAATGATAGATGACTTTATTTTATCAATATCAGAAAAATAACTAAGAAACTTTTAAATCTTAATTCAAAATGTTAACTACATATCTATGTTCCAAATAGTGAGTTCTATGTTAAATTATTATTTTACAAAAACTAGCAGCATATCAAAATGTAAATTTTGCTGTGCTGCTAGTTTTTATATTATCGCATCTAATTATTTCCTCTATACATTAAACTTTCCAACTATTTGTTCTAATTTATCTGCAATATTCTTAAGCTCTATTACAGAATGTGATATCTTTTCCATAGAATTAGATTGCTCTGAAACAGTTGCTGAAACTTCTTCAATTGAAGCTGCTGACTGCTCTGCTACAGCTGAAATTTCTTGAATGCTGCTTATTGCTGAATCTTTATTTTCATCTATGGACTTTATATTAGAAGTTAACTCTTCTATATTTTCTATAGTATCATCAAATGTACTATTTATAAGTTGGAATGTATTAATAGCTTCTTTAGTAGTTTTGCTTACTTCTGTCATTATGTTTTTTTCTTCATCCATGCTTTTCTTAGCTGCATTTATCTCTCTTATAATTTCATTTACAATGCATTCTATTTCCTTAGTGGAATTTGAAGTCTGTTCTGAAAGTTTTCGTATCTCATCTGCTACAACCGCAAATCCCTTACCTGCTTCCCCTGCTTTTGCCGCCTCAATTGCTGCATTTAATGCGAGAAGATTAGTTTGTTCTGAAATCGCTTGAATTGTATTTATTATTTTGCCTGCAGATCCTGATTTATTAGATAATAAGTCTATATTTCTAATTACTTTTTCCAAAGCTTCATTATTAGCATTGATATTATCCATAAGATCCCTTGAAGCACTAATACCTTCTTCGCTAATATGCTGCGATTTTTTTGAAAACTTTGTTACTAAATCTGCATTATTTGATGAGACATCTATTTTCTCTCCAAGATGCAATAATTTTTCAGAAGTAAGTTCTGTATTCCTTGCTTGGTCTAATGCGCCAACTGAAAGCTGATCCACCGTTGCAGAAATACCTTGAATTCCCTGAAGCGTTTCATTAGTTGAAACTGCAATTCCTTCTGAATGATCAAGTAACTCTTTCGATTTTTCTTTAAGAACTTCAATAATTTCCCTTAACTCTTTTCTTAGCGATGTTACAGCTCTAGCAATAATTCCAATTTCATCTTTACTTTGAAGTAATTTCTCGAATTCATCTTCTTTCTTCATTTCTAAATCTAGGCTAGTAGTTTTATTTATTAAATTAGTTACCAATGAAATCGGTCTTGATATTTTACTTGCAAAATATAAAGCAACCATAGAAAAAACAACCATTAAAAATACAAACATGGCAATAAAACTGATAATTAAACCGGTTAGCGGTTTTAAAAATTCAGCATTTGGAACTGCAATCCCCATTATCCATTTTGAAGAAGTAATAGGTGCTGTTGCAAAATATTTATTTATTCCATCATAATCTTTTAGCTTTACAATATTAGCTTCAGAACTACCTTTCCCAACCATGCTACTTAAACTTCCACTTAATACATCTCTAATATTCTTTAGCTTATCTGCACTCGGCTGAAAATCTTTATTGGGATGAATCACAAATTCATCTTTTTCATCTAATAAAAATCCATAACTGGTATTTATAGGTTGTGCCTTCTGAACCTCTTTAGAGATACTTTCCATATTTATGTCAGTACCTAAAACGCCTATGACTGCTCCATCTTTTTTAACTGATTTTGCAACTGTAACGACTAACTTCTTAGTTTCAGAATCTATGTATGGATCAGAATAAATTACTGAGTCACTTTTTAAAGCATCTTTATACCAATCTCTCTCTGTACAATTAAAGTCATTATCCGGTATCCATCCATCTTCATCAACAAAACTTTTATCTTGAAAACCAAAATATATATCCATAATATCGGTATTTGACTCTGCTTTAACTTTCATATATTTCAAAAGGTTTGTACTATCATAATTATTGTTAAATTCGATGTTTTCAGCTGTTTCATTAACAAAGTTTCCTTGATTAGCCATCCATTTGTCTATAGTTTCTGCATATTTTTCAGATAGTGCCCCTAGTTTATCCTTTGATTCAACCACAGTAGTTTTATAAAACAGATAATAACTTATCGTCGAAGAACATAATAAACTAAAAAAACAAACTGCTACGACCAATAGAATAACTTTTGTCTTAATGTTTTTCATTTTAATTCACTTCCTGTTTGATTTTAAAATTTGTATAACAATGTTAAACATAAATATTCCTTATAACCAATATATTATATGTATTGATTGCTTTATCTTTAGTAACATGTAAAAATGCCCTTAACTTAAGTTACGCTTCTTATATAGTTAATATATTTCATATAATTCGCCTTCTTTCTACAAAACTGTTTTAATTCTAATATATATTCTAGAGTATACTCAAAGTCAATGTATAACTTTTACATATTTGGATTTTACAATAATGTCTCTTTTATAAAATAATCCTCTATTTATTGTTTTATAAAATCACAAAACCAAGAGTAAAAATCTCCATGTTCACAGAGATCTATACTCTTGGTTCTTATTAGGTTTATAATTAGAACTATTAATTTTACTTAGGTTTAATAGTTGTTTGAATAACAAATAATTTCCTATTATTTAGCTAACTACTTTGATTAATTAAATAAAATGGGTAATTCTATAACAACTTTAGCCCCTCCAAGTTTTTCTGATTTTCCAAGTGAAATATTCCCGTTGTGTTTTTCCATAAATTTTTTTGCAATATATAAACCCATGCCATAATGATTTTTGGAATTTCTACTCTTGTCGCCTTGGAAAAACTGCTCTGTAGCTAACTGTAATTCCTCTTCTGTAAATCCTCTTCCTGAATCTTCAATGGTGAATCTTATATTATCATTATCTGAATCAACCCCAAATGCTATTTTCCCATTTTCGGAGCAATATTCAACCGCGTTCGAAATAACATTGCTTAAAGCTCGCTTTAAAGCCAGTTCATCTCCTATAATAACTTCTGGAATATGTTTAATTTCATTTCTAAACTCTACTTTTTTATTTATACCTATGGAAATTCCTTGTTCAATTATATCCTGTATAAATTCTTCTAACTTTATTTTATTTTTTTCTAATATTGATTCTTTCTCAGTTTTCATAATTTCTATTAATGATTTAATATAATCTTCTATATTTTTAACCTCGTTTATTATACTATCGTTAAATTCGGCTTGATCTGCTTTTAAATTAAGTTCACTTAAAAGCTCAGAGTTTCCCTTAATAATTGTTAATGGTGTCTTTATATCATGAGCCAATGCTGCTATTTGCTCTTTACGTGCTTCTTCCATCTTCCATTGTTTACTTAGAGAATCATTCAACTCTGTCTTCATTTTACCGAGCGCAGAAATGACTTCATTGATTTCTAATATATTTGAATACTTCACCTCAAATTCTAAGTTTTCCATCTGTATATTTTCTGTAGTCTCTTTTAAAACATGTAGTTCTTTCGATATTCTTCTTCTAAAACACCTAGATAGAATTATAATTTCAATGCTAAACAAAATAAAATATAATAAAATTAAACTAAGCTCAGCATTTTGAACATACTTTTTCAAAACAGGGCTAACAAAACTTGCCCCTATGGTGTATTCAACTACACAGATTCCATTCTCCCTAGAAATAAATTTATAATAATATTTTCCTTTACTTCTCTTATCACTTTGTACAAGATTCCAAATATCTGTTGCTTTAGCTTCTGATACATTGCTATAAAATACATTTCCAATAGAATCATAAACTATATAATTACATTCCGCAGGTATAAAGTCTTTTACATTAACATCCTCAGCTTTTGCTATTTCTTCTCTCTGTCTTTCAATTTTCTGCTCATAGTAGTTTGCTGGTAAAATAAATCCACTATCTAAACCAATTTGAAATAGAATAAAATCAAATACAGCTAAAAGAATTGTAGCTATACAGAAAAACAATATATATATTGCAAAAATCTTAGAAATGCTTTTTTGCTTCTTCACTCTTTCCATTTATATCCTATCCCCCAAACAGTTTCTATAGGGTTTATTCCTACCTTTTTAAACTTATTTCTTATATTTTTAATATGTTCTACAATCGCTGTAGTATCGCTATTTCCATCAAAACCAAATACACTTTCATATATTCTCTCCTTGGAAAATACCTGCCCATGATTTAGAGCAAGGTACTCGCATATATTATACTCACTTTTTGTAAACGGCACTAGTTCTTCATTATAATATGCCTCTTTTGCAGTTATATTAAATTTTATATCAGAAATAGAAAAAGCATTTTGTTTTTCCCTATGTTCACGTCTTAAGTGTGCAGCTACCCTTGCTCGAAGCTCACCTATACTAAAAGGCTTTGATATATAATCATCTCCACCAATACTTAATCCCATTACAATATCTTGTTCCATGGTTTTTGCTGTCAAAAATATAATTGGACAATCAACCAAACTTCGTATATCTTTGCATAAAGAAAATCCATCTATTTCTGGCATCATTACGTCAAGTAAAATTAAATCGTATTTTACATACTGATCCTTTGATATATCCGTAGGATTAGAAACTATAGTTACATTATGTCCTTCTCTTTCTAAGGCACCTTTTATAACCTTTAATATGCCTTGCTCATCATCTATCGCTAGAATATATGCCATTTCCATCCCTCCTACATCTATTATATCCAACATTAACAGCTAATCTTTATTATTCTATAAATTATTATTACTTCTCTCCTCTACCTTCAAAAAAGTTAAACCAAACTCCAAGATAAATCCCAAAGACAATTGTAAATAAAACACAATCTCTAAATCCAATGGCGCTATTACTAAATACAGTATTAATATCAGCCAGTTTATTAAAATTATCTGCAGAATTAGAGGCTTTTATAAAGAAATTATCACAAAACTTAACTGACCATCCACAAGGTATCCATTGCCATATTCCATCTCCAAGTCCTGTAATCAGCAAAGCCGCTAATAAGCTTTCAAGTATGCCCATTCCTATCGATGCTCCACTTCCTATTTTAATACTCAACCATAGGTGAAATAAATAAAAGAAGATTTGAGCTCCAAATATAATAAAAATTATATTTAAGTAAAAATTTACTGGTAGAGTATTTTGCCTTAAAATAAATTGAAATCCAGCAAAAAAAATGCCAACCGCTAAACTAAGCGAAAATAAACCTGTAAGAAGTAGAATTAATGTTTTACTCAAAAGACACATTCCTTTTCCATATTCTATAGATAGCATTTCTTTAAATTTTCCAGCCATAACCTCCTGTTCTATAACCATGGAACATACAATTCCGATTACCACAGGAAATGTTAATGATACTACTTCTAAATATCCATTTATTTTGTTTACAGAATTCCAAGTTGAAAATGAATAATATTCCAAAAATATTATTGCTCCTATAATTGGTAAACAAATATGAATCCAATAAAAGTGTGTGTGCTTCATTTTTATAAAGTCTGCCTTCAATAAGCGAAGAATTTTCATTATATTACTTTGCCTCCTGTCTATCATACCATTTAGCTGTTAAATAAGTTATCAATATAAATAAGACTATTGAAATTCCGATACCAAGAGGTATCCCCCAACTCTTAAGTAATTCTGGTGTAAAAGTTTGACTTTCTGGTTTAGCTATTAAGCCATTTGGTAGTAATTTCAAAATTGGACACATTAGTCTAGATGTATACGAAAAAGGATTTATCCACCAAAAATCCTTTACTGCCATAACTATAGAAAACATATTAACAGCTAGGCTTAATACAATAGTTGGAAATAATCCTATTTTATTTCCCAGAAAAAAATATAACGGAACCTGCCACATTGAAGTTATAATGATCACTAAAGTTCCGACTAAACCACTTAACATCGAAATATGTGATATGCTATCCATTTTAATAAAGAACACACTTAACTCTCCAGCTATAAAAATAACTATACAAGAAATAGCTATATTCTTTACTCCCACCAATATTTTAGCAATCCATATTTTATCTAAATCTACTGAAGTGATATAACCGCTTTATTTTTCATAGAGCCATCAGTTTTTGATAAAAGGCAACTGCCTAGTGATATAGCTCCAGGAAGTATTAATGTATACCACCAATTATAAATATCAACCTGAAAATAATTTGATGCTAAAAATCCCGAAAGAAGAATTACCATAATTGGTGCTATCCATACTAATTTCTTTACAAACGTATGATTTATCTTCATATTTTCTGAAATAAAATATTTAAGCATCATTATTTCTCCCTCCTATATTTTTTTGCAATATCTATGAATAATTTTTCTAAATCTTCACCTTTTTTTAATTCTCCTTGATATCCTAAAATACCTCCAGATATAATTCCAATATGATCAGCGATCTGTTCTACTTCACTTAACATATGACTTGATAATATTACTGTAATGCCTTTCTTTGGAAAAGATCGTATTAACTCTCTTAATTCTTGTATTCCAAATGGATCAAGTCCATTAGTTGGCTCATCTAAAATTAAAAGCTTAGGATTATTAAGTAGTGCAATAGCAATCCCCAATCTCTGCTTCATCCCCATAGAAAATTGTCCTGCTCTCTTTTTACCTGTACCTTCAAGCTCTACTACATGAAGAACTTCTTCAATTCTTGAATCTGGCAATCCAAGTACTGTAGTACGAACCTTTAAATTCTCTTTTGCCGTCAAATTCTCATATAAAGGCGCTGATTCTATTAATGACCCAATTTCGCGTAAATCCTTTCTACTCCATTTATGTCCATCAAATAAGATTTCTCCTGAATTTGCTCTAAGCATTCCCGTAACCATCTTTAATAGTGTTGACTTTCCTGCTCCATTTGGACCAAGCAACCCATATATTGAATTCTTTTTAACTAATACTGAAATATCTTTAACTGCTTCTTGCTTTTTAAAGTTTTTACATAAGTTTTTTGTTTCTAAAATAAATTCGTTCATCTTCACTCCTCCTCTTATAATTAAATAATAAGCCTTAATTATAAGGAATTTATAAGGAACTGAAATTTAAGAAACTTACTTGTATTTAAAAATAAAAAATCCCTCAGTAACGCTTCCGTACGGCATTACTGAAGGTATAATTTCTTTAGTCTTCAATTTAACATATATAATATTTTATAAATATATATGTCGCAATTCACAATGCACAATTCACAATTACAGCTAAAATTCTTACAATATTTTTAGAATTATGATAAAGAATTATTTTTGCAATATATATATTTTTTTCTGAATAATAAATTATTGTTCTTTATGCTATTTTATCATTATTTAGGTTGTTGAATAACTAATTTTTACAAATAGTTATTTAAGAAAATATTCTTAGGAATCAAAGATTCCAAGGATATTTTCTCGATTTTATTCCCTGCTGTTTTTTATTAAATTCCTCTATTAAATAGGCTAATAAAACCCATTTTATATGACGTTTGTATCGTGCTTGCCCATAGAGCCTTGGATTTTCTAAATTATATAAACCTTTTAAAACTGAGAATAATTGCTCTATTTTCAATCTATTTTTATATAGGTTCGCTCCGATAGGAGATTCTAAAAATAAAGCATTTTCATATCGTTTATCAATGAACGCCTCAATGCTTTTAGCTTTACGCATATTTATATCAGCTAATAAATTAAATTCTAGTTTTGCAGCAATTTCAAACCATTCAACTGAGTCATATGCTGCATCAGCAAGTATTAAAAATGGATTATAATTTTTAGCGTCATATAGTAAATCCTGAACTTGATTATCGTAAACATTAGCTGTTGTTAAACTAAAAACTAGAGGAATAATAGTATCAGTAACCGTTGCAATGCAGTGTAACTTGTAACCTTTATAATATCCCAGACGTGTACCTTTGCCGGATTTAGCTTCGCTATCGTATTTTGAACTTCTTAAGGCAGTAGCATCAATTGCGCATAGTCTAGTTTCTGGGTTAATAAGTTCAACAAACATAGCATAAATACCATAATATATATGTTTCTCTAAATTCTTAGCTCTTAACGAAAAGGTAGAATAATCAGGTATTTCATTAAGATCAATTATAGATTGAAACACATAATCTTTTTTTATTTCGTATTCAAGTTCTCTCAGACTGAATATACTATGTTTAACACCATATAACATGCAGGCAACTATTTGCTCATCTGAGTACTTACGTGGTCGGCCTTTAGCATTTTTACTATTAGAATTTAATTTAGCAAATGCAATTTTAACAGCTTCAAAAATCTTATAATTATCATTTTCAGTTTTAATCTTTCGTGATATAATCATATTTAAGTCATTCCTTGTGTGATGTGATTTGGTTTTTAGCGAAATTATTATATCACAAAGGAATGGCTTATTTACTTTTTACAAATTTTGTTTACTCAACAACCTAATTATTATTATAACTATCTCTAAGTTTTAAGTAATAGGTAGCCACTGTGACGTTCATATAAGGAACCACCCATAATAGACCGATACATAGTGGAATCATTCCAAGTATTATCCACCCTAAAAAACTTAAAGTAAGGACGAAGTACTCAAATTTATGCCCTTTCATAATAGCTGAGCTCTCTTTTAAACATTCAATTATTGACTTATTATTATCATCAGCTAAAATAAAAAATGATTGTGAAAACATATATATAAATATAATGCCTGGAACTATCACTAAAAATAATCCTATGGTAACAATTATAGTCAATAAAATATATAGGCCTACAGCTTTATGAATTATTGAAAATCCTGAAAATATATCTGTAAATTTAGGGTTACTATCTCTTTCAGCATAGTTTAGAGAAAATTTGCATATGCCAACTCCTATTGCTGCGCTAACAAATATTGTTACTAAAAATACTATTAAACTCAAACCAAAACTTTCTCTAACAACTCTTAAAATTAAATTAAAAATAATTGGAATTAGAAATCCAGCAACAAAAATTCCTCCAATAGCCAGTCCCCACCTCCCTTTTAGTTGATCTTTGGCATATCTCTTCAGTTCTGCCCTAGTATTCATAAAAATTCCTCCTTAAATTGAAATACCTTTGATATTTATGCAGGGAGATTTAACATTATGCTATATTTATATTTTAATTTACAGTAATCGCATTAATTTATAAATATACATTAATCTTTTGTATAATTTATATACTTTTTGTAAAAGTTTTCATTCGAGTAATTCATAATTTCAACATAATTATCTATCTTGCACTTAACTTCTATATTAATATTTCATAATTAAGGATATATCACACAATTTGCATTAAATATCAGTTATAAAACTGCAAATAAAAAGACTGTTATAAAATAAATTTTTAGAACAACATAAATAGTCTTTAATAAAAAAACAGTACTTATATTGTTCTATTTTTTATTCTAAAACAGCCACTTTTATTTTATATTACAGCCTTATAATACAGCTAAAATTTCATCATCTTTCTGAATATAAAGCTTTATCTTACTAATTCTTTTTTCCTTTACTTCTTCTATTTTAAAGATCAAGTTTTCATATTCTATCTCTTGTTCATCTGTATTACTAGGAATACGTTCAAGAATTTCAATAATAAAACCACTCATAGTATCATAATTCTCACTTTTAATATCTGTATCGAAGTAATTATTAAAATCATTAATTGAAAGCATACCTGATATCATAAAAGTGTCATTATCCATTTCTTCTATTGATGGCTCATCCTCATCATATTCATCATCTATATTTCCCATGACTTCTTCTATTAAATCCTCAATAGAAACTATACCTGAAAATCCCCCATACTCATCTACTAATACAGCAATATGCTTTTTAGTACTTTGAAGCTCCTTAAATAACCTATCAATATTTCTATTTTCTGGAACAAAATAAGGGGGATGCAATATGCTTCTTATATCCACATTTTCAAATCCATATTTTCTTGCTTCACTGAAGAAATCCTTCATATAAAGAATACCAATTATATTATCAGTATCATCTTCGTAAACAGGAACTCTTGAATATCTTTCATCAATCAATTCATCTAAATATTCCATTAATGGATCTTCTATATTAATCATATATACTTCTGTTCTCGGTGTCATTACTTCACATGCTAATTTATCATCAAATTCAAATATGCTATTTATCATTTCTGTTTCAGTCTTATTTATGACTCCATGTTCTAGTCCAGCTTCTACATAAGATTTGATTTCCTCTTTTGATACTTTTTCACCTAAATCCTCTTTATCGAGCCCAATCAGTTTAACTAATATATTAGTTGATGCTGAAAGCAACCTTACAAATGGAACTGCAATTTTAGCTATAATAACTAATGGTTTTATACAGAACATTGCAATAGCTTCTGATTTTTTAAGCGCTATTCTTTTTGGAAAAAGTTCTCCAAATACCAGGGTGATATAAGATAATACAATTGTTACTAATGCCAATGCAACTTGTCCACTATAAGGAACATTAAGTCCCTTTAAATAAAGAGCTACATCCTTTGATAGTCCTGTTGCTGCTGAAGCACTACTAAAAAATCCTGCAAGCGTTATTCCTACCTGTACAGTAGATAAAAAATTAGTAGGCTCTTCCATAAGTTTCAATAAAAGCTTGGCCTTCTTATTTCCTTCTTCCTCAAGAAGCTTTATTTTATTTTTATTTAATGATACTATAGACATTTCTGCTGACGCGAAAAATGCATTGATCAAAGTCAATATGACTATTAAAATTAATTGTGACGTGATACTCGTCTGTTCCGGGTCTAAATCCATAAAAATATTTCCTCCAACATAAAATTTTTTTAATATAATCATATCACAAGAAATATTTAAAGTAAAATTTCAATTAATTCAAATATTCCTTATTTACATATAATATTAAGTGTTATAGCAATTTGATTCACTAATATTTAAATTTTATAAAATATTATATTAATACTGGGAGTTGCATATGCATTAATTAACTTATTTCCTTATATAAATCTTTTATTATATTCTCTTTCATTAATACTGAACTCAAGTCCTGTTACTTCTTAGTATTTATACGATACATTTATATTCTTATTTGTTGGTGAAATAAATTTTACTGACTATTACCATAAAGATGACAAGTTAGGATAATTGACTTTTTAATTGTTCTTTATCCATTGTATACTTTAATCTTTTAATTTCATTACCATGATCTAACACAATTATTTCAGGCACATTTCTAACATTATATTTTCCTATAAGATTTTTCTTTGTGGCTATATTTACTTCTTTAATCCTATAGCAATCAACTAATTCCCTATTTACCTCTTCTAGCAGTGTTCTAAATCTTAAGTTTTCATTAACTAAAGCATCTAAAAATAATAACAATACTCTTTTTTCACTTTTTAGAATACTTTCATTAAAGTCATTTAATTCTTCAATGTAACGCTCAGCTGCCACCGCTGCAATTGCTCCATCACCAGCAGCAGAAACAATCTGTCTTAAATATTTAACTCTATTATCTCCAATAGCATAAACTCCTTCAAAGCTAGTTTCCATGAGTTCATTTACAGATATATAACCGTTTGAATCAAACTTAAGATTACTGTTTTTTAAGAAATTAGTTGATGGTACCATACCTACAAAGAAAAATACTCCTTGGCAGTTTATCTCTTTTATATTTCCAGTGTTTAAGTTCTTAATTTTTACTCCTTCTACATTTTCATTCCCAAGGACTTCCTCTATGGTTGAATTCCAGATAAACTCCATCTTTTCATTATTAAAGGCTTTTTCACTGCTTACTTTGTTACAATCGAGAATACCTTCATCATGAAGCACTATGACAGTCACTTTACTTGCAAACTTTGTGATGTGCATCCCTTCTTCAATAGCCTGATCACCGCTTCCAATTACAACAACATGTTCTCCTTCAAAAAACTCAGCATCACAAGTTGCGCAGTATGCCACTCCATTGCCTTGGAATCTCGTTTCCCCAGGAATGTTTAGTAGTCTAGGCTCGCTACCACAAGCTATGATTACAGCCTTAGCTAAGAATTGCTTTCCTTTCTTAGTGGTAATGAGTTTTTCTCTTAATGACAAATCAGCACCTACAACTTCATCTCTTAAAAATTCAACTCCAAAGTTCTCTGCGTGCTTCTTAAAGTTTTTCATAAGCTCTGGCCCGCTGATTTGTTCATAACCAGGATAGTTAACTACTTCCCTTGTTGTATTTACGAGACCTCCAACTACTCCTTTATTAATTACCAGAGTTTTAAGTTTAGCTCTTCCCCCATAAATTGCAGCTGAAAGCCCTGCAGGCCCACCACCTATGATAATTAAATCGTAGGAATTAGTCATATCGCCCATACTTTTAATCACTCCTCAAAAACTTCAGCAATTTTTTCCTCAACTGCATCATCTTCTACGTTACCAGCTAATTTTCCTTGGTACTCACCATCCTTAAAAAACAGGATTTGAGGAACACCTTTTAAAGAAAATCTCTGAAATAAATTTTTTTGTTCTTCAACGTCAACATAATAAAAATTATACTTACCATCATATTTTGATTTTAAATCTTCTAAAATTGGTACTACACCTTGACATACACTACAGCTTTTTCTAGAAAAAATCACTAGGCTTGACTCAGCATTGTCATATATAATTTCATCAAACTCATTTGAATCCAAATGTTGTAAAGCCATTCTATTCACTCCTTTATAATTCTTCAATCTATTTTAAAAACAGCTATCAGAGTGCTACTTTCTGATAGCCATAATTCTTTATTAAGACAGATGGATTTGTTATTTTTCTGATTATGCCTAAATATCTTCTGAGAAAATTTGATAAATTGGAGCTCCTTCACACTGTGCAGGATAACGTAAACCTAGTAATACAGAAACTGAAGGCGCAACATCAACTTGCCTTATAATACGTTCAGTTGTAAAGCCATTCTTTATCCCAGAGCCTGCTGCTACAAAGATTGGTGACACCGAGGTATCAAAATATCCTTCTGAAGTCGAAAGGCTATCTCCGTGTAGTCTGTTATATTTTTCTTCAATAGAGAAGAATATATCACCACATTCTGGTCCATGAGTACCTATTAAGACAGCATCTTTATTTCTAAGGCATATGCCTACAACCCTTTTACCAGTTTTATCATCCCTGTAATTATACAAGTCAGAGATTATTTGTTCTTCCAAATCATACTTATCTTTTGGGTCTACAATACCATGTTTATCACGGCCTTTTAGATTAATATAAATGTAATTACTACGAATCTGAACAGCTCTTGTTTTCTCCCAATCTACTTCTCTTGTTGAATTACCATCTTTATCTTTTTTCAAAACTGTATACCCAAGCTCTTCCATGACTTTTGTATTTAATCCCCCATACTCACCTAAAATTGGAGGTACATTTTCTCCAACCATAAGCCCATGATCGCTTACAAGTAATACAGTCCATCCTTCATCTAATAGATGCAGGAATTCACCAATATAATCATCTGTTTGTATATAGAATTTTTCAATAAATTCCTGATATACTTTTTCATCAGTGTAATCCCATGGCTCAAGCGTCTTAGCAAGATGCCATAATTGATGTCCTGCACAATCAATATTATGAAGATGAGAGAATACTACATCATATTTTTTCTCCTTAATGCAATAATTAAGACAATCCGCCTGCCACTTATCGTAAATTGCCCAGGATGGTTCAAAGATTTCCCTTACTAGTTCATCATCTTCTCCACCGATTAAACTAACAGGCGGAACATGTCCAACATTCTCAGTAATATCTTTGTATAAAGATTTTTGATGCCATAATTGATCATTGGAGATGTCAAGAGCATTACTAATCCAGACTCTAACTTTATTGCCTTGTGGATCAAGTTCTAAAATCTTCATTGAACGACATGCAGGCTTTGTCACTTCTTTCTTTGTAACATCGTCTATTATACCTGTTACCATCTTATCTTTCTCTAAAATGACGATTGGTTCATCTGCTTTCTTATTTTTATAAATTGCTACTTTATCATATTCACCAGCTTCATTTTTAAGAATTAAGGCTGGACGTCTAGTTACACCGCTTGAAGTTATTATAGTGAATTCTTTTGCTCCTTCCGGCGCACTTTTCCACCCCTTTGCCTGTTTAAGTGGAGAATTTACAATATCATAAGCCACTTTACTTCCAATAACAATTTCTGTATCATTATCATCCATAACATAGGTACGAATTTCACCGCCTTGACGGGCTGTATCTCCCCACCAAAGTTCCATCATTTCATCATCAACTTCATCGTCTAAAGTGCCTTCTAAATCTGTAATTATGCAACCAACACCTGCTGGTTTTTCGACTCTTGGTGCATAACGAACCTCTTCGATTTCAGGCGAAGCAACAATAACTTTTTCCCAATCAAGTTGTGCAACTCCCATATTAACAGATCCTGGCTGAGTTCCATCTACAACACTCAAATTTTCACTGTGAGAAGTTGGCGGCCAAGAACTGCCTGGCCAATGCCAAACTAATGTTTTTAAATCAGCTTCTGATGTAATATTCCAAATCTGTTCAGCAGTGCAGTTACGCGAATCCATATTATAAACAACTGCATCAAGACTTTCAGGAGATTGTCTCCAGTAACAAGTAATTCCATGTGTTCCTGGATAAGCACCTGTAGCAAGTGTTGTCCAACAAGGCGGTGTAATTGTTGGGATTGCACCAATTTGTCTTAAATCATTTCTAGCTGAACCACGTTCAATCAGCTTTTTTAAATTTGGCATTTTTCCTTCTTTTAAAAATTTTTGACTCACTCTTGGATCCATGCCATCTACACCCAAAACCAATAATTTTTGAGTAAGTGCTGCTCTTTTCATAATATTTATCTCCCTTCAACAATTCTGTCGTTAATGTACCTCCATCAAGAGGATAATAAATCAAAAATTTCTATTACTCTTAATATCGATACTTATTTTTGCGAATAGATCGTGCGCTTTCTTTCATTTAGCGTATAATTTGTTAAACTTCATTTTCTAAATCATTTCCCTGAATCAATTCTATTAACGAATCTCTAAGCTCTCCAAATTCTTCTGAAACTCTGATTTTTTTAAAGCTATTATCATCATATTGTTGAAGTGGATTTTTAAAATCACTCACAATTCTTCCCGGATTAGCATTCATTACAATAATCCTGGTTGATAAAAGAATCGCTTCTTCCACATCATGAGTAATAAAGAAAAAGCATTTATTAGTTTCTTTCCATATCTTCTTTAGATGTTTTTGCATAGCTTCTCTCGTTAATGCATCTAATGCACTAAAAGGTTCATCAAGCAGAACTACTTTTGAGTCTGCCGCTAATGTTCTTGCAATTGCTGCACGCTGCTTCATACCTCCAGACAATTGATGAGGAAGCAGTTTTCTAGCTTTTTCTAAACCAACTAAGTCAACATAATGATTTACGATTTCTGCTCGCTCTTTTTTAGGAATCTTCTTCATCTTAAGTCCAAATTCAATATTCTTTTCAACACTTAACCAAGGAAAGATGTTAGGCTGCTGAAAAACAACTCCTACATCTGGATTTGGCTTAGTGTGCGGTGCTCCATTTATAAGTACTTGCCCTGAGATATCTGTATTATATCCAGCGATAGCATTTAATAATGAAGTTTTCCCACATCCAGATGGCCCAAGAACACAAACGAAATCATCATCAAATAATTTAAGCTCAATGTTATTTAAGACATTCGAATACTCTTTTCCATTTTTATATATTAAATTAACATTCTTTAATTCAACAGAACAATTTGCTTTTCTCTCTTCTGGTCTATTTATTTCAACTAACGATTCCATATTATATCTCCTCGTCTCTATTAATTATATAAATCGTTCCTTACCGCCTTCTTGAAAGTTTCAATATCTGGTGAAGTAGTAACTGCTTTTTGAGTTAACAAAAAATCACTTGTATCCTTTAAAATTTGTGGTAGTGCCCCTTGATTGCCTGCTGTTCCTATATATTTTGCCTGCTCAGACTTATCTAAAACAGAAATTTGATTCATAGCTTGCTTTGTATCCTCAGCGCTTAATCCAAGTTCTGCTGATAATGTTTTTACTACATCATCTGATTGAGTCTTATATGACTTAGTAGCTTCATCTAATATATCAATATATGCCTTGACTACATCTGGATACTTAGCTGCAAAATCATTATTTACAATACCAAATTCACCAGTAACAGCTCCGCCTTTAGCAACATCTTCAGATGAAAGTATTACTTTTCCACCATCTGAAACTAGCTTTGATTGTGCTGGCTGCCAAATATAAGCTCCATCAATTTCCCCTCTGCTCCATGCCGCTATAATGTCTTGTGCACTCATATCTAAAATAGTTACATCATTTTCTGAAATATTATTTTGTTTCAATGCAGCAAGTAAGCTATAGTGTGAAGTTGAACCAAATGGAGTTGCAATCTTTTTACCCTTTACATCTGCTATTGAATTGATTACAGATGTATTTTTTGCAACAAGTGCCTCACTTGAACCGATTATATCATGTAAATAATAAATTTTATAAGGAAGGTCATTAACAATTCCAGTTGTTCCTGGAGGTGTACCAATGGTTGCAATATCTATAGATCCACTAGCCATTGCAGCATTTACATCACGCCCAACATCAAATTGAACATACTTAATTGAAATCCCTGGAAAATTTTTTTCAAGTAACTTTTCTCCTTTTGCAAGAAGTTCTCCATTTGGGGACTGAAAATATCCTAAACGTATTTCTTTTGGCAGCGCTGAATCTGAAGCTTGAGTATTCCCTGTTGTACTAGCTGTTTTTGCTCCTGAGCAGCCTGTTATTAAAATACCAACTGATAAAATAGCTGACAGAAGTACTGTATATTTTTTAATTTTCATAAATAACACTCCTTTAAATATCTTTATGTACTTGCTTGTACATTGATTGATTTTATTAATAATCTACTATTACTCAATATAAAGAACTTTCTATTTTTTTATTTTTCTAGCCATGGTGAAGCCTTCCTGATCAAAAATCTCACAAAAGAATCTAATATAATTGCTATAATTCCCATAATTATAACTCCAGCATAGACAATATCGTTTCTAAGATATTTACTTGCATCCAATACCATCCAGCCTATTCCTGATACAGCTGCAACCATTTCTGCTGCAACCAAAGTTGCATAAGCAACACCAATAGCTGTTCTAAGACTAGTCAATATATCTGGCAGGCATGATCTAAAAATAACACTGATAAAAAGATTCACTCCGCTGGCACCTAATGATTTAGCGCCATTAATTCTATCTATCGGTACTTTTTGAACACTAAATATAACCCCAATTAATAAAGGTGCGAATGCATTTAAAAACAATAAGATAATTTTTGATTCATCTCCAATTCCAAACCAAAGTACAATTAATGTATAATACGCTAGCGGCGGAAGTGGACGATAAAATTCAATAAATGGATCTAAAATTGCCCTTACAGTCCTTGAGCTACCTGCAATAAGTCCTAAAGGAACACCAATTATTATTGCAAAAAAGATAGCAATAAAAAGTCTCTCCATGCTTATAGCAATATGAGATACTAGACTTTCTCCCTTATAGCCTTGTTTTGCTAATTCAACAAATGCCTGCCATACTTTTTGAGGCGATGGAAGAAATACTTGATTAATCAAGCCTTTACTTGTGGCAATTTCCCATACAATAAAGAAAATGATTACAGATGTAAAAGAAATACCAATATAAAAAATTTCACCTCTTTTTCTTTTCACTATTCTCGCAGCTGTGTCTTGATTATTCATATAGGTTAATTTCCCTCCCCCATTTCTTTTTACATCTATTTTTTAAATTCTTATTTTTCATACACATCCCCCTTCTTTACTTTTCCTATACAATTACTATGATTTAATTTTAAATATATCTTACTAGACCGTCCAAGTATTGTCAATAAAAAATACTATAAAACATATCAAAAAAGTAAGATTTATTTTTCTAAGGAATATATGGTAACTTACAATATGTTTATATATTAATATAAATCCTGATAAATTACGCTGTTCAGCAAGTTCAATTATTGAACAATGTAATACTATCACTGTTCAATGTTCAACGCAATAAGTTCATGTATTTTTTCACATTTATAGTAAAATAATTGTGATATATATTTACACTAAATAAATAAGTACGCCCTCAACAATACTTATGAAAATTAAATAAATACTTTTTCCTTTAAACATACAAAATTATGCACAAAAAGCAAAATTATCATAAGCTTTCTTATATTTTCTTAAAATATTCTTTTTATTCCTAAAAATATACGTTTTATGATACACTATTTGCTTTTAACTACCTAAATTCACTTTTTCGTAATCATTATTTGTATATTTTTACAAATAAAAATGCTTAAAGCCTCTATTTTGCTCTAAGCATTTTATAACTTACTTTTTTCACGGTATTAATATATGAAAATCTTAAATTTAAGTATCATCCTAGTTACTTTTCGAATAACTCATTGGTTTTTATTTCTTGATGACGATATCGACCTCTTTTAATGTTGATTTTTTATATTATATAACCTTTTGCGGACACTACTGAATACAAGCAAGGTAAAATTCACACTTATGTCCCCACTTTGGCTTTTCATTAACTATGATAAAAATTACATAAAAACAATAGCAATATCAAATAGAGACAGCACTGTACAACTACCTTGCTCTCTCTATTTCTTAATTTTTATTATAAAAAATCTATTACTCTAATTACATCTAATACTATTTATGCACCTTACAGCAGCTTCTTTTGCATCTTGGCACCCTTCTTGTGCACCTTCTTGGTATCCTTGACAATATCCTTCTTCACGCCCTGCTTCTACTCCTGCACAATATCCATCCTTATATCCTTGGTTATAAGCATCTTCTAATGCACCAGCTGAAGGATAATTTCTTCTACAACGGCATTGAACATTTTCCCCAAGAGTTCCATTACAATTACATCGTACATTTTCTCCAAGAGTTCCGTTACAATTATTATTATTATTATTACTTACAGCTCCAAGAGTATTAGAATTTCTATATCTTCTTCTATGACATCTGTATCCCATTTCTTTTCCTCCGTAAATTATCAAATTTATAATCTTTTGATTAAACTTCTAATTATATACTATGCTAATTTACTATATTTGTTATTGCTTTTACAATATATACTCTAATAATTGCTCATAAAATAGAAATTCCGCATTTTCATAAATATTAATAAAAGTTCAACAATAATTTCGTATAAAAATTTCAACTTTACGTATACTAAAAATGGGTTTATTCTTAAACCTAGGCATTCATTCTTTGCCCCTTTATCGGGGCTTTTTTAATATATACAAATAATATTAATACTATAAATTTAATCTATATATAAATAGTATGTACTTCTATGAAGAAAATTTTTCACTATACTAATCATATCGTTATCTTTATGTTAAAAGATAACGTTGACCATAAAGCCACTCGTGCCAGTAAATTAATATCCTATGTTACCTTTATATAATTTGTACAATCTTTAAATAAGCAATATAGCATATTAACACATTTCTCAATGCACAAATCTATGTCTTTAATTTCATCATCAAATTTAATCTTATGGCATACATCATCTGTTATAAAAAATGAATAATGGTAGAATAATCTTTCTTCCTCTTCGCTGTTAAAAGGTATAGATAAAGCTTTGAAAATTTCTTTAATTTTATCTTTTCTCTGCTCATCATATTCTTTCCTCAAAGCAGCTACATCTTTATCTAAGAGTGTTAATGCTTCCATTTCATCATGAAAAGTTTTAGAAAAGTCATGATATTCTAACATCATCTTTATAAATACTTTAAATAGTGGTTTTACTACTTCAGCATTATCAAATTCCTTATCAGCATTTTCTAACCAATAATCATGACTTGGATAATCAAAACTTTTGTTAATTCTTTCAATTACCTTAAGATAAATTTCCTTCTTATCTTCAAAATAGGCATATACAGAACCTGTCGCTACATTGGCTTCATTAGATATATCTGCTGTCGTAGTATTATAATAACCTTTTTCATTAAATAGTTTATAAGCTGCTTCTAAAATTCTATCATATTTTTCTAAAGCTCTTTTTTGTGTTGGTATTCTTGTCTTTCTTTCCATCTTTATCACCTATTTAAATAATAAAATATAAAAAAATAAAAGTCAATAAAATATGAAATTCATTTCATGTATTGACTTTTAATTTTTTCCAGTATATTATATAAACATGAATTTAATTTCATATTCATATAATAAAGATTTTGGAGGTCATCATGAATAAAAAACAAAAAGTATTAGCATTTATTTCACTGGCAATAGCTTGCTTCTTAACAGTATTAGATTCAACCATAGTTAATGTATCTTTGCCTTCTATGGCTGATTACTTCAACACAGATATAACAGGAATATCATGGGTAAGTACCGCTTACTTGATTCCATTCTCAGCTCTTTTAATAAACTTCTCTAAAATCGCAGATATTTTTGGAAGAAAGAAACTATTTATAATTGGTCTTATAGTATTTGGTATTTCATCAATACTTTGTGGTCTTTCCACTTCCCTTTCCATGATTATAATTTTTAGAATAATGCAAGGGATAGGTGCTGCAATTCTCGCTCCATTAGCCATTCCTTTAGGTATCGAATTATTTGGTAAAGATGCTATGTCAAAACTTGCCATTGTAATTGGTATGACAATTTCTATAGCTGCAGCTTCTGGTCCTGTTGTTGGAGGAATATTAAATGAAGCCTTTGGTTTTAAAGCAATATTCTATGTAAATGTTCCTTTTATAATCATCTCTTTAATCTTTGGAGCTCAATGTCTTACAGAATGTTATGATAGAACAATTGAAAAGCGAATAGATTTTATTGGCTCTATATTATTAGCTTACGGAATCGGAGCACTAACCTTTTTCCTTGTTAAAGGAAGCTCATATGGCTGGGGCAGTACAAAAATTGTTACTTTAATAATAACCTCAGCAATTTCAATTATTGCTTTCCTAATATATGAATTAAGATCAAAAAATCCAATGATAGAATTTAAATTATTTAAAATAAGAAGCTTTACTTCTTCAATCATAATAGTCGGAATAATATTCTTTGCTTATATGCCTATATCTTATTTAATGAATTTCTATCTAGAAAACCAATTAGGTTATTCTGTCTTAAAATCTGGACTTATTTTAGGTATAGTAAGCGGTGTCTCATTTCTTACCTCTCCAATCTTTGCAATTATATCTAAGAAATATGGTGCTAGAGTTATTTCATTATTAGCAATAATTTTTGTATCTTTAGGTGATCTTATGTTTGTATTTATGAATAGTTCAAACAATATGAAGATAATTTATAGTGCATTCATTGTAGTAGGACTTGGTGTTGCTTCAACCTCTCCATTATATAAAAGTGCATTTGATGAGGTTTCAAAAGATAAGAATGGTATTGCTTCAGGAATACTGAACAGCTTTAGGCAACTAACTGCATGTTTAGCTATAGCCTTAGTTTCAACATTAAGCAGCTATTACACTACTCAAGCTATAGATAATTCAAAAAGCAGAATAATCGAACTTGTTAATAACAATACAGTTCTTGAAGATCAAGTGAAATCTACGATAGTTGATAAAATAAAGACTGCAGACACCAGCAAAAATACTTCCTTTTCGAAAGATATGGTTGATAAATTAATTAAAGACAAAGAGGATACTGTGTTAGCTTCTGCTCCTGATAAAATGAAGCCATCTATAGAAGAGAACTTTAATACTCAAACAAAAGAGATCCATAAGGTCTTAGATGACATGACTGTCATAAAAAATGATGAAAGTAATAAGGTTTATAATAAGTGCTTCCTACTTACAGCAATTATTGCAATTTTAGGATTAGCAGCAGTACCTTTTAATAAAATGAAAGAAAGTGAACTTGGAAAAAACAAACCAGAATTTGTAGTATGAATATTTCGAAACAATCATTGAAATGGCATTAATATTTTCAGTAAAATAATTCTTATCATATTATAATATAGAAGTTTTATTTCTCAATATAATATTTATTTTTCAGCATTCTGTTGATAATTATGATGCTTAATTTCAATTACAGTAAATAAGCCCAAGACAGTTCGATATGTCTTGGGCTTATTTTTTACCATAGATATTGACTATAGATGCATTACTATCTATAGTCAATTCTTCATTCTAGCTAAAATGATATGCACTCATTTAAATTATTTTTACATAATAAATTTATTATTCACTTTTTATCTATTAACCATTAAATCATAATAAATATAACTTTAATTTATAATTCGAAATATTTATTCCATAAATTTCAACTAAATTGTTGCTCCAAACTGTGGAGAATGAGTAACTATAAATTCAGCTCCTCCCATTCCCATAGCAAAGAATACTAAAATAATAACTAATATTATTGCACTAAAATCATATTGCATTTTTTCTTGATTATTTATTATATAAGCTGCGATAATCTCTATTCCAACACTTACTAATATAAGTGGCCACATTGATAAAATTAAAAGAACATTGAGATTAGTTATAAACAATCTTAGTAAAAACATTATCCCAAATATAACTAAAGCAAGTCCTGAGGTTAATGTGCCTACCTTACGCCCCTTAATCATCTATCTCACTCTCCATTTTTTTCCCCTTGATAAGTTTTATACCAAGTGTAACTATTGCTACTCCTATGATTACTTTAGGAATGTCCCTCATTAAATCATAAATAATAAAACGGCGTAGTTCGTATGGAATATATGGTTCTAAAATACTCATTATATTTTCTATAACTAAATATACACCTAAAAATAAGCATACAACTCCTACTGTAAGTCTACGTTTCTCAAATATATCTTTGTCTAATTTTGCTAGCTTATCAATAGAGAACAAGTACTTATCCTCTAAAAGTAAAAGTTCGTCGTCATTTAAATTCATTCTATTAGTACAATCAAAGAAAGAATAAAACCAAATAAGTGGCGCTATATATAATAGCGGTCCTATGTTAAGCCAAGAAGAAAGAAATATTAAAAAGAAGAATACAGACATAAACGATACTCCTATTTTCATAAATCCCATATACATATGTCCTGCACCTGGCAACATTGAAAAAACAAAAGTCAAAAATCTACTTTTTCTCTTGATCATTATTAAAAACCTCCAGTTTAATTATTTTTTCAGAAAAGTTATTAAGATTTACATTAACCGAATCTACAATCCTAGAATCCAATGGTCTAACATGATTTGTCGCTGTATTAACCAAAGAATTTAATCCATTTGAAAAAACCAATACTAATGCCACACTAGCTGCAACTGCAACTTTAACACAATAAAAACGGAACTGAATCTTGCTTTGCCTCTTACTTTTTATTTTAATTTGTACTTTTTCTTGAAAACCTAAAGGAGCTTCTGCAAGTTCATCTTCTTTAAAACTATCGGCAAATTCACCAGCACACATTTGACAATCACTAATATGTTCTAATATATCTATCATTTCTTCGTCGCCCAAAATATCAAACTTTAGCATGGTTAATGTTTCTTCAGTTAAATGACCTTCTTTATCAAATAATCCATTATTCACATGAACTCCTCCTTCCATAAATCCTTTAACATTTTTTTTGACCTGTAAAGTTGCGTTTCCAAAGTTTTAATATTCTGCCCAGTTTCCTTTGCTAAATGTGATAGTTTGACATCTTTGCAAAAATAATTTATAGCTACAGTTCTATATGGCTCTTTTAGCTTGTTGCATAAAATTTGTATTCTTTCTGTAGTATTCTTTTTAACTACTGTTTCCTCTGGTGAATCTCCTCTATACTCAAGATCTTGATATTCATCTTCTGACAAGCTAACTGTTTTTCTTGCCTTACTCTTAAGATAATCCTTACATTTATTTGCAGCAATTTTAGCAAGCCAAGCCTTAAGGTTATCACCATCAAAGCCTTCCCAATTTTGATATGCTGATAAAAATGTTTGCTGAGCCAAATCTTCAGCATCAAAATAATTTTTTGTGAAGGATAAACAAATAGTGATAATTAACCGTTCATATTGTTTTATGCAATTTGGAAATTGTTCTTTTTCAATATCTATCACCACCTTAATTAATCCTTACATTAAATATAACGATCAATAAATAAAAAACACTTCAACTTTTTTAAAAATTATAAAGAATTTATTGATTTATCAGCTGCATAAAATTTATCAAATAATAAGATTATACTGCCATTTGAAAAAAGCATATGACGTATTGCGAGTTCCACATGAATATTCTTTGATTCAAAAAATAATAAATTTCTATTTTTATAAACTTTATTCTATAAATAATTTCTTATAAGTCATATAAATGTTTATACTCTCATAAAATTTATTATTAACATTTTCCTAAATGCAAATAGGAGAACTTCCTCCCATTCAGGTTTAGTTCTCCTATTTGCTCATAATATGTCATCATCTAAATTTCTACCTGTTTGTTTCTCTAATTGTTTTATGGCGTTTTTGCCCCCATTTTTTGCAATCTCTAATAGCTCTGAAAGACTTGATGAAATATCTCTACTTGCAAAAACTTCTAATAACATTGGCATATTAACTCCAGTTATGACCTCCATATCTTCCTTTTCTAATGCAATCATACTAGCAGCATTAAATGGACTTCCACCAAAGAGATCAACCATAACTAAAATTCCTTCTGTACAATTTAATTCTTGTATAAGTTTATTGTATTTATCTAATAAATTTTCAATTCCCTCTCCTGGCTTAAACGTAACACATCCAATATTCTTTTGTTCTCCATAAATCATTTCTGCCGATTTAACTAACTCTTTAGATAAATCTCCATGAGTTCCTACAATTATTCCTATCATTTAAATTACCCCTTTTAAAGTTTTTTCAGTTAATCTTTCTATATTAATGATATAATATGACATTATGTTGTCAAGTTATATATTATATATTTATATGTGAGGTGATGTTATGCAAATTAGCAGATTGTTTCAAATTATATATATTCTACTCAAAAAAAAATCAATAACAGCAAGAGAGCTATCAGAGCATTTTGAAGTATCTGTCAGAACAATTTATAGAGATATTGATGCTCTATGCCAGGCTGGAATTCCTATATATTCAAGTCAAGGTAAAGGAGGCGGTATTTCATTAGTAGATAAATTCATTTTTGATAAATCACTATTTTCTGAAGTTGAACAGGATAAAATTCTACTTGCTCTACAGAGTCTTTCCGCTGTAGGATATGATGATATTAATGACGTATTATCAAAATTGAGCAATCTTTTTCAGAAAAGTGATATTAATTGGATTGAAGTTGATTTTTCTAATTGGGGTAGTGAAAGAAAACAAAAAGAGATCTTCAATCTAATAAAAGAATCAATACTAAAGCAAAAAGTAATCAATTTCTCATATTTTAGTGCTGACGGTATGAAAAGTAATAGGTATGTTGAACCTTTTAAATTGTTATTTAAAGATAAAGCCTGGTATCTACAAGGATATTGTCTTGAAAGAACAGCGTTTAGAACCTTTAAGATAACTCGAATGAATGATATTAATATTACAGATGAAAGTTGTATACATCAATATTTACAAGATCTTATGGATGATTCACCATCAGAAAAATTCAGTGAACTAATTCATCTTAAACTAAAAATATCTTCAGAAGGTGCCTATAGAGTATACGATGATTTTGATGAAGAAAATATAACTATCGATAAAGATGGCTCTTACTCCATAGACATTTCGATGCCTGAGGGTGAATGGATTTATAATTATCTTCTTTCCTTCGGGACAATGTTAGAAATTATAGAGCCTATAGATGTCCGAAACGAAATTATCAACCGCTTAGGTAACATGATAAATAAATATACTTCTAAAACTTGACATAATGTAGTCAAGTTTAGTTTATTACAATAATAATAAATAAAATTTAACTGTATAAGGATTACGTTATTAAAATATTTTAGTATATTTTAAATTCAGATTATAATAAAATATCAAGTTTTTTTGATATAATAGTTACAAGGAGATTATGAAATACTTATGAGTGAACCACTAAAAAATATTTATACGTTAGAATTTTTAAATGATTTTTCAAATAAGATACACAATGTTTATGCAGAATTTAATAAGAGCGATTTTGTCGCTTCAGTTTTAGCTTATCCGTGGGATGAATTGCCTTTAAAGGCTCGTATTCATAGAATAGCTGAAATATTAGGTGACTACCTTCCTAATGATTTTGAAAATGCCCTAAATATCTTATTCTCCATTAATAAGAGTTGCGTAGGTTTTCCATATCTATTCTTTCCAGATTTTGTTGCTACCTATGGGAAGCAAGAGAAGTACTTTGAGCTCTCTATGAATGCCTTAGAACGTTTCACTCAACAGTCATCTTCAGAGTTTGCGATTCGACCATTTTTATTGAATGACCCTCGAGGTGTAATGGAATATATGATGAAGTGGTCATTATCTCCTAATGAACATGTAAGGCGTCTTTCAAGTGAAGGCTGTCGACCACGTCTTCCTTGGGGAATAGCTCTTCCGATGTTTAAAGCCGATCCATTACCTGTTTTTAAAGTGTTAGAAAATTTGAAAGAAGACGACTCTCTTTATGTTCGTAAGAGTGTTGCTAACAACCTTAATGACATTTCAAAAGATAATCCTGACGCTGTTTTAGCGATAGCGGAGAATTGGATATGTCATAATCAAAATACTGATTGGATTTTAAAACGCGGCTGCCGTACCCTTATTAAAAGAGCTAATCCCAAGGCAATGTCACTCTTTGGTTACACTAACTCTTCAGCTGAAAATCCCATATTTAGAACTGCCTCAATCTCTATTCAACCTAACCAACTTAAAATTGGAGGCAGTTGTGAGTTAAATTATTCACTGGATATAGACTGGGGTTCTCCAGTACATATCCGCTTAGAATATGGCATTGATTTTATAAAATCAAATGGTAAATCATCACGTAAATTATTTTTTTTATCTGACAAAACAGTGTTACCTAATGCACATTTACAAGGTACGCGTATACATAGCTTCGCAGATCTTACTGTCCGTAAGCACTATCCTGGCATTCATAAAATTGTCCTTATAGTTAACGGCATAGAATCTGCGCAGACTACATTAAATATTCTTGAATGCAAATATGATTATAAATAATCTACTATTGAAATAAAAAACAGGTACATTAATAATATTAAACAAACAATATAAATATATTATCGCAATATATATTGAATTCAAATGATATCCATATCACATGAATATTTTTACGAAAATTTCATATAATATAGATGTTTTCATGATTTAAACTATCCACTTTTAGCCCCATTATTGGGGCTTTTTTATTTATCCTGAAAATCATTTTTAACTTATAGATATACTTAGATTAAGTATAAACTTTTTCTTAAAACGTATAATACATTTATGAGTACACAGGATTGGAGGATTTAAATGAAAATATTAAAAAAGATATTAGCTATAACTGCAATTACCATAATATTTAGTACGGTACTTAGAAGCATCTTTCTCAATAATACAGCTATTGCAGAAGATTCTAAACAAAGAACTACTATTAGAGTTGGCCTGTTTTCGGCAGATCTTAATGATGATTACCTTATATTTCTCCGTAAAAATTTTGAAGATATACAAAATCAACATCCGAACGAAGTCATCTTTACATTTTATGATGCGAAATTCAATCAATCAACTCAAAATGCCGAACTTGATACTAAACTTAATGAAGGAATTGATCTAATATTGCTAGATATGGTTAATGTTAACGATATAGGAGACTTAATTAATAAAATATCAAAATATGAAATTCCAGTAATAGTTTTTAATAGAGAACCACTTACAATGGATGCTATAAAATCATATAAAAAAGCCCTATATGTAGGTACTGATTCAAAACAAGCTGGTACTTTACAAGGTAAAATTATTACTGATGCTTGGAATAATCATAAAGATTTAATTGATAAAAATAAAGATAATGTATTACAATACATTATGCTTATTGGTGAAAGACTTAATAAAACATCTATAGATAGATCTGCATATTCTATTTCAACTATACAGCAGGCTGGAATTAAAACAGAGGAACTTGCGTCACCTGTTTTAAATTGGGATAGAGAAACAGCGCAAAATACTGTTGATGCATTATTCCTAAGACTTGGAAGTAAGGTGGAAGCAATAATTTCAAATGATGATTCTATGGCAATTGGTGCAACTAAAGCATTACAAAAATATGGCTATAACACTGGAAATAAATCCAAAGTAATTCCTATTGTTGGAGTGGATGGCGTTCCTGAAGCTAGAGAATTGATTTCAAAAGGCTTTATGTTAGGCTCTCCTGTTCAAGATACTAGCGTTATGGCTAACGCTATTTATACAATAGGTTCTAACTTAGTTCATGGAATAAATCCTATTGAAGGAACACCATACAAATTAGATGAATCTGGAGCTGCTGTTCGTATACCATACGAAGAATATACTGGCCCAATGTTTCAATAAAAAATTAGATAATAAAAGCATATAATTTTTATAAATTTATTTTATTAACTAATAATTATTATTGACTAATGCAATTATTATGTATATAATAATCTTAAAGATAACACTCTCATTTTTTTCTAATTATGTCAGCTAAATTTTAAACACATTGATGATTTTAATCTTAAAATATACATAAATAATAATTTTAAGATTCTTAGTCATTAAAAAGACATTTTAGAAATAAATTTAAAGAGTACAAGACTGTTGTAATGACAATTAAACTTGGTTATTTAGCAGAAAGTAAAACTTTATATCCAAGGTCTTGCAAAAAAAATCATGAAGAAATAGTCAAATAATTATAATTAAATTTAGGAGGTAATAAAATGACTGAATTGAAACAAGTGTATAAATGTGAAATTTGCGGTAATATTGTGGAGGTTGTTCATAATGCTGGAGGTACACTAGTATGTTGTAATCAGCCAATGAAGCTTAAAGCTGAAAATACTACTGATGGAGCAACAGAAAAGCACGTTCCTGTAATTGAAAAAGTTGAAGGTGGAGTTTTAGTAAAGGTAGGCTCTGTAGAACATCCTATGCTTGATAACCACTATATAGAATGGATTGAAATTCATACTGAAAGTAACGTATATAAAAAATTCTTAAAACCTGGTGAAAAGCCTGAGGCTTTCTTTAAGGTAGATGAACCTGTTCTTTTTGCTAGAGAATATTGCAACTTACATGGTTTGTGGGCTGAAAAAAATTCTTAATAAAAAACTTTTTATTTAAATGAATAGAAGTCTGTAGTCATTTGATTATTGCTTACATATCTTAATCAAATGACTACAGACTTAATGTTTTACTTAGAAAACTTCCACTTCAACATTAATACATAAATCCTTCTAAGAAAATAATATACTTTCATATAATACAAAGCAGATCCATTCATTATTTTTTATATTTTTAGTTAATGTATAAAAACAATGTGAACTTCAAATTAATGAAATTCACATTGTTTTTGAGCTTGTCTTTATTTAGGAGGCATTATTGTTGCTATGCCTTTAAGCACTTGAACACCATCTTGATTTGTACATATAGTACTTAATTTTATTCTATTTTTATCTTCAATTCTTTCTATCACTTCTACTTCAGCCTTAATTGTATCTCCTATTTTTACTGGAGCCGTAAATTTTAGTTCTTGTCCAAGATAAATTGAACCTGGACCTGGCAATTGCATCCCCAATACTGCAGATACTAAGCCAGCAGTTAACATTCCATGAGCAATTCTACCTTGAAACATTGTTTTTTCTGATTCAACTTGATTTATATGTGCCGGATTTAAATCTCCTGTTATTCCGGCATATAAATATACATCAGTTTCTGTAATAGTCTTTTGAAAAGATGCCTTATCTCCAATCTTTAATTCCTTTATAGTTAATCCTTTCACTAGTACTCCCCCTTCTTTGCTATATAATTTTCAAAATATTATTTGTAAGTATTTTCAATTCTAATTAAACAAAATGTAATAAGCTTTGTAATGCTATTAATGCAAATACAGTTCCTGTCTTTATGCAAGTGATTACAAATATATCTTTATATGATTGTTTATGAGTTAACCCTGCAATTCCAAGTAAAGTTATAACTGCACCATTATGAGGTAATGTATCCATTCCACCTGAAGCCATAGCAGCAACACGGTGAAGTAATTGTGGATCTATTCCAACACTATTTGCCCAAGTTAAATATTGTTTTCCAAAAGTGTCAAGTGCTATACTCATTCCTCCTGAAGCAGAACCTGTAACTCCTGAAAGAACATTTACTGTAACTGCCTCTGAAAGTAATGGGCTTCCATCTGGGTTAATATTAGTTAAAGCATGAGCTATAGATTGAAATCCTGGTAAAGTTTTGATAACATTACCGAATCCTACTTCTGACGCTGTGTTCATAACTGCTAAAAGTGATCCAATTGCACCAGCATTAATTGCTGCAGCAAAGTTTCCTTTCATACGTTTTGGGTTAATTGATACTGCAAGAGTAATACCAATTACAAGTGCGATCATAAGAGCCCAGTTATTCATTGAACCTACAACACCAGCTTCCGGTATGTTGTATGGAGCTTTAGTTACCCAAGAAACGATATCCCATTTAGGAAATACAACTTTTTGAAGAACTAGAGTCACTATAAGTACCGATGCTAATGGTAATGCTGATATAAATGGATTCGGCAAGCTGCTGTCTTCAACAATCACAGGCTCTTGCTTATGGTTTGTTCCATATCCTTCTCCTTTTGCCTGAGCTTTGCGTTTGCACCATTCTAAGTAGGATACACCACAAACTAAAACCATAATTGCACCTAGCGTTCCAAATATAGGAGCTGCATATAAATCTGTATTAAAGAATTTCATTGGTATAGAATTTTGAATTTGAGGTGTTCCTGGAAGCGCGTCCATTGTGAATGTGAAAGCACCAACAGCAATAGTTGCAGGCACAAGTCTCTTTGGTATATCTGCTTCTTTAAATATAGAAGCTGCAAATGGATAAACAGCAAATGCTACAACGAAAAGACTTACTCCACCATAAGTTAGTATAGCTGCTGCTAGTATTACAGATAGCATAGCTCGTTTTTTTCCTAATTTATCTACTATAAATTTTGCTATTGATTTTGCTGCACCAGATTGCTCCATAACCTTACCAAATACTGCACCTAGTAAGAAGAATGGAAAGTAAACTTTTACATAGTTACCCAAGTTAGGTAAGAATATTTCCGTATAAGTTGGCATAATCGCCATTCCTGAAAATATAGCTGCCATAATCGCAAATATAGGTGCGAAAACAATAACTGAAAACCCCTTATAGGCCATAAACATTAAAAGTGCTAAGCTTAATAAAATTCCTATAACTGCCATATACAAAACCTCCGTTATTTTATTATTTTTCTTTTCAAATATTTTATCCGTATCCTATTCACTTATATTAGTTGTTACTTCAACTTCATAGGCTTATCTTTAAAAATTCTTTCATCCATTGTTTTTAAATTATTTGATATTATTGGCTTAAAGTCCATTTGATCAATAATATCCTTTTGTAAATCTACCCCTGGAGCTATTTCTTCTAATGTTACTCCATCTTTTGTCAATCTGAAAACTGCTCTTTCAGTTATATATAATACCGGTTGATTTACATCTCTAGCATAATCTCCACTGAATGTAATTTGTTCAACATTTTTAATAAACTTCTTTGACCTTCCCTCATTTTCGATTACTAGCTTGCCATCAGTAACATTAATTTTAAGTCCTCCTGCTGTAAATGTGCCACAGAATATAACCTTTTTTGAATTTTGAGTTATATTTATAAATCCTCCACATCCAGCTATCTTAGGACCAAATTTACTTACATTTATATTGCCTTTTTCATCGCATTGAGCTAGTCCTAAAAATGCTACATCTAACCCTCCACCATCATAAAAATCAAATTGAGATGATTGATCTATAATGCTATCTGGATTTATAGCTGCACCAAAACTTAAACCTCCTGCTGGAATTCCACCAATTGGGCCAGATTCAATAGTTAATCTCATTGTATCTCCTATTCCTTCTTCATTGGCAACCATTGAAATTCCCTCCGGCATACCTATACCAAGATTAGTTACTGCATTTGGTATAAGTTCCATTGCACAACGCCTTGCTATTATTTTTCTCTCATCCATTGAAAGACATTCGATAGAATCTACTGGCATTCTTATTTCTCCACTATAAGCTGGATTAAATGCTTCAGCAAATGTCTGCATATGGTCTTCACTGTTAGCTACAACTATAGCATCTACAAGTATTCCAGGGATTTTTACAAGCTTTGGATCTAAAGTTCCCTTAGAGACTATTTTCTCAACCTGAAGAATTACTTTTCCACCAGAATTTTTTGCTGCCTGTGCCATAGCTAAACCATCTAGTGTTGCTGCTTCCTTTTGAAGAGTTGCATTTCCATCTTCATCTGCATATGTTGCTCTTAATATAGCTACATCTATAGGAAATGCTTTGTAATAGAGATATTCCTTATTATCAATTTCGATAACCTTTACAATGTCCTCTGTTGTACATTCATTTAATTTTCCTCCCTCAACTCTTGGATCTACGAAAGTCTTTAAACCAACATGAGTAATTGTACCTGGTTTACCTGCCGCAATATCTCTATATAGACTAGATATTACTCCTTGTGGAAGATTGTAAGCCTTTATTTTGTTTTCAATTGCGAGTTTTTGGATCTTAGGAGCTAATCCCCAATGACCGCCTATTACCTTTGAGAGAAGACCTTCTTGTCCTAAATGATTCAAACCTTTTTCTTTACCATCTCCTTGTCCCGCTGCATAAACAAGAGTTAAATTATTAGGGGCACCTTGTTCTAAGTATATTTCCTTAAGTTTCTTAGAAACCCCTTCTGCATGCCCAGCACCTATAAACCCACCAAATGCAACTGTGTCTCCACTTTTGATTAAGGCGATTGCTTGTTCTACCGACATTATCTTGTTCATCTTTACTCCTCCTTTTCACACTTTTATATACTCCATAAAGCAAGAGTGTAATATTTTATTTATAATTCCTTTTACACTTATTTATATAAGCAATATCCGTGCCAAGATTTCGAGCATGTATTCAACGTAAAATTGCGCTTTTCTATAAGTAATTTCATAAAAAATTCTTAATAATAGAAAGTTTTTGTTCGTTATTTCGTACAGTTTTTTAAGTAAACATTTACATAGTGTATGATTTTCCGTACAATTATTTTGCATAAAAAAAGAAGTTGTTCGTAAAAACGAACAACTATGTTTGTATTTTATATTTTTCTATTTTCTCATATAAACTAGTACGCCCTATATCAAGAATTTTTGCTGCCTTAGTTTTATTACCATCCGCAGCCCTAAGGGCAAGAATAATAGCATTTTTTTCACTTTCAGCAAGAATATCTTGAAGCTTCTTAGGAACCATTGAAACCTTTTTGCCTGTGATCTCTTTCGGTAAATCTTTCACTTCAATAATCTCACTATTCTCCATAATGTTTATAGCCCGCTCTAATATATTTTCTAATTCTCTTACATTACCCTTCCATTCATAGGTTTTAAGATATTGTTCAGCCTCCTTAGAGATTCCTCTAACCTTCTTATCTAAATCAACTGAAAGCTTTTTTATTAAATGATTAGAAATAAGTATTATGTCATTTCCTCTTTCTCTTAAAGGTGGAATTTCAATTGTTACGACATTAAGTCTATAATATAAATCTTCACGAAACTTACCTTCTTCAACTAATCTTTCAAGATTTCTATTTGTTGCAGCAATTATTCTAATATTAATCTTTTTACTAGCTACGCCACCAACCTTTTCAACTTCTCTTTCTTGAATAACTCTTAATAGCTTTACCTGCATATGGAGAGGCATATCTCCAATCTCATCTAGAAATATAGTACCTTCATTTGCAATCTCGAATTTTCCTATCTTACCTTCTTTTTTGGCACCTGTAAAAGCTCCTGATTCGTAGCCAAATAATTCTGATTCAAGTAAATCACTTGGAATTGCTGCACAATTAACTTTAACAAATGGCCCTTCATGTCTATTACTTTCCGAATGTATTGCATGTGCAAAGATTTCTTTACCTGTCCCGCTTTCCCCTAAAATTAGAACATTTGAATTTGTATGAGCTGCTTTTTCAACTATGGCTTTAGCCATAACAATAGGTTCACTCTCACCTATAATATTTTCAAGCGAATAATTTGCTTTATTGAATTCTCTAAACCTTGATTTATAAGTAGCTAATTCCTTTTCTATAACGCTTATTCGTTTATAAAGGCTATTTAATTCTTTTACATTTCTAAATAAGACCTTACCAACTACCCCAATAATTTCTCCATTTTTTACTATTGGTATTCTTGACGCTATCATATAGCTTCCTTTTATCTTATGAAGTTGTGCTACTTCTTCTTTTCCAGTTTCTAATACTATTGGCATTCTAGTATTTTCTATCACTTCATTTACATGCCTGCCGATAGCATCCTCCCTCTTAATCCCTAAAAATTCTGTATAGGCATTACTGATCATAGTAACTATCCCCTGCTTATCAATGATAATCATTCCATCATAAGCAGTTTCAATTACAGTATTTAGTATTTCTTTGCTATCCCTCTCTTCCTCAAGCTTATGAATTAACTGACTATAATTTGTTACATTACTAAAAATTAGCATTGATCCTTGTGTATTAGTATTTTCTCCAAAAGGTATGATACTCAAAATCAAATTCAATTCATTAACTACTATTGGCCTTTTAATTTCCTCTTTTTTAGTTGACAGAAAGTATTCTATATCTGGATCTGGCATTATTTCTTTAATATTCTTGCCTAAACCACCTTTACTATCTATATCAAAAAGAATACTAGCTGCTTCATTAATAAAAAGTATTTTATCGTTACTATCAACTGCAATTATTGCATTAAACATATTATCTAATATTACTTCAAGCTTACTAATATAATTTTTGAATAATGGTTTGTTGCTCATGTAACACCTTCTCTCTTAAATCTTATTTTTAAGTATTTTACTAAAGATTCCAAGTAAATACAAGTGATAAAGTAACTATTCTGGAACATGGTTTTCAGCTTTATATTCCCATTTATAAGCCTTCCACATATACTTTTATTAAATACAAATTAAACCTTAAAAAATATAGATATTCACCTTTAAAACTATATTTATGTGCTAACTTAAAGTTTTATCAACTTTTTTAATATGCTCATCTAACAAATCTAAATTAAAAACATTGTTATTTAGGATATATTTCATAGTGTGAATCCAGGCCATAATTGATTTATCTACACACATATTCCAATAATAAATCTATCTTGAAACTCTAGCGAGCCAAGTAGTCAATTAGTTCTAAATAATTGCAATATATATGTACTTAAATTAAATATAAATATTTTATAAGCATTTAGAAAGGACTGATAGAAATAAAAAGAATAACTTCATCTTATTATTCATCTAATACAGCTAAATATAGAATAGTAGGATATATACACGGTGCCACCACTAATGTAAATCCTAACAAATTAACTCATATTAATTACGCTTTTGGAAGTATTATAAACAATTCAATTTTTATTCCTGATTATCAAAATTTAATGAATTTAGTATTATTAAAATCTCAAAATCCAAAATTAATGGTCATCCTTTCAATAGGTGGGTGGGGAGCTGAAGGTTTTTCAGATGCAGCATATTCAGAGTCATCACGGAATAGTTTTGCAAATAGCTGCCTGGATATCGTAAATAACTATGGTATAGATGGAATAGACCTTGATTGGGAATATCCTGTTAGCGGATCTTGTAACCTAATTAAATGTACTCTTAAAGATAAAGAAAATTTCACGCTTTTACTTAAATCTATACGTAATAAAATTGGAACGAATAAAATACTCAGTATTGCAGCTGGAGCAGATAAATTTTACATTAATAATGTAGAAATTAATGAAATAGTAAATATCTGCGATTATATAAATTTAATGACTTATGACTTTGGTTATAATACTCATAATGCAAATCTTTATCCAACTTCTTCTACCTATGGATCGGATTTTAGCTGTGATGAGTCAGTAAATATATTTTTGCAGGCAGGTGTTCCAGCTATGAAAATTAATTTAGGCATTCCTTTTTATGGGTATTATGGTCATGAATATCTTTCATATGGAAATCTACTTGAAAATTATATAAATAAAAATGGTTGGACTAGATACTGGGATTATGAAGCAAAAGCCGCTTATTTAAAAAATTATGATTCATTTATTACTTATGAGGATGAAGAATCAATTGACTATAAAGTTAAATATATAAAATCAAAAGGCCTCGGTGGCGCAATGTTTTGGGAATATAATCAAGATTACAATGATATTCTTCTAAATAAATTATGGACAGGTTTAAACGAATAATATTACATGCATAAAAAATAAAAATAGGATGTTACTTAATTCATCCTATTCTTATAAATAAATATATTTTTTTTAATACCATTTTATTGAATTTAATTTTTGAAATACTAATTTAATTAATTTAGTCATTATCATTTTAAACACTATCTAATAAAGTTAGTAAATATTTTCTCTTCACCTTTACTTTCTTCTACATTAGCTTTCCCAGAATCAGCAAGTTTTAATAGCCATGCCATGTTCTTTCCTAAAACTCTCATTATCTGCATTCCTTCTTCATCCTGAACTGCTTCTCCTGGTGCTGTACCGTGAACTACGTTCCAATAGTTTGATGTTGGCATTAACATCTCAGAATAATTAAGATAATTATTTAACTGAGTAAATGTTGGAACTCCACCAGACCTTCTAACTGCGACAACACTTGCACCTACTTTGTGTCTAAGCATGCCATTATTTACAGATGTAACATAAAACGCACGATCTAAAAATGATTTCATAGTTCCTGCTATGGCAGAATAATGCACTGGAGAGCCTAGAATGATTCCATCAGCTTCTTTCATCTTTTGAATCCAATCGTTAACTTCATCATTCTGCATAACACACTTTTCGTTCATATTTCTGGCACATCCGCCACAAGCCATACATCCACGTATAACCTTATTTCCAACATGAACTATTTCTACATCTATATTCTCTTTCTTTAATTCTTCTGCTACAGCTTTTATTGCCTCATAAGTATTTCCATTCTTTTTAGGACTTCCATTAAAAGCAACTACTTTCATAATACATACCTCCATAATATTAAAATCATGATGTGATTATATAACTCAGTAATGTAAGTAACAAGTACGCACTTTTTAGTTAGACAACTTACTTTTTGGTAAGAATTATTGAATAGCCTACATGTAAGGCCATAATAAATTTTTCATAAAACAATAATATCCTTATTCTAATTCGCAATATATAACTTATCTAATAGTCATGGTAAAATAACCATTATCTTATACAATCTTCTAAATTATTACTAACATATATTTTACATTTTGCTTAATTGATTTGATATTATCAGACAGGTTGTTTATACTAATATCTAGTAACATTTATAAATATTTAAAAATGAAAGCGGGTAACTAAATGGTAAATTATAACGGAAGAAGTTATGTGTGCTTATTGGATTTTGCAATGGATTTTATAAGAGGAAAATGGAAGGCAGTTTTATTATGTCATTTATATAATGAACCAAAAAGATTCCTAGAACTTCAACGAATGACTGAAGGAATAAGTCAAAAAGTGTTAAATGAAAAACTTAAAGAATTAGAAAATGATGAACTTGTATGTAAAAAGGTTTATGCAGAAATTCCACCCAAAGTTGAATACTCTCTTACTGATAAAGGAAAAGAGCTTACTAGTATTATTAAGGAAATTGAGTCTTGGTCGGTTAAACACTACCCTGAATTAGATAATAAATGTGTTTAATTCTATCACTTTTCTATAATTAAAATAAAGAAGAACCTTCTCCTTTATAGCTGATTCTTCTTTATTCTTTAAATGCATCACTCTTGTCTTTTTACTAATTATTTTATTGCATAATTTATTTCAATGCCCTTCCTCTGTCTCATCTACTATTATACTTTTTTATGTCTTTAAATATGTTACTACTTGTTAGTATTATAGCTATAGCCTTTCTAAATATTTATTATTGATTTCATGGCTACCATCACTCATAATAATTTAACCATATTAATATTATTATAAAAAATTATTTAACTCACCTTAAATTTCAAGATATCTTATAACCATATTTGGTTATATTTTTAGTTTTTTCTGCATTTTTCTTTATTTTCTCTTAATTTTTTAATTTTAATTTCGATTATTATAAATATATAGATTCTACATAATATAATTCATTTTACATCGTGTTATTTGGTTTGCAATAGCTGGTAGTTTAAACTAAATTTCTATGAATTAAAATCAAGAAGTATGTAGACTTTTAATTACAACTTTTCTCAAATATAAACTATTTATATTGAACTTTTAATGGAGGTGAGAAAATAAAAAACTTTCGCATAAAAAATAAAGAGGGGTTGATTTAATGATTTGGTTTAAAAATTTAAGAATATCGCATAAACTTATTTCCACTTTTACTTTTATTTCAATTTTAGTATGTATTGTTGGTTTTATTGGATTATATAATATGAATATAATTAATAACAATGCAACTTCCATGCATGATTATAACTTGGCCTCAATAAATAACTTAACTACTTTAAAGCAAAATATTTCTGATATACGTTCAGATTTGCTAAAACTTGCTTATCAAAGAAATGTCAGCGAAAAGATATAGTAAAAAAAGACATTAAAGACTTAATTGACGAGAATAATGACCTTATAAAAATATATGAAAGTACTCTAATCTCTGAATCTGAGAAACCTGCATTCTCAAGCCTTAAAGAAAACTTTAATAAATATGTTGATTTATCTAACTCAATAATAAAATACGTAGATGAGAATAATTTTAGTGAAGCTGATGAAAATTATTCTAAAGTTACCGAAACCAGAAAAAATATATATTTGAGCATGGATGAATTAATAAAAAATAATGTTAACCAAGCCGATGCTTCTTATTCTGAAAATAACTCAACTTTTAAAAGATCTTTATACATAACAATCTCAATAATACTTATTAGTTTACTACTAGCTGTTATTTTAGGTTTATCAATTTCATTTATGATTTCAAAACAAGTAAAAAGAGTTTTAATCTTCGCTGAAGCTCTTGGTAGTGGTGATTTAACTAAAACTATAACTGTTGACTCTAAAGATGAAATAGGTGGTCTTTCAATGGCATTAAACAATGCAAAAGAAAATATACAGAATTTAATTGTTGAAATAATGAACAGTTCAAGCGATATAAGCGCCACAAGCGAAGAACTTTCTGCTACTACTGAAGAAATTGCTTCTAAAATGGAAATTGTTAATGAATCCACAGAACATATATCTAAAGGTGTTCAAGATTTAAGCGCTACCACAGAAGAAGTAACTGCATCAACAGAAGAAATAAGTAGCGCCATAAATTCCATCGCAAAAGATGCAGAAAATTCATTAGTATCAGTAAATGAAATAAAAGAACGTGCTTATAATATTAGAAATAAATCTTCAAAAAGTATTGAAGAAAGTAATTTAATTTATGATAAAAATCGTTTAAACATTTTAGAATCAATTGAAAATTCTAAAATTGTATCAGAAGTTAGAATAATGGCAAATTCTATTGGAAGTATAGCAGAGCAGACAAATTTATTAGCTCTAAATGCTGCTATTGAAGCCGCTAGAGCTGGTGAACACGGAAAAGGCTTTGCAGTAGTTGCTGACGAAGTTAGAAAACTTGCTGAACAATCTTCCAATGCAGTTTATAATATTCAAACCATGGTATCACAAGTTGAAGCTTCTGTAGAAAGTTTATCAAAAAGCGGACAAGATGTTCTAGAATTTATGGCTGACAATGTTAAACCTAATTATGAACTCCTCATGAATACAGGAATTCAATATGAAAAGGATTCTGAATTTATAAGTAATATTATAGATAAATCTGCCTCTTCTTCAAAACAAATGGATGAAGTTATAATGCAGATAAGTGGTGCAATACAAAATGTATCTTCAGTAGCTCAAGAATCTGCCTCAAATACAGAAGAAATATTAAATAGCATTACTGAAGTTACCTTTGCTCTTTCAGATGTTACAAAATCTGCTCAAAGCCAAGCTGAACTTTCACAAAAACTTAATGAAATGATTCAAAGATTTAAGATATAATACAAAATCAAAATAATTTATGAAAATTTAAAATTATCTTTGCAAATCTCATATAAAATGTAAAATAGCCTGTACAAATTTTATTTGATACTATAATAAATTATCAAATAAAATTGGCATAGGCTATTTCTCTTTTAGAGTTTAATAACTTTAAGATAAAGACTGAAAGTTTTATTATGCCTCAGCTTATCTCTAAGTAATGGTATTCTTTTAATTCACACAAAAACTATAATAAATTTAATTTCTGGAATACCAGTCACCTAGGGTAGCAAAATATCTCCTCAATCTATAATAAAACTTACTTGTACTAGACATGGAAGCCTTAGCATATCACGTGGGAATTTACTCCAGCTACCCAAACTAATTATCTGCTGATTGATTCATGGTATGCGTTAGCAAATGTTTTCTCCGAATTAGGACTAGTAACTTAAGGTTTTCCTATTTAGTGCCAAGCCTAGTTTCATTAATTTCTATATTGTATTCTAAATCTGCATATGCTTTTATCGAAAAACCATCTACCTTACCTGTATATGGACTAATAAATATCTCCACTTTTTTAGAAGAATTATTTTCATCTTGATAAAAAAGACGATGTCCATTTTCTCCTGCTACAAGTATACATTTAGGTTTTTCTATATCCCCTAGCTTATGCTGCTTAATAAAATCTTCAGCTGTATTTTTTAATTGTTCTTGAGAAATTGTTAACTTAGGTTTGGATTCATCAAGATATCCTTCACTAATCAATACATTATCTATTTCCTTTGTGTTTTCATTAAAATCAAACATATAGCATTTATCTTCATTAATTCCAACCCATCCAGTTTGAACCATTCCGTGCTTTAATTTTGCTACCCTATCCTTAAGTCCATTATCATTTTCTTCAGCATAAGCCATTTCCTTATCATATTCTTCCTTAGATATTTCTTTCTTATCATATGAATCTTGTATATCTTTTTTTTCTAGTGGCTTTATTGCATCCAAAGTTTTTTCATTTAATATACATGCGCCAAACTTAAAATCTTCATTTTCTTCAACAGATGATATGTTAAAATATTCTTTTAATATACCTAAGGATTTCTGCCTATAAGCTTCCTTCTCATCGCCAGTTATTTTTCCAGTCCCATCATCTTGAGAAACTGATGAAGTATCCTCTTTAGTGTAGACAACATTTTGTTTTATAGTATCTGCAAAAGCTCCTTTCATATTAATTTGATTAAATATAGCAAAAGTAGATGCTACTACTCCTACTATTAACAATACTGCTACTATTTTTTTAGAATGCACAATAATCCCTCCATAATATATTTTTTAATTGTGCGTAAGTACTTACCCCACTCTTTAAGTATAAAATTTGAATGTCCCAAAAGTTTATTATAGTTGTAAAATAGTTGTAAACTTACATATACTTCACTAATAAACTCAATCAAAAATCCAGAACTCTCTATTTCTATTTACGATTATTTTTATTCAAACTATCTAAAACTATTTTTAAGATATGCATATAAGCTACGTTCGTACCTTTTAATTCACATGCTTATCATTTATTTCAGCAATATGACTATTAAAAATTAAAATAACTTCCGTTCCTATACCTAAATTACTATTTATTTTAATATCTGCATTATGAACCTCTGCTATCTTTTTACATATAGAAAGACCAATTCCTGCTCCATTATTTTTTCTACTTCTAGCTTTATCAACTACATAAAATGGCTGCCAAAGTTTATCTAAATGTTCTTTGGCTATTCCTAAACCTGAATCTACAACAGATAGGTGAGTTTTACTCTGAAAAGTGTATATTTTTATATATATTTTCGAATTATTTTTAGATGCTTTTATAGCATTTTCAACTAGATTAGATAATGCCATAGTAATTAGATCCTTTTCTATATCTAGTACGCAATCCTCTCCTTCAATAATTAGGTCTATATTTTTATCTTTAAGTTTACTAGATAACAATCTTCTAACCTCGTTTATTATAGTAGATATTTTTTCAGGCATTAACTCGATTTCTTGAGTCTTTGTATAAATTAAATCCATCATTTTAAAAGCCATCTTTTCAAGCCTTTTTCCTTCTTTATATATGTAATCCGAAGCTTCAACAAATACCTCTTCATTATATTTTGATGTTCTAATTAAATTTGCATATCCAATTATTGAAGTTAAAGGTGTCTTAAGTTCATGAGTCAGATTATTTATAAAGGTTTCCTTCTCAATATTAGATGTTTCAAGTTCGTTTATTTTATCTTCTATTGTCTGTGCCATAAGATTAAAATTATTGGAAAGCACGCTAAACTCATCTCTTGATTTAATTCTCACCCTTTCTGCATACTGGCCAAGAGATATTTTCTGGGTCGAAGCTATTAATGTATTTATTGGTTTTGTTATTAATTTGCTTATAAAAAACATAAATATAGCAAAAATAGAACAGATTAAAATATCTAATTTCATAAAGAGAGCATATTGATTTATTTTTTCAGAATATATATTTGAAATATCTTTCGCATAGTGTACTTTTATTGGATAGTCATATACATTAACTAAGCTGCTAGCGTACAAATACTGTTTACCATCTACTGTCCTAATAATATAATTAGTTTTTCCTGGCAAAAGGTCTTCTAGTTCATCCTTTTCGTTTGAAAATGGAAATTTCATGTCTGAAAATAATATATTATTCCTAGAATCCAAAATTTCTACGTCTCCATGCTGTTCTGCTCCACTATTAGTAGCCTTATTATATTCATCCATTAAAGTCCCAATTAATATATTTATATCGTAGGTATTACTTGAATAGATTTTTTGCATATACATAGAATTAACACTTAATTGTGAAGAAGCAAATTTTTGTTCTGCAAGGCATTTATCAACTTCTTTTTGTAGCAGATCATTATGAAGTTTTTGTATCAATATAAATCCAGCTATGTTCAAAGTGAATACAAGTAATAGTAACGAAAAAAGATATATTTTAAGCCACAACTTCATGTATTTCACTCCTCTAACCTATATCCAATTTTATATACAGTTTTTATGTTATCCCCAATATCAAGCTTTTTTCTTATTTTTTGTATATGAGTATCTATTGTTCTGGTCTCCCCCATATACTCATATCCCCAAATTTTTTCTAATAAATACTCCCTAGATAATGCCATATTTTTATTTTTCACAAGCAAAAGTATGAGCTCAAATTCCTTTAAAGTAAGATCAATTGTCTCATCTCCATTTTTTATAATTCTTTCGTCTTCATATATTTTTAGTCTTTTAAATTCTATACAGTTATTATTTTTTGAATATCTTCTTAGTACTATTTCAATTCTTGCTAATAATTCAACTGTTTCAAATGGTTTAACAATATAATCTTCTGCACCAGATTTTAAGCCAGTTATTTTATCAGCAAGCCCATTTTTAGCAGTCAGAAATATTACTGGTACATTTAAACTTTTTATCCTTTTCATTAATTCGAATCCGTCTATACCTGGCAGCATAATATCCATAAGTACAAGATCAAAAGACTCTTTTTTAATTAAGTTAAAAGCCTCCATTCCATCAAATACCTGCTTGCATTCATAACCAGCTATTCCTAGGCTTATCCGTATTAAATTAGATATAGCTTCATCATCTTCTACAATTAAAATATTTATCTTCAATTATGTATTTCCCCCTAATAACTAACGTGATATTTTAAAGTAAATTCTTCAATTTAACTTTCATCTCCATTATATAACATAACTTCCAAAGAAATTGCAAAATAGTTGTAAAATAAATTTAGCCTTATTTCATATACTCACTCAAGATAGCTAAATCATGCTTACTTCATAATAGACCTAAGCCCTTAAATTTTCACAATGTTTAAAATATTTAAATAAGCTTATTTTATCCCTTAAGATTTTATGATATATTTTGGCACTAAAAAATACTTAGAGTTCGTATTTCTCTAAGTATTTTCTGTTTGCATAATTAATCTAACTAACTTCATACTTTATCTTCTTAAGTTATACCCTTACACGTCTTAAAAGTCATCCATTATTTATATTAAAGAGATTTTACATAAATGTTTTTTGAAAGCTCATTTAATTTTTTCATATCTAGTATATTTATCTTCTTATTTTCACACTTTATGATTCCCTGTGATTCCAATTCTTTAAACGTTCTATTTAAATGCCTGTAAGTCGTTCCTAAAAATTCAGCAATCTCTAAATAAGATGAATTTAAAATTATGTAACTTTCATCTATTATATGTTCCATCAAATAACTAGATAACCTATTAATAAGTGGATACACAAAATTATATGAGCTATTATTAATAGTTACATAAAGTTTTTCACTTAAAGAATCTACTAAATGATGTAAAAACTTTGTATTATCGAAATAGTTTTCTCTTAATATATCTGATGGAATTCCTATTAAATAAGTATCTTCTACTGCATTAATATTGCAAAGTATAGGAATGTTTTTTAAAAGTTCTAAATCTCCTACAGTATTAAAATCTCTATAAAATTTTAATAGCATTGATTTACCATTTTCAAAAGGATAAAACACTTTAATTTTCCCATCTACAATTAGATAATAATATTCAAGTTTTTCTTCTGACTTCATTATATATTCTTCTTTTTCATAGAAATGAAGCTGAAAATGTTTTAGTATCGTGTCATCAAATATGCTTTGTATGTTATGCTTTTTAATATAATAATTTAAAAGTTTATTATCTAAAATTTTTTTCATAGACTCTCCTAACATGACTTATGTCATTTTCAAATTCCTATAAATATATTATTTTATTAACAGGACATTGTAAATAAAATTAAATTTTGATTTTTACAAATTTATATACAACTATACGGAGGACATATTATGAACTATGAAGTTATACTATTTGATGCAGACGATACCTTATTTGATTTCAAAAAATCTGAAAGAGAGGCTTTCAAAAACACTATACTCGAATTTAATATCAATTACGATGAAAATTACCACTTAAAAATATATCACGATATAAATACTGCTATATGGAAAGAGTTTGAACAAGGCTTAATTACTCAGGAAAAACTCAAGGTAGAAAGATTTAAAAGACTTGCGGATAAACTTAAAATTTCTTTTGATGAGATTGAATTTGCTAAATCATATATGAAAAACTTGTCTAACTGCTCCTTTTTATTTGATGGTAGCCTAGAGCTTGTAGAGCATTTGATTAAAAACTATAAACTCTCAATAATTACTAATGGTCTCACAGCTGTACAAGAAAATAGAATTAGAAAGTCAACTATATCAAAATATTTTGAAGATGTAGTGATATCTGAGGAAATCTCCATCTCAAAACCTAATCCAGAAATATTTGGACATGCTTTAAAAAACATACGCCACACTAATAAAAACACAGTACTTATGGTTGGAGATAGTTTAACTTCCGATATACAGGGTGGAATCAATTTCGGTATAGATACCTGTTGGTACAATCCAAATAAACTTGAGAATAATTCAAATATATCACCTAAGTATGAAATTTCTACCTTTGAAGAGCTTAATCATTTACTCCTTAATTCTTAGAATTTACTAGTATTTTTTTAGGACATGCTTAATCTTTATGCACATGTAATATTTAGGATTAGGTCACTACGACCTAATCCTAAATATTATAATTCATTCTTTATAAATAAATCTAAAGCAAAATGACACTAAACTTTCATTATACGAAATTCTGTAATTTTCTTTAAAATAAAGAAGACTAACAGAATAATTCAACTTCAATCTGTTAGTCTTCCAGATCTAAAATATTATATTAAATATTGTTATTTTCCTTAATTCTTACTTGTTTCATTGTTTTCAGATGATTGATTTACTTGATTATTTGCTGTGTTTTGACTATCTGAAATATTTTTATTGTCTGCACCAACAATATTTATATTTTGACCAGTAGTTAAGTATTTTGAGAATATAAATGTTAAAGTAGTAAAATCATATTTTTTATCTCCAATAATAATTGAATCTTGCACTAATTTTCCACTTCCATCAAAGTAATACCACATTCCGTTATTCTTCAACCAGGAATTTGATGCCATAACTCCATTTGTCCAAAAATAATACCAATTTCCATTATACTCCATCCATTGGTTTGTTATTGAACCATCTTCCTTAAAATAATACCAGTCTCCATTGATTTGTTTCCATCCTTTAGCTTTTACACCATTCTCTACCCAATAAGAATGTTTATATTTATCTTGCTTCCAAGTCGCAGAAGCTGATACTGGAATAATCCCTATCACTGATATGGCCAGTAATGATGATATTATTAACCTTTTTACCATTTTATCGTCCCCTATCCATTCAATTAATAATATTATTATATCATATTAATATTACATTTTATTCTAATTTTTTGCAATTATAATCAATTCTTACTTTAGTGTTTTATAACTTCCATATTAAAAATATAACTGCATAAAACTCCACTTACTATGTATATAAAAAATTTTTTTCTACTATTGACGGCTTATACCATGTCGTAGTAAAATTAAGGCGGAAAACAAAAGCTAAATAAAAACTTTGTTAGGTGAGGCTCCTATATAGATACATGCTGCTGCCCGGAAACGTCGAAAGACGCCAATGGGTCAACAGGTATTACCGGATTAAGGTTCTACTTAATGTAGCCGAAAACCATATGGTTTTCTATGCTCTATAGTGCTAAAACTCAACGAGTGAAGGTGTTAATACAACAAATGTACTTTGCGCTACTGCATTCCGTATATTTGTATAATGTTGTGTTTGATTATTGTGCCCTTCACTTATGGTGAAGGGCTTTTATTATTTTTTAAAGGAGGTGTATCCAGTGGATGACCATGATACGGAAAGTTGTAATATACATTTTTATTTAAATTCAAGCAATAATATTTTTAGGGCATTAATTGGATACTCTCTTTATGCCCTGAATTGAAAGGGTGAAAAACATGGAAAAAATAACAAATTTCTTTGTAAGTAAAATTATTCATAAAGAAATTCATAATATTTCTGGCCAAATAATTGGTAAACTAAATGACCTTATTCTTGATTTTAGTCAAGAAAAACCAACTGTAGTATATATACAAATTACAAATTGGAAAAAATCTTTTTATCTATCTGCTGATGCGCTAGATATATTCAAAGATGAAAAAGAAAAGTATCATATTAAAATTAATAGCGAGAGCCTTACAATAAAGTTTCCTGGTGAAGATGATATTTTTTTAGTAAGAGATTTCTTAGATAAACAAATAGTAGACATAAACGGCAAAAAAGTAGAACGTGTAAATGATGTACGACTTGGAAATATAAATTCCAAATGGCAGCTTGTTGCCGTTGATATAGGAACTAGAGGATTACTCAGGCGTCTTGGTGTAGAATATCCTTTTATAATATTAACAGAAGCTTTAAAGTATAGATTAAGAAACAAGTTAATTATATGGGATGATGTGCAGACTTTGTCTACTGGGGTTAACAATCTACAACTTCAAATGCCAGCAAGCAAAATTGAAACTCTACACGCAGCAGATTTAGCAGATATAATCGAAGATCTTGATACCAAAAGCAGAGATATATTGTTTCACAGCTTAAACAATCAAAAAGCTGCTGAAGTTCTCGAGGAAATCGAAACTGATGTTCAAGTAAATTTATTAAAATCTATGTCTGATGAAAAAGCTTCTGATATACTTGAGATTATGCCTTCTGATGAAATAGCTGATATTTTAGAAGAGATGGATGAAGATAGAGTTGAAAAACTATTAACACACATGGACGAAGAAAGTCAGGATGAAATTAGAGAGCTTATGGAATACGAAAAAGAAACTGTAGGAAGTATTATGTCAAAAGATTTTCTAACCTTCTTACCTGATGTAACTGTAAGTGATGTATTTAAGTGGATTCAAGAAAATGCGCCTGATGAAGATGAAAGTTATTATATATATATAACAAATGATAAAGATAATCTTATTGGGGTTACTTCTTTATTCTCACTTATTACTTCAAAACCAGATACAAAACTTTATAATATAATGACAACTAGACCTGAAAGTTTAAGGGATACGGATGAAATAGAAGATGCTATAAGCTTAATGCATAAGTATAATCTTGTTTCAATTCCTATTATTGATGAAGATAATAATTTAGTTGGTGTAGTATCATTAAATGACAGTATCCATGAATATTCACGCTTAAGGAGGGTTGCACTATGAAGAAAGTATTATCCGGTAGATTTAAAAAGCTACTTTTCATTATGACTATTATTGGCCCAGGATTAATTACTGTTAATGCAGGAAATGATGCTGGTGGGATTACAACTTATGCATCTGTTGGTGCGTCTTATGGATATAAAATGCTATGGGGATTACTTTTAATCACTTTCAGTCTTGCAGTTATACAGGAGATGAATGCAAGAATGGCGGTGGTAACTGGTAAAGGTTTGTCTGATTTAATTAGAGAAAAATTCGGAGTTAAGCTTACTTTCTTTGCAATGACCATTTTACTAGTTGCCAATATGGGTGTTGTTTTTGGTGATTTTGCAGGAATTGCAGCAAGCTTAGAATTATTTGATGTAAGCAAATATATATCTATCCCTATTGTTTCTGTAGTAATCTGGTTACTTGTTACTAAAGGTTCATATAAAAAAGTAGAAAATATCTTCCTATTGTTTACTCTTGTATTTTTTACTTATATTATATCAGCTTTTTTAACTAAACCTGATTGGGGACACGTAATGAAATCAATGATGACGCCTACCATTGAATTAAATACAGGTTTTCTTCTTACCTTTATAGGAATGATTGGTACAACAATTACACCTTATATGCAGTTTTACCTCCAATCATCAATAGTAGATAAAAAAATCAGTATATCTGAGTATAAATACGAAAAACTTGATGTTTATTTAGGCGCTTTCTGGGGGAATGCAGTAGCATTTTTCATAATTGTATGTACAGCCGTAACACTTTATAAAGCTGGAATAACAATAACTAGTGCAGAAGAGGCTGCAATTTCTTTAAAACCACTTGCTGGTGAAGCTGCATTTATACTTTTTGGTTCTGGACTTTTTGGTGCTTCAGTTCTTGCTACTGCTGTCATCCCACTTTCTACGTCCTATGCGATATGTGAAGCTTTTGGCTGGGAAAGTGGTGTGGATAATGATTACAAGGACGCTCCAGCTTTCTTTGGAATATATACTGGTATAATTGTTCTTGGAGCATTATTTATACTTCTTCCTGGAATATCGCTTATTCAAATTATACTTGTATCACAGCAAATTGCTGGTTTGCTATCTCCTATAATATTAACATTTATGATAATTTTAATTAATGATAAGCGTATAATGGGTGAATACGTTAATAATAAGACTCAAAATATTGTTTCTTGGGCTACAGTTATATTTATTATAATTCTATCAATAATTTTATTTGTATCGCCTCTTATTTCATAATTATATAAATCTGCACAAATTCTTATGAAATAAAATATATATTATACTTTTTATTATTTATAGATCTTTATAAGTAAAATGGAACAATGTATGCTTTAAATAACATACATTGTTCCATTTTATTAATTACCATAAGTATTACTTATCTTCCTTTGTACACTTAACTTTATTTATTCGAAATATATAATATCTATTCTAAACTTTTATTACATTGAGGTGTTGTCTAAACTATCAGAGAATGTAAGTTAGATAGTCTTATAACTAATAAATTATACAGAATTTATATATAATTACTCATTAAATGAAATATATTGACTATATATTTTAACTACAAAAGTTAAGTCTACTTTTTCTCATTCCTACATTTAATACAATTCCTAATGACATAAAATTTACAAGTATAGAGCTTCCTCCATAGCTCATAAATGGAAGAGTAATTCCTGCAATTGGCATAATTCCAATAGTCATACCAATGTTCTGAAAAATTGAAAATAAGAAACCAGATGCAGTTCCAACACAAATGAGACGTCCAATAATATCTTTTGATTCTTTTGCATGCTTAATCATTTTATATATTAAAATACTATATAAAGCTATGAGAAAAAGTGCCCCAAAAAATCCCCATTCCTCTCCAACTGCAGAAAATATAAAATCAGTATGGACCTCAGGAATGAAGCCACCGGATGCACGAACTCCTTTTAAAAATCCAGAGCCAATTAACCCACCAGCTCCAATACCTGTTATAGACTGCATTAATTGAAAACCAGCATTCTGCTGATATGATTCTGGATCCAAGAATACCAATATTCTCTGTCTTTGATATGGTTTTAATATATCACTAAACCATATAATAAGACTTAGTGGGACAACTGAGAAAAAGCCTGCGACAAGAACCTTTAAGTTTAATCCAGAAATGAAGTATATTCCTAACGTAATAAAGAAACAAATAAGAGTCATTCCTAAATTAGGTTGAATTACAATTAGAAACATTGGAATTAAGGCATAAAAAGATAAGATAAGAAAGTTTTTTGGATTGTTAATATCGCCATCTAGATCATCTAACTTTTTTGCAAGGATTAGTATTAATCCAAACTTTACAAATTCACCAGGTTCTATAGCTCTATTTCCAATCCTTATCCATGATGATGCACCTTTTACTGCTTTGCTTGTTATATCATTAAATAATAAAAGTCCTACTCCTGCCCAATAAATTAGTTTTGCATAACCACCTATAGTATTATAATCAAATACTAAAATAAAATATACAATTGCTAGTCCAACAATTAGCCACAACATTTGCAGTTCAGCATAATAGAATCCAAACTTTATATGAGTTACACTATAAATGTTTATGATTCCAAAGATTGTAATAAAAATAGCTGTCACAAACATAGTAATATCTAATTGTTTTAAAAGCTTGCTATTAATCAAATATTTATTCATGTAAAATTTCCTCCTGAAAAGTCGAAACAATTAGTTTATATGATAATTATGTATTAATAAATAGTAATATTCAACCATTTGTGCCAAATCTTAATTTTAATTTAATACTTGATATTTCAATATATAATCAAATTTTTAACCTAAATTCTCACATTTAAATTTCCAATTATTATATATTGCTAAACTCATAGATACTCTAATTTTATAAGTATACTAACACTAATAAATATACACCTAAATTTTTTGTAACACACCTACTTTCATTATTTCCTATTAAATTTTACATCTAATAATTTCAAAATTATGGAACAAAATGACTATTAGATCATTATAATAAATAAGACATAGCTATTCCTATTATACTTTTATTTATACTCCCTTTTATTTCAAAAAACTCTAGTAGTACTGCTAGAGTTTTTGATTTAAATAAAAAATTCCTACTATAAGTATTACTATAGTAGAAATTTTAAATGTTTCTTTTAGTTATTTTTTAAAAAATCTTTTCTTTCTGGCGTAAATACATCATAAACAATAGAATTATCTTCTAGCACAATGCATCCATGGGGAATATTTGATGGCATGAAGATTGTATCACCTTCTCTAACAATCTCGCTTTTATCACCAACTATAAATTTAAAAGAACCTTTTAACACATATGATAACTGATCATGTACATGAGAATGAGTCTCTACGTTATTAGTTACTTTTTTAAAATGTACTTCTACAGCCATCATCTTTTCATCATGTACTAATACCTTTCTTTTAGTGTTTTCATCTAGAATCTCAAATTCAACATCTTTATTAAAACAAAACATTTTACATATCCTCCCTTACGTTATAGATAAATCTCATTTAATTATTATGCAGTCATATTATTTCAATTAGCAACGCAATGAGTATGTTTGTTTACATTCTTAAAATAGTTGAACATTTAGCAAAACATACTCATTATTCTTTAATATATTACTCACATATAAGTTACAAAAATATATTTATAATCTACTAAGCTAATACATTTTTTATATATTCTTTGATCTCATCGCATTTACAGTTATCAAAGAAATATTCTTTAAAATTAGTTCCACTTACAGCACCTTTTAATAAATCTCGATCTATATTCTTTAAGATTGTTAACATATCTGTATGTGTTACCTTTTTAACTTCATCTAGTATTTTTTTATTTCTTTGTTCTGGTACTACTCTATCCTTTGGATATCCTTGACCACTTTCACCTTCAAATAATTTTTCAAAGATGTATTCTAAATTTAATTCAGCTCCCCATCCAAATCCTTTGGCAAACGGAAGAGAAATTGCATTTCCATCATTTATTTGTGCAAACATGTACGCATCAGATGGATCTACTATATGACCGCATAAAACACCTGGGAATGCATTACATGCAAGCATTGCACCTTCCCCTGTTCCACATCCTGTAATTATATAATCTGCTGCTCCTGAGTTTAATAATATTGCAGCTAAAATACCATTTTGAACATATGTTAATTGTGCTTCCCCTTCTACTCCATACATTCCATAGTTAAATACTTCATGACCTTTTGGCTCTACAACTTTTTTTAGCGACTCATATATAATTGAATTTTTTGCTGCTTGACTGTTCTCATTTATTAATGCTATTTTCATACTATCGTTCCTTTCCTATTGAGGTTGTTTTCCTATATAAGCTAAGATACCACCATCTACATATAAAATATGACCATTAACAAAGTCTGATGCATCAGATGCTAAGAATACAGCTGGTCCTGCTAAATCTTCTGCTGTTCCCCAACGCGCTGCTGGTGTCTTTGCAATTATAAATTGATCAAATGGGTGTTTCGAACCATCTGGTTGAACTTCTCTAAGTGGTGCTGTTTGTGGTGTAGCTATATATCCAGGCCCTATACCATTACATTGGATATTATATTCTCCATATTCAGAAGCAATGTTCTTTGTTAACATCTTTAATCCACCTTTTGCTGCTGCATATGCTGAAACTGTCTCTCTACCTAACTCACTCATCATTGAACAAATGTTTATTATCTTTCCGTGACCTTTTTTTATCATTCCTGGTATTACTGCTTTAGACACAATAAATGGTGCATTTAAATCTACATCAATAACCTTACGGAAGTCTTCTGCTTTCATTTCAAGCATTGGAATACGTCTGATTATACCTGCATTATTTACAAGAATATCAATTACTCCAACTTCTTTTTCAATTTTTTCAACTAATTCATTTACTTTAGCTTCATCTGTTACATCACAAACATAGCCATGAGCTTTTATTCCTGATTCTGTGTAAGCTGCTAGTCCTTTATCTACTAATTCTTGATTAATATCGTTAAATACAATAGTAGCTCCTGCTTCAGCATAAGATTTTGCGATACTAAACCCTATACCATAAGAAGCACCTGTTACTAATGCAATTTTTCCCTTTAATGAAAATCCATCCATAATTCCCATAATTAAAATCCTCCTCTATGTGTTACATTTTATATTTACAGTATATCACTACATATAATCAATTTCTTGTTATATCCTTTCGAAAATATTGCAAATCTTGAACCATAGATTTATAATGAATGCATTATATATTAGGTACTGATGTTTTTAAAGTAAACTTACACTAAAAATGAAAGGAGAAGTTTTATTTATGAAAGAAGAAAATTCTTGTAAGGCTTCCATAAAGAACTGCTTAGAACAACGCTATTTCTCTATTGCACGCCTATATAAAGAAGAAAAAACGATGGACATACATATACATGATTGCTATGAAATATATTACTCTATATCCGGTGGAAAGCAAATACTTATTCATAATAAGCTATATGATATTAGCCCTGGGGACTTATTTGTAATTAATCAATATGAAAGCCATCACGTTTCCAAGGTTGATAGGGCTCATGAACGAATTGTTATATCGATTCATCCAGAATTTCTTAAATCTATATCAAGTGATAAAACAGATTTAAGTTATTGTTTCACAAATCGTAGTGAGAATTTCAATCATAAGATCTCTTTAAATAAAGAACAGCAACAACATTTTCTTTATTTTATCAATAAGATAATAGCTACTAATGGATATGGCTCTGACATAATTGAATATGCATCTTTTTTAGAACTAATTACTTTATTAAATGGAATTTATATTGCAAATAATAACTTACATATTGATGATCACTCTTATAAATACAATCAACAAGTCCAAGAAATTATAACATATATAAATGAAAATATTACTGAACCTATTACCATTGACTATTTAGCAAATCATTTTTATTTAAGTCCATCTTATATATGTAGAATATTTAAATCAGCTACTGGAACTACTATAAATAAATATATTTCAGCACGAAGAATAACCATAGCTAAGTCATTGTTAGCTAATGGCACAAATGTCAATGAGGTTTGTGAAAAATGTGGTTTTAATGATTATACTAATTTTCTAAAAACCTTTAAAAATGCAGTTGGAATTTCTCCTAAAAAATATTCAACATTTAGTATAAGTTAACACTTAATTTTTTGTATAACTACCTTAAATCCATAATATATTTATTAGTAACATTATCTAATTAACTAAAGTGAAATCTTTAGCGGAAACTTAGTTTTTGAGTTTATATAAAGCATAATATGAAAATAAAGTCATGCATTTTTAAATTTTGATTAGTTTAACAATTTTAAAGGAGATATGATTATGTTACTGGAAAAAGGCTCTACTGGTTCTTACGTTACTTATCTGCAATATGCCTTAAAAATCAAATGTTACTATTTTGATATAGTTAATGGGGAATTTTCAACTACAACATATAATGCAGTGATAAAATACCAGAATTCAAAGGGATTAACTGCTAATGGTGTAGTTGATGATACTACTTGGACTATTTTAAAAACAGATATTCAATTAATTCAGCAGCAACTTAATAGCAAAGGCTATGTCTTAACTGTTGATGGTATTGCTGGCATTAATACCTATAATACAGTAGTAAAATTCCAAAGAGAAAACGGTCTTGTGGCGGATGGAATGGTTGGATCTAGTACATTAGCAGCTTTGGTTAGTCAAACACCAAGTACACCGCCGTCTTCAACATCTGAACAAATTGTTTCAATAAATCAGCTTAATGAAGTGGGTTGGAAAAATGTATCCATTAATCAAATCAATGAGCTAAATAGCTGCTTAAAAACATTTGCTATAATAACCTTTCCAAGATTAAGGCATTTTATAAGCCAATGCAGTTATGAATCTGAATGTGGACTTTACACTAAAGAAGTTGATCCTGGTTATAAATACGAAGGTCGTGAGGATTTAGGAAACATATATCCTGGAGATGGTCCAAAATTTAAGGGTGCTGGTTATATACAAATAACCGGTCGAAGTAACTACCAAAGTTTTTCAAATTATATGCGCGACAAAAATATTATGGATGGAGTTAGCTACGTAGCAGCTAATTATCCTTGGATGAGTGCAGGTTTCTGGTGGTATACTAATAATATGAATTCTCTTTGCGATAGCAGATCTTCTGTTGAAACTATAACAAGAGCTGTTAATGGTGGATTAAATGGCCTTAGTGGCAGGCAAAAATATTATGATATTTGTCTTAGAGTTTTTAGGAGTGATATCTACTAATTACTATATTTTTTATTACATAATAAGGATATGCCTCAAAATAAATATTCAAAAGCATATCCTTATTACTAATCTACCATTCTCTGCCCTTATCACCAGACATATTATTTTTAGTTCCACTAGGATATAATACTGAGTAATGGTCCAATTTAGGATCATTTCCAGAGTCCTTAAAAACAAATAAAATCTTAAACTCGCTTCCAGATTTATAGCCTATAATCCTTTCCCCATTTGATGTAACATCATGATCTGGCTGACCAAAAAAGTCTTTAACATCTGAAAGTGAAATTTGTTTTAGCTGACTGTCAAATGATCTAACTTCAAAAACTTGATCACCTTTATTAGTACCAAAGACAACATTCTTACTTGAATAAGTAGCATAATTTCCTTTTGCTTCTCCTACCCAATCTGATTTATCTGCTTTTCCCCACTTTTTTTCTATATCCTGTAGAGTTGAAGTTTTTACTGGGAAATCGCAGTTAATAATCTTCCCCTCTTCAGATAATTTCTTAATATTATCAAGAACGGCTTTCTGTGCATTGTTTTCAGTATTTGACGTCTCAACATTACTATTTTCTGAAGGAGCATCTGACTTTGAATTTTTGTCTTCACTGCTTTCACTAGTTTCACTGCTGTTTTTGCCATTATTTGCTGCATCACCTGAAGGCTTACTTGAATTCGAGCATCCTGCCATTATAGTTACAAACAAGGTCATAACAATTATTACTATTGATTTTTTATTAAAAAATAAACTCATATCATTTCTTTAGGCATATCACTATAAGAATCTATAAATTCCTTAGCCTAAATACTCACTTCCTTTCCTTTTATATAAATATTTTAACTTAGATTCACTAAAATACCACAATTATATAATACCCATGATTCATATTATTACTCATTAAAAAATATGGTTATTATACTCTAATTTTATCACTTTTATCATTTAAATAGGAACCTCTTAATAAATAAAATTACTAATAAACTTACTTCTATAATAAAATCTTGAGGATTTATGAGTTTCGTTAATATAACTTTTTCCTTTTAAGAATAATTTATAATCAATAGATGGTATTAAAATCAAGGCTTAGATTTTTTTGATACTAAAAATCTAAGCCTTGATTAAATAGAATTACATCATTAGTAATTTTCTTAAAACTTCATAAAAGAGAATTGAATTTTCTTATGTATTTAATTTCTTTAATTCTTTTATACATTCTTCGCAGATAGCAACTTCTTTAAATTTAGTAACACTTTTTATATTGCCGCAAAAAATACATCCAGGAGCATATTTTTTTAATATTATTTTCTTTTCTTCTTCAAAAATTTCTAAAGAGTCCTTTTCATTAATTGAAAGTAATTTCCTTGTTTCCTTTGGAATTACGACTCTTCCGAGTTCATCGACTTTTCTTACCATTCCTGTTGCTCTCATTATCAACGTTCCCCCTTAATATATTATAATTCTACTATAATATATTTCGGAAATTATTTACAGTCTCATTTTTTCAAATTATGGCAAATTAATACCATTTTTTAGCTTTAGATTCTTATTATCAGCGTTATTGATAGATTTTAAATATTTTTACATTTTTCAAAAAATTCTATATTTTAAATAGAATAATATAATAAATTATCATGATAGTCATTCCAAGTGGAATCCCAAGCTTCATCCATTCCTTGCTGTTAATTTTTAATTTATCGGCAGAAATGATATTAGGAATATTCCCTGGAATCATCATTCCCCCACTAATGAGTAGCCCCATTAACACCGCTTTAACCTGTACCTCAGACATTTTCACACTTATTTCAGCAGCTGCTAGTGTTGCATTATCAAGAACGGCTGATGACATATTAAACCAGTATAAATAGCCAGTATGAAGATTTATTACATAAGTATCAATTAATGTTTTAAAGCCTTCCCCAAGTAATTCCAAAGCTATAATAAATAAAATAATTTTAAGTGCTCTTATGAATATTTCCTTGTTAGTTTCTTCTATAATAATTTCTTCTGTATTATTTGATTCTATTTTTTCTTGAATACCGTAAAATGTACCAATAATTCCAAGAATAAATATAGCAGGTATTATATAGACTCCATACTTATCTAATAGATACCAAAAGCTCACATTAAGTTTTGAAACAATCATTGTAGACAATGGCTCTCCTATAGGTGTTAATACAGCTCCGATTCCAATTGAAAAACATGCAACCACATCAATATTGATTTTATTTTTTCTACTTATCGGCAATATACTAACTATTTCTACTAAAAGCAGAGCTGCAATAATGGCAGTTATTATGCTTGATAAAAACCCAATAATAACTATTAACAAAAATACAAAAAATTTTAATGGTACATATTTAAGAATATATGTAAGTGCTCCTTCTATATGAGTTGATAGAGATTTAAATATAAATCCACCAATTAGTACTGCAACAGCTATTGTATACATAAATTTATTTTGAATAATTCCTAAAAATAATTCTTTATTTATAGCTCCTGATGTGACACATGCTAATACTCCTACTATAAATAAAAATATTTCAAGATTATTTTCAACTTTCTTTGATACTATTGGTAATACAAATGTCACTACCAATAATAATATTAATACATAAAACAATTTCAACACTGCCCTTTCTTCATAAAATGGACTTGATTACTGCTTAATTCCTATTAGATTTTCACCATAATTAACAAAATTACAAATGATTTAAAGTTAATCTCCTGGCATTTTTAATTTAGCACTTTAGCTAGATATAGTAATAAAAAAAGTGGGAAACTCAAATAAGAGTTTCCCACCCTGGAAACAAATTTCTTGGAATCAAGTGCAAACTTGTCCAACCGATAAAAAAATATTCTATTAAATCTTTCAAAATTATAGCATAGAATCTATAAAAATTCAAATGGAATATGTAATAAATACTAGCAATATATTTTTATAAATTGCATTTAGCAATGAGATAGTTTAATAAAAATCTACGGTAATTTTCTATGAATAAATATCCGAAAACTCTACATGTGTAGTTTGTATTAGACGATTTCCAGAAAACTCTACCACTTCGCTTTCACCCTTCTCTTGAACTATGCTTTCACTAGGAAGAAATATTGAGAAAGCACTTCCTCTTCCGACCTTACTTTTAAGAGATATAGTTCCTCCAATTGCTTCAACAAATTTCTTAACCAAAGATAAACCTATTCCAGTTCCTTCTGCTTGTCTTGATAAAGAACTATCAACCTGACCAAACCTTTCAAAAATTATATCGGCTTTCTCTTGAGGTATTCCTATACCTTTATCTTTAACTTTAATACAGATGCCATCTCTTCTTGAGAGTATTTTTACACTAATTGATTTTCCTTCTGGAGTAAATTTAATGGCATTTGATAAGAGATTGAGCAGTATTCTTTCATACTTTTCATCATCTATCCCAACTATCTTTTGTTTAACTGATGATGAAAATATTATATCAATGCTCTTTTGACTAGCATACGTATATACCGAATCAACAATAGCCTTAGTCATAAATATTATATCTATGTTGCTTTTATTAACTTTTATTCTTCCTGCATTAGCTCTGGTAATATCCAATATATTATTTACTAGTCTTAGCTGCCTAAATGAATTTAATCTTATCATCCTTAAGTACTTTTTGAGCCTGTCCGATAATTCTTCACTGCAAAAATAATCTATCGCTTGAATAGCAGAATTTATAACATTAAGAGGTGTTCTAAACTCATGGGATATAAGTGATAAAAACTCATCTTTCATTTCTAATGCTTTTTCAAGAGTCTCATTTTTTTCTCGTTCAGCTTCCAAAAGCTTAATTTGAATTTTTTCTAAAGCTTTCTGATTTTCCATGAAATCTGTTATATCTCTACTATTAATAATTCCATAAGCAAAGTTTCCTTCTTTATCAAAAACAGGAGTTCCACTCACGGAAACATATTGTTCACACTCCCCTATTTTTATCTTCATAAAGTATTCTTTAACGTATTCTCCATGTATAATCTTACAATGTGGTATATCTTCTGCTATAATCTCAGATCCATCTAAATCTAAAAACTTTTTGTTTGTATCATTTGGATGATTATAATCCCCAATATGACTCATTCTTTTTTGCGCCATCTTATTTTTCAAGAAAATTTCGCCATCTTTATTAAAAACATAAACTGAATCTTGCATATTATCAAGAATGGCCTGTAACTGCTCTTTTTGCTCCAATATTTTTCTTTCATTATTAAACCGCTCCGTAATATCATGAGCAGAAATCAATTTTGTAATTAAATTTTTCCTATCATCATATATTGGGCAAGCGCTTACACTATAATGAATAGTTTTATCTGGTCCTTTAGCTGTAATAATGAAGTTTTTAATACTCTCACTATTCTTTAACTTAATACCTGGTAGATCATTTACTTCAAGCAGATTTCCATCTTTATCATAGTATTTAGTATCTTTGCACGTATCACCAATGCTTTTATATCCATTAATATCGTATATAAATTTTTCTGATTCTTTATTTAATAAAGTTACACTGTTATCTGGATTAAACAAAAACATTCCATCTGATGCACTGCTAATAATTGCTTCAAGTTTTTTATTTTGTTGTTCTATAAGCATCTGTGCTTCAATATCATGTGTAATATCGTGACAGCAAAGAACTGCAAATTTTATATTTCCATTGCTATCATAAATAGGTCTTCCATTTAAACTAATATGTTTTGTTGTAGTAGCATTTTTTAGAGTCATTATGTCATTTATAACTACTTCTCCCTTAAATACTTTTGAAATAGTCATTTTTTCTTTAGGAATCTCATCTCCATTTAAATCATGAAATTTAAAATGATTAGGATTACTTATCCGCCTAAGATTAGTCCCCTTAAAATATTCTTCAGCAGATTTATTAGTTAAATAGCAATTTTTATTACTATCATAAATAACCAAAGCATCATCTATACTTTGTATAATATCATCTAATTCAGCTTTTTGATGCCTAATTTCCTCTTCTAACTTCTTCCTTTCAGTTATATCACGATTAGTTTCAAGTACTACTAGCTGCCCATATTCATCAACAAAAATTTGATGACTTGTTTCAATGATAAGTTTTTTTCCATCTTTTTTAGTATGCTCTATTTCACCGCTCCATACACCATCTTCCAGTATACTCTCCTTAATAGTATTTATGTCTACCGAACGAACAGTTTTTAATAAATCATGACTTATGCAGCCAACAGCCTCATCGCTGGTATAGCCATACATAAGCTCTGCACCTTTATTCCAATAAGTAATACTTCCATTTAATTTCCAAGCAAAAATAGCTTCTCTTGATAAGTTCAACATGTCTGCCTGTCGTTTTAACGTATAATTCTGCTGCTTAATTATTTCTGCCTGTTCCTCAATTTTTTTTCTATATACCACCTGTTCAGTTGTTTCTGTAAGCATTGCAACGCAATATTTTATTTCACCATCTTCAAAAATAGGTATTAATGATATTCTCCAATAAGTAATTCCCCTACTAAAACCATCATACTGATATTCATCTATGTTGCATGCACGCTTTGTTCTAAGTAAATTATCCCACAGCCTTTCATATGCACTTCCCTTAAAGCCTGTCGTGAACTCAGATATATGTTTTCCTATACAATTTTCTACTTTATTAAAAGGCGCATCCATAAAACTTACATACTTCTCATTAGTTTTAAGAAGCGTCATATCTGGAAGACTATATACTCCTACTCCATAATAATTATCTAAAATTAATTCATTTAAAAATGAATGTTTAATTTCAATATTAGAATTCATTTTTTCACTAAAGATATATATCTCTTTTTCTTTCTCACATATTACTTTTATATTAACAAATTTAACTCCTAAAGATTTCGTGAACAAAAAATAGTTGATCTTCTCATCAATATCGCTAGTATTAATGTTTGGACCAACCCTTAATTTTTCAAACACATTAATTATGCTACTATTTAATAATTCCTCATACCTATACTCTGTTAATTCTATAAACTGTGCACTAACATCAACAATCAAACCATTTTCTATAACTAAAAAAATTGGACTTTTCTTGTATTTACTAAGCTTTTCTTCTTTCATTTATGACACCCCCATTGCTAATAACAATTATCATTAGTTATAATATTCGCATAGGGATATTTTAGCATAATATGACATATTTTTCTACAAAACTACGTAAAAAGTAGAATTATTACTCTTATTTACGTTTACCATCTTTATCAAATACTTTTCTTAAATGAACCTCTGTATAAAATATTGATATTAAAACAATTATTAAAGATCCCATAACACATATTATATTTGATCTGCCTGGATCGTTCCCATATAAAGAAGTTATTATAATCGAGAAAATTATAGCTATAACTGCACCTAATATCATCATTGTTCCACCATAGGTATTTGCTTCTTTCCATACATCATTATTTTTCTTAGAAAAAGGAGTTCTATATCCATAAAAACTATTTATCTCCTTCGGCGGCCACAATTTTAATATTACACCAAAAATAAGAAATACTACACTTAGTCCTAGGCTACCTAATATCTCCATAAAACTTTCCTCCATTTAAGCTATATATCTATATATTTAAATCCATTTTTACGCCACAAAATAAATTTTTCAAAATCTTTATAAGAAATTCCTATTGTCGCTGTATTTACATTAGGATGAAAATTTACAATATCCTGATTAGCTAAATCTTTATCTATTAATACTATAACTTCTCTATTAGAATCGTTTATTAATCCAAAAGGAGTAACTGATCCTGGTGTTAGATTTAAATATTTATATAAACGTTCTTCTGATGCAAACGATAACCTAGTACTTCCAATTTGCTTATCTAAAGCCTTTAAATCAACTCTCTTATTTTCATCTAAAACAACTAAGTAATGGGTGTCTCCTTTTCTGTTCCTAATAAAAAGATTTTTACAATGACCTCCTGGAATATCGATATCTAAATTTTTAGCTTCTTCAACTGTATATATTGGATTATGCTCATATTTAGTATACTTAATACCTAATAAATCTAATATTTCATACACTTTCTGCTCATTTGTAGTACTCATTTTTTCTCCTTTTCTATAAGAATATATACGCCTTCTCATATAATTTAATCTTTAAAATATATTGTTTATTATGTTGTGTAATTTTACCTAAATACAATATTACTATGTTGGAACTTATTTCACATATCTCAGTATTAATTAAAAATGTAATCTATTTAAATCATAAATATAAATTTATCACTATGGCATATTTTTAAACCTTTAGAATTATTTCCGCACTTATTTTAAACTAATCTTCTATTTTCTATTACATGTATTATCTTTAGCAAGGTAAGATAATTAAAAGCATATCTCTCCTTACTAAAGATTATCCCCTAATTTAAAGAATTAATATGCAAATTTTATTGTATTTAACATACTTTCAAAAGATGTCATATTTTCATCTGATATTTTTCCACGTTGCATAAGTGTAAATAAATATGCTTTGTTACTATTACAAATCATTACTTGTTCTACTTGCACATCCATTCCATTAATATTATGAAAATAGTTTAGAGTTAACGCATTATTATTATTAAATTTACGCTCTTTAATTTGTAAATTATTTATATCTGAGCGATTTTTTATATAAGTTTCTGCTGAATTAAAATAAACCTCTTCCGAATATCCCTCCATGCCATCTATAACCAAATTCACATTAGTTCCTTGATTGTCTAGATAGTAAATATCATCTCCTTTTAAAGTCGTTTTAGTCCAATTTGAAGGATATGAAACTGAAATCTTATCAGATTTAGTTTCTAAGCCTGTCCAATCTCCATTATTGCTTAAAATATATCCATCAATAACTGTGTTTTTAGCCATATAACCGCTAGCATAAAAATAATACCATTTTCCTTCTATCTTTTTCCAACCTGTAGAATATGAGTCACCTTCTGTATACCACCATCCAGTACTATTATTCTTCCATTCTGCACTTGCACCTATTGGAGTTAGCGCTAATACTGATACCGCTATTAGTGATCCTGCTATTAATTTTTTTAATTTTACCATTATTATTCCCCCTAAGTTCTTATAATATATAAGTTCCATTTAATAAACTTTCTAATCATTGAAGTTATTCCACTTTATACTTCTGCTTTAAAGGTTTAACTTTGATTAACAAATTTTTGGAACTCATATATAATTTTATCTTACTTTTGCCCTTTGTCAAATATTCCAAGTTATAGAATCAAATAGTATTTATTAGTTATTGAGTGTAGTAAAAGGTTAAAATCCACGAATATATAATTTCCAAATCTCATTTAATGCAAACAAAAAAAAAGACCAGACTTAATGCTTACATAATATCTATAAACATTAAGTCTGGTCTGAAAATAATTAGTAATAAATGATTCTTATTAAAGCCATATTTATTAAATAATTTGTATTACTAATTGTAACTATATTCTATTGTAAGATTTATTGTGCTTTCGAATCTTTTGCTAACATATCTCTACCTCTATTAACTTCCCCTGCTATAGCTTGCCTTAAAAATTCTAAATTTTCTTTAGATAATCCTGGAATGCGCTCCATAAGAACCTTATCAAATTCATCTGCCTTTGATGTTAAAATCTCAGTTGCATTTTCTGTAATTCTAAATTTCTCTTCTACTATATTCCATACTTCTCTAGCAGTATTTATTTCTTCCTGATGCTCATTAATCTTTATTTTTTGATTTATTTCACTTTTCTTCTGAATAAAGAAATCTATTATTGAATTTCCAACCTGTTTGATTATAACTGCTAAAATTGCCACTACTGAAGTATCTACTATAGGTAAAATTTGATCAATTAATATTTGTTTCATTTTATCACACTCCTTTATCTTAAGATCTTGGTTTCAATTGCAAAAAAGAAGAAGCTTATCAAAGCTCCTCCTATTGCAGTTATAAACCACTTCATCATATTGGTTAATGACTTAATGTTCTCACATAAATTCTTTAATTCTATCTTAAGTTCTCTTGAATCTTGCTCAAGCTTATCTAATCTCTCTCCATGATTATTGAGTCTTCTTTCATACGTTTCAATTTTATCCTTAATCAATTCTTCATTCATGTATTACTTCCTTTCTTTTAAAAATAAATGCTAAGTCTTTTGTCTATATGATACTAAAAATATTTTCTAGCATTATTGAATGTTATAATATACTATAAAGGACATAAGTGGTTAAAACACACTCTTTCTTAATCATATTTTTACAAACTAGCTTCCACTTAGACATTGATATAGCTAGCTTTCAAAATCAATTTTTTATACTTTTCCATATAAAAATAAAAAAGATTGTATTACTTAATAATAATCTTTTACTTGGATTTTTATTTGATTTCGTGGATAATTTTTTCCTATGAAGTAGTAGTAACTTGCTCCATAGTCATAATTGTATTAGCTTGTTCTTGCGTTATATATGCTTTATCAACACAATTAGATATGTTAATTTCTGCATATTTTCTCATAATCCACATATTCCTTATAAAATCATACATATCATTGCATCTCCATTAATGCACTTAATGCACTTTCTAACGCTGTTATTCTATCTTCTGTTGTTGGAATCAATTGTTGGTGTGTTGCTGCTACAATAGGCTTTCCATTCGGAAAGACCTCTTCAAATTTTGTAAACAAAGCTAATTCACTTTCTATTGCTCCTTCTCTAGGTATACATGTGATTGAACCATCATCATTAGTTATTATTAATATATTATTTATTAATTCTGTTTTATCTAAGTTTAACATCTAAATCCCTCCTATATTCTTCCTCTACAATCCACAACGACATTATTTACTACAGCTTCAAATCCATATGTTTTCATATTATTTATAGCAGTACTATCGGTTATTCTTAAACCAATCATTATTTGCCTATCAGAATATTTATAACCAACATATGCAATAGATGCAATCGTATTACTACTAATCATACTAGAACCGTTATAATATATTATATTGTAATTTGAAAACGAAACCACAGGCATAACCTTTTTAGGAAACATATTTATAACAATATATATATATAATCCTGCTGTAGTTTGATGCCAATCATATGCCCTTACTTGGTCAAATGTTTCATACAAACTCAAATCTACTATTTGATCAAATATACTATCATGTGTTTGTTTACTGCTTAATGACTCCTGTATATTAGATATAGCACTATTTATATCTTGAGAATAACTACAACTTATTGTACCTATTTGTGGTGCTTGAGTCGCTAGGATTTTGTAATCCACTGTATAAACTGCATTAGTATCAAAGTTGGCTTGAGATGTAACTAATGCTAATTTACCGTAAGTAGAAAACGATATAGAATCAGACCAGTTATTCCTATCATATATCCCATTTTTATAGATTGAATATATAGTTTCATCTCTATTTTTGAATATACTTGGTGCAGAATATGATGACGGTCTTATATCATAGTCATTAAGCCATACATTACCAAGTACTATAGGATTAGCAATTTCACCTAATACAATTCCACTATCTAAATATAAATAGTTGTCCCCTACATCAAATAAAGGTATATCGCCATGAATATGACAGTTATCATCAGTAATAGTTTCTGGATCTTGTAATTTATAATGGATCTGATAACCTTCATAATTAGGAGCAACATTATTTTTACACCAATTTAACAAAGATGTATTTGTAGTTCCATTGTCGCATTTTACAACTATTGCTCCGCTCACGTAAGATATAGCTATTTGAATAGTTATATGCGTACTGTCTGGTATTGCTGTAATATAGCCCCAATTCCACGAAGTTCCATTTTGAATCATTACATAGTCTAATACAGAAAATTTAGATGAATCTGAAACTATAATATTTGTTGTAGATGTACCTGCCGATGTAGTAGTTGTTGTTGCAGTTCCTGAAGGATATGAATTATCAATAACAGATACCCAACCTGTATACCTATTAATAGCACCATTATATGTTAAAGCTTTCCAACCATTCATAAAAGCTTTAACTTCATCATTATTAGGGTTAATACTTTCTGCCCATCCTGTGTCAGTGTCTTTAGGGTTATAGTAAAAGTAATCACCTGAATCATATGCATCTAAGACAAAGTTTGTCTTAGCGTTCAATATTGTTCCATCGTGTTTTACAAATACATCTGAGGAATTTCTAATCTGGAGTCCTAATAGTGAGCTTCTAGGTATTATTATACATTTTCCACCTGTACCATCATTAAAATACTGCCAATCATAATCTTTACCATATAAGGTCTTATGCTTCCACCATATTTGCCCTGTAACTTCTCCATTTTTATAAGTAATAGAATCATCAGAGGTTAATTTAGTTTCTAATACTGTTCTTTCTAATCTACATGATTTATAACTTGATGGAGCAGTAGTTCCTTCAACTAACATTATAGAATCAAAATCATAAGTGCCCGCTGTTCCATTACAACTCAAACTCACCCTTATTGAGGAAAGGCTTCCAGTATTAAAATAACCAATACCACCAACACTACCCGATGTAGCTAAAGAACTATAATTATCAGTCGGATTAATAAATATACCTCCACCAGTTTTATTAAATTTAATATAATAATTTGTATTCGGCTTTACTGAAATATTAGCTGAATTAACTCCACTCCACGCACTTGTTCCTGTCATTCTTAATTTTCCGTTAATATAAGTAATAGTGGCAGTAGAATCTATAGGTGTCCACCAATCAGTTCCTTCTTCTCCATTACCATTTCTAACCAAATTTTCATGTCTTACTTCAACATATGGATTTCGCAAACATGTATAACTATCTGCATATGGACTAGGTGTAAATGTAGAATCATTGTATTGAGACTGTGTTATTTCTTCTAACATTATTCCGTCTGCATTAAAAGTATCCCCTATTACACTATTTAACATAACTATATCTATTCCTAGTGATGTGTATCCTGTTAGATCTGTAGGACTTAGTTTTACAAAAGCCTTAGTGAATGTATTACTTGTTACAGTATTGCTATATTTAACCGAAGATAGAACAGATCGTATATAAACAGGATTGCTAGTTGATGTGGTTTTTAAATATGCTGATAGGCAATAATATTTTGTATTATCTATAAGTATATTTAAATTTTTACGAATATAAGTATTAGTTGTGGTAGTAGTAGTAAGCTTAATAGAATTATTGCCAAATATTTTATTAGTAGAATCTAATACTAAAGTACCATTATTACCAGTCCACTTACTTATATCTTCACAATTACCATCCTTACCTAATAAATTTACTACACTTTTACCTTGTATTGTGAAACTAGGCACTGAGGATGTTTTACCATTATTTTTTATTACATTGTTCATTCCATAATCTATTGACGGTGTTAATATGACATCATTAGAGATATTCTTTACTAAATCTGACAATGTTGCATTGACATTTGAATCCCCAAATTTAACAATTGATGCATCAGTATGTGGGTAATATATATTTCCTGTACTATCTTGTATTTCTATATTTTTTGTTGCCATTTGTTTTCCTCCTTAAATAGTCTTTAGAAATAATTTGACTTGTGTTCCACTTGCATAATCAGTACCAACTTTAATACTCGCTCCGTCTGCTCCTGCCGGCCCTTGTGGTCCAGTTGCACCAGTTGGTCCAGCAGCACCTGTTGCGCCTGTGGCTCCTTTTAAACATATTGAATATACCCATTTTGCTGTGCTTGCATCTCCTGAAGATGTACATACATATACATTTCCTGTACTTGTATTGAAATATTGATCATTTACTAAAGCTGAAGCTATACCACTTCCAATAAAAACTGTTGCTGATGTGCTAGTTCCTGTTATTGCAGTTCCACTATACCATTGAGATCCTCTAATTCCAAATGCTCCTTGTGGGCCTTGTATACCTTGAATTCCTTGTGGTCCTTGCATACCTGTTGCTCCGCTAAGATCTGTTATATATGTGTATGCTGTTGAACCCTTAACATATAGTTTTGCATTATCAGCATCATTAACATTTCCAGTGTCTATTAACACAAAGCTCCCTATTTTTAATCCATCTGTAGCAAATCCTGTATTCATAGCTGAAACTGAACTATACACTTTTGCGATTGTAAAAGGATCTCCAGCTGGTCCTTGCACACCTTGTATACCTTGAACCCCTTGAGGGCCTTTCAATAATCCTCCATCTAACTTTTGTTGAAATGTTTGTCCATCAGCAAATGTAACTGCATCTGCGCTTGTTAATACATTTACTTCCTTTAATACTGCACCTGTACTTTCATCTAATAATTGAACTCTTACTTTATCTAAATTTGCCATTATATAATCACCCTTTCTTATTGACTGTTTTAATTATCATTTACATAAATATTTAATTTTTAATATATCTTGTAATTAAGTTTCTACATTATAGACTTAATTGAGCGCGCTTGGCTTACTAGATATTCAAACGTAAATTTACAATCTCAACATATATATTATTTTTAGCTTCCTATTGAACTATTTTAATACCCATATTGGGACTTACCTTCACATTGTCTGCAAAGCCATTGGTTATTTTATCTGTTATTTTAAAATACAAAGTATCACTTGCTCTATCAGCTATAGCTGGCAGTGTCTCATTAATATACAATTGCATTTTCCCTGATAATTTAGCACTGACTTCTTGAAATTTTGACTGTAATATTTGTATATCTCCTTTAGTTGCAACTACTACATTTGGATCTATCTTAAAATCTATGCTGCTTGCATTGCTGACTTCTAATACAATTTTTATGAATAAATCTTTTGTGCTTCCTTCTGAAATTGCTGGTTTGTAGGTTTCTGATAACTTTGCGATGGCAATCATATCTCCAGCATCATCAAAAATACCAGCTTCTCTGATGAAAAAGCCTCCATCAGCTGCTGGTATTACTGTTTCTACAACTATCCAGTTTTCATTTGATCCATCGACTGAAATTGCACTTATATTTCCTGACCAAACTTCTTTTACAATTGAGGTTTGATCTTCTGAAGGCTCATAATATGAGCCGTTTCCATCTCCAACTTTTAGGGTTTCAAAATTCACTTTACTGCCCGAAACTGCTGAAGCTGATAATTTTTTTCTTCCTAATTTTGTTAACATCGTATAAAATTTTTCTACCAAATTAATTCATCTCCTTACTAGGATATATTGTTATGTTTTCTGAACCTGCACATTGGCTGATACCAATTTCTATTTTCCCATTGGATTCAATATTTTTAGCAATCCATGGATAAACTGTCATAGTCTCTCCCATAATTGATGCTAAGCCATAGTACATTTGTGATTGATTTACGGATATTAGTTTATATTTAACGCCTAAATGTGCCGGCTTAGCTATTTCTATTGAGTCGTACAAGCTATCTAAAGCATAAGGAAAGCCTGTATCACTTATTAAATTTACTTGGAAATAGTATTCTGGATTATTCTGAATTATTTCAGCTTCTGAAACAAAGCTCTTACAAATCTGCTTTATTACTTCAACTGTTGTTGTGCCTTTAGAGTTAAGCTTTGCTAATACCCTTGCTCTTCTTTCTTCAATTGATTTAGCATTATTTGTAGTTATACCAACTCTTTTTTCCCATAGTTTCAAGCCCCATTCAGTTGCAGTTTGTGGCAAAATTTGCAGGAATAACTCTGAAATATCCAAGCCTAATTTATCAAATCTATTTCCATAAGCATTAAATATTTCCTGGAAAATATAACCACTTTTCACTTCATCAATAACATAGCTTTTTAAATTATCTACTGATTGGTTTCCACTATCTTCACTTGAATTGCTTGCAATCTTAACATTTTCAAATGCTTCTAAATCAGCTGTATTACTCATAAGTTATCCCTCCCAAAGATGCCTTATCTTCATCAGCCGTAATTATATTTTTAGTATCATTGTTTATTTTTACTGAAGATATATCATTAACTCCAAACGTCATTACTACCTTTGCCTCAACAGTATTTATTTTTACAACTCCGCCTACTGGAATTGTTTTTAAATAATTATCAAGAGACTCTTTTATATTGTCTTTAACATCCTTTATATCAAATCCATCTAATGCAGTAAGACCAAGTATATTAACATCAATTTTTAATGGATTTACTGATACTACAGTTACTGTAGCCCCTATTGGTGCCTTACCACTTCCTTGACCATTTTCTGGATCTATATATTGTTTAACTTTTTGTACTATAGTATCATCTAGCTGAATTCCATTATTTCCTGCAACTATTACCTTTACAGTGCCATTTCCGTTCATTCCATTGCTTTTATCCCAAAGAGGCTTTACTTTCACATATTCAACACCAGATATCTGAAGTGCCCATTTTTCATAATCATATATATTCCCACTGCTGCTTTCTTCTCTTTCTTTAGATATGATTCTTTCTAATAAATTTTCACTAGTTTCAGTATCAGTTCCACTGGTAGTCGCACTTTCATTTTTCACACTAGTTATCCCATTTATTTTAATAGGTATTTCAACAATAGCATTAGCTGGAACATTATATTTAGAGCCTATTTCTATTGCTTTAATTCCTAGTATGCATTTTCCATCTTTAATTTTTCCTTGAGATATCACCTTATATTTCAAGCCTTCAACAGTTTGAACTATGCTATTTTCATATATTATAGAATTTTCTAACCCTAAAAAAGTCACTTGCCCCACTGAATATAAACCTTGCTTCCTCTCTAAGCCATGTCTTGCTGCATCTTTATCTATAAATTTATCATATTCATCTTGAGGAATCTCTGGAGCTTCCTCCCAAATACTAATTTCAAAATTGTATCTAAGGCCTTATAATAATCTGCTATGGTTTTAGCAGATGGAGCAATAGCATCATATACAAAATATCCTTCACTTTTAGATATTCCAGAATCAATACTATCTAACATTTGTGATCTTAAATTTTCTTCAGTATTATTTTCATACATCAATTGTCACCTCCCCACAATCAGTTATTGCTGTAAAAGTTATGGTTAGAATATCATTGTTTTTATCCACCTCAAAGTTTTTTACGCCTAATATGTGCTGATTTTCCTTTAAGCATTCTAAAGTTAACCTTTTAGCCTCACTATCAATTAAACTTTTACTGAACCCTTTACCAATTATTTTTTCAAATTCATTGCCATATGCATCGCTGTAAATTGGATACTTTCCTTTGCTGGTTTTAAGAGCTTTCCATATCCATATTTTTAATGCTTCTATTCCTTCTACAATTTGAAATTTTCCATCCTTAAGTTTGAAATCATTTTTCTCAAAATCCCAAGCATATTCTTTAGGAATATCTGCAGCTTTCTCTTCTTGTGAAAATGCCGCAAGTTTATTTGCCATGTTTAAATTTGTTTCAGGTAATATACTAGCCACTACATTTCACCACCTTACAAAGTATTATCCATGTTTGATTATCCTTAGTAGGCAATACTGCTAGCTCATCACCTATTTTTATAGTATCTAGAAAGCTTACTGCAGTACCATCAGTATTTGCTACTGATGCTTGTCTTGAATATCCTGATAATAAGTAATCAGCTATATAAAGATCCTCCTTATATAGCTGCAAATCATTTGTTTGAATTATTATTTCAGGAGGTGGAGAATTAACCTTAGCAATGCATATGGAAAGAGGATTACTTTCTGCACCTTTTCTTTTCATTAAATTTAACATTTTTACATATGGATCCATTAGCTATCAACCTCCTGTAAATCCATTTTGTTACTTAAGCTTACTGTAAGCTTCATTGTATATTTTCCTGTTCCACATTCCCAGGTATGAGTATCAGCATTAATATAAAGAGTTGCATCTTTCAATATGTCTAAATACCATATTTTTGCCTTAACAGCATACCCCGTTAAGCAGCTATAATTACCAATAGCTTCAATTTCTATTTCTTCACTGAAGCCATATAACTTATTTTGCGCTACTTCATATGTGTTGTTATCATCTTCCACTGTGTACGATGTCTGGAAAACACCATATCTTTTTACAAGCTCTGAATTTTCCACTTGATCTACGTAGTTATTGTTAACGTCAAAAATTTTCACTCTGTTTATCATATTTTCTAAAGAATCTTTGTAACTCATATCTATTATATTGTTATTGTACAAATCCACATTAGCAGATTGAAGCAAATAATCTGATATTATTTGCCCCTTCTCAATTACATTAAACGTATCAGCTTTCATAATAGGAACATATTGTTTTCCATTTTGCTTGCTAACTTCACTATAACACTGCATTATTATGCTATAATAACTCTTATCTATACATAGTCTACCTATCGGCATTCCAGTTACCACTACATCACCAACTTTGATGTTTAATTCTTCACAAGCTTTATATACAACGCTTTCTGGAGACATATTCTTAATATTCATGCTTGTTGATGAACTCATGATAAACCTCATATAATCATAGCAAGTAAAAGTTTCCTCCTGATTTGAACTTCCTAAAGTCCTATCTACAACTTCACCTCTAAAAATTTCTCCATAAGTTTCATCTACAATCTTTATTAATGTTCCTGGACATATTTGAACTCTAGGCTCATTTATATCTGATAAGGAATATAACATACTAAATGAACATTTTCTTGCAGGCTGATCTATTGATGCTGATAATTCAATACTTTTACAAACTGGAGTTATATCTGTTAAAAGCCAGCCTTCATATAAGCTGTATATTTTAATCATATATTACCACCCAATATATTATTTACATCAGTTAAACTAAAGCTTGCCCCCCACTGACCTACAATTTTTTCATTTAACTTCAATGCCTTATACTGCTTTAATGCTAGAGTAAAGTTTATATCTCCAGTTCCATCATTTTCTCCATACTCAAAAGTTTCTATAGAGAATAGATCATTGATATCTGTGTTTGTAAGTATCACTCTTATTGGCTTTTTACTTTTTCTCCAAGCTTCTATTTGTGCAACGCACTCAAATGGTTTAGGAATATCTGAATATGCACAAAATTTATATTTATGAGCAGGAAAAAAGCTCTCAAAAGATATTTCTGAAAGCTTTGAATCTCCTAATATATTTATTTCTCCAATTGATTCTACACTAACTACTGAATTGTTGTTAGCTAATTTAAGTGAATAACTAGAAGGTGGTACAGGAAGTTGTAACCATGTATCGTCTTGATTAAACCAAAATTCTATCATTTAAAAATACCTCCTAACTCATTCCAAGAGCTGTTTGACTCAATTTATTGGCCAGAGCTGTCGCAATTTTATCTATATCGCTTTCTTCTCTGATTATTATAGAATCTGCAAGCTTTGCTATTGTTATTGCAAATCCATTTTGTGTGCTATCATCTTTAGTTGATCCAGAAGCGCCTTTAAATCCTTGGCTGCCAGTTTTGTTTCCTGATGATAAGTTTTTATTTACACCAGTTTTTATTCCTACTGCAAGATCTTTAATTGGTTCAGTTACTAAATGAGTATTAACCTTGATGCCACGGCCCATGCCTTTTAAAAAGTCCGGCATCCATGTTTCATAATCTGTAAGAGGTCCTTTATCTGGAACTGAGAAATGAAGATATGACCTAATCATATTTGTAACGCCCTTAATTGCATTAGTCATTCCTGGAAATCTATTTTCAATTCCTCTTATGAACCCATCAATAAAATCTTTTCCCCAAGCAATTGCTGTTTCAGCCAGATCTTTAAGTATATTACCTATTCCCGATACAACGCTACTTAGTGCATTCTTCATCGAATTAAAAGCACCTAACCAATCTCCATTTATAGCTTGCATCACAGCCTTTATTGTATTACCTATTACACTTAAAGTTGTAGAAATTATTGTTTTTATTATATTAAAAGCCATACTTACTGTTGTTTCTATAGCCTTCCCATGATTATTCCAAAAAACCCTTATTTCATTTAGTCTTGCTGATATGATAGTTTTTATAAATGTCATAACTGATACGATAGTCTGCTTTATCAATGGCCAATTGGCTAATACCCAATTTACTACTTTTCCAAATGTTTGAATTACAAACATTAATACAGGTTTTAAAATTGAATTCCAAACCGATTGGACTCCTTTAAATACACTTTGCACTATACTTTGTATTTGTGGCATATGTGATTTTATAAATGTTATTAATGATTTAATTGTTGTAGTTACAAGCTTTATCGTACTTGATACAACTGCACCAACCTTTGGCCCAAACAAATTTGTAAACAATGTTGTTATTCCTTGAGCTGCACTTCCTGTTTTCTTAAATACATCAATTGCTGATTTTACAGCACTTGATATTTTGTTAAAAACAGATACAACAGAATCTCTTATCCCACCAAAATTAGTAGCAAATGCTGTTGCCAATAATGCGATTACGCCGATAACAATCATAATTGGAAGTGGAAATTTAGTAAACAAACCCATTACTCCTGAAAGAGGTTGAAAAAATGTCCCTATCATATTTTTAAACATGCCAAAGCCACCAATTAATGTGCCAAAGACAGCTGTAAGACCTAAAGCCTTTGCAATTATGTCCATTATTGGTTGTGGTATATTTTTTATTGATTGGGCAACACTCAAAAATACTTCTGCTACTTTTTTGGCATAAGGCAATAAAGCATCACCTATACTGCTTTTAATTCCACTTATAGTATTAGATAATTGTTGCAACTTACCAGCATAAGTATCTGCTGCCGCTGCTGCCTGCCCACCAAATTCTTTATTTAATTCGTTTAAAATTAGTTTCTGAGCCCCAGCCGTATCCCCAGTTTTTTGCATTGCTTCTACTTGTTTTTTTTGTTGATCTGTGAATGTAATGCCAATTCCGTTTAAATCTGCAAGTCCTCTAGTTGGATCATTAAGTGCTTTTCCTAATGCTTTGCTAGCTTCAACAGGATCAGTTCCCATTTTTTGTGCCATATCTACCATTGCTTGCGAGGCTGCTGGAAATACATCCTTCCCTATGTTAGTAAATGTGAGTAGCATGCTCTGGCCTGTTTTAATCGCTCCAGCACCAAATGTAGATGCATTACTCAATTGCGAGGCCATTTTACTTACTTCTTCAGCTGTGAATCCTGCTGCTCCACCAGTAGATTTAATTGTTTGTGCTAAATCTTTATTAATTTTTTCTGATTTTGCGGCTCCATCGACACAATCCTTTAGAAAACCAGCCATTGAATTTCCAACTTCTCCAATAGCCTGCCTAGCTGAATTTAAACCACTAGCTATTTTATTACCGAATCCAGCTGATTTAACTGTTTCATTCACCTTCTGTGAAGTTTCTACAGCTTTTGCGCCTAAACTCTCAATAGATTCTTGAGCCTTTTGAACTCCGATAATAACGTTTTGCGTAAGATTTACTACTGTATTAATCTGAGTCATATTTATTTGGTTCATATTAACTGTATTCGCCATTAAACCTCACCCCCTTGTAGGGATTCTATTTGCTTATTTTTATCTTCAACTTCTTGTTCAACAAAAGCACTGATGATAACCTTCTCTCCAAATCCCCTATTAATTGTTTCTGCTGGCCACTTACCATGAAGTTTCCAGCAGTAATATAGGAGATTAACAGTTTCATCAGTGCTTATGAGTTTTTTATATCTTCTTTTTGGTTAGTAGATTCTACTCCTGAAATTTCAGTTACAGTATCTGCTAAAATATCAACTTCACCAGGTAAGAAGATCTTATTCATAAGTTCCTTTGGTGTTGGCGCTTTGAAATGTTTCATAAGCTCTTCTGATCTAAGCTCTGGCACTCCTGCAAGAACAGTTTCTATTTTTGCCTGTGCTGTTGCAAATCCTTGAATATTTCCTTTCTTATCTACTTGAAGCACTCTTTCTTGAATTTCATTGTATCGCTCCATAGAAATAGCATTGCATGTAAATGTAATCTCCATATTTCCAAGTTTAGCAAGCTTAAGTTTTACCTCCTTAGAAGGCACCTCAATTTTACCAGCATCTATTTTTAATAATTGTTCAACTAAATTCATAACTTTCATCTCCATTTCAAATTTAATAAAATTATAGATAAACAATGTGTAATCTAAGCTTATTCAATAGCTAAGCAAAGTAAGTAACATATTGTATTCCGGTTTCTCTGTAGCAATTTTCTAAAATTCAATTAACGTTTTTCTTAGTTTTTCTAACTATAAGTCCAATTATTAAATTGCATATCTATAATTCAGTAATTTTTTATTTCCTTGTCATTACTTTATTTTTACATACCTTAAGCAAATATCTACATTGAGAAATCGAAAATATTTTTGTGTAGCAGGCATTTGAAAATAAGCTGATGAAGGTTCTTTGTGACAGGTTGTACTCACTTTAGCTTGTCCATTCGAATTGTTGGAGCATGCTAAAGTGAGTACAACATATCATTTAGAACCTTCCAGCGAAATTTTCATAGTACTGCGTAACAAAAATATTTCCGATTTCGGCAGACTATTGCTTAACTATAGTTTTATTGTGGTTCTATTAAGTCTAAGAAATCATAGCCTGAGAATGTAAATGCAATTGTATCTTCAACATTCTTTTTAACTTCCCAGTCTGCCAATGTTAATTCATCAAAAGTAACATCTTTAAGTACCACTCTTTCAGCTCCTACTGAATCTGGATCAGCTAATTTAGAAATTATAGTACATACAGTTTGCTTTCCTTGTTTTATGTTATTTTTCATTAAAATTGCCATTCTTGATGATATATGATGTAATTTCAATGTTCCCTTTCCTTCTATACCTGTAACTTTACTTCTCTTCCATAAATCCCTTGTAAAATTAACATCTACCTTTGTTAAAGTGACCTTTGCTTGAAGAGCTGACACCTCTGAAACATATTCTCCGTTAATCCAGACTTCTCCCCAAGTCCCATTTATAATATCCTTTGCTTGTGGCATAATAATTACCTCCTAAATATATATTTGAAATTTAATATCTTCTATTGCATCTAAAACAACAACTTGTCCTTTAACAAAAACTTGTGAACCTGTGTTACTTTCTTTTATTTCTTGATCTTTCATAGTTGAAATATCTATACCTTGGCTCTTTAAGTACGCTTTTTGTGCATCTAAATCAATTTCTGCTCTATTTTGCCCTTCAATACTGCTATCAAGCAATCCATCAAGTTCTAAACCTTCAAAATATCCATTAATAGCTGCAATGAGCAAGCACTTATGATCATAATCATTTGGATATTTTCCAATATAATTATCTTCAGCTGTTGATTTAATATCATCATGTATTAAATCCATAATATCTACTATCTTAATCTTTTTAAAATCCTCGCCTTTATTTTCAATAGTAGTTACAAAGCTATTTACAGCTCTATCAATTTTAACTTTCTTTCCATCGTTAATTAAAATTAATTTTCCTGAATCAATTGCCGCATCTCTTTCTTCTTTCTTTAGATGCGGAACATCTACTACTTCTGCAAGTGGTGCATAAGTAGCACTAATATTTAGCGAAGTTCCTGCTAGCATCCCTGCAATCCTTGAACAGTATTCTGCAGCAGTATAAGTTCTGGCTGCTGTTTTTATGTCGTCTGTAGCAAAGTTAATTACTCCTTCACTGTCAGCTGGACAATGTGGAAGTACTGCTTTAACTCTAATATCCTTAGCACTTCTTAATTGTTTAATCCATGTAGCAAAATCTGTTGCTCTTGAAGTAATATTTGCCTCCGTATCAGCCTTTCCATCTGCAGTCTGACCAATGCTTGGAACTACTACATAATCCCATTTAATAGTTTCTAAGTAATTTTGAGCTTCTGAATAATTAGCTGCATCTGGTGCTTCTATATAAGCAATCACTTGTTTTGGTGGATTTTGATATCCTATCATGGCAAGCTTTATTTGTTCCTTATTAAAACCTGATAAAGCTTCTGGAATTTCATCTATAGTATCCATTTTTATTGGATTACTATAATTTGCTGGCATTGTATCCTTTAATATAAGTGCAACTACGCCTCTTGTTCCTCTCTTTGCTGCAGTTATTCCTGCTTCTTTAAAAATAATGTCTACTGATGGTTCTCCCATTTTTATTCCTCCTTAAATTTTAAAATTAAATGTGCCTGCTTTAGGGCTTTGAGGTGCATTAAAGTTTCTGTCTTGTGCAAGATCTATCTTGAGTTTCAAGTGTATTTCTGACATTTTTGCTCTACCTCTCAACTTTCTTATCTTTGCAGTTCTCCCTAGTACCTTTATATATCCATCACTAAAGATTTCCCTCATTGTATCCCAAACTTCATTTTGAGCTATTAAATCAACATTCATAAGCTCATCTAGCGGACCAAAGTAAATAATCTTCATAGTTATGGTATTCATATAACTATTTCTATTTAAGTCTGCTTGCCTGCTGGTAACGTAGCGAATAAAAAAAGAAGGTCTTACAATTTCCTTCTCTAGCTTTGATGTATATATTTTTGTATTTGGGAATTTTTCAACTAACATTTCATTAATTGAATTAATTAATTCATTAATCATGAACCTCCTCCTGTAATCCCTATTTTATTTTCTGCTTGCTTTTTAAAATTTCATTGCCAAGCACTCACCACCTTTTCACAAATTACTTCCATTACAAAAAAGTACCCAGCCTAAAATTACAAGCTAGATACTTTTTATATAGAAGATTTAATGTTTATGAGAGGGAACTTATCTTCTGTTCCCACTTACTATTATAAGCCTTCTTTTTTTTAATTTCTTACACACTTTCTCTAGTTTACCTATAATTTTCTTATAATTTTTATTTAATGAGGTTTTTAAGCTTAATAGCAATGGATATATCCTTTTCTATTTCCGTAACTCTTTCCTTCTATCCTTGTTTCAATTATTATTATATGTTAACATTTTGTTATACAAATTTTTACTTTAAAGCTTAACATGATAAAGCTTTAATATCATTTTAAATGTTTGACTATTAATATTTGAATCTCTTATTACTATTTTTTAAAGCTATATAAGGAGGACATATATTGAAAAAACTTAATTACATTGCACTAACAATACTAATAATATTATCTTTTACAGCTATTGGCTGCAAATCAATAGGTAAAAATGAAAATGCCGCTGAAAACCAAGCTACAGTTGAAAATAAAACTGAAGAATCAAATAAAGATACAGATAAAAATGATAATTTTGAAACTCGTGGGAACTCTCCAAGAGATCAGTCAATTTTTGAAGAAAACGAAGAAAGAGATAATACTGAAAGAGATAAAAGATATAAAGAAGTGGATAAATCTAAATTAAATTACGATAAAACTGATTCTTCTCTTACTTACTATGAAACTGAAAACAGCTTTGTTGGCAGTGAAGCTGGAATACCTAGTGTAGATAACAAAAAATACAAAGATATATTATCTGACTATACCTATGCACGTGAAGTAAATCCAACAAAAATAACCTACGAGGATGCAATAAAACTTGCTAAAAGCGTGTTGCCTAATGATATGAAAGAAATAAGAAATAAATATGATAATTCCACTGGAAAAACTCATATAGTTTACTCCTCTAATCAAGGTAATTTTGTATTAGGTCTTGCATATGATTATGACGAATCTCATAATTCTGGTTTCACCCCAAATTCCAAGAATAATACTATCGTTGGAATAGATTATATGAAAGAAATAACAGAACAATAAAGAAGGACTGTAGCAAGATTTGCATAATAACAAATCTACTACAGTCCTCTATTTTAAATTAATAAAATATCTTGTTAATTCCAATTTCCATAAACAGGAGTATTACCAGAATTATATCTTATCCTGCAATCTATGAACATACCATAAGTATCATCAGAAATTTGATTTCCATTTCTATCATATAATGCTCTGATTCTAAGATAATCTGGGTGACTTGTACCATTTTGTGATCTGCTTTCAGTATATGGTACTACTACTGTTCCTGCCGGATATGATGCTTGAAAACTTCCTGATGAATCATACATTCTTACTGTACTATCAGTGCGGAAATATCCAGCTGGTATTGCGCTTGATCTAAATAAATATTCACACCAATCACTAATATCAGCATCTGGATCTAATCTACCATCAACCCAGCTCCCTGAAGAATTTACAAACTTTATAACTATTGCAATTGGTCCACTGCTTGTAACTGCAAATCGTTCTTTGTATCCCAAACTTCCTATTCTTGTGTTATCCTCAATATTTGTAGAATATACTGGTATACTTGATCCTGACATGTTAATTCCTAAATAACCCATAATTTTTTCCTCCTAAAATATAAAAATAATTTTAATTAAGCCTTTGAGGTTAGCTAACTCATTTGCTTTACATATACTTAAAGAAGTTTTTCTTCCATTTTGTAAACATAAAAATCAATTAAATTTAAATTTTCTTTGGCTTTAGTTATTATTTTTTATTTTTGGCGACTACTCTTGGTTATTTATAGAATTATATGGATTCAAAAAAACTTCAGAATACCTTAAATTGCAAATTATATTAAGTTATTATATTCAATGAAGTTAGATATAAATTAAACTTTCTAATATTAAAATTGGCCTAAAAAATTTTATTAATCTCCAAAAAACTCCCCTTCTAGATATTATAATTTTCAAAATATACCGATTCACCTTTATATTCTGGGCTCTAATTAGTTCTAAAAATATCAAAATATTTTACTGGAACATAATCAGTTAACCACACTTTGTTTTCAGATAGGAAGAATTTATATCCATCTTTATTCATCTGCTCACTGTTAATTTTAAATATAACTAATTCTCCATGTCTTTTACCTACTTTTGTGGCTGTTTCTATATCAGCTGATAAGTGAACGTATTGTCTATTCTGTTTTTTGATACCTTCTCTGCATATGCTATCCATAAACCTAGTTGCAGTTCCATGATATAATACTTTAGGCGGCTTAATAGCTTGCAATTCAAGATTAACTTTTATTGAATGGCCTTGATTCGCTTTAATTTTAGTTTTATCATTATTAAATGAATATCTTTGTTTACCATCTTCAGCTACAATTCTTTCAATATCTGAAATTGTCACCTTATATCCTTTTTTATTTAATTCTTTAATTAAATCAGAAGTACTAATATATCCATATTCATCTAAAGTTAATCCAATTTCTTCTGGTTTATGCCTTAGTATAAGGCTTATAAATTTACTAATTCTCATATCTTCATTACTTATCATCGATTAACACCTCATTTTCTATAATCTATTAGCTTATCTAAATCTATATACTTTTATTACAAACTCCATTTTAGACAAATAAACAAGTACTATTCTGATTAGCTATTAAAAGAAAACTTCAATTTCTTTTGAATCTATTAAGCAAACTAGAATTCATTATTAATAATTGATATATGGGTAACTAGCATTAACTACTTCTTTGACAATTCCGCCTATAAAACCAATTAATTTATATTTTACCACGTTCTGCAATTAATCGAAAAACTTTATGAGAATGTATTATTCTATTATGACATACATTTAAGGCCCTAAAATCCTATAAATGAAATCCCTGTATATTTGCCATTTCCAAATTTTATTATGTATAATGATAATGCAATAATGCCTCTTGCATTAATTAAGCAAACCATTATTGCTCACAGGCTAAAAAATACAGATTTAGTACATGCTCTGTATAATATAACTTAAAAGTTCTGCACTTTACAAATTAAAGTTTTAAGTAGTACTTATGTCTAGACAAAATATTTTATGACTTTTTCTTTTTATTTTACTAGAAACGGAGTACAAAAGATGACTAAAAAACAAAGTTCTATTAAAATTACAATAAGTGCGTTATTTATTATACTTATGGTTGGTACGCTTGCTACTATAGGCTTCATTATATTTTCTAATTGGAAAACATCATCAGATAATATTATAAAAAAATTGGAGAATGAAGCTAGCAATAATATATTAAACAAAATTGAGGCACTTGTTAGAATTCCGTTAAATACAAATGAACTAAATCATAATTTGATTGAAAATGATACCATCGATATATCTAATAAAGAAAAGTGTGATGCATTCTTTGCCGGAGTAGTAAAATCAAGCAGCGAAGAAATTTATAGTTTTAGTTATGGTATGGAGGATGGTAGTTATTATGGCGCTCGAAGAAATAAAGATAACAACATAGAGATATATAGGAGTACTCCACAAACAAATGGACATTCTCTTTATTATTCTGTAACCGATGACTTGCACGAGGGAAAGTTTGTAGAAGATTTTGGATCTTTTGACCCGCGTACAAGAGACTGGTATGAAATTGCAAAAGGAAAAAAGATGCCTATATTTTCACCTCTTTATAAGCACTTTGTAAAGGATGATTTGGCGCTTTCTGCAGCTTATCCCATTTACAATAAAAGTGGTACTCTTCAAGGAGTATTGGGTACTCATATCATTCTTTCAAGTCTAAACCAATACCTAAATGATATTGTTAAAGATAATAACGGAATTGCCTATATTATTGAAAGAAACTCAGGAGATATAGTTGCTAATTCTCTTGAGAAGCCTAATTTTGAAACTATTTCAGAAAGCAATATAAGAAGAATCAAAATCGATGAAACTGAAGATAAGCCTATTGCTGAAGCTTATGAAAATTATAATAAGACTTCAAACACTAGCTTCGTCATGAAGTCAGGTGGAGATAAACTGCATGTAAAGCTAACTGAATACAAAAGAGAAGGTTTAGACTGGCTAATTATAACGGCTATACCTGAAAGTCTGTTTACAGCTGAGATAAATAAAAATATTCAAACTGCAATATTATTTTCAATTATTGCACTTCTTCTATCCTTGATTATTTACTTAAAGAGCACTGAGATTGTACTAAGACCAATTAATCATTTGATAAATATTTCAGAAAAGTTTTCAAAGGGAGATTTACATCAAAGAGCAAAAATCTTTAAAAACGACGAAATTGGAAAGTTATCTAGTGCTTTTAATAATATGGCAGAAGAATTACATATACTCATAGACAATCTTGAAGAAAAAGTTGAAGAAAGAACTAAGAAATTAGAAAAAACAAATACAGAACTTAAGTACGCAAAAATAGAAGCAGAAAAAGCTAATGAGGCTAAAAGCGAGTTTCTTGCCAATATGAGCCACGAAATTCGCACTCCATTAAATGCTGTTATTGGGTTTAGTGAATTACTGAAAAATACAATAAAAGATGAAAAACACAAAAGTTATATTGAAACTATAAATGTGGCAGGAAACAGTTTGCTTACTATAATTAACGATATTCTCGATCTGTCAAAAATAGAGGCTGGGAGAATAGAGCTGCAATACAAGCCTCTAAAGCTTAGCAATATCTTTAGAGAAATTAAAAACATATTTAAACAAAAAACTAAGAGTAAAAACATTGAATTTCTACTAGATATTCAGGAGGACTTTGACGAGAGTATTCTTCTTGATGAAGTGAGAATTAGACAGATACTATTAAACCTAGTAGGAAATGCTGTAAAGTTTACTGATAAGGGATATGTGAAGCTTTCACTAAAAGGAACTACTTCCCAAAACAAGAGTAGTGTGGACTTTAGAATTTCAATTGAGGATACAGGCATTGGTATTGCTGAAGGTGAAAGAGAGAAAATATTTGATGCTTTCAAACAAGCATCAGGACAAAGCATAAAGAAATTTGGCGGCACTGGTCTTGGACTCTCCATTACTAAAAAGCTTACAGAAATAATGCAGGGAAAAATCTTTGTTGAAAGCATTGAAGGAAAAGGAAGCACTTTCTATGTTGAATTTTATAATGTTCCAATAGCTGCGACTGAAGAACTTCCTGAAGATACAAGTACTGCTTATTTTAATAAGTACAATTTTTCTAATGAAAATATACTTGTTGTAGATGATATAAAAACTAACCGCTTTTTATTAGAGGAATTACTTTCAAAGGCTGGTCTTAGAGTTATAACTGCCGAAAACGGATTTGAAGCAATAAAAGTATTTGAGCAAGAGAAACCAGACTTGGCAATTATAGACTTGATTATGCCAGAAATGGACGGTACGAAGTTGTCATCAATGCTTAAAGAAAATCCAGAATTTTGCGATGTTCCGATTATTGCACTAAGTGCCTCAACTACACAAGATATACCTAATAGATACAAATTTGATGATTATTTGATGAAACCTGTTAGCGCTGACCAGATATTTAGTAAAATATCTAAGTATATTAGAAATAAGGCTGAAAAAGATATGCATGTCTTGCATAAAACTAACAGTGAAAACACGATATCAGTTACAATTGAGTCTGATAAACTTATTGATTTGAAAAATAAGGTTACACCATTAATTAAAAAATTAGAAAACTCAATGATTATAGGTAATGTAAAAGATTTAGCCCAAATATTAATTTCATTTGGAGAACAGCATAATTTGAAGTCTATATCCGATGAGGGTGAAGAACTGATTAGAAGTGCAGAAAGTTACAATATAATAAAAATTAAATCAAGCTTAAGTAAAATAAAAAGACTAACCTTGGAGGATGGACTGTATGAGTAACATTAATAGCGACTTGATATTGATAGTAGATGATAATCCAAACAATATACAAGTAGTAGCTACAATTATTTCTGAAAACGGATATGAACTAGGTATTGCAATGAATGCTATTGAAGCATATAAATTTCTTGAAGAAAACATTCCAGAACTCATTTTGTTGGATGTTGATATGCCAGAAATTGATGGTTTTGAGGTGTGCAGTACCCTAAAAAAAAGTTCAAAGTATAAAGATATACCCATAATATTTCTAACTGTACAAGACGAAAAAGATGATATTGTAAAGGCATTTGATTTAGGAGCTGTGGACTATGTAACAAAGCCATTTAATAGAAAAGAATTAGTTTCCAGAGTAAGAACACATATTTCATTAAAAAAGACAAAAGACGAACTCAATAAGAAGAATCTTGAACTTGAAAGAACATTAGAGATGAAGGACGAGTTTCTTTCCATAATATCACATGAATTTAGAACTCCTCTCAATGTTATTAGTTCAGCAATCCAAGCTATGAACTATATTTGTTGCAATGAATTATCAGATAAGGCTAAAAAGTACTTACGTATGATAAGGCAAAATACCTTTAGACAGCTAAGGCTGGTTAATAATTTACTGGATATCACAAGAATAAATGCGGGACGAATTAAAATTAATAAAAAGAATGTAGATATTGTTTTTTTGACAAAGTCTATCATAGAGTCAATATATACCTATGTAGCTCTAAAGTCCATTGATGTAACATTTGTATCTTTAATTGAAAAGAAAATTATAGGCATTGATGATGAGAAATATGAAAGAATACTTCTAAATCTTCTTTCTAATGCCACTAAATTTACTCCTGAAGGCAAGCCTATTATTGTAACTTTAAGTTCTATAAACGATAAGATATGTATTGAAGTTAAGGATAAAGGAATAGGTATACCAGAAGATAAGGCGAACATTATCTTTGAAAGATTTGGACAGGTAGATAGTTCTCTATCAAGACAGGCAGAAGGCGCAGGCATTGGTCTGTCACTGGTAAAGAAGTTTGTTGAATCACTGGGAGGCAGCATATCTGTTAAAAGTGAGTTAGGCAAAGGAAGCGCTTTTACTATTTTACTTCCTAGTAAAACCATAATTGAGGACTATATAGATAAAGAACCAGTAAATTTATTGGACAACCGACTCGTGCAAAATACAAGGATAGAATTTTCTGATATTTATTTATGATGAATTATGAAATGTACTTCATTTAGAAACTCTTTTTGACATAGAAAATACTCCTTCTTAATAGTAGGCATTTTATTATTTTATGTGCCTACCATAAGAGGGAGCAACTTATTTATTATTTTTGTTTATATTGATACAAAATAATTATACATATCTTTAATTAATAAATCCTCTATTTTATTATATTTTTCGAAAGTAAAACCATTCAAAATATTAGTAGTCTTTTTAGATAAGCATACTCTTTCTTAAGCATTTCTTCTGCCATAATACTATCTAATAAGTATCTCCTAGCATTGGTCTAATGTTTAACTCTTCAACTACGGCCTGTGGACTTAGTGTAAGTATTGCCGCAACTAATTTCCCTATATCACTAGTTTCTAAAAGCCTATCTTGTGAAATTTCTTCATCAGGTATTCTTTTTTCTGTAAATGTTCCGCCTGGATTAAGTAACGTCACTCCAATTCCTAAACCTTTAAGCTCATTTCTCAAATTATAAGTATAAGATTTCAACGCCCATTTAGAAATTCCATAAAGTGAACCATCATCTACTCTTATACTTGCTGTTGATCCAATAATTATTATACGTGGATACATACTTTCTTTTATAATATTAACAAATTCCTTAACCAGTCTATAGTTAGAAATTAAATTAACTTCTAATATTTTACGAAGTTCATCTTCTAAAGGTTCTATGACTGATCTTATTGGACTGCCAAAATGTGCTGCATTTAAAATGATAACATCAGGAGAAAAATCTATTTCAGCTACATTTTCTAACAATTTTTCTATTTGTTTAGAATCTGATATATCGCATGCAAATCCATTTACTCTATCTTGATTTTGGAAACTTTGTATAGAAGATTTTAGTCTCGCTTCATCTCTAGCAACTAAAAATAGTTCATGGTCATTTTTATAAAGTTCCTTAGCTATAGCAAGTCCTATACCTTGACTTCCTCCAGTTATAAGTACTTTCATTTATTTCGCCCCCTTCTTAGCACAAGGAATTTTAAACATTGGCTATTATAGCTTCATCTAAAGATTTTCTTTGTGGTGCATATGGTGTTTGATCTGGATATCCTATATCTACATATGTCACAAGCTTTATATATTCTGGTAAATTAAAATGGTTATTTATTCTTTCTATCATTGTGTCATTAAAAGTTAACCAAACTCCTGCGAGTCCTAATGCATGAGTTGATAATACAATATTTTGAGCAGCAGCACCAACATCTATGAGTCTGTTTCTTACAGGATTCAGTGGATTTGCTCTATATACTCTCTCATCTTGTAAAATCACTAGATGAACTGGTCCTCCTGGTACATCACTTCCTTTAAATAAGCCCGGTGTAGTCTCTTCTCTTACAACTAAATATTTTATTGATTGTAAATTGCATGAATGTGCTGCCCACAATCCACTTTCAAGTATTTTATTTATAATTTCTTCTGAAACTCTTGTATCGTTAAAATGTCTTACTGATCTTCTTTCTTTAATAACTTTAAAAAATACTTCTTGATCTGCATCTCCTAACTTGTATGGTTCAAATCCTGATAAATCTAATTTTTCTCCATTCGCTAATACCTCAGAGAAATTAATTAATTTTTTTGCATAGATATACTCTGGTAATTCCTTAGATAATTTTCTTTCTTCCCATAGTCTAATAAACTTTCTTGCTGTTTCACTTTGACTTTCCTTTAATTTCTCGCCACTATTAGCAGCTTCATAAGTTTGAATTTCCAAAGTATGATGTACTCTTTCACGAAATCTTGCTCTAAATTCTACTTCATCTAATTTTAAGTAATCCTCATCTGTTAAGTTAAATTGTTTTAATATTTCATTTGACATAAACTTGTCCTCCTTAAATTTTATAAAATGTATTCTAGTTTTTCTTCTTGCTTAGGTGCATTTATTGAATTAATATCCTTGTGGATTTTATCAATGATATGCAAAAGATTTTCATCATTTCTATTTCTAGGTCTTGAAAATGGAAGATCATATATTTTGAATATCTTTCCAGGTCTTGGTGAAAGAAGCACAACTTTTGTTCCTAAATAAACTGCTTCAGATATATCATGAGTTATAAATATAATTGTTTTCTTTTCCTTTTCCCATAAATCTACTATCTCATCTTGTATAGTTAACCTAGTTAAATAATCTACTGCACCTAGAGGCTCATCCATTAAAAGTACTTCAGGATTATTTACCATGGTTCTAGCAAGTCCAGCTCTTTGCTTCATCCCACCAGATAATTGATGTGGGTATTTATCCTCAAAACCCTTCAAATTAACTAGGTTTATATACTTATCAACTATTTTTCTTTTCTCTTCTTTAGGGCATTTACCTACTTCTAATCCAAATTCGATATTTTTTCTAATGGTCCGCCATGGAAAAAGTGATGAGTCTTGAAATACAACACCTATATCCCTGCTTGGACCATTTAACTTTTCACTACCTAAATATATACTTCCACTACTTTGTTCCAATAATCCTGCTATTATTTCTAACAAGGTGCTTTTACCACACCCACTTGGTCCTAATATTGTTATGAATTCTCCTTCTTCTATTTCTAAATTAATATTTTCTAAAGCATTAGTTCCATCTACTCCCGGATATGTTTTAGTTACATTATCTATTGTGATTTTTAGCATAATATACCTCCTTACCAATTTTATTTATTAGGTATGAAACTTAAATCTACAATCTTATCTACATCATAAATTTCTTTTTGAAATCCCCACTTTTTTTGTAATTCTTGTGTAGTTTTTAAAGTCTCTAGGTCTATGTTTGGCTCATTTTCCCACAACTCTCTTTCTGGATCAAGAGCTTTCTTTAAGGTATCTTTTGGAGTGTTTAAATATTTTGTAGCAAAGTCTAAAAATTCATCTTGATGTTCTTTTGCATATTCGTTACTTTTAAAATAAGCTGCTATAACTCTTTTTACTCCTTCTGGGTTACTTTTAATAAATTTATCACTTGCAATTAATACTCCAGTATTAAACTGCGGAACATAATCCCAGCCATTGCATAACAAATTAACATTTCCAGACTCTAAACCTATTTCTACAAATGGTTGATGTATTATTGTTGCATCTACTTGATTAGCTTCTAAACTTGCATAAGCCTGTTGAAAGGAACCATTAGCTACAAGTTCAACATCCTTAGTTGGATCCAATCCATTTTTCTCTAAAATTTCTCTCACAGTTACATCTGTTCCACTTCCAACAACATTTATTCCAACCTTTTTACCTTTTAACTGTTTTATATCTGTAATTGACTTATTACTTATTAAATACCAGGCTCCTTTTGTTCTAAACATAGATGATACTAACTTAAACGGTGCACCTGTACTTGCAGCTGTAATAGCCTGTGAAGTATTTAAATCTCCCATATCAATTGAATCTGAAGCAACAGCCGCAACTTTATCTTGTACGTCAACTGTTTCCAAATCAATTCCAGCATCTTTAAAAAATCCTTTCTCTACTCCAAACCAAAATCCAACTGCTGTCATTCCTTGGTAAGATGCGTATCTAACTTTTATATTTCCACTACTTGCACTAGCTGTGGCTTTCTCTGAACTTTCTTTAGAGCATCCCCCTAGAGTTCCTACTGCTAGTGCTCCTATAATTAATATAGAAATTAATTTTTTTATTTTCTTCATTATATTTCCCCCTTGGTTTAAATTATTTAATTTATTATTTTATGAATAACCTTTCTTCTATAAGATCTGCAATCTTCACCAATATTACTGATATTATAGTCACTATTATGATTACAAGAAAAAGTCTTGGAGTATTATATAGAGATGCTGCCTCTGATAGCAAAAAACCTAATCCCTTTTTAGCTGCCTGCATTTCTGCAAATATTACTCCTGTTATTCCCGTAGCCGCTGTTACTCTAAGACCAGCAAATATGCTTGGTATTGCTGATGGTAATAACACTTTAAAAATTGTTTGAGTCTTTGATGCCTTAAATACTTTAGCTACTTTTATATAACTATTTGAAGTCTGCTTTGCTCCAGATATAGTATTAAAAAATATTGTAAAAAAACTAAACAGAAATACTAATATGACCTTGCTTGAAAAACCTATTCCAAACCAAATAGTAAGTAAAGGTATTATTGCGACTTTTGGTATTGACATTATTGCGGAAATAAAAGGCGAAAAGAAAGTATCTACCTTTGGAAATGCTACAAATACTAAGCCTAATCCAATACCTAAAATAATAGATATTCCATAACCTGTTAAGAACTCCAATATTGTTATAAAAATATTAGATATCAATATTTTTGCATTTAACACCTCTATTAATTCCTTTATAACTTGTGATGGTGCAGCCAGATATAATTTATTTATTTTCCCAGTAGAAACCAAATACTCAATTAATCCAAAAATCAATATTAAAAGTAAAATCTGCCCTAATATTATTTTCTTATTTGTTTTCTTTTTTTCCATAAGTATATTCCCCCTTTAGAAGCTCTTCTTTAGGAAAATATATCCTTTCACAGGATTTGTCTCCCCACAAGACATTTTGGGTTATTTTATGAGAAGTGTTTCCTGTAAATTCTTCAGCAACAGTAGTATCAGTAACATCGCAATACAAGGAAGCAAGTTCTTTAAACCATGGGTTTTCATCTAATCTTGAAATCCAAGCTTCTCCATATGGGCAATGTGATTCTTTTAATTCAGGTACCCATCCCAAAAAAGGAACATCAGTAAGCTTAATTATATTGTCTGGCACCAATTCTAAATTATTACTTTTTGCTTTTTCTCTCATCCTTTCTGCTCTTTCAATAGACCTCTCAAATAGGACTTTTTCTAATATTTCCTTTGTTTTATCTCCTCCCAATTCATCAGTTAGAACTTTTGAAAAATAAAAATATAAATCTGCAAAATGCCTGCACGCTGTTCTAACCTGCTCTATAGCATAATCTTTTTCAATGTTTTCATTACTCATTTCTATAATCCTCCTTAATCGTATTTTCAAGACTATTCATATAAGCTCTATATTCATCTACAGTAAATTTGGGCTTAAAGGTATTTTTAATTTTTTTAGCTTCATGAGCTTTTTCCTTTAAAAGTCTATAAGCTGTCAACGCCATTATTTTAGCTGTAGCTATATATGCAATTTCTTCATTTATTATTTTAAAATTTTCTGAATGCAATGCCCCTTCTACTCCGCCTGTTTCAAATTTTAATACAGGAATAATATGTGTTAAATCTCCTACATCAGTAGAACCTGCCAAGTGTGCACCAGAATCTATTTTCTTAACTGCCCCCTCTTTCACAACTTCCTTAGAAACATCTAATATAATTTCAGATGGCTCAATAGGTATTACTGGTAAATACCCAGGAAAAGTTTTTATTTCTATTTGTGCTCCAATAGCAAGAGCCCCTGCTTTGAAACTTCTGTCAACTTTCTTATTAGCATCTAAAATAGCTTCAATTGTTTTCCCTCTGACTAAAGTTTCTATAGTAACTTCACCTGGAATAACATTAACCAAATCTCCACCTTTTGTAACTATTGGGTGAACTCTAACTGAATCTTCATCCTTAAAAGTTTCCCGTTGATAAGCTAATGCATTTAACCCGATATTAGCTGCATTTAATGCATTAATCCCTAACTGAGGACTTCCAGCTGCATGAGCTTCTTTGCCTTTATACTTAATAAGTTTAGATACAAATCCATTAGTTGTTGTATCACCAACTATTACAGCTTCTTTATCTGGCCTTGAATGATGAGCAATTGCTATATCTACATCATCAAATTCTCCAATTCTAATAAGTTCACTTTTTCCCCCACCATATTGTATCGATCCCTTTTCTTTTAATGAATTTTTAAATTCAATCTCTCCATACTCCTCAGAAGGAACTGCAAAAAATATGACATTTCCATCTATATGTTGCTTTATCTCTTCATTCGCCAAAGCTATTGAGGCTCCTATTATTCCAGCCAGTTGTGCATGATGACCACAAGAATGACTTGCACCAGTTTCTTTATCTGCAAATGTATGACTTGGACATACTATAGCATCTAGTTCTCCAATCAGTGCTACATTTATTTCTTTAGTATTTACCTTTTTTAAATAGCCTTTAATACCTGTAATAGCTACATCCTTTTTTAAAACTTCTGTGTTTCGGCCTAATATTTCTGCTACCTTTTTAGACGTTTTTACTTCCTTGTAGCCTAACTCTGGATTTCTATAAATATCTCGTGCAAATTTTATTATTTCTTCTCTGTTGTTATCAATGATTTCTATAATTTTTTCTTCAATTCTATCCATTTATTTCCTCCTTATTTTGCTCTATAGTTTAGTATAAAAATTGTTTCTGTATGAAACCATCAGATATAAAAAAGGCTAAGTTTTAAAAAGAAAGTCAATAATCTTTCTTTTCAAAACTTAGCCTCCAGTCTTTCTGGTCAGCAAAATATTAAATTAATATAGTATTTTCATAAAATACATTCATTTTAAATATTGTTCTAATTCTTCAGTGTATTTCTTCAGAAAATTTACAATAAGCTTTTTTTCTTCTTCTGTATAATTATCAAATTCTTTATCAAACGATTGTGTTCTTGATATATGGTACTCATAATGCCCATTGAATGCTTTTAATCCTAGATCAGTCAATTTGAAGTAAATTTCCTTCTTATTATCTAGAAATTTATATTTCTTAATCATGCCTTCTTTTTCTAAGCGTTTTGTAATCTTTGAAACAGTACTTTTTGTAGTATTCATAATTTTTGCAATCTCAGTTGTATTTGCACTCTGATTTTTTTGTATTGCTTCAATCATATGTATATCTGACATATGCAATGGAACCCCACAATTTCCATAATCTTTTGGTCTTTTTTCAAGTTCACCGCTGATAAAAAACATTCTTCCTATCATCTCATCTAGTATAATGCTAAAATTATCCACTTAGACCTCCATTTTTTGTTTCTACGGGAAACAATGTGTTTAATTCATATTAATACTATATGATTAGTATGTCAATATTTTTTTATAAAAAACTTTTCAGTATAGTTACTATATTCATATTACAAAACTTTCCATAAATGCATTATTGTATTTAGATGAATAAATCACACATAAAATACTGATATTTCTAATAAAAATCTTACTTCAACCTAATCTAAAATAAATTAATATAATTTATTTTCTATTTTTATGCAAAATGTACATTCTCGGCCGTATATCTACATGTAGAAATTAACTTAACAATGAACACAACATATGTAAATTAATCAATTTATTTTGCAGCCATTAAGTGAGGAAGGAGGTTCATATGAATTTTGATTATATTGAAAATCTGGTGAGAAGATGTAAAAATAATGATGAAACCGCAAAAGAAAAATTAACTGATGAGTTTAAGCCTTTAATCTATAATATTTCAAAGAAAACTTTTGTTGATGGATATAGCATTTATGATATTCAGCAGGAATGTTATAAATCACTTTTTAAATCTGTTTCCATGTACGATTTGGAGAAGCATAGGTTTGTTGCTTATGCTACTAATGCAATAAAGAATAATGTAAATGATTTAATTAGGAAAATGAATTTCAGAAGTTCTACTGATAGTAATGATGCTTTAAGTTATCATGATAACTTTGAAGAAGATATTCCTTCACAAGAAATATCTATCGAAGCTTCATTATGTGAAATCTGTGATTATGAAGATTTAAATTTAGCTCTTAAAAATCTAAGTGAAGAAGAAATTGAACTTATAAATTTTGTATTCTACAAAAATCATACTGTTAAGGAATATGCTTATTTTAAAGATATGTGCTACTCTACAGCCGTTTTGAAAAAGAAAACTATTTTAAGAAAAATATTTAATAGCATCCCAGTATATTATTAAAATCTAACAGCTCTAAGGTTAACATTTACCTTAGAGCTGTTATTTTTATTATATATGCTGTCATGAATTTCAAATTTTCGCATTTTAATTCTAAGTTATCATTTTTCTTAACCTTTACAAGAGATAGCATAAACTTAAATAATACAAAAAAACTAATTCTTGGGCTATATATTTCCTCTGCCTACAAAGTCATCTGTAAATTTGACTTGATATAATTTTTACTAAATAATAAAAAACCTAAAGCATCAAAGTATATTTAACTATACCTTTTCTACCTTAGGTTAAACAATTTGGTGGCTCACCCGGGAATCGAACCCGGGACACCATGATTAAAAGTCATGTGCTCTACCGACTGAGCTAGTGAACCAGAATAATAATTATAATAGAATGCTTTTACAAATAATTAAGCTAAATCAATTGCCTTGCAGCCTACTAATATTTTTACATGGGGTGAACGATGGGACTCGAACCCACGACAACCAGTGCCACAAACTGGCGCTCTACCAACTGAACTACGTTCACCATTATATGGTGCGTTTTAAGGGATTCGAACCCCTGGCCCACGCCTTAGAAGGGCGTTGCTCTATCCAGCTGAGCTAAAAACGCATATTATTTATTATGTTGCAAACTCTTTAATTTTTTTTGGAGCGGGTAGTGGGAATCGAACCCACCTTTCCAGCTTGGAAGGCTGGAGTATTACCGATATACGATACCCGCAACTAATCTGCTTGTTTATTATATGTTACATGATTATAGGTTGTCAACATAAAAATTTATTTTTTTCAAATAAAGTGCTGAATATTGTATTTTTTTCCGCAAATTCACCGTATTTGTAAACCTATCACTTAGCAGTATCACACGCCTTGACTTTTTTCTTCGCTAAATTAATATAAATTTATAAATATATTTAAATTTCTATCTCGTTGAGTATAATGCTTTTCAATAATAAGTTTATATTTGAAATTTTAGTAATCAAACTGCTTAATAAATAATCTAATATTAAAACTTAATTATTTTATTTAACCAAGTTTTAATATTAAATTAGAATTCACTCTCAATTATTTATTAGCCTCTTATTTTTTATTACATGTCTTATTAAATCAAACCATAAAATAAAAATGTTAACATATGTGCTATATATATTTATAGTTATAGAATATTATCCTGATAAACTGTATCTAATTACAGTATCACTATCTAACTAAATTCTAAATGGTTCAACTAATACTTTTTTAATTTACTCTCCTCCCAAATTTATTTTCATATTAGTTTGTTATTGCCTTAAATATTTTTTATTACCTTCTAAAAAATCCAACCATATATTATACTCCACTAGAAGTTGTTAATTTAAATACTAACCTCTTCTTAAGCCGCATTTTTCAAGCATATTCTGAAGAATATATATTCGTATATGGTAATATTCTTTAGAATATTTATTCTCTAGAGTATTTATTCTTCAGAATAAATATTGTGAAGAATATTAGAATATTCTCTATTTCTGCATATATCCTAAGTGAGATAAATGAAAATTCAAAAGATCTCTTCAAAAAAGTTATCCTGCAAAAAGTTAGAGCTCAAATTTTTCATTTGATTAACAGAATTCTTTCATTTGATCTTTTATATTTAGAAGCATGCATTTCTTTTATCATTTATAGAAAGAATGTACAAAAAATTTATTATGATATTTAGTAAAGGAGAACACTTATGAGTAAAAGAAAACAAAATGAACTACCAAAAAATGATTTTGCTCCAGATGAGAATGAAGAAATAATTGGTTTTACACCTGAACCAGTCATTTCTGGCAAGTGCATTTCATCTTTTTCATTTGATGATGATGAAGCAGCATCTACCCAAAATGTTAAAGCATCTAATTCTAATATTCTTGCAGATAATAGAAAAGTTTCATTAGCAAATGGCATGGCTCCACCTATTGATGGTGAATTCCTAGATACTAAACGAACTTATATGCTTAGATCTTCTACTGTTAGAAAAGTTAATGAATTAAAGAGCAGGCATCCTGACTTAAATACCTATGTAAGTACTATAGTGGACATGGCTATAGCTCACTACTATAATTACATAGTAAATGAATGCGAAAAAAAAGAATAATCTACTAGGGTGTAATAGATCATTCTAAATACTTGTTATCATCTATTTAATAAGGGGTAAATAATGATTAACTATCTTATAAATTTATAATACAGGATGAATATGTCATTTGTATGACAAGCTATAATTTTCTAAATCAGTTATTAGAATTTTGTAATAATTTATTTTTCTTAACTTGCTATAATATATTTTGAATATATTTTCACCGCTTTCAAATACTATAAATTATGAAAGGTGGCGAGTATAATGAAAAAATTTATTGTTATATTTTCTATTTTTTTATTCTTATTACTTAGCATAAATACAGTAAATGCTTTTGCTGCTAGTAAAACTTTAACTCAAGGGCTGTATACCTTAAAAGACTCAGGCTTATCAGCAGGCATTGATTATAATGTTGAAAATAATTCTTCTGGTAGAGCCATACTTCTTATAGTTGATAGCACTCAATTAATACAGGAGCTAATTCGTTTTGAACCTAATTCTCGCAAATATATCATGAAACCGCTAAATTATGGGGATATAATTATAATAGTTACTACGGGTAATTTAGAATTCTCTTAATGAGTATACTTATGATTTTATCAATACCTGCTGACTCATTGTCATCCAGCTATCTATTAATCTACTTAAGCATTTTGTATTAATATGCTGATATATTGAACTAATTTTCATTCTATATTGAAACAACTTTTTATTGCTTTATACGAGACAAAATTATAATTGTAGTTATAATACATGCCGTTCCAATCCATTGTGCTATTCCAAGCTCTTCATGTAACCATAATACAGATAATATAGCAGCCGATAAAGGTTCAGCTGATGATAATATACTTGACTCTGTCGGCTTTATATAATTTAAACTTTCTAAAAAGCAAGTAAAAGCAATTAACGTTCCAAATAATACTACAAATATAATAGCTAATATTGAATTAGTAGACCAAATTCCAGTGCAATTCCATGGCTGCTCAATAAAGCTGAAGGCTATTCCTCCTATTAACATCCCCCACCCAACTACTAATATGGATCCCCATTTTCTAAGAAGTAAGCGAGGTTGTAAAGTATAAAAGGCTGCTGCAAATGCTGCTGCAATTCCCCAAAACAATGCCAACCTTGAAATAGATATACTATGAATATTCCCCTTTGTAATTATAAAAAATGTCCCTAGCATTGCTAGTCCAATAGCAATAATTTCTTTAAGCTTTGGAATTTTTTTATTACGAATGGCTAAATAACAAGTAATTATTACTGGTGATGAATATTGAAGTATTGTTGCTGTTGCTGCATTCCCATATTTAATGGCTGCAAAATATGTATATTGTACACCTAGCATGCCTAATATACTAAAAAATATAAGACTCAAAGCATCATTCTTACTTTTCCATACTTTCCATATATTTTGCTCACCTTTCATAAAAGTATATAATAATAAAATTATTCCCGATGATAATAAACGTATTACAACAAGCCACTCTGGACTAAATCCCTTTTTCTGAAATAAGTATTGAGCAGCAGTACCTGATATTCCCCATAACATGGCTCCTATGATTACCAGGATTATTCCTTTTATCCTTGGCTGAAAGTTCACTATACTTCCTCCTTTTTGTATTTATTCTTAATTAACTTATATATATTGCAAAAATAATTCTTCATCATAATTCTAAAAATATTACAATAATTTTAGCCGTAATTGTGAAATTTGAATTATGAATTGGACATATATAATCATTTGCAATATATATTTTAGCTAATTGCAATTATATTGATTTAATATAACAAATATGTAATAATTTTATTATTATTTATGGCATTAAACAATTAATATATTGTCAGAAATTAAAACTATATTAGCGAGATGATAAATATGCAAGCAACAAGAATAGAAGTAAATGATAATTTGCAAGAAACAGTAAAACATGGTTCTCATGATTTTCCACTAGCAATTTATACTGACAAATTTAATCTGTTTGAAGATGGATATATAAGATGGCATTGGCATAAGGAAGTACAATTTTCATATTCACTTTATGATAAAGTAGTAGTTTTTATTGAAGATGAAGAAATAATATTATCTCCAGGTGAAGGAATTATGATAAATTCAAATGTACTTCATCAAATTAAACCATATGAAAATATCGATTGTATGATGTTTTCCATTGATTTTGATTCAACTTTAATTGGAGGAAGTGAAGAATCCCTTATTGAAAAAAAGTACCTATCTCCAATTATTGAGAGTAATAATTTGAAATTTATCTCTTTAAAACCTGACGTTCCTTGGCAAAAAAGAATCTTATCGCATCTGGAACAAGTTTTTATATTATCTCATGAAAAATCATATGGATATGAGTTGGAAATGAAAAATTATTTAAGTATTGTTTGGTTAAACTTAATTAAAGAAATAAAGGAAGATATTAAAAGAACTGTACCTTCAGCATCAAATGATGATGAACGTGTGAAAATGGCAATGCAATATATTCAAAAGAATTATGCAGATAATATTGATCTAGATAGTATCGCAAGAACTGCAAATATCAGCAAAAGTGAGTGCTGTCGAAGCTTTAAAAGAATTTTGAAAGTAACTCCTTTTGAATACTTAATGGAATATAGAGTTTCAAAAGCAGCAGAGCTACTTCTAAAAAATAAGGATTCCATTTCTAATATTTCTCTCGATGTAGGTTTTAATGGCATAAGTTACTTTGGAAAAGTATTTAAAAAGTACAGGAATTGTTCTCCCTCTGAATATAGAACTAAATATTGCCGCAGGTAAAGTAATTATAAAATATATACTATATCTACGGCGCTATAGCTTACTTTTATTAATAACATGAGCATTTTATGCATTTACGGAATATTATATATATAAAGAAACTCTATAGTAATATTTATAAAAATTAATCCGTAGGAGATGTAATTTATGTTAGAAAATAATAGTAATTATATACTAGATAATAAAAGTGCTAAATTACAAGAAGTAGTTAGCATTCCTATTTCTTTATATAAATCAATGAGAGGAAGATACTTTGTAGGCCAGACAGAAACTTTATGGGTGGGTAATGGTTCAAATGCCTGGGCTGGTTTGGTAAATCCACGTAATTCAGATGTCAATTTATATGCAAATGTATTTACTATTTCAAATTTATCTAATGACTATTTAACTGCCCAAATATGGTTAAATACTAGTTTTCCTGAAAAAGCTTGTGTATCCCGTAAGACCTCTCCAACCAACACTGCGTTAAAGCCAATGCCCAAAAACAAGGTAGATATTAGATTTATTGAATCTACTAGAATTGTTCCTAAAGATGGAGTTAATGTATATGAAAGAATAGTACCTCCTAATACAACATTAGTAGGTGAGGAAGATGGAAAGTTTATAGAAGCTCCAGGTGGAAACTATACTCTAATTATAAAATCATCAAATTTAGCAATTGATAAGGTAGTAGTCGCATTTGGATGGTGGGAAAAACCAATATGTAAAAAGTAGATTCTATTAAATATATGGCCTAATGTTCCCCCCATATGAATAATTATTTTTAACTCGCATATACTATGATTGCTTCTCATTATGTTATTATTTACGAAATCCATTTTGACTCCATTATTGGGGTCTTTTTTATTTAAAGAATTATTTATTACTATCTAGAATTATTTAAACTTATCCTTCATATAATTAAAGGAAACCTCTTGAGTGTTATTTTTTGTTCTCTTGGTTACCCTTCATTCATAGTTACTTTTTTGTTTTAATCCATTCACTTTTTAGCCCCTTATTTTAGGGGCTTTTATTATTTTTCTATGAATAATTTTATGAAATATCCACAAACTAGAATGTCTTCATAATCAAATCAAAACTCCATTTTTGATCTATTTAATTCTAAATATGTGATGTTTATATTATGTATTATTTAAGATATATTAGGGCACGATAAAATATTAATTATCACATACATAAAAATGCCCCTTTATTGGGGCATTTTTCATGTTTAGCAAAAATCATTCTAAAAAATCACCTTAATTTATAAATACGATAAATATTCAAATGCTGTTATTCCATATATGCTTTTAAAATACTTATTTAAATGTGTTAAATCAACAAAATCACATTCTGCTATCGCTGAATAAACATCTCTATTTTTCTCTATTAACTTTTTTGCCATTTCTACTTTGCAGTTAAGAAAATATTGATATGGCGAAATTCCAGTATTAGCTTTAAATAATCTAATAAACTGAAATTTTGACATATTAAACTCTCTACAAATATCATCAAGCCTTAATACATTCTCTAAGTTATAATAAATCATATTCTTTGCTTTTTTAATTAAATCATTTTCTTTCTTGTAACTTATACAAAGATCCGTTTGTGCAAAACTATCTGCAAAAGATAAAAAAAATTCACTACACAATGCATCATCTTTTCCACTTAATATTGCATTAGAAAGATTTAATATTTGCTGCTCAAGTCTGTAATTATAAATAATAGGAGAAGAAAAACAGACTATATCCTTTTTTTCAATACTCTCTAAAAATAATTTTGGCTCAATATATAACATAATATAATCAAGACCTGTCTCATCATGTGCCATTCCGTCATGTGGCTGCTCAGGATTAAAAAGCATAACACCATTTTGATAAGATAACTGCAAGCTACCATCTAAGTTATACTGCTGAATGCCTCTCAAAGTTACACCTATTGCATATTCTTTATGACAGTGCTTCTTATATTTAAAGTCAGCAAAACTTGCTGATAGTGCGGTAATACCTGCTGATTTTTTATATATAAATTTATCCATATAAATCACCCCTTAATCAGCTCACCTACACCAGATACTATTATTGCAGAATAAACTAAAAATAATGCCATAATTATATTAACAATTTTTTGATGTTTCTGCAAAAATGTCTTAAAGATTGTACCAAAAAGTACCCATGTAATAAATGCACCAAATCCAATAATTGTTATATATGCAACAAATACCATTAAAGTAGATAGTTTAGTATAGTATGGCATAACAAAACTCGGAATTACTGTCATTGTAAATAATACGACCTTTGGATTCACAAACTGCATAAGAAACCCTGATAAAAAAGTTGCCGTTTCTTTTGCAGTTGATTTTGATGTATCCATCTTGCATATTTGATAAGCAAGATAGAGAATATAAAGACTTCCGATTATCTGCATGATGCATAGAATTTTTGGCAAAACCGCCATAAGTGCAGTATTTAAAATAGCTGAAATAATAAGTAATAAACCAAACGCAATAGTTGCTCCATATGTATACTCCATTGCCTTCTTTGTCCCCCAATTATTTACCGTAGACAATATTACAATATTCGTAGGTCCAGGCGTAACTGTAACAATAATACAGTAAATAAGAAAAGATGTAATATTCATGAATCAAGCCCCTTTCAAAGTATTCTCATGAATTATACATCTGAACTTAAATAGCATATAGTATATTATTGCAAGATTACATTCCCCAATAACCTTCTAGTATGAATCGTATAATCGTCTTACTTTTCGTTTATTTCACCTTTTATTGCGATTATTTCATGTACATATATTAACCTAAATTCTTTCTCATCAATATATGTAGACAATCTTCCTCTAAATAAGGTTCTCCCTGCTTTTCATACCCTTGTTTTTCATAAAATTCTGCAACTCGTGCCTGTCCTGATAACATTACGTTTTTTCCACCTTCCCGAGCAATGCTATCTTCTGCAGCATTAAGGATTTTTGCCCCAATATTTTTCCCTCGCCATTCCTTTACAACAGCAACTCTTCCTATGATAAATGACTCTTTCTTACTATTAAAATAGATTCTACAGGTTGAAATTGGCTGTTCGCCGTCATACATAACAATGTGCTTAGCAATTCCATCAATTTCATCAAACTCTTCAACAAAGCCCTGCTCTTTTACAAACACTTCTACTCTTATTTTTTTAGCCTCTTCTGGTAAATAGTTATACTCTTTAATTATCATTTTATGACCTCCCCTTCAAAACAAAAGGCATCCAAAAGCTAACCTTATAGTGTGAAAACACACCGTACCTACGGCTGGCTTTTGTATGCCTTATAATACAATCATCCGGTGATGAAAGTATAAGCTCTAATTTATTTTTTAAATAAATTATATATAAAAATTTGTTGTAAGTCAATGAATAATGCTATTCAATTTTGACAGCATCCCCATTAACTCCATTGCCTAAGATAGCGGCTTGTTTTGCGTTAGAAGTATCTGTATTGGCAAGCTGAATATTCGTAGTCTTGTCTCCTTCTAACGAAAGAAAATTATCTGTTCCATCAGGACATAGTACATTATTAAATTCATAACCATCACTATTTTTTAGAGTGAATACCCTTCCCTGCTGTGGAAAAATACATTTCTGTTTAAATTTTAAAATACAACTAAATAATATACATTCTCTGTGAAATTTATATGGAATATTATAGATATTGTTGCTGCTGCTTATATCATTAGCTAGTTTGTAAAAACATTATTTATATATCTTTCATAACCTAGCAGCATTGCCAATCATATACTACTTTCGAAAAATCCTTGTCCTTCAAAGCATTCTTAGGAATAGAAAAAACACAATTTCCAGAATCTCCAAACATAATTCCACACTCATCATCTATATCCAACTGCAATAAAAGAAAATCCTCATCACTAAAACCTAGGTAATCATTTTGTACAAAATATGGATAACCTCCAACTCTGCTGTCACAGCTATAGCAATCGTCACTCAGCTTCTCATACTCTTCTTCTGAAAGTTCATTCTTATAAGTCGTTTCAAACAGCTCTAACGAAGAAGACATAGGCATCTCTCTTATTTCAAAATGCATTTTTCCATTATTTAAAAAAGGAAGGCCTTCTTTATATTCTTCACTATTTTCATAAGGATTTTCCTTTATTAATTGCGTTTCATCTTCTTCATATTTTTCTATATACCTTACGACAATAGGGCTTTCTAAGCCAAACATATCATCATTTACAATAAAAAACTGCAATAGTCCTTTCTCTGGTAGATCATTCAAATTTTTAATTTCTGATAGATTTAGCTGTGCTAAAAATATCATAGGTTCTCCATCTTCATCTAATGGGTACTCTTCAATATTTTTAAGATAAGGACATCCTCCTAGTTTACTATCCCATGGTTTTGTTTCTTCACATTTGAAAGTTATCTCGTTACTATACCTAAAAGTTCTTTTTATTATATTTTCACGTGCTTTTAAATTCTCAGGAATTTCGTATTTAATCATTTTCTACCTCCAATATGTTTCTTCCAACCTTTGCTCCATAATTTTCTATGTATTTATGACCTATAAAAGCTGAAATAATAAATAGAATCATTGAAATAACCATAACTGGAAACCTTATTCCGATAGCCGCCAATATATTTTCACCAATACTCTTCTCCCCTAAAAAGGTAAATGAAAACATTATAGAAACTAATTATAATTCAATAGAAACCTTATAAGCTAATTGTAACATATTTGTAAATATTAACTTATTATTTTTTAGATAACCGTAGAATCACTTATTACTTAGCCCCACAAAATTTATATCCATCTTACAACCTCTTCTAATGGCTTTCGTGGCCTTGGATATGGTGATTGATCTGGATATCCAATTGCTACTGCTGCTACAAGTTCATCTTTGCAATTTAACCATGAGCATATTTCTCTGTCACAATAAAATATGTCGCAAATCCAAAGAGTTCCTAATTTAAAATCCTGTGCTGCTAAAAGTAGTGTTTGTATTGCAGCCCCAATTGATTGAGTATCAGTAAGTAATCTATGATGGTTATAATCTTCTTCAAAATTAGAAAAAGTGTTAAATACTAATATTACTGCCGATGCTTCATTAATTGAATTCATACTTAATTTCAAGCTGCCAGTAGATTTATTCTCTTTTTTATTCTGATGTGTGAATTCTCCATAATTCTTACCATCTCATCTTTTGTGCTATCCTGTGCAACAACAAACTTCCATGGTTGACGATTCTTTCCTGACGGTGCTTTAGTTGCTAATTCTAAGATCTTTTCTATTATTTCTTTTGGTACTCCATTATCTTTAAACTTTCGTATACTTCTACGCTCTTCTATTGCTCTTATTACATCCATACTAATCTCCTAAATTTAATACTTTTACTTGAATCATAAATCTACAGTTACTTATATTTATTTACTCTCACGAATTAACATAAGCTATTATTTTCCCTATATTCTTCTTATCTGTAAAATCTATTGGTTTATCATAAATAGCAAGCATTCCTTTTTCATCTGCTGATAGCTCTTCTGCAATCCACTTCGCATATTTTTTTGTAAAGCCTGTTTTAGATTTATAGATTACTACTGTTTTCATTATCCACCTCTATCTAAGCAATTATATTAAATTACAGTTATATAAAGATTATCTTTTTCTTTGTAGACTTCATTAATTTCTTCTATTTTTTTATCAAGACTCGGACAATTTTTAGGTCTCTTATCAAGTTCTCTTTTATTACAAGCATGAATAGAACACAAAGCACGATTATACATTACAAAATTCTTCTCCCATTATAACCCTTTTTGAAATACTATGATTTACTCATGAATTTGCTGCATAATCATATTCCATATTAAATCAATTATAACATAGCTAATAAACATGCTACTATTTAATCACCACGAAATAATTATTATAACGACATTATCATTGCTTATTCAAATATTTCTAATAATATAATAATTATCTTATTCAATATTAAATTAAATCTTTTTATTTTTATTTCTATCTAAAGTAACTATTTTCTCATAATTTTATATAGTATATAATATAGAGAATATTTCTCATATTTAATTTGCAATCTGATCATGGTACCTTCACTACTTTCTGCAGTTAGTTTAAATATAATATATAGCAGTAGTTTTTTATCTACTGCTTTTCTCCAATTATTAAAAACAAAAAATAGATTAAGTATTCCTACCCAATCTACCTTTAATAATTTTTAATATGTTTAATTTATCCACGATTATTATAACTGATTTACCTTAAACTCATACATGTTTTGCATAATACGTATCATTATTACTTACCCAAATATTCCTGATAAGGAAGACGGACTGAGATTCCTGTTTCATCAAATTCGTAATTTGTACCATATAATGGATTTCTGTTATAAACATAGTTCATTCCAACATTGTAAAGAACTTTAGCAACCTCTGATGGGTCTTGAAATACGGAACCAGTCATCATGCCAGTATCAATTAATTCTCTGGCTTCTGGTATTGCCTCAATTCCAACTACCGGTATTGTTGGCGTGTTTTCTCCTTTATTATAACCATATTCTTGTAATGCTTTAATAGCGCCTATAGCCATAGGATCATTATTCGCAAATATTGCTTCAATCCTATTCCCATATTGTAAAAATAATGCTTTAATAACTTCTTTAGCCTCATCTTCATTCCAATTACAGGCTCTTACTGCAAGTTCTTGAGTTTTTATTTTAGAATTATTAACTTTTAGAATAGAATACTCGGTTTCTTTAACTGAATCTAAATTATTTTCCTGCCCCATTAACATAATATATTGCAGTACATTATCTTTATTTTTATCTATAAATGATTTTTTCTCATTCCATAGATTAGAAATAATTCCTCCTTGCAATAATCCAGCTTCTTCTACCCTAGTTCCAACATAACAGCACTTATTATAGGATTTTATGGAGTCAATAGCAGCAGGCTCTCTGCTAAATAAAATTATCGGAATATTTACTCTTTTAACCTTCTCAACAACTTCTTGTGTGCTATGTGTTGTAACTAAATTTACCAAGAATAGATCAACACCTCTTTTTTTAATTAATTCATCTATTCTTGAATTTTGTACTGATTGATCATTTTTGCCATCATAAAAAGTAAATTTTATTTTTCCTTCATTCTCCTTTTGAATTTCTTCTAAGTTTTGACGTATTAATGATATATAAATATCATCAAAGCTATATAATAATACTGCAACATTGATTGGTCTGTCTTTACTGAAAATTTGGCTCGCATTAGCTATTTCTCTAGTACAAGATAACATAATAATTGTTATCATAAATGTAATAATTATATTATGTAATATAACATTGAATCTTTTCATTTTTATCCTCCGTATAATTCTTTATCTGAATAACATATAAATTTAATATATTTATTTGTAGATTTAAATCTCATAATTAAATACATCTTATTTTATATTTCAGTAAAAATATTTATACTAGGCATTTAGTGGGAAGTTTACTTATATTAATTAATATTAGGATACTTATACCACAGCAATAATACATTAAATTTATAATATATATTGACAAAATAATCCTTCATAATGATTCTAAAAATATTGCAAGAATTTTAGCCTTAATTGTGAAATGTGCATCGTGAATTGCAACATATATATAATCTCAACTTTAAATATAGTTTAATTTTTATTAAGCATTTAATTATTAATGGCAGAAATAAACTTCTCAGTTAAATTAGATATCTTTTCATTCTTACGCGTACAAATAACAATTTCATTTTTTAGATCAACATTATCTACATAAATTCTAGTTAACTTTCCCATATCAATAAATTCTTTAGCAGCAATTGATGAACAAAAACTCACACCATATCCAGACGTAGATGCCATAAGAGTTTCATGTAGCCCATTAAATTCAAGAGCTATGTCAGGAACTTTAATGCTGCTAATGTGGCAAAGTGATTCCAAAAGTACTCTAGCATAACTTCCTTTTTCCCGCATTATAAATGGTTCTAACATAATATCATTTATACTAACCTTTTTGTTTGCATATTTATGATTTGGTGAAGCTACAAACCATAAATCATCATCCATTATTTTAATGGTATCAATTCTATCTATATATTTCATTGCTCCACTCCCTAAAACTGCAACATCTACTTTATATGAGATAAGATGGTCAATGGCTTCTTCAGTATTTAATGTATTAATCTCAACATTTATATCTTTATTCTCTTTCTTCAATTTAGCCGCCCACATTGGTATTAGAAAATTTGTTGAAAGATAATTTCCTGCTATTTTTAATGTACCATTTTTGCCTTTTTTATAATTATCTATTAATGATTCCATTCTATTTTCTATTTTAAAAACTGCATCTGCTTCTTTTACCAATTGTTCACCTATTTCACTTAAACAAATGCCTCTGCCCTGTGGTAAGAATAATGTAATATCATTTTCTCTTTCAAACTTTTTAATTTGTGCTGTAATTGCTGGTTGACTGATTTTTAATTGCTCTGCTGCAACTGTTACACTTCCTACTTTAGCTACTATATAAAACAATCTTAATCCATGTAAATTCATATTTTCTCCATTCATATATTTTATTTATGAATATAATAATAACATATATTATACATATAGATTTTGTTTTGATATACTCTTTTTATAAATTATCGCCGGCATTTTTTATAATAAAATATTTAGGAGTGAACTATGGGACAGACTATTTTATATTTAATTAGACATGGACAAACAAAATGGAATCTAGAAAAACGAATGCAAGGCCATAAAGATTCCCCTTTAACTGAATTTGGCATATCTCAAGCTAAAAAATTGCGTGATAGACTTATTAATGAAAAAGTTGATTTAATATACTCTAGTGAAAGTAAACGCGCTTATGATACGGCTAAAATCATCCAACATAATCGAAACATTCCTATAAACGCAAGGAAAGAATTGAAAGAAATCCATATGGGAAAATGGGAGGGCATGAATCAAACAGATATTATTAATAAATATCCCGAAACTTGGGAAAATTTTTGGAATAACCCTTCTGTATATGTTCCAACTGATGAAGGAGAATCTTATGAAGAATTGAAAGCTAGGGTCATACCCTCAATTGAAGAAATTATTAATTTAAATCAAGGCAAAAGTATTGTTATTGTTACACATAGAATTACCTTAAAAGTTATTATGTCACATTTCATGAGTCAAAATATTTGTGATATTTGTGAAAATCCAGATATAGAATCAGCTAGCCTTTCAAAAATACACGTAGAAAATGGAGTGCCAAAAATACTATTATACGGAGATATATCTCACTATAAATAGAAATTATTTATCCTAAAGTACTTTTATTTTAATTAATATAATGAAAGGCAGATTAAACACCTCTGTTTAACCTGCCTTCATCTCTTCTTTTAAATCAAGCTGACTTTTTTCTTAATTATCCCTTCATTTTTAGCTTGAACTAATAACTTATTATGTACCATTCTAGTTTTATTTATATCCACTAGAAAATCTTTATTATCCTCATATATAAGGTCTTTATATTCTGTAGCTTGATCATGTAGAACTTCTAATGCTTGTAATATTGTTAACATTTCAATCTCATTTAATTTTATTTCCATATAAACCACCCCATAAATTTTATTTCAAATTATCTATATGGCTATATTCGTAAATTTATATAATTACTTTTACTTTTTCGTAACAAAAATTACGACAAAAAATCGCATGCGATTTTAGTTAAGTTCCGTATTGTGCTTCGCACTCTTTTCATAGGTGTAGATTTTTTACGCATCTGCCTTTTCGAACGCATGTGAGAAAAATTTGGCAGGCGAATATATTTTCTTTTTTATTCTTTTTCTACATAGAACCTACTTGAATATGCTTTTCTATAAATTTTCTATATATTTTACTTTATCATAAATTTCTGAAGAATAAAAAATACAGCCAACTAGTGGCTGCAAAATTAACTAAGGTATACTAATTAAAACTTTTTTACAAGATTTATTATAATATAGTTTTCTGAACACTAGCTTAACAGCTAAAATATTCTTATTAATTCTCTACTATAAACTTATCTTCATTTAAAATATGCTTATCTATCCAATCTACAACAAATTCTAATATCTTCTTTACTGACTCATCTTGATTTAAATCTATTTCGTGTAAATCAATATTATCAATAGATTTTATAAAATCTTCATGTATTACTTTATGTGATAAGAATTTTTTATATCCTACACTCAACATATATTCCTCTTCAGATTTAAAATGAAATATAGTATACTCTTTTAATTCCCCAAGTATTTCAGTAATTCTATCATACTTATCAAGTATAAAATCATTTGTTAATAATTTATAAGCACGATCCGCAATCTCAAATAATTTTTCATGCTGCTCATCAATGAGTTTTACCCCAACTTCATAATCCGCCTTCCATTTTACCATCAAATCACCTCAAGTAACAAAATTCTCTAATATTTTATCATATTGTGGCAATATATTATATATTTTTAATACTTAATGACTCTGGAAATATAAAGTATAATTAAAAATCGCTTTTGTTCAAGCAGTAATAAACTTTATTATCATTCGCTTTAGCATACTTAAATCCAGACTTTTCAATTGCTCTCTTAGACTGATTATTGTTTACAAAATGAGAACACACAATAGAATCAAGCTCTTCTTCATTAAATCCATAACTAAGAACTTGTCTAAGCGCTTCTGGCATTAAACCTTGCCCCCAATATTTTTGTGATAAAACACATCCTATTTCTTTTGAATTTATATATATTCCTTCTGAATATTTATGTAATTCAATCCATCCAATTACTTTATTAATATTTTTTAATTCAACTGCCCATAATGAATCGGAAGAATCTATGATAAATTGCTTCAAAATCTTTAGGCTCTCTTCTTTGTTGTTCTTCACACTAAAGCCTGCTAAATTTGCAACTTTTTCATTTGACATAAATTCATGTAAATCATCTAAATCAGAATTTTTCCAAGGTCTTAAAATCAATCTATCACTCTCTAATATTGTCATTTCTAATTTATCCTCCAATATTTTGTCTAAATTGCATATTCACTTCAGCAAAGCAATATCACTTATATTTCTATACTTACTAATTCTTATAAATTCCCTTTAGAGTATATCGCTCCAAAATATGTCCATCCATTTCATGATATAATTCATTTAATAAAAATCCTTTTTTTAGATTTAGCAGTTTATCTAAAGCAAAAACATGAAACTCATAAACATGTGCTTTATCTGGTGGTGTCATACCACCATAATAACAAGAAAGTTCTTTTGATTGCTGATTACCCTGCAAGCTAGTCCAGCTATTTGTGCCTTGTATAAAATCCCCTGCTGTCTGGCTCTCATTATCTTTCAATTCACTCCTTGTAATATTGGCTGCAAGCCAATGTATCCAAGCAAAACCTCCTGTTACTGGATAGGCATCTTTATCTTCTAATACTATTGCAAATGAAGCAGTATTTACTGGAGCATTTGCAATTTTTAATGGAAGAGAAAAAGTTGGGACTCCATTCTCATTAAAATGTTCTCCACGACTACCATATTGATCTTGAATAATCCCATTTATAATACCTGCACTTGTTGCTATCATATATTACCCCCAAAGCTATTATTTATAGGCAAATTATAGCAAAGAGCTTTTATAACGTAAATTACTAACTTTTTTGTGGGTATTACTCTGGAATAACCTTTTTTTCAATCAATGTCTTTTCCATACCATGTTCCTTTAAGTAATCAATTCCAATAGATTGCATGATTTTTAGGGCATCTATAATCTTCATTCCCATATCTATTGTTAAAGAGTATTCCACACGAAGAGGATAACCATCAAATGATTTCTTTTCCACAAACCCATAATCAATTAATTCTTTTAATTGCTCTAATAGCATTTTTTGATTAATTCCATCAATATCTCTTTCTAATTTAGCCAATGATGTAGGGGCTAATCGCAATCGCCATAATATAATAGATTTCCATTTTCCTTTAATCATATCGTGTACTAGTTCTAAAGGACACGTATATTCTTCTCTTATTTTCATTGTATCTCCTAAAAATAAATTCTTATTTATACTAACTTTGCAGGTAATTGACTTTTATATAATCAATCCATTTATCTTGAAGCTCCTCTTCTGTCATTCCAAAAATCTCTACAATACTATTGGGTTGCTTTATTAAATTGCGTAACTTTTCATATCCAAATAGTTTAATTATTGATTCTACTATGGTATATGAGTATTGATATCCATTACGTGCAAAAAAGGTTTCAAAATCCGCTCCTGTATCTAGTTCTTTAAATGTAGGAATAATATTATTTTCTAATCCATTTTTGACAGTTTTTATTATCCAGTTTTCATTATTGTCTTTTGCTTCATAACACGCTATTCCTTCATTTAGCCATCTAGGTGTATTATCATTTATCTTATTTACTATCATGTGTACAAATTCGTGAACCGCTGTATTTAATACGTTATAAAAATCAGAACCTGGTGGTGGATTTAAAGGTGATGCTATTACAATTTTACCCACCCCAATTCCGCCTCTCACCCAGTCAGGCGCATTTGGAAATCCTAATGCCATATGAAGTTCATTATGGTCTGGGTGTATTTCTATAGTTAATTTTTCGTTAAGCTGCTTATTTAAGTTATTAGTAATCCTATTATAGTTATCTTCAAGGACATTATACACTTTATCTATGCATTTCTTATCAAATTGAGTATAACAAATTATGAAATTTTGAGTTTCTTTTCTTAAATTCAGTTTATAATCTTTCTCTCTATTAACATTTTTAATTCCTAGACTATCTAAGTATTCCTCTACTTTTCCTGCCATTTTAATTTTACTCCTTTAATGATATTTTTACATATAAACACAGCTCCTTATGTAGCAATCATATTTATTCAATAATAATACAACTTCTCTATATATTAATTTTAAATTTTCAATAATATTATAGAATTGCATATTTGTTTCATACCCCTTCTAATTATCTTTCTATACAAAGTTAAAATAATTAATTACAATAAGAATCATCAAAACTTTAACGATATTTGCGATAGTAGAAGTAACTATCGCTCTCCATATTAGGTTGTTTGTGACCAATTGGAGTTCTTTTCTCAAACAATTTAAATTGCGCTTTTTCTGCCACTTTACATGACGCGATATTTTCACAATCGATAGTAAGAATCATATATGGAATGTCTGATACGCTTATGCACCATTCATACAATGCTCTTAGTGCTTCTGTTGCATATCCATTTCCAGCATGATCTTCATCTATAAAATATGCCATTTCAACTTCATTTAGTGTATCTTCTAATCCCATTCCAACCATGCCAATTAACTCATCTGTTTCCTTTAATGTCACAGCATATCTTTTATTTTCATAAATATCCTTTGAATCCTTTTGTGTCTTAAGCCAATCAATATAGCCTGAAAGCCTTCCTTTAACAGTGCTATTTTCAGACCAGTCTTTCATAAACCTTATTACATCTTTTTGCCATATGATTTTCATTAAATTTTCTTTATCTTTATGTTGAAAATCACGAATAATTAATCTCTCTGTATTTATTAGCATATTTTTCACCTCATCTTAAAATAATACTTTTTTCATTCTCTTTATTAATATAAAACTCTCTATAAAAATATAAATTATCATAATAATTAATGGCATAATTAAATTAGCTATATTAAAATGCATAAGATCTAAATATGCTGTTGAAACTTCATTTATAGGAGGAAAAATCCACATCACATATTTTGAATATGGAACCTCATTAATTACTGGTCCTTTAATTATGCTCATTAATACAATAAAGATTGCACCTAGTATTGCCATTTTTCTATTTGATATTATTCTTGGTTGTAATAACATACCAATTAATGCTCCTATTATTGATAAAAACATGTGGATAATAAATGAAACAACTATATCGCTGAATGTAACAGGATATTTAAAAACATTACAAATTAAATTATAAATAATAGGAAGTCCAACAGATAATATAGAAAAAAATACTCCTACTACACCCATAAAAATAATTTTAGATACCCAATAGCGTGTATGGCTCTTTAATTTTAATATTAAAACTTCTTCCGCAATTAATTCTATATTGCTGCAATAAGTAAAACCAATCCATGTCATTAAGGCAAAGAGAAAGGCTGCTGAAGATACCATGCTGCCTACAATATCAAGTAATCTTATGGAATAAGCCATTACCATATATATTATAAAAATAAAAAAAGGCATTATATATTTGTGAGACTTCATGTACATTTTAAAATTATATTTTAATACTGATATTAACATAAGTTACGTTCCCTTTACCTTTCAAAATACTTTAAAGTGTAACCACTATTAATCATTTCTGTTAAAACCCTATTGCTTTCGCTTATTTTTGTTTTGAATTCTATATAATCTTCATTTTCATGATACTCGTAGATCCCATTAATATTTGGAGTTACAAAGGATTTATCTGCTTCTTTTCTGTAAAAAGTCATTGAAGCATATTTCTCAGAGCTAATATCTGCCCTTTTAATTTCGAATATTTTAGAATCTTTAACCTGTAATATTCTACTAGATAATTGATCTATTAAAAATACTTCGTGACATGACATTATTACTGTAACGCCGTCTTTTATAAGCTCTCTTACCATTCTAATAAACGTTTTTTGTGAATCACTGTCTTGTCCAGATAATGGCTCATCTAATAACAAAATATCTGGTTTTGACAAAAGTGCCTGAACTACCGAAATCTTCTGCAGAGTTCCTTTAGATAAGTTTTTCATAGAAGTGTTTATCATATTTTCTAAGTTAAACTCCTTATATAAGTAATTAGTTTTCTTCACAAAATCATCTTTTGATATTCCTTCTATCTCTCCTATTAACTTAATATATTCACCTGCTTTTATGTTAAGCTGTGAAAAATTTTCCGGAATATAATTAAATTTAAGATTTTTATCTCTAATAACCTCTCCAGAAGTTATTCTTGTAAGACCGCACAAAATCTTTATTAATGTGCTTTTTCCCATACCATTATGCCCTGTTAAAGCAATACTTTCGCCTTTCATTATATCTAAACTTACATCATCAAAAATCAATCTATCATCATATTTTTTCACTAAATTTTTTATTCTTATTATTGGTATATTCATACTATTCCCCCGTTTATCATAATAAGCATGACCATCCTCGTATTATACCACTTTTTACATAATAATAAAAATAATTACAAACACTACGAGTTTAATATACTCTTTAAAGCTTAATGCATAATAGTTATATCGAACCATTTATTAAATATTCCATGTTACATAAATTATAAAATAGTAGCTCCACTAATTGGCTCTACTATTTTATAACTTGTCTTATTTCTTGTAATCTGTATTTCAAACGTATTTTAATGCTAAATTATTAAATTCTATTTTTAATTTTGAATTGTTAAGCTTAGCTGCGATTGGAGAAAATATATCTTATATAATAATCAAAGAATCGGTTAAAAATCAAATATTAAGCAATAAAATAAACCCAACAGAAAACTTATATTCTCTGTTGGGTACAGCTTTATATATAAATAATTATTTTGCAGTTCTAATACATATTTCATTAAAAATAAAGAATGAACTATATTATTTATAACTTATCTATACTATTAATAATCTATTTCAAATTTTTACCAGTGAATGCTAAAGGTAGAAGTTCTTCTAATGTATGTTCTAAATATTCTTCTGTGCTTTTAGCAATAATTATTTTAAAAGTCTTTAGATCACAGAACTCTGCCATAACTTGCCTACATACTGCACAAGGTGCACAAAAATCTCCTTCGCCAGGTTTCACCCCTTTTTTATTTCCTACTACTGCTATTGCAGTAAATTCTTTTTTCCCTTCAGAAATTGCTTTAAAGAAAGCTGTTCTTTCTGCACAGTTTGTTGGTGTAAATGCTGCATTTTCTATATTGCAGCCCTGATATATTGTTCCATCATCACAAAGTAAAGCCGCACCTACATTAAAATTAGAGTATGGAGTATAACAAAACTTTTGTGCCTCAAATGCTTTTTCTATCAATACTTTTGCATCTATCATATTTCATTACCAAACCTTTCTTTAAAATTCCAATATATTACTATATATTGAGGAATTAAATTGTACCACTATTATACAAGCATGTAAATATAATTTCATGTAGATATCCAACTCTAAAACTAAATTTATGTGGTAACTTACCGAAATCATAAATATTTTGTTCCGAAAAGCTATGAAAATATCGCTGAAGCTTATAAGCAGCAGGTTGTATCCATTTTAGCATGCTCCAACTTTCCTAGGGGAGCTCGACTCATTACATTCGCTGAGGAAGTTCGAGAACCCAAAATAAAATTTTGTACTCTCACTTCACAAGCTAAAATGGAACAACCTACAGCTAAGAACCTTTAATAGCTCATTTTCAAATGTTTTCTCCACAAATATATTTATGATTTCTAGTGAAGATACGAACTTAAAGTCTTAGCAACTTTATAAATATGTTTATCTGCATAGATGTCACAACTAAGTTCCAAACTTATGCATATAGCTCTCCGAAATAAGGATTATGCTGTTGTCTCAGTTTCTACTTTTCTCCTAAATCTTATAATCTGTTTTCCATCAGAAATAAAGAGCCCTAATAATGTTAAAATAATTCCTATAATTGAAATAAAGGTTATGTTCTCATGTAAAATAACAGCAGATGAAGCAGCCGTTATTACAGGTACCATATAAATATATATGCTTGTTTTCACTACTCCCAAAATCTTAACTGACCAATTCCAAGTTACAAAGCATAATGCAGATGCTCCAAAACCTAGATATAAGATGTTCATTAGATTTGATACATTAGTAAATCTATATAATTGAAGCTTAAAATCACAAATAAATATGGCAGGTATCATAAAAATTAATCCATAGAAAAATACTTTGCGAGTACAGATAATGGTATTATATTGAAATTGACTAATTTTCTTCATGACAACAGAATAAACCGCCCATAAAATAGCAGCAAGTATTGCTAATATATCACCAAATGGATTTAATTTTAAAACAAATTTTCCGTTAAACTCTATAAGAAGTATCCCTATTATTGCTATTGTAAGTCCAATAAAAAAGTATGATGTTAACTTTTCATTATCTAAAAACAGATTGGCAAAAACAGCTGTAAAAAATGGAGCAATTGAAATAATTACACCTACATTAGTTGCAAGGGTATAGCTCAATGCGATATTTTCACAAAGGAAATACAAGGTTACTCCTGCTAATCCAGCTGCTGCAAAATAAAGTTCTTGTTTAAATTCAACCTTTTTAATATGATATGGGCATATGCAAAGCAATGTAAGATATCCAATTACAAATCTAAAGATTAAAATTTCAATTGGTGTAAAATCTTTTAATAATACTTTAGTTGAAATGAAGGTTGTCCCCCAAATTAATATTGTCATAACTGCTGATAAATGTCCTGCTTTAATTTTATTACTACTCATTTTCTTTACTCCTACATCTATTAATAAAAATATTCATATATTGCTTTGGCGTTAATCCAATTAACTTTTTAAAAAAGTTTGTAAAATGACTTTGGTCTGTGAATCCTGTTTTGAATGCTACGTCTATTGGAGCAACTCCTTGTTCCAGCATTTTTTTCGCCTTGCCAATACGAATTGTTTGAAGATAATTATATGGTGATATTCCCTTTTGTTTAGTAAAAGAGTGTAACAAATAATATTTACTTAATCCAGTTAAATTGCTTAATTGATTTAATGTTATATTTTCCATATAATTATTTTCTAGATAATCGCACACTGTCTTAATTTCTGCACTAGCTTCCTGTATAGTCATTTCAGAAACTGGATTTGAATATTCCCTTATCAATTGCTCAATTATGAATAGAAACAATTCCTCTTTTTTTAAATCCTTCTCCTCCTCCATTATCATAAGATGTAACTCTTTTAAAGAAGATGTAAGTTCATTACGGAATAAAACAAATTCCATAAAATTAGGCAGATATTCTTTTCCTGTTATTTCAAATGTGATTTTTTTCATAACATCTTTTTTAATATTAATGCACCTATAATCAAGCGTCCTGTCATCAATTTGTTCGCATGTATGAATATCACCAGGATTGAACACTATTAAATCCCCTGTTTCTATAATGTACTGCTTATTTTTGCAAGACAAATATCTTTTCCCATTCTCAATAAATCCAATGACATAGTAGTCGTGAAAGTGATTTGGAAACTTCTGCATGATACCTTTAAAGTTATAAGCCTCTATGCTTAGCTCTGTATCAAAACAAACATTCCTAACTTCGTTTAACATCTATTTTCCTCCTTTCCTTATGTCTGTTTTCTAAGAATATCATAGAAATTAAAATAGTTCTTGTATGATGTTGTTCAGCTTTTTATTTACAATGATTTCAGAAATTAACATTTACAATAATAGATTTTTATATATTCTTACCGCCATCTATATGGAAACCTTTTAAATATTATGATATAATTTCCATGTATAATTCAATAGTTTTGTGGGCTACTGGTATCACTTACCTCTTTTTTGAAGGGAGGTGATACTTATCAGTAATGACATTTTAACATTACTATTTCAAGGTGGATTATTCTTAATATCGCTGTTAACATTGATAGTGGTTCTTATAGAAAAAATCTCAAAAAAATAGTAGCCCCAGGTTCAATTGGAAGGCTACTATTTTTTAAATAAAAATCTTAGTGATGCCAGTTGCCTAAGCAACTAGAATTATATACTATAGTGAAAAGCATATTGCAGTATGTTTTTCACTATTTTCATTTTTATACTATTTCCTTACACTATATGCAAGTTTTACTGAATAAATCATAGATTTAGAATCTTACTTATATTATATCAATTTTCACTAAAAAATAAACACATATTTTTATTGAAAACTACATCTGTAAAATATTCTTTATATTATTATATCTCCTAAAGTTATTAGTCTTACTCAGTTATTTCTATTCTATTCCCATCTGGATCCAAAATACAACTTTCATAATATCCATCTCCAGTATAACGAGGTTCACTTACTACCTCATAACCTGCATTCCTTAATGACTCAGTAAGATTATTAACTTTTTTAACACTGCCTACAGAAATGGCAATATGAATTAACCCAATATATTGATTAATAGTATCATTTAAATTTGAAGGAATTGTTGGCATCTGCATAACTTCAAGTCTTGCTCCTGAATCAAATTTAATAAAATATGATTCAAATTGTTTTTTATGATTAATATATTTATCTCCAGCAACTCCTTCAAAATAAGTAACATAAAAGTCTCTTAATTTTTCTATATCCTTAGTCCATATAGCCACATGTTCAATTTTCATATTTACACTTCCTTTACCTTTAGTATTAACTCTAAATTTCTACGCTAATATATTAAATTTAATTAAACGTTGTAATCATCAACATCAAACTCATTGTTTTTATAATAATATTTACGATCTTCTTCAGTAATCTCACGCACAACCCTACATGGATTTCCTACCGCTATCACATTATCTGGAATGTCTTTAGTAACTACACTTCCAGAACCAATTACAACATTATTTCCAATTTTAACACCTGGATTTATTACAACACTTCCCCCTACCCACACATTATCACCAATTATAACGTCAATTCCATACTCATAACCTGAATTTCTTGACTCTGGATGAATTGGATGCCCAGCAGTATAAATTGATACATTAGGTGCAAACAAAACATTCTCACCTATTATTACCTTTCCTACATCTAATATCGTGCAGTTATAATTAGCAAAAAAGTTATTGCCTACTTCAATATTTTTACCATAATCACAGTGAAATGGCTGCTCTATACAAACTTTATCACCAGTCTTACCTAAAATATCTTTAATAAGGTCCTCCATTCTATTCATTTCATCTGGACTAAGTAAATTATATTCATGTATTTTTAGCTTATTTTCCATTCTTTCTTCACTAAGTCCATCTAACCAAGCTTTATATGGTAATCCTGCTAGCATTCTTTCCTTTTGATTCATCTTTCTATTCCCCTTTTCTTTATCTATATAATTATTTTATTAATATCTAACATCTGCAAAACTTCATTAGTATAAAATACTTATTTTTCACCTTGAGGTACTTTGTATTTAAATATAGCAATTAATATTAAAGAAACACTATAAACAATTGTAAATGCCAATGAAAATGCTATTCCATTTCTCATTGTTGCTGAATATATCATTCCTGCAATAACTCCTGCAATGCCTTGTACAAAGCTAATAAATGATATTCCTTCTGCAATTAGTTTATCATCTAAATGCCTCTGTGCAAAAGCAAATGGAACAACTTGATGTATTCCAACTCCAATACCAATTATTGCAGTAGATAATATAATCACAAAGTAACTTGATATAAACAATGTTACTACATAAATAAGTGTTCCTATCAAAATAGCGCCCGACATCAATATAAAAATCGTCTTTGTACAACCTTTCTTTGAAATATATATGCCAGAGGCACTCGATAATATCATAACAAAGATATTGCAAGGAGCAAGAACAACAGCACTAATGGTAGTGTTTGCTCCTAAAACTGTCTGTGCATAAAGTGGTATATAATTACCACTACATGAAATGCATGTAGCTATAAAAGTAATTAAAATAATTGTTAAATATCCCTTTTGTTTTAGTAATTTTACAATAAATAATTCTTCTTTATTGCTTCTATTTATATGAAGATTTTCTCCTTTATCATATTCCTTTATGCTGCTTTTTATAATGATTCTATTTTTTGTTTTACTTCTTGGCATAAAAAATCCCACAAATATCATTCCGATTATAAATAAAGGAAATAGTATAGCAAGGGATATTCTCCAACTCCATCTCTCTGTAAATATTCCACAAAGTACTGGACCCAAAATGAGCGTCAAAGAATAAACTGTCTGCATAATTCCAATCCTAACTGGATACTCTTCTTCACATACTATGTCGTTTATCATAGTAAATACATTTGCAAAAAATAGTCCCCAAAAGAAACCTGAAGCTCCTCTAGCAATAAGAAATACAGTTCCACTTGATGCTGCTGCACTAATTCCAACACTTAAAGCGAACGCACCTACACTCCATATATACAATTGTTTACGTCCAAAATATTCTCCTGCTCTGCCAGAAATAAGTAATGATATGCTTCTTGCTAGTGGTTCTATTACAAACATAGCATTAAACAAATCTATCCTGCCATATTCACGAAAAGCTGTAGCCGCATAAATTCCTGTGCTGCCAACAAGGTAGGATGCACATATATTTATTATAACAAGCCCAATAAATACTATATTTGCTTTATCTAAGTTTAGTCTTTTGGCTTTCATTTCTCTTTTCCCACCTTTTTAAATTAATATGACTACAGAAAAGATTTTAATTCTGATATAATATTCTCTTCATTCCTCTCACAATCAGTTCCCCCTATAGATATACTAGGTTTAGTTTTTCCATGAAAATTACTTTCTTCTTCAATTGCTTTCTTTCATTGTTTATATTATAATAATATTCCATAATAACTGCTAAAAATATAAGAATAAGCTATATTTTTATAACAATAGTATATTAATTGATATTCATACCGTTTGGAGGGGAAACTATGCTAAAGATGACACTATTAAATGATAACTCAGAAGTTGTATCTTATAACTTCGCAGATTTTCCTGTTCGTGCGAAAAAGTCCTTGCTTTCAGATTATCCAGCTATGGCTGCTGCTAATCATTGGCATACCGATTGGGAATTCACATTGCTTTTAAAGGGTAAAATGTCGTATTCCGTAAATGGAAAAAGCTATGAATTGCAAGAAGGGCAGGCAATTTTTATAAATTCTGAACAAATGCATTATGGATATTCTACTGATGGCTCTGATTGTAATTTTATATGTATTTTGTTTCCACCATCCATTATTTCTAGCATTACAAGAATCAAGGAAACTTATATACTGCCGGTATGTGAAGATACCTCCAACCCATTTTTTATATTGAATCCCGAAATCACTTGGCAAAGAAACTTGATTGAACTTTTGAAAAACGTTTATGAGTTATGTAATGAAGAAAAGGATGGATTTGAATTACATGTCATGAGCCTTTTTAATACAATATGTTTCAGCCTTTATAACAATATAAAAGATAGCATTTCCATTCAAGAAACAGCTGATGACAAAAAACTTGAAGCTATGCATAATATGACGGGATATATACAGAAAAATTATCAAAAAAGAATCACTTTAAATGAGATTGCCGCTGCTGGAAATGTATGTCGTAGTAGCTGTTGTGATATTTTCAAGCTTATTTTGAATAAGACTCCTGTTTCCTATTTAACAGAATATCGTCTAGAAAAGAGCATTGAACTCCTAAAGATTTCTTCCCTTTCAGTTACTGAAATAGCACTTCAATGTGGATTTACAGGTTCAAGCTATTTTACGGAAATATTTCATAAAACACTAGGGTGTACTCCTTCTCAATACAGAAAAAAGAAATTTAATAACATATGATTAAAAATCAAAAAAATATTAGTGTATATGTTCAATATAATAAATCTACATTAAAAATCTATAAAGCCAAGCTCTCAATTAAAGCTAAAATGTATAAACTTAATCGAAACCTATATTTTTCATGACAAAATAATGTAAATAATAACTATATGGCTATCATCATGATAGCTTATTTTGTTATGGTATCTAAAATAGCACCTCCATATTTATGATATAATAAATTTAATATATAAATCGTAAATTATAATAAAAGAAAGGAGTAATACTCTTGAATAATATAAAATGTGAGCGTAGAATATATAGTTTTAAAAGTGATACTCATGCTCATGAATATGGACAACTTATCTTGCCACTTAAAGGTGCCCTTTCTATAGAAACTGATTATAAGAAATTAGATTTAAAAGATGATTCATTATTCTTTCTTCCTCCAGATTGCAAACATACTTTTAATGCTGATAATACTAATGAATTCCTAGTATTAGATATACCTGATAAAATGCTCAACAAATATGACATGGAAAAAATGTGTGGTGGACAGGATATTTTGTTTGATGAAAAATGGAAAGCAATAAGATATTTATTGTTAAATGAAGCTGATGTTCACAAAACATCTAGCTCTATAAATAACTTATTCCTCTACTTTTATAATTTTATTACTACTGGAAATTCACCTAATTCCATTAAATATATTAATGATAATTTTACCGAAGATATTGATTTAAAAAAGCTAGCAGATATAGAGCATTACAACGTCAGTTATTATAGTGAATGGTTTAAAAATAATATGAGCGTTTCTCCTACTGAATACATACAAAATTTAAGAGTAAAAAGAGCAAAAGAACTCCTTTTAAATACAAACTTAACAGTTTTGCAAATTTCTCAAATGGTTGGCTATGAACACAATTCATCATTTACCAAGGTATTTAAAAACTCAGAAAAAATATCACCTGCTGAGTTTAGAAGAAACATCAAAAAATAGACTAAAAAACAACTGTATTTTAGCAAAGATTTACCTAACAGAAGCGATATAATATAGATATCAAAAATAATAGTCGTACTTATCTAAAATTATAAATGTTAAAAGAATTAGCTTATATAAAGAGAGGATTTGCTTTAGTTATGAAAGAAAAAATCACTAAATTGATAAAAAGCTTTATTAAAGAATATGAAAGGCAAGATAATATTTCAACAAGATGGGGTGATCCTTTAGTAGGTTTTGCTGATGCTAATGATCCTTACATTTTAAATTTTAAGGGGCTTATTACACCAACTCATAAATTACCAACCGATGTACTTTCCGATGCATCAATTGTCATAGCATACTTTGTCCCATTCACTAAAGAATTGGCTAAAACCAATGGAACTCCTGGTGATGTTTCCTCTCCCGAATGGGCATTAGCTTATGAAGAAACTAATGCAATGTTTGTTAAGCTTAATGAATATATGATATCAGAACTGCGAAAACTTGGATATCATGCAGATATTTCGCCTGAGGCTTCTACATTTGACCAGAAGATATTAAAAAGCAATTGGTCCCATAGACATTTTGCAAAAGCAGCTGGTCTTGGAACCTTTGGTATCAATAATATGCTTATAACTAAGGTTGGATGCTGTGGAAGGTATAACACCATTGTAACAAATCTAGATGTAAAAGCAGATTCTCCTTTAAAAGAAGAGCTTTGCTTGTATAAAAAGAATGGAAGCTGTGGTGTATGTGTAAAACATTGTCCATCAGGTGCATTAACTTTAGATGGATATGATAGACACAAATGCTATATGGTGCTAATGAAAAATGCAGAATTATATACAGAGTTTGGAAGTTCTTACACCGATGAATCTGGTGATGAGCCAAACAGTATAGGTAGTGAAGTATGTGGAAAGTGCGTAGTAAATACACCATGCACATTTTTTATCAAATAGCTTGCATCTGCGACATTCCCTCTCTACTATAAATAGACTACTTAATAAACTCAAAAGCTTATGTGTAAAATTCCTCCATCGCAATATAAAATGCTCTAAACTTAAGAACCCAAATATAAAACTTGGCTTCTCACTTTTAGAGCATAACTTTTAATGAATATTTTTATTACATCCTCACATAATAATTTTAGTTATATAGTATATACCTTAAAATTATGAAAGAAGGCTTATCAAATGAAAAAATTCATATATACTCTTTCTATCTTTTTACTCCTATTATTTACCTTTAATACAATAACAATTACCGCTCAGTTAAAAACGTATTCCCAGGGCTTTTATGCCATGAAAGATCTGAATTTAAGAGAAAATGTTAGCTATAAAGTCCAGAATCATGAGCCTTATGTTGAAGGGCTATTAATAGTTGTCGATTCTGATAGAAAAATACAACAACTTATTCGAATACCCGCTAACTCCACTGAAATTCCTATAGCCCCTCTTAAATATGATTATAAATTTATAATATATAATAATATTCTTTTGACTTTTTCTTAAAAGGCACTTCTGCAGTGCCTTTTTAATTTACTTTAACGCTCAATTTTCTAAAATTACGCGTTATTTTAGCTATAAAATATACCGCAAATTCTCTTTGAACAATAAGGTAAGTATAAATACTTACAATAATTTTTTCATTACAAAATTAGTTAATAATTGCCCCTTTCTTTCAACTTCTTGCTGCCTCACTATATGATAGCCACGTTTTTCAAAAAAAGGCTTTGCTGTTATAGATGCTTCCACTGTTATAACTTTAAATAAATTGGTTTTGTCCATCTTATTTTACCAATCACTAGATCCAGAATCTGAGCTAGATGATGAGTCATCTGAACTTGAACTTGAGTCGCTATCTGAATCCCAACTAGATGATGATTCTTCTGATCTTGAACTTGAGTCGTCATCTGATCCCCAACTAGATGATGAACCATCTGAATCCGAACTTGAATCACTATCTGAGTCCCAACCGCTTGTACTATTATCTGAATCCCAATTACCAGATAAATATACTGAATCGCTACTTGAATCTGATGATGAGTTAGACTCCTTAGAACTGTTGTTATCCAAGCTATTAGAATTATATGATGAAGTTTCCCTATAATGTTCGTTATCATCTCTATATCCATGTTCTTCATGATAATGCTCATCATAATGTTCATGATGGTTACGTGAAGATTCAGATATCATTTCACCTACGATCATACCTTCTAGAAAATCATTATTACTATTGTTGTTATTTATTATAGTAGTATTATTTACATGGCTGCCTGAAGGATATGTATCATAATTATTTGATGCATTATCTGATGTCCTTGTTGAGTTATTATTAAAAGCTGAATTATTGTTATTAAAATTAGAAGAAGACTCATTATTGTTTCTATAATCCGAGTCATTTCCATGACTTGAATAATTTTGTTTTGTTTCACTTTTACTTATATTGCCTGAATGAAATGAGTTATCATCAGAATCTAAATATGATTCTAAATTATTTTCCTCAGCGAATTTCCTTTTTCTTTCTTCATAATCTTTATTCATTTTATTTTTTATGACTTTAAATAATATTATTGCAATTAATATAATAACTATTATAATAACAAATACCCCAAAATAATTTGTTTTATGGGATACAGTTTTTGAATAACCATCCTTTACCACTTCAGCTTTGCCAGTATTAACTGCCTTAGTTGTAACTTTTTCATCGAGTGCCTTTCCAACTTTCATAATTCCACTATCAAAATTGTTAGCTTTAAAGTCTGAATTTGGTAATGCAACAATATTGGATATATCTGATTGAGACAAAATGTCATTTGCCTTATCGCCAACTAAAATTTTATTTTTCTTATCACCTATTGATGTTACAAATAAAATGTATTGCTCTCCACTTATATTGCTCTTTGCATATTCTTTCGAGTAATCATCAATACTTTTTCCATTCAATGTTTTGACTACATCAAATTTAACTATTACATCTGTATTCTTTTCTATTTTGGCTAAGTTTTCTTCAACAGTATTAATAGTATCTTGTTTTAGAACTTTGGCATCATCTACTATATGCTTACCTGCTGCATACACCCCAATTGTCATTAGTAATAATAATATTAAACTTGATAAAATAATCTTCTTTACTTTCATCTCTTTTCCTCTCTTTATTATAATTTATTTTTGATATAGTTAGTTTATATACTATAAATTAACTATAATTTTCCTTAATTTTAAAAAGTCTATTGAGTATTCAATTCACTTAAATTCAGATATCTTTTCACCATAATACTTTTCAATTTCAAAATTATTACTCTTGATTATATTAATTATTAACTTTAAAAATTACTGTAAATTGTTATAAATTATATATTTATTATCTTCATATATGCTAAAATCAACAGCTTGTACTAATTAATCAGTTAATTTGAATCTAACTTATATATACAATTTTATTGACCGTTCTTTGATTTTAATACAGATCATTATAATTTATTGTCATTAAATACAACAAATACTGTAGTTCCGTTAGTCAATAGAATTCATAATAAGTATATGAAAAAGTTTTATAAGTAATTGTTTTCATTTTATATCGTAACGCCTAGACTTACTATATTCATAAAAAAGCTCTCCTCTTGCATTCTCCTGTAAATTTAAACTCAATTTCTATTATGAATCAATTATAGCATAATTTGTAATAATTTTATTATTAGATTTTCAAATTATATCATTTTTTGTCATTATTTATTTTAAATATGATATATACTCTTCTAATATTTATTAGTATTTTAGGCACAAAAATACTCCCTTTAATGTGGACAGATCTTTAATTTTAATCTGTTTACATTAAAAGGAACATCTCACTTCTAAAATAATTCTATGCTTATTTATTGTATAAAACTAAGCTTTAATTATTTCACTATATTGGATTTTATCCTCATAGTTATCGTAAATATATTATTACTTAATCTTTTTATTATTAAATGGCAATATAAAAACAATAAAGTAGAAAGTTGCTCCAGCCAAAAAAGATTTAAGCAAAAAGTGATATTCTCTTGAAGAAAAGTTCTCAATAATTAATGTGCCAATAATATTAAATACTGCAGCAATTAGAAATAAGCTAATTCTCATATGTCTTTTACTATTTATTAATCTCTCTATACCTAATTTTTGACAAAAAAAGTCCGTTATAAAATATGCTACAAAGCAAGCTACAAACCCTAAAAACAAGCTATTCATAAAGATCATTCCCCTTATAATACAAATAATGCAATGAAGTTATTCTTCCTCTATATTTCTATTATAACATATACTGTAAATTATTTTTTTATTTGTCCAAAATTCAAGAAATGTATCATTTATTTCTTCTACTAAATATTTTTACACATAGCTGTAGCAAACAGCCGCTTATAATTGTTAATATAATATAGTAATTATATTGTGTTTCAATTTGATAATTTCAAATCCTATATAAAAAGTTAAAAAAAATAATACGAATATAGTTAGAGAATATATTATTCGAAACATTTTATCACTTTTCATGTATTATCACTCTCCAATGAATTACTATTATTAATTGTGCGGTTAGCTTGTCTTACTCGCTCACCATTGTCAGTGAATTAATTATTTTGAACTAGAATTATGCTTTTAATATTCCATACTATTATTTTAACATTATTAGTTCAAAGCCAAGCATTCCTGTAATAAATAACCTTAAAAAGTTTTTATTATTTTAAAATGTCTTTCTATCTAAAATATAATGAAAAGAAATAATAAATGGAATTATACAAATAAATCCTACCGGCATTTGCATTGGAAAGTTAAAGTAGATTCTTTTATGGTAATAGGCATTTGTAGATAGAATTGATAATAAATATCCCAAAATTGTACACGTACAAATCTTTTTCATGTGATTGCGTTTTGTGATAAAACCTAATATAGTTCCAATAAAACTAATAATCGCTAGTGTACTCATCTCTAAAACAGTACTATGCCATAGTGAAACCCCTGCCGATAATTGACTTAAGTCATGCAAAAAAGACATATAGAAAAAGACGATTATACTCATTAATAAGTTTCCTATAAATAGACTTAATTTACTTATACAAGTTAGCATTGGCTTAAAAAAGTTATTTATAGTATTCACACCTTTCTTTATTCATATATATTATAAGTGAAAATTCACTCTTGACTAAAAATCCTGCTCAAATCCCTAATTCTTCACTGATTGTAATATATTTTGTAAAGGTAGTATTACTTAATTTTCAAAAAATATCACTGTAATTTACTACGTAAAATTTTAAAATTGTATAATAAAATTACATACTACGCTTTTGCTCTTGATTACTTTTATACTAAATCTGCTATTCATTTTCATCTTATAAAACTTATACTTATTTGTAATATTGGTTTATAATCTTAAATGCAATTTCTTTTGCCTTTTGTCCTGAAATTTCATTTCCCTTACCTTTATTTAAATGAACTGCAAATGAATACTTTTCATCTCCCTTTTCAATCATTCCAACAAACCAGGCATTATCTTCGCCTCCTGTACCCGTTTTACCATATACAAAAACATTATTAATTTTATCTACTAACATTATTTCTTTAAGTATTTCAATATTTTCGTTAGAAAAATCAGTTTTGCCATCAAAAATATTTGATAAAATCTTTACTTGTTCTTTAGGTGAAATTTTCAAGGAAGACTCTAACCAAAAACCATTTAATTCTGGAAAGGAATTAATACTTCTACCTTTCCATTCACTTATATCACAGTTTCCATAATGAATTTTATTAATTTCTTCTTGCATGCTATCTTGGCCAACTTTATCTATAACAGATCTAAAATACCAAATACAGGATGCTTGAAAAGCCTCTTTTAGGTTCAAATCTCTGTTCCAGTCATCTATAGGATATTTAGTTCCATTATAATTCATTTTTGTTTCAGCAGAAGTTAATATACCTTTCTTAAGACCGATTAATGTTGAAATTATCTTAAATGTTGAACATGGTGATACCTCTTTTTCACATGCTTCTTCATTATAAATTTGATATTCTTTTTTATTATCATTTAAAAATATCGCACACCCTTGAATACCACTAAAGGCTTCGCTATAGTCAACAGCTTTTATTGTAAAATTTTCACTAGTAGACGAATTTGTTAAACTCTCTTTATTATCAACTAATTTATCATTTAGATTTGCATTTTGATTATTACACCCAATCATCTGCATGCATATCATACAAGTTAACATAATATTAGTAATTTTTTTCATTCTAAATATTCCTTCCTGCATTTAATGACAAGACTACATAAATATTCATGTTTTTTCACAAATAAGTTATAACATATTTCATATTATGTATAATACTGAATTAAAGATTGGTACCCACTTTTTACTATGTCAATTCTACATATTGTGCATAAAGAAATATGTAAATTTAACCTCCTAAATAATAATATTTTAGCATATTATCTAATATATATTTCTTCATTAACACTACTATTTCTTACAGAAGCACATTTTCCACTTAATTTACCTTGATTATCGATATTTAAAATAACTACTTCATATTCAAAATTTATTCCACCATATGCCAAAAGCATCTGTTTATCATGAGTTGTACCAATTCCATGTAATTGAACTTGATTATTTACGGACCAACTTAAGTCATATAAATCATCACTTTGATCCTTTCTTATAATTTTTAGATCAAAAACAGGAGATTCATATTCTTTTATAAAGTACCTAACCTTATAATTTCCTTCAAAACTTTCGCTTGTTTCATTCCTCAATGCAACCCCAGAACCTAATGTATCAAAGTTCTGTGTTGAAGCCCAAAGAGCTGAATTTGACCGTAAATCTCCTATCTGTTTATACACACCAACTCCAGCAATTGGAACTTGCTTTAAATATCTTGATACAAGTAGCTTGTCATCGATCAATATTCCAATTCCAGAGTACTCATAACTAGAAATTAAAGATAATATATAGTAAAACTATTAATTGTATTTCCCAGTAAATAACTGAATACATATTAAGGTAATTTAAAAATTCAGGAAAACATATAGATGGAATAAAATCATCAAAGCAAATTAATTGTAACGTTGCTCATGCCAAAAATTAATATAAATATAATATTCATTTTACATTATGCTGTTTAGGTATTCTAGATTCACAAGGTACATCTATCTGACACTTTCCACAGCCATATCTAGGCTTATGTTTTTCCATTGTTTTGTCCAAAAATTCAGAGCATATGATATGATTTTTCCCATTTTCTATGGATATTGCATTAGCTGGACAATTTTTTACGCATTTACCACACATTGAACAATATTCATATATATTTTCGTATTCTCTCTTATCAGGTGATAAATATAATTCTGTAATTATGCTACCAAGTCTTCCTGATATACCTTTCTTTGTTATAAGTCCTTTAGAAAGTCCGAATGTTCCAAGTCCACATACAAAAGCAGCATGTCTTTCAGACCAGTTGCTTGTAAATTTTTCTTCATGATTTGGATGATTAGCATTTGACCAAAATCTTTCATCTAAAGTAGGTACGATACTGTTATATCCTGCATTAATCAATTCAGACTTTAAATGCATACACAACTTATTTAACAAACCCTGACCTTCAATACGTCCATGAAGCCATTCTTCAGAAGGCCATGACATGTTCCTTCTATTTCCTTTTTTAACCGCTTCGCTAAATGGTAAGAAAAATGATATCACAGTTTTTGATTGTGGTAACCACTCTTTTGGAAGCATGAAGTGTTTTCCAATTGCTGATGGTTGTTTCAATAATGTAAAGTACTCATCATCATCAGAACCAAATGCCAGAATTGGAGCATCAAAAATTTTCATTCCTACAACATTTTCTGAAATAGCTATTTCCTTTGTTATATAGTTATCTTGTGAATTCTCAACAAAGTCTTCTGCGGTTTTTATAAAATATTGTTTATCCATTTTTCTTTCCCATCCCCCTAATTTATATTACTAATACGCTATTTAGTTCTACTATGTAATCTATTCAAATAAATAACCCATCATCTTTTCAGGATTTTCTAAAAACTTTCTTGTTATCATATAGTTATCAGTCTTTTTATAAGGAGTTTTCGTAATTCCATCATCATCAATAACAAATATATCTGCACCTGGGTATGCCATTAATATTGGTGAATGAGTTGCAATAATAAATTGTGATCTTTTCTTTACTAGTTCATTAATAATAGTAAGCATAGCCATTTGTTTTAGAGGTGATAATGCAGCTTCTGGTTCATCCAAGATATATAATCCATTTCCACTAAAACGATTTGTCATTAGTGTAATGAAGCTTTCACCATGTGACATCTTATGTAATGATGTACCTCCATAACTCTTTATAACAGGAACTCCCCCAGAGCTTTCTAAATCAAGTTTCTCTATTTCTGTAGCTACATTATAAAAACTTTCCGCCCTTAGAAAGAAACCATCGCGAGGCCTCTGCACACCTTTAACTACAGTAATATATTTATATAAATCTGAATGTGTTTCTCTTGATGAAAAACAAAAGTTTTTAGTTCCTCCTTCTGCATTAAATCCACTATTAACAGCAATAGCTTCCAATAATGTTGATTTCCCGCTACCATTTTCACCAACAAAAAATGTTACATTTCTTGATATGTCTAAGCTGGTTAAGTTATTAACTACAGGTAACTCTTTAATATAGCTATCATCTTTATGAATTTCTTTCTTGAGACGTATTTCCTTTATATACATATTATCATATAGCACTCATATATCACCTCATTGTTCCTTTTTCCATTGAAACGTATTTCTTATCCCATTAATTTATAAGTTTTTTTAGAGTAATATAGTGAAGAAATTCTTCCTTTTTATTTGAATAAGGATCACTTTCATTAAACTCAAATTCAATTGAAGTCTTTTGCTCCTTATCAATATATGTGACATCATATCCATCACCGCTACCCATAAAATCTGAATAAGTTTTTTTTGCATAATTATCACCATAAGCCTTTAATACATCTGAAAATTTAGACTCTGAGCCTATGCCTCTACTTGTTACAAATTTTGTATCATCTGACTTATTAGGATATCCAACTGATATCCAAGCAACTTCATTATCTTTATCTATTTGGAAATATGCATAATACGGATAATTATCAAATTCTAAACCTCTTAATCCATTTTTATTAATATTATCATTTGTCAATTTTCCAAATTTCTCTTCTAAAGCCTGTATATCAACTTGTTCCATTAAGCAAACTCCAGCCAAACTATCATCTTTCAAATTTGTACTTTTTACAAAAAGATATTTCTCTGGAAATAATATATATGCTATACCAGTTAGAACAGCTATTATACTTGCTATAATTAAATATTTCCTCTTAATTACATTTCCCCCTTTCTGGTTATTTCCCCCAATTAAATTTAGTTCTTTATATAATCTGATGCATTCTTATGCTCAGAAGGGTTTGAATGTTTAGAGTTATATATACAACCTGTTTAATCCCATCAGCAGACATATGTGGTATGTATTTTCCAATATATCCCCAATTACCTGTTTTTTGAATTGTATCTATAGCTTTTGCATCTGCTTCATTTGCTGAAATGCCACTAATATTTCTCTTTATATTCTTTTCTAAATTGCTTTACAAAATATAAAATCATCATTGCACCTAAAATACATCCAAGTACACCTTCTCCATTTATTTTTATTATATCTCCACCTATCAATCCAGATGTGTTTGTATAAATATCACCGAGCATCAAAGGATTAACCACATTCCACACCGAGTGCAGAAATAGTACTGGTAATAAACTCCTTGAAGAATAGTAACAATAAGATGAAGGAAAACTATATGTAAAGGCAGCAAATGCTTGGATAACACATAGGAATAATGGATTACCTATTCCAGTTGCCTTTGCCAAAAGAAAAACAGCAGGAATGTGATACAATCCCCATACTACACCTACAATTATAGTTGCTTTCGTTTTACCATAATCTTTTGTTAATCTAGGGAGTAGATATCCCCTCCATCCATATTCTTCTCCCAAAGCTAAGAATAAACCAATAACTACAGACAGTATTAGAATTATAATACTTTTGAATGTGAATTCCTTGTTTATACTGATATTTCCGACACCAGTAAGTTGAACTATAAATGAGCAGACACCTATAAAAACAATAGGGTAGAAAATTCCAAACAATACTGATTTTAAAGTTGTGTCTTTAAATAAATTTGCTTGATGATCATTTGTAATCTTATTAAAGATAATAGCTAATATTGCAGGAATAAACATGATTAAAGCAAAATCATTTTTACCTATAGTAGGATTAATAAACAACATAATTGTAATAATCCATGTAATTAAAAGAACTGTAATAATATATACTTTTTCAGGATCTTTTCTTATAAAATTCTTAACAGTCATAGTTACCTCTTTTCTACAAAGGATAATCTTAATATTATTGCTATCAAGTTACTGATAATTAAAACAAATTAACTATATTATTTTTACATTTTTCTTTTAAATTCAAAATATAAAATATTATATAAACATATATCATTCAACTTTCCAGAAAACATCTGCTTAATTTACTGTATTAAATTTGTTAGATAATGATTTAATTCTATTTATATATTGTTTCTTACACTGATTTTTTACGGAAAATATAAGTGACAAGAAATCCTCTATCATCTTCATTTTCTATATTTTCAATTAACTCAAAGGATTTCTTTAAATTTTCAAAATCTGCTGGTTGAATAAGATCCTCTTTTCTAATTTTAGAATCAACCTTATGCTTATGCCCAAAACCACAAACAAATAAAATACCATTATCAGTTATATGATTTTCTAAGTCTCCAAGCTGCTCTTTACTTAACCTGTAATGATTGATTAAAATATTATCAAATATTCCAATATCCTTTAAAGAATTAGATATACTTAAGTCAACTTGCTTTGTATTAACTAAATAATTATTTCTTTTAGCAAATGTCTTAAGTCTATCAAGAGCTTTACTACTAAAATCAACACCTGTTACTTCGAATCCATTTTTAAGTAAAAACAAAGTATTTCTACCATCTCCACATGCTACATCAAGAACAGATCCTTTTTTGAAATATGTAATATTTTCAGTTACCGATTTTTCTGGATTTAGTGGATTACCACTTCTATTAGCAAATTTATTATCCCAGTATTCTCTATTTCCCATATACTCCATCTTGTTTCCTCCAACAATACATTCGCAATCATTTGCCATCCTTTATTAATTATAGTATATTTTGTAAGTATTTAATATTTAATTTTCAAAGAAATATTTCTACTTTATATAAAAACTTCATTCTTTTTATATATAACTTTTCAGTAAAATTTTCATAGTCATATGGAACAAATACGTATTCATTTCGGTTAGGTATACGCATAAGTGCAAATTTCATTGCGGAACTATATATAGATAACCTAATTATAAGTTAGATTTATACTATGAAATGTATTGTAACTAGAAATAAGAATTCTGCTTTTGTGAAATGTTTCATTAGGAATTTGATGGTTTTGATTCTTAGATTAAAAGTTGTTCCAAGTATGCTAGTTCAAAGCTTGCCTTTGAGGCTAGCATATTGGACGCAACTTGTGATCTTAGAATCATCCATCATAATTTCCTTAGAAACTGGAACAATAGCATAATCCTTATTTCGGCGAGTCATATGCATAAGTTCAGGTCTTAGTTGGGTTATCTATAGTATTTATTAAACAAAAAATATCCCAAATTCATCATTAATAATGAATTTGGGATATTTAGACCTGTAGCTTATTTAATTTAACAACTATTATCTTTTCAATTGTTCAGCAAACGACTTTCCTACTGAATCAGCATCATCTAAACATTCAGGATCTCCCGCAATCAGCCCTGCCTTCTCATGCCAGAACTCGCTGAACATTATATATAGTGATTTAAGCCTATCTATATCGCCACCTTCTGCTAATGTTTTTGCAAGGAAATCAATGGCAAAATACATGGTCTTACTTTCATAATATAGATGCGGATGCGGACCTGGGGCATCTATTACCCATATAATTAAGTTTCCTACCTTTTGCAGACCATAACGAGGAGTTATACCAAGTTCATTGCAGAATGGAATGAGCTGATCATTAAAGTCTATCTTTGAGCGACAATTTATAATAACTAAGTATTTAGAAAGGCTATTTCTAGATAAAACATGAGTAAAATCCACACGCCCTGCATCTCCATATTCCTTTTCATAGGCAAGATCAATGCCAGTACATTCTTTAAAATTAGCAAGTGCACTTGGAAGAAAACGCGTAAGATCAAGTTGTGGATTCGATGCTATTGCAACGCTGCCAGAAATTTTTTCAGCAGTGAATAAGCCCGATGTTCCACCTGATGAGACTGAATAAAAAATGATATGCTCATTAGGGATGCCTAGGCGTTTTGCCACTCTCATAACAAGCTTTGCCGTAGCATCGCGGTAATCTCGTTCTTTTGTCCCATAAAACCATCCAACAGAGATGTCAGATTCAAAGTACATCGGATCTTCAATGCTTAATAAATGTCCTTTCAGAAACGTAGACCATGACCACTTATGAAAACGTGGAAGTGGACCTTTTGCAATTGTCTTGTCATCACGCATGGTATCGAGTACAACGTAAAGATAATCATATTCGCTGGCTTGATAAAAGCATTCAAAATGTGCGCCATCAACCTCTGTATTGAATCTGCCTTCTGGAACTCTATCTAATTTTTCAGAATCAATACGCACACTCTCCTCTGTGAGGGCTGATGCATCAGCAGATCTGTATTTCTGACGTCTGCATGCTTCCAGCTTTTCAGCAAAATTTCTCTCGGTGCCATTACTGTTGTACTCCCAGGCTATATTTTCGAGAAATTCTATTGATGGTAGGAAGTCACTATCATCCATTTTCTTATTATGCTCAGCAGAGTATTTTTGATTTTCTTCATCTTTTTTCATAACAATCATTCCTTTATTTTCTAATCTTAGAGTTTATTAACTTTCTTAATTATAAAGTGAACTATAAACACATTTTATCAGAACATTTGTTCTGAAACAATAAATTTATAAAAAATAATGTAACTACGTCACGCTCATTCTTAATCATATTTTTACAAGGCAACTCCCTGATAACTATTGATATATATCACTTTAAAAATCGAAAGTTTTTATACTTTCCCAAATAAAAAATGAAGATTTCTTCTGAAATATGACTTTCATACAGCTCCATATACCTTATTGAAAAAAGAAGATTTTCACCAGATTATTCTAAATGAATTTGCATTTATATTTTTCCTTGTGATATGTGAAGTATATCATAGGTCGTTCCTTCTACTGATTTTATCTTGCTTAAATCATCTATGAAGAAAAATACATGATATTTCCATTTATCAGGATTGTAAATAACTATGAATTCACTTTCTTTAATACTTGGAATATTTTTTTCTATTTCATCTTTAAAATTATTAAGGCTTTCATGTGGTTTTATTTCTCTTTCTATCTCAAATACATATTTACTATCTTTGATTTTATATGTTATTGTATCAATTAATGGTATCCCCACATTTACTTTCTGCCATCCAAAAGAAGTTATTATATTGTCATAAAAACCGTTAAACAAAAATTTATTTAACCCATTACTATCTTTCCAAACATATAAAGGACAATAACTATTTTGCAAATTCTCATTTTTTCCTTTTTCTGTTGTTAGATATAATTTAAACTTTAAATTTTCAAATCCATCTGTTTTATATCCGTTGTTTTTTACTCTATCCTTTATTATGCTCATATCATAATCGCTAGGTAATATAATCTTATATTGAGTTGCTATCATTTCTCTTTATCCTCCCTTTCAATTTTAGTTCCAACTTTATTTTTGATTCATAAATGAAATTATTGCTCAATTCATGCCTTTCCTTTTACACTTACAGTTTAACTCCCATTATAAAAATTGTATAATACTTATAAATAATCTTTAATATCACTAATAGTGATGGTAATGTAAATTAATTTTAATGAAAGGTTTCTATACTATGGAAATTAATGATCTAAGAATATTTCAGATAGTTGCTTATGAAAAATCTATATCAAAAGCTGCTTTAAGACTTGGTTATGCTCAATCAAATATAACTATGCGAATTAAATTACTGGAGAATAAATTAAACACTACTTTATTTATAAGAAACAATAAAGGAACTGTAATTACACCTAATGGAGAAAAATTTCTTAAGTATGCAGATAAAATTCTTGAATTAATTGATGAAGTTAATGATGAATTTCTTACTCCTAAAATTTCTTCTACTATTAAAATAGGTGCTACTCAAACTATTTCTGCATCTGTTTTACCTAATTATTTTATTTATTTCATGAGGAAAATCCCGAAGTATCTTTGACCTTGAAAACAGAAACTCAAAAAAATCTTCTAGATATGATTTTAAAGAATGAATTAGATGGAGCTTTTATATCTGATGAAATTACATCCTCAAAAATAAAAAAAGTTATTACATTTAAAGAAAAGCTTGCACTAATATCTTCTATAAGCATTGATTCCATTAATGCTTTACAATCTCCTATAATAGTAAATTCAGATGCTGATTGCCCTTATCGTAAACTCTTACAAAAATGGTTGAGTTATAACAACTCTAAAGGAGCTGCTATTATTGAATTTGATTCACTAGAATCTATCCTTCGGGGCATAGATGAAGGTCTTGGCATATCTCTTTTACCAAAAAGTATTTTGCCTAAAAATCATAATTTTTTCATTTATGATTTAAAAGATGACTTTTCTGAATTAGAAATTAAATTTGTAGTAAGTAAGAATTTAAAAATCAATCCTTTACTTAAAAGTTTTATTAATGTAACAAATGACTACCTTTTAAATTCTCAGTAATTAATTTTTAACAGTATAGCTTATAGATCATAGTGATTTTTTATACCATGGGATTTATGGTTAATTTTATTATTAGCAAAAAATGAGAACCTCCTCCACATGGACTTGGTTCTCATCTGTTTCTTAATTATACAATTGAAATAAAAACACTATGAAGGTATAGCCTTCAAGCCCTCATTATTTAAGCATATTCTGAAGAATATATATGGTAATATTCTTCAGAATAGATATTGTTAAGAATATATATTCTGAACAATATTTATGGTAAACCATATTAGAATATAATAGTTTTATAAAATTCTATTCTAAATAAATTCACCTACCATAAAATATTTTTGTTGCTTTAAATATACTACCTATAAGTATTTACTAATTTAAAGAAGCATACATTTCTGCTGCTGCATAAAGATAGTAAGAAAGTCCAGTTAATTGATTTTCAAGCATGCTCCTATGAAAATCATCATCTAAAAAGAACTTTGTTTGAGCTACAAATGATTTTGCATCCACCCTATGACCATGATCAACAAATTCTCTCTATCCTATAAACCAATTTGCTCAATCCAGTTTTTGACCTGCTGTTCACTAAAATTACTCATAGCTTCAAAACCAGGAAGGATTGTTGATTTCTGGCATTCTTTTGCAATATTGATTTGAATTTGCCCAAAACCTCCCCCACCATGAGTGCAAAAAGGAATAATAGTCTTTCCCTGCAAATCCACGTTTCTTAAAAAACTTAGTATTGGTGGAGCAAATGATTTAAACCAATTGGGAGTACCTAAAAAAATGTAATCATAAGACTTGACTGGTTCTTCTCCAGATAATAATTTTGGACAATATCCATTTTCAATTTCATTCCTTACTTCCTTTGCTGCTGTATTATAATTGAAAGCATAGGAATTTTCAGGAATCAACTCTCTAATATCTCCTCCCGTTTGTTTTGCTATTTCTTCTGCTAACATTCTTGTTGTATTTGAAAAAGAATAAAATACTACTAATATTTTGCTCATTTTTACCTCCGTAAATTATAAAATGTTTATTTTCTCGAATCATGGTATAGATTTTTTATGTAAATTAAGATATTTTTCCATTTACATTATCATCATCTTCCTTAGCGCCTATAGGTAATGAGATAGTAAATTTAGTGCCTTCTCCTAACCTGCTACTTACATCTATAGTTCCAGAATGTTTATTTACTATTATATCATGTGAAATACTTAAACCTAATCCTGTTCCCATACCTACTGGTTTTGTTGTAAAAAATGGATTAAAAATACTATTTATATTTTCTTCAGCAATTCCTACTCCATTATCGCTTATTTCACATTTTACATAATTATTTTCACAATAAGTATGAATTTTTATTATACCTTGAATTCCTTTTGACTTTATTGCATGAGCAGCATTTACTAATATATTTAGTAATACTTGATTTATTTCACCATTAATTGCTTTTATTGTTGGAACCACTTCAAAATTTTCTTCAATGACTGCATAATATTTAATTTCGTTATAAGCAATAGTTATAGTTGATTTTATATTGTCATTTATATCATATTGGGTATATTCTAAAGAAGATGCCTTTCTTGCAAATCCAAGAAGGCTTTTTACAATATTCTCTATTCTAGCTATTCCATCTTCAGATTCTGATATTATATCATCCATATCTTCAAATAGAAAATCAATTTTATTTCTATTTCGGTATTCAACAATCTCAAAGAAATTTGAATCATATAAATCTTTATGTGTTATTTTTATATTTCCCTCAATATTCTTATATAACTCCAAAAGATTTTTCAACTTATCTTTATACTTTTCTAGCATATACATATTACTTTTAACAAATCCTAAAGGATTATTTATTTCATGAGCTATTCCGGCAGAAAGCTGACCTATTCCAGCCATTTTTTCTTGATGAACAATTTGCGCTTGTAGTTTTTCTATTTTTTCTAAGTTCTCATTATACTCCCTAGAACTTATTTCGATGCTTCTTTCCAGCAGAATTCTATCCTTATCGAATTCAATATAAGCAGAATTTACAGCCTCCAAAAAAGCTTTGTACTCTTCTGGAATTTTCTCTTCTCCAATATACTTTGATAATTGTCTTTTTAATAATTTATGATAATCTCTCATATTTTCACTTCTCCCCTATGAGTGTAATTGTCATTGTTTGGTTATGAAATTCAGTCACATTATTTTTATTTGAAGGCGCTATTTCTCCATTAGAATAAAAGCCAGTAAATATAACATCATTACCTAAAATACTTCTTACTCCCTCAAGTTCTTCATCTATAATTTGATTTAAAACAACACGTCTTCCTCTGCAGCTTACCAAAATTGCCAACTTAATATCTTCACAATTAATACTTGTAATTGAATTTTCTGCTGCCTTAATTGACCCATTTATTAGATTATTAAAATTTGCTCTCATAAGTTTTCCATAGTAACCTTCTGGTATTTCTCCTGCGAACCTAAGACTATTTGTTTTTTCATCTATACCTGCTACCGTTCTAACATAGCTATATTTATTATCACGTGATCTTATATTTAAAGGAAATAACAATCCACTAACTGGTAGTCTACTTGCATATTCCCCCAAATATTCTTTATATAAATCTAATGCCGGTTTTCCATCCAATTCGTATAATATATTATCCTTTGATTTTGTGACTGTTCTTTCTATTCCAAATGTATCAAATCCACCTACCGATCCAAATCCAATCTTAATCTTTTCTCCATAAAATGCGATTGTTGCTATTAAATTCTTTTTTCCATAATCATTCGCAACTACAAAAGTTTCTTTATATCCTTCATAATCTCCAGCTAATCCTCCTGTTACCTTCACTTTCTCTGGTAATCCATCGACAACTCCTTCTACTAACTTACTACCATTTATGTTTATACCTTCACCTATTAAAAATACATGAGATAGATTTTCCACTGGAATCGCTTTTGCTATTTCAATTCCTTTCTCATAACATTTATTAAAGTCAGTTAATTCTGTAACCAAAAATTTTATTTCAGTACTCTCAAAATAAACAGCTGTTACAGTTAAAATATTATCATTTACTTGGTCATTAAATATTTCACCAGCTGTTGTACAGCCTATTATATCCGCATTAGGATATGTTATTTTTATCTTATTAAACACTTCTTTATTGCAGATAAATTCTTTAGAACCAAATAAAAATATTACTTGGGCCTTCACTAATTTACCTAACGTAATAATGCTATCAACCTCATTCAGTTTATAAAATGCAAATTGCTCTACAACCATCCTCAAATCCCCCTATAATATCTCTAAATAAATTATTTTGAAATGAAACTACTCATCAAATAGTCCATTTAATTCCGCCACTTCCCCAAGCCTCTTTTCGAATATATCTTTATCTATCCCAAGTTCCAAAAATACTTTTTCGTCCAAATCCATTAAGCTAGTTTCTTTTAATATGTCCCAAGCATATTTTCCTGCAATGTGGACTACATATACAATTTGCTTATTAATAACATTTTCATGAAAAGGTTCATGATGATATATTGCTGATTCAACAATAGGAAATGGTATATCCCACCATCTTAAAAGATACCCTCCTATTTCTTGATGGTTTGTCCCAAAACATTTTTTTTCAAATTCTACTATAGCAGTATGGTGATTCTTAACTTCATCGATTATTTCGCTATATTTATCTTGAAAATGATACATCATAAATGCCATCCCAATGTTACTCAATAATCCAGCATTCATTTCGGTTTCTGGAATTTTCTTATTGAGAAATTCATTATAAATAAAACTCACAATCCTATTGGCAATAAAGGATTGCTTCCACAACATTTTCAATTTTTCTTTCCCCTTAGAATCAAATCCTAGACTATCTATAAATGCAGATGAAATGACTATATTTTTAATATTATCTAGCCCAAGGTATGCGACAGCTCTTTTAATTGAACCTGTCTTCACTCCGTAATGAGATGAATTTATAACATGAAGTATTTTTATTGCAATAGAATTATCGGATTCTATTGCTTCAACTATTTCATATATTTCGGCATTACATTCTATTTCATCAATAATTTTTTGATAAGACTCTTTAATTGTAGGTAATTCATCAGCACTCTTTACCAATTTTAAAACATTAATGTTGTCCTTTAGCATATTTTCTACTTTAAATATGTTATCTATAGTCTCAATAAAAATATTATTTTCCCAAGGTTTTAAAATATAAACTTTTGCTATGTTTTTTTGCAATGAATCTAGTATGATTCTTTCCTCTGCAAAACCGCTTAAAATTATGCGAATTATGTCTGGAAATCTATTTTTGACTATACTTAGTAGTTCATACCCATTCATATTTGGCATTCTCATATCACTAACAATTAAATCTACTTCTTGATTTCCAAGAATATCCAAAGCTTCTAAACCGCTCTCAGCCACGCTTATCTCATAGTCCGTATCCATAAAAAGTCTTTTAAACGCTTTTAGTATTTGAATTTCATCATCCACAAAAAGAATCTTTTTTCCCATAAAAATCCCCCCCTATGTTAATCGTATATGTACTAGCAACTTTTATTACTTACCATAATTTATTCTACAAATATTGATATATACCTTTTTTCTTTTCATAATTTAATCCTATTTTTTCAATAATTATCCTAATTTATCACTCGTTGTTTATTTTAAATTATATTTTTTTAAAAACAACTTAATTAATAAAGCAATAAACTCATTAGAATTTTTTCTATCTAAAAATAGCACCAGCTAATTTAACAAGCGCGACAAATTTTTTATCTTTAGTAAGTTATTGTACAAACAAAGTTTACGAAAAATAAATAAGCCATTTCTTTATGATATAATAGTTTTTCTAGAAACTAATTACATCATTTAAGAAATGACTCAACTACAAGTTATATCAATAAATATTAAATTCAAAAAAATTTATATCTATTTAAATTGAAAATGCTCATAATTAAAATTTATGATATTAAAATTGCTATCTTTAAATTGCTTTTTTAAATTTTCTCTCATTGGAGCTGGCCCACAAAAATAAACATCAACACTATCTTTTGTATTCACAAATTTAGATATTTCGTTTACTGATAAAAATCCCTTTTCTTTTGAATTAAATAAGTGCACTCTTAAATTATTACTGTTTAATAGTTGCAATTCTTCTTTATATGCTCCTTCAGCTTCATTATTGTATGCATAAAAAAGATCTACCGAAAATTCTTCCCCTACACCTGATTGAGCAAAGCTCCTAAAAGGTGTTATTCCAATTCCTCCTGCAATCCATATTTGATTCTTGACACCAGTTTTATAATTAAATTTACCATGAGGTCCTGAAACAACAAATTCATCTCCAACCTTAAGTGTATTTAACAGCTCCTTTGTATGATCTCCTAATGCTTTAATAGTGAATTGCAATTCTCCATTCTTAGGTGCATCACTTATTGTAAATGGATGTGAAACAAACCCATTTTCATTATCTAAAATCTTCAAAAAAGCAAATTGCCCAGGTTTGAATTTTATTTCTTTTCCAATAGAATCACCTGTAATCTCTAAAGTACCATTAGCTACTATATCTAGTTTTTTCACTCTATATTTATACTTAAACGAAATTTTTTCATAAATGAATACACTATAAATTGCAGATATTATACCTATGATGTTTATAAGATCTAGCCATATACAGAAAGGTTCCAATGAAAAGACAGCATAAGTTGCACTTCCATAATAGTGATAAATTCCAAATGCATAAGGAATAATCATAAATTTATGAATTGTTTTCCACTTCTCATAATTTAATTTTTTAGCCACAAGGGCGATTAATATAAGTATTATAAATATATACATACTAAAAGTCCCATACATAGCATAAGGATCTTTAGGAATTTTTATTCCATTTGCCCTTTCAATTTTTTTCCCAATGCTTATTGTTATATTATGAACAACAGCCAAAACTAACGCACAAATACTTAGATACTTATGATAAATATATGATTTATCTAGTCCATCAAATAAGACATCTAAAATTTTGTGTCTAGTTGAAATGAAATTAATAAATGCAAATGCTACCAATGCAAATGCAGCTATTAACTGAGAATATCCACTCATTGTAGATATTTCTCTTATAGGTTCAACAAATAACCATAATACCCATGTTATTATCATACTGATAAATATAACTAATTTTCCCGATATACTCCTCATACTTATCATCCTTTCTTAACTCTGTATATTTATATAAGTTTATTTTCCATAAAGCAAAGTTTTATTCTTGAATAAGAAGAATAAACGCCAATTATAAATGTTATATATATAATATAATCTATTGTAATTATTGCACTATTAGCCCCAATATATCCATATATACATACAATGCCTGGAATTACTAGAAATGTAGCCGAAACTAATCTACCCGCTCTATCGAAAACAAAGGACTTGTCCGACTTTTTAATATTTTTGATATGCTTTGACGTTATTATAAATTCAATGAATTTCAAACATACGAATCCAAAATACCATATAGGCAAAATTTTTATGTTTATTAACGCTATATATGAAATCATAATATAAAACAAATCTGCAAATACATCTAGTTTTGCTCCTATTAGCGAAGTTGAATTAGTTTTTCTTGCAATTTTGCCATCTAATAAATCTGAAATACATATTGATAAAAATAAAATGCTCAAATTCACATTTCTTTCCTTCGCATATATAAATTGCTCAATTATATTTTGAACAAATAATACTGATAGTATTATTCTTGCTATTGTAATTAAATTAGGTACATGTCTGACTATAATCTTCAAAGAACCCCTCCCCGTTTTTTATTGTTTTAATAAATCATTTTAAGGTAATTAAACAAAACCTTCTAATTTTCTCCTATATATTACAAGTTTACAACAAAAACACCTATATTTCTATAGGTGTTCTTAGAATTTACATTCTAGGCTTAATTTATATAATTTTTCTTATTTAGTATTTACTATTTTCTAGATTTCTCATGCTTAATCTTCATGAATAACATGCTGCCTTTATTTTTTAATGTTATATTTTTTAGGCAAATATATTTTTATTTAAATAATTTTCCTCTCATATGAAAATATAATTCTGGAGTATCTTCCGTAATAACTTTAAATTCATATCCCTTAGATTTATAATATTTTATTATTTGAGGAAGAGCCTTGCATGTATTCTTATGCATATCTGTACAATGCAAAAGTAATATTATGTTTTCGCGATTTTCACTTCCTTTGATTGCTTTTCTATATAAAGTATCTGGTGAGAGTTTTGAATTTAATCCATCAGTATTATCTAAGTCCCAATCATATATTTTAAATCCTTCATTATGCAGTTTTTTTAAATAATTTTTGTTCAATCGTTTATGACTTCCACATGGAAATCTAATTATATTCGGTGAAATTCCAATAGCCTTATTTATCTCATCTCGACATTTAATCATTTCTTTTATAAATGCGTCTTCACTGCTATAAATTTTCCTTATTTTGTGGGTATATGTATGAAGTCCTATTCCGTTTCCTTCATCATAAATTCTTTTTACCACATCTTCTTTTCCTTCAATTTGATTTCCGATTAGAAAAAAAGTTGCATTTACTTTATTTTCCTTTAATACGTCTAAAACATCATTTGTTACTTTGCTACTAGGTCCATCATCAAAAGTTAAATAAATTGTTTTTTTCTTATGCCCACTTATTTTTTCATTTAAAGTAACATCCTCATTGAATGCTAAATCACATAAATTAGAATTAATATTTATATTGTCTATAAATATAGTTAGAATAAAAAATATACTTGCCAAAAAAAATAAAATATGTTTTGATTTAATTCTCAATTTGTTTTCCTCCTTTGTAACTTGCCTCATAAATCTAAAGCTTATTTCACTTTATTATTAGCTTCCTGAATCTTTTTATTTATAGCAATTTTATACATCTGTTAATTATTATATAAAATTACTTAAAATAAAAATTTTTCTGCTTAGAATCAGCTATAAATCAAAGATATAGTAGATTTTCGTTACGCTGGAGAATTAATTTTCAAATGACTTAATTCATTCTTTATAAAATTGTAGGGACTTTAAAAGAGAAAGCATTAAGCCATATAAGACAAGAAATTTAATAAATTTGATACGCTTCTTTATATTGAATTGATTAGGTCTTGAATTTAACAATTTATCTTCTTTTCTAGTAAATTGTATTTTCTAGAAAACAGCGGCGCATCTATTTGATTATTTTTACCGCAGTCATATACATTCTTGCATACATATAATAAATCATTTATATTATTATGAAGTGTCATAATTCTACGAGTCAGCTGATTATTTTTAAACATTCTTTTCATAACTATTCCTGCTAATTTTGAAGGCATTTTATAAGCAAATAATTCATTATTATAATTTTTTAGATTTACATTTCTAGATGCAATTATTTTTACAGTTTCCCTTATAGTTACTATTGTTTCTGATAAAATTTTAGAGGAATCCATCAACTTTTCTGCTGCCTCAGTCGTATTTTTTATATCACCATATTCTCCAGCGTTTGTTATAACTGCTGCATTTATCGCCATATGAATCCAAATCCATTCGAGCATATCAAAAGGTATTTCAGCTTTAATATGACAATCAGATAATAATTCCAATAACTTCTCATAATTTTTAATATTTGTTTTTTCTTTGCTTTCAAGCATAATATGATCAAATATACAGCAATTTAATTCATGATCACTTATATTTCCACCTGCTACTGGATAACCAAGTATGTACTCCCATCCTTTGAATAAATTTTCAATATAACTTTTATCTTCCCATATCCCGTTGAAAATTATCAAAGTACCATTAATGTCATTCTCTTTTAATGTTCTTATTACTCCTTCAATTTTTCCAGCTGGAACACTTACTAATATAAAATCATAAGAACTGTTTTTATTTGCGATATGGATCTTATAATTATCATTTTTTTCTTCGCCTTTATTGTTAAATCTTCCATCTAATAACTTGACATTTATATTTTCAGGTACAAATGCTTTTTTGCTGTCTCTTATTAAATGCTCTACCTTGTGTCCCTCTTTTTGAAAAACATATCCATAAGTTGTCCCAATCACACCAAGACCGATTATTAAAACTTTCATTTTCACACCTCTAAATCTCCATTTATCTTCCAGTTAATTGTAACATACTTTCTAAAAATCATACTGTTATGTTTTTTTACAAACATTCTCTTACCTCATATAATCATATATTCAGCGTTCTATAGGTCTATAATTTACTATACAAAAAAAATCGCAAATTCAATTTTCTTGAACGATGCGATTTTACAACCATTATATTATTTTTGATAATTAACTTCTATTTTGTCAAATCATAACTTAAACTAATTAAATTATATATTTCCTCCTTGGAAAATAGGCTGTCCAAAGCAGTTGTAATCCAGTGCTTTTTGTTCATATGATATGCAGGAAGAATCTCTTCTCTTTCTACCATAAAAATTCCTCCCCAAATACCTACTTATTTAACTTTAAATTTTTCTATATCTTTTAACCCCTGATAAATCTCCACTCTTGGAAAGCTACTTTGATTTAATATTTCATCACTCTTTTTTAGGAGTGAATTATAAAAGTCAATTGCAATTTCATAAACTTCTTGTGAATTATTTTTTTCTAATTCATCAAATATTAAATCTTCCGCTTTATTATAATTTCCTTCGTGAACAACTTTGTTAAGAATTATTTTAAATATATCTATAGAACTCATTTGCTCTATATCAATTTTCTCATTATTTTCTTCTTTTTTATTACAAATAATCTTTCCAATGGATTTCCCAAGCTCCTTAATAAGTTTTTCAATATCCATATATCTTACCTTCATTCTTGTCTAATACTATAGATGTCCAAATTATTAATTAGACTTATTATGTGGACATATTTCCATACTTACCCTATATAAATGGTTAACTTAGCTAGAAATCATAAATATATTTGTGGATAAAACATTTAAAAATGAGTTGCTAAGATTCTTAGTTATAGATTGTTCCACTTTAGCTTGTCATACTAAAAGTTTGATCATGCTAAAATGGTGAAATCTACAGCTTAGAATCTTCATAGATATTTGAAATTAAGCTGCGCTAATTCGTAATCTAACTTCTGCATTGGGTATCTATAGTATCACTTAAATATCCTTATATTTATTTTCTATTTTCTTTTTTGTATTCTTTGATACCTGTCCTAGTAATGTTAAAACAATAAATCCAAGAATGAAAATTCCGCCAAAGAATCCACCAATTATAGTAGGGGTCATCACTTTGATTCCTGCCCTTGTATAAATTATAATTGCAAACAATAACGTAGCTACAACTGAGCATATAATACTATAAATTAAATTACTTTTTACAGAAGGTTCATTGTTATTGTAGCTCCATAGACCACTTTTCAAGCAACTCCAAATCATCGAAATGCCCCCACATGCAAGTATGACTGTTTCACCAAGTACTTGCTGAAAAGCAGCTTTCATAAATAACATTTGTATTACAATCACTATTACTGATACACTAAACATAATGCGAAACGCCATATGCTCACATTTATAGAATTCCTGCTGTTGGCGTTCATCAATTTTTTTATTCATTATCATCATCCTCCCAAAAAATATCATTTAATGTTTTTCCGAGTGCCTTGCAAATGGCGATACATAATTGCAATGATGGATTAAATTTTCCAGCTTCTATCATTCCTATTGTTTGCCTTGTTACGCCTACTATATCTGCTAACTGTTCTTGAGATAAGTCCATCGAGGCTCTTGCTGATTTCATTTTAAGATTTTTCACCTGCATTCCTCCTTATATTATTGTTGTAACATATATAAATCACAATGTCAAATATATATTGCATTATAATTAATATATATTACAATACTTCACTAATGAGATTGATCTAAAAACTAGAACCTCAATTGTAAAATGAAATTCTATCTTTTAAGTCTAAATGCAGTTTTCCAAATTAAAATCCACCTGTAATACAAAGAAAATACAGCCTTACTCATTTGAATAATGCAATGTTAAAAACAGCTGTGCTTTCCACAAGACAATGGATATATTTAGGAATGCTCTTTTTGATTTTTAGTATTGTGTACAAAAAATATCGCAAATTCAGATGAATAATACGATATTTCAATCTGCTATTTATTTTTATTACGAGGATTGTGATCGAATAGCTTAATAAGTGTTTACAATTCGGTTTACACTTTTTTCTACTATCGCCACCATATCACTTTCAGCACCGAGACTGAAGTTAAAAATAACACCTTGTCCTCCACCAGAACCAATTGCAGAAATAAAAATATTACTACCATTGCCTACTACTGTAAGGCTTAAGCTTGCTCTGTTGCCATTTCTCATAAAATATTTATCATATACCCTAACTGCTACATTGGTATCTCCAGAAGTGTAGTTGCTTTTATCTACTAAATTCATAGTCATTCCACTGCCAGCAATATCGTTTTCTAAACTATAAAGTACTTTCTCAAATTGACCGCTAATAGTATTTTCATACTTTGCCATAATGAATCCTCCATAATATTTAGTTTGCTATTTTACTATCACAATCAATTATAGCATATTTTGTAAACATCGCATTATTCAATTTTCAAAGAATACTTTTTTAATTTACTGTGTCAAATCTACATATTACTCAATTACAATATTTTATTAACTTTCATTATCTACTAGAAATATTACAAACAATCTTTCTCATAATATTTAATAAATTTTCTCTCTCCTCATAAGTATCTAAAGAAATCATTATCTTTCCATAAACTTCTTCTTCAAATTTTATATGCTCCTCTTGCGCTTTTTTCCCTTCTTCCGTAAGCTCTAATTTATAAGATCTTCTATCTCTTTTACTAATAGATCTCCTTATAAGATTACGTTTTTCTAATCTATCGATCATGTTAGTCAATGTACTTTTAGGAATATTCAATATTTCTAAAATATCTCTAATAATAACTTCTTCTTTCTCGGAAATAATTCTAATTATGGATATTTCATTATCACTAAGTCCTTTTATTCTAGTATATTTAGCTTCAATATCTTTATAGCTTGATTCAAATAACATACGATGCCATAATATATTAAATTCATCTATTTGCTTTTTACAATCTTTATCCATATTGTCACTCCAATCTATTAATGATTATTTTCTTATCTTAGCGCTAATTGCAAAACTCTTATAATTAATCTTTTTAAAATCAAATGGCTCAAATCCGCATTTTACTAAAAGTGCCTTAATTTCTTTTTCAGAATATATTTTATAATCACCATTATTAGATATCTTGCAATATAAATTTATAAATTGTCTACAAATTACTGGTGCCGTTGGGTCCCCTATAATTAATAAGCCACAATTCTTTAATACTCTTTTCATCTCTAATAAAACTTTTTCTGGGCTTGGATAATGATGAAAGGACGCATTACATACAATTACATCAAAAGAATTATCCTCCCAAGGTATATCCTCTGAATCACCAACTTTTAGTTCCGCTTTATCCCCAAGATTTTTCTTAGCTATCCCAATCATATTTTCTGAGATATCTACTCCATATAAACCAAACTTATAGTTAGCGCTAAGTTTTATTAATACATTACCTGTCCCACATCCAACATCTAATATTTTTTTAGGATTTGCGCTTATTATCCTACTAACAATCTCCTCATACATTGGGGCTACAAACTTTCCATCACTGCTTTCATCGTAAGCTTCAGCTGTCCTATTAAAATTTATTTTCGAATTTTCCTTAAATATGTTTTTATTATTACCTTCCACATAAATCACTCCCATAATAATAGTTCTATTTCAGTATAGTTCCATATACGAACTATAATTAGATACTACTACTACCAAAAGTAAAATACAACCATTTTTTATATATTTTCCTGTAAATGCAAAATATATTAATTTATATCATGATTAACATTGCATATTCCACAATTTAGAATCACATCCAAAATTATTGCAATATTTTTATAATTATGATAAAAATTATTTTTGTAACATATATAAATACAAGAATATTATTAATTCTTTAGTTGAATTTCATCACTTTTGCTTCATATTACTAAATCAATGATTTTCCTTATATTTAGACATCAAAAAATCACTAGACATTGCCTAATGATTTTTTGATTATATAAATATTGCATTAAATTATTAATTAACATTTTCATTTTTATTTAACAATGCATGATATATTAAATAATACAGTAACAAAAAGTTTAATATACTATTTTAAATATTCAGTAACAAAATCGGTAAAAAGAATACCTTCTAAATGGTCAATTTCATGACAAAAACATTTTGCTAAATCTCCTGTACCCGTTAGTATTATTTCTTTACCATTTTCATCTAATGCTTGAACTGTAACTTTTTCTGGTCTTAATAATCTTCCAAATACATGTGGATTACTTAAACATCCTTCTATAACTTCTTGACTTCCTTCTTGTTTGATAATCTTTGGATTGACTAATTTTATCAGACCTTGTCCCATGTCTATTACAACTAACCTTTTAAGTATTCCTATCTGCGGCGCCGCTAAGCCCCCTCCATTTTCTGTATTATACATGGTTTCCGCCATATCATCTAGAATTTGCCTGATCTTTTCGTCTACCACTTCAACTTCTATACTTTTCTTTCTTAAAACTTCATCACCAAATAATCTAATTTTCCTTAATGCCATTTAAACTACACCTCTACTTAATTGTGCTCTTGATTTTCTTTCACTTTGTTCAAAAAGAAACACTTCCTCTATTGCACAATGAAATATTTGAGAAATATCATAAGCTAGCCATATAGATGGCTCATATTTTTCTGTTTCAATAGAGTTTATTGCTTGTCTTGATACTCCTACAAGAGCTCCCAATTGTTCCTGCGTTAATCCAACAGCTTCACGAAATTCTTTTAGTTTATTTTTCATTAAGAACCACTCCTGTCATGTTTACCTTACATAAAAGTATATTCCACTTTAAATTTAATGTCAAGTTAACATTACACTATGTGTGTCTTTAAGTTCCAAATTTTCAAATTCAGTATTATTCGTTATACTGTCCAAGTGGTATTGCATTATAAATTTATTAAGCTAAATTTTCTCCATCCTTAAATGCTCTTAAAGATAACTCATCAAACATTGCTAAATCAGGATTATGACTAGTTCCACAGTAATGAATGCTATCCTCTAACTTCCAGCCTAATTCTTCTAACATATTATTAGCAAATTTAACGCCTTCCGCCCCTATCTTAGGATCAGGATTCCCTTGAGTAAATATTGTTATTAACTTTTTCCCTGGATATTTTGCCTTATAATCATTCCCAATCATTGGGAATGTACGATCAAACCAAACTTTTGATTGTCCTGTAATTGTATAATAATATATTGGAGAACCAAAAACGATAGCATCTGCTTCCTTAATATATTCATACATTGGCTGCAAATAATCATTAACTGCACAACCGTCATGGGTACGGCAATACATACATCCTTGACATCCACGAATTCCAGAATCATTTAAATCAAATTCAATAACTTCTGCACCTTTAGACTTAGCTCCTTTAGCAACTTGTTCTAATAATTTTGCAGTATATCCATTCTTTCTTGGACTGCCTTTAAAAATAACTACCTTTGACATATCTTATCTCTCCTTTTAAATATAAAATTCTCTTAAGTCAATCAATCATCTATTGACTGACTTTATTATATTAAGTAACATATAAATCAACAAGTACGCAAAAAATGTTTAGCTACTAATATTTATATAAGTAATGGAGGTTGCTTTTATGGAAAACTGTTCTATAGAATATGCTTTAAAAATTATAAGCGGAAAATGGAAACTATTAATAATTTGGATTATGTCTCAAAACGGAATTCTTCGCTTTAATGAACTACAGCGAAAAGTTGATGGCATATCCAGTCTTATGCTCTCAAAAAACTTAAAAGAACTTGAAGAAGATGCTCTGATTATTCGCCATCAATACAATGAAATTCCACCAAGAGTAGAATATGAATTATCAGAACTTAGTCAAAAACTCATAGTTGCTTTACAATATCTTGGCGAATGGGGAGAAGAAGTTTATAAACATAAAGAAAAAACTTTGTGATGAATAATCAAAAGTTTTCTTCAACCATGAATAATATACTTATACTACTTCATAGCTACATGCTTTTTTAAAATTGAGCAGAAAAAAATCGCATATTCATATTTTATTGAACAATGCGATTTTCTGCTTATTTTATACCATGAGCTTATTAAATTTTCCTAATAAATTTTATGAGGGTTGTTAAATAATCTAATAAGATAATTACTAAAATTATATGTATCTGAAGTAAATGCCATAATCATCTTTACCATACTACCTTTGACATATCCACCAGTTCCTTAGAGTTTGATGTAATCTCTTCTAAAGTAGCCGTTATCTCTTCAGTCGCTGCTGCTTGTGATTCTGCTATCATGTTTGTATTACTAATCTCCTTAATAACTTCATCAATAGAATTTCTCATTTCAAGAAGCAATTGTGATACTTTTTTTGACGATTCACTGCTCATCTGTGAAAGTTTTCTCATTTCACCTGCAACAACTGAAAAACCTCTTCCTGCCTCACCTGCCCTTGCAGCCTCAATAGCCGCATTTAAAGCTAGAAGATTAGATTGAGAAGAAACACTAGTAATAAGATTTAATATCGTATCCGTTTCTTTTATTTTTTCTTCTGTTTTTTGTGTTGCATTTACAATACTATTCATTGAAGATGAAAGTCTTTGAGAATCAGTAGCCACTTCCTCAATACTTGCGCTTGTCTGTTGCAGTGAACTAAAAATGTTCTCTGCTACTTCTTCTACTTTAAACTGTTTATTTAAGCTTTTCCCTATTGCAACTCCACCAATAATATTTCCACTTGAATCCTTAATAGGGTAAGAAATCCCCTTAAATGATACTCCAAATAATTCTTTTGGCACTATCACACTTAGTACCTTACCTCCTTTTATACTTTTATATAATGGTTCCTCAGGATTCAATTCTTGTCCAACTTTGATAGGTAAGTTAATGGAATCACCATCACGATAATATATAAATTTCTTAGTATCTGCTACAGCAACTGCTATATCGTCTTGTAATATTTCCTTTAATTCAGGAATAACCTCTAAAAATGCCTCAAGTCTATTTTCCATATATACACCCTCCAGTAAATTCAATCTATGATAGGTATATATTCGATAAATCTTTCTATATTCCTTGTTTTTTTGCGTTTGTTTTAGATATATATTTTTTTATTTTTTAGTGTTATTTAATTTTAAATTAATCATCACATACATACATGCCTCTACAAGTGGTATTTTTTGTTTAATATATATGCTGAATATTTCAACCTTAAATACACATAATACAAATGATATATTATATAAAATTTAACATTAAAGGTGGTTAAACTAATGAAAAAATTTATTCCTATATTTTTAATTTTTTTCTTTATATCTACTTTCTTTAATATTATAGGTGTATATGCCGCACCTAAAACATTTAAACAAGGCATTTACACTTGGAGCGATACAGGCTTACCAGCCAATTCATCTATTACTATAAAACTTGGGGAATCTACTAGTAGAGCTATAGTTATGGTTATTGATTCAGATCAAACTATGGAAGCTCTATTAAGATTAAATTCTCGAGTTTCTCAACAGGTTTTACCTCCACTTACATACACTTCTTCAATTATAATCTTTACTGATGGTAATGTAATATTTTCATAAAAGTTAATTTAAAACTGACTTTTTCATACGGTATTATTTCTAGAATCTCATTTATGGGTAATTGTGTGTTTACACGAGGACATGTAATCTAAGATAACGCTTTTGATTAAGTTCTACATAGTAGGGGAATATAAATTTATACTTCACATTTGACATTATTCTGACATAATAAATAACTATAATAAAATTATAAACTTAATAAAAACTTTTTTTCATATATATTTCCCCAAATATATAAAACAAAGAGTAATATTCATATTCCCCATATGTTTGTTACTCTTTTTTGCATTTCAAGATTACATATTACCTCCACATGCTTTAAATATTGATCCAACTCTATTATTTAAAGCAAAATAACCTGTATCCATTAATATTATTGGTTTAACTTTTAGGGCATTTGGTCTTCCATTTTCCAAACAATCTTCCTCTGCATATGTTTCCACAATCTCACCAAGAAACATTGTAAAATCAAATATGGGAATTATTTGTATCACTTGACACAAATAATTTATTGAACATTCCTTTATCATTGGTGCATTTCCCGCTTAATCATAAAAAGATTCAAAAACATTTGATTTATCTACTTTGCTTCCAGAAACAGTTCCACAATAATCAGTTTTTTCAACATCATCTGATTTAGGAATATTTACTGTAAAATATCCATTTTCTAAAACTCCAGCTGTTGTATAATGTGAGTTTTTCAACGATATATAAAGTACATTTTTTTGACTTACAACTCCATATGCTCCAATTGTAGCATAATTAGTTTTTCCATTAACAGTAGCTCCTGCTAAAACACTGATAAATGGTCCAAATGGAATATTAGCTATCTTTTTCTTTGTCATATTTATTCTCCTATCTAATTATAATTTTGTTGCAACAACGAAAATTATAGAGTATAAGATAACAAAAATATAGACTTTTTCTTTCTCATGAGTTATCATATAGATTAAGTACTCCCCTAATTAAGCATACTTTTTTTGCTTTAAAATCTTGTAATAAGCACATAATAAATTTATTAATAAATTAGCCTAAAGTTGACTTGTTTCCATTAACCAAAAAATGTAAAAACAAGCTTGCTACCGCTAACTTATATTTATTTTCATATGTAATAGAATTAGTATCATTCATAAAATTCTTAACATCTTCTAAGCTGATACCTGCATACATAGCTAAAGTATCGTATCTAATTCCAACGTCAATTATCAATACATCTATTATTCCTTTGACTCTGTCATCTTCATTTATACTACGTATCCCTTCAGATAGAATATAAATCTTATTTGATAATAATGAAGGCTCGGGACACTTTGGATTCCACACAAATTCTTTATTGTTTTTAATAGAGTCCATTGCATTAGCATAAAACTCATGCAAATTTCTTTTTCCATCCATATAATCTTTTAGCCAGTTATAATCCACATTTATCATTCTACTCAAAACTTCAAGTTCAATTTTATAATCTTCAATCAATTTTTTTATACTTTCTCTTGTTTTATCAATCTGATTAGAATTTCCATTTATTAATTCCATATCTTCTCACCTAATTCTGTAATATATTTTAATATTTTTTTAAATACATATTTATAAAAATTGGTTATTTAACACTCTAAATTAATGCTAATCAATTTTACAATAATGTCCTTCAATTCTCTTATAAGGTATTAATATATCTGCAGTCTGAACTCTATTTAGAAAATCTTTTAAACTCTCTATAACATATCCCTGAATTATTGAGAGTATAATTCAAATTCAATGTTTTCTGTAATATATTTTTCTTGTCGCAAGGTTCAGTAATTTTTACTCTATAGAGCTTTACTTGTTTTAAAAATGTCATTATTGATTTATCCCCTTCCATATTCTGCTACTATAAATTATAATTATTCATTAATCTAGCGCTTTTTCATAAAGTATTCTCTTACAAAGTCAGGAAAGTGTATAGCTATATTATATGCAAGCGGAACAGCAACCTTATAACGAGGTTTAAGTCTCCTTTTCGAAATTATATTAACAATAGTTTTCGCTGCTTCTTTAAGATCAGTTAAATTTTGATCATTTCGATATTTAGCATCTGCTTCATAAAAAGTTGAATAATAAGAATCTTGATTAGTCATAAGATTATTTGAATTATTAGCCATAGTTTTAAAAAAATTTGTTTTTATTGGTCCAGGTTCTATTACAGTTGCTTGAATATTATTGTTGTGCAATTCTAAACGCAATGCATCACTTATTGCCTCAACTGCATATTTAGATGCACAATATGCACCATTAATAGGTTGAACAAATTTCCCCGAAATTGAACCGATATTTATAATTTTGCCAAATTGTTTCTTACGCATTTCCGGAACAACTACCTGAATCATATTAATTATCCCAAATACATTCACGTCAAACATGCTTTTTGCACTTCTTACATCGATTTCTTCTAAAGCACCTCTAGTTGAGTATCCTGCATTATTTACAAGGATATCAATTTTCTTAAATCGTGCTATCACTTCCTCCATCGCAACTGAAATAGATTCTTTTTGGGTAACATCTAGTGATAGCTTTAATGATACGGGTAAATCTTTTAAAGTTTCTACATTTCTAGCTGTTGCCACAACTATATATCCTCTCTCAGATAATATGCTGCAAAGTTCTCGTCCTATCCCCGTTGAGCATCCTGTAATTAAAACAACTGTCTCATTTTTCATATAAATTACCCCCATTAATAAAATTTATATACATCATAAATCACATGGAGGTTAGCTGCATTATCATTTGTTAATATTTAAATCTTTTCTTAATCTACTAAGTGACACAGGGGTCATTCCTAAATAAGAAGCAATATTATATTGTTTAATACGCTTTTCTAATCCTGGATATGCATTGAGGAACTGCTTATAACGTTCAATGCTATCTAATACTTTAAAACTAATTGCATGCTCTTCTTTCATAATAAGAACATTATCAATCATCTTTTTGTAAAACAAAAGTAGCTCATAGTTTTCCTCAACTATTTTTTCAAAATCAGAAATTTGAGCTACAATAATTTCGCTATCTTCTAATGCTTGTATATAATACATAGATTCCTTTTGAGATAGATGTGCTACATATGAGAATAGTCCCCCACCCTCTTTGTAAAAATATTTTGTTGTATCTTTGCCTGCTTTATCAATATAATAAGAACGAAAAACTCCCTTAACAACGACTCCTATTTCAGTAGACTTCTCACCTTCCTGTAAAAAGAACATATCTTTTTTTAATAGCTTTGGCTTAAAAATCTTCTTTAATAAAGTTATGTTTTTTTCACTAAGGAAAATCCCATTATTTTTCAAAATATCTATCCATAAATCATCGTATACATTTTTACTCATTTAAAGCCTCGTTCCTTTGGTTTGAAATAATTATTCTTACACCTCTTATACTTTTATTCTTATTTATTAATTTTACTTATCTCGTACTGCATATATCATATATTCGATTTAATTGTTTTTCTAATGAATAAATGATTTTGTTATAATCCTCTGTTTCTACTTCATTAAATTCCAATGTAACTATTTTCGGATTTGTACGATCAAGAACCCACTCTAACAATTCGTAGTCCTCTTCTTCCATGGCCTGATGTGTATCCATTGGAAAACCATTTTCATCATGACCTGAACCATTTGTATGAATTTCTACAACATGATCAAGTGGTAACCTTCCAATATACTCATAAACATCCCATCCTCGATATTTTGCTGTAATCCTTGCATGGGTTATATCAAGCAAGAAAGATACATCATTTTCAACAACTAGATTATAAATCTGTTCTGGCATTACATAAGGATAAAGGTCAAATACTTTACGGTCATGTGGTGTATCAGGAGAATTTTCAAGTAATAATGGAACTGATAAACTCTTTTTAAAGAACTGAATTTGATTAGACATGCGTTTATATATGTCATCTTCTGTCATACCTGTTAACATATCCTTAGATCTTATAGCAAGATGAAGACCATAATGTGGTGAATTACATTTCCTTATGATACTATTCGCAGAATTAAAATCAATCCTCTCTATATCATTCATTCCTGTGTTTTCATAATAGCCTAAACCATGTACTAAAATTGGTCGCATTGAACGCATAGTTTTGAAGTCTTCTTTAAAATTTCCATATCCAAATGATTTAATATAGTCTACTCTTATCAAGTTCTCCTCTATAAGAAATTTTAGTGCTTTTGACCAGTTACACCCAATATACATTTTAGAATTTCCTCTCTACATAATTAATTTATTTATTTGAATACACTAATACTATAATTAACTAATCAGCCATTTTATGTAACTTAATTATAGCATATTTTATAAAATTCTATTATTCAATTTCTAAAGGATATCTTTATAGAATCCTTTAGAAAATTTGCATCTTTGTATTCTTGTTTGAATAACTCAGTCGTAATCTTTAAATATAATAATATAGTTATCGTTCTTGCTGCTAATCTCCATTTATCCTCATCATAATCTCGGATAAATTTAATATCATTTTCTTATCACATAAAATTAGTCATTTTTAACATATAGCATAGTAAAAATCAAAAGCCCTACACCGCTTATTATAGGCAAAATATATGCTGGTATAAGATTTATCAAACTACCTGCTATAATTAGTGCAATAGGTAAAGTTATTTTTGCTATGCTGATTCCTATACTAAGTACTCTCCCCCTAATGGCATCCGGAATAGTTTGTTGCAATTCATAAAATATAGCTATATCGATTAGTGATATTGCTATGCCTGTTAATAACATTATTGAGCAAAAATATATTACATAAAGGTTATTATTATCATAGATTTTATACTGCATTATAACAGAGAGGCCTATTGCTATCATGCAAATTGATAATATATTAGTCATTAATTTTACGATTTTCTGATGCGAGAATTTATTCAGAGCTTTTCTTATTATAAGAGCACCAAGAATCATTCCCATTGAGAAAAAACCTTGTATTATTCCAAACAAATTAGAACTCAATTTTAAAATATTATTTACTATATAGGGCATTGGTACATTTATTGAAAGACCTATGAAGAAATTTAACACAATAAAGATTCCAAACATATTCACTATATCTTTTTTACTTCTTAAATAGGTTACTCCATGAATTATATCAGTGAAAATATTAATTTTTTCTTCCTCCCTTTGTTCATTGTTGTGATTAAATAGAAAATCCATGAATAACTGAAGAAATGCGGATATCCCAAAAGAAAAGCTATTGATTATTATGAAAAGCCTTATATCTAATAAAGCGAAAATCATTCCACCAATCATTGGTCCAAGTATAGAGGATGAGGATTCAATTATTTTACTAATAGAATTTATTTGAAGAAGCTTTTTTTCTGATACTAGATTTGGTTTTGCAGTTTCAATACTTATCCCATATATATTAGAAAATACATTCAATATAAATGTACTTAAATAAATCATAGATAAACTCAAAGGATGTCCAATTGTTAGAATATATAGAACAATCAATAGCATACCATTTAAAGTATCTGTAATTACTGCAAGTAGTTTCTTATTAATTTTATCAGCAAGCACTCCAGCAAATGGATTTACAATAACAGTAGATAATGCTCCTATTACTAGAGTCATGGCAAAATTTAGACCCGAACCAGTAATATTTAATACATACAAACTAATAGCAAAATTATATATAGATGTTCCAAATACAGATATAAAGCTTGCAATTGAAAATAAACCTATATTTAATAACTCTTTATTCCTCGAAAAATTTTTTAGTGATAGAACTTTTATTAACATTGTTAATCTCGCTTTCTCTTAATGATAATCTATTTTTTTAATTCAATTTAATTTTAAATAGTAGTGTTATCACCATATCAATAGATTAATTAACAAAATTTAATGATAAAATAAATAAAAGATAGGGTTAACCCTACCTTTTACCAAAGATTAAATATGAATATACTTTTTCTCCATCTCTAAAATAGCTTTCATATTTTCCACCTTTTTCTATATAGTTTGATACATTTTCCTCAAAAATATTATAGTCAAGTTTTGAAATCTGTTCTTTAATATTATTTAAAATAAAATTTTTCCGATATTTATCTTCAATTAAACAGTTTGCTGCAAAATTTTTGAATAAAATATAGGTCCCTATTATATTTGAACTATCCTTTACATATCTATCAGCTACATTCAATAAAAACTCTTCATGATCAAAACTGTAATTGCTTGTACCCGAAATGTCTAAAAGCATATCAGCAGATTTATCTTTTATAGGGATTTGCTCAAAATCAGAACAAATAAATAATATTTTTTTCTTGAAATTTATACTCTCCAATATACTTTTTAAAAATAAATGTTTATTTATATCATTATCAACAGCAATGTATATTGAATCATCGGGTAGATTTCTATAAACATTTCTTAGAAAAAATCCAATTCCTGAACCTAATTCAAGCAAAACTTTATGTTGCAAATTTTGAAAATCAATCTTTTTGTAAATCCAATCCATTCCACGATAGACATTATCAAGATAGATTGTATCTGTAGAATTTATATAATCTGTGATGTAATTAAAATCAAACTTAAAATCTGAATCTATTTTTATATTAGAAACTCTCAATATTCCATCTTCAATTATGTATTCCTCTCCACAAGAGCAAGTCAACTTCCCATTTATAACTTGGTTATTTGCTATATTTCCTTCACGAAGCTTTAAATCCTTTTTACATTTAAAGCATCTCAAAAGATCAAGAGCTTTCAAATCTATACCTATAATAGATTTATCTTTAATTTCTACATTTGAAAGCAACTCTAGTTTTGTTTTAAGCTTTTGCTTCATTAATTTAAGTTCTCTTATTTTATTTTCTATCTCTTTATCTTTGTTTACGAAAAATGATTTAAAACATTCATTTTCCTCATACTTTGTAAGCTTTGCCAATCTTTTAAACATGAAAATTGATTTAATTTCACTTAATGAAAATCCCATCCCTTTAAGTAATAGTATATCTTCCAAATCACTTTGGCATCTATCATCAAAGTTATATTGTCCTCCATGTTTTTCAGGTATTATCAAAGTCATATTTATATAATGACGTACAGTATCAATAGTTAAATTGTTAGCTTTAACGAACTTACCAATCTTCATATATAATTCCTCCATCTATAATGAACTTCGATAACAGCTCTTTTAATAGCTCCACATACTATCCAATTAATTAAATTCTTTTAAAATTATCATTGCCTACTTTGAATTGAGAATTTAGCTATGTTCTCAACTTGCAGATTCTTTGTTAGACTGCTTATATAATTTATTAATAATATTTTTGCAAAAATGGCTCAGCCATAAAATTTGATTATTATAGAATAAACTTTTTTAATCATTTAATAATAATTCTGATTTAAATATTATAACGGCGTTTCCTGAAACTTTGGCTTCTACAGGCTCATTGTCTTCTATCTTTACCTCAACTTCAATGATACCAGGCCTATTTATAGCCTCTCCTTGTTTAGCTTTAAATCTAAATAAAGAATTATTATGCTTAACAAGATTATGGTGAACAAGATATACACCTAATGGACCATTTGCATTACCAGTAACAGGATCTTCATTGATACCTATTGAAGGTGCAAACATTCTTCCATGTATTAAAATATCACTTTCTTTTGAATCAGTAGTAAAAATATAATATCCATTACATTTAATTACCTCGCTTAACTTAGAAAGTGCATTATAATCTGGCTGCAATGTATTTAGGATTTCAATACTTTTAATACCTATCATAACTTTAGAATGACCTGTTGACACTATCTGAATTTTATAATCATATTGCAAATAAACCTATATCTAAGTAAAACTAAGTAATATAAGCATTTATTATATGGTGTATTTTATTTTTGACTCTTATAGAATAGTGCTAGTTAGCATATAAAAAGCATTAATATACAATTTATAAGCTCTGTAAAAAATTTCGTGTAAACTGAATAATAGGAACTCCTTCTTGGCAATAATTGATATAACAGTTTATTACAAGAAGGAGTTATTTTTATGGGAAACATGTAAAAGGAATTACTAAGAGAATATATAAAGGAGCAGAATTTCACTAATGCAAATGATATACTAAATGATTTAAAAGATACTCATCTTTTAAACTATAAATAGATTTTAATTATCCCCAATATCTACTCTATATTAGCTCCTTTGTTATTTAACTTCTTTCTAACATAATATACCCCATAAATAGCTAAAACTATTGGTGCAATTTTTATTGCTAATAATATAAGACTTACAACTCCATGTATTAAACTTACAGCAATACTTGTAACTATCATTGCCGCTAAAAAACAAATTCCCCATACCATAGCAACCTTCTTAGTACTTAATGATAGAAACTTCAACTTTTTATTTATTATTCCAAATACTGATGTACCTAATATTAAACTTCCTGCAATGACTATCAAAGACATTTTTCTTCACCTTCTTATTTATAAATATCTATTAACAATTTTCCCATTGAAACTATTACGCATTATATTAATTTCAATACTTCAACCTTATTTATTCCACTAATTGCCTCTTGAATGGTTACTTTAACTTCCTGTGAACTTCCAACTTCAAATGTTATCATTATTTCAAGCTGGTACTTAGGAAATGGCTTTAACCCTGTAACTCTAACAGTTCCTACGTGTGCATTATCTCTAGCTTTAGCCTTGGTCCCCTGATAAACCTCTACATCAACTTCTGTTTGATTATCTTCATCAGTTGTAAATGTCAAAGTTTCTTTCGCTGGAGTCTTTTGATTTTGCTCAATTAATGTAATAAAGTTTCCTTCTGCATCTTCAACTCCCAATGCATGTGCTACCGCTGTTTCTATTTTAATATTTTTATTAAAATCTAAGTTTTTTGATAGATAAGCTGCATATATAGCAGCTCCTTGAGCAACACAAAGACTTGGATCTATATCTGAATAAGTCTTGCCATCTCCACACTCTTCTTTAATTATTTCATCTATAATAGAAATTTTGCTTGATCCACCAACTTTTATTACCTTGTTGATATCCGTAGCCTTAACCCCTGCATTAATCATAGTTTCTTTAGTTATTCTTTTTATTTTTTCTAGATATAGTTCAATTGCCTTTTCAAAATCTTCTCTTGTATACTCTGCATCTATATGTACTCCTGGAATTACATCTGGTACTGCAATATAAGTGCTATCTGTAGAGCTTAGTATTTCTTTACTCTTTATTACTGTATCCAATAATTTTTGTCTTCCGACTTTTTTGAGTTTTTCAACCTGCACACTTTCAAAATCAATTCCTTCTTTTTGTATTATGTAATCCATAAATGCTTTATCAAAATCCAATCCACCTAGCCGATCATCTCCTCCTATTCCAATTACATTAAATAAAAGTTCATCTTGATTTTCTTTTATATTAATAATTGTTAAGTCAAACGTTCCTCCACCTAAATCAAAGACTAAGATATTTTCATCTCTAACCTTATCTGTTTCTGAATGATGAAGACCATAAGCAAATGCTGCTGCTATTGGCTCTTGAATTATTCCTAATAAATCTAATCCAGCTAATTTAGCTGCTTCTGCCGTATTTTGAAATTGATGTGCTTTAAAGTAATATGGTACTGTAACCACAACTCCAGATGAATTATATACTCCACTTGGAAACATATTTTGTATGCTATCATAAATATTCTTCAATATCATTGATGATATTTCTACTGGTGAATGTATCTTAGATCCTAACTTAATTTTAATATTATTATCATCCATTAATCTCTTAACTCCAACAATTACATTATCAGGATTCAAGATTCCACTCATAAAAGCAGCGTTTCCATATATATATTTATCATTTTTTTCATCATAATAAACTACTGATCTTAAACATCTTTCACCTTTTGGACTATAAACATCCGCATCTTTACCTGTCCACCTTGCAACCGAACTATAAGTTGTTCCTAAATCAATGCCTATTACTGGCGAATTTTGAGCATCATATTTCATTATTTTCCCCACCTATTTACTATATTTATAAGCTATAATTTGAGCTTGACGTATAATATGATTATGACCTATTCCGTAAACATCTTTTAAATATTCGTAACCATTTCTAATAACACTTTCAATTGTTTCATCTAAATCTTCTTCTTCCGTATCCTCAATATCTAAAACCTCAATATAAGAAAAATCTATTTTTTCTTTCAACTCAACTTCTACTTTTTTTACGTTTATACTTAATAATAATTCATCAAAATACATCTTTAATTCTATATAAACTGGTAATATTTCTTTTTGAATAATTTCTTTATTCGAATTTTTAACAAAGCTTATCCCAGATTCTATTCCGTCCAAAATAGGAAGTAAACTTCCCTCTATAAAATTAAAATATGTATCTACTAAATTAGACTTTTTTGATTCAATATGAGTAATACAGCTATAGTTTTCATTTAAGATATTTCGTATCTCTTCCTGATCTTTATCATTAATATCATTGATAATACTTATATCATTAAAATCCTGATTTGTCTTTTCTAATAGTTTATTTGTCCCATTATTTATAGCATTTTTGCTCATTTTATTAATCATATTAATGCCTTTTATTCTATTTTCAACTAGCCTTTTATCCTCATCACTTAATTGTTCTAATTTAGCTGACATTTCTTTATTAAATTTTTCAACTATAAACTCAATTTTTTGAAAAGCTTTCTTTGAGTTTAATATCAATTCTTTTCCATCTAAAGCCCATTGCTTATAATTTAACAGGTTCCTTTCGTAAGCAATAACATCTTGCTCTATTTGATATTTATATTCGTTTAAGCCATTCTTTGAGTTTAATTCTTCTTCATTTACTTTTTCTGTAACATCATCTATTACTACTTCTGTTTTAGGCTCTTCATTTTTTTTCCTATCTATTTCATTATCAGATGCTACTTCTTCTTTTTTATCCAAATAATCTTTTTTTTCAATCTCATTACTTTCTTCTTGATCATTTAATATTGATTGTTCCTTTTTATCTTCAAGTTGGACTTCCTGATTATTATAAACTTCAACATCCACATTTTGATTTTCCATATCATTTTTCAGCTGTTCATTCGTAATCTTTTCATCAGATATACTATCTTCACATTTTATTTCTTCTTTATCTTCAACTTGAACTTCATCATCACTTTTTAATATTTCATTATCAATTACTACTTCTTCTTTTTTATCCAAATAAGATTTTTCTTCACTCTCACTACTCTCTTTTTGAACATTTAATGTTGGCTGTTCATTTTCATGTTGAACTTCCTCATTATTACAAGCTTCTGTATCATCACTTTGCTTTTCTATATGGTCTTTTATCTCTACATTTGCCATATTTTTTTCAATAATTATGCTATCTTCGCACTTTTTCGTTTTATCCAATTCCTTTGATACTTCATTTTCTAAATCACTTTTATTTAACTTATCAACCTTTATATTATTATTGTTAATTTCACTCATTAGTTTCACCTCACTTTACAATCTATTTACATCCAATGTAACGTTGTTTTCACTTCCATTACTAACGCATTTTGCTGTTACATTAACAATATTTTCTTCGTTAACCTCAAACTTAACAACTATTTTTTCTTCACCTTTTGGTTTAGACGGAATATTAGTTAATTTAAATTCTCCTATACAAATAGCTTTTTCCTTGCCATCTGCATTCTTTTCATTAATAAATTCAACATCTTCATCACATTGGTAAATTAATAGTGTTAACTCTGTTTGATTATCAGATTGGGTAGAGTATTCCTTTTCTTCACTTATTACTTCTCCCTTAGGTATTTCAATTCCTTTTTCTATTAATCTTGAAAATCTCATTCCTGAAATCATAATACCTAGGTTATGAGTTACTATTTGAGATATATTTATATCTCCTTCTGGCTTTACTTCATTATTGTCCACACAATCTGATGGAACTGATAAAGTAGCTCCATATATAGCAGCACCTTCGGATACTATGGTTCTTGGGTTAAAGTTGCTATAAGGTTCAATTCCAAAAATGTTTTTTACTTTTTCTTTAATTCTTGGAACTAAAGTTGACCCTCCAACTAAAATGATTTTATCAATATCTTCTACAGTCAATTTAGCGTTTTCTAAAGCACATTTAACAGTTTCTTCAGTCTTATCTATTAAAGGATCTATTGCAGCATTAAATTGTTCTTTTGTAATCTCTACATCAACACTTAATAAATCGCCTTCTTCATTTTGAATAATGTTTGGGATCAATACATTAGTAGTATCATTCTCACTTAATTCTATTTTAGCCTTTTCAGAAGCCTCTTTTAATTTTTGAATAGCTTGTTTTATTTTCTTTTTGCTTATTCCTTGATCTTTAGTTGTATCTAAAATATCAATACTATTTTCTTCTAAAAACTTAGCATTAATCATTTCCATTAATTTTTGGTCAAAATCATCTCCTCCAAGCTGATTTATTCCTTCCTTTGCCAAGATATCATAGTTTGCATTCCCGCTTTCTGATGTATTGGCATCCAAAATGCATACATCAAAAGTTCCTCCACCTAAATCGTAAACTAATATCTTTTGACTTTTAGTTGCATTAAACCCATACATTATGGCTGCTGCTACGGGCTCTTCTAGCAAATATAGTACATTCAAATTTGCAAGTTCTGCTGCCTTCAAAGTTGCTTGCTTTGCATTATCAGTAAAATTTGCTGGTATACAAATTACTGCATTAGCAATTTCTCCTAAAGGTTCAAAGTTTTCTTGTTCCTTAGTAGCTTCAACTATCTTCCGTAATATTTCTGCAGATATTTCTTCAGGTGAATATTCTTTATCATTTATACTTACTTTATAGCCATCTTCACCCATATGTCTTTTAATAGATGCAACTGTATTTACAGGATCTATCATCATTCTTCCCTTAGCTTGTGAACCTACTAATTTAGTATTATCATTTAAAAATGAAACTACTGATGGTATATAATCATTACCTTCTATTTTAATGATTCTGCTTTTACCCTTTGTAAAAACTGAAGCAATAGTTGTTGATGTTCCCAAATCTATTCCTAGCACATATGAGCTTTTAGATAAATTTATCATTTTTCCTACCTCCCATTTTCCTTAGCATCAATAATTATTTCTGTAGCATCAAGTCTACCCATATCCAGATAAGCTTTTAATCTCTTTATATCGTAATTTTCTACAAGCTCCATAAATTCTCGATTCATAGGAATTTGAACGCTTCTAAATCTAATTATCATATTTTCGTCAATTTCAAATAAAGCCAAAATTGGTATTTGATCTTTCATAGGCTTTATTATGTCAAGAGATAACTCACCCAAGTATTCATTTTCATTAGGGATCGGATTATCCCCTCTGTATACATTAATTAAAACACCTTCTTGATATGGTCTTGATGTTGCTCCAATAACCCCATCTGCTGTTGGGAGTTGAGTTCCTTTTCTTACTATTGGCTTAAATATCAATTTATCCCTACTATCCAACATGTCTACACCATATGTAAAGACGGTTTTTTCTTTTACTACAATCTTTTTTGATAGATCAATTCCACTTTTTATTTGATAATCAGGAGTTGCTAGTGAAGCTGCCATAAGAGCTGCACCCCTTGCAACTACTTCGTCTACATTTGGTGCCATATAAGGTTCCTTAATTCTATTTTTTACACTTTCTCTAACTATTGGCATCTTAGTTGATCCACCTACTAGAATCACTCTATCAATATCATCTTCAGTATAATTTATACTCTGCATAGCCTTATTCATCTTTTCTATAGTTCTATCTATCAATGGTTTTGCCAATTCATTGAATTCACTTCTTGTTATTGTTTTTTCTAAGCAGTAATCACCAATTAAATTAGGTATTATAATTTCAACTTCATCCATATCTGATAAATCTATCTTTGCTTTTTCGGCTGCTTCTTTTATTTTTGTTACTGCTGATATATATTTTCTATCTTTCTCTAAGGTAATCGAGATATTTAAATCTTTATTAATTTGCTTAAATAATACATTGCATATTATTTGGTCAAAATCATCACCTCCAAGCCTTGCATCACCATCAACTGCTAATATTTCAAAATCATTTCCTTTAACTTGCATTATTGATATATCAAAGGTTCCTCCACCTAAATCATATACCATTAAAGTTTGATTCTTGTTTTGATCAATACCATAATCTAACGCTGCTGCTGTTGGCTCTGGCATTAATCTTAAGACTTTTAAACCAGCTCTTTCAGCTGCTGATTTAGTAATTTGTCTCTGCTCTGAAGTAAAATAGGCTGGAACTGTTACAACTGCTTGTTCTACTTCTTCTCCTAAAGCTTCACCCGCCTTAATCTTTATGGTCCTCAATATATTAACTGCCACATCTTCAGGTGTAAAAATTCTTCCATCTAAATTATAATGCACATCTTTTCCAACCTCACGTTTTGCCGAAGCTACTGAGTTCTTAGGATCAATTAAAAGTCTCGATTTAGCTTGATGCCCAACTATTATTTCATCATTTCTAACTGATATAACAGATGGCATAGTATTCTTCCCATCTATAGGAACAATCTGCACTTTTCCTCTTCTTAAACACGCCACTGCTGAATTTGTAGTTCCTAAGTCTATTCCCACTATAATTCCCATATTAACTCTTCCTCTTTTCTATTTATTAAACTAAATTCATACCTAAACTACACATATTTAATAACTATTTTTTAATTATTCCTTTTGATGAAGCTTCTTTTAACCAAATAGGAAACTCATTTAATAATTTTTCATACAACTCTTCATCTGATAAAGAATTAATATTATCAATAGAAAAGAAACTAGCATTATCCACCATTCTCCCTTCCATTTCATCTAGCTCTTCTAATATTCCGTAATTAGAACCTCCAATTCCAACAAACTGCCAAAATATAGGATACCTAGAGCTTTCTATAATTATTTTTTTAATCGGAGCTTTCTTATAAATTCCACCATCGCTTATAAAAATAACATAAACTGGTAACTTACTACCATAATATATATCCATTATTTCTTGCATGACGCATGGTTCATTATTTACTATGCCTATATTCCATTTTTTCCACCCTTTATGTTCTTTAGTTAAATAACCATTTATATTATCTAAAGATATTTCTGATAAATGTATTGCTTTTTCTGCAAAAGCCCATGTATCTAATTCACCATCGTCATCAAACATTAAAGCTATAGGTAGCATTTTATCCATGGCCCTTTGCACATCACCATTTTTATATTGATGTTCCATAGATCCAGACTTATCTAACACAACAACAACTCTAGCTATGACTTTTTCCATCTGCTTCTTCTCTAGTACCACAGTTACTTTCTTAGTCAAATCAATTAGATGTGGTGCCTTTTCTAGTACTAATTTTTGAACTTTTTCTTTCTTCTCTAAATAAATTCTTTTTCGAAATCTTCCTTAATTGATTTTGTTGATTCAACTAAGTTACTTTCTTCTGTTTCTTCGATTTCTTCTCCGCCATAATTTTTTAATATGTCTCCTAAACCACCATTAAATCCGCTTGCAACTATACCTAATCTCCAAATTCCATCTTTTTCATAAATTTCAGCAAGAATAATTGACTTTTCATTACTATAATCCTTATCTTCAATTTTGAATATTCCAACTTCCTGGCCCTCGTCCATAAATTTCAAATTACCATCTTTTACATCTTTCATTGCATATTCTTCATCTACAGATACACATAATATAATTTTCTTTATAGTTGGTGGAAGCAATTTAATATCTATTTCAAATACGTTTTTGTCTTGAATCTTTTTTATTGATTTTTCTGGTGAAACCAGCTGATTATAAAAGATAAAATATCTATCATCAGACAACTTGTTATCTTTATCTACACCAAAGCAACACATATCTACATCTATATTCTCTTTACTAAAATTAATATCTGATTTTAAAGTAATTTTCATGTTGGGCACTAATTGCTCTAATTTTATTTTTTGTCCTTTTATAAACTCCATATTGTTTTATCCACATTTCTTAAAAAATCTTTTCCTTTATTCCATCATAATTATTGTCTTTCATATAAATAAACTCATAATCTTTTTTGGCTTTTGCCAATTGTCCATCTTCCTCATAGAACTGACCTCTCAAGAATCTGATATCTAAAATCAATTTTTCTGGACGATCTTTAGTCTTTCTTGTAAGCTTTGTAAGTTCCGCTATAGCCAATGATATTTTATCTAATCTATAAAATAAATACCCTCTTAAATAACTTATATTAGTTTCTATTGCATTTTCATTTTCTAGTTCATTAGTCAAATTAATAACGTTCATTAAATCATCTTTTTCAATTCTATCTTCCAATGCAATAAAATCAATTAATGATAAAAGTATTACTTTATCACTTGAATTTTCACTTTGAATTTCATAAAGTAATTTCATTCCTTCTCGTAAATCATTTATTTTTTGATAACATTCGATTAAACATAAGTATAGACCTTTTTTATTCGGCATAATTGGTATTTCAATATATTCCGTTACATCCAAAATAAGTTCTATTTCATTAGCAAATTTACTTATTGTTTTTCCTAATTCCTCTTTGTGCACTAAACACATTTTAAAATTATTTTTAGCACTTTCAAATTCTTCGTTTCCAAGCTCTATAAATCCTCTTAAAAAATATGAATCAATATTATTACATCTGAATAATTTCTCTTTAGCATTATTGAGATTGCCATTAATGAATTCCTTCAATCCATATAAAAACTGCCTTTCATCATTTGTGAGTGATAACTTTTCAAAGAATCCAAGCGTTTTTAATCTATTGTCATTTTGCATATTAGTTTTATTACAATTTTGATATACTGCTGCATTTTTTATATTATTTCTATTCGTATTTACTGAATCACTTAAATTTTTAGTATAATATACTCCTGTACCAGGAATTGAGCATCTAACTCTACTTCCTCTACTATTTATATTGTATTTAAGTCCTTTGGGTCCTAATGAAATTGATGGACCACTTCTACTTAAATTAATCTTTACTCCTGGCATTATATTTACACTTTTTCTAAATCCCCATCCCATAAGTTATCCCTACTTTCTACCTGCAACCCATTTTAATCCCCAATTATATGCTTTATCCATTGATCTATGTCCGTCAAAAAATCTAACCAACTTTTCTACTGAAAAATTATTATCATTAACATTTTCAATTATTGCTAAAGCACACATACTATAACTGTTGCTGTACTCATCCATATTAATTAAAATCTCTTCTTGTCCTGGCACATTAATACGAATGTTGCCGTTAGCTTCTTTCCAATTTGTAATACCTTCATATATGAACGTATAAACAAGAATTCTTTTTATATCTTTTATTTTATTTCCATTTATAAATAAATTTTCTCCATCTGAATTAGTTCCGGTTCTATCATCACCATCTAAATGCACATAAGGTTTACTATCAAAACTGCCAAAACTATTTCCCAACGCCTGTACTGCTCCAATACTTCCATCCTTTAACTCATAAAGACATCCTAAATCTAAATCAATCGATTTAGTACCAAATAATGATGCAAATATCCCTTTTTGAGTACCCGAATTCCAGTTTAAATTTACATTGATTTTTCCTAATTGTTTATTTTCTTTTGACAAATTTATTTTTGACCCTTTTTCTAATACTATTGGCATCTCTAATTCTCCTCTTTATTTTTATATTTTAAAAATGGGTTGAACTTAAGTTCAACCCATTAAAATAAATTATGCAGTTGTACTTTCACTTTTCTTATTAAACTTACTAACTACAAATGTTCCTAAAAATACAACTATTAGTATTGCAAAAAATAACATATCTGGAATTTCAATTCCTATTAGTGTTACTCCTAATTTAAGACCAATTAATGCAATAAGTATATATGCAGTTTTCTCAAGTTCTGGAACCTTCTCTATCAAAACTACGAATATCTGAGCAACACCTCTCATCATTAAAATTCCAAATACTGCTCCAATGAACAATACCCAAACCTTATCACTTACTGCAAGTGCTGCTGTAACACTATCTATTGAAAAAACAATATCCATTAATTCTACACTAGCTACCGTTGCCCATAATCCTTTTTGAGCAATTTTAGCTATATCAGGATCTTCTTCTTCACTGTTTCCAAACAACCCCTTGTAAGCCATATAAAGCAAATAAAGTGCACCAATTGCTTTTATCCAAGTGAATTTAATTAAATATGTACCTATACCTATTACTAAAAATCTAAAAAGATATGCTCCCCAAATTCCATACATTAGAGCTTTTTTTTGCTGCTTTTCCGGAAGATGCTTAACCATCATAGCTAATACCAATGCATTATCTGCTGAAAGTAAGCCTTCTAATAGCATTAATAACAATATGGTTGATATGCCTGATACTGTAAATATCCCCTCAAAATTTGATACTGAAAAAAACTGACTATAATTATCTATTATACTTTGTAACATACTTACTTTACTCCTTTAGTTACAGAATTTAACTATAAGCTTTTCTAGCTTATAGTTAATATTTCAAACAATTCTACACGTTTAATCCGAAGTTTTTACATAGAGATGCTAATCCGCCTTCAAATCCACTTCCTATAGCATTAAATTTCCATTCTATCCCATTTTTATAAAGTTGAGCTACAACTATAGCGGTTTCTATTGAAAAATCTTCTCCTAAATCATATTTTATAAGCTCTTCTTTAGTGTTAGAATTAACAACTCTAACATAAGCATTAGAAACTTGCCCAAAATTTTGCTTTCTTTCTTCTGCTTCATGAATTGTAACAGTAAAATCAATTTTTGTTATATGCTCTGGGATTGATGCTAAATTAATTAATATTTGTTCGTCATCCCCATCACCATCTCCTGTCAAATTATCGCCTAGATGTTCTATAGCACCAGAACTGTGTTTTAAGTTATTATAAAATATCATATCAGCTTCATTATGAACTTTTCCATCATCTCCACAGCAAAATGCTACAGCATCTAAATCGAAATCATGTCCGCCATCATATTTATTAACATCCCATCCAAGTCCTATTATTACTTTTTTTAATGATGCATTACCTTTTGTCAAGTCTACCTTTTGCCCTTTTTTCAATACAATTCCCATAAAAATTCCTCCTACTGTTATAAAGTTATTTTAACGATATCTCTCAGCCATATTCCCTAAGCCTATATCTTGTGTACCTTCTCCTATTGCTGCAAACTTCCATTCACCATTATGTCTATATACTTCTCCCACTATCAAAGCTGTTCTACCATTATAATCTTCTGTCAAATTAAACATTGCAATATTTTGATTGTTATTGTAATCTGCTATTCTTATAAACGCATTTTCAATCATTCCAAAATTTTGTTTTCTTTCTATGCATTTATAGATATTAGTTACAAATATTAATTTATTTACATCTTGAGGGATTCTAGATAAATCAACTATAATTTGCTCATCATCACCATCTCCATCACCTGTTAGATTATCGCCTGTATGTGTAACTCCGCCGCATCTGCTTTTTAAATTACCAAAATATATCAAATCTTCTTTACTTGTCAACCTATCATTCCTTAACATAAATACTGATGCATCTACATCTACATCCTGCTGAGAAGAACCAAATCCAAATAATCCTCTTTTTGTTTGTTTTACTGCATCCCATCCAAGACCAACTATTAATTTTTTTAAAGTATTGTTATTTTTGGTTAGATCAATTTTTTGTCCCTTTACCAAATTTATACTCATTATTATCCTCCTTGAGTTTAAGCTTGCCAGTTTATTTTTCTATACATTCAATCCAAAATTTCTACATAATGCTGCTAATCCACCTTGAAATCCACTGCCTATGGCATTAAACTTCCATTCTCCATTATGTCTGTAAATTTCAGCCACAACTATTGCAGTTTCTATTGAGAAATCTTCTCCCAAATCATATTTTAAAAGTTCTTGATTATTATCTGAATTGACTACTCTTACATACGCATTCGACACTTGTCCAAAATTTTGTTTTCTTTCATCTGCATCATGAATTGTAACAGTAAAACTAATTCTACTTATATTTTGTGGAATCAATGATAAATCAATTAATATTTCTTCATCATCACCATCACCATCACCTGTTAAATTATCACCTAAATGCTCTATAGCTCCAGAACTATGTTTTAAATTATTATAAAATATAAAATCTAAATCATTATGAACCTTTCCATCTTCTCCACAACAAAAAGCTGCTGCATCTAAATCAAAATCATATCCACCATCATACCTATTAGTATCCCAGCCTAATCCTATTAATATTTTCTTTAATGATGAATTTCCTTTTGTTAAATCAATTTTTTGCCCTTTTTTTAAAACTATACCCATATTTTTTACTCCTTATAAATATATTACATTTTTAGACATAATTGCTTACATATATAAATTATGTAACTTAAATAAATTTTATCATAATATATATAAATATGTATATAGAATATAATATTTTTATTAAATTTCATATTCAACTTCCATTCATGACACAAATTCTGAAATGTTTAAACTTAGTTCTCTACAAATCTCACTAACAATCTGTTTTTCTACACCACTAAATTCACCATCAGCAAAACCTATTGCGCAACATAATCTAACAATAAATCTTGATGCATCTGTTTTAGCCCTCATTTTTGATATTATTCTTAGTAACTCTGCTTTTCCAATCATAAAATCGCGTTGCAATTTTTGAGTGTAATACTCAAATTTAGACAGTACCATATTTATCTCTACATGTTTCATTTCTTCACTTGTCTTAAAATAATTTATTAAGCTCTCTCTTTCCGAATATTCTATAACACCATCTGCCATAGCTACCAACGCACTGCCAGCAACTAATGCTTCAACAAAATCATTATCTAAGTATCTACTCACCAAATTTTTAGCATTATTTGATTGCTCCCGTAGCCATTGTGCTGCATTAGGATTATTCGATGCACTCCAACGCCTATTACAACTAATACATAAAAACTCAACATTTTTACTTCCTATAAATCCACCTAAAAGACCAACTGGACCTAAAAGTAAACCTCCTACCATTGCCTTTCCTACTCTGAAACCTTTTTTTCCTGCTGTCACTTGTGTTGAATGACAATATGGACAAACAATTCCAGATTGTTTATTTTCATAAGGTAATTGTGAATTGTGCATTTGCCTATTACTGTCTATTATGGGTGAATTATATCCTTGATTTTGTCCATAAGAATTATGTATTATAGGACTTTGAGAATATACTGGAACTGGTGAAGAAGAATTTGAATGCTCTTCTTCCACTTCTACCCCAAACATATTACATAATGCTGCCAATCCCCCTTGAAATCCACTTCCTACAGCATTAAATTTCCATTCGTTATTGTAACGATATAACTCAGCCGCAACAATGGCTGTTTCTATTGAAAAATCTCTTCCTAAATCATAATGTAGAATAACTTCTGATGTATCTGCATCAATAATTCTTATGTAAGAATTAGATATTTGTCCAAAATTCTGGCGTCTCTCTTTCGCATCATTTATTGTTATTGTAAAAGCAACTTTTTCTATATTTGAAGGCATTAAACGAAGGTTAATTTTAATTTGTTCATCATCACCATTTCCAACACCAGTTTTATTATCGCCGCTATGTATAACAGCTCCTTGTCCACCATTGGGATTATTATAAAAAATGAAATCCCCCTCATTATTTACTTTGCTAAAATTATTTAATAAAAATGCTGATGCATCCAAATCAAAACTATATCCACTTGAATTTTGATTTACATCCCATCCAATTCCAACAATTAAATTATTTAAATTAGGATTCTTTTTCGTTAAATCAACTTTTTGACCTTTATTTAATGTTACTGCCATTTTTATCTCCTGCCTTTTAAAATTTTTCTATCAATATACTTTTTAATATCTCTTCTATTCCTTCAAAACCACCTTTTAAACTAATATAAGCATTACCATTAACCTCATAACTTTCTATATAAGAACCTCTCGGTATATACGCATTTTGTGCACATTTAAGCATATTTAAATCCATTATAGAATCCCCCAGTACACCAAACTTTTTTTCATTTAAATAACTTGATAAAAATTCAATTGCAGCTTCCTTAGTTACAACTTTGGGTAAAAAATATATCTTCCTATCATTCACATATAAGTCCCATCTGAATTTCAACAAAAATTCTTTGAAATTTTCAATGTAATTTTCATCAAACACTTCTTTATCTATTACAATGTAAAAAAATATGTCATCAACATCTCTTATTTTTTTAATCCCACATGCATTACTATAATTCTCCTTAAATCTTTCCATAACTAATTCTAAACTTTCACAAGTCTTCATCTTTTCATTAAGTATTTCATTCCATTCCTTAACTACTTCTCCTTTGTAGAGAATGTTCCCACCATTTGATACAATACTCCATTCAAAATATATATCTTGTTCTTCAAAATTAATTCTTCTATATTGTTCGATACTTCTAGTAGTTGTTGGAATAAACTTTTTATGCTTTAGAATTTCTCTTAAGTATTCTATAGATTTTAAAGACATATAAGAAATTTCCTCACAGTTTATAGTTTCAATACAAATTTCATTTTGTTCTTTTCCTATAAACTTATTAGAATATATTAATGTTCTATCTAAATCACTAAAATAAATCATGTTATACATCCTTAATATTTTTTATTACTCCACAGCATTTATATGCTTTTAGTGGATATTCTTCTATTTGTATATTTTTTTCATTAGCTAACACAAAAATATGATTTAATTCACTATCCTTTAAGTCTTTAACCAATATTTTATAAGGAATTCTTCTAAGCAAAACTCTTGTTGTTTCTCCTATACCTGGTTTAACATAGTTCATATCTTTTATATTTAAGTCTTTCATTATATTAGATACATCTTCATATCCTAATTTAGTCATTTCATCCTTTGTCCAAGATTTCATATTTTCATCTATTTCATCATAAGCATTTTCAAATTCTTGAGAGATTCTATCTAAATAAATATTAGATTCATCAAATATTCTTAATTCTTTATAATACTTTGCTCCATGGAAATCATTTTCTCTAATCAAATCATCTCTAAGCACAGTTCTACTTATAAGTCCAGATACTGTAGAATTTAAACAGGCGCTAGGAATTAAGAAATCTTCTCTTATACCAAAAGCATTAGAATATCCTGCTGGATCTGCCAAAACAGCTAAATTTTCATCTAATCTTATATTGTATTTTTCAAATAAAACCTCGCATGCGTTTTTCAAAACATTATATATTGTGCCTTTTCCTGTCCATCCATCTATAAATTGTATTTTGCTATCTTTATGATTTTCTAATATATACTTTATCGCATTTTTATCTATTCCTTTATCACGTATTATCGAAATAGTATAATGTGGTAAATCTAAACCATATCTTTTTTTAATATATCTCTTTACTAATATTCCTATAGGTGTTCCTGCTCTAGCTAAAGAAACTAAAATCACATCATTTCCCTTTTGCTTAAAAATCTTTTCAGACATTACGCCAACACAATATGCCAGTTTTTTCTTATGTATTTCTAACTTCTCTTTATATAAATTTAAATAATCATCACTTACTTGATATTCAATTGGTAGCATTTCTGAATAATGCTTGCCACCTTGTATCGCTTTTTCCCTATCCTCATTACTTTCCTCTAGCAGAATCTCTGAAATATCTTTTAATAAAAAAATCACATCATCTTTAGAATATGTACTAAATTCCCTATCCTTTATCTCCATATGTTCACCCCTTAATATTTAACATCTGACTATATTAATTCGCTCTATACCTATGCCTTTTAGTACGTTAATAAGTTTATTTATATTTTTCTCGTTCTTTTCTATTTCCATAAATAAAAAACACTCTTCGTAGTCATTAGCATCAAGATTATATACATAGTTAATATTTTTGTTGTAAAAACTTTCTAAGTTATACTTTTTCCTTATTGGATATTTAAGATTATCATATGGTATTATTGGACTTCTAGTTATTGAATGATAATATACATCACCATTTATCTCTTTACTTAGCATCATTGGAATGTACATAAATTCCTCTATTCCTAAAGCTAGAATTTTTTTATTTTCATAATCACACCGTAGCTTTATTCCCTCTCTCTCTATAATTTTTTTTAACTTTTCTTGATCATTTCTAGTGATTCCAAATCTACCTGTATATTTTAAATATTTTTTTTCTCCAACATATTCCTCAAAATCTAGCTTTATATTTTTTATTTCTATATTGGAACTTGCTTCAAGATTACTTTCAATTTTATCTTCTAATTCATTTTTTTCATCAAATTGAAATTCAAAATTCCCATTAAAAATATACGTGAATTCTATTTTGCATCCAAGTTCCTCTGCCTTCTTATCTATCTCTTTCTTTTTAACCTTATCAATCCAATTTAATATTGATGCTATTACAAATTTCTTGCAGTGATGAATTCTTTGAAGTTGTTTAATCATATTTATACAAGTTTTTGCAGTAGTAATTTCATCATCAACTAAAATAATTGTATCTATATTTTTTAATACATTTAAATTATCAATATATAGATTTTGTTCTACTGAATGAGAGTGCTCTTCCTTAAATTCGATTTTTTCCACACTTTGAATTTCTTCTCTAGTTGTATGAATAAAGAATTCTGCACTTTCTAGATATTCAAAAAAAGAATGTGATAATGCTGTTGCTGTTTCTGCAAATCCAATAATTAATTGCTTTTCTTTTTTATAATTCTTATCACTCATCTTGTAAACTTTTGACAATAAATATCCCAGTTCATCAACTTTAGCTGGATTCACTGGTAAATGCTTACCCAATTTTTTTGAAACAAATAAAAATCTCCTTTTATTATTATTTCTAACAGCTACATCTAAATAATCTTCTATTTTAAGATTCAACGGATTATTTTCTATATTAATATTACAATTAAAGTTTAAACAACTCATTAACGGTTACCCCTTCTCTAATAACTCCATAAATTTCTGATAAAATCATAATCCTTTTTGCCCATTTCAAATGAGGATTTACTTCATTCATTCTTTCATTTGAAAAACTAGCACTAACACCATATTTTGAATTAATATTTTCAATTATACTCTTTGCATCAATATAATCTTCGTAATTTATTACGCTCATAGCTTGTACAACTTTAAGTTGAAGAGGATGTATTACGGTTTTTCCAACAAATCCATTTAAATTATCCAACTCAATTTCTCTTAAATATGAATTTAAAATTTCTTTATTATTTAAATCATAAAATTCAGATACACCACCACTAATAGGTATATCACTATTCAAATTTCCACCAATAGTGCCCATTAAATCTGCACAAAATTTACTAAAAACTATATTATCATAAATAGTCATCTTTCTATTTCTACGAACTCCATAACATCCCAATATATCTGTTACACCAATTCTTATATTTAATATTCTATTTTGATTTTCCATAATAACTTTATGCAATCCTGAGAAAGCTTTATGTTTTGTTTCAATATTTATAAATTCAGCAGTCTCTATTATTGGCATTAAATACAAACTTTTGCACTTTAAATCATCAAGGCTATTCAGAAACTCACTTATAATATCGCTATTAGCCTTAGGTATTATAATTCCAGTTAATAAATTAAAATTTTCTTTTACTATATCGGCACATCGCAGCATTTGCTCAATATTTCTAAATCTTATAAAGATTAATGGCAATTCATTTTTGGTTTTTTCATTATGTTTTAAATATCTAAATATCTCTTTTATATTTCTTATACTTTCAGCTTCACCTTCTATACCAATTGCATCTTCTAAACATATTGCTACTGATCCTATACCCTTAATATCTCCATCTATAGCTTTATATATCATTCCATTATTTATTGCTGGGATATATAAAAGCGCACCTATTGTGTATCTTAATATATTTATATCGTAATTTTTATCGAAATACTTTGGTAATTTATAAAATAAACTTTTTTGTTTTTCAGTTAAATAGTTAAAATATTTCATTTTCCCTCTCTAATCTACCCTTATTTTATTTACAAATACTATTCAATATAGAAATATATGATTTTATTTACTTTTATAACATAAAATTCACTATATTTTTATTATATAACATTATTATACAATAGCTCATTACTTTTTACAATGTTTTACAGTATGCTAAACTCTTTGAATTAATCATTCATGCAAATATCCAATTTAAAGATTTTACTTATTCAATAAACGCATTTACAAATTTGCTAAAACTTTGGCTTTACATAGTTACTAAAAATTATAAATATTTTTGTGTAAAAAGATTTGAAAATGAACTATTAGGTGTACTCAATAGATATCTCCATAGTTTTTCGTAATTAGAATATTTATAATTTCTATAAATATTCACATAGGTATGATTTTTAGTCTAGATATATATGTATATGCTTTCTTAAAATATATTTGATTTTTCAACTTTACCTATTATCAATTTTATATTTTATTTAGAATCTTAAATTTATTCATTATAATATACAACTTCTTATATTTGTAGGATTATCATTAACATTCTTCTTATGCAAAATAATGATAATAACTAGTATTTTTTGAGTTTCTACATATCACTTCTATGATGCTCACAACATAAAATAAAGAAAAATGCATTTTAACAAAGGAGAAAGAAAATGAGATTAAATGGATTAACAGGAAGGGTAATAACTCCCTCAGATAAAGAGTATCCAACTTTAAGACTTGAATATAATCTATCTATTAATAAATTCCCATTAGCTATCGTTTATTGTTATGCACCAGTAGATGTATCCAACGCTATTAAATGGTCTAGAAAACATCATGTAGAACTTCGCATTCGTACAGGGAAGCATAATTATGAAGGCTATTCAACAGATAATGGCGTAATAGTAATAGATACGACTCCTATGGACAAGATTGAAGTTAATACTAAAAATGATACTGTAAAAATTCAAGCTGGGGCAAGACTTGGAAATATATACTCAATAACTGCTGAAAAAGGGTATGCCTTTAATGGCGGAACATGCCCTACAGTTGGAATTTCTGGCTTGGTATTAGGTGGAGGAATAGGTTTATCCTGTAGAAACTTTGGCTTAGTATCGGACAACCTTATAGAGCTGCAATTGGTTAATGCCAAAGGTGATCTAATAACTGCAAATAATCATATACACCGTGATTTATTCTGGGCCTGTCGAGGAGCAGGTGGTGGAAACTTTGGAGTTGTAACTAGCTATACTTTTAGACTTCATAAGGTAAATTATATTACTCTTATACAGCTTAGATGGAATAATATTTCCAGGGAAAAATTTATTAACCTATGGCAATGTTGGCTAAGAACTGCTGATAAAAGGATTAGCTGTTTTGCCGGTTTAAATAAAAAAGGCATATATTTAAATGGATTCTTCTATGGACCTAAGTCTGAAGCTGAAAAGATTTTAAAAGAGTTCTTACTGCTCCCAGGTTTACTAGATAGCTCTTTAATAGAATATGTACCTTTTATAGATGCTGTTAAAGCCATTGGTTCTTTTTATGGGCCTCCTGATAGATTTAAAGCTACTGGAAGGTTTGTTTATTGTCATCTAAGTAAAACAAATATCAGAAACTTAATTAAGTATATAGATTGTAGCCCTGGAAATGATTGTTTTATAAGACTTTATACTTTAGGTGGTAAGATAAAAGATTTCTCCAGTGATTATTCAGCTTATTACTATAGAGATGCCAGCTATATTATAGGAATAACAGCAGATTGGGAAGAATATGAAGATGGCAATGTATTTAAAAACTGGGTATCACAAGTTTTTAAATATGTGGAAACTATAACAAATGGCTCTTATGTAAACTTCCCTTATGCTGGGCTTAAATATTATGGCTATGAATACTATGGTGAAAATTATGGAACCCTTAGAATAATAAAAAAGATTTATGACCATGACAATGTTTTTAGATTCCCACAATCAATAGAACCTTAACCCCCTTAAAAAAATAGTCTGCTGATTTTAATTCAGCAGATTATTTTCTTTCAAGTTAAGCTACTCAGGTTTTAAAGAACACTTTCTATAGAAGATTAATACTCTTATTTCAAAAAACTCTAAAAAATCTAATCTATCCATTCTCATTTGTCTTTTGAGCTAAAAGCAAACATCCCATAATTGCGGAATTATCTCCAAGAGCTGGAGGTACAATATATTCGTCCAAGTTCGGCATTGCAACATACTTTTTCATTAATTGTTCTACTTCTTTTCTTATAAGTGGAAATAATTGACGTTGCTTCATTACTCCACCACCCAGAACAATACGTTCTGGACTTAATATTAACGTATATGTCATTACTGCTTGTGCAAGATAAAAAGCTTCTATTTTCCATACTTCTTTATTCTCTTCTAATTCATATGCTTTTTTCCCCCATCGCTCTTCTATAGCAGGGCCTGATGCAATTCCTTCTAAGCAATTTGAATGATAAGGACATGCACCTTCATATTTATCATTATTATGCATGCGAACTAAAATATGCCCCATTTCCGGATGACCATATCCTTCTAAGAGCTGACCATTTATCACTGCACCTCCTCCGATTCCAGTTCCTACAGTTAAATAAACACAACTCTGTAACCCAAATGCCGCACCCTTTTTTAACTCTCCGAGTGCCGCTGCATTTACATCTGTCGTCCAGCCAATTTGAATATTATATCTATCTTTTATAATTCCAACAAAATTATAGTTCGCCCAAGCTAATTTTGGTGTGGTTGTTATATATCCGTAAGTTTTTGATTTTCTATTCACATCAATAGGCCCAAATGACCCTATACCTATAGCTTCTAAATTATATTTGTCAAAAAACTCAAATACAGATTTCATTGTTTCATCAGGTGTTGTCGTTGGTATGCTGACTCTTTCTATAATTTCAAGATTTTCATTGCTTACTGCACAAACAAATTTTGTTCCACCTGCTTCAATCGCACCATATTTCATAATAATTCCCCCCTTTATATATAGATATCATAATCATAAACTATACTTAAACTATGAAATATCTTCCAACCAGAAATGAGTGATATACTTTTGTACAATGTTTCATTGGTACTTTTGATGGCTGTGATTCTTTGGCTAGAAACTGGAACAAAAGTATATTATTCATTTCGGTGAGTGATACGCATAAGTATAGATTATAGTTGGGTTATCTATATTTAAAATTCTAACATCAATCTGATTTTTTCTAATTTTTTTATTTATCTTGGCCAACGTTGTTTCTTATCCATTAATTTTTCAAATTTATTGTGTGGCTCTGATTGATACCAGTATGCAACTGATGCAAGATCATCTTGGCGTTCAAATAATCCTTTATAACATACTCCTATTTGTTGTACCGTAACCTTTAAATCATCTTGAAAATAAATTGGATCTGGTATATGCCAACGATAGAATCCTCGCATCGGTGGACAATCATTATTATGATATGGATTGTGTATTAAATCATCATTTGCTGAATAATATGGATATCCAAGAAACGGAGTACAATAAGTATTTTCTACTGTCTTGCCATCAACCTGTGATGCAAAACTCCAAGAACCTCCGAAATAATCTTCCATTCCTGTTCCACAAATTGTAGGATATTCTTTATCGCCATCTATATAAAATTTAACTTCTCCTTCTCCCCACCAATATCTTTCTAATGTAGTTAATGCCATATAAGTTCCTACATAATGCCCTTTTCCTTTTATATTATCAATAATTACATAGTCTTTCTGTAGTTCTGTTATACGCTCACGTCTCCATTGAGCATGAAAATAAGCAATATCTTCTGGTAATTCATCATACAAGCAGTAATCTATTTGATAGAAAAATGCTGGTATTGTATTATCATGTTGATTCTCTAATGTAATTTTAGCTTTTTTATGAAAAGGCATTTGAAAATAGCTATTCATCCCTCTAGACGGAACTACTACTATTGGCATTGAATTTACAATACACTCTCTTGAAAATCCGCAGCAGAAGAAATCTCCAAGAGGACTTTCCACTGAAGGTTCTTCTTCTTCATCCCAATACATTCTTAAAACTAAATCTCTTAAAACATTACAATCGGCATCAGTTGTTTTATTATCAACCGTAATCCATATATGAGTTATAATCCCTGGTCCATCTACTTCAGCTAATGTCACCGTTTTTCCTGGCTCTATATCTCTTAAACAAGGGCTTCCTTTTCTTGAAGGTCCTAAATAACTTGCAGCCATTCCTCCTTTACCTTTTTCTCCATTTGGATTTTCTGCATTGATAGCACGAGAACGTGCATTTTTTAGCACTGATAAACTAGTAAGTCCATTTGCAAATAAATAATTACTCATATAATAAACTCTCCTCTCTAATCAATTATTCTTTTACACCGCCAGCCATTATACCATCCATAATTTGCTTTTCAAATAATAATACAAATAATATTATTGGTATAAGTATTATCCATCCCATTGTACTAATTAGATCCCAAGGCATACTATAAGTTGTTTCTTTAGGTATTGTAGTTATTCCAACACTTAATACTTCTATTTTTCTTGCAAAAAACAATGGTGTAAATAAGTCATTTAAACATGTAATAAAATTAATTATGCTTATGGTTGCTATAGCTGGCTTCATTAAAGGTAGTGTCACATAAAACATTTTTTGTATAGCTCTGCATCCATCTACTTCTGCTGCTTCGTATATTGATGTCGGTATTTCATTTAAGAAATTATTCAATATTAGAATTGTGAATGGTATTAATGCGCTTGTATATAATATTATTAACCCTAAAAAAGTATCCACCAAATTGAATTTGTTCATAAAATCGTATAATGGTCTTGCAGTTACTATTCCTGGTATTAAAGCTGAAGATACTATAGCTCCATAAGCTATTTTTAGACCTCTACTCTTATATTTTGAAAATGAATAAGCTCCTACTAAGCAAATAATAGTAGATATTATTAATGCAGCTGTAGTTATAAATAATGTATTTAAAGCTTTTTCTCCTAGCTTTAACTCAAAAAATAACTTTTTATAATTTTCAAAGGTAATATTAGTTGGAATATATTTTATAGGTGCTGTGAATAATTCATTTGACGGTTTAATGGATGATATAAAAATCCAATATAGAGGTATTAATATAGCAGCAGATATAATAACAGTTAACCCCCATTTTACAACAAAAGGTACAGTCTTATTAATTTTAAAATTCATAATTATCACCCCTATTTATTTATTTTCTTTATATATTTAACATCAATTAATGTTAAAACTACCATTGCCGCAAATAAAACTACTGCTAGTGATGATGCATATCCTAAATTTAAATTTGTAAATGCTTCTGTCATTATTCTATAAGATAGTAATGTTGTTGAGTCTCCCGGTCCTCCTGATGTCATTGAATACACAACATCAAAACTAGTGAGCCTCCACATTGTAAAAAAGATACATAGTGTTAATACTGTGTTTTTTATTCCTGGCAATGTAATTGAAAAAAATGATTTAATTATTCCTGCTCCGTCTATTTTAGCTGCTTCATAAAGATCTGATGGTATAAACTGCAATGCTGCTAATACTAGTATCGCAAAGAAAGGGACATCCTTCCATAAATCAACTGAAATTACCGCTATCCTTGCAGATAATTCATTAATTAACCAATCGTAGTGAAAACTAGGTAATATTCGCCTTACTAAATCATTTATAAGACCATAAGTATCATTAAAAGCCCATCTTGCAGCAAGGCCTGCAACAACCATTGGCATTGCCCATGGTATTAAGACAATTGTTCTTAAAAACTTTCTACCTCTAAATTTTATATTTAACATTAATGCTAGTCCTACACCTAATACAACGTGTAATATCATAGAAACTACTGTAAATATAACAGTGAATTCTATTGATGTAGCTAGTTTTTCATCAGTAAACATTTGTATGAAGTTCTGAGTACCAATAAATTTCGCTTCTCCACCTCTTAGTAAGCTCATATCAAAAAAACTATTCTTAAAGGTAGTGAATATTGGATATATTGTTGTAAAACCTCTTAGTATTAATACAGGTGCTACTAGCATCCAAGCTATCCATATCTTATTACGTTTATTACTCATATTCTCCTCCAATCATTGATAATTGCTATAATAATTTGAATTTTCTATTACCATAAACTCCTTTGTTAAAAAATAAGATTATAGCGTATTTTTATAATTAACTCATACCTAAATAAACTAACAACTCTTAATGCTACTACTATTTAATTTAGGTATGAATCTTTCAATATTTAGATCTAATTATTTTTTAGCATATTTATTTACTTCTACCTGCGCCTTTTGGCAGAACTCATCTAGAGATATTTCATCAGAGACATATCTTTGGAATAATGATCCCATAGAACTTATAAATTCCATAGCTTGAGGTGCCATTGGGCGTCCGTGTAGTTCAGTATTTTGTAAATACCCCTTAATTGCACTAAGCCCTTCTATTTTAAAGTTTGAATCATTTATTACATCTGACCTTGCAGGCAATCTTGAAGTCATCTCATAATAATCTTTTTCTCCTTGTGGGCTTGCTGCATAATTCAAGAATTTAATTGCAGCTTCCTTATTTTCTGATGCTGAATTTAATACATAATTCCAGCAAGCTATATAAGCACTATTTTTTTCAAAAGTAGGCATTGGCGCTAAAGTTATTCCTTTTTCACCATATCTACCAGAATTAACAAAATTCTTCATAGCACCTGTATACATAAATATTGATGCATAGTCGTCATCAAAGAATTTTTGCATCATTGGATCATATTGATCAGCCAATTGAGCTATAGGAGTTTCGCCATTTTTAGCCATATCATGCATGAATTTAACTGCTTCTTTTGTTTTAGGGTTTGTCCAATCATAATAGTCTCCACCAAACAAATTTATAAAAGTTCCGATTTCATTAAATACATAAGTTTTTTCCCATGCACCACCATATCCATACTTCCCATCTTTGCTGTAGGCCTTAACATACTTTTCAAAATCTTCTTTGGTTTTTATTGCATCTAAACCAAGTGCTTTTACTTTTGACTGATCAACCCAAAAGCCTAATATCTCCATATACATAGGTACAGAATATATATTGTCTCCTACTTGTATTAAATCTTTTATATAACCTTTAGGAAATTGTGATACTACATCATTTTTCATAACAGTATTTTGTAGAGGCTCTAAGAAGCCCGTATTTTTAAATGCACTGATCATTTCATCATTGATTGTTATAACATCTACACTTGAATCTTTTGATGAAAGTATAGTCGTAATTTTGGCTTGTCTATCGTCTGTATTAGTTGGGCAAGCAATAGTATCTATTTTTATTCCTGTAGCCTTTTCTGCTTTTTCAATATACTTTTGAAAATCTTCATTAAAAGTTGTATCAACTGTCATTAATGTTATTTTTTCAGTTTTATTTGCTGAAGTTTCAGTACTTGATGGTTTTGTGCTTCCACACCCTGTAAAAAATGTTACTGCCATAACTATCGAAGTCAATAAACACATGATTTTAGTTAATTTCATAAACTTTCCCCCTTAAATATATAACGTTTTCAGTTAAATTTCATATTCATTTTATTAAATCCAATAGTAAATTTAAATATATTATTTTTCTTATAATTTATAATTTTTTTTGTTTTTGATTTTTACAATTCATAAATATTGTAATGTACATAGTTATTATCTATAATAACATTAATGGTAAAATATTACACAACCAAAGGAGAGGGATACTTGATGATGATTGTTTATAAATTAAAGTCTGTAAATAAATTTATAAAAAAATATCTTTCTAATTTTCAAAATAAAATAATAGTGTGTTTTATACTCTGTACTACTATTCCTCTTCTAGCTATTGGCTTAATTTCTTATCATACATCTGTAAAAATAGCACGAGATAAGATAATTAATAGTAATCTCCTTATAAATAATCAGTTAAAAGTTGATATTAATAATCGTATGATGCAAATTGAACATGTTGCTGATTCCATTCAATTTTATTTGTATTCTTTAAATAATACTCCAGTCTTTCCTCTATCAAATTATTTAAATACTTTTAACAATACTTCTAATAATATAGATGTATTAAAAAATAATTTTAATATATTTTATATAAATGCTTTTGTAGATCCAAGTTTAATTATAAGCAATAATAAGCTAAGTTTTAACAGTCTAAAGACAATTGAGAAATATGGGGTTTCTGAAAACGAATTGATAAATTTAGGTATCTCCCCAAAGTGGGTTTTTAGACCAAAACAAGTCTTCCCATATATGATTTCTAATACTAACTTAGGAGTGGATTCTATATTTTGCTATAGGAGCGTTAAATACAATAAAAATGATTCTTTATTGTACGCATATTTTGTAAGTATTAAATCAGATGAATTTTCAGACATACTTAAAAACTCTACTGTAGATAATTCAATATCTAATTATATTATTGATGATGATGGAGTTGTTGTAGCTCACTCTGATAAAAGTAAAGTAGGCAGTACTTTAGATAATGAAAAACTTTCAATTATTAAACAAAATGATCTTCACAATGGTTTATCTTCATATAAGGATTCAGAAATTCTATCTTCAAAACTAGTGAATAAGTGGTATATTGTTACTGATATTCCTCAAAAATATATATTATATAACACTTTTCCGCTTATTAAGTTAATTTTCTTTTCTATTTTACTGCTAACTCCTGTATTCATATTTATTGCTATCTCTCTTGGAAAAGAACTGACAAAAAGGCTTAATAAACTATCCACAATAATAAAATCTGCTAAGCTTAATAATAATAGCATACAAATTGACAATCTTAATGAATTGATAGATCCTAACTCCGTACATTGTGACGATATTGATTATATAGCATTAATTTTTCAAGATATGATAAATACAATAAATGATAATTTCAATACCATCTTAGATTTATCAATAAAAAAAGAAAAATTGAATTATGATTTACTACAAACACAAATCAATCCTCATTTTTTATATAATATACTGGATTCTATTCACATATGTAACTCCATAGGCAAATTTGATATTGCAAATCAAATTATTATAGACTTATCAAAGTTCTATCGATACGTACTTCGAACCTCTGAAAACTTAATAACAATTAAAGAAGAACTAGAAATTTCTAAATTATATTTATCAATGGAGAGCATATGCAAAGCTGGAAATATAGCTTGGAATTTTTATTTGGATGAAGGTATCGAAAACTTTCTAATTCCAAAACTTACACTTCAACCACTTATTGAAAATTGCATTAAGCATGGAATTGGACAAGGTAAAAATAAAATTAGTATAGATATATCTATTGTTTATTATGAAAATTATATTTTAATTACCATTAAAGACAATGGCATTGGTATTAATCCTGACAAGCTTATTGACATACAATCTATCCTAAAAAATAATGGTGTCGATAATAAATATCTAGGGTTAAGTAATGTAAATGCTAGGTTAGCTTCCTCAAAGATATCTAAAGAATATATAAAAATTACTAGCGTTCTAAACAGTGGCACCAAAATTCAAATGATATTAAATCAAATTATTTAAAATATATATGTAAGGAGACGTATTTTTGAGAAAAGTAATTATAGTAGATGATAATCATTTATCTGTTGAAGGTATTTATAAAAATATAAACTGGAAATCTTTAAATTCAGAAGTAGCATATATGTTTTATGATTCGCAATCTATTATTGATGTCGTTAAATCTGCTAATATTGATTTAATAATATCAGATATAGAAATGCCTATAATATCTGGATTAGAGATGTCAAAGCAAATATTAAAATTTAATCCTAATATAAAGATTATACTTATAAGCGCATTTGATAAATTTGAATACGCAAGAGAAGCTATCAGAGTTGGGGTCTATGATTACATAGAAAAACCTATTGATTATAATTATCTCAGCACAATTATTAATAATGCATTCGTCCAATTAGAGAAAGAAAAAAGGAATCGTAAAATCTTAAATGAAAGTCGCCCATTAATGATAAGTAAGTTTTTTTCAGAATTAATCCATTTAAACAGTGATGAGGCAAAATACAATCTTTCTAAATATCCTGATTACTTAAATATAGATTTAAATTCAAAATATTTTGTGACATTAAATTTTAGAATAACAAACTCTAAAACATTGAAAAATGATTTAGGGATTGAAAAATATCATATTTCATTAATAGACTTAGGTGATCATATTAAATCTGCTTTTTCTAAGTTTCAATTATATCATTTTTTAATCGAACGGGACGATATAATCACAATTATTGGTGGAAATTACCCGAATGGAAATTACTTGCTGAATAAAGTTCACGATATACTTAATTCATTCACGGAACACTATAAAAGTGATATATTTGAATTAAATATAGGCATAGGAAGCGTTATTGATTCTTTTTGGAACATGAAAATTTCTTATGATAATTCATGTAAAGCACTTGAATATAATTTTTTCTTTCCTCAAAAAAACATATTTGATATTCATGATATTGTTAGGAAAAATAATACAAATAATAGTGTTTATATTTATGCCAAAGAAGATAAACTAATTCAGCTTATTTACAAAAAAGATTTAAACTCCATAAAAAATTGGATACAAGATTTTTACGAAGAAATTCTAATAAATTGTAACAATAAGTATTTAATATTTAACAATATATATTCCATTTTAAGTAATGTGCTAAAACTATTATATAACATGTCTATAAATACTAATGATATTGAAAATATTATAGTAAATACATACAGTAACTTAAGTACAATTTGCAACAGTTCCGAAATAATTAATTGGCTTTTTGATATTTTCAAGATTATTTGTAATAGACTTGATGAATCAATAAAAAATCAGCATGAATATCTTTGTAATAACGTAATTACATATATTAAAGATAATTACAGCAAAAAAGATTTATCCTTAAATGAAATTGCTTTATATGTAAATGTTAGTCCAGCATATTTAAGTGCATTATTCAAAAAACAAATTGGAGAAAACATAAGTACTATTATAACAAATATACGAATAGAAAATGCTTGCAAACTCCTAGAAAATACAAATCTATCTTTAAAAGAAATTAGCGAAAAGGTTGGTTATGTAAATCAATATTATTTTAGTTCCTGCTTTAAAAAGAAAATGAATAAGAATCCATCTATTTATCGTCAAGGAATATAATAAATTTTAATCAACCTTTTTGTGTTTTCTTTTTCCTAAAATTAACTTCTATTTCATTATTAAATTTAACCTATGTCGGATTTATACTAAATCTAACATAGGCTTTTATAAAATATATATTTCCATAATAAGTTTACATTTAAAACGTAATATAAAAAAACTTACTATATAAAATATTAAATTTCCATTCTTAAGGAAGTAATTTCTGCAATTTACTTATTTTAGTCTATATGATATTTTATATATAAATAAGTATGTACTTTATGGAAAATGATTATCATATTTTGTTTAGAATAATGTTTAAATAAAAATAATGATTATTCATGAAGCTGTACTATATGATTTTATATATTAACAGTATTTAATTTGTAGGAGTGTAAAAATGAAGGTTAGTATAAACATTATCTCTTCTGAATTAGAGGAAGAAGTTATTTTTAACGTACACAATGTTCAAGAAAAAATTACTGAAGCCATAGAATTACTGACATCATCAAATGAGGTTATTAAACACTTACTTGGAAGAAAAGAAGAAAAATATTACAAAGTAAACGTGGATGAAATTTTTTATATAGAATCAATAGATAGAAAAGTATTCATCTATACCAAAACTCAAACATATGAAATTTCCGAGAAATTGTATGTTCTTGAGGAACAATTAGCTAGTATGGATTTTATTAGAATTTCTAAATCTTTGCTACTCAATATTAATAAAATACACTCTTTTTATCCAAAGTTAAGCGGAAATCTAGAGGCCCTTTTAACTAATAATGAAAAAGTAATAATTTCAAGAAGATATGTTGCAAATTTAAAAAACAAATTGGGAATGAGGGATAGCAAATGAGCTTTAAATATTTAAAAGAAATATTAAAATTAACCTCAGTAGTTTTTACAGTAATAACATTATTTCAGCTTATTACAAAACAATCTTTAGATAATGAAAAGATTTGTGAATTATTAGTTTTATCATTATCATTGTCATTAATAAAAATAGTTATCAATAAATATATTATTTCTAAGGACTCAATATTTAACCCATTATTATATATAGTTATAATTTGGTTAATGATTGCTGCATCAAATTATCTTTTTAACTGGAATATGTCCTTATCATTAATGCTCTCAACATTTATTGAAGTTATATTCATTTACATATGCGTAAGACTTATTAATTATCAATATGAGAAAATAGACGTGAAGAAAATGAATGAGATTTTAGATAGAAATAGAAAAAATAAAAACCAACAGTAGGCCTCTGCTTATTTTTATATTAGTTTTAATACCGCTTAGTTATATAAATATACCGCTTACGTAAATACGTATTGTTCTTATTTAATTTGTATTGTACTCTTACAACATGATATGAATTAAGAAAGAAGGTTATATTATTATGATGATTATTAATATTATTTCAGAGGTATTTAGCCAAACTCCTTTTTATGTTTGGGTTATATTTATTTATCTTTTAAAGCGTGGAATTAAAGCTAGTAAGGATGGTGAGTTATCACTTCCTAAAATGTTCATTATGCCATCTATTTTTATTATTTGGGGCTTAGAAAAGTTACTAACAAACTTTAACTATATAGGCATTTCTATGATTTTCTATACTATTTGTATGTGTTTTGGTACTTTAATATCATATTATTTATATTCTCGATATAGAAAAATATATATAAAGGATGGCTCTCTATACAAAACTGGCTCATATTTACCAATAACTATTATGATGACTAATTTTTTTGCTAAATATCTATTAAATGTTGCCATGGCTGTTAATCCATTGCTATACAGTACACTTTTCTTTAATATTTTCTATTCATTATTATCTGGATTTTCCGTTGGATTATTTATTGGAGGTATTTTACAAGCATATAAATCTTATTCAAACTTAAAAGCATTAGCTTAGATATATAATTAACACATCTAAATTAAAACTTCACATGTATTTTATTAGTTAAATCCCCTACTAAATTGATATGCTCCCCTTATAGCAGACAGTTAAAATAAAAAACTGTTTCTATAAAGGGAGCATATCAAATTCTAATTTAGTTGGTTTCATTGTTGATTTAAACTATCCATGTTAGTGCCTATTGTCCAATTTTAGTAAAATTATAAATTAGGGCTTTTTTCTTATCAAAAATAATTTTCTATATAAATGCACAATTCAACATATACATAATATATCCAAAGTGCTATCGTACCTTTAGGGGATTCTCATCCTTTATTGTACTACACAGCATTATAAAGTTATCTATATATTCCGTTAAATGCTTGTTTTTATGATATGAAACATAGAACTTCCTTGTAAAGTTATATTCTTCTAAATTTATTTTTGCGATTTTTCTGTTTTTTAATTCGTCTTGTATTAAGTATTGAGATAAAAGTGCTATTCCTTTATTATGAATTACAGCTTCTTTTATAGAATCAATACTCTTGCAAACCCATGTAACATTAGGAATGATATGCGATCCATCAAAAATATCTTGAAGCATTTTTTGAGTTCTACTTCCAGGTTCACGGGCTATTATTGGTTCTAAGCTTAATTGGTTAATTTTAATTGTTTGTTCAGCAAGGGGATTTTCTGGATGGCAAACAAGCATTAGTTTATCATCTAAAAAATCAACATATGTTAACTCACTGCAAGGAGATTCCATTTGAATAATGGCTACATCCAAATCATATGATAATATCTTTTGTTCTATGTAGGAGCTATTTCCAATTTCAACTTGAATATTTACAGAAGGATAAAGGTTCTGGAATTTCTCTAATATTGGGTAAATCAATTTATGACCAATTGTGGTACAAACCCCAATGCGTACTAGTCCTTGATAGGACAGATTTCTCATTTTTAGGTTCATTTGCCCTAAATCATATAATAATTGTTTTGCATGGAAAAGCAATTCCTTTCCATTAGAAGTCAAATATAGTTTTTTAGATAATCGCTCAAATAACTTTGTATTATATTCATTCTCCAGCGCTGATATTGACTGACTAACGGATGATGGCGATATATATAATTTTTGAGCGGCTTTACTCATACTCATTTGAGTACAAACTTCTACAAATATTTCTAAATCACGAATTGTCAATTGAAATCCCTCATTTCATATAGTTAAGTATTTACTAATCATTATATAATATTATTCATATTTTACAAAGCATTATAGAGGTGATAATCTAAAAACAAATAAGTGTCTTGATTAAAGGGGATGTAAATTATGCAAAAAATATTGATTGTTGTCATTGACGGGTGCTCTCCAGAGTATTTTACTTTGGAAAATGCACCAAATATTTATGGTTTATGTGAGCAAAAAGGATTCATAAAAAATATCTATGGTGCAGTTCCTACGGTAACCAACGTTAACCATGCCTCTATTCTGTCAGGACTTTGGCCAAATGAGACACAAATGGTAGGAAATTTCTTTTATGATCACATAACAGGAAAGTCTGGATTTATACAAGAGAAAGGATTTATGAAAGCTACTACAATATTACAGCACATTAAAAGTATTGGTGGTAAAACTGCTTTATTGACAGTAAAAGGAAAGATTCTTGAAGTATATGGAGAAGATGTTGATTTAGGAATTAGTGCTGAAAAGCCTGACCTTAACCTTTTAGAGCATCTAGGCATTTCTATACCGCCAAAAATACAAAGTGTAGAAAGTAGCAAATGGATTTTAGATGCAGCCTATACGTGCATACAAAAAGAATCTCCTGAAATAGTGTACTGTACTACTAATGATTATATTATGCATCATTATGGACCAAACTCTGAACAGGCTAAAAAGCAAATAGGCGATATTGATAACTGCATCAAAAAAATACACGAATTAGAGCCAACCCGCCAGATTTATATTACTGCTGATCATGGAATGAATAAAAAAACTACTCTTGTAAATTTTCAAAATTTATCTGAACAAGCAGGTTTTCATGTTGTATGCATACCTCCAATGAAAGATAGATATATTGAAAATCATGCATATCAGGAAGGCGGAACACTTTATGTATATATGAAAAATGCAGATGAAATGGAAAAGTATCTCCAATTTGTGTCTGCTCAAATATCAGTTGACAAAATTTTGAACAAAAAAGAATCTGCTGAACTTTATCATTTACCAATAAATAGTATAGGAGACTACGTCATTTTTGCCTCTGAAGATTATGCATTTGCCGAAATTGAAGGTATTTATTTAAATACTAAAGACGTACGAACTCACGGCTCCCTTTATGAAAGGGAAATACCTTTAGCAGCAATTAATCCTGTTGTGTCAAAAGAAAAGTATCAATTCAGTAAAGATATAACTTCAAATATCCTGCAATTGTTATCTAGGTAGCAGTGCAGTGAGAATAGCAATATTCATAGAAGATTAATGCTAAATAGAGCTTAACTTACTTTGACAATAAGAAGGACTATGTATATTATAATAACGAACAAAATATGAAAAATTCTGAGATTTCACTCTCAGTATATGATGTAGAAGATGCCTGGCTTGTAATTGCTAACATCAAACGGATTTTCTTCGAAATAGATATAGAGCATGAAAGGTGGCTTAAAAATGAAAATTCTTATAGTCGGATATTTTACTGAGACCTCAAAATCAAATATTGTAAGGCATTTTCCAGAAGACTGGGACATTATAATTGTCCAGCCTGGAAAAGAAATGTTGCATCATATTGAAGATTGTCAGGTACTCATACCTGAACATATTAAAGTGGACAGCGGTCTGCTTTCTATAGCAAAAAAATTAAAGTTGGTACAGACGGGTGCAGGATTTGACAATGTAGATATAGATGCCTGCACGCAGTACGGCATTTGGGCGGCCAATGCTGCAGGAGTGAATGCACAAGCAGTTGCCGAGCACGTAATGGCGCTAATATTATCTTATTATAAAAACATACCGTTTCTTGATTCTTTCATGAAGAACAGGATAGATGAAAATGAATTGCAGTATACAGGGAGTGAATTAAAAGGCAAAACCATCGGGATTATAGGCTTTGGCGCTGTCGGTAAAAAAGTAACTGAGTTTTGCAGGGTCTTTGATATGAATGTTCTGGTTTATGCTAGAAATCCCGTTGTACAGTCTGACGATTTTGTGAAAATGACGGATTTCGATACTCTTGTAGGCGCATCAGACATAGTAAGTGTGCATGTATCCCTAAATCAGCAAACCAAACAGCTAATCAACAAAGATGTATTCAAGAAAATGAAGAATACCGCACTTTTTGTCAATACAGCCCGCGGCGGAATTGTCAATGAAAGAGACTTGATAGATGCATTGAAAAACAAGGACATTTCAGGAGCATGCCTTGATGTGTTTGAATCTGAACCTCTTCCAATTGAAAGTGAACTCCGAAATCTAAGAAATGTGATACTTACTCCTCATACAGCAGGCTTGCCTGATGGTCTCAAATTCCATAAAAAAAGATATGATTTCTTCGTGAATAATATAAAGCGTGTAGAGAATGGTGAAGAGCCTGAAAGCAAGCTCAATCAGTTATAGTTTTGCTGTAATAAAAATAAGAGCCCTTTATTCTACTTTGTATATGAATATTATATACAAAGTAGATAACACCTTTTTATCATAGAAATTATTTCCTATATATCAAAACCTATTTGAACTTCATTATTCTCCTCTTCAAAAGCTTTCATATAATTAAAAACTTCTTTCACTTCAAAAATAATATTATTCTGCTGACAGGTGTCTTTAATAATTTTCATTAATTTTTCATGATTCTTACTTAACACTTCATAACTATTCCCATATTCTCTTATATATTTTTCTTTTAAACCTTTAAAATGCTTATCTAAATTCTTATAATAATATTCCCTATTTCCATTTCTTAATGTTAATCCAATACCAAATACTATAATTCCTTTAACTCTAGCTTCTATACAATAATCTAAAACTCCTCTTATATTTTCCTCTGTATCATTTATATAAGGTAAAATAGGACTTAGCCAAACTACCGTAGGAATTTTGTTATCCCTCATTATTTTTAAAACTTCGAATCGTTCTTTTGTTGTAGAAACATTAGGTTCAATAATCTTACATAATTCTTCATCATAAGTTGTTAATGTCATCTGCACAACACACTTTGCTTTTTTATTTATACTTCTTAGCAACTCTAAGTCTCTTAAAATTCTATTTGATTTAGTTTGTATCGCGAGTCCAAATCCATACTTATCAATTATTTCCAAACATTTTCTTGTATTTTGAAGATTTTCTTCTAGATGAATATATGGATCACTCATTGCACCTGTTCCAATCATGCACTTTCTTCTTTTTTTCTTAAGTGCGTCCTCTAATAGCTGCAGCACATTAGCCTTAACCTCAATGTCTTCAAATATATGATCCATTCCATAACAATGACTTCTGGCGTCACAATATATACATCCATGAGTACATCCTCTATAAATATTCATTCCATTACTACTAGATAATATACCTTTTGCCACTACATCATGCATAAAATCGTAACTCCCTTCAAATTAACACTGTACAATTAACAATTAAAAGTGATTAATCTTATCGAATTCTTTCCAATAGTTTCTGAAATAAATTAAATCCTTCATTCCAATCATCTATATTGGATTCACTATTTATATGACCCTTTCTACCCACAGATACTGTTTCAAGGCCCCACTGTTTGCCTTTTTCTATACAAAACAGAGATGAGGAATATTGATCATTCTCACTATAAATTAGCATTCCAGGCAACTCCAGGTTATCCTCTGGCAAATGTTCAAATGAGTCTAAAAAATTTGGAAATTGTTCCTTGTTTGGATCTGGTGGAGCCACTAAGAAGACTGCTTTCAAGTACTTTCGTATCTTAGGCATGGCTTTTACAGTAAGCAAGCAGCCAAGGCTGTGTGCAACTAATACTACATCGCAGCTATTTTCTCTTGAAAGATTTTCTATTAAATTTTTTTCCCATTCTTTATATACTGGATAATCCCATTCCTCTTGGGCTATTCTTTTAAATCCATATTTTTTCTCCCAAATACTCTGCCAATGCTCTGGCCCAGAATTATTAAGGCCAGGAACTATCTTTATATTCATTATTAACACCTCAAACCATCTTACTTTTTCTAAAAGATTTCATTTTTGTACCAAATTCTAACATACATATATGCTGATGTAAATGCAGTTATTAAAAGCAAATATAAATTGAATATTGTGCTTTCCCTTTGCATTTAAGCATTTATTTTCAGTATGATCAAGCTACGTTTTTAATTTGATAATTAGATTATTATGCCTTCAAAATGATCCATTTCATGTTGAATTATTTGTGCTGTAAATCCATTAAATACTTGCTTTTTCTTATTAAAGTTTCTATCAAGATACATAACCTCTATCGTTTCATATCTCTTTGTTTTTCTAAATCCAATTAAAGATAAACAGCTTTCTTCTGTTTCATAAGGCTTTTCCTTTTTTAATATAACTGGATTTATCATAGGTACAATAAGATTGCCTACAGTAAATACTAATATACGCTTCTTTACTCCAATCATATTAGCAGCCAATCCAACACAATGCTCTAAGTTTGCTCTTAATGTATCTATTAAATCATCAATTACTACCATATCATTTTTAGTTGCCTCTTCTGATTTTTGCCCTAAAAATAATATATCTTTTACTATTGGTTTTATCATACTATATACCTCTTTTTCAGTTATATTTTTTATAAAGAAATAGGATGTAGTCTTAAAATACATCTTATAACTTAATCCTACTAAATAAATTTGCGTAACTATATCATTTTGTATAATTAATTATAAGTTCTCTATTTAATACATATCTTTGATTAAAAAAATTATAACATAAACCAATGACAGTTTTAATATCATTGGTTCATATTTTAATATTTAATCATGTCCTATTTATTTTGATTCTCCCTATATATGGTTCACTGTAACAGATATAACGTAGAACTTTCTAAGTTATATCTTAACATTAGAATATCAATCGCTAATTTTAGATAGATTAAAAATTTATTTAAGGAAAATTTTCATCAGTTTATTATAAAGTGGATTAATCATATAGCCTGTAGGACTATGAGAATACCTTTTCCCTGTATTTAGTTGATTAATTTTTTCCATTTCTTCACTTGATAATTCAAAGTCAAACAACTGAATGTTCTCTTTGATTCTTTTGGAATTTGACGATTTAGGGATAATAATAATTCCCCTTTGTATATGCCAACGTAAGATTACTTGAGCCACTCTTTTTTCATGATGACTTGCAATTTTTTTCAATACTGTATTTTCCAGCAAAGCTTTATTCCCTTGACCTAAGGGTGCCCAAGCTTCATGCAGAATCTTATGTTTAGTAAGATATTGATGTAGCTCATTTTGTGTAAACTCCGGATGAGTCTCAATCTGATTAATCATCGGTGTAATCTTTGAGTGTTTCATTAATTCTTCAAGATGTTGTATCTCAAAATTTGCAACTCCAATTACTTTGATCTTACCTTGTAAATATAACTCTTCCATAGCATGCCATGTTTCTAAATAATAAGATGAAGCAAAATGAATTAGGTACATATCAAGGTACTCTACGTTCAGCTTTTTACAAGTTTGTTCAAAAGCTTTCTTAGTAGCTTCATAACCATGATCTGTATTCCAAACCTTCGAAGTAATAAAAAATTCTTCCCTTGGTATCTGACTTTTTTCAATTGCTAATCCTAAATCTTTTTCATTGCCATAAATTTTAGCAGTATCAAAATGACGATATCCAATTTTAATAGCTTCACCCACGGCAGTTTCAAAATCTTCCCCTTTATTTAGTTTATATACCCCAAAACCAACCTGAGGTATTTTAATGCCATTTACTGCCTTTATTTCTTTATTTATTAGATTCATCTCTTATCCCCTCCAGAATAAATTAGTTTAAACCAAATCAACTAAATATCGCCTTTAGATTCTGCCATTATTCTAGTCCTCCTTCCAGCAATCACACATAAATTCTTCAACATGAGAAAATAACCTCTTCATCAGAATCAAATCGCTTTTGGCTGGATTTATATGATAGAAATTCATCGTTCCTTGCTTGACTAAAGTTACAATTTTTGCTTCTTTTAATATTTTTAAATGATGCGAAACAGCTGGACGTGACAAATGTGTCCTTTTAGTTATTTCTCCAACCCTTATTCCAGGATATGTTCCTTTCATTAAGCTTAAAATAATTAATTGCCTTGTCTCATCTCCAATAGCTGCCAGCACTGCTCTACATTCTTTGAACTCATTTTCTAGTTGCCTTAATTTATCTTGTTCGTTCATTATATCTCTCCTTTAATTAAATTGTAATCATTAGTGCTTTTCCCCATACAAACTTCATTCATTCGCATATGTTAATGGTTTAATCTTTTAATCCATAATAGCAAGGCATAATTGTTTTATCAACATCGGGAAAGTAAATCGAGACGAATATATTATTTTGTCATTAATTATAGTAAAGTTTTTAACTTCTAGGTCTTTTATTTCTAGTAGCCTGTTGAAGTTATTTATTTTATTATCAACTCAAAATTTTTCTCTCCCAATATGACAATCTATTTTCCTATCTTAAATTATGTGAAAATCCAGGGATTCTTAAATTTGTGGCCTTCGAACCCGCATTATTCAAGCATATTCTGAAGAATATATATTCTAATATTCTTTACCATAAATATTGTTTAGAATATTTATGGTAAAAAATAATATGACTATTTATTTATAGCCTTTTTTATTATACGAGTACATAAAATCATTCCTATTTAGAAAAAACTCAGCATTTTATAATCCGCTGCAGCTGTTCACGAATTTGTTCATAATCATAGTAAATAAAATAAATGAGAATACACCAAGATGGTTGGATGAAGGAATTGCATGTTATGAAGCAAAAGACAATAATGAAAACTGGATAATAAAAACTGTTAAAAATGGACTAGCAAATGATATTGTTCCTACATTTAAAGATTTAGATACAGGCGATGATTTTGAAACTTTTTTCAAATATGATGGATATCAATACTCATATACTATAGTAGAATCAATAATCAAATTATTTGACTATGACAAGCTGTGCAATTTGATAAAAGAACCTAATAGTTTTGTAGATGTTTTCGGAATAACCGAAGATGAGCTTCATAACGAATGGATTGATTATATAAAAATGAACTACGCACTAAATTAGACTATTAGAAATTTTTGAACTTACTTGCCAATAGGAAATCCTTTAATATTATGTATTAAATGAGGAAAATAAACTTCCTCATTTAACTTTCTACCATACTTTTTAGCTTAAAAAAACCTTATTATCATTATTTATATTTGACATTTTTAACTTGTAGTCTTCTAATGATATATGGCCTCCAGCAAATTCATTTTCGAATATATGAAATTTTGTTAGCCTATATTATTGTCCAAGCTATACATAGCTTATGATTTATATATATTCTTTCATTAATTGATCTAAACCAACTTCTGATATTAACTTTTCAATATTATTAAATATCTTCTCTTCGTCCCAATTCCACCATTGAAGCTTCAGTAAAAATTCAATTTTTTCATCACTAAAACGCTTTTTAATAAACTTGGCTGGATTACCGCCATAAATAGTATACGGCTCAACATCTTTCACTACAGTTGAATTTGTAGAAATGATCGCACCATCACCAATCTTAACCCCTGGCATAATAGTTACATTTTGGCCTATCCATACATCATTACCAATCACTGTATCTCCCTTAAAAGGCAACTGTTCTACTGTTGGAGTGACCTTTTCCCAACCACATCCAAAGATATTGAAGGGATAAGTTGTAACTCCATCCATTCTGTGGTTTGCTCCATTCATTATAAACTTAATCCCCTCTGCAATTGCACAAAACTTGCCTATTATAAGTTTATCTCCCAAGAATTCATAATGATGCTCTATATTATCATAAAATTTCTCAGGAGATTTTTTATTATCACTATAATAGTATATTCTCCAATCTCGACATTAGGTTTTTTAGGTAGATTACTTATATAACAAACCGTCTTTATATTCGTATTTGGATATAGCTTTTCCTTGTCTGGTCCTGTCATAGAGTACTCACCCCTTTCAGTTCTTTTATTTTTAATTTCTGACTTCTTTGGAATCAATATTATAGTCAAATGAATATTGGTTGGTCCTCAGTAATTATTTTTATCAAGTTTCCACCCTTCTGTCTGGTAATTTCATTTGACACTATCTACATCACTATAAAATTTCTATATATCCTTCAGTTCCATTCACTCGGATTCTCTGCCCATCTTTTATCAGTTTAGTAGCATTCTCTACACCTACAACTGCTGGTAATCCATATTCACGCGCGATAACGGCTCCATGAGTCATGAGTCCACCAATTTCAGTCACTAGACCTTTTATTGATACAAATAATGGTGTCCAGCTAGGGTCTGTAAAGGAGGTGACTAATATATCTCCTGCTTCTAGCACAGCATCTTCCATGTTTAAGATGACACGTGCTCTTCCCTCGATTACTCCAGACGAAACAGCTAGACCTGCAATCGCACCAGCTGGAAGATTTTCTCGTTTATATTTACCTGTAATGATTTCACCATCAGAGGTCATAACACGTGGTGGCGTTAGCTTTTCATTTAATTTATGTTCTTCTTTACGCTTAATTATAATATCATAATCAAGTTTATTTGTGTGTACTACTTCGCGAAGTTCTTCTAAAGTAAGGTAGTAAATATCTTCTTTTTTATGAATAACGCCATCTTGTACTAGCCGTTTTGCTTCTTTCATTAAAGCCTGCTTATAAACAAAATAGCGGCTAATCATACCGTATTTTGGGTATTCACGGTAACCTATAAAATTCCTAATCAAGTCGATATTTCGTTTTGTTTCTTTGGCCTTTTCTTCACCCTCAGGTAACTCTCTCAACCGACTCAATAACTCTTGCTCTTTATTTAAAGCTTCCTGTCGCCCTTGCTCAAATTTCTTTTTGCCAGCACTCGGCTCAAAGTTTTTGATATTGCTTAAAATCATAGGGACAAGTGTAATTGGTTTTTCGCTGAATCGAGTTCTAGTAATGTCGATTTCTCCACTGCAGCGCATTCCAAATTTCCTAAGATAAGACAATATTGCATCCCTTGTTTCCTTTCCACCATGAAATTTAATCACTTCCTCCAAGAAGTTATCATCTTTTACATGTTGTAAAAAATCAACTATTTCTGGATAAGGACGTATCACATCTGCCACATCCATTAATTCTAGACCCATTTCCGAAGTAATATTGTTTGATACAGATTGAGAAAGGATATCTGCTGCATTTTTTTCACCTAACCACTCGTTCATCTTTTCATTAATCCAAAGCGAAGCATTTATAGCAGACATAAATACGGCTGTACTTTGTGGGTCAAATAAAATCCTCTTTAACTCATTTATATCTTCTAGAATAAAATCAATTAAATCTACTCCTGATTTAGTTTGGATTTTTTGTTTTAACTCCTCTATGGATGATTGACTCTTCTTAATCAGCTCAGAAACGATAGTCCGATCCAATTCCTTTTGTGGCTCTGAACCTGCAGCTGAGATACTTTTATTGCTTTTAATGTCACTCTGTTCCTCTTTATCATTTGGTAAACATTTTATGAAATCTCGCTCTATTATGGTCATAATTGCGTCTTCTGTGAGAGGTTCAAGTTGTTTCATATTATTTAATAAGTTTTTTCTGCCATCTGGTGAAGCTAGCATTGGTGCGACATCAACAAACAACCTTCCACCAGCTTTAAACCATCGACCAAAAGATATTAACTCCTTTAAAGACATTCCGAGTGGCATCAAAGGATCGGTCATCATTTGTTGATGTCCCACAGATAAATATACATGTTTTTTTTCATCATTAGCTTCAGGAATTGGATATAAAGTAGTAATTGGTCGGCTCTGAACAATATAAAATGTATCGTGAGCCAAACACCATTCTATGTCTTGTGGACAGCCAAAATGCTCTTCAATCTTTCTCCCCATATGCGTAAGTCTCAAAATCTGTTCATCTGTCAGCACTTGACTATTTTGCATTTCAGACTCAATCTCCAACTTTTCGGTACCACCATCTTTTAAAGAATAGACACCTAGCTTCTTAGTGGATATTTTCTTATCTACTATTTTATCATTGCATACTCTATAATTATCAGCATTCACTAATCCAGAAACCAAGGCCTCCCCTAGCCCAAAGCTTGCATCAATGGATACCACTTTTCTATTACAAGTAACAGGATCAGCAGTAAACAAAATTCCTGCCGCCTTAGGGAATACCATCTTCTGAACAACCACAGAAAGATGCACTTTATTGTGGTCAAATCCGTTTTGAATACGATAAATTGCTGCTCTCTCTGTAAACAGTGATGCCAAGCACTTTCTGATATGTTTTAAAATTGATTCCTTTCCAATAATATTTAAATACGTATCCTGCTGACCTGCAAAAGAAGCTGTCGGCAAATCCTCTGCGGTTGCACTAGAACGTACGACATATGAATCTTTTTCACCAAGTCTTAATATAAATCTTGCAATCTCTTCGTTAATAACTTCAGGTATAGTTATCCCTTCAATCACCTTGCGAATTTCACTGCTAATTTCTCTTATTTTTTCTATGTCTTCTACTCCAAAATGCGATAATTCATCTAATAAACCTTTAAGTTCTTCATTATTTTCAGTTATCTTTTTATACGCTTTTGTTGTAACACAAAAACCTTCTGGTACTAAAATTTCAGTAATTCTAGATAATTCTCCTAGATTAGCGCCTTTACCTCCAACCATGGAAATCTTTGTTTTATCAATCTCCTGAAAGCTAAGTACATATGAATTCATACACATTCCCCTTCCTCTTTTAAGTCGGAATCCTGAGTAGTTTAATTCACTTGCTCGCACTCTTAGACTGCTCGTTAAAAAACATTTAGACTTTTAATTCCTTTTCCAAATACGAGTGAAGCAATTTCTACGAAGTGATTCTGTTCCTATGATACACAGAATAAGCACATATTATAAGCCTGTTATTTAAAAATTTCATATGGTATAATAAAGTTGAGGGGAATAGTTTATTTTTTATAAATTAAAACACTTCACTCACAGACATCACTGCTTTTTACTGCCATGTGATTTCTAAAGGATTTCTATCTACCAGTCTTTTAAAATTATAAAGTGGATATCCTACTAATAGCGCACCCGTTACTACCCTACCTTTAGAAATATTCAGCAATCTTAAAAGAGGTTCATATTCTGCCATAGAACAATATTCAAATAGTCCTGACCAACAGGTTCCTAATCCTAATGTTTGTGCATATAATTGCACATATGTTAATGAAAAGTGTGTATTGTCGCGACCAAGTTCTTTTTGTTCTCTTGGAGCTGTTGCAATCACTAAACATGGAGCATCTCTTAATATGGTATCTTTGTTATCATTACGATACTGTGCTATTGTCGAAACAGTATTCTGTACCCACGGCGAATTCTTTAACACACCATTTTCTATAGATTCCTCCGTCCAGTCAGCTATAATCGAAGTAATTTCATGTAGAATCTTATGATTATCAATAACATGATACGAAAGTCCTTGAGAATTGCAAGCTGTTGGTGCAAATCTAGCTATATTAAGAAGTTCACTAATTATATCTCGAGATACATCCCTTTTCTGAAATGCTCGAATAGATCTTCTTGATCTAAGAAAAGTGGCCGCAATATTTGAATCCATTAACTTTTCTTTTTGAATTTGCACTTGATTATCTAATGGAGTTTTTGTGCTGTCTAAAGCACCATTGGGACAAACAGCCACGCAATGACCACATTCAATACAAAGATCCCTGTCTACTTTGGGTCCTAAATCACTCATCACCAATGTTCCTCTACATATTTTCACACACAGACCACATTTAGTGCATTTTTCAGAATTAACTTTAATAAAATTATTCATACAATTCTCTCCTTCATTATATTGTTTTACTTGATTTATATATTTTGGGGAAACAATATTTCTAACCTAGCCACCATTTCTTTTAATATAGTAAAATGAAAATCTAATAATAGAGGATCTGGAAGTCCAGTTTTATCAAAATCACCATCTATTTTAGCTTTAACAATTGTTATAAGATTTTTTTCACTAATATCTATAACCTTTAATTCAAGCTTAGCTGCAAAGTGGTGCTTTATACTCCATTCTCGTATTTTATCTAGCCCAATATATTCTTGACCTTCATCAATTACAATTGCATCTTCAGTGAAAATTGATATAAATTTCTTTGGATCTGATTTATTGGATGTATTAAAATAAGTTTCAATAGGTTCTTGTAATTTCATATTCATAATATCTCTCCTTTATAATCCTATTCTCTAATAATTATTTCATATAATCGATCTTTCTAACTATAACAAGCATAACCTGACCACATCATGTCAAGTTATAATCGCTGAATCAAAATGAATATAATCCACTGTATAACTGAGAAAATAAAATCACATAATATTACATAATGTTATCAGACTAGAATTCCTATTTACCTAATTTCCAAAAGATGAAAGTATTAAATTATATGATATTACCTATCTCCTTATAATGATTTTGCTTAAGTAAATAAATACCATTCCAAAACTTGACGTGATGTCGTCAAGTTTACTTAATTATACTGATTAAGTAGATAAACTTATTTAAAGGGAGGTATTTTTAATTATGCAAAATACTTTATCATTTGATATTAACAAAGAACTTGATGGTAAACGCGTACTTGTAACAGGTGGAACTAAAGGTATTGGTAGATCAATTGTTGATCGTTTGCTTAATGCGGGTGCAAAAATAATAACAACTGCACGAACTATGCCTAATGATTTGCCAGATTCTATAGGGTTCATTCAAGCAAATGTTAGCACACCAGAGGGTACTGAGAGAATCATTAAAGAGACTCTTGAAAGACTCGGTGGATTAGATATTTTAATAAATAATGTAGGTGGTTCTTCATCCTCCACTTCTGGAGCATTAAGTTTAAGTGATGACGATTGGTTGCAAGCCTTTAACCAAAATCTTTTTTCAGCTGTACGCTTAGATCGTGGTTTTCTGCCCTCTATGATTAAACAACAGAAAGGCGTAATAATTCACATATCATCTATTCAAAGGAGACTTCCTGGGATAATGACTATGTCATACTCTGCTGCTAAAGCGGCCCTAACAAATTACAGCAAAAATCTAGCTACGCAGTTTGGTATAGATGGAATACGAATAAATACAGTTGCTCCAGGTTTTACAGAAACAAAATCTGCTGAGCGTCTTATTGAAAGAATGGCACAAAATTCCGGAATTGACTATAATAGCGCTCGTCAAGAATTAATGGATAACCTTGGCGGCATACCACTTGGTCGTCCAGCAAAACCTGAAGAAATCGCTGAACTTGTTGCATTTCTTGTATCAGACAGAGCATCTTATATCACTGGTAGTGAGCATATTATTGATGGCGGAATAATAAGGACTATATAGTCTATAAAGGCGCTATACTAAATAATTCAACATAAACATATTGTATTATTTAGTAATCACTAGATTAGTATCAATAACTTTGTAGTCCTTGCTACTCGTAATAGCTTATATATCATGAATAAAATTGTTTTCTAAATCAATGGTCATGAAATCGCACAAACTACATTAAATATTTTAGGAGGTAAAATAATATGGTTATAAACAATTTATTATTAAAATTAAAGATTAGAGATGCTGATAATATTAAAAAAACTCAAGAAGTTCTTCTAAGCATGAGAGGGAAAATAGAAGTTCTGATAGACATACAGGCAGAAATAAATATTCGTCCTGGTGAAAGTAATTATGATATAATTTTGATTACAAAATTTGCATCATTAGAAGATTTAGATAAATATCTTATTCATCCAAATCACTTAGAAGTTGCTAAATTTATCGGCAGTGTCTTAGATACACAAGCATCCGTATGTTATAGCTTATAAATAGTAACACAACTACCTACATTTAAAAATAACAGTTAGTACATTTAATACTAAAATAAGAAATTTATACCTTCCTAATTATCTTGAAAAAAGTTAATGTAGGAAGGTTTATTAAAGTTAGAAATTAATTACTAACATATCTTCATTATTAAATTTATAGAAAATATGAATATATATGTTGCAATAATAAATTTACATTTAAAATTTCAGTTAGGTAAGGCCTAAGTGAAAACCAAAATGTAGAAATCCAATTACAACATATATAGCATTATAGATCAGTTAAATTTAAAAGTATGGTTATAGTTTTTTGCTTCACCATATAACCTTTAAATGAGAGTAGTATTAAATCCATTATATTCTTAATTTTTACTACTTAAATTACTTTTTGCTATTATTAAACCATTCAATTGTTGCTTTTTCAAACTCTTTTGGAAGCTTTTTATTATATACTTCATTGTATAACCAAGCCAACGATTTTTTTCTTAAGTATTTTCTCATCTCATCTTCTGCTTCTGACATTACAACTTTTATTAAACATGGACATTTTGTATGTGTATCTGGCAAATTATCTTTATCTAATAATATATTATTTTGCCTAATTTCTGCACATTGAAAGAATGATTCGCTTCCTTCTACTGCTTCAACAATATCCCAAAATGTTATTTCTTCCTCACTACGAGCTAACGCATAACCACCTTTCACACCAGGTATAGATTTTATAATTCCTGCTTTGCTTAATTTTGCATATACTTTAGATAAGTAAGTTTCTGAAATACCTTGAAATGTTGCCAAGTCTCTTATTCCTACTGATTTACCTTCCTCTAGTTTTACCATATATAATAAGCAATGTATTGCATATTCTACTCCTACTGAAAATTTCATTTTTTATACTCCTTTGGTTTATAGTCTTTTATTAATAATATCCTATTATTTATCCCCATTCAAGATAATCATATGGTATGAAGCATATGTTCCCTGCCAAATATTTATATTGACAAACAAAAGAAATAATAATATTATAATTATAGATAACATTTATCGACGATAATACATATCTTTATTTTAAAAGGAAAGAAGGAATATAGAATGTTTACAGAAAAATTTTTTGAGGTATTAAATCATGAGGGAGTAGTTTCTATTGTAACTTGTTCAAATAACGAAGCTCATGTCGCTAATACATGGAACAGTTACTTAATCATTGCAGAAGGAAATAAAATCTTAATCCCTGCAGCTGCCATGATTAAAACAGAAGAAAATGTTAATGCTAATCCTAAAGTTAAATTAACTCTTGGTAGTAAAGAAGTGATGGGATACAATTATATGGGAACCGGATTTTTAATTGAAGGAACTGCTAAATTCTTAAAAGATGGAGATAATTTTAATCTAATGAAAGAAAAGTGTCCATTTTTAACAAGAACATTAGAAATTACAGTTACATCTTGTAAGCAAACATTATAGTTTTCTAAATGTAAGGAGAAAATTATGCCTAGAATAATCAGTAAATCTGACTGTGTGGGTTGTGCAAATTGCGAGCGAGTATGCATTGTTGGATGTATCACAGAAGATAATGATAAAAAAAGAATAATCACTGAATCTGCTTGTGTTGACTGTGGAGCTTGCCAATTAGCTTGCCCTAGAAAATGTATTTCTCAAAAATAATTTTATTTCATAAAAATAGAACAATCAAAAGCTTTGTATAATCTAAAAAAATACTATATAAAACAAGGTTGGGCTTAAAATTTAAGCTTCCAACCTTGATTTTTATATTCATAATAAGCGCACAAACTTTGCTAGATATATAACTTTATGTGCTTAAAATACATTGACTAGTATAACGTAGATTCTCCATCTTCAGAGTATTATTTGAAAGCACCCTTATATTGTTCTGGATAATCAAAATCTATGTTTCTAGATTTTGCTTCATTTAACACAAAGTATGGGTTTCTTAAAAGCTCTCTGCCAACTGCAACTAAATCTGCCCTGCCATTCGATATTATTTCCTCAGCCATATTAATATCTGTAATTAATCCAACAGCTATTGTAGGAATGTTACACTTTTCTTTGATTATGCTTGAATAATTTACTTGATATCCTGGATATGCATTTATTTCTACTGGAATTAATCCTCCAGTACTTAAATGCACTATATCAATATATTCTTTAATTTCATTTATAATTTCAATCATATCATTTAGCGTTATTCCACCCTCTTTATAATCATAGGCTGATACTCTAAGCAAAATTGCTTTCTCTTTTGGCCATACTTCTTTCACAGCTTCCAATATTTCTTTTAGAAATCTGATTCTGTTCTTTATATCACCACCATATTCATCTTTTCTTAAATTTGATAATGGTGATAGAAATTGATGTATTAGATAACCATGTGCTCCATGTATTTCTATAGCATCAAATCCCGCTTTATCTGCTCTTTTCGCTGCTTCTTTAAAATTTAATACAATTTCTTTAATATCATCTCTAGTTAATTCCTTAGGCAATGTGCTTCTTTCATCAAATTTAACTGCACTTGGAGCTACAGCTTGACTAGCAGCTCCTGTATATTTTCTTCCACCATGATTTAATTGTATTGCAATTTTAGAACCATATTTTTTAACACCATTAACAATTTTTTTCAGCCCATCTATATGCTTGTCATCCCAAATTCCTAAATCATTATCTGTTGTCCTTCCATTTTCAACAACTCCTGTAGACTCAAGTATTATGAGACCTACTGCACCAATAGCCCTGGTAACATAATGAGTGTAGTGAAAATCATTTGCCATACCCGTCTCGTCCGAAGAGTACATGCACATTGGTGGCATAACAATTCTATTCTTTAAGTTTGTATTTTTTAAAGTATAATTTTTAAAAGTATTCATAATTATAATCTCCTTTTTATTTAAATCTCTTGCTTATTGCCATTATATTATTTATACTATACTTTGAAAAGTAGTGATATTTTTTTCATATAATTTCAAAAAAGTAAGTATAGTGAGAAATCAACGGTTGAAAGGAGTTCTATTTATGTCAGAAATCAAACTTGAACGAGGAAATCCTAATGAAAAATGTCCTATTGAGGCGGCAATAGATATTATAGGTAGTAAATGGACGTTTCTAATAATAAGAGATTTATTGATAGATGGAAAAATAAGATTTGGAGATTTGTTACGCTCTTTAGATGGGATAAGCCCCAAAACACTCTCCCTTAGACTACGTGAATTAGAGAAATTTGGGTTAGTTAAAAGAATAGTTTATCCTGAAATTCCTCCAAAAGTTGAATATGAATTAACTGACAAAGGTAAGAGTTTAGAAACTGCATTTATAGAGCTTAAGAAGTGGGGACTTACAATTTTAGAATAGCCAAAAATTCTATTATGTATGCTTCTTTTCCTTATAATACTCTTTCTTTGTTCTCTATTGAATTAGGCACCTTCAAAAATTGCTAACATTGCGGCTATTCTTTGAAGATGCCTAAATATATAAAATATGACGCTAGGCATTACCCTATAACGCTAAATTATATCTTTTTTAAAATATTTCATTAACTAAGTTTACTTTTTATCATTATATATCATTTGTTATCTTTTGGTATCATTATATACCTTTTTAAATATCTATTCAATATATTTTATAAATTAAAAGAATAATGTTATAATATTAATCAACAACAATACTAAATGATAATAATTGGTGAGGTGCCTAAATGTTTACTGAAGAGAGACTAGAACAGATTTTAAATATACTTAATAAACATGGTAGAGTAAAAGTTAAAGAACTAAGTGAACAATTTAATGTTTCAGAAGGTATGATAAGAAAGGATTTACAAAGGTTAGAGAAAAATGGAGATCTTCAAAGAACCTATGGTGGAGCTATATTAAATAGAAAAATTTCTAAATTAAGCTCTATAACTACCAGAATGACAGTTAACTTAAATAGCAAAGAGTTAATATCCAAAAAGGCTTTTGAACTTATAGATGATGGAGATATTATTTTTTTAGAGTCCTCAAGCATAAATTTTTTATTAGCAAAACTAATAGCTAATAGCACAAAAAAAATAACTTTAATAACTAATATGTCTATAATTCCACCGCTTTTCAATAACAATGAAACCGTTGTATTAATATGCATAGGTGGTGTATATGACAATAGAAGTGGCGGAGTCTTAGGCTCAGAAGCCATTAAGAGCATCTCTAAATATACTTTTAATAAAGGTTTTTTAGGAAGTTCCGGTGTAAATTTAATTACTAACAGCGTAGGTACTTCTATGTTAGAAGATGGTAATCTTAAAGAACTTATAGTTTCAACAAGTAAAGAAGCATTTTTGCTTGTTGAAACAGAAAAATTTAATACAGATAGTCTCTATAAATTTGCAACTATAGATGAATTTGATGCTATAGTTACCGACTCAAACATTACTGATGATATTAAAGAACAGTTGAATAATTTAACTGTTAAGCTAATATAAGATTGAATACATACTATAGATATCCAACTTTAAAACTATATTTATGTGGTAACTTGCCGAAATCATAAATATTTTGTTCCGAAAAGCTATGAAAATATCGCTGAAGATTCTAAGCAGCAGATTTCACCACTTTAGCATGCTCCCACTTTCAGTGTAACAAGCTAAAGTGGAACAATCTACAACTAAGAATCTTAGCAGCTCATTTTCAAATGTTTTCTCCACAAATATATTTATGATTTCTAGCTAAGATAACCATTTATATATAGTAAATATGGAAATATGTTCATTTAATAAGTTAAATATTTAAATTGAATATCCGTATAGTGTATGTGAAATAACTAGATGTGTGCTCTAAAAATTTTTACTGATGTAATATTATGTACCCATTCATTAACATAGTGGTTTCTTATAACCCCTTTTTATATATCCAATATGAATAGCCACATGGAATTACTACAATAACTAATAAAATAATTAAAGTTAATAAAGCACTTTTCATCTGCATACAACCTAAGATTATCATAAAAATACCGCCAAGTATCCAAAGATATCCTGCCATATGATGAGTTTTATTCCAATTCATTTCGCTATTTAATGTCCATGGTAATCTAATACCAACAGTATAATTTTGCTTGCATTTTGGCAGATAGTTTCCAGCTGCTACAATAATAACTCCTACGACTACTGATGTAATAATTTGAATAGGAATTTTATATCCAAGCGCAATAAATAAGGTTACTGGTACTAATACGACTGAAATAATTGGAGCAGACCACTTTCCTAAATACTTCAATGCAGATGGCGAATTCATTTTCTTTGGGTCGTTATTAAGCTTAAAGTGTATAAAAATATTAATTATCGCCATTAAAACCGGCATTCCAAACGCTCCAACTGCTTTTGGCACATAATTATTTGGAACACCTGCATAATTAAAATGAATAGGCACTACTTCAGGTAATTTATCATATACTCCAAATGAAAGAATCAATGGCAAAAAACAAATAATAGTTGTAATCCATAAAATATTATCTTTTTTCATCTTCATTCCCCCTAAATTGCGAAAACCAAAGCATTACTTCTTCAAATACCGATACATTGATTTCGTAATATATAAAATTTTTGTATTTTGTCTCTAAAACCAAACCTGCTTTTTTTAATTGAGATATATGATATGAAATTGTTGCACCTGTCATATCAAATTCCTTTGAAATCTCCCCAGCTGATTTTTTACCACTTTTCAGCATTACTAAAATTTCTCGCCGAACTGGATCTGACAATGCTTTAAAAGTTTCTGGAACCCCCAAATTATCATCTCCCTTTTATATTCTTATCTTCAAAGTCAATATCTATTTAGATTATTTTCTAAATAGATATTACTTAAAAAGGAGATCCTTTTCTACATAGATTTGGTTCTCCCCCATTATTTTTCATTTAATATTTATTGTAAATTCATCTCCAACTTTTTTATATTCATCAAATTTAGGTTCCTCACCACCTTCTTCTGGCATTTTTACTGCATAAGGTGTCAAAATTAATTTATTTGCCTTTTCACTCATATTTCCAACTAATACATTTTCGTATTTTAGTAAAAACTCATCTTTTGTTCCCTTTGTTAAGTCAAATATTACTTTATTACCTAAATCATCATATCCTTTTAATAAAATAGCGTATGTTCCTCTCTCGGTTGAATTATTAATTATTTTACCATATATTTTTTGTCCTAAAGCATTATCTGTATACTTTTCTAATATATATTTATCTCCATTCTCAATATTAAATCCATAACCAAGCTTTACAGTTTTAGTATCAATTTTCAGCCTATCTCCATTAGTTTTAAATTCAAACTTCCAAGTTCCATTTATATCATCAGTATAATTTACCATCATTTTGGAATATACAATCTTTATATTTAAATCTCCACTTAAATCCATGTCTTTTATTGAATCTAAATCATACCCAATTACTGCTTGTGTAGTATTATCATCTATTTTTTCCATACCACCACCTGCCCCTGTAAGTTTAACTTTCTTATTATTTATATAAAGAGTCATTACACCATTCCAAGTATCGTTGTCTTTTAGAATTCTATCTGAGCTTATATCAGTAGATATGAGTAGTTCATTATCATCTAACACCACCTCATTTAATTTAACTGTTACTCCATTGTCCGTAACAGATTTGTTGATTACTGTATTATAATCTTCTAAATTCCTCTCTATTCCTAAGAAACTTGAAATACTTTCACTTAGTAAATTTACTTTTGATAAGGCGTAAACTCCTGCATTTCCAAAAGACATACCAACTAGTACTGCTATTATTGCAGCTGCAGCTATTACTTTTCTTCCAACATTTTGTTTTCTACTCTTTTTTATAGATTTCCTAATATTCTTTTTAAGTGATTCCTTTTCAATATCATTAAAATCTTCTTTTTTGTATTCATCTAAATCGATGTTTGCTTCATTAAGCAGACTATATATGTTATTCTTCATGCTTAACACCTCTTCTATTATCAATATTAAAAATATCTTTTATTCTCTTTTTTGCCCTAGATAATCTATTGTATATAACTTCTTTTTTCATTCCATATTCGTTACTTATTTCATTAATGTCAATTTCATCAACATATAGCTTATAAAGCAAATTTCTGTCCTTCTCCTTTAAACATCCAAGTAGCGATTCTACTTCATTACTTAATTCATTTTCTAAATTCTTCGATTCAACACCATCTTCACTGATATTCAAATCATCAATATTTTCATGTTGTAGATCTTTTAAATATTTTCGTTTATAATCAATGCATTTAAACTTACATATGCCAGCCACCCAATTTTTAAATTCACTTTTACTTTCATCAAAGCTATTTATGTTGTTCCAAATCCCTAAAAGAATATCATTTATACATTCTTCTTGAACACTATTGATCCCATATAGATGCTTTCCTACAATAGATTTTATAATCCAACCATAATTATCAATAACATAATCTAAGGCTTTTTCATTCTTATTTCTCAATTCTTTAATATAATTATCTTCATTCACCTTCATTTTCTACCTCTTCCTGTAAAGCAAGCTTGCATTTAGTAAGTTTGTACTTACATATATTAATTCGTATAAAAAAAGAAAAATCTATCAAAATCATAAAATAATTTTAACAGATCTTTCTAAATTCTTTGATATTTTTACTTTAAGGCGCTAAGTCCCATTTTGATTATATGATATTGTTTATTAAAAATATAATTTCTCAAAGGCTTATATATATGTTGCAATTCTCAATTCATAATTAGGGCTAAAATTCTTGCAATATTTTTGAAGTTATAATGAAGAATTATTTTTGCAATATATATGGTTTTAAGTAATCTTTTTCTCAATCAGATTAAGTATTGCATTTACTACTATAGCTAAGCCTGCTGACATTAAGGTTCCCCATAGTATTTTAGCTGTATTTACTGTTCTAAGTCCGTCTAATAAGACACTTCCAATCCCACCAGCATTAATAGAGGCTGCAATTGTAGCAATACCTATTGTAGATACTACTGCAAGATGGATTCCTGCAAAGATTGGCTTAGTAACTAGAGGTAACTTGATTTGAAATAATATTTGGCTTTTGCTCATTCCCATTCCAGTCGCTGCTTCTACAATGGAAGCATCCACATTATTAAGCCCATCTATTGTGTTTCTTAGTAATATGTACTGATTATAAAGTACTAAAACTATAATTGCAGTAACTTTACCAAGCCCTGTTATTGGCACTAAAATCGCAAATAATGCTAAACTAGGAATTGAATATATCATAGCAAATATATTAACCAACAATTTAGATGCTATTTTTGAATAAGCTGCTAATATCGTTAATAATGCTGCTAATATTATAGAAATCACTAAAGTAATTAATACAATTTCTATATGTCCTACAAAGGCTTTTAATAATTTATCAGGATATTTTAATAAATAGTCAATCATAAATTTCTAATCCTCCAAAAATACTTCCTGCCCATTCGCGGAATTGGGCACAATCAAGAAAATAACAAGTTCATCTGCCAGCATATTTTCCACCATCCTTCGTCGGCAGATTGTCTTAATAGTCCCACTATGAAGCCAATCTACCTCCTCGCCTAATGAAAAATATTCATGCCAGCTTTGGACTTGTTATTTACCTTCATGTGCCTTAATTAGTGATTTTACAAAATCATTTGCAGGATTTTTAGCAATATTTCTTGGTGTATCAAATTGCTGTATCTTTCCTTTATCCATTATTAACACTTTGCTACCGAGTTTAAATGCTTCATTGATATCATGAGTTACAAACAGATATGTTTTCTTTGAAGTATTATAAATCTTTAATAACTCATCTTGAAGATTTATTCTATTTATTGCATCAATAGCACCAAATGGTTCATCAAGCAGCATTACATCAGGGTTAACTGCTAAAGCCCTAGCAAGTCCTACACGTTGCTGTTGTCCACCAGATAATTGAGCTGGATATCTATTTCTAAATTCCTTTGGCTCAAGACCAACAAGTTCAAGTAATTCATCTACTCTAGATTCTATTTTTTCCTTAGGCCATTTAAGTATCTTTGGAACTGTCGCTATATTACCTGCTATGGTCATATGTGGAAACAAACCAACCTGTTGAATTACATAACCTATTTTTCTTCTAAACTCTACTGGATCTTTACCGCTAATATCCTCACCAAAAAATTCAATACTTCCTTTATGTGGATCATACAAGCGATTAATCATCTTAAGGAGTGTTGTCTTTCCACACCCTGAAGATCCTAAAATTGTAATGAATTCTCCATGTTCAATTTTTAGACTTACATTATCAACTGCGCTATATGCTGCTCCTTTAAATTGTTTATAAACATTCTTAAACTCTATTGCTATACTCATCTTGAATATCTCCTTCTATCTATTATTTAATAGAATCGTAATACTCCTTAGCTACTTCTTCGTATTCTTTTTTATCTACATCAACTTCTGCGTTTAATTTTGTTATCTTTTTAGTATCTAAGCTTGCACTAACTTTATTTAAAATATCAGCAATATCTGGATGAGCATCTAATACTGATTTTTTAATTACTGGTGCTAAATTATATGGAGGCCATACGTGTTTATCATCTTCTAATAAAGTAAATTCAGGTTTTACTAATTGACCTTCTGTTGTAGATGCTGGTGCAAGATCTGCTTCATTATTTGCTAACACTTCGTACTTTAATCCATTGTCATATACCTTTGTAGATTTAAAATCAAACTTTCCATAAACCTTCTCTAATCCTGGAATACCATCTTCTCTCTTATCAAATTCACCTTGTGATGCAAATCTAATTTCACCTGCATGTTTTTGTAAATCAGAAATAGTTTTAATTCCAAGTTTATTTGCTACATCGGTACGAATTACTAAACCTTGTCCATCATTTGCAGGCGAATAGTCAAGCCATTCTAAATTAAATTGCTTTTCATATTCAGATTTAACTGTGTCATAAACTTGCTTTGGATCTGTAATTAAATCCTTCTTTAAAATCGCCAATAATCCAGTGCCAGTATATTCTGGGTATAAATCAATTTCATCATTTACAAGTGATGTATGAATAACTGAGCTTGCTATATTAGGTACTCTTTCTACTTTATAACCTTTATCTTCAAGGGCTAATGCATAAACTTCACCTACTATTGAGTTTTCTGTAAAGTCCTTTGACCCTATACGAATTGTATTTTTATCTCCACTTGAACCTTTGCTATTTCCGCAAGCAACAAGCCCTCCAAGTGTAACTGTAATTAATAACGTTCCTATGATTCTTTTAATATTTTTATTCATAATTATCACTCCCCAATCTGAATTAATCTTTATTATTTGTCTTTTGATGATCTTATCTAAAGCTCATATGTCATTTTTTCATACTCTCACTAATCTATAATGATTAAGCGACTTAAAACTATATATTTGAATTAATATACTTATATCTAAGCAGATATTTTTCAAAACCTAACATAATTACATTTGCAAGCATTGAAAGAATTGCTACAGTAACACCACCTATTAGAAGCAAATCTGCTCTATTCAGTCCTAATCCAGTGAAAATAATGTTCCCAACTCCACCGCCACCAATATAAGCAGCAAGTGTAGCACTAGCGATTATCTCGACCATTGCAGTTTTAATTCCTGTTAGCATAAGAGGCGCAGCTAATGGCACCTTTACCTTCCAAAAACTCTGCGCTTTTGACATTCCCATTGCCATTGAAGTCTCAATCATAAATTCAGGAATTGTGTTAAAGGCAAGTGCTGTATTTAATAATATTGGTGGTATTCCAAGCAACGCCAATGCAATAAGTGCTGGTTTAACACCTGTTCCTACAATAGGAATGAACATTATAAGAACAGCTAAGCTTGGAACAATTCTGAGAGTGTTAAACGAAGTTGTTACCCATCGATACCATACTTTGTTTTTGGTAGATAATATTCCAAAGGGAATTCCAATAATTGCTGCTACAAGTAAGGATAGTAAACTTATTTCTAAGTGCTGCCCTATTGCCTGCAGATAATTATTCATGTCCTTTTGAAAATAATCTATAATATTTTGCCACATATTCTCACTTCCCTTGTTGAAAAAGTATAATTCCCCAAAACCCTAAGTTCTTATAAAACCTTTGGTGAAAATTTCAAAATTGTTAACGTTCCTAAAAAAATACTATACGCTCCTAAGTCAAAGATACACGGAATTGTGCTTAAGCTTAATAGATAATAATATATAATTCCTATCTTTGTAAGTATATACGACATAGTCAAAATTATTATTGTAATTATTGAATAAAATTTGTAACTATTCATCCATCTTTGATTGCTTAGTCTCTCATTAATTATTAGTAACTTTCCTCTTTTCTTCCAGTAATTATATCATATAACATATTTTCATGCAAACTTATGTTCCCAGAACGTAGGTTTGCTTATAGAAAAATATTGATTATTTAATATTCTCTATTCATCTATTGAATCAAGCGCATGCTTAAGATCTGCTATTAAATCCTCTGCCTCTTCAATACCTATTGATAATCTTAAAGTATCATCATATACTCCCGCTTTTTCTCTTTCTTCTTTAGATTGTCCAAAATGAGTTGATGTTGCTGAATGTACAATAAGTGATTTTGCATCTCCCACATTTACCATGTAATCAAATACTTTAACTTCTTCAAAGACTTTTCTTGCTGCCTCTATTCCACCTTTTAATCTTATAGACATTATTGCGCCTGGACCCTTAGGAAAATATTTTTTAGCTAACTCATGATACTTATTACTTTTAAGTCCTGGGTATGCCACTGAAAGAACTTTCGGATGACCTTCAAGGAATTCAGCCACCTTTTGCGCATTAGCTGCATGTTCTCTCATTCTTAAAGATAAAGTTTCAATTCCTTGCAATAAATAAAACGTACTAGTTGGGCTTAAGTGTGCACCTAAATCAGTTAAGTATCTGATTCTAAGTCTCTTAGTAAACATTGTTTTATCTAAAATATCTTTTCCTATCGTATCTTTGTATTCATCATAAAATTTTTCAAACTGAGGGAATTTCCCATTCAACCAATTAAAACCACCTTTTTCAACTACAGCTCCTACAATTGTTGTCCCATGACCTGCAAGATATTTGGTTGCAGAATAGCAAACAATATCCGCTCCATATTCAAATGGTCGTAATAAATACGGTGTTGCAAAAGTATTATCAACAATTAATGGTATTCCATGTTCATGAGCTAGATTAGCCACAGCTTCAATATCGATTATATTCATACCAGGATTGCCAAGGCTTTCAATATAAATTGCCTTTGTCTTTTCTGTAATTACTTTTCTGTATGATTCTATATCATTTTCATCATCTACAAACCTCCCAACAATTCCATAATCAGGTAAAATGTTATTTAATAAGGTTCTACTTCCTCCATATAAAGTATTAACAGCTACTATTTCATCCCCTGATTTTGCGATATTCAAAAAAGTATTAGATATTGCTGCCATTCCTGAACCTAATGCAATTGCTTCTATTCCTCCCTCAAGTGATGCTAATCTTCTTTCAAGTACCGTATTAGTTGGATTTGAAAATCTTACGTAAGAATGACCTTCTTCAGAATAATCAAATAATCTAATACATCTCTCAAAATCCCCAAGTTCAAAAGCTGCTGTTTGGTAAATTGGAACTGCTTTTGATCTATAATGTTCTGCTGGATTATAACCTGCATGTAATTGTCTTGTAGTAAAACCTAACTGATTATTTTTATATGCTTCGTAACTCATTTTAATCCCTCTCTTTTAATTTAATCACATTCAAAATATATCAAACCGTATGCCTAAACTTTTTGAACCAAACTCAATACTCTCAATATTTATTTAATCGCTCCTTATATAAACAAAATCACTTTCTTTACTAACGCAAAATATACGGTGTATCTTCAAGCATGTTATTTTCTTTCCTGTAACTTAAGTGCCTTTGTAGGACACGAATTTGAACAAATTCCACAACCTACGCATTTTGAAATATCTGTTTTTATGATTCCATCAACCTTAGTAAATACATCAAAATGGCATCTTTTTATACAAGCACCACACTTAATGCAGTTATGTGAATTAAATTCAATGATTTGATTTGTTTTTGGCCAAAATCCACTGCTATTTCTTTTTGCCTGGCTTCTAAATAAATAACAGCAGTCTCCACAGCAATTACATATACCATTTGAATTAACTGTATGCATAAGACCTTTCTTATCAGCATTTTTTACTATTTCTTTTGCTCTTTCTTTATCTATTTCTTCTGATAAACCTCTATGTGCAAATGTATTAATTCCATTTCTATACGTAATACAGGTTTTAGTTGGTTTTCCACATTCTCCTCTAAGGCTTCTACAATCGCAGTAATTTAGATAAACAGGTCTATCCTGAGTGTCAATGAATTCTAACACCTTGTTAAGTGGTAAAATTTCATCCTCTGTAGGCCTTACACTAAAATCAGGGTCTAACCCATCATAATAAGCTTTAAAATACCAGGCATCCATAGAAAGTTGATCTGCCTTTGGAATGCTTCTATAAACCTCTTGCTCAGATATTGAAAAAATATCTAATCTACTATAAAAATTTGCTATTTTATATGTAGATGTTTCTTCATCTACAAGTGAAATAATACCTCTTCTATAACTATTTTTTATAAACTCATCTGAATTTTCATCTATAATTTTCTCTATATCCTTCTTAGTAAATGTACCCTTGTCCATCTTATCTACAAATTCAATTTCTTCTTTAGTAAATATCTTGTTGATGAACGGATAAGCTACTTCAGGTATCTGGAACTTTTTAATAAAATTTTGTAAATCCATAAACACGCCCCACAGCCAAATGATTTTTTTATAGCACCTATTGCCTAAAATAAAACAAAAAAGACCGCAAAAATCCCTAAGCAGGAAAAGTCCAAAAAAAGACTTAACCACCCTAAATTTCTACGATCTCTAGCTTTCTAGTCAATCATTTCTTATTTATTTTTATTAAGCACATATTATAATTATATTTATTTTTTAATTCATACTAATTTTATATGATTACTTTTTTATCAGTATATTCTCTAACCTATATTTTGTCAATAAAAACTTTGGTTAGAATTTGCTTTATAAAATAAATATACCATCTATCTGTACTACATTAACTATATCTATTATTCAACGAAACCCAATCAATCATATTGCTATTTTTACATACTCTTTTTATTTCATTTCTAACTTCCATTAACGCAAATCCGAGTAAATTTTCCCCGCGCCATAATTCTGGATTTTTGATATTAACATCCTCCTCAGACATCTGTATTCCCCATACAGTATCATATGGACTTGCCTCTACTAATATTTTATCCCCTGTGGAAATAAGAAATGTTTTTAATCTTTCATTTTGCATGAACTTATTATAATTTCCATTTATGATAATTGAATATTTAGCTCTATTCCAAATTTCTTCATCAAAACCTCTTACTTTACGTCCAAAGCTCTTTATTTCCTTAGGATCATAACTATTCATAATTTTTTCTTCTATTTCTTTATCTCCAAAAAATCTAGCTTTTTCTGCCATCATATATTGTTCCATAAATAAATATTCAGTATGTCCAATATTGAACCTGCTCTTCCACCACTGGCTAAAGCAAGACTTTGTAATCCCGCCATCTTTTTTAGGATGATGCCCCCAGAAATAAATATATTCCAAGTTCTTTCCATCTTTATAATCTGAAATAAGGTTATTTAAATCATATTCAGGCTTGCCATCTTTTTGCCAAGTGTATGTCCAATAATTATTATATTCATAAATATTATCTTCTCTTTCCCATCTTTTAGGCTCTGGAAACATTTCTTTATACTTTTTCTTCTCATCCTCTTCTAATTTATTAAACCATAAGTAAAAATCTATAGCATATCCTTCACCATATCCCATTCTCCATCCAATGCTTCCATTTGGAATTTCAGGATACATTAGCCATAGCGGAGCCATTAATAGATTTCCATTTTTATTTTCCATAATATCTTTCTCCTTACATCTCTGCTTTTATATAATAAAACATCACTAACTAATTCCCCATCAATTGCATTAGCGACTTTTCCTCATTGTTCTCCATCATTAGTATATAAATTTATTTTATCCTTTATCTCAAAGCTGATAAACTCTCAGTTTGATATCTTTAAATCTTTCTTGATTAATGCTTGTCTTATTTATGTATGGAACTAAGAATTCTTTTTAATATAGATCTTTAGAGCCTTAATTAATAAGACAAGAGCATATATTCCTAGCACACATAAGATTAATACTAAAATTCTAAATATAATCACTGGGATTATTTGTACTATTAGACCACTCATGACACACCTCCTGTAATTAAAATTTGTTTTTCATACAAATCATTCTCTTTTCCGGAACACCAATATCATTTGCAATCACATCACATTTAGTCATTAAAAGAAAATAGATATTTTTCTTTTCTTCACTCAAGCATTCATAGTTAGCTTGCCCTTTAGCAATTACTACATCAGCCTTTTTATAGACTTCTTTAAACTCACGACTTGTCCTTTTTAAAACAGTCCCAAGAGAACCATCTCTATTATCAATAACCTCTGCATATTCATCAATTCCTACTGCATGTGCGTCTTCAGCTATAGAGTCATTTACAACAGGTTTACCTCGTACTCCAAAGAATATTTTAACATTAGGATTTAGTTCTTTTATTTTTTTCAAAAGAATCTTGTCCATACATATTTCTCCACAATTATCACCTAAGTATAATAATATTTTTGAATTTAAAATATCTTCCGCTAGCTTTCTAGAATCATCTATTGCAAGTTCCAACTGTTCCATTTTTTCAAAATAATCAAATATATCCTCTAATAATGTATTGTGAATAGGATTGAAATCTATGATATTACCAACAACGGCATACCTTACTGCTAATTGAAACGAATCTTCAGCTTGCTCAATCTTCCTCTCAAATTCAGGTAACAGTTTTAAAAATAATGTATTATAGTAATTTCTAGTTTCTTTATATGGATCTTGATTATTAGTATGTTTTTTTATCATGCCAAAAATTTCTCCAATAATTTCGGGTGTAGTTGCCTCAAAATCCATTTTACTGAGATATGTAAAAACTTCCTTCAATAACTCTTCTTTATTGTTAACCCCTGTAATATTTGCTACTTTTATAACTTGGTTGACCATACACAGCAAGCATTTATCATGTATTTTCATAATTGCACCTCTTTATTTCTAAATAATTTAGCAGTTTAAACTCCCCTACAAATTACAATTTATCTTTTAGCTAATGATAGTAAATCTTATAAATACCATTCTGTTTAATTATAAAAAGTATATTTCATTTATAATTCTAAATCCTATCTTTTCATTATTAACCCAATTGATATATGAATAATTTAAATTTTAAACTATAACCAACTTCATAATTCATATAAACCAGTTACTTTAAAGAATTCTCTAATATACTAAAAATTATTTTTTGTACCGTTAAGACTTATCTTATATCCTAAATTTACAATTAAGTTATATAATATGTTTGTTTTAGATTTTCTTATTCTCTTATAAATAGATTTTAAAGAATAAAACTCTCTCCTAAACCACATATAGCCTTCAAACAGCTCTTCTGCGCTCATATTTTTAGGAATAAAAGCTACTCTAGTTTTTCCATTGTAATAGCTCCAATCCTCTGTTATTAATCTATTTTCTTCTTTTAACTTTGAATATACTGGTGTTTTAGGCAGAGGAGTTAATATACTTACAGTAGATCCATCTATTCCTAGCTCATTGCAGGCATCAAGAGTTTTCTTGAATACATCCTTTTTATCTGTATCAAATCCAAATATTATTCCTGCTTGTACACAAATTCCATTATTATGGATTTTATCTATCATGTTTTTATATTTATCTACATCATTTATACCTTTGTTTACGCTTCCTAAACTATCCTGTGAAAAAGATTCTATTCCTACAAAAAAGTATACACAGCCAGCCTCTTTAGCTAATTTTAATAATTCATCATCTTTACATCTCTCTAGCGTTACTTGTGCTGCCCACTTTTTATTAAGTTTTTTCAATTCCAACAGTAATTCTTTCACAAAATTTATATCCCCAAAGAAATTATCATCCCAAAATACAAAAAACTTAATTTTCATGGTCTTTATCTCAGAAATAACTTCTTTAATAGGCCTTGTTCTAAACGGCTCACAATAAATTTGCTTTAAATTGCAATAACTACAATTATAAGGACATCCCCTCGAAGAAATAACTGCCCCTTTTGTAAAGTATCTTTTATGAATTAGATCTCTTCTTGCTATTGGCATATTTTTTAGATTAGGTACTTCTTCGCAAATATATTCTGGTTTTGCTTTATCCTCATAGAAATCTTCTAAAAATTCTGGCCATATAATTTCGCCTTCTCCCACCATTATATAATCACACTGTTTTTTCACCTCTTCAGGTAATAATGTTGCATGAGGACCTCCCATTACAACTTTAATATTCTTATCTCTAAACTTCTTCGATATATCATAACAATGGGCAGCATTAGATGTGTTTACCGTTATTGCAACCAGATGAAATTTTTCTTCAAAAGGAACTCTTTGATTATATTCATCAACTAGAGTTATTTCATATTTATTTTCATCTATGAAAGCTGCTAAGTATGGCATAGTTATCTGAATAAAATTATTAAATTGATTTTTTCTAAATCTATTTATTTCCTCATTCTCAGGTGTTATTAAAAGTATTTTTTTCTTCATGCTCAGATCTCCCCATATCTATCATTAATCGATGAATGTTTCTTTGTTACGATTTTTTTCTAAATGACTTTGGAGTTCATCCCAATTTGGTGTTGAAATATTTGATTTTTGCTTTAATATATTGAATGCATCACTCAACATGAACATCTCATTAACTGCTGACATAGCATGATCACTTATCGCTAGTCTTCCCATAGGTGTTATCATAGTAATTTTCAATAATAGATAGAACATATATGACTTCTTTCTAACAAAATTTTCTTCATTTTTAGGTAAAATGGAGTAACCAAGTGATTCTAATACTTTATATCCTTCATCAATTGCTTTAATAATTTGATTTAAAAGTTTTTTGCTTTTAGCAACTTTATGTAAATCTCCATCACATGCATATGAAGCATAACAAAGAGGCATAATTAGAGCAATATGACTTTTAAGCCACGAATCCATATCATCAAAATAAGTTAATTTATATTTTGTGTTTTTAAAAGCTCTATCTATAATGTTTTTCCATGATAAGTTACCATCTAATCCGCCTAACTCCATTTGTCCGATTATACGCACGCAAATAACTTTTCCTTTTTCACGTCTTCCGCCAGTACTTTGAAACCCAAAAGCAATATGTTTTTCATTACAGCTATTTTTTAGCATATAATTCTTAATTGCATGGGGATCTGCATTATTACCAACAAATATAATATTAGAACTTTGATTATTTGAAAGACACGGTAATATTGAATTTAAATGCGTATATTGCATTACCACAAATATTATTTCATACACTTCATTTGAAGGAAGAAAATCTATTACTTTTACTTTGTCAGTGGTAGTTTTACACTGTATATAATGGCGAATAACAAGTCCATTATTCTTCAATTCTTTAAAACGTTCGTTTCTAGCAAGTAATGTAACATCATTGCCTCCGCGTATCAATACATGAGCCAAATAACTTCCTAAAACACCTGCACCATAAACTAATATTTTCATGTAAATTCCCCCATTCATAATATATTAGCTTCTCACTATAGACGCCGCACTATTAAATCTTCAAATAACATTTAGCTATAACTAACATTACAGTAATCAAAAAATGATCCTTTTTCATTACATGCCATAGAAGCAAATTCTATAAACCTATTGCAATTATATTTCTATTATAGCATTTTTTAACAATATAATATTATTAGACTTCTAAATATTATACTTTCTGTTTTATTTGCCATTGTCTATACCTCTTGTTCAACATAAATTTTAATTGAATATATAGCAAAAAGTATCACATATCATATGATACGCGATACTTCAATTTACTATTTATTTTTATAACTGCACGGAATAATTCATTGTTCATTGCTATACCATTTTTTTATAACTTCTGTACTTTCTTGACTTGGATAATAATGTTTATCATTGCTTTGTTCACCCACTGCAAATATAGAAAATCCTAAAAACCAAGGTTCGTCTTGAAACTCTCTTCTATATGCTTCAAAGCAATTAGCTTGCTCAACGTTATTAATACCATTATTCTTATATGGATTCCAATTCCATGGCTCATATGATGCGTAATCAAATTTAGGAAAACCAAGTTCTCCAAAGAAAATAGGCTTATTCCATTTATCATAAAAGTTTTTTATTTCTTGTTTTATATTTTGATGTCTAACCTGTCCACCAAAATCTATCTGTGAATTTTCTATTGCGCTTGTAAGATTTTCAACTGTATTTGTAGGATTATTTGTAAGTTCGAAATAAGCTGCTATAGAAATAAAATCTACTTTTGAAAATAACTTATTATTTAACTTGTTATTATATGCAGTAATACTGTCAGGGGCCCATGAAGCAGTATCCCATTTATTTGTTCTGTATGTTACAAATCCTTTATAATCTGTTCTAACGTAATCTATAATATCACACCAATTGTTTTCTTCTGATTCCATGTTAACTAGATTACTTCCTATATTTAGGGCTGTTACATTATATGGTACTGCAATATCAGTTATCAATGTCTTTAATACATTAGTCTTCCAATTTAAAAAGAAAGCATTCATGTTATTAGGTTTCCATTCAGTTTCAGCCTTTGTCCCCTGCTCTATCCAAGGATATGGCTCTAATATTACATTTATATTTGCATTTGTATTCTTCAATTGTTTAATTAAATCAATTGCCTTTTCTTCACTTATTTTATCAACTATCATATTACTCGAAGAAATATTATCAATATCTATCATTACAGGTATATTTAAGGTATTCAATTGAAACTTATTTATATCATTTAGCACTTGTTCAGTATTATAGTCTGTTGATAAACTACCAGATTTAATCTTCTTCCCATCAATTGTCCATCCGATTTTAGAATTTGATGTTTGATCATTTGTAAGAGTTGCTGCTTGTACATTAGATGAAATAATAAAAAAACTGATGAAAATAATTGCTATAAAAATTATATTTTTCAGTTTGTCTACTGTTTTGCAATTGTTTATATATTTCATGTATTTATTTCTCCCCTAACTTTGTGCTTTTATAAGTTCTATTTAACATTCACCCTTGTAAATATATTCCTATTATAACACAATTTAAGGTAACACATCAGTCAATTCAAAAAACATTTTTATTTGTTATGTAAGCTTTACAGATCGCTCCACCATATGAAAATAATATCAAATCTTGCTCTCTCTTTTATTAATTTCATCTGTTATTAACAATTTTGAAATATACATTGCATTTATGATATTCTTAAGGCGAGTATGATGAGATGTACCTTCCTCAAATTTTAGTTTAGCTTTTTCACATTTGCTGATAATAGAAGCTACTGGTGGTAGTGCTTCCATTAATTCTTCTTTTGTATATTTATCCACAATATCTTCATCTATTATTAATGATTTTGAAATATATAGAGCTTTTAGCCTATTTTTAAGAAGAGTATGTTGTGAGGTGCCTTCTGCAAATTTTAGCTGCGCTTTTTCACAATTATTAATAGTTGACGATACAACTTTTAGTGCATCTACCAATTCTTCTCTTGTGTATTTTTCCATAGAATTTTACCTCCTAAACTAATCTACTTAATAATTTTTCTTGTACCATTATAATATCTCTCATACAAAGAAATCAATAATTCTTCAACTTGCCTCTCATCAGGTTCTTTAGGCAATGTAGTATTAACTGATGCTTCTTTAAAATTAAAATCATACAACTCGACTAACTTAAACAATTCATCATAACTATATTTGCCTTTTCTAATATCCATTAATAAATCATGTTCTTTCTCTCGATAAGTGTTGATTTCATGAGTTTTTAATATTTCTGTTCCCATAATTAGGAGCCTTATTAAGTGCATAGCATGTTTTAAAAGCTTCCCCTCATCTTTTTTTCTATTCCTATGATTAAGCTTATCATAATCGTGAACAATATTATTCATTTCTGAGTATATACTTTTAAAATCTCTTAAAGAATATTTATCTATATGAATGTCCATTAATATCTCTGTTTCTATTTCATTTTTATCAGATTTATCAATGTATAATTTTATGCTACCCTTTGGAAACTCTGTGTAATTAGATGAAAAATGATTCATTTGATTATTTATTGTATTAAGTATATGTTTCTCCTTTTCTTCCTTCGGATACTCATCCCTTGCCAAGGCATTTTGCAGTCTTCTTAATTGTGCAGTAGCATAATTACCAAAAGTGTGTATCACTCTTTTTGATAAGAACAACCCTCTATTTTTACGTAATGCCTCCCCATATTTATTCATATATATAATATGCTCATCCTTAGTACCTAATAATTCAAGAATATTAGGATTTCCCTTTAATGCTAATGAAACAAATTTCCTAAGTCCATATATAACAGTATCAGTTGCTGTATCTTCAAATTGTTCAAAACTTTGAAATCCATATATATTTTCTTTTCTTTCAATTGTAATTCCTCGTAAATCTACATCACTATTATCTATATTAGTACCATATCCAATTGACCCTGAAAGTGTTAAGTATATTATGTTTTCTCCTAAGTTTTCATTTGAATGTATAAATTTATATTCCTCTTTATTTAAAATTTCCTTTGTTACTTTATTCATTCTATATCACCACTATATTCTTTAATAGCCTTATGGAAAAATTCATTTAGGATACTAGAATCTCTTTCTTTTTCAGTTTTAATATTTTTTGCATAACTATAATAATATTCTAGCTTGTCTCTTAAGAATTCCATTAATTCTGTAGGTTGTTTTATCGTGTCTGACTCTATCCTATCAGCTTTGATAGTAACAAGTTCTTCTATTATCGTCTTGACTTTGTCATCCATTTTAACTTCTTTCATCATTGCTTGTAAATTCATAGGTGGAATTGTATTGAAATTCTCTATCCACATACATGATAAAATTGGCCTAATAACATAAAAAAGCTTTTTGATGTTAACATTATTTAGGCCTTCCAATCCCTCAAAGCTTTTCTTTGCAATATTTATATAATGGTATGTGACTGATATTGGTGAAAAGTACTTTTCTGCCACCTGTCTTAATTCTTTTACAAGCTCTTGATTTTGCCTGTAGGTAATTGGCGATGATAGCCATTCTAATAAAGATGCATTTGACCTGTACATTAGTTTTAAAGCTTTTCGAAGATCCCATCCATTAACATCTAGCACCTCATCTACAGGTATTTCAATAATATCAGGACCTTCAAATACACTTAAATACCATTCAACTGGATGTACATAGATAAATCTCACATCAAAATCACTATCCTTAGATTCAAATCCCCAGCCTCGACTTCCTGACTCTATTGCATATAGTATTTTTACATTATTTTTTTCTTCTATATCTCTTAATTGAGCTTGTATTATTTTCTCCATAAATCTAGTTTCGCCCCTTCCTCATTTGGGATATAAAAAAGTCTTATTATATCCCAATACATTTCTATAAAATTTGTATCCCACATACTTTTTAAATTTAATTCCTTTATAATAGCAACCCCAGTAACTTCCCATACGTGCATAACCCAAAGCAATAAAACTTTCATTTTCATTAACAAATTCAGCTATTTGCTCTTTAGAAATTTTTGTAATATTATCATTGATGCATTCAATTATCTCCATCACATATTCATCACAAAGCTTTACAATATATGGAATAACCCACTTAGGAATTTCGTTGAATGAAAAAATTGATTCAATGTGCTTTTGTCTTATAAATCCATTATCATTTCTGGAATAAATACAATGCAAAATAATTTGCTCAGTTTCTGTTAATTCTTTTACAACATCATCTAATAATTCTTTATTATAAAAACGATATGGAATTTGAAGCTTTTCTCCGTCTAAACTGATATCTGCAAAGCAATTTTGTAGTATAGGAAAACAATTATAATAGGGTTCTTTTGATTCGATTATATTTAATACATTCTTTACATATTTCTCTAAATATTCAGGAAAACCTGAAACAAATTTATCTAACAATCACATCACCTACTCAATATATTAATTTTCGCTTTCCTAACCCTGAGCTTTAAAATTATAAATTGGTTTGATTATTTCAATAATATCAACAGTCTCAGAAATATTTTCAAGTATTTCTTCCTTAGGCTTATACACCATTGGAGCTTCATCAATTGTCGCTTCTGTAACTGAAGTTGTAAAAATTCCTTCCATTGAAGCCTTAAATTCTTCCAAATTGACTTTTTCCTTAGCTTTAGTCCTGCTCATAATACGGCCTGCCCCATGTGGTGCTGAGTAATTCCAATCTGGATTACCTTTCCCTATTGCAATTATGCTTCCATCTCTCATATTAAGGGGAATTAATACTTTTTCTCCTTCATAGGCTGAAATACTTCCTTTTCTAATTATATTGTCTTTGAAATTTATATAATTATGAGTAGTAGAAAATGCTTCAAATTCATCAAAGCCTTTTCCAAACATCTTTTTCAAAATTATATCTGCCATTGTGTTTCTATTTAAGACAGCATATTCTTGGCAGATATTCATATCATGTAGATAATCCTTCCTATAATCTCCACTTAAAAAGCACAACTCTTTTGGGTAGCTTGGCATTAAGTCATTATATAGTGCTTCTAAATCTTTTAAAGCTTTCTGGATTTCTTTTCTACGCCCATCAGCTTTATATTCACTAATTATTTTTTCTCTTTTAACAAAGTAATCACCTTTACCACTGCATAAATCTATTGCAAGATTTTGATAAATGCTAGCCACTTGTGTTCCTAAATTTCTACTTCCCGAGTGAATCACAAGATACTTTATGCCATTAGCACTTTCATTTATTTCAATAAAGTGATTTCCTCCACCTAAAGTGCCGATACTTCTTTCAATTCTTTTAGTATTTTTCAAGCTTCTATAACATTTTAAATTCTGCAATTCTGGGAATCTAACTACTCTTCCTTCATGGACATTCATTCCTGATGGAATATATTTATGGATAATCTCATCTAGCTTTTCTAAATCAACATCTACTATTCCTAAATTTACAGTTAACATCCCGCATCCAATATCAACTCCTACAATATTAGGAATGACTTTATCACCCAAATCAGCTGTAAATCCAATAACACAGCTTGCCCCTTTATGTGTATCAGGCATTATTCTAACCTTACAGCCCTCTACAAAAGGCTGATTACATAATTCTTTTAATTGTTCAATTGCTTCTATTTCTATATTATCTGTAAATACTTTTGCAGTATTATATTTTCCTCTAACTTCTAACATGAATTATCTTTAGTGATGTGCAACCCAACAAATGTCCACTCACTAAATATTCACTTCCTTTCAAAATTTATTCTAACTTTAAATCTACTATCCATCCTAAACGTGCTCTATTTGTAACACTTTTAATTGTTTCTACTATTTCATCAAACATAGTCATTTCTCCATTTTCGGCTTTTTCAATCATGTACTTTGATATATTTAACATATCGTAAAAAAAGCATTCATCTTCTTTTGCATCTTTTCTACCACCTTCATGCAATTCCTTCAGTTCATTGACTAATCCTTTTTCACAATTAATTCTCTCTATTTCATAATATTCTCTAAGCATATTGCAATCTAATTTTTCTTTTGACAAATTAGATTCCTTCCAAATAATTTCGCATGGTGCTTCTAATCCAAATCCGCCAAAAAGACAATCATCAAATTGCATTAAGTCTCTTCCAAAATATCCATTAGGTGCATTTACCGCTTTAGCAAATTCATTAAAAAATGAATCTAAATCATATATATTTTTGCCTTCAAGAACATAAATATTTTTCATAGGAATTACCCATCCTTAAATCCAAAATTTAAATAAGGGGAGAAAAACTATTTAAGTATTTAGTTCTCTACCACCTGAGCTACTTATAATCTTTCCAAATTATAAGACCGGGTTCGAACCGGTGACATCTATCGTTAACATCGAAGTAACTTAAATATACACTTCCCCTTACTATTTTTGTCTATATAATTGATTCTAATTTTTCCTTAAAATAATACTCTTCAATCTTGTCCTTTATATTGCTAAGACCGTTTTCTACATTTGGTATGAATTCTAGTATTTTTTCATTCCATCCTGCAATTATATTTACTTTGTCTCCTTTAAATTGCTGTGTACCATAACCTAAAAGGTCAATTGCATGTACCCAGACATTAGGATTTACTTGCTTTCTATATTGATTTATCAAATCTTGGCATACTCTAGCATATCCATAATTTATTTCGTTGTCTGATAGAATTATTATTCTATCAACATAAATTTTATTATCTAACAAATGATATATTGGCAATGAAAGATTTGTCCCTCCGCCTGTAACACTTATAGAATTTGCATTAGCTATAATTCCATTTGTAGCTGCAAAAGGAGTTATTTTAAATCTTGTATCAAAAGTACTTGTTATAGCTTCATCACAAATGCTATTTGCAATCGCCATAAGAACAGTACCTATTTCAGCACAAGTAGTATCACTTTTTCTACTTAGCGTACTTCTCATAGAACCTGATACATCAGTAGATATAAAAGTCTTACCGCTTAATCTACCTATATTTTTTGTAGACAATCTAATTGCATTTTCCAATACATCATAAATTTTTGATGTTCCAAGGCCTTCATTTGATAGTACATTAAATGCTGAATAATATCTAAAAGGTAGCTGCTTGCTATTTTTAACTCTATTCTCATTTTCTAAAATTTCATATACCTTTTCTATATTATCTGGTTCAGCTTTAATAATGTTTCTCAAATTACGAAGTATAGCCATATAACCAAGCTTATTGCTATCAATTAATTTTTCCCAAGTATTCTTGTTATTGCCCTCACTTGAAAGCATTGTTTCCCATGTAAATGGTGTTTCTAGGTTATCCTCAAGTAATCTCTTAAACATATCGCTTTGCTTACCTGTACTTGGTCTTGGATGAACTAAATTTACTATGTCCTTAAGTTTAATCTCCTTTGCTCTATTGTATTTTGCAAGAGAATACTCATCAAATCTTATGAAAGAATCACCTAAACCTTTCTTCAGTGAATTTGGAATTGGTTTACCATATACATTTAAGTAATAACTTAAAATTTCCGCCATATCATCTACTCTTTCAACTATTTCACTTAAAACTCTTCTAACATACTTCTTTCCCTGCACATCATGAGCAAGCTCTGCAGCCATAACATGAGATATACTTCTTAAATGAATTTCTTTTCTAGCATATATGGCCAAATTTGCTACAAATTTCGGATCTATCTTAATAACATTTCTTAAATCGTTAACTATTTCTAAAGAATTATCTCCATAAAACTTTCCTTCATTAAAGAAACTTGTTAAAACTTCAGTTATTAATTTTTCCTTCAGTTCCATTTTAAAAGCCACATGGCCTTCCTTATTTACTGTATTTACTGTTGTGTTTCTAAAAAAATTAAATTTTGACATTTTAATTTGCTCCTTTCAATGATGAAGTTATATTTTTCAGATGACTTATGGAGTTGCACCATACTAATACTCTTATCATCATGTTAAATCAATTTTAATTAAATTGATTATATCCTTTGCGTCCTACTTGTGAAGAAAAAATTTAAAACAATAAGGGAGAAAACCTAAAAGTGTTCATTGCTTTTATTGCAATTATCTTTACTCCGAAGTAACACCTTCATGCACTTCCCTTAATTTAATATGGAGAAAAAAGCTATTTAAGTATTCTGGTGGTGTGTTATCCCTTCTACTATACATATTAAAATATGCAATTGGATTCGAACCAATATTACCACCCCTAAAACGAAGTAACTTAAATATACACTGCCATATTTTTTCATCAATACAACAATTTAATAAGGAGAAAAGTTATTTAAGTATAATCTATTAGTGCTCTACCTGCTGAGCTACTCACAACTTTTTTAAGAATTATGAGACTAGAATCGAACCAGTGACACCTATATTTAAAACGAAGTAACTTAAATATTCACTTCCTTATTGCTTTGCCCTCTCGACTACAATACTTATTATATTATTTCTATAATTTTCTTACAGACAAAAACTTTGCATCTTTTGAATTATAATCCATTAGTACCAATAAAATGTTAAACGCCTGTCTCAATAAAAATAATCTAAATACACTTAAGTAGCATATATACTGAAAAGCAAAAGAGCCCGAAGTTTTTTAACTTCCAGCTCTATTTCTTGATTATATATAATTAAGATAACTTATTTATATTTTCCATACCTTAAGTTGTTTCATACATAAATGCTCTTTTAATCTTATCAATAATAATCTCTCTAACCCTATTAGGCGCCTTTACTTTAACATATGGACCTAAGGACATTATTTTCCTTATAACCTCATCTTCTTCAAAGGTATAATAATAAATATCTATTTCATATTTATTTTTTGAAATGGTTCTAGAATTTCTTTCAAATGAAGAAAAACTCATAAAACACCTTTCCATAGCTCCCCTGATATCTTCAAGTTCAATTGTAATTGGAACTTCTGAGTATTTCTTTTCCTTTAATTTCTTGAGAACATCTTTTCTTTTTATATTCGAATCTACATTATTGGCTATTTTAACTTCCTTTAAGGTATGTAAATTAACCAATATAGATCGTTTCTCATCTAAAGAATATAGGGATGCTCTAAATTTATTATCTTTTAATGAATACTCAATTCTAATTGGAATTGCTAATTGGTTATTATATTCATTGCCATTTTTATCTACATTAGAATATAATATAGGCTTCTCATTAATTATTCCTTCTAAAATAGTATAGAAATCCTTACTTAATTTTTCTAAATCAATATCAAAGCCATTTTGTACTTTATTTGTAAGTTCTATTATTTGATTACTTCCCTTTTCTTTCATATCTGTCAAAGCTGTTTCTAATTTTTTTAAGGTTTCTTTTCCAAGTAAAGCTTGTACTACTGGTTCCTTAATCATTCCATTAACCCAGGATTTTTCTAGCTTTGAAAATCTCACTTTAAGAGGTATATTATCTTCACTATTTAAAATACTATAATATTTTCCTTCTCTTTCTTCTAAAAAATTGAAATTATCTTCTTTACCATATTGATTTAAAATCATCCCTTCAAAAGTTTTAAAGTCTTTTCCTATTACTTTTTCATCGTACTCCTCTTCTTCAATAAGCCTTATAATTTCATCTTTATAAAGTCCATTCTTTGCTAGATTTAAAATTCTAAACACTAAATGAAAATATTTATTTTTATATTCATGAAATAACTCCATAATTATTTAGCATATCCTCCCAATCCTTTTTTATTTTCTTATGAAGATATCTAGGTGAAATAACCTTTAAATAGCCACCATATTTTCTAATCCACGGAATCATTTCACAAGAATCATTTACTATCTTTTTAAATAAATATTTAGTATCACTTATCTTCTCAAAAGTGCAATCCCCAAGCTCCCCTTTTATCTTTTCAACTATATAATATTCATTTAAAGAATCAATATTAACTTCAAATTCAACTTCTTCGTATGGAGTATCAGTGTTATGAGGCACACTTGAAAAACTTTTTTCCATAGCTAATTTATACTTTTCCTCATATTCCTCATAATTAAATCTTGTTTTTAAAACCTCAATATCATCTTTCCTATCAAGCCTAGCACTAATACATCTTCCAGTGCTAGTAAACGAAAAGACGTAGAACCTTCCACATTCAACATCGTATCTAAGCTTAAAAGGCCTAATCACTTCATTATCATACATCTTGACACGAGTGGTTTTGCAATCATTTTTAAATCTTATCTCATTCCTATTTTCAATTGCTCTCATAACTTTCAAAATCAATTCTTCTTCAATTACAGGATGAAAATGCAGGTTTTTATATTGAAAACAATTCTTATCCTTTGGTATTACATTTCGTTCAAATTCTAAATAATCTCTTAGTGTATCAAAAAAATAATGCCCACTTACATTAGGAAAAATAATATTTTTATATAAATCCACTATATTATAAAGCTTTAGAATTTCTTCATTATCAAGTTCTTTTAGTATATCCTCTGAAATGTAATACTCTTTAACTCGTCCATTTTTCTTAACTGATACGATTTCCATAGAATTTACTAATTCATTAAGCTTTCTTTCTATAGTTTTACTACTTATATTTTCATAATCAATCAATTCTTCACTTACCAGCTCATTTTCAATATCTGAAAAGGCCATTGGTTTATTTTTATAATTTAAAATTAAAAGCAAATAATAATATAAGATAATATCAGCTTTAGTAAAACTCTTGCTTAAATATGTATTGACTAAAAAGTTTTTCGTATTTGAAATATCATCATAGCTTAAACTTAAAAGTTTATTCTTACCATCTTTATCTATCTTAATAAAATCATTCTCTATATATTGTTTAATTCGGCGCATCTCATAACTAACTTTTCGTGAGCTCCCATGATTTTTACTTTCTAAGTCACCTTTTGAAAAACATCCGTATAAAAAAACGTCCCGAAGTATTGAACGTATTAAATCATAATGCTTAATAAAATCTGGAAAAATAGAAATCCCCACCTTTGCTTAATCAATCTCTAGTCAGCCCTATAATGATTTTTCAAAACACTTCAAATCTTCCCATATCACATTTTGAAAATGAAATTTTGTTGTACCTACATAAATATATCCAATCTTAGGATATAGCGTTGCCGCTGGGATATTGCCTTCATAAGTATCAAGGCGAATAACTTTATATCCTTGCTCTTTTGAGTATTTTTCAATGAATTCCATCATTATTTTTGCTTTACCTTTGCCACTTGCAGAAGGTCGAATACACAAAGTATGAATGACCATAATTTCGCTTGGTTTTGCCTTTGTAACCCACGAAATGTTGTCATATTCTTTGGGTTGAATACTATTAAGCACTACGCATCCATATACTCCTTCTTCGTCTTCACCAACAAACATTGTATTATTATCAATAGCACTCCTAGAATAATCAACTGTTGGATAAAGCCCCTTTTGCCAATTTGTATAAGACACTGTTTGTTCTTCATAATCCAAAATCTCATTATATATATTTTCTATTTCCAAAATATCATCTATAGTAGCAACCCTAACCATCGTCTTTCTCCTCCACAAATCACTATTTTTTCTTTCACTTATTATAACATATCTTGTAAATACCACACTTCGAAATTTTTAAATAGCATTTTATACCTTACCTCATAAATACTCTTTATGGCAAATAGAAATTTTGTTTATAAAAATAGAGTAACTTTAAGCCACTCTATAAAATTATTTATTTAATTATTGTTTATGACTAAACGCTTACTACAATCTTATTTTGATTTACACCAGATCTACGTAAAAGTTGTTTCATTGCTTCACTCTTTACATAAAAGTTGGTATTTTTACATCCACCAAATGCACTCATTCCTATTTGGGTTACACTGTTAGGAATTGTCATGCTTGTTAAGTTAGTGCAGCTTGCAAATATACTAGGTTCTATAGATGTCAAACCACTTGGAATGTTTGCACTTGTTAAGTTTGAACATCCGATAAATGCACTATTTACTATACTTGTTACACTGTCAGGAATTTTTATCTCTGTTAAGCCTGTACACCCTTCAAATGCCCTGTAATTTATAGTTTTTACACTATCAGGAATTTCTATGCTTGTTAGATTTGTACATTTACTGAACGCACTATTTCCTATAATTATTACACCACTCGGAATTGTATAATTTTTATCTACTTTTGCAGCCGGATAACATAGTATATTAGTTCCGTTTTTACTATATAACACTCCATCAACACTTTTATAACTTATATTATTATCATCTACAGATATATTTGCTAAGCTACTACAACCTATTAATGCTTTTTCCCCTATAGATTGAACGCTTGCTGGAATATTTAAGCTTGCCAAACTCGCACAGCCATAAAATGCAGAGTCTTCTATATTTGTCACACTATTAGGAATAATTATAGTTTTAATATTATTGTGTTTATAAAATGCCTTATTACCTATACCTGTTACTGCAACATTATCAATTTTATCAGGAATTACTACATTGCTGTCAGAACCTAGATATGCTACTATTTCACCTGATAATTTGCAAAAAGCCCATGCCCCATTTATTGTGACATTTGTAAATTGACCATCATCATTTAATCCAACTTTATCTCCAAAATCATTTGGCTTACCATGATCCATATAGCCTTGTGAATCAAAAAAATATAAATACCCATCTATTACTCTGAAACCATCAGCCCATGAGTTTCCTTCTGTATACCACCAGCCTTTTGCATCTTGTCTCCATTCTGCATTTGCTCCTATTGGATTTAATGCCAATACTGAAGCTGCTACTAATGTAGTAGCTAATACTTTTGTTAATTTTAACTTTTTCATATTTCTCTCCTATATCCCCTAAAACTTAATAAATATTTAATAATATATTAAATTTTACCATTCCTATAAATAATTGTCTATAAATCTCTTAATCCTTTATAATAAATATAATAATCCTACTCCCATTGTCGCACTTTAAAGCTTCATAAAAAAATACCACATTTTCTAAATGCGATATTTCAATCTGTTATTTATTTTTGCTCGTAAATAATGATAAAATATTATAAAGATATAAGTTTTTTAGCAAAATCTTTTGCATTTTGAAAATCCTTATCATTTGGCCTGCCTTTAGCGATTCCCCCAATTAATTTAAATGGTCCAAAAGTATCATAACCCTTGCATGCAAAGCTACCAACAACATTAAACCCTTTTTCTTTTAGCTTTTGTTCAACAAAATCATTATATTTGGTTTTACCCTGTCCACTCGTAGAAAAAACAAATACTTTTTTATTAGACAAAGTTGGTAACTTGTCAATTAGCTCAAGAATATTTTTATCTAACTTCCCATAATATATTCCAGAACCAAAACCTATTAGATCATATTCATTTAATGTATTTATCTTTAAATCCCTTGTTTCTATTATATCAGCATTTATAGATTCGCCCATTGCCTTTGCTATTTTTTCAGTATTACCATGATGTATAGATGAATAGATTAATAAAACTTTCATATTAATATCCTCCCCAAAATATACTATAAACCAATTATAACATATTTTGTAAATATTCAATTGTTCTATTTTCATATATATATTGCAATTCACAATGCACATTTCACAATTACGGCTAAAATTCTTGCAATATTTTTAGAATTATGATGAAGAATTATTTTGGCAACGTATATATTATAGTTAATAGTATTTTAATTTAAATATTATTATATAGATTTATTTTTAAAATATCTTCTTCTGTATTCTTCTTCACTTATACTTTCAGTTAAAAATTTATCGAGCTGCTAGGTAAGAATATTGTTATCCTAGTACCAATGCCTTTTCTGCTTAGTACAGAGAAATATCCTTTATGTCCATCAACAATCCATTTTGCTATAGATAATCCTAACCCAGTACCACCGTTCTTTCTAACTCTTGCTGTGTCAGCTCTAAAGAAACGCTCAAATATATGTGGTATGTCCTTTTCATCCATTCCTATACCATTATCCTGAATTGAAAAATAAGGTTCCCCTTTTTCATTTATTCCTGTTTTTAGCATTATAACTTCATTTTCTTCAGTATACTTAGCTGCATTTTCAATTAATATTCTAGCTGCCTGCTTAAGTAAACCAATATCACCATGAACTATTATTTCTTCTGAACTATAGTATTTATATATGTGTTTTTCATCTATCATCTTCGACTCTTCAAGTACTTCATTCATCATATCATTTAGTAAAAACTCTTTAGGGTTAATCTGTGTTTTACCATTAATCCCTCGAGCTAAAAATAACAGCTGTTCTACTAGATTTTTCATATTTTCAGATTCACTTTTAATGGCTTCAATAGACTCGTTTAATACACTTTCATCATTTTTTCCCCATCGATCCAGCATATTAGCATAACCTTGAATTACTGAAATTGGAGTTCTAAGTTCATGGGATGCATCAGAAACAAACCTTGCTTGTTGTTTATAAGAATCTCTCATTCTTTCCAAAAGATTATTTATTGCCTCCTCTAATCCATGAAGCTCACTATCCCCTGTATATATTCTTTCATCAGAGGTTACAGGGCTAATTTTAGAGATAGCCTCTTCAAGATTTTGGAACTTTTCTTCATCAAATGTCATATTACTAAGTCTGCTTGCAGTTTCAGCTATTTCATCAAGGGGTTTTAGCGCCCTTCTAATTTTCATTGTTCCAAAGATGATTTCTTTCAATAGGAATATTCCCTCTATAATAGCTATAGATTGAGCTACCCTTTGAATTATATATAAATAACTACTTGCATCTTTAATCATAGTTTTACCATTATCCAAAACTACTGTATATGTGGAACTTTCTATGGGAAAAAAGACAAATGTTCTTTTGGCATTTAACAAAAATTCTCCATAGAAATTAATTTCCAAATCAATGCACCAATATCCAATAAGAAAGAGTATTAAAAATATATCAATCCAAAGAAACTTTAAAAATAGCTTTCTTACAAAAATAGAATTCAATTTTATTGCAATAGATGTAACATTTTTTGATTTATTAATCTTATTCATCTTTAATAACGTATCCTACTCCACGTACTGTGGTTATTATCTTTGTTTTAAATGCATCATCTATTTTAGTTCTTAAAAATCTTATATAAACATCTATTACATTAGTTTCTCCAATATAATCATAGCCACATACTTTTTCCATTAGTATATCTCTAGTTAATACTATGTTCTTATTTTCCAATAAAATTTTTAGTAAAGTAAACTCTCTGTTTGTTAATTCTATTTCTGTATTATCATACATTACCTTATGTCTCATCTTATCTAGAGACAATAATCCGCAGCTTATTATGTCTGTATCTCTTTTTTCAATAACAGTTCTTCTTTTAAGCGCTGTTCTTATTCTTGCTAATAATTCTTCTATTGCAAAAGGCTTTGTTATATAATCATCTGCTCCTGCATCAAGTCCAGATACCTTATCCATAACAGCATCCCTTGCAGTAAGCATTATAACAGGCAAATCTGAATTTTTCCTAATTCTACGTAACACTTCTAATCCATTTATTTGCGGAATCATTATATCAAGAAGTACTAAATCTACTTCACCCTTCTCAGAAATTTCAAGGCCTAATCTTCCATTATCCGCTTTTAAGATTTCATATCCTTCATGTAACAATTCTAACTCTACAAATCTTGCAAGCTTCTCATCATCCTCAACAATTAAAATTTTAACCATTTTTAAATCCCCTCTTTAATTTACCTTTTACCTTTTTTACATTTTCTGATATTAACTTAAATACATGATTAATCTTCTTCACTTCTCTCCTTTTTCCTGATAGTGAAAACTCAAGATCAAAGAAAAGTCCTACTATATATAAGGGAATGACAGTACCAAAGGAGAATATTAATAAAAGTATAATCACTGTTACAGGAATCCTAAGAAATACCTTATTACCTTTCTGTATTTCAAAGAAAATATTATTACATATGTCTATTATTTTGCATACTTTTACAAAAATTCCTTCAAAGGTATTATCCTCTTTTGTATTACTATAATTATTCCCGTAATCCTTATTATTAGTTATCACGCCATTTTTATGATTTTCCTTATATTCATTAGTATAAAAGATATTAACAGAAGGCTTTTGAACTTTACCTATGTCTTCTAAATAAACAAACGCATCTAAAATGTCCCAGTTCGACTTTTCTAGCGCACTTTTGGCTTCTTCATAACTTATATTAGCTTCGTTTTTTAATTTTTCTACAAGCTTATAATCTTCCATAGTAACCCTCCATATCCATGGCTATCTGATAAATTATACCATTTAATCTAATGCTTTTATATACACAAAATTAGAGGCTTCGAATAATTTCAAAACCTCTATTGCTGTACTATTAGACTACTCCTATCCTTTATAGCTTTCTTTAAAATCACTTTTTATATTATCTGCTGATTCTGAAGCTTTATCCAAAATATCATTAACCTTATCAGTATTAATATCAGGACCTGCTATTGAATATTTATATCCAAAAAATAAACCAACTAATAATAATACTGAAACAGGCCAAAAACCGATTATTAACAGTAACGCTGCTATCGTAAGTGATATCTTTATTGGCTTTTTATTTTCCTTTTTCATTTCAAAATAGTTTTCATTACCTTTGCTTATAACCTTTCCTATAAACTTAAACATTCTACCAATAATTTCTCCAATGCCCCCACTTTTCTTTTTATGATTTTTCTCATTTTCTTTTTTATTTTCTTCATTATTATCTATAGCCACTTCTATAATTGTATTGGCTCCATTATTTTCAACTTTTCCTTGTCTTTCTAAATAAATTATAGCATCTAAAAGATCAAAGTCACATTCTTGCAACACTTCTTCTGCTTCTTGATAACTTACTTTAGTCTTTTCCATTAAAATTTTAATCATTTCATTTCTTTCCATATTAATCATCCTCCAAAACTTTGTATTGACTTATCATGTTTATATAGTACTTAGAGAAAATTAATCTAAAATATAAGAAAGATTAAAATCAGATTAAAATTGCATAATTTTTTATAATAATATGATAACAGACGTAATCAGCCAAATAATTATATCTTTCATTTTGCTATACTAATACTTAAAAATATTGTTAATTATATTATATTTTCTATAGCCTGTACTGCTTTACTTGTCCCTCCTAGATTTAATAATTTTTCTCCTGCTTTCTTAGAATTATCTGCATATATATTATTTGTACTAAATTCATTGACTATTTTCTTAATCGTTTCTGCATTAAAAATATTTGTTTCTAATGAGACACCTGCCTTCAAATTAGATATTGAAGCCGCATTATACTTTCTCTCAAATACATTTCCAGGGCATACAATTTGAGGTACGCCATATATTAAACCCGTCATAATACTATTTTGACCACCATGGTTCATATAAGCTATGGCTTCTGGCATAAGTTTACTAAAATCAAATCTTTTATCTACATTAATATTATTTTTCTTGTATGGTTTCACTTGTTCTGTTGCAATATATATTTGAAAATTAGTTTGCTCAAATGCTTGCGTTAAAGTGTATATAACTTTCTTTGGTAAAATTGTCCCGTTGCCCATGTATGCTATAATTTTATTTTTATTATGATCTTCTGATCTAAAATTAGGTACAAAAAATGGACCTGTAAAAACTAAATTTTCATCATTAATGGGTTCTAACTCATAAGAGCTTGGAACTATTTTTAGATCGGCCCAATTAAATATATCAAGTGCTGATTCGATTGGAGTTAGTTTATTTTCTTGAATAAATCTTTTAACTCCTGTGCTATATTCAGGATTAGAGGCAAAATACTTCGAAGCAGGATAACTGAATCCTGTAACAACTTTAATATTTTCAAGTTTTGAAGCAACAATAGCCGCAATTCTAAATTCGGCATATACCACATCCGGCTTAAAATCTAGTATTGCCTTTCTTATACAAGACACATCTTCTGAAAAATGCTTGTACGTAATTGCTCCAACAAAATGAAGCACCTGTTCATAACTATTAACCTTTTTCTTCTGTTGAATTCCAAGTAATTGTCCAATTTTAAACATTCTTTTTCCCAAAGACATAGGCATTCCAAATGGTGATGGAATTGGCGCATAATAATTTTTTACATTTTCTATTTTTTTATAATTTATATCTTCTGCCGCGCAAAATGCAACTTCATGTTTTCTTTCTATTAATTTATTACATAAAGCTGCTGCTCTTGAAAAAGGGCCACTTGTCTCCGCCATTGCCGCCATAGGTGCTATTAAAATTTTCATAAATAGTCATTCCTTTTTATATATGATATAGTATTCTAGTATTTTATACTTAATAAACTTTTTATATGAATAATTTATTACCTCTATTATTTTCCATCCATATTTTCGATATTTATTTGATTATATTCTGCCAAACGATGCTATCATCATAATCAGATCTTCTAGCTATCTAAAGCAATTTGCTTTTTACAAAAGTCTTCTCTCTTTTTCAATTCAATTTTTATTTTATCCTCAATCATTTAAAAACACGCTCCATAAATTTATTATACTCTCAAAACTTTTCTCTGCCGATATTAGATCATGTTCTCCTATTTTAAATAACGTAAAAATCTATGTTTTCTTAAGGTTGCAGCCTTCAACCCCGCATTATTCAAGCATATTCTGAAGAATATATATTCTAGTATTCTTCAGAATAAATATGGCTTAGAATATATATTCTTCACCATATTTATGGTAGATAATATTAGAATACAATGGTGCTTGTGAATCGTTTTTGCTTAGAAATAAAATTATAACGCTGGCAAAAGCTGCTACTGCTTATTGCCAGCGTTAATTGTATACCTAATCATCTGTTTTTCCTTCTTAACTTAGCTACTTCTGCTTATAGATTATCTGTGTTGTTTTATAATTTTCTTATTTCTAAGTGAGATAAATTAAAATTTGTGGTATTCATTTTTTTATTTTTAAATGCTGAATATGTATACCAATATGTCCTATGCCAAGTATGATAACAGACGCGATCAGCCAAATAACTTTCCCATAAACACCCAATAACAAAAAAGCTGTGACAGGCAAACTCGCAAGAGGCACAGGAATTCCACAAAAACTACGATAAAAACTTTCTTCTGTATGCTCATTAATAAAATATCTAATCCAACAGATCTCATATAATAACATTAGCAAAAATGATACTATAAGCCACAAACTCCATATTGAAAATGGAGAAAGGTTAAAATCACTAAAAATCAACACACTGCATGTACAACAAACTTGACCAACACGCTCAAATGATAATAAAATTTTGTTTTCTTGAACATTGTTATAATCTATGGGTTGATTCTTACTCCAAATTATATTAGGAATAAATAACATTAATAAATATATCAGACCTACATATGAAAACCCTAAACTTCCTAGCATACAATTTCTCCTCTACAAATTACTATTTATCTTTCAGCCTAATTAACATGTAGTTTCATTTATGGCTGACCACTCTACTTACTATTTCTATTGACTCCACGCTTCACCTGAAAAATTAGTATGTTCAGACGATACTCTGTTGTTTTATAATCTTCTTATTTTTAAAGTAGATAAATTGTGATTTATTTAACTCTTTTGAACATTTGATGATTTTCGTTAAACTCAACCAAATCCCACAAGTTACCATATAAATCTTTAAATACTGCAACAATTCCATAATCCTGTTCTTTAGGCTCTCTCACAAATTCTATTCCTATTTCTCTCATTTCATTATAATCACGCCAAAAATCATCAGTTCCTAAGAAAAGAAAAACTCTTCCCCCTGCTTGGTTTCCTATAAAATCCTCTTGTTCAGGCTTAGATGCCCTTGCAAGCAGTATTGTTGTTCCACTTGAACCTGGCGGAGATACTACTACCCATCTTTTCTGTTGTTTTGGTTGGTATGTATCTTCTACTAATTCAAAATGAAGTTTTTTTGTGTAAAACTCTATTGCTTCATCATAATCTTTCACTACTAAAGCAATATGTACAATTGATTGAATCATTATTTATCCCTCCATTACTCCATTAAAATCAATACATAAATCACATCTATCTTTCAACATAATTATCACGAGTTTCATTTATGGCTGACAACTCTAATTACTATTTCCATGAACTCCATGCTTCATCTGAAAAATTAGTACATTCATACAAATATATTTTATAATTCCTATGACTCTTCCTAGATTATACTAGGTCAACTACGTTAAAAACTTGTTTCTGTGCTTCCTCAATAAAATTTTCTCCATCAATATGAATACAGTAAACTTGATTTCTATATTTGATAGGAATATTTTCACTTAACACTCTTAAAGAAGTGTGTACATTCTCTTTATTATCATTAAGGCATGCATCATGATAAACTAAATTTCCCGACTCTAGATAAGGAATTAAATCAAAGTTTGTCTCATATGTATCTCCACTATAAAAAATATCATTTTCTTTATCAAACTCTAATTTATAAGAATAAGTATTCAATGTCTTGACGTGCTTAGTTATCGATGCTGAAAATTTCAATCCCAACGAGTCAATTCTCTTATTATCAGCATTATCTACAATAAAACTCTCACCTTCTTTTAATCCGAGAAGTTCTAAAAACATACTTATTTTTTCTTTTTCATTAAAATAAACATTAGTAATTATTTTATATTTCCAATAGCAGAATCCTATAAATCCACCTAATGAACCAATATGATCTGAATGCATATGAGTGATTAATACATGTATCTCTTTAATTCCTTCAAGTAATTCTTTTTCCAAAATCTTTTTAAATACAGTTTCACCACAATCTATTAGTAAAAATGTTTTATTTTTTCTTATATAGGCAGCAGTATTTCCTTCTTTAATGTGATAACCTGACCCTCTTCCTAAAAACTCTAATTTATTCATAACTCCCTCTCAGTTCCATCATATTTATACTTTGCTCATGATATACGACCAACAGCAGATCTTATAAACATGCTGTAATTTCATTTCTATTATAACATTTTTTAACATTACTTTTCTTAGAATTTACATAGAAAATAATATAGCAAAATAAAATTATAACGCCGACAAAAGCTTCTACTGCTTATTGCCAGCGTTCATTTTATATCTAATCATCTATTTTTCCTCGTAACTTATCTACTTTAATAGATTATCTGTTTTTTCTAGATAGCACTATTCATTTACATGGATAATCAAACACTTCTCCTAATTTTAAAACAAGCTGAGCATGACTAGTCAATTCTTCATATCCATCATTTTGCAGACACCACTTAATTGCAGTCATAACAAGCGCTGCATATAAATCTGATACATAATCTAAAATTTCAGGTGACTTTTTATTTTTTGTTTTATGCTGGTCATAAAAACTTCTCTTTAAAAAATCAGACATATCATCATACAGATGAATCGTATCTGTATGAATGGTAAAAAGAGCTAAAATTTCTTCTCGTTTAACAGATAATATGTGATATAAAGGTTTTATAACCATAATTGCATCTTCTACATTAGCACAGTCAAATCGATCTTTCACACCAGTTTTTAGCAAGTCAAATACTTCATTGCAAAGAGTTTCAGCTAGTTTGTATTTATCTGCATAATGCTTGTAAAATGTAGAGCGATTAATCAAAGCCTTGTCCAATATATCTTGTACTGTTATTTTGTAAAAGTCTTTTTGCCCAAGTAAATAAATAAAAGATTCTTCTATGTTTCTTTTTGTCTTTATAACACGCAAATCATTTTCATTCATATGTAGATCCTCCATACCATTATTTTAAAGAAGTTTATATAGATAAACAACACTTTGTATAATTTTTGTAGTTTAAGTGCATAAACACTTAGATATTGATGTTTGAAGCATTAAAGTAAATGAGTAAAATAAATAACAAAGGGGGAATGAAAAATGAATGAATTAAAATGGTTTGTATGGGTTTTTCCTTTATTATTTATTGTACACGATATGGAAGAGATTATTATGGCAAAGCACTGGTGCAAAAAGAATTTAAAACAATATATATCTCTAGCTATAACTCCCTTTGGAGGCACAAAAAATACAGCTGGATTCGCAATAGGTGTATTTGAAGAATTGATTTTGTGGATTATAGCTACTATGATTGGCAACATTAGTGAATTTTATGGTTTGTGGTACGGTTTACTTGTAGCAAATATCGTTCATCTGATCTTATTTCATATTATATTATTACCATTATCCTACCGTCATTATGTCCCTGGTGAAATAACAGCATGGCTAACAGTTATTCCATGTTGCTATATTTTAAAACTTGCTCAGAATATCTTGGGATACTCTGTTATTGAAATTTCTATCTGGGTAACAATAGGAATTATATTTGCTTTCGTAAATATGAAGATATTGCATAAAAACATCGATAAGTTGCCTAAATTGTTAGAATGATCATACTTTAACTGTATGCATTCCCATTTACAATAATATGTACCCAATTTGACAATCTCTAATTAAACGTTGTTATAAATATGTGCTTACTGATGCTTATTATTCCATCGCATCATTTCAACAAAAATAAGGTATAAATCTTTTCCTGCCTGAGATAGTGAGTATTCAACATGTGGTGGAATTTCGTTAAATTGGGTTCTATCAACTAAGCCCTTGTTTTCTAGATCTCGAAGTGTAGATGTGAGCATTGTATTAGTTATTTCTCCTATTTGTTTTTTTAAATCACCAAAACGAATAGAATCACATTTCATTAACTCAAAGAGCACTCGAATATTCCATTTTCCTTGGAAAAGCTCTAATGTTTTATATGTCCCACAACTTTTATCAATTCTTACATCTTTTATTTGTTCTTGATACTCCTTAAATGTTATGTCTATCATTTATTTTATTCTCCTTTGGTTTTAAAAAGTCAGTACGCTTAAATATACTTAGTCTGTATATTCTGCGTACTTGTGCTATATATATGATCTAAGTATAATAAACGTACCAAAGAAAATCAAGGAGTGATACAACTATGAGTACAACAATTTATTATTTTTCCGCTACAGGAAATAGTTTAAAAGTAACAAAGGATTTAAGCGAACAATTAACTGATACTAAGATAATACAAATCTCTAAAAAAAGCATTCCAACATCAAAAGACACTCAATCAGATAAAATAGGTTTTGTATTTCCAGTATATAATTTTGGACTACCTGTGATTGTAAAAAATTTTATAGAAACCTTGCCGATTGGTAAACATACCTATGTTTTTGCTATAGCAACTTGTGGAGGAATGGTAGGTGCTGCTCTTAATCAAATAAAAAAAATACTAAACAAAAAAGACATTAATTTAGCTTCATCTTTTTGTGTATTTATGCCTGGCAGTGATCAGCTGATGTTTCCTACCGTTTCTGAAGAAGAGCAAAATAAACTTTTCAACGATGAAGAAAAACAGATAAGTACAATAGCTCTTGCTATAAAAAGCAAGCAACATATTAAATATAAGTCTAATGCTATTATGAGTTCTGTTTACAACTTACTATACACTGCTACCTTTAGGCCAAAAGGTATGGGAAAGAATTTCTGGACTGATGAAAAATGTATAGGATGCGGTTTATGTTCTCAGGTCTGCCCCGCAAATAATATAGTTATGCACGATGGAAAACCAAAATGGGAGCATCAATGTGAATCATGCCTTGCTTGTATGCAATGGTGCCCGCAAAAATCTATACAATATAAAAAAACTACTGTTAAGAGAGGTCGCTATCACAATCCTCAAATAAATGTAAGCGAACTCATTCCCAATCGTTAAATTAAGCACAAATCAATATTTTACTAAATGTAAACTTAAAGTATACGTTTTAGCTTGATACGTATACTTTCAGTATAAATGAATCTTACTAATTAATTCGATACTTTTCATTTCGAAGATGTCCCAAACATTCTATATAAATTTCAATGATAAACTGCTATTATATTTAAATAGATAACTAAATATTTATAATCTAAATTAGAAATATGATAATGAAATTTATATAATAAGGAGCGTTTTCAAATCATGAATGTATATCGTGAGTATGTAATTCCAGAATCGGATGACATTGAAAGATTACTCAAAACAAAAATGACTCGATTAGCACACCTGCTATATACCTTTGCTCCACAGGATGGTGTTTTAGATCTGCCAATCTCTGGTCTGTCTATCGTTCGCTATTCAGGAACAGAGATAGATTGTCCAAAGACTTTCCTATTTACCTTCTTTAAGTATTGTTGCCCAAGGAGCAAGGTCTATCTCAATAGGTCACGAGACATACAAGCTTGATAGATCACAAATGTTAATGAATCCAATCACCCTGCCAATTTCTCTGCAAACTATGAAGGCAACTAAATCTGAGCCTCTCCTTATTATAAGGCTGGATCTTAATCCCGAGCGTATTGCTGAGATTGTTCCGAAAGTATATTCTCATGGTCTGCCTGAAATAAAACAGTGGTGTGCTGGACATGTTATGAATGCAGATATAAGCATTATTGATGCAATGATAAGGCTTTTGGAGTGCTTGCAAAAACCAGGAGATGTAGAATTCATTGCACCACTGATTATGGACGAAATTCTAATCCGCCTACTTCGCAGTTCTGATGGAGTTCATGTTGCGGCCATGGGATTTGCAGACTCAGGAGTACATCAAGTGTCAGATGCAATAGCTTGGCTCCGTAAAAATTTTTCTCAGTCAGTTAAAGTTTCAGACTTAGCCAAACTGACACATATGAGTGAATCCTCTTTCTATAATCATTTTAAAGCGGTCACTTCGATGTCCCCTATGCAATATCAAAAAGCTCTGCGTCTACATGAAGCGAGGAATTTAATGCTGTCCCAACACATGGATGCGACCACTGCCAGCAGAATGGTAGGTTATGTTAGTAATTCTCAATTTAGCCGAGATTACAGCGCTTTTTATGGAGCTCCCCCTAGAAAAGATATAGACAAATTATATAGACAACCCCAAAAAACATATTAATCTAAAATATAGCTTTGAGTTTATAGTAATTGATATGATTTTTGATCCACAAAAAAGAGACTCCAATCACTGCTTTATCATGCCTGCTGCCTATGAGCTTGCGGGCTTTCTTTCTATTTAATGAAGAATATTCTGCTGGTTTAACCCCCTCAGTTTTCTAATGTGGCTGAGAAAAAATAAAGATCTGGAGAATAAGGCAAAAAGATAATTGAAAAAGGCAAATATTCTTGTTATGTAACATTTATAATTAATTTAGTCTTTGAACCGGTACTAGCCTATCATTTTGGCATATCATGCTGGTTCAAATACTCTTTTAATTTTGAATTGATATTAGGAGGTAATAAAAATGAAAGTTATAGCTTTTGTAGGCAGTGCAAGAAAGAACGGAAATACTTCAAAAATAGTTGATGCCATTTGTTCCGGCATTAAGAAAAATGGACATGAGGTTGAAACTTATAATTTATCAGAACTTGATAATAAAGGCTGCAGGGCTTGTGGTTTATGTCAAGCAAACAAGGTAGAATATTGTTCTATTAACGACAAAATGACTGAACTTTTACCTAAGATAGCTGATGCTGATTGCATTATAGTTGGAACACCAGTCTATATGGTGCACGTGAGCGGTTATACAAAAAATTTCCTCGATAGACTATTTACTTTTTTTGTAGAATCCAATCATACCACAAGACTTTTACCAGGGAAAAAGTATATAACTGTTACATGTAGCGGTGCACCTGCTGAAGCATTTAAAAATGTTACAGAATATCTTAATCAAATTTTTGGCGGCTATAGTCAAATGGTGAATGCAGGTAATATCATCGCAGGAAATTTGCAAAGTAAGGATGATATTCTTAGTCAACAAGAAATGCTAAAACAAGCTGAGGAAATAGGGCAAAAACTAAACTGATTGTTGTAAAACAAAAGAAAATCACCATACCATCCAATCACATCAAAACTTCTATCCAAGTTTAAAACAACCCAGCACCTTATTCTTACAGAAAATGTTTGTTTCTCCCAAAGCATCGCGGAGAAGCAAACAACTTTCCCATAAACAGTTTTCAAAAAGATAAGTGAGCATGTAGCAATTGAAACAGAAAAGTGCATATCCTTATTTTTTTCTTCCTTCTAAAAATGTAACATCTACAAACGCTAAACCAAAAGATAAACCCACTGCATGAGAAGCAGCATTAAGTAGGTCTACATTAGGACTTTTAAAGATGTAATCAAAAGCGCAATTAAGTACAAAAAATGTTGCAAACATAATAACAAATTTATTTAATACTTTTCTAAGATAATCCCATTTCAGTTTTCTTGCATTAAATAAAGTGATTATAGGCACATACAATAACATAAATAGAGCAAACACAGCATAACCAATCACAAATTTTAAAGCCATACTATTATCTATGTTGCCATAAACAATAATACATGTAATTATTGTACATATAAAAAATATTAAATAAATAACTTTGGTAAAGAGTAATGTTTTACTCATATAATACCCCCAACTCTATATTAAGACTATAAATTTACTATAACGAATAAGTTATAAAATATTTCTGTAAAATCCATGTTTAATTTTATTTGAAAGATTATAATATAGTGGTATAAGTTTACCATTTGCTAGAGAATCCTTCAATTTCTACTGAAGCTCTGGTTCATCTCCTACTATTTTGTAACTGCGTTCTTCAACAACTGTTCCATCTGATTTCGTTTCTTTAAAAGTGATCACATCATATCCATCAGCACTTTTAATTTGAGATGTTTCATAAATTAGCCTTACACCATTTTCCACACGCTCTTTTGTTCCTAGCCAATAAGGACAGTCATTTATAAATGAATCATGCTTCCCCAAGTATATAAATAATTTATTTTCTGCTGAAACATTAATATTAGGACGTTTTTTCTCAACATATTTTGAGCTTACTGCAGCAGTTCTACCAATTTGTTTTAAGTATTCTTTAGCCTCATTCTCTTTTGATTCTGCAAGCTGTAAATAGCTTTCCTGACCTTTTAAAACTTTGTCCCATAGCTTCTCTGGAAACATCTGTTTTATAGAATTTTCACATTCTTCTCCATCTTCAGGTTCTTTATATTCGATTAATGAATAACCACCATTTGAATTTTTAGAAAATGTCATTACCGTAGGAATAGCTTCACTTCCACTGATTTCTGTGAAAATCCCATTTTCAAAGCCAAAATAACCAAAACTTGAAATAGTGTAAACTTTCACGATATTATCTTTTTCTTCAACATCTAAAACTATGTGCCCTTCTGTAGCCGCTTCTCCCCTTAGATAATTTGTCCCTCTACTTTTTATGGCTTTGCTTACAGCTTGGTCAATATTTTCAGTAGTGTTGTTATTGTTAACATCTGTTGAATTTACAGTATCAAATTGAAGTTGTCAACATAATTGTAAATGTAGTATTGCTTATCTTTGACGGTTACGAGATCAAAGTCTTCAATCTTTAATAATGTAGCAAACTTATGAAATTTTATTCCTAGTCTGTCATAGCCATATAGAAAAATAACTCTATTAGTTTTTAAAATACTAATATAACTATAGCCAGCTTTTTCATAAGCATTAAAAATATCCTTACAACTAACACATATCCTTTATTCTCAAGTTTAGAAAACATTGTAATTAATTTTTGAGTTAATTCTATTTTTCTCATATATTCTTTATGATAGATATCAATTGAGTATGTCAGCACTAATCCGTCACAAGATGTTAAAGAACCTTCTATTTGATGACCATATACATTTTTACCTTTTAAATGAGAATTATGAAACGAACACTTTTCAATTGGATTTTTAGCCTTTGACGAGGGCTTTGTCTTTTCAGAAATAGTGTCATCCATAATAAAGTATATTGGCTGTCTGGATTCTCTTGATTTAGCACAAATAAGTTCTATGATATATGCTTTTAATGCCCTTTCTAAAAGTTTTTCATTCCGATCACTACTTGAAAGAAATCTAATAATACTAGTTCGATGTTTCGAAGGAGCAAGCTCCGCTATGTCGTAAATTTTACCATTATAACCTTTTGATATCATATTTTTTAAATGTCTTAAATGAGGCTTAGTTAAGTAAAAATCAAAATTTAATTGTTTTAAAAAATCGTATATTGATAGCTCATCTAATATAATTGTGTTCTGAAACATTTATGTATGGCTTCTTGCTGTCATTGTTGTGTGGTAACGGTAACTCAATTATAACAAGGATTTATCATAGATGTTTTTTATTTTATTCAGTTGTAAAATTATCCAAGCATTTTTGCACTATTATAGTTAAATATATAAAGCAAACAGAAACTGTCAGCGTCTGAGAAACTCATTTCTATTTATCCTAACAAGATGAGTTCTCTATTTATAATACTATACACTCCTCTTTATACTCTAGATAATTTACTATCGTCAAAATCATGTTCAATTGCAAATTTAGCAAGATTTATGAAATCAATCTCCTTTATATAGTCGTCATCCATAATTTCTTTTAGATAACTAGTATCATATTCATTCTTAATATTATTTAAGTATGGGCTATAAACTTTATGTGTTAAGCGATAATAAAATTTTTCATGTTTATTTAAATTAATTGGCAAATCATCGACAAAAACAAATTTATCCAAATCAATAGCTTTAAGCATTTGGCCATACATATAACGATTGACAGTTGAACGAGGATAAACTATGTTTAAAAATTGTATGTCACTATCAAAAACATTTTTAATTACTTTAGCTACATAATCTACAGGCACAACGTTTATTTTTGAAGTATTCTCCATTTGTATCCTAATAGTATCTTCACCTACATTATTTCTTATGTGCCAAAAAAACTTGGTCCATCCATATATTACATCAAATTTTGATGTATAGTAAAGTGGTGTATCAATTAATCTACCAACAACAACGCTTGGACGCAAAATTTGATATTCAATTAACCTACTAGAACAATAATCTATCACTATTTTTTCAATGGTATTCTTATACTGCTCATAATGATTCCTGAAATCACTTTTTCCATAATAAGATGAATAGTCATTTTCAATTTCTCCATCAACAATACCACAAGAAAAAGCTGTACTTATAAAAGTAAATTTAAAAGTATAGTTGTTTAATACATCTAAAAGTTTTTGGGTTCCATTGAAATTATTATTAATTATCTCTGACTTTGCATTTTCATTATTGAATAAGTTGACACTTCCTGCACAATGAATTACATATAATTTTTTTTCATTTGTTATTGAATTATTGATTTTATCATATAAATCATCATCACCTAATGCTCCATCAATAATTTTAATATTTCTCAACATGTCGTCTAGTGTAAATTTCCTCAAATAATCTGGAATATATTCATGCTCCAAAATAGCTTTCAGTCTCTTAAAACTATCAGCTCTGCTATTTCCTCTAATTAAAAGAATTATTTCCCCAGAATAGTTAAATTGAAGAAAATCATTTATGAGTTCATATAATACGTGTCTGCCAATAAAACCAGTTACACCAGTAATTAAAATATTATCATTAAATCCCCTATTTAATTTCAACATATTATTATTTCCTTTCATTTATAAAAGATTTTTATATTATTTAAAATTTACTCCATTCCTTTCAAAGTCTCTACCATATCAAGCCCTTTAACCTTTCCAGAAAAAAATAAGCTTACAACTGCCGAAACACCACAAGTAATAGCAAATGAAATTAAAAAAGAACCAATAGAGCATTTTGCGGTAATATCAAAAGAATCTCCTTGTGAATCAAGTAAAATTTGTAGTAACCAAACCCCTATTGGAGTACCAATAATTGCTCCAACTACAGATAACCACAAATTCTGCCTTAAAAGTAAGCTTCTTAATTGACCTGTTTTAAATCCCATTACTTTTAGTGTAGCTAATTCTTTTTTACGTTCTGTATAGGAAATTAGTCCCATATTGTATAATACAACTATAGCTAAAATACAAGCTAGCACTACCATTATGATAACTATCATGTTAGACATTTCAATTGCTGAATCTGCTGCACTTCTTAATTTATCATGCCCATATACATATGCAACATGTTCTGAATTATATTCAGACAATATTTTATTTGTCATAACACCGGATGGTTTAAATTTATACCCTAGAGATTCTATAGTATTTCTTGTCATTACAACTGCTTGCCCCATAGGAATACAATTAATAATTGTAATCTTGGATTTTACCCATTTATCACTATCAGATAAATGCCAGTTAATTGTATCGCCAACTGAAATACCTAATTTCTTTGCTAAATTTCGGCTAATTGCTACATCTCCATCCTTATAAGATAAAAGATTTTGATTTGCATCTGTAATTTGAAAAAAGTTAGTTCCATCAACAGCATCAAGATTTGAAGTATATTTTGTGTCATTATTTGCAGATTTAATTTCGATTTTTTCTTCCATCCACATTCCACCATCTACTTCATTTTTGATTTTTTTAGCTTCATCTAGCGAAATTTTATCATTAAATCGGATCTGGGTTTGATAATTATTAATTTTTCCAAAATACCAATCTGGAATTGTTGAAAAATTTTCTTTACAAGCAAATCCGCAAACTAATAAAGACATACACCCGATTGTTCCAATTAACCCCATAACAGTACGAACTTTATTTCTACTTAGATCCCTTAAATTATATTGCAAGCTAAATGTAAACTTACTCCAAAATGGTAGCTTTTCAAATATGCACTTTTTCGCAGTTTTAGGAGGTACTGGCCGAAGTGTCTCTGAGGGATTAATTTTCAAAATCTTTTTACAACTAAAGTAAGTTGATAATGTACACACAATAACAATAATAATTCCAATAAACCAAAATGAAATTGGATATTCTGGCATTACTTTAGGCAGCAAGTATTCGTTAGAAGAATCAATTTGGTACTTCATATTAAAAAGAAGTGGTGTAATAGTAAGTGGCCCAAGAATTGTGCCGAACATAACCCCTAAAAGTGATGGAAAAAAACTATAGCTTAAATAATGAATAACTATCTTTCTTTTCTTAACGCCTAAAGCCTTCATTGTACCAATTTCGGTACGCTGCTTATCAATTAAACGAGTCATAGTTGTAATAATACTCAACAAAGAGATTAACATAAATGCAACTGGAAAAACCTCAGACATCACTTTATGTTGTTCTATTTCATCATTTAATGCAGAAATGCCGTTCTGGCTATCTCTATCAGCAAATGATGTATATGATAAAATTTTATCTATACTATCATCTAAGCTATACACATTTTCAACATTGCTTGTAAAAACAATCTGATTATAAGAAATATTATCTAACAATTTACTTGAACAAAATGCATAACCAGTGTGTGCGTAATTAGGCTCTATATCAGAATCTTCTTTATAGTATTCATATTCAGAACTCCAAACAAGACCTGCTATTTTTAAAGTAAACTCTCTGTCATCTGCCTTAAATGAATAATCATCACCTACTTTCAAATGATTTTCCTTTGCATATCTGTAAGCTAGCCATATGCATTGTTTATTATTAGGATTATATTCTTCGCCCTCAATTACATATGGCTTATTAATTGTATTTTCTTCCTGAAAATATACATTGAGATATGTCTCATTTACACCAGTTCCATCTATCAAAAATCGCCGTTCTGCATTCTTAATTCCATTAATTTGCGAAACATTTTTCAAATCACTTTCCGAAAAATTATTTCCCTGTAACCAGCCATCTGCTAAGTTACATAATTCATGATAATTTTTTCTTGCGGTTTCTATCCCTGAAACTTCACTTGCAAATCCAGTATATAGATACATAGCTAACATAGACATAATAAAGATTGAAAAAAACTGCATTTTATTATGATTTAAATCTCGAAGCATTTTTCGGAATAACATCTACCAATCCACCTCCTCAATTGGAATAGGATTCTCATTAATCTGAATTTCTCGCACTTTACCATTTTTCATACGAATTACTTTATCAGCACACTGTGCAAAATCTGAATTATGTGTAACTATAATGACAGTTTTATGACGTTCCTTACACATAGACTTCAATAATTTTAATACAGTAATTCCTGTTTCTGAATCCAAAGCCCCTGTAGGTTCATCTCCTAATATAATTTTAGGATCTTTACTTAATGCTCTTGCAATAGAAACTCGTTGTTGCTCACCGCCAGATAGTTGTGTTGGAAACTTATTCTTATACTGTAATAAACCTACTGCTTTTAGCATATCATCCGCAGATAAGGCATTTCCCACAATATCCTTTGTTAAGGCTACATTCTCATATGCAGTAAGGCTGGGTAATAAATTATAAAACTGAAATATAAACCCAATACTAGTTGCTCTAAATTCAGAAAGTTGATTATCATTCATTGAAGATACAACTTGTTCATCAATAGTTACAATTCCACTTGTTGGCTTATCCATTCCACCTAACATATTCAGAATTGTGGATTTTCCCGCACCTGATTGTCCAAGAATTACTACAAACTCCCCCTGTTCAATTGTGAAATTAACTTTGTTTACTGCATATTGTATATTTTCTCCAATCCCATAAGTACGTACAACATCTTTAAATTCAATTAAACTCATATTTTCTAATCCTCCATTCCTTATATTAAAAAATAAACTTTATCATAAAAATAAGATTCATTCTCAATATAAACCTAATAACCTTTCAATATTTTTATAAAATTATTTATCATTTTTCCTACCAAAAGATGATTTTATATAATTATCTCTTGGTAGGATACATCAATCACTTCTGGCAATTCTACTCCACAAAATGCTAAACAATAACTTCGTCGAGAAATCGTTAAAAATTTAAGATCTTTATAAGTAAATCTTTCCTGTTGAAATGCTGAAAAATCTATCTTATTTAAATCATTACTGATACCAGTCCCAATGTATTTAAAATAACTTTCTTTTAATGTCCAATAACGGTAAAAAACATCTTTTGGATTTGTTGAGTTTTCAATTACAGCAATTTCATTTGAATTCATCGAATAATTCAAAATATTTTCATAACAATCATTATTATCTTGAATATCAATTCCAACTTCTTGATATGAAATTGCACAACAAACAGCATTAAAACAATGTGATAAATTAAAAAATATATTACTGTCTTTAAAATAAGGTTTGTGTTGCTTATGATATAAAAAATTAGGCATTTCTACAACATCATAAAACCTTTTTAGTCCATATTTCAAAAGACAATATGCACTTATAGACTGAACTTTGTCTTTCATAAAACGTAATTTATTTACTTTTTCCTTTCTCTCTTCTGACAATAACTCATATATATCTGCATATTGTTCTTCTGAAATGTCTTGAATATTATCTAATATTAAAATTTTTGTTTTTATACTATTGTATAATTCACCAATCAAGTTTAAGCTTCTCCTATATAGCAAACAACATTTCCTTTTTCTTCTGGTGGAATCCCAGTAGTTTCAGGATATCCTAATGCTATGGCCGCCCATACAATATGATTCTTTGGAATTTTATACTCGTCTAATTTCATCCTAATTTCAGGTATATCACATATTGTCATGAGACCATTTAACCATACACTCCCCAATCCAAAGGAGGTAGCAGAAAGCATAATATTTTCTGCGGAACAAGCTGAATCTTGAATTCCATCTTGATTTCTTCTATCATTTGATATTAGTATCAAAACTTTTGGATTTTCAAAGCCATTCAGTGTTTTTTTCTCCCTTACTAATATTTCCTTAGTAATTTCTTTTAACCTTCGAATTTCATTTTCAGACTGAATAACTGTGAAACGTCTTGTCTTTAAATTCTTTCCAGATGGTGCAGCTTTTCCTGCCTCTATCAATAATTCTAATATATCTTTAGGAATAGATTGATTTGTAAAATTGCGAATGCTCCTACGTTGGAAAATATTTTGTAGTACAGGATTTAAACTTTCTATCCCCTTAGAATCTTCCCACATTTTGCGAAGTTTTTTTCGCTCGATTTTACCCATTGCATTTCGTGGCAAAGAATCTAAAAATATAAAATGACTAGGAATTTTATAGCTTGATAACTTTTGAGCAAGATATTCTTTTAAAGAATTCAGATTAATTAAGTTCTTATCTGCAACAATATAAATAATAGGAATTTCTCCAAGCACTCCATCTGGATCTTTTACACCAACACAAGCACTCTCTTTTACATTTAAATATTGATTTACTACAGTTTCAATTTCATTTGGTGAAACTTTTTCTCCAGCAGTATTTATAATGTCATCTGCTCTACCAATCATGTAAAAGTATCCATCACTATCTTTCCATACTAAATCACTCATAATAAGCCATCCATCTTTTAAGATTTCTTTTGACAAATCTTCTTGTCCCCAATAGCCTATCATCTGCATGTCCCCCTTCAGGGCCATTTTTCCTATTACCTTCTCACCAATTCCCTCTAAAATCTTATTATTATCTTGTTCAATCAGACAAACCTGAATATTATCAAGAGGTTTTCCCATAGATTCAATCTTATCAGGACATTCTTTTAAATTAAGAAATAAGCAACCACCACTTTCTGATGATCCCCACGTATTATGAATTTCAGTATTCGGCAATAATCTCAAAAGTTTTTTGCGTAATTGAACTGGAACTGCTCCAGCGCTAAATTCAATGTAACGCAGTCTTCCAAACACATCACCTACCTTAGTTTCATCAATTTGTTGTAACATCATTTCCATAGCAGTTGATACACATGCTAATGCGGTGCAACTATAACTTTCAATATTACTTTCTGTTTCCTTTATAAATACTGACCCATTTTGTAATACAATTGTTGCACCTATCAATAAAGCTGATCTAAGAACACGCATACCAAAAGAATGATTTAATGGCAGTGGTAGCAAAATTATATCTGTATCTAACATGCCGATACCATGCCATGTATTTTTCATATTACAATTAATTCCCTTAAGTGTATGTGTAGTTCCTTTCGGCTTACCAGTAGAACCTGTAGTGAAAATTAATTCGCCAATATCCTCAGGTGATGGCTTTTTGTAAGCACCTCTAATTTGTTTTAATTTGGCTTGTTCTAAAACAGTTTTATACGATTTTGCAGAAATTCTATCTACAGATTTTCCATTTGATGAGAGATATATCTTGGCTTCAGTTAAATTGTAAATATGATTAAGAACTTCAAACTTTGGAGCACGTTCTATAGGAATAGTAATAGCACCTACCCTTTGCGCAGCAATAAAGGTAATCACATAATCAAATTTTGATAGTGCTTCTAGTATAATACGATCTCCTTTTTCTATTCCAATACTTTCAAGATAGCCTGAAACAAGTTCTATTTTATTTTGCAACTCTCTATATGTAAGGATATCTTTTTTATAACGTAAAGCAATTTTATCTGGGATTATTTCTCTATTGCGTTCAATAGCTTCTACAAGAGTATCCATTTTATTTTCACTCCTTTCCAATTTCTTAAATTAGCATTCCCATTCAGAAATTCTCTGTGTTAACTTTTCAATACTTTCATAATCATAGATCTCATAAATATCAAAGCTTATATTGAAATAATTATTAATTTCCTCCGACATTTGTAATAAAAGTAATGAATTTCCTCCAAGATCAAAAAAATCTTCATCATGATCAATACTTCCCGAGAAATTCAAAGTTTTTTTCCATAAACCCTCTAAGAAATTCTCTGCTTCAGCAAAATCAAAAGTATTTGTATTCTCTTGTGTACTTTCAACCTCTTGAAATTCTTCTTGAGTTTGAGCCACTTCTTTTAACTTCATTTCATAAATTTCTTCATTATGTTTTAATTTCGTCCAATGAGATACTTTATCAAAACAATACCCCGGTAGCGAAACAATATTTTCTCTTACATCACCATAGTAAGAATTCCAATTAACTGAATTTCCACTGTTATAATAAGCAATCATAAACTTTTCTATATCGCGAACAGAAAACAAATTAAACACTTTTACTTTTCTATCAAAACTTTCATTTTTTAAAGCATTGCTATAATTAAAATCTAATATAATAACATCATCATTTTCAGATATCTTTTTAATTTGTGCAATTAATTTTTCATAGTTATTATCAACTGAAGTTTCAATTGATTCTTCAAGAGATGCTAAATCAATTTTACCTGAAATATAATCTAAAATAGCACGACTTTGATAATCAGCAAGCGTAAAATCTGGCTTTACCCCTAAAGATTTCAAGTATTTGTACATACCATACTTGAATGAAGCATCTTGATTAAAAATATTGGAATTAAAATTTAACCCTGGCGCTATATTTTTATATTGTTCTAAATTTAACTCAGAACAATTACTAAACTTCATTGCAAACACAATTTTATATTTTTTTTGCTCTGAAATAGGCATCATCATGTCTAACTTTTCAAGAAAATCATCCAGATCTTCAGCAATAACCATTCTACGAAAATCATAATCATCTCTACAATGGTTCAAAGTATATGCAATACTGTTAAAGGAAATGGAATTATGCTCAGATAAATAGTTAAACAATTCTTTCTTATACGCATTAAATGAAGTTTCCGATTTTGCAGAAATTGTAATTAAATTTCTATGATCTTCTTTTGGTTTGGTAATTTGAGGGTAATTCTCAACAATTATATGTGCATTTGTCCCACTTAACCCAAAAGCTTCAATACCCACCATTCTTTTATCATTTGAATTCCACTTCTTAATTTTAGTTGCAGGAATTAACGCTGATTTAGAAAAGTCAATCATATGATTAGTTTTTTCAAAGTTTACAATTGGATATGATTCATTATACTTAAATCCAACTAACACTTTAATAAGACTTGATATTCCTGCTGCAATTGCCAGATGACCGATATTAGGCTTTACACAGCTCAGAAGTATTTCTTTATTAATAACATTCCTCTTTCTAAGGTTTTCAATAATGCTTATAGCCTCAACACAATCTCCTATTGGATTTCCAATTCCATGAGACTCAATTTCAGTCAGATTAGAAATATCAATCCCATTCCAAGCTTTTTCTATAACTTCTTTTTGTCCTTCAGAACTTGGTAATGTAACCATCCCACAACGACCACCATCACCATTTATTGCCCCACCTTTAATAACACCATAAATATTATTTCCATCACGCTTGGCATCTTCAAGACGCTTTAATAGAACAAATCCACCACCTTCACCAGCACTTGCTCCATCAGCACCTTCACCAAATGATTTACTCTTATACTGTGAAGAAAATACTCCTAAGATATCATAAATATTCTTTTTAGATTCATAAATTTCTGTAAATATCTCTACTCCACCTACAAGGCTATAATCACTTTCTCCAGTCATTAATTTTATGCATGCCTCATGTATTGCAACTAAAGAAGATGAACACCCAGCATCCAAAGTGAGATTTGTGCCTCTTAAATCAAAATAGAATCCTATCTTACCACTTAACATGCATTTTAAGCTTCCTAAAACAGATGGTGCGGTAGTATTTTTAACTAAATTTCCGTATTCATTTTCAGAAGTTGCACAAATCACACTGCAATTAGTTCCGCGAAAACCTTCAATAGAATATCCCGCATCTAAAATAGTCTCCGCTACCAGTTCCAAACTTAAGCGCTGCTCTGGACTCATTAAATCCGCTTCTCGATTTGAAATATTAAAAAAGTCATGATCGAAATATTCAATATGTTCTAAATATCCAGCTTGGATATATTTCTTATCTGGATTTAATTTCATTAAATCCACTCTATTCTGTGGGACATCAATTATACAATCTTTTTCCTTTACCAGTAATTCGTGAAACTCCCCTAAATTATCTGATTCTGTAAATCGACCACTTACTCCAATAATAGCAATATCATTATAAACCATTCTCTGCCTCCCTTTATTTACCCATATATTCTTTAAAAGTACTTTCAGCTTGGTTGTTTAAAAATTGTTCTGCTAAGATACAATTCTTTTTTATATCATTTAAATATTCAAGACTGAAAAGTCTAGTATCTGTTTCAAATCCAATTTCAATAAAATCATTGGATTTTATAATTGCAAAGCATAAAATTCCGCAATCTTCACGTTTTGATTTAACCAAAAATGTTTCAACAGGCAATCCATTAAATTTAGGAAGATTAACTTCATTTACAATATTAAGATACGTAATTAAGTAAGGAGTTCTTCCCCCAGCAACTCTGCAATTATTTAATCCTTTTGAAATCTTACTTCTTATTTTTTTATGCATTGATGAAATTTTCTCATTTTCTTCAAATATATATCTAGTATCAATAATTCTTGCAATACTTCCTATAGTATCTTGATATTTAGATCCATTCATTCTATTTGAAATTAAATAAGTCGTTCCTATGTCATTAGAATTATTTGTTTTAGCAAGTGCTAAATGCAAAATTAACATAATAACATTAAAATCGCTCGTGCGATTTAAAGTCGCAATACTTGTAATATTCTCCAAATTTAATTGAATTGGAGGTAAATCTCCAGACTTTATACATTGTCGATTATAATCAATTTGTGGTGGTTTTGGAGAATATCCCTCAAACTCTTCTTGCCAATATTGAATAGACTTTTTAGCATTTTCAGACATCATATATTCATAATCTTCTTGTAATAAGTTTTGAAAGGGTTCCCTAAGTGTAGAAAATTCATAACTTTCATTATCATAGAGTTTTAACATAGTCTCTACTGACAGTAATACTGATACTGCGTCCGTAAAACAATGATGAACTTTAAATAGCATATAATGATATTGCTCATTTATTCTATATAGTTTTATATCTATTGGAATATTATTAAATACATCAATTGCTCTATCCATACTTCCCTGAATAACTTGCATTGCATTTTGTTCTCGTTCTAAATCACTATTTCCTTCAACCTCTAGTACTTCTAACTTAAAATCCTTATAGTATTTTCTAATCTTTATAAAATATTCTTCTCCTCTATTTACAATAATTCCTCTCATAGAATCAGTATTATCAATTAATCTCTGAATGCTTCGCTCCATTTTAGATACATCTAAATCGCCTCTTAATTTTAGTCCTATACCGACATTAACAATTCCATTTCTTTCCCCATCTTTTACTGATGCTAAATCCAATTGCCACATCAAATTGGACATTCCTTGTAGAGAATATTCTAATTCATCATTTTTGCTCACAACAAATTCTTCCATAATTATGACAGCTCCTTACCCCTTATTGGATATATTGTAAAATTTCTCGAACACTTGGATTCGCAAATAAATCACTTAATCCTATTTTGCAACCAAATTTGCCATTAATAGCTTCTACTAATGCAACACTATTTAAAGAATTTCCACCAATACTATAAAATTTATCATTTATACTTAAATTAGAAGTATGTAAAATAGATTTCCAAACTCCCAACATTTCTGATTCGTTACAATCTTCAATAGAATTGTCTTCAATTGCCTCTAATGGTTTTATTAATCCGCTTAAAAATAGTTCTTTTAATTTTCGTTTATTCATTTTCCCAAAAGATAGTTTAGGGAAGTCTGATATTTTCAAAGGTATAGCATAACTAAATGAAACACCGTAATAATTAAGCATAAGTTCTGCCATTGAATCTGAAATCCTTTGGTGATTATCAATATCATTTGGTGTATTAGTACTATAAAAAATAACAATCTGATCTGTTTGCATTGAAGACTCACGATATGGAATGCATGTTAGATATCCTGTTACCCCTTTAACTCTTTTTAAAAGATTTTCAATTTCCAAACAAGCATAATTTACACCATTAATAATTGCCATATCTTTTTCTCTACCACATATAATTAATTCTCCACCCTTTATATATCCGATATCTCCCGATTGATACCAACCATCATTTGTAAATACTACATTTGTATTTTCTATATCTTGATAATACTCTCTCATTACACTTGGACCCTTTAATTCTATAAATCCTTGTTTTCCATTCTCTAAAATATTACCATTTTCATCTGTAATACGAACTTTAGTCCCAGCTATTGGTGTTCCAACAGATGCAAAAACTTCGTCTTGCATATAATCTAGTTTGCAATTAAAAACAACAGGTATTGTTGATTCTGTCATTCCGTACACTGGAACTACATTAGCTTTATCCGCTTTTTGTAATCGCAAAATCTCTATTAATTTTTTAGATATCTCTAAACTAACACCTTCACCACCTGTTAAGCACATTTCTAGCGAAGATAGATTTGTGTTTAAAGATTTAATTTTTTCTTCATTCTCTACAATTAGCGCATATCCAAAGTTAGGTGAGAATGTATGGGTTGCTTTATATTTGTATAGAGTTTCAATCCAAAATGAAACATCTCTTGTCACATCAATTGCATCAATATGGACTTGATTAGTATGATTACACAACATAGCAATGTGCATAGTTGTTAATCCTGCTATATGTGTGAGCTCCATCCAGTTTACAAAACAGCTTTTTGAATTACAATTGTAAACTTTTTTTAATGCAATACAGGAACCTATTACATTGGAATGACTAATTACTACTCCTTTGGGCTTTGCAGTACTGCCAGAGGTATACATAATCAATGCTAAATCCTCTTTATTGATAATTGGTTTGTCATACTCTACATCTGTATCTTTTAGTAAATCAGAGTAAGAAAACAACTCTTCGCTATTGAAAATTTTAGCTTTGCGTATTTTATTAAAATCATTATTACCAGCAAGGAGTATTTTTGATTTTGTGACAGAATAACTGTATTTCAAATTTGATACTATGATATTATCATCAGAATAAGACATACCTTTTTGAATTGCACTAACTGGAACAGCTACACAACCAGCTAAAATAATACCCCAAAATAAACAAGAAATTCCTTTTTATTTTCTGAAATGAACACTATATTTTCACCAGCTGCCACATGATTTTGTTGCAAATTAGTGGCTACTTTAATTGCTTGCTTCTGAAGTTCTCCATATGTAATAATTTCTGTAATTCCAGAATGAATAAAAACTAGTTCCCGCATCTTCTCTTCATCTAAAAAATCAAAAAACATTTCAAGCATATTGGAATAGTGGGAATCACTTATGATTCCACCATCCAAGATGCTAAGATTATTAGCATTCTTCATCTTTTAACCTCCTTTAAATTAAATATCAATAATAATATCTTCATCAACATCTCTACTTAAACTTGATTTGGATGAAACAGTCTGAACTTTTTGCATTATATTTAGTGCTAATTCATGAATTGTAGAACAATTATAAATATCCACTACAGAAAAATCACATTGGAACTCCCTACTAATTTCTTCACTAACTCTTATGCTATTTAAAGAATTTCCGCCAATATCGAAGAAATTATCCTTTCCAGAGATACTATTAACTTCTAGAATTTTAGAAAGTAAAGTAATCAGTTTTTCCTCAATAGATGTATCATAAACACGCTCCTCTATATTACACCTGCTTTGAATACACAAAATAATTTCATTAATTGTAGATACACTATATATATCTACCACGCTAAATTCACACTCACACGCCTTACTCAATTCTTCTGCTACGCGAATACTATTTAAAGAATTTCCACCAATATCAAAAAAATTGTCTTTTATGGATAAATCACTAATATCTAAAATTTTAGATAAAACTGACACCACTTTAGATTCAATTTCCTTATCGTTATATCCATGCACAACATCATAAATATCCGTCAAATAAGTCTCTACATGAGCCGGTTGTACTTTATCCATAAGTTTATTACATTCTTTTAACTTTTCAGAATCAGATTCAGATATCTGTGCAAAAATCATAAGAGGATTTTCATCTTTAAAATATCTATGGCTATGCAATAAATTTTTGTCTGGATTAATACCTACTAAAACTTGCTTACAATCTCTCGAAAGTATTGCTTCTAAGCTTATAATACCATTAGATTCTTCAATCATGTGATATCCAGCATTTTCAGCCGCAAAACCTTCATTTGCACTTTCCCCTGCACTCATACCAGTATCCTTCCACTTGCTCCATGCAATTGAATGATATGAAACACTTGGATAAGTCTTACCAATTTCACACAAATAACGACTTGTTGCACTATATGCAGAATACAAAGAACCACCAAATAATGAAGTTATGCTTGAGAAAACAATCACATCTAGATTCTTTTTATTACTTGCGAATTTATAAATCTCATCAATCATGTTACAACGGAACTCGAACACTTTTTGCAAAGAATCTTTTGAATAATTTTTAATTTGAAAGTCTTTCATATTTTTTCTTCTTAACTCGGAAGGCGTTTCTCCTATCATATAGAAAATTCCATCTATTGATTCTCCACATTCCTCTAGTACGTCTTGAACTACACTTGAATTTTCTAAATTAATTTGTTTGAAGCTAAAATTTCCAATACGTTTAAAGTGTTCTACTTGTAATCTACGCTCAGGGGAGTTTTCAATATCTGTTTTTCCTATTGCAATTACATTACAGTTATATTGTTTTAATAAATATTTTGTTAAAATCTTACCAATGCCACCAAGTCCCCCAAAAAGAATATATGTGCCTCCACTTACAATAGGGCTCTTAATTATTGGAACATTTCTCATATCTTCTAAAGTAATCACAGATTGTTTTCTGTTTTTATAATCTTTTTCATAATATACTATTGAAAAATTTTCAACTGATTTTTCAATTGAAGCGAACTCATCTTGTAATAACTCATCAGATGGGTAAACTTCATCTTGTAGCTCTATTAATCGAATTTTTAAATTTGTATACTCATAAGGAACAGCAGCTAAAAATCCTTCTAACAAACTGCTTGTACCAATATTGCTCTTTTGATTCAAAACAATAAGACTATTTTCTTTTCTTCCACTTAATTTTGTTTCTAAAATATTAATAATTTTGCTACACATATTAGAAGCATTTATTGTAGCATCTTCAGAAATTGCATCATCTAAAAGTGAAACTATAATCTGATTGTTTAACGTCTTTACTTTATTAGTTAAGTGACTCTCTACTATTTCCTCTTTGTAGAACCAATTTGGAATTTGGTTTCTTTCAATTATAGATCTCAATTCTCCATTTAAGAACTGTTTAACTAAACGCTTCTTATCAATTTTACCAATTGCACTTCTTGGTATACTGTTTTCATCCACAGGAACCAGGTACTGGCAATTAAATCCAAGACTTTGAATTAAACATTCACTAATTTTACTTTTCATCTCATCTCTTATAGTCAAATCAGCTTCTCCATAGAATACTATAAATTCATCTGTATCCGAATTATCCATTCTTACACTTGAGCATGCTACTGACCCACTAGTAAGTCCATCAATTTTTTCTAGATTTTTCTCAATTTCCTGGCAACTAATATTTACACCATTAATGATTAATATTTCTTTTGCACGTCCTGTAATTACAACTTCTCCCTGTGTGATAATTCCCAAGTCTCCAGTATCAAACCAATTATCTCTAGTAAATGCTTTTTTATTCTCAGTTGGATTGTTATAATATCCTTGATTAATAGTCTCACCTGCCATTTGAAGTAAGCCTTCTGTTCCACATGGTAGAATTTCCAAATCGGGTGAAACAATTCTCGCTTTTACACCTGGATCTGGTGAACCAGTTCCAACGGTATTTTTATATAAAATTTCTCCAAATTTCTGAGAAAATAATACTCCTGAAGTAGTTTCAGTCATTCCCCATGCCGGAACCATTGAACTATACTTCAGTCCTTTATGCGACATAATATTTAGCCATTTGTCACAAGACTCGAAGTTAATAGCCTCCCCACCGTTAAAAATGTACTTTATATTAGAAAGATCAATATCAGAATCAAGAATCTCTTGCTTATATTTCATAAGAAGACTAAACGAAAAATTTGGTGCCCATGTTTGGGTTACTTTATATTCAGACATTAAATACAGCCAACTTGCAGGTTTACGTAAAATTTCACTTGTCTCAACATAAATTGGTTTATTTCTTGTAAACATATCAGACATATGAAACATAATAATTCCGCCAACATGCTCTAATGGCATCCAATTTAGTGCAGTATCTAACTCATTAAGTCCAAAGCGTTGGACTGCTCCAACTGTCCTTAAGATAATATTCCTATGACTAAGTGTAACCCCTTTAGGTAAACCAGTACTACCAGAAGTAAAAAGCATAAGGCTAACATCATTTTCTGAAAGCTGGGGTTTTTCAAAAATATTCTCATTAGATTTTAAAAGTGATGACGTTGTAAAAATACGCTCTGGATGTTCATGGATGCCGCTCTTTAGCATAGACTCTGCTTCATTTTCTCCTGCAATTACATATGTTTGTTCTGTAATTTGCAAAATATTCTTTACCTTAACACTTGCTGCATTATTTGCAGTATAATCTTGATTTTGTGGAACTGCTACAATAGAAACAATTGCTCCCATAAATGTTGCACCCCAATAAAATTTCAGACAATCTTCTAAGTTATTAATTTGAAGAATTATGATATCACCAACTTTAATTCCCAATGCCTGCAAGTTTCCCGCAACTATTTTCGCAGAATTAAATAATTCACCATAAGTAAAATATTTTCTAACATCACCAAATTGAATTGTTAAGATCTCACGTTGCTTTTCCTCTTCTGAAAGAGAATATAGAATATCAGATAGTATTTTAAACTCTGTATGTTGTAAATCACCGCCATCTAATAAAGATAAATCGTTACACTCAAATTTCTTTTTATCTTCTAGTGCTGATTTTTTTAAGACATTTGATACTAATTCACTTGAACTATAAGTTCTGCTAGAAACTTCTGGATTACGTGCGTAAAACTTCATATTTCTCACATTAACTTTTTGACTCAATATTTTCTTTATATCATATGATCTATTTGCAACATCTTCAGCCATTTCGTGCAAAATATCATCCTTAGCAAGTTTATATTGATGAATCGGAATAATTGTATCTAAGATTTCATCGGATAATATTGAAATTATATTATTTTTTATGTCCTGTTCTGCAACATAAAAAACAACAGCACATCCATTTAGTAATTTAATATTTACATCTAAAATATTTGGTTCTTGTTCCAATAATTTATTCTGTAATCCAATAGCTTCATCTAGATATTCCTCTTGAAATTCAACTGTATGTTGCTTTGCTAGATCAAAAATTTTTACATTAGTATTACATAGAAATGAATTCATAAGTGTTTTATATATATTGCTAAGTTTAACTATTCTATCATTAGAGAATAATGAGGTATTGTAACCGAAAGTAATTTTGTAATCATCAACTCTCTCATTTACTGTACAAATTAAATCAAATTCAACTTTATCTGAATCATTAATTATACCAGAGCAAATTTGTACATTTTCACTAATTTGACTAAATTTTGTACTAGATGAACTTGTTAATGTATCATTACGCATAGAAAACATAGTTTGATAAATTGGATTTTTATTAGTGACATGAGAATCTCTAAATAAGTCAACTACTTGATTAAATGGAATTTCTCCATGAATGATACCATTGATTGTATCTTCACAAATTTTTTTAGTTAAATCAACAAAAGTTAAATTATCATTAATAGATTCTTGAATTGGAATTGTATTGGCAAAATATCCAATAATCTTTTGAAATTCAGTTGTATTCCTATTAATATAAGGAATACCAATTGTTATATCATCTTGTTTGCAACAAATCATCAACGTTACAAAATAAATAGACAAGAAAAATGAGGAACTTGTAATTTGATTTTCTCGGCATAAATCTAATACCTTTAAATTTTCACTACAATAGATAGAAATTGAATTACCATCATGAGTATCTTCTGTCTTTGCAAAATAAGAATATGGTAAATTTAAAACTTTTTCAGATTTATTTAAATATTTTTCCCAATATTCCTTATCCTTTGAGTGATCATGCTTATTTTGATAAGATACAAAATCACCAAATTGACAATTAAGTCGTTCAGTTTTTGTGTTTTCATTCTTTTCAAATTGAAGATAGTATTTCTTAAATTCATTAATAAATACTCCGACTGACCAACCATCGAAATAAATATGATGTGTAGTAAAAATCACTTTGTAATTTTCTTCATCATATCTAAGAATGGACATTCTTAATGGAAATTCATTTATTAAATCAAACACCTTTTTCATGTCCTGTTGTGCAATACTTGTAACTTCTATTTCTTTCTCTAGGTAAGTTCCTGACAAATTTATCATTTTTATATCAGGTTCCATATCCTCAAAGACTGAACAACCCAAATTATCATTTTTATAATTAACTTTCATTCTCAATGTATCATGGCAATTAATTATAGTTCTAATTGTTTTATAAATTATTCCTAAATCTACTTCTCCCCTTAATGCGATATAAAATTGTAAATTATAACTTGTATCTGGATTCAAATTATACATATACCACATACGTTCCTGCTCTGCAGACATTGGATTCCATAGTGTTTCTCTCATAATTAGCTCATTTCCTTTCATTAAATTGCTTTATGTTTATTGTCAATCGATACTATCAATATTAAGTCTATAATCATTCACTTTACATGCTTTTAAAATTTCTTCTTCTATTAAGTTACAAACTTGGTCATATTTCGAAGTAATAAATAAATGATCTCCTTCAATATATTTAATTTGAAAATCTTTAGTAAAGAAACTCATTTTTTCAATTAATTGAGTGTTAAAAACCTTATCTGATATGCTTGCAAATGTATGAATTCCGCATGATAACTGTTTTTCATGACAATGATAGTAATTTTCAATCAACTGATAATCATTTCTTATTAGTGGGAAAAAAATCTTTTGATAAATTTCATTGTCTGCTTCAGGAATATCCGTTATATATTTCTTTAAGTAATATCTAAGTTCCTTATCATCTAACGTATGTACGGGTTTAGAACCACGATTTGCTGAAAATACAGACGAAGCAGACATATAAATCCACTTTGGCATTATCTCTCCATGCTCCTCTATAATTCTGGCTAATTCATATGTTATAACCCCCCCCATACTATGTCCAAAAATAAAATACGGTTTGTCAAATAGATCTGATATCTGCTTATAAATTTCAAATGCCAAATTTTTCACATCTGTATACTGCTTTTCAGACAATCGATTTTCACGACCAGGAAGTTGAATTGGGCAAACATCAATATCCTCTTTAAATATTGACTGCCATTTTCTATAAAGAGTTGCTCCTGATCCAGCATATGGTAAGCAAAATAACCTAGCCCTTGCCTTTGCCTTTGGAACATAGTAAGAAGCTAACCATTTATTTTTTAATGTGATCATTATAATTACTCCTTTTTAATAACTTATATCCTAATGTTTCTTTACAAAATACTATTAACGTATATTTTTAACTTCCCAGCATAAATTATCGCTTTTTTATATTTGAATGCCTCATCGAAAAATAATATTAATCATATCTTTTGGTTCTGAGATTTACCTTTCTCTAAGAATACAATTTTCCCACAATCATAAATAATGTTCATCAATTTATAACTTATTTTCAGTACAGCTCTTAGGCATTCATCACAATTTCCAATGGATTCACTTGCCTAACTGAAGCCTTATTTGATGCCACTGCACTTAAAAATAAAAGTGTAATAGCTAAAATTCCAAACATAGTTCTTTTCATAATTTCCATAATAACACTACCTTTCCACATATAATTATTTTTTACATAAACCAGCTTGTATGCACATTATTTTACAACTATAATTATAGTATAGTCAACGGACATTGATGTCCTACTTGGAGGAGTGATTATTATTACAGTTAGAAGTTTCGGTGATTTATTAATAAATTTAAGAACAAAAAATCACCTAACAAAAAAGGATTTAGCAACTTTTATAGGATATACTCCTAAACAGTTACATCGAATAGAAAAAAATGAATGTATTCCATCTATGGATCTAGTTATACAATTGTCTGAATTTTATAAAATAAATTTACTTCAATATTATAAAATACTCATTAATGATATTTGCCTAGATAGTTATATGCAATTTTCTAAATTAAGAAATGCGATTGAAAAAGCTGATTATTCATTAGTTGAAATATTATATCGAGAATATGAGCAACTACCATCATTTTCAACTGGAGAAAATTTAAAGTTAATATATTACGCCAAGGCTCTTTGTTGTTTAATTAATAAAAAATATGAAAAGTCTCTGAAATATTGTATTCAGGGCTTAGATTATAATAATATAGACGAGATTTTTATCAATATATCTTTAGAAAAAATTTATTCTCATACTACATATAATCTAATTTCTTGTATAGGTTACAGTTTTTATTTTTTAGGAGAAACTAAGAAATATGAAACTATCATGTTAACACTATATAACAATATTACTAATCACTTTTTTAGTGACTCATATATTGAATGCCTAAATTCTAAATTTATTTTCAGATTATATTCCACTATATTAAATAATTTATCAGACTTAAATATCAAAAAAAAAGAATACTCTATCGCTCTTGATTTTATTGAAAAAGCAATCAAATACTCAACTGAAAAAGGAAGTGGATTAGGAATATTAGACTCTTTTTACTTCACAAAATTTCAATGTCATTATTATCTAAAACAATTTAAAGAGGCTTCAAGATCATTAGATTATTGCTTAACACTTAGTATGATCTTCAAAAAAAAAATGGACGCACGCCATCGTATTACTTCTTTAAGGATTACATACCCAAATATAGTAGACTATTTAAAATTAGATGAATTATTAAAAAGACATAATTTATCTTAATCCTTAATAGTTGATAGTAATAAAAAAGAATTTTAGATTATTATTAAGTATACTTTTTACATCAATCCAAAGTAATTTATTGAAGACACATATTTATACATTCTAAGTTTCTGCACCTTCATTTAATTTTAACTTAATCAATTCATAATCAGTAATGAATTGTAGTTTTTTATATACAGAAATCAAATTCGAAATTACATATATGAACATATTTGGTGTTAAGCCAATATTATAGTATAAAAAAATGAGAGGAAATCTAGCATGAAATATTATAAATTTGGTAGCACAAAAAATCCAACTGTGTTTTTAATACATGGAACAGGTAGCCATTGGCAACTTAGCTTTGGGAACGTGATTAAAGAATTAACCGATGAATATCACATTATTTGTGTGGCTATGGATGGACATGACGAAAGTGATCCTACAGAAATGATTTCCATTAGTGATGAAACCCACAAACTAGAAGGCTATATTCAAAAGGAATATAACGGTAAAATATATGGTATCTATGGCTCCTCTATTGGAGGATCTATTGTAGGAAAATTGCTTGAAAGAGAAAATATCTGCATAGATTATGCTATAACAGGAAGTACAGATTTTGATCAAATGGCAAAATTTCCAGCAATGATTTTTTGTAAACTTATAATACCAATGGCCTACAAGTTTGCTAAAACAGGTAAAATAAGCAAACCTTTTGCACCGTTTGTGAAATTCAAAAAAATTGATAGATACTTAAATGAATTACACGATAAAATTTATAATAAAATAACATATGAAACTCTTTATACAGAGTTTTATACTGATTTAATCACGCCAATTGCTTTGGATATCATACCCAGAAAAACTCAAATTTATTGTATCTATGGAACTGAAGAAAATGAGAGGAAACTAGTAAAGCGATATCAACAACACTTCCCAAATTCTCAGATTATTGGAATTGTAGGACTCAATCATGAAGAATTATTATTCAAAGAACCAACAGAATGGGCTCATATGATAAAAACTTTATTAAAACATGAAGATTATGAGTATTATGGCGGTACTAAAAAAATACAAAAATCTTAATACTTTTCCTATGGCTGCTCATATCTAACTTTATAATAAGAAAAAGTTATATTTTACTATAGTTTATATAAATATGCCCATCTACTTGGCAATTGAACCATTTTTTAAGATTGAAAACATCCTAATAATCTGTTTTTTTATTCAACTGCAAAACCATTAACTTAAAAATTAATTATTATCGATTTTATATTATTTTAACTTTTATTTCAAATTTTGTATTTTTATATTATAATTATATATAATTTTGAAATGGGGATGAGATAAATGAAATTTATAAATTATAAGATTAATAATGAAATTCTTTTAGGAATAAAAACTAGTCGAGGCATTGTCGATGTAAAAAAACTAGCAAATAATAACACAAATATACCTACTACAATTGAAGAACTTATTAAAAGTGGAGAAAACAAATTAAAGTTATTATCAAATTTATTAGAAATATCAACTCCGACTATAGAAGAAGAAAATATTGAATATGCACCATGCGTACTAAGCCCTGAAAAAATACTCTGTGTAGGCGGAAACTATAAAGAACATGGTAAGGAATGTAAATTAGAACTTCCAATATACCCTCTCATATTTAGCAAATTTAATAATTCTCTCGCCGCCAATAAACAAATAATCCAACTTCCGAAAAATGCTGAAAAATTTGATTATGAGGCTGAATTAGTTATTATTATTGGTAAAGAAGCGTTTAATGTTGCGAAAGATGAGGCTCTTTCTTATGTTTTTGGGTATACTATCGGTAATGATTTAAGCGCACGTGATCTTCAACTTCGTACAAGTCAATGGTTGTTAGGCAAAACTTGTAATAATTTTGCGCCTATTGGACCATATTTAGTAACAGCCGATGAAATTGATGCTAACAATTTAGAAATTCGATGCGAAGTAAATGAAAAGGTATGTCAATTAGGAAATACTAAAAATATGATTTTTGATTGTGCAACAATAGTAAGCTATATCTCTCAATTCATGACATTAAAGCCTGGTGATCTAATTTTTACTGGAACACCGAGCGGTGTAATTGCAGGGCGTCCAAAAGATAAACAAAACTGGCTAAAATCAGGAGATAGAGTTGTTATCTCAATTGAAAATTTGGGTACTCTAATTAATATACTAAATTAGTGATCTAAATATATAATATTATTAATATATCTTCAAAAAATTGATTTTGTACTTACCCAAAGTACTTTTTACTATTACATAAGATAACAATTAAATTATAGAATTGTATTTTGCACTAATTTGAGGAATATTTCATAATAATAAAAAATTAACGGATAGACAAGTACAAACGGCCATTGTTAAAATTAATGTAGATTTTAACAATGCCGTTTATTTATCCAAATAATAATTAAAGTCTAAATTGTAGCTCATTTTTAATAAAGTTAATATAATTTATATTGCATATGGAATAACAGACTTTAGAAAAAGCATTGATGAGCTAATCGTGATTATACAATTGTCGCTAAAATCGAATTCGTTTATTAAATATCTCTTCGAATTCTAAGTCCTGTTAACAAAAAAATCTATATTATTTACTCAAGTTCATTTAAATTTCACTGTATTTTTTCTTCTTTCTAAAAATGTAACATCTACAAAAGCTAACCCAAAAGATAAACCCACTGCATGAGAAGCAGCATTAAGTATGTCTACATTAGGACTTTTAAAGATGTAATCAAAAGTGCAATTAAGTACAAAAAATGTTGCAAACATAATAACAAATTTATTTAATACTTTTCTAAGATAATCCCATTTCAGTTTTCTTGCATTAAATAAAGTGATTATAGGCACATACAATAACATAAATAGAGCAAACACAGCATAGCCAATTACAAATTTTGAGGCCATACTATTATCTATGTTGCTATAAACAATAATAAATGTAATTATTGTACATATAAAAAACACTAAATAAATAACTTTGTTAAAGAGTAAAGCTTTACTCATATAATACACCCCAATACTCTATATTAAGACCATTAATTTACTATAACGAATAAGTTATAGTACATTTCTGTAAAATCCACTTTTAATTTTTGCTTTAAAAATTATTGTATAGTGTTACAAGCTTATTATTTGCCAGAGCATTCTACAATTTCTACTGAAGCTCTGGTTCATCTCCTACTATTTTATAGCTGCGTTCTTCAACAACTGTTCCATCTGATTTCGTCTCTTTAAAAGTGATTACATCATATCCATCAGCGCTTTTACTTTGAGATGTTTCATAAATTAGCCTTACACCATTTTCAATACGCTCTTTTGTTCCTATCCAATAAGGACAGTGATTTAGAAATGAATCATTCTTCCCCCAGTATACAAATAGTTTATTTTCTGCTGTAACATTAATATTAGGACGTTTCTTTTCAACATATTTTGAGCTCACCTCAGCAGTTCTACCAATTTGTTTTAGGTATTCTTTAGCCTCTTTCTCTTTTGATTCTACAAGCTGCGAATAGCTTTCCTGACCTTTTAAAACCTTGTCCCATAACTTCTCTGGAAACATCTGTTTTATAGAATTTTCACATTCTTCTCCATCTTCAGGTTCTTTATATTCGATTAATGAATAGCCACCATTTGAATTTTTAGAAAATGTCATTACCGTAGGAATAGCTCCACTTCCACTGATTTCTGTGAAAATCCCATTTTCAAAGCCAAAATAACCAAAACTTGAAATAGTGTAAACTTTCGCGATATTATCTTTTTCTTCAACATCTAAAACTATGTGCCCTTCTGTAGCCGCTTCTCCCCTTAGATAATTTGTCCCTCTACTTTTTATGGCTTCGCTTACAGCTTGGTCAATATTTTCAGTAGTGTTGTTATTGTTAACATCTGTTGAATTTACAATATCGCTTGACGAATTGTTTTCTTTCATTTGAATCCATGCTCCATCAGCATTCACTTCATAACCGCCAACACTAGTATTTTTAGCCATTACTCCATTATTATATAAATAATACCAATTATTTTTATCTTTTACCCATCCTGTTTTCATATATCCGTTGCTATCAAAATAGTACCAGTTATTATTAATAAACTTCCAGCCACTTGACCATGAGCTTCCTTCTGTATACCACCATCCGTTATTATCTTTTTTCCATTCAGCATCTGCACCCATTGGAAATATTGCTAGAACTCCAACTAATATCAATCCCTTGATAATTAAATTTTCTATACTTTCTCGATTCATTTTGTACACCATCCCATTTATATTTGGTAATTTAAAATTTACAATTGCAGCACTTTTTAAGTAACATTTTGTTATTAGCATGATTATAGTATTGAAACTTACTTAATCATTTTAATTTTTTTAATGGAAACAATGCAGGTATTACGACAATAACAATCATTGAGTAAATCACAATCCCAAAAGCACTTATTAAACGAAAATTACTATCTTCAAAAATAGGTATGGCAGAAGCAAAGAATATCATTTGTACAAAAAAGCTCCACCATGGCAGTTTACTTTTACGAAAACAATATGGACATGTGATACGTTTTGTGAAACGAGAATCACCACCAACCTTTTTCCAAAGAGTAATGGTTTTAAATTTACAATGCGGGCATTTAAACATAACTTTCACCTCAATTAAGTTAATATGTAATCTAATATAAAATGTCTAATTTTAATCTCCAGCCCTAATACTAACTAATTTACTAATACTTTCACTTCCATTTATGCCTGGTGTATATTTCAGGTCTAAATAAAAATATAATAAGAGCTAATATAATTAAAGCACTTACTCTTTGAATATTTTTCTTTTTCATATATTTTCTTCATAACAATTTCTTATACTGCGTAAATTTGTACAAATTCATAATATAAAGAAAATTTAACAAAAAAATTTAACAAAAAAATTTTATGTGTTAAAAAGAAGAAAAATAGCAGCAAAATAAATTATTGGCGCTAAGCTAACTATAATTGCTTTATTATATAATTTTGATTTGAATAAAAGAAAAAATGATATCATTACTGATATTAATATGACTGCTGGAAGCGAGAAAGTGGATAGGAAAAATATCCATGTATATATGCTTTCCGTCGAACCTGGTGAATCAAATGCCATAGGTGAAACCATTGCTCCAAGCAAACTTAATGGAAATATTAAACAAAATGTCATATTAATAATTATTGTTATAATCTTAATAATTATATTCCCATTCTTTTCTTTATCTACTTCATTTAAAATATGACCTAGCTCTTTATCCATTTGTTTATTTCTACTTATAGATTTCCGAAGCTCTTTTACCCCTTTAATCATTGCCATTACTATCGCTACTACCACTGCAATACAAATAAACTTAATAAGTACTGACATAAAATTAATTGCTGTAGAATTAATTTGCATACAAATCCCCCCAGTAATTCAAAAGGTATTCTCGTAACCCAATTCCAACAAATATATTCCTAATTATAACATATATTACAAGTATCATATTGTTCAATTTTCAAAAGACACTATTTTTACTAATTATCTTGCATTCATATACCATTTTCTAATATATCAGTTCCAAAGCCTTTTCTCAAATCTCTTATATCTCTAAGTGGTGGCTTTCCATTTTTAAAGCCTTATAAATAAATCCAGAAGTTTCTCATCTGCTTTTCCTGCAAACGCTCCTAAATAAAGTTTCTTATTATTTATATTAAAAAGGCGTATCCTTGAAGATGAATCAATTGTTTCTATTGGTGATCCAGCAAAAATGGTCAAAGCCATGATTTACAGTGTAGACCAGCAAGATGCTCCAAAAAGAATTACTATCGGTAGTGATGCCTATGATTCAATTCATCAAGCACTATCTGATCGTCTTAAAGAACTTGAATCACAAAAAAGGCTTGCTTTTTCCACTGATTTTACTGTCTAAGTCCAAACTATACTGGTTTGGAATAGAAATATTAGTGTATTTTAAAATTCGCGGTAACTCATTGAGTTACCGCGAATTATTATATATCAAAAATCAATATCAATATATTTCTTATTAGATTTTTATAAGCAAATATCAAATCATATTTTAATCTTAATTTTTCAAAATATATCTCAGTTTTAATTCTTACTTTCTATTTATTGCCATCTATTAATTCTTTCAAACTAATACTAGGATTAGTATAACGTCCCCTGCTTTGTGTCTTATTCTTATAGTTAATAGCCTGCTTTGGGCACCATTGAACGCACGCCATACATTGTTCGCAATTGTGCTTAAAACTCGGCTTTTTGTTTTTCATTACTATGTTGGAAACAGGACAAACTGCCTCACATGTTCTACAGCCTGTGCAAGCATCGGAAACATTAAAACCTTTGTCTTTTCTGGCATATATTAATTTTTGACCAATAGCAGTCGATATATTAAGGGGCTCGTTCACCTTACCCACTGGCTGCTGTGTTTTAGCTACTATCTTTTGTACTAATGCAGGTATATTATCAGTAGCAATTTGATATTTCTCTGGATTTCTCTCGTTCATTTTATACATCGCGACATAATTTTCAACCATAATAATTTTCTCTGCAAAATTAAGTGTCACACCTTTTTTTGCTAAAATTTTGGCAGGGACAGTTAACGCAACACCACTTATATTGCCGCATCCAGTCACAGCAAAAAAATATGCGTTTTTACTTTTTTCAAGCGACATTTCGCTTATAAATTGTGTTACTCTTCGTGGCAAATTCAAGGCATATGTAGGATATACAAAACCGATATAATCATACACTTCATTGCTGTCATGTTCACCTTTACCCATGGATACCAACTTGCAATCCGGTAATGCCTCAGCTATTTTTTTAGCTACCTGTAAGTTGTTTCCTGTTCCTGTAAAATAATAAATAACACTTTTCAATTTCAATTACCTCCTTATTTGTTATAATCAATATGATCCATATGATTATTTTGTATAGTTATTATCAAAAATCACTATTATTAGCTATTCCTTGAAGGAGCTTTCATATTCTCCTCACTTAATTTATCCATTGTCATATCATATTTTTTATTTATCTTAGATATAAACCTTTTAATGGTTGCTTCATTTTAAACAAAAAATCATGTCCAATCACCCAAACTATGTCCAATATAGTTATGGCTAATCGTAATTACTTGCTCAAACTCTGTTAAAGTTCTGATCAAGCATTACAAGTTACATTAATATATTTCTGTAACTTATGATGTCAATATACCACACTCCACCATAAATTACAATGTACTAAATATGTAACTTGTTATAAATTTTATACTAGGAATGTTTTTCTTCTTTAAGTTTAACCATTCTTTTATAAAGTATAGTCAAAGTATTAGACTGCAAATAAATAAAGTCCTCAACAATTCTTCTCAGAAAGTCAAGGACTAAAAATTTTAACTCATCATATTTGGGTTTTAGATTCATTTATCTTGTACTATAATCTCTTTGATACTATTTATCCCGTATTTTATACTTTTTCTATTGGACTCAACATCGTAAAAGCACCTGCATTTACTGTCCAATCACTATCATTAATATCTCCAATACTTCCTTCGTTGCACTCTTTTTCAAAACTGATTAACTATAGCTATGAAACTCAAATCCATCTTCTGGTTCCCCTATTTCAAAACCTAATGTTGCTGAACCATTCATCTTAAATAGTTCAAGCCATTTATCCCATTCTTCTTGTTGCATTTCAGCATAGAATTGCAGCCCACTAGGTTCAACTGAAGCAGTAATTATTCTTTTGCCATTATCTTGTGCATACCAATGAGGAATTCCATCAATAAAACCGCTCCATCCTGGCATTTCAGAATATAATTCAGCTAATTTATCCCATATAGAATCTGGTGATGAGTAATGAATATTCAAATTATGATTGTGTATTTCCATAAGAAATTCTCCCCTCCCCCTTAACATTGCAATCTAATCATTACTAGCCTAATTTGGAGCCACTACAGCACATCCAATTATATTAATAATTAGAAATTGTATTTTATTTATGACATGGTTACCGTAAGTCTAATAACTATACTTTAATGCAAATCTTATTAAATATTGATTTTTGAGGAGGCCTCAATAACAAAATCTTTAAATATTTTAGCTGAAGGAGTCATATATCCATTCTTCAACCATCCCATATGCACAGTTCTATAGCAATTGGGTTCTTTTATTTTTAATACTGATACTTCTTCTGTTATTAAATTTGGGGTGTTAGGAACTATAGAAATACCAAGACCTGCACTAACAAAACCTGTTACCACCATACTGCTTTCATTATATTCTATAGATGTTTTTGGAACAAAACCAATGCTTTCGAAAATAGAACACATTTTTCCTTTGATTCCTTCTGAAAAAAACACAAACGATTCTTCTTTTAAGCCTTTTAGAAATACTTCTGTTTTATCAGCAAGATGATGATTTTTAGGGACTATGAGAACAAGCTCCTCATTTTTTATAGGAACTGACTCTATTTCTTCATACCTTTTAATATCTTCAAATTCATCATAAAAACCAAAATCAAACTTACCATCCTTAAGGCCTTTTAAAATATTAAAAGTTGATTGAATCCCAAATTCAAATTTTGTATTTGGACTTTCCTTCAAAAATTCACTTATAATCGAAGGAATAAAATGTGTTCCAATAGTGTAAAGTGAAGATATGGAAACTGTGCCTGCCATAGGATTAATTATATCCTGTAATTCCTGAATTCCTTTACTAATCTCATTTATTGCAGCGTTAGCATGTATTAAAAACATACTGCCAAAACGAGTTAATTTTATATTGCGTCCATTTTTTTCAAATAATGGCACATTTAGCTCTTCTTCTAATTTTGAAATAGCTTTACTCAAGGCTGGCTGTGTTACGGAAAGCAAATTAGCTGCTGATGTAAAATTCTGTGTTTCCGCTACAGTTTTAAAATATTCTAATTGCTGCCAGTTCATAAATGCACTCCTTAATTTATAATATTTTAAGTTATAAAGCATTAATAATAATCTATAACTTTTAGTTATTGATTCAATGAAAAATATTAATTAGACATATGATACACATATTGATATCATTATATTACTTTATAAATTACATTTAACTTTTTATAGATTAATTATAAATTTAATTTATGTATTAGTCAAAGGTGATGATGTTTTTTTATTAAGCAAAAATCTTATATATTCATTACCATTTAGTAAATATAAAGATTAAATTAAAATGTCTTTTAAATTGAAAGGAGAAAAACTATGAATGAAATAATTCAAAATATCTTAACAAGAAGAAGTATAAGAACTTATAAAGAAGATCAAATTTCTGATGCGGACTTAAATACTGTTTTAGAGGCTGCCCAATTTGCTCCAACAGCTATGGGCAAACAAGGCTGGCATTTCACAGCAGTTCAAAATAAAGAAAAGATTGAAAAGCTAATTTCTGCAATAAAAGAAGCTATGTTAAAATCTTCTATAGAACAATATAGAAAGATGGGAGAAAATCCTAATTTTAATCCATTTTATAATGCGCCTACTATAGTAATCACATCACATGATAAAAAAATGCCTTCAGGAGAATCTGACTGTGCAGCAGCACTTGAAAATATGTTATTAGCTGCTCATTCACTTAATATTGGATCTTGCTGGATTCATATATTAGCTATTACTGGAGAAGATCCTAAAGTTAAAAGCGTACTTACAGAACTAGGTGTTCCTGAAGATTATGCGGTGTTTGGTACTGCTGTTTTGGGCTATAACAGTAAAGAAGAAACTAAAGCAGCACCTAGAAAAGAAGGAACTTTTAATATAGTAAAATAAAACTCTAATCTGGTTTCTTTGATAGTATCCTGCTATGGTAAGGTGTAAGGTAAACTCCCAGCTAAATGTAGAAACCAGAATCAATAGATACTCTTCCGCCAGAAATGGCGGTTTCTTTTTTATACTCCCAATTCATGCAAAGTCATTTTTGAAAATAAAAATAGATGAGCCCACTAACTACGGACAGTTTCCCCAAATAACTACGAATATCTTAATTCTTGATACAATAATTTACTTTTTTCATAATATCAATGCTAATTAAATTCACAAACTTTTTCCACTATCATAAGCCCTATGCCAATAAAATGTAATGCAAAGACAGTGCGCCACCTACGTTTATTGAAAAAATAACCATTGCTATCAATCCAACTTTATAATAAAAATTACAGAGCCATCTGCTTTTTACAAAAGTCTTTTCTCTTTTTAATTCAATTTTTATTTCACCCCTAATCATTTAACAAATGCATTCCATAATTTTATTACTATATTAAAATTTTTCTCTACTAATATTTAAGACGTATTTTCCTATCTTAAACCACATAAAAATCGAACTTTTTAACCAACCAACCTTCAAACCCGCATTATTCAAGCATATTCTTCAGAATATCAGAATATATATTCTAGTATTCTGAAGAATATATATGGTGGAGAATATATATTCTTTACCATATAAGAATATTGACTAAATGTTTTGAGCTTGTTTTAAATATCTCTCTAAATTTTACAAAGCCTTATGAAAATTCTTGCTCCCTATTGCTTAGTACATTCATAAAAATAAAAAAAAGGAATACCCAAAGCTCTTATTGCTCTAAGTATTCCAGTTAATTATTTAAGTCCATTATTATAATATATACTTGTTTTTATTCTTGTTTCTCTATAAAACAAACTAATTATAAGCCAAATCCACACTATGAAATATATTCCAACTAGAAATAAGGATTATGCTTTTGTAACCACAAGGGTCATAATATGAAATGTTTCATTAGGAATTTGATGGTTATTATTCTTAGATTACAAGTTGTTCCAAATATGCTAGTTCAAAAAGTGAGAATCGAAATTTTACATTTCGTTCTTCGAACTTTCTCTGTGAGCGCTCGCCTTTGAGGCTAGCATCTTGCGTGCAACTTGTAATCTTAGAATCATCCATCATAATTCCTTAGAAACTGGAACAACAGCATAATTCTTATTTCGGCGAGCTATGCTCATAAGTTTGGATATCTGTAGTATTTTTATTTTTATCTTTTAACTAAAGGAAAGGCAATAACATCTTTTATTGTATTTGATCCAGTTAGAAACATTATCATTCTATCAATACCGATACCTAGACCTCCAGTTGGTGGCATTGCTGTATCAATAGCTATAGCAAATTCTTCATCCATTGGACTTGCTGTTTCTAGTCCTCCTCTTAATTTTTCAGCTTGGTCATGTAATAATATACGCTGCCTTAATGGATCATTTAATTCTGAATAAGCATTTCCAAGCTCTACTCCATAGGCATATGGTTCAAATCTTTCAATTAGATCTGGATTTTCCCTATGAACTTTACAAAGTGGTGATGATTCTTTTGGAAAGTCTATAACAAAAGTAGGTTGTATTAATTTCTTCTCGCTATATGCTTCAAAAAGATTTGTTATTAATTCTCCTTTAGAAACTTCATTTATATTTAAACCTTCATTTTGCTCTTCAATCAAAAGAGAATTCTCTTTTATTTTACTTATAATTTCTTCTTTAGTTAAATTCTCTACATCAATACCTGTATCTTGTTTTACAAGATTACACATAGTTTCTCTCTTCCATGGAGCTTTAAAATCAATTTCTTCTTCACCATATTTTATTTTAGTAGAGCCATTAACAGACATAAACACATATTCATATATTCCTTCCATAATTCTCATCATATCTTCATAGTCTGCATAAGACATATAACATTCCATTAGAGTAAATTCTGGATAATGTGTTCTATCAATTCCTTCATTTCTAAAAGATCTTGCAAATGTATAAACCCTTTCTATTCCTCCAACAATAAGTCTTTTCAAATATAATTCTGGAGAGACATTCATATATACTTCACAATCTAAATCATTAACAAAAGTTTTAAATGGTTTTGCTTCTCCTCCACCATATTTAGTATCAAGTACAGGAGTATCGCATTCAATAAAATTCATATCATTCAAATATTCTCTAATTGCAGTAATTGCTTTAGAACGTTTTATGAGTCTTTCCTTAACGTCTGAATTCATTATCATATCTAAAGATCTATGTCTTTGTCTTAAATCTGAATCTTGAATTCCATGATATTTTTCAGGAAGGGTTCTTATTGATTTAGATAACAATTCAAATTTGTTTGCTCTAATAGTTATTTCTCCCGTCTGAGTCTTAAATACACTTCCCTCTACCCCAATAATATCGCCGACATCTATTAATTTTAAAACATTATAATTTTCATTTCCAATTAACTTTTTACTAAAAAATATTTGTATATTTCCTCTTTCATCTACTATGTTAGCAAAAGTTGCATTTCCCATTCTTCTAAGAAACATTATTCTTCCTGCTAAAGAAAATACTTTACTTTCATCAATAGTATCAAAATTATCACATATCTCTTTTGTATAAGTTTTTTTGTTAAAATCGTAATTATAAGGATATGGATTTATTCCTAACTCACTAAGTTTATTTAACTTTTTTATTCTCTCCACTATAAATTCATTTGCATTTGTCATTATATTTTCTAATTCATTTAAATTTTCATATTGCTCATACATTTTTGTTACCACCTTTACTTATTTATTGATTAATTTAGGCATATAAAAGAAAATATCACTTTCAATTTTGCCTTAAGTTTTTTATCAGGCAAGAAAGCGGATTTACTTGTTATTCTTCTGATATTGCCTTAATACAAATAAAAAAACCTTCACCTCCAAGATTTCTAATCTTGAGGACGAAAGTTATAAATTCGTGGTACCACCTCAGTTTATGTATGCGTTGCCGTATACACCTCTTCAAGTACATCAAAAATGAGATACTCTATACCTATAACGGGGTATTCCGTCACATCCTACCTCTATTAAGTAAAACTTGATTCATGCTGGGTTTTTATCCCCATCTGAATTCTAGTTTAATTTATACCCTCAATGGGTACCCTGTCCAAGAGCACGTAGCCGTTATCTTCCACCTATATGTGAGAGAGTATTACGGATTACTAGCTATCGGATAAAATAGACTCAGTGTGCAGCTCCAAGACCTTCTTCAATAAAAATCCATTGCTCAATCCCACCATCTAGAGCTCTCTGAAAACGAATTATTTTATCTACTCTTCTTTTCATTGCTTTTAATACATTCTACAATAAAAACCTGTTTTTGTAAATATAACATCTAAAAACTCTCTTCATAGTTTTTTATCTTCAATTAACAATCTTCTGTTTTTCTTTTTGTATATTTTAATATAGTAATACCGTTCTCCACAAAAAACCCATCTAGATGAAGCTTTATTGTTGGATTATTTTCTAAAAATAAAGGTCTTCCTTTTCCTAATACAATTGGAATTATTCCTACTATAAATCCATCAATAATATCGGCTTTAATAAAATTATCTACAAGACCTCCACCACCAAATAAGTAGATATCTTTGCCGTCCTTTTCTTTTTCTTCTTGTATTATTTTAACAATATCTCCGCTAATAAAATGAAGATTATCTTGATTTTGAAGTTTTTGAGATGTTGCTACATATACTTTTTTATTTCTATAATCATTATGCATATCTTGGTCATAGCAATTTTTACCCATAACTACTATATCTATACCTTCTAGGAATTTATCAAAATCAAATTTATTTTCAGTATTTAATGTATTATCTCCATGTCCAACTATCCAATCATATCCACCATCTTCTGAGGCTATATATCCATCAAGACTTATTGCCAGATTTAAAATTATCTTTCTTTTCACATTAAAGCCTCCCTAATTGTCTAAGACATTTTGATTTTCACCTGTTTTATTGTTATTATTGTTTGATATATAATTAATTATAAGTCATAATAATTTTCATGACATATAATATATTAAAAATAAAATAATGAAAGAAGACAGATTAATTGTTTGCATTTATTATTTCCTTCAATGTAACATTTTGATTAATAAATCTAGTCTTACTTTTTTCCTTTTTAACTCTTATTGCATTATGTGGACAATTATTAGTACATGCTAAACATCTCTGACAATTATTCATAAATAAGGGTTTCTTATCTACTTTTATATTATTTACAGGGCACACTTTTTCACAAGTTTTGCAGCCAGTACAAGTATTTTCTACAGTAAAATTCTTTTCAAATTGATCATCATAAAATAATTTTTCACTTAGTATTCTAAGACCACTAGAAATAAAAGAATGTTTTTTAATATATTTCTTTTCTTCATTAATATCTTTAATTATTTTTTCTAAGTTCTCTCCTATCTTTTTCTTAGGTTCTTTTTCTAGCTCCTTATTTATATCAAATCCTGGAAGGTAGTTATCAATCATAACTATCTCGTTAATATAAGAAAATTCAATTCTATTTCTATTACCAATTTCTAAAAGGTGTCTTGTTGCTGCACCAGCATACATTCCATAAGTTGCTATTCCAAAAATATATTTACTCTTAAATTTTGCTTTATTTAAAAATTCTTCAACTATTTTAGGAACTCCGCTATTATAAATTGGAAATATAATCCCAATTTTTTTATCTTCAAAATCATATTTACCTTCTTTTATTAATTTAGGAATTGAATAATAATCGCTTCCAAGACTTTTTGCTATATATAGACTATTTCCTGTTGCTGTGAAATATAAAATTTTCATAATATCCTCCTCAAATTTCACCGTTACAATTGTAACGCTTATTTGAGTATAGTATAATTGGGGCAAAAGAATATTTCAATAGAAGATAGAGCAAACGTTACAAAAGAAAGGATATTGTTATGGTAAATAAAGCCGCTAATATACAAAATATAATAACAAAAGAAAGTATTTTCACTGCACTTATGATTTTAATGAAAAAAAAGAATTTTAAAGAAATCTCTATTACAGAAATAGCAAAAAAAGCTGGAGTTTCTCGAATGGCTTTTTATAGAAATTATAATATAAAGGAAGATATTATTACCACATACATTGATGAACTCTTAAAAGAATATTCTAAGGAAGTAATGCAGAAAGAAAAACTAGACAATTATGAGAATTTACGCTTATACTTTTCCTATTTTAGAAAACATGAGAAGTTAATTTCTAATTTAATTAATTCCAATTTAATTAACATACTTCTTGAAAAATGTATTGAATCTTTTTATGAACTATCCCAAAGGATTCTCTGCAAAGATTCACTTCTTCCAGATCAGCATAAATTTTGGATTGATTATATGGCCGGTGGATTATATAATGTATTAATCGAATGGGCTAAAGGTGGGATGGGGCAAAGTGATGACTATATGGCAAAGACAATTTCTGAATTTATAAATAAGTAATATAGATGAATCATACCAATTAGAGGCTCTTTTCTTTAATAGTTCCAGTGTTTTCTATTAATACGTATTTATATTCAAGTATATAATACGGAAAATCGGCCGTATCTAATTCTTGATTAGGATTACCAGATTTATAGTATTCAGGTATTTTAGTTTCGTCATATCCTTCAAACATTTTATACCTCAATTTAAAATTTACATGAACCAAAAAACTGTCTAGTTATTTTTGTTTAAAAAGCACTAAAATTATTTATAAATAGGTGACTCTAAAGATTCAAGCCTAGGAAGTGATATCCCAAGTCTACGTGCTTCAGCAAGAGTATCGCGCACAAATATTACATTACTTTCAGCTTTTAGATTTTCACTCCCACTAGCACTTCTCATTATTTCTCTTGGCAGATTACCTTCAGCTAATGCTAATTTCATTACAAAAGCCACAATACCTGCAGGTAAATTCACTGCGATATTTATTATTGTACTAACCTTAGAGCCCTTAGCTGCCATCAATGGTGTAAGTTCCCTTAATATTAAAGCAAAATCTTTAAGGGCATTTGCAGAATCAAATAGATTATTAAGCGAACCTACTTTTGAGGCTGCTGCCATCATGCTTGCGTTAGTAATTACATGAAACCATAGCCAATTACGCATATCTTTCTGTTCAGAAATACCAAAACCTGCATTTTTAAATAGTCGAGTTACCATATCATATCTAGCTTTATTAGTAGTATTGTCAATGAAGCCCATAAATATGTTTTTCATGAACCCACCATCTAACGTGTTTTTATTTATAAAAGATCCGCCAGCTCCTGGGAATCCCCAAACAACTTGTTCTTTAGGAATTGATCCAATTGAGTTTAAAGGCTCATTAATAATATTATTAAATATTAGAACAGTTGAATTTTTAACAAGTGGTTCTAACCAATTTATTATAGTACTTAATTGATTATGATTTACGCTTATCATAATCAAATCAAAATCATGGTTAGATGACAATTCTTCTATCATTTTAATTTTCCAAGCGGTATTTACTAAATCACCTTTTTTGTTCTTTCTGCCATCTAATATTTTTAAATTCACTATATCACCATACTGATTGATTCTTCCTTGGCGCACATAAAATGTCACATCATTACCTGCTTTTTCTAAAGCCCATCCATATTGTGTTGAAATTACGCCTCTACCTATCATTAAAATTTTCATTATATTTCCTCCTATTAAACATGTGTTGTTTAAAATATAAGTGTATGTTAATATAATATTTGATTACTCATAAAGCTACAACCAATAGATTTTTAGCTATGTTGTATAAACAACATTTTATTAAATCTGTTGTTTTGTCAAAGGAGATTAATGATAAATTATGAATGAAAAAGATCCAAGGGCAGTAAGAACTAAAAGTTTGATTAAAGAGTCGTTTGTCCAATTACTTGAAGAAAAAGATTTTAAATATATAACAATTAAAGATATTACAACAAAGGCAACTATAAATAGAGCAACTTTTTATGCTCATTATTTAGATAAGTATATTTTGCTAGAAGAACTTGTTATAGATTGTTTTGAAGAAATGTTACCAATAGAAATTTTAAGCGCTACGTGTTTAAATGAAGAAATTATAAAGGAACTTATCTTCTTCCTTTATGAATACAATATTTCATTTTATCAAAAGCGTAAAATTGATTCTACATCTATAGCTTCTACTGTAGATAATTTATTAAAATATAAAATAGACAATCTTATTGAAAGAATATTAAATAGTATGGTAGCTAGAAATGAGTTAGATTCTAAAGACACAAATATATTAGTCAAACTAATTTCCTCATCAGTATATAGTTGTGCTCAATATTGCTATTTTAGTAAGAATGATAAAGAATATAATATTGAAAAAACGATTAGCTTTATTATGAATGGGATGAAAGCTGTTAAATAAAAGAATTCTATGAAAAAGTTCTTAATGTTCAAATTTATGTCTTGAAATATTCTTCTCTTCTTAAACGTTAAAAAATTATCTATGAGAGCATATTAATATATACAAAATGCTAAAAGGTTTATTCCCGAGGATAAAAAAATAAGTGTGTTTCTGTTTCCCTTAATGACCTTCAAGCAGAAAACACACCCATACTTTTCTATAAAATATCCCTTAAATACTTGGTTTATCGTTCTTTCCTCTCTAATTTCTAAATAACAGATATCCCCTTAAATCAATTTTCATTTCTTATATCTTTTAATAGTCCTTCAAACCACTTTACATTTACTAAATGATGCGAATGAGAATTCTCCAACATTTTTCTAAAATATGTAGAAATAGTTTCATCATGCTCAAGAGATTGTTCTAATAAAGAAATTTTCTTTTTAGTTTGTTCAATTTGTATTTCTATTAGTTTTGTTAGATCCTCGCTTTTATATTCATCAGCAAATAGCATTGCTGCATAAAAAGATAAGTTTATATAATCTGTCTTAGATCCATACTTATACATTAATTTTTGAAATTCCTTATCTCCTAGTTCAGTTATAATGTAATTATTAGTCTCCCTAGTATTGTCTGATTTGTTAACTTTTTTAATATATTTTTTTTCTTCTAATTGTTGAAGATTGTAGTAGAATGAGCCTTTAGTGAAATTTGCTATATATTTATAGTGTCTCTCTTCCATTAAGGCTAATAATTCGTATCCATAAGAACCAGGGTTTTGTTTTAATAAACCTAAAATTAGTAATGGTATCAAAAAAACACCTCCTTTATGCTCTTCATCAAAATTATATTAACTATTATTTCATAATTATAAGATTTAATCATTGTTGGTTTGCATGAATTGAGATACAAATTCCTCATATGATATTTTTCCTAATGCAAACTCCATACTTTTTATATATATCTTTTCATTTTTAGTATGTGTTCTAGCATTATTTAAATTCAGCAACTCATCTTCGTTAATTAATGGCTTCAATACATGTTGTCTATTAGAAAAGGCCTCGAAATAACGTAAACCAAATTTTCTTTGAGAAATTGCATCAATATGAATACCATCAGGATTAGAAGTTAAACCTGATGCTGTAACAAAGAAACAATTATCTTGTTCAAAAGCAAACTTTTGTAACTCTTCATTAATGAATTTATATTCAGTGCAACTTTTCCCAAATCCTTCTTTACCTAAAAATTCTCCTAATCCACCAATAATAATTGGAATATCTGGAGCATTCAACTCTTTTCTAAAAGCCTCAATAATTAAAAGTAATTTATTATAATATACTTTATAGTTACCATTAACACTATCACTTTCTCCTTGATGCCATAGAATTCCTGTGAGTTCACTACTTTCCATAGCAAATTTAGCTTCAGTTACAGCATGTCTAAAAAGTACTCCGTCTACAGCCCACTCATCCAGTGTGCTTCCACCTTCAGCACAAGGAATTAAACCAATAGTATCTTCTTGATTTTGACGACTCCATGCATCTGCAAATGAACCGGCAAGACTTATTCCTGAAACAGGCCTGTCATAATTAATTGGCTCCGTCATCATCTGCCATCTACCATTACGCAACATTTGTATTCTTTCATTATAAATTGGGGGTACCTCATGAATAAATCCACGCCCAGCCATATTTGACTGTCCTATCATTAAAAACGATTTAATCATTTTTTTCATCCTTTCTTTTGTTTAATCTTTATTATGAAATGCTTACAGTTCTCAATAAATGTTAAATACTTACTTATTTAATATATTAACGGATATTGACAATACATTTCTATTTATCATCAGTCTAATTAGACTAACATCACTACATATTATAGTCTAATTAGACTAATTGTCAACTATAACTTTTTTCTTAGCATTTATACTTGGTCTTGATTTATTATTTGCTTTTATTCAAAATATAAAACTTGAATTTGAAAAAGAGTGAACAAAATCGCAAGCGACTAAAGAATAAAAAATCGCAAATTCATTTGAATAATGCGACTTTAAAATCTATTATTTATTTTTATTGATTAATAATGATATTGTGTGTTTGAAATTTACCTAACTAGATTTTCTCCATCCTTAAATGCTCTCAAAGATAGTTCCTCAAACTGCTCTAAATTAGAATCATACCTTCCAAGCTTTTCTGAATGAAAATTAGTAGTTCCACAGCAAAGAATACTATCCTCTAATTTCCAACCATATGCTGCAAGCATATTATTAACAAATTTAATGCCTTCCGCACCCATTTCAGGATTTTGGCTACCTTGAGTGAATATCGTTATTAACTTTTTACCAGAATGTCTCGGTGCAAAATTATCTCCAACCATTGGAAATGTACGATCTAACCAAATTTTTGCTTGACCTGTAATTTGGTAATAATAGATTGGAGAACCAAATACAATAGCATCTGCCTCAGTAATAGCCTTATACATTGGCTGTAGATAATCCTTAACCGCGCAACCATCATGTGTACGGCAGTAAAAACATCCTTGACAACCACGAATTCCAGAATCATTTAAATCAAATTCAATTATTTCGGCCCCTTTAGATTTCGCTCCTTTTGCTACTTGTTCTAACAATTTTGTGGTATACCCATTTTTTCTTGGACTACCGTTGAAAATAACAACCTTTGACATTTTACATCTCTCCTTATAATAATCACTTTTACTTTTGTGTAAGAATAGTACAAAGCTCAGGCAAACGATCAAGTATTTCGAATGTATCAATTGGATTCCAATAGTCGCGTAAAGTTATAATTTCGCCATTACGAACCTCAACAACTTGAAGATACCTCCTCTGAAAAGGCTTGTTATTAGCCGTAACTTCACCGTACATATCATACTCAGCTATAATAATTTCAGGATTGCTTGTCTCATGTATTGTCATGGATTTATATCCTATTGGTTTTAAAAGTGCAGCTGGCATCATCGCAAGATAATTACGAATATTCTCACGTCCCTGAATTAACCTCATTGATTTTTGAATATGAAACGGCAATTCCAATATACCATCACTTGCAAATAAGTCAGAAAAACTGCTCAAGTCCTTATTTAGAAACATAGTTTGGGCAAGTTCAAATATTTCCCTTGGACTTCTGATATTTTTATTTTCTTCATTCATAATACACACCGCCTTTTAATATTAACTAAACGGAACTCACATTCCGCTTATGTTAAATATTATACGGAATGGTGATTCCGTTGTCAATATTCAAACTTTGAAGTAAAATAAAAAAGAAAGGTGGTTATCTGGATGACAAATAAAGAGTGCTATGTACACAAGACAGAGAATATTCCGCAGCCTGATGATAATAATTCAAAATCCTTGCGAGCGGATGCAAAACAAAATAGAGAGCAGATACTTGATGCGGCATATAAGATTTTTTCTGAAAAAGGGACGTCAATTCCTATAAGTGAAATTGCTCGTCAGGCTGGTGTAGGCATTGGTACAGTATACCGCCATTTTCCAAACAAAGAAGCACTATTTGAGGCAGTAAATATTAATTATAAACAGCAGCTTACAAAAAGAGCTAAGTCTCTAATTAATAATATTGATCCAGGTGAAGCTTTTTTTAATTTCTTTATACATATCATAGAAGATGGATTTACTAACAAGGCGTTAAAAGATGCTTTAAATACCGGAATGACAGATTTTGATGTGCTACAGGATTTTCAGTCAACATTTGCTACTCTCCTCACCAGTGCTCAGCAAACCAAGGCTGTACGTGAAGATATAGATATAAAGGATTTAATTACCCTTATGATGAGTCTTCTGTTTGCTATAGAGCAACGTAAAGGTGATTTGGATATCGAACGATTCAATAAATTAATGTCCATTGTTATCGATGGACTTCGTTATAAAGATACCAATAATAAGTCAACATAAATATATGTGTTATTCAACATCTTTGAATATATACATAATTATTTCTTATTTGAGTATTAATCTGGCAAAAAAACGCTGATTTTATATTTTACATATAAAATCAGTGTTTCTTCGTTTTTAATCATTATTTTCTTAAAATCTTATCCATCGCTTTTCCCTTTGCTAACTCATCTATTAGCTTATCCAAATAGCGAATTTCCTTCATAATTGGTTCTTCAATATCTTCCACTCGGACACCGCAGACAACCCCTTTACTCAAGATCCTTAAAGGGTTCATTGTGGGAGCTTCCCTAAAGAAAGTCTCAAAATCTGTCTGTTTTTACATTTGTGCTTCTAGCTCTTCCTGTCTATATCCTGTCAACCAGCGAATGATTTCATCAACTTCTTTTTTTGTACGTCCTTTTTTGTCCATGATATTTTCCTCATCTTACATATATAAGCTGAAATCTATGAATTATTCTTAGTCTAAGTTTAATATTGTTTCATCTTTATTTAGTTTTGATAATTCAATGCTTGTCCTCCATAAATCTTTTCTATTTTCTTTATTATAGGAAAGCTTCGAAGTTTTTATCTCCTTTGTGCCTTTAAAATATTTACCTGTAATTTCATTAAGCTCAGGATTAATTATGAGTAATGCTAATGCTTTACCTGATTTGCTAGCAGTATTAGCACTTGGACGAACTAAAGTAAAAATAGGGAGAATATAATCACAAACAAATTTCATTAAAGGAGGAAAAGTGCGTGAAAACCCTGTACCTGGCATCTGTCCAGGATCAAAAGCATTTACTGTAATATTTTTATTAGTTTGTTCTTTTATTCTTTCGGATAACTCATATGCGCAGTATATATTGCATAATTTTGAAGTTGTGTAGCGACGTTGACCAATTGTCATCATATTTTTACTTTCATGAGCATCCTTAGGATAAGCTAATAATCTTGCATTTTCATATACAGGCTCAGCTATCCCTGTTTTTTGTAATGGATCATGAGTTCCACTACTAACAAAGACTATTCTACCTGAATCAGTCATCTTTTCTAGCAGCATATTGGATAGTAGAAAATGTCCAAGATGATTTATTCCAAAGGTACTTTCAAAGCCATCTTTAGTATAATGAGTTTTATCAACCATAATTAATCCTGCATTGCAAACTAAAGCATATAGTGGTGGATAATTTGATTTTGAAAATTTGCTCACAAAATTTCTTACTGATTCTAAGGATGCAAGGTCAAGTTCCAAAGAAGTTATGTTGTTATTGTTTGTTTCTTTAATTAGTGAATTAACTGCATCATTTGCTTTAGCTGCATTACGGCAAGCTAGTATAACATGATTATTAATATTAGCTTTAGCAATGTTTTTAGCACATTCATAACCTAATCCTGAGTTCCCCCCAGTTATAATAATTGTTTTTTTATTTAAATTAATTTCATTTAACATAATAACACTCCTTCTTTGCAAGTAACGTTAACATATTTTATCATTGACACTGTCAACTTGAATTTATTATAATCCCTAACATTGACGGTGTCAATATAGTGTTGTAAAATTATTTATAAATATATTGGTAAAAGAGGTTCATATGAAAAATAGTAATGATACAAAACAAAAATTGATTGATGTCACAAGGCAAATGATTGATACAAGTGGTGTTGATTCGGTTAGTATGCGTGACCTTGGAAAAGAAACGAATTTATCTAGAAGTGCAGTTTATGTATATTTTAAAAATAAAGATGATTTACTTGCAGCCATTGTAATTGAAAATTTTGATACGCTAAAAAACCGTATTTCAAAATTAATTGGAGAAATAAATGATCCAAAAAAACTTGTTTATGAAGTCTTATATGCATTTTATGATTTTGGTATAAAGAATCAAGAGCATTATCCATTAATGTTCCGCAAGCAATGGAATAAGGAGCAATATCCTACCCTGCACATTTCAGCCATTGAAGTATTTGCACTCTTGTATGAATGTTTGGAAAAAGCTCATGAACAAAAATGTACTGTTAATAAATCGCCGAAACAATTAACCGCAATGGTATCTTCATTTATTCTTGGTCTTGTTGAGCTTAACTCTACTGGTCATCTAGAACCAGAAAAAGGATTAGATGATCCGACTGATTTAATAAATTCATTTGTAGATGTTATTTTTATTTAAGTAATAAAACATTAACATAAAATTTTAGAATTTATTTTATGAGTTATTTACTATATAATATGGGGGGCGGTTTTAACTTGGACTTTTAAAATTATCCCCCCATTTCCAAAAAACTTTGAGCATAAAAAAACACACCATTCATTTTAGAATAATGTGTTTATTATTTATTACTTGCTTTTACTCAGCAGTTTCATTAGTAAAATAATTACACTAGCTGTTATTATTTTTTAAAATCCTTCCCCATAGAAAATGCATTTCCAAGCTTATCACCTAATCCATAATAACCATGGTCATTGCCTACAAATGAAATAGGTTTTAGTTTTGCAATATCGCTATTCCCTTTTTCATCAACTACTTCTTCACTAATCTTAACCTCTACTATCTCTCCTATGAATTGAATATGTGAATTTAATCTGCCTTCAATATCATGATCATAATGATCAGCAATTAGGATTCCATTTTAGTTTTTACTATTTCCTGTAGTCATTTCTGATGAATGGCTCTTAAATCTTTTCAGAAATATTATATTCGTTGATATTATCCATTCTTTCAAATAGTCTGCTATATCTATCCAATTCTGCTTTATCCCAACTCTAATTCCTGAATTATAGAAAGTGATGTTGCCATGCCCTTCATTTAATAAATTCATTTCTTTCAAAATTCTTTTAAGATTTTTTGCAGTGCCAATGTTTCCATCGATTATACTAACATTTGAAGGCACTAATTTTCTAACCATATCCTTATAGTAAGAAAAATGGGTACACCCTAAAACAATAGCCTCATAATTATTTAAATCAAATTTAAATAACTCCTCTTTAAGATACGGTAATACTATTTGTTCATCAAACTCAAGTCTTTCTGAGAATTGAACTAATCCTGGAAGAGGAAGTAAGTCAACAACATGTTCGTTATCTAATTTATAAATAAGATTATGTAATTTTTCTTCCTTTAACGTCAAAGCAGTGGCAGTTACCAATACTCGTTTATTCATATCTTTGTTTTTTTCAATGGCAGGCTTTACTGCAGGCTCCATACCAATAATCGGAATGCTATATTTACTTCTCAACGCCTCTATTGCTACACTTGTAGCAGTATTGCAAGCAATAACTACTGCCTTAACTCCTTGTTCAACAATAAAATCTATAGCATTTAAAATATACTTTTTAACTTCATCTTTTGGTTTTGGTCCATATGGAACATTTGATGTATCTGCATAATATATATAATCTTCATTAGGTAACACTTTTAACGTATCATATAATACAGTGATACCGCCAATACCTGAATCAAAAAAACCTATTTTCATCTTTTTCTATTCCTCCAATAAATAAAATTTATATGCTACTCCAATGAAGCTTTATTGTATCATTGTTTTACATAAATTTACTTCAGCAAAACAATTATAACACATTTGGTAAACATCACATTGTTCAATTTTCAAAGTAAAACTACTTTAAAAAATTATTTTTAAATTTTTGATTATCGCAAAAAATAAGAAATCTACTATTATGAAAATTACCTTATTAGTAAAGACAGGGCTGATGGTGTTTTATATATTCAAATTTATGTGGAGCTGGCATAACTAATTATAAGTTACATATTTATAAACTTGTAATTAGCTTTATTATATGATAAAATTCAATTACAAGTTACATCATCAAGTACTTGTAACTCGTGATTAAATTATATAATCATCTCAAGGGGAGGAATTATAATATGGAAAAGGATAATAGAAATTTGATACAGGTTGATCAATCTAAATGTACTAAGTGTGGAAGCTGCTCCAAAGTCTGTCCAACTGGTGTTATAGGTATGGATGAAAATGGACCAAAGGTAGTAGGACAGTTTTGTATCGCATGTGGTCACTGTGTTGCTGTTTGTCACTGGGCAGCACTTGACAATGTAAAAACGCCTTTAGCAAATCAAGTAGAACTAGAAAAAACACCAGTTCTTGACGAAGATACTGCATCTCGCTTTCTCCGCAGCAGACGTTCTATTAGGGAATTTCAAAATAAACCAGTTCCTAGAGAAAAGATAGAACAGCTTTTAAATATTGCCAGATTTGCGCCAACAAGTGGTAATTCACAAGGAGTTTCCTATCATGTAATTGATAATCCTGATACATTACGCAAAATCACATCGGTTGCAATTGATTGGTTAGAAGAGGCATTGAAACACCCACCTTATGCTGGATCACCATTAGAAGCACCATTTACCAATCATGTAAGACACTATCGTGAGACTGGTGAGGATGTTGTATTACGTAATGCTCCTTGTCTAGTAATACCAATAGTTCATAAAAATTCTTCATCAATGGGACATGACAGTACGCTTTTTTCTCTAGCATATGCTGAACTTTATGCGACTTCAATGGGACTTGGAAGTTGCATTACTGGATTTTTTGACGCTTGTGCTGCTTCTGGTTATAAGCCATTACTTGATATTTTGAATTTGCCAGAAAATATGAAGGTTACAGCAGGACTTATGGTCGGCTTTCCAAAATACACGTATAAACGTTTGGTAGATAGAAATCCATTGCAGGTTACCTGGGGAAAATAATAAGAAATAAATTGTATGATTTGCATTAATCTACATTTTAATGTGACTGTGATTTAGATAACCATATAAGAAATGGCCGATAATAGTCGGCCATTTCTTATATAAAATATTTACTTATTGGAATTCTTAAGTCCTTTTATTAAAAGATTTATAACAGATTCTATGTTTTGTTTTCTGTCAGGATCTTCAAATGTGTTTGGATGAATAAAAACGCTGGTTGCAAGATATACAGATCTCGCCTCTTGATAAGGAGATTCTGTAAAGAATATACCTTCTGTAATTCCTTGCACTATAACCTTCTCAATAGAATTAATTCCCTCTTCTATACCATTTTTTATTACTTCCATTGATCTCTGAGCTAGTTTTATGTAGTTCGCAAACATTTCCGGATCATTAATAGCACTGTTATGCTTAGCTTCAACAAAACTTTCGAGTAAATTACTAAGTTTAACATCTGCAGGACTATCTTCTTTTAATATGTTATTTGACGGAGCATGCAAACGTGTAAGCCAACGCTCGGTAACAGCGTTCCATAGATCTGTTTTTCCATTATAATATCTATAAATTGCAGCATGACTTACTTTTAATAATTTTGCCACGTCAGTTATATTCGCTTTATCTGGTCCGAAACGGCGAATTATTTCTTCTGTTGCATTAAGGATCGTTTCTTTATCTAGCGATATTTTATCCAAATTTATCACCGCTTTCTTATTTTATTTTTAATTATATCATTTTTAGTTTTATGTTTCAAATTACATTAATTGTAACAGAATTAAATTTGTTGTTTCTCCCATTCTTTTTTCAGTAATGCGTACTGAAACGTATTTTCATATTTAGGAATTCCATTTTCATCTTTTATAAACGAAATAAATTCTAAAAAACATCCCTCTTTACGCATCCCTAATTTTTCACACAGTTTTTGTGATCGATAGTTATCATCTTCAACATATGCATATAATCTTCTAGCTCTTTTTTCGTTGAAAAGGTATTGAAATAAAGCTTTCGCACTCTCGCCAGCATATCCTCTTCCCTCATATTGTTCATTAAAATTCCATCCTATGGAATAGGTGTCTGGTTCTTCATAAAAATAAAATAATTCTCCAATTAAATTCTCGTCATCATTCAATAAAACAGCAATATGAGAGTCATCTTCACTTTTCTTTTTAGCCTCTGATATAGCCTCCTCATGTGTTGTTATTTTCTCACCTCGAAAACAGTTAACTCTAGGATTCGATAAATATCCCAGTAAACCTTTAGCGTCAGCCAATGAGAAACTTCTAAGTACTAATCGATCTGTAATAATCTTTTCCATAGGTACCTCCAATAATAAATATCTTGCCCAAGCAATATAGTATTCTAGTCTATAAAAAATTAAACCCACTTATGATTTTAATTTATTTATGGATAATTATAACATATCTTTTGAATATCCTATTATTCAATTTTCAAAAATCTATTTTTATTAATTGCTATGCAAAATCTACATATGGCTCAATATTACACACATCTAATAATATCAATTTTCTATATACATTTTTTTAATATGTGGACAATTTATGCATTAATCATTATAATTGACTATTTATTTGAATATAAACGTTATTAATAGTCAATAATCCATTTATATTTATTACTTTTTATACTGCAATATTTTGTTTGCATAAATATTATTTTCACTATAACTTTAGGAGGTAATACCAATGATCCCAACAAACACACCTGACGTCTTACTAAGAACATTTATACTTTTTATAACATTACTAGTTTTAACCAGAATATTAGGAAAAAAACAAATGAGTCATCTAACTTTTTTTAATTACTTTACTGGAATCACAATTGGCTCAATAGCAGCTAATATGATTCGTGAAACCGAAGAACCTTTTTGGGATGATTTTATAGGGTTAATTTTTTGGTGTGTATTAACTCTTTTAGTTGAATACATTGGCTTAAAATTCAGTAAATTAAGACAAATAATTGATGGTCAACCTACAATAGTTATAAAAAGAGGGGTAATTTTAAAAGCTTCTTTAACATCTAATCGTGTTAATTTAGATGACTTATTAATGCTACTTAGGAAACAAAATATATTCTCTATTAAAGAAGTAGAATATGCTATATTAGAGCCCAATGGAAACTTAAGTGTAATGAAAAAGCCACAAGATCAGCAAATTACTAAATCTGATATGAACATTAATATTCCTACACCAAAATACTTACCATCTGAAATAATTTCTGACGGAAAAATAGTTAAACATAATTTGAAAGAATTAAATTTAAGCGAAGATTGGTTATATTCTCAACTTAAAATTCAAAATATATCTAATTTAGCGGATATAATATATGGAGAACTTCAAAGTGATGGCACATTATTTCTACAAAAGAAATAATTTATATGCAAAATCTTCTTCTTAACATTTTTATATAACTTATTTCACATAACCTCACTAACCTTTATACTAACTAAAAATACATTACATGATGTTTCAAAATTAATCAGGTCAACAAAAAACACCAATTATTTATATTTCTCATATAAAATCAGTGTTTCTTCGCTTTTAATAATTATTTTCTTAAAATTTTATCCATCGCTTTTCCTTTTGCTAGCTCATCTATTAGCTTATCCAAATAGCGAATTTCCTTCATAGTTGGTTCTTCAATGTCTTCCACTCGAACACCACAGACAACTCCTTTAATCAAAGTTCGTAAAGGATTCATTTTAGGAGCTTCTGCAAAGAAAGTCTCAAAATCAGCCTGTTTTTCCAGCTCAGCTTCTAGCTCTTCTTTGCTATATCCTGTCAACCATAGGATTATTTCATCAACCTCTGTTTTTGTACGTCCCTTTTTCTCTGCCTTCATAACATAAAGGGGGTAGACACTTGCTACACTCATTGTATAAATCTTATGTTTTGTCATAATACATCCTCACTTATGTAATTTTCTTTATTTATAATATTTAAAGCATTTCTCTGAAATTTTCACTAAAAACCCCTCCTAATAATATTAGGAATTTATAAGTTTAATTGAAACTATTGAACATAAGAACAAAAATATACTAACTCCTATTAATAAGGTATATTCTTTTTTCTTATTTAACTTGAAATAATTAATACCCATTATTAATTGTTGTATTCCTAATAACATAAGCACAATTGGCATAATAATCATTCTTAGATTAGGTTTCAAAATAGAAAATATTGCTGTTAAAATAGTTATTATTGATATTGTTATATTAATAATTTTGAATTTAGTATTATAATACATAATTATCCCCTCAAAATCCATAGCGAGTTTATTTGCATTTATTCACATTAATCTAATTATATACCAATTACTTTCAAATATTCAATAAAATCACTTTCTACTTATAATATGATCCTCCCATAATTAGAAAGTAATAAAACCTTTATTACTTCTTTTTTTAGAATTGTGTAAAAAAAATCGTAAATCCAATGTTGAATAATACGATTTTAAAATTTGCTATTTAATTTTACTGATTCATAACTATATGGAAAATATTCAACAAATACTATATAGGACTATACATATTATTTCATATTAATTTTTCATACAGTTTAAACCAATCCAATCCGTAGTTTCCAAGGCCCAAATCAACAGTATCAATATATTCAAATCCACATTTTTCATAAAGCCTAATGGCAGGCATATTACCTTCAAAAACATCCAATCTAATTGATTTAACTTTTGACTTAACACTATGCTTATCAGCAAAGTCCATTAGTGCTTTACCTACACCACATTTCATAAATCTTGGATGAACAGCAAATGTATGTATAACAAAAACATCTGAATAGTCATACTCAAATCCCCATTTAACATTATAATATGCCGGTTCAGGCTCATGGCTTAAAATAATAGAACCAATGCTTGTTCCATTATGCTTTGCTACATAAAGATTTCCGTTTTTAATGCCATCAATTGCATTTTGCCTTACAGGATATATACCCTTTATCCATCCCGGATAATTTACTCCATCTGCCAAATAATCATTTAAATCATTATAAAGATTTTCTAATTTATCAATATCATTTACTTCCCCAAATTCAATAGTAATATCCATATGTATCACCTCCAAATCAATTCGAAATATAAATTTTGTTTTATTGCAATAATTTACCATTACAAATCGATTATAACATATCTTGTAAAAGCTATATCACTCAATTTTCAAAGAACATTTTTATAATTTACTACGTCAAATCTACAGATTGTAAATTACCTTAATGAGAAATCTGAATTTATCGCTCATAATTTTTTAATATCCTCAATATAAAACTTATAAATTAGGACTTTAATAAAATTAATATTTTAGTATATATAAGTCTTAAATTTCTTCATAATGATTTAGAATCTTTTTAATTTTTTCATAAATAATAGATTTTAATGATTGTGGTTTCACTGATTTAATAGACGTGCCATATCTAAGGAAATAATTAGATATGAATTCTTCTTCACCCACATTAAAAAATCCCTTTATAATTGTCTTTGTCCCTAATTCTATTTTCATAGAAGGATAGTTTTCCTTATAAATTTTAAGACCTTTTTCATCTTATTAATTTCTTTTATTTGTTCTCCTGATAGGCAGTTTTCAAATTTTTCATTTAATTTTTCTATACTCAAATGAAAAGGCGTAGACTCATAGGCTTTCAGTGTGAGCATTGCAAAATATAAAGCGTATACTTCATCTATGGTAAATATAATAGGTGACAATAATCTATTTTTCAATATAACATATCTTCCGTACCTACCTTGCTCTGCATAAATAGGCATTCCCAATTCTTCTAATGAGGCAATGTCACGCAAAGCTGTACTTCTTGAAATGTTATATTTATTTATTAAATCACTTAAATTAAAGTAATCTAAGTCATTCAAATACATCATCATATGGTTTAATCTTTCTGATTTTTTCATATATCCTCCGTTTTAAAATTTTCCTGAATAAAGTTTTCATATTTTGACACCTTTGAGTATTATACTCTAATTATATCAATAATATAGTCATTGATATCTAATTTATTATACAAAGGAGATTAATATTATGAGTACAACGCTAGAAATTGCTATTTTCCTTTCAATGAATGGAAAAGCACAAGATGCTATTAATTTTTACAAGAAACACTTTAATGCAGAACAGTTAATGATTATAACATATTCAGACCTGGTAAAGATGGGGGATAAATCAATAGAAATTAATGACGAAAATAAAAATCACATCTCTCACTCTGTTTTAAAAATAGGTAAGACTAAAATTATGCTTAATGAAAATCCAATGGATGCTAATGAAAAGTACCAAGCTGGTAATAATACTTCTCTATGTATTCAAAGTGCTGATTTGGAGGAAATCCAACAATTCTACAATAGCTTAATTGCAGATGAAAGAGTTAGAATAATTGTACCATTAGCCAGTAATATATTTAGTAAAGCATATGGTATTGTTGAAGACCCATTTGGTATTAAAATTCAATTGTGTTTTGATGAGAGATTAAAGTAACAATTATTCAATGTATGAGAAATAAGAGATTTGGAATTGGTTTATAATATTGTGTTTACGGGTAAACTGTATTCTAATAAGGGAGGTGCAGTATTGGATATTAAAAAGATTTTTGAAATCCTTAATAAAGAAATGAAAGCTACTGAAAATAATCAATCAAGTTAATTACTATAACCTAAAAATAAGTTATAGCACAATAATTTATAATAAATCGAGTAGGATGAAAACAATTATTTTGTTTCCATCCTCTCACACCACTATACTTCAGCAATCACCCTGCAAGGGAGCCCTGAAAATCCGCTCATATTTACTGGGAAAGTATATACTTTAAATGGTTTATCTGCTGCTTTTTCTTTTGCTAACTCATCTATTAGCTTATCTAAATAGCAAATTTCCTTCATGATTGGTTACTACTTTGAAACTGTAGACAACCCCACTAATAAATCAAATTACATAATTATTTTGAAATAACTTCTACCCCATCTTCTGTTACAAGAACTGTGTGTTCCCATTGTGCTGAAAGAGAACCATCAGCTGTCAATGCAGTCCATCCATTATCCTCATCTATAAATATTTCATGACTTCCAGCATTTATCATTGGTTCAATTGTGAACACCATTCCAGGCGCCAAAACCATATCTGTTCCTCTTTTTCCAAAATGGAAAACAAATGGATCTTCATGAATATCTAAACCAACTCCATGTCCTCCAAATTCTCTAACTACTGAATAGCCATTATTTTCTGCATGTTCCTGAATTGCTGCTCCAATATCTCCTAAAAATGCCCAAGGTTTAACTGCTTCCAGTCCTTTATTTACGCATTCTTTAGTTACTTGAACCAATTTCCTAGCTTCTTCACTTACTTCACCAATCATAAACATTCTTGATGCATCTGAATAATATCCATTTAATATAGTAGTAGCATCCACATTTACAATATCCCCATTTTTAAGGACAACATCGTCACTTGGTATTCCATGACATACTTCATTATTTATTGATATACAAATACTTTTAGGAAATCCATCATAATTAAGGTCTGCTGGAATTCCACCCTTTGATATAGTATAATCATATGCTAATTTATCTATCTGCTCTGTTGTCATGCCTTCTTTGATGTTTTCACTAATCAAATCTAAAAGACCATTATTAACCTCTGCACTCTTTCTTATTCCTTCAATTTGCTCTTTTGTTTTTATAAGATCTCTTGTTGGTACTATATGTCCTTTTCTTTTTAAGTCACTTAATTTCTTATCAAATTCTAAATGACAATTTTTATACTTAACTCCACTTTTACACCAACATAAATCATTTCTGTTTAATATCATAATATTACTCCTTGTTTTAACTATTTAATTGATCCTCCATGAAAATAACATTCATAAACTTTAACATTACCAAAATATATTTCCTCATGCCCTTGAAACCACTTAAATTCACCATTTATAATGCAATGATATTTATACTGTCCATTTTGATAAATAATAGGACCTCTATATGGATTCTCTTCAGTTACTAAACTCAAAGCTTCCTTTAAAAAACTACCTGAAAATCTTTCATCCAAAACTCTTCCAGTATAATTCATTGACCAAAATGGAATATCATCTTGCCACAAACCTTCTTCCCCTGAAAATTTTTCTCCACCTAAATAGGTATCAATATATTTTAAGTTTCCTTCTACATATTCTAAATCATGCGAATTTGGTCTTGAAGATTTACACTCTCCACCATTTCCAGCATACGTAGCTTTTTTAGCCCTACATAGAAAATCAATTATATTTCTATTTATATTATTAACTTTATTTTCTTCTATTGATAACCTACAATTTTCTTCATAATCATTGACTAATTTATCAATGCTTACTTTAAAGAACTCACTTAATGCAATTAATCTAGCTATATCGGGATAGGACTGCCCAACTTCCCATTTTGCAACTGATTGTCTTGATATACCCAAGAATTCAGCCAATTTTTCTTGCGATAGACCTTTTGCTTTTCTAAGTGTTTGCAATTGTTCCTGAAAACTCATAGTTTAATCCCTCCTGGTATTAGTATACTTACAATATTATCATATTTCTACCACCTAAATATAACACAGTTGACAACCAAAAGTTGCATTTAATAAAAAAGTAATCTTAATATCAAACATTCTCTGCTTTATTATTCGCTTATGATGCAGTTCTCCATAACATCAACAAATAATAGAACTCATCTTTTTTATTCTGATTCATTGTCGGTCATTGCTGATATTTTGTTGTCCTCCATCACCTTGTTGGTTAGAAACAAAGCTGGAATAATTCCTATCACCATGAATATTATACTTGTAATAAAACCTGCCTGAAAAGCTTGATGCCTCTTTTTTGTAACTCAAGTATCGGTCCTTTCTGCTTATCACCAATATTCCTTAATATAAAGCAGCCCAGAAGCATTGTAATATATTGCTTCTGGGCTGTTTTTTCGTCTTTATTTACGATACTATTCACCGTGTCGCTGTCAAGTGCTATTTTTGCTTAAGGGAAGACACTTAATGATTGCCTGATATATAGAGAAACTTAGTATAATTTTAATGTCTATTTATCAATTAATCCAAGTTCAATCATACTTTTTGCAGTTGCCACGATTGCTTCTTCTGCTGATCTTGGCTGCCAGCCAAGTAACTTTTTAGCTTTTGCGTTGCTACAAGCTGTGCTTTGTCCTAAAAACGTTGCTGGCATACGTAGATCCTTTTTAAAAATCGCCATAAATTTAATCATAAAATCCGGCAATGCCTTAATCGATACTTTCTTTGCTTTACTTCCTAAATATCTCTGCAGAATTTTCGCTTCCTTTTTATATGTCAAATTTTCACCCGTAGTAGCAATAAATCGCTCTCCAGCTGCTTCTGGACATGTCATCGCAAGCAAATGTAATTCTGCAACATCTCTCACATCAACGTAATCAAATCCAATATTTAAGAGGAATGGCATATCCCCCTTTAGCATCGCACGAATAATTTGATTAGAGTGAGAAAAATCCTGTCCAAGTACAGGTCCCATGACCGCCACAGGATTAACAGCTGAGAGTTCAATATTCTCTTTCTTTGCAAATTCCCAAGCTGCAAGCTCTGCCATAGTTTTTGAACGTTGGTATGCATCAATATTGCCTGACAAGTCAGTCCAATCTTCCTCTGTGAAAATTTCCGGATGAGATTTATGGCCTGAAAGCACTGCCCCTGAAGCAGAAGTTAGGACTACACGTTTAACACCTGCCGCTTTCGCTGCCTTCATTACTCGCAGTGTACCATCAACTGCCATTTTCACCATTTCATCACCATCATCAGGACGTGTGGCTGGTGTTGGTGATGCCACATGAATAACATAATTTGCATCAGTTACAGCCTCTATCCAGTTTATATCACTTGTCAAATCTGTCTGTATAAACTCAAGATTTTCAAAATCAACTGCTCCGCCTTTTGCAAGCATTGACTTAACCTCATCTTTGCGTGACAATGTACGAAGTGTTGTACGAACTCGATATCCCCGTTTCAAAAGCTTTAATATTATGTGTACGGCAATGAAGCCACTTCCGCCTGTTACTAAAACTAATTCTTTTTCCATAATAAATCCCCCTCACTAAAGTTTCACTTGTAACCTCTGTGCAATTAGCATATACTATTATCAAGATGAAATCAACACAGAAACGATCATATGTGACAATAAGGGAGGTATTGTAATGGCAGCAACAAATCACTCGCAAGCTATCAAAAAAGATACAAAGGATTTTATAACAACAGCTATGCTGCAGTTGCTTGCAACAGAAAAGTTGTCAGAATTGACAGTTTCACAAGTTTGTAAACGGGCAGGGGTAAGCCGCATGGCTTTTTACCGAAATTTTAACGATCTCGAGCAGATTTTGTATGAGTACTACCAGCCAAAGATTGCAGCTGTATTTTATACGATTCATCAAAATCCATCCTTCTCTGATAAATTTGATATCCAATTAAAGTTCTTCAGCACCTTTAGTGATGATTTACTTTCATCTGTTGACCGTGGATATGAACCAATCATTCAGCAGATTTTCATAGAAGAAATAAACAAATTTTATGCTCCTGATAGTGGTGAATACTGGACAACTTTCATGTCAGCAGGCGTTTATGCTGTTTGGCGAAAATGGTTTCTAAGTGGACAGCAAAAACCCCTCCAAGAAATAATGGAATTCTTTAAGCAATTTGATACATTAAAAAAGACTTTTTAATATTTATGTTTAAATATAAAAAAGATAGAACAATTAGCTTTAAATGTTCTATCTTCATTACACTTTAATTTTTATAAGTTTTATATCTTTCTAGGATTTTATCCAACTAGATTTTCCCCATCCTTAAATGCTCTTAAAGATAACTCCTCTAACGCTTTTGAATCTGGAACAAACTCAGCTCCGCAAACGTGGATATTATCCTCTAATTTCCAACCATATAAGTTAAACATATTAGTAACATATTTAATACTTTCTGCACCTACTTCAGGATTTGAATTAGCTTGAGTAAATATCGTTACTACCTTTTTACCTGGATGTCTAGGTGTAATAGTGCTGCTTCCATCATGTTCAATCAATGGAAATGTACGGTCTAACCAAACTTTTGCTTGTCCTGTAATTTGGTACATATATATTGGAGAACCAAATACAATGGCATCTGCTTCATTAATAGCCTCATACATTGGTTTAAGATAATCATTAATAGCACAACCATCATGGGTACGGCAATAGAAGCAGCTTTGGCATCCACGGATCCCAGCATCGTTTAAATTAAATTCTATAATCTCAGCACCTTTAGACTCAGCACCTTTTGCCACTTGTTCTAATAATTTTGAATTATACCCATTCTTTCTTGGACTAGCATTAAAAATAACTACTTTTGACATTTAATATCTCTCCTTTTAAATACAAATATTTCTTAAATTAGATTAACTGTCTACTTACCATATTTATTCTCCTTCATTTGATATTTACTCAAATAAAAGTACTTGGTATAATTATTGTACTTAAATAAATTTATATTAACAAGAACGCAGAATTTAATGATCAGGTATTATTTTTCTTACCTAGGAGGAATAGATATGGCAAGCAAACAAGAATTAGAGAAATATTTAAATATAGTGAGAGAATCAGATTTTAGTGAAAAATGCCCTATAAAAGATGCATTGGAAGTAATCGGAGGCAAATGGAAATTGAATATATTAGGGCAGTTACTAAGAAAAGACGTATGTCGCTTTAATCAATTAAAAAGAGACGTATCAGGAATAACAAATACAATGCTAGCAAATTCATTACGTGAACTCGAGAATGATGAATTAATTATTAGAAATCAATATAATGAAATGCCTGTAAGAGTAGAATACACCTTAACTGATAAAGGAAGAAATCTGTTACCATTACTTTATGAATTAACTATTTGGTGGGAGGATTATATAAAGAATAAAGAAATTTCAAAATAATATATTGAAATAAACCAGGCTACATTTTGGAATTTATATCCACAATGTAGCCTATCTTTACACATTCACTAAGCAAAGCCCGTCGTGTAATTCCTCAGATCTTATTTTTATCCTATAACTTCCTTTGCCATATTGATCATGTCATCCTTGCTTAGTTCAGTATAATCCATATTAATAATGCAATAAGATAGTCCATCTTCATACCACATAACTGATTGATTTTGACTAACCTTTATTTCATCTTTTTCACTTCCATATCCAATTTCAAGAAGCCCTTTATCTTGTAAGTCTTTTTCTTCGTCTGTTGGTTTATATCCTTCTGGAACTGATTTGTATTGACTACTAGTATATATGATTTTAACTCCATTATATTCTACTTCAGAAGCATTTTTTGGCATGTTTCCATAAAAATATTTGTCATCTGTTTTTTCAGCTGACATGGCTAAAATTTGACCCTTTTTAGAACCATCTTTTTTATAATCAAAATCTGCGCTCTTGTATTTTTCAGTAGCATCTCCTTTTTCATTACGGACTTCATTGTTTACATAATTAAATGTATCAAATTTAAATCCATTATTAAAGGATTCAACATATTTAGGGGTAAATCCAACAGTCTCGTTTACTTTATCTTTACTTGGAAAAGTTCTAATTTCAGTTAGATGAGATGATGAACCAAATATTCCAGAAAGATTAGTTGCTGCAACACATGTTACGGTTGTTGCAATAATGACCATTCCTGCAATTATGAATGTCTTTGGATTTAATAATTTATGTTTCATAGTAAAAACTCCTTTATTATCTTTATCTTTTAATATTTCATTTCTAATTCTGAAAAACATATTTTCAGGATTTGAAGCATCATCTGCTTTATGAATTAAGGCTTCTCTAATTTTTTGATCTATATTTTCATCAAAATTTTTATCCATCAAGTCCCACCCTCTTTAAATTTCTATGATTATATTCATCGTTACATTTAATTAAACTGCTTTTTAATTTTTTTCTTGCACTATGAAGCCTGGATTTGACCGTTCCTTCAAAGCAGCCCATTACTTTTGCAATTTCGCTAACTGTAAGACCATTAAAATAATATAGAACTATTACTGTTTTTTGTTTTAAATCAAGCTTTTCAATTTCTGCATAAAGATTATTATTTTGCTCTTTTCTTAAATATTGCTCTATAGAAGTATCAATATTTTTTTCATCTAATTTTTCAAAAATGTTATCAACTGGCAGTGATTTTTTATCTTTTTTCGCATATCTCCACGCAATTCTCGTAAGCATTTTAAAAAACCATGATTTAAAAAATTCAGGATTTTTAAGACTTTTTATATTTTTATAACAGCTTATAAATGCTTCTTGTACAATATCTTCACTTGTATACTTGCTACCTGTAATAAGATATGAGTATTTGAATGATTCATTTTTATATATTTCAAACAATTCACCTAATGCGTTCATATCACCAGACTGGATTTTTATGACAAGTTCTTCTTCAGACACTTTGCTCTCTCCCTTCGATTCTTATCGATGCATCTATATATTAGAGACATTAAGTTATTAATTGGTTCATTTTTAGAAAAAATTTTTATCCCTTCAATTTATACCAGTGATATCCGTAATTTTATCTAAATTAACATCTATCTATAAATAATAAATAGAGTAGCATATTGATCTATTATTTTCTAGTTGCTCACTATGAGAATTATGGTAAATTTAAGATGAAAATTTTGAAGAAATGGTATACAATACCATTGAAGATAAAATTTCTTACAAAGTTTTACATACAAACTATAGTAAATGAGATAGATATTTATGATAAATAAAAAATTGATCAAAATCCTTGGTCCTATATTTGGGATCACGACATTTATGTTAGCTTCCAGCATAACTTATACTACAGCTTTTGCTGATGATACTATAGCAACAACGGCACCCGCTACTGCTACAACCACTAGCGCGAGTGCTACTTATACAGATAATACAGCTACACCAATTAAAGATTATTCTATAGCTATAAATAAAAGTTCAGAAGAAAATGGGATTAAGGTGACTGTTAGTAGTGCACTAGCTACAAAACATAATTTAAGGGTAACTCTTAAAATTGAAGGAATCACTGATCCTAAAGCAATTGAACATAATAATTCGCTTTTTGAAGTATCATATGGTGACAAAGATTACGGCTTTAACTCTACCTCTTCTAGACAATATGCAGATGATAAAACTATGTTTTTAACCTTAGAAAAAACTAATTATGAAGGTGAATATCCTGAAAGTGGAAACTTAAGAGTTGATGTAGTTCTTTCAAATTACAAAGTTAATATTGGCATGGATATACCTGTAGATTTCACTAATTCTATTAATAAAGTATTTACTAAAAATATTTCAGGAACAATACCTGAAATTAATTATACTTTGAAACAATTAGATTCAGATTCTATGGGGACAACCATAAGCTACACTCGGCCTAAACACAATGAGGCTGATATTGATGACAATAATGATTTTTGGGATTCACAAATATTATTAAAAGTTGATAACAATTTTTATAAATTAAATTCTAAAATGGGTAGCCTTAGAGACGATGGAACATTTATTGGGTATTATGCATCTAAATTGCCAGCTTATGATAATGTTAAAAATGGAAGGGATATAAGTGTAATTCCAATACTTTATAAAGTTTCAATGGATGACTCTGATATGATATCCAATAATAGTAATAAAAACACTACCACCGACTCTGCAAACAACTTAACTTATGAAAAAGAGTTCAGCTCTTCTAGCGGATTGAAGGGTACAATATATAATGTTGAAAGAAATGATAATAGTGTAAAGGTATATTGCAAAGGACAGTCTGAGTTAGAAAGTTTAATTATAGCAAGCAATATTTCTTTGAACTACAACCATCTTAAAGGACAAAATGATCCTACTATTTATAATTACAATAAGTTTGCAAGCTTTTATAAGGATCCAAAAGATTCCCTTGGCTACATTGTAGAATTTGATAATGTTGATAAAAATAAAGCTGCTACTTTAAATATTAGTCCTATGATAAAAGAAATTACTACTTACAAAATGAGTGAGGAAATAAAACTATCAAACTAATGAACTCTATATTAAATTTATGGAAAATTATATCCATATAAAAAATTATTAAAGTGAGGAGATTTTATGATAAACAAAAAAACAAATAGGTCATTAAGTTCCATGCTTGGAGCTGCTTTAATTGTTGGACTTATTCAAATGCCTGCCTTTGCCGTTGATAATGTACAAGCTCAATCATCCTATGCAGTTAACTCTGGATTAATTGGAAGTAACAATTCTGTTGAGCAAAATGGAGTCAAAATAACTCTAAATAGTGTTGTTGGAACAAAAAATGACCTCAAAGCTACAATCACAATCCAAACCCCAACGCCTTTTGATAAAGATGACAGAGAAGAAGCAAATGTTTTATTAAATTATGGTGACAATAAATTTAATGGTGGAAGTACGTCATTTAGGCATACAGATGACAAGACATTAGTTATAACCATTGAATATAGATTGAATAAATCTGTATTACCTGAAAAAGGCCCTTTAAGAATTGATGTAGTAATGCAAAAATACAAGGTTAATGTTGGATTAGATGCAAACGTTGATTTTTCAGACTCATTAAAAAATTCAATGGAAAAGGATTATTCAATTAATATTCCTCAATTTGATTCTACATTTAATAAGTTAGAATCCGATATTTTGGGGACTCATCTTTCTTTTACTGAACCGGAAGAAACTTCTTTAATGAGAAATAATGATATATTAACAGAACATTCCTTTATCTTAAAAGCTGGAGATAAAATGTATTCGTTGAGACATTCTAATAGCTATTCATCTGGCAGTGATGAAAATGACAGGTCAATAGTAACTACTTATCAAGCAGAAGGAGCCACTTATGAAAAGATCAAAGATAAGACAGCTATAAGCTTAATACCTATAAGTTTTACTATTAACTCAAAGGATCAAAAAAACTTATATAAAGAAGAACATAATGATAAAGACATGCAAACTATCAATAATGTAAGTTATGCCAAGACTTTTGATTTTTCTGATGGAAGTAAAGGCGAAATCTATAATATTCAAAGAGACGATAATAGCGTAAAAGTTTATCTAAAAGGAGTAAATGAAAAAGAAAGTTTATTACTTGCAAGTAGTTTGTTTATGGATTATAAAGATGAGAATAGTAAAAAAGATTATTATGATCATGATTATTACGACGGTAACGAACGCACTACTTTCTACAGAGACTCAAGTGATTCTTTAGGTTATATTGTAGAATTTAGTAATGTAAAAAAAGATGTAAATACTCAAATAAACTATGACCCAACCATAAGTTTAATTAATGCATTTACTGTTGGAGATGAAATCCAATTATCCAAGTAAATATATCAAATCTATAATCTAAATCTAAGCATATAATAATTACTGAAACAAATGAAGCCTCACTATAGTATCCAAATTATAGTGAGGCTTCATTTTATTAAGAATATTAAATTATTATCAAATATATAATTTCTTGCGTCTATTAATTTAAGAGACTCAAGAACATCTTAATGATTCATTCTATGAACAAAGTGTTTAAAACTTTAGAGATAGATTTCTCAAATTCAGATTCTATTATATACTATTAGAATTCTTTATTTTAAACTTTAAATTTATTTGCTTCTTCTATCATTTCATTAGTCATATCACTAAGCATTTGTGCAGAAGATGCTACTTCTTCTGTTGAAGCATTCACTTCCTCTGATGATGCTGAAATTTCTTCTGCTGATGCCGAGACTTCTACTGAAATTGAAGATAATCCATTTATTCTATTCAAAATTGCATTCTTATCATTTTCTATGTTATCAGCAGAACTTTTAACTGTTTCAATTTTAGGAATCACTTCATCCACTGCTTGTATTATTTTCTTGAAAGATGCTATTGAATTATCTATAATTTTACCTTGATTTCTCATTTCATCATCCATAGTAGTCGATTCCTGAACTATAATATCAGCATTGTTAGATATTAAACTTATTAATTTACTAATATTTTCAGATGATTCTTTTGATTGTTCAGCAAGCTTTCTTATTTCATCAGCAACTACTGAAAATCCTCTTCCTGCTTCTCCTGCCCTAGCCGCTTCAATAGCTGCATTTAGTGCCAATAAATCTGTTTGTTCTGCAATACTATTTATAAGGCTTGTAATCTCATTTATTTCGTTTATGTCTTTTCCAAGCGATATAACTTTACTATAAAACTCTTTAAATGAATTACTTACATTTATTACTGATTGATTTAATCCTTTCATTTCGCTACTGCTATCATTTGCCATTAAACTTATTTCTCTAGAATTCGAATCTACAACTTGTATCTCTTTAACCATTCTCGATAACTTATTACTAAATTCATCAAGAATATCTGTTATATTTATTAACTCTTCAGATTGATTACTTGTCCCTTTCGCAACTTCAGATATTGCTTCTGCAACATTTTGTGATACGCTTGCTATCTCTTCTGATATAGACGCTAAATTTTCTGATTGCGAATTAATATTTGAAGAATTTTCTTTCATTTTTTTAATCATTGTTCCTAAAGATTCTTGCATTGATTTCATTGCATTAGTCATAACACCGATTTCATCTTTTGAATTCAAATACCTAGTAGAAACTTCTTCACATAAATTACCTTCTGCTAATGATTTTAAATGCTTTGATGTAGACCTTATGCCCTTAGATATACTATTTGAAATTATGTATATTATCCCAAGTCCAATTAATATGAATACTATGGATGATATCGCAACTGAAATTTCCAAAGTGCTTAATTCTGATAGTATTTCATTTTTTGTTATTGTTACCCCTACAGACCAATTAGTTTCTTTTACTGGAGCATAGCTTACAAACTTATCTACACCTTCATATTGATATTCGCCCAATCCTGTTTCTCCAGAGATCATTTTCCTTTCAATATTTGCTAACCCCTGTAAATTAGCATCCTTTTCTGCTGCCTCAATTCCATTATACATTTGAGTAACTAAGTCCCTATTTTTATGGGCTATTACTACTCCACTGTTATTTATCATAAATGAAGCGCCTGTTTGCCCAAACTTAACTTGATCTGTTAAATCACTTAAGTCATTACCATCTTGTGATTCCGCTAATACTCCTACAATCTCATTATTGTATTTAATGGGAACCGCATATATAACTAGAAGAGTTCCATCAGTTTTATTTATTAACGGATCTGATACGCTGCTTACACCATTCATAGCTTTCTTAAAATATTCTCTATCTTTTACATTAGAAGTTGCTCCCAATGTATTTGTAAGATTTCCCTCTTTATCTATATAACTTAGTCTACTGCAACCAATCCTCTTAACTTCACCTAAAAGAATCGATAATTTGTCTTGTAATAAGCTATTAGGATTATTTATATCAGGTCTTGCAGCAATAGCCTCTAGTGAATTTAATTCCCCCTCAATTCTTCCTTGAATATTACTTGCAGTTTGCTCTGCAATTCTAGGTAAAGTCTTGTTTAAATTTGATTTTAAACCATTTAGCGAGCTTATAACAGAAACTATGCCTAATCCAATACATACAATTCCTATTATCAGCCCAAAGAATACTGTTAATTTTGTTTTTATACTTCTCATAATATCCCCCTTTAATATAATTAATACTTTAACTCAAGATGATTAATCCTCTTTAATATCAATCCCAAATTCATATTTTATACATTTTTTGACCTAATAATATTATTATACCATCTTTTCATCAAAATTCGTATTATTATCATCATTGGTTTTCATGAAATATTTTGCTATTTTAAAGCTATTCTCTATATTATTGGAAAAGCATCTCTATACATGGTCGAATTTGCTCCCATAAGTCATATTTCTTTAAGTATTCCGTAGCCAGCCTAAGATTTCTTATTATTTTTTAATAAAATTCATCATTACTGTTTTCATTTAATTCTAAGTTGCAGTTTGCCTATCTATAGGGTTAAAATAAAAAGACTCTAGGTTTAAATCCCTGAGCCTTTTTGCTTATATTTACTTTTTCAATCTAATTTAAGTTTTTTTATAATACTTGTATTCTTATATTCATTATTATTATATATATAAATACACCTGCTTCATTTTTAATGTAATAAAATATTTATTGATCACTAAAATTAAACCATTCTATTATCTTATTTACATCATTAACATTTGAATGTCCAGCCTTAGGTGAAATATTTATTTGCGCATGTGGAAGTAAATTACCTAAACGTCTTGCAGTCTTATCTGAATGTAACATTATATCCTTTGCTCCCACAAATAACACTGTTGGCATGGTTAATAGCTTTAATTCATTATCAGAAAATATAGGAATTGTCTCTTTTCTATAATTGAAGCTCTTTCCTATAAGCTTTTGATATTTTAACATTTCTTCTGGTATCGGCTGATTTCCATTAACTTTATAATATAATTTATCTATGCCTTTTTCTCCCAAAATCCCATAAGCAATAGCTTTAAAAATGAAAGATTTCTTTTGTGGGCCTACGCCAGAGGGGCAAAGCAATACAAGTTTAGATGCCATTTCTGGATAACTTACTGAAAACTTTATTGCCAGCCATGCCCCTAATGAAATCCCAATAATATTTGCTCTTTCAACTGATAAATTTTCAAAAACCTCCTTAAGCCATTCTGCATAAGAAGACCCACTTAATGAAGGACGGTTTTCATCACTTTTCCCAGGCTCACCCAACATATCTATAGCATACACTCTGTAAGTTTTAGAATACTCCTTTATATCTCTTAACCACATTACAGAATTCATGCCACTGCCATGCAGTAATATAAGAGGTGGATTACTTTTTTCACCGCTAGCTATAATAAACGTCTTTCCATATTTCGTATCTACATAAAACTTTTCATATGATAGTGCCAATTTTTGAAGGAATTTATCATAAAATTTTATAACATCATTTTTTCCTTCATTTGTTTTAAATACTTTGCCCATCTCCATCTATTTTCTCCTTAGTATCATAATTTCGAAATCCAACTTTCAGCTTCTGCAGTGTCCTTAAAAGTTCTAAAATTGTTTCCTTTGTTAGATTCCATGATCATTTCTTTAAATCTATCATTAAGTTTTTCTTCATTTTCTATAATAACTGCGACTTTCACGTGATAATTTATAAATTTTTGCAACGCCATACCCGCAATCCTAGTCTTAAGATTGAAAAAATCTTCAGATAATACATTTGAATGAAACATAATTGTATAAACGTCATTTTCCATACAAATAGATATACAATCCACCACATCTTGCTCTGAAGAAAGTTTCCATACTTCAGAAGCAAATTCTATATATTTAACATTATTTTTATTTACCACTTTATAATTCAAAACATTCACTCTCCTCTATATATTAGTTTGTTCCACAAGCATAGAAATAGATTTTAGCATTTCTTCAATGAAGCTTACATTCCCCCATAATAAAACCCTTAGCCTGTTTTCTTTTTCATCATATTTCATATTAATTGTTGATTTCCCCATTTTAGGGTCTTTACAATTCATTACTGCTATAAGCGTATTTGATATTCTAAAGTATTGTTCTTTATCCACATCATTTATATCAACAACAGTAGATACATTTATTTTTTGTTTTTCTGCTTCTTTAACTTCTCCATTAGTAAGAAAATCAATACTTGATTCATCACTAGTTTTTTTATTATTTATATTAACATTATTCTTTTCCATAAAAAGACTTAAATCATGACCAGAAATTCTCCATTGCTTTCCCACTTTACTTGCAGCAAGTTTTCCTTCTGTTATAAACTTTCTAATAGTTTTGTGATGCATGCCTAATATTTCTGCTACTTTATCTATTGTATAAAATTGATTTTCCATAAAAAATCTATCCTTTCAAAATTGATCTATGGTCAAATTATAATAATTCTTTTTACTTACGTCAAGTATTTTATTGTATTTTGTTATATTTTATTGTACTTTATTGAACAATAATATAAAAATCTCACTACATTATTGCCTTTTCTCAACTACAATTTAGTAAAATTTATATATACCACAATTCACGATGCACATTTCACAATTACGGCTAAAATTCTTGTAATATTCTTAGAATTATGATGAAGAATTAGTTTTGCAAAATATATATATCCCTTCATATTCACAACATTTATCATAAACTTTCTTGCATAAACAAAATAATAAGAAGGAGAACCACATCCACAATCCGGACTTGGTTCTCCTCCATTACTTAAATATATTATTAAATTGCAATTTATAAAGTAAACTTAACTTGTGCACATTTATTGAGTAGTAACAGCGTAAGCGACCATCATTATATCACCTTTTTTGATTCTAAAAAATTGCTTATTTTAAGTTCAATTTTTCAATCGCCCACTCTGCCATTTCTCGTACCTTTGAATTACTATCATTACAAGCATACAGTATATGTTCTTTATATTGCTCTTTATAGTCATTTACCATTACATTAATAGCATTAACTTTCCATTTCCAAACACTTGATTTATCTATATACCAAAACTTAGGCTGCATAACTTCTTCTAAAAATTTATAATCCATTTTGATTATTTTTTCTAGAGATATTTGTTCACTTAACTCCTGCAGATTAGGAAATTCTTCTGTTTCCTGCCAACGATTTTTATTCATAGGGCATGCATCTTGGCAAGCATCACATCCATAAACCCAATTTCCTATTTCTTCTCTATATTTTTCATTAGTCATATCTCTTCCCATAAATGTAGTTATACAAGATACACATGCTATAGGATTCATTGTATATGGTTTTGATAATGAAGCTGAAGGGCATGCCTTTATACATAGATTGCATTTATCAGAACAAGGTCTTACATTTGGTATTTCTACTGCTTCTAATTCCTTATCAATAAGCCATGCATCCAAATACACTGATGAGCCATTTTCAGTATAAAAGAAATTATTCTTTCGAACTATTCCAAGTCCAGCTTTCATAGCTGCAAAGCGTAGTGGTACAAGGCCAAAACCTCTTTCAGTTTCTGCTCTAAGCCCTAACTCTTGCATATATTCTTCAAATTTTACGCTATCTTGAAAATCTTTAGAATTCTTATCTTTTCTTGCATCAACCAAATAGTATTTTGCAATCATGCCTTTTAAATGTTCTGGAATATGATATTTGCCATATCTTCTTACACATATTACAATTGATTTTGCCCAAGGATAAGTATCTTGCAATTGTGTAAAACGATATTGACCTTGATAAAAACCTTTGGACTCTGGAACACGTTCAACCCGTTCATCAAGTCTTTCTTTATAGCCATCTATATCAGATATTTTAATGATTCCACACTTTTCATATCCTAAATTTAATGCTGCACTTTTTATTTTATCTGCTAATAAAGTCATTTTCTCTACACCCTTTCTTAAGTTAGGTAAAAAGATAATAAATTATATATGTTGCAATTTAATTTCTATATTTAACTCTTTATTGAACTCTGTGTTTACTAGAATAATAAATGTAAATTTATTATTGCAACATATATAGTATGCTTGTTTGTTATTTATTTCACATATCCTAATTAATGATTATAATTATTCTCTTTCAACTATTAAGGCAGTTCCTTGACCTCCACCAATGCACAATGTTGCAAGTCCTTTTTTTGCATCTCTTTTTTCCATAGCATGTAGCAAAGTTACTAAAATACGTGCTCCAGATGCACCAATAGGATGTCCAAGAGCTATGGCTCCCCCATTAACATTTACTTTATTCATATCTAAGTTTAAATCTCTAGCTATTGCTATACTTTGTGATGCATAGGCTTCATTTGCTTCGATTAAATCTAAATCCTCAGCTTTTAAATTGATTTTATCTAAGGCAGCTTTTGTTGCATAAAATGCACCATATCCCATTATTGCTGGGTCTAATCCTGCTGATCCATAAGAAGTGATTTTAGCAAGTGGCTTTATTCCTAGAGCTTTAGCTTTATCTGCACTCATAATTACTAATGCTGCTGCTCCATCATTTAATCCAGATGCATTTCCTGCTGTAACTGTACCATTTTCCTTAAAAATAGGTTTAAGTTTTTTTAATGCTTCTATAGTATTACCAAACCTAGGGAATTCATCTTGATCAAATATTATTTCACCTTTTTTAGTTTTGATTACTACAGGCACTATTTCATCTTTGAATTCTCCACTCTTGATAGCTTTTTCAGCTTTTTGTTGTGACAAAAGTGAAAACTCGTCTTGTTCTTCTCTTGTTACATTCCATTTCTCAGCTACGTTTTCTGCAGTTACTCCCATATGATAATCATTGAATGCATCCCATAAACCATCTTTTATCATTTCATCAATGAATTCTCCATGTCCCATTCTTTGTCCCCATCTTGCATTATCAAGTAAAAATGGTGCACTAGACATGTTTTCCATACCACCTACTACGATAGCATCAGCATCACCAGCTTTTATAATTTGTGCTGCTAAACTTATAGCTCTTAATCCTGAGCCACAAACCTTATTAATTGTAAATGCAGGTATTTCTATAGGTAGTCCAGCTTTCACAGCTGCTTGCCTTGCTGGGTTTTGTCCAAGGCCTGCTTGAAGGACATTTCCAAAGATAACTTCATTAATTTCCTCTGGTTTAATATTTGCTCTTTTAACAGCTTCTTTTATTACTATTGCACCTAATTCAACTGCTGGTACATCCTTTAAAGTCTTCCCATAAGCTCCAATTGCAGTTCTTACTGCACTTACTATTACTACATCTTTCATTTCTTATTCCTCCCATATTGAAAAGTTTATTTGTTATTTTTTTAACAAATTTTGATATAAAAAATTTATTCGCATTAATTATTTAATAATGTTCATAAAACTTAATAGTTTAATTTGCAGCTGCTCTATGACTTTATATTATCAGATGATTATATATTTGTAAAATTGATATATTCGAATTGACAATTCGATTTTTTCAATATATCATTGAATTAACATAAAGATCGGAGTGAAATTAATGGATATAAGACATTTCAAAACTTTTAAAAGTATTATAGAAGAGGGTAATTTTTCAAATGCAGCAATGAAATTAGGGTATACTCAATCTACTGTTACCTCACAAATTCAGCAACTAGAGCAGGAACTCTCAATAAAATTATTCGAAAAAATTGGGCGTAATATGGTATTAACTCCTTTAGGAAAAGAATTAATACCATACGCCGATGAATTACTTAATACAGTGAAAAAGATTGAAAGCATTGGTAAATATGGCGATAACATCACAGGCGAATTAAAAATTGCTGTTGCAGAATCTTTAATGTCTTATAAATTACAAAATGTATTAGCTATGTTTAAGGAAAAAGCCCCTAATGTAAGACTTTCTATGGTTGCGCTCAATTGCTATGACATAAAAAATATGTTAGCCAGTGGTGAAATAGACCTTGGCTTGATGTATAATGTGGGAAGTAAAAATGAAAGTTTAAATGCTGTGAAGCTTTCTGATTTTGATGTAGCTTTAGTATGCTCCCCTCAATTTGAACAAGAAAAATTAGATTTCAGTACCCCTAACCAAAAAATAAATACAAGCCTTATCATCAATGAAGTTGAATCCATTTATCGAAAAATACTTGAAAGTTATTTTTTTGATAAAAATATATTCCTAGATAACACAATCGAACTTGGCAGCATTGAGGCGATAAAAAAATGTGTTGCAAGTAATCTTGGAATTTCGTTTTTACCTCGTTTTACAATAGAGGAGGAGCTTGAAAATGGTAAATTAAAAGAACTCAAAGCAGGCGACTTAAATGCTAAAATCACAGCAATATATGCTCATCACAAGAATAAGTGGATCAGCCCTGCAATGTCTTTATTTATTGAATTGGTGAGAAAAGATTTTAATATTCAATAACTATAGATATACAGCTTTAAAACTAAATTTATGTGGTAACTTACCGAAATCATAAATATTTTGATTCCGAAAAGCTATGAAAATATCGCTGAAAGTTCTAAGCAGCAGGTTGTATCCACTTTAGCATGCTCCAACTTTCAGTTTGACAAGCTAAAATGGAACAACCTACAGCTAAGAACCTTTAACAGCTCATTTTCAAATGTTTTCTCCACAAATATATTTATGATTTCTAGTGAAGATATGAACTCAAAGTTTTAGAAAATTCGTAAATATATTCATCTAATAAGTCTGATTATTGAATTGGATATCTATATTTCTATATAAAATTTTACCCACCAGAATATATGACTTTTCTGGTAGGTTCATTTTATCACTTACGTTATGCTTAAGCTATACGTCAATTTTTTATTCTTACAAATTTTATATTTTTCTTCTACTATATATTTAGATCCTTGGGATAACTCCCCTAAATTGAGCCTATCATTATTAATAGTCTACCTAATTTACCATTCAACGTTTTTTATTTTCTAGGTAGGTAATAATATCTTCTACATATCCATCATTAAACTCTGTCTCGCTTAATATATAATAATTATCTTTACTTATACACTCCATATCAGCCTTGTCTTTTATATATGGAGATATTAAAAGTAAGGTATCTTCATCGTGAATTAAATTTTTTAGGTCATCATATGTAGAATCAACATGAACTTTATAATCCATATTTTTTTCTTTTAATTTTTGATTTAACTTTTCTTTCAGAGTTTCAGAAAGAGATTTTTTAAAAATATTTAATCCTCCATCCATTCCAAAGGGATTTGGTCTAGCCCCTACTATTACTTTGGCGATGATAATAATATTTTTCAATTTTATTTCCTCCAATATTTTCTCATATACTATATAATACCATAAATTTAATTAAACCCCATGCTATTTATCAAATGTAGTAATGAAATTAGAGTATATCCAATCTACTGTTAATTCACGAATTTACCATCTATAACAATGACTATCAATCAAGTTATTAGCCCAAATTGGACTTCATCACTCCAAACAAAAAAATAGTAGCCCAATGATTACTCATGGATAGCTACTAATTTTTTAACTATTATAAAATTATAGTGATACCAGTTGCCTAAGCAACTAGAATTATATATTATATGGTTTTAAAACATATTTCCGCATGTTTATTTGCCAAATTGTTCTTCCGTAATATCAAGTGTCGAAAGGTTACCAGCGCCACTTTACTTTTCAAATTAGTCAACGCATATTACTCCTTTTATCTAAAATCTCATAATATAGATTTTAGTCCAATCAGAGTATTATTATCTGTAGCTTTTACATCGGTATTTAGCGAAACAGATGCCAACGGAGTAACTATGGATTTCTTATCCTAAAAAGAATCCATATATACACTCTTAATCAACGCAAGCTTATAATCTCTTGTTGATCAAGAATAGTATCTTTTAATTATAGTAAAGTACCGCCAGATGCTTCAATACGTTGACCTGTAACCCATCCCATTTCATCCGTGCATAGACTAGCGACAACACCTCCAATATCAGAAGCTTCTCCAATTCTTCCTAGTGCAGCATGAGAACCAACAATATCTTTCAAACCTGGATTTTTAATATAAGTATCTCCACTAAATTCAGTGTTAACAGCTCCAGGCGCTATAGTATTCACGCTTATACCTCTAGCTCCTAATTCTACAGCTAAATATCTAGAAAAAACTTCTACTGCACCTTTTGCAGAAGCATAAAGTCCAGAACCTGGGAATGTAAAGCGAGTTAATCCTGTTGAAGTGTTCACAATTCCACCTTTGTCAGCAATAAGCGGAATTAGTTTTTGTGTCAAAAAGAAAACTCCTTTAAAGTGTATATTAACTATTTTGTCAAATTCCTCTTCTGTAACTTCTAAAATAGGAGTGTGATTTGAGATCCCAGCATTATTAATTAAAAAATCAAACTGCTCTCTATTCCATTTATCCTTTAAAACATCTGATAACTTATATGCAAAGGAATCAAAGGAAGATATATTACTTACATCAAGCTGAATAGCAGCAGCTTTACCACCATTTGCTTCAATTTCTTTTACAACTTCATCTGCTTTTTCTTTTTGATTATTGTAAGTGATAATTACATCTATTCCTTTTTTAGATAATGATATTGCAGAATTTCTGCCAATTCCACGACTTCCACCTGTAACTAATGCAATTTTATTATTTGGGTTCATAAAAACCTCTCCTTTAAATATTTATTAACCATTTAGAAATTAATATCTCATTATTTATACCGCTACTTATATTTCAAAGACAGTATTTCCTTAGTCATCAGTTTTAATATTAATCCAAGAAGGTATAAGTTACTTGAAATTTAATTTCCTATGATTTATACTCATGTTAATACCTAGAGATATCTCTAGGTCAAGCTTTTTTCAATAAATTTTAAAGGGGATTTTAAAATTGACTTATACAATAAAAGATATATCAAAAATGTTTGGAATTTCTATATATACAATTCGTTTTTATGACAAAGAAGGACTTCTACCATTTGTCATGAGAAATAAGTCTGGAAACAGAGTTTTTACTGAATCAGACGTAAGTCTGTTTAGAACAATTTGCTGTCTAAAGAATACTGGCATGCAACTTAAGGATATAAAAAAGTATATTGATTTCTGCATGGAAGGTACTAGCACCATAGATTCACGAAAAGAATTACTTTTAGAACATCAAGAAGTAATTTTAAATCAAATAAATGAACTCAATGAAAATTTAGACCTTATTCATTTTAAAATAGAAAGGTATTCATCTCCTGACTCAGTCCAAATTATTAACGAAGAAAGGAAAAAATTTTATGATGAAAAACGTAAAAATAACTTGTTATAGTAATCAAACTTGTTCCACTTAAACCTCTTGCTTCCTCTAAATATTTACATATGTACTATAAAACAGTTTTAATAGTACATATTTATATTTGAAACTATTCTCCTATAAACATATAATAAGTTATAAAATGATTCATATGTAAATCTATTATAATTCTTCATAAAAATTATAATAGATGAAATATTCAATGTTAAGTTTATTAATTCTTCTAAAGAAACAATCTCCCTACACATACTGTATATTCATAATAACTATCTACTCCCTTAAGTTTTAACTAAATTATAATAAAATTATTATTTGCCAAAATACTTTTAATATGTATAACAATAAATTGATACACTTAACGTCAGCATCAGAAGTCATATTTCAAGCAATACTCATTTATGTGCTCTTTTTAATGGAGTAGGTAGTTTTTTATAAAGAGTATGTCGATATAATCTCCATTGAGGAGTAGAAGCATCGTCTCCAAAGAATTATAAATAGCCTTAAACATTTTATATCAATGTTTAAGGCTATCTATAGCATTTATTTTATATATCATTTAGTAAAACTCTCTATCGAAAGTAATGATACTCCTATAAGAAGGATTAATACTATATATGATATCTTGTATTTGAGCTTGTAGCTCCTTTTTTTCACTATCTTTAAAACTAGTCTTGTCCAATACCACATCAAATAATATAGTTTTTTCTTCACTTTTTCCAACAACTCTAAAATCATGCATAGATAATATACCTTTTATTACTTTAATCTTTTCATAAACTACTTCTTTTAAGGCTGTAATCTCAGGGCTGTCTGTATTAATTGGATCCATATGAATTGAAAGATATACATTCATTCGTTTACCAATTTCCTTCTCGGCCTTATCTATAATATCATGCAGTTCCATAATCGATATATTACTTGGAACCTCAGCATGCAAAGAAGCCATATATCTACCTGGTCCATAATTATGAATTACAAGATCATGTACTCCGCATATATATTTATAACTTATTACGCTGCTTTTTAGCTCTTCTACAAATTCCTTTTCTGGTGCTTTTCCAATTATAGTACCAAGCATTTCTCTTCCAAGTTCTATACCTGAATGGAGAATAAAGAGAGATACAATTAATCCTATATATCCATCAATAGGAAAAGTTGTAAACTTTGTAATAAGTAAAGAAAATGTAACCATAGATAGAACTAAGATATCAGTAAATGATTCTAATGCTGATGCTTTGAGTGCAGAGGAATCAATAACATTACCTATATAATTTGTAAATCTATTAAGAAAAATTTGCAATGGTATTGCACACAGCATGCAAATAAAACTTACTTTATCAAAAGGTATAGTTACAGGATGTAAAACACGTAAAAACGAGCTTCTTAGAAATTCAAATCCTACTACAAGTATGGCACAAGAAAATAAGAACGCAGTTATATACTCTATTCTTCCATAACCAAAAGGATGTTTATCATCTGCCGGACGATTTGCAAGTTTAAAACTAAATATTGTAACTAACGAAGATAATGCATCTGTTAGATTATGAAAAGCATCTGCCGTAATGGCTATACTGTTTAGAAATAAACCAATAACAATTTCTAGAATAAGAATAGAAGAATTTATTATTATCCCAACATTTCCTCCAAGAGTCCCGTAGGATTGCCTTACTGATTGGGAACTTACATTTTTGTGGTCTTTAACAAATTTTCTTATTAAAAAATCAAAAATAGACTTCATATATTTCGCCTTCCACCGTTTTATCTTATTTATTCCACGTATGTTTATATATGCGTTTAATCAATAAATTAACACCATAAACTAACTCAATAATTCAGCGTATTATTAAATATTATACCATAAAATTCCTTATACAGCATAATAAACAGCTCATATGCTAATGAGCTGTTTATCTTATTATATATTTAAAGCAAATGATCGGGAAAAACCTCACTTATTACTGATATGGTTCACCGTATCAGCAATAAGCGATACTCCATTTTCCTTACTCTCTTATTATATTTAGGCACAATATTTATTAATCCTAGTTTGCTACTACTTGATTATTTTTTATTTTATTATTAAAAATAATATATAGTATTGCTCCAGTTAAAAAGGTAATTATTTCTGTAATGGTCATAGACCATATAACACCATGCAATCCATAGAAATTATTCAATACTATTATGACAGGAATAAAAAGAATTCCTTGTGTAATTCCCATAATTGTTGATGGTATTCCTTGACCTGATGCTTGAAAGATTCCTGTAAATAATGTAGTAAATCCATTGAAAAGTGCGGAAATAAGCATGGCTGCCATGATATAAACTCCGACACTTAATACTGCCGAATCATTAGAAAACAGACGAATAATTACATTTCTAAAAATAAAAACTAAAGTAACAAATCCACCTGATAATCCTAAAATCCATAAAGCTGATTGTTTTATACTGTCTTTTAATCTCTTAAAGTTTTCATTAGAAAAATTATATGCAATTAAAGGGATAATTCCTAATGCGAGTCCCATTGCAAGGAATTCTGGTACTTGTACAAGTCTCAAGGCAATACCAAAACTAGCTACTACACTTTCTCCATATCTAATTGAATAATTATTCAAAAGAAGTGTTGTAATAATTAGAAAACCAGCTAGGAACAATTCAGAAACCCCAACTTTATATATCTCTATTTTATCTTTAAGGGAAATATTAAAATTCTTAATAAATCCTTTTAAATTCTCGCTTTTTGTTTCCAAGTAGTAAATATAATAAATTGATGAAGCTATATTAGCCAAAATCATTGATACTGCTACTCCAATAACATTAAATTTAAATACTAGTATAAATAATGGGTCAAATATAAGACCAAAAATTGTACTTACAACCATTCCGAACATTGATTCTTTTGATGCTCCTTCTGCTCTCACAACTTGCTCCAATGCGAAGTTCATTATAATTGCAAAACCACCAATAAACATAGTTAAAGAATAACTTTTTGTATAATTAATAATAGCAGAAGTATCTGCCCCCAAAATCTTAACAATAGGATTAAGTGCTATTATAGCAATTATTCCAAGCAAAATTCCTATGATAATACTGCTATAAAAAGAATATCCAGCTATCTTCTTAGCTTTCTCTTTATCTTGTTTAGCAATAAGACGAGTTATAAATGTTCCGCCTCCAGCCCCTAACATATTTCCAAAAGCCATTAGTATAGTGAAGATTGGTAGTCCTAAAGTGATAGCAGTTAACATATCTGTATTGTTTAATAGTCCAATAAAAAAAGCATTAATAACGTTATATATTGTACCTACTGACATACCGATCATCATGGGAATAGATAAATGTGCAATTGCCTTAGTAATCGGTGCACTTTCTAAATAATATTCGTTTGAAAATTTTTGTTTCATAATTTCAGCCTCCATAATAAGTATTATTAGAATTCGTATTCTTAGAATTCTAAGTTTTTAGTTATAAGTTATTATATTAATAACTTATAGATTTCTATCTACTTTCAATAACAAAGCTAACAAAGTTTCCTTCTCTTGTTCCGTCAAGTTTGCAATAATATTTTCCTCTGCCTCAGCTACCAATTTATTAAAATCTTCTATGAGTTCAGCACCTTTAGGCAGTACATATATATATTTTTGTCTCTCATTTTCTTTAGGAATTCTTCTTTCAATATATCCTTTTTTCTCTAATCCTTGCAGCATACTTGTAATACTTGCTTCTGTACGTTGAAAGACTTTTGCCAAATCTTTTTGAATAATACCACTGTCTTGATGTTCATAAATATAACCTATCATACGTCCTTGTTGAGAATTCAATCCTAACTTTTTGACTTTTTCATCAGAACTGAGTTTCATTTTTATCGCAATACTTCTAATTAATTGTGAATATGGTGTTTCTACAGAGTATCCAGAATTAGTCATTCAAATTCCTCCTAAACTTTACTTAGAATTCTAACTATTTATAGTTTAACAATTAGACCTTCAAGTGTCAATATTTATTTCTTATAATTATTTTTATATTTATAATATTTCTTTTTTTACATGCTATCTTTTACTTATGATGAGGTTCACCATTCATTATCCTAAATCATCTTCTAATATTAATTCTTTTTATCCTATTACATCAACTACCCATTCTAGACATTATGCGAAACTAATCTAGACTCTAAAAACATTTTATTGCAAAATAACTAAATTTATCCCACTGAAAAAAATTACTCTTTTCGAATTTATATAATATAGGTTTTAATTTGAGGTTATTAATCAAAATAATTTCAAAATTAAATCTTTATATTCCAAGTAAGTGTATTAACATGATTTTTTGGCTCTAAAGAGTCATGAAATAAATACCTGTGAGTTGCACTCTCCCCTATGGGGTGAATGTGTCTTATGGATTTTCATTAAAATTTAAAGGAGTGATGTATTATGAAACACGAGAAATTAAAAAAACTAGTTGCTCTCACTTTAGTAATTGGACTTACATTAACTGAAATGCCGATGCTTGCTAAGGCAGCAACAACAAATTCAACAATAACTACAAATCCAGCAAAACTTGCGAATCTAACGGAGACATCAGTATCAAAGCCTAGTGAAGTTCCAAGTAACATATGGAAATATGCATATAATGTAGATAAGAAATTTAGTAAGAATGGAGATTTTGCATTATTATTATGTGCAGTTATAAAAAAAGAGAGTAATTTTGGTGCAGGCTTATCTGGCAGTCCCTCATCTGGTGATGGATTAATGCAAGTGGAACCAAGTACAAGAAATGCATATGCAGCAAAGTTTAAATCAACATATGGACGAACTTATGATCATGGAAATCTTCAAGATCAGGTAGCATTAGGTGGATTGATTATAAAGGAGATGGTTGATCAATTTGGTGGTGTATATAATGGTTTATTGCATTATAATGGAGGTCCAAACTGGTATCCAGGTTGCACAGACTCATATGGTCGACCAATCCTAGCTGATCAATATGCAAACGCGTATATAAAACATATAAAAACTATGGTGGAAAGAAATAACAAACAAAATAAGTGGACAAGTTTATTAGATTCCAATATATAATTGACTTTTTTAATTGGGAGTTTCTTGGACTTAGTGTGAAATTGATATAGTTATTTGAATTGATAAATATGATAGGACTGTTCTCATTATTTTTTGAGAACAGTCCTATTTTTTAGCCTATAACCTTTTTTGCCATATTAATCATATCTTAATAACTTTTTTAATTCCACGCCTTCAAACCCGTATTATACAAGCATATTCTTCAGAATATATCTTCTTAACAATATAAGAATATCATGTATGTTGCAATTCACAATGCACATTTCACAATTTACAATTACGACTAAAATTCTTGCAATATTTTCAGAATTATGATGAATAATTATTTTTGCAACATATATATGTTACAGATTGTGTTAATTCCTGGGTTTCTTTTTTATAGAGCATATTATTGAATATCTAATAACGATATCTAGAATCTCATTTTCATTATGAATAAATAAAATAATATACGTGGCAATGCAATAGCAGATAGTATTGCAATCGCAGTATGTACTTTTTTCTCATCTCGTAATATAAACAAGAAAAACTTATATCCTAAAATGCCAATTAATCCACCCAAACAATTTAGAATTATGTCATCAATGTCTGATGCTCCAATTCCAAAGATCCCCTGAATGATTTCAACAAACAAACTTACTATAAATACAAATAATAAATTGGTTATTACTCTTTTATTATTTTTGAATAATAGCAAATATGCACCAAGAGGAATAAATATAGCTATATTTCCACCCACATTACCAAAAGCGAATTTTTTTATAGAGGCAGAGCTACTAAATAGATATTCCTTTATACTATAAAAAGGAATGAGATTGATTGACCTATGATCCAAATTAGAGATTCTTGATAAAAACAATATTTTAATTAATAAAAATATGTAGCAAATGAAAACACCATATAAAAAGAATGTTTTGATCCGTTCTCGTTTAATCATAATTACCCCCTTAAAGTAGAAAATGAATGCTCAAAGCTTTTATCTCTCTAAGTATTCATTTTTCACAAGATTATTAATATATATATTGCAATTCACAATACACAATTGCGTCAAAAATCCTTACAATTCTTTAATAATTATTATGAAGAATTATTTTTGCAACATATATTTTTTATTCTAATTTAGTTCGTTATATTTTAACATAATCCAATTTACTTAATAACTAATTTCATTTATTTGTAATAATCATTTAAGACTTCTATACTCTTATATTTAAATCTTATATAAGAATTTAAGTTATCATTTAAATTTAATCTCTAATTGTGTTTAATTTATGAAGGAGATACTCTTTTTTGTTCAATGGATCATAAGTTGTTTTTCCAGCATCCACGTGTGCAACAATTCCTATAATTGGACCGCCTAAAATTTGACCCAAGGCATTTATTTGTCCATTTATAGAAAGTACAGTGGCTCTAGCCTTATCGTCTATATGTCCATTAAGCCATACACTAAATATAGGTTCATTTATAGTTCTAAAGGTATTTGTCGCTAAATACGCCATTAACATTAATCTAAAGTTTTTTGTAATAGCAAATATAAACATAAATAATATATAAAATATATTTATACCTACCAAAAGCTTTCCATTATTATTCTTATCATCATCAAGTCTATTTGACATAAAATGCATAACTATTGCACTTGACACCATTCCTGCATTGCTTCTGTTGTGTAGCCAAAGCCCACGCTTTTTTACCCAGATTATGTGCTATTTCAAATTTCTCATACTCTTCTTCAACATAAATTAGTCCAGTTCAAAGCAAATAACCTGTTTCCATTAATCATTATTAATTTCATGAAAGTTGCTCATTTTCAGTAAATTCTCAAATATATTACACTGGTAATATACCACATATTTATCCATTAACTAACAAAATACTTTCTTTACAACAATAGAAATAAGTGCTAATATTAATGTAACGATAATAATTATCAATTAATAATAATTATAAATTCAAGAATATAAATAATAACATTATTTTAGATAAATTAATAAATAAGGAGGTTTTTATTATGAATTATAATATTCTTATTGGAGGCGCTGCAGGTCAAGGCGTTGATACCACTGCTTCCATACTTGAAAAATTGTTAAAAAAGTCAGGATATAGCGTTTTTACTGTAAAAGATTTGATGTCTAGAGTAAGAGGAGGTCATAATTTTTCACTTATACGTTTCGGAACTGAAGAAGTACTTTCCCATACTTATGAAGTTGATGGAATTATTGCATTGAACGAAGATACTGCTGAACTTCATAAAGATAAGCTAAAGGAAAATGGTTTTATATTGAGTGACTCCGATTTTAATATTGATGATGATAGAGCAATAAAAGTTCCTATGAAGAAAATAGCTAAAGAACTTGGAAATACCAATGTTACTGGTACCATTGCTGTTGGTGCAGCTATAAAGCTTTTTGGAATTGAAAATACAAATATAGAAGAAGCTCTAAAATCATCAGTAAAAGAAAGATTTTTAGAAGTTAATATAAAAGCTGCTATGAGAGGTTACGATAGTGTAGAATCTAAATTTAGCTCTCAACCTGGGACCTTCTCAGATTATTTGATATTAAACGGTAATACTTCTTTAGCTTTAGGAGCTATAGCTGCAGGATTAAAATTCTATTCCGCTTATCCTATGTCTCCTTCTACATCAATTCTAGAATATCTCGCATCGATTTCACAAAAAGCAGATGTGCTAGTTGAGCAAGCAGAGGATGAAATCGCAGCAATAAATATGGCTATAGGAGCTTCTTTTGCAGGAGCAAGAGCTATGACCGGAACTTCTGGAGGAGGATTTTGCTTAAAGGTTGAGGCCCTTGGACTATCTGGTATGGCCGAAATACCTTTAGTAGTAGTTGATGTTCAAAGACCAGGCCCTACTACTGGACTTCCAACCAGAACAGAACAAAGCGATCTTAAGTTTGTCATTTCTGCATCACAAGGTGAATTTCCAAGAATGGTTATCGCCATACGTACGATTGAAGATGCATTTTATCAGACTATTAGAGCTTTCAACATGGCAGAGAAATACCAAATTCCAGTAATAATCTTAAGTGACCAATACTTAGGTGATGGTATAGCTTCTGTCAAGTCTTTCGATTTAGATAAAGTTAAAGTTTATAAACCTGCTGAAGTAAATATAAAAGATGGAGAATATTTAAGATATAAAATAACTGAAGATGGTGTATCTCCAAGACTTATTCCAGGAAAAACAAAAAACTTTGTAACAGCAGATAGTGATGAACATGATGAAATGGGTAAGATTACTGAATCTGCAGAAGTAAGAAATGAAATGATGGATAAGCGTATGAGAAAACTTAGTAATTTAAAACTTGATTTAGAAGAACCAGAATTTTTTGGTGATGAAAATTGTGATAATTTGCTTCTAGGCTGGGGATCTACCTATGGTGTTATAAAGGAAGCAGTAAAATTGCTAAATGGAAGAAATGTTGGCAGTTTTGGAGCCCTTTTATTTGGAGATGTGTATCCATTGCCCCAAAAGAAACTTAACGAAAAGGCTAAAGTGGCTAAAAAAATTATTGATATAGAACAAAATGCTACTGGTCAATTAGCGGATCTTATAAGAGAACAAACAGGAATAAACTGCGATTATAAAATTTTGAAATATGATGGTAGACAAATATCTGCAAATGAAATTGTAGATAGAATTATAAAGGAGGTTTAAGATATGAGTGAACAATTTCGTACTTACGAAACAGCTTGGTGTCCAGGCTGTGGTAATTTTAATATATTAGAAAGTTTAAAAAGAGCGTTAACTGAATTAGGAAAGGACCCTTATGAGGTTTTAATGGTTGCAGGAATTGGCCAAGCCGCTAAGTTGCCTCAATATATAAGTGCTAATAGTTTCTGTGGTTTACATGGTAGAGCAATACCTGCTGCAATTGCTGCTAAAATGGCAAATGATAAGCTAACAGTTATAGTAGATTCTGGTGATGGTGATACCTATGGAGAAGGTGGAAATCATTTTATCCATAATATAAGAAGGAACACTAATATAACTCATTTTGTTCATGATAACCAAATATATGGCCTTACAAAAGGTCAAGCCTCTCCTACTTCTGGAATAGGTCTAGTAACTGGGGCTCAAACTACTGGAAATATCAATGCCCCATTAAATCCTGTAGCTTTAGCTATAACACTTGGAGCAGGCTTTGTTGCCAGAGCCTTTAGTGGAGATATGGATCAGCTTGTTTCAATTATGAAGGAAGCAATTTCTTATAAAGGATATGCTATGGTGGATATTTTTCAACCTTGCGTAACTTTTAATCATATTAACACTTTCTCCTTCTATAAAAATAGAGTTTATTCTTTAGATGAAAATTACGACCCTAGCAATAAACTTGCTGCACTAGAAAAAGCAATGGAGTTTGGAGATAAGATTCCAACTGGAATTCTATATAGAGAAGATAAGGAAAGCTTTAGTGAAAGAAATGTTGTTTTAAATAAAGGTACAGCTCTTATTGACAGACCTTTCAATCCTTCTATTATAGAAGAACTTACTTCTCAGCTTGTATAATTTAATTTATAGTTATGAGCATTAAAGATTATTTCAACAAACAAACTTGATATAAAAGAGCAATAATAAATTTGTTATTGCTCTTTTATCCTTTTTGAATAATTACAAATATAACCAAAGGAAATAAAACTAATTTCACTTATTTGGTCTATTTAATAATTTAGTTTTCAAAAAAGGAAGCTGATAGCGGTTGTCTTTCTGTAAATCTTTTAAAGCTATGTTTAGGATATCCTACCATTACAACTCCTGTTATTTTCTTTTTCTCTGGAATGTTAAAGATCTTGTGCATTGGTGAATTATCACTACGAGCACAAATTTCAAATACTCCTGCCCAACATGATCCAAGCCCAAGAGATGGCGCATATAATTCAAGATACGATAATGAAAGAATTGAATTTTCTCTACCATTACGAAAATCTTCATCAGCCAAAGTTATAATTATACTAGGTGCATCTCTTAAGATAGTGTCAACTTTAGTATTCTTGTAGCCACTAATCATTCCTGCTAATACCTTACTCAAAGTTTCATTATTTTCAAACCAGTTAATGCATTCCTCAACTGCTAATTGAATTGTTTTTTTATCGTCTACTATTAGATATGATATACCTTGTGAATTACTTGCAGTTGGTGCCAAATGTGCAACCTCAACAAGTTCCAATAACTTTTCTCTTTCAACTGGTATATTCTTATATGAACGAATAGATCTTCGTGATCTAATAAAATTCTTTGCTTCTTCTGAATTTAGCTTTTTGATTTCTCCTATCTCACTTTGCATAGCTAATGGAGATTTCTTATTATCTATAGCCTCTTTTGGACATACAGCTACACAATGACCACATTCTATGCATGCATTAGGATTGACTTCTTTTGGGCCATCCGCTTCTAGTTTTAATACTCCTGTTGGACATTCCACCACGCACATTCCACATTTTATACATTTTTCTTTACTTACAGTTATTAAACTCATTTTTATTCACTCCTTATTAATTTTTGCACTCGCATAATAATACGAATACACTCAATTTTTATTTGATTTATAATACATGTTAAAAAATTTTCCCAGAACTTGCTTTTTCTCATTAATTTTTCATTTTAAATCATCTCCAATACTTTCCTATGAACGCATCACATCTTATTATCACCTCCCTTAGCTATGCTTAGTACCCTTTTGAGAACAATCATTCTAATTGATATAAAAAAATTATATATTCAATAAATCAGAAAAATCCACTATATCATGCACTCTTCTTTATTCTCTAAATTTCTTATATTATTGATTTGAGTAGTGGTTATACTTTTCTACTATGTAAAATGGCTCAGCAGAACATTTTTTGAGAACGCTCATTCTAATTAGTATAAAGAAATTAGCTATTTAATAAATCCATAAAAAAATCTGCTATACGATGCAATTTTTCTTTGCTCGCTGACATTCTTAACTGCACACGAATTCCAAGCAATGTATTTTGAAGTATTTCTGATAAAACTTCTGGATCATACTTGCAAGAAAATTCACCTGTCTGTTGTCCTTTTCGAACAAGATCAGCAAGTAATTGTTCTGTTTGCATAAATATCTTTTCTACTTTTTCTTCTATCTCTTTATCCCTAAGAGCCATCTCTGTTGCTGAATTTACAATTAAGCAACCCCATTGTTTATCTTCATATCCTTCTATAGTAGAATCAAAGATAAATTTTATAGCTTGTTTTGCTGTTTTTGCATGTGAAATTCCAGCCTGCATTTTATTTTTTATTAATTCTGCATAAAAATCTACAGTTCTTAAGAATAATGTGTGTTTATCACCGAAGGTATCATATAAACTTCTACGATGGATTCCCATATGCTCAACTAAATCATTTAAAGATGTCTTTTCGTAACCTTGTTTCCAAAATAGTTCCATTGCTTTCTGAAGAACTACATTTTCATCAAATTCTCTGCTTCGTCCCATCAAGTTCCCTCCTTTATAGAATTAATATTAGCATTTTGAGAACGATCGGTCAAGAATTATTTACATACTTAATCGTACCTATATTTTCGCACATTACATGCTGGAAAGAAAAGTTACCTGGCACAACACAAGAGCCCCTACCCTAGCCTACAATTTTCTGCCTAAAACACTTCACTAAATGAGTTTATATCTAATTTCTCTTTTGATCTTGCTCTTAATATAACGTGGCATCCCTTTGAAGCCAATTCTTCTGCATATGCTTTTCCAACACCAGATAACGCTCCTGTAACCAAGGTAACTTTTCCCTTATAATTAAACATCCCTTTGCCTATTAAAATGGATCAATTATTTGCCTCTATTATTTCCTTCAATTTAACATTTTGATTAATAAATCTAGCTCTACTTTTTTCCTGTTTAAGTCGTATAGCATTCTGTGGACAATGATTAATACAGGCTAAACACTGCTCACAATTTCCTTTATAAACAGGTTTAGTATCTACATTAATATTATTTACTGGGCAAACTTTCTCACAAACTTTGCAGCTATTACAGGTATCTTCTACATAGAAATTCTTATCATATTGAGCGTTAGCCTTAGTCTTAGAATGAAAATTTTTTAATATTGCTTCAATACATTTTATAACTGCCGAATGTCTCTTGATATATACTTTTTTAACCTTGATATCATTGATTATTTGTGCAAGGCTTTCTTCTATCTTTTTCTTTGGCTCTTTTTTTATCTCTTTAGCCATATCAAACACCGGAAGGTAATTGTCAACCATAAGTATTTCATTAATGTATGAAAACTGGATTTGATTTCTTTTTCCAATTTCTAAAAGCTCAGGTATGACTGCTCCTGAAAAAGATCCAAAAGACACTACGGCAAAAATATATTTACTTTTTAGTTTAATTTTATTTAGAAACTCCTCAACAATTTTAGGAACTCCTCCATAATAACTCGGAAATACAATACCAATCTTTTCATCTTCAAACTCAAACTGTCCTAGTTTCATTAACTTAGGAATAGAATAACTTTCTCCTCCAATTCTCTTTGCCACATATAAATTGTTGCCAGTTCCTGTAAAATAAAATATTTTCATAATGCGCTCCTTTCAGATGTTTCACTTGTAACTCCTTATGGACTATAGTATAATTTGATAACATAAATAATTCAAGTGAATATAGGCTAGCTGTTACAAAAGGAGGAATATTGTTTATGACTAATAAATACAATGCTGAACAGAATAAGATTACAAAAGAGAGTATTTTAGGTGCTCTTATGTCTTTAATGGAGAAAAAGGACTTCAAGAATATATCTATTACAGAAGTATCACAAAAAGCTGGTGTATCACGGATGGCTTTTTATCGTAATTACAGCATAATGGAAGATATCCTTATTGATCATCTAGACGATATGTTTAGAGAGTATTCAACCCTTTTAAATCATAAAGAAATAAGTAATTATGAAATGACACGTTTATTTTTTTACTATTTTAGACAACATCAAAAATTTATTGAAAACCTACTAAGGTCTAAATTAACCCACTTAATACTTGAACGATCTATTGAATTTCTTAATATATACTCAAAAACTATAACATGCACCATGGATTGCTCTCCTGAATTTGAAAAATATAATATTGGATTCATTGCAGGCGGATTTTTTAATGTATTGATGATTTGGTGCAAAAGTGGTATGACAGAGAGTGACGAGAAGATGGCAGAAATTGTTCATGATAGGCTTTCAAATCATATTGCTGGAATCACCTTAACAGATTTCTGATTAAATCCAAGATATATACGAAGTATGGGAAATGGATAAAAAAGATTCGCTACTGACTTAACTCTAATTTAAGAATATATTAATAATGCATTATTGGAGTCATCCTCCCATACAATGTCTAAAATATTATCATAGAAATGCATTTACATAAAAAGTTCCCCACTTTCTAGTCTGAGCTGACTTTAGTTGATACATTTCCTTAAACATAATTTCTCATTTGTTTATTTCAAGAACTGGATACTCCTAATTTCATAAAATAACTATTGAACATCCCCTAATATTTTAAAGTACTTATATGATAGCCATAAACTTCTTCCTACCATTGAAGCACACCCAAATGCGAGAATTCCTATACCTATAAAGCTAGTTATATTTCCGCCAATATATCTAAAAGCCGATTTTACAACGATAAGGAAAACATAGACTCCAAGGCTTAAGTACGATTCATTATAATAAACCTCACCTTTAGCTTCATCCTTACTATATTTTAATGTTCTTCCACGAATTATTCCCACTCCTATACCAATAATTGAACAAATAATTATTATCATAATCTCTTTCAATGAAAAACTTAATGTTTTTGCATAATCTTCAACAATCATTAGAATAAGTAGTATAGGTAACAACCATAAATTAGGGAACTTAATTCTTTTATTCTTTCCATTAAGTATCCTTAAAAACTTTAATACTATAAAAATCAATAAAATATAAACCATTGACACTAATTCCACCTCTAAACTTTATTTTCTATTCCTCAAAATTTTCTAATATAATAATACAAACACTTTGGAACTATAGATAATAACAATCTCTCAATATCTTATCTTTTAAAGTCTAATTATTAACAGTAATTGTAAACCTAATTTTTATACCTACCTTGGATACAGCTATCTCTAATAATGACACCTTTACTAACCATAAGAATTTCACTTAGTTAAGCTCGCTGTAATAAATATTATAAATTTAGAATACATATGGAATTAACGCCCATGATTCTTTTATATATTTCTCATATTCTTTACCAAATTCTAATACTAAAAATCTTTGTTCCCTATTTATTTTTATAATATAAGTAGTTAAAATAATACAAAATCCTATGATAGAAGCTAAACTTCCAAATGTAAGAAAAGTTCCAAAAAAGCCACATACTATCCCTGTATAAATGGGATTTCTTATATATTTATATGGGCCACTACGAACTAATCTTTGCTCCTCTACTTTCTGAATGGCTCCACTCCAATTTCTACCTAATACTATTCTAGCCCATATTGCAAATAAAAGAGAGAATACTAAAATTACGATACCTATGTATTCAACATATTCATAATTAGGTATTATCCTATTCCATAAGAATATATTTTTAAACTGAAAAAAGGTAATAGCATAAGAAATTATTACAAACATTAAATGCAATATTCTTGGCATACTCTTTTGACCACTTGATTCTTTCTTTACATTTGACCTAGTTTTCATCGCTGCTAATATCCAGTAAATCCAAAATATACCCCAAATATAACTAACTACAGTAATATTACTCATAAAGTCCTCCTCACATTTTATTAGATTTAATCATCACTTTTAATATATTTTTCTGCAATTTCTATAAACGTATCCTTTGTCACTGAATTCATGTCATGTAAAAATTTTAATATAGTAGCTTTCTCCTCATCATTATATTGAGCGATAATATCTTTTTTCTTATTATATGATTTCTCATGAATTCTATTATGAATTTCACACACATTTAATCCTAATTCCGTCAAATCATAATATACTTCTTTATTATTCCCTTCCTTTTGATACTTCGATACATAGCCTTCGTTTAATAACTTTTTACACATTTTAGTTATAGCACCTGTTGTCATTCCTAATTCTTGTGATAGCTTAGTTATATTTGCATCTTCGATATATTCAATAGCTGCAATGCAATGAATTTGTGAAAAAGTAAGTTTATTCTTTATATTAGGAACATCTATTTCATTATTTTCTTGTATTTTCTTTAATGAAAATATAATCTCATTAATGATATCCATATTAATTTCCCCCTCGACATTTCTTCCTCAGAAGTAATATTATATTATAATATTATTTCTTCCATGTCAACAATTTTAAATTTAAAGACTTACTCCTAGATTCAATTAAGCACTTTTAATACCTAATACACAACTCCCACTGTTAAAAAATATAATCATTCTAGACTAAATGTTGAGAATTTAATTAATCCTCCCCTAATACCTGTAGTTAAAAATAACATGTCTTAAGCAAGAACTAAAAAACCACCGGCTTAACCGGTGGTTCTGATTCTTATTCACTAACATTACAATTTAGAATTAAAGAACTAAGATGATTGTAATGAAAATTGTTCTAAATACTTGGATAAACTTTCAATATTAAATTGCATATGACGATCATTACCCTCAAGTTTACTTAGCATTATACCACCTTCTAAGGCTGAAAAAATGAAAGTAGCAAGGGCATCGATGTCAAGATTTGACCTTAATTCACAGTTCTGTATCCCTTGATAAAGAATTTCCTTAATATATTGCAACATCCTTTCAAGGCTTTTTTGGGCTTTTTTTCGTAACTCAGGATGAGTATCATCACTTTCAATAGCCGTGTTCAATAAAGGACATCCTCCGATAAATGGGGGATGTTCCGTAACTTGTTCATATACCCTAAATATAGCTAGAATTTTATCAATCGCTGACTGTTGATTATCCACAGCTTCGGTAAATTTTTCATTAACAATTCCTACTGCGTAATCATATGCCTCAAGCGCAATCTCATCCTTACATGCAAAGTGACGATAAATCCCCCCTCTCTTGATTCCAGTTACTTCAGTAATATCAGAGAGCGAAGATCCTGCGTAACCTCGCTGGTTAAAAAGTTCAGCCGATTTCTTAATTATATACTTGCGTGTATTTTCTCCTTTAGTCATAGTATCTATCCTCCAAGGAATGTAATTCTTCGTAATTTCATCCTCATTGCACATGTTATTTTTTTAATTATTATAGCATATCTCCAAAAATTTAAATAGTTATTGCAAGCCGGGGTTTATTTCTTGGATGAACCTGATCTTTTAATCCAAAATGCCAATTATATAATTATAAATAATAAAAAATATTCCAAGCACCAGAAATACGAATATAAATTTGCACTTTCTTAATGGTTGTGTTAACATAGCAAAAAAGATATCGTTCAGTATCTTTTTATTATATTAAAATGAGGTGAAGAAAATGAACGACACATGGTTTAAAGAACGTAAGTATGCTTGGATCGGCTTGGCTGCTTTGTGGATTATCGGCTTTATTGGCGCATTATTGCGTTTCATTATGGCTACTTATCAAGTTCAAATTTCTCAAGATTTGAATATAAGTAGAAGTTTGATTTCTATGGCATGGTCAACCAACCTACTAATTGCAGCATTATGCACCCCAATAGGAGGATGGATTGCGGACCGCTATGGACCTAAGAAATTAATGCTACTAAGTACAATATTTAGTATCTTAGGGACAAGTATCGTTTTTGTGGGGCATAATTCTACTTTGTTTTTTATCGGATATGGAGTCATATCAGGTTTTTACGGTATAGGAGCCTCTGCCACATATATTCTAATATTTGACTGGTTTAAGCATCATCGAGCAAAAGCTACTGCACTTCTGGCAAGCTCATCATCTATTGGTCTCGCCGTTTGCACTCCAATTTTTATCTCGAACACTTGGTTAACATGGAAGGACGCATTTCTTATTTCTTGCCTGCTCAGCCTTTTTGTTGCATTACCAGTTATTCAGTTTCTTATTCGGAATCCTGAAAATCCACAGAAGAAAGCAAAAGAATCCAAACAACCAAAAGTGAAAATGCTTTTCAAAGGTCCTCATATGTTATTATTTCTATTTATTGGTTTTGCATTATTTACATGTGGGTTTAATATGGGTACTGTAGAAATGAATTTAGTGGCTATTTATCAATTGTCTAGCGTAAAGCCTGCTTTGATTGCCGTATCCATGAGTACCTTAGGAATTATGGAAATAATCGGTTCCTTTATTTTCGGATATCTTTTGGATCGTATCAATAAATTTACAGCGATGTCGTTGTTATACGGGATACGCATCTTAGCGTTTATAATTTTGTTTGTACATTCGCCATGGTCGCCAATTGTGTTTGCAGTCTTCTTCGGATTTACTTACCTAGGTGCTGTACCAGGAGGAATGTTAATTGCTAACGAGAATACAAAAGAAAAAGGAAAGTTCATTGGAAGTCTCCTTCTATTCCATCAAGCAGGCGGGATCATTGGTAGCTTAATCGGAGGTGTTTCCTTTGATATCAGTAAGAGCTATCAACTACTCATTGGTTTTGATATGCTTCTATGCATTTTAGTTACCATAGGGTATTTTACGAATTATTGGCTACGATACAAAAATACTTTATATGTAAGTAGATATACAAATGAGGTTAAGAAACTACACTAAAATGATCAATAATTAAGTATCAATATATTTTAAGTTTCCATCTACATGTTCTAAGTAATGAGAATTTGATCTTAATGATTTACATTTTAGCCAATAAAAAAAACGCTATAATTTTATTATCACCCAAAGATTTTTCTTTCCTAATCTGAAGATCTGTTTTTCCATCTTAAAATTATGTAAAAACCTAGGACTTTCTCAAGCAAATAATCCTCAAACCCGCATTATACAAGCATATTCTTCAGAATATTAGAATATATATTCTAGTATTCTGAAGAATAAATATTGTTAAGAATATATCTTCTTAATAATATTTTAGAATTATGTACTTAGTTACTAATCATATTATTTTTATCTAATCCATTCTTTACAAGAATAGAATATAACGCACCATCTGCTTTCATATCATTAATTGCTTTATTTAATGCGTTTAATAAAAAAACATCATCTTTTTTAACTGCTATTCCCATTACTCCTTGTAACTCAGGAGTATAGCCTTTTAACTGCCTTAGCAAAGGATCTTTTTCCTTTATATAGTAGTTTATAATAATAGAATCAGCTAAGCCCGCATCAATTTTCCCACTACTTATAGCATTAAATAAATCAGTTGTACTATCCAAACTTAATGCATCTTTTATTAAGTTATTTTTCTCCCACTTTTTCGCTAGATCTTCAAATATTGTTCCTTTTTCTACTCCAATTACTGCATTTTTTAAATCACTCATAAAATTAATTTTTGAAAATCTTGGTACAATAACAGTTTCTGATTCTTTATACAATGGCTTAGTAAACGCTACTAGTTTTTCACTTTCAGGAGTTATAAATATTCCACCAACTGCTATATCTATGCTATCATCGGCATTAAATTTATTTAACAAATCTGCAAATGTTACTTCCTTAATTTCAACCTTATTAATTCCAAGCCGCCGTGTAATTTCAGTTATGACATCCGCATCAATTCCACTCATCTTATTTGTTTCGGCATTTATCCAAAAGAATGGAATTTCCTTTGATGGTGCAGCAATAGTTATTATTCCTTTTTCTTTTATCATTTCCAATCTATCTTTTTCTATTGAGCTATTTGCCATTATAGTTTCCCTAGGCGCTATCATAAATCCAATTATTATTCCAATAATATTTATAATAACAATTGAAGTAAATATTTTTTTCATAAATAAAAATCTCCTTTAAAACGATAAACATATCTTTAAATTATTATTTGGAATTTAAATTTAAATTATCCACATTTGAAAAAATTCAAACTTTTAAAAATAATACTTTACCTTTTATGTTAGCCTTTAAAGCGAGATCAATGATCAGTTTACTTTACCATTGAGTAGTATCCATCACATATTATTCAACTTCCAAAGAGCATGTCTTTTATTTACTACGTCAAATCTACATATAAAATGCAACTTTTCAAATAAAAAATTGGAGAGATCGCAACTTCACTCAGAATATTGCGACCTCTCCCAATTTTATATTTAGTTTTTTCTTAATAGCTGATTTTTTTTGCTCATAAGTTTTGAATTAAATTCTAAATTTCTTTTATATGAATAATAGCAAAAACTCATCCCCAAAAACTCTGCAGTTATTAAAATAGATATTAGCTCTATAATTGAAGCAATTTTTTTATATACAAAATAGTAGTAAATAGATGGTAAGCAGGAAATCCCCCCTATTACTATAAATACACAAACAAAAGCTAGTAATGCACTTTTTTGTTTTATTCCAACCAGATAAATAAAAACAGATCTAGAAATAGTACCAATAACTCCTCCAATAATAGAAAACATAATTAATTCTTCTATAATTCCTACATTTATATTTTTAACAATCATCTGAGTCATACCAACAACTATACCACATAGCATGGATATAATAAGATTAAATAAAAAATCCTTTAAATTCTGTTTCATAATTTACGCACCTCACAATCCGAGATATTGCTTAAAGTTATTTAGATATTTTCTTGTGACATATACTTCTTCATCCATATCTATGAGCTTTAATATAAGCTTGCTGTTAAACCATGAAATTATTCTATCTACTTTCACTATATTTACAACAAAGCATTTACTTACTCTTATGAAACCTTTTGCTTCCAATCTTTCTTCAAGTTCATAAAGCTTTTCTTTTACTTTATACTTTTTATCCTTGGTCATGCAAAAAACCTCATTTCCCATAGCTTCGAAATAATATATCTCATTATAATTTAATACTTTAAGCTCATCCTCATCACATCTTCCTGTGATTATATTTTTAGCTTCTTCTTTGCTGCCTGAAATAGAATCTAAATAACCAATCAAAATATTTATGGTTTCTATATCAAAGTATACCCCTATTTTGCCGCTCTTTAAATCAAATCCTTTTTCGATTAAACATACATCAGCATTTTCATTAATCTTTATTTTGCGATTTGTAAGGATTTCTTCCAGCATTATTTTTAGATTTTCGCTGCAAATTAAATCTAACTCCATGTAATTTCCCCTTTTGCTTTAAACTTTAAGCAATGCCTTTCTGACAAGGATATATTAAAAACTTAAACTCTATCCTCTCGAGGATGTTCAAAAAAATAACAAATCAGTATGCTAGTCTATTTTGTGCTATAATTCGCCTATAAATCTCACTAATAGCCTGCAACTTTAGATCCTTGTCTAACACAAAATATACACCTTAAAAATAGCAGTTATGCTGCATATAAGAACTTCTCATTGCATCTTTTACTTGTTATTTTCCTTCACATCCCCTACTTTAAACTTCAGGCAATACCCCTGGAATTATAATTGATAGCATAATTCCTAAAATCACCAGCCCATTCATAATTATAACAGTCATAATATTATGCCCTGATAATTCTATAATAGCATTAATTAAATGAATTACAGCCCATATTTTTGTTATTACTATATTAACTTCTATAAATAAAGAAGATTTTCCAAATTCCTTTTCATATCCTCTTCTAGCATCATACATTGTATAAGGTCTTCCCATCATAATAGAAATGAAACCCGTTAAAGCTAATACTGTATATGAAGTTAAATATTTATATTCCATAATGGAATTAATTCCTAAATAGAAATATAATATATTAGAAATAGTAAAATAAGCTACTAATACTATCGACATGATTCCTATATTTTTATTAATTATATCTCTTATAAAAAGCATCAGTATAGAAGCAAATCCCAAAACAAGGCATAAATTACTCGAAATACTCCAAAAGAGCATTAGTGGCAGAAAACTTAATGTTACATTGAGAAACGCTTTTGAACTACTACCCATTATTTTTCCCTCTATCTTTCTCAAGTGCCTTTTTATGACCTGTGATCATGAAATCAACCATATTTTTCTGTACATGCTCCTTGAATTTTTTTCTTTTCATAAGATATCTCATAACTTTCCCTTGAGCTTTTTCTTTTAAAGGAACTTTTTTAATTAGCCTATTTTTCTTATAGTATTTATAATCTTCTAAGAAAATAGCTCCTAGCCCTCCTTCTATTGCATCTGCGAATAGTTTACTTCCAGCTATATTTAAAAATGTTTCAGGCTTAAAATAGTTTCTTTCAGAATAATTTATACTCATTTTAGCAAAAGCATATATTTGATTGTCTATAAGAGAGTTATCTTCAGCTTCATCAGTGACAAATCCAATTAAATTGCCTCCTTGTGTATGAAACTCTAATATCTGTCTTAAATTTTGATCTTCACTTAATTTCCCTGAAATTATATATCCTATGTGTTTACCTCTGAATATAGGAACATGGTTATATCGAAAACTTCTATCATAAATAAGCTTAAAACGTGAAGATAAATATCTATCCTTTATACTTCCTGCAAAAATTATGATATCTGCATTATTAATGATATGGTCTAAAAACTCCCTATAACCATCTTTACCATCATAAACACATTTATTTTCAGCTCCACATTTACAGCAACCAAGACATGCCCCTTTTATATCAACCTCATTAAGATTAAGGATCTCTACAGAACCTTTTACAAAGCTTTTATATTTGTCAATCATCTCATTAAGATTATTATCTTCTTTAGCAGCGTCTGTAATTATGATTATTTTTTTATTTGTATTAATAACTTTGTCTGTCGCTCCTGCACTATATTCAAAGTTACTTTTACTCACTGAATTATACAATTTACTAGTTGTTAAACCTTCATTTGCAAAATCAAGTAAATTTTCAAAAAACACTTTAAGCTCTTTTCTTCTATTTTCCTTAGTTAAATCCTGCATCTCGTGAGATAAATATTCCACATAGTTCATGCCTAAATCTTCAGAAATTGCCCTGATATAATTATGTGCATGAATATCTGCATAATGAATAGACGTAGAAAATGCAGCAGTATACTTATCCTTAAAATAGCTTTCTAATTTCTTTTCAAATATAAGTTCAATAAATCTCTTATAATTAGAATGCACTAAAGCATGATATAGCGGAAATGCCCATATAACTGCATCTGCTTCCTGAACCATTGTGCATAAAGCTTTTAATTTTTCAGTATCTTTTTCATAACTTTTTACTTCCTTAACAATATGGATATACTGAAATTCATGTTTTTCATAATTTTGTTCCAAATACTTCATTGATTGCATTGTAACACTTTTCTCAAACTTCGGACTCCCATTTAAAACAACTATTTTCATAACCAATACCTCCGCTTCTTTATATTTTCATTCTATTAGAAAACATGAATTAAAACCATAGATTTTGCTTAAGATGCAATTTAAATAAAATAAGATGCATTAATGATCTGCAAAAATTAAGAGAACCTCCTCTATATGGATTTGGTTCTCCTCTGATACTTAAATTAATAATATACTAAATCAATTTGTGTATCTCTTCAAATAATATCTGAATTCCTAACTTTATCTTGTCTTTTGTAAGTTTAGATATGCACAATCTAAAACAGCTTATTCTTGAACTATTATCTATAAAAAACGCCTTTCCCTCTGCTATATAAATCATTTTTTCATTTAATCTTTTATTTAGCGTTTCCATATCAATATGCTTAGTAAACTGCATCCATATAAAAAATCCTGTATCTGGAATAAATAGTTCCACGCCCTCTGTATTTATGTTTTTTAAGCAGTCCTTTAAATAATTCATTTTTTTCATATATGCAAATTGGATTCTTTGAATATGCTTTTTATACATTCCACTATTAATATAAATTTCTAAAGCTCCTTGTTCTAATGCTGATGTACTCAAATCATAATATCTCTTATGTTTCAAAAATTCACTTTTTAATTTTTCTTGAAGTACTACTGCTCCTAGCCTTATCCCTGGCATAAATGTTTTAGAAAAGCTTTTTAAATATATAACCCGTTCCCATATATCATAATAATAAATTGGTAATGATTTTTTGTTTTTATCTAAATCAGCTAAATAATCATCTTCAACAATGTAAACATCATATTTTTCAGCTAACTCTGCAATACATCTCTTATCTTTTTCCGAATAACTTGTCCCTAAAGGGTTATGTAATCTTGGGATTGTATAGAAAAACTTTATATCTTGATTTTTAAATATATTCTCTAGTTCTTCCAAATTTATGCCATTAAAATCTCTGTTTATTCCTATTAATCTTTCTCCATTCATCTCTACCAATTTGTGTATCAAACTATATGTTGGCTGCTCAACTAAAATATTCTTTTTCCCATTTGGAAAAGACATTTTTGAAAGAATACTTATTGCCTGTTGTGAACCTGATGTAATACATATTTTGTCCATGGAGGTGAATATTTGATATTCAGAAAAGAAGTTAACCAATGATGCTCTTAAAGATTTAAATCCTTCAGTATCACCATATATAAACAAGTCATTCTTATATAACTCAACCGCTCTATTTATACAATGATTAAATTCCTTATACGGAAGTAATCTGGAATCAGGCACTACTAAAGAAAAATCAATAATGTCATTTTCAGCATTCTCTTCAGAATTATTTTCCACAAGGTAATATCCACTCTTAGGAATAGAGTATATTCTATGATTCATTTCAAGTTCTTTATAACCTCTTATTATTGTGGATTTATTACATCCAAACTTATCAACCAAAGTTCTTATTGGAGGTAACCTTTGCCCTTGCTTTAACTCATTTCTTTCTGCAAGTTCTTCAATATATTGTATGATAATTTTATATTTCTTTTTCATAATCGCATCCTTCTATTTATCTTAATTTCTCAAGCATCTTAACACTTTTATACCGGTACAAAATACTTTTTTAAAGATTGTACTGTATACTCTAAATTCTTATAATTCCATTATATGGTTAATAAATAATAAATTGTAAATTAATTACTCATTTAATTTCAATATACACTATTTAATCTATGTTTTAATAAAATTACAACAAACATAAAGGAGTTAAGTATGGAAAAGTATCAAAAAAAAGCAATATTATATCTTGTAATTGCATCAATTTTATGGAGTATTGGAGGCCTATTTATTAAATTAGTAAATTGGAATCCTATTGCTATTGCTGGAGCGCGTAGCGGTATAGCAGCAATAGTTATGTTATTATACTTAAAAAAGCCAGCAATACACTTAGGAAAGACAAAGCTGCTAGGTGCATGCACGTATTCATCCCTTCTCATATTTTTTGTTACTGCTAATAAACTCACAACATCGGCAAACGCTATACTTCTACAGTTTACAGCGCCTATATGGGTATTATTATTTTCAAAAGTTTTCTAAAGGAAAAAATTAAAAAATCTGATTTAGCCGTAATTATTTTTGTCATACTTGGAATGATTTTATTCTTTATAGGGGATTTAGGACTTGGCAATATTATAGGAAATTTTATTGCAATACTCAGCGGTATTTCAATGGCTGGAACTGTTATATTTCTAAAACTTATAAAAGATGGGTCTCCTGTTGAAATGACTTTCCTGGGAAATATAATTACATTTATTATATCTATACCTTTTTTCTTTCAATCAGTTCCAAACTTAAATAGTATTTTGGGATTATTAATCTTAGGAATATTCCAATTAGGAATTTCTTATATATTTTATACATTAGCTGTTAAGCAGATTTCTCCTATTGAAGCAATCCTAATTCCTGTATTAGAACCACTGCTCAATCCCTTTTGGGTATTTTTATTCACTGGTGAAATACCCGGAACTTATGCCTTTATAGGAGGATTAATTGTACTTACATTTACCTCCTCAATTAGTTGCTGATAGAATAAGAAAATTTGAAGACAACAGTTAAACTATTTATAAACTAGAATTTTTCTTATTAAGATGTATAATTGATGTAGTTTTAAGATAAGCTCTAAATCACTAAACAAAAAATAGTCATATCAATGAGTCTTTAGCTAGCAGTAACTTCTGCAAAGTCATGTACTAAAGGCTTTGATACGACTATTTTTTCTTAATTTTCATATATGAAGAATTTACAATCAAAAATAGTTCAATTAGAATTATGACATTGATAATTTTGCCATGGTTTTTTATAAAGAACTAATATTATAATCGTTGTTTACATACATTTTAATATACCACTTTTTCAACTTACAACTATAATGCTCCCATATCTCTAGCAATATAAAGAGAAGGATATTTAGCATTGAAATTTAGTTCGCTTTTAATACGCGCTGTATCTAATATCATATCCCATTGGTTAAAACTTGGCCAACCACCATTTGGAGGTACCTGCTCTGGTTCACCTTGTAGCTTATAAAATTCACCTACAGTAATAGGGTTATCATCAGCAACATTATATATACGCCCCCAATACCAGGTGTACTAACAGCAAGCAGTAATGCTTGACTGACATCTTGGTGATGCACTACTGACATCGCTTTTGAAGGGTTCCAGTTACTTAGAAACGGTAAAATTTCTTGAATGTGTGGGTCATTATCACCATAAACAAATCCTAGTCTCATAATACGAATATCTAGTCCTTGTTCATGATATAATTCAAGTAGAGCTTTTTCTGCAGCCATTTTTGTTTTAGGATATAATGCCGTTGCTGTAAGAACATCATCTTCCATACATGGTCTATTTACTAGAGAATTGTTATATACATTGCCTGTGCTTGTAAAAACAAATCTTGTGACACCTGCATCTAATGCTGCTTTAGCGAGTGTAATAGTTGCATCTATATTGATAGCTTTAGCCATTTCTTCACTAATATCACCTCGAAATTGAGCTGCTATATGTACAACAGCATCAACACCTCGTACGGCTTCAATTAGATTTTCATTATCTAAAAGATCTCCTAATACTACTTCTGCCCCCTGTTCTTTTAAAGTGGATGCACCTTCTAAGTTTCTTACAAGAATACGAACCTCATGACCTTTCTTAAGTAAATACGATACAAATCGACTTCCAACCTTACCTGTTGCCCCTGTTACAAATATTTTCATAAATTAATTCACTCCAATCTAAATAGTTTTGTTTATCAGTTATTTTTATGTTATATTGCTAATATATCAGAGTTAAAATAATTCAACCACATTGTGGTTATCCTACGATTGAGAGTAGTAGGATAAGAGGAGGAAAATAAATGAAAGAAATTACATTACAGCAGTCGTTAGGTGAATTTTTGCGTGCAATTAGAGAACGCATTACGCCAGAGCAGGTTGGATTACCCTCACATGGACGCCGCCGTACACCTGGACTTCGTCGTGAAGAAGTCGCTCAGCTTGCCAATGTAGGAATTTCTTGGTACACATCTATAGAGCAAGGTAAAGACGTACATCCTTCTTATCAAATATTAGAAAGTTTAGCTAATGCCTTAAGATTGTCCGAAGATGAACGCCGATATCTGTTTTTATTATCTAAATCTGATGAAATGGAAGAATCAAAAATTTATAAAGAAATTAGTACAAGATTAGAAAGAACTGTTTTCGCATTGGAGCCTAATCCTGCATATATAATGGATAAATACTGGGATGTACTATTATGGAATCGTGCAGCAGAATTTTTATTTAAATTTCCTTCATATTCTACCAGCATAGATTCAAAACCAAATATATTACATCAATTTTTATTTGATCCATTCAAAAAGGAAATCAACTCAGATTGGGAAGAACGTGCTAAAATCATGATTGCAAGATTTAGAGCAGATTGTGCTAGGTATCCTCAGGATGCAAGATTAAATGAAATGATTGAGAAATTTAAGCAAGAAAGTGAATTCTTCAGCAAATGGTGGCCTCGTTATGAAGTTAAAACTGTCACTGACTGTCATAAATTATGGAATCACCCTGAGATTGGAGATTTGGAATTTGAACATGTGAATTTGCAAGTATCAAACTGTCCTGATTTTAAATTGATGATTTATACTGCTTCACCTTCTACATTAGAAAAGCTTAAACAAAAAATATATTCTATCAAATGAATAATACATCATAATTGACAGCCCAATCATAAAAAATACTTTACATTATCAATTTACTGTGTAGATCATTTTCGCACATTTCCTTAATAAATACGCAAAAGCCACTTTCCTTCTGCGTATTTATTTACCTTTCATTTTAAACTTTAAGTCTATAACCTGCGCCCCTACTGTTTAAATATGTGCAGGATTAGAATATGAGAATTCAATTGAAAAATACATATTATAAATTATTAAAGGTAACTAAATCTAATTTAGATTCAGCTACCTTTTTAATTTATCTATAATTTTAAAATAAATTTTACTTAGTAGTATCAAACATAATTTTTTAAACTACCAAACCTCTTCTTTTGGCATATAGCCTAAAAGCTACTTCTTCAACAAATGAGAATAAACTTGTGGTTATAAAATATATTCCTAAAGCAATAGGAGCTTTAAAAGTAACCAATCCACTTATTATAGTTGTTATTATGATGTTGGTTTTGCTTAGTTTAGCTTGAGCTTTTAATCTAAGAAAAGGTATATAAGGTAATATATTGGGACTAAGCATTGAAACTGCATATATTGCAGGCACTATAAATAAACTATCTGACATCTTCAAGCTAACTACCCAAGGTATAAGCGCAGTTCCAACCTGCATAGGCATATTTAAAATCACTCTATACAAATTAAAAACTATAGGTATCTGAAGTAAACTTGATAAAATACCTATCATTCCCCTTGCATTTTGCTTAAAGTACTTTTGAGTCTCAATTTCTAGCTTTTCCTTATTACTTTTATATTTCTCTTTTATTTCTTCAAGCCCCTTAGAAAACTCCTGCTGACTATACATGCTTAACTTTTGCTTAAATGATATTGGCATAAGAATTAGCTTAACCAATATAGTTAATAGTATAATTGCTATTCCTAAGTCTCCTGTAATATTAAAAAAATAATTAAGTGATACGTTTAGTAAATTTGAAATGATGTTCATATTATTCCTCCTAAAATTTAAAATAAATAAAAAACACCATTTCATTTAAAACTGTACACAATACCGCCAAATATCATATTTTTCATATGATATATAATCATTTATTATCATAAATCTTGAATAATCCAAGTATTTAATATAAATCCTACTCACAACATTATAATTTAACTTTTTTCTATATTTTCTTAAATATGTAATTGTGCAAGTAATAATACTTATAAGAAACACTAGAACAAAAAACAAATGCATAGTATTCATTAACTCTGCTCTCATAAAATTACCTCACGAAATTCTATATATGCATATAGTATATCACTTTAGAATTTATTTACAATGATCCTAGTTCATATATAATATTAGGTTATACATTTCATAGCTCCAACTATTGCCAATATATTCTACTATATAAAATCGGATAATTATGGTACAATATCCAAGTAAAATTTAACAACCATAGATGGATGGCTGTGGAGGTTTTGAACATTTTTTCCTCCTTGGGCTATTGGTGAATTATTTCGCTGTAGCTGAGGGGGTGGTATTGGATATGCTAGAATTGATTATAAAATGTTTTGCTGCTCTTTATATTATTAGATTAGTTTTAAAACATAATCTTTTTATTTCTAAATTGATAATTAAGATTAATTTTCTTGGAATTCACATAGAAATTAATAGCAAAGAGAAAAAGCACCCATCCGACCAAGAATAGTGCTTTAGTCTCTTCATAAATTTGTAATTTAGGTCCAATAGCCCTAAAACAAAATAAATGTTTTAATGATTAGCTTGGTGTTGACGCACTAAGCTTTTCTTATTTATATTATATCAAATTCTTTTAGAAAAATACATATAGAATTGATATTTTAAATTGTAACTTACCATAAAACTTTATAAGCTTTTAATGCAATTTCTTCATTTAACTGGTAATCTTACTTCAAAAATAGTTCTATTATCATCACTATAGGCCTTTATCGTTCCTTGATGCAACTCTATAATATTTTTTGTGATAGCTAGCCCTAATCCAGAACCACCTATATCGCTATTTCTTGATTTTTCTACCCTATAGAATCTATCAAATATGTATGGTAAATCTATTGCTGATATTGACTGGCCATAGTTTATAACTTGAACTACTGCCATATTCTCTTCCATTTTTGTTATTACATCAACATAAAAACCATCTCTGCCATACTTAATTGCATTAGATAGTAAATTTTCAAATGCTCTAACTAGTTTTCCTGCATCTGCATTTACTATTAGCTTATCCTCAGAAAAGTTGATTCTTGATTGCATTTCTGCATTTTTAAATTGATATTCAAAATACGCAACTACCTGACCTAATAATTCTACTAAATTAATATCAACCTTATCTAAATTAATGGTGTTATTTTGCATTTTAGTGAGTTCAAACAAGTCATTAATAAGTAAATTCAATGCTTTTGCCTTTTCAAATGCTATATTAGCATAATATCTTAGTCTTACTTCATCTTTATACTTATCAGCATCAATTATTTCCAAATAACCTATTATAGACGTTAATGGAGTTCTTAAATCATGAGAAACATTAGTTATCAAGTCATTTTTAGTTTGTTGAGCTTTTCTTTCTACTATTGTTATCTCCTTAAGCTGCCTTGAGATATTATTAATATTTTCTGCTAAATTCCTAATATCATTTTCTCCATCAACTTCTATTAATCTGTCCAAGTCACCACTTGCCATTATTTCAGTTTGATCTATAATAGCTACCAAACTTTTAGTTTTTCTATAAGTAATGAGTAAATATACTCCTACAAATAATGAAATTCCAGCAATTACATAGGTTGCACCTTCAAACATTACAGAATCAATGAGTCTTCGAAATTTAAAAATATAATTGATGAGTTGAATTTTAGTATTTAAATATAAATATATTAATATTCTACTAACTATCATTAAGCTTATATAAGTTAATAATAACGTAGTTCCAATCTCACCTAATGGTGACAGCCAATATTTATAGAATCTTTTATTTTTCAATTTTATATCCAACTCCCCATATAGTATGAATTATCTTATTTCCTTCCATATGATGTTCTATTTTATCCCTTAATCTGCTCATATGCACCATGACAGTATTATTAGATTGATAATATCTTTCCTTCCATACCTTTTCAAAAATATCCTCCGCGCTAAAAACTCTTCCTCTATTTGTCGCTAACAGATATAATATTTCAAACTCTCTAGCTGTTAGATCTACTTCTTTATCATCTATAGTCACCTTATGCTTACTCTTATCTATAACCATTGATTCAATTCTTATTAGATCCTCTGAAACTTGCATTTTTAAATTCAAAAAATATGATCTTCTCATTAATGCCTTCACTCTGACTATAAGTTCCAATTGGTTAAAAGGTTTGCATACATAATCATCTGCACCAGTCATAATCCCTTGAATCTTATCCATATCTTCTGATTTTGCACTTAGCATAAGAATTGGTATGTTATACTTTTCCCTTACCCTTCTGCAAACCTCCAGACCATCCATGTGGGGCATCATTATATCTAAAACTATCAAATGAATTTCTTCCTTCTCCAAAATATCTAAGGCTTCCTCTCCACAACTTGCCTTAAATACATTGTATCCTTCATTTCTAAGATTTATTTCTAGCAAATTTCTTATTTCTTTTTCATCATCTACTACAAGTATATTATTCATTTATTCCTCCATTTTTATAATTATTTTTGTAAGTACTCTTCTAGTGCAATTCCATTATCATGAATATACTTAGCAGCTTCCTTTCCTACATATCTAATATGCCATGGTTCATATTCAATTCCTGTTACACTTTTCTTTCCATAAGGATATCTTATAATAAAACCAAATCTATAGCAATTTTTTGCAAGCCAATCTGCCTCCTTAGTTCCCTTTGCAAAATATCCGTTTTTATTAGTAATATCAATGCACAGCCCTGTTTGATGCTCACTAAATCCAGGTTTAGCTACATATGCATCTGCAAGCTTTTTCCCTTGAGATATCACACGATTTTCATAAATATCTTCTTGTGACTCATAAGATCTATAACCCGAATTACCAAGTAATATTATCCCGTCTTTTTTAGCCGCATTTACTAATTCTTCTAATGGCTTTACAACAGTTCCTGCTACGTGTTTTTCTTCATCATCTGATCCATTTGAAAATGGTATGTTAGGTATGCTTAATCCTTCTGGTACATAATTTCCACTTAATCCATGCTTCTCATTTACTAATAGTATTTTTTCGCTTCCATTAGCTGTGTTTACTTCAAACAACTTGTCTTTATCATTTGAACCATAATTACTTGTATTTCCTTCAATATACCAAAATCCGCAAATTATTATCATCGTCATTATTATAAATCCTGATATCTTTTTATATACTTTTCTCATATCTTCTACTTCCTTTCAAATGTCATAATTTCATTGTAGAAGATAGACTTTACAAGAATTATAAATAAACCTTACGAAATCTTAAGTTTTAAAAAACTTACCTTGACTAAAAAAAATGCCAATACTATTCGAATAGCATTAGCATTTTTTATCATATACAAATTTAACAGAATATAAGATACCCAATTTTACTTACATAATATAATTTTTTGTGTAATTGTATCTAATTTAAATGAACAATTATACTATTAAATTAATTTTTATATTAGTTCCTTCATTTTAATTCCATAAAATTTTTTTATTAAAATACAATTTTCAATGTTAAAATATCTTCTTTAATTTCTGCTAATGCTTTAGCATTTATTCTTTCAGCTAATAGCTTCACAATTGAAAGGCCTAAACCTGTACTGCCAGAGCTTCTTGATTTATCCCCTGTATAAAACTTTTCAAATAATAAATCTACATCTATTTTTTTAGGATCTTCAATTTTATTGGCAAAGCAAAGCTCAACATGTTCCTTTTTCACAAGTGATATTTTGACATAACTTGAGCCGTATTTCAATATATTTGATATTAGGTTCTGAACAATACGCTGTAGAATTATTTTATCTCCTTCAATAAATATTGTTGTATTTGGCAAATCAAAAATTGGCTCGATTCCAGCTTCTTTAAATGGAATTATATTTTGGAGCATGGCATCACAAAGAAAATTATTCATATTAATTTTTTCTAAATTTATATGCATTCTATCATTTTCAATAATAGTTATTTCAAAAAAACTGGTAATGAGATTATGTAAAATCTCTGATTTCCTTTTTATAATATTTATCTTTTCTCTTTGGTCTTCTGATAATTTACTTTTTTCTAACAATTGTAGATAACCAATTATAGAAGTAAGAGGGGTTCTTAAATCATGAGATATATTCGCGATAGAATCCTTAAGCTTTTGCTCATTTCTCAACACCTCTATTCTTAGCTGCTTTTGAGAATTTATATTTCTATTAATGTTACCTGCAAGGTATTCAATATCTTTGTCAAGCAACGATACATCTATCTTCTTTTCTGTTTTGCCTTCTGAAATATTTTCTAATTGTTTTCCTATACTTTTTATTTGAATCTTTAAATGAAATGCATAAGAAATTAATAAAATAACAGTAAGGCTTAATATCAATATAATCAGCATTATACCCATCCTTATATAATAAGTTTATTTTAGTTCACATTTACGAAATATATTATAACTTAACATTAGTATAAACCCTAATAAAATTATACCTTCTAAAGAAAATGATATAAATTCAAATGTTGAGTTATTGTTTAAAATCACTCTAAGCAAATTCATTGGATGCCTATATAATGGCAAATTCATACTTCTGGCAACAAACAAATATATAGCATTCATAAGAATTGTAATAACTGATACTATAATAGTTTTTAAATTATCCCTAAATATTACTCCCAAAAGTATTATTACAGAAAAAATAGCTAAATATAATAATGTTGTACAAATTAAAATTTTCATTAGTGTAATTACATTTACTCCACTTGGTGCATTAAAGCCATACTTTATAGTAACAGCGAATGCACCAGAAAAGGAATAGATAAGTATTGCTACAGTTGTAATAATAAGTATTGAGGCAGCTTTTGTAAAAAAAACAATACCTCTACTATTTCCAGATGCAACTTTAGTAATTAAAGTCCTATTTGAAAAACTTTTTCCTATTAGCAATGCTGGAAAAGCTGAAATTAACATGCAGGTTCCTGGAGCATCATGGAGCATTGCTATTAATGCTTCATATCCTCCCAAAGTTAAATTATAATAATTCATTTCTAAATCTCCATAACCTGAATATACTCCATAAACAATCGCAATTCCTATCATAAGCAAATAAATATTGTTATGGGTAGCCTCGTAAATTTCCATCTTTAATAATTTTTTCATTTATTACACTCCCTCTTATCGTAACTCTGCTTTTTTAAATAAAAAATATGATATGCTCAAGAAAAATAATATTATGCAAATACCAATTAGTCCTGCGTCTTTAAATTGATTTGGAATTAAAGGCCTATACAAGATAAGGCGTGCCTGTGCTAATGGTAGATACCTAAATATAGTTGTTCTTATATCATTTGTTGAATTTAATAAAGAGATATTTATAAAGTATATTCCAACTGAAATTCCTACTGTTTTACCAATATCTCTAAACATAAAAGCTATAAATATACTTACACTTGACATAGCCATCCCCAATAATGATGTTGTTATTATTGTTTTAGCTAAAATATTTCCCTCGTTCATAAAATATACCGCAGTATATCTATGTAAAATAATATTAAGAATTACATTTACAATTGGGCTAAACAAAATAACTAAATTAACTCCAATGAAATATGCTGACACCTTGCAAATAAATATTTGAAACCTGCTATGACCTGCACACACCCCGTTATTTATAGTCCTATCTCCAAAATCATTTCCAAAAGAAATTGCTCCAAGTAATATTGGAAATACCATTAATAAACATGCATAGTAAAAGCTTACCCCTATATTTTCATATCCAGTTATAAATGTATGACTATCTGAAGTCATAGTAATTCCAAAAAGTGTACTCATGATAAACACTAACCAAAAGCTTTTACTTATGAATAATTTATAAACCTCAGTCCTAAAAAGATTAATCACATTTACCTCCCCCAATTCTTCTAATAAAGTAATCTTCAAGGCTATCTCCCGCTAAAGAAATTCCAGTTATTATTAAATTATTTCTTGATAATGCTACTGAAACAGATTTAATATCATCTAGATAATCATATAAACGAATTGTTTTATCCGGCATTACTTGAAAGTTTTTTGTATGAAGTTCCTCTTCTAATGTAGTAGCCGCAAGAGATATATCATCTACATTGATTGCAATATGCTTTTTACACTTTTCATTAAGTTCCTCTTGAGTTAACGTTTCTAATATATTTCCATGAGAAATTATAATATAATGATTAGCAGTATGATAAAGTTCTTCTAAAATGTGGCTTGAGATTAAAATAGTCATTCCTTTTTCTTTATTTAATCTTTTAATAAGTTCTCTTATTTCAACAATTCCCACAGGATCAAGTCCATTTACAGGTTCATCTAAAATCAAAAACTCTGGATCATTGATCAGTGCTAGAGCAATTCCTAATCGCTGCTTCATTCCTAAAGAAAAATCCTTTGCTTTCTTTTTTCCTGTATCTTTTAATCCAACTAATTCTAAAGTATCTTCAATAACCCTTTTATCGGGAATTCCTCTTTGAATGCGTTGAATCTCTAAATTTTGATATGCTGTCATATTAGGATATAATGCAGGAGTTTCTACCATGCAACCTAATCGCTTTCTTTGTTCTTGTAATTTCTTTTCTCCAGTTTGTCCAAATAAATAAAGTTCACCAGATGTAGGAAATGATAAGCCAGTAATAAGCCTTATTAATGTTGTTTTTCCCGCACCATTTTGTCCCACAAAACCATAAATATTACCTTTTTCTAATTTTATATCTACACCATCTAATGCTTGTGTATTTTTGTATTTCTTTTTCAAATTTTTAGTTTCTAAAACATAAGTCATAATTACATCTCCTTTGCTTTTCCATATTTACATTGTAAAAATCGTACTTAAAGAAAATCTTAAATCAATTCTAAAGAAAACCTTAAATATTTTCTCCATAACAAAAAAGCAGGCTTTACTCCTGCTTATATATTTCTTTTTATTTATTATTTTAACTTATAACCCATTCCCCATATAGTTTCTATATATTCTTCATTGGGATTTGCGCTTTTAAGCTTATTTCTAATATTGCTTATATGGACATTTAGTGTATTATCTTCACTAAAATATTCTTCATTCCATATACTTTCAAATAAATTTGCCTTTGAAAAGACTTTTTGTGGATGACTTAATAATAAAAATAAAATACCATATTCCTTTGAAGTTAATACAAGTGTATTTCCGTTTACTATTACTTTCTTTTCCTCTTCATATAATGTAATATCTTTATAAGTTAAAATTGATTTTTTTATATTTGAATCTGAACTACAGCGCCTTAAATTACTCTCTACTCTTGCTAATATTTCATTTAAATCAAAAGGCTTGGTCACATAATCATCAGCACCTAAACGTAATAAATCTACCTTTGTATGTACCATATCCTTTGCAGATAATACGATGACAGGTATATTAGAAAAGCTACGCAGTTCCCGTAAAATCTCATCTCCACTTTTATATGGCAGCATTAAATCTAAAATAACTAAATCATACGTTAAAGTTCTTAATTCTCTCATACCATCTATTCCATTATTAGATATCTTTATTTCATATCCACTTTCCTTTAAAAATTCCTTAAGTAGATCACAAATTTCTAAATCATCTTCTATAATTGAAATCCTTTGTTGCATATCATCACCAACCAAATTACTACTTATTTAACTAAACCTGTATAATAAATTTAACTATAAACATAATAGTATCATTCTTTTAATATCGTTTCAAATCCATATTTGTTTAAAATAGCCAATTTGCCAAACGCTTAATTGTTATCTTTTATTTATTATATGGATCATCTAATTAATTACAAGTAATTTAATACCTATTCTTGAAAAAGTTTCAAATGCCGATGCAATTATTTTAGGCTCTCAAATATATCTGCATTCAGTTACTGGAGACATGAGATCTTTTTTAGAAAAACTCATATTTCAATATTTAGTTTATGACACTAATCATACAAGCCGTTCGCTAAATGAGAACAAATATTTGATCACAATAAACAATTGCCATACAACTGGTAGATCAGCATATTTCCTAATCTACTAGTTTGATAATAAAGCGAATGAAACTAGTTTACTTTAATATGGAAAAAAGAGAATCACCTCATTCTGAGTTTGATTCTCTTTAATTATTTTAATTTTTAAGTTGTAATTTGTGTATAGATAGCTAATTTAAGAATTCAACTTATTAAATTAACATATTTACAAAATTGCTAGAACTTTAAGCTTATATCTTAACTAGAAATCATAAATATATTTGTGTAGAAAACATTTGAAAATGAGCTGTTAAAGGTTCTTAGCTGTAGGTTGTTCCGTTTTAGCTTGTGAAGTGAGGGTCCAAAATTTTATTTTGGGTTCTCGAACTTCCTCAGCGAATGTAATGAGTCGAGCTTCCCTAGGAAAGTTGGAGCATGCTAAAGTGGGTACAACCTATTGCTTATAACCTTCAGCGATATTTTCATAGCTTTTCGGAATCAAAATATTTATGATTTGGTAAGTAGACTAGGGAATCACTTCCCTAACCCCTCTCAGAACCGTACGTGCGGATTTCCCGCATACGGCTCCCCACATTATAATTCACAGTATATATGATATATCTTCTTTTAAGTTGAAAATATTAACATATATTTTAGCTTTAGGTATTTTGAAGCACTCAAACATAGTGTCAAAACTTCTCCAGTTATAACTTCTTTTCTGACTTCTTTTGTTTAGCCATTTAAAAGTTAGTTTTCTTACTAAATATCTGAAAGTTGCGAGACTTAAACTGTTGTCAGTGATTCCGTAATACCTATAATATCCTATTAGTCTCTGTGTCAGTTTCTCCATTAATAATGTGAGCGGCACTGTTCTATTATTCTTTAACCATTCATTCAATCTCTTTATGCTAGCTCCAAATTTCTTTGAGCTAGTCTTCCTCTTAACTCTAAAACTTCCATTCTTTCTGCAACTGCAGAAGTGTGTAAATCCTAGAAAATCAAAAGTTCTATCTTTATATGATTCTAACTTTCATGCTCTCTTGAATTTTCTATCATAGTAGGCATTCTTACCGAAATATAATATTTTAGTTTTATCTTCAGCTACCTGCAAGTTAAATTTGTCTAATCTGTTTTTCAATGCTTCATAGAAAGCTTTCGCTTCGTCTTCATACTGAAAACAGCAAACAAAATCATCCGCATAGCGTACTATGTACGCCTGTCCTTTACACTTCTTTTTGATAAAGTTATTAAACCATATATCTAAAACATAATGTAAATAAATGTTTGCTAATGTTGGAGATATTATTCCCCCTTGTGGAGTTCCTTCATATACTTTATAAAACTTTCCGTTTTCCATTATTCCAGTTTTCAAAAATCTACCTATATATCTAAGTAAGTTCTTGTCTGCAATCCTGTGTTCAAGAAATTTCATCAACCACTTGTGGTCAACATTTCAAAGAATCCTTTAATATCAGCATCTACAACATAATTCACATTCTTTTCAGATAAATATACATTTAAGATTTTAAGAGCATCATGACAACTTCTATTTTGTCTAAACCCAAAAGAACTATCAATGAAATCTTGTTCATATATTGATTTTAATATTTTATTAATGGCTAATTGTACAACTTTGTCTTCATATGCCGGTATACCTAGAGGTCTTTTCTTGTTTGAACCAGACTTATCTATGTATACTCTCCTTACAGGCTGCGGTCTATATTTAAAAGTCTTCATTCTAATTAGTAGATTATCAATATTATTCTCTAAGTTAGTTTCATATTCTTCCTTTGTTACCTTATCCACTCCTGTAGCCTTATTTCCGCTCAGTTCATAATGGCATAAAATTAGCATTTCCTTGTTAACTAAATGCATTAGTGATGTAAATTTCTCTTTAGGATTATTTCCAGCTATTTCTGCTATCCTCTCAAGTTTTGTGTACATTTTTTTTTTCCTCCTCTGTGTGAGAATTTCTGTTTCTCTTTTCAAGGTCTATAATATGTTACACCCTTCCCTCCATGGTCATTACTCATTTCTTCAGTACTATGGTGTAATCCGACTACTCATTATCATTTGAATACCTCTGATTTCTAATCATTGTTTTCCATACTCTGAAGTCAGAGAATAATGAGTCCTCCCAAGTTGACGTACTATATCAATGTATACCATGCTACACCTTAAAACCACGAGAAAGCACAGATATTCTTGCAATAATGATTATCTATGTTCTGACTTCTAATTTACCGATATTATCGTCCTTTCTGACTTTGTGATAATTTCGTGGCTAGTAGTTTCAGCATTCGCTTGCGGCCTGGTACCTTGTTTGTCTACACTTAACTTATTACATCGCCATAATAAGCCCAAGACTAACTAATGACTGGTTGCTGGCCTTTGTCATGCAGGATTCCCACCTGCTATATAGTAATAATGAGGAAGGTTAGCCCTCATTATCTTTTACGCCCTTGCTTGGCGTACCGGTAAGTTATCACATAAATCTAGATTTAAAGTTGAATATCTATATTTACATTGTGCCGTATACTAAACCTGAAACTTCTGTATCATTTCATTTAAATCCTGAGCAAGACGTGTCTGCTCTTGAGCCGTTTTTGCTATCTCATCTGTTGCTCTATTAACTTCATCAATATTGTTTACTATTTCATCAGTTTCTTGTGAAGATTTTTGTGCTGTATCAGCCATGCTCTCCACCGCTTTAGTAACCTGTTCCATTGTAATTGAAATTTCTTTAGTCATTTCAGCTATTTCATTTGACATTTTACTTACAAATTGTGCATCCTTATAATTTTCTTTTCCAATTTCAATCATATCTTGAAACTTAGGATTTACTCTTTCCTTCATGAAAGTTAGTACCTCATCACTATTGTTTGAAAGATTTCTAAATGCATCTTGAACTTTTAAAATTGTACTTTTTATAGATTCTACAGCATCTGAAGATTGTTCTGCAAGCCTTCTTACTTCTTCAGCAACTACTGAGAATCCTTTTCCATGTTCACCAGCTCTTGCTGCCTCTATAGCTGCATTTAGTGCTAATAGATTTGTCTGCTCTGATATCTCTGCAATAGTATCCGCCATAACTTTTATATTTTCTACTACTTGTCCTTCTTTTATTGCTTGAAGTATTTTTTCTTCTTTTTCACTAAACACCATTTCTATTTCTTTAATGGATTCCAAAGATCTATTTTGCATATCTTCTACTCTAGTTTTTGCAGCACTTGCATTATTACTTCCTTCTACTGCCTTATTAGTTAATACATTAATACTTGCCTCAACTTCTTCTACTGAAGCGTTTATTTCTTCTGCTGCTGAGCTAGTTTCTTGAATACCAAAATTAATATTACCAATTCCAGAATTAATATTTTGAGACATTGCTGAAAATTCTTCAACTGTGGCAAATAATTCTTCACTCGCTGCACTCATATCTTGTGAATTGTTCATTATTTTCTTAATTAGATTTATTAAATCCTGCCTCATATGCTCAATTCCTCTAGACATATCTCCAATTTCATCTTTGCGTTTTAAATCTTTTTCTAATGTTTTTTTAGTAAAATCACCTTCTGATAAGTGTTTAAAGTGTGTAACTGCACTTGCTAATGGTTTTGATACCTTTTTATCTATGTATAAATATATTGCTATCCCAACCAAGATTAACACGATAATAGAAGATATAATATTATTTATAACAAATTTTTTTATAAATAGCTGACTTTCAGCTTTACTTTTACCTGTAAATATAACTCCAGCTGCCTCATTGTTATCTCCAGTAATTGGCGAATAGTAAGCATCAAATTTACTTCCTAAAACATTGGCCTCCCCGGAATATGCATTATTACTTAAAACAACTTTTGCAATTTTTTCATCAAGTTTAGTTCCAACAACTCTTTCGCCATCTTTCATTATACTTGTTGCAACTCTTACATCTCCCATAAAAATAGTGGCATCGCACCCGAATTTACTTTTAACATAATCTACTAGATTATTAGAATCTAATCTATATCCTACAGACACAACTCCAATAATATCTCCATTTTCGTTCTTTACTGGCGCACCTGCTCTAGCTGCAAGTTTAATCTGAGTTCCACTTTCAACTTGGGAGTTTAATTTACCAGCAAGAGCATTTCTTACATTTGCCTGATTTAAAATACTATCTCCCTTTTTATCTGGTTCATAAGATCTTACAATTACATTACCTTTTTCATCAGTTATTGTAACAAATTCTACATCTAGATCTTTTAATATATCTTTTAAATCATTAAAAATCTCCTGACTATCTTTATTTTCAATTCCCTTTATTATTCTAGGATTTAAGGCCAATTGACTTCCAATACTTAAAGACTCATTTTTCAATTCCTTAATTTTTTCGCTTATTGTTTCATTAGCATTCATTACTTCCGTCTTATTGTTATGATCTGAATAAGAATTAAAGCTGATTGTACTGATAGCTATATTAGCACTAAACAGTAAAATTGTTAGTCCAAAAATAAATAGAATCAATTTAAACTTTATTGAATTAAATTTCATACTTATCCCCCTCCTGCCCTTTAAAGAATTTTAACCTTCTCTAGGTGTTAAATAATATTAACTCTATACTCCTTGATTTCGTCATTAATTATCAAATTCCTTTTTTATTTCCTTTCCAAATATATATTTGTAAGTAATATTATCCCATAACCTATTTATAAATTTGATTTTATTATAAATTCATTAAGAATAAAAAAGTCCCAAACCAAATTAAACTGTCCTTGACAAAGGATACATTTTAAATAGGTTTGAGATTTCTTATAGTAAATTTATAAGAGTATTATATAAAAAATAAGAGGGTTTAAATATGAAATTGGCTCTCTATATGATATTCTTTATTATTTTATAACAAAAGTTAGAGGTTCACCTCGATAAATAAAATCTATGCTCTTGTCATTTACAAAAATTGTACAAGAACGATTTTTAATAGATTGTTGGAAATCATAATCTGCTTTTCCAATAGTAAATTTACTTTCTTTATCTTCCCATTTCATTAAAATCTTATTATAAATTCCTTTCTCATACTCATAACCGTCGCCACTATCTTCATAAAATTCAAATTCACAATCATCCCCAGGATAAATATGAATTTGAAATGGTTTATCACTCACTTGCTCCGCATATTGTAGCCCTTCTTCCATTGGAATAATAGAACCTGCTCGTATAAATAATGGAATCTTATCTATTGGAGCGTCCGCAACCACATAGCTCCCCCCACTTAATCGTTCTTTCGTCCAAAAATCATACCAGTCAGCTCCTTTGGGCAAATAACATTTTCTTATTTTAGGTTCATTAATTGACATACTATTCAGCTTATAATACATCGGATTTGTAACTGGACATACCAATATAGAATCTCCACACATAAATTCGTCACTAATTTCTTTTGCTATTTCGTCATTACTAAAATCAAACAAAAGACTTCGAAGCATAGTATAATGATTCTGCGTTACTTTCCCAGCCAAAGAGTAGAAATATGGAATTAAGCTATATCGTAAATTTATAAACTTTTCAATGGAATCGTAAAACATTTCTCCCTTTTCTCCAAAGTTCCATATTTCTCTTGGAGTATCTGTTCCATGAGAGCGGAACATTGGTAAAAATGCACCATATTGAAACCATCTTACGTATAATTCACGATAAGCAGAATCATTTACACCCTCATTATAATCTCCCTGCCAAAACCAAAGTGGGTTCGGGTTATTGTTGCAACCGCATCCTCTGTTTCTCCATTCACTTCCTACTGTAAAAAATGCTCCAATATCTAATGTCCAATAAGGTAAACCGCTCAAACATAAATTCAAACCTTCTGTAATTTGTTTTCTAAAAGTTCCCCAGGTTGCATTAGTATCACCTGACCACAAAACAACACCATATTTTTGAGAGCCAATATAACCAGATCTCGCCAGATTAAGAACTCTTTTATCAGGCGATACCTTTCTTTGATTTTCAAAAATGCCTTTCTCATGCATTAATGCAAATAAATTAGCTTTAGCTGGGTCTAAAAACTTTTTATGCTCATTTCCCACTAACATAAATCGTTCCCAAGGTTCTCTAATTTTTTCTCCATTCCAATCTGGTCCACTAAATGGTTCCGTTGAATCACACCACCAAGCATCAAAGCCTCCCTTGTATAACTCTTTTTCTGCTTGTTCCCAGTACATTTTTCTTGCATCCTCATTAAAAGCATCATATGTAGAATTGTCTCCTAATAAATATTCAGCTTGTAAAAATTCTTCATAATCCTCTCCACCTACATTCATATTTGGCCAAATAGAAACCATAGTATGAACATTTAAATCATGAATTTCTTTATTTGCTTTACCTATATCAGGATATCTATTTTTATCTAATCGCTTATTCCCCCATAAACCTTCTTCCCAAGTATGCCAATCTTGTACAATGCAATCTATCGGTACATTTCTTTTTCTATACTCTTTAACTACTTCAACTAATTCTTCTTGGTTTCTATATGTTTCTTTCGACTGAATATAACCAAGCGCCCATTTTGGCAGCATGGCAGCTCGTCCTGTCATTTTTCTAAAACCGCCTACAATATCATCGAGCTTTTCACCAAAAACAAAATAGTAATCTAATTGCTCCACTACATCTAAATAAACATATGCTCCTCTTGAATCATCATTAAAAGTCATCAATGATCCACAATCAAATAAGATACCATAATTTTTATTTGATACCAAACATGGAAACGGAGTTCTCATATTGTGCTGATATAAGTATTGAGAGTTACCTCTATAGTTATAGATTCCTTCTTCTCCTTGTCCTAGTCCATGTATTGCTTCTTTTTCTTGCCACTCAAAGGATAATTTTGCTCTATATGCCATTCTATCAATATATGGTTTTAAATTTTCAACGAAGCTTCTTTCTCCATCAACAGTTTGTACTCTTTTAATAATAGCTTTTTCACCATTTGTAGAATATTTTTCAACTGGGATTGAAACAAGTTCCTTATCTCTTTCTTGCAGCAATATTTCATCATTCTTACCATTTTTCCATACAAATTTTCCTGTCTTCTTATTAATAGTTAAAGTAATTGATCCAGTTCTTAAAATAATACTATCTTGTGTCTCTTCCACAACAAATTCATTTAATTTCTCTATTTCATAATTAATCCCAATAACTGATGAATTCTTTATATTTTTCTCTTTAGTATAAGTACAACGAATAATTTCTTTACCCACAGCAGATAACTGAATTATTCCATCTTCTAATTTCAAATTTACTATTCTGCTATCCTTACGATATCCTAAAATCTCCATTTAATCACCGCCCTCATTAACCTTTAACTGCTCCAGCTGTCATTCCTGAAACGATATATTTTTGACCTAATAAATAAACTACAATAACTGGCAAACTAGTTAGCATAATATCTGAACAAACTAAATTCCAATCTTTAAAATACATTCCAAAGAAATTATATACTGAAAGGGTCATTGGCCATTTTGAAGAACTACTTAAAAAGTATAATGGAGATACAAATTCATTCCATGTATTTAAAAAAGTAAGAACTACAACTGTTGCTAACGCTGGTTTTAATAGTGGAAAGATAATATAGATAAATATCCTAATTGGAGAACATCCATCAATTACAGCCGCTTCATCTAATTCCACTGGAATTCTTGCCACAAATCCATGAAGGAGAAACACCGAGAATGGAAGCTGCATTGCAGTATATAGTAGCACTATTCCAAGCATTGAGTTCATTAAGTGTAACGCAGACATTACCTTCATTAAGGCTACATAATTTATAGGCATTGTAATTCCTAATATAATAAACATGTAAATGATGCGATTTAATTTTGTTTTATTTCTACATAATACATAGGAAGCTGCTGCTGCTAAAATGGCACATAAGATTACACTTCCTATAGAATAAACACAACTATTAATAAAAGATGTTGCAAGCTTTCCTCTTTCTATTACTGTAGAAAAATTTTCAACTGGTATTGGAAATGTAGGAAGTTTCAGATTCATATCAGAAGCTGCTTTGCTAGTTTTAAGAGCATTAAATAGGATTAACACTAATGGTATAAGAGATATAATCGTTATAACCCATGCAATTCCATTAGAAAATATATTTTGTAATGTTTTCTTTATTCTCATTATTCCATCACCTCATTTTTAGTCATTATTTTAATCATAAAGACCCCAATAAATACCATGATTACAAACATAACAGATGATAATGCAGTACCAATAGCATACTGACCCATACCAAATTTTTTAAATACTATTGTATACAATACTTCCGTTGTAGATTTTCCTGGGCCACCATTTGTTAATACGTAAATCATGTCGAATACTTTTAATCCATAAATTACATTTAATACTGTAGTAGTAGCTAATGTTGGGAGTATTAACGGAAATGTAATAAATCGAAATTTTTGTAGTCCTGTTGCTCCATCAATATTAGCCGCTTCATAATATTCACTAGAGATAGATAAAATACCCGCTATAAAGATAGTCATAATGTATCCAATCCCTCTCCAAACATCAACTGCAACTACGGATCCAAAAGCAAATTGTGGTGAAGTAAGCCATTGTTTTGCTAATGTATCTAAACCAATGCCTCTAAGAAAAACGTTTAGAATTCCTATCTTAGGATCAAGGATTGATGTAAAAATCATACCAATAATTAATGTGGATAACACAGATGGCATAAACATAACCCCTCTGTGAAAATTCAAGAATTTTATAGATTTTGTTAGCAACACTGCCAATAACAATCCTATAGCATTTTTTAATATTGTTGTAATTATTGTAAACCACAAGGTATTACCTAAAATCTTCATATAATTCTCATTACCTGAAAATATTACTTTGAAATTATCAAATCCAACAAAATTTATTTTATCACTGTAAGCTGACCAGTCTGTAAAGGAATATGCAATGCCAATAATTCCCGGAATTACAAATAAGACTCCATAAATTATAAGTGCTCCCCATATAAAGTAACTCGGATATATTTTTTTCTTATTCATTTACACTTCTCCTTATTTTTATAGTACTGTAACCAGACAAGTATATCTGGTTACATAATTTAGAATTTTACTTCCAATCCTTATCTCCGGCAGCTTTTGCCTGATCTCCTCTATTTTTATCAATATTTTTTAGAAGTTCTTCTGGCCCCATCTCTCCAACTAACATTGCAGACATATCTTTGCCTATTTCCATCCATTGAGGATTTATATACTTGACTGCTGATTGTAATACAACTGCATTCTTAGGATATGATTTATAAAATTCTTTGACTGTATCAGTATATTTAACTGGAGCATTACTATATGGAAGCTTATTAAATTTAGAAACGTTTTCAGTTAGATAAGTAAGACTTTCATCTGATGCAAGAAAATCTAAATATTCTTGTGCTTCTTTTGCATGTTTAGATTTCGAATATATAAGTCTTGATGGTCCTACTGGATTTATATTTAATATTTGATTATCTGCTAAAGGAATTACAAAATATCCAATATCATCTGCACTAAAACTAGAATCCGCCTTATTGACTTCTGTACCAAAACCTTGGTTAGCGATTGTCATTGCAAATTGGCCTGAAGCGATATTTTTTGGAGCATCAGCATATTTGTTAGACATATAATTGTCTCCCCAATATCCTAGTTTCACCATTTCATTAACTTGGCCTAAAATAGTTTCAAATGTTTTATTTCCTTCCAATTTTGCAGTATTATTATTCAATTTATCTACTAATCCCGAATCTGCTGTATCCGCTGCTAAAGCTATTTCTGGGAACCATAATGTGTGATGCCATCCATCTGAAACGCTTTCATAAATAGGAGTAACACCAGATGCCTTTATTTTCTCACATATGTTTTTAAATTCTTGATAATTCTTAGGAATTTGTAAGTTTAACTGTTTGAAAATCTTTTTATTATAACCAATTGCCCAAACAGATGATACATCTTGAATAGGTTCTCCATATAGTTTACCGTTTACAGTTAGCTCATCAGCAACTTCTTTATCTATATTTTTTGCCCAAGAGGCATTTGTTAAATCCAACGCATTTTTTTCTGCATTAACTTGTGTTTCTAAATCAAACCTTCCAGCATTCACAGCAAAAATATCAGTAGCTTCTCCAGAATTTAATTTTGTCATTAACAAGTTATTATATTGATCTGATGGAACAATTTGATAATCGATTTTGATTCCTGTTTTTTCAGTAAATTTTTTTGCTAAATTCAATTCAGCATCTTGAATCCAATCCTGACTTGCCATAAAAGAAATAGTAACGTCATTGTTTTTTAAACCTGATTCTGTAGTGCTAGTACTATTACCACAGCTTACTAATGACATAGTTAATCCGGCTAAAGTCACAACTGACAATAACTTTTTAAAATGTTTCATAATAATTCCTCCCAATTTATATATTATTGACTATTTGTTGCTATGGTTATATTATATATCTGTACTAAGCTGATTTTGAATGTTCATATCTCTCCTATTCCATGTATATTTTTGACTAAATTATTTATTGTAAGGATTGATTTCGCATGAAACTTTTGAAACAACGTAGCATATTAAAAACTCTCTTTATCCCATATACCATATTATTTATAATTATCTTTAATTTTCTTATGTTTTATTTTGTAATGAATGAATCTACTAAAATTAAAACAAATGCTCTTACAACTCTTAATAGTAATATAAAAAATATTAATAATAATTTAGATGTAGAGATTAATTCTTTAGATACTCTATCTCAAAATATCATCTATTCTAATTTAATCAAGGATCATTTTATTAAATATATAAATTATAATTCTGAATCTTTGTCCAATCTATCTGAACACCAAAAAATTGATAATATTCAGAACACAAAAATTTTATATGATTTATTGGTTACAATGATGGGACCTAACCATCCTATAGATCAGATTTATCTTTATGATTTGCATAATCTTGAATTAGGAGTTGGTTTAGATAATTCTTCTTCCTATATTTCAGTGAATAACAAAGCATGGTATGATGATGTTTTATCTTCTAAAGGCGATAAGGTTATTTACTTTAATAAAGATGATCGGCTAGGCAAATATTCACCTTATGAGGAAGGTCAGTATTTCCTTTCATTATATCGCGTTTACTATAATACACTTAATGTCCCACAAGGAATTATTGAAGTTAAAAAGTCATTTAAAAATATTTTTACTATTATTAAAGATTTTAACGATGCTTATGGCAGTAATGTCTATATTTATTATAAAAATGGACAACCAATATACCCTATAAATCAAAGTTCATCTACAACTAATTATTATAATCTTATCTCTACTAATGTCGATAAAAATATAAGCAATAATTTATTTAAATATAAAAATGAATATGTATTATTTGATACCTCTTCATATAGTGATTTCACTATTGTAGCTACAATAGATAACTCAAAGCTTATGTCTCCTATTTATGAATACATCAGAACAAATATAGTGCTATCGTTATTAATTACATTTGCTACTGCAACATTATCTTATTTCATTGCAAAAATTATTACCACTCCATTAAATAAAATATATAATCAAGTTAAAGGTTTTCAGATAACTGACGATGCATCTACTAATTTTAAAGAAATAGATACACATATTACTGAATTAAATACTTTATTCAAAGCCTTTTTAAAAATGCAGCAAAAAGCAAAAAAAGCAATGACAAATGAATTAATTCTTCAAAATCGTGAAATGCAGTCAAAAATGTTGGCTCTTCAATCACAGATGAATCCACATTTTCTATACAATGCCCTGTCAACCATTCAGGCTATGGCTGATGAACAAATGAATGAAGAAATAATAATAATGTGCCAAAGCATTTCAAGAATATTAAGATATATTTCATCAGACAGTCAACAATTAGTTAGTTTAACCGATGAAATAGCTCATACCATTGATTATCTTCAGTGTATGCAGATTCGCTATGATAACGATTTAACGTATACCCTAAACATTCCTGATGAGATGCAAAACATTAAAATCCCGAAACTTTGTTTGCAGCTTATTGTAGAAAATGCAGTAAAATTCACTACAAAAACTGAGCTTCCTTGGCATATTGATATTACAGGTTATGTAACTGATACTCACTGGGAAATACAAATTAAAGATAGCGGAAGTGGATTTGCAGAAGATAATTTAAAACAATTGCAAGAAAAGATAGATTCAATTAACGCAAATGGAGTTCTTCCAAACTTAGAATTAAACGGAATGGGTCTTATGAATATTTATATTCGCTTTAAAATTTTATACAATGGAAAACAAATTTTTAGATTAATCAATAACACTCCAAATGGGGCGACTGTTATTATGGGAGGGATTAAATTATGACACATAAGATTACTTTTTCTGCTATTGTTGTAGAGGATGAGAGATTAATTGCTAAAAACATAATTAAAAACATATATAGAGCTAATGAGAGCTTTGAAGTCGTAGGAACTGCTAGTAATGGTAAAGAAGCATTAGAACTAATAGAATCCTTTCTTCCAAACATTGTACTCACTGATATTTGCATGCCAGTAATGGATGGCCTTGAGCTCTCCAAGTTTATTTTCGAAAAATATCCTTTTATCCATTGTGTAATAATTAGTGGACATAGTGATTTTTCCTATGCTAAAACTGCCATAAGATATGGGGTGTCCGACTATTTATTGAAACCTATTAATCTTGGCGAATTAACTACAACCTTAGATAAAATAGAAAAAAATCTTCTGGCAAGTCAAAACGATTTTAAAGTTGATGAATTTTCTTACAAAAAGCCTAATGAAATTGTGGAGCTTGTGACTGAATATATAAAAAATAATTACCATGAAACAATTGATCTAGCTGGACTTGCATCACATTTTGGATTTTCAATTTCTTACTTAACAAAAATATTCACTAAATACATGAATATGACTCCCTCAAAATTTATTAAAGAGTATCGTATTAATATTTCAAAACAATTATTATGGAATTTTTCTTTACCAATTAGCACAGTTGGTGAAAAAGTTGGTTATCCAGATCAATTCCACTTTAGTAAAACTTTTAAACAAATTACCGGCATGAGCCCATCTGACTATAGAGAGCAATTAAAATTAATAAATTAATGATATTTGTAACTATCATAGATACAGACCGAGTTATATATAATCAATATAGTGCCACGTGAAGAAAGGCAATAAACATTTTATCGATGTTTATTGCCTTAAATATTATCTCTATAGGAATTGACTTAAATTTATACTATTCCTCAATAGATATCTTATAGCTACACTCAAATACCTTATCAGTTGATAGTGAGATCGTACCCTCTTTATCCCTAAATTCACCAGTGAAATCTTCATAATCAGCATGCCCAAACCATGGTTCTATACATAGAAATGGTGCACCAGTTTCAGGTGCCCAAATTCCTAAGTGTGGAAAGCCTTTAAATTCTATACTTAAAGACTTATCATGATTTTTTGATTTCAATGATATCTTATCAGATTTTAGATCATCAAATACTAATACTCCATCTTTAAAGAGTTCTCTAGAAAGTGGTAATGTATGAGTATCTCTAAGGCATTCTGTCCTTTTACGAGAAAGATATGTATCCTTAGTTATCTCAATAATAGAACTTGTCTCTTTTTTATTAAATTGTAGATAACACTCCTCTAATTCTTCACCTTTCTCTATAGGACACATAAATGCTGGATGAGCGCCAATTGAGAATACTATATCCCTATCATCTAAATTTATTACTTTATACGTGACTATAATAGAATTTTCTTCTAATGTATATGTTACAAATAAAGAAAACCTATAAGGATAAATCTTTAATGTGTCCTCTGAGTAATTTAATCCAAAAGTTAGTGAATTATTACTTTCTATTAATAAGGTAAATTCAGATATTCTAGCAAGTCCATGTGCGGGCATTTCATATTGAATTCCATCAACTTTAAGTTTAGAATCCACCACCTTTCCAACTATAGGAAACAAATGTGGTGCGTGATATTTCCAATACTTCACATCTCCGTTCCAAAGATATTCTGTACCTTCTTTTTGTCCTGTTATCGAATGTAACTCTGCACCATGGGTACTTGCTGTGATTTTTATTTTTGAATTTTCTATCGAGTAAATCATATAAATCATCCTTTCATAGATATTAAATTTATGATATATATATATATATTGCAATTCACAATGCACATTTCACAATTCACAATTACAGCTAAAATTCTTACAACATTTTTAGAATTATGATGAAGAATTATTTTTGCAATATATATATATTTAATAAAAATTATGAGAGTTAGGTTCTTAAGTCTCCCTAACTCTCACATATATATATTAACTTAAGGGGGATATCATACGTAGGACTTATCTAAATTTCTTCAACTGTTACCTTATTAAAAAGTTCGTTTACTATAGATTCACTTACAAATCCTGTTTCTTTTTCCATAGCATTTGCTGTTCCACAAGCTGAAGCAAATTTCAAAGTATCTTTGATATCATATTTTCTTTGCAGTGCTACTGCTATTCCTGCAACATAAGAGTCGCCTGAACCTACAGGATTTACTGCTTCAATTTTTGGCACATTTACTTTATAATATTTTCCTTCAAATCCAGCTATTGAACCGTCTTTTCCTAAGGATATAGCTACAAGTGATATTCCTTTAGCTTGAAATTCCTTTATTTCTCTTATAGCATCTTCTACAGACCTAATACTTCTTCCTGTTAGTGCTTCTATTTCATCTTTATTAGGTTTAATAAAGTATGGTTTGCCTTCAATACCTTCTCGTAAAAGATCACCACTTGTATCTAATAAAAATTTCTTGCCTTGAGAATTAGCCATCTCCACTAATTTCCTATAGAAAATCTTAGGTACATTTTTAGGAACACTTCCAGATGCTACAACAACACTAGCTTTCTCAATTAAGTCTATATATTTATCTAAGAAATTTTGTTGTTCAATTTCACTTACTTCTGGTCCTGGTTCAAGTATTTCTGTCTGAACATTATCATCAGTAATAAATGCTAAACAAGATCTAGTTTCTCCACTTATTTTTACAAAATCTTGTTTTATTCCATATTTCTTAAGACTTTCTTCTATAAACTCACCAGATTTACCTCCTAGTAAACCTGTTGCTATACAATCTTCTTTTAAGATAGTTGCTACATTAGCTACATGTAAGCCCTTTCCTCCTGGTGTATTTTCTACATACCTTGCCCTCATTACTTGTCCTTTTTTTATATCATCTATTTCATATCTCTTATCTACAGAGGCATTAAGGTTTATAACTAATATCATCTTTTTTCTCCTCCATCTTGTATTAATTTTCTATCTCTTATAAAACAGAAATTAATATCTATTTGCGCTACCACAAACTTCAATCTTATGCTTCACTATCTTTTTCATAGCTTCTTTACCTGGAGTCATATATTTTCTTGGATCACTTTCCTCTGGGTGTACCTCAAAAAATTCTTTCACAGCACTTGAAAATGGAATCTTTAAGTCTGTAGCAACATTTACTTTGCATATTCCAAGTGAAATGGCTTTTTTAACAAGCTCGTCCGGTACATCAGATGCTCCATGAAGTACTAGCGGAATACTTACTTTATTTCTAATTTCCTTTAATCTTTCGAAATCAAGTTTTGCTTCTCCTTTGTATAATCCATGTGCTGTTCCTATTGCAACAGCCAAAGAATCTACTCCAGTTCTTTCTACGAACTCTGCTGCATCATCAGGATTTGTATACATCGTATCTTTCTCATCTACGACTAAATCATCTTCTCTTCCACCTAATTTTCCCAGTTCAGCTTCAACAGTTGTATCAAATTTATGAGCATAATCTACTACCTCTTTTACAATTGCAATATTCTCTTCAAATTCATGTTTTGAAGCATCAATCATACATGATCTAAAACCAATATCTATATCTTTTTTGATTTCATTAACGTCTTCAAAATGGTCTAAATGAATAGCTATTGGAATGTCATATTTCCCTGCTGCAACTTCTGCCATAGCTTTTATATAATCTGGCCCTGCATAATCTGTAATTGTTGAAGGTGTTCCAGCTATAATTACAGGAGATCTCATTTCGTGTGCTGTTTCTACTACAACTTGTAGCGTCTCTAAATTATGAATATTAAAAGCAGGTACTGCATACCCATCCTTTTGTGCTTTTTTTAACATTTCTCTAGTTGATAATATCATTTTTACTCCTCCTCTTAATTTAAATATGTACAATTTTTTATATTAATATTTCTAATTTACATTTAAGAATTACATAATGAGCTTCAAACTTCTAAGCGTTTTTTCTTATTTAACTTTACAAAAGCGAAACGTTTAGCTTTAATGGTAAATTATATGTTTTTTTCATTATATATCAAAAACTTATTGCCTTCAAGTCTAATTTAACATCTTTCCTAAATATTAAAAATGTATTTTTTATATCTAGATTTATCTTTCTTGCAATAAAATTATGATTATTAAAGCATCTTTCTATTTCTAATTTTTTAAACTAAATCTCTCCAATTGCTCTTTTAATAGTTGTGATTGAGATGCTAACTCTTGAATTTCTGCTGCAACTTTTTGAGATGTATTTGAATTCATCTGAACCACAGTAGATATTCTGTCTAACCCACTATTAATTTCACTTATTTCTACGGTTTGATTCTCAGAAGATATTGAAATTTCTTTAACTAAATTAGTTGTTTGTTCAATATTTGTGACTATATTTTGTAATGATTCAACGGTTTCTTGTGCTAAACTAGTTTCTTCATCTACCGCCTTTATGGATTTTCCAATTATTTGCGTTGTATTTTTAACTGCTTCTGAAGATTTTTCTGCTAATATCTTAACTTCATTTGCAACAACCGCAAAACCTTTACCTGCTTCACCTGCTCTTGCTGCTTCTATGGCGGCATTTAATGCAAGAAGATTTGTTTGTTTTGAAATATCCTCAATAGTATTTATTATATTAGCTATTTCTCTAGATGATTTATTCACTTCTTCCATTGACCTCATTAGTGTACTCATTCTCTTACTACCTTCAGCCACTATCTCTTTAGTCGTACTAGAAAAATTATTTGCTTGCTCTGCATTTTGTTCATTTTTTCTTGCTTTATCTAATATTTCATTAAAGCTAAAAGCTAATTTCTCTATAACATTGGCTTGTTCTATAGATCCTTCTGAAAGAGTTTGAGTTGTTAATGCAATGCTCATGGAAGTACTTGCAACCAAATTGACAGCAGTATTGATATTATTAAAAATATCATTTAACTTGTAAATAATTTTTTCTAATGAATCTCGCATTGGTATAAAATCACCTTTATATTCCATTTCAATATCAATATCTAATTTTCCATCTGATATATTTTCTAAGATCGAAGATAAATCTATTATATATGATTTTAGTGTCTTCACAGTTTCATTTAAATTTTTAACCATAATTCCAAGTTCATCTTCTGACACAAAAGTATCATCATCTTTTAGATTTCCTTGAGATATATCCGCGGATATCTTCATAACATGATATATACCTTTAATTATAATTTCTTGCATTATTTTAGCTACTAAAATTGCTGTTCCAAGTATGAATATTATCATTAATATATCTATTATGAAAACCACATTTTTATATTGGTTCGTTTGACTAACAAATTCGCTTGCTGTTTCTTCTGAAATCTTTGAAATATTAGTTAAGCAATCTAAAGCACCATCAATATTTTGTTTGTATGTACCTTTCATCATGCTTATTGCCTGATTATTGTTTTTTTCTAGAAGAGCTTCACTTATCTTATCCCTATATGCTTGTGAGGCACTCATATATACTTCAAATGAATCTATTAATTTCTTTTGCTCAGAAAACAAATTTCTGAGACTCTCTACTTTTTCTTCAATTTTTTCAGCTTCATAATTGGCATTTGCAACATTATCTTTTATCTTTTGCGGATCTGTTTCTAACATAGCCTCATACATATTTTTATCCATTATCATAAAGTCATTTCTCATATCCCATATCATGTTAGTAACATTATAAGGCCCATTATATAAAGTGTTAGTTTTATTTGCTACACTTCTCAAACTTATCAATGTTGTGATGACGCAAAGAATTGTTAGTGCAATAATCAATGAGAATCCTATCCCTATTTTTCTTTTAATAGGGTAATTCTCTAGTTTTGATTTAAATATCTTATACATTTGAATCAACGCTCCTCACAATAAGTTAAAATTGTTATCAGTAATAACATTATAATTTATCAGTGATTTCCTAAAAACAGTTTTCATGCAAGGTTATTTTTGTAAATTTAAAATTTATATTATTTGATTTAGATGCGAATAGTAAATTTATAGTCTGTGAGCACTTGAAGTTTGATAAAACTCTGCGTTATATCTTTATTATCATGAGTTACTCACAGACTATTTTAAATATCTTTTTTGTATTTCACTAAACTAGATTTCAAAATATTTTTCTTAATTTCGCTGCAATGACCTTTAAAATATATTTTATTTATGGATTTTATACTACTTTAATGGATATAAAACTTTTTGTGATTCATCATCATTAAAGTTTTCTGGTGTTACAATTACACAACCTGTATCAACATTTTTTTCAATTTTTTCTCCATTTAAACTTTTCATAATATTTTCTACTGCATCATATCCCATTGTATATGGTTTTTGAACAGCTGTAGCTTTTATAGTCTTATCTTGTAATAAAGGAATAACATCATCTGATGAATCAAATCCAACTACAATAGCTTTTGAATTTGTTTCTTTAACTCCTCTTGCAACACCAACTAATGATTGTTCATTAGCTCCATAAATTGCTGTTATATCTGGATGTGCTGTAACTATATCTTGAGTAAGTGTCAATGCTTTAGCCTTATCACTGTCGCAATATACTGTTTGAACAATTTCCATACCTGAGAATTCACTAATAGCTTTTTTAAATCCTTTTTCTCTTGCTATTGCTGATCCAGCTCCTGGACTAAAACTTACTATTGCAACTTTTCCTTTTCCGCCAGTTAATTCTCCAAGTTTTTTACCAACTTGATAAGAAGCTTGTTCGTTATCTGTTGTTGCATATGATAAATAATCTTTAACATCACAAGCTGAATCTATTAAAGCTAATGGAATTTTAGCATCTATTAATTTTTGTGCTGCTGGCGCTACTGCCTTTGAATCTGACGCTGCCAATACAACACCATCTGGCTTTTGACTTACTGCATTTTCAACAAGAGTAACTTGTCCATTAATATCAGATTCTCCACCTGGTGCTCCCACAAAATCTATGCTAGCTCCATATTTTTTTGCTGCCTCTTCTGCTCCTTTTTTAACTGTTTGCCAATATGGTGATTCCACAGTCTTAACTACAACTGTTATTTTCTTATTTCCCCCATTACTACTACCACCATTACTTGCTTGATTTGATGATGTACCTCTTCCGCACCCCATTACAGCAACACTTGAAACCATTGCTAATGCAAGAATTAAAGCTAATTTTTTAGTTCTTAATTTCATAATAATTCTCCCTTCATCCTTCTTGATTTGTTCAATTATTTAAAATATAGTGTTTAGTATTTTTATATTTATAAAATTTTATTTATCTTGATATAATAATGCTTTAGTAAATACTTACTCGTATCATTTTCTGTTTCATCATTGCATCAGTTACATAATAAAATTTTAATAATATCGTTTACTTCTCTTACATTATTTTAGCTGTTTTCTTTCTTCTATAAGTATCTAATGCAACTGCAAATATAATTACAAGACCGATTGCTACTTGTTGCCAGAATGCGCTAACGCTTAATAGATTTAAACCATTTCTTAAAACTCCTATTACAAAAGCTCCAATTATTGTTTCTCTTATTTTACCTACACCACCTAAAGGACTACATCCACCAACTATTGCTGCTGATATTCCATCCATTTCATAGCTGAGTCCAGCAGTAGCTTGAGCTGATACTAATCTAGATGCTAATATTATTCCTGCGGCAGCTGCTAATAATCCTGAAATCATATAAACGCCAATTTTAGTTCTATCAACATTAATTCCTGAAAGTTGTGCTGCATCTTCATTACTTCCTAAACAATATACATATCTTCCAAAAGTAGTTTTTCTTAAAATAAATCCGAATATAAATGCAAGAGCAAACATAATAAGTACTGCTACTGGTATTCCAAGCACTTTACCTCCACCAATTACATAAAAGCTTTCTGGTAATCCTGATACAGGTAGCGCACCTGTGATAATATACGCTGCACCTCTTGCAATACTCATCATTCCTAAAGTTGCTATAAATGGTGCAATTTCAAGCTTTGTTATTGCTAATCCTGTTAATAATCCACATAGAGTTCCTACTGCAAGACCTGCTAGTATAGAAATCGGTACTGGAACTCCATAAACCATAAGTTTACCAGAAACAACACCTGAAACCGCTAGTACTGATCCAACAGATAAATCTATTCCCGAAGTTATAATCGCATATGTTTCTGCTATTGCTAAAACACCTATTACCGATGTCTGCAATGCTATTGTAAGTAAATTATTAACAGTTAAAAAATTTTCACTTAATATTGTGAATACTATTCCCATTAATAAGAGTCCGATAAGAATCCCTGAATTTTTTATTAAATATTTTAAATCTACAGTTTTTTCTTTTGAATTTACAACTACTTTTTCCATCTCCATACCTCCAAAACTTTAACTTATTGCATAAGAAAGTATATTTTCTTCTGAATAATCTTTTTTCTCTAACTCTCCTGCAACACTTCCTTCTCTGAAAATAATAACTCTATCGCTAACCCCAATAATTTCTGGTAGTTCTGATGATATCATTATTACACCTATTCCGCCTTCTACAAGCCTTTGCATCAATTCATATACTTCGTATTTTGCACCGACATCTATTCCTCTAGTTGGCTCATCAAATATTAATATTTTAGGGTTTCTACTTAGCCATTTTCCTATTATTATTTTTTGTTGATTACCACCACTTAAATTTTTAGCTAATTGATTCATACTTGGTGTTTTTATTCTAAGACCTTTTATATAAGATTCAGCATTTTCTCTAGCTTTTTTATCATTTACAACTTTAAATTTGCTAATTTTCTCTAGATTAGATAAATTGATATTATATTCTACCGATTGACCTAAAGCTAGTCCATCTTTTTTTCTATCTTCTGTTAGGTATGCTATTCCTTGACTCATAGCATCATGTGTTGATCTTACCTTTACATCTTTTCCTTCTATTTTAAATTCTACAATCTCAGCTTTATCTGCTCCAAATAAAATTCTCGCTAACTCTGTTCTTCCAGAGCCCATTAAACCATAGAAACCTAAAATTTCATTTTTGTATAAGTTTACATTTTCTATATCAAGCTTCTTTCCTTGTTTGACTTTTTTAATTTCTAAGATTACTTCTTTTTTATCAGAAACCTCATATTTAGCTGTAGGAAATTTATTACTCATATCACGTCCAACCATTGATGCTATCATGTCTTTCATCGTTATGTCTTTGTAAGCACAGGTCTTTATAAAATTTCCATCTCTCAATATTGTTACAGTATCACATATTCTTTCAAGTTCCTCTAATCTATGTGATATATATATAATTCCTACACCTTTTTCTTTAAGTTCTTCTATTACTCTAAATAAATTTTCTGTTTCGCTTTCTGTCAACGCAGCAGTTGGCTCATCCATAACTAGAATCTTACAATTTACTAGTAGGGATTTTGCTATTTCAACCATTTGCTGCTCAGCCACACTTAGATTTGAAACCTTTTCATCTGGATTGATTTTAAGATTTAAACTATCTAGTAATTCTATAGCTCTTTCTCTTTGACTTTTATCATCAATTATAAATTTAAAACTTTTATTCATTTTCTCACGTTTAATAAATAAATTTTCCGCGACAGTTAGATCCTTAAATAGATTGAATTCTTGGTACACTATACTTACACCCAGTTTTAAGGATATATCAGGATTTAGTTCTTGTATTTCTTGGCCCTCTATAAATACCTTTCCAGCATCTTTTTGATGAACCCCTGCTAATATTTTCATTAATGTTGACTTTCCTGCTCCATTTTCTCCAACTAAAGCATTAAGTTCTCCTTTTTTTAATAATAAATTAACTCCTGATAAAGCTTTAACTCCTGGAAATGATTTTTCTATATTTTCCATTCTTAATAATTCATCCATTTTATACTTCACCACTTCCTATTATTTTTCTCGCTAAACGTTTAGCTTTTTTTATTCAATTAACATCTAACCGTTATTTTATATAATGATATCACATTATGGTATCATTTACAATATGTAATTACATAATATTATAGAAATTTTCACCTCCAGTTTTTATTTACATACATTGTAAATAGTGGAGTTAATATTATAGTAATTATTACTGCAGCAGCGATTTGAGTAGTTGCAGATTCAACATAAATCTGAAATCTATTATCTAGTAATGCTAATGCCGAAGGCGTTGCTATAGCATTACCTGCAACACTAGATAGCGCAGCCCCTGCATATCCTGGTCTTTTATTTATGACCTTATCAATCACCACCAAAGGTATTCCTGTTCCTATAAGAACAATTAGTCCAAGTAAAAGTCCACCTAGTCCAGCTTTTACAACGTTTTGTAAGTTTATAGAAGCGCCTATACAAAAGCCCATTAAAGGAATTATCATAGTTATTCCTGGTTTAAAAAACGCTCCTATCTCTTCATCTATATTTCCAATTAACATTCCAACTAAAAATGGTCCCATTACACTAATAAAACTAATTATCGATATATTAGCCTTGCCACCTATACCTAAAATTATAAGGGTAAAAAAAGCACCTGTATTAAAATTTAGTATATTCTGAGCGGCTAAATCTTTTTCATCACCATACTCACTTACTAGAGTTAAATACAAATTATTATTGCTATTAGTAGCAGCTCCAACAATTGCAATTGTTGATATACCTAGAATACCATCAAATCCGAAATATGCATTTAATATAATTCCAATAATAGCTCCAGATAAAACTTTGGCAGCTAACAATACGGATCCTCTTTTAAAACATTCTTTGATATCTCTAATTTTAAAATTTGTTCCTAAGCAAAATAAACATATTCCTATTATCGTAGCAGATCCTTGTGCTGAAAATAAAGCGGTTGTAAACGATCCTATTTTCATTATATCCGGTGTAAAAGTGTTTATTACAGCAGCTAATATTAATGGAACCATCATTAATCCACCAGGCACTCTTTTTATAGTTTTTAAAATTCGCAAAGTATTCACCTCTGTTTACTATATACTTTTTTCAACTATGTTTTGTTGGGCATTCTAGTTTTACTTTATATAACTTCTATAGATTTAATGAAAGCTTTATAGTATATATTCATAGGTAAATTCTATTTACTTAAAAACATGAGTGCCTGATATATTCTTATAAATCCTTAAAGAGTTGTTATTGTTCCATCAAGATCCCATAAGTCTTCCCAATCTTTAGCACCTTCCCATAAGAATACTTGTCCTTTAATTAGACGACAATTCTTATCTGCTTCTTCAAGCTCTTTCATTTCTTCATCAGTTAAAGGATCTTCAACTGCACTTAAAAGATTACTATAGTATTCATTTTCGTGAATTGAGAATGGAATTGGCGTATGTCCATGTTGAACTCCCCATTTAACACAAATTACTGCTGGATGAACTTTATGTGCTTTTGCAATCTTAACTACTGTAGGTTCTTCAATATCTGCAATATCACTATCAGTTTTATCTCTATCTGGGCGAGTTGGTGATCCAATTGGGCAGAATCCAATTACTTCTATACCATTATCTTTACAGAATTTATATAATTCTGGTTGTTGGAAACATGGGTGCAATTCCATTTCATTAACAGCTGGCTTAATCTTAGCATCTCTTAATATTAATTTTAATTTAGGAATTGTTACACTAGATGTTCCTATATGTTTTACTAGTCCCATTTCAACTAATTGTTCCATTTGTCTCCATGTCTTCATGAAATCTTCATGTATATATGGTTTTGCATTTGGATCACGAGAATCTACTGATACTCCTTTAGCATGGAAGTTAGGGAATGGCCAATGTACAAAATAACAATCTAAGTAATCTAATTGAAGATCTTTTAATGTTTGCTTGCAAGATTCTATAACATTATCATGTTGATCATTCCAAACTTTTGATGTTATAAATAATTCTTCTCTTTTGATTCCACTTGCTAATATTTCCTTATAAACTTCACCAATCAAATCTTCATTTCCATAAACACTAGCTCCATCAAAAAGCCTAAATCCTAATTTAGCTGCTCCTTTTACTGCATTTGCAATATCTTCAGCTGAAAAACGATCTGAACCGAAAGTTCCCATTCCTATTCCAGGCATTTTAGCCCCTGTATATAATGTTCTTTGTGGCACTTTATTTGGGTCTATAGGTGTAAAATTCATATTTATCTCTCCTCTTTAATTTATTTCTTATAGTTTATTTTTTATAAATTCCTTTAATATAATTTATCTTAAAATAGCTATTAATCAGCTATTAATTAAGCTTGTTTATTTTTATATAATTAACTTTTAAATCTCAAACAATACTTTTGTAGCGCAAGCTTCTCTGTCTCTCATTACTTCAAATGGTGCTAAACCATCTTCTAATTTATATACATTTGTAATCATTGATTTTAAATCTATCTTCTTTTCTTTTATATATTCAACTGCTGTAGTCCATTCATATCCTGGATAAGGTGCACTATAAGACATCCATGAACCTGTTATATTTAATTCTCCTCTTAATATCTTTTCAAAAGTCTCTGGTTTAAGAGTTAAATCTCTAGTTGCAGTTCCTATATATACAACTGAACCACATTTTTTTACTATCTCTAAACATTGGGCTTGAGCTATAGGTGATCCTGAATTTTCAACTACTACTTCTGGCTTACCATGTTCAGATAAATACTCATTTAAATCCACCTTCATTGAATTTATTACATCATCCGCACCTAATTTTTTTGCCAATTCTAATTTTTTGTCAACAACATCTACCATATAAACTTTGCCTGCACCTACTGCCTTCAAACACTGAAGTGCTAAAAGACCTATAGTTCCTGCACCGAAGACTAAAGCTGTTGCTCCTGCTTTAATATTAATTCTTTGAATACCATGTAGTGCTACTGTTAATGGCTCAATCATAGCTCCTTCTTTATAATCAACTTCATCTGGTAATTTAACTACATTTTGAGATTTAACTGCTACATACTCTGCCATAGCTCCATTTTGCCTAGAGCCTATAAATCCATAATCACTACACATTGCAGGTCTACCTTGCTGACAAGCTTCACATTTTCCACATGGTAGTAATGCTCCTGCTGTAACCCTATCGCCAACCTTAACGTTCTTTACTTTCTCTCCTACTTCAACTATCTGTCCAGAGAATTCGTGTCCTACCACTATAGGAAATGAATGTACACCTCCATCTAAAGCTCTTGGAAGATCGGATCCACAAATTCCACAGTACTTAACTTTTATCAATACTTCGTCATCCTTATATTTAGGTATTTCTAAATCTTGCAATTCTACCTTTGAAATACCAGTTATAACTAATGCTTTCATTTCTACACCTCGCTTTTTTTGAATGTGTCTTTCAAATTTTCATATATTTCTAAATATATAGGATAATATCTCTTATATATTTCATGAGCCTTCATATCGGGTTCATGTACTCTAGTAATTTTTATAGTTCTTTGAACTGCTTCCCTATAATCCTTATAAAGACCAGTACCAACTCCAGCTAATATTGCTGCTCCTAAGGTAGTCGCTGTATCTGAAGTTGGAACTTTAATTCGTTTTCCTGTTACATCACTTTTTATTTGAGTCCAAGTTAAACTATTAGCAGCTCCACCGATAGCAATCAGTTCCTCAACATCAACATTTACCTCTTTTGCAGTTTGTAAATTATGCTCTAATGAATATGCTGTTCCTTCTAATATAGATCGTACTATGTGCCCCTTTGTCTTATCGTATCCTAAACCATAGAACACTCCTTTAGCATGTTTATCCCATATAGGTGATCTCTCACCTGCCATGTACGGTAAATATATCACTCCATCTGCTCCAATATTTACACCCTTTGCTTTATTTACTAATGCATCAAATGAATTTTCGCCAGTTTGTTCTTCAATATACTTTTCGTATTCTCCAAATTCATTTCTGAACCACTTAAGACTTCCCCCACCAACTGTTCCGCCTTGAAGCAGCCATGCATTTGGTATCACATGAAATCCTAATATTAATTTTTTATGGCCAATGGGCTTATCTAAACAAATACTCATGCCGCCAGCTTGTCCACCTTGTTCCTGCGTTTGTCCAAACTCAATAACTCCAGCACCTAAAGTTCCGCAAGCTGCATCTAATCCACCAGCTACTACCGGTGTTCCAATTGCTAACCCAGTCTGCTTTGCTGCAATATCGTTTACAGTTCCGACAACTTGATCACAAGGAACTATGTCTGGTAACTTTTCCATAGGTATTCCTAATTCTTCGCATAGTTTAGCATCATATTTTCCCGTTTTCATATCAAAGCAATGAAGTCCATATCCTTGTGATAAATCTTGTGTCATAGCACCTGTTAATTTGAATGCTATGTAACTATTGCTTTGAAGGAATTTATAAGTTTTAATGAACACATCAGGTTTATTTTCTTTAAGCCATAAAATCTTAGGAGTTGTGTATGTGGCATCAAATGAATTACCACTAACTTCAAATATTTTGTCTTCTCCTATTTTTTTTATGACTTCCTCACATTGTTTTGTAGATCTTCTATCCATCCAGATCATTGCATTATGAAGAGGTTTACCTTCAACATCCACAGGGAGTGCAGCCCAACCTTGTCCATCTATTCCAATACCTTTTATTTGTTCTGGATTAATATGACTTTGTTCAATGCATTCCTTTGTTGCATCACACACAGCATTCCACCATTCTTCGGCATCTTGTTCTACAAAATCCTTTTCTGGATAATACACTGAGTATGCCTTATTAGATTGTGATACTACATGTCCATCTAAATCAAATATTGCAACTTTACAAGCTGATGTTCCAATATCTATTCCTAATAACAACTTTTCCATCGTTTCACCTCTTTATAGATTAATATTTCTAATTCTATTAACTTTACTCAGTTACAACGCCTTTTTTAATCAAAATATTTGCATATAATGCTGATTCGCCGGTAACTACAACCGCATATGCTTTTTTAGATCTTTCATAAAAATCCCATTTATCCATATATTCAAAATCTGTAAAATCATCATGACCATTCTTAACTATTTTTCTATATTCCTCCCAAATTGTAGGAACTATAGGATCACCTTTTACAACTTCCATCAATGCCACTGGTTTTTCAACATAAGTATCAAGAGGGAATAATTTTAATATAGCCTCCAAAACTTCTGGAACATTGTGTCCATCTAATCTAACTAACCTTTGAGAATATGTTCCAGCCGGAAAATTTCCGTCAGAAATCACAATTTCATCTGTATGACCCATTTCCATTAAAATTTTCAAAAGCTCTGGTGATAATATTTTCGAAATTCCTTTTAACATATTAGCTCCTCCTAATTGTTTCGTCTATTAACTTTGTATTATAGCGAAACGTTTTGTTTTTTATTTAAAAATCATGTGTAATTTCTTACACACGTATTTTCACTTAGCTTTTCCAATAGATTTAGTAACAATTAAATCTGATTTCAATCTATTTATTGATGGGAAATTGCTATTATCCCCACTCATTCTTTTAAGCAATAATTTCGCTGTCGTTTCACCTATCTTTTCCATAGGTTGAACTACTACTGACAATGGCGGATTCAATACCCTTATTAATTCCATATTATCAAAACCTATTATAGATAAATCATCAGGTATATTAATCCCCATTTCATTTATGGCCATTACTGCACCTAATGTCATTTCATAATTAGTTACATAAACAGCAGTTGGCGGATCATCCATGCTCAATAATTCTTTGAAAAGAGCATATCCACTATCCATTCTGTAATCTCCGTATTTTATCAAATTCGAATCAATTTTAAATGAATAATCTTCATGCACTCTATAATAACCTTTTAATCTTTGCTCAGCAGTATACATTTCTTGGGGCCCTACAATTACACCAACTCTTTTATGTCCCTTGGTAAATAAGGTTTCTACTGCATTATATGATGAATTTAAATTATCCCCAAGTACCACATCACATTCTATATCTTTTAAAAGTCTATCAATAAGTATTACTGGTATTCCACTTTCTAATATCTCACGTAACTCGTTTACTTCTTTCCCTGATGGTACTAAAACTATTGCATCTACCGACTTATTTACTAAGAATTCTAATTTCTTCTTTTCTAAGTCATAATCTTGCTTGTAGTCACATATTATAGTTCCGTAACCGTCTTTCAAAAGAACATCTTCTATTTTTGAAACAATTGATGTAAAAAACAGATTATTTAAATCTGGTAGAGCGATCCCTACTGTTCTAGTTTTATTAGTCTTTAATCCTCTTGCCATTTCATTAACCGTAAAATTTAATTCTTCAATGGCAGCTTGAATTATTTCTCTATTTTTATCTAAAACATTTCCACCATTTATGTATTTAGATATAGTTGCTATTGATAAGCCTGTTTTTCGAGCTACATCTTTAATTGTCGCACTTATTATAACCACCTCCCTAAGTGAAACGTTTAGCTTAATTCAATATTATATCTTTCTATTTTATTTGTCAATAGATAATGTCTAATTTTACTAAATAAATTAGTAATAATTTATTTTTTTATAACATTAATTAATTGAAAATCTCTAAGCCAGTGATCAAATTGAGGAATGCACTTCAAACCTACTATATAACTTTAGAGTTTCCATATTTGATTTTATGTCATTAAAATTACTGCCTAGCACTTGCCTTTTTAGCATTCCTCTTTTTGATTTATTCTATTTTTTATTGTAATATTTCTATTTTCTTAACTCCTCATTGAATAATTAAAATATTAGTCACCAAATAGGATAATACGTTTAGCTCTGTATATTAATGTTTAATATTCTTACTTATAAGCTCCATAAACGTTTCAGGGGGAACTACTCTTACGCTTTTGTTTTCTTTTAGCATCTTCGTAACTTTCTCCACGTTACTTGTCTCTTTTGTCCATACGTGCACATAGACAAAGGAGTATGCTTCTGGACTATGGATATTTGTTTGTCCTAAACTAACTCTATCATTTATCCTTTTTACTAACTCTTCTTCGTCTTCAAGTGAATTCCAAAGTAGATCTCTGCAAGACACTAAAGGTTTATTATTAGACCATAAAATTTCTCCTTTATAATTATCGTGTCTATGATAGTCAAGATAAAATAAACCTTTGATATTTGATTTTTTAGTAAACTCATTCCAAAGCTCAATATCATGAAACGCAGAATCATCTATTATTGATACGCAATTTTCATTTACTCTTTCCATGTAATTATTTAATAAGTCAACATATGAACCTAACTTATTACGAGGAAATTTGCTTGGATATATGTATCCATTTCCAGAAGGAGCTACTATGAAATTATTCCTTGGATCCTCATTGCTTATGCTTTTGTTATATAAATCAAATACAGTAGGACTTAAATAATATAATGCTGGAGTCATAGACCAACCTAAAGAAAGTTTGTCTCTATTCTCATACCCAAACCACTTAGACGAACCATAATTAGTTCCAAGGTTCCACTGCTGATTGTCTCCATCTGACATTATAAAAGTAACATAATGAACATTTTCTTCTTTAGGAACTTTTAATGAAGAGTTTTTATTAATATGAGGTTCTTTGAAAGCACTCAATGTAGTTAAATTATAGGACCAATCTGCTGCAACCATGCTTACACCATATTTTGAAGCTGTACTCACGTTAATAAACTCATCTGGACCCCAGCCCAAACATGTAGCGTTATCATCCACAGAAGAAAATATTTTATCTCTAAGAGCTGTTTTATCTACACTTCCTTCATAAAATATTAAAGATTTAGTCATTATGGCATAGTCCCTTAATGCATCAATTCTATCAGGAGAAAGCTCCATTACCATGGAATGATTTAGTCCTTTATTCCACAAATTATCATAGGCCCAATTTTCATCTGTACTTCTGCAATCTCCTTTACTTTCTATACCAAGTTCTTTTATTTTAGGTTCCAGCTTTTCATCAATAACTATAGCGTTTTTAATGCCTGCTAAGGAACAAGCATTGTTTATTGAAGGATCTTTAGTTTCACCATTATAAAGCACGTACCCTTTTATATAGTCTTTATATATTTTTATTAGCTCCCAAGGATCTGATATCATTTCATAAGGTACATTATGATTACTTTTTAAATCTTCCAACCATATTTTATAATCAGGCTGAGAAGAATTAAGTGTATATATTTGAAAAGAACAATGATTATTAACTAGCCCCTGAAGGCTAGTTATCATTGTTCTTTCACCAGGTGTCATAGAATCTAAAGAAATCGCATATAAAGATTTAGGAACTATATTATTTTTCATATAAACAGAATTTACATTTGATACCTGGATAGCATTAGATTTATCTGTTTCATCTATACTAGAAGCTTTACTATTCCACTCACTCCATTTAGTATCAAATGAGTCTCCATTAGCTTTGCAATAATCATAAAATTTATTTAAGAATCCCATTCTTTCATTATTATAAAAGGACTTCAATGTAGTATCCTCAAAATTTGCTAATGCCAATTGTCTTTTAATTATGCCATCAGCATTGACATCTTTATAATTATTAATCATGTCATACATTATCATGAAAGTAGATGTTCTTCCTATGCCTTCTTTGCAATGAAAGTGAAGCCAAGAATCTTTTGGTTTATTTTTTATGAATTCCATAAAATAATCAACCATATCATCAGTAGGTATTCCACCATCTCTAACTGTTACTCTTTCATATCCTAAATTTTTTGATTTAGTAAGTTCTTCTTCGCTTTGAACTGTTTTAACATCCATGGTTTGTTTAGAGTTATTATAAAAAGTTATAGGTTCATTTAATTTGATACTTTTTAAATCCTCTTTTTCTTTAGCTATAACTTGATCTCTTGTGAGTCCTACATTAGCATTATTTCTTGCATCTGCCCAGCTAACTGCAAATCCATTTATGAATCCATGACATTCCTGTCTTAAATCTATTACTGTCATAGGCAGAGAAGTATCAATTGCCTTTGTTAAAAGATCTATATTATTCCCTGAAAATTGTTGACTGCCAGAAATATTCAGCTTATCTAACCCCTTAAGATCCAAATCTTTATTGTCCTTTACAACTGCTAAATCAGTAGTTTTTCGGAAGTGCTTTGGTAAAACACTATTATAATTAACTGAGTCTAAAATTAGATGTACTCCATTATCCTTGTCCGACGGTACCTGAGCTATTGCATTGTTGTTCACTGCAAATGAGAAAATGCTGACTATCAGCATCGTTAAGATTGTAATCCTTTTAAAATTTTTATTCATATTGTTCCTCCTATTTTTAGATAATCATTAGTTATAATGATAGTATCCGATAGGAACATAATTTTTATTCAAAATAGTAATTTAAAATCATATAAATTCAAAATATCATATATTTCTTCTTGAACCTTAATCTATATTTTAATATTGTATTTACTTTATTTGTATTTATCTAGAATCAATACATTACAAAGTTTATTGTAATTTTATATACTTTTTATCCTTCCTCAAAATATAAGATATTAAATCTAAACCATTCATAGTTTCACATTAATAAGTGGAACTTTATGCCATGTGTAAGTATATCTATAAATTATAGGCCTTTTATATAGCTATCAAACGTTAAGACTAGATTTATGTGGTCGAAACCATAAATATTTTGATTCAAAAAAGCTATGAAAATATCGTTAAAGGTTTTAAGCAGCAAGCAGTTTATGGTTTAGATTGATTAAATATAAGTTTACATTAGTGATAAATTTCAAGTGCTAAGTTAATAAAGTATAAGGAGGATGAGGACTAGAATGTGTACAGCAATAACACTACAATCAAAAAAGATGGAGAATTTTTTTGGGAGAACTATGGATTTTTCTTATGATATTGAGCCAGAACTTTATGTTGTACCTAAAAATTTTGTATGGAATAATACTCTCAACATGAGTAAAATTTGCGATTACTATAGCTTTATAGGAATTGGACAAGAAGCAGGTGAAATGCTTGGTTTCTTTGATGGAGTAAATGAAAAAGGATTTGCAGCTGCAGCATTATATTTTGCAGGTTATGCTAAATACAAGACTCATAAAGATTCCATTACCATGGAAGCTGTTTCCTCATTAGATTTTCTTCATTATATTTTAGGAAGATGTGAATCAGTAAAAGATCTTAAAGAAATATTAATGGAAATAGATATTGTAGGTCTTGAAGATCCAGTAACGCAAACAGTGGCTCCTTTGCATTGGATTGCTACAGATAAAAGTGGAGAATGTGTCGTCATTGAACAAACAGAAAGAGGTCTAACTTTATACAAAAATTCAATTGGAGTAATGGCCAATAGTCCTGATCTTCAGTGGCACATGACTAATTTACGAAATTACATGAATGTATCTCCAACTCAGACTAGCGATGCATGCTGGGGTAACATTCATTTAAGGCCATTTGGTCAGGCTGGAGGAACTATGCAGTTACCTGGAGGCTACACATCTCCAGAACGATTTGTAAGAACAGCATATCAAAAAACACATATTAAAGCGCCTAGTGACAGTTTAGAAGCAATAAATACATGCTTTCATATTATGGAAAGTGTTTCTATTCCAAAAGGGATAGTAATAACAAATAGAGATACTTATGATTATACAAAATACACTGCCTTTGTTAATACAAATACTTGTGAATACTTCTTTAAAACTTACGATAATCCTAATATTACAAGAGCAAGCCTTTGGGATAACTATAAAGAAAGTACTCATCTAATCTCTCTAGGAAAGTTACGGCGTCCAATTAAATTTGGAGAAATATAGTATTGATTCTACCATTTAAAATATATAAGCTACACTTACGAATGACACAATATCCATAGATTTGACCGTACTATAATTTTATGAAGAATAAAAAAGTTCACCATACAACAATGATGAACTTTTTTTAGTATCTATTATACTCTACTATTAATTTACTTCTACTACCTTTAAATCTACTTATATCTCAGTTAAACTATTTCTGATAAGAAAAAGTGTATCTATTTTTTTAATTCAATTACTATATCATCTAATGCAAATTCATTATTTTTAGGGTGATTCTCATCTATAGCAGGACTTGTATCAACAGCTTTTCCCTCTCCATTACCTGATTCTTGATGTACATTATTTGATAAATGCACTTTAGGAGTTATTATTAATTTAGTTGCATTTGGATTTAACTCCCCAAAACTTGACATGGATTTTCCGGCATATCTTCCTTCACTACCTTCATTTGTTGAAACACTTGTTGCTTTATAAACATTTCCTAAATCATCTTTTACTTCTTCTATAGGAATATCTACAATAAAGTATTTCTCCTGTAAATCCTTTGAAGTTTCTTGAGAATAATTTAACGTAAATGTTGCTGATGTTTTAGAAATACTTTCTATATTTAATTGAACTCCATTTTTTTCAGTTGTCTTATTTACTATTTGTTTAACATTATCTAATGCTTTTAAATTAATTTTAAACTTCCAATTTCCACTTATTTCTTTAGAATTTTCAGAGCTCATATCTCCTATATCTGTGAAATTTAATTCAAAGTTTATGGCTTTTCTTTCTTCATCTATAGTAATAGTTTCTTCACCCACATAAGTATCCTCAGCAACCCTTTTTACTCCAGAACTTCCTCCTGTCCCTCCATTATAATCTTTTATAGTAACTCTCGGTCCATTCATATTGAAAAATGGATTATCGCCTAGATCTTTATCGCTTATTATTTCATAGGTATAAGTTAAGGTTTTTCCATCAAATATTGCTTCTTTTATTGTGACTTTAATACCATTACTTTCTTGTGTAGCCCCTACCACATCTGCATATTCCTTATATTTATCATATGCACCTGTTCTACCATTATCTATAAACCTAAATATATCTCCAACTATCGGAATTTCTGCTGCATAAGATGGATAGGCTATCCCAAAGTTCCTGCACCTCCAATTAACAAACAGCACAAAACTGCTATAGCTATTCCCTTATTTCTATATGACTTATCTTTATTTATAGACTTCTTTAAATACTTTTTTACCTTTGCTTTTTCAATATCAGTTGCATCTATTATCTCCATTTCATCTTCATCTATTTCTATATCATTTAGAATTTCATAAATATCCTTCATATTATACTACCTCCAAATTTAGCCTAAGTTTTTTCTTACCCCTATAAATTCTATTGTCTAACGCAGCTCTGGTAATTCCAAACTTTCTAGCAATATCCTCAGACTTTTCCCCTAGAAAGAACTTCATAATAAATATGTCCCTATCCATAGGCTCAAGAGTGTTAATTAAGTTTATCAATTCATTTCTTTCTTCTAGCTTAATAATTTCTTCTTCCACTAATTCATTTGTGCTTATTTCCTTGTCCTCTATGCTTACATGCAAATTCTTAACTTCTTTCCTGTAATAATCAATAGCTTTAAATCTTGCTATCTTAAATATCCATTTCTTGAAATCAACTTCTTCACCTGTAAATTTATCTGAATTATTCCATACTGAAAGAAATACATCATTTATACACTCCTCAATAATTCCATCCTTGTTAAGTGGTGAAAGTACTTTATATACTGTGGATTTAACTAATGCCAGATATTTATCTACTATAAATTCTATGGCATCTTCTTTCCTCTTTTTCAGCCTACTGATATAATTTTTTTCGGTACACCTCATTGAAATTTCTCCAATCCATTATTTTCGTAAAAGCTCTTACACTTTATATAACGTAAATAAAAATGTTTTCTCTCATTTTATTTTTATTTGTCTTACATATTTCTATTTTAGTACTTATTATAAAGATTTTCACATTCATTAAATTTACTAAACCTCTTCGTGTTAAATCAAAGTAAGGACTCCTAGTAAAATGGTGATGCCTTCTCTGAATCTAAGAAATACTTTTTTACCTAATTGACTTTCCTTTAATATATAAATTCTAAATAACATCATTAATTTTTTATAAAATTATTTACTTTATAGTTTTCGCTTGTCCGCTAAGATCTAATGAATTAAACCTTTTAGAATTCATATAGATCAACTATAAAGTTTTCTTTGTGTCTTTACTTCAACTTTTTTATTATTTGCTGCTTAAAAAAATTTTAGGATATTTATATAACTTATGGAATTAATGCGTATATCATATACGAAAACAAAATGAAGGAGGTAAAAATATATGGCTGTAACTAAAACTATTGACTCTGTTTCTCTTAGTATTGAAGTTGAAAAAGGAGTAGATAAAACTGGCGATCCAATTTATACTAAGAAAACTTTCTCAGGCATCAAAACAGATGCAGCACCAGAAAATATCTATGCTGTTGCTGATGCAATTAAAGCTGTTATGGAAGCTAATACTAGGGACTACTTTATAAATGAATCTTCTAGTTTAGCAAATGCTTAAGCAGATAAGTGAGAGTCCAAATCTATGATTTGGTTTCTCGAACTTAGTTAAATCATGTATATGAGTTAGCTTCCTTAGCTCTAATCTAAACAGAAAGGTGGTGAATTAAATGGAATATTCTTTATCTATGACTTTCTTAACTGCGACTGGTGAAAAAAGTACTTTAAGTGTTTCTGGTGCTAAACCAAGTCTTACAAAAGACGAGATTAATGCACTTATGGATACTATAATTGCTAAAAATGTTTTCAAAACTAATTCTGGTGATTTAGTTAAGAAATCTGGTGCTCAAGTTACTCAAAGACAAGTTACTAAATTTGATGTAGCTTAAGTTTTAAGTAACCTAAAAAAGGAAGCTTATCTTGTAGTGGATAAGCTTCCTTTTTCATTATCTTTATTATCTAATGATTCAATTATTTAAGTTAATACCTCATGAAAAACCATGCTTAAGATTTCTACGCTCATGCTGATTCAAATTTTGCCAAGATTCTATAAATGCCTCTTTCTCTGGTAAAATTCATTTTTTACATTTTAAATAGTAAACTGCAAATCTTGTCTTATCCTCTCTTCAAGTTTAATTTTTATTTTTAATATTTCAGAATATATTCTCCTCACTTTCACATAATAAAATTAAGTTTATAATTCCATAATATTTAAATTTAGAAAGGTGAGTGATCTAATGAAAAAGTACCCACTGGCATTTTTATTTTTTTTAATATTAATCTTTCATATTTTTACAATCCCTGTTGGAGCTGAACCCAAAACCTTACATGAAGGATTTTATAAAGCTCCAGATTTAAATTTATCCCACGGCATTCATACTGTACAAAATACTTCAACCAGTGATTATGCCTTTATTGCCATTTTCGATTCAAATCAAGTAACTAGGCAATATATGCGATTAGATCCTCAGTCAGACAAGTATATTTTAATACCTTTAGAATCTGAATTTGAAATAATTGTATCTAGTAAAGGTAGCATTATTATAAACTAGATAAAATGCTCAATTCATTTTCTTGTTATCTATAAAAATTTAGAGGTGATTATGTTTATGAAAAAATTTATTTATGCATTAATATTCTTCTTTATTTCTTCTAATATTATAATTTCACCTTGTATGGCTGAAAGTAAAATTCTTAAGCGTGGTTTCTACAAAGTTGAAGATTTAAATTTATCTCTAGATGCTACACATACAGTTCAAAATAATTCTTTTAATGAGCGAATTTACATATTTATTTTAGATTCTACTGAAACTCCTGTTCAAGCTATTCGCATATGGCCCCAATCGCAAAAATTTAATTTATTTCCTCTCAAAGCTGGATATAAAATTATAATAACTGGCGATGGTGAACTAATCATATCATAAGAGATACTTTTATAGTGTCTCTTATGATACATTTTTTCTTAAAGTATCCTTCATTTCATTCCTCCAACATTTCCCGCAAATAAAATACTTCCCACAAATAAGTCCATCTCCAAACTCCAAAATTTCTTAATAACTTATCTAGAATCTATATTTTTAACAAACTTCGTACCAACTCACTAATTATTATTTTTAGTTGTTTCTAGGAAAACACCCTCATTTATTTTTAGTAATTTTCTTATTTCTTTTAATAATATCTATAACTTCTATCAGTAAATATGTTATTAAAGACAATACTAAATAAACTATTATGGCTGGCATTATACTGCCAATTTTATACCATTGATCAATAGGTAGTATGATTGATAGTGATAATAACAAAAATCCAGCCAACATATTTTTTATTGATTTGAAAGAAATAATAGTCTGAATTATAAACATTATCGGAAATAAAATATAAATTCCAATTAAAATCCACTTACTATATGGAAAATGAGAGTCTATGAATATAAATAAAAATATTAATACACTCGGTAATATAGTTGAAAGTACTTTTTTCATAAATTATAACTCCTTTATTTAATACTATCCCATTTTCCATCTTTCATTTTTAAAGTTTTATTGCAAAACCTTGCAACAAGATTATCATGTGTAACAACTAATATTGTCTTATTATGTTTTTGGTTTAATTCTTGCAATATTTTCATGATTTTAATGCTATTTTCTTGATCTAATGCACCTGTTGGCTCATCAGCTAGTATAATTTCGCTTTCTTGAGTAAGTGCTCTAGCAATGGCAACTCTTTGCTGCTGCCCTCCTGATAATTGCCTAATACTTTTATTTTTTAAATTAAATATATCTAATTCATTTAAATACTTTATTGCTTTATTTACTCTTTCTTTTCGCGCAATCCCCCTGAATTTAAGAGGAAGCATTACATTTTCTAGTACACTAAGATCTTTTATCAATGCAAAATTTTGAAATATAAACGAAATCTTTTCATTTCTGATTTTAGATAACTGATTAAGCTTCTTAAAGTCTACTTGAAAATCGTCAATATAATATTCACCTTGGCTTGGGGTATCTATACATCCTAATATATTAAGCAATGTGCTTTTACCACAACCAGAAGGCCCCATAATAGCTATAATGTCACCTTTATCCACCTTTATGCTTATTCCATCTACAGCTATAACTTCGTTATCACCTTTTCCATAGGTTTTATATATATTTCTTAAATCTAATATACTCATTCTGTAAATCCTCCCATCATATCTTTCGGAGTCAACTTGTTTATTTCATTAAAGCTTATTAGCATAATTAAAATAATTGTTAATAATAATATCCCCATGGAAATATATAAATTGAATAATAAGTTTTCATTAATAAAAAATTCATAAACACTTCCACAGTTCTCTAAATAAAATAAGCTTCCTCCTATAATTCCAACAAGTATATTTATAAGAAATTCAGAAGAAAATGTTTTAAATATATCTTTTTTACTAATTCCAAAAGAATAAAGAATTCCAATCCTATCTACATCTTCGGCTATTTTATAATTAATTGTAGTAATTATTGATGCAGATGCAATAATAGTAATTATAATTATTCTAAATATTTCATAATACTTTTTTGATTTTATTTCTTCTAAGAATTTGTCTAAATCATCACCAAAATCTGAAATAACTATGTCATCCGAAATTTTTCTTATATTTGATTCTAATTCAGTTGAATTATTTTCTTTGTCACCATTGAAAAATATTGTTATAGGTTGATATCCAAAATTTTGAAAGAATGTTTCCTCACTTAGTGGAATAACAAATGACTTATTTAATAAAAATGAGCTATCTACACTATTTGTATAATCAAATGCTAATACATCCTTCTTAAATTGCCCTACAATTTTATAAGTTATATTATTAACTACATAGCTAGTACCAACCTTAACCTTTTTGGCCAAGTCATTTCCTACAATTACCGATATATAGTCCTCACTTCTAATCCATTCTTCTTTTGAAATTTGTTGAACTATATTATTTTGATAATGCTCTATCATTCCATAATTAAATCCAATTGGATGTATTAACTCATCCATTTCATCTTTTTTTGTAAAATCTGATTCTAAGTCTTTGGAATTTAATCCCAAAACATCAGTTGGAATATCCGTATACAAATCCCTTTGAATAAAACCATAAGTATAATTATTTTTTGATATCAACTTAAGACTTTCCTTTATATCATTTTTATAATCTTCAATATCTTTATTTTCTTTAAGGATCATTTTATAAAATGTCATGAACTTAGAATTATCTATGGAAATTGATCTATTATACCTATTTCTATATGACCTATCAAAGTTAATTAAAGAAACCAAAGACGCAGCATAAAATATCCATAAAGCTACTTCCAATATAATCAATACATTAACTATCAAGTTTCTTTTTATATCAAAAAAGATAAATTTGCTTTTCATACTACTTACCTTATTTCTTTCATTATTTTAAATCTAATTACATTAAACAACACTAGTATAGATACAATTATAGATATTATAAATATTAGCATTGAACTTAATATAATATTTGGAATGTTAACAGCTGAATATTGAGATGGGAAAGACTTCATCATAAAATCTATTGTAATTTTTGATAAAGCTAGTCCAGCAATAATTCCAATCGAAGATATTCTTATGAATTTTGCAAAAACCTCTTTAAATACATGAGAATTTTTAGCTCCCAATACTTTCATAATCGCAACTTTTTCACGTATATTTTTAGCAAAGAAATATGAAAATAAAAGTAAATTTGCTATACCAAGTATTATTTGATATAAACTATTTTTAAGTTCGTAAACATTTTTGAATAAATACTCTATAACCGAAATTCTCGAAATCTCTTTTTCAGAAGCATTAATATTTTTCAAGTTAATTTCTTTGATGTCTATATTACCTATATTATTCTCATAAAAAATAACATTAGGAACCTTAGTGTTTATAAAATATAGAGATCTTATAGGAATTATACTGCTATATTTAAATACTTCAGTATTTCCAAGAACCCCAACAACTTTGTAATCCTCATTAAATATTTTTATATAACGTTCTCCATTTTTCTCTTCAACTAATCTTTCTAAACCAAAACCTATAATAGCAACTTTTTCATCACTCATTAACTCTTCTTGACTTAAGTATCTTCCTTTAATTAAATTTCTACTTTCTATGTCAATCCCATTAGAGCAAGGCCATATATCATTAATATAAAACTTATTATCAACTTGTATTTGATCTTCAAATGGCTTTAAAATAATTTTCTTATATCCTGCCTCTTGAACAGCATCTACTATTTCTGATAAGCTTGGATTTTCTTTATCCTCATCTTTATTTACAACTTCAGCTCCATCAACATATTTAGTCTCATGTACTATATCTATTTTTAGATACTTATAATCTTTATTAAATCGGTTTTGTTCTGTAACTCTATTATAATTTGAATATACAATACTTACTGTTAAACTAAATGCAAAAGTTGACACTAAAAAACCAATTATTAAAAATAGCTCTATCTTAGTATATTTATTCATATATTACTCCACATGAATATTAGTAACGCACTGATCTTTACTAATATTCTTATCTAAATTTTGATTTTGAACTAGCCTACCTTCACGTAAATACGCTTTTTTCTAAACCTATGAGTTTGAGATATAACTCATCTTCCATACGTTTTGTGATGAGGCAGTGTATGTCCACTTTCCTAGCATCGTGGAGTTCTTGCGGCCCCTCTAGCATAGACATGATTATCACTACCTGAAATTGTATTTACGTCTAATGTTTTACATATATCTATTTTAACATATATAACATTATTGCTAAGATTTATTTTTTCTTATTCTATATTTCTATTGCCTCTAGACAAATGTACTTCTACTTCAATTTGGGCATTCGAATCCATCCAACAAGTTTTATCATTTACCTTACCTACAAATGATAAAGTAACAGAAATTAATATAGAATAAATTGTACATACAAAAATAAACGGTAGTTGGATTTCTCATTTCTAACTACCGCTTTTTTACTTTTATGAATCTTTCATGAGCTAATATTCAATAATGTTATTTAATTTAATGACATAATTAATTTGAAAAATGACTTTAAAGAGATGTTAACCCTTCCTCTAATTTGATAAGATTAGTTGCAATTTTTATTCCATATAATAATATTGCTTTTCTTAACTTGTATTGTTCTTTCTTCATATTATTATTTTCAGTATAGCTTAAACATTATATAATGTTATTGTCATATAGAAAGTCACTATCGTTCATTATCTCCTCATAATTACCATCTCTAATAATTGCATGATTACTTGAAAAAACAATTGCTCTTTTAAATACCCCTTTCACATATTCAAAGTCATGGGTAGAACATAAAATAGTTTTTCCTGCATTATTTATAGCTATCATGAATTCTTTTAAAAATCTCTTAGTTTTAGGATCAAGTCCATTCATTGGTTCATCAAATATATAAACGTCTGGATTTAAAACTACTACGGTAGCTATAGAAACTTTTTTCTTTTCTCCACCGCTCAAATGATATGGCTGTCTATCTCTTAATTCTTCAATTTTCAATAATTTTAAAGTGTCTTCTACCCTTTTTCTAACTTCTTCTTCATCCATCCCCATCTGTCTTGGCCCAAATGCGATTTCATCATATACATTTGAACAAAATAGCTGTACATCTGAATTTTGAAAAACAAAACCTACTTTTTTATGAAAAGCCTTTGAGAACTCTTCATTTTGCATTTTTTTATTATTAATTTCTTCACCTTCAAATAAATAGCTTCCACTATCAGCAATTATTAATCCATTTATTAATTTCATTAATGTAGACTTCCCACTTCCATTTACACCTATTAAAGCAATGGCTTCACCTGCATCAATATGTAGGTTTACATTTTTTAGTGCGGTAACTTCAGCATCATATGAATAATTCGCATCTTTTATATCAATCATTAAATCACAACCTATCAAAATAAAAATATGTTAACACAAAAATTATTGTAAGAATAAAACAAATATAATCAAATAACTTAAATTTAAATTTCGTATATACTTTATATGTTCCTGTAAATCCTCTAGATTCCATTGCTCCATACATCTCTTCTGCCATCTCTTTAGACTTTATAAACATAGTTCCTACGACTCCGGAAAGTGCAGTACTTTTATGATTGTTTTTACCTACTGATCTTAATTTAAGAGCATAAACCATATTTAATGAAAATTCGCCTAAAATTATAATATATTTTATAGTAATATCAAGTACCAAAATAAATATATCTGGTATTCTAAATATTTTTAAAGTAATTATTAATTCATTCCATTGGGTAGTGCAAGTTAATATACTGACAGAAGCAACTGAAACTAATACTTTTAATGTGATCATTAAAGTATTATTACTATACCCTAAAAAAATAGCTGGTAACAAAATAATAAACGTAAAAATTGCCGCCGCCATACTTGCTTTGACAACATATTTTATTTCTTTTATACTTAAAAGATTTATTAGCACAAGCATAAACACAGTTGTAATTACAATAAAGTGAAAATTTCTGCTTAAGGAAACAAAAATAATTAGTATGAGCGTTGATATTAATTTAGTTAATGGGTTAATTCCAAATTTAGAGTTTCTTATTTTAGTTTGCTGCCTAAACATAGCAAGCACATTAAATATTGACAGAATGCTCTTATCTATAAAAGAATTCTTGTCTTTTAGCGGTGTATAATTGTCTTTCTTTAAAAGCCATTCTGGCATTAATAACTTCCTTTCTTATAACGTATATTAGGCACATTTAAAAGAGAACCCAAATATAAAATTTGGACTCTCACTTTTGTTTCACTACATATTGCTGAATTGATGGAGCACATATAAGTTAAACTAAGATTCAGATTTAAATCACCTCACCTGAATCAAGTTTCACTTTATACTTTTGTTGTCTTTTTCATACTTGCTATTATTCTAAATACTAACAATAGTATTGCAACACCTGCAACTGCAGATAAAATATATCCAAAATTATCTGGAAGCCCTGAAACGGAATAATCTGGCATTAAGGCATTAAAGCTAAATCCATTTTCCATGCCTTTAGGTATAAATCCTAACGTATTACCACCTGTTACTACAGAACTTATTTCATCAGTTCCCCATTCTCCCCAAGCTGTACCTGTAGCTAATAACCCTAATGGTGAGAGGCATATTAGCGCTATTATTAATCCATATACAGGCTTTGATTTTGTAGTAGCTCCCTCATAAATAATTCCTGGTGAAACTTTTTTTATAAAGCTTAATACGCCAACAGTTATAATTCCTTCTAATACTCCTGCAACTACAAGATGTGGAATAAGCATTGAAGGTATAGTAATTGATAAAGGATAAGGACAATATAGCGGTATACCTGCTGCATCTTTAAAAAGTAATGGCTGTACTCCGAATTCTATTGCTGCACATAAAGCGGCCAAATTTATTCCAATATACGATGCAATAAATGTCCCAATATATTCTCCTTTCTCTGTCTTAAATTTCTCTTTTAAAAACTTATAAATATAATAGCCTACAAATGGTATGACGAATGCCATATTAAAGCAGTTGGCTCCAAAGGCTAAAATACCTCCATCACCAAATAGTAATGCTTGAATCAAAAGTGCTATCGTCACTGAAATACATGCCGCCTCAGGGCCTAAAAGAATAGCAATTAATGTTCCTCCTACAGCATGTCCAGTGGTTCCACCTGGTAACGGAACATTGAACATCATTGTTAAAAATGATAGTGATGCCCCCACTCCCATAAGCGGCAATTTCTTTTTAGTTACCTCTTTTTTTACTTTTGTTACAGCTCTTGTCCAAACTGGAATCATTGCCGCACCCATAACTGCACAGGTAGCTGGACTTAGATAATTGTCTGGAATATGCATTTTAATTCCTCCTTTAAAGCATGTGAAGATAATTACACTTGTTATTTCCTCAATATGCCCAATTTTTAATAAAAACAAAACCACAAAAACTGATTACAAATAAAGCAATCAACCTTCGTGGTTATTAATAATCCAAATTAATCTATTAATTTATATATGTTGCAATTCACAATGCACATTTTACAACTACAGCTAAAATTCTTTTAATATTTTTAAAATTATGCTGAAGAATTATTTTTGCAATATATATTGTATGAAAACTGTATACCCTCGTAGTATACAATTTTATGATACTATACAATTCCAAAATTGTAAATATTAAATTACCCTTGAATTCTTGTTTTTATTTTTTCTTCAATATATGTAACAAATGAATTTAATCCTTGTCCAGTTCTTGATGATATTCTAAAGGTGACTGCCAATGGATTTAATTCTTTAACATTTTCTTCTACTTTATTGTCATCAAAGTCAAAGTATTCCATCATATCATACTTACTTAATACAACTGCATCAGCTTTAGAAAATAGTAATGGATATTTTTCAACCTTATCATCCCCTTCTGGAATACTTAAAACAGCAATTTTAAAATCTTCACCAAGTTCAAACTCAGCAGGACAGACAAGATTACCAATATTCTCAATAAAAATCAAATCAATTTCATCTAAATCAAAGTATCCTAAGATATTATAAATTGCTTTTGATTCTATATGGCACTCTCCTTCTGTATTAAGTTGGATAACAGAAATTCCAAGTGAATCAATTTTTTCAGCATCTACTTGCCCAGCAATATCGCCTTCAACTACAGCAATATTAAATTTATCCTTTAATTGTTTTATTAGCTCTATAATCAAACTTGTTTTCCCTGTCCCTGGTGAACCCATCACATTCACTAAATATACATTTTTTCTTCTTAAAATTTCTTTAATATCATTGTTGAAATTTTCGTTTAATTCTAGCAGCTGTTTTACAACTTTAATTTTCATCCATTCACCTCATATCTGCAATTTTTTAATAACTTTGTTATTTTGTGCTTCCAATAATAATATAAAATCTCTTCTCTTTATTCTATAATAATATATGTTAAGAACAAAATCACAGATTAATTTCAGTCAATTTAAAATTATATAGTATTTTTATGAAATATGTGACCACCAATCACTTAATATTATTAAAAAGCACTTGACTTGTAGTTAACTCAAAGGTATAGAATAATATCATAAACTATAAATAAAAATCTTATTTATAGTTTAGCACTAGTTTATTTATACATTAACTACTTTTATTAAATTATATCTCTTAATCATAGCGAAAGGAATGATCATTAATATGAAAATTGCAGTAATAGATGCACAAGGGGCAGGCCTTGGTCAAAACATCATAAAGAGGATTCGTAAAGAAATAGATAATGATGTTTATATTATTGCACTTGGTACCAACTCATTTGCTACCTCAAAGATGGTACAAGCTGGTGCAAATGTTGGTATAAGCGGTGAAAGGGCGATCAGTTCATTTTGCAAGACAACTAAAATAGATAGTATAATAGGACCAATCGGAATAATCTGTAGTGGTGGTATAAACGGAGAAATTACTACTATGATTTCCAATGCAATATTTAATATGGATTGTACTAAATATATACTTCCATTACAAAAACATGGCATTTATATTCCTGGAACTAGAAATCTACAAATTAAAGATATAATTGAAGAAATTGTACTTGATATAAAAAATAATATAGAAGAATTCTAATCCAGTATTAATAGATTAAGATTAATTTATTAACACGCCTATAATTAATATCCAATTAATATATTCTTGCTTTTATATCATTAAGCTATATTTTTCACCAAATAAATAGAATAATCCTTTTAGTATTCTTCTTGTACTCTTTATGCTGTGTCTTGAAGTTATTTTCTAATATCTTTTCTGAATCCACCTCAATATAATTCCAACAATATAACTGCACTGCCTATCCAAAACATTATTTCAGGTAATATCATTAAATAATTCTTTCTACAAAAAAGATTCAGAAATATTATAGTTATAGTACCAAGTACTAGTATTAAGCAATATCCCCTATTCCTTTTTTCTTATTCAAGTCCTCTCTGTTTATAATGAAGTATAACTAAAAACAAATAGACAGTATATTGACTACATTGGAATAATATGCTACTGTAATTTTAGACAGTATATTGTCAAACTAAGGAGGAGATATTTTATGGATAACTATAAAGCGCTTTTTTTAATACAACAAATATACGCAACTCTGTTTTCTCTTACTAATAAAATTCAAATTAAGGGTGATGAATATTGTAAGCCTTTAACTAGCAGACAGCTTATGGCAATGGTTGCTATTATTCATTTACCTGAAAATGAAACAACTCTAAATAATATTGCTAAAAAATTAGGTACAACAAAACAGAGTGTAAAACAATTGATTACTAATTTAGAGAACAAAGGATATGTCCTTACTATGCCAAGCCAATATGATAAACGTGCAGTTAATGTAAAGATTACTAAAGCCGGAACAGATGTCATGATGATAGGTGCCGAAAAATCTATGGAGTTCTTTGGGATGCTTTCTAAAGGCTTTTCCATTGAAGAAATGGAAATCTTATGGACGTTATTAAAGAAATTATATAGATTTGATGGCGAAGAACAAGACGGTTTTGAAGAAGAAGCTGAATTTGACATGGGTGAAGATACACTTGAAATACAAAAGAGAGCATTAAATGAATTTGATAGAGCGAGAAATGAAGGAAAATAAAAAATAAATAAAGGCGGTACAATAATTATGAATGATATTCTATCTAATAACTCTCAAGATCTTAATGACTTTTTATCTGAGTATATGAATAAGTGGAAAATTCCTGGAATGGCTGTAGGTATTATTAAAGATGATGAAATAATATACTGCAATGGGTTAGGACTGCGCGATGTTAACAAAAATTTGAATGTTACAAAAGATACTTTATTTGCTATAGGTTCTGCAAGTAAAGCTTTTACCTCACTATCAATAGGTATATTAGTTGATGAAGGTAAGCTAGATCTTGATACTCCTATAAAAAAATACATGCCTAGTTTTGAAATGCAAAATAAATATGCTGAAGAACATCTTACATTAAGGGACATGCTTTGCCATCGTTCTGGATTACCTAGACATGATATTTTATGGTATACAAATCCTTCTTTAAGCAGAAAAGAACTGGTAGATAAAATTAAATACTTGGAATTTAGTAAAGATTTCAGAGAAACATGGCAATATAATAATTTGATGTATGCCACAGCTGGCTACCTTGTTGAACTAGTTACAGGAATGACCTGGGAAGAATTCGTGAAATCAAGAATTCTTGAACCTCTTGGTATGAACAGCACAAATTTCTCAGTAGATGCTTTAAAAGAGTATTCTGATTGCAGTAAGCCATATGCGCAAAAAGGCGAGGAAATTAATCAAATAGACTTTAGAAAACTAGATTCTGTTGCTCCTGCTGGTTCTATGAATTCAAGTTTGACTGATATGCTAAAATGGCTTAGCCTTCATTTAAATAAAGGTAAAGTAAATGGAAAACAGATTATATCAGAAAAAACTATAAATGAGTTACATTCACCTCAGCTCCCTTGTGAGCTAATTCCTTTAAAATTTGATGAATTACAATTTTCATCTTATGCCTTAGGCTGGTTTGTTGAAGCCTATAGAGGAAGAAAACATGTTAACCATGGTGGAAATATAGATGGATTTTGCTCCTATACAAGCTTTCTTCCAGACGAGAATATTGGCGTAGTTATTCTTACTAATTTAAATAATCCTGTCTGTGCACTGCCTATAGCATACCATATATACGACAAGCTTTTAGGCCATGAACATAGTGATTTTTGTGAAAAACTAGAGGATGAAGCTGAAAAGATGATGAAAGCAATGGAAGATGCTACTAAGCCTAAAATAGACTCAAAAAAAGATAACTCAACTCCATCTCACTCCCTTGAAGAGTATACTGGCATATATGAAAATCCAGGATATGGTTCTTTAAAAATCGAAGTAAAAGATAATATCTTAAAATTAATTTATACTAATATAGACTATACACTTAATCATAAATGCTATGACATTTTTACCATGACAATAATGGAATATTACTTGATTGATGTGACCTTTAATTATGATAGCACAGGAAATATTAAAAGTGTTTCAATACCTTTTGAGGAGACTGTAAAAGAAATTTTGTTCATGAAATGTAAATAATAATAATATATATATTGCAAAAATAATTCTTCATCATAATTCTAAAAATATTGTAAGAATTTTAGCTGTAATTGTGAATTGTGCATTGCAACACATATAATAATACAGAATTGCATTTATAGATCTTCTTTATTTGCAATTCTCTTTTATAAGTTCAGTACATTCTTCTACAGCCTTCTACAGCAATAATATCTGCTCTAAAATCTACTAAAAAAACATTGTGAAACTCTATTTTTTAGCAGTGAAATTTTCAACCTATAGATACTCTTTATTTATTAACAAATACTGATCATGTGTTTTTAATATTTACAAAACTCTAATTATCCCTAATACCAGACCAACGCAAAAACCACAAATAGCACCATTTATCCTTATCCACTGCAAGTCATCGCCTACACGCTCTTCAATCAATTTTATAAGGGTTTCAGTATCCAATCTTTCAATATTATCTCTAACTAATCTGCCTATATTTTCATGATTGGAATTTATGTAACCTGATACACGTTCCTGTATCTGCTGCTCTAATTTATTTATTAAATTAATATCTTCTGATATACTGTCTATTAAATTATTTAGCATTGGGAGTATATTATCCCTTATGTAATCTTCTTTAACATAACCTAATATTGTATTTTTTAATTCATCTAATATTTTTATTGTAAAGTTATTTAGTTCAACATTACTACCTAATCTCATTTTATATTCATCTATTTTTTGTATAACTTCTTCATTGTTACTTATGCTTCTTATATTGCTCTGCATTAATTCAAGCAGTGTAATTCTGCTGGTATTATCATGTTTTTTTAAATCCTTTAATATTACAACGACTAAATCTCGAGCTATTTTTCCTACTTTATCTTTTCCTAAAACATTTAATACTGTATTTAATGAATATTGCATTATTCCACTTATCTTTAGTTTATTTATAGAATTGAATACTATATTTCCAAGTTCATTCTTTACTTTATCTTGCTTTACTATCTCTTCAAGCTTAATAAGTAAATTATCTAAAATTTTCTCTTCATAATTATTTCTTAAGAATATGCCAATTAATTTTTCAAGAAAGTTTTTAGAATCTAATGTATTCAAATATTTTTGAATTAGTTTAAGTAAAGATGAAGAAACTTTTTCTATAGGAATATGCTCTATGGCACGTTTAATAACATACATTCCTGCTTCTATTCCTTGCTTAGAACATATAATTTTTTTGCATATATTTAATATTTTTTTCACTACTTCTAATTCATGTACTTTATTTATAATACTTGATTTATTGAGCAAATTGTTTTCAACTATTGATACTAAACCTTCTGTTATTCTTTTACGATTCCTAGGCAGAAGTGCAGTATGTGGAATTGGAATTCCTAAGGGATACCGAAAAAGTGCTACTACTGCAAACCAGTCTGAAAATCCACCTACCACTCCAGCTTCAAATCCACTTTGCAATATAGTTATTATAGGTGTATTTTGTGGAAACAAAGTAATTATAAAACCTATAAACATAATAACTAATAAAATTAAGGCTCTTTGATTAGTTTTCATTTTCATATTATAGCCTCCTATATTGTCAGTATGTAAACATATTGTAAAATTTATACTAGACTGAGGCATAATAAAAAAAAAATTAATTGGCAAATTTAAATTCTGGATCTAATTTATCTAATTTTATATTCCAACTTGAAGATTTGTAAATATTATAATCAGAAGTTATTGCCATGCACGAAACACCTTGCAAACTGTCTATAAATTTCAAACCATTATCTACACCTGCTATAAAAACAGTTTTGGTTAAAATATCAGCAAGCATATTGCTATCAGGAATACTGCTGTCTACGACTATAGTTACACTCATTACACCATTATCTGTTGGATAACCTGTGCTTGGGTTTAATATGTGATGATACCTCTTACCATCCTTTATAAAATATCTTTCATAATCTCCAGAAGTAGAAAGTGCTTGTTCTGATAAATTAATTATGCCTACATAATCTTGATCGCTATCTTTTCTAGGATGCTTAACTCCAACATTCCATGGTGTTCCATCTGGCTTTTTACCAACTGTATATATAGAACTACCTCCAAGACTTATAATCCCGCCTTTAATATCGTAGTTTTTATAAATTTTCAACACTTCATCTGCAGCAAATCCTTTAGCTATTCCACCTAAATCTATTGCCATACCTTCTTTTAGTAACTTAATACTACTATTCTCTTCATTTATACTGATATCATTATATCCCACTAATGGTAGTTTTGATTTAATCTCTTCATCTGTAGGTATTCTTTCGTTATCAGTTCCTATTCCCCAAAGATTCACAAGTGGGCCTACAGTTATGTCAAATACCCCATTACTCAACTTAGAATACTTAACTGCTGTTTCAACCATTTTAATAATCTCAGGATGTACTTGTACATATTCTTTACCTGCAGCTTGATTAATTTTACTTATGTCACTGCTATCTATAGTCACACTTGCCATTTGCTCAATCTCATCTAATCTTGAAAGAGATGCTTCTATAGATTCATTAGCTTTTGGACCATATGCTTTTAGCTGAAAAACAGTATCCATTTTCAATGCCGTTTTAGTAATAATCTCCTGATTCTTTGAACACCCTGAAAAAATCAGAATACATAGTATACATGTCATTAACATAGATATTTTTTTAATCACTTTAATCGCCCTCATAATTCATTTTAATAAATTTATTAACCTACCAAACATTTTACATCATTTTAGAGTGATTTTATAGAATTTTTTCCAATAAAGTAATATTTTTATTTAGCATTTTATAGATATCAACTCTAAAACTAAATTTATGTGGTAACTTACCGAAATCATAAATATTTTGATTCCGAAAAGCTATGAAAATATCGCTGAAGGTTCTAAGCGGCAGGTTGTATCCCCTTTAGCATGCTCCAACTTTCAGTTTGACAAGCTAAAGGGGAACAACCTACTGCTAAGAACCTTTAACAGCTCATTTTCAAATGTTTTCTCCACAAATATATTTATGATTTCTAGTAAAGATACGAACTCAAAGTTTTAGAAAACTTGTAAATATGTTCATCTAATAAATCTAATTCTTGATTTGTTTATCGATATAGATAAACCAATTATAAGTTAGATTTGTACTATGAAATATATCCCAACTAGAAATAAGAATTATGCTTTTGTGAAATGTTTCATTAGGAATTTGATGGCTCTGATTCCTAGATTATAAGTTGTTTCAAGTATGCTAGTTCAAAGCTTGCCTTTGATGCTAGCATCTTGAGTGCAACTTGTAATCTTGGGATCATCCATCATAATTCCTTAGAAACTGGAACAACAGCATAATCCTTATTTCGGCGAGTTATATGCATAAGTTCAGGGCTTAGTCCCCCTTAGTTATTTAAGTGGTTTATTGCTAAAACTTACTATGAATAGTATAATCTTTTTATGTCAAATACTTTAATTATATGAATGCAAACTATAGTCTGCATTTAAGTAATAAGGGAATGGAGTGAAATTCTTCAACTACCCCAGTAACCGTGAAACTGACGAAATCAAAGGCATAATCAAAAATAACAAGTCCAATCTTTTATTTTTTGATTATGTCTAACGTGCCACTGAGAAATTGGGAAGGCTTGAAATTAGGATGAAGTTAAGTCGGGATACCTTGTTTTTATACAACGATAATATCCTCTGAGGGTGGGATATTAGGCACATGAAAATAAATTTCAAGTACAACGCTACCATGAATATTTTTCATCAGTCAAGAAGGTAAATTGATCTCATCATATTAGGTCTATTATCTCAATCTACTTCCGAAGGATAGTTGAAAATAAGATGGTAAATGAACTTGTTATTTTTTGAATGTGACTTAAGTAATCATGCATTTTATGAAAATAAGACTTTTAAGTTTTATTCTGATTTTTATAGGCATGTTTATTATGAATCTATGCATACTCTCGATGGGTATGTTTTTTTTGTTACCCTTAAATACACTATATTTTAGGAGGGCATCATGAAACTAAAAAATAAATTTTTATCACTCTTTTTAATAGTTATATTAGCTATGAGTACACTTTTCGGCTGTGGTAATAAGACTGCAACAATGACAGATAGAGAAGGTAACAGCTTTAAGCTTCCTGAAAAAGTAAAAACTATAATATCTACAGCCCCATCAAATACCGAAATATTAGTTGGGCTGGGACTTTCAGATAAGCTAGTAGCTATAGACAAATATTCGTCAGATGTGGATGGTATCAATAAAGATTTACCTAAAATTGACTTTAAGAATCCAGATGCTGAAACTCTTGTGAGTTTAAAGCCTGACATAATAATAGCTTCAGGACATAATAAAACTGGGAGTGAAGACCCCTTTGCAGCTGTTAAAGAAGCTGGAATTCCTGTTGTATACATACCTACTAGTTCAAGCATAGAAGACCTTTATAAAGATATTGACTTTATATCAAAAATCACTGGCACTGAGAAAAAAGGTGATGAGACGACATCTAATTTAAAGGATGAAATCAGTTCAATAAAAAAAATTGGAGATACTATTACTGATAAGAAAAATGTATATTTTGAAATAGGGTCAACTTCAGGTTTATATAGTTTTGGCAATAATACATTTTTAAATGAAATGATTGAAATTGTAGGCGCCAAAAATATCTTTGCTAATGAAAATTCGTGGATATCTCCAAGTCCTGAAGCTGTAGTAAAAGCCAATCCTGATGTAATACTTACAAATGAACCTACAAGTAATTCTATCAATAATATCAAGACTCGCGAAGGCTTCCAAGAGGTTACTGCAGTTAAAAACAATAAAGTCTTTGCTATTGATAATAATTCCTCTTCCAGACCATCACAAAATATACTAAAAGCACTTAAACAAATAGCAAAAGCTATTTATCCTGAGGAATATGCAAATGTATAAAAAAATTATCATATTATTAATACCCTTAACATTTTTAATTTTATGTATCGGAACTTCTATTGGAAGTTCTGATACCAGCTTAATCCATATTGCATCGATAATTGGATATAAAGTTTTAGGAATTCCGCTACTTAAAGAGATTAACCCTAATGATGTGGCGATAATTTGGAATTTACGATTGCCTAGAGTTTTTTTAGCCTTTCTTGTAGGTAGTTCCTTATCAGTTAGTGGTGCTGTGGTTCAATCATTACTTAGAAATCCACTTGCTTCACCCTATACCTTAGGAGTATCCTCTGGGGCTTCTCTTGGAGTTGGATTTCTTATAATATCTGGTTTTTCAATACCTATGCTCGGCAGGCTTACTCTTCCTTTAACAGGCTTTTTATGTGGGCTTCTGACTGTATTTATTATCATAAAATTTGCCTACAAGGTTGATAACAGCATGTCAACTTCAACTATAATTTTATCTGGCATGGTTTTTTCTTTATTTTGCAGTGCAATACTTACAACTGTAACAGCCTTATATAGTGAAGATATAAAAAGCATAGCTCTTTGGGAAATGGGTTCTTTTTCTATGAAGGGATGGTCATATGTACAAATGGGAATACCCTTCTTTATAATTGGAATAATTGGTGTCATGCGCTACTGCACTGAAATGGATATATTATCTTTTGGTGAAGATCAAGCAAAATCAGTTGGAGTAGATGTTAATACCATAAAGACTAGACTTCTTATTTTCTCTGCTATATTAACGGGTTCTGCTGTAGCCTTAAGTGGAATTATTGGTTTTGTGGATTTAATAATTCCTCACTTAGTAAGAAGAATCATTGGAGCAAAGCATAAATATGTAATTCCTGTATGCATAATTTTAGGAGGCTGCTTTATGGTAATCACTGATCTAGTAGCAAGAATAATTATAATACCATCCGAATTACCAGTTGGCGCTATTACTGCTCTGATTGGAGCCCCATTTTTTGCATACATATATTTTAATAAGGCACATGAAAGAAAATAATAAATCAAAGTAGGTGATGATTTTGTTAGAACTTAAGAATTTTTCTTGTGGATATGACAAAATAGATATCATAAAGAATATTGACTTTAAAGCTAAAAGAGGAGAAATTCTTTGCATAGTTGGTCCAAATGGATGTGGAAAAAGTACGCTTTTAAAAGCTATAGGCAGACTCATTGAATATAAAGGAACACTAACATTTGATTCAAAGAATATAAAAAATTTACCTGTGAAGGAATTTGCAAAACACATTGCACTTATGACTCAAAGTAACAATGTTTACTTTCCTTACACAGTTTATGAAACTGTTGCTTTAGGAAGATATGCTTATTTAAAAGGGGCTTTATCCTCTTTAAGTAAGGAAGATGATTTAATCATAATGGAGGCTATAAAAAGTGTTGGCCTTATAGATTCAAAAGATAAACTTATAAATGAATTATCTGGCGGACAGCTTCAACGGGTCTTCATAGCAAAAGCCTTTGCCCAAGATCCAGAAATTATTTTATTAGATGAACCAACAAATCATCTTGATTTAAAGTATCAAATTGAGATCCTAGAATATTTAAGCCTTTGGGCAAAAGAAAATAATAAAATTGTAATAGCTGTATTACATGATTTGAACTTATCTAATTTATTTGGTGAAAAAATTATATTACTAAGCGATGGCGAAATATTCAGCCAAGGTACACCTAAAGAAGTATTTCTAGAAGATAACTTAAGAAATGTATACAATATAGACGTGAAAAATTTCATGATTAGTTCTTTAAAGCAATGGCAATAAGGTATATCTGTAAAAGAAGTGAATTAATTGAATGCTTATTTTCTAATTAGAGCGAATATATAGATACCCAACTTTAAAACTAAATTTATGTGATAACTTACCGAAATCATAAATATTTTGATTCCGAAAAGCTATGAAAATATCGCTGAAGGTTCTAAGCAGCAGGTTGTAGCCACTTTAGCATGCTCCAACTTTCCTAGGGAAGCTCGACTCATTACATTCGCTGAGGAAGTTCGAGAACCCAAAATAAAATTTTGGACTCTCACTTCACAATCTAAAATGGAACAACCATTAGCGGAAACTCGGCTCACGTTCGTTCACTGAGTAAGCGATTCTCACCAAATCAAAGATTTGGGTTCTCTGCTTAAGAACCTTTAACAGCTCATTTTCAAATGTTTTCTTCATATTATAACCCTTGTGGTTACAAATATATTTATGATTTCTAGTGAAGATATGAACTTAAAATTTTAGCAACGTTGTAAATATATTAATCTAATAAATTGAATTCTTAAATTGAAAATCTATAATTAAACCAGTACTCAATTTTCGATACATATAATATAGAAATATATGATACTTTAATTTTGCATTTTTTAAAATATATTGTACATAGTATAGATATATATCAAATAAATATTAACTTACACATGTATACGCCCCTTTATTGGGGCATTTTTATGCTAAATATTAGTATTGAGGATTTAAAGCTACTTCAAGTGTTCCGTATAAGATTCGGAACGTTTCTGGTGGTATGGCTTTTATCACCATACTTAACGAATACCTTATAATGAAACAATCTATCCGCTTTCAACCGAACTCATTACAATATGTTTTAAAACCAATGCAATATGGTTATAAAATTATAATTCTATAAACCCAATTTTTTTATAAAGATTTACAGCAGCTGCATTTTCAGGGTGCACATATAAAATTAAATCATCGTATCCTAAATTCATTAATACATTTATACTATTTTTCAAAAGATTACTTGCCATCCCCTGTTTCAAATATTTCTTAACTGTAAATAATTCTGAAACAAATGGTTTCCCTTTAAATAAACTAATAAGAACTACAGCCGCAATTTCTCCATTTTGTTTAATTTGAAATGAAGCATCGGGAATAAATGTTCCGAAAGTACTTTCAATAATACTATAAATCTCCTTATTTAACTCTTCTATTGTTTCGCCATTGAAGTCTACTGTATCTTTAAATGCGTCTAACATAGAAACTGTTAATCCATCTATATCATTAGAATCTATCTTATCAAATGTATAAATTCCTTTTAGTTCTTGTGGTGCAAGTTTGTAAATCATGCCTATTCTTTCACTCATATATTATTCTCCTAATTTTTTTCTTATTTTGTCCTATATGAAACTTATACTGTAAATTATAATATATTTTCTAATATTACATTATTGTATTTTCAAATAAGCTTTTTATAATTACTTAGTTAAATCTACATATTGTAATTTAAATTTGCCACCATCCTGACACATTTGGCTATTATAATAATATTATAAAGATAATAAAAACTTTTTTTCATAAATTTTTTCCCCTATAAATATAAGTCAAAGAGTAACATTCATATCCCCGTTATGACATGTTACTCTTTATTTCATTTCAAGTAATTATTAAACTCATACATGATTTAGTGATATTAAATATCTAAAAATCACAAATTCACTTTTCCCATACAGTGCAATTTCATTTTCTATCATCTATTATCTTAATTTATAACGTCAGAAATCAGCTTATTTATATAATTTTAAATTGTCTCCTTGGTTTTCAATCCACAAGTTTAAAAGTTCTTTTAAATCCTCAACCTTTTCCTTATCTGTAGCACCTTCATTAGATTCGAGTTTTTCAACAACTTTAAACTCGAAGGCACTTTCCCCATAAGCTGCCCAATCTTCCTTTAATTTTTTAGATTTAGCTCTCCCCAAATTTAGCTGAAATTTGATTGATTCAAAGGGCTTATATAAATTTGTACATATATCTACGAAAGAATATCCATTAACAGTATTATAGATTTGAATTATTCCCATTTCTATTTCTTGTTGCTTATAATTATTTATTATCTCTTTTTTATTCATTTTATCCATAATAACTTCCTCACATTTCTTATAATATTTACTTCCATCATCATTTCTTCCCAAGTATCCATAGTCTACTAAGTATCGCCGTATTATTGCGTCATCCTCATAAATAGGCTTAATAATTCTCTTTACTTCAGCTTCCGTATACTCTTTATTTGGTTCAAACAAATTAGCAAACCTTGGTAATAATGCTTTTCTTTTTTCCTCTTTAGCCGGAAAACTTCTAAGTTTTGGATTCGCTATTTTACTATTTCCATCGTCAACTAACTCTATAGCTGCTAAAAAAGCTCTTGCTTGTCTAGCCCTTTCTCTTAGTGCAAATCTCATATTTCTTACTGTTGATTCTGCACATCCAAGCTTAATCCCAATTTCTTTATTACTATACTTGTTTGACACCATTTCCAAAAGCTCTTTCTGAATTTCAGTAAGTCCAGTATATTTCTTATCAAGCATCAGTATTCTGTCCATAGGGCTCCCATGCTCTGCTGTATGAGTACTTATATCATTACTATTTTTACCTGTATGTTTCCCGCATATCAAACAAATAAATTCTGCTTTTTTGCTATCCCATATGTAACCCCTTTTAAAATCGTCAATAGTTGCATCACGAATAAGCTCTTTCATTTTCTTCTCCTTGTCTATTAATTCAATAGACATTTTATCATTTTAATATATGTATGTCAATTTTACTGTTTAAAATTGGTTAATGAAATATCTTATAAATATCTCATTAACCAACTTACAAAGACTATTCTATAGGTTAATACATCAAGCTAACTCATAGTCAGCCATTATATTCAGAATTATATGTTTAAAGGATTTATTGTTATTATTAAATTTCAAATGCATAGAAGTTCATAAAGAGAGATATGATGAATTTTACATAAAGAAGTTTTTAGCGTTAGCGTTGTAGTCACTGAACATCAAATAAAAAGAGCTGACTATGTATTATTTAATCAGCTCTTCCTTAGGTATTTTTTATATTTTATGTTCGTCATTGTTAAATAAAACCACTTTGTTTCTTCCAGTATTTTTTGCTTGATATAATGCTGTGTCAGCCATTTCAAGCAAATTATCAATTTGAGTTGTCGTATTAGGATACGATGCTATTCCGATTGAAATTGTAATTTTTATAAAATTATTGTCTGAAATATAAAAATCATTTTCTTCAATCTTCTCCCTTAGTCTTTCCGCAATCTTAACAGCTTCAGAGTCTGAACAATCTAATAATATTACAGAAAACTCTTCCCCTCCCATTCTAGATACAACATCATAAGTCCTGCATGTATCAAGAAGAATTAAGGCTAAACTCTTTAAAATAGTATCCCCTGCATTATGGCCATAAGTATCATTTATTTTCTTAAAAAAATCAATATCTATAAACAACATAGATAGATCTTCTTCTTTTCGTACAGCCCTCTGAGAAATATTGTTGAAACTGTTGTCAAATTGCCTTACATTATTCAAGCCAGTCAAATAATCTTTTGTTGCCTCATTTCTTAACTTTTGATAAATTCTAACTGTTTCAAATATGTAGTCCGCGTATTTAATTGAAATATACGATACTATTAAATATCCAGAAAAGTATAAACTCACTGTTTTAAAATCAAATGTAATATTTTGAGGTACTGTAAATGATGAAATAACTGATGCTATAACAAAGAAGATCATAGAATAAATATATTTACGTTTTTTTGATATCTTTAATAAAGAAATAATTCCAAATCCGATCCCCATAGCTAAAGCAATTGCTGATCCAATTAGTGATATATCAGACACTCCCAAAATTAAAGATCTAAAAATAGCTATCAAAATAGAAGAAATAATTGAAGAGAAAAATCCACTATAAATAGCAGAAAATAAAATTGGTATGTACCTAAAATCAATAAAAGTATCTGGTGTAATATGTACACTGTTTATCATCAGTATCACACCTAATATCCCGCTATAAAGTCCCCATAAAAACTTACTTTTCAATGACATATCTTCAAAAATTCTTTTATTTCTAAGAAGATGCTGAGCAATACTCATAAACGCTATTAAAATACATGCATTTTGAAAAAACTCAAGAACCATAATTTATAACCCCTTTTTCATAAATTTATACTTGCTTATCAAACAAATTTAATATTTCTAAAATACCCCATTATAGATATCAAACTTTAAAACTATATTTATGTGATAACTTACCGAAACCATAAATATTTTGATTACGAAAAGCTCTGAAAATACATTTATGATTTCTAGTGAAGATATTAACTTAAAGTTTTAGCAACTTTGTAAATACATTCATCTAATAGGTTGAATTCTTAAATTGGATATCTATATTTAATTCTCGAAATCAATTCTATATGTTGTAATAATAAATTTACATTGAAAATTCCAATTAGGCAAGTCATAAGTTAAGACCAAAATGTAGAAATTCAATTGCAACATATATATTAAGTAATTTTTATATCGGATCTTAATTGCTTATAATATAGGTATCAAAAACAAAAGATATACCTAAACTTTAATCTTTGTGAATTATACTAGAAATTGGATACATGTTTGTGAAAGCGGCATTTGAAATTGAGTTGTGATAGTTCTTAGTTGAAGGTTGTTCCATTTTCTGCTTGTCCTAAACTTGTTTTTGGAGCATGCAGAAATGGGTTCAACCTTTCACTTAGAACTATCCAGCTAAAATTTCACTAGTCCGCTGGAACAAATTTGTATCTAATTTCGGTTCTGCCATACATAAATATGATTTTAAATTGGATACCTATATTAAAGGTTACTGAAATTATAAGTAATACAAAACTTTTCTATTATATACTTCTTTAAATATCTTATTTATGATTTATCAAATTACCAAAAATATATAAAATATTAATGTGAATATTATAAGGCTGGCAAAATTATATGTGGTAAATTTAAACATATATTTTTTCCCATCATATTCTTTAGCATAAAATTTATACGATATTAAGCTTGCAAGCGAGGCAATAATTGTTCCCATACCTCCGATGTTTACACCGACTAATATCTCTTTCCAAGAATTTGTGAATTTTGATAGCAAAATTGCACAAGGAAGATTACTAATTAACTGACTAAAAAATATTGAATAAAAGTATACACTTGTACTATTTGTTAATGCTTTCTTCATTAATTCATCTATAGTTGTCATATTAGATAAATTTCCTATCGCTATGAAAAAGCACACAAAAGTAAGTAATAAAAAATAGTCTACTTCCTTAAAGAGCTTTTTTTCTATAACAAAACTAATAATTAAAGTTATTATAAAAGCAACTCTATAATCAACTATATTGAAAACTGAAAGTAATATAAAAATAAACAAACTACAATAAATAATTGCGCTTTTTTTATCTTTAATTTCTATTTTATCTAAATCATATTCCAAATTTACATTTGAGATCCTGCGATTGAGAACAAATAACCATATTGCACCAATTATCACAAAAAATATTGTATCCCTAAAAAAATCTAACATTCCAACATCAAAAAAAGAAAATAAATATAAGTTCTGTGGATTTCCCATTGGAGTAAGACTACTACCAATATTCACAGCTAAAGTTTCTAAAATTATTATTTTCATTGGGTTAAACTTCGCTTTTTGAGCAATAATCATAGTAAGCGGTACAAAAGTTATTAAAGCCACATCATTTGTTATAAACATTGAAGAAAAAAAACATAGAGATGTTAATATTAATGAAACCATTCTAAGGTTTTTATGTTTTATTAATATTTCAACTGCTATCTTATCTAATAATTTTAACTTTTCAAATGCAATTATTACTATCATAAGATTAAACATTAATATTAGTACCTCAAAATTTATATAATCTATTTTGGGCATAGAAATCAGAGACGTACCTAGTGCCAAAAATAATGATATAGTAAAAACTATTTCTGTTTTTAAAATTGATATAGCTTTATTCCAAAGCTGTTTTATATTCATAAATTCCTCCCGACACTTATTTCTAGATTAACTATAATCTTGTTAATCTTAAGCAAATTACAACTAAACACTCACTTTTATTCACATGCTGACGACATCCATTCCAATACCCCCATAAGTGCATAATTGCATGAAAAAGCTTGTCCGTTTGTACTAGTAACAAGTTAAGTATTTCTTCTTACCCCTGTATATTAATCCCAGCGAACATACTTTAGTATTATAGCATATTTTACAAATATCACATTACACGATTTTAAAAGAGTATTTATTATTTACTACGCTAAATCTTTCATATAAAAGCTTCTATCTCTAATGTCATAATAGCTAGGCATCAAATAAATTAATAAAAGAGCTGACTATGTATTGTTTATCAGCTCTTACTTAGGTATTTTTATATTTTATGTTTCTAATTATTTTATCCAACCTATAATTAAGAAATAAGGACACCAATATACTCCACAGAATATCTCATAATGGATAAAAGAAATATTACTTTTTCTTATCTTTTTCTATTTTGTGTCTCTCTACAAACCTTCCCATTAGGAATGCAATTACGCCAACTCCAATACCTGTCTGCACGCAGAAAAGCAGGCTCTCCACCTCTCCTGGCAATTCTCCACCAATCCAAGTTTCCATAACTGGCTTAAACCACGGCTTGTACTCAGTACCTGTAATTTCAGAAACTACTTTACTTCCAGCATCGTCAGAACCACCAAATTCAGCTCCTCTTAATGTGAATAATGGAATAACAGCAATTAATGCCGCAATAATTAGCAGAATTATAACTGTTTTCTTAGTCTTTGACATTAATTTTCTCCTCCCTTCACTAATCCAAGGCCTGTTAATTCAGATTTTGCATATGTTTCAAGGCCAATTATAATAACAACTGTCAAAATACCTTCTATAACTGCAAGCGGAACTTGAGTTGGTGCAAATACTGCAAGGAATTTAGCTGCCGATACAATAAATCCGCCGTTTTCAGATGGATATGCAAGTGCAAGCTGGATACTTGTTACACAATAAGTGAATAAATCTCCAATTGATGCAGCCAAGAAAATGCCTACATATTTATTAACTTTTAAAGCCTTACATAATCTATATATTCCATAAGAAACAAATGGCCCTGCAATAGCCATAGAAAATGTATTAGCACCCAGAGTAGTGATTCCCCCATGAGCAAGCAGTATTGCCTGGAAAACAAGTACAATGATTCCTAAGATACTAACAGCGCTTGGCCCAAATAATATTGCACCAAGTCCAGTACCAGTCATATGTGAACAGCTTCCTGTTACTGATGGTATCTTTAAAGATGAAAGTACAAAAACAAATGCTCCAGCCATAGCCAAAATTGTAATTGCTCTACGATTTTCAGCCAATGTCTTCTTAATTGATAAATAGCCTATGGCTATGAATGGAATGCAAATAACACCCCATATAATGCAAAATTGTGGCGGAAGATAACCTTCCATAATGTGCATTGCATTTGCTGCTGGAGCTACTCCAAAACTCAAAGCAAATGCTGCCGCTAGAGCGACAATTCTCTTTTCTTTCTTATTCATTTTTCTCCCCCTCAATAAAACTTTAATATTTCTAATATTAAAGTCTAAATAATAAAATAATATAAATTCTTATTTGTAATATATCTGCTTTTTTTATATGCCAAATAATCTTATTTGCAGGAAAGTTCCGTATTGCAGAATAGCTGCTTTATATATATGTGAAATGATCTTATTTGCAGCATAGCTGCTTTATATATATGTGTGGAAATTTCTATTTTTAAAGCATTTCTTTAAATTCTTTTATACTTTTAGGATATGATTTTATATCCTTTAAAATATTTTTTTCTATAAGAGATTCATAAACCTCAAGCAAGGTTGGTTGTTTCAAATTTGCTTGTTTTAAAATTTCCATGTTTGTAAAAATCTCTATAGGTGACCCATCTGCAATGATTTTCCCCTCATTAAAAACAAGAACTCTTTCAGCCCATCTATATGTAAAATCCACATCATGTGTAGATATTAACATTGTCTTTCCTTCTGTCCCAAGTTTCAATAAAACGTCTTCTAACATCATTGCATTTAATGGATCTAGAGCTGCTGTTGGTTCATCAAAGATTATAATTTCTGACTTCATTGCAATAATGTCAGCAATACTTACACGCTTCTTTTCACCACCACTTAAATAATGAGGTGGACGATCCTTTAAATGAGAAATATTCATATATTCTAGTGCTTCATCCACCCGTTTTAATACTTCATCTTTTGGAAGTTTCAAATTCATAGGTCCAAATCCAACTTCTGCTCTAACTGTAGATGCAATAATTTGATTATCAGCATCTTGAAACACTATTCCTATATTTTTTCTAAGTTCCGTTAAATTCTTTTTATTTATAACAGTATCTCTATAGATGATTTTTCCTTGTTCTGGGGTAAGTACCCCATCTACATTTAAGAAGAATGTGGATTTTCCTGAGCCGTTAGAACCAACGACAGCTATTTTCTCACCTTCATAAATATCTACATTTACCCCATTTAATGCAGACTTTCCATTTCCGTAAGCATAATGGAGATCTTCAATTTTTAATATTAATTTTCTCATAATCGTTCCTTTCTAAGCATATGAAGATACATAGAAAATTTAAAAATCTTCTTGTATGCAGCATAACCTATCTTTCTAACAAAATGTTCTTATATAAAACATATCTACGCTTTCTAGATAAATGATCTTATGTGTAGCATAGCTACCTTTTCTAAAAAAAAATGATCTTATGTGTAGCATAGCTACCTTTTTTAATGTGTATATTTTTCTTTGAGCTAGGCAAGGATGCAAGTGGATTTATTATTTTTTGAATGTGCCTTACCTTGTAAAATACCAAATTAAAACCAAAAACATTATGAATACTACTGCTAAGACAATCTGCATAACTTCTACATTTTTATCTTCCTCTAAAAATACAAGGTCCCCATCATAACATCGTGATTCCATTGCATCATAATAAGCATTTGCTTTCCTAAGTGAAATAATAAGCATATTACTTGCAATGCTCCCAAATGTATAGCATGAAGTTTTAAAATCACAATAACCTTGACGTGACTTTGCAGAGTTTTTCATTTTTGTAAATACATCCATTAAGATAAATATATAGCGATAAATAAGACTCATTAATTCTACAATAAGTTTTGGCACATGTGCCTTTCTAAGTACATAAATAATCTCAGAAGTTGGAGTCGATAAGGTCATCATCTGCAGAGCACTTATAGCTGCAAAAATCTTCAAAATTAAAAACACCATTTTCTTAAGCTGAACAGTTGAAGTAAAAACATAGCCAAACCCAAGATATAAATTGCACTGCCCTATTGGCTGCTTTGAAAAATCAATAGCAATGGTAAAAGTGCTAAGTAAAATAAAAGTAATTGGAATTGCCAATATTGACAGGTATTCAGCTGCCGGAATTTTCCCTTTAATAACTGTAAGATAAGCCATTGCAATTATCACGGTAGCAGATACATATGGATTGTTAAATACAATGCAAAGAACAAGCGTCAAAACTGATAAATACACTTTAAATTCAGCATTCCAATGTCTAATCTTTGAAGCATATGCATAAAAATCAATTGAATATCCCTCTCCATGTTTATGTCCAATTTTATGATTATGTTTATGAACTCGCTTCCTATTATCATTCATATTTTGATGTTTCCATATAAATACTAATAAGAAGATAGCCGCCAAAAACACAGCGCATAAAATAATTATTTTTTCCATACCTCATCTCCTTCGATTTTCTATCTATATATGTTGCAATTCACAATTACAGCTAAAATTCTTGCAATACTTTTATAATTATGATGAAGAATTATTTTTGCAATATATATATTTGCTTATGTACAAATTAGCAATTAAAGTTTGCTAGTTATATATGCGTACTACGGCATAATATGTGATTTATTATAGCTTGTCTGTAATTTTCATATATTTTTCTGCAAAATAAAAAGTCCTTCTAACAGAAGTGTTAAAAAGACATAATAACAAAACATATTTATTCATATAAAATATGTAAATAAATTTTCATTAAAACGCCCCCTCTATCACTCGTAGAGTTTAGTCACATTAAAAAGATAACAATTCAATATAATAGCTTATTTACTATCATACTTTATCGTCACATGCACATAATACTCCTCTATTAGATGCATCTATCTCCTCATCTGACGAAAAATTATACATCACTTAGACTTGCTATTTTCTTTAATGTGCCCTTTGGTGCAAAACATAGGCAGGTCTTCTGACTTAAGAATCATCATTTAAATACGCCTTCCCTATTTTTAAGTGGCATCCAATGTATTTAAACTCCTCTAATACAGCTACGGGATAGTTTAGGAATTTCACCTAATTCCCTTTTAATTAATTAAAAATCATTTTAAAAATTCAATTAAATTGATTTTAATTAAACCTACATTTTATTTATAAAATTTTTCTAATTTACATTTATATTCATAACCATAACATTTTTAGTAAAAAAAATCAATTCAATTTTATACTGTATAGATATCCAAATTTAAAATTATATTTATGTGTGGCAAAACCGAAATTAGATACTCTTTTGTGCAGTGTTACATTAGAGAATATGTTGCAAGCATTTCTTCATCATAAGTTGTTCCATTTTGCTTGTCACGAGCTTGTCTCGGGAGCATGCTGAAATGGTGCAACTTATGCTCTTAGAAAGCCTCAACTTATTCTCAGTAACCGAAACAACAGAGTACCTGTCCTTTCGGTAAGTTATTGCATAAGTCTAAGTTTTGTTTTGGATATCTATATATTGTTAAACTTCTGTATACACTTATACCAGAAATACATATATTTTTATAACCTCAAAAGCCATAATATTCAGAAAATGTTTGAAGATGCATCTTATATATAAAGTATAAAATAAAAATTTTATCAAATAATATTATAGAAATAAACTTAAGGAGTGATTAATATGAAACATAACGAAAGCATTGGATGTTCTGTAGCAGATTGCAAATATCATTGTAAAGAAGACGATTACTGCACTTTAGACAAAATTAAAGTAGGTACTCATGAATCTAGTCCTAAAAGTGTAGAATGTACTGATTGTCAGTCTTTCGAATTACACTAATAAAGAATCTATATTTTAACTACAGATTCTTTTTAACCTAAGAAAATAATATTATTATTAAATTCTTACTGAAAATAGAGATAGCATTCCTGGGTGTTCGCTATCTCTATTTTTGGCTAAATAATAGAGATATTCTAAATATTCCTTCCTAATTTATCTTCATTTGCATTTCTTAATAGTATTTTTTAATATAAAAATCATCGTGTTCAATTATGCAAAATAATACGTATTAATTACCATTTCTTATGGCCCATTTAAAAATAAAATGCAGCCAACTCAATGACTGCATTCCTTATATATAATTTTTTCTTTTGCAATGGATTTATATTATTTTATCATACTACTATAAAAAGTTCTATATTATCTATCAATCAATTCTTTCTTAACATATTCATTAATAGTATATTCTTCTCCTTCAAATATCTCTGTCAAGTGTAGTATTATTTCTTGTTCTTCTTCTGGAAGATCTCTTATTGTATCTATGGTTACATCTTTCATAAAATAAAATCACCACCTTGATGTTATTATGAGATATTATATTACATGAATCCAAAATAATCCATAGTATAAATACTGGAAATTTGCTAATGCTATAAATGCTAATCTTTTATAGCTTGGCAGGTTGCCTAAAGACAGTAAATTAATTAATAGTTTACTGTCTTTTGTTCTTTTTTTAGGCCTGCTTAATATACTTATAATAGCTGAATATCTTTTGTATCATATATACCTAAGGGATTATATATCATGTATAATCCCTCCTCGTAAAAAACTTATCAAACATAGATTTGTTAATTACATATAGATAATCCAATTATAAGTTAGATTACACCATGAAATATATCCCAACTAGAAATGAGTAATATATTTTTGTGGAATGTTTCATTTGTAATTTTGATGGATGTAATTCATTTCGGCGAGTTATATGCATAAGTTCAGGTCTTAGTTGGGTTATCTATATACGGCCACAATAAATTAAGCTTCCTATATTAATTTATTATCTTTTCTATTTTGTAACATTTCTCTTGGTCTACAATATATTAATTAATATAATTGACATTTTCTCAATGCACATTATTTCTTAAAAGAAATAAACAGAAAATATTATCACCTTTCATGTTTATTTTTTAATATAAAAAAGCAGTAGTTGGTGACCTCCTGACTACCGCTTTTGTAAATAGAAAACAGAATTTATAAGTAAAATATATACAAGATCAGCAAATGCAAGCTACGTCTACTCACTACAATATTATATTTATATCTAAGTAACGCCCATTACATATCATTTAATTTGCTGTCACAACAATAGAGTTGTACTTCCCATCCTTCTAAAGGTGGATCTACTACATAATTTTCGTCAACATAACTTCTTATAAATTGCGCAGCTCTCTTCTCGGCATATTTTGCATTTAGCACATTACCTTCATCATCCATTTCAATTACGTTAGCAAAGATTGCATATGCTTGTTCCATAGCACTTGGTTCTTCAAATATACACGAATAATCAATCCCATCTAACAACGGATAACCTACAGTTCCATTTACAATCCAAAATGAAAAAGTTCTTAATGCTCCACTAAATGAATGACTTAATTTTTCCAAACAAATACCTCCTCCTTACACATGATCAATTCATATGTTCATTGTTCATATATAGATAAACAATATATAACTTAGACTTATGTGATAACTTACCGAAATCATAAATATTTTGATTCCGAAAAGCTATGAAACTATCGCTGAAGGTTCTAATCATCCAGTTGTATTCAATTTCGGCTTATATCCACATAAGTTCGACTCTCATCGATGAACCCTATAACCTCTATAAATAAATTATAATATACATTGTTTCTTTACCTGATAATTAATATATTCTTTGAGTTTTATTTCAATTTATTAAATTTTTAACCTGCATTACTGTTAAACCTGTTTTTTCTGCTATGACTTCTGCATCTAAAATATCCATAAGCTTTTTAGCTATGTTTATTCTTTCTTCCATTCTCCCCTGATTTTTAGCTTCATTTATTTTATCTCTTTCAAATTGTTTTTCAGTCTCTTTACTTCTCCAAAATGATATTGCTTCTGAATCAGTGCTCATATATTCAATTCCCTTTTGTGTTATTTTAACTTCCATTTCTCTCATTATCCCAAATTTCCCTTTGTATTCTAACATTCCAGACTTAGTGAGTTCTCCTATCCTCCAAAATATATAGTCATCAGAAATTTTCTCTTCACTATATCCCATTACACTTCCAACAATTCTTGCACATTTTCTAAATTCATTTTCAGTATACTTCAATATATTTATATCAAAATAATCTTCACTTACAGCTTCTACCTTGCCATCCTTAAAAATACGAAGTATTGAATTATTATCCTTTAATGATTCCCACTGATTAATTAAATCACTATATTCTTGATATTCAATTTTCCTTCTTATTTCTATGAATCCTTTTAACCCCTCAGTACTAATTTCTGCTGCCGCTCTATATGTACGTATAATTCCATAATCCTCATAAATTTTTTCTGAAACATTCACAAAATATATATTTTCTATCTTATCTTTCAATAATTCTAAAGTATACATCATTCCACACATATCACTGCTGCATTCCCCATACCATAGATAAATTACTTCTGTATCCTTAATGTTTGAAATTTCTTTACAAAATTCCTTATAAGCTTTTTTAAGATAATCAATTTCTTCTAAGTAAATTCTTTCATCTTCTTTATTAATACTATCTAACCATTCTAATCTCTCGCCTAAATTTATGCCATTTTGGATTATTCCAATGGAAATATCATCAGGAAACACTATAACTTTTTTCCCTTCAAATAATTTTTTCTTTTTAACAGCCTGTCTTAAACTTCCTCCCGCTGATTGCGAAAAGCATATATGTATAATACTCTCCATACTCCACCTCTAATAATTCAATATTAATTTTAAATATATGTGTTGTAATAATTCTTCGAACATACAACTCCATTACCACCACTAGCTTCAAACCCGCATTTTTCAAGCATATTCTGAAGAATATATATTCTTCTCTGGTAATATTCTAAAGAATATATATTCTCGAGAATAAATATGGTAAAGAATATTAGAATATTCTCTTCCTAAAAACTTAATATCAATTAAAATATTTTGCTTCAAAATTAATTCTTTATATCACATGATCTATGATGAATTATACTATTTCTTATTTATAATCCTCACTCATTTTTTCTGGATTTTTCTTTCGATAAAAGATATATATTGAATAAAATCCCTAGCGCTCCAATAACACCTGATAAAATATATATCAAATCACTTGTTTTTTCATATTTCAAATCCTGTCTTGTCCTCTTCTGTAATTTCTCTAATTACTTTACATGGTACACCCGCAGCAATTACATTGGCTGGAATGCTTTTTGTAACAACGCTACCAGATCCTATAATTGTATTATCTCCAATTGTTACCCCTTGATTTATATTAACGCCTGCTCCAATCCATACATTACTGCCTATGTTTACAGGTTTTGCATAACAACCTCCTGCTACTCGTTCTTTTGCATATGTTGCATGATTAGATGTATAAATTCCAACTCTTGGACCGAATAAAACATTATTCCCTATGTTTATCCCTCCACCATCTAACATTACGCAATCGAAATTGGCATAAAAATTATCTCCAATTGTAATATTAAAACCAAATTCACATCGAAATGTTGGTTCAAAGTGGACTCCTCTTCCAATACCTTTCAGTAACCTTTTTAATATTTCTTCTCTTTCATGCTGAGGCTTACCAAAACTATTATTATATTCGTTTGTAAGAAATACAGTTTTCTCTCTTGCCTCAATTAATTCTGTCGTTAAATCATTATACATTTTACCAGATAAAATTAATTGTCTCTGTTCTTCTAAATTCATAATACCCTCCAACCATACTTTAGGATTTTTTAAATATTCTTAATTATCAAATAACAAGCTAGCTAAATGCTTTGCTTGCTTCCCACCAATCTTAAGTCCCTTGACACAATAATGACAGTAAGCGACCACTTTATCAGTAGTAATATTTTGGCAATGTTCACGCATCAACCTCTCTTGCTCTTCACTTGTTGTAGGAATAAATTTTCCATCTGCATTTTCAACAAATCGTTTCGGTGCTAACTTCAAATTTCGTTTTGGTGCTGGTGCATGCAAAGATACTCCGCAGAACTGTGTTTTTTCATAGTTCTCATCTTGCTCCACAATATCTACATTCATTTTCTTCAATAACCCACGGACAGCATCTTGCTCTGAACGGTTATCATAAGAGCGCCAACAATCTTGTAATGTCATTTTTTCATGTGAATAATCTGGGAACTTAAATTCTTCATCATTCAAAATAAGTTCCCAAAGCGAAATCCTCTTCACTTCCTTCATAGTTTCCTGAAAAATAGCAGCACAATTATGACAAACATATACCATTGTACTATCCTCAGAAAACTCCTTATAATGTGGAGTAGCTCTCCAACGTGGTTGCATCCATTCCGGCATATCAGCCGTAAATTCCTCGACCTTATAATTTCGAACACAGCACCTTATAATAGGCATATCAAATCTCTGTTTTAAATAGTCTTGAATTTTTCCGCTAAGTTCTGGTTCTTCTCTTGTAAAAGCACAGCTTGCCACATAAGTATAGTTTTCAGTATTCATAATAAAATCCCCTCCATTTATTGAAACACTCTTGATTATATTTGAATAATAAATCTTAACAATTCTAAGATTGTACTAATTTCATTATTAAAATCCAAATGACTCTAAATCTTATTATCTCTCAAATTTTATGATATAGTATTGCTTCCCATCTTAAGTAAATTATAACATATATTATTTTTTGCGAAATATATTCTATAATGATTAATCCATCAAATTGATTTCTCTTTTGATTAGCATATTTTTCAACCTATCAATCTAAAAATACAACTTACAAAGCTAGCTTTGCATCTCACTTCAAATCTATTGAATAGTGAAATTCGCTGACATATACTATAAATATAAAGCAAGGAGGGACGTGGAAATGAAAATTATTATTGAAAATATCCCTGCTGGATCGGAACCAGAAATAATAATAAAATGTAACGAGCCTGACGAATCATTACTACAATTAATTTATTCTCTCAAATCATCTTCAAAAAAGCTTATTGGATTTACAGATTTACAAATGCATATTATCAATCCTAAAGATGTATTTTATTTTGAATCTGTAGATAATAAAGTCTTCATCTACTGCAAGCAAAAAATTTTCCAATCAAGACTTAAGCTCTACGAAATTGAGTCTGAATATGAGAACAGTGATTTTTTTAGAGCATCAAAGTCAACAATTATTAATATTTCTAAAATAGAATCTGTTAGCCCAATTTTCTATGGTAAATTTGAAGCATTACTACAAAATGGAGAAAAGATATTCATTTCAAGACAATATGTTCCTGTATTTAAGAAAAAATTAGGATTATAAATAAGGAGGTTATACTATGAAATTTATTGGTTATTTAAAAAATTCTTTAAAAGATTTCTTTATATCTAGCGGATTCCTAATGATCCTTATTACAACGATTTCAGCGATTTATTCAAAGGAAACAATTGAAACTTCACAACTTTTTCAAATTATGTTATTCTCATTGGCGTACGTATTTTTCAAATTGGCTTTTATAAATAAAAACGATATTAATAAAAAAGTTCGACTAATTACTTTTAATGTTTTCTTAACTCTCTCAGAATTAATGATTTTATTATGGCTGTTGTTTTTTAGCCCAGGTAAGGTTATGAATATTAATTTACTTCTAGCATATATCTTTGCATTAGTTATAGTAAAATTTTTAGTTTATACTATGATGAGCATAAATGGCGAAAGGGAAGCAAAGCTTATAAATAAAAAATTAATTCAATACAAAAGCGAAAAAGATTAATAATATTTTTATTATTTATGTATATTATTTTAAAATTATGCTAATAATTAAAATACGTTTCCTATTTTCAATAAATAAAGAGATAGCCTTATTATCATTCACATGATCTTCTGCTATCTCTTATTTTTGTTATTTAGTAAATTTACTAAACAATAAATATTCTTTTAACAATTAACGACAATTAATATTTCTTACACAATCTAAAGCTTTTTGCTTTGTGTTTTCGCATGCTTCCCTTGCTCCCTGCTCGTATCCTTTACAGTATCCATCTTCACGTCCAGCTTCCACACCATCACAATACCCTTTATTACGTCCTTGATTATACGCATCTTCCAATGCATCTTTTCCAGGGTAATCCATTCTTGGACAGCACTCGGCATCGTCGCTAAGAGTTCCTTCGCAATTAATAGTATACATTATTCCAAGATCATCACAATCACAGCACTCTTTGTTACTCATCTTTTTCTCCTCCGTAATGAATAATAAAATTAAACATTTATATTTGACAGTGTAAATTTATTTTTATATCTATTTCTTCATAGCATAGTTACACTATCATTAAGTTATGGTACATAAGAATCTCTCTACAATTCCATACTATGTATTAATTTATGATTTGCTATAAAAGAAATAATGAAAATATCAATTATCTTACTAATTTTTATCACATTTTTATTGCCAGATAATATACTAATGGAGTGGATATATTTTCATTATTAATTCTTAATCTCATACTAATGTATGATATAGAACATTGTGTTTCCTAAAAGACAAAAGCAGTAGTTAGGACCTCCCTCTCTACTGCTTTACTAACTTTTATCACGAGAAGTGATATATATACATAAAAATAAGCAGTAGTCAGGTTACCCATTTCTACTGCTTATTTTATTAGAATTCCTCGTAAACTCTAGGATCTTGATTAGTTGTACGACCATCTTCACGAGAAAGTCCAGAAATGATTTTCATTTCATCTTCTGATAATTCAAAATCAAAAATATTAAGATTATCTAATTGATGCTCTTTTGATGATGCTTTTGGAAGTGGAATTGCCCCTAATTGTATATGCCAACGTAAAATTACTTGTGAAATAGATTTTTTATGTGCTTCAGCAATTCCAGCAATTTTCTCGTCTTTTAACATACTATTACCTCTTCCAAGAGGGCTCCAAGATTCTGTAAGTATACCATGTTCTTTATTACAAGCACGTTGCTCTTCTTGATTAAAATAAGGATGAAGCTCAATTTGATTAATACTAGGAGCTACACCAGTTTCTTTTATTAAAGTCTGTAAATGTTCTGGCATGAAATTGCAAACACCTATTGATCTAATTAAGCCTCTTTTCTTTAATTCAATCATTGCCTGCCAAGCTTCAACATATAAATTAATTCTTGGATTAGGCCAATGAATAAGATATAAATCATAATAATCTAATCCAGCCCTAAATAATGACTCTTCAACTGTATTAATAGCTTCTTTATATGAGTGATGACGACCAGGTAATTTAGAAGTAATTATAAGCCTTTCTCTTGAAACAGAGCATTTCCTTACTGCTTCTCCAACTGCGCCTTCATTTTCATAATTAAATGCTGAATCAATTAATCTATATCCTAAATCAATTGCCTCTTTGATGCTATTAGCTCCTTCTATACCATTTAGACTGTATGTCCCAAACCCAATGCTTGGCACTTTAAGCCCATCATTTAATGAATATTCTGTAATGTTCTCTACCATAAATTATCAATCTCCTTTAAGTTTACAATATTCTCATAAAATTTAATAACAGCTTGTATTGTATCTTTATTTTAACGTTTACTTTATTATAGCATATCTTTGATTCTTTACAAAAAAATGGAGAGCATAAAATTATTTTCACGCCATTGAGATTATTTTATATCTATATTTCTAATATCCATGTAGATTTTATTTTTGGTACTGCTAGCATAATAAAAATATTTCTTTAATTTTAGGTTTACATATTATTAAATTATTCTCTTATATATTATGAAAACAAAAATAAAGGAGTGATTCACTTGGATCAAATGGTATTAAAAACCCAACAATGGTTAAATGGAATTTACAAGGATAATTCTAATTACAAAATAATTCCTGAGGATGGGGCTACTGGCTGGACAACAATAACAGCACTAACAACTGCTCTGCAGATTGAACTTGGTATATCTACCCCTAACGGAAGCTTTGGCCCCGCAACAAGAAGTGCATTTGAAAATTTATCAATTGACTCTCAGCCACAAAATGACTGGTCTGAATCCGCTATTATATCTTATCAGCATAAAATATTTATTCTCCAAGGAGCATTATTCTGCAAAGGATATAACCCCGGCGGATTTACTGGTACATTTGGTACAAATACAGAAGCTGCTATAAAACAACTTCAAACTGATGCTGGATTATCTAATGCAAATGGTGTTGTTGATAGTATTTTAATGAAATCTTTATTATCTATGGATGCTTTTCAAATGCTTACTTATGGTGAATATAAGGACAAATGTGATCAAAAAATACGTACTATTCAACAATACTTAAACAAAAATTATATTTCAAATACTTCTTTTAGTATAGATATAGGCTTAGTACCATGCAATGGAATTTATGACCGTTCTACTAATAAAGCCTTAATTTATGCTCTGCAGATTGAGGAAGGCATTTCTACACCAAATGGAGTATTTGGACCTTCAACTAAAAGTAAATGTCCTGTTTTATCATTAGGAAGTACTAAAACTAAATTTATATATTTACTACAGTTTGCTTTATATTGTAACGGTAAAGAATTTGATCCTAATGGATTTGATGGTGGTTATGGAAATGGAGTTAAAAATGCAGTTACAAAGTTCCAAAGTTTTTGCGGCTTAAATGCTGATGGAATTGCTGGAAGCCAAACCTTTGCATCACTGCTTGTAAGTACTGGAGATAACACTAGAAAAGGTACTGCCTGCGATTGTTCAACTACTATTACAGACGCAATTGCGGCTACTCTTAAATCTAATAAATATGAAGTAGTTGGCAGATATCTTACTGGAAAATTTAGAATGACCTCATCTGAATTAAAAATTATATTTGATAATGGATTAAGAGTTATTCCAATCTTTGAAGTTGGAGGATACAAATTAAGTTATTTTTCATATGAGCAAGGTGTCTTCGATGCAGACTCAGCTATATTTGCTGCAGCCCAATTAGGTTTTACTAAAGATACAATAATATATTTTGCTGTTGATTTTGATGCACTAGATTCTGATGTAACATCTAATGTATTACCTTATTTTAAAGCAATAAGCGAAAAATTCACTAACGCAAATTCCATCTATAAAATAGGTATATATGCACCTAGAAATGTATGCAGCAGAGTGCAAAATGCCGGTTATTCTTGCAGTAGTTTCGTATGTGATATGTCTACTGGCTTTAGTGGAAATCTTGGATATCCACTTCCAAAAGATTGGGCATTTGACCAAATTTCAACCGTTACTTTACATGGCAATGCAGATATTGAAATTGATAATAATATTTCTTCTGGAAAGAATCCAGGTGTTAATAGCGTAGTTCCAGTCGATATCTTAGGAGCACTTAATGATAACAGTTTTGCCAAACTATTTGGCGTTGAATTCTCAACCCCTGATGCAGAAATAGAAATATTTAATAATGCATTTGTTAAAATCGCTATAGGAGCAGCAGTAAAAGCTGCCTTAGGAGATGACTCAAAAGTTATAAAATTTAAAGGTGGTGAATTTGATGGTGCCGATATACAAACGCCTCTTGATAATCTTAAAGCATCTTTAAATAAAGATAATATTGAATTGTCAACAATTCTTGCAAAAGCAAAAGATATGGAACTATCAATTAAAACATCAACTAATGGTACTAGTTTAAAGATTGAGCTTGAAAATTCATTTAACGTGCCTGAACATGATACATTTTCTCTTTCAGAAACTTTATCAATTGAATTTAGAGTAGATAAAGATAAATTGCTTGAAGATCTTAAACTTGCTGCAAGCAGCGTAGTTGATTTTGTTAAAGAAAATCCCGCTATAGGTGTCATAATATGCATTGCAGTTGTTGCTGCTATATTACTTGCACTTCCTGAAACAGCTTTAGGTGCTGCAATTATATCTGCTTTTTCAGAAGCAATTGAAGCAATTTCGGCAGTCATTGCAATTGCATAACTTTACTTTATAAAATATCAAAAACCTCCTCAAAATTGAGGAGGTTTTATAGAATTTAAAACTAAACCAAATCAGGATAACTATATTTTAATTCTAAATTTGTATTCTTAATAATAGTATCTAAAAACAACTTCTTATCGTCCATTGAAGAAAACGACAATATAGGTATTACTAAACTTTCACCATTCATTGTAGGTATAAAAATATATTGTTCTAATAAATACAAACCTTTTATGGAGTTCCAATTATGAATTTTCTCTGAAAATCTAGTATTAGTTTTTATTCCTTTTTCTATAAATTTTAAATGCGTTGTCTCAAATGTATCTGTTAATTTATTTGTTCCATATATTCTTAGAAATCTTCTTCTTAATGATCTGTTAAATATTTTTTTTCTAAAAAAGAAGAATATAATGTACATAATAATAATAGTTACAGTGTATAAGGTACTTCTAAGTAAAATCATCAATCCAAGCAGTATAAAAAAAGCAAGTACAGCATATGCACGAATTTGCTGTTTGTAAGTTTTTGTGTTAACAATATACTTCATATTAAAAGCTATTAATTCATCCTTTGAAATTTTAAACTCTATCTCCATAATACCTCCTATTTTGTGGCTTATTCTAATCTTAAAAGTATTAGATTAAATTTATTTATTTAAAACAATCTTCATATTATCTTTTAAATTAGTTTTATCTACTTGAACTAATATAACCCATTTCCATGTACCATCAAAACCTTCTATTCCATCAACTTGTGCAACTGATGATTGTTTTAGGTTTACTGTTAAAGTATCATTGCCTACATTTATACTTTCAACTCTATATCCTTGTACTGAACTATTTACGGAAGGTATTTGTAAGTATAAAATTGCCATTTCTTTATCAGGTGATTTCATTGGAATTTCTCTTGGTGTAAAATATTTATCTTTAAACCTTTGAAACTCTTCATTAGTCAACATTAGAATCGTATCTTGCTGAATAGCTTGTTCTTCATCAGTTTTACTAAACCCAATTACATTAGAATAAAATTCTTTAAATGCTACATTTTTATTTGTCGAGCATGCAATCAAAAATTGAAACATAATTATGGTAGTAAAGATTAAAAGCAAAACTCTTTTCATATTATACTCCCACCCCTATTAATTTCATTTTTATATCTATGAAAATGATTCAGAAAATGTAGACATAGCATATATGTATAACCCCAAAACAATTACACTTATAATACCCATTGAATAAAAAATCACTTTCCATATTTTACTCTCATTCAAATTCTTCCCCCCAGTATAAAAATCTATGATTAATAATATTAATTACTATTCTGAACCAAATCTCTGTTCCATATAATGATTATTATAACATATATTTCAAAATACCATATAAACTGCTCATATGATAGCTCTCTATAATTCTTTTACTAAGAACATATCAGAAAAGTACAAAAAAATGGAGGGCACAAGATTACTCTCATGCCCTTTAAACTATTTTATATCACAAAACCAACTTCCTAACGTATCTTTTAATTCTAAACATTTGCTCATAGGCAAATTTTGAGTTTCAACCCAGATTCCATTTTCATTTGAATTAGCATAGATACGAATATCTTCAAAATATTCTTGCACATATTCCATGTCAACTCCAGCAAAACTTCCATCACCTCTATATCCAATTGGAAGATAATTGGTTCTTACATATCCATTAGTTTTATTTATTATTCCATCATTAAACTCATTCATATCGCAATCAGTATCTATACCATTTACACATCCTGTTTCAGAATATTGGTGGCCCACTCTATTAGCAAAGAAATTAGAATTTAATTTCCATGGATTATTATTATAATTCGCCTCCCATAGTGGATAACCAGCAATTCTATCATCCAAGTTATCTGTAAAACTAGTATAAGTATAAATACCAATTTGCATATTTGATATCTCTTTAAATTTAGCAATAAATCTTAATACAAAGTCCATTAATCCATCAAAATTACTTTCTACATCTAACATTGGAATTAGATCATTTGCTTTATCCTTTATAGCATTATAGAAACTATTAGCCTGAGTTTCTGGCTCGCTAGTCCCAACCAAGAAATGATAAAATCCTGTTTTTAATCCTTCGCAATGTGCATTGGAATAATTAACCTCTAAACATCGATCTTTGAATGTTGTACCTTCTGTAGCTTTAATGTAAACAGCTTCTATTCCTGAATCTTTCACCTGTCCAAAATTTATGCTTCCATTATGATTACTTACGTCTATGCCTTTCATATATACCATCCTTTCTACTACACCTCTTTTATTAGTTATTTTTATATAATAAAAACACCTACTTTTTGATATGCTCCCTTTATAATAGTCAGTTAAAATAATAAACTTGACAGTATGAAGGGACAATATCATTTCCGTAAGTGTTTTTAGTTCATCTACTATTATAGATGATTTCAATATTAATTTTTTATAGATATTATTTAGGATTTCTAAAATTTTTCTATTAATTTTATTTTGCTCCAAGTGAATAATATATTCAGAAAAATTAATTTAAAAAATATATTTATATGACATTTTACACTATCAGGTATTTTCTTAATTATTCTCAAATTTTGTCCTATACAACTAAATCAGATTATGTTGTTAATATATAAATAAAATTCATAAGGTGCCTGTGCAATTATTCTTCACCTTAATTGTTAAATTATCTCAGCGAAAAACTATCAGTAAATAATAATAAGAGTCAAGCACATTAAGTTCAATTATTAATTATATAAATTTTATTGAATTTTATGTTTACAAAATCAAGTTAGATTTTCTTTTAGTAAGTGTAAGACAAAACAACCGGTTAAAGTAGTCTTCAAAAATAGTACAACATTATATTTTAGGAGGAAAAATGATGAAGAATTTAGAAGGTATTCAATTTTTAGCAAAGGACGAAATGAAATTAATATACGGTGGAGACGCACATTTAGATATGAGCGATTATTACAGAAATAAAAGCAATTGTATGCTAACAGCACGTAGATTAGTTTCCACTGGAAGAGTTACTGGTATGACTCAAAAACAAGTTGCACAAGAAATCTTTGCTCATGCTGTGGCATATTATTCAGCTCCTACTCTTGAAGAAATTCCTGGAATCGGTGAAAGCATAAAAGATTACCTAGTTGACCATGCTGAAGTAGTAGATATTGCTAATGGTGGAGATACTACACTAAGAAGAATGGCATATAGTGCTATTTGGACTTTTATGGGCGACGAATTTTAAATTTCAACATTTAGATTAAACAATAAAAAAAATTATTAGTTAAAAAGATTTTGCTATATATATGGCAAAATCTTTTTTTGAAGTTTTAATTAATAATCATTTTATAAATAACTTTTTAGTGTATAAATCAATTAACTGCGTAAGGATGGTAAATATTATGAATAAATATTGTTTTGTTGAACAAGAAGATAAAAAAGATTGTGGAATAGCTGCATTAGCAACAATACTAATGTACCATAATAAGAACTATTCAGTTAAAAAATTGAAGGGTATAATGAAATACGATAGGACTATGCGAGTAAATTTATTTCAGCTATATGATACTGCAATAAATTTAGGATTTGAGTCTAAAGGTGTGATCTTAGAATCAGTGGAAGCTTTTAAATATATTAAGCTACCATGCATTGCTCAAATTGAGATTAACAAAAATAGTTTACATTTTATAGTTCTATATGAGATTAAAAAAAACTTAATTACAATATCAGATCCTTCATCTGTATTGAAAACAATTTTACTCCAAAATTTTTTAGATTGTTTTACTGGTAAAATTCTAATGATATATTTAAAAGAATAATAATTTTGATTTTTTTGTAACAAAATCTATTTTTGATAGTCATATATATAAATACTAAAAATTCACCTAAATCTTTGAATAATTATTTTAAGATTTATATTGTAAAAGGGGAGGCAGATGGAAAAAACAGATTTTGAAATAATATATGAATTATATGTTAAGAATGTATTTAAGTTCTTACTAAAATTAACTAAAGACTATGATTTAGCAGAAGATTTAACGCAAGAGACTTTTGTAAAGGCATTTAATAAAATTGAAAGTTTTAAAGGAAAAAGTAAATTGATTGTTTGGCTGTGTCAAATAGGAAAAAACTTATATTTTGATTATTTAAAAAAGACATCTAAAATAGTTGATATTGAAAACATACAAGAAATGGAGTTTAATACAGAAAATCTTTTAGAAGATGATTTTGTTAAAAAAGATGAATTAAGTTATATTTTAAAAATAGTTATGCAAATGTGTGATCCTTACAAAACCGTATTCTTTAGTAGAACATATTTAGAATTAAGTTATAAAGAGATAGGTAAAAAATATGGTAAAAATGAAACCTGGGCAAGAGTTACATTTCATCGTGCAAAACTAATGTTACAAAAAAGCCTAAAGGAGATGAAAATATGAAATGTGAAGTAATTATGGACTTGTTACCTGCATACATCGATAATACATGCAGCCCTGAAAGCAAACTTCTTGTAGAAGAGCATTTACATGATTGTGCACAGTGTAGCAAACTTTTCAAAGAGTCTACAGAAAATGTTGAGGCCAAAAGTTATGATGATAGTGACACTTATGCTAATCTCCAAGAGAAAGATTTATTACTGAACGCTAAAAAGAATATACGATTTGAGACCATAAAAAAAATATTTAAAGTTATATATACTGTTATTATTGGTCTTAATATATTAGGGATAATTGTTGGATATCTTTCTATTAAAATAGGTTATGATTTAGAATATCCAAGATTATATTTTGGAAGTTTAGGGCTTAAAACATATAGTATCTTATTTATTATGTTTATGCTTCCTTTACTTTGCAGTATCTTAGGAAAAATTATTTTAAGTAAGACGAATTATATTAAATCATACGGATGGAAAATTATATTAAATGTTTTAGCGCTATTAATTTCTATCATGTTAAGTTTGGCTAGTGGATTTATGTTAGTTTTTGTAACTCCACCATTAGAGTCGTATACAAATTCACCTAAGAATTACTTACATGTTGGTAATGATATGCGTAAATATGAAGCCATTTATAAGAATTTCTTCCCTGAAAAAGTACCAGATGATGCTGAAAATATTGAATATTCCTACAGAAAATATAACGGGTTATTTGAAACAACAAGTAAAATTTCAGCGTCTTGGTCGCTTCCAGAAAAATCTTATGAATACTATAAACAATTAATTGAAAAAAATTCAACAATGAATGAAATTGAAGCTAATAAATATGAAATATATTTGTCTGGCTACACTTATCCCCCTAACTTAAAATTAAATTTTGAATTTAATGATGAGAAAAAAGAACTAAAATATACTGCAATAATTGAAAAGAAGTAATAAGCTTATCATTAATAGTTAGTTTAGGAAATAAGATCTTCGAAAAATCAAAGAGTCTACAGTAAAATGCTGTAGACTCTATTTTGGGTATTTTATATACATGAATATGACTATTGATTATAATATTATTATATATGTTGCGATTCACAAGCCACATTCCCCTTGAAGTTTTCAATTTTACAACAAATATTTCCGAGGAAATACCTTTCCCAAAATCATTATGATATATACTTTTCCATCTTAGTGGCTGCCTGCTTTTCTAGCTGCTTGATCCTTTGATAAGATAGCTTTAATTTTTCCTGAACGACATAATATTTTCTATGTTCTATATGAACAATTTTTATAATGTCGCTTTCTTCTTCTGTCAATATAGTAAGCGCATTTTCTATCCTTTTTAATTCTCTTTTCTTATTTGCTTGCTCCTTATATAAATCTTCTTTTCTTTCCATTAACTTTTCTGCTTGCTGCTCCACACTTGAAGTAATCTTATAAGTTTTTCCTGTTCTTTCTCCCATCTCTATTCCACTTATTCCTATGATTTCTTCCTCAAGCTCCTGAACTCTTATTTCTATATCTTGTATGTCTGCTAAAATCTCTCTATATCTTCTTACTTTATCTATTGTACTGTTCATATTAACCACCCCTAGTTTCTAAATTTCTAAAAATAATTAAAATCCATTTTGTATATAATAAGTCTCCACATTGAAAATTTGATACATGTTTGTAACCTCAAAGTTCATAATATGAAATAGGCATTTTAAAATAAGCTGCTTAGCTTCTTAATTATAAATTATTCCATTTACTGCTTGTCACATTGAAAGTGGGAACATGCAGTAATAAGTGCGACCTTCAATTTAAAACATTTCAGCGAAATTTTCATAGCTTTATAGAACAAGTATGTATTCAATTTCGGTTGAGATTTATGTAAATTTGATTTTGAACACTATATTATTTCAACATATATGGCTAGATTAATTTAGCTCAAGAGAAATGGGGAATGATGCCACAATTTTGGTTATTAAAAACCATTACAATGATGCATTTATATGTTATGATTTAATTGTAATCATTCCCAATTCCTTGTTTGCAGAGTGATATTCATATATATCACTCCTCCTTACTCATTAGCCCTCTTACTTACTAATCTTTCAAAGTTTCCTCATACATCTCCACAAAATAGATCTCAATTTAATCAAGTTTTATATTCACACTATGATTTATAGATAACACAATCATAAACCATAATTAGACTATGAAATATCTCCAACCAGAAATGAGCCATATACTTTTGTAACCACAAGGGTCATAATATGGAATGTTTCATCATTTTTAAGAATTCAACTTATTAGATGAATGTATTTACAAATTTGCTAAAACTTTAAGTTCATATCTTCACTAGAAATCATAAATATATTTGTAACCACAAGGGTCATAATATGAAGAAAACATTTGAAAATGAGCTGTTAAAGGTTCTTAGCTGCAGGTTGTTCCATTTTAGCTTGTCAAACTGAAAGTTGGAGCATGCTAAAATGGATACAACCTGCTGCTTAGAACCTTCAGCGATATTTTCATAGCTTTTCGGAATCAAAATATTTATGATTTCGGTAAGTTATCACATAAATGTAGTTTTAAATTTGGATATCTATAAATAAAATCACCATGTAAGTCTCTTTTATAGACTATTAAGTTCAGCTCTAAGCCATTTTAATTTATTCTTTATCAATTCTATTTCTATTCTTAAATTATCTATTCCATCTAAGCATGTAAAATAAGCATTTTCTGCTACATCTCTTTGAAGCCTTAATTCTGCAACCTCTTTATTTCCTTTGACTAATTCCATTATTAAGGTAGCTGGATATTTATCTTCCCTAAGTTTTAATATTTCTTCAGCTTGTTTTACTTTATATTCTTTCTCTGCCTGAGCCTTTTTAAGCCCCAAAGTTTTTAACTGTGTATTGCTCCTGTTTAATGCTATGATACATGTATTTAATCTTTGTATAATTCCTTTTGAATCCATATTATTTCTCCCCTCAACTTTATTAATTAAAACTTTATTCTTGATATTTTCATCATTTTTGCTTGTTTCATTATTTTCATAATCTAATGCATTAATTTCTTTTATTAAAGCAAAATCATTTTCGCACTCTAAACATTTCTTTTCATCTGCATAGCTATATTCATCTTTCAAAACCTCTCTCCCCATCGATTCAGCACTTTTCTTCTCTAAGATTTTATTTATCTTATCCCCAAATTCGGCGTGTTTTTTAAAAATTATTTTTCCTGACATATTGCTACTTTTTAAGCATATGCACCAATGTATATTGGACATATTCTCACCTCAGTCTATAATTATTTTCCGTGCCTTGAATTTCAACTATAAAATCCTTGGTCATTTCATATATTCTGCTTCCTATTGCTTCATCAAAATTTAGCAGTCTTTCAACTGTGAACTCACTTGAAACAATAAATGGCAAGTGATTAAAATACCTATAATTTATCAATTCAAACATTATATTTATGTCTGTTTCATTAACTTTTCCTTTATATAAATCATCAATTAATAGAATTTCGCAGGTTTTATATTTACTTAAGGTCTTTTTATAATATTCTTTGTCTAGGATATTTTGTTTAAGGCTTGTAACTACATCTCTATAAGGCATGTAAACAACTTTTATATTATTTTTCAAAAAGTTATTTGCAAGAGCTAAGGCAATATGAGTCTTTCCACTTCCTGGATTACCGCAAAGTAGAATTGAATTTTTCCTATTTGATCTTATCTCGTCAAAACTCATATAATAATCTGTTGCAATAAATTTCATTTTTTTAGAAGTTCTTGACCATTCTTCAAAATTGCTAAAGGTCTTTTCTAAATTTTCTGGGTTTATCCCACTATTTTTCCATAGCCTTTTGACATTTTCAATCTCTAAGCACGAACATGGTGTCATCAGTGGCTGTGCATGAAATTGAGCTTTTATAATATAACCTGTATCTTTGCATTTTTCACATTTAAAATGGCCTGTCTCTTGTGCAGCCTGCACCTGCTTTTGGTTTCCGTTCTGGGATTTTAATATTGAATTTTCTCTCACCTGATTTAATATTCTTTGAAGAGCCTCCATAAATATACTTTTCCTCCTTCAATGGATATAATCCCTGCCAACAATGCTCTATGCTGTTTTCTAAAATTTTAATTTGTATTTCTTCGTCTTGAGATAAATCTTTTAGTTTATTCAATAACATTTTTAATTCTTTATCCGTTATTGTTTTTTTGATTCTTTCTCTCATTTTTATAAATTCTAATATACTTTCAATTAGCAGCTTATTTTTAGTAAATTCTTCTATAAATACATTATTCTTATGATTATTATAGTTTTTATTATTCTTGTTAGTTGTTAGCTCTTTGTCAGCTGTTTGTGATATGCTTGTTAATTCACTGCTAGAATGACTGCTATTTTTCTCTTGCTTTCCTTGGTAAAGTTCCCAGTTTACTATCTTTATAAGTCTTCCAGTATTTGTTACCTCTTGTGTTAAAAAATCATATCTTTCAAATTTTTTAAGGGCAGTTCTTACATTTTGAAGTGATATACCATCACCACTTTTCTTAACTATTCCCTCCAGGGAAGTTACAAATTGACCTGCTTCTGCTTTAAACTTTGTTCCTTTCCATTCCCACTCTCTTTTTTCATGATTTGCCATACTTAGAATCGTAATCAATATAACCTTCTGCTCTAAAGTTGAATTTAACCAAATAGCCTTTTCAAATAAAACTCTGTGAATCTTAAACCAGCCCTCGCTCATCTTATCAACTCCTATACCATCTTATAGCTTTCGTATTCTTTATATATCATCTTGCATCTACTTCTCTTCCCTTATCGCACATCCAAAAGGAATCATATTCATATGTGGCACATTTTAAACCTTCTAACTCTTCGTTATCTTCTTCGTAATCAAAGCTCTTTAATTCAATAGAATCTGCTTTGCATACTCCATCTTTATAATTTTTACAGGTTCTCCAGTTACACTTAATTAACAATTTGAATTCCCCCTGACATAAAATATCTATCTCGATAACTTTTGTTTTTCACCTCTTCTAATGCACTCATAAATTTTGATGAATCTTTTATTGTCTACCCTGTTATCTTTAAATCTCTAAATATGTCATCTGTTGAGCATTTATAAATATCTGCAAGTCTTTTTATCAGTGCTGGCGATGGTCTTGTCCACCCTTGCTCTAACTTATAAAATGTACTTTTACTTATTTTTAATGCTTCTATAACCTCCTCACTATCAAGACCAGAGTTTAATCTTCTTAATCTTATTGGTGTTAATTTCATATATTCTCCCCCATTCAATCGACTTTCTTAGCTGCTTGTCTGTCTTACTATACTTATATTTTATCAGTTTTTCCGATAAAATTAAAATCCGTTTCTATCGTCAATAATGATATTTTTATCAATTATATCAGTCATGCTTATATTTTCTCTTTTTCCCTTAATCTTCCTAATTAATTTATCAGTATATATGATAAATATGTAAAATTAATAAGGGTTAGATATTCTCTAGCCCTCATTAATTCTTTAATAATCTTTATTTTTATAAACCTCTTCCACTTAACCATTTATATCATTGTCTTTCAAAATTCAAAAGTTTTATACTTTTTAAGCAAGCCAAAAAACAGCCTACATATTTAATGTAAGCTGTCAGATTCTATATAATATGAGTACAATTCATCTCCTTGCCTTATACCAAAATCTCAGGCGACATGGACTTTTTATCATTTTTATATTCCTTACAATCCAAAATGAAAATGGATACTCCCCTAAAAATAAAGTATGTATTTTATATATTTACATGAGTTCTTTTATATAAAACTGGTATTGCCAATGCTATAAGGAGTATCCCCATAAAAGCAGGTGCTGAATGACCAAGTGATACATAGATTTGTCCACCAATGATAGGTCCAATCATTCTTGCTAAAGCCTGAATAGATTGACTGCCTCCTTGAATCCTTCCTTGTTCACTGGAATCCACAGACTTGGAAATCATCCCATTGAATGAAGGTCCAAAGATTGAATCACCAAAACCGAATATAAACATTCCAATGATAAAGAGCGGATAAAATGATAACAAAGCCGATAGAGCAATAAAAGCATATCCCATAATCTCCGAACCCATGCCGAGAATCGCTATTTGTTTATCATTAAGTTTTAGCAAAAGCTTTGGCATTATAAGGCTCTGTGAAATGATATCTTGAAAGCCCATAATTGAAAACATGAGTCCGATTACTGTAGGCTTCCAGCTAAAAGTATCTATTGTAAATTGTGAAAATACTGCTTGCAAAGATCCATTTGGTATCCAAAGTAAGAATCCTGATATAAGTAACATCTTTATACTTTTCATAGAAAGTATGCTGGCAAGCTGTGTAAATGGATTTAGTCTCACAAAAGTGATCTTCTCTAGTCTATCTTCATTGTGAAGACTTTCAGGCATAAAAAAGATTCCATAAACAACATTTAGTAACGTTATTATTGCCGCAAAATACATAGGTACAGAATAACCAAACTTAGCAAGTAATCCACCTAAAGTTGGACCAATTACAGTACCTATACCTACAATAGCGCTCACCCATCCAAAGTATTTAGTTCTCTGATTACTAGGAATTATGTCTGCAAAATATGCAAAAATAGTACTTATAGTCCCACCTGTTATACCATCTATTATACGCCCGGCAAATAGTATCCATAAGGCTCCTCCTATACCAAAAACTACGTACCCGATTGCTGAACCCAATAGACATACTAAGAGTACTGGACGACGTCCATATCTGTCGCTCAAAGCACCAAGACCTGGAGCTGCCAAAAACACGCAAACTGCATAAACAGATGTAAGGAGTGTAACAACTATAGCTTGTTCTCCTGGATTGCTTGTATAAGGCTGAACTAAAAATGGAACGACTGGTGCTATGATCGTAAAGCCTATTCCACAAAGAAATACAGATATAAGACCGAATATTAAAGCGTGTTTATCTATAATTTGTTCTGAGTTTTGTTCATTATTTGATTTAAATTTGGACATTTAAACCCTCCTATCAATATTTGTTATTTTGTAAAGATTTATGAGTGATGTTGATATAAACTGAGTGAATCCTACTGCTAATAGTTGTTATTTTGTTTCATTAAGAACTATTATTACCGTGTAACAAATTTGGTATTTTTGACCATCCCTCCAAAATGGAGGAATGAGCAAAGATACCTAGTATCCTTATTACTTCGAGATCCCTTCCGAAACAATTGTTTTTCCTACATCTTTTAACATAATGTTAAGATCTTCTCTTTCATTTGCTGGTCCATTTCTCAAACCAGTAACAACCGGTACCTCTGTAACATCAAATTCAAGCAGCTCAAACATATGCTTAGTATAATCAATGTACGACTTGAACAGTTCTGGATCTGGATTTCCCTGATTAAATGTAAGAACTAGTCTTTTTTCAGCTGCGCTTTCTTCCTTGAAATATGGAGAGTATCGTGGAGAAAATCGTGCAAACATCCTGTCAATGATGATCTTTCCTTGAGCACTCATCTGCATCATATAAATCGGCGAACCGAAAACAATGACATTTGCACGGTCAATTGCATCATTAAGTTTTTGCATATCATCTTTGATAACACACCCCTGATCACCTTTATGGCAGGCCCAACATCCTTGACATGGTTTGATATCAAGATTATTGAAATCAAAGTATTGAGTTTCAGCACCTTGTTCTTTCGCACCTTCGAGTATTTTATTTACTATCCAGGCAGTATTCCCTTCTTTTCGTGAACTAGCACTAATTCCGATTATATTCATACTTTTTCCTCCTTGCATATCTTTTATATCTATAATTTGTTTTGTACTTTCTAAATTCATTTTAAATTCTCCTTTCGTAGCAGATACTTTTTTTGTTTACCTCTCAACAAAACCATCTTAACATCATTTTGTTTACCTGTCAACAAAATATCACCAATAAAAATGCAGCCTATTACAAATAGTTTTAGGCTGCCTGTTGTTTCATTATAGATATCCAAATTTAAAATTATATTTATGTGATAACTTACCGAAATCATAAATATTTTGATTCCGAAAAGCTATGAAAATATCGCTGGAGGTTCTAAGCAGCAGGTTGTATCCACCTTAGCATGCTCCAACTTTCAGTTTGACAAGCTAAAATGGAACAACCTACAGCTAAGAACCTTTAACAGCTCATTTTCAAATGTTTTCTCCACAAATATATTTATGATTTCTAATGAAGATACAAACTTAAATTCTTAGCAACTTTGTAAATATGTTCATCTAATAAGTCTAATTTTCAAGTTGTTTGTCTATATAGATAACACAACCAGAAATGAGTAATATACTTTTGTGGAATGTTTCATTGGTAATTTTGATGGATGTGATTCTTTGGCTATAAGTTGTTCCAAATGTGCTAGTTCAAAGCTTGTTCTTTGAGGCTAGCACTTTGGGTGCAACTTTATAGCCTTAGAATCACCCATCAGAATTACCCAGAAACTGGAACAAAAGTATATTATTCATTTCGGTGAATTATATGCATAAGTTCCGGTATCTAAAGTGCATTAGAACTAGTTTCTTGTTCTTTAACGGAACTTTGCTTTCCTTGAAGCAGTTTTGCTGCAATAGCCGATACAATTGGAACTGTAAGTATAACTGCTAAGCTCCCGCAAACAGCATTAAGAATATCAATTGCAACACCGTTTGAGTTAATCAATTGCTTAAACTGTACTTGGTAAGAGTACATTAAAATAAAAGAGAAAATGGATTCACCTAAGAATGCTAGAATAAGAGTATTACTCATAGTCCCCATCATATCTCGTCCAATATTCATACCTGAACTGAATAATTCACTAAAGGAAGCATCCTGATTTTGCTTCTTTAATTCATTGATTGAGGTAGCAATAGAAATAGCAATATCCATTACAGCTCCAAGTGAAGCAATAATAATACCTGTAAATAAAAGATCTTTCACCTGCAGCTTGCTTTGTCCAGCAATGTTAAGCAATGCATCTGTATCTGAAGATGTATAACCAGATATACCTAGAATCCTACTAAAAATAAGCATAATTACAACTGATACAACAACACCTGTCACTGTTCCTAATACAGCGGACAAAGTTTTTCTATCAAAGCCCCCTACTAGAAAGAGGGTTACGCAAGAAGTTACAATGACAAGCAATATAGTTGCCAAGACATCAGATACACCCATGAAAAGTAATGGAACAAAAATAAATAATACCGTGGTCAAAGTAAATATTATCCCTAGAACAGAATGAAAACCACGCCATCCACCTACTAAGCAGATTGCTCCAATAAAAAGCCCTATAAGTACAAGTAAAGGAACAACACGATATGGTGCAAACATATAAACATTTACGTATGATTTATCATCAGTAGATGTATTAACAGACACCACAATATCCTGACCATTATGAAGAATAAAATTAGTATCATAATTAAGGGCATTATTAACCTTAAAAGTCTGTCCTTTATACTGCCCACTTTCTATAAGTACATCTACAATTTGCCTTCCAATGTAAAGCCCAGAAAACCCTGATGAATTTATTACCTGTTCATCAATTGAGAGAACCTTACCCTTTTCATAATGTACTTCTCCACCAGCTCCTGAACTAAATGGATTATAAATAGGTGTATGTGAGCTAAAAAGTATAGCCAGTATAATGTAAACAGACAAAATGGCAATAGATGCAATAATTTTGCCCCCTATTTTAATAGATGAAATCCAACCTAATTTTATATTCATAATATTCATGCTATTCTCCTACTTCTATACTGCCTTATAAAAAGCAGTTTAATTTTATATGACAAACAGTCCAGTCAATATAAACTGAACTTTTGTCTTTTACTAAGTTATGCTTATTTATTATTTCTTTGTAATAGTGTAGCTATCAATTAATAATTGATTACCAATTGTATAATCATTTGCTGCATAAGTATTGATTGTAAATGTATCATCAGTGAAACTTACATATGAGTACGATGGAACATACCCCTGCCATCCAACAACACTAAATGAATGGTCAGCACTTCCGCCAACTGTATCATTATTACCCTTGTTGAAGTCATAATATTTACTTCCTGTACCTGAATCAAGAGTAAAGTAAACTGTTCCCTTAGGATTAGTTACACTGTCTGGATATTCTTTTTTTGCATAAGTAGCATTTGGATTTGCAGTGCCTGGTACAGAAGCGTTGCTACTATTTTTCAAAGTTTCAGGAGCACCAGTATTAGGATCAACAGCACTTCCATTTAACATTTGTGCAGTACGAGTATAGTAGTGATCATGCCCTTGTAGTACAACATCTATATTGTATTTATCCATCATTTTTGTCCAAGTATTACGTATTGTTAAAACTGGATCATCAAGTTCATTTTTAGTATTGTGATTAGCTTCGCTGTATGCAGATTGGTGCCATGTAGCAACCTTCCACTTTACATTTGGATTAGCTTTAATAGCCTCTGCTATAAATTGGTCATGATCAGCAGTACCATAGTTATTTGCATTCAATACTAAAAATAATACTGGACCAGCAGTAAACCAATAGTCACCATCATTTCCATATTGCGTAGCACCTAACTTACTTATATTAGGCTGATTGTAGTGATAGCCATAATATTCACCCATTTGATGATCATGATTACCACAAAAAGCAGCTAAAGGCATATTTTGCATGTAATTCACTGTAGAATCAGGATTAAAGAAGTCCCTATATTGATACCATTGTCCATCAGATGAATTTGAAGGTTGAACTAAGTAATTATAGTCGTTAATTTGATCTCCCATTGAAAAAAGGAAGTTTAAGTCCTTATTTTGAGTCACTAGTTTCAGCATATTATTCCAGCCTGTTTTATCATCATTTAAGTTCTTGTGACCACCTGTAGCATTAGATTTAGCAGTACCTTTAGAATTATCAAATGCACCAATTTGTGGATCACCAAAAGCAGCAAACGTTACTTTATCTGTAGGTAGTGTGGTAATTGTATAAATCGGACTCCAATTACCTTGTCCATCACTTACAGAATAAGAGTACTGTGTATCTGGATCTAACCCCTTTACTTTCACTTTATTTGAATATTCACCAGTTGGAGCACCTGCTGTTTTCTTTCCATTATAAACATTATCCCCATTATTAGCAGGAGTAGCCTTTCCATCAATATCTGTAATGGCTGCCTCACTCTGATTAATAGATTGTGTAGCTTTTACAACAGTTTGTTCAGCATCCTGAATATCTGCAGAAGTTGGAAATTCTGTACCATTCATATTAGATGTACGTGAAATTTTTATTTGTGTCTTTCCAGAAGATTGTGTGAACCAAGCAAAATCAAGCTCTTTTGGATCAGAACCAACATTTGCATTAATATTATAAGGTCCTGTAACCTTAGGTAATGAGAAATTTTCAATACCTGATGTACCAGTAATTTCAGCATTAACGTTCCTTATAAAAGGTATACTGGCAGACGTAGCCATGACTGTAGCTACAGCAATTGGAAGCATGAATTTAACTTTTTTACTAATTTTCATATAATCTTACCACCTTCTAAATATTTTGTTCTTATATAAAGTTACTCCTTTTATTTTAAATACCAGTTAACTTATAGTTAATTTCACTTTAAATATTATAATTTACCTTTAATTACATTTTTTTACTGACATTGCGTTGGTAAGACTACGTTACATACAATTTTATTACAAAGGAATTATGAAATCTCTGGTATAAGCCACACAAAATTTTAACAATAACAGATAATCATTATAGATATAAATCTAAATTCAATTCTGTTAATCTATAGGGCTCCACAATGATATTCAAACTTATAAAATTTCGATATGCTGTTATTAAGGAAATTTAAACAGTGAATATGTATTGTTATCAATATGGAACCCTATATGTAGATAACACAATTATAAACTATACTTAGACTATAAAATATCTTCCAACCAGAAATGAGTAATGTACTTTTGTGGAATGTTTCGTTGGCAATTTTGATGGATGTGATTCTTTGGCTATAAGTTGTTCCAAATGTGCTAGTTCGGAGCTTGTTCTTCGAGGCTAGCACTTTGGGTGCAACTTTATAGCCTTAGAATCACCCATCAGAATTACCTAGAAACTGGAACAAAAGTATATTATTCATTTCGGTGTAGTATCCCATAAGTCTGCTTATCTATAATTTGAAAGAAATAAAACTATAAGCAGCCCATTCCAAATGGAATTAGGCTGCTTATAGTTTTATTTTAATTATTCAGATTTATCCGACTTAGTATCTATTCCAAGTTTCTTTATTTCTGCGTCCAAATGCCTGCTGTACTTTTCTATGAATCCAAGCATACTGTCAAATTGTTCATCAGTCACCTGCTCAAATACGACTTTATCTCGCTCCTGAAACTCTTTGTGCAACTTTTCATGGACATCATAAACTCTTTGCCCTTGTTCAGTGAGCTTGAAATAGATTTCTTTCTTATTATCTGGCTTCTGATAGCTTTCTATAATGCCTCTTTGTATAAGCTTCTTTGTCATTTTACTTATAGCTCCCCTAGTCATATAAAGAGACTCTGCAAGTTTTGTCACGTTGGACTCTACGTTTCTTCCAATACATTCAATGTAATGTACTTCTGATGGGTTATATCCCTTAAGACTATCTTCCATCTTAAGTTTATTAAGCCAAGCCATCTTATTAAATACTTTCCTAAAATCCATTAAGACCTGTTCTTGTTTGTTCATGGCCTATCCTCCCACTTTTTAACGCATTAACAATATTATATTACTCTTTTGTTTCCATTTCAACAATATCAAAATATTATTGTAATAAATTGAACTATACGTATTCTAATGCATGACATTTAGGACAATATTCATTAACCATAATTTACACTTCCTCATAACATAATTTTATATTTAAAAATATTTTTTATTATTCAACCATTTTTTATTCTTGCCAAAAACTACATATATTTATGTTAAATGTACTTTTTGCTAACTAAAATTTATATATTTATCTTAAATCCAATTTTAATTATATGCCCAATATCTCTGTATTAAAAACTAAGTAAAAACTCTCTTAAAATTAGCTTCTTCGTCCTTAGTTTTCAAAATTACTAATTATATCCAGAAGTTCGCAAGGATTGTCTATAATATAATCAGCACCTTTTTCTTTTAGAAGATCTCTATCTCTAAATCCCCAGGTTACGCCTACACATTTAACTCCAGCATTTCTAGCTGTTTTTACATCTACTTCTGAATCGCCAACATATATAGCTTTATCAGTAGTGGACTCTAATTCCTTTAAAGCTTTAATTACTGTATCAGGGGCTGGCTTTTTAGCAATATTTGAACTTTCTCCAATTGCAACTTTTATATATTGTTCAAAATAAATCTTATTAAGCTCTTTTACTGCTACATCAAATTTATTAGAAACAATTGCAAGCTTATAGTTTTCCTTTGATAAAACATCTAAAAGCTCCATAATTCCTTCATATGCCTTAGTTTTATTTTGCATATTTTTTGAATAATGACTGCGAAAATCTGTAAGACATTCTTTATAATAAGGATTATTTAAGCCGTCAGGTACAGAAAGCTCCATTAAACGCCCAACTCCGTTTCCTACAAAGCTTCTAACTTCTTCCTTTTTTCTAGATGGAAAATTATATTTTACTAATGCAAAATTTACACTATCAGCAAGATCTTCAAGCGTGTCAAGAAGCGTTCCATCCAAATCAAATATAACTGTATCATATTTCTTCATAAACAGTATCTCCTTAAAAAACATATAATTTTTAATCAACAATTTATTATTAGTTAATTATACCATATTTTATATGCATGATATTTTTAGCTTCAAATCTGATCTTTTCACATTTTATCATTATTACAGATAATATTTTTAGAAAATTTAAGATAACAGATGAAAACATAAGTCTCATATATACTATCTCATAATATAATTCAGTTTCTATGATATCGCCAGTTTCACTTTATCAATATAACCGTTAAAATTAATATATGTCATGACATTAACTTTATTTAATAGGAAATAAGCAAGCCTAAATAAATCGCTTGGAGGTTAGAATATGGATATAGACTTATTAGAAAAACTTATAATTTTTCAGAAAAATAAAAATAATTTTATGGAAATCTTATCTTATTTTAATTCAAAGATAAAATACCTAATCTATAAACTAAAATATCCTGAAGCTGAAACAGACCTTATCATATTTCTTTATGAATTAATTACAAAGATAAATTTTGATAAATTTGTTTCTGGTGAAGATGCTTCAATGTATATAAAAAGATGTCTTAGAAATCAAGCAATTACATTATCATATAAAGTCAATCGTGATAATAACTTCCTCACCTTTAATTGTGATGATGAATCATTAGAATCATTTAATGAAAATAATTCTAGCAATGATTATTCAGATGTATTCTTCAATGATTTAATTTCATCATTAAAACCTAATCAAAAACAAATTGTTTATTATAAATTCTATATGCAGCTTTCAGATATTGAAATTGGTAAAATTCTTAAAATATCTAGGCAATCTGTAAATAAATCTAAAAGAGTTTCTTTAAATGTACTAAAAACTCAGTTATATATGGAGGGATGATATTATGTATGATGATCTTATAAAGGTTGCTATGACTCAAGGAATCTGGACATTACTTAGTTGTGTGCTTATAGTATACATATTAAAAGCACAGGAAACCAGAGACTTAAAACAGGAAGAAAGAGAAAAAAACTATCAGGAAATAATTAAGGAGCTTACTGATAAATTAAATCTTTTAGATTCTATGAATTCAGCTTTAAATGAAATCAAAATTAAGATTAATTAAGCTTTATTTTTCAGATTTCCTTAATATATAATCCAGTTATTTCTTTGAGATGTGCATTAAAAAGTATTTAATAATATAAAATAAAAGTATATAATCTTTAAACTTTATGGATTATATACTTTTATTTTCGTGCAAGCATAATGCTATTATGTTTATTTTTGTTATATATTTATGTATAATATAATTTAAATAGACTTAGATTGAGGTGATTTATGATTTTAATATTTAAATATTTAGATATTCTTCTATTCCTTGTTTTTTTCTGCATTTCATTAATTTTTATGATAAATTATATCCAATCCTACCATAGGTTAGTTGGAGATAAAAAAGCTAATTTAGTAATTGATTCACATTTATGCTCTAATAAACACTCATATTTTATGTATATCTTTATTGTATTTCTTATAATAAGAAATATTGCAGAAAGCTTTTCTTTATACTTACTGCTAAGCAATTGTATTCTTATATTTATTATTATTTTGTGTCTATTTTTATATGACAAAGTTGTATCTAAAATGTATTTTCTTGAAGATGGAATTTTTATTGGAAATAAATTCATTGAATATATAGATATAAGGAGCCTTGACTTTATAGAAGAAAAGAATGAGGTTTTCATTGTAAAGATATATTATACCTTTTTAGAAAAAGTTTTTACTGTTTCATATAAAATAAGTCTTGATTCAAAAAGTAAAATCGAGGATTATATTAATTCATTAAATTTTAATATTAACTTTAATGGGGAATAAATAAAACTTATTAAATCCAATCTGTGAAAAAATTTTAATATTGATGAATATTTCATTTAACTTATGCAAATAATTATCATTGAAGTATTAACTTTCAACTATGGTAAAGAGATAGCATTTTAAATTACCCTGCTATCTCTTTTTTATTATCTATTCAATCTTATGGTTATTCGCATCACACTATAATTTCGAATATTTTTTTATAAAACGCATATACTATTCTCGTAAGATAGTAGTAATTTAATTTCATTAAAAGTGAACCACCAGAATAAGCCCTCATTTTTAAGGGCTTATTTTTGTATTAATAAATAAGTATTTATTCTGAATATATATACTAACTTTTCACATAATAAAATAATATGTTAATTATACATTTTGATTAAGAAAGGTGGATGATTTTAATGAATAAATTTCGTATAGCGCTATTAGCTTTCTTATTAGTATTATTTACTACATTAACCTCCACTACTTATGGCCTATCTGGTAAAACTCTTTCTCAAGGGATCTACAGTGCAAGAGATTCAAATTTATTAATAGGTACTCCTATGACGGTTAAGATTGATTCTCCTAGTGGTAAGGCTATTGTCTTTATACTTGATTCTGATTATTCAATGAAGGAAATGGTAAAGTTAGAAGCCGAATCTACTGAACATACTTTAAAGCCATTTGATTATGGCTCTTTAATCATAGTTGTTGGTAATTCAAGTGTTACCTTCTTCTAAAAGGCACTAGAAATAGTGTCTTTTTTATATTTCAAAATTTATTTATTCATAATTTTATATCTTAGTGACGGAAACTTATAAGCATCAATACTATTATACAAACAACAATATTAGGTATTAATATAATCAATAAATTACTTACTATTTTTGTTCTTTTATTCCTCTCATCTTTTCCTTCACTTAGATAATTAGCTAAGTATTTATCGCCACTAATAAAGGAACCATTTAAAATTCCACATATAACAATACAAAAAGCACTTAAGAAACCAGATATTTTTAATGTTATATTATAATCATTCATTAAAAATCCTGCCATATATGCAACCATCGCAATAATTAAACCAATAGTAAATGATACTTTCAAAACTTCTCCTCCTCAAGAATTCTCACATGCTTATTAAGGGTAAACCCTTATATTGTAATCATCATAATTACGTTTTAATATAATTGCTAATTATGCATTATTCATAGTAAGTATAACCTTTCATTTTACTTTGTATTACTAATACAAGATTTACAAAATGAAATCCTCCAATTGATAATATAACAAAAATATTAGCAATATTAAAAATGATTATTACTATTCCAGCTACAATAATATACACTGAATTTAATATCGCAAACTTTAGCTGCATCCTAAAAAATTCTTTTGGCTTTATAATTGTCATTGCTGTTTTTCTTGCAAATCTTTTATTGTAGTAAGTAATTTTATCTTTACACCAAATAGAATATATTAAATGGATTATTCCCATTAAAATTGGTAATATACCAAGCCAATTCATCTCAAATCCCCCTAATAAAAATGCTCTATTACAGATAACTCAACTATGATCTATACTTATGCGTATAACTCGCCGAAATGAATAATATACTTTTGTTCCAGTTTCTAGGTAATTCTGATGGGTGATTCTAAGGCTATAAAGTTGCACCCAAAGTGCTAGTCTCAAAGAACAAGCTTTGAACTAGCACATTTGGAACAACTTATAGCCAAAGAATCACATCCATCAAAATTACCAATGAAACATTCCACAAAAGTATATTACTCATTTCTGGTTGGAAGATATTTCATAGTTTACGTATAGTTTATGATTGTGCTATCTATATGATTCAGCAATGGCAATAGAACTTATGTGAATCCTCACCAAAATCTAATATAATCCTATTGAAAGCTGCTAAGAATGGCTTTTTCAATTTCTTTAATAGCCATATCGTACTCTTTAATTCCAGTTAAGATCTTAAATTCTTCATTGTCAATAATTGATTTAAGCATTTTCTTTCTAATTATTTTTTGTTCTTCAGGTTTTATTTCTAATTCAACTTTATTAAAGTAAGGATTGCTGCTGTAGTCATATCCCATAGAAATTACTTCTTCAATATAGGTTTTAAACCATTTGGCAGCAGCTTCTTTATCTCCAATTTCAATATATAATTCAACATATTTATATGCAGCTGAACCTAATCCAATATGAAACATATTCTGAATCTTATGGCACGCATCTAAATAAAGTATTGCCTTTTCATAATCTTTTTCTTTCTTTGATGTCTTTGCCATTATAATTAGCATAAGGATACTATTATTTAGATAATTCAATAATTTATTGCTGCAAAATTTTTGAATTTCTTTTTTCTTTCCCTGTTTTTCAAGAATAATTGGGTATAAAGTTACTGGATCTAAGCTTTTGGGAAGTTCATTAAGTGCTCTTTCACTTTCTTCATAATTTTCCAAAATCATATTTATATGAGCAATAAAAAACAGAGCTGTTTGCATATATTTAGGATCTTTACTTTCAGCTACCTCATTAAACAGATCTAAAGCTTCTTGTCTTTTTGCTTTTATAAACTCTTCTGACTCATCCTCAGACATCATAAGATATGTGTTAAATAACCCTGCAACTTCGACTTTTAAATGAATACTGTTTGGATATTCACTTAAATATCTTTTACATTCTTTCTCACCAGCTGCATACCCTTCATTAAGAAATAGTTTTGTGAGCTTTGATTTTATATTATTAACTTCTTCTTCAGAAAGTTCTTTATGAAATGATAATAATGTATCAATAGATGTGTTTAAAGCTCTGGCTAAAGGTGCTAATATTGAAATATCAGGCATTGAATTTCCATTTTCCCACTTACTTACTGCTCCTGCTGAAATTCCAATCATAAGAGCTAATTCCTCTTGAGTCAATTTTCTTTCTTTTCTTAACTTTAAAATTGTTTCCCCTATATTTAATTCGTTCAATTCTATACCTCCGATATTTAGGCTTCAAAATGCCTTTTGATAAATTTATTATAAGTTTACCTTTTATAACAAACAATAGAGGCTAATTCACATTTAAATTAAGAAAACTTGAATATCATTCGACTTAAACTTATTTAAAAATACACAAAATTCAAGAACAATTTTTATTGATGATTATTATGCAATACTTACTTAATACACTATAATTATGCTGCACGAAGTTTTTTCCATTTTCGAATTTTGCTGCGAAAAGATTTAAAAGGCGCAACAGTATTTATATGAATCCATTTCCAAACTGGCCAATTAGATGGTGTTGATTGTGCCCACTTTCTGCCTCCTGGATTAAATAACTGATCCTCATCAAAACCTTTTATCCATAAAATAATATCCTCTACATTTGAAATATATATTTCCTTTAACTCTGATAACGAATAGTCATTATATTTAGCATAAAATCTTTCATATAACTTTCCTAGTTGATTCCACTTAAAATCTTTATCGGTGTTATTACTTCCTTTCCAGCCAATTCATCACTTTCCCAGCTTTTAAGCAGCTGCATCCACCCAAGTTGATATGCAATGATTTGTCCAGGGGCTCTATCGACTCCTTCTATAATAAGATTTTTATCATTTTCTGCTACATCATCAAATTCCTTTATAAAAAGTGTTGATGTCTTTTTTATTTCATTTATGAAAGTTTCTTTATCCGCATATTGCTCCATAACTACACCTCCTATTTTGTATAATAATACAGCATAAAACTTGACAGCATCATGTCATATTAATTAACTTTACTAGAGTATTAATTAGCTTTAGTGAAATATTAGTTTATCTAAAAAATATAGGTAGTTAACTGTATAAGTAGTATCGCTATCTTTATATCTATTTTAAACAAGACTCTATATAATCAACTGGTACATCCATCCTAATAGCCGTTTCTTCTATGGATAGACCACTATTTAAGAATCTTTTTACGACCATGACCATATTTTCTCCAACTTCGATAATATGCTTATCAGGATCATAAAATCTAACAACACGCTGCCCCCAAGAATGTTCTATCATAGGATGTACATAATTAATATCTGAGATACTGTTAAGCCTTTGGATAAAGCTGTCAAAATCATCTTCCTCAAAATATAATTCTGCTGCATTTCCACCAAAAGCAATTTCATCATTCTGTTTGCATATAAATGATAACCAAGTATCTTTTGTTTGTAATGCAATACCACCAGTTAAAGTTACATTTGCTCCAAAGTCAACAACAACCTCTAGCCCAAGTACTTCATAATAAAATTTCTTTGATTTCTCCATATTAGAAACAACTATCATTGGATTTGAAAACTTCATTTTATTCCTCTCCTTTAACTAGCTTTGTCTCTTCTAACCTTTCCTCAGCTGCTTTAATTGCCTGAGTTCCTGTTTTGCACAACACATTTATTCCCTTAACAATAGTTACAATTAAATATGCTTCTACTAATTCTTCCATAGTCAAACCTGATTCTACAGCTGCAACAGCATGTGCCTTTGCTCCACTTACTTCATCATCTAAACTATCCAATATAGTAAAAATCAATTCCCTTGTTTTTTTAGGAAGGTGTCCATTTTCAATTGATTCACGCATTGCCAAATATCCACTTAACCCATCTGGCGAATATTTAGAAAGTGCATCAGCGAATGGCGGATTCCATTTCAATTCTTCTTTATAATATTTAAGTATACTTTCAAAATCCTTCATAACTAAACTCCCCATCATCTTTTATTTTCTTAAGAATATCATTAAATTAATAGTAACCACTAAATCTATAATTTCTTAACAATATAATCAACAAATCCTTGTCTTATTTTTTCACCTTCATCCATTCTTTCTAATACCCTAATTTCTTTATGCAATATTTCCATATCTTCAAAATATGTATCTGGCTCACATTCCTCAAAATATGAATGTATTACAGGAGTGTTTCTCTCCATTTGCTCATATTGATTTTCACCAATATCTAAACCTGTTCCATACCGAGAATCCTTTGTCGTAAGAAAATTTACAAAAAGTAAACCTCTAGGCTTTAATACGCGTTTCATTTCATTTATTGATTTTAAAACATCTTCTTTTCTCATGTGAAATACTGAATTATACGAATAAACAAAGCTAAATGTTTTATCTTCAAATTTTAAATATCTCATATCTCCTTGTTCAATATTTAAATCTTGATTTTTTTCATCTGCATACATATTAGCCTTTTTTAATTGATTAATATCAAATTCTATTCCATGTGTTTTATATCCATATTCTGAAAATAAGCTTAACGGTGGAAAATTCCCTCCTGCACCACAATCTAGAACCACTTTATCCATAGTTGTTTCATTACAGAACATGATGAACCTATACAATGGTATTTGCCTAAATATTTCATTCATTTTGCCTTGTCCTTTCTATTAAAAATATTTTATAAATCACCTAAATTTAGCATTGCTACAGCCTTTTCTTTCTCCTAAGATATTCTGACATTATAACTAAATAATAACATATATTACAATTATAAATTACTTAAATTTTATTAAGTTTAAGTCTATGTGCTGAAATATGAAATTATATTTTTTTACTTAAATCTTTAGCAAACCAGATGTTCGATTGAAACTAAAATTTAGAAACTTAATTACAATATACATTTTTAATAGACTCCAATTAAATTTATTACATTCTTTGACACAATACATCTACATAATTCAAAATTCTATGTATTCCAGCTCGAATAAAAGACATTTTATAATTTATATTGGCATATTTTGTTGAAATTAAGATTAAAATATATTCTTAAGAAAGAAGGAACTCTCGAATTTATTAAGAATTTTAAATTATAGGTAAATAAATATAAAAATATTAATTTATGAGGGGTGTGTTTTTATGAATTTTAATTTTAATACTAGTTTTTCTATGGAGTTTGATGCTATTGACAATAAGCATAAAGAATTATTTAATCGAGTTAATAAACTTCTTTATGCTTTAGAAAAGGAAAAGGATAGTAATGAAATTTTAAAAGCTTTGGACTCTGTTGAATATTATGCAAATAATAATTTTGATGAAGAAATAACCCAAACAAAATACAATTGTTCTGAACTTAAAATGTGTCACAGAAAACTTAATATGGAAATAAGAAAGTTAAGATATTCATTTGAAAATCCAGGAGTTTCATCATTGTTTACTCCTCTAATGCAAAAGGAAATAATGAAGTGGAGTAAAAATTACATAATTGGCTTACATAAATATTCATATGCATTTTTAAACGAGAACTCTTCATCTGCTGCTGAAGTTATGTTATAGCAAGATGATTTAACTCAACCATTGGCTTCGTTTTTTACTTCTTCAAATAATTACCCCTGCACCGTGTTTCACGGCACAGGGGTAGTTTCTATATATTTTGTATTATTTTACAACGTCTCTTGTTCAATTATTATAATAATTTTAGATTCTAACTTTAAATATATTATGGAATATCTCCATTAAAGTTAATAGTTGACATTATCAGTCCCCATTGCGAACTTTCACCGATTATAACACGTACCTATACGGGCACATCAAAAATATAACCGGAAGTAAAATTTCCAATTATATAAAATACCAAATATTCAATTTACACCAGTTGTTCTACATTCTTCTTCGTTCTGTCAATTTATAAGTAAATATTTAAATATTAAAAAGCAAGACTAAAATCTAGCCTTGCTTTTTTAATTCATATAGATAACACAATCATCAACTCTACTTACACTATGAAATATCTTCCAACCAGAAATGAGTAATATGCATAAGTTCAGGTCTTAGCTGGGTTATCTATAATCTTTTATATAAATTATTCTTTTATTAATATGTTCAATAACTTTACATCAGTTAATGCTTCCATTCCATATTGAATATCAGCTTCCAATGCAAAAATATCGCCTTCGCTTATTATTGATTCGTCATTTTCATTGTAAACAACTTTAACTTCTCCTTCTATTACAATAAATAATGATTCCATCTGATAATATTCCTTATCTATGCTTTCTCCTTTTGCATATGAAAAGAATCTAACTTCATGTTTTTCATTATCTACTAAAGCCTTACTTGCTATTGTATTTCCTGAATGACTTATCATATCTTTCATTTTCATTGGTTCAAATGGTTTGATGTTTCTTAAATATTTCATAAGCTTAATCCTCTTTCACTACTATTAATAGCATCTTCATATCTTCTTTTGCAGTCACTTGATGCTGAATATTTGCAGGCATAACTACCACTTGACCTTTGTGAGCTTCCATTACTTCATCACCTATCTTTACAGTAGCAACTCCTTCTTGAATAACAATCATAGCATCGCCTTTAGCTGCATGAGGCCCAACGCCTTCACCTTTTCCAAATGCTAATGCAGTAAGTCCTACACCTTTCTTTTGAGCCATTGTAACAGTTTCTATTTGACCTTCCTTGCAGCTTACTAAGCTGTCAAAATCTATTGCCTTTGATTTTTCTATATTCTTAATTAATTCTTGCATATTACATTCTCCTTTTCATTTTTATATGTAGGTAAACAGATTAAATATTTTACTTGCTAGATAAATATATTTACAAACTTTTAGGTAATATATTCTTCACTAGAAATTATAAATATTTTTGTGAAGAAAGCATTTGAAAATGAGCTGTTAAAGGTTCTTAGTTGTAGATTGTTCCACTTTAGCTTGTCAAACTGAAAGTTGGAGCATGCTAAAGTGGGTACAATCTTCAACTTAGAACCTTCAGCGGCATTTTCATAGTCTTTCGTAATAAAAATATTTGTGATTTCGGTTGTTATCACATAAGTCTGATGAATAGTTTATTTATCTATAAATAAGCTGTAAATGTTTCTATTAGTTCTTCATTATTTTTGTTTATATTACTATCAAAATATAGATCTAATACAGGAATTTTTATTTCTTCTTTGTATTTTTCTCTTAGTATTTTTAATATTGTAGCTGTATTTTCATACATAGAGCTTACAACAATAATCCCATCAACATTTTCTGCTGTTAATAATTTAGCAAATCTATATCTTCCGCTTCCTCCTGCATAGTTTGGAAGTTTATCTTTTAATATTTCATTAAGACTATCAATTTCCCTATTAAATGGAGATTTTTCTTCTAGAATCAAATTAACTTTATTAATAATCTTCTTGGCTTCATCTATTAATTTTAAATATTGTTTATTAGTCTTATTTCTCTTATTGCTAAAATCTTTATATAGCATATATAATTCTTCTGCAAATGGCTGCTTTACAACATCATAATTTTCCATTAGCCTTTTTATGAGATTATTATTTAAATAATCTTTATGCACTACTAAAGCTTCTCCAATTATAAGCAGTTTCTTTTTATTTTCTTTTAATATCTCACTATTTAGGATTTCTAATTTTTCATCAAAATATGAGTCTGATATATTATTATTTTTTATTGCTTTAATTAAATCATCTAAGGATGTTTCTTTTTTATCTTCATGTAATCTATTAATTAGATCGCCTATTACCAATGCTTTAAAGAATTCTAGGCCAAAATCTTTATCACCTAAGTAATCTTCTATAAATGGTGCTTCGAGATTTAATTTTCTGCCACATTCTAAGGCTTTATATTGTATAAGCTTCCCATACTGCCCAAAGGTTTCACTTCCTTCATCTGTAGGAAGATATAATGTATATTCTTTTTCACTTTCTTTAACTTTACTTATGACCTCTGATATCAAACCGGTTAATGAAAAATATTCTTTTCCTCTTGAAAATTGCTTTCCAATTTCAATTGTGCTTTCACTTACAGGTTCTAATATTGTAACCTTTGTATTTTTTCTTTCTAAGAAAGCTTTTAGTATATTGCTATATGGATACATATATGGAATTATCACTTCATTTTCAGTTTCTATTTCATTCTTAGAGTTTTGAAGTTTATTATCAAATTTAACTTCATTAACCATTCCAAGTTTTTTACTCAAATTGTCTTCAGTTGCCTCTTCAACTTTATTTTCTAAAAGGCCATTATTATCACAATTTTTAATCGAATTTATAAATGCCTCTACCCTTGTAATTACTCCAACTTTTGAAGAGTGTTCATCTACTTCTATATGCAAGTAAGGCTTGCTTCCCATTTCCTTTTTAAAATAATGAGTAAGAATTGTATCTGGCCCGCATCCATGATTAGTAATATATATTGGATATATATTTTTATGATTTCTTATAATTTTTGCTCCTGTTATTATGTGCTGCCCAAAAGGCCAATACATATTTGAATATTCTTTTCCTAAGTCCATTTCTGAGGCTTCAAGATGAGTTAAATGAAGCACTTTATATCCACGCTTTTTCAATTCATTTTCTATGCCCATGTTTAATGCTGGATCAACTATGTTATACACTCTGCTTATCATAACAAATACTTTTTCATCTTCACCTATATTCTTTAAAACATCAGATCCAAGTGATTCAAGATTTTTCTCATAATCCATAAACTTTTTCATACCAGACATTACTGCTGCCGCTGTTTCTATTTTGTTTTTTCCAAGATCTTTTCCTATACTTAATAAGGTTTTAATCATATATTGTTTACCAAAATTAAATGATAATGTTGGTGATATTAACTTTATATTTTTTTCTGCCAAATTAAACACGCTTTCAATTATCTTTGGTGAAGTCTGCATATACACACATGCGTAATCTTCTCTTACATCTGAACCAGCATGCTTCATAGTATATAAATGTGGCAAGAATATATAATCAACCTTTTTCTCTAAAAGCCATGCTACATGTCCATTTATTAATTTAACTGGAAAGCATGTTTCTTCAAATGAATATTCTTGGCTAAGGCCGATTATATCTTCATTAGTGGCATCTGAAAGTAAAACATTATATCCTAATTTTTTAAATATCTCATTAAACATCGGGAACATTTTATTAAGAAATAATACTCTTGGTATCCCTATTGTTTTTTTATTAGCATCCTTATCAGTTATATATCCGTCTAAGAATAATTTTTCACCTTTATTTGAATAATCTATACTGTTATTTTGTTTATTATCTTTTTCGTTATTCTTTATACTTTCCTTTGTTAAAACCGCCGTTCCCAAAGCACCTGTAACACTAAAGAATTCTGGAACAATAATTTCTTTATTAAGTAAAGCTCTAAATGCATTTACTACTGCTTGATTATGAGCAATTCCACCTTGAAGGAATATTTTATTTCCAATGGGTCTATTTCCAACAACTCTATTTAAATAATTTTTTACTATAGAGTAAGCAAGTCCAGCTGAAATATTCTCAATACTTTCGCCTTCTCCTATTGCTTTACCTATGTTTCCTTCAATAAAAACAGTACATCTATCCCCTAAATTGCAAGGGCTATCGCCTTCTAAAGCAACCTTTCCAAACTCATTAATACTTATTCCAAGTTTCTTAATCTGCTCTTCTATAAACGCTCCTGTTCCTGCTGCGCATATTTTATTCATTTCAAAGTCTTTTACTAATTTATTTTCTATACATATATATTTTGAATCCTGACCACCAATTTCAAATATGGTATCAACATCACCACATACATTTATAGCTCCTTCTGCTTGAGCTGTAATTTCATTTACAATTAAATCTGCATTAATTAATTTTCCAATAAACTCTCTACCAGAACCAGTTGTACCTATTCCTTTGAATTTAAAGTCTTGTCCTAATCTTTCCTTTAATATATCAAAATATTCAGTAACAACTTCTTTTGGTTTTCCATTAGTTTTTGTATAAATATAATCAATCACGTTGTTAGCTTCATCAATAACAACAAAATTGATACTTGTTGATCCAATATCAACGCCTAAGTAACCTTCTTTTAAATTATTGTTTATACAAGTATGCTTATTTAAGCTATCATTTACTCCGAATTTATCTAATTTTTCAAATAAGCTATTTTTAGGCTTTTCTATAATTAATTTTTCAGAAGAGCTAAGTTTATTTACATCTATAATTAATCCTTTTTCTTCTGCTATCTTGCAAGCACCAAAACATGTTAGTAACTCAAAATTTTCTTCAATTATAATGTCTTCGTCTTCTAACTTTAATACATCCTTTAGAGCTTTAACTACTCCTTTATTATGTATTACCCCACCAGAAAGCATGATTGGTTTATTAAGTTTATTTTTCTGAAGAACATTTGCTTTATAATTTCTTACAAGTGCATGGCATAATCCTTGTAATATATCCTCTACTTTCACTCCATCCTGCATATGATGTATCATGTCAGTCTTTGAAAAAACGCTGCATCTTCCAGCTATTCTAGGAATTTCTGTAGCTTTTTCTGTGTAGGCTGATATATCTTTTATATCTATAGATAATCTTGAAGCCTGCTCTTCTAAAAAAGAACCTGTACCAGCTGCACAGCTTGTATTCATAAAGAATTTTACATTTTTAACGTCTATATCTGTAATATATTTTGTTTCTTGTGCACCAAGTTCAATAATAGATTTAACATTCTTATTTTTAAATAAAGCTCCTTCAATAAGAGAAATACTATTATTGATATGATATTTTTTATCTAAATTAATTCTTGATGATAAACTTCCTGTTATCCCAATAACCATATTTGATTCTTTATTAACTGCTTTAACCTTCTCAATTAACTCACTATAATATTTATTAATATTTCCTTTATGGAATATATAATTACTTTCAATTAAATTATCATTATTATCTAAGTAAACATACTTAAGAGTTGAATAACCAATATCTATTCCTAACTTATTCATAACACCCTCCTTTGAAATTCATTCTCATTTACTTCTTATAAGTATTATATTACACTTTCCCGCTAGACTCCGTATCATATGATACGCTTTAAAAGAAATTTATAAGAAACTTAATGCCAAAATTTAGAAGCTTTTTAATCTCACCTAATAACTCAATAAGTGATAATTTTTAAGTATTTCAATTATAAAAAGATGTATATATCGCATAAAAATAACTCACGAAAATCAGATATTGATTTCCGTGAGTTTCAATTATTATTTAGGCACAATTAAAAAGTACCAAGCACCTTAAACCTTAAATTTTTGAATAATCTTTTCTAATTCATCAGCTTTTTCATTAAGTAAACTTGCTAATGAAGATACTTCTTCAATAGAAGCTAATTGTTCTTCTGAAGCCGATGCTACCTCTTGTGCACTCTCAGAGAACTCAACAGCTATTTGACTTACTGCCCTAACAGTAGCCGTTACCTTTTCTGAATTATTTGATATATTTTTAGAAGCCGCTGTTACTTCACTAATCTGTTTTGTTATATTTCTTACAGATGATATAATTTTTTGAAAGGTCTCTCCTGTTTCATTTACTACTTTTAGTCCTTCCTGAACATTTTTCGTAACATTATCCATATTGTTTATGGACTCCATGCTCTCTTTTTGTATCGAATGTATAATTTTAGAAATCTCTCTAGCAGAATTAGATGACTGTTCTGCAAGCTTTCCAACTTCCTCTGCAACTACTGCAAAACCTTTTCCTCCTTCGCCAGCTCTAGCCGCTTCAATTGATGCATTCAAAGCCAATAAATTTGTTTGTTCTGCAATAGATGTAATAGTGTCAATAATCTCACCTATGCTCTTTGATTTTTTTCCCAACGCATAAATGGTAGAATTAGATTCTATTACTGAGTTATTTATATTATTTATCATATTAGCTGTCTCTAATATAGATACATTTCCCTTTTCTGCAAACTCGTCTGCTTGCCTTGAAGCTTTTAAAACCTCATTAGAATTTTTTGCGATATATTCTATGTCTTTTGACATTTTTTCTATCGCAACAGATGCGTCTTCTGAAATTTGTAATTGCTCTTCAGATTTTGTTGCAACATTTTGAATAGAATTAGTAATTATATTAGCAACCTTAGCTGTTTGTTCTGTAGTTTTTGCTAGATTTTCTGCTGAATCGATTACATCACTTGAAACATTTTTACTTGCTACAATAATTTGAGAAAAAGATTTTGTCATATTATTTAGAGCATCAATTATCAAAACCGTCTCGTCTTTTACATCATGAGTAATATGTACGTTAAGCTCTCCCTCTGAAATTTTGTGTGTTGATTCTTCAATTGACTCTATAGTTCCTCTTATTCCATAATAAAATGCTACGAATAGATAAATTAAACTTAAGATTGTTAGCACCGAAATAACTAAAACGAAAAATCTAATCTTAACTGTATAAGCATTATCTTGCTGTAATATGTTCATTAACTCTGTAGATTCACCATGTATTAAAGTATAAATACTATCTACAGCCGTTGTAGCCCTATTATAATATTCTGTTGAATCAATCGTTATACTATTTGTTTCCAAAAGTTCTTTATTAACTATATCAATTATTTCCTTTGAATTGTTAAAAGCTCCTGTAATCTCTCCACTTAATTTGTCCTTTATTTCTGGCTTAGTTTTATATACTTCATCAAGTCCTTTTATAGATGCATTCAAATTAATAGTAGCTGCTTTAGTCACGTATACTAATTTAAATCTTTCATCATCTGTTATTGACTTTCTTCCTGCAACTCCAGATCCAACAGCTCTAGACAATCCAAGATTTTCTGTAACCATTGGTAGATTATTTACGATGGTATCTACCAAATAATATCTGTCTAACTGTTTTTGTAATATCAGATTTGAACTATCTTCAATGCTACCATTAAAATCAAGTATTTTACTTATTAAAGCAGTATGTTTTGCTGTTAATTCACTGAGTGCAGACTTATTATCTTTTATTTCTAATGAAGACCAATCAATTTTTATACTTGCCCATTCATTTGTTGTACCAAGTTCTTTACCATAATCTTCGTCTAATTTGTTTATAGCTACTATATCATTTTTTATTTCTTGTTCTTTTTGAATTACTTGTTCTTCAGTGGATTTATTTCCACTAAGTAACACTGACGTTAATCCTCTATGTTGTTGAACATGCCGTACAAAGGATGTTGTAGCATTAATATAATTCAATCCTTTAATCTGATTTTCACTAATCTTCACATCACCATTTAGCTGATGAACAAAGAAAGAAAGAACTGCTAAAATCGGGATTAGAAATATTGTAAGTATTAGTAGAAACTTTTTTGAATACTTTAATTTATTCATAAGTTTAATTCCAGGGTAAAAGATTTTCTTCATCGACTTATCCCCCTTTATACTTTAGCTAATTTAAAAGCATTTAATCGTATTATATTTTGCGTTCTTAATCAATGACGATAATAATTTATAATTTTCTAAAATTACGGATTAAAAATACCTCCCTTCATTATGATAACTTTTATTTTTAATAAATTTATTTTTCAACAAATACATACTTTAATTATAAAATTCGTTCTTTTTTTCATTTTCCCTTCTATTATTCCATAATTTATATCTTTATTTTTGTAAATATTTTAATATAACTCATTATTTGTACTCAATACGCATATATATGTTTATTTTTCTACATTTCTAATCCGATCTATAGGTATCAATTATTTAGCTCATTTATCCTTCATATCTAAATTGGTTGTTTTTTCAATTACCCCATAAATAATTGAACTGCTTTTCTTACCTCCATAATATTTTTCTATTCCTAGCTTTTCAAAATCATTAGAACCTTGCCTTTCTTTGATAACAACTCTTTTTTTACAAACCCTAAGAGTTTTCATTAAAATCCCCTTTGTTAATCCTTTGTGATCCGCAAAATACCTAAATGAATTTACTGATGCCGGCTTTTTATTTGGTTCTTTAAACATAGGATTAAAATATACTACATCAAAACTATTATCACTTTGCTTTAAAAGGTAATTTTATAATACATCCTACCAACTAAATAATTCATTTCATTATCCAGCTGAAAACCTCTAGTTAAAACGCTATTTTAACTCTTCTTCAGCTATAAAATGAAATTTCATAGATAAACATTTCTCATAAAAATAACCCGCGACAATCAAAAATTATCGTGGGCTTTATGTATAGGGCAAATCATGCCCCTTAAAATTCATAAATAAATTTTATATCGTTTTGATATACAATGCATTACATGATAGATTTGGATTTAATTCCTCTAAAAAACTCCTCAAAGCTCTTAGTTTGCAAATGCCTTGCTCATCAATTAGCACAAATCTATCTCAATTATTTATATATTAACATGATGCCTTCCTCTTGGCACTATAAAAGGTGAATTAGATACTGGATCTTGTATTACCACACAATCTAATCCAAATACTTCATTGATTAATTCCGAAGTTATAACCTTTGATGGTTCACCTTTCCCAATTAATTTTCCCTTTCGAAGAGCAAATATATAATCTGCATATCTAGCAGATAAATTTATATCATGAAGTACCATTACAATAGTAGTTCCTCTTTTGCGATTTAAATCTGTCAATAAATCAAGGATTTCTACTTGATAAGCAATATCAAGATATGTGGTTGGTTCATCTAAAAGAAGTATATCGGTCTGCTGAGCTAGCGCCATAGCTATCCAAACCCTTTGACGCTGCCCTCCAGATAATTCATCTACACTACGATTAGCAAGATCTGTTATTCCCATTATTTCAAGTGCCTCTTCTACTGCATCAAAATCACTTTTATCCATGCTTTTTAAAAATGCTTGATATGGAAATCTACCTCTTGAAACTAAGTCCCAGACTGTTATACCTTCTGGAACTACTGGTGATTGTGGAAGCAGTCCCAAAACTTGTGCCAATTTTTTAGAAGGCATTGAAGTTATTTTTTTGCCGTCAATTACAACATCTCCCGAAATTGGCTTAATGAGCCTTGCAAGTGTTTTTAGCAAAGTTGATTTACCACATGCATTTGCACCAATAATAACACTGATTTTATTACTTGGAATAGTTATATCAATTCCATCAACTATAATCTTTTTTTCATACCCAGTTACTAAATTTTTTGCTTCAAGCAATTGTTGTTTTTCATTCATTATGCTTGCCCCCTTCTGTTTATAGTTATTAGAAGCAATAGCATATATGGTGCTCCTAAAATTCCTGTAATTACACCTACAGGAAATCTTGTACTAAATACAAACTGGCCAATCATATCTGCTCCAAGTACTAATAATGCTCCAACTAAACCTGATGCTAAAACATTTGGCGAACCTAACCCAACAAGTCTTGCTGAAATTGGACCTGATAAAAATGCAACAAAGGCTATAGGCCCTGTAACAGCCGTTGCAAAAGCAATTAAAAATACTGAACTTAAGATAAGTGTGATTCTTATTAAATTTATTTTAATACCTAGTGTTGTTGCAAATTCATCTCCTAATTCTAATATTTGAAGATAATTAGTTAAACATAAAATAATAACTCCAAATATAATAACGACCACAAGTAAGCCTGGGACATCTTTCATACTCATCCCATTTAAGCTACCATTTAACCATGTGAGTGCTTTTGAGACATCGTGTTCTGAAGCCTTAACCAGCAAAAATGATATAAGGGCATTTAACATTGCTTGCATTCCAATTCCTATAAGTATTAATCTGCCGCCTGAAAATCCTGAACCTTTAGAGAACATATATATAAGTGTTGAAACCAAAATTCCTGAAATCACAGCTGCAATAGAAACACCGCTTCCACTCATGTGAAGAACTAATATACAAAATACCGCTGCCACACTAGCCCCTGAACTTATTCCTATGATATCAGGACTAGCTAGTGGATTTCTAAGCATAGTTTGAAATGTATTTCCTGCAATTCCAAAGGCTAGCCCTGCTAAAAGTCCACAAAGCATTCTTGGTAAACGCAAGGTTCCTATAGTAAATGCAGCGCCTTGTATCTCTTCCCCACTAAGTACTCTTATAACTGTACTTAATGAATAATTAGTTTTTCCATATAAAAGCATAACTCCGCAAAGACCTAATGTTAAAGCAAAGAGAATTATATTAACGCTGATCATGCGTTTTTTTCTTTTTATATAACCTTCTTTTATCATAGAGTGAGTAGTTTTTATCATATAGCCCTCACCTTCGCTTTCCTTGCAATGATAATAAGAATTGGTGCTCCTAAAAATGCAGTAATAATTCCCACCTGAAGTTCACCAGGACTTCCAATTACTCTTCCCAAAACATCTGAAATTGTTAAAAGCACCGCTCCTCCAATAGCTGACATGGGCACTAAACCTCTTAAATTTGAGCCAAAAATGAGACGTATACTGTGAGGAATCATTAAACCTACAAATCCTATGGGGCCTGCAATTGCTGTGGTTGCACCACATAGTATAACCCCTGCAATTGCACATATAATCCTAATAATTCCTATATTTACTCCAAGACCAGTTGCAACCTCATCTCCTAAAGCTAAAATATCCAATGCTGGTGCTGATATTATGCTTATTATTAATCCAATTATTAAAAATGGTAACATTAAGTCAATACTCTCCCAAGTTGCACCACTTACACTTCCGACCTGCCAAAATCTATATGCATCTATAACCTCACTTCTAGGAAGTATTATTACACTTACTAAAGAGGTTAAAACTGCACTAGTAGCTGAGCCTGCCAAAGCAAGTTTTATTGGTGTCATACCTCCGCTGCCAATGGAAGCTATAGTATAAACAAATATTGATGTGATTCCTGCTCCAACTAGTGCAATCCAGATATACTCGTTAGCTGAATTTATATTAAAAAATGCTATTCCAATTACAACAAATAAAGATGCACCTGTATTAACTCCTAAAATGCTTGGGTCTGCTATTGGATTTCTAGTGATTGATTGCATAAGAGCCCCCGATATTCCAAGAGAAGCTCCTGCCATAATACTAAAAATTGTTCTTGGAACACGTTCTCGAACAACTAATGCAGCAAAAGACGTATCGTCACTATTTAATAAAGCATTTATTGCTTGACTAATTCCTATGTTTTTTGACCCAAATGCCAGTGATATTACTACACATATACCTAGTAAAAAAATACTACCTAAATATATTCCTACTGTCTTTCTAAATCTCATTATGCTTTATCTGCTGCCTCTCCAATTATTTTTAGATATTCATCTATTGTTGCTGGAATTGATAAGGCAGTAGGAGTACAAGATGCTGCAAGTGCTGATCCATCTTCTATTACGGCAACTGATCCTCTTTTTATTGCTGGAACTGTTCCAAGTAGGGCATCTGATTGCAATTGTTTTACTAATGTGTCATTTCCATACGTTACTATTACATCTACATCTGTTAATTTATCAATATTTTCTGAACTAATTTCAAGAGCAAAACTATCTGAAGTCTGCGCAAGCTTTTTAACACTCTCTGGTAATTCTAATCCTAAATCAGTTAAATATGCTGCTCGAGGATCTGTTGGAAGATATATATAAAATTTACCTAAGTCAGCTGGATTAAAGTAACAGAAAACGGCCTTTTTACCTTTAAGCTTAGGATACTTACTAGTTTTTTCTGTTATTTGCTTTTCCAAATCTGAAACCAATTTGTCTCCTTCATCTTTTTTACCCATTGCAGTTGAATTAATTGATATTTGATCACGCCAATATGTTTGCCAAGGAAGTTTAGGATATGCTACAACAGGCGCAATTTTACTTAATAAATCATATTCCTCTTGCGTTATTCCTGAATATGCAGCTAATATAACATCTGGCTTAGCATTACTGATAGCTTCATAGTCTAAACCATCTACATCGTCAAAAGTAACAGGTTTGTCCACGCCTAACTCTTTATATTTTTCTGCTGTCCATGGTAATAAACCATTTTCATCTGCTTTTCCATAGTTAGCTTTAGATACACCTGCTGGTACAACTCCTAATGCTAATGGTACGTCCTGATTTCCCCAAGAAATTGTAACGACCTTTTCTGGCTGTTTTTCAATTACTGTTTCACCAAAAGCATGTTTAATAGTAAGTGGATACGTTACAGTCGCACTTTGTCCCACATTAGATTTATCTTCATTTTTAGCCGCTCCACTTGAGCATCCCGTTATTAATAAAGTACAAGCAAGAATAATCGTAGTTATTCCTTTTAATTTCATGATAATCCTCCTAATTGTTATGTATTTTATTGAATTAATATTTATTTGATTTTTATATTCAAATGATAATGTTTTTCATTTGCTGTCGGTATTTATTTTATATTCATCAGTAAAATTTGTCAACCTTACATTAGGGGACATTATCTTGAAATTTGTGGTAATACTTATTAAATAAAATTATTTCCATTATATTTTTTGAAGATCTTGCCTTCATAAGGAGTTCCTAAAAAACAAAAAAATATTTATGATAAATCCTTGTTTTAATTGCGTTTGTAAACAGCAATGAAAACAAGGGTCTATACATAAATATTTCAAAAGAAAATTAATTATTAATATACAAGTTTTTAAGCAATAACACTTATATTTTTACTTAACTAAACATCTAGTCAAGACATTTGGTAAGCTAATAAACTACTTCTCCGCCACTACAATTTGATTATTACTTGCTGAACATTATGTGTATGGAAATATTCTCATATGTCCGCCATCTAAAATAATTAGAATTAGTCTACCCCTACAAATTTAGAAGTCCTCTTAATATTAAGTTCAGTTACCATTTTATTTGAAAACTTGTCCATATTTATAAAATACATTACAATTAATCCAATTATGGTAAATACAATTCCTGAGTATATAAATGAAATATTAATTGCCTTTATTGCAGCTCCTGTCTGTACAGCAGCTGTTCCATTATATTTTCCAAAGTCAAGAATCCATCCGAGAATTGCAGTACCAAGGCCACCCCCTAATTTCATTCCAAAACTTACACAACTGTTAATTAATCCATCTGCACGTATTCCTGTTTTCCATTCTCCATAATCTACAGCATCTGCAACAATTGCGAAAATTCCAACTATTAGAGGCGCCATACCAAACCCTTTTATAATGCTTCCTGCCATAACAAGCTCATAAGAAGCAGGATTAATTGCCATAATAATAACACCTACTAATTTCACTAGAAATCCAAACATCATAACTTTCCATTTACCAAATTTACTTATGAACTTAGGTAAAAGTGCAAATCCAACTATCATAGGTGCATAAAGTGCTAAAGTAAGCATCCCCATTAAATTAGCATTATTTAATACATAAGTTGTATAATAAAGAGTAGCTCCTGAAAATAACCCCATATCTGTATAAATAATAATAAACATAATCGCTATAAGTAAAAAATATTTATTTTTCATCAAGGAACCAATTCCTACTTTTAACTTGAATTTTTCTCCCTTTTCATCCTGATTTCTTTCTTTTGTAAATGCAAATGTTATGAATAGAAATGCACATGAAATTATTCCATAAATAACTGCAAGTTTTGACCATCCATACTTTTCAACCAATGGATTTGTAATCATTGATAATATAATAGTAAATGAAATAACAAAAACAAATCGAATTGAGCTCAAAACTGAACGTTCTTGTATGTTACTTGATATTCTTGATAGCAATGTGCAATATGACAAATTTGAGGCCGTGTATACAATTGACACTAAAAATATATAAGTGATATATGCATAAATCAGCTTTCCACCATTGCTGAGCCCCATAGGAACATTAAACAATAATATCAAACCAATCCCCATAAATGGTGCACTCCATAAAATCCAAGGTCTTGTTTTCCCCCACCTTGTATTAGTTTTATCAATAAGTGCTCCAATTGATAAATCTGTTACACCATCTAAAAGTCTCGCAATCAGCATTAGTGTCCCAACTGCTGCTACTCCAAGTCCAACGCTATTAGTATAATATATCATCAAAAAGGAAGTAATTGGCACATACACAAAGTTACATCCTACATCGCCTATTGAATAAGAAATCTTTTCTTTTAAATTAATTTTTTCTTCCATAAAAATACTCATTCCTTTCATAGTACTCAATATATAAAGTAATTAAACGATTACTCCAAGAATATATATGTTCTAATTAATGATGCACATTTATCAATAAATAATAAATGCTGAAATTTTTTTGAGTTTTCAATAATTCCTATTCAAAAAGCATTGAATTCTAATTAAAACTTATATATTATAAAAATATGACTTGATATGGCAGAGTAAAGTAATTATATTTTTATGTACAGTTAATATTAACTAATCAACCAACTAATATTAACTATCATTAAACTAATACTTTTCACTCTGTCATTTCATTTGTATTTGAGACAATTACAATGTAACTTTTCCCATGTGTAGATCTGAATCTGCGCTGCTGCTTCCTATATACGCCTCATACTCCATTTTCTCTAATTCCATTTGTTCTGTTTTTGGATTATACCAGCAAAGCTCCTCTTTAGGGCAAGTTATTGTAACTTCCTTGCTTTCTCCTGGCTGTAAATTTACACGAGCAAAACCTCTTAACAATTTTACAGGTCTCTCTACAGATGAATTTTTGAATCCGACATACATTTGTACGACTTCATCCCCTGCCATTTTTCCTATATTTTTAACAGTACATTTAGCGATAACACTATCATCAGATGCATCAAAATTTGCATCACTAAAATCAAACTTAGTATAAGATAGTCCAAATCCATATGGTACAGATGGTTTTATGCCTTCCTTTTCTAACTTTGTATATCCATGATAGTAATCATACCATTGAGATGTTGTATCCCAATTTACTTGTGGAAGATCACTTTCTTTAAATGGAATTACATATGGTAGTTTTCCACTTGGATTAACATCTCCAAATATAATCTCTCCTATTGCAGTTCCGCCTTCCATACCTGGATAATATGCCATCATTATAGCTCCAACGCTTTCTTTCCACTCTTCCATCATTATCATATTTCCACCAATTAACACGGCTATAGAATTGGTGTTAACAGGACCTACTTCCTGTATTAATTTAATTTCATTTTCATGAAGACCTAACGAATTTTTTCTATCGCCACCTACTGCTCCTGTGTAAGATTCAAATTCATCTTCTGATATATATTCACCTTCATCGTCATAGTTATATCCAACTACAAATATAACTGCATCTGCATCTTTAGCTAATTCTTTTGCATGTTCCAAATTTTCGCCATTATAATATACAACCTGCGCTTTAGGTGCTGCATTTGCAATTCCTTGTAATGGTGTTATAACATAAGCTGGTCTTACCTGACTTGAACCGTGATCTCCTATTACTTCCTTATCGCCTAACTTTCCTAACACAACAATTTTTCTTGCTTTATCTTTGCTTAATGGTAATACATTATTTTCATTCTTAATTAATGTAATCCCCTCTCTTGCTGCCTGAAGTGCAAGTTTAATGTGATCTTCACATCCAATTACGCTCTCATCATATTCATTTGAATAAGCATCTTCAAATGCTAGCAATGTACGCACGATACGTAATGCAGATTCATCAATTTTACTTTCTTTTACTTGTCCGTTTTTTACTGCCGCTACTAATTTATCTCCAAAAAACTGAGTACAGCACATTTCCATATCTTGTCCGCCATTAGCTGCTTCAACCGTATCTCTGACTCCCCAGATAAAGTCACTCATAACAAATCCATCAAAATCCCATTCCTTTTTCAATACTTGATTTAATAAGTAATCATGATGTCCACAATGAGTTCCTTTATATAAATTATAAGAACTCATAATAGCTGCTGCACCTGCTTCAACACATTTCTTAAAATGAGGAAGAAATACTTCTCTCTCAGTACGTTTATCACATTCAACATTTACCTTAAATCTGGAAATTTCCATTTGGTTAAAAGCAAAATGTTTTACACATGCGATTACATTTTCGTCTTGTACACCTTTAACTAATGCTCGTCCCATTTCCCCTAAGTGAAAAGATTCTTCACCATAAGTTTCTTGGCTTCTTCCCCAGCCTGGATTATACGGAAGATTAATACATACTCCTGCAAATAAGTTACCTTTATACCCATGAACTTCTTTACCTATAGCATTACCTATTTTTTCTTCTAATGCTGTATCAAATGTTGCACCTCTAAGCATTGATACTGGAAAACATGTGCTTTTTCCTGCACTACAAACTACACCCCTTGGCCCATCACAGAAAAGCATAGGAGGCACATTATTCTTCTCTATTCCTCCTGCTGGATAAGGATAACTATTATAATGTTTTTGCTCATCAGCATCTCTCAAATCAGAGAGCATATCATTAAGAGTAACATTTCCACCCATTAAGGAAACCTTTTCTTCTAAAGTTAAAGAGTTAACTATTTCCTTTGCCTTTTCAGTATAAGATAATCTTTTTAATTTAGTACATTTCATTTTTACATATCTCCTTTACAATATTTTTCTAATAAATTAATAGATTCTTTAAAATCAAAACGCAAATAGCCTTGTACATTAGGATCCGCATTTAAACTTGCCCCACTTTTTCGGTATTCAGCAGGGGTCACACCTATTTCTTTTTTAAAAGCTCTGTAAAAAGTACTTTCAGAATAAAAGCCACAATCATTTGCTATAAAGCTAATTGACTTGTTTGAAAACTTAAGCATATATTTAGAAGCCTCTATTTTGCTGCTAAGTACTAAATCTTTAGGTGATAATCCAATGTTTGCCTTTAAGAAACGATAAACTGATTTCTCGCACAAGCCTATAAATTTATATAGTTCATCTAATACTGTATCTTTTGTACAGTTTTTTTGGATAAAGTTTATTACCTGCATGAGCAATTCTGTGTTTTCTGTTTCTTTCAAATCTACAGCTTTTTGATGAATATCATATAATGTGAATTCAAATAAGTCCGCTATTAACATATAAACTAAAGATTTTACCCTATAAGTGTTAAATATTTCATCACTCTGACTTTCAAGTCCAATTTTAGCAGCATTAGCAACGTATGCATCATATCCGTTCTTAGGCTTTTTATCATTAAGCTTGCTGTTTAAGTAAAAATAATACGATCTATTATCATCTTTTGTATTTTTGAATAAATTCTCATTCATCTGAATAAATAAGCATAAATTCTCTTCCTTAGTACGTTGTAATTCATGTACTGCTTTTGAATTTAATAACACAATATCCCCTGCTTCCAAAACCGTTATCTTGGGGCTTGCATTTACTATTAGGGATCCTTTCAGAACTAAAATTAATTCATAATCATAATGCCAATGAAAACTAGAATGTTCAATTGATGTTACAAACACCTTTGCTGGATATTTCTCTTCATGCTCAATTGTTTCAAAAATATATGAACTCATATTTCCCCCATTTCATGATATACTATAACCGCTTTGTAAATATTTACACTTTGATTATAAGTTATATCAAAATATATTTGTTATCATTTTTGTACAAATTCTATTTCATTTTCAGACTAATCATATTATAACTGAATCATATAAGGCACATGAAAATAAATTAAATATTTCATATTATGTATAGAGAATCCATAAGCTAATAAACTGTATAAGAACTTAACTAATTCCCTAATTTCTAGCTATTCTTAATCATAATAAAAAAATGCAACAATAATTTATCTTTAAAGTCTCAAACCCAATAATTTGGAAATTTATGATAAAATATTATTATGCGAAAAAGAAATATTATAAATTTAACAGAAGATGGAATTAGCCTTTTATTAGAATCTATTAAAAAGTAAAGGATGTATTTTATATGTTAAATGTAAAGAAAATATTATTAGGTGTAGTTTGTCTTATTGTTATCATAAGTATCATAGTTGGAGGAAAATATCTAATCTCTGTTAGAAATTATCAAAAAACAATTAAAGGATTAACAATTAACAACGTAGATTTATTGAAGATTCCCGATGGAAAATATATTGGTTCATACGATGTTAATTTAATTAGCGCAAAAGTTTCAGTTACAGTTAAAAATCACAAGATTGAAAATATAGATTTACTAGAACATAAAACCGATAGAGGCAAGCCTGCAGAGGTTATTCCAGACATGGTAGTTAAAGCACAAAGTTTGCAAGTAGATACTATTTCAGGAGCAACAAATAGCAGTAAAACAATTTTAAAGGCTATTGAAAACGCACTAAAGCCTAATCAAAAATAAAAATATATCAATAAAAGAGGCTGTAGATAGATTTCGTTTTTACACAAATTTATCTACAGCCCAAAGCATAATCTTTAAAATCGAATACGCATAATTTAGTTCCATATCCGTTATAAACATTCTATTTCACAGAACTTTTATCCCTCATTACCTTACTTAACAATATTGACTATGTTAGCTTGTCCTGCATCAACCTGTATATCGCCATTAACCAGTTCACATATCTCGCCACTAGTAAATATAACTATCACATCAGTTGATGGAACTTTATCTTTTATTTCTTCTATATCAAATTCCAAAAGCTTATCACCTATTTTTATCTTTTGCCCTTCTCTAACAAATGTTTTGAATCCTTTACCATTGAGTTTGACTGTATCAATACCAACATGAATTAGAATTTCAGCTCCATTATTTGCTTTTAGACCTATTGCATGCAAAGTTGGAAAAATCATTGATACTACACCAACTATAGGTGAATACACAACACCTTGTTTAGGCTCAATTGCAAAACCGTCACCTAAAGCTTTAGACGCAAATACCTCATCTATTACAGATGTTACTGGCTTTAGTTTTCCCTCCGTTGGTGACACTATTTTGAACTTTGTCCTATTAAATAAATTAAACATATTTTCCAGCCTTCCTTTTATAAACTACTTTTTTCTATATTTATTGCACCGCTAATTCCTATCTCTAGACTTTTGCACCACTTAGAAAATCATAAATACAATATATAAGTTAACTAAATTGCAAATTTTTATCTAAAATTCGCAATATTGCCTCTGCCGCTCCATTTTTATCATTGTCTAGTGTAATGAAATCTGCTTTAGCTTTAATATCTTCACTTGCATTTCCCATTGCAATGCCAATTCCCGCCATCTGAAGCATCTCTATATCATTATTATTATCTCCAATAGCAGCTATTTCCTTCAAATCTATTTCTAGCAATTCAGTTAGTTTCTCCAGACCAGCCCCCTTATTTGCGCTATGAATGTTAATCTCAAGATTATCCTCTACAGATGAGGTTATTTTAACTTTATCATTTATAGATACCAAACTATTATATACTTCATTTTTCATATCATCTTTTAAAAATGGAATATTTATTTTTTCTACACATTTTATCCATTCACATTCTGATCTATCATCAACTACCGAAAAAATATTCTTTATTAAATTATGACTGTCTGACATAAGATTTAAGCATTTTTCTGATAATCCATATTTAACGGGATTTATAAAAACCTCTTCATCTATATAAGCATTCCCGTTAGAATAAAACTCAACAACGATTGGATAATCCTTAATTATTTCAATTATCTTCTTTAAAATATCTATAGTAATAAAGTTAGAAAAAACTATTTCATTTTTTCTTAAATTTACTACAGCCGCTCCATTTGAAGATATTGCATATGTAATTTCCTCTATTGATTTTATCTCATCACATATTAATCCAACACTTCTCCCAGTTGCCAAAACCACCTGAACTCCCTTTTCAATCGCCATTTTAATTGCAGTAAGAGTTTTGTCACTTATATAACCACAACTGTTTAATACTGTCCCGTCTAAATCCAATGCTATAAGTTTAATCTTCATTTACACCTCCATGATAGTTTATTAAAAATTCCTGTATTCTCTTGATATTTTCTTCCTGCAATACATAGTTAATATAAATGATCTTAGTTTTACTTGGTAATGTAACATTAAATAACCGTATTGGCGTAAAGATCACATCTACATCTATGGAATACTGTCTTATATAATTTAAGGAGAAACTTCCTATGATTTCGATTTTATCACCACAGTAATTATTGATTTGTTTTGCCATGCTCGAAGCTGCACTTTGTCCAATATCACTTATTATTATTGCTTTTATTTTTGTTTGGGCAAACGCTCCCATATAAAGTATAATAAAACCCAATTCTTCTTCTTGAATCTTATAACCATACTTATCAAAAATTAGTTTATATAATATATCTGCCATTTCTGTTTGAAGCTTATATAATTCCTTTGCATTTCTTATAGATGCATTGTGCTCAAAATGTCCTTGTTCTGAACGATAAAGCATTTTATCTATATGTATGCTTAACATTTTCTTTAACTCTGGATTTTTTAAATAGCTACAATTATATTTTTTATCTACTATCGATAAAAATTCTTCTGTTAACTCCGCGATTTCTTTTCTTGGCTCCAATTTAACACATTCATCATATAATACTCTTTTAGTTAAAAGGCAATCTTTTAAAAAGTTTCTATCACACTCAGATATTCTAATATCATTTTGAATTAAAAGTCCCTCAATTTCATTTATAATATCTTCAAATACTTGAGGATACTGTCTACTAGTTTCTGGTTCTAAAAGTAATCCTGCCTTATTACGATATATCATTATAAATAAATCTAACAAAAATCCTTCTACCGATTTATCAATTAGAATCAAATTATTTTTATATAAAATAACCGGTAATTCCTTTTGCAAAATTTCATATATTTTGCTATATGACTCTCCAAACTGAAATTTCAAAACTTTATACATTAAAATAGATCCAAATGTTTTATAATTTAATGTTTCAGATAATATATGCCTTATGCTTCTTTCTTTTCCACGGAAATAGATGCCTTTTTTTGTTCTTTCAATATTAAGTCCATTAAAATTTCGTAAATATTCATCAATTTCCTTTAGAGTTTTTATCATTACTGTTTTTGATACATACATAATATCTGCTAAGTTCTGAACTGAAATAGGCTCTTTTATAAATGTCAAATATATAAAAGTAAATAAAAATCTTTCTCCAGGTGTTTCTGGCAATTCTACCTTCTTCAAACTCAAAATCATATTATTTAAAAATTCATAAAACTGAGTTCTCTCTCCCTTAAGAATAAAATAACCTCTAGCTGAAGACGAGTTTATCCTCATATCTTTATGTCTTAATATATCATTTATCTCATGTATTTCCATCCTGACAGTCCTTAAGCTGATACCTAACTTTTCCATAAATTCATTGGGTCGCACATATTCATTATGTAATAAATCTCTAAGCATAATTACTTGTCTTGATTTCATAAATCCTCCACTTTTATAATATAATCATCTTTTTTTGCTACAACATTAGATAATATGTTTTATGCATTTTTTCCTCCATATATTTGTTGTACAAGACTCTTTACTATATTATATACGAAAGATAGGTCACATGAAAAAATAGATATATATTTTAACAGTTCTTAAAAATATTTTTTAAAGAATTTCCCTCACCATAAATAATGAGGGAAATGCTTAAATTCTAATTAATTAATCTAATCTCAAAAGAAGTTCCTTCTGAAGAATCCTTTCCTAATGTAAATTCAAATAATCCTTCATCACTTTTATATTGATTTTCACCATTCCAATAGCGAAGATCTTTTTCATCGATGGTAAACTCTACAGTTTTTGTTTCATTAGGATTAATCATAATTTGTTTGTATTTAATTAACTGTTTAACTGGTCTTGAAATATCTGCAACTTTATCTCTCATATACAATTGTACTGTTTCTATACCAGTATACTTTCCAATGTTAGTAACATTAATACTACATGATATTCGCTCTTTTTTGCTTAGTTCTTTTTTACTTATATTTAAATTATCATACTTAAACTTCGAATATCCAAGCCCATATCCAAACGGAAATAGTGGCTCATTTGGGACATCTAAATATTGGGACTTATATCTTTTTTCGTTCTTAAGCAATTCTTTTGGTCTCCCTGTTGCTAAATTATTATAATAAACGGGAATTTGACCTACTCCTCTTGGAAAGCTCATAGTAAGCTTTCCACTTGGATTATAATCACCATATAGAATATCTGCAATTGCATTTCCACCTTCTGTTCCTGGGAACCAGCACTCTAAAACTGCATCGGCTTCGTCTATTACATTAGTAAGATCTAGTGGACGACCATTTATTAGAAGAACTATCAAAGGCTTGTTCAACTTTTTCATACAACGTAAAAGCCTTATTTGAGCTTCTGGAAGAGTTATATTGCTAACACATCCTGCTTCTCCGCTCTTTTCTTCTTCTTCTCCTAATGCTAATACAATAACATCTGCTCTTTTAGCTTTTTCTATTATTTCCTCTGATTTTTCTTTCGAAATTTCACTAAAGGATGTCGTTTCTACGCCTTCAAGCCTGATATTCTTATTTATTAATCCTTGTTCAATTGTAATTACATCATTAAGGTCTCCATCTAAAGACCATGGGCCTAATATTGATGAGCTACTTGCATATGGTCCAATTAATATTACATTTTTACTACGCTCCAAAGGCAATACATCGGAATTTTTTAATAACACTGCAGATTTAGAGGCTGCTTCTCTTGCTACCTTTCTGAAATCACTACATAACAATGTTTCCTTTTCTTTTTCATAAGAAATCCCTCTGTATGGATCTTCAAATAATCCGCACTCATTTTTAAGTAAAAGAATTCTCTCTACTGCATCATCTAATAGTTTTTCCATACTCTTATCTTTGCATAGTTCTGGTAAAGCTTCAAAATATGCTGTAGTAGCCATTTCAATATCTATTCCAGCTTTTAATGATAATTTTGCTGCATCTATACTATTTTCCGCTGTGCCATGAGGTATTAGTTCCTTTACTGCCCCCAGTCGGAGATCACGACACCTTCATATCCCCATTCTTCTCTTAATATTTTGCGCAAGAGCCATGTATTAGCAGTAGCTGGTATTCCATTTAATACATTAAAGGAAGACATTATTGATTTTGCTCCAGCTTTTATAGCTTCATAATAAGGTGGGAAATATTCATTTCTCAATCTGCATTCTGAAATATCAACTGTATTATAATCTCTTCCTCCCTCTGCAGCTCCATATGCCGCAAAATGTTTTACACAAGAAATTAAGGTATCTGGATCTTTTAAATCACCATTCTGATATCCTCGAACCATGGCTACTCCGAATATACTATTAAGAAGAGTATCTTCTCCAAAACTTTCAATAACTCTTCCCCATCTTGGATCCCTGACTATATCTACCATAGGCGAAAATGTTGCTTGATATCCTGAAGAACTGCCTTCTCTTGCTGCAACTCTTGCAGTTTTTTCTATTAATTCCTCATCCCATGAACATGAAAGTGCTAGCGGAATAGGAAATATAGTCTTAAATCCGTGTATAATATCATGCATAAAAAGTAGAGGAATTCCTAAACGGTTATTGTCTAAATACTCTTTTTGAATTTCAAACATCATCTTTGCATCTAATTTACCTAAAACAGTTCCTATCATCCATTTTTGCTCTTTTGTAAATTTAAGCTTAGAAACCGTTCCTGTTGCTGAAGTATTAGAATTATAATAATAACTTGTTCTGATTTGTGTTAATTGTCCTATTTTTTCTTCCAATGTCATCTTAGATAACAGAGTTTTTATCTCTTCATTTTTCATAAGCTTCCTCTCTTACTGCTCTTCTTTATCTTTATATCCAAACATGAATGTTAGCGCAAAGGCTACTCCAAAAGAAATCGCTATTACTAATATATATAATGGAAATTGATTATTTAAATAAAGAAGCATTCCTGGTAAAGCAGATATCCCCATACCAGTGGCTTTAAGTTTAAATAATGAAGCTAAAAATCCACCTACGCCTCCGCCAACAAGTCCCATTATAAACGGTTTTACAAATCTTAAATTGACACCGAATATAGCTGGTTCTGTAATTCCTAAAAGTGCTGATATTACTGATGGAAAAGATAAAGCTTTGATTTTTTTAGACTTTGTTTTCATACCTACTGCAAATGCTGCTCCAGCCTGTGCAGCTATTGCACAAGAACCTATAGGATTTACAAGATTCCAGTTTGTTTGAGCCAGCATCTGAATTTCAACAACACTTAATGCTTGGTGAATTCCTGTAACTACTATTAATTGAGATATTCCTCCCCAAATTAATCCACCTAATCCAAGAGGTAATGTAAATAACATTGTTACAACGTATACAAGAGAAACCTCAATTTCATGAGCAATAGGCCCAATAATTAATAATCCAAAAATTAATGTAAAAAGTAATGTCAAAAATGGTGTAAGTATTAAATCAAATGTATCTGATATTCTTTTTCTAAGCCAAATCTCAAATTTTGCTCCAATAAATCCTGCAAAGAAAGCTGGTAATACTGATGCCTGATATCCTGACATCTTAAGACCGAATAACACAAGTGGTTCAGCTGTTCCTTGAGCTACTGCCCAACCATTAGGAAGTGATGGGCTAACAAGCATAAGTCCTATCATAATACCAAGTATTGGTGTTCCCCCAAACTTTTTAAATGATGACCAGCAAATAAGAACTGGTAAAAATGCAAATGCTGTATCTGTTAATATTTGAGTAAATGTTAATAATGAACTAGGAATGCTTTCTGGTGTTAATCCAAAAATCGCCAATATCTGTTGTTGTAATAAAACGCCTCTAAGTCCCATAAACAATCCTGTAGCAACCATTGCTGGTATGATTGGTACAAATATATCAGAAAATATACGAATTGCTCTTTTAAATTTATTGTCACCTTGTTCTGCTACCATTTGGCTTTGTTCTGATTTTGATGTCCCAGATATGCCAAGATTACTTACTTGTTCAAATACCTTATTTACAGTTCCTGTACCAAAAATAATTTGATATTGTCCTGAAGTAAAGAAAAATCCTTTTACCTTCTCAATCTCTTCAACTACTTTATCATCAACTTTTTGTCTATCTTTAAGAATAAGTCTTAATCTTGTAGCACAGTGAGCCGCCGAAATAATATTATCTGCGCCTCCTACTGCTTCAATAACTTCTTTAGCGATCTTTTCATAATTATCACTCATTTATATTTTCCCCCTTATAATTCCATAAATTTAGTTTTAATTTTCCATTAGAATTTATTCGGATATCATTATCCTGAAAATACACTCTGCTAGAAATAACTTTTTCCCCTTCGTTTATAAATATTTCCACTGATGAGTTATCAATAAATACCCTAAGCATTTTTAAACTTTCGTTAACATTTAAGTATTTTTCATCAAACTCTCCTGTAAGCCAATTAAGTCTTTTAATATTTAATATCTTATCATTGGAATTGTAATGTAGTTTAAGCGCTCCTAATATAGTACAATTAAATTCATTTTCATCATCTAAAATGAATTCAATCTCTTTATAGTAATCCCTAACTTCTAGACTTATTTCTTCATTTTCTATATGTTTCTCAATTTTATCATTTCTTAAAGATTGTAATTCTTTAATTGGTTTCTGATATAACCAATTATTTTTATATATGAACTCTCTTGGATATGTAAAGCTGTGAAGCCATCCATCGTTTACAGATAACTGTGACATTTGATAGTCATATTCACCGCCCCCCATCCAAGACATATATAATGTTCGTTTATTTTCATCTACAAAAGATTGAGGTGCATAAAAATCAAATCCTTCATCTACTCTAATTCCTTCTTTATATGGTGTAAATGTTCCTTTTTCTTTTGAAAATTCACCACTCATCCATACTGCATGACAGCTATCTTTTTCTATTCCATTTTCTATCTTCTTCTCTTGCCTGCTGACAATTAAGATATATTCTTCTCCAAGGCGAATCATATCTGGACATTCGCACATATATCCCCAGTTCATAGTCTCTGGAAGCAAATTGCCTTTATAATTCCAATTGTATAAATCTTCTGACCAAAAAAGTGCTACATTTCCTTTCTTTTCACTGGTCTGTGCCCCTACTATCATCCACCATATATCTTCTTCTTCATCTTTCCAAACTTTTGGATCTCTAAAATGTGCTGTGTATCCTTCTGGCAGATAGATAACTGGTCCATGTTTTTGAAATGTAATTCCATCTTCTGAAGTTGCTAAACATTGATAAGTTTCTCTATCTCCATTTTCTTTTCTTACATTTCCTGTATAAAACAGATAGATTTTTTCATTAAATACAATTCCATTTCCAGAATAGCATCCATTTTTGTCATACCACATATCTGGCTTTAATGCTATCCCTTTGTCTTCCCAGTGAACTAAATCTTTAGAAACACAATGTCTCCAGCATTTTGCCCCTTGTGGTGTAACTTCTTCTAACCATTGATAAAAAGCATGATATGTTCCTTTGAATTGTACTAATCCATTTGGATCATTTAAAAAACCTGTTTTGGGTGCAACATGATGCTTAGGTTTTATCCTATTTTCTTTATCCATCTAATCTCTTCCTCCTTCCTCTTATCGTTTACACCTGTATTATATAACATAAGATCTCGCAAACAAAGTCGCTTATTTACCTCTAGAAGTGGCAAAATAAATATCATATGTTTTCACTTTTTTATCATGTTTATCTAAGAGTTTATACTTTTTACTAACTACTTATGTACAACGATCTTTTTATGTAGTCTCTACTAAATTGGACTTTAAGAAATACTAGGCATTCCAGAATCAATCAATATTATCAATAAGAGTATTTCTATAAATCTTTTAAAAGAAAGCCCCATGAAAATCTAAATTCTAGATTTTCATGGGGCTTATAGATATCCAATTTAAATATTTAACTTATTAGATAACCATATTTACAAAATTGCTTGAACTTTAAGCAAATCATAAATATATTTGTGTAGAAAACATTTGAAAATGAGCTGTTAAAGGTTCTTAGCTGTAGGTTGTTCCGTTTTAGCTTGTCAAACTGAAAGTTGGAGCATGCTAAAGTGGGTGCAACCTGCTGCTTAGAACCTTCAGCGATATTTTCATAGCTTTTCGGAATCAAAATATTTATGATTTCGGTAAATCATCACATGATTCTAAACTATATGTTGCCTATCTATAATAGATGAATTATACTATTTCAAATCCACCACAAAAGCAGTTAAGCTTTTCTATTCTTCTGTAAAGTGTTCTTTTATATATTGAACTGCATTTTCTCCTGCTATTCTACCTGAATTTACTGCAAATCCTAGAGTATTTCCTGGAAGTACAAACACATAGTCAGGATTACAGATAGAGTTTGCATCTGTTCCTGCTGCAAATAATCCTGGTATTACTTTATCTTCTTTGTCAATTACTTCTGTCTTATAATTGATTTTAATTCCACCTAAGCTTCCATATGCACTTGGAGCAAATTTTAAAGCATAGAATTTTGGACCAACTAATGGTTTTAGGTATTTTGGATTCTTATTAAATAATGTATCAGTTGATTTACAACATTCATTATATTCATTTAATGTCTTTGCAAGACCTTCTTTATCAATTCCTGCTTTTTCTGCTAATTCTTCAATTGAATCTGCTATAAATAAAACATCATTTCCATTTTTAATAAGATCATTCATTTCTTGTTTAAAATCATCCATACTTATATTAGAAGTAACAACATTGATTAAGTCTAAGCCATTTTTCTCATATTCTTTCATTATACTTTCGTCTATAATAGAGAAAGCTGTTCTATTTTTTTGTCTACAGATAGCATTAACTGAGAATACTGGATTTTCAACTACCGCTTCATCATAGAATCTTTCACCATCTAGATTTACGAAAAGATTTGGTTGTCTAAATGGAAGTTCAATTGGAGCATATCCACCTGTATTAGGTGCAAAGAAAACTAATTCCATATCCATTCTATCTCTTGCAGCTCCAGCATCCCATGCCATGCTGATTCCATCACCTGTAAGTCCTGGAATTCTATACGAAAATAAATCTTTTCCCCATTCGAATTTTGTATACTTATTAATAAATTCAGGACTGTCTCCAAATCCGCCTGTAGCAATAATTACAGCTGAACCATATGCTTCAATTTCACCATCTTTATCCTTTGCAACTACTCCTATAACTTCACCATCATCTTTTATTAAACTTTGAATTGGTGATTCTAAACAGATTTTAACACCTAATTCTTCTGCTCTGTCTGTCATTGCTTTAATCATTGTTGCAGCTGCTCTAAGTCCAGGTGCTCCTGTCTTTGGCTGAACAATATGCCAAGTTGCTTCTGAACCTGGGAAATATTTTGATGGTAGCGCAAATTTTACACCCATAGCCTCTAGCCACTCAATTGTACTTGCTGATTTATAAATATAATTTTTTACAAGCCTTGCATCTGATCTCCAGTGAGTATAATCCATGAATTTTTGAAATGCTCCCTCTCTTGTGCAATCAACAAGTCTTTCCTTTTGCATTTTAGTCTCTACTCCTAAAAGACCCATTGCCATATTAGCACATCCACCAGTAGTATTTGCTTTTTCAAATACTATAACTTCAGCTCCTTGTTCTGCAGCTGCAATTGCTGCTGCAAGCCCTGATGCTCCTCCACCTACGATAATTACATCTGATTCCATTTCACGCATATTTGTTACCTCCCAAATTTAATTATTGATTAAAAATATATATTAATTTTTGATTATGAGCTATTTTCTTCGTCTTCTTCCAAGTCCAAGGCCTTTCTTTTCGCCTAAAGCACCTTCATCAAAGCTCCCAACTTCTATTGGTTCTGCTGGCAATTTAGGTTTTACTGAGCTATATCTCTTTACTGCCTTTACGCTGCATATCTCTTCGCATTTTTTGCATTTATCACAACAATCCATATCAATTATATGAATTAAATTATTTCCACCTTTGATTGCTTTTTGAGGACAATCCATACAATCGCCACACCCATTACAAACCTTTGGATCTATAAAATAATTAGCATAAGCTATACAATTTAGTGTACTACAAATTTTTCTATCAATATGTTTTTCAAATTCATCTCTAAATTTATTAATAGCTGTATATAATGGATTAGAAGCAGTTCTTCCGAAATCGCATAAGGTTCCGATTTTGATTGTTTCACTTAACTGGATAGCTAAATTAATGTCACTCTCTTTACCTTTTCCTTCAGTTGCATCCTTAATGATTTTGTATAATTGGTAAATCCCTTCCCTGCAATATACGCATTTCCCGCATGTCTCTTTGCTGTTATCTAGCATTTTTTGAGTTACCCAATTCACAACACACGTATCTATATTATAAACTTCTATTTTTGATACTTCTAACATTGTCCCATTTTCCATCAAGTTTGAATATAAGAATGGAGTGTCTAATTCTTCTTCTGTGAAAACAGCACCTGTATTTCCGCCTACCTGCACAAATTTTATTGCTTTTTCAGATTCAGTTCCGCCGCCATATTCACTTATAATTTGCCTTAAAGATGTTCCAAATGGAATTTCATATATTCCAGAGTTTTTAACATCTCCAGTTATTGAAATAATCTTTTTAGGGATATAATTTTCTTCCAATGAATTCTTAAGTGCTACATTGTTTCTGCATTATGTACTAATGTTATTTCATTAAATACATCTTTTTCAAAAGCTTTCTTATTCCCAACTAGCACTACTTCTATTTCATATGATTCTAATTGCATTTTGAAATTACTATAACATTCACTAAGATAAATTTTAACTTTTTCTATTCCTAATTCCTTTTGGCATCTTTTAATTCCATCAATAACCTTACTTATGTGCTGTTCTAATAAATATCTCATATTTTCACTTTGACTATTATCTTCAATAAAAAGACACGCTAATTCTTCCCATTCCCTGCTTTGCCATCTATCTATGAGATTAGTATCTTTTATTCCATGTCCTGATATTTTTATATTTTCTGCTAGCATTTTTTCACCACCTTTACTTCACCTTATATTCAGTCCAGAATTTTGCCTTTGTAAGTTTTGGACGCAAATCACATTGAAGACATCTAGAAGCCTCACATTGTGCAGTTTTTGTATCAAATCCCACTGTCATTAAATTAAAATTATTTATTCTTTTATCAACCGGAACACATTTATAATGACTACATTCCTTTTTAGCAAAATCTTCTTCCATTCCTATCATTGGATCTAAAGGCTGTTCAGATGATAAGACTTCATCTATAACTCCATCTCCACCTAAATATTTATCAATACTTGATACAGCTTTTCTTGCTCCTGCTATTGCCTGAATTACAGATGCTGTTCCTGTCACTGCATCTCCAACAGCAAAGATTCCATCTTCATTAGTTTTATAACAATCGTCAATATTTACTAAGCCTCTTCCGTTAAGCTCGATTTCTTTAAATACTCCAAGGTCCGCTCTTTGGCCTGTTGCAAAAATTATCATTTCACCTTTGATTGAATGTTCTGAGTTTTCTTTTATATTTAATATCAATTTCTTATTTTCATCAAAGTGGAAATCTTCAACTTCCTGACACACTATCCCAGAAGCATTTCCATCATTATCTTCAATTTTTACAAAAGTTCTGCTATTGTAAATTTGAATTCCTTCTTCAATTGCTTCTTCGATTTCTTCATCGCTAGCAGTCATGTTTCCCTTTCCTTCTAAACAAACAACTGCAACACTTTCAGCTCCTAATCTCTTTGCTGATCTTGCACAATCAAATGCCACATTTCCGCCACCCAAAACAACAACTGATTTCTTCATTTCAATGTCTATATCTATCAAATCTCTTCTTAAAAAATCAATATTTACATATACATCTTTCAAATCAGACCCAGGGATTGGAATTCTTACACCTTTATCTGTTCCTATAGCAATTACAACTGCATCATAATTCTCTTTTAATTCTTTTAAAGATTCTACCTTACTGTTAGTAATAATATTTACTCCTGCTTCGCGAATTACATCTATTTCAGATTCTACAACTTCTTTAGGAAGACGATAATCTGGAATACCTGCTGATAGCATCCCTCCTGCTACTGGGAGCTTTTCATATACATCTACTGCATGTCCAAGTTTTGCAAGATAGTAAGCTGTTGTAAGCCCTGCTGGCCCTGATCCAATAATTGCAGCTTTCTTGTCAGTTTTATCCTTTTTAAATGATTTATCTTTCCACTTATAAGAATCAGTTTCAGCTGCAAATCTTTTTAATTCACGTATTGAAACTGCTCCATTTATATCTTTTCTTCTACATGCAGATTCACAAAAACGCATGCATACAAGACCTAATGATTTTGGAAATGGTGCTTTTTCACGAATTACTGCTGCTGCTTCATCAAAATTTCCGTCCTTTATGTAACGAACATATTTAGGAACATTAATTCCTGCTGGACATTCATGCTTACATGGAACTAATACATCATCTCTATTTCCATCTTTGAATACACCTTTTTTATCTTGAAGAGCTCCTGTTGGACATACTTCAACACAAGCCCCACAAAAACGGCAGTTTGCATCTGATAATGATAATCCATTTTTAACTCCAACATAAATTCTATCTTCTTCATTTTTATCATAATCTAAAATTCCAACACCTCTGATATCATGGCAAGCTCTTACACATCTGCCACATGCTACACATCGGTTTAAGTCTCTAATAATTAATGGGTTTTCTGTTTCAACAGGAACAGCATTAAGAGTTCTTCTTAATCTTGAAGTACTGACACCTAAATATTGAATTAATGATTGCAATTCGCATTTTAAATACTTTGGACATGTAGTACAATCGTCTACATGGTTAGCAAGCATAAGTTCCATTGACAATCTTCTCATCTCATCAAGTTTTTCTGATTTTGTTTTAACAATCATTCCTTCTTCAATTTTCGTTGTACATGCTGTTTGTATATCATTTTTTCCTGATATTTCAACTACACATAATTTGCATCCTCCAACATCATGAAGATCTGGATGATGGCAAAGATGTGGAATATAAATATCAGCATCTTCAGCTACTTGCATAATTGTTTTATTTTCATCAGCGCATAATTCTATATTATCTATTATGACTTTTATACTACTCATGTTAACCTCCAATTTTCTTGACTCTTGTACAAAAATTACTTTATACTATTAATATAAACGTTGCCATAATGGTAAAGTCAATAGTGGAGTGTGAAAAAAATGACAAATCTATATACAATCGGAGAAGTATCTCGCTATATGAATATATCAACTAAGATATTGCGTCATTATGACCATTTAAATTTGCTAAAACCTTGCTATATTTCACCAGACACTAAATATAGATATTTTAGTTATGATCAACTTTTTATAATCGATGTGATTCGATATTTAAATAAAACTCTGTTAATTCCATTAGAAGATATCAAAAATATACTTGATGAAAATAAGGATTATGATAAACTATTAACATTTTTAGAGTCTCATAAGGAACAGTTAGATAAAAAGATAGCTGCTATCGAATATTCAAAACAGCTTACAGATAGTATGATATCTGATATAAAAGAATTAAAGAAATCTCCCAAAAAAATTGAAATATATGAACAATATCTAATGAGCAGAAACTTTTATTATCTTGAGCTCAACACCTCTATTTATGATATCGATAAATATGTAAATAGACATATAACTAATATAACTAATATAGATATTACAGAACATAATACTATGTGTTTATTATTCTCCTTATCCGAATATATGAAGACTAAAAATTTAAATGTCAAAGGTTTCGGTGTATTCTCTGAGAAAAAAATTCCTCAGTTAAAATTTAAAAATTTGCGTGAAGGTCGTTATATTAATCAAAGTTTTATTTATTCAGAAGAAAACACTATGTCTGCAATAAACAACATAACTAAATATGCTGATATAAAAAATATGAAACTTGATGATACAGCTTTTTTAGTCTCAAAGATGGTAGATTTATCTGTTTCCTCAAAGTATGACTATTTAATGGAACTTCAAATAATGCATCATATGTAAATATTCCAACTAAGAGCTGAACTTATGTATATGGCTCGCCGAAATAGGTATTATGCTGTTATTCCAGTTTCTAATGAAACATTTCACAAAAGCATAATTCTTATTTCTAGTTGAGATATATTTCTTGGTGTAAATCTAACTTATAATTAGTTTATCTATATGTAAAACTAATATTTCTGCATTTTATACAAAAAATTTCATTTTATTACATTATTTATGGAATTTGTATAATTATGTTGTATAATATGAAATAACTAATTAATTATAAGGGGAGATAATATGAACAGAGAAATAATCAACTCACTAAAAGATGTACTTCCATTACTTAAAGACATGCTTAGAGAAGATATAGCCATATCAATTACAGACACTGAAAAATTTATAGCTTATTATCCTAATGAAAAAATACCAATGAAATTAAGTGTAAACGATAGGATCCAAGAAGGTGATCCATACCTTGAAGCTATGAGGACTAAGAGAGTTACTTCAAATATTTTACCAAAAGAGATATTTGGATTTGTATTCCAGGGTATATGCTATCCACTTATTGATGATAATGGAAATGTCTTTGGAGCTGTTGGTGTTGCAAAAAGCCTTGAAAAGCAGGCAATTATTCAGGATTCTTCAGAAAACATTTTCAATTCTATGGAGCAAACTAATGCGGGTCTTGAAGAAATAGCAAGTTCTTCTCAAAAATTGGCCTCAACTATAACTAACGTAGTAAATTATACAAAAGCTACTAATAAAAAGTTAGAAGATATAGATTCAATACTTATATCAATTCAAAATATTGCTTCTCAATCTAATTTGCTAGCGTTAAATGCCGCTATAGAAGCTGCTAGAGCAAGTGATGCTGGCCGTGGATTTAGTGTAGTTGCAAACGAAATGAAAAAATTAGCACTACTTAGTAGTGAGTCAGGTAAGAAAATATCAGACATTATGTCTCAAATAAAAGAATCAATTTTACATATAGAAAGTGAAATATCAGAATCAAGCTTAGCTGCTGATTCACAGGCTGCTGCTACAGAAGAAATAACTGCTTCCATTGGAGAAATAACCAGCTCCACTGAAAAATTAAAAAACATTGCAACAATAAAATAATTTAAATTTATTTATCAATATCCGACTTTAAAACTAGACTTATGTAGTAACTTACCGAAATCATAAATATTTTGATTCCGAAAAGCTATGAAAATATCGCTGAAGGTTCTAAGCAGCAGGTTGTATCCACTTTAGCATGCTCCAACTTTCAGTTTGACAAGCTAAAATGGAACAACCTACAGCTAAGAACCTTTAACAGCTCATTTTCAAATGTTTTCTCCACAAATATATTTATGATTTCTAGTGAAGATATGAACTTAAAGTTTTAGCAACTTTGTAAATATATTTATCTAATAATAAAAATACAGTAAAGCCTTATTTATAAACTTTACTGTATTTTATACAAGCTATTTCATATACTACATATCAATAATTTTTTCGTAAAATCACCTTAATTATTTCGTAAGTTGAATCCAAATAATACTGTATACTTATTTATTTATTTCATTATAAGCTTGTAATCTATTTATATGAACAGCTAAATAGGTTAATTCATCTTTAGGAATAACTCCATCATAAACCTTTTTTATATAATCCTTTATTTTAAAAGCAATCTCCATTGCTTCTGGATATAATGTTGCTATTTGTTCAAACATAGTATCATTTTCGTCTCTCAACATTTCACTATTAAAAAACCTTTCTGTAAAAAATTTAACATGTGTAATGAAACGCTGATAGTGAATTCCTTCCATCTTTAAGTCACTGCCAATTGAATACCTTACCAAATTAACAATTCCACCTATCATTTTAGCATATTTCATACTATCTCTTGAGTCATTACTTTGCGATTGAGCATTTATTATGTGAAATGCAATATTGGCAGCCTCTTCTTCAGGTAGTCTAATCCCTATCAATTCATTTAAAAGATTTAAAGCATATTCTCCAATTTTAAATTCCTCAGAATAATAATTTTTTATTTCCCAATAAACACGGTTTGTTATATTAATATTTTTCTTTGCTCTCTCTACTGCAAAATTTAAATGATCACTTAATGTAAAATATATGCTCATATTAAGCTTAGAATCTAGCTCTTTTTCAGCTTTTGAAACAATTTTTTGAGTTATATCAAGATATATTGGGGGAATTGAATCCAATAATTTTAAGTATTCATTTATTTGAATGTTTTCTACAGGCATAAAAATTTGATCTATACTCTTTTTTTCAACGATATCTCCATTTTTTTTATTGTAGCCTATACCTTTTCCTAAACAAATGAATTCTTTGTTATTCTCGTCAATAGCTAAAATGACACTAGAATTAAGTACTTTTTTTATTTTCATAATCATTCCCCCTACTAGGGATGTTCAAAGAAATACCAAGTCAGTATGCTAGTATATTTGACTTGTTATTTTCTTTCACATCCCTTATCTTTATTCTAAAATTTCTCCATTTGTTTTTATAACATTTTTATACCAGAAAAAAGAATCTTTCTTTTTTCTTTCCAATGTTCCATTTCCTTCATCATCTTGATCAACATATATAAATCCATATCTCTTGCTCATCTGAGAAGTTGAAACACTTATACAGTCAATAGGTGCCCAGCTGGTATATCCTATTAAATCAACACCCATTTCCACAGCTTTCTTCATTTCTCTTATATGTTCTCTGAAATAATCAATTCTATAGGAATCATTAATAGTTCCATCTTCTTCAATTACATCCTTAGCTCCCATACCATTTTCTACTATAATTAATGGAATTCTATATCTATCATATAGTTCAATTAATGATATTCTAAGACCTACAGGATCTATCTGCCAGCCCCATTCTGTAGAAGGCAGATAAGGATTCTTCACTCCCATTATAGTATTTCCAGATGCCTTTTCTTTAGTCGTATCCGCAGACTCTGTTCTAGACATATAGTAACTAAAAGATAGATAATCAGCAGTGTTCTCCTTTAAAATTTTTTCATCATTTTCTTCTATTTTAATTTTAATTCCATTATTTTTCAAGAAGGTTTTATATAATCTAGGATATTCTCCAAATATCTGAATATCAGCATGAACATGATTTCCTAAATTACTATTTAACGAAAGCAATACATCTTCTGGATTACAAGTATTAGGATATGTTGTAAGCTTTGTTAACATACATCCCATTTTACTGTCTTTAATGATTTTTCTGCATTCCTTTGTTGCTAAAGCTGCTGCAACATATTGGTGATGCAAAGCTTGATAAACAGCTTCATTAAGCTTTCCTTCTGCACATTTATCTGGAATAATTCCTGCTGTTGTAAATGGATGTCTTCCAACACTGTCTATTTCATTAAAGGTCAACCAATACTTAGCATATTCTCCGAAAGACTCAAAACACACTTTTGCAAACTTAACAAAATAATCAATTAATTTTCGCTCTACCCAGCCATTGTATTTCAAACTTAGATGCAAAGGCATTTCATAGTGTGATAATGTTACAATTGGTTCAATATTATGTTTCTTAAGTTCTTTAAACATATTTTCATAATATTTAATTCCTTCTTGATTAGGTTCACTTTCTTCTCCTGTTGGAAAAATTCTTGTCCACGCAATAGAAATTCTTAGAGCCTTAAATCCCATTTCAGCAAACAAAGCGATATCCTCTTTATAATGATGATAAAAATCAATTCCTCTTCTCTTTGGAAAGAATTTCGTAGTTTGATCTTCTATAGCTTCTTCAATCATTTTAGTAGTAACCTTATTATGACCAGCATAATCTTCTACACTAAGATTTGGCTTATAACTTGCTACATCAGCTACAGACATTCCTTTCCCATCAGCATCAAAGGCCCCTTCTACTTGATTAGCTGAGATTGCTCCACCCCATAAAAAATCTTCTCTAAATGACATTTTATACATCAACTCCTATCTAATTTATTGTAAATACTTTATCGCTCTTATTAACTTTTTTACTTTCTATAGTTTCTATCTTAGCATCTGGTCTATTTGTAATAATTACTGAAGTTACTGTATCAAATCCTTCTGCAATAATTTTATCTAAGTCAAAGCTTAATAATAAATCCCCTTGCTTTACACTCTTTCCAACAGTAACTTCTGGGTTGAAATATTTTCCTTTTAAATTCACTGTCTCCAATCCTACATGAAATAAAATTTCAGTACCATCTTCTGACTTCATTGCTAAAGAATGTTTTGTTTCAAAGACCATTTCAATTGTACCATCTATTGGAGCATATAGTTCTCCACTAGATGGAATTATTGCAAAGCCTTCGCCCATTAATTTATTAGAAAACACATCATCTTTTACTTCACTTAAAGGGATTAATTCCCCTTCTAGCGGTGCATTAAATTCTTCTTTTTTATTCTCGATTTTTACATCTTCTTCATTCTCGATTTTTACCTCTTCCTTATTACTAGGTGCTTGTTCTTTCCATAAAACTGCTACAGCAATAAATGAAGCTACAAATGAAATTCCTAATCCTATTATTGCATTCATCAGATTATTTGGTAATGTTTCAGAAATAAACATAGATAAACTTGCGATTCCAGGGCCTACTGCTACATATGCTTCAACAGCTTGAATTCCTAAAAAAGCACCTCCTATAAAAGACCCAACCATTACACCATAAAGTACACGTTTATGTAAGATTGTAACACCATATAATGCTGGTTCAGTAATTCCAAATAGTGCTGATATACCTGCTGATACAGCAGTAGATCTTAATGCTTTATCTTTTGTACGAATACTTACCGCAAAACATCCGCCAGCTTCTGAAATATTATGTGCGAGTGACGCAGCATTATATATTAATTCTCTTCCTGATTGACCTAAAGAAGTTATAACGTAAGGAATCATTGCTTTATGCATACCTGTAACAACCATAAATGGTAAAAATGCTGCTAAAATTGCTACTGCTAACCATCCAAATTTACCAAAAATAAATAATATTACGCCTGCAAACCCTTGACCAAAATTATAACCTATAGGTCCAAGAAGAAGTAAAGTTATTGGTACAGTTATAAGTAATGACATCATTGGAACAAAAAAGCTACGGATAACCTTTGGGCTAATTTTATTAAAGAATTTTTCTAACTGTGAATACAATAATACGCATAATATTGCTGGGAAAACTTGGTATGCATAGTTTATATTCTGCACTGGTATATTAAAAAATAAAGTTCCATCTCCAAGCATCTTAGCTAAATTAGGTGTTAACAGTGCTGCAACAGCAGATACTGCAACTAATGGATTTACCTTCATTTTATTAGCAGTTGTAAATGCTACTAATAGTGGTAAGAAATATAATGGTGCATCACCAACAAAATTTAATATCTTATATGTAGGTGTAGTATTTGATAGAATTCCGAGCATATTAAAAAGCATTAAAAGTGACTTTAAAATACCACCTCCAGCTATAGCTGGAATCAATGGCTGGAATACACTTATAACAAAGTCTAAAATTATTGCGCCTACTTTTCTTTTCTCTTTATTATTGTTAGTACTTGTTTCTTTATCAGAAATAAGCTTTTTAACCTCATCATATACTTCTACAACAGCATTTCCAATAATTACTTGACATTGTACATTTTGTTTAACAGCAATTACCTCCGGAATACTTTCAAGATCTTTAATTTTTACCTTGCTATTATCAATAAGGTTAAATCTTAATCTTGTTGAGCAGTGTTCTAAATGTTCAACATTTTCATCTCCACCTACTGCTTTTAATATTTTCGCTGCTACTTCTTTGTAACTCATATTATTTGTCTCCTCTCATTAAATAATGTTCACAGACTTTTTTATTTGGCCAAGATAAAAAAGGACTCAAATAAACTAATATACTTTATTAGCTTATTCAAGTCCTGCCTGCATTACCAGTCACATGCCTGATATTTATATTCTTTTTATGTTATGACTGAATTATACCACGAACTAAAGTAAACGTCAACATTTTTATGATATCTTCATTTTTTCCTAAAAAGCCATAATCTCAATTGGATTATAAGCCATTCACAACCATTTAACTATTTCATTGATAATAGTTTTTAATATAATCCACCCATTCATTGTATATATCTTCATCAGATTTTCCAAATACCATTTCATAATCTTCTGTTTTAATTATCTCCATTAATTTTTCCCATCCATATTTTTTATCTATATACTCTATATAGGTATTGGCAAAGGTGTAACCTCCCATCTTTGAAAATTCAACTGGATTGCTAGTCTTAATTTCTGAAAAAGTTGGAATGTGCATATTATAGGCATATCTTTTGTAAAAAGGCTCTGCATTGGACAAATATAAAGCCGTTCCTTCAGTTAACCATAATCTAATATGTGGATTTAGTATACTTACATAGGCATGAACCATTTCATGTAAAGCAGCTTGCTTATTATTATCATAGTCATGGACCTTTCCTGGATTTGCAGGCGATGTTAGTATAACATTCGTTCCTATATTGTCACCAATATACCAGTCTAGCCCTAAAATTGGTCCTATTAGTCCATATTTTTTCATTTGCATTGTAGACTGATGATCATAAATATAAATATTAATATTTTGCTTTTCACTAAATCCTAATTTTTTAGCTAATTCACCAGCTCTTGCATTGGCTAACTGAAAAACATCCTTAGCTGCCGCTTCTTCATCTTCATAATAAACATTCACCCATTCCCCCTCAATAATATGCATATTTGATGTTTTTAACCTAAGAGTTGGTATAAGATTAATAAAAATAAGTAATGCGGCTATCATAAAAATAATTCCAAATACTTTAACTAATTCATTTCTTTTCATTTCTTTTTCCTCATTTCTTCTTCATTTTCTATAGAATAACTAAAATATCGCTCATAAAAAAGTAACCAGAGTCATTACTTTCATATGACTCTGGTCATGTTTAATTATCAAGAAAATATTTTTGCAAGCTTTAAGGCTAACATTGTCCTATCCTTTATTTCTGTTTTATCATAAATAGTACTTATATAATTTTTAACTGTACCTTCAGAAATATATAAGAATTCTGCTATTTGAGAATTTGTATATCCATCAGAAAGCAACTGACAAATCTCTATTTCTCTTTCAGTTAAATTTTTTAATAAGTCAACGTTATGGTGTTTTTCTTTATCTGCATTTTCACTTGAGCATTTTGACATTATATTTGCTAATGCAGTCATTACTTTACTATCAAGAATGCTCTGACCATTCATAACATTAAAAATTCCTTGGACAATAACTTTTGTTCCTGCATCTTTTAATAAGTATCCATCTGCCCCATGCATCACTGCCTTAACAATGTTTTCTTCATCATAAAAAGTTGTCAAAACAAGTATTTTCATTTTAGGATATGCTGCTTTTACCTTTAATATCAATTCCTGTCCCGACATTCCTTCCATATTTAAGTCTACTAATGCTATATCTACTTGTTCTTTCTCTAAAATATCTAATGCTTCTTTTCCATCGTGTGCTAATCCTGTTATTGCAAAAGATTCATTCATAGATAAGATTAACTCAAGGCTTTCTAAAAGAAGTTTTTCATCATCTACTATTAATATTCTAATTTTATTCATTATTAATCACCTGCTCTTGTTGGAATTTTTAGCATTACCAGAAGTCCTTCTTGATTTTCTATTTTTAAAATCCCACCTATAGAAATTAAGTAGTTTCTGATTTTTTTAATTCCAAATCCAGAGTCCAATAATTCCTCATAATTTCTCATACTTTCTATACCTGTTCCATTGTCCTGAACTATTATATTTATATTATTTCTATCTACATTTATAATAACAATAATAGCCGTTGCATTTCCATGCTTTACACTATTTGTAACTAGTTCCTGCAATGCTCCTATTAAGAAGTCAATTCTTTCGATACTAATAATCTGCGTTCTTAATTGCTGTTCACTATAATCAATTTTAGTTCTTATTTTGAGATTAAAATCCTTTTTTAATTTCGCAACATTTGCATTTATTAATTTCATCACATCTTCTATGGTTTGTCCATTTTCTTTTGTGTTTACCCCACGTACTGCTTTTCTAATGGCTTCGAGACTCTCACGCATTCTTATATTAGCAAATTTTATTTTTTCAATTGCTTTTTTAGAATCCATATTGTAAACTGCTTCTGCTGCATCCAAACTCATAATCGCTGCCATTATTGTATGACCAACGCTATTATGTATATCTCTGCTTACCTGCTCCCTCTCCTCATATTTTATCTTCTGCAGAGCAATAGATTTTTCTAGTTCAAAAACCTCTTTATCTTTTATAAACTTATGATAATTGAGCATGAGTCCAGAAGTACGATTACATAATATATAAAACAAACTTCCACAGCATAAATATTGAAGTATTCTTGGCACAGCTCCATATAGCATTATATTTTTTAATCCAGTAAAGGGTTCAACCCATGGTTCCATCAAAAAATAAAAGCTAAGTAAATGAGCCATCACTATATTAAATACTGATTCAATAATTACTACTATAAGCTGTTTCTTTCTAAAATACATAGAAGCTAATATTGTTGGAATGACAAACATTAAAACTGTTTGAAAGGTTAATAATGTATAGCATATTCCTGTAGAAATCACAGCACAAGTAAGTATTAAATACTTTGTCCATGCTTTCTTAAGTTCAAATATATCTACCAAAATTGTTGGCAACAAAAGAGGAATTATAAGTAATACATTCATTTTTACCATAACATTCTGCACGGCATCAAATACATGAATTAAATTTAAAAATCCTGCTGCAAAGCAAAAATACAAAACAATACGCATCGCCTTTGACACTGTTTTATTTGTTTCTATTTCATTTTTCCACAATAGCTCATCAAACTGGTTCATGTTATACCTCTTATCTATAATATAAATCTAATAAAAATATTCTCAACTAAAATCTTCATTTAGATCTTTTAAAATTCTTATAAGCATAGATAGATATCCAACTCTAAAACTAAATTTATGTGATAACTTACCGAAAACATAAATATTTTGTTCCGAAAAGCTATGAAAATACCGCTGAAGTTTTTAAGGGAACATTTTACAAAAGAATAATTCTTATTTCTAGTTGTGATATATTTTATAATATAAGTCCAACTTATAATGATTTATCTATAATTTCTGTAAATTTGCTCATTACTCTAAAGATATCCTTTTGTTTCTATCGTGTTAAAGTTGATATTAGCAACCTTATTTACAAAATAAATCCATAATTTCCTAAATATTTATTATAACCAGTATAACATAAATAAAAGAAGAGTTATTTAGATTATTCTAATAACTTATCTTCTGCAAATTCTATAATATATCTTCTTTTTCCCTACTCTAATAATTCTGCAACTTCTCCTAATTATTATTATTTTATTATCCTTAACTTCTTTCCATATGGATTTTAACCTTATAAAGGCTAACTTTTAAATATATATTTAATTTTTTATTTTAAACGTGGGATTACATGTATCTCTTACGTCTAAATATATGAAAATAAAATTCACGGAGGATTTTTATATGCGAAAAATAGGTACAACAACTTCTGCTATCTGTTTTATACTTTTAGGCATTTGGATTATGATTAATTCTAACAATCCAGATTTAGGAAGAAAGCTCATAAAATTTTGGCCAATAATTATTATCTTAATAGGTATAGAAATTTTGTATTACACTTTAGTCAAAAAAGAAAATGAACGAATACGAATAAGTGGTCTCGTTTTTCTTATAATAATAGTTTTCTTTTTCACAAATATATCTATAGACATTTTTAATAATATAAAACAAAATAATTCTTCCTTTAATTTAGATACAAATTTCTTTGATAATGTCTTTACAAGTAAAAACTTACAATCTATCGATAAAAAAATCACTTTAGATCCCATTGGTAGTAACCTAAATTTTGAAACAGTAAATGGTAAACTGAATATAGAAAAAGCAACTGACAATAAAATAACTATAGATACTGAATTATATGTAAAGCAAGATAATACTTCAAAGGATTATGAATTGAATCCAATAACTGATTCAAATGGTTACACACTAAAAATTGTAGATGATGATATAGACTCAATTAAAGCCACTATCTATTTACCTGAAGGATATGATGTTTCTATAAAGGGGGCTAACCTTAATGTAGATAGTAATAGTGATATAAGACTTGATGCTTTAAATATAAATGCATCTAATGGAAAATTTGATTTACAAGGTGACATTCCTAATTCGTCTCTAAAGTTAGAAAATGGTAAAATAGATTTAAACAATAATTTATGTAAAAATATTGATATTTCTATGAATAATGGTTCAATCTCTTTAGACTCAAAAGACAAAAACTTATCAATCAATACAGATATAAACCATGGTACATGCAAAATAAATAATGAAAAAAGAGTCAACTCTGGAATTTCTAAAAATATCGGTACTGGTGAGGGCATAGTTAAAGCTAAATTAAATAATGGAACCATTAGAATAAATAGTGGAGAGTGAAGAAATGGAGGAGCAAGAATTCGTTGAAAAAATGAAAACCAAAGATGAAAATGCTTTTATTTACATGGTAGACGTTTATAAAAAAAGAATTCTCTCCTTATGTTATTCCTATACCTCTGATTATTATGAGGCAGAAGATTTATCCCAAGAGGTTTTTATAAGCGTATTTAATAATATTGATAAATTTAGAGAAGAGAGTTCCTTTTCCACTTATTTATACAAAATTACAACTTCAAAATGTATAGATTATACAAGAAAAAGAAGCATTAAGAATTTTTTAACTGGTCTCTTTATCTTTTCTAATGAATCTACTCAGGATATAGACAATCAAAATTTTATACGGCAAAGCATTCAATCTCTGCCACTAAATTTGAAAACCCCGCTTGTACTATATTATTATATTGGATTAACTCAAAAAGAAATTGCAGATATATTAAACTTACCTTTAAAAACAATTGAAGGGAGAATTTATAGAGCTAAAAATAAATTAAAAAATATTATTGAAACGGAGGTTCCATTTTATGCAGAACAAAAGAGATGATTTTGATACCATAATTATTAATTCCTTTAAAAATATAACCGTATCTGATGAGTATAATAAAAAACTAATGCAAAAACTTCATAAAAAGCAGCTTCCTGATTCTAAGAGAAATAATCTAACCCCTTCCTACGCTTTAATTGCTGCTGGTTTACTTAGTATATTTCTTAGTATTACTAGTCTTCAGGTGCACATTACAAACTTTGAATCACGTTTTTTTGACAAAGCTGTAATTACTGAAATTAACCAACATTCTATTATTAATTTTATAAAACAATTAGGAGAGTGAAAATATGAACAATAGAAATAGTTTTCTTACTTTTGTAACTGCCTGCATTCCTGGCGTTGGATATATGTATCATGGCCTAATTAAAAAAGGAGTTCAGGTTTTATTCTTATATATGCTTATTGGGCCTATTTTATCTTTTATAGGACTTGGTTTCTTATCTCATTTAATTAAAATTTGCATATGGTTTTATACTTTCTTCGATACATTTGCTGTTTCAAATAAAATAAAACGCGGAGAATATGTACCTGATTCTGAATTTATCTTTAAGAATTACGTTAACACAGAAAATTCCTATAGCGTAACTCCTACATGGAACGAAAGAATTAACAGACAAGGTTGGGTAATCTTAGGTTCTTTTTTAATTATTCTTGGAATCTTATCTATCTTAAATCAAGTTTTTATAGATAGCGATATTTATAAATATATCAGATCTTATGCCTCGCAATATTTTATTCCTATAATATTTATTGTCATAGGTATTTTTACTTTATTTAAGAAAAGAGACTAAAAATTGAATACCTTACTCATAAAAACCCACTACCATCTGTAAGTTGCTATTCAAGCAGCATGCAAATGGTAGTGGGTTTCATGGTTATGGTGGAGACAATGTACATTATCCCTTGTCCGCAAAATTCAAAATAACTATCTCCTTGGGCAAATGAGTTTGCTTTAGCTTTTCTCAATATTCTTGCATAAATTCCTTTGCTCTTTTATCTGATGTCTAGCCACTATAAAATTTCTATCGAATCTCCTGATCTAATCACTCCGCCTTTTAGTATTCTTGTGAAGATTCCTTCTGTTGGCATAATGCACGTGCCAACTTGATTTTTTATAGCACAACCTTTATGGCATTCTTTTCCTATCTGTGTCACTTCCTGAATTGTTTCTCCTATTTTTAATCTTGTCCCAACGGGCAATTCATGAAGAATAATACCTTCAGTTGTTATATTTTCTGCAAATTTCCCAGCATCTAAGTCACTTATCCCCATTTTAATCATTTTATCTATGCTTTCTTGAGCTAATAAGCTTATCTGTCTATGCCATTTTCCAGCATGAGCATCATCTTTTAAGCCATGCTCTTCTATGAAAATTCCTTCTTTTATAGGGGTTTTTATAACACCTTTTTTTTCACTGATATTTATTGATAATACTTTAGCCATCATTTTATTTAAATCTCCCTTATATATTCTCCACTTTTTCCGCCTGTTTTCTTTATTAATCGAACATTTTCTATTACCATATCCTTATCAACAGCCTTGCACATATCATATATAGTAAGGGCTGCAGTTGTTACAGCTGTTAATGCTTCCATTTCAACGCCTGTTTTCCCAACTGTTGAAACTGTTGCTTCAATTTCTATTTCTTCTTCGCCTATGCTAAAATTTATATCAGATCCTGTTATAAAAATATTATGGCACATAGGAATTAAATCCGAGGTTTTTTTTACTCCCATTATTCCGCCAATTTGGGCAACTGATAAAACATCACCTTTTTTAATAAGGCCATCTTTTATCAAATTTACAGTTTCCTTTTTCATTTTAATTAATCCTCTTGCAATAGCAACTCTCTTTGTCTCATCCTTTTCACTCACATTCACCATATGAGCTCTTCCTTTTTCATTAAAATGAGTAAATTCCATAAAATCAACCTCCAATTGCTGTCATTTCTCTATTAATATAATTTCCGTTCTCTAATTCATGTTCTTTTGGTTTGCTTTTAATAGTATCGGTAATCACTGTCTTTATATCTTTACCCTCTCTAAGCAATTTCTTTAAATCCACTTCGGAGTTTGAGTGAAGGCATGACTTTAGTTTTCCATCTGCTGTTAATCTTATTCTATTGCAATTTCCACAAAACTTACATGATATAGGATTAATAAGCCCGACTTTCCCCTTTGCATTTGGAAGCTTATAATATCTTGCTGGAGAAGAAATATCTGTTGATTTTATTTCTATTAATTCTGGCATTTTTTCTAAAACTGTATCATTAGAAATATATTTATTAGATGACCAATGCTTCAAAGTGCCTATTGGCATAAGCTCTATAAATCTTATTTCTATATCTTCATATTTTGTTAAATTTATAAAGTCTTCTATTTCATTTTCATTAAAGTCTTTTATTAAAACTACATTTAATTTAATTGGAGCAAGTCCACTCTTTTTAGCTGCTTCAATACCTTGAAGTACATCTTTGAGTTTGCCCACCTTAGTTATCTGTGAATACTTTTCTTCATTCAAAGTATCTAAGCTTATATTAAGTCTATTAAGACCTGCATTTTTTAAATCTTTAGCATAATCCTTTAAGAGAATTCCGTTAGTAGTCATAGCTAAATCCTTAACTCCGTCCATTTTACCTATGCCATTAATTAACTTTAAAATATTTTTTCTTACTAAAGGCTCTCCTCCAGTTATCCTAACTTTATCTACACCTAATTCAACAAAGCTTTGAGTAATAGCTTCTATTTCTTCTAAAGTTAGAATCTCTTTATGCCACATCTTATCAATTCCTTTTTCAGGCATACAATATTTGCATCTTAAATTACATAAATCTGTGACTGATATTCTCAAGTAATTTATCTTTCTGCCATACGAATCAAACATAATTTTCCTCCTGCTTATTCTTTCTATTAGGAACATGAAAATAAATAACAACTCCAAAGTTACCATGGCTATTTTTCATCAGACAAGGAGATAAATTGCCCTCATAGCGGGCCTATTAGGTCAATTTGCCGATGAGCAGAGAACCCAAATCTATGATTTGGCGTGAATCGCTTACTCAGCGAGCACATGCGAGTCGAGCTTCCTATGATGGAAAGTAGACTGGCAAATGGACTTGTTATTTTTTTGATTGTTCCTTATATATTTCTAAATCTTCTTTTGAGTTAAGATTCATAAACATATCAAAAGAATAATCATATTTTTTCAAAACATTTTCTTCAATAAAAAGGGGCTCTATAATATCAATTAATCCCGCTATAGATCTTTTATTAAGTGTTATAAGTTTTTCAATTTTAGGCAATATATCTACAGAATAAAAAGCATTAAAAGGCTCAAACTTACTCTCCCTTTTAGCAACACAAGCATTTGCTTTACTATTTGTAAGCACTTTCTTAATATACTTAATATACTTTAAGTTTACATTAGGCATATCACAAGCTATAAAGTATACATATTTACTCTTACTTTCTTTAAGCCCACCATAGATTCCAGATAGAGGACCAATATCTTTTATTTCATCGCTAATTATTCTTATTCCGTTTTCTGCTGTTTTATACTCTTCTGGCTTATTTGTGACAATAATTATGTCTTCAAATTCTTTACTTAGTTCATGAATTAACTTTTCCATAATTCTCACTTCATTAATTCTTAAAAACTGCTTATCAAAACCCATTCGTGAACTTTTTCCACCTGCAAGTATCACTGCTGTTTTAAAACTTTCCACATTCATACACTTATAATATATTTACTAAATTAGCTGCAGCATTTTTTCTCTTTTCCGAAATGTCTTCATCTATAATTTTAGATTCAACTAATCTTAATGCTTCTGTAGGACATACCTCTACGCAAGCAGGACCATTTTCCCTACCTATACATAAATCACATTTGTTTGCAACTAATCTTTCTTTATGTTCTAGCTTTCCGTCTTTATCACACATTAACCCCTTTTGAATAACTTTCTCTCCAGCTTTATGTTCAACTATTATATCAATGGCACCAAAAGGACAAACTATTGCGCAAGATTTGCATCCTATGCAAGTATCTTTATTTATTAACACTACTCCGTCTTTATTTATAATTGAACCATTTGGACATGCATTAGCACACGGAGCATTTTCACAATGTCTACATTGAATTGGAGCACTTACATCTGCAGTTTTAATAACTTTTAAACGAGGATTAAAATTAACCTTATCCTTACTTTGTACAAGTATGTTTTCTTCAGAATGTGCAACAACACATGCAGCTTCACAAGTTCTACATCCTATACACCTTTTTGGATTTGCTATAACAAAATTATTCATTTATATTTCCTCCTTCTTTCTTGAAACAAACTTTGTATGTAGTAGATGATGAGATTTTTCACCAAGAGGTTCTATTAAAAACTCTTCATATAATTTTTTTATAAAAGGATTTTCATGAGATTTTCTTATTTCAAGTTCAGAATCATGTTTATAGATACCTTTTTTTCTACTTACCAAGGCATTTCTTCTATCTATATCCAAGATAAACTTAGGTTGTCCACCGCCACTTACACAACCTTCTGGGCAAGTCATAACTTCAATAAAATCAAACTCACACTTTCCTTCTTTTATATCTTCAAGTATTTGAACTACATTTTTCAAACCTGAAACTACTGCTACCTTTAATGTTATCTTTGGCAATTTCACTTCTGCAACCCTAATTCCTTCACTGCCTCGTACAAAATTAAGCTCCAAATTAGGAATAGATTTCTTTGTAAGCATCTCATAGCCGCTTCTAAGTGCTGCTTCCATTACACCACCAGTTACTCCAAAAATATTACCAGCTCCAGTATAACTTCCAAGTGGTAAATCGAACTCTTCATCCTTTAAATTTTTAAAATCTATGCCCTTATCTCTTATAAGCTGAGCAAATTCCCTTGTAGTAATAACTATATCTACATCCTTAAAACCACTATCTTGCATTTCTTCTCTATCACATTCAAATTGCTTGCAAGTACATGGCATTATAGCTACATTATATATTTTCTTAGGGTCAACCTTGTCTATTTTAGCACCATAAGTTTTGAAAATTGTTCCAGCCATTTGTTGTGGTGATTTACAGCTTGAAAGATGATTCAAAAGCTCTGGATAGCTTTGTTCCATAAATTTCACCCAGGCAGGACAACAAGAAGTAAACATTGGTAATTTTCCACCTTCTGTTACCCTTTTTATAAGTTCACTGCCTTCTTCCATTATAGTTAAATCCGCACCAAAGTTAGTATCGTAAACCCTGTTAAAACCTAATCTTCGTAATGCTGCTGCCATTTTACCAGCCGTTAAACTACCAGGCTTAAGCCCAAATTCTTCACCTAAAGAAACTCTTACAGCTGGTGCACATTGAACTATAGTAAATAATTCTTCATTATGTAAAGCCTCTTTCACCTTAGCTGCATTTCCTTTGTTAAAAGCTGCAAACACTGGCTCCTTTACACTTTCAAGTAATCTTCTATCTCTTCTTTTCTCTTCTATTGCATGACTGTTTTCTCTATTTTCAAATGCATAAGAATTACATACCTGTATACATTGTCCACAAGAAACACAAACATCATAATCAATCTCTTGAGGTTGTCCCGCTTTACCTTGTATTGCATTTACAGGGCATACTTCAACACATTGCTGACACCCAGTACATAACTCTTTATCAATATTTACAAAACCAATATCCATAAACTAAATTCCTTTCTTTTATAATATATATCAAAAACTTTATATTTCCTTAAATATATATCTACACTAGAAATAAGTGACATGTTGTGTGTAATGTTTCATTGAAATTTAAAATCACCCATTTAAATTCCAAACTAATTTTTCGACTTATACCTAAAAATATATCTCGCCTAGAAATTGAATACATGTTTGTGAAGTTGGCATTAGAAAATGAACTGCCAATGTCACTTAATGGCTGGTTGTTCCATTTTGGTTTGTCCTAAGCTTGTCTTAGGAGCAAACTGAAATGGATGCAACCTGACATTTAGTGACATTCAGTGAAATTTTCTTAGTCCAACGGAATAAACATGTATTCAATTTCGGTTAGTTATATATTTAAGTTGCTCACCGCTCTTATGTTTCTTATTCTTTTTTCTTCTATGACATCGAATAATTTAAGAGCATCTTTAGGACAGGCTTTTACACAAGCTGGTTCACCTTGTTCCTTACATAAATCACATTTATATGCAACCTTTGTTTCTTTCTCTTCTAGCACTTCTTCAAATAATTCCTTTTGCAAATTTTGCATAACTGCTTTTCCAGCCTTATATTTAGTTCCCATTTCAATAGCTCCAAACGGGCAAGCTACTGCACATGCTTTGCAACCTATACAAATTTCTTCATCAATTATTATTGCATTGTCTTCATTTTTAATTGCATTTATAGGACAGACCTTTGCGCAAGGTGCATTTTCACAATGTCTACATTGAACCGGAACTGTAAAGTCCTTCTCTTTAATAACATGTATTCTAGAAATTATTGGTGTTTGTATATTTCCAACAGTGACTGATTCATTATGAGCCTTAAAGCAAGCTATTTCACAAGCCTTACACCCAACGCACTTATTAGCATCTCCCACAATAAAAGAATTGTAATTTTCCATATTAATTTCACTCCTTTGTACGCTCAAGGCACTCCCAAGAAAATAATAGACCACCCAAACGCCGTATGACATAAAATAGCAAACATATTGATCTAATATTCCTGGGGTTTGTACCTAATACTTATAGCTATCCAAATTTAAACATAGACTTATGTAGTATCTTCCCAAAATCATAAATATACCCACAACTTAAATTTCACTTATATTTTGAAATATACACATACCAGAAATGAGAGGTACTCTTTTGTGTAGTGTTACATTAGAGAACAAGTTGCTGGCATTTCTTCTGTAGAAGTTGTTCCATTTTCGCTTGTCCTGAAGCTTGTCTTTAGGAGCATGCAGAAATGGTGCAACTTCTACTGTTAGAAATCCTCAACTTATTCTCAGTAACCGAAACAACTGAGTACCTGTCATTTCGGTGAATTATTTCATAATTCTATATCCATTAGCATATATATTCATTTTATTCCCTCTTACAAATCCAACTAAGGTAATATTTAATCTTTTTGCAAGAGCTACAGAAAGACTTGTAGGCGCTGATTTAGATATAATTATTGGTATCTCTAGCTTTGCCGCCTTTAGTATCATTTCAAGAGAGACTCTTCCGCTAAGTATAACCGCTTTATCCTTAAGGAATATTCCTTTCATAAGTGATTCTCCAATGACCTTGTCCAAGGCATTATGTCTAGCTACATCTTCATACACTACAAGCATTTCATTGCTATCACATAATGCAACGCAGTGAACTCCTCCTGTGTTCTTAAAAACATCCGAATAATCTAAATTTGTTCTCATAAATTCGAATATATTTTCAGTATGCATTTTAGCATCACTTTCAACAGGCTTGCAGTTTAAGGAATCTAAGAAATTATCAATTCCATCAATTGATTGATCCTTTATACTTTCCAAATCAATTTTCTTAGAGAAAAAGCTTTCGCGAGCAGCATCTTTATTCTTAGTCTCAACCTCTGCAATTCCTTTTTCTTCATTTAAATTAAAAGATATTATATCTTCACTAGTATTTATTAAACCTTCTGTTCTTAAAAAGCCAACTGACAATGCTTTTAAGTTTTCTGGGCTACATAAAAGTGTAGCTAATTTTTTTCCATTAAGAAAAATTGTTAGTGGGTATTCTCTAACTAGAAGTTCATCTACATCTGCTTTACAAATGCCGTCTTCTATTTTAAAAACTTTACATTCTAATGTTTTTTCCATTATTTATTTCTCCTTCGCGCACTTTAAAAATAACTTTGTCCTCAATAAATTCAGCTATCTTATTCACATCATTGATATCTAATTGTTCTATGTCTAGATTTAGCTTTTCGTCAGTAGCTACCGCTAAAAATTTCGTTCTATCCGAACTTTCATTTTCACATAGAAGCTTTGAATCAACTTCTTTTCTATGAACTTCTATTTTAGGGTATCCATTATTTTTATATCCCTCTATGATTACCAAATCCATACCTACAAATAGTTCTAGTATTTCTTCAAGATCTTTTTCTTCCTTTAGCTTTTCTATCATAGCTATTTTTTCTTTTGATGAAATAACCATTTTGTCTGCTCCAGCTTTTACAAACCTATAACTGTCTTTTCCCTCTTTATCAATTTCAAATTTATGAGCATCATGTTTTAGGACTCCTATGTTATAGTTTTTTTCTTTTAATATAGGTATCAATGCTTCTATGAGCGTTGTCTTCCCTGTTCCAGATTTAGTTGCAACTATAGATATTACTTTAAGTTCACTTGATTTATTTAAAGATGAATTTTCCACTTAAAACTTCTCCTGCCTTTTTATATCCAATTCCTGCTGGCATTATTATTATTCCATTTGCCTTACTCATAGTAATTAACTGGTTAGAACTTTGAGATCCAACCTTATATGCATATAACTTTCCGTTCTCAGCTTTTATATTTACATATATGTATTTACTTCTGCCTTCTTTTTCTTTAAAGTCTTCAGCTAGTATAACTTGGAGAGTATCATCACTCTCCATATTTTTACCAAGCATTTTTTCACAAGCTGGCTTTACGAATTCTTCAAAGGTAGTTATTGCAGATAATGGATTACCTGGTAAGCTAAAAAATAGTTTTTTATCAATGACTGCAAAACTTATTGGCTTCCCTGGCTTTATAGCTACAGATTGAAATTTTATATCAGCATTTATTTCATTCAACACTTGTTCTACAAAATCAAAATCACCAACAGAAGCACCACCTGAAGTTATAACTATATCTGATTTTTCTAATGCTTCTTTAACTTTACTTTTTAACGTATCTTTTTTATCTTCAACAATTCCTAGGCATAAAGCTTCTAATCCTAAATTCTGAATTAATGCTTTTAGTGAATATTCATTGCTATTTCTTATTTGTCCAAACTTAGGAGTTTCATTTATATCCACAAGTTCATCACCTGTTGTAAGTATTGATATTACCGGATCTCTATGAACTTTAATTTTGCTATAACCTAAAGAAGCTAAAACTCCAATTTCAGTTGGCCTAATCATTGTTCCTTTTCTTAAAGCAATATCTCCTACTTTAATTTCTTCACCAAGTTTTATTACATTGCATCCATCTTTAACTTTCTCAGAAATATAAAGAGTATCTTCACGAACTTCTACTTTCTCAATTTGTATTACTGCATTTGCACCTTTAGGCACTGGTGCTCCTGTCATTATCTTCATTGCTTGCCCGTTTTTTAATTCTTTATCACTAAACTCTCCAGCTTTTATAAGATCAACTATCTCAAGCTCTATTGAAACTCCATCTTCATATAAATCAGTATCCTCACTTTTTATGGCATATCCATCCATTGCTGATTTATCAAATGGTGGAAGATTATCTCTAGAATATATATCTTCTGCTAATGCCTTATTTAAACAAGATAAAATATCCTTCTCTTCACATTCTAAGGCCTTAGATTCTTCCGAAATTATTCTTAAAGCTTCTTCTACACTAATCATTGCTGTTTCCTCCCTATAATGTTCACCTGATTGGCCCTATTTGGTAAACATCTCTCATCATATGAAGTAAAATATACAAGCATACTTATCTATTTTTTTGCTTGTGCCTTATCATTTTCTTTTAAATTCCTAATATATATTGCAAAAATAATTCTTCAGCATAATTTTAAAAATATTAAAAGAATTTTAGCTGTAATTGTGAATTGCAACATATATACTATTTTTCAGATGTTATTCTCATTTTCTTTCTTATGTTTTCATATTCAGTTATTATATATTCCTCAGCTGATTTTTGATCTTCGATTCTTTCAACCTTAATTGCACAATATTTAAATTCAGGAGTTTTTGAAATAGGATCAAGACTATCATTAGTTAACTCATTACATGCACCAATCCACCATTGATATGTCATAAAAGTAGAACCCTTTTTAACTCTTTCAGTAATAAGTGCTCTTGATAATACACTTCCTCTTCTAGATGTTATTCTTACAAGTTCTTGATCTTTTATATTTAACTCCTCTGCATCTTCAATACTCATTTGTATAAAGCCTGGTTCATCTGCAAGCTTTTGAAGGGCACGACAATTTCCTGTCATTGTTCTTACTGAATAATGTCCAACTTCTCTTACTGTTGATAAACTTAAAGGATATTCTTCATCTGTTAATTCAACTGGTGGTCTCCATTCACAAGCAAATAATCTTCCTTTACCGCTAGGAGTAGTAAATTTATTTCCTTCATATAAATAAGAAGTTCCTTTGTGATCTTCCGTAGGACAAGGCCATCTAACAATTCCTTGTTCTTCAATCTTTTTATAACTTGCTCCTGCAAACTTAGGACATAGACTTCTCATTTCATCCCATATTTCTTCTGTATTTTTATAATTCATTGGGTAACCCATAGCTGTTGCTACTGCACTTATTATTTCCCAATCAGTTTTTACATCCCCTAAAGGTTCTACTGCTTTTCTTATTCTTTGGAATCCTCTATCTGCTGAACTATAAACTCCATCATGTTCCCCCCAAGAAGTCGAAGGTAAAATAACATCTGCATGAAGAGCTGTTTTATTCATAAATATATCTTGTACCACTATGAATTCAATTTTATCTAAAGCTTCTCTAAGTTCTGCTGCATTTGGATCACTTTGAACTGGATCTTCTCCAAATATATAGTAGGCTTTTATTTTATCTTCCTTAAGAACTAACTCAGGCACTTGAGTTAAGAAGTACCCATTTTTATCTGAAAGTTCAACACCCCAAGCCTTTTCAAATTTTTCTTGTACTTTCTTATCTGTTACAAGTTGATATCCTGGATAATTATTAGGGATTGTCCCCATATCACAAGTTCCTTGTACATTATTTTGTCCACGAACTGGTCCAATTCCAACACTCGGTCTTGCAAAGTTTCCTGTTAAAAGTGCAATAGATGCGAGTCCTCTTACTACATCAACAGCTTGCGAGAATTGACAAACTCCCATACCATATAATATTGTGGCATTTTTAGCCTTTGCATAAGTTCTCATCGCTTTTCTTATATAGTCAGCTTTTACACCTGTTATTTTTTCAGCATATTCTGGAGTATATTTTTCTACTTCTGCTTTATACTTTTCAAAGTCTTCAGTGTATTTTTCTACATAATCATGATTATATAAATTTTCATTTATTAACACATTTCCAAAGGCATTAACTAAAGCCATATTAGTTCCACCTTTTAGTTGAAGCCATAAATCAGATAATCTTACAACATCTGTCTTTCTTGGATCTGTTACAATTATTTTTGCACCCTTTTCTTTAGCCTTAACTATTCTTCTTGCCACTATAGGATGAGTTTCTGCTGGATTATATCCAAATACAAATAAAACGTCTGAATCTTCAATTTCTGGAATCGAATTTGACATAGCACCATCACCTAGTGAATAAGTAAGTCCTGCAACAGATGGCCCATGGCATACTCTAGCACAATGATCTATATTGTTAGTTCCAATAACTGCTCTCATAAATTTTTGCATTACATAGTTTGGTTCGTTTCCTGGACCTCTAGCTGAACCCGTTCCCATAATTGCATCAGGTCCATATTTTGCTTTTATCTTCATAAGGTTTTCTGCTGTAAATTTAATAGCTTCATCCCATGAAACTTCTTCTAATTCCCCATTTTTTCTTATCATAGGCTTTTTAATTCTAGAAGTTAATATTTGAGGATCATTTAAGAAATCCCAGCCATAATATCCTTTTAAACATAATTTTCCTTCATTATTATCACCATTTGCAGGTTCCGCTCTTACAATCTTTCCATCATTAACTACAAGATATAAATTGCACCCACTTCCACAATAAGGACACACCGTTAACACTTTCTTTTCCATATTCTAATACACTCCTTTTTAGGCATAATCAAAAAATAATAAATCATCATATGCCTTAATTATTCAATCACTAAATCAAATATTATCTAAAAAAAACAAAAAACCAGTACAAAGACTGTTTGTTTCAACGGTCCTTAGTACTGGTTTATTTAAAAGCTAAAACATAAACTCGGCACTATCAAAAAATAACAAGTAAGTATACTAGCATATTTTCTTTCTAGTGCCTAATATTTTTCTTTTCAATCCAACCTTAATTTATTAACTTTTCTAATTTTAATCTATTAATTTTATTGTTATAACAACTGTTCTATTATCGTTTTCTATATTACAAATTTTCCAGCTATAAGTAAAGTCTTTTTTTAATATATCTTTCACTTCCTGAAGGAAATTTTTTTCAAGATGGGGCTTCATTATCTTCCAATAATCTGCTACCATATTGACAGCACCTTCATTAACCAAAATTTCACTAAGATTTGAAAGTATCCCTTTTATCTCTAAAGTTATTGTGTCAAGGGAATCAACCTTCACTTTAACATATTCTGGCCCTCTACCTCTATAATGCTTTATAATTTTAACTGTAACTTTTTTAATTTGTTCTTGCAATTCAAGATTTATAGCACTCATTTTCTATTTAAATCTCCTATTTTATTAACAAAATCCAGTTCTATAAATTTTACCTTGTCATAATATTTTAGTCAACTCTGAATGTTGATTGAATTTTTTATTTAAAGCTTTATTTCGACATATTTCTAACTAATCATCGTTTATTTTAAGTCTTTCATTTTTTCTTCAATGAGCTTATAATTGATATTATTAATTTAATCTATAACTAAACTATAGTATAATATTTAAATTCAAATGTTTATTAATATAAATTTTCCCGCAGGAGGTAAATATAAAATGATAAGTACAGCTATATTAACTATAAGTGATAAAGGCTACAACAATCAACGAGAAGATCTAACTGGTCCAGCTATAAAAGATATTCTACCAAGTGATAAGTTTTCTGTAGATTATTATAAAATAATCCCTGATGAAGTTGAAATGATAAAAGAAGAACTAATATATCTTTGCGATTCCTTAGGTATTAATATGATCTTAACAAATGGTGGAACAGGTTTTTCAAAGAGAGATGTTACTCCAGAAGCCACAACAAGTGTTATCGAAAAATTAGTGCCTGGTATCCCTGAAGCAATGAGAAGTGCTTCACTAAAAATAACTCCTAAAGCTATGCTTTCAAGAGCTGTTAGCGGAATTAGGAAAAGTACCTTAATAGTAAATTTACCTGGAAGTCCAAAAGGCGCTGTAGAAAATCTAGAAGTTATACTGCCAGCCCTTCCTCATGGAATTGATATTCTAACAGGTGAAGCTTCTGAATGCAGTAGATAATATTGAATTTAGATTTATACGATAATCCACCGAAAGTAGAAACATTCTTATTTCGCAGGACTATGAAAATTTTGCTGAAAGTGATAACTTGCACAACAGTGTAATAGCAAAACTATGTTATAAAATAAAACACCCATGAAAATCCTAATTTCAGATTTTTGTGGGTGTTGTCATATTTTTTAAATTTTAAATTTAAATACCTCTTGTTTTAGTTTTTCCGAACTTGTTTTAGCTTTTAATGCCTCTTCCAATACATCATTAGATTGAGTAGTTATATTTCCGACTTTATTTGCTATATCTGAAACTCCCCTTGCACCTTCATTAGATGCATCTGCTACATTTTCTATGGTTTCTAGTATATTTTCTACAGAATAATAAAAGTTCTTTCGAAGTTATACCTAACTCAGAGGAAAATTCTTTATAATATAACGCATCATTATTATATTCATGACTTGCATTAACTAAAGTTTCGTAATCTTTTAATATTCTGTTTTCCATGAAACTAAGCATATTATTAGAATTATTAGTTAAATCTTCAACCGAAGATAATATAATTGACGTTGTATTTTGCATCTTATTTATAGTTTCATTAGATTGTTCTGCCAGCCTTCTTATTTCTTCTGCTACTACGCTAAATCCTTTGCCAGCTTCTCCAGCTCTTGCTGCCTCTATTGCTGCATTAAGTGCAAGTAAGTTAATTTGTGAAGTTATTTGAAGTATAGATTCCGATAATACATTTATTTTCTCCACAGCTTTAGCTTTTTCAACGGATTGCTTCAATTTAATACCTGTTTCTTTAAACACTTTTTCAGTTTCCTTTTGATTATTTTTTGAAGTTCCCATAATATTTTTAGCTTTTTCACTTACTTGATTTGATTTCTCTTCAATGTATTGTGATTTTTCAGCTATAGAATTAACTATAATTCCTATTTCCTTTGAAGTTCTTGACATCTCTTCTGCAGATACTGCACTCTCTTCTATACTCGCTGAAATTTCTTCTGTAATTGCTGAAACTTCTTCAACATCATTATTTAGATGCTTCACTTTATCATTTACTGTATCATTAACAGTATTCATATCTTTAGATACAATTGCTACATCGTTTATCAGAGCTTTTAAAGAATTCTGAACCTTATCTATTGATATAGCTATATCCTCAATCTCATCCTTTGTTCTTATATTTATATTACTAGTTAAATCACCATCACTCATTTTACCTAAAACACTTTGTATTTTTACAATATTATTACTTAATTTCTTAGAATATAAATAAATCATAACAAAAGCTAAAATACTCACAATAACTATTGTTAGAATTGTTGCATTTAGCAACGCACTTCTCATGCCTTCAAACATACTTGAGTCTACATCTACTCCAGCAATAGCTATAACCTTTCCTTCTGAATTTTTAATTGGTGCATAAGCAGAAATAAAAGTCCCATACTCATCTGTAAACGATTCATTTGTTACTACAACTTTATCATTAAAAGCTTCCTTCATGCCGCTATCCATAGTATAATCTTCTAAAAATTCAGATGCATCTACTGAAACATCAACTAAAAACTTAGCCTGTGTTCCTTGAACTCTTTCAAGTGTATAAAAATTCCTTGCAACGCTTTTTGATTTAGCCAAACTCATTGAATTTAATATATCTTGATATTCTACACTGTCATCTGATTGTTCTTTTATAAGCTTTTCAAGCTTGTCTCCATCAATAGAAACAGTTAAATCTGAAATACATTGAGTAACTGTTTGCCTAAGTTCCTTTTTAAATTTTTCAAACATAATCAGATTTACTGAAACTAAGATTATAGCTATAGATGATAAAATAACCAACATCATTCTTAATATTTTCTTCCCAAATTTACTCATACTCCACCCCTAAAAATATTGTTCTTTATATAATTTTTATAAATAATAAAGGCCAATTTAAACTAATCAAAAAAGAACTTATTAGTTTAAATTGGTCGACTGCACAGATAGCTCGAAATTCTTAAAATATCCACATAAAAAGAATTCTTCATAGCTCTCAATTACTATATTTCATTAATAATTGTCATTTTTTTAATATATATGTCATGTTATCATATAGATATTAAAAAATCAATAATTTAAATATATTGGTTAGCTGTCCAAATATTTAAATTTCCAAAAAATAGTTTAAACGTATTCTAAAGCTCATAATTTTTAACTGAACATCTTCAAAATACAAAAATAAACTAACGAAAATCCAAATTGTAGTTTCCATTGGTTTCATGATGGAGGCGAAATGCTACCTTTAAAATCCAACACTGAATTTAATCTCATTTTAATCCTCAATATATTACATATTAATGCCTTTGTTTATAAAATCAACTTATCTTTATTTCACTACAATAATCGCATTTCAATTTGAATTAGCCATTACTTATATCCTTGCATTTCATAACTTTTTTTATTTCTGCACTGGCATTGTATCTAATTTTATTTGGTCAGTTACAATCCTGTCTGTTATGGCACCCACTTTAAACATTCAGCATATAATAATAAATAACAAATGAAAAGAATCAAAGAAAAAAGGGAGTAGCAAAATGCATAAAGATTATAATTATTGTAATTGTGATAAGAACAATGAAAAAAAAGTTAAGGAATTCATTAATTCATTAGAGCATCAAGGTTGTATAGTTCAAGAAGGAGAATTAAAATATGTAGATATTTTAAAATATTGCAGCGAAGGTTTAGTCAATACTGCTTTGGGAAATAATGCAGGTGCTCCATATGCTCTTGCTCTAGTCCCACCTTCTCCTAATCAAGAGTCTTCTATAGAATTTATAGAAGAAGGAGTTCCCTACAAATTACGTCCTGATGAGGCTATTGTTTTAATCGGAAAAACACCACCTAAAGCATATTACTACAGTTTCAGAAGTTTTCTTTTCTTTGCCAAAAACAAAATAGGAAAAGATTATAGTGATAATACTACTGTAGGTAATAATCAAACCGGAAAATACCATATAATATTTGGCAGCCTAGGTGATACTATTAATAACTATAATATTAACACTGAAAATACACCTGATGGAACACTAGGATATCCCTATGATAGTTCTACAATTATTATTACAACTGCTGACCAATATATTAACCACCAAGTGCGGAAGGCTTTAATTAATTCTGGATTTAGTTCCGATATCATGAATAATGATAATATACCAGAGGGTCTTGTCAACTTAGGACTTGAAAGAGGTAAGGATACCTTTGCAATACTCATGAGAGCATCAATATGGGAAAATAGAGACATTGGACAAGAGTATTTAGATAATTTGGACAAATACTGGCATGTACTTCGAATTACACCTAAAAAGCCAATTAAAAACAACCATTCTTGGCCAGTACCTACACTTAAAATCCGTGAAACATGCAAAACAGAATTTAATCTACTACCACATGCTAGAGATGATTTAAATTATTTAAGGTATAAGATTCTTGAAAAATATTATAGTAATGACTATGAAGCTATAGATCTTAAAACTAATATTTGGGTTATGGAAAGCTTTGAAGGAATTCTAATGGATGTGAATGTACTAGGCGAAAGTAGAGATGCCTTGTACCTCCGAACAAACAATTTCGAATTAACATCTGATGATGATTTTGTAATCACCTACGGAGTTAATCACACCCAAACTGGAAAAGCAGTTTACTATAATTCTAGTTTCTATGGTGCTAAAAAACTTAACGGTGTTAGTGTTATTTACTCGCCTGATTGTGAAGGATCAGCAAATGAATTTTTTCCTAAAGATTGCGAAGTATCAAATAATTATTATGTGTATAAAATGGCCAGAAAAGGTTGTGGCGATTGTGTAGCTATTATCCCTTATAGTACAGGAAATCCAAAAGGGGCATGCTACGGAGTTAATAACTATCAAGAAGCATTTATAGCCTTTAGACTATATTTAAATCAAGAAACATTAGTTGGTCCAGCACCTTATGATGTCATTTGGGATCAGGCTATTTTATTTAAGAAAAAGAATCAATATTAAACAGTAATATAAAAGTTAGAAATGTATATTAATTTGCATTTCTAATTTTTTAGTTGAACTGCCTCCGATTTCGTGCAAAATGGAGGGCAATTTTAATTTACTCTTAATCATTTCATCAATTTATATATATAATTTTTCAATGTAATTCTAATACACGCTTTAATCGTTCGATATTTTGACACAAAATTTACTATATACTATTTCCTCACTTTATTTAAAGTAAAATGATTTAAGAAAAATATGTTTACAATTTCCAATATTTATTATAATATATATTAAACATATAGTTTTAGTCGGATATTATTACATAAGGGGGCATTAGTATGTTTATAGTTACTATAATTACATCAGTATTAATAACCTTAATACTAGTCGCAATAATTTTTAAATCAAATACTCAAAAATTATATACAATAAGTAATCATTTAGAAAAGATATCTAAAGGTGATTTAACAAAAACATTAACTTTAAACAGAATGGGGATTTTTAAAAAGTTTTCTTTAAATATAAATACATTTATCTTATATATAAGAAAATTTATAAATGAAACCGCAACACTTAATGATAAGTTAATAGATTATTGCAAAGATTTAGGAAAATATTCAAAAGAGGTTGAATTCGCTGCCAATAATACGACAACGGTAATAAATCAAATATCTACTGTTGTTGAAAATCAAACCAATGATATAGTACAAGCCAAGAATTTTATCGCAGAAATCGTTGAAGAAAATAAATCTATAATAAATAACGGAAGTTCAATTGAAGATATGTCTTATTACATGACACTTGAAATAAATAAAACAAATGAAATTTATGATCAACTGATACAAAAACTTAATAATTCTGCACTTTCTAATGAAAATTTAGCACATAAAACTAAATTACTATACGACAAAGTGTATACAATTCAAAGTATTTCAGATGCAGTAAACAGTATTAGTGAAAATACAACTTTGTTAGCGCTAAACGCATCCATTGAGCAGCACGAGCAGGAGAACAAGGAAAAGGATTTGCAGTTGTGGCAACCGAAATACAAAAACTTGCTAAAATATCCTCTGAACAATCAAAGGATATAAAAAATATAATAAGTGACATAAATAACATAATAAAAGATATATCCGAATCAATGGCTACTGAGGTAAAAGTAATAAATGATAATATTGAATTTTCAAGTATAACAAAAGATAAATTGAAAACTATTAAAGATAAAAATGAAGCTACGCTAATTTCAGTAAAAAATATAAATAAAATAATTGATATTCAAGGAAACAAGATAGATAAAATAGGTAGATTCATTGATGATATCGAAATTGTTTCCACTGCTATATCAGATTCTACAAAAAAAGTTGCTGCTGCTTCCGAAGAGCAATTAAACTCTATAATCAATATTTCCACTTCTGCATCCGCTTTAGCTGATATGAATAGCAATTTAAAAGGACATATTGATTCCTTTGCAAAAGATTATACTATAGATGATAAAACAAACCAGTATATAAATAATGGATTAGAAATTCTCATAAACTTATCTAAAAATGATATTTTACTGGATATGGACTATAATAGTGCTACAAAAATACTAAAAGAAAAGATAGCTGAGTATCCATATTTTGATCTTTTTGCTTTAATGCAAAAAGATGGTTTAAGAAAAGCTATAACTTTAGATTATACTGAAAATGAAGTTTACGTAAACTTTTCTCATAGGCCATACTTTAAAGAAGCAATTGAAGGAAATTTTTTCAAATCAGAGCCTTATATTTCTGTAGATACAAATAATTATTGTATCGCAATATCTGTACCTGTTCTAAATTCTCAAAAGCAAATTGTAGGAATATTAATGGGAGACCTAATACTCGGCTAAGGTTCTTTAAAAATCATTTATCCCCTAACTTAATTTTCACATTTATTTTCATTAATTCAATGTCATCTTAAAATAAATTGTAATATTTAAATTTATACTCTTATCATTCCCACTATTAATTTTATCTTTTGACACTTAAAATAACCCACGACAATGAACTGCTACCTGTCAAGTAGATAGGGCGCAGTTCGTTTTCGTGGATTTTATGATGAAGGCGAAGCATAATCTTTAAAATCCACCACCTGCACTTAATATAAAATTCTTAACTTGTCCATAATAAAAATTTTTATCTAACTGTCTACCTTAAGGAGAACATATCATTAATCCCTAGTAGATTCTTTTATATACTTCTTCTCTTTAATCTTCAATACTGCATTTATTTTTATTATATCTATCATTTTAAACAAGATGCTAGAATCCCCGCTCCAAGTAATCCTGCATCATCACCTATTTTAGCCAATTTAATATTTACATTAGTATTGTTAAATACTCTTAGCTTAACTTCATTAATTAATTTTTCTAAGTAATTAGAATTGTTTAATATAACTGATCCGCCAAGTACTACAACTTCTGGATCTACAATAGTTATTATATTAGCAATTGCTTTAGATAAATTTACAGACCACTCATTTAAAACCTCTCTGCAATTTACTTCTCCATCCTTAGCTCTGTCAAAAACATCTTTGGCAGTGAGTTCCTGTCCTAACTTCTTACTAGCAATTCTAGAAATACTTACTCCACTGCACTGTCCTTCTAATCCTCCAGCGTTTAAGCCCGCATGACTATATTCATCTTCATTTATTATCATGTTACATACTTCCCCAGCTATGTTATTAAAGCCATTAATTATCTCATTTTTATAAACAAATCCGCCACCTACTCCTGTTGATAGAGTAATATAATATACACTTTCAGCATTTTTAGCTGCTCCTATCTTAGCTTCACAATATCCAGCCACATTTGCATCATTATTTACAGTTGTAGGTAATTTAAAACGCTCTTCAAAGTATTTTTTTATTTCAAATCCTTCCCATCCTTTTAAATTAGGTGGATTAATTATTACTCCATTTCTTATATCTAAAGGACCTGGACACGCCACCCCAATAGCCTGAATGTTATATGTATTCCACTTTTCCCTAATTATTTTTATTAAATTATCTACATTATAGTTCGCACCTTTTTCAACGATATTATATATTTTAAATTTATCTATTAAATTATATTCATTATCTAAAATAGCGGCTCTTAAGTTGGTACCTCCTATATCAATTCCCAAATAATAATTCATCTTGACCTCCTAAAATATTAACAAAACTATTTGATTAAATAAAATCTTTTATGATATTTTTTAATTGTGCACTTACTTAAAATTGTTATTTCTTATTCGTTTCAAACTTTTTATAAGCTTATTTTATTAAAAGCCGAGATAAATCCTCGGCTTTTTACTATTTTTTCTTTAAATCATTTATTTCTTTCTGCATATATAACATCTCTTTAGCTAAAGATAAAATTATTTCTGCTGCCATTAATTGATCTTCAGCATGCATAAGTATTAATGAAAGCTCTTGCTTATTTCCTTTTGCTTCTTCTTGTATAAGTTGTGCATGTGACTTATGTCCTTCTCTCATAAACACGGATGCATCTTCAAGTAATTTTTCTGCCTCTTCTACATTTCCGCCTCTTCCTTTAATTAAAGCCTGGATTCCCATACTCTTTGCCGTTCCAACATTACTAATAATATTGAAAGCTATTAACTCCATTCCTTCCATTTTAAACCACCTTATTTCATTAAATCTATAGCGAAAGTTAAAACTTTGTCAGCATTCATTCTGCCATAATCAACCATACTAATAACTTCTACTGATATCTTATTTTCTACTATCTCTTTTACACTGTCTTTCATAAATCCAATTTGAGGTCCTAGTAGAATTACATCAGCACTTTGCCAACACTTAGATAAATCTGTCGAAGGTATAGCTTCTATTGTTACTTCTATACCCTTTTCTTTTGCCACTCTAATCATCTTTTGTACAAGCATTGATGTTGACATTCCTGCATTACATACTAATAATATTTTTTTCATAACAAAACATCTCCCTTTTATTTTTATATTCTTTCTATTTATTCTTCAATCTGTTTTTTCTCTGCAACCTTTAAAAAAGGAATATATAGTAAGACTGTAAGTGCAATCATAATTATTTGAAATACTGAAGCTCTCCAATCTCCACCGGTTGCTAGAAATCCTGATAAAATTGGTGGAGTCGTCCAAGGTGTTTGAATTACTACTGGTGACATCCATCCTGCCTCAGTCACTAAGTATGCAACAGTTAAGCAAATTGGTGAAGCTAATACAAATGGAATCATTAGTGTTAAATCAAATACTATTGGTAAACCAAATATAACTGGCTCATTAATATTAAATATACCTGGTGCTGTGGAAAGTTTAGCAATATCTCTATAATCCTTTCTCTTTGAGAATAAGAATATAGCAATTAATAACGCAATAGTATTACCTGATCCACCCATTACTCCAAATGTGTCCTTAAATGACATGCTAATTATGTGAGGGATAGGTTGACCTTGAGCAAAAGCAGTCATATTTTCATTCATAGCTGTGTATAATACTGGATCCATAATTGGCGCAATTACCCCTCCTGGATGTATCCCTATTGCAAATAATAAATTAGACAACAGCATTAATATTATAAATCCTGGTAAACTAGTAACTAGAGCTACCAATGGTCGTTGTATTGTTTTTAAGATCAGTGAATTTATATCTGTCCCAAAAAGTTGTTTTATTGCAAATGACACTACAGCAAAAATTAGAATAGTAATCATTATAGGTATTAAACTATTAAAAGACTTTGTAACGGCTGGAGGTACTGCTTCTCCACCTATATTAATCTTAAGTTTTTCATTTTTAGATAACCACATAAATAATTCAGTTGATAATAGTGACGTTATAATACCTACGAACATCCCACCTGAATTAGTGGAACTATAAGAAATAACTCCTGCAACTTTAACTGCCTCTTTAACTCCTACAGGTGTAGTTGAAATCACAAATGGTAATAAAACAACAAATATTGAAATAGCTAGAAGCGCTGGTGCTATTGGATTTTCAAATTTCCTATTTATTGCTAGATGATATGCACATGCACCCGCTAGCAATACTGCTAAGAAATTTAAAGTACCATTATTAATAGATGTTCCAACATCTTGCCAAGTAGTTAATGTTGCTGGATTAATTATTTTAGACATAAATCCTGTTGGTTCAATAACAACATAGTTAATGAAAATCATTAAGCCTGCAATAATAATGAATGGAATTAGTGATGCAAATGCATCTCTAAGTGATCTCAAGTGTATTTCTCCACCTAACTTTTGCGATGCTTTCCCTAGTTTTTCAAAAAATTTGTTCATCAATATTCCCCCTTTTTTATTCTTCAAAACCATTATTTGTAGCTAACAGTTTATAAAACTCTCCACTTTTCTTTACTGTTCTCTTTTGAGTTTTTAAATCTAAACTAACTAAACCATACCTATTTTTATATGCATTCATCCATGACCAACAATCAATGAATGTCCATAGATGATATCCTTTTATATTACATCCCTCTTCAATTGCTTTATGAACATATTTTAAATGTCCCTTAATAAAATTAATTCTGTATTCATCATTAATTTGTCCATTTTCAAGAAAACGTTCTTCATCAGTGACACCCATACCATTTTCGGATATAAAAGCTTCTATATTTCCATAATTTTCTTTAACATCATTACAAAGATCTAGTATTCCTTTCTCGTATATTTCCCATCCTCTATAATTATTAAACTTTCTTCCTGGCATTATATATGGATCAAAAAACCATTCTGGCATAAATGGAGAATTAGGATTAACAGCATTTTCTCTCGCCTTTGCTCTTCTTGGTTCATAATAATTTATTCCTAAAATTTGAGATGTATTTTCTTTAATTATTTTTAGCTCATCATCTGTATATATAGGAATTTGATTATATTTTTTAAGAGTATCAACTAACTTCTTAGGAAATTCGCCTTTTACACAAGGATCTAAGAAGCTTCTATTATAAAATAAGTCACAATATTCTGCTGCCTCCACATCATACTTATTTGAACTTCTTGGATAAGTAGGACTAAGATTTAATATTACTCCAATTTTAGATTTTAGATTGTGTTTTTTAAATCTTTCAATGGCTTTTGCATGTGCAAGAATTGTATTAAAAGCTACTTGTGCACCCCTCTTAAAATCTATTATGTTTGGATAGTGAAAATCTTGTAAGTACCCTCCAAGTACTGGTCCTAAAGGTTCATTAAATGTAAACCAATGCTCAGCTCTGTCTCCAAATAATTCAAAACACTTATCTGCATAGTTCACATATGCCTCAACGACCTCTTTACTTTCCCATCCTCCCTTTTCCTGCATTACTAACGGCATATCAAAGTGATATAAGTTAATAAAAGGCTTTACATCATTAGCTATAAATGAATTAATTACATTATTATAAAATTCAACTGCTTTTTCATTAACTTCTCCATCTCCATTTGGAAATAATCGAGCCCACGAAATAGACATTCTAAATGAATTATGTCCAAGTTCCTTCATTAATTTGATATCATCTTCATACCTATAGAAGAAATCTGAAGTAATATCTGGTCCAACTTCATCATAGAATCTGTTTTTTTCTAATTGAAACCAATGATCCCAAATAGTTTTTCCTTTATCAGTATTACCTTTGCCTTCTGATTGCTCTGCTGATGAGGCACTCCCCCACCAGAATCCTTCTGGAAATTCATAAAATTTTTTCATAAGTAACTCCCATCTTAATATATATTATGTTTCTCGTCTCGAGCAGAAAACATTTTCAATTATGATTATATATGTCCTTTCAAAAATAATCAATACCTTTTTTCAAAAGATATATACCTTTTATAAAAAGATATATAAATACCAGTATATTTTTATTTATATCTGATATATAATATATGTGTGGAAACAATTGAGAAAGGAAGATTATATATGCCGCCTAAATACAAAGTAGTATATGAAGATATAAAGAATAAGATAAATAATTATATTTATAAAACCAATGAAAAAATTCCAGATGGAGATTCTTTAGCTGAATGCTATAATTGCAGTAAACTTACAATAGCTAAAGCATTAGATTTATTAGTTCAAGAAGGTATGCTAATAAGACGACAGGGCTCTGGTACTTACGTTAAAGAAAATCTGTCCAACAGGACTACTATAGAATTAGATAATATTTCAGGTTATTCTAAAAAATTTAGTACAGAGCATCTAAAATCAACTGTGATAGATTTTTCTATTATCACACCACCTAAAGAAATTGCAGAAAAACTTAACATCACCGATGAATATATATATAAAATTTTACGATTACGATCTGTGGATAATGACCCACAAATACTAGAAGAAACTTATATGCCTATTTATGTTATACCTGGACTAAAAGAACACCATTTAGAAGGCTCTATTTATGATTACATAACAAATGAACTTGGATTTAAAATTCAAAGCGCCCACATCTCTATAAAAGGTGATGAGGCTAACTCTAACGATAAACTTTATTTAAATTTGACAGAGTCTGACTTTATTATAGAGCTTGAGAAAATATGTTATTTAGAAAATGGTAAGATTTTCGAATATTCGAAAACGCACCATAGATATGACGTTTTCAAATTCAATACTGTTTTAGTAAATAATATTTAAATTAATTCCTTCTTCTGTGTAGCTTATTGTATTATCATCTAATTAAAATTCATGATTTATGGACTACCAGTGACAATAAAAACCCACGACCAACTGTAAGCAGCTATTTAAGCCACATACAATTGGTCGTGGGTTTCATGTTGGAGGTGATACACCACCTTTTAAATCCACCATAAATTTTATTTTTCGACTGCTTCCTTATTCTATATTATAATTAAAATGATATTACTTATTCTATACTAATTAATGAATGAATGGAGATGAATTCTAGTTGAATTACGTATATAACATATTAGTTCAATTCGTAGATAGAGTCGCACTACTGCTTATGTGTTTATTTGTTATAACAAGATTTGGAGGCTTTAGAGAAATATTTAGTAGGGACAATTATAGTAAAAGAGACTATTTAATTGCTTGTATAGTATTTTCTCTATTTGCCATAATAGCTAATTATACAGGACTTAATGTTGAAGGCTCTCTCGTAAATGTTCGGACAATAACTATAGTATCTGGAGGTATAATATTTGGACCAGTAGTTGGAATTGTAGCCGGAGTACTATCTGGTGTACATAGATATTTAATAGATGTAGGGGGTATAACTTCAATCCCATGTCTTATAAGCAGTATAACAGCAGGAATAATATCTGGATATATTAACAGAAAGATTCAACGAAACTATAGATGGATATCTGGAATAATAGCAGGGGTGTTTTCTGAAACCATTACAATGATTCTTATACTTTTATTAAGCAGACCTTTTTCTTTAGGCATTGATATAGTATCTAAAATAGCATTACCAATGATACTAGGTCAAATTAGTGTAGGCTTTATTGTTCAATTAATTCAAAGTATAGAGGACGATAAAGAGAAAATAGCTGCTAGACAAGCAAAACTGGCACTTGATATAGCTAATAAGACTCTCCCTTACTTTAGAAATATAAATAGTGATTCTCTAAATAAGATATGCACTGTCATAAGAGATGATATTGATGCTGACGCAGTATCAATAACTGATACAAAAAATATATTAGCTTATATCGGAGTTGGAAAAGAATATTACAACATTGGACACGAAATAATAACTGAAGTAACTAAAGAGGCAATAAATAGCGATAAAATAATTATAAGAAATAATGGACTGCAAGATAAAAGCTTAATGTTAAAGTCTGCAATTATAATACCTCTTAAAGTGAAGAACGAAGTTATAGGAGCCTTAAAAATATATTATAAAACCTCTCATAGAATAACTTATTCTCTACAAGCTCTTGCTGTTGGACTTTCTCAAATTATATCAACATTAATGGAAGTATCAAAGGTTGAACAAATGAAAACAATGGCTAATAAAGCAGAGCTTAAAGCTCTTCAGAGGCAGATAAACCCACACTTTTTATTTAATGCCCTAAACGCTATAACTTCCTTTATTAGAATAGATCCAAATAAAGCAAGAGAACTTATAATAAACCTAGCTAGTTATTTGAGATATAATTTAGAGATAAACAGTGAATTTATAGATATTAAGAAAGAATTAAAACAAGTTAAAGATTATATAGAAATTGAGAAGGCGAGATTTGGAAATAAATTAAATATAGTCTATGATGTAGATAATGTAGATATCGATATACCAAGTCTTACAATACAGCCTCTAGTAGAAAATGCTATAATTCATGGTATTTTAAAAGATAAGGGAGCGGGCACAGTAAAAATAATTGTAAAGGATAGAGGTGAAAAAGTAAAAATCTCTATAATAGATAGTGGTGTTGGCATAAGTGAAGAGGCAATTAAAAATATATATAAAGATGCAGTGCCTGAAAATAAAATAGGACTTTACAATGTACATTTAAGAATTAAACTTATTTATGGGGAAGGACTTATTATAGAAAGATTAGAAAAGGGAACTAAAATAGAATTTTACATAAAGAGAAGGTGATCATATGAAAGCTATAATAGTTGAAGATGAGTTTTTAGCACGAGAAGAGCTTAAATATTTTATTACAAATTATAGCAATATAGAAATAATAGATGAATTTGAGGACGGAATAGATGTACTTAAATTTATCCAAAATAACGAAGTTGATGTTATATTCATGGATATAAATATCCCCTCATTGGATGGTGTGTTACTTGCTAAAAGTATAAGCAAGTTTTCTAAAAAACCATATATAGTTTTTATAACAGCCTACAAGGAACATGCGGCAGAAGCTTTCGAAATAGAAGCTTTTGACTATATACTAAAGCCTTATTCAGAATCCAGAATTGTATCTATGCTAAAAAAATTGGAGGACCTTAATAAATATAAAGAAAACAACTTAAATAAAGTTAACATACAAAATAAGATAAATTTATGGAAAAACGAAAAAATAATTGTAGTAAATATAGATGATATATATTACTGCGTTGCTGAAGAAAGAATAACCCATGTTTTTACGAAGAAAGACGAGTATTCAGTAAGCTTAGGTATAGCTGAATTTTATGACAGCCTGCCAAAAGATATTTTCTTTAGATGCCATAGATCTTATATTGTTAATATAAATAAAATAAGAGAAATAATACCTTGGTTTAATAATACTTATAATTTAAAACTTCAAGATATAGATTATCAAATACCTGTAAGCAGAAGTAACATAAAAGAGTTTAAACAGCTTATGAATATATAAATGTATTCTATGTAATTTTCTATGCATTTCGTTCAATAAAGAATAATTTTATATTACACCGATTTATAATGATGGTAATGAAACAGACAACATAAAAAGTTAAATTTCAATAGTGTTGTAAATACCTTCTAAAATCTACTTGTTAATATATTAATTAAGGAGCGATGAACGATATGAATGAAAAACATGAAAACCGTTGGTTAATAGTTTTAGGTACAGTAATTGCCCAATTGGGACTCGGAACAATTTATACTTGGAGTTTATTTAATCAGCCTCTAGTAGACAAATTTGGATGGCAGTTAAATAAAGTAACTATTACTTTCTCTATAACTAGTTTTGCTTTAGCATTCGCTACATTAGCTGGAGGTAAACTTCAAGAAAAACTAGGAATTAGAAAACTTATATCAATTTCAGGTTTAATCTTAGGGATTGGTCTAATATTAACATCTAAAGTAACTTCACTAACAATGTTATATGTTACAGCTGGCATAATAGTTGGAGCCGCAGATGGTATTGCATATCTTACATCACTTTCAAATTGTATTAAGTGGTTTCCAGAAAAAAAAGGACTTATCTCAGGAATATCAGTTGGAGCCTATGGAACTGGAAGTTTAATATTTAAATATATTAATGGAAGTTTAATATATAGTAATGGTGTTTCAGAAGCATTTTTATATTGGGGAATTATAGCTATGATATTGGTTGTTATTGGTGCCCAGTTATTAAAAGATGCTCCAATAGTAAGTTCTATTATTAATAACACTAATAATAATTCAAATGAAAAAGATTTTTCAGTAAAAGAAATGCTTAAGACTAAAGATGCGTACTTTTTATTTTTAATATTCTTCACATCTTGCATGAGCGGTCTTTATTTAATAGGAATTGTTAAAGATATCGGTGTTCAATTAGCTGGACTTACACCTGCTGTGGCAGCAAATGCAGTAGCTATGGTTGCAATCTTTAATACAGCTGGAAGAATTATATTAGGAGCTTTATCAGATAAACTTGGCAGATTAAACGTACTAATTTTTACCCTTACTGTTACAACTGCTTCAGTATTTGTTTTAAGCTTTGTACATTTAGATTTTATAATTTTCTTTATATGTGTTGCTTCAATTGCATTTTGCTTCGGCGGAAATATTACAGTATTTCCTACTATCGTAGGTGATTTCTTCGGTTCTAAAAATCAAACTAAAAACTATGGAATTATATATCAAGGATTTGGTTTTGGAGCTCTTTCGGGTTCGTTCATTGCAACATTAGCAGGAGGCTTTATACCTACCTTTATAATTGTTGGAGGTTTATGCATAGTATCGATAATTTTAACTTATATGATGAACCCAACAAAATTTAATACTTATTTTGAACGAACTCATAGATTAGTAGAAGAAATTTCATAAACATTGCCCAATTAACACATATATTGCATCTTCTCAACCATGAATAAATTTGCTAACAATTATTTCTTAAAAATTAAATATATTAGCGATATCTTGTAGGTATTTTTATTTTCTTTCTAATTTACTGCTTTCTATCAATTAAAATATTCTATGTTACTTATAGCGCGATTCACTATTAATAATTCTAAATATACAAAATAAAAGACCCACGAAAATCCAAATTTGATATGCTCCCTTTATAGTAAACAGTTAAAATAATAAAACTGTTTCTATAAAGGGAGTATTTTAATGTCAAGAAAAACGAAATGTTCTCTGGAAGAGAAATTGAAAGTAATTAAAGAATACCTATCAGGAGAAAAAGCAGTTATACAGATATGCGATGAGATGGGAATTCATAGTGCCACATTTTATGACTGGTTGAAAATATATAATGATGTTGGTGAAGCAAATTTAATAGTTTCTACAAAAAACAAATATTATTGCGATTCGCTTAAACTTAATGCAGTTAAAGATTATCTAGCTGGAAAAGGCTCTTTAAGAAATATATGCTGCACATATGAAATTTCATCTCCTCGTGTTCTCAGCGATTGGATTAAGAAGTATAATGGTCATAAAACAATTAAATCTCATAATAAGCAAGGGAATAGAATTATGACTAATGGAAGAAAGACTACTTATGAAGAAAGAATTGAGATTGTTGCATTCTGCATTTCGAATAATGATGATTATCAAGCTACTGCTGATAAATTTAATATTTCTTATCAACAAGTTTATACCTGGGTAAGAAAATACAAAGCTAATGGATATGAAGAGCTAATAGATCGTCGCGGTAAGCGTAAAGATACTGATGAGATTACTGAGTCTGATAAATTATCCGCACAATTAAAACTTATTGAAGCAGAAAATAGACGTTTAAAGATGGAGATTGATTTCTTAAAAAAATTGAAAGAAGTAGAAAGAAGGCGATAAGCACTAAAAGACTCCAAGAATATAAATATATTTCTATAAAAGAATTACATGAAAAAAATGGCTATCCAATAGCTGATCTATGCAATTTAGCTGGGATTGCACGATCATCTTACTACAAATGGATTAACCGTTCAGAGACTGAATTAGATAAGGAAAATTCAATAATACTAAAAGAGATTGTTAAGCTTTATGAAGATGTAAATGGTATCTATGGATACCGTCGGATAACAATGAATATAAATAGACTCCTGGATAAACAGTATAATCATAAACGAATTTATAGATTAATGAAATCTATTAACATGAGATCAGTTATAAGAAAAAAGAGAAAGCATTATATTCAAAGTACTCCACAAATTACAGCAGAAAACAAATTAAATAGAGAATTTTATGCAAAGAAACCAAATGAAAAATGGTTAACAGATGTTACTGAATTTAAACTACTTAATGGTAAAAAGGCTTACCTTAGCGCAATATTTGATTTAGCAGTAAGTGCTAATCCGACTGCAAAGCCACTGTTTCATAGTGACAGAGGATTTCAGTATACTAATAAGGACTTTCAAAGCTAAACTTGATAAAATCAAAGCAACTCAAAGCATGTCACGTGTCAGCAGATGTATCGACAACGGACCAATGGAAGGTTTTTGGGGAACTCTAAAATGTGAGATGTACTATTTGCAAAAATTTTATACATATGAAGAATTGAGACAAGCAATTGATGAATACATAGTTTTCTATAATACAAAAAGACTACAGAAAAACTTAAAAGGTCTGACTCTAATTGAATATCGAAATCAGACCTTGGTTTCATAATTTTTTGTTTTTTCATCTGTCTACTTGACAGGGGGCAGTTCAATTTTAGATTTTCGTGGGATTCATAATGTAGGCGAGGCATGGCCCTTAAAATCCAAAAAAGAATTATTTATTAACGCGAACTCAATCCATGTTTACATATAATGATTTAATCGATATTATTCTCATTAATTTTATACAGAAGGGCTCTCCGTGAAATCTGAAGGAGCTTTGCAGCCTGTGTGCGGTTTCCACCTGTTCGTTCTATAGCTTCGGATATATGACGCTTTTCAACTTCTAGCAATACTTCTCGCAAAGGTTTGAAAGAATCATCTCCCAGAATAATGGTACCATCCGCTTCTACATCTTCTACTTTTATGCTAAGTGGAAGATTTTCCGGCAAAATAACACGGGTGTTGCTCATAATAATAGCGTGTTCTACTGCATTTTCTAATTCCCTGATATTTCCTGGCCAAGAATAGTTACGAAAAATATCCAAAACCTCTGGAGCGAAAAACATACCATTCCGTCCTACTTCTACAGAAAAACGTTTTAAAAAGTAATCAGCTAGTAAAACAATATCTTCTCCCCTTTCGCAAAGTGGAGGTAAACATATTGAAACAACATTAAGTCGATAATATAGATCCTTCCGAAAAGACTTTTCAGATATCTCTTTATTCAGATCACGGTTTGTTGCTGCAATAATACGTACATTTGTATGAAATGTTTTTGTACCACCAACACGTTCAAACTCTTTTTCTTGCAACACCCTAAGAAGTTTTACCTGAAGATTTGGACTCATCTCCGCAATCTCATCTAAAAAAAGTGTCCCTCCTTCAGCCAGTTCAAATTTCCCTGGTTTTTGAAAAAATGCACTTGTAAATGCTCCCTTCTCATGTCCAAATATCTCACTCTCTAATAAACCTTCTGGAATCGAACCACAATTCACTTGAATGAATGGCTTTTCTCTCCTGTCACTCGCATAGTGAATAGCCTTAGCAACCATTCCTTTACCTGTCCCACTTTCGCCTGTTAGCAATACCGTAGCTTTTGAATTCGCTACTCGTCCAATTATTTTATATACTTCTTGGATTTTAGAGCTTTCCCCAACAATTTTACCTGGGGTCATTGCTGTCATTCCCATTTCTTTTACTTCCTGCGTAAGGTATACAACTTCTTTAGTCAATTGTTGCATGCGAATAGCTCTACTTACAATAATTTTAACTTCATCAAGGTTAAAAGGCTTTAATATATAGTCATAAGCACCGTGTTTCATAGCATTAACTGCAGTTTCCGAACTTCCAAATGCAGTCATAAGAATAATTGGCAAGCTAGGCTTAATTTTATGAATTTCATAAAATGCCTGCAACCCATCCACTTCTGGCATACGGATATCAAGGATAGCGACATCATAGTGATTTTCCTGCGCCATACAAAGTGCCTCTTTTCCATTTTTAACAGTATCTACTTCATATCCAGCCTTATTTAATGCTGTTTGAAGTACCATTCTCAAGCTTAGCTCATCATCAGCTACTAAAACACGAACACTTTCTGTCATATTGTAATCAGCCTTTCTTTTTATAAACATAATTATTAATCTACTTTAGTTATACAACATTTTACAGTATATATCAATATTCAACCAAATTCGTTTGAGTCAAGTAAAAGTTGGCAAGAATTTTATTTAATTTATTATCCATTATTTTACATCATATTTTTAGAATTTCCCTACACACGCTTTATACTTAACTATAACTAATATCACTAAATGATTTTAATCCACATAAATCACGCACTATTTTTCTACCTAGCGTTGTGGCAGCTCCGCTGTACGGAATTTGTGCGCTATTACACTTATATACCTTACATTTATTAGATTCTTTATTTGCTTGAAATACTGTTAATGGTAGTTTTGTAACTATTGTATCAATAACATTATCAGGAATAATATTTCTATAGATTTTATCCACAGTATCAAACAACCTATTACTAAATTTTTCAGATAATATTTTAGATAAATTATCTGCACCATTAATAGACCAGCTCATTTTTCTGCCCTTCATCCTTTGAGCTAATACATCACAAATATTATGTTCCATTGTACCTAAATTCCTGTATTCTATGCCTTCCGGCGCCGTAGGCATGTCTATGTTACCTCTTAATTTATATGGTGTTAATCCATCTCTATTGTGAGCTAAGTAATCATATAACTCAGTAAGCTTCTTAAATGAAACATCTTCTTCATTTGTAAGTGTCATCATATTTACAATAGCTTCTAGACCTTCATCAATTTTACCTTCTCTAAATAGTTTTAATAATTGCTTTTGGGTTCTTTTATCACTTACCTTACGCATAATTGCTTGACCTACATGAAATGGATCTAGTTGAAAATGAATGTCTTGATCCTCACAAGTTGCCTTAATCCACTTTGCTCCATCACCGTTTAATATTCTAGTTTGAATTTCGTCTACATTGTATTTTTCTGAAATTGTTGCGCTAGCAAGCTTTTTAAAGTGGCTAGAATTACTAAAACTTGCACAAGCAGTTTTATCAACAACTACATATTCTTTTTTGCTTCCTGGACGTAAAGTCCAGCCTGTATATGATACTGCTAGTTTTAACTCTTTCTTTTTATTTTTCCCTTTTGGTCTATCTTTACCTTGAAGATAGAGCCAAACTCCATCTTGCTCTTGAAACAATACTGGTACTTCCTTTTCGCCTTTTAACACACCTTTATCATCTAGTTCAATTTTACGATTTTCTAGTTCTTTAATCTTTTCTCCAACTGTTTGAACTACGTTCCAAACGCCTTGAGCACTAATTTCTTGATTACACATAGTTTTAATATTCTCAGATGTCTTTCTAAAAGAAACATCCGCCACGTTAGTCAAAATAGTTTCTACGAGATTTATAGAAACATTTCCTATAGTATCCATTCCTAAATACTCATCCAAAAGGTATTTAGTTGCTTTCTTACCATCCTCAAGTTTTAATTCATAAACACGCCTAGAATACTCTACATTCCCCATAATAGTCCTCAAACAAGTTTGCTTACGGCCTTTATTACGGTAAACCTTGCTATCTCTTTCATTAAGTAGTTTTTCATCCAAGGATTCTAATATGCTTTTTAATGCATTGCAAGCTTCATCACAAGCATATTTATAAATTCTTTTCTCTAACTCCTTGAAAGTAAATCCATTATCATTTAAACTTAATTCATACATAAATCTAACTCTATTCTATTTAGTTTCGTCAACTTAATTATAATGGATAATTTATGTATTGAGGAGATGCTTTTGCATCTCCTTTATTATTTATATAGTATTCTTTATTATCTTTGCCTACTAAAATTATACTCTAACCCAAATTCCATATTTAAATCAAATATTTAAAATATGGAATTTAGTTGAATATAATAATAAACTTTTCACAAAAAACTTTTCATTTTTAAAAGAAAAGTATCTATAATTTAAATTTACTTATAGCTTCATGCAAGTCTTCAGATAGTTTTAGTAAGTTCTGGCTTGATCCAGCAATTTCATACATTGATGCAGATTGTTCTTCCGTTGTTGCAGTTACTGTTTGTGTTTTCTCTGCAGTGTCACCCCCAATTTTTTCTATCTTATGGATTGAAGTAACAATCTTATTACTGTTTGATGATATTTGTCCTACCGTCTCAGATACACTTCTTACTTGGGCTGCTACACACTCAACTGCCTGTGATATTTGACTAAATGCCTTACCTGTTGAATTTACAACATCAGTTCCATTTTTTACTTCTTGAGTTCCTTCTTTCATTACAATTATAACATCGTCAGTTTCTCTTTGAATATCGCCAATAAGTTTTGCTATCCGCATTGATGCTATACTAGACTCCTCAGAAAGTTTTCGTACTTCTTCTGCCACTACGGCAAATCCTTTTCCTGCTTCTCCTGCGCATGCTGCTTCTATTGCTGCATTTAGTGCCAAAAGATTTGTTTGTTTAGCTATAGTAGATATTGTATCTACTATCTGTCCTATTTCCTTTGAGCTTTCACCTAATATTTCAACTACATTTGCTGAGCTGTTAACAGCTTTTTCAATCTTAGCCATCTGGACAATTACTTCACTAACAGCTTTACTTCCTAATTGTGCAGCATTTGCAGTTTCTCCTACTGTTTCTATCATGCTGTCTGTGTTCTCTGCCATATTCTTTATTTTTTTATCCATCTCTTTAATTTCAGAAGAAGTTTCATTTACAACTTCCATTTGTTTATTAGCACCTTCTGATATATTCATAATAGTTGTTGCTATATGATTTGATGCATCCGAAGTTTGCTCAGAACTTTCAGTTAACAGCTTTGAGGCAGTTGCTACATTATCAGATGATATTGAAACTTGTTCAATTAATCCTCTCAAATTTATTATCATATTTTCAAAAGTTTTAGCGAGTCTGCCAAATTCATTTTTTGAATTAACTCTCACCTTTGCAACACTAAGATCACCATCTGAGATACATAACGCCATATCTTCTATAGCCTTTAATGGTTTTAGAATTTTATTTAACATAAATAGAAATAAAATTATTACTATTACTAAAGTGATTATTAAAGTTAAAGCTGATTTATAAATTTGTTGTGTAAGTGGTCCAGTAAATTCACTTTTAGACACTATCAGACTAACTGTCCAATTAATTCCTGAAACAGGCTTATATGATATATATTGCTTATTAAAGCCATAATATTCAACATTAGTTTCACCTTTGAACATATTTTCATATATTTCTTTTAGTTTTGGTTCAATTTTCTCATCTTTTAATGGATTATATTTAAGAATTAAATCTTTATTAGGATTTGCAATTACTGTTCCATCTGTTAAATTAAGTGAAGCATAACCATTTTGTTTTACTTTTATAGAAGATATGTATTGTACTAATTCATCAAGTTTTACATTACCACCCCAGATAGCTTTAATAGTACCATTAACCTTTATCGGAACAGCAACAACTACAGCCATTTTTCCATCTGCCTTACCAAGTAAAGGATCTGATATCACTGTTTTTCCTGTAGCTAGTAATTCTTTATAATAAGGTCTTTCGCTTATGCTCCCTGTTGTACCTGTAGCCGAATACCAATCTCCATTAGCATCTGAAAGCCAAAATGCACTATATAGAGGAAGACGACTTGTTTCAGAAGACATATAATCTATTATATCCTGCCTACTCCCATTCACAAAAACTGGGCAACTTGCAATACTTTCCATCTCCGACTTTCTAATATCAAGCCACAATCCAATTTCTTTAGCTGTTGATTGAGTGGTAGAAGTCATGCTTGTCTTCACTTCTGTTTCAACCATCTGTTTCGTTTCTATATAACTTGTAACCTCCAGTACGGTCATAGATAAACAAATAATAATTATACTAACAACCGTGAGTAAAGTCTTAATACTTTTCATAAAATCATCCCATCTTTTTATAATTAATATAACGTAATAAATTACTTTTCTTAATGCATAAATACTTCAGACATTTTTTGTATTTCAAATGATACTTTTAAAATTTTATATTACAGTTGAAATCCCTATACCAAAAAGCGACATTAAAGAGTGAGATTATTTTTTGTGAACTCTATTTATTTTGAGCTACTTTACCATCAGTGCAATATTAATAGCATTAGCTTGTCATACTATTAATATTAACGTGCTCTGTTATGCAACATAATTTTATCTATTTTTAAGATTACAAGTCTTAAATTGTATTTAATATATTTTTCTATATTTAAATTTACACTATACTTCCTTAATTCCACTTTCATAAGGCAAGTATATTGTAAATGTACTTCCAATACCAACTATACTTTCGGCTCGAATGTATCCTTGGTGAATTTCTATGATTTTGTTACTAACAGCAAGTCCTAGTCCCGTACCTGTATCCTTTGTAGTAAAAAAAGGATCAAAAATCCTAGGTAAACTTTCCTGATCAATCCCTTTTCCATTGTCTTCTATGATAATCTCAATCCCTTTAATCACCCTTTGTGTTGTAACTGTAATTTTTCCGTTTTCTTGAGGCATAGCTTGTGTCGCATTTAGTAATAGGTTAACTAAAACTTGTTTAATAAGCTGAGCATCAACTGAAATAGCTTCAATTGATTGATCAAAATGTGTTTCTAAAACAACAATCTCCTTTTTTATACTCGGTAAAAGTAAAAAAAGAGAATTTTCCACAAGTTCGTTGATATTGATTGATGTCACATAGTGTTTTGAAGGTTTAGCAAAATACAAGAGATCTTCAATAACGCCGTTAAGACGATCAACCTCTTTCAATACAACGTTTCCAAAAATCCGTGTCGAATTATCCTTTGGCAATTCATCCACCAAAATTTGCACACTCCCTGAAATAGCTGATAGAGGATTACGTATTTCATGAGCTACACCGGCAGCAAGCTCTCCAACTGCGGCAAGACGATCTAATCTCCTTACATAATCCTCAAAAGCCTTATGCTCTGATAAATCTTTGAAAACTAAAACTACACCCAATACATTATTATTATTACATAGCATAGATGTGCTGACACTAATTGGAATAATTGCACCGTCCGAACGAGTAAATTCTGCTTCATATCCAATAATTTTTTTACCGACACGTAAAGTTTCTAGCACTATGTCAAGAACTTTAGCATTCCCGGAGAATAGATCTTTATAATTAACTCCAATCACATCTTTATTTAATCCCATAATAGACCAAGCAGCAGCGTTTATCTCTGTTATCTTTTCATCATTATTAATTGTAATAATTCCATCTACCATACTCTCCATAATAATTTCTGTATGTGAACGTGTATTCATTAGACTTTGAGCCATTCCATTAATGGCAGAAGCAATCTTTCCAAATTCACCATTAATTTCTGGCAATCGTTGACTTAAATCATTGCCCAAACTAGATAGTCCTTGAATAATACCATTAACGGAATTAGAAACTCTATTTGCTAAAGTCATACTTATACTTAGCCCAACAACTAAAGCAATAGCCAACCCTTCGTACATCACAATTTCCATCTCATTTATTTGACGCTCTATGCTTTCAGTCATTTCATTAGCCCATACGTATCCGATTACATTATTATTTCGAATGATCGGAACCATGGCATTTAGAATGTTTCCTCTAACCATCTTACCACTTGCAGTCAAAGGTATCCCCTTTTCCATTACTTCCCGGCCCAAATGTTCTTGACTTATTGATTGTCCAACCGTGGTGTCATATTCAGAACCTGGTCCATATGTAATAATACAATCGAGATCTTTAGAATAATACCCAGCTCCTACTCCGGGATTTCCCGAAACAATTTTTTCCGTAACTCCTGATAATCTTTGATTAAGTAGTCGTACCTTTTCGTCATGCGAAGCACTCTTAGCTTCTATAGATAATAAGGATTCAAAATCACCTTCCATACTAGCATCCAAAGTTCTTGCTATTCCATAGAGCTTGCTTTCCTTCTCTGAATTCATAGCTTTTTCCGCACTATAAATTAGTATATAGCCACTTCCAATAAGCGGTACTACCACCGCAAGTGCAAGAATAATTATAAGCTTATAACGCATACTAAGAAGCCTCATCAAGATACCCCCATAAATATTAATATTTTATACATATATCTCATTTATAATTATGATATTTCTACATTTTCGTGTCAAGCAAGGGCGAATCCTTGCGGCATAATAATTAGATTACCCCACTAAGTAATCGTTTGTGTTGAAATCTACTTAGCAGGGTATTTATGGAGAAGGTATATTCTTCGAATTGCAATTAAGAACTTATTAAATCAACTATTTAAACATATTTTCATCCATAAGCTTTAATTCAGGAGATATTATTGGCTTAAAATCCATATTATCTAGAATATCCTTTTCTAAATTTATTCCTGGAGCTATTTCTTCTAAAAGTAACCCCTCTTTAGTTAACTTAAATACGGCTCTTTCTGTAACATAAAGGACAGTTTGTCCAATGCTTGATGCATATTCACCACTAAAAGTAATTTGCTCGACAGCATTCACAAATTTCTTAGCCTTACCTTCATTTTCTATTATTAATTTGCCTTCTCCAATTTTTACTTTTAAACCACCAGCTGTAAATGTGCCACAATATATTAACTTCTTAGCATTTTGAGTTATATTAATAAACCCACCACAACCTGCAATCTTAGGTCCAAACTTACTAACATTTATATTACCCGATTTGTCACATTGTGCTAATCCCAAGAAAGCTACATCAAGACCGCCTCCATCATAAAAATCAAATTGACTGGATTGGTCCAGTATGCAAACCGGATTTGTTGAAGCTCCAAAACTTAGTCCACCTGCTGGTACGCCACCTACTCCACCTGGCTCTACAGTTAAAGTCATTTGATCTGCAATACCTTCTTCATTAGCAACTATAGCTATTCCTTCTGGTATGCCAATACCTAAATTAGTAACAGCATTTGGTACTAGTTCCTTAGCACATCTTCTTGCTATTACCTTCCTTTCATTAAGTGGTAATGGTTCTATTGAATCCACTGGTACCTTAGTATCTCCACAATATGCTGGATTAAAGTTTTCACTAAAAGTTTGCATTTGGTTTTCTGTTGATGCAACAACTATAGCATCAACATATATTCCTGGGATTTTAACTTTTCTTGGATCAAGTGAACCTTTAGTTACAACCTTTTCAACTTGTAGTATTACTATTCCCCCTGAATTTTTAGCAGCTTGAGCCATTGCTGTTGCATCAAGTGTTAAAGCCTCTTTTTCCATTGTTGCATTTCCGTCTTCATCTGCATAAGTAGCCCTTAAAAGTACAACATCTATCGGAAACGCTTTATATAGCAAATATTCCTTCTCTTCAATATTAACTACTTTTACAATATCCTCTTTTGTAATTTCATTAAGTTTACCACCTTCAATTCTAGGATCTATAAATGTTTTCAATCCAACATGAGTAATTGTTCCTGGCTTTCCAGCTGCAATGTCTCTATACAAATGTGATATAACTCCTTGAGGTAAATTATATGCTTCTACTTTATTTTCTAAAGCTAGTTTTTGAAGCTTTGGTGTCAATGCCCAATGTCCCCCTATTATTCTGTGAACTAACCCCTCATAACCAAGATGATTTAATCCTCTATCTTTACCATCACCTTGACCAGCTGCAAAGACTAATGTTAAATTGTTAGGAACATGCCTTTTTAAATATTGTTTTTCTATTTCTAATGTAATTTGTTCTGGATGGGCACATCCAACAAATCCACCTACTGCAACAGTAGCTCCATTTTTTATTAAATCAACCGATTGTTCTATAGAGATTACCTTTGACTTCATAATTAATCCCTCCCACTTTATCTTACTTTATTTATTCAACATCCTTAATTTCTTCAGCTTATTTTTTAGCATCTCTATCTAAGAAATATAAAAGTACTTCCGCACGCTCTTTTTCTTTACTTTCTATAAATTCTGGTGACCAATTATAGAATCCTTGTTTACTCTTCTTTCCACAATTCCCTGATTCAACCATACCTTGCAATAACTTAGATGGCTCAGTATAACTGCACAAATCTTTAAATAAGTATGAAGAAATATTATTGAATATATCTAAACCTCCTAAATCTGCACTACATAATGGTCCAGTAACAGGAAGCCTTCTTCCATGACCATACTCAATGGCTTTATCTACTTCCTCAGGCTTTGCCCAGCCTTTTTCTACTATATATAAAGCTTCTCTAAGCAACGCTAGTTGTAGGCGATTTCCTATAAACCCCAGACATTCCTTTTCCATACGAACAGATTTTTTTCCTATAAAATCAACCCATTTCATAACTTTTACTATTGTATCCTCTGATGTTTTTTCTCCTGGAACTACTTCAACTAAAGGAATTAATTGTGGTGGATTCCAAAAATGCGCAACTGCTATTCTCTCTGGATTTTTTGTATATTTAGCTATATCTGTTGGACTTAATCCGGACGTATTAGTTGCTAAAATTACACTTGGTGGACAAAGCTCATCTAATTGCTTAAATATTTCTTGTTTAAGCTCTAAATCTTCTGCTAGCGATTCTATTATAAGGTCAACATTTTTAGTAGCTTCTTCAATACTTTTAACTCCTTTTATTTTATTTAGGATTTCTTTATACCCACTATCTTCTAATTTTCCTTCAGCTTTCAAAAGATTTAAACTAGCCTTTATACTATTAAAGCCTCTTTCTAAACTTGCATCTGACCTACCATACATAACTACATTTAACCCAGCCTTGGCAGAAAATAATGCTATACCATGTCCCATAGTTCCGGTACCTAATACTGCTATATTCTTTATATCCATTTTTATCATCCTTTCTCTCCATATATTTAATTTTCCATATAATAATGTTAATATAATCAAACTTTAACCTTGCAGATTTCAGACTATAGTATGATACTATTAACTGATAAAAATACGTATAAAATCCGCAAGTATCAAATAAGTTATAAGGGCTAGATTTAAACGTACTTTTTACTTTTTTCAGTTGTTAAAATAAAGCTAATCCAACACCAAATATTAAAGCACCTACAATTAAGGTTGTTACACAAAATCCCATAATATCACGAACTTTAAGACCTGCTATAGCTAAAGCTGGTAGTGCCCAGAATGGTTGCGCCATATTCATCCAAGCTTCACCATATGCAATTGCCATAGCTGCTTTCCCCATATCTGCACCAAGTGCTTGCGCAGCTGGCATTATGAATGGTCCTTGTACAACCCAATGTCCACCACCAGATGGAACAAAGAAGTTAATTATTCCTGAACTTAAAAACGCAAAAATTGGGAATGTATGAGTATTTGATATACTAACAAAGCCACTTGTAATCATTCCACCTAATCCTGACAAATCCATCATGCCTTGTATACCAGCATAGAAAGGAAATTGTACCATTATACCAGCTGTTCCTTTTGCTCCATCAACTATAGCCTGCATATAAGATACAGGACTACCATGAAGAATGATACCTGCAAAAAACATAATCATATTTACAGCGTTTACATCCATAGAACCACCATTCATGAAGTAATAAACCATATAGCAAACCCCAAGAATACCAATTAGCCATGCAATAATTCTACTGTTTTCAACGCGTACTGCAAATGTTTTTTCAGTTATAGTATCAGTACTAGTCTCATTTGCTGCCTCTGCTGCTAATAATGCTGGGTCAATCTCCACAACATCCTCATCTTTAGGCATCATCATTCTTGTCATTAAAGGTAATATTATTATTAAAGCAACAGTTATAAAGATATTAAACGGAGCAAAAATAGTATCACCTAGCGGAATTAATCCGATTGTCGCTTCCATTGGATTCCCTTTAGTTGCTGCCAGAAGTGGAATTGAACCAGATAAGCCTCCATGCCAAGTCATAAAACCAATATAGGCACACGCGATCAATAAACGATAATCTGTATGTCGCACCTTTTTGGCAACTTCTTTTGCAAGTAAAGCACCAACAATTAGACCAAATCCCCAATTAATAATATTAGCAACCGCTGCAACAAATGTAACAAGCATAATAGCTTGAGCTGGTGTTTTAGGCACTCCTGCAATCTTTTGCAGAATACGTTTAACAGGCGGAGAACTAGCCAATGCATTACCAGTGACTAAAATTAACGCCATTTGCATACCAAATGCTAGAAGATTCCAAAAGCTCTTCCCCCAAAATCCTATCATATCAATTGGAGTATGGCCAGTAAATATAATACCTGAAATAAACATAATCAATGTTAAAATCATTGCAAAAACAAGTGGGTCTGGAAGAAATTTTTGAACAATAGCTGTAAAAAATTTAGATAATCCTTTTATCATTTTTTTGCCTCCCTATGTTTAATATTTAACAAACAAGCTTGCTTTGTTACTACACCTTATTTAATAAGCAAAACATATGCCAAATTCATATTTCTAAGAATTAAAAATAACTTTTTAAAAATTAATGTCGTTAAAAAACAAATTTTGCCTTATTAAGACACTTTGACGATTTTATGTTAAGAAAAATTTTTCAAAAATTAAAACATAAAAAAGCGAAAAGTTCACACTTATATTTATTTGCAAAAATAAGTGTGAACTTTTTATACAATATATGTGCAAAACTATGCGCACTTTCTATTTAATGTTTATTCTTCAAAAATACTTAATTACTACTGGTCAGGAATAAATTCTTGATCAGTAGCGCATTTATTTTAATCTTTAGTATCCTTGCGAATTAGATATTTTTCTATCTTTCTCATAAATCTACTTCTTATCAAATAAAAATAGGCAAAGTAAATTACAATATAGATATACATTGAAATCTGGTATTTGTACTTATCAGCATAAAGTGAAATTAAAACTCCTGCATAGAGTATAATAGCTGAATATAAATTTAATTTTCCTAAATTACTTAAATACTCATTAACATTTGTAATTTCATATATCTTTTTTGTCTTTGATAATTTTTTATTAATTATGGCTTCTGGTTTTTTCAATATGTAAAATACCCCATTAAGAGCATATATCAAAAATATTATTGAACATATAGCTAAAGTAAATATATAAAAATCCATGACTATCTCCTTCCATATACATATTGTAATTAATTTTCTACATTCTATGTTTAATTGAGCATTTGACTTGCTAGAGGTCAAGTGCAAATTTATTATTTCAGCGTATATACAGATAAGCAACTTAGGAATTTTATTTATTAGATGAACATATTTACAAGGTTTCTAAAACTTTAAGTTCGTATCTTCACTAGAAATCATAAATATATTTGTGTAGAAAACATTTGAAAATGAGCTGTTAAAGGTTCTTAGCTGTAGGTTGTTCCATTTTAGCTTGTGAAGTGAGAGTCCAAAATTTTATTTTGGGTTCTCGAACTTCCTCAGTGAATGTAATGAGTCGAGCTTCCCTAGGAAAGTTGGAGCATGATAAAGTGGATACAACCTGCTGCTTAGAACCTTCAGCGATATTTTCATAGCTTTTCGGAATCAAAATATTTATGATTTGGTAAGTAGACTAGGGAATCACTTCCCTAACCCCTCTCAGAACCGTACGTGCGGATTTCCCGCATACGGCTCCCCACATTATAATTCACAGTATATATGATATATCTTCTTTTAAGTTGAAAATATTAACATATATTTTAGCTTTAGGTATTTTGAAGCACTCAAACATAGTGTCAAAACTTCTCCAGTTATAACTTCTTTTCTGACTTCTTTTGTTTAGCCATTTAAAAGTTAGTTTTCTTACTAAATATCTGAAAGTTGCGAGACTTAAACTGTTGTCAGTGATTCCGTAATACCTATAATATCCTATTAGTCTCTGTGTCAGTTTCTCCATTAATAATGTGAGCGGCACTGTTCTATTATTCTTTAACCATTCATTCAATCTCTTTATGCTAGCTCCAAATTTCTTTGAGCTAGTCTTCCTCTTAACTCTAAAACTTCCATTCTTTCTGCAACTGCAGAAGTGTGTAAATCCTAGAAAATCAAAAGTTCTATCTTTATATGATTCTAACTTTCATGCTCTCTTGAATTTTCTATCATAGTAGGCATTCTTACCGAAATATAATATTTTAGTTTTATCTTCAGCTACCTGCAAGTTAAATTTGTCTAATCTGTTTTTCAATGCTTCATAGAAAGCTTTCGCTTCGTCTTCATACTGAAAACAGCAAACAAAATCATCCGCATAGCGTACTATGTACGCCTGTCCTTTACACTTCTTTTTGATAAAGTTATTAAACCATATATCTAAAACATAATGTAAATAAATGTTTGCTAATGTTGGAGATATTATTCCCCCTTGTGGAGTTCCTTCATATACTTTATAAAACTTTCCGTTTTCCATTATTCCAGTTTTCAAAAATCTACCTATATATCTAAGTAAGTTCTTGTCTGCAATCCTGTGTTCAAGAAATTTCATCAACCACTTGTGGTCAACATTATCAAAGAATCCTTTAATATCAGCATCTACAACATAATTCACATTCTTTTCAGATAAATATACATTTAAGATTTTAAGAGCATCATGACAACTTCTATTTTGTCTAAACCCAAAAGAACTATCAATGAAATCTTGTTCATATATTGATTTTAATATTTTATTAATGGCTAATTGTACAACTTTGTCTTCATATGCCGGTATACCTAGAGGTCTTTTCTTGTTTGAACCAGACTTATCTATGTATACTCTCCTTACAGGCTGCGGTCTATATTTAAAAGTCTTCATTCTAATTAGTAGATTATCAATATTATTCTCTAAGTTAGTTTCATATTCTTCCTTTGTTACCTTATCCACTCCTGTAGCCTTATTTCCGCTCAGTTCATAATGGCATAAAATTAGCATTTCCTTGTTAACTAAATGCATTAGTGATGTAAATTTCTCTTTAGGATTATTTCCAGCTATTTCTGCTATCCTCTCAAGTTTTGTGTACATTTTTTTTTCCTCCTCTGTGTGAGAATTTCTGTTTCTCTTTTCAAGGTCTATAATATGTTACACCCTTCCCTCCATGGTCATTACTCATTTCTTCAGTACTATGGTGTAATCCGACTACTCATTATCATTTGAATACCTCTGATTTCTAATCATTGTTTTCCATACTCTGAAGTCAGAGAATAATGAGTCCTCCCAAGTTGACGTACTATATCAATGTATACCATGCTACACCTTAAAACCACGAGAAAGCACAGATATTCTTGCAATAATGATTATCTATGTTCTGACTTCTAATTTACCGATATTATCGTCCTTTCTGACTTTGTGATAATTTCGTGGCTAGTAGTTTCAGCATTCGCTTGCGGCCTGGTACCTTGTTTGTCTACACTTAACTTATTACATCGCCATAATAAGCCCAAGACTAACTAATGACTGGTTGCTGGCCTTTGTCATGCAGGATTCCCACCTGCTATATAGTAATAATGAGGAAGGTTAGCCCTCATTATCTTTTACGCCCTTGCTTGGCGTACCGGTAAGTTATCACATAAATGCAGTTTTAAATTTAGGTATCTATATATTATAAAATTCCTAAATAAAAAATATCGCAAATTCATATGAATACCGCGATATTTTAATATCTATATTATTTATTATTGTTGCTTAAAATTATGCAAATCTTTCAATAAATTCATTTAATCTTTTTAAATTAGCATTTATACTTTCAATAGTAGCACTTATTTCTTCAATGGCTGCTGCTTGTTCTTCACTTTCTGATGCTGATTCATTTACAGCTCCAATTATAGTATTTATTGACTGATTCATATTAATAACAATATCATTTATTGTTCTAGTTGATTCCTTACTTTGGCTTGCAAGCTTTCTTATTTCAGTTGATACAACATTAAATCCTTTTCCATGCTCACCAGCTCTTGCAGATTCAATAGCTGCATTTAATCCTAGTAAATTTGTTTGATCAGCTATACTTTTAATAATTTCTATAGCGTCTGATGTTTTCTTTGAAGTCTCCATAACATCTTGAGCCTGCTTTAGAGTCTTTTGTCCAGTTAGAGCAAAATTTGAGGCCGAATTAGCTAATTCACTAACACTTGTAGAAACTTGATCTAATGATTCTGATATTTCTGAAACACTATTTACCAATCTAGTAGTATCATCTAAATCAATTCCATCACTAATTGTTCCAATAATCTTCCCTTTTGAATTTCTAATAGGTATTGATATAACTTTTATTTCTTTGCCAGATACATTTGTATCACCTTTTTCAAGTCTTCCACTTCTTAAAGAATCTTTTATAACATCTAATGGTTCAGAGCCAGCTCTAAGCTGCAACTGAAATTCCTTAGGATCTTCATATTCGATATATTTTTCAGTATCTGTTAATCCAAATGCTGTATCATCTCTTGATAGATCGTTAAGATATGGCAAAACAATAGAAAATGCCTTTAAAATTTCCTCGTCCGTTAAATTTTCAGTTAAATGTTCTTTATATCCCATGATAATCCTCCTCAAATATTTATATTAACCTATGTTATCTTCTTATAATATTATCATTCTACATAAGTAGCCAAATTCCTTTATTTTTTTGCAAATATTAACTTATTAATATTAATATAATTAAACAATAAACTATAAATAATATCACTTTAATCTCAAATAAATCTCTAAGTTATCTTTGTAATTTGAATGTAAATAAATTATAGAATTCATCTTCTATTTAGTTTGTTAGTAAAGCTTATAATATTTTTCTATTAACCCCAGATTCTGTAACATTACACCACTGTGCCTAGCAGAATTTTATATAAACAAAAACTACAATTTCATTTTTTTATTATATAACTTAAAATACTCACACAACAAAAATAACGCTTTATTAAGAATAAGCGAATAATATTAAATCTTGAATACCTATAAATTTTTCATCATTAAATATTCTGTGTAATATGATCCATCTTTTAATTTAAAAGAGTTGCTTCTTGTCCCATACTTTTTAAAACCAAATTCTTCATATAAGTTTATTGCCTTATAGTTATCACATGCTACCTCTAATTCAACTTGTTCAAATCCTACTTTTTTTGCATATTTTAAGATTTCAGTTAACAAAGCTTTTCCAACCCCAAGATTCCAAGCTTCTTTAATAACTGCTATTCCAAAATTTGCTCTGTGTGAAACTTTAATCATATTTCCAATAATACATATACTTGAATTTCCAACAAGTTTATCATCAATAAATGCTGAAATCATTACATCCTTATTACTTTTATTAATGTCATTGATGAATTTTTCTTCATCTTCTATAGTCATAGTAATTTCTTCTGGATACCTAAGCATATAGTCTGTTTCTGATGATGCCTTTCTTAAGTAATCAATTAATTTTTCTGCATCCTTTACATCAGGACTTCTTAATATGCATTCTTCTCCATTTTTCAATTTTACTTTTTTGTCTTCAAATATCATAATTAACAACTCCACTCATTATAACATAAGTCTGTCCAAATTTTATATAACATTTTGAAACCTTACCATATTATAACACACATTTAAAACATCATATTAATTTACAAGAAAATCTCCTTCTCAGATTATGTACTTCTTATACTTTCAATAGTTATTCATAGATTTCACTCCAATATAAATTCCTATAGAATAAAATAATGGTGAAGAAGTACTGCAAGAAATTTGTTTAAAAACAGATTTTATCGCAGTACTTTTTCACCAAGGTATCACTCTATTAAATTTTAAATAAATACTTTCATTATTGAATCTAATCTTATAAATTTTCTTATTTTAGATTAACTTTTCTGGAATGAACTTTGAGGAAATTCTCTTTATTAGAAAATAATCAAGTATTAATAGAACTCCTCCTGCTACAATCATTATAAAATTGCTAAGTAATAGTACTCCTGTCATCTGACCAATTAATACAAGAATAACTGGAATTACAAGAAGCCCGCTTATTTGTTGTGCTTCTTGGAAAGTTTCCGACTTTGCTGACACCATAACTGTAAGTATCAACGATAGCAAGTTAATTGCAGGTGAAAGCCAAAGTATAATTATCAGCCATTTTATATCTGGAAAGATAAGTTCTCCAAAGTATATAAATCCACCTATATTAAATATTATTCCAATTGCTATAAATGAGATCAAAGTCACAATATACGATGGAATAAATACACCTAGAATTTTAGCTCTAAGTAATTGCTCCATTGATGTTGGAGTATAAAGCAAGGACTCTAGAGTTTTATGTTCCTTTTCTCCTACAAAACTACTAGCCCCAATAACTGCTGAACACATTATAGGTATTATAAGAAAATATGATGGAAACATGAAGTTTATAGCCACTTTTACTAGCAATTGAGCTGGAGTGTACGTTGTATATTCATAAGGTAATTTCCTTATAAGAGGAGCCATTTTTGTAATAGTGCTTGAGTCACTTCCAATAAAATTTGCGCCTATGAGTATTCCAAGAGGCACTATTATTGTCAAGATAATTGGAACAATAGTCATAGGAAGAATTACTCGTTTTGAACTTACTAACTCATTTATATCTTTATATATAAGTGCTTTTTCATTACTCTTCATATTCTAATCACTCCTGATTTATAAAGACACATCATCAGATGTACCTTTTATATATTTGAAATACAGTTGTTCCAAAGACCATTTCTGCTGCATTGCCTCATAAATTTCTCCATCATCTTTCATTATGCTTTGTATTAGAGTATTTACCTCTTGGTCTCCTGAAATAGGTTTGCTATATATATCATTACCTTCATATACAAATCCAAATTTATCAGAAATATTTTTCCCTCTAATTTTTAGTTGAAGTTTTGCATTTTTCTTTGATGCAAGCTCATCAAAGGTGCCTACCCCAAGGATATTTCCATTGTCTATAAAACCATACTGAGTACATATATCTTCAGCATATTTTAATTGATGGGTACAAAGAAATATTGTAACTTCGTTTTCTTCTGCAAGTTCCTTTACAAGCTTTGTAACATTTAATGCGTTTTCTGGGTCTAAACCAGATGTTGGTTCATCAAGAAATAAAATTTTGGGATTATGAACTAATGCTATAGCTAATGAAACTCTCTTTCTCATTCCTGTACTGAAAGATTTCACCTTCTTATCTTTCACCTCTAGCAGCTCTAACCTTTTTAATATAGAATCAGTACGTTCATTAAGTAAATTTTCTTCAACTCTGTGCATTTTTCCAAAGAACATTAAGTTTTGTTTTGCAGTGAGATTCTCATAACAGCTTGAGCTTTCAGTCATAACTCCACATAATTTATGAATTTCAATATTATTTTCTAAAACAGGAATCCCTAAAATTTCGCCATGACCAGATGTTGCTGAAAGAATTCCATTTAGAATTCTAACTGTTGTAGTTTTTCCTGAACCGTTAGGTCCAAGAAAGCCAAATATCTCGCCTTTTGGTATACTCAAATTTATATCATTTAAAGCATTAGTCTTTCCATCATAAGACTTGTTTAGATTTTCTATATTTATTGCATTCATCTTATTACTCCAACTTTCTCTTCAGTTTTTTAACAATGAATTCGTACTCTTCCTCTTCTCTTAATGATACAAATGCCGGATTTTCAGTAATTGCAGCAACAAAATTTTTCTTTATTGTTATCTCATCTACAGGAGTGCTCGTTCCAATATAGCTATTATCCTCAAGCCATTTATCAACCTTAGTAAAATATTCATTTCCTTTAAATTTCAATGGAAACTTTATCTTGCAGACAGTATTTACATACTGCTCTAGGGCACATATGGCCTTTTCCTTCTCTTTATGCATTAAATAACCTTGTGCCGCAACAATGTGAATTCCTAAAACATCATTTGTCAAAATCTCATTAAGATTAAAAGACTCAATAATCTTAATACCTTGAGAATAAATTTTTTCAAACAAAACTTGCTCCATAATATTTATTGAAAGATAGTTGTTTAAAAGTCTTAACATGTTTATTACATTATTAAATACTAGTATTTGATTGACCTCATTTGCTTTATCTATTTCTCCCTGCATCTTGTATGCATTAATTAGCATTACATCCTCACCACTATACGGTATTAATTTATTATCCAATAATCGAATAACTTCTTCACTATTTCCTAATAACATTTGTGCCAATGCTTCCATTGTATTTGAACTCTTTATTTCAGAAATATTATCTGATTCTTCTTTTATTCTCTTGCTTAATAATATACATTTCTGAAAAATTTCATTTTTTATATCCTCAGTTTTTGCTAATATAGAATAATTTATTAATAACTGAATCATAGAAATCAAAAAAGGAAAGCAAGAATAGTATTTTTTTATTAGCTTCTCACATTTATTTATTACTTCATCAAATGGCTTTATAGTGAATTCATTTGAAAGTTCCTTATAAATCTTTTTAATATCTTCTTTTGTAAGCTGCGGGGAATATCCTAATAATTCATCAACCGAAATATTAAAGTAAGTCGCAAGCTCAGGAAGAAGTAAAATATCAGGATAACTTAATCCAGATTCCCATTTAGAAACAGATGCTTTAGAAACTCCAATATACTCTGCTAATTGCTCCTGCGTTATACCCTTCTCCTTCCTCTTATAAGCAATACATTCTCCTATATTTAATTTTTTCATATTCCTCACCTCTAATAATATTTTATGTGTTTCTACATTTTCCGTAAATGGATTCCTAGTTGATATTAGTAGAAAAAGTTAACCTACAAGAAACTTAATTATAGATAAACAATATATAACCTAGACTTATGCAATAATCCACCGAAAGTAAAAACATTGTTATTTCACAGGACTATGAAAATTTCGCTGAAAGTGCTAAATTGCAGGTTGCACCACTAATGCTTCTCCCAATTTCATTGTGACAAGCATTAGTTGAACAACCTACGATTAAGAGCTTTTAACAGCTCATTTTCAATGCCTACTGCATAAAAATGTTTCTACTTTCTAGTATGGTATTTATTGTAAATTATAAATCAAATTCTTAAGTTGTTTATCTATACTAACTTTAAACTTCACATTTTTAGATATAAAAATACTCCCATTAAAATAACAGATTTTTATTTTTTATCTGTTTACCTTAAAGGGAGCATATCATCTTCTTTGAATAATACGATTTTTTCAGAATTATATTTAATTTCAATAATTCACTATTTTAGCCTTTGAGTCCATTTGCTTGTCGCTCCATATTCTCTATCACAACATCATATATCTCCCCTAAAGAGGAACAATACTCAAGTACCTGCCACGGAGTATTTGTATGGAAATGAATCTTAATCAATTCCTCATCTCCAACTGCAAGCAGAGAATCTCCCTCAATGTTTTTTGTTATATATTCATTTATTTCATCTTCTGAAAGATTTTTTCCTTCAATTAATAATTGCGTATCAAATTTATATTCAATCATATTTTTTTCTCCTCTTCCTCTTTAAATAAATGATCTTAAAAATATAATAAACTTTAATACAGATATTTCTTATACTCTCCTTAATTTATGATATTACTAAAAATCTTAGTTAGACAAGAACTTATTGCTTTATCTGAGCATACTTTTTAATTATTGCCAATTTTCTTAGTCTAAAATTCATAATCCAAAAAATTAATATGGTAATAAACAGAATAATTGATCTAATTGAGCCTAGCTGAGAAACTTGCGTAAGACATGCTCCAATTATTAAGTCTCTTTTCCAAAATTATTAACTTATAATCCCTTAATTTCTTTTTCAAAATAATCTCTATCTTCTTGGCTTTCAAATAAATTGAACCAATCACATATTTCTATTGCAAATTCAATAAAAGCTGTTCCCTGAGCCGTTACTACATTTTTATCTCTCACTACTCTTTCAGAAATAAAATTTTCTCTTGGAAATGGGTCATTTTCTCCATATATATCAATATGTTTTTGTGTCCATTGATTAATAGGCGTAGTATACTTAACATTATTTAAAATTCCCGACTTTGCTAAAAAAACGGTTCCTGCTCCACATATACCTCCTACTAGTTTCCCCTCTAAATACATTTTATCGATAAGCTCTATTAATTCCGTTCTTACTTCACCATACCATCCTCCAGTAATTATCAAGCCATCTACGTCATAATTTAAGACATCTTTAACTAATTTATCTGGTTTATATAAGAAACCAGAGCGTCCTTTAATCATTTTATCTTCATAGGAGATTGTAATTATTTCTTTACCTGCCTCTGAACTTAATAAATGACTGATAAATGTAACTTCATAGTCTGTCATTTCATCAAAAATAAAAAATAATATTTTCCCCATATAATCACCTTCCCTATGTTCGTATTCATAAACTTTCCTATAATCTTGTTAGTTAGAAGTATGTATTTTAAACCAAGTACTTCTTGCATCAACATAGTATACCACTTTTGTCTCACATAAATTTTTGTGATATATAATCTACATATTAGCTTATGTATTGTCACTTTCAATTTGATTCTTACATTACCATTCCTATCCTAACCTTTGGCTTAGCAGAATTTTAAATATAAATATATTACGTCAATATATATTACGAATTATATTCCTCTTTAAAAAAATATCTCTTGGATGGAAATGCAATTATGAGTCCTAACAGTGATTCTATAATATTTGGAGTATTATATGGATTGCTTGTTTTCATGGCTATAAAAAACATAGATACTGCTAAAAAAAATACATTATAAATTATGATTTCTAAGTATGCCCATTTCTTAAGCTTAAAATATCCATAGGCTATTGTTAATAGAACTATAGCGCTTAATACTCTAAGCGCACCATCTAAAAAATTATACATAGGAATTGGATAAACTCCAATCTTCTCCATAATACTTTTCATAGGTGAAATTGATATTATAATTAAGTCTGCATAAAGCAGACTCATGTCTCCAATAAACATCACTATCATAGGTAGTTTTCTTTTCACGTGCACTCACTCCCCCGTATTCTATAATAATTTACAATAAACTTCCATCGCAAATAAATTATAACATATATTGTAAATGTAGTTTTATTATTCGCATATTTATAGATAACCCAACTAAAACCTGAACTTATGCATATAACTCGCCAAAATGAATAACATACTTTTGTTCCAGTTTCTAGGTAATTATGATGGGTGATTCTAAGGCTATAAAGTTGCACCCAAAGTGCTAGCCTCAAAGAACAAGCTTTGAACTAGCACATTTGGAACAACTTATAGCCAAAGAATCACATCCATCATAATTACCAATGAAACATTCCATATTATAACCCTTGTGGTTACAAAAGTATATTACTCATTTCTAGTTGGGATATATTTCATAATATAAATCTAACTTATAATTGGCTTATCTATATAAGTTCCATATTGATAACAATACATATCTACTGTTTCAATTTCATGAATACCAGTGATATTGAAATTTTATAAGTTTGAATATCATTGTGGAACACTATATATCAAATACAATCTCAAAATTATACAAAAAGATCCCAACTTCACAATATGAATTTGAGATCTTCTATCTTAACTTCTTCAATATTTTTAAGATTGCTTATAATGCGAGTATATCTTCTATAAGTAGCAACTATCAATTATGTACATTTATATGGATAAACAATTTAATAATTCGACTTATTAGATTGATATATTTACAAAGTTGCTAAAACTTTAATGTCATATTTTTACTAGAAATCATAAATATATTTGTAACCACAAGGGTCATAATATGGAGAAAATATTTGAAAATGAGCTGCTAAAGGTTCTTAGCTTTAGGTTGTGAAATGAGAGTCCAAAATTTTATTTTGGTTTCTCGAACTTCCTCAGCGAATGTAATGAGTCGAGCTTCCCTATGAAAGTTGGAGCATGTTAAACTGGATACAACCTGAGGCTTAGAACCTTCAGCGATATTTTCATAGCTTTTCAGAATCAAAATATTTATGATTTCGGTAAGTCATCACCTAAATGTAGTTTTAAAGTTGGATATCTATCTATAGTGAAATGACAACATGAAAACCCTATCTCTTTATATCTTTTAGCTCTACTCCACTAACCCCTGCTTTAAAACTTCTCATAAATAAATCGAAAGTACCTTTAATTAGCTGTGCATTCTCAAACTCAGAATTTAACTTAAGTACTTCAATTGCTGCTTCGATAGTGCAAAGTTCTCCTTCTGAAGCACCTTTTCTTAAAGTATATTCTGATTTATTAATTGGATTTAATGATATTCTTGGAAGCTTCTTTAAGTAATCGCTCTTTCTTAGTATCTTCTCTGCTTCTTTCCATGTGCCATCTAAGATAATAAATGCTGGAATTTTTTCTGAATCTTTGCATTTAGACTTTCTTTCTAGAGGTTCATCATCATCCATAGGGAATAATATATGTATTTCATAATCATCGCTATTAATATATTCAATTAATTTTTCAGGAGTCTTTACTCTCTCCCAAAGAATTAACTCAGTTGATTCTGGATTCACCAATTTCAATAATCTAGCGGTATTTGAAGGCCTACGAAATTCTCTTTCTGTTGATAATATCAATATCTTTGCTTTTGTCTTTATTTTAGGTACAATATCGCAGATACAATTTATTATTGGCACCCCACATTTATTGCAACTTTCATATAACTTAGTAATTTGCTTAACTTTAAATTCAGACTCCATTTTACCTCCATTATTAATTAGTTAGTATGTCATATCTTCTTGCTATTACTAACTGATTATAACATATGCATTCAATATATTCTTGACTGCTTTTCAAAACACTGACAATATGAATTACCAATTAATTTCTGGATTTATGTCAATATTTTATTAATAAAAGGTTGAACTTTTTAAGATGCATGTTTTGCTTATTGATTGCATTTATTAAAATTTATGCATTTAATGTATAATTATAAAGAATATTATCAATAATATTTATTTTATATTACAATATTACAGTCTTTATTCGAAATTTCACTCAAATACTAAACAAGCTCTACCTATAAACAATATATAACAATAATTCCAAAATAATACGATATTTTATCTGTAAAGACTATATAAAAAAAATATCATATAGTCTTGTCATTTGATAACGTTTTGTCTTCCTTATATTTACTTTTTTGGTTTAATAGGTTGATTCTGTAAATTTTAGTGATAACATATATTTGATGACATTAAAAATTTAATATTTCATATAAAATTTTTGATGTCTATTAATTTTTAAATCATAAGGAGGAATAGTTCATGAATAAAGACACACTAATACCTACAACTAAAGATTTAAAAGTAAAAACAAATGATGAAAATATTAATTTAAAGAACTACAAGGATAATTCTTCATGTTTCGGAGTATTCGAAAATGTTGAAAATGCTATAAGCAGCGCTGTACACGCACAAAAGATATTATCCATTCATTATACAAAAGAGCAAAGAGAAAAAATCATAACTGAGATAAGAAAGGCAGCATTACAAAATAAAGAGGCCTTGGCTACAATGATTCTAGAAGAAACACATATGGGACGATATGAGGATAAAATATTAAAACATAAATTGGTAGCTAAATATACTCCTGGCACAGAAGATTTAACTACTACTGCCTGGTCAGGAGATAACGGGCTCACAGTCGTGGAAATGTCTCCATACGGTGTTATAGGTGCAATAACTCCTTCTACGAATCCAACTGAAACTGTAATATGTAATAGCATAGGCATGATAGCTGCTGGAAATGCTGTAGTATTTAACGGACATCCAGGCGCTAAAAAATGTGTTGCTTTTGCTGTTGAAATGATAAATAAAGCAATTATTTCATGTGGCGGTCCTGAAAATCTAGTAACAACTATAAAAAATCCAACTATGGAGTCTCTAGATGCAATTATTAAGCATCCTTCAATAAAACTTCTTTGCGGAACTGGAGGTCCAGGAATGGTAAAAACCCTCTTAAATTCTGGTAAGAAAGCTATAGGTGCTGGTGCTGGAAATCCACCAGTTATTGTAGATGATACTGCTGATATAGAAAAGGCTGGTAGGAGCATCATTGAAGGCTGTTCTTTTGATAATAATTTACCTTGTATTGCAGAAAAAGAAGTATTTGTTTTTGAGAATGTTGCAGATGATTTAATATCTAACATGCTAAAAAATAATGCTGTAATTATAAATGAAGATCAAGTATCAAAATTAATAGATTTAGTATTACAAAAAAATAATGAAACTCAAGAATACTTTATAAACAAAAAATGGGTTGGAAAAGATGCAAAATTATTCTTAGATGAAATAGATGTTGAGTCTCCTTCAAATGTTAAATGCATAATCTGCGAAGTAAATGCAAATCATCCATTTGTCATGACAGAACTCATGATGCCAATATTACCAATTGTAAGAGTTAAAGATATAGATGAAGCTATTAAATATGCAAAGATAGCAGAACAAAATAGAAAACATAGTGCCTATATTTATTCTAAAAATATAGACAACCTAAATAGATTTGAAAGAGAAATTGATACTACTATTTTTGTAAAGAATGCTAAATCTTTTGCTGGTGTTGGTTATGAAGCAGAAGGATTTACAACTTTCACTATTGCTGGATCTACTGGTGAAGGAATAACCTCTGCAAGAAATTTTACAAGACAAAGAAGATGTGTACTTGCCGGCTAACTTCTTGCTAAATTTATACATTTATTCACATAACTTTAATATGCAATGTTCCCACAAAATATTAAAAATTATTTAGAAGGGAGATATTAAAATGAATAAATTAGTAAAATTAACAGATTTAAAGCGCATTTTCAAAGATGGCATGACAATTATGATTGGGGGTTTTTTAGATTGTGGAACTCCTGAAAATATTATAGATATGCTAGTTGATTTAAATATAAAAAATCTGACTATTATAAGCAATGATACAGCTTTTCCTAATAAAGGAATAGGAAAACTTATTGTAAATGGTCAAGTTTCTAAAGTAATTGCTTCACATATTGGAACTAATCCTGAAACTGGAAAAAAAATGAGCTCTGGTGAACTTAAAGTTGAGCTTTCCCCACAAGGAACACTGATTGAAAGAATTCGTGCAGCTGGATCTGGACTCGGAGGTGTATTAACTCCAACTGGACTTGGGACTATCGTTGAAGAAGGTAAGAAAAAAGTTACTATCGATGGCAAAGAATATCTATTAGAACTTCCTTTATCTGCTGATGTTTCATTAATAAAAGGTAGCGTTGTAGATGAATTTGGAAATACCTTCTATAGAGCTGCTACTAAAAATTTCAATCCATATATGGCAATGGCTGCAAAAACAGTTATAGTTGAAGCAGAAAATTTAGTTAAATGTGAAGATTTAAAAAGAGATGCCATAATGACTCCTGGCGTATTAGTAGATTATATCGTTAAGGAGGCGGCTTAATTGATTGTAGATAAAGTTTTAGCAAAAGAGATAATTGCAAAAAGAGTTGCAAAAGAACTAAAAAAAGGCCAACTCGTAAACCTTGGAATAGGACTTCCAACTTTAGTAGCAAATTATGTTCCAAAAGAAATGAACATTACTTTTGAATCAGAAAATGGCATGGTTGGTATGGCACAAATGGCATCATCAGGTGAAAATGACCCAGATATAATAAATGCTGGTGGGGAATATGTAACATTATTACCTCAAGGTTCATTTTTTGATAGTTCAATGTCTTTCGCACTAATACGAGGAGGACATATTGATGTTGCTGTTCTTGGTGCTCTAGAAGTTGATGAAAAAGGTAATTTAGCTAACTGGATTGTTCCAAATAAAATTGTCCCAGGTATGGGTGGCGCTATGGATTTAGCAATAGGCGCAAAAAAAATAATAGTGGCGATGCAACATACAGGAAAAAGTAAACCTAAAATCGTTAAAAAATGTACTCTCCCACTTACTGCTAAAGCTCAGGTGGATTTAATTGTCACAGAACTTTGTGTAATTGATGTAACAAATGACGGCTTACTTTTAAAAGAAATTCATAAAGATACAACTATTGATGAAATAAAATTTTTAACAGATGCAGATTTAATTATTCCAAATAACTTAAAGATTATGGATATATGAATCATTCTATTTTAAATATATAACTTTAAAAATATTATGTATTACAATCTGAGAAAAGAGGTTGATTATTTTATGTTAGAAAGTGAAGTATCTAAACAAATTACAACTCCACTTGCTGCTCCAGCGTTTCCTAGAGGACCATATAGATTTCACAATAGAGAATATCTAAACATTATTTATCGAACTGATTTAGATGCTCTTCGAAAAATAGTACCAGAGCCACTTGAATTAGATGGAGCATATGTTAGATTTGAGATGATGGCCATGCCTGATACAACCGGACTAGGCTCATATACAGAATGTGGTCAAGCCATTCCAGTAAAATATAATGGGGTTAAAGGTGACTACTTGCATATGATGTACCTAGATAATGAACCTGCTATTGCTGTTGGCAGAGAAAGCAGTGCTTATCCAAAAAAGTTTGGCTATCCAAAGCTTTTTGTTGATTCAGACACTTTAGTTGGCACCCTTAAGTATGGTACATTACCAGTAGCTACTGCAACAATGGGATATAAGCACGAGCCTCTAGATCTTAAAGAAGCCTACGCTCAAATTGCAAGACCCAATTTTATGCTAAAAATCATTCAAGGTTATGATGGTAAGCCAAGAATTTGTGAACTCATATGTGCAGAAAATACTGATATAACTATTCATGGCGCTTGGACTGGAAGTGCACGTCTACAATTATTTAGCCATGCACTAGCTCCTCTTGCTGATTTACCTGTATTAGAGATTGTATCAGCATCTCATATCCTCACAGATTTAACTCTTGGAACACCTAAGATTGTACATGACTATCTTTCCAAAAGTTAAAAAATGATAGCAAAATTGAAACCCATATTCTAATCTCATAAATCATTAAAATAATATATAAATAAAAACGGCAGCATCTGTAAAAGTACTGCCGTTTTTGCTTATATCTTATTTACCTAGACATTAATAATTGAAAAAAACTAGAACAATTTAAAATTACTCTCTCTGCCCTTCTTGAAGTAACTTAGTATATAAAGATCCAAAAGATACATTGACATACACATTTACAAAAATCATTCCAAAAGACATAAATACATCAAAATATTCGGGATGCCAATATTTTATAGCTACTGATGGAGCTATTACTAATAAGCTCCATCCTATAAAACTTATATATAACCAAAATATTTCTGAAATGTGTCCATCTGTCATTTTAATACTTCTATCAATTGCTTCTTGAATGCTTATATTAGGATTTTCAGCCCATATATAGTATGTCATAGAATATTTTGCAGCTGCTATTATACCAGGGATTATTAATAATAATGACCATAATAGTGTAAGAATATTTACTGCTAGCGTAATTCCTAATGCTTTAGTGAATTTCTTTGTGCCAGTAAATATATCTGAAAAATTAACTTGTTCTCCTCTAACTATGTTTAATATTATACTAAAATATCCAAATGTAAATAATGCACCAAATATAATTTCTAATATCAAATTCCATATAACACTAAAATCTTGAAATAAGCCTCCTATAATACCTGCACCACTGTACACTAGCGTACTTAATATTCCAATCTTCCAATTACCTTTCAAACTGTATCTTGCACTTTTTCTTATTTCTTTACTCTCAATATCCATATATCTCCCTCTAAACTTCTCTCAAATTAATAATAAACTAGACCTTTTATCAATCTCCATAAAATATTTTTCTACTAACTTGCTATTGATTGAGTTCAAATTTAATTATTTCTAGTGCTACTAATACTAGTACATATTCTGAAATTTTGTCTAAAATATCATATTCCTAATTTCACGCAATGTGATATATAAATTTCAATCTAATTATACTTTTGTAAATACAAGACTGTAAGTTTTTAGAATTATGTCCTTTTTAAAATGTAATTTCCAATCTTAAAACCATAGTTACTGTAGAAAGGTAAAGCTTCATCATTTGCATATACCACATTAATTTCAATATCTGTTATGGAGTTAGATTCAAACCAACTTAAAGCATTTTTCATAAGCTTGTCTCCTAGCTTAAGCTTTCGATACTTTTTCTCAACAAATATAGATTCTATTTCTCCCAAATTATTTTCAATTGAGCGTAAACAATATCCTACATAATTTCCCGTTTCATTGTCTAGAAGCATATCTAACTTAACAACACCGTTTTTAGCCTTTTTGCAAATAGATTCTATTCTTTTGTCAAAAGTAAATCTGTCATATTTATCCTTAAAGTGCACAGATTTATTATAGTGAATAGAATTAAGTTGTTCCCATAATGGTTTCATTAACTCAATTTCCTTTATTCCCTTTTCAACAATAGAAATATTCATAAACCCTCCCACTACTCAATTAATATTTAATACAAACTAGCTTGCTATATAAACAAATTATAACAGTATTGTAAATAGTGGTAAATCCATTCTCTAATTAATTAATGATAATTTAAGATTATTTTTCTTCATTATTTAAAAGTCTTATTAAATTATCTTTATGTTTATATATCATTAAAACACATGCTATTAAACTACTTACTATTATTGAAACAGGTGTTTTTATAATTATACACATTAAAGGTATTGTTACCCCTATTGCAATTGACCTTATAGAAACTATACTTGTAAATAAACGCAATATAAAATGAACTGCAACTCCAACCAATGTTGGAATTGGTACAATTACAAAGAATGCACCAATAGTTGTATTAACTCCCTTCCCACCATTAAATCCTAGGAATGGAGTAAAATCGTGTCCCAAAATTACCGCTATAGCAATAATCGAAAGATAAGTATCCATTGATATTTGTAGTTCAAAAATCTTTGCCAAACAAATTCCTAAAGCTATAGGAATTATACCTTTTGAAATATCTACTATTTGCGTAATAATAGATATTTTACGTCCTGCTACTCTATTAACATTGGTAGATCCTATATTCCCACTACCTTTGGTCCTTATATCAATTCCATGCAACTTTTTGATAATTAAGTATCCTGTTGGAATTGAACCACATAAAAAAGATACTATAATTGATAAAATAATAATCATATATTCTCCCTAACTTTATTCTATTTTTTTAATTTATAATAGTGAGATGCCCTAAAATTAGAACAATCCTCCATTATATTTCTTTTGTGCTCTAAACATCATCCTAAATCCCAATACAGCAAATATTACAAAACATATCCATCCATATTTTGTGTTTCCTATTAAATTAATAATGCCTGTCAGTATAATTCCAATTCCCATGATAATGCATCCTTTTCCAACTTCCTCAGTATAAGGTTTCTTATCACTTTCAGCAACCCTTGCATAATGATAATCGTGAATCAATGTTATCTTCTCTTTTTTCCAAATACGCCATCCTAAAAATATAGAAAGTAGTCCTATTGGAATCATTAATATCAAGTTAATCACGTACTCATCTCCCAATGAAATTATTATCTTTTATATTTATCAAATGCTTTTTCTGGATTAAAATGAATATTTTTAAAAAGATATATGAGCCAAACTAAAAAAGCAATCCAAAAGCATAATTTACCCCAAAATATTGATGCTATTGCACCAATAAGATATATAATTGAACATGTAAAGAAGAAATTACGTTCATCTTTACTTAAACGAACTTCATCGTATTTCTCTCGTTCTTTCTTAGTTTTCAAATTATATCCCGATATCATAATACATGCTTTTTCTTTAAAAATCAGAAATACCATTCCAAGCACTCCAAAAATAGCTGACATAATAAAGCCAATAATCATCATTTTCCATCTCCTCAAGTAAAAATAGAAAATATCTAGTTTCTAACTAATTTCTATTGTAATTAATTCTAACATAAATAGTAAATATCACATTACCCATTTATTATTTTGAATAATGTGATATTTAAAATTCTTATTTATTTTTTAAGAGTTATATTAATCTATAAAGCAAACTTTACTCAACAAACTCCTTAAAACCTTCAGAATACTTTGTTGGTTGGAATTCTATTACATCATAATTAGCAACTCCATTTTTATGAAATGGATCTTCACTAATAATCTCATTTACCTCTTCTTTATTTCTTGCAATGCATAAAATTATCCCACCATCTCTAGGATTTTTTCTCCCTGAACATATAAAATTGTTGCTAGCATAGTATTTATTTAAGAATGTAATATGATCTTCCAAATGCTTTTCAACCTCTTCTAGTGGTTTAACATAAGTTAAATTTACTATAAACATTTTCTTTCCCCCAAGTCTAAATTACAATTTGTTTTATAAATTATAACATACTTGTAAATATCGCACTATTAACTTTTCAAATTACATTATTTAAACTTCTACCTGCACATTTGTTTTATTATTACAAAAAAATATAATAAACTCTACAAATTAGAAATTGCCTTGATCAACTGACAAGTTAATTATGTCTTCTTCTGTAATCTTCCGTAATACTTTGCAAGGATTACCTACTGCAATTACCTCTGCTGGAATATCTTTATTTACTACGCTTCCTGCCCCAATAATGCTACCTTTTCCTATAGTAACTCCACCGCATACAGTTGAATTAGCACCAATCCATACGTCATCTTCTATTGTAATAGGTTTTGAGGTTCCAATCCCTTCTGCCCTTTGTGTTGGAAATACAGCATGTCCCGAGCAAGCCAAACAAACTCCAGGAGCTATGAATGCATTTGCACCAATGTAAACTGGCGATGTATCTAATATTACACAGTTATAGTTAATCACGGCAAGCCCATGGGTATGTATATTAAAACCATAATCGCAACGAAATGACGGCTCAATAAATGTTAGCGGATGGCAAGTTCCAAGCAATTCTTTTAAAATATTACTTCTCTTTTCTTTTTCTGATGGTCCAGTCTGATTATATTCCCAGCATAATTCTTTCGCTTTCAGTTGTAATTCTGATGGCATATCTGTGTGCTTTGAGCAATATCCTCTTTTTTGTTTCATAATTTCTTTAAAATCCATTATCTTAATTCCTTTCAAATTATGATTTATCTTTTATTTAATTGTAGCATATTTTATAAATTCCGAACTGTTCAGTTCTAAAATCATATAAAAAATGGTAGATAGTAAATGCATATAGCTTACTTTCCCCCCAAGCCTAAATTGCAATTTATCTAACAAATCACCAATTAATCAGCAGATAAATTCCATTTTTATAAATTCGCCATACCCAATAGGTGTATCTTTTTTATATGTTTCCTTTACTATAAATCCTGCTCTTTTATAACATTTAATCGCCCGCTCGTTGAAAGATCTCACCTCTAAGGCAATTATTTTCTTTGGATATAAATTAGCATATTGCTGTTTTACTATCTCCATTAATGTGTTTCCTAATCTTTGTCCACATAGAGATGGTTTTAATCCAACTCCAACAAGAATACATTCATTTTTCTCTTGTAGCCTTATGTAACCACATAACTTATAGTCCTCATCAATTACAGCAAAAAACTCCTTTTTCCTTTTCTTTTCTATTGTTATAGCCCATTTATTATCAAGTACTTTAATCCACGAAGGATAATTATATATAGAATATTCCCCATCATATTTCCAATTACAAATTTCTTTCGCATGTAATTCTGTAAATTCTTCCAATATCAATCTCATTTCATATCTCCCTGCCCATTTGTCATATCTACACAATGCGAAGCAAAATAACTTCTAAATTATGCTGATAATTAATATTACAGTTTCCATATACATTTACTTTAATCTAATAATCATTTCATGGATTGAGTCATCAACTTTAGTACATAAACCATTAGTATTTGAACCGATAAAATATCCATTTTCACATTCATAATAATTAATAATATACTGTAGAGCTGGGAAATCCTTTGGTGTTAACAACAGAGAATAGGTTGTTACTTTATCGCTTGTTACCCCCATGTCAGAATTTCCATCTGAAGAAGCAATTTTATAAGCGTAAGAAACTATCTCTTCATTTTCAATGGTTGTATCTATTACTTTTTGTAGACCATCTTCTATAGTATAGTTATATTTTATTAACTGAAATTTGTTTAAAAAATTGAAATACCTATAATCAAGATTGGTATAAATATTTTTTGAAAGATAGAAACTCACATCACAATTAGCATTATCATAATATATCCAATCTTTCACATCAAGTCCACTAACGGAGTAAACCTTACTACCATTAATATTTGCTATATGAGTCGCATACTCACTTTTAAGCCTGCTATTATTGTCAAAATAATTTTGATTTACTTGAAAGTTTCTTATCGCTGAATATTGCTGATTATTAAATCCAACAATTTTCTTATCTTTATTGTCATTTTTATAAACTATACAGAAAATAGAAATAAATAAGATAAACGTTAATGTTGTTAAAAGAATAACCCTAAACTTAATCCCCATATTTTCACACATCCCCTTTTAAACAAGCAGTAAATAATTTTAATTTAACAATACTTTCCTATATCGAATCAATTATAATATTATTTGTAATACCGTGTTATTCAATTAAAAAAAAACATATTTTATATCAATTGCTACATCAAATCTACACATCAAATATAAAAAATGCCCCATTCTTCTATTCAACTAATGCGACATCTAAATCTAATGAATATTTTGTTTTTATTAACCTAGTAATACTATAAAATAATATTTCTTTGAATCACTTCTTCTACTTCTGCCTTAACTTCTTCATTTATTGTAAGTTCAAGACTTGAATTACTTTTGAAGAAAGCTTTAACTTTAAATTCAATTATATTTGGTGCTATCCAATTATAACTCTTGACCTTAGGCCACTTATAAAAATCTCCTGATATATATATTCCATTTTCTCTTATTCCTGAACTCTTTAATGCTTTTATTATATTAGAGATTGAAAATTCTATCCAAAATATATTAGTAACAATATTATTAATCATACCGTTATTTTCATTTCTAACATAAAACTTTACTTCTTTCCACACTAATAGGCACCAAACTATTATCGATCCCAACCAAAAAATGGCTAATCCTATTCCTTTTTCTACTTTTAAAATATTTCTGCCATGAATACATGATGTATATAAATCTTTTAATAACATTCTTGTTCCAAGAATAAATAACACTATAGCAAAAATTGAAAATCCATAAAACTCACTCAAGTGATGCACCTCACTATTTAAAATTAAACATTATTAATCTATTATAACATATATTGTAAATATTACATTATTATAATTTCTTATCTAAACTTATGGTATAATTTTGTAAAATGGTACTTAGGAGAAGATCTATGTCAAATATTAAAGTAGTTTTTATAGTACTTTTGAATGTATTTTTTATTTCACTCGATTTAATAACAGATTACAATAATAGCAGATATTTCATCTTCACATTTCCATTTTTTGGATAAAATAATTATAAATATGTGTTTTTTAATTCCAAATTAACTAATAATCAGAGATTCTTTGCTCAATTCTCTATTATAGGTTTTGTTATATTGGCTATTCTTTACAGTTCTTATTTTATGGAATTTTAGTTTTGCATATAAAAAAATCGCAAATTCAATTATTTGAACTGCTCCCTTTCAAGTAACAGATTTTATCTTTTTATCTGTCGACCTTAAATGGAGCATATCAATTTTTAAATAATACGATTTTTTAATTTTCTATTTATTTTTAGTTATTTATAGCTTATAAAAAATATGACAGAACTAGATTTAAAACTATTCTGCATCAAACTTACAAACTTGGAATCTGATGAGCTTCAAATCATGCTCTTTTACGTTACTATTTTTTCTTAACAGGAATCCAGATTTCGCTGTAGTAATTCTCATCTTGATTACCCTTAGGATAATCAGCTATATCAGTGTACATTTCAATATTATAACCTGCTGCAATTTCATAATCCTTGCAATTAGGCAGCCATTCTGAGAAGATTTTTCTGTTGATATCTTGCAACGATTTTGGCATTGCACCCTTACAAGCAAAAACAGCCCATGTGTGTTTAGGAATAATCTTTGTGACAAAACCATTAGGTATTTCCATGGATGGATTATAATTATCTGCAATCAAATATTCAAACTCATCTGATCCCATGCTCTCATCTATGGATATTCCATACATTCCACACACAAATTTTCCCTTCCCAGCTTCATAATGCTCTGTCCAAAACGGTGGAATTTCTGCAAATGCATTCTCATACTTAAACACCTTTGATACGCCCATGACAGTAAACGAATCTTTTTCAACAATTTTGTAATCCATAATATAACCGCCTTCCAATAAAAACTTGATTTTCAGCGGAGCAAATGACTTAATCATCGCCCCATCTTTTCTAACAGCAGTAGGTGTGACACCATGAAATCGAGTAAAAGCTTTTGTGAAACTATCTGGTAATGCATATCCATATTTTAATGCAATATCAATAATTTTTTCATCAGTAGAAACGAGGTCACTGCCAGCAAGAGTAAGCCTGCGTTGTCTGATATACTCTCCAACCGTAAAACCACAAAGCATTGCAAAGCCTTTCTGAAAATAGAATGGAGACATAAATGTTTTTTCTGCAATATTTTTTATTGTGATCTCTTCTGTAATATTCTCCTCAATATAGCTGATAGCTTCACCAATTCCTTCAATCCATTTCATAATTATCCCCCTGTCTGTACATATATCTTATCTCTTTTCAAACGGTTATTCCCGACTTTTTGTGTTATGTTTTGTCCTTATAGAAATATTGTCATTTAACTCTTTTTGATTAGATATATAATAATTGCCTTCATTTACGCTCTTTATATAAATAATTTTCTAAAAACATTCTTTTATTCACGAATATCATTTGATAAATTTTACAGATATATTTTGGGTTCCTTTATAATTCTGTTTTTTATTGTTAACACTTTTGAAACCAGTAATTTCGGTTTATAAATAATTTTTCTTACCTTTTTAGGGCACCTTTTAACACAACCAAAGCAGCGTAAACATTGTTTTTCATCTATTTCTAAAGTTCCTTTGTCAATTGCACTCACAGGACATAGTTTTACACATATATTACAATGACTGCATTTGCTCATATCTGCACAAGGAGTCTTTGTAAATAATCTGGCACCATTTTTAGGTACTATCTTTGCCATTAATGGTAACTTTCCTTGAGGAATTTTAAATGAAACATCCTTTAAACTATTTATATTTTGCATTTTTCCCATTATACTTTTTCCAAATTCTTCAGCCTTATTTAGATCATCATTGTTAGGGCGATTTTGCGCAATAGGTATTTCTTCTGTGGAAAATGAATGTTCTCCTATAAACGAACCTGCTGCTACCACCTTAAAACCTGACTTTTGAGCTATAGAATCGAGTTGATTTAAGACTATACCATCGCCAATATTTCCATAAACACTAACTAACACAACTGGGCTCCCATTCCCTTTTAAGTTTGCTAGAAAAGGATATACTATTTCAGGAATTTTTTCCTCATAAACAGGCACTCCAATTAATACTATTTCTCCATCAATTAAAGGAATGCTATTATCTCTTCTTGCTTTAGGTAATGTTAAATCAACTATTTTATCATTAACTATTCCCATTCCTTTTACAATTGAATTGACAATCTTTTTAGTTGTACCTGTTGGTGAAAAATATATTGTTGTTACTGAACTAATTAACATAGTTATTCAACCCCATATTTACTTAATATAATTATTACACAATAATTTGCTACCTCGTTCCATTTGTCTGCCAGTTAATCTCCTGTCTTTATCATAAATATCCCACAGTTCCATAATAATTCTCACTTTCTAACAATGCGAGCTAAACTTTTGCAAGTTTTAATACTTGCTTAGGATTTTCAAGAATATAATTTGCATTAATTCCTATTGATGATTTAGCCCCCCATAATGCTAATGCAAAATCTATGTCAGCACCAAATGCACAATCCATATCATATTTAGTATCACCAATATATATTGTCTTTGATTTATTTACACCTGAAAGCTCAATAAATTTTAAAATTGGCTCTGGATTAGGTTTATGCTCTTTTGTATCATCTGCGCAAACTATTAATTTAAAATAATTATTCAATTCAAATGGTGCAAAATCATTTAGAAATTCTTCTTTGGTTTTTGAAGTAACTATACCAGTTAGAATTCCAATTTCATTTAGTTTAATCAAGGTATCCTTAATACCATCAAAAACTTTTACATTATGAAAATACTCTTTTAAGTATTTATTCCATTTAACATTACAGTCTAAAATATTAGTTATTCCAAGTTTGTTTAATGTTACTTCTCCAGGAATACCTAAAGCGAATTTTAATTCATCAAAACTCAAATTTTCATTTAGTTCTTCAAATACTAATTTTTGAAGTGATGAAAGAACTGCGATTTCGGTGTCTAAAAGCGTACCATCAATATCAAATATAATACAATTATACATACCAACCTCCAGTATTAAAATTTATTATTCAGCATTTTACTATTACAAGTTAATCATAGCATAAATTGTAAATGCCAGATTGCTCAGTTTTCAAAGATGCCCTTTTAACTTGCTACATCAAATGAAAGAAAAATGTGCAGTAGTAAAAATACAACTTTGTATTCACTTATTGTTTACTGCACTATTGTATTTATCTTCATTCTTTTTCCATATTCTAAATAAAGATATTATATATATAATAAAAGGAATTATAAATACATCAGAATTCTCTATTAGTCTATGTAATTCTTTACCTCGAACTAAAATAAATAAGATTGCAACTATCCAATACACTATACAATATATTGCACTATTGATTAGAATAAATTTTAATTTTCCCTTTTCCCTTTTTTTAGACCACTGTCTAATAAACCTTTCAGTATATCTCAACGCAATCCCTCCTATAGCCATATTAGACTACTTACAATCTATAGTTATATATCTTTAAAATTATTTAATACATCATATGAGTTGTGTTGATTGCGATGTTGAGACCTAAAAATAGCACATAATTAAAATAAATCTATACTTAATTTTATAGCTGTATTTTAAATATGCACATCTCAATATCGCAATCAATTTATAGAACGAAGTCGCTAAAAGCAGACCGCCCCGTATGGGGATTCAATAATTCACAACTCACCTTAAATTCCATAATCTTCATGTATATATTAATATTTTAAGACTTTACTCCACAAAAATATATAGTTATTTTATTTTTGAACATAGATTCCCCCTCCCCATGCTTAAGTATTTATTCACTTTTACCTTAATCTAAGGTGATGAATCACTCCGAGGCATTATCTTACCTATCTTTATTAAATTTCCCTTCTCACAATTTTTACACTTACCTATTCTAATTCCAGTTAATTTAAAGAATAGCTCCGCTGTCGATAATATTTCTACTTCTTTTGGTTTTATTCTAAATATTTCTATGCATCGCTTAAACTTTAGATTTTTATTTCTGTTGGCTAAAATACCATAATGTCTTATTTTCACAAATCTATCTGGTAAGATATGCATAGTAAAACGTCTTATAAATTCTGCTGGTTTTAAAGACATTACTTTTTCCTTATTTTTATCTTTGTAATCTCTCCATTTAAATACTACTTTTTCATTATCAACTTTTATAATTCTGTTATCTGATATAGCAACTCTATGAGTATATCTACCTAAATATTGAAGCACATACTCGGCACTACTGAAAGGTGCTTTACTATAAACAATCCATTCTTTTTTATATAAATCATCTTTAAATGAACCAAATATATTCCTTGATGATAACTCACTTATGTTTCTAGGAAATTTAAGTTTATTCTTTAGATAAAGTTCATTTAAATGATAGATAAATTTTCCTCTAAACTTTCTTGATAAAACTTTTACTGGAATGAAAAATTTCTTTTTCGATCTTATCCATTTTGTGCTATCAAGGCTTAATCCACCACCTGGTACTATACAATGAATATGTGGATGAAACATTAAATTTTGTCCCCAAGTATGCAATATTGTTGTAAATCCAATATTCGAACTTAAGTATTTTTTATCCTTTGCTAATTCTAGCAAAGTCTCGGAAACAGAAGTAAAAAGAATAGAGTATATTTCTTTTTGATTAAAGATTATTAATGAATTTAACTGTTCTGGAATTGTAAAAACAATATGAAAATAATGAGTTGGCAATAAAGCTTTGCTTCTTTCATAAATCCATAACTCTTTTGCATAAGTCTGACATTTAGGACAGTGCCTATTTCTACATGAATTATATGAAATCATAGTATCTCCGCATTCATCACACTCATATACATGGCCGCCAAGCGCAGCAGTTCTACAATCCTTAATAGAATATAGTGCTTTTAAAATATTGGATGGTAGTTTCTTTGATTTTGTGTACGATTCGCCGTGTAACTTAATGATATCTTGAAGTGAATTCATAAACCTAATCCAATGTATCTAATGGACTTTTTATATTCAATAGCTGATAATCTTTTACATGTAGATATATTGAAGTTGTTTTAATATTAGAATGTCCCATCAAAGTTTGAATATTGGCGAGTTCAATACCATCATTCATCAAATGTGTAGCAAAAGAATGCCTTAAAGTATGAATGGTTGCCTTTTTAGTCATTCCAGCTTTTTTCATTGCTTTATCCATAGCCATTTGTACACCTCGACTAGTTAACTTAGTTTTTGTTAGTCTAGATATAAATAAATAGTCATCTGGAGAATAATTTCTATGACCAAACTTCTTCCAATATACCCTTAGCAACTCTAAATTCTTTTGAGATAACAAAGTATATCTTTCTTTATTCCTCTTACCGTTTCTAACTCTGATTTTCATTTCTTTACTCATAATATCAGATATTCTTAAGTTTATAACTTCGCTAACGCGTAAGCCGGCAGAATATATAGTTGATAATATTGCTCTATGTTTTAAATAAGTAGTAGATTCCAATAGAAGTTTTACTTCTTCTTTTGTTAAATATTTAGGTAACTTCTTATCATATCTAAGTCTTGGAACTCTTAAATCACTCCATGATCCTTCAAGTGTCACAACATAAAAGAATTTTAGAGTACTATTAATATAATTTACAGTTCCTCTGCATAATTTTTTCCTTTTTATGCAATACTCTAAATAATTAATGATTTCAGGCTCACCTAGTAATTCAGGCGGCTTGTTATAATACCTAGAAAAAGCATTCATAGTGCAAACCATGTTTTTTATAGTTTTTTCACTATGTCCGCGTAATTCTAAATCATTAATCATTTTTTCGATTTTTTGATACATTTTATCACTCCTTTTAAAAGGCGTGTAAAATGTGAGAAGTGAAGTTCCTTGAGAAAGAACTTCACTTCTTATTTTTTCCATATAAACTTTGATTTAATCGCCAAACCAAGCCGGCGCTTTTAGCGATTTAGTTCTTAATTACTATTCTGAATCAATTATAATATAATTGGTGAATATACTACAATTCCGTTTCTGAACAAATCTCTTCTTAATCATTAGCTTCCCCATTAATCATCACTAAAAGTTTCCATACCTGATAGTGGAAATATTAATGTAACTTTAGTTCCTTTATTAACCTTAGAGGAAATTGAAATTTTTAGTCCCAGCTTTAAGCAGAGCTTTTCACATAAATACAAACCCATGCCCGTACTTTTGCTAAATCTTCTTCCATTCTCACCAGTGAAGCCTTTTTCAAAGACTCTATCTATATCTTTCTCTATTATCCCTACTCCATTATCTTCTATAAATAACATTACTGAATTGGCTTTTTTCATTGATGATATATTAATTTGAGGATTTTTATTGCTTGAATATTTTATTGAATTTACTATTATCTGATTAATGATAAACTCATCCCATTTTCCATCGCTATATACATTTTCCTCAATATCATTTATATTGATTTTTATTTTCTTATGAATGAAATCTCTATAGTTTCTTTTTACTACATTTTTTACTATATCACCTAGATTAATTTGTTTTATAATATAATCTTTATAAGCATTATTACTTCTAGAATAGTAAAGTACCTGTTCAACAAACCTTTCAATTTTATCTATCTGAAAGTCTATTTTATTAGTCACTTCATTTTGATTATTCTCAATAATAAGCTTTGAAGAAGCTATTGGTGTTTTAATTTCATGAATCCAGGCTTCTAAATATTCTCTATAATCTTCCTGCATATCCTTATAATATTTTACATGCTCATACATATCTCTACTTAATTCTTTAAGTAGAGAGTTAAACTTTTCTCCTTGTACAGATTCTGCTTCATTTAACATCTCTGGAATTAAATATTTCTTGTCCAATTTTTCTAATAAACTGTCAATCTCCCCAAAATACTTTTTATGCTTTATATATTCTAAAGCCATGTAAGATCCTAACGGGAAAAACCATATACAAAAAACAAATATAACTATAATTAATTTAACATTTATAACAAGCATTATTATTGACAATATAATAAACATGAGACTATTACACAGTATTACAATAGCTTTATCTTTAAGAAATTCACTTATAGTCATGGCATAATATACCCCATTCCTCTTCTTGTTTCTATTGGATTTTCTATTCCTATTTCTTCAAGCTTCTTTCTTAATCTATTTATATTAACATTTAAAGTGCTATCGTCTACAAAAAAATCTGCTTTCCAAAGGTACTCCATAAGAGAATCTCTTTTTACTATATTTCCTTTATTATTTATTAAAAATGATAGTATTTTAACTTCATTTTTAGTTAACTCTAGAGAGTTATCTTTATAAATAATTGTTGCATTTGAAAGATTTAAATTAAAATCTCTGTAGCTTAATATATTACTATTCTTTATATTTCCATAAGTCCTTTTTAAAATATTAGTTATTCTTGCAAGTAGTATTTCTGTATTATAAGGTTTTGTAATAAAGTCATCTGCCCCTAAATTCATGCTCATCAGTTCATCTACTTCACTATCTCTACTTGTAACTATTATAATTGGAACCTCTGAAGTCTTGCGTATTTCCCTACATATATAATATCCATCATACATAGGCAAATTAATATCTAGTAATATAAGTTCAGCGTTCTCACTTTCAATATAATTTATTATGTTATCCATATCTAAAGGAGCCTTCACTTCATATCCATATCTCTCTAAAAAACTTTGCAATTCCTCCCTTATAACTTCATCATCTTCAATAATAATAATTTTCCTCATCATATCCCCCTACTAGAAATATAAGGTTATTAAATTTTGAAATCCAAAACTTAATAACCTTAATAATTATTATAAAACTAAATACTACATTTTACCACAATTTTACTCAATATCATTATAATACCTTCACTTTTTCTTTGCAGTTGCAGATAAAATTATCATCAAGAGCCCAGTTAATCCAAATATCAATTTCCCAATTGCTACACCTATAGGTATTGAGAATTCTGGTTCTACTACGCTAAGAGACATAGGGTATTGTGCAAAGAAATTTCCTCCAAATAGATCAACTTCATATGGTAACGGAACATAATTTATAATCAATACTACTACCATTAATCCAAAAATTAATCCTTGATGATATCGTCCGCCAAGACTTCCTATGCCAAACACAAACAGCATTGATGGAACAAGCGTTATAAATGCTGGTAGAACAAGACCTCCAAAGCTTAAGAAGTGAAAATTCACACTATAAAACCACACACTATATAAAATTGGTATCATAGAAATCAAAACAAATCCTATAATAATAGTACCAAAGCGTAGCATCTGAAACTTAAATTGATCAATAGGAGTTGCATTCGTCAAATCTTGTACATTTTTTTCCTGTTTTGAATAAAGAAATGAGATAAAAAATAATAAGGTAACAAGTAAAATCGGCAACACTTTAGCAAGGTATTCTCCATAACTCCAGCCTGAAAATGGCGCAGTGTTTGCTACTCCAAGGATAATATCACTTGTCATAACTTCGTAGCTATATATAGCTGAAATTATAAGCAGTCCTAAGAAAAATTTATTTATAATAAGTCTTTTTAGTTCATATTTTAATAATTTAATCAACATTTAAATCCTCCTCTTTAAGATTACATGCATCTAAAAAGTCCTGCCATGAAATCCTTTGTGTTTCTGTCTTAGCATATAGCTTAGATAAAATTTCATCTATTTTATTTTCGCCACCAACTAATTCACTGGCTTTCAGAATTTGAAGAGGCATTTTTGAATATTGATTTACGGCTCTATTATCAACAACTGCCTCAGCATATTTTTCTGGCAATACATCTAAATATTCTGGGTGTCTAATATAAAAATTATCACGCTTCTCCTTAATATGCTTCTTCCAATGATCTACATAGTTTTTTTGTGCATATTCTTCACCATACTTGTCCTTTGCAATTCGATAGGTTGTATATACTGCAAGTCCTTCACCTGAACCTCCACATTTTACGCCAAACCACTGATGACTAATTTCATGGGCCAGTATTTCTGCACTTTCTGTTCCCTTTAATTTATCAGCTAAATTTTTATCACTAAAACAAGTTTCATCCATAATACTTATATTGGGGTATGCTAGTCCACCGCCATAAAATACAGTTCCTTGTAGTATTTTTAGTGGATTATTTTCAGACACATTATATAACTTACCATAATGATTGGAACAATATTTAATCGTATCCTTCATAACTTCTTCAGCATCCATCTTCTGCATCTTATCTTCAATTGTGCTGCTATAGTACAATTGTACGGGCATATCCTGCTTTCCTAACTCCTTCACCACATAATTGCCTGCTATTAAATCTACTCCATTACCTCTAGCCTTCACAAGCCAAGTTTTATTATTCTCTTTTTCAGAAAGTAATTCTACAGTGGAGCCAATCGGATTTGCTATATAATTACCATCTTTATCTTTTTTCTTACAATCTACAACTGGCATAAGTGCAGAAGACATAGTAACCTTACCTGTAATTTCACCGTTATCCTCATTCTCCTTCACTCTTATTTTGGGAATAAGCTGATAGCTTTTTAAATCAATATATTCATCACTAATACTAGTTTCATAAGCAAAGTCACTAAGCTCTTGATTAATTTTGGGGACACCTTGATATTCTATCTCAAGGTTTATTTCTTTTTCATTAGGTACTTTAAATTTAATACTGCCTCTATAATCATTTAAAAACTCAAATTTAACCTCTTTTCCATTTGCAACAACATGTTGAAAAGTATACCCATTCATCATGGTGAGCCTGCATTCCTGTTCACTTCCACTCAAATTTTCAAGAGAATAAGCAGCCTTTCCTGAAAGACTTCCTTTACTTTCATCAAAGGATACTTCAAAATCAGTATTTGATAACTGAAGTTTTTCATTTATTTCATCTGATGCATCCTCTCCATATTCTTTAAAAACAAAAGGTTGATTTAAATAAGCATAACAACTACCGCCGATTAACATAATAGCCAATATGGGAATATAAACTCTCTTTGAATTGTAAATCATTGATCCAAATAAACCTTTGCCATAACGACGGACACATAATACTCCTATAATCCAAAAGCTTCCAAATGCTAAAAACCAAAACAAACGATTTTGCTTCATCAAACGAAATACCACTTCATTGCCAAAATAATCTGAAAGTGCTATAACGCTTGGCTCCATCCAATGGAGAATATTATTATCTCCCAATAATTCAAGAATATTTTTCGATTCAAACAATCTCCAAATACCTAATACCGAAAATATAAAAAATAAAATCATACTGATATCCATACGGCAGAAAATCTGATAAAGTGCAGAAACTAATACAATTGATAATAAAATTGAAGGTAACATCAAAAGAAAGAAACTATTACAATACGTATAAGCATCAAAAATATTCCCAAGTTTGTTGAATGTATACGGAAAATAAAATACTGCTGTAATAAAAGCAGTAACAATAGCTGTTATTCCTAAGGCAAGTAATCTGACTATATTTGAGGTTAATGGTGAGACAATGCTATTGGTTAGTTCTTCAGTCTTGTATTTTTTTACTCTGTCAAATTCTAGTAAAGTTAACATTGCAAATAATATTCCACCACCTATTGCTCCTGCCATCACTGGATTTGCAATCAAATCACCAGATAAAGTTGAAGCATCTGCTGGTTTATACAATTTATATCCTGCTATTGGACATATCATAGTTAATACCATAATTAGATAAACAATCTTTGAGTGAAAAATACGACTTAATTCCACTCTTAAATAGGAAATGAATTTCATGATTACATCGCCTCTTTTCCCATGATAAGATACATATATGCATCCTCAAGGGTAGGCTCTACAGTCTCTGCAAATGCTGGTAGTGTTTCCCCTACAATCCTGCAGGCAATACCACGCACTGTGTTAACTCTTGCTGTCACCTTATATTCTTCCTTTGAACTTTCCCCTAGTTTTTCTTCAAAAACTCCAACATGATTGTGAGCTAAGGCAATTAATTCTTCTGGAGTTCCAGTAAACAAAATTTGCCCATGATTAATAACAATCAGTTTATCACACACCGATTGTACATCTTCAATTATATGAGTAGATAATAAGACTATCTTATCCTGTGCCATCTTTGAAAATAGATTACGAAAGTTAATACGTTCCTCAGGATCTAGTCCAACAGTTGGCTCATCAAAAATTAATAATTTCGGATTTCCCAGAAGAGCTTGTGCAATTCCTACACGCTGCCTTTGACCTCCTGATAAAGTAGAAATACGTGCTTTACGTTTCTCTTTAAGATTTGTTTTCTCAATGACTTCTTCAATAATCTTCTTACTATTTTTAATTCCTTTAAGGGCTGCCATGTAATCTAGAAACTGCCATACTGTAAGTTCATCATACAGTCCAAAAGCTTGTGGTAGATATCCTAGGCTTCCTTTTAACTTTTTTTCATCCTTAAGTATTGGCATATCATCCATAAGAATCTCACCACTAGTTTGTATTAGGCCTCCTACAAGCAATTTCATAAGAGTTGATTTCCCTGCTCCATTTGGTCCTAGAAGTCCAATAAGGCTTGGACTTCCCATTTCAAGTGAAACCTCCTTTAAGGCTCTTTTACCACCTTTATAATCCATATTTAAATTTTTAATTGAGATTTTCATATTCTTCTTATCCTTTCTTCCTTCTTTTTTAAATATTATTTTTTACTATATCTCTATAGCTTGTATACGTTATATAAAAATAAGCTATATAAACTACAACAAATATCAAAGCTGTAATTAATGTTGAAAATCTAATATTCATTTGACCATAAGAGTTAATTTCTTTATTAACTACCGTAATCCCAACAGTGGAATGGATTAATGCTAAGATCATAGGAAGACTGAAATATATCAAGGTTTGAATAAATATTGTTTTATTTATCATGTTCTTATTTACACCAATCCTTTTTAATGCTCTATACCTTTCCATACTATCACTGACTTCTGATAGCTGCTTAAGAGACAATATAGCAATGCTGGTTATTAACAATACCGCACCTAAATATAAGCGAATAAACAATGCTCCTGTTGATGATCTCTTTGCCATAGAATAAATATCATCCTTAGAATAAGCATCTATGATTGGAAGATTTAAACTTTCGTACTCTCCAGATCTATAATCTTTCTGGATCTTATCGTACTTTTTATTGTTTTCTTCTCTATTTGCATCTGTATACATAACATTAAGTACTGATTTAGAAACTTTATAGCCTGATAGAAACTCATCATTTATAACTATTGTGCACTCATTATTTGTAACATTAAAATCTTCAAGATTTCCTCGTATAACTTCATGATTTTTAACAGTAAACTCTTCACCTTTAATCTTAACTTTATTACTACTTTTTAACTTTGCATTAATTGGTCCAACTAATTTATTTAAGTTTGACAAAATCAATACCTCATCCTTATTTAAATTTATTTCTTTCTCTCCTTTTAATTTTAATATTTCATTATACTCAGATATTTTTACAAAACTTCCACCAAACACCGCAAAGGCTTTATCTTTAGTTCCAAATAAATCTTTCAAATCTATGACCGGAACATATTCATTGTAAATTGCATATTTTTCATTTCCATCTTTTTTAAAATTAATCTTACTAAGCGCATCTTCTACATTATTAATTTCATCGTTGGTATATAAAATCACACTAGCGTCAAAAGGTGCTAGTTTTACAAATCCTGCTTCATAACCTTTCTTGAGACCTATTCCTGTAGTTAATGCAAGTATTGTAATAAATAACATTAGACATATTACTGACATTGATATAAAATTTGTATTAATTTTGCTATATATTTGTTTTACTATAAATATATTTAATCCCTTAAAATATGCCTTTTTATTATTACTTATTATATATAATATAATTCCAGATAAACTAAAGAAGAATAGTACTGTGCCTACTATTAGAAAGACTAATGCTGGTATGATAATAGAATCCCACAAATATAAATTCATCCCTAAGAAAGTTTTATATGTAAATGTTAGTGATGCCACACTTAATATAAATGATGTTAAATATATGAATGGATTTTTAAATTTCATATTTTCATTTCTTTTATATGCTGCCAATAAATCAATTATTTTGTATTTAGAAATGACAAATATATTAAATATAATTACAAGTAAAAACATTATTCCAAAACATAATATAGTCTTACTTATAGCACTTATTGAAACTATAAATCTATATCCATCCATTGAATCATCAAACAGCTTTAATATAAAAGTAGATAAAACCTGTGATATTACTATTCCTAATATAAGACCAGCAATTAAAGATATTCCCCCTACCATAAAGGTTTCTGTCACTAAAATTCTAGATATTTTTCTTTTTCCCATGCCTAAAGTCATATATATACCTAATTCTTTTTTACGTTTCTTTATTAAAAAATTATTTGCATATAATATTAAACTGCCTAATATAACTGATACAAACATTGATATAGCAGATATTGTCTCAATTAATTTATCCATATAATTTGCAGTCGATGATTCCATATCAAAAAGTGCCTTTTGTGAATCTATTGAATTAAAACTATAAAATATGCAGACAGCTAATATTAATGTTAAGAAATATATAGTATAATCTTTATAACTCTTTTTTATATTGTCATAAGCTAGCTTAAAATACATCATTATCACCACCTCCAACAAGGCATATCACTTCTATGATTTTATTTTTGTACTTAGCTAATCAGTATTTTTTAATTTCATTTCATGTAACTTATTTTATATGAAGCTATTTATTTCATCAATTTAACTACATTTCATTAACATTACATTTTTGTTATATTAGTACAAACAGCTCTGATTCGATATAAGAATTTATTTATAATAAGTCTTTTAAATTCATATTTAAATAATTTAATCAAGATTTAAATCCTCATCTTTAAGATTGCATGCATCTAAAAAGCCCTGCCATGAGATTTTTTCTTTTGAGCTATTTTCATATAATTTAGCTAAAATTTCATCCATTTTATCTTCACCACCAACAAGCTCAGATGCCTTTAAAATTTGAAGTGGAAGCTTTGAATATAAACGTACACTTCTATCCTCTCCTTGAACCTTTTCAACATATCTTGCTGACAATAAATTCAAATATTCTGGATGCCTATAATAAAAGTTTTTTTCACTATACTTTACGTCATCTTTCCACTTATCTACATAATTTTTTTGAGCATATTCTTCTCCATAGTTTTCCTTAGCAATTCGATAGGTAGTATATACCGCAAGTCCTTCAGCAGACCAGTTTTCATTATTACCATGCCATCCAACAGTCTCCACTCCAAACCATTGATGAGCAAGTTCATGAGCTAATACTTCAGCCCCTGAAGATCCCTTTGATATATCACTTAAATTCTCATCACTAAAGCAGTTTTCTGTCATTGTACTATAATTAGGGAATCCCAATCCTCCTGGAAATAATGCTGTTTTCTCTACTATTTTTAATGGATTATTTTCAGAAACTTTTTTCAGCTTACCATAATGCTTAGTACAATAATCTATAGTATATTTCATTATCTTTTCAGCATTCATTTTTTTCATATTATCACCATGTTTACTGCTATAATAAAATTGCACTGGCATTTCTTTACTTCCTAGCTGCTTCATAACATAATCCCCTGCCATTAAATCAAAACGAGTACCTTTAAGTTTAACAAGCCAAGTTTTTTTATCCCCCTCTTCTGAGATTAACTTGGTAGTATCACCTGTAATATTAGCAATTCCTTTGCCATTCTCATCCATCTGACATGGGTTAATTATTGGCATAAGACCTGAAGACATGGTAAGTTCAGCTGTAATATTTGAATTATCTTTGCTATCTGTAACCTGCATTTCAGGAATAATTTCTTTACTGCTTAAATCTATATATTTATCACTAATAGTTGTATCTAGAATATCATCACTTACCATATAAAAAATCTTAGACTTTCCTTCGTATTCCATAGTTACATTAATATCTTTTCCAACAGGAATAATAAATTCAGCATTAGCTTCTAATGTGTCCAAATTTTTTAAAGGAACAACTTTATCGTTTATTTTTACCACTCTAATAGAATATCCTGGATTAAGCTTCAATTTACACACCTGCTCACTATCACTTAGATTATTAAAAGAGTACACCGCTTTTGCAGAAAGACTTCCCTTGCTTCCATCAAATGAAATCTTAAAATCACTGTTTAATAATTGGAGCTCTTTATTCACCTTATAACGATTATCTTCTGATTTATCTTTAAATATTTCAAGCAAATCAGCAATTTGATTCTTAGATAATATATAGACACCTGGTTGATTTACAAATGCATAGCCTGCTTCACTTATCATTACCACAGCAATTAGAGGAATATAAATTATTCTTTTGGAATTATAAAATATAGAGGTAAATAATCCTTTACCATAAATACGTACACCTAATACCGAAATTAACCATACTCCTCCAAACATTAAAAACCAAAATAATCTATTATGCTCCATTAAACGAAATACTTCTGTATTACTGAAATAATCTGAAAGTTCTGGAACTGCAGGCTTTATCCAACGCATAATATTACCAATAGGAACACGTTGAAATAAATTAGGTAAGACAAGTACAATAAATACAGCAGCGCTAAGATCTACTCTTTGAAAAATCTGATACAAAGCTGAAGCTGCTAAAATTGACAACATCACAGATGGGAGTATTAAAAGAAAGAAACTATTCCAATACGTATATCCATCAAAAACTCTTCCCATTTTCATAACCGTATATGGATAATAAAATACAGCTTCAATAGAAACAGTAATAATTGCTGATACTTCTATAACAATTAATCTAACCGCATTTAGAGCTAATGGAGATACAATGCTGCTCAATAATATCTCAGTTTTATACTTACGTCCCTGATCAAACTTAAGAAAAGTCAACATAGCAAATAAAATTCCTCCAATTAGAGCACCTGCAACAGTTGGGTTTCCAATAAAGTGACCTGTTATAGTTTCGTCCAGCATGCCATCATTGTACAATTTATAGCCAGCCATTGGGCTAAATATGGTTAGTATCATTACTAAATAAACAATTTTTGAATGGAAAATACGTTTTAATTCCACCCTTAAATATGAAAGAAATTTCATGATTAATTCACCTCCTTGACTAGTTCTTATATGTTATTTTTTACAATATTTTTATACCCTGTATATGTTGTATAGAAATACCCTGCATATACTATCATAAATATTACAGCTGTCATTAACGCTGAAAATCTAATATCTATTTGATTAAAATCATTTATTTCTTTGTTAACTACTATAATACCAACTACTGAATGAATTAACGCAAGAATTACTGGAAGACTGAAATATATTAAGGTTTGAAGAAAGATGGTTTTATTTATCATTTTCTTATTTGCACCAATTCTCTTTAAAGCTTTATATCTTTCTATACTGTCACTAGCTTCTGATAATTGCTGAAGTGCTAATACAGCCATACTTGATATTAAAAATATCATACCTAAATATAATCCAAGAAATAACTCAGAAGTTGAAGAGTCCTTTTCGTTAGAATAAATTCTATCCTTTGAATAAGCCCTTATATGTGGGAGATTTAAACTGTCATACTTTCCACCAATCCAAGAATTCTTGTCCATTTCTTCATATTTTTTATTATTTCCTTCTCTATTCTCATCGATATACATTACATTGAGGACTGATTTATAAATTTTACTATCTGGCAAAAACTCATCATTTATTATTATTATGCAATAACTTTCTCCCATTATAGAGGTTTCAAGATTTCCTTGTATAGCTTCATGATTTTTAACTTGATATTCTTTTTCATTAATATTAACTTTGGGGCTGTGCTTTAATTTTTCATTAATTGGATCAACTAATTTATTGTAATTCGATAGGATTAAAACTTCATCATCATTTAAGCTAACTTCTTTTTCGCCTTTGAGTTTTAACATTTCATTATAATCAGATATTTTAACAAAGCTTGCCCCACCATCTTTAAAGGCTTCATCATCAGCTTTAAATAAATCTTTCAATTTTATTGATGAAGTATATTCATTATAAATTAGAAATTTTTCATTTTCGCTTAACTTAAAGTCAATTTTATTAAACACTTCATCTAAAGTAACATCTTCATCATTAGGATATATGGCTACACTTGCATCAAAAGGTGTTATTTTTTCAAGGCCTGCTTCATAATTCTTCTTAAGACCTATTCCTGTAGATAATACAATTATTGTAATAAACAGCATTAAGCATATTACTGACATGGATAAAAAATGTGTATTAAATTTACTATTTACCTGCTTTATAACGAATATATTTAATCCCTTGAAATATACTTTCTTATTTTTATTTAAAAAATATAATATAACTCCAGATAAACTAAAGAAGAATAATACTGTGCTCATAGCACCAATTACTATCGAAGGTGTAAACATTGGATTCCATGTTTCTATACCTATCTTTAATAGAAATTTATATACAATCCCTAGAGATACTATACTTATAAGAAATGCTGCTAAATATATATATGGATTTTTAAATTTCATTGTTTTATTTTTTCTCTCTCCTGCTAGTAGGTCTATTATTTTATATTTAGAAATTACAAATACATTAAAAATCATTACAAGAAAAAACATTATTCCAAAGTATAATATAGTCTTTCCTATAGCATTTATGGAAATTGTAAATCTATATTCATTCATAGAAACATCGAGAAGCTTTAAGATAAGAGTAGATAAGACTTGTGAAGCTGCTATTCCTAATGTAAGTCCTGCAACTAAAGATATAGCGCCTACCATAAAAGTTTCTGTTACTAAAATCTTAGATATTTTTCTCTTTCCCATTCCTAATGTCATATATATCCCTAATTCTTTTTTACGCTTTTTTATTAGAAAATTATTAGCATACAAGATTAAACTTCCAAGTATTACTGATACGAATACTGAAAAATAAGACATAATAACTGTTAACTTTTCTATATAATTAGCATTTGAAGATTTTATATCATAAAGTGCTTTTTGGGAATCTATAGAATTGAAGCTATAAAATATGCAGACAGCTAATATTAATGTTAAGAAGTATATAGTATAATCCTTATAACTCTTTTTTATATTGCCAAAGGCCAGCTTAAAATACATTGTTATCATCACCTCCAAGAAGAGATATAACTTCTATGATTTTATTAAAAAATTCCTTTCTGTGTCCTTACCTCTTATGAGTTCATTAAAAATTCTACCATCCTTAATAAAGAGTATTCTATGAGCATAACTTGCTGTAAAAGAATCGTGAGTAACCATAAGTATTGTAGTTTTTAAATTATCATTTAGGTTTTCAAACCTTTCAAGTAGCAGCCTAGCTGACTTAGAGTCTAGTGCCCCTGTTGGTTCATCGGCAAGAACTAAAGATGGATTAGTTACAATTGCTCTTGCTGAAGCAACTCTTTGCTTTTGCCCCCCAGACATCTCATAAGGATACTTATTAAGCACTTGTCCTATTTCTAAATGTTCTGCTACTGCTTGTATTTCTTCATCTATTTTATAGGTGTCCTCTCCTTTTATTGTTAAGGCTAAAGCAATATTCTCATAAGCTGTAAGTGTATCTAATAAGTTAAAGTCCTGAAATATAAATCCTAACTCATTTTGCCTAAACTTATCTAATTCTTTTGATTTTAACCTTGTAATGTCACTACCATTTATCAATATCTTTCCTGCGGTAACACTATCAATAGTTGATATACAATTAAGAAGTGTAGTTTTACCACTTCCTGAAGGTCCCATTATTCCAACAAACTCCCCCTCATCTACCTTAAAGCTTATATTATCTATTGCCTTTGTTAAATTCCCCTTATTGCCATAATATTTCTCGATTTTTTCTACATTCAATATATTTTTCATCTATAATTCTCCCTTTTTTCTTAAACCTTTGCTTTGTATCCATTCCTTCACTTAGGACTCATCCAGTAAAAATTTCATACGTTCGCTGGAATAAATATGTATTTAATTTCAGATTAAACATGATATCTCTAACTTTTGCTTTGAATATATATCTATAATAAATGTACTTAACTTGGCTCTATGTTAATCATTTTATATGATTATAACCACTTCATCAATTTAACTACATTTCATTAATATTACATTTTTGTTATGTTGATATAATTAGGCAAATATAATTAAAAAATAAAATGCCCCCTTTATAGAAACAGTTTTATTATTTTAACTATCTCCTATAAAGTGAGCATATCATTTTCATGGGTTTTATAGTGGACGCTGAAGTGATGACTTCAAAGCCCACAAGTTTTTATTTTAATTTCCATAAGGTATTATAAACTATTAAGAAATGAAATTATCTCTGCACTAACCTCTTCTGGTTTTTCTTGTTGAGCCCAGTGTCCGCAATCTTCAAGAAATATAGTTTGACGAATGTTTGGAACAATACTCTTCATTTCAGAAATTATTTGGTCCATTCCTGGAATGCTTAAGCCAACATCACGAGTTCCTACTATAAATAATGCAGGAATTGTTACTTTTAATCCATTGAAACAGCTTAATAATTCTCTATTGCTATCTAAATTACGGTAATAATTTAATCCGCCACTAAAGCCTGTTTTAGCAAATGCTTCTGCATAAACCTCTAAGTCTTTTTCTTTAAGCCAAGATGTTATTTTAGGCATTGGTAATGCTGAAAGCAATCCCTTCTCTCTTGATACCATACTAAATGGATTTGGAGTTCCATCATTGCCTTTACGTGGCCCTGCATCTCCAGAAGCTGAATACAGTAAGTTATGAACTGTAGATCGTGCATCTTTCTCAAATTCTTTTTCTGCTACACCTGGTGTTTGAAAATATAAAGTATAAAATAACTCCTCACTAGTTTGTGGGAAAACAGTGGTTGGCGGAATTGGTGGTTGAGGCATCATTGGAACCGTTAAAGCTATAACGCCCTTGAATTTATCTGACCTTAATAATGCTGCATTCCATGCTATTGTTGCTCCCCAATCATTTCCTACTATTACTGCTGTTTCTTCATTTAATGCATCTAACAATCCAACTATATCTCCAACTAAATGAAGTAAAGTGTATTGATCAATATTTTCTGGTTTTTCTGTATCACCATATCCTCTTAAATCTGGCGCCACTACATGGTAACCTGCTTCAGCCAAAACGGGTATCTGATTTCTCCATGAGTACCATATTTCAGGGAATCCATGAAGTAATAATACAAGAGGCCCTTTTCCTTGTTCAGCTATATGCATTTTTATACCATTTGTTTCAATAATTCTATGTTTTAATTCACTCATTTTACTTTCTCCTCGTATACATAATTGTAAATAGCAGCTTAATCGTCAAATTATTAAACACGTGTTGTTGTAGCGATTTATGCATGCTATTATTATAATGTACTAAAATTAGCTATTCAACCAACAGAAATCACGAAATGTCGGTTATTAAGAAAAAATATTAATAACAAGAATTTATTAAAAAATATTTATATTGCAATAATAAACCAAATATAATCTATACTTATTCGTATAGCTCACCGAAATGAATAATATAATTTATGATTGTGTTATCTATGCACTAAACCAAGTGCTCAATTAAAATTATAATTTAGGACTTACTTAAAATATCCACACTATATAAATTCTAAATAATATAATTCATTCGTTATAAGGTTGTCTGATTTGAATTTTCCAATAGTTTAAGGCAAACTTCTATAAATTAATATTTTTATAGAATATATATTTAGAAAGGAGCAGCAGGTATGATACAAAAATCTCAAATAAATGATAAACGCATAACTAAATCTCGTAAACTCATCCAAGATGCATTTCTTTCATTAGCTAATAAAAGACCCTTTGAAAATATAACCGTGAAGGATATTTCAGAAAGAGCTAACGTAAACCGAGCAACCTTTTATGCCCATTTTAAAGATAAATATGATTTATTAGATTCTTTTATATCAGATAAATTCATGACAATTGTATCCAGCAGGATTAGTCCTGATGCAAAGTTAAATGAGAAAACTTTGCGTGATTTAATTTTTATTATGTGTGATTATCATAAGACTGTGGGCACTAGCTATATAAGATTATATAAATCTGCCAATATGTTAATTGATATGAGAGTTCAGCTTAAATTACAAGATATAGTACAAAATATGCTCAACAATACTAGAACTTGTTCAAAGAATGAAGAAGAAAAATTAGAATTGATTACTGTTATGATGAGCAGCGGTATATATTGCGCTACAAAACGTTGGCATAGTAAAGGTAACTTGAAAGATGCTTCTGCAATTTCTGCATTAGCTGATGAGATTCTTTCTTTCATGACTTCTTGGCTAACATCCGAATTAGATTAAATTTAATTAATCTCAATTTATTTAACTCATACATGAATTCTTCCTAATAATCTATTTAGTATTCTTATGAACACCTATTAAAATTCTTCTCTACTAAATATGGCCATAGATTTTCTCTCTTAAATCGCATAAAACATATGGTTTATTTACGTCCACAGCCTTCAAACCCGCATTATTCAAGCATATTCTGAAGAATATTAGAATATATATTCTTCAGAATATATATGGTTTAGAATATTTATTCTTCACAATATTTATTGTAAAGAATATTAGAATACAGCACTAATAAACAGATCTTAATTACTTAAAGAATAAATAGCTATTTATTGTCTTCATAGATTTTCTTATGCTGTGAATCTAAATATTCAATGATCTCAGTTTTATTTATAGGTGATGAGTGTCCTGGAAAACAAATGTCAAACTCTAAATCCTTTAATACATTTATAAAACTCTCTAATTAGACGGATTATATTCACAATTATTTATAATAATGTTATTACTCCATTTGTTCCATCTACTCTTATTCTTTGTCCATCCTTTAATATACTTGTTGCATTATCAATAGCCACAACAGCAGGTATACCATACTCTCTAGCTACAATTGCTGCATGGGAAGTTGGGCTTCCTATTTCAGTAACAGCTGCAGATGCAACCTTAAAAAGAGGTGTCCAAATCGGAGATGTGTATGGCGATACGAATATATCTCCTTTTTTAATTTTTTAAATTCAGAAGGATTTCTTACTATACATACTTGTCCTTCATATACTCCACGACTTGCAGCACTTCCTTTAATTGAATTAGAAGCATCGTTCTTATCTTGTTTAATTTTTTCCTTTGACTCAAATACTGGAATTGACCCTGTAGCTACCAGCCAATGCACGCCTTTTTCATGAGCCTCATAAACCTTATCAAAAGCTTTCTTTCTTTTATTTAATCTTTCTTCTATATTTAACTTGCCTTCTGCCACTGAATTAAGTTCCTCAAGAAAAATGAAAAATACATCTTCTGCATCATTAATATAATCTTTCTCAACTAAAAGGCTTCCTAGCTTTAAAGCCATTCTATGCAAACAACCTGCTATTTTTTCTAAGTAAAATACACTTTCCTCTCTGATTATTACCATATATCGTATTCTCTCTAGAATTTTAGTAAACTTTTTATAATCATCACATTTTAGACCTTTCTTAACTAAGTCTTTTGCAACTTTATAAGCTTCTTCCTGTTTCTTAAAACTTTCTTCCGAATCTAATATGGGGGCATCGCATAATAATGCATCAATAATTTCATTTATCATTTCAGGTTTTTCACTCCATGTAGAAGGTGATATCATACGTCCCGCACCTATAGAAGGCCTATCTCCATATTCTTTCAAGAAATTATCAATTGCATCCTTGAAAGCTTGGCTACCCTTTCCGTTTATGGCTGCTGTTTGTGCTATTTTTATCATTTCTTTGTTCTGAAGTGCAGTCCTAAAAAGCAAAGCTCTAAGAAGATTTTCTTTAACCTCTTCAAATTTTTCCTTTCCTACAGCTTTTTTAATAAGTTTATTGAACTTATACTCAGTAATCCCACCAGGCATACCAATTAAAGAAAATCTTTTATAAACAAATTTCTCGTATTCTTTCATCCCCTGTTTAATAAGTTTTATAAGCTTCTCTGCATCATTTGTATTCTTTTTCGCAGTATCCATCCTCTTAATCCACTCATTAGCTTCTCTTGAAAAATCCTACCATAGGATATTTGTATCTTTAAATAAACTATTAATTGCTGATTTAGGCCCCTTCCATATTATAGCTGGAGATATTGATGGTGCCTGATAGCTTAAGGCCACGCATCCACTTTCTCTTTCTATAGGTATATTCTGCTCCTTAGGCATCTTAAAGCCTGTTTCGGAGAAAGAAGTATATATACCCTGATAAAAATGAGTAAAACATGCAAAATCCAAAGGAGTATGTGGATATGGACTATGTTCCATTACACTTTGAAGACCAAAATCTGCCTTTTTCCCTTGATAAATTATTTTCTCCTCAGATCCAAGTATATTAAAATCCTCACTCTCAGCTTCCATTGTTGTAATTGGTCTTGCTTGAAGTAAATATATCTTACCTTCAGAAAGAGCCCATTCTGTATCTTGAGGACTGCCATAATGTTTTTCAACAAGCTCTGCTAGCTTTGTAAGCTGCTTAAGTTCATTTGACCCAAGACAATAGGATTTTCTCTTTAAATCAGGTACTTTTTCTGTAACAACTCCACTTTTAGTTAATTTAATATTAATTTCTTTAGAGCCAAGACTCTTTTCTTTTATATCTCCCTTTTTGCTTAGAACAAATGAATCCGGAGTTATTAAACCACTAACAACTGCTTCACCAAGTCCATATCCTGCACTTATTAATATTTCATCTCTCTTTCCATTTACAGGATTTGCAGTAAACATCACTCCAGCCGCCTCTGAATCTATCATTGCCTGAACTACAACTGCAAGATCCACCTTAAGGTGCTCAAAATTCATACTTATTCTATAATTTATTGCCTGTGATGACCAAAGACTTGCCCAGCATTTTTTTACATGTTTAATGACATTTTCTTTTCCATAGATGCCAAGATAAGTTTCATGCTGCCCTGCAAATGAAGCTGTTGGTAAATCTTCAGCCGTTGCACTTGATCGTACTGAAACTGACATCTTTTCACTTGCTCCCATTTTTTTATACAAACCGTCAAAAGCTATGTTTAATTCCTTCTGAATTTCAATAGGCATTGGTGCTTCTTCAATCCATGATGAGATATCTTTACTTGCCTCTGATATTTCATTAATATTTTGTCCCTTAATCTTTTCAAGCCTTTTTGTTATTCTCTCTTTAAGACCAGAGCTTTCAAGATGAACATCATATGCACTTGTTGTAATCACAAATCCAGGTGGTACAGGAAGTCCAGCATTTATTAATATTCCAAGGTTAGCTCCTTTTCCTCCCGCTTCAGGCAATGAATCTTTATTTAATTCCTTTAATATTTTCATATATTTTGACATAATTATTTCTCCTATCTTAATGAATTTAATCCTAATGCTTATAATGCCTTAATTTAAAATATCTGATATCATATTTGATGATATATGTAGACTTCTACTTATTTTGTTAAATGAGAGTTAACTTAGGACTCTTTAAAGTATTTGCATAACTTAATTTATAAACAATTAAATTTTTCAAAGTTAGTTAACACATTTAATAAGTAATAAAACAAAGCTTCATAGGAACTAAGAAATTATGTAGACTTCTACATAATTATCTAAATAAAAAGCAGCAATTTGCTTTTTATTATTAATCAGACTCTCCATATAAATTTTTATAAGCTCTAATAAGCAGATCCAAAAAAACTTTTTTATCCTCTTGTGACATTCCTTTTAATAACTGTTCTTCAGTTTCTTCAAAAACCTTTTCCATCTCTGTTAATATATTTTTTCCTTTTGAAGTAACTTGGATTTGAAAAGTACGCCCATCTGATATCCCAGCACTACGTATGATGCAACCTTTTCTATCTAATCCATTTAAAAGGTTTGTTATAGATGAGCCTTTTAAATTCATAACACTCTCTAAATTCTTGCGAGTTATCTCTTTTCCGTGTCTTATTTCTCTTTGGATAAGCTCCAACAATAAAGCTTGAGGTGAAGTCAGATCATATTCCTTTAATTTTTCGTCATTTATATATCTCATCTTTTGAGCAATGCTCTTTATAAATAAGTCATATGGGTATTCCCATTCTCTATTCTTCATTATTTATCCTCCTCACTTCAAATTAGGTAGACCTCTACTTAATAATATATACAATATATCTTATTGTCAATAAATTTAAATTTCAGTATCATTTTTATCATAGATTTAACCTATTCTCTTTAGTTGTTTAAGGTTGCAAAAAATGAAAGAGGCAACTTTTAATAATAGAAAGAAATCTACTTACTATAAACTTACTTCTCTCACAGCATCAATCATTCTTTCAAACACCTCTTGATATTGATTATATGATTAAGTGATAATACAATTTTTTACTTTTAAGTATTAAATTTATTTGTTGACCGCATTGGTCAATAGGGTTATAATCCTCTTAAATAATAAAAAGAATTATTTTTTTACTACTTAAATTACAATACTAATATTTCATTAAAGTAATGAGCATGACTTAATAGAACAAATATTTATGTAAAATTCTTTATTAATCTTACATAAATCTGAAAGAAGGTAATACTGTGGTATCGAAGTTTTTAAATTTAGATTCAGAAAAACAAAATCGTATTTTAAATGCAGCAATAAATGAATTTGCTGAGAAAGGTTATGAGAATGCCTCTACAAATGAAATTGTTAAAGATGCTGGTATATCTAAAGGGTTATTATTTCACTATTTTAAAAATAAGAAGCAATTATTTCTATTTTTATATGATTATTGCATAGATGTTAGCATGACTGAATTTTACAAAAAGATTGATTTAAACGAAAGAGATTTTTTCGTTAGGTTACGTCAAATCCATTTGATTAAAGCAGAATTATTGAATAAATATCCTAAAATGCTTAAATTTATTGAAGTTGCAAATATGGAAAAATCAAGTGATATAGAAAATGATTTAAATACGATAAATAAAGAAGAATTGGAAAGTGCTTCAAAAAGAGTATTTGATGGTATAGATTTATCTAAGTTTAGATATGGAATAGATATAGAAAAGGCAATAAACGTTGTTATATGGTCCTTTCAAGGATTTAATGCAAAAGTTCTGGAAGAAGCAAAGTTATCATCTTCAAAACAAATTAATTATGATAAGGCTTTTATTGAAGCAGAAGCTTATACAGAAATGCTTAAAAGTTGTTTTTATAAATAAGTATTGAGTTTTAAAAAGACCAGCTAATAATAGTCAAGTTAATTTTAAAAAAAATAGTTTTTGGAAAAAGAGTATGGCAAACAAACCGTTTCAAAACACGAACGGTTACAGAAATTGGAATAAAATTAAGCGACTTTGTTTAAAGAGTTATTTTCTAGGAACATTTGCTTATGTATTTTTGGATCTCTTTGCTCAAACGGAGTTTGATTTCGGAGAACAGCAAAAATGTAGTTTATAATTTTATGCATTATAGCGACTAAGGCGATTTTAGGCTTTTTGCCTTTAAGGTTTATTTGATAATAATCTAATAGGACTTTATTTATAGGAACTCCATTACGATTGTTACGGATTGAAGCTAGTGCAACAGAATATAATGCTCTTCGACCGATTCGAGTTCCTCTTTTTGAAATTTTATTATCATCGCCTTTAAAATTACCTGATTGATTAACTGAGCTATCAATACCAAAGAAAGCTACAAGATGTTTGGGCTTAAGAAAACCATCAATATCACCTATTTCAGCTATTATAGTAATAGCAGTTAATTGCCCTATGCCAGGAATTGAATCAATTAGTTCAATATTAGCTCTAATAGATTCAGGAAAAGTTTCAGACTGTATAAAATTGTTAATTTTCTGTAGCAATGTATCAATCTCTGATTGAATAGTTTTTATTAATGTTATAGAGCTGGCTATTTTGACGGCTAAACCGTCTAACGGTAAGCCAATTATTTTAGCTTCATTAGCAACCTTAAATAATTTGGAATATGTATTTTCCGACCAGATAATGCCCTTTTTAGAGCTATTAAGGAAAATCTTAATTATATTTTCCTTAGGTGCCTCTAAAATTGATTGTGGCGTTGGGTATTGACTTAAAAGCTCAATTGAACTTTTAGATGTTGAATCTGAAAATATAGTATTATAGCCAGGAAAAATAACTCTTAAATCAGCGGATAATTTTTTCTTAAAAGTAGAGCTAGTATCTGTAAGTTTGTAATACTCTCTTACAAGATTTTTCAGAAGAAAAATATCAAGGCTAAGTTGTTGTGATAACTTAATGTTTTGAAATTTTCCTATTGTTGCAATAGATAAAGCGTCTTTTTTATCATTTTTCACTTTTCTTATGTCGCCATTTTTGTTAGACTTAGTAACGAGTGGATTGATAACAAATGTGTTATCGAAATATTTATTAAGATAGTGGAAAAGAGATAAATGGTACACGCCAGTGGACTCCATGAAAATTGCAGTTTTCATGTTAAACTCTTCTTCCACTTTTTTTATTTCATCAACTAAGTGGTTGAAGCCATTGAGATCATGCTTTATTTTAAATGACTTCTTATAAATATCACCATTCGGTGCGAGTATTGCAGTATATGAAAAATCAGCTGAAACATCAATTCCTATTACAGGACTATAAAAAAAATTAGACATTGTATATATCTCCTTAAATTAAATTTTAGATATAGAATAGAACTTCCACTCTGTCAGATAGCTTATAACCTTGTTTGTGACACGGGTAATTCCCGAAGGGAAACCCAACCAGCTAAACATAGAATTCTACCTGATGAAATGATACGCTTTTTTACGGGTATAGGTTCTAAAAGACCTCCCAGGAGGTTTACATCTATCTTCTATTCAGGAGTATTATACTAGACTATATAAAACTTGGTTAGATTCCTTTAAGGAATTTAAATAAAAAACTATTTAAGATATGAAATGCATATTCCCTATCGGGGCGTAGGCAAAGTAATAAATTAGAATATTAAAAATAATAAGAGGTGTAATGTTCGTTAGAAAGATAAATAGTTTTCTATCAAATGTTACAACTAGATTATACAAGGAGGTATTAAAATGTTGGATATGGTCAAAAGCTTTAAAGAATTAACCCCTGAACTCCAATCACTTGCAGGTGGAAAAGGATGTATGTTATCAAAAATGTTTCAAGCGGGATATCCTGTTCCTGACGGATTTGTGATCTTACCATCAGCTTTTAATGAGAATAGTCTTAATGAGGATGCTTGGAATAAAATCAAACATTATTTAAAAGAAATTAGAAAAGATAATGAAAGTGTTTTATTTGCAGTAAGATCATCTGCTTTAAGTGAAGACTCTGCTCAAGCTTCTTTTGCAGGAGAATTTGAAACAGTTTTAAATGTTAAGACAGATGAAGAAATTCAAAGCGCAATATATGAAGTTTTTAGCTCAAGAGAATCAGAAAGAGTAAAAGCGTACAGTTCAGTTCAAGGAATGGATCAATCTCATCAGATAGCGGTAGTGATTCAAATCATGATACAGTCTGAAATTTCAGGAGTATTATTTACTGCTGATCCAATTACAGGCAGTCACGAGAGCATGACCGGTAATTTTGTATTTGGATTAGGAGAACAGCTTGTATCAGGAGAAGCAAATGCATATCCATTTAATATTATGAGACCTAAAAGAAAATATGAAGGACCATCTGAATTTAAGAAATATGCCCCAGAGTTATATAAATATGCATCTAAACTTGAAAAGGAATATGGTGCTCATCAAGATATTGAATGGGCAGTATCAAATGGAAAGTTATATATATTACAAGCAAGACCTATTACAACCTTGATAACTGGTAATCCAGATACATATGAATGGAACGATACTTTGGATGGGGATTTCTTATGGACTAATACTAATGTTGGAGAAGCAATGTCTGATGTTTTCACTCCCCTAAGCTGGTCTATAATAAGGGCTTTGGATGAAGAACAAATGACCATTCCTGGATATTATTTATTTTCAGGCAACATTTGTGGAAGAGCATATACAAACATCAGTTATGCATTGTCTTTATACCCTGCCTTCGGCAAAGATATTAAGAGTCTAATAAAAACAATGAGTGAAGTCTTTGGTCAAATGCCTGAGGAAATAGAAATTCCTATTTATCCATTTTCAAAACTAGGCTTGATAAAAGGGATGGCCCCAAAATTAAAACATCGTTTAAAAAATATTATTAAAGCTTCTAAGGAAATTCCAGAACATTTGAATGAATCTCCAAATTTGTGTAGAAGGATGACTGAAACTATTAAAGAAGTAAAGACAAAAGAAGAATTAATTGATTTATGGAAAACTGAAATTTTACCTTTTAATTTTAAGGCTTTGTGGATTGCACTTGCTGGTGGAAGAAAAATGGTCATAGCTAATAAATTAAAGGATGAGTTAATAAAAGTAGCAGGAATTGAAGATACAAATACACTTATGTCTAATTTTAGAGGAGATTCATCCCTCGAGAGCCTTGGACCTATTATTGGTATATCAAAGATTATAACTGGAGAAATGAATCGTGAAGAATACAGAATGAAATACGGACATCGTGGGCCACATGAGTTTGAATTATCCATACCTCATCCTGGAGAAGATGAAACTTGGCTTGAAAAGCAGATAGAAGAATTTAAGAATTCAAACACAGATGTAGAAAATCTTCTTAATAAACAACATGATCAATATGAAGAAGCTCTCAGAAGATTAAAAGAAAATTTTCCTAAAGAAGCTAATAATTTTGAAAAGAAAATTGTAAAAGTGGCTGAAGCAGCTCGTCTTAGAGAGTCTGTTCGTTCAGAATGGACTAGAGCATTTAGAGTTAATCGTGCTTTTGCACTAAAAACTGGGGAACTTACAGGCATAGGAAATGATATATTTTTTCTTTACATCAATGAAGTTTTAGATTTGCTTTCAGGAAATGACTTAGCATTAAATCATATCGCAGTTAGAAAGGAAAATTATGAAAAATATAAATCACTTCCACCATTACCATCAATTATTCGCGGAAGATTTGATCCCTTTAAATGGGTAAAAAATTCTAATAGAAGAGTTGATTACTATGACGAATCTATGCCTATTACTACACAAGATTCTGAAACTCTTAAAGGTTTTGCAGGAGCATCAGGAAAAATTGAAGGAGTTGTACGTATTTTAACAAATCCTGAAGAAGGAGAAAACCTTAAAAAAGGCGAAATCTTAGTTGCGTCAACTACTAATGTTGGATGGACACCTCTTTTTCCTAAGGCTTCAGCTATAATTACTGACATTGGAGCACCGTTATCCCATGCTGCTATAGTAGCCAGAGAGCTTGGTATTCCAGCTGTTGTAGGATGTGGCAATGCGACCACAAAACTTAAAACAGGAGATAAAGTCATAGTTGACGGTGGTCATGGAGTGGTACAAATTTTAAATAGTTGATTAAAATAAATTTACTCTTACCTATCAAGTTCAATGTTCCAAAATGATGTATTCGTAGGCTTAAAGCCACTTTGGAGTGCTGACCCAGATGTAAAGATTTATAGCGTGGCATAATTTCTTGAAACATAACGAAAAAAATCCGTGCATCACTATTTGATGCACGGATTTTTTATAAGAATAGCTAGACCAAATCAACTTTCTTATTTGTACCTTCCTTTTTGAGCTCACCCATTATATATGTATTTTCTTTATAATCCCTAATACTTTAACATTGTGCAATAATTTACTTAACATCTTAATATTCGAATAGTTTTTTTTAAGTTTCACATAATAAGAATTAAATGAGTTAATATTTTATTTATTATAAGGAACTTGAAAGGTGGATAATCTAATGAAAAAATTTATTGCTATATTTTCTATTTTTCTATTTTTGTCATTTAATATAAAAAGTCCAATTGTTATGGCACAGCCTTTAAATAAAACCTTGTCTGAAGGTATCTATAGAATGAAAGACTTAGACTTAATGGAAAATATTATATACAATATTCAAAATGGCTCTTCCGCAACCATTTTTATGATCATAGTAGATGATAACGAGCAGATAATAGAATCACGTCGTTTGCCGGCAAACTCAGCTAAATACAACATTGGTCCTTTCAAATATGATGATAAACTTGTAATATTAGGTCCTGGTGCAATAACCCTCACAGAGTAATAGCATCAAACTACTTGAAGTTAATATTAACATAATTAAAAGAAACCTCTTCGCTATTACTCTTTTTCTCACTCTTTTATTCATAGTCATTTTTGGCTTTCACCTAGTGACTTTTAAGCCCCCCTTGAGGGGCTTTTACTATTTTTATCACTAATAATCTTATAAAATATCCATATAAAATTATAAATTAAACTATTTATTTATATAGCTTTAAATTATTTCCTTGATTCTCAATCCACAAGTTTAAAAGTTCTTTTAGCTCCTCAATCTTTTCCTTATCTGTAGCCCCTTCATTAGGTTTAAGTTTTTCAACAACTTTGAACTCGAAGGCACTCTCTCCATAAGCAGCCCAATCTTCCTTTAGTTTTTTAGATTTACCTCTACCCAAATTTAGCTGAAATAATATTTGCTTCCGTCAACGTTTCTTCTCAAGTACCCATAATCTACCAAGTATCGTCGTATTGTTGCATCATCCTCATAGATAAGCTTAATAATTTTCTTTACTTCAGCTTCCGAATATTCCTTATTAGGTTCAAATAAATCAGTAAATCTTGGTAATAGTGCTTTTCTCTTCTCCTGTTTAACAGGAGAAACTCTAAGCTTTGGATTTGCCGTTTTGATATTCTCTTCTTCAACTAACTCCATAGTTGCCAAAAAAGCTCTTGCTTGTCTTGCTCTTTCTCTCAAAGCAAATCTCATATTTCTTACCGTTGATTCTACGCATCCAAGCCTAATTGCAATCTCGTTATTACTATACTTGTTTGATACCATTTCTAAAAGCTCTTTCTGAATTTCTGTAAGCCCAGTGTATTTTTTATCTACCATCAACAATCTATTAATAGGATTCCCATGGTTTGCAGTATGAGTATTTATGCTACCACTATTTTTACCAACATATTTTCCGAATACCAAACAAACAAATTCTGCTTTTTTACTATCCCATATGTAGCCTCTTTTAAAATTGTCAATAGTTGCATCACGAATAATCTCTTTCATTTTATTCTCCTTGTCTATTTATTTAATTTTCATAAGAACATAATTTTTATTAATTGCTACGTCAAATTTGAATACTTCGTATGTTATATTAATATTGGAAATACTATAATTTAAATAAATGATCCAATTCAAATTTCTCCTGATCAATTATTGGTTGGAAGACAAAGTATACAAGGATGGTTAGCCACAGATGCTAATGCTAGAAAAGATACTATAAATTTTAGTATTCTAACAAATGTACACTCAATGGTTGAAACTTTTCCACTAGAACAAATAAATTCAGCGTATGAAAAAATGATGACTGCTAAGGTTCACTTTAGAGCTGTTTTAACTACGGAATAGTTTAATTAGAATTTTTGTTATAGAAACAAATTCAATAAAAACTACAAACTATATATTTCTTTTCTTCATTAAAAAGACAATACTACCTTTCAGTTTGAGATAGTATTGTCTCATTTTCTTACAGTAATTTAAATATAATTAGGCTTAAATTTCTCTACTTCCACACAATCAAAACTTTACTTTTTTATATTTTCATTTACTTTTTCTGCTGTTTCTGTCACGCCGGATTCAGTTGCATCTGCTCCTGTTGTTTTATCTCCTGAAGTATCAGTTCCAGCTACATCTGTTGCTACTATTTCAGCCGATGTAGTTTTATCTCCTGTCATCGCGATTTCCGTTTTCTCTATTCCTGCTGTTTCATCTACTGTGACTGCCGCTCCTGTTGTTGTCTCAGTTTTCACTATTTCACTTCCTATAGAATTGCTATTAAGTACTATATTCCTGAACTCGGATGCTCCATTCCATACATTCAATCCAAATTTCCCGGTTGTATAATAATCCTGAGTTATATCACATACCTTTTTACTATTTATCCAATAAATAATATGATCTCCATTTAGCTCTACTTTTAAATGGTATCTATTATATTGTGCTTCTGGAACATCACCCTCTGCAAATGTAACCTCTTTCATGCCGCCAGTTCCATCTGGAACTTGTCCAAACAATCTATAATGACCCCATTTTCCAACATTAGCTATAATTCCTCCATCTCCAAAGTAATTATCGCCTTGAGCAAGTAATACAACTCCTACTACATCACCATTTGCTGGATTTTGATTATGCCAGTCACCTAAAATTTTAGAATCTGTATCTAAAATATAAGTTCCTTGACTTGTATCTATATTCTGGTCTGAAATTGCAAAACCATTGTTGTTCTTGCCACCATCTACTACATAACTATCATCAGAAACATGTAAGTCTTCTGGTGTATTATCAAAAGTTAAACCTGAACCTGAAACACTTGTTTCAGTGCTTGGAGTATTGTTTTTAAGGGTTACATTTTTAAATGATGTAGCTCCTCCATAAACATTTAATCCAAATCTTCCTGTTGTAAAATCTTGATTAGTATCACAAACTAATTCGTTATTAATCCAATACTTAATATGTGCACCATTTACTTCGGCTCTTAATTTATATATATTATCTTCAGTTTTTGGAACTATACCACTATTTAAATCACTAACAGCGGCATTTCCATTCCCATCAATCCCTGTGAATACAAACACTCTATATTCACCATTTTTATTTACATTTGCTATAATAGATCCTTCTTTGGGATTTGCAGTTTGAGATAATAGCACAAGACCTGCAGTATTTCCATCTGATACATCTGCATTAACTTCTAATGTAGATGCTACTTCACTATTATAAGTTTGCTCTGCTACCGCAAATCCATCGCCCGAACTATTTCCTATATAGATATCATCCTTTACATACCAGTCTCCAGCAGTAGCAAAATTAGTTAAACTTGCAATTATACTACTTGGGTTACTATCATATACGTTTATATTAATTGTTTTCCTTGACTTTTGATCCTTAGACACAGCAGTTAAAGTTGTGCTTCCTACACTTTTTGTTCTAAATGTTGTTTTTTCATCATCTTGACTTACAATTTCTAAGACATCATGATTAAATTCCCAAGTAACACCTTGCTCTGCTGTTTCTGGAACTGTAGCTGTATAAATAGTAAATTCATCACCTACTTTTTTGCCTAGATCACCCTCACTCAATGATACTAATGCAGAATCTTTACCAGCAACCTCATTATTCCAAATACTACTTAATGGGTAATATTGAATTGTAGCTGTCGAATTTCCACCAACTGAATATACTTCAACGCCATCACTAGAACGATTAGGGAAAATTTGAGCTGAACCAGTTACTTCACCATTGTTTCCATATACTTCTACTGAAGCTGCATCTACAAAAATGTGTAATTGAATCTTACCGTCAGATGTTTTACCCATTTTTTGACTATAAGCTTGTAAGAATTTATCTGCACTTGGTGACTTTCCCGATTTTGAACGGTCAAGTGTTACTTCTTCAGTTTGAGTATTATATTTAACTATAGTTTCCTGATCTGCAGATTTTCCAACTCTTAATTTGAATCCAACTTCTTTTGTAGATGCATCAGGTGTAAACTCTGCTACAATTTCATATTGGCTACCTGATAAATTACTCATAACATTAGGCTGATCTGGAGAAATTGTAACATTATTAAAAGTCGTAGGTGCCTTACGTAAAGTTTTATATTCGTCTATTGGTTGTTGTATTAAACGAATTCCTGCATCTGTGTTAACTAATTTTAATTCAGTTTGTAAATCAAAAGATCCATTAAAAATTTTTGTTATAGGAGCAACATTATTACAGTAATCCCAGTTATTCATCCAATTAATCATAATTCTTCGTCCATCTGGTGTACCGTTTTCATTAGTACCATAATAAGTTTGGGCCGCATATGAGTCTTTAGCAAAATTCATAGGCAAATGTTCATCATTATCAGTAACGAATTTCCACACACCATCTACTTCTTTGAAATCTCCAATTCGATAATATCTGCCACCTTCACTTAATACCCATTTATATGTTCCAGTATCTCCAACTTCTAATTTATATATATCTGGACACTCTGTTTGAATTTCATCTTGCATTCCTTCTGGATGCCAGTCTTTTAAATTATCTGATGAGAAAAATCTTAATGGACCTCCTGCTACTACCATAAACCATTTTCTAGCTTCTTCATTATAGAATACTTTAGGATCTCTAAATGCAGAATTATTTAATGGATCAGCGTCTGATGCTATTACAGGATTACCTTCATACTTAATCCACGTTCTTCCATTATCCTTACTATAAGCAATACTTTGTTTTTGTCTTTCTGCACCGTTATCCATATAATCTTGAGTATAAATCGCGACTAATCCTCCGCCTGCAATTCCATCAAAGAAACCAGTAGTATTATCCTTATCTATAACTGCTGATCCTGAGTAAATTGTTCCACCATCGTCTGGTGCTAAAGCAATAGGTAACTCTGTCCAATGAATCAAATCTTTACTAACAGCATGTCCCCAGTGCATTGGTCCCCATACTGAGGCATCTGGATTATACTGATAAAATAAATGATATTCTCCATTAAAGTAAACCATTCCATTCGGGTCATTTGCCCAAGCTTTAGCCGGAGAATAGTGATACTGTTCACGATAATTTTCTAAATAATTAGTCGAAGTACTGGAATCAACATCTTTATTGATACTGTTATCAAATATAGTCGTAGCAGTTGCCATTGCTGTTACTGACGAATCTATATCTTTTTGCGTAGAACCTGTATTATCTGCAACTGCCTGTGCTGCATCAATAGCTATTTTAAATGTGGACTTTGACCCAACTTTATACTGCCCTACTTCTGTCCCCTCTACTGCTGCTGTATATTTTAATTTTGCCGCTGCTATTGCATTTATTAAAGACACTTTATTAACTTGACTATTATCATTGTTATGATGATGACCACTACTGCTACCATTACTACTAGAACTATTTTGTTCATTTGCTGCTGGTGTATTATTACTAGTAGTAGTTGCATTACCACTTACTTTAATTCCATTTGAATCAAATATTTTAGTTGGTAATAAATCTTTTCCTATTACTTCTCCATTCTGATTAGATATATAATTTTTTCCAGCTACCGTTATATTTCCGATTTGCATAGCTCCTGTAGTTTCATCTAAATAATAAACTTTTCCATCTACTTGAACTACTCCAGTTTGCATTGCTCCTGATATATCTGAAAAATACCATGTATTATTATCATTAATCCAACCTGTTTTCATTTCCCCTGATGGTTGCATATAATACCATGTACCACTATCATTTACCCAGCCTGTTTTCATTGCTCCTGAATTATTTAGATAGTACCACGTACCATTATCATTAATCCAACCTATTTTCATTGCCCCTGATGGTTGCATATAATACCATGTACCATCATCATTTACCCAACCTGTTTTCATTGTTCCTGAGCTATCTAAATAATACCATGTACCATTGTCATTAATCCAACCTGTTTTGTCTTCTCCAGAATCATTTAAATATTTCCACTCTCCCTGATTTTGTTTCCAAGCTGCTGACACTCCTATCAAAGGAACTGCTGTTGCCGTTGTAGTAGTTGCTACCGCTATCGCTAATAATTTTAACTTTAATTTTTTCATTTCTTTACCCCGTTTCTCATTACTTTTAATAATGTTTATCTTTTTATTCCTTAAACAAATTAATCTTATGAATATAATTTTTAAGTAATTTACATTTTGTATTTCTATCTAAAGACCTCATATGAATTTACTTTATTATAAAAGCCCCTCGTTTAGATAACGTTTACTTTGTAATCAAATTTTTCATATGGACTTTAATTTATCAAGATATGATTCGAGTAATTTGATAGCATAGATTTCACAACTATACTATATTGAATCTAAATCCAAATATATAATAATTAGTAATCTATGCTATTTTATTGTACAAGTTGGTTTATACTTATAGTTTTTTAAATTAAGTTATAGGTTGAACTTATAGTTACTGTAATATTCCACAAGCTACGCCCAAAATACCTACTGCAAATAATCCAAAGATTATTATTAATGGATTCACGTTCTTCTTTAGTAGATACATACATAAAAATGTTAGTAAAAGTGGAACTAATCCTGGCATTAAGCTGTCTAATACACTTTGAATGGTTGTAACTACTTCTTTTCCATCAGCTTGTGTATATTTAGAGAGAACAAAAGGTATATTAACAGTTGTCCATTTTGAAACAAGACCACCTATAACAAGTAATCCAAGTACTGAAGCTCCTTCTGTAAGATATCTAAGTTTATTTCCTCCCATATCAGCAACTAATTGAGTTCCTTTTTCATATCCATAGAACATTCCATACCAGTTTGTTGCAAGTCTTATTACATTGAATCCTATGAAGAAAATTAGTGGTCCGATTATACTTCCAGTAAGTGCTAGTCCTGCCCCTAATGCTGCAAGTACAGGTCTTAGTGTTCCCCAAAATATTGGGTCTCCAACTCCAGCAAGTGGTCCCATAAGACCAATCTTAACACCACTTATTGATCCCTCATCTATATCTGCACCATTTGCTTTTTGTTCTTCCATTGCTGCTGTTATTCCCATAATTGGTGTTGCCATAAATGGTTGTGTATTAAAGAATTCTAAATGTCTTTTAAGTGCTGCACTTAATTCGTCACCTTTATATAATTTCTTCAAAGCTGGAATTAATGTAACACAAAAACCTATTGCTTGCATTCTTTCAAAATTAAATGATCCCAATAAGAAATTTGAACGGATAAACATTTTTACTATATCACTTTTATTTAATTTCTTTTCACTCATTATTTTATCTCCTTTCTGTACTTACATTAAGTCTGAATCATCGATATCATCAATGCTTCCAGTTCCAGCTACTGCTACTTTACCTTCATTAGCTATTGATTTTATATGGAATATTGCTGCAATAACACCTACAGCACCAAAACCAATTAAATTGAAGTTTGTAAATGCTGCTAGTAGGAATCCAATGAAGAAGAATGGTAGTAATGATTTACTATTCATCATATTCATTACCATTGCGTACCCAACAACTACTATAAATCCACCTGAAACTTGAAGTCCTCTTGTAATAACTTGTGGTATAGCTGCAAGTGCCGCATTTACTGCATCTGTTCCTGCAAGTACTCCTACTATAGCTGCTGGAATAGCCACACGTATTGCTTGAAGTGATAAACCTAGTATATGACACATTTCTATTCCTCTTGTGTTACCCTTTTCAGCATATTTATCAGCTAAGTGTTGGAAAAATACTGTAATTGTTCTCACAAATATAGTAAGAACTTGTCCTGCTGCTGCTATTGGAACCGCAACTGCTATACCTGCTCCAATTGACTGTTTACCAATTATAACAAGTATTGCTGAAATTACACTTGCAAGTGCTGCATCTGGTGCCATAGCTGCACCAACATTCATCCATCCTAATGCTAACATTTCAAGTGTTCCACCTAGTATAATTCCTGTTTTAATATCCCCTAGTACAAGGCCTACTAGTGTACATGCAATTATTGGTCTGTGGAACTGTGCCTCATCAAGTACACTTGCCATACCAGTAATTGCTGCAACTATTACTAATAAAATTAATTGTAAAGTGCTCATTTATAATTCCTCTCTTTCTTTTTTTAATTTATATAAAAAAGTTTTTATATACTTATATAAATTGTAATTCTTTTAATCTGTCCATTAAGTTTATCTTAGTATCTTTTGCTAGTTTCCTTACCTCTAATTCGATACCTTTTTCATTAAGCTTTTTAAACGCCTCAATATCATTATCATTCATACATAATGCATTTGTAACCTGTTTATCACCAGCCTTATAGCACATTCCTCCAACGTTTACAGATTTAATAGGTACTCCGCCTTCAACCATTCTTAATACATCTGTAGGGTTTGTAAATAAAAATAAAGTTTTAAAACTGTCAAACTTAGGATTATTATATGCTTCAATTGCTTTTGCTATTGGAAGCACATATGCTTTTATTCCTGGAGGTGCTACTTGAATTACTAATTGTTTTCTTAAGTCATCTGCTGCAACTTCATCACTGCAGGCAAATATTCTGTTACACCCACTCTCCTTAGTCCAAACTGTTGCTACTTGTCCATGTATTAATCTGTCATCTATTCTTACAAAGCTAATTTCCATTTTTTTATCTCCTATCTTTTAATTTTTATATTTACTTAAATTGCGCTTATATTGATATAACTTGTTGCATAAATTTTCAATATTATCTTCCAAAGAACTTATGTATTAGCATTCTCAATTAACTTTACCTATTATAATTATGGAACTAAAAATGCAGTTATCTGAAATACTTATATAATTTCTTCATCTTCATCTATATTGATATTTTTAGTTAAAACTTTTATAGACTCTTTTCCAGAGTTTTCTGCTACTCTTAACAATTCGGTTATGCTTGAAAAATCTCTACTTCCTAGAACCTCTAAAATCATTGGCAGATTAACACCTGCTACAATTTCCATATTCTCATGTTGCATTGCAATTATACTTGCCGCATTAAATGGACTTCCTCCAAACAGGTCTACCATAAATAGTACTCCGTCTGTTGAATCTAACTCTTTTATAAGAGTGTTATATTTTTCTACAAGTGATTCAATTCCTTCACCTGGTTTAAATGTAACGGCACCTACATTTTCCTGAGTTCCAAAAATCATTTCTGCTGATTTAAGAATCTCCTCTGAAAATATACCATGGGTACCTATAATTACTGAGATCATTACTTTATCATCCTTTCTTGCTACATATATTATTTTTATATTTATATACATAGCAATTCCTATGCCAACTAAGAATGTAAATAAAAAAATCATCCAAAGCTAAGGCTATAACTACCTTTTTTTGATATTTAAATATTTTTAATTACACTATGAATTTAAGATTTACATACTTCAAATCACATTTAACACAGTTTATTAAATAATTTTGTAGAATTAACACACATGTATATAAAAATTAACTGCCACTAACACACGATCCTTTTAAATCCATGTATTAATGGCAGTAAACTTCTAAATTTCATATTTTCAAGTCATAATTTTTTTATATATTGCGATTAATTTTCCAAATCCTGGTTTTAATCGTGCACTCAGCTTAATAGAGTTTTGAGCTTAAAATTATTATCACAACATATATACTAATTAAAATTTAATGTTTTAGTTAAAGTCCTATACTAAACCAAGTTTCATCCAATTATATCAGCAATATAATATATTTCATCATCTGTTAGATTTATTGATAATGCATTTTTGAAAATCACGCTAGCTTCTTTTAATGCTTCTATAATTTTTTTGTCAAAATTTATATCACATTCATCATATACTAATCCATTATTCAGCAACATTCTCTCCAATGCGCATGCAACATGAAACATGATTCGTAATTTAACTGGATTTTCAAATTTTTCACTCAATAACCTTTCAGTACAATTCAAGAATTCATTTAATAGGGAATAGATCTTTTGTGGATTAAGAAATGTTATAAACTCGGCAATGGTTTCTTTACAAATATTTTCAAATATTATTTGCTTATCTCCCGTATTTTTTATAGCTTCTATCTTTTTACCTTGGATAATACTTATTAATATGTTCTCCCCTGTTCCATCGATTAATTGTTCTATAGATATAAATGGAATTCCAAGATTCGGATTTGCAATACCTATAATAGCCAAAATATTATTTTCTTCCTGAATTTTCTTAATTGACTTAGTTAAGTTCTTAAGCCCAAGTGAAATAATATTAATGTTCTTAATACCAATATTGTTTGTAACAGTTTCTACCAATTCCTTAAGCTTTATAGCTGCCCCTTTTCCTGTAGAACATACTGTAATTATAGCCTTATTTTTTTCCTTAGTTTCTTGAATTGTCTGCGTGTTAATATTATTAGTGTATCCCCTAAAATCAGTAAGTAAATACGAATATACTGAATTTAAATCAACGTCACAAACAGAGCACTTTCTAACAGCTTCTAGAACTAGTGGAGTTGAAACCATATCAATACTTTTTATGTTTATCCCTGTTTTTTCTGTAATAACATCTGCAAAACTATTTAACGATCCCATATCTACTAAAAGCAATACGCCTTTTCCCTCATCAACTTGCTTAACTTTTTCTATAACATTATCTAAAACATCCGATGGTGATCTTTCAAGAGGCATATCAACAGCAAGAATATTATCAGCTTCAAATAGCTTTTTAGCTACACTAACCATGCTAGTTGCAATTCCTGACCCATGTGATGCTACTACAATTCCAACTCTTTCTTGACGAGATGATTCTCGTATTGAATTTAATAATAATGCTAAATATTCAATCTCAACATTAGGTATACTTAGATTAAAGTTCTTCTCAATAAGTGCATGAATTTCTTTAGCGACCTCATATTCTTTGCTTTCAATTGGTATCGATAAATCAATATTTGATTCATAGGAAACAGTATTCTTCTTAATCCTATTAAATAATGCACTAAAATGAAGACTTGTTGCATAGATAAAACGTTCATTTAATTTTCTATTCAATCTGTTTTCAGCTAATATTTTTATCTTTTCTGAAAATTCTACAATATTTTTATCAACAATCTTTAATAGGCCTTCTCTACGACTTATATCATTGTTGAATCGATCATAGAATTGTTTTAAATGAATGCTAATATCTGTAGTAATAAATGTCTTTATTTCTTCATCATTCATGCCCTCTTCTTGAAGCACAGAAGTTTTACTCTCTATTATTCTATAAATATTAAATGGTGTTTCATAATCATCTGTTTCTAAAAATTTTCTATTTCCATCTGGCTGAATCGTAATATTATTAGGAATCATATTCCATATAGTCGTTTTATCTTTAGTTTGATTCCCAAAAGCTAATATTCCGCTTTTTATATTTGGAGGTAATGTACTTAAATTTATTTCAATGTCCTTATTTGTGTTAATACAATTAAAAAATCCCTTTGCACAAACCAATTGTATATTAGATTTTAGCTGTCCCACATTTCCATAATTAGTGCTGCCTATGAGGGCTTTAATTGCTTCCGAAGAAATCTTAATAGTTTTGTTCACTCTCTGTGCTTCTTTAGAAAGTAAATATTGTACAAGATCCAATTTTTCATTAATAGGTCTTTCATCAAAAGGTGGAATAGTTATTGTTATAGGGATTCTTCTAATAAAAGTCTTAAGCAGCGTAGAATTTGGATCCTCTGTTGTAGCTCCAATTAATAGCACATTTGCTTTATGCTGTCTATCTGTTTCGCCTAATTTGTTATAGGTTCCCGTATCCATAAAGTAAAATACCATTTCTTGCCCTTCTGGTGGTAATCTATGTATCTCATCTAGAAACAATATGCCTCTATCAGCTTTTTCAACTATCCCTTCCTTTTCTTTTTCAGCTCCTGTAAAAGCGCCTTTGACATGTCCAAATATATGTGATAGAAGAAGTTGAGGATTATTAGAATAATCAGCACAATTAAATATTATAAATGGCGGATCCTCTTGTGACTGTTTTATATTTCTATAGTATTTGTACATCATATTGGCAAATAAACTTTTACCAACACCAGTACTACCGATTATTAGAGTATGCAACCCATTCGGTGGATATAATAAAGCAGCCTTTGCTTGTTCTATTTGATTTTTCAAACTTGTATTAAATCCTATTAACGAGTCGAAAGGTGATTTCTCTTCTTTATCCTCTAACAAATTGATAAAATCATTAATTTCTATCCCCTCTTCACATTCATCATTTAAGTTTACATTTAATATTCTAATAAACTGTTCTCTATCAAAATATAGAACAGGTCTATTTCTAATTTTAATTATTTTCCTTTCCCTACAAAGAACATTAAGCTCTCTAGAAGCATTGCTTCTTAATATTCCCAAGTGTTCAGCAACTTGCTGCGCACTAAATCCCTTGATTTTAAATAATTTTTCTTTAGTAAATTCCCTAGAATTTGATAATATATACTTATAAATTTTATCAATTTGCTTCATGGCATTATCACTTTCCTTTAATCCCTAGTTTTAATTTTTAGTACTAACCATTATATATCCAAAGCTATAAATAACACTTCTATTTAAATTTTCAACTAAATACTTACCTAATTTCTTATTTAAAGCAATTATTATGCCAAACAAGAGTGTAAATAAAGCATATTATACTAAATTTAAGCTAAAACCAGCTTCACTTAAGAACAAAATCGCAGGCGACTGTGGAGCTGTAGATTTTTTTACGCATCTGCCTTTTCGAACGCATGTGAGAAAAATCTGGCAGGCGAATATATTTTCTTTTTTTATTCTCTTTTAAAAGGAAACATTTTGAATCAGCCTTTCTCATAATTTATCAACAGATTGTCCAACTATATAATTTCCTAGAGAATAAAATTATTTACTCTTTACACTCTTTTTTTTAATTTACACAATACAGATTTTCATTAACACACTTTTCCTCTTATTTTTTAGTACAATTACATTCTAATATTATTTATTGTATTTTTTCACACTAGTATATATGTTACAATTGAGCCTCTAAATTTTTACCTAGCTGGGCACTTTGCTTATTAGAAGTTTAAATACAAATTTATTACTGCAGTATATATTAAACTAAATTTCTTACTTCACTTAAAATAGGCATTGATGCTATTGCTCCATAATTTGTACATGTAATAGCACCTACTTTATTTGCAAATAAAATTATGTCTTTCCATTCTTCAAAACTTATATTTTGTTTATTTTCAATATCAGATACTTGTTTTAATACGGCTCCAACAAATGCATCTCCAGCACCAGTTGAATCTACTTGCTTAATTTTAATGGATGGAATTATTTCATGCTGTCCATCAACACTTAGATATGTTCCTTTAGATCCTAATGTAATAGTTACAACCTTAACGCCTAATTCATGCAATTTATTAACTCCTGCTGTTACATCTTTTTCTTTAGTTAATAGAAATAACTCTTCATCACTTAGCTTAGTGAAATCACTTTTTCTTATGAACTCAACACTATCTTCAATAAACATTTCTAATTTATCTGCTGTTATCAATGCATCACGATAATTGGGATCAAAAGACACATATATATTATTTGATTTTGCATATTCTAATAATTTAAAATAAGTTTTCTTTAATTCACCTTCTAAAAATCCTGTAGCAGAACCAAAATGAATGATATCTGAGTTAGCTATTTTTGATAAATTAATATTATTAAATGAATATTCTCCATCACTGCCTCTTAGAAAATCAAAATTACGCTCACCATTTTTATCTATACCAACTAGTGCTATTGTTGTACTACCTTTTTCTACTGCCATTTCAGTATTTATATTCAGATCTTTTAACAATTCTATTAAATGTTTCCCAAAGTAGTCGTCACCAACTTGTCCTAAAAAATAAGCATTTCCATCTAATTTAGAAATACATGCTGCAACATTTGCTGGCGCTCCACCTGCTTTTTTCTCAAACTTTTCTCCATCTTTTAATCCTTTATTATCAACACAAACCATGTCAATTAAAAGCTCTCCTATACAAAAAATGTTTTTACTCATCTTAATCCTCCATCTATCTTAGTTTATCTTTATTAAACTATAGAAATTTGCTTTGTAAACTAATATTTGTTGAAAATTTTATACTTATCTATGTATCTAAAAGTAGCTGAATTATAAAGCCTAATTTAATCGCTTTTTTAAACACATCTAAATATAATCCTTAATTTAAAACAATACTATGCTTTTCAATACTTACTTTTGCTTCACCCTTAGCACAAAACGAAATATCTGTTGCATCTAAGTTAGTATAAAAAGTAGATGTCATTACTTGTTCGCCATCATTTGCAAATATTTCAACAGAGTATTTATCTATAATTAATCTTAGCTTAATCTTTCCATTTTGATTTCTTATATTCATTTCTCTCTTATGTAAGGAATCACAAAGTTTCCCTGAATAACTTCTATCAAATGAAATGATATCTTTTCTTGGATCAAAAGTAACTAATGTTTCATAGTCATTATTTTTAGCAATTTTAATTATAAACTCTTCGCAATTTAAACCATCAATTTCCAGAGTCATATCTAATTCTCTTCCTGATATACCTTCTAACTCCACATTATCTTTAATTAATACATTCTCGTATTTAACAGAATTCTTATAGTAATTTCTAATTTCTCTAATTGGATTTTGGATTAGCTTTCCATCCTTTATTGTTAGTTCTCTAGGAATGCTCATCATTCCGCACCACTTAAAGTCTTTTGGAACAATATTATTTTCCCATGATTGCATCCATCCTATCATAATTCTTCTTCCATCTTCTGCTTCTAAGGTTTGAGGAGCATAAAAATCTAAACCAAAATCTATAGTTCCATACTCTTCTCTATTAAACGTATGATTTTCCTTATCATATTTTCCAATTAAGTACACCGTATTATGTCCATTATGGAATTTCAGTCCATTCGCCTTTACTTCCATTGGTGAAATAATCATGATATTATTTCCATCAATATTAAAAAAGTCTGGACATTCCCACATGCTACCTATCTCATTTTTACTTCTATCTAGAATACAAACAAAGCTCCATTCTTTTAAATCACTTGATTTATATAAAAGAATTTGTCCGCTTCCATCAGCATGCCTGCTAGCTACTACAGCATAAAACCCATCAGCTTCTTTCCATATCTTGGGATCTCTGAAATCTTCTAAATTACTACCTTCTGGTAGAGAATAACTTGTTATCACAGGATTACAAGTTAGCTTTTCATAATTTACTCCATCTCCAATTGCAATACATTGAGTTTGTCTAATTATATGAGCCCCATCTTCTTGAACTTTGTCCAACACTCCAGTATACATGAGTATTTGCTTTCCATCTGACTCTACTGCACTTCCAGAAAAACATCCTCCCCTATCATATTCCTGATCTGGCGCAAGAGCTGTTGGTAACTGCTCCCACTTTATAAAGTCCTTTGTCTTACTATGCCCCCAATGCATTGGTCCCCATTTAGTATCGTATGGATAATATTGATAAAAAAGATGATACTCCTTTGCAAATTTAGAAAATCCATTTGGATCGTTAATCCACCCGACTGGTGATGATAAATGAAACAATGGCCTCTGTTCTTTTGGTATACTCTTTATAGATTCTTCTTCAAAAACTCTTGCTTTATTTAAAATTTCACTACTATTTCTCACTATATTATTCATAATCATTTCCTTTCAATCATCTTAAATATTATATAAGCGACCATTCAAGCCGCTTATATAAGTTTTTTATTTTGCAAAGTATGCATCTAAATATTTTTGTTTAATTTCTAATATTTTTGATAAACCTTGATCATCCATTTCTTTTAAATAAGAGTCCCATTCTTCATCTATTCCACCATTTAAAATCCATTCAGCTTTCTTACGTTCTGTATATGCCTTTACTGCTGTTTCATATTGAGTAAGTTTTTCTATATCTTCTTGAGACATAAATACAGGTGGATAATTGTAATCAGCTTTCATATCTTTAACATAAGTTTTATGAAGTATATCTAATCTTTCTTGGGCATCATCTGGAGATGTTGTATACTTTCCATAATAACTATCAAGAACTGCTAATGGTCCTGAAACAAATTGATTTGCACGAACTTCCCATGGTGATGCTGTACCTAATTGTAAATGCTTTAAAGTTTTATTTTCTGTTAACTCAAATACATTTTGATTTTTCTCATCACCATATGTTCCCCAGTTATCTTGTATTGATTGAAGAGGATCATATAACTTATCTATCCATTTTGCTGTTAATTCTAAATTTTTATTTGCCGATGTTACAACACATCTTCCTAAATCAAACCCATATCCATTTGATCTAGTAGCATTAACAGTTCCATTAGGACCTGCAAGTGCTGGAAGAGGTATATAATCATCTTTGTTTGCAGCTATATTAGCTTTATCCCAAGTGAAAAACATACCGTAACGATCATTTTTTCCTTTTGATACAAAAGTATCCCATTTTTGAGTAAACGCTTCTGGATCTATAAGACCTTCTTCTTGAAGCTTGTGAAGCCACTTGATACCTTCTTTATATCCATCTTGAGTAGTTGAATATACAACTTTCTTATCATTAGTCACCATATAATGATCTCCATTGTCTCCCAATCCAAAAGCCCCAAGTATAAATCCTGGATCTTCATTTCCGCCAACAGCATTAATAATAAATGACATTGGAATTACATCTGTTTTTCCTTCAGGGTGTTTATCTTTAAATGCTTTTAAAACTGTAACTAATTCATCAGTTGTTTTTGGTACTTGAAGACCTAATTCATCAAGCCATTTTTTATTTATCCATGGAATATCTCCAACAGCTTGAATAGCTTCCTTTCCACTTCCTAATTCCTCTATCCATGGGAATGAATAAATATGGCCATCAGGTGCAGTAATCATTTTCTTATACTCTGGTTTTTCTTCTAGAACTTTTGATAAATTTGGCATATATTTTGTTATTAAATCTTCAACTGGAATAATAACTCCTTGTTTTGAATAACGAAGTAAATCATTATTGTTCATACCAGCATTAAATACTACATCTGGAAGTGTATCTTTTTTTGATAATGCTAAATTCTTTTTATCAGGAAATTGATCATCTGTATAGCACGTCCAATCGATATGCACATTTGTTTCTTTCTCTAATCTTTGAAAAATAATTCTTTCATTTGGGTCTTGAGTCGAAATTGATGGCGCACTTGTAAGCATTTTTAAAGTAGCTGTTTCTTTTAATGGAAATGAAACATCCTTTAATGTAGCTGTATCTGTTTTCTTGCTTGAGCTACCACATGCTGTAAATGATAATACTGTTAACATAGCTAAAGAAATACTAACCAACTTTCTAATTTTATTTTTCCTCATATTATTTCCCCATCCTTTTTCTATATATATTTTTTTATCCCTTCACTGATCCTGCCATTATTCCCTTATCAAAATACTTTTGGAAAAATGGATACATAACTAGTAAAGGTAAACTTGAAACAACAATAGTGGAGTATTTTAGCAATTGTGCCATTTTAGCCATTGCTGCTGCACTTTGAACATCTGCAATCATACCAGGTCTTGGTGTATTTTGAATTAAGATTGATCTAATTACTAATTGCAGAGGTTGCAATTTAGTATCATCTAAATAAATCATAGCATCAAAGTAACTATTCCATTGAGCTACAAATTGATATAAAAGTAATACTGCAATAATTGGTTTACATACTGGAATCATTATTTTAAAGAAATGTGTAATATCACTTGCACCATCTATAGCAGATGCTTCTCTTAACTCTTTTGGTAAGCTTTGAAAATAAGTTCTTGCCAGTATAATATTCCATACATTAATTGCACCTGGAAGTAAAATCGCCCACACTGTGTTAAGAAGCTTTAGATTGTCAACCAAAAGATATGTTGGCATCAACCCTCCGCCAAAAAACATAGTAATAATATATAAAGTAGTAATAATTTTTTTCCCCACAAAATCTGGTCTAGATAATGGGTATGCAGCTAAAAGTGTGGCTCCAACTGAAATTACCGCATAAGCAGTAGAATAGAATACGGAATTCAAAAATCCTCTTAAAAGCATATCGTCTTTAAATACTCTTGTATATCCTTCTATTGACCATTTACTAAAATCAAATGTTATTCCTTGATTGTTTAATGTATTGGGATCCATAAAAGAAGCAACAACTATATATATAAGTGGTATAATAATAGCTAATACAAAAAGTATTACGCCTACATAACCACTTATTGTAATAGATTTATCAGAAAATGATAATTTTTTGAATTTTTTTATTTTCATTTTCATATTCATCTTATATTCCTTCTCCCTCGTTTAATTTTTTAACAATTGAATTCACAACTATTAATAAAACTATATTAATAACTGAATTAAACAAACCTACGGCTGTTGAAAAACTATAATCTCCATTTAGAAGACCCATTTTATAAACATAAGTTGGTAAAATTTCTGAAGTTGGTAAATTCAAATCTGTTTGCAAAGCTAATGCTTTTTCAAAACCTACGCTCATAATATTTCCTGCCGATAAAATAAATTGAATAACCATAATTGGCTTAATTGCTGGTAAATCAACATTCAAAATTTGTTGAAAAATATTCGCTCCATCTATAACAGCTGCTTCTGTTAATTCTTGACTTGCATTTGAAAGAGCTGCTGTATAAATAATTGATGCCCAACCAGTTGCCTGCCAAACTGAACTAGCTACATATATAGTCCGAAATGCACTAGGCATTGCCATAAAGTTTGTAGCAGTTCCAAAAAATTGATTAACTGGCCCAATCGGTGATAAGAAAACGATAATCATACCTGAAATTACTATTACAGAAATAAAATTAGGAGCATACAAAATTAATTGAATCTTTTTCTTAATTCCCTCACTCTTTATTCTTGCTAAAAGTAAAGCAAGTATAATCGGTAACGGGAATCCCCACAATATTCCATATAAACTTACCTTTAAAGTATTCATTAACAAAGTCATAAAATCTGGGGAAGATAAAAATCTTTCAAAATGTTTTAATCCTACCCACTGACTATGGAAAACTCCCGAAATAGCACTATAATCTTCAAATGCAATTAGTACTCCTCCCATAGGAATATACTTAAAAATAATTAACAGTATTAGTGGTGGTAGTGTGAAGAACAGATATAATTGATAATTCTTTTTGATATACTTTAACTTACTATATATTTTAGAGTTCTTTTTATTAATAATAGGATCTCCACCATCTAATCTGTTAAAATTAAATCTTGTACTTTTTACCCCATTCAAACTTATTTCCCCTTTCATTTTATTATTTATTTTTTTACATTTGTAACAAAAACTCAATTTACCTTTACAAATCCACTCTGCTTGTTAAATCTTTTTTGTAAACCTTATCTTCAATTTATAAATAGATATTACCAGATTCTCATTACATTTGTCAATATAAATATTACATTTTATCATCGTTATATTTTTACATTTGCACACAAAATATATTATAGCTCTTTTTATTTGCTAGCATTTATGTATATATAATTATTTTATTTTACATTTGTCACTTCATTTGTTATACTAATGTCAATAACAATACTTAAAATATTGATATAAATTTTATATGACAAAGAAAGGAGCCTTTAATAATGCTAAATAAGAAAATAACGGTTCAAGATATAGCCGATGAATTGGGGATTTCAAGGAATACAGTTTCTAAAGCTTTAAATAATACTGGAACATTAGCAGAAGCTACAAAATCTAAAATTATTCAAAAGGCAATTGAAATGGGTTACAAACAATTTGCATATGTAAACAATGTATCATCCATTTCTCCCAATTCATCTTTAAATAAAGAAATTGCACTATTAACAAGCAGTATGCCAAACAGTTCCCATTTTGGATCTCATCTTTTATCAGGTTTTGAAGAAAAGATGAGCACTCTTGGCTATAGATTGTCTATGTATGTTGTTCGTGATAATGAATTAAATTCCTCAAGCTTACCATCGAACTTTAAACCTGAGTTGGTTGATGGCATAATATGCATAGAAATGTTTGATAAAAATTATAGTGAGCTTATATGTCGATTAGACATTCCTACACTATTTATCGATTCACCCAGCACTCACGACAGTAAGCCTGTAAATGCTGATATTCTTTTAATGGAAAATTTCCATAGTACTTATAATATTATTAAAACCCTAATTAATAATAAGAAGACAAATATAGGGTTTGTAGGAGATATATATCATTGTGAGAGTTTTTACGAACGTTGGAAGGGTTATTGCTCTGCTATATTAGATTCAAAACTCTCATTTGATATTAATAATTCTATTATCGAAAACGACAAAGAGCCTTATGCTGATCCTGAATGCTTGGGAACAAGATAATGGACCTTTCAGTTCTTCCTCAAGTTCTTGTATGCGCAAACGATTTTATTGCAATTAATGTCATAAGAGCTCTAAAACATAAAAGTATTTCTGTACCTGATGATATTTTAATATGTGGATTTGATGATTCAATGGAATCAAAAATAATTGAACCTCACCTCACTACCGTTAGTATTCCAAGTTATGAGATGGGAGATATTGCCGCAGATTTGTTACTTTCAAGAATAGACAATCCATCTATTCCATTTAGAACAATCCATGTTCGTACTTCACCTAAGTTTAGGGAATCTACTGGGAACTTACTGAATACAATTAACTATTGATCAATTAAAAATACCCTATAAAGATAAACAATTTAATAAAAGTCTATCTTTATAGGGTACCTTGTATGTGTGATAAAATACATAGTATTTCAATTTAGTATTCTCTTTGAATAATTATTAAAAGTAATATTTCAATAATTAATTAGCCCCTAGCACCCAAGGCTCCTGAATAGTGGTCTTTAAATTATTGTAAGCATTAATGAGTGTTCTTAGTGATGAATCTAACTGCTCGCTTTTTAGAACTAAAGCATTATAATTATTTTCTGTCATCAACCCTACATCCACTTGTGTCTTTGCATATTTAAGTTTTGTGTTAGTTGACTTTATTGTATCATTTAAGTCATTTATTTTATTTTCCAAGTCAAGTAACGTTGAATAAGCTTGCTTTAATCCATTTTTCAGACTCTTTTTTGAATCATCAAGCTTAACTTGTGCTTCCTCAACTCCATACTTACCATCTACATATGCTCCATACTTAGTAAGATCCAGATAATACTTCAATGCATTTTTTTCATAATTTATAAGTTGAAGAGCATAAGAAGTAAGTCCAATAGAATAAGCACCCTCGTCTAATTCAACTGCTCCTGTAGCATCATCCTTTTTCATATATGAAGCTGGAGATGGAATTCCACCAGATGGCATGCTTGGAATATCTTTGTTCATAATATCCTTTACGCCATCATCCTTTAAGTCATCTAAATAATCCTTTGTAAGATTAATTAATTTCTGATTATATTTTAAATAAGTTTCAATTTTATCATTTATGTATTCATCACTTGAACCATCAATTTTAAATAAATTATATTCTATATTGGGATCTAAGGTGTAATTTGATAAATTCAAATTAGTTAAGACTCCTAAATAATCCATGCTGTCCTTTAATGAATTTTCTTTTGCTGTTATATCATTTTTTAAGGAATTAATTTCAATCTGCTTATCCGTTAATTGATTTGAGGTTGCCATGCCTATTTGCACTTTTGTTTTAATAGTTTCTAAGTCTTTATTTTTTATATCTAAATTTGTTTTAGCTTGACTTATATCTATTTGCTTTATAATAATTGCATTATACTTATTAGTGATGTCACTCGATATTTGATCTTGTAAAAAATCTTTCGACTGATTTGTTTGTTTTTCTAGAAGCTCAAGTTTATCATATGGAAAATCATATATTTTTTCACCAAGGCTCTCATAAAAGTCATTAGTTTTATCCTGAATATCTTCTTTCTTTCTGTACATGGATATTTGCTGAGACTTCAAATTTAAATCTTCACTATTAGTTATAGCTGCATTTATAACCTGATCTAAAGTAAGAATTGGTTTACCGTTAGATGATTGTCCATTTATTATTGAATTACTTTCATCATTTATTATTTGAGCACTTACTACTTCATTATTTTTTTGATTCTCTATTGCTAAGACTGGATTTATACTTCCGCTTACTATACTTAATCCAATTCCAATAGCAACTATCTTTTTTATATTCTTCTTCATTTATTCTTCCCCCTTGTATTAAATATTTTCACTTATTAGAAACTGGAACAACAGCATAATCCTTATTTCGGCGTGCTACTGCATAAGTTCAGGTCTATCATAGGTTTCTATCGATATTTTTTCGTCTTCTTCCTTTGATATTTTCCTATTTTTATATTTACTTAGTGCAATTCTAGCAGAATATAATACAATCCCTATTAAAAACCATTCTAACGCATAGGCCATTCCACTTTTTATATATGGTAATATAACATCCCATCCAACCGCTTTTAAGTTTATGAATTTTAATGGAAGTGCTACATTCATAAATGGCCAAATATTTTTAATTATTCTAGGAAGTCCGCTAGGCATTGCATACTCTGGAAATGGAATTCCACTAGCTAAAAAGGTTACTATATTTATCATGGTAAAAAATTGAGTGAAATATATTAAATTATTAAATAACGCTGCAAATAAAACTCCAATAGCTGTAAGATCAATAAGAAATATTGAAGTCAACGTCAAGTATTCTAAGATATTTCCACGAAGAGGCAAATCAAAGTATTTTCCTAAAATGCATAAGGCAATTAAGCTCGAAATTACTGATATGAAAATAATCATTAAAACTCTTGCTAAAAGAATAAGTATGTTTTTCACAGTATCTTTTGATTTAAAATTGATTAAAGTTAACTTTTCTCTACTTTTTATTAAAGCAGGTACTAAAAATGTCATAAGAAAAGTCCCTTGCAGTAAATATGGCACAAGAGAGTACATCAAATACCGTATATAGCTAAGCTGTGGTTCATAAAGAACACGCTCACTATATGAAAAAGTCGTAATGGCTTTCTTTGCATTATATGGCATCATATTTTTGCCTTCAAATACTTTAAGTTGAATTCCAGCATTTATAGTTCCTGTAACTCCATTACAATATGCATATAAATTACTTCCAACAACAACATTTGTTTCATCTATTAATAATGCAACACTAGGAGATTTCTTTTTGACAACATCTTTATTAAAATCTTTAGGAATCACCATTCCCCCACTAACCTTTTTTTCCTTAATTGCCTGTTGTAATTCCTCTTGTGAATCTGCATAATAATTAATATTAACACCCGGACTCTTTTTAAGTTCTGCTATTATAGTTCTGGATAAAGATGAGTTATCCATATCTACTATCCCAAAAGGAATATTTTCAATATAGACTTTACTGAAAATACAAGCCACAAAAATTACTATACTAATGTGAAGTAAACTAAGTGAAATAATACTTTTTTTATCTCTAGCTAGAAACTTCAGAAACCTCATCTTTTTTCCTCCTTCTAATAACTTTATTTAAAATTTTCTCTTTAATATTAGTTCTTTTCTTTGAAATACTTTTAATTAGCAGTATAACTAACATAATAATCCATGTAAAAATCATATATTTTATCAAATAATATAGATTAGGCACTACATCATTAAAATTTAATCCTAAAAGAGATAAGTCTCTCATTGGAATTCCATAATATAGAAATGGAATAATTTTAGATAATTTTTTAAACATCTCAGGTGCAGCCATTAGTGGAAATGTATACCCTGAAAGTAAAACAAAAGAAGAAGCCATAAGGCTAGAGCTACTCACTGCTTCCAGCTTATTTTTTATAATTAATCTAAATAAAATCCCTAAATTTATCATAGTAATACTAAAAGTTATAGTTAATGCAATTGCAGCTTTAACTGATCCTCTATACGGCATTTGAAAATATTTATATTGTATAAACATCAATAGAAAAATTGATATTGAACCTATTAATCCAAAAATGATACTTTTAATTAGTAAGAAAAAATAATTCTCCTTTTCCTTTACTACTAATACACCAAGTGAAATAATTCCTATTTGGGCAATTCCAATTAACATTCCTTGAAGCAAAAAATTGGCTGTGCTTCTTGCTGAATTTCCTAAAAATATAGAATCAGTTTGTATTGGAATAATATTATTTTTAATTTCCTGAGGCATTATCCCAAGTTTACCTTCTCCAAGCTTCATTAAATAACTAACTTTAATAGTCCCTAAGATTTCAGCTATTCTAGTCTTACCTGCACTTACTGCTGACATCTGCGAGCCATCATAGCAAATCATGATTTTAGGTGCTTTCCCATCGTTTAAGTCTTTAGCAAAATTTGCAGGAATGATAATGCCAACCACGACTTTCCCTTCATCCATTAAATTTTTAATATCATTATCATTCTCACTATAATTAACTACATTAAATACTTCGTTTGTATTTATTTGAGTAATAAAATTTTTACTTAAAGTAGAATCATCATGATCAACTATCATTGTAGGAACATTTTTTACTACATGTTCACTATATGTATAACCTAAAGCATAACTAGAAATAGCTGGTATTATCAAAAGTAACATAACAGAAACTATAATTTCTTTAGACTTTATAAATCTTTCTTTAATCTTCGATACTATTTCCTTCATACCTATTCTCACATCACTTTCCAAAATCAACAAAAGCAGTCATTCCAGAACGGAGTGGCTTATCGTTATCAGTTAATTCAACTTTAACACCATAAGATAGTACATCAAATTCACCATTATCATTTGTTGCTCTTTTAACTGCAAAATCAGCGTCTTTATTAATTCTAACTACTTTCCCCTTAAATTCCTCGTCTTTATATGCTGGAATCTTTACAGAAACTTCTTGTTCTAAGTCTACTTTAGACAAATCTGTTTCCCTAACATTACATAATATTGATGGTTCATCGGTCTTAGTAACTACAATAAGTTGCATCCCTGTTGATATAACTTCTCCTGCTTCAACATTCACTTGTGTTATTGTCCCATCTTCTGGTGCAGTAACTGTAGCATAATTAAGGTTTACATTAACTCCTTGAAGTGCTGCTTCAGCCTGTTTTATTTGCCCTTCAACTGCTTCAACTGATGCATTTGCCTGCTCCACTTGTGCCTGGGCAGCCTTTATATCTTCTGGTCTTGCACCACTTTGTGCTATATCATACTTATCTTTTGCTACCTGCATTTGAGTTTCAGCATTATCAAAATCTGATTTAGGAATTGAACCTTGATCATACAAAACTTTTAATCTATCTACAGTTACCTTTGCAAGATCATAAGCAGACTTAGCTTGGTCAATTTCTTCTGGTCTTGCACCATTTTGAGCTAACTCAAGCTTTGCACTTGCAGCATCCCTAGCTGCCTGAGCAGCATTTAACTGAGACTTTGCTGTTTCAATTTGAGCTTGTACTTGAGCTTGTTGAGCTGCCAATGTATCACTATCAACTATAAGTAAAACATCTCCTTTTTTTACATTATCACCTTCCTTAACTTTTATTTCTTTAACCTTTCCGGGAATTAATGTATTTACATTAACATCTGTCATGTCAACATTTGACTGCACTATTAAATTACTTTGAGTCTGCTTTACTAGCTTGTCCCCAGTTAATGTAGATACTGGCGTGCATCCTGTAAATATATTAGCTACAACCATTGAAAATACTACTAATGCTGCATTTTTTACTTTCATAAAATTCCTCCTAAAATATAATCTAGAAAACTTTATTTTCTAAAATTTAAATCTCATAAGTTGTATATTTATTGTTGACTTAATTAGGATTAATACATATATTGACATTATATTTTTTATGAATTATCCTTTATATAGACACAGGTCTATTATAGAAATATGTGGATTCTTATTCAATAATCAATATTAATGGATAAGTCTGTTAATAAACTAAAATGGTAAATTTGTCTATTAAATGGGGGATTACAAATGACAGATAGGCGTAAAAGAAAAACACAACAAGCTGTTCAAACTGCTTTTGCTAAATTATTATCAACTAAAGATATAAAAGATATTACTATAAAAGAATTATGTGAAGAAGCAGACATTAATAAGAGTACATTTTATTTACATTACAGAGATATTTATGACTGTGCAGATAGTTTTATGAATTATGCCGTCGATAAAACCATTAAAGTTATAGAACCTTATGATTTTACCGAGTTAATAAATCACATGCCAGAAATAATTGAAAAAACATTGGATATATTTAGGGAAAATAGGGATCTTTATGTTCCATTTTTCAATTCACCAAGGCACTCTTTTTCTATGTATAAGACAAAACAACTTATTATTAAAAAGCTGTTAGAAAAAACTCAAAATGATGAGAAATCAAGACTTGTAAATAAGAGTACCATCTCTTTTATTGTATGTGGACTTTTTGGTATTCTTGAACAAATAGAATTTGATGAAATAAATCCTGAAATAACTTCAGTACTAACATCTAAAATTCAAAATGGATTTATTCCTTCTAAAGATACTCATTAATTTAACGCAGCATGTTAGTAAACCCTAATGAACTAAAATAAATGAGCAACTGAAATTAAATTACAATAAAAAAACAGCCTAAAACACGTTGTATTATGCTTTAGGCTGTTTCATCACTATCATATTTAATATTTATAGCAGGCTCTTTTATCTTCATATTCGTGTCCATTATAAATTTGCTATTTTTGCAATTCACAATGCACATTTCACAATCACTGCTAAATCTTTGAAATATTTTTAGAATTATGATAAAGAATTATTCTTGAAATATATCAAAAAAAATCCTCTTTTATCTTCAATTCTGTAAATAAAACATTATAACCACTATCAATAGGGCTACAGCAATATATCCCACACTTAACATTTCTCTTTGGACTGTGTAGATGACAAATTCTAAGTTGCCTCCAACCTTTATTTAGAACATTAACCTCTATTTTATAGTCGTTTCCTTGTCTGCTAATTCTAAATTCAGCTTCATTAACTTGTTTATCTAACTCTTGTGTAGACCAATCTGAATATCCCAAATTAGTTACGACAGCACCAAGTTTTGGAGGATTATCTAGCTCATATTCTATGGAAGTCTTCAGCCAATTATCCTCGTCCACTCTTACTGCTAATCCACACTGGTCAAATTGATTGATTGGATTAAACTTAACCTTCGTTGTCATAGTAAAGTCCTTTTCGATTTCTATATAAAACATATGAGCATTATCATTTCTAAAACCATAATGAGTCCTTTGCCAAAAATCAGTTACCTTATCAGGTTCCACGTAAATTCCCTTTTCTTCCACTTTCCACACTTTAGGTTCATATAGCCACTTCATTTTATCTACTGTCGAAGGATCATTTACTAAATCAATAAAAACCTCTGACTCTTTCTCTAATATTTTATCATTTTTTATTATTATATCTGCCTTTGCCTTAGGGTTATCTATTGAAAAATGCTGTCTTTGAAGCCACATGAAATAATCTCCATAAAGATCTTTTTTATCTTCGTCGCTTCTTTCTATGGATGATGTAAAAGTACAATCTAACCATACTTTTATATCAAAATTAATATCTACAGTATTCTTAAATATTAATGCGCCCTCAACTATAACTATATCATTACTTTTGCATGCATTTTCAATTTCATTTTTTATTGAAGAAAAATCATAAGCATTTTCATAGTAATACTTAGATGGATTAATATTACTAAGAGATTCTTTTAATACATCTTGATTCTCCTCTAAAGAAATTGTATAAACCTTATATTGGCCTTGGTATCTTTCTTTTAATTTATTAGCTAAAGTAGTTTTTCCACTTAAACTTATGCCACTAATACCAATTAACGCCTTTGAATTTTCTTTCACTTTTTCATTTATTAAAGAATATAATTTTTCCATAATTAATACATCAACTCCCTTAGTAATATTTCTTATTATATTTTAGCATATGAAATAAAATAATAGATTAAATATGTCCTTCATATTTCGTGCCAGACAGATATATAAATTCTGCTTATATCCGATTTACAAGAATAATTTAATGTCTCAGCATGATGGGAAATATGCAAGCATACTAGTCTAGTATTTTTTAGTTGTACCTTAATGTAGCTTTATAATAAATAATTATACTACATAATTATTTTTAGAAATCCTCCTAAAATAATCCTCACATAAATTAATTCATTTATTTAACTTGACAAAATAAGGAATTAATATTATAAATATATATATAATAAATGTACTTATAATAAATATATGTATATTAAAGGAGAGGTTAAAATGGAGTTAACATTCAAATTAGAAGTAAATGCACCTAAGGAAGCTATTTGGTCTTATTATGCTGACCTTGAAAAAAGGCATATTTGGGAAGAGGATTTAGAAGATATTAAATTTAATGGAGAATTAAAAACAGGAACTACTGGAACAATGAAACTAGAGGGAATGCCAGAGATGTCTTTTACTCTTACTAATATCGTTCCTAATTGTTCTTATTGGGATAGAACTGATGTCCCTGGGGTTGGAGGCATATATTTTGGACATGACATATTGCAAAAAGATGGTAAAACTTTTATTCAACATACTGTGAGATTAGATAAAGAAAAACCATCAGAAGATGATCTTAATTTTCTTTGCAACGTATTTTCTGATGTCCCAAAATCTACTATGCTAATCAAAAAGGAGGTTGAAAAATAAATTGGAATTTCCATCAAATCGCTTTAAAGATGATGCAGAATCGTCAACCGGACTTCTTTTTATTCGCGTATATAATAAATGGCATTCCATTATAAATCAAGAGTTACGTAAATTAGGGATTACTCATCCTCAATTTGTAGTGCTTACCACCTTAAACTTTCTTAGTCAATCTGACGATAATGTGACTCAAGTAAGTATCTCTAAGATGGCAGATATGGATGTCATGTCAGTATCCCAAATCGTTAAGGGATTAGAAAAGAAGGATTTTATACAAAAAACTGTAAATCCGAAAGATAGTAGAGCAAATGCAATTATACTACTGCCAAAGGGGCAAGAAATGGTAAAACTCGCTCTTCCTGTTGTTGAAAAAATAGATGATAATTTTTTTGGTATTTTACAGAAAAATGAAAAACTCTTTCGTAAGTATCTAAATCAACTAGATTAGTATCTATTTAGAGGTATGATACCAAAATATAAAAAATGGATAGATCGTAAAATATCTATCCATTTATATATATGTTGAAATCCACAATTCACAATTACAGCTAAAATTCTCACAATATTTTTAGAGTTATGATGAAGAATTATTTTTGCGGTATATATATTTAAACATATTATGCATTAAATATAATTTTTATATGGGAAACTGGCTTTTGTGCTAAATTAAATAGACTACTTAGTAAGGACTTTAAATAGTTAAAAGCTCTCTTCCAAGAGTTCTGTCATATATTTTTTTATCATTTATTTGCGCCAAATTCCATGTCACTGAATATTCCATTCTTCTTTTAAAATCGCATATATTACATCATCAACCCACTCATTGTTAAACCAAAAACTTTTTTTAAAATGTGCCTCTTTTCTCATTCCAATTCTCTCAAGCAAAGTAATAGACTTTTTATTTTGAGGATCAACCGATGCCGTTATTCTATGTTTATTTAAAACATTAAACAAGTAATCTATCACGCCTGTTACTGCTTCAGTAGCATACCCTTTTCCTTGATATTTTTCAGATAATGTATATCCAATTTCAACTTGCAAATTATCTTCATCACAAAAGTGAATACCAACATCTCCTATAAACTCATTATTTTCTTTAATTATAATTCCAAGCTGGTACCATGTATCTGGTATATTGGGAATTCTTGATACTTTTTCAGAAATAAATTCCTCTACTTCTTTAAGCAACTTAGGCCTCCAAGTTTGAAATTTACCTACTTCTTCACTTGAACGATATTCAAAAATTGATTCAGCGTCTAAAGGCGTAATACACCTTAATTCTAATCTTTCCGTTAAAATATTTATTTCACTTGCATTCATTACTTTTTCCTCCACTAGCATTCTGTGTATTTTGTTTAGTGTTACCTTCATGTGGTAATTATAACATAGTTAAATAATCATTATTAATATGATATTTCTTCTCTATTGCCATATAACCCCCTTTGGAATTATCTTCATGAGGCATCTTTCATTACCCATTTTTATACTTTTCAGTAGCTCAACATCAACTTCACACTTAAAGGCTTCTTCGAATAATACTTTACTATACCCAGTAGTACATTGGCACCATGTATCAGACTCTAACCTATCTACATCCGCAAGCATTGGGCATGGACAAAAATTAAACTGTAAATAAAGTTCTCCATTCTCATAAAATAGCCCTATATCTTTTGCTTTCTGTAAATTTCCGAATTCTTCTAAACTTGATGATAGTTCCATTAGCTCTTTCACAAGTTCTAACTTCTTATCCATTCCATATCCACACTGGCACTTCATTCTGATCTTCTTAATAGTCGCCTTATCAAATTTGCTTTCCAATCTCTTCATTGTAGAATTCACCCATATGGCGTTGCTTTCTAATTTACCACTTCCCTCTTTTCCATATACAACTTCTCTTGCAATATCCTCATTGCTTTGCCCCTTCACAGCTTCATAAATAACATCCTCTTGGATTTTCCTTATATCAAACATAAAATTCCCCTTTTCTTGACTTTATCTAGCAATAACTTTAATCACATAAAAGAAAATAACAATTCTAAAATTTTATTATTATTTTTTGAATATTTCTTATCACTATTTTTATAATAAAGGAAACCTTATTTTTTTACTTCTGAATTCTTGCTCTATTTAATAGCAACACATAAGTCCATATTAACATGACTATTTTTTCTATCAATACTATGGTAAATCCCTAATGCATATCTTTCGTCTCTTCTATACCCACTACGTGGAAGCCAAACATTAAAGATTCCCAGGAATGTTATAAAAATATCATATATATATCCACTAAATCTATAAACTGCAAATTTACCACCTTTTATTGTTGTAAGATTTTCTGACTGTACATATTCATCGACAGTGATACATAGATCATATATACATTTGTCTAACTGAGTAATAGATGGATCATTATAAGATTTTTCCATCAAAAGCGTATCTGTTTTAATATAATCTTTATACCGTTCCATAAAACTATACCAATTAACACCTATCTCACTATAATCTCCAATATATCTTTCATAAATCACTTTAAAATCATTCAAATTTTCTATAATAATGTTCCCATCATAATGCTCAAAAGATTTAAAGGAATTATATTCACTAGGACAAAATGGATTAATAACGCCTGCTGAATTCATAGATTTTCTAAATTCTACTGGACAAATACTATATTGCTTACTAAAGGCTGAACTATAATTGGAAGAACTGTATCCATAATTAATTCCAATATCAGTAATAGTTTTATCTTTTTCAACCTTAAGACTTACTGCACTTTGATCCATTTTTACACATTTAATAAAGGAATATAAACTTATTCCCGTTTCTGCTTTAAACATTCTACTAAAATGATATTTTGAAAAATTACAGTAATTGGCAACATCTTCAATAGAAATCTCCTCATCTATATGCTGCAAAATGTATTCAATGCTTTTATTTATCAAAGATTTTTTAATTATCACTTTAAGGCCCTCTCCCAAATACTTTTTACATAAACTAAAATTTCGTTTTGATAAAAGTTTACTTTCATTATAAAGAAATATTACTGAAATGCTGATTTTCAATAACAACAATAAATAGAAAATATAAGCTTCACCAATCATTATTTTCATATTTATTTTATATTAAAAACATCTCTCACTTCTTTAAATTATAACATATTTTGTAAACATGACATTGTTCATGACACATTGCAATCACTTATAAAAATAGCCTTAGACAATATATAAATGCCCAAAGCTGTAAGTCATATTTATTATATAATTCATCGTATCAGTAGCAGCAATTAACGCTTCTATACAAATAGGATATCTGCTTTTCAGACATCCTATTTAGAATTATATTTTAATTACCTTTCTTATTTATACTTTATTTTAAATCAACTGTAACAATCTTATCTTCAATTATATATTTTGTTCTACCATCTTCTGAAACAGATGTGGTATTTGTATTTATTTTGTTAAAAGTATACGGAATAATCTTTATTGTATTTACATTGGCATCCTTTACTGGCAACTCATTTCCATGATATGTATAAAAATATGCACCTTTTCCTATTTCTTCTTTTAAAGGCACTGAATCACCATTTGCATCAACAATATCATAATAGTAATTTGCATCTTTATTATTTTCCCATGCACTAAAACCTTTTGAAGTACCAGAAATAAGCACTCTGTCCGGTGTAATAGTAACGCTGTCTACTGAAAGCTCATTATCACCAATTGTAATATTTTTACCTACCTTAACAGCTTTAGTATCGTTCTTATAACTAGTGGCATCATAAACAAAGGTATAGGTAAAATCCGAAGAACTAACACCATATTCTTCAGCCAAAGAAGAAAATACTAACTTTACATCCTCCTTATCACTTAATGGCAATTCCTTCATTTCTACCTCAAGAATTACATTATTTTCTTTCTCAAGTTCATTATTTTCTACCTTATCGTATCCAGCAAAATCCTTATATCCTGCAATACTATATCCAACATAATTCGAACTTCTCTCAATCTTTTTGCCGTTGATATAGATATCAGGTACTAACTTGTCTTTATTATCAACAAGATCGTCTTTTTTCTCATTAATATTAAAATTAATAATGATTCTTGAATTATCAGTAAAAAACTCATTTAAAATAAGCTTAATATCTTTCCCCTCCAAAGTTTTCCCTATTTCAGTTGAATACTTTTCTCCAGTAGTATTAATACCTAACCATGTATTAATACTATATCTAAAGTTTGCTACTGCTGCTAAAACTTTATCACCATGAACGCCTAAATTTACAATCAAAAGCAAGGCTGTTATAGCTGCTAAAGCCTTCTTTTTATTCCAAATCACCTTTTTATTTTTAGATTTTATAAATTTTTTCATCATTTTCTTCTTTTCTAATTCATTAACCTCTTCTATTACATACTGTGAAAAATCTATTTCTACATTATTTAATAAACTATATTCATCTTTCATGGCTTATCCCTCCTTATGGTTTAGAAAATATACTTCTAAGCTTACTCTTTCCTCTAGAAATTCTGTTATATAACACAGAGGGTTTAATATTAAACTCTTCACTAACATCCTTTATAGATTCTTCTTTCACAAAAAGCTTAATAAAAAGCTGCTTATCAAATAAACTAAGGTATTTTAAGATTTCCTCTGTTTCATATTCTAATTCGTTCTTTAAAGCCTCTTTTTCTATTGTGAAGTCACTTTCTATATCTAGTTCAGATATATCCATATGCTCAAGAGTTTTTAAATATTTTCTCTTATAATCTATAGCTCTGTACTTTGCTATTGCGGCTATCCAATTTTTTAAAATATTCTTTTCTTTATCAAAGCTTGTGATATTATTCCATATTTTAAGATATACATCATTAATGCATTCCTCATGATACTGTGGAAAATTGTATAAATGTTTCTTTACTATAGCTTTTATTAATGGTGCATATTCATTAATAAGTAACTCCATGCCTTTTTCACTTCTTTTTTTTATTAATGAATAGATTTCTTTATCCATAGCAAAATCCCCCTTTCTGACAATGCCTTACACTTACTATTACGGATAGGGTAATCCTAATTCTATCAATGAATAAAATTTTTTATTTTTTTGTGCCTTATATATAAGTACTTTCATAATAAAAATAAATCTATTAAATGATAACTACCAATATATCTCTACGCAAATTGCATACATTCCTTATAACTCCGAGCCCTATTTAAAAATTTATATTATTTCTATCCAAGCTATAAAAATGCTAATATTATACCTTTAATTCTATCATAATAAGACAATATATTATCCAGATTTTAAGCTCAAAAAAATAGTAGCCCCCATTTGCAATTTGGATAGCTACCATTTTTAATAAAAAACAGTTATTTTTCCTTAAACTTACTTATCATCATTTATTTGCGATATGATTGATTCACTGCATCAGTGGAAAGCGACAACTCTTAGATTCTAATATTATATTTATTACTTTGTATATTCTATATATAATTTTGAAGAATATCAAAAAATCCTTAATTAGTTGTCATCTCTTTAGTTATTTTTCAAGCTCTACCTCTCCTATTGATGATATGATTAATTTTAACTTACCAACATTATCATAGGAACTTAAAGAAAAGTTTGTAGATATTATTGTCTTATTACCTCTTAAATCCATGCTATAACCATTAAATTTATACTCTTTTCCGCTTTCATCTATTAGCTTCATGTTTTCTTCCCCAAATGTATTTTCATCTTCATATTTTCCATCCACTCCAAAAGTTATATTAAACGATGTTGGACTTGACTTAGCTGATAATATTTCTATATTAGATGAATTATTTTTTGCTTTATACTCAACTGAATTAACTGAAATTGTTTTTCCTTCATTAAGTTCTAAATTCCATTTTCCATCAATACCTTTTAACATTTTATTATCTTTAAAAAACTTAACAGTTTCTACTTCTATTACTGCATTTTCTATATTTGGTATATATCCATAATTAGATTCATTAATTCCATCGTACTGTACTTCACTATTTTTCAAATCAAATTCTGAGTTTTTCTCAATTGCTGAAGAAATATATTGATTTTTTCCTTTTAACTGTTTAGTGTCAGGAATAAATTCTACAACATACTCTCCATCGCCATTTTTAATTCTATAATCCAATGAAACCTTATCTACTCCATTTAACATTTTTGAATCTTCAAATTTTAACTTAATAGAAAAACCTATTTTATTAGAATCTGCAAAATAACTATCTAATGTGACCGTTATACCATTATCATAAGCAGAATTGCCGTTTTCATTAATAAACCCTTTATCTACTGCTTTTTCAATACCTTTATCGTTAAAATCAAAAAATGTCTTTATACCTGCCCTTACAGATTGATTAGAAAACAAAGCACCTGATATAACAATACAACAAACTACTGCCGCTATTTTCAAAACCGATTTACTTTTCTTCTTAGGCATGGCTCTTATTCTATCATAAGTACTATCTAAAGAACTTCTAACTAAACTAGGCATTTCTTTTTCCCTATTTAAAACATTAACTAATTGCTTTTCAAAATTATCTTCCATACTCAACAACCCCCTCATTCTTAAAATAATTTTCCCTTAATATTGTTTTTGCCCTAGAAAGTCTAGATTTAATTGTTCCTTCTGACTCTCTTATCATTTCACTTATTTCTCTTGTACTCAAGCCCACAATATAATATAAAATCATGGCTAATTTATAATCTTTATTCAGGCTATTAAGAGCCTCTTCTAATTCAATTTTTAGGAAATCATTATTATTAGCTTTTTGTGTTACTGGTAATATATCATCAAGCACTATTTCATTCTTACTTTTATTCAATATATAGTTACATTTATTTATTAAAATTCTACATATCCATGTATTAAAATTACTATCGTTTCTAAGTGTATGTATTTTTTCATAACCTGTCATTATTGTTTCCTGCAAAGCATCAGCAACATCTTCATCATTATATAATATCCTACTAGCGACCTTATATAATACTTGTTCATATTCTTTAATAAGACTTATGTATGCTTCACCGTCTCCCTTTTTAGCTTTCTTAACTAAAATATTATTAATCTCCATATATCCCCCGCCTTCATTTTCAAGAATTAAATATACGTATATCATTCTTTCATCCTATTAGATAAAGTAATTAATCATTTAGTTGCATTATTTTAAATTTATTAAATTCTTCTTGAAACAATAGAAAAAGGAGAAACTCTTCCATCTGGACTTGGTTCTCCTACGCTAATTAGATACATTATTAAGTTATCATTTATATTAAGCTCTATTGATTCGATCTCCCTAATCTGGCTTATTATTATTTTTGAGAATAGCATATGCATCAATTTCTTTTGTTGCTCCGTTAAAGTGTAGCTGAATAGCTCTATTACAATTCTTTAATTTTGCATCTTATATTCTATTTTCCATACGTTTCATCATATCATAAGACTTCAGCTTTTTATTATATCGCTTCTCTTACAATGATATATTAATGTACCACTCTCAAAAATTAATATATATAGAGTCCTTAAGCCGTTTTATATCACTTATAGGTGGTAATCCAAACATTCGCGCATACTCACGACTAAATTGAGATGGGCTTTCATAACCAACCTTATAACTTGCCTCTGCTGCTTCTAACACTTCTGAAAGCAGCAGTCTCCTTGCTTCTTGTAATCTAATCTGCTTTTGATATTGTAACGGACTCATTGCAGTAACCTTCTTAAAGCAATGATGCAACGATGAAGAACTCATATTAATTTCCTTTGCTAATTCATCAATCCGCAGCGGTTTCTCAAAATTATTATTAATCAAGTTAATAGCTTTTGAGATAGCCCGTGCATGGCTGCCTATCACAGCAAATTGCTTCAATATGTATCCATGTTTATCTTGTAAAACTCTATAAAGTATTTCTCTAATAAATAGAGGAGCAAGAACTGGAATTTCCTCTGGCGTTTCTAAAAGGCTTACAAGTCTTAGCAATGCATCAAGAAGTGATGCATTGCCTTTTGTTACAGTTAATCCTTTTTCCAAGCCAAGCTTCTCTTCAAAATCTTGTTTTGATTCTTTGATGATATCAAGAATTTGATCTGAATTAAAACTAAGTCTGACACATAAATATGGATTGTCAGGAGTAGCTTCAATTATTTTGCCTATAATAGGTAAATTAACAGATGCAACTAAATAAGAGTTTGCATCATATCTATAACTTTCTTTTCCTAGAATTACAGTTTTCGCACCTTGTACAATTACGCATATGGATGGGATGTAAATCGAATGCAGTGGTTCTGAAATATTAGAGGCACGTATTAAATCCAATGATGGTATATCCGTTGATTGAAATCCATCTCTATAAGTAAATTTCTCAACTAGAGAAGCCAGACGCCTTTGCTGATTACATAATTTATAATTTTTTATATTGTAAATCCTTTTTCCCATAATAATATCTCCTCATAAAAAAATTATAATTTCTTTTGCAGGATTGTGCAATGATTAGGAATAAATAGGCTACCTATTCATATCTAAATTATCCTATAATCAAATCAATAAAGAATATGCAAGACAAAAATATTTACTCAATGTAAATACTCTTATATATCTTTAATTATAAGTAAATTATTTTAATGGAGGTTTATATCAATGAGAAACTTAGAAGGTAAAGTTGCAATAATAACAGGTGCATCTAGAGGAATAGGAAGTGCTATAGCTAAACAATTATCTGCACTTGGAGCTAAAGTAGTTGTCAATTATTCTAATAATGCAGTAAAAGCAGAAGAAGTTGTAGAAGAAATAACTAAATCAGGTGAGCAAGCTGTTGCAATTAAAGCTGATGTTAGTAATATAAAAGACGTTGAAAAATTATTTTCAGAAACAATAACTAAATTTGGAAAGGTAGATATATTAGTAAATAATGCAGGCGTAATACTTTATAAATTACTTTCTGATGTAACAGAAGAAGAATTTGATAAGCTTTTTAATATAAATGTAAAAGGTACTTATTTTGCATGCCAACAAGCTATGAAACATATGGAGAATAACGGAAGAATCATTAATTTTTCAACCTCAGTGGTTGGAAGTATGTTCCCAACTTATAGCGTTTATGCAGCCACAAAAGGAGCAGTTGAACAAATCACACGCCAATTAGCAAAGGAATTTGGTCCTAAAAAAATTACAATTAATGCTGTAGCACCTGGTCCAATAAATACTGAACTTTTCAACGTTGGAAAGACAGATGAACAGATAGAAGCAATTAGACAAATGAATTCTTTTGGACGTATTGGTGAACCAGATGATATAGCAAATACCATTGAATTTTTGGTTAGTGATAAGGCTCAATGGATAACAGGTCAAACTCTTCGAATTAATGGTGGATATGTTTAATGCTCTTATCTGTTAAAAAAACAAAGTTTTTAGCCAATATCCCCTAAGCCTGCATTATTCCAGCATATTCTGAAGAATATATATTCTAATATTCTTCAGAATAAATATGGATTAGAATATATATTCTCCACAATATTTATGGTAAAGAATATTAGAATACAGCAGTGATGTACAGCAAATAGAGGAAGTTACATTTGAACAGCCTCTACCTTTTATTAATCTTCATCTATTTTTACTCTCAGCATTTTATTCTTAACTTTTACTGCATATTTTAATTCATATACTGGTATGCCTTTATTTAATTGCATCTGCAATTTCATCCATTTCTGGATAGCCACTCCCTGCTCCCATTTAGAAACTGCTTGGCGGCTTACTCCAACTATTTCTGCTAGCCTCTCTTGTGAAATATTTCTTTCTTGCCTAATTAATTTTAAATTATCTGAAAAACTCATGACTTCAAACCTCTTTTCTTTATTATTATGTGCAAATTATAATGAGTTTTACACTAAAATAACACCAACCTATAATTGCAAACCCGCAACTTGTATTTGCATTGCCAATAAACTTCATAAAAAACTTAGCTATAAATTACTTCTTATTAAAATTATTTCATTATATAAAAATAATCACACTACCAACCTGAAATTTTAATAGTGTGATACTTTAATCGAATATTTACTTTTTATTGCTTATAAATTATTATATATTTCTTTAATAGATTTAAATTTAAAACTCTAGAAAAACAATTTCCTAATTAGAGCTAGATTTCAATATATTAAATGTTAATGTAGTTATTACTTTATTACTCCCAACTTTCGTAATGAACCATATCTTCAAGCTTCTTTCTCGGACGAGCTTTAGGAGTTTCATCTGGATATCCAATAGTTAAGACTCCAACTACATATTTGTCTGATGGTATATTTAATACTGGTCTAATTTCTTCCTGTGTGAATTCTGCCACCCAGCAAACTCCTAGCCCCAAGCTATTAGCTTCCAGTAGCATATACCCTGTTGAAATTGAAGTATCTCTAATTATTCTTTTTAATTCATCCTGAGGACTGTTATCATCTAAATACACATCCCCTTCTTTAATTCTGCAACGTATATCTGCAACACATACAATAAATACTGGAGCTGTAAACATCCATTTTTGATTATGAGAAGCTTCTACTATTTTTTGTCTCATTTCTTCAGATTTAACCACTATGTAATGCCAAGGCTGAGTATTGTTACCTGATGGAGCAAGCCTTGCACTTTCAAGTAATTCATTTATTTTTTCATCGTCTACTGGTTTACTAATATATTTTCTTATGCTTCTACGCATTTCAATTTCTTTAATCATTTATATACTTCCCTCTCTTCATGGCTTAGTACATTTTTTATATACAATTATAACATATTAGACAAAGTACCACTCTTTATTTTAAAAAGATATTTTTTTAGCAGCTTTATAATATTATTGTGCTCCATTAATTTTCCTAATTACTCTACACGGATTTCCAACTGCTACACTATTTTCAGGAATATCCTTTGTTACTACACTGCCTGCGCCTATAACACTTCCATTTCCAATACTAACTCCAGGTAAAATAATAACTCCGCCTCCAATCCAACATCCATCGCCTATAGTGATAGGAAGTGCATAAGTATTGCAAAAATATTCCCCATTTTCCGGATCCCAATTTTCTACCAATCGTTCCTCTAGCTCTATTGGATGAGTTGCTGTATAAATTTGTACATTAGATGCAATTAGTACATTATCTCCTATAATAATTTTATTGCAATCTACAAAAGTACAATTCATATTAACAGATACATTATTACCAATGTATATATTGCATCCATAATCACATATAAATGGAGATCCAACCGATACATTACTCCCTATTCTACCAAAAAGGCGTCCTAGAATTCCTCTTTTTTCTTCCTTATCAACATAGCTAAGGCTATTATATTTTGAAAGTAATGTTCTTGTAGTCTTTTTAAACCCTAAAAAAATTTCATCATGACAGTTATAATTCTCTCCTGCCATACATTTTTCTAATTCTGTTTTCATATTATAATGCTCCTTTTTTCGTAATTGCGTTTATCAACAGTATAAAAAACATCTTGTACATATCTAGTAACAAGATGTTTCAAAATTCATATTCTTCTTGCCAATGCTTCTATAAGGAATAATACTGGCACTTGTGTAGTAGCATTATATCCACCATTAGCTTGATGCATGTCCATATCGTATGAAATATTCCAATCTGACATCTTAGCAATAGTCGAATTAGACTGATTCGTTATACTCAAAATAATACATTTACTAACTTTGAATTGATTTATTAAATCTATAACACCCTTTGTTTCTCCAGAAACTGAAAGTGCAATTACCACTGTAGTCTTCATATCCTTCGTAATTGGATAAAATGTGTCTTCCAATCCCATTGAAAATTTCCCCAAATTAGAAAAATATCTTGCCCCATATTTCGCAAGTGCACCAGATGAACCCGAACCTAAAAATAACACTGTTTCTGATTTTCTAATCACCTCTGCGCCTTGCTCTATTTTCTGTTCAAAGGAATTAATGTTAGTTTTCTTAAAGTAATTTAACATCTCAGTCAAATCACTTTGTCTTGGTATTTCCTGCATTCTATGTACATATTTTTCAAGTCTTTCTTTGAATTCCTTATACCCATCACAATCTAACTTATTGCAGAATCTAATAATTGTTGATGTTGATACCTGAATTGCATTGGCTAATTCTCGAATAGTCATATAAGGTATTTTTTCCTCATTATCAACAATAAACTTATATATCTTGATTTCGGTTTCATTAAATTTTTGAATATTATCATGCGAAAACATTATCTCCTCCAACAAAGTTACTATTTATCTTTTAATTACCTTTAGAATCTGATATTTTTCTTGCCTTTACATTTCAAATTGCAAGAAAATTAACACTCGTGAACACTAATGCTTCCTTCTTTGAATGCAAGATATTCTGAACTAGCATCGATTGTGTAGATATAATATTCTCCAGGCTCATCTGCTGTTATTTCATAACTTCCTGATAAGTCTTTAAAACTTTCTCCTTCTACCATTTTCCCATTTACTACATAGCCGATTACTGCTGTTTGATCCTTAATTACTTTTGATTGATATTTATCAAAATTAAATACTAATGAATCTCCTTTTTTTAGTTTCCATCCACTGCCATCATCCTTTGTAAATACTCCTATACTGCCATTTGTCTCTATTATCTCTGGAGTTATATATTCATTGTTTTTTTCTTTTGTTACAAAATCACTAATCAAAGCAGAATCCGCTAGCTTCATTTCATCAGGTATATTTTTTATAGTTTTACTATATTTCAGCATGTTATGCTCATCATATTCTTCTACCTGCCCTTTTCTCTCTACAACTTCCGTCCCAACTAAGTGCTTATTCTTTTCCGTAATGTACGCAGCACCTTTTATTGTATATTTATTATATTGTGTATTGTGATAAAAGATTAAAAAAGCTATAATGCAACAAACTAAAACACTACAAAATGCAATAATTTTTCTTTTCATAATATCTACACACCTTTTCATATAATATATGTAAATTATAACACATTTTTGTAATTGAAGTGTTTAGTGATTGCTAAAAATATTTTCACGGCAATAACTATATTTTGAAAATTTAATGATATTTTGCTATTTAGAAATGATAGAACAATTATGTTTGTTCTCAACTCCTTTAACCCTCTAATTTTATAAAATTCAAATTTCTAATTATTAACCAAGACTAAAAATGCTAATAATAAAATAACTAAAATTGTTCCTACTAATGAAATAATATTTATAATTTTATTTACTTTAAACTCTGTTTTAAATAATTTGAGAAAAATAAGGTAAATTATGATTCCCAAGATTCCTCCAAAGGTATTTCCTATAATATCAGTTATATCTGATGCACCTATTGCGAATATGAATTGTAATACCTCGTATAGCAGACTTACTCCTGCTATCAAAGCTGCTTTTTTCAAGAAAGACCATTTACGTTTTATCATACCAATATAGATTCCAAACGGCACAAATACAAGTATGTTATTATATATTTCCGAAAACTCAATCCTACCATTTACTATTACAGATTCATGAAATGGAATTATGTTAATACTTCGAAAGTATCCTAATTCCTTAAGTGAGAATTGCATCTTAAATAATATAATCCAGGTTAACACTACTAAATATACTAAAAGTAAGCAAATTGTTAGTGTCTCTTGTTTTGTTTTTTTATTTTCCATATGTATTTCCCATCCCCCTTAATACTTTTGCAAAAATTATTATTAATATTCCAATAATAGTGATGCAGCTAAATTTTTTTATTCTAAAAATTAAGAACTTTTTCTACTGAAATATTAACTGCAAGTTTATTATCGCATCATATATCACTTACTATTTCTAGTATATCAGTATAATATTAACTATTTATGAATATAAAATTAAAAATAACTTAATATATATGTTGCAATGCACAATTCACAATTGCAGCTAAAATTCTTGCAATATTTTTAGAATTATCATGAAGAATCATTTTTGCAATATATATTTCTATATACTCGACTTGACATTATAAATAAAAATAGTATAATTACCCTGGGTAATAGTTAACTATGGTAACTATATATTTTCGGGAGGGTATAATATGCAAGGACTATTTCAACGCTTTTTTTCACTACATCGACCTCTTATAAATAAGCTAAATGAATTACTAGGTGAATATGATCTTTCTTATTCATTATGGCAGGTTATTCTATATCTAAAAAATAACCAACCATCTTCCCTAGTAGATATTGCTAACTACTATAATATCGAAAAGCCTAGCATAACACGAAGAGTTCAACGTTTAGAAGAACGACTAATAGTAAAAACAATATCTGGTAAAGATAGACGTGAAAAAATAATTGAGCTAACTGAAATCGGTGAAGAACTTTATGATGTATGCCGTGAAAGAATAACTCAATTAGAAAATGACGTGGTAAAGGGTATTTCAGAAAATGATCAAATCATAACATTTGAGACACTTCCTAAAATACAAAAAAACATTACGAATGAAAAGGAGATATAAAAAATGGATAAACCTAAATTATGGACGAAAAATTTCTTAATTGTTTCGACGGCAAACTTTTTTCTTTATTTTACATTTTATTTATTGATGGTTACTATAACCACATTTGCAACAGAAAGATTTCATGCATCACCAAGTGAGGCTGGATTAGCTTCTGGCATATTTGTAATAGGAGTACTTCTTTCACGTATTTTCTCTGGAAGATATATTGATCAAGTTGGATGGAAGAAAATGCTTTATATCGGATTTATTTTATTTTTAGCTACTACATTTTTATATTTTTTAGTGAATAGTATGGTATTCTTATTCATTAATCGTTTCTTAAATGGTGCTGCAATGGGAATTGCTTCAACAGCAACTGGAACTATTGTAGCAAAGATAATTCCAAATGAACGTCGTGGAGAGGGTACTGGGTATTATGCATTAAGTCTTACTATTGCTGCTGCAATTGGACCCTTTTTAGGCATGTTTATTACTGAGCATTCAAACTTTTATATGAATTTTGTTGTATGTATTATTTTCTTAATACTTAGTTTTTTTGCTGTCTTTTTTATAAAAATTCCAAAGTTAGAAATTGTAAAAGGACATTCAAATAATAATAAAGATTTTTCTTTGCATAATTTCTTTGAAATAAAAGCTATTCCTATTTCAATTATTGCTGGAGTAATTGCTCTTGGTTATTCAAGCATCCTTACTTTTATAAGCTCTTATTCTAAAGAAATTAATTTAATGAGCGTTGGAAGTCTCTTCTTTATCGTTTATGCAGTATTTGTTTTGCTTTCAAGACCTTTTACTGGACAAATGTTTGATAAAAAAGGTGAGAACTTCGTTATGTATCCAGCAATAGCATTGTTTGCCTTATCTTTATTTTTCCTTAGTCAAACTCATGGAAGCTTAACTCTTTTATTAGCTGCTGCTATATTAGGTCTTGGTTATGGTACAACTTCATCTAGTGTACAAGCAATTGCTATAAAGGTATCACCAAAACATCGTATAGGATTAGCTACATCTACTAATTTTATATTTCAAGATTTAGGCGTTGGTATTGGACCATTTATCTTAGGTTACTTTATCCCATTAATAGGATATCGTGGCTTATATATGATGATGGCAGCAGTTGCAGTTCTTTGCATTTTCTTATATTATTGCCTACACAGCAAGAAAGCAACTTCTGTAAATGATGATACTGAATCAATAATGGCTTAGAGATTTAATATAATTAATAATAACAATCAAGAAATAATTTTGTATTTGTAAATAGAAGAACTAATGGAATTTAATCATATAATCCCATTAGTTCTTTTATTTTTATTATTTTTAATTTCTTATAACAAATCTTATAAACAATATCATTCTTAGTTTTCTTAAAACAATCTGATATTTACTACAGTATTCTTTGTCTATATTCCTATCTTAATCGCAAATATCTTACGTAACTTAAAAGTACTCCTCATCTAAGATAACAATCTAACAATATAAGTAATTATTATAAATAACCCTGCGACTATCGCAATTATTCCGCCAGTCTTACTTCCTTTATTAGTCTCTTCTGAATCGATACCTTTTAATAATTTAACTTCATCTAAACCACCAAATAATAGAGAAAATCCCAGAAATATAAATGCAATATCACTATGAATAAAAAATATTGAAATAATTGTGAGTCCGCTAAATATAATGCTTGCTATAAAAAATACTTTATTGTTAATTTTCAATTTTAACACCTCTCACACATTATAATTTATACCTATTTTCCTACTTTCTGATTTTTTCCAGTGAATATCATCCAATTTTTAAATCATTATAGCAATTTTCATAATAAAATAAATATATATGTTGTGAAAATAATTCTTCATAGTAATTCTAAAAATATTGCAATAATTTTATCCGTAATTTTGAACTGTGCATTGTGAATTGCAATATATTACATAAAATAAAACATATCATCTATACCTTAGAGATCATCTCACTTAGTAACTTTAGAGAAGTAACACACATTATGATGATAATTATTAATGGCTACATCGTAATACACCTGATTATTTCATACATCCTATCAATGATTCTATGTGATTTTCTTCTATTCCTTCTACTACTAGTCTCGCTATTTCCTTTGCTCCTTTTTCCGAAAAGTGAGTATTGTCTTGGATCCCATCGGGATGATTGAGATTTTCACCTGGTTTCACCCATAAGAATATCTCTTTAGTTTTTTCTATTCCTATTTGCTCAAATAAACGCTTACTTTTTTCACCCATATCTATTAATGGTACGCTTAATTCAGCCGCAAGATCTCTTACAGCTACAAGATAATCTCCATGTGTATCTTTTATAATGCCATTTTCATCAAAATTTCTTCTATGTATAGATGTTAGTAATACTGGGTGCGCACCAGCATTTCTAGCAACTTTAATATATTCAGTTAAATAAGCTTTATATGTAGTAAATGGATCTGTATATAATTCCTCATTTTCTTTTTTATCATTATGGCCAAATTCTATAAATAAAAAATCATCCGCCTTAATTAATTCAGATATCTTTTGTAATATTCCTTCATTTATAAAGCTTTTAGAACTTCTTCCATTGATAGCAAAATTACAAATTTCTATATCACTAGTAAAAAATTCTCCAATTCTTTCTCCCCATCCTGTTTCTGGTTTTTCATCCGGTAATTTTGTAGCAGCTGTAGAATCACCTGCAATAAAAATTTTTATCTTTCTATCCACGTTAATTTAACTCCCTTTCTAATGAATGTATTTCTTGTCCACAATTCACCTAAATTTATCGTAACCGCGCTCTGAATTTCTTATATAACTTTTCAATTATGAAAAAAGTGATTATAAAGAAATCTATTGTAAAGGTAGATAAAAGTAAAAATATTGCTCCTCCACCACATCCATCATCTTCTGAAAAATATAAAAGTCCATAAATACCTATAAAAGCAATTATTAATAATAAAATTACATATCCCATTATGTTTTTATTTAATAAACGTTCCAATACTTTCACTGCAAAATATATAATTCCAGATATAATTAATGCAAACACAGGTAAAATTCCAATTAACCCCATAACACAACTCCTTATTTATTAGCGTACAATTATTTGCAAATATTCTTCTTCACGTCTACTTAAATATATAAAATATTTGCTCAGAGTCACCTACTCTCAGCTCTTGTTTCAATTATTGTGAAAACCGTCTGAAATATTACAACTGCAATAACTGAAAAAATGCTATCAATACTGTTATCCCCATGTATATTCCCCCATATATATGCTGAATATTTTAAATTCTAGAACTCTCATGCTAAATAAAAACCTAAAATATAGAAATTTAACTACAATATATAGATCAATTCTCCTTTAATATTGCATGTACACATTATACTATAAATGTATTTTTTTACAAGTATTCTATGTTGAAATTATTAAATATGAGCGCTAAGTAACTTGATTCATTCGCATACAATTATTTGGTTTGGATTCATTTATAATTTAATGTAGATTCTAATAAAAAATGAAACAAGATCCTTATTGTTCTTTGTCCATAAAACTTTGCTTGCAACTTTTAAAATAATACTAGAATTAATTATGATGTTTATTCTAATTCATAACTAATGCATTGTTAATTTTTTAACTATGCATTTTATTTACCACTAATTTATAATTATTAACTTCGAGGTAAATAAAATTCATTATCAAAACGACATCATTTTTAAATCCAATAAATATACTTTTAGCCTAAGCCATATATTCTTTAAATGGCAATTGAATTATTCTTCCACTTTCATCACATCGATACTCCTTAGGACATTCAAAACGTATTTTGCCTGATAAATGCATCGCAACGTCAAAAAATGCATTTGCCATAACATCTGGATCCTGGAAAACAGTACCTGCCATATATCCTTTTTGTATGAAATATAGTGATTCTGGAATAGCATCAATTCCAACAACTGGTATATTTTTTGTACCATCACCTTTATTATATCCATGCTTTTGTAAAGCTTTTACAGCACCAACAGCCATAGTATCGTTATTAGCTATTACTACTTCAATTTTATTTCCATATCTAGTCAATAAAGCATCTGTCGCATCTCTAGCTAACTCTTCACTCCAATTACAAAATTCTGATGCAAGTTGTTCAACTTTTATTCCAGCATCTCTGATTGTCATAATGCAATATTTAGTTCTATCTGTTGACTCATTAGCATTACTGTTAATTCCGCCTTGCAATACTATATACTGCATAATATTATCTTTATTTGTATCTATAGTATTTTTATTACCATTCCATAAATTAATTAACAATTTTCCTTGTAGCCTTCCTGCCTGCTCTGAATCTGGCAATATATAATAAGCTTTATCATATGATTTAACTATATTTTCATCTACCTTAAGTATTCTTTTGCTAGCAAAAATTACTGGAATATTTTTTTCTTTGATTGAATTAATTAGTTCTTTGGGATCGTTTACTAAATCTACTAAACTTAATATGAGAAGATCGATATTATCGCTTTCTAGAAGATTATTAATAGTTTGATTTTGGATATCTCTGTTATTTTCACTATTGTAAAAATTAAATTTAATCCTTCCTTCATTTCGTGATTCAATATCTTCTAGGCTATGCCTTAAATCAATAACATAAGGATCATCGAATCTATAAAAAACTACTCCTACATTTACTGGATTTGTTGAATCATTGTGACTATTTAATGGGACTGCTTCAATTAAGGTTTCCATTACTATAACTGTTACTATAATTATTATTATAAATTTTTTTAATAGCTTCATTCTAAAACCTCCTGTAATTCTATCTAATTTATAGGATTACTTTTAAAAAGAAATTTATTCTAAATTCTATATTAATAATTATAAATACGTTCTTATAATATGATATTTAAGTTTTTTATACTTCTTTTATATATTAATTGATATTCACTTTAATTTTAAAAAATACTTCATATTTAACATTCTAAACCTACATTTTATAGAATTTCTATATGAAAACAAAAAATATGGTAAATTCATTTCTGAATATTACCATATTTAAGTAATCCTCTAAATTAATTTTTTTTATATACGGCATATAATTTTATAAATACTTTTCTTATTATTAATAAAACGTAATAAAGAATCACTATATCAAGGAATAAATTTACTATATTAATGTTCATTCCAATATTTCCATTAAATAAGTTACTGAATAAATAAGAACTTCCTCCGTCTCCTTGATATACAGACCAATAATTTAAAGGAAAGCCAAACGCGTACTCAAAAAAGCTTCCCATATTCTGTTCTATTTTCCCTGGCAAAACAAAGGTGCTTGTTAAAACTATAAATATACTTAATTTACATTCCAAAGTCTCTATTCTTCTCTTACCATTCATATTTTCTAATTCTAAAGTTTCTTTTAAGAACATATATCCAAAAACAACTGCCGGTATTAAAAATATTAAAGATATAATTGCTGTATAATGTAGTCCTGTATCGATATTTGACCATGGACCTAAACCTATAGACTTTAATATAAGATCCCCGTAACTAGGATTTCCGCCCAATGAAATTCCAAATAATATTCCTAAAACAAACAACATTAATGAAGTTATTCCTAGCAATACCTTTCTGTTAATTTTACTCAAAATTCACACCTCTATTTAAACAATATTTTAACTTTAATTACTTATATATACATTATATTCTTTAAATCCATGTTTCACAATATCTCTTTTGCCATTGAGCTATTACATGTTATCTTCAACTAAGAACCTGGCTTTCTAACTTTTAAATTTATTATCTCCCATGATACATAACACCAAATTTTTCATTTACTACAATTTCATATTGATCTTTAAGAAATATATCTGCCAACATCTATACGACTCTACGGATAATAGTTTTACTTATGTTTATAATAATTAAGAGATAAATATATTGAAATACCAAATCAGAATGCATATCTTATTATACAAAAGCACTTAATGAATATTTCCAGGGGAATATTAAAGGTACAATGTTTAATTTAGGCGCAACTTGCCACCTAATTCATGACTTTACAGTTCTTCAACATGCTAATGCTCGCTTCTTTGCTTTCATTAATCTAATTCTATCAACCAATTGTGATTTATAATATTCCATTTTAAATCCAATACAATATAAGGACTGAACTAATGAAGTTCAGTCCTTATATTTTCAATGCTACGTATGAGTTTGTAATACTATCATCGTCATTATAATATGTTAATATTGTTAGTACACCCATTCTTGATATTGAATCTATACCTGCTAAATTTGGCTAAATACTATCCACTATAGATGCCAAACAAACTAAAATCTGAACTTATTCATATAGCTCGCCGAAATAAGTACTAAGCATCTCACTATTTTAGTATTTGTCTCATAGCTTTACCTTTTTCACTATAACTACTATCATTTACAGATTCAACCTTAAATTTTCCGTTTTCATATACAACTTTTGATATACTTGAATTATCCATATTCCTTATATCGAAATTTTTATCTAAATGTTCAATAAATACTCTAAGCATTCCTCCATGAACTACTATTAGAATATTCCCTCCACCATCTTCTTCATTTTCAATACATATATTATTTATAGTTGTTACAAATCTTTTTAAAGCTGTATTATAATCTTCAGCCTCATGCGTTTCATCTAATGCAGCACATGAATCACAATATGCCCTTTGAAAATCATATTTTTCTGCCATTTCTTCAAATGAAGTTACATTAAGGAAATCAAGTATCGCCTTAAACTTTATCTTCTCAAACTCTCCTTCATATTTTCCAAAATATACTTCTCTTAAGCCTTCAAATTCTTTTAGTTCTAAGTCCACACTTGCCTTATTCTCTTTTATGACAATTTGAGCTGTTTTTATTGCTCTTCCTAAATCACTGCTGTAAACTGCTTTAAACTTCACATCACTAAGTCCTAATCCCGTATTTACGGCTACTTCAATTCCTTCTTTAGTTAGAACTCCATCACACCATCCTTGAGTCCTTCCTACTTTATTTAAGATAGTTTGCCCGTGCCTCATCAAATATAAAGTAACTCTTCCCTTATTTTTATCACTCATTTTTTCCCCCATACTGCAAAATCATCTACCTCTTCTAATTTATATAAATAAATTATATCATAAATTGTAAATACTGGCATAACTAATCTTTAATTATGAGCTATAGTATAATATTGAATCTATTTATTTAATTCAATATGCTAAATTATTTTAGCTGCTCCCCCTTGATTTCTATAGATAACTTAAGTTATACTAAATTTGCAAAATGGACTTGGTGGCAACTAAAGTTGCTGCCTTTTTTATTATCTAGAAATTTATATTTAAGTTAAATCTGTGGACATTATGCTCCTTGACGATATGATTCATGGAAAAGACTTATTTAGGAAGTTACAATTCATAAAGAGAATAAAAAAGCAGCTATTGGATTTCCACTTTCAGGTATAGTGAAAAAGTCCAATAGCTGTTTTTATTAAAAAGATATTCATTTATTATTTAAATTCTATAGGTTCTAAATAACCTAAATTATTTTACTTGTTGTATTAATGACTACATTTTAAATTTGGTTTTAATCAATTAAACTTTTAGAATATATAAAGTTTAATATGTGTTTCTATGAATTAACTTTGCCTAAATATTATATAATTATGCGGCCACATTTATTGGTAAAACAATCGTAAATTTAGTCATATGTTCATTACTTTCAACTTTAATTTTTCCATTATGCTTTTCAATTAATTCTCTTACTATGCTTAAACCATATCCATGATTCTTGTTATTATTATTTTTAGTAGTAAATCCAGAATCAAAAATTTTATTAATTATGTTATCGGGAATCTTTTCCCCGTCATTTGCTATATTTATAACTATATTGTTTAAATCCTCGTATGATTCAGCAATTATAGTCCCCTTATTCTTCATAGCCTTTACCGCATTGTTAACTATATTAATTATTATTCGATATAAATCCATCTCTTTCATTGTTGTTAACCTAAAATTAGCATTATCGGATACAATAACTTTTATATCATCTCTTATAACATGTTTAGTCGCTAGTGATAAAAGCGAAGAGGCTTCAGCATCCTTTTCATAAACATTTCCACTATTTTGATATGTATTTATAATTCTTTTCAATAAGTTAGACGCATCTTGATACATATTCATATCACAAAGTTCATATAAGCTTAAAATATTTATATTGTAATTATCTTTTATATTTTTAAGCTCAATATTTTTTGATGTCAAAATTCTATTTAATTTATGTATTTCATCTGAATTTTTTTTCGTCTTTCTAAAATCTATTATATTAAAGATTATAAATGCAATTAAAGCTATAACTATGATATTTCTTGATAATACCGGCTCAATATCGTATGAAATATTATATAAAGAAATCAAAAAATCAGGAAAGAAACTTATTATAATTATGTATTGTACGGAGTTACTTTCGTCTAGTAATAGCTTATAAATTTGCCTAATCTTACTTCTAAATAAAAAGCATAAAACAAATAAGAATATTTGAGAAATATATACAAGCGTAATATTTAACATATCGATATCGTGTATCAAAAAATTATTTAATATTATATATGATATATTACCAAATACAGCTATCCAAATTACTACTATAGAATATATTAAACTATAAGCTACTATTGACTTTACCGTATTATTTCTAAAAATTAAGTATATAATTAATATACCTAAACCATGTGTCACAAATATACATGTCGATGAATTTCCGAATAAATAAGTAATAAAAAATCCGTTTATCGACATTAGCAATATGCATAAGATTATTTTTTTGTTATCCTCTAAATTGTCATTTTCCAAGCAATAGCTAACTATATAGGTAAATACTATACTTTGGAAAGTAGTAATTAATGCATCAATGTATTGCACTTCCAATTTACATCTCCTTTATAATTTTACGTAATTTATAATGCTTATTACCTTAACTTCTTCATTGATTCTGGCATATCTTCAATACCAGTCGCTACATATGAGACTATAGGCGACTTAGTCATAGCTTTTGAAAGACTTAATAATAAATTTGCAATCATTTTTTTTATTCCCATAATATCCACCTCTTAATTATTATTTAAATTAACTTATTTAGAATAATTAAATTGATATATGAAAAGAAATAATTCTATCTAAGAAATCAGAGATGTAAAATTGGAAATGTGTATCTATCAAGTTTTATCTTGTGTTAGACTATCAAACAAATTCCCTCTACTTCCTTATCAACCTAATTATTCCATTAATTACATTATAATATTTATTGTGCAATTATTCAACATTTATAGTCATATTAACCAAAACCCTTGTTACATTTTATTTTTATATCTACCGCTGTTTATTTACAAACTTCTAATTTGTTATAGGAGTTGTTATTTCAATATGATTACCTTCACTATCTCTAAATTCAGCAACCCAATTAGCTCCAATCTGTTTTATTGGAAATACAATTTCTAATTTTTCTAATTTACTTTTAAGAACATCAAAGTTATTAACTTCTATGCTTGGTAAGCAACTATTTCCAAAAACATGTTTTTCATTAACTTTTTCATAAGCAAACAAGCCAATACGAAAACCATTAATATCAAACACACTATAAATCTCATCTCGAACGGTTACAGTTTGCTCAAATAAATTTTCATAAAAATCAATTGCTCTATTCATATCTTTAACGCATAAGTATAACGATTTAATACTACAATTCATTTTAATCCTCTTTTCTGCTTAAATAATTAATCCTCTAGAATAGCTATTGCACGAACAGGCGCTCCATCTGAATCTTTAAATTTTATTGGAAGAGCACAGAATGTAAAAATGTTATTTCTCACTTTATCTAAAGATGTCAAATTTTCTATTACAACTATATCTGTTTCAGCAAAAAGCTTTTTATGATAGTTAAATTTTCATCTTTAATAGGATCAATTCCTATAACATCTATACCTACCCCTTTCTTCTTGCTTTTTATTAAGTATTCAGCTACTTCTTCTGTAATATATGGATAATTTCCAAAGTAAGCATCTGTCCCCCAGTATTTATCCCAACCTGTATAAAACAAAATATATTGTGCTGTATCTGCTTTTTCTTTTACAGTTTCAATATACTTCATCGTAATCTTTTGGCCTTCTTTTAAATTGCTGCAATCAACTACTATGCCTTTTCCAACAAACTGTTCTGCACTAAATGAATCCAAAGTTGTTCTTTGAGAGAATAAGTGCGCTGGAGAATCCATATGCGTTCCTGTATGAGAAAACATAGTTAACAATGTTTCCTTAAAACCATCTTTCTCATAGGTACTTGCGACTTCTAATTTAGGTTTCTCCGTTCCTGGATATACCGGCATATTCTCTGAAATGGTATGTGTTAAATCTATTACTTTCATATTAATCCCCACTTTCTTTACATGTTTTAACGTAATGTTTTTCATTCTATAAATATTATAATATAAAAAGATCGCATATCGTTCTAAGTTATGCGATCCTTGAATATATAATTATAAATTTGTTTATGCTTTTCTTTAAGTTTAATCTGGTAATGTAAAATAGTTATCAATATACGCTATCATTTGATCTCCTAAAGTTAAATAATAATATACTGGTATTAAATAACTTGAATAAAATAGCCTTTTTGACTCTTCTTCAGTACCTTGAAGTGCTCTTATCAAATTTTGCTGATGCCTTAAACTTATGACGAAACTTTGGGCTATAACTGATATTTGATCCGAAAAAAATACATCTGAAATTGAATCACTATAAGTTCTTTTATGTTCTTCTAAATTACGAATAACTTGTTGATATTCATTAATTATATTTAGCTATTATAAAAATTCTATTCTATATAAGAATTAGTAATATTTTAAACTTTACAGATATTATAAATAAACCCAATACCTTTGTGTGATCCTATTTCCTTCATCCACTTCATTTTCCAATATTCCATTATTATTTACTATTGTTTTTGCAGATCCAATATTATTTTTATTGCAAGTGATTAATACTTTCTTAATTCCTAGTTTTACACATTCCTTTAGTGCTAGTCCTAACATCTCTGTTGCATATCCTTGACGTCTTTCTGATTTTCTAACACTGTAACCTATATGACCACCAAAGTTTAAAAGATAGTCATTTAATCGGTGTCTAATATCAATCATTCCAATTAAATGCCCATCGCTAACAGAAACAGCCATGTATGTGGTTGCAGGAACTAAGCCATCTCTTACAGTTTCTTCTTTTGAATTATCACAAAATTCGCTATACCATTCTTCAAAAGTTTCAGCACTACCTAATCCTGCTGTACCATCCATGCTGTCATTATTTTCAATAAACTCTCTTTTATAATCCATGAGTTTTTTCTTATCTTCTAAAGTTGGTAATATAAAATTTAATCTTTTCATTCTCTCCTCCAATTATTCTATTATATTATTTTTAATTATTTGTTATATATATTTAGATTAGATTTCTATATTTTAGTCTCATCTACAACAATTTTATTTGTTAATTAACTCCAAACTATTTTTAAAATTTTAAAGCTAAATAATAAAAAATCACAAATTCACTTACAATCTATTCTTTTTAAAGTAGATAGATAGAAAAATCAAAATCCACTACTTTAAGTAAAATATATTATTATGAATACTGCGATTTTTAATATGTTATTTATTCTTATTTTTTATTGTGATAATGAGCCCATTTTGCTAAATGGATAAAATCTAAAAACAGCTTTACCTTTTATGTTACTTTTATCTATATAGGGGTTTTTCCATCTTCTTGAATCCAAAGAATCAGGTCTATTATCGCCTAAAAAGAAAAACTTATCTTCTGGAACATCAAAGGTTCTATTATATTTTTCATTGTTTTTTACATAATCTTCTTTAATATCATTTCCATTTATATTAACAACACCATCATGTATTACAATATGATCTCCTGGTAGCCCGATAACTCTTTTAATAAGTGTTTTCTTTAATTCATCAGAATAGAATACAATAATATCTCCTCTTTTAATATTACCCATATTATATATTTTTGTAACAACCATCTTATCATCGACGTTTATAGTAGGTACCATTGATTCACTAGGAACATATATGTTAAAAAACAAGAAATTTTTTATTAACATAGCTATTATAAGGGCTACTGCTATTGGAATTACCCATTCCTTTAAAAATTTTATACCTTGATTCTTATAGTTGTGATTAACTGCACTGTCCATTACTTCTCTCCTTTTGTGTTCATTCTTTTTTATCTTGTAATTATTATATCACATATCAAGAATATGGTATTATTGATTGATATTTTAAGTCTATCTTAAATAATATTGTCTTCTCTAATTCATCGCTATAGATAAAATATAGAATCATTTATAATTAATAGCTGTTAACTCTTAGCACTGTCATCTTTTCTATATACCTACTATTTTACTTCGTCTCTCCATAAGGATAGTATCATGCCATATCCCGTCAACATCACATCCAATTTTTTCTCTTATTCCAACAACTCTAAAACCACATTTTTCATGTAATTTAATACTTGGTTCATTAATAGAAAATATTCCTGATTGCAGTGTCCATATATTTTCTTTTTCAGTTTCCTCTATTACTCTATTCATAAGTTCATATCCAACATTATTCCTTCTACAAGATTCACTAATATAGATGCTGACTTCTGCAACACCTTTATACACACATCTACTACTTGTTGGGCTTAGCGCTATCCAACCAATAATTCTATTATTACTATTAGTAGCGACAAACCTTCCTATATTTAAATGTCCCTTGTCCCAATCTTCGTATCTAGGAATTTCTGCTTGAAATGTAGCCTTTTTAGTTTTTATTCCTTCCATATAAATATCAGCAACACTATCCCAATCTTCTTCTTTCATTTTCCGGATAATAAGTTCCATATTTATTTCCTTCCTTCAATTAACTTAATTATTAGAACATTGCATACAAATTTCTTTCTGATTAAGTAGTGAAATCACTTAGAAATAACACTAATTTATCTGTAATTCATCATATCATTTTTCCAATTTATATAATAGTAAATCTTCAAACAATAAATAACAATTTTGCCTCATTTAGAATCAATTCATTCTTATCCTTAATTATAACACATATTGTAATTTTATCATTATTCTGTATAACCATTATCTTAAGTTCAAATAAATATAAAGGTAGATTAAGTATTTTCAACTTAATCTACCTTCCCGGGTGTTTTATGACTTTATTTTAAGTTTTCGACTTAAATAATAATATACTATTATCACCTGTTAGTCCATTTATTATTTTGCTCTCTACAAAATGAACAATACAACTTTAATTAATAAGCTTTTTTAAGTTAAATGATAATTCATACATATAAATTCTAATCATTAAAATTTCAGTAATCATCTTCAATTTTCTATATATTTCCTAGAAATTAGTTTATAATTGTTAATGAATTAAAATATTTTATCTAGATTGTAGGGGGAATTCATAATGGCTGGTTGTAACGAAAAGAATTGTACATGCTCTAATATTAATTGCGAAAGACATGGTAAGTGTTGCGAATGTGTAAATTTTCATCGAGGCAATGGAAATATTGTCGCTTGCTTAAGAGATTTCAAGGTTGAAAGCAAATAACTGAAAGCCTTATCCAAAACCATCATAATCTAAAGCCATACTTAGGCTTTAGATTTTCATCTTAATTTTCCATTTAACTTTAATATTTATATTAATTGAAGTAGACTTTCTATTCTAACTCCCAACCATTTTTAATACATTCTTGGAGCCCTTTCAATATTTCTATTGCTCTATAAACTAAATTTAATTTGGCAAACTGTTCAGCCATTGGTATATCTTTCAAATTATTTTCTTTTTGATATTGTTCCTTTTCCCACATTATGTTGCGTCCATACGTCCTTGTATGAACATTATTTATAACCTGCCATATTTGTCCTTCATCCCTGTTGTTATTATTGCAAAATTCCTGTACTTTTTCTTCTAATAGCTCTCCACTACACATCATAATTGTATTATCTCCTTTGATTTAACATAGTCTATTAATTTTAATTCTTTCCAAAATGTCCATCTTTAAAACAGTCTATGTTAAATCATCTATAATCCCCTGCAATCTGAAATTATTGTAAAATATAATTAGAATATCTATCTCATTCTTTCACATAATAATAGTGCAATCTGATAGCCGTCACTAACTACACCCCGACCATTTCCTCAAAATGGTAGTTATCACTTGTTTCATTAGAATAGGAGCTTAATTATGCGTTATTAGCTCCTATTCCTTATTATTTTTTCGATAAAAAGTATAGTAATGCACCTCCAAATAATTTTATACTTACTATATTAATGTATTATTTACACCATAAAACACTCATATCTAAATACCTTTAGTTATAAATATATATCTGAAAATTCTATATTGGTAGTTTGAACAAGTCTATTATCAGTCATTAAATCAATCATCGGTTTTTCATTTTTTTCTTCTATTACTTTCTCATTAGGAAGTAATATTTTAAAAGTTGTACCTTTGCCTAAATTACTTTTTACACTTACACTCCCACCTAGTGCTTCAACAAATCTCTTTACCAATGACAAACCTATACCTGTTCCTTCTGCCTGCCTTGATAAAGAACTCTCTACCTGCCCAAATCTTTCAAATATTACATCTATCTTATTTTTTGGTATACCTATACCATTGTCTTTTACTTCAATACATATATTAGTTTTCGCAGAATGTAAATTTACAATAATAGATTTTCCTTCTGGTGTAAACTTTATCGCATTGGAAAGAAGGTTTAAAATGATTCGTTCATATTTTTCATCATCAATCCCTATTATCTTTTTCGTAAGTTTTGATACGAATGTTAACCTTACACCCTTTTTTGATGCAAATTCATATACAGATTCAGTTATAGCTTTTGTTAGAAAAACTATATCTATATTTTTTTTATTTATCGTTATCCGGCCAGCATTAACACGAGTGATGTCAAGAATATTATTAACTAATCTTAATTGCCTATTAGTATTTTGCTTGATAGTTCCCATATATGTTTTTATCTTTTCGGTCATTTGATTTGAGTAAACTAAATTTAAAGTTTGTATAGCTGTATTAATTACATTAAGTGGTGTTCGAAACTCATGAGAAATAAATGATAAGAACTCATCTTTCATTTCCATTGCCTGCTCAAGTCCTTCGTTTTTTTCACGCTCTACAGCTAGCAACTTTTCTTGTACTTCTTGTAAATCTTGTTGGCTCTTGATCATATCTGTTACATCAAGAAAACTTACAACTCCATATAAAAAATCACCACTATTATCATAAATCGGCGTTCCACTAATAATATTGTAATATTCCATATCGTCTTTTTTAAACTTCACAATATTATTTCTTACTATTTTTCCAGATTTCACACGATATATTGGAGTTTCCTCTATTGGCATTTTGTTTCCTTCTAAATCATAAAGCTCTGTAACTTTATAACCTTCCCCTAACTCTTTAAACTCTCCAGAAAAACGTTTCCTAGCCACTTTGTTTTTAATTATATACTTACCATCTTTGTCAAATACATAAATCGACTCTTGCATATTATCTAATATAGCTTCAAAAAGTTCTTTCTGTTCTTTAATATGCTTCTCATAATTAACTTGTTCTGTCACATCACGATTAATAATGATTCCTAAACTAACTTTCCCATATTCATCAAAGACAGGAGTTGCATTAAAATCAAAATATGACGCATCGTCTCCGTGCTTTATGATTATTCTCTGATTCTTAACTTTTTCACCTCTTATGACCTTCATAGAAGGAAAATCTTCAAGTGAAATGCATTTGCCTTTTTCATCATAGTATATTTCTCCACTTTCAAATGAATCACCAACTTTATCGACTGGATTATCAAGCGAAGTAACCTTTTTAGTATATTCTTCTACTCTTTTATTTGTTCTTCTATACTTACCACAGTTATCCACAACAGTTAAGCCATCTGCCATATTATCTATTATTATTTCTAATTCTTCTTTTTGCTGTTTTATAATTTGGTTTTGAATTTGTAATTCTTTTTCCATTTTCTTATTCTCTGTAATATCACGATTAGTTTCAAGGACAATTTGCTTTCCATTCTCATCTACTATTAACTGCAATCTAGTTTCAACTAAAAGCTTACTTCCGTCCTTCTTAATTTGCTCTATTTCAGCATGCCAAATTCCATCACTTAAAAGTGTTGATTTTATACTGCTAAAGCTAATAGGAAATGTAGTTTTTAGCAGTTCATAACTAATACTTCCTATAGCTTCTTCGCTGTTATAACCATACTTTTCCTCTGCTCCCTTGTTCCAATATATAATAGACCCATTAATCTCCCAAGCTAAGATAGCATCATGAGAAAGATTTAATAGGTTTGCCTGCATCATCAGCTGTTCATTTTGTTTTTTAATGACCTTTGTTTGCTCTTCCATTCTTTTTCTGTCTAAAACTTTTTCTGTTATATCTGTTGTAATTTCAATACAATATTTTAGAATTCCATCCTCAAACACCGGAGCGAGACTAGCCTTCCAATACGTCACTCCTCTTTCAAATTCAAATATATATTCATCACTGTAAAACGGTTTCTTTGTTGAAAGCACTCCTTTCCATACTTCTTCTGATGAGCTTCCAGTCCATCCTTTTATTATTTCATTTAACTTTTTGCCTATTGAATTTTCTATACTATTAAATGGTTTATCGAGAAAGTTTAGATAAGTTTGATTTGCTTTCAATAGAGTTATATCTGGAGTACTAAAAATAGCAATTCCAAATTTATTATGAGCGCATAGAGCGTCTACTGCTGCGAATTTAACATCTAGACGTGAATTTGGTTTTTCTGAGAAAATATACACCTTTCCAATTGCACCTTCTGCCACATCTATATTTATAAACCTAGCATCTAATGATTTAGTAAATAGAAAGTAATCTTTCTTGTCATCAATATCTTCAAAATCGGCATTAGGCCCAATTTTCAATATATTGAATAATTCTTTAATATTTTTATTTAATAGTTCTTCCTCTGAATATTCAGTCATTTCAATAAATAACTTACTGATTTCAGTAGCGATCCCATTGTCTACCATTATATATGATTGTTCCCCAATGAAATCGAAGGAGTTATATAATTCCATAATAAAGCCCTCCAATTTTCAGCTTTTTTCATTTGTGCTTTTGCACCTATTCATTATTTTACCATGATATTCCATGTAATACTACCGGTCTCCTATGTTAATAGGTAACTTATCGAGCAATTCTGCATATTTACTCAAAATAAACGTGCCCTTTTCTTCATCATTAAATACTTTCTACATATTGTGTAACATTTTATAATTACATATAAGGAATTTCGTTTTAATTAACGTATTATATTTAAATATTAAGTCTTAGCTTTAATATTAGATTCATATAGACTCTAATATTTCCAGTAAATAAAAATACCGCAAATCCAAATTAATGAATCATACGGCATTAAAGTAATTATTCATACAAAATATTTTTATAGAAATATTTTCTTAAATTATAAAATCTTATTCTCCAATAAACTTCATTAGCTCTTTATTAAATTCTTCACGTTGATCATAGAACGCTGCATGTCCACTGTATTTGAATGGAATAAGCTTAGAATTCTTAATCATCTTTTCTTGTATCTGTCCTAATTCGAATGGAACAATTTTGTCATGGATTCCATGAATAATTAAAGTTGGAACATCTATCTCTTCTAAATCAGAAAAGAAAACTTCATTTATCCAAGCCTTTGCAATTGCTGCTGTTGACCATCCCGCTGCCTGCAATCCTAATTGAAAGAACCACTGTGAAAAAGCTTCTGTTATATGTTGATAAAAAAACATATCTCCAAATCCTTGAAGCATTTTAGGTCTATCGGTATATGTTCCTTCAATGAGCTGTAAAACTGTTTCTTTATCTAAACCATAAGGGAAATCAGGACGTTTAATAAGACTTGGAGCTACTGCCCCAAAAAGAGCAAGTTTTGATACTCCATAACCTTTATGACGCGCCATATATCTAACAGCTATTCCACCTCCATTTGAATGTCCTGCTAATGTTATATCCTTTAACTTTAATGTATCAATTACACATTTAACATCGTCTGACAAGGTATCAAAATTATAGCCCCTATATGGCTTATCTGACTCTCCGAATCCTCTTGTATCTATCCCAATGCATCTATATCCCATCTTTGGCAAAACATCAAATTGATATTCAAACAGTTTATGACTTCCTGGCCAACCGTGTATAAATAAAATTGTTTTATCGGCACCCTCATTAAGGTCTTCTACATAGATCTTTACATCTGGTTCTACTTTGACATAGTAACCCATTATAATAACCTCCAAAAAACTATCTATAATCTATATCATATCAATTAGGATATGAATTTGTGAATCATCAATTTTACTTTTCTATTTTCACACCATTCCAATAATCAACACCATTAAGACCGCCATATTGATTACGTCCACATCCCCATGTACCATTAAATCCTATCTTTCCATTCTTTTTATAGAAATAAAATTTAAATGCGCCAAATACACAAGCGCTTTCAGGGTATGCATAAGGATAAGATACTGTTGACCATATACCTGTTAAAGTCAATATACTTGCATTATAATATCCATAAATATACGGATATCGACCCACAACTCCATTTGGAGCTAGCTCAGTTAAATTTACAATTCCATCTATTGCTCCATTATCTATAGATGTTTTAAATGAATACCTACCTAATATTTCTGTAAATTCTATTTTGTCAGCTGAAGCTTCGTAAGAAGATTGCATTCTACTCTTCCTTTAGTATTATTTATTCTAGTTAATAATATATGAACTTATATTTAAATATGTTTATACATTTATTTCCTACAACATTATAATATCTAAAATTTATTAATATAATTTCTTTCATGTATATTTCACAAATTCCTAACTTATTTATACATATCTCTTTAGCTATAATCCCGAACTAACAAATTCTCTAACTTTATCTAATAAATTAAATTGAACTACCTTTAATCAAATTGTAAAATCCACTACCTCTTGATTAATTCCTTTGAATAATTTCACTTAATATTCACATAATAATTAATACATTATTTAAATAATCTAAATTTATGAAAGGTTGATAGTTTTAATGAAACGATATGTTATATTAATTTTTATATTTCTATTAATCTCATCTACTACCATATCACAACTTGCCTATGGCCAGGTTGGTAAAACTCTTAGTCAAGGAATATACAGTGCAAGAGATGCAAACCTAAAAATAGGTTCACCTATGGCTGCTAAAATTGACTCACCAAACAGCAGAGTTATTATAATAGTTATTGATAGCGATCAGCAGTTGCAGGAATTAATACGTCTTGGTCCCCAATCGCCTCAACATACTATAAAACCTCTTGACTATGGTTCATCTATAATAATTTTTGGCACTAGTCCAGTAACATTTACTTAAAAATGCTTAGTCATTATATTTTTTATTGTGCTGATAATTATAGATAACGATTTCTAATTAACTATTAATTATGCAAATGCAGTTTATTCCATAGGAATGAATATTGTTTCAGGGCAAAATCCGCTTAACGGAACAAATTATAAATTCGATGAGACAGGTAATACAGTTATGATTCCTTACAATGAATATTCTAAACAATCATAGTTTTTTTAATCATAAATAACTTTCCTTAATTAGCTATCCTTAATTATATGGAAATTAATATTCTATTTAATGATTATATATAACTATTTTTGTCTATAATTATATTAGACATGAATTACTATTCTCCTAACATTAAATATAAGATAAGGCAGCTTTTTAAATTGCTGCCTTATCTTATATTTATATAATTGATCTTTTAAAAACCATTTGTAGTAACATTTTTACTACTCCATAATATATTAATCATTGTAAATGACATTTTCTTCACTTCTCACTGAAATTTATGTTATAAATTAATGACATATTCTTTAGTTCTTTAATACAAAAACAAAGGCAGCAGCCAAATTTTTGATATCATTTTTACGGTAGATACCTAATGTAAAAATATAAATAATTCTATCTACTAAAATGTACTTCTAAATTTATGGCTACTGCCCATTTATTTTGCTTATTTTTTTAATTTTCATTATGATTATATTTTTTTGTTTAACTCAATAATTATTATACTATTATTTATTCTTTACTCTAATATTTAAGCTTTAACAACATTAACTAATCTCATTGATTTTTATAAGTATCATTCCATTCACTTGTTGTAACATAAGAGGAATCAATTGATTTTAGATATTTATCAATTTTATATGTGTCTAATTCACCTTTTATTACGTTATAATAATTATTATTGATAATTATAGGATTTACAAATGTTATATCCATTACATCCTTATCATTTATATAAAAATGTGCAGAATGTATATATCCATCTGATGCTTCAACATTTGTTGCTTTTTTAATGATATACCCATCTAAATATCCCATGAATTCTTTAACTTTCTCTTTATCACCTATTGTTATTGATTTACCGCCTCTTCCATCATAAAATACTATTTTTGTAACATCATCAAACTTTATACCAGTTACACCACTTATCTTTTGAGATTCAGAGTCAGCATTTGTTGAAGTAATGATTGTACTATTATTTGTGGATGCAGTGGCAGCCGTATTTCCAGTAGTGCCATCATTCTTTTGAATCCAGACTCCATTTGAATCTACTGAATAACTTCCAATTGTAGTACTTTTAGCCATAGCACCACTACTATATAGATAATACCATTTTCCTTGATATTGTACCCAACCTGTTTTCATATAACCATTGCCATCAAAATAATACCATTCTCCATTAATGCTTCTCCAACCTGTAGCATATTCATTTCCTTCTGTATACCACCATCCAACATTATCTTGTTTCCAAGCTGCAAATGCTTTAATTGGAGCTACCGCTAAAACGCTTGTAGATATTAAACCAATTGCAACTAATCTTTTTAGATATTGTTTTTTCATTTTATCAACCTCTATTTCTTATACTTACTAATTATCAGCAACTAATTCCAGTATAATAAATCTTAGTACTAGTATATTATTAATTTTAATTGCTTCAAAGTGTTTTAATTATAGCCGAAAAAAATTAATTTAATCTTAATCCTAAATTACAATTATCATAAATTAAATTTTTATTAGCCTAAAAAAGTACTACAAACTCACTTCAAAATATGGTACTTAAAACTTTTATTTTATCTTCCTTAAAGTTGAAAGTTAATATTTTTTATCAATGCATGTGCATACTAATAAAACTTATGAGCTATTTCTCTCCAAATGCCATTGTATACTCACTTTCTTTTATATCCTCATTTATATGTTCATCTATAACTTTGAAATTATTCTTCATATAAAAATTTACTGCAGTTACGTTCTTTGTAAATACGTGCAATATAAGATTATCATATTTAGATTTGCAATACTCTATAAGCTTCTTACCAACACCTTCTCTTTGATATTCTTTTTTTACAAAAAGCCCAGCTATATAATTTTGTTCTACTATTCCTATAAATCCTTTTATAATATTATTTTCTTCAAATATATAAATATCTGCTGACGGAAGCATTTGCTTAACTAATTCAAAATTATCCTTCCAATATTCTTTAGGTATAAAATCATGAGCCTCTATATTTGTATCAAGCCATATTTCCATTACCTTATCCAAATTATCCAATTTAAAATCTTTAATCATTTTTTTCTCCTTATTTCCTACCAAAATAAAACCATTTTCATTATGCTTTGTGAATGCCTTACTTAATGGACAGTCCCTCTGTCTATAAATTATTAATTAAGTTTTATCAATAGGCTTCATGTTTATTGTAAATTTAAGCTTTTTTCTTTTTCTTACGTATTCTTATGCTACCTTGTTCATTATTCATCCCTGTCTTTTCTATTAATTTAGTGCCAAATGCGGCAACCTCTTGAATATCTATTACAGTTATACAACCTGTTTTTAACTCTTTTAATTCAAAACTTCCTCTCATTCCCTGTTGCTTTGCATTCCTTATAAGTTCTCTTAATTTTAATATATTCTCTTCTGTTGGTTCTTCATCAGTTAAAGGAGTAAAATACCCGATATATCCACTTTTGAATACTATTTTTATTTCTAACATCATCCTAAACCTCTTAAAATCAAAATTACTATCTTTAATATATATTCATTAACGAGGTCTATACATGTTATTATTTCAATATTTTTATAATGAAGATACTTAAATACTTGATAAAATCACTAGCTTGTATCATTAATCTGCAACAACCAAACATGTAATTTTCTTCATTAAATATTACTAGATTTTATTTTTAAATGTATATAATTCCCATAATTAATTATATCTTACCTTTAGTAAATTTTCTAATTAGAGCATCTCCAATTAAAATTAGTGGTACCGCTATACAAAGATACTCCCACAATTTCAAATCTAAATTATCTTTTAAAACCATTGCAATTAATAAACTAACGGCCCACCAAATACACTGTATTGCTTTTAGCGTTCCATTAGAAAAACTAGGTCTCTTAAACATAATAAACTCCTTCCCTATTTACTAAAAACCAACTTCTCATTTTTTTAATCAGAAGCTCCTATCTAAATCACTTTAGGCAGCATATTCATGATATGGCAAACGGATAGCAACTTTTGTATCATCAAACTTATATTTAGTACCATAAAGCGGATCTCTACCTTCAAATACATTCATACCTATTACATAACTCACTTCTGCCATTTCATATGGATCTTGCATAACAGAACCTGCCATAAAACCTTTTTTAATTAATTCTTGTGCCTCAGCTGTAGCATCAATTCCAACAACAACTATTGTCTTATTTTTATCTCCTAAATTATATCCATTGTTTTGCAATGCCTCAACAGCTCCTATAGCCATCTCATCATTATTTGCAATTATTGCCTCAATATTCTTACCATATTGCAGAAGTAGTGAACTAATATTTGTTTTGGCCAAGTCTCTTTGCCAATCAGCAGCTTTTAATGCAAGCTGCTCAGTTTTTATTTCTGCTTTATTTATTGTTCCAATAGAAGACTCACTTCTTTCACGTGCCTCTATACTTCCATGTTCTCCCTCTAGCATAACATATTGCAAGACTCCATTATTATTCTTATCTATAAACTTTCTATCCTTATTCCATATATCAACAATAATTTTTCCTTGCATCTCTCCAGCTTCTTTAGCATTTGTTCCTACATAATAAGCTTTTCCATAATACCTAAGCGCATCAACAGATACTGGTTCTCTATTAAAAAAAATTATAGGGATATTTTTAGACTTAAATCTGTTGATAACATCCTGTGTAGCCCTTGTATCAACTAAATTTACCATTAGAATATCTGCATTATCACTGACCAAATTGCTTAGTACTTCATCTTGTGTTGATTGGTTACCCTTTCCATCATAAAATCTAAATACTACTTTTCCTTCATTTTGCTTTTGAATTTCTTCTAAGTTTTCCATAACTAAAGAGACATATTTATCCTTAAAATTATACAGCACTACATCTATCATTACAGATCTCTGACTTAACCCATTTGTTCCCGCAATAACTCTAGCATCACATACTGATACCTCCATTGCAGTAACTATAAATATAATCTCTAGGATTGCTAATATTCTCTTTGATATATTCATTTTAAATCCTCTCTTTCACTTTTGTTTAACATTATTGTTATCATCAGTGAAAGAAAATATTTATTTTGGCTTTTATTAATATTAAATTTTATACAAATCTCTATAAAATAAACCAGTTAGCTTATATTAAGTATAATAAACTGATTTTCATATTATTATATTATTAGATAACCTTCTTTTCAAAGCAGATTGCTTTAGAATTTCCATTGTATTTTCCATAATTCTGTATCTGATGGTACCCTCTTTTCTTATAGAAATTTACTGCTTGCTCATTTATTAATCTAGTTTCTAGCCAAATAACAGAGTATCCCATTTTCTTTGCCTTAAGCTCTAAATATGATAGTATTTCACTTCCAACACCCATTGTCTTAATCTTCGCAAACATCCGCTTAACTTCCGCTATATCTTTATTAATATACCGTATTCCTCCACATCCTACGGCCTCTCCATTATCATCATATGCAACCACAAACAAGGACCGGGTAACACATACATCCTCTGGATTAAAGGAATTTTTTCCGCTATCTCCAGTTATAAATTCCAGTTCTTTAGACAATTCATCCATTAAACGTATGGAATCAGGATCACTTGGATTCTTTTCAATAATCTTCATTGTTAATATCTCCATTTCTTGAAATTTAAACTTTGATTTTCTATTTTATCTAAATATATGATAAAATCATTGTGAAAGGTGGCTAAAGAATGACTGGATTTATAATGTCGAACTTAAATATTTTTATTCCTTTATTACTTATATTTTTAACGATTGATACTTTTCTACTAGCTTATAAAGCTTTTTTAATAATTAATACTAACTTAAAACTGTCTTGCAACAACTCAAAAAGTTACTATAATAAAAACAATAAAATAGCAATTATAAATCTAACTATAGAAAATAACTCATCTAATCCAATAGATGTTATAAAAGTAAAATTAACTTCTGGATTTAAATCACATTTAGCAACTTTTCCAACAACACAATCTGCTAAAAATAACCTTAAGGCTCTCGATTCAAACGTATTATTAGAAAACATTCTAAATAATACAAATATACCTGAACATACTTCCGTAACTGGTTATGCTATTTTTGAAAATGTTGGAGCAATAAGTGACTCAAAAAACTATAATATAATAATTAAAACCTCTAATAAAGTTTTAAGAAAGAAAATAAAACTATAATTCTTTATTTATACGACCTCATTACATTTTTAATAATTGTTGCTATTTATTCTTCCCATTATGACTGTATTATAATATTTTCCATCTTTGTGAATACGATCATTTATTAATAAACCTTCTTGCACAAAGCCATAGCTTTTATATAATTCAATTGCCTTAGTATTTGTCTCAACTGCAGACAATGATACTTTTTTAATATCCGAACTATCTGAATATCTTAAAATATTTTCTAGAATTACTCTCCCAATTCCATATCCCCAATATTTCTTTAATATACATATTCCAAACTCTGCTTTATGTCTGAATCTAAGTAACTTATTTCCTTCTAGGCGTGAAAATCCCACAATTTTTCCGCCCACTTCAGCAACTAAAAATAGATTTATCTTAGAAGTATTATCCTCACAAATAATTCCTTCAAAATCTTCTGGAGTTAAGAACGCTTCCCCTGATTCTCTATCAAGATTTTCTGTTTCTCCATCAATCTGACCTCTTAATTTAGACAACTCATTTGCATCCGCTTTTCTAGGACATCTAAGTATCCATCTTAAGTTTTTACCGTCTATTATTTTATCTTCTATTATCATTATGTGCCTCCTAGTATATTCCTCATAATCCATAATTCTAGCAACAAATTTAATAAAGATAGCCAATTATTAAAAAATTGTAGTTTCGCCTTAGGTTCTTCTATTTCATTTTCTATAAGTCTATTTTTAAATAAATCATATCAACGAGCTGTATTCCATTTTCAAAGATTGGATGGTCATAGTTATCTGTAAAAAAATTTTTAATTCTGTGTGATACACGAAATCCACAGTTCTCATAAAACGGAATTGTTAGATTACTATCGCCTGTCCCAACAATCATAGTTGTACACTTTCCTTTATAATAATCTAAGATGTATCTTATAAGCTTTTTCCCATATCCTTTTCCTTGATATTTCTCATATGTAGCCATATTCTTTAATTCACATATATTACTATCTTTTTTTACTACTACACAAATGCTTTTTAAATCATCATCATATAAAGAAAACATTTCTCCATTCTCTAGATATCTATCAATCATATCTTCTTGTTCATCTGCTAACATCAATAAATCAAGAAACTTCTTTTTGTCATTTATGATCTTTTTAACCTCCATTGCTCTTCCCCCTTCTTTAAATAAAACATCTCTTTATTTCCAACCCTAATTTTGATGTCAACAATTTTTAACTATCAGCTTTGCAAACAATCTTAATTGCATAAATTACCAATTAATGATTTGAATAATTAAATTGTAACTTCATATACTATCTATTGAAAAGATTATAATCTGAATTTTATTTTAATCTATTAATTAACAGCTGCCCTCGTAAAGAGGGTCAGTTCTGGCAATTAAAAAACAAATATCCTAAATGAACACAATTTAAATCTCCAAAGCTCTCAACATGAGAGCTTTTTTTATTTTCAACAATTGCTACTTATGAATAGTCTAACTAAGTATTCACATAATAACAGTATATTGACACGTCATGTATTATTAACATAATTTTTTATTCAATTCAAATATAGGGAAGTGAGGCTAGTACAAATGAAACTAAGAACTTTTTTAATAGCACTTTTGATATTAATAGTATCTACTATACACAGCGCAAAAGCAATTTTCGAGTCAAATACATATAAAGAAGGGGTATATGATATTACAGATACGCAACAAGTTAAAGCCACAGGCATGCTTACAACGCCAGATGAGATTGCAAGCCTAATAATATTTGACCCAAATGGTAATGAAATTTTTTATAAAAAGTTTGATACTGCAAATGAGTCTGTAAATTTAGGTACTATTTTAGATGATGATCGTATTGCTATAGTTGGAAAAGGTGAAATAGCAATCACTATTCAGCAATAGAGCTCTCACTCTTAAATTTATTCAAATCATAATTATTATCTTATAGCAATAATAATTTCCTTATAATGAATATTTATTTCTTAACTCCATATAATACTCCTGGGATAAATTATAACTTTCCCTTCATTGTAATCCATTTAATGAGCCTCCTCTAAAAAGAGGCTCATTAACTATTTCAATTTTGCTAATCCCTAGTTCTTTCAAGTCTCTTATGGCATATTTTAATGCTACTCCATTTCCATGAATATCTAATAAGACTGCTACTTTCATTGGTTACCCCCCTGTTACAAAAAATTTCTTTAATTTATTTAACTAAGATACATAACACCTTATAACCTGTGGAGCTATAAATTTATACTGCTTTATTAATTTTATGTACTATACGAAACATCTAACAATACCTTTTTCTCTAAATTAACAGCTCTTAATATTAACATATTGAATTCATTATACCACATATTCCATATAATGTATTTTACTTTCTAACTATATTCTTTTGTATTCATAATGTTCAGTTATTCTGTATTTTTATTATTATACTCTTCGAACTTCAACCTAAAATTCGTATCATAGTTTTAAACATTAAAATAGCACCTACATTTGTGGTGCTTAATTACAATTTATATCAATATCTACTAACTCAATTTCATTACTTCCTTTTGGTAATTTAGGAATCTCATCATCACCATATCTTATTCTTATTAAAGATGCTCTATAGATATCATCTGAATAATTCCCGTGTTCATATAAAAATAGTAAGCTTTCTTTTTCTAAACAATGTGGCATTATATCCTCAATATTATATTTTTTTCCTTTGTACTTGAATATACATCTTATTAAAGTTCTTTCTGTATACATATTTCTCACCCTAATTATATAAATGTATGCTAAATCAAAAAATTTGTTCCATCTCCTAGTAGATTTGTATTAGTAATAGCATAGGTGTAAGTTACTATATCTCCAACTCTGCTATATGCAGGACCAGTCTTCGATATTTGTATAGAGTTTTGAAATAAAGAATCAACAATGTTGCCATCACTTATTTCAGCTTGAAATTGATTCTCTGCAGTAGTAACTTCAATTTCCTTTGTTTAAATTGACATAATTTCAGTTCCTCTTTATCATAAGTTTACTGACTGTAATATATTTTATGAGCAAATGATAAATTATGTTACACGTACCTATGCATATGTACTTCCTCACTTAGAACTTTCTTCTTAGTTATATCAATCATGCTTTTTATAATGATAATTAGTTCTGATATTAACTTAATTAATGATAATTAAATTTTTTGTTGTAATTGTATATTTTACTTAAACATGGTCAATACTTTTATATGAAAAGAGTAATATCTTAATTAAAATAGAGGCAGTATCGTTAGTGTCCCCCACTGATACTACCTCTATTTTTTATATTTTTATAATAATTATATATTAATTACAATCTCAAATTATCAAATAAATACTTATTTTCCATTTTGGTATATACAATTAGTATCCAATCGCCTATAGTTCTCGGTAAATCTTTGCTTATATCAACTTTATCAAATATGCATAATGTATCTATCTTACAAAATGCAGAAACACTTTATAGCAATAAATATTTTACATAAGTAAATACAAATATTTTTAGCTATTATCTTTATTGCTCTTAATTAAATCATCTTTCAAGAATCCACATCTAAAAATATTCAATTTTTTATTCCTATTTTGAATATTTCTCTCTATATGTGCAATACTAATTATGTGACATAAATTAAGTTTTCATAATTATTTTTCGGACTCCTCGTTGTAGGAGTCCCCCCATCCCAATGTATTCCTACATAAGAGAACTGTATTCTAAATTTCATTTAATTTCCTATTATATTTTTTCCTTAAGCATATTCTTTTCCTCAACAGTATTTGAATAATCAATTGCCCAATCACACAAATTAGCTAAAATAGGCAGAAGGCTTCTTCCATAGTTAGTTAAAGAATACTCAACTTTAGGTGGTACTTGATTATAAGCAATCCTATTAATCAACTCATCATCCTCTAAAGCTCTCAGCTGTTGAGTTAACATCTTTTGTGTAATATTAGGTAAACTTCTTTTTAATTCATTAAATCTCATGGTTCTTTTACCTAAATGCCAAATAATTATTGGCTTCCATTTTCCTCCTATAATATCTAAAGTTAATTCCATAGAGCAATTATATTCAATTCCTTTAAATCTCATCATTTTGACTACCTCTTTAATTTAAGTATATAAATAGTAACTACGTTACTAAAAAGTGCGTTCTTGATAATAATTCCTATAACGTATAAATTATATTTTGTAAGTATCCTAAAATAATTAATCTAGGATTTTATTAAGTATTCTCAAATAGGAGTGATATCAATGGAATTAATTACTGTAAATCAATCAACATGTGTTAAATGTGGACTTTGTTCAAATGTATGCCCAAGTGGAGTTTTATCTATGAATGAAAATGGACCAATAGCTATTCACCCAGATAATTGTATTACCTGTGGCCATTGTGTTGCAGTATGTCCCTCTAGTTCAATAGATAATGTTAAAACACCTTTATCTAATCAATTGGATTTAGAATCATTTCCAATTATAGATTCTAGCACCGCCGAATCTTTTCTTAGGTCTCGCCGTTCAATCCGCTGCTACAAAGAAGCTCAAGTTCCTCAACAAACACTATTAAAATTAGTTAACATAGCTCGTTTTGCACCTACAGCTAGTAATACCCAAGGACTTTCATATATTATAATAAAAAATAAAAAGATTTTACAACAAGCTGCAAACATAGTAGTAGAATGGATGGAATATCAACTAAAAAATTCCCCATCGCCACATTGGAGCTTTTCAAGACATGTTAAAAATTATAGAGAAGCTGGTGAAGACTCAATTTTACGTAATGCTCCACACATAATATTAGCAACATCTACAAAAGACTTCAAAAATGGAATAAAAAATACTATTTCTGCATTCTCATATCTTGAATTATTTGCCACTACTCTTGGATTAGGTTCATGCTGGGCTGGATTATTTGAAATGTGTGCTTTTTCAAACTATAAGCCACTACTAGAACTGCTTCAAATTCCTGATAACAAAGTTATAACAGGAGCTGTCATGGTTGGCTATCCAAAATATAAATATAGAAAAATAGTAGATAGAAACCCGCTAGAAGTTGAATTTATTGATTAATATCCTTAAAATAAACTGATCAACTTTTAGATATTTCATAATCCTATTCCAAAAACAATAGGATTATGGAATATCTATATAATAGAACCTACCAAACTACTAAAAAACTAGTTTATAATTGCTTTCACAAATCAAGATTTTATACAATTAAAATCTACAATTCTTCCAAAAAACATTCCAATTACTATAAGTATTAATGCTAGGATTGCACCAGTTGCAACTTCCATATTAAATGCCTCCTTAACACATTCTATCTATTATCCAAATACTGAACTCACAAAAGTTATTATAACGAATTAATTATAACATATTTTGTAAATGAAATTTTATACTCATTTTGAAAGTAACTCATTTATTTATTAATCTATGTTACGATTAAGTTTCTATAATCTATTACTGATTACCTAGTTAACTAGAATCTAAAATGTAAATCTATCCTTTTCTAAGGCATATTATGTCTTCTACCGCACTTTCACTAAGTAAATTATACATAAATTTTTTTAATAATCGCATACTAAAGGAAAATAGAAAGAATAGTTCGATTCTATAGATAAGACTATGAAAGGTAGTTGTACCAATGAAAAAATTTATTATTATATTTTCTGTTTTCTTATTTATGTCTCTTAGTATGGATATAAAGAGCGCTTATGCTGATCCCAATCCTAAAACTTTAACCGAAGGCTTTTACAGAGTTAAGGATATAGGCTTAATGCCAAATACTACTTATAAAGTTAGAAATACATCCCCTACTGGTAGATCTGTTATCATTATTTTTGACTCAAATCAACAAATGCAGGAATTTTTGAGACTTGAACCTAATTCTCCTGATTACCTTGTAAAGCCTTTAGAATTTGGTTCCATAATAATAATTATTGGAGGCGGTAATATCACCTTTTCCTAGCAAATCAAAAAAATATCTAAAATTCATTTGAATATTCTTATATTATAAAAGCTTTAAAATTCTACATATTAATAAAATATCAATTTTCTTGGGAAGATATGTTTCTAATATAATCTTCCCTGTTTTTATTTTCAGATTTCATTAGTTTCAATCAAAGTTTTTATTAATTTATCTGAACTTTCATGCTCACTAATATATATTTTAATTAAATATTATCTTTTATTCGAATACTTCTTGGGCAATTACCTGTTCTATATATATATCCTTTCCTTTCCAATCGCTCTATATGCGCATGCACACTTGACGTAGATGCCAATCCTGCTAACTTTCCAATTTCCCTGACCGTTGGAGATATCTTCTCTTTGCCTATATAGTTTTTTATAATATCCAATATTTCTTGTTGTTTTTCTGTTAACATAGAACCATCTCCCTATAGCTTTATATATAATGTCATTTAATGTTTAAAGTTGGTTATTTCAATATAATACCTAAACATATTTAAATTATCAGACGACGCTATTACAAACATACGTTCGCATATATATTACTACTTTTAGGGTATTTTGTAAATAAGAACGCAAAAAGAGCCAAAACTAAAATTAATTTCGGCTCTTTTAAGTCTATAATCTTATGCAATTATTTAACATATTTTTATTATATTTTATGATTGCTATAAATTAATGTATAGCTTTCTTTGCGTATTTTTTGCCCGTTCCTTCAACACTTGTAATTGTAACTAATGCATCTTCATCAAAACCATGGACAATATTTTTTAGCTTTGCTATTTCAAGCCTTGATAGAACCACATAAATAACATTTGTTTCTGTGCCACTATAAGCGCCCTTTCCATCTAACAAAGTAATTCCTCTACCAAGCCTAGCCATTATTGCTTCTGATATTTCATTATTTTTATCCGATACAATTATTACTGCTTTTGACTCATTAAGGCCTTCAACTGTTATATCTATGGTTTTAAAAGCAATGAAATATGCTATTAAAGAATACATTGCTCTATCCCATCCAAATAAAAAGCCCGAAGTACCTAAGATGAAAAGATTAAAAAACATAACTATTTCCCCAATAGAAAATGCAGTTCTCTTTTCTAATATTATAGCTACAATTTCTGTTCCATCTAAAGAACCACCATTTCTTATAATCAAGCCTACTCCAACTCCTATTATAATTCCGCCAAATATAGTGGCTAAAAGTACATCTTGTGTTATTCCTGGAACTGGATGAAGCAATGTTACTACAACTGACAAGCATATTACTGAAAATATAGTTGAAATAGCGAATGTTTTTCCTATTTGCCTATATCCTATTATAACAAATGGTAAATTAAATAGAAATGTAAATACTCCTAGTTGTACTTTTGTTAGATAGCTTGCCATAATTGATATTCCAGTCATACCTCCATCTATTATATTATTAGGTATCAAGAATATCTCTAAACCTACTGCTACCAAAATCGAACCTATTATCATAAATAGTATTCTGCTTGCTTTAACCCAAATATCATTATATTTTTTCGTCATTTAACTCCCCCTTAAATTTAATATATTTTATCCAATAGTAAAAACTATACTATATAAATTATAACATAGTTTTCATTACTTTATTATATGTTTTTAATATTACTTAAATATTCTAATTTTAATTTTAAAAATTAATTTAATAATGATATATCTAATGTCCTTTTATTATTTGGGTTATGCATTATTAGCTAAAAAAGCTCTTTAAAAATAAAATCATTCCACTTGCTATAAGTAAAGCAATTACTGATTTTTTAACTGTTTCTTCTTCCATCTTTGAATCAACTTTAACTCCTATAATCATTCCAATAATAACTGCTGGAGAAAGACATAAAGCCATAATTAATGCTTCCTTAGTTAATATTCCTGTAAATAAGTATAAGAAAAATCTAAATATATTATCTACTAAAAAAATACAACAAATATTTCCGCGGAATTCATTTTTATTCTCTGTAGTTCTACTGACATATGCAACTAAAAGTGCTCCAATTCCATAAAGCCCAGCTAATATTCCTGAAATTACTCCTATTACTATGAGAAAAATAATGCTAGCTTTCTTATTTTGAATTTTACTAGGCTTTCTTGTTAACATTTCTACTGCAATTCCAACAATTACAACACCTAGTATACATTTTAATATCCGATCGCTTCCAGCCTTTAATAGTAATGTTCCAGGTACAATACCTGCCAGCAGCATGAGAGATAATGGAATGACAATTTTTAAAGAGATATTTTTTCTTTCTTTCCATGCCATATATGTATTTGTTGGAATTCCAAAGAGAAGATCTACTGGTGTTGTTAACCTATTTGATACTACAAAGGAAAATAACGAACCCATAACAAGTGTATTTCCAAAGCCAGTTATACCTTTCGTAAAATATGCAAATAAAGTAGAAATAAAAAGATATATGTTTTGCATTTTTTGCCCCCCATAAGCTTAAATTATATCTTTAACTTTTGTTATTATTATCAATTATAACACATTTGGTAAACATTCCTTTCATTGTTTATTAACTTCCATATACTTCAAAAAAATTTAAGGTGTAGAATCTTCATACCTACTACACCTCATCATTAGTTTAAGTTCTAAATTTAGCTATTAAATCTTGCAGCTCTATGGAAACATTCTTTAAATCTTTTGCAGATTGATTTATTTGTTCCATACTTGCAGACTGTTGTTCTATGGATGCCGATATTTCCTCCGTAGTAGAAGCTGACTCTTCTGCTATTGCAGACATATCGCTTATACTTCCTATAACATCATTTTTATTATTGTCTATACTATTTATACTAACTACTATCCTATCTATTTGCTTAACCACATTAGATGCTGAACTTTCTATAGTTTTAAATGCCTTTTCAGTATCATTTGATACCTCACCCATTTGAATTACCATATTTCCTACCGTTATCATTTCTGATTTAGTTTTATTTATTTCCTTCTTAACCTCTCTAACGATAGCATCTATTTCTTTTGTTGAATCAGCGGCTTCATATGCAAGTTTTCTAATTTCCTCAGCCACAATAGCAAATCCCTTTCCTTGTGTTCCCGCTCTTGCTGCTTCTATGGCTGCATTAAGAGACAATATATTAATTTGTGATGTAATGCCCTTAATTGCGTCAGTTATTTTCTCAATTGATTGAGATTTGTTATTTAAAACACTAACTTGATCAAGTATATTTTCCGCTACTTTATGGTTTGATTCTACAACACTTTTTAATTTATTTATATTCTCCATACCTTCCAAATTTGATTTTAACGCCAATTCTATATAATTCTTCACTGAATTAGTATTTTCTACCGAATCATGAATTTCTTTTGCTAAAACCTCTAATTTATCTACTCCAGTTTCAGTATTCCTTGCAAGATCAGTAGAACCTTGTGCCATTTCATCAATTGCCTTCGCTATAGCCTCTATTGACTGAGATGTTTCAGATATTATATTTGATAAAACGTCAGAATTTAATGCTACATTTACGGAGTTCTGTTTAATACTTTCCACAAGTTCTCTTAGTGTTCTTCTCATGTTTGCTACTGCAATACCCATATCGTAAAATTCGTCCTTATATCTTTTTATTATATTCAAACCAGCTTGGTCAAATACTAAATCTAAATTCGCAGTTTTATTAATAAATTTAACCAAAAAGTTTATTCTTTTTGTAATAATATTTATTATAGATATTGTTACTACAAGACTGATTATTATTATAATTATTACGTTCAGTGTGAGCATTAATCTTGAGTGATTATAAATTTGATCATTTTGTATATTGGCCAAATTCGCCTGTTCCTGGTTATATTGAACAAGTTTTTCAATTGCGCTATTTACATTCTCAAAATCCTGTCTAGATTCTCCATACATTAAATTAAATGCATCCTTATTTTGAGATTCTCTACTTAATTGAATAGTCTTCCTGCTAGTTTCAAAATACTTAGGATAATACTCTTTAATTTCTTTAAATATCTCCATATCATCGCTTGATATCATAGTTCCTTGATATTCTTTTAATTCATCTTCAAACTCTTCTCTCAAATCTTGAAGTTCTTTTTCTGTAGCGTTCATTAAGTCAGGATCATCTTCTAGTACATGTCTGTATTCTCTAAGTCTATATTCTGAAATATTTTGATCCATAGTATGAGCCAATTCGCTCCTCTTATACCAAACTTCTGCAATTTCACTTGCTTTATCTTTTACATTTTTAATTGATATTATAGAATACACTCCTAAAAAAGACGTTAGCAAAATTATTAACCCAAATGAAGCAATAAGTTTATTTCTGATTGTAAATTTCATTTGAACACTTCCTCCAAAATAAATTTAAATCTAATATAACTATTAGATAATTATCTTGTTTGGCAATTCCAATTATATATTCATTTCCGTTACATACATCATAATTAATCTTTTTTATACTATCTTTTGGAATCCTTGTAACATCCTCTACTTCATCAACGATAGCACCAAAAGCTCCTTCACTATCTTCAATAATTATTATTTTCTGTTCATCATTTCTTTTTTTATTTTTTATGCAGATCTTCTGACCTAAATTAATTATCGGTATTATTCTTCCCCTTAAATTTATGACTCCTAGTATATATTCTCTACTCAATGGTATTTTAGTAGGAGCCGCATAACCAATAATTTCATTAACTTGTTCTATTGGCACCGCATACCTCTCTTTTCCTATATGAAACACCACAAATTGCTCTTCAGTCATTAATTTCCCTCCCTGCTACATCTGCAGCATATTCTTCATAACATAATATGAAAATTGGAAATGCATTGTTACTGAGCAAAGAACTAAAATATTTAAAATTATGTTTTGTGAATATATTTTTTTTATCTTCAAAAAATAAAATATATTTACGGTTCAATTTAGAAAGGTGGATTACTTTAATGAGAAAAATCAGCATTATATTTTTTATTTTCTTATTATTTAATATAACAATAACGGCTTCTGCCGATCAGCCTAGAATTCTTAGACAGGGTTTTTATACAACAAAAGATTTAAATTTATCCCCTGATGCTCTGCATACAATACAAAATACCTCTCCCACTGAATATGTTTCTGTAGTTCTTTTTGATTCAAATGAAATTGTTCAGGAATTTATAAGATTAGTCCCTAAATCAGAAAAATATGCTTTACCACCTATCCAAATTGGATATGAGATAATAATAATTGGAGATGGTGAAATTACTATTTCTTAGAGTATATAGATTAGTTTACTTTAGCAAAAAATATAAAGGTGGTCATATCTATGAAAAAATTTACTGTTTCAATATTATTTTTCTTATTTTTGTCATTAAATATTTCAACAATTCAGGCTCTGTCCATATCTAGAGTTTTAAAAAAGGGGTTCTACACATTAGAAGATTTAAAACTATCTCCTAATACAAGTTATACTATTCAAAATGATTCTTATAATGAGCGTGCTTACATACTTGTTTTTGATTCCGAACAAAATTTTATACAGTCTTTACGATTGAGACCTCAATCACAGAAATATAATTTACTTCCGCTTAAAGATGGATATAAAATAGTTGTAGTTGGAAATGGAGAAGTGACTATATCTTAAAAGAGAATAAATCTACAAGATTTATTTAGTATTTAATGATCGTACTTTTATAATTACTATAAATTCCAATTAAGATTTTGTACAATTTATAAGTTTAAGACTACAATCAGCAAAACGCGATTTACTTCTGCTTAAGAGCAGCTATATATAGTTTAGGCTAATAGCATTAAAACTCACCTTATATCAAAAAAGCCACTATATAAATAATGTCATTTAGTTAACTAAATGACATTTCCATACAAGATGACTTTCTCAATGATTTTTCAATTGAATTTTATTTACCTTCTTTTAAAATTGACGACATCACTAATGCTAAATCGTTCTTTTTTTCATTATCTCTAATAAAGTTTGCTACTTTATCATCTTTTGTTATTATTTCAATATATTCTTTTGCATCTTCATTTTTGACATTAAATGATTTTATATTTTCTCTTGATATTTTATCTGTATAAGCAATATCAGATAGCCCTCCCCAAACAGCATGAGTAATAGCCTGTATATATAAATTTTTAGGAGTAAGAATCAATTTAAAATCATTTACTACTCCACCTGCAACTCCCTGTGCTAGCAAATTAACCAACGTATTTGCTACTTTACTTGAAGCTTTAATATCTTTGTAAGAATTAATAGAACATAGTATTTCTTCATCATTCAATACACTTGCCATATTTCGCCCTCCAAATTATATATTTTAATTGAATAAATAATTATCTGCATCAAAATCTATTATCCAATTATATCATATAATAGTAATATATTCTTATTACTAAATTCTTAATTTTTAATAATTTACTTACATTTTCTATACTATTCAAATGTATAAAGCTCAAAAACTAGAATTATAAGTTTTCAAAAATGTTACTGGCGGAGGCTATTAAACAGCATCAATGAATTGAAAAATATAGGCGATCAATCTCAACTATATTTTTTATCTTACAAAAACTTTACTTAAAGATCTATTGCTTTTCTATTATAAATTCCGCATGATCTCCTATAGCATGAATCATTGGAATGCTAATTACTATTTTATTATCTTCCATATAACTATAAGCTCCTTTCTTTGGAATTTCAATCACGCCATCTTTCTCGTGAAAATCAGCATCTTTTAATATATTTAAAAGTTCATCATCACTAATGTTTTTTATAACAGACTTCTGTACTTCTATTAATTTATCATCCTCTGAAAGCATTTTAACATCATCTAACTTTTTTAATTTTTCTAGTACTCCCTGCACATTAGCATATTCTGAAAGACCAACTGTTAAACCGTTCTCTAAATCTATATTAACCGTATAAAAGATTGAAGTTGGATATGCTGTTCCTTTAATATTTACTAATCCATTAAAAGCTATTGATATATATTTATTATTTTTAGTTTTCACTTCATAATTTACTTCCATGTTTATATCATTAATATTTGTATTATTCTCAACATATATATTTACAATACTTAGGGCTGCATTTTTTAAATCTTTATTTATAGAGTCAAGCTTTACTGCATCAGCATAATTTTTTATTTGAGGGTAATTGATCTTCACATGATCTTTACTATAAACTTCATTAATTATTTCGTATTGTTTTGATTCATTACGTAAAGATACTTCCATATTAAAATAATTAATTTTATTAACAGCTAAAGCCTCTTTTTTTATTAGATTAATACACTTCAGATTATTAACATGAAAATTTCTCATTAATAAGAAACTGAGTATTGTTATGCCAGTTAATAAAATTGCCGATTTCTTCATTTTCATATTTTTCTCCTTTAATTATTTAATTTTAAGGTTAATTTTATTAATTATTTTGTCCTCATGTTATGAAAATAATGTGGTTTATAGATTAATAATAAAATTACTTTCATTTTTTTAATTTTTTTATTGAATTTATCGGTCACTATGATAAAATTATCTTAAGAGGTGAATTTATAATGTTAGGTGATAAAGTAAAACTACTTAGAAAAGAGAGAAAAATTACACAGCAAAAGTTAGCTGAAGCTATTGGTGTAAGTCAATCTACTATAGGAATGATAGAAGGAAATAGACAAGGTGCTAGCAATGATACATTAATTAAGTTGGCAAATACTTTAAATACTACTGTTGATTACTTATTGTCTGATAATATAGAAGAATTAGACTTTCCTGATAAGAGAATTAGTGACACTGGATTTGGCGATGATGATATAAGAAGAATTGAGAGAGCTCGAAGAAAAATGGATCCTAAAAACAAAGAAAAAATGATGAAAATTTTAAGGTCTGCTTTTGATGAGTACTTCGACGATTAGATATAAGCGTATAAAACAGATAGTTAATGATATTTATATAAAATTAAATATTAGTAAGTTTCCTATAAACGTATTTGAAATAATAGGTTCTTTCGATAATATAAAAATAGTTTCTTATCATCGATTCATGCTTGATCACAATCTAACCAAAGAAGAAACTTTTGAAATATTAACTTCTGACGAAGGATGTACTGATTATTTTAAACCTTCAAATAAGTATATAATTTATTATAATGATTTAGATTTTAAATCTGATGAAAGAATTAGATGGACTTTAACTCATGAATTAGGTCATATTTTATGTAGCCATTATTCATCTGATAATACTAAAATATTTGATGACTACCTGTCAGAATCTGAATATAAAATTATGGAGGCTGAAGCAAATTATTTTACTGGTCTTTTATTATCTAATCCAGTAATTCTTCATAAGTTGAATATTAGATCTTCTCATGACATAGAAACATACTGTTCAATATCTTCTGAAGCGGCACGTTATAGATACAAATTTTATAAGAAGTGGTGCGAGAATAATATTTTAACTAGTTCAGATAGATTCATTATCAGAAACTTCCAATCTTATCTAAATGCTCAAAGGCTTGAATATTTAGAATTTATTAGTTTCATCAACTCATTTTAGCTATATTATCCAAACTAAAATTTTCATAATATAGAATATAATAGTTTCACTACTATTTCGTAATTTATAAGCAAAAAAGGACTATCGCACTATAAATTAATGATATGCGCCCTACATGGTAGACAGTAAAAAACTATCGATCATAAAAGGGAGCATATTAAATTTTAATCCATTAATAAAATAACCACTTATTTATGGAAAGTAGACAATTATCATTGAGTTTTTTTACGCTAAAGATAAATAGTATTAATTTGTCTTAAACTTATCTGTTAATTCTTTAAGCGTTGTAGCCATATCGCTAAAGCTCTGAACTGATGCTGTCATTTCTTCAATTGAAGCTACTTGTTCTTCTGTAGCCGCAGATATTCCTTGAGTTTCTCCTGCTACAGCCTCAGAAAGCTGTGTAATATCACTAATATTAACAAATACTTCCTTTTCAGTTTTATTCATATTATCTATAGCATTACTTACTTCCTGCATATTAGATTCAACTTCTTGTATAGATTTAAATATTAATTGAAAATAGCTATTAGCTTCATTCACTACTTTAGATCCATCATTAACTTCATTTATGCCTTTATTCATAACTAAAGCTACATTTTCAGTTTCTTTTTGTATACCATTTATAAGAGCACTAACCTGCCCCGCAGCTTCTCCAGATTGTTCTGCTAATTTACGAACCTCATCAGCAACAACTGCAAATCCTTTTCCTTGTTCTCCGGCACGTGCTGCTTCTATTGCTGCATTTAAAGCCAACAGATTTGTTTGTTCTGAGATGCCCTTTATTACTTCTGTAATTTTCCCTATTGCTTGTGAATGCTCTCCAAGCTTGTCTATAACTTTAGATGTATCGTTAACTGAACTTTTAATATTAACCATACTTGAGTTAACTTTATGGAGTGCCTCGCTTCCCTTCTCAGAATAGCTAGACGCAGTTTGTACAGCCGAAGAAACATTATCTGATTTTTCATTTATATCTTTTATTGCGCTATCTAAAATATTCATATTAGAATTTATTTTATCTATCTTAGAGCTTACTAACATAGAACCTTCCGCAATTTCATTAACATTTTCTGCAGAATTTGTAGCAACTTTTGACTGCTGCTCGCAAACATCTGTCATCTCACTAGATGCTGATGAAACTCTCTCTGAATGTTCTTTAATATTATTTATTACCTCTCGTAAGTTAACAGCCATTTTTTCAAATGCTCTTCCTAAATTACCTATCTCATCGTTGGATTTTATGTTTATATTATTAACTGTTAAATCTCCATTTGAAATCTTATTTGCTGCATTTAAAAGTATATGCAATGGTTTAGTTGCATAACCAACTAGAACAAAAACTCCTCCACATGTAATAAACAATATAACTATTCCTATTAAACTAGTATTAATTAAAGAATGTATGCTTTTTTCAACAGTAATACTTTTAGGAATTTCAGCACAAATAACCCATCCTGTCTTTTTATCCTGAACATAGCTCACAAGCATACTTTTCCCATCTTTAACTACTTCTTCGGAACCACTCTCCCCTTTTACACCTTTCTTAATAAATTCGAAATCATTTAAATCTGTACGATCTTCTGGCTTGTCTAATGTCTTAGTAGGATGAGCTAGCAATTTGCCGTCTGAATCTACGATATAAACAGTTGCATTATCCTGGGAAAGCTCTTTAACAAAAGAATTTAGCACTGGAAGTTCAATATTTCCTTGTAAAATTCCCGTTACAATCCCGCCCTCTTTATCTCTAATAGGCGTTGCTAGAACTGTGATTAAACTTCCATTATCTTTACTTACAAGAACTTCAGATACAACCTCATCCTGTCCTTTAAGTGCTGATTTATAAAAATTACGATCTGATATATCAGATGATTTAGAGTCATCACTTCTCACAAACTGAACTCCATCCAATTTAGTAACAGCCGTAAATGATAAATCTGGATATACTTTTGAACTCTCAACTAAAATTGGTTTAGATTTTTCTGCATCATAGGAACTAATAATAGGATTTCTAGCCATGCTCTTTATCCCATACATATTTCTCTCAATTAAACCATTTATCTTTTCATCCACAATTTCTGCTCTTTTAAAATTATCAGCTAGTGCATTTTCTATCGCAATCTTTTGTGAAAAAAACAAATTAATGATTGTGAATATTATTAAAGGCACAGAACTCGCAAGAAGAAGTGTTAACGTCAACTTCCTTTTAATATTCATGTTTTTCCTCCTAAGTTATTATATATTTCTAAAATATTAGATTAGTACTTTAATTAATATTCGACAATATCAGCGAAATACCTCCTATAAAACAGACATTTTTTATTAATTATAGTAATTAGTCCAACAAATTCCAATGCATCTATCTTTTTTATTGTGAATTATTCCTTGCTTTAGTAATGTCCTCTAATCAAAAAATACATTACCTCCCACAAAATAGTGGTAGGTAATGTATTTCACTAAGTTCTACTATATAAACTATTTTTAATAAATTTGAAATGCAGTATTAGACGAACTTGTCATATAACTACTATATGTAGTCTCAGCCAGAACTTTATAAGTACCTTTTCCTGTAATTCTATATGTCAAAATACCAAAAAAAGCCTCTCCAGATCTATCTGTCATTCCTTTATATATTGTCACAACACCTTTGGGTGAAGTAATACTAAATTTAACGGCTGCTCCTTGAATTGCTTTGCCAGAAGTATCTGTAACCTTAGCTTTAATATATATTATATCACCTGCTAAGTAATAGGCTTTATTTGTAGACACAACCGTTCTTGTCCCTAATTTTGAAGGTTGCGTTGTCACAGGCTGACTTACAACTGGTTGAGTAGTAACAGGCTGCGTATTAGTTGGTATTGTTGAAATTGGCTGTGTCACCGTTGATGTTTGTCCTCTAGGTGCTTGTATTAGCCCATAACCATACCAACTATCTTTTCCGCTTATTCCTAAATCAATAACATTTTCATTAAGTTTTGCACGTAATTGATTTGGAGAAAGCCCTGGATTAGCCTGCTTTAATAATGCTAAATCTCCTGTAACAAAAGGTGCTGACATTGAAGTACCGCTCATAGATACATATTTATTATTTAAATATGTACTAAGAACACTAACCCCTGGCGCCGCTACTTCAACAGTATTTCCTGTAGAGGAAAACGAAGGTCTTTTATTATTAGAATCAATTGCCGCTACTGCTATAACCGAACTATATTTTGCTGGATAATCTACAGTATCCGTTGATCCATCTGATGTACATCATTTCCTGCTGCCGCAACAACTAAAATGCCTTGATTATAAGCCTTGTCAACTTCTTGTTGCAATGCAGTTGATGGTACGGAACTACCAAGACTTAAGTTAATAATGTCCATTTTATTTGTAATACACCAATCTATTCCTGCGATTATATCAGAAAGGTATCCAGCCCCATCATTTCCTAATACTTTTATAGCATAAAGACTTGCCTCATTAGCAACTCCAACAATTCCATAACCATTATTTTTCGCTCCTATTATACCTGCAACGTGCGTTCCGTGCCCATTATCATCTAAATATGATGTTGTATAAGATGTGAAAGCTGCGCCACCTGCAACTGATAGATCCTCATGGTTAGCTATCCCAGTATCAACAATTCCGATTTTTACTCCTTTTCCAGTATAACTTGAAGACCATGCTGTCGGAGCTTGGATCTTATTCACTCCCCAGTCTACTGTTTGAGAATTTGTTTTAACTATTATATCTTGTTCTACGGCTAATACATTGGGATCATCTCTCAAATCCTTAATAGCTGTAGTAGGAACAGATGCTGATAGAACGTTTGCATTTTTGTATTCTCGTCTTACATTTCCTCTCGCTTTTGAAACTACATTTTTATCAGCTTTATTTTTAAATACGATGATTACTCGTTCATTTGATGTTGAGACTGATGTTACTACCGCTGCATTAACATTTGCTGTAAATCCAAATGCTACTAATAAAAAAGTAACTGCTGAAATAATTTTTTTCATTTGTGTACCCCTCCTTAAATTTATCTTTCGTAAATGTACTTAATTAAGCTTATCACCACTCTTTTAGACCTTCTTCCCTCCTCCTATAAATCAAAGTAACTTTTTATCTGCACTTCTAAGGAACTGTACTGATAAACAGATTTGATTAATTTTATTATAATTCTATATAACCAAAAACTATTCAAACGAATAGTGACAGAATATTACTTTATCTTGCATTATTCAGTAACTGTCATACATATTCTATGAATTTAGTCCATATAATTTTGCATTCCATAATTTCCTATAGTGTTTGCTTCATCTTTTAACATAATTATATCATAGTGGCATATTCCCTACAATTCATAACATACAAGGATTTTATTCCTTATAAAGGGTTTACATGAATATTATTCACATAAATACATTACTATCAAAATAATTTCATGAACTTCAAAGTGGCTTGTTAATTTTTCATCAGAATACATTAAATCTCCTACGAATATTAAAACTATTTTCATTGCACTTTATGGATACTTTAACCTTTATAGCCACTTTCTAATATATAAAAAGGAGAGTTAACTCGTTTTATTCTAAAATAAAAACAGATAGTTTAATTAAAACCACCTGCTTTTATTTTAAATTTCGGCAATACTAAGCCAATTATATTTAATTTAAAATATTTTATTACTAATTTTTACTCTCTGATATTATAGGAATCCAAATATCACTCTTATAGTCTTGTAAAAAGCTATCTCCTTCTGTATAAAATCGAATTCCAACATGTTAATATGAATTTTCAAAATACGTTTAATTTGTAATATTCATTTCTGTGAACGATTCTAAAACATAATTAGTATTGTCTATAGTTGTGACAATTAACTTGTCAGTTGAGTTTTTAACTTTAGCAACAGTACCTGTTAGTATAGATAAACAATCCTCCACTAAAATCGGAATATCATTCACTACTACCAACTCCATATTATCACACTTTTCCTTCATCCAATTATTTAAGATAGATTCCCCTTCAGATGAATTACAATCTGCCTCCATTAAATGTTCTCCTCTCATATCCCTTTTAAATATATCATATTTTTTGAATCTTTATTTAGCTCTTATTATTTAATTATCGTATAACAATATTATTGTTTTAATATTATTATCAGAGTATTTTTGATAAATCCCAATAATAAAACTTTTACACCTAATTGTTTGACACTATTTTAACATATTACCTTATATGTTACAAGAAAATTAAATTGATAATATATATTCTATATATGTAAATAAGTAACATAGAAAAGCTCAACTTAATATGATTATTTCTTATAAATGGCTTTCTTCCCACTTATTCTAGAAACAATATAAAAACTAAATTAAAGCAATACATGCCGGCTCATGAATTCTTTTATAACATATGAAATAAGCTTATAGTTTATTATTAAATTTATTTACTAATTGAAACTCATATTTCCTTATATAAAAACTTCCTTACTACCAATTTAATTAGTATATTTAATAAGACAAAAAAAAGATAGCCATTACAGCTATCTTTTATACTTACCTCGCAACGTCCTACTCTGCCACACAGTCTCCCATGCAGTACCATCGGCGCTATAGACCTTAACTTTCCTGTTCGGAATGGGAAGGAGTGTTACCTCTATGCCATCATCACGAGATGCATGTTTTTCCCAAATCTTCGATTTGGTTGAAAAACAGCACACCAACGAACGTATGTGAGTTAGTGTTTCCTTAGAAAAAATAACCCAAGTCCATCGCTTATACTATTTTTTCAGCAATTATACTAAATAATTACTACTTAAAAGAACCTTGTTCTTTCAAAATTGCACATAAGTGAGAGTCCAAATTTCATATTTGGTTCCTCGAACTTACTCAGCGAACGCTAGTGAGTCGAGCTTTCTCTCTATTTAATGTATATTACAACTTGATTATATTGGTCAAGCCCTCGACCTATTAGTATCAGTCAGCTAAATGCGTTGCCGCACTTACACCTCTGACCTATCAACCTTGTAGTCTTCAAGGGGTCTTACTAGCTTATGCTATGGGAAATCTCATCTTGAGGTGGGCTTCACACTTAGATGCTTTCAGCGTTTATCCCTTCCCGACTTAGCTACCCAGCTATGCTTCTGGCGAAACAACTGGTACACCATAGGTCAGTCCATCCCGGTCCTCTCGTACTAAGGACAGCTCCTCTCAAATTTCCTACGCCCGCGACGGATAGGGACCGAACTGTCTCACGACGTTCTGAACCCAGCTCGCGTGCCGCTTTAATGGGCGAACAGCCCAACCCTTGGGACCTACTTCAGCCCCAGGATGCGACGAGCCGACATCGAGGTGCCAAACCTCCCCGTCGATGTGAACTCTTGGGGGAGATCAGCCTGTTATCCCCGAGGTAGCTTTTATCCGTTGAGCGATGGCCCTCCCACGAGGTACCACCGGATCACTAAGCCCGACTTTCGTCCCTGCTCCACTTGTAGGTGTCGCAGTCAGGCTCCCTTCTGCCTTTACACTCTTCGAACGATTTCCGACCGTTCTGAGGGAACCTTTGGGCGCCTCCGTTACATTTTAGGAGGCGACCGCCCCAGTCAAACTGCCCACCTAACAATGTCCTGTCACCAGTTTCATGGCATCCAGTTAGAACTTCAATACTATCAGGGTGGTATCCCAACAACGACTCCACCAAGGCTGACGCCCTAGTTTCCCAGTCTCCCACCTATCCTGTACAGACAATACCGAAATTCAATGCTAAGCTACAGTAAAGCTCTACGGGGTCTTTCCGTCCAATCGCGGGTAGCGAGCATCTTCACTCGCACTACAACTTCGCCGGATTTGCAGTTGAGACAGTGCACAAGTCATTACGCCATTCGTGCGGGTCAGAACTTACCTGACAAGGAATTTCGCTACCTTAGGACCGTTATAGTTACGGCCGCCGTTTACTGGGGCTTAAGTTCACACCTTCGCGTTACCACTAAGTGTTCCCCTTAACCTTCCAGCACCGGGCAGGCGTCAGCCCCTATACATCAGCTTTCGCTTTAGCAGAGACCTGTGTTTTTGTTAAACAGTTGCTTGTGCCTATTCTCTGCGGCCTGATTTCTCAGGCACCCCTTCTCCCGAAGTTACGGGGTCAATTTGCCTAGTTCCTTAACTGCAATTCTTCCGTCGGCCTTAGGATTCTCTCCTCATCTACCTGTGTCGGTTTGCGGTACGGGCACTACTTCTCTCTCTAGATGCTTTTCTTGGAAGCATGGAATCAGATACTTCGGTTCCGTAGAACCTTCCCCATCACGCCTCAGAATTGTTGGAACGGATTTGCCAATCCCAACTCCCTAAACGCTTAGACTAGCATCCAATAGCTAGCACATCCTATCCTTCTCCGTCACACCATCGATAATAACGATTATAGTGGTATTGGAATATCAACCAATTGTCCATCGACTACGCCTTTCGGCCTCGCCTTAGGTCCCGACTAACCCTGAGAAGACAAACTTTACTCAGGAAACCTTAGATATTCGGCCTGTAGGATTCTCGCCTACATCTCGCTACTAATGCCAACATTCTCACTCGTAATCAGTCCACCGCTCCTTACGGTACGACTTCAGCCCGATTACGACGCTCCTCTACCGCTCACGTTATACACGTGAACCCGTAGCTTCGGTGGTAAGTTTGAGCCCCGGACATTTTCGGCGCAGGATCTCTTGACTAGTGAGCTATTACGCACTCTTTTAATGAGTGGCTGCTTCTAAGCCAACATCCTAGTTGTCTTAGAAATCCCACATCCTTTTCCACTTAACTTACACTTTGGGACCTTAGCTGACGATCTGGGCTGTTTCCCTTTTGACCATGGAACTTATCTTTCATAGTCTGACTGCCGGACTGATAGTATGTGGCATTCGGAGTTTGATAAGGTTCGGTAAGCGCTATGCCCCCTAGCCTATTCAGTGCTCTACCTCCACTACTCACATTTTCCGACGCTAGCCCTAAAGCTATTTCGAGGAGAACCAGCTATATCCGAGTTCGATTGGAATTTCTCCGCTATCCACAGCTCATCCCATGCTTTTTCAACAGCAACGTGGTTCGGTCCTCCACGAGGTTTTACCCTCGCTTCAACCTGGCCATGGATAGGTCACCCGGTTTCGGGTCTACAGCATGCAACTAGTCGCCCTATTAAGACTCGGTTTCCCTTCGGCTCCGTACCTTAAGTACTTAACCTCGCTACATACCGTAACTCGTTGGCTCGTTCTACAAAAAGCACATCATCACACACATAAGGTGCTTTGATCGGTTGTAGGCACATGGTTTCAGGTTCTATTTCACTCCCCTCCCGGGGTTCTTTTCACCTTTCCCTCACGGTACTGCTTCACTATCGGTCATCAGGTAGTATTTAGCCTTGGGAGGTGGTCCTCCCTGCTTCCCACAAGGTTTCACGTGTCTCGTGGTACTCTGGTGCAGAACTGCTCATTATAGTTTTCATTTACAGGACTATTACCTCCTACGGTCCAACTTTCCAGTTGTGTTCAATTAACTATAATTTCACGTTATGTTCTGTCCGCAACCCCAGAGATAAATCTCTGGTTTGGGCTCTTTCCTTTTCGCTCGCCGCTACTAAGAAAATCGATTTTTCTTTCTCTTCCTCCAGGTACTTAGATGTTTCAGTTCCCTGGGTTTACCTTCATAAAGCTATGTATTCACTTTATGATACATGGGGTTTCCCATGTGAGTTTCCTCATTCGGAAATCTTCGGATCTCTGACTATGTGCGTCTACCCGAAGCTTATCGCAGCTTATCGCGTCCTTCATCGGCTCCTGATGCCAAGGCATTCACCATGCGCCCTTTGTAGCTTGACCTTTTGCTTGCTTATTGATGTCAATTGCTTCGTCGTCTGCTGAAATTTTCTCGTTCACGTACATTTAAGTACGCTTCACTCCAAAATTTCATCGACTCCTCGCACTTGCCACCAATAAGCTGCGCAAATTGGCTTACAAATATAGTATATAGCGATATATATTATAATTTGCTCCAATTTGTTTTTAATCATTTCACAAAGAATATTTATTCTTGGCTTTGTTGTATTTTATATATACATTAAATCTATGTGCAATTTTCAAAGAACATCTTGCTTGCTTATTACCGTCAATTTCTTCATCAGCTACAAATTTTACTCATTTACGTACGTGAAGTACGCTTCATTTCATAAAATTTTCGCTTTCTCGCACTTGTCGCTACTAAGCTACGCATTTTGAAAGACTTAGTCTTTCAAAATTGAACAGAACAAATACTTAAGTAACCTTTGAGCAAGTATTTTATATTTTGACACATAATAATGTATCTGTACTAGTCAGACATCATGCTGATCTAGATTTCTCCATAGAAAGGAGGTGATCCAGCCGCAGGTTCTCCTACGGCTACCTTGTTACGACTTCACCCCAATCGCTGACCCTACCTTAGGTCGCTGCCCCGCTTGCGCGTTAGCTCACGAACTTTGGGTATTGCCAACTCTCATGGTGTGACGGGCGGTGTGTACAAGGCCCGGGAACGTATTCACCGCGACATTCTGATTCGCGATTACTAGCAACTCCAGCTTCATGTAGGCGAGTTTCAGCCTACAATCCGAACTGAGACTGGTTTTAAAGTTTAGCTCCGCCTCACGGTTTAGCATCTCTCTGTACCAGCCATTGTAGCACGTGTGTAGCCCTAGACATAAGGGGCATGATGATTTGACGTCATCCCCACCTTCCTCCCGGTTAACCCGGGCAGTCTCGCTAGAGTGCTCAACTAAATGGTAGCAACTAACAATAAGGGTTGCGCTCGTTGCGGGACTTAACCCAACATCTCACGACACGAGCTGACGACAACCATGCACCACCTGTCTTCCTGCCCCGAAGGGCTTCCCCGATTAAGGGTAATTCAGGAGATGTCAAGTCTAGGTAAGGTTCTTCGCGTTGCTTCGAATTAAACCACATGCTCCGCTGCTTGTGCGGGCCCCCGTCAATTCCTTTGAGTTTTAATCTTGCGACCGTACTCCCCAGGCGGAATACTTAATGCGTTAGCGGCGGCACAGAGGTCATGACAACCCCTACACCTAGTATTCATCGTTTACGGCGTGGACTACCAGGGTATCTAATCCTGTTTGCTCCCCACGCTTTCGAGCCTCAGTGTCAGTTACAGTCCAGAAAGTCGCCTTCGCCACTGGTATTCTTCCTAATCTCTACGCATTTCACCGCTACACTAGGAATTCTACTTTCCTCTCCTGCACTCTAGATATCCAGTTTGGAATGCAGCACCCAGGTTAAGCCCGAGTATTTCACATCCCACTTAAATATCCACCTACGCTCCCTTTACGCCCAGTAAATCCGGACAACGCTTGCCACCTACGTATTACCGCGGCTGCTGGCACGTAGTTAGCCGTGGCTTCCTCCTCAGGTACCGTCATTATCGTCCCTGAAGACAGAGCTTTACAATCCGAAGACCGTCATCACTCACGCGGCGTTGCTGCATCAGGGTTTCCCCCATTGTGCAATATTCCCCACTGCTGCCTCCCGTAGGAGTCTGGGCCGTGTCTCAGTCCCAATGTGGCCGATCACCCTCTCAGGTCGGCTACGCATCGTCGCCTTGGTGAGCCGTTACCTCACCAACTAGCTAATGCGACGCGGGTCCATCTCATAGCGGATTACTCCTTTAATTGCTATGCCATGCGGCACTACAATCTTATGCGGTATTAATCTTCCTTTCGAAAGGCTATTCCCCTCTATGAGGCAGGTTACCCACGTGTTACTCACCCGTCCGCCGCTAGAGTCCCTCCCGAAGGAGTTCATCTCGCTCGACTTGCATGTGTTAAGCACGCCGCCAGCGTTCGTCCTGAGCCAGGATCAAACTCTCAATTAAAAGTTTAATCTTAGCTTACTCAAATAAAAATTGCTGGTTTACTTAAATGTATTTATCTTATTCTGTTCAATTTTCAAAGACCAATTTTTCTTTCTAAAACCTGTTGTTATAAGGCTTTACAAGTATCTATCGTTTCTGACAGCTTACTCAGTATATCACCGCTTTCAAAGCTTGTCAACAACTAAAAAAACTTTTTGAACTTCATTTTCATTAGTTCTATTAGCTTTAAGTTATTAATTTCACATCTCTTAGCGACGTGTTTTATCTTAACACCTCTGGCATATATTAATCTCCTATCTTCTCACCTTTTTGTGAAGTTATTCTATTTTTTCGCTATTATTCGCTATTATGCTAACTAATACATATATTGACACACTAGAAACCGTTGTATACATTGAATATTCTGAAGTAAATATTTAAAAATCCAACCTCTATACTTTTGATATTTTAAAAATATGAAACCTTAATTTATAAATTCTTTCAATTCACTTTATGTACTATTCAGAAACATTTGCATATAAGGTTATATCTAAAATAATAAAAAATTGATGATATCAAACATTTTATATCATCAATTTTTATTAAGCTATATTTATTATTTATAAATGTATATATAAAACCTATTCTCTAACCCACAATCTCATTTAGACTTTCCTCTTTGAAATAAAGTCATACCCACATTTTTAAAACTCACTTGTTAATACTTATTGAAACCTCCATTATATACTACAAATCCTGATTTAGTATTTGCGCCTTTAGACGTATTATAAACTACACTCAACTTACCATTTTTACGATACAGTGGTGTCGCAGTCTCACCAGGAGATAGTGATCCTATTATATTTCCATTAGAATCATAAACAGTTTCCGATGTAGAACCATTTTTCCAAGCTCCAGCATTAAAATATTTGATTATATTTGTAGCATTGCTAACATATCCTGTCCGTACTCCATTAGGTGTTGGATATTCTATCAAAGCCAGTTGTGTTGAATAACTAACATCCAATACTGTTATTTTATCCCCATCATCAACTCTACGACCAGGAATAATATTACCACTCGAATCTCTTACATAAAGAAAATCTCCTAATACTTGAGCATTATTTGTATAAGTAAAGCCACTTTGTGTTGGATCACTCGGCTCAGATGGATTACCCTGTAGATATATGAATCCAAGAAAATTCGCAGATCTGCTCTTAAATGCTGATACTGTCTGATTTTCCTCTGTGCCATCATATGCCTTACTCACATGATAGTTAGCTTCGTTAAAGTATATTGTGTCACCAGAAACACTTTCAATAAATACAACATGCCCCGCGCTACCATTCCCGAATACAGCTATAGAATTAGCGGCTGGTGTTTGCCCTTTCGAATAAGTAGTTTCATTCCACCATTGTTTTGCATTGCCATAAAACTGAGAGTTTAACTTTATTCCTAATTTCTCATATGCACGTCCCCATACAAACCATGTACATTGTCCTTTGTAACCACTCTGAGTAAATATGTTTTCACTGTTATAAGCACTGCTTGATATATTTGGTGAAGTTGCAGCGAAAACAATGTTAGAAGTTTGTCCCAAAAGCATTAATAATGATACAGCCAAAATCATCACTTTTCTAAGTTGTTTTTTCATCTCACCTCTCCCCTCTTAATTACTAGTATTATTAACATCACCATCAGCTTAATACAATTGTTAATAACACTCTTTACCACATTTATATATTCTCATATTACTAAACCTAAATAAATAGTGTTTCCTCTAAACATACAATATGAAGTATTAAAAGCAATGCAATAAATTATTTGCTTAATTATTAAACAATTATTCTTTTCATTCCAAAATTTGTACGTTTTATTCCAATAATATTGAAATTTTATCCAATATACTTTATAAAGATATTGTTCACTAAATAATCTAGAGAGGTTAAAATGATAAAATTAATATCAACTTTTATAACAAGATACTTAGAAAAAAATAATCCTTCTTTAATTAAAACAGATTTACTAAAAATCCAATATACATTAGAGGTTATTTTAGGTAATTTATTTGATTTTGTAGTTATATTCTTAATATTTCTAGGCTTGAATGAAGTCCCTATACTTTTACTATCTTATGTTATTTTAATTTCAATCAGGCCTTTTATGGGAGGTACTCATTGTAAAACTTTTATTTCATGTTTGCTTGTTACTATAATGTACTTCGTAATAGTACTGCTTTTTACGACACTGACTCCCAAGCTAAGCAATAGCTTTTATATAATTTTTTTTACAATATCTTTTATTATAGTTGCAGCTTATGCGCCATGCCGTAATTTAAAGAGACCTGTAAAAAATAAAGCGACATTAAAAATAATTTCTTTAATATCGCTAGCTTTTTGGATTGTAGTATTCTTTAATCTATCAAATATGCAATTATGTAATTGCATATTTATAAGTATATTCTTGCAAATACTTCAAATAATTATTATTAATACGAAAGGAGTGGTTTCAAATGCAAAAATCTATAAACATTTTTTCAGCTATACTTCTTAAGTTATTTAACTTAGCATCTAAATCAAGCTGTGCAGGCGTATGGGGCGAGCCAGATTATCCTGAAGAATTATTAAAATAAATATCAAAAATAATTTCATTACATTGGATATTAATTTTAATGTATCCCTTATGTAAATTAACTATTTGTTGTACATTATATAAACCATAACCTCTTGTATCTGTATTTTTAGTAGAATAGCCTCTTGTAAAAATCTCATCTAAGTTAATGTCACTAGGATTTACCACTTGATTCTTGACTATTAGATGAGATTCTTTATTTTCATTAAAAATCTTTATTTCAATACATTTTATTGAACAATCTTTTTTTGTCACCTCATCAAAAGCATTATTTAGCAAATTATTTAATATATTAGAAAATTCATTATAGCTTAATATATTATCTAAAACATTATTTTCTATTTCATATTTAAAAACAATATTATGCTTTTTTGCCCTGCACATGTTTCTATATATTATAGATCTAACAACTACATTATCAATATATATAAGTTCATTTATTTTACTATCATATATATCTTCGTCTTTCATATAAGTTCTAATAGCTTCCTTTAAATCTTTTTCACTTAAAACTTCCACCATTCCTCTTATTGAATTTTTATAATTAACAAAATCATGTTGTCTTTGTTTTATTTCTTGAACTATTTCATCGATAACAGCATTATACTCATTTGAAATTTTTAATGATTCTTTTTCTCTTGTCACCTTAATAAAATACAAGTATATCAAAACTTGAGATAAAGCCAATATGCCAAATATTAAAGATGAAAGAAATAAATTGTTTAAAATTACTATGTTATCATAATACCAACTAATTTTAAAAAGCATAGCATATATACTGCATATTAGAATAGAATAAATGAAAACTATATTATCCTTATTCTCAAAAATAAAATTTTCATTTAATAAATTTATCTTTGAGAATATAATTTCTCCTACCAATATTATTCCTTCCACACAAATTTCCGTGACTATATTATCGTAGATAAACTTATCAATAAGGGCCGCGAATATTAATTCTAAACTCATTACTGCAATCAACACTAAAAAAAATCCTAGTATAACTTGTTTAAAATCTGCCTTATATATAATTTTAATGCTTATAATAACTGCTATATATTCTAACATAAAGTTTAATTGTAATACTTCAATACCTGTAACTAATATTGAAGCAATCAATACACTTAAAGCCAATTTCAATATATCATTATTTTTCTTGGTTAATGTTGCCCATAAATAAATTATATTAAATGTATTCATTCCATTTATAATCGCTGAACTTAACATATTATCACTTTTCCTTTTTTAAATTCAGACATAATGCTATTTTTAAATTTGTATCCTAAAAATGCTGTCTTACTACATTCGTTAAAATATACTTCACTAAGTTTAACGTCTAGTTTTTCTATCTTGTATATATAATTCGTGTTTATTGCAAAAGCTCTATGGCTTTGAACTATATAATTGCAGTCAACTAGCTGCAATATTTTTTTTAAACTTATGTTATATGCAGTATAAACGCCATTGTAAGTATTAATATCACAGTTTTTACCATCAACTTCTATAAATATAATATCATTTACCTTTATTCCAACGTACACGCCATTTTTTAAAGTGATTACAACTTCTTTGTCTTTCTCCTCACTATAATTATCAACTTTGTTATTCAAGTCACTTGTTTCATTAAGAATAATCTTATTCAGCATAGCTTGTACATCATTTTTATCATATGGTTTTACAATATAATCATAGCAATGAGTTTGTTTAAATGCTTGAGTTATATATTCCATGTGTGTTGTTAAAAAAATGATTTGCCTAAATTCGTATTTAGATATACTTCTAATCTTCATAGCAAGATCCAATCCTGAAGATTGTTTTAAACTAATGTCTATTAAAAACATATTAATATCATTATTTAAAATTATTTCTAATGCTGACATTTCGCTATCAGCCTCATAAATTTTTACAAAGTCACATACAGATAATATCATTCTCTTTAAAATGTCTCTTTGTATAGAATCATCCTCTACTATAATAATAGAATACAAAAGTACCACTCTCCAATCCATATACAATCTAAAAAATATGTCAATAATACTGTCTCATATAATCATGAGGTTAAAGGCTAATTTCCCTTAATCTTATTTTTTAATAGATTATTAAAACGCCTCTACCTATATAATACAATATTATATAATTATATACAATTATCCCACTTTTGTGTAATCTTTACTTATTATTCTTTAAAGACAGTGATAAAACGTGCTGTATAGACTATTTAATCTAATGCAGCACGTTTCAATTATAATTATTCTTATTAAATTTTTTGAAATTAATTACATAAATATAGCTATTTTTTCGGAAAGAAACATTTCTAATTTCCCATTTCCTTCATACTATAATCTGCATATGAAGCATACTCAGTTTTAGGATATTTATCTTTTACCTGCTTAAAATATATAAGAGCATTTGAATAATCATTTGTCTCTTTATAGCATGTCCCTATTTGATACATCAACCAAGGCATAATATCTATATCAGAATCGATTTGTGAAGCCATTTTTAATTTAGGAAGTGCTTCCGCATATTTTTTTTGTTTATATAGCTTATTTCCATCATTGTATATAGGCCAGAGTCCACTTATTTTTAAATCTTGCCATAATTTATCAAACTTCGCTTTCATATCATTATCAAGATTTTCGTTCTTCACATTTATTAAATCCTCAGCAGCAATTTCATATTTTCCGTCTCCAATTGATTTCTCAGCCTCATCTAACATGCCAAAGATATTATTTTTATAGCTATCGATTTTTACTTTCTGATCTTCTGAATCTATTTTAGCTTTCTCACTATTTTCAAGATTTACCATGTTCTCTTCTAACGAATCATCTACTTTGTTCTGATCGTTATCGACTTCCTCTTGCTTTACTATTAGTTTATTATTTATAATAAGCTTATGTAAAAATTCTTGAGTTTCGATAGGAACCTTCGCTATTGCCACCTGAATAAACTTTGGATAAAAATAATTCATTACAATACCACCCATAATGATTACTGTACTTAATATAACCATAATTATTTTCCCTGTCGAGCGCTTTGTTTTTTTAGAGTACTCATTCCATATATCACTATTAATATGATTTATAACATCCATATTATTTACATTTCTTCCTCTGGATGATTCTATTTTTAGACTTTGTATATAATCATTTGCTAAACTATCATATATCGCGTATTTTTTGAGTTTCTTAAAGATCTTTTCTGCATTTCTATATTGCTTCATACTAACATAGCACAATCCAATAAGCTTAATTGCATCTGAAAACCCCTTATTATAGGATAAAGCTTTTTTCAAATCATTTACAGCCAACTCAAAGTTGCTCTTTTTTATTTCTCCTATTGCTGAATTATATAGAATAATGGATTTCTTAATGTCATTATCGATCTTATATCTATTCAATTCCATTTCCTTTATATTGATTGGATTTATTTTTTTAATCTCCATCTCAAAATTAACCAAATAATTACCTCCTAAAATATTACACAATAATACACTAATGTTCAAACAGTAATATCTTCCCATTAAAACCAGAATAACTTTACATTTGTATTTAAAATTTGATTTATTTCTATGTATAAATCTTAGCAAATTATGTAATATAATTCAATATAAAGTCTTACTGGCAAAATATTTTCTAAAATATTTTTAAACGTACATAAAATTATTGAATATCTTCATTTTAAAAGTAATATAAAAAACTTAAGACTATGTATAAGTTTAAAACAATTATCTCTTATACATAGCCTTTTTTCGCTTCCAATATAATATTTTATTATAAATAATTTCCTTAATTTAAATTTTGCCCGTTTCCAATTCGTATTCCTTGAGGAAATTTAAACACCTCATACGGATCATATTTCAATTTAACTTCTCTTAATTTCTCTAAATTTTCTCCATAATACTCTTTTTCATAATCCTCAATATCTGCGCATGGAAAATTAATATATGAACCTGTTGTGATACTATTTATGTATTTAAGCTTTTCTTTAACCCATTCTATATTCATAGGCGCATACTCAGCCTCTTCCCAAACAGATTGAAACCCCATTATAAATTTCGCATCTCTATAGTAAAAAGCTGTATCATTTTTATCTTTTTCCATAATTGCTCCACCTAATCCATATAGGGAAACAGCTGCATATACTGCACCTTTAGCCCTCTCTTCAACAAGTTCTATAATTTTTTTCATTTCACTTCTACTATAATCCTTATATACGAATCTTCCTGCTGATTTATATTTTTCATATGGAGGATGACCATCTTGAATCCTTCTATTTACATCTAAAACTGAAATATAGTTAAAATCAAATACTCCCTTTTTAGAAATATTCTTAAAGTCGCCTAAAATTACTTCTGCCTCTTCTCTGGAACCATATACTATTCCTGCAATTCTGACTCCTCTTCCTTTTATTTCTGAATTATATATCCCCATCTTTAAATTAACTCTTTTATCTAAATTCATATATAAATGTGTCCAAATCTCAAATATATCTAATATCTCATGATCATCAGCACCTATATAATCGATATCTATTAAAGTCGCCATCTTAATTTTTTCAGGAAGTTTAAATATCATGCTAGTAACTACTCCAAAATTTCCTCCACCAGCACCTCTTAAAGCCCAAAACAAGTCTGTATTAGATTTATCTGTAGCAACTATTCTTTCCCCCTTATAGTCTATCAATTCAATTTCAAGTAAGTTATCAGATGCTAATCCAAGCAATCTATTTGAATAACCCCATCCGCCACCTAAAGTTAGTCCCGAAACTCCAACTGTTGGACATCCTCCTCCTGGAAATGGATAGCCCAGTTCTCCCAAAACCTCGTAAAGTTCCCTATTCCTAACTCCGCCTTGTATCTTTACTACTCCTATTTCTTCATCTACACTAATTGCATTCATTTTGCTAATATCAATAACCAAAACATCATTTCCTGTTGAATATCCCTCATAGTGATGTCTGCCTGACCTTATTCTAATTTCTACTGAATGCAATTTGGCCCAAGTTATTGCATTGATGATATCATCATTAGTATGGCAATATACAATTGCTAATGGATATTTTTCTATAGCCCTATTCCAAGCTTTTCGTTCTTCTTCATAACTAAATTCCTCTTTTGTAATGATATCTCCCGTTAATCCTCTATAATCAAAATCTATCAAGTCTATCACCTTCTACTTTTCTACTAATTATTTCATCTACTCCCATAATACCATATTATATTTTTTATAATAAGCGTATTTTATCTAATAAAATATTTTTTCACACAATCTTTTGATGTAAAAATAAAATTTATTAAAACTTGTTAAGAAACTGTGAACTTTTATTTTTTATTGAATATTATAATTTTCCCATGTCAAATATATAGCTAATCATAAAATCATAAAGGAGAGATTTATTATGGATAAAGAAAGAGCACAGGAAATTGTTTCATCATCAGTAATGGCAAATGTAACACTTAATGGAACTCCAATTTACATCGAAAGCGTAAATACTAATACAGAAACTGCTAATATCCATTTTTTTAAAAATCCAAAAAATTCACGCGAAGTGCCTTTAACTAGTTTACAAGAACATAATAAAAAATAGTATTAAATATAAAATTATAAAAACGCCTTATAATTTTACATTTAAATTTCAATTCTTAATGACTACAATTTTGTAGTCATTAAGTCTACATATTGCACCCAAAAACTTTTAACTAATCACTATATCACTAGAAATTTTTTTAAAATTACTAGTTAATTATTTTATCAATGAAAATTTATATAGCACTACCATGAATTTCATAGTATCAAATACTTCCTTTAGGATATGCTAATATCATAAATGATATAACAGTTAAGCAAACAAATATGTTCAAAAACAATATATTTGTTTATCAGAATGTTAATACAAGTCAAAAGACTTGTATTAACATTAGATGAGATTTTATATGGTTAGGAAAAGTTTTATTATAGTAGATTAATTTTATTATAATAGGATTCCAACTTATCTTATAAAGTCAAGCTAAGATTATATTTGGTGGTGTAATAATCATATATAGTCAAAAGATTATATATGGTCGTGTAAGTATCTTATTTAGTCGAACAAAATATTAATATAGGTATTGCACTGTTTAATTATGGTCGAAAGATTATAATTAGATACTAAGTTATCTATATTAGTGTGAGTTATACTGCTATATTCTTTATTTAATGGCCATAAGTGAATTTACATAAATTTACTTATGGCTTTTATTTCTACTCATTTCCTATAACAAATCCTTATTTATATTCTGAATAACTACAATAAATTTTTTCCATATACAACAAAAATGTACATGTGAGGAAGTTGCTTTTAGTAAGCTTTCACATGTACCTTTAGTTTATATTGGAATATTTGCAACTAATAAAGCTCATACAAATTATTTTAAAAAATATATCAGCTTTTTATATCTGCCTCAGAATTTTCTTTAAATACAATTTTATTTGAATTCAATTCAGTTTCATCATATCTATATGGCTTTTTCTTAAATACCTTTATTACTTTACCAAATAGACCTCCTATAGCAGCCAAAACAAATATCCATACCTTCTTAAATATTATTAGTATTTTAGCAAGCAAACCTATCTTAGATGCTGTGCCTCCAACAATTAGTGCTGCTAATCCTGCTTCTGCTACCTTATCGCCTTTCATGTAATCTGAGTATCTTTTTCCTTCTTTATAAGCATAATTCTTAAGAATATTTTCCAGTTTAGGTTTAACCGCCAACATTTCGTCCTTACTTGCAACCAGTGTGACTTCAGTCACTCCACCACGCCCTAAAACTCTTACATTATAATTAACTATCTGTTCGCCACTACTATTACATAATACTGACCATACTAAATTATTGGTATTTGGATCATAATGTGGTTTTTCATCCCATCCAATTATATCTAATGTAGATTTTCCATTCTTCATTCTTTCCTTATTATCCTCTTCAGTTCCATTTTTTATATCGGACAATAACTGATCAGCATTTATTTTTCCTGCATCATTGTCTTTGACATATCCCATATTATCAAATTCAAATAAAACATACCAATTTTCATTATTATCTTTTGATAAAACTATTCCCTGTTCCATGCCGGTAACTGAATTATCCATTTCTTTCATTAATTCCTTTGCATCTTTTCCATTCGCAAAAACGTATTCACTAGGCAAATCTAACTTTGCTAAGTCAGTTCCTACATCAACATTCTTTGGCCCTTCAATCCAATTTATTTCCGATGCATTTGTTGAATCATTAGCATATGAAATAACTGGAATAATAGTAAATATAGTTAAAGCGGCTAATGTTCTTAATATACTTTTTAACATTTTTATCCCCCTATGTATTAAGTTACATTTATTATTCTAAAGTTATTTTCATGTGTTGTATATTATACTTTTGTATACTTTTTTATACTTTTTCAGTTCTAAATAATATAAAAATTATATAACTGAATACGCTAAGATAATTCAGATTACTCTTAATAACTAAAGTTTATATTTTAGAAGCAGCTTAAGATTAATAAAAAACTATTCCCCTTTGTATTACATAATCAAAATATCCAATATTTACAATACAAATTCCTTCTCTTAATTTCGTATATTTAATTAAGTTATGCTCATACTAACTTTGAATGATTTATATAGGAGGTGCTAAATATGCCAGGAAAAGCTAAACAATATGTTGATCAAAGCGTATCTTCATGCAAAGATACTATTAGCTCATTACAACAAGCTCTTAGCTCTGCAGAAAAACAAGATAATAAAAATAAAATTCAACAAGCAATAAATTCTCTTAATTCTGCATGCCAACAATTATCTCAGTATCAAGACTAATTAATACTTAGATATATTGTTAACAATATAATAAACCACTTTATTCTGATTAATCTAGAATAAAGTGGTTTATTATCTTTTATCTTAAATATTTCTTAAATTCATACTTTAAAAATGTGAGCATACGTATTAAAAACATTCATCACATCAAAATCTACAATCATTTAACAGAGTTATTTGAGTGTTAAAATCTTATGCTAAATTTCTTTTAACAACTTCTTTTGTTTCCGCTTTTGATTTAATCCCCTTATGGATCAACCAAAGCATAATAAACCATACTGGCGTTACAAATAGAGCCACACGAGTTTCATTATTAAATGCTAATGTAATTATAACAAAAGCTAAAAACGCTAGAATTATATAATTCATCATTGGGTAAAGTGGCATCTTGAATTTGTTCGAAGCTGCAAGTTCTGGATTAGTTTTACGATATTTCAAATGGCAAACAACAATAATTGCCCAAATAAAGATAAAACAAAATGTTGATATACTTGTAATTAGAACAAATACTCCTTCTGGCATAATATAATTTAAAATAACTGAAATCAAGATAATAATTGCTGAGAAGATTGTAGCATTAGCAGGTACTTGATTAGACGTTAATTTATTCATTGACTCTGGTGCATTACCTTCTTTTGCAAGAGAGTAAACCATACGGCTTGTGCTAAAAATACCGCTGTTACATGCAGAAGCAGCTGATGTTAATACAACGAAATTTACAATACTCGCTGCCGCTGCAATTCCTACTGCTGAAAACACTTGTACAAATGGACTTTTATCTGGATTAATTGAAGTCCATGGATATATGCTCATAATAATAAATAGTGCTCCAACATAGAAAATAATAATTCTAATTGGAATATTATTAATAGCCCTTGGAATAACTCGTTCTGGATCTTCTGTTTCACCAGCCGTAAGTCCTACTAACTCGATTCCGGTAAAAGCAAATACAACCATTTGGAATGAAAGAATAAATCCAGTTGCACCCTTCGGGAACAATCCTCCATGACTCCAAAGATTTGTGAAGCTAGCTGCGCCAGCATCTGTAGAAAATCCTTTAATAACCATAAATATACCGATTATAATTAGCGCTAAAATTGCAACAACTTTAATTAAAGCAAACCAGAACTCCATTTCGCCGAATAACTTTACTGCTGTAAGGTTCATAATCAATAAAACTATAAGAATTATAAGACTTGGAACCCATTGAGCTACATTCGGGAACCAGTATTGTATATAAAGACCTGCAGCAGTTACATCTGCCATCGCAAGTGAAATCCAACAGAACCAGTAGGTCCATCCAGTAATAAATGCTGCTCTCTCTCCTAAATAATCATATACAAAGTCTACAAATGAATGATAGTTTAAATTAGAAAGTAATAATTCCCCAAGGGCACGCATAATAAAAAAACAAATTATTCCTGTTATCATATACGCAAACAATATAGATGGTCCCGCTAAGTGAATAGACCTTCCTGAACCAAGGAATAATCCAGTACCGATTGCTCCTCCAATTGCGAGTAATTGGACATGACGATTTTTTAGTCCTCTTGATAAGTTTTGATTTTCTGATTTTAATTGATCCATTTTATCCCTCCATCTTAGTTAAAAGGCATGTACTAAAAAGCCCTTTACTAATCTAAATATTTTGTGATTTGAGATATAAATGGGAATAGATAAGATCTAAATGAAGTAATCTATAATATATTACTTTGATAAGATATGTTATCTGTCCCCTGTCCTTTTACCTGAGAGTTTCGCCTTTACAGCTTTCTCCTTCGGTGCTCTTTTCGAGTCTCTCCAAGGTTTCATCCAATAGCGGTCATCTCTAATTAAATAGGTACCTGAAAGATTTACTTCTTCGGTGAATGACCATAGCCATTACTCTCCCGCTATCTTCATCTGAACTTTTAGATTTTACTGTTATATAGTAATACATTTTTAATAAAGTTGCAACATTTTTTTCATTTTAATCAGAATTCTTAAGTATTTTTATCATAATTTTAAAACAGCCACAAAAAGAACCCTATTTCTAGAGTTCCTAATTATTTACCCATTTGCTTTTTTATTATTTTATCCATCAATTCCTTTGTTGCTGCTTCTTTCTGAAATACGCTTTTTTATTTTCGATACATAAGAGCTTCTTGTTTCTTAATAAGATTTCACTACCCTTACTCTCCGTTTCTTATCAATCTATTTGCATACATTTAGTTTATATTTCATATTGATGATCACCTTAAATTCTACTATTTTTATATAACTAACTACACAAAATCAATTTTTATTTTCCATTGAATTTAGAAATTATATAACAAAAAGTCTAGTATAAAAAAATACTAAACTTTTTAAATATTTTCACTTATATAAACGCTAATTTGATATTTTATGTATCACTAAATATTTTTTCTTAACTCTCATTATTCATCTTCTTCTATATAGAAATGATTTGGATATCGCTCTTTTTTAAGCTCCTTTTCAGTCCCTAATTCACACGCCATGGTGAAATAGTCAACCTTGTAATTAATATGTTCCATGTATTTATTTAATTCATCTATCTTTTTTTGAACATTTTCCCTGTGCTTTAATATTAACTCCAACCTTTTATATAATGTACCATCACCTTGGCTATTTAAAGCAACGAATTCTTTTATCTGCTCAATGGGCATATTCGTGTTCTTTAGACAATTAATTACTGCTATCCACTCTAGATTTGACTCATCATAATATCTATGTCTATTTTCAGCCCTTTTAATATTAGGCAATAATCCTTCAGATTCATAATATCTTAAGGTAGATGCTGTTAGTCCTGTAATTCTAGCTGCTTCTTGTATAGAATATTTCATAGTCTCTCTCCTTATACTAGAAATTTCTAAGATACATTATACGCCAAAATTACTATTTTTAGAATAGAAAGAAAAAGAAAATGTATACATAAAACTCGATTTTTTATCCCTAGCCTAGTTGGCACTTATTTCATCAATCATCCTTAGCTCTTCATCTGTGAATCCAATATTATGAACTATTCCCACATTTTCAATAATTTGAGACGGTTTTGATGCTCCAATAAGTACACTTGTTACTTCTGAATCTTTTAGTACCCAGCTAAGCGCCATTTGAGCAAGAGTTTGCCCTCTATTTAAAGCAATGTTGTTTAATCTCCTAATTTGCTCTAACTTCTTCTCTGTCAATATATCTTGCTTTAAGAATCTTCCATCTACCTTCATTCGACTATCGTCTGGAATTCCATTTAAATACTTATCTGTTAATGTCCCTTGGGCCAATGGACTAAACGCTATAATTCCTTTTCCATTTTCTTTTGCTGCTCTTTTAAGTCCATTATTTTCAATAGTTCTATCAAATATAGAATATCTATTTTGATTAATTACAAATGGACATTTTAATTCATTTAAAATCGCAGCTGCCTTTTCCATTGTCTCTCCATTATAATTTGAAATTCCTGCATAAAGTGCTTTTCCACTTTTTACAGCTGTATCAAGAGCCATCATAGATTCTTCTAATGGAGTATCAGGATCCATTCGATGGTGATAGAATATATCTACATATTCCAATCCCATGCGCTTTAAGCTCTGATCCAAACTCGCTAATATATATTTACGGCTTCCAAAGTCTCCATAAGGCCCTTCCCACATCTTATAACCTGCTTTTGTGCTAATTAATAATTCATCACGATATAATGCTAATTCCTCTCTTAAAATACGTCCAAAATTTTCTTCTGCACTTCCTGGAACTGGCCCATAGTTATTTGCTAAATCAAAATGAGTTATTCCATTATCAAAAGCAGTAAAGCATAATTCTTTCATGTTATTATAATCTGCATTACTTCCAAAATTATGCCAAAGGCCAAAGGATATCATAGGAAGCTTTAAACCACTTTCCCCACATTTACTATACTTCATCTCATTATATCTATTTTTTGATGCTTGATATTTCATTCTCTCAACTCCTTTGTTTTTATAACTTTACTTTAACACTTAAAGTTAACTTTAAGTCAATATTACATTTTTAGATTTTTGTAAAATGAAAAACTAACTTCTTGATTGCAAGAGTAAATTCGTTATTAATGACTTTAGTCTCGCACTGCTTTTTTTGACAAAAGGATTTAAGCCTTGTATTTTCAGAAATTATCAAAGATCAAGAATTTACTTATTCACTTAATGATTTTTAGATTGTTTAAAATATATTATGCAAAAACAAACTACCTAAACCAGGACTACCATAAACATTTAGTATTTTATATTGCATAATATATATTTTCATTTAAATTGAATTGTATACCTAATTAGCATTTGGATAAACCGAGGTGTCCCATGAATGATCTGCACTTATTTCTTGGTCTGTTAAGTTATAATAGTCATATTGTATAACATCACCGTAATTAGATACAGGATCATCCCACGTACAGTCCACATGACGCCATTTGTTATTTATATAAACCAAGTTCCATGCATGAGCCTGTCCATCAGCAGTACCCTCTACAACCATTGATTTAATTCCTGCAACAGTAAACATTTTTTGAGCTAAAAGAGAATATCCCTCGCAGACTCCAGTATGTTTAATTAAAGTATTATAAGGATCATATATAGTTAAAGATTGATCATATTTTGTATTATTTATTATCCAATCATGTATCGCACGTTCTTTATCTGGCTGACTCATGCTATCTGGAGCAATCTGTGCGACTATGGATCTCACTTTCGAATCCAAATCTGCTTCCATTCCTGCTGTCATTTTATAATTGCATTTAACCTGTATTCCAATATTACCCGATCCATCACTTGTCATGGTTACATCATAATCAGATACATTAAACATTTCATAAGAGTTAGTGATTTTTAACTTACTTATCTCATCTTTAATAATATTTTCTAGGTTGTTAATATCCACACCACTACTTGGACACTCTATATAAAATGATGGATTTTGAATACTGACATTCTTTAATATTTCTTGTCCTATTAATGTATTTACTGAGTCAATCCACACTCCTCTAGAATTCAAGTAATATCCATCAATAGTAGTATTCTGTGCCATATATCCATTTTGGTAGAAATAATACCAAAAGCCATCTATCTTTCTCCATCCAGTGGCATACGAATTACCTTCTGTATACCACCAGCCTTTATAATTAGACTTCCACTCTGCCGAAACTCCTATTGGGGTTAGCGCTGTGATCGAAGCTGCAACCAATGTACAAATAATGATATTTCTTAATCTTAGACTTTTCATTTTATTCCTCCCTTCAATACTTATAACATAATTGTATATTACTTCATCTTTTTTTCAAATATGTTACGAAACAGTTTTACACAAAAAATCTAGTCATTGTATTTATATTTTACTATACAGGTTTAAATGTTTATTTTTCAATATTCTAAAATTGCAATTAAATAATGTTAATTAGAAAATAGAGCTAGTATTCTAACATCTATGATACTAGCTCTATTTTTATGTTTATTTATTTTCACATATATCCCGAATATTTTAATAAACTACGCATAGTTAAAAATTATGCATTTCCAATTCCCAATATATAATTTCTATAACATTCATATGCACATAGTTATATGATTATTTTAGTACCCCAAAATTAATCTTTGCCTGCACTCTGATCTTTGATATGATGACATCTTTAATATATTTTCTTCCATCCATTTTCGCTGTTCATAAGAAAATCTTTTTCCAAAGAATAACATAAATTGATTGTCATAATTATCTCCTACTAATCCATAGGTAGATTGAGTAAATTTAATAAACCCAAGAGTCTCTAGCAATGCTGTATCATGAAGATAAATTGATTTTTCTTCATCAAACATTTCTAATCCCAATTCTTTTTCTAACCTGGATGCTAAAAGATTATGTTTAGATTCACCACATTTATAAAATTTTCCATCTCTTGATAACCAACCACATATACCTGTTTCACTCATTCACTTAATAGGATAGATACTTATGATTTAGCTTGTATCTTCCTATTTTACACCTCACTCTCTTGTATAATAATCTGAATATATTATTGCTAATTTTTATGTTTAAGCAGCGTTTTCATTCTGTAAACCAAGAAAATTCAGCATATTAGTATAAAAAACTTTTACTTTAAATTTAATATATTTCATAAATTCTATATTTCCACAAAAATATTCAAATTCCTCTATTTTAAATGGTGCAATGATGTATGAAATTAATGGATTAATATATCAAGTTTACCAATCAATCATATAAATGGCATGCAATAAAATGATCACCTTCAATTTCTTTAAAAACAGGAATTTCATTTTTGCATCGCTCATATGCATATAGGCAGCGATTACAAAATTTACACCCATTTTCTCTATCTTTCAATGTTATCTCTGATTCTTTTATACTAAGCCTCTGCTTCCTCAATTTTGGATGACTAACCGGCATAGATTCAAGTAACATTTTTGTATATGGATGCATTGGATTATCAAATAAATCTTTTTTTTCAGCCAGCTCAACAATGTTCCCTAAATACATAACTGCAATTCTATCACAGAAATATTTTACAACGCCTAAGTCATGAGATATAAACAGAAAAGTTAGTAGATATCGTGTTTTTAATTCATTCAGTAAATTTATAATCTGTGCTTGAATAGAAACATCTAATGAAGCTACTGGTTCGTCTGCAACCACAAATTTAGGCTGAACAGCCAAAGCTCTAGCAATTCCTATTCGTTGACGTTGACCACCACTAAATTCATGAGGATATCGATTTATAGCTTCTTTATCCATACCGCAAATCCTTAAGTATTCTTCTGCTATATTAAATGCATCTTTCCCATGTATCAATCTATGTTTCTTAATTCCTTCTGCTATAATTTGTCCAACCTTCATTTTTTTATCTAAACTAGCAAATGGATCTTGAAAAATAATCTGCATATCTTTTCTTAATCTACACATTTCCTTGTTACTAATTGATTTCTTATTTTCGACATCAAATAAAGTCTTATCTTCAAATATTACTTTTCCACCATCAGCATCTATTAATTTCAATATAGTTCTGGCTGTTGTAGACTTTCCACATCCTGATTCTCCTACCAAAGCAAAACATTCTCCCTTTTTTATTGAGAATGAAATATCATTTACCGCATCTAAAACAATCTTTTCTCTTCCCAAAAAGCTTTTTTCAATTACATATTTCTTTCTAATCCGATCTACTTCTAAAATAGTGTCAATCAAAATCCTTTCCCTCCTCATATAACCAACATGCTACTTTATGATTATCTCTAATATTAAATAATGGTGGAATATCGCTTTCGCATTTTATGCAAAACTTTTTAGAACATCTATTACTAAATCGGCACCCTGAGGGCATATCTGATAAAGACGGCACTATCCCTTCAATACTTTTTAGAGGTTTTCCACTTTCACATCTATGCGGTTGCGACTCCAATAATCCAAGAGTATAAGGATGCTTAGCATTGTCGAATAACTCATATACATTACATTGCTCAACCACCTTTCCTCCGTACAATACCATAACTTCATCACAGACTTCAGCAACTACCGATAAATCATGGGTAATAAACAAAATAGATGTTTTAACTTTGTTATTTAATTCTTTTAATAGAAATAGAATTTGAGCCTGAATAGTTACATCTAGCGCTGTTGTAGGTTCATCTGCGATTAATATTTCTGGTTCACAGCTTAGAGCCATTGCAATCATTACTCTCTGACGCATCCCTCCACTCAAGTTGTGTGGATAAGAATTATAAACTTTTTCTGGATTTGGAATATGGACTGCTCTAAGAATCTCAATTACCTTCTCCTTAAGCGCTCTCCCATACAAACTTTTATGTATCTTTAGCGGCTCTGCTATTTGCCTTCCTATTTTAAATACTGGATTTAGTGAAGTCATTGGTTCCTGAAATATCATAGAAATTTCATTTCCACGAATATATTCAAATTGTTTTTCTGTAAACTTACTTAAATCATTTCCATTAAATAATATTTCTCCATTTTCAATATTACTTATCTTATCTGGTAACAATCCCATGATAGATAAAGCTAAAGTACTCTTACCACAACCAGATTCCCCTATAATTCCTAGTATTCTGCCCTTTTCAAAAGCAAAGCTTACATCATCTACAGCTATTACTTTATCTTTTCCTTCTCCGAAACTAACAGATAGATTATTAATACAGAGAATTTGTTTATCCATATTTGCCCCCCTCCTATATATTCATTTTGGGATCAAGAGCATCCCTAAGTCCATCCCCTACAAAATTAATTGATAGAACTGATAAGAATACCAATACTCCTGCGGGAATCCAAAGCCACCATTCATATTGCAATACACGCATACTTTGAGCTGCTGATAATATATTCCCCCAGCTTGGCTCGGGCTGTTTTACTCCTAATCCTAGGAAGCTTAAACCAGCTTCCATTAAAATCCCTTGTGCAACAGCTAACGTAGCATTCACTATAACCGGTGATAATGTATTGGGTAGCAAATGATTAATAATAATCTCAAAACTGTTAAGTCCCATAGCTCGTGCAGCTTCAATAAATTCACTTTGTTTAATAGAAAGAATTTCAGCTCTTACAATTCTAGCAACTCCCGTCCATTGTAAAAGACCTATAATCAAAATTACGTTCCAAACACTAGGTCCAGCTAGCGCAGCAACTGTAATTGCTATCACAAAGAAAGGAAAACACATAATTGTATCGACTATACGCATGATTGCATTATCAATCCAGCCTCCATAAAATCCGCTGATGCAGCCTAACGTAACTCCTATTAACAACTGCAAAACAGTTGCACTTACTGCAATCCCCAATGAAATGCGTCCACCATATAATAATCTAGTAAATACATCTCTTCCAAGTTCATCTGTTCCAAATAAATGCCTTAAACTTGGTTGACTTTCTATATTCATTAAATCTATCGTGTCTCTCCCATAACCTGACAAAAATGGTGCAAAAATCGCTGCTAATACAAATATAATTAAAAGACAAAAACCAATTGCGGCCAGCTTATTCTTTAGAAACCTAGCTAAAATCACATGTTTTAACACACCTTTCCTCCCTTAATCAAATTCTATACGTTTATCTACGGCTGCATAAAGTATATCTGCCAATAAATTCGTAAATAAACTTATTATTGCAACCATCATAACTATGCCCATAATAAGTGGATAATCCCTGCTAATAACAGCATTGTAGTTCAGCCTTCCAATCCCTGGCCAAACAAAAATTGTCTCTGTAAGAAGAGCGCCTGATAATAATGATGGTATCTGCATAGTTACTACTGTAATTAAAGTCAGTAATTCATTTTTTAAGGCATGCTGGTATATAACATTCCTCTTCCCAACTCCTTTTGAACGTGCTGTACGTATATAATCTGTTTTTAAAATTTCAATCATATCAGAACGTGTATAACGCATTAAACTAGCCGTATTCATTAGTGCAAGAACTATCATCGGCAATAACATATGCTTTGCAACATCTATTACAAATGATAAGCCAGTTAAATTAACGCCTGTAGTCACCATACCCGATATAGGAAGCCATCCTAGATTTACAGAAAACACTTTAATCAAAATCATACCAAAGAAAAAGGATGGAATAGATAATCCTATAAATGCAAATACTGTGACAATGTAGTCAGTTTTAGTAAACTGTTTTGTGGCGCTTATAACTCCACATGGAATCGCTATTAAAATACTAAGAATCATTGAGCATATAGATAAGATAACTGTATTGCCCAGCCGGCTGCCTATAACATTTAGAACCGGCTGTTTAAATTGAATAGAATATCCAAGATTCCCCTGTAAAGCTTGCATTAGCCACTTAAAATACTGAATTAATACGGGATCATTGTATCCCAATTGTTCCAACATTTTTTCTTTCATTTCTTGTGAAAGATTAGGATCCATCATAGATGAAAATGGATCTCCTGGTTGCAGCTTTACAAGCATAAAAACAATTATAGAAATTCCAATCAATACAGGTATTGTTTGTATTAAACGTCTAAATACATATTTTTGCAGAACGATCACCTCCTCCTATAAAATCATATCGGTTAGGGCTTTTACCCTAACCAATACATCAAATTTTCAATTTTTATATTTCACTTCTATATCACTCTTGCGCAGTAACTTACTATTTTGAAATCGTCCAGTTTTGTATGTCTGGAAATACAGAATATGCTGAGTACTTATATCCTTGCAATTTGGGATTATGAGCACGAATAGCATTTTGTGAATATAAAAATACATATGGTGCTTCATCATTCAATAATTGTCCCCATTTTGCATAAACTTCTTTACGTTCATTACGATCAATAGTAGTTGCAGCCTTTTCTATAAATTCATCACTTTTAGCATTTATAAAATTCGAAAAATTAAATTGAGAATTATTTGCAATGCTTGAAGACCAATAACGATCGGCATCACCTGGATCAACTTCTAAGGTAAATCCTAATAATCCCATGTCATAATCTCCTTGTCCTTTAGTTTTTGCCATAGCAGAAGCAACATCCATAGTACTGATATTTACTATAATACCTACATCCTTTAAATTTTGCTGAATAATTGGAGCACTTTGTTCACGAACCTTATTTCCTGTCGGAACCATTAAATCCACTTCAAATTTCTTACCATCCTTTTCAAGAACTCCATTATTTTCAATCCATCCAGCTTCTTTTAGTAATTCTTTAGCCTTATCTGCATTATAATCATAGGTATTAAGTCCTGACTTAGGATAAGCCCATCCAGCTAGAGATATAGGTGCATTTATTACTTGTCCATGTTCACCTAGTAAACTATCAACTATGCCTTTTCTGTTTATCGCATAGGTGATTGCTTGACGTACTCTTTTATCTTTAAAGAAATCTCTATTGCTATTCATAGTCATAAATTGATAATTCGCACTTGGTTTCTCCTCTATTTTTATACCTGCATCTTTTAACATCTTTAAATCTTCTTCTTTTGTGCTTGAAAGTTCAACAATATCAAGATCCCCTTTTGCTAACTCCGAAAGCTCTGTTTCTGTATTAGCAACCTTAAAAATAAATTTATCTATTTGGGGAGCTCCTCCAAAATAACTATCGTTTTTAGCTAATTCAACATATTGGTCTGGTTTAAAATCTATAAGCTTATATGGTCCGGTTCCTACAGGCTTATTAAGCAAATCACTTTGCTTATCCCAATCAGCAACATTTACTTTACTCCAAATATGCTTCGGAATAATTCCACGTTGTGAAAAATTTGATAATGCTGGCGCATAAACTTTAGAATATGTAAAGCTTATGGTATATTTATCAATAACCTTAATTCCACTTATAGAATCTGCTTTACCATCATGATAATCCTGCGCACCAACTATTTTGGAAATTTCATTGAATCTTGATCCTGTGTACTTTTGATCAGCCATGCTAGTAAATGTAAATGCAACATCATCTGCTGTAAAATCTTCTCCATCATGCCATTTGACATCTTTTCTTAAATTGAATGTCACAGTAAGATTATCACCTGAAAATTCATATTTATCTGCAAGTCCAGGCTTAAAATCATTATTCTCATCCAATAAAATCAATGGTGAATATACCAAGCTATTTACATTATTATCATACGTTGTATTTGATAATAATGGGCTAAACAAACTTTTAGGTGAAGATTCTACAGCATATCTTAATACAGATTCACCGCTTGATGATTGATTATCAGCTGATGAATTAGTTGGTATTTCTGCAGATGTACTTCCACAACCGTTTAATAGCAATATAGATAATAGCATTGAAAGCATACCAGCCAATATTTTATTTTTTCTCCGAATCATAAATATTCCTCTCTTTCATAGCTTGATTTTGATTCATATAACTTAAAGTATTGATATTATTAAAATATTTTCCAACGCAAATTCTAGAAATATATTTTTCAAATTTCAATTCATAGTATTTTAATATGATTACTTTTTTGAAATTATAACCTTAGCATATTAAAATTTTGATCAAATATATAAAATATATTTATGAATTTTAATATGAATAAGCACTACAATTAAATCATCCTAATTTATACAAATATTAATCAGCTAAAAAAAATCAATCACTACGAAATTGTAGTAATTGATTCTTACTTTTTATTTATAAATATTAGTCCAAGAATGCATAATATTATTCCTATTAATTTATTTATATTAAATCCTTCCTTATAAAAAATTATACCTACTGGAATTAGTATAAGTGCAAGAAGAATATTAGATACTAGAGATCCTATACTTATATCCCAGCCGGACCTATATACCATTATATATCCAAACTCAAGACCAACAATAGCAAACCCTAGTAATATACTCGCCCAATTCAGATCATCAAAGGATTCAAAAAATCCTTTATCTGATTTATAAAATTTAAATGCTATAGCGGCTACAATTACTCCAGTTAAATAAGTAATGAATAAAGAAGAGAAAGGGTTAGCCTTCTCCGGAACTGACTTTGAGCAAATATGATAAATCATATTTGATACAACAACAATTATAATAGAAAATGCATACATAAACATAAAAATCTCCTCCATTAATTTTACTGCAATTCTTTTATGATCATAGATAAATATCAGAAAATTCCACCCTAGTTGATTCTAAAATGTGATTGTAAAAAAACTCTTTTGATGATCTGTAATCATACGTTTCGGTAACCTTTTCATTTGGCAGCATTACTATAAAAGCACTTCCTTTACCAACTTTACTATTTACAAAAATTCTCCCACCTAGTTCCTCAACAAATTTCTTAACTAATGATAATCCTAATCCTGTCCCCTCCACTTGACGAGATAGAGAACTATCTACCTGCCCAAACTGCTCAAAAATTGTATCTATTTTATCACTTGAAATACCTATACCTTCATCGCTTACTTCTATAAATATATTTTCTTTTAAAGCATTAAATCGTACAGTTATTTTCTTATTATCAGAAGTAAATTTAATAGCATTAGATAGCAGATTTAAAAGTATCCTTTCGAATTTTTCATTATCAATAGCGACCATAAATTCTTTATATGATGTTTCTAATATTAAACCAATTTCTTTTTTACTAGCATATGATCTTACAGCTTCAACAATCACGTCTATAAAAAACACAATATCTATGTTCTTTCTATTTATTTTGGTACTCTTCAAATTTGAACTGGTTATATCAAGAATATTGTTTACTAGCCTTAATTGCCTAAATGCATTAAGTTTTATCATCCCCAAATATTTTTTAGTATTATTTGATAACTCATTAAAGCAAATATACTCCATAGCTTGTACTGCTGAATTAATTACATTTAGTGGTGTTCTGAATTCATGCGATATTATGGAAAGAAATTCATCCTTCATAGCTATTGTTTTTTCTAATGCTTCATTCCTTTCAAATTCCGCCTGCAAAACTGAATCATGTTGAGATTTTATGATTCTTTCCTGTTTAACTTTTTCCGTTATATCTTTCATACACATCATTCCAAATAAGAAATTACCACTATCATCATATACAGGATTACCACTTATACACATATATATATTTTCGCTATATCTCTTTATAATTATTCTATATTCAGTAATTATTTCTCCTCTTAAAATCCTATCTGACGGAAGACTCCCCTCCTTCAATTCCTTCATATTAATATCAAAATATTTTATTTCACTATCGTTTTTATTTCTTCCTTCAATTATTTTTATGACATTAAAATGTTTCTCTGCTGCTTTATTAAGCATAACCAGATTGCCGCATTTTCCTATAGCTACAACTCCATCAGACATGTTATCTATAATCGCTTTTAATTGCTCTCTATTATTTCTAATTTTTTTCTCATTACTTACAAGTTCTGTAATATCATCAAATGCAGTAACTGACATCAACACAGTATTTTCTTTATCATAAATAGGTGAAGAACTCATATCTAAAACACTTTCTTTACAATTATCTATAACTGTAATACGTTGATTTTTAATTTTCTCACCTTTCAAAGCGCGAAACGATGGCATATCTTCAATGTCAATTTCTTTTCCTGATTCATTAAAATATTTAGCTTCACTATTTTTTCCATGTGAAGTCTTTTCCTCATTAGGGTATTCAATCAATTTTCTCGATATCTCATTTTGCTGAAGTATATCTCCTTCTTTTGATCTAACGAATACTCCATTTGGAATACTTTCAAATATAGCCTCCATTTCTTTGTTTTGAATGTTAATGGCATCCATTTGTTCTTCAACTTTCTTTCTATTAAGTACCGTTTCTGTAACTTCAGATGTATTACTTACCACATATTTGATACTTCCACCTTCTGCAACTGGAACAATTATGGAATCCCAATATGTAATTCCCCTTTCATATCCAATATGTTCATATTCTTTTACTTGAACTGCTTTTCCTGTAAATATAGCTTCCTTCCAAAATTTTTCTACTTTGCTTCCGCTCCATCCTAATATAATCTTCTCTATGCTTTGCCCTATACTATAATATGATTGGTTAAATGGAGGTTCTAAGAAATCTAAATATTCCTGATTTGCTTTAATAAGTATCATGTCAGGAACACTATAAACTGCTACTCCCACAAAGTTTGATTTACATAATTCTGATAAGTATGCATGTTTAACTTCAAGTCTTGAATTTGGATTTTCTCTTATAATAAATAATTGAGTATCTTTCCATTAATTATTTCCATTGAAATTGATCTAAATTCAAGAGATTTAGTAAATAAAAAATAGTCGGCCTTTTTAGCGATGTTTTTTACATCAACGCTTGGGCCGACTCTTAGAATTTTAAATATCTCTTTGATACTTTTTCCAAGCAAGTCAGCAGTTGTATATTCCGTAATTTCTGCAAACTGTTGACTCACCTTAAAAACTTTATGATTTTTTAATAATATATAAGAAGTCTCTTCTATGCACTCAAGGTGCCTTCTATCTTCCATAATAGTATCCTCCTAAGTTATCCGTTATCATTAGCATATGCAACAAAATAAGTAATATTTTACCACAGTATTTTGTGTATTTCTACTCCTAAATTTACTTAACTTAAATTATTTTGAATTTTTAGGCTTCATTCTTTAGTTCTATTTCATTCTAGGAATAAGTTTGCATTCACAACAAATAAAATCTTCCTAATTGATTTATATTTTGTGAGCGTCTTAATATAGGAAATTTATAAAGGATATTCTATATGAATTATTAATATATACAATAAAAATATTTTGCTTCTGTTAAATAATAGATGTAGTTACAACTACTACTCTAATTCCACCTATTAATATATATTCAGAATTTTAAACTTCATCATTCCTAATTATGCCTATTATTTAAACTTCTTCGCCATTAGATGAAATTACTTTCTTATACCAATCAAATGATTTCTTCTTCGATCTCTCTAACGTTCCATTTCCTTCATTATCTTTATCCACATATATAAATCCATAACGTTTTTTCATTTCTCCTGTAGTAAATGAAATACAATCAATACATCCCCACGGAGTGTATCCTAGCAAATCAACACCATCTAATTCAATTGCTTTTTTCATTTCTTTTATATGCGCCCTTAAATAATCTATTCTATAATTATCATTACATGAACCATCTGCATCCTTAACATCAATAGCACCAAATCCATTTTCTACTATAAATAATGGAAGTTCATATCTTTCATATAATAAATTTAAAGAATATCTCAACCCAACAGGATCAATTTGCCATCCCCAATCCGAAGCTTTTACGTGTGGATTCCTAACACTTGCACTTGACCCTCCATTTACCGAATCCTTATCAACTTCATTAACTCCTGATTTAACTACATCAGACATATAATAACTAAACCCTAAATAATCTACAGTCCCCTCAGCTAAAATTTTAGCATCTTCTAGTTCCATCTTGATATCATACCCTTTTCTACTCCATTCTTTTAATGCATAAGAAGGATAATGACCTCTGCAATGTACATCAGCAAACAAATAACGATCATGCATCGATTCAACTTGAAGCATCATATCATCTGGATTGCAGGAGAAAGGATATATAGGAACAAATGAACACATACATCCAATTTGAAAGTCAGGATTTATTTCGTGCCCTTTCTTAACTACTAATGCACTAGCAACTAATTCATGATGAACAGCCTGATACATTACCTCTTCTCTATTTTCACCTTCTTTAAACTGGATTCCTGAACAAGTCCATGCAAATATAGAATTTATAGTATTTTTCTGGTTATTAATTTCATTAAAAGTCATCCAATACTTAACTTTGTTCTTATAGCGCTCCATTACAGTAGTTGCATAACGTACAAAAAATCCAATAACTTCTCGATTACTCCACCCTCCATACTTCTTGACCAAATGATAAGGCATTTCAAAGTGACTTAACGTAATAACGGGTTGGATTCCATACTTCAATAATTCATCAAACATATTGTCATAAAATTTCAAACCTTCTTCATTAGGCTCAAATTCATCACCTTTAGGGAAAATCCTCGTCCACGCAATACTTGTTCTAAAGCATTTAAAACCGATTTCTGCAAAGAGTGCAATATCTTCTTTATAATGTCCATAAAAATCAATAGCTTCATGGTTAGGATAATTTTCTCCCTTAATCACTCCATCTGTTATCCTTCTTGGTACTCCATGAGCTCCTGCGGTCATTACATCTGCAACACTGGGACCTTTCCCTCCTTTATTCCAACCACCTTCAACTTGATGAGCTGCAACAGCACCACCCCATAAAAAATCTTTACCAAAAGCCATAAAACTTCCTCCTTACATTTTATTTTTTTATATAACCATAGCGCAATCAAATTTCTACACTCTAATTTTATTTTAATATTTAGTTTACTTCAATTCTAAATATAGATTTATTATTTCAATACTTATACGAGAAATAAAATTAATTATTATAAAAAACTTAACAATACTTCTTATATAATGCATATTTTAATTTATCGAAAAATCCCAAATAAATTCTCTATTTAATTGCAAAAAATTCATTAAAATATTATGCTAAAATTCTCTCGAAATTAGCTATAAACATCGCACTTTTTACTAGATATTATAATCACATTCTATAATAAGGATAACCTAAAATTATATACATATGTACTAATTAAGATAAAAAATATACCCTAAACGGCACAGTCTTTTAGACATTACCTTTTAGGGTATATTCTCTTCATTTCAATTCCATTGATTATGTATAATTAAATTAAGCTCTATGATTAAACCAAATATCAAAAACTAGAAATAAAGGACTTTCATAAAAATAATTGTCCTTTATTTCGATAAGCCACATGTAATTATTATGGCTTACTAGTTTGAGAATTCTTGTGTTCCCATGTATTTACCATTTCCATAAAGAACTCCTACACCAACTTTAGTATATGAAGAATTCATCATGTTTGCTCTATGACCTGGTGAGTTCCACCATTGAGTAAATAATTCAACAGCATCATATGTGTTGTATGCTATATTTTCACCTGTTGTAGTGTATCTATAGCCTACTGCTTGCAACCAATTTGTCCACTTTGTTCCATCTGGATTTGTATGGTCGAAGAAATTATTTTGGATCATATCATTACTCTTATATCTAGCTACTTGTAATAAAGTATTATCTAATGTTAACGGTTTTAAACCCGCTTCTGTTCTTTTTGCATTCATTAATTCAAGAATCTTTTGTTCAGCAGCAGCTTGTACAGTTACAGAATAATTAGCTGGTAACTTAGGTAACCCCTGAACATCTAGCGAGCTTGTACTTGTAGAAGTATTTGTTGTACTTCCTGAATTTGTTGTATTTCCAGTTGTTGTTGTGCCAGTACTATTTGTATTTCCTGTTGTAGGTTTTGTAGTTACAGTACCAGTCGTACTTCCTGTTGCGGGTTTAGTTGTTGTTACAGTTCCAGTTGTACCTCCTGTTGTACTTGTCGTATTTGAAGGTTTTACTGTAGATGTTTTATTATTATCTTGTACTACGTTATTTCCAGAATCGAATACCTTATCACTTGATGGAGCTTTAGTCCCTATAACTTGTCCACTTTGAGAAGTTGTATATATTCTATTGTTTATTAAAACCTTTCCAATCTCCATTATACCATTCTGATTTAGGCAATAAGTCTCACCATTAACTTTAATAACACCAGTTTGCATTGCTCCACTATTATCAAAGTATGACCATTGACCATTGTTATTAACCCAACCAGTTTGTAATCCTCCATTAGAGAATACATTGTAATAATTGTTAAACATTGAATTACTAGTCGCTGCAGATACTCCTAATGGTGCAATACTAGTCATTGTTGTAGCAGCAATAACAGCCGTCACTATCTTTCTTAAAAAAGCTTTCTTCATTAGTTTTTCTCCTTTGTTTTTTTATTTGTCTTCTGAATTTTTAAAGTAAACATTTTCTTTATTAATTGCTTCACTTGTTTACTCTTTCAACGAAGTCCATGCCTTAATACTATCATCTTTTCGACATTATTCAACATGTTTTTCCTTAGAGATTCTCTTTAAAAAGAAAATAGCTGTAACTTCCTCTGTTTTACTTATTTTTACTCTACCGTCCGCCCTTATATGCTCTAAACCTTGACTCTACAAAGGACTACCCCCTATATATTTTTTCGGAATATCATAGTATTATTAAAAATATTATTAATCAAAAGCCTTGTTTTTTACATTTTTTTCATAATTATTATAATAATTTTAACATTATTTATCTATATTTAAATTTTATAGTTTTACAAAAAAATATAGGTGGATAATCCACCTATAAAATATTAATATAAGAAAGTTAAGTATTAGTTAATGGGGTATCTACACAGTATACATTTTTTTCCCTAAATATATTCCATGTCATCAAAAATAAATAATATTTATTTTTAAATAATTTTCATTATTTTATCTACAGTTTCCAATACAGAAATGTTGCTTGTATCAATCTTTTTAGTTGACATTTCTTTATATAAATCAAGACGTTCAACACTTCTACTTACGCACTCTTCATCCCTTAACTTTAACTTTACATCTCCTAAAATTCTCTTCTTTAGAGCATCTTCATCACAAATTAAAGTTATCTTGATAATCTCAAAATTCAAATCATTTAACGGTTCTAATATATCATCAAAAATTTCTTCCATATGTATAACCCAATTAAAAATAATATATTCTAATGATGAATTAGTAAGAAAGCTTCTCAGTAAATAATTTATATTATTTATAACCATTTTCTTATTTTCCTCATTAACTACGAAAGGATTTATCATCCAGCACCAATCCCCATCAAGCCATACTGAATTTTTTAACTTTTTATTTAACTCTCTACAGGTTGCACTTTTTCCAACCCCCATAGTTCCATTTATTATTATCACTTTTTTCTTCATAGCTCTCTCCTTTTTATAATGTCCAATTCACACGGACTAATATGGTACATCTTTAGAATGACTTCTTTTATGATCCCATATTTATAATAACACTATCCACTTAATTGTTAAATATACCCTTTTTATCATATATATTCAATAACCATTAGTGCATTGACTATAAAAAATTTTTGCTTCTTAATAATAAAACTCAAAAAATATAGTTTCTAATGCAACATTTCATGTTTTTCATATAATATTCCAACATTGCCACATAATATTCTAAACTATATGATATAATAATTAATCAAAGTTATTTATTTTACGAAACAAAATATAATTATATCGAAGAACTAAAACAATTATGTTTTTAAAAGGAGCTTAAAAATGAAATACGAAAAAATATTCCTATCAATCACTTTTTTATTAACTTATTTTATAAGTATAATACTTTTACCGAAAGGTTTTATTGGAGCCTTAACTATTATAATGGTTATTCCAGCTTTCGCTGCTATAATTTCGATATTAATGGAATCAAGGTCATTAAAAGTATTACTAAATCCCTTTACTTACAAAATCACATTGAAGGGCTTAATTTTCGCTATTGCATTTCCATTAATTGTGATCTTTCTATGCGGGTCATCTGCATATTTAACTAAACAAGGTGTATTATCAGAAAATATATCGTACATATTTCTCGATTCTATAAAGATTACTTTGATCTCTTTAACACTTTTTATAGCTGGATTATTTGAAGAGTATGGTTGGAGAGGTTACCTTTTACCTCGTCTTTTAAAAAGATATAGTATTAAAAGAACAAATTTTATAATGGGTATCATTTGGTCATTATACTATGTTCCAGCATTCTTTATTCTAAATATGCATTTTGGTTTACCTAACGCAGTTACATATGTAGTTTTGCAATGTGCAGCTATTTTTGCGTTGAACTATTGCTTTACTTATCTTTATACAATGTCACCAAATGTAATTTTACCAAGTATAATGCACATATTATGGAATAATATAAACATAGCCACACTTGGCTACTCTTATAATAATGTTTCTTATGGATTTATTATTGGTAATGTAAAAATTATTAATGGGGAAGGATTATTAGGGTTAATTTTTTTAAGCATATTTGCAATTTACGCTCACAGAAAATTTTCCAATCATCCGAGTTTAAATATATAGCTATCTAAAATTAGCTTAATCATAGCATGTCACTCAAAAAGCAGTATAACTCCATACTCTATAATATCATTATAGACTATAGCATATATGGTTGTGTTCTTTAAAACTCTGACCTAATATCTCTAGTCTTAAATCTAGTTTTCTTAAAGAATTAAAGATAGGTCGAGCAACGCTCTACCTATCTTTAATTCTGTTTTTCAGATTATTATGTTTGAATTGTTTTGCTTATGTCTACATTATCATATTATAACAAAATAATCCATATTTTCTTATGCATTTGTAAAATCTCACAAAAATAATGAACTATCAACAATTTTAATGTAAAAGTCGCTACTAGAGCTTCTTTAAATAAGACAAGCTAACTCAACCCGTTATATCACTTAAACTAATTAAATGCCTTTAAAACTAAAGTTGCATTGTGTCCCCCAAAACCGAAGGAATTACTCAAAGCATAAGTAAATTCCAGATTCTTTCCTTCATTAGGTACATAGTTTAAATCACAATCAGGATCTTGATTTTTGTAATTTATTGTTGGAGGGATAAATCCTTCTCTTAGAGCACATGCTGTTATAATCGCCTCTATAGCACCTGAAGCTCCTAACAGATGACCCGTCATTGATTTTGTTGAGCTTATAGCAAGTTCATACGCATGTTTCCCAAAAACAGATTTTACAGCCATAGTTTCATTTTTGTCATTTGCTTTTGTTGATGTTCCATGAGCGTTTATATATCCTATATCGGAAGGTGTAATCTTTGCGTCTCCAAGCGCAATTTTCATACATCTTGCAGCCCCCTCCCCTCCTTCAGCCGGAGCAGTTATATGGAACGCATCATTAGTGCACCCATATCCAACTATTTCGGCAATTATATTAGCTCCTCTATTTAAAGCATGCTCATATTCTTCAAGTATAAGAACACCCGAACCTTCTCCAAGTACAAATCCATTTCTTTCTGAATCAAACGGCCTAGATGCAGTAGCCGGATCATGATTTGTTGTCATAGCTTTAATTGCACAAAAACCCGCTAAAGTTAGTTTCGTTACACAAGCCTCTGCTCCACCAGCAATCATTATATCTGCATCATTTCTTTGAATTACTTTAAATGCGTTCCCAACTGCATTTGTTGAAGTTGCACACGCTGTAACAGTACATTCATTATAACCTTTAGCTCCAAATTTTATAGCAACAAGTCCTGAAGCCATATTAGCTATCATCATTGGTACTAAAAACGGACTTACTCTTCTAGGACCTCTTTCTTTCAATTCATCATACTGACTTTCTAAAGTCCCAATTCCTCCTATGCCGCTACCAATTATTACTCCCATACGTTCTTTATTTATTTTTTCCAAATTAAGTGCCGAATCTTCCATAGCCATTTGAGCTGATGCTAGAGCAAATTGTGCAAATCTATCCATTCTTTTAACTTCTTTTTTATCAATAAAGCTACTTGGATCAAAATCTTTTACTTGAGATGCAACTTTGGTAGGTAAATCAGAAACATCTATTCCCTCAATCATACTAATTCCAGACTTTCCATCCTTTATTGAGTTCCAAAGCTTATCTGCTCCAATTCCAAGTGATGTAACTGCTCCAATCCCTGTAATAACTACTCTTCTACTCATACTAAACCTCCTACTTTCCGTAACCAATACAGTATAATTCTTTCTAATTTACAAAGTATTTACTTTATAACTTTTAATCGATATAATAAATCTAAACAATTTAAAATCATCTTTCAATATGATTTTATATGTAAATTGTTAATTAAAATGAACAGATATTGCTTTTTTAATGTCCGATATATTTCCAAAATGAATAAATTGATATATTTAATTTTGTTCAGCATCAAATATATTACATAAAATTATTGCCTTATTATTTTTCATTTATCTCAATAACTATTTTTTAGAAAAGGTGTTTAAAATATGAAAGACTTAAAAGAAACTATTATTGAAACTGTAGATTATATTGAAGATAACCTCTATAATAAGATTTCTTTGGCTGACATCTCACTACATACAGGAATATCAAAATATTATCTACACAGAATCTTTAAATCTTTAACCGGCGAATCTATTATGGAATATGTTCAAGGTCGAAAATTAACATCTAGCCTTAACGAATTAATTAATACAACTATGCGAATTATAGATATTGCTCTTGAGTACGGTTTTGATTATGAACAATCATATATTAGAGCATTTAAAAAATGTTTTGGACATACGCCTCTTAAAATTAGATCCGATAAGATTTCTTTGAGTTTAATACTTAAAGAAAAAATTAATTGCAATGATATCTTATCCATAGGTAATTCTATTACATATAATCCTCAATTTGTCTTTAAACAAAAATTCAATTTGATTGGGATAAAGCATAAGATATTAAGCAAATCTGGTGATAAAAGCGCAAATTCATATGGTCGAGATTTCTTCTATAATCATAAGCATAAAATTAATAATTTGATAAACCCACATGAATACTTTGGTTTTACAGATTGGGGTAGTGATGACTTCATATATTACATTCCAAGTGTCCAAGTTTCTGATATAAATACTATACCTGAAGGAATGATTAGTATTTCTATACCAGCTCATAAATATGTAGTGTTCCGTTTTGTTGGATTCTTTCGCCCTGACGATCTTAACGGAAGACATTTAGGCCGTTTATTAGTCCAGTTATATAGAAAATGGATTTTTAAGTCTGGCTATAAATTTGCTGCCACCTTCAGGTTTGAATATATAGACAATTCAAGGTCCAAAGACAATTACTGTGAGCTATATGTATATCAGCCAATAGAAGATCTAAAAAGAGAAAACTAGACTCGTATTTACTAATTTAAATTAATAAATACGAGTCTAGTTTTCTTAGCTTCTGAATATCATATATTAACAATGTAATTAACTTTTATAATTATAAGGGAGCAATTTTATGGTATTATTTTTGTTATTAGTTTGTGGATTTTGTTGGTCGATTGTTTATGTAAAATTAATTCATTTAGGTTTTAGATATAAAGCTTGCGGAATTCCACTTATTGCATTAGCTCTTAATTTTGCTTGGGAAAGTGTCAATTCTTATTTCGATTTAAAAGATAATATATTAAATATTACAACTTATATCACTTTAATTTGGCTATGCTTAGACATTTTAGTCATCTTAACTTACCTATTATATGGGAAGCGCTATTTCCCAAAACATACAAATAAAGAATACTTCTGGCCATGGACTTTGATTATATTTATAATGTCTTTTGTTATCCAATATTTCTTTATCATAGAATTTGGTGATTTAGCTAAATTCTATTCCGCTTTTATCCAAAACCTCATAATGTCTATATCATTCATAATAATGCTTGTCGGTAGACCCGATATAAAGGGACAAAGTTTAACTATAGCTATTAATAAATGTATTGGTACCTTAGCAGCTACAATCTCATCTAGCATTATTTTGCATAGTGGATTAATCATTACTTTAGGAATTTTCTGTTTTATATTTGATACTGCATATATATACTTTTTAAGTCATATAAAACGATTGCATTCTGATTTTCTTAAATCATCCACAAAAATATAATTCAATAAAAGATAAAGCACCATTAGCGGTGTCTTTATCTTTCATTCAATATATCCAAACGATTTGAACACATTATATTTATCCAATTTATTTCTTGAAACTCTTTCACAAATTTAACCATTTCCTATTCACTGCTGAATAAAAATCATCTTGAATTCTTAATTTAACCTTAAATAAATTTATAGCTTTAATTCTTTGAAAACAAGATGATATGCAGCTCTGGTTACGAATATTTTTATACCTATGCCTTATTGAACGTATGTAAGAAAAATTTAGCAAACAAATAAAAAAACAGCACTCAGATATGTAGAAATATCTAAAAGCACTGTTTTAAATTATTCACTTAAATTTTTAATTAATACTTGATTTATTCTTTTTCTATCGCATTTTAAAATTATAAATTCATACTTGTCATAATTTATCTTTTCTTTAGGTTTTGGATATGACTTCAATTGAGAGTAAATCCATCCACCAATAGTATCAATATTTTCAGCTTCAATATTAGTATCTAAAAGTTCGTTGATATCTCCGATTAAAACTTTACCATCAACTACATAGCTACCATTATCAGTCTCTCTTATTTCCTCTTCTCCGTCATCATCAAATTCATCTTGAATTTCACCAACAATTTCTTCTAAGATATCTTCGGTAGTCACAAGCCCTGCTGTACCACCAAACTCATCTATAATTATTGCCATTTGAGCTTTTTCCTTTTTGAAAGTTTTAAACAATTCACTAATTGATAATGATTCGGGAACAAATTTAATTTCTCTAATAATTCCTTCTATGTTATCATTGCCTTCAAATTTAAGTTTATATAAGTCCTTAATATGTATGAATCCAATTACATTATCTTTACTATCTCTACATACAGGATATCTAGTCAGCTGTTCCTCTAAAGCATAATTTATAATTTCATCAAAAGTATCTTCAATAAAAATACATGCCATATCAGTACGCGGTATCATAATATCCCTTACTGTTTTTTCCGAAAAGTCAAATATGTTATCTACAAAAGTTAATTCCGTTTGGTCTATTAATCCATGTTTATAGCTATCTTCAACTAAAAGCTTTATTTCCTCATCCGTATGAGCTGCTTCTTGCTCATTAATTTGTGAAATTCCAAATATCTTTAAAACCAAATTAGTACTATGGTTAAAAGTCCACATTATCGGATAAGTCAATCTATAAAAAGCTATAAGCGGCAAAGCTGTATACATTGCAATATTTTCCGTGTTTATAATTGCCAATGATTTAGGTGCCAATTCTCCAAGTACAATATGAAGACCAGTTATAATTGAAAATCCTAAAACCACTGAAATTGAATGCAATGTTATTTCCGGCAAATTAAATAGATTTATTAAAGGTCTTAACATCTCTGCAAATGCTGGTTCTCCAACCCAACCAAGTCCTAATGACGCTAAAGTTATTCCTAATTGACATGCAGATAAATACGAATTCAAATCTTTAACAACTTTTAATGTATGTTTTGCATTTCTGTTCCCTTCCATTGCCAATGTTTCTATCCTTGATTTTCTTACCTTTACCATTGCAAATTCTGTTGCTACAAAAAAACCATTCATAAATACAAGCAAAATTACAATAATAACATTTAATATTATAATCATATATTGATAGTTTCCCTCCCAATTTATTGTATGTATACTACTATATAATACTATTTTAAATACTAATTAACATTATAACATATATTGTTTAATAAGTTAGAGTATAAACAATTAATAATTCATTTTATTTTATATTCTCCATTCTCCAATTAATTAAACCCTACTATTTTTCTCACTAAAACAAAATCTGTATACACTTATGAGGAATGACTTTTTATCGAGTTTGTCCATTTAAGTTCATTTTTATCTACTCTTTATCTATACCTTCAACATCTGTTTTCATAGCTTCAACTATATAAATATCCAACTTCTGACTTAACTTTAAAATTTTATTATAGTCCAGCCTTTCACTAATTATTTTATTTAATTCATCCCTTAATTCTTCAATTTCTTTCTTTTTGTCCATACCGTACCTCCAATAAAATACTTTTTAGCTATATATTGTATTTAAAGCCATTAATAATTACATTATATAACAAATATTGTTTACTACCAGGAAACTTTCGACTTTTTTCGGAAGCTATAAAATGAGGTGATAAGTATGTTAAAGAGAAAAAGAAGAGAATTAAATTTAACTCAGTCGAAATTGGCAAAAAAATTAGGAATCAGCAAAAGTTATTTATCTAAGTTAGAAAAACATCCCTCCCTTTGCAATCCTAATATTAATTTTATTTTAAAATTATCGAAAGAATTAAACCTAGATCCTACAGAAATTTTTTTATATTTTATAGAAAGCAAAAATTCTTTTATTAAATAAAAATTATATAACTATTATCATATACACTTCTTACAGATCATATCTAATAAATTGCATTAACAAAATAGAGTATATTTTTTTTACTAAAACACAACATAAAACTATTAATTATATTAAGAACCCGGAGGCTTCAAATGAAGGTATTAAAAAAAATAATAATTTTTACTACTATATTAACATTATTTATCGTTACATCATTAAATATAGTAAAAAATAATATATATGCAAACGCACAAATTAAATCAGAAAAAACTATAAAAATAGTAGTACTTCTCTCTTCATTTAATGATGCTTATATTTCTTTGATTAAAGATAACTTAGAAAGAATCCAAAAAGAAAACGCTAACAATCTAGAATTTATATTTCTTGATGGGAAGAATAATACAGACATACAAAACGAACTTATAACTTCAACACTTTCAACAGATTTTGATCTTTTATTAGCTAACTTAGTTAATTTAGATGCAAATAATATAGACTCATTTATTAACAAAGTAAAGTCAAAAAATATTCCTGTACTTTTATTCAATATAGTTCCATTTGTAACAACTTCAATAAAATCCTATCCCAAAGCTCTTGTAATAGCTACATCAGCTGAACAATCCGGAATTCTACAAGGAGATTTAATCGTTAATGCATGGAAAAGCAATAAAGCAGCTATGGATAAAAACAAAGACAATATTCTTCAATATATTATGTTAACAGAAAAAAACAATAGCACACTAACTACTGCAAGAACAAGGTATTCTATATCAACAATTAATAAATCTGGAATAAAAACAGAGGAACTTTCCAGAATATCTTCAGAAGGAACTAAAGAAGCTGCTCAAATGATTATGGAGTCGACGTTTCTAAAGTATGGTGATAAAATTGAAGCTATAATTGCAAATAATGATACTTTAGCTATAGGAGCCATTAATGCTTTGCAAAAATATGGTTATAATATAGGTAATAAATCAATACCAGTTGTTGGTGTTGATGCAATACCAGAGGCTAGAGAATTAATTAAAAAAGGTTCTATGCTCGGTACTGTTATCCAAGATCCATCTGAGATGGCAGAAGCTCTTTATAAAGTTGGAATGAATTTAATTTATAATAGACCACCGCTTAGTAATACGAACTATAAGTTCAACGAAACCGACTTTGTAGTAGAAATGCCTTACAGAGAATATAAAGAATGAATAAATTTGAAATTATTAATACACTCATTCATATGATATTAAGAGTAGCCAAATGGCTACTCTTAATTAAGTTATAAACTTATTATTCTTCATCTTTATTAGCAACTGTTTCTGCTTCATTTAAATTTGAATTACTACTTGAAGTAAGTAGTGATTCAAATCTCCTTAATTCACTTTTTAGTTTCTCATTTTCCTCTTGTAACTTAGAATTAATATCATTCAATTCCTTAATTACTTTTGCATTACCAAATGTAAAATCTTTGCCTAGATTTAAATTCTCAAGTATATTTTGTTTTAATTCCTCAATATCCTCTTTTTTTAATTCTGGAAATTTAGATATTAAAGTATTATCAAACTTGTCTATTTTTAATTTTAGTACATTCTCAATTGTACTTGAAATTCCAAATTCCTCATCAATCATATCCCAAATTTCTCGTGCTTTTGAAATATAATCTGAATGTTTTGATAATTCCTCCTTCAATCCAGGTTTATTAAATCTGTTAGTAAGAATCTTCTCCACTGGCTTTAAAATTGCTTTTAACATTATATACTTCCTTCAATATTATTTTATAACACATATTATGAAATACCGACCTTAAAATCCACTTTTCTTATGATAATATAATATAAATAATTTTTAGTGAATGTTAAATTAAAATTTTTTATAAACTATACCATGACATTAGTATTTATTAAGAAGGTACAAAAAAAGATGCGGCCCAACTTAGCCGCATCTATATTTATAAGAGATTATGAGATTATTAAGGTTTTATATAATTTGAGACATACTCTTTTGTACACTTATATATTAACATAATCCGACAAAATATTCTATTGTTTTTATTATATTTTTATAAATTTAATATTTAAGTATAATAAATAACGATTTTGCAAAATATATTTAATGCATTAATCTCTATTCCTCTAATTAACTTAATTAAAGACGCAGCCAGTATTTTATTGGCTGCGTTTAAAAAATTATAACTGCATTAAAGCGAGGTATAAATAATGAAAATAAAAAACTTCTTAGCAACTCTCTTAATATTTTTTATCTTTACTATAAGCAATGCTAATGCAACGATTACAATAGCAAATACTTACAAGCAAGGTATATATAAAATTTCTGAAAGCAGCAAGGAAAATTATACTGCAAAACTTATAACTCCTAATAACATTACAAGTTTAATTGTTATAGATCCTGATGGAGATATAAAATTTTTTAAGAGATTCGATACAGTCAATGAAACGATTAACTTAGGTCCTATGGTTAAAGGTGATATAGTATCAATAATCGGTAATGGAGAAATAGCTGCTAATTTTATAAGTATAAGTTAAAACCACTCTCTCGAGTGGTTTTCTTAAATTATTTTAGCATTCCAAAATCTTTAAAAGGATAAAATATAAACTGAGCCTTTCCTTCTATTTTAGAGCTGTCTATATAGTGTTCTTTCCAATACCTTGCATCTAATGATACAGGTCTGTTATCTCCTAAGAAAAAATACTTTCCTTGTGGTACTTCGAACGATCCATTATAATCATCCTTATTTTTCACATAATCTTCTTCCAATTTTTCTCCATTTACAAATACTATCCCATTTTTTATATCTATCTTATCTCCTGGCAAACCTATTAATCTCTTTACTAAAGTTTCTTTAAGTTCATCTGAATAAAATACAATTACGTTTCCTCTTTTTAGATTATCAAAGTTATGTATTCTTGTTACTAAAATTTTATCATTTAAATTTATAGTTGGAATCATTGATCCTGTTGGCACATATACATTAAAAAATACAAACTGTCTTAGTAAAAACGCTATTACTAAAGCACAAAATATTGGTATTATCCAATCTTTAACAAAATCACTTTTCTTCTTACCTTTTTCTTCTATTTTAGTACTTTCTTCCAAAGCATATCATCCTTCCTAGATTATAATTAATATTTCTGCTTTTACTATATATATACAGATTAATTTAGTAACCATTTATTTAACTTACCAATAAAATAAGAATTAGTCAAGTTTACTTACGTTATATTAATCATCATAAAAGAAAATATAAGGTACTATTCTAAACAATATATATTCTTTAGAATTTGTAACCTTATAAAAAATATAATTTCTATATCATATTCCTATCTTCAACTTAAAATCAAAATATCACTTAATTACAGTCACTTACCTCTCATGAATATTACTGTTCAATGAATTTTGTTAGCTCTTCATTAAATTTTTCTTTTTCATCGTAGAATAATCCATGTCCACTATCAGTGAATGGTATAATTCTGGAATTCTTAATGATTTGCTTTTGAGCTTTAGCCAAAGCAAATAAACAAACTTGGTCATGAATACCATGAAGAATCAATGTCGGAACATTAATTTTTCCAAGATCCGAAAACAAACTTTCTTCACCTAACCAAGTATTAGCAACTTCTGCTGTAGCCCAACCTGCTGCCTGCAATCCAAGCTGAAAGAACCAATTTGAAAAACTCTCTGTAATATGCTTATAGAAAAAAATATCTCCAAAATCTTGAAGCATTTTAGGCCGATCATTATATGTTCCTTTAATTATATCAATAACAGCTTGTTTCTGTAACCCATGAGGAAAATAAGATCTTTGAACAAGGCTTGGTGCTGCTGCTGCACAAAGAACTAACTTAGAAACTTTGTCATTATCATATCTTGACATATATCTAATAGCGATTGCTCCACCTGTAGAATGACCTAACAATGTAAAGTTTTTTAAATTAAGCACCTCCACAACTCTTCTAACATCATCTGCTAATCTATCGTAGTCATACCCCCTGCATGGTTTATCTGATTCGCCAAAACCTCTTTGATCTATCCCAATACACCTATATCCCATTTTAGGAAGGATATTGAACTGGTATTCAAATAATTTATGACTTCCTGGCCAACCATGTAAAAATACAATTGTATTTCTTCCTTCTTCATTAAGATCTTCTACATAAACTTTAACATCTGGTTCTACTTTAATATAGTAACCCATACAAATTGCCTCCATTAATAAACTTTCTTTCTAAAAACAGCTTATTCTTTTACAGCAAATAGGTGAATTACTACTATTAAGTTTCTAAAACTAATATTAACATGCAATTTGATTAAAATAGATATTTATGATTTATTTATATGTGTATTTCTCCTATATCGCTTACGCCTTCTATAAAAGCCTCTCCATCATTCTTTCTCACTATTTCAATGAAAGCTGCCGAAATCTCAGGATCAAATTGTGTCCCGCTGCATTTTTCAAGTTCCTCTGCAGCTTCCTCATAAGTTTTTCTAGTATTATATGGTCTATTTGATGTCATTGCATCAAAACTATCCACAACTGTCAGAATTCTTGCTAGATAAGGTATTTCTTTGCCCTTTAGTTTATTAGGATATCCGTTTCCATCATACCTTTCATGATGGCTTATGATTAAAGGTATGATATCTTTAAGTGAATCTACAGATTTTATAATTTCAACTCCATTAGCAGGATGTTGCTTTAATAATTCCCATTCTTCATCTGTTAATCTCATTTTTTTCATTAACACTTCTTTATTGATGTTAATCTTGCCAATATCATGCATGTAAGCGCCATAAATTAAAATTTCTTTTTCTCTTTTGCTTAATTTGAGTTTATCAGCAATCATTCTACTATACACTACAACTCTTTCTACATGACCATAAGTATATCTATCTTTAGCATTAATAACACTAATCAAGGTTTTTATCGAAGCGACAAGTTCAATATCTTTTTCATCTATATTTTTTTTGATTTCATCTAGAATTGATGTATATGCTTCGACCCTATTCTTATTGAAAAATTTTGCTCTGTATAGTGCATCATCTGCGCTTTTTATTAATTCTATATCATTTCTCGCTTTATATGGATAAACTGATACACCTATTGAAACTGTAACTTTCCCTTTAGGCTGACTTTCTTCACCATAAAAACGTGCACACTCTATTTTTTTTCTTAAATTTTCTGCCACCTGAATTGCTTCTTCCTCATTTGCATCAGGCAGTATTATTGAGAATTCTTCCCCCCCATATCTTGCTGCAATATCTTCCTCTCCTATGTTACTTTTAATAATTTCACCAATTCTTCTAAGAACGTAATCACCTTTTTGATGGCCATGAGTATCGTTATATTGCTTAAAATAATCTATATCTATAAAAATCATGGATACAGGTTTGCTATTCCTATCTCCATTCTTAACTTTCTCTGCTAACGAGTCACAGAAGTATCTATGATTATAAAGTTCAGTAAGTCCATCAATATTTATTAACTCCTCTAACTTTTTAATATGTTCTGCTTCTATCTTTACATAGAATCCCAGGGGCCATGCAGTCAAAATAAATACTCCTGCTAAGATTAAATCATTTTCAAAATATGTATTTACTATTACATTAGGTTCCATAAATATATCCATAGCTAAAATAATTAGAGATGAAATACAGGAAACTATAATACCTTGTTTCATTCCATATTGAATTGTTGTTGTTATTATTATAAACAAATACAAAAATTTATATTGGCTTTCATTTACTCCACATATAAATACAATTATCGAAAACACTATTATAAATACTGCTATTTCGATTTTATTGAATATAGTTCCATGCCTCCATCTAATCTTATTTTTTATTGAAAATGTCCATGCGCAGTAAACTAAAGTTATTATCATTAATGGAGCACAAAGAAATACATATTGATAATAGTAACTAATTTCCCATACTTGCGAGTTAGTATTTTTAATAAACTCTCTACATAAAATTATACCCACGAATAAAAGTGAAGATAATTTTACTACAGATATTATATCATTAACTTGTTTTTTTTTGTCATCTTTTACACGCTTCATATCATATCCCTCATAAATAGTTACAGTGAGACCCAATATGCCGGTCTCACTTTGTAAATTATTCTTCTCTTAAGCACTTAGGCTCTTCTGGCTGATAATGTCCCCATATACATGCAGAAGTAGAAACAATTGATGCGATAAGTGTTGCTGCTGTTGCTACTACCATTAAAATTTTTCGTTTCATTAACTTCACCTCCTTTAAATTAAGTAACCTAGTTTTTTAATGTCCGAACTACCTCAATGCTAAATGTCCAGTTTTAGTTAAAGAAAAAATCTGCCACGACAAGCCTATATAAATACACAAAGAATATGTTAATAAAGTAAGATTCTTTGTTAGCAAATATGACAAAATAAAAATTAATACAATAGTTAAGTAAACGCTCAACGTTATGATAGACACTTTTTTTAGCCTTTTTTTCATTTTATAACTTTTAATTGGTTTTGCCACACTATCAACAGGAGCTAATTTATATATAATATAATACGACCATGCAAATATTATGCTTCCTACCACTATAATCAAAATCAAATCAAAATGTGCATATTTCGCTATTATTCCCATTCCTACACTAACAACAGTTCCTATAATCGCACATTTTTCAGGTGAACTTGCATGAGCTCCCCCTGAGCTTTTCCTTAGCATACTTGTTGTAAATGATACGATAAGTGCTTCAATCATTGCATTGAAAACAATTCCAAATATCATAACTAATGCTATGCAAATCATAATTTGGGCAAAAGCAAATATTCCATAGTTTATTACTGATCTTCTATCATCATTAAGATTTAATTCACGTGCAATATAACCAGAAAATTTTTTGCATATATTCTCAATTTTAAACATCTCTAAGCATTCCTTTTTTTAAATAATAAATTAATGTTATAATTGCAAAACATACTAGAGATGGTAACCCATATATTTCTTTTAATACTGGATTTAGCATTATAACATCCAAACTATTTCTAAACGCAATGTTTAATAGTAGCATATTTAATCCTTCACACATAAATAAAACTATAGTTGTTATTAATGATGACTTTATAGACAAAACCACATCTGCTTTATTTATACTCCACATAATAATAATCATTACAAATATATCAAGTATGGTTGGCACTCCATAATTTATAGGCAGAAGTCGTATTCCATATTCGCATACTGCTAATAATAAACTCGAAATTATATATCTTTTTGAATTAAGTTTTACATTAGATAACGCTATCATTGCTAGTATCAATACAAATGCTTCTGGAACTAACCTAAATATAAATTCAAATACTGTTAATCTCAACATCTTCTTTTCTCCCTTGATTATTAATTTTCTTTAAAGCACTATAAATTACTATAAACACAAATACTCTTATAAATATATCACCTACGCTAAGAATAGTGTATCCTAAGTCTATAAAGTCAGTTAATATCTTTAATTTAGTTTGTGAATCTCCTAATATATGAATATCATTCATTCCTTGAAAATTCTCTAATGAACGTCCTGTAAGGCGTGATAATGATTGGTAAACTGGCATAAATCCACAATTAGTTTTTATTGCAATATCGTTTAATGCGCCGCCTAAAATCATAAAAAGCGATCCAATTATCGAACTTATGTATAATTCATATTTTAATATTAAAAACAAATATGTAATTAAATAAATAGGTGTCAATCTCCCTATGGTTCTTATAATCACATAATTGCCAGAAAAAGTAGCAACTTGTCCAACAAACGTGAATATTTCAAATACAATTAGGGGATAAATAGCCCATGATTTAAATAACGGACATATTTTGTATCCTCTAATTTTTGCTAAAAAAAATGTAAGTAATACTGTTTCTGGCATGTTTCCTCCGTGATCAAATTTACTTTTTTAATTTTCAAATAATAATATGCATCATAATAAAACTAATAATTATGAATTATAAGTAAATTATTATGCACATTAATATATATTATAATACCTATTTTGTACAGTTTCTATATCTTTGCCTACAAAAGGATCAATTTAATATATTAGTTATAAAACTCCTAAGACAAACACTGCCTATATAAGCTTACATTAAATTTAGATTAAGTTTTACTCAATTAAATTTTCTTTTTAAATATACCTATTCTCATATCTATAGTTATAACTAAGGATTCATAATCTTCTAACTTCTCTTTATTCTCTGGTGTAGACTTCCAATAATGAGGTGTCATCTTTAATAAGCTCAATAATTCTTCTTTATTTAATGTTATATCGAATGTTACATTAGCTTCCTCTATATAATCATTTTCTTCTGCATTTGCTTTATAAACTTTATCATTTAAATGAACCTCAGAGTAAATAATATTCCTAAGTTGTATTAAATGATTAGTTCTAGGTAACACTCTAACAAATATTCCATCATCCTTTAAAACTCTATTACACTCATCAATATCTATAGGACTAAATACTGAAATAATACAATCCACTGTTTTATCCCCAAGTGGTATGTTAAAATTGTTTCCAACCGCCCAAATACAATCTTTGTTTAGTTTACTTGCGTATTTTACAGCTTCTTTAGAAACATCTAAGCCATAATAATTAGCCTCAATATTTTTCTTATTCATATAATCTTTTAGGTTTGTTAAGTAATACCCTTCGCCACATCCTAGATCTACAATATTCAATTTGTTGCTGATTTTATCTGACATCCCATCAACTATTATTTCATTTATTTTATCAGACAGTGCTTTATAATATCCTCTAGATAAAAAATCTATTCTTGATAAAACCATTTCTTTTGAATCACCAGGATTCTTACTTCTTTTCTGATTGCTTATTAACAAATTTACATACCCTTCTTTTGCTATATCATATGTATGTTTGTTACTACATCTGTACATCTTATTTGAAATATCCTTGACTAACTTTTCCTTACAAACAGGGCAAAGCAGCATGGTCTCATTTAAAATATCATTCATAAACTTACAACTCTCTTTCCATATATTATGTATTTTATTTTAATTGCTAAAATCAACATCTACGGTAAAAATCTTCATTATTAATCAGTGTCTTTAGACTATTGTATGCTTCTTCTATTTCTCTTGGTATATCAACATGGACTATAAATTTCTTTCCATTAGGTCCATATCCATTTTCATTATCTCTTAATCTTGATATCTCTCCCATCAAAAGTTCCAAATACCTTTTATCTTCCCAGATTCCATTAATTCCAATATTACTTAATTTTAGATTTATATCAATCTTAGGAATAAACGGAGCATAGTTTATTAACTTAATATTATTATATGTATACTTAGAAAATGAAGCAAAAGTTCTAAGCTGCATAGTAGGATCTTGAATCAAAATTAAAGATTCATATTCTATATTTAATTTCCATAATAATTCTATTGTCTTTTTAGCATTATCTCCACAATTCGTAGATTTATTTTCTATAATAATTTTATCTGAGTTAACACCATAAATTTTAGTCATTATATCAAAAAATATATCAGCTTCCGGCCTACCATCTACTTCAATCGAATTAAACTCTGAACTTCTCCTTATTTCATCTCTTAGTATTTGGGTAGAATGTCCAATCCCCCCACTAATTAAAATCTTATCACATATATTATTCTTCCATGCATTCACAGCACACTGTACTGTATAAGGTATAGAATTCCCTAATAAGACTAATACATCAACTTTTTTTAATCCAAATTTTCTTTCTAGTTCCTTAGGATTTAACGTGTTAATATCTCTAACTGCCAAAAATTCAGATATCTTATTAATATAATATTGGATTTTTTCACTATTCATTGTTATTTCCCTCCACTAAAAGCATATAATAACAAAATCACTACTGATATGAATTAATAAATTATAACATAAACTATAATATATTTTTTTCACTAACTTTGCATATTTATTTTACCATAATATTATCTTTATGTTATTTATATCATCGTTAGTAAACCCTAATATAATAATCATTGATTGGATAAACGCTATAACAACATAAATATATATTATTAAATTAAATTTTAATAAAAAAGCATACTTATAAATTCATTAAGAATTCTATAATAAAAATTTAGCTATAAAGTAAAATATCAAAAAAAATAAGATAGACTAGCCTTTTAAGAATAGTCTATCTTATCCGTGGGTATAAATGGGAGAGGGTTTATATCTTTTGTATGACTATATATTAACATATTTCAACAATAAACGCCATATATTTTAATATATTTCTTATTTGTTTTTCGTCATTCATTCTCCTTTATCCAGTTAATGCCTTTGTCTCTTTTTTGTATTATTATTTCTAAATTCATTGGATTTATCAATATAGCTGGTATGAAACAAAGATTCTGCCCTTGTGCTATTAGGATCTCCTATATAGCTCTTATACATATTTTCAAGATTTTCATTTTCGTCCGACACTCTTTTTATTGATTTTTTATCAATATTCCTTAGAATATCTGCTCTCAATATTTTATAATCTTTTCCTAACAACTCATTTGAGGATTTATTATAACATTTTACCTGTACAGCTTTAGCTCTGCAGACGTTATTACATAATTTACAGCCAACACACTCTTCTTCTTTAACCTCTGCCCTTCCTCTAACATTATATTGTATCGCATTAACAGGGCAATTTTGTATACAAGTACCACACGATATGCATAGATTTTCATTAATTTGAGACTTTGCACTTATTCTAGGAGTCCCTCCTCCATTTATGCACCCTCCGTTACATGCCACTACTTCAATGAAATAATATTCCTTCCATTTGTTACTGACTAAAAATTTTTCAATTTCTTTTAGACCATTTACCACTGCTACTTTACAATTCTTATTACCTAAAATAACCGATACTTCTTCTATTCCCTTATATCCTTCTACTGGTTTTAATATCATATTTTCAGCCTCAGATATATCGTTCTTTAAATAACTCATCACGGTTCTAAAAATTGCTTGCATTGCTCCTTGACTCATACCAAAAAGAGCTGCTGCCCCAGTATATTCCCCCATAAAATCATCCGGTTTTTCGTCTGGTATAGCAGTTATATCTATGCCTTTCTCTTTTAAGAGATTTGCATATTCTTTTACAGTTAGAACAATATCAATATCTTTGTAACCATCTCTCCCCATATCCTCTTTATCAGCCTCATATTTTTTAGCACTACATGGTTGTACAGATACAACAACTATATTGGTAGGCAAAATATTATAAACATCTGCAAAATATGTTTTTATTCCTGCTCCCATCATCTGCTGAGGAGATTTCGCTGTAGATATATTATCCAGTATTTCTGGATGATATATTTCAGCGTAACGTATGAAAGAAGGACAGAAAGACGTAAACATAGGAAGTTTTTCTTTATTAGCAATTCTTTTAATGAATTCACTACTTTCCTCTACAACTGTCATATCATTCCCAAATTCAGTATTAAATACTTTTTGAAAACCTAATTTCTTTGCGGATGGAGCTATTTTTCCTCCAACATAAGTACCTATTGGAAGATTAAATTCTTCTCCTAGTGTTGCTTTGACTGCTGGAGAGGCCGTTAAAACTAAATATTTCCCACTACTTAAGGCTTCTTTAACTAAATCTACGTCATTTCTTACATCAATCGCTTCTGTTGGACAGGCAAGTGTACATTGTCCACAATATAGACATCCAGAAGCCCCAAATCCTCCACTTTTAGTATCCACAGTTTTCCTTCCTGAATCTACTTCCTTTAATATCGCCATCTTAGTTTCTTGAGCACACGTAAAAGCGCATGCAGTACATCCAATACATTTTTTCTTGTTTATTTGTATTATATTATCCTCTTCAATTCTATTGGCTTTCTTTGACTTTCCCATAAATTTCTCCATATTATTCATTTCTATAGTTATAATTACTTTTTATCTTCTTTTATTATTACTATATCTAGTTTATTAATTATTTAAATTTTTCATAGCAACTGAAAACTATCATTTAAAAATGAACATAAACTCTTGACTCTGATCGTTTCTTAAATATTTAATGAGCAAAAAAAGACAGGATTTAAATAAAATGTTGCTATATAATATAGGAAAAGATTAAATGAGGTGAGCGCCTTACATGAATTATGAAGCTTGTATAAAAAAGTCCATTGAATATATAGAAAATAATCTAAATAAGAAAATACAACTAAAGGAACTTGCAGATAAGGCCTTTTTATCCAAATACCACTTTCATAGGGTTTTTCATTCAGTGGTTGGAGAACCTGTTGCTGAATATATTCGTAAAAAAAGATTAGAGGAAGCTGCAAATGAACTATTAACTACAGAAAATAAGATTATAGATATAGCGCTAAAATATCAATTTAGTAATCAGGAATCATTTACTAAGGCTTTCAAAAGGCTTTATGGAATCCCCCCTAAGGAATTTAGGAAAAACAAAATAAATTTAACAACAATACATTCAAGAAAGAATTCTACAACTTACCTTTCTATGGCTGCTTAGAATTCATCAAAAACATTTTTTAAGGAGTGAATCTTTATGAGCTATGTACCAATGGTTATTGAACAAACAAGTCGAGGAGAACGTTCTTATGATATCTATTCTAGATTGCTAAAAGAAAGAATAATTATGCTAAGCGATCAAGTAAGCGATTCTACCGCAAGTATAATTACTTCACAATTACTATTTCTTGAATCAGAAAATCCAGATGCTGATATTCACTTTTATATAAATAGCCCCGGTGGTTCTATTACAGCCGGAATGGCAATATATGATACAATGCAATATATAAAGCCTGACGTATCAACAATATGTTTAGGATTAGCTGCAAGTATGGGATCGTTTTTACTTGCAGCAGGCGCACCTGGAAAAAGATATGCTCTTCCAAATAGTGAGATTCTAATCCATCAGCCATCTGTACATGGAGGTTTTCAAGGTCAAGCTACAGATATTAGGATTCATACTGAATGGCTGCTAAAGACAAAAAATAAAATAAATAAAATATATAGTGAAAAAACCAAAAAGCCAATAGAGGAAATTGAAAGAGATATGGAACGAGATTATTTTATGTCTGCTCAAGAGGCTTTATCTTATGGAATAATAGATAAAGTTCTTTGATAAATATAAATTATTATTATAAATATATTGAAAAGGTTCAAAAATTTTTGAATCTTTTTTATTATGCCTATATTATTCACATCTTCATTGGCTATAATATAAATAGTATTCTTATTCTTAACCAAAAAGCAGGTGAAAGTATGTATTATGTAATATATGATTTAGAATTTAACCAAAAAAGTAATGCCTCTGAAGATTGCAATAATATTAATTTTTCAAAATTTAATGCTGATACTAACATACCACTTATTCCTTTTGAAATAATTCAAATTGGTGCTATAAAACTAGATAACAATTTCCAAAAAGTGTCTACATTCAATTCCTTAGTCAAACCAACTCTATATAAAACCATTCATCCATATGTTGAGAATTTAACTAAAATAACTTGTGATAAAGTTTCTTCTTGCAAAAACTTTATTAATGTCCATGAAGCTTTTTTAGAATTTATTGGAGATGATGACGTACTACTCTGTGTATGGGGAGTTGGTGACATTAAGGAACTCTACAGAAACTTGGGATTTTATAATCTATCTACTTCATATATTTCAAAATATATTGACATTCAGAAGTATGCTTCAAAATATCTTAAAGCACCCAAAAATTCTAGAATTGGTTTAAGAAATGCTGTTGAGATTTTAAATATACCAATTTATGGTGAATTTCATGATGCACTTAATGATGCTTACTATACTTCTGAAATTTTTAAGCGTATTTATAACAAATACATGAAGCCTGAAACTTACGTTCCTTCACCAGCAAAAAGAACTACAGAACCCAAAGAAGTAATTGATACTGAAGCTTTATTAAAGCAATTTGAAAAAATGTATAATAGAGAACTGACTAAAGATGAAAAGTCAATGATTAAAGTTGCATACATGATGGGAAAAACGAAACAATTTCTGAAATAAATGCAGCTAGTAGAAAACTTTTTTTAGTTCAATATAAAAAGGATACTCTATTACTAATTTTTAGAGTATCCGTGAATTCATAAACCGTAACATTATAGACCTTTTATTTTATATTTATACAATGGCCTTCCAATCTTTCCATACTCTATGATTTTCTCCAGTTCGCCTTGTTTGCTCATATAGTCAAGGTATTTCCTTACAGTAACTTTTGCAATGCCTAACTTTTCTGATAAGTCCTCAGTAGTAAAATACTCTTCTTTAGTATTATTAAGCTCATTAGCAATTGAATTATAAGTATACTTGTTCAAGCCCTTTTCTAGATTTGGTTTTGTTTCACTATTGTTTGTTTTCTTATTTTTATTACTCAAAATAAACTTATCTAGATCGCTTTGTTCCATAGTCTGGCTATTTTCAAAGCTATTTAATCTTTCTCTAAAAATATTGAGAGATTCGTTAAACCTTTCAAATGTAAAGGGTTTTATCAAATAGTCTACAACTCCATATCTAAAAGCATCCTTTACTCTCTCTACACTCTTATCAGCAGTAATTAATATAACATCAGATAGTATTTCATTTTGCCTTAACCACTTTAGCAAATCTATGCCATTTTCATTAGGAAGAAAAATATCTAATAAAATTAAATCTACCTGCTTCTGCATCAAAAATTCTTTTGATTCAGAAAGGTTTGCAACTGCTTTTTCCAGTGAAAATCCCTCTATTTTTTTCAAAAACTTAGAATTAATTTGTCTTACCATCGGATCATCTTCAACAATCATAGTTTTAATCATATATTCAACTCCTCCTCATAGGTATAGATATATCCCATTCAGTACCATTATCAACTTTAAATTTAATAGTTCCTTTAGCTTCATCAATGATCTTTTTCACTATATACATTCCAAATCCTCGTTCTCCTTCTTTACTTGTGATTCCAATGTTGTAAATAGAATTTCTGATATTCTCTGGTATCCCACAGCCATTATCCTTTACCATAATTTTCATTTGATCATCTTCCTCAAAGATTTTCATATATATTTCACCAGTCCCATCATTTTTAACTGCATCAATAGAATTTTCTATTAGATTTCCTACAACAGATCCTAACTCTTCTGATGTCATATATTGTGGTAATTTAATTACTCTTGAGTCATCATCTATTATCAAATTGATTCTAGCTTCTTCACACTTACTATATTTAGATAGTATTAACGCTGCCAAAGATACATTTTTTATTTTATCAGATATTATAGTAGTTATATTCTTTTTACTTTCCACTATTACATTAACAAACTTAATTACTTCATCATATTCTTCGAGTTGTATAAGTCCTGAGATTGTATGAAGTTTATTCATAAATTCATGATTTTGTGCTCTAAGTGACCATGCCATTTTCTTTATACCAGTTAACTCCTCAGCCATTTTTCTAACTTCACTTAAATCTTCAAATGTTACAACTAATCCAAGAATTTGTTTTTTAAATCCTCTTATAATACTGTATTTACACATAACGTTTACTCCAGGACGAACTTTTATCTCAATATTAGTCATAGATTTCCCACTGTTTAAAACTTTTAGAGCCATACTTTCGTAGGTAAAATCAGTAATCGGCTTCCCTATATCATTTTCTTTCAAATGTAAAACTTTACCAGCTTGCCCGTTAAATAGCGTTATGCATCCATTATTATCTAAAGCTATTATACCTTCCTTTATATTTTCAATTACAGTTTCTTTTTGCTTTAAAGCCAAGGCTATTTCTTCTGGTTCAAGTCCAAATATTGACTTCTTTATATTATAAGATAGAGCTATAGCTCCCGATATACCCAATATTAATCCCATTAATATTATAGGAATAAATTTATACATTTTCGTATAGACTTCGTTATCAAATTTATTATACAACATACCAACAGCAACTGCACCTATCTGCTTATTACTATCATCATAAATAGGTGCAAATGCTCTTACAGAAATACCAAGTGTACCACTTCCTGTTGATATATATTGCTCTCCTGTGCTTAATACCCTATCTTCATCTCCACCAGCAAATCTTTCCCCTATTTTACTTTTATCTGGGTGAGAATATCTTATGCCATTCATATCCATAATTACGATAAACTCTACATTTGTCTTTATACGGGCCTTCTCTATCTCACTATTTAACAGATCAATCGGAATTGCCTTATTTCCTTTCAAATATTCTTTAACTTCATAGGTTGATGCAAATGAATCCGCTATATTCAACATATTTTTATCTATTTGATCTCTTAATAACTTTTTCATTTCAATAAAAGAAAGTATTGTTATACTTCCAATTGAAATTACAAGGATAGCTATTACAAGAGATATTATTTTACCTTTTAGCTTCATTTTATCTCCTCTATCTAATTCTAAATTTTAGTTCACTTACATTATATATAAATAATTCCTTATTACAAAATAGTACAACTTCCTTAGTAATACGTTTACTTGCTATTTATCAAAGCAATTTCCCACAAAAAGTTAAGAGCGTATCCCTAGGAATCCGCTCTTAATTCATGATTTATTAAAGCCAATAAACTAATACTCAATAATTATAGTAATACTAATGCTATCTTTTCAACTACTTTCTAATCTTTAGTATATACAGAAGTCTATTTATATTCTTTAACTTCTTCTTGCCCGTTTAAAACTCTTAGTGCACCTTGAGCTAAAGCAAGCATTTCATCTTCACCTGGATAAACAGTTATTGGAGCAATAAATTCCACTTTTTCTTTTATGATGTCTACCATCATTTTTTCGTAGGCAATGCCTCCAGTTAAAATTATCGCATCTACTTTTCCACATAAAACCGCAGCTGCTGCACCTATATCTTTTGCTACTTGATATCCCATAGCTTCATAAACTAACTTTGCCTTCATGTCTCCTTCTGATGCAAGTTGTCTAACTATTCTCCCATCGTTTGTATCAAGATATGCTACAAATCCGCCTTTTCCAGTTATCTTCTTCAATATTTCTTCTAAAGTATATTTTCCGCTAAAACACATTCTAGCTAAATCACCAGATGGTATACCACCACTTCTTTCTGGTGAAAATGCGCCTTCTCCATCAAGAGCATTATTTACATCAATTATTCTCCCATTTTTATGTGCGCCTACCGAAACACCGCCTCCCATATGAGCAACTATAACATTTATATCTTCATAGTTCTTCATATTTTCTTGCGCATACCTCTTAGCCACTGCCTTTTGATTTAATGCATGAAATATACTTTTTCTTGGAAGTTCTGGCACTCCTGAAAATCTTGCTATATCTTCCATTTCATCTACAACTACTGGATCTACTATAAAAGCAGGTTTATTAATAGACCTCGCAATTTCATTGGCAATTATAGCACCAAGATTAGATGCATGCTCTCCTTGAACATTTTCTTTTAAATCTTTTAACATATTATCGTTTACACTGTAGGTACCACTAACTATAGGCTTTAAAAGTCCACCTCTTCCAACTATTGCATCCATTTCAGTTATATTTATTTTATTGTCTTCTAGTATTTTTAATATAACATCTGTTCTAAAGCTTTGTTGATCGACTACGTACTTAAACTTTCCTATCTCTTCTGATGAATGTCTAAGTGTTTCCTCAAAAATTTCCTTTTCACCTTCATATACTGCTATTTTAGTTGATGTGGAACCTGGGTTTATAATTAATAATTTATGACTCACACATTTTCCTCCCCTACGTTATATTTAATTATAGTATTTGCATCTATTGTTATTATTATCAACACAGATACAAAACCTGTTTTTAAATTATACTCTGTAGGTATCAGCTTTAGCAAGTATTTTTCAATATTAAAATTAATTTTATTAATTCATACTATAGCTCTTAACCCAATACTAATAATTATTTATTGCACTACTGCTTCTCTGCTCAATTTCTTTTCTTTATTTGCTCTAAGCATTTTAAACACATAAGAAACAATGAATGGACAAACAATAGCAGATACTACGCATGCCGCTGCAACTTGTGCTGTTGCTATTGTTGCTATTGCAGCCAATGTTGGATCTGCCGCTGCAACAGCTGCTGGTGTGGCTACGGCATTTCCTGCTGTTGATCCTGTTGCAAGTCCAATTATAGGTTCTTCTCTAAATAATTTTAAAAGTATATATGCCCCTATTCCAGTAAAGGCAGCTATCACTCCTAATAATATACCAGGACCTCCAGCTTTTACAATTGTATCAAGATTCATTCCTGCACCTAATGGGAATGAGAAGAATGGAATTAATAACAACTTACTGCTTCCAAGAAACTTTCTCATATCAGGGTCGGCGTTTCCTAAAATCATTCCTATTCCTATTGGAATTAAAACTGCAACAAGTGACATAAATGGAATTTGAGCAAGCCCTGATGCACCTAATGCAACCAAAGTGAAAAATGGACCATCTTTTAAAGATAATAGAGCATAAGCACCTACATCTGTTTCATCACCATATTGTGAAGCTAGAGATGCATATAACCCACCGTTGCAATTTGTTAGTGCTGAAAGAATCGCTAGTGGTGATAAACCTAATACACCAGCTGGTCCAAAAACTTTTCCTACAATTATACCGATACCAGCACCCACTATGAATTTTCCAGATATTAATAGTGCACCTTTTTTTAGTGCTTTAGGTGCTAATTTGAAATTAATTTGTGAGCCAATTAAAAACATAAAGCAAGCCAGAATTGTTGATGATGCCGTCGAACTAAATAGTGCTGTTGTATATCCACCAATTTTAAGAAATTGCGGACAAAAAGTGTTAACTAGTACTCCTAAAAAAAGTGGAACAAGCATCATACCACCCGGTATTTTATCAAGTGTTTTCTTAATTGGGATTTGCATATATATACCTCCTAAAATCTTGTTTTTTATCTTTAAACCTTTACATATATCTCATGATAAACTTCTACTTAAACAATCCTAATTTATAATTTTGTTAGATATAATTAGTTATAATCGTATTTTATTTAGAATTTGTACATGTCACAAATATAGTAATTCTAATTTCTTACTTTCTAATAACATGTACAAATCGAATCCAGCTATTTTCTCGCAACCCCACTTTCTCTTGCAGCATTTGCAATTTCTTCTGCTACCTTTGTAGCAACATTTTTATCTAAAGCACTTGGAATTACATTATTTTCACTTAAATCTTCATCTTTAATGTATCCAGCTATGGCATATGCTGCAGCAAGTTTCATTTCCTCATTTATTTCTTTTGCTCTAACATCTAAGGCACCTCTAAAAATACCTGGGAAAGCTAGAACATTGTTCACTTGATTTGGAAAATCTGAACGCCCTGTTCCTATAACTCTAGCTCCAGCTGCTTTTGCTTCATCTGGCATAATTTCCGGTGTTGGATTTGCCATTGCAAAAATTATTGCGTCTTTATTCATTGCTTTAACCATTTCAGGCTTCAATATTCCTGGAGCAGACACGCCAACAAATACGTCAGCACCAATTAAAGCATCTGCAAGGCTTCCTTTTATATTATCTGGATTTGTTATTTCTGCTAAAGCATCTTTAGCATCATCTATTTTTTCCATGCCTCTATATAAAATACCTACTTTATCGCAAGCAACTAAGTTTTTTACTCCTGATGATAATAAAAGCTTAGCTATTGCAGTTCCTGCAGCCCCTGCTCCATTTACTACTACTTTTATATCTTCAAGCTTCTTATCTACTACTTTAAGTGCATTTATAACACCAGCAAGAACAACTATTGCTGTTCCGTGTTGATCGTCATGAAATACAGGTATATCAACTACTTTCTTTAATTTTTCTTCAACTTCAAAGCACCTTGGTGCTCCAATATCTTCTAAGTTTATTCCACCAAATGTTGGCGCTATCAATCTAACTGTATTAACTATCTCATCAACATCGTTAGAATCTACTAATATAGGGAAAGCATCAACATCTGCAAATTCTTTAAATAAAATTGACTTTCCTTCCATTACAGGCATTCCTGCCATTGGCCCTATATCTCCTAGTCCTAACACTGCACTTCCATCTGTTACTACTGCTACCAGATTTCCTTTCGATGTATATTTGTAGACGTTTTCCTGATTCTCATGAATTTTTCTGCATGGTTCTGCAACTCCTGGTGTGTATGCAAGACTTAAATCATCTCTTGTTTCAACCTTAACCTTAGATGTGATTGAAATCTTTCCTTGTTTTTCTTCATGTAATTTTAAACTTTCTTCAAAATAATTCATTTAAAACATCCCCTCTATATTTAAACATTTACATTTGATATTTAATATTTTGCTGTTGTTTGGTGTAACTAGATAATATCATTTTGTCTGAAAATTTAAAATATTAAGTAAGTTTAATTTATGTTTAGTAAATTAAGAATACTTTGTGTTTTTTTTAACGAGTATTTTAATTGCCCTAAATAACTTTTTCACATAGCATCAATAAATATCTTTTTAGAAATATTAGCTTATGTACTATGCAAATATAAAAAAAGCATATCCTAGAAATAAAAAAACAAAATGAAGATCCTATTCTTTTGAACACGATCTCCATTTTGCATTTTCATAAGCCATTATTTAACTTCAGTTTATATGTGTAATTCCTCCCAATAAAAATAATATGAATACATGGATAGGATAATAAAAATAAAATAAATATTTTAATCCACGTCCCTTTTTTCCATTATAAAGCATCATTAGCGGTATAGCGAAAATCATAATCCACTGATTGTAACCATAAAATATATTCTTAAATGAAAAACTCGCAAATGGAAAAAACGATACTGAAAAAATTGCATAAACAATCATCATTTTTTTTCTGTCATTTCTTAAATAAAAAAATATTATTCCGAGAGCAACAAATGAAACACTTCCTTCACAAAGCAATGGACAAGGTAAAAAGGATATAATATTCCAGCTATGTTTTTTGAAAATATTGAATAAGTACTTATTGGTAATACAACTTCAAACATTATCGCTAAAAAAATAATATAAATTTTCCTATACAAATCTTTGCTTTCATCTCTTAAATATTCAATTAGTAATATATTTAATGCTATCAAAAAGAATGTCTCGAATATATTATTACTCACTGGAAAATATGATGGATCATCAACTGATATCTTCCATGAAATAAATTTTCCTAAAGACATTACTATTGAAAATAAATATAATCTTTTAACATAAGTTTTTCTATTCCCTGTATAAAAAAAGCCTTCTGCCATTGTAAAGAAAAAAAGTGGAGCCGATAATCTCCCAAGCCAATTAAACCAAATTGGAATTCCAGTCGATGCTAAGAATTCATGCATATGATCCATTGTCATTAATACTAATGCGATTATCTTCAAAGAAAATCCACTAAACCCTTTTTGAATAATATTATTATTTGCTATATACATACTGTATCTCCTAGCTATTATTAAAACTTCATATGTAAGTTCATGCATATTTATTAATAACTATTTATTTATATATGTTCCATAAACTTATTTATGTTATTATCTATTTCTACTTCTGAAAATGCAATAATTGTTGTTGTCAGTGAATATTCTGATATATCATTTATAAACTCTTCTATCTCTTCTAAATTCTTTACAGATAATTTTACTAAGAAACATCCATCCCCTGCTATCCTATATCCCCATTCACTTCGTTTATGATTTTTAATAAAATTTTTAAATTTGTTATATTCTCCGTTCTTCATTGTAATCTTCATTATACAATCAATTGATAATCCCAGCTTTTTCTTATTTATTCTAATTGTATAGCCTTCTATAATACCACTATCTTGAAGTCTGTTCACTCTCTCTGTAACGGAGGGAGGTGATAAATTTATACGCTTAGATAATTCTCTTATTGATAACCTACTATTTTTTTGCAACTCTGATAATATTGATATATCTATTTCATCAAATTTCATATGTAACGCTCCTAGTATATTTTTTGTTCCAAATATAACCTTATCATTAGTATTATATGTCATCTAGAATGTAAATAATACTATAACTCCTATATAATATTAATTGTTAATATTATATAAAAGGAGATTTATTATGGCAAGAATCAATTTTTCAAAAGAAGGAAATACACCATTTCAAAAACTATTAGGACACAATAAAGATATTATGTTAAAGTGGTCCGATTTAGAGAATCTTCTTTTCTCTACCAATACATTCACTTCTGAATTAAAAGAACAGGTAAGACGTACTTTGGCATTTAATAATGCCTGTGAATATTGTATGGCTAAAGGTAAGCCATTCAATAACATAAACGATTCAAAGATTTTAGCAGCTACCAAATTTGCAAATTCATTTTCAAAAAATTCTGTAGTTAGCGATGAGGATTTCATCCCTTTAAATAATGAACTTTCTGAAAAAGAAATTTCAGAGCTTATTGCTCTAATATGCTTTATAACAGCTTCTCAAAAATTTGGAGCTACTCTTAATTTACAACCAAGTTGTTCAATTAATATTTAATAAAAATACCTACTAAAAGTAAATGATTTTCTTTTAGTAAGTATTTTTATATATCATGAATTTAAATTTTATATTTCTCTAGATCATTTTTAAAGGTTTTTGTAATACCTTTAAAATCAGATATATTATCTATAAGTTTTTTTATCTCATTTGTATAATTTATTACACTAGCACTTACTTCTTCCGATGATGCTGAATTTTCTTCCGCAATGGCTGCTAACGACTCTATACTATCATATACATCAGATATAGAATCAGCTTCAATATTTAACTTGCTTATAGTCTCAATCATAGAAGTTGCTACACTCTGTACTGATTGATTAGCTTCATAGCTAATATTTCGTACGACGTCTAAGTTATTGGTTTCTTTTTCTAATACATTATATTGAACATCTATGTGATCCACTAAGAAACCTATTTCTTTAACAAATTGAGCTAAATTAGAGTTAATATCAAGTACTGCCTCTTTGGACTGTTCAGCAAGTTTTCTTATTGATTCTGCAACAACAGCAAACCCCTTCCCTTGTTCTCCTGCCCTAGCTGCTTCTATGGATGCATTCAATGCTAATAAATTAGTTTGTTCTGCTATTCCTGATACTATAGATACAATATTATTTATATCTTTAGCCCTTCCTTCAAGCTGTGTTCCCTTCTCTTTAACTTCATTAAAACTCTGTAAAGATTTCAAAATATTTTTACTTGCATTTTCAACATTTTCATAGCTATTATTAATTTTAAGCATGGCATCTTCAAGTTCTGATTTATTTTCATTCTCGTTTTCAACTATATTCCTTAAGGCTTCGATGTTTCCATTAAGTGCTTGTACAGCTTTATCTGTATTCTGAGCTTGTGTAACAGCCCCATTCGCAACCTGTTCAACAACGCCACTTATTTCTGTTGAAGTATGATTCATCGAATCAGAAATCTTGTTTATTGTATTTACAAAAGTATTCATTTCATCTGTAACACCTTTAAATCCAACGAAATCTGCCTGAATTACTTTTTTATGTTCCTTAAGTAAATCATAAATTTCTTCAAAGAAATCATTAGTGGTAATTTTTCCATCAATATTGTATTCATTTTTAATTATTCGTTCTATTTCCTCTTTTATTTTTCCTATAGGTGACATCATTAAAGAAACACCTACAAATGTAGCTAAACCGGATACTAAGCTTCCTATTAAAACCTTTGTAATATCATTTATTCCTAACATTATCAAAAAAACTATAGCCGATATTACGAATGAAAATACTCCTGCCTTTGCCCCAAAACTTTTTATAATACCCAAAGAAAAAACTCTATTAAAAAAGTATTTTTTATTGTAATATACGTCTCTTTCAAAAGTAAGTTTTAATTTAAGCTCACTGCTCGTTCTTGATATTTCTTTTATATCCACTTTTTCGTTAAAGTGTTCGCAAGTCCCTTGAAGCATACCTAAAAAATAGTCAAACATTCCTCTAGAAGAATTATAGCTAAAGATAGCTTCCCTACTCGATATTGGCTCTATAGATACCAAAGGTGGCTTCGCTCCTGCAAACTTTTTTGTCATCACTACATGTACATCAAACATCGACTTTAAAAATGAATATACATTGTCATGTTTGAAAAATGCTGGATAATCATGGCTAAAAGCTTTTATATTATCTTGTCCAATTTTTCTCCAAAGAGTTCCTACCTCTATATTTTGAGATTTAGCTATGTATGATATTATTTTCTTAACTTCTCCATCGTCTACATTTTCAATAGGTGAAAATATTTTTGTTGTTCCCCAACCTATATAATCCATTGCTTCGTTGACAATTGAGTCTCCAAACAACTTTCTATTTGTCTTCATCCATGTTGATACAACGGTCCCTTTCATAAACACATTACCCCCTTTTCTCTTTTTCTATAACAGTATTTCATGCCATTTATCATATTTCACGTTATTGTATAATATAATTATACACTTATTTCCTTTAGTCAGTAAATATATTACTAGTTAATATATATTATTATTTAATATCTTCATATCTTTATTTTTAATAACCATCGCACCATTTTATTGACACAAAAGAAATAGTATGGTAAATCTAAAATAATTGAAATAAATTAATTCTATACAGTTTAATTGCATTTATAAAATTCATTAGATATTAGTATTAACAATATAATTTAAACATTAAGTATTTTCTTATTAGATTTGTTGTTACTTATCTAAAGTAGTGAGGTGATTCAGTATTGATATTTTCTAATCTTAATATAAATAAAGATGAGCCTATTTATATTCAAATTGAAAGACATATAAAACAAGGCATTAAAAACGGTGAATTAAAGAAAGATAGTAAGCTTCCATCTACAAGGGAAGTAAGTAAGTTTTTGAATATAAGTAGAAATTCTGTAATTTCAGCCTATGAAGAATTAGAAAGCATAGGAGTAATAACAACAAAAAGAGGGATAGGTACTTTTATCTCCATAGAAAGTGAAAATGAAAGTTATGAATATAATGTAGATTTTTCTAAAAGGATTAACAATTATGGAACTACCTTAAAAAAGTTTGATATTATAAAAAGTGAATTGCCGTATAAAAAGGGAATGATATCATTCAAATCCATTTCTCCTGAAAGTCATCTCTTTAATCTTGATGATTTTAAAAGATCTCTGTTAGATGCTTGGACTTACGAAGAAGCCAATCTATTAAATTACGGTTATGCTAAAGGATATAAGCCATTAATAGATTATTTTTTAGATTATATGAGAGATAAAAGAGTTGATACTAATAACAAAGATATCTTAGTAACTAATGGATTTACCGAAGCCTTTGATATAGTAATTAGTTCGCTAACAAATAATGGTGATATTATTTTATGCGAAGAGCCAACACATAATACAGCTTTAAAAATTATGAAAAGCTATGGATTAAAGATAGTTCAAGTAAAAATGGATAAAGAAGGTCTAGACTTAATATCTCTTGAAAATGCTTTAAATAAATATAATCCAAAGTTCGGATATTTGATCCCGTCTTACAATAATCCAACTGGAATCGTAACTAAAACTGAAAGAAGAAAGGAAATATATAAACTTTTTAGAAAATATTCTGTTCCTATAATAGAAGATGGCTTTAATGAAGAATTACTCTACTCAAGCTCCCCAATTGATCCAATAGCATCACTATGCGGAACTGGTAATGGAGTCATATATATAGGAAGTCTTTCTAAAATACTGTTTCCAGGTCTTAGAATAGGATGGATATTCGCAGATGATAAGCTTATAGAAACCTTAGAAAGTGTAAAACGTGGAAGAAATATTCATTCTTCTTTTTTAGATCAAAGCGCATTTTTCTATTATTTAAAAAGTGGTGCTTTCAACAGATATGTTAAAAATGTAAGAAAATATTATAGAGATAAATACAATCTTGTACTCGATATGGTTGAAAAATATATTCCATATGAATATATAACTGGTGAGGGTGGCCTTCATGTATTCATAAAGCTAAAGAACAACATAAATGCAAGAACTCTTCTAGAACTCTGCTATAAAGATAATGTATTATTTATGCCTGGTGATATTTTTTATGAAAATTCCAATGATAATGTAGAATTTCATACTAAAACAGATGATAACAAGCCTATTAGCCATAGAAAAAAAAGCTTAAAAGGCTATGATACTTTTAGAATTGGATTTGGTCGAGTAAGTGACGAAAATATAAAAAAGGGCATTGCGATAATAGGAAAAAATATAAGACTTTTGGATAATTAGTATCTACTTAAAGTAAAAAAATCATTGCCACAAAATTATGGCCAATGATTTTTTTATTTAACACCTATTATAAGAATTTTTCCTATATATTTTTTAATGCCTGCAAAGCAGCTATATTTAGTAAACTCCAAGGTTTATTAAAATGTGGTTGGAAGAAGAAATCTGTCATTGCAAGTTCTTCTATAGTCATTTTATTTTGAATTACTACTGACAATGTGTTCATAAATTGTGTTAAATCTAAATTCGAAATTATTTGACCTCCAAGTATTCTTCTACTATCTTTATCATAAACTAATTTTAATAATGCTTCTTCGTAAGTAGGCATAAACTCTGGTCTATAATTATCTGTAACAGAAACTGCTCCTACATTAAATGATGTTGTATTTTTTGCAACTTCTTCAGTTAATCCTGTAGATGCAATGCATTTTTCATATATCTTAATTCCTGATGTGCCTTGTGTTCCCATATACTTTAATTTAGGTTCAACTATATTATGAGCAATTAAAGTTCCCATTCTCACTGCATTTGTTGCCAAAGGTATATATCGTGTATCATCAGCCGGATTGAACTTAACAACACAGCAATCTCCTGCTGCGAATACATCTTTTCTACTTGTTTGCATATATTCATCAATCATAATTGCACCATTTTGAAGTGTCTCCAATTTACCTTTTACAAGAGCAGTGCTTGGTGCAAACCCAATACATAATATAACTAAGTCTGCCTCATATTCATTATTATCAGTTACTACATGTGAAACTTTATCATTATCTCCCTTGAACAATTTAACTTTTTCCCCTAAAACTAGGTTTATTCCATGATCTCTAAATTCCCTTTCTGCAATATCAGTAAATTCTTTGTCCAAGTACTTAGACATTATTCTCTCTTCAGCATCTATTAATGTAACATTTTTATTCTGAATTTTGAAAGCTTCTGCAAGTTCCACACCGATGTATCCGCCACCAATTACAACTACATTCTTTGCATCACTGCGTCTAGCTTCAATTTCTTTTGCATGATTATAGTTTTTACATAATAAAATATTTTGTAAATTTCCGCCTTCAAATTTAGGTATTATTGGCCAAGACCCTAATGTTAAAACTAACTTCTCATAACTATCTTCAAATATCTCATCATTTTCTAAATTCTTAACTTTAACAATTTTATTATCAAAGTCGATATCTAAAACATCATGTTTCATCTTTGTTTTAACTCCTAAAGAGCTCAAATTATCTGGTGAATTATAAAATAATTTTTCTGTTTCAGTAACTATTCCTCCTATACTTAACGCAATTCCACAAGAAAGAAATGATATATTATCGTTTCTTTCATAAACTATGACATCACTATCTGGGTATAATTCCTTTAAATTAACAATAGCAGCTGTTCCTGCATGTGTGCATCCAATTACAATAACCTTCATATCATATCCTCCTGAAATATTTCAATAATTTTTACTTACAAATAATAATTATTAACTAATAACATTATATATCTTTATCTAAAAAAAATAAAGAATTTTTCTTCAAAAATACAATCATTCTCTAATATCTATTTTGCAATTAAATCTCTACATTCTGTAATTAGCTATCACTTAGTGTGATAAAAGTTTTATTAGATTTATCATTGAATATATATATTATTAATTATTTGTTTATGATATATTTTATACTTCTCATTGAATAATATACTTAATGCATTTAAAAGCCTTATTCTATCTTTTTAAAGTTCAATTTTTCCATTACAAGATCCATTTTTTTTATATCAATAGGCTTTGTCGCATATACTTCACAACCATTGTTAAAAATGCTTTTGACTAAGTCCGCATCATTTAGAGCTGTTGTCATTATTATTTTAACTTTTTTATTATTCTCAATATCTTTTTGCTTTTCTATTTCTCGAATAGTCTTTAGAACCTTCACTCCATCTACCTTTGGCATCATTATATCTAAGCACACCAAATCATAAGGTTCGCCTTCATCTAATGCAATTAAATAGGCATCTAATCCTTCCATTCCATCAAGTGTGATATCGCACTCACCATACTTAGACATAAATTTAAACAAAAGCTTTCTACTTGAAAGATCATCTTCTACTATTAAAATTTTCACTGTTAATCCCCCTTATAAAATATATAGTATAAAACTTATAAACTATTTATAATTTTCTCGTAGTTATTTTTAATTCCCAACTCATCTTTCTTTCTTGCCGCAAGTTCAATTTTAAATGCTAAAATCTTAATATTATTCAGACTGTTTTCTTCACAATATTCTTTTATTTCATGAGCTATATTTTCAATCTTAATGTAATCTTCTAGCGTTTTTTCTTCAATAAAATATCTCTCCATGCTATATAACCATTTTAACAACGTCTCCTTAATCTCTTTATCAACTATAATAAAACTATTATTATATGTAGTATTTCTTAAGAATAGTTGAATGGTGCTTTTTGCCTCTAAGTCGATGTTCTTTAGAGTCCTTTCTAAAATTTTTTTAAGTTTATTTATATCTATTGGTTTTGAAATATAGTCATCCATGCCTTGTGATAAAAATCTTTCTCGATCTCCCTTCAAAGCATAGGCTGTCATCGCTACAATAGGAATATGCCCTCCTGTTTTTATTTCATTTTTTCTAATTATCCTAACAGTTTCACTTCCATCTAATTCAGGCAATTGTACATCCATTAGAATTAAATCAAATCTGTAATTTTCAATAAACTTCAAAGCTTCAACTCCATTTGATGCAATCTTTATATTAATATATCCCAGCTCTTTCAACACTTTTTTAATCACTATCTGATTGATCTTATCATCTTCTACTACGAGAATTTTTTCACTCTTAGAATTTTCATCATTTATTTTTTGATGATCTAATTCTCCAATATCATCCATTGCCTTATCTAATTTAATGGCAAAGTAAAATTTACTTCCAACTCCTTTTTCACTCTCTACTTCTATATTCCCACCCATTAATTCTACAAGTTTTTTGGAGATAGAAAGTCCAAGTCCCGTTCCTCCATATTTTCTTGTTATAGATCCATCAACCTGACTAAAACTCTTAAAAAGGTGTTGCATCTCATCTCTGCTAATTCCAATACCTACATCTTCGACCACAAACTGAATTTCATATTCATTTTTACTTTTGTTTATCTTTCTTACTTTTATAATTACAAATCCAGATTCTGTGAATTTTACAGCATTAGAAACTAAATTGTTTAATACTTGCTCAAGTCTATATACATCTCCAACTAAAACTTGCGGAATATTCTCATCAATCGTATAGTGAAGTTGTATATACTTTTCATTAGCCTTTGGCAAGTTAGTATATATTACATTTTTAATAAGAACTTGTATATTAAAATTCACATTCTCAATCAAGACTTTCTCTGCTTCAATTTTTGACAAATCTAAAATATTATTTATTAATGATAATAACGAATGAGCACAACTTTTTACAATACTCAGATTTTCTTTCTGCTCTTCTGTAAGATTAGTTGAAAGCGTCAAATCTGTCATACCTATTATTCCATTCAATGGAGTTCTTATTTCGTGACTCATATTTGCTAGAAACTCACTTTTAGCTCTATTGGCTGCCTCTGCTGCTTCTTTAAGTTTGAAAAGTTCTTCTTTTGTCAGTGCTCGGTCAAACTTATACACATTTTCTCTTTCATTCCCCACAATATTCCCCAACCTTTCCCTTTAGATATATTAACTCCTGTTAATACTATCCTTATTTTAGAGGAATAAACCGCTTATCTTATCTCATTCTATATAATTAAGGTAGGAAGCAAAACAAAAATTTCTCTTAATTTTCTCTTCCTACCTTTATCTTTGTAGATTAGTATTTACCAAATTCACTATCACTTAGTTTTATTCTTTTTTTATTTGAAGTAACTGCCACTTCTTTATCTAGCGAGTTGTCTCCAATATCATACGATTGTCTCAATATATAGTTCTTACTATTTTTGCTTACTCTTCCTCTCGAGCTATCATTTTTAAGTTTAAAACTAGAAACTAAATCTTTAAGCAATTCTGATTGACTTGAAAGTTCCTCACTAGCTGCCGCACTTTCTTCCGCCGTTGCTGAGTTTGTTTGAACAACTTGTGATACTTGCTCTATTCCTAAATTTACTTGTGATATTCCAGTAGCCTGTTCATCTGAAGATGCCGCTATTTCTGATACGAGAGTCGCTGCTTTAGATACCCCATCAACTATTTCGTATAAAGCTTTTGCTGTGTTATTAGCAATTTCAGTTCCATTTTCCGATTTCTTTATGGAACCTTCAATAAGAGCTGTTGTTTCTTTCGCTGCATTTGCACTCCTGGCTGCTAGATTCCTAACTTCTTCAGCAACTACTGCAAAGCCTTTTCCATGTTGTCCTGCCCTTGCGGCCTCAACTGCTGCATTTAGCGCAAGTATATTGGTCTGAAATGCTATTTCATCTATTACCTTTATAATTTTAGAAATATTGGCTGAAGATTCATTTATTTCACTCATAGATTTAAGCATTTCATTCATATGCCTACTTCCTTGTTCTGCATTTACTTTTACTTCAAGAGCTAACTCCTTAGCCTGATTCGCATTAAAAGCATTTTCCTTAGTTTGTGCTGCAATTTCGGTTATTGACGATGTCAATTGTTCTATCGCACTTGCTTGCTCTGTAGCTCCCTGTGATAATAACTGGCTACCGTCTGAAACCTGACTCGCACCTGTATAAACTTGTTCTGACACATTATTTATTTCACTAAGAACTGAATTTAATGAATCTATTATTGTATTTAGAGAAATTGATATGCTATTAAAATTACCATGAAACTCTTTTGCATTTTCAATATTGAGATTACCTTGTGAAATTTTTCCTATTATATCAGAAATCTCTCCAACAACACGTTTTAATCCATTTTCAGTCTCATTAACAGCTTTAGCTAGAATTCCAAACTCCCCTTTATAATTTTCACTTACTGGAACATCAAGGTTCCCTTTAGATATTTCACTCATAACACTTGTAACTTCCTTAATTGGTTCTACCATAGCTCCAATCAATTGATTTACACCCTCTACAACCTGTTTAAAGTCTCCACTGTGTTTTGTTTCATCTGCTCTTATATCTAATTTTCCTTCTATCGCAGCATTTGACAGCATTTTAGCATCAAATATAAGATTATCTATTGCACTCTTAACATCTTTTAAACTATTAGATATTCCTTCAAATTGTCTGCTAACTTCATTAGTAAATTGATCTGCTTCTTTAATTTTTAAGTCAAAATTAGTATTTCCACATGCCAAAAGCTTTAGATTTCCCTCAAGTCTCTTAACTTCACCCTTTGTATAATCGCTTACCCTAATAATAGGTGTTAAATCAGTTACAACTTCCACATATCCTACATTCTCACCATTTTTATTCTTTAAGTAAGACGTATCTTGCTTATTGCTCATGCCACACCATTCAAAGAAACTTTCTGATTTTCCCTTATGTAGCTGTTTTATACCACATTTTTCAGTATTACATATATTAGCCCCCGCATGACTACACGCCAAACCGTAACCAGATTTTCGATCTCTAATGACACCTTGATTAATCATTAAATTTTCAAATGACTTGTTCATATACGTCCAATTCATATCATTGTCTGTAACGTGAATTGGGAAAGGTATAGCATCTATAATAGCCTCATACCAAACAGCCTTATCTACTACAGTATCTAAAGTTCCATTTACTCCATCTATTACTTTTCTGAAATCTCCTTCATGTTTTCCTGCATCAGCTCTTGTTTCAAACTTTCCTTCTATTGCCGAATTTGATAACATATTTACATCTGTCACAAGCATCCTTACATTTTCTACCACCTTATTTAATGCAGGAGCTATTTCATCTTTTTCATCTTTCGCAACTATATTAATATCCATGTTACCTTTAGCTATTTTATTCATAGCCCCTATAACATCATTCTGTAATGTCGTAGAAAACGAGTCCATAACTTTAGCCATTTGTCCTATTTCATCGTTAGTTGATATGTCTACCCTTTCACCAAGATGTCCTTTACTCATTTCACCAAGAATAGTTAATACTTTATTTATTGGTCTACTAATTAATCCCGATATTATAATTCCAAATACTAAGGCAATAACTATTCCCATAGAAATTACTACAAGCATTATAATAATTGCACTACTCGCAGCTTTTGAATTAATGTCAGCCTTCACTTTACCTTCTGCTTCTTTTAGCTCAATAAGTTTGGTAGCTGAATTATCAATATTACTAGAGAATATGCCCGCATCACCATTCATGATACCTACAGCCTCTGTATCCTTATTTTGCAACGCAAAATCAATAAATTTATCTCTAAGTGGTCTGTATTTATCCATATTTACTTTTAAATTATTATATTCATTAACTAATTCTTGATCTTTAAGGGTGAGCTTAAGCTCTTCCATAGCTTTATCTATTTCTTCATCATTTTTAGATATTATGTTCTTACTTTCATTATTTTTATATGTATCAGTTTCAATTAACAAAGTTCTGCACAATACCTTATTTTTTTGTAAATTTACTTGTATAGTACTGGCAAAACTAATAGCTTTTGTGTTGTCTTCATATAGATCACTATCTAATTTACTGATTTTTTGTAAATTAAAAATCCCCACCGATCCTACAATTCCCATTAATATAACAATTCCTAAAAACGCCGTTAAAATTTTACTCCTTATCTTTAAATTCAAAAACCACTTCATATTCTTTACCTCTCATCTTCTTCGAATTTTATCTGAACGTAATTTCATTAAAACTTACTTAATATGCTCTTATAATTGTTAACTTTCTCCATTTCCTAATTCTTCTATTTCATCATCTTCTAAAAGCCTATTACAATCTATAAGAAGCCTTACTTCATTCTGAATCTTTCCAATACCCTTTATATAACTATTTGAATTGTGTTTCTCTAAATTTACTTTTGGAGGAGGAGAAATATTACTTTCATCAATATTGGCAACCTCTATAACTTTATCTATTATTAAACCGATATCTATATTTTCAATTTCAACTACAATAATGCATGTCCTATCGTCATATTCTTTTTCCTCTTTTTTCAGTTTAATCCTGACATCCATCACTGGTATTATTTTTCCTCTTAGATTTATTACACCTTTAATATACTTAGGTAATTCCGGCACCTCTGTTATTGGCTCAACTCCTATTATTTCTATTACATATTTAATATCAATTCCATAGCACTCTTGACCGATCGAAAATATTAGGTATTTATCCTTTTGAGTATCTTCTTCATTTTCAATCATTACATCCACTAACTCTGACATTCTAATCCTCCCATAACGCAATTTTATAAGTTAACAATTTCAGATATATCTAATATTAAGCTTATAGTTGCATCTCCCAATAATGAACAACCACTTATTGCTTTCACCTTTTTTATATATTCTGGAAGTGCCTTAATAACAACTTGTTGCTCTCCAATAAGTTCATCTGCGAAAATACATTTTGCTTTACCTTGATCTTCAACCATAATTACAATACCATCTTCTATATTTACTACATTAGTTTTTATATTATAGAACTCATGAAGCTTTAATATAGAATAACATTCTCCTCTTATTAATATCATTTCATTATTATCTATATCTCTTATAATATCTTCCTTTTTTATAATGAATGATTGCCTTATTGAAGTAACAGGAATAGTAAAAACTGATTTTCCTACCTTTATTGTCATGCCATCAATAATCGCAAGAGTTAATGGAATTTTTATAGAAGTTGTTGTTTCTTCACCAGGTATACTATCGACTGTCACAATCCCCCTGATTTTTTCAATCTCCTTTGTAACCACATCCATTCCAACCCCACGTCCTGAAAATTCTGTAACATTTTCCTTGGTTGAGAAACCAGGTAGAAAAATCATTGAATATATCTCTCTATCTGTCAAATCGTTTTCCTTTACTTTTAGTAGTCCATTATCTTTTGCCTTTTTTAATATCTTATCTTTATTAAGGCCTTTACCATTATCTTTTATAATAATCCAAACTTCTCCACCAGTGTTTTTAGCCTCAATAGTTATTTTTCCAATTGAAGGTTTCCCATTTGCTAACCTCTCTTCTTTGGTTTCTATTCCATGGTCCATTGAATTTCTTACTATATGCATTAATGGATCACCTATATGCTCAATTATATTTTTATCTACTTCTGTCTCTTGTCCTATTATTTCAAGTTCTACTTCCTTATTCAACTTCTTACACATATCTCTAACTATTCTATTCATTTTAGTTAATGTCGGGGCAAGTGATACCATTCTTATTGACATAACAACATCTTGAAGATCAGAAAGCCTTTTTCTATGCTGCCTCGCTGCCTTATTAAAACTATCCAATTGCAATTCAGATATTTCTGGATTTTTAGTTACCATCGCTTCTGAAATAACTAATTCTCCTACTAAATCCATTAACTTATCTAATTTATTTACATCTACGCTAATTAAACTTTGTTTATACGATAAACTTTTAGACGCTACTTTCTCATTGTCATTTGTATCATTAACTATATTATTAATTGACTTTATAATATCTTCTTGTGGTTTTTCGTTCTTCTTACTAAATTGCTCACTGAATTCAATTTCACTATAAAATTTGTTTATATCAACATTATTCAAAAAGGCATTTTCCATCAAAAGTGTTCTAATATCCTCAATACTTTGATTTGTCTTGAAAAATATTTTAAATCCCTGCTTCTTTATAATTTCACACGTATCATTATTTTCAATAATATCTTCAGGATAATAATATGAAACTTCAGAAATCTCTTTAAGCTGATGCACAACAGTAAAGCATCTTATATTCTCCATATCACATTCTTCATCAAAAAACAAAGTAGAACTAAATAAATTAAGGTTCGAATTTACCCTATCAGTGCTTAAGTAATATTTTTGTTCTACATCTTCCTCACTTACTAATTCATCTGACCCGCCATTTCCCGAATCTTCTGAATTTTCATCGTATGTTTTAAGGAGTTTTAAAAACCCCTTAACTTTCTCTATAAATAAAGTAAAATCTCCATCTGTGTCTTTATTATTATTTATTTTTTCTGTTTCTATTTTTATTAAATCGCTTCCTTCTAAAACTAAATCTGTAAGTTTTGAATAATCTATTTTCCCTGGCTTTGATTCTCTAATAAAATAGAATAAATCTTCTATAGTGTGAGAAAGATTAGAAATGTTATCAAACATCATCATCCCAGAAGAACCTTTAATTGTGTGCATTATTCTAAATATTTCATTTATAGCTTCTGTTTCTAGTCTCTTATTCTTTTCACTATCAATAATGAGTTGCTGAAGTTGTTCTATCATATCAAATGTTTCGAATATAAACATTTCTAGCATCGGTTCTCTAGTATCCATGCTTGTCCTCCTTAGTAAACACTCTTAAAACTTGCTTAATGCTTTAACAAGATAATCTTCTTTAAATGGTTTTACTACGAAACCTTTAGCACCTTGAATTACAGCTTCCCTAATTTTGGTTTCTTGCCCCATAGCACTTAACATAATTACCTTAGCCTTTGAATCAAATTTCATTATTTCAGTTAATGCCTCAATGCCATCCATATCAGGCATCGTAATATCCATTGTCACAAGTTCAGGGTTTAGCATTTTATACATTTCAACAGCTTTACGACCATTTTCTGCTTCCCCAACAACTTCATAACCATTTTTTTCAAGCATTGTTTTTAAAGATAACCTCATAAATGCAGCATCATCAACTACAAGTATTCTTTTCATAAATAATCCCCTCCAGTTTCATCATAACTTCATTAAGATAATAATATTTCAATCTATATTACTACATAATCCTTCCAATCCATTTAAATAATAGCCTTTTATAAATTATATTAAAAATAATTGCAAGCATATTTTATTTGCAAACGTTTATAGGTGAAATACTTGCATAAATTGGTTGTATTATGTAAACAACTATCTGATTATAATTTAAATGATTTATCTTTAAAAGTCAATGCTTGTATTATTCTGTCTGTTTGTTCTAAAAATTAAGCATATTTGTATATTCTTACTATACCAATGTTTCATATTTACAACATTTTTTTAACATAATATTATTTTTTATCAAATCAAACATAAAGTGTAAAATAAGCCAGTATAAATAATAAAACAACTATCCAATTGCCCTCTAATTGGATAGTTGTTTATATTTGGCTGATAACTCTCAACTAATTTTACTTATATTTTAATTCTAAATAAATTTATATACAGTGAAAAATATATAATTTATATTAGTACTGCTAAAATTACTAGTGACATAATTTCAATATCATACTCAGTTATTAATTATATTGCTATATTAATTTAAACTGTTTTAATCCTTTATAAATACCATCATTTTCAATATTATCTGTTTTATATTTTACAACATCAAGAATCTCAGGACTACTGTTTCCCATTGCAACTCCATATTTAACATATGTTAGCATATCTATATCATTTAAACTATCACCAAATGCATATGTATTTTCAATATCAATTTCTAAACGCTCTATAATCGCCTCTATTCCCTTTACCTTAGAAAATCCTTTTGGTACTAATTCAATAAATTCTGAACTATGACATATGCAGTCAAAATCCTTTTCTATTATTGAATATGCTTCTTTAAAATTACTATTCTCATATGTTCTGCATGTAATTTTATTGAAACTATGTTCATTTCCTGTTATTGGCTTTATTTTTTCCCTATATTTATTTTTAAACATCATTATTGAAGATCTTTTATCATCGATAAATTCCTCCTCATCCATATATAAATAATCTTGTCCTTCTAGAATGCAAAATACTTTATTATTTTTTAAAGCACTTATTGCATTATCCGCTATTTGCTTTTCCAAATCTATGTTATAAACTACGTTTCCATCATATTCTACATAACAACCACAAGATGCGAGTATTCCATCAAACCCAATATCAATTAGATCTTGTGAAATCATTGCTCTTGCCCTTCCAGTTGATATAAAAGCAAGATGACCATTCTCCCTTAGCTGCCTAATACCTTTTATTGTACTCTTTGGCACACCAACTTCATGATTATATAGTGTCCCATCTATATCAAAAAAAACTGCCTTCTTTCCCATTCTTACCTCCTTAAAAAACAATTACATTCACAACTATATCATACATTAATAACAAAAAAAGTTAAAGGTAATATATATTATTTACTTTAAATATATAATAATGAGAGCTAAATTTTCCTTAAAATATGTTGCAATTTAATTTCAAATGTATAAATTAATACTATTAAGAAAGATAAGGTGGTATCTGAGTGGATATAAAGAAATTAATCAATGAAATGACCTTAGAAGAGAAAGCCTCTCTCTGTTCTGGAAAAAACCTTTGGGAAACTAAAGAAATTGAAAGATTAGGAATTCCTTCAATAACTTTTGCGAATGGTCCCTATGGATTATCAAAAATAAACTGTGATTCTTATGACCCTGTTCCAGCTACATGTTTTCCTACGCCTACTGCCTTGGCCGCAACTTGGGATGTTAATCTTGCTTATTCTGTCGGAAAAGCTATTGGTGAAGAATGCTTAGCTGAAAATGTTAATATTCTCTTTGGTCCTGCTGTAAATATTCAACGTTCTCCATTAAGCGGAAGAAATTTTCAATATTTTTCAGAAGATCCAGTTCTAAGTGGTGAAATGGGTGCAGCTTTTATAAATGGAATCCAAAGTGAGGGTATTGGCGCATGTGTTAAATATTACATTGGAAATAACCAGGAATCACATAGACAAAATATTAATAACATAATTGATGAACAAACTTTAAATGAAATTTATTTATCAAACTTTGAACGGGTAATAAAAAATTCTAATCCCTTCGCTGTAATGGTTGCTTACAATAAAATAAATGGAATACCTTGTACCGAAAATGACTATTTGTTAATCGATATTTTAAGAAATAGATGGAATTTTGACGGATTAGTTTTATCAGACTTATATGCAGTAAATTCAATAATAAATTCATTACAGGCTGGATTAGACTTAGAATTTCCAAACTCACCTAATAATACAAAACAAATTATAGAAGCTGTACTTAGTGGTACTTTAGATTCATCAATCCTTGATAATGCTATTGAAGATATATTAAATACTATATCTAAAGTTATTAAACCTGTAAAAGAATGTGAATGCAATATTTATGACAAAGAAAAACATAATGATTTAGCAAGAGAAGTTGCTGAAGATAGCATTGTCCTTTTGAAAAATAAACGTAATCTTTTACCTTTAAAAAAAGATAGGTTAAAAAATAGGAAATTAGCCATAATTGGAGAATATGCAAAAGAAACAAGATGTCAAGGTGATGGTAATTCTAACGTCATACCTATAATGTTTGAAAATGCCTATGATGAAATAGTAAAACTCGTCGGAAGTTCCGTCAAAATATATTATGAAAAAGGTTATAATACTTCTAAAAATTCAGAAGATGATGATAACACACTTCTTGCAGATGCAAGAAAAACTGCACGTACCGCGGATATAGTTATATTATTTGTAGGAACTCCACAATACTATGATAAAGAATATGCTGACAATGTAAACCTAGATCTCCCCACTGATCAAGTGAAATTAATTAAGGAAATAGGTAAAGTCCAGAAAAATTTAATTGTAGTACTTAGCAATGGATCTCCAGTTACTATATCATCTTGGGCCAAATATGCTGATTCTATTTTAGAAACCTGGCTTCCAGGACAAGCAAGTGGAGGTGCTCTTGCAGAAATCCTATTTGGCATCGCTAATCCATCCGGTAAATTACCAACTACTTTCCCTATACAATTGTCAGACACTCCAACATATTTAGATTATATAGATTCAGAAAATAATTTACAGTATAAAGAAGGGGTTTTTGTAGGCTATAGATATTATGATAAAAAAAATATGAATGTTGAATTTCCTTTTGGATTCGGATTGTCCTATACTACTTTTAAATATAGCAGCTTAACTCTTGATAAAGATATATTAACTGATAATGATACATTAGAAATTAAACTTAAAGTAAAAAATACTGGAAAATATTTTGGTAAAGAAATTGTACAGTTATATATAAAGAATACTGATAGTAACATTTTAAGACCTGAAAAAGAATTAAAAGCCTTTACAAAAGTATCTCTTTTTCCAGATGAAGAAAAAGAGGTGAGTTTTTTGATTGATACAAAAGATTTTTCTCACTATGATATAAACACAAATAGCTGGGTAATTGAAAGCGGTCCTTATGAAATTTTAATTGGTAAATCTTCTAGAGATCTTCCTTTATCTAAAAACATTTATGTTCAGTCACCATATCTACCTAAGACTAATTATACTAGAGATACACTCGCACAAGATTTTCTCATTAATCCAAAAACTAAGGAAATTGTAGAACCTTTATTAAGCAGCGCTGCTCAATCCATAACTTCTGATACAAATGCGCAAGAAAAGCTTATAAATTACTTTAAAAATATTCCTATAGGAAGATTTACTACCTTAAGTAATGGAACATTCACCGAAAAAATGCTAAATGATCTTTTATATTCTGCGAATGAAGCTTAATTATAGAATATCTTCATTTATAATTCAAAATAAAATTACAACAATATATCTAAAAACTATATATTAGTGTATTCACATTAAAAAGAACATGTTTCATATAAGTATTTATCAACTTAATACCAAAACATGTTCTTCATTTTCATTATTATATTTATATAACAGTTTTTATAGATTCAGCAATGTTTTCTGCTAATTTTTGCTGACTCACTGGATCCGAACACCTTTTCGCCTCTTCCTCGTTAGTTATAAATCCTGCTTCCACAATTACTGATGGCATATTTGTGCTTTTTATGAATAGTCTGCTATCCTTTGCACCTCTATCATTAAAATTAAACTTCTTAACAATATTGTTATCAATAACTGTTGCTACGTTCTTACTTATCGTTAACTTGTTAGGAGATACCCCACCTTTAAAATTTTGACTTTGCTGTGCCGAACTATAATAAACTTCTACCCCTTTTGCGTCTGGAGCATCCTTTACAGCATTATGGTGTATACTTACAAATAAACTTGCATTTGCTGTATTGGCAATTGTAATTCTATCTTTAAGACTCTGATTGGTCCCTATCGTTTGTACTTCCTTAGGATATCTAGTCATTACAACATTATATCCTCTTTTCTCTAATTCCGTTTTTAACTTAGATGCAACCTGCATATTTAAATCTACTTCTTTATACGTTATGCCTTTAATTGTAGATGCAGCTCCTAGATCACCACCGTAGTTATGACCTGGATCAACCACTATTGTCTTTTTCTTTTTATCAAGGTTAGCTATAGCGGTCATTGCCTGGTTGCTTAAAGTGCTTTGTGTTGATGTTGATGCTTGTACACGTATTGCTGGAGCCAAACTTGACACTATTGCAAAACCAAGTACGAAAGTAACTAATTTCACCTTAAAATTATCCAACTTTCTCATCCCCCTCTATAGTAAATATTACCAGAATATTTTACATAATTAAAGAAGAATTTGAAAGTTTTAACTTTAATCCATTAGAAAGAAGACTAATACATTCATATAGCTTATTGTTCAAAAGAACCAACAGTTGGTGTAAACTCTTCTGAATTAAGCTTTTTTTGATAATAATTTGTTCCCCATACACCCACTAGAATCATCACTGATCCTATTACATGGTATAATTGGAAGTTTTCATGTAATACGAGCACACCAGCTGCGATAGATACTATAGTTGATATATTGGCAAATACAGCTGATCTAGAAGCTTCCATTTTAGAAAGCGTATAATTAGCCAGAAAATATGCTACAACTGAAGATAATATTCCAAGATATAATATAGATACTATAAAGTTTATACTTCTTAATGGTATAAAATATTCTGATAAATTTGCATTTATCACGTGATTAGTAATTGAAACAATATTAAAAAATATAGCTCCAATAAGCATCATAAAGTATGTTACTTCAATCGCTGTAAATTGTTGTGATATTTTTCTTGCTATTATATTAAATAATGCAGCTGAAAATACAGCTCCTCCTAGAAGGATAATTCCTAATAGAGTACTCCCTCCTGAATCATTAGAATTTTCCATAAGAATTATCAGTATTACTCCAGATACCGAAAGTATTATACTTACGATTTGCTTAGGAGATGGTTTTTCTTTTAATAGATACACAGCTAAAACTGTCACAACTATTGGTATAAGAGCAATCATAAGTCCGCCTAAAGACGAAGATGTTTTCTTAATTCCATAGGTTTCAAATATAAAGTAAACTATAGGCTCTATAACAGCCAAAATAATAAGCCACTTCATAGGCTTATTTTTATAATTTACCTTTATTACTTTTAAAAATATCAAAATTGTCATTATTAGCAAAGCTGCTAAGAATCTAAACGAAAGTAATTCTATTGGCGTAGCTACACTTAATGCTTGCTTCGAAAATAAGAAGCTTAATCCAAAAATAAAATTAGTTATTATAGCAGTAAAGTATGGAATTATATGTGATTTATTTTTCATATTTATGTCATTTCCTTCCTTGTACATAGATCTTAAAATATGAACTTAAGAGGTCAAGAACTCAAAAGTTATTATAGATCCCTTAAATATATAAATTTCCAAGTAAGTATACTATAAAAAAATACCATCTACAACAATTTATATAGATATATCTAAAAGTACTTTCTTGTTTTTAATATTAGATAAAATGGTATTTTAATAATTTAATGTAAAACTTTAAAGTAAAATATAAATTAATCCAATTTTTATGAATAATTCTAGTAATTTTGAAAAAAATATAATAATGAGCATGAATTTTATAGGAGTGAAATGTATATGAAGGTTGGAATTCCCAATGGATTATTAAATTACAAATATTCTGCTTTCCTTGAGAAGTTCTTTTCTGAACTTGGTGCAGATATTGTTAGATCACCAGATACAAACAAAACAATATTAGATGAAGGTGTAAAGAATTGTGTAAATGAAGCATGTTTGCCTATTAAAATTTTTCACGGTCATGTAAATGCAATAAAAGATAAATGTGATTTAATGGTTATCCCTAGAATTATGCAATTAAGTGAACATGAATTTATCTGTCCAAAATTTTGTGGCTTACCTGAAATGATCATAAATAGCATTCCCAATATGCCAAAAGTTACTATGGTTCCTATTTATGCAACGTCAAAAGAAAAATTATATAAATGGATAGTTTCAACTGGAAGCCTAATAACAACAAACAAAAAAAGAATTCGGGATGCTTATGATAAAGCTTTAATAGCACAAGATGAATATGAAATAGGAATTAAAAGCGATGGATATAAATTAAATATAGCTCTAATTGGCCATCCTTACAATATTTATGATAAATTTGTGAATATGAACTTAGTGAAAAAATTAAATAAATTAGGTGTTGGTATTATAACGGAAGAATTTATAGACGAAGCCTCTATTGCTGACAAAACAACTGAATTATTTAAAAGACCTTTCTGGACATTTGCAAAAAATGCTTATGGGGCATCTACATACTTAGCAGAAAATAAAAAAATTAACGGTATAGTATACATATCTTCGTTTGCTTGTGGTATTGATTCTGTTGTTATAGATCTTATAAAACAAAAAGTGAAAGATTTTCCTTTCTTAGTATTAAAAGTTGATGAACATACTGGAGAATCTGGATTTAACACAAGAATAGAAGCCTTTGTCGACATGTTAGAAAGGAAGTAATGTTATGAAAATTATGACGCCTCATTTAGGAAATACATATCTGGTTACTAAAGCAGTGTTTGATACTCTTGGTATAGACTATATAATTCCGGAATTCAACAGTAAAAAATCATTAGAAATAGGATCTATGTATTCTCCAGATGATATGTGCCTCCCATTTAAACTTATGATGGGAAATTACATACAGGGAATCGAACAAGGCGCAGATACAATAATAATTACTGGAAGCTGCGGACCTTGCAGATATGGAGAATATTGCGAACTCCAAATAAACATTCTAAAAAAATTAGGACATAATTTAAATTTTATTGTATTAGATAAACCGTCAGAAATAGGCCCAAAAGAATTTCTAAATAGGATATCTTCCATCTCATCTAGCAGCAATAAAAATATGCCGCAAAAGCTAAATGCATTACGCATAGGATTTAAAGTTTTAAATCTAATAGATAAAATAGAGGCAAAAGCACATTACTTAGCAGGGTATGAAAAAAATAAAAATGAATGTAAAAAACTCTTAAGCAATTGTAAAATTGATGCCGAAAATAGTAATAGTCCTAATGATATGATAAAAATACTAAACAAATATCATAAAAGACTAGATTCCCTAGAGATATGTAGTGATAGGAATCCAATAAAAGTAGCAATAATAGGAGAAATCTATACAATAATAGAGCCATTTTCGAACCTTTTTATTGAGGATAAACTTATGGAATATGGAGTTTCAACCCAAAGAAAACTTACGCCAAGCTGGTGGGCTAAAAACTCTATTATGTCAGTTGTTGGAATGAATTCTTTAGACATACGAAAAGCTTCTAAAGAATATCTTCCATTATATATTGGAGGACACGCACGAGAATGCATTGGAGAAGCAGTAATGGCGGCACATGATGGCTTTGATGGTGCCATACAAATATTCCCTATGGGATGTATGCCAGAAATTGTTTGCAAAGCTGTGCTTCCTTCCATATCTAAAGATAAGAATTTCCCTATTTTAACTCTTGTAGTTGACGAAATGACGGGTGAAACAGGATATATTACAAGAATAGAAGCATTCCTAGATCTATTGGAAAGGAGAAAGCAAAAATGTATTATTTAGGTGTTGATGTTGGCTCAGTAAGTACTGACATTGTTCTTTTAGATAATAATCTGAATGTCGTAGATAAACTATATTTAAGAACAAAAGGAAAGCCAATAAATGCGATCCAACAGGGGTTTAAAATCTTGAAAGAGAAATATGATGATGAACAAATTAAAGCTGTTGGTACTACAGGTAGTGGAAGACAAATCGCATCCTCTATCCTTGGAGCAGATGCAGTAAAAAATGAGATAACAGCTCACGCATGTGCTGCACTTGCTATAGATAACGATGTTAGGACAATTTTAGAAATAGGGGGACAGGATTCAAAAATAATAATATTAAAAGATGGAGTTGCTATAGACTTTGCGATGAACAATGTCTGTGCAGCTGGAACTGGATCATTCCTTGATAGGCAAGCTGAAAGATTAGGAATTCCAATAGAAGAGTTCGGAGATTATGCTTTAAAATCAACAACTCCACTAAGAATAGCTGGAAGATGTGCAGTTTTTGCCGAGTCTGATATGATACACAAACAACAGCTTGGTTATAATGAGCCTGATATTATAAACGGGTTATGCGAAGCCCTTGTTAGAAATTATCTCAATGATATTGGGAAAGGAAAAGAAATATGCCCTAAAATATTCTTTCAAGGTGGTGTAGCAGCTAACAAGGGTATGAAGGCATCTTTTGAAAAAGCTTTAGGATGTGAAGTATACATTCCTGAACATTATAATGTTATGGGCGCCATAGGTGCCGCAATTATTGCTAAAGAAACTGTTGACAAGACCGGCGCTACTAACTTTAGAGGCTTTGATATTGCTGATTCTAGTTTTATATCCACTAGCTTTGAATGTGAAGGCTGCTCTAATCGGTGCGAAGTTGTACGAATAGAAGATGATAGTATAATAATAGGATGCTTTGGAGATCGCTGTGGAAAATGGACCAATACCATTAATGAAAATATTACTAAAGGTGCTTAATCATAAAAACATAATTGTTTCTTACATAATTAAGGATAAAAAATACAGACTAAGCGATTGATTTTAATTACTTAGTCTGTATTGCAATATAATATTAATCTCTTTTATATTTTTTTCTTATATAAAAATAAACTGGAAGACCTATTAAAGTTATTCCTATTCCATATATTGCACTTAATGAATCTGTTATAAAAGTACTTATTAATATGTACAGCCCACCAACTATTCCGATCAATGGAACAATTGGATATAAAGGAACTTTGTATGAAGTTTTTAATTCTTTATGTTTACGTCTCAATATAAAAATCCCACATACGCACATAACAAAAAATATCCACATTACAAACACAGCCAAGTTTGTAAGTTTGTCAAAAGATCCACTTAATACATATAAACTTGCTAGTAATACTTCAAAAGCAAATGTATTTATAGGAGTCTCAAATTTTTCATTGATTTTCCCAAAAAATTTAGGAAAAGGGAAAAGATTATCCTGAGCCATAGCAAAAGGTATTCTAACCCCTGTCATTAGATATCCATTTAGCGCTCCAAAAATAGAAATCATTATGCCTACTGCGATTAAGGCAGCTCCCATATTTCCAAACAATATTACCGCTGCATCCGAAGCTGGCTTGGAAGAAAGTATTACATCGTTAACTGGCATTATATTTATTATTGCTACATTAATTAATATATACACTATTATTATTGCTATTAATCCCATTATTATTGACTTTGGGAGATCTTTTTCTGGATTTTTAAGCTCCCCAGCCATATTTCCTACGCTAATCCATCCGTCGTAAGCCCATAGAGTCCCCAGTATTGCAGCTCCGAATCCTGCTGCTCCTGATGTATTTGAAGCAAATACAGTTGTCGAGAAATCATGAGCTGTACCATTTATTAATCCAAATATAACAATAAAAATTATTGGAACAAGCTTACCAATTGTAGAAATTACTTGAACCTTCCCACCAAGTCTTGATGATAGAACATTTAAAGCCATTACAAAAAATAGAATGCATATAGCGAATATTTTCTGCATCATTGGTGTTAGATCTGGAATAAAATACGTTGCTTGAGTAACAAAAACTATTGATAATGCAGCTGCCACCCCTGGCACATAGATTAAAGTCTGCATCCAACCAAATAAAAATGCCCATTTTTCACTATATAATTCCTTAATATAAACAAAAACTCCACCTGTCTTAGGAATTGCTACTGCAATTTCAGCAACGGTTAAAGCTGAAGCTATAGTTATACATCCACCAATCAGCCAAGCCATTATTCCCAGAGTTGGGGTACCTGCATTTTTAAATACTGATGACGCCTTAAAGAAAATTCCTGACCCTATAACTACACCTATAACTATAGTAATAGCTTCAATAAGTCCTATTTCTTTTTTTAAACCTTTAGGAATAACAGTTTCCTTATTCTTTTGCGTTGATTCATTCATGCTAGTCATCTCCTGACTCAATTTTAAATTTTATATATATAATATTAAATAAAACACTTTTTCTATTGTATAATTCGTAATGAATTTCGTCAACAAAAACCATAATTATATTATTTTGCAAAAATATAGGCCTCATCATTTTCAAGTATAACTTTTAAATTATCTTTTTCATTTCCAAGTGAGTCGAAATCTTCTTTTTTAATAAACAATAATGTTTTATCTTTATTATCTTTCAAAAATCCTTCTATACCACCTTCTAGCGGAGTCAAATCTGCATAAAGCTCACTATCCAGCCAATAGCTTTGCTCAAAATGATTTACATATATTTTTTCTCCATAATATTCTGGCAAGTTTCCGATTTCCTTAATAAGCTCTTGACTCAAGTCCTCTTTTGGATTTAAAATTCTAGTTACTATAACTTCTTCACTTTTATATATCGATAATATAATCATAGCAACCAATACTATTTGTGTAGCAAAATTTCTATTACGCTCTTTTAATATAAAACCTGATGCATATCCTATCCATATTGCTGCGGCAGGATATATCGGTAAAACATACCATGAAATTTTCGTTTTTGAAATAGTATATAATATAAACGGAATAATCATCGACAGCCATATTATCAAATTACAATTTATTAGTTTCCTATCCGTAATATATCTATGGGCTATAGTTAAATATGCCATGCTAACACCTACGAATACAAGATTCCAGTAAAAATATGACCATTGCAAATGTTCAATATAGTAACACTTTCCTCCAATATGTCCTTCTAAAGGTCTTGATGTTCTTGCCATCAAATCAAATTCTATCATAGTCTTAAAAAAAGCTATTCCGTCATTGGAATATCTCAAGATTGCCCATATAAGAATCGGAAAAGATGCACTTAATACTAATGCCAGAATTTGCTTTAATGTTAATTTAAATAAATTTTTACTAAATATTAAATATAATATTCCTATAAAAAAGATATTACCTGCATGAAAACTTTTACTTAAAAAAGCTGCTGAAAATGATAATCCAAATACATATAGCCATTTAATACTCCTTTCCATTAAAATTAAAGACATTACTGATATTGTAAAAAATAAAACGTATATTGCATCTGCATCTCCCGTTCTTGCACAATGCTCTGTAATAAATGGTATTGTTGTTGTTAAAACAATTGTCGCAATCAGAGATGTCAATCTCCCATATATATTGAAACTAAAAATTGCTACAAGTACTATCGTTATTATTGCTGCAAATGCAGAAAATACTCTTAGTCCTAAAGCATTAAATCCTGCAATTTTATATCCCATAGCTATTGCCCAAAAGCTTATTGGTGGTTTCAAATTCCAATAATCATTTTTATAAGCATATGTATTTACTATATAATTGCTATTTTTTATCATCTCATAAGCGCTAACACCATGTCGTGCCTCATCCCAGCTATATATGGGAATGACACCTAAATTGTAAAATATATTAAAGGATGCAATTAACAATATAACTATTAATATAATGTAGTAACATTTTTCAACAAACCCTATAATATTATCAATTAACTTTGTTCTAAACATGCTCATACTTTGCTCTCCCTGTAATATACTTAATATTTTAATTTCATAAAATCATTTACTATATTAACCTTAGCTTGAAAAATATATACATTCTTAAAAATGTGAATCGTCCTTTTCCATAATTTACACTCACAAGGAACACAATGTCCACAGATTTCATTACAATATAAATTCATAAAGAATAAAAAAGTAACTTTCAGTCTAGAACCAAAAGTTACTTTTATAATCAACTATTACATTATTACCACTAAAATTAAATTTTTCCCTTTAATTAATATTTATCAACCACAGTACCTAAGACAGCATGTTTTATAATAGGATTGTTCTCGATTGCCTTTAGTTCTTTTGGACTTCCAACCACTACAGCTCCAATTATTCTAATATCACTCTCATCGATATTTTTTATATACTGAGTATGCCCTATATCCTTTAACTGTTTAATCGCTGCCTTAAAGTTCTGCATTCTACCATCTGTATCACTTCTAAACTCTCCCGCTCCATCAATAGATTTTATCCCAATAACATCGAATGCTGGATTATTAACTTCAATTGTTTGCTTACAATCTTCTATATTCCTCTTGTTTTATTTGATTAGTTTTTAAATAGTAGTTAATTTGATTAAGCAATTTTTCTTTATCTTCTGGTAAACTTCCTCTTAGAGAAACATAATTTGATGCGTGATTGCATCTAAATGTAACTGATTCATTGACATTAATATGTTGTATTAATATCCCTATCTCATTTAATATTTCTCTATCACTTAGAAGTTTAAATTCTTTCCTTAATATTTTATTATATAAATCCGTTTCTTCTTCAACCATAAGAGTTAATACGCCTAAATAATTTGGAGCCATATCGCTTATTAATTTGCCTGTTTTGATTGCATGAATATCGCTCTTTTCAATTCCACCAACTCCAGCTATAACTGTTACTGATAGTAAGATATCAGCATTTTTAACTATTCTAGCAGCATCAATTATCTCGTTACTACTCACTCCTTTATTTATATCGTTTAAAACCTCATCGCTTCCACTTTCAACGCCCATATATATCATATATAAACCTAAATCTTTAAGTTCTTTCAACTCTTGATGAGTTTTACCTAATATTGATTTTGGTGACCCATAAAGCGTTACTCTCCTGCATTCAGAAAATGTATTTCTTATAAGCGTTAATATTTCTTTTAATTTTTCCGTTGGAATGATTAAAGCATCACCATCTGCCAAAAATATTTTTTCTACATAAGAATACATTTCTCTAAAGTAATTTACGTCTGCTTTAATATCTTCCAAAGATTTTATTGTAAATTTTTTAGATTTATACATATTACAAAAATTACATTTATTATGAGAACACCCTAAAGTTACTTGTATTATAAGACTATTACTTTCACTTGGAGGCCTATATAGTGGATAATCGTACATTATCAAACCATCTCCCCTGTTATTCTTTAATTAATATAGTATTTTTTAAGTTCTAACACTATCTACATATATATTTCTACTTCATTAAATTCTTTATAAGCATTTATTCTTAAATTAGTGATATTCTAATATATATTTATCCGAAGTATATTTACTTGCATTTCATATGATAGCATCAAACTCATAAATATAACCTTCTATAGATTTTACTACAGAAGGTTATATTTATGAAGTGCGTTTTCTAATATTAATATTTATATAACATAACTATACTCTGAGAACCAGATCCAATAGTCCAGAAAATTACATAGTCACCTCTTTTAACTTTACCTTCCTTTATCGATTCATACAATGCTATGAAAGGGCTAGTAGTTCCAGTATATCCATATTTATTTCCTATATAGATACTCTTATCTTCTCCTATATCTAAAAGTTGTCTTATATTTTTTATATTTATAAACGCAAACTGAGAAAAGCAAAACATCTTAATATCTTCATTTTCTAAGCCATTTTTCTTCAGCATCTTTTTAGCAATCTCTGCTGCGGGATAAACACATGCCCCACCATCAAATGGCAACCATTTCAGATAAAGTTCGCTTACATCTTTTGATTTGAAAAAATTAGAGAATCCTTCACTTGGATACATAATGTTATGACTTTCCTCTGTGTTTATATAATATTCTGCATCAACTATCCCACACTCTTCTTCAACTTTTTCTAAAATTATTGCACATGCAGCATGTCCATAATTTCCATAGCAAAGCTCATTATTTGGGTCAGCTAATGAATCAACATCATCACAACCAATAATTAATGCTCTTTTAGCTCGCTTCGACGATTCTAAATAATTTGACATATTCTCTAATGCAACAGTCATGCCAGCACAATTAGCATTCATATCAAAACACATTACATTTCTTCCTGCATTTAATTCCTTATGTATTAAAATAGATGTTGCTGGTGCTACATATTCCGATAATATAGATGAATAAACTAGTACATCTATATCACTACCTGTCAAGTTAGCCTTATCTAATACTGATTTTGCTACTTTTACTGCTAGAGATAAAGTTGTCTCCTGTTCATTAAACATAAATCGTTTATCTCTACCCATTATATCTACTAATAAATGTTCTACATCTTTATCTTGTTTTTCAAAATGTTTTAAATAAATATCATTTGAAACAACTTCTGATGCATGACAAACATCAATACAACTTAGTCTTATTCCCATAATAATCTCCTAGCTAATGTAATTCAATTTAATATTATAAATTATGTATCATTTTAAATTATTTCAATTACCAATCCAGTGTTCCTACTTATTCTTGATAATTGCATCTTTAAAGTAATATTGCTACCAACATTTGCTATAACCTTTACAAACTTGCAAGCCTTGTACATTTGAAAACATCCTTCTAACATTGGTAACATCTCTTGTCTTGAAACGTTTAACTCTCTTGCGTCAAAATTCAATACATATTCTGAAGTTTGTATAGGAGATAGTTCTTTTCTAAAATCTTCAACAAAACTATTAGCATCGTTTGGTTCAAACATTCCCCATATCCTTATATTAATCTCCTTTTTTGCTTTGTCCAAAGACAGTTGATACTTTTTCATTTACTACACCTAACCTTTCTTTATTTAAATTGTTACCATATACACATATTTCAATGATTTTGTATCAAAATAAAAAGGTACCTATTAATTATTAATAGGCACCAAAAATAAACAAATGACTAATGTTTATATAACTACATTTTGGCAACCTGGCAATCATTGAAAATGAATTTCTTTAGACCCATAGCTTTGCGGCCCTACCTTTCGGCAAGTGTGCTATTATCAATGCATATGATATGCATAATTTTACACTTATTTTTGATAAATTTCAATATTTATACCAATATTTTTACCATTAATGGCATTAAAACTAATTTTAGTAAGTTATATTTATAATTTCTACTTATTTTGAAAAGATTCCTTGAATTCTTTCTTAATAACTAGGAAATCTTCTAAATCATTCAAAAACTGAAATAATAACGCTCTATTTTCAAATTCGTTTCGATTTTTAGGCAAATCCATTTTTTCATAATCTTTCCTAAGCAAATTTAGTTTATCTATAAGCTCTACACAATCATTATCTTCCTTAAGATTCATTGCAACTTCATTTGTAAATTCTGATAATATTCTAGTTTGATCATAAGTCATATAAAATCTCGAGAAATGCCTCTTCATTCTTTTCATTGTATCTAGCTGTATTATTCTCATCTCTATATAACTCAAATAATAATCATTTTTTTTAAATAAATGGTTATTATTTATTATCTGCGCCATAAATTTAGACTTATTAATTAATTCCTCAACGCTCACTGATATTTGCTTTTCATAAATTGGTACAGCTTGAGTAACAAGGCTTACTGCCATATCTGATAATATAGCTCTATAATAATCTTCTATTCTTTCTTTGTTTTTTTCAAATTGTTCTTCCAATGATGCGGTATATAAATTAAACATCATTGCTACTCCAATTCCTATTACAGTTAATTGTGCTTCGTTTATAATCCATGAAATATTTATATTTGTGCTTGTAAGTAAATGTGTTGATAATACAGATCCAACTACCATTCCTTCCTCTATTTTTAAAATTATTGTTGTTTGTATAAATATAATTAAAAATAATCCGAATATGATTGGGTTATTTCCAAGTAATAAATATAGCATAAACGACAAAAGAATGGCTAATGCAGAAGCAATTATTCTTCTCCCTGCAACTAATAAAGATTCTTTTTTTGTATCTTGAATACTTAGGATTGCAATAATTCCTGAAGTCACTCCAAATTGTAAACCAACATAATTTGATATAATAATTGCTATTGTAGCTGATAATGCCATTTTAAGAGTTTTAGATTGTAAATATTTTATCATTTTTACTTTCTCCTACCATGCTTAAATTCTTATTCATTATATAATCTTCACTTTTGCATGTAGCTTGCCTTTCATATGTATCTTAATTAAATAACGCTTTTTGCACACGTGTTCCAGATTTATAATGAAATATATACCTCCTTCATTGAGATTATAAGAGGCATATATTTCATTACCTAGAAACCTTTTTTAACTTCTTATTTTCATACATTTTATAATCAGCTTTCCTTAACAGCTCCTCTAAATTATCTGCTTCACTCAGCTTATAGCTAGTTGATCCAAAACTTATTTCTAGTTTATATGTTTTACCATCTGAATCTTCTATTATTTTTAATCTTTATTGATTATCCGAGAATAGCTCATTTCATTATTTATATTATATTGCACTATTATTTGACTTAGTAATAATGCCAAAATAATTATGCACAATGCTAACATATATCTTTTTCTTATCGTTTTTATAACTTTGGTATATCCAACTGAATTCTTTTCCATTGCTTTCTCCTAAACTACTAATACTAAATAGTTTGTTTTTAAACAAATCATCCTACTTATTAACTATATATAATTTACTGATTATTTTTTACTATATATTGTCTACATTATCTTATTTCCAACTTCAATTTTTATTTAAATATTCTCCATTTTAACAAGAAAATTATAACATATTCTTTCATTAAAATATCGAATTTTTAAACTTAATACAAATAAATGTATTAATATATATAATTATTAACATTAAATACAACATCGCATCATTTTTTCGTCCTATATTACTCAAATTATTTTTAAGTGAACTTATCATGTAATATTTTCAAATAGAAATTATATATTATGCTTTCGAATAGTCATTTAGAGATTATTTATAAAATTATATATATATTAGGTTGTTGAATAACTAATTTTTACAAATGGTTATTTAAGAAAATATTCTTAGAAATTATATATTCCAAGGATATTTTCTAGTTTTTATTCCTTGCTGCTTTTTGTTAAATTCATCTATTAAGTACGCTAATAAGACCCATTTTATATGACGTTCGTATCGGGCTTGCCCATAAAGCCTTGGGTTTTCTAAGTTATATAATCCCTTTAATACAGAGAATAATTGCTCTATTTTCAATCTGTTTTTATATAATTTTGATCCAATAGGAGATTGAATAAACAAAGCATTTTCATATCGTTTATCAGTAAATGACTCAATACTTTTAGCCTTACGCATATTTATATCAGTTAACAAATTAAATTCTAAGCTAGAAGCAATTTCAAACCTTCTAATGAATCATATGCTGCATCTGCAAGTATTAAAAATGGATTATAAATTTTAGCTTCATATAGTAAATCTGAGACTTGATTATCATAAACATTAGCTGTTGTTAAATAAAAAACTAGAGGAATTATAATATCACTAACTGCTGCAATACAGTGTAATTTATAACCTTTATAATATCCAAGGCGGGTACCCTTACCGGATTTAGCTTCGCTATCGTATTTTGAACTTCTTAAAGCAGTTCCATCTATTGCACACAGTCTAGTTTCAGGATTGATAAGTTCAACAAGCATAGCATAAATACCATAATATATATGTTTCTCTAAAATTTTAGTTCTTAATGAGAATGTAGAATAATCTGGTACTTGATTGAGTTGAATTATAGACTGAAACACATAGTCTTGCTTTATACGATATTCAAGCTCTCTTAAACTGAAAATACTACTTTTAACGCCATATAATATACATGCAACTATTTGTTCATCTGAATACTTACGTGGTCGCCCTTTAGTACTTTTAATATTCGAATTTAATTTAGCAAATGCAATTTTAACAGCTTCAAAAATTTTATAATGGTCATTTTCACTTTTAATATTTGATGATATAATCATATTTGAGTCATTCCTTATGTGATATATTTGGGTTTTTCGCGAAATTATTATATCACAAAGGGATGACTTATTTATTTTTTACAAATTCTGTTTATTCAACAACCTAATATATGTTAAACTAATTTTATAAAAATTTAAGGGGGGATTAAATTGTTGAAGATATACGAACAAATTTCATGTGATATAAAACAAAAAATAATACTTGATCAAATGCCTCAAGGTGCTAAACTACCATCAATTACATCCCTCTGCAAAGAATACAAATGCAGTAAAGGAACTGTGATTAAAGCCTACGATAACCTATGCAATGAACATATAGTTTACTCTTCACCTCAGAGTGGATTTTACGTTGCTGATAACCTTGTACGTTTTAATACAAATCAAACTAATATTTATGACCTATCGACTGGTAACTCTTTAGTTAGCAATATCCCAATAAAGGACATTCAGCATTGTCTAAACTCAGCCTTAGAGCTCCATGGCAACATGTCTCTAAATATGGATTTAGAAGGACTTCCTTCTCTACGTGAACTGTTAACTGATTTACTTATGAAGGATGATATATATTCTAAAAGCAAAAATTTAATTCTATCTCAAGGTATTCTACAAGTATTAACTCTTTTTTCAAAGATGGAATTTCCAAACGGCAATGATACTATACTTATCGAGGATCCATCTTATACTTATTATATAAACTTTTTAAAGTATGAGAATATGAAAGTTAAAACTATAAAAAGAGATGAGAATGGAATTAATTTATATAAACTTGAAGAAATATTTAAAACCCAAAATATTAAATTCTTTTATACGATTCCTAGAAATCATAACCCTTTAGGCACTTATTATTCATTAAATCAAAGAAAAGCAATAATGAAGCTTGCCCATACTTACAATGTATATATTATCGAAGATGATTATTTTTCAGATTTAAGCACCTTGTCAAGATATTCACCTCTTTACTATTACTCGGATTTTAGGAATTGTATATACCTTAGAAGCTTTTCAAAGACAATACCTTATATAAGAATTGGTGTAGCTATAATTCCTGATGATTTAATTAATGGCTTTAGGGAATGGATGAGATACTCATATTATTTTTCATATTACATGCCATCATTGGTGTCTCAAGCAACACTTGAATCATATATAAAAAGCTCTATATATAATAAGCATGTAACTATTCTTTCTAACAATTTAAAGGACACTTTAAAATTATTTAGGAAAATAACTTCTACTTGGGACTCAAATTTAGTTAAGATACTTGGCGGAAGTTCTGGTTATTATTCTACTATAAGATTAGCTCCTCATATCAGCTGTAATAAATTATTAGACAACTTAAAAAGCAAAAATATCTTTCTAGCCCATAATTCAGCATCATACTATAATACAGAGAATTTTGACAATAGTCTAAGACTTAGTATCGCTAGAATTAATTCTGCTGATTTGAAATTAGCATTAAATATTATTTATGATGAAATATTAAAATTATCACAAATACAATAATAAAAGATCTAAGGGTTATATTCTCTCCCTTAAATCTTTTATTATATTAAGCAAATTGTGGTAAATAATCTTTATGTGCCTCTAGTAATTCATCCAATAATATTTTTGCCATTTTCTCTGATGGAATTAATGGATTAATAGTTAATGCAAGAAGTGCTTTATGATAATCCCCTTCAACTGCTGCTTCAACCACTAGACGTTCAAATGATTTTATTGTTTGAACCAATCCATTTACACTTACTGGTAATTTCCCCATAGCAATAGGTTTAGGTCCATCCTTGGTTATAATACATGAAATTTCGACTGCTGAGTCATTCTCTATTCCTTCAATAGCCCCATTGTTTTTAGTATTAACTGGTTGAATATCTCCCTTGTTGTTATAAATAGAGTTAATTAATCTGCAAGCTGCATCTGAATAATATGCTCCACCTCTTTTTTCTAATTGCGGTGGCTTAATATCTAAATTTTCATCTTTGTATAGTTCAAATAAATCATTTTCTAATCTCTTAACTACTTCTGCTCTAGTTTCTCCCTTAGAAAATTCTTTTAACTCTTCTTCAAGCATATCTGCTGTTTGAAAGTAATACCTATGATAAGGGCATGGCATCATTCTAAGAGCTTTAATAAATTCTGGATTCCACTCTAAATCTTGAATATTTTTTACAATTGACCCCAGTTTACCTTCTGCTAGTGAGTCTACTACTTTATCAGTAATTTTTTCACCATCTAAATAAATTTCTCTACCAAATACCATATGATTCAATCCCATGAAATCCATAGTAATTCTGTTATGATCTACTTCAAGCATGTCCGCTACTGCTTTTTCCATACCAATTGGAACATTACATAATCCAATAACTTTTTTATTTTTTCCATACCTAAGAAGAGCCTCTGTTACCATTCCTGCAGGATTTGTAAAATTTATAAGCCATGCATTTGGACATAGCTCTGACATATCTTTATCTATATCTAAAATCACAGGTATTGTTCTTAATGCTTTAAACATACCTCCTGCACCATTTGTTTCTTGTCCTATTACGCCATGGCTTAATGGTATTCTTTCATCCTGAATCCTAGCATCTAACAGACCAACTCTTAATTGTGTAGTTACAAAATCCGCATCCTTTAGTGCCTCTCTTCTGTCTAAAGTCAAATGAATTTCCATAGGTACGCCAGCTTTTTTAACCATTCTTTTAGCTAATTTCCCTACAATATCTAATTTTTCTTTTCCGCTTTCAATATCAACTAGCCATAATTCCCTTACCGGAAGTTCATTATACCTTTTTATAAATCCTTCCACTAATTCTGGAGTATAGCTCGATCCCCCACCAATTGTTACTATTTTAATTCCTTTTTCCATCAGATATCCTCCTATATATTATAAAATATAAGCATAATCATTTTTAAATTTTGATTTAATAATTTAAGCATTTGTTCATATTTGGTATACTTATTTTTTATTCTTTAAGCAATTTATTTAGATACTCTTATAAGAAATTTCCTCTTCTATTCTTTATATAAAAATTGTATTTTCTCTTATTTTCATAAAATTCTAACAGATCTGTTTTCTATATCGTAACTCAATATAATCTTCTATTCAATAATATAAAAACACAACTGTACTAGTACAGTTGTGTTTTTATTAAATATAGAGCACCGTAATTGTAAAATACTATTTATCAATATTCTAACAATATCTTTACGAAAAGCCCTAACTACTATTTCCTAGTAATTGGCACCTTTAAATGTTTTGCTTTATATATAACAATAATTTTTAGTTATATATCTTTAAAATTTATTAATTCGATGTTTTTTTCATTAATAAACTGTATTACTTCTTTATTAGTTAATGTTTCTAATTCCTTTACTATTGGATATGCATATGAACTACTACTAATAATCTTAGAATCAAGATATCCTGGGTGGCACATAATTTCTAAAGAATCTACATTAATATTATCTTCCAAAAGGTTTATTAACATTTGGGGTTCAATCATAGAAATATTATAGAAACTATCATCAAACTTAGTTGTTGTTTTAATGCTTTCATACTTTTCTTCTCCAATTACCTTAATATGTCTAATTGGTATATTATGCTCCTTTGCTAACTCAGCAACTACTTCAAAAACACTCTCAATAGAATGTACATGATGATGTGTATCTATATGTGTTGGAACTATCCCAAAAGATAAAAACTTTTCAAATTGGTTTCTAAATTCTATTCTTATATCTTCAATACACGCTGACTCAAACATCTTATCATATTTTAAAAAATTCCCTTCATTATCAACTAAGGTTTTCACGTTCTTTGATAAAGGTCTGCCTGCGGTAAGAACCAGGTGAATTCCTACACCTAATTTAGAATTTTCTTTTGCCAAATTAACCGCATGTTCCGTTGTCTCCATATTACACATTAATGTGGTAGATGTTACTATTCCATTTTTGAATCCTTCAATTATACCTAAATTAATTGCTTTTGAAATACCAAAATCATCTGCATTCATTATTAATCTCATATATTTCTCTACTCCTTATATTTAATGTTTTATTCTAACAGAAATATCTTTATAATAACATAATAATCCACATTATTTTTATCAGCAATAGTTCCAAATAATAATCATATTATACGTAGCTCTTATTTTTAGTCAGCATATATTTCGTGATATAAACCTGGGACATAGATCACTGCCTATATATGCCTAAACTAGTATTACAATATAATATTCAAGGATTCAGTAATTATTTTACTTTTTTTCTCTTCATTAATCATGTCAAGATATTCCTTAAGCTTTTCATGCCACTCCTTCTCACTTTCAGTTCCATAATCCACATCCATAACTGAATCATTTGGAATATACTTAAGTAACAGTGATATTTCAAAATCATCTAAAACCTTAAATATCTCAATGAATTCATAATCAAATATGCAATCAGAGCCAAGAACATCTACTAAGTCTCTAAGGCTATGAATTTCCTTCCTTATAATTTGTATCTTATCATCCACTTTATCACAATCTCTAATTTCTTCAGTTATATCCTTAAATCTGCTGTTCTCTAAACTTTCTCCATCTTCATATCTAATTAAATTTTCATCTGCATTTTTAAATGTGATAAATGTATTTTCCAATTTATTATTTTCAATATTCTTCTTAATACTTGGCATAATCTTGTAAATAGTTTTATTTATATAATTAATATAATTAATAAAATTTATATCATTTATATTAAACTCCTGGCAAATACATTCAACTATCCTAGATATTACTTCATTAAATTCCTCTTCTTTCAGTTCTCCTAACTTATTTTTAAGATAACGTCTTTCAGTATCTGTTATATCTAGAGTTATTCCTCTCTTCCCTAATACCATACATCCTAAATAATTAGTCAAAACCAATTCAAAGATATTTATTAATATATGATCTGAATTTTTATCAAAGCTTTTAAGCAAATTTTCAATTTCATAGATATCAAAGTGAGAACAAAATTGATTTTCAAAATCTATTTTTCTTAAATATTCATTTATATATTCTATTCCTACTAACTCCATCTCATCTATAGCTAATGGATAATCTATAGATCCCTGCATTTCATGAGCCGCAAACCTACTATCATATTCTATAAAAAATAATGGAATCCCGTAATCTATAGTATCTATATACGCATAATTACTTGTTTTTAATTTACTTTTTTGCACGTTCTTTAATAATTCTTTACTTTCTTCTATTTTAATCTTTAAAACTTTTTCCCCTTCAGAAAACAAATATTTCATTGCATTTTCTTTTATTAACGTAATCTTTTCCTTTATTGATGTTTTGCCTTTTAGAAAGCTACCTATAGTATAATAAATTGATAACATTATTTGCTCTGCAACTTCAACTCTTACCGAATAGCTTTCAGCTTTTGTATAATAATTTGCAGTTTCTCTTAAAATACCTAATATTTGAACTTGAATATTTTCTAGTTCTTTATTATTTAATATATCATTTGAATGAAGTACTTGTAGTAACGATTGAAAATAATGTTCCTTACTTAATAAATTTTCAATGGTATCATTTCTGTCAATAATATAATTATCCACTATAGCTCTTCATCTCCATCCACATTTAAATAATCAGAAACCCCATATTTAATATTATGAGCTATAGTATCCAAATACTTATATCTAAGTAGCTCTAAAGATCCTTGGCATTCATTATCGAAATAGCCTTTCATTAAATTAATTAATTCAATGTCACCTATTTCTTCCATAGTTTCATTTTTATAATAATAAAATGTTTCTATTAGCTCCTCTATAGTTTCAATATAATTGTATTGAGAAATATATGGCGAATCGCAAAAGGTTGATATTATTTGTTTTATTATACCTCCACCAAATTCAACTCTGCCATTCTTACTTAAAGCTTCGCTTCTTATCTCAACTATCTCTTTAACATTTTCTTCACTCAGCTTTAATCCATATTCCACTGTTTCCTCATTACACTGCAAAATCTCTTCAAAAGTTTGTTTACTTATTATAGAATCAGAAATAGACATAAGATAATTTTTCATAAATAACACCATCCAAACTTTTTTATTTTTAAGTATTGACTTCTCTTTTTAAATATGTTATGATTATTATATATAGATAAGTCAAATATCTTTCTAACAATTAATTCTATCATCGGCTATATGGAAAGTCAATGGTATTTTTTTATGCCCATTTTGTATAAATAGCAACTTTTATAAATAATACAAAATCTCCAATAATTAAAAAGACTGTTAAATATCTAATAAATTTTGATATTTAACAGTCTTTTTAATTATTAGGCTCAAATTTAACAACTTTGATTTTTTCAATAGATAACAAAACATTGAATCTTCGCCAAACTAAATAAATGCCTATCTTTATTTATATAAATTAACTTCTTGTCAATTTTTTGCATTAATAATCTATATAGATAATACAATTATATAACCCAATCACCGTTTTTAAATACTTGGATTTTTTCTCCCTCAGCAGTCTCACCTATTATTTCAAGCTCTTCCGAACCTACCATAAAATCTACATGAGTTAATGAATCATTAGCTCCATTTTTTATTAGTTCTTCTTCCGACATATTGTCACCATCTTTCAGACAAGTTGGATACGCTTTTCCAAAAGCAAAATGACATGATGCATTTTCATCAAATAATGTATTAAAGAAAATTAGTCCCGAATTTGATATAGGTGAGTTATAACCAACTAGAGCAACTTCACCTAAATATCTAGCCCCTTCATCTGTATCTAGTAATCCTTTTAATATTTCTTCTCCTTTTTCTGCAGTAAAGTCAACTATCTTACCATCTTTTAATGTCAACTTAAAGTTATCAATCAAATTTCCTCCATAGTTAAGTGGCTTTTTACTAGTTACATAGCCGTTTACTCCATCTCTCTTTGGAAGGGTGAATACCTCTTCTGTCGGTATATTAGCAACAAAGTTAATACCATCTTTAGAATTCTCTTCACCACTTAACCATAGATGTCCTTCTGGAAGTTCTACAGTTAGGTCTGTGCCTTCTGATTTATAATAAAGATATTTAAAATTCTTTTCATTTAAATAATCTTTTCTATTTTTTAATTTTTCTAAATGTTCATTCCACGCTTCAATAGGTGATTCCTTATCAGCTCTTACTATACTAAAAATTGAGTCCCAAAGATTTTCTACTGCATCTGCTTCTGATAAATCAGGGAATACTTTTCTTGCCCATCCCTTTGTAGGTATTGAAACAACACACCATTGAACTTCATTACTCATCATGGCAGCGCTAACATCTTTCATGGCTCTATTTGCTGTTTTTGCTAAAGTGGAAATCTTATTAGGATCTACTCCGCTTAATAGCTCTGGATCTCTAGCAGAAATACTTATAAATGCAGTTTTCTCCTTTATAAGTTGCTCTCTTGATAATACAGCATGTTTTGGCTCCCTTTTAAAACTCTCCATAGGAGCCTTATTGTATTTTATCAAGGCAAGTTCTTCATCATTGTAATCAACTATAACATTAATAGCACCAGCTTCATAAGCTTCTTCTGCTATCAGTCTAGCAAACTCTGCACATTCTATTGGTGAATTTATAAGCAATTGTTGCTCATATTGTAAATTTATTCCTTTCTTAACGACGAGCTTTGCATATTTTCTTAATGTATCTGTATTCATTTTGCTTTCCTCCACATTTTTCCTTAAGTTTTATTATCATAATTATAGCATATCTTACTCTATAAGTTTTTATTTAAAACCTGAATAATATACTTTCATTTACATCTATTTCGATAAATGTAATATAAAAATATAACATTTATTAAAATAGAAACTCAGATTTCATTAGAAATTATCTGCTTAAAAAAATATATGTTATTTATAACGGTCATTCGTATTTAAAAGGCCCAATCTAATAAAAATCGGGCCTTGATTACTAAAATGTAATTACTTTTGATTATTAATTTTTTCCTATGCTATTTTTATATAAAATCTTTCATAAATTCCTTGATCTTATCTATTTTAATTTCACTTTCAACAAGTGATTCTCCATTTTTTAAAAAGCTAACTTTGTCATGGAAGTTGGATTTCTCTTCTTTATATAAAATTCCCAAAGGAATCTTATCTCCCCATTCCATTGATTTTTCAATAGCCTTCAATTTATTGCTTGGATCGTATTCTTTTCCAAGTTTATAAACTCTTTTATTATACCATTGGAATGTATTAACTTTATTAAATGACACACATGGCTGTAAAATATCAACAAGAGCGTATCCTTTATGATTAATAGCTTCAATCATAACTTTCTTCAAATGCTCCTTATCTCCACTAAATGCTCTAGCAACAAAACCGGCACCAAGCGTTATTGCAAGCGCTACTGGATTCATAGGAATGTTATTTGACCCATTTGGCTGAACATCTGTTACATGTCCGATGTCAGTTGTAGGTGATGCTTGTCCTTTTGTTAACCCATATATTTGGTTATCGTGAACAAAATGTGTTATATCTACATTACGCCTAATATTATGAATAAAGTGATTTCCTCCTTCTCCATAAGAATCCCCTTCTCCTGTATTTACTATTACAGTTAATCTTTTATTTACAATCTTTGCTGCAACTGCAGGTGGTAATGATCTTCCATGAAGACCACAAAATCCATTAGTATTTATATATTGAGGTGTTTTAGCAGCTTGACCTATTCCACCAACAATAAGCACTTCGTGTGGAGCCTTACCTAAATCTATAAGTGCTTGCTTTAGAGCATCAAGAATATTATGATCCCCACATCCTGGACACCAAGCTGTTTCTGATGTTAGAAATATTTCATTATTCATTATTGCTCACCTCCAATTAGCTTACTGTATATTTCTTGAGATGAAATAGGTCTTCCATCATATTTTAAGATACTGCTATTGCATTCAATACCTGTATATTCTCTAATAAGTCCTGCTAGTTGTCCTGTCGCATTTTGCTCTATGTTTATTATATTTTTTACTTTTTTTGCATACTTCCTAAGATTTTTCTCAGGTAAAGGCCAGACATCCCCAAATATTAATGAGCAGTATTTATTATTATTTCCTGAACGTCCATTAAGAAGTTTTATAGCTTCCTTAACCGGACTATATAATGATCCCCATGCTAAAATTAAAGTATCTGCATTTTCTTCACCGATGAATTCAGGTTCTAAAAGTTCTTCTTTTAAATATTCCATTTTCCTTAGTCTCTTATCATTCATTTTATTTCTTACTTCACCTGATTCAGTAATATGTCCATATTCATCATGTTCATCACTATCTACCAATACTGTTAATCCTGGTATTTTACCTGGCGTTATACGTGGCGAAACACCTGTCTTTGTTAATTCATAACGCTTATAATCTTTAGCATTTATATATTCATCATCTTTTAAATACCTTTCTACTTTAATCTTATTAAAATTAAAAGGCTTTACAGTTCTTATACTATCAGCTAAAAACTGATCTCCAAGTAAAATAACTGGTATTTGATACTTATCAGCAAGATTAAATGCTCTTATAGTTTGATAAAATGCATCTTCTGGTTCCCTTAATGCTATTACCATTTTAGGTATTTCCCCTGGTGATGAGGCTATAACAAATTTCAAATCTGCTTGCTCTGTTCTTGTTGGCAAACCTGTAGTAGGCCCAGGCCTTTGTATTTCTGCTATTACAAGAGGCACCTCAAGCATTCCGGATAATCCTACCGCCTCTACCATTAGTGCGAATCCTCCTCCAGACGATCCTGTCATTGCTCTAACACCTGCATAGGAGGCTCCAATAGCCATATTTATTGAAGCAATTTCATCTTCAGCCTGTTCAACTACAATTTCTGATTCATTCATCTTTGAAGCAAGATAATTCATTATACTTGTAGATGGTGTCATTGGATAAGCAGAATAAAACTTACATCCTGCTGCAATAGCCCCAAGAGCAATAGCATCATTTCCTCCAATTAAAATACTCTCATCATTGTTCTTAGGTTGAATTTGATACTTTGGTGCAACTAGCTTGTATCCTTGTTCAAATGCATTGAAATTTTTGTTGGCGATTTCCTCTTTGAACTTTTCTGTTAATACTTCCTTAACGCCACTTAAATCCAAATTAAATAACTTTACAAAAGCTCCCAAAGCTATGCTACCATATACTTTTGGATTTCCAATGCTTTTAGCTAAAGCTTTAAGAGTAAGACCAAAGAATCTTTTATCCTCAAGCTTAATTTGCTTATCAGCAATTATAAACCCATCTTCCTTTAATCTGCCGATGTGAAGATCTATTGTTTCTCTGTCTAAAGCGATTATTCCATCAATATCATCCCAATGAGAATTTATTTGCTCATTTCCAAAGCGTATTTGAAAAAAATTATGTCCGCCTCTTACCCTTGACATATAGTCCTGTATAGTAAATATTTCAAATCCTTTTCTTTTTAAAACTTTCTCTAATATAGAGGAAATGGTCTCCATTCCTAGCCCAGCTGCTCCTCCAATTAAAATATTATAAATCATAAAATTCCTCCCTTCTAAAAACGCTTATAAATTGCATGCTGATAATATTTTATTATTGTTTCTCAGTATTATGACTATATATAATCTTTAAACGCATAAAACCTACAATTTTTTAATATATCAAAACATCCTTTTAATCATATGCTAATATTGATACTAATTTATTGATAAGGGATTATTGTTAAAAGATACGCTTGTTTAGATTTATGCTACTCAATCAATGAAAAATAAAACTATATATTTAACTTTAATTATAGAAGGATTAGCAAGCCTGGGATGTAAAAATTAATCAATAACTGGTAGTAGCGAAAAGCTTATAGACAAATATAAAGGTAAGCAAGGAATAGTAGTTGTTCTAATCTCTGTATACTACTATTTAGTTATGGATATAGAGGATGATTGCATTATAATGTAAGCAATCAGCTCAAAAGATAAGAAATTAGGTGCATTTATTGTAGGTAGTAAAACAAATTCCTAACGAATAAATTGAGATATGGTGGAAAATTACAAATCCGTTTATGGGATAGTCTAATAAACTTTATGAAGATTATGCAATGCATTATTAAGCCAAGTAAATACAGACTATCTCTTTATATAAAAAGTAGTAAATAGATAAGCATATATCTTTACTTTATATTCACTCCTATTCCTAAAGCAAGCTTGAAATCAATTCCTTGCTTGGTGATGGTATTGTAACTGTACTTATGATTTCACCAGTTTCTATAAGTCTACTTTCGCAAGCTTCAACTGCAGATTTTACAGCAGACACTTCTCCAGTCATTAACATGTATCCTTTTCCGCAAAGTCCTTTTGCAATTCTTATTTCTAAAAGTTCTATATTAGCAGCTTTCAATGCTACATCTCCCGCAATTACAGATGCTACTGCCGATATAGTTTCAACAATTCCTAGCGAATCAATTTTTCCAATATCAATTGTTCCTGTAATAGCCGGGAATACATTTTCATGAACATTTGCTATTAAATAATCACTTATAAGATAACTGCCTCCAATACTTTTCCCTACTTTAACAGCATTTTCAACTGCACCTACATCTCCAGATAATATCACTATATATTTTCCAGGACATACTGGTGAAGCTAAAACTAATTCAACATTTGAAGATTTGAGCATTTCATCACATGCTTCCATTCCCTTTGCAATACTTTTATATTCAAGTAATCCAATTGACCTTCTCATTGCTGTCACTTCCCCTTTCATAGATTTAATAATGCATATATTACTTAACTATAACTATACTTTCATCTGTTATTTCTTTTATAATTCCATCTATGCTTGCATGGATCTTAGCTCCTAGCTTCCCACCTGAAATTTCTCCTATCAAATCACCTTTTTGAACTTTATCTCCAACTTTAACTATAGGTTCAGCTTTTGCACCTATATGTTGTGATCTTAATATTGTAACTTTTTGAAAATCGTATTCTTTCTCTTCTAAAAGTGAATCTGAATTATATTTGTTTATATCAAGCCTTTGCTTTAATCTCTCAACAGGAAATTTTCTGTACCTTCTAAATTCATCTGCATTTTCGGGTGCCATATTATGAGGATTTCTTATACCATTTTTGCTTAATTCCCCTTTAAAGAATTTATTTAACTTCCAAGGTTGTAATCCCATAATACACGCTTGTTCACAAAGAGCACATTCGCTACAAAGAAAAGTATTTGTAGGTGAAATTTCTGTACTACAAGTCTTACCATAACTAGCAATTCTCATTATTTTAGATGGTTCAATTTTGTGCCCTAGCAAATGTCTTGGACATACTTCTGTACATAAAGAACACTGACAACACGCTATTCTTGCATCTCTTATAGTAGATTGCATACTCTTTATCTTAGATTGTACTATTTTATGTTCCTTTTTGAGCACTATCAGCCCTTTTGTATTTTTTTTGATTGGATCTTGAATATTCTCTACTATTTTTCCCATCATTGGTCCACCATCTATAACGCAAAAATCTTTTATAGAACTGCCACCTGCAATTTCAATTGCTTCCTCAATCGAAATTCCTATAGGTACTTTAACTGTTATTGGATTCCTAACCTCACCAGTGATGGTTAAATATTTTTCAGTGACAGGAATACCATTAATTGAATTATACACATTCAAAAGTGTCTCTACATTAATTACTATGACTCCAACATTTAAAGGAATTCCACCCTCTGGTACAATCTTATTTGTAACTTCATATACAAGAACTTGCTCATCACCAGCAGGATAAAAATTTTCTAATATAAATATCTGTAGTTTAGGATAATCTTTAATTTTCAAATTTAAGCTATCTATTGCCTTTTTATATTTGCCTTTTAATGCTATTATCCCTGCCTCACTTTCAGTTTCATCAACAACCTTGTCTAAAGCATATAGAATTTCATCTGCTTTCTTATCCATCAATTGTTGGTCTACCTTTAGCAATGGTTCACATTCTGCACCATTAACTATCACGGTTTTGACTTTTGCATTTAATTTCACATGTGTTGGAAAACCAGCTCCACCGGCTCCAATTATTCCAGCATCTTTTATTAAATCAATAAAGCTTTTTTCCATAACTTCTCTACTCCAATTCTATTTCATTGAAAAAGTACCGCCTGCACACATCTTCTCTTTATCGCAAATTTTTTCTTTACATCATGTGAGAGAAAATATTAATTCCATAATATGATAAATATTTCCCATTAAACAATGAAGTATGTTTTCCAATAGTAATCTACTAGATAAACATAGTGACAAAGTATAAAGGGAAATATATTATCATAACTGACTAGATTATCTTATATTAAATGCATCTACCATAACACATCTGCGTTTTCTGCAGAAAGACCTAGCTGTTGTTAAACCTTCACCAGTAGGACCTGCAATAGTAAATGTTGTAGTTCCTTCCCCACCAACACCTATTCCAGCATAAGATGGTGCATTTTTAACAAAAATAGTTGTTTCTAAAAGTCTTGCCATTTTAGTAAGCTTGTCAACATTCTTTGAATGCATTATAGCTGTATGTCTATTTCCATGCTCAGCAACGTAAGCACATTCAATAGCCTCATCTACGTCTTTTGTTCTTACAATAGGTAGAATAGGCATCATCATTTCTTCCAAAACGAAATGATGATTTTTCTCTACTTCCATTATAATTACTTTAATATTCTCATCTACTGAAATACCAAGCTTATTTAAGATATATGGTGCACTCTTTCCTACAAAAGAAACCTTAGGTCCGCCATTTTCATTTGTAACTAAATCTAAAAGTTTTTGAATCAAGTCTCTATCTTTAATTTCATAAGCTCCATTCAGTTTCATGTAATGTATTAAATAATCACATACTTGATCAACTGCAAAGACTTCTTTTTCAGCTATACAAGGGACATTATTATCAAAACTGCACCCATTTACAATATCAATAGCTGCTTTTTCAATGTCAGCAGTTTCATCAACAACAACAGGAGGATTTCCTGCCCCCGCTCCAATAGCTTTTTTCCCCGTAGACATAACCTTATTAACTATGGCTGGTCCACCAGTTGCTACGAGCATTCGGATTTTTTGATGCTCCATCATAATATTTGTATTTTCAATAGAAGGTTCCTTAACTGTTGCTATAAGATTATCAGGAGCCCCTGCCTCTTCTAATGCTTTATTTAACATAGTTACTAATTTTATTGAAACATTTTTTGCTCTTGGGTGTGGACTAAACACTACTGTATTCCCACCCGCAATCATAGAAATAGAATTACAAATAATAGTTTCAGTAGGATTTGTAGTAGGAGTAATAGCACCAATTACTCCAAATGGACAATATTCAACCAAAGTAAGTCCATTATCTCCTGTCATAGCCTCTGTAGTTAAATCTTCTATTCCCGGTGTTTTTTCAGCTGCTACTCTATTTTTAATTAACTTATGTTCATATTTACCGATTTCTGTTTCTTCAACAGACATTCTTGAAATCAATTCTAAATTTTCTTTCTTCAAGATAGTAGCTTTTATAGTATCTACATATTTTTGTCTGTCCGTCATAGAAGCATTTAATAATTGTTTTTGTGCCACATATGATGCTTCAACTGCCGCATCCATAGTTTCAAAAATACCGTAATTTTTTATAGAATCAAATTTATCCAAATTTAATAAGTTTTTATTTTTCACTTCCTCTATTGCTTGTCTAACTAGTTTTTCAACTAAAACTACATCTACATCCATTAATATACACCTCTTTTTTTATTTTCATCCTCTATTACAATTCATTGCAATGCCTAAAGGCGTTACTAATAAAGGCTCATTAAACTTTATTGTTTTAATACCTATTTCTTTTTCAAAAACGTCGTTAAATTCCTCAAAGGATGAAGCCCCTCCAACAACGTAAATTTCTGATACGTCATAACCGTTTAAATATCTCTTTACTATTGATGCCATTTTTTGAACTACAGGTTTAATAATCGGAAATATATCTTTATCTTTTTTCGGATCTTTCTTTAATTCTTCTGCTTCCTTAATTGATATTCCATAATATCCCGCAAGTACAAGTGTCATATGTGTACCCCCAGTTGCTTCATCAGCAGTAAAAATTACTTGTCCATCCTTCAATATACTAATTCCTGTTGTTCCACCTCCAACATCAACAACTGCACCGTCCTTAATGTTTATCACCCTAGCTGCCGCTGTTGGTTCATCCATAACATTTATAACTTCAAATCCTGCTGCTTCTACAACATTGGATATACACTTTACATTACCGGAAATAATTCCCGGTGGTACAGCAGTTGCTGCTGTTAGAAGCTCTCTACCAATTATTTCTTCAACCTCAGCTTTTAAACTTTTAACTATATTTATAGCACCTACAAAATCTACTACAATTCCATCTTTAACAACAGTAGAAGGGTAAGTAGCTCCTGCAATAGGATTATTATTAGAATCTACAACTGATACAACAATATTGGCCGTTCCTAGGTCTACTCCCGTTTTAAGCTCTCCTTCAAATGAATTACTTCTATTTTCAGCAATCAAATTGGAGAATTCTGTTAATATGTCACTATTTATTAACATTCTTATCTCTCCTATCATAATTAATTTGTAACTAACTGCTTACTTCCCATGCAGGATAACAAAGTCATCATTTTTTAAAGCACAAGCATTAGCTTCATCAACATCCACATGCATTTCAAGAGAAGACTTATCAGAAACCCTTATTAAAACATTACCTAAGATACCATGTCTTTCGCCCATAGTTTCCACTTCAACAATTTCCTTATCTTTCACTCCCATTTTCTCAGCATATTCAGGTGTCATATGAATATGTCTTAAAGCAATGATTGTTCCGTTTGGAATTTTCACACTCCCTTTAGGTCCTATAATTTCAAGTCCTGGAGTATTTTCTAGTTGTCCTGATTCTTTAATTGGAGGTTTTACCCCCAACCTAAAACTATCTGTCATTGAAACTTCAACCTGACTTTCACTTCTTATAGGCCCTAAAATACGGACATTTTCAAATTCACCTTTAGGACCTCTAATAGTTACAGTTTCATTAGCTGCAAATTGTCCTGGTTGTTTCAAATCAATTTTTTTAGTTAAGCTATATCCTAGACCATATAGAATATCTAAATCCTTTTGACTTAGGTGCACATGCCTATTTGATACGCCAATAGGAATTTTATAATTCTCTAATGCTTTGATTTTATCTACAACTATTTTAGTAATTAACTTTACTACATCTTCGCTATGCATTTTATCAACTCACTCTCTAGATATCCTATAAAAACTCTATAAAGTTTTTGGTAATATCTTTTCTGTATCAATATGTGGTCTTGGAATAACATGTTGCGAAATCACTTCGCCAACATTTCTTGCAGCTGCAACTCCAGCATCTACAGCCGCTTTTACTGCTCCAACATCCCCGCGAACCATTACAGTTACAAGCCCTGATCCAATTTTTTCATATCCAACAAGCATAACATTCGCTGCCTTTGTCATTGCATCAGCTGCTTCTATTGCACTAACTAAGCCTTTTGTTTCAACCATTCCTAAAGCTTCATTATTCATAATAAATTCCTCCTTATTTTTTAACATATAAATCTAAATGAACATCGCATTAATAATAAACATTGAAATAAATATTACTGTAGCTGGTGGGTCTATATAAGTATCACAATAACTGTTAATAACTTTTCCTGCAATTAACCAAGCTATTGCACAGGCAATTCCTACGCAAACACCTATAAATATATTTCCTGTCATAACTGTAGCCGCTGCAGCTGGTAAAGTGATATGATGTGTTACCGGAACTCCAAAACCAGTCTGCAAGAAAATCAATGAAGTTGCACTAATTCCAAAGCAAACGATAGGATACATAGACATAACTTTAGGCGATACACCCGAATTAACCATTGATATAGCAATACCGCTTACAACAATTCCAACTGTTAATCCAAGCACAATATGATTAACTAATGTTTTTGTATCAGGAAGCCAATCTCTTTTGCCTGACCCAGTATACTTACCAACCGGACCTGTCTTACCAAATACTAATCTCGAAATCATCAAAACGGTGAAAACAGAAATAGCAGGAAGGTCTGTTTTAAAGTTCAATACTGCACCATAAACATAGTGACATAAGAAACCTATAACTCCGAATAGGCCTCCAACGAGTATTACTGTATAATCATTAATTGAATATAATGGTGTTAATACATCGTTTGCATTGCTCAATGTTTTTCTTTTATTCCCAGCAAATGCTGCTGCCGCTACTCCTGCTGCAAATGCAATATGAGGACCTAAAAAAGAACCAAAAGTAATATTTCCAACCGTTGGTTCAGCAATACCTGCTAATCCTAAAATTCCTCCAACAACTGCTAAAATTCCCGTTAAAATAAAAGCAGGTATTGATCCAAGAAGTGCTCCTAAAGCTCCTCCACCAAATGCTGCTATTAATGCATAGATATTCATAACATCAAACTCCTTAAATACTATTTAAAATTTTCCAAAACACATTGCATTGCCTTCTTTCTTAAAAGTTCCATTTTATCAGTTTTTTCCCATTTAAAATTTTTATTTTCACGCCCAAAATGACCATAGGCGGCTGTATTAAAAAATTGTGGTTTCTTTAAATCAAGTTGCTCTAAGATGTTAGCAACCGAAAAAGAAAAAGTCTCTTTAATTATTTTTCTTATATCTTTAATATCTATTTTCTCAGTTCCAAATGTATTAATAGTTATTGCTTCTGGTTCAGCTTCTCCAATTACATAGCTTAAGGATAATTCAACCTTGTCAGCCAGCTTTGCAGCAACTATATTTTTTGCCACATACCTTGCCATATATGCTGCTGATCTATCTACTTTTGTGGGGTCTTTTCCTGAAAAGGCTCCACCACCATGTCTTCCAATTCCACCATAAGTATCTACCATAATTTTTCGTCCCGTTAAACCAGTATCGCCTGCAGGACCACCTATAACAAATCTTCCGGTAGGATTAATATGTATCTTCGTATCATATTTAATCCACTTGCTATCAATAACATTACGAATAACCTCATATTCAATAACATTTTTCATATAATCATAGTCAATATCCGGATCATGTTGAATTGAAATTACTATGCTTGAAATGTTAATTGGATTCCCATTACTATCATATTTCATTGTAACCTGAGATTTACCATCAGGACGAATCCAAGGAATTCCTTCACTTTTTCTAAGTTTAGATAACCTCATTGTAAGTTTATTAGCTAGATCACACGTTAATGGCATATAATTATCAGTCTCATTAAAGGCATACCCGTACATAATTCCTTGATCACCAGCTCCTAATATTGCTTTAGTAATCTTCCTGTTTTCTTCTATTTTGTCAACACCTAAAGCAATATCTGGAGACTGTTTATTGATATTTGTAAACACTAGGCAGGTCTTATAATCAAAACCATATTCTTCTTTCGTATAACCAATATTTTTTACAACCTCTCTTGCAACCTCAACAATATTTACCTTTGCATTTGAAGTAACCTCTCCTGCTATCATAATTGTATTCTTTGAGACCATTGTTTCTACTGCAACTCTTGAATTATTATCCTGTGCTAAATACGCATCTAAGATTCCATCCGATATCTGATCGCAAATTTTATCAGGATGTCCTTCTGTTACAGATTCTGATGTAACAAAATATTCGCTCATATTTTACCACCTACCTTGATTTTCTGATTCTACAACATTTTTTTATATTTATAAACCGTTGTATTTTCATACTTCTTAAACACTTTGCTAAAATAACTGCTCTCATTATATCCAAGTTTAAATGCAACATCCGTAATACTTAAATCAGTAAAACAAAAATAACTTTTCGCCATATTAATCTTTCTCATATGCAAATATTCCATAACACTTATGTTAAACTGCCTTTTAAAAATTCTACTTAAATAACCTTGGCTTACTGAACAATTATTAATTATCTCATTTAATCCAATCTCTTCTTCAATATTATTTTCAATATAACTAAACACATCATTTAATATTGAATACTTTTTTATGCTATTTTGTTGAAAAACATAATTCATAACCTTGAATAACCAAAATTCTAAAAATCTTTTCTCATTGCCTAAATCTTCTTCCATCGGAAATAGCTCATTAAGCTTTTTGGGCTTTTTGTTTAGCAGTTGGACAGAATTAATAAGATTTTCTCCTATTTGCATAAATTCTTCTCTTAGTAACTTTGTATCAGACTTTTTAGAAGAACACATCTCATCTATTATCTTAGGAATTTCATAATACATTTTTTTGTAATTTTTTTCTTTAATTATTAAAAGTAGACTGTCATACTTATTCCCTTCTATCTCACTTTTAACATTCTGATTCTCATCTTTATAATTGCTCAATAATTTTTCTATTTGAGAAAAGGATACAGGTTTTGATATATACTCTTTAACTTTAGTTTTTAAAGCTTCAATTGCAAAATCAAAACTGTTATAAGATGATACAATAAAAATAGTGGTACTTGGATTAATGGTGTATATCTTTTTACTAGATTCTATCCCTGATTCACCAGGCATCATGATATCCATAAAAACAATATCTATTTTATTATTTTTACATATCTCAACTGCCTGCTCACCGCTACCAACAGAATATAAGACCTCAAATCCTTCAACTTTAGATATCATAACCTTTAAAGATGCTCTCATTAGTGGTTCATCATCCGCAATTAATACTCCATACATATCTAGACATTCCTTTCTTCGAATTTTATTGGAAATCTTATAATACTCCTTGTACCTTCTCCTTCAGTATTTTCAATAAAAGTATCATACTTTTCACCAAATAATGTTATGAGCTTTTCTCTTGCATTGGAGATGCTTATCTGAATAGATTCTCCCTCATAACCACCTTTATATATCTTGAATTTCTTAGCTATTGCCTCATCACTAAATCCAGATCCATTGTCAGAAATACATATAACAACATCCTTACCTTCATAATAAGAAGTTACCGCTACTTTTCCACCGTTATTCTTTGTTGCAATTCCATAAAAAACAGCATATTCCACAAATGGCATAATAATATGGCTTGGGATTCTTTGATAATGCATTTTTTCATTCATGTTAATTGAATATTGAAGCAAATCTCCATACTTAACTTTCTGAATCTTCAAATATTTTTCAATATTTTCGAATTCATCTGATAAATTTGTATAGCTCTTTTGACTACCTAAACTCTGCTTTAAATAATCTGCAAACATTACAATCATCTCATTTGTCTTAGGTGAATCTTCAATAGCTGCTAAATTAGAAATCGAATTCAAAACATTGATTAAAAAATGTGGGTTTAATTGAGCTCTGAGATTTATAAGTTCATTTTTTTTCAATGCATTTTCTATTTCAAGTTCTTTTCTAGAATTATTTAATTCCTCAACTTCCTTTTTTAATGAGTTTTTTTGCATTAATCTATATGCTTCTTTCTCTCCCAATTGATTTATAATAAGAGAAATTAATTCCGCAACACTCATAAATTTTTCATAATCATATAATTGAACAGACTCAAACAAACTTAACATATGCTTATCTTCCCTATAATTTTGAGAATGTTTTATTACATTTTCAAGTTTACTTACTCCTGAAGGTGCATCTAAGCATCTCACTTGTCCGCCAATAAAGCCACCTAGGTAATGGCCTCTAACGATTATAGGTATTGCAATTTCAAGTAATCCACAAGGGCAAAAATATACACAATTCTTTTGTGTAACTGCTGCCTGAATTCCACCAAAAGCATCGGAAGACTTACAGACACATTCTGCTTTCTTATTTTTTCTAATCTCGCTACAAAATTCTGTGAAAGAAGTCATTTTGGTAATTGGTTCACCTTTATAATCAACAGTAACAAATGCAAGGCCTGTTGCTCTAGATATCTTTTCCTGGATATCTTCTAATGTTTCTTTGCCGAATAAATTGATTATATTAAATTTATTAATTAAATTCTCATCAATCTGCGTATTGCTGTCAACGATTTCACCTTTTGTTCTATCATGGAATTCATGCATTTAACCCACTCCTTCATACATCACAAGAATATATTTTTCTAAATATATTCTATCATACTAAGATTAGGTTAGTACACTAATTGAATCAGTCTTTCCATACCAAATTTTGTAATTTCTCTTCTATTTGCTTGTGTACATCCATCCTTTAGTGCATTTTCAGCTATAATTGATTTTACATTGTCAAATTCATTTTTATCTACACCACACTCTTTTAAGTTTTGAGGCATGTTCATAATCTTCGTCAGTGTTTTAATATATGTTTTTAAAACTTCAACTGCAAATTCATCACTTTGTGCTTTTTCCACCATACCAGTTTTATAAACTAATTTAGCGTATTTCTTTAAAATCTCATGATCTTCACAGTTATAATCTATTACAATATTCACCAAGATTGAATTGGCAAGTCCGTGTGGAATATGAAATCTACCTCCTAATTGATGAGCAATGCTATGATTTATACCAAGACCCGCTATATTAAAAGCCATACCTGCCAAATTAGATGCTTCATGCATTTTTTTCCTTGCTGCGATGTCATTACCTTGTTTATAGCACTGTACTAAAGATTCAATGACCAATTCAACAGCTTTTTCAGCTAATGCATCTGAATATACATTTGCATCTTTTGCAACATATGCTTCTATTGCGTGAGTTAAAACGTCTATTCCTGTATTTGCAGTAATGTCTGCTGGAACAGAAACTGTTAGATTGGCATCTAAGATCGCTTCATCTGGTAGCATCACATCATCAAAAATAATATGCTTTGTTTTTGTCTCAGTATCAGTAACTACTGTCGCTGACGTTACCTCAGATCCAGTTCCACTTGTAGTTGGAATTGCTATAAAATTAACTTTATCGATAAAGTTTTGCTGTTTTGCGAAATAAATAATTCCCTTTGCTGTATCTATAGCAGAGCCTCCACCATACGCAATAACTATGCTAGGATTATTTTTCTTAATAAGAGCAACACCTTTTCCAATTACATTTAGTGGCGGGTCTGGAATAACCTCATCAAAAACAGAAACATTATTACTGTCATTAATAAAACTCAATAGACCTTTTACGCTGCCGTTTTTCACAAGAAATTGATCACATACCACACAGATGTCTGTATTTTTAAATTTCTCTAGGCGCTTCAGAGAATTTTCTCCTGAATATATTTTTGTTTTAATATACACACTTTTCAAAACTTCCTCTCCTTTCCTACCTAATTGAAAAACCATTTGTTAGGGAACATCGCCTTCTTCTTGCAAAATGCCTTGCTGTAGTAGTGCCTTCTCCTGTGATTGTAGCAATTGTAAAGCTGGTATCACCTTCACCATTACATCCAATTCCTACGAGTGAAGCACCATTTTTAACAAATACTGCCGTCTGCATTACTTTTGCTGCTACATTTAATCTTTCAATTGATTGAGAATGAATTGTTGCTGTGTGCCTGAATCCTTGTTCTATTTCAAGTGCTGTATCCAAGGCTATTTCAAAATTCTTTACTCTTATTAATGGTACAAGTGGCATAAGCATTTCAACTGTTGCAAATGGATGCTGCTTTATAGTATTAACTACAATAAGCTTAATATCTCTCTCGCATACAATTCCTGCAGCCTTTAAAATCTCATTTGCACTTTTACCTTCAAGAGTCTTATTTAAGGTCATGTCGCTTGTTAATGTAGCTACTGTGAGTTTAAGCATTTCCTCATCATTATCTACGTAGTATACATTATTTCTAACAAGCTCTTCTACTAATAAATCAGCAATACTTGAAACAGCTACTATGCTTTTTTCTGAAATGCACATTATATTATTATCAAAAGAAGCTCCCCTTACAATATCTCTTGCAGCCTTTTTAATGTCACCAGTTTCATCAACAATAGTCGTAGGATTACCAGGTCCAGCTCCAATAACTTTTTTGCCAGATGCCATTGCTTGCCGCAATACATTATTACCACCTGTCGTAACCACCATTGAAATATCTGGATGAGTCATAATTTCATTAGTACAAGTAATTGAATTTTCATTTAAGGTTACAACTAAATTATCTATTCCACATCTTTCTCTTATTGCAATACTGATTATCTCCGTAACATATTTTGACACTTTTATTGCTCTTGGATGTGGGCAATGAACAACTCCATTTCCTGCTGCCAGCATCCCTATTGTATTACTAATTAATGTGGCACATGGATTAGTACATGGATGTATAGCGCAGATAACACCATAAGATGATAGTTCATATAATGTCATCCCATTATCTCCTGTTCTCACTTCAGTAATTAAGTCTTCTATTCCTGGTGTTTTTTTAATCGCTAGAATAAGTTTCTCAATTTTGTCATGCACATTCCCCATTCCAGTCTCTTCAACTGTCATATAAGCTATTTCCTCAACCCTAGATAAAAGCTTTTCCTTAATAGAATCAATAATCTCTTGTCTTTCATTCAAAGTAAATTTGCTATATTGATTATATGCACCTACCGCTGCTAAAACTGCATCGTTCACTGAAGAAAAAACACCACTTTTTAATTCTTCGTTATTAAAAAATTTATAATTTATATCCATGTTAACCTCCTCTCTTGATTATGGAATAAATGAATTTTTAGACATCAATTGTATCTATGATTCCAATAATAGCCATATCAATAGCAACCTTTTGTTTCTCTACACGTACAGCTGACCCTTTACAAAGTAATACATAATCCCCTATACCTGCTCCGACATAATCTGCTGCAACTTCTTCGTTGCCAATAAAATTCTCTTTTACATCTATTCTCTTTACAATCATTAACTTATATCCAACTAATGAATCATCTTTTCTTGTAGCTACAACATTACCAACAACTTTTGCCATATACATACTAATCACAGTCCTTTCCTTTAACAGCTTAAAAAGTGCTATTTATTATTTTCCTTTTTTTCTACTGCTAGTTTTTCTAGTTCTCTTTTCTTCTGACTGAGATTGAGAAATTTCTATATCAGATTGCTTAAGTTGAATACCATCTTCTTCAGATTGATTGATGTCTTCATTATTTTCAACTACTGTCTCTTCACTTTGAGAAGTATTTCCTTCCTGTTTATCTTCCAGCTTTTCAACTTTCTCAGTTAAAGCCTCTTCTAATACAACTACGTGATTTTCTAAATCTTCTTTGTTTTCAACAGTATTATTTTCCTCAATAACATTATTTTCTTCACTTACATTACTTTCTTCAGTTATATTATTCTCTGTGATAGAAGAAGTATCTTCTTCCTTTTTAGGCTGACAAAAAGCGCTTTCTATATTATTAGAAGGTCTTGGAATTACTTTAGATGAAACAAATGCGTTGTTTTCAACAGCAACTTGTCTTCCTGCTGTAACTGCAGCTGTTACCGCTCCAACATCTCCTGAAACTTTTATCGTCATGTACCCGGATCCCTTAGTATTTTCAAGGTCAATTATATTAGCATTAGCCGTTTTCGCCATAGCATCTGCAGCTAAAATAGCAGTTGATAAACCTATTGTTTCAACTAAACCTAATGCTTCTTTCATCTTGTCACCTCACTTTAATCTTTATTAATGTGTGCATCTTTTTACAATTTTCATAAAATACGAGTAATCTCGCATTCTATGAAAATCTTTATTATACTAAACGATACCTTTGAATATACTCTAACTTCTTCTAATAATTTGAATGTTTAAATTTTTTGCCTTATCCTTAGCTAACTCAGTTATTATATCTCCTGAATATAAGAATAATTTTTTATCATTCTTATATCTCTCTATTTCCTGAACAGTAATTATTCTTTTGCCATCTTTATTATTTAAAACCTCATTATATTCTGTACTTTCATAGACCACGGAACTATTTTCACTAAATTTATTTTCATATTCTTCAATTTGAAAAATATCATTTGTTATTTCAATATTAAATTCCAACAAAGTCTTGTAATAATTTAATATCTTATTAATATAACTAGGTGGCTCTTTGCCAGTAAATTTTTCAAGTCCTGAACTGAGTAAAATAATTCTTTGTCCCTTTTCCATACTTTTAAAAATCCATCTACTTTCAAAAATATCATCAATACATAATGCTGTTTTAACTACGATTTCTCTAGGAACTACTGGAAATACCGTGAGATATTCTGATGATTCATCAAAGTCAGCATTCTTTCTACTTATTACGGATTTACATACACTAAATTTTTTCAAATTACTTAGGTGAAAATCATTATATATTCCATCTGGTAATACTGCATAAACTTCATATTCGTTTCGCTTATCTAATTCTTCAAATAGAGATGAATACTTGTTATTCCACTCTTCAGTAAATATCACATACAGTTTCTTTCGGGGAATAAACAAATTCTGTATAGAGCTTTCGGCTTGAAGCAATTGTATGGCTTTAATCACTAATTCTCTTAGTCTTTTCTCATCTATTTCCACGTTATCCCTCCTAAGCTCTAAAAGCAATTACTGTAATATTTTCTTTTTGCATAACTATCTCATTATAATTTAAAATCTTGTTATACGAATTTAGGAAGAATCTTTTCAGTGTCCATATGAGGACGTGGAATAACATGAATAGAAACAACTTCTCCAACTAATCTAGCAGATGCAGCCCCTGCATCAGTTGCTGCTTTTACAGCGCCAACGTCACCACGAACCATAACTGTTACTAGACCTGAGCCTATCTTTTCATATCCTATTAAATTAACATTTGCCGCTTTAACCATAGCATCTGCTGCTTCTATTGCAGCAACTAACCCTTTAGTTTCAACCATTCCTAATGCATCTGAATTCATATTAAATACCTCCTTAAATTTTAGGTAAACTTTTGTTTTTTTATATTTAACTTTATATAGAAAATATTGAATTTAATATATTATATTGATAAGGAAACTCGACTCACATGCGTTCGCTGAGTACTCACAGAGTAATCGACCATCATCAAATCATAGCACCCTGCATAGAAAGTTCGAATATTAAGATCTTTCTATGGAAGCTGATTCCTAGCGTCATCAGCTATAAGTTCGAGAAACCAAATACAAGATTTGGACTCTCACTTATCTATTTAAAGGAAACTCGACTCGTATTCACTCGCTGAGTAAGTGATTCACACCAAATCACAGATTTGGGTTCTCTACTTAAATATAAGGTGTTGTTGTTGATTTAGGTTCATCACCTAACGCACCTAGTAATTTTTTACCTACTTCAATTGATGCTCTTACAGCTTGTCTTACAGCTCCCGAATCACCACTGAAAGTTAATATAACCTCATTTGAGAAACTTGTTCCGTTTCCTGGTGAACAGTAACCCACAACATCAACATTAGCAGCTTTTACAGCAACATCAGCTAAAACTGTTCCAATTGCAGCTGGTCCTGCACAAACCATTCCAAATGCTCTGCCTAGTGGTGTTCCAAAAGCTTTTTCTAAACAATAGCTCGCTCTAGCTGTGTATTGGAATTCTAAATGTCCTGCATCATTTGCATAAACATCTCCAAAATATTTATCTAGACTTGAAAGTGCAATTTCAACTGCACGTCTAGCATCTGAAACATCATCAGCTCCTATATAAATTAAACTTCCATGACCTGCTCCGCCTTTAGTATCTCTAGGTAATTCAACAGAAATAACTTCTGTATTTGTAGCTTTAACAGCATCATCAACAGCCATAATTTGAGGTCCAGCTCCGGTTCTTCCACCTATGATACCGATTGAACGGTACTTTCCTAATTTCATAGTTTCTGTAAGTAGTGGATCTACACTTGCAATTACTAGTCCAATAGTATCGCCTATTGCAGTACCTACAAATTCAGTAACACCTATTCCTCCACTAGTATTTTTGCTTATATTTTGAGAATCATTATTTTGATTTTTAACAGATATTCCAAGTTCGCTAGAAACCTGTTTCATTACCTTTTCAATCAATTGTTGATCCATTTTGACTCCTCCATTCTAAAATTATATCTTTAACCACCAATAATACATTTAATCCCCTGATCCTCAATAATCTTTTTTAAGACTTCAATCTCATCTTCTTTTAATGACCGTGAGTCTTTCATAAGATAATCTCTTCCAAGGAGTTCATATTTATTTTCACCATAAGTATGGTATGGTAACAAATGAATCGTATCAATGTTATTCAACGTTTTAGTAAACCTACATAATTCCAAAATATCTTGCATTGAAGAATTAAAGTTTGGTATTAATGGTACTCTAATTACCATTTTTGATATTTCAGAAATTCTCTTTGCATTATTTAGAATTATTTCGTTAGAAACTCCTGTGTATTTTCTGTGTAATTCAAGATTTGTACTCTTAATATCCATAAGCACTAAATCTATATAAGGAAATACTTCTTCAATAGTTTCTGAATTTGCATAACCTGTAGTTTCAATAGCTGTATGCCAACCTTGTGCTTTACATGCCTTAAAAAGTTCTTTTGAAAAATCTGACTGCACTAGTGGTTCTCCTCCTGATAAAGTGATTCCACCACCAGATCGTCTATAATTTATAGCATCTTTTTTGAGTTCTTTTATAACTTGTTCAATCGTCATTTTTTTACCTTTTAAGACTAAAGAGCTTGTTGGACAAACATTGCTACATTCACCACATGCTGTGCAAATTTCTCTATTTATAAAACCTTTATTATTAACACTAATTGCACCTATTTTGCAGGCTGAAATACATCTTCCACAATGAATACAATTCGCAGATTGATACATTATGACAGGTTTAATTTTCTGTGATTCAGGATTGCTACACCATAAGCATGATAAAGGACATCCTTTTAAAAAAACTATTGTACGAATTCCTGGGCCATCATGTATAGAGAATCTCTGTATATCAAATACTGTTCCTTCCATACTATAATTAATTGTATCCATCATGCACATCTCCCCTAACCTTATAAAGTGTAACTTTTTCAAATAAAACTTATAAGGGATAAAATTTTGGCCTACTTATTATGTTCAAATAAGCTTAAAGTGAATGTTCAGTACGATTTATAATGTCATCTTGTACTTCCTTTGCTAATACAGTAAATTGAGCACTATAGCCTGCAACACGAACAACCAGGTCTTTATAATTTTCTGGGTGCTTTTGAGCATCTAATAATAATTGCTTATCAATTACATTAAATTGAACATGCATACCTTTATGATCAAAGTAACTTCTTATTACAGAAGCAAAGTTTTGTAATCCTGTATCTCCAGCAACTGCAGATGGTAAGAATTTTTGATTATAAAGTGTACCATTTGATGCTACAAAGTGATCTAACTTAGCAACAGAATTTGCTGCTGCAGTTGGACCTGCACAATCTTTACCTGCTCTAGGAGATACACCATCAGCAAGAGGAGTCTTAGCTAATCTACCATCTGGTAATGCCGCAACATCTTTACCAAATAATACATTTGCAGATACTGGGTAAACTCCAGCTTGGAATTGTCCTCCACGTGGGTTAGTATATTTTTCAACTTCGAAGCAGTATATTTGTGCGCATTTACGAGCAACCATATCAACTTCATCTATATCATTACCAAAGCAAGGAGTACTTTCAAGAAGTCTTCTTATATTATCAAAATCTCCCGAAACTGTTGTTTTAGGTGAAGTAAATTCTGAAGAGATTCTACTTTGAATTTCAGATATATCAATTGATCCAGAATTACTTAATATTCTCTTAACTGCTTCATATATCTGCATTTCAGTAACATCGGCATTGTTATTGCTTGTACTAACTGTATTAACGCCAGTATGTCCAAAGTTTGCATCTAATGCTGCTTTTAATTGATCCATTTCAATAGTTTTATCTTCAAATACATGTTTTTGAATTGCATATACGGAATCTCCTGTATCTGCTATACCAAAAGCTTGTGGTCCTGTAAAGTTATAAATTGCTCCACCTTCTTGAACAGATTTGCCTCTTCCAATACAGTCATCAACCATTGCTGATAAGAATGGTAATGGTGCTCTTTCAGCATGAGCATAATCAACACAGTTATCTGCTTCAACAAGATAGTAAACAAAGTATTCCATTTGCTTCTTAAATGCTGCATACAAATCATCGATACTCTTAAATGTTGTTATATCTCCTGTGATAGGACCTAATTGCTTGTTGCCTACTTTACCATTATTTAATGTAATTTCTAATACCTTAGCTACATTAAAGAATGCTGCATCATGCCAGCCTTCTGTCTTGTTTGGACATTGAGGTTCAACACAGCCGATAATACAATAGTTACGTGCATCTCTAAGAGTAACACCTCTATTAACTAATGCTGGAATTATAACTTCATCATTGTACATAGCAGGTACGCCAAGCCCTAATCTTGCAACTTCGCAAGCTCTTAACAAGAATTCATCTGGAGTTCCTTGCCATACACGGATAGAGAATGAAGGCGCTGGTAATTTAACATGAGCTGTTGCATCCATACACATGTAAGATATTTCATTTGTAGCATCAAGCCCTTCTTCATTTTGTCCACCAACACATAGGTTTTGGAATACAGCATAACCTGCAAAAGCTTGAGCTGAAATTTCATCACGAGTTTTATTGATATCATTAAGTTTAATCCAAATACAATCAACTAACTCTTGAGCAAATTCTTTTGAAATATTTTTATCTTCTTTAAGGTAAGGATACATATATTGGTCAAAACGTCCTGGCGAAATTGAGTGTCCATTAGATTCAATTTGAACCATTATTTGAATAAACCAGAATGATTGACAAGCTTCATAGAAGTTTGTTGCACCATTTTCAGGTACTCTTTCACAGTTAGCAGCTATTTGTAACAATTCTGCTTTTCTAGTTGGATTTAATTCTGCAGCTGCCATATCTCTAGCTTTTTGAGCATATCTATGTGCAAAATTTATTGCTGCGCTATAAGAAATTACTACAGCATTATAAAATTGTTGTTTCTTTATATAATCAGGGTCCTTCTTGTCCATTTTACTCATTGCTTCAATAACTTCAGCAATAATGCCTTTAAACCCTTTTCTTAAAATCTTTCCATAATCAACACAAATGTGTCCGACACCACCATAGAAATAATTTCCTACAGTAAATACTCCATTTGCCATACAGTCTTTTGCTTCTTGAGACATATAAGAGTCAGCAAGTGCACTTGTAGTTTTACCGTCCCAATATTTAAATGCTTCACTTAATTCCGCTGCTGTTTCTTTCGGAATTTGGAATGGATCTGCAACTCTTGCTCCCATTGTGTCAAATTCTTTAGCTACCCAATCATAAGAAAATTCTGGACAGATTTCAGTAGAACGTGGATTTTTAGTAATTGCACCAACTACTAATTCATCTTCACGAATAGTAATAGGTAGATTATTAAATATTTTTTCTACGGCTTTAGCACGTCTTAATATAGGAGATAGACCTTCTGTTTCCTTATATGATTCTGTTACAAGAACCGCTCTTTCTGATTCTACATACGGAATTGCATCCACAATCATTCTTTTTAATCTTTCAACCCTCTCAGTTGGTTTTGAAAACCCTTTAGATATCATTTATAATTCCCTCCTCAAAAAAATCGTAAAAATTTATTTCGTGCAAGTTCATTATATATTAGAGGTATGAAATCGTTGTAATACAATTCAAACTAAAATATTGTAAAATTAAAACTATAATTGAATCTTCACATTGAGAGCATTTAAAAAATCTTTCAAGATGGCTGTATTTCCTGGCCAGGCTGGTGCAGTTATTAAGTTACCATCTACCACTGTTTCATCTGGATTTTTATCTATAAATATTCCTCCAGCCATAACTACTTCTGGCTTAACAGCAGGATACGCAGTTAACTTTCTTCCTTTAATTATATCAGCCGCTGTTAATATTTGAATTCCATGACATATAGCAGCTACTGGTTTTTTTAATTCCATAAAGTATTTTACAATATCAATAACCCGTGTATTAAGTCTAAGGTATTCTGGTGCTCTTCCCCCTGTTATATATAATCCATCATATTCTTCTAATTTTAAATAATCAAAAGACATATTTAATAGAAAGTTATGTCCAAGCTTTTCAGTATAAGTTTGATGTCCTTCAAAATCATGTATTGAAGTCTTTATATATTCCCCGGCATTCTTTTCCGGACAAACTACATTAACTTTAAAACCTAACATTTCCAAGGCTTGATATGGTACCATGACTTCATAATCTTCAGTAAAATCGCCAGCTAACATCAAAATTTTTCTCATATTCAGATCTCTCCTTAAATAAAATTTGCACTTTTTAAACCTTTACATGTAATTTTAAGACATTTTCTATATGCTACTTTTCCCAAGGCAGTATATCGTCATCTTCTTTTAAATAATCCAAAAGATTTGGTATTCCTTCTCCTGTATATGAACTTATATGAAATATTTTTTTACAACCGGCAAGGCTGAGCCATGCTTCTGCTAAATCTGCTCTTGCATTCTTATTATCTATCTGAGTCACAATTCCAACTACTTCTCTAGTCGCTCCTGCTGCAATATTAGGGCTATAAAGAGAATATTCTTCAAGTGAACTCATTAGAAGTCCAATTACATCAGCTTCATAGGAGTATAGTATTAACGCTCGTGCCAGTTTTTTATTTTCAGCATATTCGCCAGGAGTATCTATAATAACATCAAAATTATTTATATATTGGGTTTTATGATATGTAATCTCTTTTCCCTTTAAAGCTTGAGTTAAAGTAGTTTTACCACAGCCTGTCCTTCCAACCAACATAATCTTTCTCATAAAACCACCTATGCCTTTGTTAGATTACAAACATTAAACCCTAGTGTATTTTTTGCATAGTTTAAGATAGACTCTAAAGCAATTGCCACATCTGAAATTGTTCCTGTAATAATCAAAGTTCCACTAAATCTATCAATAAAACCAATCTCTATTGCCGACGCTTTTATTGCTATATCTGCAGCTATTATAGAAGTTTCACTTGGAGTAACAGTGAGAATACCAATAGCTGCCCTGTTATAATCAATTTTAGGGTCTAATCCTAGCTTCTTATAAATAATTGAGTCTGGGCTCGCAATTACATGAGCCATTGTAATTTGTTTTCCTGGAACGGTTTCTTGAATTATTCTCATTAAATCAGTTTTATTTATCTGCAAATCATTTAACTTCATTTTTTTCACCCTCTCGAAGAAATTGTATTTTAAATACATTTTTTTGATACCACTCTGTTTATAATGTTAGCATATCCCTAAGGACTATTAGTAATAATTTTGTAACTAAAAATAAGTAAATTTAAGTATAGTCTGAACTTTACTTATTATACAATTGTAAATTACCTGTATCAAAATTAGTTAAATTATATAATATTATTGGAGTAATTTAACTTAAATACATTATATAAATAATATTTATAGGAGCGATTATATGATAAATGAAGATTTAATAAAAAAGTTATCGAGTGATCTAATTAGTTCTATAAAGACGCCTAAGCTAACACTAAAAATGGCAAAAGAAATTCTTGAAAAAGCAGAAAGAAAAGCTGAGTCAATAAATGTTCCAGTAGTTATAGCATTAGTTGATGATGGTGGAAATCTTATCGCCCAGCATAGAATGGATAATTCAATCTTAATAAGTATTAAAGTTTCCTTTAATAAAGCATATACTGCACTTGCTTTAAAAATGTCTACTGAAAGATTTAATGAACTAGTGCTTCCTGGCAAACCTCTTTATGGCTTAGAAAATACTGGACATGGCGAACTTTGTATTTTAGGTGGAGGAATACCAATAGTTAGTAACGGAAATATCATTGGTGCTATTGGTGTTAGTGGTGGAAGCATTGATGAAGATATTCAGATAGCTCAAGCCGCACTTAAATAATTTAATAAAATGTGGTATAATTTCTATATAGGGAAGGAGTGAGATTATATGGATAAGTTTGTAATTGCAATAACAAGAACTTGTGGAAGCGGTGGGACAACAATAGGGAAAATGTTATCTAAAGATTTGGGTATAAATATGTATGACCGTGAGTTATTACGTTTGGCTTCAGATGACAGTGGTATAAATGAAGCTCTATTTGCCAATGCAGACGAAGGTGTAAAAAATAGTTTGTTATATAAGGTTTCAAAGAAAGTATATAATGGTGAATTAATCCCACCTGAAAGTAATGATTTTACTTCAAATGACAATTTGTTCAATTATCAAGCTAAGATATTACGTGAATTAGCCGATAAAGAATCTTATGTTGTGATAGGGCGTTGTGCTGATTATATCTTAAAGGATAAACCAAATATATTTAAAATTTTTATTCATGCATCAGAAGATTACTGTATTAAGCATGAAATGGATATCCTTGGCGCTTCTGAAAAAGAAGCAATTAAGGAAATTAAGAAATTAAATAAATATAGAAGTGACTACTACTATTACCACACTGGTAATAAATGGGAGGATGTAAGAAACTATGATCTGTCTCTAGATACCAGCAAGCTCGGCTTCGAGAAATGCGTAAAATATATTAAGAAGTATGTAAAGTTACGTATGGAATTATAAATCTTCGGACGTCCTTAAAAATATCTTCAATATAAAATCAAAATTTCCAACTAAATGATAATTCAAAGCACTATTACCATTATTTCTTAACAAATAACATAGACTACTAATAGAATAGTAATTAATTTATAAAAGCCTCATGGTGAATTTTCTTACACCATGAGGCTCTTCTTATCTATTATTACATAAGCGCGAATAATCCTACAAATGCCAAGGCAATAAAATACATTGGTACAGGAATATCTTTTGATTTACCTGTGAATAATTTTATTAACACATACGAAACAAATCCAAATGCTAACCCATCTGTAATTGAATATGTTAAAAGAGTTAATATCAATGTCAAGAATACAGGCATTCCTTCAGTAAAATCTGAGAAATTAACCTTTGCTATTGGTTCCATCATTACTGCACCTAAAACTATTAGAACTGGCGCTGTAGCAAAACCTGGTATAGCAGTTAAAATTGGTGAAAAGAATAATGACAAGAAGAATAATCCAGCTATTGTAAGACCAGCAAGTCCTGTTCTTCCACCTTCAGCAATACCGGCTGCTGACTCAACAAATGCAACTGGTGTAGATGTTCCTAAACATGCACCTACTACAGACCCAATAGCATCAGCTGTTAAAACTTTATCTGCATTTTTAACATTACCTTTTTCGTCTAAGTATCCAGCTTTTGAAGCTAAACCAATTAGAGTTCCTATACTATCGAAAACATCTATAAATAACATAGAAAGAATTGCTGGTATTATACCAATCACCATTGCACTCTTAAAATCAAATTGCATAAATATTGGAGCAACTGATGGTGGCATAGATATTATTCCTGTAGGTACCTTAGCAACTCCAAAAATCATTCCTAATACATATACAGAAAACATTCCAATAATGAATGAACCTTTTATATTTTTATAATATAATACCGATATTATAATAACACCTAGACCAGCTAAAAGAACTGTTGGATCTTTTAAATTTCCTATTCCAACTAATGTAGCTTGATTAGCAACAATCATCTTAGCATCTTGAAGACCTATAAATGTTATAAAGAAACCAATACCAATACTAATTGCATATTTTAATGTTGGCGGAACACTATCAATAATTACTTGTCTAATTTTAAATATGTTAAGCGCCATAAATATAAATCCTTCGATTAATGAAGCCGCCAAAGCTGTTTGCCAAGAGAACTTCATTCCCAAACAAATTGTGAATGTGAAAAGAGCATTTAATCCCATACCTGGTGCCATACCAAATGGATAATTAGCAATAAGCGCCATAATTACAGTACCAATAAAAGAAGCCAATGCAGTTGCAGTAAATACAGCTGATACATCCATACCTGATTGACTTAAGATACTAGGATTTACTACTAAGATATACGCCATAGTTAAAAAGGTTGTTAACCCCGCTAACATTTCTGTCTTAACAGTTGTTTTATTTTTTGATAAGTGAAATATTTTTTCTAACATACCGTTCTCCTCCGTTGTTTTTACCGATTTTTTTAATACATTGTCCAATATAGATTCCTCCTATTTTTGAGCTACACAAATTAACACTGCTACTCCAAAATAATACATCTGTTAGTAGGATGCACTAACGTTGAAAAAAATATAAAAGATAATAACAAGAATTTAAAGATTTCTTGTAAAATATAAGCCCCTTTGTTTTTTTACAAAGGGGCTTATAAGTAACAAGTACCTATAAACACCCATAGTCAGACAATTTACGGTAGTCCGGTAGAAACGCTTGAACCTTATTTTCAAGCATATACGGGTAAAATTTCATTATTTATATATGACATACTAATAAATTACTTTTTGAATTTCTATACAATCATCGAATGTTAAAGCATAGAATAAATAAAATGTAATATATTCAGTGCGTAATATATAGCTCTTTATTTTACATACTTAATGCTACAATACTTTGGACTATAAATCAATAGTAAATTAAATATTTTATGTATTTTTTTTATTTTTATTTATCTAATGTTCGTGTTTTTATATGTTTTGGGCAAAAAAAATCTAATAATATAGCTATAATTCCTCGCATGTAAAATTATTCCGAATATTAGTTTTTAAGCAATCTTAATATTTATATTTATTATTCTATTAACTTTTTATATTATCCTGTTTACTATTAATCCCAAATAAACATTATTTTTGACTTACCTTTTAATTTCTTAATAGCAAAAGGATTGGTGATTATAATATTTCTTACCAATCCTTCTACAATTAAATATTCACATCCGTATTTCTATGATATTGGAGCCATAAGTATTTTTCCTGTTCCCCTATATACGTTAACCAATCCCTCTCCTGAGACTGCAGATCCAATTAAACTTTTACTAGACTTTTCAACTCTAAACTCTAAAGAATTAGACCAAGCAATTGCAAAATTCCCATCAATCCGCACCTCATCATTATCTAATATAAATTCTATCAATTCGCTTCTTGGAACAGGACTTTCTAGCACGGCTATCCCTTCACCTTTTAGACACAAATTAAATAGTCCTTCATTCCCAAGCATTGCCGAAGAGATATTTGTCCTCGCAACTATCTTTTGCTGAACCTTAGACTCACACGCTAAGAAAAGTCCATCATCTAAAACCATCCCTCCCCATTCCGAAACTTCCTCAAGCAAAATATGCCTATATGTTGGTTCTAACATCAATAAACCATTTCCCTGATATTTTGGTTTAATAGCAGACTCTTTTGTTACCTTTGATGATATAGCTTTTCCAAAAAAATCACCAATTCCCTTAATATCAGCAGCCATACTCACAGATCCTGCTGTCCACTGCATTACTCCGGAACTTATTGTGTAAGCATTACCATTCAACTCAATTAAAACCTGTCTTTTTCTAACATTCATCTCTGAAGCAAAATATGCTGCCATTGCAGTTGTAGTGCTTACACTCAAATCTTTTTTATATTCAAGAACCTTAACGCCCCCTCTTGATTCTACAATTTCAATATTTTTATTTTCAAAAAGATTCTTACATTTTACCATCGAAAATTTTCTCCCCTTATTCTTTGAATATATATTTCTTATATAGTCTATGTTAATTAATCACATTATTATGTATACAGATAGTAATAAAGATTTTTACATAGACATACAACAATTAACTAAGTTTCTTCCACTTATAAAACAGAACATTCAAAAATACAATTTGTGGCTCACTTTTTTAAATATAGTGTAATTTCAACAGGCATCTTTATTTAAAAAATAATAAAAACTATATTTACTATTTAATTATATCTACTCAAACTCAAATAAAAGCAACATAAATAAATCAGATAATAAATTAAGCCTTATAATTAAGATCTAACTTGCTATCTGATTTATCTTTATTAATGTTTAAATAAACAATCTCCATCTTTCTATTTTATAGACTCTCTATACTCCTTAAAAGCCTTAGCTATACTAGGATTGCTTTCTATAAATTGTACAAAATCCTGAAAGCATTTTGATGTTTCTTTACTTACAGTATGTTCTATCTTTTCTGTTTCATCTAATATTTCTTTATCAGGAATATCAAGTATCCTTAGAAAATTCTCAATAATATGATGCCTGTTAAGAAGTGCTGCGCCAAGTTCTTTACCACTTTCTTCAAGTATTATAATCCCATATTTTTCATACTTTACAAGTCTTTCCTCTGATAACTTCTGTACCATCCTTGTGGCAGAAGGAGGTTGAACATTAAGTGCATTTGAAAGTTCATTAATTCTTAAATACCCTTTATTCAATGACAATCTATATATCATCTCAAGATAATCTTCCATGGACGCAGTTAGCTTGCTGTCTTCTTTCTTCATATATTCGTTAAAAGTATAGAAATCATTTTTGCCCATATACTTACTCGCTCCCCGTAATAATCTACTTAATAAATTATATGCTTTAATGGCGAAAAAGTTACTTTACTGTAACATTTAGAATATTATTGCATAACTTATAATATAAAATAATTTAGACTAGGCTAAGAAAGTTAACTGTTAATAACTATCTTAATTACATATAAGATTAAAAAATTAGACACATAAAAAAATAAAGTAAGAAAGGTGATGTATTTTCTTGGAGAACGAAAGAGGTTTAAGAAGCACTGATGTATCTGTCACTGGATTTGTTCCATTTAAAAAAGACAGGAGTGCTAATATTAGTAAATTTAGGCAACTATTAAAATATTTAGGTCCAGCTTTTATTGTAAGTGTAGCATATATAGATCCTGGAAACTTTGCAACTAATATTAGTGGAGGATCGGAATTTGGCTATGCGTTAATTTGGGTAATTTTATTTAGTAACTTAATGGCTATCTTTTTACAGATAATGTCTGCAAAATTAGGAATAGCCACAGGCCATAACCTTCCAGAAATGTGTGCCAAAGTATTTTCTAAAAAAACAAATTGGGTATTTTGGATTGTTGCAGAAATAGGTGCAATGGCAACTGACTTAGCAGAATTTCTAGGTGGAACTTTGGGATTATATTTATTGTTCCATATACCAATGATATATGCTGGGATTATTACAGGAATAATAACATTCTTCATTTGTTATATGGAAAAGTATGGCCAAAAAACTATAGAAATAATAATATCAATTCTTGTTGCAGTAATCTGTATTGCATATACAATAGAATTATTTCTTGCCAAACCTGATTGGTTTCAAGTAGGAATTCATACAATAATTCCATCACTGCCAAATAGTCAGGCATTATTAATCGCAGTAGGAATGCTTGGTGCAACAGTTATGCCTCACGTAATATACCTTCATTCACATTTGGTCCAGCATAGAGGAACTGATACATCCATTGAAGGAAAGCTAAAACATTTAAAAATGGAAAAAATTGATGTAACAATAGCTATGAATATTGCCTTTATAGTGAATGCTGCAATGGTTATTGTATCCGCTGCTGTATTCAATAAAAATGGATTAATTGTTGATACAATGGAGCAAGCCCATGCATCATTACAACCTTTACTAGGTTCATTATCTAGCGGAGCTTTTGGAATAGCATTACTTGCCTCAGGTTTGTCATCATCTGCTGTGGGTACTATGGCAGGTCAAACAATTATGAAGGGTTTTGTGAATTTAAGTATACCAATTAATATTAGAAGACTTATAACTATGATGCCTGCATTGGCTATAATTGCACTTGGAATAAATCCAATGAATACCCTTGTTTTAAGCCAAGTAGCACTTAGCTTCATATTGCCATTTCCGATAATACAAATGCTAACTATAGCTAGACGTAAGGATTTAATGGGTATTATGGCAAATCGCAATTGGGTAAGAATTTTAGGTATTATCATCGCAGCTATAATCATATCACTAAATATGGTTCTCTTATATTTAACATTTACTGGCCAAGCTTAATAGTAATATTTTAGGAGTGTTTTGTGATTAAGTCTATTAACATGTTAAAAGATAAAAACTCTTCTTTTCGGTCTTCCAGAGCCTTAGAAGAGTTTTCTTCCCACTATTAATTTAATCTACACATTTTTGTATGGACATCTTATAAAATATAACTTAAATATCTTTATGTATTTAATAGATATTAGTAATTAAACGTAATTTCTCTTAAAAATTCTTAATCACCACACAAATTTACAACCATATATTAAATATAAGTAATAATTAAGAAGGAATGACATATATGATATTAATTTTATCTGCTTTATTATTTAGTTTATCTTCTAACTTAGATAATTTAGTTATAGGTATTGCATATGGAATAAAAAAAATAAGAATAGACACAACTGCAAATCTTATAGTAGCACTTGTAACTTCTACTGGAACATTTTTATCTATGTTACTTGGCATATATGTATCTAAATTTTTACCAAGCTTTTTATCAAATAGCTTAGGTGCTGGAATTATTATAATTCTAGGATTATACTTTGTAATTCAAAGTATTTTTAAACTTATAAATAATAAAAAAATAAAAGAACTCGCTTTAAAGAATACTAATGATATGATTGAATATGCAGAAAAATCAGATTTAGATAAATCAGGAGATATAGATAAAAAAGAAGCTTTTTTGGTAGCTTTTGCATTAACATTTAATAACTTTGGTACAGGAGTTGCTGCAAGTGTAACAGGCGTTAATATAGAACTTACAGTCATATTAACATTTATATTAAGTATTTGTACACTTAAACTTGGCGAAAGAGCTGGAAACCATATTTTAGGCAAGTTCTTAGGTAAATTTGCTCCGTTAATTTCAGGACTCTTACTTATAAGTCTCGGGATCATAGAATTATTTAACTAATAGATTTAGATTAAATATGGTTTACTAAAATCGTAACATAATAAATTGAAGAACGATTATAAATTTTAGGAATGAAAGTATTTCTATAAAAAGAAATGCTTTCATTCTCAATTTTTTATATAAAATATCATTTATACAAAAATATTAAATATCATATTTTATAATTTTAGTCTTTTATTGTAGTCTTTTATAATCTCAATAGATTCTTTTAATTCTGCCTTTTCACTTTCAACTAAGTGATATTCAACAAGTTCCTTCACTCCTTGATTATTTAAAACCGCCGGAACACCTGCATATGTGTCACTTTCCCCATACTCTCCATTAAGCATAGCTGATACAGGAATAACTTTATTTTCATCGCGTAATATTGCTTTTACAATCTGAACAGTAGTTGCTGCAATACCAAAAGTAGTTGCACCTTTAGCATTCACAATACGATATGCTATTTTCTTAATATCTTCCGTTAATGAATTTAAATTAAAACCTTTTAATCTCATTTTATTGTCATTGATTATATCTAAAAACTTTTTACCCCCAACTGTAATTTGACTCCATGGAATTATCTGTGAATCTCCATGTTCTCCCATGCACAAAGCATGAACACTTTGTGGGTCAACACTCATAACATCAGCTAAATGATATTTCAAACGTGCTGAATCTAGAGCTGTTCCTGTTCCAATGACTTTACTTGCTGGCAAACCTGAAAGTTTGTGCACGTAATATGACATAACATCAACAGGATTTGTTATTACAACTATTATGCCTAAAAATCCACTTTTCATGATGTTCGGGACTATATTATTCATTATTCCTGCAGCTTTTTCTAACATATCTAATCTTGTTTGCCCTGTAATATAAGGTAATGCAGCTGCAATTACAACTATATCTGCATCATTACATTCTTCGTACTCTCCATCTTTTACCCTCATCTTACTTCCGCTATATCCAAGAGAATGTTGCAAATCCGTTGCTTCAGCCCATGATTTTTCTTTATTTATATCAATCAGTATTAAGTCATCGCAAACATGATTCATTACCATATCAAATGCTACCGCTGCCCCAACAGAACCCGTTCCAACTATTACTACTTTACTTCTTCCAATTGCCATATATATCCCCCTCTACTAATTTTTCTATAAATTATTATATCAAAAATTAGACCTATTATCATCTAACCAATTCCACTTTAGCATAAAAACTTATTCCTTAATCCAATAGCTGCTTCCATCTTTTTTTCTTTCTATAAAACCATACTCTATTAAAGCTCTTCTTATGGTTACGTAATCCTCATACACTCTCTTTAGAATCCTATTTATCTCTTTTTCAGAATATTGCTTTCCTTTTGAAAAATTTCTTGATATCTCTTCTAACACAATAATCTTTTTCTTTTCTCTAGCTGGATAACTCTTTAAACCACCATTTTCATTCATATAAGTTTCAATAACACTCTTCTTTTCTTTATCTGTTATATTATACCTATCATCTAAAGTAGTTGCTGTTTTATAAGCATCACATATAGTCTCTTTACCAATTTTATTAATTTTCTTATTTGTGGTTCTTGAAAGCAAATCCATCATAGCTAAAAATAATTTTGCTTGCTTTTCCTTTTCTCTTAATTTATATCGGTGATTTCGTATTGTTGATTGCGCAACTTTAAGTTTCTCTGAAATTTCTTTATCAGATAATCCCAGGGCAATCAATTTTATTAATTCTCTTTGAACATCTGATATTCCAGTAAAACCAGAATTCATATTTAACAAATATTCAAGCATTGAACCGTGGCTTGTTTTAAGATGTAACTCTGCTGATTTCTTTGCATCATACAGCTTTGAATTTATTTCATATATTCTTCCTCTCTGGAATTCTTCTTCACATATTATGCACCTATATCCATCATCTTCTTCGAGAATCCCTTCTTTAAGCTCACTTATAGTAGCATTCCAAAATAATTCATTTGATTTTATATCCATTAATCTCATTCCCTTTCAATATAATTACTTTCTATTTAATATATTACAGACTTTTATTTACTTTGTCTATATATAAGCAAACATTTATCACTAATGTTTGTACCATATCAATATCAACTTTCTAAGTGTACCTCATGAAACTTTTCAATGTTCTATTTATTTCAAATAAAAATAGACCAACCATCTCTATTTATTGTTTATGGTTGACCTATTAATATATTAGATATATCTTAAAACTTACTTGTATTTTTTTAATACTTTCAGATTTGAAATTCTATTATTATAATTCTAAAATAAGAGCCTATCTCTTTGCATCTGAATGCTAATTCTATTTCTGCATTCCTCATAATCGTTAGATTTTAGCTTTCTAAACTTGTAGTAATCAAAACTCTCTATAGTATCTTTAGGCGCGAAATTAAAGATTGCTACAATAAAAGCTTTAGCCTTTCGTTTTAACTTAACAAATAAGTTTCCTATTTCATTTTTATTCTTCATATTTATCTTACCTCTACTAATTCCAAATTTCATTCCGTATTTTTTATAATTCCTTTCCTTGAATACTCCCTAAATTCTGCTTCATGATATTCCATTTAACTCACTCCTTCTTTAATATTTTTAAAGTTTTTGAAACAGCTTATTTAATAATAAACTAGCACCACAATAATAGTTTACCCTTACCACAAATTAAATGATATGTAAAAAATTATTATAATTAAACTTTCTTAATTCCGACTCTTTAATTTAGAATCAGCAAAAAACTGCTGAATATAATTTTCAACGCAATATCCAACTAATAATTAATTAGATATTGAGTTGTATATTATTTACAACAGTTTCTTTATAGGATTCCTGTACCTTGCAAATCATTTTATATTATAAATATGAACTTCGTCTTTACTTGGCCTTACTTTTTAGCACTATATGTGATGATTCTAATTTTTCATTATTTAACTTAAATATAATTTTTCTTATACTATCATCTGAAAGATTATATGCCTCTGCAATATCAAAAACTTTTTCGCCTTTTTTATATAATTTATATATTTCTAAATTTCTTTCTCTTATTGCTCTTTTAGTACCATTACTTTCTCCCCAGCCCTTTCTTTCTTCAGTCTTAGGAATATAAATGGTTTCTCCTTGAATATACTTTTGAAGCTCTCTCAAAAGCTTTTCTGGCAGGATATCCTTTCCGTTTTTGTAACACACCCTTGATTTCCTCCTTAAAATTTTCAATATTCAATAATGCTACGTTTTTTAAATTTCTCATTGAAACCACCTCCTAATAATTTCTATAATCAAAATTAGATTATTACTCCTTATAATTAGATTCAGATTAAAAAATCCCGTGGATACTAATTAATCATCCATGGGATTACACATAAAAAACTAGATAATTACTATTGTCTAGTACTTCCTTATGCTTAAAAAATGCAATAAAAAAACACGATAACCCTCGTGTATTCTGCCTAGATATATATTAATTCTTCAGATGATGGTTAATACTCTTTTGAAAGCACAACGAATGAAAAGTAAGCATAACATACTTCCATTACTCTATAAATATCACAAAAAATAATTATAAAGTTTTCTATAATGACTTTCAGCAATATTCAATTATTTTAAAAAAACCTCAACACTTTTATTTAATAAAATTTTCATATAAATATCCTCCTTCATCTGAATTTTGGTCATTTAACTTTCCTAAATAACCCATATAATATATATTATTCAAAATAATGTTTTATGTCAATATTCTCTAAAAATATTTTTGAATTACTCACAAATATACTTTTTTAGATATGTCTAAAAATCTTTCAAAGGAGGATATAATCCTCCTTATTTTATTGGCAGGGTTATTATCTTAAATTTAAGCTAATAACCACCTCTTATTAATTTTCAATATAATCATCCCCTCTCCATTATATTTACCGGTAAATTAATTATCGCATTATACTTATAAATATCTCAATGGAAATAATTTTTATAATTAATTTTTCTTATAAATTTATCTATCTCTAATAAATTTATCAACTCTTTCAAAAGTTGGCATAGCTTCCTGAGCTCCTAGTGCAGTTGTTGAAATAGCACCTACTGCATTTCCAAATATTACGCATTCTTTAAGTTCTTTTTCTTTTGCTAGCGCAAAAGCAAATCCTGCATTAAAAGAATCTCCCGCTGCAGTTGTATCTATTGGATCAACAATAAATCCTGGAACTCTAGTACATTTATCTTTCTTAATAATTGCAGCCCCATCACTACCTAACTTTGCAACTATAACTCTTACTCCCTTATCAAATAATGTTTTTGCTGCTTCTACAAGGTTTTCTTCACTATTTATCTTTCTTCCAATTAAAGTCTCCAACTCTGTTTCATTTGGTGTTAAATAATCCACATATTTAAAAATTTCATCGGGAAGACCCACCGCTGGTGCTGGATCAAGTATTACTGTCTTACCTTGTTTCTTTAGTTTTTTCATAGTTGCAATTGCTGTTTCTAATGGAATTTCTAATTGAAACAAAAATATATCTGCTCTCTCAATCAAACTCCATTTGCTTTCAATATAATTTATATCAACTTCTGCATTAGCTCCTGGAACAACAATTATATTATTCTCTCCATTATTACTTACTTGTATCACTGCTACTCCAGAAGACATGCCTTTTTCAATGCTTACTCCATCAGACTTGACATTATTACTTCTTAAAACTTCTAGATATCTTTTTCCATACATGTCTTCCCCTATTTTTCCTACCATAAGCACATCTGAACCCAACCTACCTAGTGCTATTGCTTGATTACCACCTTTTCCTCCTGGAAATGTATTAAACGCTTTCCCCATGACAGTCTGTCCTGCCACAGGAAAATTTTCTACTGTAGTTACTAAATCCATATTTAAACTTCCAATTACACATAGACTTTTCATATAATACGCTCCTCTTCCTACATTAAATTAAAACGAAATATATTTATAATTTAAATCTAGTGTTATTATATCACAATTTCTATTCCTAAAAATTTCACTAACTCAACATATGCTTCGGCACTCCAAGAATCTTGTATCACTACTATTAAAATTTCTAAAGTTCGCTTAAACCCTAAACTTAGAAACAACGTTGGCTAACTCACTTGAAATGTTAGCCAAAGTAGTGGCAGATGCAAAGAATTCTTCCTGAGTTGCTAGCTGTTCTTCCACTATTGCAGATATATCTGTACTTCCTTCTAGTGATTTATTTGAAATTTCACATATATTCTTAGATATTTTTTCAATTGCATTTATTTCATTAACCATTACTAAAATTTCATCTGAAATATTTTTTATTTCACCGTCAACATCATTGTTTGACTCCACAATATTCTTAAATGCTCCTTCAACTTCCAAAACTTTTTCTGAGCCACTCATTACCTCGCTAACCGCAATGGACATACTTTTAATCAATACATTAATGTAATTTTGAATTTGAGTTAAAATTTTAGATATCTCTACAGTAGATGTTGCAGAACTTGTTGCTAGTTTGCGAATTTCATCTGATACAACTGCAAATCCTTTTCCATATTCACCTGCTCTAGCTGCTTCAATCGCAGCATTTAGAGCCAACAACTCCGTACTGGCTGTAATTTTAGAAATAGTATCTAGTATGGTTTCTATTTGCGATGAATTTTCTTTTAAAATGCCAGTTACCGATTGGATATTCATAACTTGTTCTTTAATAGTGTTCATTTGATTTAACATGGATCTAACTTTCTCATTTCCACCTTCAGCTATTTTAAGAGATTTATTAGCCGAGGACAAAACATTATTTGACTTTTCTTTTATTGTGCTATTCATTTTAATAAGTCTATTAACTGCTTCTTCAGTCCTTTTTGCTTCACTAAATTGATACTGCGAACCATCGACAGCATCTTGAGTAGATACTGCGATCTGATTAACTGCTTTGACACTTTCCTTCGCCCTATCCTTGATCATAGTAGAAGATTCATATAAATCCTTGCTATTATTAATAATCCCCTTAATCATAGTTCTTAGATTTTTTGTCATTTCATTAAAAGAACTTGTCAATAAAGATACTTCATCGTTAGAATTCACTTTATATTCTTCTACCTGTAAATTTCCATTAGCAATATCATCAGCTAATAGTACAATTTTATTCAATGATTTTCCTAACTTTATCGAAAAGAAAATAGCAAAAATTATGCTAAAAAAACCTATGGATACTATAAAAACAATGATTAGCACTCCTGTAAAATTAGATTTTTTAGCCAAATCTGCTCTAGCTTTATTTTGTTGATCTAATTCGACTGACATATATTCCTGCATGCTATTTTGAATTAGTTTAGAAAACCTGTTCATAAGTTTATTTTTTTCCACCATTTCAGTGGCATTCTTACTTTCAAAAAGTTTTATATTTTCCTCTGAATAAGACTCTAACATTCTGCTTACGGCATCAAAAGATTTCAGTGCCTTCTCTCCAGATACATTATCTTTAATAAACTCTTGATTTTTATTAATATTTATAAATTTATCATCTATAATTTTTTTATTCTCCGCTGTTGGGTTTAATATATATTTTGATATATCCTGAGGAATTGAGTTTATTAAAATTATTATATCATTCGCCATAACATTTTTTTCAATCATAATATTTTCTTGCACCAAATAAGACCTCATAGTCATATAAGATGTTATTCCTACTGCAGATACCAAAAATATTATTAATGAGAAGCTTATAATAAGCTTTGATTTTATTGTTAAGGGAATTGTTCCTGGAACTGAGCTTATTTTTTTCATCTTGAAGTTTCTCCTTCCTCTTATGTCATTGATTCTATAAAATTTTCAGATATAATATTAACTTCTAATTAATATCCATATATTATTTAATTGGTGCCCCAAAAGTATATTCATACCATTGATCAGGTGTTTGAGTTTTCAATCCAAATATAGTATCTCCGTCTTTTGTCACCATAGGTATATTAGGTGTAATAATATCATGTGGCATTGAACCATTTTTAGTGATTATATTAAGTAAAGTTCTCATTCCAATATCAGATATTAAAGGCGTGTATGGTGTATTCACTTCAAACAATCCATCTTTTACGGATGTAATTGCTTTTTTAGAATCATCAATTGATAAAAACATCATCTTTTTAGTATCCTTTCTGCTATTTAATCTATTAGCATTTTTTGATGCATCATAAGCAGCAATTGCTTCATGATCACCTGTTCCAAATACAACATCAATAGAAGGATATTCATTTAATGCTAATTGCATATTGGCAAGTGCTTCTGCTGTATTATCATCATCATGATATGATTTTAATATATGAATATCAGGGAAATAACTTAGTACCTTAAGAAAATGACCAGTTCTATTAGCATCTGCAGTACTTCCAGAAGGCTTTCTAAGAAGAACTACATTTGCATTTAGACTGCCTTCTTTTGCAAGTTTCCAAATTAAATACATACCACACTGAGCGCCATTTGCTGGAAAATTCCCGGTAACTCTACTCGTGGTTTCCTCGAGTCCTGTCATTCTATCAACGCTTACAACTGGTATACCTGCCTCAATAGCCCTTTTTACTGGTGCAATAGTTGTTTCTGATTCAACCATAGGCCAAGTTAAAATCCCATCCACTTTCTGCAAAACAAAACTATCTATAATATCCGCCATTTTATCGTTGTCCCATTGAGCATCTTTAACATCAACTTCGACGTTTGGATGTCTTTCTGCTTCCCATTGAGCTGCATCAGCTAAACTAACATTCCATGGCTGATCAAATCCATGAATAGCAACACCAATTCTATACTTTTTATTTAAGTCTCCAACTGGTCCTGATTTTAAGGCCACATAATTTGAAAATGGTAATTTCAAATCCAGCTCGCTAAATGCTCCTTTTATCTTAGTTCCATCTCCATTTGTCCATTTATAGTTACCGAAAGGCTTTCCCGTAGGATATGTACTCATATAAGTTTCAAATTTTTCATTCTTATATATATCCGTAATCTCTTTATTTGCATCTGAAAGAGGTAAATTAATAAAAAATTCTAATATATCACTATCCGATAACCCTTTTGATTTAAGACTTTCAAAAAAATCCAATGCCTCTTGTCCTTTTAAATTTCTTACCTGATCGTACAACGGTGCCAAATCCACTGATTTCTCATTTGTTACAGTTTGTGTTGGAACTTCTTCAATATAATCTTTTTGCCTGTCTTCTTTTGGTTCGTTATCAACAATTACTTTACCTACTTGGGAACAAGCTGATAAAATACTTCCAACCAAAATTATTAATACAATGCAACTTAATTTGCGTAACCTAAAATTTAATATTTCCATTTTGACTTTCCTCCTTGGTAGCATCTAATCATATTAGTAATTCAATCCTTTTAATACACAATAACTACTTAGATATCATATTTGTTAAATTTATAACAAATATAGGCCTCTTAAAAAACGTTTACACAACTTGTATTCCTCCCTTGCAAACTATCTTTTTTAATACAAACTTATTGTAATGTTATATTCACTACTATATTAAAATACTTCTATAATTTCTATAATTCTACAATAATTTCAAAAATCCTTTATTTTATACTTCTTTAGGTTGTTGAATAACTAATTTTTACAAATGGTTATTTAAGAAAATATTCTTAGAAATTATATATTCCAAGGATATTTTCTAGTTTTTATTCCTTGCTGCTTTTTGTTAAATTCATCTATTAAGTACGCTAATAGGACCCATTTTATATGACGTTCGTATCGGGCTTGCCCATAAAGCCTTGGGTTTTCTAAGTTATATAATCCCTTTAATACAGAGAATAACTGCTCTATTTTCAATCTGTTTTTATATAATTTTGATCCAATAGAAGATTGAATAAACAAAGCATTTTCATATCGTTTATCAGTAAATGACTCAATACTTTTAGCCTTACGCATATTTATATCAGTTAACAAATTAAATTCTAAGCTAGAAGCAATTTCAAACCATTCTAATGAATCATATGCTGCATCTGCAAGTATTAAAAATGGATTATAAATTTTAGCTTCATATAGTAAATCTAAGACTTGATTATCATAAACATTAGCTGTTGTTAAATAAAAAACTAGAGGAATTATAATATCACTAACTGCTGCAATACAGTATAATTTATAACCTTTATAATATCCAAGGCGGGTACCCTTACCGGATTTAGCTTCGCTATCGTATTTTGAACTTCTTAAAGCAGTTCCATCTATTGCACACAGTCTAGTTTCAGGATTGATAAGTTCAACAAGCATAGCATAAATACCATAATATATATGTTTCTCTAAAATTTTAGTTCTTAATGAGAACGTAGAATAATCTGGTACTTGATTGAGTTGAATTATAGACTGAAACACATAGTCTTGCTTTATACGATATTCAAGCTCTCTTAAACTGAAAATACTACTTTTAACGCCATATAATATACATGCAACTATTTGTTCATCTGAATACTTACGTGGTCGCCCTTTAGTACTTTTAATATTCGAATTTAATTTAGCAAATGCAATTTTAACAGCTTCAAAAATTTTATAATGGTCATTTTCACTTTTAATATTTGATGATATAATCATATTTGAGTCATTCCTTATGTGATATATTTGGGTTTTTCGCGAAATTATTATATCACAAAGGGATGACTTATTTATTTTTTACAAATTCTGTTTATTCAACAACCTATTCTTAATAAATGTTATTTTTACAGTATAATATTACTTCGGAGATTTAAGGTAAAGTATATATAATAATTATTCTTATACATCAACCTTAAAAATAAAAAGCTCTCAACATACATTGAGAGCTTCACTTGTATTAATTAAATGCTAAAAATTATTATTTTCAAAATATATATTTGTAAACTTCTTTAAAACTTGATATGAAATTCTAAAGCTTGTACAAAACTTATATTCCTAGATACCAACATCTTTAATTTCTAAAATAAACTTACTACTATCATTTTAGCAAGTTGTCACATAACTTAAAATTATGTTAATCATATTAGGTATTTTGACATTTTAAAACATACGCTGGTGGTATATTTAACACTACTCTTTCTAAACTTATATCTTCAAAATAACTTCCTATATATCCCTTTTTAAGCAATGTATATTGAAATGTTATGAATAATCCATTCTTTTTTAATATATCTTTTGTTTTTTTCAATATACTATTTGACATATTCTTTGGCAAACTAGCAAATGGTAATCCTGATACAACGTAGTCTACTTCTTTAATATTGTATTCTTTTAAATATTTATCTACATTTTCAGCTGAATCATTTACTATTACAACGTTATTATATTCACCATACTTTTCCTCTAGTTCTCTGCAGAATTCTTCATTATATTCTACGAGCATTAACATCGTATGATCCTTTATTTTTTTCATTAGTCTATCAGTAAACACTCCTGTTCCAGGACCATACTCCACAATACATTTTGCATGGTCAAAATCAATATCATGCGCCATTTTTTCCGCAAGCTTTTTAGAACTAGGAGCTACAGCTCCAACAGTTCTTGGCGACTTAAAATATTCCATTAAGAACTTTATCCACATAATAATACAACCCTCTCTATATTTTCTTAATTAGAATACATATTTTATTGAACTTAAACAAACTAAATAAAATATATATTCTATTATTAACAAAAGAGACTACCCCTCGATTTTTAAAAACTAGAGATAATCTAAAATATTCTATAAATTTCTTTCTAACTATTTTCTTATTTAATTACAGCACTTCTGTATAGACATGCACAGTTTTAAAAGTACATCTCTGTTAGCGAATTTTACATAGCTAACAATGTTTAGATGATGAGTCTCCAACACAATGTAAAAATCAAAAACTACTTTAGAATCCAAATTTTTTCAACCTCTAAATTATAACATAATAAGGAAATAAATTCAATGTTTTACATAAACTAATTAGGTGAAAATTTATTATTTTAATTTTATTAAGCTCTAATAATTTAAAAATTATAAATAATCATGCTTATTCTTTACAAAACAAATATATTCATTATTATTTACAATATAATTTCAACCCCAAATGTAATCTTAGTATATTTCTTAAATTATAATATATGTTTAACTTTTTGCTTTATGTCTTCTTAAAAAGGAAGATACATCATAAATATCTATAGGGGATAATTCGATATCTATGCCTCCTAAACTTGTCATTGAAGAAGCTTTACTAAAATTTTTATTTTAATCCAAGTTTCAAATAAATCTATTTTCTTTTCCATATGCTGTAGAATTATCCCCTTGTACTTATAAATCCTTCTTGATTAATATAAATAGAAAGTTATATTCAAAACTTAATATGGATATATAGTTATTAATACATCCAATACAAAATAAAGGCATAAATCTGCATTGTAAAATAGCTACTTCAAAACAGATATCTATCCTCTATTTTGAAATAGCTAACACAAAATATAAAATTATAAATTTTCTTTTATAAGATTAATCCTCTTAACATATTCTTCATCACTTAAATATTTTTTCTGAGGATTCATTTCAAATACACCACCCCATGAATATCCATCTTTATACTTAGGAACTAAATGAAAGTGAAGATGTGGAAGAGTATCTGAATATGCTCCATAATTTATTTTATCAGGTGAAAAAGTTTTTTTAATCATAGCCGCTGCTCTAGTGACATCTTTCATATATAATTCTAATTCCTTATCATCCAATTCAAATAATTCTTTCACATGTTTGTCATACGCAACAATGCATCTTCCTTTATGGCTTTGTTCTTTGAACAAATAAAGAGTTGACACTTCAAGCTTACATATTTCAATCATTAAATTATCAAGTTTTTCATCCTTATCACAATAAAGACAATTATTTTTATTACTCATATTTCAGTCTCCTAACCTAATTTTTTATAGACATATATTAATAACATTTTTATATTTAATAGTACAATTAATTATTTAGGATATACCTTTATATTCTTACAGACAATATAGAAGCTATTAAAATAATATTTTAGTACAGTTGAAATTAAAATTAGCTGCCTTAAAATAGCAATTTACTTTCTATCTTAAGACAGCTATAATAACTAAATTGAAACGTATCTAGAGATTATGATGATTTTGAGCTATTTTTATATTTTAATATTCTATTAGTCAAAAGAATTAATTTATACTACTGTTTCTTTCCAAACATTTTCATACTTATATCCAGTAAGATTTTCAACAATTGTTTTTGTTTCTGGAGTTACTTCTTCTTTTGAACCATTATTCTTTAGACGTTCAACTTCATCCACTAATATACCATGTGTTCTTTTATTAAGTTTGAAAGTTGCCGCACAAATTAATGCAATTACAAGTAAAGATATACATCCAACAGCTAAAAGAGTAGCTATAGTTGATACAACTTGTGGTGATTGAGTTGCCTGTCCTTTAACGAATCCGCTTTCTTGCAATACAACACCTATAACAAATGTAGCTATTGCCACACTGCTTTTTCTAGTAAATGTCATAACTGCTGCAAAAAGCCCTTCTCTTCTTTGTCTTGTAACCATTTCATCAACATCAGGAATGAATGGGAATACATTCCATGGAGTAAACTCTAATAAACTTCTTCCTACTTGATAAATTGTACCAATTACAAATAATAAAACAATATTCGATCCTAAATTTCCTACATAAAGTCCATAAAATGCTAATAAACATACAATCATAATAGAATAAGCCATCTTATATAAGTTACCTGGTCCAACTTTAATCATTAAGAATCCGCCTAATATTGTTACAGGAATACCAATGATGCTAAGTGAAAGTACATTCGCAGCAGTAGTAGATGAAACACCTAAATTAAATACACAGAAATATATAAATACTGAATTAAATAAGTCTTTAGCAGTAAATGAACATATATAAATTGCTAAATGTTGTCTAAATGCTCTGATCTTAAATGTTGAAACATAGTCACCAGCAACCTTTACAATAGTCATTAATTGTTCGCCAAAGCTCTTGCTTGTAGAACCATTTAATAGTTCTTGTTCCATTTCAGGTGTAAGGTCCCTTTCCCATGTTACTTTATGTGATATAAGTATACATATTGCATATATAATAGCAAAAACTAATCCATTAATGAAATATGCTTGTGGGCTCTTGTCACCAAAGAAAGCTATTAATCTTCCTGGAACAAAAGTAGCTAAAAATGTACCTGTTGCTGATATAAACATTCTTGATGCTGATAATTTAGTTCTGTCAGTAAAATCTTTTGTCATTTCAGCAGGTAATGTTTCCCATGGAATTAATACCATAGCTGCAATTATTTCAAATAACAAATAAGTAACTAAATAGAATGCATAACTTCTTCCTGTTACCCATAGTAATACGTAATCTGCCATTAACGGAGCTCCGATTAATAAGAAGAAACGACGTCTACCAAAAAGTTTTCCAAGTTTAGTTTTATAGAAGTTATCAGATATACTACCGATAAATAAACTAGCAACTGCATCCACTATACGAGCGATAGCGATAATAGAAGCACCTTCTATCGGTGTTAATCCTGCAAATGTTGTATAGAAAAATAGTAAGAAAGCTCCAATAATGGTGAATGCTCCACCACCCATTAAATCAACTAGTCCATAACCAACGCCTCTAGCTATCGTGATTTTTCTATTATTATTTGACATATATTTTTCCTCACTTTCATCAATTAAGTGTTCCCGAATTATTTTTCATCAAATCCAAAATATTCTTTTGCATTGCTGTAGCATATACCTTGAACAATTCTTTTAAGTAATTTATCATTTTTAGGTACTTCTCCGTTTTCTACCCATTCTCCAATTAAATTACAAGCAATTCTTCTAAAGTATTCATGCCTAGTATATGATAAGAAACTTCTAGAATCAGTTAACATTCCAACAAAGCGTCCTAGCAATCCAAGGTTTCCTAATGCCTTCATTTGTTCAATCATTCCATCCTTATTATCATTGAACCACCACGCTGCACCAAATTGCATTTTTCCTGGAATACCATCTCCTTGAAAGTTTCCTATCATAGTTCCAAGAACATAGTTATCCTTTGGATTTAATGTATATAAAATTGTTTTTGGAAGAGAATTTTCTCTGTCCACAGAATCTAAAAGTCTAGAAAGTGGATAAGCTATGCTTTCATCATTAATTGAATCAAAACCTGTATTTACTCCTATTTTTTCAAGCATTTTTGTATTATTACTTCTAAGAGCTGCAATATGGAGCTGCATAGTCCAACCTAATTCATGATAAAGCTTGAATACATGTCTTAATGTATAAGTTTTATACTTCTTTTCTTCATCAATGCTTATAGATTTACCTTCTAAAGCTTTAGCAAATATTGCTTCTGCTTCTTCTTTTGATGAATCTGCATAAACTACTACACCATCTATACCATGATCTGCTATTCTGCATCCAACTGAATGGAAAAATCTTATTCTTGAATCAAGAGCTTTTAAAAATTCATCATAATTATTTATAGATACTTCAGATACTTTTTCTAAATCTTTTACCCAAGAAACAAAACCATCTAAATTGATTTCAATTCCTTTATCTGGTCTAAGAGTGGGTAAAACATTTACATTAAAGCTAGCATCTTCTTTAATTTTTATATGATATTCTAATGTATCTATAGGATCATCTGTTGTACATATAGTTTCAACGTTTGATTTTATAATTAAATCTCTAACATTAAAACCTTCTCCATTTAATAATTCATTAGCTCTCTTCCAAATTTCAGGAGCAGTATCTTCATCAAGCGGTTCATATATTCCAAAGAATCTTTGAAGTTCTAAATGAGTCCAATGATAAAGAGGATTTCCTATAGCCATAGGTATCGTTTGCGACCAAGCTAAGAATTTGTCATAATCACTTCCATCTCCTGTAATGCATTTTTCATCTATACCATTACTTCTCATAGCTCTCCACTTATAATGATCACCATAAAGCCACGCTTCAGTTATATTACTGAATTTTTTGTTTTCATATATTTCTTTTGGATCAATATGACAGTGATAATCAATAATAGGCAAGTTCTTAGCATAATTATGATATAAATCTATAGCTGTTTGATTAGATAGTAAAAAATTCTCATCCATGAAATTTTTCATATTCTTCATCCTACTCTCTCAAATAAATATTTTATATTTGTAAAGCATTGAATATTTGGGTTAATAACACGCAGTATATAAATTCACGTACATTATTGTAATTTGCATTTACTCAATACTTTACCACAACGTTTTCTTAAATTTTATATATTAACCTTATTGTTATGTTTTGGATTCTTATATTCTTATATTCTTATATTCTTATATTCGCTAATTTAACTTCCTTACCTTATAATACTAAAAGTTTTATATCATCCTTTTAGTATAAGTGCAAAGTTGTTAATTAGCATTGCTTATGTTATAATGTACTTCATATTAATTTTCTTAAACATTCTTTATCGTTCTTCACTTATATTATTTGGCAGAATATAATAAATGAAGAATGATAAAAATGTTTATTTTTTTGCATCTTCGAGCATTATCTCTGATTATTTACAATCTAAATATTTTTCTAAAGTTGCTCTAACTGCACCAGCACCTGAAATCAATTCATTGAAATAACCTTCAATTTTCTCGCCTAAACCTATAGTGTAAAGATTTACTCCAAAAATTTCTTCATTTATAAGTATTGATTTTAAGCTACTTTCTACTGATTCTTTAGAACCTAATTTTATATCTGCTACATATTTTCTTAATTCATCTAATAAAGGATCTGGACTTAACTCCATAACATTACCATTATCATCTAATCCCATTAGATATCTGCACCAGCCTGCTATAACTAGAGGAATGTATTTAAGTTCTTTAGCATCTAAATCTTCTCTCTTACTATAAGCTTTAATTGTTTCTCCAAATCTTATACCAACTTTTTGAGATGTATCTGAAGCAATTCTTTGTGGTGTATCAGGTATATATGGATTTGGAAGTCTAACTTCAACTACCTCTTTAATGAAATCTTCTGGATTTAATATTCCTGGATTTACAACAACAGGCATTCCTTCTTCATATCCAATTTTTTCAACTAACTTCTTTAAAGCTGGATCTTTCATTTCATCTGCAATTAAATCAAATCCAAGTAAGCATCCAAAAACTGCTAGAGACGTATGTAGTGGATTTAAACACGTAGTTACCTTCATTGTTTCAACTCTTTCCACAGTTTCTCTATTTGTTAAAAATACACCTGCTTCTTCTAAAGGCATACGTCCATTTGGGAAGTTATCTTCTATTACAAGATATTGAGGCCCTTCTGCATTTACAAAAGGTGCAATATAAGTATTTTTGCTAGTTGTTACAATCTTAGTGCTATCAAAACCAACTGCTTCTAATGTATTCTTAACACTTTGAGATGGTCTAGGTGTAATTTTATCTATCATACTCCAAGGGAAAGATACCTTTTTAGTATCATTGATATATTCAAGGAACCCTTTATCAACTAATCCATTCTCAACCCAGTTCTTTATCATTGTTTCCATTGCATTGTGAAGCTTCTCACCATTCTTTGAACAATTATCCATACTTACAAAAGCTATTGGAAGTTGTCCGTTTTGATATCTTACATATGCTAGGGACGCAACTTTAGCTATAATACTTACAGGATGCTCTAGACCATCTGTTGTATCTTGTTGTGATAAATTCTTAACACTATAACCTTTTTCTGTTATTGTAAAGCTTGCTATTTGTAAAGATGGATTTGAAAATATCTCTTTTAACCTATTCCAATCTTCTTCTCTTGAGTAATCACCAGCTAAGCTTTCGCCTATACTTCCTACTACCTTTTTATCTAGGCTACCATCTGGTTTCATAATTACTAGTAAGCTTAAATTATCATAAGGAGAATAAATTTCATCTATAATTTCATAGTCATATCCTTCTACAGCAACAATACCAGATTTCGCTTTCCCAGTATTTAAAAGTTCCTGTTGTAGTATTGCTATAAATCCTCTGAATATATTTCCTGCTCCAAAATGAACCCATGTAGGATTTTCTTTAGTTGATGCTGACATCTTATCATAATCAAACTTTGGAATTTCAATCCCAGCTTTTTCCCATAAATCACTATTTTTGATACTTTCTTTACTTAATACTATTTTGGCGTTATTCATTTTTTTCACCTCTTTAAAACTATTGCTAATAAAGTCAATACTATTAATTATCTTTTGTATCTTAAGATTCTATGAGCCAAAATTTTTTTAATCAAAATTTTAGTTTATCTCTTTTATTTATTTCTTTCAAGAGAATCCCATATTCCCCATAAATACATAATTCCAAGTGCTCTATCATAAAGTCCATAACCTGGTCTGCATTGTTCATTCCAAATATGTCTTCCATGGTCTGGTCTTACATATCCAGTAAATCCAACTTCGTGATAAGCTTTAACTATATCACATATATCTAATGAACCATCACAAGTTCTATGAGATGTTTCAATAAAATCACCATTCTCATAAATCTTAACATTTCTAATATGAGCAAAAGCAATCCTATTACCGAATTCTCTTATCATAGCTGGTACATTATTATTTGGATCTGAACCTATAGCACCACTGCAAAGAGTTAAGCAATTATATGGATTATCAACAAGCTTTAATAATCTTGCTAAATCATCTCTGTTCTTAACTATTCTTGGTAACCCAAATATTGGCCAAGGTGGATCATCCGGATGTACTGCCATTTTAATATCATTTATTTCAGCTACAGGAATAATTTGTTCTAAGAAGTATTTTAAGTTATTCCATAAGTCCTCTTCTGTTACATTCTTATATGCTTCAAAAAGCTGTGATAAATTCTTTAGTCTTTCTGGTTCCCAGCCTGGCATTGTAAGATCTGGATTAGACGCAATTTTGTTAACTAACTCCATTGGATCAATATCTTTAATCTTTGCTTTTTCATAAAAAAGAGCTGTTGATCCATCTTCTGCCTTCTTGAATAAATCTGTTCTAAGCCAGTCAAATACAGGCATGAAATTATAGCAGATTACTTTAACACCAACCTTAGCTAACTTTTCTATTGTCTTTTTATAATTTTCTATATATTTATCTCTTGTTGGTAAACCTAATTTAATGTCTTCATGAACATTAACGCTTTCAACAACATCCATATTAAATCCATACTTGTCAGCTGATTTTTTTACTTCAAGGATCTTTTCCATTGGCCATTCTTCACCTGCTGCCATATCATGAAGAGCCCAAACAATTCCTCCAACTCCAGGAATTTGTTTTATTTGTTCAAGTGTAACGGTATCATTGCCTTCTCCGTACCATCTAAAACCCATTTTCATAGTAATGTCCCTCCTGTCACTTCATTTAATTATAATTTCAATATATAATATCTCAAAACATATATAAAATTAATACACTTAAATTTAATGCTGCTTATATATAAGCCTCACCTCCTTTAATTTAAAATAATAATCTTAGTATTACATGATTATTTAACAGCTTTGATCATATTAAAACTTAAATCAATCTTTATTTAAAATAATTAGGATACTTCTCTTTTATTTTATTTTTATCAAAAGTAACCATATTTAAATGTTCCTTCATAAAGTCTTCTGCTATCTCTGGGCTCTTGTTTTTTATAGCATTAAAAATTTCTTTATGCTGAAGATAAATATTGTCCCAGCTAGAATTAGTTACTAATCTAAGCATACGAATTCTTTGAAACTCAGTACTGCCATCATTAATACTATTCCATACTCTTTTTTTATTACTTCCCTCGAAAATTATCTTATGAAATTCTTCATCTGCCTCAAATAACTTTTTATAATCATTATTTTCTATATACATTTTTTGAAGTTTCAAATTCATTTCTAAAGCTAGTACATTTTCTTGTGAAAATTCTTTACAAGCTTCCTTTACAACTGCTCTTTCTAAATGTTCACGTAAAAATCTTCCTTCTTCAACTGCAGATAAATCAATTAAAGAAACAACTGTGCCTTTTTGAGGATAAATATTAACTAGCCCCTCTTGAGCTAATCTAACAAGTGCTTCTCTTACTGGAGTTCTACTCACACTATACTTTTCCGAAAGTTCCTTTTCAGAAATGCTAGTACCAGGCTCAAGATATAAATTAATAATTTCATCTCTAAGTTTATAATATATAGTTTTACTTGTTGTATTCTTATTTACCTCTAAAGCCATTTTTATATTCTCCCTTACTTTCAAGTCCTACCATACTTGTATGGTAGTTATATTTATATTTTATCATAAGTATTTTAAAAAATCTATTACTAATCGATACTGCCATACTTGTATGGTAGTTATGTTTTAATAATAATCATAACCGTTTACAATGTCAAGATAAATATTTAATTATTTTTTGAAATGCATCAACTTACAATATAGTTAGCAATAATGAGAAAACAGTAGAAAAATGCAATATAATTGCGCGTATTTCATATATACGCCGATTTTTTAGACCTTGAGTATAATATTGGTTAGATATATTATCAATATGGAAATTTATTATGTTTGAAAGGGGAATATTATGCTGAAAAATATTAAAATTATCAATAGCGTTATTTTGATGGTTATCTTATCAACGGTTGTATCGTTATCTATCGCAATAATTGGTTATAACAACATGAAAACGATTAACTCAAATTCATCATCAATGTACACAATTGCATTAACAAGAATTATTAAAACTGAGGAAATTAGACAAACATTCTTAAATATTCGGTTAAATGTCAATAGAATTTCTATATCTGAATTTAATGATGATGATGTAGCAGCTATAGATAATGACTACTCTGCCATAAACAAAATGGTGGAAGATTACGAAAAACTATCGCTTAGCACTATAGAAACAAACAATTTATCTGAATTTAAGAAGGATTCCTCAGCTTATTATGAACAAATTAAGAATCTTGAAAAAGGCAATAAATTATATGGTATAGATTTAGAAAAATTTAATCAATTGGGAGTTGAAATGCAACTTTTTCTTGATAATTTAGTAACTTATAGTTCAAATACTGCTAATGCTCTACATAATGACAATATGAGTTTATACATTAGAAGCACTAAAATCTTTTTTATCACTTTCTTCATTGGTTTTATTCTTCAGATACTTGTTTCCTCTTCTATAATCTTGGTTATAAGAAAGTCTATAAAAGAAATAATGTCCGATTTGGATAATGTTGCTGCGGGTGACTTTAGTTTCGAAATAAACACTAATTTAAAAAACGAATTTGGCAGAATGAAAAAATCACTCAAAGTAACAATTTCAAACATCTCCTCAATGCTCGAAGAAGTGCAAAATTCAGCAAATGTTGTAAATATACAAGCAACTAATTTATTAGGAGCTTCAGACGAAATGTCTTCTTCTGCACAGGAAATTAATGCTGCTGTTCAAGAAGTAGCTAATGCTGCCACTGAACAATCTAGTGACCTAATGAATGTAAAAACTTCATTGGATAGTTTTGCTGATTCACTAGATCAAATAACCTCATCAATTAATGATGTAAACTCAAATATACATAATATTAGTTCAATGGCCGAAGATAGTAACTCTAAGTTAGAATTTTTATTTAATTCTATTAAAGATGTAAACGAATCTTTTGATACTGTAAGAAATAAAGTTGTTCAATTAGATAATCATGTTGAACAAGTAAATAACATAACTACTATTATAAATTCAATTGCTGATCAAACTGATTTATTAGCATTAAATGCTGCAATTGAGTCTGCTCGCGCAGGGGAAGTGGGGCGTGGATTCTCTGTAGTTGCAGAGGAAATCAGAAAACTCGCGGAACAATCTAAAGTATCTGCCAGTAATATAAGTGGCTTGATTACTAATATTAATAACGAAGCCCAAATAGCGGTTAAGACTACTGATTTAGGTAAAGATAGCTTAAATAATCAATCAGTCCTTATTGAAGATTCTATAAAATCTTTTGCTTTAATATTTAAGGCTATAAATACTATATTGCCTAGAGTTGATAATATAAATAAATCTATTGAAAATATAAATATTGAAAAAGATCTCATAATCTCAAAAACGTTAGATATTTCTGGAGTATCAGAAGAAAATGCAGCTTCATCTGAAGAAATAGCAGCCTCAGTACAACAAATAAATTCATCTTTTAATGATGTAGCAACTTCAGCTCAAACTTTATCAAATTTAACAACCTCTATGATGAACGAAGTAAGTAAATTTAAATTATAATTGTTGTTATATATAACTTAAGATATATTTTGCAATTTTAAACTAGAGAGAATTATATCTAAATTAAAATGGAGGATAATTATGAAAAATTTTAAATTTCTAAATGTTACGCTTGTAATAGTTTTGATGACGACTATATTAACAGGCTGCGGTTCAAAGAATGTTTCCAAATCAACTCATCCTATTACTTTAAATATAATAGATGTTTCAGGAAGCATGCAATTAGTCGGAGATTCCATAGATCAATTTAAAGCTGCAAACCCTGATTTAATAGGAGATGTCGTAGTAAAAAAATCTACTGCATTAGAGGTTCCATCTTTATTAAAAGCTCAAATTTTATCTGAAGATATGAAAACAAATTTGATTTTTACTGGAATTGATGGTCTTTCCACATGTATTGATAGAGATGTTATAGAAAATATTATGCCTACATATGGCAGCAGATTTCCTGATTTAGAAAGTAATTATAGTTCTGGTGCTAAAGCCACTTATGATTTAGTAAAGGGTTATGCGATAACTTATGTGTATTCACCTAGCGGCCCATTCTTTACTTATAACCCAGATACCGTACAAAATATACCTAAAACGCCTGATGAGCTTTTGGCTTTCGCTAAAGCTAATCCTGGAAAGTTCACATATGCAAGACCCGCGGGTTCAGGACCAGGCAGAATTTTTCTTCAAGGGTTACCATATATTCTTGGAGACAAGGATCCTAAAGATCCTAAAACTTGGGACAAGACTTGGGCTTATCTTAAAGAATTGAATCAATACATAGATTATTATCCCGCTAAAACTGGTACTACATTCACAGAATTAAAAGACGGAAAAAGATCTATTATAGCAAGTCAGTTAGGATGGGATATGAATCAGAGAATCATAGGTGGTATTCCACAAACTTATCAAGGATTTATATTAAACAATACTACATTGGTTGCAGATGCTCAGTATATGGCAATTCCAAAAGGACTTAGCGATGAACAAAAAAATGTAGTTTTAAAACTAATGGCATGGCTTATGACGCCAAAGATGCAGGCAATAACATACGATAGCGGTTATTTTTATCCTGGACCTTCTGTAAAAAATGTTTCACTTGATATGGCTCCAAAAGAAAGTCAAGATAAAATAAAACCAGCTATAAGACAATCTTATGAAGATTCTATTAATACACTTCCAAATTCGACGCAATTAGACACAACTAAATTCATGGACGCTTTAAATATGTGGGATCAATTATTTGGAACTAAAGTAAAAAGATAATAATGGAATTAAGAAACGTGCTATATTGCTGAATCAAACAATATAGCACGTTTTTATATCCTAAATCTATAATTAATAATTACTTACTTTGCTTTACATCCTCATCTAACAGATGATAAGGATAAGTAGATACAATTATGTTATCATTCTTCAATAAGGTTTCTCTAATAAAGAAACTTGTATGATTATGTAAAACCTCACCAAATCTTTCATTAGTAACAAATTGAGGCACTATTACTGTTATCTTCTCATCTTTAGCTGTTGAATTTGCAATCAATTCTATATTCTTTAATAAAGGAGTAACCACAGCTCTATATGGAGAATATTTTGCGACAAGTAATATATCTGTATCTAACTCACTCCATCTAGATTTTAATTTTTCCATAGCTTCCTTGTCTGGTGAAATATTAAGAGCAATAACATTATCGCTTACACTTTGAGCATATTGCAATGCACCTATTGTTGCTTTATTTAAGCTAGCAATTGGGACTATAACAATATGAGTATATTTCTTTCTTAAATTCACCTTTTTCAGATTTAATTGACTAATACTTAAACCACAAGCCACTTTATCGTAGTGTTTTTTTATTCTTAGCTGAATTACAATTATGATTGGAATTAAAATTGCAACTATAAATGCACCTTCACTGAATTTTTCAATTAAAATTATTATCGTTGTTAATAAAGTAACAACAGAACCAATACCGTTGATTATTGCACGTTTTACCCAACCCTTACCTTTTTCTTTTCTCCAATGATTCACCATTCCAAATTGTCCTAGAGTAAAAGATATAAATACTCCTATAGCATATAGCGGAATCAACCTATGAGTATCGGCCTTAAATACAATAACTAAAATACAAGCTATACATGATAATGCAACGATTCCAAAAGAAAAACTAAGTCGTTTACCTCTAATAGTGAATTGTCGTGGTGCAAAACCATCCTTCCCAACTATATACATTAGCATTGGAAATCCTGTATATGCTGTATTGCATGCCATAAGTAAAATTATAGCAGTGCTAAACTGAATTATATAGTACATTATGCCATTGCCGAAAATAGCAAATGCTATTTGTGAAACAACTGTAGGACCATTTGCTATTGGTACAGCTGTATAAAATATGGCAAGTACCGAAGTTCCTCCAAATATGAAAAATATTAAAGCTGCTAATAATATCATAACAGTCTTTGCACTTTTTTGGCTCGGTTCCTGAAAATTTGGAACAGAATTACTTACTGCCTCCACTCCAGTTAAAGCAGAACATCCTGATGAAAAAGCTCTTAAAATAAGAAATATCGATACATTTTCTGTAGTATTTGCCGGGATAGAATACATTGGTTCTGGATGAATATTTAATATAAAGTACTTAAACAAACCATAAAGTATCATAAAAGCCATGCTAAAAATAAAAATATACGTAGGTATGGCAAAAATTTTTGAAGATTCACTTATACCTCTTAAATTTAAAATAGTCAAAACTATAATTATTATTAAAACAAACATGACTTTATATTCTGTCAAATTGCTAAATGCAGAAATAATAGCATCCGCACCTGCGCTGGCGCTAACTGCGACAGTAAGTATATAACTAATTATTAGACCTGCACCAGCTGCTAAGCCAGATTTTTTCCCTATATTTTCATTTGCTACTTTGTAAGCTCCTCCACCTTGAGGATAAGCCCTAATAATCTGAATATACGAAATTGTTAATATTATTAATAATCCTATAATCATAAAAGAGGTCCATGTTAACCACTGATATGCTGCTACACCTAGAACTATTAAAACAAAAAGAATCTCCTGAGCAGCATAGGCAACAGATGATATTGCATCACTTGCCATAATTGCTAATCCAAAAGGAATATTATACTTTTCATTACATCCTTGTTCATTTGATAAAGGTTCTCCTAATAAAACATCTAAAAACTTTGTAAGCATTTATTTTCCCCCTATATTATCATACGAAAAATATTGTATGTAATAATGAAATCAAAAGCAATATTCTAATTATTGCATATATTGAAGAAAAATGTAGAATTTGCCTCATGAATACGAATACATATATAACTATCACTGATTTCTTCTTTTAATGAATTATTTTTAACTTTGTTATTACACCTGTATTTCAATTTAATTTCCACATATTAGCCTTAATTAATCACTTGACTTATAATAATTATAAATATAGCTTTATGATTTTAATATATATTAAGAAATTCTGATTTAGTATGATTAAAGTTTTCCTAATTTAACTCAAAATTATTACAAATTTCAAATCTTTGATTTGTATTTTGAAACAGTAATTCTATAAATATCTCAATTCTACTTCATGAAAACTAATAAATTTAAATATACAAGTTAATCTTACTAAAATGGACTTCTATATTTTTGTAATTTTACGGAATAATTGTTACTAAAATAATAATGATATTACCTTTAATCTTTTTTGCTTTTACTCATTATTTTGATATAATCAAATTGTAAAGCTAATATATAAGAGGAGGATTTTATGGCACAAAACCATATATGTGAATTATGCAATAGAAATGTTTCTAGCATTACTAAACATCACTTAATTCCCTTAGAAAAAGGCGGAGAAAAATTTAAAACACTCTCTTTATGTTCAACCTGTCATAGACAAATTCATGCTCTTTTCACGAATCGTGAATTACAACACACTATCGAAGTCTTGAATCATTAAAGAAAGATATAAAGATAGTTAAATTTCTTAAATTCATTCAGAATATTCCCGGTGATTCTTATTTAGACATAAAAAAATCAAGACATGTACGAAAAAGTTGTTAGGATGATATTTAAATATTTTATGTGCAAAAATAATGGCAATAATCTTACTAAGATTATTGCCTAAAATTATATAATTTATCAACTCTGAATTTGTATGATAATAAGTTTTGATCCCATTATAATAATTTTATTATATATTAGTTTATTTTAAAATACATAGGCTGTAATGCTAATCCACTTTTTTCTGATATAAATATATTTCCTTTGCACTGGAATCCTGCCTTTTTATAAAAATTAATTGTATCTAATCTTGCATTCAAATATAAACATATAACTCCAAACTCTTTAGCCTTAATTTTATGTCTTTTTAACATTTCAATGCCAATGCCTTTACCCACATATTTTTCACTAACAACTATATTTGTCATTTTACCATTCATATTATAATTAGTCATTCTGGAATATGCAACAACAGTGCCCTCATCTAATGCTACCAAATGTATACTGCTATAATCTAATTCATCATAGTCGTATTTATGAATTTTATTATATGGTTTAAAAAGTATTTTAAACCTTAATTCAGATACTTCTTTAAACTCTTTACTTTTATAATTTATAAATTCATATGTAATATTATTCATATTTCTTCCCCAACTTCTATATTATTATAATTATATTATACACTATATTCATAATAATTGAATATTTATTCATAATTTTATTTATTATTGTATATTTTATTTAATAACTATAGCTCTCGGTCTATGTTGCTTTAGAAATACTAATAAATATATTTTTTATCTTGAACAAACTTTATTATATTAAATTACAAAAATATAAAACTACCAACTAAGCACTTATCTAGCAACCTAATTAGTAGTTATAAAATAAACTATACTTTTCTATTAATTTTATGTAAAAACAAATATTACGATTTATCTTCCCATTTTCTCTTTGCCTTCATTACGTTTTCTTCGCTTAATTTTGTTTCCTCCACTATATCTCCCATTCCGCAACCTTTATCAAGCATCTCTTTTGCTTTTTCCATGGCTTTTTCATGTTCACCTTTTCTTAATTTTTCCATTAAAGTTCCTCCTCTTTCGACTCATACTAACTCTAAATCTAGTATTACCTGTGAACACTTTTTTATTCAGCTTTTATGATAGCTTCTTCATCACTTTTTTCATGCATCCAATCTTTATTTTATTTCTTTATTTCCACCTTCTTCTGAAAAAATTATATTAATATGTAGTTCAGAATTTCATCCTCATCTATAATTTTTTTAGCAAGAATTCTATTTTCATCTACATGAATATACGTATATCTATTAGGTTTTATTGATGGAGCAATATCAATAGCTTTTTTATAATCTTTCTTTTTCATTTTTAAAGTTTTTGCATGCTCGAAAAAGTTTGTTTCTTTTAATATCTTCGATATTCTTTCAAATCTATGATCTTGTACTTTCGCCATAATATATGTTGCAATTCCAACCTGTATTCCATGAAGCTGAGGCATTTCTAAAAATTTATCTAATGCATGAGATATTAGATGCTCTGAACCAGAGGCCGGCGAGCTATCACCTGCTATTTCCATAGAAATACCATTCAATATTAATGAATCCACTAATTCCTTCAGAAACAAATCATCTTTAATATTTTTAAACTCAGTTCTTATAAAACTATTGACTGCTTTCTTAGAAATCATAGTAGCAAAATCATCAATAATTATCCTTCCATTTTCTTCTTCAAATTTCCAATCATACAACGCAGTGATATTTGATACTAAATCTCCTATCCCCGAATATATAAATTTTTCTGGTGCACTCTTAATAACATCAATATCTACAATTATTCCATAAGGAGTTTTAGCTGGCAGAGACATCCTCTTGCCATTAACTAAAAGAGATGCACCTGCACTTGAAAAACCATCATTAGAAGTTGAAGTTGGAATACTAATAAACGGTAATTTTCTCAAAAAGCTCATGTACTTAACAGCATCTATAGCCTTTCCTCCACCTACTCCAATTAAAGCTTCTACGTCGTTTGATATTTCAAAAGCTTTTACACTAATCTTTTCGAAATTTACATCTGATATTGTTTCTATTCTTGAAATATCTATATTAGCTTCTTTTAAAGAGTTGCATATAGAATCTCCAAACAATTCTTCTAGACCCTCGCCAAAGCATATTAAAACACTTTTAAACATGGCTTTCTTAATCAAGTTGCCTACATTATTTATATTTCCTTTTCCTACCTCTAAAATAGAAGGAATAGCTATTCTATGAGTTGACGTCTTCATTCATTTCACTCCTCAAAAGTATTTTCAATTTTTTAAAATATCAATTTTTATATCTTGAAATTAGCTTTCCCTAGGTGGAAAATAAAAAACATTTATTATTTTAAATCATTAACCACTTTGTTTATCTTATCTTCCTTATCCAAAGCTTCTGTCCATAATTCCTTTGAAGGAATTATTTTTTCTACCGTTGTATACGCTTCTCTTATAATTGGTATATTAATAAGGTTTGTACTTTGAATAGACATCAATATAAACCAGCACACACCTATAAGAGCTGCTATTCTTATGATACCTGCTATTGCTTTAATTAATATATAAAGAGCAATAATAGCAACTATTATTAAAACTATAGTATTTGTTGTTAAATGTATTGGCGTATTTTTTATCAAGCTATTTACTTTATCCATTTGTTTCCTCCCAAGTTAGATAGTTAATATTATATTAAACTTGCTCACTAGTATACTTCCTTAAATTTTAATTTTTCTTATGCTTATAATAGCGGTTGCTTTGGTATAATTAATGCACAAATTATATATAAGAGTAATCCTGATCCCGCACAAACAATCAAAATTGCCCAACCAATTCTAACTAATGTTGAATCAAGTCCAAAGTATTCAGCTATCCCACCGCATACCCCTGCTAACTTTTTATCTGTTGCTGATAGATAGAGTCTTTTCTCCATAATAGATTTCCTCCTAAATTGCTATAACATATCATTTGAACATAGTTCTTTTTCAAAATTATATCACTTTAGAATTCTATTTACTATTATTGAGGTATATATTTTTTAGTGCTAATATACGTTCATACACATCATTACTAAAACATTATATTTGTATATTTAAAAATTCTATATAGGAATCTGATTATTTTTTCAGCTTTCTACCCAAAAGGCATTACATCCTTGTCTTACATAATATATCTTTTAAATCTAGCATAATAAAGGGAAAGAACAATTCACTAACACATGAACCATTCTTTCCCTTTTAATAATTTATAATAGAAATCATAAATTTATCACTTATTATGGGAATTTTTTAATCTGTATACTACACAGTAAATAGTTTATCTTTCCTCTGTTTTTAATCTATTTCATATATCCACCTTTCATTGGTGATACTGCATGTTCTGAAAAAATCTTTAGAATTCCAGATTCGTATTTTGATTTTCGTGGTTTCCAATTCTTTCTACGTTCTTCAAAAACTTTCTCCACTTCTTCTTTACTGCATTTTTTTCCCTTTATACCAACGATCTGTAATACTCTATTAGGAATACTAATTTCAATCAAATCATCTTCTTCAATTAATGCAATCGGTCCTCCTACTGCGGCCTCTGGTGATACGTGTCCAATTGCCGGTCCTTTAGAAGCTCCTGAGAATCTACCATCTGTTATTAACGCTATACTAGCAGATAATTCTTCATCCGAAGCAATTGCTTCTGTTGTATAGAACATTTCTGGCATTCCGCTACCTTTTGGTCCTTCATATCTTATAATAACCGCATCCCCTGGACGAATTATTTTTCTTAAGACTGCATCAATAGCTTCCTCTTCACTATCAAAAGGTTTTGCTTTTAGTATAGCCTCATGCATTTCTTTAGGAACTGCAGAATGTTTTACTACAGCACCTTCTGGCGCTATATTTCCCTTTAATATCGATACAGAACCATTAGTACCAATAGCATTATTGAATGGACGAATAACATCTTCTTTTTTTAGTCCTACTTTTTCAAGATACTCATTACACTTCTCATAATATCCGTTAGTTTTTAATTCTTCTAAGTTTTCACCTAAAGTCTTCCCAGTTACAGTCATAACATCCAAATGAAGCAAATGCTTTAGCTCTTCCATTATTGCTGGTACACCACCTGCATAATAGAAATATTGCGCAGGCCATTTTCCAGCAGGACGTATGTTCAGTAAATAATGTGCATCTTTGTGTATTCTATCAAAAGTCTCTTCATCGATATACAATCCAAATTCATGAGCTATAGCAGGTAAATGCAACAGTGAGTTAGTAGACCCCGATATAGCTGCATGAACTAATATAGCATTTTCAAAGGATTTAATTGTAACAATATCTTTTGGACGAAGATTCATTTTAGCTAGTTCAACAGCTTGTCTTCCTGCTTTTAACGCTACTTCTTCTAAATCTTCACATGTTGCTGGCATCAATGAGCTACCTGGAAGCATTAATCCAAGTGCCTCTGCCATAACTTGCATTGTAGCTGCTGTTCCCATGAATGAACAAGCTCCACAAGATGGGCATGCGTTTTCTTTATAAAAAGTTAATTTTTCTTCTGAAATTTCCCCTCTTTGGCACATTGCACTATAGGCACCTATTTGTTCTAGTGTCAATAAATCAGGACCTGCTTCCATTACTCCTCCAGTAACCATAATAGCTGGTATGTTTAGCCTTCCGATTGACATAAGATGTGATGGAACTGCTTTATCACAACTTGAAATAAATACGCCTCCATCGAATGGTGTTGCATTAGCATGGATTTCTATTAAAGACGTTAATGTATCTCTAGACGCTAAGGAGTAATTTATTCCATCATGCCCTTGTGACATTCCATCACAAATATCTGTTGCAAAGTATCTAGCACCTTTCCCACCTGATTGTGTAATTCCCTCAACTGCTCTGTTAGCAAATTTCAATAGATGAGCACTTCCTGGATGACTATCTCCAAATGTACTTTCTACTATAATTTGTGGCTTTGACAAATCTTCTGTTGTCCATCCCATTCCTCTTCGAAGTGGATCCATCTCTGGAGCAATTTTTCTTACTTCTTGACTAATCATACTATTTCTCTCCTTAATCTTTATTTGACACCGTTTAAATACATCTGATGTATTTATGATATCACATCTGATGTATTTGTCAATTTTTTTTGAATTCATTGTTTTAATTATTATCATTTCATAAAAACCAATAAAAAACGTGCATATTCATCTGATGTATTTAAAATAATAACAAAAAAATACATCGCTCTCCAAAATAAGAGCAGACGTATTTCATAAAGTCAAAACAATTAATAATTTCTTTCCTTGCCTATAATACTTGCGATATTCCTTCGATTATATACTAAGTGTAAGAGCATCGCATCATGCGCTCCATTAGCATTATGTTCCTTAATCGAATTTAAAATTTCCCTGTGTGTCTCTATTGTTTCATTACGTAATTTTCTATTTGTAATATCGATAAATATAGTAATAGATCTATTAATTATTGGAATCAAATTAACCACAACCAAATTCTTACTGCTCTTAGCTATTGCAGTATGAAACTCTATATCTTTCTCTAAATATGGTTCATCTTTTAAGATAAGACTCTCTATTTCGTCACACAAGTTAGACATTTGTTCGATTTCTTCATCAGTAGCTTTTGTAGCAGCTATAGATGCTATTGATGGTTCTATCATAAATCTTACTTCCAATAAATCAAGCGCTAATTTATATTTATCTTTTACAAACGTTAATCCTAGGGGATCATCAGCAATTCCACATTTATCAGAAATAAAAGTTCCAGCTCCACGTCTAATTTCTAAAACATTCCGTGAAACCAAAGCCTTTATAGCTTCTCTTATAGTGCTTCTTCCTACATTAAGGCTACTTGCAAGATCATATTCATTAGGTAGCTTATCTCCAGATTTCCAATCACTATCTATAATCAATCGAACAATTCTTTCTGAAGTTTGCTCCCCTAGTGATTTTGTTGAACTATTTGTATCATTTAAACTCAATTCTCTAATATCTGACATATTTCCTCCAACTGCTACTATCTTGCAGCTTAAAAGTTCTTTCAAAAGTATTTTCTAACCCTGCCAACTTAACTCGCTTTATTATTTTAAAAAATAAGTTTTATCCCCCAAGTTATACACCCGCTGTTAAGCATGATAAATAATATGGAGGACAATTAAAATGTTAGCATTCACTTATTATAATACTTAAAAATACAACAATTTAAAAGACCTTTTAAATATATTTTTAATGCACCAATTTTCCTCTTTAAAATCCTATACGCTTTCCATAATTATTTATAAAGTATTTAAATTCTCTATCTACTATAATCTACACTGCTTTAGTATTAAAACTTTTCAAAGATTCTGATTAATTATTATTCATTTATAAAAGCTAGCTACGCCGCCCTCCACTTCCGTTTATTTTTATAATCTCATAATCCCCGATGTATACGCGATTATATCACTAAATCCTTATATAATAAGCCATTTAGCATTTAATAAATTCATAGTTTTTTGTACAATAAAAAACAGCCCTAAGTTATAACACTCAGAGCCAAATATTTTATTGTATAATTAATTATTGTTCTTTCGTGCAAAATACGGCATTATAAATCCTAGCCCAAGTAATACAAAAGGAGTTATAATATTAAGAACTAATTGAAATTTATCAGCTGTATACATACCACTAATACATGCAAAAGCAGTAAATGCAAAACACCATGCTCCAATTATAATACCAACAGTTCTGTTTTTTACAAATTGATATTCTGGCTTGAATTTTTCTCCTGCTTTTTTCAATGCAATATAAGCAGCAAATACCCATAAATAACGAAGTGGCATACACACAGCATTTAATTTTACTAGCCATTTCACTAGCTCGTCTACGTTCCCAATACCAAAGGCTGGAACTATTATTAAAATTGAAACAATTATTAAAATTAATTTATGACCATTTTTATATGTGCCATATTTATTTTTTACAAACATTTTTTCAGGAATAAAATTCTTATCCGCACTATCAAGTAACATACGTAAAGGTGCATCAATAGATATAATTAATACCGCAAACTGCCCAATCATGTTAGTAATAGCATAAACGACAACAAATAAATTACCTAGATGATAGTATTCCCCTAACTTCTGGAAGGCATAGTATGCTCCATTTGTCATTAAGTCTTTAGGAACATTATTTGAATCAAACATCATTCCAAGAGAAATTGTTCCTAAAATTGCACATACAGCTACCATAACAGCTAATGCAATCATACCCTTTGAGAATCCCTTTTCAGGATCATCCATTTCGTTTACATACGGCGAAATCTTTTCACAACCGCCAACTGCAAAAATTAATATAGATAGACCTGTAAAAAACTTCATATCAAATGCGGGCATAAACGTTTTTATAGACCAATCTATAGAATTTAAATGCGCATTAGTAATAGCAGGTGCAGCTACCATTAAAACAATAAACAAAATTGACATTACAAACATCGATGTTCCTGCAAGTGTAGCTAATTTTTTTAACGGATTTAATCCTTTAGAAGCTATATAAAGTCCAACCAAAAAAATTACTAAACATGTTATTTGTAGTAACTTTGTATCCATACTGCTAATTCTTTTATCTTGAAATATAGCCCAACTTGTTGCTATCATAAAGTTTGATGGTTTTTGTGAAATATAAGGCATATGAACAATCCAATATGTCCATCCTGCATAATAGGCAACTCTAGGACTTATTGTTTCATTTATCCATGAACTGACACCACCACCAAATTCTTTAAACGCTGATCCTAACTCTCCTACCATTAGTGCGTATGGTACAAAATAAATAGCAAAAATCAGGATCCAAGATACTACTGACTTAAGTCCATTATATTCAGAGAAACCATTGATAACGTTGCCAAAACCCCAAACTGTTGAAAAAGCCATAAATGCTAAGGTATACCAAACAATTTTTTTGTTGTTTTTTTCAGACATAAACTTTTCTCTCCCACTTATATTATTTTAATTTTTATATTAAAATAATATAATATACTTTTACCTTTGTATACATCTTCGACAAAATTAGCCTTCATTTAATTATATTACTAACTCAATTAAAATATACAAATAATTTCACTTTAACTTTATTAAATTAACACATATATTGCTTCTTTTTTTAATAAAAATAACAAGATTTCGGCTACTACATTGAACGTCATATTTCCCATTTCTCACCTGCCCCATTACAGTTCATCTGGACATTAAACTTAAAAAGATTCCAATCCAAATAAAAGAATTAGAAAATCAGTCTTACTTTGGCCTTTTATGAATTTCTTTTTTAAAAAACACTTCACTCATAAAAACTATCCTAAAATAGTTCTATATGAATAAAGTGCTTTACAATTTTCTAATTATTATTCAGTAATATACTGAATTGTTTTAATCCATAAATTATTTTTTCTACTTCTTCCGGGTCTGTATTTTTTATAGAATTTAGTATAAGATTTGATATAAACTCTTTTTTCATTTTGCAAATATCATTGTTTTTCCTAAATTCCGCTGAAATTGACAATCTTACAATTCTACGATTTTCCTTTGGTATTTCTCTTGTAACAACTCCCTGTTTTGCAAGACGATCTACTATTCCTGAAACTGTACTTTTAGTTAATCCTATCTGATCACTTAATTCATTTAGAGTTATCGACGGCATCATGTATAAATGAAATATAACATTTAATTGAGGTGCTGTAAATCCGCAATCTTTTGCAATTTTTTCAAACTTACAGCTTAATTCTCTTCTAATATTCCTAAATACACCAATAATCTCATCCGCTTGTTTTTGATATAATTCATTATTCGGCGATGAGGGCCCCTCCTGTAGATTCATTTTTTTCACCTTCTTTATTTTCTTTTTTAGGCTCTTTCTTTCCACCCATAAATAAAGCTAAGAATATAGTGACGAATACTATAACAACAGTTATTACAACTGAATATGACATAGCATCTACATACGCTTGACCTTGAATTATTTTCACTATATAAGATACTGCAGAAGCTCTAGCAGTATTTGTATCCATTCCCATTCCCATAAATGCTTTAGTTAATGTACTTATTGTGCTATTAGAAGTTGGATTATATACATTAATTTGTTCTGATAACTTTGCATAATTATAATCATTTCTTCCTTGTATAAGAGTAGACATTAAAGTAACACTAACTGAACCTGCTACCTGTCTTAAGGTATTTGAAAGTGCTGATGCTCTACTAATTAAATGTGTCGGAACAACGTTCATCCCGGTAGTACTAATCGGCATCATACTTAATCCTATTCCAATGGACCTTATACAATTAACAAGTATGATATAGTCTTTACTCGAATTCATATTTATAGCTGTTGCAAGTTCATATGAAGCGCCTGCAAGTATTAAAAGTCCAGGTATAACCAGTGCTTTTACGCCAACTTTATTTAATAAATTACCGCTAAGAGGCATCATAACTCCCATTACCAGAGCTCCCGGCAACATTATTAATCCTGCTTCCATAGGTGTATATCCTCTTATATTCTGTAAAAATAATGGTAATACGTAGACACCGCCCATCATAGCTAGAGTTAATACACTAGTTATAATTTGGCTAATTGTAAAATCAAATAATTTAAAAACTCTTAAATCTAATAATGGATCCGGATGAGTTAATTCATTTACTATAAATAATACAAGACTTAAACATCCAAGGGTCATCAAAATTGGATTCTCAAGTTTTGACCAATCAATTGATGAGCCTTCACCTAGAACATATAGTATACTTACTAGTCCTACAGTAGAAGATAAGAATCCAATTATATCAAAGGATTTAAAAGGTTTCCTTTCTGTCCCCTTTAATAAAATCAAGGCCAATATTACTCCTACTATCCCTACTGGAACATTAACATTGAAAATAAGTCTCCAGTCCATCTTCTCAATAATATATCCACCCAAAGTAGGTCCTATTGCAGGTGCTGCCATCGCAGCTATCCCCCAAAATCCAAGTGCTAATCCAATCTTTTCTCGAGGAAATATTTGATATATTATTGACATTCCTACAGGCATTATCATTCCTCCTCCAATGGCTTGGAGGACACGAAATGCTATCATACTTGTATTGCTCCAAGAAAGACCACATAACATAGATCCAACTGTAAACATCGCTAAAGCAAATACATATATTCTTTTAGCTCCTAAAATTTCTTGTAAATATCCAGTAAGTGGTATAATGGCACCAAGCGCCAATGTATAAGCTGTTAACACCCACTTTATATCATCTAAAGATACTCCAAAAACAGCCATCATTTTAGGAAGAGCAATATTTACTATACTACTATCAAGTATAGACATGAAAGTACCTATAATAACTACAGCTAACGCTAACCAACTACTTGCTAATGATTCGTTATTATTCTCTCCCATTATATCACCTCATCATTTAATATGAATCTTAATAACTGCATTAGTTCCTGGAAGAATCTTATCATCAAAATTATCAAGTTCAATTTTTATTGGTACTCTTTGAACTACTTTAGTAAAGGTTCCGCTTGTTGATGATGGTAATAGTGATATAGCAGAATTAGATATTTCACCTATTGTTTTTACTTTTCCACTAAATTTTTGTGAATCATATTCATCAATAGTAATATCAACTGGTTGTCCAACTTTTACTTTTTCAAGTTTTGTTTCTTCTATGTTAGCAGAAATATAAAGCTTAGTTGGATCTACTAACGTAATTAAAGTTTGACCTGTTGATAAAAGTTCTCCAACAGTTCCCTGCTTCTTTACTATGATTCCATCAATAGGTGCTCTTACTAAAGATTGTTCTACACTTGTGTCTGGAAGATTATTCATTTCTTGACGCGCTAGTATTTCATTTTTTGTTACTTTATCTCCTTCATCAACATTAAGCTCTAGTAGTTTACCAGAAATTTGTGGAGTTACACTAACAAAATCTGCATTAACTCTTGCATCTTCAGTTGAAACATAGTATGCATTTTCATACCAATAGTAGAATCCTATACTACCTAATGCTACCACAATTACCAACAATATTCCAATAATTAATATTTTACGCTTTCCTTTCATATTCAAGTCACCTCTTCCCTTATTCCTTTAATCCAATTTCAGCAAACATGCCAGGCTTTAATTGTGAATTTGGGTCTGCTAAACTAACTTTAACCAAAATATTTCTACTTTGCGAATTTAGTTTTGAATTTATTACAGTTATCTTTCCGTCAAATTCAACATTATCTACTTCTGATACTTTAACTACCACATCTTGTCCTTCTTGAAGCTGACCTGCAATATCTAAAGGTGCATATGCATTTACCACTAAAGCATCCGGATTAGATATTGAAACAAGAGTTGCACCTGGAGATGCCATCTCACCTACATTAATACTTTTAGCATTTACTACACCCGAAATCGGCGCTGTAAGAGTTCCATTATTTAATGTTGTTTGTGCAGTTTTTAAAGCAGCTTCTGCTTGTGCCACTTGAGCTTTATAAACATCTATACTTGTTTGTGTTGCTCCATTATTAAGCATATTCAATTGCTCTTGTGCAGATTTCTGTTGTGACTCTGCAGTTGTAAGCTGTTGATGTGCAGCTTCAAGTTGCTGCTGAGTATTTGCTCCCGCATCAACTAAAGCTTTAGTACGATCATAGTTTTTCTTAGCAACATCATAAGCTTCATTTGCACTATCTAAAGTTGCTTGAGCTTGAGATATTTGTTCTGGACGTGTAGAATTCATAGCGTTAGTTAACGTCGCATTTGCAGTATCAACCGCTGCCTGTGCTTGATTCACTTGTGCTTGCAAGTCTTGAGTATCTAACTTAACTATAGTATCCCCTGCATTTACTTTTGACCCAACATCAACTAGTACTTCTGAAACTCTTGCTGAAATTTTTGAGGCTATATTTGCTTGATCATTTGCTTCTATTTTTCCAGCCATTATGTATTTATTTTTAGCTTGCTCTGCAGTAGTTTCAGCAGTTTTTGAATTATTGCTTGTATTTCCGTTATTAGTCGAACCGCAACCACTTAACATTAGTGCTACAACTAAACAAACTAACATAGTCTTTTTCATATTAACCCTCCATGTACGAATTATTTTTATGCATATTGTTCGCATACTAACAGTATGTATTATACAGCAGATTGTCCTTGTTATCAAGAATATTATTCCATGAATTTATACATTTTTTTCGAAATCGTATACACCTTTTGCAAAAATTCCTTGCTCTTTTTCATGTATTTTAAATATAAATATATTTTATATCAAAAAAGTCATGCATATATATTTTGCATGACTTTAATATTCTCTTATATTTTAGATAAATTTATATTCAATAATCTATTCAGGTATTTCCAAATAGAAAGTCACCCCTTCTTCCACATTTTTCACTTTAGTAATTCCCCCATGAAGTTGTGCAATCAATCTCACTAATGATAGGCCTATACCATGACCTCCATACTTTCTAGATCTCGACCTGTCCACTTTATAGCATACATCCCAAAGTTTATCCATTTCTTCCTCACATATGTTATCACCAGTATTGAAAACACCTATCTTTATTTTATTTTCTTCTTTCTTGCCTATTATATTAATAATTTTTCTGCCTTTCACATGATCGATGGCATTCGTAATGAAATTATTTATAGCCTTCTCAAGCAAGTCTCTATCAGCATGTATTTCACAATCTTTCACACAATCTAAAGTGAAAGTAATATTTCTCTCACCAACCACTGGTTTAAATCGTTCTACAATTTTGCATAAAAATTTGTTAATATCAAATGATACAACATTTAGTTTAATCATTCCACCTTCCATCATAGAATAATGTAAAAGTTCTTTAACCAAGCTATCCATTCTATCGCATTCTTCAACTAATATCGAACAATATTTATCCATTGTTTCCCTATCATTGGCCACTCCAAATTTGAGCCCTTCCGCATACCCTTTAATTATCCCAATTGGTGTCTTTAATTCGTGAGACATATTCCTTACAAGTTCTTTCTTACGCTCCACATCTTGTTTAAGTTCATCTATACTTTTGTTAAGCTTGTCAGAAATCTTATTTATACTATTTCCTAGCCTTCCTATTTCGTCCTTCGAATCTATATCAACAACCTTGTCAAATTTAAGATTAGATATATTTTCAGCAATTTTACTCATTTCTATAATTGGCTTTGTTATTTTATTAGAGAAAATAATAATAAATATAGCACCAATAATCATTACTATAAATCCTGCTAATATGTAAAATTGATTTGCGATTACTACACTCTCATGAATACTCTTAAAAGACTTCTTTAGAATAATAAAATTTCCATTCTCAATTTGTGAAACAAATACTAATTTTGTCCTTTGATCATTATTTTTCTCATCAATATAGTAAACATACTTTTTAGAAAGTCTTTTTTCATTTCCTATAATAGTTTGTTTAATCTCCTTGGATAGACGTTTTTCTTCATCATTTGATTTAGGACGAATAGAATTATATTTTATATCATAATTATTATCAACAATTATTGTATTAATGTTATCAACACTTTGTATTGTGTCTGCATATTGATAATTGTCTTTTTCGCCTTCCATATATTCATCCTTAATTTTCTGACTTACTGACACTAAGACTCCTTTATTTTTATAAATATAATATGATTCTAGGAAAACTGAATTTAAAATTATCCCACCTAAAACTAATGAAATCATAAGAACCATAAATATATAAAATAATTTTGTCTTAATTGTTTTCATATTTTTCTACCTCAAACATGTATCCACTTCCTCTTATAGTTTTTATCCAATCTCCTTGTTCCGAAAGTTTAGCCCTTAAAGTTTTTATATGCGTATCTATAGTTCTTATATCACCATCAAAATTATATCCCCATACTTTATCCAATATCTGCTCTCTGCTTAGAACTGTATTAACATTTCCAACTAAATACAGTAAAAGATTATATTCTTTTGGATTTAATTTGATTTCTTCATCATCAATCACTACTTTATGAGTTCTTTGATATATCCTTAAGTTTCCTACAGCTATTTCGTCTGAGAATTTCTTCTTTACTTTCTTTACGATGTTATTCAAGCGCGCAACAAATATTTCATAACTAAACGGTTTTCCAATGTAATCATCCGCACCTTTTTTAAGCCCTAACACTTCATGTTTTTCATCGCCTAATGCTGTCAGCATAATTATTGGCACTTCAGATTTTTCTCTTATCTCTTTAAGAACCTCCCACCCATCGTACACTGTCATCATTACATCTAATATGACCAAATCAATATCATTATTATTAAAAAACATATTAATAGCTTCTTCCCCATCACACGCTTCTATAGGCATGTACCCTTCTTTTCTTACTATATCACATACTAAATCACGAAATATATTGTCATCTTCAGCTATAAGAATTTTTATATCCATAATATACACCTTCTCTAATGTTAAAATTAAAAGCAGGTTCAAGATTTTTAATCTATAAACCTGCTTTTATATTAGCATAACTTTACTTATTTATACTATTTCAATAGTATTACAATTTTATTAACAAATATAAATTAAATAGTACATTATTCAGTATATACTATAATTGGAGTTCCCGGCTCAATATTTTCAAATATTGTTTTTGCTAAATTATAAGGTGAATTTACGCATCCATGTGAACCGCTTGTTAAATATATCTGCTTACCAAACACTCCATTTCTCCAACTAGCATCATGAATACCTACATTTCCATTAAAAGGCATCCAATAATCAACTGGTGAACTATAATCTTCACCCTTTAATGTTGCATTTTTCTCTTTGTAATTTAGAACATATGTCCCTACTGGTGTACCTGTATTATTACTTACATTTCCTGTAACAACATCATCATCAACAACTAGAGCTCCATTTTTATAAAACCATACATGCTGCTTAGTAAGATTGACTTCTACATAAGTATTCCCTATATCGTTAGTTCCTTTTACAAATGCATTTTGTGCATATTTTGGTTCCTTTGTTACATCTTGTCCATTCCTTATAATTTCTATTAAATCTTTTACTTCTTTAGAGTTATCAACAATCCATCCATAATTACCGCCACTCACTTGTACTGTTTTTTTGGTTGCTGTAACAAAATCTCTTGTGCTACCAAAAGTATTATAAATGCTAGATATTTTATATACATAATTCCGAACTTTATCTTCATTGATTGTAACTTGCATATTGTCATCTACTCCAAGCCAGTTATGTATAGTAGATCCATCCAAAACTTCTTTTTTGCCATTTGAATCATACGTAATTTTTAATCCTATGTATTTATTAAGTGTATCTCTTGCTGCAGTTACTTCATCTGACTTTGAAGTGTATTTAGGATTTTCATAACAATTGCTTGAATCTAAATCTATTGATGTTTTCCCATCAAGGATCGCATTAGCTACATTATCATGTAAAGCATCTTTATTTATCTTATTTCCTAAAACTTCATCTACTATCTCGTATTCTCCATCTTTATAATTTAAGCTAGCATTTTGTGGTTGGGTTATCTTCTTGTTACTAACACAAGAAAGCTTATTTAGTGTTTGGTTTAGTTGTTCTTCATCATACATAATTATCTGGGATGCTTCGGAATTATTTTTCTTAAAAAATGTACTAGGCCAAGCAAATGAACTTTGATTCTTCTTTAATTCTTTGATTTTATCAGAATTATATTTTAATCCAATATCACTAGCTTTAATTTGTTCTTTTACATCTCCTCTTTCGTCTAATTCCAATGCATATGATTGCATTTGGGCAGCTAGCTTTTCTTCTGCTCCCTCAACGGTCTGCCCGCCAACATTAACCCCATCAATTACGGTTCCAAAGTGAAAATGATTAATAGAATATAATGACATACCTAAATATATAGCACCCAAAGTACAGAGAGAAATTATAACCCCTGGCATAACCTTGTTACTACTTTTATTTCTTCTTTTTCTCATTATATCTACTCCCTTCGCTACTATTATACTAAAAAATCTAAATTATTAATATATAATTTTTCACCAAAAAAAGCCACCATAAATAGAAAATGCATTTCTATTTAAAGGTAGCTCACTCTCACATACTTTTACAGTACTCTGCTAATTTATTTGCAGCTTTCATTGCAGTACTTACAGATCCTTCTATCCATCCATGCGTCAAAGAAACATGTTCTCCTGCAAAATATACTCTATTATTATATTCTGGTTTTACCATCGCATTAGAAAAAAGTTTTTGCTGCTGAGGCATAAAGTAGCAAAATGCTCCATAAAATCCTTTTTCCCTATCCCAGTCAACAGTTTTATGATCTTCAACTATATAATCAAGATATCCTCGTGGAAGACCCTGGACATCCTCAACTTGCCTTTTAATCAATTCAAATCGTGCATTATCATCTAAGCTTCCTACGCGTATTCCGTCTAACCCTAAATTATATGACGCTATCAGAACTCCTTGATTATCCTTAGCACTTCTTTTTCTTCCAACAGAAACATTCATCTTATTTTTTGTTACTCCACCATAACTAGTACTAATACTATGACTAGGATACCATATGGTTTGAATTGGCAAATCAGTATTAGATCCTCCGCCAACTATCTTCTCATTATCATTTCCTTTTTCCCAAAAACGTTCATTACACATAAAAAGAGTTTTTTGAGATGATGTATAAAAAACTTCTCTTATTGACTGCATTTTTTCATTGCTAAACATAGGAAATACATTCACATCTCTAAGGCTTGAAAAAGGTATTGCACAAACAACGAAATCGAAAGTTTGACTATAAAGCTTAGATAACTTCTCATCCGCATATTCTAACACTACTTTATCCTCTATATCATTAATTTTATATATGCTTTTTACTGTCTTTCCACTTTCCCAAGATACTTTTCCCAATTCTTCATCTCTAATATTATTATATTCTTTTGGTTTTTTAGACATTAACGAATCATAAAAAGCTAGTGGTAGATTTACTGCTCCACCAACAATTTCGTACCTATATGCATAATCTACAGTATATTCCTCAATTAAATTTTCAGAATAACTATTATAATAAAATGAACCTAGAAAAGGTGCAACTCCAGAAATTAGCTCTATTGCTCCTTCACTTACACCCATCTTTTCAAGTACTTCCCTTATTCCAAGACTACCAACATATTTAATTATATCTGAATAATTTTCTTTTACCTCTAATAATTCCTTTCTTATGGAGGGAGGTATTTTTAATAAATTACTTGACAATGCATCTCCAATTATTTTCTGCCATGGAGTATTTCGTTCCCTCTCAGTCAAGTTAAATTCCGGGTATATATTTTCCATTACACTTTTACCTTGAGGATCATTCCTCGCACGTTTATGTCTTATATAAAATAATGCATTTTTATTATTTTGAATAAATGGCCTTGTTTTTATACCAAAAGTATTAATATAATGCCATGTTGTTTCATGACCTACTGGTGTACGCATAGCACCAAATTCACCATAAAGTTTTTTCTCCTCATCAAAATAATAGGTATAGACCCGACCTCCAATTCGCTTCTCTTCTGTTTCAAAAATAGTAATATCAAAACCTAGTTTTCTAAGTTCAAAGGCTGAGGCTAAACCTGCAATACCTCCTCCTATTATCCCAACCTTAATGCCTGAGCAACTTCCAGGCGGTAAAATTGTTGTAATATCTTGCGGTGGACTTAATAATTCAACTATATTATTAAAATCTTCAATACGATTCGCTTGCTCTAAAGTTATCCTTAACATTTCATGCCTTTCTTCATCAGTTGGATTATCTGGTTGAATAAAATTTATTTCTCTAGGCAAATAAAGCCACTCCTTTAAACAAAATCACTATAGTTAAATATATTATTCTAGCAGCTGCAAAAGACCAGCTAAAAGCTAGTCTCATTTTTAATCTTAGTCTATTAAGTTCTAAATTGATGATTTTATAGAAATTTAATAATAACAAACCACAGGCGTTCCCTCATTAATATTATTAAATATAGTATTAGCTAGATAATATGGAGAATTTACGCATCCATGAGAACCATTTGTCAAATAAATTCTTCCTCCAAATACTGATCTCCAACTTGCATCATGAATGCCTATTCCTCCATTAAAGGGCATCCAAAAATTAACTGGGCTGCTATATCCCTGACCTTTTAAAGTAGCATCTCTTTGCTTGTATTTTAATGAATATACCCCAGTAGGTGTTGACGTATTATTGCCTACATTTCCTGTAACCACATCTCCCTCTACTATTAAAGAACCATTCTTATAAAACCATACGTGCTGCTTGCTCATATTTACTTCTACATAAGTATTGCCAATGTCATTACTCCCAGGAGACATTGCTGATTGTGTATATTTAGGCTCTTTTCTTACAGATTGTCCCTCTTTTATACTTGAAATTAATTCTTTTTCCTCATCATTATTATTAATTAACCAACCGTAATCTCCTCCGCTAACTTGCACAGTGGCACCTAGCGATGTAACAAAATTTCTTGTCTTACCAACTGTATTGTAATTATTCAATATGCTGTTTAGATATTCTTTGATTTTTGGTTCATCAAGTGTAATTTCTAAACTATTATTTACGTTAATCCATTTGTTTATTATAGATCCATCTATTACTTCGGTCTTATCACCAAAATTATATGTTATTTTAGAGGATACATATTTATTAAGGGTATCTTTAGTATTAATAACCTCCTGAGATTTTGAAGTATATTGAGGCTTTTCATAACAATCCTCCGAATCCAAATCTAATGTTGTTTTCCCATTAAGAATTGCATTCACAATACTATCATGTAGCGCTATCTTATCAATTTTATTACCATATACCTCATCAGTAATTTTATATCCATCATCTGTATATTCAAAACTAGGGTTTTGTGGTTCATTTACGTTATTACTATTAAAACATGAAAGATTATCAATGCTTTTTTTTAGTAACTCATCATCATAAGTAACTACATTTGTTATCGTAGAATCATTGGTTCCCAATAATGACATAAGCCAATTAAATGGATTTTGCTTATCTTTTAGTTCCTGAACTTTTCCATCTGGATTATACTTAAGATTTATCTCATTTCCTTTAACTTGTTCTTCATTATTTCCTCTTTCCTTTAATTTCAAAGTATAATTTGTTATTTCGTTTGGCATTTCTTCATCTACTTCTTGTACAGTCTTACCCGAAACATTAATACAATTAACCGTAGAACCGAAATAAAAGTGGTTCATAAAATAGATTGCCAGCCCCAAATATATGGCAAGTAAAGTAAAACATGAAACTATAATGCCTATTAAAAGTTTTTTGTGTTTATTTTTCTGCATTTCCATAATAACGTCTCACCCCGTTATCATTATACAAATGTATAGAATAAATAATGTATGCTTTATTTACCCATTTATTTTTAAACAAGTTCATTCTTTTACAAAACATCCTATATTATCTTACTAGGTAATGCCTAATACTCAATATACATAAATTTATTTACAAATTATCTCATACTTTATAAGACCTCAAAAAATTATATTTACTATTCTTTATTTCTCTTTTTAAAATTTCTATACCTTTCTAACACATCTATGTTCTCAGCAAAGAACATATTTAGCATATCTATATTATTAATAGTTTCGCTGCTAATAATATGCTCAATCAATTCTGTTTCTTCTAAAATATCCTGTTTACACTCTAAATATTCCAAAAACTTCTTTACTATATTATGCCTTTCAAGCAAATACTTACCTATATTTATTCCTTCCTCAGTAAGAATTATTACTCCGTACCTTTCATATTTTATAAGAGATAATTCTCCAAACTTTTTCATCATTCTAGATGCTGATGAATCGCGAACATTCAGCATTTGTGCTATTTTGTTTAGCCTAACTACTTTTTCTTCCATGCTGCATCTATAGATCATTTCTAAATAATCTTCCATTGAAGGAGTAAGCAATTTTCTTGTCAAATTTATATTTTCATATCCTCTTGCAGTATGAAAATTCTTTTCCATATTTCTCACCATCCAATTTTACTATATTTGGGGTATTTTTATGTTACCAACAGCTATGTCTAAATTATTATACATATGTTAGCCTAGAAAAAGTTTTCTCTAAACTTAAACTTACTAATAATATACAAAAAGACAAATTAATATGAATATTAATTTTGTTACTTGTTTAATTAGGTTTATAGTTATTGTGTTTTAGGTTGACATTAATGTTAATAAAATTACAACCTTTAATATGATCTAAATATTTAAGACACATATTTCAGGGTATATATCTAAACTCAAAAAAATTAGGAATGTTATAATTTAAAATATTAAATCATAACATTCCTAATATATAATTATATTTAACTTTCTGAAACTTCAGCCGATTTTATATGATCGATATATTTTTCTCCCCAAATAGATATGCTATCCAAAACCAATTTAAATTCTTTTCCTATCTCAGTTAATGAATACTCAACTTTTGGCGGTACCTGGGGAAAAACCTTACGATTTACCAACCCATACTCTTCCAAACTACGAAGCTGTTTTGTTAATGTAGCTTGCTTTAGTTCAGGCAATAATCTTTGTAATTCTCCAAAACGAAGCGTTTTTGTACTTAAATTATGTAAAATTACTATTTCCCATTTACCTGCAATAATTTTTTGTGCTGTTACAAACGGACATTTACCGAATAAATTATATTCTTCCTCCATCATGTACTCCCCTTAGTATATTTATGATACTATGTATTTAAAATAATCCTACTTGAAAAAATCACGGTAATAACCTATATTATGTACAAAGAGATTATAACATATTAAAATTTAAGGAGCAATTAAGATGAATGAAGTATTAGAATTTTTACTTAACAACCCTACCTTCTATATTGCAACTATGGATGGTGATCAACCAAGAGTACGACCTTTTGGTGCAGTAATGAAATATAATGACAAATTATATTTTGCAACAAATAACACTAAATCTGTTTTTGAACAGTTAGTTGCAAATCCTAAGGTTGAAATATCCACGACTTCTCCTAAAGGTGAATGGATTCGTTTAACTGGAAAAGCAGTTTTTGATTCCAGTACAGAAGTAAAATCAGCTATGTTAGAATCAGTTCCATCCTTGAAAAAAATGTATAGCTTAGATGATAACATCTTTGAAGTGTTTTATCTAGAAGATGCCGTTGTAACATTTAATTCTTTTTCTAGTGGTCCTAAAACAATTAGACTATAATAATTATTTGTAATAGTCTAAAAAAGCTATACTCTTGCTTGATGTATAGCTTTTAATTTTATGATTGCCAAAATACCTAACTAATCTCAATATACCCTAATTATATTTCACAAGTATACGTTGATATTTCTATTAATCCTTCTGCGAATTCATATTTTAATGTTCACTTTTATCATAATGAACATGTAGTAATTCTTTCGTCCTATTCTTTAGCAATCCTTCATATAAAGATTTAACCACTAGATTTTCTTCGCTTCTTTTAATTTGCGTAACCTTATCTATCTTATATAGTCCCTTTGCCCTTTCATTTTTCTCTTCCATTAATCCAAAAGGTTGCCCCGCACCAGCTATACATCCTCCAGGACATGCCATAACTTCTATAAAGTCAAAATGTTCTTCCCCACTCTTAATTTTTCCAATTAAATCTTCTGCATTTCTAAGTCCACTAACAATACCGATTCTAATGGATTCATCTTTAACTTGAAGTTCACATGTTTTTACTCCTTTCATACCTCGAACACCTATAAATTCTATGTCCTTTAATACTCTTGAAGATTTATCTTTAACAACTTCACGGATAACAGCTTCCGTTACTCCTCCCGTAACACCAAATATTACTCCTGCGCCTGAGTAAAGAGATAGTGGTATATCTGATGCTTCTGCCTCAATTTCATCAAACTGTATTCCAATTTCTTTTATCATTGCACATAGTTCCGCTGTAGTAATTACATAATCAACATCCGGAATATTATCCCTTATAAATTCTTCTCTAGCCGCCTCTGCTTTTTTAGCTGTGCACGGCATAACTGCTACAGATATTGTTTCTCTATTCTCTAAAGAATCTTTTTCTTTGAAATACGCCTTAACAACAGCCCCAAACATCTCCATTGGTGATTTACAACTAGATACATACGGCAATAGCTCAGGATATTTATTTTCTACATATCTTACCCATGCTGGGCAACAAGAAGTAAATAGTGGAAATTTATTATCATCAGACTCTAACTTCTTTAAGAATTCTTTTGATTCTTCAATTACTGTTAAATCAGCACTTAGAGAAGTATCATAAATATTTTCAAAGCCTAATTTTCTCATGGCTGCAACAATTTTCCCCATAACATTTTCACCAGATTCTATGCCGAATTCTTCACCTAAAGCGACTCGCACTGCAGGAGCAACTTGTGCTACAACCCTCTGCTTAGGGTTATATATTGATTTCCAAACATTTTTAATATCACTCTTAACAACTATTGCTCCTGTCGGACATACAGTTGCACATTGCCCACAATTCACACAATCTGTCTCTGCAAGGCTTTTCCCAAACGCTGGACTTACTACCATATTTGAACCCCTATTGACGAAATCAATCGCTCCTACACTTTGTATTTCACTACACATCCTAACACAGTCTCCACATAAAATGCATTTATTAGGATCTCTAATGATTGCTTTAGATGACGTATCTAAAGCTTTTTTTCCCTGAATGCTTTTAAATCTAATATCCGTCAAACCAAAACGTGATGCTAATTTTTGTAACTTACACTTTCCATTCTTTTCACATATAGTGCAATCTCTACAATGTGTTGCAAGCAACAATTCTAAAATTACCTTACGATACTTTTGAAGCTTTGGTGTATTAGTTCTAATTGACATCGCATCTTTTGGTGGTGTAGAGCAAGATGTTAAAATGCTACCTCTTTCATCCTCCACTACACACATTCTGCATGCCCCATAAACTGATAAATCTGTATAGTAACAAAGAGTAGGTAAATCAATTCCTGCTTTTCTAACTAAATCTAAGATATTCTTTTCTTTATCAAATTCTATCCTATTGCCATCAATGACCATATATTTTGACATAGTTTCTTACCATCCTTTCTGTAATTTATAAATTTCATATGATAGATAATGAGAAGAGATAATATTATGGAAGAAATATTTAAATTACTCTAATCGCCTTAAATACACAGCTTTCAATGCAATTACCACATTTAATGCATTTTGACTTATCAATGGCATATGATTTCTTTATTTCTCCTGTAATAGCTCCTACAGGACATCCCTTAGCACACTTTGAACAACCTCTGCATTTTTCCTTATCAATCTCATATGAAATTAGTGACTTGCATACACCCCCTGAACACTTTTTATCTACAACATGTTCTATATATTCATCTCTAAAATATCTCAATGTGCTTCTAACTGGAAATGCTGCGCTCTTTCCAAGTCCACAAAGCGCCGTATCGGAAATAGTTTCTGCTAATTCTTCTAATGTATCAATATCCTCCAAAGTACCTTTACCCTCTACTATATCATTAAGTATTTCTAACATTCTTCTAGTACCTTCTCTACATGGTATACATTTACCACAGGATTCATTTTGAGTGAAATTCATAAAGAAACGTGCCATTTCAACCATACAATTTTTATCATTCATAACCACTAGGCCTCCGCTCCCAATCATGGCACCTACTTTCTTTAACGAATCAAAATCCAAAGTTAAATCAAGATGATTTTCACGAAGGCATAAACAACCACCAGATGGTCCACCAATTTGGACTGCCTTAAATTCTCCTCCTTTTACTCCTCCTCCAATATCAAATATGATCTTTCTCAATGTTGTCCCCATAGGAACTTCTATTAATCCTGTATTATTAACATTTCCCGTAAGAGCAAATGCTTTAGTTCCATAATTATTTTCAGTTCCCATAGTTTTATACCATTGTACCCCTTTGTTAATTATTGGGGATACATTACAAAATGTTTCTACATTATTCAGTACTGTTGGTTTACCAAACAATCCTTGTTCTACAGTTCTTGGAGGCTTAACTCTAGGCATACCTCGATTTCCCTCAATCGAAGCTGTCAGTGCACTACCTTCCCCACATACAAATGCTCCTGCTCCCTGATTAATCTGAATATGAAAATCAAAACCTGAATTTAATATATTATCACCCAAAAGTCCTTTTTCCATAGCTTGTTCAATAGCTATGCGCAATCTTTTTACTGCAAGAGGATATTCTGCACGAACATATATATATCCATTGTGTGCTTTTGTTGCAATTCCTGCAATAATCATCCCCTCAATAACACCGTGAGGATTTCCTTCCATCATACTTCTATCCATAAATGCTCCCGGATCACCTTCATCACCATTACATACAATGTATTTTTCTGATTCTGTCTGCCTTAATACCTGATCCCATTTCTTTCCTGTGGGAAATCCTCCGCCTCCGCGCCCTCTTAAATGCGCCTCAGACATTTCATTAATAATTTCTTCAGAAGTCATGTCAAAAAGAGCTTTCGCAGTAGCACTATAGCCACCTTCTGCCAAATATTCTTCAATAGACTCCGCATTAATATGACCACAATTATTTAAGGCTACACGAGTTTGCTTTTTATAAAACGGAATATCTTCTTGCTTACTATAAAGCTTATCTCCATCCTTATAACTTAAACCAGTAACTACTTCATTCCCAATAATACTTTTTTCAATAATTTCTTCGCAATCATCTATACTTACCTTTATATATAGCCATCCCTCTGGTTCAATTCGTATTAAAGGTCCCATTTCACAAAATCCATGACATCCACTCTTTTTCAAACCTATAGTGTTGTCATGTGGTTCTTCCTTTAATTCTAATGTAACCTCTAATCCCTTTTCTTTTATTATCTCCTTAAATCTTCTATAAATGTTTAGTGATCCACCTGCTACACATCCAGTACCTGCACATACTAATATTTGCTTACGTTGTCTAACTAAAGCAGCCTTATATTTTGAACTTATATCATTCAGCTCTTCTCTTGTATTAATTCTCATTTGACAACTCCTCCTTTAACTGCTTCACTAGCTTTCTTGCTTTCTCTGGTGTCATTGACGGATATACTACATCGTTTACAGTGCAGACTGGAGCTAGTCCACATGCTCCTAGACACGATACTGTTTCTACTGTAAAATGCATATCATCGGTTGTAAGTTTTTTCTCTGAAAGTCCTAATTCACTCTTAAACTCACTAAGAATAGGATCTGATTTCCTTACGTGGCAGGCAGTTCCATCACAAATTCTAATCACGTATTTTCCTTTCGGTTCTAAAGAGAAATTTTCATAAAATGTTGCTACTCCATATACTTTAGCTTCACTAATCTTAAGTTCTTTTGCTATATAGCATAACGCCTCTTCTGGCAGGTACCGGTATTCCTTCTGAATTTCCTGCATAATAGTAATAATTTGTGTCTTGTCATAATTGTTAGAAATTAAAATATCATCTAGTTTTTTTATTTCCTTTTGATTTACCATGATCATCCACCCTCCTATTATATATAAATTAGGTACCTTTTATATCAAGACCACTATGAGTCAAGATTTCTCTTATTAGTATCTATTATTCTACATGTAATCATTTTCTCCTTTGTTTTAACATTGATTACATAAATAACTCACTATGTAAAATAATGTATGTTAATTCACAGTTATTTATCCATATAATTTTTTGCAAAAAGAACATATAAAATATTAAAAATTCCTAATTAAACAGGTAGAAAATAGTATAAAAACCACTGTATATATAAATTCTAACATTAGTGGTTCTTTTTTTATTTCTATCTATTAACTAAAATATATTTTGTAAGAATACTTAAATTAGTTTATAATCAATAGCGATTAAAGATACTAAACATAGTTTTTAATATAAATAATAATTGTGAGGTGTAGGCAAATGCAAAAGATACTTAGACCTGTATATGCAGAAATAGATTTAGATGCAATAGCTTATAATATGAAAAATATAAAAAACTTAGCCAAAGATAAAGAGGTAATCGCGGTCGTTAAAGCGGATTGTTATGGTCATGGAGCTTTAGATGTGGCTCCAACTTTACTTGAAAATGGTGCATCAAGACTTGCCGTAGCAGTCCTAACAGAAGGAATTGAACTCAGAAATGATAATATAAAAGCCCCTATTATGATACTCGGATATACCCCTTCGTATCTAAATGAAGAATTAATAAAATATGATCTTGAACAAACTGTATACGACTTAGATTATGCGAAAGAATTATCAAAAACAGCATTAAACCTTAATAAAAAAGCTAAAATTCACATAGCGATTGATACTGGAATGGGAAGAATAGGATTTCTACCAACTGAAAAAGCAATAGATGATATTTGTAAGATCTGTTCTTTAGAAGGACTAGAAGTAATCGGAATATTTACTCATTTTTCTACTTCTGATGAGAAGGATAAAGAATATACTAATGAACAATTTGAAAAATTTACGGATTTGCTAAAGAAACTTTCAAATCTTAATATAGAAATTCCTATAAAACACGTCTCTAATAGCGGTGCAATCATGGACATGCCAGAAACTTACCTAGATGCTGTTCGTGCTGGAATCATACTTTACGGATATTATCCATCAAATGAAGTAAAAAAAGAAAATCTTTCTTTAAAACCAGCATTGACATTAAAAGCAACTATAACACGTGTTCAAGAAATGGATGCAGGTATGTCTATAAGTTATGGAAGAACTTTTAAGACTGAGCGAAAAAGTTTAATCGCTACTATACCAATAGGATATGCAGATGGTTATTCTAGATTACTAGCTAAAAATGCCAAAGTCATTATAAATGGACAATTTGCTCCTATTGTCGGAAGAATATGCATGGATCAATGTATGATAGATATTACAGATATTAATGGTGATATAAAAGTTGGTGATGAAGTTATAATTCTTGGTGAACAAAATGGGCTCAGATTTAATGCAGATAATTTCGCAGAAATAATGGGAACAATAAATTACGAAATACTTTGCATGCTTAAATATAGAATTCCGAGGGTTTATGTTAAAAACGGAAAAATATTTAATGTAAGAAATTATCTATAGATTCAATCAACTTTACTTATAAAAATAAACTTGATATTTAATTATTTCTAATTAGTTAATAAGTTATAAATAAGATACTTCTATGTGAGCGCAAATAACGATGTATATGCACATTTGCATATACATCGTTATTTATATTTATTAATAAACTCTTATATTGCTAATTTCAATGTTTATCCTATAAACATTCTGGCATACTAATTTCAGAGAATATCGCCTCAAAATATAACTTTAATTGACTACCTTCCTATAGATCAAGGTTTATAAAGGGTTCCTTATTGAAAATTTGAAATATATCAAGCAGCGAAATTTTATATTCATATGGAACAAATATGTATTCAATTTCGGCTGATATCCATATAAGTTCAACTCTCATTGCAGAACCCTATATTCTATCCCCTTTAAATACATTAAAAATTCTTATTTGCTCAAATCTGTCATTACTTTGTCATATTTATAAGCAGGCATTTATATAATAAAAATTCTATTTCCTTCTTTAATCTAACTAATTCTTCGGAACTTATATTTTTTAATTCATCTTTTGTATTGGTGAATTCCTCACTTAATTCATCAAATAAAACTAATACTTCTTCTTTACTTATTTCTTTCAGTTCATCTAAGTATTTTCTTAAAGACCCTTCAATATTATTCGCCCAATTATCTATAGCAGTTACAGATATTTCATTTATCTTTTTCTGCCATGTTAAAGAATCATATAAAAAGAATATAGAATCCGTAAAAACATTTAAAGATTCAGTAATTCCCTTTAAAGATGTAGCCCTTATTGTTTTTAATAAGTGATTTAAATTATTATTAACTTCTCCAACAGATGATTTTTCAAATGTATTAGAAAGCTTCTTTAAATTTTTACTAATAGCATAATCCTTTTCTGAATTATTGAATTTACCTTTATATACTGTCCTAAACATTTCTCCTGTAGCTCTTTCAATAGAATCACCTCTATGCTTTTCTATTATATCTTCTACAACCTTGTTATATGAAGGTGTACTTCTTTTAACATTCTCCTTTAGCTTAATAATTTCTGTGTTTAGAATGTTCTCAACTTCTCTATCTAAATTAATAACTTCATCTTCAATATAGGTATTTAAGTTTTCAGTTTCCTCGCTTGTTAACTTTGGAACATAGTAGTGCTGCATTAAGGTGAAGGTTTCTTCCTTCATTGACCATTTGCTTTCATCGTATATATAGTTCGTAATATTCTCTTTGATTTTCATATCGGATTTTCCTATAAGCCTTACTGCTTTTAATTTTATTTTTACAAATCCGTTTTCTATAACATCTAGTATCTCATCTTTTTTATCTAAGAATTCCTTAATTACATTAGCTTTTTCTACTACCTCTTCTTTTTTACATTCTATTTCCGCAATTCTAGAACTGATTTTTATATCGCATTCACGCAATAAGTAATCCTGATAATTCTTTAGAGTTTCTGAAAGCTCTCCTTCTTTATCTGGATCATTAACTTTTTTGTATATATAGTTCCAGAGCTTATCTGTGTCAGGATTCTTTTCAATACTGCTTTCAATAAAAAATGTTTCTATATCTTTATGGATACATTCACAAACGCTATTTCTAATTTCATTGATTCTTTTATTATCCATATCTATATTTTGTGGGCACATATTTACTGCGAGTACAACTTCCACATTATTGTTTATAATTTCGCTAACATACTTTAAAAACTGAAAATCGTCTTCTCCAACTCCAGTTTTATACGACACAACATATATTATAAAATCACTTTCTGGTATAAAATTCTTTAAAACTTCTTCGTGCCTTTCAACAAGTGATCCATATCCAGGAGTATCGAAAATCCTCATTCCAGAATATCTCGAATCTTTACATGGTCCAATATATCTTAATCTATTTATATTACCATCTGGTTTTACTGTAAAATTCGAAAAACTATCATCATCCAAAACATCTATGCTTAAATCATTATTTATAGCAAATAAGGTTTCTTCAGAACTCTCGTCTATTATAACTTCTGTGACAATTCCAGTTGTTGGTTTAACACTCTCCACTAGTATTTTCCTTTGAAAAATACTGTTTATTAACGCACTTTTTCCTGAGCTAGTTTCCCCTAGCATGACAATATAGTGAGCTGGATTAATTATTCTATCCTTTATTAATAAATTCTTCGATGTAATTTCATCATTATCAAGAATATTAACTACCTTATCAATCCTGTTTTGTCTATCAACGCAGTTTTTAAAAATATTCATAATATTTATTTCTCCTTATATTCCTCGATTAATTCCCTTAATATTTTTAAATCTTTTTCAAATTCTAAAATACTTTCTTCGTTATAAGTAGTTTCATACTGTTTTTCCAAGTCTTCCACATCTTGTTTAAAGACATTTTCTAAATTAGATTTCATTGCCTTTATAGATTCGTCTATTTCCTTTTGTTTTGCCATTAAATCTCCAGTTATTTCTTCTTTTAAATATATTTCTAAATCTTCTATCATTGGCTCCAAATCTTTTAAAGTATAATTAGCTCTACTTTCAACTATTTTTTTCCTCATATGATCTCCAATCAAAGAAAAGGCTAAACTTATTCCCATCCCAACCAAAATTCCTACAGGACCACCAAGCATTCCTACTGCTCCAACTGTCCCAATTACTCCGGTTGATACCCCAAGTAATGCTGGAATTGACTTTTCATATTTTATTGAACTCTTTTTATTAAAGAATGATATATTCTCATAGGTTCCATTAAAACCTTTTATTCTTATATTTTCAAATCTGCTATTTATATTTTTTATAAATTCACCAATACTGTTCAAAATCTCATCCATTATATCATTTATCGCTTTATCGGACGTCTCTTTATATATTAAGCTAAGTCTATTGCCATCAACTATTCCTTTATTTATAATTCTTCTTAATTCTACTCGTAAATTTTCAATGTTCTCTTTTATTACTTTAGATGAATTATCTATAATATTATTCATTTCATCTTCTGCATAAGTTCGAAAATCTCTTAATTTTCTTTTATTCTCCGATAACATTGTTTTTATCTCTTTGATTCTTTCTTCCTTTTCTAAAGTATTTTGATTGTCCTTATTTAATGCTAAAGTTTTATAAGTATTTATCCTATCATTAATGTTTTCTAAAACTTCATTAACTCTTTGGCTTAAGACCTTCATTAAATCTTTATTATATTCCTTTGAAATATTTTTAATTTCTTCTATTACATTAACTATTCCTGAATTATTATAAGCTGCTTCATCTCCAGTGAATTTCCCTTTTACAGCCTCATAAACATTTACTATATCAACTTTTATATCTCTTTCTTCATTATGAGAATAACTTATACTACTTAATACGCCAGAGTTATGTTCTCTTGCCTCATTTGCATCTTCAACACTTTCATCATTCCATTTATTTTGAACAAAAATAGTATTAGCTAATTTAGGCCACAAAGCATTTATAAAGCTTTTCTCCGATCTTGTAATTGGTGGATTTGTCCTAATTAAAAATATTCCTGCTGTTAGCTTGTCTACATATTCTAAAGTAGTCTTCTGATTTTGTGGGGTCAAACTTCCAACACCAGGCAAATCTACAAGTACTATATCATCTTTTAAAACATCGCTCTTGTTATATAATACTATTTTCGATACTTTAAGATTATTGGCTTCATTATAATCATTATGTACATATTTTTCCAATTCTTTTATGCGTATATGCTCTTTTCTTCCGTTTAGATAATATACTACAGCTTCATCAGTATTTTCTCCATATCTAACCTCAACTGGTACGCAAGTTGTTTCATCAACATCTGTGGGTAATACATTTTCCTCCATTAGTATGGCATTTAAAAAACTACTCTTTCCTGCACCTTGAATCCCTAAAACAGGAACCATTATTTCTTTCTTATTCAAATTCTCAATAAAATGTTCAAAGTATCTGTTATAATCTATACCTTGCTTATCATTATTAAGATATTTTTCTAATAAGTTAGAAAACCTTTCATCTTCTATTAAATTTATATATGTCATTTCCTATTATCTCCTTCTTCCAAAAAGCTTAGAAAAGAATGATTTATTTCCCCACTCTACCTCTTCTTGTATATAATCAATCTTATTATTAAGCTCATCTTCTAATTTACTTATTAATTCTATTATACTATCTTTATCTTCAATTTTACTGTCAATATCCTTAATTTTTCCTAAAATTGAATTTTTATTATTAATTAGATTATATTCTATAGATTTGTCTAAAGATTCAACTTTATTTTCAATAGATTTTTCAACCAAGTCTACTTTTTCTTCTATCTTATCTAAGTTAATATTATCTAATTTATCTAAAATCGCTTCTTTATTACTTGCCGCATCTTTTACTACTTTTAATCCTAATATTGCCAATCTTTCTTCTATAGATTCAAATAATACCTTACTTTGCTCTTCCACACTCTTTTGTATTACTGCTTCCAATTTCGTTTCTGTCATTTCTCTTATCTTTAATATGCTTTTATTTAAATCTTCAAGTTTTTCTTCGAATTCTTCTTCATGAAACTCTTGAAAATTTTCTCGCAAGTCATTTATTTTTCTCTCAACTGGCTTTAATTTTTCAGTTAGCTCTTCTGTCATATTTCTAGATGCTCTTGTAAGTAAACTTAACATATCATCCTGTATTTCGCCCATTATATTTTTTGTAACTTCATCGCTTTGAATTAAAATTGATCTTTCTTCCATATATTCATTCATACTCCTTCCTCTTTAGAGGTATTCAAAAAATAGCTTAAAATCTTTTCAATAGTTTCTTGTTCTTCTACTCCTCTTGACAAAGGATTTTCAATCAGTTTTTCTTTTATAACTTTATAATCACTTATCAAAAATTCATGAATTTCCTGTGATTCTATTAATGCCATATTATATATTGGATTTTTGGAATTAATTAATATATATTCAGGCCTTATACTACTAAACCTACTAATAACTTTATCTTTTAGGTTTTTAACTTCTATCAGAAGCTCCTCTATATTATTTGCATTTATAAATTCTCTGCATGAATCTATTACTAAATTCACTGATAAATTACTATTTTCCTTAAAGAAATAGTTTAAATTTCTGCTTTCTAAAATCTGCTTCTTAGAATTTCCAATTTGTATTCCATTAAAAATAATAAACATACTATAAGTCATATCTTTTATCTGTTTAAGTTTTTCATAAAATTTAAGCGTACCTTTTCCAGATTCATAGATAATAGCTATATCTTCAAAACTATATAAACCTTCTCTCTTTATTAATTCACATTCTTCAAGATCTAGATCAATTCCATACATTCTAGAAATGAAATCTCTGCAAGAATCTATATCCCATGTCCAAAAAAGCTTTAGGCCCATACTGTTAGACTTTTCTTCACACTTTTTATTTATATATTTTCCAACTAATAGGTAGTTCTTTTCTAAAATTTTATTACTCAGCATATAAAAGTTATAATGTAACCTTGAAATACTGTATGAAATATTTTTTTCATAATTATCACTTGTTATGCTACCTCATTTTTCACATCAACTCTTAAATTAGAAAGCTTGTCTTTAATACCTATTAGATCCTTAGTTACTTCTCCTATATCATAAAGCTCTATATTTTGCTCTTTTTTTTCTTCAAATTCTTCTGTTCTTCTTGATACTTCCTCATAGAAAGTATCTATTGCTTTTGTATATTGATTACTCCATTCCTTTAATATACTTATATATTTATTCTTATTTTCACTACATATTTTTTGGGCCCTCTTAATAGTCTCATCTTTATCAATTATTCTCTCGTCATATCCTACTTCTTTATATCCCCAGTCCTTGTCAAATATATTAGACAATAATCTTTTCCCCTTATTTAGAACCCCTTCTTTCTTAAATAACACAGTTCTTTCTTCATATTTATGCTTAATCTCAATATTTTTACTTTCGATACTCGGCAAAACATAAGAGGATCTTATATCTAAATTAAGACTATCATATATTCTTCTTTTATCTTTTTCACACCTCTTAACAGTGCTTAAAATATCACTTTCAATATATAAATTTTTATTGTTAATTCTATCTACTATGTCTAAATAATCTTCAATATTTTCAGATGATACAGATGATATTTCCTTTATTATATCTGAAGTAATGTTTTCAATTTCTTTAATCTTTTCAGCTATTTCATTCTGAGCAGTCTCAAATTTATTTGCAAGATTATCAAGCTCTTTATTACTTACTTTTATTAAATCTTCTATTTCACCTAAATTATTTCCCTTTATAATTTCTTGATCAGTTGAAATTATGCTATTAATTTTTTCTATTAGACTTTCAGCTCTCCGTCCATTAAGCTTTGGAATAGTATTTTCCGCACAATTTTCTATAGCATTAATAAAGATTTCAAAATTAGAATTATCATATCTTTCCTTATCTTTATCTACAATTCCCAAAAGTCCATTAAGTGCTGATATTTGAATAACTTCCGATATTTCTTTATCATCTGTAATTTCCATTAAGAGCCTCTCTGCTCTCTTTTTATACTTTTTTAATATAGTAACTTTATCTTCTTCAACTATTCCATTCCTGCCAATCTTTTCTTCAATTGAATCTATCATGTTTTGTACTAGGATTATCTGCTTGTCTTTCTCACTTACTATCTTAATTTTTTCAGCATTCGTTGCATCACTATTAGCCTTAACCGTAGTCACAAATATACATATATCTATAGTTGGAAGTAATATCTCCAATGTCAATTTTTCATGATTTTCTAAGTTCCATGCATCTAATCCTGGACTATCGATTATATGTATTTTCTCATCTAACATAAAATAAGGTGTTTTTATATCAATCTGAGTAACATTAAGCGTATTTCCAGGATTCCTGCTCTCATCCGCATATTCTGCTATAGCATCTTCATTTAGATCTTCCGTCTCTAATATTTTAGGTCCACTATCCTTAAAATAAATAACGGCTTGTCTCTTTAGTCCTTTTGATGCCGTAATTATAATACTTGAACTAGGCCTTATAGCCATTGGTAAAATCTTTTCACCAAGAAGTGCATTTACTAAAGTAGATTTTCCACTACTAGTTATCCCCATAATAGCAATTCGTATTATATTATCATCATAAATACTTTTTCGTTCTTCAAACCATGCTATATCCTTATTGTATCTATTCTCTCTATAATTATTTTTACTTAAAACTCCTCTTATCTCATCAATTATATTCAATATGTACTTATCTTTTCTCATAAAACTCTCCATAACAACTATACTAATTCATACTATATCTTCCTTATATATTTTCATAGTTCTGATAAGGCATATGAAATAAAATAACAAATTCAAAATGCCATGATTATTTTTCATTAGGCAAAAAATGGACTCGACAGATGAACTTATTGTTTTTTTAATTATGCCTAAATATATCTTATCATAATTAAGCATACTTATCTAAGCAAATACTTACTGAATAATAAAAATTTCACAATTTTATTTCCAAATTATACACAATAATATGTGTTGTTGCTAAAAAACCCCTATTATATATTTTAACTTGTCAGATTTATTATTAATTAAGAATCACTTATATTAATTTGCCAAATATAAAAACTTGAAAGAAATATCTAAGTATTCTTTCAAGTTTTTTATAAATGTATATATTGCAAAAATAATTTTTCATAATAATTCTAAAAATATTGTAAGGATTTTAGTCGCGATTGTGAATTTCAATATATATATCAAAATCTTCATAAACCAGAAATTTGTTCTTTGTTTTAATTATAAGTATTATTCTAATTTCTCAAATTTTCATTAAATATATGTCTAAACTTTTCACTATTATATTTAATTTCATTAATCTGTTTTATAGACATTGCCCCCATTATACTATTTGTTATAATTACCTCTTCTGAATGTGTTAAATCATCTATAGTAATGCTTTTTTCAGTCACCTTAAATTTTTTCATAATCTTATCTCTTATTATACCTTTTAATAATCCATCTTCACTATTTGGAGTAAAAATTTCATTATTTTTTATCATAAATATATTTGCACAGCTCGTTTCTGTAACATTACCTTTTTCATTTAAAAATATCACATCATCGTAGCCTAATTTCTTAGCATTCTCTTTTTCAATTATGTTTTCTATATAGCATGTAGATTTGATAGAGGCCAATCTTGAAGTACTGTTACGTCTTACCTTTGAAATTGTTAACAACATTCCTTTTTTATAATCGTCATTTTTATATGCAATTTCTCTTTCGGTTATTATAATGTTTAAAGGTGTAACAGTTATTTTTAATACTTTGTTTTTTATCTCCAACTTATTTAAATGATCTCTTAAAAATTTTTCTTCCACTAATGGCTGTAAATTTAATTCCATCATATCTTTTTTTAATCTCTGTAAATGCTCTTCTAAATATATTGGTTTTTCCTTACAAAGAATTGTTTCAAATATTCCTCTTCCAAAAAATAATCCATCGTCAAGCATTACTTTATCATAATTATGAACTATCCTTCTCACTATAATACCTCCATCAACGCTTTAGCTTTGTCTATTGTCTCTAACCACTCCTCTTCTTCAATAGATTCCCATGTTATTCCTCCACCAACTCCTAAATACGCTTTATTACCTTTTCTTATAATAGTTCTAATAACTATATTAAAATCACTATTTCCTCTTAAATCGAAGTATCCTATAGACCCTGTATATATATTTCTTTTTAGCTTCTCAAGCTCCTCTATTATTTCCATTGCGCGTATTTTAGGCGCTCCTGTAATTGATCCACCCGGAAAACACTCCCTTATGCACTTTACTGAAGACACATTTTCTCTTAATCTTCCTTCTATTGTTGCCACAAGATGAAATACAGTCTCATACTCCTCTAACTTAAAAAGTTCTGTAACTTTTACTGATTTAGGTTTACAAACTTTACTCAGATCATTTCTTTCTAAATCAACAATCATTAAAAGCTCGGATTTATCTTTTTCCGAAGCCATTAACTCATTTCTATTTCTCTCATCTTCCTCATAATCTTTTCCTCTAGGTCTAGTTCCTTTAATCGGCCTTGTTTGAACCTTACCATCTAAAATTGATAAAAATCTTTCAGGTGAAGAACTTATTATTTGAAAATCCTTAAAATTCATATATGCTGAAAATGGTGCTTTATTTGTATTTCTCAATTTTCTATATATTTCATATGGCTTTTCATTATTATTACACCATATCCTTCTAGTCATATTAGCTATATATACATCTCCACTTCTTATATATTCTTTAAGAGATGCTATAGCTTTTTTATACTCTTCCTTATCGAAATTTGAAAAGAATTCATTATTTGTTTTTTCTAAATTTACTGGAAGCCCCTCAATATAATTCTCTAGACACTTTTCTATATTAAGTATACTATTTTTAGCTTCTTCAAGTTGTCCAACTGAAGTTATATAAGTTTTTTTATTTTGTAAATCAAATATTATTAGATTGTCAAAGAAAATAAAAATGCTATCTGGTATACTAAAATCTTCCTTTGATTCATCTGGAAGATCCTCTAACACTCTTCCTATATCATAAGAAAAGTAACCAATAGCACCACTAACAAAAGGAAGTTTGCTATTAATACTAATTTTATAACTCTCAATAATTTTATCCAATTTTTCAAATGGATCTACATCATTATATTCTTCATTATCAATAGTTACTTTTCTCCCCTTAGAGATAAATTTTTTATATGGATTCAATCCAATAAAAGAATACTTGGATAACAATTTGTCTTCTTTCGAACTATCTAAAAATATAGAATCTTCACTATCTTTAAAAAGATCATATGTATAAAAAGGATTATAATATGTATTTAACTCTTTAATCTTAAAATCTACCATTTCTAAACCTCTTGCACTCTAAAATAAAATTTTCTAAGATTTTATGCCCTTCTTCCGTAAGTTCTGCTTCTGGATGGAATTGAACTCCATATATAGGTAATTCATTATGTCTAATTCCCATGATTACCCCATCTGACGTTTCTGCCGTAACCAATAATTCTTTTGGGAGTTTCTTCTTATCAATAATTAGAGAATGATATCTTGTTACCTTTAATGGATTTTTAACATTATGGAATATTCCGCTATTATTATGTGTTACTTCACTTATTTTACCATGCATAGGCCTGTCGCCTTTAATTATTTCTCCGCCAAAATAATGTCCTATACACTGATGTCCAAGACATATGCCCAATATAAGAGTTTCATTTTTAAATTTATCAATAATATCTAGGCACAAGCCTGCTTGCTTGGGATTTTTAGGTCCTGGTGAAATAACTATACCATCATATTTATTGTTTCTGATGCTCTCAATATTAATTTTATCATTTCTAACTACATCCACAATTTCTCCAATCTCTTCAAAATATCTGACCAGATTATATACAAACGAATCATAATTATCTATCATTAGTAACACTTTAATCATTCCTTTTTAACTTTAATTATTATAACTATATATGTTATTATTAAGTTTCTGCATTTCTATCTTAATTGAACTCTTGTTCTTGAGCTACTATAATTTTAAATATAAATTTATTATCTCAACATATATACTATTAGTCACATATTTATTTTAGCATTAAATAAAACTCTGTTCCATTGGTTGTATTTTCTCGTTCGTAATTTAAAATAATATCTAGTCAGTCTTACTCTTCACAATAAATTACATTAAGTATCTTGTATTACTACATAAGAATTACTTATATGTATAATAAATAATATATAAATTTTATTTATTGTACATATATTCTCTTGTCATAGGAATATCATCATTTATTCCTTTAGAAATTAGTAATTGATGAATATCTATCACTCCATTATTAAATATTGCCGCACATGAACAAAGATAAAGTTCCCACATTCTTATAAATTCTTCATCAAACATTTTAGAAACTTCACTTAGATTGTTATTAAAATTCTCTCTCCAATATAGTAAAGTCTTAACATAATGCCTTCTAAGATTTTCAACATCGATAGTATGGAAATTATAATTACTACAAATGTCTATAATTTCTCTAAAACTTGGAATAACCGCTTCTTTAAGAATATACTTTTTAATCCATGGATCTACAGAATATTCTTTTAATGAATTGATATAATCCAATAAACATAACCCTTTTGGTTTTAAGACAGAATCAATATTTTTTATAAATAGTTCATAATTCTCTCTTCCTATATGCTCAACCATGCCAACACTTACAATTCTATCAAATGATAATCCACTTTCAGCTAAATTTCGGTAATCCATAAGTCTAACTTCTAGTAATTTTTCAAGCTTTCTTTCTTTTATTCTTTCATTAAATTTTTTATATTGCTCTTTGCTTAATGTAATTCCAATACCATGAATACTATATTTTTCTGCTGCTTCAATAAGTAAAAATCCCCACCCACATCCTACATCCAAGACGCTCATGCCTTCTTTTATGTCTAACTTTGCTAGTATATGATTAATTTTATTAATTTGTGCGTCATGCAAACTATCATTATTTGATTTAAAATATCCACATGAATATGTCATAGTATCATCGAGCCATAAACTATAGAAATTATTCCCTATATCATAGTGCTCTTGAATCTCACCTTTTTGTTTTTTTGAAGAATTGGATTGAAAAATCGTATTTTTTACTGGCTTACTACCTGATGAGATTTTATCAATCTGACTAATAAATATATTTACAACTTCAAATAAATCTCCTTTTATCTCTATATTCCCTTTCATGTAAGCTTCACCAATAGCAAGGAACGTACTTCTAATTAAGTCTGTTTTACTTATTTCTCCCTTAATATTTATTTCGAATTGAGGCGTGCCCTTCCCTATAATAAATTCTTTATTATTTTGAAACTTAATCCTATATGGTATATCATCAAATTTTGACAAATATTTAACATAAAGACTATTTATTAGATTCATATAGAATTCCTTTCTATAATTTAAATACTGATTAATTTATACTATTATATAATTTCAAATATGCTATACATTAAATTCTATATTCAATATAAATAATTAAAGAGACAGTCGAGAACGCACAATAATTTTACGCTTCTCTAACTATCTCTTAACTAACTTCTCAAGTCATTTCATTTTGTATAATTATCTTTTTCCTCATTTTATTTGCTAATTTTTTTGTTACTTTCTTTAGTACATTTTTACAATCACAACTTTTAAATAATTTCCCTCAGGAAATTTATCTGTAACTGCAAAATCTTCTGAAAGAGTATGTTCTTCTAGAATTTCATAATTTCTATGTGATTCTTTAAAAGCTTCATCTATAAATTTCTTAAATTTGCCCATATTAAAAGTAGCACAGTTTGTTGAAGCTACAATTACTCCTTCATCCTCTGTTATATCTATAGCTGATTTAACCAATCCTTTATAGTCTTTTGCTGCACTGAATCTATTATCTTTTGATGTTGCAAAGCTTGGCGGATCAAGAATAACCACATCAAATTTTAATTCTTCCTTTTTTGCACGTTTAAAATATAGGAAAATGTCTTCAACAATTATTTCATGTTTTGTGAAATCAATATTATTTATAGTAAAGTTCTCAGTTGTTTTTTCTAGACTTCGGCTTGCTAAATCAACACTTGTAGTAATAGCACCACCTTTTGCAGCTGCCATTGAAAATGCTCCTGTATATGAAAAAGTATTTAAAACTTTTTTATTATTGGAGTATTTATCTTTGATAGACTTTCTTACTTCCTTTTGGTCTAAAAATACTCCAACCATAGCCCCATCATTTAAATAAATTGAGAAATTAACTTTATTTTCTTTAACTATAAGAGGTTCAGGTGCTTTTCTTCCACAAACATAGCTATCTTCATCTACAACCATACCATTTTCTTCAAATCTCTTTTTTTCATATATACCATCAAAAGAAACTAAGCTTTTTATAGCTTTAATTATATTGTCTTTAAATGTATATATACCTCTGCTATACCAAGTGATGAGATAATATTCATCGAAATAGTCAATCGTAAGCCCACCTATTCCATCGCCTTCACCATTAAATACTCTAAATGCAGACGTGTCTTTTGAATGATAAAATTTCATTCTTTTGGAAAATGCATTCCTAATCTTATCATAGAAAAATTTATAATCCAAATTGCTATTTTTACTGTTACTTAAAATCCATCCACAGCCTTTATTTTGTTTCCCATAATACCCCTTTCCTAAGAAAGTCTTTTTTTCATCTATAAGGGTTATGATTTGTCCTTCCTCTTTTAAATCTTTTATATTATCAAAAGCTTCTTCAAGAATTAAAGGATATCCATTTTTATATTTCTTAACAAATTCTTTTTTTACTGTAAGTATTGCTTCTTTCATATATGTATTTACCTTCCCGAAAACTATTGTATTAAATTCTAAATAATTATACCATAAATCTAAACTAGTTAATTACTAATTTAAAATTGCATATTTTATCGTGTACACTATATATTATTGTTTCTTTGCTCCAGATTAGATACTGATTAATTTATACCATATATAATTTTAAATATGCTATAGATTAAATGCTATATACAATAGAAATAATTAAAGAGATAGTCGTGAACCCGCAATAATTGTACGATCCAACTATCTCTTAAATAACTTCTCTATTCATTTCATTTTTGTCTAATATTTTATACATCAAATTACATATAATATACTTGTTTAATCTATAAACTATTGAATTAAAATTCTACTATAGTCTCTTATAGTTTCGTTTAATTTAGGTAATATAATTTGCAATTCTCCATTTTGGAATTTTGCAGAAATTCTTGATTTATCAACGTTCTCAACATGAAAAGTCCTTGATATTTTTCCATAAGCTCTTTCTCTTCTAATATAATTATCTTTTTCTTCATTTATTTCTTCATTTCTAAGAGCAGAAATAATTAAAGTATTGTCTCTGTATTCAAGGTTTATATCTTCTTTCTTAACACCTGGTAATTCTGCACTAACTAAATATTCATTTTGAGTTTCTCTTATATCAGCATTAAATTTTTGGTTATTTCCAAAACCAAAACTCATTGGTGAAAAGAAATCATCATTGAAAAATCCATTGAAAAAATCTTCAATTGAGCCTCCCTTCTTGTCTAATCCGTTAGTTCTAAAAGGTATCAATCCAAACATACTAAGACCTCCTTAAGATATTTGTTATTTGTTTTTACAAGTAAATTATAGCCAAAAGGTCAAAGAAGGTCAAAATCAGTTTTTGTCCTTTATTTTTTTTCTCTTACTATATATTTCTATAATATTAAATTATCTTTTACTTACATAGTATTTGCTTTTATTTTCTCTAATTTTTTATTGCTTATATATTTTTCATGATCTCTATTCTTTCACTTTGATTTCAAATCATATTTAGACATCTTTTCAGCTATATTTTGGGCTTGAAGTGATAATTCTTCAGTTGATGCCGCAGTTTCTTGTGCCTTAGCTGTGTTAATCTGTATAACTTCAGAGATTTCGTTAACTCTCGTTGTCATTTTCATTATCTCATTCGTTTGATCTTGCGATGCTAGTGATATTTCATTGACCAATTTAGCACTATTATCTACATTAACCACTATATTTTGTAATGAATTCGAAGCCTCTTTTGCTAAACTTTCACCTTTTTTAACTGCATTTGAGCATTGTTCGGCTAAGCTCTTAACTTCATTAGCTACCACCGCAAATCCTTTTCCAGTTTCTCCAGCTCTCGCAGCCTCAATAGCAGCATTAAGCGCCAAAAGGTTTGTTTGTGATGCTATATTTTCTATAGAGCTTGTAATCTTTGAAATCTGATTGGAAGATTGAGCAATCTCCTCTATAGATTTCATTAACTCTTCCATTTTGTGATTTCCTTCAGATACAATATCCTTGGTACTTTCCGATACTTTATTAGCTTCCTCTGCATTTTGGGCGTTTATAGTAACTTTAGTTAATATTTTATTAAAATTGTCTAAAAGTTTTTCTATTATACTTGCTTGATTTGTTGCTCCATCTGATAGTTCTTTTGTAATTAGTGATATTTGTTCTGATCTATTTGATGTTAACTCTACTGTCCTTGATATACCATAGAAATCACTATTCAATGTGTTTATAATACTCTCAAGCGACTCTTGTATAGGAATAAAATCGCATTTATATTGCACATTTTTCTCTAACTCTATATCCAAATTTCCAACTGATATTTTTTCTAAAATTGTTGTAATATCATCTACATATGAGTCTATCATCTCAATAGCGCTAATCAAATTACTTGCCATCTCACCCATTTCATCTGTAGATTCATAGCTACTTTCAACTTTGAGATTTCCATATAATAATTCTTCAGATATTTCTTTTATATTATTAATTCCTTTAATAAATATATCTGTCAACACGCCGCTTATTGTTGACGTTATTATTAGTGTACTGATCATTATGATTATTATAAATCCTAATATTATATTGTTAATTATATCTACCTTATGTAAAAAATTAGATGTTTGTTTTTGAGACTGTTTATATACTTCTATAACTTTATCTGCTATTCCATCTATTTGATAAGAATATGTATTTTCCATTACTGATAAGGCTGATATCTTCTCTTTCTTATTTATCAATTCCACTATATCACTTCTACTTTTTGCGGCTAATTCTACAGATGAATTAATCTCATCAATTAGCTCATAATCAGGTAGTGTTTCTTTTAAAATTTTAGAATTACTATCGAATTCTTTTACTTCTTCATTTACTAATTCTAAATATTTTTGTTCTTTCTCCATATCTTCCTCAGCTATTGCTTTATAAAGATTTTTCTCTATTTTTTGTAAACTAATTCTCATATTTGATATATTATCTGAAAGTGCATATGATTTCCTATATGACAAATTGGTTTTATAAGAAAACATATATAAAATACTTACTATTATAATCATGCTTATTATTGTAAACATATTGATTATTAAGAATGATTTTTTTATTTTCTTATTTATTGGATCTCCTGATATAAGTTCATGTAATCTTTGGTACATAACTGTTTCCCCCCGAATAATAAAATACATTTTTCCTTTTTATAATCATGATTAATTTATCTTTCTTGCTAATTAATCACCGAAATTAATGATGGTATGAGTTTTAATTGCATTAATTTTTCTTTTCGCCATTTAATTGATAATGAATTTCATTTACTATTATATCAATTTATGTACCAAATTCAAGACATATATGAAAAAATATGAAATATAAGTAATTCTATAATTTTTTATAACACAAAAAAACCTCACTATAAATTTGATATCTATAGAGAGGTTTTCCTTTTACTAATAATTGGACATTTCTATTAGCTGACAACATTTCATGTGCTTATCCAAACACATCTATGAATCTTTAAAACATAACTATTACTTTTACATAAATATTTTCCCTCAACACCTAGTCTTATATATAAAATAAATTTCCATAAATTATGCTCTTGTATTTAATTCACTCAATACTCTTTTATGTTCTTTTTCATCTAAGTTATAGAAGAATATTGCAACAAGTTCAATAATTACAAATATTACTGGAATTGCAGTCATTGTGATTAAAATGCCATGTAATGCTGTCTCAGTTTGAGCGTGATTTGCAACATAACCGAATTTCGCTAGTATTAATCCAGGAACAATTCCTCCAATCGCCATACCAAACTTGAAGAAGAATCCAACTAGCGCATAAATAACACCACTTGCACGTTTACCTGTCTTATATTGACCATAATCGATAGTTTCAGGAATTAGCGCCCATGTGAAGGCACCTGCAGTGATGGTACCCAATGCTGCGATTAATCGTCCTGCAAATACAAGTGGAACCATTGTTGCAGGAATAACAAATAAAGCTATTAATCCAATTGCTTTCAAAGATAAAGCAGTAAATAATAATTTTTTCTTACCCATCCATTTATACATTAATGGCATTAACGGCATAAGTATTAGTGCAGGTAGAGTTCCCATTAAACCATACCATTTTACTAAATCTGGTCTTGCAACATTATAAGTAACATAATAAATTCCAACAGAATTAACTATTGAGTTAACGCCAAAATTAAGAATAAAGAACATACATATGATAACTAGTGGACGATTTGACTTTAACTGAATAAAAATATCTTTAACATTGATTTTTGCATCTTCAGAATGATCTATTTGAACGCGCTCTTTAGTATTCAAAAAGCAAAAGATTAGTAGAAGTGCACCTAAAATTCCCATTATTGACATGGTAATTTGCCATCCTGTGCTTGTTTTTCCAGTCATATTTGTAAATATTCCAGCTAAAAGCGGTACACCAAAAGAAACAATTAATCCTCCGGTATTTGAAAATAACATTCTGATTGAAGTTAGGCTTACAACTTCCTTGTTATCTTGAGTAATCGCTGAAGTAAGTGCTGCATAAGGAATGTTAACTACTGAATAAGTTACTGATAATAGTATATAAGTAACATACGCATATACTAATTTCATAGGATCTGAAAATGCTGGAGTTGTAAAACAAAGTATAGCTACTCCTGCAAAGGGAAAAGCACCATATAAGATATATGGACGAAATCTTCCGTATTTTGTATTTGTTTTATCCACCACTGTCCCAATTAGTGGATCCATTACAGCATCAAACAGTCTTACTATTAGAAACATGAATCCAGCTGCTGCAGCCGAAATTCCAAAAACGTCTGTATAGAAGAATAGTAGATAGCTACTTACTGTTTGATAAATAAAGTTACAAGCTAAATCTCCTGTGGCATACCCCACCTTTTCTTTCATAGTAATTTTTTCAGAAATCTTAGATCTTACTTGACTGATATTCATTTAAAATTCATCCTCCATTTTTAATTTATAATATTTTTCTTCATACACTTCTATAAAATTTTGTATTTTCTAAATATCTATCCTCCTTATAATTTAGTATTTATATAGTCGGTTGCGGGATTCCGCAACCTTTAACTAGTCCAATCTTTTAAAAATCATATATTTACAGCTTGTTTTGATAAAAACATAAAATAAATCGTTTACCTATATCTGTTTAATAAGCAATTCATATTTTAATAAAACTATATTAGGTTTTCTTTATACATAAAATAATCAAAATCAGCAGATTTATTATTTCCGCTAACATCCTGACAGTGCATACCTACAAATGCCCCTGTAAAGCACGCTCCTCCACCTACATAATCATCTGATAATTTTTTAGATTCAAAACTTGTAGGTATTTCCTTCCATTCCACTCCATCAAACGAATAAAAGAACTTATATTCTTCAACCCTAACTTCTACTTTTAGGTGTACGTATTCAACATTTTCTGGTACTGGTATCATATTTTGAGCTAGTGGTTGTGAAAATTCAAAGTTATCACAAGAAATAATATCAATTACTCTTCCTTTTTCTTCATTCCAAGTTACATCAATTGTTGTCCAATTTTCTGTGTTATAGTAGCATACAAGACCTGCTGATTGCTGAAAAGTATCTGGATTGAAGGACACACCTGTTGCCGCATCAAAATTAAAAGATTGCCACCTTCTAGCGACTAAGGCCTGTGTAAATTTAGATATTAATGATTCTTTTCCGTATAATCTCATATTTCCTGGATTTTCTGTTAAGGACATTATATCCTCAGTCAACGGAATACGTAGTGATTGAAAATTAATGTTCAATTTATCATTGTCGAAATGATCTAATTCCTTAAAACTAGGTTCCCATTTTACTTCTTTCATATTAGGAGCATCAATTTCTATTGAACCTTCTTTACCACCTACTACATATGGCCATCCATCAATCCACTCAAGTTTTTGAATAGCTGTTTCTCTTCCAAGTGGACAATATCCTCTTGGCGCTGTATGTGGAAGTGGTTTCCCAGTTTCTTTATCATATCCTCTCACTTCAGTGCCAGGAACTTCATCTGATGGAAGTGGCCTTCCTGTTAAATGAACTAAATACCATTCATCAGTATGAGTGTGTACAATAGATGCATGACCACATTTTTGTAATTCATTTATAGGCTTATCCCACGCAGTAAGAATAGGATTATCTGGGTGTATTTCATAAGGTCCTTCAATATTTTTAGAACGTGCTATTGTAGCAGCATGCTCATATTTTGTTCCACCTTCAGCTGTTAAAAGATAGTAATAATCTCCAATCTGATACAAGTGAGGCCCTTCTGTTAATTTAAGATCTGTACCCTTAAAAATTAATTTAGATTCCCCAATTAATTTTTCTTCTTCTGGAGAATATTCTTGCATTACAATACCTGCAAATCTATGGTTATATACCCTATTATCAAACAGCATATTCAATAAATATTTTTTCCCATTTTTATCATGGAATAAAGAAGGGTCAAAACCTGAACCATTTAACTTAACTGGTTCACTCCACTCTCCATCAATAGTTTCACAAGTAACTAAATAGTTGTAGCAATCTTTCCAAATTCCTTTTGTAACTTTTACATCTGTATATATTAGCCAAAATTTATTGTCACTATAGCTTAAACATGGAGCCCATATACCACCAGAATCAGCATTTCCTTTCATGTCAAGTTGTGAAATTCTATTTAGAGGGTGAGCAACTAGATTCCAATTAATTAAATCTTTAGAATGATAAATTTGTACTCCAGGAAACCATTCAAAAGTGGATACTGCAATATAATAATCCTCGCCTACCCTACAAATACTTGGGTCTGGATTAAATCCTCTTAATATTGGATTTTTAATTTTCATTATTAACTTCTCTCCTTTAACTAATTAAATATTTATTTATAATTTTCATCTAAATCATAAAAATTAATGAACTTCTGATATAATTCCATTTGTCATAAGTATTCATCTCTGTAAATAGACCTTGATTTTTAACTTTCCCCTATAAAATTCAGATATTTTATGTTAAATTAATTTTTTATTAATAATCGTTTACAAAATGCTTATTATTATATAATTACTCTAAATAAGCGCCTTTCATTGCTGATACAGCTCCCCTTGTATAACGTCCAAATATCCCTTTTCTTGGTCCTGTTTTAGGGAGACTCCAATTTGCTTTTCGTTCTTCTAATATTTTTTCTATCTCCTCCAATTTATATGATTTTCCATTGATTCCAACAATATTTAGCTTTCTCTCCTTTATATCAAGCTCAATTAAATCTCCTTCTTTTACTAACGCGATTGGCCCTCCGGTTGCTGCTTCAGGCGATATATGTCCAACACATGGTCCTCTTGTAGCTCCTGAAAAGCGCCCATCTGTTAATAAAACTGTTGATCCATTTAATCTGCTATCACATACTATAGCCTCTGTTGTCATAAGCATCTCTGGCATCCCAGATCCCCTTGGCCCCTCATAGCGTATAATCAAGACTTCTCCTGGATTAATCTTATCTTCAATTACAGCATTATGACAATCTTCTTCACAATCAAATACTCTTGCAGCTCCCACATGATACATCATATTTTCTGATACTGCTGCATATTTGATAACTGCACCTTCTGGAGCTAAATTTCCTTTCAGAACTGCAATAGATCCCATTTCCTTTGTTGTCTCAACTGGTTTTATTAACTGATCTCGATTTAATCCATAATTATGAAGATATCCTTCTATTCTGTCAAAGAAACCATCATTTTTTATATCCTCAAGATTTTCTCTTAGGGTCTTACCTGTTACTGTTAGTACATCCAGATTTAAATAATCCTTTAATAACCACTGTACCATAGGAATACCTCCAGCAAACCAAAAGGCTTCAGTTGGGTACTCTCCACTAGGATATATGTTTCCTATGTGTGGAATCTTATGATTAATCTCATCGAATAGTTCAGGTTTTAATTCTATGCCAAGTTCATAAGCTATAGCAGGAAGGTGCAACATTACATTAGTTGATCCACCTATAGCCGCATGTACAACAATTGCATTGTAAAACGCTTCTTGAGTAAGTATATCCTTTGTTGTAATATTTGCCTTAACCAAATTCATAATTTGCCTTCCAGCTTTTCTGGACATTGCTGTTATATCTCTCATTGTAGCAGGCGCAAGTGCACTTCCTGGCAACGCTAAACCTAGTGCTTCAGCCATACATTGCATGGTGCTTGCAGTACCAAGAAACTGGCAAGCTCCTACAGATGGACAGCCAGTCAATTTAAAATCTCGGACTTCTTGATCAGTTATAGCACCTTTTTTCTTTTCTCTTAAAGAAATATCTCCAGCCTTAATAGATGTAGACATATATGGAGCTGGTCTCATGCTTCCACCAGGAACAAATATAGTTGGTATATCCATACGCGCAGCCGCTTTAAGATGAGCAGGAATTGATTTATCGCACGAAGAAATTAAAACCATTCCATCCCATGAAACAAATGATCCATGAATTTCTACCATATCCGCAATAACTTCCCTTGAAGCTAATACAAAATTCATTCCATCATGTCCTTGAGCACATCCATCACAAATATCTGTAACGTGAAATTGTCCTGGACGTCCTCCTTTTTCATACACACCAATACTTACTTGCTGCGTTAATCCCATAAGATGAGAACTTCCTGGATGACTATCTCCAAATACATCATCAATAAGTATTTGTGGCTTTTTTATATCTTCTTCATCCCAATCCATTCCCATTTGAAGAGAATCAAATTGTGACCAAAGCTTACGCTCTGAAATGCTTTTTGGTGTTATAGAATTCTCTAACATTAGTAATCTCCTTTCAATAATTTATTACTTTAAATATTTAGTGCAATCTAGACATAATCATCTATTTATTTTTCTATGATTTCTTGTATTTTATTTTTTATATCATCATTTATTTTAATATTATAATTTCTTATAGATGTATTTATATCTAACTTTAAAGATATATTAACTGCTTCTTTTAGTCCTACTATAAATGGATTTGTCAAATCATACAATTCAGTCAATCTATTTATTTTATCTTGGAGTATAAATAATTTTTCAAAGTCTCTATTTAGAACAGCTTTATACGTATCTACAAATAATTTTGCATTTACATTAGTTAATCCACCTATAATACCATCTCCTCCAGATAATAAGTTAGGTATTAAGTATTCATCAAATCCAGAAATTACACAGAAGTCTTTACGAACTTTCTTTACTTTTTGGACGAACCTTCTAATATTGCTAATAGAATCTGTAGTATCTTTAATGCCAACAATATTATTAAATTCATTTGCTAATCTTAACACTAATTCATATGATACGTTTATAGATGTCCTAGCAGGAAAATTATAAATTATAATAGGTAATTCCGTATTCTTCGCTATTATTGAATAATATTCGTATATATAATTTTCATCTAAACCAAAAAAATATGGAGTTATAATCAAAGCAGCATCTGCTTTTGCATCACTAGCACATTTATTTAATTCGATAACTTCTTCTATATTGTTATCCCCAGTTCCAACTATTAATTTTGTTCTCCCATTTATAACTTTAGATACAAACTTAATATAATCTTTTTTTTCTTCTAAAGAAGAAAAATTAAAAAATTCTCCAATCGATCCTAATATGACAATCCCATTTACTTCGTCTTTTATTAATTTCTCAATCAAAATCTCTAAACTTTTCTTATCAATCTTCCCTTCTTCATTGAAAATAGTCACTATTGGTGTATAAATTCCTTTAAACATAAAGCCTCCTTGTGTTTCATATTTGAAACACCATTCTATATATTGATTATTTTTTTGAGATGATTGATAAAATCATCTCAAAAATTAAAATAAACTTTCTTTTTTATATCCTAATTTTTTTGAAATATCCAGTGCAACTTTAGTTATAAGTTCTGCACACACTCCAATACGCTCATCATTAATTTTCATCTTTAACGTAGAAATAGATACTGCTGCTATTGCTTGACCCATCCTATTATATATAGGCACAGCTATACAAAATAATCCTTCCTCATTTTCCTCATCAGAAATAGAGTATCCTCTTTCTCTAATTAAATCTAAGTTTTCCATTAAGGATTCTTTATTCGTTATTGTACTCTTAGTTTTAGGAATAAATATAATCTCTTCAAAATAATTATTTAACTGCGCACTATTATAAGTTGCTAAAATAGCCTTACCTAAACTTGTTGAATACATTGATGTTCTAGATCCCAAATTACCAGTTGTTCTTAGAGTGCCTTTTGATTCATGCTTATCTAAATATACAAGTTCATTATCATTTACTACTGCTAAAAACACTGTTTCTCCAATATCATTAGACAACTTTTCCAAAAAAGCACTAGATATCTTAGTTAATTCCATCTTATTTAAATATAAGCTTCCAAGTTCAAAGACTCCTACCCCTAATTCATAACTCTTCAATTTCATGTTTTCTATTGATAGAAACTTTTCACTTACCAATGCATTAACTATATTAAATACACTGGTTTTAGGTATATTAAGATATTTACTTATTTCAGCAATTGTTACGGGTTCATCACTTTGCCCAACAAACCTTAAAATTTCTATTCCTCTTAGAATCGCTGTGTTCAAAAAGCTCACCTCACCGTTCCATATATAAAACACCATTCCAATTATCGTATTTATTATATATTGTGCTATTCTTTCTGTCAATCGTATAATTGAATAAAATTAATATTTTATCCATTAATTCTTTTCTAATATATTCTCTAATTTGAAATCTAAATATTCTTATTTCATTGCTTTAAACATACATGTTTTAGTTGTTATTGATATATCTCCATTTTTCTTAATATATTCTTCTAAATATTTCGTAAATTCTTTTTTCTTTTCACCAACAAGTATTGAACTTCCTTGAATAGTTGAGGCTTTATATGATACTACTGGTTCAGCATTATCTACTATTATTTTACCATCTAAAATTTCAACATCTACTTTATGAAAATATTTTTCAAGCATTCCTCTTCCGTGCTCTAGGTCAAATCTTTCTGAATACCCATTGTTATCTAACCCAGAATTAGGCGCAAAATTTTCTGAAAGTCTATTTAATTCCTTCATAGAATTACAAGAATTAGCTGTCACATAAAATACACCATTAGGCTTTAGTACTCTTTGTATCTCAGCTAAAGCCTTTTCTATATCTGGAACAAAATAAATCATATGTTGAGCGATGATTATATCAAAAGTTTCATCATTATAAGGTATTTCTTCAGCATTAATTTCTTCATAATGAAAATCATGATATACATCTTTCAATCTATTTCTTGCGATTCTAATCATACTTCTAGAAAAATCAGATATTGTAATATTTAAAGTATTCTCTATATAATCTTTATTCTTAAACCAAAGCTTTCCTGTTCCACATCCAAGTTCAAGTACATTTGCGTTTAATAAAAAATTCATCTGATTAAAACACCATTTATCAAAATCTATTTTATTTACATTATAGCTATGAAGATTACTTCTAATATTTAAGTTCTTATCTGTTTTATATTGTTCCCTAACCCTACTTTCCATATTAGTTACTTTTATGATATCAATCAAATTACTTGCATCTAGAAAGCCATTTTTCTTTGCTGTATTTTGTGCTTTATTAAAAACATCAATTACAGCCTCAATATGTTTCTTCTTTTCTTCCAAAGCTTTCTTTTGAATACTTATCATATTCTCTAGGTTTTCTCCACTTTCATGTAATATATGACTTATTTCATTTAATGACAAACCAATGAATTTTAAGGTTGTAATCTGCTGAAGCTTTAATAGGTCTTCTTCACAGTAAATTCTATATCCTGAATCAGTTTTTTCACTAGGTTTAAGTAATCCAATTTTGTCATAATGAAGTAATGTTTTCACTGTCACTCCTGATTTCTTAGCAAATTCACCAATTTTCAATTTATTTCCCTCCATAACATTATTCTAATCCATTACCTTAGGGTATAGTCAACTCTAATTTTAAAGACACACTATCTTTCATGACCTTTCCGATAAATTTTAATTAATATTATTAACTATTTTATACGTTATACTCTTATTTTTTTCCATATAATTCCGATAAAATAATTGAAGGAGGAATAATTAACAATGAGCAGTATAACTATAAATTCAAATCGAACCAATTTATTCAAAAATATTAATATCAATTCAACTGATGACAAAAAGAAAAATGTTGTTAATGGTAATTCTAGTATTACTAATAAACAAGATAAAAAAGAAAGCGGTTTAATGCAAAATCTTCTAAAGCAAAAACAAGAACTTAAAGAAGAAAAACAAGCATTGATGGCTAAAGAAATGGACGCAAAAGAGAAAAAAGCTAAAATGGATGAATTAAATCAAAAAATAAAGGATGTTGATTCTCAGATTCAACAACTAAAGATTCAAGAAAAACAAGAAGAACTTCAAAAGAAACAAGATGAAATTTCAAAGAAAAAAGCTAAAGAGGAAACACCTAACAAAGACGATAATAAAACAAAAGGCGATGTAATAATTTCTGCTAGCTTAGGTGAACTTATTAAGATTAGTGGCTCACAAAAAACTATACATTTACTAAAGGATAGTAAAAACAGGCAAAAAGTAGAAGCTGAATATATCAAACCAAATAATATCGAAAACAGCTACGATAATAATCGTTTATCGCAAATAGGCGCAAGCATAGCCAATATAAACATGACCATTTCTAAAAAGATTGGAGACATAAATAAAAGTGCTGAACGCATTCAAGCTAAAACAGAATTAGCGCTTAAACAAATCAAAGATAAAGATGACAATAAGTTAAATGGAGAAACAAAAGACTTAGATAATAATACTAATAAATTAGATAAAAGTTCAAAAGATAAAACCAATAGTAAATTAGATACGGAACCTAATAATAATCCATATAATAAAACTACCGAAACTATAGTTTAAGCTTCTAAAAAACATATTAAAATATTCCATCAGATTCAAAAAAATATAAGACAGCCCGCCTCATTGTATGGGCTGTTTTATATTTGTAAGAATAATTATAATAATTCTTTAACTACTTTTATAACTTCTTTTGCTATATATTCAGCATCTTCTAAAGATAATGTAGTATATACTGGAAGTGTGATCTCATTTTCATATTGTGCATAGGCATTAGGATAATCTTTAATATCATATCCAAGGTTTTTATATAGAGTTAGCATAGGAAGCGGTTTGTAATGAACGTTTGTTGCTATTCCTCTATCTGCTAACTTTTGAATAGCTTCGTTTCTCTTTTTCTCATCAAATCCTTTAACTCTATAAAGGTATAAATGATATGATGTCTCAGTTCCATTCTCATCTTTTGTAAATGGAATTATTGAAAATTCTTCTTTTGATAAAATATCACTATATATCTTAAATATTTGTCTTCTCTTTTCCAACATTTTCTCATATCTTTTTAATTGAACTAAACCTATGGCTGCCCCTATATCTGTCAAATTACACTTAAGTCCATCATTTATAATGTCATATTCCCATGCACCTGCTTTTAGCTTACTTAGAGCATCCTTTGATTGTCCATGCATAGCAGTAAATCTCATATATTTAAGTAAATCCTCATGATCACCAAAGTGGTTGTCATTAAATGTAACGGCTCCACCTTCTCCTGTAGTTAGATTTTTAACTGCATGAAACGAAAATGAGTGAAAATCACATTGAGATCCAACTGGTTCTCCCTTATATTTAGCACCAAAAGAGTGCGCTGAATCGCAAAGTATTATAATATCTTCTCTATTTTTATCCTTCAAAACTTTCTTTAAAGCATCATAATCAAACGGTACTCCTGCAATATCCACTGGCATAATTGCCTTTGTTTTATCTGTAATCTTATCAGCAATTTTATCTATATCCATTTCGAAAGTATCTTTTTTAACATCAACATATATAGGTTTAATCCCTCTATGAATACCAACGCTTGAAGTAGCAGTATATGTATATGGAGTAGAAATAATTTCATCCCCCTCTTTTATATCAAATACTTTAAGGACTAGTTCCATTGCAGCAGTCGCACTATTTAATGCTAATGCTTTATTAACATTTAGATAATTTTGTATTCCTTCCTCAAACTCTGCGAGTTTTGGTCCAGAAGTAATCCAACCAGATCTTAATACATTACCTACTGCTTCTATTTCTTCTTCAGTTATATCTGGTGGTGAAAATGGTATCTTTTTCATACAATTCATCCTCTCTAATTTAAGCACAAAATTTTAATATATATGTTGCAATCCATAATGCACATTTCACAATTCACAATTCACAATTACGGCTAAAATTCTTTCAATATTTTTAGAATTATGATGAATAATTATTTTTGTAACATATATATAATAGAATCTCTAAAAGTAATTTATAGGAAATAACTTTTATATTAGACTCTCTTTTATATTATTATAAACTCCACCCTTAGGTAAGAGTCAAGTTAAAAATATTTATCTTAGAATAATAAATAAACCACCATTTTCAGCTAGTCTATTTATAAACTAGTTTTTTCTAAAAATAGGTGGTTGTTTAATCAAGAAGCCCTTTCTACATACAATAATAACTTTTAACTATTTATTATCCCTGTTTCATGGAACTACCTAATTATAATTCAACAATTACTGGTAATATCATTGGCTTTCTCTTCATTTTTGTATAAACATAATTGTCAACTTCTCTTCTTATTCCATTCTTTATTTCCGCCCATTGAGTTATGTTTCTATCTAAGCATTTTTCTACAACGTTAGTAACTATATTTCTAACTTCGTCTATTAATTCTTCAGAGTTTCTTACATATACGAAACCTCTTGACACTATGTCTGGACCGGATATTATAATTTTATTTCTTATGTCTATAGCTATAACCACTGTGATTATACCATTCTCTGCTAGATTCTTTCTATCCCTAAGAACCATACTTCCTATATCTCCAACCCCCATACCATCTACAAGAACTCTTCCAAATGGCACTTTTCCTGATACTTTTCCAGTAGCTCTAGTTAATTCAAAAACATCACCATTTTCTAAAATAAATGTCTTAGATTTATCTACTCCCATACTCTCTGCTATTTTAGCATGAGTAATTAAATGCTTATACTCACCATGAACTGGTATAAAAAATTTAGGTTTTAATAAAGCTTGAATCAGCCTTAATTCTTGTTCACAAGCATGCCCTGAAACATGTATATCCTCTATTGATTTATAGATTACATTAGCACCTTTCTTTATTAGATCATTTATTAAGTTAGATACCGCCTTCTCATTACCAGGTATAGGACTTGCAGAGATAATAACCATATCTCCTTCTATTATTTGTATATGCCTATGTGTTGATGCAGCTATTCTTGATAATCCTGCCATAGATTCTCCCTGGCTTCCAGTTGTAACAATAGTTAGCTTATCATCTGGATAATTCTTTATTTCATCTAGACTTATTATCATATCTTCTGGAATAAGTAAATATCCAAGTTCCATAGCAACTTCAGATATATTTTCCATGCTTCTACCGCTAAAAGCTATTTTTCTATTATATTTTATTGAACAATCACTAATTTGTTGTAATCTATGAACATTTGATGCAAATGTAGATACTATAATCCTACCAGTAGCCCTACTGAAAAGATTCTCTAGTGTTTCTCCAACTGTTTTTTCTGACATTGTGTAGCCTTTATGAAGAGCATTAGTGCTATCTGCCATTAAGAGAAGTACACCTTTCTTCCCCAACTGAGCATATCTTTGCAGATCCATAACCTTCCCATCTATTGGTGTGAAATCCACTTTAAAATCACCGCTATGAACAATAACTCCTATTGGGGTATGCAATGCAATAGAACAGCTATCAGGTATACTGTGGTTATTTCTTATATATTCAATTTTTATTTGCTCTAATTTTATTAGTTCTCCCGGTTCAACAACATTTAATGTACAGTCACTAAGCATAGTATGCTCTTTTAATTTACCTTCTATTAATCCAAGTGTTAATCTAGTTCCATATATAGGAACATTAATTTGCTTTAATACATATGGTAGTCCACCAATATGATCTTCATGTCCATGGGTGATAAAGATCCCCTTAACTTTATTCTTATTTTTAATCAGGTATGTTACATCTGGAATTACTATATCAATTCCATATAAGTCTTCATCTGGGAATGCTAATCCACAATCTATAACTATTATTTCATTATCATATTCAAAGGCAGTCATATTTTTTCCTATTTCACCAAGTCCACCTAATGGAATTATCTTAAGTGGAATTTGTTTAGATTTTGTTTTTTTATTGATTTTATTTTTACTAATTCCAATTTCATTATTCTCCATATTATCACACCTCAAAAGTTTTTATTCTATGCTTTAATTATTTACAATTAACTTTAAATATATAAGTAAACTTTAAAATTTATTTTAACCTAAAAAGTAGCATCATAATTTAAAAATTATAATGCTACTTTTTATAGTTATATTCGTCTTTAAATATCATTAAATTATTTCGATATTAAGCCCATAAATTATATTTATATATATAATATGCATGGAATAATATCTTAATATTTTTACTGAAAATACATTGCTTTTAATTTATCAGCTATTTCATTTTCACAACTTGATATTTGTCTGATTCCATATCCAAGAAGCAATGGTGAACTGCTGAATCTTGGCATGACCTTACATAAAATTTTATTTTTTATATGATAGAAAAATATATTAAAACTATCACACTTCACGAAATAATTATTTAAAAGGTAATGAACTACCTTTCTAAGATTATATGCCAACTCATTTAATGCATATAAATCATCACTTATAATTATATTAAATTCAGTAAATCCATTAAATGGTTTATGTGATAGATTAACTAAACAATTATCACTTTTATGAATTTCTATTCCTTCAAAATAATCATCTTTTATATTTAATTTATAATCAATGTCATCAAGACCTACTATCTGCATATGAGGATGTTTTAAGCTTCCGCCAGAATTTGGACCATGGTTTTTATAAAATATTACTGATTTATATTCTCCGCTTGCCTCTATTCTTAGCCAATGTTTAACACTAAATCTTATTAAATCCTCCATATACTCTGCAGAATACTGTCCCATATCAGTATTACAATTATACGTTTCTATAATAACTAATTGATAAGTATCTTTTATAGTCGGATACTTATTTTTTAGTAATACAAATGGCCCGTCTTCATCAATAACATCTGTAAGTGTCTCTCTATTGCAAAACGGACATTCCTTTATATTTATTTTTTTAAATTCATTTGGCTTATCCTTATTAATTTCATTTAAAAATACTAAATACTTATCGTTTTCCATTTATATCACCAAAAACCTTCCATCAAAATCATTTTTTAATTAATACATGTGCACACTTTGAAGGAACAGTTATACTATTACCTTCTATCGCGTAAATTTCATCTACTCCAGCTCTTTCCTTATTAACAAGGACACTCCATCCACATTCCTTTAAATCTATAAATGCTTCCTCATCATTTGGGTTAAATATTACAACTATAGTATTACACAAGTTTTTCTCACTGTTATCTTCTATCTTATATGCTACAACATTTTCTTTGTAAAAATCCTCTCCATACTCTAAAAATGTTAAATTCTTTCTAATTTCTTCACTTGAATTCATTCTGAACGCTTTATATTTCTTTCTTAATTTAATTAGACCTTTATAGTAATTTACAATTTCTTTATATTCAAAAACTCTATCCCACTCTAAATTATTTACGCTATCAGGAGCATTATAACTATCATGACTAAAGCTTCCATCATCATTTTTCTTAGTCCTTAAAAATTCTTCTCCCGCTTGAAAGAAAGGTATCCCTTGAGATGTTAAAACTATAGCCGCTGCTAACTTGTTCATATTCTTACGTTTTTCTTGAGAAGACTCATTGTTAGTTAAATATAGTTTATCCCATAATGTATAATTATCATGAGCCGAAATGTAATTTATACATTGATAAGGTTCATTTGCCCATGCAAAGCGTGAGTATATGACTTTATCATAGTTAATGCCTTGTTTACCAGTAGCTCCTACAATACAGAATTTAATACTTTCTTCAAGCCCTGTTCTACCATTTACATATCCTTTTTCATTTATATTAAACACATGTCCTTTAACTGAATCTCTAGTATCATCACTAAATGCTGCAATTTGCATTTTATCAAATTTCACTATATTTTGCTTTACTGATGACTCTTCACCACTTAATGGAGTCCAGCCTCCAGTCCAACCTTCACCATACATAAGTATAGATGTATCAATCTTATCTAACTCAGCTCTAATTTGCTTCATAGTCTCAATATCATGTAAACCCATTAAATCAAATCTAAATCCATCTATATGATATTCCTTAGCCCAATAAATTACTGAATCAACAATAAGTTTTCTTACCATATATCGTTCTGAAGCTAATTCATTGCCACAACCAGATCCATTTGAAAAATTTCCATTTTGATCCTGTCTATAATAATATCCTGGTACTGCCAGATTAAGATTAGATTCATGACTTTTATAGGTGTGATTATAAACCATATCCATAACAACTCTAAGTCCAGCTTCATGTATACTTTTAACCATTTCCTTAAATTCTCTAATTCTCTTTTCTCCATTAAAAGGATTTGTTGAATACGATCCTTCTGGCGCAAAATAATTCTTTGGATCATATCCCCAATTATATTGTGGCATATCTGGTTTACTTTCGTCAACAGTTTCATAATCAAATGCCGGAAGTAAATGAACATGAGTTATTCCCAATTCCATTAAATAATCTATTCCTGTCTTTGTATATTTTCCTGGAATTGTAGTCCCATGCTCACAAAACGCGGTATACTTTCCTTTTTTATTTGAGCTTATTCCTGAATTCTCATTTATTGAAAAATCTCTTACATGAACCTCGTATATTACAGCTGCCGTTGCGGAGCTTAGCTCTGGTTTTCTATCTTCCTCAAAATTTATTGGATCTGTTTTTTTAAGATCTATTACCATTCCTCTGTTTCCATTAACCCCAAGGGCTTTTGCATATGGATCTACAACTTCTCTTTCATTTCCACTATTAATTATTAAGTAATTATAAAATTCACCCTCAAGATCTCTTTTCACCTCTATGTTCCAAGTTCCTTGTACTCCTCGATTCATGTCTAATATTTCTTCTGGTGCATTTGTATAATTCTTTTCATCCTTTCCAAATAGCGCCAGTCGGACATTATTTGCATTTGGTGCCCAAACTATAAATCTTGTACCATCTTTACAATATTCTGCACCAAGATTCCCATCATAGTTATTGTACTCATTATCTAATAAATTCATTATATTATTACCCCTTTTACTAGTTTTATTAAATGTTTTTCATGTAAATAATATTTACCCTATCCATATATTCTTAAATTCTAGCAGATTATCTCCATGTTACTTTCTTAATTCTGTTATTATTTTACCCGAAAATGCTGGGACCACTATGCTTGTTTCATTAGCATTAATCACTATTTCATTTTCATCTAATAAATCAATACCTTTTTCGAAGGGTAATTTAAATTCTAAAACACTTTCTTTATCAGATAAATTTAATATTACAAAAACTCTATCATTATCAGTATTTCTAGAAAATATGAATTGTTCATTCTTAACAACAACTTGTTCATAATCCCCATATCTTAATGCTTCACTATTAATTCTAATATTACCTAACCTTTTAATTAATTCAAATAACTTATCATCTTGTTCATCTATTTTTCCAAATTCTAATTCTGGTCTTAAAGGTAAGTCTGTACCATTTCCTTTAACTCCCTTGAGACCATATTCACTCCCATAATATACACTAGGCACACCTGGCATTGTATAAAGCAATATATATGAATTATATATATATTCTGGCTTTTTTAATGTACTTGCTAGCCTGTTAACATCATGATTATCAACGAAGTTATATAGACATAGATTCTTATAAATTCCGCCTAAACCAAATAATCTATTTAATGAATATGCAATTTCAAAATAGTTCTTATCGTTATGACTTGAATAAATTCCCTTATAACATTCATAATTTGTCACAGAATCGAGATTTTCAGGATTAGCCCATTTATTATAATCTCCATGAATAACCTCACCCATTAGCCAAAAATCCTTCTTCTTTCCTTCTACAAATCTCTTTAAAACTTTAAAAAACTCAAAATCAATGCTATCAGCTGCGTCTAACCTTAACCCATCTATATCAAATTCATCTATCCATGTACTTACAGCCTGTAACAAATGATTTCTAACTTCTTCATTCTTCAAATTAAGTTTGACTAAATCATAACAGCCATTCCAGCTTTGATAATTAAATTCATCCCCCATCGGACTTTTGCTATTGAAATTTAAATCTGCAAACCAGCTACAATACTTAGAATTTACTCCGTTTATCTGAACATCTTTAAATGCCCAAAATTCTCTTCCTACATGATTAAATACCCCATCTAAGATTATTCTTATATCATTCTTGTGTAACTGCTCACATACTTCTTTAAAATCCGCATTAGTTCCAAGTCTTTCATCAACTTTGTAGTAATCCTTGGTGTCATAACCATGATAACTCGACTGAAAAATTGGTGAAAAATAAACAGCATTAATTCTCATTTCTTTTAAATGAGGTATCCATTTTTCAATTTTGTTTAACCTATTTTTTTTATCATATACTTTACCTGGTTCTAAAACACCACAAAATCCAAGTGTATAGAATTGATAAAATATACTTTCCCTAATCCATAAATTCATAATCTCATCCCCTTTAGTTTATATACATTATACCACTTTGCCGCCATTTTTTTACACCACTAGTTTATAAATAATAAACCTGATTTTTAGACGCCCTTATATTTATCACCTTCCTAATTATATAAAAACTCTCCATAATTAGAAATACATATTGGAAGTTTATATATTTTATTTCTATAATAAGAAAATTTATATAAATATTATTATCATTTTTGTCACATACTAGATATTGAAATTAAATATCTACGGAGGTATAAGAATGAATACAAAAGCTATAAAATACATAACAACTTTCTTATTGGCAATAAATTGCCTAACATTTCTTCCTAAACCAACAGTTGCAAGTGCAGCTTCTTACTCACTTGGCGGCTTAAAGATTTCAACTTACTATGCTCATAAAGATAAATCTAATGGTTTTAATGTGTTTGGAGAGGAAAATTATAAATATCTTTCTGCCGAACAAAAAAAGGAATTGCTTGAATTAAAAAAATGTAAAAATAAAGGTCAGGATCTTTCAGAAGAGCAACAGAAAACTCTACATTCACTTATAGATTCTATCATCAAAGGAAAACTTGGAGATAAGGACTATGTAGATTTTAAAAGTTTAGTTGAAAAAAAACGTTCTAATGAGAATTTAACAGATGAAGAAAATGAACGATTAAAGGATTATACAGATATTATTAATGGTAACAAACTTTCAACCAAAGATATACTTAGTCAATTTCTAAGATAAATTACATCTCATGCTTATAAAAGAACAAACTCTAATCGATAGAATTTGTTCTTTTAACGTTATATTATTATTAAATGCTATTTTCGTAGAATGACAACACCCTATTAAAGAAAGAAAAAGCTATTTCATCTCTTTCAAAATACGATTCATGTTTAGATCCTTTCATATAAACCACCTTACAATCTTTAGCATAATGCGCAAACCTATTCTGTGCTTTTGGGATAACATGTGTATCATATTCAGCTTGAAATAATAGTATTGGTATCATTATTTTTGATATATTCTTTCTTCTGATTAGTTCTTTAGTTGCTTTTAAACTTTCGATATACCATAAAGCCGATGATCCACCACTATGATAATTATCATTCTTTTTAATCTTTTCCAAAAGATATTGATATCGCTCCTTACAACTAGTCGATCTACTGTAAAAATCCTTCTTTTCAACATATGGCTTCTGACCTGGAAGATATGAATTTCCTTTTCCGCAAGCCCTCATTGCTTTAGAAATAATATTTGCTAAAATCTTAGGTGCTTTCCCAGTATTAATTTCATGCATTGGCGAACTTAACACTGCAGCATTAAAATAACTATTATATTTCTCTAAAAAAACAGTACTTATACATCCTCCCATAGAGTGTGCAAATAATAACAACTTCTTATTCCTACTATCTGGAATAACAATTTCATCTATAAACTTTTTGAAATCTTCTACATAGTAATCAAAGTTTTCAACATTAATCTGATAATTATCCATCCCAAGTCTTTGTGATCTACCATGCCCTCTATGTTCAAGAATAAAAACAGAGTAGTTTTCCTTTATAAAATAATAAATTAGTTCATTGTATTTTTCAGTAAATTCTCCAAATCCATGACAAATGACTATATTAGCTTTTGGCTTCTTTACAATAAATTTTTCGTAATAAAGTTTTAAGTCATTTGCTCCTAGAATATAGCCACTTTCTAGATTCTTCTTTAGATAAGGTTCAACTATATTTATCATTTTTTCCTTATAATTATCTTGTGAAATATATATTTCAAGATACTTATCCTTAAAATTTGAGTATGAAGATGCCGTTAATGCTAAGTTATCTTCATTCATAATCTTCCCCTCCCTACCTATAAATTTTGGAATCAAAATTTATCTTAACTATTACTATAAATTACTTATTTTAAATCCATTATAATTTCAAGTTAAAATATAGATCGATTTATAAATTTACATACAAAAATAAGGTAAATATTTTAAATAAAATTTACTTATTAGAAATTTTTTAAAACAACTACCTTATTATATACTATTTATCATATTTTTATTTTAAATTTATTTATTTCTAGTTAAATTATATTAATCTCTAATTATATTTTCGTAATAGTTATAAACTACATAAACTTTCTATTTTATAATAATATCTCTTTAATATATAATTTCTTTTCTTTTTCTAAATCTATAAACTCTTCGCCCTTCAAAATCAGAGGCTTTTCTAAATTATTTACATTCATCTGTATTATCTTGCATTTTTCATTAGTATTTAATAATACCTCTTCACCTGTATAATAATCTATAACATGCTCTAAAAATATCTTTACATATTCGTAATCTAGTTTTCCTAAACTTTCGTTTTTAACTATTTGCAATGCTTCAAATGGAAGCCTTTTTTTCTTATATCCTCTATTAGAATTAATTGCATCAAATACATCAGCTATAGCGATGATTTTTGCAAAAGGATGTATAGCTTCCCCTTTAACCCAAGCGGGTAACCAGACCCATCTAATCTTTCATGGTGCATCAGTACCCCATAGCTCACAGCCTTGTCCAAAAACGAAAGTTCTTTTATTACCATATATCCTTTCTGAGCATGGGTTTTTATTGTATTAAATTCATTTTGTGTTAATCCTACTTCTTTCATTAATAATTCTCTTGCTATTTTTGTCTTTCCAAAATCATGAAGAATTGCTGAATATACTAATAAATTTAACTTCGCCTTTTCTAATCCTGTCCATTTTCCTATGAGTGCACTTAGTGCTGCTACATTTACTCCATGTCTATATATTGAATCTGTTCCACTTCCATAAAGAACTATATTCTTTATAACCAAACTACCTGGCTGTATCTCATTTTGAATTTTTCTAGAAAATTCCCTCACTTCATTTAGAGCTTCTTCATTGTTATTGACAAGTTGTCTAAAAGTTTTTCTTAATGCTAAAGAAATTTCATTGAATTCTTCTTCAATCTTTTTACATTGTGTCTCTTTCTTTAATTCTACTTCAATACTTTTTACAGCAATATTTTCACAATATATCTCTACATTCCCAATAACATATAACTTTTTTATTTTTTCTATAATTTGTTCAGTTACCGAAATATCCTTTTTAAGTAATACACTCCCATTTTGCTCTACATTTTTAGCTATTACCATTCCTTCTTTTAACTGGTTAAAGCTTATTACTTTTGTACTCTTCTCCATAATACTCACACCCATCATATAACAAATTTTATGTTTCTAAGTATAGACAGAATATATATATCTATCTCTATGACCTAAAAATTAAAAAATCCCCTAATTAAATATATAAGAACAATAATAAATAAGATTATATTAAACTTATAAAACAATATTCGAGTAAAAATTTATTTATTATTTATATTATTCTATATCTTTTATATTTTGTCAAAATAAGTTTTAATTTATTTTGAATTGTAGTTCTTCCATAATATTGAGAAAATATATGTATATAATATAAGGATGAAATTTAACTTCCATCCTTACACTACATCACTTCTACTATGACTCTATTTATACACACATTATTCTATGGAAGACGCTTTCTTATTTCCAGTCTTAGCTTTTCCTTGTATCTCTATTGGAACATCTTTTACATCATTTTTTTTATAATGTGTTTTATGATTGCTTTCTGTTCCATGTGGTTCACTTGGGTCTGGTCTTCTCATTCCTGCTTTTGCCATAACTACTTCATATCCTTTCTAAAATAATCTCAATTTTAGTATTCTAAAAAAATTCTATAGTATACATGAGATTAAATAGAAACTGTTGGTATAGTAGCATCATCTTCAAACATTATTTTAGTTGTTTTCTATCCATCTATTCCATTCTTCTGCTTTATATCCAACTGTTGCTTCTTTACCATTTCTTACTATAGGAGTATTTATAACTTTTTGATTTTTTAATAATAATTCTGCTTTAATCTCTGCACTTCGTATATTATTAAAGTTTAATTTTACATATTCCTTTGCCTTCGTATTTATTAATTCATTAATACTCACCGCTTTAATTATGTTATTAAATTCGCCTTTGCTCATAGGCTTTTCATTTAAATCGATAAACTGAAATTTTATATTTCTTTCTTTAAAAAATCTTTCTGCCTTTTTAGTATCAAAGCATTTCTTAGTTCCAAATACTTGTATATTCATAAATCCATTTCACTTACTTTCATTTTAATTTTCTTTAGGTCGCCTCATACAATATTCTAATCTATGCATTATTTTAAATTATATATAGATTTAAAATATGTGTTGCAATCACAATGCACATTTCATAATTCACAATAATGGTTAAAATTCATGCACTATATTTAGAATTATTATGAAGCATTATTTTTGCAATATATTGATGACTAAATCATAGTTTGATTATGGACAAAAAACAAATATATTTTGACTTTATATTGTGTATTAACAATGTAAAATTTGCATTATAACAAAAGAAAATCCTTACTTTTAATTATATACTAATTACTAGCATATGATTATCTCTAACCTCAAGTAAGAATCTTCTCTTTCAAATTACTATTTTAACTCTTTGATACTAATTCTCTATTTTTGCTATAGTATCTAAAGCAACTTCCATCATATTTGTAAATGTCAATTGTCTTCTTCTGCGCTTGTAACTTCTCCAGTTACAAAGTGATCGCTTACTGTAAGTAAAGCTAATGCATTAACTCCAAATTTAGCTGCAATTGTATATAACGCTGCTGCTTCCATCTCTACTCCTAAGCAACCAAACTTAGCCCACTTCTTCCAATCTTCATCATCATCGCCATAAAATACATCAGAGCTATATATGCTACCAACCTTAGGATCAAAACCTTTTTCAACCGCTATATCGTATGCTGGTTTCAATAATTCAAAACTTGCTGTTGGCGCAAATGTTCTACCTTGAAATCTTACTAAATTAAGATTTGAATCTGTTGATGCAGACATAGCTATTATAAGATCTCTAACCTTAACTTTTTCGCTATATCCACCGCATGTTCCAACTCTTATAAGATTTTTAACTCCATAACTTTGTATCAATTCATTTGCATATATTGAAATTGAAGGTATTCCCATTCCTGTTCCCTGAACTGAAATTTTCTTACCTTTATATGTTCCTGTAAACCCATACATACCTCTAACTTCATTATAGCAAACTACATCTTCTAAAAAGTTTTCTGCTATAAACTTTGCTCTTAAAGGGTCTCCTGGTAATAATACGCTTTCTGCAATAGCACCTTCAGGTGCATTAATATGAACACTCATTTTTTACCTCCATAATTTTAACCACATCATCTCAATTAATGATTAATATATTTAAACTATTTTATAATAATAATTTATTTGCTTTCACTAACTATAGATATACTAGCACTAGCGCCAATTCTACTTGCTCCTGCATTTATCATATCCATAGCCGTCTTAAAATCTCTTACTCCTCCAGATGCTTTTACACCTAAATCTGACCCAACAGTTTTTCTCATTAAAGCAATATCTTCTTTAGTTGCTCCACCACTAGAAAATCCTGTTGATGTCTTAACAAAATCAGCTTTAGCTTCTTTAGCTATTTCGCAAGCTTTAACTTTTTCTTCATCACTTAATAGACATGTTTCAATAATTACCTTTACTAATGCTTTTCCTTTGGCTGCATTTACAACTGCTTCTATATCTTCTTTAAGTAAACTATAATTTTTATCTTTTAATGCTCCAACATTTATTACCATATCTATTTCAGTAGCTCCATTTTCAATGGCTTGATTTGTTTCAAAAGCTTTAGCTTCCTTTGTCATTGCACCTAATGGAAATCCAACAACTACACATGTCTTCACATCAGTCCCCATAAGTTCAGTACTTACTAATTTTGCATAACATCCATTTACGCAAACTGAAGCAAAATTGTATTCTTTAGCTTCCTTACATAATTTTTTTACATCCTCTACTGTTGCCTCTGGTTTTAATATTGTATGATCTATATATTTAGCTATATCCATATTTCATTACTCCTTAAATTTATTTTATAACTATATATGTTACAATTCACAATGCACATTTCACAATTACGGCTAAAATTCTTTCAATGTTTCTAGAATTATGATGTAGAATTATTCTACAACATATATATAACGATAATTTGAATTAACAATCAGCACTTTCAGCGAAATTTTCGCAGTCCTGTGATAATAACAATCTTTCTTCTTTCTATTAACGAGTACCTTTTTCGTAAGGAACTCCATCAGCTTTTGGTGCAACTGATTTTCCAACAAAAAGAATCAATACTACAATTGTTAAAATATATGGTAACATTGCAAGTATTTGCGAAGGAATAGCAAAGTTTCCACCACCTAATACAACTGTTAATGCTTGAGCAAATCCAAATAATAAACAAGCTCCGTAAGCGCCATGCGGAGTCCATTTACCAAAAATAACTGCTGCTAATGCAATAAAGCCTTGACCGCTGATTGCTGTTGGAGTGAATTGCGCTATTATTGCAAGTGTCATAGATGCTCCACCAAACCCTGCAAGTATTCCAGAGATCATAACACACACGTAACGAGTTCTAGTTACACTTATTCCAAGAGTATCTGCAGCTGCTGGATGCTCTCCTACAGCACGAATACGTAATCCCCATTTAGTTTTATATAAAATAAACCAAATGACTACTGTAATTAAAATCGCTATAAAAACTGTAATATCTACGCCAAATACTTTAGGTAATTTAGTAGCTACTGGTTTAGTCATAGTAGCTCCTTCAAATAATAATCTACATGTAAATAAAGAGAAACCTGCACCTAATAAATTTATAGCAATACCTGATATTGTCTGATCAGCATTGAATGTTATAGATGCAACTGCATGTAATAAAGCCATTATTCCCCCTGCAATTCCTGCAGCTAAAAATCCAAGCCATGCATTTCCAGAATAATATCCTACTGCCGCACCAGTAAATGCACCTATAGTCATCATACCTTCAATTCCGATATTTACAACTCCAGAACGCTCAGAAACAACTCCACCTAATGCTCCAAATATTAATGGTGCTGAATACATTAGTGTAATACCTATTAATAGTGCAATACTATTTAACATTCTTCTCACCTCTCTTTAAAAGTCTGTCAGCTAAAGCAGGTACAATCTTAGTTAATGCTACGAAAAATACAATAGTACCTATCATTATATTTATTATTTCTGATGGTGCACCTATAGCAGATTGTACAGATTGACCTCCATATAGTAATCCACCATATAACAATCCTCCAAATATACATCCAATAGGTGAACTTCCTGCAATTAATGCAACTGATAATCCATTAAATCCGTTATTTTCAAAAGCAGCCATAGTTGATAGCTTATGAGGTGCTGTGCCTGTGATAGCTAATGCTCCAGCAAGACCTGATAATGCACCTGCAATTACCATTGATTGAATTATATTACGATTAACATTTATTCCAGCAAATTCTGCTGCATCTTTATTTAATCCAACTGCACGTAATTCGTATCCTTTTGCTGATTTATATAATAAGATTGATATAACCACAGCCATTATAATAGCAACGATAATTCCAATATTAACATCTGTTTTTAGCAAAACTTCTGATAACCATTTGTGATGAGAAAGAAATTCCATTCCAGCATCAGATGTCTTCCAATTGCCAAGTATAGTAGTAAATCCAGATTCATTAATCATATAAGTACTTGTTGAATCTGGTTGGTGAAATACATCTGTTGATACAACAAAATTAGATAAATATAATGCAATCCAATTCAGCATTATACTGGTTATAACTTCATGTATTCCGAATTTCGCCTTAAGAATTCCCACAATACCACCAAATACTGCTCCAGCAGCTACACCAGCTAAAATTACTAAAGGAATTTCTAATACTGCTGGCAAATTTAATTTGATTCCAACTATAGTTGATGCAATTGTACCTACTATATATTGACCTTCCGCTCCAATATTAAATAATCCTGTTTTAAAAGCAAATGCAACACTTAAACCAGTTAAAATAATAGGAGTGGCCTTAATAATTGTATTAGATATATATTTAGGTTTTGAAAAAATTCCGTTAAAAAGTGCACTAAAAGCATCTATTGGGTTATATCCTGCAATACCAAGAACTATTGCAGAAACTATAAAGCCAAAAAATATTGCAATGAATGTTGAAGTAACTGGTTTTTTAAGAATCTTTGCCACTGTTTTCATTTCTTTTACCTCCTGCCATTAATAAACCTATTGTATTTTCATCAACATCTCCCTGCTTAAATGTATCTACAATAGTCCCTGCATAAATTACAGCTATAGTATCAGAAACATTCATAACTTCATCAAGTTCAAATGAAACTAACAAAACCGCTTTGCCTTTATCTCTTTCCCTTATTAATGTTTTATGAACATATTCAATTGCTCCTACATCAAGCCCACGAGTTGGCTGCACTGCAATTAATAAGTCTGGATCATTAGCTACTTCTCTTGCAATTATAACTTTTTGCTGATTTCCCCCTGATAACCCTCTAACAGGAATTAATTCACAATTGTCAGGTCTTATATCATATTGTTTTATCATATCTTTAGTATGAGATATAATTTCGTCTTTATTTAGGAAACCATTTTTGCAATATGGTTCGCTTTTATATTTTTCTATAACTACATTATCAGCAACACTGAAATCTAATACAAGTCCTCGCTTTTGTCTATCTTCATGTATTGTTGATACTTTATTCTTAATAACATTTTCTGTTGTAGTATTTTGTATCTCTACTCCATTTATTTTAATGGTACCGCTTTCACATTTTGTTAGGCATGTAATTGCTTCGATCAATTCCTTTTGTCCATTGCCATCAATTCCAGCAATACCAACAATTTCACCTTTATGTACTTTAAGTGATAAGTTTTTAACTGCATCTAACTTTCTTTCATCTTTTACAGTTAAATTATCTATTTCAAAGACAACTTCATCTGGCTTTGCAGGCTCTTTATCAACAACTAACTTAACTGCATGACCTACCATCATTGTGGCAAGCTCTGATCCTGTTACCTCTTTAACATTAACAGTATCTATATATTTTCCTCTACGTATTATTGTACAGACATCAGAAGATTCCTTTATTTCTTTTAATTTATGTGTAATTATAATTATTGTTTTTCCATCTGCTACAAGATTATTCATAATCTTTATTAAATCTTGAATTTCCTGAGGAGTAAGCACTGCTGTCGGTTCATCTAATATTAATAAATCAGCTCCACGATATAAGGCTTTTAATATCTCAATACGTTGTTGCATACCCACTGAAATATCTTCAATTTTTGCATCTGGATCTACTTCTAATCCATACTTTTTAACAATATTTAATATTTCCGCGCGGGCTTTTTTCATGTCTAATATGCCAAATTTACTTGTAATTTCACTACCTAATACTATATTTTGTGTTACTGTAAAATTTTCAACTAACATAAAATGTTGGTGAACCATTCCTATTCCATTTTCAATGGCTATATTAGGGTTTTTAATATTTATCTTTTCACCATTAAGATATATTTCTCCTCGGTCAGCTTGATATAATCCGTAAAGTATATTCATCAGTGTACTCTTACCTGCTCCATTTTCTCCTAATAGTGCATGAATTGTACCTCTTTTAATATCGATATTGATATCATCTAAGGCACAGAATGAACCAAACATTTTTGTAATTCCACGCATCTGCACTGCATATTGTTTGCTAATTTCCATACCAAGTCCTCCCTTAATTAATAATATGCTTTGCTAACAGTGAATCACTAGCTAGCAAAGCCATCCCTATTTCATATCTGCCATATATATATTACAATTCATTTTCTGCATTTTAGCCTTAAGCCATTGCACATAGCTTCCTAGAACTTTAAATGTAAATTTATCATTGTCACACATATATTATTTAATTATCCTTATTTACCGAAGCTTTTAAATGTATCTTCATTATAAGGTGGAACTATTTCACCGTTCTTAATTTTGTCTTGAACTGCCATAGCTGCCTTATAAACTTCTGGATCCATGTTTTTATTTTCAGTTGGAATTCCTACTGCATTTTCTTTTAAACCATAAGTATATGTTTTTCCACCGATTTTATTTCCACTCATAGCTTCTTTTGAAAGATTTTCAACTGCAACATTTGCAAGTTTTAATGCTGATGTTAATACATTGTCAGGAGCCAAATATGCTTGGTCACGGTCAACACCTATTGCAAACTTATTTGCTTCTTTAGCTGCTTCAATTACACCTACACCTACTCCACCTGCTGCGTGGAATACAATATCACATCCTGAAGAGAACATTTTATTTGCAATTGCTTTCCCCTTTGATGCATCAGAGAAACTTTCAGCATATTGAACATCTACAGTAATATCTTTACCTAATTCTTTTGCTGCATATTGAACACCAGCTTGGTATCCATATTGGAATTGATCTATAATTCCACTTTTTATACCACCAACAAATCCAACTTTACCTGTTTTTGTTGTTTTAGCTGCTATATATCCAACTATAAATGAAGGTTCTTGTGCATTAAACATAACTCCTGTAACATTAGCTGGAGTATCATCTCCATATGAATTATCAACTATAGCATAGTTAACATCTGGATTTGATTTTGCTGCCTTTGTTATTGCATCTGACATTGCAAAACCAATACCCCAAACTAATTTATTGCCGCTATCTACAACTTTATCTAGATTAGTAGCATAATCAGATTCTTGCTTAGATTCTAAGTAACTAACTTTTGCACCCTTATTGTTTTTTTCGAAGTTTTGTAGGCCTTCCCATGAAGATTGATTAAACGATTGGTCATTTACCCCACCTGTATCAGTTACCATAGCAACTTGATATTCTTTTGCATTGCTGCTTCCTTTGTCAGCTGTACTAGTACCGCTTCCACTTGATCCACATCCAGCGAATAACGTTACTGTTATTGCTGAAACTGCTAATAATGATAATAATCTCTTTTTCATTAACCTTCCTCCTAAAATATAAGAATTAATATTTAAACTCATGGATAATATCCACGATTTAAATTTAATAAAACAGTTATTATAAATATTCTTCTAATTAATTATATTTATAATATGTTGACTTTAATATTACGAATATGTATTCAACTTGTGACTATGTATATATGTTGTAATTCACAATGCATAATTACCACTAAAATTTTTGCAATCTTTTTTAAAATTATGATGAAGAATTACTTTTGCAGCGTATATATAAATTTATATCTTTTTCTCTGAACCTTTAACTACAATTTGTGGTGCAATTATCCTTCTTCTTACACTATCATCCTCATTGCTGCTAATAATATCAAACAGCATATCCATGGAGGATCTCCCTAGCTCAATTGGACAATCTTCCATATATGTAATATTTAATCCCACCATATCTAAAAAGTCAATTTTATCAAATCCCACTATAGCCAAGTCTCTAGGAATATCCTTATTCTCTTCTTTTAGAGCTTTTATAACTCCCATCGTCATCATGTTACTGCAAACAACTAATGCTGTAGGACGGTCTTTTTCTTTAAGTAATTTTTTAGTTAATTCATATGCCTTATCTAATTTAAAATCTCCATATAAAACATATTTACTGCAAAAATCAATATCATTTTCTTTTAGCGCTCTTTTATAGCCCTCTAATCTATCCATTACTGGTTCTGAACTCAATAATCCTGTCATTATTCCAATCTTAGTATGACCTTCTTTAATTAGCAGGTTTGTTGCCTCAAATCCACCTTTTATATTATCTACAAAAACTCCATTTAACTTTGTAAATTTAACATCAGCCGAAACTAATATTATAGGAATATTTAAAGTATTTATTGTTTTAATATAATTTTCATTAAACTTTTCTTCACCAAATCCTGGAGTCATTATAATTCCTTTAATTCTTTGTTCTTTAAGCAATTTAAGAGCACGCACTTCCTTCTCTAAATAATTATCTGTATTAAACAAAATTATATTCAGATTATTTCTTTCTGCTCTCTCACTTACTCCTTTTATAATTTCTCCAAAATATGCATTAGTTATATCTGGAACGATAACTCCTATAGTATTAGTCTCGCATTTCGACAAACTTCTTGCAATTGCACTCGGTGTATAATTCATTTCTTTTATTGCGACTAATATTCTTTGCCTAGTTTCTTCTTTTACATAACCTGAATTATTAAGAACTCTTGAAACTGTTGCCGAGGATACTTTAGCCCTTTTCGCAATATCATTTATAGTAACTGACATAACACCCCACCTCGTCAAATTTTTTTCATAATCCATCAAAATTTATTCCATTATTAAAACTAAATCGTGAAATACTATTATTTATAGACCAGATTAATTTACAACTTAAATTCTTAATTTCTAAGGCTTTAAGCCAAGTTATTTTTAAAGTCGAACTATTTATGGTATCGCTTCCACACTTATAATAATATATTAGGAATATGATGTCAATATTCATAGTTTTATTGATTTCACTATAATATTTATCAATACTACATGCCATTTATCTTCAGTTTAAGCCATTCTATGTCTATACTAGTATAATTTATGATATGTATATTTACAAACTTTTTTTATTAATATAATTTTATTTCACTCTTCTCTAGGTATATATTAAAGGAGTGATCTAAAGTATTTTTATACTTAAACCACTCCATTTTTATTATTTTCCTCTCAATTTATCAAGAAATCTCTTTGTTCTTTTCAATGCTTCCATAATATCTTCCATTGATGACGCATAACAAACTCTTATAAATCCTTCTCCACAATCACCAAAAGCATTTCCCGGAATAACTAATACTTTTTCATTTATAAGCAGTTGTTCACAGAATTCATCCGATGTTATACCTGTAGATTTAATACTTGGAAATAAATAAAATGCTCCAAGAGGCTCAAAACACTCTAATCCCATCTTTCTAAATCCATCCAATAGAACTCTTCTTCTTCTATTATATTCCTTACACATTTCTTCTACACTTCTATCACCACTTTTTAAAGCTTCAATCGCTGCATACTGAGCAGTTGTTGGTGAACACATAAGAGCATATTGATGAATTTTCTTCATCGCTTCTATTAGAATCGGATGTCCACAGATATACCCAAGTCTCCATCCTGTCATAGCATATGATTTAGAAAATCCATTTATAACTAAAGTCTTATCTCTCATTTCTGGAAAAGATGCTATTGAAACATGTTTCTCTCCATAGCAGAGTTCTGAGTATATTTCATCTGAAATTGCAATAATATTTTTATCTTTAAGAACTTCTACTATTCCTGCTAGTTCATCTCTAGTCATTATTGCACCTGTTGGGTTATTAGGAAACGGTATTATAACTACCTTTGTTCTAGGTGTAATTGCTTTCTCCAAATCCTCAGGAGTAAGTTTAAATTCATCTTCTGCTTTAAGGTTCAAAACCTTAGCTGTTGCTCCAGTAAATGCAGTACATCCCTTATATGCAACAAAGCTTGGCTCTGGAACTATAACCTCATCTCCAGGCCCAACTAATGCCCTAAGTGCTATATCAATTCCTTCACTTCCGCCAACAGTAACTATTATTTCATCTTCTGGATTATAGTTAAGATTAAATCTTCTATGAAGATACTTTGATATCTCACTACGAAGCTCAATAAATCCTGCATTCGAAGAATAATGAGTATGTCCTTGCTCTAAAGAATAAATTCCAGCTTCTCTTACATTCCACGGAGTTACAAAATCTGGTTCTCCTACACCTAGAGAAATAACGTCATCCATTTCATTTATTATATCAAAATATTTTCTTATTCCTGACGGAGGCATATTTTTTACGTTGTCTAAAATCATGTCTTCTAATCTCATATAAATATTGCCTCCCTATCTTCTATCTTCTTTTCTTTAAATATCTTTCCATGATCTTTATATTTCTTCAATACAAAGTGAGTACCTGTACTTAATACATATTCTTGCACTGCTAGTTTTTCTGATACAAAAAGAGCAACTTCCTTCATAGTCTTTCCTTCAACAATAACCGTTAAATCAAAACCTCCAGACATTAAGTAACATGCTTTAACTTCTGAAAATTTATATATTCTTTCTGCAACTTTATCAAATCCAACACCTCTCTGCGGTGTTATCTTAACTTCTATTAACGCTGTTACTGTTTCACTACCTGTATTTTCCCAATTTATAAGCGTTGTATAACCTGCTATAATGCTTTTTTCCTCATAATCTCTTATTGCTTCTCTAACTTCTTCAACAGTTTTACCTGTCATAACTGCTATTTGTTCATCACTGTATCTGCTATTTTTTTCTAATATCTCAAGTATTTCCTCCATTGAAAATAACCCCCTTATTTTAATATAATTAAATAAAAAAAGTCCTCCATCCCACATAAGGGACGAAAGAACTACTTCGCGGTACCACCCTAATAAACAACTTAAAAATTGTTCACTCAGCTAGAGTACATATTATACTCCACCTCTATAACGTGAGGAACACGTTATAGCCTAATTAAAAATTCTTATTTTCTAAAAATTTTTATTTCTCAGCTATAAAATTCAAAGGCTGCTTCTATAAAGGATACTTACCAGATTCCACCGACCTCTAGCTCTCTTAAAAGTTTACCATTTATATACTCTTCCTTATCACTATCTTTAAAACTTTATTTTTAAAATTACTATCCAATATGACTATAAAATTTTAAATAAAAAAGATTATACGAAAAATCAAATCACTTTTTATTCAAATCTTTCTTTATATTATACTAGCAAAAGTATAAAAAATTCAATATATTTTTTATATTTTTTTATTTAAATGCAGAATATTCTATTGAATTAACTAAAATTGACCCTAAAAAATATATTTATATCATACGGAAATAAAAAGGAGCATAAGATTTAATCACTCTTATGCTTCTTACTCAATCAATAGAAAATTTATTACTTTCTATCTTCTATTGTTTTGTTGCTTTCTAGCTCTCCTGCAGTCAGGACATCTTACTGGTTCATTTTCAAAACCTTTTTCCTTATAAAATTCTTGTTCTCCTACAGTAAAAACGAACTCTCTTCCACAATCTTTGCATATTAATGTCTTATCTTCCATTCTAATGTTCCATTGCTCAAGTTAAAATAACTTTGCAATAGTTCACCTCCTCTTTTTGCTTAAAAATTTCTTTTTGTCATTTAATATTATGTCTATCTTCATAATTTTTATTCAAAAACATGTTATTATATAGTTTATATTTAATTATCATGTAATCTCTCCAGATGATATTACATAGGACTAGGACTCTTTTACATTTATTTTTTCATATATAATAATGAATCACATTACTTTAAGTAGATTTAATTGATCTTCAACTCAAATTTTTCATTTACAAAATCAATTACACACTTTCCACCTTCGCTTAGCTTTCCAAATAAAATTTCATCAACAAGTAATGGTTTTATATTCGAAGCTATAACTCTTGCTATTTCTCTTGCCCCAAATTCCTCTGATGTTCCTATTTTAGCAATGTGATTTACACATTCTTCACTAAATTCTATTTCAACATTTTTAGAATTCAATTTATCTTTAAAGTTATTTAATTGCTTTTTAGCAACATTTGCTGCCATAATATCAGTCATTCCATTAAATACTATTATTTTATCCAGTCTATTTCTAAATTCAGGTGTGAAGAACTTTTTAACTTCTTCCATTATAGCTTCACCTTTGACTTCTCTATCTCCGAAACCAATAAGCTTTTTACCTATATTTCTCGCTCCAGCATTAGAGGTCATTATTATTATTGAGTTTCTAAAATCAGCTTTCCTGCCTTTATTATCAGTAAGTGTGGCATAATCCATAACCTGAAGCAATACACCCAAAATATCCGGGTGTGCCTTTTCTATTTCATCCAGTAATAATACGCAATGTGGCGTTTTTCTTATTGAATCAGTTAAAAGTCCGCCTTCTTCATAACCTACATATCCTGGAGGTGATCCTATGAGTTTTGCAGCTGAATGTTTTTCAGTATATTCACTCATGTCAAATCTAATCAAATCTATTCCTAGAGTTTTAGATAAGCATCTAGCAATCTCTGTTTTTCCAACTCCAGTAGGCCCAACAAAAAGCATCGATGCTACTGGCTTATCTTCATCGTTTAATCCAGATCTAGACATCTTTATACATCTTACAACTTCTTCAATGGCTTTATCCTGTGAAAATATATTTTCCTTTAAGTCCTTTTCTAAGTGCTTTAAAGAACTTATCTCGCTACTTTCCACAGTTTGCTTTGGAATATTACAAATCTTTGATATTATTTCCTCAATAGTTTTTCTGTCAACTATAATCTGCTCATTCATATCTTCATTATGCATACGAACATAAGCTCCAGCTTCATCTATAATATCTACAGCCTTATCTGGCAGATATCTGTCATTAATATACTTATCGCTTAGAGTTACTGCATCTCCAATTGCTTCATCTGTATAACTTACATTATGATATTCTTCATAATTCTTTTTAAGTCCATCTAATATTTGTATAGCTTCTTTTATAGATGGTTCTTTAACATCTATTCTTTGGAATCTTCTACTTAATGCTTTATCTTTTTCAAAAAACTTTTTATATTCATCAAAAGTAGTAGCTCCAATAAATCTAATTTTTCCTTCTGTAAGATAAGGCTTTAACAAATTGGACGCATCTAATGCGCCACCATTTAACGCTCCAGCACCTACAATATTATGAATTTCATCTATATATACAATTGGCTTATCTTGTTTGCTAATCAAATCTAAGACTCTTTTTATTCTTTCTTCAAAATCTCCTCTATACTTAGTTCCTGCTATAACAGATCCAATATCTAAAGAAAACATAGAACTTCCTTTTAATTTTTCTGGCACCTTGTCTTCACTTATTAACTTTGCAAGTCCTAAAGTTATAGCAGTTTTACCAACTCCAGACTCACCTACATGTATAGGATTATTTTTTATCCTTCTACAGAGTATCTGTATACTTCTTTCTAAAATATCTTTTCGTCCTATCAATGGATCATTTTCTTCTTCTGTAGCTTTCTTAATAAGGTCTATTGTAAACTTATTAAGAAATGCATCTTCTTTTTTCTTCTCCACTTTTTCTTTACTTTCATTCTCAGTAAATTCATTCTCATCTTCTTTAAAATTTTCTTGCATTTCATCATCATAAGAATTTCGAGTATCTTCATCTATACTATGACACAAAGAATATAGCAAATCTCTTCTTGTAACGCCTTCTTGCTCTAGATAATATCGTGCATAACTATCTTCTAGATTAAAAATTGCAGAGAGTATATGATCTACGTCAATTGCATCTTTCCCGCTATACTTAATTTGTTCATTTGCTGTTAAAATGACTCTTTGAAACTCTATGCTCTCTTGTGGTTCTCCTTGACCAATTTTATTTATATATGTTTTCACGTAAGTTGCCAAATTATATCTTAAATTTTCTAAACTTCCACCACATTCTTTAATAGCATACTCTACATTCTTATCAAAAGTTGCAGCATACAGTAAATGCTCTGGTGTAATATATTCGCTGCTTTTCTCTTTTGCTTCTTGGTATGCTTTAAGTAATATCAAATTAACTTCATTCGTAATTTTCATATTTTACGCCTCCTCTACAGTAAGCTTAAACGGAAAGCCTTTTTCTTTAGCCATTGACATTGCAGTTGAAACTTTAGTAGCTGCTATATCATAACTATATATTCCTGCTATTCCCTTACCCCTTTCATGCACATCTAACATTATCTTCTCAGCATCTATTAACTTTTTATTAAATACAACTACCAGTATATTAATAACGAATTCCATTGTTGTATAATCATCATTATACATAACAACTTTATAATTCTTAGGCTTTTTCACATTAACTTTATTCTTTGGTTTGGTTACAATATTTGTTTCCATATATAATTGTCTATCCCTCCCCGCATATTATCATCATATATATTATTCTAAATAGATATATTTTAACACAATATTTAAGCTTATACCAATAGGATTATAGTAAATTATAGATTCATCATTTATATTAATTTATATCTAAAATCAGAATTTTATTATTATTTACTCCAATTATACTTTTTTTATTTATAATATAGTCCCTTACTATTGCTATAACATCTTTTGATATTATTTCTCCTGGGCAAACCAAAGGTATTCCTGGAGGATATGGTATTATTGATTCTTTAGCTACTAAACCTTCACACTTTTCTATTTCACACCATCTGCTTTTTAATTTAAAAGTTTCATAAGGCTCAAATTTTTTAATAGGTATATTTCTAGAATATTTTATCTCTATTTCTCTAGACATATTTCTCATATCTAAATTTAAAATAGTTTCGTATATAATTTTAAAATCTTCTTCTGTATTAAATGGTGACAGGATTAAAACAACTCCTCTTGAAAAACTCATCTCAGCCTGTATCTTATTATCTCTTAGATAATCTAGAAATTTATGCCCATTATATCCTTTAGGAAGAATAACTATATATCTACTAGGATCAATTTTGTATCCTTCTATTCTATCATTATGCTTATCTAAGTCACTTTCACTTAATATATAAACTTTTCCTAGTTTATTAATTTTTTTCTTCCACTTTTCAGATTCATTTATTAATTTATCATAATCATCTTTCCCGTATGTATCTAAATAATATCTTGCATAATCTAAAGATGCCATTATCAGATAAGATGGTGAAGTTGTAGTAAATAACTTTATGTAAAAATCTATTATGTCATTATCTTCATTTACTAAGAGATATGCGCCTTGAGTTAGAGCTGGTAAAGTTTTATGTGCACTTAAAATCACATAATCTCCTAAACTCGCAAGAGACTTTGGCAATCTTTTATTTATTCCAAAATGAGCTCCATGAGCACAGTCGATTATAACTTTTAATCCTATTTCCTTCAAATTACATATAATCTCTTCTATATCATATGTAATTCCGAAATAATTTGGATATGTTATTATAATCCCCTTTGGTTTTGAGCAATTCTCTAACGCTTTATATATATTCTCTTTATTAGGTGGTAAAAATAGTCCTAATTCATCATCAATAATAGGTTCTATGTATTTAACTTTTAACTTTCTCATAATCAATCCATTATAAATTGACTTATGGCAGTTTCTTTCAACTAAAACTTCATCCCCCTCATCAAATGCTGAAAACATAGCTGCTAAGTTTCCTGATGAGCTTCCATTTACTAAAAAATAGGCTTTCTTAGCCTTATAAGTTTTAGCTAATAGCTCTTGAGCTTCCTTTATTATCCCTTCTGGATAATGCAAATTATCTAATGGGTCGACCTCTGTTATATCTAAAAATCCCATTCTATTAACAAACTCCAGCCCAATTTCATCTCTAGCAAATCCAATCCCCCCCTTGTTTCCTGGCATGGAAAGAAGTAGATTTTCTTCATCATTGTATTTAAGTAATCCTTCTAATAATGGTAACTTCAAAAATACCGCTCCTATCTAATTTCAGATATAATTATAGATAAACAACTTAAGAATTTGATCTATACTTTTCAATAAATACCATACTAGAAAGTAGAAACATTTTTATGCAGCATGCATTGAAAATGAGCTGTTAAAAGCTCTTAAGTAGTGAACCCGAATCTTTGATTCGGTGTGAATCACTTACTCAGCGAACGTATGTGAGTCGAGTTTCCGCTAACGGTTGGTTCAACTAATGCTTGTCACAATGAAATTGGGAGCAAGCCTTAGTGGTGCAACCTGCAATTTAGAACTTTCAGCGAAATTTTCATAGTCCTGTGAAATAACAATGTTTTTACTTTCGGTGGATTATTGCATAAGTCTAGGTTATATATTGTTTATCTATAACCATGGACAAAAGCTTCATATCGACGATCAAACGATATGAAGCTTAAAACATACTTTCTATTTCATAAATTAAATACTCTATACTACACTTATGCCTTTTTCCTTAATCTTTTTAAAAATACTTAATTGTTCTTAAAAGATTCTAATTAATACTTCATGCCTTATTTATAGATGTAGATCTTCGATAAATTCTAATACAATTTCTTCTTTAGTTGCCCATGATGTCACTAATCTAATTGCAGTATAATTAGAATCAATTACTCTTTCAATATTAAAAGAATATTTCTCACTTAACTTTTCAATTAAATTATTAGGGAATATAGGGAACTGTTGATTTGTAAAAGATTCAGTCAAAAACTTATATTCTTCATCTACTATTGCGCCTTTTAACATGAGTGCCATTTTATTTGCATGTTTTGCAAGTTCAAAATACAAATCATCTTTGAATAATTCTTCAAATTGAATTCCAAGCAACCTTCCTTTTGCTAATAATCCACCTTTTTGCTTAATAAAATATCTAAAATCTTCTTTTAATTCATCATTGCATATTACAAGTGATTCTCCAAAAAGCGCTCCATTTTTAGTTCCTCCAATGTAAAATGCATCAACTAATTTTGCTATATCAGCTAAAGTCAAATCATTTTCTTCCGCTACAAGTGCAGATCCAAGTCTAGCACCATCCAAATATAATAACAGTTTATTCCTCTTACAGCAATCATGTAAATCAATTAACTCTGCTTTCGTATATAGAGTTCCAAGTTCTGTAGAATTTGATATATATACTAATTTAGGCTGAACCATATGCTCATCGCTATGAGAATCAACAACATTTTGAATTAAATTTGGAGTAAGTTTTCCATCGTTAGTTTTCATTGTAATTACTTTATGACCAGTTGCTTCAATTGCCCCGGTTTCATGACAATTTATATGACTTGTATCTGCTCCTATTGCTGCCTGATGCGGTCTTAAAAAAGCTGATATAGCTGTAAGGTTAACCTGTGTGCCACCAACTAGTAAATGTATATCTACATCTTCTCTATCAATTTTCTTCTTCAGCAGATTAACTGATCTTTCTGTGTACTGATCAGTACCGTAACCATCGGTTTGTTCCAAATTTGTTTCAACTAATGCATTTAATATTCTTGAGTGTGCGCCTTCACTATAATCATTTTTAAAACTGTACATAATTCTGCCTCCTTTTATGCTCTCTCAATTATCTGTGTTGTAAAATTCTTCAGTACTTTCCTACCTACTTGAAAAATCATTTCTTTTGTTAGTAACTCAATTTCTTTAATCTCATTAATATAAATTTTATAATCTCTAAACATGCAATCATATGTAGCAAGCTCTTTGGCCAGTATTATACTCTGCTCTTCTCTAAATAATCTTTTTAATTTAAAACTCTTAATTAAACGTTCTATCTGATCATTGTCAAGTTTCTTTTGCAATAAATCTAACTTTGCTATACATCCTTCTATTAAAGATATAGCTTTATTTACATTTTCTTCTGATGTACTAAATGTGATTTTATATAGTTTTATATAATTCTCATGTGAAATTTTAGTAAGTACATCATATACCAAACCATTTTGAGTTCTTAAAACATCATAGAGAATTGAATTAACCCCTTCTCCAAAATATTGATTGAAAATTCTAAGTGCCTTAATTTCTTTTTCACTCAAATCATCAATTGGAAATATCATTTCAACTTTACATGCCCTTATTCCACCTCTTACATTGTTATAAGTTCCCTTTTGAGGATTTTCATATTCTATTAATTTTTTATTACCAGGTCCACTAATACCTTCTTGAATAATATTCTTTTTCTTCCATGCGAAAAAATGCTTATATATAATTTCCTTAACTATATCAAACTTTACTGATGAAATTATAACAATTGAAGTATTTCCCGGAAAATAATATTTATCATAAAATTCTTTAATATTATCTAAAGTTATATTCTCAAGATCATCAAATGTTCCTATTATAGGATACTTTATTCTTCTATTATTGAAGCAGTTAAAAAATAAATTATCCTCGCAATACTGATCTACATCCTCATCCCATTCTTTTAATTCTTCTTTTATGACATCCATTTCTTCTTTGAATCCATTTTCTCCAAATTCCGGGTTAATTATTATATCACTTAAAATTTCCACACCTTTTTGTAAATCTTCTCCGAGCAGAGTTCCATAATAGATTACATATGGATAGTTTGTCATAGCATTATTAAATCCAAAAATGTTACTTAGCTCTTCATTTATTTCTCTCTCAGTTCTATTTTTTGTTCCTTTATAAACCATATGCTCAGTTGCATGAGCTACTCCAAACTTTTCCTTCTCAACTCCAGCTCCTGCATTTAAAGAAATACAAATTGATGATAGTTCTGAATCTGTATGTTTATAAATTAATCTCAAATCATTTTCCAAAATGTATTCTTCCAAGTATCTATTCTCCTCACATTCTTATACATTGCAATAGTAGATTTACATTAAAAATCTTATTGATAAAAATTTCTCAGTTAGAGCTGAAATGCTGTGAGCTTCAATTGCAATATATATTATATTTAATTCAAAGATGTGCATTTAAAATGTTATTATATAAAAAGAGACCCCCTCTTGCGAAGTGCTCGATAAAAAAATCATCTATAGAAATTACTAAGTGGAAGCTATTTCATCTATACTTATTTTAATTAATTTAAGAAACAAGTACAGATTGTTAAAGCTTTTATCAGTATGTCCCAAATAAGATTCTCTCAGTAGCAAAGGCAATGGAGTTCCCCTTCTTTTTAGTATATTATTATATAAATATTAATTTTCTTCAGCTTTTAGCGCAATTGCACATTCAATTCTCTTCTTTTGCATCTTGCATCCAATTTCATAAGGAATGTTCATGTCCCCATTAAAATTAAAATTGTTAGCTTGGCATCCACCACTACAGTAGAATTTTGCCCAGCATTCTCTACATTTAGGCTTATTGTATATATGTGCTTTCTTAAATTTTTGAGCTAATTCTCCATTATAAGTATCTTCGTGTATACTTCCTAACTTAAATTCTTCTTTTCCAACAAATTGATGGCATGGATACACTTCTCCTTGAGGAGTTATAGCTACATATTCAAATCCTGCACCGCATCCAGAAATTCTCTTGTAAACACATGGTCCACCTTGAAGGTCTATATTAAAATGATAGAATTTAAATTCATCATTTCCTTCTCGTTTTCTTCTTGCCATTTCTTCATATAGCTTGTCATAGTTTTCAAAGATTGTATCTATATCTTCTTCTCTTAATGAAAGTGGATGTCCATTTTCTAAAACAACTGGTTCTATAGATAACTCTCTAAACCCTTCATTAACCATTGCCATTACATCTTCATAAAAATCTGTATTTTCTCTTGTAAACGTTCCTCTTACATAATAAGTTTTTCCTTTAGTTCTTCTCTTAATCATTTCCTTTATATTTGGAACTATATCATCAAAAGAACCGCTTTTGTCTGGCTTAATTCTAACATTATCATTAACTTCTTTTCTGCCATCTAAAGAAAGAATTATATTTCCCATTTCTTTATCCATATAATCCATCATATCTGGAGTTAATAGAGTAGCATTAGTGGTCATTGTAAATCTTACTCTCTTTCCCCATTTTTCTTCGTTATCCCTAGCATACTTAATTATTTCTTTTATTGTGTCCATAATTAAAGTTGGCTCTCCACCAAATAAATCTATTTCTATATTTTTTCTTGGTCCACTTCTCTTAATCACATAATCAATTGCTTTTTTTGCTGTGTCTGCACTCATGACTCCGCCATGTCCATGATATTCACCCTCGTCAGCAAAACAGTACTTACATCTAAGGTTACATCCATGAATTACATTTAAACAAATAGCCTTTATGTAATCTCTATCATCCATAGAGCTATGAGCTATTTCTTCATATTGATCTTCTGAATATAAAATCCCTTCTTCAGCTAACTCTTGAATTTCATCATAAGCCTCTGAAATCTCTTCTTCATTATATTTTCCCTTAAGTTCCTGTAATATTTCTTTCTTATTTCTTAATTGGCTATCATCTAATATATCATAAACTAGTTCATCTACAACATGAACAGCTCCTGTATTCACATCTAAAACAAAATAATTTTCGCCTTGTTTAAATTTATGTATTAAAGACAATTCTTTTTCCTCCTAAACATATAAAGTAAGCAGTAACTATATAGTTACTGCTTGAAGATTATTAGTTTTCACATTCTAAGTTTGCAACTGTGCAAGATGTCTTACAAGCTGATTGACATGAATTTGCACATTCTTTGCATCCTGGCTTACATAAACTATTTTTAATGTTTGTTTTGTTTATAGTTTTTATATGTTTCATTACAAAATCCTCCATTTTAAATATATCCTTAGCTATTATATCATAATATACTAAAGTATAAAAGATTTGCTGGCCCTCTTTTTATTTATATTTCTGTTTATATGAAATTATAAATAGAAATACTAAATAAACTGTCAAAGGTTCTTAGCTAGAGGTTGTTCCATATTTTTTATTTAAATCACTATATCTTCAAACTGCTACCACAATATTACTTTCTTGTCTTATATATATTAATAAACTCACTAATTAATATTCTTGCAGCAGTACCATCAATAATAATTTGAAATTGTTCCCTTGTCTCTACAATGCCACGTACACTTTCTATCTTTTTTAAAATTCCAACATCCACTTTTTTAGTGTCCTTTAATCTCAATCTTAATCTAGTCATGCAATTTTCTACACACAAAATATTTTCTTCTGATCCAACCAAATTAAAAAGTTCCCTTGCTATCTTACCAAAATCTGTGATCATCTCTCTTTTCCCCCATCCTTCAATTAGCAATCTATAATAAAAATAGCCAACACTCAATAAATTAAATATTAAAAATTGCTGGCTTTTATAACTCTATTCAGTTTTAAAGTATTATTAATATCTCATGAGATGATTATACATACATATAAATGATTTGTGTATTATACTAAAGTATAATTTTGATTTAATTTGTAGCATTTTATATTATACCTTTTTCTTTCAATTGATTAATTGCTATTGTTTTGTTTCTCACATTTAACTTGCAATAAACAGATGCAATATGTTTTTTTACAGTAACTAAAGCAATATTTAGTTTATCTGAAATCTCAGATTGCTTATATCCACGATATACCAATTTCATTATCTCAATTTCCCTTGGAGTCAACTCTATTTTTTCTAAATTGCAATATCTTTTTAGATATATCTGATTATATTCTTTGCACTTTGGGATTAAACATTTTACATACGCACTTTCATTTTTAATAGATTCGAGTAATGGCAATATATGTGGGGCTAATTCAACAAAACACATTACAATGTGGTCTTTTTCTGCTAGCTCAATGGCTTTTAGCAGTGACTTTTTAGCGATTTCTTTTCCATATAGCTTGTACTTTGCGATTGAATCAAATATGTATGCATATACTATTCCAAATATACTTTTTTTACCCGTATAAACTTCCAACATAATTTCTACTTGGATTTCTAACTCTATGTAACTCCCCTTAAGTATCATCGCTAAACCTGTTATAACATGGTTCATTCCTATAACAGGCATAATATCTTTTGATTCATGGTTTTCTATATTTTTAATCCACTTATTTAAATTTTCTAAATTACCAGTAATTCCATCAATATATCCTATAGCTATCTGTGAGCCGTTAAGAAAGATTGGAATATTAAGATTTTCATACTCTTTAATCAGATTATAGAAATTATTTTTAACCTCATTTTTATAATTTTTATTCACACAAATCCTTGTTAACAGAAATAATGAACAAATTATTATGCTTGTCTGTTTTTTTGTTTTAGCCTTATGAAATGCCTTATATGCAAACAATTCTCCATTTTTAGAATCTCCTGTTTCATAAAAATATTCAGCCATCATGAGATAATTTGCACCTGCTGCTCCACCATTTGATATATGAATAAAATAATTTATTCCTTGTTGAAAAAATTCAACCAACTCTTTCAAATGACCTACTTTCCTGTGAAATAAGTACAAAAAATGAGGTGATCCAAAAGTTGCTGGCATTTTATTATTTGCTATTCTTGAAACACCTCCTTTAAAGAGCTCGTAAGCATTTTTATGATATTCTATCATTCTCCTAACATTATAAAAGACTAATATGCTCTCTAAAAATGCAATTTCACCTAGTATTTGATTTTTATATTTAAGCTTTTTATCTTCTTTATAGATAGCTTTAGCCTCATACAATAACTTAGCACCAGCTATTCTATTTCCGTAAAGAATATAAAAAAATAAATAAGTTAAATAAGCTATAGGCCTTTTTATCTTCTCACTGATAGTAAGCTCGTTAAAAACTGGTTTTATAATTCCTTTATATAAATTAGTAAGATCTATTGTATAATTTCTCTCTATTAAATCTAGTATACGCTCGTAATTCTTCGCCTTATAATAGTATTCCATTGCATATATGTCATTAAAATTTTTAGCATACCAATCACCACAAATGCTATTTACTTTCATTAAATCTACATTCGATAATGCTAATTCTTCTTCTAATGCATTTTTAAGGATTGAATGTAGTCTATATATTTTTTCCTTCTTATCGTATCTTATAAAGCAATTATTGGAACATACTCTTCTAATTACCTCCTTGGATCTTTCATCTTCCGTAATATACACGGCTTGTTCGATCGTGAAATTCTCAACCAATGCGAGTTTTAATAAAATCTGCTTGGTAACTTCATCAAATTTATCATATACAGCTATTTTAATTAACTCTGTTGCTTTTGGTATATCATCAAATGTATTTTGACTGTAATATTGAATTAACGCAAGATACATAGCCGAAGTCCATCCACCAGTATATTCGTATAGTTCTTTTTTTTCTGCTTCTGTGAGTATTATTCCATTAATCTTAAAGAACTCTATCGTTTCATCAAAGGTGAATGCAATATCCTCCTGACGCATTATCATACATTTTTGCTTTAGCTCAAATTCTACATACTCATTTGCAGGCTTTTTTCGACTTATTATAACTATGTGCAAATTACTTATATCTTCCAATATTATAGCTTTTATTAAATGATTAATATAAACTATTTTTTCTTCATCCCAGTCATCAATAATAATGATGGTTTCTTGCCTTATCTCATTTCTAATTATATCTATTATCTTATAAACATCTTTATTATTATTAGGAACCCCGTAGGCATATAACATTTCACCTAACTTAAAATCGATATTTTTAATCAAATCACAAAATTTTTTCCATATCCACATATCATCAATTTCATCGTTTGTTATATCAAGCCAAATTGTTTGCACTCGTTTATTCTTCTCTATAAAATTTCTAACTGCAATGGATTTTCCGTAACCCATAGATGCTGATATAAAATATACAGGTACTCGAAAAATTTCTAGCAATAGCTTATTAATGCGCTTTCTATATAATAGTTTAGGTCTAAAAATTTCATTTTTCATATATAAGTATCCCTTCATTTAAGCAAATGTATGTGAAAACTACATTAGAATATTTTATCATACTTAAATTCTCATTTCAAATTTAACCTTTACTGTTAAAATTATACTAAACTTCATATAAAAATCTGTTTCGTAGACTGTGTATTTCTAATACTTTCAAAAGTTATCAGCAGATTTAACTTAATTAATAATTTCCCAAAGAAAAATAAAGTTCCAAGTACTTAAACCTGGAACTTTATTAACACTATATTAAAGAGCAACTACTTTATTTAAAAGCATATTATTTCTCTTTATAAATTCATCCATTTCAGCTGCATCTAATTCCTTATTTGCAATTTTAGCTAAATCTAAAATATGCTCACAGATAAATTTAACATCTTCTTTTTTGCTTTCATTCTTAGAAACTTCTAGAAGCCTCTTAATTATTGCACTCTTATTGTTTATAACTAAAGTTTTTTCTTCATCGAACATACCTGGGAAGCTCATTCCTGATTTTGCATACATCTTACTCATTTGAGCCATTCTTCTTGACTCTTCTGAAACTAAAATAAGTGCTGGAATTTCTTCATTCTTCAATCCTTCAATAGACAAATTCTTAATTTTGTCTCCTAATGCAGTTTTAAATAGATCCTCTATTTCCTTATTTAAAGCTTTTATAGTCTCATCATTTTCATCTTCTTTACTTCCTAATGTATCTGAAATATCAGAATCAATTCTATTGAATTTAATTCCTGATTCATGCATTTCCAAGAACGAAATAAAATGATCATCTAGTGAACAATCTAATATAACAGCATCTAAATCATTCTCTTTAAACATCTTTATATATTGAGATTGTTGTTTTTCATCATTAGCATAAAATACCTTGTTTTCATGCTTTTCTTTATTAGCTTCAAGGTAATCCTTTAATGTTACGAATTCACCTTTTAAATTCTTAAAGATTACTATTTCCTTTATCTTATCATAGAATTTCGGATCTCTTAGGCAGCCGTATTTAATAAATATTTGTATATCTGGCCAAAATTTATTGAATTCTTCTCTGCTATTTTTAAACAGGTCAACTAATTTATCTGCTACCTTTTTAACTATATGATTAGATATTTTTGAGACTTCCTTATCATTTTGAAGGAAACTTCTTGATACATTTAAAGGTAGGTCTGGGCAATCAATAGTACCTTTTAAGAGTAATAAGAATTCAGGTATTACTTCTTTAATGTTATCTGCAACGAAGACTTGGTTATTATATAACTTAACTTGACCTTCTGTTGCTTCAAATTCATGAGTTAATTTAGGGAAATATAATATTCCTTTTAAATTAAATGGATAATCTACATTTAAATGAATCCAGAACAATGGTTCATTAAAGTCCATGAATACTTTTCTATAGAAATCCTTATATTCCTCATCTGTACAATCCTTAGGCGCTTTAACCCATAATGGATTTGTATCGTTTAATGGCTTTGGTGCTTCTGGTTCCACTAATTCTTGATATTCAGTTCCATCTTCTTTCTTCTTTGTTTCATATTTAGGTTCTTCTTTTGGCTTATTTTCATCTTCTAAATATATTTCTGTAGGCAAGAAAGAACAGTATTTCTTGATTATTTCTCTTACCTTATATTCTTCCAAAAATTCTGAGCTTTCATCATCTATATATAGAGTTACTGTTGTACCCCTTGTTGTTCTTTCGCTAGAAGATCCAATTTCATATTCTGTTCCACCTGTACATTCCCACTTAACGGCTTCAGAGCCTTCTCTAAATGATAGTGTATCTATTTCTACCTTAGTAGATACCATGAAGGTTGAATAAAATCCAAGCCCGAAGTGACCAATTATATCCTTACCTTCATCCATTTTATCTTTATATTTTTCCATAAAATCCGTTGCTCCAGAAAACGCAACCTGATTTATATATTTTTTAACCTCTTCCTCTGTCATACCAATACCATTGTCTATGAATTTAAGAGTCTTCTTTTCCTTATTTATTGATACAACAACTTTGTATTGCTCATCTCCGTTTGTTGTTGCTTCTCCTATGGAAACTAATCTTTGAAATTTACTAATTGCATCGCATGCATTACTTATAACTTCTCTGATAAATATATCCTTATCAGAGTATAGCCATTTTTTAATAATAGGAAATATGTTTTCTGTGTCAATTGATATGTTACCATTTTCTTTTATCATGATATTACCTCCTGTTATTTTTTCTAGAAAATATTTTAATGCAAAGAATATTTATTGTCAAATTCTTCTTATAACTTTATTTTAAACTTATACATTAATTTAATAAAGAAAGAATATATGCTGTAAAATGTATTTCTCTCACAATAGCCTAAAACTATCATTTTGATATAGTACAACATATATTCTAAATTATATATTAGAAGCAAAATCTTATTATATCTTAAATTTTAACACAACTTCATTAAGCTTTTGAGATAGTTCTGCTTGACTTTGCGAAGATTTTGCAATATCACTAACAGCTAATGTTATTTCACTAATACTATTTAGTACTTCTTCAGAACCTGCACCTGACTCTTCTGCTGTTGCAGATACAGTTTGCATAGCTTGATTTATTTGTTCTATAACTTCATTTATCTGATTAGATGAAGATGCAAATTCTTCAGTCATTTCATTAACAAATTCAGCGTCTTTTTCATATTGAATACCAGTATTCATAAGTAATTCATAGCTTGGCTTTACATTTTGAGCTATATAGTTAAGTATATCTTCTCCACTTTGAGATAAATTTTCAAATGCAGCCTGCACCTGTAAAACCATACCCTGTATACTTGAAACTGCCTCTGATGATTGTTCTGCAAGTTTTCTTACCTCGTCTGCAACCACAGCAAATCCTTTTCCGTTTTCACCAGCTCTTGCTGCTTCAATTGCTGCATTAAGTGCAAGTAAATTAGTTTGTGATGCTATATCTCCTATAGCATTAGCCATCAATTTCACCTCATTTACTACTTTACCATCTTCGATGGCTTTTATAATATTTGCTTTCTTTTCCTCATAAATAATGTTTCCTTGTTCTATATTTTCTGAAGCCTTTTTCTTTATTTCAAGAGAGCGATTCTTTATTTCCCCTACTGAAACAGCCGCATCGTTTGCTCTATTAGCGAGTTCATTTGTTGTCGCTCCAATTTCTTCTGCTGATGCACTTACTTCTTCAGTTATAGCACTCAAATCTTGGGCTCCTTTGGATATTTGTTCAATTGATTCATTCATATCATTCATCTTAGAAGAGACCTCATGTGTTGTAGCTGATAGTTCCTGTCCTGATGAACTTATATCATTGGATCCATCTATTATTACGCTTATTAATCTTCTTATGTTTTCATTAGCTTTATTTAAGGCTCTTGCCATACTGCCAATTTCATCCTTAGAGCTTATCTCTATTTCCTGAGTTAAATCTCCTTCTTCTAAGTGCTGTGCATATAATAATACTTTCTTTAAATTATTTGATATAATTGTAGAAATTATAACTCCTAATAAAACTGCAGTAATAAAACCTAAAATAATTGTTATTACCATCATATAAAAAGACTTATTATTGACATTATTATTTGAAGAACTTTTATCTGATGCTTTCTGTTCAGTAATTTTAACTAATTTATCAATATTATTAGTTAGCTTCTCTCTTATGTTTGCACTTTCTTTGCTAAAACTCATAGCTTCGTCGTACTTTCCATCACTTGCTAGACTTATTATTTTATCAGATGAATTTCTATAATCTGTTAAGTCACTTTTTATCTGTTTATATATTTTATTTTCATCTTCATTCATGTCTGATTGTTCATATATTTTAAGGATCTCATTGTTTTTATCTCTATAACCATCTATATTGCTTATTGTCTGGCTAACTTCACTAAAATCCTTACTGTTTAATAAATTCAAAATTTCTAATCTAGAATGTAATGTATTTGAGTTAAAATCTTGTAGATTTTTTAGCACTTGGAAATCTTTTTCATATAACGCATTAGAATTAGAATTTATTTTACTTACACTAAGTATTCCTATAACTCCAACTACTGCAATAAATATAGATATTATAAAGAAACTGATCTGTAATTTATATTTTATTTTTAAATTATTAAACCATCTCACACCGCTTTCCCCCTTTGTTGATATTTGTAATCAACTAATAATTCTTATTAAAATCTTAACATAATTTACCCATTTTTGCACTTATTTTTTGTATTTTTCACTAAATTCCAAAAATTAATTTGTACAATATTATTTTTTATTAAAACAATTACAAATAATACTATTGACATTAACGCTACGTAAAGGTGTAAATTAATCTTGTAAGGAGGCAATCACATGGAATATACAGTGCAAAAACTAAGCAAACTGGCTGGTATCAGCACAAGAACACTTAGATATTACGATGAGATAGGGATTCTTAAGCCGGCAAGAATTAATTCATCTGGATATCGGATTTATAGCCAAAAAGAAATAGATAGGTTACAACAAATATTATTTTACAAGGAATTAGGAGTAGATCTTGAAAGTATAAAAAGTATGTTGTTATCACCAGCTTTCAATAATACCAATGCACTCAAAGAGCATCGAGAAAAGCTTCTTGCAAAACGCAAACAATTAGATATATTAATAGCTAATGTTGATAAGACACTAGCTTCATCAGAAGGGAGAATTATAATGAGCGATAAAGAAAAATTTGAAGGTTTTAAACAAAAGATGATAGATGAAAATGAAAATAAATATGGTGATGAAATACGTACCAAATATGGTAATGATATTATAAATAAATCAAATAAAAAATTTCAAAGTATGAGTAAAGAACAATATGAAGAATTCGAAAAGTTAGGTATCAAACTTATGGATACACTCAAGGACGCTTTTAAAACTAACGATCCTTCAAGCGAACTTGCACAAAAAGCTGCTGATTTGCACCGCCAATGGTTAACTTATTCTTGGAGCGATTACTCAAAGGAAGCCCATGCAGGTCTTGCCCAAATGTATGTTGATGATGAACGATTTACTGCCTATTATGATAAGGATCAACCTGGTCTGGCCGCTTTTTTAAGAAATGCTATTTTTATATACACTGGAATAAAAAAATAATTTTACAAATTCAAATATATGAGTAACAATATTGTTCAAAAATTAATGGCTGTCGATTTTATCGACAGCCTATTAAATGATTGTACTATATATTATAATTTAATTATTGTTATCTTAATTTATTGAAAATAAAGAGTTTATTGTATTCGGTTTACATATTTCTTACATGTCTTATTTTTTGTTATTTATTCAATACCTTTTCAATAAATACATTTACTAATTCAGGATCAAATTGAATTCCCGAATTTCTTTTTAATTCCTCTATAGCAAATTCTTCTGATAATGCTTTTCTATAAGGACGTTCACTAGTCATAGCATCATATGCATCTACTATAGATATAATTCTAGATTCAAAAGGTATATCTATATCCTTAATGCCTTTTGGATATCCTTCTCCATTCCACATTTCATGATGAGAAAGTACATACTTTGCAATTTCTGACATTTCATTTACTGTACTTAATATCCTATACCCTATTTCTGGATGACGTTTGATTTCATTATACTCATCCTCTGTAAGTCTCCCTGGCTTATTAAGAATATTTTCCTCTATTGCTATTTTGCCTATATCATGTAGCAATCCGGCATTTTTTAATTCTTGGATTTTCCTTTTAGGTACTCCAATATTCTTTCCCATAAGTTCACACAGATTAGCTACTCTCACAGAATGTTGCTCTTCCCTTTTATTTTTCTCATTAAGAGTGTTTATTATTGTATCAATAGTTTTACCTCTCATATTTGAACTCTCAAAAAGCTTTCTCTTATACATATAATCTTCTGCTTTTATAAATATTTCTTGAATCATTTCATCTTCATGACATTTAGTTTCATAACCGAATGAAATAGATATATCCAAACCTTGTATTTCCTCCCGACCTTTAAGTTAAATAAATATTTATGTAATATACTTTATAGCATTTCATCAATTAGTTCTATACGATACCTATTTATGAACTAAGATTTATCTCTTCCTTTATATTTTCTTTATTAATATTAAATTTCCCAACTCTGTCAGGAATACAGCTAAGTATATCATCTAGATCATTTAGTCCCCTTAGTTTCATTATAGTAGTTTCACCATCTCTAATTATTAAAATTGCATCTAGAGATACACTTACCCCTATACATTCGCCAATGTCTACACCTTTCATTCCTTTAAAACCATCACATTTTTCTCCCACTATTCCGCAACTAACCATAACACTTATAATAGGTATAAGAATTACTTCTTCTAAAATAACCGGTTTTCCTATAACTCTTTCTGTTATGAAATGTTTTCCTGATTTAATAAATAAGTCATCTATATCTTCTTTTTTAGCTCTATTATACATATTGTTCCCTCCTAGATTTAATATAAGCTTAGAAGTATTTAATACCTCTATTTTAAATACTTCTATAAAACTATATATATTTCAATTCATAGTACACATTTCATAATTCACCATTACGTCTAAAATTCTCGTAATATTTTTAGAATTATCATGAAGAATTATTTTTGTAATATATATCAGCATTTTAATATTTAGTATAATCGGCTTAAAGATAAGCATTATACACTTAAATAAATATATTAGTAATTATTTCCCAATAACTCAAAATTTAAATCTTCTCTCTGATTAATAAATTTTAAAATATCACTATTTTTAGCTTCTATGACACTCTCATCCTTTGTAAAATTTTAATTCACGAAAAATAAAAAAATATGACTTAGAAGATATATTTTTCTCTAAATATCCTCTAAATCATATTTTATTCTAAACACTTTTTACTTAATTAAATCTAATTTATTATTTTTGGTAAAATTAATATTATCCAATCATAGGTAATTATAATTAATATGGAATCTTATTTTTTAAATAATCAGTAAAACATTTTACTATTTGGGGATCAAATTGAGTCCCAGAGCACCTTTTTAACTCTTTTATAGCTTCTTCTTTGCCTATAGCCTTCTTATACACTCTGTCATTAGTCATAACATCATAAGAATCCGCTACATTAATTATTCTCGCCATTAAAGGAATTTCTTCTCCAACTAATCCTAAAGGATACCCATTTCCATCCCATTTCTCATGATGTGTTAATACACATTTAGCAACATTTCCAAGCTCGCTCGATGCATTTATAATTCTGTATCCTTTTTCTGTATGAGTCTTCATTATTTCAAATTCTTCTTTTGTCAACTTTCCTGGCTTTAATAATATATCTTCATTAACACCTATTTTACCTATATCATGTAAACTTGCAACTAATGCCAACTCATCTAGTTCTGAAATTTTTAACCTCAATTTTTTTCCTATTTCTAAAGCATATTTTGTTACTCTTTCAGTATGCTCATTTGTTTCCATATTTTTCTCTTCTAGACTTTTTTTCAACGAATCCATAATTGAGCTTCTAATACTTTTCTTTTCTAATAATTTTTGTCGATATACTTTTTCTTCTACCTTGTTTATGCAATCGTATATATCTTCCTGTAATGAATATTTTATTCCCTCACCTAATGCAATGCTTAATTGCATAAATTTATAATCTGATTGTTCGCATTTTTTTGTGATTTTTCTAATAACTTTTTCACATTTTGATTCATCACAATTAGGTATAAGAATTATGAATTCATCTCCGCCCCATCTAAATACATATCCATTAGGATGACATATCTCTTTAAGAACTCCAGCTATACTTCTAAGTAAATTATCTCCTTCTAGATGTCCTAAAGTATCATTTACTATTTTAAGCCCGTTTACATCTCCCATTATTATTCCCAATGGCAAATATTGCTCATGGTTTAATTCTTTAATCTTTTCTTCAAAACTATATCTATTATATAAGCCTGTGAGAATATCTATTTCACTTAAATATCGTAATCTTTCCTCTAAGATCTTTCTTTCCGTTATATCTCTAGATAACCCTACCAATCCCCATACTTGTCCATCTTTATCTACAACAGGTATTTTAACATTCTCTTCAATTATTTCTCTACCATTCTCATTTTGTATCCTATGCTCAAAATAAGTAGCCTTTTTTGTTACCATGATTTTATTATCCTGATCAATGAATTTTTTCGCTTCATTGTAGTTACCATATATCTCCAAATCAGTTTTACCTATTATTTCTTCTACGCCTCTCTTTTTATAAAAATCTTCAAACTTCTTATTAAATCCAAGAAATCTGCTTTCCTTATCTTTATAAAAAATAGATTCTGGCACTGCATCAATTATTGTTCTTAATATGTTTTTTTGTTTTTCTATTTCTGCTTCTCTTAATTTTCTATCATTTATATCAATTATAATACCAGCTATGGCTTTAGGCTCTCCATCATTATCTAGTATGGGAAATATAAAACACTCAACACAGTTGTCATTTACTATACCTTCTACAACATAAGTCTTCCTTTTCCTTAGGCACTCATTTATTTGCTCATCATATATTTTTGCTTTCTCTAAAGGAAAAGCCTCTTTATTGGTCTTGCCTTTAACACTTTCCAGTTTTATATTATACATATCTTCATAATACCTATTAAAGAATATTATTGTCGTATCAATTCCTTCAATCCAAACCGGCCAAGGTATATTACTTAAAAATGATTTATATATTTCCCCTAGATACTTTTCTTCCATCGCTTCGGTATTCCCCTTTTATGCTAAGTTTATTATAATTTGATTTTACTATCTCTTAACATAATTGTCTACCGAAGCAATTATTTTCAAATATTAATATCACACTTATTATTTGATAATTTTACCAATTAATGTCACTTTATTTCTATCTAAATTCATTTCCGACTATGTTTTTATATGCTACATATGTTGCATACAGATATCCACCATAAACAATAAGCATCATTAATGCTGTCATTAAAATCGGTTGTATTTTATTGCTAGACCCCAATACCATCAAGTATTTATTTACTACAGTAATTCCAACATATGAATGAACTATTGAAAGAGCTAGAGGCAATACAAAAAATACAGCAACTTGTTTGAATATACTTTTATTAATCATGCTCTTTGTTGCTCCAATCTTTCTTAAAGATCTATACCTTCCTATAGAGTCATTGCACTGAGATAATTGTTGAAGCGCAAGTACCGCTGCACTTGACAATAGAAATACAATGCCCATATACACCGCTACAAATAATATTATTGCAGATAATCCTCTACTATCATCATATGCCATTTCTCTTGTCCCACCATAGAGACTAAAGTTTAAATTTTTATATTCATTTTCATTGAACTTAAAATTATTAAATATAGTAGTTAATTCTTTTTTCGCATCTTCCTTATTATCACCTACAAAATTTAAATCTAGTACCTCATCATATTTATCTATTCCATTTACTAAATCATCTGGTACTACTAAGGTAAACATAGCATCACTTGAAGGCGATGTGGAAATAGCCCCAGTTTCAATTTTTTTATCTTTTATTTCAAATTCCTTATTATATATCTGTAGTGAATTCTCATTTTTAATAAAGCTTTCTAGTAATCCCTTTAAGGGCTCATAATTAGAACACACTAATATCTCATTATCTTTTAAATCTATACTAGATTCACCCTTCAATTTTCTTAATTTATTGTATTCTGAAATTTTAATCATATCTGTAGTATCAAACACTTTAAAATTTAACATTTCTTTTTGATCGCTAGATAGTGCATATTTAGCTAATACATCCCTAGCTCTCATATTATTCTTATATTGTCTAATCACAACATAGTCAGCATTATCATCAACATTATAATTTAGCTGATTTAGTGCATCTAAAACTGAAATTCTATTACTATTATTTTTATCAAATACTTGTACTGATGCATCAAACGGAGTTTGGTTTTTTAATGAGCTTTCTGAAGCATTTTTTACACCCAATCCAGTTGACAAAGTTCCTATAGTAACAAATAACATTAAACAAATTATTGTCATAGAAATAAAATAGTATTAAATTTACTCGAAATTTGTTTTATATTAAAAACATTTAGGCCATTTAGATATAAATTCTTATTTTTTCTAAGTGCAGAAAATGTAACCGATGCGATTCCATAGAAGAAAAATGCTGTTCCAACAATCCCTAATGCTATTGATAATTTAAATCTGCTGTCATCAAAATTCAACCCTGCTAAATTAACAAGATAATAAGCATAACCTAAAACAATAAGTGCAACTATTAATATAAATAGAGCTATATACGGATTTTTAATATTAATTTTTTCATTTTTCCTATCTGCATGCAATAAGTCAATTAATTTATATTTTGAAACTATAATCACATTAAATATCATAACTAATAGGTACATTATCCCAAAATATAATATAGTCTTAAGTATAGCACTTATTGAAATTGAAAAACTATATTTAGTCATTTGCACCGCAAAAAGCTTAGCTGTGAATATAGAAAGAACTTGTGCAAACAACATTCCAAGTAAAAGTCCTGCTGCCAAGGATATTATGCCTATATATAAAGTCTCAAAAAGCAATATCCGTGACATTTTTCTTTTTCCCATTCCTAAAATCATATATACCCCAAATTCTTTTTTTCTTTTACTAATCAAAAATTTTGTGGCATATATTATTAAACCGCCTAATATAACAGAAACGCCAATAGATATAAACGAAATAAGTTGCGCCATCATCTTAACATATTCCGTTTGTCCAGAATTCATATCTGCCATTACTGACTGAGAATCGATTGAATTAAAACTATAGAATATGCATACTGCAAAAGTTAAAGTTAAAAAGTAAATAGTATAATCTTTAAAGCTCTTTTTTACGTTATTAAAAGCAATTCTAGAATACATCTTTTGAATCACCTCCAAGTAGTGTAACAATATCTATTATCTTGTTAAAGAAATCTTTTCTTGAATCTTCGCCTCTTACCAATTCATTAAATATATTTCCATCTTTTATGAATAATATCCTATGTGCATAACTTGCCGTAAACGCATCATGTGTAACCATCAAAATTGTTGCTTCTAATTCTTTATTTAAGGTTTCAATAGAATTTAAAAGTAATTTAGCTGACTTAGAATCCAAAGCCCCTGTAGGTTCGTCTGCCAAAATAAGTTTTGGATTATTAACTATTGCCCTTGCTGATGCTACTCTTTGCTTTTGACCTCCAGACATTTGATAAGGATATTTATCTAATACTTCGAGTATTCCTAAGTTTTTAGCTGAATTCCTTACTAATTCATCGACTTCCTTGCCTTTCTTTCCTGCAATAGTTAATGCTAATGCAATATTTTCATATGCTGTCAATGTATCTAGTAAATTAAAATCCTGAAAAATAAAGCCTAACTTATCTCTTCTGAATCTTTCAAGTTTCTTACTTTTAAGCCTTGTAATATCTTCTCCATCAATCATAATTGATCCGGTAGTCACTTTATCTATTGTAGATATGCAATTCAAAAGCGTAGTCTTCCCACTTCCTGAAGGCCCCATTATACCAACAAATTCACCTTTTTCTACTCTAAAACTTATATTATCAAGTGCCTTTGTGACATTATCTTTATTCCCATAATATTTTTCTACATTTTGAATGTTTAAAATGTTCTCCATAATCTTCCTCCTATTTTTATAGCAACTTTTATAATCGCTATTCAGTCCAAATTTATTTAACCTCATGACTACATTTTAAAGCTTTTGATATTTTTCTCATATTGAAATATCTTTCAGTTAACTTACATTTTCGTAAGATGTAGATAACAATTTGAAATATTAATTGAATTTAATTAAAAACTGCAAATAATGAATATCATTTATAAAACATTTTTATTTCTACTATCAAAAATAGCCTAGGAACCAATCTCCTAGACTTTCTGTCTTATATAATTTAGAAATACATAAAATTCTGATAAACCTATATTAGACTACTCTGGCAATTTACCTACTGAAAAATAATTATGACATTTTGGAATCATTATTTTCTTTCACATGTCTTACTTAAAACTCATAAACCCTCCAATAGGGAATATTATGTTAACTTTAGTTCCTTTGCCAGCTATTGAATCTAAAGTTATCCCGAGTCCTAGCTTTTCACATAGCTTTTTACATAAATACAATCCTATTCCTGTGGACTTTCCATATACTCTTCCATTTTCCCCTGTAAAACCTTTATCAAAGACTCTATTTAAATCATTTTTTGAAATACCTATACCATTATCTTCAATAGTTAATATTATATTCTCTTTACCTTTACTTGTGTAAATTTCCACTTCTCCATTTTTATCTTTACTATATTTTATTGAATTGATAATAATCTGATTTATAATAAACTTTACCCACTTTGGATCCGTAACCACTGCCCCATAAATATTATCAATACTTACTGAAATCTTTTTGCTAATAAAATCACGCCTGTTGTTTCTAATAACCTCCTGAATTATGTTCTTTATTTCAAATTCTTTAACAATATAATCATTCTTAACATCTGTACTTCTCGAGTAATAAAGAGCCTGATTTATATATTCTTCAATTTTCTTAAGTTCATCTTCCAATGGTTTCTTTTCATTAATATTGCTGTTTTCTACAATTAATCGTGCAGATGATATTGGTGTTTTTACCTCATGAACCCAAGTTTCTATGTACTCTCTATACTCCTTTTGAAGATTTTTATAGAAGTTAACATGCTCATGCATATCCCTATTACTATCGCTTAACACTTCATAAATAACTTTTCCTTCATAATAATTTGGACTTTTTATTACTTCAGGTAATAAATACTTTTTATCTAATTTGCCACTAACTCCCACAATATCATCATAGAATTTTTTTTTCGCTATAAACTCAATGATTATATATATTGATAGTGGTAAAAACCAAATAATAAAAACTACAAATAGTATTACAACTGGTGTTTTAGCTATGCTCATTATAGCTGCAAATAAAGAGTATATTATTAGATTAATTATTATGTATGGCAGCTTTGAAATAGAATATTCCTTTATATTCATAGTAATATATAACCAATTCCTCTCTTAGTCTCTATTCCATCTTTAAATCCAATTTCCTGAAGTTTTTTTCTTAATCTAGTAACATTCACCGACAAAGTATTATCGTCAATATAAAGATCCGAATTCCACAAATAATCCATTAGATCTTCTCTGCTAACTATGCACTCTTTATTTTTCATAAGGCAAAGTAATATCCTAAATTCATTCTTAGTAAGATCAATCTTTTCATCTCCAAATATCACGCTTCCATTAGAGACATTTAACTTTAAACCATTGTGTTCAACTATCTCAGAAATTGAATTATTCCCTAGAGTTCTTCTTAATACAGCAGTTATCCTTGCAAGAAGTATTTGCGTATTATAAGGCTTTGTTACAAAATCATCCGCCCCAAGATTCATACTCATAATCTCATCCATCTCGCTATCTCTGCTAGTTACTATTATTATAGGTATATTCTTTTCTTTCCTTATTTCCTTACAGATATAATAGCCATCATAATATGGAAGATTTATATCTAACAGAATTAAATCCGGTTCATCCTTTAGTGCTACTTTTACTATATTTTCAAAATTAGCTGGTGCATAAGCTTCATAACCATATCTTTTTAAAAACTCTACAAGCTCTTTTTTTATATTCTCATTATCTTCTATTATCATGATTTTAGGCATATACATCCTCCTTAAAATTATTGCTTCATCGTTAATTAAATATAATCTGTAAAATACCTTTAATTTATTATCAGATCTTATTTTAGTTATTTCTAATTCTAGCATAAAATTCCTAATAACAAAAATGTATACTAAGCACTAATTTATTTAGTATAGTTTTCATTATTTGCATACAAATAATAGAAGAGAATAATTTAAATGACTAATTTAAATTATTCTCTAAAATTATATCTCTATTCAATTTAAGGTTTTGACTTATCAGAAAAAATACTTGCAAATTTTCTAAAGTTTTAAGTTCATATCTTCACTAGAACTCATAAATCTAGATTTAAAGTTAGACATTTGCAAATCTATTAATTAGGTTATATCTAGTACTCTGTTTTAATTGTTCTAACGCAACACGATATTGTAAAATTTATTATGAAATATGTTGCAGCTATAGCTCCAAACAATAAAAATATCTGAGATGATGAAACAAAACTTCCCATAAGAATCATACCTTTTCCTGTAAATTCTTCTATACCAACAGCCCATAGAAAAGATGTATCTTTTATTACCGTAATTGATTGGGATAGAACTGTTGGAATGCAGCGCCTAAAGCTTTGAGGTAGTATTATATATCTTAATGTTTGGAACTTCGTAAAACCTTGAGAATATGCTGCCTCATATTGACCTCTACTTACAGAATTCATTCCTCCTCTAAATATTTCTGCCATAACCGCCGAAGTAAATAAAGTAAAAGATAAGATTCCTGAATACATCGGTTTTATTGGAACCAAAAACCTAATAGATAATATCCATAGTAAATTAGGCGTATTTCTAAATGTCTCTATATATATTGTTGCAATTCTCCCCATAATTCCCTTAGAGAAATTTCTTGATATGGCAAGAATTATTCCAAAAAACATACTCAATACAATTGATATAATGGCTATAATTAGGGTTAATTTCATTCCTTGTAAAAGAAACATCATATTTGCTTGATTAAATACACTTGACATTATTATAGCCCTCCCTCTGTTGCAACGGATTGTTCTGTTATAGAATCTTCAATATCAACTAATGCTTTCTTTTTCTCTCTAAGTTCAAGCTTTCTTGAAATCATTGCTAATGGATAACACATTATAAAATATAATGCTCCAGTTATAACATACGCTGGTCCATAGTACATATTGGCACTTGACCAAGAGTCAGCTGTATACATTAGATCTCCACCTGCAATCATAGCTAATACTGAAGTATTCTTTATTAGATTTACCAGTTGATTCGCAAGTGGTGGTATTATAATCTTTACAGTTTGAGGTAATATTATATACCTCATAGTTTGAGTATGAGAAAATCCTTGAGATTTTGCAGCCTCAAATTGTCCTTTTGGTATTGATGTTATACCAGTTCTCACAACTTCTGATATATATGCTCCATGGTATACACCTACTCCAAGTATTCCAATTAAAAACACCGGTAATACCACCTTTATATATGGTAATCCATTAAATAGAAAGAATACCTGAATTACAAGAGGTGTATTCTGAATCACCTCTACATATATTCTATTTATTACCTTAAAAATTTTTATTTTGCTTGTAGAAAGTACTCCAAAAATAATTCCAAGCATTAAGGCAAGTATAAGCCCTAGTATTGATACTTCAAGTGTTGTTAAGAATCCCTCAAGAAATATATTAAAATCTTTAAAAAGTGCTTCCCACTTAAATATTGCAAAAGGTCCGTTCATTACTTAATATCCCACTTTGCAATTAATTTATCTATTTCACCTGAACTCTTCATATCATTTATAACTTCATTTACTTCCTTCGCAAGTTCAGTATTATCTTTTTTAGTTGCAATACCATATTCTTGAGGATCATATCTATCATTTAATATTACTGTTGAATCATCAACATAACCATTCAAAATAGATGCATCAACTGCAAAACAATCTATTCTGCCTGAATCTAATGCTGCCTTAAGTTCAGGATATCCACCAAGCTCAGAAAACTTAAGAGTTATTCCTTCCTTTTCTGCTTCTTTTTGAAGCGCAGTTTTAGTTGTAGCACTTTGAGTAACTCCAATAGTCTTTCCATCTAAATCTTTAAGTGAAGACGCACCAAGGCTTTTCTTAACAAGTAATCCAACGCCATCCTTTATATATGGATCTGAAAAATTATAACTCTTTTTTCTTTCATCAGTTATAGTAAATGTAGCAGCAACCATATCTATTTCTCCATTATCAAGAAGTGGTCCTCTTGTTTTAGCTGTAACCCCTTGAAATTCAACTTTACTTTCATCTCCTAATATTTTTTTCGCTATTGCTTTTGATAAATCAATTTCTAAACCTTCCATTTCACCTGTCTGTGGATTTTTGTAACCATATTTAGGTACATCAACTTTTACCCCAACCTTTAATACGCCTCTATCTTTTATTGCTTGTATTTCTTTTGCTTCCGCAGTATTTCCTCCTGTATTTGTTGGTGTTGATGAGCTACATCCAGCCATCATCATACATACACCTAATCCTAACGCTAAAAATAATTTTCTCAATTTCATATATTTATCCCCCTATTTAAATTTTTTTAAAACTTCGTAGAAGTTTTTCATTAATTATGCGTTATACACTGTGAATTATGTTTCTTATCTTATAATTTTATTTAAGAACGCTTTAGCCCTATCATTCTTAGGATTTGAAAAAAATTCTTCCGGATGAGCCTCTTCAATAATCTGTCCTCCATCCATGAATACAATTCTATCCGCAACTTGCTTTGCAAAACCCATTTCATGAGTTACTACAACCATTGTTATATTTTCCTTAGATAATCCTATTAGTACATCCAATACCTCTTGTATCATTTCAGGATCTAACGCCGATGTTGGTTCGTCAAATAACATTATTTTAGGATGCATATTAAGTGCTCTTGCTATCGCTACCCTTTGCTGTTGTCCTCCTGATAATTGATTTGGGTAAGCATCGGCCTTTTCCTTTAATCCCACTTTTTCTAAATACTTCAATCCAGATTCCTCTGCTTCTTTTTTACTTACCTTTTGAAGTTTTATTGGTGCTAAAGTAAGATTCTCAAGCACTGTCATATGCGGATATAAGTTAAATTGTTGAAAAACCATTGCAGTAGATTGTCTAACTTTAGCTAAATCTTTTTTCAGACTTAAATCATATTCGTCTATGACTACTTTCCCAGATGTCGGCTCCTCAAGATAATTCATACATCTAATCAAAGTAGATTTTCCCGATCCACTCGGCCCTATTACGACCAATTTTTCACCTTCATTTATATTTAAATTCACATTTTTCAAAACATGAGTATCTCCAAAGTTCTTGACTATATTCTCTAATTTAATCATTTATTCTCCCCCTATTTTGGCACAATATTAACTCAATAGAAATCAATCAACTTTTGCTTTATTAATTTTTTTCGATGATTATGTTTATCTAATATTTCTATTTCAATAGTAATTTCGACTCTGTAAATTTTAAAATACAAAAAGGAGCCCTGGCATATATACCAAAGCTCCATTGCTTTTTTAAATCTTTATTAAATTATATATTTTTCCATTTCACTAGTCAATGAATTTTAACATACTGTGTTTTCTGTAGTTTTCTGTAGTTTATATATGTGTTAACCTAGAATTTTTATTAATATACCCTCAATAAATTTTTTTGTATTTATTTTTCCTTGACTGTATATTGGATTTTTTAAATGCTTGATTTCCTGTTTAACCTGCTTTATCTCAAAAAGTGATGCTGAATATTCTCTATATATGCTATTATCGCTATCTTCACTTCCCAAACTAGCTATTGAATCCATAGCCTTCATAATAGTTCTTCTTATACGTTGCTCCATAGATCTGCAATTAATAGCTGCTAATGAATCTCCATATAGAACTCGTGCCACATCCATATAAATCTCTTTTAGCTGATAAGGTTTAGATGGATTCATTTTCTTTTTATTAATGATATTCAGTATTACGAGTTTTAATTCTTCTATTCCTGCGGTGCCAATAATGTTAATATCAGAAAATATGCGCAATAGCTTTTCTTCCTGAGAATAAATTTCCGCTTCATTCTCAACTTTTTTATCTTTCTCAATATTGCCCTCAAAAACTACACTTTTAATCATTGATATAGATTTTTCTAATTCAATCTGTTTTTTAGCATTATTAATAATGCTAATTGTTTCAATCATATTAATTGGCTTGTTAATATAGAAAAGTATTCCGCTTTTGTAAGCATTTGAAATCATTTTTCCTTCTTCAACCTGGGATAACATTATGATCTTACCAGTATATCCACTGTTAAATGTCCTTTTCACAATTTCAATTCCATCTACTTCTGGTAGTAGCAAATCAATTAATACGATATCAGGTTTTAATTTCATTATTTGATCTTTGGCATCTTTTCCTGTCGTTAAAATGGATAATACTTTTCCAAAGTTATTTTTTTTAATTGCTTGCTCTAATATTTTACATACTGCCATATCATCATCAATAATAACAAACGTTGTTTCCATAAATAGCCCCCTTATTATGAAAATAATTTATATACTAGATAACGGTATTTTCACTAAAAACTTAGTGCCCCTATCAATATCACTTTCAACTTCTATACTTCCTCCCAAATTCTCTAAAAGATTTTTTACATGACATAACCCAATCCCCGTAGACATCGCCCCTGTCTCCTCATTGAATTTTGTTGAAAATCCTATATTAAATATATACGGAAGTACATCTTTATCAATACCTGTCCCATTATCTGAAACATCAAGTAGTAATTCTTTTTGCGAAATTTCCCCAATAACATTTATCATATTATCGCCACTGCATGCCTCAATTGCGTTAATAATTAAATTATTTAGAATAGCAAATATATCATAATATCTTTTTATCGAATAATCTTCTTCTAGCTTGAATTTTATAAATATATTAGAATTTACATTATCTATTTGTCTTTTTGTATTATCAGATATTATGCAGAAAATCTCTGACATAGACATGTACTCCGCCTTCTCAACATTTTGTACTAATTGATTGATTCCTCTAAGAACCCGGTCATTATTTTTACGGATTTCATGAGCATTTTGTGCAAGTGATAACGCCTTAACTGAAAATTCTTCTTTATCCTTATTCATTTCATACAAATTGTAAGCTTCCCTCATTATAGTATTTAAATCATTTGTTGATTTTTGTAAATAAAAAGCCTCCGCATATATTTTTGACACCATTAAATTTAATTCAGCATAACGTTTTTGATGCTCTAGTGTCTTAATATATAATTTTTGATATTTATATATTAAAAAAGCTGAACATTGTATAAATGCTCTAACAAGTGCTGTTACTATAATAACTTTTATAGTTGATATAGAAAACATATTTCTAACAAGTATTTCTGCTGTGTTGCATATTATATCAAAGCTTATTAATGACAAGTATAAATGTATTATAGACTTATTCCTCCTAGTTAGTGGAAATATAGTTCCTAAAATACCATAAATAATATAAAAAATAGCTGCCGGCATAAACTGCATTATAATATCATTTGAATAGTTAGAAGATGACATTAATAATCCAATGCTACGAATAGAGGCAGTTATAGTTCCTGCGATTATTCCAATTAAAACAGGATATATATTTTCCGATGTAGAAAATATAAGCCCAATTACAATGACTCCAACTCCCAAAACAAACCTGCTATTAAATGGATAAATATATATTTGCGCAAAAATACTTATCAAAACAGAAAATAATACACTATTCTTTAAACAAATCTTAGTTCTCTCTGTCATTTTAATTTTATACATCATTATATTTGTTCCTTCACCATATAAGAAAATCCATTATTGTTCTATAATTTATTTATAGAAAATAATACGCTTAGATTATCATCAAGTCAATTCAAGTTTTTACGAATTAAAATATTAATCTTAAAATTGCTATTGAAATAACTCCTGTTAATACTGTTAATAATAAATTATTTTTCTTAAGAGCAATCAGTATTGTTGGTATTGTAGCAAGCAATTCTGGAGATTTTCCTTGAAGTAAAAATTTATTATCGGTAATAAAAAGTTCTGCCACTATTAATGAAGCTAGTATAGATATAGGTATATATGTCAAAAACTCTTCCACTTTCTTATTTAATTTTATCTTTGATAATATAGTTATTGGTAAAACTCTCGGCAACATAGTTACAATACAACCACCTATGATAACACTCCATACATAAGAATTCATTCTTTAATCACCACCCCAATTAAAGCACCAGCAATTGCTGATATAATAATGCCAATACTAGTAGATACATATATTGCACTTACTATTAACACTATGGAAGATACAATAATAATTATTAAAGCTTTTCTTATCTTTACATTTCCTTTTACAGATGAAATTAGCAATCCTATAAACATGGCTGTTAATGCAAAGTCTAACCCTAAAGCCTTATAATCTGGAATAAAACCGCCAATAAGAACGCCAATTCCTGTTGCAAGAATCCAATTTATATATGCAGTAATGTTTAAACCCGTAATCCATAAATTATTAATTTTCTTATTCCTCAACCCCTCTGCTGATGCAACTACAAAAGTTTCATCTGTTAAAAGCATCCCTATAAAAAAGTTTTTTAAGACTGAATTTTCTTTGAAATATGGAGCTACTGACGCACTCATAAACAAATGTCTAAAGTTAACAAAGAAAATAGTAAATATTATACTAGGTATTGGTGAGGATGATAAAATCATACTCGAAGCTATAAATTGCGATGATCCTCCATATATAAAAGCACTCATCCCCATTGCTTCCCAAACTGTCAAACCACAAGATTTACTCAAAATTCCACATGCAAGCCCTAAACTTATGTACCCAAATATAGTTGGAATACAGTCTTTCACTCCCTGAATAAAATAATACGAGTTGTTTTTATTCTTTATTTCTAAAGAATCATTTGGTATTTTCCCCAATTCCATAAAATGCCCCCTTGATACTTTTTGTATAAAACCGTAATATATATTATATACATTGTACGTTATACTTTATATTATGCTATATCTTACATTTGTACTTTATATTTGTCAAGGAGTGAAAATATGAATTTAAATAATATTATTGCTGGGAATTTGAAAAGATTAAGAAATGAAAGACAATTAAGCTTAAGCAAACTTTCTGATATTTGTGGTGTCAGTAAAGTAATGCTAGGGCAAATCGAACGTGGTGAATCTAATCCAACTATTAATACAATATGGAAGATTGCTGGTGGACTTAGGGTTCCATATACATCCCTTATTGATGAGCCAATAAAAAATGATATTTTAATAAAAAAAGAAGATTCTAAGCACCAAGAATCTCCTGATAATAAATATAGAGTTTATTGCTATTTTGCAAGCAATTCAAATAGGAATTTTGAACTTTTTACTGTAGAACTAGATGGCAATAGCACATATGAATCCAATTCCCATGGCGAAAAGACTCAAGAATATATAATAGTTTATGATGGTGAGTTATCTTTAAATGTGGATAATATAACTTATATCCTAACTCCTGGTGATTCCATAGTGTTTGATTCATCCAAGCCACATTCATATATAAATCTGTACAGCACTACTATACGAATGACTATAATTAATAACTATTTAATATAGTTATTAATTATAAAAATACCTAATACTACTTATTTAATAAATGTCAGTAACCTGTCAAATATAAGTTTTCTTACCCCCTGTGGATGCTTAGCCTTTATCATAGCATACCCTATTGATATAATAGATGCTTCAGATGAAAATGCTATAAATTTTGAATCCCAAGCCGATGGATTATATTTCTTCTTATAATCATATAATGCCTTAAATCCATAAAAGGAATTCATATATTTATACATAAATTTAAAAATCTTATGTATAATTATCCCCTCCACACAACTATTCCCCTGAATATCTGCAAGAGGCGCTAATCCTAAACTAACTTCTTTAACCTCATCTTCTTTTAAAATTTTGCACATATCTATAGTTAACTTCTCCATAATCCCAAGTGGAGCATCCTTACTCCTTCTTGTTATATCAACAAAATACCCTCTATTTGACTCATATGGAAAACACACTACAAAACCTAATATGTCCCCTTCTTGATTAGACGCTATAAAATACCTTCTATCAAATGGTTCATCAAACGATACAGTTCCTAACATAAATGAAAGTTCCCCACTTTTTTTCATAGCTAGCCATTCATTAGAAATATCCATTATTTGTTCCTCAATTTGATGATTTCGTTCAATAAGCGGCTTATATTCCGTTGTTTTAACGCCTAGTTTGTCCATTTTATTATTTGCCCATCTAATTTTTGAAGTTTTAGAACCACTTATCGTATATGTATCCAAGTAGATAATAGCTTCTTTCCCATATTCTTGCACAATAAAACCAGCATTCTTCAGAGCCTTTATGCACTTTTTAGAAACTTGACAAAAACAAATTGACAGTGAATTATCTGAACAAAAATTCTTGAATTCTGATAAAATATTCTCAATTTCTTTATCACTACATATCGGTTCCCCTGCTACAATTGCTATATTATTAACTACAGTATATCCGATAACACCTTCACAGAATCTAGGAAAAAAATATTGCTTATCATCTTCCAAAATTATTGCCGATACGGGATTTGTTGAAAATTTCCTTAATAAGTCTTGAACCTTTAATTTATCCTCATATGTATGCTCTATTCTCAGGTTCTTTGGCTTTAATGTTAACTTTATAATTATCAGAAATAAACATAAATTTATAAGCATATTTATATCATTAAATCTACTTATAAAAATCACATTTAATATAATATTGACAGCAAACAAAAAACAGGCTAGGCCAATCCCTATTTTCAATCTTATAAAGTGAGATTTTGCTTTAAACCATTTGCGCTGGATTATTAAAGATAATAATATATAGCTTAGTAAAAATATGTCGAATTCAAAGTATGTATCTCCCATAAGATTTGCTACTACCAGCAGCGATAAAATTATTATATTAACTATCAATGCCCATCTAAACCGTTGAAGCAATCCCTTTATAAGAAACCCAAACGAAATTATCAATAAAACTAAATTAATTATATATATATAACTAATTTTTGATGATCTGCCATGATCATTAATATAGCCTAGTAAATCACATATTTCACTAATGGTCAAAATAATCATTAATGAAATAACAGAAAGAATATGGTATTTTTTATATTTCATGTTTCCTCCAAGTATCTTTTTATAAAATATATTATCTGCATTAATTATTTTTCAAAATAATATGAATGCTAGCATATGGACATGTTGTATTATATAGTTTATATTATATTGTATAATACTATATAATGACAATATAAATTATAATTCTATTTTTATACCAATTATATACGCTTTTTATTTAATTAAATTAACAAAGTAAATATAAAGGAGTTTGCAATGTTTTTGTATTGTTTAAATCTTTCGTTATCCCTTGACACTTTTCTCACGAATTTCGTAACAAATTATAATGATTACACTTACCTATTTCTATTTACCATTGTATTTTGTGAAACTGGTCTTTTTATGGCGCCATTTCTCCCTGAGGAATCATTATTATTCGTTGCTGGAACATTAGCTTCAAAAGGACTATTAGATATTTTAAAAATAACGTTATTATTAACTATTGCGAACATAATCGGTGAATGTGTAAATTATTATATTGGCAAAAAGTTCGGCATTAAAATTTTCAAAAGTAATAATTCTATAATTTTTAATAAGAAACATATAACTAGAGCACAAAATTTTTATAACACTCATGGTGGAAAAACAATAATTATCGCTAAATTTATTCCGATAATACGTACCTTTATTCCATTTCTTGCCGGAACAGCAAATGTTAAGTTTATAAGCTTTATATCATATAACATGCTTGGAGGCATACCTTGGGTAGTTTTATTTATAATTGGTGGCTATCTTTTTGGAAATATACCTTTCGTTTCAAATAATTTCGAACTTGTCATATTGCTTATAATTTTCATTTCTGTATCCCCCAGCTTAATTGCTGCACTTTTAAAGAATATTAAAAGAAAATAGCTATAAACATAAAAGCTTATAGCCACTTTCTTCCAGTGTTCTTATTAAAATTCTTTATAATACATAGCTTTATAAATAATAAAAGAACGGCCTACAATCTAATATTCTTAATTAGATTTCCAATTACCAAATAACATTTGCCAGATACAAAATTATTGGTATAGTAATCAGTGATAGCAATGTGCTTAGGCCAACCAATTTAGCTCCATACTCATAATCTCCTCCATACATCTGAGAAAACATTGGTACTGTTAGACCTACTGGCGTAGCCATAGCTATTAATACAACTTTTTTTATTTCTATTAAATACGGTGGTAAAAATTTAAATAATATCATTATTATAACTGGAATAACGATAAGTTTTATAAATGCTACAAAGTAAGCATGCTTATCATTAAATAATGTAATTAGTTTTGACTTAGCAATATACGTACCAAGTAAAATCATAGCAATAGGCGTATTGGTTTGTCCAACTAAGTTAAACGCATCATAAAAAAGCTTTGGCAGCTTTACGGGTGAAATAAAAACAAGCAATCCAAATGCCACAGCTATTATTCCAGGATTAAATAAAACACTTTTTAAGGTAATTAAACTTTTATTATTTGATACTGTATATATTCCATAAGTGTAACTCAGTATATTAAAACAAACTAGGTATGCTGATAAAAAAAACACCTTTTCTATCCCCATTATGCTAGTAACTAGTGGGATTCCAATAAATCCCGCATTTGCAAATCCGATTGCAAATTTATCTATTCTCTGATCTTTCTTAAAGACAATTTTACCCACAAAAAAGCCTATTAACATTGCACATAACGAAATAAAAAAAGAAATTCCTAGCTCCTTTAACTTATCTATAGAAAATTCCATTTGATAGCGTGTTAACATAATCATTGGATTGATAACCCAAACTAAAAGATTAGATATTTGTTTAGCTCCATCTTCATTAATTAATTTTTTGCGGTAGACTATAAAGCCAATTGCCATTAATATGTACATGATACTTACTTGTCCAACTATTGTAAAAATAATCTCCATAATACTTTATCCTTCCGTTCTAAAAATGACTTTAAATATATGAGTGCTTTACATGATAATTCATTATAAACTAACTCTTTCCTTCTGATAAATCATTATATCAATTACCTATTTTAATATACAAGTCTAAAAGCAATAAATTTAAATATTAGCAAGCTAGCCATATATATTACTAGCTTATTAACATTTAAATTTGCTTTAATTCTATATTAAGCTATAAGTTACTTCATTAAATAAGTAACTCACATTCAAAAAATAACAAGTCCATTTACCAACCTATTTTCCATCATCATTCGTCGGTAATTTGACCTAATATGCACGCTATAAGGTCAATTTCTCTCCGTATCTAATGAAAAATATTCATGACAACATTGGACTTGATATTTATTTTCATGTATCTAAACTAAATTTATAAGTTTAACATTATTGTCTCAAACATGTCGCTTAGTGCTACCTGACTATCTGCAAGACCTGCTTCAAACACTACTTTAGGCATGCCATAAACTATACAGGATTCTTCTGCCTCAACTATAACATATCCATTATTATTTTTTACATTCTGGCAGCCTGCTAACCCGTCATTACCCATTCCCGTTAAAATTACAGAGACTAGCTTATCTTTAAAAATAGGCGCTGCCGAATTTAAAGTAACATTAATTGATGGCTTGTATAGGCTGTCTACATTTTTCATATCCTCAACTTTAAAAACTATGCTATTATCCTGGCTTTTTTCTAATAGTGTTTGAAATCCCGCTGGTGCTATATATATTTTTCCTCGCTCAAGTATATCTCCATTCTCTACTTCTTTAACATGTAGATTACATATGGTATCAAATCTTTCAGCTAGCGGTCCAGTAAATCCTGGAGGCATATGCTGGATTACAATAACTGGCCTGCATAAATCCTTTGGAAATCTTGGCAATATTGATTGAAGTGCGGATGGTCCTCCTGTTGAGCACCCAATAATAAGCAGCTCCCTCTTCATGAATTTTTCACCACAATTAATCTGCTGTTTATCATATTTAATATTTTCTAAATCTGCATTACTATCTTCTTTATTCTTTTGTACCTTACTACTGTCTGCAATTACTTTTAGTTTACTAAGAAAATCATTTATTGTTTCCTCTTTTATGTTCTCCCCTACTAATGAACCTTTTAAGAAAATATCGATTGCTCCGAGCTCTAAAGCCTTTAGTGCTGTCCTAGTACCATCTTCCGTATGATTACTCAGCATCACAACTGGTACAGGGCAAGTTTTCATAATTTCTTTTAGGGCACTTATTCCATCCATTTCTGGCATTTCTACATCCAATGTTACTATATCAGGTTTTAATCTTTGTATCTTTTCTATTGCGTCCAATCCATTTCTCGCGATTCCTATTATAAAAAATTGAGGATCTTTTTCTATAATAAGGCTTATACATCTCCTCATAAAGGAAGAATCATCTACAACTAAAACACCATATTGTTTCATCATGCTTTCTCTCCCTTCTTATAATAAAAGATCGATGGAGTATAAACAGTATCAAAGCCTGGATTGACATTAGTAACTGTTTCTGCATGGCCTAAAAATAAATATCCTGTTTCATTAAGAATATTGTAAAACGAAAGAGCAGCTTTTTTAGTAAATTCTGTATCAAAATATATCAAAACATTCCTGCAGAGTATTATATCAACTCTTCCAACTTCTTGTTCGATATTTTTATCAAACATATTTAAATTCTTAAACTTTACAAGTTTTCTTATTTCATCCTTAACCTTGTAGTCATCTTCAATTTTATCAAAATATTTATCTAACATTCCATAAGGCATCTTCCTAAAGGACAAAGATTTGCTACTGTATACTCCCTTCTCAGCTTTATCTAATACTTTTTTATTAATATCTGAGGCTATTATTTCAACAGAACTTTTTTCAAAAAGCATTGTTTCTTTTATTAACATTGCTAATGTATATGGTTCTTCCCCACTTGAACATGCCGCACACCAGATTCTAAAAGTTTTTTCCTTTGAATAGTCTTCAAATTTGGGTAAAATATTAGTTTGCAATTCTCTTAATAGATTTTCTTCTCTAAAGAAATAAGTTTCATTTACTGTTATTAGTTCAATTAATGTATCTCTTTCTTTTTCTTCTATTTTAACGTATCCGCAATATTCCCAAATATTCAGTCCAAGTTCTTTAATTCTATAGGTTATCTTACTTTCAAGTGAAGGAAGATTTTTGGAGTAGTCAATGCCACAGAATTCATATATATAACTCGCCAATTGTTCTAATGCCATAATACTCATAATTTAAAATTTCCTCCTTATATTTAAAACCACAATTTATTCTCAAATTATTCAACTAACTCCTCTAATGATTTTTTTATTTCTAATGTATACTCAGAAAGTTCTCTAGTAATACTTGAAGTTTTTTGAACATCCCTTACATTTAAGTTAACTACATTATTTATATCTTCAATATGTTTTCTAAGCTCTTCAACTTCTCTTGCCTGTACCTTAGTAGCTATTGTTACTTCATTTGCTTGTTCCGTAACATTCTTAAAGTTATCTGTGATTCTATCAGTAGATTTTGTTTGTTCATTCATGGCCCAAGTTATCTGCTTCATATCTTCCCTAGAACATCTTACACCTTTTATAATATTTTCTACTCCTGATGCCTGCTCTTTAGATACCTCTGTAACTTGTTGTGACACTTTTGTAACATTTTCTGCTGAATTTACAATATTCTTTCCTTGCCTTGCCTGCTCTTTCACTGCTACAGCTATTTGTCTTACTTGTTCTCTAGAATTAGTTATTCCCTTAACTACTTCTTCAACTCCTATAGCTTGTTCTTTTACTGCTCTTGTCACTTGCTCTGATTGTTCTGCTACGTTTTCTACAGAAACCACAATGTCTTTCCCTTGTTCTGCTTGTTCTTTCACTGCTACTGTTATTTGTCTTACTTGTTCTCTGGCATTTTCTATTCCTTTTACTATTTCAGCAACTCCACCTGCTTGCTCTTTCATAGCTTGTGTTACTTCTGCAGTTTGACTTGTAACCTCTCCAACTATCTTAGTCATTGATTTTCCTTGTATTGTCTGTGATATCATTGCATCAGTTATTTGCTTAATTTGTTCTCTTGCATTTACTACCCCTTGAATAATTTCATCTACTCCACTGGCTTGTTCTTTTACAGCCGTAGTCACTTGTGTTGCTTGATTTGTTACATTTTCTACAGAAGAAACAATATTTTGCCCTTGCTTTGCTTGTTCTTTTACTGCCACAGTAATTTGTCTTACTTGCTCTCTTGCATTTACTATTCCTTTAACTATTTCTTCTACGCCTATTGTTTGTTCATTAGTTACTACAGCTATTTGAGCTGCTTGATCTGTCACATTTTCTACCGCTGCTACAATATCTCCACCTTGTTTTGCTTGTTCTTTTACCGCAAGCGTTACTTGTCTTACTTGTTCTCTTGCATTTACAACGCCTTTAATTACTTCATCTACTCCATTTGCTTGTTCTTTAACAGCCGTAGTCACCTGTGCTGCTTGATTTGTTACATTTTCTACAGATCCAACAATATCTTGTCCCTGTTTTGCCTGTTCTTTTACTGCTACTGTTATTTGTCTTACCTGCTCTCTTGCATTCGCCACACCTTTTATTACTTCATCAATTCCCGCTGCTTGCTCTTTTACTGCTACTGCGACCTCATTTGTTTGATTAACAACATTTTCTATAGACAAAGCGATATTTTTTCCTTGTTTTGCCTGTTCTTTCACTGCTACTGTTATTTGCCTTACTTGTTCCTTAGCATTTACAACACCTTTTATTACTTCCTCTACGCCAGCAGCTTGTTCCTTTACTGCTATTGTAACCTCATTTGTTTGATTAACAACGTTATTTATGGCTTTACTAATATTTCCCCCTTGACTTGCTTGTTCTTTTACCGCTACTGTTATTTGTCTTACTTGTTCTCTTGAATTTTCGACACCTTTTATTATTTCATCTATGCCAATAACTTGTTCTTTTACTGCTATTGCAACTTCATCGGCTTGATTTGTTACATTTTCGACAGCTCCAACAATATTTTGTCCTTGTTTAGATTGTTCATTCATTGCTATATTAATTTGCACTACTTGTTCTCTTGCATTTGCTACACCTTTTATTACATTTTCTACACTTATAGCTTGTTCCCTCGTAGCTTGTGTAACCATAGATGCTTGATTAGTAACATTTCTCATGGATTCGAGTATTTCTCTACTTCCTTTATTTTGACTGTCAGTTGCCAAAGTTATTTCTTTGATTTCATTAGTCACATTTTCTATTCCACCAACTATTTTTTCTATTACAGTCCCAACTTCATTACTTAATCTTGATCCATATTCAACTTTCTCAGTGCCAACTTCTATCGCCTTAATTGCATTGGTAGTTTCTCCCTGGATTCCTTTTATAAGTTCAGATATTTCCTTTGTAGCTGTAGCAGTTCTCTCAGCTAGTTTCCTCACTTCATCAGCTACTACCGCAAATCCTTTTCCGTGTTCTCCTGCTCTTGCAGCTTCAATTGCAGCATTTAAAGCAAGTAAATTTGTTTGATCTGCTATATCATCTATTACATCTATAATGCTTCCAATTTTATCAGAACTCTTTCCTAAGTTAGTTATTACACTTTCTGCTTTATGGATAACCTCCGATATTTCACCTATAGCGACTAATGTATTAGCTACAGCTGTTTGTCCATCCTTAACATCTGATTTCACTACATCACTTAATGAATTTACATTTTGAGCATTTTGAGCCACTTGACTTATTGATGCCGCCATGTCCTCAACCGTCTTATAAGTTTCATTTGAAGCTTTTTGCAGTTCTTCAGCATTACTAGCTACTCCTTGAATAGATTTTCCCATTTCTTCTATAGACGCAGATATTTCTTCTACTGATCTTGTAGTACTTTCACTATTTCCTGCTACTTGCTGAATAGATACTACAACCTCTTGAACTGCAGCCGCAGCTTCATTTGCAGAACCTCTTAAACTTTCGGCATTTCCTGCTACTCCCCTAACTGATTTCCCCATTTGTTCTACTGATGACGATATTTGTTCAACCGAACTTGCTGTGCTCTCACTATTTCCTGCTACTTGCTGGATTGATGCTACCATTTCTTGTATGGCCGCTGCTGATTCATCTGTTGAAACTTTTAAACTTTCTGTATTAGTAGCTACTCCTTTTATTGATACACCCATTTCTTCAATTGATGATGATATTTCTTCTACTGAACTTGCTGTACTTTCACTATTTCCTGCTACTTGTTGGATTGATGCTACCATCTCTTGAACTGCAACTGATGATTCTTCTGTAGATCCTTTTAAATTTTCTGCATTACCTGCTACTCCTTTTATTGAAGCTCCTATTTCTTCAATTGATGATGATATTTCTTCAACTGAACTTGCCGTACTTTCGCTATTTCCTGCCACTTGTTGAATAGAAACTACCATTTCTTGTACTGCTTCTGTAGCCTCTTCTGCTGATCCTTTTAAACTTTCGGCATTTTCTGCTACTCCTTTTATTGATTTTCCCATTTGTTCTATTGAAACTGATATTTCTTCTACTGATTTTGCTGTGCTTTCACTATTTCCAGCTACCTGTTCTATTGAAGCTACTATTTCTTGTACTGCTTCTGTAGCTTCTTCTGCTGATCCTTTTAAACTTTCGGCATTCCCTGCTACTCCCTTTATTGATTTTCCCATTTGTTCTATTGATGATGATATTTGTTCTACTGAACTTGCTGTACTTTCACTATTTCCTGCTACTTGCTGAATTGATGCTACTACTTCTTGAACCGCCATTGTAGATTCTTCTGCAGAACCTTTCAAACTTTCGGCATTCCCGGCTACTCCCTTTATTGATTTTCCCATTTGCTCTATAGATGATGATATTTGTTCTACTGAACTTGCTGTACTTTCACTATTTTTTGCCACTTCTTCAATTGATACTACAATTGATTGCACCGATGCTTCTGCATTTTCAGCAGTATCCTTCAATCCCTCTGCATTTTTTGCAACACCTTGTATTGATTTTCCCATTTCCTCAATAGATGCCGATATTTGTTCTACTGAACTTGCTGTGCTTTCACTATTTCCTGCTACTTGCTGAATTGATGCTACTACTTCTTGAATTGATACAGTCACCTCTTTTGCTGAAGAAGTTAAACTTTCTGCATTTCCAGCTACTCCTTTAACTGATTTCCCTATTTGCTCTACTGAAGAAGAGATTTCTTCTACTGATTTTGATGCGCTCTCTCCATTCCCTGCTACTTGCTGAATTGATGCCACCATTTCTTGTATTGATTCTGAAACTTCCTTAGCTGATCCAGTCATTTCTTCCGCATTTCCTGCGACCACTTTAATTGATTTACCCATTTCCTCAATTGAATTTGATATTTCTTCAATTGAACCGGATACACTTTCACTATTACCTGCGACCTGTTTTACTGATACAGCTATTTCTTCAAGTGATCTTTGCGACTTTTGAGCAGCATTCGTTAATTGCTCTGCATTTATCACAACTCCATTTATAGATTTAGACATTTCACTTGTAAGAGAATTTACTGATTTTACAGCTTCTGATTGATCAATTGTTCCTTTTTTAACTTGTTCATTTATACTTGATAATTCTTTTAATTTCTCATCGAGTTTTTTAGATACAAGAACTGTATTATCTACACTTCTTAAACCTCCCATAAGCTTAATTCCAATATTTCTTTTAAAACTACCCATTTATATACGCCTCCACACTTTCTGATCTTTTGCTTATTGAATCTCATTGTTACTAAAATTATCACTATCTTTTGTATTTTTGTTACTAATCATTCTTGATATTCCTACTACATCGAATATATGAGCAACACTTCCATCACCAAGTATTGTTGCACCCGATATCCCCTCAATTTTTCCTATGTAAGAGCCTAAGGGTTTAACTACTATTTCTTGATTTCCAACTAATTCATCAACTACAATACCAAATCTCTTTTCTGCAATACCTAAAACCACAATAAATATATTCCTCTTTTTATTTTCTCTAGGTAACTTAAAATAGTCATGCAACCACACCAGGGGGTGGACTTTGTCTCTAATCACAACAACAGATTGATTTTTAATATATTCAATTTCATTCTTTGGTTTTCTTACTATCTCAATTATGTTACTCATTGGAAGAGCATAAATTTCATTATGAATTTTAACTAATAACCCTGCAAGTATTGCAAGCGTTAATGGTAGTTTAATCGTAAATTTACTTCCTTCTCCCTCTTTTGTTTCTACATCAATAATCCCATTTAGTTTATCTATATGATTTCTAACAATGTCCATTCCTACGCCTCTACCTGAAACGTCACTTACATTATTAGCTGTTGATAACCCTGTTTGAAAAATAAGATTTATTATCTCTTGTTCTGATAATGTTTCTGCTTCTTGAGCTGAAATTACTTCTTTCTTAATTGCTGATTGCTTTATCTTTTCTAAATTTAAACCAGCACCATCATCTTCAATTGTCACAATGACATGATTTTCTTGGTGAAATGCCTTTATTCTCAATGTTCCTTTTGAAGGCTTATCTTTGACTATACGAGTACTAGGTTTTTCTATTCCATGGTCTAGAGAATTTCTTACAAGATGAATCAAAGGATCAGTAATATCCTCAATTATAGTTCTGTCCATTTCTGTCTCTCCGCCCTCAAGAACCAACTCCACCTCTTTTCCTAATGAATTAGCAAGATCTCTTACTAGCCTTGGGAATCTACTAAATAGCTGTTGCACTGGCACCATACGAGCTTTCATTATGCTTTCTTGAAGTTCACTAACTACTCTTGATACACGACTTGATATTCCAATTAAATCTTCAACTGAATCATCAGCTATATATTTGTTATGTAAAGTATTGCTTACTTGAGCAATTCTAGTCTGTTCAATAACCATCTCTCCAACTAAATTCATCATATGTTCAAGACGTTCTATATCGACTCTAATAGTTTGTGATAATTTTTTTTCATTTTTAATCTCTTGTATAACTTTCTTTTTACCATTTATCTCATCAATTTTATCCGTTACTATTTCTCCTTCTATCTTAGCTATATTTTCTATATCTTTAGTATCTATCTTTTCTTTATCTAATTTTGTAAATTCATAATCAAATACATTAGCATCATCAACATCCATTAATTCATGCTTAATTCTTGACTCCAGTTCCTTTGTTCCTAATTCCGAAATTAATAAATATTTTATAGTAGTAATATTTTCATCTTCATCCAATAGTTCTAATACATTAGGACTTGATCCTATGACCTCTCCCATATCATTTAGCAAATTAAGTATAAGAAACGCTCTCGTTGCTTTCATAAGACTATCCTCTGAGATCTTAATCTCACAAACAACACAAGAGCGCCCATTTATCTTTTCATTTTCTATTGTATATCTTTTATCATCATCTAGCTCAAATACTATCCTCTTATTGTCAACTTCATGACTAATTTCCCTTTTTACTCCCATAAATTGATTGCCTTCAGTTTTGTCTACATCAATACTTTGTATACGCCTAAGTTTTCCTATGATATCATCAATGTCTACTTCTGTATCATTCTTATACTCTATAAAATCTCTTTTTAATAAAGTTAAGCAGTCAGTACATTCAAACAAAACGTTAATTATTGGCCCCGTTACTTCCATAAAATTATTCCTAATTTTATCAAGTACATTTTCCATCTCATGAGTAAGCGATTTCATCTTTTCATACCCCATAGCTGAAGAGGATCCCTTCAATGTATGTGCTACCCTAAAAATATCTTGTATAACTTTGCTGACTTCATCTTTCTTTTCTAATTCTAAAATTCCTTGTTCTAAAAGTTGTATCTGCTCTTCCACTTCATCCAAAAATGCACTTACCATTTCAGGCATTTCATATATATTAGACATTTCACACCCCCCTAATCATGAAGAACTATATCTATCTTCAATAAGCTTATCACTCCATTTTCTGTAATTCCTATTCCTTCAAAGTACTCTCCATCAATACCTGCAACAACTTTTGGCGTTGGTTGAATATCATTGAATTGTATGACTGAATCAACCTTATCCACAATTATACCAATCATTTCTTCTCTACTTTTTACCACTATTATTCTAGTTTCTTTAGTTCTAGCGCATTCTATTAGTTTAAACCTTTTATGTAAATTAACTACCGGAATTACCTTTCCCCTTAAATTAATAACGCCTTCCAGAAAGAATTTACTATTATGTGTTGGAGATATTTGCTGCAGCCTAATAATTTCATAAACATCACTAATCTTAAGAGCATACTTCTCACTTGCTAATTCAAAAGCAATATGTTGAATATCCAATAAATCATTCATATAATCTTCCTCCACAAACATTCTAGTAAAATTCACTATAATTTTTTAAAGTATCAACTAAGTAATCTTCTTTATATGGTTTTATAATGAATCCTCTAGCTCCATTAATTATAGATTCCAAGAATCCTTTTCGCATCCACTCCTCCACGCACAAATTTCTTTATATTTTTTACTTTTTATAATTTAATTTTATATATATTTTTAAAAAACAATACTTTATTATCTTTACTATAAAAAAATATTAATTTCTATTAATTTTATATTATAATTTTTGGTCTTATTTGTCAATAATAACATTATATTGTTTAATATAATAATATATTGCATTAATTGGTATTATCATCTAATAATTTTTATCAAATTATATAATCAAATAATCTTTTTATATTAAAATTTTATTTTGCCCTTTCTATAAATTTATACAAAAAAATAGACTCAAAGTAGCTTAAAATCTACTTCGAGTCTATGTTTGGCGAAAAATACTCTATATAATTGTCAACTTATATTATATTTGCTTTTTTTGCATTAATAAAAGTTTTCATCTAGATATACTAATATTCTAATTTTGTTTATCTATATTATTTCCAAAAATGGAATTACGATTCGACATATACACACAGTTTTTTTATAATTTTAAAACTTTATTTTATACTTATCTTAAAATCAATAGAATTTTTAACTAGCATATCTTTTATTATATATATATTGGAATTCACAATGCACATTTCACAATTACAGCTATAATTCTTGTAATATTTTTAGAATTATGATGAAGAATTATTTTTGCAATATATATCAAACAGTATTTTTTTAAGTTTTAAATTTCCGCATTCCTATATTACTAACTGTTATACAAATATATCACTTATATCCAAGTCTTTTCTTCTTGAAAAATCAATAAGTTCATCATTAATTTTTACAATAGGACTTAGTATATCATTTGGAGGTATATACATAATTTCACCTATCCTACCATCCTCAAGCCTTGCCTTCATTCCTATATAATATGGGCTTATATTTTCTAAGAGTGTAAAAATAACTGAAGTATCATACAATTTTACTCCTTCAGTCAAAAACATTTGAAATATTTTAAGTGGAGTTACGCCTTTCTTGTATACTCTATTTGATATCATTGCATCAAATGTATCTGCTGCTGCAACAATTTTTGCGTTTAATGTAATATCTATTCCTAACTTTCCAAACGGATATCCAGATCCATCAATTCTTTCATGGTGCATAAGTATTGCATCTTTTATACTTCTACTAAAATAATCATAATCATTTATTATATCATATCCTAAAATAGTATGTTTCTTAATTTCATCAAATTCTTCTCTTGTTAGCTGACCTGGCTTGTTCAATATTTCATTATCTATTTTAATCTTGCCGATATCATGAAGAAGTCCTGATTCAATAATTTCTTTAACTGTGCCTGAAGATAAATTCATCCATTTTGCTATAAGCATTGAATATATTGCTACATTTATACAATGCGTATAAGTATACTCATCTGCTTTGTTTAACGCAACTAAACACTTAATTATGATGTTAGGCTCATCTAAATACTTTATTATCGATTTAGATATTTTAGAAATACTCTCAGAATTCATTTTATTTGTTGTAATCAATCCTCTTATTAATTCTTTAATATTGAATATACTTGCATCATAATCCTCTTCAAATTCTTTAATTTTATCCATATTACTTTTGCCCAAGCTATTGTTTTCTCCCGAAACATAGATATGAGCACTATATTCTCCAAGACTAATCAATTTATCTATTATATATGAATTGAGTATTGTATTCTTAGACGCTAATTTTAAACCATTACATATTATATCCTCAGCCAAAATCATGCCAGGTTTACAATTAAACAATAATATTTTATGTTTCATAAAATTAATCACCCCTATCTACCTACATTAAACTTTATCATCAAATAATTCCTTTTTCAATAAAACAAATATAAATATAGTATATTTTTCCTAATATTATAACATAATAATACATTATATAACTTCGAATTTAAAATCTAGTAATTGCATTTATTAATAATAAACGTTAGTAAAAGAAGCCTCAAAAATAATTTACCAATCATTTTTAAGGCTTCTTTGATTTATTTTTTATATTCTGTATTTAAGACAACACCTTTATACATTTTCTATTTAGTACTATGAAAAACTACTCTTCTATAAGTTTCAAATCTAACCCATCTATTTAAGAAATCTCCTAGAGTTTTCTCGTTAGCTTCTTTATATTCATTCAAGAATTTTACAACTTCTTCATTAGAATTTACCTTAACTTCAAATCCTCTGCCATTAATAACTGGAACTTCTTGATATTTATAATCGACAATAGATTTAATATCTGTAATTTTCTTATCACGTATTTCAATTACTATTGAGTCACGAAGAACTAGTAAATCAAAGTTATCTGGATATTTGTAGCTATCACCTTCTATTGGAAGCTCATCGCCTACAGTATAAGTCTTTTCTTCTGGTTTATATTTGAATATAGATAAAGTTTCTGTATCATAATAGAATTCTTCAAAAATATCTCCTCTTGCTTTTAATTCATTATACTCAAAAGCAAATTTTGCATTTTTAGTATCATTATTATGAACATCTTCTATAACACCACAAGCTGATGTCATATTAGTAACACGATCTATTAAAATAAGTTCTCCTAATGTTTTATGTGCATCAAACTTATCAACAACTATCTTTTCAGATAATAGAATATCACATGCTGCTATTTCATTTTTTGTTAAATAACCAGTTGGTAAATGCTCTCCTGTGTTGACATCAATTTTATATTTTACATCTGTAACAACACCAGTCAGCATCTTAGTACCTACTTTTACAAAATACTCTTTACCAGCCGTTAATTCCGAGTCATCCATCCAAAGAATCTTTGCACTAATTAACTTACTTGTAGTAATATCAGTTTCTTTTGTAAGTACACAGCCTCTTGATACATCAACTTCTTTATTAAGCTGTATTGTAACAGATTGGCCTTTTCCAGCACTTTGCGATTCCTTATCGGTAATATGAACACTTTTTACTAATGCTTTTTCATTGCTAGGAAGTGTTGTAATTTCATCTCCTACAGAAATACTTCCAGCTTCAATTTCTCCTTGGAATCCTCTAAACGTATGATTAGGTCTACATACTCTTTGAACTGGCATATAGAAGCCTTCTTCTGACTTACTATCAATCTCTACATTTTCTAGATATGGTAAAAGCGCTTCCCCTTGATACCATGGAGTATTTTCTGACTTCTTAGTAACGTTATCCCCTTCCGTAGCTGATACAGGAATTAAATGAACATTTTCTAATGAAAGTTCATTTACTAATTCTTTAATTTGCTCTTCAATTTCTAAAAATCTTTCTTCACTGTAACCTACTAAGTCAATCTTATTAACTGCAAATACAAAATGTTTTACACCCATCAAAGAACAAATTCTTGCATGTCTTCTTGTTTGTACTAATACTCCTTGCTTTGCATCTATTAATATAATAGCAAGCTCTGCAAAAGATGCACCTACTGCCATGTTTCTAGTATATTCTTCATGTCCTGGAGTATCTGCTACTATAAAACTTCTATTATCAGTTGTAAAATAACGATATGCAACGTCTATTGTAATTCCTTGCTCACGTTCCGCCATTAAGCCATCTAATAATAGAGAATAGTCTATTGCTCCACCTCTGCTTCCAACCTTGCTATCTAATTCTAAAGCTTTTTCTTGGTCCGCATATAAAAGCTTTGAATCATATAAAATATGCCCAATAAGAGTAGATTTTCCGTCATCTACACTACCACATGTTATAAACTTTAATAAGCTCTTCATCTTAGAAATACCCCTCTCTCTTTCTTCTTTCCATACTACCTGCTGCTTCACTATCAATAACTCTAGTTGTTCTTTCAGATGATACGGCACTAAGGGTTTCCTCAATAATCGCATCTAAAGTAATTGCATCTGATTCAAAACCACCTGTTAATGGATAACATCCAAGTGTTCTGAATCTTATTTTCTTATGTTCAACTTTCTCACCTGGTAATAGTTTTAATCTATCATCATCTACCATAATTATATTGCCATCACGTTCAATGCATGGTCTTTCTTTTGCAAAATATAAAGGAACTATATCAATATTTTCACGCTTTATATATTGCCATATATCATTTTCAGTCCAATTTGAAATTGGAAAAACTCTCATACTTTCACCTTTATTTATTTTAGTGTTATAAAGCTTCCACATTTCTGGTCTTTGATTTTTAGGATCCCATGCTTGCGCTTCATTTCTGAAAGAGAAAATTCTTTCCTTTGCACGGGATTTTTCTTCATCACGACGTCCTCCACCAAAGGCTGCTGTAAATCCATATTTACTTAATCCTTGTTTTAAAGCTTGTGTCTTCATGATATCAGTATATGCTGATCCGTGATCAAAAGGATTAATCCCTTGCTTTATACCTTCTTCGTTTGAATGGACAATCATCTCAATTCCTAATTTTTCTGCTGTCTTATCACGAAATTCGATCATTTCTTTAAACTTCCATGTTGTATCTATATGCATGAAAGGAAATGGTGGCTTTTCAGGATAAAATGCTTTCATTGCAAGATGTAACATAACTGAACTGTCTTTACCAATTGAATATAGCATTACTGGCTTTTCACATTCTGCTGCTACTTCTCTAATAATATAAATTGCTTCTGCTTCTAATTTATCAAGATGCGATAATTCGCTCATATATTAGTCCCCCTATTTGCTAATTTAAATTTTTAAATATACTTTTCAATTCACAGTTCGCAATGCACAATTGTGGAATAAATTACTTCGTAATTTATTCAAATGTTCTTTATTACGCTTTGGGCTTTTTCTAAGTGAAGTGTTTTTATTTGTAGCATAGCTGCTTTTTTTATATAATTGATCTTGGTTGCAGCATAGCTGCTTTTTTTATATAATTGATCTTGGTTGCAGCATAGCTGCTTTTTTTATATGTGTATATTTTTTCTGAAAAGCCTATAGGCTTTTCCTCCTTAATTGTGCATTGATAATTGTGCATTGTGAATTGATTCTAATATTGATTTGAATCTTTACGGTTTATTTCGATAGAATGCTCTGTTCCATCAGTTTCTTCAATCTTCCAATCTGCAATATCATCTTTAAATTTAACTGTAAGCTTGCTTCCTCTTCCACCCATATCTGCTCCTAGATATAATGAAATTGAACCTGTAGGGCATTCTTTTATGCAAGAAGAGCATCCCCAACAATCTTTAGGATATTTTATATATACTTTCTTGCCATCTTCATTTGATTTTATAAGACTTCCTGGACACACAGCTAAACATCTTTTGCATCCTATGCATTTATTTTTATTAATTGCTATGCTCATATGTTTCACCTCTTCCCACTAAATCCCTATATAACATTTTAAGTTTGCCATCTACAAGCTTCGAATTAACATATTTTAACCATTCATCGCTTTTCTCTGGATAATCAAGGTTTTCTGCAAAGCTGTGCCATCTAGTTTCTTTTCTCGCTTTTAAATGGACAATTACAGATTTACAAAGAGTAAGTCTCTCTTTTAACTCATATACAAACATCAATTCATGCATATCTTCTGCATAAAGATTTTCACTCAATTTCTCAATTTGCTCAATTTTCTCCATTGCAAGTTCAAGTTGCTTTTCATTAAATTGATAACTACTTCCAATTCCACCTGCATAAGTGTCCATTACCTTCTGCATTGCTTCTTCAAGTTGTTCAAAATTAAATATCTGATTTTCAGAGTTTAGCACTTTTTCAACTTCTGATTTCTTTTTCTTTATAAGTAAATCTTCTTCAGTTGTTGATAAAGTAACAACATCTTTATCACCATTATTTATTGCTTCAACTACTGCCTTTGCTGCAATCTCCCCTTCTACTAGTGCTCCTGTAACATATTTTTGTGGACATCCACCAGCTACATCACCTGCTGCATAAAGACCTTTTATTGTAGTTTCTCTTTTGGTATCAACCCAATATCCACTAGCAGTATGTCCACCTACTATGTATGGTTCTGTTCCTTCAATTTCTACATTTTGCTCACTTGGATTTTTTCCTGATTCTATCCATTTTAAAGTTTGACTAGGAGCCATGTTTAAATATGCTTTCTTTAATTCTTCATCTTGAGCAGAAGTAATACCTTCCGTTCTTAAATAGCAAGGCCCTCTTCCTTCTTGATTTTCCTTTACTGTTCCATAAACTCTTTCTGATGTAGTTAGACCATATTTTGTTTCATAAACTTCTCCTTTTGAATTTACCTGCTTTGCGCCTACACCTTGAGCAATTGTACCCGTTGGTGCAATCGTGTCTTTACATCTCAAAGCAATAAATCTCATTTCAAAAGTAGTCATTTCAGCCCCTGCTTTTATTCCCATAGCATACCCTGCACCAGTGTTGAACGGAGGATACCACATTTTATGTCTTGAAAAGCCTGGATTGTTAGGTTTATAAAGACCTGCTGCTCCACCAGTTGCGCATATTACTTTTTTTGCTTTAATCTCATATAGAATTTCTTCTTCTACACCAACTGCAAAAGCGCCAAGTATCTGATTATCTTTTACAATATAATCAATAACATTAACTTGATTCATAACAGTAACATCGTTTAGTTCCTGCACTGCATCTGCTAAAATAGGTTTAATATTTTCACCGTTAATTTTTATATTTCTATTTCCTCTAGCCACATATTCGCCATTTTCATCTTTTAAGATAACAAGCCCTAAATCCTCTAACTTTTTTGTTACCTTATTTAAACCTTGTGACATTGTAAGAAGTAGATCTTCACGCACAATATTATCTGCATCTTTTTTAGCGTAATCCACATAGTCTTCAGGGGTTCTTCCTTTAACTATATATGCATTGATTGCATTTACTCCGGCTGCTAAGCACCCACTTCTCTTAATATTAGCTTTTTCAAGTATAAGTACGGATGCATCAGAATTTTCACGTATGGTTAAGGCCGCATAGCACCCAGCAGTGCCTCCTCCAATAATTAATATATCAGTTTCTAATTGTTTTACTTGAACGTTCTTACTCATAGCATATCTCCTTTTTTAAGGTCAATATTTACTAAATAAACACAGAGATTATTATTCCCTGCATTTTTAAGCACTGATTTTTATTTATACAAAGCTCAAATATATTTAATCTTTGTCTTTATTCATGGATGATATTTAAATAAATACAGACATTTCTTCTGTTTTAATCTTATTTTCCACAACATTTGCACTTTTCTCATCAAATGCATAAACTCTATGGATTAAAACGAAAACTTCTTCACCAATTTTTAATTCTTCATCTTCCAGGCTACGATATCCATAAAATATTTGATTCCCTACCTGTACATCTATTTCAAGATTATTTCCTCTAAATGCAATACCTTTTACAATTCCCTTTTCTGCTGCAAGAGGAGTCAAAATCTCCTTATCATTTTTAGCAATTTGTATAAATTCGGGACGTACTATTGCCTTTGTTTCTTTAGGGTTTACAACTTCAAATCCTTTTAGCTTAGTATAATCATCTATTAGATTCGATTCACCAATAAATTGCGCTACGAAATGAGTCTTTGGATTCTTATATATCTCAACTGGACTACCTTTCTGCTCAATTTTCCCTCTATTTGTTATTATTATTTCATCTGCCACTTCTACAGCTTCATCTTGATCATGGGTTACAAAAATGCTTGTTATTCCCAATTTCGATATTGTTTCTCTAAGCCATCTTCTAAGTTCTTTTCTTACCTTCGCATCAATTGCTGCAAAAGGCTCATCTAGTAGTAACAACTGTGGATTAGGAGCAAGTGCTCTAGCAAAAGCTACACGTTGTCTTTGTCCACCAGACAATTGACCTGGATACCTTTTTTCAAGACCTTTAAGACCAATAAGCTCTATAAGTTCCATAACTCTCTCATGTATATAATCTTTTTTAGCTTTTTGTACCACAAGACCAAACGCTACATTATCATAAACTGTCATATGACGAAATAGAGCATAACTTTGAAATACAAAGCCAATTCCTCTTTTTCCCGGTTCTATATCATTGACTTTGACTCCATTAATAATGATATCTCCTTCATCTGGAGTTTCAAGACCTGCTATCATCCTAAGTATAGTAGTCTTACCACTTCCACTTGGGCCTAAAAGGCCAATCAATTTTCCCTGCTCTATTCTAAAACTAACATTGTCAGACGCCTTATAATCTCCGAATCTTTTATTAATATTCTTTAGTTCCACATACATAGATACTACACCCCCTTCTTAGTTTTCCATTCCACAATATTACGCAATATTAAAACAATAACTGCAATGATTACCAATATTGAAGCAACTGCAAAAGCTGCTGAAAATTGATATTCGTTATATAAGATTTCAATGTGTAATGGAAGAGTATTTGTCTTTCCTCTAATATGACCAGATACCACTGATACTGCCCCAAATTCTCCCATTGCTCTTGCTGCACAAAGTATTACTCCATATATAAGTCCCCATTTAATATTAGGAAGAGTTATTTTTCTAAATATATTAAATCCATTAGCTCCATCATCGCTGCAGCCTCTTCTTCATCAGTTCCCTGAGCATTCATTAAAGGTATTATTTCTCTTGCTACAAATGGAAATGTTACAAATATTGTTGCTAATATTATCCCTGGTATAGCAAACACTATTTTTATATTATTTTGAACTAAAATATTTTCTAAAAAGCTCCCTTTTCCAAATGTTAATACGAATATTAATCCTGCAATAACAGGTGATATTGCAAATGGCAAATCAATTAAAGTTCCTAGCAGGTTCTTCCCTCTAAATTTAAATTTTGTTATAGCCCAGGCAACACATATACCGAATATGGTATTCATGATTGTTGCTATTAACGTAGCTATTAATGTAAGGTTCATAGCTTTAAGAGTATATCCATCTGAAATTGCTTTAATATATGCACCAAATCCTTTAGCCAAAGCCTCAGAAATTATAGATATCAATGGAATAATAAGCATTAGTATAAGAAAAAATATGCTTATACCTATCAAACCGTATTTTAAGAATTTATTTTCACTTCTATTCATTGATGTTTTTTTCACTTACTATTCACCTCATATCTGCTTTAATTTACTATTGTATAGTTGAATTCCATTTATAACGAATAATATTAAAAATGAAGCACCTAACATAACTAAAGCTATAGCTGTAGCGCCACTATAATCGTATTGTTCCAATCTTGACATAATTAAAAGAGGTGCAATTTCTGTTTTCATTGGAAGATTTCCTGCGATAAAAACTACGCTTCCATACTCACCAACACCTCTTGCAAATGCTAAACCAAATCCAGTTAATAATGGTGCTGATATTTCTGGAAATATTACTTTGCAAAAAGTTCTTAGTCTACTAGCTCCAAGCATTGCTGCCGCTTCTTCATATTGTCCATCTAAATCTTCAAGAACTGGCTGAATTGTTCTTACAACAAATGGAATTCCTATAAATGTTAAAGCTATAACAATTCCTAAAATAGAAAATGATGATTTTATTCCGAATGAATAAAGTATTTTTCCTATCCAACCATTCTCAGAATATAAGGTAGTAAGCGAGATACCTGCAACTGCTGTTGGAAGTGCAAATGGTAAATCAATTATTCCGTCTATAAATCTTTTAAATGGAAAATCGTATCTAACTAAAACCCACGCTAAGATAACTCCGAATATGCTATTTATTATCGCTGCTATAAATGCAGCACCAAAGCTTACCAAGTATCCGTGTAATGTTCTAGCATTCAATACTATACTAAGAAATTTATCTAATCCCATTCCTCCTGACTTTATGACTAAAGCTGATAAAGGAATTAAAACTATAAGGCTTAGGTAAACAAGAGAAAAACCCATTGTCAGTCTAAATCCAGGAATAACTCTTTTTGTCTTGCTCATATTCATCCCCCACTCTAAAAAAATAATTACCATATTAAAAAACTTCTCTGATACCTAGCCACTTTTATCTTCCTCTTATCTAAGTTAGATATAAAACTGGCAATCTCCCAGATTTGATTATCCTTTATGGTATAGATCCAACTAAAATTTCTTTTTATATCCATACTTGAGCTAATTATCACTTTATAATCTAATATTCTCAGTTTTTAGGAATATAGATTTGGTCAAATGTTCCCCCATCTGAAAAATGAGTCTCTTGAGCTTTTTTCCATCCTCCAAATAAGGAATCATCTATTTTTACAAGATCCAATTTAGGAAATGTATCCTTATATTCCTCAGCAACGTCTTTATCCCTCGGTCTGTAATAGTTTTGAGCTACTAGTTCTTGTCCTTCTTTAGTGTATAAGTAGTCCAAGTATCCTTCAGCGACCTCTTTAGTACCTCTTTTATCAGCGACTTCATCCACTACTGCAACTGATGGCTCTGTTAAAATACTTAAAGATGGAGTAACTATTTCATAATTATCTTTTCCAAGCTGTTGTAGTGATAACATAGCTTCATTCTCCCAAGCTATAAGAACATCACCTAATCCTCTTCTAACAAAACTAGTAGTTGCTCCTCTTGATCCTGAATCTAATACAACTACATTCGAATATAACTTGGACATAAACTCTTTTATAGAATTTTCATCACCATTATATTTTTTTGATGCATAAGCCCAGGCCGCTAAGTAATTCCATCTAGCTCCACCTGAAGTTTTTGGGTTTGGTGTTACAATTGAAACACCATTCTTTGTTAAGTCATCCCAATCTTTTATATTCTTTGGATTTCCTTTTCTAACAAGAAAAACAATAGTTGAAGTATATGGTGCACTATTTTCTTTAAAACTACTTTGCCAATCACTATTCAAGAGACCAGCTTTGCTTATGGCATCAATATCATATCCCAATGCTAAGGTTACAATATCAGCATCTAATCCCCCATAACTGCCTGCGCTTGTGAACCAGATCCTCCATGAGATTGATCTATTGTTACATCTTGTCCAGTTTTTTCTTTCCAGTACTTTATGAAACTTTCATTAAACTTAGTGTATAATTCTCTTGTAGGATCATATGATACATTCAAGAGCTCCACTGGTTTCTTACTATTATCGCCATTAGTTCCTTGCTTTCCACAGCCGACAAAAGCCCCAGTAATTAGCGTAATAGAAAGCAGCAAACATAACATCCCAGTTTTTTTCACAATATTCTCCCCAATCTTTTTTCATAAATATTTATTGCTCATATGTAAAAAATCAATATTCATATATGTTTAGTAGGATTTTAAACAAATGACATCCTAGAAAATAACAAGTTTTAGTATACGTTGCAGTAATAAATTTACACTTAAAGTTTTATTAATCTAAGATCCACTTCATACTTTCGTATAGAAACCTAATTAAATCATACATTATTAAAACTTTATCTCAATTATTATATAAAATAATGCTTTATGTGATGATTGCACTGTTTAGCTAATCATATATAAAGTTTTTTATTTCCTACTAATTTTATAAACTTTATATGAAATATACTATAAGGGAATTTTATGTTTTTGTCAATAAAATTAACTCAAAAATATTAATTTTTAACAAAAATCAAACTTACTAAATGAAAATGTTAAATTTTATCCAGTAAGTTTTTGAAATTGTTATTTTGTAAAATATTATTTATATTTCGAAATCACCAAAATTTGTATCTATGATTATAAAATTAATATTAAATTATTTAACTATTGAATCATTATTTTTTAGGAATATAAATTTGGTCGAATGTTCCTCCATCTGAGAAATGAGTTTCCTGAGCTTTCGCCCATCCTCCAAATTCACCGTCTACTGTAACTAAATTAACTTCTGGAAATGTGCTCTTATACTTTTCAGCAACTTCTTTATCTCTAGGTCTGTAATAATTTTCTGCTGCTATTTCTTGTCCTTCTTTAGTATATAAATAATCTAAATATCCCTCTGCAACTTCCCTAGTTCCTTTTTTATCAACAACTTTATCAACTACAGCAACAGGAGGTTCTGCTAAAATACTTAATGATGGCACTACTATTTCATACTGATCTTTTCCAAGTTGATTAAGTGATAAAAGTGCTTCATTTTCCCATGCTATAAGTACATCTCCTAATCCTCTCTCAACAAAACTTGTTGTTGCTCCCCTAGCTCCTGAATCCAATACTGTTACATTTGAATATAACTTTGACATAAAATCTTTTATAGCCTTTTCATCACCATTATACTTTTTCGATGCATAGGCCCAAGCTGCTAAGTAGTTCCATCTAGCTCCTCCTGATGTTTTTGGATTTGGTGTTACTATCGAAACTCCATCCCTCGTTAAATCATCCCAGTCTTTTATATTCTTAGGATTTCCTTTTCTAACAAGAAAAACTATAGTAGATGTATATGGAGAACTATTTTCTTTAAATTTACTTTGCCAATCACTATTTACAAGACCAGCTTGACTTATAGCATCTATATCATAGCCTAGTGCTAAGGTTACAATATCAGCCTCTAATCCACCAATTACTGATTGTGCCTGTGCACCAGAGCCTCCATGAGATTGATTTATTGTTACATCTTGTCCAGTTTTATCCTTCCAATATTTTATAAAACTATCATTAAATTTTGTATATAATTCTCTTGTTGGATCATATGATACATTCAAAAGCTCTACAGGTTTTTTACTGTCCGAATTTTCACTATTAGCTTCTTGCTTTCCACAACCTATAAAAGCCCCCATTATTAAAGCTATAGAAAGCGTAACACTTAATATTCTTCTCTTCTTCATAACATTTGCCCCTTTCAAATCCATTATTTATCATATATGTTTAGTAGGCTTTTAGTTATAATTGCCTATCTAAATCTCAATTAAAGAATTTATAACAACATCAATAATCCGTATTATTTTATTGGTTATACTGATATTTGTTTTAATTCCTATTATTTCAATGGGAATTATATGATTTATACTATAGTTTATATTATTCACTTTGTCAATACATTTATTCAAAAAAATTCTATTAACATAGAACACAGTACCCACAGTTTTCTCTCCACAAATATAAACTTCAAGAAAAGAACAAAATCATAGGAGACTTTAGAATCTGGAGAATAAAAAAAGTAGTTGCCTTAAACAACTACTTAACATATATGCCGCAATATTTACATTTAATATATTAATAAGCCAATTTCTCATTTAATACTAAAATATAGGTTTATAATTGCAACATATTTAATTATTAGCATTTTATTTTTGCTTTATTTTTATTCCGTGGCACGCATTAGCTGATGAACAACCGGAGCATCCACATCCGCAGCCACTTTCTCCATTTTTAGCTTTTTTTATTTGCTTCCCTATCACAAATGCCATAAATCCAAATATTATACCAGCTAATATAATTGTTGCCACCATAATTATCACTCCTCAAATCTTAATCTAAGTAAACCGTTATACTTAAATCTAGTTGTATAAACATTATTTTGTATAACTTAAATTAGCATTAACTACTTTTTTTTCTTTTGATCCCTTTCTTCCTGTTGCTATAACTATAAATACTACAGCTACTGCAATTATAATTGAAACTACAGCTCCAACTAAACTTCCAACCCCCAATATATAATTACCAACTTGGTTAATAACAAGTGCCACTATATATGCAGTTGCTGTCTGGAATCCTATAGTAATAAATGTCCATTTCCAATTTCCCATTTCACGTCTTATTGTACCAATTGCCGCGAAACAAGGAGCACAAAGTAAATTGAATGCCATAAATGCAAACCCGCTTGCTGCTGTAAACATTGCACCAACATTATTAATTAATGTCGGATCAGTTTCAGATGCATCTGATATTCCATATAAAACACCAAATGTTCCAACAAGATTTTCCTTTGCAACAAGTCCTGTAACTGTTGAAACTGATGATTGCCAATTTCCAAAGCCAAGTGGTGCAAATATAGGTGCAATAATATTTCCTAGGCTTGCTAATATACTATTATCTGCATCTACCATTTCGAATGACCAATTAAATGATTGTAAGAACCATACTGCTGCACAAGAAACTAAAATTATTGTTCCAGCTTTTGCTATAAATGCTTTTACTCTATCCCACATATGAATGACTACACTTTTTGCGCTTGGTATATGATATTGTGGTAATTCCATAACAAATGGTGAAGGATCTCCAGAAAATAATTTTGTTTTCTTTAATATAATTCCACAAACAACAATCATTATTATTCCCAAGAAATATGCTGATGGAGCTACCCAAGCTGAATCATTAAAGAATGCTGATGCAATTAAAGCTATAATTGGCAACTTAGCGCTACAAGGAATAAATGTAGTTAACATAATTGTCATTTTTCTATCTCTCTCATTTTCCATTGTACGTGTTGCCATAATACCAGGTACACCACAACCAGAGCTAATAAGCATTGGTATAAATGACTTACCTGAAAGACCAAACTTACGGAAAATTCTATCCATAATAAATGCCACACGGGCCATATATCCACAGTCCTCAAGTACAGATAAGAATAAGAATAAAAGTATAATCTGTGGTACAAATCCAATTACCGAACCTACTCCACTAATTATTCCATTAATAACTAATCCTTGTAACCAGTCAGCTACATTTGCACTTGCCATCCAATCTGAAGCACTTCCTTGAATTATCTCTCCAAATAATGTATCATTAATCCAATCAGTTCCTATTGTCCCTATTGTTATTGCAATATAATATACTGCATACATAATAACCACAAAAATTGGCAATGCCAAGAAACGATTTGTAACAATTTTATCAATTTTGTCTGATGTTGTTTCTCTTCCATTACTGCTCTTTTTAATCGCACTTGAAACTACATCTCCTATAAATGCATATCTATCTGAAGTAACAATACTTTCACTATCGTCATCAAGTTCATTTTCATATTTCTGTATTACTGCTTCTATATCACTTAATATGTTTTCTGGAAGTTTTAAATTATCTATTATGTTTTTATCACGCTCAAATAATTTTATAGAAAGCCAATTAATATTAGTATCTTTACCTTGTATATTACCTTGGACAATTTTTTCTATCTCTTCAAAAGCATCTCTAGCTTCTTTTGAAAATGGAACTTGAAAATTTGGCTTTTTCTTTGAATTAGCTATTTCTATAGCCTTTTCCGCTGCTGCTTTAACACCATTTCCTTTAAGTGCAGAAGTTTCAACTACTGGACACCCTAGAGTTTTTGATAATTTATTAATATCTATTTTATCCCCATTTCTCTCTACAATATCCATCATGTTAAGTGCTATAACGGTAGGGATTCCTAATTCCAAAATCTGAGTTGTTAAATATAAATTTCTTTCTATATTAGATGCATCCACAATATTGATTACTGCGTCTGGTCTATCATTTATCATAAAATTACGTGTTACAACTTCTTCAAGTGTATATGGTGATAGAGAATAAACTCCTGGTAAATCGACAATTTCAACTTCCTTATGTCCTTTTAACTTACCACCCTTTTTTTCAACAGTTACCCCTGGCCAGTTACCAACATATTGTGATGAACCTGTAAGTTCATTAAACATAGTTGTCTTTCCACAATTAGGGTTACCTGCAAGCCCTATTTTAATTGACATTTCTATTCCTCCTCATCACTATATATACCTTTCTTTATCAATCTGAACTATGGTATATATTTTTTTGTATTGAATTACTCTACAAGTATCATTTCTGCATCAGCTTTACGAAGTGATAATTCATATCCACGAACTGTTACTTCTATTGGATCTCCAAGTGGTGCCACTTTACGAACATACACTTCACACCCTCTTGTTATTCCCATATCCATAATACGTCTACGGACTGGTCCTAAACCATCAACCTTCTTAACCTTAACAGTTTGTCCACATTTAATCTCCTTTAATGTGTTCATTATAAAAATCCTCCTAAACTATAATTCTACTTGCCATTCTTTTATCTAATGCAACTCTGCTATCCTTAACATTTATTATTAGATTTCCTCCAAGTTCAGAAATAATTTTAACTGTTTCACCTGTAACAAACCCTAAACTGTTTAAAAATCTTTTTGTTTCATCATTTCCAGTAATCTTTTTAATATTCATTTCATTTCCCTTATTAGCTAATATTAATGGCATAATGCTTCCCCCTTAATTAGATTCACTAATTTTTGCATAAATTATTTATGTATAATTCCTTATATTTTATCGCCAATTAAAGTCACAATCAATTGATAATGATTTTAATTAACTTCTCTATAAATAATAATAGCACTTTTCACTCTCATTGAAAATGATTTTCAATGACTTTTTTTAAAAATTATGCTTTCATCAATTGGTAACGTTTTATTATTGCATTTTTGCTTTTTTTGTTAAATTTACTTAATTATTTTAATAAATTTATAATTGTTAATATTTTATTTGATTCTATGAACTTCAATAATTCAAATAACTTTTTCATAAAAAATAAGAATTCTTACTATAGAATCATATATTTTATTAGCTAAATATATGCATTATAATTAGAGTTATCGCATTAGCAGATTAAAATCCGTTATCGATATCTCTTTTTTTAGTTTGTATCTAAGTGGTTTTGTTTAGTTTTAATAAATGCTTACCAGCACGGCTTTTATTTTTACCCATTATATATTACCTAACTACGAACATCTTTGCCTTTAGCTAAGTGGTTAGTGATATTATCCAAAATTACTGACTTTCACCTATTAGCCCCCCCATGCTGAGCACTCTAAAAAAATATAACTGGAAATAGAATTTCCAGTTATATAAGATATTAAATATTCAATTTACACAATTTATTCTATATTGTTATCTCATTTTGCTGTAATTTCATAAATATATATTACTTTAGATTTCTTTAAAATTATAATTGTTTGATTTATCTTTCTTAAATAATCACAAATAAATTAATTTAATCCATTAATATATCCAATATATCATATGATAATAACAATATGTCAATTATTCTTTATTATTATAGTCATTAAATCTTACTTAATGATTTAATAACATTTTCTTCTTTAAAAGGTTTTACTATAAAACCTTTTGCGCCATTCACTATTGATTCTCTAACAATAGATTCTTGACCCATTGCAGATATCATAACAACCTTAGCATTTGAATCTATTTTTTTTATTTCTACTAGTGCTTGAACACCATCCATTTCTGGCATTGTAATATCCATGGTTACTATATCTGGTGATAACATTTTATATTTATCAATCGCTTCAATTCCATTTTCAGCATCACCTATGACTTCAAATCCATTTCTTTCAAGAATCTCCCTTAAAGAAAGTCGCATATATACTGCATCATCTACAATTAAAACCTTTTTCATTTCATTTTCCCCTTTAATAAAAATACTTTTAAATTTAAAATTAATATATATGTTACAATTCACAATTACGGCTAAAATTCTTGCAATACTTTTAGAATCATGATGAAGAATTATTTCCAAAGAAAATCAACATCCATTGAACATTGATAATTACAACATATATACTATAAATAATGTTCATACTATTTTACATAAACTTAAAAACTTCATCTAAGTTTAAAGAAAGAACTATTCGACTGCCATCATCAAGTTTTATCATTCCATCTATGCATCTTTTATTATTCTCAGAATTTAACTCGCCAGGATACTTTTGAAATATATCTTCTGAAAAACTCAGTACTTCTGATGCAGAATCAATACGAATTCCTGCTTTTTTATCCTTTATTCTAACTATTAAAATTTTACAATTAGAATCGTTATGTTGGAAATCCAAACCGAAAAATCTTCTCAGATTTATTATTGGAATCATATCTCCTCTTAAATTTACCAATCCTTCAATAAAATTTTCCTCATTAGGAAAGCTTGTTATCTTACTGATTGTATTTATTTCTTCAACAGAATTAATCCTAATTCCATATTCTTCATTTTCTATTTTAAAAATCACAATACTTTCTGTTGTTTTTTTAGAAACTAACAGGTCTTTATCTGAATTATTTGAAACATATTCTCTTTTATTAACCTTTAGATTGCATTGCAATTCCTTTAAATCTATAAGATTATTTGGATCTAATACTGTAACTACCCTTTTACCATTATCTATATTTCCAAACTCTTTCACTATTTTTACAGCAATATTTCCAACAACTTGTGATGGCTTTAGTAAATCTTTTTTATAAATCAGTTTTACTTCTGACACTTTATCAACAATTACCCCATAAGTTAAAGTTCCTATATCAACTATAAGAATACTTCCATTCTCATTTATACTTTCACTATTCATATTTATAATTTTAGAAAGATTTATTACTCCTATGAGTTCATTTCTTAATGAAATAACACCTTCTATAAAACTAGAAACATTTGGTGGTTTTGCAATCTTTGGAATTCTGACAATTTCTTTTATTTCTGATATATGAAATGCATATTCAACACTATTTATACTAAAAATTATCAATTGAATACTTTCCTCATTATTTTCAGTAGCAAAAGCTGATATTTTTTGATGTTCTTGTTTATGTACATTTGTTAAAATTCCTCCAAGGCCATTTATATTTACAATACTTTGTGCATCCATAATCATAATTAACCTTTTTCCGTTTTCAAGCATTATAACTCCATTAATACGTCCTTCTTTAGTATCATTACTATTTTCACGTATTAATTTTATAGATGCTTTATCAATATCTAAAACTTGTAAAACTTTATCAACAATTATTCCTACAACACACCCATTGAACTCCATAACTATAACTCTGCTATTATCGTTCCATTCACTTTGAGATATGTTATATCTCTTATGAATATCAATTATTGTAACAAGCTCTCCTCTTAGATTACATAATCCTTCAATGTACATAGAATTCGGTACTTTCTTAACTTCTGGCACCCTAATTATCTCTTTAACATTAACTAATTCTATTGCATATTCTTCATTGTTAAGCATAAAAACTACATACTTATCTTTATTAATGGTTTCATAAACTTTACTTTTATTAATTATTTCGATTACGTTACTTGTATTTTTATTTTCTTCACTAATACCTTTAATTTTTTCATCTTCGCTTTTATAATTTTTACTGACACTTATATTTTTTTTACTAGTAGTGCTTTTAGTTGCCTTGTTTGCAATTTCCTTTACTTTTCTTGTACTTTTAATTCCCTTATTAATCTCTTCTTTTTCTTTACTTATGTTACTAGCAGTTTTATTAATGTTATCCTTCTTCGACAATTCTAAATTACTATTATTTGAATTATCTTTTTCAGGTATAAGCCCGTTAGATTTATGTATTTCCTTTGCTTTTTGCTTTTTTTGATTAATCTCATGCTTTATTTTATCAATACTATTTATTAAATCTTTATTCACCTTACTTCTAGGCATTTCTGCTTACCAACCTTTCAACTATCTTAAAAAATTGTTTTGCAGAATCTTTATCATATTCATATACGGTCTTCCCTAACTTTCCAGCTTCCGTAATTTTTACTCTTCTGTTGATTGGATCGGTCATAAAGTCATTTTCTGAAAATAATTCCTCAAGTAACTCCATATTCTCCCTAGATTCACTTGTTCTCTGATCATACATATTTGGTATAATTAACTCTATCATTTCTGGATCCAACCTTAAATCAGATAAATACTCATATATGTTTCCAATCGCTCTAACAGATGCTGATTCTACTTGAACTGGAACTATAATCTTATCAACAAAACATAAAACCGCATCATTAACCTTACTTCGCTGAGGACCACAATCAATGATAACATAGTTATAATTCATATCATTTATACCTTGCAATCTCTCTTTTAAAATTAAATCAATTCTTGGCTCTCTATAAAATTCTGTATTTATGATATCTATATGCTTTGACGGAAGTAAATCCAAATTCTCTCTTGCTTTAATGACACACTCTGAAAGTTCTATACACTCTCTCTTGTTAATTAAATCGTAAAATGTCTTTTTATAGTCTTGATCATAGATGCCTAGGAATAAACTCGAATCATTTTGCCCATCCAAATCTATTAATAATACTTTATTCCCTAAGAGGGCAAGTCCATGTGCAATATGTACAGAAATTGTACTTTTCCCTACGCCGCCTTTATTATTGAGCACCGCATATTTCAAAGGTTCATTAAGCATAATAACCTCCTTATAAAAATATACTTATTTGAACTAGTATTCCGGATAAAAAATCATGAAATACATTTGAATACCATCACCTGTTAACTCAACCCCTAGATACCCATCGCATAGCAAAGTATGAATTCTTTTTCTAATTTCTTCTATCCTGCATTTAATATCGTTTTGTAATACTATTTTATGAATTTCTGCTAGTGTATACATTTCTGTATCACTAGTTTTTAATAATTTTAATAAATCTTCATCATCAAACTGAGTCATATTTTTTCTCCCTTATGCTCTTCCATTGATTTTTTTATTATTCTATTTTGATACAAGACCTCTTATGGACTCTCTCCATCTTTCTAACTTCTGTATAGAATAATCTATAATTTCAATAATATATTCAATGCTTTTAAAAGGTTTAAGAATATAATCATTTGCTCCAAATTCTAAAGATTGTATTGTTATTTCCATTGTTGAATATCCAGTCATCATTATTACTTGTGTCAATGCATCATAAGATTTAGCTGCTTTCAAAAGATCTATACCATTCATATTAGGCATTACAATATCAGTAATTACAATATGAAACTTATTGTTTTTTATCATTTCCAGTGCTTCTACTGAATCATTGCATGTCTCCACATTATATCCTTCAAGTACAAGATTCTTTTTTAATGATAATAAAATCTCTTCTTCATCATCTATTATTAGTATTTTATATTCTTTCTTCATAACTTTATATACCTCTCCTTATTATTTTTTTAGAAGTAAAGCTGCATTTATTTCATCATTACATTGCTTGATATTATTAAAGTCTTTTATTGCTTCAAATATATTGTACAATCTTTTTTTATATTTTCCGCCGTTGATAATAACCAACTCAACACCTTCTTCTTTCAAGAGATTATTGACTTTAATAATTTTTTTAATTTCATCACTTTCAAGTATTTCTACTTTACTTACATCAAGAAATACATATCTAAAGATTTTTTTATTGAGTTTACTAGATATATTATCTAATCTCTCTATATTTTCTTTATCCATTTGAAGTTCAAGGTATTTAAAAATTATTTTATTCTTAAAAGTACCATATATTTTATAAATCAAACATTCATATAAGCTATAAGTGCTATGAAATAATTCTATAGGCACATTGTTGTCTATCATAGATACCTGAACATTTAGAAATCCTCTCAATTCTTTAATTAGTAATAACAATTCTTCATTAGTATCCTCAAATTCTAAAATATCCCCAGTTTTTCTTGCCAAGTTATTTATATTATTTTTTGCTTCCTCACTCCACGAAGCACTCATATAATGTTTTTCTATAAATAAAAAACTGTTTAATAGATCAAATAAGGCATCTATCTTTTCATTGCAGTCTTTTAATTCTTCTTTGGATGATATTTCATTAGTAACATTAATAACCTTAATTTTTTTGACAAATGGAATATCTAATTTATTAAGCAATTGTTCACTATCAAGATTCGTTTTAAATAAACATTCATATTCATAAACTGGATCCTCGACATCAACGGATATCATAAAATCCACATTGGGATATGAATAACATATCTTTCCGCTCTCATTCATTGAGTTAATAATCATAAATCTTGTTACTGACTGCATTATATCTTCAACATCAAATTCTATATTCACAAAATATGTCTGTGAGAATTTATCATTATTTTCTATCTGCATATTTACTGCAATACTTGGTTGCTCTGGTTTTATATCTTCAAAATTTTTCTTAACACTATTTATTAGTTCATCCATATTAACTTCAATGTCTAAAGTATTGTTTATTATTTCATAATCTATATAATTACTTTTATGTTGCCTTCGAAAATGAAATAATTCTACAAGCTTATCTATGGAATTAAAACAAAGGTTAGAATTATCCGTATTAAATTCTAAATTACCATCACGCACATGGTTTAAAATATCTTCTAATTTATGCGCTAGACTTGAAATTTCATTAAATTCTACAGCCGCTGAACTACCTTTAATCGTATGAATACATCTAAAAAGACTGTTAAGCTCTTCCATCGAAAATAACTTTTCTAAACTTATCATACATCTCTCTGCTTCTTCTAAATTTTCACTAGTTTCTTCAAAGTAAACTTCTAACAATTCATTTTGACTCATATTTTTATCACCTGCCCTTAGGAAATACAAGCGTAAACTCTGTACCTTCATTTATGGTACTCATCACTTTAATACTTCCCCCATGCTCTTTCATAATCCCATGCACTATAGATAAGCCTAATCCAGTTCCACCATCCTCTTGATGAGTAGTGAAAAATGGGTTGAAAATCATATCTAAATGCTCATTTTTTATTCCACAACCATTATCCTTTATGGAAATATTAAAATTATCTTTATCTTCTGATGTAAATATAATAATTTGACCATTTTCTTCTCTTTTAAATTTTATTGCTTTAATTGAATTTAAAAATAAGTTAATCAGGACCTGTTCTACTTTCTGCTTTGATGCATTAATTTCATATCCCACTTGCGAAACTTTATTCAGAAATATCACCTTATTCTTTGTTAGTTCAACCTTAACTAATTTGTAAGCTTCTTCTATACATTCATTTATATTTATTTTCTCATAAAATAACTTTTCTTCCTTAGAAAAAGCCTTAAGTGCACTTATTATTTCCATAATTCTTTCTGTTCCTTTGTACATTGAATTCATGACACTAGGAATATCACTTACAATAGATGCATGAATATCTCCTTCGTCCACGCTTATTTTCTTTTCTAATAATCTCCAATATTTTTGTAAAAGTTCTATATTTGACCTTATATATGTATTAGGATTATTTATTTCATGTGCTATTCCTGCAATAAGCTGGCCTAATGATGCTAATTTATCGGCTTGAATAAGAGCATTTTCCTGCATTTTAATTTTTTCTAATTGTTCTTTATTAGATTTCTTAAGTTTGGCTAAAAAATCATTTTTCTCTTTATCATTAATCAGCATATCTTTATTCAAATCTTCAAAAGCTTGTAAAATATTTAGTACTTCGTGATTGGTCTCAATAAGTTCCTTTGTTAAATTGCCAACTTGTTCCTCTAACTCAATGTTTCTCCTAATCAGATATTCTTTCTCTTCACTCATATAACATCCTCTAAATAACTGCCACCAAGACAGTCGCATCATCATTATCTTTTGCAAAATCTCTAAAAATCATATTAGAAAGAACCGCTGGATTATGTGTTGGTATACATGAGTATTCATCATATTCCCATTTATTAGATATACCATCTGTGTTCATAACTATAATTCCTCCATTTTCATATGAGCTTTGCTGCACATTAACTTTTGTATTAAAAGAAACTCCTAAGGTACCATTAGTCGCTATAAATTTTTTGTCTTTGTTGTTTATAATGTATCTTAGCTGCACATTACCAATACTTCCATATTCAAATGTTCTTCTCTCTTTATCAATTATACATATACCAATTACTGCTCCCCTTGTATGTTTCATTCCCGCATCAATACTATAAAGTAATTCTTTTAATGGCTTATAATTATTTTCCTCCAAAAGATCATTTGCTTTAATTGCAGCTTTATTAGCCTCTGTTCCGTGGCCTAACCCGTCTATAAGTGCAAGAATCACTTTATTATTAGATTCTTTAATGTAATATAAATCTCCATTTACCTTACATCCTATATAAGGCCTACTCATCACACTTATTTTCACTTCTTTTTCACGTATATTTTGGCCACTTTTAAGCCATTTCTGTGTTATTGCTATAGTTCCAATACCATTATTTTCAATAAAATACCCATATCCAATATATTTCCCTATATTAATGCTTGTTCTAGAATAAATTTCAAAACTATCCATTAATCTTTTAATTGCTCCAAGGCCTCCGCCCATTGTACCCTTTGTAGATATTCCATCTTTTATAACTTCATCTACATTAATAATACCTGGCCCCTTATCCTCAGATATAATTTGAATTCCATTCTTTCCGTTCATTTCTATTTTATTAAATATTATCTTACCTTCAACTGAATGATGCTTTATTAAATTTGTACAAAGTTCATTAACTACAATAGATATCTCACCTATTTCAATACTAGAGAATCCAATTTCTTTGCTTTTTTCTGCTATGTATCTTCTAGCTTGACCTATATCCCAATCGTTACTTATTTCAAATATCTCCATATAAATATTTCACCATGCGAAATCAAATAAATATCATAACCATTTTTTTATTATGATTTCTGTTCCCTTCCCTAATATTGAAGTCACATAAAATTCATCCATCAGCCTTTTACTTCCTGACATCCCAAGCCCCATACTCCGGCCTTTAGAATACCCCCCCTGCATTGCAAATTCTATATCTTCAATTCCAGGTCCATTGTCTCTAAAAGAAATTTTCAGTCCATGTTTTCTTCCTTCTGAAATTTCTTCAAATAAAACATTCCCTTTTTGTGCATATAGAAATATATTTCTTGCGAGTTCACTAACAGCAGTAATAATTCTTGTTTGATCTACAATTCCGAATTCTAGAAGTTTGGATACTTCTCTTGCCTTTTGCCTGGCAATAACTATATCATTTTCATACTCAATAGAAATTTCACTACATATCATCATTTCTCACTTTCATCAATTCATCTTTAAAGACTTCCTGAATTGCATTTGATTTTATTATATTCTCTAACATCTCTATTCCAGTTTCAACATTCATTGAAGTAGTAATTCCATCTATATTAAATCCCATCTCTACAAGTGTTATAGCTACGTTAGGCTTCATGCCTACAAGGACTGTTTCTGCACCTAATAATCTAATCATGGCTGACATATCAGCTATGATTTTGCCTAGATATGAATCTACCATATCTAAAACTGAAATATCTATTAATACACCCTTCACTGTATTTTCGTAAACCTTATTAAGTATATCAGTCTGCAGTTCGATAGCTGATTTATCTGTTAAATCACTATCAAGTGACACAATTAAAAAGTTTTTTATTTTTATAATTGGAATTTTTCCCATGACTACTCTCCATTTAAATATTATTTATTGCTTTAACAACTTTGTAACTACACATTTCCATCGCTAGTTTTATTCCATCTTCCATAATTGCCCTTGTTATAATTCCTGACAAATCAACACCTAAATGTACTACAGTTTGAGCTATCACAGGACTAATTCCTGTAATTATTATTTCTGCGCCAATAAGCTTTGTGGCTGCCGCCGTTTTTATTAGATGATTTGCAACTAACGTATCCACAGTTCCTACACCTGTAATATCAACAATAGCTACTTTTGAAGATGTATTAACTATAGTTTCTAGTAATTTCTCCATTACTAGCTGTGTCCTCTTACTATCTAGTGTTCCTATAAGCGGTACTGCTAATATTCCATCCCATATTTTTATTACAGGTGTAGATAATTCCATCATATCTTCTTGTTGCACTTTAATAATTTCTTCTCTTTCATGTACAAAATAATTGAATGAGTGCAGACCAATTTTATCCAATATATCCGATATCCTAAGAATTTCTTTGTTTAATAAGTCTTGAGAATCCTTATAACAGTCTTGAAGAAATTCGAATACAATACTCTTTAAAGAATAAATAAAATTAGTTGCTACAGTTGGAGTCTGTCCTCTTGTAGCCATTTTTTTAGAAAATTCTTCAACTATTAGGCTCACTTCCATAAGTTCACCGTTCTCCCAATCTATCTCACTATTTAGCTGCAGCATTGTCAGAAAAGTATTAAAAATCTTTCTTCCCATTTCTTCTATTTCTTTTTCTCTAAAAATTCCATTGCCTATGAGTTTATGTGAATTTAATTCATGCAGCCATTTTCCTAAAATTTTTTCTCTACTTTCTATGATTTTAGAATTCTGATCCATATTATTCATAACATTTCCTTCCTTTCAGGTTTCTTCAATTCATTATTTAATCATCTCAAATAAAGCTGATTGTTTAATTAATTTCTTTATGTATTATTTTTATACTTCTAGTCCAATGTTCACTTCTATTCTCCCAATAGAAGAATCAATTTCTATAGCAATTGTTTCTACAGTACTAATAATAAAATACATATCTTTTCCAAAAACAGTTGATGGCGGAGTTATATCTGTTAAATATCCATTATCTGAAAGCATTGTTGCCGCATTGCCTGTAATCATATTAGTAAGCTCACCTATTGCACTTCTACCTATTTCATCTATATTTTCAACATTCATTCCCATCATCATTGTAGAAATGATTTTTTTAGCACTTTCTTCTGACATAGAATATGCTATATTTCCCCTTATGTCGCCAACGATACCTATCATAGATGTTATTTCCAAGTTAACAAACATCTTCTCCTTTTTGCTTAGACCAGACATTTTTATATCAGTAATCCCTAACTGTTCTAAGACACTTTTCACTGCGTCTAGAAATGGATTTATGCATTTAACATTCATTAAAATCCACCTCCTTCAACAGCTATATTTATTTTTATTTCTCCATATTCAGTTATATAGGTTTTTGATATAGATTCAATTTTAGGTATAGATATCACCACATCTTTGCCTATAAATACTATTGGCGGCGAAAGTCTTAAGCTCGTTTTAAAAGTGTTATTAATTGCTGTTACAGCCGATCCTGATATTATGTTATTTAATTCTCCAATTGATGCAAGAACCATATCATCTCGTGGATTCTTAAACTCTTCTCCGATTATGTTTTTAGTTATTTGCAAAGCTAAACTACTTTCCATATCTAAAAGTAATCTTCCCTTACACGTTCCTGCAAAAGAAATGATAGACGTAATTCCAAAAGAAGTTATATCACTATTCTCTTTATATGCTTCACCATTCGCTATTAATTTTATATCTGCCATCTGCATAAATGTTGCACCAATATTATCCGTAAATGCTTTTATGAAACTTGTATTCATAGATATCTCCTTACAATAAATATTATTTCTATTTCTCTGATTGCTTAGTCTTCGGCTATCTTTCTTACCACATTAAGAAGTTCTTCTTGATTAAAAGGCTTTCTAATAAAATAATTTATCCCTATTTCCTTTGCAGTCTTAATTATCTCTTCATCACCCATGGCACTAAGCATGATAATCTTAGCCTTAGGATTTATTTTCATAATTTCTTTAGATGCTTCTAATCCATCCATAACTGGCATTGTAATATCCATTGTTACGATATCAGGTGATAATTCTTTATATCTTTCTAATCCATCCTTACCGTTTTTCCCACAACCGCAGACTGTAAAATCATCATTTTCTAAGGCTCTTTTCATTAATGCATGTACCATTGGCGAATCATCCACCACTAAAATTTTATATTTATTGTTCATATGTAAATCCCCCTAAAAGTTATCTCTTTGCCATTTTTATTATATCTCCAGAATTTAATATCAGAACCACTTTCCCATCGCCAAGCAAAGTGGATCCAGATATTCCAGGTATTTCTCCAAGCGAATCACTTAATGCTTTAATTACAAATTCTTGTTCATTCAATAGCTTGTCCACTACTAATCCTAACTTTTCAACTCCATTAGTAATTGTGACTATATTTAATTCTTCTGCTTTTGATATATTATTTTCCAACCTGTCTATTAATAAAAATTTACTTAACCATTCTATGCCTATTATTTCTCCTCTTAGATGAGCAAAATGTTTATTGTTAAATTCATAAACATTATTTTTAGGAATTTTCACAGTTTCAATTATATTATCTATTGGTATAATATAATTTTCTTCCATACTTTTGACTAACAAACCTCTTGATACGGCTAAAGTAAGAGGAAGTTGAATTGTCATTTTTGTGCCTTTATTAACCTCACTATCAATATCAACAATCCCATTTATTTTGTTTATGTTACTTTTAACTATATCCATGCCTACACCTCGGCCTGACACTTCGGTTATCTTCTTAGCTGTACTAAAACCAGGTAGAAAGATTAAATTTAATATCTGTTTCTTATCTATATTATTTAATACACTAGGCTCTATAAAACCTTTATCTATAACCTTTTTTCTTATTTCTTCACTATCAATACCTTTTCCGTCATCCTGAACCTCAATATATACATTCTTGTTCTTATTGTAAGCACGTAAATATATTGTACCTATTTCATTTTTACCTTCTTTAATTCTAGTCTTAGGTTCCTCAATTCCATGATCTACAGCATTTCTTATTATATGTACCAATGGATCACTAATTCTCTCTATTATAGTTTTATCTATTTCAGTACTTTCTCCTTCAATGACTAAATTGACTTTTTTATTAGTAATTTGAGATACATCTCTTATAATTCTTGGCATTTTTTGAAATACTGTTTTTACTTCTACCATTCGCATAGACATCATAGAATTTTGGAGTTCGTCTGAAATTCTATTTACTGATGCACCAATTTCCTTTACTTCTTTTGCGAGGTCCGGGATATCATACTCTAAGCTCAATCTCTTAGCAACATGCATAAAAGCATTCTTTGTTACCATGAGTTCTGCAATAGTATTCATCATCTTATCTAACTTTTCTTGATTTACTCGTATGCTCTGCAATTGAGTTTCTTTTTTTAATACTTCATCATTAACATCCAAATTACTTTCATTATTTATTTTTATATTTTTCTTTTCTGAACATTCTTTTACACTATATAATAAGTCATTTGATAAACTTTCAATTTCTTTATTAATTTTTTCACGAATTGCTTGGGCTGGTATAACCACTTCACTAATTCCACTAATCACACTTATGCAAGCTTTTAAATAATCTACAATTCCATAACTTAAGTCAATATTTTCCTTCTTAAAATTTAAATTTCTATCTCTAATAATTGATAATAACGTCTCAAAAGAGTGAGATACTAATGATATGCCTTTTGCAGAATCCAAGCAATGATTATCTTCTTTTAATACGCCTAGTAATACCCCTGTAACACCTTTTATACTATGGACACTCCTAAATAAGTCATTTATTGTAGATACGTCATTTCCATCTTTATCTAACTTAACTAAATAGTCGTTCTCTACTCTTTCTATATGTTCTAACGATTCAGTTATAAATTGCTCTTTAAATTCACCTAAAACTTTAGGATCAATTTCTAAAAAGAACTCATCTTGATTTTTATTATCTTTTGCTTCTTCTGAGATTTCCTTCTCTTCATTGCTTATGATATTTTGGACTTTGACAAGAATTTCTTCAACTTTATCTTCATCTTTTAACTCTATTTCAAACTTTCCATCTATTCCTTCAGAATTTATAATATTAACTTTATCTTGTATATCATATATAAAACTGCTTAACAAATCTAAGCCTTCCATAAAACAATCCACAAATTCAGTACTTATCTCAATCTTTTCTTTCCTTAAACTATCTAATACAGTCTCCATACTATGACTTAATTTTGTAATTCCTACAAGACCTAAGAATGATGAACCACCTTTTATACTATGAATAGCTCTAAAAACATCATTAATTAATTCACTTTTCTCTGCATTTGTTTCGAGCTTTAATATTTCCTTTTCGACTTGATTTGAAGACTCCACAGCTTCTTCTATAAATAAATTCAATATTTCTAAATCTGGACTTTCAAACGCATAGCTCATATCTACACACTCTCTTTTCTAAGTATTTCTTTAACTATGAGTATAAATTTATCAGGTTCTGTGGGTTTAATGAGAAATATATCTGCGCCAGCTTTCATTCCTTTTGATATTTCTTTTTGCTCATCCTGAGTAGATACTACTATTATAGGAGTTTTTATTCCTAGATTTCTTATTTCTTCTATTAATTCATAACCGTTCATCTTTGGCATATTTATATCAGTAATAATAATACTGAATTCATTCTTTAATATTTTTTCATAAGCCACTAAGCCATTTTCCGCCGTATCTGATTCAAAAGAAAAAACTTTCAAAATATAACTGTAAAAATTTCTAACCATTTCTGAATCATCAACAATCAATATCTTTTTCATACTTACAATTCCTTTCTAAAAGGTTTTGAATAAACTATGCTGCCTCCAATTCTTTGAGCTTTGAAAGCAGAACTTATTCTCCCTATAGACTCTGAATGACCAAGAAATATGAATCCTCCTGGATTTAAGCTATAGTAAAAACTATCTATTACCGTCTTTCTAGATTGGTCATTAAAGTAAATCAGAGCGTTTCTGCAAAAAATAACATCATAATTTATCATCCTTTTCATTTCATTAAAATCAAAAAAGTTCAATTTTTTAAATTCTAATGGCTTTCTAATCTTTAAATTCACCAAATATTTCTCATTTCTCTTTACGAAATATTTGCTAAGATACTCCGGTGGCACATCCTTTACTGACCGTTTATCATATACACCTATCTTGGCATAATTAAGAACTTCATCATTAATATCAGAAGCTGTTATCTTAATATCCCATTTTTCTGGTTCATCTAGCATCTCATATAATATTATAGACAATGTATATGGCTCATCCCCTCTAGAACACGCTGCACTCCATATATTTAAGGTATAGTCATTATTTTTTTCTTTTTCCTTTACTATAAGCGGTAAAACATCCTCAGCAAAATTCTGAAGTTGTGGGAAATCACGAAAGAAATAAGTTTCATTTACTGTTAAATCATTAATAAGTTTATAGAATTCGGTTTCATCAGCAGAAAATTTTATAAGATTATAATATTCTTTATAGTCTGAAAAACCTAATTCAATAATGCGACTTTCAAGTCTTTTTTCTACAAAATATTTCTTATTCAGTTCATAATACAATCCCGTTTTCCTATAAACTAATTCTGTAAACCTTTCATATAAACTCCCAGATAATATCACTTAACCACTTCCAATCTATAAAGGGCCTCTTGTGCACACTCTCTAACATCAGGATTTATATCCTTAATTAGCTTATTCAAATTCTCTATTGCTTGTTTATCACCATATGCCCCTAAACTTGTAATAGCTGCAACTTTTAAAAGAAGGTTAGTGTTATCTAAATTTCGGATTATTAATTTATAACAATCCTCAAATTTATACTTATAAAGACTGCATATAATTTCATATTTATTTTGTAATTCATTTTCACTTTCCAAAAGCCCCTTAAGAAAAAGGAATGCTTCATATTTATTTTCTTTACACATTTCTCTTATGACGCTTCTTCTTACTTCTGCTTCGCAATCTTGAGCCATGATATACATATATCTATAGAATTTTTCATCATTTTTAATTAATTTCATTATTTTAACTATTTCTTTTCTTACTTCTTTATCTTCATTATCTAAAGTTTCACCAATAATTTCTTCTGCTTTTTTACCATCTAAGTAAAACAAAATTTCTAATGCTTCTACTATGGCAAAATCTTTCGCTTCTCTAATTATTTCTATAATATTATTAGTATCTATAAATTTACTATTTTCCACAAACCTTTTTGCAATAATTTTCCTCAAATCAATATTAGGACCTCTAAATATTTTTATTAAAGGCTTCATATCATTTATATTTTCAAGCTTTATCCCCTGTATTGCAATCTCACTTAATTCATTTTCATTAGAGTTTATAAATTGATTTAAAATATCTTTATCATAATAACTTTCAATTTCTGCAATAATCCTTAGTGCTTCTACTTTTATCTTATTATCTGTTTCAGCATATAGAAAACCATTAACATATTCGTTTAACCCCAAAATTTGCCTTCTTCTAATAATTCGTAAAACAAATATGTTTATCTTAATATCATTATCTTTTATAATTTCTGAAATAATCTCTTTAGATATATATTTTTGATTTACTACTATTTCAAATAAATCTTCAAAATACTCTTCATCTTGGGAATTTATTATTAATTTATTTAAAAGCTCTATATTATCTATTGAAAATATAACTTCTAATTTTACTGCTGTCCTAACACTATCTAAATTTAAATTGCAATTTTTAAAACTAATTTTTTCTTTATAATAATTTTTGACCAGTTCTTTTACTTCTGCACTTAATGTATCTACTTCATTTCTAGCAATTATCCCATTGATACAGTAGTCTAAATTATCCTCATCTATTTGAAACCTAACTCTATATACTGTCATAACATTCTCCAAGTGAGAAATTAAACCAATGTCACCTAAAGCTTTAATATAAGAATTAATAATAATATTTTTCTCTAATATTGATAAACCAGTTTCATTAAATTTATCTTCAATATTCTCTGCAGCAGATATTTCCCCAATGGATGCAAATGTATTGATTAAAGCTACAATTATCCACGTATTATTAGATACTTTTAAAATGTCTAATAACTTAGGAGCAGCAGGAATATATTTATGATAATTTAGTATTTCTATAGCTACCTGAACTATATTGTCCTCCACATCATTCAAAGCGGCTACAGCGATCAAACTGCTTTTCTCAGTTCTAATTTCCTTTGCTATATCTAATATAAATTTCCTTATATTTTTATCCTCATGGTAAAACATTTTACTTATAGTATTAATACACACTTCACCCATATCTTGTAATATTTCTATAGCCATATTTCGGATGCGAGTATCATCTATTTCAAGCATTTTTCCTACTAAATTTGCAGTATATTCAGATTTAAACTGTCCAATCCTATTTGCAATCATTTCTTGAGTGTATTTATCTTTTTCATTTTGAAGTTTATTTATAAGATACTCAACATTACTTTCATCCATTTCTTGAAGTTCATAAAAATCTATCTCAATCAGCACCTTTCTAGAAGAATAGGATTGGGTTATTTTCTCATATTTACTGCCTTTATTATTTCCCTCGCTATATTATGTGAAGGAACTACTATATCAGCTCCACCTCTTTCTATAGCTTCTCTTGGCATGCCATATACAATTGCAGTAGATTCATCTTCAGCTATAGTTATTCCGCCTGCTTTTTTTATTTTAACCATTGCATCAGCTCCATCATCTCCCATTCCAGTCATTAGGACTCCTATGGTTCTTTTAGGGCCGAAACATTCAAGCACTGATTCCATTGTTATATTAACAGAAGGCATAAAAAGAGTTTGCGGCTGCTTAGTTAATCTTATTAAATTACCACCCTTTATACTGCTGCTTCTTACTAAAAGCTGATAACCTCCCGGTGCTAAAAAACCTCTTCCATCAGTAATAATGTCACCAGCTTCAGCTTCCTTAAAATTAATTTCAGTTGCTGAATCAATTCTTCTAGCAAATTGGTTTGTAAATGATGGAGGCATATGCTGAACCACTATTATAGATGCTTTTAAATTTCTCGGTATTTTTGGAAGTACCTCCATAAGTGTACTTGGCCCCCCAGTTGATATCCCAATTACTACAACTTTTGAAAGATTATCACTCATCACAGTATTTCTTTCATTAACATCAGATTTTTTGTAAAACCTCTGACTTCTTTCACCAATAGCAGTATAATTATTATTCATAATTCTTTTACGTCTATTTCTTTTTTGAATATATTTATAAGCTGCCTTCACTTTTTCTATTATTTCTTTTCCAACTATATACAAGTTTGAAGATACCGTTCCAGATGGTTTACTAACATAATCAAAAGCACCTAACTCAAGTGCCTCAAATGTCTTCAATGCGCCTTCTTGAGTAAGGGAACTTAAAATAAGAACCGCCACTTCAGAAAACTCTTCTAAAATATACTGCATAGAAGTTAATCCATCCATAACGGGCATATTTATATCCATTGTTACTACATCTGGATTTAATAATCTTACTTTTTCTATGGCATCTTCTCCATCTTTTGCTATTCCAACAACTTCCAAATTATCATCTGTAAGCAAAATTTCTTTTATTACTCTTCTCATTAAAGCAGAATCATCTACTATTAATACTCTTATTTTATGCACCATTATAATCACCTTTTTAGATATTAAATTAACTACTTAAATTAATTATTCTATAAAGTTCCATTTAGATTTTGAAATATCGGTCACCTAAATAGAACTATTTACAGTTTAATTATTATTATTAAAATTCAGTATCTGATCCAATTTTAGTATTATAACCATTCTATTTCCATTATCTATCTTTCCAACCCCATCAATATATTTATTGGTTTTTCCTTGACTTAATATATCTGGCGAACTTTCTATAAGGCTTTTTTCAAATCTTAATACTTCAGAAACTTCATCAACAATTATTCCTGTTTTTTTGTTATTTAGATCTACAATAATAATTCGCGTTGAATCTGTCACTTGTTTTTCATCCATTTCAAATAATTTTCTTAAATCTAATGCTGGTATTATATTTCCTCTTAGATTTACAATGCCATCAATAAAATATGGAGCTCTTGGAATTCTTGTTATTTCTGTCATTCTTGTTATTTCCTGAACAAAATTTATTTTTATAGCATATTCTTCTTTATCTATTTTAAAAGTTACTAATTGTTCTTCATCTAGCAATTGTTTTTCGATAGTTTTAAAATTTTCTTCTTTGCTTTCATCTATTCCTGAAATTTTTTCAAGTTTTTCTAGAGCGATTAACTTGGTTGGTTCTAAAATCATAACAAGTCTTTTTCCATCATCTAATTTAGCCACACCCTTAAGAGGCTCTTCTTCATTAGAAAAAATACTTGGCGGGGGCTGTATAACACTTTCTAGAACTCTTTTCACCTCAGAAACTTTGTCCACCATTATTCCACAAGTTATTTTCCCCATATCAACTATCAAAATTCTAGTATGATCATTTATTTTTGAAACCTCTAATTCAAAATATTTTCGTAAATTTATAATTGGTAACAGATTATTTCTTATTGATACTACACCTTCAATATAATCCTCAGTACCTGGAACCTTGGCTATTTCAATTACTCTTATTATTTCTTTTACTTGCATTATATTTATTGCATATTCCTCTTTATCCACCATAAAAGAAACTAACTGCTCTTCATTTATTTTTTCTCTTTCTATTAAATTATTAACCATTCCTAAATCTTCACTAAAATCTTTTAAATCAATCTCTTGGACTTCAGGAGCATTTAGAACCTTTAATAAATCTAAAAGCAATATAATGCGGTTACCACTATCAAGTTTTAATACCCCACTTAAATAGTCCATATTTTCTGTTCTCATTATACTTGGAGTAGCTTCAATTTCCGAAGAATTTATTCTCATTACTTCTGAAACTCTATCTACTATTACCCCCGTAGCCCTACCATTTATATCAATTACAAGTACTCTGCTATTCTCATCTTTGTCCTTTTTTTCCATGTTAAATCTTGTCCTGCCATCTATAATCGGAAGTACATTTCCTCTAAGATTGCATACACCCTCTACATAGAGTGGGACATTGGGTACTTTTGTAATTTCGGAGACTCTGACTATTTCTTTTACGTTCATTATGTCTGCTCCAAATTCATCACTTCCAAGATGGAAGGTTACCAACTGTCTTTCTGTTAAACTCAAATTGTTTTCTATAGAAGCCATTTGCTATCCCTCCATTCATTACATATTTTGTAATTCATCTGCAAGCCCTGCTATCTCCTCTATAGCCTCTGCAAGTTCCTGCATTCCTTTCGATTGCTCTGTTGCCACATTGCTCGCCTCTTCTGTAGCAGCAGAAGTTTCTTGAGCTGCAGATGAAATTTGCTCAACACCTTTTTTAGCTTGCTCAAGTGCTACCATGGTTTCTTCTGCGCCTTTAGATATTTCATTTGTTCCACTTAAAATAGTATTCATACTATCCTGTATTATAAGCAAATTATCAGTTATTACATTTGCTTTTTCTACCTCACTAAAAGACGTTCTACTAGATAATTCTATGTCTGTCGCAACTCTTGTAATTTGACTTTGAATTCCTCGCACTAAGTCTTTTATCTTATCAGTATTCTCAGCTGACTCATTTGCTAATGTTCTTATATCTCCTGCTACTACTGAGAAACCTCTTCCAAACTCACCCGCTCTTGCTGCTTCTATTGATCCATTAACTGCTAGCATATTAGTTTGAATTGTTACATTTACAATAGCATCTACAATTTTATCAATTTTCCTAGTAGTTTCCTCAAGACTTTTGATATTCTTTGCAGCTACAGTACTAGCTTCAGCTGAAGAACTAATTCCTTCTATCATTATGTCTATCCCTTGTTTATTTTCATCCACTAACTTCTGAAGTTCTGTTACTTTTTCTGCTGATTCAATTGATCTCGAATTCATTTGAGTTGCCCCAGCCGCTAATCTTTCGCTAATTGCTGCTGCTTTATCTGTCAAGTTTGCTTGTGCTTCTGCTCCTATTGCTACTTGTTCAATAGCTCTCATTATCTCAGTTGCAACCGAATTTGCTTCTTCTACATTCGAAGAAAGTTCCTCAGCAGTAGATGCTAGTATTTCAGATGACTTTTGTGTATCTGTTGATACTTTCAATTCTTCTGATAATTGTGAAAGTTCAGAAGCCGCTATATTCAATTCTTCAAATGCTCTATTTTGCTCTTCTATCGACCTTTCTACTTCTTCTGCTGCACTAGTTTGTTCTTCTGCCGCTGCCGCTATTTGTTCAGATATTTCCAAAAATTCTGATGCGCCTTTATTTGCATCTGCAGAATTTTCTTCTATTTCATTTATACTACTTTGTACTACAGTAACATCCTCTTCAACTTTTATTAAATCCTCTGTAATCTTTTTTGCCTTCTCAACTTCTTCATCTGCTGCTTTTCCTGAAGCCTCTATGTCAGTCACAACAACTTTAACATTTTTTTGTATCTCATTTACTAGATCTGTTATATTACGAGCAGATTTTTCTGATATCTCTGCCAAATTTCTTACTTCGTCAGCTACTACTGCAAAACCTCTTCCATGTTCCCCTGCTCTAGCTGCTTCAATTGCCGCATTAAGAGCAAGTAGATTTGTCTGGTCAGCTATTCGCACTACTGCTTGTACAATATTGCCTATTTCATCAGATTGTTTTTCAAGTTCATTTATTAATTTAACAGATTCAAGATTTGTTTTAGCTGCTTCCTTAATTCCTAATATAAGCTGTTCTGTATCTCTTGCAGTTGTTCTTATTAATGCTTGAGCTTCATTCATTCTATCTAATGATTCTTTTGCCCTCTCCATTGCTACAATAGAAGCCTTATCAATTTGATTCACCGCTGCTCTTGATTCTTCCGCTGCCGATGACGCTTGAACTGCTCCAGCTGCTATTTGAGCCATTGTAGCGCCAAGTTCCCTAGATGATGCACTTGCTTCTTCAATACCTGCCGCTAATTGTTCTGTTGCAGTTGATATTCTTTCAGCCATTTGTTGTTGTTTTGCCAAAGTTCTTGATCTCATTTTTTCTTGTGCTTGCTTTCTTGCAATCTCTCTTTTCTTCTCCATGGCATCAGCGCTATGTTCTAGTGAAGCTCTTTTTGTGCTACTTTTTGCAGTCATCGAGCCTGCTCTTTCACTTTTAGCTTCCTTATTAATCGTTGTAGTTGGTTTCGCAAGTTTCTTCTCCATAAAAATCTCCTCCTGAAATACATACAAAATATAAAAAAAATCCATATTTTTAATGCGACTTACTTATCTTATCTAAATCTATATGAATACAATTTACAACATTATGAAAAATACATGTTAATAACACATAAACTTAGTAATTCAAGCCTCATTTAAATAATGGATTTTAGAATTTTACCAATATATTTAATTACAATTTAATTTTAACATTAAATCAAAGGTGCATCAATATTATAAATGATATTTTATTATAATTTACACCATTTTATGCTCTTTTTTTATACTTTTCAATTATTAAGCATTTAATTATATTTTATATAATATTCCCACTATATATTAAACCATAAAACTTATAACAATTATAAAAGCTAATGGTAAATTAGATAAATATGTCGAATTAACTAGTTTAATAAAAGCCATTTGATTATTTACTTAAATAAATATAATTTATTCAAATATTTAGTTTGCTAGAATTCTTAAACATAAGCTTTATATTTCAATATATATTACCAAAATAATTCTTCATTATAACTCTAAAAATATTGCAAAATTTTTTTAGAATTATTGTGAATTGTAAAATGTACATTCTAAATTGCAACATATATATACATAATGCTATCAACTAAGTTTCCTATATTTTTTATATTCATTTTATTCAAAATGAATATAAAAAATAGACTATCCAAAATAGAAAAACATTCTATCTTGCACAGCCTATTTTCATTTATACTTTATATATATTAGTTAAGTTTCTAAATTTTCAACATAACTTAGCACTTGTTGTGCTAGACTTTAAATATAAATCTATTATTAAAACACAGATATAACATTGTGTGCACTCATTCTTAAATATTAAATCACACAAAATAAGATTAAAGTATTTCCTCTAATGTCTTTCTTATAGCTTTAATAAAGTCAAATGTATTTAATGTTTGAATGTTATCATGCTCAGCAAGTAACGATAAGTCTTTAGTCATTATTCCATCTTCAATTGTTTTAATTGAGGCCTTTTCCAATTTGTCTGCAAAATTAACTAAATCAGCATTATTGTCTAGTTCTCCTCTTTTCTTTAATGCTCCAGACCATGCGAATATTGTTGCAATAGAATTTGTTGACGTTTCTTCACCTTGTAAGTGTTTGTAATAATGCCTTTGAACAGTTCCATGTGCTGCTTCATATTCATAGTTTCCTTCTGGTGAAACAAGTACAGATGTCATCATTGCAAGTGAACCAAATGCTGTAGCAACCATATCACTCATTACGTCTCCATCGTAGTTCTTACAAGCCCAGATAATTCCACCTTCTGATTTAACAACTCTAGCAACAACGTCATCAATTAACGTATAGAAATATTCAATGCCCGCCTCATCAAACTTAGCTTTATATTCTTCATCAAAAATATCTTGAAAAATATCCTTAAATGTATGATCATATTTCTTTGAAATTGTGTCTTTAGTTGCAAACCATAGATCTTGTTTAGTATCTAGTGCAAAATTAAAGCAAGCTCTTGCAAAACTTTCAATAGACTTATTAAGGTTATGCATACCAAGAACTACTCCATCACCTGCAAAGTTATGTACTAACTCTCTTTTTTCTTCGCCAGTCTCAGAGGTAAATACAAGTTCACATTTACCTTTACCTTCTATTTTCATTTCAACATCCCTATATACATCCCCATAAGCATGTCTTGCTATCGTAATAGGCTTTTTCCATGTTCTAACATATGGCTTAACTGGTTCTACTATAATTGGTGCCCTAAATACTGTTCCATCTAATATTGCTCTTATAGTTCCATTAGGACTTTTCCACATTTCTTTTAAATTATACTCTTTAACTCTTGCTGCATTTGGTGTAATAGTTGCACATTTTACCCCAACTTTATACTTTTTGATAGCTTCTGCAGCATCTACAGTAACTTGATCGTTAGTTTCATTTCTATACTCTAATCCAAGATCATAATATTCTGTATTTAATTCAATAAAAGGATTTAATAACTCCTCTTTTATTGCGCCCCAAATAATTCTTGTCATTTCATCTCCATCCATTTCAACTAACGGAGTTGACATTTTTATCTTTTCCATATTTATTGCCTCCTATATTGCTTATATTTACTTTAAAAATCTTTAGAAACTAACTTTCTTTTTTATTTTAGACATCTTAATTTCTATAAATAATTATACAATATTAACACCCTATTTTCAAACAATTAGCATTATTATATATGTTTTAATAATAAATTCACATTTAAATTTCTAATAAGCTAAGCACTTAATTAAGACAAAATATCGAAACTCAATTTTAATATATATAATAATTCTTCATGATACTTCTAAAAATATTGCAAGAATTTTAACCGTAATTGTGAATTGCCATATATATTACAATTACTCAAAAGACCACTCAGCTATTATAGTTTCTCCTTCTCCTAAAGTAATATCACCGTCACTAAGCCAGCAAATAGCATCATCCCTATGTCTTTTATCTGTAGAATCATTAGAAACATCCTCATCATAAACTTCTATAATGCTTTCATTTTTCTTTTTGTTCCCCTTATTCTTCTTCCTTATATTTTTGTCTACTTCGAAAATTACATGAGAATTATTATGTTCACTAATATCCTTCTTTACCTCAATACCCCCACCATTCTCATCGCTTTTATTTTCATTATTTAATTTTTTATTATTCGCTTTTAAAAGTGTTGTTTCATTATTCTTATTTTTATCCATATCAGTCTTTTCTAAAATTTCTGTATTATTTTCCTTTTTTACAATTTCAGCTTTTTCCTTAACTTTGATATTTTGATGCTTCACGAAATTTTTCACCTTGTATATATTATTATCTACGATTTCAATCATTTCTAAATTCATTAAAACGTCTAATGCAGCTTTTACTTCACTGATCTCTCTATTAAATTCTATTGATAATGTCTCTACTGTGTATGGAATATTTCTTGACATATATAATTCTCCCTCTTGATTCACCTTTCCAGCTAAAACAACCATCCTGTTCCAGACATAGTGAATAAGGTCTCTATTAGACATCCTATCTATTATCTTAAATTTTGTGTCATCATACATATCAACTCTGAATTTTACATATTTTCTCTCTTTCATACTCATCATTTCCCTTCATATTTATATACCAACAAGTTAATTCACAAAAATGTTATTATATGCAGCATAGCTGCTCTTTTTCAATGTGCATACTTTCTTTCTCTCATGCTCATCAATCTCCTCTCATACTCACATACCACTAATTAATTCAAAAAAAACGTTCTTATATGCAGAAAAGTTCCACATTGCAGCATAGCTGCTCTTTCTATAGGTGCATAGCTGCTCTTTTCAATGTGCGTATCTTCTCTCTTTCATATTCATCATCCCCTCATATTTACATCTTATCGAGTTAATCCAAAAAGGTTCTTACACTCAAAAAAAGTTACTGATTGCAGAAATGTTCCGTATCGCAGCATAGCTGCTCTTTTCAGTAGTGCATAGCTGCTCTTTTTATCGGTGCATATTTATCCTTCCAATTAATATATACGCAAAAAAAGAAATATATAAAGGGTTCTAACAAATTTTTTTATCAAAATTATAATTTTCTAACTAAGTTATGCGTAATTATTTAGACAGCAAAAAAGCTCAGTTACCAAAACTGAGCTTTAATATAAAAATATTATTTTTCTTTTTTGTCTACATCTTCATATTCAACATCAATAATTTCTCCAGTTGTATAGTCATCTACAGGAGTGCTGTAGACTTCCTTATCTCTATCATTATTATAATAGTTTTTAAATTCTTCTTTCTCTTTTTTTCTTTAAAAAATCCCACTATCTTCATAACAATATATATTATTACTCCTGCTATCAGAAGCCATGGAAGAATATGTAGAATTAATGATCCTACTAAAAATATTATACAAATTGTTCCTATAATATACATATATCTTTTAAATTCTCTGTTCATTACACTCAACCTCTATATTACTTAGTTTCTCATTTAGTTAAAAGCATACCTTAAGTATACCTTATGAATGTAAAATTTACAATGTACATAACAAAATCGTAGTCGACTTTGGTTAAGTTCCGCATTGTGCTTCGCACTCTTTTCATATTTTAAGTTCCGTATTGTGCTTCGCACTCTTTTCATATGTGTAGGTTTTTTATGCATTTTATGCTTTATAAGGTATGAATTTATATGTTATTAAAATCGTTACTACAAGCAATGCTGTAACAACTATTCCTCCTTCTGGTCCAAAGCTTCCTCCATTAATTATATTTGAATTAATAGTTCTTATGGTGTATATAGAATCTGTAACATTTCCACTTACCAAGAATCCAAAAATGTCACCCTGAAAATAATTCCAAGTTATATGATATCCTATGCACATCCATATATTTTTAGTCTTTATGAATAAATATCCCATAAAAATCCCGAATAAAGACAAATTAACATATGCAAGTAAACTGATTCCATGATTTAATGAATGCATTAGTGAAAAAATTATGGATGATCCTAAAATAGGAATCCATGCTATTTTAGTTTGTTTTAAAACAGTCATGCAATACCCTCTAGCAAAAAGTTCTTCATTAATGCCAACAAATATAAAAACAATAAGCTGTAAAAATAATGTTCTTGAAAAGTTTGGACTATTAAAACTATTCACTAGTTCAACTGATTTAGTACATAACAATATAATTGCAACTATAGTAAATGATATTGCGCCAAATAATAAGCCATAAAATAAATCTTTCCAACCTCTTTTTATATTAATCAATCCAATATCTTTCACTTTTTTTCTATCTAGAACTTTCCAGAATAAAACTACAAAGAATATCATTAGTATACATTGTATCAAATTTAAAAATGCGCCTGGAAAAGAAGACATACTTAAGAGCTGCTCAGTAATATAACTTATACCCTCATCTTGCTTTGACAGCAATGCTGGATTAGTCATAAAAACAAATGCACTATATATATTACTGAAGACAACCGACATTATAGTTGTAGATACAAAGAAACATACGAAAACAAGTATTATCTTCCAACCAGATCTTACTTGCTTACGATCATTACTAAAAATTCTCATTAACATCCTCCAATCAATTTCTCTTTACAATTTTATTCTCTTTTAAAACATATATCTCTAAATCAACCCTTTTTCATAATTTATCCCCTCAATTTGCATAATGTCTGAAGATTTATCTTCAATATAAATTCCTAGAGAAGAACAAAATCGCAGGCGACTGTGGAGCCGGAGATTTTTTCACGCATCTGCCTTTTCGAACGCATGTGAGAAAAATTTGGCAGGCGAATAAGATTTCTTTTTTATTCTTTTTAAAATACAAAAACTAGTCAATCAACCTTTTTTAAGTTATCCACAGATTTTATTGTAATATAAATTCCTAAAGAATAAAAAATATTCACCTCTATATTATATATATCTAGTTAATATAAATTCATGAAAATATTCTTAATTATTAATTAAAATATATATTTCATGCGAATCTATACTGAGTGTGGCGTTACTTTCCTAATATATATATTTCAATTCACAATTCACAATTCACAATGCACATTTCACAATTCACAATTACAGCTAAGACTCTTGCAATATTTTTATAATCGTTATGAAAAATTATTTTTGCAATATACATACTATTCATAAATATGTTAGTTATAAAAATATTCTTAATAGAATTTAGTGCTTACTTATTGTCACCTACTGTATCTAAATTTAAGATTTAAATTTATCCAAAAAATAGGAGTGATACTTCTAAATACTTAGAATATCACTCCCATTTCAATATGCTATTTTCTTAAGAATTCATTAACAGATATTCCTGCTCTTATTCCTTCATTTATAGCTGTAACAACTAATGATTGTCCACGTCTAGCATCACCTGTTGAAAATACTTTGTGTACATTAGTTTTAAAATCTTTTTCATTCGCTTTTATGTTACTTCTTGCATCTGATTCAACACCAAAAGCTTCTTTAATGTAATTTTGTGAACCTGTGAAGCCCATTGCAAGCAATACAAGTTCGGCTTGATAAGTTTTTTCTGATCCTTCAACTGGCACTGGACCAAATCTTCCATTTTCGTCTTTCTTCCATTCAACTTTTACAGTATCAACACTTTCAAGATTTCCATCTTTATCTGTATTAAGACCTGTAACTGTAGTTAAATATTCTCTTGGATCTTTGCCATAAAGATCTATAAATTCTTCTTGGCCATAATCAACCTTAAGAACTTTAGGCCACTCTGGCCATGGATTATTAGCTCCTCTTTCTTTAAGAGGTTCACCCATTATTTCAAATTGAACTAATGATTTACATCCATGTCTAAGTGAAGTTCCAACACAATCTGTTCCTGTATCTCCACCACCAATTACAATTACATTTTTATCTTTTGCTGAAATATAATTATTATCATCATGATTTGAGTCTAGAAGACTTTTTGTATTAGCTTTTAAGAAATCTACTGCAAAATGTACGCCTTTAACTCCATCTCTACCTTTTGCTACAAGATCCCTAGGCTCAGATGCGCCAGTTGCAAGTACTACTGCATCATATTCATCTAATATTTCATTTGCATCATAATTTTCACCAATATTAGCGTTAGTTACAAATCTAATACCTTCCTCCGCCATAAGATTTATTCTTCTTAATATAACTTCTTTATCAAGCTTCATATTTGGAATACCATACATTAATAATCCACCTGGTCTGTCACTTCTTTCAAAAACAGTAACTTTATGACCACATTTATTTAATGTATCTGCTGCTGCAAGTCCTGCTGGACCTGATCCTATTACAGCAACTTTCTTTCCAGTTCTCTTAGCTGGAGGATTAGCTTTAACTATTCCATTTTTAAAAGCAGTATCAATTATAGCTCTTTCATTTTCCTTTATAGCAACTGAAGGCCCATTTAATCCTGCTGTACATCCAGCTTCACATGGAGCTGGACATACTCTTCCTGTAAATTCTGGGAATGGATTAGTCTTATCTAATCTTTCATAAGCTAAATCCCATTTTCCTCTATACACTAAGTCATTCCATTCAGGAATTAGGTTATGAAGTGGACAACCAGATACCATACCTGAGAATAATACTCCTGATTGGCAGAATGGAACACCACAGTCCATACACCTTGCACCTTGAATACTTTGCTTTTCTGCTGGAAGACTTAAATGAAATTCTTTATAGTCTTTTATTCTTTCTTTAGGTTCTCTATTTTTACCTACTTCTCTATCATACTCTAAAAATCCCGTTGGTTTACCCATTTTTCTAACCCTCCTAATTTCCTTTAATTTCTTGGAAAGTTTTAATTAATGCTTCATCCTCATCACATCCAAGATTCTTATGCTTTTCAACAGTTTCCAATACTCTCTTATAATCCTTTGGAATTATTTTGTGGAATTTAGATTTTTCTGTCTCAAAGTTGTATAATATTTTATTTCCTTTAGGAGAGCCTGTAACTTTCACATGTTCTTCAATTAAGTTCTTTAATTCTTCTTCATCTTCTAAGCTTAACTCTTCTAATAGAATCATTTCTTCATTTAAGTTTATTCTAAAGTTTGGATCCTCTTCATAAATGTAAGCAATTCCGCCACTCATACCAGCAGCAAAGTTAATTCCTGTTTTACCTAAAACAACAACCTTACCACCTGTCATGTACTCTAATCCGTGAGCTCCAACTCCTTCAACAACAGCAGTCGCTCCTGAGTTTCTAACGCAGAATCTTTCACCTGCAATACCATTTATAAATACTTTTCCTGAAGTTGCACCATATAAAGCAACATTTCCAATCAAGATATTATCTTCTGCTACAAATGTTGATTTCTTTGGAGGATATACTATAATCTTACCACCTGATAATCCCTTACCTAAGTAATCATTAGCATCTCCTTCAACCTCAAATGTTAATCCACTTGGAATGAATGAACCAAAACTTTGCCCTGCAGCTCCATTACACTTAATAGTAATAGAATCTTCTGTTAATCCATCTGAACCATTTACTCTTGTTATTTCAGATCCAAGAATAGTTCCAAGTGTTCTATCAGTATTAGTTATATCAATTTCAAAGTTTACTTTTTCTTTCTTTTCTATAGCGTCTTTAAATTGGCTTAAGAATACTTTTTGATCTAGCACTCTTTCTAATTTAAAGTCGTATTTCTTAGTTTCATCAAACTTAACAACTTTTCCTTTATACTTATCTGGAGTGTAAAGTATTGAGCTTAAATCAACATTCTTAGCTTTCCAGCCATGAATATTTTCTCTCTGCTTAAGTTTGTCTACTCTACCAACCATTTCATCAATATTTCTAAATCCAAGACTTGCCATAATTTCTCTTAGTTCTTGAGCTATAAAGTACATAAAGTTAACTACATATTCTGGTTTTCCTTTAAATCTCTTTCTAAGCTCTTCATTTTGAGTTGCAACTCCAACTGGACAAGTATCTAGATTACAAACTCTCATCATAACACAACCTAAAGTTACTAATGGTGCAGTTGCAAAGCCAAATTCTTCTGCTCCAAGAAGGGCAGCTATAGCAACATCACGTCCACTCATAAGTTTACCGTCTACTTCAACTCTAACTCTTTCTCTTAAATCGTTAAGAAGTAATGTTTGGTGAGCTTCAGCTAGTCCAAGTTCCCAAGGAAGTCCGGCATTTTTGATTGAGTTTTTAGGTGATGCACCTGTTCCTCCATCATACCCTGAAATTAATATTACTTCTGCTCCACCTTTAGCAACACCAGCTGCAACAGTTCCAACTCCACATTCTGAAACTAACTTAACAGATACTCTAGCTCCAGTGTTTGAATTCTTTAAATCATATATTAATTGAGCTAAATCTTCTATTGAGTAAATATCATGATGAGGTGGTGGTGATATAAGACCAACCCCTGTAGTTGAATGTCTAGTTTTAGCAATCCATGGGTAAACCTTAGTTCCAGGTAATTGACCACCTTCACCAGGTTTTGCTCCTTGTGCTAGTTTTATTTGAAGTTCATCTGCATTTACTAAATACTCTGAAGTTACTCCAAATCTACCAGATGCAATTTGCTTTATTGAAGATCTTCTTGAATCCCCATTTGCATCTTTAGTCCATCTATCCTTATCTTCTCCACCTTCACCAGTGTTAGACTTACCGCCAATTCTGTTCATGGCAATAGCAAGTGCTTCATGAGCTTCTTTAGAAATTGATCCATAAGACATTGCTCCGGTCTTAAATCTCTTAACAATTTCTGAAACTGGCTCAACTTCTTCAAGTGGAATTGCCTTAGAATTATAGTTAAATTCTAATAATCCTCTTAAAGTGATTTCAGCTTTTTCATCATCAATTAAAGAAGTATATTCTTTAAATAATTCATAATTTGATGTTTTAGTAGCTTCTTGAAGTTTATGAATAGTTAGTGGATTATATAAATGCTCTTCTCCACTATCTTCCCCTGATCTAAGCTTTTCATATCCTGGAGAATCTAGCGAAAAGTCTGCTGCATAAGTTTTTTCTTTAAATCCATTTTTGTGGTTTATCTCTGCTTCTTTTTGAATTTCAGCGAGTCCAATTCCATCGATTCTGCTTATAGTATTAGTAAAGTATTTATCAATAACTTCTTTTCCAATTCCTATAGCTTCAAAAATTTGTGCTCCTTGATAAGATTGTATTGTTGAAATACCCATTTTTGAAAGTATTTTAATTATACCTTTAAGCACTGCTTTATTATAGTTGTAAACAGCTTTATCATATTCTAAATCAAGTAATCCTTCTTCAATTAACCCTCTTAAGCTTTCATAAGCCATATATGGATTTATAGCAGAAGCACCAAATCCAAGCAATGTAGCAAAATGGTGAATCTCTCTAGGCTCTCCACTTTCAAGTATTAGAGCAACTGAAGTTCTTGTTCCCTTTTTAACCAAATATTGATGAAGTGCTGATACTGCAAGTAATGACGGAATAGGAACTTTTGCCTCACTTATATTTCTATCAGATAATATAAATATAGTATATCCCTTTTCATAAGCATCTTGAGCTTTTTCAAACGTTTCATTTAATGCTTCCTCTAAAGAGCCACCTTTATCAAATACAATATCAATTACTTTTGATTTTAAGTTTCCTTTATTATAAGCCTTTATTTTAGCTAATTCTTCATCATTAATTATTGGTGAATCGAGTTTAATCAACTCACAATTTGATGCTTTATCTTCTAATATATTACCCTCTGGTCCAAGATAAACATTAGAAGCTGTAACTATTTCTTCTCTAATAGCATCAATAGGAGGATTAGTTACTTGTGCAAATAACTGCTTGAAATAGTTAAATAACGGTTGAGAATTCTTTGATAATACTGCTAAGGGAACATCTACACCCATAGCTGCTAATGGTTCAGCTCCAGTTTCAGCCATTGGAAGCATTGTTGTTTTTACTTCCTCATAAGTATATCCAAAAGCTTTTTCTAATTTCTTTCTAGTTTCCTTATCATATTCAATCTTGAACTTCTTACTTTCATTCATTTTATCTAAAGTAATCAGATTTTCTTTTAACCATTCTCCATAAGGATATTGATTAGCATAAGAATTTTTTAATTCTTCGTCATCTATAACTTCTTTCTTAACTGTATCTACAAGTAACATTCTACCTGGCATTAATCTATCTTTCTTTTCAACAATTTCAGCTGGTATATCTAATGCACCAACTTCTGAAGAAAGAATAAGTCTTCTATCTTTAGTTATATAATATCTTGATGGTCTTAAACCATTTCTATCTAAAACTGCACCAACTTTTTCGCCATCTGTAAATACGATAGCTGCTGGACCATCCCATGGTTCCATTAGTGTAGCATTATATTCATAAAAAGCTTTCATTTCTTTACTCATAGTTTTACTCTTATACCATGGTTCTGGAATTGCCATCATAATAGCTCTAGTTAAATCCATTCCGTTCATATATAAGAATTCTAAATTGTTATCAAATATCGCAGAGTCTGATCCTTCTTTATTTATGATAGGTAACACTCTGTTTAAATCTTTTCCAAGTGCTCTAGATTTAACATTTGTTTCTCTAGAATAAACCTTATTAACATTTCCACGAAGTGTATTAATTTCACCATTGTGAATCATAAATCTATTAGGATGAGCTCTTTCCCAACTTGGGAATGTATTAGTACTATATCTTGAATGTACTAATGCCAAAGATGTTTCAACTCTTTCATCTTCTAAATCTTTATAAAATTCTCTAAGCTGTGTAGATAATAACATTCCTTTATATACTATTGTCTTTGATGAAAAAGACGCTATGTAGAAAGTTTCATTTAGGAATTTACTTATCCATCCTGCTCTTTTTTCTATATTTCTTCTAACAATATATAAATTTCTTTCGAAATCTTTTCCTGGTTTTATTCCATTTGGTCTTCTTACAAAAGCTTGCATTATTGCAGGCATTGCTTCTAGCGATGCTTTTCCAAGTATTGAAGGGTTCGTTTGAACTTCTCTCCACCCAATTAGTTCAAGTCCTTCTTCCTTTGATATATCTTCAAAAAGGCTCATAGCTTCTTTTCTTGCCTTTTCTTCTTGTGGTAAAAATACCATAGCAACAGCGTAATCCCCTTCGTTTCCGAGAGTCATACCTTTTGATTTCAATTCTTCCTGAAAGAATTTGTGTGGTATATTAAATAATATTCCTGCTCCATCTCCTGTATGTTCATCAGCGCCTGTACCACCTCTATGCTCTAGCTTTTCTAGGATAGTTAAACAATCTGATAATATTTCATGAGATTTCTCACCATCAATGTTTACTATAGTCCCAATTCCACAAGCATCATGTTCAAAACATGGATTATATAACCCCTGTGCATTCGGATTATTTCTTTCCATTAAAATTCCCCCTTGAGATAATAATATATTCATTTGTACCTTCTTAAATATTTATCTATCAGGCACCTATTTATCCTTAAAACAATCATATTGCATTTATGTGTAGCAAACAACGAGTAAATACATCCTTTTTTGAAATATAATTACTCGCGTATTTGCTACATTTTATAAGTTATTCATTTTCACTTAATATTAAACTCGCAATATCTTTCATTCTTTTCCCAGAATCCATACTTATCTTCTGCATATATCTAAACGCTTCATTCTCCGTAAGTCCTGAAGTTTTCATGAGTTGACCCTTAGCCTTTTCGATAAGCTTTCTATCTTCCAGAGTATGTTCTAACTTTTCAACTTGATCCCTTAGCTTCTTGATTCTCTTTTTGCTTTGAAAAATTAAATTTATAGCATTAGTTAAGAGAACATTAGAGATTTTAGTACCAATACAATATATATCAGTATCTTCTTCTATAAATGATTTATAAGGCTCATTTACGATAGCTAAAAAACTAGTTACATCTACTAGTGTTTCATAAACATCTAGTAAACTCATATCCTTGAATTTATATCCTACTAAGACTAGGTCTGGGGAATGTTGCATAACTAATCTAATTAATTCATTTCCTGAAGCACATAATGCTATGATTTCATAGCCTTCCTGCATTAGTAAACTCTTTAATTTTTTTGCTGTCTCAATATTGCTTAAAGCTATAATAATTCTTCCATCTTGAGCCATTGCAATCCCCACCTTAATTAATAATAATTGGTATTACTAAATTAATATCTATTAAGATAGTTTTCTAATTCCCAGTCATGTACTTTAGTTCTATAATCATCCCACTCAGCTGCTTTACCTTCAAGATAATTGTTGTATACATGATCTCCTAAAGCTGACTTAGCTAACTCACTTTCTCTCATGAATTGAACTGCTTCATATAAGTTATTAGGTAAGTTATCAATTCCGTTAGCTTTTCTTTCCTCATCAGTCATAGCAAAAATATTTGCTTCAACTTCTGCTGGTGGTTGTAGATTGTTTTTAATACCATCTAGTCCTGCTTGTAATAGAGCTGCTAATACTAAATATGGGTTAGAACTTGGATCTGGACATCTAAGCTCAACTCTAGTTCCTGCGCCTCTAGCTGCTGGTACTCTTATTAATGCTGTTCTGTTTTTACAAGACCAAGCTAAATAAACTGGTGCTTCATATCCCGGTACTAATCTCTTGTATGAATTAACTAACGGGTTAGTAACAGCTGCAAGACCTTTGATATTCTTTAGTAATCCTGCTATAAAGTTATAAGCTATTGGACTTAAGCCATTCTTATCATTTTCATCAACAAAGACATTCTTTCCATCCTTGAATAATGACATATTAACATGCATTCCTGAACCATTAATTCCGAAAATTGGCTTTGGCATAAATGATGCATGCAATCCGTGTCTTTGTGCAATAGACTTAACAACTAGCTTGAATGTCATAATACTATCAGCTGTAGTTAATGCATCACCATATTTAAAGTCAATTTCATTTTGTCCTTCAGCAACTTCATGGTGAGATGCTTCAATCTCAAATCCCATTTCTTCTAATGCTAAAGTCATGTCACGTCTTGCATTTTCTCCCAAATCTGTAGGTGCTAAATCAAAGTACCCACCTTTATCTTGAGTGTTTGTTGTTGCATTACCATTTTCATCAGTTTCAAATAAGAAAAATTCACATTCAGGTCCAACATTCATTGTATATCCAAGTTCAGCTGCATCTGCTATAGCTCTCTTTAAGATATATCTTGGATCACCTTCAAATGGCTTTCCATCTGGTTTATAAACGTCACAGATTAATCTTGCAACCTTACCTTGTTGAGGTCTCCATGGGAAAATTACAAAACTATCTAAGTTCGGTCTTAAATTCATGTCAGATTCTTCAATTCTAACGAAACCATCAATAGATGATCCATCAAACATACATTCATTATTTAATGCTTTTTCTAACTGTCTGTCTGTAATTGCTACGTTTTTTAATGTTCCAAAGATATCTGTAAATTGAAGTCTTATAAATTTAACTCCATTTTCCTTTACTAAGTTAATGATATCTTCCTTTGTGTACTTTGCCATTTTACAAACCCCCTTTTTTTCTAAAAAAAGACGCACAATAGAAGCGGTATACCATCTATTGAACGCCTTTGCTCAATTCATTTAATAAGTAAATTATATACCACCGTTTCTAACAAATCAATAGATTTTTTAAAAAAGTAAGTATTTTTGTGGTAAAAACTTTAATTTTTAAAGAAATTAATACCATATTCTTTAAAAATTAAAGCTTATATTTATCAAATTGATAAATATAAAAAATAACTTCTGCAGAAAATTATTTTATAACTTATAACAAAAAAAACGAAATCAATCTGAATTATTAATTCTGTGACTCCGTTGTCAAAGTATATATAAATTTGTAATACATATAGATAATCCAACTAGGACCCGAACTTATTCATGTAACTCGCCGAAATGAATAACATACTTTTGTTCCAGTTTCTAGGTAATTGTGATGGGTGATTCTAAGGCTATAAAGTTGCACCCAAAGTGCTAGCCTCAAAGAACAAGCTATGAACTAGCACATTTGGAATAGTTCAAAGGAAACTCGACTCACTTCGTTCACTGAGTAATTTCAATTGACCAAATCATAGATTTGGAATTTTAATTAAGAATCACATCCATCAAAATTACCAATGAAACATTCCACAAAAGTATATTACCCATTTCTAGTTGGGATATATTTCATAGTATAAATATAATTTATAATTGGCTTATCTATATAACTCCTGATAATTAAAATATTTAGATATTAAATTACCAGTACCATATTGTTAACATACTTTTTATTTCTACATTGTTTTTCTTAATTTATTCAACGTTGAATTTCAATTAAAAACAAGAAATAGTCAAGTTTCACTTGGTATTTTTATTATACAAATCAATATTTACTCTGTCAAACGTTATTAATAATACTCACTATTTTCTCTACATATAATATATGCTGCAAGTAAATTTCTAAATTTTAGTCTTAATTGATAACTCAGCTTACTAAAACTTTAAATGTAAATTATCTATTGGAACATACTTATATGCTTAACTACGATAAATTTTTTTCATAGAATATATATATTGCAATTTAAAATTTATAATTCACATTTCACAATTACGGTTAAAATTATTGCAATACTTTTAGAATCACGATGAAGAATTAGTTCTCGTAGTATATATAATTTATTATATTAAACAAATTTTCTTCATTAATATTTAAAGGCATTCTATGTGTTTTTATACAGATAGGGAAATAAATAACTTGATTTATATTTGGAAAATTCAGTACCTTCTATACAATAAATCTATTTTATATCCATTTCTTAATCTGCTTTGCAGTTTATTATATGTTCTTTTCTATAAATAATACTCAAATGCTCAAGAGAAAATAATCATTTAGCATTATTAATAATTAACTTGAACATTTTTAGATAAATTGCTACAATCTTATATGTAAAAATACATATATATGGGGGCTATAATTATGAACACAATTGTAACAAAATTTGGTGGAAGTTCACTAGCAGATGCAACTCAATTTAAAAAAGTTAAAGAAATAATCTTTTCAAATCCAGAAAGAAGATATGTAGTGCCATCTGCACCTGGAAAAAGAAATTCTAAAGATTCAAAGATTACTGATTTATTATATCTTTGCCACGCCCATGTTTCTACTGGAATATCTTTTGATGATGTTTTTAATCATATAACAGATAGATATTGTAATATAGTTAAAGATTTAAATTTAGACTTTAATATTACAGAACATTTGAACATCATAAAAAAAGATCTTGAAGAAGGGGCTTCAAGTGATTATGCTGCAAGTAGAGGTGAATACTTAAACGGATTAATACTTGCTAACTATCTTGGCTTTCAATTTGTTGATGCTAAAGACGTTATGGTTTTTAATAGCGACGGTTCCTTAGATTCTAAAGCAACAGATTCAGCCCTTCATTATAAATTATCTAAAGTTTCTAAGGCTGTAATTCCTGGCTTTTATGGAGCAGATAAAGACGGAAATATAATCACATTCTCAAGAGGTGGTTCTGATGTAACAGGAGCTTTAGTTGCTTCAAGCATCAATGCTGATCTTTATGAGAATTGGACAGATGTTTCAGGATTTTTAATGGCAGATCCTAGAATAATAGATAATCCAAAACCAATAAGCAAAATAACTTATTCAGAACTTAGAGAACTTTCTTATATGGGTGCTTCTGTATTACATGAAGATGCAATATTCCCAGTAAGAGAAGTTGGAATTCCAATAAATATAAAAAATACAAACAAACCTCAAGACGAAGGTACTTTTATCGTAAAAAATACAGATGGTTCAATGAAACCAACAACTGTAACAGGTATAGCTGGTAAAAAAGATTTCACAGTTATTTCAATATCTAAAGCTTCAATGAATTCAGAGCTTGGTTTCTGTAGAAAGATTTTATCAATACTTGAACAGCATAATATTTCATTTGAAAATATGCCTTCTGGAATAGATACAGTATGCTTTGTAATTCAAGACACTCAATTGAAGAACAAAAAGGATGTTGTTGTGGAAGAAATTAAAAGAGCATGCAACCCAGACAGTATAGAAATCCATCCAAATTTAGCTATGATTGCTACTGTTGGACGTGGAATGGCTAAACAAAGGGGCACTGCTGCTAAGATATTTACAGCTCTTTCAAATGCTGAAATCAACATTAGAATGATAGACCAAGGTTCTAGTGAAATGAACATACTAGTTGGTATAGAAAATGATGATTTTGAAAAAGGAATTGCTGCAATATATAACGCATTTAATTAGAAAATAGATATAATCGAAAGAAGGATACACTTTTGTTCCGGTTGCTAGAGAATATGACTTTGGATTTCTAACATTAGAAATTGTACCCATTCCTGCATGATCCTTAGTTCCTAAGGACAAGCAACAATGGAACAAGTTCTAATGAAGAAACTCCAAAAGCCACATTCTCAATGCAACACTCCACAAAAGTATATCCTTCTTTCTGATAATGTATGATTTTAATATGTAATTATTAATCTATAACTATAAATAATGTTCTTTTCTATAAAATATTAATTTAAAAGCCTAATTAAAGAGTCTTTCCACTCCCTAATTAGGCTTTTTTTATACTGTTTGATTAGTCTTTTTCATCTTGCTTCTTAAGAATTCAACGATAACTGGTACAATAGAAATAAATATGATTGCTATAATTACAAATTCAAAGTTCTTTTTAACTACTGGAATGTTTCCAAAGAAAAATCCTAGTGCTGAAACTACTAATACCCATAGAATTCCGCCTATTGCATTAAATGAAATAAAATGCCTATATTGCATCTTTCCTATTCCAGCTACAAATGGTGCTAGCGTACGGACTATTGGGATAAATCTTGCAAAGATTATTGTTTTTCCACCATGCTTTTCATAAAACTTATTAGTTTTATCTAAGTGCTCTTTCTTAATAAGTTTCCCACCAGCAATGTTAATAAGTTTATCACCAAAAATTCTTCCTATTTCATAATTGACTGTATCTCCTAAGATTGCTGCAACTATTAGAAGTCCTAGTAACGCATATATATTAAGCATTCCCATAGCAGCAAAAGCAGCAGCAGCGAATATTAACGAATCTCCTGGTAAAAATGGAGTTACTACTAATCCTGTTTCCAAAAATATTATGAAAAATAGTAGCAAGTATGTTTCAAATCCATAATTGTTTATTATGAATCCTAGATATTTATCAAGATGTAGAAATATATCAATTAAATAAGTAACTGTATTCATATTTTTCCTCCCATATGTTTCGACATATTAATTAATTTATAACATATGGTTATTATACATTATTATTTAGTAAAGGGAAATTAAGATTTTATTAAAAAATGTGTATTTTGACTAACAAGTAGTTCATAAAATTTTTAACTGCCTTGAGTTATTTCTACTTCTTTATTTTTAAATACGATGGCAAGTTTTATAATATTATTTATCCCTCTGCTTAAAAGCTCTTGTGCATATTTTTTGTTCTCTATTTGCTCTAAAGCTTCTTTCGTTGCTTCTTCTATTGTATCGCTTAAGAATTCATCTATCTTTTTAAACTCTATTACTATCCCATATTTTGAAGCATCCTTTGGTATTATCATTACATCATACCTTCCATACCCACTTTCTTTATTTGATTTCACTTCATAATTATCAGAAAGTGACACTAACATTCCAAGAACAAACGCATGATAAACCTTTTCTGGTTCCTTTCCTGAGACATCAAAATAACTTACATTATTTATAACAAAACCTTTAAATAATGCTCCAAAGTTCCTTATATCTCCATTTACCAAAGCATTAAGCATAGTTTTATACTTTAACATACTTAAGCTATCATCAAACCACTTTAATATCATATTCTTAAAATATATATAAACCTCTTTATTGGGAATTGCTAAATCACACTTTAAAATACCTTCTATATTTTCTTTTTTGACAGCCTTTAAATATCCTGTCATAAGTAAAAAACTCCATACGCTCTCACTAGATCCTTCAATCTCTCCCATAACTACATTATCATCTATAACTTTTTCAATAGTTTTATTTTCTATTAAATATTCAAATTCTTTCTTTATTTCCTCGTTTCCATTTGAAAGAATTTTCTTAACTAAAGCATTTTCACTACTATTGATCCAGTAGGGTTTAAATCCCTCTTCCCGATTATCAATATAATTTAGTACTGACCATGGATTGTATATGATATTGTTTCCAAAAATATATCCATTGTACCATTCTTTAATCATATTCTTATCTATATTAACATTGTTATTTTCATAATATGATAAAATCTCATCTATCTCACTTTCCAAGAAGCCAAACTTATCACTAAATTTGTTTCTAATTATTGTATCTACCTCTAAATTATTAAGTCCTGAAAAAATACTTTCTTTGGCTACCCGAAGTATTCCAGTAAGCAATGCTTTTTCTATATATAAATTACCTTTAAGCACCGAACCTAATAAATTTCTCATAAATAATATTACCTCATCATAATATCCATTTATATATGCTTCTTGTATTGGCACATCATACTCATCTATAAGTAATATTACTTTTTTATCATGATATTTGCATAGATACCTGCTCAAATTTTTTATTGAATTTGTTAACAGCGGAATATCACCTTTACTATAGAGTATTTTGTTGAAATCTTCTTTATCTGCATCTAACAGATTATCACTATCTAAAACATATATATATTCTTTATACACTTCTGACATAAGACCTCTTATTGCTGATGTAAAATCTCTAAAATTAGCAAATTTAGTATCCTTAAGTGTTATAAAAATAACCGGCTGTTTTCCTTGTAACTCCATAATTTGCTTATCTTTTTTTATATTTAATTCATCAAATAATGTTCCAGACTCATCTTTAGTATTTATATCAAAGAAGTATTTAATCATGCTCATATTTAAAGTCTTACCGAATCTTCTTGGTCTAGGAGTTAAAATTATATTAGCAGAATTATTTATAAATTCTTTTATAAGTAAGCTCTTATCTACAAAATAATAATTATTTTCTATTAGCGTTTTAAAATCATCTATTCCAATTGGCAGCTTCTTTTTAATAATAATCTCCTTCTTTCCCACTAAACATATCCACTCATTTACATTTTCTTTCTTTAATATTATATCCTATAAACTATTTGCTTAAAATAAGAAACTTCACTCATCATTTAATTAAGTGAAGTTTTTTATTTAAAAAATCAATATCAATGTTGCTATCATTATTATTTAGTAAAGGGAAATCAAGATTTTATTAAAAATAAATTCTCGGATTCTCTTGAATAACTAGAGAAACTTTTTAAAAGTAACTTTTGTCTTCCGCTTGAAATTCCTAATATCATAAAGAAAAATGGACTTGTATAATACATAGTATTACCAAACATTGATGATGCTAAATAAGCAATTACTATGCATAATATACAGATATCTAGCCTCAAAAATTGTTTCCTTTTCTTTATAAAAAACATAAAATAAGTTGCTAGTGCTGCAATATATAAAAGTGCAGCTGGAATACCTAGGCTTGCGGCAAATTGAATAATTTCGTTATGTGCACGATCCGTATTAACATTAACTTTAGCATATTGATCCCCAAGATTATCTGCTCCATAACCAAATAAAGGTCTTTCAGAAATGAATCTAACTCCATTCACCCAAAGAATCCATCTACCCGTTCCTGCTTTATTAGCATCTGGAGATTTCTCTGCTATTTTAAATATATCTCCGCCTAATGTCCAAAAATCCTTGTAAGTATGACTATTTGAAATGTTCATACCTAGCGTAATAGCTACGAAAACACTTGTAACTATTGCTACTCGCTTTAAAACTTTTCTGTCTAGCAGAATTGAAAAAATAATGCTAAAAATCAATCCTACTATAACAGCAATGTAAGGTCCAAAAGATCCATTTTTAATTAAGGCAGCTGTGATAACAGAAAATATTATGATTCTAAAAATCAGCTTTTGAATTGATTTTTTCTCTGTAATAAATAGCAACGATGCACTCATTATAGACATACACAAGTAATATGCATAATGATTAAATTGACAAAAGATAGACGAATCAGAGGTTAATCCTAATGTATTATTTAACTCCTTAGAATCAACAAGAGTCAATATCGATAATGCCACTGCACATAAAGTAAAAATTTCGAAAATAATCTTTATTAATCGTCTATTTCTTACTACATATCCACAACAAAAAATTCCGCAGTAAGTGAAATATGTAATGATACCTTCTTTTCTATACAATGTACCATTAAGCGAAATATTAATATTATCTGAATTCAAACACGATATTATGCTCCAAATAAGCATCATAAACAAAAATAGATGAAATAGGTTACTTTTAATATAGTTCTGTAAAGATACTTTCTCTACTTTTACTTGTAAAATACTTTTTGAAAAAGTAATAATTCCCAGAATACATCCAATGAAACCAATCGTTTGAAGTATTTCATACCAATATAGTTGTTTGAACATAAGTGTATATGTTTTCTCTACATCATTTACAAAATTATTAGAAAGTATCACAATTAATGGTGATAATACCCATAAAATAAGTAGCAAAAGAGCTGACCTTTCAATTAATTGTTCTGGGATATAATTAACGAGTTCGCTTATTGTCTTCATTTTATGTATATCACTAGAAATCTTTTGCGTTTTTTTTGATAAGTTAGTTATTAATTCCAATAGGAAACCGCCTTTCAATATATAAAAATTATGTTTCTATTTTCAATTTTAAGCTATTCCTTATATAATTTTTATGTTTTAAATTACATTTTATAATTCATTCCTTACTAAAAACTGCTACCCAATAATCATAATGCTTTATTTAAAATTTTTATTAGATTTAACATAATAGGATTTTTAATCAAATTTAGTATACAACATATAATCCAAATATCTATTTCTAAATTATATATTGTATACTGCTCTATATGCATCTCATTTATAAACTTACTCTAAAACAAATCTGGCAGATTTCCTTTTACATTTAGAATCGCATAAACCGGGCTTGCTGAACCTACAGTTACCGAATTCGTATAATAATCGTCTCTATCTGGTAATATGGAATTATATAATATTAGTATTTTATCACCATTTGTCAGTCCATCTCCAATTGGTATATCATAAGTGCTGGAATTATTATTATTAATCTCGGATATCTTTGATAAAGTCCCACCGTTTACTTTATAGACCTTAATGTTTCCATCAATTAATCTATTCTTATCTAATGCTAATTTTATAGTTGTACTTGTATAAAAATCAAAGCTTATTGCCATTGGTACAATTGCTTTTTTAGGAAATGTTTTATCATTAGATGGCTCTATAATTGGATTCTTACTCTCATTATCAATTCCACCATAAATTCCATGATTCACAATTATTGGTGATATAACATCAATAGTTGGTGTATTTATCGCTCTAGTTATACTCTTATTTATTCCTGTATAACTTATGGTATTTGCTAAATTATTAATATCAGTATTTTCTTTAAAGCTTAAGTGCCCAAGTTTATTAGGTTTAATAGTAAATGAAATGCTTGTAGACTCAGCGTGCCAAACACCATTATTATTTTTATATTCTACGCTAGGTACTGCAATACTTCTTTTGTCACCGCTTCCCGAAAGCCCACTTACCGCATCAAAATTTCCATTTAAATCAAGATTTAATTTAATATCGCTAAAATTATAGGTTTTATAAAAATCATCATTTATTCTATTTGCTAAATTGTTCATCACATAATTTTGCGTTGCATTATTATTTCCCTCTTTCACACTAATAAAGTAATCTTGACTTGTCCCACCTAAACTTGTTGCTAATTGATTCAAAGTCGGTGATGGGTCTGTATTAACATCATTAGTGTTTCCTAATGCGAGACTCAAAACCTTATATCCATTATTTCGTATATTATTAACTTGCGTTTCAGTATAATTAACATTACCAGATGAAATTAATATAATATATTTCTTAGCATCTGATGTGTCTTTTTGCAAAATCTCATTTGCCTTTTCTAAGGCTAATCCTATATTTCTCTCATTAGAAGTTGAAAGGGTAATATTTTTGATCACATTATCATTAAGTTGAGTTTTATTAGTCGTCAAATCTTGATTAATTATTGCGTTGGAATTATAAGTTACCAATCCATACTTCATAGGTTTATTATTAAAAATACTATTATTTAACAAATTGTTCCATACTGCATTTTTAAACGTACCTAATTTATCTCCATCATTCATTCCAGCTGAAGTATCTAATAATATAACTACATCTTTAGGAATCAATTGTGATGACATATCGCTATATACAAAATCTTGAGGGATTATATTGTAAGTAATTTTAACTGAATCTCCAAATTTGCATGGGTTCTGCTCAACACTAGCTAAATCTACATTTATACCTGGAAGATTATTATCTTTTACGTTTATTGTTGTAGCCGGAACTTTTGTAGTCACCGTTTCTGAATTCCACGGAAATGTTATAGTTGAATTTGAAAGCACTGGTATTCCATCACCAGGTATTTTTGATTTTATTGTTATTGTAAATGGTATTGGTGGTGATGTATAGGTACTTACGCCATTATTCTCAGGACCTTTTTTATAAGTAATATCATTAAGCCTAATTGTATTTCCTCCAACAGCTTCTATAACTGACCCATCATTAAAATTAAAATTAAAATTTATATTAGAAATAGTGTAGGTATCTTTAAGTGTACTCGCTATTGTATTAAATACGCCATTTATTGCATCAGTACCAGTTGTAAAAAAATTACTACTATTCCCGCTCATTGAGTTATGAATTTGTTGCATTTTAGCATTTCCCGAGTCATCTAGTCCATAACTGATTGAAAATGCATTATATCCCCTTGCTTTAATTATTTCTCCAATTTCTTTAGCATATTCTAAACAGTAACCATTGTCATCCGAATACCCAGTTCCTTTTAATAAATTATCATCAGCTTCCGATTTTGTAATATCTGTATAATAACTATTATACGAATTTTGATACTTGTAACCTTCATAATTTCCCTCATATGGACCTTTTCTATAATCATATCCACTTGGTGTATGATTATCATCTGAACCATAATTGCCAATAAAGTATGAACCACCTAAAAAATACCATCCATAATATTCATAATACTTTCCAGAATAATTACCATACTTCCATCCGCCTTTATTTGTTTGTCCATTATAGTATGTCGGTTCACCATCTGACATAAACACTATTGTTTTGTTAGCTGCACTATTATTACTGCTATATAAAAGATATGCTGCTCTTCTTAATCCTTCTCCTGTATTAGTTCCACCATTTGCCTTTAATCCATTAATTACTCTATTTAATTCTGTTACATTACTTGCCGGAATAAGTGCTTCATTAATGTTTGAATTTGTTGAAAATGTCACTATACCAATTTTCAAATTAGATTCGTTTTTCATTGTATCAACAAAATTTTTAGCTGCAACTTTCAGTTTTTCTATTTTTGAATCATTAATATTCCCAGTCTTAGGATCAGCCATACTACCAGAGGTATCTAAAACCAGCACAATTTCTTTTGCCGGTACGGCCATTTGAAAGGGCTGAGGGGTTATTGTTCCATGTATTGTTATATCTTCTCCCACACTTGGATTTGTTGGAGTGTATGAATCTATCGAAACTGTAAATGCTGGTTTTGATGAAATATCCGCCTTTACAGTAAACCGAGAAAGACTTATACATCCGAGCATTAAAACAATAATTATTAAAAAACTCAATTTTCCTATAAATATCTTCTTATCCTTAATCATATATTTCCCCCCTTCTCTATAATTAAATCATAAGGTGGATCTAAAAAAATCAATTTGATATCACATTCCTTAAGAATGTTTATTTCTAAATACAGTTCTTACTTTTATTTGGTTTTCTATAATTTCACTGTTATAATTCTTCTTTTCACCTAGAAAAATTGTAAAATCAATATAAGAAATATTGTTCAAATCATCTTCCCTTATAATTTCTGGATTCACATTTATACTTTTTACATGACTAGAAACACTTTGCCCATCTATAGTTAAAATTTCACCATTAAGATTAACTTCAATATCCCTGTTATTTCCATCCTTATCATAAGAATTAATTTTTATTTTCTTTATACTCCCAGACGCATCATCTGCATAAACTAGTTCTTTTACTTCTGTCGCCTGCATTCCAATATTAATTAATTTTTCTTGAATAGATTGTCCTTCTCTCTGCAAGTCAGATTTGATAGTTACGTCTGAAATTATTTTGTTAGTCACCCCAAACATTTGCCATACTATTCCTAATACAACAACTGTTAATGCTACCACAATTATCAATTCTATTACAGTAAATCCTTTTTTCTTTCTAGAACATATCAAATCTTTCTCACACCTTCATTCAAGTTTTATTTAATGATCTTCCATAAAGTATTTTTTATAAACTTACTTAAATCATATTCCACAACTAAATTAGACGTATTGCCTCCTGATGGATTTTCGCTACTATCATCCCTCATGTGTCCAAATACAGAATCAAAAAGATCAACATGCGAGGCTTGTATTCTATTTGATAATTCATTATCATACTGTATACTTTTTTGTTCACTTCCTCCACCAATATTCATATTACCTTCGGCAATTATATTCCCTTTAATTTTAACATTTCCATTAATGGTAACATCTCCAGATGTATCAATAAATGCATTTAAAGTATTATTACTGTTAACACTTATTATTATATCTTCTCCATCTTTAACTATCTCATCTTTGTTAGAAGACTGAATTATTATATTTTTATCGCTAAATATAGCTTTCTCATTATTACTTTCTTCATCTGGTGTTTCATCTGAGCTATCATCAAATTCTTTAAAAAAAATCTTATTTTTATTCTTATATTCATCATTCACGCCATCTATATTCATTAGGTCCCTTACTTTATCTTTGTTATTTCCTAATGATTCATATAAACTATTCTTTTGATCTTCTGTTAAATTTTTTCCTCCAACATTATACACTTTTGAAGCAAATTCTTTTTGCTTATCACTTACAATTGTAGGAATGTTATTTAACCTATAACTACTTCCTAAAACTTTCGCTTCCGCCTCTGAAGTACCATCCTTGTATAAATATACAATTGCTCCTAATGCATAAGTATTTCTTTCTGGATGATCTGGTGTTTTTATTGGCAAATAAATTCCACCTGCATTATCTAGCTCTAGTTTATCTCCCCAATACTTTACAAAATGATTACTCTTTTTAATAACATTATCTTCATCTAACAATTGTAATGATTCATTAGTTTGTGATGAGCTGTCCTTAAATTTTTTTTCTGTAAAGTTATCATCATCTTCTTCTGGAATTGAATATGCTATATAATTATCTTTAACACCTACAGATTCACCTGTATTATATCCATTTGTTGTATTTATATGGGCTACTCCCATAATATAAGCTTCCTTATTGATTTTTATATTGGAATTTTCATTTCCATTAACTATGATGCAACTAGACGTTCTCCCTAATGGTTTGTCAGTTTTATTTGTTCCATCAATTCCTGTTTGATCATTATACTTTATATTTTTATCATTAACTCCATAAAATTTATCAATTGTAATGTCAGTATTATCTGCCTTTAAAGTCATGTCGTTATCCACTACAACTTCTCCTCCATTGCCATCTACTTCATTAACATCTAATGTCGAATTCATAGAATGTGGATCATCTGCTCTTTCATTGCCCGCATAAACATTCATTGCATACAAGTTTCCATTTATGGTTGCATTAACATTATTTCTAATGTTAAAAGTTTTTCCCGTAATAACATCTCCGTTAAATACAATATCTTTATTAGAATCAGCATTTAGAACCACTCCTCCAATATACTTATCATATGCTCGAGATTCTTCATTTCCATCTAAATCTTCATAACCATCACCTTCAACATAGATGTTACCTTTAACAGAAAAATTAGCATTGTCTACATTTATATTTTTTCCAACAATAATAGCTTTATCATTCATAAATGTATACTTAGGCAGTTCCGTATTCCTCTCACTAAATGCTACATCTTTATAATCTGGAACTAGTAAGTTATAAATTGTCTGAAGCTTCCTTTTAGTTTTTCCATTAGTATCTTCTGTACTATACTGTGACGTTATCTTTATTGTATAGTTCCTGCTTAAATACTCCTTACCATTCTGTAGATTCGCAGGTACTTCTTCATACCCGATTCCATCATCATCATTTACACTTTGTTCTCCAACAAATAGATCAATTGCACTTGTATTTTCCGTATTAATACTTACACCTTCATAGCTCTCATTTCCATTACTATCTACAGCAACATACTTTAATCCTTTTATAGATTTTCTTAATTCATTTTCATTATTTGGGGCACTACTTTCCTGTAAATCTCCACCATCTATAAAAGTATAAAAAATTCTTTTAAAATAGCTATCTAGCATTTCATTTTTTTGCGCCTCCAAGCTTTTTATTTGTTCATCCTTGTTATGGATTGAATCGTCTTTTCTTATACTTTTTATTTCATCATCTATGGCCGTGATATCAGGCGATGTTTTATATATTTCTGTCTGCTTAGTTCCATATATAGTTGCTGCATCAAAAGTTTTTACCAGTATATCATAAGCAACATCTAAACCTGATTCAGATGAATATAAATTTTTTATTCTTGTACTTTCTGTCATTCTCATTTTGTAATCACCAACTGTCATAGATACCATAGCAGTTGCAACTGTGATTAAAACAAATGAAATAATTGCCACAGTAACTAAACTAGATCCTTCTTTTTTTCTTACCATTTAATCACCGCCTAATTCTCATTTATATTTTGACTAGTTCTACTAGTAAAAATAGTCTTTGTTTCACCTTCTATTGTTTGAGTCACCACGATATCTATGTCATACAACCCTCCAAGTTTTGAGTCACTTTTTGTACGATTGTCGTAAACTCTAACATTTCCAAGTTTAGCATCTATATTCACATTCAAATCATTTGACTTTTGTAAACATAAATTCAGAGGCATATTATCCTGATTATACACAGTTATATCAACATTTTTTAATTTATTAGAATTTGATGCATTTAATACTTTGTATTCGTCGAAATTCAAAATCAATTTTATTGGGTTGTTCTTGTCTATATCATTCAGATTAAAACATCCATCTTGTAAAATTATATTATTGTCCTTATCTTTAATATCTAATAACTTACTATTTACTCCTGTCTTAGTATTTATAACAAGTTCTAACGTGTCATCTGAATTATTATAATTCAATTCCCCATTTTCATTATCCGACTTAATTTTTACTGGGCTGTTATTCCCACTTAATGAAACATTAAAGTTATTGGTTCTAATTGTTGTTGTCTCTTTATTGAGATTTACTGAACTGTTTTTTTGAATTTCAATTTTAGCTTTATAACCATCTCCCAGATCATCTATTATTTTATTGGATGTGACTTGGATAACTTTATCGCCAATCTTGATTGCAGTAATATTTCCTGAATTGTCTTCAACCGGAACTATATCGCCGCTTTTAATTTTTTCAAATAGTTCTTGTCCTTTAAGTGAGGCTGTTTGTTTGGTTCCGCCATCATTATTCTGTTTCATTGTCAATATTACCATTGAATATATTGGAGTCATTAATATTGCAAATAATGCAAGACTAATTATCATTTCTATTAAAGTGAATCCTCTATGTTTTTTTAATTTAACTTTCACAAATTTCACCCACTTTTAATTTACGCTCACATTTTTACTATCTCCATCAATCGAAACTCTCGGATCCCTTATATCATCTCCAGTTACATTGACCTTAACCAATTTATCTGTATTATTAGTTATTTTTAACTTCACCCCTGATTTATCATCATCTGATACTCTGCTTTCACTAGAGATATTCACAACTATATTATCACTATTGGGCACAAATTCGTTACCTAGATCACTATAGCTAACAGGAATTTTATCAATATTCGTTTTATATTTATAATAATACTTATCATCTCTTTTAGTTAATACAATCTCTGCATTTTGCTCGTTATTTCCATCACCATAAGCATAAGTGGTTCTCAAATCATCATTTGCCTTTCCTATCATCAAAGTTGGTAGTTCTGAAGTTGATGATTTCACTCCAACCATAAAGTCACTTACATCTATACCAGATTTTATTCCAGTCCCGGCAGCACTTCCAACATTAAAAGGTTGCGCTTTTCCATACATATTATTAAGATCCCATTTTAAATATCTATTTGTTTCATCATCAATTTTTGGAATAGAATATATTATTATATTAACTGCCCCAGCCACTTCTTCTAAATTTTTTTGGGTCATATCAATTGTATATACTGGAATTTTCCTTTCATAATCTCCAAGTGATTTTAAAAATTTAACTACATTTTCATAGCTTCCATTAAAATCAATATTAACTTTTAATTGAGTTACAGTATTCTCTTTATTGGAATTAGAGTCCTTTGTTGATTTTTTACTGCTAGCATTACTCGCATTAGCTGAATTTTGTTCACTGCTATTATTAGTTTTGGAGTCAGTATTTTCAGCTGTAGCATTTTTTTCTCCCTTTGATTCACCATATTTATAATTATACTCATCGGCATCAGCTTGGAGTGAGCTTTCAGGTAACTCTTTATCTTTTTCTGATTTCTTTATTGATTCTATTCCTTTAACCTCGGTAGCCTCAAATTTCATGCCACCTTCTAATCCACTTTCTTTAATTAATTTATCAAGTTCTAATATTATATGCTCTTGACTTATAGTTGGATAAAAGGATCCAGCTTGATCGGTTATCTTTGCTTTTAATGTCTTAACCTTACTCTCTTGGCTTTCCATAGAATCTATCGTATTCCTTGCCGTGTTATATTTCTGTTCAATTTCATTCTTAACTTTAGTTTTTTCTTCTACACTTTTAACTAAGGCTGTATATCCAAATTGGTAATATAAAATACCTATTCCTAAGATTCCTAAAATAAGCAACATCACTTTTTCTCTTTTACTTATTTTCATATTACTTAGCCTCCTTTAATACACAAGTCATCTCAAAGGAGTAATCTTCACCTACCGTGTTACTTTTACCAATTGTCCCCACTTGAACACTTTTTATTTTAGATAAATTCTTTAAATTATGTTCAAATTCCCCGATGGCTGCCCTACTATGTGATACTCCACTTATAGTTACATCATATCCTTCAATTTTAAAATTTTTAAAAGAAATATCACTTGGAATAGCTCCACATATATCATTTAATAAATCATCTGTTACAATATCATTTTTTTCAACGGAACCTGCAACATCTGCTAATTTGTTTTCATATTTGCTCAAAGTCTCTATTTGTCCATTTATTTCATCAGCTTCTTTAAGTTTTTCCTGCATATCTGATGCATTTAATTTTTCAGTATAATTTTTTATTTGACTATTTAAAGTGAAAATTTTAACTGAATTTATAATAATTGTCGTTAAAATCACTAAAGTTAATATTCCGTAAGCTATATAAAAGTATATTTTTTCATCCTTTTTTTCTTGATTTTTTCCCTGATAATAACTAAAAAAGTTTATATCTTTCACTTCTTAATCTCTCCTCTACAATCTTATTATTGAACCTATTGCATTAATAAAATTGTCGATAGATTCATATGCCGCATTAGTAGTGTTAAAATCTATTTTAGGTATACTCTTAATTCTTACTACTTTTATTAATAGCTTTGAAGTCATATATCCGCACAATCCTTTAATCTTAGATGTACCCCCATAAATAAATATCTTATCTACACCAATTCCCATATTTTTATTTTTATAAAATTGTATTACTTTTTCTATTTTATCAATCCAGTCATCAATTTCGTTTATTATGACTTTATTTTGGGTATCAAGCCTATCTTCTTTTAGGTTTATATTTCTCTCTTTGTATTGTTCAATCTCATCTTCCGAAAGATTTAGCACTTCAACTAATATTTCGTTAAGATCAGTACCGCCTGTTTTTATTATTCTTGTAAATTGCAAAATTCCTTCATTATATATGTTAACATCAAGACTCGTTGCTCCCATATCTATAAAAACAACTGATTCTTTAGAATTATATTCATATTCATTAATAGCATCTATATAATTAATTAACTTGTTTAATGCATTATAATTAACATCTAATGCATATGGCTTTAAATTTAATGCTTCTAAAAGCTCATAATATCCCCTAGCCATTTTTTCAGGATATGCTATAGCACGAACACTTAGCTTTTTACTATCTTGAAATTCTTCTTCACCTAAAATATTAGTTTGAAGAACATAGTCGTCTAAATTTATAGGTAAGTATTGTTGAATCTCATACCTAACTACAGTTTCAATTTCATCAGCCTCTACTTGTGGTATTGTAAGTTCTCTATTTATAATTGAAGTAGAATTATTGGTACATATTCCTTCTTTAGCAGTTATGGAATTTTCCGATAAAACTTGCTTCAACTTAGAAATAAGAGCTTCTTGATTAACTATTGCTCCATCTAAAATTGCTCCCTTAGGTGTAGCGACCTCTATAAATTTATTAATAGTTAAATTCTCTTTATAATAAATTCCTTCAACTATCTTAGTAGTTTTATTCCCAATATCAAAAGCCACTACTTTTCTCTTTTTCTCTGACTTTTTAAAATACTGCTTCTTATTTTTATTGTTATTTTTCAACAATTTAGCTTTGATATCTTTGATATCAAGATTCATTAACTCTTTAATTTTATTAAAATCTAATTTTCTCTTAAATTCGCCACTATTGCTAAAATGAATTTTTTCTTTTATTCTATTCATTATTTCCCCCACCTATTTACCCTTATATTTTAAGTGTATAGAGTAAAGTGTAAAGCTTATTTTAGCTTTACACTTCTTAAGATAAATTAATCTATCTCCATTATTTACTATGAGCTGTAAGTTCCTGTTTGATTTGGATATACTTGATTGCCATTACCCGCAGTTACTGTTATATTACCAGTTGTTGCATCATAATCAACTGAAAAGGATACACTACTATTTAATTTAGTGTTAGGCAATGTTGTTGCGTCACTAGCTGCTCCATCAATTTTCTTCGCAACTGCCGCTGTCAATCCATTTCCAATGGAAGGATCTTCCGCTATTAATTCAGCTGCTATACCGTGAATATTTTTAGCAGTAGCTATATCAGCTTTCATATTTGCATTTCTAGTAATTTGTCCAAACTTAGGAATAGCAATTGCAGCTAATATTGCAATAATAGCAATAACTATAATTAATTCTACTAATGTAAATCCTTTCTTTTTTTTCTTTGATAGTTCATTCATTTTTCTGATTGATAAACTAGTCATATTAATTCCTCCTAATTTTTATATAATTTATATTTTATAATCCACTGTGTTTTACACGTGTATTATTTTAACTTTTTTAAATTTTAGTATAACTATCATACATTGGAAGCATTACAGACATTATAATAAATCCAATCACAAGTCCCATTACAACTATTAATATTGGCTCCATTAATGCAACTGTTGCCTGTATTGTAGTTTCCAATTCCTCATCATAAAAATCTGCTGTTTTATTTAAAATTTCATCGATAGATCCTGTTTCTTCTCCAATTTTTATCATTGAATAAAGCATTTCTGGAAATATGCCTGACTCCCTCATTGAAGTATTTAACTCTTCACCTTTAACTACTCTTTCTTTAACCTTTTTTAACGCTTTTTCGGCTATTCTATTTTCCACAACTTGCGATACAATATCCATTGCATTTATTAGAGATAATCCGCTTGCTAATAATGTAGATAAAGTTCTTGTAAACCTAGATACTATAACCATCTCAGTAAACTTTTTTACTATCGGAAGTTTAAGCTTTATTCTGCTCAAAGCAATTGAACCATTTTCTGTATTAAAATAATATTTTATACCAATAAAACTTAATATTATAAAAACTATAATCCATATAAAATTTTCTTTTAGGAAATCTCCGCTGCCAAGTATAAGCCTTGTCGACCATGGCAATACTGTTCCCGTTTGTTCAAATATCCCTTTAAATGTTGGCATGACATAAGTTAGTATGAACACAACCGCTACTACTGCTACTAAACTCAATATAATTGGATAAATCATAGCATTCTTAACTTTATTATTTATTTTATTTTCCTTCTCGTAATGAGTGGCCATTCTTTGCATTATACTAGTTAATGTACCACTAGCCTCACCAGCTTCAACCAAGCCAACTAAAAGTTCTGGAAATATCTTTTTTTGTTTTTTCATTGCTTCAGACAAGACTCCACCTTTTTGAACTTCTTGTTCAATTTCCACAATTGCTTCCTTTAGTTTTTTCTTCTGGGTTTGTTTAGATAATATATTTAAACAAGTTAATATAGGCACTCCAGCATCTAGCATAGTATAAAATTGCCTACAAAAAATTGAGATATCTTTAATCTTAACCTTCTCATTGAAGCTCAGTTCTATTTTACTGCTTTCAATTACTTCCTCTACCATTAAAGGGTAGTATCCATTTGAGGATATAAAATCTATTACTTCTCCCTTAGAATCTGCTTCACGCATACCTTCAATTTTTTCTCCATCTGCATTCATTGCTCTGTATTTAAAATTGGCCACTTCTATCCCCCCAAAATTAGTATGAATAAATAATATCTGTCTATTCCTTAGTCATCGTTATTGTTGCAAGCTCATCCATTGTCGTTATACCTTCTATAACTAACTTCCTGCATTCAGCAACTAATGTATTCATTCCATTTTTTATTGATATATCCCTAAGTATATCTGAGTCTTTTCCTAGATTAATAGCTTCTCTATGTTCCCTTGTAATTTCCATTACCTCATACACACCAGTTCTTCCAACATATCCTGTGTTATTGCAATATCCGCATCCTCTACCTTTATTTAAAATTATCTGCTTGTCCTTATCAATTCCAAGGATTTCTTTTTCATATTCCGTAGCTTCATATGGAGCATTACAATTCATACATACTTTTCTAACTAATCTCTGAGCTACTATTCCAACTACTGACGTAGCAACTAAATATGGTTTTATTCCCATATCAACAAGCCTTATTATAGATGACGGAGCATCGTTTGTATGAAGTGTACTTAAAACTAAGTGACCTGTTATAGCCGCTTTAGTAGCAATCTCTGCTGTTTCGTTATCTCTAATTTCACCAATCATAATTATGTCTGGATCTTGCCTTAATATACTTCTAAGTCCACTTGCAAAAGTTAATCCGGCTTTATTATTTACACTCACTTGATTTACTCCATTTAGCGTATATTCAACTGGATCTTCTACAGTAATTATATTTATTTGATCATTGTTTAATTCGCTTAAAATTGTATACAATGTTGTAGATTTACCACTTCCTGTAGGTCCTGTAACTAATACTATTCCATGTGGATTTGAAATAATTCTATCTATCTTCTCTAGATTTTCATTACTCATTCCTAGTTTATCTCTACCTATATTCCCCATAGATTTGTTAAGGATTCTTATAACTATTTTTTCCCCATTAACTACTGGAAGTATTGAAACTCTAAGATCTACTTCTTTTCCTCCTACACTAGTCATTATTCTTCCATCTTGTGGTATTCTTTTTTCTGCTATATTTAATCCTGCAAGTATTTTTATTCTTGTTACTAGCGGACCTAAGCTTTCTATGTTAATAACATTTACAGTCTGTAATTTACCATCTATTCTATATCGTATTCTCACTTCATTTTCAAATGGTTCTATATGGATATCTGATGCATTTAGCTCTATTGAGTTCTTAAATAAGTACTCTACCATTTTTACAACCGGAGCATTCTTAACAGTATCCATTTCATCTATATTAACTTTTAAATTCTTTGCTTCAGAACTTTCTTTTGAAAGTTGTTGAGCTGCCAAGCTAACCTGCTGACTGCTATAATATATTTCTATAAACTTTTTTATATCGTCTTTCTTTGATATGTATGATTCTATTTCAAACCCAGTAGATATTGCAACGTCATCTATTGCATATATATTTAAGGGATCTGATAACGTAACCTTTATTTTATTCTTTTCAAATCCGAATGGTATCAGATTATATTTATCACATAAATTTTTAGGAATTATACTTATAGCTTTTTTATCAAAATTTATTGTATTTAAATCTACTTTTTTAATTCCTGTCTGTTGTTCTATTGCTTCTATTATATCTTCTTCAGTTATAATCTTACTATCGAGTAGTATTTCTCCTAGCTTCTTCCCTAGTGTCCTCTGAGACTTTAATGCTTCTTGCAATTGATATCCTGTAATTTTTCCCGCATTTACAAGAATGTTACCTAGTCTTCTTTTTTCAGTTGCCATTCTGAGTCTCACCTTTCCTATGAATTATATATAAAATGCGGTATAACACCTTATATTTAGTATAAGTTTGCTATTCGATTTTCACAAGTAAAGTTATTGTAAAAAAGTGTATCTTCACATTAACAAATTCCAGTAAATTTTTAATATTTCCGCCCCGTAGAGCATTGAAATTAAACTTCCTATTGCTACAAAAGGCCCAAATGCTATTTTTTCTTTTGCCTTCTTTAATTTTAGTATCAAAACAATTATTCCTATTATTCCACCTAGCACAATTGCTAGAAATAAGCCTAATAAAATTCCTTTAATTCCTAGGAACAATCCACACACAGCGGCAATTTCAATATCACCTTCGCCCATTCCTCTTGTTAAAAACACTATTAGTCCTATGATTATTGCTCCTAGTATTCCTCCCAGAATTAAATCTAGAACATTATTCTTATATAAAACATACTGTAATAATATAAATAAAATGCCAACTATTCCTCCAAAAATCGTGGTGCTTGTAAATACAAACTGAGTATCGAAATCTATAGCACTAATTGCGATTAAAAGAGATACCAAAATACAATATTTTAAGGTAATCAGATCTAATCCAAACTTTACATACACAATTAAATACAACAATCCATTTAAGATTTCTATAATAGGATATCTTATAGAGATTTTTTCACCACAATACCTACATCTTCCTCTAAGAAATATATAGCTAAATACAGGCACTAGATCTAGTGGATTTAAGTTATGTTTACAGGTTGTACAATGGGATGGTGGGAATGCAATTGATTTTTCTATAGGAATTCTATAAATACAAACATTTAAAAAACTGCCTATAACTAGTCCTAAAATACATATTAATGCATAGTCCAAAAAATCACCTCTCATTGTATATTTTAATATTATTTAACTTTTTTGTAAACGTTGTTGTGAGCAAATTTGTATTTTATTCTCATTTTTTCAAAAATATTTAATCAAAATTATATTAAGATAATAAAAATTCATTCTCTTATTTTAATCATAGTAGCTAAAGTACCTCTTCAATATATCTCCACTGTATTTGCAAGTATATTACAAATTCTTTAAAAAAATATAAAAACCGGCCTTTATAAAATATAAAGGTCGGTTGCACTACTAACTCACCATATATAAAGTGCCCAATTAAAATATATGGATCAAAGTTTCCTTATAACAAAATATACTTGCTGTCTCTTTTATTTCTTACATAACATATTAAATATAGCCAATATATGCCATAGTAATTATACCATAATGATCATTAATTGGTCTATCTTGTTTAAAACTTTTTTCTTCTAATATTATTAGCAATTATTTACTTATAGTCCTACATTTTTGTCACTTTTCATATAAAATTTTAGAATAATTGCCATATATATTTCTATTCCATAATACCATGTTTACAATTTTTTTACAACTATTGAATAATATTGTTAATCATGTTTTACATATCTACACCAAAAGATGTTAGTTTCCAATCTAAAAAGAATTAGAAAATTGAATTTACAAGAAAATGCGTTTTATTTCTTTAATTGTTTACCACTCCTTAATTTTATTTAAGAAAACATTTATACTCAATTAACATTTTCAATATAATTTTGTAATAATTGTTTGTTATAATAACTTTGTAAGATAATTTCTTACTAATTATTTATCCTTCTATTAATAAATATAACAACCGTTTAGGGATAGCTGTTGTACCAGCCAAGCTATCCTTTTCTTTTACAGTTAATAAATCTACAGGTGGGCAAAAAAAACACCTCCAATATCAATTAACTATGCATATCAATATTGAAAGTGTTATTATTTTAATAAATATATTATTATCCAGTGATTTTGCACTTTTACAGTAACTTAAAATATTTTACTCATCCCATCCTTCAGGGAATTCAGCGTTGTGGTATACTTCTTGAACGTCATCATCGTCATCAAGTAAGTCTAACATCTTTTGGAACTTCTTAGCATCTGCTTCATCTATTGCTGTGTATGTATCTGGAATCATCTTAACTGAAGCTTCTAAGAATTCAATGCCTTGTGCTTCTAATGCTTCTCTAACTATTCCGAACTCTTCAGGTGCAGTTGTTACTACAAATACTTCTTCTTCTGATGCGAAATCTTCTGCACCAGCATCCAAAGCAATCATCATTAATTCATCTTCATCTTTATCTTCTTTTTCAATGACAATTTCGCCTTTTTCTTGGAACATAAATGATACACAACCTGATGTACCCATGTTTCCGCCGCCTTTTGTAAATGCACTTCTTACATTTCCAGCAGATCTATTTTTATTATCAGTAAGAGTTTCAACTATTACAGCTACTCCACTAGGTCCATAACCTTCATAAACTATATTTTCATAATTAACTGATGATAATTCCCCAGATGCCTTTTTAATTGCTTTTGAAATAGTATCATTAGGCATGTTTGCTGCCTTGGCTTTTGCAACTACATCTCTTAATTTTGCATTTATATCCTGGTTAGCTCCACCATTTTTAACAGCCATCACAATTTCTTTACCTATCTTAGTAAAAATCTTACCTCTTTTTGCATCTGTCTTGCCCTTTTTTGCTTGAATGTTATGCCACTTTGAGTGTCCTGACATATGTTTTCCTCCTTACTTTATTCGTAATAATTATCTCTATTTTTATAAATATATATTGCAATTAAGTCCCTAAATCTTGATCTTATTTTAGCTCTTAACTTACTAAAGTTTTAAATATAGATTCATGTTAACAATATATATAATATCTATTTGTACCGATTCTTATTACAAGTTATTCATTTAATTAATTATTTTTTCTTTAAAATACAAAATCCAACAGCTATTATACCACATTTTACATAAGTTCACAATTATCCTATCACCAAATAATTCTCTATAAGCTTTATTAAAATATAACATTATATTACAGCCAAGTCTCTAGCTTTTTAACACAATTTTGGATCTAATCCATTAGAATTTAAATGAAAATTTATCATTATAGCATATATAAACCTAAGTTCTATGTTATAGAAAATTTATTGCTAAAACTACATTTTCACTTTGAAATAAAAACCTCCAGTAGTAGTTAATTATGAATAATAAATTTTATAATTAGCTTGTATTCTCATTCTTTTACGAAGTATCTCGTTGAGCTTTAAATACGTAACTATAGACATCGCAATTATTAATTAGACTTATTCTGTGAACATATTTCCATATTTACTATATATAAATGATTATCTTTCGTTAGAAATCATAAATATATTTGTGGAGAAAACATTTGAAAATGAGCTGTTAAAGGTTCTTAAGCAGAGAACCCAAATCTTTGATTTGGTGAGAATCGCTTACTCAGTGAACGAATGTGAGTCGAGTTTCCGCTAATGGTTGTTCCATTTTAGCTTGTCAAACTGAAAGTTGGAGCATGCTAAAATGGCTACAACCTGCTGCTTAGAACATTCAGCGATATTTTCATAGCTTTTCGGAATCAAAATATTTATGATTTCGGTAAGTTAACGCATAAATATAATTTTAAAATTGGATGTCTATATATAAGCAACGAACCATAATGAGTATACTAATTATATCCTCAAATATAATCTATTTCCTTCTTTAAAATATATATCCTCTTCACTTTTTCTAACTATCACTTTTCCGTTAGTAACTTCTACGATCTCGTTTTCTATATCTTCAGCCATTAACTTTTCAGCTAATATATTAACAACTACTTTATCGCTGTATTCAGTATCTTCTATATGCCAAGAATTTTGACCGCATGTATATTGAACTTTTCCAAAAAGATCATATTCCATTTCAAAACTTAATTTCAAACCTTCAACCTTTTCTACAACTCCAGCTGATTTTATCGCGATGCTGGCACCTTTTGTATAGGCTCTAGTTAGACCACCTGCCCCTAAAAGTATTCCGCCAAAATATCTCGTAACAACTACTGCACAATCTGTGACCCTACTTTTTTTCATCACTTCAAGAATTGGTATTCCTGCTGTTCCCTGTGGTTCGCCATCATCTGAGTATCTTTGAATATTCATGTCTTTGCCGATTATATACGCTGAGCAATTATGCCTTGCCTGCTTGTGCATATTCTTTATCTCATTTATAAAAGCTTTAGCTTCCTCTTCATTTTCTACCCTTTTTGCATAACCAATAAACTCTGACTTTTTTTCTTCAAATCTATCTTCACCAAAGTCTTTTACTGTAATGTACGACATATCAATCTAGCTCCTTTTCAATCTAAAATCAGAATATATAGTACGCATATTGATTTAAAACAACTTTATACATACTTAAATAATTAGAATATTACGATACCTTACTATGCTGCATTTTCACTGGATATTCTGAAGAATATATATTGTACAGAATATATATTCTAATATTGTTTAAAATATATATTCTAAAATTCTTAAGAATATTAACATGAAGTGAAACTCAGCCTCAGAGGGAGTTTTTAGGTGCCCCTTGATGGTAACTCTACCACTGAAGGTTAGTTGAACTTATCTAGTGTCGCGTGCCACTGTTATCTCCCACTTTAATAGAATATGGGAATATTACAGCTACTAGACATCCGATAAAATCTCTCACTAGTTAATTTAACTTGTCATATCTAAGTTCCTTAGCCAAAATTAATTCTTCCTTAAGTATTTTCATACCTTTCTCAATCTTTTCCTTATCGGTTTGATAAAAGGCTATCCTAAAAGAATCTTGTCCATCATTTTGTGATGTAAAGAACATAGCCCCTGGAGTAATATATACATTTTTCTTTTTAAGTTTTATAAAAAGTTCTTTAGTATTAATCTTAAATTCATCTTTTAAAGTTATATAAAAATTTAATCCACCTTTTGGATCATTGTAGGTTAACATATCTTTAAATTCACTATCTAGAATTGTTTTTAAATGCGTATACCTTTTTATATATTCATCATTTAGATTTTTAATATTCTTTTTCCACTTATTACTCGAAATATATAATTCCAGAGCCCTCTGCATTAAACTTGAAGTAGTTATATCTGTATTGTGCTTTGAATTTTGAAGAGTTTCACTGAATACTTCTGGTGCAACTAAGTATCCTAATCTTATTCCTGGAAGAAATATTTTCGAAAAACTTTTTATATAAATTACCCTATCATTTTTATCAAGCCATTTAAACGGCACATATTCTAATGAATTTTCATATATAAGTTCCGATAGATAATCATCTTCAATTATGTAAAAATCATAAATTTCTGCAAGATCTAAAATTCTCTTCTTCTTTTCTATACTATAACTTACTCCTGTTGGATTTTGAAAATAACTCATTGTATAAAAACACTTTATTTCGTTTTTCTGTAATATCTTTTCAAATTTATTTAAGTTTATTCCATCTTCATCAATTGGCACTTCAAACAAATTAACTTTTCTCCATTTAAATACTGATAATGCTCCTACATATGTTGGCTTTTCAACTATTATATTATCATTTATATTTAATATTCCTTTAGATGCTATATCAATTCCTTGTTGAGCACCTGATATAATTATTATGTCTTCATTGTTTAATTTATTATTCCAAAATACTTTATTTATAGTATAAATAAGATTAGTATATCCATTTCTGTTGTCTGAAAGTAACGCATTTGCTCCATCTCTTTCTAAAACTTCATTTATAATTCCTTTTAAATCATCAATAGGGAATAACACTTCCCCTGTAGTCTCCCCAGTAAAATCTATTACATCAGTTAAATCTCCCATGGATATCTTTTTTAATGCATTTGAATATTCTTTTCTAAAATTTGAAGCAACTTCTTTTCTTTTTGCATAACTACCGCTTCCTACCTTTTGATAGGCATAACCTTCTGATTTAAGCTTATTGTATGCACTAACTATAGTGACATTGTTTACGCCTAATTTTTTTGACAGCTCTCTTATAGTTGGAAGTTTGTCTCCTTCTTTTATCTTTCTTTTATCAATTAAACTTTTTATATAATTAGCTACTTGAATATACTTAGGGATATCATCATCTTTAAACGCAAAATCTTTATAAATATCCATAAAACTCTCCTTTAATTGATTGTAAGACTATTTTTTTGATTGTGCCTCATAACTCTTGTATGAATACACATTCTCTCTGACTAATTTTTCATTAGAAGGCAAATCCAAATTTTTAGTATCTTTCATTATTAATTTTCTCTTGTATAATTCCTTTAGTATATCTTCTATTTTTATATTAAATTCCTTGAACTCATCACTGTTTTTTATTTCAAAGGAGCTTAAAAATGCATTTTTTTCATATAAATAATCCAGTAAAGACTTAGCGGCGTCATTTATATTTTCATCTAGAAAATTCTCGATATAATCTACAGCGTTTTGTATATTTTCCTTTGCGCATTTATCATTAAACAAATTATCAACTATAACATTAAATTTATTATTTAAGTTTATAGCCATTTTTACTGCGTCTTTACTTACAGTGTATCCATTTAAATTTAAATATAACTTAGCAAAACTATCTAGAGCTCTTATTAAAACTTCATAAGATGTAAAAACACTATTGTTTTGCAAATACTTTTTAGTTACTCTAATATCTTTTATAACATTACCTAAATACACCAAGTTCCAAGTTTCTCTGTATTTATCTAAACTATATTTGGCTTTATTAAAAATGCTCTCAATTTCATCATCTCTTGAAAATATTATTTTAGAAGATATTAGTAAGTTCCTTATAACTCCCTTATTCCCATTACTTTCGTATAGTTCCAAAAAGCTTTCTTTATTTAGGACCTTTATATGTACCGGTACCCCTAGTATTTCAGAATATATGTCTCTAACATTATCAAATATATCCTTATATACAATGAATAAATCTATGTCAGATTCCTCCCAAAGATCACCGCTAATTATGCTTCCAAATGCAAATATAGCCAACACTTTTTTATTGGTCTTCAATACATTTATTAACTTTTCAGAGGATTTCTGATATTCTAATATGGATTTTGACACTTAATTTCACCTTCTTTTACCAAGACATTGTTTACTTTGTTTATCAGATGGCTATCACCTAAAGCATTTATTCATTTTAACTAAAAAATAACAGTTGCAGGCTTCTTGAGATCTTGCCTTTTAAGGCATAAGTCCAATTAAAATTTAGATAAAGCCTAATCACATCTGAATCAAGGTTTTACTTTATAATAAACTTACTAACATTATAACGTAAAGAAATATTTATTTAAAGGTGCTACTTTACAGTACTACTCAAATCTATAATATTCGAAGAACAAAATCGCAGGCGACTGTGGAGCCGGAGATTTTTTCACGCATCTGCCTTTTCGAACGCATGTGAGAAAAATTTGGCAGGCGAATAAGATTTCTTTTTTATTCTTTTTAAAATACAAAAACTAGTCAATCAACCTTTTTTAAATTATCCACAGATTTTATTGGAATATAAATTCCTAAAGAATAAAAAAAGATTCTTAAATATAATATCTAAGAATCTTCTGTTCTATTCACAAATGGCGGACAATCTTTATCCATTTTCTTTATCTGATGTATGTAAATCTTCAAACGCCTGCTTAATGACTCTAATATCTGATTAAGTTCGTGATTCATTTCATAAACAAGCTCCAATGATTCCCTTAGTTCTTTTCTCTCACCAAAAGTATTACTTTGTATTACCTGTGCAACTCCTGCTATATTTAAAGATGATATAGAGATAAAGTATAATGCATCAAGTAAAGGACGTACCTCTCTAGTAAAATAAGTTAAACTTATCTGCTCGACTCTAATTGAAGCAACATTAGTTTGAGCTGCACTTATTTGTGCTATTGCTGTACTCATATTTGATAATTGCGTTAATACTTGATTCTGCATATCTCTTAGTTCATTATTTAAATCCGATGATACATTTTCATTACCAGCGGCATCAGTCGCATTAGCACCTGTACTTCCCTGATTCAATGCCCTCTGAGCAGTTCTTAGGGATCTTGCGCTTCTAGGATCTAATTGATTTAATGGTCCACTTGTTTCCATAAACTATAGTCTCCTATAACAATTCTTATTTAAGTATATTACGGAAGAACTATATTTATTATTATATTTAATCAGTTAACCTTATATCTTAGCGTATTCCTGAGTTTTATTAAAAACTTCATCATCTACTTCTGCTACCATATATGTTCCATTATCTTTATATTCTTCTTCAAGTATTCTAGCATTTCTATGTAAGAAAGATTGAATATCGCCTTTCTCATAAGGTATTAAATACTCTACTTTTCTATAATTATATGGCAATTTTTCCTCAATTAAACTTAGCAATTTATCTAAATTTATTTTTTCTTTAGCCGAAATTTCTATTACATCAAAATTTCCTACTGCAAATTCTTTAATTCGCGCTTTTTGTTCTTCAGTAGCTTTATCTATTTTATTTAAAACTAATATTGTTTCTTTATCTATAGCCCCAAGCTCACTTAAAACTTCATTTACAGCATTATATTGATCTATTGCACTATCTGAAGATACATCTATTACATGGCATAGAAGATCTGAAAATATAACTTCTTCTAAAGTTGATTTAAATGCTTCCACCAAATCATGTGGTAATTTCCTTACAAAACCAACTGTGTCTGTAAGAGTTATCACTCCTTTTTTACTTAGAGTTACAGCTCTTGTTGTAGTATCTAATGTTGCAAAAAGCATATTTGCTTCAAATACTTTTTCCTTAGTTTTATTTTCATTTTTTGCTGCCAAATCACAAAGTGTATTTCTTAAAGTTGATTTTCCTGCATTAGTATATCCAACTAAAGATACTTTAGGAATATTTTCTTTTCTTCTCTTTTCTCTTTGTACTTCTCTAGTTCTTTTTATTTTCTTAAGCTCATCTTTTAAATCATATATTGTTTCCATTATATGTCTTCTATCTGTTTCAAGCTTCTTTTCTCCAGGTCCTCTAGTTCCTATACCACCACCTGTTCTAGATAATATAGTTCCGAGTCCCTGTAATCTACCTAATCTATATTTCAACTGAGCTAGCTCTACTTGAATTTTTGATTCTTTAGTTTTAGCCCTTGTTGCAAATATTTCTAATATTAATGTTGTTCTATCTATTACTTTGGCTCCTAATGCAGCTTCTAAATTTCTAACTTGAGATCCTGAAAGCTCATCATCAAATATTATTACATTAGCTCTTTCTACCTGCCTCATAGAAGCAATTTCCAACACTTTACCTCGTCCAATAAAGTATGCTGCATCAATTTTACTTCTGCTTTGGAATACAGTTTTTAAAACAGGTATGTTGCAGGCTTCTGTAAGCTCTGCTAATTCCTCTAGACTTTCTTTTGTATCAGAACCAACTAATATTGCTTTTTCTTCTGTTTCCTCTATGACATCATTGTTCTTAATTAAATTTTCTATAAATCTTATCCTATCTAAAATATTTATAGACATAATTTCATTTAAAGAAAGATTACTTTTTTCTTCTGTTTCTAATTTATTGTTATATAAACTAAGCATTCCCAAAGAAAAATCTATTATATTACCATCTGTTATAGCCACTGATATAATTGCATCTAGCTTTAATTTTAATAGAGCTGTTAAATCTAGCGCTGAAAGATTACAATAACCATTTGGATGAGTATGTATAACTCTAACACCTGATAATCTCTTTTCATCTATATCTATTATTGGAACCTCAACAGATGTAGAATCTCCAATTGCAACAGATGTGACATTACCTTTTCTATTTATAGCTACACTGATTTCTCTTTCAATAAAACTAGAAACTCTAGAAATAATATTTAAAATTTCTTCATTACATATTTCATCCTTTAAATTTCTTATAGAATAAATATTCTCTAACTCTTCTATTAAAGATTTTCTAATTCCTTCAATATTTCCATATATCATTAATAAACACCTCACATTAGCCAAGGGATATTTAAGAAAATAACAAAACAGTATGTTTATCTATCTCGTGTCATACTGCATCGTTAGGTTTACCTTGATAGTTCTCTATGCGTTAAACCTTCCTACTTTCCTGACGCAAAATATACATATTAGAAAAGAGCCTGTATGTTGCACATAAGAACTTTTCATTACATCTTTAACTCGCTATTTTCCTCATATCCCTATCTTGACAACTTTCATATAATTTTATACTATTAATTCATTAATTATAACTTTAATAATCTACACTTGACAATATACATTTTATAAATTTAGAGTAAATTATCACATAACTTGAAAAATATGCAACAATTTATAAATACCTATGAGTATTTTATCTGTAATCATATATATTGCAAAAATAATTCTTCATCATAATTCTAAAAATATTGCAAGAATTTTAGCCGTAATTGTGAATTGTGAAATGTGCATTGTGAATTGCAACATAATATATTATGTATTCTAAAAAATTAAATTCATCAAAAATAAATTCAAACTATCAGTTATTGTAAACCAAATAGAATGAATTATATTATTTTAGAACTTATATGTTAATAATAAGCTGTGTATTTTTAAGGAAATGTGTACATTTGAAAAATAAATATAAAAGGAGTTTTTTAAACATGGAAGATAAGAAACGTAACATTCTTTTTTCTGAAGAACAAATTAATACAAGAATAAAGGAATTAGGAAAAACTATTGCTGAAGATTATAAAGGTAAAAAACTTTACATTTTATCTTTACTTCGTGGAAGTTTTATCTATGCTGCTGATTTAGCTAGAGCTATAGATTTAGATGCTAAAATAGGATTTATGACTACATCAAGCTACGGACATAGCGAAACATCTTCTGGGTCTGTTAAAGTAGTTAATGATATCTCTGATAATATTGAAGGATGGGACGTTCTTATAGTTGATGATATAGTTGATACTGGAATTACAATGGATTTCGTTTATAATTACATAAAAGGTTTGAACCCAGCTTCTGTAAAGACTTGTGTTCTTCTTGATAAACCTTCTCGTAGAAAAGTACATATACAACCTGATTACTGCTGTTTTGAAATTGACGATGTATTTGTAGTTGGATACGGATTAAACTACGGGGATTATTATAGAAATGTTCCTTACGTATTTAATTGGGAATAAAAACAAATAGGTAAGGCTATTCAATTTAATTTTAAGAAAAAAGGTTATAAGGCGAATTCTTATAACCTTTTTTCTATGGATATCCAAATTAAGACCTAAGTTTATATATTCACTAGAAATTATAAATATTTTTGTGAAGAAAACATTTGAAAATGAGCTGTTAAAGGTTCTTAGTAGTAGGTTGTTCCATTTTAGCTTGTCACACTTAAAGTTGGAGCATGCTAAAGTGGATACAACCTGCTACTTAGAACCTTCAGCGATATTTTCATAGTTTTTCGGAATTAAAACATTTATAATTTCGGTAAGCTATAGCATAAGTCTGGGTTATATAATGTTTATCTATACCTTTAATTTGTATCCCCACTCTTGCTCTGATCATTTGTAGGAAATCCAAGAGTTGTATTTGGTATTTTTCCAACTATGATTGTGTCTGAAACCGGAACTTGTGTGCTCACCTCAGCATCTTGATTCCTTAGTGGAAGTCTAAGCCTGATTTTAGCTGTAACATTTAAGTATATCTTATGCCTAGTTTGATTAATTCCAGCACTTTCAAATTTAGATTCATAACTTGTACTTATATTTCCTATAGGCTCTATCTCAACACTTATCTTAGGGCCAACATTATAAAAGGCACTTTTATCACTCATCCAGCCTAAAGGAACTTTTATTGCATTGTTCTTCATATCACTTAATTCTTTATTACATTCTGTAGACAATTCAGCTGCTATATAATTCAATTTTCCAGTATCCGCTTGAATTAAAATTATATTGCCTTGGTTGTCTTTTTCAATTTTTACCATCTCATCATACTTAAAATCTTTTGATAAAATATCTACACTTTTTTTATTTATTATATCTAATGTTTGGGACTTTGCCATTATTGTCGCTATTTCTGTCACAGAGGGCATGACCCTTTGATCAAAAAACATTACAGTTATGTTTAAAATGACAATAATAACTATAATAAGTACTATAAATGATATGTATTTATGCGTTTTTCGTCTTGTATAATATTGCATTGTCAACACCTTTATTATTGAGTTATTTATTTAATCATACTATAATTATGCTATAATGATATAGAATATTATTAAATTATATACCTTGTAATTTTAGGAGGATAAAATGGCAATTAATGATAACGTGAAAAAACCAAACAATGCCCCACGAAAAAAAAAGCCATCTAAAAAGAAGAAAAAGAAATCAAAAAAAATTTTTAAGGGCATATGTTTTGGTTTTATATTTTGTTTTCTTGCAATGTTAGTAGTATGCGCAGGTTATGCTTTTGCTATTATAAAAACTACGCCTCCTCTAAATGTCGATGCTGTATTAACTTTAAACCAACCTTCCAGTATATATGATAGTGCTGGGGACTTTATGGATAATATGCAGACTGATGAGGAACGTTACGTTATAGATTCAAGCAAAATACCATCTAACTTAAAAAATGCTTTTGTATCCATCGAGGATGAAAGATTCTACCAACATAATGGAATAGACATTCAGAGAATTGTAGGTGCAGCTTTTTTAGATGCAAAGAGATTTGTTACTGGACAAAAAGGACTACATGGAGCATCTACACTAACTCAACAATTACTTAAAAACACAATTTTAACTAATGATGTTTCTATCGAAAGAAAGATAAAAGAAGCTTATTTAGCTATTAATTTAGAAAAAGCATTAACAAAGGATCAAATTTTAACAGCTTATTTGAACACAATTCCCCTAGGTGGTCATGTGTATGGAGTGGAGGCTGCATCTTTATTATATTTTGGTAAAAGCACACCCGATTTATCTTTGATTGAATGTGCATATCTAGCCGGAATTACTCAAGCTCCAAGTTCATATAGTGCTTATAACAATCAAAAGGATCCAAGTCCTTATATTAATAGAACACTTACTGTTTTAAGTCAGATGCACAAGCTTCAATATATTGATGACGCTCAATATGATAAGGCCGCTAACGATGTTAAAAATGGTGGTCTAGTATTTAAATCAATTAAAAAGGACTATAGATTAAACTATGAATGGTTTGTATATCCTGCTGTGTCTCAGGTAAAAGAAGACCTAAAGGAAAAATATAAATATTCAGATGAAGAAGTATCTAAATTAATGGTTAATGGTGGTCTTAAAATCTATACAACCATGGATAAAGAGCTTCAAGATTTTACCCAATCTACTTTAGATAATTATAAAAACTTAGGAATTAATAACAAGGAAAGCTACGATAAAGATGGCGTTCCTTTATTACAAGCGTCCGCAACAATAATGGATTACAGAAATGGTCATGTTCTTGCAATGGTTGGGGGACGTGGTAAACAAGGTCCGCAATCAATAAATAGAGCTTATAATGATTTGCGTCCTATCGGATCGTCTACAAAACCATTAACGGTATATGGTCCTGGCATAGATCAAAAAATTATAACTGCTGCAACACCTATAAATGATGCACCAATACCTCCTGAAATCGGAAAGAAGTATTCTCCAGCAAAAGATGGTCCTTATAATCCTCTAAATTCCCCTAATGAATATTCAGGACTTATGACCTCAAGAGATGCTCTTACGCATTCAAAGAATACTGGTGCAGTTTTAACAGAAGATAAGATCGGTATGAAAACTGGTATTGAATACGGTGAAAAGCTTGGTCTAAAGTATAATGCTGCTTCTAAGTCATCAATGGCAGCTGTTGCTTTAGGACAATTCAATAACTCTCCAAGTGATAGGGACGGTGGTAATACATCTATCTTAGCTGCTGCATATGGCAGCTTTGGTAATAACGGTATATATACAGAGCCTATGCTATATACAAAAGTAGTTGATTCTACAGGTAAAGTTTTACTTGATAATACTTCGCCAAAACAAGCAAAAGTTTTTTCACCACAAGCTGCATATATTCTATATGATATGTTAAAAGGACCAGTAAATGAATACAATGCTACTGGTGCAAAGTGGGGCAATATGCCTGTTGCTGGTAAGACTGGTACTACTTCTAATTCCACAGATTTATGGTTTGCAGGACTTTCACCTTACTTATCAGCTTCTGTTTGGATTGGATATGATAATCCTAAAGAACTCCATGGTAGTTCAAGTGGGTGCGCTGTTGTTTGGGGAAAATTAATGGCTAAAGCTCATGCAAAGTTAGAGGCAAAAGATATAGAAGAGCCTAGCGGAATAGTAAAAGCTAGTGTTTGTAAGGATTCTGGTGAACTTTCAACCCTTTTCTGTAATTTTGACCTTAGAGGAAGCAGGGTTTATGAAGAATTATTCATCGATGGAACACAACCAACTTCAAATTGCACAATACACTCTGGTACTAATCGATATAATTTTAATAACGGATCTTCAGCTAATTTAAACCCTGCAGATAATAATTCAAATTCGGGTAATGCCCCAGCAGATTCCGAGACTCCTCCTGCAACTAATAATGACGCACTAGCTCCACCTGTCGTTGGTAGTACGGAACCTTCGCAGAAAACTGAAAATAATAATGAGAATAATAATTCAAATTCTAATAATGCCAGCACTGGTGGTAACAAGAATACTACACATAATTCTTACGGACCTGGTAGTAACAATCAGCATCCACCAACAAATAATTAAATAGCTCAAGTATATTATGAATTTGCTAAATTTTAAATTTCTATAAAATAAAAATAGAGGATAATCAAATATCAGATTAATCCTCTATCTTTTTATTTATTTGTAATAACTTCTTTTTCAGCGCCATCTTTTAATATATTTAAAACATCACCGCTCTCAGCGCTAATAAAAAACTTCCAACTAATATTTGCCTCCTTATCATTTTTACCATCTATAGTTACAATGTAACAGACTTCATATATTGGATTTTTTTCTTTTTCCATTCTATTATCTGCATAAACTAAATCAGTTTCATCTTTAACTACAGTTTCTTTATTGTATTTTTCAAAAGAGTCAACGGATATTTTTTTTGCTTCTCCACTAGAAATATTTATTACAGGATCTTTACATTCCCTTTGCATTGTAGAGTTGGAATACCCATCTAGAAATCCACTTTCTTTATCAATATTTAATTTTATTTCATCGAAATAAAACGGATATCCATTCTTTTGCTTTGTATATATGAATGAGTAATATGGCAGCTTTTTAGCATCCTCATTGCTATTAATTGTCTTTAAGACCACTTCTCCATCATATATGTTCTTTAAGTACCCTTCTGCTAAAGTTCTAGCATCTTGTAAATTAATTTTTGTTGCATTTGCTGGAATTTCTTTTTTTGCAAAACCTATTACATTATTATCTTTATCTAAATCTATACCAAAACCTTGAGTTACTATACTTCTATGAACTAATTCATTCTGACTATTTAGCGTCCTTCTTCTTTCATATTTTATAGATTCTAAATTTTGTTCAGTATTTATTGCATTAATTGAATATAACCTAGCCATAAAATCCTTAGATGCCCTAATATCTTTTGCACCTGGACCAATCAGATTATACAGTATTATGACTATTATTATGATGAGACAAACTAAAATTATTCCCCCTATAATACTCGCTTTCCTTAACTTCATTAATTACCTCCCTTGCAGACTTAACATTGCTATTCCATTTTATTATACCATATTTTTATACTAGTCACATTCAAAAAAATAACAATTCCATCTGTTCCAACAGCCAATCCAAATTTAATTCATCAGAGCCTTATTTAGACTATTAGACACTACAAACTGAATAATTTTATAAAGAATGACTATATAATTTAGAACTCATATATGTTGCAATTCAAAATGCACATTTCACAATTACAACTAAAATTCTTATAGTATTTTCGGAATTATTATGAAGGATTATTTTCGTAATATATATTAGAACTTTGTACTTTCAATTTCCATGGTGTTCAACTTCAAAACTAGATTTATTAGATGAATATATTTGTAAAATTTCTAATACTTTAAGCTCGTATCTTCACTAGAAATCATAAATATATTTGTGTAGAAAACATTTGAAAATGAGCTGTTAAAGGTTCTTAGCTGTAGGTTGTTCCATTTTAGCTTGTGAAGTGAGAGTCCAAAATTTTATTTTGGGTTCTCGAACTTCCTCAGCAAATGTAATGAGTCGAGCTTCCCTAGGAAAGTTGGAGCATGCTAAAGTGGATACACCCTGCTGCTTAGAACCTTCAGCAATATTTTCATAGCTTTTCGGAACAAAATATTTATGATTTGGTAAGTAGACTAGGGAATCACTTCCCTAACCCCTCTCAGAACCGTACGTGCGGATTTCCCGCATACGGCTCCCCACATTATAATTCACAGTATATATGATATATCTTCTTTTAAGTTGAAAATATTAACATATATTTTAGCTTTAGGTATTTTGAAGCACTCAAACATAGTGTCAAAACTTCTCCAGTTATAACTTCTTTTCTGACTTCTTTTGTTTAGCCATTTAAAAGTTAGTTTTCTTACTAAATATCTGAAAGTTGCGAGACTTAAACTGTTGTCAGTGATTCCGTAATACCTATAATATCCTATTAGTCTCTGTGTCAGTTTCTCCATTAATAATGTGAGCGGCACTGTTCTATTATTCTTTAACCATTCATTCAATCTCTTTATGCTAGCTCCAAATTTCTTTGAGCTAGTCTTCCTCTTAACTCTAAAACTTCCATTCTTTCTGCAACTGCAGAAGTGTGTAAATCCTAGAAAATCAAAAGTTCTATCTTTATATGATTCTAACTTTCATGCTCTCTTGAATTTTCTATCATAGTAGGCATTCTTACCGAAATATAATATTTTAGTTTTATCTTCAGCTACCTGCAAGTTAAATTTGTCTAATCTGTTTTTCAATGCTTCATAGAAAGCTTTCGCTTCGTCTTCATACTGAAAACAGCAAACAAAATCATCCGCATAGCGTACTATGTACGCCTGTCCTTTACACTTCTTTTTGATAAAGTTATTAAACCATATATCTAAAACATAATGTAAATAAATGTTTGCTAATGTTGGAGATATTATTCCCCCTTGTGGAGTTCCTTCATATACTTTATAAAACTTTCCGTTTTCCATTATTCCAGTTTTCAAAAATCTACCTATATATCTAAGTAAGTTCTTGTCTGCAATCCTGTGTTCAAGAAATTTCATCAACCACTTGTGGTCAACATTATCAAAGAATCCTTTAATATCAGCATCTACAACATAATTCACATTCTTTTCAGATAAATATACATTTAAGATTTTAAGAGCATCATGACAACTTCTATTTTGTCTAAACCCAAAAGAACTATCAATGAAATCTTGTTCATATATTGATTTTAATATTTTATTAATGGCTAATTGTACAACTTTGTCTTCATATGCCGGTATACCTAGAGGTCTTTTCTTGTTTGAACCAGACTTATCTATGTATACTCTCCTTACAGGCTGCGGTCTATATTTAAAAGTCTTCATTCTAATTAGTAGATTATCAATATTATTCTCTAAGTTAGTTTCATATTCTTCCTTTGTTACCTTATCCACTCCTGTAGCCTTATTTCCGCTCAGTTCATAATGGCATAAAATTAGCATTTCCTTGTTAACTAAATGCATTAGTGATGTAAATTTCTCTTTAGGATTATTTCCAGCTATTTCTGCTATCCTCTCAAGTTTTGTGTACATTTTTTTTTTCCTCCTCTGTGTGAGAATTTCTGTTTCTCTTTTCAAGGTCTATAATATGTTACACCCTTCCCTCCATGGTCATTACTCATTTCTTCAGTACTATGGTGTAATCCGACTACTCATTATCATTTGAATACCTCTGATTTCTAATCATTGTTTTCCATACTCTGAAGTCAGAGAATAATGAGTCCTCCCAAGTTGACGTACTATATCAATGTATACCATGCTACACCTTAAAACCACGAGAAAGCACAGATATTCTTGCAATAATGATTATCTATGTTCTGACTTCTAATTTACCGATATTATCGTCCTTTCTGACTTTGTGATAATTTCGTGGCTAGTAGTTTCAGCATTCGCTTGCGGCCTGGTACCTTGTTTGTCTACACTTAACTTATTACATCGCCATAATAAGCCCAAGACTAACTAATGACTGGTTGCTGGCCTTTGTCATGCAGGATTCCCACCTGCTATATAGTAATAATGAGGAAGGTTAGCCCTCATTATCTTTTACGCCCTTGCTTGGCGTACCGGTAAGTTACCACATAAATTTAGTTTTACAGTTGGATATCTATATTCTCCACACACAAAAAGGCCTACTTTAAATACTAATTGTATTCTAAGTAGGCCTTTTTAAATCTAATATTCAATTATTCATTCATTTAAAGTCCGTATTTTATATTTCTGGAAACCATAAAGCAATTTCTTCTTTAGCACTTTCTACAGTGTCTGATGCATGAACACAATTTTCTGTCTTACTTCTAGCATATCTATGTCTTATTGTTCCTTCTTCTGCATCTGTTGGACTAGTTGCTCCATTAATCTTTCTTATTCTTGCTACAGCATCTTCACCTTGCAATATTAATGCACATAGCGGGCTCCTTGTTATAAACGTTATAAGTTCCTCATAAAAGTCTTTTCCTTTATGTTGACTATAATGCTTTTCAGCAATTTCTCTTGTAGCTCTCATAAGCTTTAGGGCTACTATTTTTAAACCATTATCTTCATAACAACTTAAAATGTTTCCTATTATATTTCTTTCTACTCCATCTGGTTTAACTAATACTACGCTTCTTTCAATCATACGAAGACCTCCATATAGTGTAATTAATTCATATTATTCCCTAATACATATACATTATACTAAAGATTCTGAAAATTATAAATACTTTTGTGATTATCATCTAATTTTTAGATGTATTATGATATAATAAAAAAATAAATAATGAAATATATGTTAAGTTATATGAATCACTATAGCTAGGAACAATCAAATAAATAACAAGTATATTTGCCATCCTATTTTACATCATTGGAAGCTCGACTCACATGCGCTCACTGAGTATTCACAGAGTAAGCGGCCATCATCAAATCACAGATTTGAATGTCTGCTTAACTAATTCACACCAAATCATAGATTTGGTTTCTCTGCTCATCAGCAAATTGACCTAATAGGCCTGATATGAGAAAAACATATTTTATCAAAAGTATCGATTTATAAAGGAATTGGAGGATAAACACATGATTAGATATTCAGCAATAGTACAAGGAAGAGTACAAGGGGTTGGTTTTAGATATTTTATTCAACTTACAGCTTGCAAACTAAATTTAACTGGTTGGTGTAGGAATCTTATGAACGGAAATGTAGAAATTGAGGTTCAAGGACTAGAAACTAATGTCTTATCTTTCGTTTCCGAAATAAAAAAAGGAAATGGATTTGCTAAAGTTTCCGATATAGATTTAAATATACTTCCAGTATTAGATGGTGAAAAAAAGTTTTCAATTAAATATTAGTCAAAAAATAGAATGTATACATAACCCAACTAATACCTGAACTTATACAGATAACTCTCCGAAATGAATAACATACTTTTGTTCCAGTTTCTAGGTAATTCTGATGGGTGATTCTAAGTCTATAAAGTTGCATCCAAAGTGCTAGCCTCAAAGAATAAGCTTTGAACTAGCACATTTGGAACAACTTATAGCCAAAGAATCACATCCATCATAATTACCAATGAAACATTCCACAAAAGTATATTACTCATTTCTATCTGGAGGATATTTCATAGTTTACGTATAGTTTATGATTGGGTATCCATACTATAGATATCCAACCCAAAAGATATACCTATACTTTAATCTTTGTGAATTATACTAGAAATTAGATACATGTTTGAGAAAGCGGCATTTGAAATTGAGTTGTGATAGTTCTTAGTTGAAGGTTGTTCCATTTTCTGCTTGTCCTAAACTTGTTTTTGGAGCATGCAGAAATGAGTTCAACCTTCCACTTAGAACTATCCAGCGAAAATTTCACTAGTCCGCTGGAACAAATTTGTATCTAATTTCGGTTTTCCCACACATAAATATAATTTTAAATTTGGATATCTATAAGAATTTAGCTTATCATACATTCTATTGTTTAATTTCTATTGCAATTATTCTACTTCTAAATCTTTTATTCTACCTTTTTTCTTTAATCTCAATAATAATTCCTTTGGATCATTATTTATTATAAGTTCTTCCGGGAATTCTATTGATTCTAGCATATTAATAGCTTCTGTAAATTCCCCAATACGAGTACAAAAGTGCGCATCACTATTTATTATTAGCTTAGTCTCATGCTCCTTACATAGCGATGCTATTTTTGTACAATTACCTAAACTTCCAATTCTAGATGTTGTAAATGAGCTATTGTTAATTTCTATTAAAATATCATTTTCCTTAGCACACTTTATTACTTCTTCAAAGTCAACTGGAACTCCTGGATTTCCAAGATGACCAATTATATCAACTTTTCCACTCTTTATTACGTTTATAAAAGCTCGTGTATTTTCTGCAATATTTCCAACTTTGTAAACTTCATCATGTATACTTCCAATTACAATGTCCAATTTCTCTAATGTTAAATCATCCATGTCTAAGCTTCCATCATAATCAATTATGTTAGCCTCAGTTCCATAAAGCATTGTAACTCCAAAAAGTTCTCTTGGCAGCACCTTATAATTATTGAAATACCATATATGCGGAGAATGTGGCATAGTAATTCCGTGCTCTGTAGTACCAAGCACCTTTATTCCTTTCTCCGAAGCAGCTTTTGCATTTTCCATTAAGGTTGAGTAAGCATGGCCGCTTGCTATAGTATGAGTATGCACATCTAATGCATATTTCATTATATCACCCCATTTATCTATTTTTGGCAAAACTATATATGTTGCAAAAATAATTCTTCATCGTAATTCTAAAAATATTACAAGAACTTTAGCTACAATTAATTGTGCGTTGTGAAATGTGAATTGTACATTACAACAAATATAGTTTATAAAGTATTTAATTATTATTTTTCTCAATTACTATGTTATCATATTTAAATTTTTATTCAAATACGATCAGGCCTCCGAAAACATTTACTTAAAAATAATTATATTGGTCTCATATAGTAGGATCTACTGCTCCACTCTACTTATATAATAAAAACTTGACTTAATATATAATTTATTATTTTTTATTGTATCGTCTTCTTCTACTTCCTATTTTACCTTTATCGCTCTTGTCTTTGCTTTTGTTTTTATATAAATATAGAACTATAGCAATTACTGCAAATATTATAAACAAACCTATTATTATAAGCATTATCTTAGCATTGCCGCCTAATTCCTCTACCTTTTCATAAACTGGCTTTGTAGTTTCTTTTTTCATTTTATATGTTTTAATATTCCCCTCTTCATCTATTATTGCGCAGTCTCCATTAAGTTTTTGAAACATCTCCGTTACACTTAAATAATCTAGAGAGTCCTCTAATACTTTATTATCTGGTGAGGTTAATACAAGCATTGCCTTTTGGCTGTTGTATTTTGATATATCAAATTGGAAATTTGCAATCTTATAGCTAAAAGGTTCTGTTAATTGAAGCTTTTCGTTTGATAAAAATTTTGAATAGCTTTCATCATACTTAAACCATAATTTATCATTTATCTCTGGAATTAATTTATTAGTTTTTGGTGTTCCATAGACTATTATATTTTTCTTTTTATCATCAGCTGTCACATTTGAATTACTGATAACTTTAAAATCTCCATTATTGTAGGTAACATCTTTTCCTAAAAAACCAATAACTTTTTCTAATGAATTCATTTCTTTAGAACTTAGACTATCTGGAACAATCATTGCAGTATCATTAAACATTTCGTCTTTTACGAATGGTGCACTGTAACTTGAAAAATAATATCCTTCCGTATCGTTATCACCAATATATAAATACGAATCTCTTGTAACAAGGGCCCAAGGCATATCCTCTTCTCTTTTTTCACAATATGTATCTTTTAAAATTAAATCAAAACCAAGCTTTATATCTAAATAGTTTGTGTAACTTATATCATTTGGTAAACTAAGCTCCAATTCATCATTTAAAGCCTTACCCTTATCAAGTTTTTTACTTCCTATAGGTGTATTATTAACGTACACTGTAACTAAAGATTTATCAAAATCAAGATTATCTGAATATCTCATAAAAATTTTAAGCTTATCGCTTTGAGAAAAAACCTTATTTTTAGGAATACTATAGCTTATTCCAGCTTCTCTTCTAAAAACACCTTTTAACTGTATTTCACCAATTCCCATATTGTCAAAAGTGATTTTTCCACTTTTAGTATCTGGAACTGTATCTACCTTTAAATCTTTATTTACTTTATAAGTATCACCACTTAACTGAGATATTAACTCTTGGTTTCCCAGTGCTTTAACTCCTCTTATTAAGTTGTCATTATCATTGCATAAAATCATCATGTTTTTAATATTTGTATTTTTTGAATACAATGAATTTGATATTTTTATAAGACATTCATCACTTTGATCATTTTCTTCTGTATACTCATTAGGAAAACTATTAAATTTTCCAATAAATATATTATTGGTATTTTCTCCTTTTTGAAAATCTCCATACTTAGTTATACTTATTTTATTTTCATATTTATCATTTAGTTTTTGTAAATATGAATTTAAGATGTATGCAGCACTAAGCTCTGAATCAGTGTAATCATCTGGAATTATAATTAATAAATCCTCTAAATCACTATCATTATCATGATTTTTTAAAAATGGATATGGAAAATCAGATATTTTATTATTGGAAATAATATTGTTAAAGGTTGTTTTTATGTTAGTACCATCTTTTATTACAAACCAATTAGCTGAATTAACATCATCTACACATGGGTCCTCAGATGATCTTAAGTAAGCTTCTATTTTTAATTCACTAGATCCAGTTTTTATTAGCTCCTTTGGTATAGATACCGTTAACTGCTGAACCTCTGAATCTGCTCTGTAATAAACTTTTTGAGAATAAAAAGGCGTTCCATTAACGGATAATTTTATATAGGAATTTTTACTATTATCAATTAATTGATTTATAGAAAAATTCATTTGAACTTCAGCTTTAGTATTTTCCCACCATTTATCTACATTGAAATATATACTATGACTTGAAAAAGTTCCATTAACGGATATGTCATTACTTAAACTATAAGTTTTTATACTTTCAGTTGTTTCTATATTATTTCCTTCAGATGCAGCAAATACTTCAGCACCTGTATTAAATATCAAAATCGCTGTAGAAAAAATAAAACACACGAAAAAAAATAATACTCCAAAGATGTGCTTTTCATTGTTCCTCATTACTTTATTTGAAATATATCCTTTCATGCTGCTCCTCCTTAAGAAAATCTTTCTGTCTTATACCACTTTGCTTCCTTTTTCAATACAACATCCCTTATATAATTGTAAAAACCAGCCACCGAAACTATAGCCCACATTTTGCAATAAGTAAAATAGCTTAAAAATATAATCAATACATTTTTTACATTCAATTCTCCTTTTTCCGTTGAAATTGCTACCATTACTGATAAGACAAATACTAATAATGCCATAAACCATAAAATAATCTCATACCCTCCAATATGAAGTTCAATTAAATTTGCTCCTCCAAGCAAAAATAAACAGTCTGATATTACACTTGCAGATAAAAAAAAGAAATAAACCAAAGTATAATATAGAATATCAAATTTTGTCACTCCTGCTTCTAGTCCAAATAAATATTTCAGATTTTTTATTACCACATATATATTTCCTTTTGCCCATCTGTTTCTCTGCTTAAACCATACTTTAATAGTCTGAGGTTCTTGTTCGTAAGTTACTGCAAGAGGCATAAATTTTATTTTATATCCCATTCTGTAAATTCTAAAGCTGACTTCTGTATCTTCTGTTATAGCTTTTGTATCCCAACCTCCCATTTCTTCCATTACTTCTCTTCTAACTACAAAATTAGTTCCTGGAATAGTGCAAAGTTTAAGCATATACCATCTTCCTGCCTGCGCCATCCATTGATATGTAAGAGTTTCTATATTAACAAAGTTTGTAAGTAAATTTACATCCTTATTTCTGCATCTAAACTTTCCAATAACTGCTCCTAATTTCTTATCTTTTATCAAAGTCTGCACCAAATACTTAAGAGCATTTTTATCAGGAGTATTATCTGCATCATAAACCGCTAAAATTTCTCCCTTGCTTCTTTGAAGACCTATGTTTAAAGCATTTGATTTTCCTTTTCCCCCTATTATATTATCAGTATTAATCACTATAAGATTTCTGCCATAATAAGTTTTTTGGACATTTTCAAGTACATCTTTAGAATTGTCGCTTGAATTATCATTTATTACTATAATTTCATATTTATCATTTGGATAATCCAATTCTAACAAAGAAATTACTGTCTTTTTTATTACTACAGCTTCATTATGAGCTGGAACTAATATTGATACAAATGGATAGCTTTCAAGCTCTTCATACATATATTCCTTGTTTACTTTTGAATAATACATATATCCGGCTATTACTAATATCACATTCATAAAAATTGTTATCCATATTACTATGAGTGAATATATAACTAAATAATCTAAAATATTCATACCATTATTTAAAAAACCTTTTTCTTTCTATATTTCTGCTTATTATAAGTATTCCTATAAATATTATTAAAGCTGCTCCACTGAATATTTCCAGTCTTCTATTAATAAGAGTTAAATCCTCTTTAATTGGATTTTCTTTATTAATCGTTTTGTTAACAGCATTTTCATATTCTTCTGCATTAATAAATCTATCCTGAGTTACCTCTTGATTGTTAAAAAAAACTCTTACATTATCATTCTTAATTTCACTTTCAAACTTTATATAAGTGCTCATTTTATTACTTGGAATAAGATTAATTTCTTTACTTAAAACTTTATCAATATTATTTTTAAATTCTTCTAAATTGCAGTTACTTTCTATTTTTATTGCATTTTTACCGCTTATTTTTTCATTATTAATATAGTCGTTTAAATCAACTTTTTGAATAAAATTGGTATACGCTTTGATTTCATAATTATCTATATCAATGTTAATATCTTCATTGTAATTTAGAAATAAAGTATTAGTGCTTTCTAAAATATTTTTCAAATCTTCTCTATAGATAAATTCTTCATCAGCATTTATTCCAACTGGATAAATCCAATAATTAGTATAATTCTTAAAGGCCTCTTTAAGTTTATCTCCAATTATTTCCCCCCCTGTATCTGTGCCATTTACTCCTTTAGAATTAATTATAGGAAACTTAAGTATTACTTTTCCTCCATTTGCCTGTGCATATCTTAGAGCTTCTGAAAATCTGCCCATGGCTTTCAAGTTTTCATTTACAAATACCGGCGCTGCTTCTATAAAAAATTTAATCCCCTTATCTTTTAAATAATCTACTTCGCCTATTAAATTATTTAAATCATTAAAAGGAGTTACATTATCAAGATAAAAGTAAGTTTCAGCTTTTAATTTCAAATCCTTTTTATCTAAAAGTTCAGAAGATTTTTTAATCCAGTCAACCTTTCTTTCATATGATTTTAATTCCTCTCTTAATACCTCTATACTATGATTTTCTTCTCCTATATTTAAAATGAATATTTCATTGTACTGCCCTAAATCTTTTGAATTATTTATATTAATTTTAGCTATGTTAATTTCCTTTTCTTTTGATAACTGACTTTTAACTAAAGCACTCAATAAATTTTTTTCACTTCCATATTCCTTACTTTTATCATACAAAATAAGTATTTTCTCGTTTTCTCCATAACATTTCATGGGGTTAATAAAATACTCAGCGCCTATAAAGCAAATCAAAATTGTTATAACTCTATAAATAAAACATTTATTCATGTATATCATATTCCAATTCCTTCTCTGCCAGTCTAATGAGTTCCAATGGATCTTTTATAGAATTATCAAAGGTATAACTGCCAATTTGAATATCAAGCTTCACTTTTTTATAATGAGATCCTGTAGTAAAATCATATTTATTAATGTTCTCTCTAAATCTCTCCTTTACAACTTTCGCTCCACTCATATCAGTAATTGTCAAAAACCCAAAAGTCTTATCATCTATTATATATTTAATATCTTCTTCTCTTAAACTTTTTTCAAGAACCTGACTTGCCTGAATCAGCAAAAGCTTATATCCTTCTTTTCCTAATATACTTCTAAGTTTTTCTGCAAACTTAATCTTTACAATAAGTAAGGTAACAGGAATTTTATGTCTTGTGCTAAGCTTCATATATATTGGCAGCTCCATTAAAAGAGCTCTTTGATTTTTAATATTTGTTTCCTCATCTATCATGACTAATTCTAAATTTTCATTTATCAAACTTTCATTTTCTGTTTGAAGCGCAAAAATATTTCTTGAAACTAAAGACATTAAAATAGCTGTACTTGGAATTAGAAAAATCCAGTAATATGAGTAAAAATCAATATTTACATTTCCCCAGAAATTTAAATATAATTTGTAACTCATATAAATAAAATCAGCTGTAAGAGTAACAACTAAAGCCAATGTAACATTAGTATAATAGCTTACAAGGGCTATTATCATTACAACTTCGAGCATAATATAATTTTCAAAAGAATTATCTAATTCAAAAACTTTATAGCTTAAACATAAAACAAAGAAATACGCTATAAGTATAGTTATTAGGATATCAACCTTTTTTCTTACATTAACTGGTTCCACATATCATTCCTCCAGTTCAAAACACTTGAAAGTGAATACAAAATCAAATTTTACTTATTGTTTCTTTCATATATAGATAATTCAACTAAGACCTGAACTTATGCATATAACTCGCCGAAATGAATAACATACTTTTGTTCCAGTTTCTAGGTAATTATGATGGGTGATTCTAAGGCCATAAAGTTGCACCCAAAGTGCTAGCCTCAAAGAACAAGCGCTCACAGAGAAAGTTCGAAGAACGAAATATAAAATGCCCACAGGGAAAGTTCTGCTTACCAAATGTAAAATTTGGAGCATCACTTTTCGATTCTCACTTTTTGAACTAGCACATTTGGAACAACTTATAGCCAAAGAATCACATCCATCAAAATTACCAATGAAACATTCCACAAAAGTATATTACTCATTTCTAGTTGAGATATATTTCATAGTATAAATCTAACTTATAATTGACTTATCTATATAGATAACACAAGTACGGATTAGACTTATACATATAGCCAACCGAAAGTAAAGACATTGTTGCTTCGCAGGACTATAAAAATTTCGCTGAAAGTGCTAAATTGCAGGTTGTCGCCACTCGTGCTTGCTCCCACTTTCAGTGTGACAAGCACAAGTGGAACAACCTACAATAAAGCACTTTTAACATCTCATTTTTAAATGCCTGCTGCGCAAAAATATTTCTACTTTCTAGTATAAAATATATTTCAAAGTATAAATCAAACGCTAATTTTCAAATGTTTTCTCCATATTATGACCCTTGTGGTTACAAATATATTTATGATTTCTAGTAAAGATATGAGCTTAATAACTTAAACATATATGTTGTAAAAATGTTACAGGAATTTCAGCTACAATTGTGCATTGTAAATTAAAACATATATATCTATTTATTGTTTTTTGATTTTATCTTAACTTGATGCTTTTGTAATTTTATAGATATAAAATATATTAAAATCAAATCAAAACTCATATTATACATGAAAACATGTTTAGCTAAATCTGCATCTCCTGCCCCTATAACAGATATTATAATTTGAGATATTCCAACTAAAAATATATAAAAATATGCCTCTTCTTTGAAAATCATAGTATCACAGTTGATTTTTCTCGCCTTTATGTATCTAACAGCTGAAGAATAACAATACCCTATTATTACAATAATTGATAGTACAATATTTCCTGTAAATACTTTTTCTTTTACTGTGCTATATAATGCAAAAAAATATGATTTAGCCCCAAATTCTTTGTTTTCAGATTTCTCGTAATTCCCCATTGCATTAGGTCTTATGGAATATCCATTATCAAAAGCTATTTTTAACACTTTAAAAAATGCCCTTGGATTTGTAATATAATAAGAGATTATTTTTGTTGTAGTAAATTTTTTATAATAATCCTCTATAAGCTGTTTATCATATAAATTAACTAAAGTCACATCATCATAGAAAGTTGTATCTTTTAATAAGGAATACTGCTCATTTAAGTTAAAAAATTTCATAACTTCATCAGGGTCTTCTTCATATAATAAAATCCCTCTATTCATTGCATGATATCCATTAATATATTGAAAATCCCCAGTTATTTGCTTATAGAACAATATTGAACTTATCACAAATCCAATAGCTAAAACCATAGATAGCCCCTTAAATAATTTTTCCTTATTTTTAAATCCTATTCTAAGACATAATACTGCAATTAAAATACCAACTGGAGAAAGCTGCTGTTTTGAACCTAAAAATATAAAAGATGAGATTCCAAACAACAATATATTCAGCTTGCTAAACTTATTGAATTCTGCCATATTTAATAAAATTCCTATGCTGAGCAGAAAGAAACTTATATTAATAGCTTCCCCATAAAAGGAATTATAATAAGCTAAATATGTTGTGTCACAAAATATAAAAATGGTTACTAACGTTATTATTAATTTATGTTTTTCTTCACTAACTTGATTTATTAATACCTTTACAATTAAATAAATTCCAATTGCCTCTACAAATAAAAACATCCATGACATGAATCTTATATCTAAAATGAAATTTTTATTAATCATCTGGCTTATGTAAACTGCTATCTTAATAAAAATCCCCTGAGTTGATATAAAGTTTTTTTCTATATCATTATTGTATTTATAAATTCCATAATGCCTATAAAAATATCCATTATATAAATCACTATCATTGGGATTTAATTCATATACACCATTTGAACTTATCACTCTATAGAAATCCCCATTATCAGCCATGCCAATAATAGGTTTAATAAATAAAGTAAATATGCCTATTATTATTACTAGGAAAAAAGCCGCTAATGGATAATTGATATTTTTAAAAATACTATTTATTCTATTCAAAATATTTTTCATCTTTCTCCTTCATAAATAATAATTTGATTTTCCTTTACTTATAGGATGTGAAACAAGTTATAAATTATTCTTTAAAATGTAATCTATATGTACATATCTTCCATGGTAGAATCATCACCTTTATTAGTTCTTAAATATGTGTTATCATTTTAAATGTATATATTTTAAAATTCGAAGCATTGGAAGGAGATTTTATGATTAAATTAGTTGTAACAGATATGGATGGAACTTTACTAGATGAGAATGGTCACTTACCAGATGGATTTACTGATATCTTGGACCGTTTAAGAGCAAAAAACATAAAACTTGTTGCTGCTAGCGGAAGACCTTATTATACGCTACAAACTAACTTTGGCCCTGTAGGAAGATATTTATCTTTTATTTGTGAAAATGGAGCTTTAGTTGTTGATAATAATGAGATAATTTATAAAAGTGTTTTAGCTAAAGATATGGTTCAAAATGTAATCAGTGAAGCTAAAAAAGTCAAAGCAAATGCATTAGTAGTATGCTCTCCAAATTGTGCATATATTGAAAATTATTCTGAAGAATATTTGACTGAAATAAAGAAATATTATACAACATTAGAAATTGTAGATGATTTAAGTAAAATTGATGATGATATAATTAAAATTAGTATTTGTAATTTGGAAGGTACTAATAATATAACTGACAGTGAATTAACCAATGATCTTAATATAGTTTCAACAGCTGCAATTTGGACTGATATTTCAAACAAAGGCGTTAACAAAGGTGTTGCTTTAAAGAGTCTTATGGATACTGATAATATATCAAAAGAAGAAACTATGGTATTCGGAGATTATTACAATGATATAGAAATGCTCGCTGAAGCTGAGTATAGCTTTGTCATGGAAAATGCTCCAGAGGACATGAAGCAATATGGTAAGTACATAGCTGCAAGTAATGTAGAACATGGAGTTTTAAGAGCAATTCTTGAATATGCTCTTTAAGCACAATCATAAGGTATTGTGAATCACTAGATACCTAAAGTTATATATATAAACACCGAAAGGAAGATCATGCATTTGTTCGGGTTACTGAGAATTTTGCTGTGAATTTCTAACAGTAGAAGTCGTACCCATTTCTGCATGCTCCTGTGGCAAAGCACAGGACAAGCAAAACTGGAACAGCTTCTACTGAAGAAATGTCTACAGCTAAATTCTCTACGTAACACCTCCACAAAAGCAGGACCTTCCTTTCTGGTATATGCCATAATTAAAAATATCTGTTTTTCTTTATGTTCGGTATCTAGGTCATAAATAATCAAATGTATAGGTGAAGTACTTAAAGTGATATCAAAACAAAGAAATAGAATACATATATGTGAAGTCAGGCATTGAAAAATGAGCTGTTGGTATGTCTTAATGGGATGTTGTTCCATTTTGCTTGTCCAAATAAATTTGGAGCACGCATAAATGGGCACAACGTCCCATTTAGTCATACCTAGCGAAGTTTTTCTAGTCCTGCGGAACATATATGTATTCTATTTCGGGTGTTTGTCGCTTCACTTTAAGTTCTGCACAATACATTATAACAAACTCATTTGCTGTACTTCTGTTTCTTTGAATGAAGATATGCTGACTCCAATCAGCCTTACTTCTTCTTTCAATTGCTCACCATCTAATAGCTCTTCTGCAACTTTATATATTTCAAGCTGAGTGCCAATATAATAATTTAATGTTTTACTTCTTGTATGATTTTCAAAATCCTTGGTTTTGAATTTAAGTGTTACAGTTTTTCCACTGACATTTTTTCTATTTAAAATCTCTTCGATTTCAAAAGAAAATTCTTTAATGTATTCTCTCAATTCTTCTTTATTCTTAGTATCGAATTTTAAAGTCCTTTCTTTTCCTATAGATTTTCTTTCGCGAATTAACTCAACTTTTCTACCGTCAATCCCTCTTATTCTATCGTATATCTCAATACCATTCTTGCCTAGATACTCTATATAAAATTCTTTAGGCATCTTATATAATTCTTCAATATAATATATCCCCATATTATTTAGCTTTGCTACTGATACTTTACCTAACCCATGAACCTTAGATATAGGAAGAGGAAATAATATATCAGGAATCATTTCTTTTCTTATTTCTTTGATTCCATTTGGTTTATTCCATTCAGAAGCAAGCTTTGCCAAGAATTTATTATAAGATATACCAATAGATAAAGTTAAACCAACTTCCTTAAATACTCTATTTTTAATATACCTTGCAGCCTCAATTCCATCTTTTATTTTTCCTTGAGACAAATCTAAGAAACCTTCATCAATGGATACAGGTTCGACTAGTGGCGTAACTTCATTAAATATTTCAAATATCTCCTGAGATACTTTAGCATACTTTCCATATCTCCCAGATACAAAGATTCCATTCGGACATTTCTCTCTAGCCATGAACATGGGCATAGCCGAATGAACGCCGTATTTTCTTGCTTCATAAGAACAAGTTGATACTACTCCCCTTTCACTTATCCCGCCTACTATAACAGGCTTACCTTTAATATCTGGATTGTCTCTTTGCTCAACAGATGCAAAAAAAGCATCCATATCTACGTGCAATATTACATTATCCATTTTTATAAAATCACCTCTTTATGATTAACTAATTTTCAATATTTAATTGATCATGCATATAGATATCCAAATTTGAAACTAGATTTATGTGGTAACTTACCGAAATCATAAATATTTTGTTCCGAAAAGCTATGAAAATATCGCTGAAGGTTCTAAGCAGCAGGTTATATCCAATTTAGCATGCTCCAACTTTCAGTTTGACAAGCTAAATTGGAACAACCTACAGCTAAGAACCTTTAACAGCTCATTTTCAAATGTTTTCTTCACAAATATATTTATGATTTCTAGTAACGATATGAGCTTAAAATTCTAGCAATTTTGTAAATCTGTTCATCTAATAAGTCGAATTCTTAAATTGGATACCTATATAGATAACCCGACTGAGACCTGAACTTATACATATAACTCGCCGAAATGAATAACATACTTTTGTTCCAGTTGGGATAATATTTCATGGTATTAAATCTAGTTTATCTATAAACAAATTGCACTCGTTTTTTTATATAGCTTATAAAAAAATCTGTATATTATTATACAAAATAATCTATAAGTATTTTAACATATAAATCATTAGTTAATGAAACAATAATATATGGCATAAATCTTATATTTATATTAATTGCTATACATATATATTGCAAAAATAATACTTCATCATAATTCTAGAAATATTACAAGAATTTTAGCTGTAATTGTGAATTGTGAAATGTGCATTGTAAATTGCAACATATACATATTAAAAAGTTAGCTAATTTTATTTGACATATGGTATAATAATAAAGTATTTTAAGTATAATAGCGTTATTAGCGATATTTTTATGTAAAGGAGTAATTATTATGGGTCTTAAAGAAAAAATAGGTAGTAAATTCAGTAACTATTTCCAAAATGCTTATATGGAAAAGTATGGTGACAGAATTACAAGCATATCTGGAACTATTTTATCTGTAAAGCTTATTGAAAAAAGTTATGTTATCTTCAATAGATTAATGGTTGAAATGGTTATAAAGCCTGAAGTTGGAAAAAAAGTTGTTAAGTGTTGGTATAAAAAGAATAGATGGTTTAAGAAACCTGAATTCATTGCTGTAAAGCAAGGTAACAAAGTTATTGTTATGGGTGTTACAGGTGATAAGGATAGTAAGAAGGAAAATTCTCAAGAAGTTCAAATATTTAACCTATTAAATCTTACAACTAAGAAAGACTTAGTACCAATAGATCATAGCCAAATAAAAAAATCACGTCAACAAGCAAACAATATGATGAGAAGATAAAAAAAGGGCTAAGCCCTTTTTTTATTTTGTCTTTATTAATAAATATACACTGTTAATAAATGCTATTATCCCTGAAAAGAATAGGACTATAAGCCATTGATTAAGAGATAATGCTACTGTATGAAATACATTTTGTAAAAATGGTACATATAAAACTGAGCACATTAGTAATATGGATATTAAAACAGCTCCAACTAAATAAGGATTTGTAAATAATTTAATTTGGAATATGGAGTATCTTTCTGATCTACATTCAAATACGTGTATTAATTGAGATAAAATTAATGTACATAATGCTAAAGTTCGGCATGTTTCCAAATCCATTTTGTAGTATCTTCCTACCATGAATGATAGTAAGGTACATAATCCTATTAATGTTCCTCTTATTACTATTTTTTCAACTAATCCTCTTGCAAATATACTTTCCTTTTTTTCTCTTGGAGATTGTCTCATTATGTCTTGCTCTGGTGGATCAACTCCAAGTGCTATAGCTGGAAGTCCATCAGTAGCTAGATTTACAAGTAATATTTGTATTGGGCTTAATGGATTAGGTAAATAGAATAAAGTTGCCAAAAACATTGTTAACACTTCTCCAAGGTTACAAGATAGTAAGTATCTTATAAATTTTCTTATGTTATCATATATTATTCTTCCTTCTTCTACAGCTGCAACTATAGTTGAGAAATTATCATCCATAAGAATCATAGATGATGCTTCCTTCGTTACATCTGTACCCGAAATTCCCATTGCAACTCCTATATCTGATTCCTTAATAGCAGGTGCATCATTTACACCATCGCCTGTCATTGCAACGATATTTCCTTTTTTCTTAAAAGCCCTTACAATTCTTAACTTATGGTTAGGTGAAACCCGCGCAAAAACTCTTACTTTTTTTATTCTTCCCTCTAATTCTAAATCACTTATAGCCTCAATTTCATCACCTGTCATTACCTGATCTGCTGTATTACATATATTCAAAGATTTTGCTATTGCAAGTGCAGTATTCTGATGATCTCCTGTTATCATTATAGGTTTTATTCCTGCAAGTTTGCATTTTAAAACTGCATCTCTAGCTTCTTCTCTTGGTGGATCAATACTTCCTGCTATACCTATAAAAATTAAATTCTGCTCTAACTTATCACTTTTTGTTAGATTATCTTCCTTATATGCTGCTGCTATACATCTAAGTGCTCTAGATGACATTGCTGTAATAAAATCACTAACTTGCTTTTTCTTTTGATATGTGAATGGTTTTATTTTGTTATTCTCTAGTATAAATTCACATCTATCTATTACTCTTTCAGGAGCTCCCTTAACGTAACATGTTTCATTTGCTCCCTCCTTAGCGCCTTCCTTGATTATAACCGACATCATCTTTCTATTTGAATCAAATGGTATATCATATATCCTATTTGCATCATTTATAAAATCTTCTAAATCATTAACATCATAAAGAACATATTTATTAGTGCAGTTTCTGTTGGATCACCATGAAGTGCTTCACTCATTTTTTTCTTTGTAAAATCATAATTACAGTCATTACAATATACAAGAGCTTTCATGAACTTTGTATAATTACTTAGCTTTTCTTTTTCAAGTTCATGAATTCTGCCATTTAAATATACCTCTTTTACAGTCATCTTATTTTGAGTTAATGTTCCTGTCTTATCAGAACATATTACAGATGTACAGCCAAGTGTCTCTACAGCTGGAAGTTTTCTTACGAGTGCATTTTTCTTAAGCATTCTAGACACACCTAGAGCCAGTGAAACAGTAACAATAGCAGCTAAACCTTCTGGAATTGCAGCAACTGCTAAGCTAACGCCAAGTAAGAACATCTCTGTTATATCATTTCCTCTAATTATTCCCATTGCAGTAACAATTGCACATATCACAAGGCAAATTACAACTAGTACTTTCCCTAGAGAGTCTAATCTTTTATTTAAAGGGGATTTTTCTTCTTCAATATTTTGAATTAGGTCTGCAATCTTCCCCATTTCGGTGTTCATTCCTATACAATCAACTTTAAATAATCCTTTTCCTTTTACTACAGTAGTTCCCATAAATCCTTCGTTATTCTTCTTTGTCTTTTTACCATCAGCTTTATATGGATTGGCTTCTTTGTTTACACCAACTGACTCACCTGTTAATAGTGATTCATCAACGACTACTGATGAACTTTCTATAAAGAATCCGTCAGCAGGTATCCTATCTCCAGCCTCCAAAATAACAATATCCCCTATTGTTAAGTAGATAGAATTTATAATCTGTATACTTGAATCCCTCAAAACTTTACATGTAGGTGCCGCTAATTCTTTCAACGCTTCTAAAGATTTCTCTGTTTTAAATTCTTGGACAAATCCTAGTATTGCATTAATAACTATTATTATAAGTATTGTAATGGCATCTGCCTTATCTCCAATTATCCCGGAAATTATAGTAGATGCAATTAACACCCAAACAATGAAGTCATTAAATTGAGATAGAAATATTTTGAATGCTGATGCTTTATTATGGTGCTTCAATTCATTAAGTCCAAAGTTCTTAATCCTCTTTTCCGCTTCCTTAGTGCTAAGACCAGATGTCAACTCTTTTTCTTGTACCACAACTTTTCCTCCTAAATATAGAACTTTATATAATATATATATTTTCCATTACAAAAGTTATGCACCTAAAAAAAAGAAAAGTGCGTAAGCACTTATAAATTCTTTTCACATTTAAAGATAAAAGTGCGTAAGCACTTATTAATTCTTATCACCTTTTAAAAAAAAGTGCGTAAGCACTATTAAATTCTTTTCACATTAAAAAAAAAAGTGCGTAAGCACTTATAAATTCCTATCACCTAAAAAAAATAAAAGTGCGTAAGCACTTATAAAGTCTTTCCACACAAAAAAGAAAAGTACTGTGGTTCTTACTAATCCTTTTCACATTAAATAAAAATATTCTGGAGCATACTAAATATACAAATAAATATCAGAACCTCAATCCACCATATTGATTCCTAAGTATTTCACACCTAGATACCGAATCAAAAGTAAAACATATATTTTTAATTATTATATTCACCAGAAATGAAGGTCTTGCCTTTGTGGAAGTGTTACATAGAGGATTTTGCTGTAGACATTTCTTCAGTAGAAGTTGTTACGTTTTTGCTTGTCCTGTGCTTTGTCACAGGAGCATGCAGGAATGGGTACAACTTTCTACTGTTAGAAATTCACAACTAAATCCTCAGTAACCCGAACAAATGCATGACCTTCATTTCGGCATTTACATATGTAACTTTATTCTTACTTTAGGTATCTAGTGAACAATACCTTTATTGTTTTAAAAAAAGAAAAAATCCCCTAAAGGATTTTTTCTTCTTTAAATCTATTTCATTGAGTTAACTACATTTGTAAGTGGTGGTATTACTTGTTTCTTTCTTGATAGAACTCCTGGTAAAAATGCCATTGAATCTACTAATTGAATATTAAATGTCTTTTCAACATAATCATGTCTTTCACCAGCAACTAGAACTTGTGAACCTTCTTTTAATATATCTGTTAAAAGTAACATTACTACAGCATAACCTTTGCTATCTGCTTCGCTCTTCATGTAACTTAACATTTCATCTTTTAATGGCATAAATCCATCGATGTCCATTGTGTTTACTTGAGCTACTCCAACTCTTGATTCTCCCATATTAAAAGGCTTAAAGTCTTGATTAAATATTTGAGATACAGTCTTTCCTTTTAAGGAAGTTCCAGCTTTAAACATCTCTTTTGCAAATTCTTCTAAACTTGAAATACCAGCTATTTCAGCCAACTTATGACATATGTCTTTATCTTGTTCTGTACAAGTTGGACTCTTGAATAATAAAGTATCTGAAATTATTGCACCACATAATAATCCAGCAACTTCTTTAGGTGGTGTTATATTACGTTCAAAAAAGCTTTTTCCAACTATAGTTGAAGAGCTTCCTAGTGGTTCATTTCTAAAGAATATAGGGTTACTTGTTTGTATATCAGCAACTCTATGGTGATCTATAATTTCAAGTACTTCAGCATCTTCTAATCCATCAACTGATTGGCCTCTTTCATTATGATCTACTTGAATAACTTTTTTCTTATGCTTTGAAATAAGGTGATATCTTGAGACTGTTCCTATTACTCTTCCATCTTCATCAGTTACAGGATAACTGTGATATCTAGTTTCAGCCATAACATCTTTGATATCATCAACTAAATCGTCTTTAGAAAATGATATTAAATCTTTAGTAGCCATAACATGACTTACAGGTATACTTTGAATTAATAATCTTGAAGCTGTGAAAGAATCATGAGGTGTACTTATTATAGTAACTCCTTTTTCTCTAGCTTTAGAAAGTAAATTCTCAGCAAGCTTATGTGCTCCTGTAATTATTATTAATGATGTATTAATATCAATTAAAGCTTCTTGTACATCTGGTCTATCTCCTACAATAGCAATATCATCTTTATCTACAATTTCTTTTAAACTATCTGGTTGCATTGCTGTAACTGCAATTTTTCCAGGGAATGTTTTGCAATTTTCATTTATATATACACTAGTAGCAGAAAGCGTATCTAATATATTTTCAATTGATGTATTACTTTTTCCTAATATATTATTATCCCATATATCCATAAATGATGAAGTTAAGTTTGAAATCGAAAGAATTCCCACTAATCTACTATCATTTCCAACTACAGGTAGTGATTTCAAATGATTGTCTCTCATTATATTCCATGCTGCTTTTAAAGAAATATTAGAAGTTATAGGTCCAATTGTATCAATATCTAAATCTTCTACTTTTAATCTAACTGTTTCTAAAAGTCTTGGAGCCTTAACACCAAAATGATCTAATATAAATTGTGTTTCTGCATTTACATTTCCTAATCTCACAGGTATAGCCGGAATATTACCAGTCTTATTTTTAAACTCTGCGTAACCATATGCAGCACAAATAGAGTCTGAATCAGGATTTTTATGTCCAGTTACGTAAACTACATTTTCCAAAATAATTCCTCCTAAATTTTTTGTTTTACTTTAGTACATTAGGCACATAAAATAATGAATTTGCTATTTTCATGTGCCTTATATATAGATAACCAACTAAGACCTGAACTTATGCATATAACTCACCGAAATGAATAACATCCTTTTGTTCCAGTTTCTAGGTAATTATGATGGGTGATTCTAAGGCTATAAAGTTGCACTCAAAGTGCTAGCCTCAAAGAACAAGCTGTGAACTAGCACATTTGGAACAACTTATAGCCAAAGAATCACATCCATCAAAATTACCAATGAAACATTCCACAAAAATATATTACCCATTTCTAGTTGGGATATATTTCATAGTATAAATCTAACTTATAATTGGCTTATATATAAATTGACATATTAGAACAAGTATATTACTTAATTCACACATATTTATTTTACTTATAAAGTTAATTATTGTAAAGACCTTATTCAATTCACAATGCATAATGCACAATTCACAATTAATAAATAAATTTTTTGAAATTATATAAATATCCGATTTTAAAGCTAGACTTATGTGGAAACTTATCAAAATCATAAATATTTTGATTCCGAAAATCTATGCAAGTATCGCTGAAGGTTATAATCATTGGTTGTATTCACTTTAGCATTCTCCAACTTTCAGTTTTACTATCTGAGCTAGGACAACCAATGCGTTGAAATTTCTTTTTCCAATCCAATTTCCAATGGAAATTGTACCATAATTGTGCATTGAAAAAGGTGGCTAAGCCACCTTTTATCTCATATTATTTATCATACTCCAAAGATCATCCGCTGTAGTTACAGCCTTTGAACTAAGTTGAAAAGCTCTTTGTGTAAGTACTATATCTGAAAATGTTTCTCCTGCATCTACATTTGAACCTTCTAACATACCTTGTTCTATATTATAGTTACTACTTAGTGCAACCTGTGCATCTGAGCTTGGAACAAAATAACTGTTTCCAATAGGTATAAAGCTCTTATCACCTATAGCTGTAAAGACAGGAATTGTACCTATTTTAGTTGATTGTCCATCAACTTCCATAGATATTCCTCCATCTTTATCTATAGACATCTTCTCCCTATCTAAAGCTGGATTTCCCTCTGAAAATCCATTCTCATATTGAACATAAACTTTAGTTCCATTTGAGTCTACTAAAGCTCCATTCGAATCTATTTTAAAATTACCATCTCTAGTATATACTATGCTTCCATCTTCCTTTGAAAGTGCAAAATATCCTTTTCCATCTATAGCAAGATCTGTTTTTTGACCTGTTGTTAAGAGATTCCCTTGTTTGTTATTAGCATAATTTACTCCTAATTTAACTCCAGTTCCAGTAATCGCCTTTTTTTCCACAAGTGGTGTTCCTCTTCTATCAAGTGATTCAGTTAATAAATCTTTAAAGTTAACATCTGTACTCTTATAACCTGTTGTTGAAATATTAACTAGGTCATTAGAAAGATAATCTAGCTTCTCTTGATACGCATTCATTCCACTCTTTGCTGTAGCAAAAATATTAAACATAATTTTCCTCCTTTACATTAGGCAAAATCAATAAATTTCTCTTAACCACTTTAAACATTTTATTTTCTCTAATTTGCCTTATCCTATTATACTCGACCTAATTCACTTGCCGCCTTTTGTACTGTTTCATCTTGCATTTTTACAAATTTTTGGTTTGTTTCAAATTGTCTTTTTATTTCCATAAGTTTTACTAGTTCTGTTGATGGATCAACATTTGAGCTTTCAAGAAAGTTTTGTCTTACATTTACCTTTGCATTATAAATAGGGTTATCCATAGTGCTATAGTTATCACCAATTGGTTCCAAAGTATTATAATTTTGAAAATCTGCTGTTAATAACTTATCTGCAGCTCCAACTCCATCGATATTAATGTTGTTATCACCGTCTATTGAAAACTTTGAATCGCCAACATATATTGGTTCTCTTGCACCTGTAGAGTTATTTATTCCCAATACTTGTGATCCATCATTTGTTATTAGATAGCCTTCATTATTGATTTTGAAATTTCCGTCTCTTGTATAAACTTCTTTATTTCCATTTTGAGCTACAAAAAATCCTCTACCATCTATAGCAAAATCCGTCATACTATCTGTTGATTTAAATGCTCCTTGTGTAAAAACTGTTTCAACATCATTAACTTTTACGCCCATATTTAAATTTCCAATGTCATTTTTAACGTATTTATCTCCTACAAGCTTTTGTCTGTTAGATATCATCACGTCTTCAAAGCTACTTTTTGTAAGCTCACGTTTTTTATATCCTGTATTATTAACATTAGCTATATTATTAGTTACTACTTCCTGATCATTTTGAAGCGCTATTAATCCTGAAACAGAAGTATAGAATCCTCTTATCACTTTAATTGTCCCCTTTCAAAATAGATTTACGTTCGCTTTCATAAATCATACCTAAAGCTCTAGCCTTTTCCTCTATCTGGCTATCCGAAAGACTAGCAGTATATTTATATCCAAACATAAATATAACTCCTAAAACCAATCCTATTCCTATACCCAATAAGATCTTCCTATCCATGAGAAATATAAATTTATTTTTTATTTTTTGAATAAGCCTTTTACTAATAATACTTCCCCCTTACTCACAGATAATTCGCGACATATTTCATCTTCTGTTAACCCTGCATTTAAAAGTCTTTTTATGCTCTGAGTCTTGTTACTATCCGCACTTTCTGAAAAATTAATTTCAGATATCACTCCAATTTCTTCGTCTATATCAGTATCTGTTAAAGATTCAGTATATTCATCATCCAGATCCATTATACTATCATCCACAATGTACAGTCTTTTAGATTTTTTATGATCTTCTTTATCTTCGCCATAATTTATACTGTCATCTATATCATATTTATCTAGAAAATCTTCAATTTCTAGATCTTCTTTATTTTCGTATCCTTCTTCACCATTCTTAAGCTCTTTTAAATCACTTTTTATTTTAATAATTTCTTCCTGTAATTCAGTTAGACTTTCTGCAATATCTCTTCTTAAAAGTCCTATTTCCATTTTATAATCATTTAATTCCTCTTTACTATCTTGTAACACACTTTGAAATGATATATTTAATGTATCATTTTCTTTATTTATATTATTTTCTCTCTTGATAACACGATAATTATAAACTATTAAACTGAATCCTATTATCAGTAATATTAATGGCATAAAACACCTCTGTTCAATGCACAATGCTTAATGCTCAATTCACATTTCACAATGCACAATTATTTGTTAAATTCACACTGCTCAGTTCACAATGCATAGTTATTTATTGAATGCACAATACACATTTATTCATTTACAGTTTTTAGTCCACAATTTATTATGCCACACTTCATGTTATATTTTCACACTTCGAAAATATATTTAATTTTTTAAGCCATAGCAAAATGTAATTCCAATTTTTTATATTCCAGTGCTTAAATTTTTAACGATTATCTACAACTCACAATCTCTTTTAACCTAATCAACACATATATCTCTGTCCAATCTTAATTATGAAATTTGAATTGTAAATTGTGCACTGTGAATTATATATTAATCAATATAATGCAATTTTCTCATGCACTCTCTCAAGCTACTAATAGCTCTACTATGTAATTGGCAAACTCTAGATTCGGAAACGCTTAATACTGTTCCTATCTCTTTTAAAGTTAATCCCTCATAATAATAAAGATTTAATACTATTCTATCTTTTTCTTTAAGGAGATCAATTGCCTTTGTTAAAATCTCTAGTTGCTCCTTATCTTGTAAGTGAGCATCAGGACTTGGACTATTTTTATCTTCTATAATTCCAATAAGGTTTACATCCTCATCATCCGAAAAAATTACATTTTCCAGTGATACCATTGAAATATAATTTATGTAATTTTCAATTTCTCCTACTTCACTTATAGATATCCCAAGATATTTTGCAATCTCATCATTAGTAGGTTCCCTTAATAGTTCTAACTGCAATGTGTCTATCGCTTTATTGTATCTATTTAGTTTGTCCATTGCCCCTTTAGATATAGGTCTATTTTTCCTCAGCTCATCTATCATAGCACCTTTTATTCTTATAGACGCATATGATGAAAATTTCATTCCTTTCGTATTGTCAAACTTATTTAACGCATCCATAAGCCCAACCATACCATAACTAACTAAGTCCTCATATTCCATGTATTTGTTCTTTCCAAACATAACCCTCGAGGCAATATACTTTACTAACGGGATATATTCTTGTATGATCTGCTCTTTTCCATCAACGTCTTTTAATGCGTGCATATCCTTATTACCTCCCCATAAACTCATTTCTCAATTTATATTCGCAAACTCTTTCAATTTTTACTTTTAAGCCATTCGAACAAAACTAGCCTTAAAAATCCAAAATTTAATTCACTAAATTTACATATTAGCTCTTTGCCTTCTCATTATTTCGAAAAGCTCTTGAATCATTTTTTCACTTTGAGCTGGAGTAATATCAATAAATCTTAATCCACACAATTTTTCTTTATCTGGAGTGTTTTCAATTCTTACAATATCACACTTAATTTCGACTTCAATTTTGCTTAATTTTAAGCTAACCAATATCAAATCTTCTTTAGTAATTTCTTCATTTATTTTAAATTTTAATCCACCAGCACTCAAATCAACCATTAATCCATCTTTATAAGGTATCTTAGAAATATCTTCCTCATCGATCCCAGTAATCTTTTTATATTTAACTGGATTTAATAACCCAACTCTGAAAAAATTCCTTCTTTGTATTTTTACAATATTAAATGGTGTTGAGATTTTATAATATATTATGCTTCCTTCTTTACCTCTTGAAATTACTTCGCATGAAAAGTTAAAACATCCATTTTCACTTAAGTAAGTATTCATTTCGATCTTTTCTCCTGCGTGAAGCATTAAATAATCACCATCACAAACAGGAACATTCATTTTTAAAAAGTCATCCTCTACATCCATTATTAGAGCTTTATATGCTTTTTCTCCTATTATTACTTCCACTCTATCATTAACTTTTAAGTTAAAATTAAGCACCTTAAAATCCTCCTATGAAAATATATTAAATAATCTTTTAAACATTCCTTTTGCTCCATCTGATGAATCCACTTCTTGTCCCAAAAGTTTCGAAGCTATTTTTTCTATATCTTTAGACGCATCACAATTAGGATATAATATAACAAAAGGTTTTTGCTGCCTAACACTTTGCACTAATTTTTTATCTTCTAATATGCATCCCAAGTATTCAACATCTATCTTTAAAAATTTAGTAACTGCCCTATTAAATTTATTATAAGTTTCTTCGCCTTCCTCTTTAGTAAAGGCTTTATTTACAATTATTTTCGCCTTAGTCTTGAGATTATAGTGATCTGTTGCTTTAATTAAACTATATCCGTCTGTTAACGACGTAGGCTCAGGAGTAGTTACAATAATTAATTCTTCTGAAGCTGCTATAAAAGATAAGACATCTTTATTAACTCCAGCTCCTGTATCCATTAATATATAATCATACTCATCCAATGTCTCGAGTTTTTCTATAAATAATTTCTTTTGATCTTCTTCTAATTCTTGAGCTTTACTTAAAGCAGACCCTGCTGGAATTAAATCAACGCCATTGGTTCCTGTTATAATTATATCTTTTATTTCCAATCCAGTAAATATAATATCAAATATATTGTGCTTGGGATATAATCCCATTAATACATCATCATTTCCCATACCCAAATCAGCATCAAAAATCAAAACTTTCTTTCCTTTATTTTGAAGTAATATTGCTAGGTTCACAACAAAATTACTTTTTCCAACTCCGCCTTTTCCAGACGTTACTGTTATTATTTTTGTAGTTGTCTTATTTATTTCTTGTTCTTCATTGTTAATCAATTTTCGTAATGATTCAGCCTGATCTAGCATAGAATCTCCTCCCCTAGGATAAAATTAGCAATTTCTTCCTTTGTAGGTACCATTATATCATCTGGAACATTTTGCCCTATAGTTACAAAGCTAACTGGCTTGTTAGCAATTTTAGCAATATTATATAAAGAACCATACACAGTAGTCTCATCAAGTTTAGTAATAATAATATTATCATATTCAAGCCCTGAATAGCCTGTAAGTATGGATTTTATATCACTATTTTTAGTAGTTGCACTTATTACCATATTTACATGGTCAGGGTTTGCTTTTTGTACAAATGCTCTAAGCTCTGAAATTTGCATCGCATTTTTGCTGCTTCTTCCTGTAGTATCTATAAGAACAACGTCACAGTTACTCATTGCTTCAATAGCATCTTCCATTTCCTTCATTGTAATTACAACTTTAAAAGGTATATTCATTATTTCTGCATATGTTTTAAGTTGCTCAATAGCTCCAATTCTATATGTATCTACTGTAATTAATCCTACCTTCTTTTTTTCGATAAGTGCAAGTCTTCCAGCAAGCTTTGCTATTGTGGTTGTTTTCCCTACACCAGTTGGCCCTACTAATACAACGCGCCCATTCAAGCTCTTAGTGGATACTAAGATATCTCTCTCAAAAACTTCTCTTAAAACTTCTACTTCATTTAAAGCCTCTCCAGAATTTATATTCTCTACTGACTCTATAACTCCATCCTGCAATTCTTCATCAATATCCAAACTTTTTAATCTTTCTTTTATAAAGCTTACTGATACATCTTCGTTGGACGTATTTTTTATAACCTTGCTTAATAAACTCTTTAATTCATTAACTTCTTTATGTATTGATTCTATATTCGCCTCATTATTTATGGCCTTATCTATATAATCCATTCCCTTTTGTTCTTTACTGCTATTTTCCATTTTTGTAGAACTACTTTTAATTTCCTGTTTATTAATATTTTCTTCGTATATATTATTACTAGACGCTTCCTTTTCAAGATTAGCATTATGTTCTAATATCTTATCTCTTATGGTATCAGCCTTAGGAATTTCTCTCAAATCTTTTGAAACTGATACTTCATCCTGCATTAACTTTTTAATACTTTCTAATGAATTTTGAAACTCTTCATCCATTTTGTTGTACTTACTGCTGTACTTATTAGAACTACTATTGTCATCACTTTGTGAATTTTCAATAGCAGCTGTAACCTCTATCACTTTCTTAGAAAATAAGCCTTTTAGTCCTGGTTTTCTAACCTTTCTCTGACTTATTATAATAGCATCTTTTCCTAGTTCATATCTAATCCGAGTCAAACCTTCGTTCATATTTGCTACAAGATATTTTTTTATAATCATCTATATTCTTACGACTCCTTCACTATTAATTTGAACATCATTAGGTACTTCATTTAAAGAAATTACCATAATGTGAGGAAATACCATTTCGATTAACTTTCTAAATACAGGTCTTATATTTGGTGAAACAAGTATAAGAGGTTGATTGTTGTAAAAATAAACTGATTCTATAGTATTCTTTATTCCTGTAAGTATTTTGGTAGTTGTATCCGGATCTACTGTTGGGAATGACCCTTGCACTGATTTCTGAGTATTATTTGCTATTATCTCTTCTATACTTGGATCCAAAGTTACTACAGTAATTGTTCTATTTTCATCAACCACTTGATTACAAATCGTTCTAGCTAATGAGAATCTAACATATTCTGTTAGAACCTCTAAATCTCTAGTATTTTTAGCGTTATCTGCTAGAGATTCCATTATCGTAACAATATCCTTAATTGGAACTTTTTCTCTAAGTAAATTTTGTAGTACTTTTTGAAGTTCTCCGATACTTAGTAGGTCTGGAATAAGTTCTTCAACAACTGCGCTATATTTTTCTTTCGCATTATCAACAATAAGTTTAACCTCTTGTCTTCCAAGCAATTCATATGAATGGCTCTTTATAGTTTCAGTTAAGTGAGTTACCATTACCGTTGTTGGATCAACTACAGTTAATCCCTTAATTTCGGCCTCTTCCCTTTGATCTTTATTTATCCATACTGCTGGAAGTCCAAAAGTCGGCTCAATTGTTTTTATACCTGGCATCTCTGAATTTTCTCCTGTTGGATCCATGCAAAGAAGCATACTCGGCATTAATTCTGAAGAAACAACCATGGTTCCTCTAATTTTTACTATGTACTCATTTGTCTTTAATTGAAGATTATCTCTGATTCTTATAGGTTGAACAACAATACCCATTTCTATAGCACATTGTCTTCTAACAGATGCAATTCTTTGAAGTAAATCTCCACCAGATGCCTCATCTGCAAGTGGTATAAGTCCATATCCAATTTCAACCTCCATTGGCTCTACTGAAATTAAATTCATAACATTTTCTGGCTCTTTACGCTCTGCTTGGATGATTTCTTCTTCTTCCGATACAAATTCTTGTATCTCTTTGGCAGCTGCATCTTTATAAAGCAGGTATGTTAACGTCCCCATTGCTAAAGATGCTGTAAAAAATGGAATTTTAGGCATGCTAGGTATAATGCCTAAAAACAACATTATAGCGCTGGCAATTCCTGTAGCTACTGGAAAAGCTGTCAATTGAGCAGACAATGTATTTCCTAAATTCTCTTCACTTCCTGAACGTGTTACCAAAATACCTGAAGCCGTAGATACTAGTAGCGCTGGAACTTGGCTCACAAGACCGTCTCCAACAGATAAAATGGTATATGTTTGAGCGGCAGTCGCAGCCGTCATATTTTTTTGAAGTACTCCAATGATAATTCCACCTATTATATTTATAATAGTAATTACAATACCAGCTATTGCATCACCTTTAACGAACTTAGATGCACCATCCATAGCCCCATAAAAATCAGCTTCTGATTGCAAGTCTTTTCTTTTCTTTTTTGCCATAGCTTCATCTATTATTCCAGAGTTTAAATCAGCATCAATACTCATTTGCTTACCTGGCATTGCATCAAGTGTAAATCTTGCAGATACTTCTGCAACTCTTCCCGCACCGTTAGTAATAACCATAAATTGAATTACTACTATAATCAAAAATATTATAATACCAACTACATAATTACCACGTATAACAAAGTTTCCAAATGCCGTTATAATAGTTCCTGCATCTGCTTCTGTAAGTATTAGTCTTGTTGATGATATGTTAAGTGCCAATCTAAATAATGTTGTAACCAGCAATAATGTAGGGAAGACTGAAAGCTGCAATACATTAGTTGTGAACATTGTAATTAAAATTATGATTATTGAAATTGTTATATTTAAAGCTAAAAGTAAATCTATTACCTGTTTAGGTAAAGGTATTATTATCATAAGAACTATCGCTATAACACCAAATGCAATTAATACATCTAGATTATCTTTTACCTTTAATTTTCTATTGCCAAACTCCAAGAATCAAACCTCCCTTTTTGATCAATTCACAATGCACAATTACGACTAAAATTCTTGCAATATTTTTAGAAATATTATGAAGAATTATTTTTCCAATATATATTAGAAATTCTGTAAGAATTTCAACTCAAATTGTGAATTGTACATTGTGCATTGTGCATTGCGTATTTAAATTTTATTTCTTCTTGAGCTTCATTACTACTACCAATATTTCCGCTACAGCTTGATATAAATCTTGTGGTATGTCTTCATCTATTTCCACCCTATCGTACATCAGCCTTGCAAGAGGCTTATTTTCGATAACCGGGACTTCATTTTCTTTCGCAATACTTTTTATTTTAAATGCTACATAATCAGCACCCTTTGCTACAATTTTAGGTGCCTCCATATCTTTTCCTTCTTCATATTTTATAGCAATAGCTAAGTGAGTAGGATTTGTTATTACAACTGTAGCATCTGCAACAGATTGCATCATTCTTTTCATTCCTAATTCCCTTTGCCTTTGCTTAATTTTCCCTTTTAGCTTAGGATCTCCTTCAGATTGTTTGTACTCATCTTTAATTTCCTGCTTAGTCATTCTCATCTCTTTATTATGCATTCTAACTTGTAAAAAGTAATCAATAGCTGCAATGATTACCAATACAATGCATATCTGCTTAAATATTCCCACAACTAAATTTTTAACTTCGTCGCTTAGGGAAGGTAGATATAAATTTGAAATTCCCAATATACTTTGGTAATTTCCTGATATGTATTTATAACAAATAATTGATATTATAGTTATTATAATTAAATTTTTAGATAAGTCTACCATACTTCTTTTTGATATCATGTTCTTCAAACCATTTAAAGGATTTAACTTTCCAAATGATGGTTTTAATGGTTCAGCAGTTATTATAAAACCTGTTTGCAGCAAGCTTGCAATAATTCCTCCAACCATTATAGGTAATGCAAAAGGTAATAAATAACTTCCTATCTTTATAACAGTAGTAATTGCTAAATTAGAAATAGTTGCATTATCAAAATCTTTTATCATGGGAAAATTCAAAAAATAGATCAAAACATCTTTAAATCCACTTGTTAACATCCCCCATAAAGATGATATTAATAACGTACAAATAACCATTGTAATTGCTACAGATACATCCTTACTTCTTGCTATTTGTCCTTTATTTCTAGATTCTGACTTTTTCTTAGGTGTTGCTTCTTCAGTCTTATCATCACCAGCAAAAATTAGAACTAAAGGTACCGCAGGTATCAAATTAACTATTTCCCGGAAAATACTTGGTAGATTGTATATAGCTGTTCCAATTAACTTCAACATTAATGGAAGCAATATAATATATGTAATAAGTCCTAATAAATTTTTTATAGGCATTCCAAAAATCATGATTGGAATTGTTGGTACTGTTCTAGAAATCAATCCCAAACACACGTCAGTTATAACAATTATCAAAACTATTGGTATTGCTATTTTCACACCTAAAGCGAAATAGTCAAAAATAGTCTTCATAACCCCCATTAAGGTTTCTTGATAGACTATAGTTTTACCAATAGGTACTATCTTTGTGCTTTCTACCAGCATATTTATAACAACATGATGTCCATCAACTATAAAAAAGAAAGCTAATGAAACAAAATATGATAAATTTCCAAGTAAAGTCGATGTAGTCTGAGTTGTTGGATCTAGCACTGATACCATTGAGAAACCTGCATGAATATCCATCCATTCTCCCGCAAGCTTTACCACTTGGAAAATTAAATTAGTTATATATCCTAATATTAAGCCAGACATTATCTCACTTATAGCATAAAACACCAGCATGTAGCCACTATTTAAAGCACTCAATGTAGAATGATCTATCCCTGCTACAATTCCAAATGATAATATAAGTGAAAATACTCCTTGCATAATTTGTGGTGTTCCAGCTGGGAAAAATATTTGAACAGATATAAAATATGAGGTTATCCTCAAAAAAATTAGAAACAATGCAAGAAAGTAGGATACATCCACCATACAGTCCTACCCCCTATGTAATAACTTTTGAAATCAAATCAAAAATCCTATTTGTGAAAGACATAATTGTTTCAAGCATCCAGCTCCCCAAAAATATTCCAACAATTGCTGCTGCTATTAATTTAGGAACAAAAGTTAATGTCTGCTCTTGTATTTGAGTTGTAGCTTGTATAATACTTATTGCTAACCCCAATACTAGAACTACTATTAATATAGGAGCTGATACTTTCGCCGCTGTTATTATTGTATCCTTAACTACAGCATTAAGCATTGTCTGCGTCATCTTATTTCACCTCACATAAAACTCTGTATCAAAGATTTCACCAGTAAATACCATCCATCTACCATTACAAATAATATCAATTTAAAAGGTAATGATACCATTGTAGGAGGTAGCATGAACATACCCATAGACATCAGAACACTAGATACTACCATGTCTATAACTAAAAATGGTAAATATATTAAAAATCCTATTTGAAAGGCTGTCTTTAATTCACTTATCGCAAAGGCTGGGATTAACGTTGTAAATGAAACATTCTCTTTTGTTAAATTCTCTTTATCTACTCCACCTATTTCAACAAATAACTCTAAATCCTTTTCCCTCGTTTGTTTGAGCATAAATGATTTTAGGGGTTTAGATGCCTCTTCAAAAGCTTGATCCTGAGTTATTTTATTTTCTAAATATGGCTGTATTGCTTTAGTATTTACCTCATTATAAACAGGATTCATAATAAACAAAGTTAAAAATATAGCAAGTCCTGTCAATATTTGATTTGGAACAGCTTGTTGTACTCCCATTGCACTCTTAAGAAATGAAAACACCACCACTATTCTGGTAAAAGATGTCATCATTATCACTATTGATGGCAATAATGCTAGAATCGTAAAAAATATTAGTATTTTAATACTCGATACATAATCCTGCGGTGTGCTATTTCCGTCTCCAAAAGATACATTTAGTTGCGGCACGCTTGTACTACTTGGAGCTGCATATGCACTTATAGTGCAAAACATCATAATTCCAAGAGCCATCATGAAGGTAAATGCAATTCTCTTTTTATTATTTTTCATGCTTCTCTTCCTTTGATTTTATATTCTTTGTAATCTTAGAAAAGTTCTTTTTCGATTTTAATACTAAATTAGTATAATATTCTGCCATTTCCTGCGATGCTTTCTTTTTATCTTCTTCAATATTATCAATTTCTTCTCTTGATAACTCTGATAATTTTTCCATATGCCCTGCAGTACTAGTCATTATATATCCTTTTTCTCCGATTTTAACTATTAATATAGAATTATCTTTTGTTACTTGCACTCTTTCAATAACCTTAATATATTTATTATTATTAATAACATTAAATTTTGAATTTGCTAACTTAAAACTTAAAAATATTAATCCTAAAGTAACTCCCAAGGCCAAAATAAGCTGTACAATCATTCCTAAAAATCCAAAATTCATATCTCTTACCTACTGAATTATCATACTTTTAAATCTAACATCAGTAATCTTGCCTTTTGTTAAATCCTTATTAATAGAATCAATTAATTGTCTTTTTATAGCATCCCTATTCGCTACATTATTTAAATAATCAGCCTTTTGGCTCTTAAAGAAAAATATAATATCATCTCTTACAACCACTTGATTAGCTGTCAATTCTTCCTTTAGTTTAGTCTTAGTCTTATCATAGCCTAAAGCAAGTTCTCCCTTAAAAAATCTTTTACCACCTTCATCACCTAAATTTACTGTGAATTCAGCTAAATCCATATACTCATTTTCAACAACAACTTCTTGAGCATCTACTGTATTTTTAGTTTTCATAAATAAATACACTCCACCGAAAGCTGCTGATCCTAATACTAATAATCCTAAAATAAATAAAACTATCATAAGACCTTTTCCACTTTTACCTGACTTTTCACCTTTTTCTTTTTCCTTGTCCTTACCTTTTCCTAAAGCCACTATTACCACTCCTCACCACTTGCAACAATTAAAGTATTAACCTTTTTATTATTAGCTTTATTTTAATAAAGTCCCTATAATTATATTTTATAAGTAAAAATTTTGTTTTTGTATTTTATAACCGCCTGCCTAACTTCTTCTACGCTTTCAAGTACTATATATTTTCTTCCATTGGTTAATGTAATTATTGTTTCAGGCACTTCTTCTATCTTTTCTATATGATCTGCATTTAATATGAAGTGCTCATGGTTCATTCCAGTTACATCTATCATAAAATTCTCCCCCTTTAATAATAAACTGTACAGTTCACAATACACACTTAATTATTATTATATTCACTATATTATTTAAAGTATATAGGTTTTTTATAATACAATAACTTACCAATTGTGCATTGTGAATTGTGCACTATAGAAAAATATTACTTATAAATAAAATCCCCTGATAGTATTTAGTTGCAAGCTGGGCTTTCACCCAACCTGCTTTAATGTAATATTAACTATCTTTATTATCTAGGTTATCTCATAAGACCAGTAATTGTTTGTAGAATTTCATCTCCTGTAGTTACCATCTTTGATGCAGCTTGGAAACTTCTAGTTGCTGTGATCATATCTGTAAATTGTTCTGTTAAATCTACATTTGAACCTTCAAGAGCTCCTTGAATTAATGATCCGAAACCACCTTGATTCCCTGTTGCAGTAGTTGCTGAAGATGATGTACTAGTATCTATCTTTCCAGTTTTATAAACTATAGGCCCTGAGTTAGAAGAATTTATGCACATATTACCACCAAGATCAGTCAATCCTTCTGGATTTTTAAAACTTGCCATAGCAATTTGACCAATTGCAGCTCTCTTACCATCTCCTAATACAGCAGTAATAATACCATCTTTTCCGATTTCAAATTTCTTAACCGGCTGTGTTACAGCACCTGATGCACCTGGAGTTCCTGAAATAGTTACACTATCTGGTATTACTAAAGGTCTCATTGTATTATCAGATACTTTTAAATCTTTAGAATCTGCATTTACATAGTTAGCACTTATAACATTATTTGTTGAATCATAAGCTAAACTTTTAGCACTAGCAGTTCCACCATCATTTGTAGCACTAGTTAAATAATATCCCATAATTCTATGCCCATCAGATGTTAATAAATTACCTTGATAATCTAATGTAAGATTTCCATCCCTTGTAAACAAAGTTTCTGAAATTTGTCCAGTGGCATCAGAGGCTGCCGCATTTGGTGCACCTGTAGCTTGATCAGCACCAATTCCAGAATTCAAATCGCCTTTAGATACTACCATGTATCCATCACCATCAATACATACATCAAGGCTTCTACCTGTTGATAATGCATTACCTTGTCCCATAACTTTGTTAATACTTGAAAGTTGTGCTCCTAACCCTATCTGCTTAGCATTTGTACCTCCAAGTACTGAAGTAGGTGCTGTTGCCTCAGAAGAATTTTGATAAAGCATATCCTTAAATCTTGCACTTGAGGATTTAAAAGCTGTTGTTCCTACGTTTGCTATATTATTACCTATAACATCCAATTTAGTTTGGTTAACCTTCATTCCGCTTATCCCAGAATACATACATCTTAACATAAACATACCTCCCAATCTTTTTTCAATTTATATAACTTGCTTCTGTCGATCCACAAGTTCAGGCTTCCGTAACCAATTCACAATTATCAATTCACACGTCACAATGATTGTGCATTGTGAATTGTGCATTGTGCATTGTCTAAAGGTCCAGCCTATAAAATTACTACGCTATCTACGTTCGTAAATATATTATCTTTCGCTCTATCCTTTTCTACAGCTGTTATTAGAGTCTTGTTTTCAACACTAGCAATTAATGCAATATCTTTATATAACATAACTGTATTTTTAGAATTTTTATCCTGAGCTATTTTAAAACCCTTTTGTATTTGTTCCATATCTTCTTTAGTAAAATTAATCTCATTTAATCTTGAAGCAGCATGCTTTGATACAGTAAAACTCTGATCTCTATTTTTAACACCATCTAGTACATCCTGAAATTTTGCTTCCTTCTGCTTGCTATTAGGACTATCACCTATAGCCTTTTGAGAATTTGCAAATTGCCCAATATTCCCTACAGAATAAGCTTGTCCATTAATAATTCTATAACTCATTTATACACCTGCTATTTTAGCTAGAATTGCATTTTCTGCATCTGTCGAATCATTAGTTGCACTTGAAATTGTATTTATTGTTCCATTTGAAGATGCATTCGTAGTATCACCTGCTGTTCCTGTATTAGTATTAGTGTCTGTAGAACCAGAATCAGAAGTTGTTCCGCTGCCACTAGAATTACTGTTACTTGAACCATTTGTACCTGTTTCACTTGTACTTTCATTAGCAGTATTGTTATTTAAATTCACTTTCATATCATCATCTGCCAGATCTCCAGCTCTTACTATATCTCCATAATCGTAAGTCTTATTTTCTCCTGTTGGCTTACCGTTATCATCCAAAACATCAACTTTTATCTTTACAGTAGCACCACTGACAGTATCAATATAAGCACCAGTAATCTTTCCTTTTATTAAAACAGTCTTCTTTTTATCATCTAAAGTTGCAATCACAACTTTTTCTTGTTTATCTGCTAAAGCTGAGGCGGCTAAGAAATCAGAATTAAGAGCAGTTCTACTATTTGCATTAGTATTAGAATCAGTTGTTTGTACAGTTCCAATTATATTTTCAACTGCAATTTTTGCTTCTTTCCCATTAATTAACATTCCTAAATATGTTCCACCAGATTCTTTCAATACCTGAGTTACATACCCCTGTATATAAGAGCCATTGTCGTCTTTTTCATTGGTTATTACTGTTCTACCAATCATTTGCTGGTATGCTGAGTCTGACATAGTAGTATTTAAATTCTGCATTTGTTCCATTGATGCGAATTGAGCCATCTGACTTACATATGCACTTGAATCTTGATTTTGGGTTGGATCTAAATTACTTAATTGAGCAGATAATATCTTTAAAAATGAATTTTTATCCATAGTATTATCATTTTTCTTTAAGATCTTAGTTCCATTCGCAGTTGTACCTGAACTTGCAACATTTACTGTCGAATCATTTAATGGACTTAATGTAGTACTCATACTTATACCTCCTATGCAAAAAATTCTATATTATTATCATTAGCTTCAATATTCTCCACTAAATCTTCTTCACTAGATGCTAAATTATTTGCTGCATTACTATTTCTAGTATTGTTTCTTCTTTGCTCTTCTGAAAGCTGTCCGCCAAAACTTTGTTCACTAAAAAATGTAGTATCATCTTGATAAAGTTCAATATTTACATCTGCTATTTTTAAATTTTGCTCTCCAAGCTGCTTTTTAATATCAGATAAATTTTGAGAAATTAAAGCAGTTGTATCTTTTGAATTAGCTTTTAAATTAGCTTTTATTACTCCATCCTCTTGAACCAGCTTTATAGTTATCTCACCTAAATTTCCTGGATTAACTTTTACTGTTAATTCCTTAAGTGAATTAGTGTTCATAAACTTAACGTCTTTTATTAAATCATCAGCAAAAGTAGCCTTATTGATTGTAAGTCCTCTAGTATTATTTACACCTTGATTCTGTATTGTTGAAGTTCTAGATGCAAACAAATTGATTTTATTTAATGAGTCATCTTTATTATCATCAACTAAAGAATTTAAGAACTTCTCCTCTTTTGAAGCTGTCGGAGTATTATTTTTTGATGCTGAAGAATTATCACTTTCACTATTATCTTGAGAATAACTTTTACTTAACATATCTTCAAGTGTTAAAACTTTATTACCTGCATTCTGCTTATTTTCTAGCAAATCAGATATTTCAGACATTATTCCTTTTAAACTACTTTTAGTAGATTCTGTAGCATTTTCTTTAATAGTACCATTTAAATTTCCTAAAAGCTTTTCCATTAAGTTTAGTGAATTAGAATCTAACTTACTTTTTACAGAATCATTTTTTAGTAATTCCATTATTTTTTCCATAATACCATTTAAACCACTATTAGATAGTGTACTGTTAGCTCCATCAATTCCAACTTTAGAATTAATTGCTCCATTGGCATTTATGCTATCTTGTTTTATTCCCAATTTAGCAAGTAAGTTTAACAATTCTGATAATATGTCCTTCAGTTTATCCTTAGATGCTGTCTTACTTTCCTTTTCTAGTTCCTCAAGCTTTTCATTTAATTCTTTTGTATCCTTATCAGTATCTTTAACTCCAGTTGAATTTTGTTTTTGATTTGCAGAAGATACATATCCATTATCCTCATGAGCCTTATAATCACTTTTTGATTTTAATACATTTTTAAAATCATCTTTCCTAGAAGTGTATGAATTATTCAGCGTCTTAGTAACTTCTGAAGTAGATTTGCTTGCAAAATTTGTATTAGAAGTAAATGACTTCACCATACTATCTAAGCTGTTTGACGAACTATTTGAATCTTTTGTAGCTGTAACCATTATTTTCACCTCCCTTCAAGCAGTTTAATTCTATTTAGATGAAATTCAATTAAGATTAACTGCATCTCAACCTCCAAATCATAGATTAATATTTTTTAATTTTTTTGATTTCTTACATATGCATAAAGAGCTAACTCATCAATATTGATTTGTTCTATTCTATCCTGCTCTTTTACATATTCAGAATACTTCTTTTCTTTTAAGGTCTGAACAGTCTTTCTTTCCATCTGTTTAGCCGTTAAATCTTTTCTTCTATTTTCAATCTCTTGATTTTTGACCGCTAAATCCTTCTCCGTAGATTTTATTCCACTTTGAACACCTTGAATGTAATATCTTTTTAATTTCTGATATACAACATCCTCATTAGGAGATATACCGTTATATTTTTGATAATTTGCCTTAAGTTCTTCTAACTTTTCTTCAATCTTCTTTTTCTCTCTCTGACTTTCAGTAAATAATCTTTTACTTTCTTCTTCTTTTTCCATTCTCATTTCAAGGAGTTTTTCTAAGCCAAACTTAAACCTCTCAGCCAAAATAACACACCTTCTTTTTATAATTCACAATGCACAGTTCACAGTTTATCTTTGAGCATTCAGTCATTATTACTTCAAATACAAATTGCCACTTCCCACTTGTGACTTTCAGTTTTCAACTTGTAACTTCTCCTGATTATTTAAACATTGATATTAAAGAATTTTGTGTACCTTCAAAAGACGTTTTTTCATCGATTCTCTGGCATAAGAAATCATTTAATGCATCATTGTAGTTGATTGCCATATCAATCTTTTTATTACTTCCTTTGACATAAGCCCCTATATTTATTAAATCCTCAGAGTCCTTATAAGTTGCTAAAAGATCTCTTGCCATAGATGCAGCTTCTTTATGTTCTTTAGGTGCTATTGTGTTCATAAGTCTGCTGACACTATTTAAAATATCAATGGCTGGGTAATGATTTTTATGAGCTAAAGATCTTGATAAAACTATATGACCATCTAATATTCCTCTAACAGCATCTGCTATAGGCTCATTAAAATCATCTCCATCAACAAGCACTGTATAAAAGGCAGTTATTGAACCATCGATAGATGTTCCAGATCTCTCCATCAGTTTAGGCAATTTAGCAAATACTGAAGGCGTATATCCTTTGGTAGCCGGGGGCTCCCCTATAGCAAGTCCAACTTCTCTTTGTGCCATTGCAAATCTTGTAACTGAATCCATCATAAGAATTACTTTTTTACCCTTATCTCTGAAATATTCAGCAATAGCTGTAGCTGTCAATGCTCCTTTGAGTCTTATTAATGCCGGTTTATCTGATGTAGCACACACTACAACAGATTTTTTCATACCTTCTGGTCCTAGATCTTTTTCTATAAATTCTAGAACCTCTCTACCTCTTTCACCTATTAGTGAAATAACATTAACATCAGCTTTTGCTTCTCTTGCTATCATTCCTAGTGTGGTACTTTTTCCAACTCCACTACCTGCAAATATACCAATTCTCTGTCCATCACCACAAGTTAAGAAACCATCTATTGCTCTAACTCCAGTAGGCATTATTTCCTTTATTCTTTTTCTCTTTAATGGATCTGGCGCATCATTTTCTAGTGGATACTCTTCTCCATCCATAGATATACTATCGCAATCTAAAGGATTCCCAAGTCCATCTATTATATGTCCAAGTAGCTTATCTGAACATTTTACACTTAGCGGCTTACGTTGTGGTACAACTCTACATCCAGGTGAAATTCCTATAAGCTCATCAAGAGGCATTAATATTACAAATTCATCTCTAAAGCCAACAACTTCACAATTTACAGGAACATTTTTCTCATTATATATTATGCAAAGTTCACCTACAAAAGCCTTAATACCTTGTACTTCAATAGTAAGTCCTATTACTTTCTTAACAACGCCTTCACTATATATTGTCGAAGTATCACTTGCTTTTTTAATAAGTTTATCGAAATCCAAGTCTAAATCCAGCACTTATAACTACTCCTTTACAGTTTCCAATGCACAGTGCACAATTCACAATTATTGATAACCCACTGAAATTGTTTTTAAAATTTTTTCAAACTCTATAGAAACTTGCTCTCAATTGTGAATCGTGAATTATGAATTGTGAATTATTTATCCAAATATTGCTTTTCGTATTTGTTCCATTCCAATATCCACGCCCACTTTTACTATGCCACTGTTTTTTTCCAAAACTGCATTTCCCGGTTCCATAAAATCATCTGCAAGCACAAAAATTTCATTTTTTATATTGTATGATACCTTCCATCTTTCCACCTGCGATTTTAATTCTTCAATATGGGTTGAATTCACCTTTAAAATAACATTTTCTTCTCCTTTTGAGATCTTAAAAGCTTCTTCAATAATATTATTCATCGCTTCATTGGTACTCAGTGTTTTCTTTGTAATATTTTCCGCAATTTCTAACGCTAATTGTACTATCTCGCTTTTCTTACTTTCTAGATATCTTTCATAGTTCTCATGCGCAGATTTTAGCATCAATTCTGCTTTATTAACAATCTCTGCCGCCTCTGCTCTTGCACTTTCAATTGTTTCATCATAAGCTTTCCTATATCCATCATCATATCCATTTTCTAATCCTTGAGCATATCCTTTTTCATATGCTTTTTTCTCTGAAGCATTGGCATCCATTTGTGCTCTCAAAACAATAATCTGCTTTTCGTTTTTAGCATCCTGTATTATCCTTTGTCCAATATCTTCATACCTTTTTAGAAGTTCTTCAGGATCAATCTGTGGAGCTTTTACTACAATTTCTTCTTCCTCTTTTTCCTCTTCTATTTCTTCAGATGCTGCCTTTTTACTAACATACTCTGTTGAAATAACTTTACTTGTTCCTGACTTTGCAAAGTCCTTTTTTATTAATCTATACGATGATTGCATCTTCTCCACCTCTTGCAATGATGATTTCATTAGCATCATCTAACCTTCTAATAACAGAAACAATCTTTTGTTGTGCCTTTTCAACATCCATAAGCCTTACTGGTCCTAAGAATTCCATATCTTCCTTTAATGAAGCAGCGGCTCTCTTAGATTGATTCCTGTATATAGAATTTGCAACTTCATCAGAACATCCCTTAAGTGCAAGTGCAAGATCTCCAACTTCCACTTCTCGAAGAATTCTTTGGATAGATACATCATCAAGAGATATAATATCTTCAAATACAAACATTGAACTCTTAACTTTATCTGCAAGTTCTGCATCTTCTCTTTCTAGGCCTTCTGTAATATTCTTTTCTGTTGTTCTATCAACTGCATTTAATATGCTAACTAAAGTTTCTACGCCACCTAAAGTCGTCATTTCAGTTCTTACTACAGAAGACAACTTGCTCTCAAGTACAGCTTCAATTTCTTTAATTACCATTGGTGACGTATTGCTCATAGTTGCTATTCTATAAGCAACCTCGCTTTGAGTTTCTTCTGGTAATTCAGCCATAACTTGTGCAGCTTTATCTGGCTGCAAGTAACATAAAATTAAAGCTATAGTTTGAGGCTGCTCTGATATAATTACATTTAACAATTGATGAGAATCTGCCTTTCTTGCAATTGAAAAAGGTCTATATTGAGCTGTAGCTTCTGATACCTTATCTAATATTTCACTAGCTCTTTGAGTTCCTAACGCTTTTGATAATAATGTTTTAGCATAATCCATACCGCCCTCAATTATATAATCTCGGGCTTTATTCATCTGATAAAACTCATTTAATATTTCTTCTCTTTGTTCTGGTGTAACAGATGTAATATTAGCAATTTCATAAGTTATTTTTTGTATATCTGCCTCTGGTAGTTTTTTCAATATCCCCGATGAGGCTTCAGGTCCAAGAGTTATAAATAATATTGCTGCCTTATGCACCCCTGTCAATTGATTTGGTTCTTTTGACATAGCCATCACCTCTCATTTTCAGTCAACCATGACTTGATTATTTCTACTACTTGCTCTGGTTTTTCTGTTGCATATTTCTTTATCTCTTCTTCTAAGTGTGATTTTTTAGTTTTAGCCTCAAATTCTATTGGTTCAAAAACATCATCTGTTGGTTCTTTAGGTAATATAGTATCATCAATTAAAGTATTTAATAATTGTTCATTTTCTTCTTTCTTCTTCTTTCTTCTCTTTGCGACAAAGTAAATAATAATACCTAAAAGCAATGCTCCCAAAATTCCTGCAGCAATCATCATCTTATTCTTACTAGCCGTAGCTGTCTCTGCATTCATAGCATCAATTTCTGCCTTAGCTTGATCCTGAGCTGTTGTGTCAAACGCCATTCCAAGCACCGAAACTTTATCTCCTCTAAGTGTATCCAATCCAATTGCATTTCCAACTGTATTTTCAAGTGTCTGTTGCGTCGCAGCATCTAAATTTCCATCAATCACAACTGATGCTGTAAGTCTTTTAACTTCTCCTGGTGCGCTAATAACTTTAGATTCACTTTTGCCCACTTCATAATTTGTCTTCTGATCTTCCTTACTTGAAGTCGAAGGGGTATTATTTGTGGCCGTAGTTGTATTACTCATATTATTATCAACAGGACTTTGACTTGTAGTTGTTGATCCTGAGTTATTTGATTCCTTTGAATTTTCTTGGCTTACAATTACTTTATTCGGATCTACTACTGTTTGTGTCTTTTGTTTTGAATCAAAATCTAAGTTTACATTAACAGTAGCCTTAACTTTCCCTTTACCAACAATTGGTTCTAATAAACTAACAATTGCCTTTTGCATCCTATCTTCATATGCTTTTTCAGCATCTTGTTGCTTTGATATTGCTTCAGAACTTACTGAATTATTTTGATCTGAATTTATATCCTTAGTAAGTAAATTCATGTTATCGTCTATAACATCTATATTTTCTCTTGGTATGTTTTCAGTTGCTCCAGATACTAGAGCTACTATTGATTTGACTTGATCTTCACCAATAGTTGTCCCCTTTTTTAATTTTAGGTAAACTGCTGCTTTTCCAGGTTCTTTGTCCTTTACAAAAACAGAATCCTTAGCTTCAGTTATATGTACTCTTGCTTCTTCTACTTGTGGAAAACTTTTTATTGTCTTTTCCAACTCACCTTGCTGCATTCTAACTTTTTTTATTTTAAATTCTTCATCCGTCATTCCAAAGGAACTTCCACTATCCATTAATTCATAGCCTTTACTTCCAGATGTCAAAGTTGGTGCTAGCTCCAACCTTAATTTATCCACTTGATCCTTAGGAACCCAAATCGTATTTGTGTTACTATCTATTTTAGTATCAACTTTTTTTTCATTTAAACTATTAACGACAGTTTGAGCATCAGCTGCATCAAGATCAGAAAATAGTACTTGATATTTGTTAGAAGATGAGTAAAAAATCCCACTTATAATTGCAATAATAACTGCCACGATTGCTACTATTATAGCAGCTTTTATCTTCTTATTCTTGGATTTAAACTTTTCCAAAAGCCCCTTAACTTTTTCTAAAAGTTTTTTCATTATTAAGCTCTCCTCACCTTACTACAATTGCAACCTCGATAATTGATTATATCCGTCCAATAACTTGTCTCTAGTTTGTGCTAAAAACTGAAGACTCAAACTAGCCTCCTGATTCTTAACCATAACTTCATCAATATTAACATCATCACCTTTAATAAACTTTGTTGCAGTTTCATCAGCTTGTGTCATCTTACCGTTGGTATCATCTACTGCCTTTTTTAAGACATCTCCAAAATTAACTGAGTTATTGCTTTCATTATTGCTCTTATCACTATTGATATCTTTAAATTTATTATTAAATATAATTTCATTTTGTGCAAACTTATCTTCTATTCTCATTTTTCATCCCCCTACTTACCAATTTCTAAAGCCTTTGAAAACATGCTCTTTAAAGCATTAAAAGTATCAACATTTGCCTCGTAAGATCTAGTTGCTACCATCATATCTGCCATTTCATTTAATACATTCACATTTGGCATTGTAACGTATCCATTGCTATCTGCATCTGGATGCGTTGGGTCATATACCTTTCTTAAAGGTGATGGATCATTTTCAATTTTAACTGCTTTAACTCCTGCCATATCCTTATTAGCATCAAGAGCCTCTTGAAATACAGCTACTTTTCTTACATATGGGCCTTTGCCATCTGCACTTCTTGTTGTACTTGCATTCGCCATATTAGAAGTTATAGTATCCATTCTTAATCTTTCTGCTGAAAGACCCGTTGCACTTATTTGCATGGAAGTAAATGCATTCATTTATAATCCTCCTTTATCTAATCAATAATTCCAAATTTCATAGCTTGTCTAAATATAATTCCTAATTATGTATTGTTTATCACTATTTAATAACAGTTTTTAAATTATTAAATTTATTATTTATGTCAGTTATTAACGCATTATATTTAAGAGTATTTGCTGCTTGATTTACCTTTTCTATATCTAAATCAACATTATTTCCATCACTTCTCATGCTAGTACTCTTATCCTGTTCAATTGATATATTATCACCGCTATTTGAATCACTACTTGAAAAGTGACGTGGATTAGTGCGTTTTAACTCTAATTTTGAAAAATCTCCCTGATTCTTTAAATTTTCCTCAAATACTACATTAAATCTCTTATAATCTTTCGTATTGACATTTGCCATATTATTAGCAATTGTTTTAGCTCTAACATTTGATGCTTTAATGCCTTGTTTAATCAAATCATAAGTAGCATCTGAACTAATAGATTGTATTGCCATAAATTCACATCCTTACATTTCGCCTTCTACTTGCATAAATATCTAAAACTTTCAGTACAAATATTTTATTTTACACATTATTAGAAATATGTAAAATAAAATGCTTTTTTCCTCACAATTTTTACCTGAGTAAAATATTACAATTTATTTTGACCAATTAATAATTTAATTATAGAATAACTATGCAATTTTATCTATAATTTTTTGAAAAATGTTTTCCAATTTATTTACTAATTCCGATTTTTTTTGGTTTTATTGTAATATTCCCCCACATAATAAATCTTCTAAAATAAATTAAATGCCATTTTTAGACTTTCTGCCGTATTTATCCGTACTGTGGCCTACCATATATCTAAAAAATAAAAGGTGTCTATAAATTATAGGCACCAAAAATGTTTAAAGCAAAATAAATATAAACTTTATTAATATGTTGCAATTCACAATACACATTTCTCAATTCATAATTACAGCTAAAATTCTTGCAATATCTCTAGAATTATCATGAAGAATTATTTGGGCAACATATATATAATTATCTTATGCCTAGTTTTGTAATACTCGCATATTAACAAACAATAAAACAAATCAAACAAAATGAAAAATCTTATTTTCCAATATTCTTCATTAATATTCGAGATAACAATAACACGACATTAAATAAGTTCAATTAGTCTTCAATATAAATTTTTTCATGAAGCTAAGAACTAAGTTTCACTTTATATTTTGGCAACCTGACAATCATAGAAAATAAAATTTTCCTTAGACTCATGGCTTTGCGGCCTTATTTTTCAATAAGTGTGCTAGTATCAATATAATTTGTCCTTTTAAATTATAATGTATTTTGGTTTATTTAACCACAGTTATTTTTAATTTTCGATAAAATCATCTAATAAATTATAAATTTCATTATAATTTATCCAATAATTTTCGATAATAGAATTTTCTATAAATATAAATCTAATATTTCACAAAATTATCCATTAAAATTGTTTAAATCATTTATTTTAGTTTCAAAAAAATAAACTATAGTAATTCTAACATTAAGATTTACTATAGTTTATTTCTTAAGAATTAAATTATTAATGATTTATTTAACATTCCCTAAAATATTTAATACATCTTTAGGGAAATTATTACTTTGTGCCATTAAACCAATTGAAGAATTAACTAATAATTGGTTTTTAGAATAGTTCATCATTTCTTCTGCAATATCTGAGTCACCAATTCTACTTTGAGCTGTTTGAACACACGTGTCTTTCTCGCTTAAGTATTCACCTGTTCCTTCCAATCTATTTTGTATAGAACCATATCTACTTCTAAATTTACTAACCATTTTAGTAGCATTATCGATAGCACCAACAGATGAATTTAAATTATTCACGTCCAAATCGCTAATTCCTAAATTTTCACAAGTTACATCAAAAAATGGTATCTGAATACTTTCATCATCCATGGTTCCTGTTGTAGATTTTATTGACCCTGTAGAATTTTCATTCAAAGCTGTCGGACTAGCTACAGATAATTTTATACCGTTAAATTCTGTATTGTTAGCTAAATCATTTATATTTTTCTTTATGCTGTCAATTTCATTTTGAATACTTTCCTTATCCTCATCAGTTATGGCTCCGGAGCCAGCACTAACCGATAATTCTCTCATTCTACAAAGATTATCATTAATCTCTTGAAGCGAGCCATCAAAAGTTTGAAGCATTGAATTTGCATCTTGAATATTTTTACTTGCTGCATCATTCGTCATTACTTGTATCTTTAAAGTTTCATTTTTTCCTATTTTACCTGGATTGTCTTTTGCAGAATTCAATTTAGTTCCATTACTAATATTACCCAAGGCTTTAGATTCATCTTTAATCCTATTTCTATATGTTTTATATATACTTAAAGAATACATGTTATGAGTAAGCCTCATATCGCACCTCCTCCTTTTCTTCTTTATTTATACTCTTACATCTATATTATTGCCCCTACTTGCATCAATAGCCATATTATTGCTATTCTTTATATCAGCAATTTGATTTTCTGCTGTTTGAGCGTTGCTATTCATCGCCAATTTAGCAACAGATATTGACACCTCATTCTGTAACAATGCTTGATGCATACCTATTGACATTGTAGCTATATCCATAAAATCATATCCTTTCTCTTAATAACTATAATTTATTATCGTAATCCTAAATTATTCCTTTAGTAATACTTCTGCTACATTCTTCTTTATTTCCTATTTTTTAATTTAAAAAATAAGCATTAATTGATATTTTCATTAATGCTTATTCTAATATTCTCCACTCACTAATGATTTTACTTTCACTATCTATTGCTTTGACCTGTTCTGATAAATTATTTAATTCAATGTTTAATTCCCTTAATTCACTTTCAATAAGATTTTTCTCTCTAGCTTGTTCTGCTATATTTTTCATTTTTGTTAATTTTTCTTCTATAACGTCAAGCATTCTCTGTCTATATTTAACCCATTGTAATTCTTCTTTTAACTCTTTTTCTAACTCTTCTCTTTCATTCATAATCACATACTTATCTCTAAATCCTCTTTATTTTTCTAGTTCCCTTACCCAAACTATATTATTAGCATGTTAAGTCTCTTTTTTGCAGCTTCATAATCATCACACATAGAATAGTATTCTATAGCCTTTTCTTTAAAACCCAACACTTCATATATAACACCTATATTATAGTAAGCTATAAATGATGTCACACCTTCTACTTTACTTTGATTAAATTTAGTGCATTCTAAAAAACACTCTACAGCTTTTGTAAATTTAGCATTATTCATATATATCAATCCCATTATAAAATTAAAATCAGCCGAATTCGAATATATTTCAAAACAATTTTCTAAAATAAGAGCGTCTGAATATCGTTCGCTGTTAATTAAAGAATATCCATAAGTCTCTACTAAATTTTCTACATATTCTAACCTAAAATCCAATTGAAATTCTAATGCTTTTTCAAAGTAAATGGAAGCCTTTGAGTAATTTTGAAGCATATAATAAGATTTACCTAATTGATAGTATATATATGGATCTCGTGTATTATTTTTTAGAGCTTCTTGTAACATATCTATATTTCGCTTTAGCTTATGCGTCCTGTTCAGTTCATCTTTTGTATATCCAACATGATCAACCTTTATATCTACATTCTCTGTTTCATATTCCTTACCGTTTAATGCTACTAATTGCTCATGAATTATACCATCATAGCAGAAATATTTTTTATTAAAAAGCCTATTTACTCTCTCTATATAATTTTTACTACCATTAGAATCTTCCATGATATTAATTCTCTGAATTCTACCAACTTTATTTTCATTTTCAGGATTACTTATAAATTCATATACAATATCTTTATTAAAATTTAAAACAAACTCATCTGCATCTAACACCAATACACAATCGTTTGATGCTTTCGATATCGAAAAATTTCTAGCCTTTGAAAAATCATTGCACCATTTAAAATCGTAAATCTTAGCTCCAAATTCCTTTGCAACCATTTTTGTATTGTCACTAGAACCTGTATCAACTATTATTATTTCATTTATAAAAGTTAACACTTTAGGTAAACAGCTCTTAAGATTTTCCTCTTCATTTTTAACTATCATACATAAAGATAACATATTTTCAATTCATATCCTTTACTTATTCTTCCTTTTCGTTTTTTATTTCTTAGTAAAATATTTTATTAATTACATATAAAATACTCATTTAGATGCCGAATTTTATCCGAAGCAAAAGCTCCAAGAATGCAATAAATTATACTTTTATATTTTTTATAAATTTAAATCTATAGTATATTTAATTATATTTCTATAAAAAATAATTAACATAATATTAATTTACAACTAAATATAAATTCGTGTTTTTTAATATACATATAATAGTTATATTGAATTCCAACTTCAAAATATATATTTTATTAAAAAACTAATTTTTCTCTTACTTATTCCAAAAATGATAAATTGTTCTTATTTCTCTTACTTTAAACCCTCTAGTTGTATATAGATTTATAGCATTCATATTATTGCCCTGAGTACCTACTTTAATAATATCGATATTATTAAATTCATTAATCAAATAATCTTCCAACATAACAATCATTAAGTTACCAATCATTCTGTTTTGGTATTTGGAATCTACTGCTATCAATTCAATATTAACACATTTAAGTTTTATATCTATATTAAATAGAATATATCCTATGGTTTTAGAATTATCCTTCAATTTTAAGAAATACTTTTTATCATTTTCGAACGAATTTTTTGCCCATAAAACATATACCCTTCTTGCCTTCATCTCATCTATAAACGGGTCATTATAAAACCTTGAATATTTATAAACATTTTTGCTTATTTCTAATATATTTTCATCATATTCAATTGAATTGCTAATTATTAGTGTATAATTAGGAGGTAATTTATCTTTTTTTAATTCGTTTTTATTAATGGTCTTAATGAATTGAAAATTAATATCAGTCAAAAATGTATTTTTCATATTTGATATCAATAAATTGTTAGACGCATCATTATTAATATTATCAATTGTATTAAACTCTTTTTCACTCATCAAATTTATTATTTTTGTCCAATCACCACTGTCAATTGTACTACTAAACTAACTCTACCACTTGACACTCCAAAATAATTTGTATCCCAATCCAATTCTCTAAAACTAAACTTATTCTTCACCTAAACCATCCTCAAAAGTACATTTTAAAATACACATTTTTGCAATATACTATTTATTCTATTAAAAATACTATAATCATTATCATACGTTTTTACTAATGAATTAAAAGCCATCTCTTCACGTTCTTTTTGATTATTCAAATAATAAATAAATTTATTATAATAATCTTTTTCATCATATGCTACAGCCAACTCATTTGAATTATAAAATTTATTCAAAATTTTAGGATTATCTACTAATTGAAACCCTCCACATGCTGCAATTATATAAGTTCTTTCATTAATTTCATTTTCTATATCTTTTTGAATTTGTAAATGAAAATTCAAATTTATTTTTGCACCATTATAATAATTTCTCACTGTCATTGGATCAAGCTCTTTGACATTAGCTCCCCATCCTGTTCCGCATAACATACCATTGAAATTATTAACAATTGGCATCAAGTATTTTTTAGTCTCATCAACTTTAAGATAGCTATTAGTCCCTACAAAGAAATAATCATATAATTTAGTTTTCTTCTCTGGATAATGAATTAATGGATTAAACGAAAATGGTACACTATATATTTTTATACCTTTATTTATCCATTTATTAAATATGTAATCTATTCCCACCTCACTAAAAGATGAAATAAGAAAATCAAAAAATTTAGTTTCTATCAAAAGTTCCAACATTGCTTCGTCTTCTAGAGAATTTTTATCATTATAATAAATTTCTTTTGACGCTATCCCAATCTTATTTCTAATAGATAAAATACTCAAATTCATACTTATTTTTTCAAAATGTGCTTTATTTGCAATAGATATAAAAATATCATTATTACTGTAGTTATAGTTCTTATCAATATCATATATTATTGTAACACTCATTCCCATGTGTTCAAATGCCTTCTTCCAAGATATAAAGCTATATTTCCAAGCTCCATTATTAGGTGAATATATGAGAACATTATATTTTTTACCGATATGGGAATCTTTATATTTATCTAACATAACTTTTCTTTTATTTAGAGAATAACTATATATATATTCATCCTCATTATCAGAATTTATATATATTTTTTTTGAGTATACTTTTAATTCATTTAATATATTACTACAATCATAATATCCATTTACTTTTAAAATATATCTTTCCACTTTTTTTAATAAAGGATCTAATAAACCACTTAAAACCTCTTTATTAAAACTAATTTCACCGTAAGGAGGCTTCCATTTTCCCTCATGGTAATACTTAAATAAGTTCAAGTAAAATTTTCCGATAGTATAATTTTTAAGCTTTTCTTTTTCATTGTTACTAATACTCTTAAATTTATAATTTTCAAGATAAATATTTTCATCGAAATTATTTATAATATATTCAAGTACAGAAATTATTGATTTTATCCTTTTCTTCAAATCATATGTTAAGCTTTCTCCATGTTGTCTATAACTATATAAATCTTTATCTAAATATTTATACTTCCAACCTTGTTTTATATTAAATAAAGTATTTAATGTATCTCCAGCAGATTCATTTTCAACTTCATGATACCACTCTATATTCCTACTTCTATAAAAACTGGTTCTATACATTCCAATCATAGGCATAACTCCAGATCCGCCTCTATTAAATACTAAATTAATAATTTCATTATCTGTATACTGTTTATATCTCCATATATCAATTAATTTCAAATTTTCATCAACTATCCTTAGATCAGTATATACATAATCTACTTCTAGATTATTTATAAATACTTGGATAGTTTCTTCTATTGCTCTATTATTACTATATAAATCATCTGAATTGATAAACTGAAAATACTCTCCTTGTGAGTATTTTATCACCTCTCTATATGATTGAATTACACTCCCACTATTTTTTCCATGAAATATGGCTCTAATATTTTTATAATTCTTAGTATAACTTTTTATTTTCTCAATCGAATCATCAGTTGAACAATCATCTATAATCAATATTTCAATATTCTCATAAGTTTGATTTAATACTGAATTTATACATTCATCTAGATATTTACTATAATTATAATTTGTAATTCCTACAGTTACAAGAGGTCTTTCCGTATTAATATTATTCTTTTCGCTAATCCACATTTTAATATTTGATTTAATTTTATTAATTTCTTTATTTATAGAATAATTTTTTTCAACAAACAACCTATATTCTTTAGAATTATATTCACTTGAAAATATCATTTTCATAGCTTCATCTATAGTATTCCATATATACTTATTATCATATATATCTTTAGCCCCAACAAAATTATGTATAATAGGTTTTATTCCTTTTGCCATTGCTTGCATAACACTCATATTTTGAGATTCAAGTACGCTTGTACATAATATGTAATTTTTATCTTCAAGCCATTTGTCCAAATTATCCTGCCAACCTTCATAACATACATTTTTCTCAATTCCAAATTCTTTTATCATCTGTTGGAAATATAAGACATCTCTATCATCTTGAAATTGTCCTGCAATATATAATTTATATCTATGATCTTTATCATAAATAGCTTTGAACGTATGTAATAATAGCATAGGTCCCTTTTTATAGTTAATATATCCTACATAAGCTATATTGAACCCAGACTTCCTCTCTTTAAATGTGTATTCATCAATGTTAACACCATTTGGAATAAGCACAGTTTTACTTTCATCTATCTTATACTTTTCCATTACAAACTTTTTTATATTCTCTCCTACAAATATGATTTTATCAACACTTTCCCATTTAACCATATTAGGATACCCTACAAAAGCTTCATAACTATGCAGTCTACAGATAATTATTTTGCTTTCAGATAGCTTATGTTTACTTCCATAATCCAAAAGTTCATCACACCATTCAAACCAACATATGTCTGCCCATTCTAAGCCTTCATCAATTTTTTTATAATCTTCTATAATCATCTTTTTAATTTCATATTCGTCTGATAATCTAGAAATTATATCTCCCAAGAAACTATCCATTCCTTTTTTTACAAAAAACACCAATTTCTTTTTATTTTTCACCTCTAAAATATCATGTTCCGGAGACATTGTTTTAATATAATTAATGATATATAATTTTAATTCTTCATCATTACAAGTTTCTAATGCCTTTTTATAATATTTTAAGGCACTACTAAACTTTTCAGATTTTTCATAAAGATAAGCTAAATTATAATTTAAATCAAAATTTCTATCATTGATATTAAGTGCCTGTATCAATATTTCTTCCGCCTCAACAAACCGCTCCTGAATTAACAAAACAACTGCTCTAATGGAATATAATTCTATATCGTCTGGATTTATTTGTGAATATTCATCTATTAACCGCATTGCTTCATTCAGCATTTTATTATCAATAAGATACTGTATATTTTCCATTATCTGCTTCTTTATCTCACTTTCATTAATCACTTTATCACTTCCCTAAAATATTTTAAAAAGTTAGAATTATTTATTAAAAAATACTTTTTATCAATTTGAGTGAGATATATTTTTTACTATATTAAAGTTAATTTCAATTATCAATCCTGTATAGAACCGCATAACTGATTAAATCTTAAATTCATAAAATATATCTCATACTCTATTATAGTTTACATAATCACTATCTTTTTAATTTTCCACTTGTGACTTGTGATTTAAACAAAAGTATTTCCAAATCATTATTGATAATTTTCTCATATTCTTTTATTAACAACTCGGCATTTTCAAATGCTTTATTGCTAATAAACATTTTTATTTCATCTTTTATTTTACTTTTATATTCACTAAGTTCAATATCATTCTTCTGAATTGTTCTTTTCTCTTCATCCAATAAATATCTTATTAGATCGTTCATGTACGGATAAACACTCAATGCTTTTCTTAAGTATTTAATATAAATCTTTTTATCAATATTTTTATAAAACTTCGCTTTATTCATATAAACAAAAAACATTTCTTCTTCCGTTCTAACTTCTTGCCAACGTTCATTTTCTAACATGAATTTACTATATACGTAATTTATATATTCTACACCTATATTTATATAAATTTTATAAATTTCTATAAGCTTACTTTCCTCTAATTTATCAAGTAATATTATATATCTGCATAGTTCTTTATTAATCCTTACATGAATAAATTCATCATTTTCTTTAAATTTCAGTATATATTTATAAATTATTTCATCAAAATCATTATATTTGGTTTTCAAATATTCAAAATACTCATTTATTTTCATAAAATTAAATTCAATAATTTCATTTGAAATATCGAATCCATTAATCATTAAATAGTAAATCAAATCTGCAAAGTAAAATGGTTGGTTTTGTAAATCAATTTTTTTCAATAGTGCATGTATCAAATCAATATCAATATATTTTTCCTTCATATAATCTAATCTTATTTTATTCAAGTAATTATACGTTGTATTTCCATCAACAAATAATTCTGTTAACATACCTACTTCTTCATTTTTCAGCTTTAATTTCTTAATTTCTAACTCACTATAGAATTTCTTTATAACTGTATTATTGTCATCTTCAGCCAGTAATCGTTGCTCATATTCCTTTAAATAGTGATATTCATTTGTTTCGATATACAAATCCACAATGTTTCCACATATATCATATTGATGAACATCTTCTATTTTTAATAAATAATTCCCAGCTCTTTCATATTCCCCTGCTTCTCTACTTAATTTATATAGACAATAATAAACTTCATCTACTTTTCCAATTGTGTAATCAATAATACTCACATCTTTTTCTGAAACATAATAGTCCTCATAAAGCTTCAAATATGATTTAAAGGATAAATCTGCCTCTTCGTTATCCTTTAGCAACATAGTCGCCATACCCAAATAATAGTATATATCTATTAATTCTTTGTATTTCAAACATTCATTAGCATACTTTTTAACATTTAAATAATCATTTATACTAATGTAACAAAGACATAATTGGGGATATAAATATATATATTTATTTATATCTTCTTTTTTATAGATATATTTATCATACGCCTTCTGAATATATTCAACTGCTTTATCATACTGCTTATGCATACCATAACTCACTGATAATTGATACAAAAAATATATATTTTCCGGGTCCTTTTCCAACTCACTCTTTAGCATAGTTGCTGTTCTTTTAAATTTTCTTTCCATTAACTCTTCATCTGTGCTAATATACCCATAATGTTTAAGAATTGTTGCAAGTACTTTAATAGGCTCCTTGTATAAAGGTTGATTATGGATTGCATTAACATACTTAAAATCTTTATCTTTTTTAAACAATCTCAATGATGGAAATATACTGAAATCTTTTTCATCATCTAAACTTGATAGGTTTTTAACATATATACTCGCTGACTTATAGTCTTTATATATTTTTTGTTTAAAAAATGATATAATCTCATCACAGTTCTCAACCACCTCATCTCCATCTACACAAAAAAACCATTCTCCACTACAATATTCCAACGTAATATTTCTCATTTCTGAGAAATTATTATTCCATTCATGAAAATAAACTTTATCTGTATACTTTTTAGCAATTTCTACGGTCTTATCTGTAGAACCTGTATCCACAATTATTAGCTCAGAATCAAGATTATCAAGAATTGGTATTAATGAAGCTAAACACTTATCTAAATATTTCTCTTCATTTTTAACCATCATTCCTATACTTAATAACATAATCATTCTTCCTTTCATTTGTTTGTATAAAAATTAGCACTATAGGAAATCATCATAAAATTTATGATTTTCTATACTAACAATTCTTTTAAAAAAGAGCCAAGAGAAAACTCCTGACTCTTTTTTAATTTAAATTTATCTTAATAATGAAAGAACTTGTTGAGGTTGTTGATTAGCTTGAGCAAGCATAGCTTGAGCAGCCTGGGAAAGAATATTGTTCTTTGAATATGTCGACATTTCTTTCGCCATATCAACATCTCTAATTCTTGATTCTGCTGATGTTAAGTTTTCTGATGAAGTTCCAAGGTTATTTATTGTATGTTCTAATCTGTTTTGTATAGCACCTAACTTACCTCTTTCAGTCGAAACTTTAGATATAGCTTTATCAAGAGTAGCAAGTGCTTTTGACGCATTATCTTTTGTAGTAACATCTAAAGCAGCTTCTTGCTTAGTATCGTCTGTACCATCTGTTACAGTATTTGAGCTAGTGAAGCCAGCTTGTCCTGCATTTCCTGTGATTCCAAGTGCTGCTGCTCTCATATCATTTATACTTAATGACATTGATTGACCTTTGTTAGCACCTATTTGGAATGTAGTTGTAAATCCACTACCTTCAGCTCCAGGTCCAACAACTTGTTCTACATTTTTAACAGTTGAGAATCCTGTACCTAGTGTACTTAATGGAGTTCCTGTACCATTGGCAATAGAAATATCTGCACCAGTCTTTGAAATAAATTGAACCTTATTATCTTTTGATAATGAAGCTTCAACTTTATCAGATAATCCTGCCTTTTGTATTGCAGCATTTACATCTTTGATTAAATCATCCATTGCCGCTTGCTTTTCATTAGTGTCTACACCTGTATTAGTTTTATAAGTCTTATCTGCTACTGTATTTAAATCTACAGTTACAGCACTATCGCTTCCTATTGTTATCTTTATTGAATCACCTTTACTAATAGTTGCATCTGCTGAAGCTCCAAGTTTATTTGTTGCCTCAAGTCCAGCTCTTTCTATTGTAGTTGGATCTCCTGTCTTGTCTATTGTAGTAGCACCGCCTAAAGTTAACGCTGTACCTGCTCCAGTACCAGCTGTAATCTTAATTTCGCTTGTGCTTCCGCTTGATTTAGCAGTGAATACAATCTTACCACTATCATTTGTTATATCAACTAAATCTGAAAGCTTTGTTCCACCTGAAGTTATATCTTTTAAAGCAGCTATAGTTTTATCAACACTTGTTGCTGTTGCCGAAGCAGTAAAGTTAAATGTTTGATTATCTACTTTAATAGTTGCAGTATTTCCTGGTGAAGTTGCTGTAGCTGCTGCAAACGTACCAGCTCCTGCAATTTTAGCACTAGTAGCTTGAGTAATCTTTTGTCCATCAGTTGAACCAATACCACCATTTAATAACTTTTGAGTATTAAATTCAGTAGTATTACCTATTCTGTTAATTTCAGAAGTCAATTGGTTCATTTCATCTTGGATAGAGCCTCTATCATCTGTTGTATTAGTTCCATTTGCTGCTTGGTTAGAAAGTTCTCTCATTCTTTGAAGTATACTTTGAGTTTCATTTAAAGCGCCTTCTGCTGTTTGAGTCATAGATATACCATCTTGAGCATTAGAAGAAGCTTGATCAAGACCTCTTATTTGCCCTCTCATTTTTTCAGATATAGCAAGTCCAGCTGCATCATCAGCTGCGCTGTTTATTCTAAGACCTGAAGAAAGTTTTTGCATTGATTTACTTGCAGTAGCAGAATTAGAATTCATGCTTCTGATTGCATTATTTGCCATAAGATTGTGATTAATTATCATAATATATTCCTCCTTGATTTTAAGCTTAGGACTTCCATGTCCATACTTTATTTTTTATATCAACTCTTAAGAGTTAATAGCTTATAAGCTTTATATTTTTATATTCGATTTAATTAACTACTACTTTAGACATTATTTTAATTTTTTTTTGTAATAGTTTCTAAATCTTATATTTATATGTTCGTGAATAAATTTCAATACTTTATAGTATTTTCTAAATTATTTTAAATACTTTTATTAAATACTCTTGCTCTATTTTCAAAATGATTGTATTGCATATTAGCCTGTTTCGTTTTCCTTAACTTATCTATTTCTCTTTTTATATTTACCATTTCTTTTTTCATAAAATTTTGCAACTCATCTTCTAGTTTTAACAAGTTCAACGAATCTCCAATTCTTCTAATCTCATCTTTATCAAAACTGGATTCATTAAGTATTTTAAGAATTTCTCCTCTTCTAACGATAAATGAGTCAACTTCATTATTATTAAGATTTTTATCCATTAATTTTAAAGTTATATCTTTATACTCTTCTAGGTATTCCTGCAAGTTCATAATTTATCTCCCACTATCTTATTTTGTGAGTCATATTATCTTATAAATTGTTTAATAAAATTAGCTTGTACCAAGCATACTTGCTAGTGATGATTTCTGCGCATTTATATTTTCCATAGCTGTTTCTAAATTCGAATATTTTTTATATAATGCATTTTCTTTATCTGTTAACGCACTATTTAAATCTGCTATCAGCTGCTTTTTCTTGTATATACTCTTGGTTAATGTGTTATCAAATTCCGTACTACTTCCAACCAATCCAGCTTTTTGAGATAATGATGATGTACTTGTTTTAAATTCACTATATAACGCCGATTTAAGCTGAGTTAATGCTCCCCCACTGTCTGTAGACGATGCCGCCCTTATGAATAAGTCTTTTACATCTCCTCCATTATCCTCTAGCGCTTGAGTTAACTTATCTTCATTAACAGTAAGCATCCCATTTTTATCTGTATAATCTTTAACAGGTGTTATCCCTATCTTTTCCAAGCTTAACCCTGACCCCGACACAACAGTTGATATAGCACTTTTCATTTCACTTGCAATCCTTTGAAGATCACTATCCTTTCTAAGTAACCCTGTTTGCGCTTTTTTCTCCCAAGCAGTTATCTGAGAATCCGTCATTGCTGCCTTTTGCTCATCAGTTAAAGGCATATAATCTTTATCTCTTGTCTCAAAAATCTTTGTATTAATACTACTTAGCAACGTATTGTAATCATCAACAAATTTTACAATTTTATCTTTTAAAGCCGAAACATCTGTTGATCCACTAAGTGTAGTTGGTGTACTATAAGCAGCTGCAGTAGTTACTGTTTTATTTGTTTCTGTTGTTCCATCTGCTGCGTATTTTGTTGTTGTTATGGTTCCATCTGTTGCTATTACTGTTTGATATACTTTAGTTGTTCCATCTGTCGCATATTTTATTGTTGTTTTGGTTCCATCTGTCCCTGTCACTGTTTGATCTGTTTTAGTTATTCCATCCACTGCATATTTTGTTGTTGTTTTGGTCCCATCTGTAGCGGTTACTGTTGTTGTTTTGGTTCCATCTCCAGCTGTTGCTGTTGTTGTCTTGGTTCCGTCTCCTGCCGTTACCGTTGTGCTATCATCTGGCAAATGTGACAATGCCGTTAATTGTGTCATTGTTGTTCCGTTAGATGTTGTTACGATCTTAGTTGTTTTCCCATCTGATCCAACTTTTAAATCTGTTGTTGTAGTATTTGTTGCTATTCCATTAGCAGCTTCTATTACCGTTGTTTTTGTTCCGTTTGGTCCTTCTTCTTCATTTGTAGTGGTTGTCGATATATTACTTCCATCATTTACTTCCTTTTTAGTTGTAGTGGTTGCTCCACTTTTCAATGTTGTTGTGGTTGTTATAGTCGTCCCACTTGTTTCTATTGTTTTAGTTATTGGTATAGTTCCATCATCATTAGTTTTAGTTGTTGTTGTAGTTGTTCCAGCTTTCACGGTTTTTAAAGTATATCCGGATCCCGATCCTGACTTACTTGTATCTGTTGTTGTTATTATCCCATTTTTATCTATAACACTTGTTATTCCTGGTTGACTTGTATCGGTTGTTGTAGTTGTTGTAGCCCCAGCGCTAGTTGTTACTCTCGTAGTCGTTTTTGTCCCAGATGTTGTCACTGTTGTTTTGGTTCCATCTGTTGCTGTTGTTTTAGTGCTTGTCGTATCTTCAGCTAACGCTGTTAATTCCGTTATTGGACTTGCATCACCACCAACTGTTGCTGCAGTTAATGTACTTATATCGTTTAAGCTTGCAGTTGGTGGTGTAGATGTTGATGCACCGACTGACTTAAAATCGAACTGTACATTATCGATTGTTATACTATTACTTGTCTTTTTATCAGAACTACTTATAGTATATACAGTACCACTACTATTTTTTATAATAGCTTCAAGATATTTGTCTTCTGCCTTTGAATGAGTTGCTGTAACAGCACCGTTACTATCAATACGACTAAGCGTAAATCCTGTTCCTCCAAACGAACTTGCTGTAAAGCTTACATTTTTAGAAAATTCACTATATTGAGCTGTTATTACATTATTATTTAAATCATCTAATTGTTTTTGAGAATTTGCCTTTATCGTTGCATCTGTTGTTGCTTTTATTTCATTAGTTAACCTAGTTTTCTCAGCCGCTACTGCATCATTATAGTTCTTTACTGTTGTATTCCCATCAGCACTAGCAAGAAATTTCACCGACGCTGTACCTATTGATATTTTCACATTTCCAGTTTCACTGCTTGTCAAATTATCCGTTGCTTTAGACGCTAGTTGCGTTACTGAAATTGTATAATTATCAAGTTTTGCTCCTGCTAATCCTTTAGCAGTTACCTTTGTCCCATCGCTTGATGTAAAAGTCTCTGTTTGATAAGTACTTGTTGACATCATACTTCCACTTTTTAGCACATCAAAATATTTATCATAGAAGTTTGATGCATCGCTCATTATTTGTTTGTATTGATCTTGTTGATATTGCATAACTTTCTGATTTTGTACTTCTTTATCAATTTTACTCTGGTCTCCCTTAAGAGCAGTTTTAACTAATGTATCTACATCTAAACCTGAATTAGTACCAGTTATTCTCTGTATACTTGACATTTTAAATCACTCCCTTATCACCCAAATTGTATTATATTATTTCTTTGCTCTTACATAAGCTTCTTTCCACGTTTCATTTATATCTTCTATAAGAGGAAGTATTTCATCTATTATTTCTAGATTTTTACTCATATTAGCTTCAACTAACTTCTCTTTAATAAAGGCATAGACATTAAATAATTGAACTGCCCAATCCCCTACGCTTGTATCTAAACTTATCATAAGTTCCGAAAAAATATCTTGCGTTCTTATAAGAGCATTATGAGCTTTTTTAACATCCTTATCTATTATAGCTTGTCTAGCTATCTTGCAAAACTTTACTGCACCTTCAACTAGCATTAACAGTAGTTGTTCTTTAGAAGCATAATTTACAGCATTATTTTTGTAGACATTATATCCATTAGAATACATTCCAATTCCTCCTATTTCTTTTTGTCTAAAATTCTACCCTTGGAATTATCTTCTTTTAATTCCTCTACTTTTTCAACTTTCACATCTATATTCTTATTATTGTACTTTACACCCTCTATTGTAATATATTTTTTTTCACGTTCATTTTCTTTTAAATCTTCCTGATATTTACTCTTTTCATCTTTTATATCTTTCTTTATATTTATACTTTTACCAGAATGTACTTTTTCTTCTTTTATATCTTCCTGCATCTTTTTTCTTATGTCTGTATCAATTTTATTTAATTTAAATTCCAATAAAGTCTGCCTCCTTAGATTTTAAATCAAGCTTTTTTATCCAGTAATCCAACTTGCCTCATCATACTCGCAACCATATCTAAAATCTTCTTAGGTGGAACCTCTAATAGTACTTCTTTAGTATCCACATCAACTATCTTTATAGTAGTTGTCTTCAAATCCTTATAATAATCATATTCTGCACGTGTATTTTCATCTTTAAGAAAATTATTAATTTTCTTTAACGCATCATCTAACTCTTTCTTATTATATTGTTCATTTTGTTTGTTCAAATTTGCATTATTATTCGCATCTTGTGACTGAGTTTCTATTTTTTGCACTTGTTGGCCTGATGTTTCTGTATTACCAGTCGTGTAATCTGATACAGTTGTATTTTGGTAATTATTTAGATTAATTGATTTTTGAGCTAAATTATTAACATCCATGTCTATCATACCTCCGTGTTTAGAGCCTATAATATACGCCCTTATTTTTTCTTTATGTTACTCAACATACCAAGATCAATCTTACTAGCTTCTTTGTTCTCGTTTTCTACTTCTTCATAAATTTCTTTTCTTAATATCTGAATAGATTTAGGTGCATTTATTCCGAGCTTTACACTTCCATCATCTATCTTACTTATAACAATTTCAATATCATCTCCAATCATAAGAGATTCACCTTTTTTTCTAGTTATAATTAACATTATATACCTCCTTATATTAAAGGACTTTTTACTTTATATTTAGGATTATCTAATATTATTTGTTCCCCAATATTATTAGAAGTATTTATAACTATAGGCCCTTGCAAGTTAGTGGTTATTTTTTTCATATCTGAATTTAATGTCACTGTAGTAATTACATTAACTTGGTCTGGAGAATCTATTTTTAAGTTTTTAATAGTTTCTTCACTAAGCACAAATTCATAATCCTTAAAAAATTCATATGGCGAGGTTACAATCATCGCAATTTCATTATCTTGTAATGATTGAAGTAATTTAAATGGTTCATAATCTTCTAAATCTAAAAGTATAAACTCCTTTAAATCACTTAATCCTAATAACCCTTTATTAAAAGTAATGATATTTTTTTGTTCATATTCTATTTCACCATGGATTTTAGATATAAATTTCATATTTTATTCTCCTAACTATAAATAACTTAATATAGTCATTGGTAATATCTTCGCGCTTGTCTGCAAGGAAGCTGTATACACAGTCTGCATCATTGAGTAATTCATAGTAGCTTCTGCATAATCTACATCTTCTGTTTTCGATAATATATCCGTCATATTATAATTCTCAGTTTCGTTATTTCCTTGTGCAGAATCCATTCTATTTTGCATCGTTCCAACTTCAGATCTCTTTTGCAGTAAATTAGTTGTAACTGATTGAATATCTTTTAAATCAGTTGTTGTTAAATTTGCTGTGTTTCCACTTGTCCCTAAATCATTTATTATAGTATTTAAAAGTTCAGAAACATTTATGCTCTTTCCAGTTTTATCTGTAAACTCTAGTATCTCGCTTGCAGTTTTATTATATTGACTTTTCACTCCTTGTGAGATATCAACTTGTAATCCTGAAGCTATTTGATTTAATGAACTGTAAGAATTAGCCGCCTGATTAGCATCACTTGTATTAAAGTTAGGCGATAAAGCTGACTGAAATAGTGATTCTAAAGTCTCTGGCGTAGTTGATGGAACGATTACTGTCCCAATTTTAGTCAGATCTACTGTTGGTGACGGTGTTACTGCAACTGCACTTCCACTACTATAATTATTAACCGTTAAGGTTACAGTAGTTCCATCTTTAACAATGCCATCTATTTTCATATTATTAGCTGGTGTTACAGTGCTTTTTATAGGATTAGTAGATGTATCTATACTAAATCCTGTCGCTGTTTTAGTAATCCCATTACCACTTTGATCTGCATAAACCAATTTTCCATCAGCAACAGTAGTTGGTTTAGAACCCGTTTTAGTGCCACCAAAAATATACGAACCATCAAAGCTTGTATTTAAAATTTGAGACAACTCATTAACTTTTTCTTTAACTTCATCCTGAATTGCAGCTCTTTGATCTTCTCCATATGCTCCATTTCCTGCACTAACAAGTAAAGTCTCTATCCTTCCAAAAACATTTCCCATTTGTGCTAACGCTGTATCTGTTGTATCAAGCCAGTTAGACGTATCCTTAATATTTTCGTTGTATTGCTTATTATAAGACATTTCTGTATTTAATTGCATACTTCTAGATGCTGTATAAGGATTTTCTGATGCTTTTTGTATTGTCTTACCTGAAGCCAATTGATTTTGTAGTGTTTTCATGTTATTTAAATTTTTCTTCATATTTCTCAAATAATTTGAAGTTAAAATATTGCTAGTTATTCTACTTGACATAAATTCATCCTCCTAACTCCTACTTTTTCAATCCATTTATTACAACATCCAACAATTCATCTATAGTAGATATTACTTTTGCATTTGCTTGATAAGCATGCTGATATTGTATTAAATTTGTAGTTTCTTCATCCAATGATACCCCAGAAACTTGACTTCTTTGATCTTGAATATCAGCTAATATATCTTCTTGGCTATCCTGCTGCCTACTTGCTTCCTGTGTTGCTACAGCAATATTGTTTATTACACTTTTATAATAAGAATCTACTGTTGATCCTGTTGTTCCTGCATTTAACTTCAAGCAGTCATTATCCGAAAATCCAGTTGTTCCAGACATTCCAACTGAAGTTAAGAAAGATTTCCTATCAATTTTTGAAAAATCTGTTCCAGCTGCTATATTACTAAAATTCATTTTTATAGTATTAAGATTAGCAATAGCATTTGCTCTTTTTCCATCGCCTTCTCCACTTGCTGAACTTGTATTGCAATTTAACTTACTAGTATCCGCCAGCAAATTAGCATTAATTCTTATATTCTTTGCTGTTAGTCCCTTATCTGTAGAAGTAGTTGTCTTGTTCGTCTCATCATAAGTTACAAATATAAGTTCACTACTTGACAAACTAGAATTTGCCGTATCCAAACTTCCTACTTGCAGTGCATTAACGCTATAACCAAGCGCTGCTGCAAGCCTATCTAAATTATCCATATATCCTTGTATTGTCTCTTGTGCTGATTGATTTGCCGCGATATCTCCTTTTACATGATTATTATCCACATTATTTACCGCTGTTCCAGAACTTGTATCATATTTATAAGTCTGAAAGATCTTAGTTTTAAGTTCTGTTAGCTGAGATGCACTTACTGTTCCTCCATCTCCAACTTCCACTTCTTTGTTGCTACTATCTTTCATTGTTAATTTTCCGTCTTTATCAGTTATTAGAATTCTACATTGCGTCAATTCGTCTTTTAATGACTTGGCATCTGTTGCTGATCCAGTCTTTATTGTAACAGTCTGAAGTGTTGAGTTTTCATTTCCTAATGGATAATATTTTACAGTTACATCTCCCGTAAGATTTCCTGACGAATCTGTAGCTGCCGTTACAGTATCTATATATGAAAGTCTAGAATAGTCTGTATCATTAGGATCTGATTTTACAAATGCTGAATCTGGATATTCTGTTGATGAAAGATTGATAGTGTCTAAACTATCTCTATCAAGTTTTATCCCAAATTTTTCGCTTAATTTATCAACAAGGTTATCCCTTTTATCCATTAAATCATTTGGAGTCTGTCCAACAGCCGAAACGCTTCTTATTTCCTTATTTAATTCGTTTATCTGATTTAGATAACTATTAACATCAGTAACATTACTCTCTAAAAGCTTTTGGCTATCCTGATTAGTTTTTTCCAGCTGATTATAAGTATAATTTATTGCATCTGCAAGAGCTTGAGCATTTTTAATAGCTACTGTTTTTACATCCGCTTTATCTGGAGTTTTTGATACTTCCTGAAATGAGCTAAAAAATTGACTTGTAAGTTCCTGTATTCCTGTGTCAGATGGTTCACCAAAAATGTCTTCTACTTTTGATAATGTTTGATTTTGCTGAGTGTAGTACCCAGAAGTTCCCGAAGCACTTCTATATTGATAATCTATAAAGTAATCTCTAATTCTTTGTATTGATGTTATTTCAGCACCTGTACCAACCTGTCCAACTCCAGTTGTATCAAATCTAGACATTCCACCAAAAGGTCTTGTTGTCTCTGATACTGCTCTTTGCCTTGAATACCCTTCCGTATCTATATTCGATATATTATGCGAGCTTACATTAATATTTCCCTGCTGTACAGTTAATCCTCTTCTCGCAATAGTAAATGTATCCAATAGTCCTGCCATTTTTATTCCTGCCCTTCACTAGCTTACATCCATGTATATATTTAACTTCCTTATTATTAATTATTAAAATTTATCTCTTTAAAATCTCATTCACCATTTAGCAATAGTTATCTGGATAAATTTCCATATGAATTATAAGTCTTCATCTCTCTTCTAGGATTTATTATTTCTAACATCTTATTATTAAATACTATTTGTTGCTTTAATAACATTTCATTTGTTTCCTTTTTCATGATGGTATTATTCAAAGTAGTCTGTATTTTTCCATACAATTCTTTTAACTTATCATTATTTGAATTATAAATGATGTCCTTAATGTTTTTCTCCCCTATTAAGTTTCGTCTCTCTATCTCTTGTTTAGCAATTTTCTTACCAGATTCATTAATCTTATCAACTAATCCTTCTAAACCAAACACATCTTTACTCATTATCATCTTATATTGAGTTTCTAATAATTCTAAAAGTCTTTGCAACTCTTCTTCTTGGCTTTGTATTAATTTAATAAGTTCATTTATCATATTTATGCCTTACTCTCCTTCATTGCATTTAACATACTTTTTGCAGTTAATCTTGCATCAACATTGTATGTTCCGCTATCTATTTTATTTTTAATATCAGCTATTTTTTTTGCATTCTGTATATTACTATCTAATGAGTAACCTTTAAGACTTTTTCCAAGTTCCGAAATTTCAATTCTATCTACATCATTAGTTTTCTTTGTCTTTTCGACAGCTTTACTGCTATTCGAGTTATATGCATTTATATATGTCGATCTACTTATTCTATCAATACTCATAATACATTTCTCCATTTCCTAGGCCCCCCAAAAATAACACTTGTTATTTTTTAATTGTGCCTTACTACTTCATTAATATACTTATCGTACTTTTCTTTTATAAGTTTATAGAAAAGTCAATAAAAAATAATTTATGCAACTATTTTAAGAAAATATTCATAATATATGTTATTATTAATCAAAAGACCACTCTGCTATCGTACGTTCTCCTTCCCCCAATATGATTTCGCCTTCACTAAACCAAAAGATATCATTATCTTTATTTCCTCTATCTGTAATATTATCAGAAACATGCTCATCATAAGATTCTATATCACTCTCATTGTTCTTTTTATTTACTCTTTTCTTCTTCTTACTTGAATTTTTCTTAACCTCAAAAATTACAGGAGAATTATTATGTTGATCACTCTCCTCCTTCTTTGCTTCAATCACATTACTACTATTATCATCACTTTCATTTTCCCTATTTGATTTCTGATCATCTACTTTTAAAATCGCTATTTCATTGTCCTTATTTTCTTTAGTATCGACTTCTTCTTTTTCTTTTATAGGAATCACATTTTTCGGACTTACTTCTATGCTCTCATTTTTATCAATGTAAATATCCTCTGCAATTTTTACCTCATTTTCTTTTTTCACAATTTCATTTTTTTCTTTAACTTTAATATTTTGATGCTTTACAAAGTTTTTCACCTTGTATATATTATTATCTACGATTTCAATCATTTCTAAATTTATTAGAACATCTAATGCAGATTTTACTTCACTGATATCTCTATTAAATTCTATTGATAAAGTCTCTACTGTATATGGAATATTTCTTGACATATATAGCTCTCCCTCTTGATTTACCTTTCCAGCTAGAACAACTACCCTGTTCCAAACATAGTGAATTAGATCTCTATTCCTCATCCTATCTATTATTTTAAATTTTGTATCCTCATACATATCAACTCTAAATTTAACGTATTTTCTTTCTCTCATATTCATCAATCCCTTTCATATATATTAATAAATTGATTCATAAAAATTTTCTTACACTTAAAAAGTTCCGCATTGTAGAAATGTTCCGTATTGCAGCATAGCTGCTCTTTTCAGTAGTGCATAGCTGCTCTTTTTATAAGTGTATATTTATCCCTCCAATTAATATATACGCAAAAAAAGAAATATATAAAGGGTTCTAACAAAATTTTTTTATTAAATTATAATTTTATAACTGGGTTACTGGTAATTATTCAGACGCAAAAAAAGCTCAGTGCTATATAACACTAAGCGAATCTAAAACTTTTTAAATCACATTATTATTTAATTGCTTTTATTTTAGCTATATCATACCAATTTTTAGATGTTATCATTTCAACATTATTAAGATCATGCTTTATGCTTGTTATATCTTCCGCAGTTCTTTCCACTTGTTCATGTGTTGATTCCAATTTCTTCTCAATTCTTTCTTGACCTTCTTTAAGCTCTTTAACATCTTGTTTAAGTACCTTAACATCTTCTTCGATTCTACTAATTTTATTTTCTATCCCATTAATCTTAGCTTCTATTCCACCAATTTTATTTTCCATTGATGTAAATCTTAATTCAAGCCTTTCAAGGATATTTAAAACTTTATCTTCCACTTTCTCACCTCACATATTTATTAGTAAGTAAATTAATTATATCATAATTTTATATTAGTTCTACTATTATTTTTAATGTATACATATTGCAAAAAGTCCAAAAATAATCTTTCATCATAATTCAAAAATATTTAAAAAATTTTAGTCGTAATTGTGAATTGCAACATATATAAATGCCAAAATTACAGATTTGCCCTAATCAGAACCTTCATCAAAATTTTCATAGTCCTACTTAATATAAATGTATTTGATTTTGGCAGTTTTACGACATATGTTTAGTTTTCAAAGTGATATAGGTAAACAATTTAACAATTAGACTTATTAGATGAACATATTTACAAAGTTGCTAAAACTTTAAGTTCATATCTTCACTAGAAATCATAAATATATTTGTGAAGAAAACATTTGAAAATTAGCTGTTAAAGGTTCTTAGCTGTAGGTTGTTCCATTTTAGCTTGTCAAACTGAAAGTTGGAGCATGCTAAAGTGGATGCAACCTGCTGCTTAGAAGCTTCAGCGATATTTTCATAGCTTTTCGGAATCAAAATATTTATGATTTGGTAAGTAGACTAGGGAATCACTTCCCTAACCCCTCTCAGAACCGTACGTGCGGATTTCCCGCATACGGCTCCCCACATTATAATTCACAGTATATATGATATATCTTCTTTTAAGTTGAAAATATTAACATATATTTTAGCTTTAGGTATTTTGAAGCACTCAAACATAGTGTCAAAACTTCTCCAGTTATAACTTCTTTTCTGACTTCTTTTGTTTAGCCATTTAAAAGTTAGTTTTCTTACTAAATATCTGAAAGTTGCGAGACTTAAACTGTTGTCAGTGATTCCGTAATACCTATAATATCCTATTAGTCTCTGTGTCAGTTTCTCCATTAATAATGTGAGCGGCACTGTTCTATTATTCTTTAACCATTCATTCAATCTCTTTATGCTAGCTCCAAATTTCTTTGAGCTAGTCTTCCTCTTAACTCTAAAACTTCCATTCTTTCTGCAACTGCAGAAGTGTGTAAATCCTAGAAAATCAAAAGTTCTATCTTTATATGATTCTAACTTTCATGCTCTCTTGAATTTTCTATCATAGTAGGCATTCTTACCGAAATATAATATTTTAGTTTTATCTTCAGCTACCTGCAAGTTAAATTTGTCTAATCTGTTTTTCAATGCTTCATAGAAAGCTTTCGCTTCGTCTTCATACTGAAAACAGCAAACAAAATCATCCGCATAGCGTACTATGTACGCCTGTCCTTTACACTTCTTTTTGATAAAGTTATTAAACCATATATCTAAAACATAATGTAAATAAATGTTTGCTAATGTTGGAGATATTATTCCCCCTTGTGGAGTTCCTTCATATACTTTATAAAACTTTCCGTTTTCCATTATTCCAGTTTTCAAAAATCTACCTATATATCTAAGTAAGTTCTTGTCTGCAATCCTGTGTTCAAGAAATTTCATCAACCACTTGTGGTCAACATTATCAAAGAATCCTTTAATATCAGCATCTACAACATAATTCACATTCTTTTCAGATAAATATACATTTAAGATTTTAAGAGCATCATGACAACTTCTATTTTGTCTAAACCCAAAAGAACTATCAATGAAATCTTGTTCATATATTGATTTTAATATTTTATTAATGGCTAATTGTACAACTTTGTCTTCATATGCCGGTATACCTAGAGGTCTTTTCTTGTTTGAACCAGACTTATCTATGTATACTCTCCTTACAGGCTGCGGTCTATATTTAAAAGTCTTCATTCTAATTAGTAGATTATCAATATTATTCTCTAAGTTAGTTTCATATTCTTCCTTTGTTACCTTATCCACTCCTGTAGCCTTATTTCCGCTCAGTTCATAATGGCATAAAATTAGCATTTCCTTGTTAACTAAATGCATTAGTGATGTAAATTTCTCTTTAGGATTATTTCCAGCTATTTCTGCTATCCTCTCAAGTTTTGTGTACATTTTTTTTTCCTCCTCTGTGTGAGAATTTCTGTTTCTCTTTTCAAGGTCTATAATATGTTACACCCTTCCCTCCATGGTCATTACTCATTTCTTCAGTACTATGGTGTAATCCGACTACTCATTATCATTTGAATACCTCTGATTTCTAATCATTGTTTTCCATACTCTGAAGTCAGAGAATAATGAGTCCTCCCAAGTTGACGTACTATATCAATGTATACCATGCTACACCTTAAAACCACGAGAAAGCACAGATATTCTTGCAATAATGATTATCTATGTTCTGACTTCTAATTTACCGATATTATCGTCCTTTCTGACTTTGTGATAATTTCGTGGCTAGTAGTTTCAGCATTCGCTTGCGGCCTGGTACCTTGTTTGTCTACACTTAACTTATTACATCGCCATAATAAGCCCAAGACTAACTAATGACTGGTTGCTGGCCTTTGTCATGCAGGATTCCCACCTGCTATATAGTAATAATGAGGAAGGTTAGCCCTCATTATCTTTTACGCCCTTGCTTGGCGTACCGATAAGTTATCACATAAGTCTGGTTTTAACGTTGTATATCTATACAAAAATAAAAACTCCCTCTCGGGAGTTTTTATTTTAATCTCTTTATTCTTTCAACACTGCTTACTATATTTGTTATTCTTATTCCAAAGTTTTCATCAACTACAACAACTTCACCTAAAGCTATTTGTTTTCCATTAACTAATATTTCAACTGGTTCTTCTGCAAGTTTATCTAACTCTATTAAGGAACCTGTTCCTAAATTTAAAATATCCTGTATACTTTTCTTTGTTCTTCCTAGAACTACGGATATATCTAAAGGAACATCTAATATCAAGTCAATATTCTTTATTGGCGGAACGCTATTTTGCGGTACTAATGGTTCAAACGTTGCCGCATGAACTTCTACCGGCTGCTGCATTCTTGGCTGCTCATATTGTGGTTGTTGATATTGAGGTTCTGGTTGATATTGTTGTTGTGGCTGCTGTTGAACAGGCGCTGGCTGTTCGTATATTTCTTTATTTACAATTGTATCTTTTTTATTGTCTTTTGCTGGTTCTGATGCTGCCACTTCTTTTGCCTTATCTTCTCCAGTCATTATTGCAACAATATTTTTAGCTGTCTCTATTGGAAATATTTGCATTATATTACTATCTACAATGTCTCCAATAGTCATTCTAAACGATACTCTTACTATTGGTTGATCTTCTGGTATTGCATCAGAAATCGGTATAGATCCATCAACCACAACCTTAGCTGATGGTGGTGATATATCTACTTTTCTTCCAAACATAGTAGCCATAGATGTAGCCGCAGATCCTATCATTTGATTCATAGCTTCTGAAACTGCACTAATCTCTATTTCAGATAACTCATGAGTCTCAGTTACATTTCCATCTCCGCCCATCATAAGGTTAGATATAACCAATCCATCTAATGTCTTTATGATTAAAATATTTCTTCCTATTATTCCCGCTACATATTCAATATCTAATACAATATTCGGTGTTTCAAAGCCTTCTTTTATTTCCTTCAAAGTAGTCACACTAACTACTGGAGTAGTTATGTTAACTTGTTGATTTATAAGCTGATATAAGGCAGTTGAAGCTGATCCCATAGAAATATTCCCGATCTCTCCAAGCAGATCCTTATCAATATCAGTTATAACTCCAGTATCTATTTTATTATCATCAGCTGACGCATCTGCACTTTCAGCTTCAGTAGAAGCTAAATCTTCACCTGCTAATAACGCATTTATTTCTTCTTGCGATAAAAAGTTATTGCCCATACCCATTCACTTCCTTATCCGTTATATCTAAAATCATAACACCTGCATTTTTTCCTACTACACCCGGCTTAGCATAATAACATTCTTCATTACCTACATATACTTTTATTGGTGATGAACTTTTATTATCAAGTTTAATTACATCACCTACTGTTAGTTTCAAGAAATCATCTACTGTTATATTAGCAGTTCCAAGTTCCGCTATAATTTCAACATCAACCTTATTGATTCCTTTTTCTATTTTTTCTCTCGATTCAGCCATCGAAGCCTCATTATCATTCTTAAATGCATATTGTACTACTAATTTATCTAGTATTTTCTCTACGCTTAAATAAGGAAGACACATATTAATAAATGTGCTTCTCTTATTCATTTCTACTGAAAATGTTATTAATGCCACAGGATCATTAGGTGCTAGTGTTTGATTGATTGCCGGATTAGTTTCAATTGCTTCTACTTCTGGCTCAACTTCTATTACCGAATCCCATGCTAACTTTAAATTGCTTATCATTCCGGTAGTTACTTGTCGCATTATATTCTTGTCTATATCTGTAAATTCTTTTGTTTCAGCTTTTCTATTTCCCTTCCCCCCAAGTAAAACATCTATTACTTGAAGAGAAAATTGAGGATTAGTTTCGAATATTATTGTCCCTGATAATGGAGCCATTTTAAATATTGTAATAATGGTAGGGTTTTGCACAGAGTGAATAAATTCCTCATATGTTATCTGCTCTACAGATTCTATCTTCACCTTAACATTTTGCCTAGTTTGACCTGTTAAGTAGTTGGAAATAATTCTCGCATAATTATCATGAACTAATTCAAGTGTCCTTATATGCTCTTTTGAAAATTTTTGAGGACTCCTAAAATCATAAAGCTTAACTTTATGTTTTTCTTCATCTTTACCAACATCTTCTGACTCTATTTCACCTGTAGATAAGGCAGATAATAAGGCATCTATTTCACTTTGCGATAAGACATCTGCCATACTTTTCCCTCATTTCAATAAACTAATTTAATAATTTGTCGATATCTATTATTGTAAGAAGTTTTTCATCATAATTTAATATACCTTTAATATAAGGCTGTGCTTTACCTGCATCTTTTTCTATTTTTTGTATATTTTTCTCATCTATATCTAAAACTTCTTCAACCTCATCTACTGATATTCCAATTTCTTCATCTTCTACTGTTAAAATAATTATATTATTTTGTTCTTTCCCAGGAGTTACATCAAGTAATAAATTTATGTCAACAAGAGATTTAATGCTCCCACGTAAATTTATTAATCCTTTAATATAACTCGGAGCCTTAGGAACTTTTGTAATCCCCATAGTATCATTGATACTTTGGACTCTATCTGTCTCTACTGCAAAATGTTCTTCTCCTAGTTTGAATACTACTATTTGCATTCATACTCCTCCTCTACAATAATATACAATCAACCATTAATAATTGACACTTAAATTAAAATTTCTTTAAAATTTGCAAAGATTTATTTATAGCCTGTTATAATTCATTTCTTGTATTATTGCTTTTATACTAACCTACAACTTTCTTTATAGCTTCTAAAACTCTATCCGCTTGGAATGGTTTTACTATAAAGTCTTTTGCTCCAGCTCTTATTGCATCCATAACCATTGATTGTTGTCCCATTGCTGAACACATGATTACTTTAGCATCTGGATCGAATGCTTTTATTTGTTTAACTGCTTCAATTCCATCCATATCTGGCATAGTTATATCCATTGTTACTACGTCTGGTTTTTCTTTTTTATAAAGATCTACTGCAACTATCCCGTTATTTGCTTCACCTACTATTTCAAAATCATTTTTTTCTAAGATATCCTTTATCATCATTCTCATGAACGCTGCATCATCCACAATTAAAACTCTAGCCATACAATTTTACCTCCAAAATTTAATTTATTCCTATAGATTTCAATATTTTCTCTAACGAACCCGGCATAGGGATATAATAAAAATGTCCACCTATATTCTCTTCTGTATCACTGTCTAAGAATACAGTTTCAATATCTAGTATATATTCATCATATTGATTGGACTCAATAAATGTAGTTGTGAGTATTGCACCTAACATATCAAATGAAGTTGCAGGCACTGATGGTGCCATAACAAGATTAGTTAACTGTGCAATAGCATTCATATATGATGCTGATATTATATTTGCTATCTCGCATAATACAGAACTTCCCATTTCACTTTCTGGAGACTGCTTGCTTCCAACTAATTTTTTTATTACATTTTCAGCTGTTTCCTGTTCGAATACTAAAAGCATATTTCCTGAAATATCGCCTAGCACTCTTACAACTGTTCCAGCTACAGCACATTCTCCACTTTCTTGAAATACTTCTTCTAGTTTTACTACATTTACTGCTGGTACTGTCATATCTACTTTTTTTCCCATCATCATAGAAAGAGCAGTTGCTGCATTACCTGCACCTATGTTAGAAACTTCTTTAAGTGCATCTAATTGCAAAGTGCTTAAATTAGAATACTCCACTTATAACCCTCCTTTAAAATTTTTCACCCTAAAGGGCCAATCATCTCACATTTATATATCATTATTGCCTTTATAACATAACAATAATAATATATCTTGTCCACTCCAAACCTTTAGCCTTTTGCTCATTTTTATGGAATTATAAGTCAAACTAATTTTAATTAGATTTAAAAATCTTACTTAAAAATTTCACTTTATAATAATGCCCCTACATCTAGTATCAGCGTTACTAAACCATTACCAAGTATAGTCGCACCAATATACTGATCTAAATTCTTTAATGTTTTTCCGAGTGGTTTTATAACTATTTCTTGTTGTCCAAGTAATGAATCGACTAATAAACCTATAGTTTTATCACCTACATTAACTATTATAACAAATTTCTTATCAGTATTACTAGCCTCTATATCTAAAGTTTCATTTAATCTTACTAATGGAATTACATTTTCTCTATAAATAATAACTTCTTTTCCATTACTTTTCTTTATATTTTCCTCTTTATAGTCAATTACTCTATCAATAAATCCTAATGATATTGCTAATGTTTCCTCTCCTACCTTTACAAGTAAAGCTTGTATTATTTGTAATGTAAGCGGAAGCTTAATTACAAAAGTTGAACCTTTGCCTTCTTCACTTAGTAGATCTACAGTACCACCGAGTGCTGCAATTTTTGTTTTAACAACATCCATTCCAACTCCTCTTCCTGAGATATCTGTTACAACTTCATTAGTACTAAATCCTTGAGCAAAAATCAAGTTCTTAATATCACTATCTGATAATCCTTCTGTGTTTATTCCCTTTTGCTCTGCTTTAGCTTTTACTCTTTCAAGATTTATTCCTGCACCATCATCTGATACCTTTATTAATGCTTTTGTTCCTTCTTGGTATGCAACAAGCTTAACAGTTCCAACTGGAGGCTTACCTTGTGCAATTCTCTTTTCAGCAGATTCTATACCATGATCCGCTGCATTTCTTAATAAATGTATTAATGGTTCACCTATTTCATCAATAACAGTTCTATCAAGTTCAGTATCAGCACCTTCTATAACAAAGTTAATTTCCTTATTTAATTCTACTGATATATCCCTTATCATTCTTGGGAATCTATTGAATACTGTATCTAGTGGAAGCATTCTAATCTTCATAACCAAATCTTGAAGATCAGATGTTGTTCTTCCTACTTGTTCCAATGTTTCATTTAACTCTTGCGATTTATGAACATTTACAATTTGTTCTAATCGAGTTCTATAAATTACAAGCTCAGAAACCATATTCATTAAATTATCTATTCTCTCTAAATCAACTCTTACTGATTGATGTGCTTTCTTAACTTCTTTCTTCTGAGTAGGCTTTTTAGCAACTGGCTGCTTTGCCTCAACTTTTGCTTCAGCTGGCTTTTCTTCTGGAGCTTTTTCTATAACTGGTAACTGTGGCACTTCTTTTACTTCTGCTTCTTTTGGAGCTATATCTAAACCTTCTAATTCTATTAAAGAAGCTTCAACTTTTGCAACTTCTGAAATTCCATTTACAACAGTTAATATTTCATCTACAGTATTTTTAGTTACTAAGATAAATTTCAATTCAAAATCAAACTCTTCATTTTCAATTTCTTGAGTTGATGGGTCTGATTTTAATATTTCTCCGTGATCTTCAAGATCTTTAACTATTAAAAATGCTCTTGCTGATTTTAATAAAGTGTTTTCACTTAATGTTACTTTTAACTCAATAGAGTTAAATCCTTTTTCTCTAGCTTGTCTAATAACAGATGTGTCATATTGATTTAAATCTAAATCAAATTCATCACCTGATATCATTTTATTTTCATCTTCTGACTTAATTTCACTAGCTTGTGTTTCTTCTTGTACGTTACTCTTGTTTCCATTTTCTTTTATATCAGCTAAAGCTTTCATTATTCCATCTATATCTATTTTTTCCTCAGAACCTTCTTGAACATTGTCAACCATCTTTTCTAATGTATCAAGACAATCAAACAATACTGTCACTACATCCTGAGTTACTTTTAGTTTTCCTTCTCTGAATTCAGCTAATACATCTTCCATCTTATGGGTAAGTTCTGCTAAATCAGTAAATCCCATAGTCGCTGCCATTCCCTTAATTGTGTGAGCAACTCTAAATATTTCATTAACCTTATCTGTATCATCTGGATTTTGTTCTAAATCTAATAGTGATTCATTCAATGTTTGTAAATTTTCTAATGACTCCTCTAAAAACATTGACATATATTGAGATGTATCCATCCTTACTCCTCCTCTATATCTTTTTATAAATAAAGGTTGATGCTTTTTCAAATCCATAGTCTCTATAATTATAAATGCTCTCTGTAGCTCCTACAAATAAAAGCCCACCCTTTTTTAATGAGTTACTGAATTTTTTATAAATTTCCTGTTTAACATCATTATTAAAATAAATAACTACATTTCTACAAACAATTAAATCAAAGCCAGTATCATATCGATCTAAAATCAAATCATGTTTCTTAAAAGTTACCATATTCTTAATTTTAGACTCTACATAGTATTTATCGTCCCTTACTTTAAAATATTTACTTAAATCTGTATTATTTACACCTTTCATTTCATTTTGAGTATATTCTCCAAGCTTTGCTCTAGAAAGTATAGTATCATCTATATCTGTAGCTATTATATTATGTCTTCCATTTGGCGCTAACTTATCCAATATTATTCCTAATGAATATGGTTCACAGCCTATTGAACAAGCTGCACTCCAAATTTTTAGACTTGAATTATTTGGTAGTAACTCCTTTGCAATTTGTTTTTCTAAATCAGTAAATAATTCTGGATTTCTAAAAAATTCTGTTACGTTTATTGTTATGAAATCTAAAAACTTTTGTCTTTGCTCTGGATTACTTTTTATAGACTTGGAATATTCATCTAATGTTTTTATACCAACTCTTGTCATTAAGCTGTTTATTCTTCTATTTAGCTGTTCTGGCTTATATGCTGATAAATTTATACCCAACTCTTTATGAACCCATTTGTGAAATTCATTAAAATCCATATTTCCTCCTATAACTGTTTAATTATTTTTACTATATTTTCAGCTATTTCATTAAGCGGAGCCACTAAATCTACTTTTCCAGTTTCAAACGCAGCCTTTGGCATACCATAAATTGTACATGTAGATTTATCCTCTGAAATTGTTATACCACCATTATCTTTTATGTTTGCAGTTCCATCAGCACCATCTCTGCCCATTCCTGTAAGAATTACAGATATTAAATTTCCTCTGTACACTTTTATAGCAGAATTAAATAACTTGTCAACTGCTGGTCTTACTCCCCATATAGGTGGCTCTTCATTTAAGTGAATTAAATTATTTGATCCTACAGTCATATGTTGACCACCCTTAGCAATATATATTGTATCATTACTAATCCTCATACCTTCTGCTGCCTCAACCACTTTCATATTGCAAGCTTTATCTAGTCTTTCAGAAAATACTTTTGTAAAGCCTTCTGGCATGTGCTGAACCACAAAAACTGGTACACCTAAATTTTCAGGTAATTTGGTTAATACCTCCTGAAGAGCCTTAGGACCTCCAGTAGATGCCCCAATTACAACTGCATCTATCTTTTTATTTTTAGGTATACTATTCACCCTATGTATAGTTTTTTCTTTTATTATATTGGGATTATTTAAACCAATCTCATTATTAGTTATTGGGTTGTTTTTATTAGTTTCTAAACTTGTTAACTTCTTTCTAGAATTGACATTGCTAGTTATACTTTTTATTTGTTCTATTAAGTTATTTTTAACTTTTGCTATATCTAGCGAAATACTTCCTGATGGCTTAGTTATAAAGCTAATAGCTCCATTATCCAAACATTCTAAAGTTAGTTCCGATCCTTCTGTCGTTGAACTACTAAGCATTATTACAGGATAACTTTTCCCAAGTCTTTTTAATTCTTTAAGAGTTGCAAGTCCGTCTAAATCCCTCATATGTACATCTAATGTGATAAGGTCCGGATTGTACTTCTCTACCTTCTCAACCAATTCTCTTCCATCTCTAAATTTAGCTATAACTTCAAAATTACTTTCTGATTCTATCATATCTGATATCGCCTTCCTCATAAAAGCCGAATCATCAACAACAATAATCTTTATCTTACCCACCTAATCACACCTCTCTCTTTATTCTACAATTCTACAATTCCAAGCCCTACAACTTTAAGTATTACCTTTCCATCGCTTGCATAAAGAATCATAGTTCTACCTTTATTTCCACCTATCTCCTCAGCAATTATAGGTATAGATTCTTCTTTTAAACTTTTCTTCACTGCATCACTATTCCTTTTTCCAATATCGCTTATTATGCTCTTATCAGAAAAATTAAACATTGAAGCTCCACCAGCTATTTTAGCCACGAGATTTCTCTTTTTACACCCTTGCTTTTCCATTTTATCAATTAATAGTGGAATAGCTAAATCTGCAAATTTCATGGGGTTTGTACTACTTTTAAATTGTGTACTATCAGGAAGCATTATATGTGCTAATCCTGCCACCTTAACTGCCCTGTCATATAAGGCAATTCCTATACATGATCCGAGTCCTATTGTCATTATTGTTCCTGGGTCGAGTACTAAATTTAGATCAGCTATTCCAACTTTTACTTCTGCACTTACCATCTTTACCCCCTAAAAGATTTTTTCTTCATCCTCTGAAGACAGTATCTTTTCTAAGTCTAATAAAATAACAATATTATCTTTTAATTTTATCAAACCTGCTATATATCTTTTGTCTATTGTTGCTGTTATAGGAGGTGCTTCTTCCATCAAATCACTACTAACATCTCGCACTTCGTAAACATTTTCTACAATAATTCCAAATTTATTTTCATCTCTTTTTACAACTATTATTTTTCTATTTTCATTTTCTTCATCTTCTCCAAAATTAAACTTTTTGGATAAGCTAATTATTGGAAGTATACTTTGTTCATAATTTATTACTCCCTTTACAAAACTAGGCGAATCAGGAAGAATTGTTGGTTCTTCATATCCTAAAATCCTCTCAACTTCTTTTATATCTGTTGCGTAATGTTCTCCATTTAATCCAAATATTAAAATTTTCACTTCATTACTTGACATTACTTTGAGCCCTCCTATAGTATAAATTTATCAATTGTTATTTCTCCAGTTTTATCTATATATGCCTCTACATTTTTAGAAGAAACTTCTAACATAATTTGTTTTTCTCCAAAGCAGAAAATAGTATTGTTATAAGCTATATCAGCTGTAATTCTTCCCTTTTTAGAGACTTTTAAAACAGTACTAACTCCAGCTGCACTTCCCACTGTCTTTAACTTTATTTCAGATCCTGCTGAAAGTGTGCCGCCTCTACAAACAGCTTTTTCACTGGTAAACTCTATATTTTCCAATGCTATTATATTACAGGTATACTGTCCTTTACCTGTAACAAAAACACTCCCTGATGCTTCTATGGTAGACCCTTGAGCATACGCTAAATGCACGCTTGTAGGAATTACCATCAAATCTTCTATTTCGCAAATTTCTTCATCTAACAATTCCTTAAAAATGTCAAATTCATTAATATTATTTATTTTAAGTGGGCCCAAGCCCAATAGTTTATTTATTATAAATGTTGTAACGTCACTATGCTGAATTCCTTCAGACATATTATAATTCAAAATATTTCTACATATTTTAGGTAATGATTTCAACTTATTCTCTATTAATATTTTAATTATTTCTCCATCTTTTTTTGAACCTAGTAAGTTATGTTCTTTTACTTGCACTGTTGAATCAACTAAATCATCAATAATATGAGCCAGACTCTTCAAACTTTCTAAATACTGCTTTTTCTCAACATTCTCACATCCAGCTGTCACTGTTGAATTCAATATATTTCCGCCTATAAAAATTTCTCCTGAAGACCTGATTATTGCAGATTCTACATTTTTGCCAACATGAAGCTCATTCCCTGCTTTAACTTCCATTCCTTCTAAAACATTACCAACAACTTCAACATTGCCAACAAAATCTATGTTTCCGCTTTTTAAATCTACTTGATCTACCTTGTATAATTTATTTACTACAAATGTATTTGCTTTATAAGCTGGCTTACCCTCAGACGTTGCTATAATACCATTGTTTTCAAGTTTACATCCCTCTCCAAGTCTTACTCCCGTCTTTTTAAAAGTCTTTCTTTTAACAGGAACACCATATATATCTTGTCCATCATTTCCCGATTTTCCAGGTATTATTTCGCCTATAACGTCTCCAACTTTAACATTTGCAATTAGAAATCTATTTCTATAATCAACTTTTTCTTCTGAGTCTTTGTAATGAATTAATTCTTCTGAATCGTGAAATAGAACTTGAATCTCATCTGGAATGTCATCTACAGCAGGCACTCCTTTTGCAACTAACTTTTTTTCTATATTATATTCATTGCATATAGTTTCTAATTCTTTTTCAATAATTCCATATTTAATTCCATTACTCTTTAGTAACTCTTTTAATTCTTTTACTGTATACTTTGGTGGATATTTATCATCAACATTCTTCTTTTTGATTGTTAAATTTTTTTGATATTCTTGGTTAACTAATTCATATATATGAGCTGGGGTTGATTTTATATCAACATATGCCTCCATTTTATCATCTGTAATTGATATATTTATGTTTCTTGTCGGCTCGTTCTCTTCAAATTTATATTCAATTTTATCTCGTGATGTTACAGGCGTTATTCCATCACATTTTTGCCCATTAATAATTAAAATTACACCCGGACAAGTTTTTATAGTAATAATTTCATCTTTATTATCATATTCTGTTATTATTATTTTCCCATTCTCAATCTTAGCTCCAAATTCTTCTTTAGTTTCTGGTAATTCTTCAATTATTTCCTTTTCTTCAATGCTGCTCTTATTTTCGTCAACTTCTATTATTTCTATCTCTACTTTCTTTCTAAAAAACTTCTTTTCTTCCTTAATTATTCTATATTTTAAAACTTCTTTCGAAAGATTTAATTCAGAAGATGCTTTTTCAAGACATTCATTTAAGGATGATCCAGAAAACTTCAAGTCCATAAATATCTCCCCCTAAAATACTCCTTTATCTAAGTATACCACAGCCTATTTTAATTTTATATCCATTATTTATATTAATCTATATTATTTTACATGAAAATACAAATTAACTTAATTTTAATGATTTTTTATATATTTTTCTATCTCATCATCATATTCTTTCATCAATTTTCTAATCAAGTTATTATCTGCATTAAAATTTATGCTATTTACTGTTTTTATTGGTAATATTTTAGGGGATGTACCCGAAATAAACATTCCATCCAATTTATCTATATCAGAATATTTATATTCTACTTCCTCGACTTCAACCCCAACCTTATTTGCAATATCTATTATTTCTCCTCTAGTTACTCCCGGTAGTACAGCTTTTACAGGTGATGTAAGAAGTTTATTTCCTTTAACCATGAAAATATTTGATCTGCTGCCTTCTGTTACATGCCCATTTGAATCGACTAAAATAGCTTCATACGCATTATTATCCTTTATCTCTTTATTAACTCTTTCTCTAAAGGTATCATTTATTATTTTCGCATTAGGATTTTCTCTTTCTCCAAAATAAAGTATAGTGTTAACCCCATTCATATACATTTCATCAGATGGATATGAGTGTTCAATAAAAAATACTCTTAGCTTTTTTTCATTTACTCCAAATGTTATTTTTATATTTCCTTCAGATCTATTTTCACTTTCTATTAGTTCCTCAATTTCCTTACTTATTTCTTCGTAACTTACTAAAAATTCTTCATTTATTAAATTAAAAGAATTTTTCATTCTTTTTAAATGACTTTCTAGAAAAATTGACTTTCTATCTATTACTCTTAAAACTTCATAAATTATTTTATCTTCCATGCCTTGCCATCCCTTTCTACTATATATAGATATTGCAATTCACAATGCACAATGCACATTTCACAATTCAGAATCATTGCTAAAATTCCTGCAATATTTTTAGAATCATGATAAAGAATCATTTTTGCAATGTATATATTATATATATATAATCTGTAATATTAAATTAATATTATTAATTGCATAAGCCTAAACTTTAATCATATACTAATGTAAATTCTTTAACACAGCTTATACTATGTAATCAAATCAATTTTATTTCTTAATAAGACTGATATCTTAATTTATATTTTATTTCCATCTTAGTATCTCTATATCATGATTCTTTTTATAGTTTATTAAATATGGCTTACCTACTAGATCCATAATGGTTTATCTGATAAGGAATCAGAAAACATATACGATTCCTTAAAATCCACCTCAATTTTTTCATCTTTAAGTACTTCTTTCAATCTTCTAACCTTCTCTTCTCCCTTGCAGTTATTCCCTACCATTTTTCTTACGAAAGTTCCATTTTCAAATCCAAATTTAGTTCCTATTACTTTATCAACTTCTTTTATATTGTAAAATTCATTAACGTAAAATTCAGGAGATGCTGAAATCAGGTATATATCATACCCCTCATTTTTAAGTTTTTTAATCATTTTCAACGCATCATCATATAAAATATTTTTTAGACTTTCATCATAAAACTCTTTAACAAGTTCAGCTAACTCTTCTTCTTTTATTCCATCTATAAACCTTAAAAATGTCTCTTTTACTTTTCTCTCATCATATATTCCAATTGCGTACATAATTCCACAGTATATAGCTCTTGGTAAGAATCTAAGATTTTTTTTATCTTTTTTAATTACATACTTAAATAATTCCATTAAGGTTTCTTTTTTAGTGATGGTATAATCTATGTCAAATATAGCAAGTTTCTTCAAAACACAAATACCTACCTTTTTAATATTTAATTCTTAACACTCAAGAATATCATTTAACTTTACTTTAAATCATTAAGTGTTTAGAGCTAAATATTATAATTATTAATTTTGATTAAAAATCATTAGGCTTTTCTTTAAACTCAATTTCAGTATTCTTTTTATCACTTGTTTATTTTAAGTAATAATAACTTTAATTATTACAACAAAATTGTAAATATATATGTTGCAATTCACAATGTATATTTCACAATGCACAATTACAGCTAAAATTCTCACAACATTTTTAGAATTATGATGAAGAACTATCTTTGCAACATATATACAAAAATTAGAAATCAATTCTAACCATAATATTCTTTCTTCACATTTAATATTTATAGACAAATAAATCAACAATACGATTTATAATTTACAAATCATATTTTTCATAAGCTGAAGATAATCTCTTGATTATAGACAAGTAACAAGAGATAAGTGACAAGTTAAGGATGGAATTTCCTTTAGAAATTTCTAAAAATATTATTTTAAGAAAAGCCGATGGCTTTTCTTAATTAACTTATCACTTGAAACTTATAACTAATACCAACTTTTTATTTAATCAATCTAAGCCATAAACTGCATACTATAAATATAATTCTTAATACTTTATCTACATAAATAAAGTATTTAAGAACTCGACTTATTAGATTAACATATTTACAAAGTTACTAAAACTTTAAGTTCATATCTTCACTAGAAATCATAAATATATTTGTGGAGAAAACATTTGAAAATGAGCTGCTAAAAGTTCTTAGCTGTAGGTTGTTCTATTTTAGCTTGTCAAACTGAAAGTTGGAGCATGCTAAAATAGATACAACCTGCTGCTTAGAACCTTCAGCGATATTTTCATAGCTTTTCGGAATCAAAATATTTACGATTTCGGTAAGTTACCAAATAAATTTAGTTTTAAAGTTGGATATCTATATACATTATTTAATTTTGCTTAAGAATGTTGAAATTCTATCTATTCCAGTTTCTATTATATCCATAGATGTCGCATATGATAATCTTATATAATCATCTAAACCAAAACCAGAACCTGGTATTACTGCAACTTTCTCTTCTTCTAGTAATACCTTTGCAAAATCTACAGAGTTGTTAATAGTTTGATCCTTAAATGTAGTATTCAAGTACGAAGATATATTAACCATTATATAAAATGCACCATTAGGCTTTATAATTGATATTTCATTTAACTTTTCTAATTTATATATCATGAAATTTCTTCTATTCTCAAATTCTTTAATCATATTGTTTAAATCTTCTACTGGACCATTTAATGCCTCTATTGCAGCATATTGAGCTATTGTATTCACATTAGATGTCATGTGACTTTGAATGCTTGTCATAAGCTTAGTTATGCTTTCACTTGCAGCTGCATATCCTAGCCTCCACCCTGTCATTGCATATGTCTTAGAAACGCCGTTTATTACTATGGTTCTTTCATAGGCATCCTCATTTAATGCTGCTATACTTATATGCTTTTCTCCATCATATATTAGTTTTTCATAAATTTCATCTGATATAATTATTAAATCATGTTCTTTTGCAAAATTAGCAATTTCTAACAATTCATCTTCGTGATAAATTGTTCCTGTAGGATTATTAGGGCTATTTAATAAAAGCGCTTTAGTTTTACTAGTTAAAGCTTTTTCTAGATCAGCAACTGTATATTTATAATTATTTTCTTTTAATGTTTCAACAAACACTGGAACTCCATCAGCTAACTTAACTAATTCAGGATAACTAACCCAATATGGTACAGGAATTAATACTTCATCTCCTGGATTCAAAGTTGCCATAAATACATTTGCAAGACATTGTTTTGCACCTGTAGAAATTATTATTTGACTTGGCTTATATTCTAAGTTATTATCATTTTTAAACTTACTGCATATAGTAGTTTTTAATTCTAACAAACCTCCTGCTGGAGTATACTTAGTTTTCCCGTCATTCATAGCTTTTATAGCTGCTTGAATTATGTTTTCTGGTGTATTAAAGTCTGGTTCCCCTGCTCCAAAACTTACTACATCAACCCCTTGACTTTTTAGTTCATTAGCTTTAGCTGTGATTGCTAATGTAATTGATGGTGTGATATTCCCCGCTTTTTTAGATAATTGCATTGCTTTTTCCCTCCAATTTTGACCTTAAAATGAATTATAAAAAATGTTCTAATTCATTTATATATACTTTTGTCGCATAATAAAAATATATCATTAATATATTGAATTGTAAACAATATGGAATATTTAAGGGACATGAAGGAAAATAACAAGTCAAAATGCAATGATTATTTTTCATTAGACAATGAAGCAGATTGGTCTCATAGTGGGCCTATTAGGACAATCTACTGAAGCAGTATAATGGAAAATGGGCACTTATGAAAAGAGCAGCTATGCTGCAATAAGGAACTTTTCTTAGCAGATTCACTTGTTATTTTTTTGAATGTCCCTAAGACATATTAAACAAAAGACCTTAGTAATAAATTACTAAAGTCTTTAACTTCTTATTCTTCGCCTACTAACTCATTTTGATAATAAGCTGATACTCTATCAAATTCTTCTTCATCCGGAACAACAAGTTCATCTTCATCAAGTCTGAAAAGATAAACTGAATCTTCTTCTGGATTTTGAGCTAAATAATATGCTTTTCCTTCATATTCAAATTCGTCGATTATAGGGCATGTAACTACATTTCCATTTTCATCTTCTAAATCTATAACGAAGTTTTCTTCATCATTGCATCCACATCCACATTCATGATCTTCATCATGGTGATGTCCACCGCATCCACAACTTCCTTCTTCACTATTGCATCCACATTTTTCTAAATCTTTTTCCATGTTTCAACCTCCTTTTGGTTCTTAATTAATTTTACCCTTAAATCATAAAAATTAAAACCCTTAAATAAAAAAATTGTAAAGTAATTTTAATAAATATTCTAATTATATATATTCTAGAACATTTTATTCATCAAAATTCAATTCAAATTACAATTTATTAGAAAATAAACAGTTCTTACAAGAAAATATAATTTTATTATTTCAACCATTATATTAAGTTTCTTCTAAAAATTAGATCTCAGATCACTTTGGATTTGGATCTTTTAAGGATCTGCTTTTTCGAATGCATGTAAAAAAGAAGCCACTTCCTATAGAATAATTTCTACAAAGAAGTGACTCCTCTTTTCGCGCAAATTTAGTTATTTCAATATTTTAATTACTATTGTTGATTAGCTAATTTCTTGTATCCTTCTAATCTTTCCATAGCATCTTTCTTAGTCTTTTCAAATAAAGCATCAGCTTGTTCTGGGAATGCCTTAGCTAATGAAGAGTATCTAACTTCTCCCATTAAGAATTCCTTGAAGTCTGCAGTTGGTTCTTTTGAATCTAATGAGAATGGATTCTTTCCAGCATCTTTTAATTCTGGGTTGAATCTGTACATTTGCCAGTAACCACATGCAGTAGCTCTCTTAGCTTCTTCTTGGCTGTTACCCATACCAATTCTTAATCCATGATTTATACATGGTGCATAAGCTATTATTAATGATGGTCCTTTATAAGCTTCAGCTTCTGCAATAGCTTTCATAACTTGGTTCTTATCAGCACCCATGTTAATTTGAGCTACATATACATAACCATAACTCATAGCCATCATTCCAAGATCTTTCTTCTTAGTCTTCTTACCACTTGCAGCAAACTTAGCGATTGCAGCAGTTGGAGTAGCTTTAGATGATTGACCACCAGTGTTTGAGTAAACTTCTGTATCTACTACTAATATATTCACATCTTCTCCTGAAGCTAATACATGGTCAACTCCACCGTATCCGATATCGTAAGCCCATCCGTCTCCTCCGAAGATCCATTGTGATCTCTTAACGAAGTAGTCTTTTTCAGCTAATATTTCTTTAGCTAATTCAGTGTTAGATGCTTCTAAAGCAGCTGTTAATTTATCAGCTCTTTCTCTAGTTCCTTCACCTTCATTTACGTTATCTAACCATTCTTGTAATTCAGCTTTTGCTGGATCATTTGCAGCTATAGCAGCTTCAGCTTTTTCTGCAATTCTTTCTCTTATAGCCTTAACTCCTAAGAACATACCTAATCCATATTCAGCATTATCTTCGAATAATGAGTTAGCCCAAGCTGGACCATGTCCATTTTTATTCTTAGTGTATGGAGTTGAAGGAGCTGATCCTCCCCATATTGATGTACATCCAGTTGCATTAGCAACCATCATTCTATCACCAACTAATTGAGTTATAGCTTTAACATATGGAGTTTCTCCACAACCTGCACAAGCTCCTGAGAACTCAAGCAATGGTTGCTCAAATTGGCTACCTTTAACTGTCTTCTTGTTCATTGGGTTCTTCTTAACTGATATATCATGAGTTAAGTAATCCCAAGCTTCTATTTGATCATGTTGAGATTCTTGTGGTTTCATAACTAATGCTTTTCCTGGTGCTGGACATACTTGAGCACAATTTCCACAACCTGAACAGTCAAGTGGTGTTACACCCATTGTATAGAATAATGGTTCTTCTGTCTTTAATCCTTTAGCAGCTACAGCCTTATTTGCACTTGGCGCAGCATTCTTTTCTGCTTCAGTTAATAAGAATGGTCTTATAGAAGCATGTGGACATACCATTGAACATTGGTTACATTGAATACATTTATCTTTATCCCATTCAGGAACATTTACTGCAATTCCTCTCTTTTCGAAAGCAGCAGTACCATTTTCAAAAGTACCATCTTCCATACCTGCAAATGCTGAAACTGGAAGTTGATCTCCTTCTTGTCTGTTCATTGGAATAACTATATCTTTAACAAACTTAGTAGCATGTTTAATTTCTACTGGAGCTTCATCTGCAACTGTCTTCCAAGCTTCTGGAATGTCTATTGCAACAATTGATTCAACACCTTTATCGATAGCAGCGTTGTTCATGTTAACAACTTTTTCACCCTTCTTACCGTAAGAAGTTACAACTGAATCTTTTAAGTGCTTAATAGCATCTTCAACTGGAATAATGTTAGCTAACTTGAAGAAAGCTGATTGCATTATCATGTTGATTCTTCCACCAAGACCGATTTCTTGAGCAATACCTACAGCATTGATAGTGTAGAACTTAATGTTGTTGTTTGCTAAGAATCTCTTATATGAAGCTGGTAATTTTTCTTCTAAATCTTCTGGAGACCAGATAGTATTTAATAAGAAAGTAGAACCTGGTTTTAAACCTTCAAGTACATTGTATTTGTGGATGTATGATTGGTTAGAACATGAAACAAAGTCTGCTTTGTTTATTAAGTATGGTGACTTAATTGCTTTCTTACCAAATCTTAAGTGAGATACTGTAATTCCACCTGATTTCTTTGAATCATAGAAGAAGTACGCTTGAGCATACATGTCTGTATTATCTCCAATGATCTTGATTGCACTCTTGTTTGCTCCAACAGTACCATCTGATCCTAATCCCCAGAACTTACAAGATGTAGTTCCCTCTGGAGTAGCATCTATATCTTCAGTTACTTCTAATGAAGTATTTGTAACGTCATCAACGATTCCGATTGTGAATCCGTTCTTAGGAGCATCTTGTGCTAAGTTAGCATAAACTGCAGCAATATGTCCTGGATTTGGATCTTTTGAACCTAAACCAAATCTTCCACCAACAATAAGTGGTGCATTAGCTTGTCCATAGAATGCATTTCTTACATCTAAGTATAATGGTTCTCCAGTTGATCCTGGTTCCTTAGTTCTATCTAAAACAGCAATTTTCTTAACTGTCTTTGGAATAGCAGCTAATAATCTTTCATTTGAGAATGGTCTGAATAATCTTACTTTAATAACACCAACTTTTTGTCCATTAGCATTTAAGTAATCTATAGTTTCTTCACAAACGTCTGTAGCAGAACCCATAGCTATAATTACTCTATCAGCATCTGGTGCTCCATAGTAATCGAAACAGTGATATTCTCTACCAGTTAACTTAGTGATTTCAGCCATGTAATTTTCAACTGTTTCTGGTAATTCATTATAGAATTTATTAACAGATTCTCTTTCTTGGAAATAGATATCTGCATTTTGAGCAGTTCCTCTAGTTACAGGATGATTTGGGTTTAATGCTCTTTCTCTGAAAGCTTTAACTGAATCCCAATCAAGTAAGCTTGCTAATTCATCATATTCTAAAACTTCAATTTTTTGTACTTCATGAGAAGTTCTGAATCCATCAAAGAAGTTTAAGAATGGAATTCTTGTTTTAATAGCAGTTAAATGTGCTACTGCTGCTAAATCCATAACTTCTTGAACTGATCCTTCTGCAAGCATTGCAAAACCAGTTTGTCTTGCTGCCATAACATCTTGGTGATCTCCAAATATGTTTAAAGCAGAAGTAGCTAATGCTCTAGCTGATACGTGGAATACTCCTGGTAACATTTCACCAGAAATTTTGTACATGTTTGGTATCATTAATAATAAACCTTGTGAAGCTGTATAAGTTGTTGTTAAAGCTCCAGCTTGTAAAGATCCGTGAACTGCACCAGCTGCTCCAGCTTCTGATTGCATTTCCATAACTTTTACAGGTTGTCCAAATATGTTCTTTCTTCCTTGTGCTACCCATTCATCTACATGTTCTGCCATTGGTGATGATGGTGTAATTGGGAATATTGCAGAAACTTCTGTAAATGCATAAGATATATGAGCTGCTGCAGTATTACCGTCCATAGTTTTCATTTTTCTCATCGCGTTGACCCCTCTTTCTAATTTTAAACATAAATTAGTAATTTAAATTTATTAATAAGTTAGTCTTAAAGACCACCTAATAAACATATTAATATTTAGCTTAAGAGATTTTTAACAATAGACGCACGAAACAATATGACAAACCTTATATTAATTAACTAGTTTTTTTCCTAATTGTTTAATAATGTTTGCCTGCGTTTTAGTTGGTGAATCTTTAATTGTTAAATCTCCAATTACATTAAAACCATAAGATGACATTTCATCTTTCCATAATTTCATAAAAGTATCTTCAATCCACCCGTAAGTTGCAAATAAAATACAATTTTTATTTATGTTTACATCTTTATAGTTTTGTAATTGATCTAAAAATGGTTTCATTTCTTCCTGCTCGATTTTAGTGGCATCTACTGCTGGACTTCCAAAAGCAATAGAATCAGCTTCTAAAACATCTTCCAATGTGGCATCTGCAACGTGCTTCACACTTACTTCCGCTCCTTGCTCCCTAGCACCATCTGCCATAGTGTTCGCAAGTGCTTCTATATTTCCTCCACAACTCCAATAAATGATTGAAACTTTTTTCATTGTAATGCACCTCATCTTCTTGTTAAATAATTAACTTATGTTTTCACTAAAATGAACTTACTCTTTTATTATATCTCACATATTTTTTTTTGCAAGATTTGATTGTATAATTTGTGCTTTATTTAAATAATAATTACAAATTTAATAATTTATTTTTTTCCCTTAACACTTCTTAATAATACATTTATTATTGCTTCAACACCGCTTTTAGCTTGACTCTTTTCCATATTATTAATTAATTCATCTTTTCTTTTTTTTAGCTCAAGAACTTTTTCATATAATACATTATTTTTAATTTCTTCTTCTTGCAGCATTAATGAATACCCTTCTTTTTCAAACGACTTAGCATTTAATATTTGATCCCCTCTACTTGCCTTTTTTGAAAGTGGTATTAATAGTGTTGGTTTTTTTAATGCTAAAAATTCAAATATAGAATTAGCACCTGCTCTTGAAATTATATAGTCACAAGCCTTCATAAGGTCAGGCAATTCTTCGGTTACATATTCAAATTGCTTATACCCTTTTTTATTTAAAAAATTATTATCTACATTACCTTTTCCGCAAATATGAATTATATTAAAATCTTTTAAAAGCTTATCTATATTTTTTCTTATTTCTTCATTTATGAGCTTAGAACCCAGACTCCCCCCCATAATAAAGAGAATCTCCTTATTGTCAGAAAATTCACATATCTTTTCCCCTCTAGTCTTATCTCCGTTAAGTATTTCTTCTCTGATTGGGCTTCCTGTAAGTACTCCTTTATCATCCTTTATAAACTTTAGACTTTCTCTAAATGTGACACATAGTTTATCACAAAATGGTGCCGAAAGTTTATTTGCAAGCCCTGGAGTCATATCTGATTCATGCGCAACCACTGGTATTTTTTTAATAGATGCTGCTATTACAACTGGAACAGCTACAAAACCACCCTTTGAAAAAATCACATCTGGTTTTTCTTTTGATAATATTTTTAGTGCTTGAGCAATTCCCTTTAAAATTTTGAATGGATCAGTAAAATTTTTCACATCAAAATATCTTCGTAATTTCCCGCACGAAATTCCGAAAAAAGGTATATTGTTTTTAGTTATTATTTCTTTTTCAATGCCGTCAAAACTTCCGATATATTTTATCTCAAAGTCCTTTTGCTTTAGTTTAGGAACTAAAGCCAGATTAGGAGTAACGTGACCAGCAGTTCCTCCTCCTGTCATTATTATTTTATACTTAGCCAAAAACTATCATCCTTTCTTATAATAACTCAAAATATATGATCTTAAATTCATAACATCTTTTTATGCTTAACCGAAAACTCTATTCTTTTACCTATAATTTTGTATTACTATTTGTATAGTAGTATTACCATTATATTCATTAACATTTGGATAAAATACTAAATCAAGGTTCACATGATTATATTCTCCATTATAGAGTTTTTGCAATTCTTCATTTCCATATTTACTGCTAACTTCTTCTTCAAACTTTTCAATATCGCCAAAATAAATGGCATCCAGAGCTTTATTCATCCTGGTCTTGAGTTTTAATTTTAGCACATTCCTATTCTTCCCAAGTATTGTTGCCTTTAATAAATTAATATTTTTCTCAGCAAACAATGGTTTAGAGTTTGATTTACCAAAAGGCTCTAATCTTTCTAAATCATTTATCACATCATAGCTTATAGCATCAAGCGGCAAAACCGAGTCTATAGTAACTTTTCTCAATAAATCCTCGTCTTTTAAAATTGTATTTTCATTTAATCTTCGCCTAAATTCATCTATATTTTCTTCTTTTAATGAAAAACCTGCAGCCATAGGGTGCCCACCAAACTTTTCAAGCAGATCCTTGCACTTAATAAGTTCTTCAAACATATTGTATTCTTCTATTGATCTTCCTGAACCCTTCACACCATGTTCTGCTTTTGTTATAACCAAAGTTGGAACATTATATTTTTCTTTTATTCTTCCTGCTATTATACCTGCTAAACTTTCATGTATATCAGGAATATAGATAACAAATACTTTATCATTTATCATTCCACTTTTCTCTATAATTTCAACAGCAGTTTCGACGCCCTTCATGGTCATATCTTTTCTATCTTCATTTAATTTAACTAATTCTTTTGCGAGCCTTACTGCCTCCTCTTCATCATATGAGAGCAATAATTCCAATCCTCTTTTGGCCGAATCTAGCCTTCCTGAAGCATTTATGCATGGCCCTATAATAAATCCAAGATGATATACCGATAAAGTTTTTTCTGTTAATTCGCATTCTCTTATTAATTCTTGTAGTCCTAAGTTAGTTGTACTGTTAATAAGTTCTAATCCCTTTTTAACAAATATCCTATTCTCATCAACTAAATCTACAACATCGCAAACTGTCGCTATTGCCAAAAATTCTATGAATTTGTAGCATTCTTTTTTATCTATATTAAAAGTCTCATAAAGAATTTCTACAAGCTTAAATGCTACACCCGCTCCACACAATTGTTTAAATTTATAATTGCATTCACTTTGCTTTGGATTTACTACAGCATCAGCACTTAAACTTATAAATTCTCTGACGTTATTTTCTTTCTCAACAAATGGTATATCATGATGATCTGTAACTATTACTGTAATTCCTAATTCTTTTGCGTATTTTATTTGGTCTATAGCCGATATACCATTATCGCAAGTTAGTATGGTATCAACCCCATCTTCTTTCGCCTGCTTTATAATATTCATATTAATTCCATATCCATCTTTTATTCTATCTGGAATTTCATAATCTACATTTGCATTGCACCTTTTTAAAGCTGAGTATAAAATATAAATACTTATTACACCATCAACATCGTAATCTCCAACAATTCGTATCTTATTCTGAGCTTTTATTTTCTCACTCAGTATATCAACTGATTTTTCTAAATCTTTCATCTCTCTGGCCTCATGAAATTTATCAAAATCCGGATTAATATAACTTCTTATCATTTCATCGCTTATAATATTCCTGTTTACTATAAGCCTACTAACCAATTCTGAAAGTGCATATTTTTTAGATATGTATTTATAATCAGCTTTTATATTTTTTATAAACCATCTTTCTGCCATTTCTTCTCCCCTCACAGCATGCCGCAACAATACCCCTAAGACCTTTGATCCTAGAGGTTATATACTTTAGATTTCTATATTTTTCATCTCTCTTATACTGAAATAAAGTAAAAAATTTCCTAGTAAATTTGATAACTTTTACCCTATAAACATCTTATATAACATACCAGATGAAATACTTTCTACTTTATTCTCATATCCAAGAATATCTAATAACTTATATGCAAATGCCATTGCTGTTGCTGGACCTCTGCTGGTTACTATATTCTTATCAACTACTACAGCATCTTCTAAATATTCACAATTTGGCAATTCATCTTCATATCCAGGATAAGAAGTTATATTTCTTCCTTCTGTGATTCCCGCTCTTCCAAGAACTATTGGTCCTGCACAAATCGCTCCAATTAATTTTCCATCTTTGTTTTGCTTTTTAACAAATTTTATTACTCTCTCATCATCTCTTAAGTTAGTAGCTCCTGGAATACCTCCTGGTATTACCACTAAATCATATTCCATATTTTCATCAAAAATCTTATCTGCCTGAACTACCACGCCATGACTTGACTTAACTTGCTTTTCTGCAATTGATACTAAATCACAAGTTACATCCGCCCTTCTTATTATATCAGATACAGTTAAAGCCTCTATTTCCTCAAAACCTTCGGCTAACAAAACGCATACTTTCTTCATATCAATTCCTCCTTAAATCTAAACAATGAGGATATCCTAAACTATTTTTTAGAACACCCTCATTCTGCTTCTCTTCAATTTATACCTACATTATACCCCATTTATTGTTTAACTACCACAACTTAATTGTCAGAATTGTAACTTTCCAATCTATAATTTTCTTTACTTTCTTCCAACCACCTGCCATAAACGATTCACACATAATGATATATTTTGTGTGAGACATTCACTTTGCTAAAAAGTAAGAATCAGAAATTTTTATTTTATATACAACATAACTTGTTATGTTTAGTAAGTTTCCCATTGTTCTTCGTATTCTTCTTAGCAGTGCGCACTTTTTATAGGTTATAAGTTCTTGGTTGTGCTTCGCACCTTTTTATAGGTGCTAGGTTCTTAATTGTGCTTCGCACTTCTTTTATATGTGTACATCTTTTATTTCATCATCAAGTGAAACCATCATTATACTCGTTCCTCTTCCAGCTCTATTTTGAAGTTTAATATCACTTATATCCATTACTGATCTTTCCTTGCCTTTAGAAACAAGTGTAATTTTTGTATCATCCGAAGATAAAATTACGGTATTATCATCACTTTTCTTGTAATTACTATGATACTTTCCAAAAATGACTTGATCTTCATCCCTTAGACTTATTCCAGTTACTCCCGAAGCTATTTTACCCATAATATTTACATTTTCAACCGGGAATCTTATTGCCATTCCTTTTTTAGTTATCATAATCAAGTGACCAATTTTTATTTGATTCATTTCTACAGATACAACTTCATCATCTTCAAACTTAAACTTATAGCATGCTTGCCTTAAAAAGTCGCCTTCAAATTCTTTTAATAATGTTTTCTTAACCATTCCTTTTTTCGTAAACGTGTATACTCCTAAGTCTTCGTCATAAGAATCAATAGAGATTAAACTTATTATCTTTTCCCCTTTTTCCATTTTACCTATAAATGCTTCTACATTTATTTCTTTATTTAAAACATTTCTCATTAAAAATACTGGTATTTTATAAACATATCCTCTATTGCTAAAGATAAGTAATTCCTTTAAAGAATTTGTTTTAACTTTTAATGAATCTTCTTTTATCCTCTCATAGGATTTAAACTTATTCTTATCCGTAACTCCAACACTTAATTCAAAATATTCAATTTCACTAGTATCTTCTACCTGGCTAATTTCATCTTCTTCTGAGAAATTAAATAGCTGAGTAGGTAAAATATTTCTAGCCGTTTCCTCTAGATTTTTTATTTCAAGAGTGAATTCTAACCCTAGTTTACTCTTAACTTTTAAGAACTTCTCTTCTTCTTCCAATTCTCTCATGGATACGTCAATCAACTCATCACCATCTCTAAGTTTTAACGCTTGAAGTTTACCATATGCAGTTTGGAATTTATCTAAAGAACTTAACTTAATTCCTCCATGTTTCGTTATAAATCTAAATGCTTTGCTAGGATTGAAATTATCTATGGATATAGCTGCAATTATCTTCTCATTATCAAGATTTAATGATTTAATAATATCATCTAATCTATCCCCTTTTTCTTTCCATTTCATTTCAGGAATATTAATACCCTTCGTTTGGTACATGAAACCTTTATCCGTAAATACAAGAAGTGTATCCTTAGTATTAGAATTTATTAAATATTTTAAAGAATCTCCTTCTCTATATTCAATATCTTCTGGATTAGAGCTAGATCTATTGTAGTTCTTTAATGGTATTCTTTTTACGAATCCATCTTTAGATATTGTTATCATAACTTCTTCTACAATAATTAATTCTTCAACATCAATTTTACTTTCATTATCATCATGTATAATTTCAGTTCTTCTATCATTTCCATACTTATCGCTTATTTCTTTTAATTCACTTTTAACAACTTTCAAAAGCTCTTTTTCACTAGATAAAATCTTCTCAAGTTTTTTTATAAGTTTCTCAAGTTGAGCATATTCTTTTTCAAATATTTCTATTTCAAGACCTGTTAACCTATATAACATAAGTTCTAATATAGCTTGTGCTTGAGCCTCAGAAAATCCAAATTTGCTTATCAAGTTTTCCGATGCATCCTTTTTAGACTTTGAACTTCTAATGGTTGCTATAACTTCATCCAAAACACTTATAGCTTTAATAAATCCTTCAACAATATGATGCCTCTTTTTTGCCACATCAAGTTCTTTTTGGGTTCTTCTAGTTATTATTTCTTTCTGGTGCTCTACATAATATCTTATTATAGCCTTTAAACTCATAGTTTCTGGCTTTCCATTTGCAAGGGCTACCATGTTAAAACTTATGTTACATTGTAAATCAGTTTTTTTGAACAGATACTTTAGCACTTTATCTGCAACATCTTCATCTGCATTTTTCTTTAATTCAATTACAGCTCTTATTCCACTTCTATCAGACTCATCTCTAATATCTGTTATAGATTCCAATGCTTTTGCATGTCTCTTATCTCCAGTCATTTCAGATATTGTTTGGAGAATCCTAGACTTATTTCTTCTGTATGGGAATTCAGTTATAATTATTCCGATTCTTCCATTTTCTAATTTTTCAATTGAAGTCTTTGCTCTATAAGCTACTTTTCCTTCACCAGTTTCATATGCTGATAAAATGGATTTTTCCCCTATCAAGATTCCTCCAGTAGGTAGATCTGGTCCTTTTATATATTTCATGAGTTCAGAAGTAGTTATTTCATTATTATCAATATACGCTAGAACTCCTTCTGTTACCTCTCCCAAATTATGTGGAGGTATATTGGTTGCAAGCCCTACAGCTATACCAAACGCCCCATTTACTAGTAAATTAGGATATCTACTTGGTAATACTTTAGGTTCCATTTCACTATCAGAATAGTTTGGAACCATTTCTACCGTATCCTTTTCAATATCTCTTAGCATTTCCATTGCAATAGGAGATAATCTAGCCTCTGTATACCTCATAGCTGCAGCCCCATCACCATCAATAGATCCCCAGTTCCCGTGACCTTCGATTAGCGGTGCCCTAGTTGAGAAATCTTGAGCTAGTATTACCATAGATTCGTATACAGACGAATCACCATGAGGGTGATACTTACCTAAGATATCTCCAACTATTCTTGCAGATTTATAATAAGGTCTATCTGGAAAGGCCTTAAGCATATATGAACCATATAAAATTCTTCTATGCACAGGCTTAAGACCATCCCTAACATCAGGAAGCGCTCTATCTTTAGCAACTTCTATAGCATATGGTAAATAATTTTCTGGCATTGCTTCTTCTAGAGGAATACCAATTATATTATTATCTTTAGGTATAATATTTTCATTCTTTTTTGCCATACTCTTCTCCTTTTTTGATGCATAATGCACAGTTCACAATTAATGGTGAAATTCCTATGGAATTTCTTTTAATTCATAACTCTCTATTTCTAAATAAGAAAGTTTTTCCTGTAGTTAGTAACTTTTTAAAGTATATAAATTTTTCAAGTTCCATGGGAACTTGTTCAAATTGTTAATTGTGAATTGATTTAAAATTCTCCGTATTTATACATATAGTTCTTTCTAGGTTCAACAATATCTCCCATAAGTAACGAAACCATCTTTTCTGCTTTTGCCGCATCTTCTATAGTTACTTGAAGCAGAGTTCTACTTTCTGGATTTAGTGTTGTATCCCATAATTGATCGGGATTCATTTCTCCTAGTCCTTTATATCTTTGAATCAGTGCACCTTTTCCAACTTGTTTCTTTGTATTTTCAAGTTCGTCATCACTATACGCATACTTAACTATAGTTTTCCCTTTAGTTTCCCTATACACTTTATACAATGGGGGCTGCGCTAAATATAAATGTCCATTAGCAATAAGCGGTCTCATATATCTATAAATATAAGTCATCCATAATGTCCTAATATGATATCCATCCACATCAGCATCACTCATTATTATTATCTTGTCATATTTTAAATCTTCTTCTCTATAATTATCCAAAGTACCTGTTCCAACAGCAGTGTTAAATATTTTTAATTCTTCAGAAGCCAATACATTTTCAAGTTTTTGTTTTTCAGTATTCATTATCTTACCCTTTGAAGGCATGATAGTTTGAAATCTTCTATCTCTGGCTTGCTTTGCAGATCCTCCTGCCGAATCTCCTTCCACAACTATAAATTCATTCACAGTTTTATCTTTCAATGTACACACAGCAACTTTTCCTGCAAGCGGTGCTGTACCTTTTCCTATTTTCTTTTTTTCTGCTTCATTTATTTTCTTAATCTTGTCTCTTCTTTTAGCTGCTTCTAATGCGTTATTAATTATACTTGTTGCCAAAGTTTTATTATCTTCTATCCATTCAGAAAATTTAGTATACACTAAATCATTCATCATAGTATATGCTTCATTATTTCCAAGTTTAGTCTTAGTTTGACCTTCAAAGATAGGATTCGTGATTTTAATTCTTACAATAGCAGTCATACCTTCTCTTAAATCATCGCCTTCAAATTCCTTATCTTTTTCCTTAACCAATCCTAACTTTTTAGACCATTCTTTAAAAGATCTTGTCATTCCAGTCTTAAATCCAGTTTCATGAGTCCCTGCTTCTGTTGTTGGAATGTTATTTACATAACTTGCAATATATTCAGTAGTTGAATCTGTAAATTGAATACATACTTCACCATATAATTGAAGTTCCCCAACAGTTCTTTCACCGTCAAAAATTATGGGCTCTTCATGAATTGGTGTTTTACTTTCATTTAGATAATTTATGAAATCTAAAAGACCATTTTCTGAGTAATATTCTTTAGTGATTTCTTGTCCTTTTCTTTTATCTATTAATTCTAATCTTATCCCTTTATTTTGGAATGCCAATTCCTGTAATCGGCTATCTATTATATCAAATTTAAAATCAGTAGTTGAGAAGATTTCTTTATCCGGCTTAAATGTGATCTTTGTTCCAACTTTATCTGTTTTTCCAATCACCTTCAAGCTGCCAACAGATGTTCCTGGCATTTCTCTTTTTAATTCTTTATCAAAAGCATATTCAAATCTTTGTCTGTATATATTCCCGTTTTGGTAAACTTCAACCTCTAACCATTCTGATAAAGCATTTACTACTGCTGCTCCAACTCCATGAAGTCCTCCAGATGTTTTATAATTTTTATTATCAAACTTTCCTCCTGTATGAAGTTCAGTAAATACCATTTCAACTCCAGATTTCTTTTTGATTGGATGAATTCCTGTAGGGATACCTCTTCCGTTATCCAATACGGTTACACTTTTATCTTCATTTAACGTTATGGTTACTTTGTTACCATATCCGTTAGCTATTTCATCTATGGAGTTATCTATTATTTCCCATATACAGTGATGTAACCCCTTACTACCTGTAGATCCTATATACATACCCGGTCTTATTCTTACAGGTTCTAGCTTTTCAAGTGATGTTAAATCTGTTACATCATAAGCATTAGTATTTTTTAATTCCATAAAACTCCTCCATCTGAACACCAGTTCTTATTTTTTCGTAATTATTTCGCTCTATAAAATATACTGCCTTTCTGCTTTAATGTCAAAAAAAACTTAAGCAGACATCTCTAATCTATAATTTTATGATGGTCGCTTACTCTGTAAGCCCTAAGTAAGCAAACGTGAGTCGAGCCTCCTTATAAAAAACGCTCTGACATTTCTTATTTTTTTAATCTTCTAAGATCTCTGTTCCTTGCATTGCATGAAACAAACAATATTTCATTATTATATCTCATTAATATTTATATTAAAATATATATTTCTAACAATACTTACTACTTATATATATTTATTTGACATTTTCATAAAACATATACCTTATCCTAATAAAAATAGGATGTCAAAAAGGTCTTTTAACCATTTTACGACATCCTGATTTCTAATTTATACTTTTGTTTAGAGTATTACACATCACATATTTCTATCTTTCTAACATGCTTAGTATGACTCCACTCTTTATTATTCTTATTTAATATACCTTGAATTGTAATTGGTATCCATGTTAATGTATATAACGCATATAACCAGAATCTAAAGAATAAAATTAATTCTTTCTTTCCTAGTAATATTCCTGTTAATATCAAGAATGCTAAGTTATAAGCTAAGCCACTCACCCAAGCAATAATCCAATTATCCATATTAGCTGTTAAATAAGGAACTACGAAAACATTACTAGAATATAATACCATCATAACTAAGAATGGTTTTGTAATTTTTTTATCAATTGTTAATATTAACGGAGTAATCAAAAATTGAATAGCCGCAAATGTCTTAAATCCAACATCACTAAACAAATAATTTATAATAAATATATTTACGCCTGTAGTATTTGCCTGTATTAAAGTTAAAACTGCTGAAATACCAAGTAATAACGTTACAAAAGGCTGCAATACATATAGTGCGCAGTCAAATATATAAAACTTTCTTTCCATTATTGACTTCTTAACAAGCTTAAAGAAATATCTTGAAGCAACATCTGTAAAACCTTGCATCCATCTTTTTCTTTGAGTCCATGATTGTTTAAGCTTTAGTGGTTTTTCATCATATATAATCGCATCATGAGCCCAACCAACTTTTTCTCCATTTAGTACAAGCTTACATGAGAATTCTAAATCCTCTGTCAAACAAGTGGCACCCCAGCCTAACTTCTTCAATGTCTTAGTTTCAATGGCAAATCCTGTTCCACCAATTTGATTAGAAAATCCTATATTAGCTCTAGCTAACTGGAACATTCTATTTTGAGTCCAAAAAGCTATTGAATAAGCAGCTGCAATCCATGAGTCATCTGGATTCTTACTGTCTATATATCCTTGAACAACTTTGTAACCTTCCTGCATCTTTGAATTAATCTCTTTTAAGAAATCTTTATGTACAAGATTATCTGCATCGAAGATAGCAATAGCATCATATTGTTTTTCCATTGCAAATAACTTTGCAAACATCCACTCTAACGCATAACCTTTTCCTCTTTTATCTTTTGCAAATCTTTCACAAACATTTACCCCGTAACCTTTAGATATCTTAGCTGTATCATCTGTACAATTATCTGCAATAACGAAAACATCATACATTTCCTTAGGATAATCTAGTTTTAGCATACTCTCTATGAGACTACCAATAACAACTTCTTCATTATGTGCTGCTATTAACAATGCAAATTTATTTTTAGGTTCATAGTTCTTATTTTCTTTCTTTCTGAAAAGCCCTATAAGTCCTAAAGCTAAATAGTAACATGTTATTGCAAAAACAAAAATTTGAAAAAATGCTGTTATGGTAAAAATGTATTTTCCCATTACATTCACTCCTAATATTTAATGAGATATATTCCCATTTATTATTTTATATCTATCATCATACTATACCTATTTAATAATATTTCAATAAAAATAAAAAATCAACCCTATTTTCTTAAGATAAAATTAATATTGCCTTAATAAAATCCTTTACATTTGATTTTTTCTAGCTCAATTCATGATATTTCCCAAGCAATAAAAATATATAAATTTATCTAATTTTTCAACTGTTTATTTAATATTTTGTAAGAGACATATCCAATCAATACTCCTCCAATAAGTCCACCTATGTGTGCATAATTATCAATATTTTTCACACTTAATCCTATAAATAAATTTATAAGTATTATCTGTAGTAAGCTAGATATATATTTTTTCTGCAATCTATGTCTTTCCATAATTGCAAAAGCTAACAAAGCTCCCAAAAGACCAAATATGCCGCCTGATGCTCCTACTGATATAGTATATGGACTTGCTAGATAACTTAATATTGATGCTGTTATACAAGAAGTGATGTAAATAACTAGATACTTTTTAGCCCCATAAATCTGCTGAATTTGTGGACCTACTATATATAAAGAATACATATTAAATGCTATATGTATAATGCTAGAATGTAAAAAGGCACAAGTTAATAACCGCCATACTTCTCCATTATTTATAAGTGCATTATATTTAGCTCCAAAGGTCACTAGTACTGAATTATTTATTGCATTTATAATTTCCTCTGACAACAACTGAGATGAACCTAATGAATGTTTAATATTATAAATATCAATTTGCATTATTATAAATATTATTACATTTATCAATATTAAAATCATAGTTGGAATTTTATACCTAAAAAATTCTCTCTTATTATCAATATTTTTCACTTTACTTTTATTTATATATAGTTCAAGTATTTCTTTTAAGGGAAGACATGATTCATCATACTTAATAACTGTATAGTTTTCTTTATCCACAATAAGTTTATTTACCATAACTGTTTTATTTACATTTGTATATTCGCCTTTAGATAAAACTATCATATTTAGAGAAAAGTCTTTTCCTAAGGTTTTTATATATTCAAAAGCTTCTAAAAAGTCTATATTTTCATCCTCGCTTATCAAAACGCAGTATATTCCATTTGATAACTCTTTAATTGCAAGAAATATTTCTCTTTTATGAAAATCACTATAATATTGTTTCATATAGAAATTCTCTGTATTTACTAAAATTTTATAAAATTCTTCTTTAAAGTTATTCATAATACCTTACCTATTCTTATATAAAAATTCATAACTTATTATTTTATAATGCAAATTCACAATTATAGACAATTTTATTTTATGTCACAATTGTGAATTTCACATTCTATATATATCGCAAAAATAATTCTTCATCATGATTCTAAAACTATTGCAAGAATTTTAGCCGTAATTGTGAAATGTGCATTGTGAATTGCAACATATATATATTAGGCATAATCAAAAAAATAACAAGTCTATCTGCCAAGAAAAGTTCCTTGTTGCAGCATAGCTACTCTTTTCATAAGTGCCCATTTTCCATTATACTTCATCAGCAGATTGCAGTAATAGACTCGCTATGAGTCCAATCTGCTTCTTCTCCTAATGAAAAATAATCATGGCATTTGTGACTCGTTATTTTCTTTCATATGCCTTATTGAAATACATCTTGGGTTTCTGAATTACCTTGTAAACCCTAATTATCTATCATATCTAAAAGCTCATTAAATCTCTTTATTGTAGCTTCTATTGGTGCATCTGTTGTCATATCTACTCCTGCATTTCTTAAAATATTTATTGGATAATCACTTCCACCAGATTTTAAGAATCCTTTATATTTTTCTACTGCATTTTCTTTACCATCTAAGATAGCCTTAGAAAAAGCTGATGCTGCTGCGTAACCTGTAGCATATTGATAAACGTAAAAGTCTGAATAAAAATGAGGAATTCTTGACCATTCGACATCTACTTCTTTATCTATAACAATTTCATTTCCAAAGTACTTAACATTTAGATCATGCCAAGCCTTATTGTAATCTTCTGCTGTTAATGGTATTCCTTTTTCTAGAGTCTCATGTGTATATAACTCAAATTCTGCAAACATCAGTTGTCTAAATACAGTTGTTCTTATTTGTTCCAATTCTTGATTTATTAAATATAATTTTTTCTTTTCATCCTTTTCATTTTCAATTAGATAGTGAATAAGTAATGATTCATTTGTTGTTGATGCGACTTCTGCGCAGAATAATGTGTAATTTGCATAATAATATGGCTGCTCTTTTCTTGAATAATATGAATGAATTGAATGCCCCATTTCATGTGCTAAAGTTGAAACATCTCCTAGCTCATTATTATAATTTAACAAAACATAAGGCATGGTATCATATCCACCCCAAGAATATGCTCCTCCTCTTTTTCCTTTGTTTTCATATATATCTATCCAACCATCATTAACTCCACTTTTAAAGATATCTAAATACTCTGTTCCTAAAGGATTTAATGCTTTCAATACTATATTTACTCCATCATTAAACTCAATTCTTTCCTTTGGAATTTCAATGACTGGAACATATAAATCATACATATGAATTTCATCTAATCCTAATAGTTTCTTCTTAATTTTCACGTATCTATGAAGTGAATCTAAATTATTATTTATTACTTTAATTGCATTTTTGTAAACTTCTAAAGGAATATTATTAGGTTTCAATGATGCTTCCAATGCATTATTATATTTTCTAACTCTGCTGCTAAAATTGAAAGTTTTTATTGATGCACTTAGAGACGTTGCTAGAGTGTTTTTCAACTTATCATATTCCCCAAATAATCTTTCAAATGCTGCTTTTCTTACCTCTCTATTTTTACCTCTTATAAATGAAGAATAGTTTCCTTCTGTTAATTCAACTTCATTACCATCTTCATCTTCTATTTTTCCAAATGTCATATCTGCATTAGTTAATATATTGTGTATTGCTGAAGGGGCATCCAAACAATCTGATGCCGCTGCTAACAATTCTTCCATCTCTTTAGATAATATGTGTGGCTTTTCTTTTAATATATCTTCGATTAAGAATTCAAATTGTTTTAATCCATCTAATCTGTTTATTTCGCTTTTAATAAAGCTATCATCTAAACTTAAAATTTCCGGTACAAAGAATGCTGTGTAACTTGCAAGCTCTGCCATATATATATCAACTTTACTCATTAAACTTTGATAAGTGGTATTTGAAGTATCTTCATCACACTTTAAATGAGCATAAATAAATAAGTTTTCTGCCTTCCTAGATACTTTTTCATTGAATTTTAAATAATCTAGTATTGCTTCTCCATTCACAAGTTTTCCTGAAAAATCTTTTAATTTAACCGCTTCATTTTTTACATCTTCAAAGTCCTTTTCCCAATCCTCTATGCTTTTATAAATCTTATCAACCTTCCATTTAAACTTATCTTCAATTTCTTCTCTTTTCTTTAAATCACTCATATAAATACACCTTTCTTTACAAAAATTTTAGTAAAATTCTAAACCTTATTTATCTCAAGAATATTACCATATATATTCTTAAGAATATGCTTTCGAAATGCACACAAATGACTATAAAATATCTTTTATCTATTCAGTATATTCAGATTCTTTTCCTTTAATAGCTTCAAATACTGCATTCATCTCATTATCTATTATAGATACCACTTCTTGTATCTTCCCTTTCATTACATCATAGTCATCCACATAATTAAATTTTATTATATATGTAGGATTGTATTCTTCTAAATCCTCTTCAATTTCATATCCTTTTTCAGTAAACGCTTTATTATTAAATAAATCATATATTGCTGAGTATTCCCATTCTTCTACATTTTTATTTGTATCGAAATACATATATACAATATCATCCAACACATAAAGTTTTTTTACAAACAATGCTCCTTCATTTACTTCAAAACTTCCTAGCTCTTTCTTTATAAATCCTGTTTCTTTATCTTTTTCTATTAATACTAAACTTGAAAAATCCATAGTTCCACCATCCTGTTATTTTTATAATAATTATTTTTATATTAGTAAATCAAAACATATATAAGTTTTATGAAATCTCCTACATTACTATTTTTAGCCATAGTTCAATAAAGTATAGACTTAATTTAAAACATATATAGTTAATTTCTCATATAAAATTATATCAAAAAAGACATTTTATAACCATAAAAATAAAACCTGGTAAACTTTTTTCCAAATATAAGACTATATTCAGAATCCACTCAGATAATAATATTTTTTCCTTAACTTTGTCATACGCTTTTGTTTTTATTATATGGAATTATATGGTAATATTTTCTTATGTTCACTCATATACTGTGAATTTAATCTTATTTATTAATTTCTTCAAACTATACTTTAGGTACATCAAAAATAAAGGAGGTATACAGTATGCTGAATAGCGCACAGATTCAAGAAGAGTACTTTGTTTATAAAAAAAGAAGAAGACGAAGACTCCAGAAAAATATTACTCTAAAAAATAAAAGAAGACTCATGTTATCTTTAACTATTTCTTTCGGAATAATAATTATAGCTTCATTCTTTATGACTCGTGATATTTATATATCAAACAATTCCAAGGACCTCGGATTTTCTGTAGAACATAACTTTACTTCTGGCTTCTCATCAGAAAACAAACTCCTTAGAGTTCAAAAAATGTCACTGCTATATAATGATGGTGAAACTGCTGTTGTTGAAGCATCTGGACTTTCTAAGGCTGCTCCCCATAAAACCATTTCAGTTAAAGGAAGCTTTAAAAAGGATGATAAGAAAAGCTGGTGCTTAGAAAAAATATTTGACGAATAAATAAATTCATACTTATGCAATAAACTAGCCGAAATAAGGGTTAATCTTTTATTTCGGTATGCTGGAGAATAGGGCTGTGGATTTCTAACATTAGAAGTTGCACCCATTTCTGCATGCTCCTGTGGCAAGCACAGGACAAGCAAAAAGTGGAACAATTTCCAATGAAGAAATCCTACAGCCTTATTCTCAATGCAACACTGCACAAAAGATTAACCCTTTTTCTAGTATCTAGAATTTCATATCATAAATCTGATTCTTTTTTTGTATATAGATATCCAAATTTAAAACTACATTTATGTGATAACTTACCGAAATCATAAATATTTTGATTCCGAAAAGCTATGAAAATATCGCTGAAGGTTCTAAGCAGCAGGTTGTAGCCACCTTAGCACGCTCCAACTTTCAGTTTGACAAGCTAAAATGGAACAACCTACAGCTAAGAACCTTTAACAGCTCATTTTCAAATGTTTTCTTCACAAATATATTTATGATTTCTAGTGAAGATATGAACTTAAAGTTTTAGCAAATTTGTAAATACATTCATCTAATAAGTTGAATTCTTAAATTGGATATCTATATAGATAACACAATCAGAAATGAGTAATATACTTTTGTGGAATGTTTCATTGGTAATTTTGATGGATGTGATTCTTTGGCTATAAGTTGTTCCAAACGTGCTAGTTCAAAGCTTGTTCTTTGAGGCTAGCACTTTGGGTGCAACTTTATAGCCTTAGAATCCCCCATCAGAATTACCTAGAAACCGGAACAAAAGTATATTATTCATTTCGGCAAGCATACTGGTTTATTATTTTTTTGATTGTGCCTAAATGCGAGTTCACATTTAGATATCATAGATTTTATCTAGTTTCTAAGAACGCAGCCAACTTATTAACAGTTGACATATCTTCTCTTTCTAAATCTGTAGGTTGTAATTTGATTCCTAGCTTTTCTTCTATTTGAATTAAAACTTCAATTATTGCTAGAGAATCTAGTAATCCAGCTTCAAAAAGATCTAAATCAAAATCTTCTGCTATTTCATCATTTCCTGTAACTTCAGTAAATATTTCTAAAACTTTGTCTTTCATAATAGTATACTCCTTCTTATAGTACTAATTTTTTTAATTTCTTAGCTTGATTATTTCTATTTAAATAAATATCCTGAAAATATCAGCATACCAAAACATACTATGTGAAATGTTATTAAAACCTGAGCATAATTAAACCATTTCTCTTTTTTATGTTTCTTATAAAAACTTGATTTCCTCTGATAAATATCAGTTAGAACTAATGCAATTCCTTGATATAATCCATAAATTATATAGTATGCAGTTAGTCCATGCCATAATCCCATTATAAACATAGTGATAATTTGAGCCACGTGGGAAGCGATAAACCTATTCTTAAACCTCTTTTTTCTCATAGAATTTAACACAAATCTTGAGAAAATATAATCTCCAAACCATCGTGATAAAGATATATGCCATCGTGTCCAAAATTCTTTCATATCCTTACTTAAGAAAGGTTTATTAAAGTTATCTGGTGTTTTAATTCCAAAGATATAACTTGATCCAACCGCAAATAAGCTGTATCCCGCAAAATCAAAGAATAAATACATCGTGTAAGCATACATATAATTTACACTATTTAATAGTGTAATACCTGAAGGTATTTTTAACAACCAATATGTATCAATTAAATATGCTAGTATAAATTTATAAGCAATTGCAATAAATATCTTTTTCAGACCTGGAATTAAATATTCTTCTAAATATATATTCTTTTCTACTTTTCTATTTAAATCATCCTCAAATCTTTTCCATCTGTCTATAGGTCCAGAACTTAGGGTCGGAAAAAATGTTATAAAATGAATAAATGTCATAAAATTTATTTGAGTTATTCTACCATCATAAATTTCTATTACTACCTGTATTGCCTTAAAGTTTAGATATGATAAACCAATAAACCCAATGTATGAAGCATAATGTGTAACCCCTGCTACTTTAGTTAATATAAGCGGAATTATTGATGCAAATAAGAATAACCAATATAAATATTTGTTATCTGTTTTTTTTCTAACAAACAAATATAAGTATATAACAAAAATTTCGCCAACTAAAAACATTGAAAATAAAGCTAATCCTAAACTTTTTCCCATAATCAAATATATCATTAAAGCCGAAGCGATTATTCCATAATATTTTGATTTAATCCCATTTAGCCCTAAAACTATGGCAGGAATAAATGTTAGTAGCAAGATATATAAGTAAAAGTAATCTCCGTATTGTGTCAACTTCATTATACTTCCTCCAATAGTTTTTTCCTATCAATCTTTCCATTTACATTAGTCGGAAATTGCTTAACAATTTTTATATTTCTAGGTACCATGTATGAAGGAATCAAATTGGCCAACTCTTTCTTTATCATTATTCCATTTTTTAATCCACTTAAGCCATTATCTTCTTTTAACTCAATAAACGCAGTTAAATATGCAATTTTTCCATCTTTCTCTATTGGAACAACAGCTGCATTTTTTATATTACTAACTTTAACTAAGTTATTTTCTATATCTTCTATTTCTATTCTAAAACCATTAAGCTTTATTTGGAAATCCTTTCTTCCACAATAATATAAATTTCCATTTACATAATAACCTAAATCACCTGTTCTATATGCTCTACATTTAGATCCATTATAATCATCATAGAAAAATGCTTTTGCAGTAACTTGTTCATTATTAAAGTATCCTTTGCTTACACTAGGACCTACAATTACTATTTCTCCTTTTTCTCCATCACCTAACACGTTGCCTTCATCATCAACAATCTTTACAACTGATGTTTTCATTGGATATCCAATAGGCAAGCTTCCTTCTTCTAACAATAATTCTTTGCTCATATCATTAGCCGAAACTGCTACAGTTGCCTCTGTTGGACCATATCCATTTACCACTCTTGTTCCTGGGAATCTATTTATAAGTTCCTCGCATAATGGCTTTGGTAATACCTCTCCTACAAATATCATCGCTTTTAAATTCTGAAGCATTGTAGAATCAAAATCTTTTTCTGCAACACACATTCCTGCAAATGAAGGAGTTGATACCCATATATTAATATCAGATTTTCTTATGTCATCAAACATATTCTTTAAGTTTGAAAGTGTTTCTTTTGAAAAACCATGTAATGTTTTCCCATAACATAATCCTGGGTAAATTGATGTTACAGATAAATCAAAAGAGTATGCAGCCTGATTCATGAATACTTCTTCTTTTTCATCTAAATTTAAATATTCTGCAATCCACTCAACAAAATTATCTAAATTGTTACTGCTTATTTGAACACCTTTTGGCTTTCCAGTACTTCCAGAAGTGAATAATATGTATGCATTTTCATCTTCTTTTACCCAATTTTCTTTTTCTACTTTAACATCTTTATATTCTTTTACTATTTCTTCAATATCTTTATCTTTTAAGATCCTTATACTTTCGAAATTGCTTTCTTTACTAAAATCAATAAGAACCTTTGGATGAACCTCACTGATAATTGCCTCCACTCTCTCTTTTGGATAGCTAATATCTATTGGTATATAAGCTCTTCCTGACTTTAAAGAAGCCATCATAACTGCCATCATTAAATTTTCCTTATTACCATATATAATAATAGGCGTTCTATCATCTTTAAATTCCCTTAATAAAAAAGCTGCTATGCATTCTGATATTGTATCTAATTCTGCATATGTCATAATATTTCCATCACATTTTAATGCGATTCTATTACTATTTGAGTATTTTTTTATGCCTTCTAAAATCTTCATTATTTATATCTCCCTTAAAATTGATTATATACAAATGGTATTTCAGCAAATGGTTCAAATGTTAATACTAAAATTGCTAAAATAACTACAATTGAACTTACTAATGCAAATCCTAAAGCTCTATTTTTCTTTATTTCGTTTATAAAGTTGCTCATCAATTTCAAGCCATCCTTTCCATCCTAGATGCATTACATCACACATAAAATAAGGCGTATATTCTTGATCTTTTAAGTTCAAAACTTCAAATCCTCTTTCTTTAGCCATTTCTTCCACTTTATCGAAAAACTCATCTCTACTTTGCTTAGTCATTCCAGTGTAATCATACCATCTTCCATTAGTTGGTGCTAAAATTATATATGGCTTTATACCAAGATCAACACAAGTGTCTAAATATAATTCATAGTCATCAAATTCTTTTGAATTCATTAAATCAACATTTTTATTTATATCTTTTTGAGATTGTAAATTATTTTTTAAATTCTTGTCATAATATGTGTCATATACGTAGAACTCATTATTAGTTACTTGTTTCTTTGCTTCTTCCTCGGCCTTCTTATGCTCTTCATTCCAATCAACTGTTCTTAGCTGTTTTTCTGATTTTTCAGGTAGTTTCTTTAACCTTCTATATAATAGACCTTTGTCTTTAAGTTCAACAATATTTTCCCTTGCAACAAAATATGGCTTAAATATAACACTTGATACTTTAGATATTAAATTATCGTTTGTATAAAGTTTTGCATAAAGCTTTTCTGGTATATATTGTGAGCTTCCTGATAAAAGCTTATCCACTCTAGCTGTATATGTTTTTTTATGTTCTTCACTTATTTCCTTATTTGATAAAAATTTATAAAATTGCACTGGTGCAAAATTAGCTTGAAAGTCTGTCCCGTCAACACCATGATCACTCATAAACCACTGAAGTGAAATTATAAATGCAACATTTGGTTTCCTCTGGGTATTCTGGCTTCCTAAATTAGATATCTGAGTCAAGTCCTGGCAATATGCTCTACCATTAGTTACGATTGTATCCATTCCTTCTACAGGGAAAAAGGTTGTAGCTAATTGTGAGACTGGTGCCCCTAACTCTGATGACCCCTCTAATATTTGATAGTTATTATTTGTAACAAATTCATTATATACGAGTCCTCTATCTTTATAGCTGCTCCCATACTCTATATTTATTTCAGTTAAATCCTTGCTTTTTAACATAGCTCCTATTTCTTTATCCAAAAAAATATTAAGTAACATAACGGTTACTACAGCTGTAATAATAGGGAATAACATATATATAAGCTTTTTTTTCATTTGTCCCTCCTATTTCTTGTTTTTCTACTACGATTTCCATTTAATTCTATACTAATTTAAGACATATTTCAATGCAAAAGTCCCTTCTATCATAGTATATAAAATCATATGATTAGAATATATTTTCATAATCAAAGGCGGCTTTCTATGACAAATTTTTATAGTACTGTAGTATAAAATAGTTATTGTATTGGATATTAATCATAATATAAAAATATATTCTATTGCAAATTATTTGCATTTGAGTGTATAATATAATAATGCTTTAAGGAGTTGATTATTTGATTACTATAAAAAATCTATCATTTTCCTATACAAAAGGAACAGATTTATTAAAAAATATTAATCTTAATATACCTACTGGAATTTATCTATCTATACTTGGTGAAAACGGAAGCTGTAAGAGTACACTAGTAAAACTTATATTAGGTCTTCTAAAACCTGATAGCGGTTGTATAAGTTTAGATTCTAATAAAATTTCATACGTTTCGCAAAGACTTGATAATTTTAATGCAGAATTTCCAATAACAGTTAAGGAAGTTTTGTCTTGCCATGCCAAGACAGTGGGAATTAAGAATTCAAAGTCCATTCAAAGTTCTCTAAAAAATGTAAACATGAGTGAATTCAGCAATAAGTTGATAGGAAACCTTTCAGGTGGACAACAGCAAAGAATCTTTATTGCTAGAGCGTTAATAGGTGATCCCGATCTAATAATATTAGATGAGCCATCAACTGGAATAGATGAAAAGAGCCAAAATGAAATATATCCTCTACTCCAAAGTTTAAATAAGGATTTAGGAAAAACTATTATCTCTGTTGAACACAACACTAAGGTTGCATTAAAGTATTCAACACACATTTTAAAATTAGAAAATTGTTCTATGAAATTATATACAAATGAAGATTTTAAAAGATATTTAGAATCTGAGGATTCATTTTACAACATAATTTAAGTAGTTAAACTATATTTAGGAAGGTAATAATTTATGTTTCAATTAGGTTTTATGCAAAATGCATTTATTGCTGGCTTTATTGTTTCTATGCTGTGTCCTTTTATAGGACTTTTTATTGTTCTTAGACGTTATTCAATGATTGGTGATACATTATCTCATTCATCTTTTGCTGGCGTAGCAATTGGTCTTGTTTTAGGGATTGACCCACTTTTAACTGCATTTTCATTTACTAGCATGTGCGCTCTTGTAATAGAATTTCTAAGAACGTATTATAAAAAATATGCAGAACTTGTTATGTCAATTGTTTTGACATTGAGTTTAGGAATAGCTATTATTTTAATAAGTAGTGGTAAAGCTTCAGCTAAAGTAGATTCATTTTTATTTGGAAGTATTTTAACTGTAACAGATTCTGATATCTGCTTAATCGCCATTGTTGGAGGAATATGCCTTATATGTCTTCTATTTCTATACAACAAATTGATATATGTAACTTTTGATGAAAATGGAGCAAAAACATCTGGAATAAACGTTAAACTCGTTAATTATATTTTTACGCTGCTTGTTGGTGCAACAATTTCTCTTTCTATAAGAGTTATGGGTATCCTTGTTGTTTCATCAATCATAGTGGTTCCAGTTGCAACAGCTATGCAATTAAAAAAAGGGTTCACTACGACTCTAATTTTTGCCGTTATTTTTGGTTTTGTGGATGTTATGATAGGACTTATATCTTCTTATTATATAAATAGTGCACCTGGTGGTACTATTGCCTTAATATCGGTTATAGTTCTTCTATTAACACTGATATTTAAAAGATTTTTTAATTATGAAGATTAGGCTAATACAGGTATTATTATATAATACCTGTAAAATACTCTTCTAATATTTTTACAAATCTCCTCATATCATCTTGATATATATCACCTATATTAGCTATTCTAAATGTGTTTTCTGAAGATATCTTTCCTGGATATATAGTAAATCCCCTGCTATATAAGTAATCATGTAATCTATCAAATTTATAATTTTTTATCTTTGGCTCAATTACTGAAGTCAAAAGCATTGATGATATGTTTTTATCTATTAGTCTATTTAAATTGAGTTTATCTAGTCCATCCCATAAAATTTCACAACACTCTTTATATCTCTTATATCTCTTCTCTATTGTCTCACCCTTAGCCTCTATTATCGCCTGCTTTAATGCATAAAGTGTTTGAACTGGCGGCGTAAACCTCATTTGACAATTATCTTTAAAATATGAATATTGTTTGTATATATTAAGGTAGAGGTTTCTAGGTTTTATATTTTGAGTTTTATTCAAGGCCTTCTTATCTGCTACTACAAAGCTTATTCCAGCCATACCTTGTATACATTTATTTGAACTCGATGCTAAATATTTTATATTCATCTTATACATATCTATAGGAATACCTGCAAATGAACTCATAGCATCTACTATCATCTCAATACTATATTTCTTACAAATTTCACCTAATAATTCTATGTCATTTAACATCCCTGTTGTAGTCTCATGATGAACTACCGCTAAATGGCTTATAGCTCCACAATTATTTATTTTGCTTTCTTCATTATTCTTTTTAATTACTTCTTCCAACTCTTTTAAGTTTATTGTTTCTATTTGAGAGCTTTTAAATTCTATATAATTCAAATTATATATTTCTGCAATTTCACACATTCTCTTGCCATAAGCTCCATTATTAATTATCAATATTGTTTTATTATCAACTACCGAACTTAAAATCGCCTCAACTGCTGCAGTTCCCGATCCTCCAAATAATATAGTTGTATACTTTTCATTTGAACCTACAAATTCAGTAAGTTCTCTTGATATAAACTCCATAATGCTCCCAAATTCTTTTTCTCTAGGGCAAATATCTGGTACAATCTGAGCGAATTTTACTGTATCCGATGTGGTAGCTGGTCCTGGATTTAATAATATATTTCTTCTGATTTCCAAATTAATTTCCTCCCTGTATAGTTTTATCAAAAAAACAACAACTCACCATGTATATTAATTCTCTAAAAATTTCATAAACATTTCCTTATTTTCAATTGGTGTTGTTGTAGGTCTCCCCAAATTTTTTCTTGAACCTTTTTTTACTTTTATCTCTAAAAATATCGGACCTTTCTCATTGCTTATTTTTTCCGATAACCTAACTAATTCATCTCTTGAACTACACGAATAGAATTTTTTATATCCACAAGCTTTAGCAATTGCTAAAGTATCTATTTTAAATCCTACAGTTTCTTGACCCCCTACTGAATCATGAGCTCCATTATTTATCAAAATATGCTTAAGATTATCTGTATTTTGATTTCCTATTATAGCTAAGCCACCAAGATGCATTATTAAGGCACCATCCCCGTCAATACAATAGACATCTCTGTCTTTTCTGCTTAATGCAATCCCCAATGCTATTTGAGATGCATGTCCCATAGATCCTACTGTTAAAAAATCCTTACTATGATCTCCATTATATCTTTCTCTCAATTCAAAAAGCTCACGAGAAGCCATTCCAGTTGTCGATACTACAACTGATTTTTCTTTCGCTTTAGATATTAATATTTCTATAGCATCTTCCCTAGTCATTTCTAAATCCAAAGTTTTATCATACTTTATTTGATATTCATCAAAAGTATCTTTTTTCACTACCAATGCATAGGGCTCGTTATTTTCCTTCATATAATTATTTGCTTTCCTTATCTTTTTCCTCATTTCATCATTGCTTGTGTTATTTTCTAAAATATCATATTTAATGCTTAGAATATCCAATATTTCGATTGTAACAAGTCCTTGTTTCTTATGTTGAGGTTCATCTTTCTTATTTGGCTCACCTCTCATCCAACTATTAAAAGCACTGGTATACTATAGACCAATTTATCTGTAAGTGATATAAGTGGATTTAATGCATTTCCAAGACCTGAGTTTTGCATATATACTAGGCCAATTTTCTTTGTTGCTAAGTGATATCCTGCTGCTATTCCTATTGCATTCCCCTCATTAGCTGAAATTATATTCTTTTCGCTACTTACATTTTCCTTAATGTATGCACAAAAAGACTTTAGTAAAGAATCTGGAACCCCTGTAAAGAAATCTATATTGTTATTTAATAGCTCATTATAAAACTCTTCTACTTCAATCATTCTTTTTAACTCCTTTAATATTACGCTTATGAAAACTATATTTTCGGCATACTCCAAATATAATATTTTAATAGTCAGCAAATGAAACAAGCATTCAAATATATCTAATTTCATTTGTTTAATTAATTTCTTTACATTCCTCCTGGAATCAAAGTAAGTATTTCTTTTATAGGCATACAGTTGATTGAAGCCTCTTTAGATCGTCCATTCTCCAAAATACTTTTCGCTGTATTTACCATTGCTGGATATGCACTTCTTATCAGATGATTTGCATAAATAATAACGTTAACTCCTAATTCCATTAACTCTTCCTCTTTCATAAAATTATATGAAGTTGGGACTACTACTAAAGGTACTCTATTTTCAAACTCATTATATCTCCTACAGAATTCAATAATTTCTCTTCCATCTTTCTCTTTACTATGAATCATGATACCATCTGTCCCTGCTTCAATATAAGCTTTAGCTCTTTTTATAGCATCATCCATTCCAGCGCCTGCAATTAAACTTTCAATTCTTGAAATTATCATAAAATCACTAGTTACTCTCGCCTCTCTCCCAGCCCTTATTTTGTCACAAAAATGTTCTATTGTATCTTGAGTTTGCTTCACTTCTGTTCCAAATAATGAATTTTTCTTAAGACCAGTTTTATCTTCAATGATAATAGCTGAAACGCCTAATCTCTCTAAAGTCTTAACCGTATAGACAAAATGTTCAATTTGTCCTCCTGTATCACCATCAACTATTATAGGTTTTGTTGTTACCTCTAAAATATCATTAATTGTATTTAATCTTGATGTTAAATCTACCAATTCTATATCAGGTTTTCCCTTAGCTGTTGAATCACATAATGAACTAATCCACATTCCATCAAACTCTTTTATTTTCCCATCACTTTTAACTTTAGTCTTTTCAACAATGAGTCCTGTCAAGCCATTATGAGCCTCAAGTATTCTTAGGGGTTTCTTTGAATAAATTAATTCCTTTAGGCCTTTCATTCTCATTTGAGGCGTTATACCTATTTTAGCTAATTCTTCATCTAATTTTGAAATGGAAACCCCTTTAGTATATGGAACTTCTATAAGTTCTCCTTCCCATTGTTTTAACACCTCTATAACTTTTTCTCTTAATTCTTTTTGCGAGCCTTCCTTCCAATCATCCCCGTGAAGAACATAGTTAGGTCTAATTTTAAGAAGGTTTGGAACTTGATCTAAGCTTTCTTGAGGAACTACAGATATAACTCCTTTAATATTACTAATCACTTCTTTTCTCTCATCATACTTCATTATTGGATTTCTCCAATAACCTCTTATAACCTCATCTGTATGCAATCCCACTATTATATCTCCAAATTTTCTTGCTTCATTTAGTACGTTTAAATGTCCTTGATGAATTATATCAGCACTCATAGCAACATAAACTGTTTTCATATTCTTTCACACTCTCCTATTTTCTGCATTTTTATATGCATATTTCTAGATGTTAAAACTTAACTATAAAAAATCTATTAACCTAGAACACATCCAAACATTTTCCTCTATACTGCTCTCTCTTCTGAAATTTTTTCTAGCTTTGGTATGATTGATTTCTTTATTCTTTCAAGATGATTTTTATCATCTATTTCTCCCCATACTAAATTTTCAATCTTTAGATATCCTACTTTTCTTTTTTTAGCAGAATCAAATATTGCATCCTCATAATCGTATTTCTTTGTCACCTCGCACTTATCTTCAAAAATACTATCATAATCATATATTTTTCTATTAAATTCTTTATATTGCTTCAACATTTCCTTATACAACGCTAATGATATTTTAGAAATCCCAACCAATTCCCCATATACATGTCCTATTTCTTCTCTTCTTTTAGATATTTTATATAAGTTATTATCTCTAACTTCTACAAAGCATTCATCTCCGGAATCTGTTTTTCCACTTAGTAAAATACAATCATTTTCTTCAAAATTTATAGTCTTTATTAGTGCATAAACCTCATATATTAAATCACTTTCAAGTAACAAAAAGTCTTCTTTTAATTCATTTTCAAGAATTGATAGTGAGGTCATGCTGCCAGTAGCTTTATATTTTCTATTTTTTCTTGTTTCTATATAATTTTTATCTTTTGCTAGTTCATCATAAAATTCATGCAAATGTCCTGTTACTATATAAATCTTATCTATGCCTAGACTTCGTAATTTCTCAATAGATCTTTCTATCAAGCTTTTCCCATTTACCTTTATAAATCCTTTTGGTAACATATCCTTTGTTATATCCTGCAATCTTGATCCCATTCCAGCTGCTAAAATTACTGCTGTTCTTACTTTACTCATTTTCCCCCTCCATCCGGTTCATATTTTGAACAAAATTATCTTAACATCTTTCATTGTTCAAAACAATATGTTCATACAAAAATTTACTTTAATTCTAAAAATATATTCAAAAAAAGAACCACTCCTTATCTGCTTGATAGGAAGTGGTTCTTTTTTATACTGCTTTTATTTTAAAATATTATTTTGATACTACATTTGTAGATGATGCTATAGTTGTGTTTGTTGCTGGAATCATTAATTTGTTAAACTCTTCTTGAGAAACTTTTAATGTGCTAGTTGGGAAAGTTATCCCTTTTACATCACTCTTAGTATCTGTTGTTTTCATAGTTAATGCAATAGTTCCAAAATCTTTAATTTGTAAATTCATATTGAAATCTGAGCTATAATCATTATCTGTGAACACTTCTTTTGAATTAATAGTTGTTCCAGATAATGATGCCTTAATTTCAGGTAATGATTTATCAAATTCTGGGCTGTTAGCAGCAGTTTTCATCTGTGTAATACTTTCAGCTGGCAATCCTAACTTAAATGTACTATTAAGATTATCTAAATTATTAGCTGTTGCTTTTAATGCTTTTGCGGCTAAATCTACAGTTTTATCTGCATCAAGATTTATTGTATATTCTCTTCCATTTTGAACGAAAGGTAAATCAAGATCAGCATTTCCTCCAAATATCATCTTTCCGAATTCAACCATTCCATCTGGTTGAGTCATTAGTGCTTTTAATTTTGTTGTATCAACACCTGATGCTTGAGTATCAATTCCTATATACTCTTGAGTTATATTATTTAAACCTGTTGGAGCGCTTTGTCCAGTTAAAGAAGATATCCCTTGGTAAAAGCTCTTATTTATATAACTTGTAGTTCCATCTGAATATGCTTTAAGTTCTGGAATATTAAGTTTTCCTGCTGGATCAGTAAATGTCATATCAACATATGATTTATCTTTTGCTGTATATCCAGTAGCTGCAAATTTTATTTCTTGTTTTGTTTCAGTCCCATCTTTTCCTTTTACATTGATATTTAAGTCTCCATCAATGCTTGATGTTGTTGCTTCCCATTTAGCCGTATTTGAAAGTTCCTGTGCATAATTAAGTGTTGCTTGGCTACATCCAGCCATTGTTCCAACAGTTAACGCTGCTGTCATAATGAATGCCAAAGTTTTTTTCATTTTCATTTTTCTTTCCCCCTGTAAATACTCATATTTATCCGATAGCTAGCATCCGTAAAACTCCCACTTCTTTAAGCCTGAGATAACGGCTGCACGCTCCTGGATAAGTTCAACTAAGATTCAGATGAGGATCAAACCCCACCTGAATAAAGTTTCACTTGATGATAAAAATACAATGTATGTTAATAATTTACTTTTCATCATATTTCTATTATACATATTTTTCATTAATAAATGATAGAAAAAAATATTAAATTTACCTTAATTTATACTTAATATTTCTAAATATTTTTTAACAAATATCTTTACACACTATATTTCTTTTGCTTTACAAATTTTATATGAAATTTTATATGAAATATATCCTATAATTATTGTGACTAACATGCTGATAATTATTAATATTAACTTATTATTTATAATAAAATCTAAAGAATTCTCTAATATAAAACCATCCTTATTGACCAAAAATGATGGTAACGCAAATATGAAAAATGCAGGTAACAGATATACTAATATTGATATTGCTTTTCCTTTTTCCATCCCAAACTTATAATATATAGGATATTGAATAAAACAAGTTATTAAGCTCATTAACCCGCAAAAGAACATTGTTAGAACTTCAAAGTTTTGAACTCTACTAATCTGATATAGATAAGTCACAATAGATGTATTAATGAGAAATATAAACAAAGCTACACCTATTAAATATAAAAATCTACCAAGAACCATATCAGAAATTTTACCAGGAAACATATAATACATTTGAGTACTTTTTTCATTACCTTGAGTACTAAATGGTACTGTTGCTAAAATTATTAAAAAGAAAAATAAATATGATAATGCCATAGTGTATGTTTCTCCTGAAAACATAAATAAAGCACAAAATATTGCTGGAGCTAACACATAAAGCCTAATACTTTCTTTTATTAATCTTAAATCAAATTTTAAATAACTTATTGATCTACTCATATTTTAAAACCTCTTTCTCTTTATAAATTCTACATAGAATTAATACTAAAACATAATATATATGTCACAATTCACAATTCCAGTTAAAATTCTTGCAATATTTTTAGAATTATGATAGAGAATTATTCTTGCAACGTATATGCATAGAATATTTTATTACTGATCTCTTTTTCCATTGATATAAAATATCACAATGTCATCCATCGATGGTTTTTCTACTAACAAATCTTTACTTATATACTCTCTATTCTTTGAATCAATTAATCCTTCAAATCCAAAATTAGAAGACTTATATCCAATTAACTTCTCTTTTAATTCTTCTGTTAAATCATCAAGACCACCTTTAACCAATAGATGATTTTCTAGTACATTCTCTGTTATATCATAAAATACCTTTTCTCCATTATTAATAAAGAATAGATAATCTGTTATCTTTTCAAGATCACTTGTTATATGGGTTGAAAATAGAACACTTTTTTCTCCATCTGCTATATATTCCTGTAATATCTCTAAAACTTCATTTCTAACTACTGGATCAAGGCCACTTGTTGGTTCATCTAATAGAAGAAGTTTTGTATTTCTTGATAAAATACTTGCAAAAGATAATTTAACTTTCATTCCCTTTGAAAATTCTTTTATTTTTTTCTTGTAAGGAAGGTTCCATTTTTCAGCATACTCATTAAATTTGCTTTCATCAAATGAAGTATAAAAATCTTTGAGTGTATTAATTACATCTTTTAATGTAAAATTTATTGGAAAGTAGCATTCATCTCCGATAAATCCTATCATGTCCTTATAAACTTCTTCTCCATCCTCATAACTCTTGCCAAATACTTTTATTACTCCACTATCTTTTTTCAATTGATTCATTATAAGTTTTATAGTCGTTGTTTTCCCAGCACCATTTTGTCCCACATATCCTAATATATAACCTTTTGGCAATTCCAAATTTATATTTTTAAGTTCAAAGCCATCAAATGTTTTATTTAAGTTCTTTATTTCAAGTGCATTCATATTTCCCTACTCCTTAAAATCATATTCTTAATAATAACGTGTATTGTAATAATTAAACTTCCACATATTCTATCCGATAGCTAGCATCCGTAACACTCCCTTATAACGGCTACATGCTACTGGATAAGTTCAATTAAATTCAGCTTGAGTATAAAACTCCATCTGAAAAGTTTCACTTTATGTAATTTGCTCATCTGCCAATGTTTTTAGCATAACCACCAATTCATCATTAGATATATTTGCTAGTTTCCCATTTTCAATAGCAACCATGAGGGCTTCTTCTATTTTCTTTAAATATTGTTCCCTTACCATTTCGCTATCCTTAGGAAGTACATAACTTCCCTTTCCTCTAAGAGTTGCTATAAACCCTTCACTTTCAAGGTCAGAATAAGCTCTGGTTGTGGTAATAACACTTATCCCTAAGTCCTTCGCCAGCTGTCTTATTGATGGCAAAAACTCATTTTCTAAAATTTCGCCTGACAGGATTTGTTCTTTTATTTGAGCTTTAATTTGCTCATAAATAGGCAAATCAGATTTATTAGAAAGTAATATTTTCAAATTACTACTTCGCCTCCTTTGTGTTCATACTGTATATATACAATATATACAGTATGAACAGTTTTGTCAATAATTTTTTTAGTACACTCTCAATTCAAAAAGACCATTAGGTGATTTATATTCTCACCTAATGGTCTTTAATATCTTAATTCTATTTTTTTAATTTCCTTCTGCTATAACTTTATCTTGAACATTATTAAATACATCTTTATCCAATTCATTAAAGCTCTTAGCAACTGTTACTGCTGTAACCATTGATCCATCAACATTAAGCGCTGTTCTCGCCATATCTAATATCGGATCTATTGCAAGTATTCCTCCTGCAAGAGGGAAGAAACTTCCCATTCCCATTCCTGATATTACTACTGATACTGACATTATTGCTGTTCCTGGTAATCCAGCTATTCCAAAGGAACTTATAATTATAGTAATTACCAGCATAGCGTAGAAGCTAAAATCCATTGGAGTTCCAGACATATTTGCAATTGTAACAGCCATTAATGCTGGATATATAGCAGCACAGCCATTCATTCCCATATTAGCTCCAAGGCTTCCTGCAAAGCTTGCAATTCCTTTTTCAACTCCGACTTTTTTATTCAAAGTCTCAATAGTAACTGGTAAAGTTCCAAGACTTGATCTAGATGTAAAAGCCAAAACTAACGGCTCAATTACATTTCTTAAATATTGAATAGGATTTAAGCCATTAAGTGAAATTATTACAAGATGAATTACAAATACAATAATAACACTTACATATAAAGCAACTATGAAATTAACCACATTTATTATTGCTGATATTCCATTTGATGCAACTGTATTTGAAAGTAGTGGTAATACAGCATATGGCATAAATCTGATAACTGTTCTAGCTACAGTAGTCATTATGTTATAGAATGCCTCTATAACATCTATTGCTGGTTTTATAATATCTTTGTTAGTCTTATTTAGTTTTCTTATAGCTATTCCAAGAAATGCTGCAAATATAACAACAGCCACTATGTTTGCATCTGCCATTGCTTTTATTGGATTTGCTGGTAAAAGTCCTCTCATAGTATCTACAAAAGATGTTATTTCTTTTAATTCAGCTTTACTTTGGATTGCTTCAACTCCAACGCCAAGTCTAAATAAATTTCCGATTATTATAGCAACTATTGAAGCAATAGCTGTAGTTCCTAATAAAACAAATATTGATCTAGAAGTAAGTTTTCCTAAACTTTGTTTTTCATCCATGTTTATTATAACTTTTAACATTGAAAGAAAAACTAATGGTACTACTAACATTTTTAATAGGTCCATGAATCCATTTCCTACTAGCCCATACCATTTTGTAACCTCACCTATCCAAACAACATCTCCTGTATTGCTTGGAAATCCTGCTATAAATTGTATTATAACTCCAAGTAATAATCCTCCCACAGTTGAAATAATCATACGTTTTGAAAAGTTTAATCCAGCCTTTTCTAACTTATAAAGTCCATAGAATAGACCTATTAAAATTGCTATAAATATTATTGGTTTATAGCTTGTTATCATTATAAATTTCGAAAAAAATGTATTATCCATTGTTACCTCCTATAATTCCTACAATTCCTATATAATTAGTATATTTATAGTATCAATTATATGATCATATGTCAATAAAAGTTAATACTATTTTTAAATATATTCTTCCTGAAAACATATACTTCTTAATACTTTATAATAATTATGGAATACTTATTATTACATTAATCAAAATATCATTTAAAATTTATGACAAAAAAATAACCACCATGAATATAACTTTCGATTATCAAAAGCTAATATTCATAATAGTTATGTAAATTTTACTCATGAAGTCTCCTTATTATTTTATATGCAACCACATTTTCCATGACCATTGGTGATTTATGAGCAAAAAAGATTATTCCATCAGTAGGAGATGTAATTTTTTCAATGATCTCACCTTCATATGGATGGATTATTTCTGCAAGAACATCGCCTCTTTCCACTCCATCTCCTGGATTTTTTAACCGTCTATATATTCCACCTGTAGTAGTCTTTACCGAAAGCAAATCATCTTCCTGCAAAACACTAGCTATGTATCCACTGTGACTAGTATACTTTATAACTCCCATTCTAGTTAAAAATCTTAATACAGCCACTACTGCATGTTTGGCAGAAACTTCATCAATTTGATCTGTTGCATTTGTATATAAAGAGAAGGCACTTGCATTCCACATCTGCCAATTATAGTTTAATGTCATGGTATCATAAGGTTTCGGCTTACGAATTAATACATACTGAAGTCCAAATAAATTTGCAAGACTTGGACTCTGATATCCTGTTTCCATCATCCTTATATGCGGAATAAAATCTCCTGGCATATAAAAACTAGCAAACTGTATTCCATACGTATAATCCTTAACTTGTTCAAAAACACCACTTGCAATTCTCTGAGTTGTTTCCCCATTCACTTCTCCTGGGAACATTCTATTTATATCAGTGTTGTCCATTGTCCAAAATCTTTTTCCTATATTCATTGAATGAGGATTTACACAAGGAATCACAAGGATTTCGCTATGTCTTGAGATTGCTCCCCTTTGCTCTAACTTAGTTAAAGTTTTAATCAATTGAGAACACGTATATAATTGCTGTATCTCATTTCCCCTTATTGCACCTACTATGCATGCTGACTTTCCACCTTTTCCAAATTTATATCCTGTTATTCTCATATCATCTCTATGAGGTGACTTTAATGTATATATTATTTCTTTTATCATTTTACACCTCCAAGTACCCTCGCAATAAGTGATCCTTCATAAACAACTGGGTATTCTCTCAATGTAAATACTACTCCATCACAAGATGAAATAACCTCTTCTTCTATCTCTCCAGTTAAGGAATTAAAAATCTCTCCAATTTTTTCTTCTCTTTTTATTTCATCCAAATGTTTTACACAAGGCATAAATATTCCTGATGAATTAGCATTTATAAAATTCACTTCTTTTTCAGTTGATATTATGGGGTCTCTTACAGGATTTACTGTCCCATTCCATATGCCCAATTTTTTCATTAAATTAAATATACCTTCCACTAATTGATCCCCATATTCTTGTGTAATTCTCATTCCAACCCCCATCTCTACAAGCAATGTTGGTATATTTTTATTATTTAAGCTATATGTAAGTGTTGATTCCAGAACAGTAGACTCTGGATGAACCCATATAAAATCCATATTCAACAGCTTTGCATAAGGTACTAATTTATCCTTTATATGCTCACTCACTCTAACTTGAGGCACTTCTCTCAAAAATATATTGCTTGCATGCAGGTCTATGCATATATCAGCCCCTTCTATATCTTCAATAATTTTAGCTGCAACATGTTCTGCCATTGCTCCGCTTTCAGATCCTGGAAATATTCTATTCATATCTAAATCAAATGTTGGCATTCCCCTATGTACTGAATCTATTCCAAGCGGATTTAAAGATGGGTATATATCAACAATTCCATTTAAGTATTTAATATTTTCTTTAATTTTTCTTATTAATTTATAACATACATATTGACCTTCAAGTTCATCTCCATGAAGACCTGTTATAATACATATTCTTTTAGCCTTTTCATTAATATTTACTGACGTAAGTCTATTTTTTTTGATTACTAACTTTTCATCAACCGCTAATCCTAAAGATACTACCGTTTCTACCATGTTCCCCTCCATATGCTCACACTCAAAAACCTATTCTGTAAAAACAATCTAAATTAATATTATTATTGTAAAAAAATTTTCTTTTATACAAAAAATAAGCAAAGAATCCCACTGTGTGAGCTTCTTTGCTTTAATCTAATATTACTACTTGGATATTTTATTGTCAAACTTTTTTACATGCCATATATAAAATTACTTTCCAAAATATTTGAATATTATTTATATACACTCTTTTATTGATTCTTCCAATACATCAATTCCATATTTAACTTGTTCATCTGTCATAACTAGTGGTGGTAGGAAACGAATTACATTTCCAAGTATACCTGCATTTAAGAATATAACACCATTTTCATAACATTTTTTAATTATAGATTTAACTAAATCTGCTGCTGGCTCTTTTGTGCTTCTATCTTTTACAAATTCTAATCCTACCATTGCACCTAATCCTCTTACATCACCTATAACTGTATACTTTTCCTTCATCTCATTTAGTCTTTCCATAATATATCCGCCAAGTTTTAATGATTTTTCACATAGATTTTCTTTTTCAATCTTCTCAATAACTTTAAGCGCTGCTACGCATCCAAGAGGACTTCCAGAATATGTTCCGCCAATTCCACCAACACATGCTGAATCCATTATTTCCTTTTTAGCCACAACTGCGCTTAGCGGTACTCCAGCAGCTATTGATTTTGACATAGTGATAATATCTGGTTCTATACCATAATGCTCATGTGCAAACATTTTTCCTGTTCTTGCAAATCCTGCTTGTATCTCATCAACTATAAATACTATATTGTTCTCATTACAAACTTTTTGCAATTCTCTCATGTATTTTGCAGATGGAACTACAAATCCACCTTCACCTTGTAACGGCTCAATTATTAAACATGCAATCATGTCTGGAGAAAGTGTTGTTTTAAGCATAGTTTTTAGTCTATTAATACATTCATCTGCATATTCTTCTTCTGAAACTCCAAGTGGTGCTCTATACGAATAAGGGAAATCAAATTTATATGTTTCTGGTGCAAATGGTCCAAAACCATTTTTGTATGGTTTATATTTACTTGTTATTGACATAGTCATATTTGTACGACCATGGAAAGACCCAGTAGCTGAAAGTACTCCTGTTTTCTTAGTATAAGTCCTTGCTATTTTTATAGCATTTTCTACTGCTTCTGCTCCGCTATTAGCAAACATTACTTTCTTTTCGTAATCTCCAACTGTTATTTCAGTTAATTTTTTTGCCAAAGCACCGTAAGATTCATATGTTACTACATTATAGCTTGGGTGAATAAATAATTCTGTTTGTTTCTTTATCTCTTCAACAATCTCAGGATCACAATGTCCAACATTTTGAACACCAATTCCTGCTGCAAAATCTAAAAATATATTTCCATCTACATCTTTAATTAATGCTCCCTTTGCTTCAGCTATAGCAATACCAGTTGATACTGAAACTCCATCGGCAACATATTTTTTTCTTTCCTCTAATATTTCTATTGATTTAGGACCTGGTATTGATGTTACTAATTTTACATTTGATTCTTCTATCATTATAAAAACCTCCATTAACGTTTATTTTCTTAATATATTTCTAATTCCATAAAAATGGAGCCATCATGTTTATTTACACGAAAGACTCCATTGCCCATAAATTTTATTTAAATTTCTTAACTTGTTTATATAATAATACTTTCTATTTTTCTTTTCTATGTCCAAGCATTATAATGTTTTTGTCTATTTTGACTAAAGTCCCAACATCAAATACACATAAACATATTAAAACTTAGATTAATACATGATCAAAATTAATGTATTAGTGCACATTGACTATATTATTTATCTGCCTATTTAAGAATTTTACCAATGTCTAGTGCAATTTTTACTTTAATACAATCATTAAAATTCCGTAAATCACAATTTAATAGTTCTTCTATCTTTTTTATTTTATATTTAAGGGTGTTTCTATGAAGAAATAACTTTTCCGCTGTAACTGTGATATTACAATTTTCATTTAGATACATTTCTAATATTTCAATTAAATTATTATCTTTATTATCGGCACCACTAATTGGACCTAAAACTTCTGAAAAATAGTTTTGTAATATGCTCCTATTCTCAACGCTAAAAAGCAGGCTGTAAATTCCTATATCTTTGTATCTTGTAATTGTGTCATCTAAACCTTGGCATTTAGCACTATTTATCGCTAGCTCCGCTTCATTTAATGATTGTTTCATCATTTTTAAATCCTTGTACGAGTTTCCTATTCCTACACTTACAGACATTCCATCCATGCGATTCTTTGTAGCTAACTGTATCTCTTTTAAAGCCTTATCCAATCTATTCATACAATTTTCTTCTGACCTAATAAAAAAGATTACAGCATCATCCTTATCTATTATTGGTACCTTTAGTGCATGTTTATCAAGTATATCTTGAACCACTTTTCTAAAGTTTATTTTAATCTTAGATATACTTTTCTCATCACCTAAATTCTTTAACTTTAAGTATCTCTCGAAACCATCAATATCTATAACACATATGCAACATCCGCCTGACAGATTATATCCAAAATATGCGGCCTTTTGTATTGCATCTCCTTCTAATTCACCATCTCCAAATAGAATATTACTTAAAAAATGTGATAGAGAATTCTCTTCAATACGAGATAAAATAATAGCATTGCTAATTTCCCTTGAGACTTCAACCAATTTAACTTCCCAAGGCAATGTGAACAATGGAATTTCAAGTTCATTAGCGAGTTTAATCGCCTCTTCAGATACATTCCTTATGTATGGACCTATATTTACTACTAAGCCCGAACCATTTTTCTCACTAATTCCTTTAATAAAATCTAGTAATAGCCCCTCATTTTCTCTAATTCCAACGCCGGTTATAAATATGATTTCTCCACCTTGCAGCCATTTAATTCCCTCCAATGGATTCTCAAAACATTCCGCCACATATATCCACTCTATGCTTTTTTCTAAGCCACCTTCTCCACCAACAAGATTAATTTTTCTTAAGGAATCTAATTTAAGTATATCTTTTACCGAAATTGACATAAACTTCACCCTTGCCCCTCTAATTATTTAAAATGTCATCTTTATTTATTATATTTTTATAATAATATCTCCTCATAAAAAAAGATATAATATTATAATAATTTTTTCATATTAAAAAGAAGGTTGATCAAATTCTTATTACTCTCAATATTTATTGATATAATTAGAATTTGCTCAACCTTCTACTAACAATTTTTCATATGCTCTTTTAATATGGGTAAATACCTTGATTCTTAGTTACAGTTTTTACATAAATGTTTATAATAGAAAATAATTTACCAGGTGACACCTAAATAATTGTTCACCATATACCTCACTAGTTAAATTTCAACATCTTTTTTTCTACCAGTTTTACTAGTTGTGCAAGTGGCAAACTTAATATTAAATAAAATCCTGCTAAAATCGTATATGATTCGATAGTTAAAAATGACTGAGATGCATAACTTTGCGTACGTAATAATAGTTCACTAACCGAGACATATGCAAGAAGTGATGTATCTTTTAACATCATTACAAGGTAATTTCCAAAGACAGGTATTACATTGCGAAGTGCCTGCGGTATTATTATTCTAAACATAGTTTGATTATTTGTAAGTCCTAATGCTAATGCTGCTTCTGTTTGTCCTCCATCTATTGATAATATTGATGAACGAATAACCTCTGATATGTAGCATCCATAGTTAATTCCAAGGCCTATTGTTCCCGCAACCAGTGAACTTATTTTAAATTGATACCCTGGATTCCAGACTTGTACAATAATAGATACTAAAAGTGGTACTACATAATACATATATACTAATTGAACTAATAAAGGAGTTCCCCTTATAAATTCTAAAAATACTAATAAAAATCCTCTTAAAATTTTTATTTTACTAATACGTCCAATTGCAATAAATAATCCTAAGATTATTGCTAAAAAAAATCCAAACACTGTCGCTTGTACTACAACCCAAAGACCTGCCTTTAATGAAGGCACCAAGAACTTGAAAGCTGTACTAAAATCTAGATTAGATAAAATATCCATATTCATTTCCTCCCCTTCTAAAAAAGAATCCGTCTGGATTCTTTTTTAGTTTATATTGTTACTTGTCAGAAGCTTTACCATCTTCTACTGATACAAAATAATCTTCATTCATTCCATACTTCTTAAGAAGTTTTAATATTGTTCCATCTTTCTTCATTTCATCAATCTGTTCGTTAACTGCATCTGCTAAAGCTTTATCATTTTTTCTAACTGCTGCTGCTATCATTCCAGATGTTTCAGCTTTATATGGAGATAATATCTTTAAATTAAGACTGCTATCTTGTGATAGTGTGTATCCGGCAACCATTCCGTCAGTTATACATGCATCTACCTTACCAGTATTTACTGCTAACATTAATTCAGATTGACTTCCAAATACTTTAACATCTTTCACTGATCCATCTTGTTGCCACTTTTGAGCTGTTTCAAGAAACGCTGTACCTTTTTGCCCTCCCAATGTTGCATTCTTTAAATCGTCTTTACTTGCAATTTTTGAATCTTTAGGAATTACTATTGCTTCGCCTTCCTTATACCATATGTTTGTAAATAATGCTAATTTCTTACGCTCGTCTTTAACATACATTCCATCTGTTACCATATCTACTGTATTATTATTTAACTCAACCAACAGGTTTTCAAACGGTATTTGCTTCATTTCAACTTTATTAATTCCCAATCTTTTTGCAACTTCTGTTATGATTTCTGCATCAATTCCAGTAAATTCATTTGTTTTAGCATCCATAAATGCAAATGGTGCATCATTTGATGAAGCAACTGTTAATACCCCTTTTTCTTTTGCAGCTGCTAATGTATCCTTTGATTTATCATTACCTGCTGATGTTGATGTAGTACTAGAACTTCCCGAGCCACATCCTGTCATAAATCCAATACAACTCATTATAACCATTGTTACAACTAATAATTTTCTCCCTAGTTTTTTCATAATTAATTTCCCCTTTTCGTAATTATTTTTAATGTTGAATCTTTTTATTATCTATAGTAATTTCAAATTTAACATGTGAATTTAGTTTAAAACTCTAGATAAAAACTCCTTTGTTCTTGGATTTTTTGGATTTGCAAAAATCTCTTTTGGTTTCCCCTCTTCAACTATATAACCCTTGTCCATAAAAATTACTCTATCAGATACATCTCTAGCAAATCCCATTTCATGAGTAACAACTACCATAGTCATACCATCCTTAGCTAATTGCTTCATAACATCTAACACATCACCAACCAATTCTGGATCTAACGCTGATGTAGGTTCATCAAATAAGAGCATCCTTGGTTCCATTGCTAGCGCTCTTGCTATTGCAACTCTTTGCTGTTGCCCACCAGATAGAGTCCTAGGATATACATCTGCTTTGTCTTTTAAACCAACCTTTTTAAGAAGTTCTAGAGCTATTTCCTCAGCCTCTTTTCTATTTTTCTTTTTTGTAAGCACAGGTGCCAAAATAACATTTTCTATCACTGTGTGTAGCGGAAATAAATTATATTTTTGAAATACCATTCCTACTTCTTCCCTAAGAGAACGGCTATCGACATTCTTACCCAGTATATTTTTACCATCATAGAACATTTCCCCACCTGTTGGAACTTCAAATAAATTTAAACACCTTAAAAATGTGCTTTTACCAGATCCTGATGGTCCTATTATGCAAACTACTTCCCCTTCTTTTATATCTACACTTATATTTTTTAAAACCTCTAACTCTCCATATTTCTTTGATAATTCATTAACCTTATACATATTCTCAACTCCACTTCATCTAAAGTAATAAGAAAAAGGCGCACCGTTTTTTTCTTACAGTGCGCCTTCGCATTTAATATTAAATTATTACATTGTTTTGCGTTAGGATAATATTATCATGGTAGTTACCCTATTTCTATAACCATAAATAACAATTTTTTTGTGCAGTATGCACACTATTTGATTCAACACTAAGTTTATTAAATAATGCCTGAATCTATCAATCCAACTACAATTTGTATGCAATATCTAACTTCCTTGTTAAATATTTTAACTTATGATTACTCTTTTATTATCTCTTTGTATAGTTCAGGTCTTCTATCTTGAAATAAAGTGTAGTATTCTGATCTAAGCTTTCTAGGCAATTCTAAATCTATTTCCCCAGATACTATTCCCTCTATCTCATCATTTAACTCTTTTAATGGTCTTCCAACAGGATCTACTATTTTACTATGGCCAAAAAAGCCCAATTCTTTATCTTGTCCAATTCTATTAGCTGCTACTAAATATATGCAATTATCAAATGCTCGTGCTCTTGTTACTAGATCCCAATCATCAGAATATGGCTTTTCCCAATTAGTATTAACCACAAGAAGCTCAGCCCCTTTCAAGCAATACGTCCTTGCAACTTCAGGAAATGCAGTATCCCAGCAAATCATTACTCCAATTTTTCCAAAAGAGGTATTAAAAATTGGGAACTCACAGCCTGCTTTAAAATATCTTTTTTCTGTATCAAATAGATGTACTTTTCTATATACTCCTGCCACTCTCCCGCTACTATCTATACACACAGATGAATTGTAGAGAACATCTGTTAGATTACCATCTTTTTCTGGAAATCCATAAACTATATTAGTATTAAATTTTTTTGCAAGTTCACTTATGACTTTTATACTATTACTACTTTCCACTACTTCAGCTAGTTCTTTAAATTTATTACCACATTCATATCCAGATGTTATTAACTCAGGAAATACTATTAAGTCAGTTTCACTATCTTTCTCCATAATCTCGTTTATGAATGTAACCATCTTTTCTAAATTATACTTTACATTATTTAGTTTTGGCTCCATTTGAACGCAAGTAACTTTTATTTTCATCTTTCCATCCCCTTACTTCTAATACGTAACCCTCTCTCTTTTCATCTCTTTTAATCTTACTTTTTCCAAATATATTACTAATAGCAAAACCTATTACAATCCATGCCAATACTATATATGGAAACAGGTTATTAGGAAACTCTGGTATAGGGTAAACATTAGAATATAATACATATAACAAGGCTGCTATTGATGCTATTGGTATTATTAAATGAGTTTTTCCCCATACTTTGTTTCTTGTAAAGTAAACCATAGCTCCTATACTTGTAAATATATACGAAACAAGTATAGCTAATGATCCTATTGTTGCCAAATAACCAAACACTTCTATACCATCATGTTTAAATAATGCAATTTGAACTATATCTGATATTATTATTATTAATATCAATCCAAAATATGGTGTATTGTGTTTAGGATGTATTTTCATCATCGCTTTTGGCATTATTCCATCTCTACCTAATGCAAATAACATTCTTGAACCAGCACAGTAAGATCCAAGCGCACAAGAAAAGTTTGAACATGCAGCAACCAACATCAATATTGTACCAAATCCTGCTGTCATATATTTTGTTGATAAATCTGAAAGTGGAAGTGTTGAAGAAGATAACGCCTCAAGTCCTTTTGCATCAAGACCAAAACCTATAACTTGTGCATAACTACAAACTAAATAAAATAAACCTGATAAAAATACAGCACTTATTATTGCTATTGGAATGAATTTTTTAGGATTCTTTGTTTCTTCACCTAAACTTGAAGCACTTTCAAAACCTATAAAAGAAAGAAATGCAAATACTGAAGTTGAAGCTAAAGCTGATGTGCTAACCCCGTTACTCTTAAAAGGAATCAAGCTCAAACCATTTGTAGTACCAACTTTAATTAAAATTACAACTGAAAGTAGTAGTATAAGTAATATTGATATTCCTTCTATTACTAGAATAATTCTATTACATATCTTTGCATCAATGATTCCTAATGCAATCATTGCAATAGATGCTATTATTGAGATTGGCATCCAATTTACATGAAATCCAAATACAGATAAAAATCCAGAGAAGAAATTACCAAACCCTGCTGCAGTGCCTCCTGCTAATGCAATATAGGCAAGTAATAGTGCCCATCCAGATGTAAATCCCATTTTATTTCCTAGGGCTGTTTTAGTAAAAGCATAAAGTGAGCCTGATGCAGATATATAATGATTAAATTTTATAATCGAATATGATACAAGACCTACTACTATAGTTGAAATTAGAAATACAAGTGGTGCAGAAAACGAGCATGTCTGCGCCATTAGAGATATATTTAATGACATCGCTGCTGTTGGTGCTATAATAGCCACTGATAAAGCCACTGTTTCAATAATACTTAAATTATCCTTCTTTAAACCTGATTTTTCCATAATTATTCCTCCTAATAAATATTTTTTTAATCTTGATAACACAAAAGGCGCACTGATTTTTATTTCAGTGCGCCTTTGCATCTAATAAATTATTTTAAATTTCTATATTATAATGACTTGTAATATATATCCTTAATTTCTTCTAATGAAAATTCCTTAGGATGATTTGCTATGCTTGGTTTTGAAACCTTCATACAGTTTTCAGCCATCCATTCTACATCTTTTTCTGTAATCCCAAGCTCTCCTAAAGTAACTTTCAAATCAATTTTTTTCAGAAAGTTTCTTATAGCATCTGCACAATCTTTTGCATCAGTTCCTCCTAATAGTTTAGATATGTTACTGTACTTTTCTAAATTACTTTCCCACGATTTTTCAGCAATAATTGGTGTAAGGGCTGCCAATCCTTTGCCATGAACAATATCATGTAATCCGCTCGCTGGATGTTCAAGTCCATGAGGTGCAGTTACTCCTGCTATTCCTATCACCATTCCACCTAGTGTACTTGCTAAAGTTACACTATCCCATGCATCTAAATCACTTGGATCATTGTAGACTTTAATTAAATTCTCTGATAATAATTTTATTCCATAAAATGCTTTCATATCTGTTAATGGCTGTCCTATTTTTGATAAATACGCTTCCATATTATGCGCTAATGCATCAAATCCAACAGATGCAAGTATGCTCTTTGGCATTGTCACCATAAGTTCTGGGTCAATAATTGATGCTTTTGCAATAATTATATTTGTTCTAAGGGATTTCTTATCCTTAGTTTCAGGATTTGTAAGAACTGAAAAACAGTTTCCTTCACTTCCAGTCCCACATGTTGTCGGAACTAGAACTATAGGCAATGCTTCACTCCCTTGTTTAATACCAAATATATATTCTGATATATCTCCAGGATTTTTAGCTGAAAAGGCTATACTCTTGGCTGCATCCATAATGCTTCCACCACCAAGTCCTAAAACAACATCACATCCAGTTTCTTTTATAACATCTACACCTTCATATACAGTTGTAGTAAGTGGATTTTGTTCTACTTTATCAAAAATTTCATATTGAACTTTTGCTTCATTTAACAAATCTATGGTTTTATCAAGTAAACCACTTTTTTTTGTACTGTTTCTCCCAGTTACAATAAGCGCTTTCTTTCCATACTTAGCAACCTCAGTTCCTATTTCATTACTTCTCCCTCTTCCAAATAGAAGATTTATTGGTAAATTATAATTAAAATTCATTCTAACTCCCCCTAAGTAGTTTAATTGTTGATTCTAAACTACTAATAATTTCTCTCTAACTTAGCATTTTCTTATAATCTTAATCTTCAATAAAAGAATATAAAAAAATGCCTTTATTAATAATAAAGACACCTTTGTCAAAACTATAATACCATATTGGCAATATATATTCTATAATTTTATAGACAATAATTTAGTGCACATTGGACAATTAATAATTTTCTTGTTATTTCAGTGTTAATACTAAAATTTTCAGCTATAAGATAAATATTCATAAACAAATAAATATTGTAACTTTTGTTACATACTTATTATCATATAAAAACTATACTTTAGTTAATGAATTACAAATATTAATGAGGTGTTAATTATGAATATAGATAATTTGATGAGAGAACATAAAGGTATTTTTGAGGAAATAAATTATATAAATGAGTCAATTAATAATAAAAAATTCGAATCTGATCTTTTGGATATAACTACTCATATAAACAAACTTGCTGGAAAGTTGAAAATTCATCTAAGTTCAGAGGACAAATTTTTATACCCTAATCTACTTAATGGAGATGATAATAAACTTAAAAACCTAGCAAATTCATATATTAATGAAATGGGTGGAATTTCAGATACATTTACAAATTATAAAAATAAATTTAATACAAAGAGTAAAATAATATCTGAAGGCAATGAAGTTTTTACAAGCGAAACAAAAAAAATCTTAGTTGCTATAGAAAAGAGAATTAGTAAAGAAGAAAGTGAGTTATATAAATTAATTAGATAGATTTATATAATACTTCACTTCTAATCACATATAGGGTTCCGCAATGAGAATCGAACTTATGTGAATCACCAACGAAATTGAATACATATTTGTTCCATAGGACTATTAAAATTTCGCTGAAAAGTTCTAAATGGCAGGTTGCACCCATTACTGCATGTTCCCACTTTCAGTGTGACAGGCAGTAAATGGAACAACCTCACCTTAAGAACCTAAGCAGCTTATTTTCAAATGCCTACTACACAAATATGTATCCAATTTCTATGTTTGTGATATCTCAAATTTTCAAGTTGGAACCCTATAGCCAAATAAGTGTTGAACTTATGCATATAGCTTATTGTTGGTTTATCTATACCAAATCTGTAATCTTATATACCGAAAATAAACTCAATTCACTTAAAACTAAGCGAATTGAGTTTATAAATGCTTTTCCTATATATTCTTATTTATCTTCAAATAATGCAGTCGATAAATAACGTTCTCCTGTATCTGGTAATAATGCCACCACTGTTTTTCCTGCATTCTCTGGACGTTTTGCTAATTCTGTTGCAGCAAATGCAGCAGCTCCTGATGAAATACCAACAAGTAAACCTTCTGTTTTAGATAATTCCCTAGCAGCAGAAAATGCTTCTTCTGTTGTTATTTTTATAATTTCATCATATATTTTTGTATTTAAAACGTCTGGTACAAATCCAGCACCAATTCCTTGTATTTTGTGAGGACCTGATTTACCTTCTGATAAAACTGGTGAATCCGCTGGTTCTACTGCAACAATTTTAATATCTGGATTTTTAGATTTTAAGTATTCTCCAACTCCTGTAACAGTTCCACCTGTACCAACACCTGCAACAAATATATCTACTTTTCCATCTGTGTCTTCCCATATTTCAGGACCAGTTGTATTTTTATGAACTTCCGGATTCGCTGGATTTACAAATTGTCCTGGTATAAATGAATTTGGAGTCTCATTTGCTAACTCACTTGCCTTAGCTATAGCTCCTTTCATTCCTTTTGCTCCTTCAGTTAGAACTATCTCAGCTCCATAAGCTTTTATAAGACTACGTCTTTCTACACTCATTGTTTCTGGCATAACAATTATAACCTTATACCCTTTTGCAGTACCTACAGATGCAATACCGATTCCTGTATTACCACTAGTTGGCTCAATTATTACTGATCCTGGTTTTAATAAACCTTTGTTTTCAGCATCTTCTATCATAGCCTTTGCAATTCTATCTTTAACGCTTCCTGCTGGATTAAAATACTCCAACTTAGCTAATATTGTTCCTTTTAAATCTTTTCCCTTACTATAATTTGCAACTTCTAATAATGGGGTTTTACCTACTAATTCTGCTAAATTCTTATATATCTTTGACATTCCAACCACTCCTTAAACTTTCTCATATAATTCTTATCAGTTTACTATGTTATAAGTATATTCTTCTGTTTTTATATAGTCAATACTTTTTTGTATTTTTTAAAAAGTTTTGCCTAAATTACATATATATGCAATTGATGATAAATATACATACTAATAATTATTTTAAAAAATAAAATAGTAAATTTTTATTTTTGATATATTATTACATTCTATTTTCTAACTATTTATAGTAATTTATTCACAATTCAATTATTACTAATTTTTAAAGAAGAAAGTTTAAGGTGACTTTAGATAAATTCTGTCTTGTGCTTCAAACTCTTTTTATATGTGTAGATTTCCTACAGAATAAAAAATAAGCAAATTCCTAGACTCAGGATATTTTGCTTATTTTTCTCTATATTGAAACACATCTTGATTCTGATATTTGTTTTAATAGATATTACTTTATGAATTTAATCACTCCATCTTTTCTTCCGTGTGCCTTCGGTGTATTAGCCGGATACCCTAAAGCTGCCATTCCCCAAACAATATGATTTTCAGGTATTTCAAAGCTATTTAATACTTCTCTTACTTCTTTTTCATCACAAATATTCTTTAATTGATTAACCCAACATGAACCTATTCCTAGTGAATTTGCCATTAAGAATATATTTTCTAATGCACAAGAACAATCCGCAAGTCCATTTGTATTATCTCTATCATTAGACAACATAATTAAAGTTGGAGGCGCATAAAAGTTATATCCAGCATCCCTTTTCAAAGCTTCTCTAACTACTTTTGCAAGCTTCTCCATCTTTTCTTTGCTTTGAACAACTGTGAACTGCCAACTTTGTTTGTTCATTCCGCTTGGTGCATTTACACCTGCCTGTAAAATTAAATCTAATTCTTCATCTTTTAATTGTTCTTCCTTAAAAGCTCTCACACTTCTTCTTGTTAATATGTTTTGTAATACTTCATTCATGATAACATCTCCTTTTACGCAAAAATGTTTATACGTTATTTTTCCATTTAATTTAAAGATAATTAATTATAGTTTTATATTTAAATTATACCACTATATTAATTTTATAACTAATTGCACTAAGCAGTTTTTAATTAACATCAGCTTTTCTATTCATTAGGTAGTTTAATATAATCAATGCTACTTTTTCTATATTGCACAGGTGTAATATTAAACTGTTTCTTAAAATGTTTATAAAAAGTAGGAGTATCCTTAAATCCACAAGAATAAGAAATTTCTGTTATATTCATTTTCGTGGTTTCAAGTAAATTCACAGCAGTATTTAACCGAAAAGAAATAAGATATTTCTGAGGTGAAATTTTATATTCCTCCATAAATATTTTATATAAATATGTTCTATCAATTCCAACATATTTAGCTATGTCGCTAACTTTGATATCATAGCCAAAGTTATTATAAATATAATCGCGGGCCTTATCAGCATATGACTCACAAGTGTTTTTTTCTTTTATATTTACCTGATCATACATGCTCGAAAAACACATATACAACTGACCAATGAGAGCATACTCATTGTGACTATCTTCTTCATAATTATGTATTAGTAAAAGTAGTCTTTCTTTGAAAACCCCATTACTGTTATCCTTGAAAATTAAATTATTTTTCGATAATCCACAATTTTTTAGAATAGTGCTAGCATCATTCCCATCAAAACTTACCCAACAGTACTCCCAAGGCTCTTCTTTATCTGCTTTATAATAGGTAGATTCACCCGGACAAATTAAGAAAGCCTCTCCACCTTGTAATTCATAGCATTTGTTATTTACATAATATTTCCCTTTTCCATTTAAAATATAATGCAAAAGATAGTGATGGCGAATGGCAGGCCCAAAAGAATGGGATGGCGCACAGACCTCATGACCTCCATAGTATATTGTTAAAGTACTGATTGATTTATATTTTGAAGTAAATTCTAACTTTGCTTCCATTAATTAATCCTCCTCTATGGTACTTACATATAGATAAACCAACTAAGACCTAGACTTATGCATATATCTCGCCGAAATGAGAATTATGCTGTTGTTCCAGTTTCTAAGGAAATTATGATGGATGATTCTAAGCTCACAAGTTGCACCAAGATGCTAGCCTCAAAGGCAAGCTTTGAACTAGCATACTTGGAACAACTTTTAATCTAAGAATCAAAGCCATCAAATTCCTAATGAAACATTTCACAAAAGCATAATTCTTATTTCTAGTTGGGACATATTTCATAGTATAAATCTAACTTAAAGTTGGGTTATCTATACTTTATGAATATATCTATCCAGCTTTAAAACTAAATTTATATAATAAATTACCAAAATAATAAATCCACTTTTAATTTTTATTAATAAAAGTATACAAACATTCAACATAACCACAATTTTTAGAAACATAAAACATAGAAAGCATACATTTACAATTATATAATTTATTTATAGTTATATCAAAATTACTCAAGGAGGATGATTATATGAAAATTACATTTATGGGAGCTGGAAGTACTGTATTTGCAAGAAATGTCTTAGGTGATTGTATGTGCACAGAATCACTACAAGATAGTGAAATTGCACTTTATGATATTGATGAGGAAAGATTAAAGGAAAGTGAAATAATCCTAAATGCAATCAACAAAAATATAAATAATGGCAAGGCTAATATAAAATGTTTTCTAGGCGTTGAAAATAGAAAGCTAGCACTTAAAGATGCAACTTTTGTGGTTAATGCTATTCAGGTTGGAGGATATGATCCTTGCACAATCACAGATTTCGAAATTCCTAAGAAATATGGTTTAAAACAAACTATTGCAGATACAATGGGAATCGGTGGAATTATGAGAGCTCTAAGAACAATTCCTGTAATGGCTGATTTCGCAAAAGATATGGAAGAAGTATGCCCTGATGCATATTTCTTAAACTATACTAATCCAATGGCTATGCTTACAGGTTTTATGCAACGTTTCACTAAAGTAAAAACAATCGGACTCTGTCATAGTGTACAAGTATGTTCAGAACATTTGTTAAAAGATTTAGGCATGGAAGATAAACTAGAAGGTAGAAAAGAGCTAATTGCTGGTATTAATCATATGGGTTGGTTATTAGAAATATATGATAAAGCAGGCAATGATTTATATCCTGAGATTAGAAAAAGAGCTGAGCTAAAAAATTCTGGTGAAGAAAAACATAAAGACATGGTTCGTTATGAATACATCAAACACCTTGGATACTACTGCACTGAGTCAAGCGAACATAATGCAGAATATAATCCTTTTTTCATTAAATCAAAATATCCAGAGCTAATTGATAAATTTAATATACCCCTAGATGAATATCCAAGAAGATGTATTGAACAAATTGAGGGTTGGCAAAAAGAGAAAAATGAAATATTACGTGATGGTAAAGTTACACATAAACGCTCAAAAGAATATGCATCTTATATTATGGAAGCAATTGTGACTAATACCCCTTATAAAATTGGTGGTAATGTACTAAATACTGGGCTCATTGATAATTTGCCAACTGATGCCTGCGTAGAAGTTCCTTGTATGGTCGACGCTATGGGAATTCATCCAACTCATGTAGGAAAACTTCCAACTCAACTTGCTGCTATGAATATGAATAATATAAATGCTCAGCTATTGACAATTGAAGCAGCAGTTACAAAAGATAGACGTAAAATCTATCAAGCTGCCATGATGGATCCACATACAGCTGCTGAATTATCTATTGATGACATTATAAAAATGTGTGATGAAATGATCCAAGCTCACGGAGATTATATGAAGGACTTTAACTAAATCAAATTGTTCACTTCCTTTATATAGTTTGTGGCACCTCTCATGATAAGAGCTGCCACTATAATATTTCCTAATGGAATTTATTATAATTCTTCTGACAATTTCCCTAATAAACTTGCAGTAGAATTTAGATTTTCAATTGATTCTGTTATTTTTTCTAATGCTGTTAATTGTTTATCTGATACAGTATCAACATCTGATACTTTTTCATTTATCTTTTTTATTGCATCTGATATATCTTTTATAACTGTTTCTATTGATCCTATAGATTTATGAGACTCATTAGATAATTTTCTAATTTCCTTTGCAACAACATTAAACCCTTTCCCATGTTCTCCTGCTCTTGCCGCCTCAATAGCTGCATTTAATCCCAGAAGATTTGTTTGAGACGATATACCTTTTATAAATCCAACTATCTCATCAGTATTAGCTGCCATTTCATTGGCAACATTTGTTTTAACCAGTATTTCTGAATTCATACTTGCTAATTCCTGAAAACTAGCTGAAATATCATTTATTCCAGTTGATATTTGAGAAACCGATTGAATTAAACTTTCTGTAATATCCATTACTGAATTTTTCTTAGTTAAGCTCTTTCCTATTGCAATTGAACCTATAATACCAGTATCATCTTTAATTGGAACCATATATGATTTAAAAGCCACCCCTAAGAACTCTTTTGGAATCATTTCAATCACTGGTTTTCCTTTATTCATAGCATTTTTCACGAAATCTCCAGCAACATCTCCTTCTTTTATTTTAAAATCTATTTCCTTACTTCCTTTGTAATATAATACTTTTTCTCTATCCGTTAACATAATTTCTATGTCATTATCAAAGAAAGTCTCTATATATTTAATAGAATTATAAATACTATTCAATTCATCATTTCCAAAATTACCTTTTAACATTTTTTAACTCCACCCTTACTACTTATAAGCTATTACTATATTTTCGATTAAAATATTAAATGCTATTATAATTATATTTGATTTCTTGTTAAAGTTAAATATTAAATGCATAACTTGATCAAATAAGCTAATTGATTTTGCAATATAAATTAAATGACTGACAAATATAGGATTTATGTAGTAATATATTATTAGAGGTGATGAACATGAAGGTTGCGATATTTAATGGAACTGTTGCTACAACAAATGGTGTTTATAAGATAAGTGATATAGATGTGGAATCTGCAAAAAAGCTTTTATATAAGGACGGATTCATATCTGCAATAGGACACGAATCAACAGCAGAGGCTATCTCTGATACACTTAATATGGATATCAAAATGAATCGTGTGAATTTTAAACAAGAAGTTGGGCAAAAAGCTATAGTTTTTAAATTAAATGTGAGACCTCCAGAGGGATCAGTCTTATCAAGAGATGAAATAGAAAAAATAGGCTACTCATTTAAATTAATGGAGAGATTAGAATGAATATAAAATTTTTAACTTAGAATTGTATTTGAACTTATTGAACGTACAGATACTCTTACTCTGAAAAGATAAATGGTATCGCAAAAGATTCTAAAAAGCAGTTCTTTCCAATTTAGCTTGTTAAAATAAAATTAAGTATGATGAATTGGATGATACCTGCTTTTTAGTGTTTTCAATTATATTCCAGTAGTCCTATGGAATATTACATCTATTAAATATAAAACCCACACTGCATTTCAGTATATAAACTTAAATCTACGCCCTGTTATTTATCTATATAACATACTTAATTTCTTTATTTTCAAATAAGTCCTCTATTTCTTTTATAAAGAATTGTTTCATTTCATCTATATTTTCTTTTGGATAAACATACTTTCCATATCCAAATTGACCATATTTGAATTTACGCTCTTCATCACTCATTGGTAATTCACTTTCTGGAAAAACCTGAAGTATTATATTTTTTGCTGTTGATGTATAACGATGAGATATTATCTCAAAGGTCACTGGAGTTTTTAAATCCCTTGGCAGATTTTTACTTAAGCTTAGCAATAAATCATGATATTCTTCTTTCCAATTTGGATAAATGAACACAGGTGCAACTAAAAAACCAATTGGATATCCTGCTTTAGCCGCCTTTATACTAGCTTCTATCCTTAAGTCACGTGAAGCTGTTGCATGCTCATACTTATTAATAACTGATGATGTATTAATGCTAAATCTCATTTCAGTATGACCATTATGTTCTAAATCCAATAGTGAATCTATATCATTATACTTTGTTACAAACCTGAATCTAGCATTTTCATGCTTACCAAAAAATACTATAGCCTTTTCAAGTGAATGAGTATAAGGTTCCACGGGAATTGGATCTGATGTAGCTGCACCTTCAAATATGGTTATTTCGGGCAACCTTTCATCTATATACTTCTGAGCCTGACTTAAAATCTCATCAATATTTACATGTACCTTTACAAAAGGCTTGTCACCGAGTTTTGTGTTTAAATAACAATATTCACATTGCCCCATACACCCTGATATTAGTGGTAATTGATAATGAGCCGAAGGCTTACAAGATTGAAATTTCAGACTCTTCTTTGTTCCAACCACTAAAGTCTTCTTTCCTTCCCTATACTGAGCATAAAAATCTTCTCCAGGAATATGCTGTTTCAATTTATTTGAAGTAATATTGATAATTTCAACATCCTTTTTATCTTTAAACTTGTTTAAAATATTTTTAGCTGCCTCATAATCTAATGAATCTTTTTCAAATATAACTCTTTTAGGTATAAACATATTTTTTCAAAAAACCAGCATATATACGCTGGTTCTTTTTCTCCTCTCTTTATATTTATATTGTGTGTTTGTTTATATAAAGCTAGTATTTGCTAAAAATTATATTATATATACCTAAATTTACTTTTAATTACTTCATATTCTTTTGTGTTTTATAATTGTTTATTCTATCCTTAAGCTCGTTTACATTGGGTTTCCTATCTATTGATATTTCTTCCTTATTATCCAATTTATAAATAACAGGAACTGGCTCCCCTTCTTTTAAGAACTCTAATTCTGCATAACGAATAACTGTTGTTACTTCCCCTAAAAATTCACTTCCATTCTGCTCTAAAACATCAAGTTCCAATTTAACTTCTTCCAATTTTCTTGAATACTTCTTCCCTGTTTCTGTTATCTTTCTAATAAGTCCCACACTTTTAACCCCATTAGTTAGAGCTTTCTTATATTTTACTTCCCGTGAAATCATTGTTACAATTATTATGGCTAAAGGAATAAGTAATGCCAATGTTGGAATCATTAATGGCAATCCAGCACTAATCCCTCTCTCATTTGTTTTAGTTAAAAAATTCTGCATAATAATAAATAAGCTAAACCCAGTAGCTGCTATAATTAAAATTGCTGATAGATAATTTTTATCTTGTTTCATATTTATTCTCCCTTTTTTATATTTTAATGTAAAATTTTAATTCTATAGATAGATAATATATAATTTAGACTTCTGTTGAAACATACCGAAATTATAAATATTTTTCTTATTTTAAGAGTTTTAATTTTTTTATTCAAACAAAGAAATTTAATTCTGTTCCCATTGAGTATTCCTATCTAAATACGACTTCATAGTGACATTGTTAACGTTAAACATTTTGCTTTTATTACTCCTTTCTACAAAAATAATCTGTAGAATACCTATTTCAAATTCATTATAACATAAATAATAAACTTAATTAATAAATTAAATATGTAATTATACTGTATTTTTACCATTGGATACAATTAATCTAAAACTTTGTTTGAGTCAAGTAAAAGTTGGCAAGAATTTTATTTAATTTATTATCCATTATTTTACATCATATTTTTAGAATTTCCCTACACACGCTTTATACTTAACTATAACTAATATCACTAAATGATTTTAATCCACATAAATCACGCACTATTTTTCTACCTAGCGTTGTGGCAGCTCCGCTGTACGGAATTTGTGCGCTATTACACTTATATACCTTACATTTATTAGATTCTTTATTTGCTTGAAATACTGTTAATGGTAGTTTTGTAACTATTGTATCAATAACATTATCAGGAATAATATTTCTATAGATTTTATCCACAGTATCAAACAACCTATTACTAAATTTTTCAGATAATATTTTAGATAAATTATCTGCACCATTAATAGACCAGCTCATTTTTCTGCCCTTCATCCTTTGAGCTAATACATCACAAATATTATGTTCCATTGTACCTAAATTCCTGTATTCTATGCCTTCCGGCGCCGTAGGCATGTCTATGTTACCTCTTAATTTATATGGTGTTAATCCATCTCTATTGTGAGCTAAGTAATCATATAACTCAGTAAGCTTCTTAAATGAAACATCTTCTTCATTTGTAAGTGTCATCATATTTACAATAGCTTCTAGACCTTCATCAATTTTACCTTCTCTAAATAGTTTTAATAATTGCTTTTGGGTTCTTTTATCACTTACCTTACGCATAATTGCTTGACCTACATGAAATGGATCTAGTTGAAAATGAATGTCTTGATCCTCACAAGTTGCCTTAATCCACTTTGCTCCATCACCGTTTAATATTCTAGTTTGAATTTCGTCTACATTGTATTTTTCTGAAATTGTTGCGCTAGCAAGCTTTTTAAAGTGGCTAGAATTACTAAAACTTGCACAAGCAGTTTTATCAACAACTACATATTCTTTTTTGCTTCCTGGACGTAAAGTCCAGCCTGTATATGATACTGCTAGTTTTAACTCTTTCTTTTTATTTTTCCCTTTTGGTCTATCTTTACCTTGAAGATAGAGCCAAACTCCATCTTGCTCTTGAAACAATACTGGTACTTCCTTTTCGCCTTTTAACACACCTTTATCATCTAGTTCAATTTTACGATTTTCTAGTTCTTTAATCTTTTCTCCAACTGTTTGAACTACGTTCCAAACGCCTTGAGCACTAATTTCTTGATTACACATAGTTTTAATATTCTCAGATGTCTTTCTAAAAGAAACATCCGCCACGTTAGTCAAAATAGTTTCTACGAGATTTATAGAAACATTTCCTATAGTATCCATTCCTAAATACTCATCCAAAAGGTATTTAGTTGCTTTCTTACCATCCTCAAGTTTTAATTCATAAACACGCCTAGAATACTCTACATTCCCCATAATAGTCCTCAAACAAGTTTGCTTACGGCCTTTATTACGGTAAACCTTGCTATCTCTTTCATTAAGTAGTTTTTCATCCAAGGATTCTAATATGCTTTTTAATGCATTGCAAGCTTCATCACAAGCATATTTATAAATTCTTTTCTCTAACTCCTTGAAAGTAAATCCATTATCATTTAAACTTAATTCATACATAAATCTAACTCTATTCTATTTAGTTTCGTCAACTTAATTATAATGGATAATTTATGTATTGAGGAGATGCTTTTGCATCTCCTTTATTATTTATATAGTATTCTTTATTATCTTTGCCTACTAAAATTATACTCTAACAAAACTTTTGTATACATTTTCATTTTATAAAATCCTTTTACATAATAAACATTATTTGTAATAAAAGTTCTATACAAAGACCACCGTTCTAAAATAACTTAGGACAGTGGTCTTTAAAATTATATATAAACTTTACTTAAGAATATTTTATATTAATTAAAAGTTTAGTTACTGCTGAAATTTAACTGTATTTAACATATTTTCTTTAATCTATCCTTCATTATTTTCATCACTCTTTTCTCTTTATCTTTAAAGATAGATATGAAATTTTACCCCAATTCCATTTTATAATAGCATCCATATTAGTAAAAAACAACTTTAAATTACTTTAATTGGATGATATAATGTACTTTGTTAACTACTAAACTTAAAATGATAGGGGTAAAAAATAATGAAGAAAAAAAGAATAATTAGTTTTTTAGTATTGGTGGCGTTACTATTTAGTTTTTTATTTAGTGGATGCTTTGATAGTAATGCAGCAAAAAATTCAGCTGACATTTACTGTTCACTAATATTTAAATCTGATGCTAAAGATCTTCAAAAGATAGGGGTATCTGACTCTGAGAAAGACAATATAATAAAAGAATACGAAGATAAAATTAAGGATCAATTAAGAAAAAATGTTCTTTTGATGCAATATTCAGCTTCAGATGAACAATTAAATTCTATATGTGAAGCATATAAAGAAGCACTTTCAAAGATTACCTATGAAACAAAGCAAATTTCTAAATCTGGTGACGAAGCCGAAGTAGAAATTTCAACTACTAATTTTGATATAAAAAAAATCGATGAACAAGCAGCAATGGATGCTTTAGATGAAACGGATAAGATGGAATTTACAAGTAATGAAGAGGAAAATAAAAAATTTGGTGAAATATATTTAAGCAAGCTTACAGAAGGATTAAAAAATGCAGAAGTGAGCTCTGATAAATCTTCAAATACATTTAAATTTAAAAAAGTTAATAGATATTGGATTGCAAATGATCAAACTAATTTCGGGTACAAGTTAGTTGAATTAGCAGTAAATAAAGATAATCCTAATCTTAATATTGATGAAGAAAGTATCTCCCCAAAAGAAAGTGCTGAAGTTCTTTGGAACTTAGTAATTAAGGAAGATAGTAACGGCATGGAGAAACTTGGTTACAGCAAAGCTTTTGGCGAAAGAATAATTAAGAATATAAATAAAAATGATTTTAAAACTTTTAAGAAAGAATCTGGACAATCTGGTATTTCATTATCGGATGATCAACTTCAAGGAATGATAACTGCTCTAAGAAGTGCTATAAGTAAAAACTCAGTTAATTTTGAAGAAGTGTCTAAAACAGATAATTCTGCACAAGTTAAAGTATCATCAACATTTATAGATAGAGATCAAATCTCTAAAGATGCTGTAAATATTACTACATCTCAGGCACTATCAAATGGTATTAGAGATAAACAAAAACTTACAGAAGCTTATGTTGCAAACCTAATAGATTCAATTAATAAGGGCCAAATAAGCCCAACAACAACTGAAAATACATTCAGCTTCACTAAAGTCGGAAATATATGGTTGCCATCAGATACAACTAATTATACTGAAAGCATTTCTAAAATGGTTATAAAATAATAAAATTTATTGAGTGATCTATAACGATTTTTAAATATAAATAGCCCTATTCATTAGGGTTATTTATATTTTTTATATCCATTATTTTCATATAATAAAGGAACACATATTTTTCAATTATAAATATATGTTCCTTTTATTTTTTAACTAATCAATACCATGATATATTTTACTCTTATTCTTACTACTATAATTATAAAATAAAGTTCTTTCTGCCATATATTTCTCATATAGAACTTAGATTTCTATATCTATTTGCTCACCATTTTTGATTTTAACTCTAACATCTAATATTCCTTTTCAATGCTTACTTCTTTGGAATCTCCATTCACATGAAATTCCGTTTTATATCCTTCAAAGCTTTCTAGCATATCAAATTTATGAATCATGTTATTTATTACTTTTATTGGCACGCTTCTAGCTCTAGTTCTATTCCTTGAAATAAGTTCGTTATATGGCACTTCAATATAAATAAATTTGACTCTAGCTCCATAGGATGAAAATAAATCACATAACTTCTTTCTAGTATCACTTACAATATTTGTTGCATCCCATACAAAGGGCTCCTTTAATCGCAGATAATCCTTTGCTCTATCTTTTGCAACCATAGCAATTTTACTTGAATTATCTCTCGGCGACACATTGAATTCTTCTCTTATATCATCTAAGGAAATCACATGCATATGGCTTAAATTTTCTTTTATATAAGTATCCTTACCTGCAAGTGGAAATCCAACCATTACTATAACTTCAAAGCTTGTAATATCAAATACTTCATCACCATACCAAATATTTTTACTATTAAAATATTTGAACCTCGTATATTCATTTCTAAATTCTTTTTTAGAATAAAAACACCCTATTTCAATGGAATATTCCCTAAAATACTCTATCTTATTTAAAAGCTCTTTTTTATCGCCACATTCTCTTCCTAACAGATCTGCCCTTGACAAAAGATATAATAAATTCATGTCCAAGCATTCACTTGCTTTAATTAAATTATACTCTAAATCTTCCTTCTCCATAAAGAGTAGTGGCAAGCCATGATATTTTATTAAGGCTGCAATTTGTTCTCTAGTTTGAAAATCAATTTCATATTTTTGAGCATATTCCATATAAACTAGTTCTCTAAACCTCTTTGCTCCTTTTATGGCATGCTTTGCAGATACTATTTCTCCATCTTCAATTTTGGTACAGCTTATTTTCCCTATATCATGGAACAAGGCAGCTAAATATAAAATCACCCTTTGCTTATTAGAAAGTTCCTTCCATTCATTTAACTTCAAAAGCTCATCACACACATTTTTAGTGTGAATATAAACATTCCCTTCACCATGATATTTGGGATTTTGAGGTATTTCAATAAGGTTATTTATAACTTGAAAGCTATCGGCTATACTCTGAAAATCAAATTGTTTATTAATCATATTTTCAAATAAATCACTCTTCACTTCTTACACCTCTTCTCCTAGAGAAAATAAATCTAACCCCTCTTTAAGCTTATTAGGAATGATAGGTCTATTAATCCAATGAGTTTCAGAGTCTAATATAGTATTTAAAAAAGAATTCCTTACATATTTAAATCTATCTATAACTTCATTTTCACTTTCAACCTTGATATATAATCCTTCCATTAAGTCTGAAGCATCTGTTTGCTTTTTTGCAATTTCATAAGACAAATTTAATTCCTCACATTGCTTTTTAAAAACTTCTTGGCAGTTTTCAGATTTAAAATTGGATCTACCTAAAAACGAAGTTAATTCTTTTAATTTGTTCAATTTTCCTTCATAGAGTACTAAAACTGAAGTAATAAATTTATGTCCTTGAAGCATTTCCTTTCTTCTTTTAGTACTTAAAAATTTATTTTCCAACTTATCGTAAATATCAAATTCCATAAAATAATGAGTGAGTTCATCATAGAAAACAGTGTGTTTTGCATATAGCCATTCCCCATACATTACATATCTATTTCCTAGTATGCTTTCAAGCTCATTTTTATTAGAATTAGCCCACATTTTAAATAGTGAAAACTGCTTTTCACCATATCCTCCATTTAAAAAATGACCTCTGCTCTGCAAAAGTAGATTTCCATTCTTATCAAAGCTGATTCCTGTATTTGCTCCATCAACTTTTTCTTCTACAACTATATATTTATCTTTAATAACTTCAAATTTAACACTTTTTAAATCCTCATCGCCAGCTTGAAGCCTTGACCCCTCAATGTGACGAGTTCTTGGATATTTAAACATTCCGTCCATATTATCTCTTCTTTCTTAGTTTATTTATCTAATATCTAGCCACTATAACACTCCCATCTTCTTTTACGTGGGAAATAACAATGACTTAGCCCCCAGACATTGTGTCCCTTATGGTATAAGTTCAACTTATTATTTTCAATGAGAAATTTATATTGAACATCTACAATCACAAAATCTCCCCGTGCACCAATATTTTTACAAAATAAAAAGTGCTGCGAATTTAACTTTTCACAACACAAATAAACTAAAAAAGATATTGCTTTTTTAGAGAATTAAGCATTTAAAAGAAAGTAATAATAAAATATCCTATCTTATAATTGCCTTTGCTATGTTATTGAAAAGTATATTCTAATTTAGGCACATTCAAAAAATAACAAGTCTATTTGCTTGTTTATTTTCATGCGACTGAAATAAGAGCATCTTAAAAAGAAGTTTTCTATAATATGAAAACTTTTATTTATCATACTTTTAATAAAGCTCTTAATTTTATATCAAATATTATTGATATAATCGACTACCTAATAAAATTAGATATAATCTATTAGAATATACACATTACATAGTTCTCTTCCTCTCAAAATTACAATTTATATAAATATAACATTTTAATGTTTATATGTCAAATTAATCCATATTATAACTTGTTTTGGATTCTTTTATGATTTTGCAATATACTATCCTATTTTATGTAATAGGTTTTGGGGTGGTTTTATAAAGTTCTTTATTACATTAAGAACCGAAATTTCAATATAGTATACATTTCTCATATAGGTTAACAATTTTATAAAGTAATTTTTTCAAATTATAAAACCTTACTTTGCTTATTAATTTGGCAAAAATGAGATTTTATTTGCAGTGAAATTTTTCCGAATTTGATATACCTTTTAAATCTTAAAAGGCACCACTTATATAAATGACTCTATGATTTTGAAACTAAAGTTCTGCTCATACTATATTTTTTTACATAATAAAAGAGCATATATTTCTTCAACTTGAAATATACACTCTCTCATTTATTGCAAAAATTCATTTTAATAACTTATCACTATATTATTTTTATTAATTTAGTTCTTCCTTAATTTTTAAGACTTCGTCAACACTTAACCCTGTTCCCTTTGCAACCATATCAACATCCAGTCCCATAATTAAAAAATTTTTTGCATTTTTTATTGTTGCTTCCTTCAATCCTTCTTTTATGCCTTCTTCTCTAGCACTTTTAAGTCTTGTCATTTGATCATGAAGTTCTGCTTCTCTTGCTTCATATGCTGCTCTTGCATTATCATCTTTACTTATAACTTCAAGAATATTATATGCTTTTTTTATTTTTTCGTTTTTTTCTGCTAGCATTTCAAACGCCTCCTTATTTCTTGATTGTAAGAACATCATCCATTGAACTAATGGTTCAGATTCATCTTTTGGAATATTATTATCAAACAATTTGGGTAATTCTAAATAATGAATCTCTAATACATCTGTTAACTTTTTATTTGTTTCATCTTCTGTAATATGAAAACTTGTATGAAGTTTATTTATTTCTATACAATTAAAATCAACTATATTTATTGTTATACATTTTTTTAGTTTATCATATGTATCTCCTGATTTTATCTGACCATTATACATTTTACTCCAATAAAATAATGTTCTTTCAGCCATGTAATCGGTATATAAAACTTGGATTTCTATATCTATATGCTCACCGCTTTTAGTTTTTGCTCTAACATCTAAAATTCCTTTTCTATCTTCAGAAAATTCTCTTAATAGTTCTGTATTAATTAGTTCTATATCTTCTAATTCATCATGTGGCATCTTTAATATTGAATTTAATAATTCTATTAATAAATCCTTATTTTTCTCATCTCCAAATAATAATTTAAAAACAAAATCATTTTTAGGTGACATTATAAATCCATCATCTAAAACTTCTTTTCTTACCATCTTAATCACCACATCTTCCATTTATTTATACTTTTATTATATACCATAAAGTGCTTTTCTTAAACCAAAAACCAACTTATATTTAACTCATTAAAACTTTTGATTCTAAGTAAAAACCCTAACAACACAAGTGTTATAACCTGTGCTGTATCATATGTAGGATTAACTCTCAAATCTGTTAATTTATTTAGTTCACTTTCAATATAATAAACATTTTTCATATGTTTTACTAACTTAGCAAAGTAATTTTTTCTCAATTACAGAACCTCATTTCAGTTAATAGCTTAATAAAAATGAGGTTTCATTTATAGCGGAAATTCTCGGAATTTGATATACTTTTTAAATTGCTAATAATATCACTAATATCAACAGTTTTATGATTTAGAAGCTAAACTTCTTCTTCTGAATTTAAATCTCCATCTAAATTCGCAACATCAGCTGCAAAAACTTCATATACTCTAGTAAATCTAGAAACAACATTGTACTCTTAAAATCCCTATTATACTTTTGATGTTAATTTAATTATGATTTAGAAGATTAGATTTTGAATATCAGAATAAGTTAATGTATGATCATAAGTATCACTTAAATATCTTTAAAAGTTCTAAAGTTATTTCATTACAAAAATCGATAGAATCGAATAATGATCGATACTCATTATAAAATAAACCAATAATGACATCTGCTTTAGGTTTACAAACAATTCCTTTTACTTCTCCCTGTTTCCATGTTACTGGCATTTCCTGTCCTATTAACGAATTATTTAAATTAGTTATCGTATCTAAATCACCAAATAATTGCTTTGGTAGATCTTTTTCCTTTAAATTACTCATTTCCCCAAGAAACTTAATCCCATTATTATCTAGATAACTAATTATACAATAATCTATTCCTTTACTTACAATTAATTCTTGAATTTTTGATTCATACATATCCTTATCTCCTTAAATTTTTAATATTTGTTTCTATTTTGGGCCTGGATCATACCACTTTCAAGGTTCTTTTTCTATCAATCGTTCTCCTTTTGCTTTCCAGTGTTCTTTAATTTCTTTAATTCTGAGCTTATTACCATTAACCTCAGAATTAAATATTGATTGTTGGTGAACCACCAAGCAATCTAGCTTTTGCTATAATTATACATAAATTTACAAATATTTTCCATTAATCCTTGCTTGAAAACATTCAATATTCTAAAAATAGATAGACTTTCCCCTACCCCAAAAATTATTTCTCCATTATTATGTTTTTTTACTCTTTAAGCACTATTGAAAACCAACTCTGATTTATATTCAATCAGATACAATCCCTTTAGCAAAAGTCTTACAATTTCTCGTTGTGTTGAAAAATGCTTTCTCAACCGCCTAAATAGAAATAATTGCATTATGTTTGATGCAATAAATATCAAATAAAGTACAGCTTCAACTGCTTTACCTCCATGCACAAAGCAATGTTCTAAGCCACTTTCTTTTTTCAAATTATTAAAAATGAATTTTCAATATCCCAGCGTGCTCTTATTATTTTAAATAAAGTTTCAAATTCCATATCCATACAAGTCGTTATAATCATTATTTGTGACCTCTTTTTATTTTGATATTTCATTGCATATTTCATAAAACGCAATGGCTCTTTTACCTTGTCCATAATAAATACTAACTCATATACTTCAATTTTTTCAAAACCTCTTTCATTTGTCCAAACTTCAGCTTTCTCTGACTTATTTACTCTCTTTTTCACTTCTCTAATGCTTTTATTATTGTTATTCTTCGTTCTAACAATTGTATCAACACCATGCTGCCTACAATGATTAATCCAAACGGAATTACAGGCAAGAGCATCATAAACTACAACATCAATTAAACTTTTATGAACTCTTAATACATCTGTAAACAGCCTTTTTGCCACATTTTGTTCTCCTTCATCCTTTGATTCCGAATCTTGTCCTGGTCTATAATTTTCAAAATCAATAACAAGCTTTGGTCCTTCTCCAACTATTGACATGACGACTCCACTATGAAAACAATGAGATTTATTCCTTAAGCATTCTGGGCAGCTTTTCTTATTACTTCCGAAGAACTTTGTTCCATCTATAGCGGCCACTGTACATCCATCAATTGTTCCATTTTCAAAAACTTTATTCTCTACTGCCTTCTTTATTATATATTCATTTATTTCTTTTAAGCCTTTAATATCAATAATCTTTAAAGTATCTCTAATACTATCAACCAATGGCAGCCTTGTACCTCTTGGAAATAGTTTGCTGAATTCATTATTTTTAATCATCAAATTCAATTCATTAAAACTTTTGATTCTAAGTAAAAAACCTAACAGTACAAGTGTTACAGCCTTTGCTGTATCATATGTAGGATTAACTCTCCCATCTGTTAATTTATTTAATCCATTTTCAATATGATATACATTTTTCATGTATCTTATTAACTTAGCAAAGTAATTTTTCCTCAATTTATAAAACCTCATTTCGGTTATTAGTTTAACAAAAATGAGGTTTCCTTTTATAGTGAAAATTCTCCGAATTTGATACACTTTTTAAATTACTAAAAACACTAGTGATTTCAATGATTTTATGATTTAGAAGCTAAACTGCTGTCGAATTACTCAATCTCATCATTTCTTATTTAATTGTTTTGAAACCTTATACTCTACTAAGTAATAAGTTGAGCATGCTACAAGTATATAACATATGAGTAAACAAAAACAAATTATCGTAACAAGCATTGTAAATTGACCATATTTCTTTACAATTGGTTCAATGATAAAATATCCTATACCAAAAAATATCGGACCACCTATTAACACTGTTTTATTTTTATTCATTATTTCTTTTTTTATTTTCATTTCTGTTTTAGCTCTAATTATAACTATTCTTAGCGTGCTAAGAAAAATTAATATATATATAAATATAGTTAAATATACAAAATAAATATTTTTAAATTTTAAGAATACATAATAAGATGTGTAGGCCATTGATAAAAATGCTAGTGACATCATCCACAGACTAATTACTTTAAAGAAAATAAGTATCATCTTATTTTTTCTAGCCTTGAATGCTGTTATACATCCGCATAGAACAATAAAAGACATAATTACCAATACAAGTTTCCCTACCACATCATTATCCTTAACTATATTCATAATCCATACATATATCCAAATAATAACCGTTGCTATCGTGTATTGAGTAATCTCTTTTCCTATTTTTTTATTATTTAATGTTGCAATGTCCCTTTTCATTCTGCCAATCATATTAACCTCCATTTTGCCGCCACGCCTACTAATAATAAAATTATTAATTTTCTTGATTTCCATCCAGTCCTTTATACTACTATTATTTCCACAAATGTATAAACTCTTCAGCAAAACTCTGCATAAAAGGACATATCTTGCTGAATTCATTATCTTTAATCATAAAATTTAATTCATTGAAACTTTTTATCCTAAGCAAAAGACCTAAAAGCACAAGTGTTATAACATGTGCTGTATCATATGTATGATTAACTCTCAAATCTGTTAATTTATTTAGTGCATTTTCAATATGATAAACATTTTTCATATATTTTACTAACTTAGCAAAGTAATTTTTTCTCAAATACAAAACCTCATTTCAGTTAATAGCTTAACAAAAATGAGGTCTCATTTATAGTGAAAATTCTCAGAATTTGATACACTTTTAAAATCACCCAAAATGCTAGTGATATCAATGGTTTTAAAATTTAGGAGCTGAACGGCTGTATTTACTAAATTAATTTTCTATTTCCTTTGCCTCTAATAGTTTTTTATAAATTCTAAAACGCAGTGCTTCCACGCCTGATTTTACAACTGTAAATTCAAATAGTAAAAAGGAATGTAGAACTAGTAAGCATTTGATGGTATTCAAATAATCATAATTACTATTAATAATTAATAGTATAAATTAAATTTCGATGAACTAAGCTTTTTATAACATATATATTATTTTTTATTTTTTTTATAATTAGCATTTTCATTCAAATATTCTATAAGATTCTCACTTAGCTTTATCTTATTATTATTCTCTAAAGCATAAATAATATCTGATATTCTCTTTATAGATTTTACAGGAAGAGTCAACAAGCTATAATTTTGATTATTTAAAAACACAATTGATAAAACATTCCATCTCTTCCATCTATATGTTTGCTCAATTAACTTTAAATCTAATCCTTTTATATCACTAAATAAAATTATTGATTTAGAAAAAACACTACCAGTTTCTATTCTATCTTGATATAAACTAATATGATCTGTTATCAACATAATTATAAATGGTAATAATATTAATTCGAATAAAAATACACACCAAATAGCTAATATATCATGCCGATTAATTAATACAAAAATTGGAAGTATACATATAATCACAAAAAAAATTATTAGTATTAACTTCCTTTTTATATTGTATTCTGAAAAAGTAGGTATTTCTTTATTCAATATATATCATGTCCTCTCTTTATATTAATATATTCCTTTAAACTAATTATCGGAACAATTGAATTTAATATATTGTTTATTTAATATCTCCAATACTGCATTTAACGTGCTATCTTTAAATGTATTTTCGAAATCCATATGATCGCTTGGTTGTATTTTACCTCTAACAATTTTAATCCTTTTATCTTTCATAAATTTATCTAAACTTATTATATTGCAAAAAAAATCTTCTGAATTACGCGTATTTACTACGGTGCCATCATCTAAATTTATGTTATAAAAAAGTTCTATTTGGCTTTTGATGTCTCGCTCATATGACACTTCTACATCTATAACATCATTCCATACATAACTCCTATTTTTACAAAGTATACCATCCCTTATAACAATCCCCTAATTATTCGCGTCTATATATTCCTTTTTGTTTCCATATTTTCTTCCTTCAAAATATATATTCTTTAAGCATTTTCTCAAAAATCTTATCTAATCCATGCTAAATGATAAATCTGTAAATTCCTTATCACTTGGCACATCTACACTGCCAAAGAGAACATATAACTTCTAACCTTCTCCATTTAAATATTCTTTTAAATCATTACTTATATTTATTTGGTAATTATAATTTTTCAAAATAGAAATTACACCTGGTATACTATTACTTGCAGGAAGACTACATAAGATATGATTGTGTTTGTCTAAAAAGATAATTTTTAGGGCACTCCAGTTATATCCCTTATTTGATCCTTCAAATAACTTTATATCTATCACTTTTATCTTATTAAATAAAACTATAGATTTTGAGAAAACACTTCCAACTTCTATTTTATTTGAATATACACTAAAATGACTTGTTAATATATAAACTGCTATTACCGAAGGTATTATTTGCATAGCCAGAAGAAAACAAATAATTTCCACATCACTTGTACTAGTCATTGGAAAAATAGGTAAAATAAAAAGAATTATAAATAAAGGCATAATTTTAAACTTTTTATTCATGTTATACTCTGAAAAAATAGGTACTTCTCTTTTCACTATTTATCACCGCTCTTCATATTAATAATATAATTTCTAACATTTCAATTCATAATATAACGATTTAATATTCTATTTACCCAGTATTTTTACCACAACTTCTAATCTATCATTCTTTGCTCCTCCTGGACCTTGATACTGACTTACAAAATCGCTATAGTCCTTACTCAATATTTTTTGTCTACTAATCATAATCTTTTCATTTTGCATTAAATTATCGAGGTTGACTATATTATCGAAAAAATCTTTTGAATCATTTGCATGTACTATTTTCCCATCATCCAAATATATATCATAACTAATTATCAGAGCACCTTTATTCCCTCTTTTATATGATACTTTTGTAGATGTCACATCACTCCAGTTATAATCTTTAATATTTGAAAAAATATTTTTTCTAACATGTATTCCATCCTTACTTATATCTGTATAATCAAAGAATTTTAAAAAAAGAAAGAATGTCAAAATCATAATTATTGTAATAATAATAATTAAACAAATTTTAACTTCCATAGCATTCATGTGAGAATAATTTTTTATAATAAAAATTGCCATAAATATTATAATAGGTATGGCAAAAGTTATTATCCATTGTGATATATCATCATGAATGAACAATAATGTGCTCGCATTAGATAACTTTGAAATTTGAAAATTATAATACCATTCATATAATGAACCTAAGATTGGTAACGAAATAATTAAAACCATAAAAAAAATCATAACATTTTGCCAATCACTAGATGTTTCGCTACTATTTTTATTCAAATGTATTCCCTCCTAAAGCCACTTAATAAACTATTACAGTGCTTCTTCACTTTTATTACTCTTCTTTTATATAGTTTCCAAAAGCTATTTATCTTATTGTGATAGCAATTTATTCATAGTGATAATCTCCCTAACCAACTTGTGATTGATTTAACTATTTGTCCCCAGTTATTACGCATTTTACTCAATTGAGTCTGATTGATGCCATGGATTTAATCTCTAATTTTTATTTGCTATTTTGTTAGCATAGTAAATATCTTGACCAGCTCTTGTTTTATTTGCAGCTTGTTTAACATTATCATCTGGATTTGCTATTGCATCTTTTACACGGTCTTGAATTGATTCACCACCTGGCTTCCATACTTGCGTAGCTCCTATATATACTAATCCAACAACCAATCCAGCAAGTGCACCAATAGCTGTTCCATATCCTGGAACAGCCGAGCCTGTTACCGCTCCCTCACCAATCCATGACGCAATTAACGCTTCAGTTCCCACTCCAGCTGCATTGGATAGTACCACTCCACCAGCATCAAATGCCCCATTAACATATGCATTGGAATTGCGTCTTTCTGGAGATATATTTTTATCTGCTGCATCAGCCTTATAACTTAAATACACATCTAGACCCGCAGCAATCCACCCTCCTTTACTACCCATCTTAGCAGCTGTATCTAATCGCTCTGCATTTTGTACTGCCTTTGCTGCCATTATATTTTTAAATTCAAATGAATAAGTAGGTTTAATAGCATTTGAAATAACTCTAGGTATATAGACTTTTCCAGCTTCTAATCCAACTTGAACAGCACTTGTACCAATTCCTGCGTCGTTTCCTAGAGATAAATATGCTGACCAATCGGCTTGATTCCAACTACTATTACCCGAATTAGAATTATCAGCCCCACTATTACCATCCCCATTAGCAATAACTGATCCACATGAAGGCTTACTTCCTTGTAATGCGTTTATTGCACTGCATGCATCAGCAAAACTAATATCATTTCCATTTACATCCTTCAATAATTTTGCTGAATCCTTAGTTATAAGATGTCCTTCTAATGGTTTTGGTTCTACTACAATCTGTACTTGTATTGGTTCATCATCTGTAAACTTAGGAAATGCTGTTCTATCACTTCCATTACTTACTGTTGCTCCACCCAAAACATTAATTTCACCTTCCAACGATACATTAGATGTTTTTCCTTTTTTCATTAATATTTGACTTGTAGCATTTATATTTACATTATTAGGTGTACTTATTACTACTTCTCCACCTGCATTTAAACTTAAACCACTTGGACTTTTAATTGTTACTCCTGTTTCATCTTCAAAATTTATGCTTAAATTTTCTTCGCTTCCACTTTTTATATTTAAAGCATCTGGAAGCATTTCTATCACTTTACCATATTCAGTTTCAAAATATCTATTAGCTGTATCATAGAGCCTATCACAAGTGGCTCTATTTTTTCGTACACAGCTTGTTACCATCGGATTTTCAGTTGTTTCATTAGGAAAATATAACATTGCACTTTCACCAACTAGTGGCATTGAATATAATATATTTCCTGCTATTGGTGCATAGTAAAACCAAGTTGCTTCATCTTCATTTTGACTTTTATCTATGTCTAGATGAAGTTTTACCATTTCACCTTGTACTGCAAGGACTTTTCCTTCGATAGCTGCTCCTTTTAAATATTTATTATATATTCTCTCCTGCCATACTCCATTTTTCCTGCATATTTTATAATTATAAATTAATTCCCCTCTGTCTACATAAGCTTCATGATCTCTAATATATAATTCTTTTTGCTTAAAATAAATTTGAGAACAAATTTCAAGTTTATCCCTTATTTTTACTTCATAATAAAAATAATCTGTATCATTATACTTACCACTACCGCTAGCTTGGTAAAACTTTTTTAAATTCTTCCATGCTTTATAGCTAATACTGTCTTTTAATGTATATGCATGTTCTTGTGGTCTTCCAAAATTGAATATATTCTTAATTTCCATTATATCACAATAAATATCTGATTTTAATTCACTTGCAACTCTCTTAAAAAAGCTCCAATCTGTTTCTCTATACTGAAATAGTGGCTTACCTATTGGTTGTCCATTTCCTACGAATTGCTTAAATCCATAGCCTAAATATTCGCTTAATATTTCATTTATTAAATCGTCGTATGTCATATTTACATTTTGAAATGATCTGCTTTTTTCTTCTATATCTAATTGGGTGCTAATTGTTAATGCCTGTATTTCTATATAGTAAACTCCATCAACATTTCTTGTATTAATATTTTCAACTATTCCTTTAAATAGAATTTTACAAACTCTTTCATCTACTATATTAATATTTACAGAATCTTCATTATAGCTTATGTTTTCCTCTTCTGGTGCTTCGTAAACACATATTTTATCATTAGCGGAAGCTTTTATGGCGGAATCAAAATTTATTTTTTCATCTATTAAACATTTTAAAAATAAATAGCCATGCTCATTAGGCTTATTCTCAATTTTTATATCTAATATTTTCATTAACTCGTAAGGTGATTCAACTCTTAGCCTATGAATTTCTCCCATATATTTACCTCCTGCTCACACTCTAAATTTATTTTTTATTTTTGACCATTGGCAACAAATTTTATCTGTCCACCATATGCACATACTAATATTGACTTTTCTGTCAATGCAGCTTTTCCTCCAACTAGAGTATCTTCTTTAGCATTTATCCAATCGTTTAATGTTTTCACTTGACATTTTTTCCCTGTAACTATTCCTCCAGTTTCTGTTACCAATGTAATATCAGCACCATTAGACGGACAATCTCCGTTACATACTCCAAAATAACTAATATTTTTATCTACTATACTATCTGTTTTATTCATCATAGGGTTTTTATTTGCATATGTTCCATGACTTACAGGAAGATTTATCTTTCTTGTGTGAGTGCCCTTATCACATTTCATTCTAGCTCCTCTAACTACATAAGCAATATTATCTGCCACACTTATCATCTCCTATTTTATTTACTCAATTTTCAATTTCTAATCTTTCTAAATATATTCCTTTATATTCTCTTCTAAGTAAACTTTCAGCAACATCTAACCTTACTACTATTAATGTCTTTGAACTTTCTTTTATTTTAAAAATCTTTTTTCCTTTTATTTTTTCACTATTTAATATAATTTTTTTAATTTCAGTCCTATATAAATTAAATTCCGATTTTTCACTTAAGCAATTCAATTCTTCAATTATTGGTAAATAATAATTTTCCTGCCTTTCATGAGATAAATCTATAAGTGGAATAATTTTAAATATAATATCTACATTATACTTTTCTATTATTTTCTTCATATCTTCTGATATGAGAAATAGTTGAGTATCTAAAATATCTAGGAATTCAGTTTCTTCATTACACTTTATATTAAATATAATCATCTCTTCAATTTTATGAGCATTTAATAAGTTAATATTTCTAATATCAATTTTATTAAATACATTCATAAGTTTTGGCGTATTTGTATATCTTTTATCTTGTTTTAATAAAAAATAGTCCATAATTTTTTTCATCCTCTTTATACATCATTCTTTTGATTCTTAGGATATATTCTAGTTGTAATATCCATATATTCGCCCGCCATAATTCTTATATTTTCTTTCTTTTTTATGTTTTTATAAGAATCGATTTTTACGAATTCTTCTATTATAGTTTTCAGAAACTCCAATGCCAAAACATGATAGTTTTTTGCCTCTCTTAACTTTATATTTTCGATATCCATTTCCTTTATAGTTCTACCATATTCATTTTTCTTATCAGAAAGTTCCTTCATATGATTAAATAAAGGCTCATAAATAAAATCTAAATTTATATTTATTGAACACTCTTCTTTATCTAAAAACCAATTTTCATCATATAAATCAATTCTATATTCTCCTTTATTTTCAATAAGGCTCGTCCTTAATAATGAAACGTATATATATTCTATTTCTCCTTTTAATCCTTTTTCTTGATATAAAATTGCTTTCTTACAGACCGAATCAAATTTTATAAATAAATGTTCTCTAATACGCTCTCCATCTATTCTGTATCTTTCTTGAATATTTTTATACTCATTAATATATCTATTTTTTACATATTTCTCCTCAAACTCTTTCAGCACTTTTTCTTTATCAACTTTTATTATCATATTTTTGAACCTCTATAAAATATATTATTGAATATTTACCTTTCCACCGCTTACAGTTATATTATCTTGTATACTCATGTTTGCACCAGCTTGGGACAAATTTATTCCCCCACCACCTTCAATGCTTACTGATCCACCATTTATTTCAATGTCATCTCCAGCCTCTAGTACGATCTTGCTGCCACTGTTTACTTCTATTCCGCCATCATCGCTTAAACTCATAGAATTTCCTCCTGAAATAATATCTATACCTCCCGGTCTCATTATTATTTCTTTTCCATACTTTGTACTAAAGCTTTTTACAGAAGGATCACTTCGTCTAGAAGAATCACTTGACGCTACATTAACTGAGCTTATTACATAACAATTTTTTTCTGTGCTGTCTGGAAAATATACTCGTATTTTATCTCCAATTTCAGGCATACAATACCACCCTGTCCCATCTGGTGAAGAAAATACTGTTGAATATGGCATCCATACAGTTTTGTCAATTGTATTAGAATAACCATCTATTCTAAGAGAAGTCCTTACATAATCATTGTAAACAGCAATAACATAGCCATCTATGGAAACGCCAACAATATTCTCATTATTCAGCTTTCTTACTTTCATTCCATTATCATCTCTTAAAATATAGTTATTTGTAATTACACCATTATGAATTTTTAATTCCGATTTATAAAGATTTAAATATCTATCTTTAAAATGAATAGTATTATACAGACCTATAATAAGATGAGTAGAAACCTCGAAGCTGATTAAATCTATATCATTTAATTGATAATTGTTATTGCTTGATTGGATTTTGTATTCTTTTAACCCTTTATTAATTGAATAATTATATTCTTCTATTTCGTATAGTGCACTTTCCCCACGTCCTATGGAATACTTGATTCCTGGAAGAGTGCATTCATCAATAATTGCTACATTAAAATGTGAAGCTAATCTTTTTAAAAATTCCCAATCTGTTTCATTATATTGAACTACAATATAATCAATAGTCCGTCCAGCCGAAACATAATCTATCATTTGAATATCTCCATAAACACTGTTTATAGTATTAAAAATTTCTCTATAGGTTAAACCTTCCCCTTGAAAACTACGGCACTTCTTTTCTATATCCATTTTAAAAGTGTAGCTTAAAGCTTCAATATCTAATTTTTTTACATCATCTATAGATTCTATTCCTATATTAGTTATCATTCCTATAAATAAATCTTTTACATTATTTTGATCATCTTTTACAGATACTTTAATATATGAGTCATCATTAGCTACCTCTACATATTTGTCAGAATCCTCAGCTGAAATAAAACCACTTATACGAAGCTTTGAATGTTCATTAGGCTCCTTTTCTATCTTTAAATTCAAGATTTTATTAAACTTATAAGGTTCTACTATAATATCTCCTTGAGTATATACATAACCGTTACTCATTCTCCCATCTCCCTCAACTAATTAATTATTTTCTTCTTTTTTTATTCTTATAGTGTTAACCATTTGCATTATAATATCTTTCCATTCAGCATAATCCCTAAAAATACAGCTGAAAGTTCCAATTACTGTTTTTCCTTCAAGAGATAAAAAAAACATATAATTATATAAAAAATCATCTATAGCAGAACTTTTAAAATCAAAGTATCCTATATTCTTCCCATCTACTTCTAAAATTTCTTCATCAAAATATATGTTAGCTGGATTAAGTCTCTTATTAATTGCTTTCATCATATCCCTAAGCTGTTCTACATATTCTTCCGTTAAAATACTCTCTATTAATTTAAAAGTTACTGCTATACTTCCATCCTCATTGCATTTTATTACTTCAGGTCTATTTTCTGATGGATATTTAAATTTTCTTGCTTCCAATGGCATATCTTGAAAATCTTTTGGAATATACATTTTTAACTTACCTTCAAAAAATTCCGTTTCTTCAAACTCATAGTATCTCTGTCCAATTTTTATTGCTCCATTGGAGATATCCTTTTGAGCTTCCTTCTTTTCTGCCGCATTTATATATTCTAAAATCTTCTCATCAACCATTTTCTCCATTCTCCTATTCCTCCTTAAATATCAATTAATCAATCAGTATCTTTTTAAATCTTCCATTACCTCTGCGTCCATTACCTTTTGCTCCATCTTTAGCACTTCTTAATACTTCTGAAAGATACAAGTATAAATTCTCATTATTATAATCTTTCATCTCAATATCTAATTTATTTGCTAGATAGCTTATTATTATTTCTTTTTGAATAGCATCCTTACTCTGAACACACATCATTGCAAAGGATATATCCCAAGCTTCGCTTAAATTACACTCTAATAATTCTCTTCCAAATCTTCTTAAAATTTCAGGACTTAAGCTGCTACTTCCGTAAACTGCGTAAGGAGCATATATTGTATTTACCGTATCGTATTCCGTACTTAAATCAATAAAATCTGTATGGTCTGCTCTAAGCTTTGCACCCGATCTTAATTTAAACCTACAGATTTCAATCTCATTTTCTTTAATATCTAGCTTTTCATCTAGATAAATTTCCGTTGAATTTATTTTAAAATCACTATCCTGTATTTCAGGTAAGAATTTTATCTTTAAAAGCATAAGCTTATTATTACAGGCATATTCAACCTTAATATCTTCTTTTAAAAGATAAATCACATCTTGATATTTTATTATGCCTTCCAATATCTTTATGTAGTTATCAGAAACCTCTATCTCACACCCGCAGATTATTCCATTAGAATATCCCTTAATCCTCGCATCAAAAAATCCCCTTGGAAAATTTCTAAGCTCCTCCAACATCTCTATCTTTAAAAGTCGTCCGCTATTAAAAAGCGGATAATTATTTTGAAACACCTTTCTTCCCTCCTTTTCATCCAACTCTCACAATCCATATCTTATAATCAAATTCTTAAACAAAGAACCCAAAAGTTATTCTTTAAATCTTTTATTCAGTTAGCAGAACTTTCACTCAATATACTTATGATTTGATGATAGTCGCTTACTCTATAAATATCCACCAAACACATTTGAATCAAATTTTCTCAGATATTCTTATATTCTTATATTCTTAACTTCTAAAATTCTTAAGAATATATATTCTTCAGAATATTTAAGAAATCAGATACATCTTTCTAAAGCAAGCATTTGAAAATCTCGCTGCCAAAAGCACCTTCTTCTATAAAACTTCACCCACTCAGTACTCATTTCTACCAATAAAGTTCAGTCACATACCAGAAATATTGATCATGCTTTTATAGAATTCTACATCCAGTAATTTATTATCTATGTTTCATATTCAATGCACTCAAAATGGATACTTCACCAGAAATCAAATACATTTTTCTGAAGCAGGCATTTGAAAATCTCGCTACTAAAAAACAACTTCCTATGTGAAACTTCATCTACTAAGTATTCATTCCTACTAATAAAGTTCAGTCATATACCAGAAATATTGGTCATGCTTTTATAAAATTTTATATCGTATAAATGTCAAGCTAGAAATGTAACTTTTTGATCATTTAAGAATGTGGTTTTTTAATCTTCTTCTTGTTTAAAATGATCTTTTAGTCTATATGATTTTCCATTGATTGTAACAACATGGGCGTGATGTAAAATTCTATCTAAGATAGCACTAGCTATAACAGGATCATAAAAAATATCATCCCAAGAGTTAAAATTTATGTTGGTAGTTAAGATAGTGCTTTTTTTCTCATACCTCATATCAATTAATTGGAAAAACAGTTTCGAATCTTCTTTATCTATAGGTAAATATCCCAATTCATCAATAATAAGAAGTTTATACTTACTAAAATGCTTAAGTCTAGCATCTAACCTATTCTCTAAATTTGCTCGTTTTAGCTGCTGCAGCAAATCATTACACTTAATGAAATATGTACTGTACCGGCGCTTCGCAGCCGCGATTCCTATAGATGTCGCAAGATGTGTTTTCCCAACTCCGCTAGAACCTAAAAATACAATATTTTCTTGTGATTCTAAAAAACGCAGTGTTAAAAAATCCAATATTTGATCTTTATTAATTCCAGGTTGAAAATTAAAGTCAAAATCTTTAATTTCCTTTTGATGTGGAAAAGCCCCAACCTTAACCATTGATTTAATCATATTGGCTTCTTTACAGTCGATCTCGTGAGCTGTAAGCTTAATTAAAGCATCAACAAAAGATAGATTGTTTTTTGTTGTAAAATCAATAACTTCGTCCAAATGAGTAATCATTTGCTTCATCTTCAAATATTCTAAATTATTTATGAGTTGTGTATATGTACTATTCATTTTGATATATTTCTCCTATCATTTTCAAATTATTTCTGGCTACTTCTATCATTTCATATGAATTTTTATTAAATGTTAAACCACTGATTTCAGCATAATGATCAGCATGATAATTTAACTTCTGATTTTTTATTCTATGAATAGTAACTAACTTTGTGCTATAATACACATGTAGTTGATCATCATAAACTTGAAGTTTTAGTTTTTTACCTATATATTCTGGTGGTACAGAATATTGGTTTGATTTATATGAAATCATACTTTGGCGATTTACTTTAACATTTGTGGTGATTATTTTGTGGTGATTTCTTATCTGTACTTTAGGCAGTTCTGATAAGAAATCTTTTTCTTTTTCTAAATGCAATATGGGTATTTTACCAGTTGATGTATGGCATGTACCATTAATTCTATTGTTTAAATCCGAAACAAGCTTATGCAGACCTTCATAATCTAAGGTTCCATTATAGGCCCTTATTTCGTCTAATAGTTTCATAGGAGCCTCAACTTTTGCTTTTGTATTCGGTCTTCCTGCTATGCAGGGACGGACCTTAAATCCATAGTCATCTGCAAATTGTTGAAATTTATTGTTTACTTTTCCCTTAGAATAAGTAGTTCGAGGGTTATCCATAACTGTTTTCATGTTATCTGTTAGTAATTCTTTTGGCACACCTCCAAAAGTTTCGAATGACTCATCTAAAAAAGATAGTAGTATATCTTGCGTTTTATCAATCGATAATTTATATACTCTAAACCTTGAGTATGAAAGGATTACCACAAAAATATTTATATTAATAATTTCACCTGTAGTCAAAACAAATTCTATATTTTCTTTCCAATCCAATTGTGCTTGTTGCCCTTTCTCCGTTTCATATCGCATAGGCGAAGCATTTGATATATGTCCTTTTTTCCTATTATTAAAGTACTCATTAAATTCTGAGTGATTAGAAATGTATCTTCTAAACGAAGATTGTGCGCAATCTAGTCCATGATTATCTTTTAGATATTGCCATAAAATACGTTTATAATAAAATACTTGAATTGAATCTTTGCTAAGAAGCTCTTTTATAATAGGCTCAAAAGCTTCTATTTTAGATTTGCATTTTCTAGTGGTAGGTTTGACATATCCATTTATATATTTGCCTACGGTTCGAGGATCAACTCCAAGTTCTCTAGCTATTTGGCTTTTATTTACTTTCAAATTGTTTACCTCCATAAGTGGCTTTAATTTATGAAGATCTTCTACCTTATTTATTTTAATTTCTGAATAAATGTTTGTTTGTATAATCATAATTACCCCCAATAAATATTGGGTAATTATAATTTATAAAAACTAATTTGTACATTCTTAAATGATCATTTCCTTACATTCTTATCTTATCATTTATATATCGAATAATTTATTACTTATGTTTCATCCTTACTTCACTTAAAATGTATACTTCACCAGAAATCAGATACATTTTTCTGAAGCAGGCATTTGAAAATCCCACTGCCAAAAGCACCTTCTTCTATAAAACTTTACCTACTAAGTATTCATTCCTACTAATAAAGTTCAGTCATATACCAGAAATATTGGTCATGCTTTTGTGTAGTGTTGCATCAGAAGATTTTAATGGCTGTGATTCCTGATTATAAGTTGTTCCAAAGATGCTTGTTCAAAGCTTGCCTTTGAAGCAAGCATTTTGGGTGCAACTTATAATCTTGGACTCACCCATTAAAATCTTCAGTAACCGGAATAAATGCCTGACCAATATTTCGGTATTTTCACCTGAACTTATTTAAGTCCATCAAAGAAGTTTCTCTCCCATTTATCATTTTCAAAGTAGAAGAACTTTTCTTGCCCTATATAAAGTTCTTCTTCTTTTCTTAAAATGGCTAGTACATAAAATCCCCATAACTCTTCTTCTTCCCATACAAAGAATTTCACTTCATTATTTTCTATATTATCTGTTTCGTGCTGATTTATATTTGGATATCTTTCTCCTATTTTCCTTGCGTTTGTCTTTTCTAATTCTTCCTCATTAAATTGATAATTGTATTCGTATTTCACATTATCATTGCTGTCTTTTAAATATAATTTAAGTAGAATTCTATCCATGAACCTAGAAATAAACCCTTTATTTATTTCCCTGCCTTTAATTAGTGTTTTTTGCTCTCCAGCATGAGTATAGGCTGTTAATAAATATGGAAGAGTAGGCTTTTTACTTTCTATATTTATATCTGCATAGCCAAAGTTTTTATCATATAGATATTTTAGAGCTCCTTTAAGACAGGATAATTTTAATTCATACTCCTCTTTAACTTCCTTTTTACTCTTATTTATTTCAATTATTCTTCCAGGTATAAATTCTTTTAGTGCATCTCTAAATATATCTACCTTACATGATTGTCCTGTTAGTTTGATTAGAGAATAATCGTATAACTCATCATTTTCATATAACTTTTCTAAAAACTTCTTTATTATGTTGTAAACATCACCTTTTATTAAGGTTTCAATTTCATATATACTAAGAGTTATACTTGGAGCTTCCTTTACCACCTGTAAAGTTCCTTTATTCATGTAAGATAATTTCCATTTATCAAAATTTATTATATTTTCATCTAAATTTGTATCTTCCTTAGACGTTAATAAAACCTTTAAAATATCTGGATTTGAGAAGAATAATTTCTTTACTTCTTCTGCTAGATCAAATAAGAAATAGTAATTACTTCTCACCTTACAGTAATCTTCTTTACTTCTTGTTTCATATATCTGAAATTTTGTTGGAATTACTGCTTCTGCCTTTTCGTATTCTTCATTTAAAGTTTCATATAGCTCATTGATCCCAGATTTATCTATGAATCTAAATATATCTATGTTAAATTCATCTATTATTGCTTTTTTTAATTCACTCTTAGAATTACTTAAAGCATTTGCCATTAATATTTTTATTAACTGCAATATTCTAAAAGTAAGATTATTTCCTCCAAAATCCGTATCTCCATTTTCATAGGAGGTTTCTATATCTAATCTATAAGAGACTCTGCTATTTGATATGCTAAAGCTACAGCCAGTAAGATCAGTAGTTCCCCCTCCACAATCTATAATTAAAGCTTTATACCATTCGCCTTGAACATATTTCTTCTTTTCAATCAAATCTGAAATAGTGTTATACAGTACAGCTGCACTTTCTTCTAATATATTTGAACTTTCAACGGTATAGTCACTTAAAACATCTTTAAATAATGTATGGAATTTATATTTTTGCTTTGATGGACAGGATATATAGATATTTTTAAACTTACATTTAAATCTCTGCTGTGCTAAAGATATAATGTATTCTAGATATGCTTTTATAATGTCTTTTCTTTTTATAAAGGTAGTTTTATTCTTTACATCAATTACTTTTTCACTTTTTTCAAAGTCACTTATCCACCTCTTTATGTCATAAAAAAGGCTCATCCCATCATCCACATATCTTCTTCTTGCCTCAAGCATTGCATCATGCCCAAAAGCGTATTCTATTTCATCTTCTTTTATATTCTTAACACCTACAATACTTGGTATAAGTGGTGTTATTTCTAAATTTTCTTTGCTCTCATTTATTATTTTTACGAATTTTACTTTATCATTTTCGTAATCTGCGTATTCCCGATTATCAGTTAAATTTTCATTTAAGCCTGGAAATATCTCTTTATCTATATAAATACCAGCAGTTGTATTTGATGTTCCAAAATCAATTGCAAGTGGCATTTTTGTCTCTTTTAATGGTCTAACTTCAAATTGTAATATAGGCAGCGAAGTAAACTTTATATTATAATCAACTTCTATATTGTCTCCTTCATACGTATCATAAATAGTCTCTGAATCCTTTTCTGAAAAAAATAGAAGACTATAATGCTTACTTTCAGATTCTCTTGCCTCTATATATTCACCTTTAGTTAGGAAGTATTCCTCTTTATTATTCTGTATCAATTTTTTAATGTTAAATATAGTGCAAACCTTATAATTACTGTCAACTAATAAAACATTACTCTCTTCTAACTTTTCACTGCTTCTTAAAACATAATTATCATAAATTTCAAGAGCTAAGTTTTCATAAATAGTGATCTTACCTGGATAATCTATATACCTATTACTAATCACTTCTTTATTGCTTCTGCTTAAAAATCTTTCAACTCTTTCAATTCCTCCAACTAAGTAATTCTTTATGAGTTTACTTTCCTTTTCTCCTCTATATTTCATTATGAGTCTTATAAGTTCTTCTTTATCAAGAGGATTAATTATACTCTTTACCAGCTTTTCTTTATTACATATTTCTCTTAATTGAAAAGTTGTCATGAGCCTTAGATTTTTTTCTTTATACTTACTTTTTTTAATATGCTCTTCATTTCCTTTATGCAACTTGTATGAATATAAACTCATCTTTATCCTCCTAAACTGTTAAAACATATGAAACTAGGGTGTACTAAAATCAATGTCTTTATCTTATTATGCCTTATTCAACCATAACTGCCTCATTGATTTTCATAGTGTCATTAAGTCCAATAATCCCAAAATGCTTATCCCAAAATATTAATGGCTTCATATTTATTGGTAAAAATGTATCTACTATAGAACTGACTTTGTTTTCAAGCTCTACTTTTTTTATCTCATCTAGATAAATATAAATATTTTTAGGCTTTTCCTTGCTGGAATAAATTATGCTTTTTTTGAATATTTCCTTAAAAATCTTTTTAAACAATTGGATTGAAGTTCCTGTTTTATACAAGGTTATAAACCCATTCAATAAGACATCTACTTCATCTTTGTTGAAATAAATTATATTTTTCTTTAATTTTTCTCCAAACACGTTATCTAATATATCCTTATATAAAAAATTCTTATATATTTCTGTTTTACATAGTCCGCTTTTTAAGTCTAGTTCTCCTAAATAATGCAATAATATATCTAAAAGTGATTCTCTTAACTCTTTGCTCTCCTGAAAATTTATATTAAACAAATCCTTAAAAATCTCGTAAAATCTATAATATTCATTTACCTCGATAACATTATCTTCTGGAAGAGAATTTGAATTTAAATTATCAAGAGCAATTTCCATATATGGACTGCATATATCAGCTTGAACAAACTTAATATCTTCTCTAGGAATATTTTCTTCATCTGCTTTTAGAAGCACTTCCCAAATATAATTCATATCAATCTTCCTTCACACTTATATTCTGGATATATAAATTGAACTTCAGATACTAAGAAACTTAAAATATCTTTGTTTAAATAATTTTCCTTATCGGCTGGCTCAAAGTATAGAATAAGAGATTTTTTTATATTATCTTCTCTTATTTCATCAATAATAAAGTCATTTACTTCATAAGTGTGCTTCTGCTCTTCCTTTGAACTTTCCATAAGTGAAATATCATGAAACTTCAAGTATTTTGAAGCCTTAAATGAATTTATAAGTCTTGCGAGCTCAGTTTTTGTTTTTATTGTGTATGATTTATCAAAAGCTAATTTATTAGAGAAGTTTATACTAACTTGATTAGTCATAAGTTCATACTCATATTTCTTTTGGTCGTTTTTATCAGGGTTAATAATACTCCACAAATTCCACTCTATAGAGTCCTTAATGTTAGAAGATATTATTACTGATTCTTTTGTAAACATAGCCCAATTAATATCTGGATTCTTACTATCTATTAGATATCCGTTATCTTTTCCTTCTTTTTCAATTGAGATATCATGTTCGTACCCTACTTTATCAATGCACGGCATTGGAAAACCGCTACATTTTATGCTTAATTCCTTTACGTTCCAAAGTGGAACCATATTATATTTAATGAACTTGCTATAATCGCCGAAATCTACCTCAATTTCAATTATCTCTTCATCCTCTTGAATTTTATCTTCGCAGCCAATTAAAAATAAATCTGCTATCTTATGAATATATGGATTATTAATTGTTGTCCATGCGATGTTGCTGTTTATAAAGCTTTTATATAATCTCTCTATTTTGCTTTTATACTCATGATTTTCCTGAACTTTAAAGTGAGCTTCATAAGTTTTCTTATCTGTTTTTATTACTCCCTTTATATTAGAATTTCTACTGATAAATTCTTTAAAAATCAAATAATCACATTTAAGAAAAACCTTGAACAGCTTCTTGCTTTCTTTGGCTTCAAGCACTTTTAAAATTTCTTTAGTATCGTATACTTTTTCTTCTGTATCTTCTAATAACATAGGAAATAGAAATTCATCAGTTATATCAAGCCTGTCTCTTTTAACTATAGTTGAATAGATATTGTATTTTTCTTTTATATAATGTAATTCGTTAAACACTCTTTTTTCTAATCCATTAATTCTATTGTTTGAATGTTCCTCTAGCTCTTCAAATACACTATTCATTATTTTTTTAAGCATGATTCTGTCATTTAGATCTTTTATTTCACTTAATTTCTCATAAATTCTATTCTCCATATTTTCACCTACATCTGCTTATTAGTTTATTTAGATATATCTATCTCAAAACTTAACATTTTTTAATTATGATTATGACTTAGTAGAAGCCTTGTCTATAGCTGTGATTTTTTCCGTTACTTTAGCTAAATTTTCTGCATCTCCCAGGCTGTTATATGCATCCTTAGCTAAAAGATATAATACTTTTGCTGAAGCACTATCACCAGCTGCATATTTTGCATCAGCCGCCTGTGCATATTTATCAGCTTCACTTTTTTTATCTGAAGTTTCACTGATTTTTTTATCCATAAGAGCTATTTTGTCAACTAATTCATCAGCTAAACTAGTTTCATTAAGATCCTCAAATGATTTCTTAGCCAATTCATAATACATTTTTGCACTTACATAATCACCTGCTGTATATTTTAAATCTCCATTTTTTCTAAGATCTATAGCTTTATTTTCCTTATCTTCTGCAGCTTTTTTATCATCTTCTGCCTTCTTAGCTGCATCATCAGCTGCTTTTTTACTATCATCATCAGCTTGTTTCTTATCTGCTGCCGCCTTATCATCATCAGCCTTTTTTTGTTTTGCATCGGCTGCCTTTTGATCATAAATCTTTTGAATTTTATCCATTGCTTCTTTCTTTTCATCCTTTAAGTAATAATCTACTGCTAAATCTTTTACATCTAAATAATTTTTTAATGCACCATCTAAGTCATTATCATCATACTGCTTATCTGCTAAAGTTAATAAATCAGCTACTTTTACACATTCTTTTGCAATATCTATTTTCTTTAATACATAGTCACTTCCAGCCTCTTCCGCTTCTCCTGACTTTTCTAAAGCTAGTACATATTTATCTAACGCATCATCATATTTTTTTCCTTCTAAATCTTTATCTCCATCTAATACTATTTCTGTATACTTATAATCTTCAGTTAAATTATCAATATCATCTTTAAGTTTATATTTCTTCGCTGTATCTAAAGCTTTCTTATATTCCTCATCTGCTTTTTCCATATTACCGTTCTTTATATATTCTTCTGCATTTTGTTTACCTTCGTTAACAGACGCAATAGCATCCTGTTTTCTATTTTTATGAATTATAAATGCCCCTACTCCTATTGCTATAACTAAGAGTAAGAGTATTGCAACTATTATAGCTATTTTTATTTTCTTGCTTCTTTTTGGGTCTATGTATGACTTTTCTACAAATGTTAATGCTAATGTATAGTTCTCTATTTCCTTCAGCTGCTTTGACAAAATCATTTCTTCAATATTATCAGTAACCTCTTTAGGTTCCTTTGCGCCTTCTAGTGAATCCTCTATCTCCTTAGCATCGCAATTCTCCCATATTCCTTTTGTAAGAATTGCAAATGCATCTCCGTCAGAAAGCTTTATTCTTTTTGATATATAAATTTTATTTAAATTATCTTGTCCTAAATACGAAGAAAGATTATTTCTCTCAAAATGTTTTGACATTGCATCTGATGGAATCATTTCATCATCTACTAAATTTTGAGCTAACGACTGATCCTTACTCTTATACTTTAAATATCCATCCTTAAAGTAGTAAAATCTAGTATTTCCTATAACTGAATATATTAATTTACTATAATTAGTTACAACTACTGTAATTGATGCTTTTAATCTAACATTCCTACTGCTTCTTATTAACTCACTATTTGCATCCTTTAAGTATTTTCTTAGAATAAATCTGTTCATAGTCGGTTTTGCTGTGAAGTCTTTAATAAATGTAGTCACTGCAATTTTTGCACTTTCTAATTCCTTATCTTCATCTATTCCATCAGCCACTACATAACATGCATAATTATCTAATTCAACAAATGCGAAGTAATCTTTATTTTGTAGAAAGGTTCCTTCTTCTGATATAAAGCTTGTCTTAAACTTCGAGTTTAACTTTCTCATTATCGTCCACCCTAACTTAGTTTTATTAGTTTAAATAAATTTGGTTTTATCCTTAAAAGTTTTTATTTTTTACCGCAATATTTCATAAGCATAATACTGCCATTGCAATTATTTTTATTATTATCTTTAACGTTCTCCATTATTTGCCCACAAATTTCATTTATATTAGCTTTTTTATTTCCTAAAATTCTTTCAATTTCTATCCATCTTAACCCTTCATATACTCCTCTGCTCATGAGTATTATTATGTCACTTTTTTGAAGTTCAATTGGGGTTTCAGAAATTTCTATATCTCTAAACGATCCTTGTCCAATATAATATAGAAGTTTCTTTTCCTTTAGTGCGTATAAAGCTTCGTCTTTTTGAATTTTCCCATTATAATATTGTTTTTTTGCTACTTCACTTATAGAATGACCGTTACTTAGTTTTACAAGTTCCTTATTTCTAAAAATGGCTAGCATAACGTCTCCAACTAGAGCGTAAGATAATAAATTATCATATATTATTACACTAAGTACACTTGCTCCGCCCTTATCCTTTTCGACTCTTTTTATAATTTCACGGCTGGCTTTGTTAAAAGCTTTCTTAAAAAAGTATGTTATCTTTTCCTTGTTTCCTTCCTCTTTAAATAACTTACTTATTGTTTTTACAGCCACAATGCTTGAAATTCTTCCTGCCTCATTTTTTCCTAGTCCATCTGCTAAAACTGCCATGGTTCCACTTGATTTATTTACTACTTCTAAATAATCCTCTTGTATTTCTTCATTTCCAATAAATATTTCATTTGCTATCTCTAATTCTCGCTTATAAATTCTTCTTATTAAAAAATTCCGTGCTATTAGTAAAAGGATTAATACTGCTAATAGTAAAAATATAAATTTCAAATTTGAGTAATCATTAATATTAATCATATTATATATACCTACTTATTATCTCCCCATTCAAAATGCTCTCCACAAAATGGTACAAAAAGAAATTTGCTTTTACCAAGCTCAATTACATCATATGGTGATAATTCAGATGGCATGTAAGCTGGTTCTTCATTTAAATAAGCAATACCTGATGAATCCCCAGGTAATAGGACATTATTATTTTTCTTGGGATCATATACGATTATTGCATGATTTCTAGCAGCAATTCCATTATCCCCTATTATTTGAATATCCATATCATCTGATCTACCAATAAAGTTTTTCCCGCTTTTTATCTTATAATCCTTACCAACCCTTGTACCTTCAATACATACAAGCCATCCACAAACTGGTTCAATTTCTTGGTATAAAAGATTAGTTTCTATATCCATTTTTTCTTGAACTGGTTCTGGTCTTTCCTTTGTTGAAGTATCTATATTACAATATGGACATATAGTTCCATAACGCCTTTCACTAAACATATGACCATTGGGACATCTAATAAGACCCATTTACCTCACTCCATTTCATTTAAGTAAAAGTTAACATTTCAATGTATTTCCTATTAATTAAGTAACTTTTATTTTCCTTGGCTCATCTAAGTAAAAGTTTAACCTTAGAAATAAATAGAATATCTCCTCTTTTTAATTCACAAGGAGCATCTTTTACAATTCTATATTTTGTATCATCAGCAGCTTTCTGGATTACAAGTCCAGCATTTTCTGATAAATCTTCTACATACCATCTTCCTGATGCATAATTTAATACTGCATGCTCATTTTCTATAAATTTAGAGTAAATTGAAGTACTTAAATCTATAAGCATTTCATCACTCCTACCATTTTTCCCAATAAGAAATGATATTCGCTCTCCTATATCCCAACTTCTTATAATTTCATTCTCTTCGTTAACTAGCTCAATTTTGCTTATATTACTTTCATCTTCCATTATTTCTTCTTTGTGCAGTTTCTTGTATAAACTGATAAATCCCCATACACCAAATCCCATTACAATAACAATAATTAATGTTCTTATATAAATTGATTGTATTGTGATATATGCAACCACACATATTAGTGCAATTATTACGCCTATAAATACATTTATTATCTGCATTGTCACTAACAGCTTATTATTAAAATTCATATTATTTTCTTCTTTCAAAGTAATTCACTCCATTACTTCTTATTTATCTAATAGCTAGCATCTGTAACCATTCTCTTTTAAATTGAGAATTTAAGCTGCATGCTCTCAGACGATATCCCCTTTGAGGGTATCAGTCAAACTAATTTCAGAAAGAGCATAAAACTCTACCCGAAAAGCTTCACTTTATATTAAAAAAGCTATCAAACATTTTGCTTGTATCTATTGGATTCTTTCCCTTTTTTAACTTTTCTTTATTAATATCATTGCTGTTCGCGTTAAATCCAAAAAAATTTTCAAAATATTTATTTAAGTTTTCTATACTTTCACCTTTATCTTGATATGTCTTAGTCTTGTCTTCTCTACGTGATTTATTTTTTGTTTCTTGATTATTCTTTTCTTTAAATATTTCTTGATCATATTTTTTTCTTGATTCTTCTTTGCTTAAAAGTTCATAAGCTTCATTTACTTCTTGAAATTTTCTTAAGGCATCCTTATCATCTTTATTTCTATCAGGATGATATTTCTTAGCCAAACTTCTAAATGCTTTTTTTATTTCATCATTACTAGCATTTATTGATACATTTAATACTTTATAATAATCTTTCACCTTACACCCCATCTTTTAAGAATGATTTTAGTGCTTCTACGTTATAGTAAAAGATTTTTCTTTTGGAGTTAAGCTCCAAAAGAAAAATCAATTTAATTTTAAGATTAAGCGCTATATCCGCCCTCTATTGTAACAGTACTTAGCTTGTCTTTCTTTTGTCTTACAACAAGTTCAAAAGTACCTATACCTTCAGTATCTCCAAATGTTTCTTTATAATCTACTACAAAGGCATTAGGATAAGTTATTTTTCTTATAATTTGATCTGCTGAAATTACTTCTACAGTTACTTTTCTATAACAGTCAGCTTTTTCTGCTGGTACTAATGACCATGTACCCATTTTTCTTGTGCTATCAAATGGATCTCCATCAACTGCTGTTAAGATCTTACCTTTAATAACCATTGTACTTCCTACGTCTTTTGATCTTGCATTTGAATCTTCTGGAGTATCTGTAATAAGTTTTACTGTTTGAACACTTTCTATGCTAAGATCTATTGTTTCTGCACCTTCAATTTTCACTTTAAATCCCATTTGTCAAAATCCTCCCTATTTTAATTTCTATTCAGCAAAACCGCCTTCAAATTTAACGCCAGCAGTTTTGTCCTTCTTTTGTTTAACGTACAACCTAAATGTACCAACACCTTCTACATCACCAAAATCTTCTTCGTACTTAACTACAAATGCATTAGGTAAAGTAAATTGTCTTACAATTTGAGAAGCAGAAATAACATCTACTTTAACATTTCTATAACAATCAGCCTTTTCTGCTGGCACTAATGACCATTGTGCTAATTTAATTGTAGTATCTGCTACCTCCCCATTTACTGGTGTCAAAATTTTACCAGTTATCTCTAATGTTGTTCCTAAATCTGTTGAACGTGCATTGGAATCATTTGGAGTATCTGTTTTAAACTCTACAGTTTCAATACTTTCGATGTTTAAATCAATACTTTCTGCGCCCTCAACTTTTACTCTAAATCCCATTTTTGAGCCTCCCTTTATTTTTATTTATAATTAAAATAGATTTTTAATCTATTATAATTAGCCAACTTGACTGTGTGCATCATTACGTGTAATCTCAACTTCTAAGTTCTTAACGTTGCCGTTAAATACTAGGTCAATATTACATGTTCCATTCTTTTCATTTATTACAAAGTTAATATCATCACCATCTTTTACTATGGCATTAGTATATTCTTTATGAGCCACCCACTTACTCTTAACACTAGTTGGATTATTGCTAAAGAATTTAATAATATTATCTTCTTTAAAATCATTAGTATAGAATCTCAATATTCTTTCTATATATGTTGTTACTAGTGTTTTATATATTGATTCAAAATCATTTTCGGTAGCCTGTAAGCTTCTAGCTTTATAAACAGTAATTTGTTTTATATCTTTACCTTCAAGCTTTGCATTTTCAGATGAAAATACAAAACCGAAATTTTTCTTATTTATTGAATTTTTAATTTCATTTGTAAAACCAGATATTTCTTTTGCTAAAGTAGTCGTTATCTTTAGAGCATTAGAACCTGATTCTATATCAAATCTAACTCCTGGATATTCGCTATATATATCTCCAAAATACTCTCTTAAATATTCTGGGCATTGGTATGCAGCTACAACTCCAGCTGCTATATATGAACTTCCAATATAGACTCCTTCAATCCAAAGTTTTAGAATATCTTCTTTTTCTTTAGATAACTCTGCAGAGCCTTCTTCAGAAAGCACCATTCTTTTATCTAATACAACCCCAGATTTTTCCTTTGGAATAACTGTGAAATTAGGTACACATGGAATTGCAAATTCACTATAAGTGTTATGCATAAGTGGTTCACATTTATCCACAAATTTTTCAATTCCGGCTGTTGCTACATGATTAAATGTAGTATCCTCTCTTGGTTCAAAACTAAAGAATATTTGAACACGATACTTTTTAACTGTATCTAGAAGTGTTGCTAAATCTTCCATAGAATTTGAATCTGTTTTCTCCATTTGCTTATTGGCCTTAAATCTTTCTCTTCTAACCTTATTCTTACTTTGACCTTCAAGCTCAATTGATGGAACTACTCCAAACCAAATTGTGTTATCAAAATCATTTTTATCATTTACTGAGCTTAAATAAGTATTTAATCTTGGTAAGTTTTGAGCATTTACTAATCTGCTAAGCTTTGTATTTGTAACTAACAAACTCGGCTTCATTCCCTTGTTCTTTGTCTTGTATTGATCAAAAAACATTTTTACGCCTAATATCTTTTCTATTAATGGCTTAACTGTCTTTATAAAATCATCCTTAGATGTTTTGTAGAAATCTAAATATGTGTTATAATTGCTTACTTCTACTCCTAAATCAACAGAACTTTCCATAGTAGATGCTAAAGGACAGAAAGTTCTTACTACTAGGCTTTTTACATACTCTGACTTCACTTCATTTACTTCATCATAATCGTCTTCAAAAGCCTCAATAAGTCCCATATTTGCCTTATCATCTATAGCAATCAATGATCTTTCCTCTACCTTTGGGGCTTCTAATACTTTTAACTCTCCATCTTCTCCCATGCTTAAAACGCCTAGTTTAAGAGGTTCATTTGAATTATTCTTATCCTCGCCTCCAAGAAGTAACCTTGTTTTTATATCTTCAATAGCAAGTGGTAACATTGCCATTATGTTATTATAGTTTGAGCTAGCTTCTTCAAACATAACATTAAGCTTGTCCCCTAGATCAAGTTTGCTTGGATCTTCATCATCTAAAGCTTCATATTGGCTATATGTATATTGAATTTCCTTTCTAGTTTGTTTTATATCATCCATTACTTTTTTAGGTGATATCATATCCAATAGATTTTCAAATTTAAAATCTACATTAGCAATACCTTGAGCTCTCTTTGTGTCAATTAATGTGATAACATTTTTAAGAAATCATTTGACTTATTAATTGGAATTTCTGTTATTAGCTCACTTGGAAAGTTCTCAGGCTTTTTTAACGTATACATTACTTTTTGATTAGTCGCATTATAGAAAGAATATACAACTGGTGAGAACTTATCCAAAAATTCATCAAAACTATTAACTAAAAGAAGTTCATTAATTTCTTTTATCTTATCGTCATTTAAACTGTTTAACCCTTTTGTATCACCTATTATAGTAATTAAATCTAATTTTTCAGGGTTTATTTCCTCAAATAATATTGTTCTATTGGTTTGGTTTATAACATCCACTTTATAATCCTCCTATATTGTAAAATTACTTTTTAATCGAACTCGTTTAATATGATCCCTCTTACCCCATTATAAGTAGTTTTGCATTATTATTTATCCCTGATAATATTTTTACATATTAACGAAATTATGTAAATTAACCCAGAATAAAACGCCAATATTCAGTAATTAAACGTTAATATAATGGAATAAAACGCATTTCATCCTCTTTTCCGCTTAAATATTCTTTTAATCCCTTAATATGTACGTTTCATTCTTTTAATATTGTATTTTAAATTAATATGATATATAATTTTATACTAAAAAAATAGCTGTCTAAAAGCAGGAATAAAATCCTATTTTTAGACAGCTAATTTATGTTTATTTTTAATTATATTTTCAAAACTTTAACCAAATTATAATTTACAATCTAGCTTTAAAATCTTCATATCCAAATTCTTTTATTACTTCAATACCTTTTTCTTCACTATATTTTACAATTGCAGGAAGATTAACTCCATTAAAGGTATTATTCTTAACCATTGAATAAATAGCCATATCACAAAATACAAGTTTATCGCCTGGCTTTAAAGGTTCTTTAAATGAATAATCTCCTATAATATCACCTGCAAGGCAAGTAGGACCACCAAATCTATAAGTAAATTCGAATTCATTTGTCTTTCCAGCACCTATTATATTAGGTCTATATGGCATTGCAAGTACGTCTGGCATATGACATTCCGCTGAAGTATCTAGTATAGCTATATCCATTCCATTTTTCATAGTATCTAATACTGTTGATACAAGGAATCCTGTATTTAGAGCAATGGCTTCACCTGGCTCAAGATATACTTGTACTCCATATTTATCTTTTATGAATTTAATAGATCTTATTAGTGTTTCTATATCATAATCTTCTCTAGTAATATGATGACCACCACCAAAGTTAATCCACTTCATTTTCTTGATGTACTTTCCGAATTTTTCATCTACCACTTTTATTGTACGTTCAAGGGTATCTGAATTCTGTTCACACATTGTATGAAAATGCAATCCATCTATACCTTCAATATCTTCTTCTTCAAAGTTAGCCAAAGTAACTCCCATTCTTGAATTTTCAAAACATGGATTATATATATCTGTTTCTATCTCTGAATACTCAGGGTTAATACGAATAGCACATTCGATTTTCTTTCCTTTAAAGTTTTTTACTTTATCCTTATATTTTCTCCATTGACTAAATGAATTAAATACTATATGATCGCTATATTTCATTATCTCATCAAATTCATCTTCTCTATATGCAGGAGAATAAATATGTACTTCTTTCCCCATCTCTTCATATCCAAGTCTAGCTTCATGAAGAGAACTTGAAGTAACTCCTTTTAGATACCTTCCAATTAATGGGAAGGTTGAGTACATAGAGAATGCTTTAGTTGCCAGAATAATATTGGCACCTGTTTCCTTCTGTACATAATCTAAAGTCTCCAAATTCTTCTTAAGAAGTCTCTCATCAACCAAATAACATGGTGATGGTAATTTGCTTAAATCTATATCTTTCATTAAATCACCAAACCTTTTTCTAGTTATAAATTTACAGTAAAAAGTAAGGATGAAAGCCACAGCTTTTCGTGAAAATAAACTAGTTCCAGGAAACTCTAATTAAGACTTCATCCTTATTTTTTCGTTAATATAATAATTTACTAATTTAGTTTAATAAATTAGTATCTAAATCATTCTTAATCTCAGAAAGGGCAGGTACTCTTTTGTGCAGTGTTGCATTTAGAAGATGGCTGTAGGTATTTCTTAATTAGAAGTTGTTCCAAATATGCTAGTTCAAAGCTTGCCTTTGAAACCAGCATTTTGGATGCAACTTCTAATGTTAGAAATCCACAGCCATCTTCTATAGCAACCGAAACAACAGAGTACCTGCCCTTTCAGTCCGTTATTACTTGATTAAAATACTCACAATTTATTCAACTAAAGTTGGATCAAAGCTTTCTTTCCATGGTAATCCCCATTTATTTAACTCTTCCATAAATGGATCTGGATCGAATTCTTCTACATTATATACTCCTGGTTTCTTCCATAAACCTTTCATTACTAAGCTTGCACCTATCATAGCTGGAACTCCAGTTGTGTAAGAAATTGCTTGAGATCCAACTTCTTTATAACATTCTTCATGATCACAAACATTGTAAACATAATATGTTTTATCTTTTCCATCTTTTTTACCTTGGAATATACATCCTATATTAGTCTTTCCTTTTGTTCTTGGACCTAATGATGCAGGATCTGGTAATACTGCTTTAAGGAATTGTAATGGTACTATTTGCTTTCCTTCAAATTCAATTGGTTCAATTGATGTCATACCAACATTCTCAAGTACATTTAAATGTGTTATATACTTTTGTGAGAACGTCATCCAGAATCTTATTCTCTTAATTCCTTTAATATTTATACCTAAAGATTCTAATTCTTCATGATGTAATAAATACATATCTTTTGGTCCGATTTCTGGGAAATCATAAACTCTCTTTATTTCAAGAGGTTCTGTTTCTATCCATTTCCCTTCTTCCCAATAGCTTCCTGGAGCTGTAATTTCACGAATATTGATTTCTGGGTTAAAGTTAGTTGCAAATGGATAACCATGATCACCAGCATTAGCATCTAATATATCAATATAATTTATTTCATCAAAATAATGCTTTTGAGCATAAGCACTAAATACACCAGTAACCCCTGGATCAAATCCACTTCCAAGTAATGCAGTTAAACCTGCCTTTTCAAATTTTTCTTTATATGCCCATTGCCACTTATATTCAAATTTTGCTGTATCAAGTGGTTCATAGTTAGCTGTATCTACATAATGAACTTTTGTTTCTAAACAAGCATCCATAATTGTTAAGTCTTGATAAGGAAGCGCAAGATTTATAACAACTTCTGGTTTGAATTTATTAATAAGCGCCACTAATTCTGGGACATTATCAGCATCGACCTTTGCTGTTTGTATTTTTGTCTTAGTTTTTCCTTCTAATGAAGCTTTTATTGCATCACACTTTGATAAAGTTCTACTAGCGATACAAATTTCCTCGAACACCTCTGAATTTTGACAACATTTATGAATAGCAACGCTAGCAACACCACCAGCGCCAATAATTAAAGCTTTTCCCATTCCAATTCCTCCAATTTCTTTATAAAATGAAACTTTTCAGACGGAGCTTTATGCTCCAGCTGAATTTAGAATATTGACTTATTATTTTTTGATTATCTTCAAGTCATGAACAAAAAATTTAATTGTATTATCTGATAATTTTTCTAATCAGTAAGTCCATTTAACATATCTCTAACGTAAGTTGGAAGTGCAAAGCACCCTACATGAAGATCTGTATTATAATATTTTGTTTTTATCCCTAACTTATTCCAAGCTTCTGCATCAAAATCCTTTATAGGGTGATACTTTTTTGAAGCAAATCCAAATAACCAATGTCCTGATGGATATGTTGGAATATGTGCTTGATAGACCCTAATGATTGGAAAAAATTTCGTTATTTTTTCATGAGCTTCTTTCATTGCAGCCGCATCATTATCATAGTATGGACTTTCATGTTGATTAACTAAAATTCCATCTTCTCTTAGTGCTTTATAGCAATTTCCATAAAACTCCTTAGTAAATAATCCTTCTCCTGGTCCAAAAGGATCTGTTGAATCAACTATTATTAAGTCATATTCATCTTCTTTATCACGTATAAATTTCAAACCATCTTCATAGAATACATTAACTCTTTTATCATCAAGCTTACATGATGTTAGCGGAAAATACTCTCTACAAATATCAACAACTCTTTTATCAATTTCAACCATATCTATCTTTTCAACTGTGCTGTATCTTGTAAGTTCTCTTATTGTTCCACCGTCACCAGCACCTATAACTAAAACATTCTTAATATTTGGATTAGTTGCCATTGGTACATGAACTATCATATCATGGTAAATAAATTCATCTTTTTCAGTTACCATCATTAATCCATCTAATGTAAAAAACCTTCCGAATTCCTTAGCTTCAAGTACATCTATTCTTTGGAATTCAGTTTTTTCAGTATGTATTTCTTTTTCAACTTTAATTGAAAATCTTACATTTTCTGTGTGTTGTTCTGTATACCATAACTCCATTTACTTGTCCTCCACAACATTAATATTTTCAATTTTAGTATCTTCTGTTCCAGTTAAAAAACAACCTTTTTCTTTTGCATAATTTATGTAGTCCAATATTTCTTTTGTTATTTTTTCTCCTGGAGCAAGAATTGGTATTCCTGGTGGATAACACATTACAAATTCAGCACATATTTTCTCACTGCTTTCATTTAGCGGCACTGAAGTTTTTTGAGAATAAAATGCTTCCTGAGGAGTTAATACAACTTCAGGATCTATATACTCATGATCAAACATACCAATTTTATCTTTTGAATGCAATCTCTTAATTTCAGATAATGAAGATATTAATCTTTCAATTGCAAGACTACGATCTCCAACAGAAATAATAGCTAAAATATTTGCAATGTCTCCCAATTCAATTTGTATACCATACTCATCTCTTAATAGATCATATACTTCTATTCCAGCAAGACCTATTTCTCTAGTGAATACAGATAACTTTGTTATATCAAAATCATAAACTGCATCTCCATCAATTAACTCTTTTGAAAAGGCATAATAACCGCCTATTTTATTTATTTCACCTCTAGCATATTCAGAGATTTGCTTTACTTTATCAAAAATTTCTTTTCCATGTAATACAAGATCTCTTCTTGCCAAATCAAGTGATGACATTAAAAGATATGAACCACTTGTAGTCTGAGTCAAATTAATTATTTGACGAACATATCCTATTGCTAAATCACAATTTAAGAGTAGAAAAGAACTTTGAGTTAAAGATCCTCCAGTCTTATGCATACTGACTGCTGCCATATCTGCCCCAGCATCAACTGCTGATAAAGGCATATTGTCACCAAAATAAAAATGTGTTCCATGAGCTTCATCTACTAATACGTACATTCCATTTTCATGGGCAAGTTTCGTAATTTCTTTTAAATTTGAACAAATCCCATAATAAGTAGGATTATTTACAAATATCGCTTTTGCGTCTGGGTTTTCTCTAATTGCTTTTTTTACATCTTCAACTGACATCCCAAGTGGTATTCCAAGTTGTTTATTTGTTCCTGGATTTATATAAACCGGAATTGCTCCGCTAATTATTAAAGCATTTATAGCACTTCTATGCACATTACGAGGCATTATAATCTTTTCACCTTTTTTACATACACTCATAACCATAGCCTGAACTGCAGAACTTGTTCCATTAACCATTAAAAATGCGTGCTTAGAACCAAATGCATCAGCCGCAAGCTCCTCAGCTTCTCTTATAACCGATACCGGGTGAATAAGATTATCGAGTGGTTTCATTGAATTTACATCTACTGAAAGACATTGCTCTCCCAAGAATTCCCTAAGCATATCGTTTCCTCGGCCCTGCTTATGACCTGGTACATCAAACGGAACCACTCTAGCTTTCTTATATTCTATTAATGCTTCATAGATTGGTGCTCTTGAGTGGGATTCTTTGTTTTTCATCGTATACATCCCTCCCGTTAATATATATTAGTTCCACTAAAAATCTCAATCATCTCTCTTCTTAAGTTGTTTTCAATTTCAAGTCTTTGCTTTGGCTTGATTTCATAAACATCTCTATTAAAAAGGTAATTTTGAAGTTCAATTTCTTTAATTAGCATTTTAGTGTGAAATATATTTGATTGATATACATTTATATCCATTGCATCATACTTTTTCAAGGTATTTTCATCAATATAATCTTGTATTGATGTTATTTTATGATCTATAAATAATTTTTTGCCATCAACATCTCGGGTAAAACCTCTGACACGATAATCTATCGTTATGATGTCTGAATCAAAACTTCCTATAAGATAGTTTAGTGCATTTAGAGGAGAAACTTCTCCACACGTGGCTACATCAATATCAACACGAAAAGTAGCAATTGAATTATCTGGATGATATTCTGGATAAGTATGCACAGTAACATGACTTTTATCTAAATGTCCTACAACAGTGTCTCTAGTTTTCAAAATGTCAATTTCACCTTTATTACAAGATGCATCTATCTCTTTGACTGCTAGGGTCTGTTCCGATACTAGAATAGTTACACTTGCTCCCTGAGGATCATAATCTTGTTTTGAAATATTAAGTACATGTGCTCCAATACTTTCCGTTACATCACACAGAATTCTAGTAAGTCTTTCTGAATTGTATTGCTCATCAATATAAGCAATATAGTCCTTTTGCTCTCGCTCACTTTTTGCATAGCATACATCATAGATGTTAAAGCTAAGTGTTTTTGTGAGGTTGTTAAAGCCGTATAACTTCAGCTTGTTTTCCAACCCTAACATCACAACCTTTCTGGCATAAATTATAGTTGCATTAGAATTTGTTTCAAAAATTCAATCACTAAAATCCTATATATTCTAATGTTTATAACCTTCAAATACTCACCTTCTAGTTTACCTTGAAACATCTTTATTATACAACATTGACATTTTACTATATTATCTTTAAAATTGCTACTATTTATGACAATATTTCTTTAATATACTTGATAAATTTGTTTGAAGTCCCTTATGCTTTATTTTGGTTGCAAATCCTTCTTATTTCTCACATATATAAATAAAGTAATAATTAACTATTTTTTCTTAAAGCTCTTTCTTTTACATATTGATTATATTCTTCTATTGAATAAACTTCTGGTTCTCTTACTTCTTCCAAGAAATGTGAAGCCTCTGCATCTGCATTACTAAATGCCAGAACTGACTTATGCATTTCTATTGCCTTATTGTAGTCTCTATATTCATCCTTTGGAACATAAGCACCCATATGCCATCTTATCATTAAACATTCTTCTAATGATAACTTGACAAACTGTTGAAGTAAAATTACACTTTTCTCTCCATGTCCTAAAGGAATTTTATCGTCAAATTCATAGGCTGCATATCCTATCCACTTTCCTGTCATCTCATCTTTTTTTAATCTCATAGTTTTTTCATAAAAATTACACTTACACAAATCATGTAGATATCCTGTTAAATACATTGTATCATGACTCAAACCTAGGTTATATTGTTTATTTTTTTGTATTAATAATTCAACAACATTATCAGAGTGAAGTGCTAATCCTCCATCAAAGTTTGAATGAAACTTAGTAGATGCTGGGGCTGTAAAATAATCGGTTCTTTCTAAAAGATATTTTATTAATTCATCTATCCCATCTCTTTTAATCGAGCTCAATCTTTCTAATATCTTATCTTTCAATTCTTGCATTTCTTTTGCTGCCTTAGCTTTTGTCATTTCCTTTAAGTCACTTAAATCACTCATGAATACATCTCCTTACATTAATCAACTTATAATTATTATTTTTTTCCTCTAAGCACATATCTATTCATTATTATGCTTCTTTTACTATTTTAACACTTTTAAGAAAAAACTCATATCATTGAATTCAATGATATGAGTTTTCTAGTTAAAAATATTCTTTCTTTATTTTAATAGTAACATATTCCATAGAGTTTATAAGCAAATTTTATTAAAAAAGTATTTTATTCTTCTACTACTGGCAAGGCGCTTAAATTGTTTGACTCATCATCATCTCTTAAGCTCCTTAAATATTCCTCACCTTTTCTTGATGTTGAGACAGATACTCCAGATATAGCTCCATCTTTGGCTAGCTCCACGCCTCTTTCTTTAGTTATTCTCTCTCCATTTGAAAGTTCATATCCTGTTATCTCACCCGAATGCTTTATTATAGCCTTTATAGAGCTTTTTTCTACATTTGACTGTGAATCTTCGTTATCACTTAACTTTATGTCAGTATTTGCTACAGCAGCATTATGAATAAAGTCATATGTTAATCCCATTGAAGATACATTATATTTATCCTCCATACAAACACCTCCTATTTTCTAGATAAGCATATGTGTATATTTCTAATCTCTGTTTTTTAATTTTTTAAAATACACTTGCTGAATAATTAAAATATAGCAAGTCAGTATTTTAGTATATTTTCTTTTATATGCCTATTCTAAAACCCTTTAGTGTTATATTGTCCAATAAAAATACTTTAATGCATTCTATTATTTACTATTTAAATATTGATATCAAATTTTTGTAATTCACCTTCCAGTTTCCTTGGTTCTTTTAAGACTATTCCTTTTAATCCAAGCTTAATAGCAGCTTCGATATTTTGCTCCATATCATCTATAAATAATGTTTCACCTGGTTCTAAACTATATCTATATAGTATCTTCTCATAAATTTCTTTTTCAGGTTTAAGTAATTTCTCTTTATAAGAAACCACTCCTCCTTCAAATAATTTAAATAAGTCATATTTATTATTTATATATTCAAACGCTGCTAGATGAAAATTGGATAGATAATAAATTTTATAACCTTTTTGCTTTAGTTTTTTTAATGTATCCACGCTGCTTTCTATTGGAGTCAGTATGTCGTACCAATTTTCAAAGACTTTATTAATTAACTCTTCACTTTCAGTGTTTCTATTAATTATATTTCTTTTAGCATCTTCTTCACAAATTGTTCCTCTATCAAGCATTGGCCATTCATCACTCTGAAATATACATTTATATATTTCTTCTACTTTTTCTTCATCAATTTTTGATCTTACATATATCTTTGGTTGAAAATCTAAAATAACATTTCCAAGATCAAATATTATATTTTTAATCATAAAAATTCTCCTAATTTTAATAATGTATCTTATTAACTATATGGTTCCTCAATGATATTCAAACTTATGAAATTTCAATATTGCTGTTATTCAGAAATTTGAAACAGTTGATATGTATTGTTATCAATATGGAACCCTATATATAGATATCCAATTTGAGAATTATACTTATAGCTTTAAAAATCTGCTATATCAGAAAGGACAGGTACTCTTTTGTGCAGTGTTACATTAGAGAATATGTTGCAGGCATTTCTTCATCATAAGTTGTTCCATTTTTGCTTGTCTCGAGAGCATGCTGAAATGGTGCAACTTATGCTGTTAGAAAGCCTCAACTTATTCTCAGTAACCGAAACAACAGAGTACCTGTCCTTTCGGTAAATTATTGCATAAGTCTAAGTTTTGTTTTGGATATCTATATAATTTTATATTTGTATGATAAATTTAACTATTAATATTCCATACTAAAGTCCAATATCTTCTGCTACATTTCTCATTCCTAAAATTGTATTTTCTATGACCTTGTCTAATTCCATATCTATCATCTTGCAACCATTTAATATTACATTTCTGTCTACTCCTGCCGCAAATCCTTTAGTCTTAAATTTTTTCTTAACAGATTTAACTTCTAGATCCATTACGCTTTTAGATGGTCTCATTAATGCAGCTGCCCCTATAAGACCTGTAAGTTCATCTATTGTATAAAGTACCTTCTCAGCATTGCTTTCAGGTTTTATTTCATTTACTATTCCATATCCATGAGATGCAACTGCTCTTATATAACTCTCCGGAAATCCTTCTTCTCTCATTATTTCTTGAGATTTAGCACAATGCTTATCTGGATACATTTCATAATCTATATCATGAAGTAATCCAATTATGCCCCATACATCCTCATCTTCATTATAGAGTTTAGCAAAATGTCTCATTGCCCCCTCTACTGCTAGTCCATGTTTTCTGAGTGCATCACTTTTATTATACTTACAAAGTGCGTCCCATGCCTTTTGTCTATTAATTTTTTCTTCCATATTATATAGCCCCCTTAACATATGTATATAAAATTATTTTTATTAACATTTATTTCTATATATGAAATTATATCCATGTTAATAAAAATAATATCACTATGAAAATTTATAATCAATATTATTAGGATTTAAGTTATAAAATTATATATATTATACTTAAATTTCTAAATTCTAATCCCAATGCAAGATCCTTCTTACTAGCATTTTTAAATGTAAATTTACTATCCAGCTTTATAAATGCAGACTTACTATTTATAAGTCTGCATTTTATGTCTAATGTTTTTATATTCATCCTTTAGCTTAGTAATTACTCTTTCTTCATCATATTTATTATACGGCCATATTCTAGTTTCTACCTTACATCTAATCCACTCAGCTTTTAAACATATTTGCACAAGCTCATCTATATCTCTATTTAGGCTTTCAATTTCATTTTCATAATTACTTACTATATAATCGCTTTTTTCAACTATATTATTTATTAATTGTAACTCATCGCTGTATGCAGATTTAACTTCATTTTTAAGTTCTAGTAAATTTAATAAATTTATATTATTTTTATTTTCAACATTCTTATAACTATTTGCCATAACCAAAAATTCCTTTAATATTTTTTTTTCACTTATCACATCTATAGCTTCATAAAATTTCGTTGTTATATCTTCATTTCTTTCTGCAGATTTTATTGCATTTTTACAATAATATATTAATAAATAACTATTAAGTGTAGCTTTTAATTCTTCTACTTTTAATATTAGCTCAATATCTAGTTTTCCTGTAAAATTCAAATGCATTTTAATCAACGATACTATTTTATCTAACTCTCTTCTATATTCAATCTTATTACTTCCATCTTTAGTTCTAATATATAAGTTAGTTATATTGCTTAGCTCTTTCAAGCTTGCAATATGCGTTCTTAATGTAGTTATCCATATGACTCTAAATCTTGTAATATTATTTATGTAAAGAGTTTTCTTGTTTTGAAATAAATTAAGCACTCCTGTTAAAAGAGTTATTAATATTCCCGTAAATGTAATTATATCTATTATTGCTATCTCCAGTTCTCCGATTCTCATAAAATTCTCCTAAGTTCCTTAGCTTATATTCTCTAGCTGTCTTTATATTTCATAAACAAACATAAAAAAGAACTAAGATTACAGTTCTCAGCCCTCGTTCTTGTGTTTATTTTATTCATTTTTTCCTCTTTTATTCTGTATTCTAAACATAAAATATTTTCTTTCATTAATATATATATTTCAAAAATGATTCTTCATGATAATTCTAAAAATATTGCAATAATTTTAGTTGCAATTGTGAATTGTGCAATGTGCGTTGCGCATTGTGAATTGCAACATATATATATTTTATTATAGATTAAATTTTAGTATCCTTTTATATGCCTCTGTAATAAACTATAATAAAGCAATTAACAAAAAGGTGGTAAAATGAATCCTTTATTAAGTATGATACTCAGTTCCCTTTTTAATGGAATGGGTGGCGGATTTAGAAATCCCATGATGCCTAATCAAAATGGTGGCAGTAATCCAAATCAAATGGGTGGTAATCCTTTATTGAACATGCTTATGGGTGGCATGGGTGGCGGCATGAACCCTATGAATGGAAATCCATTAATGAACATGTTGATGGGAAATATGGGCGGATCTAACGGTTCTCCATTTAATAATCCAAATAACAACCCTAACATGAATAATGCAAATAATATGAATAGCAATGGTCCAAATATGAATAATATGGGAAATATGAACGATATTAATTCCTTATTAAGTATGCTAATGGGAAATCAGGGCAATATGCCTATGAATAATATGAATAATATGAATAATATGAATAACATGATGAACAATATGAACAACAATTCAAATAGGCATTCCCATTCAAAAAAATAGTGGACATTCTAATAGGTAGCTTAAAATTTAGGCTACCTATTAAATTTTATAACAGTAAGCCTTTTCTATAAAAATATTCTAAATTTATATATTTTCAAATAATCACTTCAGAAATAATTATTATTTGTAATCTTTCTCATGAAAGATCAAGCTTATCACTATTGTCCTATTAAGCCTTCATTTATAGTGTATATTCACAGATTTTGTATATATCTAAAAAATTCTAAATTTTCTTAATTCCCTCTTTACTTTTTAATAGTAATCGCTTACTATTAAATTAAAAGGGAGGTATTAAATATGGAGAATATTAATGTATTAAAAAGTGATTTCACAAAATTATTTGCAAAAGATGCTGAAAGTGTTTTCTTTTCACCTGGAAGAGTTAATTTAATTGGAGAGCATACTGATTACAATGGAGGTAATGTCTTTCCTTGCGCTCTTACTATTGGAACTTATGCTTTAGTTAGACAAAGAGAAGATAAAAATGTATTAGTTAACTCTTTAAACTTTAAAGAATTAGGAATTTTAGAATTTAGTTTAGAAAATATGATATATGAAAAACAACACGATTGGGCCAATTATCCTAAAGGTGTAATTAAAACTTTTGAAAATCATGGTTATAATATTCCTAACGGATTTGAAATACTTTTCTATGGAAATATTCCAAATGGTTCTGGATTGTCCTCTTCTGCTTCAATAGAAGTTTTGATGGGAACTATATTAAATGATTTGTTCAATTTAAATATCAACATGGTTGATATAGTAAAAATGTGTCAAGAAGCTGAAAATAAATTTATCGGTGTAAATTGTGGAATAATGGATCAATTTGCTATTGGCATGGGAAAGGAAAATTGTGCGATTCTTTTAGATTGTAATACCTTGAAATATTCATACAGTACTATTGCTATGGATGGCTACAAGATAGTAATTGCCAATACAAATAAAAAGCGTGGTCTAGCTGACTCTAAGTACAATGAAAGACGAAGTGAATGTGAAACTGCCTTAGCTGAAATACAAAAAGTTAAGAATATTAATGCTTTAGGTGAGCTTACAGAAGAAGAATTTGAAGAAGTTAAATCTTGTATTTCAGATCCTATTAAAGCAAAAAGAGCAAAACATGCAGTATATGAAAATAGAAGAACATTAAAGGCTGTAAAAGCTCTAGAAGAAAATGATTTAACTCTATTCGGAAAACTTATGAATGATTCTCACATTTCTCTAAGAGATGATTATGAAGTTACTGGAATAGAGCTAGATACTTTAGTTTCTCTTGCTTGGAAAAGTGAAGGTGTAATTGGAGCTCGTATGACAGGCGCTGGTTTCGGGGGCTGCACAGTTAATATTGTTAAAGAAGACTGTATAGATTCATTTGTAGAAAAAGTTAAAGCCGAATATACAAGCAAAATTGGCTATGAACCTAGCTTCTATGTAGTTAGCATTTCAGATGGAACAAGAAAAATTGGATAAAAGATTTACTACTTAAGATTTTATTAAGTTGATTATAAGAAAGATTTAGTTTAAATTTAAAGTATAAGTCTTTAAACCAAATCAATAAAAATAAGGGAGATGTTAATATGTCAATATTAGTTTGTGGTGGTGCTGGATATATCGGCTCTCATACAGTTCATGAACTTGTAAAACAAAATAAAGACGTAATAATAGTTGATAATTTACAATCAGGTCATATGAAAGCTGTAAATCCAAAAGCAAAATTTTATAAAGGTGATATAAGAGATTCTGAGTTTTTAGATAAAGTTTTTTCTGAAAATAAAATCGATGCTATTATACATTTCGCTGCTAATTCTTTAGTTGGCGAAAGTATGGTAAAACCTCTACTATATTTCAATAATAATGTATATGGTATGCAAATATTACTTGAAAGTATGGTAAAACATGATATTAAGAATATAGTTTTTTCTTCAACTGCAGCAGTATATGGAGAACCAAAGAAAATTCCTATCTCTGAAGATGATGAAACAAATCCAACTAATACCTATGGTGAAACAAAGCTGACTATGGAAAAAATGATGAAATGGGTTAGCAAAGCTAACGGAATAAATTACGTTTCTTTAAGATACTTTAATGCAGCTGGTGCACTAGAAGATGGAAGCATCGGTGAGGATCACTCTCCTGAAAGTCACTTAATACCTCTAATACTTCAAGTTCCACTTGGAAAAAGAGAAGCTATAACTGTTTTTGGAGAAGATTATGATACTCCTGATGGTACTTGTATAAGAGATTATATTCATGTACTAGACTTAGCAGACGCACATATAAAAGCTGTTGAGTATTTACAAAACGGAAATGAAAGTAACATCTTCAATCTAGGTAATGGAATTGGCTTTAGCGTTAAAGAAATGATTGATTCAGCTAAAGAAGCAACTAGTGAAGAAATTAAAGTTGTTGTGGGCGAAAGGCGTGCTGGTGATCCTGCAAGATTAATAGCTTCTAATGAAAAAGCTCAAAAGATTCTAGGCTGGACTCCTAAATATACTGATGTAAAAGCTATAATCAAAACAGCTTGGACATGGCACAAAAATAATCCTAACGGATATGATGACAAATAATAAAATCATATAGAATTTTAAAATTTATCTTGGGAAACTAGAGCCAACCTAAAAACTTATATGGTTCAAGTTTCCGCCACCTAGGCATAGAAAAAGATAAGTCTATGAAATAAACTAACATGGACTTATTTTTTAGATATGTCTTAGATTAATACCTTTTGTTAAAATTGAGGAGGTTTTAGCATGATAAATATAAATCATGAAATAAATAGACTTATAAACTTTGCATTGAAAAAAAATCTTATAAATAATGATGATATAATTTACTCTACCAATATGATTCTTGGAGTATTAAACTTAAATGAATTTGAAGTTCGTGAAGTTGATGAAACTTTAGAAACTCCAACTCCTATCTTAGAAAATATCTTAGACTACGCATGTGAAAATAATTTAATAGAAAATACAGTGACTGAAAGAGACTTATTTGATACTTTAATTATGAACTGCGTAATGCCAAGACCTTCTGAGGTTATAAATAACTTTAATAATTTATATAATATCTCTCCAACTAAAGCTACTGAGTACTATTATGATTTAAGCATTTCTTCTAACTATATTCGAAAAGATAGAATTGACAAGAACATAATCTGGAAAGCACCAACGGAATATGGAGACTTAGATATAACAATTAATTTATCAAAACCAGAAAAAGATCCTAGGGATATAGCAAAAGCTAAATTAATTAAATCTAGTTCATATCCTAAATGTTTATTATGTAAAGAAAATGAAGGATTTTATGGTCATATAAATCATCCTGCCAGACAGACTCATAGAATTATACCTTTGGATTTTGATAAACAAAAATATTTCTTGCAGTATTCCCCTTATACTTATTATAATGAGCATTGTATAATTCTAAATAGCGAACATATACCTATGAAAATTAATAAGGATACTTTTAGGAATTTATTGATTTTTACTGATATACTGCCTCATTACTTTGCTGGATCTAACGCTGACTTGCCTATAGTTGGAGGATCAATACTATCTCATGATCATTATCAAGGTGGTCACTACACATTTGCTATGGAAAAAGCTCCAATAGAAAAAAACTACTCAGTTAAAAATTATGAAGATGTTGAAATAGGTAGAGTCAAATGGCCTATGTCTGTTGTTAGGCTTTCAAGTAATGATAAAGATAAATTATTAGATTTAGCTGATCATATTTTAACTTCATGGAGAAGTTATTCTGATGAATCTGTAAATATATTAAGTCATACAATGGATGAACCGCATAATACTATTACTCCTATTGCAAGAAAAAGGAATAATAAGTACGAACTAGATTTAGTCTTAAGGAACAATAGAACAAGTACTGAGCACCCTCTTGGTATTTTCCATCCTCATAGTGAAGTTCATCACATTAAAAAAGAAAATATAGGACTTATAGAAGTCATGGGACTTGCAGTTCTTCCTGCAAGATTAAAAGAAGAATTAAACATTTTAAAGGAATACTTAATTAATAGAAAAGACAACATTTTAGATGATGAAATGGTGGCAAAACATTCTGATTGGTATAAATATCTTCTAGAAAAACACTCTAATATATCTCAAGAAAACGTTGATTCTATTTTAAAAGAGGAAGTTGGATTTAAATTCTTAGAAGTATTATGTCACTCCGGAGTATTTAAAAGAAATAAAGAAGGATTTGCTGCCTTTGATAAATTTATAAATATATTATAAGGTGGAATAATTATGAAATTAACCATAGTAGATGTAGCAAAAAAAGCTAATGTATCTGTTGCGACTGTTTCAAGGGTAATGAATGGCAATTATCCAGTGAAAGAAGAAACAAGAAAAAGAGTACTTGAAGTAATAGAGGAACTTAAATATATTCCCAATATGCAAGCACGTGAGCTTACTAAACAGAAGTCAGCTACTATAGGTGTTGTTGTTCCTAGTATCAATAATATGTTTTTCCCAGAAGTTATAAACGGGATTGAAAGCAGCTTAAAAGCAAATAATTTGTCTTTAGTGCTGGCATGTAGTAATAATGATAGTGAAGAAGAAAAATTATGTGTTAACAATTTATTATCTAGGAATGTATCTGGAATAATAGTTATTGACCCAAATACAGAAAATATTAAATCTAAATTTTTTCATAATATTTCAAAACAAACTCCCATTGTTTTTGTTAATGGACATTCCGTGTCCACAAATATTTCATCTGTTGTAAATGATGAAGCTATGGGTGCAAGTATGGCTTTAAACTATTTATTAGAAAAAAATCACAAAGATATACTATTTGTTAGAGGAAAAGATAGTTATTCTTATGACGTAAAGGAAAAAGTTTATACAGAAATAATGGATGATTTAAATAATTTTAATCCACAAAATATTATCAACATAGGAAATGGAAATAGTAGTGAAACTGTTGATAACGCTGTTAATATATTCCTAAATGTCCTTAAAGCATCTACTGCAACTGCAGTTCTTGCCTGCAATGACCTTATGGCTGTTGGTGTACTTAACGCTTGCAAAAAACTAAATATAGATGTACCAGATAAATTATCTATTATAGGATTTGATAATATAGATTTGAGTAAATTTGTAGAACCTAAGTTAACTACTATAGATCAAAACATGTTTCTTCTTGGCTCAAATGCAGCAACACTGCTATTAGAAAAAATAGAATGTGATAATTCTTGCAGCAAGAGAATTATTCTTATGAACACTTTAATTGAGCGTGATACTGTAACCGCTATTTAATATATTTATTAAAATAAATAATGCATTTGTTATAGTTACTGATTATTTTTAATGTAACATATACCAAAGCATTATTTTTTTAATTTAATCATAAATAAGTTTATAACTTAATTCTATTTACATAGAATTTACTCTTACATACGGAATTTAACTTTTCATTTTAGTTTTTTTATCAAAACTTTAAAATGAATTCATTGCCACAGAACATATATTCGTATATAATATTCCTAACGAATATATGTTCTTTTTCTATTTGTATATGTTTTAAATAATATGATTCGATCATTATAAAATTATCTAATTTTTTATTATCTTATATTTTAAAATAAACTTCGATGAATTAAATTTTTTAGAGCGTGTATATTTTATGATAATTAATTTAACTTTAAAATTCTATTCCCTACGTACTTAGTTAATGCAAAAATACAAAAACTAAATTCCAATACACCATTCAAGTTTTGTCAGAGCATATATTTTAATTTTAAAGTTTCATTTTATAAGGAAGTGTAATCAAAATGGATTTAATGGAAAAATTAAAAATATTATCTAATGCCGCAAAATATGATGTCTCTTGTTCCTCTTCTGGCTCAAAGAGACAGAATGCTAAAAATGGAATAGGCAATGCTTCAGAAGCTGGTATTTGTCACAGCTTTACTCCGGATGGACGTTGCATTTCTCTCCTTAAAATATTATTTTCAAATGATTGTATTTTTGATTGTAAATATTGCATTAATGGATCATCTAGAGATTTTTTAAGAGTAAGCTTTACTCCTGATGAAATATGCAGTCTTGCTATTAATTTTTACAGGCGTAATTATATAGAGGGCCTCTTTTTAAGTTCTGCTGTTATTTATAATCCTAATTATACTATGGAACTTCTACTTAAAACTGTGAAAAAACTGCGTATAGAAAATAAGTTCAATGGTTATATTCATCTAAAAGCTATACCTGGCGCTGATAATGCTTTAATTGAGGAAGCTGGAAAGTTTGTAGATAGAATGAGTGTTAATATAGAACTTCCTTCTAGCAATAGTCTTAAACTTTTGGCACCTCAAAAGAGTAAAGAAAAAATTTTACAACCTATGAAAACTATAAAAAATTCAATACTTAATTATAGTGAAATGAAAAAAAGCATAAAAAGTACACCATTGTTTGTACCAGGTGGTCAAAGTACTCAATTAATCGTTGGTGCAACTCCTGAAAGTGATGGAAAAATTCTAAAACTCTCTGAAGCTCTTTACAATAAATATACTCTAAAGAGAGTGTACTACTCTGCTTATGTCCCTGTAATTAAGGATAATAACCTGCTTCCTGACATTACGCATCCACCAATGCTTAGAGAACATAGACTTTATCAAGCCGATTGGCTTCTTAGATATTATGGATTTAAAGCTAATGAACTCTTGAAGAATGACGATGATAACTTTGATTTAAATTTTGACCCAAAAACACATTGGGCATTATCCAATTTGAATGAATTTCCTGTTGAAATTAACAAAGTTTCTTATGAAAAATTATTACGAATCCCTGGTATAGGAGTTACTTCTGCTAAGAAAATTTTAAAAATAAGAAGAGTTCATAATCTGACCTTTGATGACTTGAGAAATCTAAGAGTTGTACTTAAAAGAGCTAAATATTTTATTACCTGTAACGGAAAATATCATGGAGATGTTCTTTTTGATACTATTAAAATAAAAAATAAACTTCTAGAACACGATATTTCTAAAAGTGGCAGCGTAAATCCTAATCAAATATCATTTTTTGATAATGCTTCATTTAATGATGTAAAGCTTCCTTCTGGAATTATATTACCTAAGGATGATATTTCTTCATCACATATATCACCTATAAAAATTGAAAATTCTTTAAATAATATAATTCCTAAGTCAAATATATTAACATTAGGTGATAAAATTACTTCTTTAACTGGAGAGTTTTGATTATGAAAATATACTTATATGACGATACTTTTGAAGGCCTATTAACTTCCATATATGATGCTTTTTACTCAAACGGCTCACCTCCAACATCTATATATGGAAAAAGCCAAACAAATACTCCCCTTCTACTAGGGAATATAGTTGAAATTTCTACTGATATTAATAAGTTCAAAAAAGTAAAAAATGCTATTATAAATAAAATTAATTTCCTCTCATTAAAAAAAATATACTTTGCATTTTTAAGTAATTATGAGGACAAAGGAATAATAATATTTAATTATTTAAAGATAGCCTTTAAACTCGGACCAGATGTTCATGATTTTTTAAATATAGATGTAATAAGACTTGTAGATAATATTACAAAAAAGGTTTTAAATGAATGCCATAGATTTGAAGGATTTATTAGATTTAATCAAATAGAAGAGAAACTTTTATACTCTTCTATTGAACCAGATAATGATATTTTAGAGCTTATTGGAGATCATTTTAAAAATAGATTTCCTAGGGAATATTTTATTATACACGATATTTCTAGACAAAAGGCTTTAATATATAATACAAATTTTTACGAAATAATAGATATGGATATAGAAACTTATGAAAAACTAAAATTTCACAACGATGAATATACAGACCTTTGGAAAACATATTTTAAAGCCACTACTATACAAGAGCGAAAAAATCTTAAACTTCAATGTAGAATGATGCCTAAAAGATATTGGAAGCACATACTAGAAACAAAAATATAATTTACCATGTTCATAAAAGTACGTATTGACAAACGAGCTAAATATAAAAATACTTGCAAGTATTGAGGACAATTTAATTTCACTGCCCAAAAGACGAAATGGAATATATGTGTTTGCTCCGGTTCCTTGAAGATTTTACTGGGTAATTCTACAATTATAAGTTGCATCCAAAGCGCTTGCTTCAAAGACTATGCTTTGAACAAGCACATTTGGAACAACTTATAATCTAGAATTACAGCCAGCAAAATCTTCTTATGAACACTGTGCAAAAACATATATTCCATTTCTAATTTAGCAGTAAATTAAAGTAAATCTATATTCGCGCAAATATTTTTATATTTCTATTGTTAGCAAACTAAGTAGATGAAAAAATAATATATTCCAAACACAGTGATTACTTCGTGCCAAATAAATAATTATATTGGTCTCCATATAGATACGCAAGTTTTACTCATCAGAATGTTAAATGTTAAATTTTTAAGTTTAACATTATTGAGTATTTATCATCACTATAGATTTGATAACTCATAAAAATATACAACGGAATCACAATCCATGTATTGATCTCTAGGTATTTCGTATCTAGATAACGAACCTAAATTAAAACATATATTTTCAATTATGATATATACCAGAAAGGAAGGTTATGCTTTTGTGGAGGTGTTACATATAGGATTTTGCAGAAATGATGCAACTTCTTCTATTGGAAATTCGCAGTTAAATACTCTAGCAACCTGGAATAAATGCATGACCTTCCTTTCGGTGTTTACATATATAACTTTAAGTTTACTCTAGATATCTAGCGCTTCGCCATACCTTTAGTTTGCGTCTTTAATGTCTCCATTTATTATGATTTCTAGTTCTCCAGTTTCAGGACTCATAATGAGACCGTGTACCCTTACGTCATTAGGTAAAAGAGGATGATCTTTTATCATTTTAACACTTTCTTTTATTGATTCTTCAACAGATTCAAAACCATGAAGCCATCTCTCAACGTTAACTCCTGCGTTATTTAAAGTAGAGAGCGTTTCTTCCTTAATTCCTCTATCTAACATTTTATCAACAAGTTTTTTTGTGTTTAAATTACTCATCCCACAACCATGATGTCCTATTACAAAAACATCTTCTGCTCCAAATTCATATACTGCAACTAATATACTTCTCATTACACCACCAAATGGGTGCATAACTGTTGCTCCTGCATCTTTTATTATTTTTGCATCCCCATTTTTGATATTCATGGCTTTAGGCAACAATTCTGTTAATCTTGTATCCATACATGATAATATCGCCATCTTTTTCTTAGGTATCTTAGTTGTTACATATTCCTGATAATCTTTGTTCCCCACAAAACTTTCATTATACTTTATTATTTCTTCTAATTTACTCATTTTAGCCCCACTCCTCGTAAATTTTAATAATATAATACGTTTTTTTATTAACTTAATATTAAGTTAAGTTGGTTTGATTGTAAAGTTATTTTATATATCTTTTAATTCTTACTTACTCATGTATTCATGATAAGGCAATCGAATTGAAACTCCTGTTTGATCAAATTTATATTCTGTATCATAAAGCGGGTTTTTATTAGAAACCAAATTAATTCCAACACTGTAAAGTGCTTTAGCTAATTCATAAGGATCCTGTAGAACAGACCCAGTCATTATTCCTTGTTTAATTAATTCCTGTGCCTCTGGTATTGCATCAACTCCTACAACTGCTATATTAGGAGTCTTGCCACCCTTATTATAGCCATATTCTTGCAATGCTTTAATCGCACCTATAGCCATGGAATCATTATTCGCAATTATAGCCTCAATTTTATTTCCATACTGCAGAAACAATGTTTTAGTAACATTCCTAGCTTCTTCCTCATTCCAATCACAAACCCTTAATGCAACTTCTTGAGTCTTTATTCCCGAATTATTGATTTTTAATATAGAGTATTCTGTTCTTTTAATTGCCTCTAAATTATTTTGTTCTCCCATTAACATAACATATTGAAGTATATCATCTTTATTTTTATCCATTGCTGTTTTATTTTTATTCCATGCATTTATAATAACTTTTCCTTGTAATAGTCCGGCTTCCTCAGCCTCTGTTCCTATATAGCAAGCTTTATTATAAGATCTTATAGAATCTATCGCAACTGGTTCCCTATTAAATAGAATTACTGGAATATTAATTCCTTTTACTTTATTAATAACTGACTGTGTACTCGTTGTTTGGACTAGATTTACTAGCAAAAGATCAACATCTTGCTTTTCAATTAAGTTATTAATATCTTTATCCTGTATAGATTGATCATTCTTCCCATCATAAAAAATAAATTCAATGTTTCCTTCGTTCTCTTTTTGTATTTTTTCTAAATTTTCACGAACTAAAGAAATATAAGCATCATCAAATCTATATAATAATACAGCTGCTTTAATAGGCTTTCCTTCAGCAATTCCTGAACTCGCCATGATATTACTTTGATTAATGCTTATTAGCATAGCTGCTGCAATCATGATAATAATTATGGTAGTTATTTTCTTAGACATCTTATACTAATCCTCCATATTTTTTATTATAAGTTATTTAATCAACTTAAATAACCTTAGATATTATCATTACTTATATATCCTTTGTAAGGAATACGAACTGCAACTCCTGTATCATCAAACTTATACGAAGTTCCATCAAGTGGAGGTCTACCATTAACCAAATTCATTCCTATAAGATAAGTCGCTTCTGCCATGCTAGCTGCATCTTGAGGAACAGATCCAGTCATAATTCCTTGATTAATGAGCTGTATCGCTTTCGGTATCCCATCTACACCAACAATTGGTATTGTCCTATTTTTATCTCCACTATTATATCCATACTTTTGCAATGCCTCAATTGCACCTATTGCCATAGCATCATTATTAGAAATTATAACTTCAATTTTATTTCCATTCGATAAGAATAATGCATCCATAGCATCTTTAGCTAAGTTTTCTTCCCAATTACAAACTCTCAAAGCAATTTCTTCTGTTTTAATTCCTGCATCATTGATTGATAAAACAGAATACTTAGTTCTTCCAATTGCCTCCAAGTTATTACGCGGTCCCATAAGCATAACATATTGCATTATATTATCTCCATTTTTATCAATAATTGTTCTATCCTTATTCCATAAGCTGGAAAGAAGTTCACCTTGCAGTATTCCCGCTTCGGCTGGATTTGTTCCAACAAAATAAGCTTTACTATATGATTTTACAGTTTCCATATTTAGTGGTTCTATATTGAATAAACCTAAAGGTATATTTTTTTCTTTGACTCTATCTACAATTGTCCTCACTCCTGTTGGATCTACTAGATTCAGTAATATAATATCTGCATTTCCTGCATTAAGTATTGAATTAACATTTCTGTTTTGTAATGATTGATCATTCTTACAGTCATAAAAAGTAAATTCAATATTCCCTTGATTATTTTTCTGAATCTCTTCAAAACTTTGCTTAAGTAAGGCGGTATATGGATCCTCCAAAGTACGTAATAATACGCTTGCTCTTACTGGCCTTCCTTCCGTGGCTGTTAACTTGGTATTGGCAACTACTTTATTAGAATTTAATAATAAATTTATTATCATAACCATAATAGTGAATAATACCAATATCTTTTTAGAATTTCTCATTTTTATCCTCCGTTGATTTATCAAATAGCTCCCTACTCTTCCTAGCATCTCGATACTTAAGGTTCCTACGAAAATAAACCTATTTTCATAGTACCTTGCAAAGACTTTGCCTTTATGGTCAGTTTCTATACATAAAAAGCACATTAAATTTTATCTTTATTTCTTAAATCATTTATTTTATTATGTGTGTAATAAAGAACTTTATACTGGTATAAGGCATATTGAATATAATCTAACTATAGCTATAGATCCTGCTGATAAAAATTTATAAAAATAGAAGTATGCTTATACAAAAAAGGAAGTAAATCGAAAAAGACTTACTTATTTTTTTATAATAAATATACTTCTACATTATCTATACATAATATATAATTTTATTTATTTTCTATATATAAATCAACATTATCACTAGTAACCTCTGCGTGTGGAGTCCTAATATACTTTCCTTTCTCAAGTCCATCTATGGAATTTACATTTCCATGAGAAGCTAATGTATATGCAAGATTGAAGATCGCATTTGCCTGTTTTTTCGAATCGTTTAAAATAGTTCCTATCATAGATCCATTTTTCACTGCCTCTAACGCTTTAGGAAGCCCATCAATTCCTACAACTAGTGGTTTTTTACCGCCTATATTAGCATCATTTATTGCATTTATTGCTCCAAGTGCCATTTCATCATTATTACTAAATACAACTTCAATTTTATCTCCAAAACTTTTAATCCATTGTGACATCTTTGTTGTTGCCTGAGCACTTTGCCAATTTGCTGTATCATCAGCTAATTTCTCTAATTCAATTCCATTTTGAGTTATAGTTTTGATGCAATATTCCGTTCTAATTAAGGAATCTTGGTGTCCCTGCTCTCCTTCAAGCATTACATACTGGATTTTGCCATCTCCATTTTTATCTACCATTCTATTGTCTTTTTTATAAGCATTTATAATGATATTTGCTTGCATCTCACCTGATTGCTGAGCATCTGCTCCAACGTAATAGAGCTTATTCCATCTTTCCATATCTTCCTCTACTGGTTCACGATTAAAGAAAACAATTGGAATATTAGCTGATTTTGCTTTATCAATGATCATAGATGCCGCTGTACGATCAACCATATTTACGCATATAACATCGTAATTCTGCGCAACAAATTTATCTACTTGATTACTTTGGTTAATTAAATTTCCTTTAGCATCTGCAACATTCACAATGATCTTATATTTACCTTGATTCTCCTTCTCTTTTGCTATATCCTCAATATTCTTTGAAATTTCTGATATGAATGCATCATCTTGTTTATATAAGGTTACACCTATTTTTATTTCCTTAATATCATTACTATAATTTGCTGATTTCACATTTGCACTACAAGATGACAATACATTAAAAATTGAGACTACTGTTAAAAGCCCTGATAATTTCTTAATTAATCTCACTACAATCCCTCCACCATATGATTCCATCAAGCACCACAATACATTTATACAAAAGTTCATCCTTGCATTTATGGTGCTTATCTAACAAATGGGAATAATAATCTTTGATTTTCTTCCGAATACATATTTTTTGTATTTATAACTGTTGAAGAGATAATGTTATTGGGCATATCTTTTTTATTAATCTTATATACTGCTGATTTTATACTTAGATATCCTACATTAAATTCATTTTGAATAGCTGTTGCACTAATAACCTTATCTTCTAAAAAAGAAAGAATTTTGCTTGTACTTCCTGTCCCATATATCTCTATTGATGCTTTTTCTTTGTTAATACCCATTACATCCTTTTTAGCTTGAGAAACATTCTCTAATAATCCTGCATCAAATGTAACCACAACATCAATATTATTGTTCTCTAACAAACTTTTAGCTTGATTATAATAAGTAGTCTGCTTATCTTCTGAAAAATCCCAAAATGTACATTTGTTATCTGTTCGATTCATAACACTCATGAATCCATTATATCGTTCCTTTACACTGCTGCACTCTAAGTTGTTTTTGATTATTAAAATATTCTTATTCATATCTCCGTTCTTTATTAATTCTTCCCCCAAGCTAGATCCAAGCTTATAGTTATCACAAGAAATACTGGGCTGAGCATGTTCTGATTTTATAGTAGAATCAAATAATATAATTGGTATCTTTTTTCTAGCATTTTCTATTGGTTCTGCCATTTTCTCATAATCTGCAGGCGATATAATTATTGCATCTGCCTTATTTTTTATCTCTCGTTCTATAAGTTCTTTCTGTTCGTCAATACTATTATCTTCCGACAAAGTAACAAAACTTACATTAACATTCATTTCTGAAGCTGCCTGCTCTATACCCTGTCTCATTATCATTAAGCTTTCACTGTTTCTTCCTCTAGTTATAATTGATATGTTGTATATCCTTATATCTTTTTCATACCACAATGTATTATTTAAGAAAAGTAAAAAAGATAATATTAATAGCAAAAATAAAGTAATAAAAATTTGCTTCCTTTTTCTCTTCACTATTTATCTTCCTCCCTCTTTCTAATTTCATAAAAGTCCACACATGGCATATGAATACGAACTGTTGTCCCTTCATCTGGCTCGCTATAAATTTCGAGTCCATATCTCTTTCCAAAATATAGTTGTATTCTTTCATTAACATTCTTCAATCCTATACCAGAGCTCTTCTTTTCAATCTTGCTTTCACCTGTTAAAAGGCTATTTGCAACATCTTGAAGCATTCCAAGTCCGTTATCTACAACATCAATATATAACTCATTATCTTTTGCATATGCCTTTACTAAAATCTCACCATCTCCCCCCATAAATTCCATACCATGATAAATTGCGTTTTCAATTAACGGTTGAATAATTAATTTAATACTTCCATAATTAAGAACTTTCTCATCAACTTCAATATTATATGTGAATTTATTTTTATACCTTATATTTTGTATGGTCAAATAATTTCGTGCATGCTCAATTTCATCTCTCACTGTTATTATATTTTTGCCTTTACTTAAGCTTATTCTAAAAAGTTTTGCTAAAGCAGTTACCATAATTATTGCCCCATCATAATTTTCATTTTCTATCATCCATATGATTGAATCCAATGTGTTATATAAAAAATGGGGATTAATTTGTGCTTGAAGAGCATTAAGCTCACTTTTTCTTTTTGATTCTTGTTCAATCATTATGTTGTCCATAAGTGTATGCATTTGGTTGACCATAGAACGAATTGCTTTTCCTAAATGCTGAACTTCATATGATCCGCTTATCGAAACATCTACATCTTTTACTCCATTTTCCAATTTCTTCACACACTTTTCTAATAATCGTATTGGGTTAGCTATTCTTGAAGAGACAAACATATTAAGAAATACAAGTATAAAGATAGCGAAAGACATAATGAACACAGCAAATATACTCATTTGATAATAATCTGAAGTAATATCTAACATCGGTGTAATTCCGACAATTTTCCATCCAGTGTATCCAACAGTTTTAACTGTAACTAATCTTTTTTCTCCTCTGAAAGTTTCTATATGATTTCCATCATCATAAGCTGCTTCAATTTTATTATTTTCATCTATTAAATCTGAATAAATCAATTGCTGCCTAGGATGATAAATAATTTCGCCTTCTCTATCAACTAGATAAACATATCCTGACTTTCCTATATTTGCATTTTTACATATCTGCTCTATTCCACTAAAATTTATATCAACTAACAATACTCCAGATGTTGTTTTCTTATTATTAGTAAGTTCAATAGCCCTACTTAATGATACGACCCAACGATATTTATAATCTGGATCTACAAATAAATTTTGAACATGAGGTGTTGAAAAATGTAAATTTTCTTTCTTATCTATCGCTTTAGTAAACCAATCACTCACTCGTGGATCAATAGAGCTTTTTAATTGTTTTACAGGAGATGCCGCTATAACTTCCCCATCTTGCGAAAAGGCACATATGCTTATAAGTGAATCTTTATTTGTTTCATACAATAAGTCCATTTCTTTATCTATGGTATCTGTAGCCAAATCTTTCTTCTTAATTACATTGTAATAAGTGGTATCAGACACTTTCATCATATTCCTCAGATAAGAATCTAAATTCAAATTTACTTGATCTAACATAGATTTATTATGCTCAGATACCATTTCTTCAGTGGAAGTTATAAAACGAAAATATAAAGCCCCTCCAACAGTAACCATTCCTATAACTGCTATTACGGTAAAAGAAATTGATATTATATGTTGTATACTTCCGCTGTTAACGTAATTTATTGTCTTCTGTATTTTTCTCTTAAACAAATTAAGCATAGTAAATCAACTCAATTCTTTCTATACTTTGATGGAGATACTCCAAACTGTTTCTTAAAAACATAACTAAAATAATTAGCTTCTGGATATCCAACTTTTTCCGCTATCATGTATGTCTTATCATCTGTTGTATTCAAAAGTTTAACGGCTTCTTCTAAACGTGTTGCTGTGAGATAATTTACGAAGCTTGTTCCTGTTTCCTTCTTAAACATTGTAGAAAAATATGTTGGACTAACATGCAATTTAGAACATAATTTTTCTACTGAAACATCATAATCACTGTAATTTTCTTTTATATATTGTTTTGCTTTTTCAATAAGCATCATAGATGAATTGATTCGCTCTCTTTTAATATAACTATTTATCCTAATAGCTTTTTCTATAATCCATTTTTTGACTTCATGAATAGAATTAAAGGATTCTAAATAACTGTATGCATTAAAATTTTCACCAAAAATTTCTTCTATATCAAATGCATATGTTTGAACAAGTTTTAAAAGTGACGTCATAATTTCCATAAGATAAATTCTATATTGATTAAAAGGCAATAATAAATCTTCTGTTTTCTTAAACAAACTATCAATTGCCTCTGAAATTTCATCCTCTGAAGAAATTTTTATTGCATTTAACATCGATCGTTCTTCTTTCTCATCAAGTTGTAGCTGGATTGAATTATCTGGCTCTACATCATCAATATAAATAGCCTTTCCAGCTCCTAATATAAATCTATAATCTAATGCATTTTGTGCAGTTCTATATGAAAAACGTATTTGCGAAGGATTACTATAAACATACCCTATTCCTGCAGATATTGTTAAACTCATAATTCTCTTATAAACCTTACAAACCTCATTTATACCTTTTATAAATAATAATATATCTTCCTTTTTTTCAAAGTTACCCATAACTATTACCATACCAGAATAAATAAAACTAATAAATTTACAATACTTACCCATATTTTCATCTACAATTTTCTTAATAGAAATTGGTGTAAGTGCTGATTCCTTTTGCCCCGAAAAACTATTTAAGTTTTCTTCAAAGGATAGTGTTCCATCTGCCTGAATAATCCCTACTGTTAAATGCTTATACTTGAATTCTATTCCCAGCTCCTCCATTTGTTCATGCCATTGTTCTTCATTTATTCTGCCTTCAATTGCACCAACTAAAAATTGTTCTCTAATTACTGGTAGACTTTTAATATAATGCTTATAAAGTGTTTCTAAATTTCGTTTTTCGTTATATTCACGATCGAGCTGTTCTTTTAACCTCACTAAAACTTCTATGAGTTCTGCTGAGTTAATCGGTTTCAGAACATATTCAACTACATTTATCTTTATTGCCTTATGAGCATACTCAAAATCATCACATCCTGAAAATACAATAATTTTTGTAGATGGCATTAATTCTACCAACTTCTTTCCTAGTTCCAACCCATCCATAAATGGCATTTTAATATCTGTCATTATAACATCTGGCTGTAGTTTTTCTGCTTTTTCCAAGGCATCTTGTCCATTCTCAGCATCACCAACAACTATAAATCCATTGGCTTCCCAATCAATCTTTTTTATGATTCCAAGGCGTATTTCTTCTTCATCGTCTACAATCATAATTCTATATGAATTCATTTAACTACCTCCGATAGATGAATTATTTAATAAGGCACATGAAAATAAATAACAATTAGAACTGCCATGAATATTTTTTATTAGCCAAGGAGACAAATTACTCTCATATCAGGTCTATTAGGGCACTTTGGCAATAAATTATGATTAAAAAATACTGACAGATAGATTTGTTATTTTTTGATTATGCCTAAATACTATTATACATTATGTATTAAATTATTACTAGCACGAGTGCTAAGTCTTACCAATTTGATTATTATTTAGAAAATAAATAAAATACAGGCAAATCTCTAGCTAAAAAACTAATGATTTGCCTGCATTTTATTTATTTAATAATTATTTTCTTCTGTATTTTGCCATATCTATTGCAACTGCAACTGCTATGATGATACCTTTTATAACTTGTTGCCACATAGGACTTACCGCTATAAATTGTAATCCATATTGGATAACAGTAAAGATTAAAACACCACTTACTATTCCACCAACTTTACCAACACCACCATTTAATGAAACACCGCCAACAACGCACGCTGCGATTGCATCAAGCTCATAACCATTACCATAGTTATTTGTTGCACCAGCTGTTCTAGCCGCTTCAAGTACGCCACCAACACCATATAAAAGTGATGCGAAGATGAATATACCCATAATAGTTGCAAATACATTTACTCCAGAAACTACTGCTGCTTCACGGTTGCCACCAATAGCATATACATTCTTACCGAATACAGTTTTATTTAAAATAAACCAAACTAGAATTATAAATACTACAGCAATTGGAACTAGAATTGATATTCCTGGGAAACTTCCAATTTGAAATAATTTTGTTTGTCCAAGATCTATAAAGTCTTGACGAATACCACCAATAGGTTGTGATTTGTTTGGAGGTAAATCAAAGTATAGAGAAGTTACACCATATACTATAACTTGAGAAGCCAATGTTGCAATAAATGGATGCATATCATATTTTGCAACCAAGAAACCATTAAGAACTCCAAATATAGCACATCCAACTACTGCTAACAGTATTGGAATGATAACTGCTAACTGTGGCATATTGGGGAAGAATCTATTTGCATAATCAGGGTTTTGCAACATTGAAGTTGATATTACAGCTGCAAGACCTACCATACGTCCTGCTGATAAATCAGTACCAGCAATTAATAATGTAAAACATATTCCTAAAGCAACAATCATTTTTGTTGATGATTGTGTCAAAATATCTAGAAATACAGCATATTGCATAAAACGTGGTTGAATTATCATAATTACAACTACTAGTAATAATAATGCTATAATAATCGCATTATCTGTAAAGAAATGTTTTACAGTCTTTGATGAAAAAATAACATCCATGTCTGCATTCTTCTTATCCCAAAACTGTTTTGCGCCATAAACAAGTAATGCTATACCAACTCCACCTACATAAATTGGTAAATCATAAAATACACTTGGATCTAAAATAAAATTAAAAACAATTCCTAAAGCCACCAAAAAAGCACCAATACCTAAAAATATTTTTCCAAAGCCTTTTCGTGAAACTATCTTCTCTCCACTCATATTACATACCTCACTTTCTTTCTCTCCTACCAAAATCATTTGTTATAAAATTTCATTTATCCAATACCTAGCATCCGTAATATTTTCACCTCTTTATAAGTAGGATAAAATAACGACTGCACACTTAAGGACATAAGTTCAACTAAAATTCAGCTATGGATTAACCCTACCTGAATTAAGTCCCACTTGATAAAGGAGATATTTCTTATTGCATAAATTTTGTAGCAAGATTCATAACTTTTACTGAATCTGCTTCACTTTGATCTAAAATTCCAGTAACCTTACCTTCACACATAACCATAACTCTATCTGACATACCAAGCAATTCTGGCATTTCAGAAGAAATCATAATAATTGACTTGCCCTTCTTAACCAATTCATGCATGATCGAATAGATTTCATACTTAGCTCCAACGTCAATACCTCTTGTAGGCTCATCCAATATAAGAATATCTGGATTTGTAAGAAGCCAACGTGCAATTAAAACTTTTTGTTGATTTCCACCTGAAAGATTTTGAATCAATTGTTCCATGCTTGGTGTTTTAGTTCTAAGTTCTTGATTTGACTGCTTTGCAGCTTTATATCTCTTTGCTTCTTGCAAAACTCCTGCTTTAGCATATTCTTTTTGACTTGCAATTACAGTATTATCTAGTACTGAAAGAATACCAAATATACCAGTAGCACGTCTTTCTTCTGTTAACAGTGCAAAACCATACTCTTTTGCATCTTTAGGGATTTTTATTTTTATAATCTTCCCATCCTTTTCTACAGTACCAGAGGCTACTTCACGAAGTCCAAATAAAGCTTCGACTAATTCTGTACGTTGTGCCCCAACAAGACCACCTATTCCTAGTATTTCACCCTTATGTAAATCAAAGCTTACATTTTGGAATGATTTTTTAATTGGAGAACAAAGATTTTCTACCCTTAATACAACATCTTTACTTGGTGTATATTCTCTTGGTGGAAATCTATTAGTCATATCACGACCAACCATACGATTTATAATTAAGTCTGTTGTAAGATCCTTAGCATCCCAAGTTCCTACATACTGACCATCTCTCATAATTGTTACTTCATCTGATATCTTAAGAATTTCCTCCATCTTATGGGATATGTATATAATTGCACAGCCCTTATTTTGAAGTTGTTTTATTATCTTAAATAAATGCTTAGTTTCATTTTCTGTTAATGATGAAGTCGGTTCATCCATAATAATAATTTTAGAATTATAGCTAACAGCCTTTGCTATTTCAACTAATTGAAGATTAGATGGTGAAAGTGTTCCCGCTAATGCTTCAGGATTTATATCTAACTCAATTTCTTCAAATAATTCCTTTGTTTTCTTAATCATAGTTTTCTTATCAACAGCAATTCCTTTCATTGGAAATCTGCCAAGCCAAATGTTTTCCATAACTGGACGGAAACGAATTGGGTGCAATTCTTGATGTATCATTGATACACCTAAATCCAATGCTTGTTTTGAAGTATTTATCTCCATTTTCTTTCCATCTAATATGATCTCTCCACCATCTTCATGATAAATACCAAATAGACATTTCATTAGGGTTGATTTTCCAGCACCATTTTCTCCCATTAATGCATGACACTTCCCTTGCGAACCCTCAATGTTACACCATCTAATGCTTTTACTCCTGGAAATACCTTTGTTATGTTATTCATCTCCAGTACATATTCACCCATACAAGCATCCTCCTTTTCTAAATAATAATTCAGGGATGGGGATTTTTTATAATCTCGCATCCCTGACAATTTCTATGTCAGATATATCTTATTTTAAATAATCCTTGTAGTTATCTTGAGTAACTTTTACATAGTCAATCCATACATATTTTCCATCAGTTACATCAAATCCAACATTTTCTTTATTAATTTCTTTACCTTGAGCAGCTGCTAAAGCTATATTAACTGTAGCCTTACCTTGGTTTTGTGCATCATTTAGAACTGTTCCAAGAAGTGATCCTTCTTTCATAGCTTGTAATGCTGGTGCTGTTGCATCAACTCCAACTACTGGAATATATTTAGATGCATCACCTTTGTTATATCCTTCAGCTTTTAATGCTTCTACTGCACCAAGAGCCATATCATCATTGTTACAAAGAACTGCTTCTATCTTATCAACACCTTGACCTGTCATAAATGCTTTCATAAGGTCAGTAGCTTTTGCCTTGTCCCACATTGCTGTATCAGCAGCAAGTTTTTGAGTTTTTAATCCTGCAGCTTCAATAGCTTTTATAGAATATTCTGTACGAAGAGTAGCATCTTGATGTCCTGGTTCTCCTTGAAGCATTACGTATTGTACCACTCCATCATGATTTTTGTCTGCTTCTGGATGTGCTTTGAAGTAGTCAGCTATAAGTTGACCTGATAAAGTTCCTGATTGTTCTGCATGTGCACCTACATACCAAACCTTATCATAGCTATCCATATCTGCTTTTTCTGGCTCACGATTTAAAAATACGATTGGAAGTTTCTTAGCTTTTGCTTTTTCAATGATAGGACCTGCTGCAGTTCTATCAACTGGATTTATTGCTAAAGCGTTTACACCTTTTGTAATAAATGTATCAACTTGCTCATTTTGAGTAGGTTGTTTATTTTGTGAATCCACTAGTTCAATAGTTGATCCTTTTTCCTTAGCTTCACCTTCCATAGCAGTACGAACTCCGGTCATGAAAGTATCATCAAATTTATATATTGCAGAACCAATTAAAGTATTTGAAGATTTAGTACTTGTTTGTGCATCCCCTCCAGAACTTGCACTCTTATTTGCTCCACATCCTGCCATTGTTGCAACTATAGCTGCTGACATTACAATTGTTAATAGACTCTTAAACCTTTTCATTTTTACCCCTCCATATTCTTATCTAAATCCTAAAACAAAGACTCAAATTTGTTCTTCGTTTACATTACTAATTATAGGGATTTTATCAATTAGTCTCCATACGAAATTCTTCACTTTTTTATCGAATTTCTTAGATGTTATAGATAAACTAACTATAATCTATACTTATGCGTATACCACACCGAAATGAATAATATACTTTTATTCCAGTTTCTAGGCAATTCTGATGGGTGATTCTAATGCCATAAAGTTGCCCCCAAAGTGCTAGCCTCAAAGAACTAGCTTTGAACTAGCACATTTGAAACAACTTATAGCCAAAGAATCACATCCCTCAAAATTACCAATGAAACATTCCACAAAAGTATATTGCCCATTTCTAGTTTTGATATATTTCATATCCTATATAGTTTATGATTGTGTTATATATAAACAACATATAACTTATACTTATGGGATAACTTACCTAAATCATAAATATTTTGATTCCGAAAAACTATGAAAAATCACTGAAGGTTCTAAATTGCAGGTTGAATCCAATTTAGCATACATTTAATTAATATATAAAAAGAGGATATAAATTCAAAACTTATATCCTCTATAAATTATATGTATAATTATATTTCTCTCAATGAAATTTGTATAAGAATAAAATCATTCTTTCTTGCATCTTGATACCTAAATTTTAAACTTTTGTACCATTTCATTGAGCCTCTGAGCGAGTTCAGCCTGGCTATGTGCTGTTAGTGCAACTTGCTCTATGGATTTAGTTGTCTCATCCATACTTTCTTTGATTGTAGCTACTTCTTCACTAGACTTTTGAGTAGTTTGTGCCATATCTTGTACAACTTCACTAACCTGACCTACAGTAGCTGTTATCTCTTCTGACATAGCTGCAATTTCCTCTGACATCATGCTGACGAAATTTGAATCATTATAATATTGGTCACCGGTTTGCATATAGGCATTAAATTGTCTATGTACTTCAGTATTAATAAATGAAAGTATATCATTGCCAGTATCAATACTATTTTTAAAAGCATCACGGACTCTATTTATTGTTTCCTGTATAGACGTTACAGCTTGTGATGACTGTTCTGCAAGTGTTCTTACTTCTTCGGCAACAACTGCAAAACCTTTACCTTGTTCTCCTGCTCTTGCAGCCTCTATAGCTGCATTTAAAGCTAATAGATTTGTTTGTTCGGCTATACTTCCTATTGTATCTGCCATAACTTTTATATTATCTACTACTTTGCCATCTTCAATAACTTCTAACATTTTGTTCTCTTTTTCTGCATATAGATTTCTTGTTTCTTCTATAGCTTTTTTACCGCTATTCTTTACCTCTGTTGCTTTTTCTTTGGATTTACTTGAACTACTACTTCCCTCCATTGCCTTTCCTGAAAGTTCATTAACGCTTGAATCCACTTCTTCTACAGATGCACTTATTTCCTCGGCTGCCGCACTAGATTCTTGCATACCATCAGAAATATTTGATATAGCATCATCAATACTTCTAGCTCTCAAAGATAATTCTTCAGCCGTAGCAGATAGTTCCTCACTCGACGCACTTATATCTTGAGAATTTTCCATGATCTCTTTAACTAAGATATTTACATTTTTTTGTGCCTTATTTAAAGCGATACCTGTTTGTCCAAATTCATCTTTTCTAGTAATAGTAATTGGAGTTGAAAAATCATACATTGCTAATCTCTCTGCATAATCTCTTATCTTCCTTAAAGGTTTATTTATATGGCTTGAAATAAATATTCCAAGTAAAATGGCAATTATAACCCCTGCAATGCTCATCAATGTCATAATTATGTTTGTCCGTGCAGATGCTATATTAATGTTATCACTTGCTACTTTTGCTGCCGCCAAATTTATTTCTATAACCTTGTCAAGGCTTGCCATCATTTCTTCTTCTATAGGCAAAAAAATCATGTACTGTTTCGTCACTTCATTTGGATCATTTAGATCAGCTGCATCTATTATCCTGTTTCTAGCATCTCTATATTTTGTTACATTATCGGTAAACTTCGTCCAATTTTCTTTTTCCTCTGTTGTAGTAATTAATTTCTCATATTTAGCTATATATTCGTTATCTGCAGCTACCATGTCAGTAATATATTTTTTTGCTTGATCCGTTTCTTTTTTATTTTGATCATACATTATAACTGAAACTTCGCTCTTTATTTGTGACATATTTGATTTTATTGACAAAATTTCATTAACACTCTGTAAGTTTACGCTATACATTGTTTCTGCATTTTTATTTACTCTTTTTACTTCTATTCCACCAATTGTGCCTACAACTGCAATTAATATAGCCACTAATAAAAATGCTGATATTAACTTAGCTCTTACTTGGTTTAATAAATTCATATTAAAATTTCCTCCCACTGTTAAAATGCTATTGCATATTATTTTTTCTATTACTATCCAATAAAGTTTTCATACCATCTTCTGTAAGCGGTTTGCTAAAATAGAAACCTTGAATTATCTTACAACCTAAGTCAGCAAGTACTTCTATCTGCTCTCTTGTTTCAACTCCCTCAACTATTACCTTGTATTTCAAGTCCTTTGATAAGTTAACTATGTTCTTTATTAATACCATGTTCTTATAATTTTCTACATGATCTACAAATGTTTTATCAATCTTTAATGTACTTACTGAAATATTAATTAAATAGCTTAAAGAAGAGTATCCCGTCCCAAAGTCATCTATTGCAATATTTATTCCCATCCCTTTAAGTTCATTTAATACTTCTATATTTTTTTCTGATATATCTAATAAAGTACTCTCTGTTATTTCTATCTCTAAAAAGTTTGGAGAAATATTATACTTATTACAGCATTTTAACAACTTATCCTTAAAATCTTTTTCCTTGATTTGAATTGGTGATATATTGATTGCTATATTATTAAACTTGTACCCCATGCACTTCCACAAACTCGCTTGCTCTATGGATTTTTCCATTATCCAATCGCCAATTTGAACTATATCTCCACTTTCTTCAGCAATAGGAATAAATTCTGCTGGTGAAACATTTCCAAGCTTATCATTATTCCATCTTAATAAAGCTTCAATTCCAACAATCTCATTATTAGACAAATCAATTTGTGGCTGATAATTAATATTTAGCTCATGCTTATTAATAGCATTCTTTAATTCCCTTCTAATCAATACGTCCCTATAATATGTCTCAAATATTTCGTTATTAAAGATTGTATAATTGTTTTTTCCAGTTTTCTTAGACTTGTACATAGCTAAATTACAAAACTCTAACAACTCATCAGAATTTATGCTATCATCCGGGAAAGTAGATATTCCCATACTTACAGAAATGTCTAATTCATCATCTGCTATCTTAAAAGGTACTGACAAATTTTCATAAATTTTCTTGCAAATTTCCTCTATTTCACTTATAAATTTAAATTCATAGATCAAAATTGCAAATTCATCACCATTTAATCTAAATAGTTTCCCTTTTCCTTTAATACATTTACTTACCCTTTCAGAAAAACATTTTAATATAAAGTCACCAAAAGAATAGCCCCAATTATAATTTATGATTTTGTAGTCATCAACATCAATATAAATAATCGCACCTTTTCTACAATTAACTTTTGATATCTCTAAACTCCTATTAAGCTTTTCAAAAAAATAAGTACTATTTGGTAGCCCAGTAAGAATATCATACCTTGAGAATTCTTCATTAGGCTTACTTTTTTTTCTCCTATGTATATCCTTGTTTAATTTTCCTCTTGTGGTATTTACCATTTTTATCTTAAGTTTAAGTTCTTTTTTGGGCATATTAATTTTATTCATAATAACTTCCTTTTTTAAATTAGTACAACTCAACACGTGTAAAACCTCTCCACCTCGCTCCTATTATTTAATAATAAAATATGACATCTTCAATAATAATTTTTGCGTAATTATTCTACAAACTTTTAAACTTTGACTTTTTAAAAAATTAAATATATCATTTATTTGAACATAATAAATATTTTGTCCTATTATATTATATTATAAGTTGTATATATGTAAATATTGTATAAAAAAGCTTATAAAATGTACAAATATAGGTTAAATTGTATTCTTATGAACATTTATATGCAATATTTGTATATTTGCAAGCTATAAATACATTATTACATAAAATAATAGGACAAAATATTTATTATGTATCATTACTTCTAGAGGAGAGTGCATATGAGGGCATCTAATGAAACTGAAATTAAATATTTAACGCAAAAAGAAGTATTATCACTATTTAATGCAATTGAAAATTCTGGAAAGCTGCATTCAACACGTGATTTAGCAATATTTAGATTAGCTTATAGATGCGGTCTTAGAGCTTCCGAAATATCAATGTTAAAATTGGAGAATTATAATATTAATAAAGGAGAAATATATTGTAAAAGATTAAAGGGTAGTAAGAATAATACTCTGCGGCTAGATGAGAAAACAAAAAGCGTTTTAGACAAATACATTACTGAAAATGAAATTACATCTGAAGCTCAAACTATATTTACAAGTCAAAAGAATAAGCCAATTTCAAGGCAAACCCTAGACCACCTAACGAAGCAATATTTCTCCATGGCAAGTATTCAAGATAAGTCAAAGCACCATTTTCATACCATTAAACATACTACAGCAGTTCACCTTGCTGAATGTGATATGGATATAAAAGAGCTTCAATGGTGGCTTGGCCATAAATCTGTTACCAATACAGAAATATATTTTCAATTTACTACAAAACAACAAGAAAAGATGTATGCAAAACTAGAGGGAAAAAGTGAAATGGTATAAAATTTACTTAATTAATTAAAAAAGACTTACTTTAGCTGCTAAATAACTAAAATAAGTCTTTTATTTTTCATCACATATCTTCTTTAGATTTTAAACTTTTGTATCATTTCATTGAGTTTTTGCGCAAGCCCTGCTTGGTTTTGTGCTGTTAAAGCAACTTGCTCTATGGCTTTTGAAGTTTCATCTACACTTTCTTTTATCGTAGCTACTTGATCGTTTGATTCCTGCGCTGTCGATGCCATCTCTTGTACTAACTTATTAACTTTCCCTACAGTGATTGTAATTTCTTCTGACATGTTTGCAATATTCTCTGACATTTTACTTACAAATTCAGAATCGCTATAATATATATTTCCTGTATTTCCATAGGCATTAAACTGTTCATGCACCTCTGTATTTATAAATTTCAATATATCATTTCCAGTGTTAATGCTGTTATTAAATGCATCCTGAACTTTAATTATAGTATTTTTGATAGCTGTTACAGCCTCTGATGATTGTTCTGCAAGCTTTCTTACTTCATCTGCTACAACTGCAAATCCTTTACCTTGTTCCCCTGCCCTTGCTGCTTCTATTGCTGCATTCAGTGCTAATAAATTTGTTTGTTCAGATATACTTCCAATTGTATCAGCCATAATTTTAATATTATCAACTATCTTTCCATTTTCAATAACAATTAACATGTTCTTTTGTTTTTCCTTTGATAATTTCTCCATTTCATCTATAGACTTTTTACTATTGTTTTTGACTTCTATAGCTCTCTCTTTGGATCTATTAGCATTCTGGCTTCCTTCCATAGCTTTTTTAGATAAATCATTTATATTTGAGTTTACTTCATCTACTGTCGTACTTATAATTCCTGCCTCAGCACAAGATTCCTCCATCCCTAGTGAAATAGTACTTACAGCTTCATCTATACTCGCAGCTTTTGATGAAAGCTCCTCAGCTGTTGCAGAAAGTTCTTCACTAGATGTACTTATATCTTGAGAATTTTGAATAATATCTCTAATTAGTTTATTCACATTTTCTTGTGCTTTATTTAATGCACTTCCTGTTTGTCCAAGTTCGTCCTTTCTTTTAATTGAAATTGGAGTCGAAAAATCATATAACGCTAATCTCTCTGCAAATCCTTTGATTTTTTTTAATGGTATATTTATAGCCTTTGATATTAGTGCTCCAAATATAATTGCTACCACTAATCCAAAGATAGTAAGTGTAATCATAATTTTATTAGAATTAATATAAGTAGATGATATATCCTCATTAGCTGATTTTGCATCAGATATATTTATATCTATAACTTTATCCAGGCTATACATCATTTTTGTCTGTAGAGGAACCATTTCTAAATACCTCTTTTTTGCTTCTTCTAAATCTTCTGATTTTACAGCATTCACTACCTTGTCTCTAACCTGATTATATTCCTTCGCATTATCATTAAATTCCTTCCAAGATTTTGTTTCACTACTTGTCATTTGTGATTTTTCATAATCATTTATATATTTATCATTCTCATTAAGTGCAGTAATAACATTTTTTTGTGCTTCCTCTACCTTATATTTATCTTTTTCATACATCATGATTAATATGTTACTTTTAATTTCTGTCATATTTGATTTTATAGATAGGATCTCATTGACATGATTAAAATTTCTATTGTACATTCCTGATGCTTTATTATTTACATTTTTCAAAGACAATGCTCCTATTATTCCTACTACGCCAATTAAAATTGCTACCGTCAAAAATGATAAGGTTAATTTAAATTTTATAGGCAGGCTTCTTCTCAAAAACATAACTTTTCCCCTCTCTAAATTTATAATCTCGACCATTTATTACCCTTTTTGCAATAGAAAACGTTTTACTAAGATGTTGAAATTAACATATATTGCTAATTATTATGATAATATTTTTAATTTATATAATCAACTAAAAAATCTACTCTTATATCGAAATGTTGAGTATTTGCTAATCATTTTTAACTATAAACTTAATTATATAAAAAATAATAAAGCTATACACAAGTCTACTTTAACTATGCATATAGCTTTATTAATTAATTTAATCTATCTAAAATCTAAAATCACGTTTTCCTTCATGTAAGTTTTCAAGATTTTCCAATACTATCTTCTTAACTTTTCCATTTGGAATATTTGGAATTTCATTTTTAATTACTTCCTCACCTTTTCTTCGTGTATCTTCAGAAGCATAATCCTCTAAATATTCCTTCAATGTCATCAATGCATTAGGTTGGCAGCAGTTAGCTATTTGTCCTGATTTAACAAGGCTCATAAATCTATCTCCAGTTCTTCCTTCCCTGTAGCAAGCTGTACAGAAACTTGGAATATGACCTCTTTCAAGCAACCAGTTTACTATCTCATCTAAAGTTCTAGTATCACTTACATCAAATTGTGCTGAGTTTTCTTCCTCATTTTCCTTTTCAACATATCCACCAACACTTGTAGATGATCCTCCACTTATTTGAGAGACTCCAAGTTCAAGCACTTTTTCTCTTGTTTTTTGAGATTCTCTTGTAGAAACAATAAGACCTGTATATGGAACTGTAATTCTAAGTACTGCAACTATTTTAGCAAATATCTCATCTGAAATAGCATTTGTAAATTCATCTGGATTTATATCATCAGCCGGTCTTATTCTAGGTACGCTTATAGTATGTGGACCAACTCCCATGGCTGCTTCTAAATGTTCTGCATGCATTAATAAGCCTACAAAATCATATCTATACATATTTAAGCCATATAATACACCTAGACCAACATCATCAATTCCAGCTTCCATAGCTCTATCCATAGCTTCTGTATGATAAGCATAGTCATGCTTTGGTCCTGTTGGATGAAGTTCTTCATATGTCTTCTTGTGGTATGTTTCCTGGAATAAGATATATGTTCCAATTCCTGCGTCTTTTAACTTTCTATAATTTTCAACAGTTGTTGCTGCGATATTTACATTAACTCTTCTAATTGCTCCATTTTTGTGTTTTATACTATAAATTGTTTCTATACTTTCAAGAACATATTCAAGAGGATTGTTTACTGGGTCTTCTCCTGTTTCTAATGCAAGTCTTTTATGTCCCATATCTTGCAATGCAATTACTTCGTTTTTAATTTCTTCTTGAGTAAGCTTCTTTCTTGTTATATGTTTATTTTTGTGATGGTATGGACAATATGTGCATCCATTTACACAATAATTAGAAAGATATAGTGGTGCAAACATTACTATTCTGTTACCATAAAATCTTTGCTTGATTTCTTTTGCAAGTTTATACATTTTTTCATTTTCATCTTCTAATTCGCATTCAAGTAAAACCGCTGCTTCTCTATGTGAAATTCCCTTACACTCTTTAGCCTTTTCTAGAATTTCATTAATTAATTCTCTATTGTTCTTATTTTTCTTAGCAAACTCAAGAGTTTCTAATATCTCTTCGTTATCAATAAATTCTGTTGCTATTTTTGATTTAACATTATACATTACTCTACTCTTCTTTCTATAATTGGATTTTTAAATTTTGAATTTAATTCGTTCTGATTAATGCTTTCTTCATCCAATTTTGGCAAAGGCTAAAATATTAATTAAAGCTAATCTACTTATTACTATATTTAATATTTATTTAGCAGTTTTAGAATACATTGTTTTTACATTTATTCCTTCGATCATACCAAGTTTACCTGATAATGAGCTTATTATATCATTGGTAGCATCTATCACTACACTTATTATACCCACATTCTTTTCTCTGTAAGGTATCCCCATTCTCCCAACCATATATTGCGAATATTCATGCAAAATATTGTTGAGCTTATCTGTTGAATTCATATCTTCCACTATAATTCCTATCAATGCGATTCTTGTATCCATATTCTTTATTCCTTTCAAGAAGAAAATATTTTTATATTCACCGTATTAATTAGCAATTACTATTTTTCAATTGCAATAAAAAATCCCCGTGCCACAAAAAGGCGCAGGGATAGCGTACATATCTCTATCTATAATACCGCCTTGTCATTTGGGACGAACCCTCATGTGTTTCAGAACGATCATGTGTTAAGAGTCTTTCTTCTTGGGATTTCCCTTTAAAGTCAGACTACATATATATTTTATCATAAAAATATATTTTAGCAATAGTCATCATTTCTATAAAAAATTAAATTATCATGTTTAACTCTTTTTTTAACTATCTCTTTCCAGTAAACCATGTAAATACTATTTTCACCACCTTATCTCGAGAATTCTTCCACTATAATTATGTTTATTTCTAATGATTAAAATATTCTTAATTTTATTTATATTCCAGCTTAAATCTACGTCTTCAGGATACCCCATTTTTACAGATATATTTTCTCCATTAAATCTTTCCAATGGAATCTCTATAATATCATTTTCACTTTGCATCCTCCATAAAGCAAGATAACATACTCTACTACATAACAGTCCATATGCTATCCATTCATCGTCCAGAGATGGCATTTTTATTGGCCAAAATGGTATTCCATTTGGTATATCATGTCTGATGCTTTTATAATATTTAATTCCTTCTTGGATATATTTAAAGGATTCATTATTTATTTCTGCTAAATGCCCACTCTGATGAATTCTACATAACATAGAATTTACCATGTTACATATTACTTCTTCTTTATCCCCATCTCGCAATGGATAAGACCAAACTGCACATTGTTCTGGAGTAACTAAAGATGGTACCGCTGCTGCAATTGCTGCATTTTTTCTATAATCTGTTTGGTCACTGCTTGATTGTATACTATGTCTTTGCAATAGGGCATAATCCATTCTAAGTCCACCACTACCACAATTCTCAATAACTAAGTCAGGATATCTTTTAAATATTTCGTCTAACCAAGCTAAATATGCTCTATTATGACCTAATAGTCCTTCACCTGCACTATCAGCTTTGTTATCAGTACCAATCCCCATATTAATATTATAATCCATCTTTATATATCCAACACCATACTCTTCTACAACTCTCTTTATAATTCCAGTTGCAAACTTTCTAACTTCTGGATTTCTATAATCTAATTGATATCTTGAATGATCCTTTATTCTCTTTCCATGCCTCATAAAGAACCAATCATCAGGTAATTTGTCTGCTAATGAACAATTTATCCCCATTACCTCAAGTTCAAGCCAAAGCCCTGGAATCATTCCTTTCTCTCTTATATAGTCTAGAGGTTCTTTAATACCATTTTTAAATCTCTCTTTAGATGGCAGCCATTCTCCAACACCATCCCACCAAGGTCCATCACTATACCATCCACAATCTATGCAAAAATACTCACAACCAGCTAGTGATGCAGCATTAATAAGAGGAATTAGTTTTTCTGTAGTAGGATCACCAGATAAACAATTCATATAATCATTAAAAATAACTGGTAATCTTTTATTATCATCATTTTCTCTTCTTATTCTACGCCTATATTTAGTCATAACTTCTATTCCAGCTTGCAATCCTCCACTTATGCTTGTAACTGCGACTTGTACTGTTTCAAAGCTTTCATTGGGTTTTAGTTCTTTCCAGAAATGATTTTCTGCTTCTGAAGGTCCGCTTAATTTTAAATATAGCATATGCATTATGTCACTAATTTCCCAATTCCATGAGCCATTATGCTCTATTTGCCACATGTAACCATTACTTATTTCTGTATTTTCTATAAATCCTAGAGGCGCATACTGACAGGTTGACCAATTTCCTGTATTAGAAACTAACAATCTATTTGTTGATTCGTCTTCCACATGGAATATTCCAACATCTTTTAATGAATATTGTTCCCACATTCCTTCACCACACCACTCATTATGAGGAATATATATCTTCATTTTATATTCTCTGTCTAATACTCCGCCTCTATCAATACCAGTTAAAGCAAATGAGGTTATATACTCTATTCCAACACTTCTTTCACCTTTATTTTCTAAAATGATCCATGTTCTAACGATTTGTAAATCATTATAAAATTGAAATATTACTTTTGCTTCAATTTTTGTAATATTGTCAACTAAGTTAATAGTAATTCTTCTTCCTTCTTTTAGAATTTCATCATTATGACTCTCATAAATTATCCTATGTCCGGGCAGAGTTCCTGTATGTTTTACTCCTCTATGATTTAATTGATTTTCTCCTGTAAATTGCAATTCTAATAATCTACATTTTTCTTTTTCATCTTCACTTAATTTATTAAACTGTTCAAAAGGAAGATATGAAAAATGTAGCAATCTTATATCTCTATCTTTAGTTACTTCTAATACAATATTTAAATTATTCTCATTAATTTTTATATATTTACTCATCTATCTTTCCCCATTTCCTAAACATGCTCCCTAAAAAACACAATAGAGTAATTAATCAGAGATGCTTATTTCCTTATCTAGTTTTTAGATCCTTCATACTCTACATATAATTATCATTCGCATTCCATCCTGTTATTGTGTATAAATTACTATATAAATAAGCAGTAGATACAAAATCACGATTAACTTGCATATCTACTGCTTCTAAACTACTTATTTATTTCATTCAAATGATATATTGCTGAAGTGAAATCTCCACTATGTTCGCAAAAATCTTCTGATCTTACTGGAATTCCTGCAAACATTAATTCGTCTCCAAAAAAAGATTCTTCTTTATTATTTATATAATATTTTTTATTTTCATCTAATCCTTGTAACTTTATCCTCTTAAAACCTTCATTAGCTGTGTTAAGTATTTTATAATAACCAACTATTGCTTCGGATTTATCTTCTGAGACAACCATCCAAGAATTTAATTTATTTTCAAAAGGACTTATAAGCCTATAAAAAGTTCCCTTTTGTATTAATTCTCTATTTCCTTTCATAAATTTAACTTGTTTCTTCACAATCGTTCTTTCTTCTTCGGATAAATGATTTAAATCTAACTCATATCCAAAAGCTCCAAAATAAGCTACATTTGCTCTAGTTTCTAGTGGCGTTATTCTAAAAACTTGTTGGTTCGGAACTTCAGATACATGAGCCCCCATGCAGCTTATTGGGTAAACATATGAAGTTCCATATTGTATTTTCATGCGTTCAACTGCATCGGTATTATCACTTGTCCATCCTTGTGGTGCATAATAAAGTATTCCGGGGTCAAATCTTGCACCACCACTCGAACATGATTCAAATAAAATGTGTGGAAATTCAGATGTTAATCTTTCATATAATGCATACACTCCTAAAATGTATTCATGCATTACTTTTCCTTGATTTTCCGCAATTGCAGATACGCTATAACATTCAGTCATATATCTATTCATATCCCACTTTACATATGATATTGATGCCTCTCTGAATACCTTTGACATTGCATTATAAATATAATCTACAACTTCTTTTCTAGAAAAATCTAATGTATACTGATTTCTACAATGGGATGCCGTCCTATTTGGTGTATGGATAATCCAATCTGGATGAGCTCTGTATAAATCACTATCTTTATTTACCATCTCTGGTTCAAACCAAAGTCCAAATTTCATACCCATGTTTTCTATCTTCTTTGAAAGTCCAACTATTCCATCTGGAAGCTTTTTAGTATTTACATACCAATCTCCAAGCCCTGCTTTATCATTATTTCTACTTCCAAACCACCCATCATCTAACACAAATAACTCTATACCTAGATCACTTGCGGTTTTTGCAATATTTAATATTATCTCTTCATCAAAATCAAATGTTGTAGCTTCCCAATTATTTATTAGAATTGGCCTTGCCTTATCTCTCCAATAGCCTCTAGCAAGTCTGGTTCTATATAATTTATGGTAAGCCTGACTCATTCCGTTTATTCCTTTATCCGAATAGGTCATTACAACTTCTGGAGTTTGAAAACTTTCATCTTTATTTAGTATCCATTCAAACATGCTTGGATGAATTCCTAACATAATTCTAGATGTATCATGCGTATCAACAAGAACTTCACCCAAAAAATTTCCACTATAAACCAAGCTAAATCCATACACTTCGCCCTCAAACTCAGTTGTGCTTGGTCTCTTCAAGGCTATAAATGGATTATGCTCTGCACTACTTGTCCCTCTTAAACTGTAAATTGATTGAACTCCATGGTCTAATTTTCTATTTCTTATATGTCTTTCTCTACTCCAAGCTCCAGAAAGGTGCACCATTTCGTAATCATAATCTGGTAAATCTATACTACAACTCATCGCCTTTGTTAATGTAACTTTATCTTCTCCTTCATACATAAACTTTGCGTTCCTTGTTATTATTGGGAAATCTTCATATATGGTATAACTTAATATTAATCTTGTACTAATCAAATCATCATATAGTATTATTTCTAAAGTTTGTGCTTCTTTCTCATTTTCCACATAGGTAGCTGGAAGTTGTTCTAACTTCTTTTTACCTTGAAAAATATTATAGGATTGAAATTGAAAATTAGTAATTTTACTTCCATTTTCCTGCTTTATTTCAAATGCAGGATACCGAAAATCTGTTGTTCCATAAGAAGGATATTCCTGCCTAGTATGTTGCAGCGAAAAGAAAGTATCGCCTTCAAATACATATGCTGCTAAAGGACGCATTCCTCCTTCAAAAAGATATGAAAATGATTCTTTATGATGTATCCTCTTCCCATAATATAAATTTCCTAGCTCATTATTATCTAGTATTTTTATGATATAACTAATCTCTTTATTGTATAAATGAAACTCCTTTGACTTTGCGTTAAATTTAATTGCCATATAACTACTCCTCCCTATGTATTTCTGCAAATTATCTTTGTTCATTAGAATTATTGAATTAAAGTTTTCCACCTGAAGTTGCTATACCCTCTATAAATTGTTTCTGGAATACAATATAAATTGCAAGCATTGGCCAAATGGCAAGTACAGATGCAGCCATCAATTGAGGATAATTAACAGAATATGCACTTTGAATTTTTGCAAGTGCCGATGATAAAGTTGCGGAATCAGCATTGGAATTAATAATTAGCGGCCACATTAAATCCTTAAATGCAAATAATGCTGTAAATATTCCAAGTGCAACCAGGCCAGACTTAGTTAAGGGTAACATAACTTTTAAAAATGTTTGTCCTATATTGCAGCCGTCAAGCCTTGCAGATTCTTCTAATTCTTTTGGCAATCCCATAAAGAATTGCCTTAACAAAAATGTACCAAATGCACTTACAAGTCCTGGAAAAAGAAGCGCAAATATTGAATTTCTCATTCCAATTTTATCTACCATCAAATATTGTGGAATTATAAAAAGTTGAACTGGAACCATCATTTGAAATAACACAATTCCAAATAAAAAATCTCTTCCTGGGAATTTTAATCTCGCAAAGGCATAAGCCGCCATAGCGCTAAAAGCCACTGAACAAAATATCCTAAAAAACATCATTGCAAAAGTATTAAAATATAATATAATAAAATTGTTTTGTCTTATTGCTTCAAAGTAATTCTCGATCTTCCAATCTGATGGAAAAATAACATATGGATTCATTGAAGTAGACTCTGATACAGTTTTAAATGATGTAAGTATCATCCAAACAAATGGTAATATCATAATTGCTACTCCAAACAATAAAAATAAGTGTATAAATAATTTTGAAGCATCTCTTTTCATTTTCATAATATAGCTCCCCTTTCTACATGTAATTAACCCATTTCTTCTGTGCTTTCATTTGAAATACTGTAATTATCATAATAATAGCAAGAAGTAACATTACTATAGCTGAACCATATCCTTTATCTGCATACTTAAATGAGCTATTATAAAATAAATAAACTAACGATACTGTCTTATCATATGCAGGACTAGCTACATCAATCATCATATAAATGACATCAAATACTTGCATTGCCTGAATTATACTAGTAACAACAACAAAAAATAAGGTTGGAGACACAAGGGGTAAGGTAATATTGAAGAATTGTCGTACTGGTTTTGCACCATCAATACTTGAAGCTTCATAATAGTCCTTTGGTATTTCCTGAAGGCCTGCTATAAGCAAAACCATGCTATATCCAACTGTGCTCCATATTCCAATAATAGCTATAGAATAAAGAGCAATATTAGGGTTATCGATCCAATCTACAGGTCCAATTCCAATTTTAGATAGAATATAATTAATAAGACCAAATTGATTATTATATAACCATTTCCAAACCATTGTTATTGCTGCCGGTGCAGCAACCATTGGAATGAAATATATTGTTCTATAAATACCTTTTCCCTTAATCTTGGAATTTAATAATACAGCTAAGACCATTGCTATTATTACTGTTACTGGTACAACTATAATTGTATATTTTAAAGTATTTCCTACTGCGTACCATACTTGGACATCTCCAAGCATCTTTTTATAGTTACTTAAGCCAACAAATATATTTCCCTTTCCAAAATCTCCACTCTTGAAAAAACTTAAATATAGGGTTTCAATAATAGGAATAATATTCAATATTATAAGTCCAATAATAGTAGGAGCGACTAAAAAATATGCCCATTTCCACTCATTAACTGTTCGTTTTGATGGTTTTCCTATATTTACTGTTATATTTTTTGCCATATATTCATCTCCTATCATATTTATTTTAAAGATTACGGCAACATACTTGCTGCCGTAATCATAAATAATTATTTTATTTTTCCTCTTTTAATGCATCATTCATCATTTTAGCAGTATCTTTACAAGCATCTTCTACTGTCTTTTCTCCAGTAAATGCACCTTTTAACATTTCATATGCCTTATCTTCCCATTTTGCAGTTGTATTAGAATATGGTCTTATTTGTGCATATTTAACCATATCAACAAAGCATTTTATATTAAATGTTTTGTTTGAATTTATCCATGCATCTGCTGTACCATTATACGCAGAAATTGCAACTCCAAGTTCAGCTTGCTTTGTCTGTCCCTCCTTTGAGCTTAAATATTGAACCCATTTCCAAGCCTCTTCTGGATGCTTTGTATTAGCAGAAATTGCATTTCCAAGTCCATTGAAGATACTAGCTCTCTTTCCATCATTTGCTGAAGGTAATACTGTAACATTAAAATTCTTAGTCATATAGTCATTTGCTGCAAATCCACTTAAATTCCAAGAACCAAAAAACCCCATTGCACATAGTCCATTTTGTAGTGTCTCTGCACGTGCTGCATCATCAAAAATTTTAGGTGACAATCCTTCACTAACAAATCTCACATAATATTTCATTGCTTCTATTGTCTTAGGGTTATCATATCCTGATACTTTATCATCAGTTATTATTGTTCCGCCATTTTGATATACAAAATTATAATATCCTTCTTGATTGTGTAAAGGTGCTAGGAATCCATATTGCTTTCCATCACCTGTTGTTAATTTTTTTGCTGCTTCGTATAGCTTGTCCCAGTTCCATGTTTCATCAGGGTATGAAATACCAGCTTTATCAAACATTGTTTTGTTATACCAAAGACCTATAGTATCATAATCCTTTGGAATAGCGTATTGTTTATTATTCAAATTATATATCTTCACCAACCCTTCTGGATAATTAGATAATTTCACATCATCACTTTTGTTAATTTTATCTGTTAAATCCATAAGCATTCCATTTGATGCATACCTATAAATTTCGTTTGAATGCATCCAAAAGGTATCTGGCAGAGATCCTCCTGTAGCTGCCGCCTCTAACATTGTCCAATAATCGCTCCAACCCGTTACTTGTATATCAATTTTTATCCCTGGATTTTTTCCCTCAAATTCATCTGCCATTTTCCTAAGACCTTTTTCCTGATTAGAATCCCAAATTCCATAAGTAATGTGTACATCTCCCCCACTAGATCCCTTAGCTGTGTCTTGTCCACCAGTTGCTGCAGAATTTGAACTACCACACCCAGCAAGTCCTGTAACAGCCATCATACTAGCTAAGATTAAAGAAACAATTTTCTTTTTCATTAAATTTCCCTCCTATTTTTGTACATATTCGATTTTGTAAACAAATATATTTTTAATATGTAGTTTGCAACACTAATATTAAAATCACATTCATCATTTTAATTTGTTCAAATTATAAGCAAATATATATATTATTATCGTTAAAAGGATTTAAGTAAAGCTTTTCAAAATTTGGCTAAAAACGAATTATATAGAATTTCTATATAATTTTGTTGTTTTGCACATCAGGTGCTATTACTGCAGTATAAAGCGTTCTTTGGACTTTATTCACTTTCTATAATTAAATATTATCATTAAAAAATTCCGGAATACATAGAATAAACAAGCTAATAATATATACTTTTGCTATATTACTTAGTTATTGTTCAACTATAAACGCAAAAGTATATATTTTATGTTATAATGGAAGAAAATTTATCCATTTAACGTTTTCAAAAGGAGGTATACCATTCGGCCGATTTTAAAAGTTATATTTTTAATAACATAAATTATGTAGATATTATACTTTATCAATTTGGCTCAGAACGTTGTGATCCCCTACATTCATTTGGCCCCACGGTTAAAAATCATTTTCTTTTCCATTATGTTCTATCTGGAAAAGGAAGACTCTACTCATTTAATAAAGGAACACAAAATGACTCCTCCATTTATACTATAAAAGCGGGGGAAGGTTTCTTATTAACCCCAAATATAATTAACACTTATGAGGCTGATAAAGATGATCCCTGGAATTATGTTTGGGTAGAATTTGAAGGCTTAAAAGCCCAACGATATCTTGAAGAAATAGGTCTATCAAGCAAAAATCCAATTTTTACACCTAAAGAATATAATAATGATGATAATTCTATAAAGGACAATCTAATGTTTTTATTAAATAACCCAAGTGCTCCTGATTCAGCTATTTTAGGTCATCTTTATTTATTCTTCTATGCTCTACTAGAAAATTCAAGTTTTAATAACACCAAAAGTGCTAGTAATCTTCAAGAATTTTATGTAAGAGAAGCTATAAATTACATTGAAAAGAATTATAACAATAATATTTCTGTTGAAAATATCGCAAAATGGTGTAACTTAGATAGAAGTTACTTTGGTAAAATATTCAAAAACTCTATGAAAACTACTCCTCAGGAGTTTTTAATTAAGTATAGGTTGTCTAAAGCATGCGAAATGTTGAAGGATAATAATATATCTATTAGAGAAATTTCTGAACTAACTGGATATCCAAATCAGTTTCACTTTTCTAGATCCTTCAAAGAAGTCTATAATATGTCTCCTAGGCAATGGAGAAATCAAAATAAAACTAAGTTATAACTTCTTCTATATTCAAAAAATAAGCAAGCTTTACATTAACTATATTAACTAATGCAAAGCTTGCTTTATATTTCTTATTTTATTAAATATTTTCTTAGGATTATCTACTGATATCATTCATCTAAATATTTTATGTAATGACATTCTCATAAATCAAAATAGCTAACTGTGAAATTATATAATTAATATTTTATAATTTAGCGTTAGTAGCAAATTACAATCCCACCATCATCAGCATAAACAGTACTTAATCCGCTTCCTTCAAAAATTATTATATCTTCAAAGTTATATTTGTTTTTTATTTCTTCCTTAAGCTTTTCTGCTTTTTCTCTTGCATTTATATGCCCTATTCCTAGAACCTTATTTTTAAAATCGCTGCCTTCTTCACCTATTAGGTCTATTAGTCTATTAAATGCCTTTTTCTTCCCTCTTACTTGCTCTTTTAGCACAATTTCTCCATCGTTAGCAGTCATAATTGGAGTAACTTGCAGAAGTGATCCCATTAAAGCTTTTGCACTGCTTATCCTACCATTCTTAACTAGGTTGTCCAATTTATCTAAAACAAATAATGTCTTCATATTTTCTATGTATTCAGTAACTTGCTCTACAATCTGAGAATTATGTGCTTTTTCTTCAATTAACTTTTTTATTTTTAAAACAACTAGATCAGCTCCAGATACTGCTGTCTTACAATCGAATACATGAACGAAACTTTCTGGAAACTCTTCTTGAAACATTTCCTTTGCCAATACAGCACTATTATGTGATCCACTTAATTTACCAGAAATGGTTACAACAAAATTATTTTTACACTTTTTTAAAGCTTCTAGAAAATCATGTGGCGATGGGCATGCTGTTTTAATTTTGTTTTTGCTGCTTTTCATTTTTTCAAGTAGATCATTTATATTTACATTCTTATCAACGATTTCTTCATCATCAATAATAATTTTAAATGGAATTCTTTCCATATACTCTTCATTTCCAAAAACTTCATTATTAAAATCAACACAACTGTCTACTATTATTCTAGTATTCATTTTATTCCTCCATCTTTTTCATTTGTAGTTCTAATACTTTATCTATCAACTCATTTAATTAATAACGCTTGCCTAAATTAATATATAATTGTCCACTAAATTATATATTAATTTTACTATTATTAGTAGTTCTTTTTTTCTTAACATATATATTGAAAAAGTAATCCTTCATTATAATTCTAAAAATATCACAAGAATTTTAGCCGCAATTGTGAATCGTTGAAATGTGAATTTCAACACATATACATATCTAAAAACAAAGTATTATAAGTAGTACTATTTAATACTTACTCTTAACGATATATCTTTCAAATTATACGTAATAGTAAAAGGCAAGTTCTGCACATATATAAAATATTTAGTGCAGAACTTACCTTAACCTCATACATTTTCTTTTTCTTAATTTATTTAACACATTTTATTAACAAACTATGTTTTAAAGTTTGAAGAAACCATTTCTTATATTGCTGCTATATTTATTTCTTTTTCTTTGAATATAAGTCGAATACTACAGCGAATAATAATACAAATCCTTTGATAGCTTGTTGCCAGTTATTATCAACTCCCATTAAAGACATACCATTATTAAGTACTCCCATTACAAGTCCACCAACAACTGCTCCTAAAATTCTTCCAGTACCACCTGCTGTAGATGCACCACCTATATAGCAAGCTGCTAAAGCATCTAATTCGAAGTTAACACCAGCTTTAGGTTGTGCTGAGTTAACACGTGCTGCATAAGCGAGTCCTGCTAATGCTGCCATCAATCCCATATTTACAAATACTAAGAATGTAATCTTATCAACGTTTACACCTGATAAAGCTGCTGCTTTTTTATTACCACCAACTGCATATACTTGTCTACCAAATACTGTTTTAGTAGTAATGAATGAGTAAATTGCTATTAATACTCCTGCTATTATTAATATATTTGGTATACCTTTATAAGATGCTAATACAAAGCTTCCACCCATAATTACTACAACTGATATTATATTTTTAGCAAGGAACATTGAATTATGATCAACATTGAAATTATATTTTTGAAGTTTCTTTCTTCCTTTTATATTATTAAATACCATGATTGCTGATAGTATAACACCTATAATCATTGCTGATCCTACTAAGTAAATATCACCCATTTTAAAGTAGAATAGTGGAGGTATGAATCCAGATCCTAAGTTCGCAAATTCATTTGGGAATGGAGCTATTGTCTTACCATTTAATATTATCATTGAGAATCCTCTAAAGATTAATTGTCCCGCTAATGTTACAACAAATCCTGGAATTGCTTTATACGAAATCCAATATCCTTGTACAGCTCCAACAGCTGCACCTATTAAAAGTGATAGAACAACAGATACTACCGGATTCATTCCTTTATTAACCATAAGAACACCGGCTATTGCTCCAACAAAGGCACACACTGAACCAACCGCAAGATCGACCGTACCTACAATAACTACTAAAAGCATTCCAACTGCAAGAATAAGTACGTAACCATTTTGCTGAATTAAATTTGTTATGTTAAGTGATTTTAACATAACTCCCTTAGTTAAAATCGAGAATATAACTACTACCACCAATAATGCAACTAGCATACCATTGTCTTTCATAAATTTATTAAATGTATTTTTTGCAACTTTTTTTTCTTCAACTCTTGCTTCACTCATTTTACTACCTCCCTATTTTGATGCAACAATTTTACTCATGATAACTTCTTGAGTAGCATCTTTCTTATCTAATTCTCCAATAATCTTTCCTTCGTTCATGACATAGATTCTGTCACTTAATCCAAGGACTTCAGGTAATTCGGATGAAATTACAATAACTGCTTTTCCTTGAGCTACCAAATCATTTATAATTGTATATATTTCGTATTTTGCTCCAACGTCAATTCCCCTAGTAGGTTCATCAAGAATTAGTAAGTCTGGCTCTGCATAAACCCATCTTGAAAGTACTACTTTTTGTTGATTTCCACCACTTAAGTTTCCTGTAATTTGTAATATACTTGGGGTTTTGATTTTCATTGATTTTCTAAATTCTTCTGCAGCTAAAATCTCAACTTGTTCATTTATAACACCATTATTTGAAATTTTGCCTAATGATGCTATTGAAATGTTGTGACGAATATCATCAATTAGGTTTAAACCTGCTTCTTTTCTATCTTCAGTTACATAAGCAATACCTGCATTAATTGCATCTTTAACTGTCTTAATATGAATCTCTTTACCTTCTTTTAAAATGCTACCAGAAATCTTTTGTCCATATGTTCTACCAAAAATGCTCATTGCAAGTTCAGTTCTTCCAGCACCCATAAGCCCGGCAATTCCAAGTACTTCGCCTTTTCTAACTTTTATATTTACATTATCAACCATTTTTCTATCCGGATAATCTGGATGATATACATTCCAATCCTTTATTTCAAACATCACATCTCCAATTTTAGGAGTTCTTTTTGGATAACGGTCTGTAAGTTCACGACCAACCATCCCTTTAACAATTCTATCCTCTGAGATTTGCCCTCCAGAGGCATCTAATGTTTCAATACTAGCTCCATCACGTAGTACTGTTATAGAGTCACATACTCTTGAAACCTCATTTAACTTATGTGAAATTAAAATACATGTAATTCCTTGTGATTTCAACTCTAACATTAATTTTAATAAATTTTCACTGTCATCCTCATTTAATGATGCAGTCGGTTCATCTAGAATTAATAATTTTACGTTCTTTGATAATGCCTTTGCAATTTCAATTAATTGTTGTTTACCAACACCAAGTGTGTTAACTATTGTATCTGGGTCTTCATCTAATCCGACCTTTTTAAGTAATTCTTTAGTTCTAATTCTTACCTCTTGCCAGTCTATAACTCCATGACTTGCAATTTCGTTTCCTATAAATATATTTTCTCCTATACTAAGATGTGGACTCAAAGCTAATTCTTGATGTATAATAACTATTCCATCTGCCTCACTGTCTTTTATGCCTTTATATTTACATGCCTTTCCATTATATAGAATTGCACCTTCGTATGATCCGTGAGGATATATTCCACTTAATACCTTCATTAAAGTTGATTTACCTGCTCCATTTTCTCCACAAAGAGAATGAATTTCTCCTGATTGCACTCTTAAATTAACATTATCTAGTGCTTTTACACCAGGAAATGTCTTAGTTATATTTATCATTTCAAGAATAATATCATTGTCTTTTAACATACGTCACGCCCCTCCTTATTTGAATGATAGTGCAACAAAGTTGTCCGCACTATCATTACTGCTGTTAATCTTATTTAGAAAGATCTGCTTCTTTTAAATATCCTGAATCAATTAGAACTTCTTTATAGTTTGTTTTATCTACAGATACAGGTTGACATAAGTAAGATGGTACAACTTTTACTCCATTGTTGTAAGTCTTCTCATCATTAACTTCAGCTTTTTGACCTTTAATAGCTGCATCGATTGTTTTAACAGCTTGAGCTGATAATTTTCTTGTATCTTTGAATATTGTTGATGTTTGCTCTCCCGCAATTATAGATTTAATTGAAGCTGTTTCTGCATCTTGACCTGTAATTACTGGCCATGGAAGATCCCCTGAACCATATCCAACACTTCTTAACGCTTCTACAACACCACGGCTTATACCATCATAAGGAGATAATACAGCATCAACTTTTTTACCACCTGAGTAGTTAGCAGTTAATATATTTTCCATTCTTGATTGTGCCAAAGCTCCATCCCATCTTAATGTACAGATTTCATCAAATTTAGTTTGACCTGAAACTACAGTTAATTTCTTAGAATCTATATATGGTTGAAGTACTTCCATTGCACCTTCAAAGAACATATGAGCATTATTATCATCTGGAGATCCAGCAAATAATTCTATGTTAAATGATTTTTGTGCATTTTTTAAATCTAATTTCTTTTCTATATATTGACCCATTTGGTTTCCTACAAGTTTATTATCAAAAGAAATGTAATAGTCTACATTTGCAGTATTTTTAATTAAACGGTCATAAGCTATAACAGGAATTCCTGCATCTTTAGCCTTTTGACAAACATCAGTTAAAGATTCACCATCGATATTTGCAATTACTAAGCCACTAACACCTTTTGTAATTAAGTTTTCTGCTTGTGATACTTGAGTTTCTACAACGTCTTCAGCATATTGAAGATCTGTATTATAGCCAAGATCTTTTAACTGTTTTACCATGTCATTTCCATCATTTATCCAACGTTCAGAAGATTTAGTTGGCATTAAAATACCTATTGTTTTTCCGCTTCCTGATCCCCCGTCAGTTTTTCCCTGTGACTCTGTTTTAGAATTATCTGCATCTGAGTTTGGAGCACTAGTTGTTACACTACATCCACCGATAGAACCTAGTAATGCCATTGATAATAACATAGCCATTAATTTTTTCTTCATAATATTTTCTCCCTTCAACTTCCCATATAATAAATTATAAATTTATATTTTCTTTTAATCTGCTTAATAGTTATCATTTCTGATAAATTAAAGTGGACTAAAAGTTAATATTCTAAATTATTAAAACAATATAATTTTTTTAATACACTTATAACCAAAAATTAAACTTTATTAATACGTTTTCATCAAATTCAGACATGTTCTTATTTATTTTGACATATTATAAGTTAACTCAAGAATAACTAATATAGCCATAGCATTAGCATATTTACTACTAATATTGAATTTATACTCTGGATTCTTTCTCTTATAAATCATTGGTATTCCTACTCCAAGCAAAATGGCTAATCCAAATATAGCTAGTACACCAAAAGAAGAAGTAATTATTCCTGAATCGATAGAAATAAAATATAGTAATAAGCCAGGAGCTACTAGATAGTATAATAATTTGTTACATAAAGTAATGTGCTTTTCATTCATAAAATTCCTCCCCTATCCTAGTAAATATTATTGTTTAATGTTTGATTGATATTATTCATATAATTTGAATATATATCATGGAAAATACATTTTCCTATATATGCTCTATGATATATATCTTGTAAGTACATCAATATTCTTCTTTATTATCATAATAAAAATTTACATTAACATTTATTTATATATGTATCCTGCTTGTACAAATTGAGAATAGCCTATCTTGTCACTTCTATCTGATACACATACTCTAACTCTTAATGTGTTATAATTTTAGAAGAAGTACTTGTTAATATGTTGTACGTACTTCATGTATTTATTATATATCGTTTTCATCACTATAGCAATAGTTTTTTTTATATTGTATGTACAATTTTATTATATTTCTTTACCAATGTGCATACATCTAGGATTCGTTGCAATAAAATGTTCAATTTTAACTTGTTAAACTAGAAATCAGAGCATGCTAAAGTATATATAAGCTGATTCTTAGCCGCTTCAATGATATTTTTACAATCTTTATGAATCGAAATATCTATAATTGAGGTGAGTTATAATATAAACACAAATTGTATATTTTTTATCTATTCCTTTATTATTTATAGATAATAGATAATAAGGTTGAATCCTTTTTATTGAATTCAACCTTATTAATCATACTTTCTATTTAAGGCTATCTATCGCTGTTCTTTCAATAGCAAGCCCACTAGTGTAGCGTTTTATAAATTCATTAAATCCTTCAACATCTTTAGAATCTGGATCTATTTTTGTACCTATTTGTCCTGCAAACACTTTATTTGTAAGATAATCGTCTAATGTCTCATTTTCATCTTTATTTATCATATAAGATGCAAGTACTGCAATTCCCCACGCTCCGCCTTCAGCAGCAGTTTCCATCACAGAAACTGGTGCATCTATAGCTGCTGCCATTATCTTTTGTCCTACACCTTTAGTCTTAAATAAACCCCCATGTCCTAACATTTCATCGACCTTAACACCTTCCTCTTTAAGAAGAAGGTCCAAACCAGTTTTTAGCGCTCCTAATGATGTAAATAAATGTACACGCATAAAATTAGCTAGATTGAATTTACTCTCTGCTGAACGTACAAATAGTGGGCGTCCTTCTTCAAAACCAGTTATATGCTCACCTGAGAAGTAATTATAAGCTAATAATCCGCCACAATCCGAATCCCCTTCAAGTGCCTTATTATATAGAGTTGCAAATAACTTATTCATATCAACTTCTACACCAAATGCCTCTGCAAATTCTTTAAATAATCCAACCCAAGCATTGAGATCCGAAGTACAGTTATTACAATGAACCATAGCCACTAAATTACCAGTAGGAGTTGTAACTAAGTCTATTTCTTCATATGCTTTTGATAACTCTTTTTCAAGTACGATCATAGCAAAAACAGATGTTCCTGCTGATACATTACCTGTACGCTTTGCAATACTGTTAGTTGCAACCATTCCTGTTCCTGCATCACCTTCTGGAGGGCAGAATTGAATACCTGCTTTTAATTGCCCTGTAACATCTAAAAGCTTTGCACCTTCTTCAGTAAGTACGCCTGCATTTTCTCCAGCTAACAATACCTTTGGTAAAATATCTCCAAGTTTCCATGAAAAATTCTTAGGAGCTACTAACTCATCAAATTGATCAATCATACGTGCATTATAATTCTTTGTATCTATATCAATAGGGAACATTCCAGATGCCTCTCCAACACCTATAACTTTTTCACCTGTTAATTTCCAATGAATATATCCTTCTAAAGTTGTTTGGAAATCTATATCAGCCACATGTTCTTCACCGTTTAATATTGCTTGGTAAAGATGAGCAATACTCCATCTTTGAGGGATATGATAGTTAAATAATTTTGTTAATTTTTCTGAGGCTTTTTCAGTAATAGTGTTACGCCATGTACGGAACGGCACCAAAAGATCTCCCTCTTTATTAAAAACCATATATCCATGCATCATAGCACTGAATCCAATTGCGCCTATTGTTTCAATAGTAACTCCATATTTTTCTTTGACATCTTCAGCCATCTTCTTATAACTATCTTGAACGCCAGTCCAGATATCATCTAAACCATAAGTCCAAATATTATTAACATATTTATTTTCCCAATCATGGCTCCCTGAAGCTATTGGAGTATTATTTTCATCTATTAAAACTGCTTTAATTCTAGTTGAACCTAGTTCAATACCAAGCACTGTCTTACCATTAATAATGGCATTTTTTATATTGCTCATCTCTAATCCCATAAAAACCTCCACTACGTGTAATTTTTTTAAATCGTTTACTTATTATGTGATAAATTTATATTATTATTATAGTTAAATTAAATAAATCTTAATTTTAAAATAATTTCTAATCTCTTCTGAATATCATTCCATTGTAATATTACTAAACCTAATACAAAATAACTCTTATAATCACCTAATGTCCAGCCCTCATACCGTTACCGTCCCCAGCTCAATGTAAGATCGGAATGCAATAATGACTAGACATTAGATAAATAATTTTATTAAATTCTAAAACTGCTTTATTGTCATATTAATTTATATACATTTATTAAAAATCTATAAATATATTTCTAACCAATAATTTATTATTGTAATTACATAATTTCACACTAATCTTTTCACACATCTTCATACATATCTTTTAATAATTTTAACTTTTATAATAATGAATAGATTGGTTTTAATATATTTATAGATTAATTAATTTACACACTTTTAATCCAAATCTTTTTATATATGTTTAGCTATATTTATTAATATTTTAAGGTTAAATCTATTTTTCTAAAGTTTTACTATAATCACTAAATTTCCTCTACTATATCGTAGATTTGATTACTTTAATATCTATTTCTTTGCTACATTAATAGCCTTTTCAACAACATTTTCTACAGTGAATCCAAATTTCTCGAATAGGATTTCTGCTTTACCTGATGCTCCAAAAGTATCTAAAGATATAACATCTCCATCAAGACCTACATATTTATGCCATCCAAAGCTTGTTAATGCTTCTACTGCAACTCTTGCACGAACTTTATTTGGCATAACTGATTCTTTATAGGCTTCATCTTGAGCATCAAATAATTCAAATGATGGCATACTGATAACTCTTGCATCTATACCTTTAGCTTCTAATTCAGCTGCTGCTTTGTAGATTAATTCTACTTCTGACCCTGATGCCATTAGAAGTACATCTGGAGTTTCTTTCTTAGAATCTTTTAAGATATATCCACCCTTTAATGCTCTCTTAGGACATCCATCATATAGTGGTAACTTTTGTCTTGTTAATACTAATGATGTTGGAGTAGTTCCATTAGTTACAGCATAGTACCAAGCTGCTGCAGTTTCTTTTGAATCTGCTGGTCTAAATACTGTCATGTTTGGCATACTTCTAAGAGCTGCTAATTGTTCTATTGGTTCATGAGTTGGCCCGTCTTCCCCTACTCCAATGCTATCATGTGTTAATACATAAGCTACTGGAAGATTCATAAGAGCTGATAATCTCATAGCACCCTTCATGTAATCACTGAATACAAAGAATGTTGCACAGAATACTTTAAGTCCTCCATGAGCATACATTCCGTTAGCGATAGCTGCCATAGCATGTTCTCTAACTCCAAAGTGAAGGTTTGATCCACTTCTATCTTCTGCTGAGAAATCTCCTCTATCGTTCATATGAGTTTTGTTAGATGGAGCTAAATCTGCTGATCCTCCAATGAAGTTTGGAATTAGTTTAGCTAATCTATTTATCATTATTCCTGAAGATTCTCTTGTAGCCATTTCTTTATCAAAGCTCCAAAGTTCTTCGTTGTTTAATAAAGCTTCTTTATCAAGTTCTCCACTCATCCATTTAGTATATTCTGCTGCAAGTTCTGGATAAGCTTTTGCATATGCTTTGAATAGCTGATTCCAAGCTTCTTCAGTCTTTTCACCTTTTGCTATGTGTTCATTCATATTTGTGTACACTTCGTCTGGTACGTAGAATGCAGGCTCTGTCTTCCATCCTAAGTTTTCCTTCATAGCAATTACATTTTCAGCTCCTAAAGGTTCACCATGTGCTGAAGCTTTTCCTTGTTTTGCTGGACATCCAAAACCAATTTGATTTTTAACTATTATAATAGATGGTTTTGTTGTTTCTGCTTTAGCTGCTTCTATTGCTTTTTCTATAGTATCTATATCATTTCCATCTGCTACATTTAGCACTTGCCATCCATAAGCTTCGTATCTCTTAGCTACATCTTCTCTAAATGCTATGTCTGTATTTCCTTCAATTGAAATATTATTCGAATCATATAATACAACTAATTTTCCAAGACCTAAAGTTCCAGCAAGAGATGACGCTTCTCCTGAGATACCTTCCATAAGGCATCCGTCTCCAACTATAGCATATGTATAGTGATCAACTACGCTATAATCTGGTTTATTGAATTTTTCTGCAAGATGTGCTTCTGCTATAGCAAAACCTACTGCATTACAAATACCTTGTCCAAGTGGTCCTGTTGTTATTTCAACACCTTTTGTATGACCAAACTCTGGATGTCCTGGTGTTAAACTTCCGAATTGTCTAAAGTTTTTAATATCTTCAACTGTAAGTCCATATCCAAATAAATGTAGCAATGAATATTCAAGCATTGAACCATGTCCTGCTGATAATACAAATCTATCTCTGTTATCCCATTCAGGGTTCTTTCCATTATGATTCATCTTTGTCCATAATGTATAAGCCATTGTAGCTGATCCAAGTGGTAAACCTGGATGTCCTGATTTTGATTTTTCAATAGCATCTGCTGATAATACTCTTATTGCGTTAATAGATAATTTATCTAATTCTCTACTCATCTTTATCCTCATTTCATAGACATATTTTTTTATAAGTTCTTAGTTGTGCTAATTAAGTCCCATGCTGCGCTTCGAATTCATTTCAAACCTGAAATAATCTTAGCTATCCTTCATTATCTTTTCAAAAGGTTCCTATTTTACCACACCTTTTGAAGTTGTTTTATGTTTTCATTTATAAATTCTTAAATTCCTATATTCTTAAATTCTTTCATTCTTAACTTCTTATATTCTTATATTCTTATATTCTTAAGAATATATATTTTTATCTCTGTCATTTGGAACATGAATAAATCATAAATGATAGTCATACTTTTGCGAAAGCATTATATCAAAATATTTATCCATAAACATTTACACTTTCCTAATTTCAGAATCTAGCCATTATATCTATAAATTACTCTTGTATTTTTAAAATGTATCCTATAGATATTACTCTTTATATTATTACTATACTTTGAAAAATATCTATGCTAGAAGTAAGGAACATGTTTTGTGAAGTGTTTCATTAGAAATTTTGACGGTTGTGCTTCTTGGTTATAAGTTGTTCCAAAACGCTTGTTCAAAACTTGTTTTTGAGACTAGCATTTTGGGTACAACTTGTAATCTTAGAAGCACCCGTTAAAATTTCTTAGAAACCGGAACAAAAGCTTGTTCCTTACTTCGGCAATTTATTTTCCAAATGCTGCTGCCCAGTCTGCTTTGAATCTTTCTAATCCTTGATCTGTTAATGGGTGTTTTAACATTTGCATTACTAAACTATAAGGTACTGTTGATATATCTGCGCCTGCTTTTGCTGCTTCTATTACATGAATTGGATTTCTTACGCTTGCTGCTATTATTTCTGTTTCTATTCCATGAACTGCAAATATTTCTGCTATATCTCTAACTAAATCCATACCTATCATTGAGATGTCATCTACTCTTCCAAGGAATGGGCTTACATATGTTGCTCCTGCATTTGCTGCAAGTAAGCTCTGAGTTGCTGAGAATATTAATGTTACATTTGTTTTAATTCCTTCACTTGCTAATACTTTAGTTGCCTTTAATCCTTCAGCTGTCATTGGAATCTTTACTATCATATTCTTATGAATTGCTGCAATTTCTCTTCCTTCTTTTATCATTCCTTCAGCATCTTCACTTACAACTTCTCCACTTATTGGTCCATCAACTATTTCTGTAATTTCTTTTATTACTTCATTGAAGTCTCTTCCTTCTTTTGCTATTAATGATGGATTTGTTGTTACACCACATATTACTCCCATTTCATTTGCTTCTTTAATGTGTTCCACATTTGCTGTGTCTAAGAAAAATCTCATTTTATTAACATCTCCTCTTTATATATTTTGTTTGTTATTTAGCAACAAACTATTATTTGCATATTTACCTTCCATTTAATATTTATGTTTCATAATATTAAATTTAGACATTTTCTTTTTTAACTTCAATTTTATACGTCACTTTTTAATTCATACTTATTAAGGAGAATTTACAAAGGAGTTCCAATTGCTGATTAAAAATTCTCCTTAAAAATATGTTGGTTTATACTATGATATCTTATTGTCCATAATATGCATTCGCACCATGTTTTCTAAGATAATGTTTATCTAAAAGGTGCTGTTTGACACCCTTTACATCTTTGTTTAAAGTCATTGTCTTATATGCCATTTCAGCAACTTTATCTAATACTACTGCATTGTAAACTGCTGAATTAGCATCTTTTCCCCAAGCGAAAGGACCATGGTTTTTAACTACAATAGCTGGAACTTCTAATGGATTTTTATCTCCAATAGTTTCAACTATTACATTTCCTGTTTCTTTTTCATATTCTCCACTAATTTCTTCATCTGTTAGATCCCGAGTACAAGGAATATCCCCATAAAAATAATCTGCATGTGTTGTCCCAAAAGCTGGTATACTCATTCCTGCCTGAGCAAAAGTTGTTGCCCAATCTGAATGAGTATGAACAACGCCTCCAACACTCGGATAAGTTTTATACATAACTAAGTGAGTTGGAGTATCTGTTGAAGGTTTATACTTTCCTTCTACAACATTTCCTTCTAAGTCTACAACTACCATATCTTCTGCTTTCATAGTATCATAATCAACACCACTTGGTTTTATAACTACTAATCCAGTTTCTCTATCGATTTCACTAACATTTCCCCAAGTGTAGATTACAAGACCTTTTCTTTGAAGTTCCATATTAGCTTCATAAACTTTTTCCTTTAATTTCTCTAACATTTAAACACCCCTATCTGCTTGTTGTATGTATGTACGTACAAGCGTACATAAAAAAATAATATCTAATATATATCATTAAAGTTTATCTTTGCTCCAGTAACCCAAAATCAAGTCATCTAAAGCAAAGATAAAATTTAAACTCTAGAACAAGAATCTCTAACAATAAGTTCAGCACTGTATGTGTATTGAGGCTTATCTATTCTTCCCTCAATCATATCTATAATGCATTTGGCTGCTCTTATTCCCATTTCTTCTTTCGGATGCTTTATTGTTGTAAGTTTAACACCTGATGAAACTGCTAAACTAGAATCATCGAAACTTACTATTGATAAATCTTTTGGTATCTCTATATTTTCTTTTCTACAATTATCTATTACCTTCAAGCAACCTTATCATTATAGCAAACAATTGCGGTTGGCTTTTCTTCAAGATTTAAAATCTTCTTTATAAACTGGTCTATATACATCTCTTGATTATCAGTTATATATTCTCCTACTATACTTTTGTTAAAACTCAAGTCATATTCGTTTAGGGCCTTTATGTAACCCCTTCTTCTCTTTTCACCTTGTAAATCATCTGCTTTAAATAATGCAGCTATGTTTCTATGACCAAGTTCTAATAAATAATTAGTAAGCTTGTACCCTCCCTGTTCATCATCTACTACAATATATGCAGAATTTTCTTCATCACAATTAGCATTTATTGCAATATATTTTATATTGTTCTTTTCTAACTTTTTAATGCTATCATGATGCAGGTTATTTATTGTACTTTGTGCTGGTTCAACTATTAGTCCTGATATATCTTGGTTTATGATATCCTCAAAACATCTTCTTTCATTCTCAATGTCGTTGTTACTATTAAATAATAATAAATTATATCCCTTACGTCTTAATTCTTCCTCTATACCTGATATAATTTTAGGAAAAATATAATCTGATATATAAGTTGTAAGAACAGCAACATTTTTTTTAACTTCATTAGTTTTTTTGTTAGAGTAAAAGCTTCCTTTTCCTCTTTCTTTATATATCCAGCCTTCTTGTACTAAATAAGTAAGAGCTTGTCTTACAGTGTGCCTACTTACATTAAATAAGTTGGCTATTTCATTTTCGGAAGGTAATTGGTCTCCTGCTGAAACCTTGTTTTCTTCTATTAGGCTGATATAGTAATTTTCTATTAATTCGTGCTTTGTTTCAGCTTCTTTCATCTTTTTCAACTACTTTCATCAAATAACTATGCAATAACTTCTTAAAATATAAATCGATTTCTTTAAAAGTATATTTCAAAAAGTTGTACGCACTTGATGATTTGATTATATCTCTATTCCCTATATATATCAATAGTTTTTTCTAAAATTTATTTAAACACAAAGGTTAACCATACATCATCTACTTTAATAATTTTTATCGTAATCTCAAATATAAATTTCACTGCAAGGCTGTCTTTACCTAATTTAAACCATAATAATGTCTATCTGGAAAGTTAATATTTTTTATTTTTTTCATTTTACATCTTGTATGTACAACATTATTGTATTATAATAAGCTTGTACATACATCAAAAACTTGTTTGTACTCATGAAAAGGTATACTAAATTTAGATAAGCATTTTTATTTATCCAATAGCTAGCATCCGTAGTACTCCATCTTCTTAAGTGAGAGATAACGGCCGCAAGCTCCTGGACTAGGTGCCCCTTAAGGGTATAAATTCAAGGTGGAGTTAAAATTCCACTTAAAAAGTTTCACTTTATATATTAGGAGGAATGTTAAATGTTAAAAGTAAAAAATTATGAATTTTGGTTTATTACAGGAAGTCAACATCTATATGGTCCTGAAGTAATAGAGCAAGTATCTGATAATTCAAAGATAATAGTTGATGAATTAAACAAAAAGGATTTACCTTATAAAATAGTCTTTAAAACAGTTGCTACTGATTCTCCTTCAATTAGAAAAGTATGCAACGATGCTAATAACGATGAAAACTGTGCTGGTATAATTACTTGGATGCATACATTCTCACCAGCTAAAATGTGGATTCATGGTTTAACTGAACTAAGAAAACCATTACTTCATCTCCATACTCAATTTAATAAAGAAATTCCTTGGGGAACAATTGATATGGACTTCATGAACTTAAACCAAGCAGCTCATGGAGATAGAGAATTTGGATATATTGGAGCTAGACTTGAAATAGCTCGTAAAATAGTAGTTGGTCACTGGACAGATGCTTCTGTTTCTGCTGATATAGCTAAATGGATGGCTCCTGCTGTTGCATTTACTGAAGGACACAGTATTAAGGTTGCTCGTTTCGGAGATAACATGAGAAATGTAGCCGTTACTGATGGTGATAGAATAGAAGCTCAAATTAAATTTGGTTGGATAGTTGATTACTATGGAGTTGGTGACCTAGTTAAATCAATGGATACAGTTACAGAAGATCAAATAGATGAACTTATGGCTGAGTACTCTAAATTATATGATATAGATCCTAAAGCTTCTATAGACTCTATCCGTGAACAAGCTAAAATTGAAATTGGTTTAAGAACTTTCTTGGATGCAAGAGGATATACAGCTTTCACAACTAACTTCGAAGCACTTCACGGAATGAAACAGCTTCCAGGTCTTGCTGTTCAACATCTAATGGCTGAAGGTTATGGCTTTGGTGCTGAAGGAGATTGGAAGACTGCTGCACTTCTTAGAGCTATGAAAATCATGGCTGGTGGAAAAGGTACAGGATTGATGGAAGATTACACTTATAACATGGATTCAGAAAATGGATTGATTCTTGGTGCACACATGCTTGAAATATGTCCAACACTTGCTGCAACTAAGCCAGTTATTGAAGTACACCCACTTGGAATTGGAGGCAAAGAAGATCCAGCTCGTTTAGTATTTAAAGGTGCTTCTGGTCCAGCTGTTGCTGCTTCATTAATTGATATGGGTAACAGATTCCGTTTAATTGTTAATAGTGTTGATTGTGTTGAAGTAACTGAAGATATGCCTAACTTACCAGTAGCAAGCGTTCTTTGGAAACCACAACCATCATTAAAAGAAGGTGCTAAAGCATGGATTATGGCTGGTGGTGCTCACCATACTAGCTTCTCATTCTATGTTGATGAAGAACAATTATTAGATTGGGCTGATATGGTTGGAGTTGAATGTGTAGTAATTAATAATGACACTAAACTTTCAACATTCAAAAACGAACTAAAGTTTTCTAGTGCCGCTTGGAAATTCTGATTAATAGTGCTATAAATCTTATTTATATAAAAGTGGTAAATATTGATTGATGATTTTAGAATATATTTCATTAACCTTCCAGAAAGAAATAATAGACTCTCTACAATCCTAATATTTACCACTCCCCTTATTTGATAAAATATAAATAGGTAAAATCCGATATCCGGATTTTACCTATTTTCATTATGACCTAATATTATTCTGGCTCAATTATTGGATGTCTAAGCTCAACAATTGTCCCCTCTCCAAGAATACTTCTGTAGACTAACCCATACTCACTTCCATGTATAAGCTTTATTCTTTCATTTACATTAAAAATTCCATATCCAATCTGATTCCTATTCCCATCGTTATTATTAAGCATATTATTTATTTTATTTAATGTTTCTTCATCCATACCTTTTCCATTATCAGCTACAGTAAAACATAATAAATTATTTTCAATTTTTCCTGTAATTAAAATCTTCCCATTGCCACGCTTTTCTTTTATTCCATGGTAAATTGCATTTTCAACAATGGGCTGTAATATTAATTTTATTAACTTATAATCAAGTATTTCTTTATCAAATTGAATTTCGTAATCAAGCTTGTCTTCATATCTTATTTTCTGAATAATTAAGTAGCTTTGTACATGACTCAGTTCTTCTTTGACGCTTATTATTTCTTTTCCTTTACTTAAGCTTATTCTAAGCAAGTTAGTAAAGGCTTCTATTATCTCCACTATATCTTCTTCATTATGTTCTTCTGCCATCCACCTTATAGTATCTAAAGTGTTATACATAAAATGCGGCTTTATTTGAGCCTGTAAAACATTCATTTCAGCCAGCCTTTTATTTTTTTCTTCGATTTGTACTAATTTTATAAGATTATTTATTTCTTTTACCATGGTATTAAAAGAGCCGCCAAGTTCCCCTATTTCATCATTATACTTAGCATTAAATGATACTGTTAAATCTCCTTCTTGAGCTTTTCTCATTAACCTTTTTAATTTTTGAATTGGATTTACAATAGATCTTGTAAAGATTATAACTAAAATTTCAGCTATTATTAATGCCAAAATAGCTACTACAAAAGAATAATATCTTATATATTTAATAACTCGTAAACTCTCACTTTCAGGAAATACTCCAATTGTTTCCCATCCTGTATATTTTGAATCAATCTTTGTCAATTGATAATTTTCTCCATTAATATTTTTTATTATTATATCGTTGTTAATATTCTCTATCCATTCATTTTTAATTCTATATACTATATTATTAACAGGAGTATAAACAATCTCTTTGTTCATATCCATAATATAAATAAAACCCGCAGTTCCTGGTCTTGAATTCTCAATAATTTTCTTGATTGCATCTAATTTTATATCAATAAGTATTACACCTTTTATTTGGTTAGTAGATGAATCCACAACAGCTTTAGACATAGAGAAGACTTCATCAGCAGAATAGCGAAAAATATTATCAATGTTCCTACCTATTGGTTTAGTAAATAGGTGTATAGTTTCAGGCTTATTATAAGCCTTTGTATACCATTCTTCATTATATAAAGGATCTCTTGATACTCTGTTCATTACATCACTTATATAACCACCATTAGTGTTTACCACCATTATTCCAGCTATTTCCGGATTGAATTTAACAAAGTTATAAATAGATTTATACGCTTCGTCTTCAATATCAGTATCTTCAGATTTATTATCATTAAGGAATTTTATTATTCTAGGATCGATTGACATATAATTTATAATGTTTTCAGTATTATTAACATAAGATTCAATATTGCTATTTATTTGTTTTATTATTTGATTAGTGTTTTCATTTTGTGAAAAGTTAATTGAATCTTTATATAGTAAATTTCCCAAAGTAGTAATAGTAATAGTAACAATGAGGATTACTCCAAAAAAATAAAATATGAGTTTATCCCCTATGCTCTTATTCATAAAATATGTTTTTAAACTATTCACCCTATACCTCCAAAACATTTGTATAAATCATATCTATCATCCACAAATTAGCACATCTATATTTCAAATTTTATTATTAACTATACTTATAATTAACAAGCCTATATATTAAATTATAGCCCAAACTACCAATACTTGGCATATATATTTATTTAAATATATTACATTCGTTCAAAAATAAAATGAACATTTGTGCTTTCTTATTTTAAAAGATCATACAAATGCTCATTTTATTATATTAATCCATATTATATTATTTAGTTTGATTAAGAAGATGAAGCATTTTTTCGCCTTTCATCTCTAATTACAATAATTCTCTGCAATACAATAAATATGAACAATAACATTCCAACCGCTATTTTAGTCCACCATGAATTTAGTGTTCCATCAAACATTATAAGACTTTGAATAATTCCTGTAGTTAATACACCAAATAATGGTCCAATTATATTTCCATATCCACCTGTTAATAATATACCTCCAATTACGCACGCTGCTATGGCATCCATTTCCATTCCATTACAATGAAGACCATAACCTGAAAGAGTATATATTGTAAACAATAAACCACCTAAAGATGAACAGAAACCCGAAAATGTATATACAAGTATTTTGGTTCTTTCCACTGGTAATCCCATTAATTTAGCTGAATTTTCATTTCCACCAATTGCATACACGGTTCTTCCGAACCTTGTAAACTTCATCATATAAAATGCAGCAGCGACAACTATCAGGCTAACGATAACATTAATTGATATAAAGGCATCTGGTAATATTGATATTCTATATGATGAGATTTCTGTAAAAACTGGATTATCAATTATAATTGTATCAATGCTTATAATATAACTAGCTCCTCTTGCAAAGAACATTCCTGCAAGTGTAACTATCCAAGGATGTAGTTTAAACTTTTGAATCAAGATGCCCTGAACTGTTCCAAAAATAATTCCAACAATAAGAACTATTAGCATTACTAAAAAAGGATTTACTCCTTTTTGCAATAAACTTGCTGTAATCATACTTACAAAAGCTATCATTGATCCAACTGAAAGATCTATTCCACCAGTTAATATTGCAACTGCTTCCCCAATTGCCACCACTATTAAATATGCATTATCAATGAACAAGTTAGTAAATACTTGTGCTGATAAAAAACTTTTATATAATACTGATCCTATTAGAAATAATCCTATAAATAATGCGATTGTAGCATAAATTGCAATATAATCTTTGTTTATCTTAAATGCGTTCTTCTTTCCTATTAGCTTATTCATGCTTTAATCACCTCTTTTTCTTTTAGATTGATTTTTGTATTTTTCTTTATCTTAAGAATTTTTCTAAATTCAGGAGATTGAATTATACATACAACTATAACTACTATCGCTTTAACAACTAATGTAATTTCAGGTGCAACGCCTAAGCTATAAATTGTTGTAGTTAATGTTTGTATGAACAATGCCCCTACAACTGTCCCTGAAAGATAAAACCGTCCTCCTGCCATAGACGTCCCACCTATAACTGTTGCAAGGATTGCATCCAATTCTAACCACAAACCAACATTATTAGCATCAGCACTTTTTATATTAGCGCATAAAATTATTCCTGCTATTCCTGCTAACATTCCACATATAACATAAAGTGAAAATACAACTTTCCTAGATTGAATTCCTGCGAATTTACATGAATTATTGTTAACTCCTATAGACTCAATAAATAATCCTAGAGCAGTTCTCCTTATTAAAAAATACATAATTAATGCTACCGCAATAGCTATAAATATTGCTATAGGAAGCAATATGTAGCCTGTCCCTATAAATATGAAATCCTTATTAGTAAAAGTTAATATTTGTCCTCCTGTTATAAGTTGAGCAACTCCTCTACCAACAATATATAAAATTAATGTTCCAACCATTGGTTGTACTCCTATATACGAAACTAAAAAACCATTCCATATTCCACATACAAGTCCACTAATTATTCCTATTGCTACTGCTAATGGAACTGAACCTCCATCAACTATTACAGTTGCAGAAAGAGCTGCACTTATTGCAATTATTGACCCTACTGAAATATCAATTCCTTGAGTTGCAATTACTAGAGTCATTCCTAAAGATATCAATATTAATGGAGCTGCACGGTTTAGTATATCTATAGTATTTCCAAATAAATGCCCGTCTTTCATACTTATGCTTAAGAAACTTGGTGTCATTATAAAATTAAACAAAAGTAATATTATTAAGCTCGTTAATGGCCAAAATATTTTAGCATTATAAATTTTAAGGAAAAAAGTTTGTTTCTTATTATTTTCCATATTATCTAGCACCTCCTGCTATAGTTTTCATGATATTAGATTCCTCTATTTCATTTCCAACTAGTTCTCCGATAATATTTCTATCTCTAAGAACAATTACTCTGTCACAACATTTAACTACTTCTGGTAGCTCTGACGAAATAAACAAAATTGTCATTCCTTGCTTAGCTAATGCTAATATTAATTCTGTTATTTCACCTTTTGCTCCTATATCAATTCCCCTTGTTGGTTCATCTAAAATTAATAATTGCGGTTCTGTTGCGAGCCATCTTGCTAATATTACCTTTTGTTGGTTACCACCACTTAAATTACTTATTTTTTGCTCCATACTTGGAGTTTTGATTCTAAGTAAATCTATATATTTTTGTGAAATTTCTTGTTGTTTTTTCATCGGCAAATATTTAAATATTCCTCTATTAGCTTGCAATGCTAATATTATATTTTCTCTTATTGTTAGATCGCCAACTATTCCTTCAACTTTTCTGTCCTCTGGGCAAAAACCCAAACCTTCCTCTATTGCTTTTTGAGGATAAATATACGAATAGTTTTTTCCATTTATAGTTATATTTCCACTAGTAGATCTATCTATCCCAAATATTGTTCGCGCACATTCGCTTCTACCAGACCCAAGAAGCCCTGCGAATCCAAGAATTTCCCCCTTCTTGATTTCTATATTAAATGGATTTATAGTTCCAGACCTTCCAAAATTATTTGTTGATATTAAATTCTCTCTCTGTTCATCATTAACTACTTTCTTTGTTCTTGTACTTTTTTCTATCTCGCTATAGTCTTTACCAATCATTTTAGAAACTAATTCTATCCTAGAAAGTTTGTCTGCATCATATGTCCCGACCAACTCACCATTTCTAAGCACTGTAAGTTTATCTGAAACCTCATATACTTGATCTAAAAAGTGAGTAACAAATATTATTGACATACCTTCTTCTTTAAATTTTTTCATAATTTTAAATAATTGCTTTACTTCCTTATCATCTAAACTTGATGTTGGTTCATCTAAGATTAATATACCTTGAGATATATCTACAGCACGTGCAATTGCTACCATTTGTTGTACTGCAACCGAATAATTATTTAAGGCCTTCTTTACATCTACCTTTAAATTAAGCCTTTCTTCTAATAGTTTCTCTGCACTTCTATTCATTTTCTTCCAATCTATACTTCCATTTTTCTTAGGTTCACGTCCAATATATACATTTTCTGCAACTGATAGATTTGGACATAGATTTACTTCTTGATAAACAGTACTAATTCCATGACTCTGAGCTTCCTGAGTAGATGATATTTTTATTTCTTTTCCCCTCAATATAATTGTTCCTTCATCTATCTTATAAACACCTGTAAGAACCTTTATCAATGTCGATTTTCCAGCACCATTTTCTCCCATTAGCGTATGGATTTCACCTTTTCTTAGTGTAAAATCAACATTTGAAAGTGCTCTAACACCCGGAAAGAACTTGCTAATATTTTTCATCTCTAAAACTATATTAGAATCACTCACTTATATCACTCCTCTTGTTTTAACACAATTACAAACATGTACGTACTACATCTTTTTTAACATAAGAGCATGGATTGAATTCCAGCTCTTATGCATACTATCATTAATATTTTCTGTTTGGTAATTCTGCTCCAGCATCTTTTTGTAAGAATTGACTTTCTTTTGAGTTTATAGTTCTTTCAACTTCTTTACCATCTAATATGTTTTTAGCAACTTCAAGTAATTGAGGTCCAAGTAACGGATTACATTCAACAGTTGCATTAGCTTTACCATCAACCATTGCTTGGAATATATCTTTAATACCATCAACTGAAACTATAAATATATCTTTTCCTGGTTTCTTTCCATATTCCTCTATAGCTTGAATAGCTCCCATTGCCATATCATCATTATGAGACCATAGTACATTTATTTTATCACCATCTGATTTTAGAAATGCTTCCATAACTTCTTTACCTTTTGCACGAGTAAAATCTCCAGTTTGTGATTTTATTATCTTATAATTAGGACAATCTTTTATTGCATCATTAAACCCTTGTTGTCTTCCAACCATTGCAGTAGACCCCACTGTTCCTTGAAGCTCTGCTATATTAAGTGTTGCGTCTTTACCGAATTGATCTATTAGTATTTGTGCAGCCTTTTTCCCCTCTGCAACCATGTCTGAACCTAAGAAACATTTATAAAGTGAATCATCTGAAACTGTAACTTTTCTATCAACAATTACTACTGGAATTTTTGCATCCTTAGCCTCTTTAAGTACTGTATCCCAGCCAGTTTCAACAACTGGATCTAAAGCAATTAAATCTACCTTTTGTGCAATAAATGATCTTATGGCTTTTATTTGATTTTCTTGTTTTTGTTGTCCATCAGAAAATTTCAAGTCAAAGTTAGGATCTAATGTTGGAATTGATTTTATAGAGTCAGTTTCTGCTGTTCTCCAACCACTTTCCGCACCAACCTGTGCAAATCCAATTATTTTTTTACTAGATGAATTCGCCGCTGATGTCTTTGCTGAATCGCCTCCACCAGCTCCAGATCCACCGCAGCCTGAAAGCATGCCAATACACAATACAGCACTCGCCATTAATGCCATCATCTTTTTTAACTTCATAATTAATTCCCCCTATATTCATGATTTCGTTTTCATGAATTAATTATATATTTATACTTATAAATTGTATTTGCATTAATCAGCACTTTTGTATACTTTTACGGAATATGGAAATCCATATATTTAATTACTTAAAATATCTTTAGTTATTTTATTGCACTTTAGTAATACTTTTTTAGGAATATCATCTTTCTTGTTCAATATTTTTATTGCATAATCTACTGCTTCTTTTCCTCCAGTCTTGCATGTAAATGTTCCTTGCAATATGCCATTTCTAACAAGGTCTATACCTCCCTGAGGTCCTTCTAAGCCATCAACACCAATTATTTTAATATTTTTTGAATTAGTACTTACGGTAGCGTAATATGCCCCAAGTGCCATATAATCACTATGAGCAAAAATTATATTAACATCCTTATCATCTTTCAATATTTCCTCTAATTTATCTTCTGTTTCATTCTTCTGCCAATTCCCTACAATTGTTCTATCTATAGCAATATTTTTATAATTACTAATCGCTTCTTTAAATCCATTAGTTATTTCTTTATCTGTACTTGAATCTAATATTCCTTGAACCTCTATAACATTAGCCTTGTTATTACCAGCTAAATTAGCAATTAATTCTCCTGCCTGCACTCCTATAGACTTTGTATCAGCCCCTATATATAAGGTATAATCATATCCCTCAACAGCTCTATCCAATAATATAACAGGTAAAGATTCATACGCTTTTCTTACAGTTGGTGCTAGTTCTTTGGAATTATTAATTGAAACAATTAGTAAATCTGCACCAAAGTTCATCAAATCTTCTATATCCTTTTTCTGTTTTTCAACATCTCCACCTGCATCCTTAAAAATTATTTTTATATTGCTATGTTTCTTAGCTTCTTCCTGTATTTCTTTATTCATACTTATTCTCCATGGTTCATACAGGTTTGCCTGAGACATACCGATTATAAATGTATCCTTTTTTTGAGAGTTTGTCCTATATAAATGAATTACAAAAATTATTAGTCCACATATACAAGCTATAATTATAGATAAATAAATAATCTTTCTTTTATTATTCACTCTATTTTCCCCTCTTATATTCCGTTGGTGAAACTCCAACTACTTTTTTAAAAGCTCTACAAAAATAATGTTGATTACTATAACCGACTAGTTCTGCCACATCATAAATTTTAACAGCTGGATCCTCCATCATATACATTGCTTTTTCTATTCTTGTTTTAGTAAGGTAATCAATAAAGGATAATCCAGTTTCTTTTTTTAATAATTTACTTAAATATGAGGATGTTACTTCTAATTTACTTGATATATAATTTATATTTAACTCATTTGAATAATAGTTATCTTCTATATACTTGATTGCTAGTAAAACCATAGAACTGCACTTCTTTTTTTCATTAACCCTATTCATTATTTTCATATATTCATCTTTTATCTTAAATACATCATTAAAAACACTTGCCTGCTCAATTAATACATTACACTTTAAATATTTATATATCTCCTTCTGTATTTTTTTTGCAATAGAAATCCACCACCCCATATCATTTATCTTGCTTACTAATATTATATTTTTCTTATCATCATTAAAAATATACTTTAACTCTAAATCTTTAAATCCATCATTTAAAATATTAGCTATTGCAAACTCTAATAATTCAACACTCCAATTCCTGACACTTACTTCAACATTAAGTTTTTCAACAATCTTTATAACCATAATTCCAATATTTCTTCCAAACTCGATATCAAAAAAACTCATCTCCTTTAAAACTTGTTCATCACTTAATTTATTGTTAAACCATTCACTAAAAAAAGTTTTTTGTAATACTTCCTTATTTTCAGCTAATTGTCTTTTTACCCATTCTAAGTAATTGTTTTCTTTTCCCCTTTCAATAAGTTTATTGGTTACTTTAATTATTATCTCCTCTATGTTCTTTTTACTCACAGGTTTTAGAATGTAATCGAAAACATTAAACTGCAATGCTTTTTGAGCGTATGAAAAATCATCATATCCACTTATTATAATAACAATCCCATTATTGCCAATCTCTTTTAGCTTTTGCAATAGGTCTAAACCGTTTAAGAATGGCATATTTATATCCAATAATATAATATCGGGTCTGTTTTCTTTAATAATTTCTAATGCAATTTCCCCATCTTCCGCTTGCCCTACTATCTCAATACCGAACTCACTCCAATTTAAAATATTCTCAATACCCCTTCTAATTTTAGGCTCGTCATCAGCGATAACTAGTTTCCACATAATTCCTCCATTTATAATATATATTACAATAATAAATTTATATTTAATATTCTAGAGCTAAGGCCGAATTAATATTAAAATATAGGAAATTAATTGCAAGATATATTTTTTATTTTGTTACTATATTAATTTTTATTGTTTTAATACTCCATTAATGTAATTATTAAGCATATATTTATATTATTTTAATATATTTCCAAAATAATTTCTAGAAATAATTGTATGTACAATTTTAATGTAATATAATATACTTGTACATACATGAAACCGATATCTTTAATTATGTAAATGTATACTAAAAAATATGTAGTAATTTATTAAATACGGAGGTGTTATCATGGCAATAGAAAAAAATGTTTTCGGAACAATGCCTGATGGAAAAGATGTTTATATTTATACTTTAACAAACTCTAACAAAATGAAAGTTGAGATTTCTACTTACGGTGGTACAATAGTTTCATCTTTAGTTCCGAATAAGGATGGTAAATTAATTGATGTAACGTTAGGATATGATAATTTAGATGATTATTTAAAAGGAGATAAATTTTTCGGTGCCTTAATAGGACGTTTTGGAAATAGAATTCAATATGGAAAGTTCATCCTTAATGATCAAGAATATACTTTAGCTCAGAATGATGGAGAAAATCATTTACACGGCGGCTTAAAAGGCTTTGATAAAGTAGTATGGGATTCAAAAATAGTTGAAGATTCTCCTAATACATTAGAGCTTTCTTATTTTAGCCCAGATGGTGAAGAGGGATATCCTGGTAACCTTAATGTTAAAGTTACTTATGTCCTTACTGAAGATAATGCTCTAGAGATAAATTATAGTGCAACTTCTGATAAAGATACAGTCGTAAATCTTACAAATCATGCTTATTTTAATTTATCTGGTCATTCATCTGGTGACGTTCTTAATCAAAAATTGATGATAAATGCAGATAAGTTTACAGTAAACGATAAATATTCAATTCCTACAGGCGAAATAAAAGAGGTAGCCGGAACTCCTATGGACTTTAGATCATTAACTCCTATCGGCAACAATATAAATAGCGATTATGAACAAATTGATTTTGGAAAAGGATACGATCATAACTGGGTACTAAATACCGATGGATGTGATAGCTCAAAGGCTGCTCAAGCTGTTGATGAAAATTCTGGAATAGTATTGGATGTTTATACAACCACTCCTGGAATTCAATTTTACAGCGGGAACTTTCTTGATGGTTCAGATGTAGGTAAAAATAAATCTGTTTATAATCGTAGAAATGGATTTTGTTTAGAAACTCAATATTTTCCTAACTCTATAAACTGTAGTAAATTTAAATCTCCAATACTTAGAGCTGGAGAAGTATATAAAGATAAAACCATTTATAAATTCTCTACATTATAAATTCTGATATTATAATGCACTAATATAAAAAGGTACTTAACCAATAAACATCCATAGTGGGTAATTATGTTTTATGATTTAATTATTAAATAAAAATTCGCCTAAAATATAACCACTATGGATTATACAAATATTATAAAGAGCACTAAAAAAATAAACACTTTATTTTCCATGATTGTATGCTAATCCAACTTTGTCTTAAAGATTGCTTTCTGACCTAAGTCGCCTAATAGATACTATTCTAAATGAAATACGTTACCATACAATCATTGAAATAAATCAAGGAAAATCCCTATCTACAATGGCGACGCTATCTATTTATAAAGTTGATATTATTAAAAAACATGCTCAGTCCCAAAATTAAAATTTCTTATTAAAGTATATTAACCTCAAAAGATATTCATCACGCTGAGTATACTCAATACGATAAGGTTGCTTGAATTTATGCATTACTAAATTTATTTTAAAATACAACTTTTAGAATGTTTTTTGTAATCTATGCAAATACATTTCAATATTTATACATATTTTAAAATTAATGCTTATTAACTTTATGCTTAGACTTATCAAATACCTTGCGCTTATATTTTTAATGTCATTTTTATTAAAGGAGAATTTATATGTATAATAAATTAAAAAAAGTTATTAGTAACTATCCTATTAATACAAAATTCAAAATAACTTTTTCAACAATTTTAGGACTTACTTCTTTCCTTATGGTAGCTGTGATATGCATAATATTGTTTATTTCATCGCAAACAAATTCGCTATATAATGGACCATATAAAGTTTCTGAGACTATTTCTAATATTAGAGTAAACTTACAAACAATAAAAATGGACATGTTCAGATCAATCACAGAAACAGATCCAGGAATAAAGAACTTTTATCTAGAGCAAGCTGATACAGAATCTATAGCTCTTTCGAAAAATATAGAAATTTTAAAAGAAATACATAAGGGAGATCCATCTTTATTAAATGAATTTTTATCAAATGTAAAGGGTTTAGATGATAAGAGAGAAAAATTAAGTGACTTATTAAAATCAAAAACCAATCAGTCTGTAATGAAAGTCAGCCAAGATGCTTACTCTTCACAAATTAAAGAGTCTGAAGAATGTATACTTAAGCTTTTTAAGTCATCCCAAGAAGATGCTAATTCCTTTGTTACTAATTCAAATACTTATAGAAATATATCACTAATTTCTATTACGTTTATTATGATAATATTAATTGTGATATCATTATTGTTAATTAGGGTATTGAATGATGTATTACTTGAAGGGATTAATCATATTAAGGATATTGCAAAAAACCTAGCTCATGGAAATCTTAAGATAAATACTGAATATAATGCAAAAGACGAAATGGGCGAAATGTCCCGCGATTTAACTAATTCTATCGGAATGTTACTTTCTTATATTAATGATATAACAAGCACTTTGGAAAGATTAGCAGATGGAGATTTAGATATACATTTAGATACTTCAATAGCATATATAGGCGATTTTAATCCTATACAAAAATCAATAAAAAATATTATCGATTCTTTAAATATTATATTTCAGAATATGGATCAATCAATCTCATCAATTTCTAATGGTTCTGAGCAATTATCTTCAACCACCCAAATACTATCTGAAGGCTCTATTAACCAGGCTGGTGCTGTTGAAGAGCTCTTTACTAGTTTTAAGAACATACTGCAAAAGGTTAATAATACTACTAACAATGCAGATAAAGCTAAAAGTTTTTCCATTAATGTAAAACATATTGTACAAGAAGGAAACGAAAAGATGCAAATATTGATGGAATCTATGAGAGAAATAACTATCTGCTCAAAACAAATTGCTGAAATTATAAAAGCAATAGAAGAAATTGCTTCTCAAACTAATCTTTTAGCATTAAACGCTGCTATTGAAGCAGCTAGAGCCGGTGAAGCTGGAAAAGGTTTTGCTGTAGTTGCAGACGAAGTTAGAAATCTTGCTGAACAATCTGCCGAAGCCGTAAACAATACTTCTAAGATTATAAAAAATTCATTGCATGTAGTAGCTAATGGAGAAAAGCTGGCTACAGAGACTGCTGCTGCATTAGATATAATAGTTAAAAATGTCGATGATACTACTAATTTAGTGAAAGAAATAGCTGTAGCCTCTGAAGACCAAACTGAAGCTATAACCGAAATGACCAGTAAGGTTGATCAAATTTCTCAAGTAGTTCAAACTAATTCTGCAACAGCAGAAGAACTAGCAGCATCTACAGAAGAATTAGCTTCTCAATCTCAGATAATAAAAACTGAAATATCAAAATATACATTAAAAAACAAATAATGAATTTTGGCCTTTTAGATATCAATACTTATTTCAAGCCAAAGAATTAGAATGTAAAAATTCTTTGGCTTCAATATAAAAAGATCATATCTGTGCCATTGGCATAACGCCATGATAAAACTGCTTTACTTAGACGTTAAAGCGCAATCATATAATTTCTTTTTATTTCTGTTCTTCTAAAACTCTATATATTGCTTTTGCTACTCCTAAATTGTCATTTGTATCAGTTATATATTTTGCTATTTCTTTTATTTCAGGAATAGCATTTCCCATAGCAACTGATTCTTTGAATTCTGTAAACATAGAATAATCGTTAAAACTATCTCCTAGCACCAAAACTTCATCTCTTTCAAATCCCATTTTTTCAGCTACTTTTGCAAGTATAATGCCCTTTTGAGCAGTTATATCCGTAATCTCTATATTATCCCTGAATGAAGATGAAACAGCAATTCCTTTCAATTCTCCAATAACTTTTTTCATTTTATTTATAAGCTCTATATCTTTATGGAAAGCTACAAACTTTCTAATTTCTATACCACTGCTTAAAAATTTATCCAAATCAGAAATATAATTAAGTTGAACAAAATATGGTTGAACTTTGGCAAGTTTCAAAGCTTCTTCTGGAGTAAGCTCTGGATTAAAGGATAACGTTCTATATGCCATTTCCTTTAAAGCTTCCTCTTTAGTGTCTGTAGTATATATTCCTTTATTAGTAAATATTCTTGCAGATACTTTTTCTCTTTGAAGTATATTTATAATTTTAGTTGCAGTTTCTAGCTCTATATTTATCTCTTCTAGAATATTTCCATCCTCATCTCTATACTCTGCCCCATTCATAAGTACACATTGACATCTTATATTATTTTCCATCAAAAGAGGTTTAACAGTATCATATTCCCTTCCTGTTGAAATTGCAAATATAATTCCTGCCTTCTCAGCGCGCTTAATAGCAGATACGGTCTCTTTATCTATTTTATGTTTTGTATTCAACAGTGTCCCATCCATATCTGATGCAATAAGTTTTATCATTTGGGATCATCTCCTCGCTATTTTATTAAATTTCTCATACCTTAATATTATAACAAAGTTTATTCAATTGTGAAAATAAGCGACATGATTTCACTTTTATCAATATATAGTTAAAAATAGGTTTTATTGATTCCTAACTTTTATTTGACATCTTTTCTATTCATCAAACTTATAACACAAAAAAGCCTACCCTTTATATAATATAAAGGGCAAGCTTTTTTATTCACCCAAGATAATTGAAATTATTAACTATATAAATCACTAATTCATACAACTAAATATGATTTCTATATTAATTTAAGCTTATTTAAATACTTGATTTATTATAATTTTAAATATATATTTTATATAATAAATCTACTTTTCCCCCCCATCAAACCAATTATTCAATTAAGATAATAATTATAGACACTTATTTGTAATATCTATATAAATTTACTAGTAAAACATATAACATTAAATTATTTAGTTAATACTAGTCAAGCTTATCAATTTCATATTTTTATAGTTAAATTTCTCTACAGAAATATCAAATACTATTCCACTACTTAAAAATATAGTATTATTTAAAACTAAAGCTGGATCATCTTTTTCCAAGTTCAAAAAACTTGCTTCTTCTTCAGTTAATTTTTCAGAAGTTATTATTCTATCCGCAAATCCTATTTTTAATTTTAAATCATTTGTAATGTAATCAAATATAGACTTACTACATATTTCTTCATTCAAATAAGGAATAATATCTTTATTATAGTAAGATTCCTCTATTTCAATTGGATCTCCATTTAAATATCTTACTCTTTTAATATAATATATCTTTGTGCCAATATCACATTTCATTCTATTTGATAATTTTTCATCTGCATTAATTAACGAAAATTCAGCAACCTTACTTTCAAACTTTTCATTAGAATACTGTTTTGATAAACCATTTATATCTCTTATTTGGGCGCAACCATTTTTTGCAAACTCCCTTAAAAATATCCCACTACCTTGCACTCTATAAACATAACCTTTAGTCACTAATATTTCTATAGCTTTTCTTATAGTATTTTTGCTAACATTAAATTTTTTTATCAGTTCCTCTTCTGTAGGAAGTTTTTTACTCAAACTATATCTATCTTCCAACATTTCTTTTTCTAAAATATTAACAACCATTTCATACTTTGTTTGCATCTCTGTAATTCCTCGCTTTATTTTAAATAAGTATTTTTACTAATATCTTCTTCTAATTCGTAACACGTTAATCCTAATCTATAAAGTTTCTAAAAACAATAAAAACTGTTATATCAAATATTAAACCCAATATTTCCTCTTTCATTTTCACTCGAAATATTGGGTTTAATACTTGATAATTCCCTTTAATGAATATCATTATCACATAAATTCACTTTTCTCTTCTTAATAATTTATTTAATATCTTTACTAATATATTACATCTTTTACTTCTTAGTATTTAAACTTTATATCTATTGATTCCTCCAACTAGCGGAATAATTTAACTATTCTTATAATTCATTGGCATGATTTATTATATAATATAAGGCACCTTTTGTAAAGGTTTAAATAACTTGTTTTAAGTTCACAAAATAATAATTCAAATAGTATATAAGTTGAATTATAATCCTATATTAATACTAATTATATATGCTTAACCGTTAATAATATAGATAAATCTTTAACGCAACTTATATAGAACTGCTAATTATTTTGTATAATCAGCAGTTCTTACTTAACTTATGTATCATGTATATTTATATTAACAACATACTAGTCCAAATATTAATTTGAAAAAGTCTGAGTTCCCATATATTTATCACTACCACTAATTACACCTATACCAACCTTAGTGTAAGAAGGATTCATCATATTTGCCTTATGCCCCGGCGAATTCCACCACTGATTGAATAATTCAACTGGTTCATAATTGTTGTATGCTATATTTTCTCCAGTTGTAGTATATTCATAGTTAATTGCTTTTAGCCAACTTGTCCAATTATTGCCCTCTGGAGTAGTATGGTCGAAATAATTGTATTGTATCATATGGTTACTCTTATACCTAGCTACTTGAACTAACTCATTATCCATAACTAAAGGATTTAGACCTGCTTCAGTTCTTTTTTCATTCATTAACTCAAAAATTTTATTTTCTGCCATTATTTGTATGCTTATAGAATAGTTTCTTGGTAATTGAGGAAGTCCATTTATATCAACAGCATTATTACCAGCTTGTCCATCGTATGCTGAGTTAGTCAACAGTTGGCCTGAATCATTTGATGATTCTATTAACTTTCCAGACTCATCAAAGCAATAAACCTTTCCCTCAATATTTTGAATTCCTGTTTGCATTGCTCCATTGCTATTCATATAATACCATTTATTATTATCCTGAATCCAACCTATTTGCATCACTCCATTATTATTAAAATAATACCAGGTTCCATTGATATTATTCCAACCTTCTTGCATTACTCCTGAATTATTTAAGTAATACCAGTTTCCTTTCTCATAAGTCCAATCTGTTTTCATTCTTCCGTTTTCATTAAAATAATACCATTCATTTGAAATATTCTTCCATCCTTTAGCTACCTTGTTTCCTTCTTTATAGCTCCATGTTCTATCATCATTCTGACTCCATTCCGCAGATGCTTTTAACGGTGATAGTGTAGCAATTGTTGCAGCCATAATAACTGTACTTGTAATTCTTGTAAAAAAAGTTTTCTTCATTAGTTTTCCTCTCTTCTTTTGTTATTCTGTTATCTTACATATAGTTATGTATAACTCCCTGTAAAATCGTTTTCAGAACCACATATAAAAGTTTTTCCATATAATTATTTTACCATAAATTCGACATTTTTCAACCCATTTTATTCTAAAATATTTTATAATAGCTAAACAGACTATATAATTCTCTTTTTTCCTTCTGATTTATTGTAAATTTATTATAAAATAGTTATATTCATATATATATTTTATTTAAGTACTTATGTCTTTAAAAATTTAAATACAAATTTATTGTTACAACATATATATAATATAAAGAATTTATGTTAACGCAATTTGTTAATTAAGTTAATTTTCATATAAATATAAAAATCAATCATTTTAACACCTAATTCATTAACTCATATATTAGAAATAGATAATATTTCAGGGGAGTTATAATGTATAAAAAAGGTGATTTCCATATCCATTCAACTTTCTCAGATGGAAAATGTACCCCTAGGGAGCTTGTCATTCTTTCCAAAAAAAGAGAGGTGGATATTATTTCTATAACAGATCATAATAGTACATCTGGTTTAGATGAAGCTGTCATGGCTGGTGAAGATCTTGGTGTAAGAGTCATTCCTGGCGTTGAACTTTCAACTAAATACAATTCTTCCAGAGTTCATGTTTTAGGCTACTTTAAAGATGATAGCTACAAAAATGAGCTTTTAGTTGAAGTATTAAAAAATGTAAAGAATCATAAAATTTCAAATATAAAAAAATTGCTAGGAAAAAATCTAGATTTTTATAATACTAAGGATAAACTTTCTGTAGAGACTGGCATAAAAATTCTAAAGTTTTTTGGAGCTACAGTGGTTTTAGCACATCCTGTACTTTTAAACAAATCTGATTTTGAAAAAATCATAGAAATGGACTTTGATGGACTTGAAGCTAAATACTTCAGTAATACAGAAAATGATACTGAATACTTCTTAAAAGTAGCCAGTGATAGAAACTTACTTTACACAGCCGGGTCAGATTTCCACAGTTGCAAAGAATTTTATAGAATTCATGGGATAATAGGTGACGTTTATCTAAATGAATCTGAAATATATAATTTTTTGATACGTGGTAAGTTGCCATACTTGTAAATACTTTACTAGAATTATTTAATATTAAAAATTAGATATATGTTTAATTGAATTATTACTATACTACATATATCTAATTTCCCACTTCATAAACTATATTTCTTCTAGCTTTTTTCTTCTTTTATATATTTTGTTAGCTACCAAGCATGCTGTCACAGTAGTTCCCAAAACACATATAGCAGTTGGAGCCACTGCTATAAATCCAGCCAAAAGCAACCCTTTTCCCGAAACCTTAATATCAACACTTCTATCTTTAGACTTAAAATTTACATTAATACTTCCTGCTTCTTTATCTGCCTTACTAACTTTGTTAAAAGATCCATTCATTATCTCTTTCTTAAAGTCTAGCATTCAATCACCCCTCATATAATTTACGATTTATATTTCTGCTTTGTTTATATCATATTAATTTAAATCTATTATATACAAAAAACTTCTAGCTTTAAATAAAATTTCAAACAAAAAAATTGTAACTATACTATAGAAAAAATCTATACATAGTTACAATCCTAATTATAAAGTTCATCAACTATTTTATTCCAATTGTTGAGCATGCATTCAGCTATTTTCGAATCATACATTATTCCTTTATTCTTCTTTATTTCATCTTTGCATAACTCATCACTTATGGATTTTCTATACGGCCTATCACTTTTCATTGCATCTATAGAATCACAAACTGCTAATATTCTTGATGCAAACGGTATTTCTTCTTCCTTTAATCCTTTAGGATATCCTTTTCCATCCCATCTCTCGTGATGATATAAGACTATCCTAGAAATATCTTCAAACGTACTTGTTTTACTTAGTATATTATATCCAATATACGGATGATTCTTCATTAATTCCCATTCACCTACTTCCAGGCTATCTGGTTTATTTAGAATGTTATCCGGTACTCCAATTTTACCAATATCATGCAGATCTCCTGCTATATGTATTAATTCGAGCTCTTCCGTTGTCATTCCCAAGACTTCTCCTAACTTATAAGCCATATCTGCTACTCTAGTCGAATGACCATATGTATAGAAGTCTTTTGCTTCCAAGGTTGCAACCATACTTCTTACAACACCATGATACATATCATCATTATATTGTTCCAATATTTCTCACCGCCTTACTAATTTTGCTATTCTTACTAAATATAATATCATAAAATCTACTGTGTTTGAATATAATTATTTAATTCAATTAAGATAATTAAAATACTTTTCAAATATTTATAGAAACTTGACGATTAAATCACAATATAGAATTCATTGTTAGTATCATATTCTTGTGTAATTTCGCCCCAATTTTTAATGATGCAATCTACTATTTCAGGATCATACATTATACCTTTATTTTTAATTATTTCATTCTTACATTCTTCATCGCTTATTAATTTTCTATAAGGTCTATTACTTTTCATAGCATCAATAGAATCACAAACTGCTATTATTCTAGATCCTAATGGTATTTCTTCCTTACATAATCCATTTGGATATCCTCTTCCATCCCATCTTTCATGATGATGTAGTACTATTTTTGAAATAATATCTAAGCTTTTTACTTTGCTTAATATTTTATACCCTATCTCTGGATGCTTCTTCATAAGCTCCCACTCTTGTAGGTCAAGTTTACCTCTCTTATTTAGAACACTATCAGGAACCCCAATCTTACCTATATCATGCAAATGCCCTGCAATGTGCAAAATCTCTAATTCTTCATTCTGTATCCCTAAATACATACCAAGCTTATTCGCCATATTTCCAACTCTAGTAGAGTGTCCAGCGGTGTAAATATCTTTTGCATCCAATGCTGCAACCATACTTTCTATTATATCGTGGTAAACTTCACTACTAAATAACATACTCATAATCATACCTCCTTAAATCAAATTAAAACGCATTTATATAAAATTAAACTCTAAATCATATTTAATTTACTTAAATTATCTCTCATTGAAAATTATTATCAATTATATTATATCCTATTTTACTTATTAATCAATATTTAACTTTTATCATAATTTTATGATAAATATGAATATTATCACTAAATACCCTATTAACTTCTTACCTTTATCACTGCTATTTTTTAAGAACAAAAGTACATAAAAATAAGGGGAGTTAAATTAACTTCCCTTAGCTTTTAAATAACACTATTTAATTATTTTCTAAACATTCTTATAATAAATTTTATAACTTCATTTACTACTATAACCATAAATGCTAACCCTAGAACTTTACTCCACATTATCACCGATAAAGCAACTGAACTAAAGAAAGTAGTAAATACTTGAGTAAATATTATTTGAGCCAATCCAGTTATAAATATTACTTGAATAGCTATCTTGTTCTTAAAAAAGTTAGGAAATATACTTTCTGCCCCAAATTCTCTGCAGTTAAATGCATTAAATAGTGCACTAAATGCAAATAATCCAAATAAAACAGTTTCCATCTCACTTGCAAATCCGTTTTTTTCTGTGGATGCTCCTAAGATATTGTACTTCATCTGTATAAGTAAAATTGATGTAACATATATTGCATTTAATATTATTGAAGTAATCATACCTTTTGTAATTATACTTGAATTTCTATTTACAGGTTTTCTATTAAAAACATTCTTTCTAATTGGTTCTAAACCTAGAACTAGTGCTGGCGGTCCATCCATTATTATGTTAATCCACAGTAATTGAATCGTAGTAAATGGCATTTCAAAATTTAATATTTGTGAAATTATTGCAACTAAAAATGCTATTATGTTTACAGTAATCTGAAATTGTATGAATCTTTGAAAATTTTCATACACGCCTCTTCCCCACTTTATTCCATCAATGATAGTAGTAAAATTATCATCTGTTAATATTATATCTGCAGCATTTTTAGAAACTTCTGATCCTGAAATACCCATAGCTATTCCGACGTCTGCCTTTGTTAATGCTGGTGCATCATTTATACCATCACCAGTTACTCCAACTACTTCCCCATTGCTTTGAAGAGCTTCAACAATTCTCATTTTTGTCTCCGGCTTACTTCTAGCTACAATAGCTATATTTTCAATCTCATTTCTTAATTCTTTATCATTTAAAGTATCAATATATGTAGCTTCCACTGCTTTTTTTCCACCTTTAAGCATTCCAAGCTCATTTCCTATTGCTATGGCTGTATTTATATTATCCCCAGTCAACATCTTAGTTTCAATACCAGCTCTTTTAGCTGCTTCTATAGCTTTAGCTACATCTTCCCTTAGTGGATCTCTTATGGCAACAAAACCACTGAATATTAGTCCATTTTCTCCATCTAATAGTTTAGGTTTTAAAATACTTATCTCACTTGTAATCGCAGCCTCTGCTTCTACATCTTCAATAATCCTAAATCCAAACCCTAGAATTCTCATAGATTTAGCCTGTAGTTTCTGTATTTCTTTTATTATTTCATTTTTTCTCTCTTGTGTAAGATCTATAAATTTATTATTTATAACTTCATTAGTAGCATTTGATAACAGTATTTCAGGCGCTCCTTTTACGAGTACTACATTCATTCCTTTAATCTTCATAACAGTAGCCATGAATTTATTTTCAGAGTTAAACGGTATTTGATGAATCACTTCACTTTCTTTTCTTTCCTGTTTATAATCATATTCCTCTAGATATGAAAGTAGTGCACATTCTGTTGAATTACCTAAGTAATTTAACTTATCTCCCTCAAAACTTATATCAGCCGTTGAGTTCACAAGGCAATTTTTTATAAAATAATCATCTATATCATTTTTATCATCAAAGAACTTTCCATTTAAATAAAGATTCTCTACAGTCATCCTATTCTCAGTTAAAGTACCTGTTTTATCTGAACAAATAACGCTAACTGAGCCTATAGTTTCACAAGCCTCTTTTTTTGTTACTAACGCATTAATCTTAGCCATCTTTTGCATCGTTATTGCTAATGTCATATTAATCATAGTTGGCAACCCTTCTGGCACCGCTGCGACTATTAAAGCAATACATACAACAAAAGCAGTTTTAACAGGATCTATAGAATTTAAAAACGATATTACTCCTGATGTATTTATATTCAAATTACCAGATATAATCATTTTGGTAACCATAAATATAAATAGTAAACCTGCTATAACGCTTGATATTTTAGTGATTGTCTTACCCAAATCCCCCAATTTTCTTTGGAGAGGTGTTTCTTCTTCATCTATTTGAAGAGTTTGAGCTATTTTACCCATTTCAGTATTATCACCAGTTGAAGTTACAACCATTGTCGCTCTACCATAAGCAATTAGAGTTCCGCCAAATCCCATATTAATTTGCTTTGCTGGAATTGGATCCTGCATTTCTTTATTTTCTTTTACTTGTATTTCCTCCATATTGACAATTACTTGAGCATTTTTTGTAACATCTTCTGATTCACCAGTCAACATATCTTCCCTAACCTTTAAATCTATTGTCTCAATAAATCTTCCGTCTGCTGGTATCATGTCTCCTGTTTCAAGATATATGATATCTCCTGGAACTAAGTCATTTTTTCCTACTTGAGTTACTTTGCCGTTTCTCAACACCTTTACAACAATATCTTCTGTCATTTTGGCCAAAGCTTCTGCTGCTTTTTTTGATTTTCCTTCTGTAATTATTCCGATAGTTATTCCAATTGCAACAGCACATACTATTCCAACTGAATCATAATATTCTCCAATAATTGCACTAACTAAAGCCGCTATCAAAAGAATAAGCATCATTGGTTCCAATAATGCATTTTTTATTTCTTCAAATATATTTCCTTCTTTTTTATGAGTAAATTCATTTTTTCCATACTTCTCAGTTCTCTCTCTTATGGATGAATCATTTAGGCCAATCTCTAGATCGACATCTAGTTCTTCTAAAACTGATTCTATATCTTTATTAAAATATTTCATTAATTAAACTCCTCTTATTAACATGTAGCTCCTTCAAATATGATTCAAAATCTTTCAATATATTTTAACATAAAACATAGTCAATATTAAGTTAACTTATAATACGGACTTAACTACTAGTTTATATTATTCATTATAACCCATTTTACTACAACAGTATCAATTTTTAGATACTTTTATTAATTAGCTTCTTTTTGAGCAAACATTTTTATTATATTTAATAACTCTCCCCCATAAGCTTCAATTTTTTTTGTTCCAACTCCTCTGATCTCCAACAATTCATCTAATGTTCTAGGTCTGCTATTAGATATTGCAATCAGACTTGTATCCGAAAATATTATATAAGGCTTTATTTTATCCTTATATGCCCTATCTTTTCTCCAAGATTTTAAAGCTTCAAATAGCTCTGTATTTATTATAGGTTCCCTACTATCTAATATCTTAAATACAACCGATTCCTTACTTTTCAAAACCCTAATTGATCTAGAATTAAGTTTTAACATTGAATATGTGCCTTCTTTCAAATCAACGTATCCATCATCTAGTAATCTTTTTATCAACTCTTTTATAAAGGTGCTTCCATATTCCTTCATTATTCCGTATGTTGTAACTTTATCTAAATTATTTTGTATTATTTTAGGTCCCTTAAAACCTTTCAAAATATCCACAAGAACTGATATTCCATACTGTTCTTTTGTTCTAAAAACTGTGGATAAAATCATCTGACTTTCTTTTGTAAAATCTTTTAATTCATCATCGTTTAAGCAGTTACTGCATTTATTACAGTAATTTAGCTTCCGATCATTTCCAAAGTAATTCAATATATATTTTCTATAGCATTCCTTTAAATTACAATAATCAATCATAAATTGGAACTTTCTAAGCTGAATTTCTCTCCTATTCATGGAAGAACTTCTATTTATAATATATTCCACTCTACTTATATCTTCTTCACAATAAAATAAGTAACAGTCACAGTTCTCTCCATCTCTTCCTCCTCTTCCTATCTCTTGATAATACGATTCTAAGTTTTGAGGAAAAGTAAAATGTACTATGAATCTAATATTTGACTTATCTATTCCCATTCCAAATGCATTAGTCGCAATAATTACATCTAAATTCTCATATAAAAACTCTTCTTGAAATCTTTCTTTCTCTTCATCTTTGAGTCCACCATGATACTTACCAACATTAAATCCTAGGTCCCTTAAATAATAATATAAATTATCTACTTCGTTTCTTGACGCGCAGTATACAATACCAGATTCACCTTCATTTTTTCTAATTATATCCTTAACAGTTTCAATCTTATCTACTTTCTTAAGTATATTAAGACTAAGATTTTCCCTATTAATATCGCCTTTATATATATAAGGTTTCTCTAACCCCAATAATTTGATTGAGTCTTCTCTAACTTCACTTGTTGCTGTTGCAGTGAACGCTGATATTATAGGTTTAACTTTAAGACTTTTATAAAAATCTAATATTCCTAAATAACTCTGCCTAAAATCATGCCCCCACTGAGATACACAATGTGCTTCATCTATAGCAATTTGGCATATATGAAGATCTTTAATCAATTCTCTAAATATTTTGGATTCTAATCTTTCTGGTGATATATATATTATCTTGTACTCCCCCATAGATGCTTCAATTAATATACTTCTTATAGTGTCCATATTCTGAGTACTATTTATATATGCGGCTTTAATCCCAGCCCCAACTAGATTGTCCACTTGGTCCTTCATAAGCGATATTAAAGGAGATATAACTATAGTTACACCTTGCATAATTATAGCTGGAATCTGGTAACAAATAGATTTCCCTGCCCCTGTAGGCATAAGACAAAAAGTATCCACACCATTTAAAATACTATTTATAATCTCGAACTGCCCTCTTCTTAGAGTATCAAATCCGTAGTATTTTTTTAAAGCATAAAATATCTTTTGTTTAGTATCCATCTTTGCTTCCCTTTCTCTTATATATAATAAATTCTACTTGTAAATTTCTTTTTTAGCATATTAAATAAAATAACGAGTCTAAAATGCCATTGTTATTTTTCATTAGGCAATCAAATAGATTGCCCATGGTAAACCTATTAAACCAATATGCTGATGAGAAGAGAACCCAAATCTGTGATTTGGTGTGACTCTCTTACTCAGCGAGTGTATGCGAATTGAGCTTTCCATGTCTGAAAACATTCTTGGCAGATGGACTTGTTATTTTTCAATTATACCTTAATACTAGTATATACCACATAATTAAAATCTTAAACATAAAATGATTATCTCCAAATTAACCCACACAACAACTCAAACAATTCTAATAAATTTTTCGGATTTTTCCCCGTTAATTTTTTTATTTTTTCTAGCCTATAATTTAAAGTATTTCTATGTATATTTAATCTATTAGCCACATTACCGATATCCCCATTCTCTTCAATATATGCCTGTATAGTTTGAATAAGTTCTAATTTATTCCCTGCCTTATCAAGATTTGACATCATTGATATCAAAGGTAACTTATTGTCATGTGATAATTTTATAAAAAATCTCAATTCATCATAGCTATACACTAAGCTTGATGATTTTATCTTCGCACCAAATTCCATTGCCAATTCCGCACTTTCTAGCGAGATAGCTGCAACATCTTCCATTGCTCCAATGCTTATTCTCTTTACATCTTTATTTGTTTTTAAGTTCTCTAGTAATCCATTATATAGATCCTTAGACGTAACAAAAAATGCTATTCTATTATCAACCTCACTATAACTTGAATACTTTTGATACAATATTTTAAAGCTTCGAGAATTTATATTTCCATCCACAAGAATAACTCTGCATTTTTTCGTAAGATCTATTCCATAGCTTTTAGCTCTTTGATGTAAATTTTCATCATACTTTGTCTTTCTATGAGCTAGTTCATTATAAAATTTCTGCATACTTAATCTTTTGTTCTGAATTTCCTCATCTGCTTTAGATTGCTCTATTAATAAAACTGCTGTTACACGAACAAGTTTACTGAATCTTCTCACCTCATCAGGGTGACCAGTTATCCCGATCACACCTATTACTTTGTCATTGATAATAATGGGTTCGTTAACTCCAGGTTTCATTCTGTCATCTTCTTCAAAGACTTCGTTTATTTGTTGGTTATCTATAGCTTTCCTGGCGCCTTCATGCAAATTCCCAATCCTTTTACTATCACCACTGCCTATAATTATTCCACTTTCATCCATAACATTTATGTTATAAGGAATTACATTCATCATTTCTAAAACAATTTTTTGTGCTATGGTTTTAGATAACGTCATATCAACCATCCCTTTCTAATCTATAGTTATATTATAAGAATTCAAAGCTATAATTAGTATAGTATCTATTGAAAAATATAAATCTAATTCTTAATTTTTCTATCTATAGATATCCAAATTTAAAACTAAACTGATGTGATAACTTACCGAAATCATAAATATTTTGTTCCGAAAAGCTATGAAAATATCGCTGAAATTTCTAAGCAGCAGGTTGTATCCAATTTAGCATGCTCCAACTTTCAGTTTGACAAGCTAAATTGGAACAACCTACAGCTAAGAACCTTTAACAGCTCATTTTCAAATGTTTTCTCCACAAATATATTTATGATTTCTAGTGAAGATATGAACTCAAAGTTTTAGAAAATTTGCAAATATGTTCATCTAATAAGTCTAATTCTTAAATTGGATATCTATACAAAGATAACCCAACTATAATCTATACTTATGCGTATAGCTCACCGAAATTAATAATATACTTATGTTCTAGTTGTAAGATACTCATGGTTTAAGCATAGTTTATGATTGTGTTATCTATATACAATACCTATTATTATACTTTTTAACACTAAAACAAAGCTAAGTATATATAATAATTAGATTATAAAGCAAAAGCAATATCTACATTATCATAATATATAAATTAAAAGTGCGTCTTAAAATAAAACGCACTTTTAATATTATACTTATATTGGATTAATCACAGTAGATTCATAAGCCTAACTATATTCTCAGCAGTCTTTTCAATATTCTCCTGACCTTTTACCAAAGCTTCTTCTAACGAAGTTGCGCCCTTAGTTATTCCAAATATTGAATCTATTCCACTTTCATATAGAACTTCTATATCTTCACCAACTCTTCCCGCTAATGCAATTACCGGCTTATTATGTTTTTTAGCAATTGTAGCAACACCTAAAGGTGTTTTACCGTATTGAGTTTGAAAGTCTATGCTTCCTTCTCCGGTCCATACCATATCTGCTTCTTTAACTTTTTCTTCTAATGAAGCATATTCTATCACCATTTCAATACCTTTTTTTAGAGTTCCATTTAGAAATGCCATAAGTCCAGCTCCAAGCCCTCCAGCTGCTCCAGATCCTGGTTCATTTAAAACATCTTTTCCCAATTCTTTTTTTATTACATCTGCATAATGTCTTAAATTATCATCTAATATTTCTATCATTTCCTGTGTTGCTCCCTTTTGTGGTCCAAATACATTTGAAGCTCCTTTTTCACCACAAAGAGGATTATTAACATCACAGGCTACCTCAATTACAACATCTTTTAATCTTGGGTCAAAATTCTTTAAATCTAAACTATTTAATTTTCCTAATTCTCCACCACCAAGAGCTAATTCATTGCCTTTATCATCTAATAGTTTTCCTCCAAGTGCCTGTATAACTCCTGCTCCACCATCATTAGTAGCACTTCCGCCAATACCTATTAACAGTTTTTTTACACCTCTATCTAAACATGCCTTTATAAGTTGTCCAGTACCATAAGTTGTAGTTAGTAAAGGATTCCTCTTATCTGGTGGTACTAAATGTATTCCACTTGCACTAGCCATTTCCAATATTCCTATCTCTTTATCTCCCAAAATACCATACTGTGCTTCTACTTCATTACCAAGGGGCCCCATTACCTTTAATGAATATATTTCTCCATTAGTAGCATCTACTAATGACTGCATAGTTCCTTCTCCACCATCAGCCATAGGCACATGTAAGCATTTTATATTAACGTTTGCTTTTTTTATTCCTCTTTCCATTGCCTCGCAAGCTTCTTTTGCTGTCATGCTCTCTTTAAAAGAATCAGGTGCTAATACAATAACTAAATCTTTTTTCATTTTCAACGCTCCTAACTAAATTTTTATATTTTGTGAGATTATTAAACTGAATAAATTTTACTTATATTATTATTTTATAAAACCGTATATTATTATTGATACGATAACCATAGATCCTCCAACTATAGATTCATATGGCATTAATTTCATACGTTCCTTTATATTCATTTTTACTGCATCTGCTGATGCATGGAAGAAGTTACCATGAGGTAGATGATCGATAACTACAGCTCCTGTATTGATCATAATTGCTGCACTTAAAGGTGCGACACCAACAGCTAGTATTGCTTTCGCAAAAGTTCCTGTCGCTACAATTGCACCTGTAGATGTTGAAGCCGTAGCTGCTGCCATCAATATACCCGATATGGGTGCTAAAAATATTCCCGAAATCCCTGTTTGTTGAATGCAATATACTACTGCATCACTTAAATTTGATTTAGAAATAATCCCCGCTATTGCTCCAGCACCAATTAATATCATTACAGTTGGTGTCATTCTATTTAATCCTGATGTTGTATACTCAAGAATCTTACTACGTTGTCCCATTGCAAACAATCCAATTAATCCTGCTATAGGCAATATATACATTGCATCTATTTGAATAGTTGCTAAGAATTTCAAATGCAACATATTCGCTATAGGATTAAGTGCTAATAATATTACAGCAACTATTGGTGCTACCATGGCCTTTCCAAAGCTTGGCTTTATCTTATTATCTACTCTAACTGGTATTTCCGATTCTTTAATCATTTCTCCTTTTTTACTAATTAACGTTGCAACAAAGTATGTAACTATAAGCCCAATTACTGCTGGTATAAATGCTCCTATCATAACTTGTGCTAATTCAACATTAAATCCTTTAGCTACCGCAATTGTATTAGGATTTGGAGAAATTATATTTCCAGCCTTACCTCCTCCTATCATAGCTAAAAGTATAGACGATTTAGTGATTCCAACTTTTTTAGCCACAGGAAGTGCTATAGGTGCAACTATAATAACTGTAACCGGTATGAAAACTCCAACCGCTGTGATTATCATGCTTGATAGTGCAATTGCTAAGAGAACCTTTTTCTCTCCAAATTTTTCTACTATAGTCTCAGCAATTTTCTCTGCTGCTCCAGATTCAATTAATACACCTGCAAGCACTCCTGCTGCTATTACACGAACAACTGCTCCCATTACGCTATTCGTACCTTCAATGATAGCCTGTGCTGTATTAGCTAAACTAGCACCACCAATTAGTCCGCCTATAACAGCGCCTCCAAAAAGTGCATATACAGGATTCACTTTCCTTAAAATTAGTATTATAGCGATTACTAATCCAATAATCGCTCCACTCCAATGAATAACTGCCATTATATTTCCTCCTCAAATTTAATAATTATACAAATTTATCCTTTATTATACCGTGTAAGCGAGTTAACGTTTACTAACATATACATAATAATATATTTAGTAAGACCTTGATATTGTTTACTTGACATTTTTTTTTGTGTATTTGAACAATAGGCTCTTAATTTAAATCTTATGTGCTACTTTATTAGTTGAATTTTCATACTATGCACAGCTTTTAAATATCTATGCCTTCTTACGTGAAACTGCCGCTGCAGCGAGTCTTTCTTCATAAGTTTAATATTATTAAACTCTGAAAGTCTGGCTTTTAATAGTATAATAGTAACTATTCTAACTGTTTTACTTCTTCAATTTATTTAATCTATTGTGCATTATAACAATAATTCAAAAATTAAAAGCTGCCGACATTTTGCCAGCAGCCTTAGAATAGAATAACCAAATTCAAATTAATTTCGTTATCTCCAAATTTAAATTATCTTAAATTTCTATTTAAACATATCTTTAAATAATCTACTTTCCTTCACATCTTGAGTTACTTTAGCCAAGTTGCTAGTATCTCCAATTAAAATAGCTCCACATAAACGGTTGTTTGCAAAATAATATTTTGTATATGTCTTCTTAACCGGATCTTTAAATTCAACTGTTTTATATTGGATTTCTGGGTTCTTACCGTTGTCACCAATTGCATACAGTGAAGTATTAGCTCCATTAAAGTTAATGCTGCATCTACTGTTTCATAAGTTAATGAGTCTCCCGCTGCATTAGCCCCTGCTACTTTTCCCATTTCTAGAGCTTGTGGCCATATTCCATAATTTATCCCATTATATTCTGCACAATCTCCACATGCATAAATATCAGAAATATTAGTCTCCATTTTTTCATTTACTATTACTGCTCTATTAACATCAATTCCTGCTTCCTGAGCTATTTTAGAATTAGGTACAATACCACAAGATATAACAACTAAATCAGCTGCAATAACTTCTCCTCCATTAATTCTAACTCCAGTAACTGAATCTTCACCCTCTATTTCATCAATTTTTACGCCTAATCTCACATCAATTCCTTGACCTTTAATTATTTCTTCAAGGAATTTTCCGCCTTCATAATCTAATTGACGTCCCATTAATTTATCAGCAAGCTCTAATACTGTAACCTTGCATTTTGCTTTTGTTAATTCCCATGCAGCCTCAAGTCCGAGAACTCCTCCACCTATTACAACTGCATTCTTTACCTTTGGCAATAATTCTGTAATTTTATCTGTATCGCAAATCCTACGGATTGCTATAACTTCTTTCTTATCTTTCCCTGAAATTGGTGGAACAAAGCATTCAGCTCCTAAAGCATATATACATTTATCATACTTTAATTTAATTCCATCTTTAAACACAGCCTCTTTATCTTTAGCATTTATTTGAATTAACTCTCTGTCAAGAACATTTGTAATATTATTTTCTTTATACCAAGCTTCATCATGAACTGCAATTTGTTTCGAATTAAATTTAGCTATCATTGACTTTGTAAGCATTGGACGATTATAACCTAGCACATTTTCATTAGAAACTAATACTATAGAGCAAGTTTCATTTCTTTCTCTTATAGACGTTGCAGCGCTTATACCTGCCGCTCCATTTCCCAGAATTAGATAAATTTCATTTGTATTATTTTTATAATTGCTATCATCTATTTCAACTGGTACGAAATTTTCTTTTCCTACACCACAAACTGGACATATTTCAAGACTTGAATCAAATATTTCTCCACACACTAAACATTTTACTAATGTTCTTTTAGCTGATTTTTTCTTTGGATTCTCTTTATTTTGAAGTATACATCCAAAATTATATCCATAATCATAAGCCTCACTTAATTCACTATCACTAGGCTTAAATTTAATTCTAAATCCATCATCCACAACCTTCATCCTAAGTTGTTTTAATCTTTCTATAATGTGTGGAACTCCTTCACCACTCCATCCATAACTTCCAAAGGCACTAGCAAGTTTTCCTCCGTGTGTTCTAGCAAACATCTTTATAGTTAAATCCCAAATTGGCTCTAAAGCCTCACCAACTATAGTAGGTGTTCCAAATAAAATTCCATCAGCGAATCCTAATTCTTCAATTACTTTTTCCTTATCATCTTCTACTAAATCGTACGATCTTACATCTATATCTCCGCTATCTTTAATACCTTCTGATATTTTACCAGCTAACTCTTTAGTATATCCATACGCACTAACATAAGGTATAATTACTGTTTTTCTTGGATTTGGATTAACTACAGTACACCATTCTTTATAAAGTTCCATGATTTCATCAATCCTACAATCTATAACTGGACCATGCCCAGTACATATCATATCAATATCTAGATCTTTAATTCTATCTAATGCCTTAACCATGTATGGCGTCTTAAAAGGCCCAATGATACAATCAAAATAATATTTAGTAGCTCTTAAGTAACCCTCATTATCTTTAACCTTACTCAATAATATTTCATCAAAACTATAGTGAGATCCAAACGAATCACAAGTTATAAGGGTTTTATCCTCTTCAATATATGTATACATTGTATCTGGCCAATGTAAATTAGGTAAGAACATGAAACGTAATGTTTTATCTCCCAATTCTAAAGTATCATTTTCTTTTACTGTTATGCTATAAAAATCACGATTTACAATATTCTTTAGAAATCCTATAGCAACTTGTGTACCAACTATTTTAATATTAGGATTGATTTCAATAAGCTTTTCTATACTCCCAGCATGATCAGGTTCTGTATGATTTACTACAATATAATCAATATCATTAATATCAACTAATTTATTTAATGCACTTAAATACCCATCCCAAAATTTAGCTTTGGCAGTTTCAAATAATACAGTCTTTTCCCCTGTTTTAAGTAAGTAGGAATTATAAGATGTTCCAAACTCTGTCTCCATAACTATATCAAATACTTTTAAACCAGGATCTAAAACTCCTGTCCAATAAAAATTCTTTTTTAATTCTAATATTTCCATATAAAATTCCTCCCTATAACTTTCATCTATATGAAAATATTATACCTTTTTTTATAGTAAAACTGTATCAAATACTAGAAAATTATTATAATTCACAATTAATAAATCTATTTTATAGGAAATAATACGAGTTTAAAAGGTATGATTCATTATATTTTACAGCCATCTTAAACAATTTATTTTTTATTAATTTTATTGAAACTTTTCCATTTTTATAATCTTCAATACTTTTTAAAAAGCTCATTTTCTCTTTATCATCTGCTAAATTCTTAAAATATCCCCATACATGTAATGCAGTATTTATTGAATTTCCAATTGTTATTTCCTCTTCCATGGCATCTTCAATATAATTATAAAACTTAACCGCTGGATACTGAGTTTTATCTTTAAGCAGCTTCCTTATTTCTAAGTAATTTGAAGGAGAATTCTCTAAAACCTTGTATTTATATCTTCCCCATTCTTCCTCAAGTTTTTTTATTTTAGTATTTTCAGCTATAGAATTTATACACTTTACAGCTGAAAAATTTTTATCCTTAACTTCAAGCATTATATCTATATCTTTCCCTTTTACACTTTCATAGAACTCTATAAACTTATTAATTTTTATTGTATTTGAATGAGAGCCTGCCTTTTTTAATGGGTCTTGCTGAGAATAATGTATTTTCTGCCTTCCATCTTTCTCTTTCCATGTTTTATTGCACTCACTTATCCAATATGAATCGCTTTTTTCTCTATCATAACAATTTATCTCATTATGAAGATTATCAAAAACAACTGGAATATTTAGTCCATTTCCTATTTTAAGAACATCATTTATATTGTACGATTTATCATCATTTTCAATAACAAGTCTTTCTTTCACCTGATCATTCAAACGTTTATAATTATCTGCGAATCTTTTTATCGCCTGCTCTTTATCATTATAAACTCCACCAATATGCAATATAATTTTATGATTTTCTCCAATTCCAAAGTTATCCAAAACTTTAACATGATAATTTAAATCTTCAATTGCTCTCTTTACAACATCATCATTAGGAGAATTAAGCACTGTATATTGCCCTGGATGCATCGATACCCTTATATCATTATCCATAATCTTTCTACCTATTTCCCCAAATTCTTGGGAAAATATATTCCACCATGATAATTGGTTCAAATGACTGGATCCGAATGGTATTAAGTCTGAACTAATCCTAAAAAGCTTTATATTATTCTTTATATTATATTCAATTATATTTTTAAGAGATTTCAAATTATACGATATTATTTCCAATAACTTTTCTTCAGTTAAACTCTTAGCAGTGCAGCTTTTTAGATTAGCATCTGGAACTCCTATTGTTAAACATGCATATCCTATACTCATTATTTAATCTCCTTTTCTAATAATCTTAGTTACTCATTCGTTTGTTTTTAGTACTTTTTAAAGATTATACCTTTGATTATTTAACTCTTGTTTAGTATCAAATATATACAATAATCCAAAAATAACAAGTCATTTAATTTCCTTTATACAATGTTATGTCTCATTTCTGCCATTAATACGATATCAATTCAAGTAAACATTTTCACAAATTCAAAAAAAAGTGTAAACTCAGTCTTTAGCTTGTTATTTTACAATATAATAATCAAAATTAGGACTTATTACAATAAGTCCTAATAAGATAATAATTACCTATTAATTTTTATTTAGATTTTCTTTATTTAAAAGCAGGAATCCAAAATTATAACCATAATCATAAGCATCACTTAACTCACTCTCACTTGGTTTGAATTTAACACGGAATCCTTCATCAACAACCTTCATTCTAAGTTGCTTTAGTCTTTCTATAATATGAGGAACAGCTTCCCCACTCCATCCATAACTTCCAAAAGCACTTGCTAGTTTATTACCATGAGTTCTTGCAAAGATTGAAGTAGTTAAATCCCATATTGGCTTTAGAGCCTCACCAACTATTGTTGGTGAACCAAATAAAATACCATCTGCAAATTCTAGTTCTTCAAGAACTTTGTCTTTATCTGCCTCTACCATATCATAAACTCTAACATCTATATCTCCACTAGCCTTAATTCCTTCTGCAATCTTTTCTGCTAATTCTTTTGTATACCCATACGCACTTACATATGGTATGATTACTGTCTTTCTAGGATTTGGATTTGAAACATTAGACCACTTCTTATAATATTCCATAATTTCATCTATTCTACAGTCAAGAACTGGACCATGTCCTGTACAAATCATATCAATTTCTAAATCTTTAATCCTATCTAATGCTTTAATCATGAACGGATTCTTAAAAGGTCCAATAATACAATCGAAATAATATTTAAGAGCTCTTAAATATCCCTCATTATCTGTAACCTTACTTAGTAGAATTCCTTCAAAACTATAATGAGAACCAAATGAATCACAAGTAACTAAAGTCTTATCTTCTTCAATATAAGTATACATTGTATCAGGCCAATGTAAATTTGGTACTGACATAAAACGTAAAGTTTTGTCACCCAAGCTTAAAGTCTCATTTTCTTTAACTATTATTCCATTAAATTCTCTGTTAACAATATTCTTCAAGAATCCTATAGCAACTTGGCTTCCAATAATCTTAATATTAGGATTCATTTCAATAAGTTTTTCTATACTCCCTGCATGATCTGGCTCAGTATGGTTTACTACAATATAGTCAATATCCTTAATATCAACTAGCTTATTTAACGCCTTTAAATATCCATCTAAAAACTTAGCCTTTGCAGTTTCAAATAATACTGTTTTTTCACTTGTTTTAAGTAAATAAGAATTATAAGAAGTTCCAAACTCTGTTTCCATGATAATATCAAATACCCTTAAATTGGCATCTAATACTCCTGTCCAGTATAAATTTTTTTTCAATTCTAATATTTCCATGTAAAAATCCCTCCCTAGATATATTTCGTCCAAATCAGAACATTATACACCTTTTTTGTATAACAAACAATTAATAATACCTTTAACATCGTTATACTAATGTATTTCGCCATATATATTATACACAAATTCTTATATATTTTCATAAAAACATATAATATATTGCTTTTTCGTTAATTGACTATATATTTGCAAATTCTAAGTATAATCTCGTACTTTTTTACTTATTCCTCTACAAATGTTGTTTATATATATCTGAAAATTCAATATTTATTTTTTCTACACAAGTATTAATTATATTATTACTTATATTAACTCTTTCTTTACTTTTATTTAATACCTTTACTGGAAGTTTAATCGTAAATTTAGTTCCTACCCCATATTTACTTTCCACTGATATCGTCCCATCATGCATCTCTACTAAGGACTTTACGAGAGATAATCCAATTCCGCTTCCTTCATAATTTCTTGTAAAAGATTTATCTACTTGTCTAAATCTATCAAAAATAATTTCAACTTTTTCTTCTGGAATTCCTATACCTGTATCTTCTACAGACAAGGTTATATATTCTTCTCCATCAAATATATTTACAAATATGCTTCCATCATCATCTGTAAACTTTATGCAATTAGACAGTAGGTTTAACATAATCCTTTCAATTTTATCAGGATCACAAGCAATAATTTTTTCTTCAACATCGGTATCAAATATAAGGTTTATATTGTTATTGCTTATATAACCAGCTACTGACAGAGTGATTTCTTCTACGACACTGACAATGTTACAATTAATCATATCAATCTGAAAATGTCCTGCATCTAATTTAGTTGAATCAATTAAATTATTTATTAAACGAAGTAATCTAAAACAATTTTGTCTTTCAATGTCTATATTATTAATTATCTTTCCTTTGTCGATCGGTTTTTCTTTATCTAAAAGATCTCTTCTTAGAATTTGTATCACACCTAGTATTATATTAAGTGGTGTTCTCAATTCGTGAGAAATATTAGCAAAAAATTCAGTTCTTAATTTTTCTAATTCCAAAGCCTCTTCTTTTGATTTTAATTCAGTATTTTTTCTTTCAGTTATGTCTCTTACAGTTGCAATAATAGCCTTCTGCTCATTAAATATTATTGCACGACTATTACTCTCAACCCAAAACTCTTTATGATTTTTATCTATTGAAATAGCTTCAAGGGTTACTGGAGTATTAATCTTATTTTTCTTTCTATCATTAATCAATTTAAGTATATCATCGTATATGTACGGTGAATTTTTTGAAATAATATCTTTTATACTCATACCAATTAGTTCATCATGTAGATATCCATATAGCCTATTAGCAGTATCATTAACGTTAACTATAATCCCATTAAAATCATGAATCAATATTGCATCACTTACCGAATTGAAAATAGTGCTTAAGTAAACTTCACTTTTCTTTAATTTCTTATTTGTTTGCTTTAACTCATCTATAAGCTTAATATTTTTCATTTTCAATTCATATGTCTCCAAAGCCCTTTTTACGGAAATTAACAACTCATCTGCCTCCAATGGCTTTAAAAGAAATTTATAAATATGCCCTTCATTAATTGAATCAATAATATCTTTCACATCCATGAATCCAGTTAAAATAATACGAATTGCATTTGGGACAATAGATATTGTTTGCTTTAATAATTCAACCCCTGTCATTCCTGGCATGCGCTGATCTGAGATAATCAAATTGATTTTTTTAGAACATGATTCATCTTTAAGTATATTTAATGCTTCAAACCCATTTTCTGCTTTGATTACATCATACTCTTCTTCTAAGAGTCTTGTTAAAGCCTCAAGATTTGCTAGTTCATCATCAATTAATAGTATTGTATATTTTTTATCTTTACTATCTGTTTTATTAAGTTCTCTAAGCTTGTCCTTATTTATAACAAATTTCATTTATCTTCTCCTTACTGAAATTAAAATATAATTTTAGATTATGGTGCCTTATTGATTTTATTATTAATATCTTTAGTAAGGAATATGAATAGTTATAGTCGATCCTTCCCCCACTTTAGATTCAACATCAATAGTTCCATTGTGTTTTTCAATAATACCATATGATATAGACATACCTAACCCTGTTCCTTGTCCCATTGGTTTAGTTGTAAAAAATGGTTCAAATATTCTTGATATTGTATCTTTAGTCATACCACACCCATTATCACAAAATTCGATTATAATTTCTTTGTTATTGTCAAAAACTCTTATTACTATTAATCCATTATTTTCACATACTAAGTCATTTTGCTTTTCAACTATAGCATGACACGCATTTACAATTATATTTAAAAATACCTGATTTAATTGTGAAGGATAGCACACTATCTTCCTATGAGTTTGAAAGTTCTTAATAAATTTAATTTGTTTAGTATATTGAGTTTTAACTAACCTTATTGTCGTTTCCAAAGCTTCTGAAACATCTATCTCTTTTTTAACAGCCTCATCAAGCCTAGAGAATAATCTCAAATCGTTAACTATGGTTGTTACTTGATTAGATCCATCTAGAATATTAATTATTGATTTAGAAAATTTGTTGAAATATTGTTCAAAAAAATTTAACACATCATCATCCGCATCATCTAATAATTCCATAAGTTCTTCTTTAAAATTGTATAAATCCATATCCAGAACTTTTGAACTTAAATATATATAATTAATGGGATTATTAATTTCATGTGCTACCCCTGCTACTAAAGTACCAAGACTAGCCATCTTTTCTGATTGAATCAATTTTGACTGAGCTGATTTGAGCTTATTATGTTGATCTTCTAACTCAGCAAGAGTCTGCATAAGTTGTTTTGTTCTTTCATTAACTTTATCTTCTAGTTCATCATTAACGCGTTTCAACTCTTCGCTAATTTTTTTACGTTCTGTAATATCATTCCAAACAAATATTATGCATTCAATACAGTCAATTTCAATTATTTCCGTTGAAAATAATCCAACTCTAACTTCTCCATATTTAGTATTCCAAGTTATCTCTTCATTACGCAACATACCTCCACTATCTAATATTTGAATCACATTCAAATGATGTTCTTCATTTTCCCACAAGTTAAACTCATGGGAGTAATGACCAATTATCTCTTCACGTTTATATCCAAAAGTGCGTAAAAACGCTTGATTTATTTCAATGTATAGTTTATCACTAAACCTTACAATAGCTATTACATCGGCGCTATAATTAAACGCCTTATTGAATTTCTCTTCTGAAGATTTGAGTTCACTTATTGCTTCATTCCTCTGCTGAATCATATTATATAAATTTTGAGACATATTATTAAATTTAATAGCCAATTCCCCTATTTCATCTCTTGAATTAATAAATAATCTGTGAGTCAAGTTTCCATTTGATATCTCATCAGTTCCTACACTCAACTCATATATAGACTTGGTAACAATACGGGAAACAATACTTATTGCTAACCAAAGAAGTAAAACCATTACCAAGATTCTTATAATTGTAGCAATTATGTAATTTTCAATAACTTTTGATTTATAATACCTTGTAATACCTATAGTTATCTCACCTATTGGTATTTCATCTTTTAAAACATTAACCTTCTTTATGATCAAATTCTGCTCAGAATATATATCATCTTTTTTATACTTATTATATATTTCTCCATTTCCCTTAGCTTTAACTTGAATATAACCAATTTCCTCATCCTCAAATAATGCATCACTAATTTTTTTAATTCCTACAATATTTAAATTCCAAATTGGGTCTTGATAGCTAAGTGCTGCTAATCTAGTGATTGTTTCAACTTTTTGCATTGAATCCTTATTTATTCCTGCAACCAATATTATTATTCTTATTATTTCAAATATTAACATGGTAATTATAACCACTGTTAATGTTGAAATTGTAAATCTGTGCTTAATCTTCATATTCCTGAATTTCTTTTTTACGCTCATAATTTAACCCTTATTTACCCATATGATTTAATACTGGAATGTACTCTTTACTTCCAAATAGATCTTCATACTCAAATTCTGAAATATTATCCTTTGAAATTATAGGCACACACGGACCACTTTGGAATGGAAAATCTATCCCTGCCTTTTCTCCATTTAAAATTCTTACAATCATATCTAGTGCTATTCTACATTGTTGGATAGTTTGATCTGATGGAGAAGCTAATACAGCTCCCTTTTCTATTAGATTAAAAACATCACTTGTCATGTATGTTGATACAATTCTTATATTTTTAGATTTCTCTTTGCGTTTAGCAATAAATTTTTCGGCTTCAATTACTGCTGGAGCACAACCAACTAAATAATCATAATCATCATTATTTTCCAAAACGCTTGTTATATGTAATCGCTGCACATCAGGTCTAGTGTCTCCATAAAAAGGATTACTAATATCTATCTTTTGATTATTTTTCTTTAACCTTGAAACTGCATCTTTAAAGCCATTTAATGTATCTAATGCCCATCCTGATTCTTTTGGCCCAGGAAAAAATGCAATTTTTATATCTTTACCTGCTGAATCTTCAACAACATACTCTCCTGCTTTATATCCCATATCATAATAGGAAACTATTGCTTTTGCGCTAATATCAGGACTATTAATATCATTTACTAGTGCAACAATAGGCTTATCATAATGAACAATATTCTCTACATCTGAATTAAATTTTGTATTATCTAATGTAGCAAACACTATTCCATCAATTTTATCATCCTCAGCTAAATCCATTAGCTCCTCTTTTTGGTTTCCAAACTCTATATAGCCTCCAACTGCATATAACTTTACCTTCACTCCTAATTCCTTTGCATAATTTATTATTCCATAATTCGCTGAGACCCAATATTGATCTTCAAAGTGAGGCAGCAAAACGCCTATTGTATATTCCTTCTTAGGCTTAATATGCCTCCACTTTTCTTTTACAACGCCTCTCATATCACCCTCTTTACTATTTGAAGCAGCATCAATATTATAATAGCTATTTACTATTAACTTTTTTTTACCTATTTGTGTAAGAATTCTATCATCATTTGTCTCCACTGTTGTTATACTCTTCGATACACGTTCTCTTTCCACGTATTCTTCTTTTTCTTTTCTGACAATATCATTAGATCCTATGTTCTTGTGATTTTTTATATATGCTAATCCCAATATAAATACTACTGACGTTATCAAAATTGATAGTCCTAACTTTCTATTGATATATTTTCCAACTTTCGTAGCAAAGCACATCCTTACCTTCAAGCTCTCTATGGATATTACCTGCAGTATTACTTTAATCGTCATTAAACTCCATTAAACTTGCTATTCTACTATAATCTTTATGCTATCTTAAGTTTAATTTTTTTACTATAATTTGTCAAAACATACTATATGACAATATTCTGCAAAATATATTTTATGCTCAGTATAAATAAGAATAAAATAAAAGCACTATACCAGAAATTCCAGTAAACAGTGCCTTTGAAATACTATATATTTAATTGTTAGATTTTAATAAATTCATTTTTTAATTCTTTAGCGGCTGTAGTAATATCTTCCTTTGCTATAATAGCAGAAACTATTGCAAGTCCATCAATTCCTATTCCTTTGAAATCCTTAACTCTATCCTTATTTATTCCACCTATTACAACTATAGGTATAGATACATTTTCTCTAATTTTTCTTAATTCATCCATACTAGTTGAATCTGCGTCTTTTTTAGTACCAGTTGAATACATCGCACCAACTCCTAAATAATCAGCTCCATTTTTTTCTGCTTCAAGAGCTTCATTTACAGACCCTGTTGAAACTCCAAGGATTTTATCATTTCCTATGACTTTTCTTACAATTGCTGCAGGAATATCACTTTGTCCAACATGCACTCCAGCCGCATCTACTGCTAGTGCAATATCCACTCTATCATTTATTATTAATGGAATATTGTGTTTATCTGTAATTTCTTTAACTCTCACAGCTGTATTATAGAAGTCGAGTGATGAACAATCTTTTTCTCTTAATTGAATTAATGTACATCCTCCAATTATAGCTTTTTCCACAGCTTCTTCTAAAGTTTCTGTACTCATTAAATCTCTATCTGTTACAAGGTAGATACTATAATCTATTTTAGGTTTCATGAAACTCCTCTCTCCTTCATATTATATTTTAGATAAGTTCACACATTAATGCGTGTATTTCATTTCAATGATATACACGCAAACATTGTTTATTATATTTCCTTTATCTTATTCATCTTTTCAATGATATTAGAAGTCAAATTGCTTATGGCATCTATAATTGCAATATGAAAACTTCCTGTTCCAATCTTCCCTGCTTTATCCAAAGCAATTTCACCCGATATTCCCATTGAAATGATACCAGAAACTGCTCCTATAAAATAATCTGAACCTGCCCCACAAAACGCTCCAATTAATGCAGTTGTCATGCAGCCTGTTCCTGTGACGTTAGATAACATCTTAGTTCCATTTTCAAGTATAACTACTCTTTCTCCATCAGATATAATATCTGTTGCACCTGTAATGGCTACAGTACACTGAAGTTTTTTAGCTAAGTTTTTAGCTACATCTATTCCCTCATCATTTCCTGTTCTTGCGTCATTTTCTGAGGCATCAACTCCCTTAGTTGTAGAGCCTAATCCGCTTATAAATTTAATCTCAGACATATTTCCACGTAAAACACTTATTTTCACTTCTTCTAATAATCTCTTTGTTGTTGAATTTCTAAATTCTGATGCTCCTGCTCCAACTGGATCAAAAACGACTGGAATATTTAATTCATTTGCTTTCTTACCAGATGCAATCATAGATTCAATAGTTCGCTCATTTAATGTTCCAATATTTATTACAAGGGCAGATGAAATCTTAGTAATATCCGCTGCTTCTTTTATATCATCAGCCATAATTGGTGATGCACCTATTGCAAGTAAAATATTCGCACAATCATTAACTGTAACATAATTTGTTATATTATGCACAAGTGGTTTCTTATTCCTAACTTCATTTAATAAACTTCCTATTTTAATTGATATTTCATTACTCATAAATATCTTTTAGTAAGAATTCATTCTTTAATGATCCTTACTAAAATACCTCCTCTCAAAAGTAAAAATTTTTCAAGTTTCTTTTGCTTGATATCTATGTTGCAATTATGAACTTGCATTTAAAATTCTAGTAAACTAAGTACTCAATAAAAATAATACTATAGAAATTCAACTGCAACATATATAATTATACCTCATATAAATCTTATTTCTGGTCAAGAAGCTCCACTTTATCGCCATTTAAAATTCTGTTAGTTGTTCTTACTGCACACATTTTCCCGCACATAGAACAGCTATGCATATCTTCTGGTGGTACACTTTCAAAATATTCTCTAGCCTTTTTCCCATCAATAGCAATCTTGAACATCTCTTCCCAATCAAGTTTTTGACGAGCATCTGCCATTGCATTATCTCTATCTCTAGCCCCTGGAAGTCCATTAGCAATGTCTGCTGCATGAGCTGCAATTTTCGATGCAATAATTCCTTCTCTAACATCAGATAAATCAGGAAGTCTTAAATGCTCAGCTGGTGTTACATAGCAAAGGAAATTGGCTCCATGTGTTGCTGCAATAGCGCCACCAATGGCTGAAGTTATATGATCATACCCAGGTGCAATATCTGTAACAAGAGGGCCTAGTACATAGAAAGGTGCCCCATGGCATAATCTTTTTTCAATTTGCATATTAGCTGCAATCTCATTCATTGCCATATGACCTGGTCCTTCTATCATAACTTGTACATCTTTTTCCCAAGCTCTTTTTGTTAATAATCCTAACTCTATAAGTTCTGTAATTTGTCCAGCATCTGTTGAATCATCAATACAGCCAGGTCTCATAGCATCTCCAAGACTTATTGTTACATCATATTCTCTTAGTATATCAAGTAATTCATCATAGTATTCATAAAATGGATTCTCATTTCCTGTCATCTCCATCCATGCAAATAGCAATGACCCACCTCTTGATACTATATTTAATCTTCTCTTATCTTCTTTAAATATCGAAACTGTTCTTTTATTTATTCCTGCATGAATAGTAACAAAATCAACCCCAGCTTTAGCATGAGCTAACACCACGTCAAGAAAATCTTTAGCTTTTATATCTAAAAGATCTTTTTCAAGGTATCCAATTGCATCATACATAGGAACTGTTCCTATCATAGCTGGAGAATATTCTATAAGCTTTTCCCTGAACTCTTGAGTCTTCCCATAATTACTTAAATCCATTATTGCTTCTGCACCAAAATCAACTGCCATTTTTACTTTTTCCATCTCTCTGCAATAATCAACCGAATCTCCTGATATCCCTAAGTTTACATTTATCTTTGTTCTTAATCCATCACCAATCCCCTCAGGGCTAAGTGATTTATGGTTGATATTAGCCGGTATAGCTACTTTACCTTCTGCAACAAGTTTCATTAATTTTTCTTCTGAAATTCTTTCTTTTTCCGCTACTATTTTCATTTCCTTTGTAACTATACCTTTTTTAGCTGCTTCCATTTGTGTTTTATAATTCATTTCTTTCCCTCTCCTCATACCATTATTATTTAATTTATTAGTTATAAAATTTAACTTGAGTTCTATAGTATTATTCAATCATTCCTGCTTTCTTATATAGCTCGTAAAAATGGTTAGTAGGGCCTACACCTTTACCAAGCTCAAAACCATGTTCGATTGCACATGTTATATATTCTTTACCACTTCTAACCGCTTCCTCTATTGTCATATTCTTAGCCAAATTTGCTGCTATAGTTGAAGATAAAGTACATCCTGTTCCATGAGTATGGGTAGTATTTATTCTTTCTTGCTTTAGAACAAGAAAGTTATTTCCATCATATAACAAGTCTGTTGCTTCCCCTTCTAAATGCCCCCCTTTAACTAAAACTGCCTTCGGACCAAGTTCTTTAAGTTTCAAGGCCGCTTCCTTCATTTCATCTAAGTTTTCTATTTTCATCCCTAAAATTTCTTCTGCCTCTGGTAAATTAGGAGTTATTAATGTTGCTAATGGAAATAATTCCTTAACTAAAGTATCTTTTGAATCCTTCGATAACAGATTAAATCCACTTTTAGAAATCATAACTGGATCTAGAACTATCACTGGTAGTTTATCAACTTTTCTCAAAGATTTTGATATAGCTTTTATAGATTCAATTTTAGAAACCATTCCTATTTTTATAGCATCTACTCTTATATCTTCAAAAATAACATCTATCTGAGATTCAATCATTTCAGGATTTATATCTTGAATTCCAAAAACCCCCATAGTATTTTGAGCCGTTACCGCTGTGATAACGCTCATTCCATATACTCCATTTGCCGAGAAAGCTTTTAAATCCGCTTGAATTCCTGCTCCTCCACAAGTATCCGATCCTGCAATAGTTAATGCTCTAAACATAAACTCATCCTTTCACCTATAATATTTCATTTAAATCTTATCTATGTTATTAGTTGCTTCTCCCTTTACTTGAAACTCATTATCTACTAGTATTTTTTTAATGACAGGAACTTTTATAAAAAAGTACGCTATAATCGCTCCAACACTGCAACTTGATATAAACGGAACAACATATACAAAAACCGCAACTTGTTTTCCTAACACCATTGTAGCTATAGGATAAGCTAATAATGCTCCTAATATTCCAGTTCCAATTATTTCTCCAATTACTGCAATACCTGGCTTTCTAAATTTTTTATAAAGAATTCCTGCAAGTAATGCTCCTACCATGCTTCCTGGAAAGGCCAATAAACTTCCTGTTCCCATAAAATTTCTTATTAGAGATGTCACAAATGCATTCATAAGAGCATATACTGGCCCAAGTGTTATTGCTCCAACTACATTCACGAAATGTTGTATTGGAGATATTTTAGCAGCTCCAATCGGTATTGAAAATGTTCCAAAAATAACAGAAATACCGATTAACACGCCACTTAACGCCATCTTCTGTGCTTTACTCTTTTCTTTCATTAAAATTCACTCCTTTAATAATAAAATCAATAAACTTACTTTTTAATGTGAAATAAATTTACTAAATCACCTTTACAATGACGTTTAAATTGATTAACCTTAAAAGAAGTTAATTATTTTGCATAAAAAAAATGTATCCACAAGGGATACATCAATAAATCATGCACAAATCATATCAATACTTACACAAATAATATTAATATACTTCCCTACGCTGGTATTATCCAAATCAGGTTATAAGAGTCTAGGAAATCAATCTTTCCAATCTCAGCCAAAATATTAGCTCCCCTAGTTATTCAATTACAAAATTTTCTTTCACAATTTAAAGGTTATACCATTAAGTTTCAAACGTCAAGTATATTTTATTATTTTGCTTCATTCAAAGCATTTGTTACCGCACTCATGATACCCTTCGAACTATAAGTTGCTCCAGATACAGTATCCACTGATGTTGATTGTTTTGAAATTATACTCTTAATTATAGTACCCTCTGCTCTTTGATAAAACTTTGGAGTATCTTGATTGGATATAGCTTGTATACTTGATATTTTTCCATCAGACACAGTTACAGAAATCTTAGTTGTTCCTCCTCTATATCCTGTTCCACTTCCTGTGTATGTCCCATCTTTATATTCACTTGCATTATTTTGAACTGTATTTGAACTTGTAGTTTCATGATTTAATTTTGAACTTTCTGGTGCAGATTCTGTTTGTGAATTTAAATTGCTTGAAACTGCATTACTCTTAGCTGCAATTCCAGATTTAGTTACTGCATTGCCGGCGAAGTTAGTGAATCCATATATACCTAAAAATGTAGCCATAGCTACTGATCCTGTTAACTTAGCATCTAAATCTCTTCCAAGTACATTTACATTAGCATTATTTCTGTAACATACTTCAGTACATTTTAAGCAATTTATACAATCTCCACCTTTGACACAATTTACCTTATAGAGCGGTAACCCCATTGAACAATTCATTGTGCAGGCTCTACATTTACCACAATCAGCTTTTGGCTTATTAATCTTAACTATTCCAATCTTAGAAATAATAGAGAATATTGCACCTAAAGGGCATAGATATCTGCAGAAAAACCTCTCAATAAACGCTGATCCTATTGTGATTAATATTAAAAATATCAATCCAACAAGTAAATTCGAAAAAATAGTAGATACATCAGTTATTTGACCAAATACATCCCAAGGGCTTGTGCTTTCCAGTATACTGCTTCCTATAGTCCATGAAATAGCTATTATAAAAAGTAATACTAAATATTTGAAATACTTAAGTATAGAATCAACTTTTTCATCTACTCTAAACTTTATTTTGAATATTTTTTTTGATATAAAATATATTAAGTCATTATATGCACCAAATGCACATATCCAACCGCAGAACCATCTTCCTAATACTATAGTCAAAAGCATAATAGCTATAAATTCTATTAAGCTTGGTAATGCTTCCAAAAAGTTAACATTACCATTGATAATCATTTGATATACAGTTTTTACTTCACTGAATGTCATTGAATAAAGACCTGGTAACAGAATAAATGCAATCAATTGTATAATATGCCTTATAATCTGCGATTTTTTTATTTTACTTGCCATGTTTCTTTCCCCTTTTCTAACTCTCTATATTTAGCAATAATAATTTTTTATGTTAATTATCATCAATCATATTTTTCCAATTAATTTCCAATAGAAATATTATTTTCACTTCATTATCTGCTATTGCAATTTCTTTAATTAAGTGAATTATAGCAATAGAACCTTAATGTGCCCTTAATCTAAGCTGAGAATTCGCTGAGAAATGGCAATTAAAACATTTTAGAATTAAGGAAAAGGCTAAATTGTACGAAAAATCTAACTAAAAAAAGATAGTACAAATTGAATTTATCCCTGCTAATAAGTTATATTCCAACTTAACGAGGTTTGTTTCAATCGGTATTATCTCTTCTTATCATTTTGCTTGATTTAAAGCTTTCTTATTTCCTCAATTATGCCCTTACCTCTATATTTAGCTCCAGACACAATGGCTAAAAAAATTCACTATCTGTTAATGTAAAAATACTTTCATCAATACCTGATGTTTTATATATTTTCTTATCTTCTGTAATAAATATAGCGTCAATGCCCTCTATAGTTTCTATAATCTTCATAGCTTTATCAATACCAATTATATAAACACCAGTTGATAAGCCATCTCCTTCAATTGAATTATCTGATATAATAGTTGCACTTATAATTTTGCTTTCAGATGGGTATCCTGTTTTAGGGTCAATTATATGATGAAATCTCTTTCCATCTTTTATAAAATATCTTTCATAATTGCCTGAGGTTACTATTGATTTATTTTTTACGCTTAATATTCCTATAAATTCTCCCCTAGGCTTAAATGGGTTTTGAATTCCAACTTTCCAAGCTGAACCGTCTTCCTTACTTCCAAGAGCAAAAATGTTTCCACCTAAATCAATTAATGCACTTTTAATATTATACTGATAAAAAATATCTCTTACTTCATCAGCTGCAAATCCTTTTGCAATACCTCCGACATCTAAAGCTTGCTTATCATGTTTTAGCATTATTGAATTATTTTTGTCATCAAAAATAACATCATTGTAATTTACAAGTTTTACTGTTTTCTCTATTTGAGATTTTTCTGGAACTTTTTCTTCTTTTGTACCTATGCTCCATAACTTTACTAATGGCCTTATTGTAGGATCAAAAGTACCTTCTAAAACTTTACTGTATTCTATGGCTTTTTTAACTACAAAATAAGTATCATTATTTACTTTCTTTCCCTTATTTCCTGCATTAAAATTTATTTTTGATATATCACTACTTTCTTTGAAAGCTGACATTCTATCATCAATTTGGTTTAACCTTTCTAGCGCTTTATCTATTGCCATTTTAGCTTTATTTCCATTTGCTCTTAAGTTGATCAAAGTTCCAAGAGCATAACTGCTCCTAGTTGCTTCATGTTTTTCAATTTTACCAGTCACAAATATAAAAAATAAAATAACTATTATTATCACAATCATTAATATAAAAATACTTACTGTACTTATAATAATCCCCACCTATCTAAAATATATAAATTTCCTCATTGTTGGAATTATAACAAAAAAGTCTTAATGTATCCTTAGTTAAAGCTTAGAATTTGCTGAGAACTATTTAAGACTACTCACCCAGATTTTCTTAGCGATATCTTAAACTAAAGATGCGTTGATATTTTAATCAATAGAATAACGATATATACTAAAAAAGATGTTACAAAATAATATAATAAATCTATTTTGTAACATCTTTTCTTATTTGGGCACAATCAAAAAATATCAAATTCATCTGCCTTATTTTCTAATTTTAAATATATTGAGAATGTTGTCCCAACTCCAAGCTCACTTTCTACTCTAATTTTTCCACGATTGCTATCAATTATTGATTTTACTATAGAGAGACCCAATCCATATCCCCCTTGTTCCCTAGCTCTGTGATAATCACTTCTAAAAAATCTATCGTATATTTTATCTAAATGCTCTTTAGGTATTCCAGTTCCATTATCAGATATCTTCAAAACCGCAAAGGTTTTATTTTTGTAATCTTCTATACCTGTAGAAATTGTTATAACACCTTTTTCTTTATCAGTATGAGTTACAGCATTTTGAGTTATATTGAATATGACCTGCTTAATTTGATTTTTATTTATATATACATCTATATAATCCTTCAACTCTATATTTAAAGTTTTATCCTTAGAAAGTATCTGCAGTTGAGGAATTATTTCATTTATAACATCATTCAAATTCTCCTTTTTTATTTCAACAACTGGTTGCTGATCTAGCCTAGTTAATATTAAAAGATCATTTACCAGTTTTGCAAGCCTTTCACTTTCTATCAATATGCTGTTTAAAGCCAAATCTAATTTTTCCTGATTTTTTGCTGCCCCTCTTAATAATACTTCAACAAAACCATGAATTGAGGTTAATGGTGTACGTAATTCATGTGATGCATCAGACACGAATCGTCTCATTTTTTCTTTGATAATCTGTTCTTTTTCAAATGATGTCTCTATTCTTTCAAGCATAATATTAAAGGATTTTGATAATCTATTAATTTCTAATTGACCACTTTCTTCCGTTAGTCTTGTATGCAGATCAGTTACACTTATTCCTTCCACAGTATCAGTTATCTTATATAACGGCTTCAATGTTCGATTAAAAATAGTGATTCCAAGTATTGTTCCCACTATGAGAATCATAATTGAAAGACTAATATGCACATACTCTTGCCTATCTAAGATACTTGTAATATCGTCTATTGGCGTACTCAACTGTATTAACCCTGATGGTGAATCTAAATCCCCAACTTTTATCCATGCAACCATTTGATAATTATTGTTTTCATCTCTTACTACTTCATATGCATGTTCCAAATTCCCTTGTTCATTGCAAATCTCTATATATTTATCTCTAGAAAGCACCGGTACTGGTATCTCTTTCCTCTTTCGTTCATCAGGCTCCTTTGAATCATCGTCACCGTCATCATCATCTCTAGGTGTATCTATATTGCTTCTTTGACCTAACAGCTCTCCATTTTTATTTATTAGAGCTACACTCATATTTTTATCCCATAAATTCTTTAAAATTTCTTTAGTATCACTTTCAGTTATATCCTCAATATTTTCTTTTGACATTTTCTTAAAGTCTAGATTATGAAACCTCTCATGAAGTACTTGCACCTTTGTTTTATATAAATAATTTTTCATACTTATATACTGAAAAAGTCCCATGATTCCCAATAATAAAATTAATATCACAAGAAACCTAAATAACAACTGCCATTTCAAACTCTTTATTTTTAATTTATTTCTTAATTTTTTCATTGTGCCACCATCTTATATCCAACACCGCGGACAGTTTTAATGATATTATGATCTTTGTCTCCAATTTTGTCTCTTAAGTACCTTATGTATACTTCAACAATATTATCTTCTCCATTAAAATCATATCCCCATACTTTTTCAAGTATAAGCGATTTGCTCAATACTATTCCATTATTCATAAGTAAAAAACTCAACAAGTTGTATTGGGTTGGAGGTAGATCTAATACTTTTTCACGATAAGTTATTTCATGAGCTTTATCATCCACTTTAAAATTTCCTATATTAGTAATATCGCTTAGCTCCGGAAAACTATTTCTTATCCTAGCATTAATGCGTGCTAAAAGCTCTTTGAAGCTAAAAGGTTTTGCCATATAATCATCCGCTCCAATATCCAACCCTTTCACCTTATCATCAACTTCGTCTAATGCTGTTAGCATAATAACTGATGTTTTTATAGACTTCTTAATAATTGAACATACCTCATATCCATCCATTCCCGGCAACATAATATCCAATATCACTATATTAGGGGTTATTTTACTTGCTATCTCGATTGCTTGATTCCCATCATATGCCTCATATACTAAATAGCCTTCAGCTTCCAATCCCATTTTAATAAAGTCCACTATACTTTTTTCATCATCAACTATAAGAATAGTAATCTGATCTCTTACTCCTAAGTTCATTAAATTCCTCTCCTCTATTAATAAAATAGCTCTTCTTAACTTCAAAAGTCTTTTAAGTCAATAAATTGCAATCAAAATTATTTATAAATCTTTTTAGACATTTTTATATAGATAGCTTATTTCAACATATTATACTATAGTTAGTTTAGTAATTTTATAGTTAATTATATACAAATTCATATACTGGAACAATAAATTAAGAAATTTGCATATATTATTGTAATTAAATTTCTACATTCTGGCCTTAATTAAATCCTTAGATTAATAGATCTTTAAATAAGAATTTATTATTGCAACATGTTATAGATAACATAATCATAAACTATACTTAGACTATGAAATATCCTCCAACTAGAAATGAGTAATATACTTTTGTGGAATGTTTCATTGGTGATTTTGATGGATGTGATTCTTTGGCTATAAGTTATTCCAAATGTGCTAGTTCAAAGCTTGTTCTTTGAGGCTAGCACTTTGGGTTCAACTTTATAGCCTTAGAATCACCCATCAGAATTACCTGGAAACTGGAACAAAAGTATATTATTCGTTTCGGTGAGCTATACGCATAAGTATTGATTATAATTGGTCTATCTATCGTAAGTTTATATATGCGCTAAATTCTTCTATATCATCTATCACTAATAAAGTTAAAATATTTCTTAATTAAGTGATATACTAATTTTAATAAATATTATAGAAAGAAGGATCAATATGATAAAAATAGTGGCCAGAAGTGTTATAAAAAATGAACAAACAGAAAAATATCTAAGCCTTGCGAAAGAGTTAATTGATAAAAGTAGAAAAGAAGAAGGCTGTATCTCATATGGCTTGTTTCAAGATATTAATGATAGTTCTATATTCACCTTCATAGAAGAATGGAAAGACGAAAAAGCAATCAATTTGCATAACAACAGTGAGCATTTTACAAGAATAGTTCCTTTACTAGGTGAACTTCGTGTAGGCAATGGGGAAGTAAATTTATACAAAGAAATATAAAAATCCCAAAGACACCTTCGTAAGGTATTATTAATCACTAGATACCTAAAGTAAACTTAAAGTTATATACGTAAATACTGAAAGGAATATCATTCATTTGTTCCAGGTTTCTGGAGTATTTAGCTTTTAATTTCCATTAGAAGAAGTTGCACCATTTCTGCATGCTCCCGAGGCAAGCTCGTGACAATCAATAAATGAAACAACTTCTACTAAGGAAATATCTACAGCTAAAAACTCAATGTAACACTTCTACAAAAGAATGAACTTCCTTTCTAGTGTAGACTATAATTAAAAATATATATTTTACTTTAGGTTCGGTATCTATGTCCGAAATAACCAAAGGCATATATTAAATACTTGAAGTAATGGATAAATAAAGAAATAGAATTCATGTATTCTATTTCGATTGTTTGTCAATTTACTTTAAGTTCTATACAATACTTTAATATGTGCATTATTTCTTTCCAAATACCTGTTCTTTAAGCTTTAGTCCTGTTTTAGTTACAGCTATTCCGCCTAAAGCTGTTTCTCTAAGTGATTCTGGCAAGCTTTTTCCTACCTTATACATAGCACTTACCGTATCGTCAAATGGTATTTTTGAAGCTACACCTGCCATTACCATATCTGCCATGCATAAAGCAGTTATTGCTCCTTGTGCATTTCTCTTGGCACATGGTATTTCAACAAGTCCCGCAACTGGATCACAAACAAGGCCAAGTACATTTTTAATTACTATGGCTGCTGCATCTAAACTCATCTCAGGAGTTCCTCCCATCATCTCAATAACAGCAGCTGCTCCCATTGCGGAAGCTGACCCACATTCTGCCTGACATCCACCTTCTGCTCCTGCTAGTGTTGCATTTAATCCAATAATCATTCCTACAGCAGCTGCGGCAAATAATCCATTTATAAGTCCTTCTTCATCTAATCCAAGTTTTTCTCCAGCACTTAAAATTACTGCTGGTAATATTCCACAAGAACCAGCCGTTGGACATGCAACTATCTTGCCCATAGAAGCATTAACCTCAGATGAAGAAAGTGCCATAGCCATAGCTATATTAGTTACATCACCTGTCAAAGTTTTTCCTCTCCTAGCATAATTATGTATCTTAAAAGCATCTCCACCAATTAATCCGCTAACAGAATAAACTTCTTTTTCCATTGCCTCATTAGCAGCCGAAATCATAACGCTCAAATTTTTCCTCATTTTCTCTATTACTTCGTCTCTTGACAATCCTTTTTCTTCTACCTCATATCTTATTGCATATTCACTTAATGAAATATTATGTTTTTCACATATTTCTAACAATTCCGTACCTGTTTTTGCAAACATTATTATTCACCTTCCTTTGCTGGGCTTATTGAGATTACATTATGTACTAATTCTATTTTCTTAATTTTCTCTATTAAAATATTATTCACTTTATTGTCCATCTCAAAAATCATTATAGCTTCATGCCCTTTTTGCTGCCTAAAAACTCTCATAAAAGCTACATTTATATTTTCACTATATAATATACTTGTAACACTATTAATTACACCTGGCGCATCTTTATGAGCTATTATTAAAGTTTCATACATTCCAGTAAAATCAACCTTATTATTATTAACTTCTATAACCTGAATATTTCCGCCACCAATTGATGATCCCATAACTTCACAATACTTCCCATCAATTGTTTTTATAATGAATTTTACTGTGTTAGGATGCACATCCCCTAATTCTGCCTCCTTAAATAAAAATTTAACACCTTTTTCTTTTGCTATCTCCATAGAATACCTAAGTTTTTCATCGCTTGGTTCCATTCCTAAAATACCAGCAACTAAAGCCCTATCTGTTCCATGACCTTTATATGTTTTAGCAAATGAACCATGTAGTAAAAATGTCACCTCTGATACATCTCCACCTGCTATACTTCTTGCTATCTTACCAAGTCTCGCTGCACCTGCTGTATGTGAACTTGAGGGTCCTATCATAATAGGCCCTAAAATATCGAAAACTCCTATCCCTTTCATTGTGAGAAATATCCTCCCTTTTATTTATTATATATAATTAGTTTTTCTTTATTAATATATTTATACTCCTAGCTTTTTCTATCTAAAATAATATCATAAATTTGATTACATATATATGTTTCAATTTAGTTTCTACATATTAATCTTAAATTAGCACTTGGCCCACTAGAAATTTAAATGTAATTATTATTATGGATTATAATTTATAAACTATAATCCATAATAAAAGCATCATCAATATTAAATATTGATGATGCTTTAACCAAACTTTTATTAGTTTCTATTTTTCATGTATATTTCTTGTCGCAACTATATCAACGCCAGTTCCAAGAACATCTTTTATTACAACATCTCCTATTTTAACAGGAGCCTTTATTGTCACTTTATTTATTTCTTCCATGCATTTGAAATTAAGTCCCTTAGGAATTGGATTATTTGTTTTAACAGGTACTACTGGTAATTCTCCATTGTCTACTTTAACAGTAGAAGTTATTACTCGTACTGGATTTGTAACTTCATTTATTCCATACTCAATACCTCTATTACAGCCATTACCTTGTACACTTTTATTTTCAGCATCTACTTTTAAATGACATCCCTTAGGGCAACATATACAAATTAATTCTTTTTCCATTTTATTCACCATCCTCTAATGATATTGTTATATCACCTTTAACTTTCTCTAATAGCACCTTACTTAAAACTACCTTTTCCATTTCTGATGGTGCTAAGTGAGCTCTTTTAAATTTAGCTATAACTTCATCATTGCATCTTACAACTAATGCCTTATTATGATATATGTTATTTACTCTCATAAATACAGTTAGTTTATCATCAACAGCTTCTGCATTAACTTTTTGTGGCACTGTATAATTTATATTTGCACCATTTATTATGTTTACATATTTGTCTTTCTTAAGTTCACCCTTAATGTACTTAGCAGCAGAAAAACCTGCGTGTTTTGACTCTTGAGTTACAAAGTCAACTAAGTCATGAACATGAACTACATTACCACATGCAAATATTCCTTCTACTGAAGTTTCCATACTCTCATTAACAATTAAACCATTAGTTCTTCTATCAGGTTCAAGTCCGGCATTAAATGATATTTCATTTTCTGGAATTAATCCAACTGATAGTAGTAGTGTATCTACATCAAATTCTTTCTCAGTTCCTTTAATAGGTCTCTTATTTTCATCAACTTCTGCTATTACAACTTTTTCAAGTCTCTTATCTCCTACAATATCTACAACTGTGTGTGATAAATATAGAGGAATATCATAATCATTTAAACATTGTACTATATTTCTGTTTAATCCATTTGAATATGGACACAATTCAACTACAGCTTTAACTTTAGCGCCTTCAAGAGTCATTCTTCTAGCCATTATAAGTCCAATATCTCCTGATCCTAAAATAAGGACTTCTTTACCAGGCATATATCCTTCTACATTTATATATCTTTGGGCTGCACCTGCATTAAATACACCCGCTGGTCTATCACCAGGAATATTTATAGCACCTCTAGTTCTTTCTCTGCAACCCATTGCAAGAATTATAGCTTTGGCCTTAAGTTCCATATAGCCTTCTTCTGTATTTATTGCATAAACAGTTTTATCTTTTCCGATTTCTAATACCATAGTGTCTAGTTTAACTTCAACATTAGTATCTTGAATCATTTCAATAAATCTTCCTGCATATTCTGGCCCTGTAAGTTCTTCCTTAAAAGTATGAAGCCCAAAACCATTATGAATGCATTGATTTAATATACCACCTAATTCTTTATCTCTTTCTAAAATCAATATTTTTTTAATTCCACTATTATATGCTTCATATGCTGCTGCAAGACCAGCTGGTCCTCCACCTACTACTATTAATTCATAACTCATAATAACACCTCATCCTTCTATTTTGTCTTACCTAATAATATATATGAACCTGATTTTTCTTGAACTACATCTTCAAGTGGGACATTACATTCTCTTGCTATTATTTCTTGAACTCTTGGTCCACAGAATCCACCTTGACATCTTCCCATTCCTGGTCTACATCTTCTTTTAATACTATCTAAGGATGGTATCCCTATACTTCTCTTTATTGCATCTACAATCTCACCTTCTGTTATGCTTTCACATCTACAAACCATTCTTCCATATTGCGGATTTTTCTTTATTAATTCAGCTTTTTCCTTAGCCGATAATTCCATAAAATGAATTTGTTCTCTTTTTGCCTTAAAGTCTGATTTTTTATCTAACTTACATCCTGCTTCTTTCAATATTTCTACAACATCAAGAGCTATAGCTGGTGCTGAAGAAAGACCAGGTGATTTCATTCCGGCAACATCTACGAAACCTTTGACTTCATCATTTTCTTCTACTATAAAATCACCTGTATCTGGATTAGCACGAAGACCTGCAAAGCTCCTTATTATTTCTCTAAAATTAACTTTATTAGTTGTACGCATTGAAGCGTCTCTTACTTCATTTAATCCTTCTGCTAGTGTTCCAACATCGCCTTTATCTTCTATATCTCTGGCGTCAGGTCCAACTAATAAATTTCCATGAACAGTTGGAGTAACTAAAACCCCTTTTCCAAGTTTTGATGGACATTGGAATATTGTATGGCTAACTACATTTCCCTGAGTTTTATCCATTACAAAGTATTCTCCGCTTCTTGGTACTATCTTAAAGCTTTCCTTACAAACTAAATTATGAATTTTATCTGCATAAAGTCCAGCTGCATTTATTACAAATTTTGATTCTATTATTTCTCCATCTTTAGTTGTAATTTTGAATGTATCATTTTTTTCTATCGCAACAACTTCTTTTTCTAGCTTAATTTCTCCTCCATTAGCTACTGCATTTTCTGCTAGTGCAATTGTATATTCAAACGGACCTACTATACCACCAGTTGGTGCATATAAAGCTCCAAAAATTTCTTGATTAAGGTTTGGTTCCTTTTCTAGAACCTGTTCTTTACTTAAAATTTGTAAATCTTTTACGCCTATTTTTGTCCCATTTTCATAAAGAGCTTGTACTGTTTTCATATCTTCATCGTTAAAAGCTATTATCAGAGATCCGTTTCTCTTAAAAGGTACACTTAACTCTTTGCAAAGATCTTCAAACATCTCATTTCCAGCTACATTATATTTTGCCATTAAAGTACCTTCTTTAGGATCATATCCAGCATGAACTATTGCTGAATTTGCTTTGCTTGTTCCCATCGATACATCTTTTTCTTTTTCTAAAACAACTACTTTTAAATTATACTTAGTTAGTTCCCTAAAAATAGAATTTCCAATAACCCCTGATCCAATTATTGCTACATCATACATATTACATCCTCCTTATTAATAGCGCATAAAAAAAGTCAAGCAAAAAACAAGGTGTAATCCACCAACGTTTTCATGCTTGACTCTATATTCTCTCAGCATTTATTTTAAATTATATATACATTGTATCATGTAAATGTATACTTGTCTACTATTTACTCTGAATTTTCAATTTTACTTTATTTTCAAATACTATTTTAAACTATGTACCCTATATGTCATCAACATTTAGGGTACATTATAATGCTCAAAGCTTGTGATTAACTTAGACTAATTTGGAATAATAAACACTTATTAAAGTATCATTCTATTCCTCTTCCCATCCTTCTGCTCTCTTAACTGCTTTTTTCCATCCTTTATATAATTTTTCCTTCTTCTCTTCTGCTAAGTTTGGAGAATAAGACTGACTTACAGCCCACTTTTCAGCTATTTCTTCTTTTGATTTCCAGAAACCTACAGCAAGTCCTGCTAAATATGCTGCACCAAGAGCTGTTGTTTCAGTTATAATAGGTCTTACAACCTCTGCCCCTGTTATATCAGCTTGGAATTGCATTAATAAATTATTTCTACTTGCTCCACCATCAACTTTAAGTCTTGTTAATTTACATCCTGCATCCTCTTGCATTGCATCTATAAGATCCTTAGATTGATATGCAATAGATTCAAGAGCAGCTCTTATTATATGATTTCTATTAGCACCTCTTGTAAGTCCGAAGATAGCGCCTCTTGCATACATATCCCAATATGGAGCTCCAAGTCCTGTAAATGCTGGAACAACATATACTCCACCATTGTCTTCTACTTTCTGTGCAAAATACTCTGTATCTGCTGCATCAGTAACTAACTTAAGTTCATCTCTAATCCATTGAATAACGGCACCACCAACAAATACTGAACCTTCTAATGCATATTGTACTTTTCCATCTATACCAACTGCAATAGTACTTACTAATCCATTTTTACTATGAATCATTTTTTCTCCTGTATTCATAAGTAAGAAGCATCCTGTTCCATAAGTATTTTTAACACTACCTTCTTCAAAACAAGTTTGTCCAAATAGAGCGCATTGTTGATCCCCTGCCATACCTGCTATTGGAACTCTAACGCCTCCTGTTCCTCCAAGATTTGTGTATCCATAAACTTCTGATGAATTTTTAACTTCTGGTAACATTGATTTTGGAATGTTAAGCTTTTCTAGGATTCTTTCATCCCATCTTAATTCCTTTATATTATAAAGCATTGTTCTAGAAGCATTAGTATAATCTGTTACATGAACCTTACCATTTGTAAGTTTCCACACTAACCAAGTATCTACTGTACCAAATAATAATTCACCTTTCTCTGCTCTCTCTCTAGCACCTTCTACGTTGTCTAATATCCATTTTATTTTAGTTGCTGAAAAATATGCGTCCAAAAGTAATCCTGTATTTTCTTTTACATATTCACTAAATTCTTTGTCTAGTTTAAGTTCTTCTATTATACCTGCTGTTCTTCTACATTGCCATACTATTGCATTGTATACTGGTTCTCCAGTATTTTTATCCCAAACTATTGTTGTTTCTCTTTGGTTAGTAATTCCTATAGCTGCTACTTCTTCTTGAGTTATATTAGTCTTTGCAATAACTTCTTGTAAAACTCCATATTGGCTTGCCCATATTTCTAAAGGATTATGTTCAACCCATCCTTGGTTTGGATAAATTTGAGTAAATTCTTTTTGACTCACTCCTAATATATTTTGTTCTTTATCAAAGATTATTGCTCTTGAGCTTGTAGTTCCTTGATCTAATGCTAATATATACTTTTTCATACAAAAACACCCTGCTTTCTAATATTTATATATTCTAATATTTACCTAGAAAAGGTTAAATTTATTATTTATATTTTAGGAAATGAATTTAACAAATAGTTGACCTAAAAAATTGAGTTAGTGTTCTAGACGTAATTTTAGCGACAATTAAAGCCACATAAAACATCCATTTATACAGAAGCAATAATATTTATTTTTACTGCCTCGTACAAATTTTAAATTTACTCAGTCCATTAAGTGTTTCCCAAGTAAATTCAGTTTTATGTGGCTTTATTCTCTAATTCTCTTCAGCCTACATATTCCAAATTTCTTTTTTAGTTGTAGATACGCATGTTGCTCCTGAATTTAATGCCTGCATTACCTCTTCCTTAATTTCAATTAGTCCTCCAGCAACGACTGGCTTACTAGAATACTTTGAAATGATTTCAATTACCTTTGGAATTATTCCCGGCAGTACCTCTATTGCATCGCATTCAGAAATCATATGATTTTTTACATTGTTTAAAGAAAGTGTATCAAATATAAAAACTCTTTGAACTCCTAGTAAATTATACTTTTTTGCTAGTTTTACAACTTGTGGCTTTGTACTTATTATTCCACTAAATTTAGTTTCTTCTTTAATATACTTTACAACAATTTCCTTATTCGTAAATCCTTCAACTAAATCTATATGGATTATTCCTATTTTATTTCTAGATGTTATAATTTCACTTATCTCTTTAATATTCATTACATCTCCAAATAAAACAAATATAACTTGAGCTTCTGAATCTAATGCCTGATTTAATTGTTCTTCATTTTTTACTGCTGCTATAATTGGATTTTCTTCTAATAACTCTTTTATATTCATTGGCCCTCCCATGTAATTGTTTTCTTTTTTATTCTTAGTATTACATAGTTGTTTGTCTCTGTCAATTCTAACTATTAATTAACTTTTATAATATTCCATGTAATATTACATAAAATAATGCAGCTAAAGTTCCTCCTACAATTGGGGCAACAACAGGAATCCATGCATATCCCCAATTAGAATCTCCCTTATCAGGTATAGGTAATACTGCATGTGCGATTCTTGGCATTAAATCTCTTGCTGGATTAATTGCATATCCTGTTGGGCCTCCTAGGCTTACACCAATAGCCAAAATTAAAAATGCTACAAACAATGTTCCCATTCCATTTGATAGATTTTGATCTCCCATTCCTAAAATTGCATAAACTAGTACAAATGTTCCTACAAGCTCAGTTATAAAATTAATTGAAGTATTCTTTACTTGAGGGCCTGTACAAAATACACCAAGTTTGCTTCCTTTATCTTCAGTAGCTTTAAATTGATCATTATAAACAATAAATACCAAAACTGCTCCTAAAAATGCACCAATACATTGTCCAGCTAAATAAATCGGAACTTGAGCCCATGCCACTTTACCTATTACTGCTAACGCAATTGTTAATGCTGGATTAAAATGAGCCCCACTATAACTTCCAAAAATCAATGCTGGAATTCCTACCGCAAAAGCCCATCCTATTGCAATTACTATTAATCCTGCTCCTGATCCACCTGATTTTTTTAATACGACATTGGCTACAACACCGTCACCTAATAAAATAAGTAATAAAGTTCCTACTAGCTCTGCAAAAAAAATTGTCATAACATTATCTCCCTTCTACTTCACAATACTTGTTTATTTTTTAACATTTTAGAACGGTTAATATTACTAGAAAACAACTCATTACATAATATTCATAATTTATTTTAGTATGACTGATTTAATTTAAAAGTTCTAAATCAATGTACATTAAGTAATTTTGGCCATAAGTATAGCCACATAAAACTCCTTACATTTTAAACAATCATATATTTCTAACTGTTTAAAACATAAGTTTTAAATTTACTTGGTAATCATAAGATTTCTTAAGTAAACTTAGTTTTATGTGGCTTTATTCTCTATTTCTCTATAGCCTACATTTCTAAAATTTTTTCAGAACTGCAATGTAATTGTTTTCTTGTTAGATTTAGTATCACATATTTACTTTATAGTGTCAAGCTTAGTTAATAATATAACAATTAAAATCAATACATATTATTTGCTCATTCATTCTTAATTACTTGACTGCCAATGCATCTTATTTCATATCTAATTATTGTTTCTTATTTTCTTCTTTTAATCCTTATTTTTACAATGAAACATTGTTAATATTTTATCTATTATAAATTTATCTTAAGAACACAAGAACTATAGATAAATGTTCAAATTTATCTATAGTTCTATATAATAATATTAGTGAAATAACATACTTAATTTAATATTCATAAAAAGCTGATCCTCCGATAAATTCTCTTAACAGAGAATTCTTTGGCACTTCATCAACATTAATCTCTTTGAAAAAGTTCAAAAACGATTTTAATCTTATAGCTTCTGAATAAACTGAACTTTCTTCCGTTATTTCATCTAGCTCTTTTAATGCATATGGCTTTAAAACTCCGAGTTCATAAACCAATGTAGAATTAAATGCTACATCAGCACCTTCTTGATAAACAAATATATTATTTTTTTCTCCTTTCTTTATAGATTTCCACATTTTTAAAGTTTCTTCGGCCTTATATCCTCTTGATAATGAATCTCTAACTATTCTTCTCACCTTTCGTACATCTGTTGTAGAAATTCTATTATGATTATCTATATTTAGCTGTGTCAATGCCGATATATATATTTTAAATACATTCCTATTTAAATTGCTTGAAATTAAATTTGGATTTAAACCATGTATCCCCTCAAGTATCAAAACTCCATTTTTAGGTAATTTAACTTTATAGTCATTCCATTCTTTTTCCCCAGTTTTAAAATTATAAGTAGGAAGGTCCACTTCCTCTCCACTCATTAACCTTTCCAAATTATCATTCAACAAACTCAAGTCCAATGCATCAATTGATTCATAGTTATAATCTCCATTCTCATCTTTCGGCGTTTCTTCTCTATTTACAAAATAGTTATCCAAAGACAATGGTATAGGTATTAATCCATTCACTCTCAATTGTATACTTAACCTATTCGCAAAAGTGGTTTTTCCTGAGGATGATGGGCCAGCGATAAGTATGATTTTTACATCTTTTCTATCTAAAACATCATCAGCTATATTAGCTATTTTCTTTTCATGAAGCCCCTCTGAAACCATAATTATATTTCTTAATTCATTGTTAAGCACTTTTTCATTTAGAGTCCCGACATCTTCAATTCCTAAAATGTTTAGCCATCTTTGAGTCTCTATGAAAATTTTTGTTAAGCTCTTCTCTTCTCTAAATTCAGCTAATTCACTTAGATTAGTCTCTTCTGGCCTCTGTAAAATGAATCCTGATTCATACTTAAATACATCAAATTTATTTATGATACCTGTTGAATATCCCATAGGACCATAAAAATAATCATACCGTCCTTCAAGCTCATAAAGATGAACATGCTTTATATCACAATACTTTAAAAGCTTAACTTTATCATCCATCTTATATCCTTCAAAAATCTTAATAGCTTCTTCTTTTGACGTTCTCATACTCTTAATTGGTACATTTCTATCTATTATTTCTTGCATCTTAACCTTTATCTTATCAATTTCACCTTTACTTAATGGATTTTCCTTATGAACTTCTCCATATACTGCCTTACTTATAGCATGGTCTATTGTTATCTTTGATTCTGGAAATAAATCCAATGCTACCTTTATAAATATAAACTGTAAAGTTCTTGTGAATATTTTCATTCCAAGTTCTGTATCGAATCCTATTAATTCTACTTCCCCATCATCCTCTATTACTTCAGTTATTCACAATACCTTCCATTTAATTTGCATATAGCTATGTCTTTAACCCTATCTTTGTAATTACCCATAATTAATTCATAAAAAGTCAGTCCTTTTTTAGCTTTAATTTTCTTATATTTAAATTCAATCCCTCTACACTCCATACTATTCAAACCTTTCTTTCTATAATTTGATTATCCCTTTAGATTTTAATTCCACAATTTGAAAATTAAGCTTTCCGTCTCTGTAAAGTCTCTTATTCTAATTGCATTCAAATATTTGGGTACCATAATAATCATTTCAAATATATTATATACACTATTTCCAAAAAAGATAAACTTTTTTATTAAGTATATAAAATAAAATATCAATTCCAAACTTACTATGAAATGTTCTTATTTAGCATAGCTGCTTTTTCTTTAGGTGTGTATATTAATTTTATTTTTGCAAATATTATTTTCGAGGTGATTTTTTAATGTTTGTAGTATCAATCAGAACTGCTATTTTATATTTATTGGTTGTATTAACTATGAGGCTAATGGGAAAAAGGCAAATAGGAGAACTTCAGCCTTATGAATTTGTAATAACTATTATGATTTCAGACTTAGCATCATTGCCAATGCAAGACACAAGGCTCCCATTATTATTAGGTATTATACCAATTATAACATTGCTATTTTTAAAAACACTTTTAACACAAATAGGATTAAAATTTCAATATACCCGAAAGCTCGTGGATGGAGAGCCCTGCATATTAGTCCATAAAGGAAAAATTAATTACTCAACGCTAAAAAAGCAACAATTAAATATAGATGAGTTACTAGAAGAGTTAAGACTTGCCAATTATTTTAATCTTGATGAAATTCAATATGCAATTTTAGAGAATGATGGTCAAATATCTATATTACCAACAGATTATAATTCTTCTAATACATCAAATTCAGGAAATACTGCTCAAAATACTGAAGCAAAATTGCCAAAAGTATTAATTTCTGATGGTGAAGTAAATAAAAACTCACTAACTTCCATGAATAAAGATGAAGAATGGATATCTAATCTACTTAAAAAGCACAATATTAAATCAATAAAGCATGTCCTTATTGCTTTATATGATACAGAAGGCAAATTTAAATATCAACTTTTTGATAAATACGAAAAGGAGGATGCGCAATGAGAAATGCTATAATATCAATACTTTTGTTTCTCCTAACCATGTCATGCGTATATTTTTTAAATAAGTCTGTCATTAGTTTATGCGATAATATTGAAATGCAAACTGAAGATATCGAACTTAATATCGCAAGTGACAAAATGGAGGATGCCTATTATCAGTCTCTTGAATTATTAAATACTATTCAAGATAATAATGTTTTAACATCTCTTTATCTTAGCCATCAAGAATTTGATAATTTGCTAAATGAAGCTTTAAGGTTATCTACATATCTTGTTCATAAAGATTCAACTGAAGCGCATACATCTCTACATTTAGTAAAGCATAATACTGATCATCTAAAGAAGTTACAATCTCCAAATTTCGAGAATATTTTCTAATAGAACATTGACATGCAAACTTTTATTATATATACAAAAATTTCGCATATATAAACATTCACTTTATCCGCACAATTATGCACCACAATAATTCATGCATAAAAGCCAGTACTATTTGCATAAATTATTGTTTTTTCTGCATAAACATTATTTATTAATGCATATTTTTAATATTTTTATGAATATTTTTTCATTTTATACTTGATTATTCTTTTGCAAAACTGTATAATTATAAACATCAATTAGGTATTATAAATCAGATTAATTTATTGATTATATTTAAGAAAATAGCATTGCATGTATGTTTATGCATTTTATATGATTATTTAGGAGGGCTTTTAAAATGATAAAATATAACAAAGTAGTTTTAGCTTATTCAGGAGGACTAGATACATCGATTATTATCCCATGGCTTAAAGAAAATTACGGGTGTGAAGTAATTGCTGTATGCGGAAATGTAGGACAAAAGGACGAGCTTGATGGATTAGAAGAAAAAGCAATAAAAACAGGAGCATCAAAATTATATATTGAAGATTTAACTCAAGAGTTCGTTGATGATTATATCTTCCCTACTATTCAAGCTGGTGCTATATATGAAGGCAAATATCTTCTTGGGACCTCATTTGCTAGACCAATAATCGGAAAAAGGTTAGTTGAAATTGCTAAAGCAGAGGGAGCAGATGCAATTTGTCACGGATGCACAGGTAAAGGAAATGACCAAGTAAGATTTGAAATGGCAGTTAAAGCATTTGCTCCAGAAATGCCAATAATTGCTCCATGGAGAATTTGGGATATTAAATCAAGAGAAGACGAAATAGATTATGCAGAGGCTAAAAATGTTCCATTAAAAATCAATCGTGAAACAAACTATAGTAAGGATAAAAATATATGGCATTTAAGCCATGAAGGCTTAGATTTGGAATTTCCTGAAAATGAACCACAATATGATAAGATCTTAGAACTTTGCAAAACCTTAGAGGCAGCTCCAAACGAAGCAACTTATATAACATTATTATTCGAAAAAGGAATTGCTGTTTCTTTAAATGGCAAAAAAATGAACAGCGTTGAATTACTAGATGAATTAAATAAAATCGGTGGAGAAAATGCTATTGGTATAACTGATATGGTAGAAAACAGACTTGTTGGTATGAAATCAAGAGGTGTTTATGAAACTCCAGGAGGAACTATTCTTTATAAAGCACATAAAGATCTAGAAGAACTTTGCTTAGATAAGGAAATAGCTCATTATAAAGAGCAAATTGCTTTAAAATTTGCTGATTTAGTATATAACGGTCAATGGTTCACTCCTCTTAGAGAAGCATTAACTGAATTCGTTAATAAAACTCAAGAAACAGTTACAGGAGAAATTAAATTAAAATTATACAAAGGAAATATTGTCAATGCCGGCATGACTAGCCCATACTCACTATATAGCGAAGAATATGCAACTTTCGGAGAAGATGGAGTATACGATCAAAAGGATTCTGCTGGATTCATTAATCTATACGGTCTTCCAACAGTTGTAAAAGCTAAAATGCAAGAAAAAATTAAGAAAGAGGAAATGTAATGAAGCTTTGGGGCGGACGATTCAAAAAAGGCACTGACAAATTAGTTAATGATTTTAATTCTTCTATAAATGTTGATAGCAGAATGTATAAAGAAGATATTGAAGGCAGTCTAGCTCATGCTTCCATGCTTGGAAATCAAAATATAATTTCTAAGGAAGCTAGTGATAGAATTACTTCTGGTCTTCTAGAAATATTAAAAAGAATGGATAATGGAGTTATAGAAATTGATGAAACTTCTGAAGACATTCATAGTTTTGTTGAAGGTACTTTGACATATTACATTGGTGAATATGGAAAAATGCTTCATACTGGAAGAAGCAGAAATGACCAAGTAACTTTAGATTTAAGATTATATTTAAAGAAAGCTATAACATCATTAAAACAAGATATAATAGCTTTGGAAGAAGTTCTCTTAGAAAAAGCTAATGAAAACATAGGTACAATAATGCCAGGATATACTCATATGCAAAAGGCTCAGCCAATTACATTTGCTCATCATCTTTTAGCTTATGCTGAAATGTTTAAAAGAGATCTAGGAAGACTTTCTGATTGCTATAAACGTGTTGATGAGATGCCACTTGGATCTGGAGCACTAGCAACATCCACATACCCTATTGATAGAGAAGCTGTTGCTCGTGATCTTGGTTTTTCAAAGGTTACACTAAATAGTTTAGATTCTGTCTCTGATAGAGATTATGCTATCGAAACACTTTCTTGCCTTTCAATGATAATGATGCATTTATCAAGATTTTCAGAGGAAATAATTCTTTGGTGTACTAATGAATTTAGCTTTATCGAACTTGATGATGGTTATAGCACTGGAAGCAGTATTATGCCTCAAAAGAAAAATCCTGATGTTGCAGAATTAGTTAGAGGTAAGACTGGTAGGGTTTATGGAGATCTTATGACTTTACTTACTGTTATGAAAGGAATTCCTCTCGCTTATAATAAAGATATGCAGGAAGATAAAGAAGCTCTATTTGATGGATTAGATACAGTTATTCTTTCCCTTAAAACTTTCTGTGGAATGATTAAAACAATGAAAGTTAAGAAAGAAAATATGAGAAAAGGTGCTGGTCTTGGATTTACTAATGCTACAGACGTAGCTGATTACTTGGTAAAAAAAGGTATGCCATTTAGAAATGCTCATGAAGTAGTCGGAGAAATAGTCCTTCAATGTATTAAAGATAACAAAATGATTGAAGAATTAACTATGGCAGAGTTTAAGAGCTTTTCTCCTTCATTTGAAGAAGATATTTACCACGCTATAGATTTACTTACTTGCGTAGAAGAGCGTAAAGTTATAGGTGGTCCTTCTACAGAATCAGTAAAAATTCAAATTGAAGCATTAAAAAATTTTATATCAGAAAATAAGGAAGTCTAATAAGATTAGTAATTATAAAGAAAAAATTTAATATTTTTTTCCTTATAATAATAGCAGCCGTAACATTCCCAGATAACGGCTGCTAAGTCTTAGGCTAAGTACGCCTTAAGTGTACATTATAATATTCCTTGAGGTATATGTTTAACTAAGATTCAGATGGAAATCCTCCTCTAAATCAAGTTCTACTTCATAAAAACTTTCAATTGTCTATGAAATTTCTAACACGAAATTTTATAGACAATTGAAATACTATAGTTAAGAATTAACATACAGAAAATAAATAATATTATTTTGCAATAATCAAATAAACAAGGGGGCTATTTAAAATTGGTTAAAATCGGAATAATCGGTGCCACAGGATATGTAGGCGCTGAACTTTTAAGATTATTATTATCTCACCCAAAGGTTGAAGTTGCAGCTTTAAGTTCAGTTTCTTTTGAGGGGCAAGAGATTAGCAATATATATAAAAATTTTTTAAGCAAAACAAATCTAATTTGCGAGTCTGCACATGATGTTGTTGAAAAGTGTGATGTAATCTTCACCGCCCTACCTCATGGATTAAGTGAAGATATTGCTAAAAAAGCACTAGACAACAAGAAGGTCTGTATTGATATGGGTGCTGATTTTAGATTATCTAGCGAAAAAGAATATGAAAAGTGGTATGGAAAGAAATTCACACAACCTGAAATACACACAGAAAGTGTTTATGGCCTTCCAGAATTAAATAGAGATAAGATCAAAGAATGTTCTTTAATTGCTAATCCTGGTTGTTATCCAACAACTATAGAATTAGGACTAATGCCGTTACTTAAAAATTCATTAATAAAATTAGATAATATTATTTGTGATTCTAAATCTGGAACTACAGGCGCTGGAAGAGGATTAACTTTAAATACTCACTTTCCAGAAGAAAATGAAACTTTTGCTCCATATAAAGTAGGTGCTCATAGACATACACCTGAAATCGAGGAAACATTATCTGTTATGGCAGAAGATAAAGTAAATGTAACATTCACTCCTCACCTACTCCCAATTAATAGAGGCATAGTTTCAACAATTTACTGCATTCCAAAAGATAAAGTCGATCTTGAAGAAATTCATAAACTATATACAGAATTTTATAAAGATGAACGTTTCGTAAATGTACTTCCACTTGGTGATACAGCTTCAATAAAAAACGTACGATTAACAAACGATTGTCATATATCTCTACACTTAAATCATAGAGAAGATCAAATTATTATTATTAGTACTATAGATAACATGATTAAAGGTGCTGCCGGACAAGCAATTCAAAACATGAATATAATTTTAGGTTTTAATGAAGCAGAAGGTTTAAATCTAATTGCACCAGCTTTTTAATTCATATAATTTTTAAATACTAAAAACTTTAACAGATTTAATTATTGATTATGCATTGTGCATCGAGCACTGTGCATTGACTAAGGGGGTTATAAATTTGGATATAAAATATATAGATGGCGGAGTTACAGCTCCTAACGGTTTCTTAGCTTCTGGGGTACACTGTGGATTAAAGCAAGGAAGCTTAAAAAAAGATTTAGCTTTGATTTATTCAGAAGTTCCTGCTGCTGCAGCAGGAATGTATACTAAAAATAAAGTTAAAGGTGCTCCTATTTACGTTACAAAAGAGCATTTATCAAATAAAAAAGCACAAGCAATAATAATAAATAGCGGTAATGCAAATACTTGTAATGGTGATGATGGTTTAATTAAGGCAAAGAAAATGACTTCATTGCAAGCTAATAAACTAAACTTAAAAACAGAAGATGTTTTAGTTGCATCTACGGGAGTAATTGGGGTTCCTTTAAATATAGATGCTATTAAAGACGGTATTCCAATGCTTACTGAAAAGTTATCAAAAGAAGGTTCTAATGATGCATCTTTAGCTATAATGACAACAGATACTTTTCAAAAGCAACTAGCTGTAGAATTTTATATAGGTGATAAGAAAATTACTATGGGAGCGATGGCAAAAGGTTCAGGTATGATTGAACCAAATATGGGAACAATGCTTTCCTTCATTACAACTGATCTTTCTATTGCTCCAGAATTGCTACATGAAGCACTACAATCGAGTGTTGGAGTAACTTATAACAGAGTCAGCGTTGATGGAGATACAAGTACTAATGATATGGTATTAATTTTAGCTAATGGCTTAGCTGAAAATCCTACTATAACTGAAAAAGATGAAAGTTATAATACTTTCTTAAATGCCCTTACTGAGTTAAATACAATTATGGCTAAAAATATAGCTAAAGACGGTGAAGGTGCTACAAAACTATTAGAATGTCAAATAATCGGTGCAAAGAATGAAAAAGATGCAGTTGTTTTAGGTAAAAGTGTAATAAACTCTAGTTTAGTAAAGACTGCAATGTTTGGTAGCGATGCGAACTGGGGAAGAATTCTTTGTGCACTTGGATATGCAAATATTGATTTCGATCCCGAAAAAGTTGATGTTGCCTTTGAAAGTAAGGCTGGCTCAATAAAAGTTTGTGAATCTGGCAGTTCTTTACCCTTCGATGAAGATATTGCAAAAAAGGTTCTTAGCGAAAATGAAATAGTTATTAAAGTTAACTTATCCTTAGGTGATTATAGTGCTTATGTTTGGGGCTGTGACCTAAGTTACGAATATGTGAAAATAAATGGTGATTACAGAAGTTAATCTTAGATTATAAATATATTTTAAACTTATTCCAATGTACAGTTCTTAATATGTTAATTATGAACTGTACATTCTAAATTGACTGGGGGTATTAACTTGTTGAATCATACTGAAAGAGCTGAAGTATTAGTTCATGCACTACCTTATATACAACGTTACCGTGGAAAAATAATAGTAGTAAAATACGGCGGAAATGCAATGATAAGTGATGAACTTAGAGAAACAGTAATAAATGATATTATATTAATGAAATGTGTTGGAATTGAACCAATTGTAGTACATGGTGGCGGTCCTGATATTTCAGATTTATTAAATAGATTAAATCACAAAAGTGAATTTATTAACGGCTTAAGATATACTGATGATATTACCATTGAAGTAGTTCAAATGGTTTTAGGCGGAAAGGTAAATAAAAATTTAGTTTCTTTAATAGAGAAATTTGGAGGAAAGGCCATTGGCTTATGTGGAATGGATGGCTCTCTTTTAAAAGCTAAAAAAATAGAATCTGATAACGACTTAGGGTATGTAGGTGAGATAACTAAGGTTAATACAGAAATATTAAAAACTACTATAAGTTCAGGATATATACCTGTTGTTGGTAGCGTAGCTTTAGGAGAAGATGATAATAAGGCATACAATATAAATGCTGATACTTGCGCAGCAAAAATTGCATCAGCATTAAAAGCTGAGAGATTAATACTGCTTACTGACGTTCCAGGAGTTATGAAAGATCCAAAAGATATATCTACTCTAATTAGCACATTAAGATTACATCAAATACCCAAATTATGCCTTGAAGGGATAATAAAAGGTGGAATGATTCCTAAAATTGATTGTTGCGTTGAAGCAATTAGAATGGGTGTTGAAAAAGCAACTATCCTTGATGGACGTGTACCTCATTCTATTCTTTTAGAGTTATTCTCTAATGAGGGTATCGGAACAATGATTTATTAATCAAAATATTAAAATATTTTAGAAACTTCAAATAAATTTCTCTAATAATAGTTAATGATCTAAAGTTTATACTGGATATTATTAACTATTGAATAATTTAAAGGGGGCAATTTTATGTCATATGATTTTAACGAAGCAAAAGAACACGTTGTTAATAGCTATGGTCGTTTAGATCTTATACTCACTCACGGCGAAGGCGTTTATCTTTATGACCAAGATGAAAATAAATATTTAGATTTTACAAGTGGAATTGGTGTCAGCAGCTTAGGATATGGACATGAAAAATGGGTTAAAGCTACTAGTAATCAATTAAAAACACTTGCTCATACATCGAACATATTTCATACTGAACCAAGTTTAAAACTTGCTAAAGAATTAACTGAAAAAGCCAACATGAGTAAAGTCTTTTTTGCTAATTCTGGCGCTGAAGCTAATGAAGGATCAATTAAACTAGCTAGAAAATACAGTTACGACAAATATGGTGCTGGAAGAAGTAAAATTCTTACTCTAATTCAATCATTTCACGGTAGAACAATAACAACCCTAAAAGCAACTGGTCAAGAGAAATTTCATAAGTACTTCTACCCTTTTACAGAAGGTTTTGATTATGTAAAAGCAAATGATATAGAAGACTTTAAAGCTAAGCTTACAGATGATGTTTGTGCCATAATGCTCGAAGCAATACAAGGTGAAGGTGGTGTTATCCCTCTTGATACAAAATTCGTTCAAGAAGTAGTAAAAGCGTGTAATGAGAAAGATGTTCTTGTAATATTTGACGAAGTTCAATGTGGTATAGGTAGAACAGGTAAAATGTTTGGGTATAATAATTTCAATGTAGAGGCTGATATAGTCTCTGTAGCAAAAGGCCTTGGTGCAGGACTTCCTATAGGCGGAATACTTTGTTCCTCTAAAGTTGCAGATGTATTCAAGCCTGGTGATCATGGCTCAACTTTCGGAGCAAATCCTGTTGTATGTTCTGGTGCTTTAGTTGTTCTTGAAGAGATTTGTAATGAACAATACTTTGAAAAAATATATAAAAGAGGATTATTTGTAAGAGAGCTAATAGATGAAGCTAAAAATCCTCAAATTGTAGATGTACGTGGTATGGGATTAATGATCGGAATAAAGGTGAAATGTGATCCCGCTCTAGTCCAAAAAGAGGCTATAAAAAAAGGATTATTAGTACTTACAGCCGGTAAAGATGTTGTTAGACTTCTCCCACCACTTACTATAACTGAGAAAGAATTAAAAGTTGGTATAGATATTATTCTTGAAATTTTATCTAGCCTTAAGTAAATTTTACTTTGGTATGAATATAATCTTTATCGTATCTTTTGGATTTTCTCCCTAACTGCTTATTTTTCACTTTCTTATTGTTTGGAGGCATATATATGAAAAAAGACTTACTAAAAATGGATGATCTTTCTAAAGAGGAAATTCTGGATATTTTAAATTTAGCAGATCAGTTAAAATACGAACAAAAACATGGCATAGAACATCATCATCTTAAAGGTAAAAGTTTAGGAATGATTTTTGAAAAATCATCTACTAGGACCAGAGTTTCCTTTGAAACCGGCATGTATCAATTAGGTGGAAATTCACTTTTTTTGACTGATAGAGACATGCAAATTGGTCGTGGTGAGCCAATTGAAGACACTGCTAGAGTTCTTTCTAGATTTATACAAGGCATAATGATTAGAACTTTCTCACAAGATGAGGTTGAAAAATTAGCTAAATATGCATCAATTCCGGTTATAAATGGATTAACAGATGAAGAACATCCTTGTCAGGTACTAGCTGATTTAATGACGATAAGGGAAAATAAGAATATATTAGAAGGTCTAAAAGTTGCTTTTATTGGCGATGGTAACAACATGGCCAATTCTCTAATGATTGGCTGCCTAAAAGTCGGCATGAATTTTGCAGTTGCATCTCCTGAGAATTATACGGCATCTAAGAAATACCTTAATAGAGCTAAAGAGATCGCAGAAAAAGAAGGCGTTACTTTTACAATTACTACATCTCCACTTGAAGCAGCTAAAGATGCTGATGTTATAATTACTGATGTTTGGGCTAGTATGGGCAGAGAAGGTGAGGCTAATGAGAGGATTAAAGCCTTTGAAGGATTCCAAGTTAATAAAGAATTAATGACTATTGCTGATAAAAATGCTATGGTGCTTCATTGTCTTCCTGCTCATAGAGGAGAAGAAATTTCAGCTGAAATTTTAGAAGAACATGCTGATTCAATTTTCGATGAATCTGAAAATAGATTACATGCCCAAAAAGCTGTCCTTGTTAAATTAATGAAATAATAAAATTCTAGTTAATAGAAAAATGATATACTTGTTTACTTCGATTGCTAAAAAAATTGCAAAGAATTTCTATCATTTCAAGATAAAAAATTTTTCAATTCACATACGTTCAAACAGTAAAAGTTTTTTATCTTGAAATAATGAAACTCTAATAATTTTTTTCTGATGCACTCTGCGCAAACAACTATATCATTTTTTTATATTTACACATAATTTAAATATTTATTTTATAATTATTATTAATTTTACAGGCGTGATGATAAGATATAATTATATGAATAATTGATTTTTAATTTAACTAATGATAATTTACTCAACATATATTTTTAGAGGAGATAATATGGATATGGATTTAAAAGAAAAAGTAAAAAAACTTCCTTCTTCACCTGGTGTATATCTTATGAAGGATTCACTGAATAACGTTATTTATGTTGGTAAGTCAAAGAACTTAAAAAGTAGAGTTGGATCATATTTTATAAATTCTAAATCTCATTCTCCTAAAATTCTTAAGTTAGTTCAAAATCTCAAGGATTTTGAGTATAAAATTACTGATACTGAATTTGAGGCTTTTTTGCTTGAATGCAAATTAATAAAGAAAATTAAGCCTGCTTATAATAGGCTAATGAAAAATCCTAAGTCATATTCTTACATAAAAATAGTTCTTAACGAAAAATATCCAAATATTGAAATATCTCATGAATCAAATGAAACGGATGGAAACATTTATTTTGGTCCATATTCAAGAAAAAACATTGTTGAAAAAGGACTTTATGGTATTAAAGAATACTGCAAAATACAATGCAGTATTAATCAGCGAAAAACTTCATCCTGTTTTAACTACTCTCTAGGATTATGTATTGGAATGTGTTTAGATACTACACCACGAGAAGAGTATCTTAATATATTAAATAAAATAATAAATCTTCTTAATGGTAATGATAAAATCATTCTCCAGGAAATGGAACATATAATGAATAGCGCTTCTGAAAAATTTGATTTTGAAACTGCCGCTAAATATAGGGATTACATAAGCTCAGTAAATTATTTGCTAGAGAAAATTAAAATTGTCAAATTTACTAAAAAAAATAGAAATATTGCTTTGCTTGAATATTTAGATAATGACATAGTTAAATTTTTTCTTATTAGAGGAAATAAGATACTCTTTAGTGAAAAATATACTTTAAAAAACTTTGATTTAGAAGCATTGAAAGGTATTCTTAAAGATAATATTTTATTTTACTTTAACAATGAAGATGTTCCAATGGAAATTGGAAAAGAAGAAATCGATGAATCTCAAATAATCTACACATATTTAAAAAATAACTCTAATAGCTGCAAACATATTATAATTCCAGAAGAATGGTTAAGCGTTTCAAATAATGATATAAACATACATAATATCCTTAACAAATTGTTACCTAGTATAAAAAATGATACCTAATAATAAAATTGTGCCTACTTGTTCGTAATTGTACAAGTAGGTATAATTATTATACTAAGTTCATTTAACTAAGTATAATAATTTATAAAAGGAGATTTTAACTATGGAATTAATGAAAGTAATCGCAATGCGTAAATCTACTAGAAGCTATAAATCTGAGTAAATCAGTGATGAATCTTTAAATACTATTATTAATGCTGGCTGTGCAGCACCAGTAGGGATGGGTGCATATAACTCAGTTCATCTAACTGTTATTCAAAATTCCGACTTATTAGATAAAATTACAGCAGTTACTGCAAAAGTATTTGGAAATCCAAACATAAACTTCAATCCAATAGTGAATTATTAAAAATTTTATATAAATTTGTTCGATTAAATAGTGAGGTGTGAAAATGAAAGTATTACTTATTAATGGTAGTCCAAAAGCTAAAGGATGTACCTATACCGCTTTATGTGAAGTAGCCGGTGAATTAGAAAAAGAAAATATTGAAACAGAAATCTTTCAAATAGGAAATAAACCTATTAGTGGCTGTATTGGTTGTGGTGGCTGCTATAAAAGTGGTGAAGGTAAATGCGTATTTAGTGATGATATCGTAAATATCGCTTTAGAGAAGGCAAAAGAAGCTGATGGATTTATATTCGGTTCACCTGTTCATTACGCTGCTCCTTCAGGTTCAATTACATCTTTTTTAGACCGATTCTTTTATGCTGGAAATTGCTTTGCACATAAACCTGGTGCTGCAGTTGTAAGCTGCCGTAGGGGCGGAGCTGCTTCAGCTTTTGATCAATTAAATAAATATTTTACTATTTCAAATATGCCGGTTGTTTCATCTCAGTATTGGAATATGGTTCACGGTAATACTCCTGAAGAAGTTAAACAAGATTTAGAAGGAATGCAGACAATGAGAATGCTTGGCAAAAATATGGCATGGCTTCTAAAGTCCATAGATGCTGGTAAAAAAGCAGGTATTTCATTGCCTGAAAGTGAACCTAGAGTTGCAACTAATTTTATTAGATAGCTCTATTTTAGAAAAAGGATTTAATAAAAGATGTATTTTCTTAACTTTTATTAAATCCCTCTTACACTTATCAATTAATTAAATATATATTACAATTAAACTTCTGTACTCTAGTTTTAATTTATCGCTTCCTTATTAAAGTTTTAAATCTAAACTTACTAATTCAACATATAACTTCTTTAGCTATACTATACTACCTTAATGGCTGTCTTATAATTGTTTCCCATTAGTAGAAATTACATTTTTAAACCACTCAAAGCTCTTTTTCTTATACCTTTTTAAATCTCTTAAATCTGATTCATCACGATTTACAAATATAAATCCATACCTTTTTTTCATCTCACCTTGTGAACTTAAAATGTCAGTACATCCCCAAGTTAGGTATCCTATAACCTCAACGCCTTCTTCCATGGCTAATTTCATTTGCTTTATATGTGCTCTCAAATAATCTATTCTATAATCGTCCTCTACAGTTTTATTTTCATTCAATTCTTCTCTAACACCAATCCCATTTTCAGTTACAAAGATTGGCATTTTATATCTTGCATATATCTCTTTTAAAGCTATTCTAAAACCTATAGGATCAATAGCCCATCCCCATTCATTTTTCTTTAATAGTGGATTTGGTGTCATTCCTTTTACTATACTCTCCGTATCCTCCGGATCATCTTTTACAGTTGAACTTTGATAATAACTAAATGTCAAATAGTCCACTGTATTTTCTTTTAATAACTCTTCATCTCCGTCTTCGAATATTGGCTTTATGTCTCTACTTTTCCACCTACTTGTCACATATGTTGGATATTCACCATTAGCAAATACATCAAAATAGAGATCATTAAAGAGCTCTTTTACTTTTAAGTTTGCTAATGCGTCCTCAGGTTTACACGTCATTGGATATGTTGTCATATAAGTAACCATTCCGCCCATTTTTCCATCTGGAATTATTTCATGCATCAGTTTAGTTGCTTTAGCATGAGCTATAAACACATTGTGACATACTTGATACGCTAAAGCTTCTTTATTAACATTATTACTTACTTTTACTCCCCACAACTCCATACGCGGAATAACTAAATTTTGCTCATTGAATGTTATCCAGTATTTCACTTTATTTTTGAATCTTTCAAATACTACTCCTACATATTTCTCAAATAAATCTACAACTTTTCTTGATGCAAATCCATTATATTTTTTCGCTAACGCCTCTGGTAAATCAAAATGGTAAAGTGTTATAATTGGCTCTATTCCATTAGCTAATAATTCATCAAATAAATCATTATAAAAACTTATCCCTTCTTCGTTAACTTCACCTTCTCCATCTGGAATAATTCTTGTCCATGAGATACTTGTACGATAACTATTTATTCCTAGCTCCTTAAACAATGCTATATCTTCTTTATATCTATGATAGAAATCAACGGCTACTTCCCAATTAGAAAAACCTTCTTTTATTTCTCTTTTATCTACTATAGAAATTCCTTTTCCACCTTCATTCCATGCTCCCTCACTTTGAAATGATGTAACCGCACTTCCCCAAAAGAAATTATCAGGAATTATGTTTATATTTTTTTTATTCATAAATTACACTCTCCTCTTATCTTTATACAAAGCATTTAATACTTTAATCACATTTTATATTTATTAAACCTAACTTTCATCACCTGTCTATACAACATTTTTTTTGATTATGCTATAATATATTTAAATAATTTTTATCTATTACGAGGTGAGTAAACTTGAAAAGTGATTATATTATTAACGACTTGATTGAAAAAATTACTTCTGGGAAGCTCTCAGTATCATCTCGTATTCCATCTGAAACTCAGCTAGCAATCAAATATCAATGTAATAGACATACTATAAGAAAAGTAATATCTCATTTAATTGAAAGGTCATATTTGGTTAAATCAATTGATGGCTCAACTTATGTTAATGAATTTAAACTTATTAGTTCATCTGATGAACTTAGCAAATTATTGCAGGTAGAAGTAAATTCTCATGTTTGGCTTATAAAAAGAGTTCGTTATATAGAATCCCATCCTATTCATACAGAAGAGATTTACATGCCATATTCCTTATTTCCAAACCTTAAAACAGAAGATTGTGAATCCAGTTTACTTTCATATATTGAGTCCCAATATGATTATAAAATTAGTCACGGCATCAGAACTGTCAGCTCTATCAAATTAAATAAATATGATAGCGATTTATTAGATTTACCGAACGAGTCTGTTGTAATGCAGATTGAAAATATAGGTTATTTAACTAATAGTAGAGTATATGAATATTCTATAAGCAAATCTAGAGAAAGTAAGTTTCAATATTATTGTAGACGATAAAACTAATATTATATAAATTCGTATCATTAAAAAATTTAGAATAAAAATATCCTTCAAATACTTAATCCCAAAGTCAAGCATTTAAAAGATATCCTTATTTTAGTTATATAATATATATGTTCCATAAAATTTAATTCATTAATATTTATTTAAGGCTATTAGATGCTATCTTAAATAATTTTGTAAAGAATTGGTTATCTTATTTAGAACTTATATATATTTTTTTCTTTCAATCTATTTCTTGCTGCATTTTTTACATTGGCTTTTTTGATTATTATTTCGCTTTGATTCGTTGTCATTTGCAACTTCTTCCGAAAATTCTGTCATCAACTTTGAACGATTCATTTTATTACTAACTCTTGCATAACTATTTTTATTTTTTTCAGTACTTCTAAAATATTTCATTATCATATAAATTGATGAAAATGAAGCTATCATTATCAGTCCTACTATAAGTCCTGGTGCCTGATCTGAAATAAGGGGCATACTAAAAATAACTACAATCATACTTATTAATCCAATCCAAGACGTATACGGAAATCCCGGCATTTGACATTTCCCATCAGGAGGGCATCCATTTCTTTTACGGAATCTTATGTGCGTCGCCATAATTACTGCGTAAGTAAAAAGTAGAGAGAATCCACTTGCTGTTACTAGAAACAGATATATTCTAGGAAATAACAACCCAAATCCTAATCCTAAAAGCATTGAAATTCCAGAAAATACTATAGCCTTGTAAGGAATATCACCTTTATCTTTCAAAAACTTAGGAGCATCACCTTCATCTGCAAGTGATCTTAGCATTCTTGCAATCCCAAACATAGAAGCGAGAGATGCAGAAAGTATAGCTGTAATAAGTACTAAATTAATTACATTTCCAGCCCATGTAATTCCCAATCTATCAAGAGCCGCAACCATTGGACTTATATTTTCGCTTAAATCTGCTGTAGGAATTAACGGAAGTAATGCTATAAGGGAAATTATATAGAGTGATATAAGACTTACAACTGTATAATTAATTGCTTTTGGTATTGTTTTTATTGGATCATCAGCTTCTGAAGCCGCTAAACCTATTATTTCAAAACCAGCATAAGCAAATACTACTATAAGCATTCCTCCTGCAATACCTCCTATGCCACTTGACATAAAAGGCTCTCTCATAAGCTCTCCTGCCCCTACCGCTGTTCTTCCTGGAATTATTCCAGTAACAAGTAGAAAAGATATAATTATAAATGAAATTATTGCAAAAAGCTTTATAGCTGAAAGACCACTAGTGAGCTTACTTAATTTATCAGCCCCTAAAAGATTAAGCAAAGTTACACCAACAATAATTATAGTTCCTCCTATAGCTATTGATATATTCGGAATCCATTCATTCAATAAAATTGATACAGCGGTAGCCTCACTAGACATTGAAAGTACCATACCAATCCAGTAAACCCAGCCAACAACAAATCCTGTTCCAGGACCAAACGCTTCTGATGCAAAAGTCCTAAAAGATCCTGAATGTGGATTTGCAACAGTCATTTCAGATAAAGCATAAAGTATAAAGTATACTAAAATTCCTCCTAATATATAGGATATCAAAACAGATGGTCCTGCCGCATTAATAGCCACCGCTGAGCCAAGAAAAAACGATCCTCCTATTATGCTTCCCAAAGCCATCATTGCGAGCTGCCAAGCAGATAATCCTTTGTTTTTTTTCTTCATAAATATTCTCCTCCGTACTAAAACACCTAAGAAAAGCAAATAAAAGTATTTGCAAATTTCTTAACGATGTACTAAATAACTTCTAGAATATTATTCCTCAAAATTCATATAACATGTACTTTATCTAAATATAAAATTTTATATCTATTATTTTATTTAAAATAAGTTTTAAATATGTAAATTAAATCCATCTAAGAATAAAAGATAAAAGTTAATGCTGGTAACTAGCACTAACTTTTATCTCATCCAAAATTAAATATAAAACTTAATTATTTAATTCTAATTATTTTCTTCTATTTTTCCTACTATAAATATATATGATAATGCTCCTATTAAAGCTAAAATACCTATCAAAGCTATTGCTGGAGTAAAGTTACCTCCTGATACAATAATGCCTATTACAATTGGAATAACTATTGATGATAAAGCTCCAGTGCAGTTAAATACACCACCAGCTAATCCAACTAAATTTTTAGGTGCCAATAATGATACAAATATCCAAGTAATAGTTGCTAATCCATTACCGAAAAATGCTATAGCCATGAACATTACTATTAATGGAGTGCTATCAACAAAATTTGCTCCAATTATAGTTGTTGTTAATAATAATCCAATAATTATTGGAGTTTTTCTTGCTACTCCCATAGAAACTCCTTTTTTTATGAGCTTATCTGATACAAAACCTGAAACTAAAACACCACAAAATGCAGCCAAATATGGTACTGATGAAACAAAACCTGACTTTATAAAACTTAGATGTCTATATTCTACAAGGTATGTTGGAAACCAAGTTAAGAAAAACCAAAATGTTGATGATATAGTGAATTGACCAATATATATTCCTATAAGCTTACGGTTAGAGAACATCATCTTTAAATCGCTAAACTTGAACTGAGCTTTCTCCTTGGTAGTGGAATTATCTACATCCTCATCTTCTACTATACCTCCACCTTCTTTGATATAATTTAGCTCAGCATTATTTATACGTTTACTTTTACTTGGATCTCTATATAATGCATACCAAACAATTGACCATGCTATCCCTACAAATCCTGTAAGTATAAATAAGAATTTCCAACCAAACTTATCCTCTAATATAAATAGTAATGGGCTCACAAATGCTAATCCAACAAATTGAGCTGAAGAGTATATTGCAATAGCAGATGCTCTTTCATTTGTTGGAAACCAACTTGATGCCACCTTATTACTTGCTGGCATCACTGGGGCTTCAAAACATCCTATTGATAAACGTAAACCTAAAAGTGATCCAAATCCACCTACAATACTTTGTAATAATGTAGCTAATGACCATATAAATAAACTACATGCATATACAGCACGAGGCTTAAATCTATCAACTAAGTATCCGCTAGGTATTTGCAATGCAGCATATACCCATCCAAACGCTGAAAATATTAATCCCATTTGAACAGTTGATAATTTCAAATCTTTAGACATATGAGATGCTGCTACAGATATATTTGAACGATCCATGTAATTTATTACTATATTTATAAATATTAGAGCTAATACTAAATATCTTACTCTAGTTGGCTTCTCTTCAGTCAAATTAGTCTTATAATTATTATTTATATTCATATTGTTTATTCCTTCCTATCTTTAAATAAATTATTCTCTATTTAGACGAATTGAAGAAAATAGCGGTTTCAAAATATTATGATTATTTTTAATCATAATACATAGTAGCTTGTGCTTACATCTGTTATGATAATTTTCTGAAACAGTATAGCGGAAAATAACCTTGTAAGATTGACTTGCTATTTTCTAATTGCGCCTTCTTGAAGCATATCTTAGTACACTCTCACCTCAATTATCTCAGCTTTCCTGCATCCATTTGTTGATTCAATGGTAACTCTAATTTTATTTGCTAAAATCTTACCTACATTTTTAAATATTTCTTTTCGCTTACGATTATTTTTCTTAGATGCAATAACCTCCCATTTATTATCCTTCCATATGGAAACCTTGTAATCTTTAACTAATTCAGGCATTACAGAAAAATCAGTGTAATGGTGATGAAGATTTATAAGATCTTCGTTTACATCATCGTTAAATGTAATATGAATTTCGTTAATTTCAATATCATTTTCCCATTCAAGTTGTATCCACTCATCTGTATCTTTAATATCTTCTGATATCCACATATGAGGACCTCCATAAGGTCTTGAGTAACCATCTATAATTTTACCAGGAGAATATGCATTTGTTTCACCATGAATTCTAAAGCAAAATTCTTTTCTAGCCATTTCTTTCATAGACCACTCAACAATTGGATTTATACCAATATAATCATCAAGATTTGTATTTTTTATAGCCTTTTTAGTAAATGAAAGTACACCTGTTAATTGTTCATAAGATAAATGTATTGTAACTTTATCATTAGCCTTTACAACCAAAAATAGATTTCTTGCCACTTCTGATTCTAATACAAAGTCGCTCTTAACCCATTGATTTCTTCCTTTTTCCACTTGTACTTTTTTCTTCTTCAAAAGATTTTTAGGAATATAGTTTTCTGCTCTGCCTGTATCCCAAAGTTCTACTTCCAATGTAGTCTGTTCTAAGCTAGAAATTAGTATTTCTATATCTTCAACTCTGTTTTCTATTGGAAATAAAATTCCTATATCTGTAGTCAACCTATATTCATCGTTAGAATTTACGACTTCAATTTTCTTTAATGATGTAGATGCCATAATAGATGCTGATCTAGCCTTATCTTCCATGTCCTCATTTTTTATTCCTATAATAGATCCATCTTGCCTTAATAAAATCTGCTGTAATTTCTTTATATGCTTCATATATAAATTCCTAGGAATAATTTTGTATTCTATACACATTGCTGCCGCTAATCCAACAGCTTCTCCTATAGTAGCACAAGTTGCCATAACTCTAGTTGCTCCAAAAGCTATATGTGATGCGCTAATATTCCTTCCAGCAAACATCAAATTCGATACGTTTACAGAATATGTGGAACGAAACGGTATATGAAATATTCCATCAGCTTGTATATTTCTCGAGCCACAGCTTTCCTCATATATTCCTTTCTCAGGATGAAGATCTATTGACCAACCACCAAAAGCTATTCTATCATCAAATTCAGTCTGTTCAATAATATCATTTTGATTTAAAACGTAATCTCCTATAAATCTCCTATATTCTCTTTTACCTGGAATTGACCCAACCCACTCTAATGTTAGATTATCTGCATCATAATTTCCCGAATTTTTTATATAATCCCATATTCCATATACTAGTGCCCATAACTCATCTTTTATTATTTCATTGTCTTTTACTATATCAACTTCCCCACCTAGTTCTATCCACCAATAGCAGCAACCTGAGTCATTGGATTTTATAACTCTATTCTTTGGAATACTGGTTTTACTTATATCTTTTGCAAAATTAGGTGGAATAAATTTAACTGGATGTCCAGCATCTTTAGTATAAAATAATATAGTACTTCCTAATAAAATTTTATCTTCTTTTTCTGGCGCCAATAATTCATTATATTCATATCTTGATTCTCTCCCTAAATTATATTTAGCACCAGCTAATGCTCCAATAAATCCATCTCCGGAACAATCTAGATATACCTCACTTTCAAATTTTGTCTTAGTTTCTGATCCAATTGTCCACCCTGTCACAGATTTTATTTTATTTTCTTTTTCTCCTTCAATTACATCGATTTCTGACACTTCTGTATTTAAAAATAAAGAAATATTTTTTTCATCTTTTACCTTTTCTAATAGTAGCATGTCCCAAAAATAGGGATTTCCATCTGGATTGCGATACTGATTTTCTAAAAACAATTCTCCCATAATTCCAGTTTCTCTGGCATATCTGTTTACTCCATGTTTTGTTGCTCCACATACCCATACACGAATTTCACTACTAGAATTTCCGCCTAAAATTCCGCGATTTTGTACTAAAGAAACACTTTTACCATTTCTAGCAGCAGAAATAGCTGCACACACACCTGCTAAACCACCACCTATTACGGTTATATCCTTTTTTACATTTTTGTAATTCATAATTCGCTCCCTTTATAGATATATTAATCCTAAATGTCTACATCTATTTAGTGTTTTAATATTTACAATGCATTGTATTATTTTTTCATAATCAGCTTTATAGGAAGACTATAGCTTATCCCACCTCTTACTGATTATATCTTTATAATATATTAGGGTGCTGATTTTTTGAATTCACTAACGTATCATCTGCATATACTTTATTTCATATATTTGATATAACAATTATTATTTACACAAAATATAAACATCTAAAAAAGGAATATTTGTAATTCACATACTCTGCAATCAAAATTTCTATATAAATACAGATATAATTACTTTAATTATTTTTTAAATGTTTACATTTCACTTCTATTTTCTTATAATTCTTCTATGGCATAATCTTCTTAGCTCTTAAAGGAGGCTTATTGATGTTTGATTTAAATAATCTTAATGTAAATATTAATCAACATATTTTTTGGGATAAAAAAGAACATTTTCTATTGGATGAAGACATAGATTCGAACTGGGTACTTTACGCTATTGAAGATGGTGAATGCAGTTACGAAGTTGAATCTCATAAAGGAAAAGGTAAATTTGGTGATATTGTAATTTGCCCACCTGGAATGATTTTCAAAAGAGAGGTCATTACCACTCTCACATTTCACTTCATAAACTTTTCGATAAATTCTGGAGATGATACTTCATCTTTTCCAGTTGGTAAAATATCTGTATCAGATTTAAAAAGACTCAATAATATGTACTACTATTTAAAACTATACAGCCATAATAACAATATTGAATTAAACCAATGGAAAAGCTCATTGATAAGCGATATTCTGAAATTATATTATATAGAAACACAGTATAGCAGCTCCCCAAAAAACTTTGTTCAGGATGAAATTATAAACTATTCATTAAAGTACTTAAATAAATATGCTTATGAATCCATTAAAATCAAAGATTTTTCAGCTTCACTGGGACTTAGTTCTGTTCAGTTTACTAGACGATTTCACAAGTGTATAGGAACCACTCCTATTGAATATATAACTTCTTTAAGATTAAGAAGAGCTCAAGTATTATTACTCAGAACCGAAGATACATTAGATTGTATTGCTTCCAAATGTGGGTATGATAACGGATTTTATCTTAGCAGGGTCTTTGCTAAGAACTTAGGGATATCGCCTTCTGATTACAGAAAAAAATACCGGTAATAAATTCATATAAAATAAGAATCTAATATATTTATATGTGGGTTGCACAATATAAATATATTAGATTCTTAAAAACTTGCTGTTAATCAGCCAGCACAAAATAAACTATTTAGAGCATTTACTTTCTCAAATATAAAGTAAATAGCAACAAATCATAGAGCCTAGCTATCTACTTTTCTATATAATTAATCACATTTTTTACTATTAAATTAATAGTTCCATCGCCGTTTCTTTGTATCTCAAACTTGCTAGGGTCGTGGTATGTCTCTTCATTTATATACAAATCAATTTGTTTATCAATATTAAGTCTAACTCTTTTTAGTTTTTTCTCAACCCAAGTTTTATCCACAGCTACTTCTTCTTGCAATCCTTGTTGTTTTATATAAGTTGAAAACTCTTCCTTCGCTTGAGGGTGATCATTAAATAATTCAGCAGAAAACTCCTCTATATTAATAGAGTCTTCTTCTTTTAATTTAGTTTTTATTGCAGTCCTAATCTCTTCTGCTCTTCCTGCATCATTTGTAACATTTTCTCTAGTCCAGTTTTCCGCTGCTTTTACAAAAGTTTTGGTCATATCTCTTTCATTTGTAACAATGCTTGCACCTAAGAATGTGTTTATAAAATAATTTGCTCCATACTCATCTTCCTTACTACCTTTTTGCTTATCTAAAATCATTAAGTTATATTTATCCTCTTCTATAATTGGTTTAATAAATGCAGCTTTTTGAATTCTTTGCCCACTTCCTGGAAGTCCTGCTGCTTGAGGTACTATCCCTATACCTATTTTCTGATCTATAAATTGAACTTCATGAGTAAAATTTTTAACATAATCCATCTTAAGTATTCCTATCATTGGACCTTGATCTGTAGTTAGAGACACTATTATTAAATCTCCAGATGGGATATTCACATTTCCTTTCATTATTATGAATAGCTGCCTAGCTAATTCTTTAGATAGTTTAACTAAATTATTGTCTACTCCAGTCAGATAATCCTGGGATACTTCTTTAACTATGTTTCTTTCTGGATTAAACTTTCCATATTTAAGTTCTTCATCCTTAAAACATTTTTCTAAATGTTTATGTAAGAAAAAATATATATCTTCATTTAATTCCAAACTATACTCGTTTAAAATAGGTTCTTCCCCATTACTATCTAATATATGAATAACTGCTTCATTTATATTAATCTCATTTATGTATTCCATATTTTCACCACCAAATAAATTTATACATTAGATATTATAAACTTTAAGTAAATTAAAAAAAAGCCTTAAAGCATACAAAAAAAATGGAAAAGAGTCTGATATAAAACTTAATTTCTTATATCATCAATCTCTTTTCCACATTTTTAAATATTCTTAATTTATTAATCAGATAATTTTCCTAATCTAATTATTGATCTTCAAATTTACTTACATAATTTTTTAAATTCATCTGCTACAAATTGCACCTGTGTTCCTACAACAACTTGTACGCTTGTTTTTCCTGGTCTTATTATTCCAGATACACCTGCTGATTTAATAACTTTTTCATCTACAGCAGCTTGATCTTTAATTTCTAAACGTAATCTAGTTACACAATTATCTATAGATACTACGTTTTCTTTTCCTCCAACACCCTTTAATATTACAGCTGCCACTTGAGTATAATCATTATTCGCAAGTTTTACATTTAGTTCTTCAGCATCATCATCTTCCCTACCAGGTGTCTTTAAATTAAATTTTGTAATTGCAAAACGGAATGTTACATAATAGATTACTGCAAATACTAAACCTATTGGGATTAACATTATTGGATTTTCTGCCATAGGAGCTTTGAAACTTAAGAACCAATCTACAAATCCAGCACTAAAGTTAAATCCAGCTCTTACTGGTAATAATGTACATACAAATGCTGAAATTCCTGTTAATCCAGCATGAAGAACATATAAACCTGGAGCTAAGAACATAAATGCAAATTCTAATGGTTCTGTAACACCTGTGAAGAATGAAGATATTGCTGCTGCTAATAATAAACCATATACCGCTTTCTTCTTCTTATCTTTAGCTGTATGGTACATAGCTAATGCTCCTGCTGGTAATCCAAACATCATTACTGGGAAGAATCCAGTCATATACATACCAGTTACTCCTTGTGTTCCTTTACCTGACCAGAAGTTACCAAGGTCGTTAATTCCAGCTACATCAAACCAGAATACTGAGTTTAATGCATGGTGAAGACCAAATGGTATTAATAATCTATTGAAGAATGCATAAATACCAGATCCAACTGCACCTGTTGATACAATAGCTTCACCAAATGCTACTAATGCACCATAAATAAGAGGCCATGCAAAGAATAATACTATAGATGCAACTATTGAATATGCTGCGGTTACAATTGCGACACATCTTTTTCCACTAAAGAATCCCAATGCATCTGGTAATTTAACACTTTTAAATCTGTTATAACAGGCTGCACCTATTAAACCTGATAAAATACCAATAAATTGTGTTTGAGTTTTAGCGAATGCTGGCGCTACCTCTTTAACATCAATTCCCTTAAACATTGCTACAGCTCCTGTAGATAATAATGTTGTAATCATAAGCCATGAAACAAGTCCTGCAAGTCCTGCTGTACCGTCATTATCATCTGACATTCCTACACCTACACCAATTGCAAACAAAATTCCCATATTGTCAATTAAAGCACTACCTGCTTTTAGCATAAAAGCTGAAGCAATGTTATTTGCTCCCCAGCCTGTAGGGTCAAGCCAATAACCAAGACCCATTAAAATACTTGCAACGGGTAAACAAGCTACTGGAAGCATTAAGGATTTTCCTAATTTTTGTAAATACTTCATCATAATAATATAATTCCCCTTCCATAATAATTAATAAAATTTATTTTAAGGATTGTTATATCCCTAAATGCATTATAATTCTTATGGACATGTATCCTTTTCAGCAAATAAAAAAGCTGAAAAGGATAAATTATATTATCCCTTTCAGCTAATGCCCTGATTTAATCGGTTACACGCCAAAGATCGTATTCTTATACACTCATATTATTCTATTTTTATTCTATAGTCAATACCCTTTTTTATTTTTTTATTGTTGACACTAATTGTATGAAATAATATAATTAGTACATAAATGTGTTACTGTTTAATCAGGCATAAGTTTGCGTAATTCGGAAACTTATGCTTTTTTATTACCAATAAATAACAGAATGAAAGGAAGTGACTGTTCCTGTTTAATCGGGAATATTAAGTATGTTTAATTTTTTTAAGAAAAATTCAAAGGACTCAAATAAAGAAGCAAAATTAGTTGCACCTATAACTGGTAAAACAATAGATTTATCAAAAGTACCAGATAAAGTTTTTGCAGAAAAAATGGCTGGAGACGGGCTTGCAATAGATACTACTGGAGATACAGTAGTTTCACCTGCTGACGGAACCTTAACATTAGTATTTAATACAAAGCATGCATTTGCAATTACTCTTGATAATGGAGCTGAGTTATTAGTTCATATAGGTATCGATACTGTTTCTTTAAATGGTGAAGGTTTTGAACAATTAGCTAAAGCTGGAACTAAAGTTAAAGCTGGGACTCCAATTATAAAAATAGATAGGGATTTTATTTTAGGAAAAGGTTTTTCTTTGGTCACTCCAGTCCTTGTTACAAACATGGATATAATCAAGGATTTAAATTCAAATATTGATAAAGAAGTTGTTGCTGGAGAAGATGAAGTAATTACTTTTACTTTATAAAAAAAAAATGGCTAACATGTTTTTATTAATATGTTAGCCATTTTAATTAGAGTTTTATTGTAGCTTTTCTAAATCTCTCTATATGCATTGCTAGATATGCTATTTCATCATCTGAAACTTTCTTTTCTAGCTTTAAAACTAATATTTTTGCTACACCCTTAGATACTTTATATGATAATTTATATTTTGATTTTATTTCTTTTATAAAGTCATTTTCAATAGATATGTCATCTAAAATTCTTTTAATTGCAAATCTCAAATGTGTGAGAAATCTGGCATAATCTAATGATGTTTTGTCTATTTTTATTTCAGTTTTTGCTTCTACGTATTCAATTATTGAGTTTATCAAATGTGTATTCTTTATAGTATTGGATAGCTTACCTGAATTTCTAGCAGAATGGATATGTAATGCTATGAATCCAATTTCTCCTTCTGGAATTTTTACCTTTTTTTCATTTTGTAAAACTTCCGCAACTTTTTCTGCTAACGAGTATTCTTGTGGATATAATGCTCTAATTTCCATAAGAAATGGATTCTCTATTTCCTCTTTGTCCGAAAGCCTTTTCACTGCAAAATTTAAATGATCTACTAATGCAACGTGTATTCTCTCATCCAAATTTTCCTTTAATTCATTTGCAACATATGATATCATCTTTTCGCATAGCACAAAAAATTCTTCATCAACATTTTCGATTACTTGTTTAAAGTTTCTTAGGTTATCCTCATCTTCAATAACAAATATCTTTTCAACCTCAGTACCCTTTTCAATGGTATCTCCAGACTTTCTACCGAATCCAATTCCCTTTGCAAAAAGTATTCTTTCCTTTCCATTCATGTTTACGGAAACTATATTGTTGTTATAGGATTTTATTATCGTTGCTGGATCAATAATTTTACTCATATGACCACCCTTTTTATTATTTATAGAACTTTCTAATCTTTAGCAAATCACTTATCATCTGAATTAATACATTATTTAGAAAATATAAATGACATTATTAATCTTATAAAACGATTCTATCATTAACCTTATTATTTAAATACTTTACTTATTTTTAGCCGTTAGTATCTATTATGATTCTTTTAAACCATATAAATCTAATATATTAATAATAGCTTAATATATTATTTATTGTAAAGCACAGATTTAAGAAATCTTAAGATATAAATAGAAAGCAGATTCCTAAGAATCTGCTACATTTCATAACTCACTAATATAATAAATGGACTAATATAAATATATTAATTAAAATTCCATTTATTACTCAATATTTAATATAGAGTATTAAGAATATTCTACTAAGAAACATTATAAATAACTATGCTAAAATCCTTTATTAAAATTCCTCTTTTACATTTTCTTTTCTTAATTCTTGCCTTCCAGCAACATATACAAATGGAAGATATATTAATATACTTACAATTAAACAAATAAGAGCTGTAACTCCACCCATGATTGAGTTCGTAGATATGATTGCTCCCAAAATTGGCGGTGTCGTCCATGTTGCCATTATTGCTACCTTTGGAACAAACCCAATAACTGTTAATATATATGCTATGGTTAATGAAACTATAGGAGATAATATAAACGGAATAAAATAGATCGGATTTAAAACTATTGGTGCACCATATATTACTGGTTCATTTATATTAAATATTCCTGGTGCTATACCTAAATTTGCAATGGCCCTTTGTTGTGCACCTGCTTTTCTACCTAATACATATATTGCAATCAATAAAGCTATTGAGGTTCCTGCTCCTCCCATATTTACATATGAATCTAAAAATTGACTATTTAATATATTTTCTGGCTGTAATCCATTTGTTATTGCTTCTGTATTAGCTAAAAGTAATGGAAGTAATAATGCATTTATTACTGGTGCTAGTATATTTGAACCATGTAAACCAAAAAACCATAATACATGTACCAATAATACTATTACAAATACTCCTAAAAAGCTTCCTGCAATTAATTGTAATGGTTTCTGTAGAGTAAAGAATAATGCCTGATGTATATCTGGTACACTCATAACTATAAATAATTCCTTAATTCCCGCTGCTAATGCTAAAATTATTATTGTTGGTAACAATGCTGCAAATGATTTCGAAACTGCTGGTGGTACTCCACTAGGCATTTTTATTACTAATTTAGGATTGCCGATTAACTTTACGAAAATCTCTGTAGATACTAATGATACTATCAATGAAATAAATAAACCTTGTGCCCCTAAAAAAGTTAATGGAAATGCTCCTCCATCTGGTGTCGTTGCATATAGGATCATCGATGCCGCAACTGATACTATTCCAGCTCCTAAGCCATCCTTATCATACGATCTTGCTAAATGATATGATATCGTAAATACAACTAATATTGACATAATTGCATAAGAACCATTCCATATAGATCCTCCCCAGCTTTTCCAACCTGCTGGCAATAGCCAATCCATGAAATTTTGATACCATTGAAATCCTATATTATTGAACAATACTGCAAATGCACCGGCCATTATAATAGGTGTTATTGTAGCAAATCCGTCACGTATAGCTACTAAATGTCTTTGCGAACCAATCTTAAATGCAATTGGAACAAAGTGCTCCTCCATCCATTCAAAAAATTTATTCATAATTATTTCCTCCCCATATCTAAGATTTATTTGAAATAAAGTCAAAACTCATCCATGGCTCTATATAGTCTAGTATAATATTTACCTAAACATTACTTTCTCTCTTCGCTTTATTAATATAATAAGCACCAATTGTAGGTGAAATTTCATCATCTACTATATACTCAATAACTATATTTTCTCTTAGGTACTTTTCAAAAGATTTCCTTAATATCTTTGCTTTTCTTATAACCCCACCAACCAAGGCAATAGAGCAGCTTTCAAATTTTAATTTTCTATACACATTTATAACAGTCTTAGCCAAATCTACGCCTTCATTAACCAATATTTCTTCAGCTATCTTATTTCCTTCCTCGCCCAATATTGAAACTACTTCTGCCAAAGATGCTATCTCGTCCTTAGTAGAGGAATATACAAAAGTTACTACTTCGCCTATTGATTTAGCACCTAACCTTTTCATAATTCTCGTAGTTAATTCTGATTTGGGTAAAGAATTTTCTTCTTCAAATATCATTCTTTTTATAGCATCAATTGATATTTTATATCCACTCCCTTCATCTCCTAATAAGTTGCCCCATCCCCCACACCTTACACTTGAATTATTTTTAACTCCAAATGCTATCGATCCAGTTCCTGCTATTGTCAATATTCCATCATTCCCCCTTAACATAGCTTTTAGGGCTATTTCAGCATCGTTCATAAGTACACAGTCAGTCTTAAGTTCATTTTTTATTGTATCTTTTATAATTTTTGCATTATCTCCGACTTCCGATCCTGCAATGCCAAGATATAAATCTACAAGTTCGTCTTCTTTAAGAACATCTATTATTTCTCTTATTGAATCTACTATATTATTTAGTGCTTTTTCTCTATTATTTAGCAAATTTGCGAATCCTTTTACAGAAGTAACTATAATATTTCCTTGAAAGTCATAAGCTACTGCTTCCGTTTTTGTTCCTCCACCATCCACACCTATAATGTATTTCATATCATCACTACCTTTTCCTTAACATTAAGTAAATAAGTAATTAGGCTAACATATGTTGTTATTAAATTTTTCATGTATTTCTATAATTTCAACTGCCATAGACTTTAATGTCATACTAGTCATAAAGTGATCCTGAGCATGAATCATAAGTAAAGAAACTTCTGTTTTTTCTCCTCGTGCTTCCTTTTGTATTAAATATGTTTGAACATTATGTGCTTTTAATAATTCTGCTTCTGCTTGTTCAATTAATTTTCTTGCTCCATCTATATTCCCACTTTTAGCGCATTGAATAGCTTCCATTGAATAACTTCTAACTTCTCCGCTATGCACTATAAGATTCATTATTGTTTCTTCCACAATGTTTCTCTCCTTTTCAATTATTTATTTTTTATAAGATCTAGAGCTCTTTCTAAGACTTTTTCTCCATTCATTGTTCCATAATCAACTGTATTAATTACTTCTACAGATATATTCTTATCCGATAAATTAGCTTTAAATTTTGATAATAAAAATCTAACCTGAGGCCCCAGTAACAAAACATCTATCTTACCTATATATTCTTTAACATCTGCCTCTCCTACAGCTTTTATATTACATTCAATCCCTTTTTCTTCAGCTGCCTTTTCCATTTTCGAAACTAATAAACTTGTGGACATTCCGGCTGAACAAACTAATAATATATTCTTCATTTTTAACCTCTCCTTGGATATTTTTTTTACTAGCATTCATCTATTACACTATTATATAAAGCAAGTTTTATACCAATATTATATTTATACATAAATAAATATAAATCATCTCATAATCGCACAATTCATGAATCGAAGTGTGCAACTTTAAAAAAATAGTGTGTAATTTAACTTACACACTGCTTTGGCTCTTACACAGTAACTATATTTTCCTTAACAATTCTCACTATATAAGCGATCTCATTATCTCCTATATTTATATTATATACACGCTCCAAGTCTTTTAAAATTTTCTTAATCAATGAAAATTCACTATTATACATATGGCGATAATTTTCTAAATCTTTGAATTTTAATTCTTGACCACCATGCTTTAATTTATCTATAAGAAAAGTGATATGAATTAAAATTCCTATCTGTGCATCATGCTGAATTCTCACTTTTAAATTTTCTTCTATTTTTCTTATTACATCTCTAATATCTGAAAATACCTTTATTGAATTTAATTCATTTAATTCAATACTTAATGCTTTTCTAACTTTTAGAAAGTCATATTCAATGTCCACTAGATTCTCCAAATAGTTTATTCCCTCATTCAAGAATACATCTTGTGCTGGTATAAATTGAACATTTTCAATAACTATGTTTATAGTTCCTACAACTGCTAATACTACAAACTTCTCTTTTAGCCTATTTACTTTTCTAAAAAACTCTTCCCTATCAGAAATATTAAGCGGTATAATTTTTACTTTTTCTATATTCTTCAAATTATTACTTATTCTTATTTTTATTCTTTCTGCTGCACCTTCACCTGTAAAGCATGTAGTTATTATAACTAGTTCTTTATTGTATTTATAGTCTTCCTTAGAAACTTGCATAGAGGACTTTCCAATATCTCTGCATAAATTATATATTGAATCCAAACTTCTCCCATTAAAAGCTTTACTTCCTGCCTCTATAACAGTTAGTGTTGTGACCATATCTATGGTTTTAATTTTTATTTCTAATTCATTACTAATTATATCTCCAAAGTTAACCAATGATCCCATATCAACAAGTAACAATATACCTTTTTCATTATATATTTCTTTAATTTTTTTCTTAGCTTTCTCTAGCATATCCTCAGCCTTCATAGTTAGTGGCATATCTAGAGCTTGCACATATTCTTCTCCTATTAAAGAATTAGCTACCTCAGCCATGCTGCTAGCTGTACTTGTTCCATGCATCATTACTAGAACTCGCGCCTTTTTCTCTAATTGTTCACTATTTTCATCATTACATGCAGCCAAAAACATAGTTATATAGCCTATTTCATCTAATGGGATATCTATATGAAATTCTTTTTCCGCAATTTTTATAATATCCATGGCCACAGCAAATTCTTCCCTATTTTCTACCCTTATAATATTAAGCTTAGGATGATATATCTTTTTTCCTGAATTAATCCTTTCGATGCTTCCCTGTAAATGAAGTGCTAACCCAAAATAAACTTTCTGATCAAAATCCCTATTTAACTTTTCAGATGCTATACTCAACATTTTTTCTGCAACTGTAGCTACTTTAATGTTTACAATTTTGGCAATCTCATCTTTTTTAACATTTGTTGTGATATTACTAATATATCTTCTAAAATATTTTTCCAAATCAATATTTAGAATATCATTTATTTCTGTCTCATTAATTCCTCGTGCCTTTAAGTTTTCCATCTTATTTTCTATTATCGAATAAAAACTTTTATTTTCCGAGCCTTCTATTTGATTTTCATGAAATTCAATATTTTTTAGTATACTATCTTCACTTGAAAATCTTAAAATATCAGCCATATCTTGAGATAAATTATCTATTTCTTTTCTGCATTCTCTAATTCTCATTATTCCTTTTTGAATTCTAGGTTGCAGATCACTTTTATCTACCAAAATATAATTATTTTTCTTAATCTTATAATTTAAAAATGCTTTAGCACAAGCTAATTGTATATCACTTTTTAATTGCCCTATATTATTAGGACAGTCATATAGTAAAAATGAAATAATCGCATTTTTACTAATATATATGCTCTTTCCGATTCTTATAGATTCTTCTGTTATGAACTCGTTTAAAAGAAGATATCTTTCCTCTAATTTTCTTTCTCTTAATGTCGGTAATACTATCACCATTGGAATTCTTCTAGTAAATGTTTTCAGAAGATATGACTGTGGATTCTCCGTAGTAGCTGCTATAATCTGCACTTCAGATTTCACCTTTTTCTCAGTATCTCCAAGCTGCCTAAAATATCCCTTATCTATAAAAGTAAATAACATTTCTTGCCCCTGTGGTGATAGCCTGTGTACTTCATCCAAAAAGAATATTCCTCCATCAGCTTTCTTTAACAAACCTTCTCTATCAGTATCTGCCCCCGTAAATGCACCTTTTTTTACTCCAAATATTTGTGCCACAACTAACTGAGGATTATCTGAATAATCGGCACAATTAAATCTAATAAAAGGAGCTTCAGCAGCTATTATTTTAGAGTCTTTAGCAAATTGTACATTGCTTCTGCAAATAGCGATTTTCCTACACCAGTTTCACCCAAAATAAGAGCATGTAAGCCTCTAGGAGGATATAATATTGCAGCTTTCGCTTGCTGTACAGGTAATTTAAGTGACTGATTTGAACCTATGAGCATTTCAAGGCTATCTATATTTTTCACGATTATGTCCGATTTATTTTTAATTGAATTCATTTCATTCTTGTAACTTTTGATACTACTATATATAACTGGTCGTCCTTCTTTTTTATTTATCCTTTTTTCCTTATATAATTGGTTTAAATACCTACTTATATTTGTTCGGTCTATTCCTATATAAAATCCCAGTTCATCTGCTGTTATTCCTCTTCCTTTGATCTTTTCAAGCTCAATAAGACTCTTTATTACTTCTTCCTTTCTAGGTAATCCTTTCATTTAATATTATCCCCCACTCATAAGTAGTCCACATTAAAAACATAAAATTTGTCCTTATAACTTTTAACCTACTATATAAATGCACCTCTATATATTGTCCCATGTTTTTCGCTTTCTAAGATACATTTGAAATTTTCCTTTGAATTCTTCTACATAAATCTTTGTGAAAATATAACTGGATACTACCAGTTTTGAATTCATTATATAATAATATTTTTATTTCTTGCAACCATATTCTTCATATTATTATAATTGTTTAGATAATTCTGACTCTACTATAAATATGCCATATAAATCAATTTTACTAGCACAACTTTTAAAATTGCTATATTATATTATTATATAAAAATAAATATCTACTCTTTTTAAGTATTATTTATTAACTTTAACTAAGGAGGCTATTCTATGCAAGAGTTAGAAACCAGGATCGTTGATATTGATGTTGAAAATATAAGGAAAATTTTATTATCAAATGGTGCTGAAAAAGTTAAAATGGAAGATCAAGTAAATGATATATATGATTTTGAAGATGGACGTCTTTTAGATAAGAAAGGATATGCTAGAATAAGAACTATAAATGATATGATTAATAATAAAATCGTGTATTTTATGACTACCAAAAAAATGCTATCCCAGGGCAGATTTAAAGTCATGGAAGAAAATGAAGTTATAATTGATAACAAAACTATGGGAGAAGGTATATTTAAATCTCTTGGATTAGTTCTGAAAGAATCTAATAAAAAATATAGAGAAAGCTATAAATTACTTGATTGCTTAATTGAAATTGATATTAATGACAAGAGTTTTTGTCCCTTCCCATATTTAGAAATTGAAACTACATCGGAAGAAAAATTGGAAACAGTAGTGAAGTTACTTGGATATACATTAGAAGATACAACCTCTCAAACAATATACGATATATTATCTGAAAGAGGATTGCTTAATAATGTCCCTAAAGGAATATAATTAAGTTTTTATTCCATTAACTGTAAATTTACTATGGAATTATAAGTTTATATAATGTAAAATATACATAGAGATAGGTATACTTTTAAAATGAAATTTGTTTAGTTTACTTTTAAACTAAACTTTTTTTCTTATAAAAGGAGGATGTCATGGAAAAATATGATGACATAAAATATTTAAGTCTGCTTGCTAAGCAATATCCTACTATTGCAGCGGCATCAACTGAAATAATTAATTTAGAAGCTATTTTAAATTTACCTAAAGGTACAGAACATTTTTTAGCTGACCTTCATGGTGAATATGAGCCTTTTGTTCATGTATTAAAAAATGGTTCAGGGGCTATAAAGAGAAAAATTCAAGAGGTATTTGAAAATTCTTTAATGGACTGTGAAAAAAGAAGTTTAACCACACTTGTATACTATCCTGAACAAAAATTAGAGATTGTTCTAAGAGAAGAAAAAGATATAAATGATTGGTATAAAATTAATCTGTATAGGTTGATTGAATTATGCAGACATGTATCTTCTAAATATACAAGATCTAAAGTAAGAAAAGCGCTACCTCCAGATTTTAGCTACATTATAGAAGAATTATTACATGAAGAATCTGATAATAATGATAAACAGGGTTATTATGATGGGATAATAAATACTATTATCGAAATTGAACGAGCCCAAGAGTTCATAGTGGCTCTATCTAAATTAATACAACGACTAGTAATAGATAGATTACACATAATCGGAGATATATTTGATAGAGGTCCTAGACCAGATATAATCCTCGATACCCTTATAAATTATCATTCTGTTGATATACAATGGGGTAACCATGATATATTGTGGATGGGTGCTGCCTCAGGTAATACTACATGTATAGCAAATGTTTTAAGAATAGCAGCTAGATATTCTAATCTAGACGTCATCGAAGATATTTACGGTATAAATTTATTACCTCTTGCAACTTTTGCACTTAAGCACTATAAAAATGATAATTGCATAGCTTTCGTTCCTAAAAACACAGATGAAACATTATATGGAGCCTCTGAAATTGAGCTTATTTCTAAAATGCATAAAGCCATAACAATTATTCAATTTAAACTTGAATATGAAATTATAAAAAGAAGACCTGAATTTAATATGGATCATAGATTACTTTTAGATAAGATAAATTATAGTGATGGCACCATAACTTTAAACAATATAACTTATGAGCTTTGCGACAAAAGTTTCCCTACAATCAATATTAATAATCCTTTTGAACTTACGAGTGATGAAAAAAAATTGGTTTCTAAGCTTCAAATTTCATTTATAAATAGCGATAAATTGCAAAAGCACGTTCTATTTTTATTTAATAAAGGAAGACTATATTTAACTTATAATTCTAATCTTTTATTTCACGGCTGTATTCCTTTAAATAAAGATAAAACTTTTAAAAGTATGACTATTCATGGTGAAGAGTATAAAGGAAAAAAACTTCTAGATAAATTTGATTCTTTAGCTAGAGAAGGTTATTTCAGTACTAGAGGCAGTGCTGAAAAATTATATGGTATTGATATAATGTGGTATTTATGGACTGGAGCCTGTTCTTCTCTTTTTGGAAAAGAAGATATGACAACTTTTGAAAGATACTTTATAAAAGACAAAAGTACACATAAAGAAAAGAAAAATCCCTACTACAATTTTAGGGATTCTGAAGAAATGTGTAATATGATTTTTGAAGAATTTGGATTAGATCCAGCTGAATCACGAATAATAAATGGACATGTTCCAGTTAAAAATAAATTTGGAGAAAACCCAATAAAGTGTAATGGAAAACTGATAGTTATAGATGGTGGCTTTGCTAAAGCTTATAGAAGTCAAACTGGCCTCGCAGGATACACATTGACTTATAATTCCTATGGACTTCAGCTAATATCTCATCAACCTTTCAAATCAATTGAAGATGCATTTAGTAAAGAAACGGATATATTATCTTCAACACAAATAGTAGAAAAACTAGACAGAAAAAAAGTTGGTGATACAGACATAGGAAAGGATCTTAAAAATCAAATTAAAGATTTGAAATTATTGCTCAAAGCCTATAGAAAAGGTTTAATAAACGAGGTAAGATAATTTGTACTCTTAATATTTATAAATGAAAGAGATAGCAGTTTTAATCTGCTATCTCTTTTACAAATCTTCTTATTATACATTTACAAAACCCTTGCCACTTATTTCATATATATCTTCAATTGATATAAATGCTATTTAAATGCCCTCTTTTCATTGAATCACTATATATCTTCTCTAACTTTTTCTAAAATCATTTATAGTAATACTCCATTCTAAGATAATCATCACTTATATACTTTGTAATACTAATTTGCAAAAATATCTTTCTATTTAAATTTTAGAAGTTATTTCAATCAAATCATTTACTTTATAATCGGCTTCTGACTGATCTATGTAGTAATCTCTTGGCTCTAAAGCTGCAACTGTTAGCCCTGCTGCTTTTGCTGCTCGAATTCCTAATATTGAATCTTCTACTGCTAGAACTTCTGTTTCCAATAATTCTAATGCTTTTATAGCTCTAATGTAGATCTCTGGATCTGGTTTGCTTTGCATACACTCTTCACCACTAATTACAAAATCAATACAACTGGCAATTCTACATTCTTCTACCATTCTCAAAATTTCTTTTCTTTCTGAAGATGATGCAATGGCTATTTTGAGATTTCTATCTTTTAATTCCCTAATCACTTCTTTAACTGAAGGATTCAATATTTCTTGAAAGCAAACTTCATGTTCCTTACAATACTTTGAATATTCTTCTTTTAAAGTATTTCGTTTTTCATCATCATCGGGCACTAACATTTCCCATATCATCCCGTTTGTTGATCCAATGAAATTTTCAATTTTTCTTGTAGCTGGTTCTATTTTTAATTCATCAAAGAATTTCATCCTTCTTTTAAAATAAAAATTTTCAGTATTCACTAAAACTCCATCCATATCAAAAATTACTGCTTGTTTCAATTTCTTTCCTCCCAAATCAATCGCTCAATACAATATCAAAAATTAATCTAATTTCTAAATCTGATATCTTTATTGTATATTCCTTTTCAATTTCACTGAATGCATACCTTATAATATCTATCTTTCTTTTTTCTCTTTGCACAAATTCCTTAATATCTTCCTGCATGTCAACATCTTCTTTTCTTAAAATTCTCTCTACCATACAGGATGCATGAAGATAAAGTAAGAATCTTTTATTATTAGACATTTTAACCCCTAGTTTTTCTTCCATTTTATCAACTGCATCTTGTACAAAATTGAGTACTTTATTTACATCTAAAATTGTTAGCTTCTCAATTATTTTCTTTATAGAAAAATTAAATACCAAATCTTTTTTCAACTGCTCTTCATCTATATTGAAATTGCACCTTAATATATTAATGAATGAATCAATATCCTCCCCACCAATCAAATGATCCAATCCTATATATGGAATTCCTTCAACTTTTGGATCTACAGTTCCTACGATAGCCAGTACATCATACATTTGAAATGGCAATTCCTTTTGTTTATTTTGATACAGCTTATGATAATCGTATGACATAATTACAAAAGAAGGGTCCTCATGCTTTAAGCTCTTTTGTAATATATCCTGGATTTGAATTGCACTTCCCATACCTGTATAGCAACAAGTTAAAATAGCTTTTTTCTTTTTTTCAACTGGATAAACTAATTGTTTATTAATTTGTACATTCTTTAAAATCTGATCATTAATTTCGATAATATTTTTATCTTGTAAAAGCATACTTCCAATTTCTAATACCAATGGTGTTGAGACAAAATCAATTAATAATAACGGACCTTTAATCTTCTTTTCCAAACGATTTCTAAGATCAAAAAGTGATCCCATATCAACTAACAAGATAAGTCCATTTTCTGTACTGTTATTATCAATAAAATCTAATATTTTCTCCTCTATATGATCAATTGTAGTATCAATAGGCATATCAATAGCTTGGAAAAAGTTCTTCCTTAACATCCTATTAGCTACATTCGCCATACTACTTGCTGTAGAGTAGCCATGAGCTAAAACAATACTTTTAATTTCATTTTTCAGGCTCTGTATATTCATGCTTTTTAGATAAAATGAAATAAAAATCAAATCTTCATCAAGAACCTGAAAGTCTAAGCGTTCACTCAAATGTGTAAGCATACGCCTGGAAAGCCATAAAATATTCTTCATATAACTTTCAATGAAATTTATAATTTTTGGGCGAATACTATTCCAATCAGGATGATTAATTAAAATTTCTTGCTCTTCCTTAAAATAAAGCAAATATGCTATTGAAAGAATTTTATTTCCATCCTGTTCAAATCCATAATTTTCTTCCATATATTTAAAAGTAGATTTTATATTAAATGTTAATACAGAAAAAAATGATTGATTGTTGGTTACTTCTGTATTAAATGTTAATTCATCAAGTAATAAATTCACATTTTTGACCATCTCTTTAGTATAATGATCAAACATAATTTCTCCGGACTCAACCTGTTTAAATCCTTCAACAAATTCAAAATATGTTTTTTTAATGTTTTTCTCTTCATCACTATTAATATTCAATAGTTCTGGGTGCAGATAATCATAAATCCTATCCTGATATCTACTTGATATTTGATGATATAAACTCTCCTTTAATTGATTTTCATTTCCAATCGGTAAATCTCCAATGCGAACTTTAATAATCTCTTGATCTTTCCTCTTAGCATAGCTGCTTCCACAACTGTATTTTACAATATTTTTAATTTTCCCTACATTTCCTTCATAATTACTAAAAAGCAAAAAGGAAATTACCTGCTTTGTAACCTTAATAGTATGTTTCAAGATTTCACTTTCTTTTAAAAAGAAACTATCTATTAGGTGAATTTTTTCTTGTTGAGGTCTTTCTGCAAAACTTGGAATATTAACAATAACAGGAAGTCTTCTAATAAAAGTAGGTAAGAAAGTAGATTGGATAGATTCCGTAGTTGCAAAAATTAACCGTACTTTTGCTTCCTTTTTTATACTATTATCACCAATGGGAGAATACTCATTTGAATCCATAAATGTAAAAAGCTTTTCTTGGCCTTCTTCTGTTAGTCTGTGCACTTCATCAAGAAATAAAACTCCACCATCAGCGCTTTCAAGAAGCCCCTTTTTATCTTTATCTGCTCCTGTAAATGCACCTTTTGTATAACCAAATAATAAACTTGATAACAATTCTGGATTATGATAATATTGAGCACAATTTAAAGAAATAAATGAGGACTTGGGATTTATTAATTTTTCTTCCAAGCAATAATCATAAATACATTTTGCCAGATATGTTTTTCCAGAACCACTTGAACCTAAAAGCATTATAGGAAGACCATTTTCTGGATAAAGCACTGCTGTCTTTATTTGTTCAATTTGTTCTTTTAAGCTTCCTTTTGCCCCAATTACATTACTCCATATATCTGTTTTTCTAACGTTTGAATTTTCTTTCCATAATTCATCTAAAGTATTATATTCAGCCTGTGTTGGGGTAAAATATAATTTAGAGAAAGTTTCTTTATATAAAAAAATTACTGGATACTCTTTAATTTTTATAATCCTGCCTTGTTTTACTTCTTTGTTAAGATAACTACTTACTGTACTTCTACTAAGCTCTACTTTTTCAGCAATTGAATTGGCCGAAAATTCTTTTATATTATCTTTAGAAAATTCCTTGGTAGCCTCTTTTAAATAATTAGATATATCTATTGCCATTCTGAATGCCCCCTTAGTTAATAAAAGTTAACCTTATTATTTTATAACATACATTTAGAATAAGGCATATGAAAAAATAATAATTCCAAAATATTATGCATACTTTTAATAAAAATGTACTACTCCCCATAGTAGTAGGCCTCTTAAGATAATTACCTATATAGGATAGCTAAAAATAGACTAAAATATATTTATTATTTTTAAATTTGCCTAAAGCAAAGAAATCGAAAAATATTCGATTTCCTTACCTGAGTCATTTTTTTGTATTTAGGATTATAAGTAGAACCTGATAACATACGTTTAACGTAAACTTTATTTTAATATTCTAATTTCCACATATATCTTCTTTTAGTTAGTGGATGCTGACGTGCATAAGAAAGTTCTTCAGCATATACACGGAATACTGCTGTAATTAACATTGGATTAAAATAATCAATAACTGTTTTTGGGATAACTGAAGATAATCCATAATCTAAAGCATCAACAACTGTTGTTTTTGCTTCAAAACGCTTTAAGAATGTTAACGCACGGGCATCCATTGGACGAGTGCTTCCCTCATTCATTAATAAAATAAATGGTACATCTTTATCTACTATTTCAAATGGTCCATGGAAAAACTCTCCTGAATGGAAACTTCCTGAATTGATCCATTGCATTTCCATCATTAAACAAATTGATGTTGAATAAGCAACTTCAGCGGTTGCACCACTGCTCATTAAGTAAATCATTGAATCATTTTTATAAGCTTCAGCAAATTTCCTTGCATCTGCTATCGCTGATTTTGCCGCTGAATCTGCTAAATCATATATCTTGCTGAAAGCAACCTGTGCATCTTCATAATCTTTATATCCTTCATATTGCTCTAATATCTCCACTGCAAGTTCAAGCGCATAACCCATCTTTTCTAATTTTGCGCCATAGCTTTCAGCAAATCTATGACAGATAACATAATCAGCATCTTTTGTAAGAGCCGAATTCTCTGCACGAGTTAAGGATATTACATGTGCACCATATTCTTTAGCCTTAGCATTAGCTTGTACTGTTTCAGGAGTACTACCGCCAAGTGAAGCGGATATAACAATTGCAGTTTTATCTAATGAAGCTATTGTACCATAATTGAATTCGTTAGCAGTATAATGACTAACACGTAAATTTTTCGAATTATTTTCTAAAAAATATTTTGCTGGATATAATTCTGCTTTTGAAGCTCCACATCCTACAAATATAACACTTCTAATTTCTTCTTGTTTTTCTTTTATTTCTTTTATAATTTGTTTTGGATTCATAATAAATCCCTCCTATATTTTTATTTTATATATATTTACATCCTTTTAAGGAATGTTTTCAATTTATTTAAAAATACCTAAAATGCTCAATAATATTCCACCTAGAATACAAATTGCAAGCATCCATCCTGTTGATACTTTCTTTCTTAATAACCAATACATAAAGAATGTTATGCCAAGCGGTATACTCTGTGGTATTATCCCATTTAATACATCTTGTAAAACAAATTTTTCACCAAACTGCACTGGAGTTGTAATTCCAATCATACTGGCCATCATGGATCCAATAACCATAAGTCCAACAATAGAACAAATGTACATTACTTTATCCATAAGCCCTTCATTATAGAGCTTTGTTAAATATTTATTTCCCATTGAATAGCCAATTTTCCCACCATAATATGTAACAAGAAATGATGGAATAAATGAAATAATTATTGCTAATATTGGTCCTAAAATACTACCTTGTTGCGCTAAATTAATACCTAATCCAAAAGCCAATATACGTACAGTTCCTTGAAAGAAAGAGTCTCCTACTCCAGATAATGGTCCCATTAATGAAGTTTTCATAGCATTAATCGATTCAGGATTAAAATTTTCTTTGTCTTCATAGTATTGTTCTTCCATTGAAGCACTTAATCCTAAAACAAAAGCATTTGTTTGAGGTGTACAATTATAAAAATTCATATGGCGTTTATAAGCTTCTTTTTTTAATTCATCATCTTTAGGATCTTTATATATGTTGTCTAAAATAGGAGCAATTCCATATAAAAAGCCCATATTCATTTGTCTTTCATAGTTCCATGAAGCTTGAATTGCCCAAGAACGCCATAAGAACTTCATATACTTCCATTTATTTGGATCATTTTGTTTTTGTATATTTTGCATTTTTATACCTCCAATCAATCTAAAATATCTAATTCATCAACTATTTTTTCATTTTTAAATTTAAATTCAGCCAAAACAAATGCTACAATACAAGCCGAAATAGCAACACCAGTCACACTTAAATTAGAATATGCTGTAATGAAAAATCCTCCTAGTAAAAATGGAAGCATTTTTGTTGACAGCATAGTGCTAAGCAATAAAGCAAATCCATAAGCTGTTAGAATTTTACTTGATAAATTTAGACCGTTTGTAATCCATGACGGAATGACTTCTACAATATTTTTTACTAAATCTGTTCCAAAATAAATTGCTAAAAATATTGGTACAAAATACATTAGTGAATACAAAAATGTTCCCCAAACAATATGAATATTACAGGCTTTTTTATATTCCCCATTTTCAATTAACGAGTCAGCTTTATGAGTTAAGTTTGCAAGAATAGTTCTCATTAAAACTCCAAGCATTTGCCCAAGCACTGCAATTGGAATCGCAATAGTTAGTGCTGCCTCTGAATCCGCATTTGATAAAATAGCAAACGATGTAGCAATAATGGATGCCATATTCATATCTGGTGGTGCTGCCGCTCCTATGTTTACTAATCCTAAAGAAATTAATTCAAGAGCAGCACCAACCATTAATCCTTTTTGAATATCGCCTAAAACGAGCCCTACAAGCGTACTAACTATTAACGGTCTTTCTAAATTCATTCTGCCTAAAAGTCTAGAGTCTAAAATACAAATAACACCAATGAAACCTAATAATATTGACTTAATTAACATTCTTGATCCTCCTTTTTATATTTTAGAAGTTAAATCTTCTCTCTTTGAAGTAGGAACTTGTTGCATATATAGGTTAATCCCCATTGCTTTCAGCTTTTTGGTATCTTCTAATTCTTCTGGATTTAGGAAAATAGCATTACTATATTGCTTTGAATTTTCTTTATTTGCAATTCCCCCATAATTAATTTCTTTAATACTAGAGCAGCTCTTACAGAACTCTAATGCTTCCTTAGTACCTCTAAAAACAATCATAATATTATCTTTTAATTGTTCAACTTTAGACATTCTCGCTAATATATCGTTTACCGAAAATATATTTAAAGTTACTCCAACTGGTTTTGATAAGTTTAATGAAACTTTTTTCATCTCATCATTTGCAGTTTCATCATCTACAACAATAATTCTTGAAATCCCTAAACTTTTTGTCCATGAAAAAACTACTTGTCCATGTAATAAACGGTGATCGATTCTTACTAATTTAATCATAAATCTTCCTCCTTTATATTTTTACATTCATTAAGCAATTTATTGCAGTCAACTATTCCCTGCTGACTTTCTTCAATAATCTGCTGCAATAGACTTTCAGAAATTTCATTTGCTTGAGTAGCAACTGAAATAATTATAGGTAAATTCATTCCTGAAATAACATGTATTTTAGGATATTCTTTTATTAAAGACATCATTTCTGTATTAACGCTTCCACCAAGAATATCTGTGAAAATAAATATATCTGCTTCAATGTATTTTTCTCTTACTATTTTTTCTACTATTTCCCCAACATTTACTTCTTCGTTTCTATAAGATGAAAAAGCTTCAACCATAGATACATCTCCAATTATCATACCCAAAGTATCCTTCATTCCCTTTGCCAGATCACCATGACTAGCTAAAATAATTTGTATCATTAAGATTCACCTCCATTCTATGTAATTATTATTAGCAATAATCGTGCCAAAAAACAGTTTGTATTCAAAAACATACTAAATTGGTCATTTATATATACATTAGTAAATAAAACCAACAGTTAAAAAAAGATTAATTGAAGTGTTTGAGCAAAGTGTTGAAAAAAATAAGCCTAATGAAAAGTATAATTAACTTTTCATTAGGCTTATTTTTTTCTATTTAATTTTTGAAATTTTATTTTAACTCCATAATTATAATTATAATTATAATGAACGTAATTATATCTTATTTAATACTTACAGTCCTAAATTCAATCCTATCACTTCTATGGTGTGCTGTTGAAAATTCAAAAGGCTGACCATTGTCTAAAAAACCCACCTGCTCCACTTCCAATATTGGAAAGTTATTTTCTATTTCTAGATATTCCTGTTCCAACTCATTTGGTAAAATAGCTCGAATAATCCTATGAGCACTTTTTATTTTAAGTTTAAGATTTTTTTCAATGTAACCATAAACTGAACTCGTTAAAATATCGTTTTTTATGCCAGGTATAAGTCCTATTGGCATATATGTATACTCAATTACATATGGACTATCATCCGCGTATCTAGTTCTTATTACATAATAAACAAAATCATCAGTAGTAATCTTTAGCTTAGTTGCAATTTCTTCCGTTGGGTGAATTACTTCGAATTTTACAATTTTAGATGTTACTTTTCTGTCCTTATGAGCTTCTGAAAATCCTTCAAATTGTTTTGCTAGACTTAATTCCTGAACCCCCTCTTCATCAAGAGCTTTTACAAATGTTCCAGAACCTCTTCGTTTTATTACTAATCCTTGAATTACTAGTTCATCAACAGCTTTTTTTATTGTTATTCTACTAACCCCATAATATTCACACATTTCTTTTTCTAAAGGCAACTGTTCATTAGGATTATATTCACCATTCAATATTCTATTTCTTATGTCTTCAGCAATTTCATCATATTTTGCCATTATATTCACCTTTCTCCTTACAGTATAACTTATATACATGTTTATCATATCATTTATATATTAATTATATCATTTCTATACATTATTAAACACTTAAATTAAGTTTAATTATAAGGTAATTATATATGTTCAATAAAATAATATATATAAAAATTATTAGTATCTTCATTCAATTAAAATCTACTGTTTATAGTGACTTTACTAGTGATGGTAAATACATCTAATAAAAAAATTCCTGAACATCATAACTCTAACACACAATTCATATTAAAATATGATATAAATTGTACAAAAAAAGAAATCATTCTTGATTTCCTTCAAAATAATAAAAACTATATTAAAAAACTCACCGTTATTTTAATATAGTTTAAAATTTTAATTTCACCTATTTTACAATTACTTAATTGCATTTGCCATTTCTTCGTCTATTATTACTGTTACATCTTTATGCATGTGTAACATAGTTGCAGGATTATGAGTTGTAATATTTCCTTTAAATAATCCTTTTATTGCTTCTGCTTTATCTTGACCTCTTACTAACAATACTATTTTTCTAGCTTTCATTATTTGACCAAGACCCATAGATAACGCCTTTGTAGGTACTTCCTCTATAGACTTGAAAAATCTAGAATTTGCCTCTATTGTAGTTTTAGTTAAACCTGTTACATGAGTTTCTGCTATTAAAAAATCATCTGGTTCATTAAATGCAATATGGCCATTAGCACCTATTCCAAGGATTTGTATATCAATACCACCTAATTCATCCACTTTTTTATCATAATTCTTAGCTTCTTCATCAAGATCTTTTGCTAAGCCATTTGGAACAAATGTATTTGCTTTATTTATATTAACATGATTAAATAACTTTTCATTCATAAAATATCTGTAGCTTTGAGGATCTTCCCCTCCAAGTCCAACATATTCATCTAAGTTTACTGTTTTTATATTAGAAAAATCTATTTCTTTATTTCTGTTCATTTCTATAATCTTTTTATATAAACCTTCAGGAGTACTTCCTGTAGCTAGTCCTAGGACAGCATTTGTTTTCTCAGAAATTACCTCCTTAAATATTTTAGCTGCAACTTCACTCATTTCTTCATAATCTTTAACTACTAGTAACTTCATTATTATTACGCTCCTTTGATGTTAATTTTTTAAACAAACCCTGTATCTATATTTATCTCCTCTCGCTATTGTTATGGTATATTCAACAATCTCATTTTGCTCATATGCTATTCTTTCAAACTTTAATCCTGCCTGCCCTTGAGGTATTTCTAAATAAACACTTTCTAATTTATTTATTAAAACACTTTCTATTACTTCTTCAGCAGATGTAATGTTAATATTAAAAGTATTTTTTAATATCTCATATAATGGATTTTCTTCTATCATATTCCTAGTAAGCTGCTTAAATCTTTCATACGGCAAATAAGTCATTTCATATATCATAGGAATGTTATCCGCAATCCTTATTCTCGAGATTTTATACACAAGCTCGTTCTTTTCTATATTTAATTTTTTAGACACTTTGCTGTTGGCTTCCATTATCTCAAAATTTAATAATTTAGAAGTCGGATTTTTTCCACGTTTTTTCATTTCCTCTGTAAAAGATGATACCTTTATTAAATCTTGTTCTACAACTCTTGGCGAAATGAAATTTCCTTTTCCTTGAACTTTATAAATATAATTATTTTTTTCCAACTCGTCTAATGCTTCTCTTACTGTAGTTCTGCTAACAGCATATTTTTTGCATATTTCTCTTTCGGAGTCCAATTTTTCATTTTCTTCCATGCTGCTTTCTATTTTTTCAATGAGAATATTCATTAGTTGAACATACAAAGGAATATTAGAATTTTTATTTATCGTACTCATAAGTGCACCTCTTTTAGTTCTAGTAGTTTTCCCAACAATTATACTATTCTTGTACACAAAAGAAAATATAAATCAAATAATTTAAAATTTCCTATAAACGCTTCTTTTAAGTACTTTCAATTCTGTAATTCCTTAAATAATTAATATTTTTCAAGTGGTAATTACCACTAAGAGAATTATAATTTATTCTTTTAATTCTGTCAACATACACTTGAAAAATTCTTTATACATGCTATATACTGAATATATAAACTGATAATGTCCACTTACTATAATATATGAAATTTGACTTAAAAGGAGAAGAAATATGTTAATAAGAAATTGTAATATAATTTACCTAGACAAGATAGAACAAGGCTCAATTCTAGTTGAAGATGGGAAAATTAAAGAGATAAATCCGTCTAATATAGATACAGATAGCATTTTAGATGCAAATGGTCTATATGTTTCACCTGGTTTTATTGATGTTCATATACACGGCGCAGGAGGCTCAGATACAATGGACGGTACCAGTGAATCAATTAATACCATTTCTAAAACTATAATTAAACACGGAACAACTTCTTTCACTCCTACAACTATGACTGTTGCTGTGGACGATATAAGAAAATCTTTAGATGCAATTAAAAAAGTAAAAGAAAAAGGTTCAGACGGTGCTCATATTCTTGGAGTGCACTTAGAAGGTCCATTTGTAAGTCCGAAAGCAATTGGTGCTCAAAATCCTAATTATATTTTGGCGCCATCTATTTCAACCTACAATGATATAGTTAAGGATTATGAGGATATTATTATATCTATAACATTAGCTCCAGAAGTTGAAGGTGCTAAAGAACTTATTAAGTATTTATCCTCAATTGGAATAGTCTGCTCATTAGGTCATAGCAGTGCTACGTATGAAGAGGCTATGGAAGCTATTGAATGTGGTGCTTGCCATGCAACTCATCTTTTTAATGCTATGACTCCTTTAACTCACAGAAATCCAGGAGTAGTAGGAGCTGTATTTGACAGTGATATAACAACTGAAACTATTTCAGATGGAATTCATATTTCATACCCAGCTTTAAGAATTGCTTACAAACAAAAAGGTACTGATAATGTTTTATTAATCTCTGATGCTATGATGGCTTGCTGCATGCCTAATGGTAACTACTCCTTAGGAGGGCAAGATGTTATTGTTAATGATGGTGAAGCACGCTTAAAAAATGGTGCTTTAGCTGGTTCTGTTCTTACCCTTGATAAAGCAGTAAAAAATGTATACAAAAACTCTAATTTACCACTTTATGAAGTAATAAAAATGGCATCTTATAATGGCGCTAAACATTGTAAAGTTGAGAATCATAAAGGGCAGATCAAGGAAGGCTATGATGCAGACTTGATATTGTTTGATGATGATATAAATATAAAAAAGGTATTAGTTTTGGGTAAGGAAGTATACTCAGAATAACTATTAAAGTTTTTAGCTGTATTTCTACTTTTAAAAACTCATGGAATAAAATTATATACGCAAATATATAACCAATCTACTGAACATTTAGGATAATCTATTATCATAACAAAGAGAAGACTGAGTTATTTCAAAATTAATAATAAAGTGATCAATTGCCAATTTTTAAATGATGCATCTAAGAATCACTTTCCTTTTGAAATAGCTCAGTAATTATAAATAATTTAATACTCTAATTTATAGAATTTTTTCTCTTTGAATATAATTACATAATGCTCCTAATTTATTTGCATCATTTCCATATTTGCATGCCTTTATAACTGGTTTTATTGTTCCTTCTAGGCCATTATTCATCATTATATCTAGTCTTTTGTTTATTTCATCAACATAATCTTTTCTTTCACTTATTGCACCACCTAAAATAATTACTTCTGGATCATAGATATACTGAATATTGTAGATTCCAATGGCCATTATAAAATAGTACTTATTTACTTCTTGAAGTGCAATTTGATCTCCCTTACTGCACATTTCAAAAACCTCTACACCGTTAATATCCCCTTCATCTAATCCCTTTAGCCTTGCAACCTTTTCAGCCAGTGCTTTTGTAGAACCTGATTTACTCCAACTTGTGAATTTAGGTGTCCCATCTAATTCATAATCCATTGAGCAATATCCAAATTCTCCACCATGTTTATGAACTCCCACATGAATTTTTTTATCTTTAACTATTGCTCCTCCTATTCCTGAACCACAAACTACAAAAGCTAAATCTTTATTGTCCTTCCCAGCTCCAAGCCAACATTCCCCAAGGGCTGCGCAATTAGCATCGTTTTCAAGTTCAACGTTTAAATTTGTCTTTTCATTTAAAATCTCTTTAAAGTTAGGCCCATGTATATATGGAATAGCACTTGTTCCTCCTATTAATCCACTTTCACTATCAACTGCTCCTGGAGCACTTATTGCAATTCCTTTAACATCAAATTTTTCCTTCATTTCATTGGTTGTTCTTGATAACTTAGAAAAAAATTCTTCTTTATCACTTGGAACATTAAACTTCCCATTTTCAATAAATTCTCCATTTTCGTTAATTACAGACCATTTTACTGAGCTTCCACCTATATCAAAAGCCATAAATTTTCTCATTGAAAAATCACCTCTATATTTAAAATCTAGTTATAATATAATTCAAATAGCCGTCTCAATATTATTGTTTTGAGACAGCCATTTGATTGTTAAATATAATTTTCTATCTAAAATCCGTTATTTTTTGCTACTTCTTTAATCCATCTTCCTGATTTTTTAATTGTCTTCTTTTGAGTAGCTAAATCTACAGCAATAAATCCATATCTATTTTTATATGCATTAGCCCATGACCAACAGTCTATCGGAGTCCATGTATGATAACCAAAACAATTAGATCCTTCACTTATCCCTTTATGAAGATATGATAAATGCTCCTCATAGAACTCTATTCTATAATCATCTTCTATAACTCCATCTGCATTTATATATTTTTCTTCCCCTTCAACTCCCATTCCATTTTCAGATATGTACCATGGAATGTTGTTATAATTATCTCTTATATTAATCGCTATATCATACATACATTGTGGGTATATCTCCCATCCTCTATATGGATTCATTCTTCTTCCTGGCATTTCATAATCGTCAAAATACTTATTAGGCATCCAACCTTTTGAATCGTCGAATTTTTCTTCCTTAGCTTTTGCTCTTCTTGGTTGATAATAATTAACTCCTAAGAAGTCAATTGTGTTGTTTTTTATTATTTCTAATTCTTCTTCTGTTGATTCCCATATTACATTATCTTTGGTTAAAACTTCAACTAAATCCGTTGTAAACTCACCTTTTATAGCTGGATCCAAAAATGAATTGTTAAAGAAATCTTCTGCAAATTTAGCTGCTTTTACATCTTCTTCATTTTGTGATCTTGGGTATGAAGGCGTTAAATTAAGAATAATGCCAATCTTCCCACCATTCTTACCACAATTTGATTCTTTAAACTCTTTTATAGCCTTTGCTGATGCCAAATTTAGATTATATAAAACTTGCACCGCTTTTTTCCCATCAACTATCTTTGGATAATGGAATTGATATAAATATTCACCTTCAACAACAACCATAGGTTCATTAAATGTTGCCCAATGTTTAACTCTATCTCCAAATAACTCAAAGCACTTCTTTGCAAACAATGCAAATAAGTCTACTACATGTTTTGATTCCCATCCGCCATATTTATCATATAATTCAACTGGTAAATCAAAGTGGTGTAGATTCATAACTGGGATGATATTATTTGCAATACATTCATCTATTACAGCATTGTAGAATCTTACACCATCTTCATCTACTTCTCCAGTTTCAAAATCTTTTATTAATCTTGTCCATTGAATTGATGTTCTAATACTATTTAAACCTATTTCTTTAATCAATTTTAAATCTTCTTTATAGCTGTTATAAAAGTTTGATGCTACATTAGGGCCTACTCCATTAAAAAATGCTTCTGGTTCTATATTAAACCAATGATCAAATACACTATTATGCTTTTTATTAAATCGTCCTTCACTTTGTGGACCTGATGTTGCTGATCCCCACCAAAAATTTTCTGGGAACTTGAATTGTATACTCATCTTATGCCTCCTAGATTTCTTTATTTAAATTATTTTATTTCCTTCATGCGTTAAATATTTACAAAATGAAATAGTATTTTCTTCTATAACATTGCTGCACCAATAAGACCTGCATTATCACCAATTTGCGCTATTCTTATATCAACAATAGATGGATCTGAAACCTTAGTCTTAGTGCACTCAATAATTTTAGGTAGCAAATAAGTATTATATATTAATACTCCTCCACCAATAACTACAGTTTCTGGATCTACTACAGCTATCACATTAGCTATACCAATTGAAATATTGTTAATCCATTTTTCTATTACCTGGACAGCCTTTTCATCATTGCTTTTATACAGATCAAACACTTCCTTTGTGCTTAATGTTTTTCCATATGCTTCTGATGCTATTCTAGCTATATTTACACCACTACATTGTCCTTCAAGTCCGCCTTTATTTGTACCTGCGTGACTATACTTGTCCTCATTTATTATCATGTTGTAGATTTCTGCTGTTTGACTATGTGCTCCATTTATAATCTTCTTGTCAATAATTAATGCTCCGCCAACTCCAGTAGAAACCGTTATATAAAATACTGATTCGCATTCTTTAGCACTTCCAACTAAACTTTCTGCAAGCCCTGCTACATTAGCGTCATTATTAACTTGAACAGGTAATCCCAATTTCTCACTTAGATATTCTTTTATATTAAAGTTTTCCCATCCTTTTAAATTAACAGGGTTTAATAATTTACCTACTTTTAAATCTAGTGGCCCTGGTGCACCTACTCCCACTTTTTCTATTTCATAACTGCTCCATTGTCCCTTTATTTGATTAACTAATTTATTTAAGTTATAAGCTGCCCCCTTTTGCACTTCGTTTTCAACTTTAAATATTTGTACTATATCTCCCTCCTTGGATATAACTGCTGCCCTTAAATTTGTACCACCTATATCTATTCCTATAAAAAACGATATTGTAATCTCCCCCTAACTATATTAATAATCATTTTGGTATTTACTTTATTAATATAAATTACTCTCCTGTATTCAATTATATAACACTATATATCAGTTATCAATGATATGTTATATCATTTAGATTTAAATAATATTATTTTTATTCACGTTCTATGAATTCAATCTCATTCATCTAGTTTTACTGAATAAAAAAGATAGACGATATATCTGTTATAATCTTATATAACAAATATATCGTCTATTATTTATAGCTTCTCTCTTCTCTTTGTAGACTTTATAAATATCTCCTTTAAAGTTTCTTTGTCATCATCTTTTATTGCATCTTTTATTTTATCCAATTCTACTTCAAAATTTTCAATGCTTTTTAATAGATTCTCTTTATTTCCAAGGAAAAGTTCGCTCCAAAGGTCTTCATTTATATTAGCAATTCTTGTTAAATCACGATAGCTATCTCCAATGAAACTTCCTGTTTCTCTTCCTTCAACATCGCTATTTACCAGTGCTACAGCTAATGAGTGCGGAAGCTGACTTGTGTAGCCAATCATTTCATCATGATATTCTGGAGTTATTCTTTTAACTCTTTTAAATCCAATTTTATAAATCAGATCTTCTACCATGTTTAAATTTTCTTCTTTATTTCTAGAAACCGGTGTTAAAATATAATTTGCACCTTTAAAAACTTGGCTACTTGCAAAATCTATTCCTTTTTTCTCCCGTCCTGCCATTGGATGGCCAAAAACAAAATCTATATTCTCCGGTAATATATTTACAATATCTTCGATAAACATTTTTTTAATTCCAGTAGCATCTGTTATTACTGCACCATCTTTAAAATTGCTTTTATTATCTATAATAAATTGCTTAACTAATCTAGGATATAATGAAATAATTATAAAATCTGCACTCTTAATTACTTCTTCTCCGTTTTTGAAGCCTTCTCTTATTAATCCAAGTTTTTTAGCTTTTTCTAGAGATTCTTCATTAATATCTATTCCATAAACATCTTTATACCCAGCTTCTTTTAAAGCCATAGTAAATGATCCCCCAATTACTCCAAGACCTACAACTACTATTTTCATATCTATAGCTCCCTTATATAGAATTAGATTTGCTTATCTTCAATTTTTGCTACAGCTTTAACTTTACTCATTAGCACATCAAATTGATCTGGAGTAAGTGATTGTTGTCCATCACTTAGTGCATTTTCAGGATCGTTATGAACTTCTATCATAAGTCCATCAGCCCCAGCTATAATTGCTGCTTTTGCCATTGGTTCTACCAAGTAAGCATAACCACCTGCATGACTTGGATCAACAATTATAGGTAAATGAGATAATTTCTTAATTACTGGAACTGCTTGCAAATCTAATGTATTTCTTGTAATAGTTTCGAATGTTCTTACTCCTCTTTCACAAAGAATTACATTTTCATTTCCACCTGCCATGATATATTCTGCTGACATAAGCCATTCTTCTATAGTTGCAGATAAACCTCTCTTTAATAGTATTGGTTTATTTGTTTTACCTATTTGCTTTAATAGATCGAAATTTTGCATATTTCTAGCACCAATTTGAATCATATCCACTTCTTCAACAAAAGTATCTAAGTAATCAGTAGACATAAGTTCTGTTACTATAGGAAGTCCTGTTTCCTGTTTTGCTGTTTTTAAAAGTTTTAATCCTTCAAGCTCTAAACCTTGAAAGCTATAAGGTGAAGTTCTTGGTTTAAATGCCCCACCTCTTAAAAAGTTGGCTCCTGCTGCTTTTACTCTTTTTGCGATTTCAACAATTTGTTCTTCACTTTCTACAGAACACGGTCCAGCCATTATTCCAAGTCTTCCACCGCCAACTATTGATCCCTCAATATTAACTACTGTATCTTCAGGCTTAAATATCCTGTTTGCTTTCTTAAAAGGTTCCTGAACCTTCATAACCCTATCTACACCTTTTAATACTTGTAATTTTTTAGGATCTAATATTGAAGTATCACCAACAGCTCCTACTATAAAATATGTGTCTCCTTTAGAAAGATGAGCTTCTAATCCTTTTGATTCAATTACTGCCTTTACCTTCCTTACATCTTCCTCACTTGCTTTTGGGTTCATAATAATTATCATCTTAATTTCCTCCTGTACTACTTTTTAATTTTTTACTTTTCTTTTTTCTACTATACTTCTGTACTACAAACAGATAGCTCAGATCCAAAATTAGTTGAGAACTTTCTCCTCAGCGAATAAAGTAGGCCGAGCTTCCTATATATAATATAAACTATTTAGACATCTTTTTCAATTCTAGCGCCTTAATAGCTAATATATATCCATCTTCTCCAAATCCACACATCTGTCCTATACAAGCGGGTGCTGTTACAGATTTCTTTCTAAAATCTTCTCTCGCATGCACATTGGACAAATGCACTTCTACTGTATCAATATTTATTCCTTTTATTGCATCATGAATTGCATAACTATAATGAGTATAAGCTCCTGGATTTATTATTATCCCATCATAATTTTCAAAGTATGCCTTTTGAAGTTCATCAATTATTTCACCTTCACAATTACTCTGAAATAAAGTTATTTCATGTCCTCTTTTTTTGCCTTCTTCTTTAATATACTCACATATATCTTCAAAAGATTTAGCTCCATAAATCCCTTTTTCTCTAACTCCAACCATATTTAAATTCGGTCCATTTATTACCATTATCTTCATTAATACTCCCTCCCTTCAGCATTTATATTTTTTTAACTATAATGTATATTACAATAAATTATTTAGTTAGCGAGTTTTCTCAACATAAGTTGTGATAGTAAATTATATTAATTCTATAAGATTACAATGTAAGATTTTCAACATAACATATATATGTACATTGCAACTGAGTTTCTACACTTTCTTCTAGTTTAGTACTTGGCTTACTAGAATTTCAAAAATAAGTTTATTATTGCATCTTATATACTTAATTCATTTCCAAGTTATCTAGAATAACTTCTTTTATTTCATTAACTATATTTCCAATTTCTCTATCATTTCTAATTATTTTATCTGCACATAATCTATATAATTCATAGCGCTCTTCATACAACTTAATTATTTTTTCCCTACCTTCTTTAAGTAAAGGTCTTTTTGATATATCCACATCTCCTAAAAGTTCTTCTAATGGTCTATCAATAAAAATAATAAACGATTCTTCTTTTAATATGTCTATATTCTCTTTTCTTTTTACTACTCCACCACCTGAAGAAATTATAGCCTTTCCCTCTTTAGCTAATTCTCTACAAGCTAAAGATTCAAAATCTCTAAAATAATTCTCTCCGTGTTCAAAAAGTTCAGGTATCGTTTTAGATGTCATATTTTCAATATAATTATCCATATCAATAAAGTTAATTTTTAATTCTTCGCTTACCAATCTGCCAATTGTACTCTTTCCGCATCCAGGCATTCCAATGAATACTACTTTGTTTTTCATATGTGCCACCTACTTAAATTCATTTTCAAATATTGAATATAAACCTTGAGTTAGTTTATTATCTAATTGGCATTCCTGCCATATTTCTTCCGCCTTTATAGCTTGCCCTACTAGCATTTCAATACCACCACATACTTTTTTATTTGAATTTTTCCCTATTTTTAGGAACCTTGTCTCCCTCGGGTTATAAATTATATCTATTAATGAATTAAAGTTATTTATTATATCCTCATTAACAGGAGTATCATCAACTTTAGGGTACATGCCAAGCGGAGTCGTATTAATTAAAATATCACCTTTTATCTCTGATATTTCTTCATAAGTTTTAAATTCTATTCTTTCATCTTTATCTGCAGAATTCCCTTTGATTTTTCTTGAAACTAAGTAAATCTTTTTAATGCCATGATCTAAAAGGTAAGTAATAACAGCCTTAGCCGCTCCACCATTTCCTAGAACCATCGCAACATTATCTCTTATAACAATCTCATTATTATTTAATATAGTTCCAAACCCATAATAATCTGTATTGTACCCATATAACTTATTATCTTCTAAATAAATAGTATTTACTGCTCCTATTTTTTTAGCTTCATCCGATATAAAATCTAAATATTCCATTACATCTTGCTTATAAGGAATAGTTACATTAACTCCTTTTATTTTAAGAAGCTTTATTGATTCTATAAGTTTACCTAAATTCTCTTTTTCAACTTCAAAAAGCTTATATGCCCCTTCTATTTTTAAATCTTTAAAAAGCGTATTATGAATTTTAGGTGAAAGACTATGAGATAACTTTTCTCCTATTAATCCGTAAAATTCCAAATTAATGCCCCCTTTTAACAGTATTTCCTGTATCCACCAATAAGTTTAAAATATGCACTGCTTTGTTCAATTAAATTCAATGCCTTTTTAACTTGTTCATTTTCAAGATTACCCTCAAAATCTACATATAAGAAATATTTCCACGCTCCCTTTTCCATAGGTCTTGATTCGATCTTCATCATATTTATATTATTTTCTGCAAAGTGTCTTAATAATTTATATAGAGTACCTGCTTTATGCTCAAGAGAAAATACAACACTTACTTTATCACAACTGTTATTTAATTCCAATTCTTTTGATATAACTATAAATCTTGTAGAATTTTCTCTTCTATTATTTATATTTTCTTTTATTATGCTTAAATTATATATATCAGCTGCTCTTTTACTTGCAATAGCAACCTTTGACATATCTTGTAAATCACTAACAAGTTTAACACTATCCGCAGTACTATGGAAAGGTATCTTTTTCCAATTACTATATCCTTTTAAAAAATCAGTACTTTGTTCAAACCCTTGTGGATGTGAATATACTTCTTTAACATTATCTAATTTAGTTCCTTTAATTCCAATTAAATTTTGATCTATTTTAATGCACTCTTCTCCAACTATATAGAATCCATACTTATACAAGAGATCGTAAACCTGTGAAATAGCACCAGTTGAAGAATTTTCAATTGGTAAAACTCCATAATCAATTTCTTCATTTTTCACTGCTAAAAATACATCCTCAAATTCATCATACGCCTTAGCATCATCTTTCTTACCAAAATGCTTAATCATTGCTTCTTCTGAAAATGATCCTGCAACACCATAAAAGCCAACTTTAATGTCACTTTTCACATTTTTTTCTTCAAACTTATCTATAGTCGTAGCTCTTATATCTCCCTTTACTTCTTTATCTTCTAAATCTTTAGAAATATTCATAATATTAATAAAAAATTGTTTCAACCCTTCGGCATAATCTTTATTATTAAGGTATCCTATATTCTTTTCAATAACTTCATCTTCTCTAGCTTTATTGAAAACAGGTAAATTATTCTGTTTTTTATATTCTCCTACCTTTATTACTACATCCATTCTTTCTTCAAAAAGTCTTGTTATCTCTTTATCTATTTCATCAATCTTATTTCTATAATCATCTATAGCCGCCATTTCATTTCTCCTTACTTAGGAACAATTAAAAAATATTTAATTTCTTTAATGCACCTTAACTCATTCAAATTAACACTTTGCTTTCTTAATACACTATTTGCAATAAGAAAACTATATATTCATTAACTTAGAATTATAAATTTTTATTACTAAAGCACTAAATCAAGTATTCCAATTGCGGTTACAGCTTCTATTACTGGAACAGCTCTTTGCACGATACAAGGATCATGACGACCTTCAATAACAAGCTCTGCTTCCTTTTCTTCTGCAATATCTATCGTTCTTTGAATTTTTGATATTGATGGTGTTGGCTTTATTCCAACCTTAAATAATATTGGCATTCCATTTGTTATTCCACCTGTAATTCCACCATTATTATTAGTATAAGTTTTTACTTTATCACCGTCATAATAGTATTCATCATTACAATCAGATCCTCTTAATTTGCTCATTTCAAAGCCTTTTCCAAATTCTATTCCCTTAACTGCTGGGACAGAAAACATTAAATGAGCTAGAGTTGATTCAACTGAATCAAAAAACGGATTACCGATTCCCGGATTTATTCCAATAACAGTACATTCAATAGTTCCACCTACAGAATCTTGTTCTTTTTTTGCTTTCAGAATTGTATCTCTCATTTCTTCTTCTTTTTCTTGGATTAATAAAGGCAATTCCTTTGTTTTTAATTCCCCTAAAAGTTCTCTGCTTAATTCTACATCGTAAAAACTCTTATCTTCAACATTTTCAATACTCTTAACATGGGCTCCTATGTTAATTCCTTTACTTTCTAGTACTTGCTGGCATACAGCTCCAGCAAATACTAATGGTGCAGTAATTCTTCCCGAGAAAGATCCTCCGCCTCTATAGTCGTTAAATCCATTATATCTGATGAACCCTGGGTAGTCTGCATGACCTGGTCTCATTAAATCTTTAAGCTTTCCATAATCTTTAGAACGCATATCTGCATTTCTAATCACTGCACAAAGAGGAGTTCCTGTAGTCTTTCCTTCAAATAATCCACTTAAAATTTCTGGTGCATCTGCTTCTTTTCTAGCTGTAGATAAATTACTTTTTCCTGGCGCACGTCTTGCCATTTCTTTCATAACCTCTTCAAGATTAATCTCAACGCCTGAAGGAAGCCCATCAATTGTAATTCCAATCCCAACTCCGTGAGATTCACCAAATATAGAAACCTTTAATTTATTCCCCCACATTCCACTCATCAAACACACCTCCTAAATTCTTAAAATCATCCCAAAATTGCGGGTATGACTTTGACACACACTCATAATCTTTAAGTATAATACGTTCTTTACACATAGTTGATGCTATAGCCATAGTCATTGCTATTCTATGATCTTTATGACTCCAAACTTCCACGTTTCCTTTAAGCTCCTTTACACCTTCAATTATCAATCCTTCTTCTTTTTCAATAATTTTAGCACCTAATTTATTAAGCTCTGAAGTTACTGCTGCTAATCTATCACATTCCTTAATTCTAAGTCTTCCTGCATTTATAATTTCTGTTGTTCCTTCACTTAATGCAGCAACCAATGATACTACTGGGATTATATCTGGACACTGAGAACCATCAATTATAGTAGACTTAAGTCCAAGACTTGCGCTTCCAATTAAACCATTATCTTTATTATTTAATTTCAATCCCATTCTTTGTAATATGTCAATTACTTCTTTATCCCCTTGAAGAGAATCTAGTTTCAAGTCATTAAGCACAATATTGCTTGAAAGTGCATCAGCACAGAAGAAGAATGCTGCTTGTGAGTAGTCACCTTCAACTCTGTAATCTATACTCTTATAAATTTGATTTCCCTTTATAATAAATTCTTCATAATTATTATTTATAATTTCTACACCAAAGTCTTTAATGGCTCTTAAAGTTAAATCAATATATCCTTTTGATTCCATTTCTGTTGTAATTACAATCTTAGAGTCTCCATCTAAAAGAGGAAGCGTAAATAATAATCCTGTTATAAACTGCGAGCTAATATTCCCCTCCATCTTAAACTCTCCAGCTTTTAATTTTCCTTCAGTCTTTAAATCAAGAATACCATCTTTATAAGAATATTTAATTCCTTGTTCATCAAAAATTTTGTAATAAGTGTCTAATGGTCTCTTTCCTAAATTACCTCTTCCAACAAATCTATTAACTCCATCAAATAAAGCTGCTATAGGTACTAAAAATCTAAGAGTTGATCCTGACTCGTTGCAATCTATAGTTCTTTGTTCCTTAACTGAATTAGCTTTAATATTTTCTGGACTGTTGATTCCATAAACCTCCAGATAATCTTCTTTTTTCGTTATTTTAGCTCCCAATGATGACATTGCTTCAATTGTAGCAATAATATCATCAGAATAATCTATATTTGTAACCTTACTAACACCATCTCCAAGAGCTGCGCAAATTACTGCTCTATGTGCCATACTTTTAGATGGCGGTATCTTAACTTCCCCACTTAATTTTCCAGGATAAATTTTTAAGTTCCCCATGATTTTACCTCACTTTTTTATTCATTGCTTAAGACATACTCAAAAATAACATATCTGCTTGCTAACCTATTTTTTCATATACATCATTAACTAAAAAATTCTACATTTGTTTTTTCTAAATATGATTCTCCAATATTTCTTAATAATACTACTTTTAATACATTATCAATATTTTTCTTATCTAATGCTATTGTATCTAAAACTTCCGAGCTATCATCTATTTCAACTTCATAAGGAAGATTGTATTGCACTAGTATCTCTCTTATCTCTTCACTAACGCCTTGATCAGTTAATCCTTTATTTTCTGCAATCTTACTTATTTCATACATTCCTATAGCTACTGCTTCCCCATGTGTAAACTTCTTAAAGTTATAATATGTCTCTATGGCATGACCTAGTGTATGTCCAAAATTTAGCAGCATTCTCTCTCCAGTATCTTTTTCATCATTTTCCACAACGCATTTTTTTATAAAGCAACATTTGTGGATAATTTTTTCTATATTGTTCATAACCTCTTCTTTATTTTTTAAGCTTTTCAAAAAGTAAAAGAATTCCTTATCTTTTATACATCCGTATTTAATAACCTCTGCCATTCCGTCTCTAAAAAATCTTTCACTTAAAGTTTCAAGTACATTTGGATCTATTAAAACTAATTTAGGATGATAAAAACTTCCCACTAAATTTTTGCCTCTTTCTAAATCTACAGCAACCTTTCCACCTACGCTGCTATCAACTTGAGCAAGAAGTGAAGTTGGTATTTGAACAAAATCTACACCTCTTAAGAAAGTTGATGCAGCAAATCCTCCAAGATCTCCAATTACTCCTCCGCCTAAAGTTATAATCAAGTCACTTCTTGTAATTTTAAAATCTAATAGTTCATTATATATCAAAGGAAGGGTACTAAACGCTTTAGTTTCCTCACCTGGCTCTAGTTCCATTAGCTTAACATCATATCCTGATTTAATTAAACATGATTTTATCCTATCTCCATAATGAGAACCTACATTTTTATCAGTTAGTATAAATATCTTTTTACCTTTAAAAACTTTTTGGATTTCCAGATTTACTTCATTAATTAATCCTTTTTTAATTATGATTGGATAACTTCTTTCACCAAGTTCAACAACTAAATCTTCCATTTATCAACACTCCTCTTTTACTTAAACAGTTAGCATCATGACTAAGATTACGTTATAACTCTTTTCTATCTTTTAGATACTTGTAATGAGTAATTGTTAATGCCGACTGTTCTTTAATTTAATAAATTTATATTTCTCTTCCAACGGCCGCTGCAATAACTTTTAACTCTTCCATAAGTTTTGCAAATTTACTTGGCTTTATTGATTGTGGACCATCACATAATGCATTTTCTGGATCATTATGAACTTCAATAATAAGTCCATCTGCTCCAACTGCAACCGCTGCTTTTGCTAGAGGTTCAACCATCCAGTACTTTCCTGCAGAATGACTCGGATCAATTACTATAGGTAAGTGACTTAATTTTTTAACAGCAGGTACTGCACTTAAGTCTAAAGTATTTCTTGTGTAGTTTTCAAATGTTCTTATTCCTCTTTCGCACAGAATTACATTTTCATTACCACCAGCCATAATATATTCAGCTGACATTAACCATTCCTCTATAGTTGCTGATAAACCTCGTTTTAATAATATCGGCTTGTTAGTTTTTCCAAGTTCCTTTAGCAAATCAAAGTTTTGCATATTTCTAGCGCCAACTTGAATTACATCTACATTTTCAACAAACGTTTCTATATCATAAGGAGACATAAGCTCTGTAACTATTGGCAATCCTGTATTAGCTCTTGCTTTCTTTAAAAGTTCTAACCCTTCATATTTCATTCCCTGGAACGCATATGGTGAAGTCCTTGGCTTAAATGCTCCGCCTCTTAAGAAATTTGCCCCAATTTCTTTAACTTCTTTTGCTATTTCAATGATTTGTTCTTCACTTTCAACAGAACATGGACCTGCAATCATTGCTATTTTCTTTCCCCCAATTTTAGCTCCATTAATGTCTACTATTGTATCTTCTGGATGAAACATTCTATTTGCTTTTTTGAAAGGTTCTTGAACTTTCATAACTCTTTCAACTATTCCATTAGCCGCTACAACTGAAGGATCTATTGCACTTGTATCCCCAACTAATCCTAAGATACTAACATCTGATCCGACAACTAAGCTCACTGAAACACCCTTTGCTTCTAGTTGTTTTGTCAATCTTTCTATTTCTTCCTGCTTTGCTTTTTTCTTTAATATTACTACCATTTTATATTGCCCCCTTGCACATGTTTAATTATTTGCGAAAAAAAAATGGAACTCATGTATAATGAGTTCCATAAAATATCAATGCTGATATATATTACAAACTTATATAAAATATAAAAAACTCATTAAAAAGGTATTTTTCAGTTTTTTGCAAAATAAATAGCCAGCGCTAAAATAAAAGCCCCAGAATGTAAAATAAAAAAAGCTATAAAATTTTTGCATAACTGATTTTACAATATCCTTTTCCATGATTTTCTCCATTTCTAAATTTAATAATTATTTTCACGAACATTAATTACAATATTTACATTTAATCTTTTTATCATTATAACAAACTATATCTAATTGTCAATATTAATTATTTTTCATATTTATAGCTAATTCAATAACTGTTTAACAATTATAGTGATAAAATATTAATATAGTGTTGGAAATATGTTGATTAAAATTAATATTTATCAAATTTTGTATAGGAACTTTATTTATAGTTTCAATGAAATCTTGCATAATTTAATCTGAATCCATAAAATATGACTGCCAATAACTTATTCTTTTAATCCGACTCTTTTTATTATTTATCTTATTTAAAACTCCATATAATCAACTGTACATTCGTGCATTTTTAGCTTGTTACACTAATTTTAAATTTCTGGTATTTTTCTCTAATTTTCTTTTATAACTTTTTTCTCAATTCATCACTTTGTATATCTTATAAAATTAATTATAATATGCATTCATTACATAAATGCAGGATATTATTATAAAATTTAGAAAACTAAAATCTAAGTGGTATAATATAACTGTTAAGTAAAATGATAAAATGGAAGTGTAAATTGAAAAACCATCTATCTGCTTTGTTCATATTAAATTTACTTATTTTTATATTTGTAATGTTTATTAAATTGACATTTTTATTAAAAGAATTATACTTGTAGGATTATTTTGTACTTTAATTATTTACTATATAATTCTAAAATCAAAATAATTAATAGATTTTATTACATCTATGTAATTAGAAATAAAAAAATGGAGGTCGATTTGAGCAAAAAAGCTTTATCAGAGGAAATTGCACTTAAATTGGTAGCAAAAATTAATAGAGATAATCAACTAGATAATGTTAATTATAAAAAAATGAAATATGGACTAGAAGTAATTATTATTAATTTATCTAAAACTTCTTTTATTCTTTTAATAGCTTTCTTATTAGGAATATTACAAAAAACTTTAACAATTATGCTAAGTTTTGCATTTATACGGCGCTATGCCTTTGGCATACATGCAAAAAATAGTATTAGTTGTACAATATTAACTTCTATTTATTTCTTTACTGGAGCATATATACCTAATTTTATACATGCAGACAATTACATGATTTTACTTATGTTCTCAACCACAATATTATTATTATATTTGTATGCACCAGCAGATACAGATGCACGACCTCTAACTGGAAGGAAGTTAAGAAAATCCTTAAAAAAGAAGGCTTTATTATCAGGAAGTATTTTGATGACACTTACATTTTTCATAAATGACTTTTCTTTAAAATTTTTTATTAGCTACGGGGCATTATGTGAGGCACTCACAATAATACCGATCATATACAAATTATTTAATAGGAGATATAAAAATTATGAATACTATCAAAGAAATATTGATTAAAAATTTACTTGAAACTTCACTACAATATCTCGGAAAGCTTGCAGTAAATATTGCTGAATCTTCTGCTTCAAAGTGTTGCTTTTCCGGAGGCCTTTATGAAAGCAAATTTCCTAAAGAGTTATTAGAATTAGAAGAATAGGGCTAGAAAATTAGATTTAATATAACTTATTTTAGTTTATGGATAAAAAGTATTCTCTTAATTTAAAGAAAATACTTTTTTCAGTTTATGGATATTACTTTTTAATATTTTTGATGTATAAATATATTATGCTTTATCCAAATAATACTGACATTTCCTTTTCTATGAATGACTTGTAATCATTTTTAAATTTATACATTAAAAGTACTCTTAATCTTATTCCTAACTTTTCCAATCTTCTAAAATGCGTATGCCATATTTTATGCCTTCCTTTATAATCGATAAAAAATCTTTCTATTGTTTCTGTTATATTACTTTACACAAGTTTTCACTGACTTCGATTTCAAATTTATTATATGTATATCTTTTCTTATAATCATTTTTATTGTTTAACATAATCCCAATTAAAAATTTAAAGTCCTTCCACTTTATTAACACCCTAAACTTGGATCATTGTGCCTAAGCTTTAATTTATTGTAATATAATGGTGTATGTTGTAAAATAGTTATATAAATTTCCTATTTAATAAATTTTTAACATTATTTAAGGAGCTAAAAAACTATGACAATAAAAATTTTCACTTCATTTGTAGCTATGTTTGCTTATGTTTTTGTTACTTATAATTTAAAAATAATAGAATTCAAAAAAAAAGACTTCCTCTTAAATTTAGTTATTGTCTATTTAATATCAGGTATTGGATGTTTAAATCTTGAAATGCTTTCACTTCCCCTTTTTTTTATAACTATGATGATTTTACTTTTTCTTCAAAACAAAAAAATCATTCAAAATTTTATCTCTATTATGCTTTCAATCATAATTTTTATAGTATCAGATACTATTCAAGGTGCCATTTTTATAGAATTGTTTAATCAAGACGTTAATAAACTTTTAGATAATAATATTATAGTTATTCTAATGCATATATCATTATTTTTCATTGCTTTGATATTCAGTTCTTTTGTTGCATATATACTAAAAAAATTTAAATTTAATTTAAAAGATATAAACGTTAGAAACAAATTTTCTGTACTTATATTCTCGAATATTGCATTAACAGCTTTAATATTTTATATCAATGCAATGATCATTAAATTTGTTCACGTAGATAATTTAATTATATTAATAGACAGCATATTATTTTTATCTTACTTTTTTTTGACTATTATAATGGTATATATTGTTATTATTCATTTTAAAAATGACTTAGAGTATGAAAATAAGAAAATACAATTTGAGAGCTTACAAGAATATACTTTAAATTTAGAAAGTATGTATAATGATATGCGAAAATTTAAACATGATTATATAAATATTCTTTCATCTATGGCAGGTTACTTTGAATATAAAGATTTTGAAAAATTAGAGAAGTTTTTCAACAAAAAAATATTAAAACTAAGCGAAAATATTTCAAATGAAAATTATAAGCTAGATAAACTTCAGAATATCAAGATTGTTGAATTAAAAGGAATATTATCATCAAAAGTTATCAGGGCACAAGAATTAGGGATAGATTTATTTATTGATATCATGGAACCTATTCAGTTCATAAAGATGGATATTATAGATTTGTGTAGATCTATAGGAATTCTTCTAGATAATGCGATTGAAGCTGCCATTTTATGCAAAGTTCCGAGTGTAAAAATAGGCATTATAAATAAGAAAAATTCCACCTGTATTTTAATTATAAATTCTTGTCTAGATGATACTCCTCCTATTTATAAGATGTTCGCATATGGATTTTCAACAAAAGGATCGAACAGGGGGTGCGGGCTTAGTAATCTAAAAAAATATTAAATAATTACCAGAATATATCACTTGAAACAAGCCTCGAAAATGGACAGTTTATTCAAAATATTCAAGTACTAAACATTTCAAAATAAGGAGGATAAATGTACATGCTTAATATAATGATTTGTGAAGATAATATTGAACAACTAATAAAAATCAAAAGATATATTAAAGACATTATAATGATTGAAAACTTTGATATGGAGATTGTTTTAGCAACATCAAAGCCAGAAGATATTATAAGCCATCTGAAGAAAAATAAGATTTCTGGACTGTACTTTTTAGATGTGGATTTAAATTCTAATATAAATGGTATAAAACTCGCAGAAATAATACGAGAATATGATCCAAGAGGATTTATTGTTTTTGTAACTACTCATGCAGAAATGAGTTATTTAACATTTATCTATAAAGTAGAAGCAATGGATTATATCATAAAAGATACTATTGAAAATGTAAAACAAAGAATACATGAATGTATTTTAAATGCCCAAAAAAAGTATTCTTCAAAGTCAACTGAGCTTCAAAAAAATTTTACATTTAAAGTAGATGATAAAATTATAAATATTGAATATAGTAAAATTTTATTTTTCGAAACTTCACATACTATACATAAAGTAATTATTCATGCAATGGATAGACAAATTGAATTTTACGCAAAACTAAAAGATATAGAATCACAATTAGATAATCGCTTCTATAGATGTCATAGATCTTTTTTAGTTAATAAGGATAACATAACCGAAATAGATATACACAATAGAGTAATTCACATGATAAATGGCCAAGAATGCTTTGTTGCCACACGAATGCTTAAGGGTTTACTAAATTAGTTTTGTATCAATATATCTTAGAAGTCAGGACCACCCGTGAAAACGAGTGGCTTGCCCTGCGCCTGTAAGGCTTTGTTACTGGCCGTGCTACTCGCACGTTGAAGCATTTAACTTATGCAAAGCTCCCCTAGTGTCATTAAAATGGCTCTTTTGTGTGGATTTTCTTTGTTTTTTGCTTCATAATATGCTTTTTTTATATACTCAAACTAAACATTTTTAACTTACAAGTTTGTTCATTTTAATGCTTTAAGCATCTCAAATGAATTTATTCTATTTACAAAGTTAGTTTTTTCTACGCATAGCTAGAAGCTTTCCGGAACCACCGGTCTAACCGGTGGTATTCTTTATACAAAAACAGAATATAAATTCATAAGAACTCATATTCAAATAATTATAGTAATTAATAACTCAATGAAGATCTCTCAAGAATAATAACCTAATTGCTTAAAGCATTAAAAACATTAACCATCCCTTTTCCATAATATTTATCAGAATTTTCTCCTTCTAACTTTTTACATGTTTTATAAATTCTTTTAGCAACTTCTTTAGGTTTTAAAGTTTTGTCTTTACAAAGAATGAGTGCTGCTGTTGCAGAAACTTTGGGTGCAGCCACAGATGTTCCTTGAGTATAAGTGTATCCACCCATACCTGTAGTTAAACATAAATCAGATATCTTTTCATTTTCAGCATAATCTCCACCTGGTGCGGTTACATCTATAAATTTTGCTCCATAATTAGAATAACTTGCTATATAATCATCTTTTCCTGTAGCTGAAACATTTATTACGCCTTCTATACTTCCTGGATTTTCATATGTCATTCCAAAATATGAAAATCCATCAGCTTGATTTGTTGTATTAAGATAATTAGTTAGTTGCTTTTTATCATCACAATTTAAACTATCATTCCCCGCTGCTGTAACTACAGTCACACCTTTTTTTATAGCGTATTTAATTGCACGTTTGTATAATGAATATTCCGCCATATCGTCACCCATTTTATATTTAACTCCAGTCTTAGAATCTGTCCAATAACATTTACCTTTTAGATCATACCCTCCAAAACTTAAATTTATAACACTAGCCCCGTCATCAACAGCTTTAATTATTGCAGATGATGCTATAGATGCATTTGTTTTTCCGTCTTTATTAAAAATCCGATAACTTTTGAATCCTATGTCAGGAGCCACACCTTTTGTTCTACCATTTGCTGCAATGTTTCCTGCTACAATTGTTCCATGACCAAGCCTATCAATAATATCATTAGGATCCCCTGTTTCAGTATTATCTCCTTTAAAATCTGCCGGTACAAGATTTTCTCCCCCTAACAAATTACTTACTAAATCTGGATGGTTAACATCAACGCCAGAATCTATAATTCCTACTACAATATCATGATTTCCTGATTCTAATTGAAAACTCTTGCCATTGTCAGTCACTTCCTTTATATCCCATTGATACATGTTATATATATCAGCATCTGATTCTCCATCTGAATTCCCTTGTTGACTAAGCTTCACTGTTTTCTCAGTAAAAACATCTATATCATGATTTGGTGCTATGGATTGAATTGTTGAATAAGTTTGAATATTGGGGATCAAATCAGTTTTACACTTTACTTCTAAACCTCCAATTTCAGACAAATCTTGTACTATATTTCCACCTGAATTTATTATAAAACTTTTAACATTCTCATCAATGCAATCATCCTTAAATAGGATAATGATATCTATATTGTCAGACTTAATTACTTCCGCCTTTGTATTTATAGGTATTAGATTAATAATTAAAATCATACTAGCTAGATAGCACAATTTTTGAATCAATTTTAACGCTTTCATTTTACTTCTCCCAAAAATCTATATTCCATTAATGTTAAAGTGATAATTCATATATTTATATAAAGGTAGTATTAATTTCAATACTTTAAAATCTAACTTCCCAATTCAATTTCAAAATCCACAATTTCATCAAAAGCAGTATTATGTGATACTAATATTATTATTTTATTTTCTTTTTCTTTCTTCAATATTGAATTTAATTGAAATGTACTATCAAAATCTAGCGCTGAATTTGCTTCATCTAGAATAATTACATCAGGATTTTTTAATAAAGTTCTTATTATACTTATTTTTTGTTTTTCTCCTCCCGAAATATTGCAGCTTCTTTCCGATATATTAGTATTTAAGCCATCTTTTAATCTAGAAATAAATTTATCTAGTTTAAATTTATTAACAGAGTTTTCTAATACATTTATATTATAATCATCTAAATTATAAGTAATATTATTTAAAATACTATCTTTTAATAAAGTTGGTTCTTGCTCAACAACTCCAATCAAATTTCCTCGGACTTTATACATATTAAAATCTAATATATTTATTCCATTATATTTAACAACACCATCATATTCACCATTGTATAAACCTGTTATAATATTAATTATTGAACTTTTTCCAACACCATTTTCACCTTTTAATCTATAAATAAACCCCTTTTTCAATTCACAATTTAAATTAGAAACTATATTTTTTCCATCTGGATATTTAAATGATAAATCTTCTATTAAAATATTTTCTATACTTTGTATGTTATTAATTCCATTCACTTCACTTTCTAAACCCAATATCTCTTCTATTCTATTATAAGACACTAATACATTTTGATAAGTTTCTAAAAATGATAAGCAATAATCTATTCCACTTATAATTGTATTAAAATATGTGCCGATTACAGTAAATTGACCTATACTTAGTTCACCATTCATTATTTGTTGTACTCCAAGTATCAATATTAGGATATTGGCCATTACTGTAACTAACATTCCAGAATTAGAGAACATGTTATTTACCTTTGCCAACTCTATAGTATCACTAAATACTATAGAAAATTTATTTTTCAAATTTTTATTAAGTATAGAAAAGAGTGAATTAAATTTAATAAACTTTATACTTTCTAACTGTGAGTTAATTTCTCCAAAATACAAGTTTTGAGATTCCTTATATTTAAAATTTGCTTTATATAATTTTTTCTTGAAGAAAAAATATAATATTAAATATATTGGAATTAGGATTATTAATACTGATGATATTTTTAAATTTATTTTTATCAATATAAATGAACTTATTGCTAATGATAAAATATTAAAAATTAAGTTTTTTATTTGATTTATAGAGAATTCTGATACAGCTGTTGAATCTGTATTTACTCTTTGGTTCAAATAGGCTGCATTCTGATTGTAAAAAAAGAATATTGGTAGCTTTTTGATATGATCTAGTATATGATAACTTACTTCAAAGGTTGTTTTTGATAATAACTTGACATATAAAATATTTAGAATATATGTTAATAATATACGTAATATACTTAATGTTGATATAATTATTAAAATGCCATATACACTTAATTTTAAGTTCTTACCCGTTAGCACATCTATAAACTCCCCATTTATTAAAGGCAGATATATTGATATACTCCATAATATTAAAGATATTGCTAAATAAATACTCAGCTTAAATTTATTAAAATATTGAATTGAAAATTTTAATATATTCATTAAAAGTTCTCCTATTTCACATTGATTATCATTTTTCTCAAAGAATACAAAGAATATATTCCATTTACTAATATTGAAAAAATAATACTAGGCCATTCTGTTATTTCAATATTTAATACCATTTTAATAAATACACCATATGCTATTAGCAACGAAGTAACTATAAAAAAAGGTGTCATTATTTGTATAGCATGCCCACTACCTAATTCCTTAATATCAATCCATTTCAAATTCATACTATTTAAATCTATTTGAATATGAATTACTATTATAGCTAGAATCTGAATAATTTCTACTATTTGAAGTAGAATAAATTCATAAAAATTAGCTGATATGAAGATTATTAGTACATCCACAGCCACTAAGCTCGCAATACAACTTAAAACACCTACAAAAACTTTAGATAATAAAATTTGCTTACCATCTATAGGAAATGATTTAAGCTGGTTTAAATATCTTCCCTCTCTTGAAAACGAAGTTACTAGTGTTACATTAGAAAGTGTTGTAGCAAAGGTATATACACATATGATAATACTTTTAATTCCTGTAAAATTGTTTTGAATAATCATTAGCTTATTTCTTGCAGAAATTATAAATATTAGAAACCATACAGCGAAGACAATATTAACAGAAAAACAACTCATTTTAAGAGCTGGTGTCCTAATTATCAACTTAACATCTCTTATAATATTTGAGACAATTATACTCCTTTTTTTAAATTTATATTGACTTGTGTATTGTTCTACTTTTTTAGAGTCATTTGAATTTAATACTCCACTTTTCATAATTGCTAAATATTCATTCTCTCCAATGAAATAAAGTCCTATTAAACTAGAAATAATTATTGTAATGATAATCATAAAATTTATCATTATTTCTTTGTTTATAGAAAATACGACGGGTATATCATTTCCATAAAAAAATATATTGAATAATAAATTAATGATATTTATATGACTATTTAAGCTTGACTTTAACAGCATATATGTTAATAAAGCTATTATTATATCCACTATAATTAACCATTTGTTATTCGTATGGTTAACTTTTGATTTTAAGATTAAAGTTTCAATCCATAATATTGTTAACAATATTAATGTGCTATATATAATTGGAATAATTGATATAATAATTTGATATAAGATTATGTGGATGTAATAATGCAAACTTTCATTATTTAAGAAACCATAACTAAATAAGGGTATTAATACAAGTATTGAAATTATAATGTTATCAAAATAGCAAAGAATACATTTAGATAGTACTAAGTTACCTGTTCTTATCGGATATATGAATAGTTCATTCCAACCGCTAGCTAAAAATAGCCTATTTATGATTGTAATAAATGTAATTATTGTCATCATAATTAGTTCAAAATTTATAATAAAATTAAAAATTAATATTTCATTATTACTTAGATACAATATGTTAAATACTTTCATCAGCAAGATTTCTGTTGCTCCAGTAAGAGCTACTACTATAAAAAGTATATTTAATATTTTTTTTATTATTTTTTGTTTTTCTTCTCCAAAAATAACATTACGTTTAATCTTTAAATTAATTTTTACTAGAGATATTAATTCCTTCATTTTTAAATACCTCCATATAAATTTCTTCTAATGTATACTTAGTATTAAATTTCGCTTTTAATTTTATTAGCTCTCCATAATATAGAGTTTTGCCCTTATCAATCAATATAATTTTATCACAGAGGTTTTCTACTATTTCCAAAATATGAGATGATAAAATTATTGTATTGCCTTTTGCTGCATATTCCTTCATAAAATTTTTTAATTCGTATGATGTTTGAGGATCAAGTCCAGTAAAAGGCTCATCCAAAATCCAAACTTTTGGACTATGAATTAATGATGCTATTACCATTATTTTTTGTTTCATACCTTTTGAAAACTTATCCATTCTGGTATCTAAATTATTTTGAATATTAAATCTCTCACTAAGATTTAATATTTGTTTTCTTCTTTCATTTTCAGATACTTTGTACATATCTGAAACAAAATTCAAATATTCAATAGCTTTTAAACATAATAACTGATTTTCATCATCTGATACATATCCAATTTGTTTCTTTACATCTATGGGCCTATCCTTTATAGATATATCATTTATAATAATATCACCCTCTGATACATCAAGAAGACCTATTAACATACTAATTGTAGTTGTTTTCCCGGCACCATTAGGTCCAATTAAACCTATAATACTACTATTACTAATTTTAAGATTAAGATTATTTATAGCAGTAAAATTTTTATATTTTTTTGATACATTTTCTATAGAAATCATATATTTACTACCAACCTTTCAATTACCTTGATTTAAGCAAATACTCTTGATAACTTTCACAACTATTTAATCCGCTATTTTCCCAGTATAAATACTCTGAGTTAGTTCTATCATAATTTGATATATAATACTTTAAGCTTTTAAATTCTGTTTCTTGAATTTCTGTTGAAATACATGCAAAATCATTTAATTCATTGCAAATTAAGTCAACATAATTTATCAATTCATCCTTCATAAATTCAGTATCATTTAACAAGTTAGGAATCATAGTTGTGATTTTTATATCTAATATGTTCTGAGATCCTAGCATAGTTAATATTTTACTTAAATAGTTATTCACATTAATGTTTCCATTAGACGCGGATGTTGTTATTGTAATAGATTTTTTATTTGCCAATCTAAAAACATGAAGCCAGTAGCTGATTCTATCAATAAAAGTTTTCATATCTCCACTTACATTATGTGCAAAAACTGGACTTCCTAAAATAATTAAATCTGCCTCTAATATTTTTTCTTTAATTAAGCCCATACTATCATTATTATCCTGAACACAATTACCCTTAAGAAAACAATTATTACAGCTCAGACATGGCATAATTTCATACTTATCAGGTGTAATTATTTCATATTGTATATTCCCACATTTATTTACTATTTTATCTAATAACAATTTCGTAAATTTATACGTAATTGATTTATCACCTTTTCTACTTCCTATAACTCCTAATATTTTTTTCATATCTGTTCTCCACTCATTTAAATATAAAATTAACTAAATCATATTTATTATGCTTGGTATTCTATTATTGAAATATCTCAATATTTCATACCCAATTCCACTTAAACCATTTTCAATAGACAAATTTTTAAAATGGTTCATCTCATCAATTGGGTAATTATTAGTTATGGCATAATATTGTTCTAAATCCTTCATTTTTTCATCTAATACCTTTTTAATTTCTTGATCCTTATTTTTTAGATACAAATTAATTAAAATATCTATTATAAAAATAATATTTTCATCAATTTCTTTTTCCTTTATTATTTTTAATACAAATCTTTTTAATTGATTATACTCTATATGATTATTACTTATATTTAGACTCAGGCTCCTTATAATATTCCTATACTCTTTATTGTTATAGAACTCAATTGATTCCAATTTATATATTTGTTCAAAATATTTATTATTAAGTTCCTTTATATACTCTAAGTTGAAGTTAAACTCTTTGTTAGGATATATCGAATTTATTAAAATAATGCAATCTAATAAATCAATTACGCTAACATCATTATCATATTTCAAATTGGTTAACCCTTCTGTTAACAATTGAATTTCTAAATTATCTTTTAATTTAGAGATAGTTTTTTTTAAATCATATGATTTATTAACTATATATAATTTTCCAAGAACTTTAATAGATTTTATTGTCATCGAAAGACTTAATTTGCCATTGTCTAATTGTTTATTTAAAACTTCGTTAATTCTTGATTTTAAGTTTAAAATATCTGTATTAAATGTATTTCCTAAAGTACAATCAATAATACTTAAGAAATCTAATAAATCTTGAATCTTGTTGTTAAATAATCCAAGATTAAGAAACTTCTCATTAGAAAATACAGCTATTATTTCTTTAAGATTATTGCTTGAATTACCATTTACATTGTTATACATATATAAGTAATAATATATTCCTAATATTCCTTTTGAATATCCACTTTCTAATTTAATTTTTCCATTTATCAAGTTCTCCCAAATGCATTGATTTTCATACTTTATAGAAAAGTATTCTATTAATTGATTTATATCATTTAACAAAATATCTAAATTTTCACACTTAACATCTTTTACCAATGATTTATTAAATTTATATAATTCATTTTTCATTCTTAATTTTTTATCAATAACATTTTTACTGTTATTAATAGCTATATTAAGATAATCTAATTGTCTGTTTACTGACTTTTCATCAAAGTTAATAATTCTCTCTTTAACATGATCCAAAGCAGATTTATTAAAGTAATTTTTTATTATTCTTCCCTTTGAATCTATTAAATCTCTACTAGTTGTAATTGTTTTAAATAGAGGAATATCATCATATAATAAATCTTCCACTTCAGAAGTTATTAATCTTTTATCATTAAATGGATATTCCCACATATAATACACCATTTTTTGAAAATTTAGCATGCTAACAGTATACTTGGGGTGACTTGCATATTCCAATATTCTGGCATAGTTAATAGTACTACGCATAAGTTGTCTTACCTTTGTATTTTTAAAAACTTCAATTTGTTTTAAGAATTCAAATTTGTTCTTAATAATAAACTTGCTTAATTTTAGAAATCCTTCTTTTATACAACTTTTATACTTTATATAACCTATTTTTTGTTTATCTAATATAGGAATGTTATTTTGTGCCTTGATTTCACACTCTACATAGTCAAACCTAGGATTATCTACCCCTCCCATCAGCTTCAAAATCTTATACGGTAACTTTTGATCTTTATAGGATAATCCACTTATATCAATTCCATTACCATTTTCATCTGCAAGACCAGAATTAGATGGTAAAAAAGAGGTACGATTTATTGAATCTTGAATCCTTAAATTGTTGTAATCAAATATATCCTTAGCTTGTATTGTAATAGGCTGATTAAAAAGAGTTTCTAAATCTATTAAGTATGGAAATTCTCCATTTGCCACAATATTTTCCTTATGGAAGTCATTTCCGCTTAATAAGAAAGTTATAGCTATTAGTTGACCTAATCGTTCATAATACCTCATAATTTGATCTTCATTTTCACAAGGTGTTGCTTCAATATATTCTTCTACTGTGTAATCAGAATTATAATAATTATTAGGGATAGCAATTTTTTCACAATCACAATTTTTGTTTATCCATGAAATTATATTATAAAATTTCTTTGCAATATTAAGATCCTTAGGCTTATATATTATTTTAGTTGTATTATTAAATTCATATTTAATTACAAATTTGCCCTTCTCATGAGTATCCCCTAAATTTCCAGTAATATTAGTTATAATATTTCCTAACTTTATATCTAATTTTTCTGTTATTTCTTTAAAGTCTCTGTCTATTCTAAAAAATGATTCTATATAAGTATTTAATAAACATTCTACTTTAACCACCAAACGCCTTAACATTACTGGATATTTTGCAAAGAACTTTTGCAAATCACTAACATTTTTAAAATTACTTACATTATAGAATTTAAAATTCTGTTTTTCTTGGTTATAATATTCATAAACTATTGTTTTACTACAAATATTGAATAAATTCTTTCCTATATTACTTAATATTCCATCAATTTGATTTGAATGAATTTTTATATTATTATATTTGCATATTTCTTTATTTAACTGCACATTACACCAATAAATAAAAGCATTTAGAAAATACATTATAGATTCTTCATTATAAAAATTATAATTTTGAACATTAGAATATTCACTAATTATATTTTTATACAACTCATACCATTTAGCATAACTTACTTCTTGATTATCTATTTCTTTCTCACTTACTATAGTGGCGAATTTTTCAAAATCAATGCCTTCTAGCTCTAGTTTTTTTATTAAATTGTCATAGCTTAACATATTATCGTTCTTAATCCATTCATCTATTACCTTATTCGCTTTATATTTTTCTAATAAATTTCCTTTAAATAGGCTTATCTTCTCTTCAGTTGTTAAAGTTTTAGCTAAATTTAATTCCATAAGTGTATTCCTCCATTTTTAGTTATTTAAAAATCACCTATAATTTATTACAGGTGATTTTTTGTTTATGAAATACTCCAATATAATCTTAGTTGATTTTAGTCATTTGTTGCTGTAATTGTAACTGTATATGTTGCACTTATTAAAGTAGCTGCTGTTAATACACTAATATCACTAGTTGGTGTAACACCACCATCTTTTTTTGCTCCTACTTCTTCATAGCTTGGACCTACTTTTTTTAATGCTTTTTCATTTAACATAATCAATCTCTCCCTTTACTTTATTTTATTTAATGTGTTAAGTTAACTTACACTAATATGGTAACATCAAGATAGTTAGATAGATTAAATTTATAATAAATGTTTTCTTTCATGTAATAAACTAACTATCTAGTAGAAAATAAATATCAAATTTTATTAAATGCCAGTATTTTATTACATCAAAATATAATTTATATTTCAAAACAAAATTCTAGAACGATTGTTGGGCACAGTTATGATGAGAAATAAAAAAGAGGTACCATAATTCACGACACCTCTACATTTCATGCTATGATTTAATTTATACCTGAACCTTCTTACCATTTGGAAGAATCTTAATAGAAACTAGCAAAGAAATTACCATAATTGAGAAACCAACCAGATACATTGCAGTATATCCAAAATTTCTTTGGATTGTACTAAACATATGTGGATATACAAAGTTAGCTCCTGCTGATCCCAGCACGCTAACAAATGAATATGTACCAGCAACTAGTTCGTCATCAACTACTTCTCTTATATATTTAAATAAAAATGTTAAATAACAACCATACATTAGACCATGTAATTGATCCCCTAAAACAACTAAAGGTATTGAACCTGTTGAAAATAGAAGTATTCTAGTAGTTCCTATAAGAAATGCTATTATTAAATATTTCTTAGGCTTTTTATCCTTTAGATACTTTCCTACAAGCATGAATGATATAAATTCAACACATACTCTTGAAAATATTGATTTACTATATATAGAGTTAGCTAGATCCGCATTCCCCGTTATTTCAATTAAATATGTTGAATATGCAAATTCTATTGCGGTATACGTTCCTATGATTAAGATATTAATTATTCCGAGAATTACTGAATTTTTATTTTTAAATACAGCAATTAATTTTCCCCTATTTGGATTTCCATCTGCTTCAATATTCTTAAACTTCATAGCTATTAATAATATAACTATACATGACATTATGATTCCTATTATATGCATAGTTTTAAATCCATATTTTAAAATTATAGTTCCACTTAATAAAACTACGCACCCAAATCCTATGGATCCCCATTTTCTTATTTCTGAATACTCTACATTTTTTCTAACTGCTATTTCCTCAACATATACTTCATATACATTTCCAATTGTTTGTACTATAATTCCATAAAGAGCTGCATAAAAATATATGATAGTCTTGTTAACAGACATTAAAAATACTATCATTCCAATAAGTGCGCATAAATGTATGATAATAAATCTTTTTTTGTTTTTTCTCATCGAAAACTTACTTACTAAAAATTGCTGGGAAAGAATTGCAAATAATGCTCCTATAGATACTACAGTTCCAACTTGACTTAATGATAATCCAACTACTTGATTCAAATATGGCACATAAAAAGTAGTCACTATACTCGTTACTCCATAATTTATATAAGTAGTCAGGGAATAATAAAACTTTTCTTTGCTTTTCATATAATGCTCCAATCCTAATGAATTAAATATTTCTCCTATTCACCTCTATTATTAAATTTATATATTAAATTATACTCAGTTAAGAAAAAGTTTCCATAACATTAGCAATTTTGTAAAAATAATTATTTAGGTTTCATGAAAAATATTTTTAAAACTCGTTTATTCAATACATATTAGATAAAATACTTAGACATATAAAACCACCCTTTTATTTCTCTAAGTAAAAGAGTGGTTTTATCATAATTTTAAATTTCCTATCCTATACTATAATATAGGAGATACCAATCTAATTAAGGACTCTTTAATTTTGAGAGACAAACTCCTACCATCGTATATTTCTCTAGTTATCTCTTCTGAGCACTCCATGTCCTTTATAAACTGCTTTTCTCCATCCTTTGCAATTCTATCGTCATAAATAAATGCATTAACTTCAAAGTTGAGCTTAAAACTTCTAATGTCTAAATTAGCTGTTCCTATGCTCATTACTAACCCATCAGCTACTATGGTTTTTGCATGAATAAATCCATTTTGATAACTATATATTTTAACACCAGCTTCTAATAATTCTCCCACATAAGAACTTGCTGCCCACTGCATAAAGAAATGATCTGGTTTTCCCGGTATTATAATCCGTACATCTACTCCTGATAATGCAGAGATTTTTAATGATTCCAATATTGGCGAATCAAGGACTAAATATGGAGTTTCCAAATACAAATTATTCTTAGCATTATTAATTAATTTTAAATAAGCATTTCTTATATATTCTTCCTTGTGATCCGGCCCACTAGTTACAATCTGTATTCCAACATCCCCTAAGTCTTTCTTGAATTCTTTTGCATATTTATTATAATCAATTATTTTTTCACCAGATGCATGGCACCAATCCAGTAAAAATCTTTCATTTAATGCATTAACTGCTTCTCCTTCTATTCTCACATGGGTATCTCTCCAAAAACCAACTTCTGGATCCTCACTTATATACTCTTTTCCAACATTAAACCCTCCAACATAGCCGTACTGACCATCAATAACAACTATTTTTCTGTGATTTCTATAATTTATACGAGTATTTATATGCGGTAAAATTCCTGGAAAAAACAGTGAAAACTTCCCACCTGCATTCAAGTATTCCCTAAGAACTTTTTTTCTTAGCTTGCGTGATCCCATACTATCTAATAACAATCTAACCTCTAATCCACTTTTAACTTTCTTAGTTAGTTCATCAAGTATCTGTTTTCCAATAGTATCTCCTCTAAATATATAATATTCAACATGAATAAACTTTTTAGCATTTTTTATGTCTTCAATTAACTGACTAAATTTTTCTTTTCCATTTACATATACATCAATTTTATTATTAGTAGTGTATTTTACGCCAGAATTATTAAAATTTAGCCTCCTTAAATCAGCAAATTTTTCTCCGCCATCATGACCGTGTCTATTGGATTTATATGTATCGTTTAAGTTCTTTCTCTTCTTTTCATCAAACTTTATTTTTTCTTTAAAAATCTTTTGCCTGCTTAGATTTTGACCAAACATGATGTAAATCACAAATCCAATGCCAGGTAAAATCATTAATATTAAGATCCATGCCCATGTTGTTGTAGGATCTTTTCTTTCTATAAACACTAATGATAAAGAAAAAAGTATATTTAAAACTAAAGTTATAACTGTTAAGCCTAAAAGTATGTTCATTGATTCACATCCCTATATTAAACTCTTTCCTATTCTAATATTGTATCATAATAACTTATTCTAAAAAAAATATTATTTGCTTTTTTTGAGATAATATTACTTATAGTAAAAATTAATTTCATTTTTGATTAGGAAAACTACTGCTAATATCATTCCAAATATTGCATAAACAATAAGTGGTAATAATTTTTTACTATATAAACACATATATATAAGTCAACTTCTTGACTTTTTTTGATTTCTTAATATATAATATTATTAAAATTTTATATTGTGCGATGAATAGGAGTATTAGTAATAATTATATCTTAAAGAGAGCTGTTGTTTGGTGTAAAATAGTGTTATATTATTATGAACTTGCCTAGGAGCTTACTTGTTAAAAGCAAGTACGGTAGACCCGTTAAAATAATAAGTGAGAAGGATAAATTTGTTTTTTTATCTCTTCTAATTAAGAGTGGTACCACGGAAATTATGCTTTCGTCTCTTTGTTTTAGAGATGAGAGCTTTTTTTAATTTATCCATTATCAGTGCATAGATCTAATATTTTAATTAAAATTTTGTTTTAATAACATATTTTTCAATTATTATAAGCATTTTTCTTTTATATGCATTATATTGTGCATTTTACATTAAAATTATAGGAGGCTATATCATGGCAAATTACGGAACAAAAATTGATGAAAAGTGGCAAAAATTTTGGGATGAGAATGAGGTTTATAAATTTAATCCTGAAAATTCAGGTAAAAAACTCTATACATTAGAAATGTTTTCTTATCCATCAGGCGCTCAATTACATGCTGGTCACTGGTTTAACTATGGTCCAACAGATTCATGGGCAAGACTTAAGAGAATGCAAGGATATAATGTATTTCAACCAATGGGATTTGATGCCTTTGGATTACCTGCTGAAAATTATGCTATAAAAACTGGAATTCATCCTCAAGATTCTACTTTAAAGAATATTGAGACAATGGAAAAACAATTGAAATCTATGGGTGCTATGTTTAATTGGGAAAATGAAGTTGTTACTTGTCTTCCTGATTATTATAAATGGACTCAGTGGCTATTCTTGAAACTTTACGAGAAAGGTCTAGCTTACAGAAAAAAAGCACCTGTAAATTGGTGCCCATCATGCAATACAGTATTAGCTAATGAACAAGTTGTTGATGGTGTTTGTGAAAGATGTAGTACTGAGGTTACAAAGAAAGACCTTACTCAATGGTTCTTTAAAATAACTGAGTACGGCGATGAATTGCTTGATAAATTAGATGGTTTAGATTGGCCTGAAAAAACTAAGTCTATGCAAAAGCACTGGATTGGAAGATCTTATGGTGCAGAGGTTACTTTCAAAGTCAAGGATTCAGATTTGAAATTCGATGTATTTACTACAAGAGTTGATACTTTAAACGGTGTTACTTATGTAGTTTTAGCTCCTGAAAACAAACTAGTTGATGAGTTAACTATTCCAGAGTATAAGGCTGCTGTTGAAGAATATAAAGAAGCTGCTGCGAAGCAATCTGAAATTGAAAGACAATCAGTTTCAAAAGAAAAGACAGGAGTATTCACAGGATCTTATGCTATAAATCCTATTAATGGAAAAGTAGTCCCTATTTGGATTTCTGATTATGTATTGGCTACTTATGGTACAGGATGTGTTATGGCAGTTCCTGCTCATGATGAAAGAGATTTTGCTTTTGCAACAAAATTCAATTTACCAATCGAAAGAGTTATAACAGATAAAGAAAATACTAATCCAGACCTTCCATATTGCGAATATGGAGTACTTGTTAATTCAGGAAAATTCGATGGATTAACAACTGATGAAGCTAAAAAGAAAATCGTTGAAGAATTAGAAAAAGATGAATTAGGAGCAATGAAGAAAAACTTCAGATTAAGAGACTGGCTAGTTTCAAGACAAAGATATTGGGGTGCTCCAATTCCTGTTATATACTGTGATGATTGTGGAATAGTTCCAGTACCTGAAAAGGATCTTCCAGTGAAACTTCCTTACAATGTTGAATTTACACCAGATGGTAAATCACCATTAGGTAAATGTGAGGATTTTGTAAATACAACTTGTCCTCATTGCGGGAAGCCTGCAAAGAGAGAAGCTGATACTTTAGACACTTTTGTATGTTCATCTTTTTACTATTTAAGATATGTAGACAATAAAAACGATGATGCACCTTTTGATTCTGAAAAAGTCAACAAAATGCTTCCTGTAGACAAATATGTTGGTGGACCAGAACATGCTTGCATGCATTTATTATATGCTAGATTCATAACAAAAGCTTTAAGAGATATGGGATATTTAAACTTTGACGAACCATTCTTAAGCTTAACTCACCAAGGATTGATCTTAGGACCAGATGGACTTAAAATGAGTAAATCAAAAGGAAATACTATTTCTCCTGATGATTATATTAAAGAATATGGAGCTGACGTATTTAGAATGTACTTAATGTTTGGATTTGGTTATACTGAAGGTGGAGCTTGGAGCGACGACGGAATAAAATCTGTTGGAAAATTCGTGGATAGAATTGAAAGAATCCTTGAAAATTGCAGAAATATAATAAATTCAAATGAGAGCACTAAAGATTCTATTGATTCAGCTGAAAAAGAATTAAACTTCTGGAAACATAATACTATTAAAGGTGTTACTGAAGACGGAGATAAAATGCAATTTAACACTGCAATAGCAAGACTTATGGAGCTTACAAATGCTCTTAATAAGTACACTCAAGAAAATATTAAAAACGCAAACTTCTTAAAAGAAACTATAGTTGATTTCATAAAACTACTTGCACCATTTGCTCCTCACTTTGCTGAAGAGCAATGGAGTTTACTTGGAAATAATTCAACAATCTTTAATGAAAAATGGCCAGAATTTAACCCTGCTGCTTTAGTTAAAGATGAAGTCGAAATTGCAATCCAAATAAATGGTAAAATAAAAGCTAAAATCATGGTAGCTTCTAATTTAGATGAAGAAGGTATAAAAGCTGCTTCATTAGAAAATGAGACTATTAAAGAAAATACTGAAGGTAAAACTATAGTTAAAGTGATTGTAATTAAAGGAAGACTTGTTAATATAGTTGTAAAATAAAAAAGTGGCCACTTGGCCACTTTTTTATTAGTTATAGATATTCAACTTTAAAGCTATATTTATGTGTCAACTTACCAGAATCATAAATATTTTGTTCCGAAAAGCTATGAAAATATATTTACATACTAATTCTAATTAATAATTTAGGCATCTATATATACTATTACTTTAGTTAAACTCTTACTTTTATTTGATAATATTATTTCAATATTGAAACTTATGAATTAAATCTATATCCTGTTCCCCAAAGGGTTTCAATATACTCTGGATTTCCTGGGTCCTTTTCTATCTTCTTTCTTAACTTTTGTATATGGACTGCCACAGTTGCTGTATCTCCGTAATAATCCTCTCCCCATATTCTATCGAATAATTGATCTTTAGTGAAAACTATATTGGGATTAGAAGCTAAAAATACCATAAGCTCATACTCCTTTGTAGTAAGAATAACCTCTTTTCCATTTACGAAAACTTTATGTGAATCTGTTCTTATCTCCAATGCTTTATGGCTAATAATATTGAGTTGGGGTCTATTTCCTGATAACCTCTCATATCTAAGCATATGAGACTTTATTCTGGCTACTAATTCTGCAGGACTAAAAGGTTTTGTTAAATAATCATCTGCACCAAATCCTAACCCCTTTATTTTATCAATATCTTCACTTCTTGCTGATACTATTATTATAGGTATTTCATATTTTTCTCTAACTTCTCTTACTATTTCATACCCATCTTTGCCTGGTAGCATTAAATCAACTATTATAAGATCATATGTACCAATAAGAGCTTTTTTTAATCCTTGAATACCATCCTGAATTATTTCCACTTTATAACCATTTAATTGAAGATACTCTTTTTCTAGTTCAGCGATATTTATATCATCTTCTATAATTAATATTTGTTTCATATGCTTCCTCCTCTTTATTATTTATGCCTTAAATGACACATGTCAGATATCTATGATTCGTATCACTATTTAATCACGAATAACATCTGCACACTCCTTAGCATTGTGCCCCTTGTTGGTATAAATTCAGCTATAGTTCTCTCCACCTGAAAAGCTTCACTTTATTGGTAGCTCTATAGTAAACGTACTTCCTTTCCCCATTATACTTGATGCATAAATTTTTCCTCCATGAGCTTCTACCATTTCCTTTGCAATTGCAAGTCCTAAACCTGTACTCATAAAGTCTTTTGTACGTTCTGTATCTATACGGTAAAATCTATTAAATATATTTGAAAGTTTATCTTCTGGAATCCCAGGACCATTATCTTTAATTTCTATCTTAATCCATTCATTATTATTACTTAATTCTACTTTAATTATTGAATCTTTTTGCCTTCCATATTTTATAGCATTCCCTATAACATTCCTAATAACTTGATATATTCTTTTTCCATCTATGTTAATTTCTAATTCTTCCGACAACCTATCTTCAAATTTAAATTCAATATCCTTTTCTTTAAGAACAAAATCAAACTCTTCCATAAGATCACTCATAAATGCCTTAAATTTAACTATCCCAAAATTAAAATCTAATTTTTGCATATCTAATTTTGAAAATAAAAACAAATCATCAATAAGGTTATTTATATAAGTAGTATTATTATGAATTATATTTAGATAATTGTTCACTTTATCTGGTGAAGTAACAACACCATCCACTAAGGCTTCAATATATCCATTAATTGAAGTAATTGGTGTTTTTAAGTCATGGGAAATATTAGCTATCAATGCTTTTCTATTTTCTTCATATTCAAGTTTCATCTCTTCAGATTTTTTTAAGGTTTCAGCCATCTTATTAAAATCATATATTAAAATTCCTATTTCATTATATACGTCGTTATCAATTTTCACGTCATAATTACCCCTAGCTATCTGTTCAACACCATCTTTTAACTTCTCTATAGGTTTCATAATTCTTTTTTCCATTCTCATAGTTATATATATATGAGAGCTTTGATGAATAATAAAAATTATTGCAAAAAATATAGTAATTGCCTTTACATCTACAAATTTAAATATGGAAAAAACAAGTAACATGCTTATTAAAATTCCCGTTGGACGCATCCATCTTAGATATCTATGTATCCTATTAAATTCATTAAATTGTTTATGATGAGACTTATGATGTATTTTTTGATGCTCATAAACTAACTCATAACGCATTTCATTTAACTCTTTGAGTTTTTCAAAAAATTCCCGATGTTCTTCATCAATTCTATTATGAAAATGAGAATAAACTCTTCCTCTAAACCTTCTAATGCTTTCCACCTCCTTAAAATAAATTTCTACCATTGTAATGATTATAACATTACAAATTAACTTTTAATAAATTAAATTAAAACTGTCTATTAATAATTCTAATAAAATCATTCTATGAGATACTTAAATTTTGATTTGGAACAAAGTTCCTTATTTACTTATTTATTTATAAATGAAAATCTCTAAATAATTGAATTTTACATCAATAATTTAGAGATTTCTGAATTTCAACCCCTCTTTACATTAAGAAATACTCATTTTTCTTAATAGATTTTTCACATCAGTTGCATATATATATTTATCATCTTCTTTAATCATCACTCTAGTGCGACATTTAAAGCATTTATTATCACAATGCGTTGTCTCAAATTGAATTCCTCTATTATTTAGAGCTTCAACTAATTCATTATACTTTCTAGTGTTAGTACAAATAAGATATTTGGGCATTTACTACTATCTCCTAACTCAATTAATTTACCAAACTAAATCTAGTGATCCATTTACAGCATTTTCGCCTTTAGAAGAAATTTCTACTTTCTCAACTTCATTATTTTTATTTGCATATATTTTTAATATAGCATCGCTGTTTTCAGAACATAATAGTTCTTTTATAAATTTATGATGCTTATGAAAACCTCTATCATCACTTTCCTTCATTTGTCTTATATGCTCCATTATCTTTTCTTCATCCATTCCTTTATGGAATTCTTTATGCATGTCCTTGATTTCTTTAAATACCTCTTTCAATTCTAAAGAAATAATAGCCTTTTCATCTTTTTCCTCCACTTGCACATTATTTAATAAATTTAATATAAAAGTAACTTTTGAAAGTCCTCCTTTTATTCCACCGTGACCATGCATTCCGTGCATATTCATTCCATGATTATGCATTCCTCTATGAAATCCATGATCCGGGCACTCCTTTATATTAAATTCAGAATTACTATCATGTTTTACTTTTTTGCCTTCAGCATCTAAATCAACACTTATGTTAGCTTTTGTTTCCCCACTTTTAGTATTAGTTTCAAATTCATTGGAAAATGATAATACTTTTACATCTCCTTTAGTTGCTTCCAATTTTACGCTTCCTTTAAACACTTCTTTTTCCTTCATAGTTTTAAATACATCATATAATACTTTAATTTTATTCATTTATAACGCCTCCCAATATTTTTAAAGATTTATTTCCTTGCTTGTTATGAATTCATTATAAAATCTAATTTTAAAAATCTTTTAAAGCAATTATAAAAATTTTATAAAAAAATAGAAATCCCTCAAAAGGGATTTCTATTTATACTATCTAAGAAAAGCATCAAGGCTTTTCTTCCCAGGTTTCTAATTCTAAATTAACATATATAAATTGACTTATTTAATTACATTTTGCGGAGTACCTTTTAACCATTTTTTTATATTATCAAAAACAATAACTGCTCTCTTTTCGAAAGCTTCCGCTGTTGCAAATGCAACATGAGGAGTAACTATTAAATTATTTGCTCCAAACAATACATGATCTGTAGGAATTGGTGGCTCAATTTCAAATACATCTACTCCCGCACCGGCAATTTTGCCATTATTTAAAGCTTCCGCAAGTGCTGAACTATCTAAAACAGGACCTCGTGCTGTATTTATTAAAATTGCACTTTCTTTCATTAATGATAATTTTTCATTATTTATTAATCCTTTAGTGCTTTCATTTAGTGGAACATGAAGCGATACTATATCACAAGTAGCCATTAATGTATCTAAATCTACAAATTCGATTCCTTCAACATCTTTTTTAGTCCTGCTATAAGCGTATACATCACATCCAAATGCTTTAGCAATTGCGGCAGTTCTCATACCTATAGCTCCTGCCCCTACTACTCCAAACTTCTTTCCTGCGAGTTCAAATCCCACAAGCCCATTCTTCGTTCCACCTTCTCTAGCCACCTTATCACATGGTATAATATTTCTATATAGAGAAATAACCATACCAAATACTAAGTCTGCAACTGCAGCAGTTGAGTATCCAGCACAATTGCATACTAAAATGTCTCTTTCCTTACAGTAATCCATTGCAACATGGTCTACTCCTGTAAACGCAACACAAATCATTTTCAAATTTGGACAGTTTTCTATTACCTCTTTTTTATATGGAAGATTGGATATTACTACAGCATCAGCATCTTTGCTTCTTTCTATTAATGTTTCGGTATCTTCTACTCTTGTATCATAATATATTATGTCTACTTCATTTCCTAAACTATTCTTTGCCATTCCCAATAACTTATCCTTATTTACACCTAATGGCTCTAATATCACTAATTTCATTTACTTCATTCTCCTTTATATATTAATTTATATTTAAAAATGATTTGTTAAAAGCGCTTTATCTATATTATATATGATACATCCCCATCAGAATCTTTTGAATAGATATATGTGAAATTTTTTATTTTAATTATCCTCAGATAAAAAAAGATTCGGATATTTTCTTCTAGAGTATCTAAAAAAACATCCGAACCTTTTTTCATATTAACCAACATATAAGTGATATTTCTGAATGCAATTTCGGAAATAAAATTGAAATATAAGTATATGATGAACTACATGAATTTGCAGATAATATTTGCATATCGTATTTGTTGTTTCAACTTAATAAATCTCAATTTTATTATTATAAATAAGACTTAGTAAGTTGAACATATTTACGAACTTAGTTTTAAAATAACAATGTATAGATTTTGAGCAATATAATTCATTCGTTATAAGAGTGCTTACCTTGCATTGCCTGATGACTTAATACAGATTTTGATGCTTAAAATTTTTAGAACGTATTGCTCATAAATACAACTATCTTTCAAAATCTTTATACATTAAACTTGGCTGTATTCCTTTATTATTCTGATATTTTCCACTGCTATATAAATCATATTCTCCATGGATATCATGATAATATATTTGACATATTTCTACGTTAGGATAAACTTTTATTGGCTGAACGCAAAAAATTTCTAACGTCCAGTAGCCTGAAAATCCAATATCTCCGAATCCAGCTGTAACATGAATAAATACCCCTAATCTACCTGTTGAAGAGCGTCCTTCAAGCATAGGGACATATTTACTAGTACTCGTAAATTCATTTGTTCTACCTAAGTATAATTTACCTGGTTCTAATAATAATCCATCCTCCGGAATTTTTATAACTTTTGTTGGATTTGGAGTTTTCATATCTAAAATATCATTTTCATAAACTAATAATTCATTATGCAAAGACAAATTATAACTATTAGGATTTATTTTTTCCTCATCAAAAGGTTCAATTATTATATTACTACCAATATTTTTTAATATTTCTTTTCCTGATAATATCATTAGTTCTCCTCCAAGCTATATACTTTAATAAATAGTTCATAATGTATTATTTTAATGTATTAAATCTAATAAATTCTAAATGCCTAACCAATAATATCACAATATATAAGAAAATTTATGCATTTAAGATTTCTTTAAACTCAAACAATACTTTTTTAACATTCTCTTCATCTAAAGGCTTATAGCTATTTAAATATCCTGAAGCATCAAGAGCTTCATATGCTTTCTTACTCATTGAAATCCAATTTTCAGGTATATAAATCCACACTATATCCTCATATTTACAACTTAATAAAAAATGTTCTAATCCTCTAAATGCATATTCTTCAATTTCGTGAAGCTCATTTAGAATCTTATAATCCTTAACTATTTTAGAACTTAACTCACATTTATATATGTCTACATAGAAGAAATCAAATTTATTTTTTTTTGCTTTAAAGGCATCCCCTTTTATTATCCGTATTTTTTTATTTTTAGGAAAATTATTATTATATAATTTTATTATTTCTTCACTAATTTCATATACAATTACTTCTTCTACACTATTTTTTTTTGCAATTTCTTGAACTACATATCCAATGCCAAGTCCAATTACACCAACTTTTCCGTGAGCAAAAGAAATTGCTCCATATGAACTTTCAACTGTCTCTGGTGTTAGTTTCATTAAATCACTGCCATTTTTATATAATTGAATTATATCTATATCATATTCTTCTTCATTTTCATACATATAACCTTGTAATTCTTGCTTTATTATGGTATCTTTAACTATTTTATAGTCGCCACAAGTTCCTTGATTAATTAAGTCACTATATCGCTTTATCTCTTGGAACACAAAACTTTTATTATATGGTTTCATAGTTAATTCCCCTTCTTACAATATTTAATGCAAAATCTTTAATAGTTCTATATTATTATAGCACATTTTCCAATTTATGTATAATATTGTATAATTTATTTATTAACATTATATATTCAATAAACCATAATATAATAGCACATTCTTAGACATAATATAACTATTAATATTAACTTTTTATTTTAATATATATATGCTATACTTACTTTAATGATTTAATATCATTAATATTTCATAAAGTAGGTGTTTATATATGAAAAATGTTAATATAAGTGAAGAAGCTTATAATGAATTTAAAGCTTTTTTAGAAGAAAATAAAATAACTGATTTCAATATTAGAATAAATTTTGCTGGTTATGCATGTAGCGGTCCAGTTTTTAACATATCTCTTTCAGAAGCTACTGATGCCGACGAGGTTGAAAAAATGAATGATATTTCATTTATATACGAAAAATCCCTAATAGAACAATTTGGTGGATTTATAATACTTTCTTCTGATGAAAATGAAGGTAATGGCTTAAGTTTAAAGCCTGTTATAGCGCCTGAAGGCGGATGTGGTGGTTCTTGCTCAGGATGCCACTAAAATCATAATAAAAAATGTAGAATAAATGAAGAATATTTATTCTACATTTTTTTGTTGTTCTGAGTTCTTATACCATCTAACATTCCCCTTACAAAAAGCTTAATTCTTACTCTACAGTTAATCACTTTACTTATTTGTACTATCAACCGACTCTATTTTCCACTGCACATTCCCATAGTCATCACTTATTTTATATATACCTTCCAAAAGATCTATCCAATAATGATTTTTTATAACCTTACTTTCCTTATCTTCACCTGTAGCTCCATTTAAATTTTCTTCATTAAATTCATTAAAGTATTCGTATGTTTTTGAAGAAATCTCATACATATATTTAAAAGATTGTAAATCTTCACTTTCTAGCCTTATTTTATTTGATTCATTTTTCATCTCTTTACTTACAGTAGACAACATATACTCCTTTATCTTTTCATTTATATTATTTTCCATTATCTTATCAGTTTTAATTACCTTAGAGAAAAACGGTATTGCATTTTGAGTGTATGCTCTATACTGTTGCCATAATTCTATTATGTCATTAGACATTTCATCATAATTCTTATAAAGCTTTACTAAATCTTCATTTTTTAAACTATTCTCTTCAATTCCTTTAGACAATATATCCATATTGCTTTCATTTCTTTGCTTAAAATCCTCTATCTTAGTATAGGATTCCTGACCTAGTTTATATTTATAATTATTTAATTTAAATACTACATATATATTAAGTATTATACTTACTACAAGAAGTATAGATAAAAACCTTGTATAATCTGTAATTTTCATTCCTTGGGTCAAGAATATCACTCCTCTATACTGTAATTTATTTTAACATATTACCTTATATTTGCCTATTTAAAATTGGTTAATAATTTCCCTATCTAGCCCAGTCGTGTATAGCTTCATTTACCATTTTCAATCCGATATTCCCACCTGAGCTTTCCTTCTTTTCAGTATTTATTCTTTTAATCTCTCCATAAGGATTTTTTAATGATAATTCTTCATTTCCAGATACAACCCATATAGTTTTTTTGTTAATTGGCTTTACTTCAAGCTCTCTTTCTCCAACACCATCTGTAAAATATATTAATACAGCACTTCTTAAATTATTTTCATTTATATACCTAAATACAGGTGTAAATTTCGTAGATCCATTATCTTTGCTTCTCTTTCTTATGTCATTCTCATTTCTTAAGTCATATACTTTTCTAATCTCACTATCACATTCGATAATTGTGATTTTATTCTTAATATTTGAAGTTATAGACAATATCTCCACTAGTATCTTATGCATATCACTGTCCTTCATGCTAGCACTTATATCTATTGCTACAATTAATTCAGTTTGACTCTTAGGTAACCTCCCTCTTAAATCTAATCTTTCCGGCTGTCTTCTATCCCTTCTTGTTATTGTCCTCTTATATCCTGATTTCACACTTGGGAGTATATTTTTAAGAACAAGTTGCCAAGGTATTTCTGCCTTTTCTTTGTACGCTAAAATTATGTTTTCTAATCCTTTTGGAGTGTTTTCATTATAAGCACTTAGAGCCGTTTTCTTAGTCAAATTGCTAATATCTTCATCACTTATTTGAGCACTTTCCCACAAATCATGGACTTTTGACATATCCACTTCATATTTCGAATCATCATCTTTATCAACTTTATCTTGCTTTATTCTAGACTTAATTGATTTATGAATTTCTTCTGCATATTCCTCGACACTTCTATTTTCCTCAAGTGATAAATTATATTCCATGTTAACTGCATAAAGCCTTTTGCTAAAGGGTGGTAAATCTTTTATATACTGATTAATTGAAATATCTAAAGCAACATTTACCGCTTCTTTACTAAATCTATCCTTCAATTTTCTTTCTCTTTCAAAATGAGAATTCATTATATGATATATTTCATGTTTAAATAATGCTGCCATTTCTTTTCTATTACAATCCAAAAATAAAAATGGATTAAAATACATCTCGAATCTATCACGCTTTGGAATAGTTGCTATTGGCGCTGTTAAGGTAGTATTTATTTTCCGTTGAACTCTAAGCATGAATTGCCCAAAAAAAACATCTTGAGTTTGCAACAAATATAATATAATATCCTCTACTAGCTCAAAGAAATTTCTTTTATAATTATCACTAAATTTATCATCTTCACTCAATTGATAGGCTTCTTTTAAAAGTTGCTGTCTTTTTTCTTCAAAATCCATATACAAACTCAGCCTCCTTCCAAAGCTTAATTAAAAACTTTTATATCTTAACTCATCAACCAAATATATTAAAAAATGCTTCTAAGAACTCTTCAGTACCTAGTAACTTTTCATATAGTCCACTTTCCTTATAATCTCTTTTTATTTCCTTCATAATACCAAGTCTCAAATCTCTTGGATATAAATTTAGAAGTTCTGAAAATAGCCTTAAATTCCTTTCTATCGGCATATTTTCCAAATACCTTAGCGAATTTTTAGACAATATGTATAATCTAGAATGATTTTCCTTTTCTATTTTTTCCTTTAGATCAAAATTTAAAATATCACTGCTGAATATATCTTCAACCTTTACTAAAGGTGTTTTTAGGTTTATCAAAAAGTTTCCAAAATCATTTGCAATGCTAATCCCAACATTTCCTTTTACAACATTCAGTAGAGTATCTAAAGAGTATTTTCCCTTATTTTTTACAAATACCTTATATGCTTTTGATACTCTCTCCCAGCTTCTTGGAGTAGCCTTTATTGTTTCTTCTGAATCAGGAGTATGAAGATATTCAGGAAATGTAGACAAAAATTCTATGATATGTTCATCTATATTTCCATCATTACTCATTCCCCACTTAATCCATTCTTTAATATCCGAGTCTAACTTTACCCAGACAAATCTATCTTCTTGAGCTGGGTCCATATCAACAACATCATATTGACTATTATTAAAGCCATCATTTTTATTAGAAGGATTCATTGCAGCTATTACTTTAACTCTCTCATCCAAAATATATCCATTAATCTCTCTATTTAAGATAAGATTCATAAGTTCTTGTGCTACGGCATGATCGCATCTATTCAATTCATCTATAAATAAAATAACATCTCTATTTATATCTTCATCTAATGCTTTTTTGATTTCAATTAGCTTACTATGTGTCGCATATATAGTCGTCCTATTTTCAACTACAGGTAGTCCTCCTATTTCCCCTTCCTTTAGCAAGTTTGCATCTATTGTAACAAGATAATATCCATTTTCTCTTGCTATACGCTTAACTAATGAAGTCTTTCCAACTCCACTTTCTCCTATAATTAAAGGCACATCATTTGATGCGACTACTAAATCTACTGTATTTAAGCACTCTAAATAATTCAATCTTTTCGCCTCCATTCTTATATAGATAATTTATAATCTACTAGCAACTTTTTGGCATTCTTGCTTCCATATTCTCTTACAAAATTAATTTTATCCATTTCCAAAACCTCTAACTCTAAGAAATCTTCAATATACTTCTTACTAATATCTTCTTCTTTGATTTTTTCTTGAAGCACATCAATTACAAGTTCTACATCTATGCTTTCATAAATATACTTAACTACATTTATATTTTCATATATAAATTTCTTTATTTCATCTAAATCATAGTTGGAAATATAATTTATAGCTTCTCCATTTAGCTCTATTGCCTTTATTTTCGCCTTAAGGCTTGGATTCTTTATAAATCTAATTGCTACATAGTAGTTTTCTATAGCCTTAAGCTGAATTTCTTCAGAAGGATTCTCTATATATTTAATTGCATCATAGTCCCTACTAACAGCTAATAATTGAAGTTCCTCGCTAGGATTCTCTATAAATTGTATAGCCCATCCTTTAGTCTTAATAGCTTCCTCTATCACCTTTTTAGTAGGATTATTTATTAACTCTAAAGAGTTCCACAAGCTTTTAACACACATTATAGCAACTTCTTCATTAATGTCTTTAATATATTTTGCTGACAGCGGGGTATTTGCAATAGCTTGTTTTTGCACTTCCTTACTCGGGTTCTTAATATATTTAATATTGTTACCATTATTCTTAACAATAAATAACTCTAATTCCTCATCAACTTTGTCTATTTCCTGAATATATTCAGGATTGTTTCTCAATCTCAATAATAGTTGATCTCTATCCATTTTTATCTCCTTATCATATATATTAATTTCGTACTATATTATTTCTATATAAAACATTATACTTGATATTACTGACATATTCACTATGCTTGATTAATAAATACAATATCCCCTTCAAAATAAAAAACATAGCTGCAGATATTTCTTTTAAATATTGAAAATCTACAGCTATATTTTAAACTATTTGAACAACAAAACATAATTTTCCTTATGAACTAAATATACAAAAACTCTTAATCTGTATATTTTTCAATTTCTCTTTTAACAGAAAACAATAAACTATTTAGCTCCCAAACTTCCCCATCTTCTATTAACTTATTTAAAGTTTTTTGGAATCTGGCTGCCTCTGTTTCCTTACCTAGTGAAATTAAAGTTAATAGTAAATTCATTATATTTGAAATTAAATGTGATTTAACCTCAAATAATTTTTGTGCATCCTTAATTTCATCTTTGATTTCTAACATTTCTTCATCTAATCTAAATGCTGCATCTGCAGATCTTTTAAGTTTTTCCTTTAATTGTTCTGGTATATGTTGCTTATATTTGTAATTAAGAGAATGTTCAATAGTTGCCCAGAAATTCATTGCTAATGTTCTTATTTGAAATTCAGCCAAAATTTCAACTAGTCCTTCTGCCATATTTACAGGATATTTTATTATCATATGATAACTTCTATAACCACTCTCTTTAACATTCCTTACATAATCCTTCTCATAAAGAATCTGCATATCTTTACGTTCTCTTAATATCTGCACTACTGTGTCTATATCATCAACAAACTGACACATTATTCTTATTCCTGCAATATCCTCAAGTTCATATCTAATCCTATCTATTGGTATTTCAAATTTGTTAGCTTTTTCTAACATACTTGATACTTCTTTTACTCTTCCTGTTACAAACTCTATAGGTGAATATTCATTTTTTTTTCTATATTCTTTTCTAATTGATTTTAACTTAACTTTCAGTTCATCTACTGCTTGCTCATAAGGCATTAAGAAAACCTTCCAATCATTCATTGCCATTATATCACCCTTTAATACATTACTATCATTTCTCAATTTCATCCTTATCTATTATATCAAAAACTTTAAATTAAGTGTAATTAATAATAAATAAACTATTTAAAAAATATTCATAGACTATTTATGAATGCTTTTAATATGTTATAATCAATGTATAATATAGAATTTTATTCTAGATTGCATTTTTAATGGGGTGACTGAAAATGAGTGATACGAGTATATTAAATCATCTTTTTGACAAACAGATAGTCTGTCCTGTTTGTAATTCACATTTTAAAGCTAAAACAGTTAAATCTAAGTCACCACGAGTTATTTCTAAGGATTCAGATTTCTTTATAAGATACTCTGTAGTAAATCCGTATTTTTATGATGTATTAATATGTAATTCATGCGGCTACGCTGCAATGAGATCAGATTTTGAAAAACTAAAATCACATAAAAAAGAACTTGTTTTAAGTAACGTAACACCAAAATGGAAACCAAGAGAATATCCACATATTTTAGATGAAAAATTAGCAATTGAGCGCTATAAATTGGCTTTATTAAATGCTATGCTTATTGATTTGCCAAATAGTACAAAAGGTATGATTTCTCTAAAAATTGCTTGGTTGAATAGATTATTGGATAATAATATTCAAGAAACTTTGTTTTTAAAGCAAGCTCTCGAAGGATTCAACACTGCTTATATGACTGAGATTTTTCCTATATATGGCTTACAAAGAGATTCTTTAATGTATCTTTTGGGAGAATTAAACCGAAGATTAGGAAATAATCAAGATGCATTACAATGGTACTCTAAAACTATTGTTAATACAAATTCTTCTTATAAAATTAAAGAGATGGCTCGCGTTGGAAAAGATTTAATTAAAACTGCCAACACATAAAAATATATTTTTATTTATCATTTCAAGGGGGAATATAACATGGGATTTTTTAACAAAAACAATAATAAAAATACTACTATGACAGAAACTATTGTATCAAATGTTTCTAACAGTGGGGAAAACAATACTAACGCTAGTCAGAAAAATTTAACTAACATCAATGATTTAAGAGAAAAAGCTGTTTTAATTGATAGTTCTATAAAAAACGCTTCGTCTACTGCATCAGAATTAGTATCTTCTGCTGAAGCTCAAAGCAGAGAAATAAGTAATGTTAAGAATATCTTATCAGGTTTTCGTGCTAATATGGAAGACTTAGCAATTAACATTACTAATGTTCACATTAAAGTGTTGGATACTGATAAATTGGCTGATACAGGATTAAATACAATAGGAAATTTAGATACATCTCTAAATGAGCTTGAAGACGCTTTCACAATATCAACTTCAACAGTAAATGCTTTAGTATCAAAACTTGAATCTGTAAACAGTATAACTGATTCTATAAGCCAAATCGCAAGCCAAACGAATCTTCTATCATTAAACGCAGCTATAGAGGCTGCAAGAGCTGGTGAAGCTGGTAAAGGCTTTTCTGTTGTCGCAGGTGAAGTTAGAAAACTTGCAGAAAACTCAAAACTTGCTGTTCAAAGTATAACTAGTATACTTGAAGAAATTAAAATAGACATATTAAAAGCTTCTAATGCAATGAATTCTGGTAATTCAGCATTAACAACTCAACATAACTCACTACAAGAAGCTAAAACTAGTTTTTCCGATATTAAAACTTCTATAGAAGATGCCACTGAAGAAATTAGCACTTGCATAGAAAATTTGACTACTGCTTCTGAGGCAAAAGATACTGTTATTAATTCAATTGATAACGTAAGCGTTCTTTTCAAAGAACATGAATCTTTATCAAAAGAAATTATTACAGATCTTAATAGCCAAGAAGATGCTATTAAAAAGATGAGTAATTCAATAGAACATTTATCATAGATTTTAAAATCTATTTATTAATAAACAATAGAAAGCTATCTAATATTTTCAATTAGATAGCTTTTATTATTTCAATTATGCTATAATTTTTACTCTTCAATAGAAATTATATAGCTACAGCTAAATTCTTTTCCTTCTTCTAGGAACATTATTCCTTCTTTATCCTTAAAGTCTCCATTAAAATCGCCATAGTCAGCATGACCAAACCAAGGTTCTATACATACAAATGGAGCGCCATCAGCTGGAGCCCATATTCCCATGTAAGGAAATCCATCACACTCCACACTTAAAGACTTATTATGATTCTTTGATTTTATTGTAATTTTATTTGATTTTAAATCATCAAATACTAATGCGTCATCTTTAAATATATCTTTTTTAAGTTCAATAATATCACTATTAGTTAAATAATCTTTTTTCTCATGAGTAAAATATGTATTCCTATCAAAACACATAATTGAGCTATCCTCTCTCTCATTAAACTTAAGATAATAATCCTCTAATATCTCTGTTTTTTCAATTGGACACATAAATGCTGGATGAGCTCCAATTGAAAAATAGATTTTTTTATCATCCAAGTTGATAACTTTATAACTTACCTTTACACTATTTTCTTTAATATCATAAGTAACCTGCAAAGAAAACTTATATGGATATACTTCAAGACTTTTATCCGAGAACTTTAACTCAAAAGTAATAGATTCATTGCTTTGACTTAGCAAGGTAAATTGAGAAATTCTTGCTAATCCATGAGATGGTAATTCATATTCCTTTCCATCAACTCTATACTTAGAATCCTTTAGCTTGCCTATTATAGGAAATAAATGTGGTGCGTGGTATTTCCAATATTCCGGATTCCCATTCCAAAGATATTCAGTACCTTCCTTCTTACCTGTTATAGAGTGTAGTTCGCCTCCATGTTCACTAGCAGTAATTTTAATTTTTTCATTTTCTAAGGAATAAATCATAAAACGTCACTCCAAATCTTATTATAATTATGTAAAGAAATATAACCTACTTATTCCAGTTGTATTTATAATAATATATAAATACAATTACCTACTTGCTTATTATTCAGATTAATTTTAAACTCCAACAAATTTTCTATTTATATTTGTTGAATTAAATTTCATTCTATATTTATCTGCATCATAATATCTTTTTAGGATCAAAATTCAAATAATCTGCTGATGTTAATATATATTCTACTCCATCTAAATATCCATTCAATACTTTTCCAAGTAGTACTGGACCATGCAAATGTCCATATATAACTTTTTCTACACTGTATTCTTTAATCATTCGTGTAAATTCAGATTCCTCAAATTTATCATTTGTAGGAGGGTAATGAAGCATAACAATTATCTTTTCAAATCCACTATTTTTCGCAGCATCTAACGAAAGTTTCAACCTTATTTGTTCTCTGGTATATATTTTTTCATCTTTGCTAGTATATTTATCCCCTCCTGGGCACATCCATCCTCTAGTCCCACATATAGCATAATCTTCATAAGTATAAAAATTATTTTGGAGAAACTTAGTATTTTCATACATCTTATTTAATTTCGATATGCTCCCCCACCAATAATCATGGTTTCCTTTGCTTATAATCTTTTTACCTGGTAATTCATTTATCCAGTCCAAATCATATTTACTATCATTCTCTTTTAAAGACCAAGATATATTCCAGCTATAAGCACCATATCTTTTTCAGTTATTTTTTTAAGCCAATTTTCTTTTATTTTATCAGAATGCGCTTTCCACTTATCTCCAAAAATGTCCATTGGCTTTTCAACATTAAAACCTAAGTGTAAATCTGAAATAGTATAAAGTGCCATTTTCTCACCTTCCGTGTTTCTTCTGTCTATAATCTCTTCTTATCCAAATCAGTAAGAAAAGCAATTACATGAGCTACTGCTTCATATAATTCCGTAGGAATTTCATCTCCAACATCTACATTACACAATAAATCAGTTAGCTCTTTATTGTATACTATTGGTACTTCGTTTTGCGTTGCTTTTTCTATTATTTTATCTGCAATATGCCCCATCCCAGCTGCTGTAACTACTGGTGCATCGCTATTAAATTCATACTTTAATGCTGCGGCTTTCTTCCTCTGATTCATACTCCTGTACACTCCTAACCAATATTTTCAATAGTGCCAAAATGTACAATTAAAGCTAAAATTCCTTACGATCTAAAAGCATTATAATTAAGACTCCTTTATTGCACATTAACTGCGTATTTTAAATGAATACACTAATTATTATACCTTAATATCGATAGCAGAAATAGTTAAATCGTTAAAGAAATTTCTACAACTTACTAAGTCCACAGGCTTTTCTTTCATGGATACACTTATATTAACAAACAACCCAAGTGTTGATAACCCATCTGCTAATTTAGATTTATTATTGTTTAAAATAGATGCAAAATGACTTTCACATTTTAAATTTACATCAATTCTGTTATCTCTTAATGTCAAATATCCATCGACCTCTCCTAAATTAGCTGTTTTAACACTAACAACCATTTTAGCATTAGTCTTATCTATTTTTTTACCATCTTTTCTATTATCCTTTATTATTAGTTTACATGGATATTCTTGGCTATTTGCATTTATAGGAATATTTAAATAATAATACTCATTGCTTACGGAATTGAATACCTTAATATCATTTATATTATTTTTTATTAAATCCATTATTTTTTCATATCCTGCATCCTTTAAATCCACATGTGCTATTAAGTTCTTAACTATATCCCTTACTCCATCTATCTTGAATTTCATATCAGCTTTTATAGCTTCTTTGCTATCTAAATTACTTCTTAATAGTAAATCCTCATTTTTTAGATCAGCAAAGTTTTCCTTAAATGATGTTGACAATTCCTTAGGCTGTATATTTCCACCTTTATCATTAGATACTGTTTCTTCATAGTGATCTTTTCCTTCAATTCTATTATTCAATAATTTATTGAATTCTTTATATTCACTATCAGTAAGTTTAACTTCCCTGCCTTCAATATTACTTAATAATATTTCTAATTTATTTTTATTTGATGATTCTATAAGACTTTGTGCTTGTGTCTTGGGTTCACTATCAGTTGTGATACTATTACCCATTGTTTCCTTTATTAGCTCAACTATTTCTTTATTATTTAATTTTTCAACTAACGAAGGTGAAAGATTTACTTTTTGAGTATTTAAGTTATTTTTCTCATTATCAGCAAACTTTTGAGCTATATTTAATTCACTATCTTCACTTCCTGCTAATGTTTTTAATACATCCAGAACATTTATTTTCCTATTTGAAGGATCATTCTCATTATACAACTTCGATGCTATTGCTTTAGTTGTATCTGTAGTATTCTTCATCAAGTCAATTTCTCTATCTATTGTTTTATTTTTAACTACAGTCTCAAGGTTATTATTTGGTGATTCTATAAAATTTAATGACTCATTCATCTTTTTTAATATTTGCTCTATTGATGAATTTCCTTTAAACAACTTGTTAAAACTATCTATACTTTCTTCCGAAAAATCCAAATTATTTTCTATAAATGTAAGTATATCGTCTTGTGACATATTCTTAAATTCATTCAGGAACTTGGTAAGCATCTCTTTAACAGCTTGACCTTCCTCACTATTTCCAGATATATTTTTACTTTGAAGATATGTTTGAATAAATGCATCTATTTCCTTTGGATTTGAACTTATCTTTCCATTAAATTGAATTAATCCTTTAATTAAATTAATATTATCTCTAGTTAGAGGAAGATTACGCTTAACCATCTGTTTTAAAATATCAATATCTTCCTTTGAAAGGCCTTCTTTATCGATTATTTCCTGAAAGCTTTCATCACCAGTTGATTTTTCATCTACAGAATCTTCTACTAGTTTTAATTTTAACTTCCCATTTTCAAATCCGTTTACTTGGAACTTAACTAACTTAAGATCATCCAAATTGATATTTCCCTCAAGCTCAGCAATAAATTGCCATCCATCTGATAACTTGACTGTAATATCTTTTCCATCTCCCTTTGCAACTACTCTTCCTGTAAAGCGTTCCCCTACTTCAAAAGTTAACTTGCTAGAAATTTTTTTTGTATTTATATTATATCCATTATTTATATTCCAAATTCCTGGCATATTATCTTCTCCCCTACTAATTTCATTCGTACTTTCCCGATCACTCTATTATACTTATCGTATGAACATAGCATAAGTTAACTAAAAAATTAAATGTTATTAATTACAATTTAGATATTCAGCATGATTAATCTATTATAATATTATCCGAGTACACACCTATTCGATATAACATTATAGCATTTATACTTGCAAATTTTAAGGTTATAAAAAATAAGGTGAAGCCTCCGTTTTAAAGAACCCTCACCTCTATCATTATCTTATTAAATTCACTTAATAATTTATTTGTATTCTTTAACTTCTTCTTCTCCGTTAAGTACTCTAATTACGCCTTGTGCTAAAGCAAGCATTTCATCTTCACCTGGATAGATCACCATAGGTGCTATAAAGCCTACTCGTTCTCTTATTAGATTAACCATAGGCTTTCCATATGCCATTCCCCCAGTTAAAATTATAGCGTCAACATTACCGTTAAGTACTGTTGCTGCCGCACCTATCTCCTTTGAAACTTGATATCCCATAGCATCATGTACCATCTTAGCCTTTGGATCTCCATCTAGTGCAGCACTTTCTACAACCCTAGCATCGTTTGTGTCAAGATAAGCTACAAATCCACCTTTTCCTGTTATTTTCTTTAAGATTTCTTCCAATGTATACTTTCCGCTAAAACACATTCTAGCCAAATCGCCTGATGGAACTCCACCACTTCTTTCTGGGGAGAAAGCTCCTTCACCATCAAGTGCATTATTAACATCCACTATTTTTCCTTTTTTATGTGCACCTACAGAAACACCGCCACCCATGTGTGCTACGATAACATTTATATCTTCATAATTTTTAGAGTTTTCTCTAGCGTATCTTTTAGCTACTGCCTTTTGATTTAGCGCATGAAAAATACTCTTCCTAGGAAGCTCTGGAACACCTGACAATCTAGCTATTTCTTCCATTTCATCTACTACTACTGGATCTACTATGAATGCAGATTTGCCAATAGATTTAGAAATTTCATTTGCTATTATAGCACCTAGATTAGATGCATGCTCTCCTTTAATACTTTCCTTTAAATCCTTCAACATGTTATCATTTACATTATATGTGCCACTTAGGATTGGTTTTAAAAGCCCCCCCCTACCTACTACTGCATCTAATTCCTTTATATCTATTTTATTATCTTTCAATATCTTCAATATAACTTCTGTTCTAAAGTTTTGTTGATCAGAGATATGTTTAAATTCTCCTATTTCTTCTGAAGAATGTCTTATAGTTTCTCCAAATACTTCCTTTTCATCCTCAAATACAGATATTTTTGTTGACGTAGAACCTGGGTTTATTATTAATAATTTATAGCTCACACTTTTTCCTCCCTTAAGATTTTATTTTCAATATTCCAATATGACCTGTAAAATTAAACTTTATAGTAATTCAAAAATATTAATTGCTACTGCCATTAATGAAAATTTTGTAGAAAATACAAATATGTTGGCGATAATATTATATACTGTATATCGGATTGTTACAAGAAATAATTACTATATAATTTAAACCTTTTCATCACCTTACTATTATAACCTGAAACTATGTAAATTAACAAATACTTTTTTCATATAATTAGGATATTCATTAAGCTTTTAAATAGAAATCACTTGTGACTTATAAATAATTCACAAGTGATTTTTATTTTACACTTAGTAACTTAATATATTTTAATAGGATATACTATATATTAATAATATACTTTATACTTCATTTTTTTGTTAAATGCTATTAAATTTATACGTATTCCTTCTACTTATATCCTCTTTCTTTATCCAATGCCTCATCTCTAATTTCTTCTCTCATGCCTCGAAGCGCTTCTTCTCTTCTATCATTCTTCTCTTTTAATGTTTCTTGCATTTTAGGATCATCAGTTTTTTCTATCATTTCATCTGCAAGTTCGCAATTCAAGATGGTTCTATCAATGTTATATTGAATTCTATCTACATTATCTTTTCTGTTATCTAGTTTGTTTTTCATAATTGTATCTCTCCTTTGTTTAAATATTAGGATTACTTATATTCAAGTAATTTTCATTTTTTATTATTTACAAGATAATAATTTATTATGTACAAACATATGATACCCGTAAAAAATATAAATACTAATCTGACTTGCCGATACATCATAATAAAATATTATTAATATGTTTGTATGTATTATAGATGAGACTGCCATATATATGATTTATACTTATTTGGCAACAATATTTGAAAGCTTTTATTAGTATTCAAAAAAACAAAAAGTTGTTAACTAAAAGTTTTTACACCTTCAATTAACAACATATTTTGTATAATAAAATTATTTAATTTCTATCTTATTATAGTTTTTCTTTCCTCTTTTAATTAATACAGCACCATCTTGGAAGTCTTCTTCAGTTAAGATTCTATTAACGTCCTCAACTTTGACTCCATTAATAGACAAGCCACCTTGCTCAATTAATCTTCTACCTTCTTTTTTAGATGGAATAATTTTAGTACTTGCCATTACCTCTAATATAGGTAAACCAATTTCTTCTTTAGCTATAGTAACAGTTGGAACATTTGACATATCAGCTCCACCAGCAAATAATGCTGTTGCTGCTTCTTCTGCCTTCTTAGCTTCTTCTTCTCCATGAACAAGTTTAGTTATCTCATACGCAAGAACTTTCTTAGCTCCATTTATCTCAGCTCCTTCAAGCGCACCTAATCTCCTCACTTCATCCATTGGTAAGAATGTCAATAATGCCAAGCATTTTTCAACATCTACATCATCTACATTTCTCCAATATTGATAAAAATCATATGGTGAAGTTTTTGCAGGATCTAACCATAATGCTCCTCCAACAGTCTTACCCATTTTTTGTCCTTGACTATTTGTAAGTAAAGTACAAGTCATAGCCATAGCTTCCCCTTGAGCTTTTCTTCTTACAAGTTCAACTCCAGCTATCATATTAGACCATTGATCATCTCCGCCAAGCTGCATTTTACAGTTATATTTTTGATTTAATTCATAAAAATCATATCCTTGCATTAACATATAGTTAAATTCTAAGAATGATAATCCTTTTTCTAATCTTTGTTTAAAGCATTCTGCTGTTAACATTCTGTTTACAGAAAAGTGCACTCCTACTTCTCTTAAGAAATCAACATAATTAAGATTTAAAAGCCAATCAGCATTGTTTGCTAATATTGCCTTACCATCAGAAAAATCTATAAATCTCTCCATTTGTTTCTTAATAGAATCTACATTATGCTGAATATCTTCTTTAGTAAGCATTTTTCTCATATCAGTTTTACCACTTGGATCTCCAACCATGGCAGTTCCACCACCAATTAAAGCTATCGGTCTATGTCCTGCTCTTTGCATATGAGCCATAAACATCATTGCTATAAAATGTCCTACATGTAAGCTATCTGCTGTAGGATCAAAGCCTATATAGAAAGTTATTTTTTCATTCTCCAATAATTTTCTTGTTTCTTCTTCATGTGTAAATTGTTTTATGTATCCTCTCTCTAATAGCTCATCTAATACATTTGCCATTATAGTACCTCCTAAAATTTTCTTATTTGAGTTAATATAAACTAATTGCAGATTACAAGTCCAGATTATAAAAACTATACGTATTTCTCAAAAAATATATTTTAGCTTCATAAATTTATTAAACTTTTCATCACAACTTTTTGTTACATAAGTTTTTAACTTATGCTGCATTTCAGGTTAATAAAGTAATATTATTCTAAATTTCATATTAGAATTACTTATTATAGTATATCCTCAACCTTAAATTTTGGCAATAATTCATATTTTATATACACTTATTTAGATTTAAACTCCATGTCATTTAATTTCAATGCTCGGCAATATCACCTTGAAACTATGTTCTGCTCGTGAATTAATAAATTTAACTCTGCCTTTCCCTTTAAAAGAATTTTTAATAATTGTAAATCCTCTTCCGCTATTTAAAAATCTTCTTTTCTCATCTAAAGAAATTAGTTTTTCATATAACCAAATATTTCTTTTATTATAATTGGTTCTTTGCCCTTTTACATTTTCATCTATGAACTCACCAGGGCTTGAAATAATAATTTTATTCCTATCTATAATTATTTCGATTATTTTATTCAAATCAAAGTATTCTCTATATAGAACTGCATTCTTTATTGCTTCAATTATTGCTTGCATTGGATAATTCTTTGGTAATATATCTTTTATTTTTTCTTCTGCACTATCTATCATAGATAAAAGATTTCCTTGAATTATGTGCAATTCTCCATTGGTTTTTTCTAACTTATTAATGATTTTTATCATATTGTTAGGAATATATATATAATTCTTATCAGAAAATACAAGCAATCCTCCATATGTGCATTTAAGAGGTGCGCCTTCTTTATGTTCAAAGGCTATTCCTGCACTTAACAGTAAAAATCTCTTATTTTCTTCATTAATTTCTATACCCTTTTTGCTGAAATATTTATTAACCAATTCCATATTTAGAATATCAATGCTACTTTTTATAAGAGGGCATGTTTCAATAGTTAAGCTTAGATTTTCCTCAAATAATACAATTAATTCTTGCTTTCTCATTACATCTGTAGTAGAACCTCTCCTTATATAAAAAGCTCCATTATCCCTAACTTGATATGGCTTTTGTCCCCCATCATAAATTGATATTACGCCTATTTTCTTATTTTTAATCTCTACAAAATCAACTTCTATTGGTATTGGAGGCTCACATCTTGTCGTTATTATTTGCTGTATCTGCTCTTCTTTAAACATGTCATTTTCTTGTATGCCTATAATATTCTTGGTTTTATCTTCAACTCCAACAATTATATATCCTCTTCCCCCACTCGAATTAGCTATGGCACATATATCTTTAGTTAATTCTTTCTTACCTGTCTCACAGAAAAGCTCTAGTTTCAATTTAAAATCTAACTTTGTTCCTTCTTCTCTTTTTATCAAAGATAGTAACTTTTTACTATCCATAATATACCCTCCTTATATATTTATTAATAAATACCACAAGTTACAAAATATTTTACCGGATGCTTTAAAGATAATATAAATTTAGCCAATAACTACTTTTTAATTTAATAATAATTTTTTTACTTATCCACTATAAAATATTATTAGCCTAAATAATAAAAAAGCATTCTTATTAATATAAATAAGTTTGCTTTATAATATTATTATTAGATTTTAAATATATTTCCACTCAGAACTCTATTCTTACCACTTTTTTTAGCTTTATATAATAAATCATCAGCCTTACTTATAAGTTCATTTAAGTCTGTACCATTTAAAGGGAAAAATGAAATTCCAAAACTTGCTGTTATAGACTCATCTCTACCGTTACAATTTATTTTACTACCTTCAATTGTACGTCGTATAGCTTCAATTTTGGTATACACATTATCCTCACTAGTAAAATCTGAAATATATAGAATAAATTCTTCCCCTCCATATCTGGCGAAGATATCATTTTTATCTATTCCACACTTAACAATATTAGCTGTGTTAATCAAAATCTTATCACCAAATTGATGACCATATGTATCATTTACCTTCTTAAAATCATCTATATCTATCATTACTATGGCAAATTTATCGTTTAATTTTCTATTATCATTCTTTTCTAAGAATTCAAAAAAGTATTTCCTATTATATATTCCAAGTAGAGGGTCTCTTTGATTTATTTTTTCTAATTCTTTATATAGCAAAGAATTTTCTATTGCAATCGCAATCTGGTTTGCAATTGATCTAAGGAAAAGTTTAAGCTCTATGTTCATAAATTTATAGAGATTATGTTCTACTACTATATATCCAATAAATTTTTCTCTCAGCTTTATTGGCGATCCCATAATTGAATGTATGTCTATTTTATGTTCTCCAGTCTGCTTCAAAGGCTTTCTGGAATTAACTAAGAATTCCTCTCCATTGTTTATATGAACAAACTCCTTAGAAGTTAGATTTATATTCATATTCTCAATATTGCTTGCCTTAACTATTAACTCACCATTTTCTATCATAAATATGGTTGAATATGTAACTCCTAGTATTCCAAGAATCATGTCATTAATTAGAGATATTAAATTATCACTGCTAAAAAATGTATTTATATATTTACTTACTTCTATTATATTAGATAAAGAATCTATGCTCTTTTCTAGTCTTACGTTTTTCTCATTTAGTTCTTGTATATGTTGTTCTGAAAACTTCTGATATGTTTCATATTCTATCTTTAGCGATTTATACAGCTTCTCATAATCCTGCATTTGTCCCACCATCCTCTAATCATACGAACTCCATGATTATATAACAACTTAAATTTACCATTATTTTATACTTAATACAATTATACTACAAGTAATAAAATAATTGAATACAATTACTTCAAGCTGTTTGTAAATTTTACTATATCTTTAAATTGCATATGCCAGCATGTACACGCCATAAAAAATCATAATAAGGTTAATTATAATTAGTTTTTTATAACGATTTTTACTATATTCTTCATCTCTCTTCAATTACTAGGAAAATTTTCATGAATTGCATCTTTCAATTTAGGATAAACTAATATTACAAAATTAATTTTACAAGGAGACAAAATAATGAGATTTATACAATGGCTTTTAGGTGTATTTATATTTTTATTGATATGTACACTATTTATACAATTTGGTAATTCGGTATTAAATATTGTATTACTTATTTCACTAATTATATTTGGTATAAGATTCTTAATTCAAAAGTATACCAATCGTTATTAGTTTCTAAAAGTTTAATTTCTGATATTAGATTTTCATATACATATCAAAACTACTATCGTTATGTATATTTTATAAATTAATAAATCCTAAAATATACTTTAGGATTTATTAATTTAATTACTCTTAATTTATTTTCTAATAATTATTTTCCCATGGCTTAGAACTTAAATAATCTATAAATTCATCTCTTAATTCATCTTTCTTTAAGGCAAATTCTATTGTTGCTTGCAAGAACCCAAGTTTATCTCCAACGTCATATCTTTTACCTTCAAAGTTATATGCATACATGGCCTCAGTTCCAATTAAAGTTTTTAGCGCGTCTGTTAATTGAATCTCTCCACCTTTTCCTGGCTTAGTATTTTCTAATATATTAAATATTTCTGGTGTTATAATATATCTTCCAAGTATAGCAACATTACTTGGTGCTTCTTCGGTATTAGGCTTTTCAACTAAATCTTTTACCTTATAAACTCTATCTTCAACATGTATTCCATCTACTATACCGTACTTGGAAACATTTTCTTTAGCTACTGTTTGAACTCCTAGGATAGTAGTTTTATATTCGCTATAACAGTCTATTAATTGTTTTAAGCATGGTTTTTCGCTATCAACAATATCATCACCTAGTAAAACAGCAAATGGTTCATTTCCAACAAAAGTTTTTGCACAATGAATTGCATGACCTAATCCTCTTGGTTCTTTTTGTCTTATATAATGTATATCAACCATATCAGATATATCTCTTACTAATTCAAGTAATTCTGATTTTCCAGACTTCTCTAATTCTAATTCTAATTCTACTGATTTATCAAAATGATCTTCTATAGATTTTTTGTTTCTACCTGTAATGATTAAGATTTCTTCAATTCCAGAAGCGATTGCTTCTTCAACTATGTATTGAATTGTTGGTTTATCAACTACTGGAAGCATCTCCTTTGGTTGCGCCTTAGTTGCAGGTAAAAATCTTGTTCCAAGACCTGCGGCTGGTATAATAGCTTTTTTTACTTTCACAATATATCATCCTCTCATCTTATTATTGGTAATTTAAATATATTAAGCCATAATAAACAATTCTAATTAATTTTGCCCAACACATTTTTTAAGTATTCCTATTTTATATATACTTTTTACATATTTATGAAATAATAGTTTAAATGTATTCAACAACTTAATACATTTAAACTAAAATCTTTGCTAATTCTCTTTCATATCTAATGTTTTAAAATCTGTTAATGGAAATTTTACTGGCATTCCTGTTTTTCTTGATTTATATGCTGCAAGTATTATAGACATTGCCTTCTTACCTTCTTCTCCCGATACTAGCGGATCTCTATTATCATTTATAGAATCTATTACATCCTTAAATAACGGTGTGTGTCCTTCTCCATATACATTATCTATTTTAACATTTACAGACTTCTTAACCGCTTCTTCATCTTCGCCTTCAAATCTCCATGTTTCAAGCTCATTAACTGCAAGACCACCAATTGATACTGCTCCTGTTTCGCCAAATATACTTAATGTTTCTTCTAGATTTTTAGGATAAACACAAGCTGATCCCTCAACTATTCCAATAGCACCATTTTTGAATCTTATTATTACAGCACCAAAATCTTCAGCTTCAATATCTCTTAGATAAGTATCACATTCGGCATAAACTCTTTCGATTTCTCCACCCATCATCCATTGAAGTAAATCTATATTATGTATACACTGGTTCATAAGTGTACCACCATCTAATGCCCAAGTTCCTCTCCAAGGTGCTTGTTCATAATATCCCATATTCCTATTCCAAAGTATTCTAGCTGTACCATTAACTAATTTTCCAAACTTTTTGTCTTCTATAGCTTCTCTTAATTTCTGTATAGGCTTATTAAACCTATTTTGATGACAAACTCCAAGCTTAACATCGTTTTCTTTAGCCACCTTAATCATTTCATTAGCATCTTCAATAGACATAGCCATTGGCTTTTCTACTAATGCACTAGCTCCTTTTTTCATGCTATGAATAGCAATTTCAGCATGATAGCCACTTTCTGTCGCTATTGTAACCACATCTATATCTTCTTTTTCTAACATTTCTTTATAATCTGTATATACATGCACAGAATCTTCAGCTGCTCCAGTTTTTTCTATGTATTCAGATTTCTTTGCTTCCGCTTTTTCTAAAACCACATCACAAGTCGCTACAAGTTCCGCTTCTTCTACATTTTTAGCTAATGCTTCAACATGCTTATATGAGATTCTTCCGCAACCAATAATAGCAAATTTTAATTTTTTCATATTAATCTACCTCTCTCAAATTAAATACTTTTAATCAAATTCAATAGTTCATAATTTCCTTTAAAGTTAGTTTTACTAATGCATTTAGAACAATATTTTAAATACATACGCTAAAATCACAAGTTAAGAGACTAATTTTAAATAATAGTATTTTAACTTCATTAGCTATCGAAACAATTTTCTTTGATTAAAGGCATTTCACTATTGTTTTAAGTATTATATAAATATCTAAAAATATATTATTTTTATTTATATATTCTAGATTTAATGCAAGTTTATCTGGCATAATTGTGTTTATGTAAAAATCATCAGGATTTTCGGCTTCTCCAAGTAAATCATTTTCATCTCTATATCTAATTGATGCTAAATCTGTTATCCCTGGTTTAACTTCTAGAACCCTTCTCTGTTCCTCATTATACATCTTTACATATCTAGGAACTTCTGGTCTCGGCCCCACTAGGCTCATGTCCCCTTTAAATACATTTATTAATTGTGGAAGTTCATCAAGTTTATATTTTCTTAAAAAAGCACCTATTTTAGTAATTCTGCTATCATTTCCTACAGTAATTTGTCTTCCTAACTTTTCTGCATCCACAACCATAGTCCTAAACTTCAAAATCTCAAATTCTTCATTTTTTTCACCAATTCTTATTTGTTTAAAAAATACAGGTCCATCAGAATCTGTTTTTATTCTAATGGCAATAACTATCAAAATCGGACTTAAAACTATAAGTCCTAAAGTAGAACATATCAAATCAAATATTCTTTTAACTACTTTATTGAATGTATTCATCTATTTACTCCTAATTCATTTATTTCAGAACATATAATATTATATTAACTATTTTACAACTTTTTAGTCAATTCAGCTCATATTATTGAATTTCTTCATAAATTTTTAAGTTATTTTAGTGCATCTAAAAATTTCTCTGCAAGCCCGCGATAAGTATGATTTTCCAACACATAATCCTTACCATTTTGGCCCAAGTTATTTTTTTCATCTTCGCTTAAGTTTCTAATATCCATAACTGCTTTCACAACAGCATCTGGATCTTCTGCTGGTACCGTAATACCACAATTTGAATCCTTCACTGGATCATTCGAAGCCTCAACTGCATATATTACTGGTCTTGCTGCCATCATATAGTCAAATAATTTATTTGGACTTACGCCATAATTAAATAAATTTTGCTTTTTTAGTCCTATATAACATATGTCTAATAATCTTAGTACATTATCCATATTATCTTTAAGTACAGGATCTAGAAATTCAACATTCGTTACATTACTAGTTTTAGCATATTGTATTAATTCATTTTTCACGTTTCCATTTCCAACTAATACATACTTTATTTTTTCATCTGTAGTTTTCTTTGCAGCATCAATCATCGTATCTAATACATTAGCTGGCGAGTGATTTCCTGTATATCCAACTAAGAAATAACCTTCATCTTTTAGTTCTTGTAATCTTTCAATAGTTTTTTCCATAGGAGCATTTTTTTTCTCTCCAACAATTATTCCATTTGGAACATGAACATAATTATCCGCACTAAATCCCCTATCTTTCATATGCCTATCTGCATTAGGTAAAATTGAAATAATTTTATCACAATTTTTAAAAGCAAAATCCTCTGCTCTTTGAAGCATAACTATAGCTGGATTATTCTTAGAATACCCTCCTATTTCCATTGGCGTTAAAGGCCATAAGTCATGTATCTCAAAAAACAGTTTAGCATTACTCCTCTTTGCAATCCTATGAGCTGGATATATATCTAAAGGATAAGTCGAAGATGCTATTACTGCATCTGGTCTATATTTATCGGCAAGTTTCTTATAATTCATTCTCAATTTGAACATGAATGTTGATATATTTTTAATTCTTCCAACTCCATTTCCCTGATATTCTGGAGTTTTAACCCATACATATGTAATTCCATCTATAATTTCTTCTTCGAAATCCTCTTTTATTTGTGGGTTTTTCTTTCGTAAATGTGAAAAATCAGCACCAAGTATGATTACTTTATGTCCCATATCAACCCATTCTCGCCCCATATAATAAGGTCTAAATTCCATTCCATGATAATCAGACCCTGCGTAATGATTTATAAGTAAGATATTCATCTTAATTGCTCCTTTTTTGCATTATAATGTTAATTAACGCTATAGATTATAACATAAGTGAAGCTCAAAATCTATGATTTTGCTAACTGAACTTATCCAGCGAGTGCATGCGAGTCGGATTTCCTTTAAAAAAAGAACTTTAAATCTACCCCCTAACATTATATTAATACCTTCTACTTCATTATCCAACTATGATTTTGCTAGTCTAACTTATCTATAAAATGAAAATTATCAACTTTTCTATAAATTTCTCTCAATTAAAAATCCTCATCTTTACTTTTAATTTTATTTTCAAACTATCATTTTATAAGACTTAATTACTTGACTATATAGCTTATAAATATTTCTCTTAAACCTAAAATCGCACTAATAATTCTTTTTTACTTCACAGAATATAAACTAGCATCTATAATGTTCCATTCATTACAGATGCTAGTTTTATGATAATCTATTTATTAATATTGCTTTCATTTATATTATTAGCACCAATACTACTTGTAGCACTACTATCAACACTTCTTGTATTATTACTATTGTTCTCTTTGTTCGTTTTTTCTTTGCTTCCAGCATAATCATAATCTAGTTCTGAGTCTGGATTAAGCAATAATCCATCATGTCCTAATTTATACTCTTTCCCATTTTTCCCAAGAACAATTGCATCCTTTTGCATAGTTCCATCTTTGTAAAAATAATACCACCCCTTTTCAGTCTTCAACCACCCTATAGCTTTTTCATCATTTTTATAATAATACCAGTCACCATTTCCTTTTCTCCATGATGAATCAGATTCTCTATAATCCTTTTCTTGAGTGGTCTTAATATTAGATTCATTATCTTTTGAAGTATTCTCTTTTGAAATCTCCTCTTTTGGTATAATATCTTTTGGCATTTGCTCAGGCTGTTTGACTTCTTCAGTATTTAATTTAGACTTATTATTAGAATCATCATATTCATTAATATTTTTATAAGTATTTTTCAATGTTAATTTATCATTATCACTTCTTAACTTGTTGGTGTTATCTTGAAAATATTGTGATAAATCATAGACTACATATCTATTTTTTATTTTTTTATTTTCTTTATCATGATATTCTTCCTTAACTAATACATTTTCTGAATCAACCATACGGATACTGATTTTACTATCATCACCATATAATTTAGGAATTTCAATAAGCATATCAAATCCATTTTTCTCAAGCTTAGCTAAATAAATTTTATTAACACTTTTCTCATCATCTTTTTTAATTAGTATATAATCCTTGTAAAAATCATCATAACCATATAGGCTTATATTGTCTAATCTCTCTGCAACTTTATTAACTATATCATATTGGTTAATGTTAATGCTATCTTGATATTTATCATTGCAATCCAAACCTATATATGCCTGTCCCTCAAAACAATATACATAGCTATTTTTAAATTTTTCTTCCTGGCTTACTAGATTTTTATTAAGAACTTTTATATCATCATATTTTTCTATAGTAAAATTACCTTCATTAATCTGTATTTGTTTTACTACATTATTTTGACACATTGCATAGAAGTCTTTTGATATATCATCATAAAATATGCCACTTATAACATCTTCACTATTGCTGTTACATTCAAACTCGTATTTATCATTGCTATTAATGTTATATAATATGTACTTTTTATTTTGCTCCTTATCTTCGGAACGTAAATAATAGTCACTATTTCCAGAAACAGAATACCATCTTGACTGAAATACATTATCTTCATCAGAAAGTAGTTTATATTCCTTTCCAGACTGCCAATTAAAATAACCATTCCTTCCAAAAATTTTATCACCATAAATATTTAATTCTCCATTTAAATAATTATCTGGCAGCTTTACTCCACATTCTTTACTACTTCCATCTTTATTTAAAATAAAGATATTATTATCATATAATTTTTTATTAATATAATCATATTTTATTAAGTATACACTTCCATTATTGTAGCCCAATGGAATCTCCTCATAATCATCATTAATATTATTTTCTATCTCTATGATACTCTTTATATTATTAATACTTACATCTGTATTTAATACTTCAATCTCCTCATGGCCTTTCTTTATGTACTCACCATAATACATGCAAGAAAATATAACTGCTAATAAAGCTATAAAACTAATTATCTTTTTCATCTTTCCCCTCCCAGCACAATACACATATAAATAAAATAGTAATATAAAATAAATCAGAGCAGCCTTATAATTACTTTCTAAGCTAATTCAATAGAAATAATTATAAGGCAAACTTATTACATAATTGTTAAATCAAAATTTAATTGTAATACAGATATTATTTAATCCAACCACCATCTGTACCTAAAACATATTTACTATCGTGGTCTATTATAGTTGTATTTTTTTGCATTACACCATCTTTATTGCAATAATACCACTTACCATTATCTTGAATCCATCCTTTCTCTTTATCCCCCTCTGAATTCATATGATACCAATTTCCATCTACTTGTTTCCACTCATACTTATCATCATCAAATGTAATGTCTGGTGTACTTTTATTAGTTAATGCTCCATCTGCATTTAATATACAATCATTACCTTTCTCACTTTTAACTGTTATACTTTTTTGCATTTTTCCATCATGATCAAAATGGTAGTATAATCCATTATCTAGTTGCCAGCTGTCAACTATTTTAATTCCTTGGTCCCCAAAATAATAATACCAATCATTACCTATCTTTTTCCACTGTTTATGACTCTCTTTATAAGCTTCAGAGCTATCGTAAGTAACTTCTTCTCCATTAACAAGATCATATCCATGCTCACCTACAACTACGCCCTTTTCATTGAGCTTTACTTCTTTGCCAGTAAGATCTTTAACTGTTGTACTTTTTTGCATTTCACCTTTTTCATTATAATAATATATTTTACCATCTACATCACGAACCCATCCTGTTTCTTTATCTGAATCATTACAGTAGTAAATTTTCCCATACTTAATTTTAATATGTGCTCCATATTTATTTAATTCTTCCTTCGACTTATCAGTTACATTGTCGCTAACTTGAGTTCCATCTTCATCAAGCGCTATTCCATTTTCATCAAATTTGAAACTTTTGTCATTTATCTTTAAAGTTGTATTTTTTTGCATTTCGCCATTCTCATTAAAATAGTACCATTTCCCACTAATATTAATCCAACCTGTTTCTTTTTGACCTAATCCATTATAAAAGTATATCTTACCATTCTCTGTAATCATTCCTGTTTGAGTTTTCACTTCTGCATTTGCTGATGTCATCCCCACTGCTAAAATACTTCCACAAACTAAAACTGCTGCAATTAGTTGATTTAATACTTTTTTCTTCATTAATTTATTCCTCCTCAGATAATAAATATTTAATTTGTACACTTGGTACATCACCTATAATAAACCCATTTCATATACTTTCAATGCTTTTTACATTTTTGTAATTTTCTTGTAGTATTTTATTAATAGTTATTACTTATTTAACACTTCTGTAACATTTTTGTAATACTTTGAAATGATTTTTATATACCTAAAAGGATGCTATAGATATCTAAGTTAAGAATTAGATTTATAGCCGGAATAAATAGAAAAATATTTCATCTTTTTTTATTTCATATTTTAAAGAAAACATATTCTTTTGAGCTAATTCATTGCATAAATATAGTCCTAATCCAGAACTTGAAATACTTTCTTCTATATTTCCATCAAATTCATTATATTTAATAAAAGGTTCCAATAGATTTTTAGAAATATTCTCAGGTATTAAAGAAATTTTATTTTTTATTTCAAATATAAAATCATCTTTATTTTTGTCAGGTTTACTAAGAGAAATATATATTTCTTTGCCTTTTGAATATTTCAATGCATTATCAATTAAATTTAAAATTATATGCTCAATATCTTCTTTTACAGTTAATACAGCAATTTCATCTATATCAATAATAAACTCTTTATTTAATCGTCTACACCTATCAATTAATCTATCACATATTTCTGCAATTAATATGTTAAGTTTAACCTCTTGCTTTACATCCTTTTTTCTAACACCACATCGTGAAATTTCAAGAAGCTTTTGTATAAGTTCTTTTAATTTTCCACATTCCATCATTATTCTATTAACAGCTCTTTTTTTGAATTCTTCATCCATACTATTTAAATCTTCTTCTTTTAATATTTGAACATATCCGTATATTGAAGTAACTGGAGTCTTAAGCTCATGCGTTGCATTATTAAAAAATTCTTTCGATATATTTTCTAATTTTTTCTTTTCTTCAATCATTTCGTTAAAGGACTTAGTAACTTGTCCAATTTCATCCTTAGATTTTACTGAAATTCTATCAACTTCTTTTCCTTCTCCATATTTTTTCATTTGTACACTAAGCTTTTTTAACGGGCTTATTATTTTATTTATAAAATAATTTAATGCTCCTATTATTACTATTAGAAGAACAATTTGAGCTCCTATAATATTGGTCATTATATTTTTAATACTATCATAATAATCATTATAACTTTTTTGTATAACTAAACTTGAATCATATTTTCCATTAAGATATATAGGGTAAACATATGTACAAACCAATCCATTTTTAACATTAAATATTATTACCGAGCTTTTTCCTTTTGAATTTTCTAATACATTATTAATACTATTTTCAAATAAGATACTACCTTTATAATCTATTGGGTTATTATTATAATCATACAGTCCCACATAGCAATCATAATTGTTATTAACTTCATACACAGTTTTATTTTTTACTTTAAGATCATCTTCAATAACCATAGCACTATATTTTAAAGTGCTTGTACTGAACTTTCTAATATTCTCCATATCATCTTTAATATTATTCTTTATATTTGCATAATAAGTATTATATATGAAAATACTTAACCCAAAATTAAATATAATAAGAGCAAATACAATTCCTATCATTATTTTTCCTTTTAGTGTTTTCAGCATATTCTCCACTTCCTAACCTTATGCTTTTATCTTATTACATACCCTACACCAAAAACTGTTTCCACTATCGAATTTTCCTTATCATCACCAAGATTTGCCCTTAACCTTCTTATATGAACATCAACAGTTCTAGTATCCCCGTAATAATCATATCCCCAAACCTCATTTAAAAGCTGCTGTCTATTAAAGACAATCCCTTTATTCTTATATAAATAGCTCAACAAATCGAATTCTTTTCTTTTTAGCATTATCTCTTTCCCATATTTAATTACCGTTCTTGTATCAAAATTAATAGTGAACTCATCTTTTTTATTCTTATCTCCATCGATATCATCTAAATCATTTTCTGAAACAGTACTAGCTATATTCTCATGTTCATTATTAAAAATATTTTTACTTACCCTTCTAAAAATAGCATTAATTCTTGCTGTAACTTCTCTTATTTCAAAAGGCTTTGTTATGTAATCATCGGCACCTATTTCCATTCCCAATATTTTATCAATTACATCATCCCTTGCAGTAAGCATAACTATGTAACTTTTTTGGCTCATGATCTTACATAATTCAAAACCACTTATATCTGGAAGCATTATATCTAGTAAAACCAAGTGAGGTTCAAATTCTTCAAAAATTTTTAACGCACTTTCCCCATTGTATGCCCCCCTAACTTCAAAATTTTCCTTTGAAAGAGCAAATTTTAAAGTATCGTTAATTGAAAATTCATCTTCTACTACTAGTATCTTCTTTTTTAACATATTACGCCTCCAAATAATAATTATATATTTCAACTCAAATACTATCTATTACATTTTAGAGTATTACTTCATTTAATTCCAATTATATCATAATTATAAACATTAAGAATGGCTAATCCAGTTATAAGGCTAGTCATTCCTTATTGTATCTATGATAAATCTGCTTTATAACGAATTCAGCTCTTACTGGAAGCATTTGCGTAAGTAAACTGTTGATACCTGTAGGATACATAGATATGCTTTTATTATAGAGAGATTACAGAGATATTGGTTGAGTTAAAAAGAAGCCATGTATAATGATATGATACTGAATAGATAGAAGCTATGAATAACGTTTAGAACTTTATAGTTGGAAGTGATTCCAATAAAATTATGAATTTATCAGAAAAATTTAATCTAACAGAAACTCATACTTCTGTTTTCGGAAATTGAGATAATTCTTCAATTATCACTTGAATCATCTTAAATAAAACTTTCTAGCACACTCTCCTCCGTAAATGATCTATAATTAATCATATAAAAAAGTTCTGATAAAAAATAAATCAGAACTTTTTAATTGATTTTATTGGACCGCTCTAATTCCATGTGCAAATTTTCTGAAATTACTATCTGCACAAAAATTTTCAGTCCAAAGTAAACGGCATCTATCACGGAATTTTTGTTTTTCTTCCTCTGATATTTCCGCCATATATTTAATTTTATTTCCAAGCTCCTCAGGATCGAAATCTTTATCCAATAACAATCCAGTTTCGCCCTCTTTAACAATCTCAGCCGTACCGCCTACATTAGTCGCAATTGTTGGAATTGAAAAAGAACATGCTTCCATGATACTAACCGGTAATCCTTCTGAGCTGCTTGTGTTTATGAACAAATCGACTGATTCATTTTTATAATATTCCATTAACTCTGAATTTTTAACACTCCCAGGAAAATTTGTCTCCATAAAATCAAGATTTTCTCTTGAATACTCCTTAATTGGATCCAAACCATCTCCTGCTCCAAAATGTGTCCATTTTAGATTTAATCCCGAATCTTTCAATGTTGCCAGTGACTTTGCCAATAAATCTATACGCTTTACTGGTGAAACATGGCAGCAACTCACAATTCTATATGTTAAGTCTTTTGATCCTTGCGAAGTTCCATAATCTTTTGTCCCAAGATATGCAGTTTTAATTTTATCTGAGTAATCTGGATAAAGCTTCTTTAGATAATTACTTCCATCGTCAGAACATGGATATACCGCGTCTAAATTTCTTAGGAAATAATATCTAAGTGGTATATAATTCATCGAGTTTTCATTAGCATAAAGATCATATCTATGTGTTCTACTTACTACTCTTGTAATCTTTTTACCATAAAGTTCTTTAAGTTTTATTGCTACAAAAGCAATATCATATAACCAATAACTATATAAAGTTATCCCGCTATACTCATCCATATCATATTTTTTAATGATTTCCAAAACTTCTTTTAAAACACTGTTTGCTTTTGCTGTAAAATATGTTAAATAAGCTTTCTTTTTTATGGAACCATTAATAGCATTACGTTCTTCTTTATTTACACATCCATTATAATTATAAAATGGAAATAGCTTAACAGCACTAATAGGTAAACTATGCTTTATTTTTGAAGCCTTAATTTTATGTACTTCAAAGTTACTAGGAATACTTCTTGTTTGTATCGCATCATCAGCTACACTAGTTGCTATCACTATTACTTTTTCAAAAGCTTCAGAAAGCATTTTTATTTCGCCTTCTATAAATTCTTCTCCTTTATCAAAAGGAAAAACTTTAGTTAAAAGTACTAAACAGTTTTTCATCTTTTTCCCTCCAGAGTTATAATCAGTATAAGAATAACATATGAAATACTTCATTTCAACAATATGAATATAAGCTTTTACTTTATAATATCACCCATATTATTTCATTTATGAATTTTATATGATAAAATAACGTTATCTGATGTCTAGCCTCTATAGCACTTACTCTTTATGAGAGAGCCTTCTTTCAAAAGTCAGCTGAGTGATTATATAGCAATAAGCCAAGTACTCACAAGGAGATGGCGAAGGACAGAACATAAAAACTCTAAATCGAAATCTTATGTTTCTAAAATGTAAACTTTAGGAATTCTCTTTTGAGTGGTTCGCTTAGACGAGTTACACTAAATCAATTTTTAATTCTGCGTAAGTGTAATATCATTCGCATACACCTAGACATTGTGGTGATTATTTTTTATAAGTTTAACTAATATTCAGATTGAGATAATTCTAATCTCAAATAAACTTCACTTTATATTTATTTATACGTAAATATAAATAATTTACAAATAAATACCTAAAATTTAAGGAGGCCTATTATATGAAAGTATTAACTGTTATAGGTGCAAGACCACAGTTCATTAAAGCCGCGACAGTATCTAATAAAATTAGAAGAAATGGAAACAGTGAAATTTTAGTACACACAGGACAGCATTATGATAATAATATGTCTGACATATTCTTTGAAGAGCTTGGAATTCCAAAGCCAGATTATAATTTAAACATTGGTTCATCTAATCATGGACATCAAACTGGCAGCATGTTAATATCTCTTGAAGAAATATACTTAAAAGAAAAGCCAGATATGGTTTTAGTTTATGGAGATACAAATTCAACTCTTGCAGGTAGCCTATGTGCAAGCAAATTATTAATTCCTGTAGCGCACGTTGAAGCTGGTCTTAGAAGTTTCAATAAGGCTATGCCTGAAGAGCAAAATAGAATATTAACAGACCATATATCCGATTTACTTTTCACACCTACTTTAACCGCTTTAAATAACTTAAAGGATGAAAATATTACAAAAGGTGTTCATAATGTCGGCGATGTAATGTATGATGCAATAAATCTCTTTAAAGAAAGAGCTAAAGATATCTCAACAATACTTGACAAACTTGATTTAGCACCAAATAGTTATATACTTTCAACAATACATCGTGCTGAAAACACTAACAGTATTGAAAGATTATCTTCAATCATTACTGCTTTAAATAACTCTGGTAAGAGAATCATACTTCCACTACATCCTAGAACAAAGAAATTTATTGAAACTTATAATTTGCATGTTGGAGAAAATATAAGAATTATTGATCCCGTTGGATATTTAGATATGATTTCTCTTCAGGAAAATTCTCAAAAGATAGTTACAGATAGTGGCGGAGTTCAAAAAGAAGCATACTTCTTAAAGAAACCATGTATAACTATGAGAGATGAAACTGAATGGGTTGAAACTGTAACTAACGGTTGGAACGTTATAGTTGGAAGTAATTCTGATAAGATAATGGAGGCTATAGAAAACTTCAATCCAACTGGTACTCCTGCTTCTGCATTTGGAAGTGGAGACAGTTCTTCAATAATTACAGAAATTATTGAGAAATATTTAGGATAAGTGTAAATCAACATATTCTAAACATTTGAAATATAAAACTTTAACAACTCAAAATAATCAAATAAAAAATGGAAGGCATTCCTTCCATTTTTTATTTGATAATATATTAATATCTGAATTATGCTATATTTTAACTTATAAACACTCGTGTTCTCTATTATCCTATTCTATATTCCTTCATTGAAGATGATGATGTTGGTCTATACTCATCACTTTCCTTTTTGTAAACTTGTATGCACGCTACTGCAAATCCCATAAGCATCCAATATGAAAATACATATGTTATAGAACTAGGTCCAAAACTTGCTGGTGCAAAAGCTATAAGTCCTGTTACAGCTGCAAAACACATTGGACTCTTTTTCTTTATTCCAATAATCATATTTTGAATTAACAAGTATAAATAGTATATACCATAAAGCGCTAGCCCTGGTAAACCGAAGTCTCCAAGAATTTCTATTGGATAACAGTGCGGGCTATATATATTTCCTGTATTTCCTTGATTTTTAATATATTGTTCAACATTTCCTACTCCATAGCCTAGATAATGTTTCTCTTTTATTGTTCCTCTTAATACATCGCTTACTATTGTCCATCTAACATTAAGAGATCCATCTCCGCCTTCTTGAATTTCTTGCTCCCCTAGAGCATCAAGCTTATCTGCAAGACCATTTTTCTTCTGCTCCTGACCAGATTCTGTTTGTGCAATATTCATTATCATATAACTATATTTAAAGGCCACAAAAAGAGAAATCACTAAAATTAATGGGCATACTATCCCCTTTAATCCTATCCTTTTTATATTTATTACAGAATAAATTAGATAAACTATAACTCCAAATGCAGCAGCCACAAAACCTGTTCTTGATGTTGTTATTGAAATCAACGAAAAAGCAATAATTGAAGCAATTATGCAAACTACTTTAAAAAATATGTTCTCAAATTTATATATTGCATAAAAACCAATTGGTAATAATATTGCAAGAGTAGCCGCTAGGTTATTAGGATTAAATGAAAAGGCTATAGGTCTTGCATTTATTAAATTTTGTTGGTCTTTTGGTAAAAACTCAATAAAAGCGTCAGCATAATGTTTAACTGGAAGCTGTGTTCCAAGAATAACTTCTACAAAACCAATTAATATTATAAGTAAAATTAGCGATGATAATATAGTAATTGTTTTTTTAATTCTTTCTCTATTAATGTTATATACCATCATGTTTACAATAAACGCAAACATCATCAAGTAGATAGCTATATACTTTATTGACAAGCTTTTATTTAACGACCATATTATACTAACACACATATATATAAACCAAAGTACATATATTGCTAATACTTTTCTATCCAAGTCCATTAAAATCTGTCTGTCTTTAAATATTCTAAACAATGACATAAGTGTAAATATGCCCAAAACTATATGAAATAAATATACACTTTGCACTCTTGGTACATACAATGTATAGTCATAAAATGCAGAAATTAAAAGTAGTGTATAGAACATATTATATAAATCTTTATCTTTAAGGATAAAAACTACTAATATTACTACTGTCAATATGTACATTATAGATACTATATAACTTCCATTTGCTATTCCTAAAAATCCACTAATAGCAAATATAATAGCTAAAAATATATTTCTAATTACGTCTTCTCTCGTCATTATTACTCCTTATCTGCATTTTCTGCAGCCACTTCATCTTCGTTTTTATAATGATATGTTGGAACTATCTTTTGCATTTGATGCTTAATCTCTGATATATCGTTAAGCTCCAATAACTTTTGTAATTGCTCCAGCTTAATTGTTAAGCTATTCATATCTTCAAATGTTGGTTTACCTACATATATTTTATTGTGAACTGTATTTTCTAATCCTTCTTCACTCATTAAAAGTTCTTCGTATAGCTTTTCTCCTGGTCTAAGACCTGTAACTACAATTTTTATATCTCTATTGGGTTCAAGCCCTGAAAGCCTTATTAAATCGCATGCTAAATCATAAATTTTAACTGGTTTTCCCATATCTAATACAAAAACTTCTCCACCTCTTGCAAACGCACCAGCTTGAAGCACTAACTGCGCTGCTTCTGGAATTAGCATAAAGTATCTAATAATTTTTTTATGAGTTACAGTCACAGGGCCACCATTAGCAATTTGTCTTTTGAATAATGGTATTACTGATCCATTACTTCCAAGTACATTTCCAAATCTAACCGCAACAAATTCTGTCCTAGACTGCTTATCCATGGCTTGAATGATCATTTCACATAATCTTTTTGTTGCCCCCATAATATTAGTTGGATTAACAGCTTTATCTGTTGAAATCATAACGAATCTTTCTACATTAGCATCACTTGCTTCTATTGCTAAATTTAAGGTTCCAAAAACATTGTTTTTTATAGCCTCTTTAGGACTATCTTCCATTAAAGGCACATGCTTATGTGCTGCTGCATGGAATACCACATTCACTTTATATTTTGTGAATATTTCATGAAGTCTCTTTCTATCCCTAACTGAACCTATTAATACAGTAAGATTCATGTCTGGGAACTCTTCTCTAAGCTCATTTTGTATATCATATACATTGTTTTCGTAAATATCAAATATTATAAGCCTTTTAGGATTATATATGGAAATTTGTCTGCAAAGTTCAGAACCTATTGATCCTCCCCCTCCAGTTACTAATATAGTCTTTCCTTCTATATAATCTGAAATTCCTTTATTATCAAGTTGAATAGGATCTCTTCCAAGTAAATCTTCCAAATCAACATCTTTTATTCTACTAACTGTAGCATCTCCACTTAATATTTCGTACATTCCAGGTATTATTTGAAGTTTGCAATTGGTATTCTTACAGATTTCAATTATTTCTGCTTTATTTTTAGCATCAAGAGATGGAATTGCAATTAATATTAAATCTATTTCCTGCTCTCCAACTATATAAGGTATATCGTATCTGTTTCCTTCTATTTTTACACCTGATATTCTTTTTCCAAGTTTACTTTTATCATCATCTATAAGAACTATTGGATTATACTTTAGTTCTCTTCTTGCCATCATTTCATTAATAAGCATAGTTCCAGCCGAACCAGCTCCAACTATCATTACTCTTCTTTGGTCTGATGAGTATTTAAATGGTATGTACAAAAGCGTTCTTCTATATACCCTATACAGTATTCTATATCCTAATACAAAGAAAATACTTAAAAGTATTCCAACAACCGAAACATTTAGAGGAATTGTATTACCTAGAATTCTAGTATACCCTATTGATATTATTCCTGCCAAAATATTTCCACCAACACCTAACAAAAACTCGTCAGTACCAGTTAAATGCCATAGACTTTCGTACATTTTAAATAAGTAAAAACAAACTAAATATATCAGACTCAAAGCTATACAATCGTGAGTATATATTTTCGCAATTTCTGTAAAAGTTCCACTTTGTGTTATATTTATTGAGAAAAGATATGCCATATTAACCATAAACATATCGATTATCATAACTATAAAAGTCTTCCAATTCTTCACTATACTTCCCCTCCTACTTCAGAGATTCTCACTAAAATGTCCTAATTTAAAGTATTATCTTACTTTATCTAAAACTTTTATTAATAATTTAGGACAAGACAGCATTCCCTTACATTGAATAGAATATCTAATATTATTCTTATCCAATTTTTGCATTTTATAATTCTTTAAATATTTTCTTACATCATCCTTATTTAAAAACTTAAAAAGTTCCTCATGGAAATTTGAATCCTTACCTAATACTGAAAAAACATGTGATATTGAATAAGGTATTTTAAATTCAACTAAAAAACTTTTTATCTTCTTTAGGCTTTCATCATCTTTTATATCATTTAATAGGTCAATATATGAATAATAGCAATCCAAATGCTTCAATGATACATTTTGAGTCACAGAATTTCCCCATATAACATAAAAAGCCAATACTTCATTTACGCTTATAACTTTTTCTGCATATAACAGTGCCTTTACAACAAAGACCATATCTTCTCCATATTTTCTTTTAGTATCAAATAAAAGATTATTATCTTGTATAATGGAAGATTTATATATAGCACTTCTCATTCCTATTGTTATATCATCTTTTAACTGCATAAGAGCAGCTTCTTTTCCGCTAATGAAATCATTTAAATAGTTAGTTCTATTTTGAACTAGCACATCTCCTTTAGCGTCAACCTCACTATAATCACAGAAAACTATCTCACACTTAGTTTCTTCAGCTTTTTCATACATACGCTCAACAAATTTATGATCAATATAATCATCTGAATCTAAAAAAGTTATATACTCTCCACTAGCTTCTTTTATTCCTCTGTTTCTTGCCGCACTAACACCCGAATTTTTTTGAGTTATGATTTTATAATTTATACTTGAATTCTCAAGTAATTCTCTTGCTATATCGATACTTTTATCCTTTGATCCATCATCTATAAGTAAAAGTTCAAAATCTTTGCAAGTTTGATTCATAACAGATTTAATACTTCTTTCAATACATTCTTCTACATTATAAACAGGAGTAATGATAGATACTTTTACCAAAACTATTCGCTCCTTTTACTTAATCATATTCAGAAAACAATAAGTCAGCATACTAGCTATTTAATGCCATAACTTACTATAATATTAGACTAATAGACATTATGAACATATATATTCTTTTGTTTTAAAGAATATATATGTTAAAATTATCATTTTTTACATCAATTGTGGATATCCCAATAACAAACTATACTTAGCCCATGAAATATATTCCAACCAGAAACTGGAGCAAAAGTATATTATTCATTTCGGTGAGGTATACGCATAAGTATAGATTATAGTTGATTTATCTATAAATTTAAAAAATATAAAATCACTTTTATATTTAAATACTGTACCGTCAAATAACTTTAAACTTTTCAACACTACTTGAATTATACTAGTATTGATGCCCATATGCAATATTAAGCCATTTTCTTAAGTAAATTTTCATTTTCATTCATTATAGCTAAGTAAAAATACTCTCATTTAGAGAAATAGTTTTACTACTATAAATAAATCTACATTCTTTTATAATTAAAACGAACATGCCTATTGGGCATTTTTTAACTTTTTGATTATTCTGGCATGCCATACTCTGTCTTCTTCTTTCGGAAGTGTCATATAATCGCCATACAATTGTGTTAAAACAGCATCATAATTCCTAGGCGCATTAAAATAATCTCCTTCGAATTCAACTTTTATCAAATCAAAAAAGTCCTCTTTTTTATATATGTACTGACTCCATACTGTATCCAATCCATATCCCATGCATTCTGAATCTTTATCATTCCATTTAACTAAAAAATCAAATAACTTTTGTCTTCTTTTTGTTGTAAAAATACTTGATACAATATTATAAACAAAATATGTAATTTTATTTTTTAATGTAAGCTTTTGAGGTTTTTCTCTAATTCTTATGAAACTTCTTAATACAAAATTACTTATTTTTCTTTGAATATTGTATACCCATCTTTTTTTAGGAAGACTATCATAAGGTATAATATCTATAAATAAACCATTATGCATCTTTTCATTTTCTGCAATCTTATCTTCAATAAAAAGTGTATTATTATATCTTATTTTGCATGGAACTTGATAGATATCATAATTAGGATCATTTTCATGAGTCTGCAAAAATAAATGATCAGGTAGTTCATTCTTAACTACACTTAAAAATTTATTATAATCTTCTCTAAGCATTCCAATGTCAATATCGTCATCCCATGGTATAAATCCTTTATGTCTAACCGCTCCTATAAGCGTTCCAGCATCTAGAAAATATCTAATATTATGCTTGTCACAAATTTTTTTTACATCTTTTAAAATGCTTGCCATTATTAACTGAGCATCTCTTAGCCCTAAGTCTTCATAATTTGAATAATTAGTATTATTGTTCATCTTTTTCTCCTTTAATACATATCTACCTTTTATTATATCAATGTAGTCATAAAACTCAATAATACATATTAAATATTGACTTTTAATTTTCTATTACAATACCTGCTACAGATTATTAATTCTAAATTATGCCTTAATATGTTATAATTTATTACAGCTTAACCATCTATAGAGCAAATTTTAACCTTAGTAAAAGATTGGAGAATATATTATGGAAAATACTAAAGATTTAATTAGTGTTATTGTGCCTGTTTATAATGTTGAGAAATATTTACCTCAATGTATAGATAGCATTTTGAATCAAACTGAAAAGAATCTTGAAATTATTTTAGTTGATGATGGTTCATTGGATAATTCCGGAAAGATATGTGATGAATTCTCTAAAAAGGATGATAGAATAATTGTTATACATAAGAAAAATAATGGTCTAAGTTCTGCCAGAAATGCTGGCCTTGATATAGCTAGAGGAAATTATATTGGTTTCGTAGACAGCGATGACTGGTTAGATAAAACTATGTATGAAGTTTTGTTAAAATTGCTAAAGGAAAATAATTCTGATATTTCATGTTGCGATTTTTTTAAAACAGCTAATAGCGATGACTCAATACCTCATATAGATGATGAGATTATTAATTCTTACAATAATATGGAAAGCCTAAATAACTTCTATAATGGCTTATATACTCAAACAGTAGTAGCTTGGAATAAGCTCTACAAACGAGAACTCTTTAAAGATATTTTTTATCCTGTAGGCAAAATTCATGAAGATGAAGGCACTACATATAAATTATATTATAAAGCTAATAAGATCACTTATACTAATAGGCCTTTATACTACTATAGGATCACTCCTAACAGTATAACTACAAGTAAGTTTAATAAAAAAAGGTTAGATATAATAGATGTTTACGATGAAAAAGTTAAGTTCATTAAAAATATAAATAATGAAGAAATCTATTCAAAAACATTAAAATGGTATTTATTTAAGCTTATAAATTGTTATTTTGAATGTTCTAATAATATTGAAAATAATACTGAATATTTAACCTTGATTAACCATAAGGTATCAGAAACATATAAATCTTATATTCAAAGCAATAAAAAACAGCTTCACTGGATAATTTTATTTTCTATATTTAAAATCAATCCTAAATTATATAAAAAGCTATTGAGAAGTTAAAAGATAACAATATAATTATGTTATTCATATTTTGTTTTGTTCAATGATTATTAAAGAAAATAACAAGTCTAAAATGCCTTGTGTATTTTGCGTCATACACGGAAAGATATCTATCTCATAGAGAACTATTAGCTTAGTTTCCGTACTAAACATAATGCAAAATCCACTAACATATTGACTTGTTATTTTTCTATTACCTTTAAAAATTTTTTCTTAATTTTACATAATGCGGAATAAATCCCGAGACTTAGCTTAAAATTTGCTTGATTATGTGCTATAATATTTTGTATTGAATTTAAGGAGTGTTAAAAGATAATGATGACAAAATATTTTAAAAGTTTTATACTATTCTTTCTAATCTGTTTATCTTTTCATCTTTTTACAGAAACAATAGTATATGCTGAACAGCAAACAAATGAAATTTCACAAAAAACAAATGAATCAACTTTACATAATTCAACAAACGAAGATTCTTCAAAAAATACTAACAAAGATATCAGTACAAGCGTTTCAAGTAACGAATCAGAAAAAGATTCAAAAAAAGACACAGATAATAATAATAATAATAACGCAACTGCTGTACCGAATAAGCAAGAAGAAGTATCTATTCCATATGGATGGAAAACTATTGATTCTAAAAAATACTATATAGTTAGTGATAAAGTCCTCGAAAAAACTGGATGGTTCATGGAGAAAGATGTTAATCCTGATATAACTTCTAAAGATAAAGGCTATGATGATAAATATTATCTAGATAGTGATTTTTCAGCAGTAATTGGCTGGAAAGAAATAGACGGAACCTGGTATTACTTCAATAAAGATGGAATACTGCAAACTGGATGGGTTTATGATAATAATATCTACTATACAGACAAGAACGGTGTTCTGGAAACTGGATGGCAAAAAATCAATGGAGATACTTATTATTTTGATCAATACGGTCACATGGCTACTCATAAAACATTAATAGATGATAATTGGTATTTCTTTAGCGATGATGGGCAACTTCAAAAAGGCCTTTACTATTATAAAAATAAAGAATATTATTCTGATGACAAAGGAATAATGGTTGTAAATACTTGGGTTGATTCTAGAAATCACAAATATTACATAAAATCCGATGGTTCTGTTGCGACTGGAAAGCTTTATTTAAACGGAACTATGGAAGATTTTAATTCAAATGGTTACTACCAAGGTTCAGATAAAAACGATAAAGATTATCTATTTGTACGTCATTTAAATGTAGGTAATGCTGACTGTGCATTTATAAGATTACCTAGTGGAGAGACCGTTTTAATAGATACTGGTGATACAACAACTAGTAGTACATTAATAGATTTCTTAAATAGCCAGAACTTAAAGAAAGATTTCTTCCAATCTACTACTAGTAGTAGTGTACAAGCTATTGAATCTAACACTAGCAAGACTTCTAATGGAAAAGGAGTTGTAGATTACGTAGTGCTTACACATCCTCACTCAGATCACATTGGTGGAGTGATTGATTTGCTTAAAAACTTTAATGTCGGAAAAATATTAGTTCCAAAATACTTTGAAATGAAAGATTTTGCAAGTATGAATGATACTACTTCTAGTGCCAGTGAAAAAGAAATTATGAAACATGATTACGAAGTATATACAGCAACAATGAATGCTATAAAGAAAAGCGGAGTACCTTTAGTTACAGCTGAACCAAAATCATATATTGATAGCGAAAATATTTTACAATTTGTTCATGCTGATAAGGATTATCCAAGCTTTGAAGCATCCAACCCTTACCAAGAATACACATTGCTAAATAATAACTCTGCACTTGTTTATTTGAATTATCATGATCTTCAAGAATTATTTGCTGCAGATATTGAATGGGGCGCAGAAAACGACTTTGTTAGTAGAAAAGCCTTAGATGGAAAAGAAGTTGATGTATTAAAGATTCCTCATCATGGAAATCCAACATCTTCATCGTATCCATTTATCGGATATGTTAACCCAATTGTAGGAATAATTTCTAGAGCTAAAGAATCTATTAGCACTACTAATGAATCTTACAATGTTCTAACTACATGTGGTGTTAACATATTTGAGACAAGCAGCGATCCTGCTGGAATTTCAGTATACTCTACTAAAGATAATTGGAATGTGGAACCAGCAAATAGTAAATCTTAATATTAACTCAAATTTAAAAAAAGCTTATCATTTGTACTTTTTTACAAATGATAAGCTTAAATTTAATTACCTAAAGTTTTAATCTTTCCTTGTCATAATAATATTATTTAGTAATTCTTATGCCTGAATATTATCACCATGTTGAGCTGCCAATTCATTTTTTAAGTTTATACTATCTTGTCTCTTAAAGAATGGAAGGTAAACGAAGAATGACATCACTAATACTAATAATTGTAATATTGCTGTTCTAACTCCACCTGTCAAAAGTCCTGATATTGGTGCCGGAGTTGTCCATGGAACCATTACCCCTCCAAATGGTGGAACTATTCCTGTTGCTATTGCAAAATAAAGTATTGTGCCTGATAGCATTGGAGTAATTATAAATGGAATTGCCATAAATGGATTCATTACTATTGGTGTTCCAAATGTAATTGGTTCATTTATATTAAATATTCCTGGTACTATTGCGAGTTTTCCTAATTGTTTGCATTGTGCCGATTTTGCAAAAAATAACATACATATTACTAAACCTATTGTCATACCAGATCCTGTTACTGTCATAAATTGATCAAGAAATTGCTGTGTTACTATATGAGCTCCATTTGCTATTGTTAATTCTTTTCCACTTGTAACTATAGCTGCATTATCTAAGGTATTTGATTGTATATTCCTGACATTACACCGCTTACTATTGTTGCTCCATGAACACCAAACCACCATAAGAATGGAATTAAAAATCCCATGACTAAAACTCCACCTAATGAGTCTGTCATACCTTGCAATGGTGTTTGAAGTACTTTATATATCCATTCAATAAATGTTGTTTGTAATCCCCATTTAAATATCATATAAACTATTGTTGCTCCAAGCACTATAACTGCTGCTGGTATTAATGCCGCAAACGAATTCACGACTCCCTGTGGTACGCCATCAGGCATCTTTATTGTAATCTTATTTGCCATAAACCATGAGTAAACTGCTCCAACTATTAATCCTATTATAATTGCGGTAACCATTCCCTTTCCACCACACCATGCTGTTGGTATGACATCACCTACTGTTTCTCCGCTCTTAGTAGTTACTGAAGAGCTAGTTGTTAATATAAATACTACAAATGATATTATTCCTGCTGATAAAGGTTCATGACCTTCATTTTTAGCATAAGTGTATGCTATTCCTATTGTTGCAACAAGTGCTATCATGTTAAATGTTGCTCCATTTGCTTTAAACAGTGGATCAGTCCATCCTGCACCTAATGTAACATTTAGCCAATCATTTAACGGTTGGTATGGCAATTGAGCTAGCAATAAAAATACCGATCCTACCAAAGTTAATGGTAAAGTGAATAAAATACCGTCTTTTAATGCAACAACTCCCTTTAAACCAACAAACTTCATAACTATTGGCAATACTTTTTCGTTTAAAGTTGTCCCAGATGATGACATAATAATTCCTCCTTAAAAATTAGTAAATATAAATTAACAAGGTTTATTAAATAATTTATAAAAAATGATATTGTAAAAACTTTTTAACTATTTTCCTGCTAGCTTCAAGGCAAAGTCTAAAACTTTTTGCCCATTCATCATTCCATAGTCAACCATTGGTATAACATCCACAGGTATTCCTTTAGGTTCACATATCTTTTTTGCTTTGTTCAATGTATATCCAACTTGCGGACCCAATAATGCAACATCAACTCCCTCTATATTTTTATCCATTTGGCTTTCTGGAAAAGCTTCAATATCTACATCTATCTCCTTATTCTTAGCTGCCTCCTTCATCTTGTTTACTAAAAGACTTGTTGACATTCCTGCTGCGCAAAACAATCTAATTATTACCATGGTTCATTCCTCCTGAAATATAAATTTATTTATATAAACTTTTAATAAGTGTCCTTATGAAATTTTAATCTATTTGTTAATTATTTAACCAGTGTATTTACCACTTTTCTTAGTTCGATTATTTGTTCAATTAAGTTTTTCTCTGTTATTGCTGTCATTAGATGATCTTGTGCATGCACAAACAAAACTGACATATCAATCTTTTCACCATTTGCTTCTTTATGAAGGAACATTGTTTGCCCATCATGTGCTTTTGCTAATGCATCATTTGCTAATTGCATTTCCTTATCAGCTTCTTCGTATTTTCCTTCATTTACATTGTTAAGTGCCATATACGCATGATTTTTACAATCTCCAGCGTTTATTATAATATTCATGATTGCCATTTCTAACTCTTCCACTCTACACTCCCCCATTTAACGTCTTTTAGAATATTTTTCCTTTTATCCTATTGCATAGCATAAATTATGCCAAACACTATTCTGCTTTTTAGTAGACATTATTTTAAATATATTGATATTATCTATATAAATCCTAACCCCGGATTTATAAAACGTTTACAAAATTTTTATGTATCCAAATTGTCATTAATCTTTTATATGTTTACTTAATATAATCAATATCTAATATAAGAGTTTGATTATTCTTATTAGCGTTTTGGTAATATTGTCCAGTGTTTAGATGAAAGTATATAATTGTGATTAGTGTTTGAACACTTCCAAGAACTGTTTAATCACTAAATTTATTTTAATCATTAAAAAATAATTTCTACAACTAGAAATGAAGCAAATTATATAGGAATAATAAAAAGCATCTTCTTAACTATAAGAAAATGCTTTTTATTTACAATATAAATAATTAAATTATATCTAATTTTTATTGTACACTAACTCCAAAATATAATACTTTTCCAAGTTCAGTATCTTTTATTGATTGTTTTGCAATTGCAGCCGCATTTTGTTGATCACTAAGGCTACACTCAAAAAGTATCTTAATTCCTTCTTTTCTAACAAATTTAAATACTTTCTCATTCTCAACTTCAATATTTTCTACTATATTTATTATATCGTCTTGTCTTAATGCACAGTTTATTAATATCATCTTTCTACCTCACTCCTATTTAATCTTTTGAAAAAAACAACTTTATTTTAATTTAATTTTTAATAATTCTTTATTATACTTTGATTATTAACATATTATATCATTTATTTTTCAGAATTATACTGAGTAAACTCTAACATTTCAATTATTTTCTCATTGAGCTTCTGCTATTGCAGAAATCATAATTTCAATAATTAGAAATGTTAGAGTTTTTAAATTTATTTTAAATTGTTAATAATAGGGCTAATTAATTGTATTTACGCTTGAGCGCTATTTTCGTGTTTTTGTGCTGCTAATTCATCAGCATATGACATAGCATCAACTTTCTTAAAGAATGGGAAGTATATTGCCATTCCAATAAGTAGGAATACTAATTGAGCTATAGCATAACTAGGACCACCAATTATTAATCCTGAGAATACAGCTGGAACTGTCCAAGGTGGTAATGCTCCACCCATTGGTGCAAGTATACCTGTTGCAATTGCTAAATAAAGTAATATTGCATTTACTACTGGAGTAAGTATAAATGGTACACCCATTATTGGGTTCATTACTACTGGAGTACCAAATAATACTGGTTCATTAATATTAAACAAGTTAGCTGGAAGTGCTAATCTACCTAATTGTTTATATTGAGCAGATTTTGCAAGTACTAATAATAATATAGTAAATCCAAGTGTTTGACCACTACCTGCTAAGTTAATAAAGTTATCATAGAATTGTTGAGTTACTATATGAGCTCCGTGAGCAAGATCTAAAGTCCCTGCTTCTTGTAATTTAGCATTAGCTGCAGTATTAGCAGTTAATAAAGCACCTACCATACCTGATACTGTCATACCTCCATGAATTCCGAAGAACCATAAGAATGGAACAGCAAAAGCAATAAGTATAGCTCCTGGAAGTGAATCTGATGCAGCTTGTAATGGTGTTTGAACAACTTTATATATAATTTCTACAAAAGAAGTATTGAATCCAAACTTACATACCGCATATACAACAGTTGCGCCTATAAATATAACTGTAGCTGGAATTAATGCTGAGAATGCATTAACAACACCTTGAGGTACACCTTCTGGCATCTTGATTGTAATATTTTTCTTTACCATTGCGCAATAAACAAATGAAACAACTAAACTTACAATAATTGCAGTAATCATACCTGATCCACCAGTCCAGTCTTGTGGAATAACTCCACCAACTTGAATTGGAGTTGCATCAGGTGTTGCTTTGAACATAACAAAATCATTTGTTACAGTTAAGAATACACTTAAAGCAATTACTGCTGGTGAAAAAGGTTCAAGACCTTCATTTTTACAGTATACATAAGTCATACCTATAACAGCTACTACTGCCATAATACCCATTGTTGAATGCTGTAATTTAAATAATGGATCATTCCAACCTGGCCCAAAAGCTCCAGTCATGCCATCTGTAAATGCTTTTACTGGGAAGCAAGCAATTAATAAGAATATAGATCCAACGATATTTAATGGTAAAGTAAATAACATACCATCTTTTAATGCTTGAACACCTTTAAGATTAACGAATTTCATTACCGCTGGTACTACTTTTTCGTTCAGTGTTTGATTGAGTGACATAATAAATTTCCCCCTTATAACTAAATTGTGATTATAATATGAATAATTACAAATAAAAATTTGCTATTATTACTTATAAACTTACATATTTATTTTGTTTTCCTATAATTGTTGTTAAAGGTTTTCTTTTCTCATATAAAATATGAATATAAGTTAACCGATTAGATATATCTTTATATGTGCATTTGTATTTTTACTTAATCATGTAAAACTACAAATGCTATTTATTTTTGCAAATTATTTCTTATTGGTTAAGTTTATAAAAATAATTAATTTTTCAATTATTTATTTTTTGCAAGATTTAATGCTAGATCTAAAACTTTAGCTCCATTCATCATTCCATAATCAACCATTGGTATTACTTCTACTGGAATGCCATGTGGTTCACAAAGTTTCTTTGCTTTTCCTAAAGTATATCCTACTTGTGGTCCAAGTAATGCAACATCCATACTATCTAAATGTCTATCCATTTGAGATTCTGGAAATGCTATAATTTCTGCATCAACGCCCTTAGCCTTAGCTGCCTCCTTCATCTTATTAACTAAAACACTTGTTGACATTCCTGATGCACAGAATAATTTGATTGTAACCATATTTCTTCCTCCTTGATTTAACTTTTATAAATTTTAATATGTTTCATATCTTTTATACGGTTTTGTGTTAATTTTAAAGTTACTTGCGAATTTTATTTTTATAGTATTTACAAAATAAAGCTTGTCTCATTTGCTTTTCCAAGTTTCAATTTGTTATTTTACTAAAGTGTTTACAATTTTTCTTAACTCTATAATTTGTTCAATAAGATTCTTTTCTGATATAGATGTCATTAAATGATCTTGTGCATGAACAAACAAAACTGATAGTTCTATTTTTTCTCCAGAAGCTTCTTTTTGAAGCATTTCTGTTTGTGCATCATGCGCTTTTCCTAACGCATCATTTGCTAGTTGCATTTCATTTTCAGCTTCTTCATACTTACCTTCGTTTACTAAACTAAGAGCCATATAAGCATGATTTTTACAATCTCCTGCATTGATTATAATATTCATTATTGCCATTTCTAATTGATCCATTTGTACTCCTCCTCCAATTCATCCGGTAGCTGGCATCCGTAATACTTTCCATAATATAGTTAACGGCTACATGCTCCTGGATAAGTCAAACTAAAATTCAGAAGATATATTAAACTCCAACTGAATAAAGTTTTACTTGATGCTTTATTGCTTCATGCCAATATATATAGCAATACCTGTGCCAAACACTATTAAATATTTAAATTTTTTTCTAATTTTTTGCTGTTTAAATTTTACATACTATCGGATCGCTCCTATATATCAACACTTATAAGCAAAATAGATAATATAATTTCATTTAAAAGTTATATCATTTTTATAATAAAAGTTATATATTTTATTTATTTTATGATATGTGTTTACTTAATACACTTAGTGTTTTATAATTATATATAGTGTTTAATTAATTTCAAAACTGTATATAAACACTAAATAAACAATGTTTAATAATAAATAGTTTTACTATATATAGTCCATTTGCCGTAGGATTTTCAGCATAGCGTATGAAAATACTTAATCTATTTATAGTAGCTATAATATTTTTATTTATATAGGAGGACATATAATGGCTAAAAAAGATTTGATTTACCAAAAACTTCTCCAGCTTAATTCTCCAGATGGGATAGACACAAAAACACTAGCCCCTCTAGTTAATATGACTAGAGCTAACTTGAGCCATGAACTAAATGAACTTTGTAAAGAAGGTAAATTGTATAAATCCTCTGGTAGACCAGTATTATTTTTTCTTGCTGAAAATAAGATTCAAAGCAATGAATCTCAGTTAGATTTGTTAGCTAAAAATAATATTTCTCTTAAAGATTCTGTGGAACAGGCTAAAGCAGCTATACTATATCCACCTAAGGGTATGAATTGTTTAATATTAGGTGCTACTGGTGTAGGAAAGTCTATGTTCGCATCTCTAATGCACAATTATGCATTAGAAATGAAAGTGAAAACAGAAGATTCTCCTTTTATAGTTTTTAACTGTGCAGATTATACTAATAACCCACAACTATTAACTTCTCAACTTTTTGGTGTAAAAAAAGGTGCGTATACTGGAGCCGAATCTGACAAAGTCGGATTAATAGAACAGGCTGATGGTGGTATTTTATTTTTAGATGAGATTCACAGATTGCCACCTGAAGGACAGGAAGCTCTATTCATATTTTTAGATACAGGTACTTTTAGACGTATTGGGGATTCAGAAACCAGAAAATCAGATGTATTAATAATTTCAGCTACAACAGAGGACCCAAATTCTGCTTTATTAAACACATTTACAAGAAGAATTCCTCTTGTTATTAATATTCCTTCTCTTAAAGAAAGAACTTTAGATGAAAGATTATTTTTAATTAAAAGTTTCTTCAAATATGAAAGTATCCGTTTAAATAAAGAGATTTATGTATCTTTAAATTCTCTTAGAGCATTACTTTCTTATGATTGTCCTAATAATATAGGTCAGTTGAAAAGCGACGTTCAGCTACTTTGTGCAAAAGCATACTCTGAATACCTAACTAATATACGACGTGACGTAAGAATCCATAGTAAAATACTACCTCCTTATATTAAAGAAGGTCTTTATAAAGAGAAAGAGCATAGAGTTTTATGGAATAAACTTATGAGTGAAGAAATTGAATATTTTAGATTTAATGGTTCCAATGAAGATACAAACACTATATTTAATAATGGAGATAATACTATTTACGATTTTATAGAAAGTAAACTTGAAAAGCTTAAGTCTCTAGAAATTTCAGATATTGATATTGAGAACATTCTTGAGAAAGATATAGCCAAACATTTCAATAAAAATAACTCTGAAGTTTCCGAAGAAACAAGCAAACAAAACTTATTAACCATTATTGATGAAGATACATTAAAATGTATTGATAGTATAGTAAGTCATATAACTCGAAAGCTTCCTGTAATTTTTGATAGTAATTTATATACGGCTTTTGCTCTGCATATCAACACATTAATTAATAGAATAAATAGTGACAAAATAATAATAAACACTAATTTAAATAGAATAAAAGATCTTTATCCTTCTGAATTTGCTGTTGCACTAGAGATTAAGGAAATCATAGAAAACACTATTAATAAATCAATTCCAATAGATGAAGCTGGATACTTAACATTATTCTTGATACCAGATAATACTTTTAACGATAAATCTCAAGATAAAGTGAAAGTTATTCTAATTGCCCATGGTGAATCAACTGCAACTTCAATGGCTGATGTTTCTAACAGGCTACTTGGAGAAAACTATATAATTCCAATAAACGCTCCAATAGATGTTGCTCCATCAAAAGTATTAGAAAGCCTTAAGATTGGTATTCAGGACAATCCAACTTCTGCTGGTTATCTCTTATTGGTAGATATGGGGTCTTTAACAACTTTTGCAGATGTTATTAAAAAGGAATTTCAAGTAGACATTAAAGTGATATCTCTTGTTTCAACTTTACACGTTTTAGAAGCAGCACGAAAAGCACTAATTGGATCATCACTAGACGAAATATATAATGATGTTCTTATGGTAAATTCTTATGTAGAAATACATAAAAATATAAGTAATCCTTCTAGCGATTCTGATAAAGTTTTAATAGTAACTGCATGCTTAACTGGTGAGGGAGCTGCTATTGCAATTAAAAACTTCTTACTAAGTAATCTTAGATTAGATAAAGATTATTTTGAAGTCGTTTGTCTAAACTGCTTAGATAAAAAATACTTCAAGCAAAAAATAATTAATCTTCAAGAAAAAAATGAGGTACTTTTTATAGTTTCATCTTTTCCTGTAGATTCACCTATAAAACAATATACAATGTACGAAGTATTTAACATGAATGTATTAAAAGAATTACAAAGTATAATTGATTCAAAATTAACTATGATTAATCTACCTAAAATTATAAAGGAAAATATATATAATATAGATGGTGTTGAACTTTATAAAGATGTGACTCTATTTTTGAATATATTACAAGAGAAACTCTTAATTAAATTATCTGATGAAAATATGGTTGGCGTTATTCTCCATTTATCATTTGTAATAGGACGATTAAGAAATGAAGATAATCCAGCTGTTTATCCTCAAAAAGAGAACTATCTAGAAGAAAATATAAATCTATATAATATAATAAAAGAAAATTTGAACTTTATAACTAGCAAATATAAAGTAGAAATATCAGATGATGAAATATGCTATTTGATGAATCTTTTATCAAATTCAGCTCCTGAATTGCAAAGTAAACCTTGATACCAATATATCCCTATAAAAGAATAAACACATTCTTTTATAGGGATATTAAAGTTTTACTTAGAATAATCAGAAGAATCTACTATAAACTTATTATGTAGCCTTTTTCCCATACTTTCAATAATATATAATACAGGTATTTGTGTTGTTATATCGCTAATTCCTAGTCTTTCTTGTTGGACATAATACGATATATTAAGATCTGATATTTTCGATATTGTGCAGTTTTCACTATTTGTTATGCTTACAAGCGTAGTATTCTCTCTTTTTATATTACTTATATAATCAATAACCGTACGTGTTTCACCTGAAACTGACATTGCTATTATTATTGAATCTTCATATAACTTATAATTTCTTGGAAAATACGGATCATCGATGTACATAGAAAACTTACCAATTGATGAAAAATATCTAGCTGCATATTTACACAATATTCCGGATGTTCCCGTTCCTATAAATACTACATTGCTTGCTTTCTTTATTAAATCGCAAAGTACATTCAATTTTTTATCAAGCTCGCTATTATCTAATTTTTTGAAAAAATCAACTATTATAGATGTATCATTATTTACTTTAGTACTTTCATTTTCCTCAAGATACAATTTTAATTTCACTTTAAATTCCGAATACCCTTCACAGTTCAACTTTTTACAAAACCTTAATATAGTTGTTGTTGAAACGTGTGCTTCATCAGCTAATTCTCTAATTCTCATATAAACAACTTTTTCAATATTCTTCATTATATATCTGTATAGAGACAATTCTAAATCGTTTAAACTCTGGATAATTTCATAATTAAACATAATTTAATCAACCTCTTCCTTTATAACTAGCTTTTTTAAATTTACGCATACTTGAATATATTGTTGTCTTAAAATTTAAAACACTATACTAGTTAGCCTTTTATGACTTTGTGGATACTATAATTTATCTTCGTTATATTATCAATCAAAGTTCTTTTAATTTAAGTATACAGTATTTGAAAAAAACTTTTAAGGCTATGTTTATAAAAATTCCTTACAGCTATATTATAAAAGCAAAATATACCAAAGTGAAATTTCTTACACTTTGGTATATTTCATTTATATTAGTATCTATTTTTTAATACTATTATTCTAATATTATATTAATTATCTTTGACTAAATTTCTTCTCCATTAGTTTCGATGACTTTTTTATACCAGAAGAAACTCTTCTTTCTTATTCTTCTTAAATCCTTAAGATCAAATTCATCTCTATTTACATATATAAAGCCATATCTTTTCTTGAAACCTTGGTGAGTACTTATAAGATCTATAGCTGACCATGGACAATATCCAATCAAATCTACTCCATCAGTTATAGCAAGTCTAGCCTGTTCAATATGTTTTCTTAAATAATCAATTCTATAATCATCATTTATAGTATCATTTTCTTCAACATTATCATAAGCACCTAATCCATTTTCAGTAATTATTATAGGTAAATTATATCTTTCATAAACTTCCCTTAAAGTATTTCTAAATCCTATAGGATCAATCTCCCATCCAAATTGAGTTTTCTCCAAGTTCGGATTAGAAGCTCCTTTGTAAACCCCTAGATCTCCTACAGCAATTTGTTGATCTCCACCTTGAGTAGAAACTTCTTTATCATCAATCTTACTTTCCTCTGCTGTTCCTGTACAATAATAATTAAATGCTATGAAATCTGGATTTCCACCTTTTAATATTTCCATATCTCCATCTTCAATAGTTGGCTCGATTCCTTTTTCAACCATATAGCTCCACGCTATTGGATTGTACCTACCATGTACAGCCATATCTAAGTATAACCAATTCCTTATAGATGATTGGTTACTAGCCGCTAATATATCTTCTGGTCTTGAACTTGCTGGATATATTGAACTTATATTAGGTGCAGGCCCTATTTTCGCTTTTGGGCACATATTATGGCATAACTTCATTGTTTGCGCTTGTGCAAGCATCATATGATGATTTTGTTTATATAATTCTTTTTCAACATTTTCTACTCCATCATTTACAGTTCCAATTGCCCCTCCATGAAGTATCATCATATTCTGCTCATTTATTGTAAGCCAATATTTAACCCTATCACCGAAGTTTTCAAACAATACTTTTGCATAATTTACAAATGCATCAGCAGTCTTTCTATTTGACCAACCACCTTCTCTTTGAAGAGCATCAGGTAAATCAAAATGATACATAGTAACTAGCGGTTCTATTCCGTGTGATAATAGTTCATTGATTAAATTGTTATAAAATTCAATTCCTTTTGGATTTACATCCCCTACTCCATTTGGTATTATTCTAGTCCATGCAATTGAAAAACGATAAGTCTTAAATCCCATTTCTGCAAATAATGCTACATCTTCTTTGTAATGGTGATAGTGATCACTAGACACCTTAAAATCTGGTGTTCCTGGAAATGGTTCCTTTGTATCTTGAACGGATAATCCCTTTCCATCTTCATTATAAGCACCTTCTACTTGATAAGCTGATGTTGAAGCTCCCCATAAAAAATTCTTTGGGAAATCTTTTAATTTCTTATGAAACATATAAAACCCTCCATTGCACATTATCTTTTTATTATTAACATAAATTTTTTAATCAAAATAAGTTGATTACTATGAATTCAATATATCATATACTGTAACCACTTTATATATTTTTTATAATTTAGGAACACATACTACTTTTTAGGTATTTGTTTTTTTAGAAAACAAGTTGTTTTAAAAAAACTGCTACAGGCAAAAATTCTTTTTTTACCAGTAGCAGCTTCATTAATAATATCCTTAAATTTTCTTATATATTTCTCATAATATTTTTTACATTATAGTCTTATTTGAACGCTTAGCTTACACTGTATCGTAGATTTGATTACTTTAACATCTATTTTTTTACTACTTTAATAGCTTTATCAACAACATTTTCCACAGTAAATCCAAATTGTTTAAATAATACTTCAGCCTTACCTGATGCTCCAAAGGTATCTAAAGAAATAACTTCTCCATCAAGACCTACATATTTATGCCATCCAAAAGATGTTAATGCTTCAACTGCTACTCTTGCGCGAACTTTGTTTGGCATTACTGATTCTTTATATGCTTCATCTTGAACATCAAATAATTCAAAGCTTGGCATACTTATTACTCTTGCATCTATTCCTTTTGCTTCAAGTTCATCTGCTGCTTTATATATTAATTCAACTTCTGATCCTGATGCCATAAGAAGTACATCTGGAGTTTCCTTCTTTGAATCTTTAAGGATATATGCACCTTTTAATGCTCTCTTAGGACATCCATCATATAGTGGTAACTTTTGTCTTGTTAATACTAATGATGTTGGAGTAGTTCCATTAGTTACAGCATAGTACCAAGCTGCTGCAGTTTCTTTTGAATCTGCTGGTCTAAATACTGTCATGTTTGGCATACTTCTAAGAGCTGCTAATTGTTCTATTGGTTCATGAGTTGGCCCGTCTTCCCCTACTCCAATGCTATCATGTGTTAATACATAAGCTACTGGAAGATTCATAAGAGCTGATAATCTCATAGCACCCTTCATGTAATCACTGAATACAAAGAATGTTGCACAGAATACTTTAAGTCCTCCATGAGCATACATTCCGTTAGCGATAGCTGCCATAGCATGTTCTCTAACTCCAAAGTGAAGGTTTGATCCACTTCTATCTTCTGCTGAGAAATCTCCTCTATCGTTCATATGAGTTTTGTTAGATGGAGCTAAATCTGCTGATCCTCCAATGAAGTTTGGAATTAGTTTAGCTAATCTATTTATCATTATTCCTGAAGATTCTCTTGTAGCCATTTCTTTATCAAAGCTCCAAAGTTCTTCGTTGTTTAATAAAGCTTCTTTATCAAGTTCTCCACTCATCCATTTAGTATATTCTGCTGCAAGTTCTGGATAAGCTTTTGCATATGCTTTGAATAGCTGATTCCAAGCTTCTTCAGTCTTTTCACCTTTTGCTATGTGTTCATTCATATTTGTGTACACTTCGTCTGGTACGTAGAATGCAGGCTCTGTCTTCCATCCTAAGTTTTCCTTCATAGCAATTACATTTTCAGCTCCTAAAGGTTCACCATGTGCTGAAGCTTTTCCTTGTTTTGCTGGACATCCAAAACCAATTTGATTTTTAACTATTATAATAGATGGTTTTGTTGTTTCTGCTTTAGCTGCTTCTATTGCTTTTTCTATAGTATCTATATCATTTCCATCTGCTACATTTAGCACTTGCCATCCATAAGCTTCGTATCTCTTAGCTACATCTTCTCTAAATGCTATGTCTGTATTTCCTTCAATTGAAATATTATTCGAATCATATAATACAACTAATTTTCCAAGACCTAAAGTTCCAGCAAGAGATGACGCTTCTCCTGAGATACCTTCCATAAGGCATCCGTCTCCAACTATAGCATATGTATAGTGATCAACTACGCTATAATCTGGTTTATTGAATTTTTCTGCAAGATGTGCTTCTGCTATAGCAAAACCTACTGCATTACAAATACCTTGTCCAAGTGGTCCTGTTGTTATTTCAACACCTTTTGTATGACCAAACTCTGGATGTCCTGGTGTTAAACTTCCGAATTGTCTAAAGTTTTTAATATCTTCAACTGTAAGTCCATATCCAAATAAATGTAGCAATGAATATTCAAGCATTGAACCATGTCCTGCTGATAATACAAATCTATCTCTGTTATCCCATTCAGGGTTCTTTCCATTATGATTCATCTTTGTCCATAATGTATAAGCCATTGTAGCTGATCCAAGTGGTAAACCTGGATGTCCTGATTTTGATTTTTCAATAGCATCTGCTGATAATACTCTTATTGCGTTAATAGATAATTTATCTAATTCTCTACTCATCTTTATCCTCATTTCATAGACATATTTTTTTATAAGTTCTTAGTTGTGCTAATTAAGTCCCATGCTGCGCTTCGAATTCATTCCAAACCTGAAATAATCTTAGCTATCCTTCATTATCTTTTCAAAAGGTTCCTATTTTACCACACCTTTTGAAGTTGTTTTATGTTTTCATTTATAAATTCTTAAATTCCTATATTCTTAAATTCTTTCATTCTTAACTTCTTATATTCTTATATTCTTATATTCTTATATTCTTAAGAATATATATTTTTATCTCTGTCATTTGGAACATGAATAAATCATAAATGATAGTCATACTTTTGCGAAAGCATTATATCAAAATATTTATCCATAAACATTTACACTTTCCTAATTTCAGAATCTAGCCATTATATCTATAAATTACTCTTGTATTTTTAAAATGTATCCTATAGATATTACTCTTTATATTATTACTATACTTTGAAAAATATCTATGCTAGAAGTAAGGAACATGTTTTGTGAAGTGTTTCATTAGAAATTTTGACGGTTGTGCTTCTTGGTTATAAGTTGTTCCAAAACGCTTGTTCAAAACTTGTTTTTGAGACTAGCATTTTGGATACAACTTGTAATCTTAGAAGCACCCGTTAAAATTTCTTAGAAACCGGAACAAAAGCTTGTTCCTTACTTCGGCAATTTATTTTCCAAATGCTGCTGCCCAGTCTGCTTTGAATCTTTCTAATCCTTGATCTGTTAATGGGTGTTTTAACATTTGCATTACTAAACTATAAGGCACTGTTGATATATCTGCGCCTGCTTTTGCTGCTTCTATTACATGAATTGGATTTCTTACGCTTGCTGCTATTATTTCTGTTTCTATTCCATGAACTGCAAATATTTCTGCTATATCTCTAACTAAATCCATACCTATCATTGAGATGTCATCTACTCTTCCAAGGAATGGGCTTACATATGTTGCTCCTGCATTTGCTGCAAGTAAGCTCTGAGTTGCTGAGAATATTAATGTTACATTTGTTTTAATTCCTTCACTTGCTAATACTTTAGTTGCCTTTAATCCTTCAGCTGTCATTGGAATCTTTACTATCATATTCTTATGAATTGCTGCAATTTCTCTTCCTTCTTTTATCATTCCTTCAGCATCTTCACTTACAACTTCTCCACTTATTGGTCCATCAACTATTTCTGTAATTTCTTTTATTACTTCATTGAAGTCTCTTCCTTCTTTTGCTATTAATGATGGATTTGTTGTTACACCACATATTACTCCCATTTCATTTGCTTCTTTAATGTGTTCTACATTTGCTGTGTCTAAAAAAAATCTCATTTTAATCTACCCCTTTATTAATTATAATTCTTAAAACTATTATTCTACATTGATATGATTTTTTGCTGCTTCACTATCTGATAAATTATCTCTTCTACTCATTAATAAGCATAAATCATCTAATACTATATGGACAGATTGATCAAATAATGAACTTAGTAGTTGAATTGACGAAACACCGGTATCATTCTTTGTTTTTCCTGGAACCTCAAGTACAAGATCTGATACTTCTGCAAGTGGAGAGTCCTTTTTACTTGTAACTCCAACTATAGTTAAGCCTAAATCCTTTGCTGCTTTTGCATTACTTAGTGTATTTTTTGTTTTTCCAGAACCTGATATTGCAACATATATATCTCCCTTTTTGAGAGCTGGTGTAATTGTCTCTCCCATAACATAAGAATTATAACCAATATGCATCAAACGCATTGCAAATCCTTTTGCTTGAAATCCGCTACGACCTTCGCCATCTACAAAAATCTTTTTTTCTTTTTGGAGTACATCCATTATTTTTTTAATCGCTTCTTCATCAACTTTGCTTATTACATCTTTAATTTCTTCTAATATTTGATCTATTACTCTCATTTATCTATTACTCCCTTAAACTCTTTTACTTTTTCCACCTTATCATCAGCACTAGTTATTGCTGATCCTACTATAACTAGCTCTATATTATATTTATTCAATTCTGGTATGGAATCTAATGTTATTCCTCCTGCAACTGCAATTCTTTTAATTGAAGGAAACTGTTCTTTAAATCGCTTCACTGTTTCACCTGGATTAGCTAGTTTTTCTTTATCAATAGAGGAATGTATGCAATAAATAGCACTGCTGAAGTGTGATATTTCCTTAATTTTCTCATCTGAACATTCTAATAAATCTATCATCATTGTCCCATTATATTGCTCAGAAACTTCGTGACATTTTTCTATAGTTCCAAGTGATGCACTCCCCATCACAGTTAGAATATCAAATCCTTGTTTGAAACCTTGTTTAAATTCATAAGCACCTTCATCACTTGTTTTTATATCTCCTAACATTTGAGATTTACTTTTTTGGCTTGTTATATCTTTTAATTTAAGAAGTCCATAGTCTTTTATTAAAGATGTTCCAATCTCAATAATATCTGCTAATCCATCAAAAGTTTTAACTAAGTTTTCTGCTTTCTCTAAAGACACCCTATCTATTGCAACTTGTAACTTCATTTTATCCTCCTTAAATTCTTATGAAACTTTTCTTTTATAATTTTTCAAAAAATTATCTAATTCATCTACTGTTGGTAATCCCTCATTATCACTTAGATGCATTACTTGAATTCCACCAATAGCGTTTCCTCTTTCTAAAATTTTATTATCTTCAAGATTTTCTAAAATTCCGCTAATAACTCCTGCTGCAAATCCATCTCCTGCTCCTACTGTATCTAAAACTGGAACTTCAAAGCTTGGACATTCAGCTTCTTTTATTTGTCCATTTTCTAATTTCTCCCTAGAATACGAACCGGTAGTTCCCATTTTTATAACTACCTTTTTTACACCTTTGTCTAAATAAAAATCAGCAATCTCTTCCTTGTAATCTTTTCCTGTAAATAATTTTCCTTCGCTGAAACCAGGTAATACAATATCTGATTTAAATGCTAACTCATTAGTCACTTGAATCATCTTTTCCTTGCTCTCCCATAATACTGGCCTTGGATTAGGGTCAAAAGTAACAAGCATACCATTTTCGTGAGCTTTTTCTATAGCTTTAAATGTTGTTTCTAAAGTTGTTTTGCTTAATGCTGGAAAAATTCCTGTGATATGAAGCACCTTTCCATCTGAAAAACTTATTTCATTTAAAATATCTTTAGTTATTCTTGATGCTGCCGCTCCTTTTCTAAAATATAGTACCTCTGGATCCCCCTCATCAGTTCTATTTTTAAATTGAAATCCTGTTGGTGCTTCTTTATATGTCTTTACAAAAGTTGTATCTATATTTTCATTTTCTAGATATTTCTTTACATATTGCCCAAATGGATCTTCTCCAACTTGGCTTATATATGTAACTGTATGTCCAAGTCTTCTTAGTCCCATAGCTACATTAAGTTCTGCTCCAGCAATTAACCTTGTAAAATGTTCTACATTGCTAAGATGTTCTTTAGTATCTGCTAAAAACATTACCATTGGTTCACCAATTGTAATAATCTCACTCATTTTTTTCACCCTTTCCGTTGCCAATCTATAGCAAAATTTTTCTTACTTCCTCTAATTCTCCTCGTATATCTTCATTTCTAATTGGATATTCGATCATTACTGGCACATTATTAGATAACTTCTTTAACATTGCCTTCCAATTAATTTGTCCTTCTGACAGTAAAGTTGTAGTAGGCTTATTATTTAGAAACTCTACATTTTTTAAATGAAATACTGTAATAGCTGAACGTAAAATATCAAATGCATTTTCAGGATCTTCATTCTGCCAATACCAATTGCCTAAGTCGAAAGTATATCCGATTGGTAATGAATTTTTGTTTATAATATCAATAGCATCTATTACACATTTTAAATTTCCATTTTCAGGAGTTTGATCATTTTCTATTGTTACTTTAATCTCAAATTTATAAATAATATCTCTTAATTTTTTTATTTCATCTAAGCTTAACTCTACTAAGTCACCTATATTGAATTTTATGTGACTTGCCCCCATCAGTTTTGCTTCCTCAAAATAAACATTAATATCTGGATTTAATTTCTTTTCGCAAGCTACTTTCTCCGGAACTGAATAATATAATTCTATTCCAAATTCTTTAGCTAATTTATTTATAATCGGAATTTCTTCCGCTAAGTTCTTTAGACATTCTCTTCTTATTTCAGCTATATGAACACCTAATGCCTCTATTTGCTCTAATATTTGTTCTTGTTTTATCCCTTTATCTAATTCATTTTTAAATACTAATAAATTTATACCTAGTTGATTCATAACTATCCCCACTTATTTTTTTATATTTCTTGTTGAGTAATTTAGATGTATTTTAACCGGTATTTCTTCTAAGATAAAATCATCTTTTCTACTTCCATCTATTCTTTCAAATAGTAGCTTAGCTGCTCTTTCTCCCATTTCATATGGGTTCTCATCTATTGATGTAATTCCTGGGCCAATTAATCGGGCCCATTTCTCCTCAGCAAAACCAAATATACCAATATCTGCTCCAATTCTTATATTTAAATCATATAAGCATTCTATAAGAACCTTTAAAATTTCATCATTATTTGCAAAGAAACATATATTTTTATCTTTATTTTTATTTAGAATATTTTCTATTATTTCTTTTATATCATTTATATCATTTTTTTTGATAATATTAGTTTCTCCTGACGTATTTGCATTTCTAGATAGAAATTCTTCCATTGCTTTCTTTCTCTCTATTCTTGAACTTATCCCATTTATGTCTTCTGAAAAATATACATAATGATCATAATCATTCTTTAGTAACTCATCTAATATGTTTCTTGTTACCTCTGCATTATTCATTGTCACCGAATCATAAATTAATGGATTTATAAATCTATCCAATAATACTATTGGTTTAAAATTATCACTATCCTTAAACTCTTGTAAATATTTATAGTTATTACCCGTAGTATTAACTAGTAAACCATCAACTTGGCTATCTAACAGGGATTCTATGTTCTCTCTTTCTCTCTCTGCTAGATTGTCAGCATTTGTTACAAGTAGCTGATAATTATTTGCTCTACATACGTCATTTATTCCTTTAATTAGTAATGAAGAAAATGGGTTTCCTATATCTGCAATTGTTACCCCAATTATATTGGAATTTTTAGCTTTTAGTGTTTGAGCTATACGATTTGGCCTATATTTTAATACTTTAATTGCTTCATCTATTTTTTCTTGAGTTTCCTGTGACATAAATTCAAAATTTTTGTTTAGATATCTAGATATTGTTGTCTTAGAGACTCCTACATAAGCAGCAACATCTGCAATTGTTACGTTCTTTTGTTTATCTGTAGAATTTTTCAGCATAACTTATTCCTCCATTCAATACTTTTATTATCAATCTTAACTGTCAAAGATTCAATAATTTATGCTACTATTCTCTATTTTTCTTTAACATATTTATTAATCAACTCAATCAGATTAAATCGCTTTAACAATCGTATTCACTATTAGTTTATCGTTTTAGTTTACCGGTTTCTAAAGTGATAATATAATGTTAAGACTTTCACCAAAAAATGTCAAGCCATTACACGATCATTTATATATTAATCTGATTAAGTTTATTATTCTAGATATCCTTTACAAAAACTTTAAATAAAAGACTTACCTCTATCTCTTAAATATTAGGTCTAGTTTGTATAAGATTCTTTTTATAGTATAAATTCAATAACCTAATGAATTACTAATTTATGAAGCCTCTACTGCATTTTCTATTTTATTCGATGCCTTAGAAGTTTTAACCGCAATCATTAGAAATACTGATAATAAAAGTGACCCTGACATAAATATATATGATGCATCTACTGAGCCTGTTATACCATTCAAATATCCTACGACATATGAGCCTGCAAATGATCCTAGTGCACCCATACTATTGATTAAGGCACTTGCTCCTCCAGATACATTCTTAGGTAATATTTCTGTAATTATTGCAAAAAACGGACCATAAGGTGCATACATAACCCCTCCTGCAATTACAAGTAAAATATATGATAGCCAAAAGTTTGAAGCCCCAATTAAATATGAACCAAAAAATGCAAATGTACCTATTAATAAGTATGCCCAAACAAATGTCTTTCTATTTCCGGTACGATCTGAATAATAAGACGATACTAACATCAATACTACTGCTAAAGCATATGGCAATGATGATAGCCAACCGGCTGAAACAATGCTAATTTGAGGACTTGCCTTTAGAATAGATGGTAACCACATTACAAAACCGTAAACACCTATACTCCAGAAAAAATATTGAAATGATAAAATTATTACCTTAGGTGATTTAAATGCTTCTCTATAATTTTTTACTGGTTTTATGCCTTTTTGTTCTTCTTCCATCACCATATCAATATCTTTCTTTTCCTGTTCAGTTAACCATTTTGCTTCCTTTGGTTTATTATCTGAAAGTTTCAACCAGAAGAACGCCCATAAAATTGGTGGTATTCCTTCAAGTATAAACATCCATCTCCATCCTACAGAATTTACTAAATATCCTGATACAATAGACATCCATAAAACAGTAGCTGGATTACCTAAAATTAGAAATGTATTTGCTCTTGAACGTTCTTTTTTTGTAAACCAATTACTTAAAAAAATCAACATAGCTGGCATAACAGCACTTTCAATTATTCCAAGTATGAATCTAGTAACCATTAAAACTTTTACATTCGTTATCAAGCCATTTGAAGCAGCTAATATCCCCCAGAATATTAAACTCCAAAAAACTAATTTTTTAGCACTTTTCTTTTCTGCAAACCATGCTGCTGGTACTTGAAAAAAGAAATATCCTAAGAAAAATAAGGCGGATAGAAGAGATGCTATCGATGCTGTAATATGCAAAGATTCACCCATACCTCCTGCAACACCAAAACTATAATTTGCACGATCCAAGTAAGCTAGGCTATAAGTAATAAATGCTACTGGTATTAATCTTTTCCACCTTTTAGAAGTTAATTGAATACTTGATTTATCCATTTCATATCCTCCCATAATAATCATTTTAATTTCCATATAATTTAATAATTAAAAACAATTTTAGCTTTATTGTGCAATCATTTGTTCAATTTATAAAATTTATTATTCCTTCAGCGAGTTCATAATAATATCGATTATCTTCTTACATTCCCCCTATGCTTATCACGCTACTTCAAATATTTTTGATTTTTTAAACTTGAGTTTAAATTTCAATATTTTTTATACTTTAGCTTTAGTTTATCGTTTTAGTTAACCGGTTTCTAAACTTAATATAATGTTAACGCTTTCACCAAAAGATGTCAAGTAGTATTTATAAAAAGTTAAAATCAATTATCTGTATAATAAAAAAGCCACTATAGTTCTAGAAGGCTTTATTCCAGAACATAGCGGTTTAATATTCTCCATACAAATTATATAAATTTACTTTTAATATTTTTTGTTCTCTAAATTCAAAGCCTTATAAATAGCTTTAGCAACTCCAGCATTGTCATTGGTATCAGTTATATACTTGGCTATTTCTTTTATTTCTGGTACTGCATTTTCCATAGCAACAGATTGAGTAAATTCAGTAAACATTGAGTAATCATTAAAACTATCCCCAATCACCATTACTTCATCTCTTTTTATCCCCATTTTTTCCGCAACTCTTGCTAATATTAATCCCTTTTGTGCATTTTTATTATTTATTTCTATATTTTTAGTAAAAGTTGATGCTATAGCAAGTTCCCCTATTGATTCCAATTTGTTCTTTACCTTTTTAGTTGTCTCTTCATCGTTATAAAATGCAACAAATTTTCCTATCTTAACATTACTATTCAAAAAATCGTTTATATCTTTAACATATTTTAAATTAATAAAATGAGGATGATTTTTAGCCATTTCCATAGCATCTTCAAAAGTTGTTTCTGGGTCGAATACCATAATTCTGTATGCAACTTCAGTTAATGCTTCCTCTATTGTATTCACACTATATAATCCATCATTAGTATAAATTTCAGCTATAATTTTTTCCTTTAATATCATATCTATAATTTCTCTTGCTTGCTTACTATCAATGTAAATTCCTTCTAATACCTTTCCATTCTCATCTATGTATTCTCCGCCATTTAGAACGACACATTGACATTTTAAATTAGATTCATCAAGTAGGGGTTTAACATCTTCATACATTCTTCCAGTAGAAATTGCAAATTTCACTCCCATTTTCTCAGCCACTTTTATAGCTTCTATATTTTCCTTTGATATCTTATGATTGCTATTAAGCAGTGTTCCATCCATATCAGCTGCAATAAGTTTTATCATCCCTTAATCCCTCCATACTCGTTTATATATTCTACAACATGTATTTACTCAAAATTTTCTTGTAAAATATTTACCTATAATTTCTATTATATACTATAATACAAAAAAAATAAGGCTAAAGATACTTCTTCTCTAGCCTCAAATTCTAAATAGAATTAATTATTAATTTTATTCTCTTCTATTTATTTATATTATTTTTTCATTTATTTTATTATAACTAGTGCCATAATTTCTTACAACCATAAACTATCTTAAGTAAGATGAATGCATCTATATCATACTTTTTTCTCATGTATATTTACATATAACTATGCATATTGCAATTTATATAGAAATTAAATCTTTAACGCTAAAATTAACATTAAGATCATAATTTTCATTTATGTTCTTATATTTTATTTTAGTTGTTTTTTGTTCTATATCAAAATACCAACCTTCTTCGCTTAATTCCCATTCTTTTATATCTAGGAACATGGCAAGCTTTTTATCTCTTAAGTTAACTTGAACTGGAGCTATATCCTTACATATTAAATCTATATTAATTTCTTTAGGCTGCTTGTCATATCCGCCTTCTTTTTCAAATGCAATTTTAACACTATTTTCTCTCTTCACTGATATTAACGTCTTTAAGTATTCACCATTTTTGTAGTTATTAGTTACACCATCGTCTTCATATAATACAAAGCTTGATTCCTCTGATGGCTCTATTAGAAGCTTAAGTGTTTCTATTGAATCATTATGAATATTAGCTAAGCCTTCAGCAATTGGAATTATTGCTCCACTTCTAAAGAACATAGGAATTGAGTTTAATGAAACTTCAACTTCAATCGTCTGTCCACCTTCATATGTCTGTTTTGTATCCCAATCAAACCAAACAGCTCCTTCAGGTAAATATACTTTTCTTGTTTTTGCACCTTTTTCTAGGACGTTTGCAATCAAAATAGAACTTCCAAGCATAAAATCAAAGCTTTCCTCAAGTAACTTTTTATCATCTTGGAATTCATATATTAAAGGCCTCATAATTGGTGATCCTTCTTTAGATGCTTCAAATAACAATGAATATAAGTATGGTACTAATTTATATCTAAGTTTTATAGCTTCTTTTATATATTTTGTATAAGATGGATACATCCATGGTTCTGTAACAGTATTATCAGTATTGCAAGAATGAATTGAGAATCTTGGCTGGAATATTCCATTTTGAACCCATCTTACAAATAGTTCTGGTTCAGGTGCTGGTCCAAAAAATCCTCCTATGTCACATCCTTGATTTGCAACTCCTGAAAGGCCCATTCCAAGCATTACTGGAATATTGAATTTTAAACTCTTCCAGCTTGTATTATTATCTCCAGCCCATGTTTGAGCATAACGTTGAATCCCTGCAAATCCAGCCCTATTCACTATATATGGTCTTATATTTGGATAAACTTCTGCGACTGTTTCCTTTGCCATAAATGCCATTAAATTTGGCATTATTGGTCTTAAACCACTTATTTCTTTCTTCATGCCCTCGAAATGACAAATTGCTTCTGTATTATTTATTTCATACTCATTATTATCATTCCATATAGATGTAATTCCTAGCGAAACTAAAGATTCTTTTAAATGCTTTTTCCACAATTCTCTTCCCTTAGGATTTGTAAAATCTACAAAAGAAGCTTGACCTCCCCAATATCTATCTGTTTGAGATTTTTCTCCTTCGTCATCCTTTATATAAGCACCAGCTTCATCAAATTCTTTGTATAGCGGATTAGAAATTAACATACCTGGTTTTATGTTAGGTGCTACACAAGCCCCTTTTTCATTCAATTGACTTACAAAGTCTGCTGGATTTTTAAATCTATCATAATTCCAATTGAACACATATCGCTTTCCATCTTCCCCTGTAGTATATCCTGATGACATAAAGAAACCATCACAAGGAATTCCTTCTTCCTTACATCTATCTAAAAATCGTAAGATAGCTTTATCTGAATCTTTATCTAATTCTGTGTAATACATAGTTGATCCCATATATCCTAATGAGTACTTTGTAGACATTGCAGTTTTTCCTGTTAAATCAGTATAATTTCTCACCACATCTTTGATTTTAGGTCCATAAATAAAAAATGTATCTAATTCTCCACCATCAGCACAGAAATAACTGTATTTATTCCAATACCCACTTCTTTCACATCCCATATCAAATGTAGAATCATATGAATTGTTATAGAATATTCCGCTAGCTATGTTATTTTTATTATTAAATTTTATATAAAAAGGTATATGCTTATATAATGGATCTGTATGTTCTGAATCATATCCTATAGTATCCACATTATGCATTCTCATTCTTCTCTTTTTCTTATTTAAATACCCAGCTTTTTCTCCAAATCCATAGAAATAATCTTCATCATCCATACATGAATAATGATAAATTCTTCCTAAGCTATCTTTTACATATGATTTTTCTTTTAAATCTGAATGTAGCATATTACCTTGCTTATCTGTAATCTCTACTCCAAAAGGTTCTTTATAAATATTTATATTTATACTTTTTGTAGCTAATACAATATAATTACCTAAATCTTCATATCTGCTGCTAATTGCCTCTACTTGTTTTCTTTCATCTTTTAATAACTCGTCCATTTTATCTTTCCAAGCTGTCATAACTAAAGCGTATGATGCTTCTTCTTGAAACTCCTCATCAAAAGTACAGCGAATTCTTACTATATCATCATTTAAAAGTATAATTCTATATTTAGCTGCATTGGTAGTGATTTCTAAATAATTATCAATATTTTTTAGACTTATAATTTTATTACTTATCTTCATAATGCTATCTCCTAGTATATTTATTTTATAATTTTTACCTTATTTACAATATAAGCCTCATCTTATCAACTATTTTAGCAAACTGAGAAATGCTTATCTACTTCTCAATAATACAGTTCACAAAATCTATGACTCCATCTTCAACTTCATCCCTAATATCTAAATAATATTGTATTTCATGACGATATCCTGAATAAACTTTTGTCTTTACCATGTGCCCTGTTTCTGCAAGCCAATTCGACACAGCATAAACGCCTTCTCCGTACAGACCAACTGGATCTTTATCTCCTGCAATATTGTAAACTTTAATTGATGTTGGCACTTTTTCTGCCCACTTAATTCCAACAATATCACTCATCAAATTCGCAAAATAATATAGTGAACGTATATTAGGCTGCATTAGAAGATCACTATATATATCTCTTGCATGGTCCGCATTTACATCAGGATCACCACATGCCCAGGTATTTGAAGTAACAGGATTTTCTTCATAACGTTCTGTATTCCACATCCACCCCATGAGCATCTCTAAGCAAGAAGGATCAACCTCTTCCCCCTTGCCTTCATCTATTAAATTTTTAAAAACAGGTATTACTGAACTCGCTGTTGGAATTACTCCTGAAGTTCCACATAAAATCAAACCATCAATTCCTTCTCCATAAATAGTAGAATAACATCTAGCAATCATCGATCCCATGCTATGCCCAAACATGAAATAAGGTAAACCTGGATATTCGTCTTGGACAATTTTGCGAAGAGTATGTTCATCCTCCACCATTGTCATATAACCTTTATCTCCCCAATCACTCCAATTGTTTGAAACATAAGCGGTTTTTCCATGACCTACATGATCATCCGCTGCAACTATAAAACCTGCGTCATTCAATTTTAATATCATGTGCATATATCTACGTGAATGTTCATGATAACCATGCACAAGCTGGATAATTCCCCTTGGTTTACAAAAAGGAGTATAAATCCAAGCTTGTACCATATCCCTTTTATTAAATGATTCAAAACTTTTTTCTTGAAATGCCATAATAAATCTCCTTTGCTTATATAAATTCTTAAACTACCTTTTCAATTATTAGATAAATACCTTACAGCTTGGACTTATGCATTTTAAAATATGCTTTACCAGAAATGATAGGTACTCTTTTGTAACCACAAGGGTCATAATATGCAGTGTTACATTAGAGAATAAGTTTCAGGCATTTCTTCATCAGAAGTTGTTCCATATTTGCTTGTCACCAGCTTGTCTGGGGAACATGCAGAAATGGTGCAACTTCTGATGGTAGAAATCCTAAACTTATTCTCAGTAACCGAAACAACAGAGTACCTGTCCTTTCGGTGAGTCATGGTATAAGTCTAGGTTTAAGCATTCAGTACTATTCGTCTCCCATACCAATTAAATCAAATCTTTCACAAGAAACAACAATATCAAATTCTTTCTTTACTGGTTTCTTGCATTTTACTAACATTGTTCTATCTGATAATTCATAATACCATCCTTGTTCTGCTTTTTCCCAAGATGATTTGTTTAAGAAACGAGGTATTTGTTCATTGTCTACAGAAACCCAATATGCACCTTTCTCTTTACTTACTAATTTAATTGTAAGATCAGATATTCCACTTTCATAACTTCCTGTTGTCTTGAAAGAAATTTTCTTACGTGCTCCTCCGCTTACATTGATTTCTGTCTTTTCATATATACCTTTTTCAAAATCATTAGTTACACCATCATCATTATAGAAATTAAAGCTTCTTTCTGCTTCTCCACCTATTAAAATGTCTAATGTCTTCATTTTATCAGTAGTAATATGCTTTACTTCTTCATTTGTTATGAAAATTCCATCTCCTCTTAAGAACATAGGAATACTGTTAAGGGTAACTGGAATTTCTATTACTTGTCCGCCTTTATATGCAGCCATATTGTTATTCATATCATACCAAGTACAGCCTTCTGGCAAGTAAAGTTTTCTTAACTTCGCTCCCTTTTCCAATACATTCGCAACTAAAACAGATGGCCCAAACATAAATGTCATATATTGATCATCATAACAATTAGCATCATCTTGGAATTCCATGAGTAATGGACGCATTATTGATTTACCAGTAGTATGAGCTTCATACATTAAAGAATAAAGATATGGTAACATTCTATAACGTTGACTATATGCATTACGTACAAATTCATTATTTTCTTCATACATCCATGGCTGAGTAACAGTATTATCATTATTAGCTGAATTAATGCAGAATCTTGGCTGGAATATACCATTTTGTATCCATCTTAGTAATAGTTCTCCCTCTGGAGCACCTCCTGCAAAACCTCCAATATCACAACCTGTATTTGCTACTCCTGATAATCCCATTCCAACAATAGTTGCTATATTAAATTTTAATGTACGCCAATCTGTTAAATTATCTCCTGCCCATGTTTGTGCATACCTTTGAATACCTGCAAATCCGGCACGATTTATAATATATGGACGACGATTAGGATAAAGTTCAGCTACAGCTTGCTTTCCAACATAAGCCATCAAATTAGAATGCATTATTTTAAGTTCAGCCATAGTACCTGGTTTTCCATCAAAATCACATACAGCATTACGATCCTCTATTCCATCATATTCGCAATTGTCATTCCAAACAGTTATAGTTCCTTTACTTAAAATATTTTCTTTAAGTAGCTTCTTCCACGTTTCTCTACCAGATGGCTTAGTAAAATCTACAAATCTTCCAACACCGCCCCACCAACGGCCATTATAATCTCCTTTTCCATCTGGATTTTTAATAAATACATCATTTTCTTCAAATTCTTTTTTATAAGGATGCTTAGCTAAAATACCTGGTTTTAAGTTTGGTATAACATTAAGGCCCATTTCATTCATTTTTTCCATAAATTCATCTGGATTCGGAAATCTCTTTTTGTTCCAATTGAAAATATATCTTAAATTATCTTCTTCTCCAGAAGAATAACCAGATGCTAATTTAAAGTTGTCTATATACATTTTTTCATCAAAATGCTTTTTAATTACTTCATATATTTCCTTATCGCAATCTTTTTCGAGTTCAGCATAATACATTGTAGAAGCTGTATAACCTAAGCTTTGTTTAGGAGGCATTGCCTGCTTTCCTGTAAGTTTTGTGTAATTATCTAAGACTTGTTCAACTTTTGGTCCATTGACAAAGAATATATCAATGTCTCCTCCATCAGCTTGATAATAACTATAACGAGGCCAGTATCCACTAATTTCATTACCCATATCAAATACTGAATCATAGGAATTATGATAGAAAAGTCCAATGGCATGATGATTATTGTTATTTAACTTAATATAAAATGGGATATGTTTATATAAAGGATCTCCAAATTCAGGATCATGCCCAATTGCATCTTTAGGCGACATACGCATTCTTCTACCCATTTTATCTAACTTTCCAGTCTTTTCACCAAATCCGTAAAAATGATCATTTTGTAAATCAACTTCATTATAATGAGAAATTCTTCCTAGTTGATCACATTCAAAAGCTCTATCTGCAAGATCACTATATAACTTTTCTCCATTTAATTTATATATAGAAAAATGTAATGGTGATTTAGCTAGTACTAATTTTAATGTTTTTGTATAAAATATAATTTCTTTTTCATTTTCTTTAAAAGGAATATCTAATGCTTCTATTCTTTCACGTTCTTCTGCAAGTAAAGAATCAAAACGATCCTCCCATGCAGTCGTAACCAATGTATAAGATGCTTCCTCAAACTTTCTATCAAAAGAAGCTCTAACACGTATAATATCATCTGACATAAAAATTATTTTTATATCTGCGGTATCCCCCTTCACTAAATAACCATTCTGTATTCTATTTATAGACATAAATTCCTTTAATAACATGTAACTTCCTCCTAAACTACTAATTTATACTTATTAATCTATCAACAACCTATTAAGACGTAGATTGCCCGTTTATAAACTTGTTATATAGGTTGTTGAATTATGATTTTTTTCAACAACTGTCAAAACTCAATTATTTAACAACCTATATCTATATAACATTATGAGAGTAGCAAAATAACTTAACTGATACTATTCATTAAATTATCTTGTGTAAAATTCTGTTTCCAAACATCCTCATATTTATATCCAGTAAGACTTTCAACAACTTCTTTTGTGTTTGAGTCAACATCATCTTTTAAACCACCATTTTTCAAACGTTCAACTTCATCTATTAATATCTGATGAGTTTCTTTATTAAGCTTAAAAGTAAATGCAAGTATTAATGATAATGCAAACAAACCAACACATCCAATAAGTAAAACATATCCAATAATCTGTACTGTTTGAGGAGATTGAACCTCTTGACCTTTAACAAATCCTCCTTCTTGCAACACAACGCCGATTAAAAATGTAGCAATAGCTACAGTGCTCTTTCTAGTAAAAGTCATAACTGCTGCAAAAAGTCCCTCTCTTCTTTTCATCGAAACAATTTCATCAACATCAGGAATAAATGGGAACACTGTCCAAGGAGTTAGAACCGCCAAGGATCTAAATGCAAAGTAAACTATAGATATTCCAAGTAAAATAGCAGTCTTAGCTTCAGGATCAGCTAAATAAACTCCATAATATGCTAGTACACTTAATATCATAAATGTATACGTAATCTTATATAATTTAGTAGGTCCAAGTTTTAAAAATAAAATTCCACCTATAATTGTTCCTGGTATACCAATAATGCTAAATGAAAGCAAATATGCACCAAAAGATGATGAAACCTTTAAATTATAAACACAGAAAAATAAAAATACAGCATTAAATATATCCCCAGCAGTAAACGATAATAAATACAGTCCCAAATGTTTCCTGAAACTTTTTAGCTTAAATGTAGATGCATATTCCCCAAGCACTTTTAAGTAATCACTAAAATTCCTATTCCCTTTAGATTGAGATGCAGCCAATAATTCTTGCTCCATCGCTGGTGTAATTTCTCTTTCCCAAGTCGCTTTATATGTTATAAATATACAAATCGCATACAATATTGCAAAAAATAATCCATTATAGAAATATGCATAAGGATTCTTTTGGCCAAAATGTCCAATCAATTGTGCAGGAACAAAAGTCCCTAAGAACTGACCTAAAGAAGAAATAACTAATCTGCAAGTAGAAATTTTAGTTCTATCAGAGTAGTTAGTTGTCATTTCAGTCGGTAGTGTTTCCCATGGAATTAATACCATGGCTGCAACTATTTCAAATAATAAATAGCAACTTAAATAAAACCAGTAATTCATTCCTATTGTCCATATTAATACATAAATTGCCATTAATGGCGCTCCAATTAATAAAAAGAAACGACGTCTTCCAAATATCTTTCCAAGCTTAGTTTTATAAAAATTATCAGATATACTACCTATAAAAAGACTGGCAATTGCATCTACAAAACGAGCAACTGCAACAATAGATGCCCCTTGTATAGGTGTAAGTCCACAATAAGTTGTATAGAAAAACAATAAGAAAGCTCCAATTATTGTAAAGGCTCCGCCGCCCATTATATCAACTAATCCATATCCAATACATCTAGGTAAAGTAATCTTTTTATCTTTTATAGACATATAATCTACCTCTTTCTTTAATTAATATTTTTAATTAGCAATCTTCTATTTAAATATTGAAGTATTCCTTTGCATTGTTGTAGCATATACCTTCAACAACTGTTTTTAGCAATTTAATATTTCCTGGTACTTCACCATTTTCTACCCATTCTCCTATTAAATTGCAGGCAATTCTTCTAAAATACTCATGTCTTGTATATGATAAGAAACTTCTAGAATCCGTTAACATTCCAACAAAACGGCCTAATAATCCAAGATTTGCTAACGCTTTCATTTGTTCAATCATTCCATCTTTATTATCGTTAAACCACCAAGCTGCACCGAATTGCATTTTTCCTGGAATCCCCTCTCCCTGAAAATTTCCTATCATAGCTCCAAGAACATAATTATCCTTTGGATTCAACGTATATAAAATTGTTTTAGGAAGTGAATTTTCCTTATCTACAGAATCTAAAAGTCTAGATAATGGGTACGCTATACTCTCATCATTAATTGAATCAAATCCTGTATTAGGGCCTATTTTTTCGAACATTCTATTATTATTATTCCTTAGCGCAGCTATATGAAGCTGCATAGCCCATCCAAGCTCATGATAAAGTTTAAATACATGTGTTAATGTATAAGTTTTGTACTTCTTTTCTTCATCAAGGCTTATTACTTCACCATTTAAGGCTCTAGCAAATATAGCTGCTGCATCTTCTTTTGATGCATCTGCATAAACTACTATCCCATCTATACCATGGTCTGCTATCCTACATCCAACCGAATGGAAATACCTTACTCTTGAGTCAAATGCATTTAGAAATTCATCATAATTACTTATAGTGATCTCCGATATTCCTTCTAATTTTTTTACCCATGAAACGAAACCATCTAAGTTTATTTCTATTCCTTTATCTGGTCTGAAAGTTGGTAAAACATTTACATTAAAACTCTCGTCTTCTTTAATCTTAATGTGATATTCTAAAGTATCAGTAGGATCATCAGTTGTACATATAGTTTCAACCTTTGATTTTGTAATTAAATCTCTTGCTCTAAATCCTTCTCCACTTAACAATTCGTTTGCTTTTTTCCAAATTGCTGGAGCAGTTTCTTCATCAAGCGGTTCATATATTCCAAAGAACTTTTGAAGCTCTAAGTGAGTCCAATGATAAAGAGGATTTCCTATAGACATAGGTATGGTTTTTGCCCAAGCTAAAAATTTATCATAATCACTGCCATCACCTGTAATATATTTTTCATCTATACCATTGCATCTCATTGCTCTCCATTTGTAGTGATCCCCGTACAACCATGCTTCAGTTATGTTATTAAATTTTTTATTTTCATATATCTCCTTAGGATCAATATGACAATGATAATCTATAATAGGCATATTCTTTGCATAATTATGATATAACTCCATAGCTGTTTTATTAGATAATAAGAAATTTTCATCCATAAATTTCTTCAAATTCATCATCCTACTTTCAAATAAAAGTTTAATATTTGTAAAGCATTGAATGGATTTTCTTTAACGGTACACACTCTGCTAATTAGAGTACATTATCGTAATCTTTATATATCCAACACCCTACTATAACGTTTTCTTTTACACTAATCTTTGTAAATTTTCATTACTTAGATTATGTTCCCAATTCTAATATTTCTTTAAATCTTCATAATCTAAGCAAGATTGTTAGTTAGTACAATTTGTGTTATAATATATTTCTTAATAATTTTCTTAGCATTTTTATCATTCTTTGTTTATATTATTTGCCAGAATATAATAAACTGGAATGATAAAAATGTTATTTTTTTACATATCTCAATTTCACCATAAACTATCTGCATTCTAAGTACTTTTCTAAAGTAGACCTAACAGCACCAGTTCCAGAAATCATTTCGGTGAAATAACCTTCAATTTTTTCTCCTAATCCTATAACATAAAGATCTACGCCAAAAATTTCTTCATTCATTAGTATCGGTTTTAGAGTATCTCCTAATTGTTCTATAGTGCCTAATTTTATATTAGCTACATATTTCTTTAGTTCATCTAATAATGGATCTGGACTCAATTCCATTGCATTACCATCATCAGCTATTCCCATTAAATATCTGCACCAACCTGCAATAACAAGCGGAATGTATTTAAGGTTTTTAGTATCTAAATCTACTCTATCTCTGTAAGCCTTGATTGTCTCCCCAAATCTTATACCAACCTTTTGAGATGTATCTGATGCAATCCTTTGAGGAGTATCTGGTATATATGGGTTCGGAAGTCTAACTTCAAGTACTTCTTTAATAAAATCTTCAGGTTTTAATATTCCAGGATCAACAACAACTGGCATTCCTTCGTCGTACCCAATCTTTTCTACTAGTTTCTTTAGAGCTTGGTCTTTCATTTCGTCTGCAATTAAATTATATCCAAGTAAACATCCAAATACTGCTAAAGAAGTGTGTAGCGGATTTAAACAAGTACAAACCTTCATTTTTTCAACTCTCTCGACTGTTTCTCTGTTTGTTAAAAATACTCCAGCCTCTTCTAATGCCATTCGTCCATTTGGGAAATCATCTTCTATAACAAGATACTGAGGTCCTTCTGCATTTACAAAAGGTGCAATATAAGTATTCTTATTAGTACATATAATCTCAGTACTGTCAAAACCGTTTTCTCCTAAAGTATCTTTAACACTTTGAGATGGTCTAGGCGTAATTTTATCTATCATACTCCAAGGGAACGATACCTTTTTATCATCATTGATATATTGTAGAAAGCCTTTATCAACTAATCCATTTTCAGTCCACTTCTTTGCTATTGTTTCCATTGCATCATGAAGCTTTTCACCATTTTTTGAACAATTGTCCATACTTACAAAAGCTATTGGAAGTTGTCCATTCTTATATCTCACATATGTTAATGAAGTAGCTTTAGCAATAATACTTACAGGATGTTCCAATCCATCTGTTTATCTTCTTCAGATAGATTTTTTACGCTATAACCTTTTTCAGTTATCGTAAAACTTGCTATTTGTAATAATGGATTTGAAAATATATCTTTCAATCTATTCCAATCTTGTCCTCTTGAATAGTCACAAGCTAGGCTTTCTCCTATGCTTCCTACAACTTTTTTCTCCAAGCTTCCATCTGGCTTCATAATTACTAACAAACTTAAATCATCATGAGGCGCATAAATTTTATCTATTATTTCATAGTCATATCCTTCTACAGCAACAATACCTCCAGTTACTCTTTTATTGTTTAAAAGTTCTTGTTGCAACATCGCTATAAAGCCTCTAAATATATTTCCTGCTCCAAAGTGCACCCAAGTAGGATTTTCCTTAGTTAAAGTTGACATCTTATCATGATCAAACCTTGGAAGTTCTATTCCAGCATTTTCCCATAACTCGCTGTTTTTAATACTTCCTTTGCTTAGTATTAATTTGGCATTATTCATTCCTATTTTCACCTCTTTAAAACTACTATTAATAGCATTACCAATTTTAATTATCTTTTTCTTAGGATTAATAAATCCAAGATTTTATTGCAATCTCTAATTTTATTTATTCTTAAGCCTTATTTAGTTCTTTGTAGTGTATCCCATATCCCCCAGATATACATAATTCCAAGAGCTCTATCATAAAGTCCATAACCTGGTCTACACTGCTCATTCCATATATGTCTTCCATGATCTGGTCTCGCATATCCAGTAAATCCAAATTCATGGTAAGCTTTTACTATGTCACATATATCTAATGAGCCATCACAAGTTCTATGAGATGTTTCAATAAAATCACCATTTTCATAAATCTTTACATTTCTAATATGAGCAAAGGCAATTCTGTTTCCAAATTCTCTTATCATTGCTGGCACATCGTTATTAGGATTTGAGCCTATAGCACCGCTACAAAGAGTAAGGCAGTTATATGGACTATCAACAAGCTTTAATAATCTTGCTAAGTCGTTTCTACTTTTAACTATCCTTGGTAAACCAAATATTGACCAAGGTGGATCATCCGGATGAACTGCCATCTTAATATCATTGATTTCAGCTACAGGAATAATTTGCTCTAAGAAATATTTCAAGTTATTCCATAAATCTTCTTCTGTAACATTTTTATATGCTTCAAAAAGTTGTGTCAGATTCTTTAATCTTTCTGGCTCCCAACCTGGCATTGTAAGATCTGGATTTGATGCTATCTTGTTAACCAACTCCATTGGATCTATATTTGTAATCCTTGCTTTTTCATAGAAAAGAGCTGTTGAACCATCTTCTGTTTTTTTATACAAGTCAGTTCTTAACCAATCGAATACTGGCATAAAGTTATAGCAAATTACTTTTACACCAACTTTGGCTAGTTTCTCTATTGTCTTTTTATAATTTTCAATATACTTATCTCTAGTTGGAAGTCCTAATTTAATATCCTCATGAACATTAACACTTTCAACAACATCTAAGTTAAATCCATATTTATCAGCTGATTTCTTTACTTCAAGAATTTTTTCCATAGGCCATTCATCACCAGCTGCCATATCATGAAGAGCCCAAACAATCGTTTCTACACCGGGAATCTGTTTAATTTGCTCAAGTGTTACGGTATCGTTACCTTCACCATACCATCTGAAACCCATTTTCATAATAATATACCTCCTGTCATTTTATCTAATTTGGTTTTACCGTATAGTTTTTTTGCCAGCATATAAAGAGTTTAAATTGAATGCTCTATATAGGCCTCACCTCCCTAAATTGAAAATTCATTTTAATATCAGATGATTTTATATCATAGCATCTAATATTTAAGTGTGTTATATAACCCTAATCTTTGAAATAATTAGGATAACTTTCTCTTACTTGTGTTTTATCAAAGATGACCATATTTAAATGCTTCTTCATTAATTCTTCTGCCATATCTGGATTTTTATTTTTTATAGCATTAAATATTTCTTTATGCTGCAGATAGATATTATCCCAACTAGAATTAACTGTTAATCTTAATACACGAATTCTTTGAAATTCGGTACTTCCATCATTAATACTATTCCATATCCTCTTTTTGCTGCATCCTTCAAAAATTATCTTGTGAAATTCTTCATCTGTATTAAATAATTTTTTATAGTCTTTATTTTCTATATACATTTTTTGAAACTTTAAATTCATTTCCAAAGCCAATATATTTTCCTTTGGAAATTCCATGCAGGCTTCTTTTACTACAGCTCTTTCTAAATGCTCACGTAAAAATCTTTCTTCTTCAACAGCAGATAAGTCAATTAATGAAACAACTGTGCCTTTCTGAGGATAAATTTGTACTAAGCCTTCTTGAGCTAATCGAACAAAAGCCTCTCTAACTGGAGTTCTGCTTACATTATATTTTTCAGAAAGTTCTTTTTCAGAAATGCTTGTACCAGGTTCAAGATATAGATTAATAATTTCTTCTCTGAGATTATGATATATAACCTTACTCGTAGAATTCTTACTTATTTTAAAAGTCATACTTATATTCTCTCCCATTGACGTGTTTTACCATACTTGTATGGTAATTATGAGTATAGTCTCGCTGTCTAAGAATCGTTTACAAAGATTTGTATAGTAAATCTTTTCACTTGCTTTTCCCTAATTGCTATGATTAAATTATAGCTATACAACTATATAAAAAATATGTTTTAATTGCTTCAAAACTTGCAAAAATTGCTATAGTAAAATATAATGTATCTCAGTTTTATTAAAAATCACTTATACAAATAATCTCTTTCGCAATTTAAAACGTTTAATTGTTTAATAATTCAGTAATTTTATCGCAATTTATACAATTCGTCGAAGAGGTGATATCAATGAAAAGAAAAATACATGAGTTTTTTACACGAAAACATATGCTTTCCAGTGACTACGAAATCTTTCACTTCTTAAATACTGATGTACCATTTCAATACCTACACAATCATGACTTTTATGAGTTTTATCTATACCTTTCTGGAGATGTTACATATTTGATAGAAGGTAAGTCGTACAATCTAAAATCAGGTGACATAGTATTAATTAATACAAGAGAACTACACCGCGCTGTTATTAATAGCATGAAAATGCCTTATGAGCGTATTGTACTCTGGATCAACAAATCTTTTCTACATGAATTGTCAACGCCAGAAACGGATCTTACCCAGTGCTTTGAAAACGTAGAGAAAGCAAATGTTATAAGAGCTGATTTTCAAATTCAGCAGAATGTAAGAGCACAACTTAGCAAGCTACTTGAACTTGAAAACTACAAAGGCTTAGGTAAAGATTTGCTATATAAAGCCTATATTATAGAACTTATAATACAGTTAAATAATCTTGTTTTAAGTCATAAATCTGATTTTGACATTGATGTGACGAAGAGCAGCTTAATTGATGGAATAGTTGAATATATTAATAATCATATTAATGAAGAACTTACAATTGATGAGCTTTCTAAAGAATTTTATCTTAGTAAATTCCATTTATCTAGAGAATTCAAAAAGTATACTGGTACTACAATCCATAGGTATATCGTACAAAAAAAATTAATACAAGCTAAAGAATTAATTCTTAAAAATTATCCGATAAATAGCGTTTACAAACAATCTGGATTTGGTGATTACTCAAATTTTTTTAGAGCCTTTAAGAATGAATACAGCATTTCCCCTAAACAATTCTATGAACTTATGGTTGAATCTAATTTGAAGAAATAATAAACATTAGAAATTTTATGATATATAGTTTTATAATAAATATTTCAATAGCTTTTTCTATTAAAAAAAGGAAATAACATATTTAAATTTATCTTATATATATCTTTTTCAATAACAAAACCGTGCTAAAATCTATATGATTAGAGAATAACTGGACAAGGCATATAATGTAGAGAACTAATTGCAACATATGTACATCAACGAAATACTTTAAGGATTTTACTTAATTTTCTAATTAATAAATTTTAAATGAACAAGATACAAACTCATTATTAATAATTTATTACAAGAATAGCATATGTAAGTACTATTCTTGTAATTTTTTGTGTAGATATATATAATTTATTTAAATGTAGACCAAAACTTGTTAAAATAAAAAATTCGTAAATAATTTGAATAGGCTTTTTTGAGGTGAAAATATGAAAGCAAATGTAGAAATAGTTCTTGGATTTCTTGGCTCTGGAAAAACGAGGTTTATAAATTCTATGCTAAAAAGAAAAGAATTACAAGATGAAGCTATCGTTATTATACAAGATGAATTTGGAGACTGTCAAATACAGGATGACTTGAATAATAAAAATCCAATAGTAGTAATTAATGTTGATAAGAATAAAGAAATTGATGAAAATTATATAACCGAAATCGTAAGTAAACATGCTCCGAATAGGATTTTTATCGAAATAAATGGTATGAAAGATTCTACTAAAGTAATTAATATATTTAATACAAAAAAGATAAAGAGTATATGTAGAATTGATAACATAATAAATACTATTGATACAACAAGCTTTAATATGTATTTCAGAAATATGAAAAGTATTATTAGCACTCATATTTTTAATAGTGAAACTATAATTTTGAACAATGTAGTCGAGTTAGATAAAAAAGAACTTTTAAACATACAAAAAGAAATTGAAAATATTAATGAGACTGCTGATATACTAAGGCATTTATACATAACAGATAATAAAATATCAAATAAAAAAGAATATATAAAAACTACAAGACATGGTTTTTCATTCTTTAATACTTTTTTATATTCAGGTTTTGTACTATTTTTATTCATTTTTTTGATTACAATGTCAACATTAAATATTAAGATATCCAGTGCATATTTAGATAGATTTAAAAAATTTTATGATGTATTTATAAGCATATTAATTCAAGGTTTTCCCTTCATTCTTATTGGGAGTTTTGTATCTTCAATAATTCAAATTTGTATATCAAGAGATACATTTATTAAACTATTTTCAAAAAATAGTTTTTTATCTTGTGTAATTGCAGCTTTTGCAGGTTTATTATTTCCAATATGTGATTGTGGTACAATCCCTGTGGTTAAAGGGCTTATGAAAAAGAATGTTCCTATAGCAGCAGGAATTACATTTATGCTTGCAGCGCCAATTGTAAATCCAATAGCAATTATTGCAACTCTCTATGCTTTTCCAGGTATGATATCTGTCGTAATTTACAGGTTAGCTGCTGGAATATTAATCTCTGTTTTAGTAGGTTTAATTATGCAGTTTACTACTAAGAAGGATGAAGAAATTTTAAAAAATAATTCTGATATAGATACATGTGATTGCGGTTTTTGTGATGGTAAACAGGATTATTCAGAAAGTAATCTACAAAAAGTCAAGGCAATATTCGTTCATGCAGGAGATGAATTCTTTAATATAGGTAAATATATGATTATTGGAACTTTTTTATCTAGTATTTTTCAAAGTATGACATTTATAAGTAGCAATACTTACATTTCTAATGATAGTAGAGTTTCTCTTCTTGTAATGATTTTATTATCTTTCTTACTTTCAGTTTGTTCAACTTCAGATGCATTTGTTGCCAAAGGTTTTTTAAGAGTCTTTCCAATAAGCTCTATACTTGGATTTTTGGTAGTTGGCCCCATGTTAGATGTAAAAAATACAATAATGCTTTTTGGAAGCTTTAAAAAGAAATTTGTATTAAAATTAATATTTACTATTATTTTAGTATCATTTAGCATTTTGATTAACTGCAAATTAACTTGATAATATTGAAAAATAGCTCAATATATTATCATATATTCCATGGCTATTATAGATAAATTAATTGAAAGGGGTAGCATATGAAAAGAATTAGTTCAGATATAATTATTAAAATACTGATATTGCTATGTTTCGGGATATTTTACTTTAAGATAATTAGGAATAATGAAATAATAATGTATGTACATCCAAGAATTATTCCATTTGCCATTTTGGGAATGCTAGCAATGTTTGCAATTGCGTTATTTCTAATTACAGACAGTCGTCGAACCAAAAAGAAGAATACCAAGTTAAGGAATTATGTAGTCTTCATCATTCCCTTAGTTATGGTATTTTTCATGCAAAGTACTAGTGCAAATTCTTCAATAAAAACTGATGATATAGGTGCAAATTTTAGCGGATCATTAAGCACCAATTTAACTTATGACAATTCTAAGCCTAATCCCTCAGACCAAAAGATTAACAATGTTGAACAGGGTAAATATGATGATGATTTATATATTAAAGATAATGTTATAGAAGTAGATGTCAACAATTTTCTGCACTCCTTTGATGAACTTACAGAGAACGCAAATAACTATGATGGACAAGAAATAGAAATAACAGGATTTGTTTATAAAGACACAACCCTTAACGATAATGAATTCATAGTGGGTAGATTTGTAATGGCGTGTTGTGCAGCTGATTTACAAGTTGTAGGAATTAAATGTGATAGTAATAATCAAGAAATCTACAGTAAGGATACATGGGTAAAAATAAGGGGCAAACTTAAAACTGAAACAGTTAAGTATGCAGTGAACCCAGTTATAGTAGTCGAACATATAGAAAAAGATCCTAATCCCAAAACTGAATACTTATATCCATTTTAAAAATCCTTAACTATCTAGATTGAATATGTCATAAACTGTGCCAAATATAACTATTAAAAAATTATCTTTATATAAAAAAATAAACTATGCCACTTTCATTTAGTGTTTTATTAGCATAAAGAGCTATATAAACATTAAATGAAAATTAGCATAGTCATATAAGGCATAATCCCCAAAACAACAAGTCCAGTTGCCTAATAATTATTTTATAATTTTAAATTCATATCCTTGTCCCTTTAAATATTCTATAACTTCTGGCAATGCTTTTGCTGTTTCTTCTTTTCCGTACGTATCATGCATTAATATTATTGCTTTTTCCCTGTTTGCCACAGTTTTTATAACTTCTTGTTTTAACTGTTCTGCTTTTTTAGGAGCACCTTCTGCATCTCCAGATAACGAATTCCAATCAATTTGATGATAGTCCTTGTCATGCAACGCTTTGTCCATAGCTTCTGCTCCTGACGGATCTTTCTTGTCCCAAGTCATTTGCCCTCCTGGAAATCTAACAGCTCTTGTTGAAAAATCTTGTCCTAAAATATTTTTCAAAGATTGATTTGTTTTCTCAAAATCGGACATACAATTCTCCAAATTTATTTTTCCATTTGGATATAAGTAGTTATAATCATGCGAATAAGTATGATTACCTATTGCATTACCTTCATCAAACTCCCTTTTTACTAAATCTTTGCTTGCCTGATCTTTATCTATATATTTTCCTATAAGGAAGAAAGTTGCATGTACATCTTCTTTCTTAAGAATATCTAATATCTGAGGGGTAACTGTTTCTGATGGCCCATCATCAAAAGTCAAATAAACAACTTTCTTACCATCAGCTCCATCAGGCCTTTGTCCTTTCATTTGCTGATTTAAATATTTTTCTACAAATGCTGAGTTTTCTACTTCTGAATTACTTTCTGATTTAAGTTCGTCACTATCCGTTTCACTTTTACTCTGATTATCACTTGATTCAGATTTTGCATTCTGGTTACCATCAAGTGCTTGTACAGTTTTTGTATTATTTGAAAATCTTTGCATTACTATGTTACCTACTGTTATAACCAATATGGAAATAATAATAAATAGAATTGTGATCTTTGCTACTTTAATGTTTTTATTTGGGTTATTCCTATTGTTATACTTCATTTTTCATCCCTCTTATGTCTTATCTATGTGTGTCTTAATAGTTTTTTATTAGATAGCAGCATAGTATATGTTGCTATTGAATTCTATAATTTACCTTAATTAAATATTCGTCTTATTAGAACTTTTAAGGTTAAGTATACTATTGCAACATATATACTGAGTATTTATAGCTAATTATTTAAAAACTCCTTGTGTAAATTCATCTAAATCAACATCATGGTTTATTCCATTAACAAATCCTGTCTCACTGTATTGATGTCCAACTCTTGAAAACCATATTTTATTTGTTGGCAGGTTTTGAAATGGAGTATTATTATAATTTGCTTCCCATAAAGGATAGTTAGATAATCTGCCGTCTAGATTGCTAATAAAGCTACTATATGTGTATATACCTATATCCATATTACTTACTTTCTTGAATTCGGCTATAAATCTTAAAGCATAATCCATAATATCAAATCCTGTAGCTTCTATATCTAACATTGGCTTCAAATCGTTTCTTTTATCCTTTATGCTATTATAAAAATTATCGGCTTGAGTTTCTGGAGCACTTGTCCCAACTAAGAAGTGATAGAAGCCAACCTTTAATCCAGCTGATGAAGCCCCATTATAATTAGCCTGTAAATACGGATCTATAAAAGTTGTTCCTTCAGTTGCTTTTATATACACTAATTGAACTCCACTTGATTTTACTGAATTAAAATCTATGTACCCATCATAATTACTAATATCTATACCATAATATTTGCTTAAAGTGTTCCCACTACTACTTGAACCAGAAGAACTTTGACCTGGAGTGCTTCCGCTACTACTTGATCCAGAAGGACTCTGACCTGAAGTGCTTCCACTACTACTACTTGATCCAGTAGAACTTTGATTTGACGCACTTCCGCTGCCACTTGGTCCAGAAGTATTCTGACTTGAATCTTCATACCTCTTACCATCAGATCCAATCTTATATCCATCTTTAGTAGTGTTAGTAAGCATTTTTCCTGTATCTTTATCTAAGTAATACCACGCTCCATTAAGATAAGCCCATCCTGTTGCCATACTTCCATCATTATTAAAGTAATACCAATTATTGTTTATAGTAATCCATCCAGTTTCCATATCTCCGCTATCAGTAAATTTGTATGTTGTACCGTCTATCTTATTAATACCAGTTACCATACTTCCATCAGTCTTTAAATAGTACCATTTATTATTATTCTTGATCCATCCAATATGGATTTTTCCACCTTTATCGAAGTAATACCATTTATCATTTATTTTATTCCATCCACTATTGATTGCCATTACTCCTGAATCTTTGAAATAGTACAAATTTGAACCATCATTCTGAATTCCAGTTGCCATAGCTCCTGAATCAGTTAAGAAATACCAATCACCATCTAACTGTTTCCATCCTTTTACCATAGCTCCACTTTCATCCATGTAATACCAGTTACCTTTGTCTTTTACCCATCCGGTTTTCATTTTACCGTCATCTTCATTTAAATAGTACCAATTATTATCTGGTCTAATCCATCCAATCGCTTTTGTATTATCTGACTTATAATAATACCAAACTCCACTCTCATTCTTCCAACCAATATTTGATGTCATATTAGTATCACTAGTTGCAGCTTGTACATTTAATCCTGGAATTAAAATTAGTACCATTAATACAGATAATACTGTGAGTCTCTTTTTAATATTCAAAACAACCTGTCACTCCCTTTTTTATTTTTTAGCTAAAATATAATTAAATTGAATACGAAGTTAATTTTATGCTTCTATAAGATTCTTTCCATCTATAGCAATGCTTCCATCCTTGTAATATTGCATTACTCTCTTAACATAATCCTGAACCCCTTGTGACATCTTACATAAATCATCATCTGATAAGACCCCATCTTTTTTTACATTTTGTGGTCCAGCATTATAAGCTGCTATTGCTATTTTTACATCACCATTAAATTGGTTTAGATATTCTTTTAGTAATTTTGACCCTCCATCGATATTTTGCTCTATATCATATCCGTCTGTCATTCCAAGATATGTATAATTCTGAGGCATAATCTGCATCAATCCAGTGGCGCCTGAGCTTGACGTTGCTTTTGGATCAAAATCTGACTCTGCTTTAATTATAGCTAGTATCAATTTTGAATCTAGTTCATATTTATTTGCCGAATCATTTACTGAGTTATATATTTTTTTCATAGTATCACCTGACCCCTTCGAGCTAGTGCTTAAAGGAATTGTATTAAGTGGCTTATATCTTTTTCCATCCGATCCAATCTTATATCCATCTATGGTAGTATCCGTTAGCATTTTTCCTGAAGTAGGATCTAAATAGTAATAGTCGCTTCCATTTGATGTAACCCATCCTGTTGCCATTGATCCATTATCATTTAGGTAATACCATACTCCATCAAGATTTATCCACCCTGTCGCAACACTTCTATCAGTATTGAAATAATACCAGTTATTGTTCACATTAACCCATCCAGTTTCCATCTCACCAGTATCACTAAACACATATGTTGTATTTCCTATTTTATCAGTACCAGTTACCATACTTCCATCATCGTTTGAGTAATACCACTTATCATTATTCTCAACCCATCCAGTATGTATCTTTCCATCTTTATCAAAATAGTACCATTTATCATTTATCTTAGTCCATCCAGTATTTGTAGCCATAACCCCTGAATCTTTGAAATAATATAAATTAGAATTATCCTGCTGAATTCCAGTTGCTCTAGCACCCGAATCAGTTAAAAGATACCAGTCACCATCTAACTGTTTCCATCCTTTTACCATAACCCCATTATCATCCATATAGTACCAGTTTCCTTTATCCTCTAACCATCCAGTTGTCATTTTACCACTATCTTCATCTAAATGATACCAATTATTATCCGGTTTAATCCATCCAATTGCTTTTGTGTTGTCAGACTTATAATAATACCAAGATCCATTTTCGTTTTTCCAACCAATGCTTGATGTTATATTTGTATCAGTAACATCTGCTTGTACATTTAATGTTGGAATGAAGCTTAGTGCAATTAATGCTGACAAAACTGTAAGTATCTTTTTAATATTCAAAGTAATCCATCACTTCCTTTTAACTGATTCTTAATAAAAAATGTTATTAGACTAAATAACTAATACTGATTTTAAAAAGTTAAATCTCATATTAAAATTTATCATTAAAAATCAGTATTAATTATGTATTTTATAATTTATTAATGTTCCTTATTATTTTTAAAATAATTTTTTTCAATGATGGCTTCCGAAACTTTGAATTCATCTTTTAGATGCTTTACTTCTTTTTCATCTTTTGGGTTTCCTACAATTTGACCTTCATTTAAGATTGTAGCATCTCTATTCGTATTCACTAATACTCTTCCTATTGAATTATTCTCAAATTCACTTCTATCCTCGCCAAGCAAGTATAATATTGTCGGTTTAAAATCTGTTTGACCACCAGCTGTTGATATAACTTCTGATTTTAAGTTCTTTGAATAAATCATATAAGGAATCTTTCTTTGATTATCCTTCCACCAATCTCCTTCTAAAGGCGCATTTTCTATATCTTGTTCATAAAACTTATGAACACCACAATGATCACCGTAAATCATAACTACCGTATTATCCAATAAACCTTCCTTATCTAATTCTGCTATAAACTTTCCGATAGCTTCATCGGTATATCTTACAGATTGAAAATACTTTCCTAGCATATTATCATCAAGTTCTTTAGGTAGGTTTAAATATTTTTTATTTTCTGGCATCTCAAAAGGACCGTGACTTGTCAACGTAGTCATAAATGCATAATAAGGTTGTTTTTCATCTTTTAACTTTTGAGCTACTTGCTTTAAATATGATTCATCTGAAAGTCCCAAACCTATAATTTCATCCTGATTAAACTTTCCTACATCTAATATTTTATCAGCCCCATAGCTTTTATGCATTTCTGTCCAATTCCAATTTCCAGGTGGTTCTGCATGAGTAGAAACTGTAGAATATCCTTTACCTTCTAAAATATTTTGAAGTGTATTATATTGACTCCAAGGATAAGAATATACTGTAGTACCTTCTCTTATAGGAAGTACTGATGCATTAACCATCAAATCACAATCTGAACTTGTTCCAGAATTATTTTGTTCACGTATATTATTAAAATACAAGCTATTTGACAATAACTTATTTAAATTTGGTGTTATTTCTTGTCCATACACTTTTTGATTAATGACAAAGTTCTCCAAAGACTCTACTTGTAGTGCAATTACATTTTTTCCTTTAAACATTCCCTTGTAACTATTGTCAGGTAAATCTTCTTTATTATCGTTAAACCAACTTTCTATTTCTTTTTTCTCTTCATCTGTTAAAGTTTTATTTTTATTTTTATAGAACTCAATATCAAAACCATGATATCCAAGTGGGCTCATATCTCCAAAAGTCTGAAATGGCGCCCAAGACAATCTAAATACATTTTTCCCTTGATCCATTTGCTTGACATCTACTGTATAATAACCAAGCCATATAACAAGTGCACTTGCGATAAATACATACAAGGTCTTTGCTATCCTAAAATATGCTTGACTTTCATTCGCTTCTTTAACTTTAATAAACTTATGTATTAAGAAGAGCATTACAAAGTCAATGATAAATACTAAATCCACTATTCTAAAATTAAATAAACTTTTGCCTTCCGGATTAAATATCTCAGTATGCATTAAATGTCTTATAGATAAAAAGGTTTCATTTGAACGATAATACCAGATATCTGCAACAAAAAGAATTGTCACTAAAATATCTATTATTAAGGCAGCACCAAGCCTCCCCCTTTCTTTAAAAAGAAATATTGGACTGCATACTAATACTATTATTGCTATATGCACCCAAAGTACTGGACTATCAAAATAAGCACTTCCTAAACTTATGCTTGATGAATCTTGTGTCCTTAGCATAGATAATAGCAATGTTGATTTAGCTTGTAACATTGCTACCATAAATATAAATAACCAATTTCTTCGAACTAAATTTTTCATTCTTTCTTTTGTTTCCATTTTCATTCTCCATTAATATCCATTTTTCTTCCTACATTATAACTCAAACTTTATCTTTTACCAATATAATTTTATTAAAAGATAATTACAATATTTTAATGTCAATATGAATCTTACTTAAATTATAAATCATTACTACTAATTATCATAAGTTTAAAATTACTTATTATTATCAAATATTTTATAATTTCCTTAATTTATCGACGCTTAAGAGCTTAATTAATCAAAGTTTATCTTAAGATATCAAGTAATGCGATTAAATAGCTTTATAATTAATAAATTACACTAGAACCTATATAATATCAACCCGGAATCATTTACATGTTAAGATAAAAAAAGGATAAAAGCTACTTGTGCAAATTCCTGATCTACATCAAAATTGCATACTTTTATCCAAAATAAAACTTATAATTTAAATAAACTATATTAGTATATCTAACGTCTTCATTCTTTTCTTAAATACTTAATACCCAATTATTAAAATATCTTTAGCAAAATAGTCTTTCTAATTTATTATTATTTAAGTTGACTCCTATAACACATATTCTACCTGTGTAATCAACATTTCCATAACGAATTTCATATTCCTCTGGAACCAAGTCAAAATCAATCCATTTTCCATCAACATCTTGAACAATGCCTTTAGCACGTAAAATCTCCCCATACTCTTTTGATTGTATCAATTTTCTTAATTTATTATCTAATTCACTGTACTTATATTTTTTAGGAGTCTCTATTCCCCAGGTTGCAAATACCTCATCTGCATGATGATGTTCATGATGATGACAATGACATCCATGAGTCTCATTATTATCTTTTTCATGATTATGACAATGGCATTTATGAACTTTATCACTGTGCTCTTGCTTCTCCATATGATTACAATTGCAACTATGTTTCTCTACATTTTCATTATTCATTACCTCTTTTTCAAGAGAATTGCTGCCTTCAATTGCGCTTAATATTTGTTTTCCACTTAATTCATCCCACGGAGTAGTGATAATACTAGCTTTATTATTATACTTTTTTATCTCTTTAACACATATATCTAATTTTTCATCTGATAATTTTTGTGAACGGCTCAAAATAATGGCACTTGCATTTTCAATTTGATTCTTGAAAAATTCTCCAAAATTATCCATATAAGTTTTATACTTAATCGAATCCACTACTGTTGCAAAACTATTTAATGAGATATTGTCATATTCCTTTATATTTGCAACTGCTTCTATTACATCAGATAACTTGCCTACCCCAGATGGTTCAATTATGATACGATCTGGTTTATATTTTTCTAAAGCATCTTTCAACACACTTTTAAAATCTCCAACTAAAGAGCAACATATGCATCCTGAATTCATTTCCTTAATTTCAATCCCTGCATTTTTAAGAAAACCACCGTCTATTCCTATTTCTCCAAACTCATTTTCAATTAATAGAACTTTCTCCTTTTTTAATTCTTCTTTTATAAGCTTCTTGATAAGTGTTGTTTTTCCTGCTCCAAGGAAACCTGAAATTATATCCACTTTTGTCATATAAAACTCATCTCCATATAATTATTTTCTTTACTATAAACAAAGTCACCTAAACTTTTCTTCATTTGTTCTTGTTTATTTTTATCAGCGACTTCTTTACATACTTCTATAAGTCTTCATAGCAATATAGGTTGTACCAGTTCTGCATTAATGTGAAAACCTCTCTCTTGAAATAAATTTAATTTCATAAGTCTTAATAAACTATCCACGTTATAAAAATAGACTTTAAACATTAATAATTTCAATGCTAAGTCTATTTTTATGATAATATTTTAATTAATTGAAAAAGCTAATTTTTCAATAATCTTAACAAATAATTCTTCTATTCATCTTTTAAGCATCCATAAATCTCATCTAAATTGTATCTCATGGATTCCAAATAGCTCTTATCATCTTCTTTAGATTCTAATGTTAATATTGGTACTACTTTTGCACCTACTTCTTTTGCTAAAGTTTCTGAAATCTTAGGGCTTGCAAGTGATTCTGAAAAAACAGTTTTTATATTACTTTCTTTACAAAAGCTAACCAAATCTTCCAATTGTTTTGGTGTTGGTTCACCTTCAGCAAATAGATTTTCTACTGATTTTTGTGTCAACCCAAAATCTCTACATAAGTATCCAAAAGCAGCATGTCCTGTTATAAAGTTCTTTTTATTTAATGCTTCAAATTTAGGTTTGTATTCACCATATAGACTTTCTAATTCACCTTTGAATTTGCTGTAGTTTCCCTCGTAATAATCCTTATTCTTCTCATCTAATTTCACAAGAGTATTTTTTATATTTTCAGATTGTATTTCTGCATTTTTTAAGCTTAACCAGCTATGAGGATCAATAGCATCCTCTTCTTTTCTAGATTCTACACCTGTGCTCGAATCTACAACAGGTATATTTTTATCTTTAATTACATCATTAACCTTATCTATCCAACTTTCCATTCCAAGTCCATTATAGATAAACGCATCACTTTTAGTTAATCCTTCAAGGTCTTGAGCCTTCGGATCATATTCATGGGGTTCCACGTTATTTGGAACTAAGCAAGTAACATCTGCCTTATCTCCAGCTATTTCTTCTGTAAACTCTTTTAATGGATAAATTGAAACTGTAATTTTTAATTTATCATCTTTTGTGCCTTTCGTATTTTCAGTCGTAGTTTTTGTATTAGCTCCGCAACCTATTAGCATAACACCAGTTAGTAAAGCTAAAATTCCTGAAATAATTTTCTTTTTCATATCTGCACCTCCACATGCATACGATTTGCATTTGCATTTAATAATATTACTCTTAACATTTAAATATGTCAATAATATCTAAAACCTAATATAAATTATTATTATTCATAAATGTTTATATATTAAAAACTTAATACCATACACTACATTTTCTAGCACAAAGCTATTCATACATATAATCTCATTACATCTTAGTTTTAAGGATACTATGTAGTAAATTAAAACTAAATTCTATATATAATAATTTGCATCTTACTATTCACAATTCTTGAAATTTTCTACATTGAGGAATATAATTTTTATAAATGCAAATCTATTGCAACAAGGAGCCTTCATATGAAAAATAAAATATCTATACTATCTGAATCCCTGAACCTAAACAATCATATTATGGAAGAACACTTTAAAATCAAGAAACGATATGAAAGTGGATCTCTCACTAATGTAAAGCATAGTTATAAAATAACTAGAAGTATATGGAATATGTCAAAAAATAAGCATATAAAAAATCATAATCTAATCTATAAACATATTTTTATTAAAAATATATAACTAAAATTTATATAATTCTTACCCTATATAAATTTTAGTTGTTAATATAAGAATTTATTGATTATATATTTGATTAACCAATCAATTTAGATAATAATTCAAATTTACAGCCCGATATAAATGTTTCTTAATATATCTCTTCGAAATATCTTTTGCCTTGCATAAAAAAATGTATGACTTTCAAATCAACATTAGATAAATTTCATACTTTTCTTTCTAATTACCGTAATATCCTTTATATAAAAAATTGAGCATAATACTCTTATTAAATGTTTCATTAGAAAACATAATAAAAGTATTATACTCATTTCAGTAAGTTCTATATTTAAATATAGTTTATATTAAAGTTCTTCTCCATTGCTTTCTATTACTTTCTTATACCAATAAAAACTCTTTTTTCTTGATCTACTTAAGTCTCCATTTCCATCATTATCTTTATTAACATAAATAAATCCATATCTTTTTTTCATTTCTCCAGTTGATGCACTAACTAAATCAATACATCCCCAAGGAGTATATCCTATTAATTCAACTCCATCATTAACAGCTTCCTTCATCTCTTCAATATGTGCCTTTAAATAGTCAATTCTATATCCATCATTAATTGATCCATCTTCTTCAACTTTATCCACAGCACCTAAACCATTTTCCACAACCATTAAAGGAATTTGATATCTATTATAAATATTATTTAATGTCCATCTTAATCCTTTAGGGTCAATTTGCCATCCCCAATCACTTGCTTTAAGATATGGATTCTTTACACCTCCAAGTATATTTCCAGATGTTCTTTCTAATTCTGGATCTGTGCTTGAACAGTTTGACATATAATAACTAAATGTATAGAAATCTACACAACCTTCCTTTAGAATTTGCTCATCATTTTCTTCCATCTTTATTTCTATATTATTCTCTCTAAAAAATCTCTTTGCAAAACCAGGATAAGCTCCTCTTACTTGAACATCAGAACATAAAAAATTATTCAAATTATCTCTTTCCTGAGCTAAAAGTACATCTTCCGGATTACATGTATAAGGATATGTTGTCATATATGCAATCATACATCCTACCTTGAAATCTTTATTAATTTGGTGCGCCAGTTTAACAGCTTTTGCGCTTGCAATGAATTGGTGATGAAGAGCTTGAAATCTTATTTGTCTACTATCATCAATCTCTTTATTAAATTCAAGTTCACCACCTTTATCCAATAAAATTCCGCCACCCATAAATGTACCAAATGGCATTGTTAAACAATTTATTTCGTTGAATGTGAGCCAATATTTTACAACGTCCTTATATCTGTTAAATATTGTGTTGCAATATCTAACATAACAATCAATAACTTCTCTACTTGCCCACCCGTTATACTTTTTAGTTAAACCAAAAGGTGTTTCATAGTGAGATATTGTAACTAATGGCTCAATGTTGTGTTTTGTTAATTCTGCAAAAACATCATCATAGAATTTTAGTCCTTCTTCATTTGGTTCTAACTCATCACCATTTGGAAAAATTCTAGTCCAATTTATTGACATTCTAAAGGTCTTAAACCCCATCTCAGCAAACAATTTAATGTCTTCTTTATAGTGATGATAAAAATCTATAGCTTCATGACTTGGATAATACGTTCCTTCTTCTAATTCTGGAGTTATTCTTCTTGGCATAGTATGCGTACCACCTGTCATAACGTCTGATGTGCTAAGACCTTTTCCACCTTCTCTATATCCACCTTCAAATTGGTTTGCAGCGGTTGCTCCCCCCCATAAAAAATCCTTTGGTAATCCTTGAAATTTATTATTTAACATTTTTATCCCCACTTTCTTCAAAGAAATCATTTAGCAATCCTTGAAATTTATTATTAAACATTCTTTGTTCTTCTGATTTTGCAAAGTTTACTACTTATTTTTCTCTAGTTTTTCTATTCTTTCAGCAAATTGTGGTAAGTGTTTTTTATGTGCAAGTAACATTTCATCTAATAAATTTTTAGCAATTTGTCCACTTGGAACTAATGGATTTATTGTAAATGCATGAAGAGCTTTGTTGTAGTTCCCTGTAACTGCTGCTGAAATTGTTGTTTCTTCCATTCCCTTCATTATTTGAACCATACCTCTTGGCGCTGGGTCAAACTTTCCAAAATTAATCGGTTCTGGTCCATGAGACGTGATTGTACTTGAAACTTCTACTATAGAGTCATATGGAAGATCCTCTAATGCGCCATTATTCTTTGTGCTAACTACCATAGTTGTTCTCTTGTCATTGTAGATTGAAGCAATTAATTCACAGGCAGCATCGCTGTAGTGAGTTCCACCTCTCTTAGTCAATTGTTCTGGTTTATAGTCAAGCTTTGGATCTTTATATAATTCAAACAATTCTGCCTCTGTCCTTTTTACAACCTCTGCTCTAGTTTCACCTTTTGAGTAACTTTCAAGTTCTTCCATCAACATATCATCTGTAATATAGTAATATCTATGATACGGACAAGGTAATATTCCCAAGTCTTTAATCTGCTCATAGTTAAACTTGATATCTTTAATGTTGGCAACTCCTGCATCTTTCTTTTCTTCTGCTAATAATGGATTGTACAATTTTTCAATTACTTCTGCAGTTTTTTCATTACCTTCCTTATCCCATACTCTATGCCAATGGAAATGATTTAATCCAGCAAACTTAAAGAATAATTCACTTGAAGGAACTCCAAGCATCTTTGCATCATCTTCTATACAGTTGATTGGAACATTACATAGTCCAACAGTTCTGTCCCATCCGCCATATTTTATAGCTGCTTCAGTCACCATTCCTGATGGATTTGTGAAGTTAACAAGCCATGCATTAGGGCATAACTCTCTCATGTCATCTATTATGTCTAATATTACTGGAATTGTTCTAAATGCTTTAAACATACCACCAGCACCGTTAGTCTCTTGTCCAATTATTCCATGGCTTAAAGGAATTCTTTCATCCTTTATTCTTGCATCTAAAAGTCCTACTCTAAATTGAGTTGACACAAAATCCGCATCCTTAAGGGCCTCTCTCCTATCTAAAGTTAAATTAACTTTCCAATCCAGCCCTGCTGCCTTAACCATTCTTTGAGCCATTGCTCCAACTATTTCTAACTTCTCTTTTCCATCTTCAATATCTACAAGCCATATTTCTTTAATAGGCAATTCATCTTTCCTTTTTATAAAACCTTCAATTAATTCAGGAGTGTAACTTGATCCTCCACCAATAGTAACTATTTTGATTTTTTCTTTTTTCATTACTTATTTCCTCCCTTAATCTCGCCTCAGGCAAATTTTTAATTTAAGATATTTTCCTAATCTGAAAATTACTTGGATATAAAATACAAGAGCTACTTTTTTATAAAATACATATAAGTAATCCTTTACCTAAAAGATATCACACCCCAAAATAAAATACCTTATTTTTTCGGATTTAGTGACACATGCTACTATTTAGTTATTTGTTTTTTTATAAAACAGTTTGTTTCATAATATAGCTAGTCTAACTACTTACTAGGAATCAATAAGCAAAATAATGGGAATATTATACCTAAACAAATTTCAGTAATACTTAGTATAAAACATAAAATTAATAGATAATAAGAGTTATAATGAATTTATTCTCACCATGAATTCTTTTCCAAAAGAAACTCATTTGAATCAAATTTTTAATAGATTACTATATCCTCCATACTTTAATCAATCTTAAAATAATTATAAAAAGAAGGTGTACTATGTCAAAGCAAATATTGTTATTAGATAATGTTCATAAATCTATAAAAAATAAAGAAATTGTTAAAGGCATTACCTTTTCAATTAATGAAGGTGAAGTTTTGGGTTTTCTTGGGCCAAATGGTGCTGGAAAGTCGACCACTTTAAGAATGATTGTCGGCCTTTCTTCCCCTACTAGTGGAAAAATTTTAATCGATGGCTATTCAATTACTAAAGATTATGTTAAGGCTATGTCTAAAGTTGGATGTATTATAGAGGGTCCCGATATGTATAATTATTTAAGTGGCTTAGAAAATTTGAAGATGCTTGCTTCTATGAATAAAAACGTTACTAATGAAGATATAACGAGAGTAATTGAACTTGTAGGAATGCAGAATAGAATAAATGAGAAAGTGTCTACTTATTCTTTGGGAATGAAGCAAAGGTTAGGACTTGCGCAAGCTCTTATTCATAAGCCAAAGCTTCTTATATTAGATGAGCCTACAAATGGACTTGATCCTTCAGGAATAAATGAGTTTAGACATATTATTAAAGATCTTGCTAAAAAAGAAAATATTGCTGTTCTCGTTTCTAGCCATTTGATATCTGAGGTTGAATTAATGTGTGATACTGTTGCAATAATAAAAAGTGGTACTTTACTAAAATACGCTTCAGTCTCTGAACTTATAAGTGATAAAGAAGTTTCCTTTGTTCTAAGTGATAATTCAAAGGGAATTAAAATATTAAAAGATAAGTGGAATACTGATAGTTCACTAATAAACAATAATATAATAGCAAAAGTTGATGTATCAAAAATTGAAAAAATTAATTCTTCGTTTATCGAAGAAGGAATAGCCATAAAGTTCGTAAGTATAAATCAGAAAACTTTGGAGGATCTGTTTTTATCACTTACAGAAAGTAACTCTATTGTTAGTTAAGGAGGTGTATATATTGCTAGTATTAGTTAAAAATGAAGTTAATAAAATATTATATAAGCGTAAACTTCTACTTATTAGTGCTATAATACTAATTTTAGTTTCACTTTTTGCATATGGCCAAAATTATCAATATCAAAACACTTTGAATAAGTATTTAAAGACAACTACTCAAAGTGGCGATATCCCTTGGCAGTCATTACAAAAGCAACAAATCCAGGACCTAAAAAATAGGCTTAATAGACCTGATACCCCTGACGAAAGTAAGCCCTCAATTAATATTCAAATTCATCAAAACCAGTATTATTTAGATAACAACATAAATCCAATTACTCCAAGTGCTGCAAAATTTTCAGTTAAGCTAATGGAACAGTCTATATCTGTATTACTACCTTTACTAATAATTCTATTGGCTGGAGATAGCGTATGTGGAGAATTTTCTGCTAAAACTATAAAAGTACTGCTAACAAGAGCTGTTCCTCGATGGAAGATATTACTTAGTAAATATATAGCACTTCTAATCATGTTTTCTATAGTAATTCTAGAGATGGCTCTATTTTCAATTTTAATTTCAGGTTTATTTTTTAATAATTGGGGGTTTAATGAGCCTGTCGCTACAGGTTTTAGCTCTGCTTCCGGAACATTAGATGTTTCAAATGTAATCAAAGTAACCGAATTGCAATATTTAATCCTCGTATACTCTCTTGGATGGTTTGTATCAATTGTTATCGGTACAATTTCATTTATGATTTCAGTTTTAGTAAGAAATACAGCTACTTCCATAGGTATAATGATGGCTACATTGGTTGGAGGAGGCTTTCTTAGGTTATTTCTAAATGATTGGCCTTCAATAAAGTACTTTTTTGCCATCAATCTAAACTTACCTCAGTATCTTACAGGATCATATACTCCAATAAGTGGAATGTCGTTAAGTTTTAGCACTTTAGTACTTCTAGCTTGGGCCATAGGTGCCTTTATTGTTAGTCTTGTTGTATTTTTAAAACAAGATGTATTAGTTTAAAAGGAGGGATTTAAAATGTTTAAAAATATAAAATGGAAATTTATTTTATTGCTATCCATAGTTTCTACCATAACCTTAGTTATGGGATTTATATCAGCATTATCAATAAGTTCTCGCCCTCCTAAAGAGATATCAGATAAGGAGTCTGAACAATCTAAAAGTGAAGAATTAGATCAAAATTATTACAACATACTAGTTCTTGGTGACTCCCTTGCTAAAGGAACTGGAGATGAAAAAGGACTTGGCTTTTCAGGCTATTTTTCAGAATACTGGAAAACTAAAGTTTCAAAGGAGATTAAAATAAATAATCTTGCCATAAACGGAGATGTATCTAATGGGCTTTTAAATGTAGTTCAAGAGTCACAGACCTTAGCTGACATTAAAGGATCAAACATGATATTTATATCTATAGGTGGCAATGAAATAAGTAAACTTAAAAATACAGATATAAGCTCATCCACTACTAAGATAAAAGATATTCAAGATACCTATTTAGCTAATCTAAAATCTATTTTTAATATAATAAGAGCCAATAATCAATCATCTATGGTAGTTTTCATTGGCTTGTATAACCCATTCGGAAAAGATCTTACATCTGATAAGGTAAGCATATTAAATGAATGGAATTATCAAAGTCAGCAGCTTTTATCATTAGATTCAAATGCGATTTTTATTCCAACATATGATCTTTTTAAATACAACTTACAAGATTATCTAGCTGCTGATAATTTTCATCCAAATAGCACCGGTTATCAAGCTATTTCTGGCAGAATAATTGAATCTTTAAAAAATTATAAATAATATACTATAATAAAGCTGCCCAGTCTGATAAATATTTTCCGACTAGAGCAGCTTCATAATATACTATAAAAATTTATGCTAGCTTGATATCAACTTCTAAGGGAGATATTCCAACAAGCTGAATGCTTCTACTATCTGGTTGTGATATACCAACAAATAATTTGAACCTTTTGCTATCTAATATCCTTTCTCCATCATCATTTACCACTTCAAATGATGATTTCTTGATTTTCATTTTTACAATTTTGCTTTCTCCTATTTTCAATCCAACACGTTTAAATCCTGCTAGACTATGATTCCTAACAGCATATTTAGATTCAAGATCTTTTATATAACATTGTACAACTTCTTCTATATCAAAATTTCCTGTGTTAGTTATCTTTATGCTTACCTCTACCTCATCGAAATCACTTTCTACATCTGGTACATGCAATTCTGATAATTTTACAGTAGAATAAGTTAATCCATAACCAAATGGATATAAGCTTTCACAAGACATATAGCGATATGTCCTATCTTTCATTGAATAATCTATAAATTCTGGTAAATCCTTAGTATTTCTATAAAATGTAATAGGTAATTTTCCACTTGGTGAACACTTTCCAAATATTAAGTCAGCCACCGCTCTGCCACCTCTGCTTCCAGGATACCAAGCATCTAATATAGCTGAACACTTATCCTCTGCATTATTAAATGTCAATGCACTTCCTGCACCAATAACTAATATAACAGGTGTACCTGTTTCTATTATTTTCTCTAATAATTCTTGCTGCCTTCCTGGTAAATTTAAGCTTGCTTTATCACCAGCTCCTTCACTATTACCTGCGTCTCCTTGCTCACCTTCAATTGTAGAATCTAGTCCAAGGCATAGAATTGCGACATCTGATCTTTCTGCTATTGATATTGCTTCTTTTAATCTGTCATTAGGTTCTGCTAGTTCTTCAACTCTGTCTCTAAATAAATGACAACCTTCGGAATAATATACTCTTACATCTTCTCCTACGGCTTCATGTATTCCCTCCAACACAGTTATATATCTAGATGCAGTTCCTGAATAATTACCTTTAAGCATGATCTGACTATCAGCATTAGGGCCAATAACAGCAATTGATTTTAAGTTATCTTTATTTAATGGTAATATTCCATTATTCTTTAATAAAACCATTGAATTTCTAGCTGCTTTTAATGATAATTCATTATGTTCTTTGCAATCATTTAACTCATATGGTATTTTGTTATATTCACACTCTTCATCAAACATTCCCAATCTTATTCTTGTTGCCATTAATCTTTCTGCTGCTGTTGTTATATCTTCTTCTGTTACTAATCCCTCTTTATAGGCAAGCAATAATTGAAGATACACATTGCCACAATTTAGATCACATCCATTTTTCATAGCTAATGCCGCTGATTCTGTTGCAGTGCTTGTCACTCTATGATGCAAATGAAAATCAGCAATTGCCCAACAATCGGATACTACATGACCTTTAAAGTTCCATTTTCCTCTTAATATGTCTCTTAATAAAGTTTTACTTCCACAACAAGGCTCACCATTTGTACGATTATACGCCCCCATTACTGCCTCTACATCACCTTCTTTGACACAAGCTTCAAAAGCAGGGAGGTAAGTCTCATATAAATCCTTTTTACTTACAACTGCATCAAATTCATGCCTTAATCCTTCTGGTCCACTATGAACAGCGAAATGTTTTGCACATGCTGCCGCCTTTAAATATTTGCCTTCTCCTTGAAGTCCTTTTACAAAGGCCACTCCTAATCTAGATGTTAAATATGGATCTTCACCATAGGTTTCATGACCACGGCCCCATCTAGGATCTCTAAAAATATTAACATTTGGTGACCAAAAAGTTATTCCCTTATAGATGTCTCTATCATCTTTTTTACTGCTTTCATTATACTTTGCTCTGCCTTCTGTTGAGATAACCTTTGCAATGTCATTCAATAACTCATCATCAAACATAGCAGCTAATCCTATAGCTTGTGGAAATACTGTTGCTATACCTGCTCTGGCTACTCCATGCAATCCCTCATTCCACCAATTATATCTAGGTATATTTAATCTTTTTACAGCTGATGATTTATAAGTTAATTGTTCTGCTTTTTCTTCTAGCGTCATTTTTCCTACTAATTCTTTTGCTTTTTCTAACGCATATTCATGAGTAATTCTTTTTTCTTCGACCATATTACACATCTCCTAAAATAATCATAATATTTATTCTAACTTTTTTTAATTATAAGACTAAACAACCAATGTATTAAAAGAATGAGGCTGAATATTAAAGCTATAATCTTCACCATTAACACTAAATGTGACTTCTTGTAATTCATCAAATGGATTTAATACTTCTAATACAACACTTCCATCTGGATTCTCAAAAGCCAAAGCATTTCCTGCAAAGTCCCCTTTTAGACCTTTCATTGTCGCTCCTTGTTTTATATATTTTGAAAAATGTCTCATTAGATAATACTCCGGATTATATTTAACATCATTATCTTTTGTAACCGTAATAAGTGAATTTTGTTTCCATCCCCAAGTGCTTATTCCCTCTTCTTCAAGTACCATATTCCAATAGGTATAGGCGTTTACTCCATTTATAAAGTATGTCCACATTAAATTAAATACATATTCAGCATATTCCCAGCTATTTTTTCCTTCTCCACATTCATTTTCTGTCTGTATCAATTTCATTTCTGGATAAGCAATTCTTGTCTGTAGCAAAGCATGCTTTCCTCCCCACTGATACCCAACGCCATTTATATATCTTTTTGCATCTTTATCACTTAGTACAGTGTTAGCAAAATTATTATACTGACCAAATTGCCAATTTTCATCTCCATAATCATCATAAGGAGAATTTAATGTTCCAAGCCATATCTCAGCATCAAGTTTATTCTCTTCAAATAATGGCCCGATGTATTCTTTTATAAAATCACGTAATTGTTTTCCTGACCAAACACATGATGGAAACTTCTGATCTGCTATAGGTTCATTTTGTATGTGTACCTGATTAATTTTAATACCCTCTTTTTGGTATTCTTCAATGAATTTCTTAAAGTAAAGAGCATATGCTTTTAGATTTTTCTCCTCCCATATTAATGTTCCGAAATTGTATACTTCCGGGAACTTCATCCAAGTTGGGGGGCTCCATGGAGAAGCAAATAAATTAAGCTCTCCACTATATTTTTCTGCTTCTTTAATGTACGGAATCAAGCATTCTTTATCTCTTTCAATGCTAAAATTCTTCATTTCATAATCGCCCTTAGTTTCATTTAGACTGTACCAGCTTTCTGCATAATCATTTGCTCCAATTGGCAATCTACAATAAGTAAAATTACACTCCTCTGGATCAAATAGATTTCTAAATACCTCTTCTTTCTTATCATTTGGAATCTTTTTTAATGCTATATATCCTAACTCATTAAAACATCCACCAAATCCATCAATAGTTTGATAGGACTCCCCATTTAACTCTAATGTATGGTATGATTTATCTTTACTAATATCTATAGTACTACTTACTAAGCTATCAGTCCTTGTTGTTGAAATCAAAGTTGCTTTCCTCATTATAACTTCCTCCTTTTTCTCTAAATTCAGTTGGTGACATTCCTGTCTGTTTTTTAAAAGCTAAAGAAAAATAATTTGTATCCTTATATCCCACTAAAGTTGCTATTTTACCCGTTTTCATACTGGTTGTTTCTAATAGGGACTTAGCCTTCTGTATTCGTTTACGTATAATGTAGTTATTACAGCCTTCTCCTGTACTATGTTTGAATAGCTTTGAAAAATAGGTTGGAGTTAAATAAAGCATTTCCGCTATACTATATACTGAAATGTCTTCATTTAAATGATCATTAATATATTGTTTTGCTTTTCTTATAATTTCATGGCTTTCTCCAATATCAGTCTGAAGTATTTGTATTATGAAATCTCGTGTAATTCTCAAGGCATCACTTCTACTACAATTTTTTAATGAAATTAATAAAGAATTTAACTTATTATCTGATATATCTCCTTTTTCCATTGCGTAGGAAAAATATATTCCTCCTCCAATATCAAAACATGTTTTCTTAACTAATGATGTCGATAAATTATAAAACTCTATGGCCTCTGAATAAGCCTCATAAATACTCATTACTTTCTCAAGGTCATCTATATTATCTATCATATTCTTCTTAAATTCCTGAACTCTCTCGTTAAATAAAGTCAAACGTATTTCTCTAGGTTCTTTCGTTATGATTTTCCCATAGGTGCTCTTATTATTTAATAAAACACATGCGTCGTTATATGAAATATTGATTTTATTAAATCCGCCTACAACGCTTCCAAGAATTACTTTAGGATTAATATCATACTCATTTTTCAAATACTCAATTAAATGTTGTACTCTTAATGTTACTTCTTCTAACTCTTCTCTTATAAATATGGCGATTACTATATTTCTATTTTTGTCCTCAAATGTAATCCCTTGTTTCTTAGAATCAAATAATTCAATGCAAATATTTTTAATAGATAAATTTAATAATTCAAAATGTTGTTTCCAAGCTAAATTATCATCTATAATTGGACATACCAAAGCAATTTGAAGCATCTCTTCCTTATCGTAAGAATACTCCTTCAATACTTTTTTAAATTCACTTGTCTTCACTCGTTCATAAAGTAAATTTTGCATAATCTGTTCAAGCTTTAATTGTTCTGTTACACCTTGTATCCTGCTATTTATCTTTTGCTCATGGCTTAAAGTTTTCTCATGCTCTAAATCCTCTATTAATCTTCCGATAGCATTCTCAAGTTCTATCTCATCTACTGGTTTTAGGAGATAATCCTCCACCTGCATCTTGCAGCATTTTTGAGCATATTCAAAATTATCATATCCTGTTAAAACAATAATTTTTAACCTAGGATTTAGATAATTCATCTTTTCTACTAAAGATAATCCATTCATCTCAGTCATACATATATCTGTAATCATGATATCAAATGCTTCTTCTTCCATGATTTTTAAAGCTTCAATTCCTGAGGATGCCATTTTAACAGTATCTATCTTGAGTTTCTCCCAAGGAATCACACTACATATTCCTTTTCTAATCATTTCCTCATCATCTACAACTATAGCTTTATACATTAATTATTCTCTCCTTTAGGTAATATAATATCTACCGTAGTTCCACCATGTTCATTTTTCTTGTAGTATAATCCATACCCACTACCAAATAATATTTCAATTCGCTTATGAACATTCCTTAAACCATATCCAGTTTTTTCATCAAATACTGATATAGAGCTATTTATTTCATCAATTTGTTCTTGTCTCATTCCAACTCCATTATCAGCAACTGATATAACTATCTTGTTATTTATTTCTCTTGCGGTAACTAATATCTTACCTTTATACCCATCTTTGACCCTTATTCCATGATAAATGGAATTTTCTATTAAAGGTTGAAGTGTAAGCTTGGGTATTAGTACATTTTTGAAATTCTCATCTACATTTATTTCACACTCAGCAATTCCACTATATCTCATATTTTGTATGATCAAATAATTTTCTACATTTTCTAGTTCTTGCGAAATAGGAATAACATCTTTCCCTCTACTTAGACATAATCTATAATAATTAGCTAACGCTTTTACCATTTTTGATACATCTTTATTTCCATCAGATAAAGCCTGCCAATGTATACACTCTAGTGTGTTATATAAAAAATGTGGTTTAATTTGAGATTGCAGTCTGTTTAATTCGATTTGCTTAATCTCAGATTGCTCTTTTTTTATCCTATACATAAGTATATTAATTTCTTCAATCATGATATTAAAGCCACTTGCTAGTTGCCTAAAATCTTTGCCATCATAATCTTGTTCCATTCTAACTTCCAGATTTCCCATCGAAACCTCTCTCATCTTTCTTACAATGTCATCCATCGGCTTATATAAGTTATTGCTTAGTTTATAGCAAGCTATACTAATTAATACTCCAGCACCTATTACTAAAGCTATTATTAAAATTATTACTGCATTGGTATCTCTTAACATTGATCTTGTTGGTATCTCCCCCACCATATACCAATCCCAATTATCAAGCTTCTCATAAATAACCATCTTATCTTCAACTTTTTGTTGGCCACTTTTTCCTTGTAATACGCTTTTATAAGGACTTTCTGTTCCAATCAGAGATTTATCCTCATTAGATATAATAACTCCATCTTTATCTGTTAAATATGTTTGTACTTTTAGCCCTTTATCTAAATTAGAGTAAAATTCTTTTATACTTTTTTCTCCAATTCCTATTACTAAAAATCCAGTATATTTATTAAAATTGTATTTATCATTGATCGGTTGATATATATTTAGTACATACTGATCTGGATAAAATACTTTTTTCTTCATGCTTATCTTACAGTTACCAAACTTTGTGCCTACAGCATCTTGATAGTCCTTTAAAGTTTGAGTCCTGAAATCGCTACTTGTCCAAGACTCTCCAACATATATTAACTCTGGGCCATCAAATTTCACCAATCCAATATAATCTATATAACTGTTTGTATTTAAGAGATATCTTACTGACGAATATGCATCACTTGTATCTTTGTTATAATTCTTTGAAGTCAGCCTATTATTCATTAAGAATTCTTTAACTCTACTGTCCCCTGTGATCATATTTGATGTCTCAATAATATTCTTTAATGTTATATTTAAAATATCCGTTATTGTTTCAAACTGTCCTTGCACTAATCCACTGGATTTTTCAGTAATTTGCTTTCCTGCTAATTGATAAACAGCAAAAATTACAAAACTATTAGTAATTAAGACTGCCAATATAAAAAATGTAGTAATCTTCTGATTAAATTTCATTTTAGATAGCTTATTTATAACTTTTCTCAATTCCTTATACATACCTGTATCCCTTTTTGTAATTCTTATATATAAGAGTTACCTACCATAAGTATATTATTAACCTTTGACAGCTCCTGCCATCATGCCCTTTATTAATTTATCTTGTCCAAAAATAAATGCTATGATCATTGGTAACATAGAAATAGTTAATACCGACATAATCATTGGAACATTCATTGTATATTGACCTTGATATTCCCAAATAGCAAGTGGTAATGTTCTATTAGGTAATGTTTGAGTTAAAACTAATGCAAAACTGAATTCATTCCATATAGCAACACCATTATAAATTGCTAAAGTTGCTAGCCCTGGCTTCACTAATGGAAGCATAACATTTGAAAAAATTTTATATTTATTGCACCCATCTATCTCAGCCGCTTCTTCTAATTCCCTAGGAATTGCCTGCATAAATGTAACTAATATAAATACTGAGATTGGTAAATTAAAAGCCACATATGGACCTATTAATGCCCAAGGACTATCATACAAACCCATCTTAGTAGTCATCAAAAATATTGGAAGTAATGTTACATGAATTGGCACTGACATACATGCTACTATTATAGCATATATTGGCTTATTTAACTTAAATTTGAATCTAGATAATGGATAAGATGCACATGCACTTAAGAATAGTAAAATTACTAGCGACACTATAAGTACTAATATACTGTTTTTAAAATAAATAAATATGTTTCCTTTGAATACGTCAATGAAATTCTTTAAATATAAACTTTTTGGTAAATCGAATACACTTCCCATAAGCATCTCAAATTGCTGTTTGAATCCTGCTAATAACATAAATATAAAAGGAACTATTGTAATTAAAAGCCATGCTATTGCTAGTATTCCAACGATAGCTTTTATAGATAATTTTTTTATTAATGAATTCTGCTTCATAATAGTCAATCTTCCTTTCTATTTAATGTTTTAATTGTGATTAATGATATTATTGTTATAAGAATAAACATCCCTGAAGCAATTGCTGAACCATATCCCATTCTTTGAGATAAAAACGCATTTTTGTACATATAAGTTGCCATAAGTTCTGACGCGTTACCTGGTCCTCCACCTGTCATAACATATATGAGATCAAAATATTTTAATGATCCAACCATTGATAATACAATTGCACTTTTAATAGCTGGTTTCATAAGTGGAAGTGCTATTTTCCAAAAATACTGACTTTTTTTTGCTCCATCAATTATTGCTGCTTCATATAAATCTGATGGTATTCCACTATATGCAGCCAAAAAATACACCATATAGAAGGGAATAAATTGCCAGCAAATAGCTATTGTGATGGTTAATAGTGCTGTCTTAGGGTTACCTAATAAGTCTACTGAATGCCCACCTAATAACTTTGATATTCCTGATACTATACCAGAATTTGCATCTAATGCATACTTAAATAAATAACCAATTGCAACAGATGACATTAACATTGGTATAAACCAAATTACTTTAAATATATTAAATTTTTTCCCACCAAAATCTAAAAATGTTGCAAGAGCAAGACCTATTGGTAATTGGACAGCTATAGATAGAACCATAATAACAATATTATTTAGAAACGCTTTTCTAAAAATTTGGTCAGCAATAAGTTCTTTCCAGTTATTTAATCCTACAAATACCTTATTTGATGCAAATCCATTCCAATTATAGCAACTTAAATTAAAAGAGTAGACAATTGGATATGCTATATATATTATTAAGAATAAAAATGCTGGCACAAGAAATATAATTGCTGCATTTCTCGTTGACGCGGCACGTCTTTTAGCTAAACTATTAGTTTGTGATTGCACTTTTTCTCTCTCTCCTTTATATAATTATTGAGCTGTTACAAAATTAATTCCACCGCATAAGTTCAACTTCTGCATTTGACTTATAATATAAACATATTTACATCTCTGATATATCATATTTGTACTCCTTTTTCAGAAATCATAAATGCTTTGCACATTCTCATTCAAAGATAAGCTATAATTCAAATCTAAATTTGCAATTGTTTATATATAATAGAATTTTTATTTTGCAACAGCTTTTACATTATTTTTTAATGCTGCTATAATTATTTATTTTTTGCCTTATATGAATCCATAGCAGATTGTAGTTCCTTATCTGCATCTTGTGGAGTCTTAGTTAGCCCAAATATTTCTTGGCAAGTTGATTTGTGTACTTCTGCAACTTCTGCTGGTAAGTATTGGTCATACCATAATTGAACTCCTTTTGCTTGGTTAACTGTGTCTAAGATTTTTTGTGTTAATGCATCGTCTGGTTTGAAATCTTTAAGTGGAATAATCTTACCTAATTTCTTACGATCTTGTAATGCTTGATCATCTAATAAAGATTGAATTAATTTAAAAGCACCTTCTTTATCTTTACATGTTTCTGAAATTGAATATAAGTTATCTCCAACTGTTCCTGCACAAAGTGATTGATCTTCTTTTGAACCGTCTAATGCTGGGAATGGGAAGAATCCTAATTTACTCATAAAGTCTGGATTTTCACCAAGTACTGTACCTGTGAACCATGAACCCATTAAATCCATAGCTGCATCACCTTTGTATAATGCTTGTCTAGCTTGACCACTATCATCATCCATACCATTGAATCCATCTATAAAGTAACCTTTTTTAACCCAATCTTGAATTTTGCTTCCAGCAAATTCAAATGCAGGGTTTTCAAATTTTCCTTTTCCTGATGCTGCATCTGCGAATGCATTTAACCCACCAAAACGAGTTGCTAAGTACATATAATACATAGATCCTGTCCATTTTGTAGCATTAGCTAAAGCAAATGGCGCCACTCCGTTTGCTTTTAACTTATCACATGCAGCTTCTAATTCAGAAATAGTTTTTGGCTCTTGTATTCCATATTTAGCAAAAACATCTTTGTTATAGAAGAAACCTGCTACGGATACGTTTTCAACTGGAACGGCATAAATTTTTCCATTGTATGAACATTGATTAATTCCAGCATCTATAAATTTATCTTTGTAGTTATCTTTGTTCATGAATTCTGTAAGATCAGCAATTTTATTTGAATTTACATAATCAATTAATCCTGATCCTCCCCATTGAATAAATACATCTGGAGTCTGATTTGAACTCATTGCCATAGATAATTTCTGTTTGTAGGAATCATTAACCTGATCAACAACTTCTACATCATATTGTGGGTTAGCTTCCATAAACCTTTTAACTGATGCTTTAATTGCATCTGCTGCTGTTGACGTTTGGTATGCCATAATGTCAATTTTGTCTTTCCTGAAGCAGATCCACCGCTTGTCTGTGAAGTGCTGTTTCCGCAGCCAATCATTGATGCAGAAACCATAGTTACTGTCATTATGATTGATGCTATCCTTTTCAAATTCTTATTCATATACCTTTCTACCCCCTAGAATTTTCATATATTTGATATACTTATATATTAGCATTGATAACGTTTAATAAAAATTGAATAATTTGTCTTTTAGATATAATTTTATATCCTATTGTAATTTTTCTTTATTAAACGCATAAATAACCTCCATTTTAAATAGTTCTCTAAAATACTATCTAAATAATGAAGGCATTTATATTTTTATTCACATATTAAATTTTTATAAATTGAGGCTGAAAGCTGGAGGGGAACCTGCCTTCAGCCTTTGAAATATATTACCTCAAAAACAAAGATAGATAAAAAAACTGCCAAGAATATTTATCTATAACCCTTTGATTCTGGTAAATATCCAATACTATTTGAAAGGATTTTCAGTTTTGTAAAGCATACCTTTTGGTTGATTGAATCCAACTTCTTTAACACCTAAGTATCTAAATAAGTTGTAAACAGCTTTTCCAAAGTGTCCAAATGCAACTGCTCCATGATGAGGATATCTGCCTTCTACTAATACGTGACGATAGAATCTTCCCATTTCAGGAATTGCAAATACTCCTATAGCTCCAAATGAACGAGTTGCAACTGGTAATACTTCACCTTCTGCTACATAAGCTGTAAGTTCTGCATCTGCATTACTTTGTAATCTGAAGAATGTAATATCTCCTGGTACTATATCTCCTTCAAGTGTTCCTCTAGTTATATTTGGTTCTTGATTTGGTTCAAGAGCTCTTGCCATAATCATTTGGTTTTTCATTGTTCCACATGTTAATTTACAAGCTGCTGTATTACCACAGTGGAATGCCATGAATGTATCATTTAATGAATAATTAAATTTCCCTTTAACTTCTGATTCATACATATCAGCTGGAACTGTATTGTTTATATCAAGTAATGTTACAACATCTTGGCTTATGCAAGTTCCGATGTATTCACTTAATGCACCATAAATATCAACTTCACATGATACTGGGATTCCCATAGCTGTTAAACGGCTGTTTACATAACATGGTACAAATCCAAATTGTGTTTGGAATGAAGGCCAGCATTTATTTGCAAATACAATGTATTCTCTTGAACCTTTATGTTCTTCCATCCAGTCTAATAATGTAATTTCATATTGAGCAAGCTTTGGTAAGATACCAGGCATTTTATTTCCTTCACCTAATTCTTTTTCCATGCTAGCTATAACGTCTGCAATTCTTGGATCATCTTTATGATCATTAAATGCAGCAAATAAATCTAGTTCTGAGTTTTCTTCTATTTCAACACCTAAATTGTATAATTGTTTAATAGGTGCATTACAAGCTAAGAAATCTTGAGGTCTTGGACCAAAAGAAATTATTTTTAAGTTCTTTAATCCTAATAATGCAGTAGCAACTGGCACAAATTCAGAAATCATTCCTGCAACTTCTGGAGCTGTTCCTACTGGATATTCTGGAATGTATGCTTTAATGTTTCTTAGAGCTAAATTGTAGCTTGCATTTAACATTCCGCAATATGCATCTCCACGTCCGCCTATTAAATTATCTCCGCTCTCTTCTGAAGCAGCTGCAAACATAACTGGTCCATCAAATTCTTTAGCAAGTAAAGTTTCTGAAGTTTCAGGACCAAAGTTTCCTAAATATACAACTAATGCATTTACTCCAGCTTCTTTAACTTCAGCTAAAGCTTTTCTCATATCTTTTTCATTTTCAACAGTTGTTTGACATTCAAAAATTTCTCCATTAAAAGCTTCTACTACTGCTTTTCTTCTATTTTCTGATAATTCCATTGGGAAACAATCTCTACTTACTGCAACAATTCCTAATTTTACTTGTGGTATATTATTCATTTTTAACTCCTCCATTTTTTATGAATTTTAAATTCTTATAATCAGATCTTGACAAATTTTACGAAGTATATTATTCGATATTTTAATGCTACAAATTAGATTTATTAAGTTAGATATTAATTAATATCCTATTCCTAAATAATTGAATCTAGCTATTATTTTACATAGCCTGTCCGAGTTTTAAATTTAGCTTTAGTACTTGTTAATGTTTCACTTTAAATATATTTTAAAATAACTTTTTAAATGTTGTTTGATAAGTCTATAATAAAGCTTTTATATTAATTAGTCAATACCTTTTTGTATACATTTTCATAATTAATTTTTCTAATAGTTATATACTGTAAAATGCATAAATTTTTATCTATTTATTCAATTGCTGTAATATGTAAACTTTGATATAATAATATATGTTAATGTTTTCACTTTGAATTTAGTAGGAGTGATTCGGTATGAATAAAATTAAAAAAGCTTTTAATAAAGATAAACAATCCTTCATAAGTAAATCATTCAAATTAAACGAAAAATTCAAAAACTATTCTATAAGTAAAAAAATAGATACAACCTTTAATTTTATACTTATATTTACATTATTGAGTATGGTTATATCTATAGGTGTACTACTATCATTATCTGCTAGAACTTTTTCTCTATATAATGGTCCTTATCATATTTCTCAAGCATTATCCGATATTAGGCTTGCATTTCAGGTTTCTGATACAAATATTTCTAGAGCTGTAATAGAAAATAGTCCTAAAAATAAGGAAGACTTTATAAGAAATTCCGATGAAGCCCTTGAAGAGCTCACTAGTAAGATAGATTTATTGAAGCAAAATACAAGTGATAAATCTGCCATAGATCAACTTACTAAAAATTTAAGTATTGCTGATACCTATAGAAAAGAACTATGCAATTCTATCAAAAATAATGATCCTAAAAGTACAATAACTTCTAAGTTGGATACATATAGCTTTCAAATAGATATTGTCGAAAATTATATTTCTCAATTATACGAATCTTCTAAAGGAAATGCACAAACATTTGTAAATGAATCCATTTTTTACAGGAATTTGGCTACCGTAATTCTTGTTTTAATAATTATATTTTTAATACTCATTCCAAGATTTCTAGGTAAAACTTTAAAATCTTCTATATTTGAAGGAATAAATAATGTAAAAAAAGTTTCTACAAATTTATCAAATGGAATATTAAACATAGACAATGAATATTCTTCAAAAGATGAAATGGGTGATATGTTCAATGATTTGAAGAAATCTATAGATATGCTAAAATTATATATTAAAGATATAACATATACATTAGAGGAATTATCAAATAGAAATTTAAATATTAACAAAATGGAATCCGTTCATTACATTGGGGATTTTGCGCCAATACAAAAATCTTTAGATGAAATTATAGCTAACTTAAATTCTAGCTTTTTAGATATAGATAAATCAATTGATTTTACTGCAAATAGCGCGAAAGAAATTTCTTCAATTACAAAAGTACTTTCCGAAGGAGCTTCTAATCAAGCTAGCGCAGTGCAAGAACTTCAGGGAAACTTTAATATAATACTTGATCAAGTAAAAAAGAATACAAATAACTCTGAAAAAGCTTATAATTATTACAATGAAACAACAAAGATTGTTGCTGATGGAAATAATAAAATGAAACAATTAATGGAATCTATAAACGAGATTGCTACTGCCTCCAATGAAATTTCAGCAATTATAAATACAATTCAGTCAATATCTGAACAAACTAACTTATTAGCTTTAAATGCAGCTATAGAAGCTGCCAGAGCAGGCGATGCCGGAAAGGGTTTCGCCGTTGTTGCTGATGAGGTACGAAAATTAGCTGAACAATCTTCTAATTCTGTTAAAAATATTACTCAAATAATAAAGAACTCATTAAACACTGTATCTAAAGGCGAATTGATAGCAAATGAAACTGGTATAGCCTTAAATAGCATTGTCGAAAATGTTGAATATACTTCAGAGTTAGTAAAGGAAATAGCTACTGCTTCTGAAGAGCAAACAAGTGCAATATCAAAAATGACTTTAAAAGTGGATATTATATCAGATATTGTCCAAACTAACCTAGCAACAGCAGAGGAAACATCAGCATCTATTGAAGAATTAGCATCTCACTCGCAAATTATGCATGAGCAAATTTCTGAATTCAAATTACAACATTGATATAAATAAGCTTCCATATAAATAGTCTTTGAAAATAACTATTTTATATAGAGGCTATTTATTATAGAAAAAGTAATAATAATTTATCTTTAATTAAATTACGACTACTAATTTTTAAAAATGTTCTTGATTTAATTTATATCAAATTTCAATTTTATGCATTTTTTGCTGCCTGTTCATTTTTAAAGTTTAAAGCATCTTGTTTCTTAAAGAATGGGTAGTAAATAACAAATGATACTCCCATAATTACTAATTGCAATAACGCCATTTTCCATCCACCTAAGATAAGTCCTGCTATTATTGGTGGTGTTGTCCATGGAACTAATACTCCAGTAAATAATGGAACTAACCCTGTATACATTGCAAAATAAGTAATTAACCCTGTAACCATTGGAGTAAGTATAAATGGTATTGCCATAAATGGATTCATTACTATTGGAGTTCCAAATGAAACTGGTTCATTTATATTGAAAAATCCTGGTACTATAGCTAATTTACCTAGTTCTTTACTTTGTGCTGATTTTGCAAACAATAACATACATATTACAAGTCCTATTGTTACACCTGAACCTGTCATACCAATCATATTGTCTAAAAATTGTTGTGTTACTATATGACCACCATTAGCTACTGTAAGTGCTTTTCCACTATTAACTATAGCTTGATTTTCCATTGCATTTGATGTTAGTATTCCTGTCATTATACCACTTATAATTGATGATCCATGTACTCCAAACCACCATAAAAATGGGATTATAAATGTCATAACAATAACTCCGCCTAAAGAATCTGTCATTCCTTGTAATGGTGTTTGTATTAACTTATATATTAGTTCTATAAATGTTGTATTCATTCCATATTTAAGAATACTATAAAGTATTGTTGCTCCAAGCACTATAACTGCTGCTGGTATTAATGATGCAAATGAGTTTGCAACCCCTTGTGGTACACCAGCTGGCATTTTAATTGTAATCTTCCTTTTCATGAACCATGAGTAAATTGCACCTACAACTAAACCAATAATAATTGCTGTAACCATTCCTTTTCCACCAGCAAATTCTTTACTAATAACATCGCTTACTTTTTCTCCTCCCTTAGTTATCACATAAGAATTAGTTGTTAATAAAAATACTACAAATGATATTATTCCTGCAGATAGAGGTTCATGTCCCTCGTTTTTCGCATAGGTATATGCTATACCTATTGCCGCAATAAATGCAATTATTGAGAATGTAGCTCCATAAGCTTGAAATAATGGCTCTGTCCATCCTGGTCCAAGCTGACTAGCCATCCAATCGTTAAATGGCTGATATGGTATTTGTGCAAGTAATAAAAATACTGATCCTACCATAATAAAAGGTAATGTAAATAAAATACCATCTTTTAATGCTATAACACCTTTTAGGTTAACAAACTTCATAACTACTGGTATAACCTTTTCATTTAGGGTATTTCCAATTGACATAATGATTCCTCCTTAATTAAATATAATATGATAGTCAGAATATATAATAATAAATATGTTAGGCTTAATATTATCTTTTATATTAAAGTTACAACCTTCCATATAGCCTGCTAATATCTTAAATGATTATATATAACTTTGTACAATAATTCAGTTTTATATTACATTTTTCTATATAAATTCAGTTCTTATTTATTAGCTAAATTTAGTGCAAATTCTAGCACTTTTGCTCCATTCATCATTCCATAATCAACCATTGGTATTACATCCACTGGAATTCCAAGTGGTTCACACATCTTTTTTGCTTTTCCTAATGTATATCCAACTTGTGGCCCTAATAGTGCAACGTTTACATTATCTAGATGTTTATCCATTTGTCCTTCTGGAAAAGCTTCTATATCTACTTCTACACCTTTGACCTTAGCTGCATCCTTCATTTTACTAACTAAAAGACTTGTTGACATTCCTGCTGCGCAAAATAATCTAATTTTCATCATAGTTGATTCCTCCTTAAATATATATAGTTTATTAAAATAAGAATTATAGTTGTTGATTAATTAAATTTATATCTCTTTTATTGTTTTACTAATGTATTTATAATTTTCCTTAATTCCATTATTTGTTCAATTAAATTCTTTTCAGTTATTGCTGTCATTAAATGATCTTGTGCATGTACAAATAAAACCGATATATCAACTTTTTCTCCATTAGCTTCTTTATGAAGAAACATTGTCTGACCTTCATGAGCTTTAGCTAATGCATCATTTGCTAATTGCATTTCTTTTTCAGCTTCCTCATAATTTCCTTCGTTTACATTATTAAGAGCCATATAAGCATGATTTTTGCAGTCTCCAGCGTTTATTATAATATTCATGATTGCTAATTCTAATTCTTCCATTTTGCTCTCTCCTTTTAATACTTTTTGTTTTTATACTTTATATTAATTTTGTTTTGTTTTTCTTATGCTTATATATAAAGCAATAACCGTGCCAAGTTTCTGATGCAGAAATAAAAATGTGATTATGAGTTCAATCGTAGCATTTATGCACTTTTGAGGATAATAAAACACTTTAAAAACAATTATTATGTGTTTTACTTTTTCACAAATTTTTTAAAACAAATGGTCAATGTGTTTTATTTTGTGTATTTATTATATGTTTTATACCCAATTTTTTAGATATTATAGATTCAAGACAATATTTTGCACTAAATTATAAAACTTAGTCTATAAATTTAAACAAAAAAAATATAAATATCTATAAAGTAAGATTACTAGTTATCCTACAGAATAGATATTTATATATTTCTTATTTTTTCATGATTCATTTATTAAATGTTATTACTATCAAAGAATGTCATTAAATAACATATTTCATCATCTGAAACACTAATTGAATACTTTGTATTTATAGGTGCACATGCATTTTTCACAATTTTATATAGATTAAAATTATTTTTTATATAATCCTTTTTCCCTTCAAATTCTAAGGTAATTTTACCTTCCTTATATCTATCTATTACACACGCCATATGAAGTGTTATTCCAATTAGAATATTAATCTTTATATTAACCTTTAATTCTTCAGTAACAGTTCTATTGAATTTCTTTATGCTCTTTAGTACCATTATTCCATCAACATTTTTTAAATCACGCTCTAAAGTTTCCTCCATTTTTATATATGTTTCTTCTGCATCAATAAGGTTTTGTATATCCTTAGCACAATCTCCATCTATAATATCATCTAGCGAAAACTGCGGACTATTTACATCTAATTCAAAAGGTCCGACAAAACAAATAATTTCGTATTTATTCCTTAATTTTTCTATTCTTTCATATACATTTTCTTTGCCTATAAAATTTATAGGCACAATTTCTATTACATTTTTATCAAAAGTTAGATTTCGTTCCAATATTCCCTTAATAGTCTTAGCTCCACCTTCACCAGTTGTACACACTGTTACTATTGCTAATCTTTTATCTTTCTCGTTTTCCTTATAATCTATATCTGCAACATTATCATCATATAAACTATTAACATCTAGTGTTTCTCTATATATTTCGTCCAAAGAATATCCCATCATAGATTTTCTTGTTGCTTCTAATGCATGCAAAGTGCTGACTAATGGTATGGTTCTAGTTTTTATATTAGATATATTTTCTACTTCTTTTCCAAAAGTCGTAAGTGATCCCATATCTACTAAAAATAATATATCCGATTTAATTTTTTGTTCTCTAATATATTCTATAGTTTTCTCTAATATATTCTCAGGTTTTTCTTCTATGGGTGCATTAATACCCGCAGTATTTTCTGTTCCAAGCAGACTATTAACTGCCTCAGCCATTGATGTCGCAGTACTAATACCGTGGGCAATTATTATTATCTTTACATCATTTTGTATATATCTTACGTTTCTATAATTATAACTTAAGAACATAGCTATAAATCCGGCTTCATCAATTGGCATACTTATATCAATTGATCTCTCTATCATCTTCAAAGCATCTAAAGCCACACTAAATTCTTTTTTATTTTCTTCTCTAATACTACTTAATTTAGGATTAACAATTTTTTTATTTCTCCTTATTCTATCTATTGAATTACTAATATGAACTGCTAACCCATAACTTATTTTTTTGTCTAGCTTTATTCCCAGTTCTTCTTCGCAGAATAAAATAATCTCCTCGATTATATCCATAACATCTTTCTCTACGATGTTTTTTATATTGGTCATATCAACTTTAGTACTAAAATCGTTAATATATTTTTTAAAATAATCTTCAATATCTTTTTCTATTTCTTCCTCTAGATGTTCTCCTTTTATTCCCTTTGCTTTAAGTTCATTTGTCCTTAAATCTAACATCTCATAGATATTGCTATCATTAGTACCTTCTTCAAATATCTCCCTATCTTCATCCTTATCAAATATTAGATATCTCTTATTTATATCAATCAATTTGTTCCATAACTGTCTATGTTCTATCTCTTTATATAAACCTTCCCTTATATATAGCGGTAAATCTATACTATTTATCTTTATTACATCTTTTCTATTCGACAGAAAATCAGCATATGCTTTAGCACAAGCTAATTGTATATCAGATCTTAACTGCCCTACATTGTTCTCACAGTTATATGATAAAAAAGCTTTTATTGAGTTTACTGACACCTTAATACTTTTTCCAAGTCTTCCTGACTCTTCAATCATAAATTGTTTTATTAGATTGAATCGTTCTTCCATTCCTCTATTCTTTAATGATGGTATTGTTATAACCATAGGAATTCTTCGAGTAAATGTTTTTAGCAATGTAGTATTTGGATCCTCTGTAGTAGCCGTTATTATAAGAACATTTGCACTTCTTTCACTTTCTGTTTCTCCAAGCCTTCTATATACCCCTCTATCCATAAATGTAAAGAACATCTCCTGCCCTTCTGCAGGCAATCTATGAACCTCATCAAGAAATAAAATTCCTCCATTAGCTTTCTCTAGCAAACCGACCTTGTCAAAATCCGCCCCTGTATAAGAACCTTTTCTTACTCCGAATAATTGCCCAAGTAATAACTGAGGATTATTTGCATAATCTGCACAATTAAATGTTATAAAAGGACTATCTTTAGATTTCACATTCATTTCAATGGCATATTTATAAATCAGTCCTGCAAAAGTCGATTTACCAACTCCTGTTTCCCCAAGTAATAATATATTCATTCCATTTGGTGGATACAATATTGCGGCTTTTGCTTGCTCTACTGCTGAATATAGACTAGGGTTAGCTTCCGAAAACTTATTTATGACTGATAAATTTGAGGTAACGTTTTCCTCATCTATTGCAATAAATAGTGTCGGCTTCCCCTTTATCTTTATTGCCTTCCCATCACTTACTAATTTATTCAAATCATTACTTACATTTGCTCTGCTAAGGTTTAACTCCTCCGCAATTTCTAATGCAGAAATTCCATTTGGAAACAAATCTTTTATTTCTCTTAACTTTGCAAGAATTAATTCAATTCTTTTCATCTCATTAATCCCCCCCTATTAACTTAAAATATTTTTACATACACTACTTAACTTAAAATATATAAAGCGAGACTCTATACATAGTAATATAATAACATACTATTTATTAGTCTCGCCTACTTTATCAATGACAATAATGATATTTGTTTGTAATAGTCCAATTACAAATTATATCATTGCTTTTTTACTTTCTTGTAAATACCTACCTTAAGCAATTAAATTAGGCTCATACATTTACATAAAATGAACATAATTTAATTAGCGTTTATCTTCACTCTCCTACTAATCCACTTTCTCTCATCCTATTAACAAATTTTTCTGACTTCTTATTCATCTTTTCTTTTAAAAATACAGCAATAATTATTGATATGAAAAAATATATAGATAAAATTCCAATATTGTAATATAAGGAACTCCAGATGATCCCACCCTCTGCCTCTCTCATTCCTCCTATTGCATATGTAAAAGGAAGCATTGGACTTATATTTTGAAAAAATTTAGGCGTAAGCTGTATTGGGAAAGTTCCTCCTGATGCTGAAACCTGAAGTACCATTATAATTAAAGCTAAAGCTTTACCCACATTCCCAAATACTGATACCAAGGTGTATATAATCATTATAAAAATTATACTTACATACATAGAAAATATTAAAAGTATTACTGGACTTACAGAATAAGTCTTAATAAAAAATAAATTTCCTAAAACAATGATAATAGCTTGGAGTAGTGAAAGGGTTGCAAGAGTTAAGAACCTGCCAAAAAACATTTTTGTAGTTCCTAAATTCTTAACATCATCCAGCGCTTCTACATGGACAGATAGTATAGAAAGTAATGTAAATCCACCTACCCATATAGCAAGAGTACTGTAAAATGGAGCCATAGCTGATCCATAATTAGGTATAGGAAATACCCTGTTTTGAACTGGCTCAATTGGATTTGCCAGAAAATCACTTACATCCTTTGTATTTTTCTGTAGAAGACCTGTGAGTTCGTTGAATTTTTCATCATTACTCAAACTTTTAAATTTTTCAACATTACTGTGGATAGTCTCCTCAGTTTTTGGAAATTTATCTTTAATATTTTTAATCTGTTCTGCCCCTAAATCAGTACCAATATTAGCATCTTTTAGCAGACTATTTATTAAAGGTATATTATTTTTTGCACTTTCTAAAAGTGTTAATGAGTTGTTTGCCATATTTGTTGTATTGTTCACAAGACTATTTATTGCTGGCGAAATAGCGCTGTCAAAATTATTTATTGAATCATCAATAAGTTGTGATGTTTTATCTATCCCTTGTATTAGAGATTCTACTGCATCGGAAGAAATTTTATTACCATTACTTAATGTAGTTATCAAAGCATCTAAATTTAATTTATTTTGAACTAATTGATCCCTAATATTTTGCATTTTATTTATAAAATTAGATATTGCACTACTATGTAAAATATTATTTACAGATTGAAGTATATTTATATCATTATTAACAGCAGATAGTGCATTATTCATTTTAGTTGAAGCTAATCTTAGAATATCCTGCTGCCCCTTAACATCTGTATCAACGGAATTATTAATACTGTTAAGTGCATCTCTTGTTGCAGTAGAATTAGCCTTTACTGTAGCTAAATCTGTTCTAACATACGGAGATATATTTTTTATTGTGTCATTAACCTTAATAAAAAAGTCATTACTGGATTGAACAGCATTTTGAGCGTTGTTCAGTGAATTTGTTATATTAGGTATATTCCCTTGAATATTTTGTATAAAGTTATTTAGATCTACTGCCCCATTATAAGCATTATTTATTCCTTCACCAATTTGAGGTAGGTTATTATCTATGTCATTTATAATATTCATAAGTTCTTCTAGCTGAGGCTTAATTTTCTCAAGTTCAATACCATAAGCATTCATATAATTAAGCACAGTACTACTTACTTCTTCTGTAACAGAACTAGTTATTTCATTTTGTAAACTTGTTAATCCGCTTTTTGTAATTTTAGGTGCTATAGCATTAATTTTTTCGTTAACAGAATAAATAAGTTTAGCTTTTTTAGGCTCACCACTTGCTGCAACTGAGAGAAGATTACTCGAAAAATCTTCAGGTATAGTTATACTAGCATAATACTTACCATATTTTACTCCACTTTCTGCTTCATCCTCGTTAACAAAAGTCCATCCAATACTTTCATTACCTTTCAGCTTATCTATTACCTCTCTACCTATATTAATTTCTAGGTTTTGAAATTGAGCGCCTTCATCATTATTTACTACTGCTACTAAAAGTCCTTTGGTGTTTCCATATGGATCCCAAGAAGCTATTATATTAATCCATGCATATAAAGCAGGTACGAAAAGTAACCCTACTATTATAATCATGAGAGGAATATTAGTTGTTATTTTTCTTATATCCCTTTTGTAAATTTTAAATATTGTACTCATAACTTTTGCATACCTTCCTTCTTGAACTTAATGTTAAGGCACAATTAAACAATACAAGTATAACAATGCTAAGTTTATGTTCTCCATTAAAGTATTAAATAATTCAAAAGCACTTTTATGATTTTACTACGACAACTCAACAATAGATTCTAATCAAAAATAATACTGATGAGAGCTATCCCATCAGTATTATCTTATTATTCGTATAATTAATTTTCTTCAAAAATGCAATAATTATTTTTACCTTTACTTTTTGCTAAGTAGACTGCTTTATCCGCATTTGTAAAAAGTTCCTTAAAACTCTTACCATGCTCTGGATATTTTGCTATTCCTATGCTTCCAGAAACTTTTTGACTTAAAACTTCATCGGTATTATTACTCCTAAAACCATTCATTAGATCTTTTGCTTTTTCAATTAATAACTCTTCCGATGTAATATTTTTAAGGAATATCACAAATTCATCTCCACCTATTCGTCCTACAATAGAATCTTCTTTGAATATCTCTGAAAACATTAGTGAAATGTCAGTTAAAACAAAATCTCCTGCTAGATGACCTAAATTATCATTTACAGCTTTAAAATTATCAAGATCTACAACAAATAGCGCTCCACTATCGCCTTTCTTAGCACTTTTCATATATTCTTCAATCATATTTTGTACTGTTCCTTTATTATATAAGCTAGTTAAACTATCTCTTTGTGCTTTAAATAAAAGTTTTTCATTCTCTCTCTTTTCTTCATCAATATCAATAATTATCCCTATGGCCTTAAATATATCTCCATTTCCATCAAACATGGCAGTTATTCTTATTTTGCACCAAATATATTCATTAGTATTTTTCTTTATTCTAATTTCAGCTTCTTTATATGTATCCCCATATATAATACCATTAAGCAATTTTCCAAAATTCTTTATATCATCATTATAAATATAATCTGTTTTATATATAATCTCACTAACATTGTTTACAACTGATTTATAGCTAAACTTATTTTCCCAATTTCCAGAAAAATAAACAGTATCTTTGGGGATATTCCATTCAAAAATTGCGTCTTCTGTTTGAGACATAATTATACGATAGCGCTCCTCACTCATTCTAAGCTCTTCTTGAGTTATTTTGGATTCAGTTATATTTATTACTACACTGTAGCTAAATAATTTACCATAGCTATTTTCTACTATTTGACCGTTATCTAATAACCATACATTGACTCCATCACTCCTTTTAACCCTGTATTCTACAGTGTACTTACCATATTTACTTATTTGTTCTCTTATATCCCTCATTACTCTTTCTCTATCAGCCTCGCAAATTAATTCAATTAATTTTTTACGCCTTTGATTTTCAGTAAATTCATCTTCTTTGTAACCTAAAATGCTTAGACACCCACTACTTACAAAATCTAAAATATATTCTCCATTTTCTATTTTGCACGTATATACTCCTCCTGGTATATTGGATGTTAGAGATTGTAGCCTTCTATTTTTTTCTTCTATATGCTTTTTATTCTTTTCTATAGTATCCATCAATCCATTAAATGCTGTTGCTATTTCTCCGAATTCATCCTCCTTATTATATATAAATCGATCATCCATATTACCTTGTTTTATCTTTCTAATTACCTCCAATAATTTATATATAGGCTTAGAGAAATAATTAACTATAAATAAATATGATACTGTTATTAATAGTGAAATAATTATAAAAAATGCCACAGTATTCTTTATAGTTCTCTCAGTTGGCGTCTTAAATTCTGATAATTCAATTGCACTTAATACTATCCAGCCAGTATTACTAATCCTCGAATAATATCCTATCTTTTCAGTGTTATTAATTTTATATTCGATTATTCCATTAGGTGTACTATCAAAATCTATCTTTTCCCACTGCTCGTACAAATTATTAGGAACATTTATCTTTTTTATATTTTCTTTTATATTATTGCTAGTTCCAGCTGCAACAGCGCCATTTGGGTCCATTATCAGTATTCTTCCAGTATCAAAAAAGCTAACATCGTTTACAAGTTTTTCAAAATAATTCATATTCATTATATTAGCTATAAAACCTTGGTATTTGCCTCCTACAAATATAGGGCTTGCAATTATCGCACTTTTGGCTCCATCATTAAAATCTTCTCTTTCTATAATGTTTGTTACAACAACTTCGTTTTGCTTAAGCTTCTCAACTTCATTATTAGGAATCATAGCCTTCTTATTTATGAACTCACTATTATCACATGCAATAATTACACCCTCCTTGTCAACAAGTACCTCTCTACTTAAAAAAAATTCTTCTTGCATTCTACCAGCCAAGATTTCATTTAAAACTTGTATATCATGCCTTTTATCTTCTAAATCTTCTTTATTATTTAATGCAGTTAATATTTTTTTTACTATTGGTATATTGGTATCATTATTAAGATTACTAATATTCTCATCAAAAAAAGCTTTTAAGTGTATAGATTGATCCTTAGAAAAAGTTTCTACATTCTGCTTAGTTAATTCTAAGTTTCTAGTATTAAAATTTGAAATACATATGCTTGTCGAAATAATTGCAGGAATTATTCCCCATAATATAGATAAAACTATAAACTTTCTTCTTATATTCATCTTTCACCTCATTAATATATCATTAATAGACAAATTATATATTAATTTTATCAGATTTTATAATTATTTTATACATATTATATTAATTATTGTGTTTTTTTGTAGTTATAAACAAATTAATATCAATATTTCATTCTTCTTTATCATTTAATCATTATTTCGAAACGTTCTATATCAGAATTTTGCAACTTAGACTATTGTTCTATAGCAAAAAAAAATACACACCTCATATTTCATGATTAGAGATTTTGGTTTCAATAAAACCTTAAGCACAATAAAAGTTTATGTGCCTTATTCCTAACCACTCAGTATGAGTTGTGCATTTCATATATTTAAACTTTAAAATATATTATTGTCTTTTATTCTACGATTACACCAGTATTATTCATTTTTTTATTAATACAAATATATAATCATTAGTCTCTAATATATTTATTAATTGTAGCTGCTCCTTCTTCATTTGCATGATAATAAACTCTTAAATTGCCTGCCTCATCCATATCAAACCTTGTTTCTTCTAAAAGTCCATTAGCTTCTGCTGTCATTAGAGCTGAAATTACAGCATCTCTTTTAAGGGCCTTAAATTTACCATACTCACCTTTTAGAGCTTCAATAACGTCTTCTGCACAAGCTTCAGGTACTTTCGTAAAGTATTTTAAAATAGCATAATTAAGTGGTTTCATACTATCTTACCTCCTTTTTTCTGAATAAATCAAGCGGATTCATTGCAATTACTAATATACCAACTATCATTAGTACTGCTGCTCCCCAAGCGATTGGAGGTAGAGACCATCCATCTATTCCAAAGATTACACCAAGTAATATCCAACAGCAAAATGGTCCCCAGAATGAATATGTACCATTACAAGCCATACCAAGTGCAGCACCACACATACTATTGCCTTTATACCATGTCATAAATGAAATAAATGCACAAAGGCCACTTGCAGCAAACCAAATCATAGCAGAACCACTTGTAAATGCTTGAGCCACAAGCCCTGCTGAAATATTAACTCCACCTGCTATCATCCCTAAAATAGGAATGAATATAATTAAATTTGAAAGACCTGCTGTTGCCTGACGAATGGTAATACCTATCTCTGAATCAATCATAGATGTACCATAGCCAGCTACACAACCTTCAAAACCCCATCCAAGAGCCGCGATGAAAGCAATGCAAATACCTAATAGCATACCTTTTGGTGCATCCCCTGTAATACCTGTACTTCCAATCATAAAGCTTGCACAAACACAGATAGCAATACCCAATATCATACGTTTATTTAATTCCTGCTTGAATAAAATTCTACCTAAAATAGCACCAATAGCTGGACAAAGGGCAGTAATAGGAATAACTATTGACCCTGCCATCTGAAGCCCAATAACATAAGCCGTGCTAGCAATAGGTCCTCCTATAAGAGCTGCTAACATCATTACACGCCCTGGGGTAGTATTAATACATCTTAAGAAATCTCCAAACTTACCTTTAATAATTGCATAAATCACTGCCCATACAGCGCTGCAAACATCATTTACTGCACTTCCAAGTGCCCCTAATAAATACGTAATAACAAAAGCTGATAAACCAGCTGAATTTACTCCTGTCCAATCTCCCCAAACTCCTTTAGTCATCCCCAAAGTTAGAAATGCTGAGTAGAATCCATACATGAGACCTGAAAATAAAGCTATTGTAATACCCTTTTTAAAAAATTGTGCCGATAATTTCCTTTTTGCAATAACTGCAGCTTCATTAACTTTGGTATTTTTTATAATATTTTGCATCAAAAATCTCCCCCTTAAATATAACTTCTTATTCGTATAATTTTAACTTTTTCTACCTTACAATAATCTTCTTAAACTAAATTATTTCCTTATACTATATAATAAACAAAATGAATATATATTAAACTTAATTATGCCTTAGCCTTAAGTTCATTTTGTGAACAAAATTATATTATCATTGTTCACTGTTCAAATCAACATGTTCACATAAAAAAATATTATAAATTTTCATAAAAAGCTTTAAATTGATTTATTCCCATTCATATTTAAATACTTAATAAAAAATCATGCCTTTGAAAGCGCTATATCTTTAACATTTTACATGTCAATTCCCAACAGCACTAACAAACGCATGATTCTAACTTAAGAGCTATATAAAATAATATCCTCTTAATTTCTTATTCAATTCTAATTATCTTTTAAGCTTGAATTTCAAAAGTAATTTGTCTGCCAGCTCAAAAAATACCTGATCCTTAGTAAATATAAGAATTCCAGCATATATTAAGCCACATGCAAAAACCTCCACTACACATCCAAAAAGTATGTTATGTATAACAAGCTTTATTCCAAACGTTATAGGAATGAATATCAAAGAATAATAGAAATACTTTATATTCTCGTAAGCGAACAAATGTATATCTAATTTTATAACTTTCTTAACCAGCCTATATTCTAAACCTATTACAATAAGATTTGCTAAAAGAGTTGTACTTATAGCAGTAACCATATTAAATGTTCCTGTTAGAAATAATGTTGTATTAAAAATTAAATTAAGTATTCCTCCAATTAATACTAACATTGCATCATACTTTTCTTTTCCGTGAAGATATATTATTTGATTTGCTATTACCCCTTCAACTCCAACACTTAACATATGTATTGAAAATATAACCATAACCGGAACTGCCGCTAAAAATTCTGGTCCTCCAAAGATATATATAGCCTCTTTAGAAAGGCACAAAAGACCTATAGATGCTGGAAATAAAATCAGAAAATATATCTTTATAACCCTTTTTAGTAGGACCAAATACTCACCTTTAGATTCATTTCCCAAGTAGTTAGAGAGCCTTGGCATAGTAACTTGGATAACTGTTAATAGTAGTGTACTTACTATAGTAGTTACCCTCTGAGCCATATAATAATATCCAACATCGGTAGTCCCTCCAATACTGTCTTTTAGCATAATCTTATCAAGCTGAGTATATAAAACTCCTGTATTAGAAAGAATTACAACGTAAAACATAGGTTTTAAATGTCTAAAAAATTCAAGATTAGAAAAATCAAGCCTTACTTTTCTTTTTACGTATACGAAACTTATTATATTATTTATAAAGTTAAATCCTATAACTAAATATAAATAAAACAAATAATCTTCTTGTTTTCTAACAAATAGCAAAATCAATGCAGAATATACTATTCTAACTATCATTGTTTTAATAGCAATGAAATCATAATTTTCTAATGCTTCATTAACCCATTCCACGTAAAAAAGATTAAATACCAAATTAAATCCCATAACTATACATGTATAAAAATATGGTTCATTTTTATAAAAAATAGCTACAAATATCATGTATGCAGCTGAAGCTAGGATATTAGTAACACTTGCAAAAAGAAACAAGCTCGTAAACGTTTGTCTAAGTTTAGCCTTGTCATCACGAACTTTACTTATTTCTCTTAGTCCATACTGGTAAATTCCAAAGCTTGCGAATATTAAAAAATAAGCAGTTAGAGAATCTCCATATCCCATATAACCATATAATTCTTTACCAACTGATCTAGTAACTAATGGGATTACCAAAATCGGCAATATTATGTTAAATAAGTTAAGCATTGCTTTGAATATCGCATTTTTTGAAATAGATTTAGCCATTTGTTTGTCCTCCATATACGTATTCTAATCAACAATGCACATTTAATGACTTTTAAGCACACTGTGATAAATTAGAAATTATTTTATTAAAATGCACAGTTCCAATTGAATTTATTTCTACTTAACAAGTTATTGACTTCGCTTCGCACTTTTTATATCAGTTTTTAGCACTTCCTGCTTTTTTATAAGTTCTTAGTTGCGCTTCGCGCTTTTTTTATATGTGTATATTTTTCGCTTTTTCAATTGTACATTCTAGTTTATTCATTGTCAATTCATATACAAATTATATGGAAAGTGTTGAAAATTTATGGACTTTTTTCTTACTTTGAGTTATAATCAAACTAACAACTGTTAGTTTTAAATTATAAGATAATAGTAGTGGAATATTATGCTTATTTCTCAAACTCTAATTATAGTTTATATGTATTTGTGTTTGATATATATTAATATAAATTAAGCACTTTAAAGTTATGCAATAATATTTTTGTGAGGAGTTTTTATGAATACAAGAGAAAAAATTATATCTGAATCATTAAATCTTTTTTCAAGGAAAGGTTTTGATGCAATATCTGTTAGAGATATCGCCAAAGCAGTTGGCATAAAAGCAAGTTCTCTTTATAATCACTTCAAAAATAAGCAAGATATTTTTGATACTATAATCCAAAAATATTCAGATTTAGTAAATAAATTTTTGAACAGTATAAAAATTAGGGATAATTCTGATGAGAATCTTCCTAATAAAACAAATTGGTTATCTGACGAATACTTTTTCAAAAAAAGTTCATACATTTTTAATTTCTACTTAGAAGACGAGAATATGATTAAATTCAGAAAATTGCTGACAATAGAGCAATGTAACAACTCTAAACTTTCAGATTTATATAATAAGATATTTATTGATGATATATTAGATTTTCAAGCTGACGTATTTTCAAAATTAATAAGTTCAAACGTATTTATAAAAAAAGACCCTTATACATTAGCACTTCAATTCTACTCCCCAGTTTTCTTACTATTTTATAAGCACGAAAACTTAACTGATAAAGAACGTAGATTCTTAGAAAATCATATTTCAGAATTTAAAGACACATATATAGTGAAAGGATGATCACTTGTGAATGTAATTGTCATTTATGATAACTCAAGCGAGACAAATACATATAATTGTGTGCAACTCTTGCTAAATGCTCTTAAACTTAATATTGAATTAAAAGTCACGGAATTTTTCTTATCAAAAGATTATATTTACAATGGACGTCTTTCTTATCCCGATATTGATTCAAAAACTGTTAATGGTATGGAGTACATCATAAATTCATTAGATAGCTCTGATTTACTTATAATAGCTTCTCCAGTATCAAAATGTGATATTAGCAATGAAATGAAACTGTTTTTGCACAGACTATCTTGTTGTTACCTATTAAGTAGCTCAAGATCCCAAATAAATGATAAAATAGGATTGTCCATGTCAACAACTTCTGGTGCTGGTCTTTTTTATACATCTAAAATTCTAAAGAGAAATCTTAATTCATTGGGAATAAAGAACACTTTAAAGTTTTGTAGAACTCTTTATGAGATAAGTTGGGAAGATGTGAGTTTAAAAACTAAAATGAGAATACATAAGGATATTTTCAAACTTTCCTACAAAATATTAGGCCTACATAATCGTACATACAATAAGAAAAGATTAATTTTAAGAAAAGTGATTTTTTCAAAAGATAATAACGCTCTTATAGATAGCAGCCCAAATATTATACAATTAAGTTCCTGGAAATATCAATCTCACTTGCATAATAGACATATTCAGTAGCCTTTTAAACATATATTTTTACATAAAAAACTACACAAAAATATACCTTCATCAAAATAAGTATATTTTAGTGTAGTTTTTCATATTTCCATATTATATTTTGCTTTTATATCATTAAATTATAATTTAAGTGCGTTTTTCAGATATGCTAGATCCTCCAATGAATCTATTTCAAATATATCATTTGATTGTATCTTTTCGATATGCACTTCCATGTCCTTAAGATTATCTACAGCAATACTATCCCAATATAAATCTCTAAAGTCCCCTTTGTTTATTGCTTCTTCAACTTTATTAGAAATAAATTCGCCATCTTTAGCAGTCCAAAAAGATGCTCCTGACATTATAAAATCAGGTTTATCTCCTTCTTTTCCAATTTCAACACTATGTATTCTGCCATCTTCATCATATTTCAAAATCCACTCACCTATTATATTTTCTTTACAAGCTGAATAATATAATGATGTTTTTGGTTTACTTTTAGGTAAGAAGTTCCTTGTAATATAGTTATCTGCATCAATTACAAATGCATCCCTAAGGTATTGCCTAACTAAATACATAGTATATATATTATTATAGATATCGTATTTATCATTAACCACTTTGATTAAATTATATTTCTTAACTATATCATCAAACTTTTCATGGAGATATCCAGTTAATACTATAATCTCGTTAATCCCAATCTCCTTTAAATTTATTATTTGTCTTTCAAGTAAAGACATCCCATTGACTTCTATTAAAGATTTTGGAGTATTTTCAGTTAATGGTCTTAATCTTGTTCCCATGCCCGCTGCCATTAAAATTGCTCTCATATCTACCTTCTCCTCAGCTAATTAAAAATATATAAATCATCTTAAATTTCAATACATATAAATAAACAAGTTATATCCTAAGCTTATGTGATATCTAACCAGAATTATAAATTTGATTTATAATTAAAGTTTATTTAAATATTCCTTAGCTCTATTATATCTATCTAATCCATAAGTACCAAAATCGTCTCCTTCTGCTTCCTTAATTAGTGTCCAAACAGCCCATAAGAAATCTTGGCATATTTGATGAATTAATAATCTTCTTCTTGAATCTTTATCAGCATCTTTTCCTTTAAAATATAGTCTAAACATTAACTCTATATCATCTTCTGAAAATTCATTTTCTAAAGAAAGAGCTGCCAAATCCCACATATCATCGTTGATCCCACTGTATTCCCAGTCGATTAAATAAATTCTGCCTGCAGTATCCTTAACAAAGTTTTCCGAAACCAAATCATTATGAGATGGTACATAGACTCTGTTGCATCTATTTAATTCTTCTTCAAGAGCCATAACCTTTTCTCTTACTTCAGCATAATCCTCAAAAAAGTTTCCATTATCTTTTGTTAAAATCCCTTCATATTTTTCAAGTTCCCTAAACATACTGAACTCATTATCCATATGAAAATCAGTACATTCATGCAAGTCTCTTAAGATAGCTGTAACTTGCTTTAAGTTTTCTTCTTTCTTAATACTTCTATGAGTTAAAGTTTCAGCATTTTCTATAAACTTAGATATTTTAACTCCAGTTTCAAGATTGAAATAAGGTACTTCTACATTATAGCCTTTCTCAGAAGCAATCGCCGAATTAAACATTTCTGTGTTTCTATTAATCATTTGTTCCGTTCCAACACCTGCGACTCTTAATATGTATCTATCACCTTTAACACATATTTTATAATTTTTGTTTGTCATACCACCTGCTGGCTCAACTTCTGTAATATCTTCATCTGTTACTTTTAATGATTCTCTAACAATAGCTTTTATGTTACTTATCTCATAACTTAGCTCTCTTCTTCTTATAGTTGGATAAAGATAATTCTTGATTTTTTCATATTCCTTAGAACTATCTGCATCCCCCCATGCAAGATCATCTATTTTAACAAAACCAATATTATAATTTCTAGCAACATCTAAAAGTACATATTCATAATTTAAATACGGATTTACATTCCCTTTAAATTCTTCAAGCATCATTGTATATAATTTATGTGATATCTTAGTAAGTCCTATCATTTCTCCATCAATTCTATTAAATTGATGAATATCTTTGGACATTTTAAATAAATGATTATCCCTTATTTCAACAAATGCTTCATCACCTGATCCACTTTCATTTGTAAAAAGAATACAATCACGATTTGGACTTTCTGCTAATTCCTTAATAGCTCTTTTTTCGAAAATCAAATCATTTTCAATAAGTAAAAAATCATCATCTATATAATCTTTAGCTAAAGATAATGAATGCATTGTTCCTGTCCACTTATAAGTATCGCTCTTTACTAATATTATATTTTTACTATTTTTAAAAGCTTCTTCATAGTACTGACTTTCATATCCAGTTACTATAACGGTCTTAGTTATTCCATTTTCTTTTAAAATATTTAGAGTTCTATCAATAAGCCTAAAGTCTTCAATATCCAACATTCCTACAGGTTTCCCAAATTCCTCTGCCTTACCTGCTGCAAGTATTACAGCTTGTTTAACTATTTTTTTCTCTTCTTCATGAATCTTTAATCTAGTACTTTTTGCAGAAGCAATATTTTCTTCTAAAAACTTCATGCCCTTTTCAGTTACTTTATATAAAGTTCCTCTATTATTTGTTATTCTGTCAATAAATCCATCCATGGTAAATTCTTTTAAAACTGCATTAACCTTCCCAAGGGATATATTAGTTCTTTTAGCCAATTCTCTTTGATTAATATTAAAATTATCATTCAGCGTCTTTAAAATTTCTATCCTATCTTCTAACATATTACACCTAACTCCCCTTTAATTAAACATAGCATTTATTGTTCGAATTTTGAACTATAATTATTATATTCCCTAAAATTCCAGTTGTCAATAAAAACTCCCTTGTATATTTCTGCCCCAAAGTTCGCCTCTATATGATACTTGTTTAAAATCAAATACATTTGTTTTAATTTGAACTCTTAATATTTAAAAAAACACTAAGAGGAAAGCTAAACTCACTTTTCGCTTGCCTAAATCTTTAATCAGACAAGCGAAAGTTGAAAAACCTCCCTCTTAGTGCCTTTTTGTATAGAAATTTCTAAATCCCTGTTATACACGTACGTATTTGATTTGTAAATATAATCTTACATCCACCAATCATAATTCCTTTAAAACTGTAGAAATAGCATAATCTTTATTTCTATGAGCTATATGTAATTAAAAGTCATAGCTTAACAAAACTATAAATATTTTTAGTACATAGCTCCATCCTGTCCAAATTTATATACACCATCATCAATATAAATACTTTGATTCACAACCATTTGTCCATTAGGAGTAAAGTAATACCATTTTCCATTTAAATTTAACCAGCCTTTTTTCATTACTCCATTTAACCCCAAGTAATACCAGCTATTATTTAAATTCATCCATCCTTTTCTCATCTCTCCGTTTGTTGGATCTAGGTAATATGTTTGACCAGTCTTATCATCAACTTTCCACCCTGATGCTCTATATCCTAGATTATTTAGGTAGTAGTATTTTCCACCAGTAGATACCCAAGCATTTTTAACTTGTCTGCTTTTTTTATCAAAGTATACTGGCTTTCCATTTACTGTTCCCCACTCATCATACTTAGTTAAATCTACCCAACAATCATTGTAATCATCATAAAATTGATCATCATCACTGCTACTATCATTATTATTATCATCGTTATTCCAATCAGAAGAGTCAACCCTATAAACTTCTAAAGTATAAGTTTTAGTCTCCTTGCCATCTTCAGATATAACCTCTATATCGATCTCCGTTTTCTGAGCTCCTTTAAGGCTAATACTTATTGCAGAATCTGAATATTCCTCTCCATTAACACTAATTGTTGATTTGGAATCTTCTGCTATTGGAGTTACATTAATCTTAGATACATTTTGATCAACTCGAACTTTAGTTATATCTTCTTTAGGATCAAATGTATAGTCTCCTTGGCTAAGAATAACATTTTTCAAATTCGCATTACTACCTTTTGAATTGTTCTTAATTACAATGCTATATATTTTACTAGTTTTCCCATCTTGTGCTGTTACAACTATGGTTATAGTTGTATTCCCATTTGTATTTAAAGGAATTTCATTTGATTCTCCAGAAGTTAAATCATAAGTTGCATCACTTCCATTAATACTTGCAATAATTGACTTAACATTATCATCTTGGGCTATTGCTGTTATCTTTTCAGTTGTATCTTCTTTTGCCACAGTAGTTGTATAATCTAATTTATCACTTGAAAATCCTGAATTCCCATCACTATCAGTTAAAGTATATCCTGAAATTTTTAATGAATTTAATGAAGCATTGCTTGAACTTGCTCCTGGATCTGGTGTCACTTCACCTGTAAAATTTTCCGGAAGATAAAACACATAACTATCGCCTACAGTATACGTACCAGTTTTGACTTTTACATCCTGACCATTCTCATCTTTCTTTATTTCAACCTTATCATAATATGCTTGAACAACCATTTTCTTTCTACTATGAGCAATATTAACATTAAGGCTAGTACTTCTTAAAAGATCCTTATCAGGCAAATTATTTACTGATTCAGTGGCCTCCTCAAGATTAGTACTATTTACATCATCCGCAAAAAATACTTTTATATATTCATGCTTATCACTTTGATGACCTGTAAAAGAAACTATAACTGAATTTGCATTAGGCGACCCATAATACAAATCATAACTACGCCTAGATGAAGTAAAACTAACTTCCCCATTATTCGCTTTAGTTACTCCTGGTTGTGTTAACACCACATCACTATTACTATCTGTAGTTTTACTAAATTCTAAATTCATTGTAAAGTTATTATCATTATTTATAACAACGACATCTAATAGATATCTCGCTAATATCTGTGATGAATTGGTTATATTTCCATCTTTGCCCTCATAGGCATCTATCTGTATCTGATTATAATCTGGGCTCGTATCAAAATTAACATATTGTTTTCCATTTTTGAGCTGCGACTGTTCAGTTTTAGTCTTCCCTGATGAATCTTTATAATTATTAGTCACAGTATATGCTACATTGTTACTGGATTGAGATCTTATTAACGTAGGATTTATACTTATCATTCCTGCCCTTGAATCTACGTATATTTTTCCTTTATATTCTGAAAAACCAGACGTAGTTTTTGTGACAGTAAACGCCTTTCCAATATACGCTTTAACATCATCATCGTCATTAAAATCAAGCTTTGTTATACCTGCATTTTTTAAGCTATAATCTTTCTCTGCATCTAATTTATTGTATCTAATTTCTACTGCATATGCCTTCGCTATCTTTACAGTAGAGCTACTGTCATTAGTAACTGAGTTTACCTTAATTACTATTAAATCTGACTTACTTCGATTTGATAAATCTCCAGATAATTTCTGTCCATTAAGACTGAAACTTCCATCAACAGCACGTATACCATTTTTATATAATTCAACACCTTTATCTAAATTAATCATATCTCCAAAAGTCATGATATATTTTAATGCTGAAAGTGAATCTGGCACATCAAAATTATATCTTAATTTCATATTAGGATCTGGTGTCACCGTAGTCGAATATAAAAATGGCACTGTATTATTTTCATTTTTTGTGGCATCTAAAATCTCATCTTTATCATTAAATGCATCTGCATCACCAACATAAGCTTTAAATGTCATTTCACTTATTTGGTTAGTTGCATAATCCTTACCATTCTCTATTGTTATTGTTTTTTCATATTTTGTAACTGTCTTTTCTCCAGCTGGATCCGGAGTTGCATCTTGTGTTACAGTTCCGTCAGAATTTTTAGTTTCTTTATATATTATTGACAAAGTTGTTATTTTAACTGAATATTTAATTTTATTAACACCTGCTGGTAAACCTGTTATCTTTACTCCTATTCTTTCTGAATCATTTTCTACAGGAGTTGGCCCACCATTTCCAGTACTGTTACTATAACTTAAAGTTATTCCCATCCCTGCCACAGCATTTTGTCCGTCTGTATTGGCAGTCCCATCATCATTGATTAGTATAGCTTCATTTATAGCCTTAACAACTATTTCCTGCTTTGTTACTCCAGTAATTGATGATTTTGAATCTTTCGCCTGCTGTATCAATTCAGCTTGAGTCTTTTGAATATTTTTAAGAGATATATCAAAATTATCCTCAAGAGAATTAGCAGTATGTATCTCTTCTTGAGTAGTGCTATCTATTCTACTTGGAAGAGGTGTCATAGTTCCATCTAAATTTACTCTGCTAGCTGTAGCTTCTGCAGGTATATCATCCGCTTTTGCCACTTCTGAATTAAATCCAAGTGGTATAAGTGATATTATACTTGTAAATACCACTATTAGCGCTATAAACCTTTTTTTAATCTTGCTCATCATTCTCGTCCTCCTTAAATTGTGCTTCAAATTCAAAATTTAGTTTATATATAGCCGCTCGCCTATTTATCTCATCATATTAAGACATATCTTAGAATTATATTAAATAAAAAATATCTAAATTTATATAAATCCCTTATGTGTTAATATGTTATAATAAATTACTATTATTTTACTAATTTTAAATACATTCCATTATTTATTATCGAATCATTTCCTTGTGCCTTTAGACATTTATATCCTTTATATGAATGTATTAAGGCGTATTCATTAAATTTACCTAAAAATCATATAATATAAAATAATGACTAATCTTATATTAATATCTAAATAAAAATAACCTTCCATAATATAATACAGCAGTTATATATTATGGAAGGTACTTTTATTAAACTTCTATAATCTTATTCATATTCCCTAAATGAAACACTTTATGATTTTCCTTTAAACGAACTATTACATTTCGGACATGTAATAGAAATTTTTCCTTTTCCTCTTGGCACTCTTAATTTTTGCTTACAATTTGAGCAAGTATAATATTTATAGTTTTTTAATGTTTTTATTCTATTTATATTATTCTTGAACCACATTACTATGTTATTTTTAATTTTTAAATACTTATAATTCTCATTTCTTCTCTTATATATATTTCTTGAAAATATCCTAAACATACATATAATAACAGGAATATATGCTAATATTGTTAAAAATCTTAAATCCTTTGGTACTAAATTCATTATCAACAGTAGTATAAAAGATAAAACAAGTAATGCTTTAGATAATTCATCTCCACCATATCTTCCAAACATAAATCTTCTTAACCTATCCATGGACTTCACCTCTCTTGAATTCTATTAATATAAAATATAGTATAATTAATAAGATCTATCAACATTTATATTATTAATAATCCATTAATTTTTTATGATATACATTCGTAATCAAATCCTGCAAAATTTTACAACCTATTAGTTTAAATATGAACTCACTTCTTTACTGTAAGTATTATTATAAAAAATAATACAATATACCAAATATTATATCAGTATATTGTATTAAAACTTTTCTCACCATATTTTTATAGCTATTAAATTGCCAATTCTGTTCAGCAGTAAAATCATTTAAATTATTGTTGAAACTGCATTAGCAATTGCTGTTGCTTCTACATCTTGATATGATGAATCTGCACATTTTTTAGCTTCATCTGTATTTGTTATAAATCCTAATTCAACTAAAACAGCTGGCATTGTAGTATTTCTGCATACAAATAAATTACCATCTTTAGCACCTCTATTTATAGCTCCTGTACTATTTGTAAGAGATGATGCTATAGATGAAGCTACATTCATACTTTTGGAAAGCCTATCGTAACTATATCCACCACCAAAACTTTCATCTTGTGATTTTGAACTGTAATAAACTTCAACTCCTCTTGCAGATTCTGCATCAGCTGAATTGTGATGCAAACTTATAAATAGATCAGCCTTTGAATTATTTGCTATATTAACTCTATTAGTAAGGCTTTGATTAACTTCTAAGACTTCTCTATCAGATGATTTCCTAGTCATGATTACTGTATATCCATTTGCCTCAAGCTTTTCTTTTAACTTATCCGCAACCTGCATATTTAAATCTCTTTCAGAATATGTAATGCCATTATTAGTTGAATATGCGCCATCATCACCGCCAAAGTTATGCCCCGGATCTATAACTATGACTTTACCGTTTGTACTTCCAGGCATTCTATCTCCTCTTTTTCCATCTTCACCTATCTGCCATCCATTTATAACTGTATTCTTAGCCATTGCTCCTGAAACAGGCAATAAATAATAATAGGCATTTCCAGATAAAATCCAGCCTGTTGCCATCGTGCCATTACTTCTTAAATAGTACCATGTTCCATTAAGCTGAAGCCAATTTGTCGCCATAACTCCATTGGAATACAAATAGTACCAGCTTCCATCTGGCTTAATCCATCCAGTCAGCATACTTCCATCACTATTGAAATAATACCATTGTCCACTAATTGAAACCCATCCAGTCTTCATTGCCCCACTTGAATCTAAAAAATATTTCCTACCATCAATCAAGTTAAATCCAGTAATCATACTTCCATCTCCTTGAAGATAGTACCACTTATTGCTATCTTTTATCCATCCAAGCTGCATTGCTCCACTTGATTTAAAGTAATACCATTTTCCTCTTAAAAGGCTCCAGCCTTTTGCCATACTTCCATCACTATATAAGTAATACCAGTTACCATCAGGCTTAATCCACCCAGTAACTTTAGATCCATCTGAGTTGTAGTAGTACCAATTTCCATTTCCAAATCTCCAACCTATTGATGAAGAAATACCTTTACTACCATCCGGCGATGCTGGGATTGGCTTGGTTGCTTCCATTCCACTTGGAACTGTTGTATTTGTTTGAGGCTTATCAGTTCCTACAGTTTTGCCTGAGTCGTTATCACTACCAGAATTTTTAGAAGTGTCATTATCTGATTTTGATACAATTCCTGCTGATACTAATAAATCATTATATAATTGATTAACCTCTTCTCCATATGTAAGACTTGGAGCCCACTTTCCACCTAAAGCATTTACCGTTACTACTGTACCTTTTATGGTAATAAAATCCCTTGGGTCATATGAATCACTCCTTGGATATCCATCTACACCTGCATAAAGTGCTAGATGGTCTAAATGAGCTTGAACACCTTCATCCCATGTGTTGAATTTTTGATGAGCATTTGGATCATTATCCAATCCACCAGCACTTATTTTCAATCCACATGGATTATGGTAGCTTTCATTTATAACTCCTCCAAATTTACCATATCCTGTTTCCTTTGCAGCTTGCACATATGCCACAGCTGGATTAACATTTCCATGCTCTGGCGAATACTTCCAATATAACTTTGCCAGATTAATAAACGCATCTGTTGCACCTTTTGATTTAGCCCATTGTTCAGCCTGTTTTGCTGTTACTTTCGTCTCTGATACTATCTTAATATCAGTGATAGCAGCTTTTACGCTAGTAATAGGAATTAATATTAAAACTATCACAAAAGCAAAAAATAATGTAGTCGATCTCTTAATAGCCTTCAAAACAGCTTTCCCCCGTTCTATTTAGTTCTAAAGAACAAAAATTATATAGACAAATTTTCCCTAAAAGTAGTTTGCCTATTATATAGTACAAGCTTTTATTCTATTTTAGGTACTAATATATCCAATTATATGGCACTATCTTAAGGAAAATTATCGAATATAATCATAAACTTAGCAACAAGGCTATATAAATTTACATTTTTTATATTCTTTAATTATACAATTCGCTAAATATTAGTCTTACTAATAATAAATGCTTTTATTAAAACCAACGATTTTGCTAATACATACTCTGATAAATAGATAAAAACCTTGAAATGTTATTGAATAACACTTCAAAGCCTTTATTTAATACTTATCTACTGTAAATTTTGTAATTATAATATACATATTGATGGTATGAACTCAACTATATCCAACTTTAGTTTTCTCCCTGGATCTTAGTTAATTTAATACAATTACATTTTAAATATTACCAGCGATAACTTCTGCTATTGCTTGAGCTACCTTTTTTTGACTAGCTGGATCAGCGCATCTTGCTGCTTCTTCTTTATTGGTTATAAATCCAACTTCAACTAAAACTGCTGGTATATTGGTATTTCTACATACAAATAAATTTTGTTCCTGTCCACCTCTATTATTTAAGCCAAGCTTATTAGCAATATTATTATTTATAAGAGTTGCCATTTGCTTACTTCTTTCTATTCTATTGCTATCTAGTTTTCCCCCAAACTTAGAGTCTTGGGCTTCTGAACTATAAAGAGTCAGAACGCCTTTCGCTGTCTCCCCAGCTGAATTATGATGTACGCTTATAAAGAAATCTGCATTAGCATTATTTGCAACATCAACCCTATGAGTAAGACTCGCAACTAATGAGCCATATGAAGGCTGCTCACCAAGATTTCTCGTCATTATCACATTATATCCTCTATTTTGAAGTTCTGTCTTTAACTTATCTGCAACTTGCATATTTAGAACTGTTTCACTGTAAGTAACTCCATCAATAGTGCTTTCAGCACCGTAATCTTTGCCATAATCATGTCCTGGATCTATTACTATAGTCTTTTTACCATTTGAAGAATTACTTCCTGCTGAAGGGCTATTTCCTGAATTATCTTCATCGTCTTGATCTGTTGGAGTATTATTTCCTGAACTATCTTCATCATTTTGATTAGATGAAGCCTGCTTTTTCCCATCAGAGCCAATCTTAAATCCATCTATTGTTGTATTAGTAACCATTCTTCCTGTTGAAGTATCTAGGTAATACGAATCTCCATTAGATGTAACCCATCCTGTCGCCATTGTACCACTGTCTTTTAAATAATACCACGCTCCACCAAGATTAATCCATCCTTTCGCCATAGCTCCGGTTTCATACAAATAATAGTAAGTTCCATTATCAATAATCCATCCTGATGCCATGCTGCCATCTGTATTAAAGTAATACCAGTAATTGTTCAATTTCATCCAACCAGTAGTCATGGTTCCGTTATCATTAAACATATACTTCTTATTGTCTATATTTTTAAGACCAGTTACCATGCTTCCATCGCCTTGAAGATAATACCACTTAGCATTTTCCTTGAACCATCCAGTTTTTATCTTTCCACTTTTCTCAAAGTAATACCACTTATTATTTATCTTTGTCCAACCATTATAAGTAGCCATAGCTCCAGAATCATTTAGATAATATAATCCTGATCCATCAAATTGAAATCCAGTTTCCATGACACCTGAATCCTTTAGTAAATACCAGTTATTATCTACTTGCCTCCAACCTTTTGCCATAGCACCTGATTTATCTATATAGTACCATGTTCCATTATCTTTTATCCAGCCAGTTGTCATTTTACCATCTTCATCATTTAAGTAATACCAATTTTTATCTGGTTTAATCCAACCGACTGCTTTGGTAGTATCTGATTTGTAGTAATACCAAGCTCCATTCTCATACTTCCAACCAATATTTGATGTTATACTAACACTATTGTCTACAGTATCATTTGAGCTTTGAGGTTTATTCTCTGTAATAATATCAGATGCATTTGGTGCGCTAGGCTTACTTTCAGGAGTTGCTGGATTTGGTGACGCATTTGATGGTTGATTATCTGGAGTTTTACCATTATCTTTTGGATAATCTATTCCAGCATAATCCATTAAATTTTTGTATAATGCATTAACTTCTTCTCCATATGTAGCACTAGGTGCCCACTTTCCACCCAAAGAATTTACCGTAGTTGCTTTACCCTTAATTGTCACAAAATGTCTTGGATCATACGTATCTTTTCTTGGATATCCATCTGCTCCTGCATATAGAGCCAAATGATCCAAATGTGCTTGTACACCTTCATCCCAACTTTCAAATTTTTGATGTGCATTTTTATCAGTATCGCCTCCACCAGATGGATTTTTAAGTCCACATGGATTGTGATAACTTTCATCTAGAACACCACCAAAATTACCATATCCAGTCTCTTTTGCTGCTTGTACATATGCGATTGCTGGATTTACATCACCATGTTCTGATGCGTATTTGAAGTAGAGATCTGCTAAATCAGCAAAAGTATCTGTTGCTCCTTTAGATTTAGCCCAACTTTTTGCTTGCTTTGCAGTAACCTTACTTTCTGAAATTATTTTAAAATCAGTAGTTGCCGCTTGTGCACTTAATCCTGGAATTAAACTTAATACAACTGCAAATGCCAAAGCAAATGTTGTAAATTTCTTTTTAATATTCAAAACAGTGTGCCACCTCCTTACATTTGATTTTAACAAAAAACGTCATGGCATTAAAGGCAAATTTGAAAAAATGTGGACTTTTTTAGAATAAAACCACAGTTATTGTTTTTTATCAATAAATTTCATAGCTTTAATCAATTTTTAATATGTAAATGTGTTAATTAATTACAATCATATATCTGTTTTATAGTAAAATTATATCTAGAGTTCTAATAAAACACATTATCAAATATGCTTAGAATATATAAGCTGAATTATAATGTATATATATCTTCAAACAAAAATATTTTATTGCGCATAATTAAAAGAGAGCCTGTTTTAGTGCTCTCTTTTAGTGACTATGGTGTCTCCTCAACCTGCAAGATCACTCTTACAGTCATTTAGGTTGTCTATTAAATTGTCTACTAATTTATCTGTAAGACACATTTGGTTACATAACAGCTTTTCGTTAGTATTGATTAAATGACAAATAAAATTTTGGTTAGTAAATGCATATAGAAATAATAGTACCGTTACTAAACGACTTAATACGGCTTCTTGATTTCCTACAACCATTGTAGACAAAGTTAGGTCACTAATTGGTTCATTACAATTTGCTCCAAGAGTGTTTGCTCCGGGACTTTCAAAGCCAGGATCACAATAGTTACAGTTACTCATTCTCTTCCTCTCCATGTACAAAGATTTTATATAATAATAATATGAGTAATCTTGTCGTTTTGTTACTTTATAAATAAAAGTATTATTATTTAATAAATACATAATAATAATTTGAACAATATATTTTATCAGAAGTATAGATTATAACTGCTAGATATGTTAGATCGAAAGGAGAATTTATGCTTAAATTATTATTTGCGAACGCTGCAATTCTTATATCTTTTTTATATTTAGGAAGCCACATACTAAATGATGAATTTATAAAATCAAATTCTAAAGTAAAATTCAAATTATGCTTTGGCATGCTATCTGGTTTATCTGGATGTGTACTTATATTTTATGGAATTAATTTGACTCACAATACAATAATAGATTTTAGAATTATTCCTGTTATAATCACTTCAATTTATGGAGGATTTATATCAACTTTTATAAGTGTATTTATAATAATACTATTTAGACTTACTTTCTTTGGAATAAATTATTCTTCTTTAATTACTTCTGGAAATTTATTTATATTACTAATAATTTTTACCATTATATCAAGATATAAGATAAACTTTTCAAAGAAATATTTTTTGATGACTATAGTTAACATAATATCAACAATAATTTGGATTTCATTAGTTTTAAAAGATATGAATCTTATACTCCCTGCTCTAGGAAACTTTGTTATTTCTATAATAATGGTTTCTACTGTAGTTTATTATGAGTTAAACTACATCTCTAAAACTAATAAAATGTATAAAAAACTCAAGGTCGACTCGAGAAAGGATTTTCTTACAGGGCTTAATAATGTAAGAGCATTTAATGGACTATTAGATAAAACAATTAGAAACACCTTACAAAAGAAAGAAAACTTATCAATTCTCATGATAGATATTGATTTTTTTAAACATATTAATGATACCTATGGACACCATTCTGGAGATTTAGTATTAAAACAACTTAGCAAACTTTTAATTGATTCTTGTAGAACTTTCGATATTATCTCAAGAAATGGTGGTGAAGAATTCACTGCAGTTTTACTAGATTGCAATTACAAACATGCAGTTGATATTGCCGAAAAGATAAGAAAAAATGTAGAATGCAATACTTTTAAACTTGACAATAATGCCACAGCCAAAATAACAGTTTCCATTGGAATTAGTTCTTATCCTGATATAACAAAAAATATAAATACTCTCTTAAGCAAAGCTGATAATGCATTATATTTAGCAAAGCGCACAGGAAGAAATAAAGTATGCTAAAATGAAACTGAGATTCAGGTGTAGATTAAATTCACCTGAATCTCAGTTTTATTTAAGTAATAAATCTGCTGTTAGATTTAAAAGCATTATCTATATTCTAAGTATTTTAAAAGCAATATTTGATTTATCAGAAAAAATTGTGTAGTTGAATAAAGTTTTGTTTTATTTTCTCCTACTGAAATTGGATGTGTATAGAATTGAAGACTAATATCACTGATAGAAGCTAATTCATTATTTCCAACCTGAGTAATAGAAATAATTTTCACATCTTTTTCCTTTAACTTTTGCGCAAACTCATTCATAAATAAATTGTTTCCAGATAAAGATAATAAGAAAAAAATATCTTTTGAAGATAAAGCATCTAAAATAATGTTAGTTTCTTCCCTTCCCTCTATGACATATATTAACTTATTGCCAAAAATCATGCTACGCTTTAAATCTTTTGCTGCATTTTTTTGCACTGCTCCAGATCCATAAACATAAATTTTATCTGCCTTCTCAACTAATTCAAATACATCGTAGAAATCTCTTTCTTTCATAATTTCCATGGTCTTCTCAATATCTTTATATGTTTTTTCAATTTCTTTATTATCGAATGAATTTCGCTGCTTGTCTTCCCATTTTAAATGAATTTTCATTTCACTATATCCTTGTAATCCTAATTTATGTGTAAAACGTAAAATAGTTGTATGAGAAACATTACATTTAGAAGCTAATTCTTGTATTGACATGGTTTGGCACTCTTTTTTATGGTGTAAAATATACTTCCATATATACAAATCACTTTCATTTAATTTTTCATAATTTTCATCAATCAACGTTTCCAATTTCATGCTTTTCTTCCTTCTTATTTTTTTGTGTTTTATATTCCATATATTTCAAAAATAATATTTCAATTAAAATAAAGTATGATGTTAAAGATTCAAAATCTATGTCATTATAGATACTTGGTATAAGAGCTGTAGATGTATATAGATTATAATCACTTAATTTAGCTAAAGAATTATCTTTTAACTTTGTTATTGATATAATAGGAATATTTTTAATTTTCAAATTTTTAGCAAAATCCATAATAAATTGATTCTCACCTGATACTGAAATAATTACGAAAACATCTTCATCCGTAGCCAAATCTACTATAGCATTTGCTTCAGTATAACCGCTTAAGTCATAAAATATTTTTCCAGCAGTTAAAAAAGTACGCTTAAATTCTTTCTTTATCGACGACTGTACCATACCAATTCCATATACGTAGAGAGTTCTGGATTTATCAATCAATTCAAAAATATCTGTGCAATCCTTTTCCTTTATATTTTTTATTACCTCATTATATGCATCGCAAACAGCCTCTACATTATTAACATTCTCTTTTGACTTTTCATTGTCAAGCTTTAAATAAACCTTTAATTCCCCATATCCCTTTAGAGATAATTTTTGTGAAAATCTAAGAATAGTCGTTCTAGAAACATTACATTTATGTGCTAATTGATCTATAGCAAGAGTTTCACACTCTTTTCGGTGCTTAGAAATATAATTCCAAATATATAAATCATTCTCATTTAAGTGCTTATGGTATTTGTTTATCAGTTCATCCAGTTTCATGATATTCCCCACCACTATTTTCTACTTTGTTTCATGTTTCTTTAAATTCTACTCTATAATTTATCTTTTGTCTATTATTGTAAATACTTAATAAATTAATTCTCGAATTTAGTTGGAATAAAAACTAAAGGTTAATCTATCTTTTCTTAAAAAAAGAGAAACAAGTCCTCATGAACTCATTTCTCTTCTTTGCATATTATAAATAAGGTTTTATAAGCTATTGTTTTTTATTGATATAGGTAATATATTCTAATTACTTTAATTCAGGCCAATAACCTTTGTTAGCCTCAATTAAATCATCTAATATTAATTTTGCAACTCTTGCACTTGGTACTGTCTTCGAAAGAGTAAGTGATTGCCATAACTTTTGATAACTTCTTTCTATCCATGCTTCTACTGCTAATTTTTCTACACTTACTTGCTGTTCCATTAATCCCTTTTGGAACTGAGGAATACTTCCTTGACATATTCTTTCATAACCATTACTTCCAACGATACATGGTATTTCAACCATTGCAGTTCTATCAAAGTTTTCTACAGCACCTTCATTTGGAACTATAAGTAAGAATCTTTCCCTTGTATTTTCAGCTATTGCACATGCTAAATCTACAATATATGTTGCATGTGCATCCACTTCAAAACCTCCGTCTTTGCTTGTAGCACTTTCAATAATTTTTTTACATATTCCAAATACATGTTTTTCTCTTCCATCCATTACTTCATTTGCACGAGTATATTCTGGATTCGAAGTTTCAACCACATAATCTGGGAATAAATAATATTTTAAATATGTGTTTGGAATTGTTGTTGGATCCACTGCAAATATATCCCTTGCCTTTTGAAAAGTGTGTACCCAGCTTTCATCTACATGTTGATTTGTATCTGATAATGCATCTGCAAATCCATTTGTTGCCATATGTTCTTTAATTTGCGGCATTAAATCATTTCCATCTTTATCGTAAATCTTTGACCACCATCCAAAATGATTTAATCCATAATAAGATACTTGCATTTCTTTTCTTGATTTAAGGCCACACATACTTGCCATTTTTTCTTCTAAATCAATTGGCATATCACAAATATTTAATATTTTTGAGTTTGGTCTTAATCTTCTTGTTGCTTCTGCTACTATAGCTGCTGGATTTGAATAATTTAACATCCATGCATTTGGTGAATACTTTTCCATATAATCTAGTATTTCAATAACTCCTCCAATAGAACGCATACCATATGCAATCCCTCCTGGTCCACAAGTTTCTTGTCCTACCACTCCATATTTTAGTGGAATTTTTTCATCTTTCTCACGCATTGCATATTTTCCAACACGGATATGTGCTAGTACGAAATCTATATCACTAAATGCTGTTTCTGGATCAGTTGTATATGCAAATTCAATTTCTGGAGCATGTTCTTTTAAGTGGATTTCACATGCCTTTGCTACAATTTCTTGTCTCTTTGCATCATTGTCATAAAATTTAATAGATCTAATTGGAAATCTGTCCATGTGTTCTAACAGCATAAGTACAATTCCTGGTGTAAACGTACTTCCTCCACCTGCTACTGTAATTGAATACTTCTTCTTTGCCATTTTTCTTCCTCCAAAACCTGCTTATTTTTTGCTTTATTATCTTTTCTGAGTACATAATACACCCGAGAAAGGCACCTTACAATATATATGAACCCTTTAGGGAAATAAGCATTTCAAGTGTATTTCTTAACATTTTCTGTGACTTTTCACAGGAAATTTCTGTTATGAAATTATATATTTCTTTAACTACTTGAAATTTAAAACTAGATTTTACATAACTCTGAATCATTCAATGATATATGATGTATAAAATAAAAAGCCGATCTCTGCTACGCAGAAATCAGCTTTTTATTTATTTAAAAATATTATTTGTTGCATGTTAATTCTGAAATTAGCAGATAAGCAAATGCATACTAATCTATCACTATAATTCCACCTAAAATAGTACTAAAAGACTTTATTCCGTTTAGTTTTAAGACATTCTTTAACCAAGAATTATATGCTTTTAATGTTTAATCAATAAAAATAAAAGTGAAATTATATACCATACATTTTTAAGCTTAACTTCTCCAACTATCTTTACAGTAACGCTTCAAAGTCTTCCCTTACTCGCGCAACTTTCAATCCAACAATAACTTGATAGGATTTTCCATTTACAGAGCATCCATGAGCTCCAATAGATTTAAAATAAGGATCATCCTTACAAAGAGCTGGATCATTTACATTTACTCTTAAACGAGTTGCACAATTTGTAACATCAACAATGTTATCTCTTCCGCCTAATCCAACTAAGATATTTTCTGCAAATACTGCCTTACTACTATCTTTTGAATCACTTTTTTTCTCTCTATACTCTGCTTTTGAATGAAATTTTATATCTTCTTCTTCATCTTCCCTACCAGGAGTTTTAAAGTTAAATTTCAAAATTAAGGTCCTAAATACTATGAACCAAATTCCTGTAAAACAAAGTCCTATAGCAAACTGGAGTAAATATTGGACCCAATGATTTCCCATTAGAGGAATCCAATTTAAAGAAGCCATTTCAATAGCTCCACCAGAGAATATTCCTACAATCCCCACAAGATACATAGTTGTTGAAATTGTTGCTGCAAGTAGTGCATGTACTACAAATAGCACTGGTGAAATAAATAAAAATGTAAATTCAATTGGTTCTGTTACACCACACAAAATTGCAGTTAATGTAATAGGTATTAGTAACGCCAATACCTTTTTTCTCTTTTCAGGTTTTGCTGTTGCATAAAATGCTAATGCAATACCTGGACATCCAAAAATTTTAGAGTATCCTGTAGCTGTAAATCCCGCTTCTGGTAATAACGATTTCAAAGAGGCTTTAGAAGCTGCTATTTCTGGTAACTTTGTTGCCCAATAAGAATAAAGCCCTCCTGGTACTACAACATTATCATAATAAAACGGAGAATACAGTATATGATGTAATCCAAATGGAATCAAAGCACGTTCTAAGAAAATGAACACCCATACACCTAATGCCCCTGCACCTTTTACAAAGCCTTGAAAACTATGCATTCCAAGTTGAATTTTAGGCCATATAAATGCTGCAAGAACTGCTACTGGAATCATAACAAAGAATCCAATCATAAATACAAATGTAGATCCGCTAAACGTTCCCAACCATTCTGGTAATTCAGTATCAAAAAAACGGTTATGTAAATAAATTACAAGTCCTGAAATGAGTAATGCGCCAATCATTCCCATGTCCAATGTTTTAATATTGGCTATCATAGTAAGACCGCTAGTTCCTCCTACTTGAGCAGAGAAATCAACTCCAAAAAATTCGCCCCATTGTGAAATGATAGTACTTAGAAAATAATGAAATGTTAAATATAATACGAATGCCTCCATACAACATCTTGCATTTTGCTTTTTTGCCATTCCGATTGGAAGTCCTACTACAAATAATAATGGTAATTGATTAAATACAGTCCAGCCACCCTGTAAAACTACATTCCAGCATTTAAACCACAAGTTACTTGGATCTGCTAATCCTCCCATAATTGTCTGTGTAGTAAATAATGTTCCTATACCAATTATAATACCTGCAAATGAAAAAAGTAGAACAGGTGTAAACATCGCTCCACCGAATTTTTGAATTTTCTGCATCATTTTTTCTTCATCCTTTCTCTGTTTTCTACAATTTCATGTTAACATTATCATTTTTCATTATCAATATTCTGTAGTACTTTAGGAATTAAACTAATCTTTATGAAATTTTTCACTTTTTACGTGAATTTTCACACTATTATGTAATACTATTGCTTTTAAATAAAATATAAGTAAAATTAACCTATATTATACTTAATACACCTTAGTTGAATCTTGTGATTTTATTTTACGCATTCTACTTAAGAATACACATATCAATAAGAAAGTTGACTAGTATAATTCATTGTAATTATGTTAACGTTATATAATAATTAGAATACACGAAAGAGAGGTGAATGACTTTTTGAAGATTATCGTTTAGAAATATTTTCTCCTTATATATCCTAATAAAGTAGAATATATCTAAAAATATCTTTAATATAGTCATATATTTATGTTTAATTTTTTTAAGAAACCATTAACTATAATTGCTCCTATTTCAGGAAGAACTATAGATCTAAGCGAAGTTCCTGATCCAGTATTTGCAGAAAAAATGGCAGGTGATGGAATTGCAATTAACTCTACTGGCGATATAGTTGTCGCACCTTGTGATGGTACTATATCATTAATAATGGATAGTGGACACGCTTTTGCAATAACCACTAGTAATGGAATTGAATTATTAGTCCATGTAGGCTTAGAAACTGTTTCATTAAATGGTGAAGGATTTGAAGTTGTAAAATCTGTTAATACTAAAGTAACTGCTGGTACACCTATTTTAAAAATAGATAGAAAACTTATAGAATCCAAAGGATTATCACTGATAACTCCAGTTATAATAGTAAATCATGACAAATTAAAATCATTAAGTCCCATTATTGGCAAACAAGTTTCTGGTGGCAAAGATGTTATATTAAAATGCAGTTTATAACTATAAGTTATGTGTTAACTTATCGAAAGTACGGATTCTTTATTGCTATAAAATAATTAAGTCATTCCTTTGTAATATAATAATTTAACAAAACATAAATATCACATAAAGAATGACAATTCACCATTATTATCTAATAAATACAATGAATTTTTAAAAAATTTCTATAGATAAACAATTAATTAGACTTCTAATTAGAATGTGTTTCCATACTAGAAATTACATACATTTCGTGAAACAATCATTAAATCTAAACTGTGAGAGTTCCTAATACAAGGTTATGCGTTTTTTGCTTGTCCTAATTTTATGTTAGAATTATTCAAAAATTGGCACAACCTTGCACATGAGACCTTTTATTAAAAATTTCATAGCCCTTATGGAACAAATATTTATTGAATTTCGGTTAGCCATCCCATAAGTATGATCTATGGTTTGAATACCTCTATTAACTAATTTAGTATTTTAATATATCTAATCCTTCTGCATCATATATATCTACTTCTTTTATTGATCTTAATATTTCTTTCTTCGCAAGATCAACATACCCATGTTTATAATATAATTTCCCAAGATAAAGTAATGCATATTTAGTGTTTACTAAATTCAGCAAATTAACTGCTACTGTTAATTCATCAAATTTATTATTTATAAGCAATATTTCTATAACTTCTAAAATTATATTCATATATTCTTTATCATTTTCATCCTCTGCCAACATACTTGTTGATTTTTGGGTTACTAATTTTATTAATTCAGAATATACTCCTAAATACTTTTTATCATAATTAGATAAATTCTTTGCGTTAAAACTATTTACTATAAATAACGCATCCTCATATCTATTTAGTAATACGAAACTTAAAACTTTATACATAGACAAAATTACATAATTTGAGCTTTTTTTATCATTATAATTTATACTAGTACATTCTTTAAAATCTCCAGTTCTTATAAGACATCTTGATTTTAACATGATTGTATTTTCAGTAACATTTACTGATTCTTCATATTCTTTTATATATTCTAATGCTATGTTGTAATATCCAATATGATAAAATAAATCAGCAATAGTTCCATAATGAACCTTTTTGTCTTCTGGAAAAAACTCTTCCATTATTCTTTTCATCTCTTCCAGTGATACATTTTGTGCTTTTAATACATCTGCTATATCATATAAAGGCTCAATATAATCAGGTTTTGATTTCAACGCATCAACATAATAATTATAAGCAGTATAATAATCCTTATATTTCATATAAGCCTTCCCCAACTCATAATAAGCTCTATAACTCCATGTTCCAAATATAAATTTAAATTCAGAAGGCGGTTCACCAAGTTCAATACATTTTTTCAATGCCTTTATTTGAAGAGTAGGTCTATCGATCTCTTTCCAAACAATCGATTCATAAAAATAATAATCTGTACATTTGGGATAATTTGAATTTCCTATACTTATAAACTTTAAAGCTTCATCATATTTTTTTAATATTAAATTAGAGACAATTATTCGTAATATCAATAAGGAACCAAAACCTATATTGGGAGTAAAATTTTCATAGGCTTTATAGTAGCATTCCAACGCTTTATTCGTATCATCTTCTGCCCCATATTCATTTCCTAAATTAAAATAAGCAAATTTATTATTAGGATCTTTTTTAATTTGCTCATTCAAAATAGGTATATTTCTATTTCTTTTATCTTTAGAAATGATTCTTTTATCAAGGTATCCATAATGATATATTTTTACATCATTGCAAACAGCATTATAATCTCCATCTACCCTAATTAATTGATTATGAACTTCCCCTTCATAATGAATACCACGATAATTTTTAAATAACCGTGGATTTAAATTTACAGCAATATTACCATTTTCTATCACACTTCCATAGTAACTTAATGTTTCAAAATGATAAATTGCTTTTTCATCTAATTCCATATCTAGTAATACTTTAAAGGCTTCTCTTCCCTCTAAACTCAACTCATCATCTGCATCTAATATGAATATCCAATCTTTTGTGGCATATTTTAAAGATTCATTTCTGGCTTCACTAAAATTATTATTCCATTTAAAGTAATAAATCTTCGCACCATAATTTTGGGCAATTTCTACTGTTTTATCTGTAGAACCTGTATCAACTACTATTATTTCATCAACAATATCTTTAATACTTTTAAGACATTTAGGTAAATATTCTTCTTCATCTTTTACAATCATACACAAACTTACTTGATTCTTCATGCAATCCTCCTATCTTATGGAATATATTCTTAATGCGATAGATATTTTTAGTATCTTATAGCAATTCAATATTATCTTTATTTTGAACATTTTTAGTTGCATTTCTTGTATCAAATATGAATATAGAATTTTCTTGAATAAAACTATAATTATATTTTTTATGGGCAGTAGTTATAATAACTAAATCTGCATTCCTTAATACTTCTTGTGTCAATTTTATTCCATAATGCTCTTCGCCTTTATACATATAAGATGATATATATGGATCATAAAATTTTACTTCTGAACCTTGTTTTTGAAAATTTTCTATTATCTTAAGCGCTGGACTTTCTCTATAATCGCCTATATCACTTTTATAGGCGATTCCTAATATCAAGATATTTGCCTTATTTAAAGCTTTATTGAATTTATTCAATATAGTAGCAGACCTTTGCACTATATATTGAGGCATAAAATTATTGATTTCTCCTGAGGTTTCTATAAGTCTTGTGTGATAATCGTATTCTCGAGCTTTCCATGTTAAATAATAAGGGTCCAATGGTATGCAATGCCCGCCAAGCCCGGGACCTGGATAAAATGCTTGAAACCCATAAGGCTTAGTTTTTGCTGCTTCTATAACCTCCCAAATATTTATATTCATCTTATTACATATAACTGCCATTTCATTAATTAATCCAATATTTATATTTCTATAAGTATTTTCAAGAATTTTCTCCATTTCAGCTACTCTTGGCGTAGATACTTCAAAAATTTCGCTGTTTAAAACTTTTCTATATAATGCTGCTGCTATTTCCGTGCTATCTCTTCCTACTCCTCCGACTACCTTTGCTGTATTAGCAGTATGATATATTGAATTTCCCGGATCCACCCTTTCAGGTGAAAATGCTAAGTAAAAATCTTTTTCACACTTTAAACCAGACATCTTCTCTAATGTAGGTAATACTAATTCTTCAGTAGTTCCTGGGTAGGTTGTACTTTCTAGAATTACGAGCATCCCTTCATGCAAGTACTTTCCAACTGATTCTGTAGATTCTTTAACATAGCTTATGTCAGGTTGTTGATATTTATCTAATGGAGTAGGAACACAAATTAATATTACATCTGTGTCTTTCAAAAACTTAATTTCATTACTCGCTTTTAATCTTCTATTTTCAATTACAAACTTTAGTTCTTCATTTACAACATCACTTATATAATTTTCACAATTATTAATCATGTTAACTTTCTTCTGTTGAATATCAAATCCCAATACTCTATATCCACTTTTTGCAAATTCAACTGCTAAAGGTAAGCCTACATAGCCTAATCCAACAATCCCTACAGTTGCTGTTTTATTATTAATCTTATAAATCAAGTTATCCTTATCTAACATCAAATTCTCCCCTAGTTAGTCATTTTTTTCAGTTAAGACAAATGGATTTGTTATTTATTTGAATATGCCTAAGTTCAATAATATAATATGTATTTCTTATTAATTAGTTCTTTGATTTTGCAGTATATTTAAAAAATAAGAATGGGATAACATATACCAAAGAAAAGTATATGTTATCCCATTCTTATTCTTTATTATTATTTAACTGTTATTATATAGTTTAGCTGGATTTCCAGCAACCATAATATTACTATCTAGATTTTCGACTACTACTACATCATTTATCTTGCATGTTAACTCTATAACTACACATAAAGCATAAATATACAATTCATCTTATACTCTTAATAAATTTAATAAATTTGCTATGTTCTATTGCAAAATTTCCTGAAACAGCGCTTCCATCTGCTATATTGGTAGTAACAACAGCTCCTATTTTAATACTCACATTATTACCTACAATAAGTCCATTCGATATAGTTACACTTACACCAAGCCAACAATCATTTCCAATGATTGAACTTCCACCAATTAATGCATTAGCTGCAATTAAGCATCTTTTACCAATCTTTGCTCCATGTCCTACATGTACTAAATTATCAATTTTTGTTTCTTCTCCAATTACAGTATTATCCCATGGAAACATTGCTTTATCAATACAGGTATTGTATTGCACCTCAACATTCCTACCTATTTCTACACCGCCACAATGCTCAATAAAAAAAATTCTTCCTTCTTTATTAAACTGAAATCCTTCACCTCCGAGTATAACTCCAGATCTAATCACTGAATTATCCAATATTTTAACGTTCTCTCTAATAATAACATTTTCCTCTATAGTTACATCATTACCAATAATTACATTTTTTCTGCTTATACCTTTCCTATCACGTATTATACAATTATCTCCTATAATAGTTTCAAACTTTTCTTTATTATATAAGTTAAGATCTCTGCATAAACAATTATGGATTAAGTAAAAACTTAAACGTGGATTCTCTGATAAACAAATCCCATATTTATTAGGAAGTATTTTAGCTATTTTAGCATCACATATTATACAAGTTACAGATTCTGATAATGTGTGTATATATTTTTCATCATTAATAAATGTTAAAATCCTACTTCTCGTCTTAGAGTTTGAATAATCAAGATTATCAAATTCTCCATCATTATAAATACTAATATTCTCTATCTTATTAACTAATTCAGATAATTTCATTTTTCACCTTCCTCCTACTTATAAAAATTCTTGACACAATTTATTTCTAATATGTTTTTCACTATTTTTATGCATGATTTCTCCAACTTTAAGTCCAGCGCAATGTAAATCAATTATTGGTTTAGGTCCTAAATATGCCAATGTTTTGCCCATTCTATAATTTCCAACTTTATAATCTGGATAAAAATTTATACAGTTTTCTTTTAAATCGTCAATATCCACTATCCCAGAATACTGTATCACTGTTATAAAACTCGACAATGATTTCAATTTCTTTGATGTTATTTCTGAATTATTCATGCCTATAAAACATTTTTCTGAAGTATAATCTGCTACAATTAAAGCATCTGTATTTATTAATAAATCATGGTTTTCTTCTAATAAATTTTTTATCACAACTACATCTGATGACAATTTTGATAATGTGGTGTATATAATCTGTCCAAAATTATCATTACTTACAATTACAATCTTACTTTTATAAATCTCTATGCCCACATCAAATAGCATCTTCACTGCAAGTGGACCACTAAATTTGAATGTATCTAATCCTGGATAATTTTCATTTGTTCCCATTACATTAATAGCTTTTTGTTTGCAATACTCTATATCTATATCCTCATTTCTTAATTCCCATGTTTCACACATATATGGAATCACTGCATTTTCTTTCATCATATCTATTGTTTCTTTATCAATAGGTCTTACAAAACCTAAATTAGTTACTATATCAGCTTGATTAATATTCCTCTTATCAAATACTATCTCTATTTTATCTACAACATCACAAAGTTCAGCAAATAGCATTGTTTTCTTTTTCACCTCATCTTTAGATGCATACTTTGAGTCTTTAGTTATTGCATACACTTTTTTAGCCCCAGCCATTGCTGCTATTATGGGCGTATATATAAACTCCCCACATGCAGCCTCAGTAAAAACTATAAGTCCACTTAAATCCAATTTAGTGAATTTTATCGCTTTGCATATTAGATTAATACTTCTCTTTGGATTTATCATTCCATTTTCTTTGAAATACATTATTATATTATTATTCATTTAATATTTTCTCCAATTCTGATACAATATAAATTATCTCTTTCGACAAAATATTATTATGCAAAGGTAATGCTATTCCATGCTTATGAGCATATACAGAATTGTAAAATTGACAATTTTCATACCCATATTTCTCTTTATAGTAAGGCTCTTCATGTACAGCATAAGCACCAAAATTAGTTTCTATTCCTTTATCTTTTAACTCTATAATTAATTTATCTCTGTCAATTCTTTTATCTAAAAGTATATGATATGTCTGCCAAACATGTTTTTCATAACTTTTTTCTTCTGGTAATGTTATAAACTTCACATTTTTAAGCAAATTATTATACTTATTTGCTAATTCAATTCTTCTCTCATTTATTAATTCTAATTTTTTCATTTGTACTGTTCCAATAGCTCCTTGGATATTTGTCATTCTATAATTTAAACCTGCCTCTACAAAGCTTATTTTCCCGTTTTTATAGTTCAGTCCATGATTTCTGAGTATTCTAATGTTTTCTGCTAATTTAGAATTATTTGTAACTACGATTCCACCTTCACCCGTTGTTATAGCTTTTCTTGGATGAAGACTAAAACAACCAATATCTCCAATCGTTCCGACCTTTTTCCCTTTATATTCCGCTCCAAGTGCACACGCAGCATCTTCTATGATTTTTAAATTGTATTTTTTAGCTATGGTCACTATTTTATCCATATCTGCTGACTGTCCAAATTCATGAACAGGTATTATTGCTTTTGTTTTATCAGTAATTGTATTCTCTATTTTATCTGTATCTATACATAGACTATCCAGTTTAATATCTACAAACTTAGTTATAGCACCTACAATTTCTACTACATTAGCTGTTGCTGGAAAAGTAAAATCAGGTACTATAACTTCATCATCTGCCTTTATTCCAATAGCAAGCAAAGCTAAATGCAATGCAGCAGTTCCACTGCTAACAGCAAAACAATATTTAGCATTCAAATATTCTTTTAATTGATTTTCAAATTCTTCTACTTTATCTCCTTGCACCAAATATTTTGAATCAAAAACTTTTTTTATTTCATCCAATTCTTTCTGCCCTATATCTGGAGAAGCGAGTTTAATCATTTAGAACACCTCTATACCACTTAATTGTTCTTTCTAACCCCTCATCTAAATCATACTTAGGTACAAATTTCAAAATCTCTTTAGCTTTTTCTATGCTTGGACTTCTAAGTTCTATATCCACATAATTCTTTGGTACATAAACAATTTCAGATTTAGACTTTGCTATTCTCTTTATTAATTTTGCAAGCATAGCTATCGTAATAGTTCCTCTTGGATTTCCAATATTAAATGCTTGTCCTATTGCTTTCTCATTATCTAAGCATAACATTACTCCTGTTATAAAATCGTCAATATAGCACCAAGACCGTATTTGATTTCCTTCGCCATGAATTTGTATCTGTTCATTTTTGATGGCTCTTACAACAAATTGATGAATCGCGCCTTCACCAACCTGACCATCTCCATATATATTAAAAGGCCTTATTGTTACGATTGGAAGTCCATACTCCTTATAAAAACTATAAGCTAAATGTTCACCTGCAAGTTTTGAGACTGAGTAAGTCCATCTTGCTTCCCCTACAGGAGCTAAATTTGTTGTATGAGCTTCATCAACTTTATATGCATAAGATCCAAATATCTCCGAAGTTGAAAAATCTATAAATATTTCTATTTTTTGATTTTTTAATGCTTCAAGAATATTATAAGTTCCAATCATATTGACCTTCATAGTACTCACTGGATTTTTTATAACAGTATCTATTCCTGCAATCGCAGCTAAATGGATTACTATGTTAGGTTTAAATTCATCTATGGCATGCTTTAAAAAATTAAAATTTAAAATATCTCCTTTAACTAATTTTATATTATCTTTATTTAATAATTTTGTATTTTTAATCGAGTTTCTCTTTAAATTATCATATATTAATAATTCATTATTACTGCTAAGCTTTTCGCACAACTTGGTGCCTATAAAACCTGCACCACCTGTTAGAAATATTTTTTTATTTTTTATCATTTATTATTTCTCCCATTATTATTTGCTATATTATCCATATATTTTTCAAACTCTTTTACAAAATACTCAAATTTTAAATTATTGCTTTCTATTTTTCTATTAATTTTCACAGTATTTCTAAAGCTTTTATCTTGAATTAATTTTTTAGAATAACTTAATAATTTATCAAAATCACCTGTTTTAGGGAAAATAGTTTTTGCATTATTATATAAATATGCTGGAGCCATATAGCTAGCATTCATTACATCAAATCCTTCATTATTTTCTTCTTTATAAAAAGTAATAATAGGCAATTCTGCATAATAAGCTTCTTCTAAAGAGTATCCTCCACCAGGATATGAATTCAAATAAAAATCGCAACTTTTTAGATATGATGATGCTTCTAAATTAAATCCTGCAAAAATCACATTGCATTCCTGAATTAATTTATTTGGAACATATTGCTCAAACTCGCTATAGTTGCCTCCAAATACAACAAGGCATATGTCATCTATTTCATTAATAAGCTTAATTACAAAATTCCAAAATTCATTGTTTTTATACTTTATAGACCTTCCAATTGAAATTACTACTTTTTTCTTTCTATCAATATTAAATAAAGTTCTTATATCAAGATTTTTATCCACTAACTCAGTATTTATTGGTGAGATTAATTCAAATATATTTTTACAGCAATTATCTTTTTTAATATACGTATAAGAAAAATCTAATTTCTTATCAAAATAATCTTCTGGCTGTTGAAATTGAATCCTTCCAATAATTTTACAAACCCTTTTTAATAATGGATATAACAATATTCCTATCGGTGCAAAATATAAACTTTGATATATTACATAATCAAAATCCCCTCCACTTATATAAGTGTAAAATTCTTTAATTTTATCCTCAATAGAATTGCTAATTGGTACAAATAAATTTACATTTAACTTATTAAAATAATCTATACTTTCTTTACTATTATTAAATTCATTCTTGTTTAAAAGACTCAATACTGAATATTTATATTTAACGTTCTCGGAATTTTCCAAATAATTTATAACGAACTGTATTACACTCTGATGTATATCCAAACCATTTAATATAAATAAAATCTTTCTCTCATTTTCTTTTAAACTTATGCTTTTGTTACTAAAATAAGTTAAATAATTCTCTTCTAAAATTTTTTGCCCAATTTTATCCATTTCATTATATACATTTTCTTGCATATATTTGAATCTAGAATAATTAGTAAATCTCCTATACATATTTCCATAATAATAATTGAATTTAAATGTTAATTCATATTTACTTCTTATAAACCATTCACTTAAATATTTCATATAGCTTTCTTCATCATTGACGCTTAATAAATAATCAAATAAAGCTTCTGTATTAGTAATGTCATCTGAATTTACCATAAATTTTATTTTCATTAAATCAACTTTGTCACTACTTTTACTTAAATCATCTGGATTAATTTTGATGCTTCTGTTTGAGCAAACAGCAATCATATTTACTGCATTGCTTTTTATACCATTTTCAATTTTATAATTAGTTGTAGAATAATAATTTACATTGGAGAAATACATTTTTAATATTTTATTGAATTCACTAAAATTATACTCTTTAACATGAAACGGGTTATTTATATTTTTTCTTCCTTCTTTATTTGGAGTTGATAATATCATAATTCCGTTTTCATTTAAAACTCTAACCGCTTCATTAAAATAAGCTTCTACTAAATCTAATGAAAGATGTTCTAAAGTTTCAAAAGATGTATATATATCAAATTGGTTATCCTCAAAAGGTAATTTAGTAACATCACCAGTTATCCAACTAATATTATCAAAATCATATGAGTCTTCACCAAATTTTATATTTTCCTTAGCTAAATCTAAAGCATAAACTTTCTTGCATTTATCATGAAAATATGCTGCACCATATCCAAATCCTGATGTAGCTTCTAAAATTAAATCAGATGATTTAATAAAATTCGCAGCAAAGTTATACCTCTCAATAATTCTTAGCCAACCTAAAGCAGGCATAAATTGACTGGCGGGTATTCCTCTTTCCCAAATATATGCAAGCTGATTTTTCTTAATATCTTCTAATATTTCTTCATCAAAAATATAGCCTTCAATGTTACTTAACAATTTTACTTTTAAATCTATCAATATATTCAATAATTCAATAATTTTATCAGAATTTTTACTTCTTAAAATATAATCTGGTAAAATCACTTTACCTCTCTCTATATCATATAGGATATTATTAAATACTACTTGTTTGCCAAACTTATTTCTTATAATGAATTCTATTAAATTAATATTGTCCCCAATCTTCTCTCTTTTTCCAATAACCATCTGACATGCTTCAAAATCATAATTATCTAAATCTTTTGATGAATATGGTATAAATCTATTAAACATGCCTATTATATAATTAAAACTTAAATTTTCTTTGAACCTTTTTTCAGGCAAACTAATTAATAAATCTTTAATTTTTATTAATTGATTATTTAATGAATATCTATCTTTAATAAATGACCTATATACTTTGGAATTGTAATTTTTATCAGAAATCATTTCAACAGCTTCATCAATTGTATTAAACATAAATTTATCATCCCATATTTCTTCAGCAAACAGGAAATTATAAATTATCGGTTTTATTCCTCTTGCCATTGCTTCTGCAATTCCATAACCAAAACTTTCATGAATACTTGTAGATAAAATATAATTCTTATCTTCTAACCATATATTCACATCTTCTTGCCATCCCTGAAATATTATATTTTTTTCAAGCCCCATTTTATTTACTGCATCATTCCAATATAATTGAATTAGTGGATCTTGAAACTGACCTGCTACATACAATTTATATCTTTTATCCTTCTTAACTAATGCATTCATTATTTGAAAAAGTAATACTGGATTTTTTCTTGAGTGTATATATCCAACATACGCAATGTTGAATCCTTTATTTCTTTCTTTTAATTTATATTTACTTAAATTTAAACCATTAGCTAAAGTTACAATTTCAACTTTAGTTTCTATATCTGGTATTAAAGATACTAAAAATTTCTTTAAATGATCTGCTACTATTATTAACTTATCTACATTTTCCCACATTACATTCATAGGATACTCTGTTAAAGCTTCATATCTATGAAGTCTACATATAACTTTCTTTTCTCTGGCTAACTCTAATTTACTTCCATATGCTATTAATTCATCACACCATTCAAACCAGCAAATATCTGCCCATTGCATACCATCTTCAATTTGCTTATATTCTGTTGCTATAATTTTTTTTATCTCATATTCTTGTGACAGACCCTCAATAATATCGCCTAAAAAACTATCTAATCCTAGCCTTACAAAAAACACCAATTTCATCTTATCTTTTACGACACATGAAATATTTTCTTTTAAATTTTCAGTATCATTAATTAATTCATCTTTTGATTGCATTACAATATTAGCCAAGTTGTCTTTCATTAAACCACTCCAAAATTCTGATTATAATATTCTACTCTCTGCTGATTTAAATTATGATTTATTATTTCTTATTATTGGCTTTTTTTGAATCTTACTTCTAAATGAGTTTAATGTTAGCGTATTCAGAAAAATAATAGTCAATTTATCTGACGAAAAATATCCATAACAAATTGGACTTGTTATTTATTTTTACGCTCCTTAACTTAATACAAATTGATCAATAGAATTCTTTTAATCATAAATTTAAGATAATTTACTTTCCCCACTAAATTATGTATTACTGTATCACAATTAAAAAACAATAATATAATATACTATAAATATACAAAAAATCTAAGGAATCAATTAAAGGAGATGTTATTTAATGGCAAGTTTTGATACACCTCAAAACAGCACTATTCAAACAATTTATGCTACAGGAACCATCCCTGCACACAATGATGCAGGTTTTATTGAAATCCAAGCCGTTGCTTCTCGTAATGGTGGTCATGAAACTTTTTATAAAACATTTCAAGTTGCTGCTAGTGCTACAAGAGCTACTGCTCAAGTATGGGCTGGTGCTGGTAACTATCAGATAATTATTACTCCTAAATTATTTGGTACTCAATCAGTTAGTTCAACAACTGTTATAAACAGCTTTAAGCATTAATAAGAACTATAATATAAATTTCATGGAGTCTAATATCCGACTCCATGTTTTTAATATGTCTATATAATTTTTATAAAAAATCCACTTCGCAAGGTGTTAGTTTAACATACTTCTAAAAGTCATCTACGGATTTAAATGCATTATAATTTTCTCTAAAGAATTAAATAATCACTGATGAACTTATTATTTTTTTATTGTGTTAAATATAACATACAGTATATCTTAATCTTCTAATTATCTTTGAAAATAATTCCACATAAAGCACTAAGCTATTTGCATAAAATTAAAATAGTATGTTTATTCACTCCTTTTTATAGATCTCATATACTATATTAAAGTGGAACCTGTTTTTAAGTAATGTGAAGTAATACTATAATAGTGCAATAATATCGAAGAAATGGAGGTTAATAATGAATAGTATTACAATTCCAGCTATTAAAAGCTTAAGCATTACAAATAAATATTCTGATAAAAGTTTAAATGGAGATAAAATAATAGTAGGCACTGATGGTAACTATAACTACTACAGTTATTTGTTTTGGGATATCTCATCGATACCTACTAATGCTACAGTTTATAATGCAAAGCTTACGCTTTTCAAAACTGATAATTTTTATTATGATACTAGTAAAAAATTCTCCATAAGTCCGCTCTATGAATACTTCAGTACTTATACAACTTATAATAATTCTCCTAATTATGATCATTATACTGTAATAAACTTTTATCCATTGACAGATAATATATCAGTAACAATAGATATTACAACAATAGTTTCGTCATGGGTAAAAAATAGTTTGAAAAATAAAGGTATAATACTATATGGAAGAAATGAAGATATATTCACAAGCTTCGGATCTGTAAAAAGTTCAGACAACTATCTTATGCCATTTATAATAGTAAATTATGATCCATATTCCCCCAATAAATGTTTAAAAAAGGAATGTACTAATAAATATTCTAAGGATTGTTGTAAAAAAAAATATAACGATGAATACTTCAAAGATGATTGTTGTGAGAAATATATAAAAATATGCAAAGAAGAACTTGAATCGATTTTATTTAAAGTTTGTAAAGAAGCTTGCGGAGGTAATTGCAATCCATTCCCCTCAAATACCTCCATTACTAGAACGGTACGAGTGACAGGAACTGTAGCTCCAACATCAGTTTATTATATAGTTGTAGATTTACAAGTAACTCGCGCTTCTAGTGGACAAGTAAATCATTATTATGTATCAGATGAGTATGATAATTCCTTAAATAATACTCCTCTTCCTATAGATAAAACGTATAATATTGCTGTAAGCCCTCCTATTCAATCTGGTGATGCAGAAGATGTGATTTTATATGGTTCCTATAAAGGCTTTTAGTTCCTAGAATTTATATAATAATAATGAGAGCTTTTAAAGCACATAAAAAAATAATCATGACATTTTGGACTTGTTATTTTCTTTAATCTGCCTAAGCTCTCATTATTTTTACATATTTACTTGTAATATAAATCTGTTAATACATAGTTTTTAGTCCTCACTTTTTCCTACACCAGATAAGATTAATCCCTTATTATGTTCTAGTGCCCAGCTTATACCCCAGTCATTTTGGAATATAAGAAGATTTCTATCCTTAAAATCTTTAACCTTCTTAGTATCAGAAGTTAAGTTCAATGAATCCATGTTAACATCTTTATTTTCAATCCATCTTACATATCTGTAGTCTAATCTATCCATTTTAACATCAACATTATATTCGCTATTTAATCTGTATTCTAATACTTCAAATTGAAGCACACCAACAACTCCAACTATTATTTCTTCCATACCAATGTGAATTTCCTTAAATACTTGAATTGCTCCTTCTTGGGCGATTTGAGAAACACCTTTTATAAATTGCTTTCTCTTCATAGTATCTACTGGTCTTACTCTTGCAAAATGTTCTGGTGCAAAAGTTGGAATTCCTTCAAATTTAAATTTCTTTGATGGTGCACATAGTGTATCTCCAATTGAAAATATACCTGGATCAAATACACCGATTATATCTCCTGCATAAGCTTCTTCAACAATTTCTCTATCTTGAGCCATAAATTGTTGTGGTTGAGCTAATTTAATCTTCTTTCCACCTTGCATGTGGTATACATCTTCACCTTTATTAAATTTACCTGAACAAATTCTCATAAATGCGATTCTATCTCTATGAGCCTTATTCATATTTGCTTGAATTTTAAATACAAAAGCAGAGAAATTATCATCAAATGGATCAATAGTTCCACCACTTGAATTTCTAGCAAGTGGTGATGTAGTCATTTCTAAGAAATGTTCCAAGAATGGTTCCACACCAAAGTTAGTTAATGCTGATCCAAAAAATACTGGTGTTAATTCTCCACGACGTACAACATCTAAATCTAATTCATCTCCAGCAATATCTAAAAGCTCAATATCTTCCATCAATTTATCGTGAAGAGCATCTCCCAATATTTCTCTAAACTTAGGATCATCTGGTGAACCTTCTATTGCTTCAACTTCATTTTGACCGTGATTTCCACCATTGAAAGCTATAATCCTGTTATTGTCTCTTTCGTATACTCCTTTGAATTCCTTACCAGAACCAATTGGCCAATTCATTGGATAAGTTTTAATTCCAAGTTCATTTTCAATATCATCTAATAATTGGAATGGATCTTTAGCTTCTCTATCCATCTTATTTATAAATGTAAAGATTGGCATTTCTCTTAAAGAAGCAACATGGAATAACTTTCTTGTTTGATCTTCTATACCCTTAGCAGCATCTACAACCATAACTGCTGAGTCTGCAGCCATAAGAGTTCTATATGTATCTTCTGAGAAATCTTGGTGACCTGGGGTATCTAATATGTTAATACAGTGATTATTATAGTTAAATTGCATAACTGAAGAAGTAACTGAGATACCTCTTTGCTTTTCGATTTCCATCCAGTCAGAAACTGCATGCTTAGATGCCTTTCTGGCTTTAACGGAACCTGCAAGTCTAATAGCTCCTCCATATAATAAAAACTTTTCTGTAAGTGTAGTTTTACCTGCATCAGGGTGAGATATAATTGCAAAGGTTCTTCTTTTCTCTATTTCTTTTATATAATCAGCCAACGCTAAATCCTCCTAAATTTATAATCAATTAATTCATAAAATTTCTACGAAAATTATTAAAAGTACTTTATCTACATCGGACAAGTCCTCCTAAATTTTATATATCATTATTTTAAAATGATAAAACCTATATAGCTTTATTTAAAATTTATAACTTCATTTATATATACTTATACGACTTCATTATTAACTAAATTATTATATCATATGAAATATATTATGTACACTTTATGCAGTATATTTACTTGAGCCTATCCTTTATTAATGCCAGATAAACTAATCTATTAAATAAGATTGATTATAAAAACCAAAAGTAAATAGTAACAAAAATTTAATTATTTGTTTAGATTAAATTTATATTTTCATAACATTTTTGTCACTTTTTTACTATATAATGATTTAATGGAACATAAACTAAATCATATTATATTAGTTTCTGTTAGTTTCAAAACTTTTAGATTAAATTATAAGTTTTGTTAACAAATTTTATTTTTATATTAAATTTTTAATTATTAGGGAGGAAAAAATTATGTTTAAAAGAGCAAACAAAATTACATCTTTATTAATAGCAGCTGCTTCAGTTATGTCTTTAGTTCCTGCTTATGCCGCAGATGTAAAGAAAATTGATTCAGACGATGGTACTGTATACAATGCAGTAGCTTATAAGGACGGTAAGTTCTTTGTTGATGGAGAAATTAACGATGACGAAGAAGCTTATTATGTATCTGATGGAAAATTTAACAAATTAGAAGATATTGATTCAGGAGATGACGCTGATCTATTCGGAGAAAAATATCTTGATATAAATGATGGAGATTACACTGTAGATTTAGATAAAGGTAGTATAACTGATGATGATACTAAGGGCGATACTGCAGACGATGCTGCAGAAGATTTAAGAAAGAAAGTTAAAGATGATACTGATGACAGATATGATGAAGATTTTGCTAAAACTATAGTTGATGAAAATGAAAGTGATACTGAAGATTTGACCAAAATGAATATAGTTCCAGGCGCTAAATATAAAGCCCCATGGTACTACACACAGTATAAAGCAGCAGATAAAGCTGTGAATGATAATGTTAATGGACTAAAAGGAACAGATGCATCAAAACAATTTTTTAATGTTTATACTGATACAAAAGGTGGTTACATTGATGCTGACTATAACTTAGGAAAAGTTAAGGTTACAACCACTGCTAATGGTGCATCAACTAAAACAGAAACAATAGAAAATACTAATGATAACTACGATGCTGCTGGTAAGGATGATGCACTAACTGCAAGTGTATCCCAAGATAAAATATTAACACAAGATGATGATTATATTTATAGACTTGCAACTATAAAAGTAAATGTAACTACTGATGCCGGTGCTACAGCTAGAATAAGCGAAATAAATGGTGTTGAACTTAACCCTGAAAACGCAAACGACAAACCGCAAATATTTACAGTTGAAAATGATGGAAGAACTGTATCATTCAAGGCTATTCAAAAAATATCCAAGGCTCAAGACTCCGACGATGTGGATGGAGCTAAATATGCAAAAACTGTGACTACTTATGCACTTTCTGATGAAGATGGTAAAAACCTAGATGCTAAAGACTTATTCTTAAATACTGATGGCACTATCAATGAAGATACTAAATTTACTGTAGCTAATGGAAAGCTTATAGCCTACAATACAGAAATGAATGAGTATAAAAAAGTTGTTGTCAGAGCATATTCATTAAAAACAAAGGGCGGATACTACTATGCCGACGAAGAAGATGAAAGTAAAGAAGATTGTGAAGTAAGTTCTCAAGATGATAAGACATCAGCTGTTCAAACAGACGTTGATGGAAACCTATGGAGATTAGATGGTGGATATATCTATAAATTTGATAATACAGATGATTGGGACAAGGTTTATAAAGTTGATGGATCTTTCGATGAACTTTCAGTTTATGATAAAGACAATATAGCTGCTTGGAGCGAAGATGATGATGTTTACTCATTAATAGGTGGAAAATCTTCTGATGATGATAATAACACTACTCCTCCAACTACAACTTCAGGATGGGTACAAGCTGGTGATGGAACTTGGACTTATAATAAAGAAGATGGAACTAAGGCTACTGGCTGGTTAAACTTAAATGGAGTTTGGTATTATCTAAATACTGATGGCGTTATGGCTACTGGTTGGTTAAACTTAAATGGAGTTTGGTATTACTTAAATCCATCAGGAGCTATGGCTACTAGCTGGTTAAACTTAAATGGAACTTGGTACTATTTAAATTCATCAGGAGCTATGGCTACTGGTTGGTTAAATGATAATGGAACTTGGTATTATTTAAATTCATCAGGAGCTATGTTATCTAACACAACTGTTGATGGTTATGTATTAGGCTCTAATGGAGCTTGGATTAGATAGTTTTAATCTAATTTTTCTTTATAAAAGGACAAGGTTTTCTATACTGTCGTTTATATACAATACATCCTTATCTAAACGATGGTACAGTTTTCCTTGTTATTTTTTTATGTTATAAACAATAACATTTTTATATCTAAATTAATGTCTAACTGCACATATTCCATACTTATCTAATTTTTCACTCCTATATAACACTATTTTTATCTTAAATTCTTTATAGATATCAGAAATTCATAACCTATTCCTATATTTCTAATTGATTATCCTTTATAAACTCACACCAAATTTTATATAAAAATATCACGTCAAGCTGCTGTAAAAGGTACCTAATGATACTTAAATGGATGTATATTATATTAAAATACAAATCATTATCCCCTTAATTTTCTTATAATTCTGATATTTTTCCAAAAAAGGTACTAAATTTTTCACATTCAATCTGTATAATATAGTGAAAAAGTTAAATATCACTTTTAATTTATAAAAAATATTATTTAAATAAAATATTATATAAAACGGAGGACAAATTATGCTAAAAAGATTAACTAATGCAACATCATTACTAGTAGCTGCAGCTGCTATTATTTCAATAGTACCTGCTCATGCGGCTGATTATAAAAAAATCGACTCACAAGAAGGTACTATATACAGTGCAATAGCGTACAAAGATGGTAAATTTTATATCGATGGAGAAGTTAATAACAAGGATGAAGCTGCTTACTATTTAGCAAACGGCAAATACAATAATCTATCAGATATTGATAGCGGGTCATCTTCTGACGTCTATGGTTCTAAATATGTAAATGTAGAAAATGGGGATTATTTTATTAATTTAGATAACGGCTCCGTAACTGATGAATCTATAAAAGAAAATGCAGAAGATGATGCCGCTTCAGCCCTAAGAAAGAATCTGAAAAAAGACAACGATGGAAGATTCAACAAAACTGAAGCTGAAACAATCCAAAAATTAACGAATGCAGAGCTTCCAGGGAATAAATATTCAGATCCATGGTATAAATTTGAATATTCAAAAGACAATTCAACAAATGGTGCAATTACTAAATTAAATGTATATACTGATGCTCAAGGGAACTACATTGATGCTGATTATAATTTAGGATCACTAAAAGTAACTACAGTTGCATCTTCATCTACATCCAAAACAATAACTGTAGCTAACACAGACGATACTTATGATGCTGATGGCACTAATTCTATTACAGGAAAAGATAAAATATCAGCAAGCGTTGATACTTCTACAGGAAAAGTCATTGGACAAGATAGTAGCTATATTTATAGAACAGCCAAAATTACTGTTAATGCTGCTAATGGGGCTAAAATAACTAAAATAAATGGAATGGATGTTACTGTTGATAACGGGCATACATTTACTGTAAACAATAGCACATTGGGTTCTGGCACTAGTACAGTAAGTTTCAATGTAATTCAAAAGATATCAAAATCACAAGCTTCAGGTAACATTGATGGAGCTAAGTACGCTAAATCAGTAACAACTTATGTTATTTCTGATAAGGACGGAAAAAATGAGTCTTTTTCCTATGATAAGTATACTATTGCTAACGGGAAATTAGTCGGATATACAGCTAATAGTTCAAATTTAAAAGTTAGAACGGCAACATTAACGTCAAAAAATGGATATTATTATGTTGATTTAGCTGATGAATCAAGTGAAGATGTTAAAGTAAATGGTTCTAAAAGTGCTGTTGATACAGATGTAAGCGGAAACCTTTGGAGATTAGACGCCGGATATATCTATAAGTGGGATAATAATGAAGACTGGACAAAAGTGTATAAGGTAGATGGTTCTTTTGATCAAATGTCAGTTTACGATAATAATAATATCGTAACTTGGAATAAGAATAATGAAGTTTATTCGGTAATAGGTGGAAAAGAGACAATTCCAACAACCCCAGCTGAACCAACAACTCCTGTAATAAACAAAGGATGGGTTAAGACTGATGCAGGATGGACTTTCTACAACACTAATGGAACTCAATTAAAAGGACAATGGGTTAATGATTCCGGAACTTGGTACTATATTAAAGCAGATGGTATCATGGCTACTGGCTGGATCAAAGATGGATCAACTTGGTATTTCTTAACTGGGTCAGGTGCCATGAAAACTGGCTGGTTGAATGATAATGGAACTTGGTATTACTTACAATCATCAGGTGCTATAAAGACTGGTTGGTTAAATGATAATGGAACTTGGTACTATCTAAGCGCATCAGGTTCAATGTTATCTAACACAATTGTTGATGGATATAAATTAAATGCTTCAGGCGCTTGGATTAGATAGAGGATATCTTAATAATTGGGCTATATCAAATCTATTTGGTATAGCTCTTCTTTCATTCGATATTCAGATCTTATTTATAAAATCAACCTCCTTAAGATTTTCTTAAGACACGTTAAGAAAATCTTAAGAAAATTTACCACTTAAAAAAGTACCAAGTACTGTTTAAAGAGTTGTATATTATAGTGAATGACAAAATCTTACCTGTATATTAATAATATTACATTTAATTGATTATTCATTCATAACTATTAGCTAAATATTTTAATTAGCTTAAATACTATTAAATTTTATTTTCATAAGAGGAGGACAATATTATGATAAGAGGAATGGGAAAGGTAACATCACTATTAGTAGCAGCAGCAACAGTTGCTTCATTAGTACCTTTTAGTGGCGTTAATGCTGCTGAGATAAAAAGAATTAGCGCTGATGATGGGACTATCTATAATGCAATAGCATATAAGGATGGTAGAGCTTATATTGATGGGGAAATCAATGATGATGAAGAAGCTTACTATTTAGCTAACGGTAAATTTAATAAATTGGAAGATGTTGATTCAGGAGATGACGCAGTTCTATTTGGAGAAAAATATTTAGATATATCAGACGGAGACTACACTGTTGATTTAGATAAGGGTACTGTAACTGATGATGACATTAAAGGTGATACTGAAGATGATGCAGCTGCTGCTTTAAGAAAAAAAATAAAAGATGATACAGATGATAGATATAACGAAACTGAAGCAAATACTATTAAAGATTCAAATCATGGTGACCTATTCGATTTAATTCCAGGAGCAAAGTATAATAAAGTTTGGTATTATACACAATATAAAGCCGCTCAAAAATCTATAGATAAAAATGTTAATGGATTAAATGGATTGGATGTAGCCCATCAAACATTTAATGTATTTACTGACGAAAAAGGTAATTACATTGATGCGGACTATAACTTAGGTAAAGTTAAGGTTACAACAACTGCTTCAAGTGCTTCAGGTACTACATTAACAAAGACAGATACAATAGAGAACACAAACGACGCTTACGATGCAGCTGATGGAATTATTAATGGAACTAATATTAGTGGATCTGATAAATTAAGTGCAAGTGTTGTTCAAGATAGAGTATTGGCACAAGATAAAGATTATATATATAGACTTGCAACTGTAAAGGTAACTATTACTACTGGTGCGGCTGCTACAATTAGTGAAATAAATGGTGTTAAAATTGATCCAAATAATAGCAATGATATATTTAAAGTTGAAAACAACGGACAAGTTGTATCTTTCAAAGCTATTCAAAAAATTTCAAAAACTCAAGCTTCTGGTGATGTTGATGACGCTAAATATGCTAAAACTGTAACTACTTACGCACTTTCTGATAAAGATGGTAAAAAGTTAGATGCTGAGGAATTATTTATAAATACTTCAGGTAATATAGTTACTACAACTAACTATACTGTAGCTGGAGGAAAACTTATAGCTTACAATTCTGAAATTAATAATAATGATAAAGTTACTGTTAGAGCTTATACATTAAAATCAAGCAGCGGATTCTATTACGCTGATGAGGAAGATCAAAGCAAAGAAGATTGTGAAAACAGCAAAAACCAAGGTGCTGCTGTTCAAACAGATGTTGACGGAAATCTTTGGAGATTAGATGGTGGATATATCTACAAATTTGATAATACTGATGATTGGGACAAAGTATACAGAGTAGACGGATCATTTGATGAATTCTCAGTTTATGATAAAGATAATATCGTTGCTTGGAGCCAAGACGATGATGTATATTCAGTAATTGGTGGAAAACAGTCTAATAGTGATCCTGATGATACTCCAGTAGTAAAAACAGGATGGGTGCAAGCTACTGATGGAACTTGGACTTATAATAAAGAAGATGGAACTAAAGCTACTGGTTGGTTAAACCTAAACGGAACTTGGTACTATTTAAAAGCTGATGGTGTTATGGCTACTGGCTGGTTAAACTTAAATGGAACTTGGTATTACTTGAATTCGTCAGGTGCTATGGCTACTGGTTGGTTGAATTTAAATGGAACTTGGTACTATTTAAATCAATCGGGTGCTATGGCTACTGGCTGGGCTAACGTTAATGGTACTTGGTATTTCTTAAACGGTTCTGGTGCTATGCAAACTGGTTGGTTAAATGATAATGGAACTTGGTACTATCTATATTCAAATGGTGCTATGGCTGCTAATACAGTAATTAACGGATATAGATTATCTGCAAGCGGTGCTTGGGTATAAATTATCAGATATAAACTATACGCTTAATAATATACGTAATATATTAACCTAAATAATATGCTCTTTTAAACCTCTCCTAGGTTTACTATAACAAGGCTGTCTCAAAAGAAATAGATACTTTTGGAGACAGCCTTACATTTTAATATAACAGGATTCAAATTCTAAATCTAATATAATTTCGTTTACATAAAAGTAAATATAATCTTTAAATTATTGATCATAGTTATTTTGGAGGTTACCCTAAATTATAATTTCCTAATATTAAAAACTTTTATAATAATGTATTTAAAAGTTCAACTTCATTCGTAATTATACTATCTACTCCAACCATTATCACCTTTTTCATATCAACTAAACTATTAACCGTATATGGATTTACTTTTATTCCTGCATCTTTAATTTCTTTAATATATTCTTCGTTTAATATACTTGAAAAATGAGGATGATAACAATCAACGGAAATGGCTTTCAAATATTTAGGTACATTAACTAGTATAGTTTCTGTCAGAGCACCTAAAGTGATCTTTTTATTATTCTCAAGTTTTCTTACTTTTACTAAACTAGTATGATTAAAGCTTGATATTATAACCTTATCTCTTAAATTATATTCATCAATCATAGACAAAACTTTTTTCTCTAGTCCTTTATATTCTATGACACTATTCTTAAGTTCCAAATTTAATACTTTCAAATCAGAGTCTGCAACAAGCTCTAATAGTTCTCGCAGAGTTGGTATTTCCTCTCCACCTCTGTTTTGAAAATATTCTGCTTCTTCCATAGTATATTTCCCAACCTTATAGCTACCGACTTGTTTACCTTCCTCATAGTTTCTTTCTGTTGTCATATTTAACTTTAAATGTGCCATTTCCTGCAAAGAATCATTCTTTAAAAGTTGAATTTCCGGTACACTTTTAGTTCTAAATATCTTTAGTTCATCTAGAGTATAATCTTTAACAAAACCATGGCCATTTGTAGTTCTATCTAAAGTCTCATCATGAAGTATAATTGGAACTCCATCCTTAGAAAGCTGAACATCTGCCTCTATTCCATCAGCATTATACTCAATCGCTTTTTTAAATGCCAACATTGTATTCTCATCAAACTTTCCACTATAACCTCTATGCGCAATATTTAAAATCTTCAAGTTATTCCCCCCTTGTTAAAATATAATTTATCTTACACAATTCCCCTAATATACATATCTTACACTAAACATAACTATATTACCATAATGAATATTAGTTTCATGATTCTTAATTAAAAATAATTTATAATAACACACTCTATATTTATTATATTTTAAATATAATTATAGTTTAATTTCTGCATTTTATTCTGATTAAATACTTAGATAAGTAGAATTTTAAATATAAAAAATACCTGCCAAGGTTAGAGTATAATTTTAGTAGGCAAAGATAATAAAGAATACTATATAAATAATAAAGGAGATGCAAAAGCATCTCCTCAATACATAAATTATCCATTATAATTAAGTTGACGAAACTAAATAGAATAGAGTTAGATTTATGTATGAATTAAGTTTAAATGATAATGGATTTACTTTCAAGGAGTTAGAGAAAAGAATTTATAAATATGCTTGTGATGAAGCTTGCAATGCATTAAAAAGCATATTAGAATCCTTGGATGAAAAACTACTTAATGAAAGAGATAGCAAGGTTTACCGTAATAAAGGCCGTAAGCAAACTTGTTTGAGGACTATTATGGGGAATGTAGAGTATTCTAGGCGTGTTTATGAATTAAAACTTGAGGATGGTAAGAAAGCAACTAAATACCTTTTGGATGAGTATTTAGGAATGGATACTATAGGAAATGTTTCTATAAATCTCGTAGAAACTATTTTGACTAACGTGGCGGATGTTTCTTTTAGAAAGACATCTGAGAATATTAAAACTATGTGTAATCAAGAAATTAGTGCTCAAGGCGTTTGGAACGTAGTTCAAACAGTTGGAGAAAAGATTAAAGAACTAGAAAATCGTAAAATTGAACTAGATGATAAAGGTGTGTTAAAAGGCGAAAAGGAAGTACCAGTATTGTTTCAAGAGCAAGATGGAGTTTGGCTCTATCTTCAAGGTAAAGATAGACCAAAAGGGAAAAATAAAAAGAAAGAGTTAAAACTAGCAGTATCATATACAGGCTGGACTTTACGTCCAGGAAGCAAAAAAGAATATGTAGTTGTTGATAAAACTGCTTGTGCAAGTTTTAGTAATTCTAGCCACTTTAAAAAGCTTGCTAGCGCAACAATTTCAGAAAAATACAATGTAGACGAAATTCAAACTAGAATATTAAACGGTGATGGAGCAAAGTGGATTAAGGCAACTTGTGAGGATCAAGACATTCATTTTCAACTAGATCCATTTCATGTAGGTCAAGCAATTATGCGTAAGGTAAGTGATAAAAGAACCCAAAAGCAATTATTAAAACTATTTAGAGAAGGTAAAATTGATGAAGGTCTAGAAGCTATTGTAAATATGATGACACTTACAAATGAAGAAGATGTTTCATTTAAGAAGCTTACTGAGTTATATGATTACTTAGCTCACAATAGAGATGGATTAACACCATATAAATTAAGAGGTAACATAGACATGCCTACGGCGCCGGAAGGCATAGAATACAGGAATTTAGGTACAATGGAACATAATATTTGTGATGTATTAGCTCAAAGGATGAAGGGCAGAAAAATGAGCTGGTCTATTAATGGTGCAGATAATTTATCTAAAATATTATCTGAAAAATTTAGTAATAGGTTGTTTGATACTGTGGATAAAATCTATAGAAATATTATTCCTGATAATGTTATTGATACAATAGTTACAAACTACCATTAACAGTATTTCAAGCAAATAAAGAATCTAATAAATGTAAGGTATATAAGTGTAATAGCGCACAAATTCCGTACAGCGGAGCTGCCACAACGCTAGGTAGAAAAATAGTGCGTGATTTATGTGGATTAAAATCATTTAGTGATATTAGTTATAGTTAAGTATAAAGCGTGTGTAGGGAAATTCTAAAAATATGATGTAAAATAATGGATAATAAATTAAATAAAATTCTTGCCAACTTTTACTTGACTCAAACCCTGCCAAGAATAAGTTTGTTCCAAGCATATTCTTGTGCAGGTCTATACATACTTTTTATTGACCACTTATTTTTATTTCTTTAGTTCCTATAACTCCTGAGCCATCAGTTGCAACTGCTTTTACAATAACTTTTCCATTTGATACCGCTATTAGCTTGCCAGTATCACTTATTGTTGCTGATCCATCCTCGTTTACAACTAACCACTTTACTTTTTGATTATCTGAATTGGTAGGATATACCTTTTTACTCATTTGTAAACTTCCACCCTTAGTGGTTATTGAACTCATCTCTGTAGTTCCAGAAACTGGTCCTAAAACTACTATATTGTCTACTTTTATAGTAGTTTCATCACTTGTGTTTTCATTTTTCTTCCACTGAGAATATAATGTAATATCTTTAGTTATTTTTATTCTATCATCATACTCGTAGCTTGTACCATCGCCATCACTTTTTGTATTCCATTCAATGAAAGTATACCCATTTTTAACTGGTTTATATAAAGTAAGCATTGTATCTTCATCAACAGTTTTTGTCCTAAGTAACTCATCATCATCGTCCTCAGCCTCAGGATCTTTAAACTTAACTTTATATTGTTTTTTTACTTCCTTTGAAGGGTCTGTAGGAATATCCTTTGACATTTTTGAGTCCTCATCAATTATTTGATTTGGTACATATGGAAGTGTATTATTTCCATAATAATCAAAACTTTTAGTCGGTATTGGATAATCATTTCCTATACAAGCTCCACTATCATCAAGGTTATAGATCCTTCCATTTATAATAGAAGTTCCCTTCTGCATTGCACCGTTTTCTGAAAATATATAAATCTTTCCTTCTATTTGAATTACACCTGTTTGCATTACTCCACTTAGATCAGTATAATACCACTCTCCGTTGTCAAGAATCCATCCAGTTCTCATTAATCCATAAGAATCAAAGTAATACCAAATTCCGTTTATTTGCTTCCATCCTCCATTAGCATAACCATACATATCTGCATAACTCCAACTCCCATCATAGTTTTCAATCCATGCAGCTAAAGACTTTACTGGAACTAAAGTAATTAATGATGAAATAGCAAGACTTACTGCAATAGATTTCCTTAAATATTCATACTTCACAATTAAGTTCTCCCCCTTATCTTTCCTAATTATTTGGTCAAGTCATAAAACTACAACTTGACCATTTTTCCTTTAGTATTTTATACACTCTTTAACTATTTGGATTTATTATTATTGTTTTTGTAACTGATATTCCTGATCCATCATCAAGAGTTGCTTTTATATTAACGCTGCCTTGTTTTAAAGCTGTTAAATCTGCTGTTAAATCTCCAGTTGAATTAATAGTCGCAAGATCCGTATTTGTTCCGTCTATATTACTTATAGACCATATCACTTTTTTACCTGTTACACTAGTTGGGCTTATAACTGAAGTCAATTTCACTGTATTTCCAACAGCTACTGTATTACTTGATTGATTTATTGTAATTCCAGATGCTGCATTTATTGTTACAACTGACTGTCCGACAATTCCAGACCCATCTGTTGCAGTCGCATTTACAGTAACCGTTCCATTTGATACTGCAGTTAAAATTCCATTACTATCAATTGTTGCTTTTCCTGTTACAGGCGTTACTGACCAAGTTATTGCTTTATTAACTGCATCTGTTGGCCCCACCGTTGCTAGCATTTGTAATATACCATTTGGAATAACTATTGTAGAAATATTTCCTGTTCCTGCCACAGTTATTGTCCCTACTTTACCACTTATAGTTATAGGCAGGCTTCCTACAACTTTTGATCCATCTGTTGCAGTTGCATTTACAGTAACTGTTCCATTTGATACTGAGGTTACTAGCCCATTGCTATCAATTGTTGCTTTTCCTGTTCCAGGTGTTACTGACCAAGTCACACTTTTACTAGTCGCCCCTGTTGGTTCAAAACTTGCAGTCATTTGTAATGTTCCGCCATCCGTTATTTCATTTCCACTTCCATCTGGTGCATTAACTGTAATTTTAGTGACTTTAACTTGTGGAATTACTTTTACTGTTATATATTTGCTAATTCCTTTTCCATTATCTGCAGTAGCTATCACCTTAACATCTCCAGAAGATACTCCTGTTAATAATCCTGAAGAGGTAATTGTTGCTGTTCCCGTTCCATTGGAAACAGACCAGTTCACTATTTTATATGTTGCATTATTGGGATCTACACTAGCGCTCATCTGCAATGTTCCACCAACCACTACTTCTGGAGCTTCATCAGGACTTATTATTATGTCTGTTACATTTGTAATTTGTCCAGCTATTCTTACAGTTGCACTTCCAATTGCGGTTGTGCCATCTGCATTTATTACACTTGCTTTTACTGTAACTGTTCCATTAGTCACTCCTCTTATATTTATAGAACTTCCTACTGTTCCACCTTCAATCTTAGCACTTCCGCCATCACTTCCACTAATAACTTCCCAATTTACAGCTTCTGATTTTGTGGTAGCATAACTTGGCAATAAACTAGCTATCAATTCAAGTGTTCCATCATCTTCTGGTATTGATAAAGCCACTCCATCCTTTGTTGCTATATTAATCTTGGTTGCAGCTATATTACTATCTATGCCACTTATAGTGACTTCAATAGTACCACTAATACCAGATCCATCAGTAGCGATCGCTTTTACTGTTACTTTTCCATTTGATTTTGGAGTTAATTCACCAGTATTGGCATCAATTGTAGCACTTCCTGTGTTATTCTCAACAGACCATGCTACCGCACCATTAGTTGGATTTTTTGGTAATACAGTTTTATTCATGGTTACTTTTCCAGTTCCTGTTACTGAATCTGGTCCATCTATAGTAATTTTAGAAACCTTAATTTTTTGACCAATTATAGTAACATCTTTAGTTGCAACTACTCCACTACCATCCAATGCTTCTGCTTGTACAGTTACTGGTGTTCCATTTGTATTTGTTACCGCCTTTAAAAGTCCAGTTGAACTATTAATTGTGGCTTTGTCTTCTCCAGACTTAATCGACCATTTTACTGATTTGTTAGTTGCAGTAGTTGGAGTTATATTTAAGTTCAATTGTAATGTTCCACCATCTTCTGTAATTGCAAAATCAGTTTTAGTTGTAGTAATCTCCATATCGGTTACCAATATCTTTGTACTTTGTCCGCTTATCGTTACTGTCATACTTCCAACAACATTATTATTTGAAGTTGCTTTTACTGTAACTGTTCCATTAGATATTGCCTTTAAAAGCCCAGTTGAAGAATCAATAGATGCGCTTCCTGTATTATTTTGAACTTCCCAAGTTACACCCTGATTGCTTGCATCTTCTGGAGACACACTTGCCTTCATTTGAAGAGTTCCTCCATCAGTTGTTATTGTTGATTCTCCTGATTGACCACTTACTGTAACCTTACTTACTGGAACCACTACATCTGTGTTTGTAACTGTAACTACCTTTGTTCCACTTACATCAGAGCCGTCCTTTGCAGTTGCCTTCACCATAACTGTACCAGCTGATACTCCAGTCAATACTCCATTGCTATCAATAGTTGCTTTTCCAGTTTCATCAGAAACAGACCATGTCACATCTGCATTAGTAACATTACTTGGTGATACTTCTGCTGTCATTGTAACTGATTTATTTACAGTAACATTTGAGTTTCCTTTTATATTAATATCTTCTACATAAACTGATGTATCTTCTTTCCATTGTGCATATAATATTATATCTTCTTCTACTTTTATACTATCATCTGCATCGTAGCTCTTTCCAGATCCATTGCTTTTAGCATTCCATCCTGCAAAAATACGTCCATCCTTAGTTGGCTTATATAAGTCAAATGACTTACCATATTTAACAGTTTTAGTTTTAAGCTCTGATCCATCTGAATCTTTAAGTAAAACTTTAAAGCTTCTTCCTTCATTTGGATTGTCATCCGATTCAGTTTTATCCTCAATAACTTCATTAAATTTCGAGTCAGTTGGAGAGGTAATTACCTTATTGTCAGTATTCTTCAATACCTGAATGCAATTTCCTGAATCATCATACTCTTTTTCTGGAGTTGGCATTTTAGTTCCAACGACTTCTCCATCAGAACCAATAGTGTAAAACTCTCCATTTATAACTGTATTATTTGTCTTTATCGCTCCGTTATCGTCAAAAATATAAACTTTTCCTGAGATATTAACAATTCCTGTTTGAATTACACCACTTGAATCTGCATAATACCATTTCTTATTATAATTAATCCACCCAGTTTTCAGTGCTCCATCATTTTGCAAGAAGTACCATGAAGAGCCTGCTTTGATCCATCCTGTTTGCATTTTCCCATTTCCATCAAAATAATATATCTGTCCGTCAATCCTCTTCCATCCTGTAACTTTTTGATTATCTTGCATATAATAAAAATTCCCTTGATAATCATTTACCCATTCGGCTGAAGCCCTTAATGGAATTAGAGTGAATAATGTCATAGAAATGGTAATTGCTGAAATTATTTTATTTATAAACTTCCATTTCATCAAATCTACCCCTATCTTATATTTTTCATAGTACCTTATATTAAAAAGTACTTTTGTCTTACCATAATTCAAACAACTATTATAATAAAATTTAACAGAGATAATATGTACTTTTGAACAATTGAATTCTTATCACACAATTATCCAAATAATATTCCTGAATTTATCTTATTACTCTATTTATTATCGAAGCTTTTTTGAATAACTATATAGATATAATACCATTTTACATTAAATATCCCATATTGAGTATAATTTAAAAATCTAAGGAGGAAGGTTGCCGTCTTCCCCCTTAGATTTAATTCATGACTTCAATTAATATAAGGTTCCATCTGAACCAAACACATATTTTGTTCCATCTATATATCTTGATCCCGTTACCATTTCTCCATTAATATTAAAATAATAGTTTTTACCATCAATAACTACCCATTCATTTTTTTTCATTACACCCGTACCTTCATCTAAATAATACCAATTATTCTTAGAATAAATCCATCCTGTTTTCATTGAGCCATCATCATTTGAATAATACCAATTTCCATTAGCTCTAAACCAACCTGTCTGCATTTCTCCTGATGTATTCTTAAAATAGTACCAGTTACTACCCAAGTTAAGCCAATCACTAGCTGCCTGTCCATTATCTTTTAAATAATACCATTTTTCATTAGACGATTTCCAAATTGAAGTTGACATTGATCCATCATTATTAAAATAATACCAGTACTCATCAACTTTAAACCAGTCCTTTACCATCTTCCCATCAGCTTTTAAGTAATAATATTTACCATTATAATTGACCCACTCCATCTTTTTAACGGCTCCATCTTCACCAACATAATACCAATCATCACCATCTTGTACCCATTGGTTAAACAGTTCACAGCCCTTTTTCTTATCGAAGTAGCACTTCTTACCATCTACAATCTGCCAACCTGTTTCCATGGCCCCATCAATTCTATTAAAATAATATATTTTTCCATTTATCTTTTGTACACCTTTTAAACTAACTCCATCTTTATCATAATAATATATATATCCATCATGTTTTCCCCAGCCTTTATCATTATCATACCTATCAAACACTTTATCCCAAGCATCATCAACATCATTATTCTTATCTTTAAGAGCATCAGTAAGATCATCTAAGGAGTCATTTATGTCATTTATCCCATCACTTATTCCATCTATAGTTTTATCAAACTCATTTTTACCTTTATCTATCAAGCCGCCAATTTGAGTATTTATATCTGGAATCATATTGTATGTCCCACTTTTTATCATTCCCTTTATCTTATCCCCAACATTACCTAGATTAACTCCATCAATCATCTTATCTAATAAATTCTTTTCGTAATCTCCAACTACAACAGCATATTTATAACTTTTATTTGCTGTGATATCTCCGTTTTTAGTTAATGATAAGCTTAAAATAGAGAATTTAGTTCCATCTATATCCAAAGGAAAACTTAAGCTGCCACTCAAATTAGTAACACCATTAAAATCAATAATATTTAAATCTTTATTTATTTTATCTGAATCCCCCTGTTTTGCCTTTAACATATTATAAATTGGGTTATTAATTACATATACCTTGTTGTTTACGGAATCAATAACATTGATACTCATACCATCACCAATAACTTTAGAACCATTATCTAAATTAATTACTTTTGAATAAGCCGTTGTACCTACTGCTGGATTAAATGTCAATGAAGGAACTATATCAATGCTGCTGTAAGATGCATTCCTCACATTAGCACTATAAGTATTTACGCAATATGCGCCATTTCCTACCACAGTATTAACTATTGATCCCACTAACCCCTTTACCACAAAGGCCTGAGCTATAACATCACCTGAATTATTTTTCCCAGTATACTGATATATAGGGATATTCTGAAATCTGCTCTTAATAACACTTGGTAATGCTGCTTGTAAGTTTTTCTCCACTATAGGTTCGATTACGTTTTTAAGCGTTTCCTCTGGTATAGTACCTCCTGTAGCCGATTCTGCCTTCGATACAACTGCATTTGTTATTGGATCTTTCAAAACCTCATAAACTTGTGCTGAAATTTCATCAACTAGCGAACCCGACAGATTGTACGATAACTTGCCACATTCCTCATTGTCGATTGACTTTGCTCCTTTACTGCTAAACATCAATTTTACTCCATTTTCTAACTGAGGGTTTATAGTTCTGTTTTCAGCCATTCCTATAAGAGTATCTCCATCAGGAACCATTGATCCTATATCAATTCCAGAAAGAGCTATGTTATTAGTTTGGGGATTTAAAATTATTTTTGAAATATCATTAGTCTCCGCTTTAACTGGAGTACTGAAAACACTATTTGGTATTGTAGCTATAATACTTGTCCCAATTAATACAAGTGCCAATATTTTATTAATTCTTCTTATCATGCCAATCGCCTCCAAAATATCTATATATATTATATCATTTATACTGATGAGTTTAAATATTCTAACAATATATAGCTATTTTTAATGTACATTATATGATGTAAAATTCATTAGCCAAATAGCTAATTACATAATTAATGATATAACTATGTTTACGAATTTAGTTATAAATATCCGCATAAAAATAACCATATCGTGATACAAAAATTATATCTTTGATATAGTTATTCTAAAACTCTTTAATTAATTTATTCTTTAAATATTTATTATTATTATTTTAATTTAAATTTTTGTACTAATTCAGTTAAATGCATTGCTATCTGAGCTTGCTGAGTTGCTGCATTGGCTACTTGCGATATAGCTGATGAACTAGTTTCTATTTCTGATTGTATTTTCTCGCTATTCACAGAAGATTTTTGAACATCTGCAGCTGTACTTTGAAGTGCTTCATTTATCTGCTCGACTGTAGCTTCAACCTCTTGAGCCATTGATACTAGTTCCTCTGACATTGAGCTTACAAAGTCTCCATCATTGCTATACTTTTCTCCGATCTTAGCATAATCCTGTAACTGCTTATCAACTTCACTCGACATAAAGTTAAGTATATCATTACTGTTATCTGAAAGATTTTTAACTGCGTCCTGTATCTTAGATATTGTATCTTGAATTGTAAAAACAGTTTGGGAAGATTCCTCTGCAAGTTTTCTAATTTCTTCTGCTACAACTGCAAATCCTTTTCCTGATTCTCCTGCTCTAGCCGCTTCTATTGCTGCATTTAATGCCAAAAGATTAGTTTGCTCCGCAATATCAGCTATAGCCCCAGCCATAACTTTAACTTCCTCAACAACTCTTGCATCTTCAATTGCCTTTATTATATCTTTTTCTTTTTGTTCTCTTATTTGTGTTGTATTTGCAATAGCAATTTTACTATCTTCCTTGACCTTTTCAGCTCTTCTTTTAATCTTTTCAGCATTTGTACTTCCATCGGCTGCTTTATTTGCCAAACTTTCCATACTAGAATTAACTTCTTCAATAGAAGCAGCAATCTCTTCTGCCGTTGCACTTGTTTCCGTCATTGTAACATTTATATTTTTGGATGAATTATCAACTTCATCAAGCTTGGCTGATACTTCTTCTACATTCGCAGATAATTCCTGACTTAACCCACTCATGTTACAAGCTTCATTTAAAATAGTTGAAATAAGATTTTTTACATTCTCCTGAGCAATATTCAGTTCCCTTGCAGTAGCTCCAATTTCATCATATTTAGTTATTTCAACACCTTCTGAAAAATCATAGCTTGCCAACTTCATAGCAAATTTCTGAAGAGTATTTAGTCTTGAAATTATATTTTTATGCATATAAAACCCAGCAAAAATTGCTGCAATTATACTTATGATACATACCACTACAGTTGTCGTAATATCTCTTGCCAATGTATCTCCATTAGCAATACCATTTTTTATATCACTAAGCTGCTTAAAATTCACTATTCCTGATATAAATACCAAAATAGACATAATTACATACGAAACTTGAAGTTTAACCTTTAGTGATACATTTTTTTTCTCTTTATTCATTTTGTCTCCTCCTATATGTACCTTTCAATCTAATTGCATTCATTTATAAAATATTTTAATAAATGTATTCATATTTATAGATGGTGATTGACTATCCTACACAATTTTATGATATCATTATTTTTTCCTACATTCAACTAATACAAACATAACTCTACAATTATAACATTATTTGGACATATATATAAATTTCAGCTTATCCTTTGTACAAAAATAAAAGTGATATCCTATCATAAGATATCACTTCTATTCTTAATTATGCATTATTCAAATTTATCCATTGCCCGTCAAGGAAAAGCATTCCAGTCTTCATAACTCCACCCGCATCGAAGTAATAATTCTTTCCATTTATATTCTTCCATCCAGTTATCATTATTCCACTATCATCTAAATAGTACCATGACTTTCCATTATATAACCATCCTGTCCTCATACTACCATCATCATTCAAGTAGTACTTATTTCTATCATAGGTCACCCAACCTTTTTGCATTACCCCATGATCATCCATAAGGTACCATTTACCCTTATATTGTGCCCAAGCTGTTTGCATTTCTCCAAAGTTATTAAAGTAATACCATTTTCCATCGTAAGTAGCCCATGTATTAACCCTCATAGCTCCATTAGCTTCAAGGTAATACCAATATCCTTTGTCATAAAACCAACCTGTTTGCATAATACCATCTTTATTTAAATAGTACCAATTACCAGAATCCTGTATCCATCCAGTTTGCATATACCCGTTTATGTCTAGGAAATACCATTGATTGTCATACTTAACCCACTGATTTTTAATTTGCATACCAGCTGCATTATAGAATGTCCAATTTCCTCCAACAAGTACCCACTGGTTAGTTCCTTCTATATCTCCTCTAATTACACTTAACTTATAAGTAGTCGTTGTTTTTCCATCTTCAGCAGTTACTTCAACAACTACAAGATTTGCTCCTATATCAAGTTTTATGTAATCAGATTGTCCATTAGTATACTCTTTACCATTTATCTTAATCTTTGCTTTGTCATTTTGTGAAGTATACATAACTCTTACTTTTTCAATATTTCTAGCAACTTTAACACTGTATAGATAAGTCTCAGGATCAAATTTTGGTGACATTGTTCCGTCTGTTACAGAAAGACTCGCTAAATTCACATTGTCTTTTGGATATCTTCTTGTAATATTTAATACATATGTATTGCTATTTCCTTTAGAATCTGTAACTTTTACATTTATAGTATTTCCACCTTCATCCAAGCTTATATAAGGTGAAGTTGCACCGCTAGGTACTTTCTTTCCATTAACCGTAATTGTCGCATTAACATCCTCTGCTGTTGGAGTAACCCCTATTGATGTAACACTATTATCGACGGTTCCTGAATATTCATATATTCCTTTATTAAAAGCAGGAGTTAGAGTTCCTGATGTCAGTGTCAACCCAGTAAGCTGAGAACTTCTAAATAAAGCTGTACGGGTAACTTTAATATTATATGTACTTGTATCACCATCCTTAGTTGTAAGGATAACTTCAACATCATTTTCTCCTTCATCTAGCTTTATGCTTTGGCTCTTACTTCCACTTTTTACAGTCACACCATTGACTTTAATAGTAGATGAATTATCTACAGCTATTGGTGTAAATGCAATTGTTGTTTGAGTAGTTGGTACTTGAACTGTATAGTCATACGTATTTGAATTGAATGCTGGAGATAAAGTACCTGCTGACGGCACTAATGACTGTAATTTTGCCTCTCCTTTTTTAGTTATAATCAACTTATATTGTCTAGAGATATTTTGGGTTGTCACACCTATACTTATAACATTATCTCCACCAGTTAAGTTTACAGTCGCCTCTGCAGCACTATTACCGCCATTAGTAGAAAAATTCATTGGCGTATTATTATTGTCAAACAACTGAACTTTCGCCATTTTAACATCAGAATTTATATCAGAAATATGATAGTTTCCATTTGCATCTGTTTGTGTAAAAAATAAATTATAAGTTATTTTACCATCTAATGTAACCCTTAAACTTTGAAATGAAAGAGAAGAATCCGCTTCAAATTTCATTCTTATTGGATAGGTAACTTGTTTTCCTGAACTATCTTTCATAACCACCGTAAGTGTAAAATCGCTATAATCAGTTATTGTATTTACTACATAATCATTTCCTCCACTTGAGTTTGCTACTGGCTTAACATTCATAAAACTTGAGCTACTTTGAACACTTACAATAGAATAACCAGAATCAGCTATCAAAGTGAAATTTTGACCTATTGGAAGAAACTCACATACATATCCATCTTTCTCGTTTCCATCAATATTTTTAGTTTTTCCGTTCACATCTCCTATGTGAAATTGCAGACCTTTTATTTGAGTTTCATCAGTTGCACTAGCTTTCTGCAAATTTACTGTCTGCATAAGTGTAAAAAATACAGTAAAAATTAATAAATAAGAAGTAATCTTATTAAGATCGATTTTTTTTGCACTCATTAATACGTCCCCCCATCTTATGTTTACGAAATGTATTATCATCCATTTCTAATGCATTTAAACACCAGAAACAGTATATTCAAATTCATAAAGTATATAATCTATTACTATATTTATTATCGAATTTTCCTAAAGTTTCTTTAACTAAATAAACATAGACATCCTGCCTTTATTCGTACTTATTTCCTCTATAATATACAAATTTCCTTGGAAATATTGGTTCCTTTTTGACTTTTATTCTAATATATTCTGTATTTCCTACTATAATGTTACACAAAACTTGTTTTTTCAAATAATTAAAAGTCAGATTTAGATATGGTAATTACCCAAAATTCACGGAACCATCATTATTAAAATTATATATATATCCATCGATTTCTATAGAGCTAGTCCTCATAGCGCCATCCTCATTAAAATAGTAGTACTTGTCATCTTTATAAAGCCATCCACACCTCATATTACCCGCGTAGTTCAAATAATACCAGTTATTTTTCCAATATACCCATTCTCCAGCTTTCATACTTCCATCAACATTCAGAAAATACCATTGATTATCTTCATTTACCCATCCAGTATTCATGGCACCCGATGGATCTAAATAATACCATTGTCTTCCATAATATATCCACCCTGTTCTCATACTACCATTACGCTCCATGAAATACCAAGTTCCATTACTGGTTATCCATCCTGTTGCCATCGTGCCATCGTCTTTCAAGAAATACCACTTATCATTATCTTTAATCCAACCAGTTTTCATTACACCATTATTATCTAAAAAGTACCATTCATTTTTATAATATAACCATCCAGTTTGCATTTCTCCATTTGCCTCCAGATAGTACCACTTATCGTCATCTTCCATCCAACCTGTTTGCATATTTCCTCTACTGTTGAAATAAAAATAACTTTTATATTTATTATCATAATACCAAGTATTCTTCAAACATTTACCCGCAGTATCATTGTACCTCCATCTTCCATTTACTATTACCCATTGATTCGGCTTTATTACTGCATTAATTGTATCCTGAACATTAGGTGTTACTGGAATACCTAAGTACATATTTAAAGTATAATTCCCAATTCTTTGAGTATCATCATCTTTAACCCCTAGATTAATAGTATATTTTCCTATACCATTAAACTTAACCTTTATAGAATCATTGCTTAATTGCTTTCCATTAGCTGTCATTGAATAGTTTCCATCCTCTGGAGTTGCCTCAAGCTCCATTATATCTGTTCCTTCATCTAACTCTATATTATAAAAATTGGTGTTTTTATCAAATCCAATATTACTATCATTTATATTGATATCCTTTAGATAAACAGCATCTTTTCCTCCCTTATAAATATACACATTATAGGTAGATGTTGCATCGCTCCTATTATCTAAGACTTCTATTTCTATCTTATTTTTACCTTTTACTAAAGGTACGACTTTTCTATAACTATCATCTCTAGTTACTATCTCTCCATCAACCTTAACCGTATCTAGCAAATCATACGGTTTAGCCTTAATTAATACTTGATCAATATCATTACCAACATCTGTGACATATGAGTATTTATCTTCTGAAAAATCGAGATTTCCTCCATCACTTAAATAAATATCTTTTAAAGAAGGATTATCTTGTTCTGCATAAACCTTTGTCATAAGCAAATTCAAAGAGCTTGTCTGTAAAAATGAAACGCTATAAATAATAAAAAATGTTAAAATTATCCTTCTGACCATTTTACTCATATTCTGCCCCCCCTTTGTCACCACTTAATATTTCTAAACTAAATCTCTATATTTAATATATAAATAGAGTATAAATTCTACAGATACTCACTTCTATATGTATATTAATAAGCTGTGAATCCAATATGATTAATTCTATTTTTATATTTCTTCTAATAATAATGTTACCATTATAATACTTTACTGTAAACGCAGATGAATAATCTTAAATCTTAATTTTATATTAATTTTACTTTAACACTTTAGTAAAAATACTATTTAATGATACCACAAAAAAAGCTGCTCATAACGATTTAAATAAACCATTATGAGCAGCCTTCATTACCTATACTCACTTTTGAATAAGGAAATTATTCAAAAGTAATCTTTTATCTTTAGTATTATGTTGTAGAAGTTAAAATTTATTATCTAAACTTCTATTTATTTTAATTTATTACTTAATCCAAGCTCCTGATGCTCCTAATTTGTATCCATCAACAGTTGTGTTAGCTAACATTGCTCCTGATGAATTTAAGAAATACCAAGTTCCATTATCATTTAACCAACCAGTAGACATTGCTCCTGATGATTGTAAGTAGTACCAAGTTCCGTTATCATTTAACCAACCAGTTTTCATTGCTCCTGATGATTGTAAATAGTACCAAGTTGATCCATCTTGAATCCAACCAGTTGCCATAGTTCCATCAGCTTTGATGTAATACCAAACTCCACCATCGTTAACCCATTGTCCTTTTACTTGAGTTCCGTCAGTATTGTAGAATGTCCAACCTGCATCAGTCTTAACCCATCCTTTATTTACAACTGGAGTAGGATCTGTTGGTGTAGTTGTACCTTTTCCACCGATTACTGAGTAAACATCATCTTCTTTACTCCAAGCTACGATATTATCTTTGTTATATACTGACATTTGATCAAAAGAACCGTCTACTTTGTACACTTTTGTCCAATCTTCATCATTATTCCACTCGTAGATATATCCAGCATCTAATCTCCAAAGATTTCCATCAGCATCTGTATCAACAGCACTCTTACTACCATTTACTTGTACATCTTCACTTGCTTCATCACCTAAATCAACATAATAGTAACCATTCTTTGAACTTAATGTTCCTGTAGCAGTTTTTACATTTGTACCATTAGCAGTATAACCAACTAATTTTCCATTAGCAACAGTATAGTTGTCATAAGTGAAAGCTTCATTCTTTCCATCTTCATCAGAAACTATATAAGTTGTTACTGACTTAGCATATTTAGCTCCATCAACATTGCCAGAAGCTTGTGCTTTTGATATTTTTTGAATAACACTGAAGCTTACACTTCCAGATACTGTTGTATCAAAAGTCTTTGTATCAACAGAAACATCTATTCCATTTATTTTAGCTATTGTAGATCCGTTCTTAACTGTTACAGTAACTTTTGCTATTCTATAGATGTTATTAGCATCTTGCCCAATTACTTTAGCATTATCACTATCAACGCTTGCTGATAATTGATCTTTTACAGTTTCACCAGCAGCATCATATGTATCATCTGTATTACTTATAGTTGCTGTTTTATTAGTAGTTCCAGATGCAGCAGTTGTAGTTACTTTAATTGATCCTAAGTTATAATCAGCATCAATATAGTTTCCTTGAGCATCAGTATATACATTTAATTTAGTGTTTGTACCGTTTGTTGCATTATCTTTTGTGTATTGGAATTTATACCAAGGAGCTGAGAACTTATTTCCTGCAATTTCTGCTCCAGCTAAGTCTTGAATTGTTTCAGCTTCGGTTGAAACATATCTTTTATCGTTATCCTTTTTAAGATTTTTTCTTAAAGCTGATGCAGCATCATCTTCTGCATTTTCTTTTATAGATTCATCAGTTACTGAACCATTGTCTAAGTCGACAAAATAGTCACCATCTTGTACATCTAAATATTTAGATCCATAAATATCAGTATCTGCTCCACTATCAATATCTGATAAATTATTGTATTTACCATCTGCTAAATAATAAGCTGCTTCGTCTTTATCATTAACTTCTCCATCAACATAAAACTTACCATCTTTATATGCCACTGCATTATAGATAGTACCTTCTTGTGAATCGATTTTTGTGTAGTCAGCTGCATGTGCAGGTACTATTGAAATAATAGCAGCTGCAGCTACTAGTAACGATGTTGCTTTAGTCATTCTTTTTATCATTTGTATATTCCTCCTAGAGTTTCATTTTTTGGTTTATTAATTACTTATTAGTTTAAAAATAATATCTTGGTTAAAAAATATTATTTTGGTTTACGAATATTATTATAGCAACTTTATTTATGCTTGTCTACGTCTTTTTGTATTTATTTGGAGCTTTTTGTCGATATTTTTTTAATAAAATATTAGTACTTGCTGAATTTTATTCTTTTATTGTAAATCTACATACTTAACTGTAAAATTAAGGACCAGATTTCTATAAGATTTACTTAATAAAATACCAATATTTGAGCGCAATTATATCAATCTCCAATTAATTATCTTCATATATACGTTACCTGATTGTAATTAATATATTAACATAAGCATTATATATGAAAACAGGCTACAAAAGCTTGACTTTAAAGCTTTCCTTTAGGATGCTAAAAACTTTACCCGTATTTCTATTATAATTGAATTTCCTTAACAATTCCTGAATCATTTTAAATTATAAGCTGAAAAATCATGGAATTGATGTAGTATAAATTCATTAATTCCACTTTGCTATAATGAAATGCAAAATTCGACATATAGTTTTCTACTTTATAATATCTTATACTTGTAGGCGTCCATGAATCCTAATTCATTAAGACATTATATAAAACATCCTTTAAAGTATCTAAGAAAAATACTTTCATCAATAAAATCATGATTCTAATTTCTAAATACAATACTCAATTGATGAAGAAACCTTATTTAAAGCAGAAAAGACTATCTTTTAGGCATGCCAATAAAAAATATAGGTTATGCGCCTACCCCGTACTAAGTGCATAACCTATATTTATAATTTCTATTAAATATATGAACTTAAAGTTTTAGAAAATTTGTAAATATACTTATCTAATAAGTTAACCCTTTATATTTGATATCTATATATGTAACTAAACTTTTCACTTTATTTCATTACCATCTATAAGAAAGTAAATGATCCAGCTACCTTCTTATTAATAAATACTGCTAATAGCTTCGAGGCTATTTTACTTTTATTTTCTTTACTCCCTCCTTAATGATTCTACTGGATCCAACCTTGCAGCTTTATTTGCTGGTAGTAAACCTGCTAATGTACTTATTACAATACTTACGGTAACTCCAAGTATTGCGTATTCTCTTTTTATTAAAACCACACTTACTGCAAATAGTTTATTTGACATGAGATTTATTCCTCTCATGATAAAATATGCACCTATTAAACCTATTGCGCCGCTAAAAAATCCTATTAAAAAAGCTTCTGAAACAAAAATTCTACGTATGTCTTTTGCTCTAGCTCCAATTGCTTTTATTATTCCTATTTCTTTAGTTCTTTCTACAACACTTATGTACATAACAACTATTATCATAATCGCTGATACAATTAAAGATATTGCTGCAATTCCTGATAGTACATATGTTAATATATCTATCATTTGATTAAACATAGATGCCATTTGTTCCTGAGATGATTGTGAATAACCAAGTTCATTAACCTTTTGTTTAATTTGAGAGGTATATTTGCTATTTGTTGTGTTAACATAAACCACATTAGGTTTCAATTTATAGCCGTTATCTGAATATAATTTTTCTAAATCAGCATAATTTAAAAAAGCAGATTTCATATTTGCAGTTAAATCTCCACTTGTTGTAGTATAAATACCACTTACAATAAAGTCTCTATTTAAAATCTTTTGATTTGCAAGTATGCGTAAATTCACTTTTTGCCCGATAATATCTTTCCCCAAATTATCGCTTAATGCTTTATTAATTAATACTTCCCCATCTTTAGGTAATGTTCCAGTTTCAACATTAGATGCCGTTATATTTGAAGATATTGTTGAAACATTCATTAAATTATTAGTTTTATTATTGTATACTAACGAATTCGCCCCAAGAGAAATTATACTATAACCCCTTTCCACAGAAGATACATTTTCTATTTTTGATAATGTATCAATATCGCTTTCTTCAAATGGTTTAGTAGAATTAACATCCGGTTTCTGGACTGTTGTAACATCTAAATTTATATCCTCATTTTCTTCACTAGGCATATTAACTTCTATTACTAATGGATTTACATAATTATTCATAGTCTTATTAAAATAAGATTTCACCCCATTGCCTAATGACAGCATTAAAATTATGCTCATTATTCCTATACTGCCTCCCACAGAAACAAGTATATTACGAGGAAGTTTTTCTTTCATATTAACAAGTGCTAGTTTTGCAGATGATATTAAACTAAGATTTTGCTTTTGCTTTCTAATATTATCTTGTTTTTCTATATTAACTTCATTATCTAATTCTATGACCTTGTTATCATCAATTATTTCTCCATCTGATATTTTAATTATTCTACTTGAAGCGGATGCTACTCTTTCAGAGTGAGTAACCATAATTACTAGCTTTCCCTTTTTAGCAATATCCTTCATTATTTCTAAAACTTGAATTGTAGTTTTTGAATCTAGACTACCCGTAGGCTCATCAGCAATAATTATTTTAGGATTATTTATTAAAGCTCTAGCTATTGCAACTCTTTGTTTTTGACCACCTGATAATTGACTTGGTTTCTTATTTATATGATTCTCTAAACCTAAATCTCTTAATATTTCTTTTGCACGTTTCAATCGTTCTTTTTTTCTAACATTAGATAGTGTCATTGCAATCGTAACATTATCTAAAACAGATAGATGACCAATTAAATTAAAACTTTGAAAAATAAATCCAACTTCATTTTTTCTATATTTATCAAGCTCTTTTCTTCTTAACTTTTTAATATCTTTTTCATTTACAAGTAATTCTCCTGAAAAATCAGAATCTAATCCACCAATTAAATTCATTAGTGTAGACTTACCACTACCAGATTCTCCTATAATAGAAACTAATTCTCCAGCATTAAAAGATAGATTAATATCATTCAATACATGAAATTTGTCATTATCTTTTAATCTATAATACTTATTAATATTTCTCAACTCTAATAAAGCCATTTTTCGTATACTCCTTGTCGATTTTATAACTATATATAACCAAACTAAGACCTGAACTTATGCGTATACTTCGCCGAAATCATAAATATTTTGATTCCGAAAAGCTATGAAAATATCGCTGAAGGTTCTAAGCAGCAGGTTGTATCCACTTTAGCATGCTCCAACTTTCAGTTTGACAAGCTAAAATGGAACAACCTACAGCTAAGAACCTTTAACAGCTCATTTTCAAATGTTTTCTCCACAAATATATTTATAATTTCTAGTGAAGATACAAACTTAAAGTTTTAGCAACTTTGTAAATATGTTCATGTAATAGGTCTAATTCTTAATTGAGTTATCTATGGATAAACAATAATTTAAATTCTATTTTCTCAAAATTATCTTCTTCAACAGTCTATATTCTTTTGTTATGTATAATCCTATAGCGTAAGTTATAATTCCAATAATAAATTTAAATATTGCACTTAATAGCATATTGTTTATTACTACTTTGCTTATTAATATATATCCTCCAACCATTAATACACCGATAATAAGAATATTCTTTAATTGCAATAAAAAAGAAATAAAGCTTTTTTCAAATACATGAGTTATAAGTACATAGAAACATTGGATAAAGTTTAATATAAATGCTATAACTAATCCTAACGATAATATAATTAAACTTCTATTCATTATTCCTGTAACTATTGCACTTACAGTGAATATTGCTGATACTACTCCTGTAGAAAATAGTTTGTTAACATAACCAGTAGCTTGAAATATTGATCCAATACTTGATAATACCATTTGTATCACAATTGTTATTGATAATATTTTAAATATTGGTATTGATGCGTCCCAATTAGGACCATACATTATGCGTATTATTTCATTTGCAGAAAAGAAGCAATATACCGTTATAAAAATTCCTAAATAAGCAAGAACTTTTATAACTTTTATATATGTTTCATAAATTATGTCCTTTTGATTTTGATATTCAGATAATACTGGATGTAATACGGGTGTTATTACATTTGTTAAATTTTGTACTGGATAAAGCATAAGCTTATAGGATTTATCATAATACCCTAAAGTTGATGCACCTAAGAACTTACCAATTAATATGTTATCTAGATTCCTGGTGAAATAATTTATAAAATTAAATAAGAATTGAAAGCTTGAATAATTTTGTATCTTTTTTATTGAACTATATGAATAACCTTTATTTATTTTCAATTTACATATTCTAAAACATAATATAAAAATAAATAAACTTTTTAATATTGAATCGAAAACCAATGAATAATAAGAGAATCCTTTAAAGGCAAGAGATATTGTAAAAATACCAACTACTACATTTACAATTATATTTATTATTCCTACTTGTTTAAACTTTTGAGCTTTATATAGCACAGCATTTGGTACTATATTACATATGGAGAATAACACAGAAAAAGATAATAATCCTCCTAGTCTTATATATATCTTATCATTATAAAAATAAGCTATAAAATAAGAAAAAAAGTAAAATCCAATTGCTATGACTATAGCCCCAATTACTGAAAACTTAAATATATCTGAAATCTCATCTTCATCTAAAGATTTATTTTGTATTATAGCAGGTCCTATCCCCATATCACCAAGCATATTGAAAAATGATATAAATACAGTTATTACTGCAATTATGCCAAAATCTGCTGGCATCAACAACCTAGCTAACACTGAATTTATAATTAACTGTGCAAATATATTACTATATTTAGATATGAACGTAATCATTATTCCACTTTTTAAATTTGAATACTCTCTCATCATTCCTCCGGTTATAAATACCTATATCATGCATCTATTGTTTTTCCATAATTTGAATCCACTGTTTAATAATATTATCTATCTTAAAATCTTGAGCTCTTTTTATAGATTCTAATGACATACTTGCTCTTTTCTCATCATTTTCTATTAAGGATATAATCTCATCAGCGAATTTGTTAATATTATAATCCCCAACTAAAACTCCATTTATGTTCGGCTTGCTTATTATTTCTTTAGGACCAGAATTATCAAAAGCCACTACTGGCAATCCGCATTCCATTGCTTCTGTGATAGCTAATCCAAAGCCTTCCCATCTTGAAGTTGAAACAAAAATTGAAGATTCCAAATAATGATCTTTAACATTATCACATTGACCAAGTAATATTACATTATTTTTTAGATTATACTTTTCAATATGATTTATTAGACTTTCTCTATCCGGGCCTTCTCCAACTATTTTTAAAATCCAATCACTTTTCTTTTTGTGAATTATATTAAAAATTTCAATAAGAAGATCCAAACCCTTTTGCTGCTCTAGCAATCTTCCAACAAAAATTATACTTTTTTTATCACACGAAGATTTTTTATTGCATTCAAAACTTAAAGGGTTATAAATCACCTCACAATCTATTCCTAACTTTTCTTTATATTTAATCTTATCATCATAAGTTAAAACTACATTACAATTTAATTTAGGTATGTATCTTTTAAACAACTCCTCTTGCTTCCAATAATATTTACCTTTATTGTTTAAGTACGCATCATAAGAATTATGCATCCATCCTATAGTTTTACCAATTAACTTATCACTTATTTTCCCAAGAACTATACTATAATAACCTTCTACACCTATGATAACATCATAATTTCTTGTATTTAGATACTTTATAAATCTGTCTTGAACTTCATTAGGACAATATCCATAAAGCAATAAATCACTCATAACAGAATTGTTTAAAATTCCAGTTATAGAATTCACCTCTCTAGAAATCTTACAGATAACTTTGTTAGTAAACTTCTTATGTAACAGCCCCGAATTAAACTTTATACTTACATTAGAATTCAAATTATACATTTCTCTATTAACTTTAAAAGTTCTATCTGTACAAATTACATCTACTTTATTATTTTTACTTAATTCACTAGCTAAAACAGATACTACTCTTTGAACTCCTCCCAAATTAAAAATTGTAGTAGTTATAAAACATATTTTCATAGTTTCTCCTTATAAAGGCACATGAAAGAAAATAATGGACCAAAGATGCGCCGAATATTTCGTGTTAGACAAGGAAGTAAATTCAGCTCATAACAAGACCTATTAGCTAAATTTGCTGACGAAGTATACTGCGAAATAAGTAAATATACTAGTCTATTATTTTTTTGGTTGTGCCTGAGTGCATACTAATATTTTCTTAACAAAGCCACTCTACCTTAAATCTATCATCTATCATCTATTTTTTATTTTCTTCAGAACTGGGTATAAACCACAATTCCATAAAAATAACTTTAATTTATCGTCTTTAGATATTTCCTTTAAAAATAAAAAATCTTTATTTTTCACACTTAATTCATCATACTTACTTTTCTTAAAACTTTTTAGATTATTCCCCTCATGTGCATTAGTATAATGGGCTATAAAGTGAGATAATACTTTGATTCTAAAAATGTTTAAGCTTTTCTTATCTACTTTTATATTTTTATCTTCTATATAATTTATAATACTGCTCATAGCAAAATAGTAATCTTCTGCGAGCTTAGCATTTTTCTTATGAACTGTTGATGTTGCTCTTTGCCTATAGTAATACAATGGTTTATCTATAAAAGCTATCCCCTTACTTGAATGTATTGCTTTAAAAACTGGAAATGCATCCTGAATATATCTATGAGGTTCAAACTTAAACTCAATTTGTTTTAATAATTCAGTTCTAAAAAACTTATTCCATAGTTGACCTTGCAATTCATAATTCAACATAAGGTTCATAACCTCATAATTGTTATATATTTTTCTTGGATCTACTCTATATTTCTCAATATAGTTTCTGCTATCTTTTTCATCATAATATACGTAATATTCACTTATTACTATATCTACATTAACTTTTTCTGCTCTATTATACATATTCTCAAGCATATCTAATTCAAAAAAATCATCTGGATCAATATATATAGTATATTCACCTTTTATATAATCAAATGCTGTGTTTCTAGCAACAGATACTCCTTGGTTTTTTTGATATAATATAGTGAAATCTTCAAATTTATCTTCATATTCTTTAACTATATCCATAGTTTTATCCGTTGAACCGTCATCAACAATCAATATTTGCAAATCTTTATACGTCTGCATTAAAAGACTATCTAAACATTCTTTTATATACTCTTGAACATTATAAACTGGAATAATAATACTTATCATATATTTGCTCTCCTTGAACCACTAAGATATTCTATACTAAATTATTTATTACCACTTTTTTTATTATTATCAGCATTCATATATAGATTTTCCAAGTTTCTAGATATTGCCATAGCACTAAAACCTGACTTTATAATATCTTCAGAGGTATCCTTTCTGCTATATCCATCTTTATATTTCAGAATTATCTTTGCCCATTCCTCTGGTGGGCTATCTAAAGAAACAGATTTCCAATAATGAGTTATCTTTATTTCATTGCTTATAGCATCAGAGGCTACGGCCATCAAAGCTGCCGCTTGAACTTCTATTCCAACCACTGGAAGACCCTCATAATGAGATGGAAAAACAAATATATCCGACGCTTGTAGAATGTTATGAATTTCATTACAAAGTCCATAAAATATTACTTTATCCTCTAAATTCAGTGATCTAACCTTATCCTGAATCTTTTCTTTTAATTCTCCCTCTCCAATTAGCAATAGCACTGAATTACTATATTGCTTATTCACAGAATTAAAAATATCTATTAAGAAATCATGGTTTTTTTGATAGCTAAAGCGTCCCACATGAGTTAATACAAATTTGTCTTCCAACTTTAATTTTCTTCTATATTCTTCTCTTACATTTTTATTATAAATAAACTTTTTTTCATCAATACCATTATTTATAACCTTGGCTTTTTCATCTCTTACATCTTCCTTGGAAAACATCCATTGTGCCGCATTAGTTGAGCATGCAAATTCATAATCAACTACATATTTCCAAAGACTTCTTATAATGTTCTGTATTCCTAAATGTAAATGATAAAACCTCTTATCTCTGCTTATTCTATCATTATGTGAATGCATAATAATTGTAGGTGTTTTACATATCTTAAAAACAACTGCTTCAAAAAAGCTTTTTGCACGATCCCCGTGTATATGTACTACTGAATATTTTTTATCTTTTTGCAATCTATATAAATCCATAAAAGATTTCAGCCTTTTAATCCCAGTATTTTTTTCTAGACATATTATTTGTCCACCCATTTTCTCAACACTTTCATCATAGAATTCAGTTTCTTCTTTATTCTTATATACTACATAATCAAATTTAATTTTATCTAAATGCATATTTCTATTTATATTTAATATAAAGGCTTGAATTCCTCCAGCTCCTAATGAATCCACAACTTGGAGAACTCTTAACGTTTTATTTTCCATAACAACCTTCCTTCATCTGATATCAGGCACTATAATCCTCATTCACATATATGAAATTTCGTTTTCTAAGATTCATGAGTAAATTCTTCTCATAAAATCACTCTTAACTTATAAATAGATAATTAATTTTTATCTTATTCTATACTAGCAGTAGTACATTCTTGCGAATCACTGTCTATAATGTTGTTTCCTAGATACGTAGCAATCACAGCAAAAGTAAAGCAGCCTGTTACATCCGTAAATATAGCTTCTGCAGTAGATGCTATTAAAATATATAATAGCAGCAAAAATGCCGCTGATTGAATTTCTCTGTTATACTGATATCTTTTCTGTATTGATTTAAATATATTCAATATAATCCATAAAAATATAATTAAACCCAAAAAGCCAAATTGACCATATACATAAGGCCAAAAAGTATCACCAATATACGAATGAGCGGTTTCCTCTAATCCACTAACTAAATTTATTCCATATTCATAATATATAGGTGAATAATAATCTCCGGATATTTCTGATGCAAAGGTTCCAAAACCACTTCCAAAAGGTATATATTTACAAGCTAGTTTATAACCTACTATAAATAGCGCTGGCCGAGCAGCTGTAAGATAATATGATGCATATTCCATTATTTTGTTATATGTCGAGAAGATTCCTATGACAGCAAGTATCAATATATATCTTATTTTTATAGATTTAGCATATTTCATAACTAATTTCATAAAGAAATATCCTAATATGAATACAAATGCTTTATTTCTTAATGTAAAAAACAATATAGCTATTGATTCAAAAATAATAAAATTATCAAACTTTTTTCTATTATCACTTAATATTACACATAAAAATATTACAATAGCTGAAACCAAATATGTTGGATGCTGATATAGAAATTTATAACTTCTTATTCCATATCTTATATCTGATGACATTCCTATATCATGAATTATGTTTAAAATCAAAAAAGTAAATATTACATTTACATAAATTCTTGATCTTTTTGCTACCTTTTCTAACAATAAATCTTTATCTATATTATTTGATACAATTAGCGTAAATGTGTAACAAACTACAAATTTACTTATAGCTAAAATATCTTTATATATGGCAATCTTCTCTGGTTGAATTTTATGCATTACGTTTCCTGCTACTCCTACAAGTAGCAAACAAAAAAATAAAATTATAGATTTAACTTCACTAGAATACATGCTTATTTTATTTTTTCCATTAAATATATAAAAAACTGATAGAATTATCAGCATAAATGTGAATAGCTCATCAATATACCCCAATTGTGGAATATACGTAATTAGACAATTTTGAAAGATAAAAATATCAAATAATACATTCAAAACGAAAAGCATCTGTTACTCCCTTCTTAGACATAATCAAAAAAATAACAAATCCATCTGCTAGGCCTATTTTCCATTATGCTATGTTAACAGATTACCCTAATAGCCCGCTATGAGACCAATCTGCTTCCTTGCCTAATGAAAATAATCATAGCATTTTGGACTTGTTATTTTTTTATATGACTGAATTTAAAGTTCTATATATAGATTACCCCAAAGTTGAAATTATATATTCATCTTTGGATAAATATAAAGAAAATAACAGATTAAAGAGACGATATATATCATCTAATAGAGAAGAATTTGACTGTCATTACAGTTCTTTAATAAGTTTAGCGGGAACTCCACCGTAAACCCCTTTATTAACAATGTTTTTAGTTACAACTGAATTTGCAGCAACAACAACTTTGTCGCATATATTTACTCCACGTGTAATAGTAGAATTACACCCAATCCAAATATTATTACCTATATTTATTTCTTTAGTATTATAGCCTTGAGATATTATTGGCTTATCGCTAATATCATAGCGATGATCATGATCAAAAATCCCTATATTGGGTCCAAATAGACAATCTGATCCAATACTTATTTTTTCTAAAGATACTACTTTATTATTAGTATTAAAAAATGTATTCTCTCCAACATAAATACTTCCATTTATACATTCGAAGCTGCAATAATCTTCGATATAAACATTATTGCCAAGAGATAATACATTTCCTTTACTTATTCTTATTTTTACACCTTTACCTATATAAAGTGATTTTAAATTCTTAATTTTAAACTCAATTCTATTACTATATCTTATTTTTAATACAATAATTCTCATTAATGATCTTAAATACTTAATGCCTTTTCCAATCATCATTTATCTCACCTAACTTAAATTATAATCAAAAAAATAACAAATCCATCTACCAATCCTGTTTTCCATTATAGAGGGAACTCGACTTGTTACGCTCCATGAGTAAGCGATTCACACCAAATCATAGATTTGGGTTCTCTTCTTACCAGCAAATTTTACTAATAGACTCGCTATGAGTTCAATCTGCTTCCTCACATAATGAAAAATAATCATGACATTTTGGACTCATTATTTTCTTTCATGGCTTAAAATTTCTTTATATTCTTTAAGATGTAATTTAAAATATATCTCTTTATTGAATTTAGCATTGAAAATTTCAAAGCAATTACCCTTCATATAAGAATACTTTTCTTTATCTTCATATAATTCAAGTATTTTTTCTTTAAAGCTTTCAATATCTTTAGCCTCTACTAAATACCCATTATATCCGTTTTCTATTTCTTCATTTGTTCCATCTATATTGGTAGCTACAACTGGAACCCCTTGTGAGAATGCCTCTAATGGAGTTAGAGGTAAACCTTCTATATAGGAACATAGTAATAATACATCTATATATTTTAGATATTCTATAATGTTATCCTTAGCCCCTAGCGGATAAATATAATCTTCTAGTTTCTCTTTCTTTACAAGTTCCTTAATATTACTTAGCTCTGGTCCATCGCCTATTAATACAAACTTTATTTTTTCATTTTCTAATGCAGTACTTTTTGCGATAGAAATAAAATCATAGACTCCTTTATAATCCACTATTCTACTTACTTGAGCTGCTATAAAGTATCCTTTTTTCTTTAATTCTAAAAGCTTATGATCAACTTCTTTGCTATCATGATCAGTTTCTACAGTATTATATATAGTTTTTATATTCTTTTCTTCTAAACCAGCCTTTTCAATTAAAATTCTTTTAGCTGCTTCACTTACAGTTATTGTTTTAATACCTTTTAAAGATACATTCGTTAACTTAAACTTATCTTCTATACATAAATGTTGAGTATGTATTACTTTAACTTTAGTAATTTTCGATATTAATTTAGCTAATAATGTTGTCATTCTATGATGACTATGAATTATATCTATATTTTCTTTTTTCACTATCTTATATATAGCTATTAAGTTATTTAATATAACATCAGGATTCTTGGAATCTGTATTTAAAATATTGTAGTGTTTAACTCCCATCTTTTCTAAATCCTTAGTTAATTCACCACCCATACTTGCAACTATAACTTTATTACTACTATTGAATAATTTACATAGTTGAATAATACATTTCTCAACTCCTCCAAGACCCATACCTCTGTTAAGATATAATATATTCATCAATGATCTCCTTTAATTTATGAATGCTAGCCTACATTATCTGGCCGATTACATTATCAAACTTTCTAATGAAGTCATTTTTATTAGAACTATATGTATTACATTTTAAAGATAACTGTTTATAATTGCTTATTACGCTGCCTAAATCTTCTATATCATATACTCCAATGATCTTTGAATTTTTATCTAATCTTTTAGTAAAAAGTATTTGATGATCATCAACATGTTCATCAAACTCTGGATCTCTTGGCACTACAATTGGAACCTTATTATATTGGAGCGGATGAAATATACTTCCTGGTCCTCCGTGAGTTATGATTATATCACTTTTTCTCACATATTCATCCATTTCATCATATCCAATCATTTTCTTATATTCATAATTTTTAGGCTCATAATTACAGTACCCAACTTGAGCAAATACTTCTTCTTTAATATCTCCACTTTCAATTAATTTATCCAATTGGATAAATAATCTTTCCATGCCTTGTTCATGTGTTCCTACTGTTACAAATATCAAAATAATCCCTCCAATACTTGTCCTCTTGGGTAAAACTTCTTTTGTTCTTCCCATTGTAATATAAATAAATCGCTTATAGGATAAACTACCTTCCCCGTTATAGTTGGTTTTTCTATCCTATCATACACTTCAATATAAACAACTTTTGCACCGAATAATTTCCCAATATAGAAAAATGGAATTGCAGGCGCTGCACCAGTGCTGACAATAAGATCTGGTTTTTCTTTAAGTAATATTTTTATTGATAAGAATGTATTTTTGATTAAATTTTTTATATTTCTATTTGTAGGAAAGTAGCACCAATATTTTTTTTCATCTTTAAGTATTGATTTAGAATCTTCCTTTTCAAAGGTTACCCAGAATCTCTCCTTATCTTTCCACCACTCTTTTAATTGGATTAAATGAGTTAAGTGACCACCACTTGATGTTATAAAACATACCTTCATAATATTCTCCTCCTTAATCATTTAAAAATTTACCATACTATAGTTAGCATTCTTTAATCTATGAGTTCAGATGGAGTCACCATGTTCATCTGAAAAGTTTCATTTAATTACCCTTGCTATATTACCATTGCTGTTTTTACTTTACTTAAAGCTTTTTCTTCTAAATTCAATACAGATTTTCTTCCAATTGAATAATAATCTATTTGTCTTTCTTTAGCCTCTTTAACCTTATAACAATTTCTACCGTCAAATATAATTGGAGTATACATAAGCTTTTCATATACACTTAAATCTAAGGATTTAATTTCATTCCACTCTGTAAATATGAATGTCATATCTGCATCCTTTAAAGCTTCTTCTGGAGTACTTACGTACTTAACATCAGTGTATATCTTTTTGAAATTCTCAACTCCAACTGGATCATATGCAATTATTTCAGCACCTTCATCTAATAATCTTCTTACATTTGGTATAGATGGAGCTTCTCTTAAATCATCTGTTCCAGGTTTAAATGTTAATCCAAGCACAGCCACTTTTAATCCTCTTAAACTTCCAAATTTATTCTTAGCTTGTCTAAATAATTTATATTTTTGATTTTCATTTACTTCTATTGTTGCTTTTATTGTTTTTAATTCATATCCATTATCATTTGCAAGCCAATGAAGTGCTTTTGTATCCTTAGGGAAACATGATCCACCATATCCGATTCCAGCATTTAAGAATTTATCACCTATTCTTGGATCAAAGCTCATTCCTTTAGCTACATCTTCAACATCTGCTCCAACCATTTCGCAGAAGTTTGCTATTTCATTCATAAATGATATCTTAAGTGCTAAAAAGTCGTTTGATGCATATTTAACCATTTCTGCACTTCTTCTATTCGTAACAACAATTGGTTGATTGTAGCCCTCATAAACCTCTTTTAAAAGTTCTTCCGCTTTTTTAGATTCAACTCCTATTACAATTCTCTTTGCATATAAAGTATCGACAACTGCGGTTCCTTGCGCTAAAAATTCTGGGTTTGACGCTACTTCTATTTGAATATTATTTTTAACATTTTCCTTTAAAAACTCTTCAATTCTATCATTAGTTCCTATTGGTACCGTTGATTTAACCACTACTAAACAATCTCTTCCAGCATTTTCAGCAATTTGTCTGCATACATTAAACACATAATCTAAGTTTGCTGATCCATCTTCTCTTTCTGGAGTTCCAACCCCTATGAATATCAAATCAGCATCTTTATAAGCATTTTTATAATCTATTGTAAAATCTAATCTACCTTCATCGTGATTTCTTTTTAAAAGTTCATCTAATCCTGGTTCGTATATTGGTGAAATTCCTTGTTTCATCATTTCAACTTTATTTTTATCTATATCAACGCAAGTTACATTATGCCCGATTTCCGAAAGACATGCTCCGGTAACTAAACCTACGTATCCTGTTCCTGCTACTACTATTTTCATACTTACCTCCATATATTCCGTAATTCTAATTGCCTAAATTTATTTGCTCCCATATTACCCATAGCTTTAGGCACAATAGATTTAAAATCATTATTTCCTCTAATGCGCCTTATTAAGGTATAATCAAAAAACAACACGTATATATGCCTAAAGTCACTTAACTTGCATGCTTGTCTCCAAACAGCACAAAAAATGTTTTAAATATTAACTTAATATCAACTAAAGTATTTCTTTCCCTTACATACTTAATATCTAGTTTCATCCAATCTTCAAAATCAATATCATTTCTTCCTGATACCTGCCAGTAACATGTTAAACCAGGTTTTACTTCAAGCCTTGTCATCATCCAATTATCAAATTTTTCTACTTCTTTGGGAAGAGATGGTCTAGGTCCGACTAAACTCATATCACCTTTTAGAACATTAAACAATTGTGGAAGTTCATCTATGCTTGTCTTTCTTATAAATTTACCTATTTTAGTTACTCTTGGATCATCCTTCATCTTAAACATAGGTCCGCTCATCTCATTTTTATGACACAGCTTATCTTTTAGCTCTTCGGCATTAGCAACCATAGATCTAAATTTATACATTTTAAATACATTACCGTCTTTACCAATTCTTTCTTGCGAAAAAATTACAGATCCTTTTGATTCAAGCTTAATTAAAACTCCAACAATCAAGAATATTGGACTTAAAACTAATAACCCAAATGACGAACAAAGTATATCTGTAATTCTCTTAAAAAAATAATATTTACCTCTATTTTCTACTTTCTCTTGAAACACAAATTCTCTCTTACTAATTTCTACTTGTTGCATTTTATCACCATCCTATCATAATTAATTATTAGCTAAATATTTTAACTTTTTTAATATGTGTTCACTATGGTAAATAACAACATTTAATAATTACTGCTTTATGTAATTAGACCTAAACCGACAATTTATTGCTTTTCTCTATTCTCTGTATTAAATATATTACAACGAACCTATAGTAAGTTTCAACGCACAATAAACGCTATATTAAGCAATAAAAAGGTTATTTGCTAATATAGCGTTTTATGACAAGTATTTAATTTATTTTCTTTTTTATGGCAGTCCTATAATTTAAGAACTTACTCATTCCCCCAAGACTCAATATAAACTCCATACAAACTTTTAATTTATATAAAATAAACAAAAATTCTATCTATTAACAATTCGAATTTACATGAACATATATTTATTCATAAAAAATATATGATAGTGTTTTATACAGCTTGTAGATATCCAATTCATAACCTAGCTCCCGCTATAAATACTGAAAGTGAAAACATTACTGTTTCCACTTTCTAATATTGTCTTTGTTACAAAGTATAACTTAATTTTCTAAATTTGATATCTATATTTTAATATTTATTGAATTTAATTAGCTATCAATTCAACATTATCAATTTGTAAATTTGTCCATTCCTTGCCATCTTGTATAAATGAGATTATTAAAGTGCCATTAGTAACAGTGACTTGTTGCGAAATTTCAACATAGGAATCCCCATGTGGAATTTTAACCGAAGCTGCCTCTCCTCCAAAACCTGATAATTCTAATTGTGATGAGGTAGGATTTCCAGTATTTTGTTTAACCATTGCCTTTATCGTATAAGTTCCATTAGGTAACTCAGTTACTTTTTGTTGTAACATTTGTTTTCCCTGACCCCAGAAATAACATTTATCATTTCCAGCAAAAGCATCTTCATCATTAACTCCAAATCCATCTGGATTAGCTGCTACCCAGCCTGTTGTATCACCTGTTTCAAAATCTCCATTTGTTATTTTCCCAACAGATTCTGGTATGTTAGATGAACTTGCACCTTCGCCCTGTTTAATAACCTTAGCTTCCTTTGATACAACATTTCCGTTCTCATCTAATAACTGAATATCATCAATTTGTAAATTAGCTTCACCATTTAAAGTAGATATAAAGTTAAAAGCTACATTTAATTTTCCATCCTTAACATCTATAGTTCCTTCTATTTTTCTATAATTATCGCCATGTTTTATATTAACTTTTTCAGTCTTATCTCCAGAAGTTAATTCCATAGCTGCATAATCTGGAATCCCTGTATTTTGTTTTACCATAGCCGTTACTGTATATTTTCCATTTTTTAATCCTACAACTGTTTGATCAATCTTTTTGGTATAAGGCTTGTTATCATAGAAATATAACTTATTATTTCCAGATGCTGCATCTGTGGAATCTAAGCCATAACTTCTTCCGGATATATTCCAGCCCATAAATCCATCTTCAAAACCTGGATTTGTTAATTGACCTTGAACGCCTATTATATCATTATTCTTATCAATATTCTCAGAACTTAATTTTTTTAAATAAATCATATCCCAATATTCCAAAGATGGTACTGTAAATTCTATATAATTTCCTTTTTCATCGTTTCCTTTTGAAAATTCTAAACTTTGTGATTTACAATCATTAGCATCAGGTGATGCTAATAAAACACTTTGAATATCTTGGGTTACATAATATTTAACCTTAAAATTTTCTGCTTTAATTGGTTTAGATTTCGATCCATCAGCAGCTCTCCAAGTATTATCAAAAACACCTAAAAGATTTACCATTTGAATAACATCATAATTTGAATCTTTTTTTCCGTAAGTCCATATTTTATTAGCTTCACCTATATTACTATTCTCATAACCTTCAACTTGGATTTCATTATTACTATTTATTTGTCCATCTCTTAATAAGTTTTCATAAGCAACTATAAAGTCATAATATTTTCTTTCCCTTGCCTTTAACTCTTCATCCATAACAACATTTTTATTGGGGAAATACTCTTTGGTAAGCATTCTTGTATCATCGCCCAACTCAAGTCTAGATCCACCTGCTGCAAAGACTGAAGCCCCTGTTAATAGCACTGAGGAAGTATTAAATTTTCCAGGCTTTTCTTCACTATGCTTATCTCCCAAGTCATAATTCATATATGCCGGCACTATTAATGATCTTCCTTTTGTCTCCGTTCTTGCTTGATCCACAATACCTTTCAAGGAATTATATGTTATAATTCCATCCCAAGGCCATACTTCCGTATATGCACCACTTACATTACTACTATTTACATCTTCGTGCCCCTTATTTCCAACTGGATTAAATAATATATATTTGTCAGGAATTCTTTCTTAGCTGCATTTATAAAATCTTTAAAAGTAGTTGTAATTGATACTGGTGTTCCATCTGCTTTATACACTGTTCCAAAATCACCTACAGTATCCATATGCCATCCATCAAAATCAAATGCTTCAAAAACTTCCTTTTCCCTTGCAAAGAGATAATCCTGCCATTCTTTATTTGATGGATCCATAAAGTAAAGCGCATCTGTTTCCCAGCCGCTAGGCATTGCCATGGTCCACTGTTCTCCATCAGTTCCACTTGGATCCTTGTATAATCCCCATTCCTTTTTCACACCATCATTTTCATATCCTTGAGTCGCTCCATATATTAAATTGTATTGCATTGAAGAAATTCCTGCTTCATGACCATTCTTAATATATCCTTCTATTGTTGATTTATATACATCATGTTTTGATAAATCCTGCCATACATCTTCAACATTTGAACCTTCACCTGCTATAGGATCATGATGTTTGTCTTGCCAATCATAATATTGCAGACCATTTATATGGAATTTTTTCAACTGATCTATTATATCTTTTGTATTAACACTTTTCTCATAATTAGTTAGATAACCGTATCTAGGAAACTTAAGCCAACCTGAGGAGACATCTACAGCTGTTGATGATGACTCCATGACTTTTCCTTCAGAATCTTTACACGTTATTTCAAGTAAATAGCCTTTAAAATCCTCATTAGGAGCTGTCCAGTTTATAAATAACTCTTTATTTTCATCTTTTTCAATTGAAAAATTTTGAGTTACTGTATTTCCAACTTGTGTATCAAGATGCTTTGCCGATAACTCTATAGTTCCATTGGATATTTCATTTCCTGTATAATTGACCAGATTAATTTTTACACTTACATTTGATCCTGGATTATACATAGATTTATCTGTTGAAACATCATATAATAAAAGCTTTTGATTAAATACTCCTTTTTCAGAAGTATTTACTATAGGCATTTCTATAAAATCAGACTTTGCATATGCGGTATTTGATATAATTGATAAAGTTGATAGGATTGTAGTCGACATAAGTGCTAAACTACATAAAACTTTTAATTTTTTTCTTGAATTATTCATATTTTCACCATCTTTCTTACTAAATTAAAACACCATCAGTTCCAAGTTTATATCCGTTCATAGTTGCATCCGATAACATTTTTCCATTTTCGTCCAAATAATACCAGTGCTTCCCATATTTTAACCAGCCTGTACTCATGCTCCCATCAGTTCCCAGGTGATACCAGTTTCCGTTATTAGAAATCCATCCAATTGACATTTCACCAGATTCTTTTAAATAATACCAATTCCCATCATCATTTACCCAGCCTGTTGACATTTCTCCATCTGATTGTAGGTAATACCAACTACTCCCTTCTTGCATCCATCCTGTTGCCATACTTCCATCAGAATTTAGGTAGTACCATTTTCCACTTATGTTAATCCAGCCAGTCCTCATAATACCGTTTTCATCAATTACATACCATTTTTCATTTACTTTAATCCAAGAATCTTTAACTTGTTTTCCCGATTCATCAAAAAATTGCCAACCCGACTTTGTTTTAATCCATCCACTTTTAATTACTGATTCATCACTTGAAGTATTGTCTTTATCACTAGTACTTCCTTCGCCACCATTACCTTCATTGCCATTATTTTCAGTTCCCAAATCCTTTTCATCACTAGTACTTGAAAATTCATTAATATTAGTTACATAACCATATTCTGTACCATTATCTCCCCAAGCAATTAAATTGTTACCATCGTAAACGTCTAAGTTGCTTATCTTTGCAGGAATTGTATACTTTTCATCAAAGCCATTTCCATTAAATTCATATATCTTTTTCAAGCCTAATACCCACAAGTTTCCTTCAGCATCTATAGAATAATATGGTCTTATTAAATTTCTTATTTCACCTGCATCCGTAACTGTTAATTTTTGTCCTTTAATTCTAGTTTCAATAGATGGATCATTAACCTTATATATCTTATTCCTACTAACCTTCAAATCATCATCACGTACAGTTTCGAATCCAACTTGATTTACTTGTATCTTATTATTGCCTCCGTCTTTATTGAATCTTATAACATATATGTTTCCATTCTTAGCGCATACATCTAAATTATACCAATCATTACTAAGTTTAGGCTGAATCCAAGATAGAAAATCAGATTCTCCATTCATTTCATATGCTGTAACTTCTTTAGGTGTATCTGCTCCATCAACTTTATCTCCTACAGCCTTAGAAATCTTTAAAATATACTTTTTGCTGTTTGTACCATCTGGATATGCAATGCTTATATCACTATCTGAAGTGAATTCTACATTTGCACTAACATAGATATAAGTTGAATCCTGTGTTAATAAATCTGACCCTACGTCTGTTAAATTAGCTACAATGTTCTCATTTCCATATTTTTCTCCAAATTTTTCTATTTTCTCTGTTTTAGTTTCTCCATTAACTGTATATATAAGTTTAATGTTTGCAAACTTAGAGACATCCATATATTTGCCAGAATTATTTACAAAGCCATAATATATTGGCTCCTTGTCATAATTTATTATAGCGTGTGTTCCGCTTGAAGTTTCTTCTCCAGTATTTGTGTCAGAACCAGTTGTGTTTTCTCCACTATTTGTCCCTGAATTGTTATCACCATCTTCATTATCTGTTTCTGAACCACTTGGAGCATCTTCTCCACTGCTATTTCCCGAATTACCTCTATCATCTTCATCTGTCGAAGAAGAGTTTTCCTCTGTTTTTACTAAAATATTGTCATCATAAGATATTATTATATTTCCATCTATCTTTGTATCAGATTTTATCTGAATTACTGGCTTTCCATCTTGCTCAATAACTTGTGCACCATATCCACAGTAATCTCTTATTCTTCCAGCTATGTATTCTGCTGTTGCTTCCACATCTCCATTATAAGTTTTTGCTTCTCCGTCAGATTCTAAATTACCAGATTCATCAGCTGTTATTGAAAACCAAAATTGATAAGTGTCTCCAAAGCTTGATGTTACATCATCACCCTTTTTTAATGTTATATTTCTCCATTCATGATCTGATTCTGCATTTATATCAATAGTTGTTGTATATTTTACAGCAGAATCTGTTGTCGTAGTTCCGTATACTGATTCTACTGTTTTAGAAATATAATTATCAGCAATCATATCTCTTACAGCACCGTTAGAATTTTTCGTATCATCCGATACATATTGAATATTTTTAGCAAGTGCCATTTTAGATTCTATTGAAATATCACTATTATGCCCCGTTATTACAGTTCCTTCTAATTTTTCATCAGATATTATTTGGATAACAGGACTTCCATTCTCTGTAGTCACCTCTGCATCATATCCACAATAATCTTTTAATCTTTTAGCTATATACTTTGATGCTGCAGTTATATCGCCATTATAGGTTTTTTCTATACCATCAGTTTCTTTATTAGTAGGATCATTACTTGTTACTGAAAACCAAAATTGATAGCTGTCTCCAAAGTCTGATGTTATTCCATCACCTTTTTTCAATGTAATATTATCCCATTCATCATTGGAATTTGCAGCTAAATTGATTATTGTTACATATTTAATAGCTTGTCCATAATTATAATCTGCAGTATATTTATACCATACATCACCAAAGGAACCTTTATTACTTGAAATTCTATCACCTAATTGAAGATAATCTGTTATATTACTGCCATATCTATTGGTTTCTTTTAATTTTTTTACTAAATCTCTTCTAATATCAAATTTTTGATCTTCTATATCTTCCCCTTCAAACTTTCCTGTTTGCAAATTAAATAGATCTTCCTTACCATTATTATCTAGTTCAATATACCTATTATCGTACTTTATAGAATCATCATATGCATCTGAATTCTCTAGTTCATTATACTTTCCATTATTGTAGTATATTGTTTGTTCTTCCCCATCAGTTCCTCTATACCCATCGTATAAATACTTATTTGAGTAAGCAACAGAAGCATTAAAATTCCCATCCTTTTCTTGCAATGCATCGGAAGCAAATGCAATTGGTGATGAACTAAGAGTAGTAACAATTGTTGTAATTGTTACTAGTGTTATTATTTTGTTAATTCTTTTAATCATGATATTATCTCCCCTACTATGTTATAGTTAAATTAGTATTTATATATAATTAATTTTCTTTCTAATATCTTGATTCTATTTAATAAATTTACATTTAAAACTAATTAACTATAAATTTATTTATTGTTAGATTTAATTTTTCAACCACTGAATTTAGTTCTTCTACAAATTCAAATATTTTTTGAATTTCACTAATTTGTCCATTAGCCCCGAAGGAAACTTGTTCTGTAGTTGCGGCTGTTTCTTCTGAAATAGCTGAAATATTTTCCATTGCTATTTTAGTTTTATCTTTACAATCAACTATTTTATTAATTGACATAACTATATCTTTTAATTGGTATGATATTTGGTTCATTCCTTCAAATATAACTTTAAAAGCCTCATCTGCACCATCAACTGCATCCATCTGTTCTTTTATTATAATTCTAGAATTACTTGCTTCTTTTACTACAATTCTTGTTTTATTTTCAATATTATTAATTATTTTATTAATTTGATCAGATGACTCTTTTGATCTATCAGCCAGTTTTCTAACTTCATCAGCAACAACAGCAAAACCTTTACCAGAATCTCCAGCTCTTGCTGCTTCGATTGCTGCATTTAATGCTAAAAGGTTAGTTTGCTCTGCAATACTACCAATTAACTCTATAATTTCTTTTATATCTTTTATATTTGTGTCTAAAGAGTTTATATCGCTAACAATTTTAGCTGAAACATTATTGGTTTCGTTGGCTTTATCTTTCAATGTATTAACTGATATAACAGCTTCTTTTTTCATTTTTTGTGTTTCCTCTAATACTAACCATACATTTTCTGTTTTCTTACTCACTATATTTATTCCATCAGATAATACGCTCATGAAATCAATTCCTTCATTAACACTAACAGCTTGATCCGAAGCACCTTTAGCAATTTCACTCATTGTAGCTGCGATTTCTTCTGAAGATGAGCAAGAATGCTCTGAAACCTGTGCAACTATTTTGGTGTTATTAAATACATTGTTAGTAATAGCTTTAACATCGCCAATTAAAACACTTATTTTACTCACCATCTCATTAAATGCACTTATTACTTCTCCGATTTCATCTTTACTACTATCTTCTATGTGCAAAGCTAAATTTCCATCTCTAGACTTTTTCATAAGTGAAACTAATTTTTCCAAAGGTTTTGATATGCTTCTTGATACTATTAATGCTACCAACATGGCTACCATAAACGAAACCAAACCAATTATTATAGTATTATTTGTTAGACTATTAGATTCAGAGTTTATATACGTGTACGGTATAACTCCTACTACATACCAGTCTGAACCGCTTAAAGGTGCATAAGATACTAGATTATTACCATCACTTGTTGAAAAAGAATTTTCTATCTTAGCACTTTTATCCTTGCTTTTAGCTGATTCTTTCTCTTGAATTTTCTCTATAATACTTTTATCTTTATATTCTGTTCCAATTAGACTTGATTCATCACTTAGAATAACAACTCCTTGTGAATCTAAAACAAATATATCAGAATTATCTCCTAAACTAATGTCTTTAAACAAATTAATAAATAATTTAGGATCCAATTCTTCTATAACTATTCCAAAGTTTTTACCTGTAGCCAAAGTATTCATTTGAACTGAAGCGTAGATTTTATATCCTGATGAACTTTTGTTTAATGACCATGTGAATTTTCCCTTTGACTTGCTAGATAAATCTGATAATTTCAACATTAAATCGTCAGATAGTTGATTTGAAAAACTTCCTATTTTTTCTTTGTCTGCACTGATAATTCCGAGGCCGGTCATATCACTTTTGGTTCCTACTTTATTTCTTATTAATTTATTTAACTCATTAATTTTATGATAATCAACAGTTTGTCCATTTTCGAAATAATCCTGAAAATCAGGTTCAGTAAATATTGACATAGCGAAGTTGGAGTTCTTATCCATTTCGCTTGATATATTTACTCCAATTTGCGCCATTATCTGAGATGAGAAATTTGAAATTTTATTATCGATTGAACTTTTAGATTGCACTATTATTGAAACCCCTACTATTAATAATGGAACTAAAACTAATAATCCATAAGAAGTTGTCAATCTAACTTTTATTTTAGAACCTCTCATAATGTTTTCACAGTAAAAAAAAATATTCTTTCCTTTATTGATAAAATCTATTTCTCTTTTATTATTTCTTTTTTTAAATTTAATCATCGGGCGATCACTCCCTCATTAATCCTTGCAAAACTTATAAATAGAATATGTACAATATTTTTTCAAGCTAAACCACCTCTTATCATATAACCTATCTAGTTTCCACAAATCAATCTTGCAGCACCATATATTCCAGCATCATTACCTAATTTGGCCAACTCAAATTTTGTATTTCTTGAACTATGAAATGCATTTCCTTTAAAATGCTTAGTAATACTTTCGATCAGAAAACTCCCATTTTTAGATACACCTCCACCAATCACAAATATATCTGGATCAATAACACATGAGATATTAGCTAAAGCTTTCCCCAATCTATTACCAAAATCATCTACCAATTCTAATGCTAATTCATCACCTGCCTTTGCAGAATCAAAAATATCTTTTGCTGATAAATTCTCAAAATTCTTTAAATCAGATTTTGTTTTCATAGTTTTTAAAGCCTTATTAGCTAAACTAACAATCCCTGTTGCAGATGCATATTGTTCTAAACATCCTTTATTTCCACATCCACAACATTCTGTCTCGTTATCAGAAACCTTTATATGACCAATTTCACCACCTGCACCATTTGATCCTGATATTATTTTTCCGTCAATAATTATTCCACCACCAACACCAGTTCCAAGTGTTATCATTACAGCATTTTTATAGCCTTTTCCTCCGCCTCTCCACATCTCTCCAAGTGCAGCCACATTTGCATCATTTGCAGCTTTAATAGGTAATTTTAATAATTTATTAACCTCATCTATTATGTTAAAAACTTTCCATCCAAGGTTTACACATTTAAGTACTGTTCCATCCTCTTTAACCGGTCCCGGTACACCTATGCCTATGCCCAATACCTCACTTTTGGAAATATTATTCTCATTAAGCTTATTTTCAAGTGTTTCTACAATATCTTTTATAATATATTTTCCTTCATCCTCTTTTCTTGTTCTAATCTCCCACTTTTCTAGCAATGTTCCTTCAGTCTTAAACAAACCAAGTTTAACGGTAGTTCCTCCAATATCTACACCAAATATATACTTTTCCATTTGGATAACTCCTTCCCCAATAAAAACCTTAATTAATTGATAAATTTATAAATTCGCGCTTCATAAGGTTCTAGCTCTATATTATTTACTGATTGATTTATATCTACATCATAATTTGAAATTAAAAGTTCTTTATATTTAAACTTACTTATACCATCAAAAATAAACTTTGCTTTGTTTTCTGTAAAATTGCAAATAACTAATACCATTTCATTTTCTAAAGTTCTTGTATAAGCAAATATTTCTTTATTTTCTTCTAAAATCAATTCATATTTTCCATACACAACTACTGGATTTGTTTTTCTAATTTTAATTAGACTTTTATAGTAATTGAATATAGAATTTTCATCATTTAATTGCGATTTCGCATTTATTTCTTTATAATTAGGATTTATTTTTATCCAAGTATTTCCGGTTGTAAAACCTGCATTTTCACTATCATCCCATTGAATTGGAGTACGTGCATTATCTCTACCTTTTTCATATATTGAATTCATTATATCTTCATGCTTATAACCTTGCTCTATTCTTTCTTCATACATATTAAGTGTTTCTATATCCTTATAGTCATTTAGTTCCTCAAATCTTATATTTGTCATGCCAAGTTCTTCGCCTTGATATATATACGGTGTTCCCTTCATTCCATGTAACAATGTAGCAAGCATTTTTGCACTTTCTACTCTATATTCTTTATCATTTCCCCACCTTGAAACTATTCTTGGAACATCGTGATTATTCCAGAACAAACTATTCCAACCTTTTCCTTCTAATTCTAACTGCCATCTTGACAACGCTTTCTTTAGATCTAATAATTCCAATGGTTTTAAATCCCATTTTTCCTTATTGGGTTGTTGATCCAATAAAATATGTTCAAACTGAAATACCATACTAAGCTCACTTCCATCTGGATTAGAATACTGTTCTGCTATTTCTGGATTGGAGCACCATGCTTCTCCAACCGTCAATAGATTTTTATCTCCAAAAGTTTTTCTATTCATTTCTTTAATATATTCATGAAGTTTTGGTCCATTTTCTTTTATCTTTTTATCTGGAACTTTACCTATAAGTTCTATTACATCCATTCTAAAGCCACCAATACCCTTATCAATCCAAAAATTCATCATATCATAAACTTTATTACGGACTTCCTCATTCTCCCAGTTCAAATCTGGCTGCTTTCTACTAAATAAATGTAAGTAATATTGTCCTGTGGTCTCATCATATTGCCATGCACTACCGCTAAATGTTGACTTTAAATCATTTGGTTCTTTCCCATTTACTGGATCTCTCCATATATAATAATCTCTATAATGATTATCCCTTGATTTTTTAGATTCAATAAACCACTTATGTTCATCAGAAGTATGATTAACCACTAAATCCATGAGAATTTTTATTCCTCTCTTATTTCCTTCTTTAATAAGTTCATCCATATCTTCCATTGTTCCAAATTCATCCATTATATCTTCATAATCACTTATATCATATCCATTATCGTCATTTGGCGATTTGTATACCGGAGATAGCCATATCACATCTATACCTAACTCCTTTAAATAATCTAACTTTTCTATTATTCCTCTTAAATCCCCGATTCCGTCCCCATTAGAATCTTTGAAACTCCTTGGGTATACCTGATATACTACACTTTCTTTCCACCATTCCTTATTCATAACTGCCTCCAATTAATATATTTTCAAATAATTTATGTTAGTAAGTCGCCTTACCAAAGGCCACTAAAATATTAAACTATCAATCTTCCTATTTATTAATTTAAATTACGATAATTATTATTTAATTTATTAAACGATTACTTAAGTATTGAGGGTTTTACTGCATCTTTTTTAATCATCCTATATGCTCAATTTATCTAATATGCGAGAATAATTTCACAAACTGCACCAAATAAATCTTTATCCAAATCTAATGTTTGCAAATCCCCTATGATCTTAGTTTTATTTTCATGTGAATTTATTATATTATAAATTTTATCTTTTATATCAAATCTTATTTGTGCTTCATTTAAAAAATCAAATATTTGTCTATCAATATTATTACAACTTAACTGCATGACATCTTTAAAGTCAATAACTAAATCTTTGAGTACATCAATTTGATTACATCTTATAATGATGCTATTCATTAAATTATCATAATCTTTTTCATAAATTACTTCTTTACCATCCGATATAACCATTATTTCTTTACAATCTTTAAATCCTATGAATTTAAAAGTATAATTTCTTTCCTTTGGTATAACAGAAAACTCTCCCATTACTGCTTTTACTACAAATCTAGTGGAGTCTCCCCACTCTAAATTCATTTCTGTTTCTGCATATCTTCCTTTTAAATATTCTAAAGTATTACCATCATCCTCATACATTTTAAATCTGCCATTATCACCTGCAAAAATTCTTACTTCAATATCTTTTGGATTATCTATCTGATTGTAGCAACTTTCCATATTTATCATTGGAATTATTGCTCCTGCCTTTGCAAGTACTGGTATTCTTCTAATATCCCTATATAAATTAATATATCTATTTCCAGAATAAATCATCCCATTAAATATATCTATATAAGTTCCCTCTGGCAGCCATGCTTTTACCTTTCCTCTTCCAGTTTTTCTGTTCATTGGATGTGTTATAGGACATACAATCAATTCTGATCCAAAATAATACTGATTTTGCACTTCATAAGCCTCATCATATTCAGAATTTTTATAATACATTGGTTGTACTAAAGGGATTCCGTCTTCACTAAAAATTCTATTCATTGTATAAATATACGGTACTAGACTATGTCGAAATCTTAAAAATTCATTCATTGTCTCATGAACAATGGAATTATATCTCCAAGGTTCCTTTCCATTAAAAACACTTGACGAACTATGAAGCCTCATGATTGGAGAAAATACTCCAAATTGTAGCCATCTTAATGCCATCTCATCATCTTTTACACCCAGCATATGTCCTCCGATATCATGACTCCACCACCCATATCCTGCATTAGATGCATTAGCTGTAAAGTAAGGCTGAAAATCCAAAGACTCCCAAGTTATAATACTATCTCCTGAAAATCCCACAGGATACCTATGACTCCCTATTCCTGCATATCTAGAAAAAGTAAGTGGTCTCTTTCCATTACGTTTATTGTCCAAAAAGTGATAATGGTTAAGCATCCATAATGGATCAAGACCTTCTATCTTTGAATCATTGCCTTGCTGCCAGTCAATCCACCAAAAATCTACTCCGTTTTCTTCATTTGGATGGTGTGCATATTTGAAATAAGCTTCCAAAAACTTTGAATCTGAAATATCAAACTCAATATTTTCTCCGTTTAAATAATCTATATTTAGATGTTTCGCCATATCAGTATACATTTCTTCATGGGCTCTTATTCCATCAGCTGGATGTACGTTTAATGTGACTCTCAAGTTATTTTCATGAAGCCACTTCATAAATCTCTTAGGGTCTGGAAATAGCTCTTTATTCCAAGTGTATCCGGTCCATCCACTTCCATACTTAGGATCTATATCTACTAGGTGCCAATCCATATCAATTACAGCTACTGAAAATGGTACTTTCTCTTCTTTAAATCTATCTAATAGTTTCTTATATTCTTCCTCATTATACCTATAGTATCTACTCCACCAATTTCCTAATGCATATCTAGGTAGGAGAGGAGTATTCCCGCATAGTTTAAAAAAATCTTTAAAACACTTAATATAATCCCTTCCATATCCCAAAAAATAAATATCTGTTATTTTTTTTTCCCTTGTCTCAATCCATCCATCTTCTGTTAAAATTAACGATTCACTATCATCTATAATAGAAAATCCATCTTTTGAAATTAGACCTCTTTCCAAAGGAATTGCACCATCAGCTCCATCTAAAGTTCTTGCTGTGCCTTTTAAATCATTAATTTCTTCTCCGTAATGCCAAATACTATGATAATTACTTACATTTCCTCTCACTTTTATAGTTAATCCATTTTTTGAAAATTTCTTTTTGTCATAGATTAAATGAATATGATCAGTTATTATTTCTAAATTTTCCTCTTCATCAATTAATTTAAAACTTTGTGATATAAAATTTCTATTTAGCACTCTCTGAGTTGCTCTATCTTCAAATATTCCTTTATCATCATATTCTAATCTTATCATTTGAGATGTTAATACAGTAAATCTATATTTATCTCCTTTTACAACATTGTTATTATTACAAAATGGACTTGTATCAATTCTATATATATCCTTCATTATACTATGTCCTTTCTTTACTTCTTAAAATACTCTATTCCTTAACTGATCCCATAACCATTCCTGTGACAAAATATTTTTGTAAGAACGGATATATAATTAGCAATGGAATAGTTGATACAACGATTTTAGCTGCATTTAATGTTTTGTTAGAAATATCAGCAATGCTTTGTAACTGAGCCGGATTTGTTACCTTTGTAATATCCACTGTTAATTGTTGTATATAAGTTTGCAATGGATAATTTGCTGCCTTATTTATGTACAACAATCCACCAAAGAAATCATTCCAGTGTCCAACAATGCTAAACAATGAAATTGTTGCTAACGCAGGAAGCGAGATAGGAATATATATCTTAAATAAAATTTGCCATTTATTACATCCCTCTAATTCTGCCGCCTCTTCCAATGATTTTGGTACACTCTTAAAAAAGTTCATTAATAAAATTACATTAAATATAGGCACAGCACCTGGTAAAATTAGAGACCAGATAGTATCTAATAAATGTAGATTTTTTACAGTAATAAATATTGGTATCATTCCACCTGAAAACAACATCGCAAATATCATAAGGTTCATATAAATATTTCTAAAACGAAACTCTCGCTTACCTTTTGATAGTGGATACGCCATTAAAACCACTAATATTAAATTTAATGCTGTTCCTAGAATAACTCTTGATACTGAAATTCCAAAAGAACGCCAAAATTGACCTTCTTGCAATAATGTTTTATAGGATGATAAAGTAAAATCTACTGGAAGTAATCCCACTAAATTTCCCGCTGCTGCTGACTTATTACTGAAAGAAATAGCTACCATATTTATAAGTGGAAACAGGCATGCAGTTGTAAGTATTATTACAACACTCCATATAATTGCATCAGCTAGCCTGCTTCCAAACTTTTTTGACTTTAACATAATACTCCTCCTTTAAAATATTTGCATATTAGCAACTCTTTGAGATAATTTGTTAGCAGACAATAATAATATACATCCAACTACTGATTTTAATAGTCCTACTGCTGTTGCAAAACTATACTGCATTCCTACTAACCCTACACGATAAACATATGTATCAATGATATCTGCTGTTTGATAAACAATCGGATTATATAAATTAAATACTTGATCAAAGCCAGCATTTAAAATATTTCCTAAATTCATTGCTGTCATAAGCATAATTATAGGCATTATACCTGGCAGAGTCACATGTATTAGCTGCTTGAATCTATTTGCTCCATCTATAGCCGCTGCTTCATATAATCCAGAATCAATTCCGGTTAATGCCGCTAAATATACAATTGATCCATAACCGAATTCTTTCCATACATCTGTTCCTATTAATATAGGCCTAAACCAGGTATTGCTTGCAAGAAATAATGTTGGTTCATATCCAAACAATTTCAAAAATGCATTAACCGGGCCATCAAAGGAGAAAATATTGGCTACTACTACAGCTAAGACTGCCCATGATAGAAAATGTGGTAAATATACAATAGTTTGAATGGTTTTCTTAGCCCATTTTTTTCTTATTTCATTTAAAAGTAATGCAAATATAATTGGTATTATTGTGCTTAAGATAATTTTTCCTATAGCAATAACTAGTGTATTTCTTAAAATATTCATGCTATCTGGTATTTGAAGCATATATCTAAAATTATCAAGTCCAACCCACTTAGAACCTAGTATTCCTTTTGCCGGTAAATACTCTTGAAAAGCCATTATTATACCAAACATAGGAATAAAACTAAATATGAATAAAAATATCATACCAGGTGCCATCATAAGATGATAACTTAATTGTTTTTTCCCTTTTTTCATGAATCTCCCTGCCTTCCTTATTTGTAATGTAGAATATTAATTCTTCGATTGTAAGTTGGATGCAAATACTACTTGCATCCAAACTGTCAAATTAGTATTTATTTTTTTATAGCATCTTCAACCTCTTTTGTAATTTCATCTCCACCTGTACTCTTCCAAGTTGAAACAAAGACATCAAAAGAATCTATTGGTGCTTCACCTGTTACAATTTTTAAGAAGGTTTCATCTTGTAATTTTTGTAAATTGGCCCATTTTAATTTCATACTCTTTGTTTGTCCAAAAAATACTGGATTAACTTCATTTATCTTGGTCTCACTCATTAGTTTTGGGGCAACCATTCTTGACGTATAGCCACTCCATGCATCAGCACTTGGAGAATTTGAATTAGCTAAATAATCCTTACACTTTTCATAGTTTCCCTTATCAGCTCCTAAAGATTCCGGATCTTTTTCTCCTTTAAGTGCTAAATCAATATTTTTATACATATCAATTGTTGCATTATAATCATTAATAAGAATACCTACCGGTCTTACACCTGAATCAACACCCTGCTTTATATAATCCATAAGTTCTTGTTTTCCATAGTCTTCATATACCATCTTGTCATTAATAACACTAGCTATCTTTACTAATAATTCTGGATGCTCAAATCCTTTTTTAACAACATAAAATTCGCTTGCCGGATTTTGTGTATAAGTTGTATAAGACCCATCTGAATTTGTTGGTATTATATAAGGAACCCATTGTGCATTTGGATTTAGCTTCTTAGCATCATTTAATGGATAATCAGGTGCCCACCATGGTCCAAAGAAAGCGCCAGCTTGACCATTAACAATAAGTGAAGTAACATCATCACCTTGTCTTACTGCCATTTGTGGATCAATTAAACCTTTTTTAAACATTTCAGCAACTCTTCCTAATCCCTTTTTCATATTATTAGTTGTAGATCCAAATACAACTTTTCCATCCTCTTCAATCCATTGTCCTGGAAAAGCATTATACATTCCTAGAACGTTATCCATTTGAAATAATCCCCCATAAACTCCTCCTATATTAGAAGAAGCCACAAGACCAATTGTTTTTCCAGCTCCATTATTTCCTGGATCTTTTGTTACAAACTGCTGTAAGATATTTTCCACATCATCCATTGATTTAGGTGCTTGCAATCCCAATTTATCCATCCAATCTTGTCTAACCCAAAGCATTGTTGGCGCATTAGCACATTGAGTAGATGGCAATGCCATAAGTTTTCCATCAAATGTAGCACTTTCTAATGCTCTTCCATTATACGAATCATACATTTGTTTAATTTTATCTGTGGCACAGTTTTTGTAAGCATCAGTTAAATCTGCTATCATATCGCTATCTACTAATTGCTTTAATGTTGTTGAATCAACTTTCATAATATCTGGTATATCACCTGTAGCGACTGCCATTGATACCTTTTGATCATATGGATCTCCATTAGCTGCTTCAAATTCATCTTTATTCTGAACATTTAATACATCTTTTAAATATCTTGTATATGCATTATTTTCATAGGTATCTCCTTCTGGAAGACGCGGACTTCCAGGTGTATTTTTACCTATAGTATAAGTTACCAATTCATCGTATTTTCCATAAGGTGTAGTTACTGCCCCTGACTTATCTTTCGTTTCAGTCGTAGTTGCACCATCTTTATTTCCGCACCCCGTAAAGAACATAGCAATTGTAATAACTGCCATTCCAAAAGTTGTTATCCTTTTCATTGTTTGCGTTAAATTTCTTTTTAGCATCCCCATAAGCCTCCTAATTCATTAAAAAAATAATACTTTAACTGTAACTAGCTTTGGTTAAGTAATTTATACTGAAATTATAGCATTCAAGTAATTATCCGAATATACTAAAGATTTTTGATTTATATCAATTTTTTATGAATATGTAAACAACTACAAAAAGCAAGCTGTTTCAAAATGAAATTCATACCTCCATTTTAAAACAGCTATTTATCTAGTTAATCATTAAATTTATTCTTGTCTATTTCTACCGGGATACTCATTATCGCAACAGTTTTTTCATTTGGTATACTTATAAATCTCAAATCACAATTTTCACCATAAGTAAGTTTAATTCTATCATAAACATTTTTTACTCCATAACCTTTTGTTCTAGTTGTTAAAATTCTTTCGCAAATTTCACTCTTCATCCCCACTCCATTATCTTCAATTTCAAACACAATATCTGTTCCTTTTTGCTGTGCAGATATTCTTAACTTGCCTCTATTATTTCTTTTTTGATCAATACCATGACATATTGCATTCTCAACTAATGGCTGTAGTAATAAATTAATCATATAGTATCCCTTAATTTTATTATCAATATCAAAATCCACATCAAAATTATAATTATGCATCATGGATTGAATCTTAACATATGCTTCTGTATTATTTAATTCATTTTCTACTGTTATGATACTACTTCCTTTATTTAAAGATGTACGATAAAATGTTGATAATAGCTGAGCCATTTCACTAATTTCATCTTCTCCTGACCTAATTGCCTTCCAATTGATCAAAGACAAGCTATTATATAGAAAATGTGGGTTTATTTGAGCTTGTAATGCTTTCATTTCATATTTTCTTTTAGATATTTCGCTCTTATATACTTCTTGTATTAAAGTTTTTATTCTTACTATAAGCTTATCAAAACTATTAATTAAAACACCAATTTCATCTTCCGAATTACTTTCTATTGTAACTTCCAAATGATCCATATTCATTTCCTTCATATTTTTAGTTAATTTTTCAATACGGTTTACTATTATATATGAAAGCCAATACCCTACAACTAAAATTATTAGAACGCAAATCCCCATCATAAAGAATACAGTATAAATAATATTTTTAGATGATTCCACAATTAAATGCACGGGTTTGTAAAGATACGCAGTCCATCCAAGATCCTTCATATCCATTTTTATTAAAATATAATTTATATTATCATAAGTTATAGTATCTCCTTCTATTTTCTTTAATTCAGTACTTGGCAATAAATACTCGTTACCATCATCATAGCTTCTATTCTCAAATACAACTTCATCATTTTTATCTACAATATAAATTCCACAATTAGTGCTTGATATATTATATAACGGCTGAAAAAAATTTTTAGAGTTTATTTTTACATATAGAATATTTTGTATATCATTATATCCTTTATTAATAAACTGAACCGCTAAAAAAACATTTTTTTCACTATCAATGAACCACTGAGGTTTATATTTTCCTAATACATCTTTATACCAAATGTTATTCTCAATAATCTCCATGGGCATTATATAATCGGAATGCTTTACTATATTATTACTAGTATATACAGTTATTTGTTGTATATCATTATGTAAAGCTCTTAGCATGTCAATATATGGATCCAGCATATTATGAAACTTATAATACATTTCATAATAACTTTTATATTCATGATTAATTACCTCTAAAACCATTGGGTTAAATGTAGTATAATCCAGTATATTGCTATACACATTAGCTGAGTTTTCGATTCCTATAACTGCTTCTGAAAAAGACTTTCTTAAATTCTCTCTTTCTTGATCCAAAAGTAAATTTTTCGTTTGCTGATAACAAAATAAACCTAGAATTATAATCGGAATAATACTAACTAAGAAGTAAGTCAAAATTATTTTATATCGAAATTTTAAATTTAGAAAAAATCTTTTTAACCTATTCATTATTTTCATCCTTTTGTCTATATTTTTCAGGTGTTAATCCATAGAATTCTTTAAAACTTTGACAAAAATATGATGTATTACTATATCCCACGATATTACCAATATCTTTAATTCTTATATTTGTATTTTCTAACATATCTTTTGCCTTTTCCATACGATAATTTTTTATAAATATATTAATACCCATGCTTGTCTCTTTCTTAAACATACTGCTTAAATAGCTTGGTGCCATATACACATATTCTGCTAATATATCAAGAGATAAATCTTTTCCATAATTCTCATAAATATATGACTTAACTAGCTCTATCTCATGCCTATAATTAAAGGATTGCTTGGAAAATTGTTTATCCATATTATCTATAACATTATTTAATATATCTCTTATTTCTTGAATTGTCCTGCTAGAATAAATCTTATCTATTTCTCCATCTAAATCTATTTCATTTGCTTCTTTCATTTCATTACATATATTTCGATAAATGTTTGAAAGAATAAACTTCACATATATTTGAGAAAAATCACTTTGCGCTGAAAACTTTTTTATTAAAAGATCAACACTAGATTTCAAACTACAAAAATCTTTAACTTTTATATCATGTTCTATATTTTTAAGTATAGTACTATCGAACTTTTCATCTGTTGATTCCAATGTCATCTCTACTTTTTTAGAAAAAATATACTTATCTGATACAAAAAAACGTTGCTCCATAATATGTTCCATATTAGAATATTCTTCTGAAATTATAGAATGTGATGTAATTAAATTACTAATAGAAAAATAACAATCTACTCCATATTTTTCTGATATCACATTATGTATTTTCGTACAAGTATTTTCTAATACAGTTTCATCTATAAACTCATAGAAAAAAAATATTCCTTGATAGGGATTTAAATTCAAATAATCTACTTTATCTTGGAAATCATCAAGAATTTCTTTTATAAATTCTTGATGATTATTAAAGAAATCCTTATCGAATTCCATCAAAATCATTCTCTTATACTTATTTATAAAATCTGTATAATTATCTAAAGAAAATCTCTCTCTAATGCTTTCTATAGAAATTCCGCTTATTACTTTTAATAAAACATGTTCTTTTTCGGTGAAATTTCTCCATTCCTTAGCTTGCTTTTCTTTATTTTCCTGTTCTATTTTTTCAATAACACTTTCGATTGTCTTTTTAAATTCTGCCTGGCTTATTGGTTTTAATATATAATCATTTACACCAAGGCTTATTGCTCTTTTTGCATACTCGAATTCACCAAAGCCACTAAAAATTATTATTTTTAGATCTGGATATATTAATTTAGCGTTTTGTGATAATTCAATTCCATCCATAAATGGCATCCTTACATCAGTTAATAAAACATCAACTGAATTTTTTTTCAAATATTCTAATGCTTCTTCGCCATCACTACATTCTTTTATATCAAAGTCAAAAGAAAACTTCTTGATTAAAAATATAATGCCATCTCTCTCAATAAATTCATCATCAACAATTAAGATTTTAAACATAAACTTTCCCCCACATCTCCTTTTAAATTTTAATAAACGATTATTTCTATACATACTAAATAGATCCAAAATAATAATTAGCATTGCATTAATATAATATAACAAAATTCTACGTAATCGTTTAACCACATTGTTAATGTAACATATATACATTTTTTTGTCCATATCACTATTCAAAGTACGACATTTTAAATAGGATTCTTCTCCACTATATTCTTAAGCTATTTGTGTAGTTATGATTTCAAATCCTGATTACTTTGGCTTAGTTTTAAAAAACGAAAATATTGATTTCTTTATCTTAACTTTTTTTCCAACGAAATTTATAACCTCATTATTGATCAGCTTTTCAGAGCTCTCTTCAAAGATATTTTTATTTATTATTTCATTATTACTATCATTTAATATATTTATAGCTTTTCTGATGCCAGTAGTTCTGTTATCTATGTCATGAGCATCAGAACCAATAAAATTATATATATTATTCTCTAAAAATATATTTGTAGTTTTTCTAATACTTTCTCCAAATCTACCTGTTATACTTCCTGCATTCATTTGAAATAAGTATCCTTGATCAATAAATCCATTAATAAGTGAAGGATCTTCTCTAAATGGCTTATACCTTTCTGGATGTGCTATTATAGGTGCGATATTTCTAACCTGAAGTTCATAAAGGGTATCAAATATATTATCATCAAACTTGTGCATTGAAAATTCAACTAACATATACCTCGAATTATTTATTGTACCTATTTTACCCTCCAAATAGTTATTAATTATATTTTCATTAAAATAAACTTCCTGTCCACTATATACTTTTATATTTATACCTTCCTTATTTATAATTGAGTTAACTTCTTGTACCAGCGATTTAACTTCACCAATAGTAGCTTCCCCGTACTCTAATAAATAATGAGGTGTCGCAACTATTTCTCTTGTTCCATCTTTTTCTGCATTTCTTAGCATCTCTAAAGTCATTTCCATATCCTTAGATCCATCATCAATTCCAGGTAGTATATGAGAATGAATATCTATCATAACCTCACCTCTTTTAGTGTATAATTTGTTTTGCGGATACTAAACTTTGAACTTAGGATTATGTTGTAATCAGCCGAAATCACATATATTTTTATTCCTTATATTATAAACTAACATTTGTTCACTATAAATTATCCTTGTCTTCATCATTTCCATAATAATAAGAATATTTTCCTCTTGTATTCTCCACCGCATGTAATACTGTTCCTATTATATTAGCGCCTACTTTATCCAAAAGATTTTTTGCATCCATTACTATATCTCTTTTCGTTTCTCCCGCCCTTATAACTAAAATAGTCCCATCTACCTTTGTTGATAGTATTTGTGCATCTGTAACTGCTTTAAGCGGTGCTGTATCTAAAACCACTATATTGAATTCTACTTTTAATCTTTCTATTAAATTGCTCATAGCAGAAGATGATAACATTTCTGATGGATTTGGTGGAATCTTCCCTGATGTTAAAAAATAAAAATTATCATTCCTTTTTTGTACTGCTTCTTCAATGGCGGCCTTTCCAAGAAGAACTTCAGAAAGTCCAATCAAATTTGAGACTTTAAAATTTTTATGAACTGAGGGTTTTCGTAAATCGCAATCCACTAGTATCACTTTCTTTTCATTTTGAGCAAAAGATGCAGCAATATTTCCTGCAACTGTTGATTTTCCCTCTGCCATTTCTGCACTAGTAACAGCTATTGTTCTTATTTCCTTATCAAAGGAAGAATATTGTATATTAGTTCTCAATGTTCTATAAGCTTCTGCAACTATAGATTTAGGTTTATCTTCTACTATGAAGCCGGCATGAATTCTATTATCAACTACTGTTTTCTCTAATTTATATCTTTTCATTCTATCTGCTTTATAACTCCTCGCTTCTTCTAATTTATATCTTTTCATTATTTCTAGTGTATAGCCTTTTATTTTCTCTAGTAACGACATGATTTCACACCTTCCTAACATCAAAATAAATTTGCTACATTAATAATCAAAAAGTACAACTTGCATTTGTTTACAAATAATTTATTAGCATAAACTTCATTTTTTAAGAGTAGATGATTTATTTTAATTATCTAGCGCATTAATTGATAAAAAATAGAATTTCTATCTCCGCTTTTCCTGTCAATTCACATCACTTACCTTCTTTAAATAAGTCAGGAATAACACCTAAAACTGGCAAACCTAAGATTTCCTCTATTTGCTCCCTAGTTTTAAATGTATTATTTAAGAACTCTAATAAGAAACTTGCTCCAGCACTGCCTATCAGACCAAGCAAAAGGCCGACTCCTATATACATCTTTTTATTTGGACTGACTGGTTTTTGAGGTACCTTAACACTTTCTACAACCTTTACGTTACCATTTGGTATAAACTCTCTGGATGATTTTATAAACTCATTTGTAACTGAATTCACTACATCCCCAGCTAATGCTTGGTTCGCACTCACGTAACTAATCTCCAATATTTGTGTATCCGTTCTTGGCGTAACTGATAAATTATCAAGAACATTTTCTGAATTTAAGTTTATATCACTTGAGTCTATGGCCCTTTGTACTAAATCATTGGTCTTTATTATTTCTGCATAAGTCTTTATTAGTTTTTGATACATCTGCACATCATTAGTGCTATAGTTTTGATCCTGACCAGTAGTATTTTCTTTTCCTATAAAGACTTTAGTATTTGCTTCATATTTAGGTGGAATTATAAAATAGCTTATAATTAAAGCTAACAATGTCGTTACTAATGTTACTAAGAGTATCATTTTCCATCTTTTTATTATTGGATTTGCTATTTCATCAATTCTTATAATATCGTTACTCATCATTTAAACTTCTCCATATACAATAAATTTTTCAATAGTCCTAAATACAATAATTATATTTTTAGTAATTTCCTTCTCTTTCATTCATATTTTTAAAATAAAAAAATCCTAATGGAAAATTTCCACTAGAATTAACCTTTTATGCATTTGCATTATTGCTTTCCATTATTCTTAATCCACTTAGACCACGATGTTTCATACCCATCTTGATTATCTTTGCAATATTTATAAAACATATTTAAAAACTCTACTCTTGATTTATCTTCATCTTTATTTGTTTCCTTTAGTAAATCTGATCCACCAATCAATTTTTGACGGTTCATTATATCTTCAAAACTCACATTTTTTGCATTGTGCATCATATCATACATAGACATAAATGTTGTAGTCCTGCCTGCTCCTCCTCTACAATGGAAATGTATCCATGTGTCCTTTGGTAGATTCTTAATTGATTCAATAAATAAATCTACCTGATCATCTAAAGGTTTCTCATGATCTGTAACTGTAATTCTTAAGTAGTTCATGCCCAAGCCTTTAGCTAATTCTTCCTCTGTTTCTACACTTTCAGGATTATCAATTGATTTTACTGTGTTTACGGACTTTCCCTTTGGCAGTTCATCAAACTTAACATGCTTGTCCTTAGATGTTTTATCTAAATTGCTCTTTTCATCTAATATAATTTGTTCTCTGCTAATTCCCTTATTAGCTTGATTATTCTTTCCAAACCAACTTATTCCCATACCATTAATAAATCCATGATCCTCTTGGCGCAAGTCAATATCTATGATAGATTTATCACCTATTTTTTCTTTTACCATCGCCAAACTTTTCTCCGAAAGCGCTCCACTACCAGAAATATTTAGATCACTCAATCCTGTAAGGTTAATATCTTTTGTTTTCTCATCATTAATTTTATCCTTAGTAGTCCTAAAGTTTTTGGGTAATACGTCCTTATTGTCTGTATCTATTACAAGTTTCGTTTTGTTAGCTTGTACACTATTTGTCTTTTGAATTGCTATTTTATTACTTTTATAATGTTGATTTATACTATACATAATAGCCGCTCCTCCTATTATAACTAAAGCTACTATTACATATGCGACTTTATTCCTCTTCATAAATATCACCCTTCCCCTTGATATTTGAATATTTTTCACTCATAAATCTTAGATTCTTTTGTGCTTTGCTAATGATTATAGATAACCAATTCTAAAGCTAGACTCATGCAATTATCCACCGAAAGTAGAAACATTGTTATTTCACAGGACTATGAAAATTTCACTGAAAGCACTAAATTGCAGGTTTTACTACTAATGCTTGCTCCAAATTTCATTGTGACAAGCATTAATGGAACAACCTACAATTAAGGGCTTTTAACAACTCATTTTCAATGCCTGTTGCATAAAAATATTTCTGCTTTCTAGTATGGTATTTATTGCAAAGTGTAAATGAAATTCTTAAATTGTTTATCTATAGAAAAACACCTACCATTGCCCAGTATAAAATAGTTATGTGAAAATTATGTGATTATTCAAGGTAATACCAAATACTTTGATTAATAAATGCTTAAACATATACAAATATCTCCAAACATTTGTCCTTTATACTGTACTCTATTTAAAATATAATTCTTGAATAAAATTAAAAGTTAAGCCTACCTGCTAAGTGAAATTGCCTACTTTAGGCTGGTAAATTCACTTAGTAGGTGGTTTTATGAGCATTAAAGCATAAAATAAAAGCTAGGCTGAAACCAATAGTTTTAACCTAGCTAAGATATTTCCTTCTAAAGTTTTAGGGAGTAATTTTACTCGACAATGCGTTTTTTCTTAAGTGTCACAAGTTTTCTATGCTTTCCATTTTTAGATCTTGGTTTGATATTCAACAAATCTAATACAAACATTAAAAGAGGTACTCCAAGTAATAACCCCCAAACTCCCATAAAATGCTCTGATACTAAAAGTGTAATAAATACGACAAAGACTGGTAATTCAGTCTTATCTGCCATAAACCTAGGGTTCAATACATAACTCTCAAGTGCATGTAAAACTGCGATAATTATAAGAATATATAAAATCATTTTAAAACCGCCAACTGTGTATGCTATTATACTTAAAGGTATTAACGATGCAATTGTTCCTGCAACTGGGACTAAGCTAAATAAGAAAATCATAACTCCAAGGCCTAAAACTTGCGGAAATCCCAATGCAAAAAGAGATATAACAGATAAAATACTATTAACAAATGCAATAATTATTTGAGCTTGAATTACTTTTCCAAATGAATTCAAAAAATTTATTCCAAAATCTTTTGTATACCTATATAATATAGCAATCTTACTATCTTGAAACTCTGAGAAAAATTCTTTGATTTTCTCTCTTTCAACCATAAAAAAGAGGCTTAATATTAAAGACACAAATATATTAAAACTCCAAGTACCTATATTTGAAGCATACCTTAAGAATTGGTCAAAATTCAATAGCTCATTTATCTCGGAATTTCTAAAAAATGACATAAAATCAAATTTTCCAAAATACGGAACAATGTAAGTAGATAAAACTTCCCCACCAATATCTCTAAAATCAAATCTAGATATTTTCATCCCAATCTCTGTAAGCTGTCTAATAATTATTGGTATATACCTATAACTTGCAAAAATAATAATAGATGTCATGAATATGTATAAAAATAATGTTACTATTATCGGTTTTACCTTTATAAACTTATCTAACCGTTTCGTAATTCCTACTTGTAGACTGTATGCAATATATGTAAAGAAAAATGTAAGTAAAAATAGATTAAGCATTGATCTTAATATATACATAAAAAATACAATAATAAGAAGAACGCAAATTCTTCTGACTATATCTTTTTTAAATAGTTCTCTTAAGAAATTCACATCTTATTCCCCCTTCTAGTAATTATTATATCCTATAAATCATATGCTTAAAACAAGAAATTCCAATAAACCTTTCCATATTAATAAATTTAAATAAAATAATTATGCTCTGGAACCATTTACCTTAACATTTTAATAAAATCTTAATAAATTGCAATTATTTTGTAAGTTGTTTGTAGTATAATATAAGTTATCGGATAATATTAAATAATCTATTCTACTTTACAAAAACCATATCTATAGAGTAGGCATAAAGGAGGATACGATGAAAAAAAATAATAGAATTGGGGCAATAGTAGCTTCAGCGCTACTTATTACGTCAATATGCAACTCAGTACCGGCATTGGCGGACCCTAATGATAGTAATCTAACACTTGAACAAGCTATACAAAACATACAGGAATACGATAATGAAATTGAATATAACATGGATAAGTTAAATCAACTAAAAGAGCAAATTCTTGAAAAAGAAAATGATATAAAAGATAACCAAGTTAAGCTTGATTTAACCCAAACACAATTTACTGAAAGAGAAAACCAGTTATCTGAACGATTAAAGGGCATTCAATTCAATGGAGGCTTTGAAGCTACACCATTACAATATTTAGACGCCTTATTTTCTTCAGGTGATATTTTAGATGCATTAAAAAGAGTGTCATTGATTTCTCAAATTTGTACAAGCGATAAGGATTTAATTTTAGAAACAAAAAAATCAGAAGACAATCTTTTAAACATTAAAACCACTATAGAAAAAGAAAATCAAGAATTACAAACTGATAAAGATGATGTTGAAAAACAAATTAAGGACTTGGAAGATAAAAAAGATACTCTCTTAAAATATGTACAAGATAATAACGCACTATTAACTGGAGATATAGGAATCACTATTCCTGTAACATTACCTTCTGATATTACAGATCAGGCTAAAGGAGTTATAGAAGAAGCAGAGAAATATTTGAAAGTTCCATATTTGTGGGGAGGGGAATCTCCTGAAGGGTTTGATTGCTCCGGACTTATGCAGTATGTCTTTAATTCTAAAGGGATCGCTATACCAAGAACATCACAAGAACAGCAAAGTTTTGCCAAGCCTATTAGCATGGCAGAAATTAAACCTGGGGATTTAGTCTTCAATAAAGTTTCAGATTCAACTCATGTAGGTATGTACATAGGATATGATATGTATATTCAGGCTCCTCACACTGGCGATGTCGTTAAAATAAGTAAGTTAAGCACCTCAAATATGAAATATTTTGGTAGAGTTTTAAATTAATATTAACTTAAAACTTTAGTAAGCTAAGTACTAAATTAATACTGAGATGTATAAGATTAATTGCAACATATATCGAAAAATAAAATTATATACTATAAGCAAAGCAGCTAGTTTAATTAAAGAAACTAGCTGCTTTAATTTAGAGACATTCAAAAAATAACAAGTCAATCTGCCAAGCCTATTTTTCATCATACTGCTTCAGCAGATTGTTCTAATAGACCCGCTATGAGATCAATCTGCTTTATTGTCTGATGAAAAATAATCATTGCATTTTTAACTCGTTATTTTCTTTCATGTCCCTTATAAATTTTCATAAGATAATATATTGTAATATTTTAGTATTTATAGAATATATATAAAATGGTATAATTTAATCGAATACATAATTATTGTGGAGGCGATTTATCATGAACAAAAATGTAAAAAAAATTATTATATTTACCGTTATAAGTACAGCTTTTTATACATGGATGCCATCAACTATGAGCATAGGAGAAAAATGCGCTTATGCATACTCTGGAGATGAAATAACATCTTTAGATCTAACATCAGAAAGCTCTATTTTGTCAATATACAATAGTATAACTCGCAAAGGAGATTATAGAGTAAAAAAAGGCGACAAAATTCCAGTAGTTATATATTCAAAAATTCCTTCTAATAAAACTAGCTTTAACTTGAGCACCATTGAAACTAAGGCCGCTGATATAAGAGTCTTTGTTGGAAATGAAAATATAAAGCTAAGTGATATCTATGGTAAAATAAATATCGCGGAAGGTCAAAGCAAGACTATTTATATAAGACTTTATGATTCTAAAAACGCCTCTGATAGCAATTATTCCCTAGAATATGAACTTGTTGTAGAAAGAGAAATGAATGATGAAGATAGTGTTATTGATGGCGATACCGAAGAAACTATAGATGATAATACAATAACTCTAAAAAACTATGATGATATTTACTTAAATCGACTAGTTTTATTTGATCCTAACAGTAATAAAATCGATTTCTCTTTTGATAAGACAGAACCTGTACAAAATATAAATGTTGATGAAAATATATCTTATATTAATGTTAAAGCTGTTCCAGAACAACAAAGCTATAAATTATCAATTAATGACAAAGATCTGGATCCTAGTGATGGTAAAGATACAAGACTCGTATCTTTAGATGAAGGAAAAAATATTATAAAAATTAGAATTATAAATTCTGATCGTAAAACTAGAGAGTACTATTTAGTTGTGACAAGAGGTAACAGTTCGCTAGTATCTTCAAATAATAACACTACTGCAACTAATCAAAACTCTCAAATTGTACAAGCAGAAGCTTGCTGGCAATATAGAAAAGCTGACGGAACTATAGCTGTTGGATGGACATTAATCGAAAATGACTGGTATTACTTTGATGCAAGCGGTGCAATGAAAACGGGTTGGATAAAAGATTCTTCTGGAAAATGGTATTACCTAAGAGAATCAGGAATTATTGCTAAAAATACTACAATTGATGGATATAAACTAGGTTCTGACGGAACCTATACTAAATAATTCCAAATGATCCTTTTAAAATAAAAAACTAGCAGCTAATCTTGTGTACAATACAAGAATTAGCTGCCTTATTTTTTTAAATAACTTGTTTACTTACTTCTGATGGAGTTGATGCATAAATATATTCGTCAATGCAATCAACTACCCAATCTTTAATAAGTTCCTCTGGATCATTCCTTAACAGTCCATTTCTTATCTTATTATATTGAATTGGCATAAATTGATTTATTAAAGTCAATGGTATATCTACGGACTTCATGTTTTTTATTAAAATATTTTGTGCATATATTACTTCTTCTGTTGGAAGATAGTATCTTGATCTATCAGAGTAGCTATATTTTCTAGCATATTTAATTTTACTACCTGATCCATGATAATGTTTCCTCCAATTGCTTGGATTTTTTATCATTGCTTTATCAAGTACTTCAATAAAATTTGAAATTTCTACATCTGCATCATATTTAAATAATTCATTTTCCATATAACTCAAAGCGAAAAGTCCCTCTCTAAGCGCAAATGTTAAAGCCGGTCCAACTTTTAGTATTGCTATCCCGTCTTCAACCATTTTCTTCAAACTATCAGCTGTCTGGTAATCTGTAGAATGGCCTTCAAATACAATATTATTATAAGATGCTTTACTGAAGATTTATTTTTTTATCTGTTATGATAAATTTTTTCTTATGCAACAATTTATTTTCCAAAAGCAATCCCACCTTATACGTATTTTTTGTCAATAATGATGAATCTATTGTACAGGAAAATCCACTTAAATTTAAATTTCCTTGTTTTTTCATAACACTTGTAACATCTTTTCTAATTACAACATCTGTAGAAAATATAATATTATTACTTTCTTCATCAATTAATACAATTTTCTTAGAATTAAGATTGTTAACTCTAATTCCTTCAATAAACGCCCATCCTTCAATTCGTATGTTACTACCTACATTTATTGAATCTATACATGCTTTACAATCATTACTAACCCACTTATTCTTTATTTCTATATTAATCCCCAACATTTTGTTAAACTCAGGTTTGTACTTAATATCATAATCAACTTTACATTCAGTCAAATTTGTATTATAGAACGGGTCCCATCCTTTAAATTGCTTGTGCTTATCGAACAAAATTTTACGTTCTTTCAATAACCTTGTCATTTTTTCTTTATTAATATCATCTATTCCTCTACTTATTGATTCATGATGATATAACGAAACATCATTCCTAACAACATTATAGTATTTATGCTCTACTAATTTAAAACAAAGATCCACATCATTATAAGCCACACTTAAGTTTTCATCAAATCCACTTATTTCTTCAAACTTATGCCTTTCAATCATTAGGCAAGCGCCTGTTACGGCAATAAAATTATACTCCATCCTATTTCTTCCATAATAATAAACTATTCTATCATCAAATCCTATCTGACTATGTGATGGTCCAATTTTCAAATTAGTGATCCCAATATGTTGTATAATATTGCTATTAGGATATAATAACTTTGCACCGACTGCTCCAACATGCTTAAGACTAGCTTGTCCTAACATAATTTCCAACCACTCTTCTTGAAAAATTTCAATATCATCATTTAAAAATAAATAGAATTCCCCTTTTGCTATTCTACTGCCTATATTGCACATCTTTGAAAAATTAAAGTTCATTTCTTCATAATGGTATCTACAATTATATTTCTTACAAATGTCTTCATATTTGTTTTTATTTTCGTTATTACTTCCATTATCAACCACCACAATTTCATAATTGTAGTATGAAGTATATTTCTTAACTGATTCAATACAATTATTCAATATTTTGAAATTATCTTTTGAAGGTATAATTATACTTACAAGTGGTTTCTCATCATTTGTATACTTAACTCTATACTGAAACATATCATTTACATATTCAACAATGCCTTTAAGTCCACGTCTTTCCAGTGCCTCTTCTTTGCATCTTCTAACTGCTTGCAACGCATATGGCTTTGCTTCTGGATTTGATGCAATAGATTCTTCTCTTTCTCTCCAGTGATATAATATTTTATCAATATGTCCGATTTTTTTCGCCTTCTCAGTAAATCTTAGTGTAAAGTCATAATCCTGAGCCCCATTAAACTCTGTACGTAATCCATCTATTTCATCTATGATGCTCTTTCTATAAACAGAAAAATGACATGTATACATTAATGACATAAAAGTATCTGGAGACCAATCTGGCTTAAAGAAAGGAGAATGCCTATGTTTACCATCAGCAGTCAGCTTATCTTCATCACTATAAATAAAATCATACTCAGAATCTTCGTTTAATTTTTTAGCTACTTCGTATAACGCATTAGGAGCTAGTACATCATCACAATCTAAAAATGCAATAAACTCTCCATTAGCAATGCTTATCCCATCATTAGTTGCACGTGAAATATGTCCATTCTCTTTTCTATAAACAATATTAATTTTAGTATTCTTTTCATACTTATTAAGTACCTTTACAACACTATTCCATGTTGATGCATCATCAACTAAACATAATTGCCAATTATCGTATGTTTGATTTATAACAGACTCTATACATTCCACTAGTTGCTCGTCTAAAACATTATATACAGGAACAACTATAGATATCAATGGATTAAAACTTAATTCTCTCTTTTCGAATATATCTGATTCATTATTCTTAATCCATTTATAATATTCATTGTTATCAGTATTCTTTCTGTTTTTCAACTTCCTATATAACTTATAAAGAAAAGTTATTATACCTTCATCTTTCAAAATGCTTAGGCCTTTTTTAATATGTGGCATTTTGTTATATAATCTCATACTCCTAACCTTTCTTTCAGATTTTATTTTCTTTAAGTGGAATTTTTTTTTCACAAAATACTTAACTATAGGGTTAATATCTTTTCTAGCAATAAGTGCTTGAGGCCAATATATCTCCGTTCTAATATTTTTAAATAAAGTACCCAACTTTAATTTCGCTATGTACTTCATTTCATTCTTTTGTGCTACAAAGCCATCCACATTTGGTAGATTTCCAATCTTAACTGCTTCTTCTTCTGTTGGTTCTTCTATTAATTTAAAAATTCCTCTTAATGCATCTTCTGGTTTTATTTCTATATTATATTTTTTAGTAAATCCATAGATTTCTTTTACATACGATAGTATCCCCTCGAATATATCTTGTTTATGATCATGGCTTGGTTCAATTTCTTCTAGTTCAGTACCATTTTCTCCATATCTCCAAACAGAGCTATGTGGTGCGCCAAAGAAAAGCTCTAATAATACAATTGAAGTCACTACTCTCTGTTCTAAATTGTAGTTAAATTCATGACCAAACAAATAACTCTCAAAACTCTTATTTCTCAATTGGCGTTTACTTTTATCATTATTCATTATCCCAGCATAAATAAATTTGTTTTTTTTATGGTACTCACATTTGTCCAAAAGCTTATCTAATAAATATTGAGAACTTCCATTCCATCCACAATCAAATATTACTGAATTACTTGAAAGAAAATTTAAATTTTCAAAATATTTAATTGCATTTTCTCTTTCTTCTTTACAATTTTTCAATATACTTTTCTCATTTAAAGAAAATAACCTCTTCATCTTATCAAAGTCAGCTCTAGTACTTATAATATCATTAACACTATTGAATCCGGCATCTCGTAAAGTATTTTGTTCTATATCTTCTATATTCAAATATTCCAAAATATCCTTAACTTGCTGCCCATAAGTATATGGTGGAAGATTGTTTAGTGATTCCTCATCTAATTTATCAATCCCTGCTAATAATAATGCCCTTCTTGATGCATACATATAGTGAATATTATCGAAATTAAGTTCTTTAAAAATATTATGTAAAATGTAACCATCTCTTGATAAAAAGTATATATTATCATATTCTTCTTTTTCTAAACACTTTTCCATCCAGTTTAATAAGCCAATGTATAAAGGCCCACCAACTCTTGCACCAAGATAATACCAAAAGCTCTTATTATTATTGTTATTTTTAACAACATTAAAAACACCATGATTTATAAGATTAAATAAATTTAGACTATCTGAAGATATTTTAACCTCATCAAATTGATTACACTTGTAGTGTATTGCCTTAATTCCTTTGCTAATGGAATTAGTGAAATCAGAGTTAAAGTTATCACCAATATGCAACATTTGATTTGGCTTAATTTTTTCAATATTCAATATTTCATCAAATATATCTCCAACATACTTAGTTTTCCTTAAATCTGCCGAAACATATATCTCATCAAAGTCATTGAATCCACACTTATCCAAAAAACGCTTAATATCCTTTGATTTTATATACATATCACTTGTAGCAATTACTCTTTTATTAGAATTCTTAGCAAACTTGTAAACCTCAAGTATTTCTTTGTTGCAAACTAGTGAATCTAACTCCATTTCTAGCTCATAATTTTTAACATATTCCCAATCAACCTTCATATCAGATGTCTGCTTAATGTATTCATATATTTCATCTATATCAGCATGCGGAAATCCATATTCTCTTTCAACTTTCATACTCGCCATTTGCTGACCTTTTTGCCGAATTTCTTTAAAATCCTTTATATTTAAAATATAGCCTATTAATGTAAATATATCTTCCGGTTCATTGACTATTCTAAAAATTAATGTATCGAATATATCAAATGATACCACGTCTGCCGCAGCTATACTTTCTTTTATCAGCTCTATATTCATGTTTCTACCCTTCCATTTTCATATAATTACAATTCAAAGATTTTACTTTATACTTATGTAACATTCTATCTACCTAATAACTTTTTGGTCATACACAAAGCTTTCCATCCTTTACTAGCATGAATTTCATTAATATATTGTTCCTTATTTTTTAATTGTTCTTCTTTATTCTTTAGTTGTTCTTCTTTATTCCTTAGTTGTTCTTCTTTATTCCTTAGTTGTTCTTCTTTATTCCTTAGTTGTTCTTCCATAATGCTTATTTGCTCTTTTAATTCATGTATTTCTTCTACTTCTTTTGTTAGCCCTTCAATTTTATAATACTCATGTTTTAATTGATCTTCTTTTTCTTGCAAAAGGCTATATAATCTCACTACAATTTCTTTAGATATCATTTGTACTTCTAGTTGAACCTCTATCCTACTTGTGTTTAATTTTATATCAGATAATACTATCTGCGGGTCATCAGTTGAAAACAATATGAATTTTTCTCTTAAACTTAATCCATTTGTAATTGCATCTAAAGAATAATAATTTTCATTGTACCCTAATATACTATCAATATTTACTATACACACATAATTAGAAGGATCAATTCTAATTTGCTTTGTATTAGATGCTAATGGAATTTCAATTTTCACTTTATTATTAGAATCTATCTCTGGAATAAACTTATATGATTGAGATTCAGTAAATCCATTGCCATAATCATAAAATACTTGCATAGTTTTTTTATAGGAATTTTTTCGCTCTCGTTCAATAACATTTTGAACATTGATATTCATTTCTGCGATTTAGTATATAAATCTCTTGTTGGAATTAAGGTTCCCAAAACGTAAGATTGAAAGTTCCTTTCCATAATGTCATATTGTACTATTTCGTCATCCGTAATCCCCATTAATTTATACAACCCTAGATTTATTACTTCGTGGCGTTTAGCTGAACCGTACATATAGTAATGTAGAGCCCTATAAATAATAAAATTAAAAGGTATAGAAAAATTAAAAGACCACTCATAATCTATAATATTCCACTTTTCCCCTACTATAATATTATTAAAAACTAAATCAATATCATTGATATCACCAGCTCTTAATGATGATGGTAAATTAACATCTCCAAATATCTTTATGAAATCCTTTGTTTTTTTAAATTTTCCTGTTCCAATTCCAGTCTCTATAGTAGATACATATTCCTGTATTTTATTTACTAATTCATTATATCTTTTCTTCTTCAATAGTTCATCTAATTCTTCTTCTAGCGTACTACCCTCTATATATTCAAATTCTACTCCATCATCTATTCTGTGGCACTTATTTATACATATCTTTGATCCTTTATACGCTTCTGATAATAATTTATAATTTTCATAAATATCATTAATATGAGTATTAGCTTCTTGCGTAAGTGCTTTCTTACGAACAAATCTATTTTCTAAGTCCTCTACAATATCAGTTCTAATTTTAAATTTGTCAGCCCTATCATTAGAATACTTAGAGTATATAACATTCTTCACGTATTAATTCCTCCCTTTTTCCAAAACTACTAAGTACGAATTCGAATATATAGGAAATAAATTTTCTTTTATAATCATATCGTACACTCTAGTTTCATCAAATGTAATAATACGTTCTCTATCAAAATTCCTCATGTTATTATTAAGTTCACCTTTTTTAGGCAAATACTTATCTGAGTAGATAGTTGTTGGTAATTTATAATCTGGATATGGATAATAAAACTTATAATTAAAGAATCCACTATTCTTTATAATTTCCTCTAATTCTTTTTTAGAAAATGTTTTTACTCCGTTTGTAATTGGGTAATCTTCTATGCCTTCAAAGTACTTCCCTACATGGTCCTCTTGACAACCAGCCCAATATTTTAGACCTAATTTATTTTCTATAGCAATTATAATTTTTCCGTTTTCATTTAAGTGTTTACCTATTATAGTTAAAAAGTTTTCATAAGGTTTTTCAGTAGAAATATACTTTTCTCCATATTCAAATACACCTATAAGTGTTATATAGTCGTATTTTTCTACAATATCTTTTTCACTCTCCTCAAAATTGCCTAACCAAATTTCTATATTATCTTTTTCCTTATTCCTATAGGCGTTAATAAGGCTTCTTTTTTCAGATAGTTCAATGCATGTAACTTTTTTAGCTTTACTTGCTAAAGTTCCAGTAATCGCTCCACATCCAGAACCTATTTCTAATATAGTATCTTGCTTTGTAATAGGTAACCATTCTACTATATTAGCTCTCAAATGAGATAAATGATACATTATCGCCCACTTATTACTTTGAGCAATTATCTTATTATATTCCTTTTCCTCGTGATTTTTAACAATTCCCAAAAGTTCATCTTCAACTTCACCATCACTGTATAAATCAACACCTGAGTAATGCTTATAATTCAAAGTTAAGTTTCCAATTTTCTCATTCATAGTATGCCTTCCTTAATTCTACTTTATTTTTACTTCTGAATTCATATCATAGTAGCCAATCGAATTTTTATGTGAAACTACAGTGATATTGCATACATCATAAAGTCTATGATATACGGTAAAATCCCCATCTCTATAGCCAGTGCATCCTAAGGATAAAAGATATTGTCCACCCTGTATATTCATATTTTGCGTAAAACTTATCTCTTTTATGTCTCCTTGCTCTATAACTGAAATATCTTCTTTCTCTATCATTGTATTAGTTCCTGTAATTTCTGTACCCTTTAAATCTTTAATCGTGAATGCAAAAATAGGATTTTGAATTTTCTTATTAAATAAGACTTTCATTTTGATCATAAATATAGTTCCTTTGGTTATATTATTTGTTATAATACCTGTATTATCCACGATACCAAAGTCTATTATCTCCGCAAATTTATTCCCATACTCTAGTGTATCGGGATTAACTGTCAATGACCTTTTCCATTGACCTTTTTCGATATATTTATTTTGTGAAATATGATTTATATCATAACTATCATCCTGCTGATTCACCAACACTTTTTTATACATATCAATAGATTCCTTGGGATTTCCTTCACAAATTTTTCTTCCTCTATTTAGCAAAATTACCCTATCACAATACTTACTAATGCTTCCCAAATCATGGCTTACAAATAAAATTGTTTTTCCTTCTGATTTAAATTCCTCAAATTTCCTATAACATTTATTTTGAAAGAAAACATCCCCTACTGAAAGTGCTTCATCAACAATTAAGATCTCAGGCTCAATATTAATAGCTACTGCAAAAGCTAATCTAACAAACATACCACTAGAGTAAGTTTTTACAGGCTGATTAATAAATCCACCTATATCTGCAAATTCAATAATATTATTCACTTTCCTATCGATTTCTTCCTTTGTGAACCCCATCATAGTTCCATTAAGATAAATATTTTGAATTCCAGTATATTCTTGATTAAAACCCGCTCCCAATTCTAGTAAAGCCGATATTCTTCCATTTACTTCAACCCTCCCAAGTGTTGGATTTAATACCCCTGTAATAATTTTTAATATCGTAGACTTTCCTGAGCCATTAGTACCAATAATACCCAGAGTTTCTCCTTTTTTTATTTCGAAATTTATATCATTTAACGCATAATGTTCATGATATAAAACCTTCCTTGTAAAAAAAAGAGACTCTTTTAATCTATCTATTGGCTTATCATACAACTTATATATTTTACTTAAGTGTTCCACGTTTATGGCTATATCATTCATTTAAAATCTCTCCTATAATACATCTGCAAAATGAGGCTTTAATTTTTTAAACACAACTGCTCCAATTGCAAATACTCCTAATGTTACTACCCAAAAATATATTGTTTGAAAATACCTTTCATAAAACCAAACATGATTTATAAATGTATCTCTATATCCTTCAACTATGTAATACATAGGACTTAATTTTAATATCCACTGATATTGTTGAGGTACCATTGTATAACTCCACATTATTGGTGTTAACCACATTCCTACTTGTAAGAATATATTTATTATTTGTCCAAGATCTTTAAAGAATATTACTATTGCTGATGTAGCATATGATATTCCAAGTACAATACAAAATGTACAGAATGAGTAATATATCAATTGCGTTGTATATAGAGATGGATAAAATCTATATATCGCTGCAACAAAAAACAAGAATACTATAAACACTAAATGTACAAATAGTGCTGATAATATTTTTACTATTGGCAGTATACTAATCTTAAAAACAACCTTCTTAACCAAATAAGTATACTCTAACATACAATTTGTAGCATTTAAAAGCGCTTCCTGAAAGAAGAACCATGGTACGAGACCTGACATAAACCATACTATAAATGGTACTCCTTTAATAGGAGAACCTGATTTCAATCCATATTCGAAAACGAACCAATAAACCAATATAGTTACTATTGGCTGAATAAATGCCCAAATTATTCCTAAGTATGATCCCGCATACTTAGTTTTAAAATCATTTTTTGATAAACTCCATATTAATGTCTTGTTATTTTTTAATTCTTGGATTAATATCAAAACACTTCTTGATTTTCTTAAGACAATTGCTGCTAATATATCTATTAAAATACAACTTCCTAATTTAATTGCATTATTTATAGAATCCTCATATTCAATAAGACCAGATATTAAAGTTGAATCCATTTTATATACTACATATGGATCATTACCTATAGTCTCTATATTTAAAGAATTGTTTATTTCTTGCACTTCTCCAATTTGATTTTCGTTATTCTCATTTAATATTTCATTCAAATCTATATTTATACTTTTTCCCCAGCATGACAACTTAATCTCTGATACATTTATATTTGCTGGGTGTTCACCAAAATCAAATCTTAAATTTGTTATATCTTTTGGAATTGAAAATTTGAGTGTTTCTTGTCTATTTATATTTGTATAACTATTTCTTTGCGACTGTTCTTCACTCCATAGCATGTCAGTTCCATAAAATACTTGATAGCTATCTTGTTCATTCGATACTATTTTATAACTTAATGTTATATTTTTATCATCTATGTTACAAAATTTAAATATTAATATATTTGTTATAAAAATTAATGATACTAATATTGTTAATTTAATAAACTTTCTCTTATTCATATTATATATTTCCTCTTATTTCAATTCTATTAAGTATCTATCCAATGCGTTTTCCCAATTAGGTAATAACCCAAAACCATTATCCACAAGACTTTTCTTTGAAAGCCTTGAATTAAAAGGTCTTTGTGCTTTTGCTGGATATTCACTTGTAGGAATAGGATTTACTTTACAACTTAGTCCAGCTTCTTTCATAATTTCCCCAGCAAATTCAGCCCAAGAGCAAAATCCTTCATTAGTAGCATGGTACACGCCATACTTCTCTGAAACTGCCATATCACATAAAAGTGGTGCTAAATCTGCTGTATATGTTGGGCTTCCTATTTGATCACAAACAACATTTAAACTTTCTTTTTCACTTCCTAATCTAAGCATTGTTTTAATGAAGTTATTTCCATTAACTCCAAACACCCACGAAATTCTAACAATAAAGTACTTGTCTAAAACTTCCTTAACCTTTAATTCACCTTCATATTTAGTCTTTCCGTAAACTGAATGCGGTTCAATTTTATCCTCAACTTCAAACGGAGTATTTCCTTTCCCATCAAATACATAATCAGTAGATATGTAAATCATCTTAGCGCCTATTTCCTTACAAGCCTTTGCTATATTCTCTGTACCATATACATTTACTTTAGCGCAGACTTCTTCCTCATCCTCCGCTCTATCAACAGCTGTATAAGCTGCGCAATGTATAACACAATCAGGTTTTAATTTTCCAATGCAATCCTTAACTGCATTTTTATCTGTAATATCTAATTCTGCTCTATCAATTCCTAGGCATTCAATATTTCTTCTATTTAATTCTTTAACTACATCATAACCTAATTGACCATTTACTCCTGTAACTAAAATCATATATATACGCTCCTTTATAATATCCCCTTTTTAGTTAGTCTAATTATATACTTAAAAACAAATTCAGGCATAATAGGTAGAAATATTTCTAACACAATTGATGCTTTGTAATATTTACTATATTTTATAATAATCTTCAATTCTTTTAATGAAGGCTTCAAGAAATAGCTTCTTCTAGCCCTGAGAGATGTTATGCAATAATTTAGATGCCCTTGCAACTCTCCAATATATCCCAATCTGTTTTTTAATGAAATATACCTTTCCAAAACATCTTCGATTTTAAATTTACAGTAAGTATTTTTATCGTATATTCCTTTTAAAATACCAGTTTGATTTGAATTATGTTGTCTATATCTAACTAATGGTTTATTAACAAACTCTATTTTTCCATTTATTGATGCTATAATTGCAATCCAATTATCATGGACCAATGAATCAACAAATGGTATTGCTTTCTTAGCAATATTGCTTCTTACAATCATTGCACAACCTGTAACAAAATTTCTTTCTAACAAACCCTCGGTTAAATCATATCCTGATTTATATATTATTCTTTTTCTAATTTCAGTTATACTATTTGCTGTTTTCGTTCCATTTTCATCAATTATCGAAAGATCGCTGCATACTAAAGTTACATCATCTTCCTTAAATTCATCCATAATTATAGATATCTTATCTTTTTCCCAAATATCATCTTGGTCACAATATGCAAAAAACTCTCCATTCCCAATTTTCGTAAGTTCCTCAAAAGCTTTATTAGAGCCTTCATTTGTCTTTCCTCTTATAACTGTGTAATTAAAATTTGTTATGCACTTCTTTAAAAAATCTTCACTTGTTGGAAAATCAGGACAATCATCATAAACAAATAGCTCTAGATTATTATAAGTTTGCTCGTTTAATGAAATCAACTGTTCTATAAACCAGTTTTCATTTGGTTTATAGACAGCTAGTAATATAGATACTAATGGCTTATCTACTTCCATACATCTTGTCATAGTAATTCTGATATTCTCCACTAATAATATTTTCCCACCAAGCTTTATTATCTAAATACCATTCGATAGTCTTTTTGATGCCTTCATCAAAAGTTGTTGTTGGAAGCCATCCAAGTTCATTATGAATCTTTGCAGGATCTATTGCATAACGCATATCATGCCCTTTACGATCTGTTACATATTTTATTAATGTTTCTGGTTTTCCAAGTTCATGAAGTACAGTTTTTACTACTTGTAAATTTGTACGTTCATTATGTCCACCAATATTATATACTTCTCCAACTTTTCCTTCATGAATAATTAGATCAATTGCTCTGCAATGATCTTCAACATAGAGCCAATCACGTACATTTTCTCCAGTTCCATATACAGGCAATTCCTTATCATTTAACGCATTTGCTATCATAAGCGGAATTAACTTTTCTGGAAAATGATATGGCCCATAGTTATTTGAGCATCTTGAAATTGTAACTGGTAGTTCATAAGTTCTATGATATGCACCCACTAAAAGATCCGCAGACGCTTTACTTGATGAATACGGACTTGAAGTGTGTATCGGAGTTTCCTCTGTAAAGAAAAGATCTGGTCTATCAATAGGTAAATCTCCATAAACTTCATCTGTTGATACTTGATGGTATCTCTTTATTCCATATTTTCTACAAGCATCCATAAGAACAGCCGTACCAATAATATTTGTTTTTAAAAATATTTCTGGATTTTCAATTGAACGATCCACGTGACTTTCAGCTGCAAAATTAACTACCATGTCAGGATGTTCTTTTTCAAACATGTCATATACTGCATCTCTATCAGCTATATCTATTTTATAAAAGCTAAAATTAGAATTATCCTTAACTGATACGAGTGTTTCCATATTTCCAGCATAAGTTAACGCATCTACGCAGATAATTTTATAATCTTTATATTTATTAAGCATATAGTGAACAAAGTTACCACCTATAAACCCTGCTCCACCTGTTACAACTATTTTCATTTTTCACACTCCGTTTTCAATGTACAATTGAAAATTGACAATCGACAATTTAGGATTAAATCCCATTGAACTTCTTAAATTTAATTCTTTAGAAAGACTACAAACTTTTCATCCTTCATTGCCAATTGTACATTGTCAACTGTCAATTCTTTAAGTCCATTATTATTATTTATTATATATAAATGTACAATCGCTATCTTTAAGTAATGGTGCTTTTTTATCTTTTTCAGAAAGGATAGGATTTTCTATTCCCCATTCAACACCAATTTCAGGATCATCAAATTTTATACTTCTATCACTTTCGTAATTATAATAATTATCAGTTTTATAAACAAACTCAACATCATCAGTTAATGTTAAAAATCCATGCCCAAAGCCTCTAGGTATAAATAATTGTTTTTTATTTTCTGCTGAAAGTTCCACAGCTACCCATTCCTTATATGTAGGTGATCCTTTTCTTAAATCTACAGCTACATCTAAGACAGCGCCTTTTACACATCTCACTAACTTAGCTTGAGCATTTTCACCATTTTGAAAATGAATTCCTCTAAGTATTCCTTTTCCCTTAGAATATGATTGATTATCTTGGCAAAAGTCACAAGCAATTTCTGGTGTTTTTATTCTAGAGTAAGTTTCCATAAACCATCCTCTTTCATCTCCAAAAACTTGTGGTTCTACTATGTAAACACCTTCTAATTTAGTTTTTATCAAATTCATTATAGATACCTCTCTTTGATTCATTATTTAGAAATTAATAAATAACTTTCCCTTCAGCAACATTTTTTAAATGTTGTCCATAAGGACTCTTTCCATATTGCTCTGCGCTTTCAAGTAATGTTTTCTTATCTATCCAGCCATTCTTATAAGAAATCTCTTCCAAACAAGCTATCTTAAGTCCCTGCCTAGTTTCAATTACTTTTACATATTCTGAAGCTTCTGTTAAACTATCTACTGTTCCAGTGTCAAGCCATCCATATCCTCTTCCAAGTGTTATTACATCTAAGTTTCCTTGTTCAAGGTAAATTTTATTTAAATCTGTAATCTCTAATTCTCCTCTTTGGGATGGCTTTAGCCTCTTAGCGTATTCACATACTTTATTATCATAAAAATAAAGCCCTGTTACAGCATAATTAGATTTTGGATTCTCTGGTTTCTCTTCCAACGATACAGCTTTTCCATTAACATCAAATTCTACTACTCCAAAACGTTCTGGATCATCTACATAGTATCCAAAAACTGTTGCACGGCCTTTATTTTCTACTGCTTTTTTCAAATGATTTTTAAGTCCATTTCCGTGAAATATATTATCTCCAAGAATCATTGCACAATTATCATTTCCTATAAATTCTTCTCCCAAAATAAATGCTTGAGCTAGTCCATCTGGAGAGGGCTGCACTTTATAAGATAAATTTATTCCATATCTAGATCCATCACCTAGTAACTTTTCAAAATTAGGTAGATCATTAGGTGTTGAAATTATTAATATATCCTTGATTCCTGCTAACATTAAGGTTGATAATGGATAATAAATCATAGGCTTATCATATACTGGCAATAGTTGTTTTGAAGTTACCATAGTCAGTGGATAAAGCCTTGTCCCGCTTCCACCCGCAAGTATTATACCTTTTGTCAAAATAATCACTTCTTCCTATATACTTTTACTTACTAAAATTTCAATATATCGCAATTCTATAGAATTTTGATTATCTAAAATATTGTTCAATCATTCTAGATAAATGTGCTTAACTAAACACTTAAAAATTTTCAAGCCTCTTATTAATAGAAAAGACTTTAAATTTGAAATATATGCACTTTATTCAACTTCTATACTAAATTTTATCATATTATAAAGAATAAATAAATGACTACTCCTATAATTATACATTGGTAGTTAGTCCAATTTATTGAAACCCTTTATTTATTGCAAACTTTTATGTAAAATGATATTATACACCTAAAATATGTATATGTTTTTTTGTTATTTAGTAAATATTTAGACATTTAAAACACAATGACACGATAATGAAGCAGTTTAAATTTGAACTATAAAGGATGATATAGATGATAAAGGAAAATCAAAACCTATTGAATAAATTTAATGCTATTTCAGATATTATAATTTTATTTATTTCAATTACACTAGCATACTTAATTCGTTTTTATATTTTTTCACCTGACACTTATTACATAACTTTAACTACATACATTGAATTTTCTGTTATAATAATTCCAATAAATCTAATTTTGTTTAATTTTTTTAACCTCTATCACTCTTTTAGAACAAGATCGTTTGTAAAAGAATGTAGCGCAATAATTAAGTCCAACACAATTCTTACTGCTGTTCTTCTATCATTGTTATTTGTTCTAAAATTGGTACACATTTCAAGGTTAGTTATTATCATTTTTTACTTTGTGAATATTATGTTAATAATGGCCAAAAGACTGATTTTAAGAAAAATATTATCAAGAATGAGAACTAAAGGGTTAAATTTAAAACATGTAGTAATTGTTGGTGCCGGAGAGGTTGCAAATGAATACTTAGACGTTCTTAAAAATAATAAAAGCTTTGGATATAATTATTCTGGATATGTATCAGATGCATCTAATTTCCAGGGCAGAAAGCTTGGAAACTATTCTGATTTATATAATGTTTTAAATGAATATAAACCTGATGAAGTTGTTTGTGCTCTTGATCTATCAGATGCAAAATATTTAGAAAATATAGTTTCAGATTGCGAAAAAAGTGGTACAAAAATTTCCATAATACCATTTTGCTATAAATATATTCCAAGCCAACCATATATTGACCAACTCGGAAGCATTCCTCTAATTAATATAAGAAGAATTCCATTAGATAACTTAGGAAATGCCTTTATAAAAAGATCCTTAGACATACTAGGTTCACTTTTTTTAATATTATGTACAAGTCCTATAATGATTATCACTGCTGTGATTATTAAATTCACTTCAAATGGTCCTATAATATTTAAGCAAAAACGTGTTGGATTAAACAAAAATTTATTTGTTATGTATAAATTTAGGTCCATGAAAATTAATTCACAAGAGGAAACAGGCTGGAGTACCGATAATGATCCTAGAAAAACTAAATTTGGTTCCTTTATTCGTAAATTTTCCATAGATGAATTACCTCAATTCTTTAATGTATTAAAAGGTGATATGAGCTTAGTAGGTCCTAGACCTGAGCTCCCACATTTTGTTGAAAACTTTAAAAATGAAATTCCTCTTTACATGGTAAAACATCAAGTAAAACCTGGAATAACTGGACTAGCTCAAGTAAATGGCTATAGAGGTGATACTTCTATAAAAAAAAGAATTGAATTTGATATTCACTATATAGAAAACTGGAATATCTTAATGGATATCAGTATATTGTTTAAAACTGCCTTCAAAGGGTTTAAAAATAATGAAAAAATCAGGATAAATAGCACTAAGTCGACAAATAATGAAATTAATTTATAACGAAACTTCAATTTCTATTTATTCTTATCAGGAATTTTTATGTACTTAACAAAAACTATCAAGGGAGAAAAAACGTGAAATTATCTATTATCATTGTAAACTACAATACCTATGATCTCACTAAACAAACAATAGAGTCTGTAATTAAAGAACATCATAACTTTAATTATGAAGTCATACTTGTAGATAATGCATCTAGCGATGGTAGCATCAATAAATTGCAAGATAAATTCAGAAATATTGTAACAACAAAAAAACTCCATATAATCATAAATAAAGATAATTTAGGCTTTGCAAAAGCAAATAATATCGGAATTAAATTTGCTAGAGGAAAATATATACTATTATTAAATTCTGACACTGTGCTTAAAGAAAATTGTTTAGAAAAATGTATAGCAAAAATGGAAAAAGATAAAAACATTGGTGCATTAGGTTGTAAAGTAGTTTTAGCCAATGGTGAGCTAGATCATGCTTGCAAACGTGGTTTTCCCACTCCTAAAGCCTCTTTATATTATTTTTTGAAATTACACGAAAAAAATCCATCAAAGTATGGACAATATAATGCACTTCATCTAAGGGAAGATGATATTGGAGAAGTTGATTGCCTTACTGGAGCATTTATGCTTATGCCAAAACTTATTTTTGACAAAGTAGGTGGCCTTGATGAAGATTTTTTTATGTATGGTGAAGATATAGATTTATGCTATAAAATTAAAGAATTGGGATATAAGATACTCTACTACCCTGAAGCACAAATCATACATTATAAAGGTGGCAGTTCTAAAAAGAAAAGATTTAAAGTCATATATGACTTTCATCAGGCAATGTGGATTTTTTATAAAAAACATTATTATGAAAAGTACAATTTTGCTGTGACATTTCTTGTATTTATAGGAATTGGGTTAAAATACTTAGTTCAAATCATAAAGAATGCTTTTAAATAAAATCAGCATTATTATAATTTCTAAGAAATAAAGTACTTTAGATATAGTACTTTATTTCTTAGAACAAAATCATTTCACTCTATCGTTCTTCAATTTTTATATAAATTTATAGGTGCTCGCGTACATTGCAATAGCTTCTTCTCAATGCTATAATATTACATATTAACATTTGTAAATTACAAAAATAAAAATATTAGGATGTGTAGAAAATGACAAATTCCAGAAACAATTCTAATGAAAAGTCTTTTAACTTTTTTTTACCTATTGCATTTATATTAAGTATTGTACCTATAATAGTTCGAGTGGCAGCTGTTAAACTTGATGAAAATGCAATTAAGATATGGGGTACTACAGTTAAAGCGGATTTGTTTTCACAAAGAAAAGCTCTTCTTTTAATAATATTTTCCGTTATATTAATTATCACTTGTGTTATTTTCTTCAAGAAAATATTTAGTAGAAAAGATAAGTTGGTTAATTATATTTTAATCGCATGTGGTTTATTTACACTTTTCACGTTTTTATCTGCAATATTTTCAAAATATAAACAAGTATCCTTTTGGGGAATGTTTGATAGAGCTGAAGGATTTATAACTATTGCGTGTTACATAGTACTTTTTTTATACTCACTTTATACTTTTAAAACTACTAATAATTATAAGTATATTATTACTCCGCTTTTAATTTTAGTATTTATTAATGCCTTTTTAGGACTTTTCCAATATATAGGACAAGATCTGATTAAAACTTCATTAGGTGCTTCTATCGCGGGTGCTAGTTCAAATTCAGGCATAGATTTACTTAACGAAAAAGGAACTATTTATGGCACTTTGGCTAGTTATAATTACATGGGAAGTTTCGTAGCAATTACTTTGCCTATTTTGTTTTGTTACACAATTTTCGAAGATGAAGTTATGTACAAAATTCTATCATTTATTGGTACTCTTCTTTCATTTTGGCTCTTATTTGGAAGTACTGCACGTTCAGGGATTATTGGTGTATTAGGTGCTTTAATATTTGGTATTATAATATTCTTTAAACCTCTTATTAAACGTTGGAAGGGAATCTTGATTGGTATTATTACCTTAATTATATTGCTTGTTGGCGCAAACTTCGCATCTAAAGGAAGTCTTTTCAAAAGAATTCCTAGCTTAGCATCGGATGCTTTCAGCATTTTTAAAGATACTAGTGATTTTGATTATACAAATTATACTCCTGTAAAAGACATTAAGTATATTGACTCAACTACAGAAGTTGTATTACCTAATGATACTTTAAAAATAACTTATGAAAGTGGTAATCCTGTATTTAAAAATTCAAATGGTGAAGTTGTTCCATATTCCTTAAATGGTAAAGTACTATCAACAAATATTGATGCTTTTAAAAATATCACATTTGCTTTTGGAAAGCTTGATAAGAAGTCAGTTATCAGTGACTCACTTCTTTTAAATATAAACAATCAACCAACTTTCCTATTCAAGTTAAATGACAACAAAGTATTTCACTTAATAGATATGAGCACAAAGAATTATATTGATTTACAAGCTCCTGAAACCTTTGGATTTAAAGGTAAAGAAAAGTTAGGATCTTCTAGAGGTTACATTTGGTCTAGATCTCTTCCTCTCATAAAAAATACTATGATACTTGGAACTGGTCCTGACACTTTTGTGTTTGACTTTCCACAAGGTGATTTAATAGGAAAATATTATGCTTATGATACTCCAAATATAGTTGTAGACAAAGCTCATAATCTTTATTTACAAATAGCAATAAATTATGGTGTAATTGCCTTAGTTGGATTTATAGCAATGCTGCTTATTTACATTATTGATAGTATAAAGCTTTATGCTCTAAAAAACAACTTTGAAGATAGAAATCAAGCTTTAGGTGCTATTACATGTCTAGGTATTATTGGATACTTATTTGCTGGGATATTTAACGATTCAGTTGTAGGTGTAGCTCCAATATTTTGGATAATTTTCGGGGTTGGTATTGCAATTAACTTTATGAATAGGGAAAATCTTCGTAAGAAAAGTAATAAATAATAATTGTATCTTAATAGATTAGTATTAAATAACCAAGAGGGAATACAGATTACTTCTTGGTTATTTTTTTATTGTATTTAATTCTTCTACCATTTAAATACAATAAGTTTTGGAATGTTTATATTTTTTAATATTCCATACTCTCTAATGTAATGAATTCTCTAAAAGAACTTTATTTAAAATTAAACTCAAGTAATAAAATTCTTCTGCAATATATTCCATCCAAAACTAAAGTATATAACTAATAAATATTCAAATGTCAAATAAATTTTATTTGAGAATAGTACTTAAATCAAAGAAACATATGTCTATCCTTATTCCCTTTAAGATAAATTATTAGATACAAATTACAAAAGTATCTGTAATCCCCTCACAAATAATACTTTAAAGAGAATACATTAAAATATATTTTAACAATAGTAAACAACTATTTATAAAAAGCATTAATACAGATTTTTCTCATAAATTAGACGCCCTAACTCCTAAGGCATATTTAATGAAAATAACATGCAAATTCGTCGTTCCTCTGATTTATAACGCTATCTATCTACCTAAAGATGGTAATTTTTAACTCATTACAATAGTTTCTATTATAATCTTATGCGACTATATTGACCGTAGCTTATTCGGTATTAAAAATACTTGTTTATCAATATAGCATCACATGAAAATACACAGATATTAGCAACAAAGAAGCATAAAAAAATCTAATAAAAGCATTTATAGAAAATAGATTAACATAAATAATTGCAGTTAAACTTTATAATTAGAAAATAAGTACTATTATTGATAATAAATCTAAGAATGAGTTGTATGACCTGAAAGCAAGGTTGGAAATAGCCATTGTAGTATTTATTGATAAGACCGCTAGCTTTGTTGCTGCATATATGAATTTCTTAAGAAAATAGTCAGTAGTAGTAGCTCTTGATTTAAAACCTTATAGACAAATTAATAACATTACCCCAAAACTATTTTAAACTCATATAGACTATTATATACTAAATATAAGTAAATTAAATAATCAAACCTCTACATAGGAGGATCAACTCTATTTTTTCTTATATTCTTCAAAGCATTCATATACATAAAATCTTTTCCTATCTAATATATAACAATTGATTTTCTACTTTCTAATCTTAATTGAGCACTTAGCCCATTAGAGTTTCAAATGTAAATTCATTATATAATAATATTATTGATAAAAAAAGAACAAGGCTAAGCCTTGTCCTTTTTTATTTATCTAATAAGTTCAGATTAAAACTATTTAACCCAAGCTCCATTAGCTCCTACATAGTATCCATCAGGAGTTGTTGTGTTAGATAACATAGCACCTGATCCATTTAAGTAGTAGAAAGTTCCGTTATCATTTAACCAACCAGTTTGCATAGCACCTGATCCGTTTAAGTAGTACCAAGTTGCTCCATCTTGAATCCAACCTGTAGCCATTGTACCATCAGCTTTTAAGTAGTACCAAGCACCACCGTCTTGTAACCATCCAGTAGCTTTAGTTCCATCAGCTTTAACATAAGTCCATCCTGCTGAAGTTTGAGCCCAACCAGCTTTAACTACAGGAGTTGTTCCTTGGTCATCACCCTTATTATCATCGCTCTTTCCTCCGATTAATGAATATACATCATCATCTTCGCTCCAAGCAACCATGTTGTCTTTATCGTAAACTGATAATTCATCGAAAGATCCGTCTACTTTGTAAACTTTATCCCAATCATCAGTGTTATCGAATTTGTAGATATATCCACCATCTAATCTCCAAAGATTTCCATCAACGTCTGTTTGAACAGCTGCTGTTGTTTTATCTTGAGCACTTACTTCGCAATCTTCTTCGCTCTTATCTTCTTCATCAGCGTAGTAGTATCCACCTTTTGTCTTTAATGTATATGCATCAACAGTTACTTTTTTATTGTCATTAATATCAGTATTGTAAGCTATAAGCTTTCCATTAGCTACAGTATACTTAGTTGTAGTAACAGCAGTACCATCAGTTTTTACAAATAAACTTTGTTCATCTAATTTATTTCCTGAATCATCAGATAAAGCATAAGTAGTTACTGTTTTAGCATATTTAGCTCCATCAACATCATCAGAAGCTTGTGCTTTTGATATCTTTTGGATAGCTGGGAATGTTACTTCAGTGTTTGTACCACCAAATACTGTATTAGCACCAATGTCAGCTATTTTTACGCCATTAATTTCTGTTATAACACCATGACCTGTTTTAACAGTTACTTCTACAAGTCTGTAGATATTATCCTTATCTTGTGTTAAAACTGCAGTTTGTTTAACACTTGCACTTACTTTATCTTTTCCTGAATCGCTAGAACCAGCTGCATCATAAGTATCGTTTGTGTTTTCTACAGTAACTTCTTTTGTAGCACCGTCAGCAGTTGTTGTAACTTTTACTTTTCCTAAGTTATAATCTGCATCAATGTAAGCACCATTTGTATCAGTATAAACATTGAACTTATTATTTGTTGCTGTTAATCCATTAACATCACCTATAGCTTTTGCAGAAGCAGTATATGTTGTAGCATACCAAGGCTTGTCATACTTTGCTCCTCCAATTATAGCAAGATCATCTTCATTTTTAACGCCTTCTGCTTCACTTTCTAAATATCTATCATCTGTATCATCTTTAATTTTCTTTCTTAAAGCTGCTGCAGCATCGTCTGCTGTATCACCTTTAACGTCATCATCAGTTACACTACCTTTATCTAAATCAACAGTGTAGTCTCCGTCTGATACATCTAAGTATTTTTCTCCAAATAGAACTGCTTCATCTCCTGAATCAACATCATCTAATTTGTTGAATTTTCCGTCAGCTACATAGTAAGCTTCTTCATCATCGTTGATTTCTCCATCAACAAAGAATTTACCATCTTTGTATGCTACTGCATTGTATACAGTCCCGTCTTCTGAATCAACTTTTTTTACGTCTGCAGCATAAGCAGGCACTAAAGCCATAACTGAAGCAGCAGCTACTAATAAAGATGTAATTTTGTTTGCTCTTTTAAACATAATTTCTTTTCCTCCTAAATTTTAAAATTCAGATAAATTATAGCATTATTGTACAACTATGTAAAGTTATATAATAACTACTAATGTATATTCCTGTATAAATTACATGTAATTTATTACATATTTACATTAACTATAACATGATACCACATTACATAATGCTTGTACATAAAATGCTATTAACTTTCATAATTTACTGTTCTTCCTAGTATTTACTGTAATATCACTAAATAATACAATGCCAAAATTCACTTTGGGTACTTTTTTTAAAAAATATATAAATATATTTTTTTAGTCAATATTAGAAAATAAATTCATTAAATTCTAAGTTAACTAATATATTCAACTAAAATTGTATTATTAAGTTTTTTATAGTTCTATTTTTATAATTTTGATCTACTTGGGTATAATTCATTTTAAATGAATACCTTCTATAACTACCCAAATAAACTTTCATTATACAATACAACTACTTAAATTCATTTTGGTACCTTTTTTCTTATAAATTTAATTTTTTCATTATTAATTACATACCGTTTATCCATATAATGTTCAATATTGAGAATTTGAAATATCACAACAGAGAAATTGGATACATATTTGTAAAATAGGCATTTGAAAATAAGCTGCTTAGGTTCTTAATGGGAGGTTGTTCCATTCAATGCTTGTCACACTGAAAGTGGGAACATGCAGTAATGGGCACAACCTGCCATTTAGAACCTTTCAGCGAAATTTTCATAGTCCTATGGAACAAATATGTATCCAATTTCGGCTAGGATTCTCACTACGCAACACTATCTACTAATTCAAAATTTTCTTCCTAATTATCTATTGTACCAAGCTCCATCTGATCCTAATTTATATTCACCAACTGTTGTGCTATAAGCCATAGACCCATCATTATTTAAATAATAATATTTTCCATTACTTATATCTTTAATCCATCCAACCTGCATTGTTCCTTGTGAATCTAAGTAATACCAATTTCCATTTACTAATTGCCATCCTGTTTTTCTAGCTCCATCATCGCCTAGATAGTACCACTTTCCATTATTATTCAGCCAACCTGTCGCCATATTCCCATCTGCTTGTACAAAATAGTTTTGCACCCAAGTATTCTTTACTGAGTTACCTGTTGAATCTTTGTATTGCCATTTCCCATCAACTTGAACCCATTGACTTGTTTTGGTAACTTCTGCTTGTTCACTGCTTTTAGAGTTATTATTTGAATTATCTTTACCTCTAGTAATATTTAAAGTATATACTCTTTCATTATCATCATCATCTTCAACTTTTATGTCTATTACATTTTTCCCTTTATTTAATGATACATCATCCTTAAATTTATCATCTTTATCAACTTTTACTCCATTTATTTTTACCTTATAATCATCATATTTACCGCTATCGCAATCAGGCCTTGCACGTATTGTAATTTTACTTAAATCTTCTGGAACCTGCACGTCATAAGTATAAACTTTTTTTGAGAAGTCTATATTCCCTCCCATTAACGTAATACTGCTTAAGTATACATTATCTGAATCTTCATCGTCATCATCATTTGATTCAGAATATTTTACTCTAATCTTATATTCATTTACATAAGAATTATCACTATATTTTACTGTTCCCGGATCTCCGTTATATACTCTTACGGTAATAACATTTGTTCCAGATGATAAGTCAACATCCTCTCCAATATCTTTTCCTTCAGTATCTGATGATGTTTCTTCAAATACCCTTATATTATCTGAATCCACCCCATCTGCATCTATATTTATTTCATCTGCTGAAGTTTTTCTGGTATAGTAGGTCTTTCCAGGCTGTACATCATCACTGTCTACCCTATGCTTATCTGTACAATCACTCTCACTATAAAGAGACATATTATCTCCGTTTGAATCTTCTACTGTTAAATTAGTTATTTTATTAGCTGCATAAGCTTTAGTAGTTAGTAGACTCAAATTAGCTACTGGTGCAATTGTACTAACAGTATTTACAGCTAATATTATGGCTATTATTTTTTTCAAATTTCTGTTCATATATTACCTCTCCTTTTAGGCATATGAAATAAAATAACAAGTTCAAAATACCATGGTTATTTTTTTATTCTGCCTTATATAAAATAATATAAAGAACGCCTATTTCATAAGCGTTCTTTATTTTTAACCCGATTAAAATTAAATTTATTTAATCCAAGCCCCATCAGCGCCTAATCTATATACACCAATTTTAGTGTTATAAGCCATAGACCCATCACTATTTAAATAATAATATTTTCCGTTCCTATCTTTTACCCATCCAGTCTGCATTCTTCCTTCTGAATCTAGATAATACCATTTTCCACTTGATTGTTGCCATCCAACTTTCTTAGCTCCATCTGTTCCAAAGTAATACCAGTTTCCATTAAGATTTAACCATCCTGTAACCATATTTCCATCAGAATTTAAATAATAATTTTGTATCCAACTATTCTTTACCACTTTTCCTTCTGCATCATTATACTGCCATATTCCATTTGTTTGTACCCATTGATTAGCTTTAACATCTTTACTTCCTGTATTTGTATTAGTATTAGTTGAACTATTATTTGTATTACTTGAAGAAACATTTCCTCTATTTATAATTAAAGTATATACTCTATCTTTATTATTATGTTCAATTTCTACTTTTATGATATTTTGACCCTTTTCCAAGTTAACAGTCCTCTTATAATTATCATCATAATCAGCATCTTCACCATCAATAGTAACATCGTAGTTATCATTTTCTGGTGTTGCTTTAATTGCTACTTGGTTTACATTACTATCTACATTATAAGTATACTTAGTTATTGAATTTGATAAATTTATAGTACTTCCAGCTATGCTAAGTCTCTCCAAATAAATATCATCAAAATCCGTTTTATCTGAATCAGCTTCGTCTACATGTCTTACCTTTATTTCATATGTATTTAGCAGATCATACTCATTATCATCATGCTCATTATTTCTTACACTTTCACCGTCTAGATCTTTGCCATATACCTTTATAATAAGATCAGTAACAACTGATTTATCTGTCAACTGAATATCATCCCCTACTTCTTTACCTTTAGTAGAGTCTGCACTTCCTCTAAATACCCTGACAAATCTATCATCTGGCCCGCTTATATCCACACTTACAGTTTTTGATGAAGTTTTGGCATAATATGTTTCATCTTCATGAACATCTTCTTCCTTAACTCTATTCTTATAATCATTATCATCATACAGTTTTACATTATTACCATCACTATCATCTAATGATAAGCTATCCAATGTACTTTCATCATTAGTAGTCGAAGCATAAGCCCTTGTAGTTAATAGATTTATCTTCGAAACTGGTGTTGCCGCTGAAATTGTTCCTATAGCTAGTACAATTGCAATCACTCTCTTTATATTTTTATTCATAGTCTATCCCTCCACTTTTATTATGCATTCTCATTCTAATCTGGTGATTTCTATTTTTGTATCCAAGCACCATCATACCCTAATTTATATCCGCCTACTGTTGTATTATATGCCATAGCACCATTGCTATTTAAATAATAATATTTTCCATTTGAATCTTTAATCCAACCTGTTTGTATCTTACCTTGTGAATCCAAATAGTACCAAGACCCATCTACTAACTGCCAGCCTGTCTTCCTAGCTCCGTCGCTTCCTAAATAATACCAGCTTCCATTATAATTTAACCATCCAGTGGCCATATTTCCGCTGTCAAGTAAATAATAATTTCCTACCCAAGTATTTCTAACAGAATTTCCTGATGCATCATTATACTTCCATGCTCCATTTACTTGTACCCATTTATTAGCATTAGTTTCTCCTCCAGTGGTGTTATTTTGTGTTGAAGTCACACTTCCTCTAATCACAGTCAAAGTGTAAACTCTTTCTTCACCACTATTTTCATTTTTAACGTCTACTTTAATTTTATTTTCGCCATCTTTTAGATTAACGGTTGTCTTATAATCATCATCATCAAATACTTCATCACCATTAACCTTAACTGTATAAAAATCTTTTTCTGGTTCTGCCTTAATTGTTACTTTATTTACATCACTAGGGACATTAGAACTATAACTTACTTGTGATTGTGATAATGAGAAAAGTCTTCCATCAATGCTTAGTTTATCTAGATAAATACTATCTTGATGTTCTGGTTCTGCTGTATCTTGCGAGCTTGTACCATTTGATGAATAATTTCCTCTATTTATTATCAAAGTATATACTCTATCTTTATCACCATCTTCAAGTTCTATTTCAAACTCATTTGTGCCTTCATCTAAATCTACTTCTTTTTTATAGTTATCTGCACTTTGAACATTTTTATTATCAATAGTAACATCATAATCGTCATCTTCTGGTGTTGCTTTAATTGTTACTCTCTTTACATCACTAGCAACATTATAAGTATAAGTTGATTCTGATTTTGATAACTCAACCTTATTATTATTTACGCTAAGTCTTTCTAAATAAATATTATCCTTATTTTTGCTTTGACTATAATTTGCGTTCTCTACTTTAATCCTATATGTACTTAAAACATTATAATCGTCATTGTCTTTGTATCTCATATTATCATCTGGTTCTTTGCCATACACCTTTATAGTAAGAGTTGTAGTTGAAGAATCATCTGATAAATCAACATCCTCCCCTACCTCCTTTCCTTTTGAAGAAGATGATGTTCCATTAAACACTCTAACATAGTCTTCATCAGGCCCATCAATTTTTATACTTACAGTATCTGATGAAGTTTTTGCATAATAAGTTTCTCCTTCTTCTACATCACTGGCATTTACTTTACTGCTATAATCGCTATCACTATATAGTTTTATATTGTTCCCGTCTTCATCATTTAATTCTAAGCGATCTAAATAATCATCATCGTTATCAGTTGCTGCAAAAGCTTTTGTAGTTAATACATTTATATTTGTAGCAGGCGCTGCTGCTGAAACGATTCCAAGAGCTAACGCTATTGAAACTATTTTAATCATATTTTTCTTCATTTTATTTCCCCCGTTTCTACTTATATATTTAATTAGTAAATACATCCTTAATTAATTATATATCAGGATTAACAATTAAAGTAGGCCTTTTGAGTTTTTTAGTAATATTACCACTAATATAAAATATTGTAAATATATTTGCGACTGCTAAATATATTTATTTAAAGCAAAAGAAACGTCTATTAAATAAACGTTCTTTTGCTTTTTCAGTTATTATACTATTTATATTCTTAGTTAATCCAAGCTCCATCTGATCCCAGCTTGTATTTACCAATCATTGTATTATAAGCCATAGATCCATCGCTATTTAAATAGTAATACTTTCCACTACCTAAATCTCTAACCCATCCAGTTTGCATTGCACCTTCTGAGTCTAGGTAGTACCATTTTCCACCTGCTTGTTGCCATCCTGTTTTTCTTGCTCCATCAGAACCTAGATAGTACCACTTTCCACTATAATTTAACCACCCAGTAGCCATATTTCCATCAGCTTGTACAAAATAATTTTGAACCCATGTATTTTTCACTGTATTTCCTGTTGCATCTTTATATTGCCAGTTTCCGCCAACTTGTACCCATTTATTTGTAACAGTTGCTACAACATCAGTTGCACTGCTTGGTGAACCTGAAGCTGTATTTGTTGTACTTCCTGTAGTTGATGATGTGCCTCCTCTATTTATGATTAATGTATATACTCTTTCATCATCACCATCTTCAAGTTCAATTTTGATTTTATTTTCACCTTTTTTTAAATCTACATCTGATTTGTACTTATCATCATCATCTACACTATCGCCATCTATTGTAACGTCATAATCTTCATCTTCTGGAGTTGCTTTAATTGTCACTTCATCTGTATCACTGCTTACATTATAAGTATATTCAACTTTTGATTTAGATAAACTTATACTTTGACCATCTACACTAAGTCTATCTAGGTAGATATCATCGTAATCATCTGAACTGTCACTTGAATCCTCATCATCTGAATCCGAAGAATCAGCTGTACATTTAACCTTTATTGTATATTCACTTGAATAATCGTCATCTTCATATCTTACATCATCATCTGGTTCTTCATCATATACTCTTACAGTAAGAGTCGTAGTTGAATCTTTATCTAAACTTATATCACTACTTATTTTTTTACCTTTAGTAGAATCTGAAGTTCCCTTAAAAACTCTAACATATTTTGAACTTGGTCCGTCTATATCTATATTTATAGTATCTGATGAAGTCTTAGCAAAATACTTCTCACCAGCCTCCACATCATCTGCATCAACTTTATCATCGCTATCATAGCTACTGCTTTCGTAAAGCTTTATTTTGCTTCCGCTTTCAGTAAGCAATTGTAAGCTTTCAAGTTCAGTCTCATCATTTGAATCGTCATCAGATGATGCATAAGCTTTTGTAGTTAAGAAATTTATATTTGTTACAGGCGCTACTGCTGAGATAGCTCCTATTGCTAATGCAATTGCAACTATTTTTTTCAAATTTTTATTCATAATGTTCTCCCTCCACTTTAAGCACGCGAAATAAATAATAGGTATGCATACTTGTCTATTATTTTTTGATTGTGCTTTAATTACATATTATGATTATTTTACCACTTAATTCATTATTGTGCACTTGACACACACAAGTTTACAATTTATTTAACAGAAGTATTATTATTCTAATTCTCCATCCGTGCCTAATTTATATGCACCTATTGCAGAATCTTTTATCATTTTACCTGTAGAATCTAAGTAATACCATTTCCCGTTTGAATCTTCAATCCATCCTGTCTCCATAGCTCCACTACCATCAAGGTAGTACCAGTTTCCAGTTGAATCTTCTAACCATCCCATTTGCATAGCTCCACTTTTATTTAGATAATACCAATTTTTATTTGTATTTACCCATCCGGTCTGCATTTCACCGTTCTCGTTGAAATAATACCAGTTGTTATTATCACTAAACCATCCTGTAGTTCTAAAGCCATCTTGTCCTAAATAATAATTCTTTCCAGTATCCTTATCAAACCACCACTTATTTTTTAAAACCGAGCCTGTACCATCTACATATCTCCATTTTCCATCTACTCTTTGCCATGCATTAAGGCTGCCTTCTTGAGTTTGAATTGCAAAGTTTTGGCCGTTTGAAGAATCAGTTTTATTTGCTGATTTACCCCTATATACATTCAAAGTATAAGTTGTATCTTCATCCTCATGCTCAACATATATTGTTATAGTATTATTTCCTTTATCTAAATTAACTGTCTTTTCGAAATTGTCATCTTCATATACTGAGTTTCCGTTAATTTCTATATAATCATCATCATCGTCAGGGTTAGCTCTAACAGTTAATTTATCAACATCTTCACCAACATTCACATCATAAGAAGTTTTATTTTTGGAAAAATCAACACTTCCATCACTTAAGTAAATTCCATCTAAATAAGCATATTCTCTATCTTCTTCTGCTTCTGATGTACTACTTTCTTTTCTTGCATGAATAATATAAGTCTTTTCACAATCACTTACATCTCCGTCATTATAAGCTTCCTTATATGCTTCTTCACTCTTATATGTTCTTAGATAGATATCTTTATATCCTGAACCGATATTAACATCTTGTCCAACATCTTCACCTTTTTCTGATCTGCTTGATGAAGTGAACATCTTAACTACATATCCGCTTCCTTTTACTTCTGCAGCTACATTAAAGTCACTCACACCTTTAAGCTGCACATAATAGTCAGTATCGCTTGACAAATCTACTTCATCTCCAGAATAACTATCAAGCAATTTAATTTTACTTCCGCTACCCCAAGTCAAATCTAACGATTTTAATTCTCCATTACTAGCATCATTATATGTTGATGCATAAGCTTCAACGCTTCCTAATAGAAAATTGTTACTTGGTGCAAATCCTGAAACAGCTGCAACCACAAGAGTTGCTGCAATTATATATTTAATTTTTTTATGCATAAACTTCCTCCCTATTTTTATTCATAAAATTAATCTATTTACTTTTACATAACTTACTTATTATATAAATAAACATTATATAGTTATAATAACATAACTTAATTTAATTATAAATATAGAACTATAATCCTATACTATTCCAAGTATACTACATAGTTCTAAAAATTCTATTATATAAATATTAATTTTTTATAAATAATTAACTTATATATGTTACAATTCACAATGCACATTTCAAAATTTCTACTAAAATTCTTGCAACATTTTCAGACTTATGATGAAGAATTGTTTTTTAATGTATATATCATATCATCAAAAGATATAAAATAATTTTTATCCCATAATATATGTAGCTATTTCGCATGAACAATCTATAATTGAATAATCTATAATATTGTTGGTTTAAACTTTAATTTAGCAATCATTTGATTAATTAAAACAAGAACTCACTTATAAGAATAAAGCGAGTTCTTGTTTAGTTACTAGTATAGATAAATATCTTTAAAACTAGATTTATGTGATAACTTACCGAAATCATAAATATTTTGATTCCGAAAAGCTATGAAAATATCGTTGAAGATCTAAGCAGCAGGTTGCACACACTTTAGCATGCTCCAACTTTCCTATTGAAGCTCAACTCATTACATTCGCTGAGGAAGTTCGAGAACCCAAAATAAAATGGAACAACCTGCAACTAAGAACCTTTAACAGCTCATTTTCAAATGTTTTCTCCATAGTATGACCCTTGTGATTACAAATATAGATAAACAGAGGCGTATATTAACTTATACACTTAATTAAGCTATTGAATTTGCTAAGTTTAGATAATTGTATAAGTCTACTTTCGAGCGTGGGTATCTATATCCAATTATAAGCTAGACTTATACTATGAAATATATCCCAACTAGAAATAAGAATTATGCTTTTGTGAAATGTTTCATTAGGAATTTGATGGTTTTGATTCTTAGATTAAAAGTTGTTCCAAGTATGCTAGTTCAAAGCTCGCCTTTGAGGCTAGCATCTTGGATGCAACTTGTGATCTTAGAATCATCCATCATAATTTCCTTAGAAACTGAAACAACAGCATAATCCTTATTTCGGCGAACTATGTCATAAATTCAAGTCTCACTTGTCTCATCTATAATTTAATCTAAAAACTAAATTAAACGTACAATTAAATTAATGTTCATAATATTTTCCTAAAGTATTAAAGCTCCACTATTATTGAATTTATACTCTTTTCCATTAATAGTTCTTGTTCCAGTTGCCATGCTACCATCTTCAGTTAAATAGTATTTTGAATTATAGTCAATTAACCATCCTTTTTGCATTGTTCCATCTGCATTAAAGAAGTACCACTTTCCACCATCTGATAACCAGCCTGTCCTCATTGATCCATCTTGATTTAAATAATACCAATTATCAACTTTTTTAGTATCATTATCTCCTGAATTAGTTGATGCATCAGTGTTCTTTTTTTGATCATCTACTGTTTCTTTATGCCAGCCTGTAAGCATTGCTCCGTCAGATCCCAATAAATACCACTTTTCATTATCTTTTTGCCAACCTGTAAGCATTGCTCCCTTACTATCTAGCAAGTACCATTTTTCATTATCTTTATGCCAGCCTGTAACTCTTAGACCATCTTTATCTAAGTAACAGTATACTTTTTGATCTTTATCATAAAGCCATGAACTTTTTAATACTTTTCCATTTTCATCATAATACTTCCAACCATCATCGGTTTGAACCCATTGAGATTTTTTATCAGATGTATCCCCAGTATTATTGTCCTTGCTATCATCTGCTTCCTTACCTCTATTTATAGTCAAAGTATAAGTTCTCTTTTTATCATTTAACTCATCTTCAACATTTACCTTTATGACATTTTTCCCTTTATCCAATGATACTTTTTTTTCATAGTCATCACTTGATCTTACTTCATCTCCATCAATTGTAACTGAATAATCGCTATCTTCTGGCTCTGCACCTATAGTTATTTTACTTACAGACTCATCTAAATCAACGTTGTATGAATTATCATCTTTAGAAAAGTCAATATCGCCTTCACTTAAAGTTATATGATCTAAGTATATATCATCTTCGTTATCAGAATCGTCTCCTCTAGTAACATTTAATGTATATGTTCTTTGATTATCCTTACTATCTGTAACTTTTATTTTAATCTCATTTTTACCTTTATCTAAAGATACAGTTTTTTTATAATTATCGCTAGAATCTACTAAAGATCCATCTACTCTGACTCTGTCGCTATTACTCTCAGGAATTGCTTTAATCCACATACTATCAACATTTTCATCAACTTTTATATCATAGCTTGTTTTCCCTTTTAAGAAATCTATATTTCCTTTGCTTAAATCAATCTTATCTAAATATATCGAATCTTGAGAATCATCCTCATAAGAACTTTCTTTAGTCTTTCTTACATTTAGCGTATATTCTTCTTTACAATTTGATACATTATTCTTTACTTTATTAAATTCTGATTTAGACTTATAAGTTCTTATATATAAAGTTGTATCACCTTTTCCAAGTAAGATTTCATCTCCTGGATCATAAGCTGTAGCATTTTCTGCATCAGATGTAAAAATCTTAACTACATAATCATCACCTTCAGCGTCAGCCGTTATCTTAATTCCATCACTATCATCAGTAAGCTTTGTATAGTATTCTGTTTCATCGCTTAATTTTACTGTATCTCCATTATACCCATCACGCAAATCAAGAGTTTCTCCATCTAAAGATTTTATCTTTAGAGTTTTTAATTGTTCATCGTCTGGAGAATATGAAGACGCATAAACAGGTTTTGCTCCTACAAAATATGTATTTAATGTCGTAGGTGAAATTGTTGAAATTGTATTGACAGCAACTGTGATCGCAATTATTCTTTTTATATTTTTATTCATAAAATTCCTCCTCATCCATTATAAAGTGAATTTTTTAAAAATAACAAAAAAAAATCACTTAACATAATTTTACCATGTTTTTTATATAAAATCTAAATATTTCTAGCATTAATACGACTCTTTTTTCAGATAATAAGATATAACTAAGTTTTATTTACTTTAGTTATCGCAAAATTTTAGACATTATGTACTATAAATAAATTTCAAAATTTAATACGTGAGGAGTGATTACAATGAGCAAAGAAAGAACACCATATAATCCTACTCCAGGAGATTATGATGTTGAAAAGTTATCTGGTACAAGGCCTGAATCTTCTAATAGGCAAGAAGGACGAGATAACATTGCACCAACTAGAAGTTTAAATCCCCTTTCGACTGACGGTCCTAATAAAAATATAACGAGTTCAACATCTTCTAAACCGCATCCAGTAACAGGACCTGTTGCTATGAATTATGAAGATGCTTTTGAATATAAAAATCATAATATTTGAGAAGTTAGGAGTGATTATTAATGAGTAAAGAAAAAATGTCATCTAATGAAAATGAAAAATATTATTCTGAAGAAGAATTAACTGATTCACATCCATCAGACCCAAATGATTCTGAACTAAAAAAAATAAAAAGTATGTATCTTCCGGATTCAAAAGCCGACCATGCTCCAAGTGAAAAAAGTATTGAAAATGCTAATGGATTGGAACATCCTGAACCAGTCAAACCAAAATCACTAATATAAATAGCATGAATATAACTTTATCTATATAGATAACCCAACTAAGACCTGAACTTATGCATATAACTCGCCGAAATGAATAATATACTTTTGTTCCAGTTTCTAGGTAATTCTGATGGGTGATTCTAAGGCTATAAAGTTGCACCCAAAGTTCTAGCCTCAAAGAACAAGCTTTGAACTAGCACATTTGGAACAACTTATAGCCAAAGAATCAAATCCATCAAAATTACCAATGAAACATTCCACAAAAGTATATTACCCATTTCTATTTGGGATATATTTCATAGTATAAATCCAGCTTATAATTGGCTTATCTATAACAAGTCAAAATCTGTTCTAAATCTATATTTATATTGTAAATAATATTGAGCAAAAGATAGGAGTGATTTTTATGAGTCAATCAAAAATTCCATTTAGCATAAACCCTGGCGATGATTATCCAATGGAAGAGTATAGTAAGGAAAATTCATCAAAATCAAGGGCTTCTGATTCTAAAAATGTACGAAAGACTGCTGATTCAGGTGAAAGAAATGCTAAAAGTTTAAATAATGCAAATATATCTAGAACTAATCTAGATACAGAGCTTATTGATCTAAATGCTGACGGCGACTCTGATGAATCTAAATATAGTGATTTAATATAAATAAATTAAGATAAGATAGTTTAATAAGATTAGGAGTGATTCTATATGAGTAAAGGTAAATATCCATATGTTCCAACTCCAGAAGATGTTCCTGCTCCAGATTTAAGTTATATTTTTTCACCAGAATCTAAAAACTCTGGTAATAAAAATGATAACGAGAACACTGATTCACAAAAAAGAAATTCTTAAGCTTAAGCAAAGATATTGCAACACGAATCTATATAATAAAAGTAATTAAGTTAGGAGTGATTTTATATGAGTAAAGAAAAGAAAGTATCTCATACTTCCGATGTGAGAGATGGTAGTAAAAAAGACTTTACTAATTCCTACTTGCCAAAAATGAGAACTAATTATCATCCAAGCAGAGATGATGTTGAAAGTGCAACTGGCGTGGATTTTCCTATAAATATGCCTAATCCAGCAGTTGACCCTATTGTTGTAAATAATATAGCTAGTCAAGAATTTGATTACACACAAGATATGCTTTCTCCCGATAATTATGAAATAGATGGAGATGATTAGTTATATAAATACTTATAATAAATCCAACAATAAGCACTGCAAAAAATTCAATAGATTTTTGAATAAATTTCCCGCTGTTGGTAAGAATAATATTCGTACCCCATAATACTCAGGCACTAAAGTTTATCATTTTAATTTAGTGCTTATTTCCAAAAAGTCCACCATAAATTAAATTTTTATGGTGGACTTTTATATTTTTAACCTATTTTAAATTGTCAAAAAGCCCTTACCTCTAACCTCAGATATATCAATAATTGTTATAAAAGCTCCTGGATCTATCTGATGCACAATACTTTTTAGTTCAACCATTTGGTGTGAGCTTACAATACAGTAAAGCATTTTCTTTTTATCATGAGTATACTCACCTTCCGCGAACAAAGATGTAACTCCACGGTTAAGATCTTTTATTACATAATCAATAATTTCTTTTTCTTTTCTTGTTAGAATAAGAAGAAGTTTTTTACTGCTAAATCCTTTTAATACTCTGTCAAGAACTGTACTTTGAATGAACAAAGAAATAAGAGTATACAATGCTTGTGGAATACCAAATATTAATGCTCCTATAATAACTATTATCAAGTTTAGAGAAAATCCCAAACTTCCTATATTAAAATTCGAATATTTTTTTCTAATAAGCATGGTTATAATATCTGTTCCTCCTGTGGAACCATGTCTTAAAAATACCATTCCGTAACCAATACCACATAAAACCCCACCATATATACAAAAGATAAGTAAATCACCATTCATATCAATTAGGCGCGAAAGTGGTTTTGTTATAAGCAGAGAAGCTGAAAGACTAAGCATCCCTATTGTTGTATAAATCGTAAATGATCTGTCGAGTTTTTTATAACTCAATACAAGTAACGGTAAATTAATTATTAAGATTACTACTCCAGATGGAACTTTAAGAGTGTACTCTAAAATCAGTGCAATACCAGTGGCACCACCACTTAAAAGTTTTGCATGTACTAAAAATAGATTTACCCCTAAGGATGCAATCATGCAGCCTAAAAATATGAAAAACACATCAACTATATTATGCTTCAACTTATAATATAAACTCATTTGTATACTCCTTGCAAAATGGTTATTTGGGTTTCATTTCATTTTTCAGATATTATTCTATATTCAATCTTTAGTATTTTCAACAGATTTTTTACAGTTTCTACAAAAAGTTTTTACTATTTATCAAGTAATTATTAATAATTTATGTGATATAGCAAATAAATATCAATATTACTACCAGAATAGTAACATGATATCTATTTACATTGAGAATTTATTAAATTTTGAACTTATCAACTTCCATTTCTAAACGCTCAGCTTTTTCTTTCAGTTTTTCCACTTCCTGTGATACTTCTAAAATAGCTTCCGTTTGAGTTTGAATTGATGCTGTTACTTCCTGTGAACATGCTGCTGTTTCTTCTGATATTGCCGCAATATTATTTATTGAATTTACTACTTGTTCATTTTTGTCATTCATTTCTTCAACAAAGCTTCCCATATAATCTATTGCAGTTGTTATTGTATCAGTTGCCTGCGTAATACTATTAAAGGCTTCATTCACTTCGTTTACTGAAACAAATTGATCCATGGATACTTCTTTGACTTTTTTCATATCACTTACACTGCTTAATATATCCTGCTTTATATTTAAAATTATCTCTGCTATATTTTTAGTTGATACTGCTGAATTTTGTGATAATTTTTGAATCTCTGTTGCAACTACTGCAAAACCTTTGCCAGCTTCTCCTGCTCTTGCCGCTTCTATAGATGCATTTAGCGCGAGTAACTGAGTCTGCTCTGCGATCCCCTTTAAAACTCCAAGTATATTTTCTATATTCTTAGATTTATCACTTAAGCTTTCTATATTTCCTTGAGTTTTTTCTACAATGGAAATTGTTGTTTGTGCCTTCTCTTTTAAATCTTGAACCTTGTTAATTCCATTTGCAATTGCTTTAGATGAATTGATTGATTCATTAATCATTAGATTAGTCTTTTCCTCTAACTCATTAAATTCTCCCCTCATATCTTCTCCAAGTCTTGCACTCTCTTCTGCTCCACTAGATTGATTAGATGCTCCTTGCGCTATTTCCTGTGATGTAATATTTATATCTCTTGCCACATTAGTTGTTTCCTGAGACTTTTCAGCCAAAATTGCAGAACTCTCTTTCATATCATGAGTCAAATCTTTTGTTTCGATTAATAAAGCAGAAACCTTGCTCATCATCTCATTGAAGCTTTCACCTAATAATTTAATTTCATTTTTCGCTCTAGTAGAAGATTTCACTGTAAAATCACCAGTTGATGCTATAGATAATAAGTTTGATATTTCTATTATAGGCATTGAAATTCTTTTCGACACATACATGATTACTGCAGCTGCTGCAAGTAATATTATTAAGCCTGCGATTAATGAGATTTCTGTTATGTTATTTATAATAGCCTTTGCACTAGATTCCTTTTGAACTGTTATAACTGACCAATTAAGTGAATTTCCATCTAATTTTATGTTCGTATAAGATGCATAGTAATTTTGACCATTTTCTTTATATTTAATGCTACCATCATTTCCAGCCATTAACTGAGCTATGATTTCTTTTAGTCCATCTGATACTTCTATCGGCTCTTCCTTAGGATTTCCCTCTTTGACTCCAGTTGTTCTAGTTTGGTTTTTATAATTATATAATTCCTCAATCACTTCGGTATTAGGGTGTGCAACAACAACACCCTCTCCATCTATTATGAAAGAATATCTTCCTGATGCTTCATCTGAATATTCACTTACTACTTCCTGCAATTTTTCTAAATTAATATCAGACCCCATTACTCCAACAAACTTATTATCTTCAACCAAAGGAACAAATATTGAAGTTACTGGATTCTTAGAAGAAGCAGAATAATAAGACTTTGATACAAATGATGATAAAGAGCTTTTTGCTTGTGAAAACCACCATCTGTCTGATCTATCAGCAAGATCCCCTGATGATCTCCCAGTCTGCATTCCTTTTTCATCCTGCATATATAATAATTCAAAATATGGATTTCTGTCTTTAGTTTCTTTAAGTACTTTTTCCTTTGTATCTTTACTTCCTTCTCTTACTTCTGAATTATATGCTAGATCTTCTGTCACTTTATACGCCGTATCCATAAAAGAAGAAACATTTTTTGATATAAGCTTAGATAACATTTCGTTCTTACTATTTATTTCATTATCATAATATTTCGATAAAATAGTGCTTACACATAAAATAATTCCAAGAGTCAGTCAACGGATATTGATAGCATTGTGATTAGGAGTTCGCTTTTTATGCTCTTTATTTTCACAGAGCTATTTTTATCTTTATTATTTGTTTGCTTGTCCATTGTCTTTTCATATTGTTTTCTAATCAATCCCATTTATTTTCTCCCCTTATCAATATTTCTTATAAAATAAGTAGTAGTTTTAGAATTATTTTTTACACTATAAAAATTATGTTTATTACATTAAATTTACTTATTCTTTTACAAGTTATGCTTATTTTTCATGCATTATTGATAAATTATAACATATTACTAGCTATTATCAACATTTATAATGTTTTTTATATAATAAACTACATATTTAATAAAATTCTAAAGAAAAGTTAGTCTTAGACTTAATTTTATGAATAGATTTACTGCGGATACGTAATAACAATTTCATGGTAACACTTTGAATTTTTCATACAGCTTAAGTCATTTAAATAATTTCGCTTTATAACTCAAAATCTATATACTTCTCTTAAAGCCAAAAAGCTGTATAAGATAATTATAAAATCATCTTATACAGCTTAAATTTATGTGTGGGAAAACCGAAATTAGATACAAATTTGTTCCAGCGGACTAGTGAAATTTTCGCTGGATAGTTCTAAGTGGAAGGTTGAACTATTCCAAATGTGCTAGTTCAAAAAGTGAGAATCGAAATTTCACATTTCGTTCTTCGAACTTTCTCTGTGAGCGCTTGTTATTTGAGGCTAGCACTTTGGGTGCAACTTTATAGCCTTGGAATCACCCATCACAATTACCTCGAAACTGGAACAAAAGTATATTATTCATTTCGGTGAGGCATACGCATAAGTATAGATTATATTCGTTTTATCTATATACTCATTTTAAGTATACAAAAACTTCTAGCTTACCGCTGTTTCTTGGAATTAAGTTATCTTTCATTACTTCTCCATTTACAACTACCTTTGTAACAACTTGATTATCACTATTTTCTGAGCTATAAGGTATGGATGTTACATCACTTTGATAATTATTATTTTGCTCATTATTCTTAGTATTTACGTTTAATCCATTTTCATTATTTGCTCTAGATACTTTTATAGTGTAATCTTCTTTTTCATTTGTAATCTTTATTTCAAATTCGTTCCAAGCTTTTGGTATACAAGGATTTATAGCATATCCCTTGTCTTGAACCTTTCTAAGTCCCAAGATATTTTCAACGCCAACTCTGTACATCCATCCTGAAGCTCCTGTATACCAGCTCCAGCCTCCTCTTCCTGCATGAGGCTCTTTTATATACACGTCTGCTGCCATTACATAAGGTTCTACTTTATATGTCATACACTCTAACTCTGTTTTTGCATGATTTATAGGATTTATCATATTAAAGTAGCTTACTGCTTTATCACCAAGCCCAAGTTTAGTTAAAGCAAGTATTACCCAAACTGCAGCATGAGTATATTGACCTCCATTTTCTCTTACACCGGGCACATATCCTTTTATATAACCTGGTTCTAACTTAGAATTACTAAATGGTGGTGCAAGCAATAAGATCATTCCCTTATCTTTCTTTACAAGGTTATTATCCACGGCTTCCATTGCTTCAATACTACGTTCCTTCTGTCCTGCACCTGATATAATTGCCCAGCTTTGAGCTAACGAGTCAATTCTGCATTCTGGATTTTCTCTTGAACCAAGAGGTGTACCATCATCAAAGTATGCTCTTCTATACCAGCCGCCATCCCAAGCGTTTTTCTCTAGGTTATCTCGTATAAACTCTCTTCTTTCTTGAAAATGTTCTTTTGTTTGCTTATCGTTTTGCTTATCTGCAATTTCAATAAAGCTTTCTAGTATTGAATATAGGAACCAACCAAGCCATACGCTTTCTCCTTTTCCTTCGTTTCCAACAGTACTCATTCCATCATTCCAGTCTCCACTACCCATTAAAGGAATATTATGAATACCAAAATTCAAACTCTTTTCTATAGCTTTTAAGCAATGTTCATATATAGTTCCTTCCTTTGATGATTGATTTACTATGGTATATCTTTCATCCTCACCTTCTCTTAAAGGTTCATCTTCTAAGTACGGAGCAGTAGCATTTAAAATATCGTAATCTCCTGTGGAGTTAATATATTCGGCAGTTACATAAGGAAGCCATAATAAATCATCACTAAATCTAGTTCTTATTCCTGAATTAACAACAGGATGCCACCAATGTTGAACATCGCCTTCTACGTACTGTCTTGAAGCACTTCTTAGTATTTGCGCCTTTGTTATTTCTGGATTTACAAAGCCAAGTGACATAGAATCTTGGAGCTGATCTCTGAATCCATAAGCACCACCACTTTGATAAAATGCACTTCTACTTAAATATCTGCAACTTAGAGTTTGATATAAAAGCCATCCATTTAAAAGATAATCTAATGACTTATCTGGTGTCTTAACTTGTATATTTCCTAGGAAATTGCTCCAATATTGTTTTACTTTATCTAATTCACTTTCTGCATTTCCAAAAATCTTGTATTTACTTATTAATTCATCTATTTTTTCTTTTTCGTCTTGACCAAATAGGATTAGTAGTTCCTTTTTTTCACCTTTTCTTAACATAATGCTTGTTTGTGCTGCTAAACAAGGGTCATAGATCCCACCAGACTTATTGCTTAACCTATTATGTTTTAGAGCCTCAGGACTAAAGGTTTCTCCTCCAATACCTAAAAACTCTTTATTGTCCCCAGTGAAACTCAATTCTTTCCCACCTATAATGGTTAAGTAAGCATTTAATTTTCCAAAATATTCACTGTATGGATTATGAGCACCTATAAATTTATTTTTGAATGTAAAATCTTCATTACTATTTTTAATGCTGCTTCCATTTACTACATCTATTGTTTCTTTATAGTGTGATTCATCTCCACCTATATATGTTGAGATATATCTTGAGCTATCATACTCATAAACACCCAAAACAAGTTTTGCATAGTAGAATAGTGAAATACTTCTATCATCATTACTTAAGTTTTCTAGCGTAACCCTCTGAATTTTTAATCTTTCATTTTTAGGAGCAAAAATTTCTAGCTTTCCTTTTATATTGTATGCTGTATGCCTATATTCAGAGTATCCAAAGCTATGTTTTATTAAATAATCACCTGAATCTCTTGCAGGTTTTGGCGTTATTGAAAAATACTCACCAGAGTCATTATCTTTAATATATAATGCTTCTCCTATAGGATCTCTAATATAATCATTACTCCAAGGTGTTATTTTATTTTCTCTAGAATTTCCACACCAAGTATATCCTGATCCTACTTCTGATATATGAAATCCGAAGTCATCATTTGAAATAACATTAATCCAAGGTGCTGGCGTATTTCTGTAATTAGATAGTTTTATTATATAACTATTATCTTTCTTGCAAAATCCACCATAACCATTAAAGAAATCTAAATCACTTACATCGGGATCTTCATCCACATCTTTAATATAATTATTAGAATCTTTTGATACATCTAAATCTAAATCAACTAAACTAGAAATTTCCGAGTTATAAACTAACTCTCTTTCCTTCTTACTTTGATTAGATTTCTTATCTATTTCTAATTCATCAATATCATCTTGATCTTCTGGCTCATTAATATTCTTTATTAAATCATGAATATTAATTACTTCTTCATCATTATCATATACTTCATAAGGTATGTTTTCACCATCTGTATCTTGGTTAGGATTTTCATCCTTATATTTATCCTTAAACCTTGAATTATTTCTTAAAGCTATACGCGAATCTAATCCCTCATCATCTAAGTCCACATATCTATTAAAATTCTTTTCATTATATGCATATGAACTTAATGGATTATTACTGTCTACATATATTCTAGAAATTCCTATTAGTAAATTCTTGATTTCAACGTCCATGGTTGCTTTATTGTGAATAAATATTCCACCTGCTTTATTAAGATAATTACCTACATTAGATGACCTTATTACTTCCATGATATTTTTTTGAAGTGGTTCATCATAAGAAACTTCTTCATTATTATATATAATTAAATCTAACTTAACTCCCTTAATTCTTAAGTAATTATGGAATTTTACCATGGTATATACTAAATTTATGTCTTCTTCATTTTCTATAGACAACATTATAATAGGTAAATCTCCTGAGATTCCATATGCCCACAAATCCTTTTGATGCCTTGAAATATTACTAATATATTCTTCTCTATTTTTTCTAGTATTAGTTAGAAAGAAAATTGAGCTTGCAGCACTTTGGAATATATTGGCTATAGCACTTCTTATTCCTAAAGTCTTTAGTTCAAGCTGTGCACTTATGCTATAATTTTTAAATACTCTCTCTAGCTTACTATTGTCATTGTTATTTCTGCATATTTCAAGTATTTGTTCTTTTGACTCACATATTCCAGTTATATAATAAATTTCCTTCTTGGAGTTAGGCTCTAATCTAATTCTTGTTCTTATACTCATTATAGGATCTAAAACTGTTCCCACAGTATTATCTAAAGCCTTATCATTATCCATAGCTTTTGGATTCTTCAATTCTCTATTTCTTCCTATAAAATTTATTCTTGAAGTTTCATATGAAATACTTCCCTCTAAGTCTCCATTAACAACCGCCTTATGGAAAATATATGGAATTTTTGCATTCTTGACTCTACCTCTTCTGCTTCCTATAAGAACACTTTCCTTTTCATCATATTCTGTTTGAACAAATAAATTAGAGAATGTTGGATGAACTACGTCAGCACTGAATGTAGCTAAAGTCACTTCCATGTAACTTGTTATTTCAATACTTCTTCCCTTATCTCCTTTGTTATTTAAAGTTAATTTTCTAACTTCAAAGTTTTCTTCTGATGATATTGAAACTTCCATCGAAGTTTCAATGTTACCATCTTTTCTACTAAATTTAGCTTTATCTAAATTGAACTCAACTGAATACTTATCTCCAATATCTTTACAAGGCTCAAAGGTTGAACTCCAATATTCATTTGAATTTAAATTCTTTACATAGAAGAACATTCCACTATCATCACTTGTAGAGTTTCCCTTCCATCTATAGAGCATAGTATCATTCTTTTTTGAATATCCATTTCCGTTTACTGTTAACATAGATGAATATTCACCATTGCTTAATAGTAATACTTGTGGACTATCCTGATTCACTTTTTCAAATACTCTTGGAATTAAAACCTCTCCCTCAAAATATCTATTCTTAACAGAAAAATCTTCATTTCTTTCAAAAACAACATTTTGTGGAATTTTCTCTTTTAGTAAAAGGTCTGTAGATTTTATCTCAGGAAGATCGTGAAATCTATTTATCAAAATATCATTACATAGAATATTATCCAAAGCCATAAGTGACATTCCTAAATGATGTACCATATAAGTTGCAACTTTATTGACCTTCTGTGGATAACTTGAGTTATCATAATTGCCCTCATCGTCATTATTCATGTGAATCCTACTGATTTCATCATTCTTATCCACATTATTCACATTATCAACATGCTTATCATTCATATAACTTGTATTTTTATCCTGTGTATTATCCACTATTTTTTCATAGTTATCCACATAATCCTCATACTTATCCACATTTTGTGTATAATTTTTTCCATTTGTTGAAATATTCTGCTCAAGAAGATCACTTTTAGAAAGTGTCATTATGTACTTATCTTTCCTAGCTTTAGTATAATCTAAAGCTTCTATGAAACCATATCTTCCTAATGCGCCTAACTTTTCAAGTTCTTTAAGATTTTTAATTCCAGAATCTTTATCAAAAGAAATAGCCATTAATGTTGAATATGGAGATATTACAAGATCATCTTCAAGTCCCCGCTTAAGACCAAGTCCAGGCACTCCAAATGCCTTATATTGATAATTTTCTGCCGCATCAAATTCATAAAATGCAGATTCTGATATCCCCCAAGGAGACTTCTTTTGTTTTGCAAAGCTTTTTTGCGCCTTTATAACAGACTTATATGTTTGGCTAAGTAAGGTCTTAGGATAATTCCTCATTATTAATGATGGCATAAAATACTCAAACATAGTTCCACTCCAAGATACTAATGAATGAGTATGGAATGCGTTAGTCATGGAACGTCCTAGCTTAAACCAATGAGAAGAAGGCACATCATTTTTAGCTATCGCAACAAAAGATGCTATTCTTGACTCAGATGCAAGTAAATCATAATATGAGTTTCCAAGAGAATTTTCCTCTACATTATATCCGATAGAGAATAGTCCTCTAGTTTTATCATAAAGAAAAGTAAAATCCATTTCTTCTGTTATTTTATCAATATCTTGTATTATATTATCTATTTTATCTATGTAATTTTTGAAATTATTTATCTTTTCTCTAAATTTGCCTCTGAAATTATCCCCATTTTTTCTTCTATAATTCTCGCATCTGTGGATTAATTCAACAATATCTGGGACTCCTTCGAAAAATTCCTTACTATATAACTTTTCTATACCTTCAAAAATAAAATTATAATAGCTAATCTTTTTTCTAACCTCACCTATAAGCTTATCAATCCAATATCTTGCTTCTTCACTCTCAAGTTTTAATTCGCCTATACTGTTTTCCTCTTCATCACTTAAATTATTTTCATTATTCATATTATTATTTTCCGACTTAAGTTTCTGCTTTAGACTGATTATCTGCTCTGTTTCCTTTAAATCTTGAAGTTTAAAGGAAATTTCATTTAATACATTTATATATTCTCCAATATTAATATGTGAAGAAAATTTAAGCTTTAAATTAGGGGCTTCATCTTCAATTATTTTGTAAATATCATTCAAAGATGTAACTTCTTTTACTCTTATAACTTTATTATGTTTAAGCTCTTCCATAGACCTCTTTAGTACCCATAAGTTACCTAGAAGATTTCCACTATCAACTGTTGATACATATCTAGGCCATAAAGGTTCTTTTGTTTTTGTATCATACCAATTTAGATAATGACCATTAACCTTTTGAAGAGTTTTCATGCTATTTAATATGAGTTCTATTCTGTCAACAAACTCTGCCATAGTTATATATCCCAAGTCATATGCAGCAATGCTTGAAGTAATTCCCATCCCTATATTAGTTGGAGAGGTTCTATGTGCAACTCCCTTAAATGGCTTCTCCTGATAGTTATCTGGAGCTAGGTAGTTGTTTTCTTCATTAACAAAATCCTCATAATAAGCATATATTCTTCTAGAAATTTTTCTTAAGTAAGTTTTTTCTTCATTCTTTAAAGTATTCTTCTTGTGTTCTGGACGTTTAATACTTATGGTATAAGCCATATAAGGGCTAACTATCCATAATGCCGCAACTACTACACTATAAGTAACTACTCCTAACGAACTATAAAATGATAAGTATAGTACAAGCAGACCCATTATAGGAGCAATCCACATTCTCTTTAAATAATTAATAAAATTATTCCTTGAGTTTTTTTCTACAAGTTCTGCTGACTGCCATTCTAAAAGATTTTTCTTAGAAAACATTACTCTATATAGTGTTACTATTATGGCATCAAGCATCAAAAAAGCTTGATAAGGAATAAAGCTTACTATTAGCACTATCTGCTCTAGCGTTTTAAATGCTCCCATTAATTTATTTTTAGGTGTTACAACAAAATCTGTTACCACAAATACTAATGGAGTTATTAAAGCTAAGAAGGCGAGAAGTGCGACCTGACTTCTTCCAAATAAAACAGTGAGAGATAATATAAGAGCAAGAAGTAAATTAGGTGCTAATAAACTTCTTCTTAGGTTATCAAATATCTTCCACTTATATAATAAATTTATTTTATTAGAAAATAACCATCCTATTAGCTGCCAGTCACCTCTAACCCATCTATGCAATCTTTTGCAGCTAGATTCATAAAATGCTGGATATCCATCAATAAATTCCACATCACTTAATAATCCGCATCTTGCAATACCACCCTCAAGCAAATCATGACTTAGGACTGTATCATCTTTTATAGAATTACTTAACACTTTATAAAATTCATCTATACATATTATTCCTTTACCAGTAAAGGACCCTTCTCCAAATAAATCTTGATAAGTGTCAGAATAAGCAACGGAATATCCATCAACTCCTTCTTCTCCTCCAAATACTTTTGAAAAATAAGTTTGATTCTTAGCTTCTAGGCTAATGCTCACCTTAGGCTGCATTATTCCATATCCTCTTGCGACTCTATTGCCTTTTATATGAGGAATATTAAGAATATGGCTCATAGCCCCTACAAGTTTAAAAGCACTTTCCCTAGGCATGAAAGTATCTTCATCTAATGTAATTAGATACTTAACTTGTTTCAGTTCTTGAATATCCGAGCTAAAAACATTATAAGTATGATTCTTACCATCTCTAATAAGAGCCATAAATTCCATTAACTTTCCACGTTTTCTTTCTCTGCCCATGAATACATTTTGTTTCTTATTATAAATTCTCTTTCTACTAAAGAAAAAGAATCTATTTTCACTAACTCCTTGGTCGTTTTTAAAGTCATCAAAATATTTCTCATTTAAATCTCTAGCATATTGAACTCCTGATTTAATTATCTCAACATCTTCCGGAGAAGTCTCATGCTCAGAATCATGAAAATCACTTAGCAAAGCAAAATAAATATTCTTATCCTTATTTCCACAATATGCTACTTCTAATTTTTTCATAAGTTCTTTAACTTTCTCTTTAGAATTTACTATAGCCGGTATTACAACCACAGTTTTATTTCCTTTAGGAATTCCTGAACTAAAATTTAATTTTGGAATTAATCTAATATCAACAACTTTACCCACAGTATAATTCGTAAGTCCAATTATTATTTCATTGACTGGAATTAATATTATAAGGAACGAAATTACGTACTGTACCAAAGTGTATCTAACACCTAATAAGCCGCTTATTAATAAAATAAGAAAACTTATTAAGAGTGTTCCAAAAATATTGCATGCTACATACGTATTTGCAGATATAGTTGTTTTTATATTATTTCCATATTTCTTTAACTCGTTTATTCCCTCATCAATTAAGTAATATCCAATATGGCATTTATAATTTTCTTCTTTATTAGTTTTACTATTTCTTGCAAGCTCTAAAATATTGCTAGCTAAAGTAATTTCATCTGCGTTTGATATTCTAGCCATCTTTTCGAGCTTATGCCTATAATAATCCTTAGATTCAAAATCCATGCTATCATAAATATTCGCAGGATCATTTTTAAGTATTTTTTCAACAAAAGAAGTTTCTTCAAAGAATCTTCTCCAGCTTATTCCCTCAATCTTTCTAATAAATGTTATGTATTCTCCAATATTTCTTTCTAAAACTTCTTCTCTTAAATCACTTCTAATATTATTTTTATCTAAATCCGAATTTACTTTCCATTTAGATTCTACAAGATCATTTATTCTTGGATCTTCTATAGAATTATCTCTTAATACACTAAAAAATTCTCTTAAAAATAAAGGTCCAATATTCTTCCCAACATTAATATTTCCTATTTTTTCTTCGAACTTATTGTTATTAATTGCATCTATTATCTTTTCAGCTATATCTCTTCCTCTTATGATTTCTTTTTGAATATCAACAAGTTCGTTAGTATACTTAGATAAATTTATTATTATAGCTATTTTAAGCATTAATGGGAATGCCCACAATTCTCCTGTAGTGAAAATTTTCTCTTTATTATTAAAATTTCCGTTTTCAATATCGCCTTGAAGTCCGTTTATATATGATATAAGTTTATCACAATCAATCTCATTCCCGTTATTTATATAGTCCTTTGCCACTACAAAAATGCGTGGAATAAGTTCCCTATTTTCATTATCTTCATCTGTATTGTTATCTTTATTTCTATTGTAATTAACATTACCTATAGAAGATAGTCCCTTAAAATAATCTATAGGCATCTCAATCTTTATCGCTTTGTACTCTTTTTCTATTAAGTATATATTATCAAGAAGCCATTCAGATGCCCCAAGCACTTTATATCCGTTCTTAGATAATTTGCTAAAGTACCTAAAATTTTCATGGATGCAAGAAAATCCATCAGCTAACTCTTTTAAAACATTCTTTCTTACTCCATAAGAATTATTTCTCCTCAAGTAAAAAACTCCCTTCTTACTATTGGTATATTCAAAAAAAATAATAAGTTAATATGATAGTCTATTTATCTTTATACTTTATAAATATAACTTCCCAAAAGTACCTCGCTATGAGGAAATCATACTTTTTATCTAAAGATAAATACAACATTTTGCATTATCGATTATTATTTTCTTTCATATACCTAACATTAATAACAATTACCCAACGGAGATATTTTTACCAAAATTATAAAAAGTATTCTTAAATTCAAATGTTATCTGCGGAATAAAAAAATTATAAAAGATTTAATTACATTCTAATTTCATAAATAAGAAAAAAAGATGACTTCTGCTTAATGCAGAAATCATCCTTTTAAATAGTATGTTTTAAAAATATATTGACATATATATAGTTTTAGTTGTTAATCCAAGCTCCACTTGTATCTAATCTATAACCGTCAATCTCAGTGTTGCCTGCCATACTGCCGTCAGAATATAAGTAGTACCAACTGCCATCCACATATGTCCAGCCTGTTGCCATAGCTCCATTGCTCTTTAAGAAATACCACTTACCATCAATGAATTTCCATCCTGTTTCCATATAGCCTAAAGCACCATAGCTTCTACCGTCGCATAAGTAGTACCACGTACCATTACTATCTTTAAACCAACCAGTGTCCATTCTTCCATCTCTGCCCAAGTGGAACCATTGTCCTACTGTATCTTTTCCATCATATACCCAGTCCCCACTTTCAGACTTGTACCATCCGGTTATCATAGTTCCAGCATTGTCAAAGAAATACCAATAACCATTATCTAATTTCCAACCAGTTTGATTGTTTTTGTTAAGTTTTACTATTGTAAAATCACTAAATTTATTTACTGTAAACTTAATTCCAAAGACTCCTGCTGCATATTCAACTACTTGACCTTTTTCAAGAACCTTTTCTCCATCGCTATGTTCAATGAATACCCCAAGATCATTCAAGAAAGCTTGTCTTTCAGTTGCATCAGTTGGAAGAGTAATTCCTTTTAGCGGTAATACAATATCTACAGCCCTTTGACTCATATTTGTTTCTATAGTCATTGGTGTTCCTAATACTTGTACGCCATTATTTCCTGATACAGCTTTTATTATAGCTTGTTGATTTGCTGTTGTCTTGATTTCTGTCTGCCTTGTTTCATCCTTTATTGGAACTAATCTGAAATACAAATCTCCATTTAATTGTCCACTTTGTGCTAAACCTTGAACAGATTCTTTTGGTAATGAAACTATAGCACCACCTGTTTCTATTTGTAAATTTACATTTCCACTTGAAAGCGCTGTTAGTGTTTCTTTAGGTATATTAACCTTAGTTTCAGATACATCATTATCTGTATCTGTAGCAACTATTCTTGCTGTATCTTTTCCTTCACTCGTTAATGCACCTACTGTTTCTTTAGCTTTATCAGGTGTATAAGTTACAATATCCTTTTTAGTTCCATCACTTGCTGTTGTTCTTTCAATTACAGTTTTTGATATTGAAGTGTCACTTTTTCCGTCTGTAACCTTCACTGTAATTTTTTCTGTAGAACTTGCATTGCTACTAGATGTTGATGAGCTACTGTGACCTGATGAACCTGAATTACCACTTGATGAATTCCCTGAAATCTTTGATGTAATCTTTTCAAAAGTTTTATCTATATAAGATACTACTAATTTAATATATTTACCTATATCGCTACTGATCAACTTGTAAGTTGATCCTTCACCAACTAGTGTTCCATTATCAGCATCATTGCCTGATATTCTATACCATTTATATGTTACTGGTGAAGATGTAGTTACACTTAAGCCATTTTCATCTATTAAAAGAGCTTCTAAAGTATTATCTACTTTTTGATTTCCGCTAATTCTTACAGCTGCTGGTGTTGTTGTATCAGTATCATTAGGTAAATCAATTTCAAATTCTGCACTTACGCTTATATCATCATGTACATTAGTATCCATTCTACTTGCATTAGTTTTTCCATCACTCCAGTTTACGAAATGATAACCTGTATCAGGTACTGCTGTAACTGTAGTTCCATCAGATCCTTCATCCACCGTCTGCGATAAATCCCCCTCAATTGTTCCACCTGCTTCTGCTGTATAGTTAAGGGTGTATGTTACTGCTGCTGATGTCATTACTGTTATTGTTGCTGTTCCTGTCTTACTTGTATCAAATGTTGATGTCGCTGTTATTGTATAATCTCCTAGTGTTGCATCTGATGCTACTGTTACTAAACCATTTGAATCTACTGTCACTTTTCCGCTTGCATCACTGCTTGACCACGTTACTGTTTCTGCTGCCCCTCCTACTGCAATTACTGTTTTTGTCAATTGTTTATTTTCACCTTGTACTATACTTGCAGTTGTCGGATCTACTGCAACACTATTTACTGCTGGCACCACTGGCGCTGCGCTTACTGTTATTGTTGCTGTTCCTTTTTTGCTTGAATCAAATGTTGATGTCGCTGTTATTGTATAATCTCCCGGTGCAGCATCTGATGCTACAGTTACTAATCCCGTTTCATCTACTGTCACTTTTCCGCTTACATCACTGCTTGACCACGTTACTGTTTCTGCTGCTCCCCCAACTGCAATTACTGTTTTTGTCAATTGTTTATTTTCACCTTGTACTATACTTGCAGTTGTCGGATCTACTGCAACACTATTTACTGCTGGCGCCACTGGCGCTGCGGTTACTGTTATTGTTGCTGTTCCTGTCTTACTTGTATCAAATGTTGATGTCGCTGTTATTGTATAATCTCCTGGCGCAGCATCTGATGCTACTGTTACTAAACCATTTGAATCTACTGTCACTTTTCCGCTTGCATCACTGCTTGACCACGTTACTGTTTCTGCTGCCCCTCCTACTGCAATTACTGTTTTTGTCAATTGTTTATTTTCACCTTGTACTATACTTGCAGTTGTCGGATCTACTGCAACACTATTTACTGCTGGCACCACTGGCGCTGCGCTTACTGTTATTGTTGCTGTTCCTTTTTTGCTTGAATCAAATGTTGATGTCGCTGTTATTGTATAATCTCCCGGTGCAGCATCTGATGCTACAGTTACTAATCCCGTTTCATCTACTGTCACTTTTCCGCTTACATCACTGCTTGACCACGTTACTGTTTCTGCTGCTCCCCCAACTGCAATTACTGTTTTTGTCAATTGTTTATTTTCACCTTGTACTATACTTGCAGTTGTCGGATCTACTGCAACACTATTTACTGCTGGCACCACTGGCGCTGCGCTTACTGTTATTGTTGCTGTTCCTTTTTTGCTTGAATCAAATGTTGATGTCGCTGTTATTGTATAATCTCCCGGTGCAGCATCTGATGCTACAGTTACTAATCCCGTTTCATCTACTGTCACTTTTCCGCTTACATCACTGCTTGACCACGTTACTGTTTCTGCTGCTCCCCCAACTGCAATTACTGTTTTTGTCAATTGTTTATTTTCACCTTGTACTATACTTGCAGTTGTCGGATCTACTGCAACACTATTTACTGCTGGCGCCACTGGCGCTGCGGTTACTGTTATTGTTGCTGTTCCTGTCTTACTTGTATCAAATGTTGATGTCGCTGTTATTGTATAATCTCCTGGTGTTGCATCTGATGCTACTGTTACTAAACCATTTGAATCTACTGTCACTTTTCCGCTTGCATCACTGCTTGACCACGTTACTGTTTCTGCTGCCCCTCCTACTGCAATTACTGTTTTTGTCAATTGTTTATTTTCACCTTGTACTATACTTGCAGTTGTCGGATCTACTGCAACACTATTTACTGCTGGCACCACTGGCGCTGCGCTTACTGTTATTGTTGCTGTTCCTTTTTTGCTTGAATCAAATGTTGATGTCGCTGTTATTGTATAATCTCCCGGTGCAGCATCTGATGCTACAATTACTAATCCTGTTTCATCTACTGTCACTTTTCCGCTTGCATCACTGCTTGACCACGTTACTGTTTCTACTGCTCCTCCTACTGCAATTACTGTTTTTGTCAATTGTTTATTTTCACCTTGTACTATACTTGCAGTTGTCGGATCTACTGCAACACTATTTACTGCTGGCACCACTGGCGCTGCGGTTACTGTTATTGTTGCTGTTCCTTTTTTGCTTGAATCAAATGTTGATGTCGCTGTTATTGTATAATCTCCCGGTGCAGCATCTGATGCTACAGTTACTAATCCCGTTTCATCTACTGTCACTTTTCCGCTTACATCACTGCTTGACCACGTTACTGTTTCTGCTGCTCCCCCAACTGCAATTACTGTTTTTGTCAATTGTTTATTTTCGCCTTGTACTATACTTGCAGTTGTCGGATCTACTGCAACACTATTTACTGCTGGCGCCACTGGCGCTGCGGTTACTGTTATTGTTGCTGTTCCTTTTTTGCTTGAATCAAATGTTGATGTCGCTGTTATTGTATAATCTCCTGGCGCAGCATCTGATGCTACAGTTACTAATCCTGTTTCATCTACTGTCACTTTTCCGCTTGCATTACTGCTTGACCACATTACTATTTCTGCTGCTCCCCCAACTGCAATTACTGTTTTTGTCAATTGTTTATTTTCACCTTGTACTATACTTGCAGTTGTCGGATCTACTGCAACACTATTTACTGCTGGCGCCACTGGCGCTGCGCTTACGGTTATTGTTGCTGTTCCTTTTTTGCTTGTATCAAATGTTGATGTTGCTGTTATTGTATAATCTCCTGGTGTTGCATCTGATGCTACAATTACTAATCCTGTTTCATCTACTGTCACTTTTCCGCTTGCATCACTGCTTGACCACGTTACTGTTTCTGCTGCCCCTCCCACTGCGATTACTGTTTTTGTCAATTGTTTATTTTCGCCTTGTACTATACTTGCAGTTGTCGGATCTACTGCAACACTATTTACTGATGGCACCACTGGCGCTGCGCTTACGGTAAAGCTTACATTAAAGCTTTCGCTTATTCCATTATCTCCTGTTAATGTTACTGTTGCTGTGTAAGTTCCTGCTGCTAAGTTATCATTTGGCTTTATTGTAAAGCTTGTTTGATTTCCTGTACTTACTGTTGTTGCTCCAAGTGTTCCTAATGTGAAACTATTTGCATTTGTTCCACTTAACGCTACTGATAAATTTGTTATACTTCCTGTTCCTGTATTATTTACAGTTACAGTTTGTGGTGATATTGTTGAATATCCTACTGTTTTTCCTGTAAATGTAAAATTCGTTGTTTGAGATAATGTTGCCGCATACGTTGTTGCTACATTTGCTGTTACTGTATATGTTGCTACTGTCGTTCCGTCTTGTGCTGTTACTACTAATATATCTCCACTCACTACTGGATCTGACAGACCTGTTACATTCCAGCTTTGATGATTTTCCCCTTTTGCTAATGCTGCCTGAAATGCTGCTTTTGTTGTTCCAAATGGTACATTTGTTATTGTTCCTGAATTTCCTACTAATGCTCCTACTGTGTAACTTCCTGATGTTACTGTTGCATTAGTGCTTAGTGCTGGAGCTACTGTTACTGTGAAGTTTCTTACTTCCGTTGTCTTACCTGCTTCTGTTGTGGTTACTACTATTATAAGGCTTGTTGCTGTTCCTATTGTATAATCAGTTCCACTTGTATATGCTGCGCCATTTATTGTTATTGTTGACGATGCGCTTCCTCCATCTGTTACTGTAAATTTAATCTTGTCTGCACTTCCGCTTACCCAGCCTGTTACCGCTCCTGTTGTATCGCTTCCTCCTGCAGTTGGTATCGATACATTTGTAACTCCATCAACTGAATTTGTGCTTCCTCCTGATAGCACAATACTAGTTGGTGCTGTTGCTGGAGAAGCGCCAACCGTGAAATGATAGTACGTATTAACTAAGTTTGCAACCAAATAATTTTGATTCAAATCTTGAACAGCACCTGCCGACCACCGAACTGATATATTTCCATTTGGTAGCGTAGCACTTGGATCAATCGTAATAGTATCTGAATTCCATCCTGTTATGTTTGGACTTGTAGCTTGAATAGTCTCAATCAATGTGCCTGAATCAGCGTTGTAAATTGAGAATGAGCCTGATCCAGAAATAACCTTCTCATTAAATTTTATTTGTACATTTTGTGTAGGAAGTATACTTGAAGCACCATTAGCAGGGTTGGATCTAGCCAGGTCTACTATAGGTTGATCTCCATCATAATAAGCAAGACCACCAATAGAAGCTGCTGAAGAAAAATTTGAAATCTGGCTTACTGCTTCATTTGTTAGATTTATTGAATAGATAACCTTGTTCCCTGATGCACCATCTATAAGAAAGGCTCTATTATTACCCATATCCAGTATAACTGAGCTTGGAGCCATTGCCACGCTGCTAACCAAGGTTGTTTGCCCAGTTCCATCTGCGTTCATAACCCCCAAAAGATCTCCAGATCCTGCTGTAGCTGCATTACCATCTCTTAGTGAATAATACAACTTATCTCCAACAGGATCATAAGAGAGACCTCCTATAGAAGATGCTGAAGAAAAATTTGCAACCTGGCTTACTGCGTTATTTGTTAGATTTATTGAATAGATAACCTTGTTCCCCGATGCACCATCTATAAGAAAGGCTCTATTATTACCCATATCCAGTATAACTGAGCTTGGAGCCATTGCCACGCTGCTAACCAAGGTTGTTTGCCCAGTTCCATCTGCGTTCATAACCCCCAAAATATCTCCAGGTCCCGCTGTACCTCCATTACTATCTCTTAGTGAATAATACAACTTATCTCCAACAGGATCATAAGAGAGACCTCCTATGGAAGTTGCTGAAGAAAAATTTGCAACCTGGCTTACTGCGTTATTTGTTAGATTTATTGAATAGATAACCTTGTTCCCCGATGCACCATCTATAAGAAAGGCTCTATTATTACCCATATCCAGTATAACTGAGCTTGGAGCCATTGCCACGCTGCTAACCAAGGTTGTTTGCCCAGTTCCATCTGCGTTCATAACCCCCAAAATATCTCCAGATCCTGCTGTAGCTCCATTACTATCTCTTAGTGAGTAATATAACTTATCATTTGCAGCATATGCACTTGATGGTATAGCAAAACCAATACACATAAACAATATGAATAACCAAAACATATAATCAAATCTTATGCTTAATTGTTTTTTAATATTTCTTTTATATATTTTATATCTTTCCATAAATTATCTCCCCTTCCCATTTTTAATATTGACTTGTTTCTCTACTTTGTCCGTATTGTGGGAACATTTTAGCTCCTAAAAAGAATCATAAGCATTTTCGAGTTCATAAATGCGTTAATTCAAAACGCTCTTACTATCGCAATAATCTTGCTAAACTGCCTAATAAATCATTAAAATTTATTGCTGATGGTTATAGTGCATATCTTCTTGCCAGCCAACAGTGTAAGCTTGTAAATAGCTAGGATTTTGATGTTACACAAGTTATAGGACTTACTAATGATGATGCTGTATTAGCTGAATTTCGTTTGGTGCAACAAGTAGCAGAAAGACTTAAACGCACATTCAAATCCTCTTACTGTGTTACTGGCGGTTGTGGTAGTGAGAATGATGCTCTTTATGCGTCTCTCTTTGAGTTGCCTACTACAACTTCCTACTACCACATCCTTATAACTATTGGAAACCTTTAAATGAAATAGACATGTTAACTAATGCAGACAACATGCCTGCAAAATGGCAGCTTCTTATTTATTTTGGTCAACAAACGATTTTAAATATGTAAGAAATAAGGTAGTTTAATGTCTATCTGTTTTTAGATTTTCGGGCCTAAGGTACTCACTTAGCCATCTAAAAGCGTGCCTTTAGGCTTGTCCTTGATTGTATTACAAATTAATGCTACAATGCTGTGAACGCGACGGTGAAATTCTATATGTTTTTGAGTTTCCTGGCCGTGGGTGCTATTTTCAGAGCATTAATTTGTCATGCCATCAATGGTAGCGAGCTCAGTTAATCCACATAGACTTAAAGAGATATTTCCCACTCCATGGTACTTCTAATTCTAAATTGCATTCGCTTCGATTTTTCACACCTCACTTTACACTATCCTATCAAGAGTTCTCATAGAAACTCTTCAGAGCTTGTGATTACTCTCTCTTTTATTAATTTTATTTTTTCTTGATAATTTCGACCTATACTTAATTGTATTCTACCAAATATATTGTTAAAAATTTGTTGCAAATTGTCGCTCATTTTATATTTTTATCTAAACTCCTCAAAAATATCCTTAATAACGTTTCAAAAATAAATACCTTTTCAATGTCACTTAAATTATTCCTGTAATTCTTTATATCAAAAAAGTTACGAACGATTTAATTACATTATAATTTCATAAAAAAGATGACTTCTGCTTAATGCAAAAATCATCCTCTCATTTAAATAGTATTCTTTTAATTATACTTAACAATATTTAGTTTTATCTAATCCAAGCAGCTTGTGTCTTATTTATCTGCTTCTTTTATATATATTTCTTTTCCTTTAAATACTATAGCAATTTCTTTTATATTAATTATTCCTCTGCTCTCTAATTCAGTACTATATTTCTTATCAAAAATTTGCTTTAAAGCTTCATTTGCTGTTTCTTCTAAGGTTTCCTCATCATCAGGATCAAGTTTTGAAGTATCTTTTGGTATTATCATTACATCGTACCTTCCATATCCACACTCTCTATTTGATAATACTTGATGAGTATCATTTAAATCTATTAACATTCCTAATACAAATGCATGATACACTTTTTCCCCTCCAACATCAAAATAACTTATACTTTTTAAAACAAATTGACGAAGGAGCTTACCGAATATTTTAATATATCCAGTAACTAGGCTCTTTATCATCATATAATAATCACTTTTTGTGATTGTATCCTTAAGCCAATTTTCTACTATGCTTTTATAAAGGCTTTTAACTTCCCTATTAGGAATACTTAAATCGTAAAAAATATATTCTTCTTTTCTATAAGCTGCTTTTGCTTTAAGATATCCTGTAAATAATAAGAAGCTCCATAAATTATCGCTTGATTTTTCTATATCACCCATAACTATATTTTCATCAATTACCTTTGTTATGGACTCTCCAGCTATTAACACTTCTAAATCCTTCTTTACTTCCTAAGAACCTTTAGCTAATAGAATATTGACTAAGTCATTAGAACTGCTGTTTACCCAATAAGGTTTTAATCCTGCCTTAGTGCTTGATAAGTAATTTAATATTGACCACGGATTATAACTTGTGGTTTCATCGAAATAATCCCCATTGTAGCAATCTTTTATATTATTAAGTTATTACTTTAAACTCATTCTAAATAACAAAATAGAGCCTACTCAAATTATATTTTATTGAGTAAGGCTCTATTTTTTTAAATTCTATTAATTAAAAAACTCAGTAAATGCTTTAATTGTATATTCATTATCCTTTACAGTAGCTAATTCTCTTATTGAATGCATACTTAGTAATGGCGCTCCCATATCTATTACTGGTATATTTAATTTTGATGCAGTAATAGGTCCAATGGTTGTTCCCCCTCTTAAATCTGATCTATTTACAAATACTTGGCATGGAACTTCAGCTTTTTCACAGATTCCTTTGAAGACAGCACTTGCATAACTATCAGTTGAATAACTTCCACCTGCTGCAATTTTAAGTACAGGCCCTTTTCCAAGCATAGGCTTATTTGTAGGGTCACATTTTTCAACATAGTTTGGATGTATTGCATGAGCTAGGTCTGCTGAAATCATTATTGAGTTACTTAATGCTCTCTTGAAACTTTCTCTATCTTTTTCAAGACCCAAAGTTATTCTCTCTAAAATATTTTCTAAAATTGATGAATTTGCACCTTGGGATGTTAAGCTTCCTATTTCCTCATTATCTAAAGCTACTAATACCTTCGTTGCTTTAATTTCATTACTGCTTATTAAAGCTTTTAATCCTGCAAATACCATCCATAAATCATCTAGTCTTCCGCATGATATAAATTCATCATTTAAGCCAATTAGCATACCTTCTGCATACTCATATAAAAACAAATCGAAATCTAATATATCGCTAGAATCTACCTTTAAAGTTTCTGCTATTAAATTAATTAAATAATTATCCTTTTCTAGCTTATCTTCAACTATTGTAAGCATTGGTAAAGTATCTTTTTGCTTATTATATTCATAGCCCTCATTCACGCTTCTATTCATATGTATTGCTAAGTTAGGAATAATTAAGATTGGCTTATTTACATCCAATAATTCAACTCTTGGACTGAATGGATTTTCTCCTTTTAAAGTTACTCTTCCTGCTACGCTTAAAGGTCTATCAAACCAAGTACTTAGTATTGGCCCTCCATATACTTCAGTATTTAATTTCACATAATGTCCTTCAACTTTCATTTCTGGATTTGGCTTTATTCTAAATCCTGGTGAATCAGTATGTGCTCCTATTAATCTGAACCCATCTTTTTCAATATCACCATTCCCTATTTCAAAGGCAATTAATGCAGAGTTATTTTTTATAATATAGTGTTTACTACCTTTTTTTAATTCCCATTTATCTTCTTCTTTAATTTCTGTATAACCTTGCTTATCTAAGATATTTTTAATTTCATAAGTACTTTGAAAAGCCGTCTTACCATTATTTATAAAATCTAATAATTCTTGTGCATTATTCATATAGTTATTATCTCTCCCTACATAAATTAAATTTTTCTCATAAAACATTAAACAATATTAAATTCACTTTTAATATTATATACCTTTTTAGAAAATAATGCATATTTTATATGTGTGATTATCTAGAAAATTTTATATTAGATAATACCTACATAGTAAATGCCATAACTACTTTTTCATCTTTTCCTAACGGCACATCTCCTGAACAAAGTTCAACTATTTCTTCATCATCGTCACTTAAATTTATCTCGTTAATGTCGCTTTTATTATTGGATTTTTTTCTGCCCTTACTATTCTTCTTTTTCGCAGAGATTGGTATACTTGACTTTGCATTAGTTACATTACTTTCGCAGGAACCTTTTTCAGTTTCTAAGCTGATATTCATATTAGCATTGTTATTTATGCAAGTAATATTACTATTTATCACATCTGCATTTCTAGTATTATCTACACATTCTATGTTTTCATTATTATCTTTATCATTAGTAGGATCTATACTAGCATTTATAGTATCATTATTCTGAGTTATTCCAGCACTTATAGTATTACTATTATTTTTATTACTATTTGCAAAGCTTTCATTTTCTGTATTACCTTTAACCACAAATTCAGAATCCACGCTGGTAGAATCTTTATTATATCTATTACAATTGTTAATATTATTATCATCATTATTGTTTTCATTTATCTCTTCCTTTGTAATCATAGTACTCTTATCTTCGATTTTAGCAGTTTTATTTCTAACAATTTCATCAATACTTTTATATCCACTACTTTTTGAATTAACACCCATTAGATTTTCTCTATCTTTAATTTTAGGCTCATCCATTTTGTGACTAGAATCATTTTCTTTTACTACATTATCTTTAATTTCAGTACTCTTATTTATTTTAATATTTTGATGCTTAGCAAAATTCTTTACTTTATAGATTTTATCTTCAGTAAACTCAATCATTTCTAAATCCATTAAAACCTTCATAGCTAATTTCACTCGTTCAATATCTCTATTAAATTCTATAGCGATGGTTTCCATTGTGTATGGAATATTTCTAGACAAAAATAATTCTCCTTCTAAATTTACCTTACCAGCTAAAACAATAAGTCTAATCCAAATATACTGAATAAGATCTCTTTCATTCATTGTATCTATTATTTTAGATTTAGTATCATCATACATATCAACTCTTAATTTAACAAATTTTCTTTCTTTCATCTTTAACACTCTCCCATTTAAATTAGTCTTCTATATGGAATATATGTATAAAAATGAACAATTACATAATTTCTCTAAAATTTTTTATATTTTTTTAGAAATAATTTTATTCCATGGGTAAAATACATCTAAATTTTAATTTGGATCTAATTCATATAGATAACCCAACTAAGACCTTAACTTATGTATATAACTCGCCGAAATGAATAATATACTTTTGTTCCAGTTTCTAGGTAATTCTGATGGGTGATTCTAAGGCTATAAAGTTGCACCCAAAGTTCTAGCCTCAAAGAACAAGCTTTGAACTAGCACATTTGGAACAACTTATAGCCAAAGAATCAAATCCATCAAAATTACCAATGAAACATTCCACAAAAGTATATTACCCATTTCTATTTGGGATATATTTCATAGTATAAATCCAGCTTATAATTGGCTTATCTATAAAATAGTTTGATGCAGTAAAATGGTAGACAAAAAAATTCTTACGCATCTGCCTCGTAAAATATATATTTCTGACATTTCCAATAATTATCTATAAATTTAACTTTTTATAATTTCTTTGTAAAGAACGAAAATAAACGCCCGAATTTATAATATCCAAGCGTTCATTAATATATTGCTTATTTATATGAATTATTTTATAAATCTAAATTAAATATTATTTATCTATACTTAAAATACACACTAAAACTTATATAAGATTATTTTTAGCAAGTTCTTCACGTAATTTTTCTAGATTCTTGCCTTCCATTGGGAATAATGGCATTCTAAGTGGTCCTACGTTATATCCCATAATTCCTAATGCAGTCTTTACTGGAATTGGGTTTACTTCTATAAATAACGTATTTATAAGATCTAAATATTTTGTTTGAAGGTTACAGCTTTCTTCTACTTTTCCTTCAAAATATAAACTACAAATTTCATGCGACTCTTTTGGCATAATATTCGAAAAGACTGAAATAACGCCTTTTCCCCCAAGTGATAATATCGGAACTATTTGATCATCATTTCCAGAATATATATTAAGTTCATCTTTGCATATCGCTTTTATCTTTGCAATCGCTGAAAGATCCCCACTAGCTTCTTTTGTTGCAACTATACGTGGATGCTTAGCTAATTCTGCATATGTTTCAGGTGCTATATTAACTCCTGTTCTTGATGGTACATTATATAGAATTATTGGGATATTAACTCTATCCGCAATATAATTGTAATGTTTTATTAAACCAGTTTGAGTAGTTTTATTGTAATATGGTGTTACTAATAAAAGTGCATCTGCACCAACGCTTTCAGCGTATTTTGATAATTCAACAGCATAAACTGTATCATTAGACCCTGTGCCCGCAATAACTGGTACTCTTTTATTTACATATTCTACTGTAAATCTAATAACTTCCCTGTGTTCTTCATCAGTCATAGTTGAAGACTCACCCGTAGTTCCTGCAATTACAATTGCATCTGTACCATTCTCTATATTAAAATCAATTAGTTTTTTTAATTCAGAGAAATTAATTCCATCTTCTGTAAAAGGTGTAACAATTGCAACTGCTGCACCAGTAAATATAATATCCTTCATAAAAATTGCCCCCTCGAATATTTTCTATATAAATTATAACACAGTAAAGTGCTACTATAAACTTAGAATATATTTAAAATATGAAATATATATTTATTAGTGTTAGATTGCTTAACTTCTGGTAAAAAAATACTTGCTTAACTAAAAATATTTAATATAATAGATGTAATGCTTATTGGTAATTTCTTATGATTGGAGTGTATTTCATGTTTTTTGAACTTATAGTTAATAAATTTGTTAAGGATAATTCTAATGTTAAAGATGACACAGTTAGAAATTCTTACGGTGTTCTTGGCGGTATCATAGGTATTGTAGTAAATATTATTTTATTTATAATAAAACTTTCTGTTGGAGTAATAGTTTCGAGTATAGCTATAATGGCTGATGCTTTTAATAACCTTTCTGATGCAGCCTCCTCTTTAATTACTATTTTAGGTTTTAAACTTTCAAATAAACCAGCTGATAGAGAACATCCCTTTGGTCATGGGCGGATAGAATATCTTTCAGCACTTATTGTTGCCTTCATGGTAATGTTAGTTGGTCTGCAATTTATAAAATCTTCATTTGAAAGAATAGTTAATCCATCACCAGTTGCTTTCGAGTTAGTTTCATTTATTCTGCTTATAGTATCAATATTTTTTAAGATTTGGCTTTCTAAATTTAATAAATTTATTGGTGAAAAGATTAATTCCTCTGCTCTAAAAGCTGCTTCTACAGATGCTCTAGGGGATGTATTTACCACTACTTGTGTGGCTATTTCATTTTTAGCTTCAAAATTCACTTCTTTCCCTATAGACGGATATATAGGAATGTTTGTTGCATTATTCATTGTTTATGCCGGTTTCAATTTAGTTAAAGATACTATAAATCCACTTTTAGGAGAAGCGCCAGATCCAGAACTTGTTGAATCCATAGAAAGAATGGTTTTGTCTTATGATAACATCCTCGGCTCACATGATTTAATAGTTCACAATTATGGTCCGGGTAAATGTATGGCATCTATTCATGCTGAAATTCCTGGAAATATTAACGTTGTAGATATTCACGAAGTGATTGATAAAGCTGAAAGAGAAATTTCAAAAGCACTTAAGATTTACTTAGTTATTCACATCGATCCTATCTGCATTATTGAAGGCGAAGTCAAAGAAGCTTATGATGAAATTCTATCCATAATTGAAAAATATGATTATATAGAGTCAATACATGATTTTAGAGTAGTCGGTGAAGGTGATATCAAGAACTTAATTTTTGACGTTGTTATTGAACCATCAAAAAAACTTTCTATAACTGATACTGAACTTATAAATATAATATCTGAAGGAGTAAAGAAATATCATCCTTCTTATAACTGTGTCATTACTATAGACAAACACTACACATAAAAATACAGCCGTTATTTCAAACCAAGAAACTTCTAGTTTGAAATAGCGGCTGTACTTTTTCTATATCGCTGCATCCCATTTAATACATATTCTTATCCTTAAAACTATAAGTATAAATAAAGCTGAAACTCCACATAAATTTTTTCAATTCATTATTCCTTTTTACCCTATCCTATTTGCCGTCCTTCTCATTGTTAATTGGATAAATTTGTGATATCCTTTTAGTATTAAGTGCTATTAAAAGGAGGATATAATTTTGAAATGTCCACATTGTTCAGAAGAACTAGGAATAAATGATGTGTGTATAAATCCTATGTGTTCTTATTTCGGTAATACGATTAAAAATACTGAAAAAACTAATATAGATTATACTGAAGAAAACTTAAATAGTAGAGTTAATGCTGATATTAAAGTAGATCATGTTGAAAACAACTCCAAATCTAATGATAACTTTAATCAAAACAAAGTCTATCATAATAGAAATGACTATTATAATAATCAGAATACAAACAAATTTAAAAATATATATTCTATTCCTTACAATAAAAGCAACAATATTTCTCGAGACGAACTAGCTATCTTTATTGGTAATAATAGCGGTTTCTATATTAAGCACCTCAACAAATATAACGATAAACATAAATTTTTATCTTGGAACTGGCCATGTTTTTTCTTCGGTTACTATTGGTTATTATACAGAAAACTTTATATTCCAGGAGCTGCTTTGATACTCTTAACCTTAGTATCTTCAGCGATTTTTCCAAAGGGAATACACTTATCTTTGCTACTACTCATAAGAATTATATTAACTTTATATGCAAATTTTATTTATCTTAACAATTGCGAACGTAAGATTAAAGACTTCAAAATGAATGTTATCAATATACAAAATCTCAGCAATACTGAATATATAAATAAATTACGTAAAAAAGGCGGAGTTAATTTAGCCGCACCATTAATTGTATTAGCTCTCCATATTATGTTTATAGTAATTTCACTTGGCATGTGGCTTTCAACTAGGATTACACCACATAAATTTTCTTCTCCTTCGTACTACTTTTAGCTTGTTAAACTAAAAGTTCGAATACGTTAAGGCTAATACAGCCTTATGCTTAAAACCTTTAGCGAAATTTTCATAAGTTTCCCAAATAATAATTCTTATAATTTCGGTAAATTCCTACTCTTAGTTAGGGTATCTATAGATAGCGCAATCATAAACTATAATACTTAGACTATGAAATATCTTCTAACCAGAAATGAGTGATATACTTTTGTGGAATGTTTCATTGGTAATTTTGATGGATGTGATTCTTTGGCTATAAGTTGTTCCAAATGTGCTAGTTCAAAGCTTGTTCTTTGAGGCTAGCACTTTGGGTGCAACTTTATAGCCTTAGAATCACCCATCAGAATTACCTAGAAACTGGAACAAAAGTATATTATTCATTTCGGTGAGCTATACGCATAAGTATGGATTATAATTAGTTTATCTATATTAAAATTTTAGGCGTTCACCATAATAACTAATAAAAATAGTTATTTGGTGAACGCCTTGTTGTATAGTTAATTATAAAACTTTAGATAAAAAGTCTATTGTACGTGGATTTTTAGGATTCTTAAATACTTCCTCTGGAGTCCCAGATTCTAATATTTTTCCTTCATCCATAAATAATATTCTATCTCCAACTTCTCTTGCAAATCCCATTTCGTGTGTAACAACTACCATTGTCATACCTTCCTTTGCAAGATCTTTCATAACATTTAGAACTTCTCCAACCATTTCAGGATCTAAAGCAGATGTTGGTTCATCGAATAACATAACATCTGGCTGCATAGCTAAAGCTCTAGCTATTGCAATTCTTTGCTTTTGTCCACCTGATAATGATGATGGGTAAGCATTTATTTTATCTATCAAACCAACCTTATTTAATAAGCTTTCTGCTATATTTTTAGCTTCATCTTTAGAAATTCCTTTTACTTTAATAGGAGCTAGGCATATATTTTCACAGACTGTTTTATGAGGAAATAAATTAAATTGTTGGAATACCATCCCCATTTTTTCTCTCATCTTATCTATATTAGTTGCTTTTGATGTTATATCCTTATCTTCAAAAGTAATTTGCCCAGATGTAGGAGTTTCCAATAAGTTAAGACATCTTAAAAATGTACTTTTTCCTGACCCAGAAGGCCCAATTACAACTACAACTTCACCTTTGCTGATATGCTCATCTATTCCTTTTAACACATTATTTTTTCCAAAGCTTTTATGTAAATCTTTAACGTATATCACTTGCTTTCATCCTCCTTTCAACATAACCTAAACATCTTGTCAAAGTGAAAGTTAAAACAAAGTAGACTACTGCTGCTACAATTATTGGTTCTAATCCTAAAGCTGTATTTCCTCTTACAATACTTGCATTGTACATAAGTTCTGCAACACCTATAACAGAAACCATTGATGATTCTTTTATTACAGAAATAAATTCATTTCCAAGAGCAGGTAATATATTCTTAAATGCTTGTGGAATTATAACATGAACCATTGCTAACCCTTGATTCATTCCTAAACTTCTAGCTGCTTCCATTTGACCTTTGTCCACTGCTTCGATTCCAGCTCTTATTATTTCAGATATATATGCTGCTGAGTTTAATGCTAAAGCTATTGATCCAACCGTCATATCAGGCATATCTATTCCTATAAGCTTAGGTAATCCTATATAGATTATATAGATTTGAACTAGAAGTGGAGTACCTCTTACAAATTCTACATAAGCTGTTGCTATATAGCTTATTGGTTTAAATTTTGAACGCCTTAAAAGAGTTAATGCAAGACCCAAGATTGTACCACATAGCACTGCAAAAAATGCTAATACAATAGTGATTTCTGCACCTTTTAAATAATATTCAGAGTATTTTCCTAAAAATGTAAAATTCAATATTTTCCCTCCTAGTTCTTTATCTGATGTCTAGCCACTGTAATACTCTCACAATATATGAAACTCCTCTTCCTAAAGTCAGATGAGTAACCGATTCACACTAAATCATATATTTAGGCTACCTGCTTAAGTAATATATACAGTAACACGACCCTATATAAGTTCAACTAATATCCAGCTAAGGACTCCCCCCATCTGAATCAAGCTTCACTTAATAATACACATATAATAAAATAGTCACTAATTTTTAATTATAAGACATTATCTGATAATTTTCAACTGTTGTTAATTTCCAATATAAAAATAATTTCAAATATATATATTTAAAAAATAATCCTTCATCATAATTCTAAAAATATTACAAGAATTTTAGCCATAATTGTGAATTGTGAAACGTGTATTGTGAATTTACAACATATATCTAATACTCAAAAAAATAACAAGCTATGATGTCAGTATATTTTGCATTCTACTATACTGGTATGTATTACCTTATAGTTTCTATATGCTAAAAACTTTCATTACTTAGTACAAGTTAAAACTTCTCAGGTGAAGCTCTCTTTATCACCCGGTCTCAGTCAAACTTATACCCACAACGGGTACAAAGTGATTTTAAATAATCCCAATATAACTTCTGAAATTTTAAATAACTTTCATAAAGGAATAAATCATATTATCTAAATTCACCTTGTCAATAACAAAATATATACTACATCTCTAACTCGTTATTTTCTATCGTACTTTTTAGTGCCAAATAGGATTAATCTACTAGTTTATTTGCATCTAGTACAAACTGCTTTATCTTATCTTCATCTTTTAATCTCTTTATTGTCTTATTAACTTGATCTGTTAAATCAGTTGAACCTTTTTTCATAGCTATAGCAGATCCACCGTCTGGATCTTTAACTTCTAATTTGTCAGCAATTGCGATACCTTCGTTCTTATCAACATTTATTTGAGCAACTGGTTGTTCAGCTAAAACCGCATCAACTTTATTATTCTTTAAATCTAATATTAAATCAGTAACTTTGTCTAATGATTTAATATTTGCTGCATCAAAGTTATCCTTTGCTATACCTTCTTGTATTGAACCTTTTTGTACTCCGATTTTCTTATTTTTTAAATCTTCCATTTTAGTTATTCCAGCTTCATCACCTGATCTAAGTACAAATCTATGTGTTGCAGTATAATATATGTCTGAGAAATCTGCATTTTGTTTTCTTTCATCTGTTGGAGTCATACCTGCAAATACCATATCTATTTTATCTGATTGAAGTGCTACTAACAATCCATCAAATGCCATATCTTTTACTTCAAGTTCTACTCCTAAATCTTTTGCAATTTCTTTTGCCATTTCAATATCAAATCCAACTATCTTATCTTTTCCATCTACTTCTTTATGGAATTCATATGGTGGATAATCTGCGCTTGTTCCTATTACAAGCTTACCTTTTGATTTTATTGCCTGTAATGCAGAAGCATTACTGCTTGTGTTTTCTTTGTTTCCTTTAGTGCTGTTTCCACAGCCTACCATACCTATTGCAATAGCTGATGCTGCTGCAATAGCAACTAATTTTTTTACTATACCAACTTTCATTATTAATACCTCCAAAACTTTACTCTACTAACGATAGCATAATTATACACACTTTTTTATATTTACTCAATAGAAATATGATAAAAAGTTTAATTATTATTCATTAAAATTAAATTTATCCTCATTACTTATTATATATTTAAATATATATTTTATGTATTGGAAATAGTTATATATATTAGTATTATAAGGCTTGCAAGCTTGCTTTAAGCGTTTTTTAATCATTTTAAAATTATAAAAAAATTTTATTTAGTATTTCTATAATTTAAAATTCACAAAAAATTATGAAATTTTATTCTCATTAAATTTATATTATAATTTTTCACTTTGCATACTTTATGAAAAATTATTCACATAATAAAAAATAAAAGCGGCACCATCATAAATATCATGTTATCGGTGCCGCCTACTTATTATTTAAAATTGATTATCTAGTTTAGTATATATAAATTTCAGATAGCATAGCTCATTCTATATAAAATTATTTGCTTTATATATCCTTATGGCTTAAGATAATAAGCCCTGAGAGTTAAATATTCATATATATACCATTATATTAAATACTTAACTGCAGACAACCTGTGTAATGCTCTGGTACACATTATATATTTAACTAACGGTTCGATCTCTTCACTTTCTACTATTATAACTCCATCAAATTCTAATCCTTTTGCTAAATAAGCTGGTAGAAGCACTTTTCCACCCTTATACATAATATCATCATTATCTAAACTTTGAACATTGATCTTTTCTTTAATAACATGAGAGAATTTATTCAATTCATTTTTATCCTTAAAGATTACTGCAATATTCTCGTATCCCTCTTCTTCATAATCTTCAATTAATGATATTATTGTATCAACAAATTCCTCATTATTATAAACTTCTTCTTCAATAACAGGTTCTCCTTTTCTAACCAACGGAACAATCTTGTCTTTATCCAAGAATTTATTTGAATATTCCATTATCTCTTGAGTTGACCTATAACTCTTATTTAACTCATACTTTGTAATCTCCACATTAAGATCTTTAAATACATCATCAAGGTGAAGCATTGCTGGTTCTTCACTAGTTGTTATTAATCTCTGATTTGAATCACCGACAATTGTATAACTCTTACAACCTGTTATTTCTTTAATTATTTCAAATTGAATAAAACTATAATCTTGTGCTTCATCAATTACAATATGCTTTATCTCATTTTTTACTTTTATACCTTTTAACTTAATCATTAAATAAAGTATGCCAGATAAATCCATATAGCTTAGTCTTTCTTTATTCTCACCTAAGTCTTCATTATTAATATTTTCTAAGTCATTAATATAGTTTTTATCAGTATCTAAATTAACAATTTTCTTATAAATATCTATTACTGGTTCGTACTTAATCCAAGTATCTAATTCATCACGAGATTTCATAACCGCTCTTACAATTTCTCTTATCTTAATTCTTTTTAAATATTCTAGATTATTTTTTTCTATTTCAAGTTCATTCTCTGATAAGCTGCTAATCTTTTCTTTAAACTCAGCATTTATCTTATAAACTTCTTCATCTCTCTTATCTTTTATTTTAGATATTAATATTCTTTTTATTTTCTCACTTCTTCTAAACAAAGGCATATCTTTATAATAATTTGTAAATAGTTCCTCTATCTCTTTAGCTGTAACAATCTCTTCTTTCTTAAATCTAATTGGTTGTATCTTAAAATATTCTTTATTTAAAATTTCTAAATTAGAATTTAATAAATCAACAAATGCCTTAGAGCTCTTATATCTATATTCTTCTAAAGTATCATCTTTTCCGTTCATAGCATCTTCAATATAGCTACCGAAACTCTTTACATTTTCATATTTCAAATTAATTTCTTTCTTCGCAAAATTTTCAAAGGTTGTTTGTTTAATATTACTTTCTCCAAGCGAAGGCAGTACTTGAGCTATATAATCCATAAAAATGTCATTAGGTCCAAAGATTAATACCTTATCTCCAAATTGTTTTCTAAAATTGTATAGTAAGTATGATATTCTATGAAGTGCGATAGTTGTCTTTCCAGAACCAGCAACCCCATTTACAACAACTATTTTATTTCTATCCTCTCTTATAATCTCATCTTGTTCCTTTTGAATAGTCATTACTATATCTTTTAATTTATCTGATGAATTATCCGTTAAAACCATTTGTAGTATTTCATCTTTAACATCTATGGCTGAATCAAATACTCCCTTTAACTGACCTTTCTTAATTACAAGTTGCTTTCTTGATAATATGTCTACTTCTATTTCTCCTGAAGGTGGATTATAACTTGATTTACCAAGAGTTCCTTTATAAAAAAGTGATGCAATAGGTGCTCTCCAATCAACAATTAATGGTTCAAAACTATTTTCAAGCGTCAATCCATATCTACCCACATACATATCTTCTGGAATGTCTTCTCCTTCTTTAAACGAAACCTTTCCGAAATAAGGTATTTCCTTAAGCTTTGTATATTCCATAAGCCTTTTGTCAATTGTTCTATAAGCTTCTTCCTTCACATAATTTTCATGATCAAAATAATCTATAATCTGGTCTTCATCATCTTTATATTCCTCAACGTATTTTTTTCTAGCCTCAAGGATATAGCTTGTGACATTCTTTCTTTTTTCTAAATACTTTAAAATTTCTTTATTTAGAATTTCTAAAATTTCACTTAACTTTTCCTCTTCTCTTATAAAATCTACTTGTTTGCTCAATATTGTGACCCCCTTAGATCAATAGGCAGTTAATTCATTACCTTGAAGTATCATATAAGGCGATTAACTACCAATAACTAATCTTTTATTTCTTCCTGTGAAATATTATTATACCCTTATGCCAATATTTTCACACAAATTCCATGAATTTTGTATTGTTAATTATACATTTAAACTATAAAATGCACAATGTATGGCTAAAAACTCTTTTTAGGTTTCATTCCTCCACTGTGCATTAAATACTATATTTACATTTTTATAGTTCTCTATTTCTAAAAGTATTATCTTATGAAGAGCCGATGGCTTTTCTTCATTAACTTATCACTTGAAACCTGCCATTAATGTCAACTTGTTTCTTTAAATATTATCAGTTTCAGAATCCTTTTTATCAGATTCCTCTTCTTTAGATATAAATTTATCATCATTAATATTTTCAGCTGCGCCTTCTGCCTTCGCATCACTTTCCATAATTACAGGTGTTTGATTACTTGTTGTTAATTCTGATTTTCCTAAATCTTGAAAATCTCTTTGTGACTTTTCAGGCTTACATCTATAACAATATCTAAAGCATGCTTTTTAGCTCTTCTTTCTGCTAACTCTTTTACTCTCTTTTCGTTCTCTGATTTTTCCTTTTCTTTTTCTTCCTTCACTTCAGGATATTTTTCATAGACTAAATCAAAGAATTCTTCTCCAAATATTGTTTCTTTCTCTAAAAGTACTTCCGAAATTTTATCTAATAAATCTCTATTATCCCTAAGAATCTGTCTGGCATTTGCATGAGCATGCTTTATTATTCTTAGTGTTTCTTCATCTAAAATAGTAGAAGTTTCTTCGCTACAGTTTCTGACAGCTCTACCATCTAGATATCTATTTTGCACTGATTCTAAAGCCATCATATCAAATCTATCACTCATTCCGTAAATAGAAACCATGCTTCTAGCCTGTTGAGTAGCTCTTTCTATATCATTTGAAGCTCCTGTAGAAACTAAATCAAATACTTCCTCTTCAGCAGATCTACCACCAAGCATTACAGTAATTTGATTTATTAATTCTTCTCTAGATGTCAAATATTTTTCTTCTTCTGGCAATTGCATAGTATAACCTAATGCTCCCATAGTTCTAGGAACTATTGTTATTTTATGTACAGGATCTGCTCCTTTAAGCATTGCTGCAACAAGTGCATGCCCAACTTCATGGAATGCAACAACTTCTCTTTCCTTAGGTGATAGAATTCTATCTTTCTTTTCTTTACCTGCAATTATAACCTCAACGGCTTCTCTTAAGTCCTCTTGAAGAACTGTTTTTCTTCTTCTTCTTACAGCTCTTAAAGCACCTTCATTAATGATATTCGCAAGATCTGCCCCTACAGCACCTGGAGTACTCTTAGCTATTTCAGCTAAATCCACATCAGGTCCTAGCATTACATTCTTTGCATGAACATGAAGTATAGCTTCTCTTCCTTTAAAGTCTGGTCTATCAACTATAACTCTTCTATCAAATCTACCTGGTCTTAAAAGAGCCTTATCAAGTATTTCTGGTCTATTTGTAGCTCCAAGTAAAACTACACCTTTAGATGAATCAAATCCATCCATTTCAGAAAGTAATTGATTTAAAGTTTGTTCTCTTTCATCGTTACTTTGCATTTGATTATCTCTGCTCTTACCAATTGCATCAATTTCATCTATAAAAATAATACATGGAGCTTTAGCTACTGCATCTTTGAATAATTCTCTTACTCTTGATGCTCCAACTCCAACGAACATTTCAACAAAACTTGAACCTGAAAGCGAGAAAAATGGAACTCTTGCTTCTCCTGCAACTGCTTTTGCAATAAGAGTTTTTCCTGTCCCCGGAGGTCCTACAAGTAAAACACCTTTAGGTAATTTAGCTCCAATTTCAGTATATTTGGCTGGCGCATTTAAGAAGTCTATTACTTCTTTTAAGGATTCTTTAGCTTCTTCCTGACCTGCCACATCATCAAAAGTTACTTTTATTTCGCTTTCCATGTAGACCTTAGCGTTATTTTTACCGATGCCCATGACACCGCCTCCGCCGCCGCCCATCTTAGAGAATAAAAATCTCCACATGAAGAATATAAGAATCATAGGCAATATCCAAGTAAGCAGAATATTCATCATTGGTGATTCTTTAGGATTTTTACCTGTAAAATCAATTCCAGCTGCATTAAGCTTAGTTATTAATGCTTCATCCTTCATATTTGCTGTATACAAAGTTTTACCTTTGTATTCTTCATTATCTTCGCTTGGTGTTATTAATAAGTTTTCACTAGTTATGACTACTTTTGAAATTTCCTTATTGTCTAATAAAGTTAAAAACTCATTATAGTTAATTTCTTTCATTGTAGCTTCTTCTCTTGCATAGTTAAATGCCATCAAAAATGCAAAAGCTATTAAAAAATAAGTAATTGCTATAGTAAAAGAATTCTTATTTTTGTTATTCTTTTTATTACCATTATTATTATTCTGCATCTAATCACCTTCCCATTATATTTATTAATCATTATGTCCAATACTGTACTACTTTTATATTCATCAATTTCCTATATAAGTAACACAATTTCAGACAATATAGAATTTCATTTACCTTTTCACCTTTGTTACAAGTTAGGCTAAAGCTCAAACTTAATTATATCTGAATTGATTTTAAATTTATATTTTATTAATATTCATAAATCAGCTCATTCTTCCCACATATCTTTCATCTTATTATGTATTTGTTTTTTGCGAATTTTTGTGGACTTTTTATCGACTTTAAAATATTTATTATCTATATTAATTAAAATATCTCCTTCTTTAAAATCCCCTGTAACATTCCTAATAGATATTTTATCTATATCCCCATTTTCATTTTCAATTATAACATAATTTCCTTCTACTCTATCTATTATATACTTTTCACTCACTTAGCATCCTCTTTTCACAGTATAAATTAATTCCAAGAATAGTGAATAGCTTACTTAGAGAGCGAACGCAAGTAAGTTTTCCTCTAATCACCTAAATTATACAGTATATCTATGAAAATATCACCAATAACTCTTAGTAACCACTAAAAAATAACAAGTGAACATGCTAGTCTATCTTGCACCATATTATATTCCTAAGTCTTACTATTAATTTAAGCTTCCAAAATCTTTAAATGGATAGAATTTTAATACAGCTCTTCCTTGTATATTTGAGGCATCTATATATGGATTAATCCATCTTCTTGCATCATTTGATCGGCTCCTATTATCTCCTAAAAAGAAAAATTTATTTTCAGGCACATCGAAAACTCCATCAAAATTTTCGTTATTTTTCACATAATCTTCTTTAATATCTGATCCATTTACAGTAACAGTACCGCCGTGTATTTCGATGTGATCTCCTGGAAGACCTATAACTCTTTTTATAAGAACCTCATCAAGTTCCTTTGAATAGAATACTGCTATATCTCCTCTATTAATCCTACTAGTGTCATAAATTCTAGTTACTATTAATTTATCACCAATATTTAAAGTAGGAACCATTGATTCACTAGGTATATATACGGTGTAAATCAAAAATTTATTTATTAAAAAAGCCATTCCTATAGCTGCTATTATAGGAATTATCCACTCTCTAAAGAAAGTGCTTTCAAACGAAAAACTTCCTATAATATTTTTATTAGATAGCAATTCTTTATTCTTTTTTTTGTCTAATTTTTTCTTTAGAAAATCGTTATCTGACCTATTAGTGATGTTATCAGAACAATTTAAATCTATGTCCTTTGATTCCATTACATAATCATTTTCATTCATTAAATGTTCTCCCTTTTGCAAGATTCGTTTATCTTATACCACATACTAAGTATTATTCACACTTTGTAAAAAATTTAACTCATATTATTTTAATATTTCAAAATCTTTTATAGGATAATACTTTACTTGAGCCTTTCCTTCTATATATGATTCATCAACGTAAGGATCTTTCCAATACCTAGAATCATCTGAGTTAGCTCTATTATCACCTAGGAAGAAATACTTATTATCTGGTACTTTAAAACTTCCATTGTATATCTCATTATTTTTCACATAGTCTTCCTTGAGCTCCTGACCGTTTCTATAAACAACACCGTTTTTAATTTCTATTGTATCTCCTGGAAGTCCTATTAATCTTTTTATTAAAATCTCACCCTTAAATTCGTCATTTTTAAATAATACAATATCTCCTTCTTTTAAATTTTTAGGATTATGCACCCTAGTTACTAGCAATCTATCTTTAACTTCTAATGTTGGAATCATAGATCCACTTGTAATCCAAACACCGTATCCCACAAAATTCCATACAAGAAGCGCTATGCAAAGAACAACTGCAATATCAATTATCCATTCATTTAATATGGACTTCTTTTTTTCTTTTTTATCTGCTACAATTTCATCTTCGTTATTTTCTGCCACAATATTACCTCCATGTCCCATATTACACATAATTTTTCATTAATACCCCATTTTTTCATAATCCTTAATTATATAAATCATTTCACTTAAGAAGTTCTTAGTTGCGCTTCGCGCTTTTTTCTAATTAAAATGATCTTGGTTGCGCTTCGCGCTTTTTTCTAATGTGCATATTTTAATATGCTATATTAGTATAACATATTTTACTATCTAAAATATTTATAAGATGTTAATTTTATAACAAAAATATGCACCAATCTTAAAAATTAGTGCATAATCCTTTTAGGAAATCTATATAATTTAAATTCTTACTTAAACATATTCAAATACTTATATCTATTCAACATCATTCTTTAATAGATCATCATAAGATTCTCTTTTGCAAATAAGTCTTGTTTCATTATCTTTAACCATTACAACCGCTGGCTTTGGTATTCTATTATAATTGCTTGACATAGAATAACCATATGCTCCTGTAGTCATTATTGCTAGAATATCTCCGCTTTTAACTTCTGGAATTTTAATATTTTCTAATAATATATCTCCCGATTCACAACATTTTCCTGATATTGTAACTGTTTCTTCTCTATCTCCTTCAACTCCACTTGCAATAATACATTCATATTCTGCATTATAAAGAGCCGGTCTTATATTATCAGTCATTCCACCGTCTACTGATACATATTTTCTAACACTCGGAATTTCCTTGACTGATCCTACAGTATATAAAGTTGTTCCTGCATTAGCTACAATACTTCTTCCTGGCTCTATTGTAAGAATTGGCCTTTCTTGACCTGTTCTCGCACACACTTCATCAACTTTATTAATTATTGTGCTGCAATATTCTTCAGTACTTCTTGGTTCATCTCCCTCGGTATAATATATACCAAAACCTCCGCCAAAATCTACTTCGTTTATTAGGTAACCTAGGTTTTCCTTTGTATTTCTCACAAGTTCTAACATTATTTCAACAGCATCTTCATATGGCTCTAAGTCAAATATTTGCGAACCTATATGACAATGTATTCCTGCAAGATTTATATTCTCTAAACTTATAGCTTTTTTAATAGCATCTTCTATTATAGTATCAACTGGAGCAAAGCCAAATTTTGAATCTATTTGTCCAGTCTTTATATAATCATGAGTATGCGCTTCAATACCTGGTGTTATTCTTAAATAAATATTTTGTACCTTATTATATTCTTTAGCTATATCATTTAATGCGTCTATTTCGTAATAATTATCTACTACAAAATTACCTACACCTAGTCTTACGCCAAGTTCAATCTCAGATAGAGTCTTATTATTTCCATGGAACATAACTTTTTCAAGTGGAAATTCAGACTTATATGCAGTGTATAATTCCCCCCCAGATACAACATCAAGACACATATTCTCTTCCTTCAATAATTTACACATTTGAAGTGTCAAAAATGCTTTTCCTGCAAAAGCTACTCTATTATTATTCTCTTCGCACTTGAAATATTTTCTATAATCCCTACAGTATTCTCTTATTAAATCTTCATCAAATACATATAACGGACTCCCATATTCTCTCACTAAATTTTTAGCACTGATGCCTCCAATCATTAATTGATTGTCTTCTACTTTCATTGTTCCAAACAACTTCATTTGATTAACCCCCAAATTATATTTTATTAGCTATTGCTTCATTGATTAAAATAAATCACAACACCAATTTCAATAAAAAATATCCGTTTTTTGCATTGCCTCCGGATTATTGATGTTGTATTAACTAATAATTATAATAAAAAACAAACGCCACAGAGTGTATCTGTGACGAGTGGTAGATATTTACGCTAAATTTATGCACAATATTTTCATTAATTATCAATTCTTCGCAAAAGATTAATAAATGAATTTGAACGTCTATACTAACAAAATCATTATTATTCTTTTCAAACTGTTAATTTATAACTGAAAAAAGTACCTTGTAGCTCAACACTCTTCGTGACAGTTATTCACATATTCTATGAATACCCAGAAAAAGATTATCGCATAATAATCTATTTTCTTCGGCTGTAATACCTTTTAGTATAAATCAACGTTTGCCAACTCCTCATACCTACTATTTATTGCAGCACCTCTACCCCAGGTCATGTTATATATTATATTATTAGAATTCATTAATATTTTAATATTAATGACATTATAAATCATTATCTGCACAATATCATTTTATTAAACTGTTACAAATATGATACCATAAATTAAACTTAAAGCAATACTTTTTTAACTTTAAATTAATGGTATAAAACCCAAGCTTATTAAGTTCTTATTCTTTCCTATACTCATCCATAAGATCTCCCATAATACTTGCTGATGTTGGTGGCGTAAAAGTTATAGCATTTGCTCCAGCTTGAATTGTCTCTTTAATTGACTCTTCAGTTGGTCCTCCAGTTGCTATTATAGGAAACTCTGGAAATCTCTTTCTGATATTTCTGACTATATTAGCGGTATTTCTTCCACCTGAAACATTAAGTATTGTAGCTCCAGCTTCAATCCTTTTAGTAACATCTTCATCTTCAGAAATGACCGTTACTATTACTGGTATATCTATTGTTGACCTAATCTTATTAACAATTTCATTACTCGTAGGTGCATTTACAACAACTCCCATAGCACCTTTAAATTCTGCATCCATAGCTAAATTCACAACTCTTTTTCCTTGTGTTATTCCTCCACCTACGCCACAAAAAACCGGAACATCAGCTGCCATAACAAGTGCCTGTGTTATTACAGGCTGTGGTGTAAATGGATATACCGCAATAATTGCATCAGCATTGCTATTTCTTATTAATGCTACATCTGTACTAAATAGCAATGATTTTATTCTCTTCCCAAAAATTTTAATTCCACCACAATTTCTTATAACTGCTGGAACCTCAATTACATGATTCCTAAGCGTACCCTTTATTTGAGGAATATATTTAACATCTTTATTGGTCATAATTTTTATCCCCTCCCCATTAACTATCGGTTAGATTTTTATAATAAATTTCTCTAGTTATACATTTTTCTTTTATTGTCTTTATAGTTATACTTTCCTATAAATTAAACCTCTATTAAAAATTTTCTAAATTAAAATTATCTTTCGCATATATACTTATAATTATAATATTTTTAAAATAAATCACTTATCTTCATACAATATGTTAAATTCCATTAATTACTATTTATATTATACTACTTTCTCGTATTTCTTAAAGTTAAATTTTATTTATCCACAATATCCACAGTTTTTATCCACAAATATGTGCATATTGTTTATAAATACATATCATTAAATTTCTCAACGAAAAATTGTTAGGAAAGACTTTCTACAAATTTCTCTCTCTATAATCAATTATCTCCATATTTATTGAAATCAAGTCCATAATTAATTCTAAAACATTCATAAAGAACTAATTGAATATCATATTTGACAATTAAGTTATCCACAGATTTTATACTATTATCCACAGTATAAACAAGCCTTATATTTACAAGGCTAAGCCTTAGTTTTATTTTATATCATTTAAGTTTGTCCACAAGTTTATTCACAAAACTTCTTGTTGACGCGTATAATTACAAAATTCGATTTTATAATTAATCATATTTATGTGGATAATAATAGCACTACCAATAAAATACTATGGGCATACTTAAGAATTTCTTAATACTTTGTTAATTTCTAAGTTACAACACCTTAATAAAACATTAAAGTATAAAGTAATATCTTGTGATCTTTTCATTCCTATCATATACTTTTAATCAGGAAATATATTCTGAAGTTAGGTAAAAGGAGATTTATTGTAATGACCCAAAATGAATTTTTCAACATTTTAATGGATGGTTTAAAAGACTTTCCTGAAATAAAGCTGCAAGATATTATTTCTTATTATGAAAATTACTTTAAAACTAGATTAACTGTTGGAAGAACAGAAGACGATATAGCAAAGGAATTAGGTGATCCTAATTTAATAGTTAATAAACTTAGAAATGAACATTTGCATATTACCATTACCTTAGATAATTTAACTAATAATGCTAGCACTGAAACTAGCGACGAGATTTCTAACATAGATGCCACTGATGTGAGCACTGATAATAAACATATCAATGCATGTCACAATTTTAAAACTGATAAAAAGTTCAGTAATATCTATTCAGAAAACAAGAACGATTTAAAAACTGATTCCAACTTTAATGATTTTAAGTCTAATAATTCTTATGCTTCAAATGATTGTTTTTATGACCTTCATAATGAAAATATATCACTTGATATTCAAAAAAGCAATTATAAATGTGCTGAATTAAAAGAATCAAAATATAATATCAATAATGAGAATAACTTTAAACGCAGTAATCATATTTCCTTCATCTCAGAATTTAATTTTAATATGCGTCAAATAATGAGTATTTTTAATAATAAATCTAAAAATAAGATTTCTAACTTCAATATAAATATTATCTTAAAATTTTTTATTGTAATCTTATCTTTAGTAATATTCTTTCCAGTTATAACTGGTGTTATTGGCTGCTTTATCGGACTCTTGGGAATAGCAATAAGTATTTTTATCGCTAGTATTGGAGTATTAATTGGTGGAACTTTTACAAACTTTTTTACGCTACCTAATATTCCGGCATTTGTCTCGAATTTTCCATACCCGGTAATAGTACTATTTTCTTTCGGTTCAATCTCATTATCACTGCTTTTAATGATTATATTTTTCTATCTCTGCAAATTTCTCATATTAATTTTGGCTAAAACATATAAGTTCTTAAAGTTTAAAGGTGGGGCGTCGCTATGAAAAAGAAATTCATTTCTTCTAATATGAAGATATTTATGTTAATACTATTACTTCTATCCATTACATTTTATACTTCTGGATGCATTGCTCTAGTTCAAAGTGGCTACAAACTTTCTAACTACGCCGATGAACTTCATCTAAGCCCCAGTGCCTTTGAACATAATTTGAATTTTAACAATTTCAACTTGGATTTTAATACTTCATATCTGTCTAAAGATTATGTCCTAAATGACAATGTCAACGAGATCGACTTCAGCTTAAACTCGCAAGATATTAAAGTCGTTGATTATGATGGTGATGATTTAAAAATTCAAATCAAAAGCAACAATAATATTTCTAATGACTTGTATGAAATTGAAAGTGGTAATAGATTAGCTTTTAACGCTAGATATGATACTCCAAGTGACGCAAGTATTTCAGTAAGTATACCTTATAATTTTAAAGATAAGAGCACTTTAAAAATAACCACAAGCAGCGGCGATATAAATATTTCTAGCTTATCATTAAATACACTTAATCTTTCATCTACTAGTGGATCTATAGCTCTTTCAGATTCATTTTTAAATTATTTAGACTTAAATAGTTCCAACGGAAATATAACCTTTGATAACATAGAAACATCAACTGAAACCAAACTATCTTCTTCTTCTGGTGATATTATTGGAAATGGTAACTTAGGAAGTATAAATGGAAATACTTTATCTGGAGATATCAATTTGAGAATGATTAATTCCTTGAACAATATGTCTTTAAGCTCTCATTCTGGATCCATACACTTATCTATACCAGAAGGCTCAGGCTATAAAATAAACTACGAAACGAAATCTGGAAGCTTAAATTCTCCTAACGATAAATTATCTTCCGGCGATGAAAGTTCTCTTATAAATATTACTACTGAAAGTGGAAATCTTAATATAAAGTAAAATTTTAATGCACAATGACAATCTTATACTAATTGTTCATTGTGCATTATATTATATATCCTATAGTTTGAACTTTGAAATAATACTGCTTAGTTCTTCTGCCTTAATAGCTTCCTTACTTATTGTTTCAACTACTTGTTTCATAGCAGTTGATGTATCGTCTATTCCCTGTTGTATGCTATGTGTACTACCGGAAACCTCCTCAGAATTTTTTGCAGTATTTGATATAGCTGCACTAACCTGTTCAATTGATGCATTTACATGTTCAGACATCTCGGCTATCTTTTTAGACATTGCACTTACAAACTCACCATCTTTAGTATATTGTAAAGCGATACTTCCGTATCCTTCTAAATCTTCTTTTACATTAGTTTTAATAAAACCAATTATTTCTTTACTATTCTCTGAAAGATTATTAAATGCTTTTTCTACTCTTTCTATAGTATTTTGTATAGTAATTACAGATGATGCTGACTCCTCTGCAAGCTTTCTCACTTCCTCCGCAACAACTGCAAACCCCTTACCTGATTCACCCGCTCTAGCAGCCTCGATTGCTGCATTCAATGCTAACAAATTAGTTTGCTCTGCTATACTAGCTATTGAGTCCGCCATTACTTTTATCTCTTCTACTACCTTTGATTCTTCTATTGCTTTCTTTATATGTTCTTCCTTTTGGTTATATACAAGTGCTGTATTTTCAATTGCTCTTCTGCTGTTTTTTTCTACAGCCTTAGCTCTTTCCTTTATACCATTTGAATTATCATTACCTTTTTCCGCTTGTGCTTCTAATTCTTCCATATTGGCATTTACTTGTTGAATTGATGCATATACTTCTTCAACATTGCTACTATTATCTTGTGTTTTTGAATCGATTTTTTCAAACTCTAGATTTATATTTTCCAAACTAGTTGATATTTCTTGAACAACCGCAGATGCTTCTTCACTTAAAGCGGACACATTTGTTGCGTTATCTGCACACACTTCTATCATATGCCTTAAATTATCCTGAGCTTTATTTAAAGCTTGTCCTATAAATCCAAATTCATCTTTTCTTGTAATTGTAATATTAGTTGAAATATCATATTCGCTCATTCTTTCTGCTAACTTCTTTATTTCATGTAGTGGTGTAATTATTTTACCTAATGTTGTAACTACAAATGCGCCCCCTAATATAACGGCAATTCCTACAGCTATAGCCGTAAGTGTCGTACTAGTTTTTATCCCTATTCCTATCCCAATTCCAACTAATGCCATTATGAAATATCCAGAGAAAATTTTCACTCCAACAGACTGTAATAAACTAATTTTTTTGTCTTCGTTCATTTAAAACACCCCTTCTTTCTACTTTGTCATCTAATTAATACTTATACTTAATTTTATTAAAATCATATATACTTTGATTTTTAACGACTATAATTACCTAATATCTAAAAGCTTCTCTGACATTATTAGATAATTAATATAGTGTTATATTAATCTATAATAACTATTATCCACTGAAACCGTTCTACCATATCTCAATACCTAATGTAAAATTTCTACTTTTTTGTACACATATTAGCATATCATGCGATTTTTTTATTTTCAACCACATTAATTAAAGTTTCACGTTATTTTAAGCTTCACTAAACTTAAATTAATATTGAAATATATAATATAATTTCTAAGCGCTCACTAAGATACATATTATATTTTAAAAATAAATTTATATATATTGTAATTCACAATGCACAATTCATAATTTTGGGTAAAACCTTTTTAATATTTTTAGAATTATGATGAAGGTTTATTTTTGCAATATATACATAAATCTTACAAGTTGAGTTCCAAATTAAAACTAAAATTATGTAAATTTAATTGTAATATATTCCTAAATAAATCACTGTGTTATTAATTATTATTACAAAATGTGATAAACTATATATATCAATCAAATTGAATGTATTTTCAAAAATTATGATAAAATTTAAATATAAATCGGGGGGCTAGAAATGATATCAAATAAAATGAAATCTCTTGTTGCAAATAATTCCATTATAAGAGCTATGTTTGAAGAAGGAAAAAGATTATCAGAAATATATGGAGAAGAAAATGTTTTCGATTATAGTATAGGGAATCCAAATGTTGAACCTCCAAGTAAAGTAAAGGAAGTTATCTTTGAAATTTTGAATGAAGAAACACCAAATTTAGTACATGGTTATATGAACAATTCTGGCTATGATGATGTTAGAACAAATATAAGTAATTTTATAAACAGAAAACATAATTTAACACTTTCTAAAGATAATATTGTTATGACTTGTGGGGCTGCAGGCGGATTAAATATAATCCTAAAATCTATATTAAATCCAGATGACGAAGTTATTACTTTTTCTCCTTACTTTGGAGAATATGGGAACTATGTAAAAAATTTTGATGGTAAACTAGTGACTTGTCCTACTAACATTGAAACTTTTGAGCCTGACTTAAAGGCTTTAAGTGAGGTTATTACTCCTAGAACAAAAGCTTTAATAATAAACAACCCAAATAATCCTACCGGTGTTATTTACTCAGAGAAAATAATAAAACACTTAGCAACGTTACTTAATAATAAGCAAGAAGAATTTAATACATCAATATATTTGATCTCTGATGAACCATACAGAGAAATTGTTTATGATGATATTGAAGTCCCTTGTATTTTAAAATATTATGATAATACTTTCATTGGGTACTCTTATAGTAAATCTTTATCTTTGCCTGGTGAACGTATTGGTTATGTAGTTGCTAACTCATCTATGGCTGATTTTACAGATATGATGGCTTCACTAAATATTGCAACTAGAATTTTAGGATTTGTAAATGCTCCATCTTTATTCCAGAGGGTAATTGCAAAATCCTTAGATGCTGAAGTGGATGTAAATATTTATAAGAAAAATCGTGATCTTTTATATAATCATTTGATATCTCTTGGTTTCACTTGTGTTAAACCACAAGGTGCATTTTACTTATTTCCAAAATCACCAATCGATGATGATAAAAAATTCTGCGAAGATGCAAAACAATTTAATTTATTACTTGTTCCAGGCTCTTCGTTTGGATGCCCTGGACACGTAAGATTAGCTTATTGCACTTCATATGAGAAAATAGAAAAATCTTTGCCTGCTTTTGATAAGTTAGCTTCTTTATATAATTTAAAATAATAAATTATATAATTTAGGTAGATATAAATATTACTCAAATAATATTTATATCTATTTTTTATAAAAATATGATTTCTATTATTTTTTCAATAAAATTACTGTATCATTCTAAGCTTCTCATATTCTAATTTCTTTACAGTTATATATAGGTCTATTAATAATATAGAGCCTCCTAAAACTACAAAGATATTAATAATTTTCATATTCTCCATATATAACTCATATAAACTGGGTTGCAAATAATAAAGGCCAATAAGGCTAAGCACCATCCAATATATAGAGAATCTAAGAGTGACAAATCCATGAATATTATACCTAAATTCAGAATAATCCCAGTATACTTTGTTAAAAGAGTGCTTAAGTATATACCCACTTATATATTCTACTGTCGTTGGTATTAAGAAACATAATAATATTAATGGAATTCCAGAAATCTCTAACAGTTCATTGCATATTATAAGAAACATAACTGCCATTCCGTACATCGGCTTAAATGGTCCTACTAAGAAACCATCCTCTTGAAACTTTTTTGTAGTTGAAAAACTATAACCTTCCTCTAATATCCACCCTATAAATGAATAAAATATAAAATTAAATACCAGATAAAACACTACATTCATATTAATCACCTCTTCTAAATATCAAGACATAAAAGATATATATCTTTTTGTACACCTAAAGTCACTAATATTATTTGTAGGGCTTAACTCTTTTATCCCGTAAAAAACTTCTACTATAGGGTAATAATAATTTTTAAGGAAATTTTGTACCTATTTCTTGATTCTTAAAAATGCAATATTAATGAACTATCTGCTATAATGATATTATTGAACTTTTCTTAGACTCAGGTTAAACAAACTATAAAAATTATTTATAGCTGAGCCTTAGATATTATTATATTTTAGGAGGCTAATTTACATATGGAAAAATTATATTATGATAATCGATACCTTAAAGAATTTACTGCTGAAATTATTGATATAAAAGAAATTGATAATAAATTTCATGTTATATTGGATAAAACAGCATTTTTCCCAGGAGGTGGCGGACAAAGCTGTGATATTGGAACTCTAGAAGATCAAAAAGTTATTGATGTATACGAAAAAGAGGAAATTGTTTATCATGTGGTTGAAAAGAAACCACTCAAAATACATAAGGTTAAATGTTCAATTGATTGGGATAGAAGACAAGATGGCATGCATCAACATTTAGGTCAACATGTCTTATCAGGATCTTTCTTCAACCTTTTTAACGCTAATACTTTTGCTATTCACCTAGGTTCTGATATAAGCACAGTAGATATTTATGGTGTCTTAACTGAAGAACAAGTTAGAGAAGCAGAAAGACTTGCTAATAAAGTTATAGGGGATGCCCTACCTGTAGAATCTTTTGTTCCAACTAAAGCCGAACTTAAAAAGTTATCTCTTAGACGTGCTCTTCCAAATACTGAAGAGGATATTAGAATCGTAAAAATAGGAGATTTTGATATTAATGCTTGCTGCGGACTCCACCCTACATCTACTCTTGACTTAAGACTTATTAAAATAAAAAAATTTGAGAAACATAAAGAGGGAACAAGAATAGAGTTTCTAGCTGGCGAACGTGCTATTTCTGATTCATTTAAGAAAGATGAATTTCAAACTTCTATATGCAGATATTTAAGTTGTAATGAAAATGAAGCTATAAATGGTATAAAGAACTTAAATCAAAATCTTCGTGAAGCTAATGAAACAAATAAAAATCTTAACATTCTACTAGCTAAATATCAAGTTAAGGAAATTCTTGAAAATGCAGCTAAAATAAATAATGTTAAAGTAATTAAACAAATATTTGATGGTGAAAACCTAAAGTATGTGAATAACCTTACTTCTAAGCTTATCGAAAATGAGAACACAATAGCTCTAATGGCAGTAAAATCTGATGAAAAAGTAAATCTATTATTTGCTTGTTCTAAAGACATTAAAGATATCAAAATGAATGAACTTTTAAAAGATGCTATATCTCTTATCGATGGAAAAGGCGGCGGAAGTCCTTTCCAAGCTCAAGGAGCAGGAAAAAATAATTCAAATTTAGAAAGTGCAATGGACTATGCATTTAATAAAGTATCTCAAATTATAGGTGTTGCGAACTAGGTGAAATATAAAAACACTTACAATATGAAGAAATTTTAAGTTTACTGCTAAACCTTCGAAAGGGAATATGCGTTTGTTTCGGTCCTTTGAAGATTTTGCTTAAGTGTTCTAAGAGCACAATCCACCATATTTATTTCTAATTATTTCGCGCCTAGATATCTAACCCAAACCCAAACATATAATTTTAATTGTAGTATATACCAGAAAGAAAGGTCATACTTTTATGGAAGTGTTGCATTGAGCATTTAGCTGTAGATATTTCCTTAGTAGAAGTTGTTCCATTTTTGCTTGTCACGAGCTTGCCTCGGGAGCATGCAGGAATGGTGCAATTTTTGCTATTGGAAATTCACAGCTAAATACTCCAGCAACCTGGAACAAATGCATGACCTTTCTTTCGGTTTTTATATATAACTTTAGGTATCTAGTACTTCTCAATATTTTACATTTAAGAATTTATATACTATGATATTACGAATTTATATCTTTCGCCTATAACGTACTGTTTTCCTATATGTACCGGTCTATTCTTATCATCATAAATAACAGTCTTTATATAAAACAAGGGTTCACCCTTTTGCACCATCAATAGCGCAGCCTCTTCATCCATAGCTTTTGCAATTTCTATTGTGGTATGATCATTTCCTGAGTTAGGCGAATCAGATGGATTTATATCATATTTATCTCTTAATAATTCATATAGTGAACCACTTAAATCTTCTGTTAGTAAAAAATTAAACCTTTTAAAAGAAAAATAATTATTTTCTAGCATTAATGGATCTCCACCTGCAAATCTAACTCTTTGAATATATATTAACTTATCATCATCATCTAGTTCTAGAGCTTTCTTGTCTTCTATTTTGGGCTCCATTACCTCTCTTTTAATGATTTCATTAGTCACTTTTAAGCCACTGGCCTCACAGGCAGCAGTAAAACTAGATAAATATTCAATTTTCCTCTGAACTTTTGGCTTACTTACAAATGTTCCTTTTCCTTGTTTTTTTATAATAAAACCTGACTCAACTAATTCATTTATAGCTGCACGTACTGTTATCCTACTAACATTATATTTTTCACTTAACTCAACTTCTGTTGGAATCTTATCTCCATATTTTAATTCTCCGCTCGTTATTGAATTACGTATAATATCCGCTAATTGTTGATATAAAGGAATAATATTATCTTGTATTAGCATATAAAGACTCCTTTTAAACATCTATAATATTAACTATATACTATCACAACATTTTTGAAACTTCAATTAATCTATTGTTGTGATAATATCAATTCTTTGATTTATTACAGTAATCTTAAAATAGCTGTTTGATATTGCTCATTAAATAATAACTATTCAACAGCCACTATACTTTTAATTAATATTTTTTACCATATCCAAATGAGCCTTCTACTAGACATGTTTTAGCTGAAAATATAGCACCTTCATTTAGACTTTCTTTAATTATATTTTCCCTATCCAATTCATTTTCTTTAATTTTGCTTATGTAATTTATCAAGAATGCTGTTATGAATGAATCTCCTGCTCCCATTGTATCTACAGCTTCAACAAGCTCTGGCTCTTGTGAATAGAACTTAGTTCCATCATATAATAATGCACCTTTTTCTCCCATAGTAACTACTACTATTTTACTTCCAAGCTTATGAGCTTTCATTATTAGATTAAGCATTTCATCAGTCTTTAAATGACTACATGAGAAGAAGCTAAAATCTACTTTAGGAGCAATTCTTTCAACTTCCTCAATTGTAAAATCATCAGAGAAATCAAAAGATATTGGTATGCTTAATGCTCTTATTTTATCAAGTTCTGGTTCTGTATATCCGTACAAACCTGCATGTAATAAGTCAAAAGTTTTAATATAATCTAAATCATCTTGTGTAAGATTCAAACCATTTTCTCTTAAAACTCCACCTTCATTACTTCCAAGAAAAACCCTATCACCATCTTCTAAAGTTACTCTTGCACATCCATTTTCTCCATTAAAATATCTGCACTTTGAAATATCTAAATCAAGCTCACGAATTGTATCTTGAACATGTTCTGCTTCAGCATCTGATCCAAATGCTCCCAAAAATGCTGAACTTGCTCCTATTTTTTTTGCATAGGTTGCAAAGTTTAAAGCATTTCCGCCTGGATACATTGTTCTAATATGCTCATATTTATCTACAACGTTATCTCCTAACCCAATAACTTTTACCATAATATCTTCTCCTATGCTAAAATATTTTAATATTCAACTTTCCCCATATATCTTCTAGTATCTAAATCATGGTTTCTAAGTTTTGCTAATTCCCCTCTATACACACATAAGATGCTATAGAATACTATAGGATTAAAGAATTCAACTGCTGAACTATCAATTACACTAATTCCAAGTTCCTTACAATCCACAACTTCAACTTTTGCACCATATTCATTTAAGAATTTAAGTGCTCTTTCATCTAATTCTCTAGTTCTTCCTTCATTCATTAGTAATAAATATAATGTTTCTTTATCTGTTACTTCAAATGGTCCGTGGAAGTATTCACCTGAGTGCACTGCTGATGCGTTCATCCATTGCATTTCCATTAGTGAACATATTGAGAATCCATAGGCATGACCATATGATGCTCCGCTTCCTAATACATATGTTATTGGCTCATCTTTATATTTTTCTGCATATTTCTTTGCTCTTTCTGCAACTAAACCTTGGCCTCTTTTTACAACATCATTTACAATCTTTAAACCTTCCATAAATTTATTATATCCTTCATAAACTTCTGTTTGATTTAATATTTCGACTGCTATATTTAGAATTATTGCCATTGGATTGTCTTCTACGCTTGTATCATTTCCCCATTCGTAAAGGATATTGTAATCCGCATACTTAATTAAATCTGCATCCTTATTATGTGTTAATGTTATAGTTGCTGCACCTTTCTCTCTAGCTACTTTAGCCGCTTCAACTGTCTCAGGAGTATTTCCACCGTGTGAGCATACTATTACTACCGAACTTTTTCCTAATGATTTTGGTATCGCATGTACAAATTCATTACTTGTATATGATAAAGCCCTTAATTCTCTTGCTTCACTTTGTAAAAAATATTGTGATGCATACATATCTACTAAAGACCCTCCACATGCTACTAAAAACACTTCCTTTATTCCATCTTCCTTACTTGATCTAATTTTCCCTACGATTTCCCTAATATTCATTGTTATTCCTCCTATATATTTATAATCTCATTCTACGAATTTATATTTTTTACATTGGCAAATGCTTAAGATCATTAACCCAAATAGTAACGTATAAGCATATATCATTTTTACTTTTTTAATAAGTACATTACTTACTGCAACTAATAATCTATTTATCTCTTTTGACCTTGCGTAACTGTATCATAATAACGTTACTACTAATCTTGGAATAAATATTTTTCTTAATCGAACTTATTGATACGTATTATAACGTATTGTATAATGTTATGCAACTTATTTTGAACTTAAATAGTAAGTATATATTTTCTGATTAAACAGTGTAATTTGCTAGAAATATTATTCACCAATTATTTGAGTATATTATATAGATACTTTTTCTCGAACCTGATTGACCTATTACAAAAACATCTCCCTTTAAAATATAAAATTATTGATGTAAGGTATCAGTAACTTCCTTACATCAATAATTATGTAAATGATCAAACTTTATTCGGACCTAATCCATTAGCTTATTTGCCTCTACAACAAATTCATCAATTTTTCCTTCATCCTTTAATCTTTTTATTGTTTTGTTGATTTCTGTTTGCAATTCAGTCGAACCTTTCCTCATTGCTATCGCTGCTCCATCTTCCTTCGCCTCAATAGTTACAGAAGTCAATTCTATATCATTGTTTTTATCACAATTAAATTTAGCCACTGGTGAATCAAGTAATATTGCATCAACTTTTTTATTCTTTAAATCAAGTACTAAGTCAGTAGCTTTTCCTAATCCCTTCACTTCCACACTTGGTAAGTTATCTTTTACTAAGCCTTCTTGAACTGATCCCTTTTGAACCCCAATTTTCTTATTTTTCAAATCATCCATTGATTTTATTGAATCTGCTTCACCTTTTCTTACTATAAATATATTTTTCTCTTTATTGTATATATCTGAAAAATCAGCATTTTCTCTTCTTTCATCAGTTGGATTCATTGCAGCAAATACTAAATCGGACTTTCCTGCCTGAAGCGATACAAGAAGTCCATCAAAATCCATATCCTTAATTTCAAGTTCTACACCTAAATCTTTAGCAACTTCTTTTGCAATACTTACGTCAATACCTACAATTTGATCCTTACCATCTATTTCTTTATGAAATTCATATGGTGGGTAATCAGCACTCGTTCCAACTACAATTTTGCCTTTTGATTTTATATCACTTAATGATGATGACTTAACATCTGAATTTTTGCCAGAACTATTAGTGTTACTACTACATCCTATAATTCCAAACGCTATACTGCTAATTGCCACAAATACTATTAACTTTTTTAATAAAAATTTTTTCATATATTGTCCCCCTTTAAATTTTATCTAAGTATTATTCTTTAGTATTTTTCTACTAATTGAATAATATTGCTATAAGATAAAAATGTCAATACATTATAATGATGTTTTAATACGTATTAATAAGTAATAGTATTTTATATGCATATTATTTTTTTCTATAACTGTTAAACAGATAGCTCAAATCAATAAAAATAGATAGTTAACAACAAGGATTTATTTTCCGTGTTGTTAACTATCTATAAAAATTGTTTAATCTATTCATTAAATTTAGAAATTTTACGTTTAACCAGATTTTTTGAAAGAATATTATTTGTCTTATTCTTCTATTTTAACTACATCATAGCCTTCTTCTTCAATAGCTTCTTTTATTTCTTCATTGCTATTTTCAGTTTCAACTATTGCGCAATTATCCTTAAGACTAACTTCAACTGAATTTACCTTATCCAAATTCTCTAGTGCTTCCTTTACGTGAGCAACGCAATGTTCACAACTCATTCCTTCAATTAATATTTTCTTTTTCATATCTATTACCTCCCGTTTATTAATGATTAAAATTTAGAAATCAAAATATAGATATTTGAAATACTTTTCTTGAAGCATCTAGATACAATTATCTACTACCTAAGAAATGTCCTAATATTCTATTTTTGCTTATCATCATATCTTATTGATTAGGCTTTAAAATTTTTAAGTCTTAATGCATTTGTAAGTACTGAAACAGAACTTAAGCTCATTGCTGCAGCTGCTATCATAGGATTTAATAATGGACCTCCAAATACATGAAGTATCCCCATAGCAACTGGTATACCTAGTACGTTATATCCAAATGCCCAGAATAAATTTTGTTTTATATTTTTAATGGTTGCTTTACTTAGTTTTATTGCTGTTATAACATCCATCAAATCACTTTTCATAAGAACTATATCTGCTGATTCTATTGCGACATCAGTACCTGATCCTATTGCAATTCCAACATCAGATTGTGCTAATGCTGGAGCGTCATTTATTCCATCTCCAACCATAGCCACCTTCATATTCTCCCCTTGAAGCTTTTTGACCTCATTAGCCTTGTCTTCAGGTAATACTTCAGCTAGCACTATATCAATTCCAACTTGTTTTGCTATTGCATCTGCAGTTTTTTTGTTATCTCCAGTAATCATAGCTACCTTTATTCCCATGTTATGAAGAGCTTCTATAGCTTTTTTGCTACTTGGCTTAACAGTATCTGCAACAGCTACTATTCCCCTTAAAGTATTATCAACTGCTACATACATAGGAGTCTTACCTTCAGCTGCTAATCTATCACTTTCATCTGCGAACATAGCAATATCAATATTTTTTTCTATCATTAACTTCTTATTTCCAAGTAAAATATTTTTTTCTTCTATCTTAACTTCTATTCCATGTCCTGGAATTGCATTGAATTGTTGAATTTCTTTAAGTTCCAAGTTTTTATCATTCGCTTCTTTAACTATTGCTTCTCCTAACGGATGCTCTGAACCTTTCTCGCTACTTGCAGCTAAAATTAATATCTCATCTTCTGAAATTCCATTTGTTATTATATCTGTAACCACTGGTTTTCCTTCTGTTATAGTCCCAGTTTTATCAAATACAATAGTTTTTATACTATGAGTAGTTTCTAATGCTTCTCCACCTTTAATTAACACACCATTCTCTGCACCTTTACCTGTTCCAACCATTATTGCAGTTGGAGTTGCAAGGCCTAATGCACACGGACAAGCTATAACTAGTACTGCAATAAATATTGTTAGAGAGAATATTGTTGTTTCTCCTGAAATTAACCATCCTATTGAAGCTATTATTGCTAGCATTATAACTATTGGCACAAAATATGCTGATATAACATCTGCAAGTTTAGCTATTGGAGCTTTAGATCCTTGTGCCTCTTCAACTAACCTAACTATTTGTGCAAGTGCAGTATCTTTTCCAACCTTAGTTGCTTTATACTTTATAAAGCCAGTTTTATTAATACTTGCTCCAATTACGCTGCTTCCTACTATCTTTTCTACAGGAATACTTTCCCCTGTAAGCATTGACTCATCAATAGATGTACTACCATCAATAATTTCTCCATCTACAGGTACCTTTTCACCTGGTTTAACTAAGACTATATCACCAACAATTACTTCTTCTATAGGTATTGTAATTTCAGCATTATTTCTTATTATTGTTGCAGTTTTAGGTGCTAACCCCATTAGTGCTTTAATAGCTTGTGATGTTCTTCCTTTTGAAACTGCCTCCAGATATTTTCCAAGTGTTATTAAAGTTAAAATGACTGCTGCTGACTCAAAATATAAGTGCATAGCATATTCAGTTTCGCCCGTTTGTATTTTATAAATTCCAAATACTCCATATAAAACTGCTGCTAAAGTACTTATAGCTATCAACGAATCCATATTAGGACTTAGTTTAAATAAATTCTTTATTCCAATTAGATAGAACTTATATCCAGCTATCATTACAGGTATTGTTAATACTAATTGAATCACAGCAAAATTCAATGGATTCATCATAGAATCAATAATATATGGAAGAGGCATACCTAACATATGTCCCATAGTTATTACTAAAAGCGGAATTGCAAATATTAGAGATATAATAAATCTCCTTAATAACAATTGACTTGCCTCTAGTTTTTTCTTTTCTTCAACTTGCTCTTCTTCCTTAATTAGCTTATACCCTGCTTTATCTACAGCAGCTTTAATTTCACTATATCCAATTTCATCTTCATCTATATTTATAGTCAACTTCTCTGTTGCTAAATTAACAACAGAATCTTGAACCCCCTTAAGCTTTTTAGTAACTCTCTCTACTCTACTTGCACACGCCGAGCATGTCATTCCTTCAACTTTAAAAGTATAAGTCTTCATATTCTTCTTAACACCGTAACCGGCTTTAACTACGGTTGCTTCTATATTTTCATTATTAAGTTTGTTTTCATCAAACTCTACGTTCAGCGTTTCTGTTGCAAAGTTAACATTTGCGCTATTTACGCCTTCTAACTTTTTAACAAATCTTTCAACTCTATTTGCACATGCTGAGCATGTCATTCCTTCAATTTTAAATGCTTTTTTATTCATACTTCACCTCTTTACTTATTTAGCATATACATTAAGCTAATTTTAACTTCACTAAGCAATTTACAACTTTTCTCTATATTTAATTAATGCAATAATGCTTTTATATTTTATTTCATATTGTCATCTCTTAATAATCGGTTCTATTTTGAAAGCAGCTTTTCTAAAACCTTATTAAATTCTTCTATTTTCTCATCTGGATTGTTGTTATAGCAAGCCTCTTTTACACAATGACGTAAATGGCCTTGCAAAATCATTAAATCTGCTTTTTTTATTAAAGATTGAACTGCCATCAATTGATTTGCAACATCTATGCAATATCTATCATCTTCAATCATTTTTATTATTCCTTCTATTTGACCCTTCGCTGTTTTTAAAGATTGTAATGCTTTTTTTCTTTCCTCGCTCATTTCTTCCTCCCCTCCCCCTGTGTAGGGGGGTCTTATTAATTTCATTATATATTAATAAATTATTTTGTCAATATCATTTCTAATATATTCTTGCGATTATCTTGCTCTTCTATCTATTCTTATACTCACCTTGAATACTCATTTTTTTATTCTAGGCACTTAACTCCACGTTCCCCTAATGCCGTGATAAGATAAAATGCTGGCTTTAACGTAGAAATTTGCTAAAAAAATAAGCTCCATATAACAATGAAGCTTATTTCTATAAATATCTATTTATATTCAATTGTAGGGCTTTCTTTAACTTCACTTATATCTACGCTAACTCCATCTGTAAAAGCATATAATAATTTATTTTTATTTCTTTTTAATATATTTTTAAACATTCTCTATCCTACTTCAATTCTGGCCAATATTCTTTATTAGCTTCAATCATATCATCTAGAATCTGTTTTGCTACAAATGCAGATGGAATTGTTTTGTTCATGGTAAATGCCATAAGTGCTTTTTCATATGAGCCTTCAATAGCAGCCTCAACTACAAGTTTTTCTGATGCTTCTTGTTGTTCAATTATTCCTTTATAGAAAGTTGGTATTTCTCCTACACGTACTGGTTCTGGTCCATCTTTAGTTATATATGCAGGTACTTCTACCATGGCATCGTCAGGTAAGTTTTTTATTGCCCCATTATTTTCTACCATAACTAGGTGTCTCTTTCTTAAATCAAAAGCTAAGCTCATAGCAACTTCAACAATAAATTCTCCATGCACTCCAGTAAAGAATTGTGTAAGATCAATTTCTCCTGTAGCATTATATTGGTCTACAGCATCAAATATCTTCTTCTCTCTTCCTTCCATTACTTCATTAGCTCTAGTATGATTTTTATCTGCTTCCTTTACAATTCTATCTCCTAAAAGATAATATTGCATATACGTATTTGGAAGATATTTAGGGAACATTTGCATTATATGTTTAGCATTATCAAATGTATGAAGCCATGATGCATCATTATGTCTTACTTCACTTCTTGAATCCGGTGGAATATAACCATGTTCCTTTACATATGCTTTTAACTCCTCAGTTTTATCTTCACCACTAACTCTAATTTTTGTAAACCACCCAAAGTGATTTAATCCAAAATAATCTGCTTCTATATCATGTCTATCACAATCTAAGATATTAGCCATATTTCTCATAATTGCAACTGGCATATCACATATATTTAAAATCCTTGCATTTGGTCTTAACTTATACATAGCTTTTGCTACAATAGCTGCTGGATTAGAATAATTAACAATCCAATAATTTTTATTTGCATATTTTTCACAAAAATCTATCATTTCAACCATAGGATATATTGTTCTTAATCCATATGCTAAACCTCCAGGACCACATGTTTCTTGACCAACCACATCATATTTTAGTGGAATTTTTTCGTCTTGTTCTCTCATCTTATATAATCCAACACGCATTTGAGCAAAAACAAAATCTGCATCTTTAAATCCTTCTTCTGGATCAGTTGTAAGAACAAGCTTTACATCTGGATCAAACATTTCTACTACTTTCTTTACTATCACTCCTACTTTATTTTGACGTTCCGCATTTATATCATATAATCTTAATTCTGATATTTTAAAATCCTCTTTCTTTGAAAGTAAACTCTTTACGATCCCTGGTGTATATGTGCTTCCTCCGCCTACTATTACTAATTTAAATTTTTTCATTTTAATGATTCCTCCTTCATTTTATTCTGCTCTGTCTAATGCTTCATCTACTATTGTTCTAATTTTATTAATTGAAAGGCCATATACAACTTGTATATTATTTCCCTTTTTCACAACACCTGCTGCGCCTGTTCCTTTTAAAGCTTCTTCATCAATTAAGGTGTTATCTATAACATCCACTCTAAGTCTTGAAAAACAATTTTCTACTGTTACTATATTTGCTTTTCCACCTAATGCTCTAATTATTGTTAATGCTTTTTCATCATCGTTATTAGCTTTACTATTATTTTTATTTTCTGATTTCATATCTTGCTTAACTTTTGCTGCATTCTCATTTAAATCAATTACAGCATCTGTATTATTTTCTTCTCTTCCAGGTGTTCTTAAATTCATCTTCTCAATCATAAATTTGAATACTAAGAAAATCACAACTATTTCAACTAATCCTACTAGTATATACACAGGCCAATGAGTTTTACCTATACCTGCTGGCAAGTTTATTACTAAAAAATCTAATATTCCATTGGTTGCACATACTCTTACATTTAATAGGTATACAAACATTTGGAATAATCCATCAATTACTGAATAAACAAACCATAGTAATGGTGCAGCAAAAATAAATGTAAATTCTAATGGTTCTGTGATACCTGCGATTACTGCTGTTAAAGTTGATGGTATTAATTGTGCCTTTAAATTACTACGCTTTGCTTTTTTAGCAGTGAAGTAAAATGCTAAGGCAACTCCAATTACACCAAAAGTTTTAACTAATCCATATGTTAAAAATCTTGCTGAGTCAGGCATAATAGAGATTGTTGAATCATTAAGCAATGCTAAGAAAACTGGTTTCGCTCCAATTACATTTTGGCCATTTATTATCATCTGATCACCAACTGCTGAATATAGGAATGGAGACCAAATTAAATGATGTAATCCTGTTGGAACTAAGAATCTATTTAAAAATCCATAAACAAACACTCCAGCCGCCCCTGCAGAACTCATAAATCCAGTAAGAGCTGTGATTCCAGCAGCTATTGTAGGCCATACATATGTGGTACCAATACTTAATATAGCTACTACAGGAATCATGATAACGAATACAAACTTACTATTACCGTATGGAGCCATAGCGCCACTAAATTCTTTATCTATATATTTGTTATGAACTATAGCAACTAGTACTCCTAGAATCATTCCTAGAAACACTCCCATATCTGTCACATGGAATCCTAGTTGGATTGTCTGCCCAGTTCCATATAAAGCTGATGCTGTATCACCTTTAATTATTTTTCCAGATAGCTCTAACCACTTACTATTCGCGCCTAGGAACAAAATATATGACATAATGGAAATGAATGCTGCTTCCGCTTTTTTCTTCTTTGACATCCCCATCGCTATTCCGACACAAAACAAAATGCTTAAGTTCCCCATAATCGGTGATAACATTCCATTAAAGAATTTTCCTGTTACCCAAATTGCTCCGCCTTCTTTTACAAATGTTGTATTGGTGAAAACTGCTGTTAATGCAATCAACATACCTACAATGGGTAAGAATAAGACCGGTCCAATCATAGCTTTGGCAAATTTCTGCATACTATTTAAAATCTTATCTTTCATTTAAATATTCCCCTTCACTATTTTATAATTTTCTTTGGGTAATTACCTGTGAGAATAGGATATCATTATTAATAGATATTGTTAATAGTTTTAAACGTTTCAGCAACATGTTGACTCAAAAGTAAACATGTTTACCTTTACACACAAAAAAGCTATCTCATTAGTTAACCTTGAGATAGCTTTATATATATAATTTCGGTAAGTTTCCACATGAGTATGACTAGTTTGGATATCTATATTTTATAAATTACTCATTACCTTATCTAGCAAATATTCCATTACAATCATTACCCTAGCATAAAAATAGTTCGCGGTAAGATTTCTATCATCTAATTCTTTATCATCCAATATCATAAAATTTAAGGTTGCCTTTTTAGCCATGTGATTCTCTGGCTTGCCAGTAAAAGTTATAATATCCAATTGATTTTTTGATGCATAATCAATCACTTTTGTTATACTTTCCGTTTCTCCACTTTTAGATATTCCAATAACTAAGGCGCCTCCTATTTGATTGCTGTCATATACTCCATAAGAATTTGTTTTAATGCATTTAAACCCAAGCACTAACATCTTTCTCCAAAAGAAATCTGCAATCGAATCAGAGAATCCAGTGGCTGTTATGAAAATTATATCTTCTCTATGTTTAATTATCATAGAAATGAAATCTTCTATTTTCTTATTTTCAATTTCTGATATGAAGCTAGTAATATCAGAGGTATGTTCTTGATTGTTTTGATGATTTTTTACTATGAAGTTTAGTCGATATATCATATCGACATAGCCTGTATAACCTAGCTTCTTTGATAGCTTTATTATTGTTGCCGCCGATGTATAATTAATTGTTGCAACATCTCTTACACCTTTAGTTAAAACAGAATCAATATTAGTTAATATGTATTGCAAAACCTGTCTCTCTGTTTCTGAGAGCTTGTAATTATCAGCTATTTTATAAATATCAAATTTCATATCACACCTCCAATATAATGTAATTACTTCATATGATATCATACTTATATCTTTATTACTTAATGAATACATAAAAAAATCCCTTAACGTAGGGATTGTAATCAAAAATTGCAGCTTTCATTAAGTTACTTATATCTCACATCATGAATATCTTCTCTCTTATTATAAATTCCCAATAGATTTTATTATTCCTCAATTTCTTCTAAGTATTCTATAAATGCCTTAACTATAATTGGATCAAATTGCTTCCCTGAACATCTTTTTAATTCTTCAATTGCTTCTTCTTTATTCAAACATTTCTTATAAATGCCATTGTTCGTCATAGCATCATACGAATCTGCGACACTAACAATTCTAGATACCAGTGGTATTTTCTCTCCCTCTAATTTAAGCGGATAGCCATTTCCATCCCATCTCTCATGATGAGCTAAAACACCTTTTGCTACATTATCTAGTTGATTTGAGGCTTTTACTATCCTATATCCCTTTTCTGTATGAGTTTTCACTACTTCAAACTCATCTTCTGTTAACTCACCCTTCTTAAGTAATATTTCTTCATTTATTCCTATTTTCCCTATATCATGAAGCTTAGCAACTATTGTTAGCTCATCCATTACCGACATTGGAAGCGATAACTTTTCTCCTATCGCAATAGAATTTTCTAATACTCTATCTGTATGTTCTTCAGTTTCCAAACTCTTAGCTTCTAAACCCATTTGCAGAGAATACATTATAGAACTATTAAGACTGGTTTTTTGTAGCAACTTTTGCCTATATACCTTATCATCTGCTTCTTTTAATGCTTGATATATACTCTTATTCAAGCTATCCGCTACTGATGCACCTAAAGATATGCTCACATTGATTAAATCGTGCTTATACATTTTGCAACGATCAAATATATTTTTAATAATGATTTCACATTCCTGTTCAGTTGTATTTTTACTTAAAATTACGAATTCATCTCCACCAGTTCTGAAAATCAACTGTTTTTCACCACATACATCTTTAAGTGCTTGGGCTATTAATCTTAAAAGTTCATCGCCTTGATCATGACCTAGCGTATCATTTACTAATTTTAGTCCATTGGCATCCCCCATTATTACTCCTACCGGAAGATACTCTTCACCTTGGAACTCTTTCACTTTTTCTTCAAAATATGTTCTATTGTATAAACCTGTTAAAATATCAGTAAAGCTTAATTGTCTTAATTTTTTCTCTGCTTCTTTTTTCTCAGTTATATCTAATACTAATCCTACAACACCTGAAACATCACCATTCTTATCGATTACAGGTACTTTTACTGCTTCTGTATATATTTCCTCTCCATCTCCTGAGTAAAGTATTGTTTCAGCTTTTATACTTCTTTTATTTTTTATTACTTCATTATCTTCTCTTGAATATTTTGCAGCCAATTCTTCCGTTGGATGTATATCAATATTTGTCTTTCCTACTACTTCTCCTATACCATCCTTATTATAGAATTCATCAAATTGCTTATTTACATATACATATCTGCCTTCTTTATCTTTAAAAAATACTCTTCCTGGAAGTGTATCCATTACAACTTTTAATATGTTTTCTTGTTTCTCTATAATCTTATCTTTTTCTTTTATAATATCTAAATTTGCATATATGCCAGCTACAGCAAATACTTTTCCCTCATCAATTAGCGGAACTATAGTAATTTTTCTGCGCTTTCCATCAAGGTACCCTTCTTCAGTTAATGGCTTTAAGGAGTTTATAACTTGATTGCAATATTTAATACATTCCTCTCTTACAACACCATCAAATATCTCTGCATCATTTTTTCCAATAAATTCTTTATTTATATCTTTATATATAGCTTTGTATTCTTTATTTACATATATAAATCTCAATTCAAGGTCTTTTATCCATATAGGCTGTGGAAGATTATCTGCTAATGATTTAAATAGCTTGTACTCCATCTCCTCATTTTCCCTCCTTTGAATTCCAATCTGCCGTAATAATTCTCAGAAATGATTCATCATAATAATCTCTAATAAACTATTTGGAATATTTATGCAACTATTTCCTCAAATTTTACTAATTACAACCAACTTATCACACCTTGTAATTTCTTTCAATCATTGCAATCATTTGTTAGGGACTTATTTTAAAAATTGAAATTCAATTTCTTTATTAAACTTAATCACTAGTAATGTAGCTTTAAAACTTTTAATTCTTTACTATATTACAAAATAAATATTTAAATTAAGTACCTTTATCTACTTAATCTTATGTTTATATTTCTTATCTATTATCTCTTTTAAAGCACCTTCTGCTAGTTGTGCAAAATATTTCGAACTATTTAAAATTGCCTTCTCATCAACTTTATATTCCGGGTGATGGTGCGCATAAGATTTTCCTGTTCCTACAATTATAAATGCACCTGGTATTTTTCTTTGATAATACGCAAAATCTTCACCCTCTAGACCCATAGATATTCTTCTAACATCATATCCAGCTCGTTTTCCAATTTTAGTACTAAACTCTACCCATTCTTCAGTATTATTTGTTGCCGGAGAACCTGAATGCCAAATAAGCTCTGCACTTCCACCAAAAGATTGTGCTATTCCTGATACCATTTCATTCATTCTCTTAGCTATTAATTGACGTATATTCTCATCTAATGTTCTTACTGTGCCTTCAAGATATGCTGATTCTGGAATTACATTCCACGTATTTCCTCCTTCTATATGAGTCACACTTAATAGCGCTTTTTCTGTTGGACCTATATTACGACTGATAATTGTTTGAAGTGATGTAACTATGTTACTGGCAATTATAATTGGATCTATTCCTTTTTCCGGCTTAGCAGCATGGCTACCAATCCCTGTAATATTTATTTCAAACCTATCGACTGCAGCTGTCATTGCTCCAGTTTTTATTCCCATTATTCCAACTTCTGAATCTGAAACATTGTGTATTCCAAAAATTGCATCCACATCATCTAAAACACCTGTCTCTAAAATTTTTTTAGCTCCATCCGCACTTTCTTCACCCGGCTGAAATATAAATTTTACTGTTCCTATTAATGACCCTTGATGCTTTTTAACTAAATATGCTGCACCTAAAATCACCGCCATATGAAAATCATGACCACAAGCATGCATCATACCATCAACTTTAGACTTATAACAGAGACTTGTCTCTTCTTTGATTGGTAATGCATCTATATCACATCTGATAGCGACGACAGGACCATTAGGATTTCCTTTTACCTGTGCTACAAGGCCTGTATCCAAAGGTAAATCAAGAATATCTATATCTGCTCTTTTTAGCAAATCTTTTATCAGTTGTGTAGTTTTATATTCCTCATTAGACAATTCAGGATTCTCATGTAGTTTGCGATATACTTCTATAAGCTCATCATTTAAATTCTCTATTATAGATAACAATATTTTATTTGTCATATTAATCCTCCTTTAAATTCATAAAATAACCTTTTGTCCTTTATAGTAGATTACTTTGCTAAATTAGTTGCTGCCATAGTTACAACGATAAATATTATATAGAATACTATATAAGCCCTCGACCACGCTCCACTAAAAGAATATCTTACTTTCTGGTGAGTCTTTAATATTCTTGTATCCTCTTTTACTATTTCTAAAAATTCGCTTTTATACTTACTAATAAATAGCAATAATGCAGCTACACCAACTAAAAAGTACAAAGTTCCAAATGTATACTCCAATATAGGCATCTTTAATAAAGATATTCCTGTTGTAGCAAAAGTTATCGTATTATTAAATATATGAGCTATCATCGACGGTATAATAGATTTTGATTTAATTGCAATAAATGCTAAAACAATTCCCATAAGTATTGGATTTATGAATTGAACTAGGTTTAGATGAAACATGGAAAAAAGAATTGAAGAAACAATCATTGCTGTTAGATTCCCATACTTCTGCATGCTTCTGAGTATAAATCCCCTAAATATAATTTCTTCTAAAATTGGTCCCACTAAACATACATATATTAAAAATAATATTAAAAAAGTGTTTTGTTTAGGGAAACTAAAATCTGGCTGTGGAATGTTTAATCCTAAAATCTTAAAAATTGTTGAGTATATCATATATACCATGCTTGAAATCATTCCTACCCCTATACAAGAAGTTGCTCCTAATAATACAAACATCTTATTTGACTTATTCTTTGAAAATATTTCTTGCCTAAATTTCACCTTTATAGTTTTTATTGCTATGAGAATTGCTATAAGATCCCCAACTATACATGTAAAATATCCAGCAAAAAAATTATATGCGTCACTTGAAAGTCCTAAAATTATATTTTCCTTTAGATTAGTTACTGCATTGAATCCTATCATTGGTCCTATAAATTTTATAGAAAATGTCATTATAAACACTAATCCATATGTTGACAATACTAGCGCAAGAAGTATCCTTGCACAGTTTCCGCCGCTTTTTTTTATATCCTTTTTTAATGCGAGCTTTCTATATTCAATTTCTTCTTGAAAATCATTTATCATAGCTTTACCTACCATTCATTACTTTAATGTAAAATAGAATTGCAATTACTTATAGCTTCATATAAATCTTCTCTTCTATCCTTCTTTATATCAAACTGTTCTTTAACCGCTCTTATCATATCTATTTTTAACTCTTTTATAATTAATGTTTCTTTCTCACTTATTTCATTAAGTATATCACCATCTGGACTTACAAAAATTGATTTTCCATTATAATGAAGATCATTTCCTATTCCCATTCTATTTATCCCTATTATATAGCATTGATTTTCTATAGCCCTAGATTTCAATAAGGTTATCCAATGCTTCTCTCTTTCTTTAGGCCAATTAGCCGCTATAGTTATTATTTGCGCTTCTTTAGATGCTATTTGAAATATTTCTGGAAACCTTAGATCATAGCAAATAAATGGAGCTATTTTAAATCCATCAATCTCACATGTGAGTATCTTATCTCCTTTATGATATTTATCATCCTCACCACTGTAGGAAAATGGATGTATTTTCGTATATTTAGTTAAGCATTTCCCTTCTCTTGACATAATAATATATTTATTGCTACCCATTTTATCACTTTTTACCGCAACACCAATTCCTATATTTATATTATTATCCTTAGCATTTTTTCTAATCCATTTTATTATTTCATCTTCAGATAATACAAGCTTGTTTATATTCATGGTAAAACCCGTTAAAGCCATCTCAGGAAATAGGATTAAATCAACCTTATTTTCCAAAGCTCTTTCAATGAATTCTTCAACTTTCTTCATGTTTTTATTAATATTCTCCCAGATTATATCCATCTGTGCAATTCCTATAATCAAGTTGTACCTCCTTCAATATTATAAATAAAGGATACTATGTGCATTGTTACATCAGAGTACCCTTTACTTTAGGTCGCCTATATCTAATTACCAGTCGTGGTTAAAAATTCTTTCCATTCCATCCCCAATTTGCACTTCCTCATACTTGACGTATATCTTATCTTGAGGTATGTCTAATTCCTTTTCATATATGTTACAAATTTCTGCTGTTAAAGCATCATATGCATCCTTACTTGATTTTCCAAATATTTTCACTTCTATAAATGCACCCTTTTCTAATTTTTCTCCTCCGAAATATAATGAGTAATTGTCTTCTAAGCCTACCATCAAAAAGGTTTCACTTTTTCCTGGAATCAATTTTATTGCTTCCCCTAATTTTTTCTTTATAATTTCCTCTTTTTCCTTTGAAATTTTCACACTAACTTTTGATCCTATAAATGGCATCTCTTTTTATCTCCTTTCTACATATACATATCTAAATATACTAAATTATACCATAATTCTATATATTTTATTATTATTTGCAAGTACATACTTAATTTATATCATAATTTTTAATATCACATTCAGTTTTATTACTCCAATAAATACCACATTAAAAATTGATTATTTAGTTTTAATTATATCACATCTTGTACTAGACCTTACCACTATGTTTGATTCTCCTCTCTTAAGTTTTATAAGAATACTATATTAACTTAGGAATACTATAAATATTCTAACCTCTTACCTTCTAAATATAGTATGTATATAATTTAAATATGTAATTTATTCCTTTTGTATATATTCATCACTTCTCTTATTTTTTAGTTGTTGAACTTCGTTTGTTAATCTCATAATTATTTTAATATTAGATACTGAAATAATTATAAGAAAAAACTAAAATTTGGTTAAACTTTTTTCTAAAATATGTTATATTATTCATAGTAGGTATTAATTTTGTAAGTATTTAGGTGTTGACTTTTAAGTTTTTTTGAGAGGGGATTAAATTATGAATGTCGATAAATCAATGTCAAAAATTTTGATAGTTGATGATAATATTGCTAATGTTTTACTACTTGAAAGAATGCTTAACATATCTGGTTATAATAATATAAAAACATTAACAGACTCTAGAGAAATTTTAAGATTATATTCTACATATAAACCTAATTTGATACTATTAGACTTTAGGATGCCATTTGTTGATGGACTTCAAATTATAGATGAACTAAATCTTATAAAGGATGATAGTGAACTATCTATAATTATGATCTCTGCTGAAAACGATAAAGAATACTATGATAAAGCGTTGGCTAAAGGTGCTGCTGATTTCATTACTAAACCATTTAATTATAATGATATAATTTCAAAAATTACGAGTACCTTGGACTGTTTATGATTACCAGGCATAGTGGATGAGGTGATATTATGAATAAAACAAATACTAATAAAAACATTTCTCTTTATAAATGGATTTGGCAGTCCTATATTCGTAATGCGTTAATTCCATTGATAATTATTGAAATAATTTTTATTTGTATATATTTCATCTCAAATTACTGGTCTCATAAGAGTTCAGTTGCCTTTTACAAAGATCAATCAAAAAGTGAACTTAATAAAATCATTAAACAAGAAGTCAACTTAATTGATCAGCACTTATCATCTATTTCAAATTCTACAATGTTTTTTAGTTTGCAAATGGGACATGCTTTATCAACTCCAGCTTCTTTAACTCCTACAGAATACAGTAGGTTATCATATTTAAATGATAATATTTACTATACTAAAGAGAATAATTCGGCTGATGAGGCAGCGATTTTTTATAATAATTTTCTGCCTGCTACAAGAAATGATAAAGAAAAGAAAATAGCCAAGGTATTAACACAACAAAAATTAATGGCAAATATTAAGAATTCTTGTCCATTAGTTAATTCCATATATTTTAACACCTTTGATTCCTTAAATATAACTTACCCATACATTGATGTTTTTAATAGCTATAATTCTTCTTTACAATCACCTTCTAGCAAATTTTATTATGAAGCTGATGCTAATCATAATCCAGATCAAAAAGTAAAATGGGTTGTTCATGATTTTAATTCAAGTAACAACAATTTTATAAGTTCTGCTATATGTCCTGTTTATAACGGAAATTTTTTGGAAGGTGTTGTAGGCATTGATATAAATATGGATTCAATTGTCAATAAGGTTTTAGAAATTGATATTCCTTGGAATGGTTATAACTTATTGATTGGAAAAGATGGTAATATTCTTTCACTTTCTGATGTTGGAAAAAGTGATTTGAATTTAGATCAACTCGTTTTAAAATATGGAAACGGGTATTATCAGTATAACTTGTATAACAATAATGATTTATCCTCATTAATGGATGAAATTCAAACTAGCGAAACTGGATTTTCAAATTTCACACTAAAAGAAGAACCTAGAATTACATGTTGGTCTGCTATACCTAATACGGATTTAAAATTATTAATAGTTGTTCCAACAAAAAATATATACTCTAATGCTGATATGCTAAGAAATAATTTATTGAAAATCGGAATCATTACAATATTAGGATTAATTTTATCCTATCTTTTATTTTTCTTAATTACTTATAAGAAAGTAAAAAATATGAGCCATATTGTTACTGGCTCTCTGCTAAATATTAATAATATTGTTCAGGAGATTAGTAGTGGTAAATACGATATAGCTGATCCACTATTAAAGATTTCAGAATTAGAATATATAGCATTAAATTTGATAGAAATGGGACATCATATCGGTGAAACAAATAAAAATTTATTAATTACCCAATCTGAACTCAGAAAAAAAGAAGTTGATTTCAGGTCACTTGTTGATTCAATTAATGACATAATCTCAGAGATAGATATAAACGGATATATCACTAAGTTATGGTCCAGCGTCCATACTTATTTGTATAAACTACATATGCACGGTCATCTTAATTCTATCTATGATATTTTAGATGAAAGTACATCTAAAATTGCTAAAGAGAAGATACATTATGTCATTAAATCAAGAAAATCTACTACTATGGATTTTAATATCCAATCCAAGGATGGATTAAAATGGTTTGAGGCATGTATCTCTCCTCATCTAAACTATAAAGATAGAGTAGTAGTTCTAACTCGTGATATTACAGAACAAAAGAAAATGGCTCGTTCTATTATTACGGCAAAAGAAGAGGCTGAAAAGGCTAGTAAAGCAAAATCCGAATTTTTATCTAGCATGAGTCATGAGCTTAGAACACCATTAAATGCTATATTAGGATTTTCTCAAATTCTAGAATTAGACCCTGAATCTCCATTAACTCCTTCTCAGAGTCAGAGTGTTAAGGAAATATCCAAAGCTGGCAGTCACTTACTAGAGTTGATTAACGAAATATTAGATTTAGCAAAAATCGAATCAGGAAAACTGAGCATTTCAATTGAATCTGTTCCGATTAAACATGTAATAGAAGAGGCTATATCCATAATAAAACCATTTGCAGATAAACATAAAATAAAAATTATTAATTATCCTATAGATAATTCAGATGAATTTGTTTCGGCTGACCATACACGATTAAAACAAATTTTGCTCAATTTGCTATCTAACGCAATTAAGTACAACAAAAAAGATGGCCAAGTAATCTTTTATCATGATAAGGTTAATGATAAGTATAGATTTCATGTTATTGACACTGGCATTGGTTTATCTAATTCTGATTTAGAATTGATTTTTAAACCATTTTATCGTCTAAACAGAATTAATAATTCAATTGAGGGTACTGGTATTGGCCTTGCAGTCGCTAAACAACTAACTGAATTAATGAATGGTGAAATATTTGTAACTAGCGAAAAAGGTGCTGGCAGTCACTTTTGGATTGAACTTCCTTGCATCGAATCATCTATTTTGCAAACTTCTGAAAATATGATGACATCTGAAAATAGAACTTATTTCCCTAACGATAAATTTCGTACAATATTATATGCTGAAGATAATCCTGCTAATTTACGACTTGTTGAACGTGCTCTATCTCAAATTAGTAATTTAAAAATGCTTTCAGCAAATTCTGGTGAGCTGTGTTTAGATTTAGCCATTGCTCATAAGCCAGATATTATATTACTAGATATAAATTTACCTGGAATAGACGGTTATGAAGTCTTCAAAAGACTCAAAATGCATAAGGAGACTAAAGATATCCCAATCATCGCTGTTAGTGCTCATGCAATGCCTAGAGATATAGAAAAAGGATTATCATTAGGATTTTCTGATTATATTACTAAACCAATTGATATTCCAAACTTTATCGAAAAGGTGTGCGCTATGTTAGCTAGAATTAATAAAGAAGATATCAATTAATAGGACATACTATATTTTAAGAAAGAGGAGCTATATAATTTATGAATTACGATAAAAATTATGACATAATTGGTTTTTCAAATGATTTAGGACTTAATCTTCAACAAGTGTCAGAACTTTATGCTGAATTGATTAATGAATTTAATCTAGCACTATCAGAGTTAAAGACCGCCATGATTGGAAGTGATTTAAAAAATATTCAAAAAATAATTCATAATTTAAAAGGTCTTTCCGGAAATTATAGAATAACTGATGTCTATGAGGAAACTACTAAAATTAATAATTTATTGAAAAATAGCAATTATAATAATATCGAACCGCATTTAAGTAATCTACTTACTGTCATCTCCATAGCCTTAAAAAAAATCAGAAGCTTCTTTTATGAGATGTCTATACTCATATAAATAAAAAAAAGACGGTACTAAAGAATTATTTAAACTGAACCTATGAAATAGCTCTTTTCAGAGTATCTATTTCATAGGTTCTATTTTCGTTCTTAGTACTATCCTTTTAAATTATCAGCTAATTTCTGCGACTATTTATTAGGAATTCTCCTAAATCTTTATCTGTGGTTAGCATATGCTTTCTACACCATTTAAATATTTTTTCTTGCATATGTATAATAAATAATGTTGATATTTCTCTGGTTTCTAAGAAGCTTCTTATGTGCCTTAAGCAATCTTTGAATTCTTCGTGCTGCATCTGCTGAATATCTAATCCTGGATAGTTATTTTCCTTTTGAATTGCTTCTTCTTCATTAATATGACGAATTGCATGTTCTTCAAGAGAATCCAACGCCTTAATAATCTCTACCTTGCTTTTTTCTTCATTCATAGCACTTACCAAATTATTAATTAATCTAAATAATTCTTGATGCTGTCTATCGATATTATCAACTCCAGTGGATAACACAGCATCCCAATTTGAATTCATAAAATGCATAAGTACCTCACCACTAATATTGATTCTGCTAATATCCATAATAACCGAATCATTATCTTCATGAATAAACTTTACCATTGATGACGCTATTTTATTATTTATTAATCCTCTTTCATCCTTTTTCAATACTTCATACATATTTCATACACCCTCTCATAATTTATACTTCTATACCCAAATATCATTATCTATATATAATCCTCACCCTAAGATTTTAAATGTTTAGCATAATTAATCTACACAAATATATTCATTAACAATCTCTTCTGGTAATTCTCTGTAATCAAATGGTGATATATCATCAATTTCAAATTTGACTAACTCCATAACCTTTATTAATACCCTATCCATTTTCACTAGAAATTCTTCCTTTTCTTCTGCCTTAATAACGAAACTATTGAATGGAACATTATATTTATTTACAAACTTCAAATTTAAATTTACAACCCAACTTCTCATATATGTATCCCCCTTATCCAAAATATCTTAATATTATTTAGAATTTTCTATTAAAAATTTTCCTAAATCCTTATCTAAATCCCGTATATGACTCTTCCACCAAGTTGACATTCTATTTTGTACCTTTATCACAAATAATGCAGATGTTCCATTATTTTCAAAGGTTCTTCTCAATTCTTTAAGCTCATCTTTAAATTCTTCGTGTTGCTTATGTTGAATGCTATATTTAGGATAATTATTTTTCTTTTGGATTTCTTCTTCCTCAGTAAAATGCTTTATAACATAATCTTCAAGGAAATTTAAAGTTCCTATAACCTCATCCTTACCCTTTCCTTCTTTCATAGCAATCAATAGTTTATTAATACGATCAAATAGTTCTTTGTGTTGATTATCGATATTTACAATCCCCGTTGCTAAATTATTGTCCCAATTTAAATTCATAATAAAACACCCTCTCATAAATTACTTTTAATAAGTTACTTCCTTTATATAAAAATATCTTCTATACGAATACACTTTAAAACACCCTTGCCTATACCAAATATCCATATAATTTAAATTATTTTTTATCATCTATATCTAAATTTAATTTTTTCATAACCTCAATTAATTTATCAGTATTTATTGGCTTAGTTACATACACTTCACACCCTAGTTCAAAAGCATTTTGAACATCTTTTGCATTATCTAAGGCCGTAATTACAAATTTTTTAGACAAATTTTCATAGGTTATTTGTTTTTCTTTCTCAATTGAATTAATCATCTTCAGTGCCTTTAACCCATCTAACTTTGGCATCATTATGTCAAGACATATAACATCATATGGATCTTTCTCCTCCACTGAAAACATAAATGCCTGTACTGCTTCCTCTCCGTTAACTACCATATCGCAATCGCCATATTGTGAAAAAAACTTAAATAAAAACCGTCTATTTACATAATCATCTTCCGCAATAAGAATTCTCATATACCAACCTCTTTTCAACCCAAATTTTATATATGCATTAGACTAATAATGTGTTCTCTCAATTGCTCAAAAGTCACTTTTACTTTTTCCTCATTTCCCCTTCGTGCATTTGCTTTTAACTTAAATCCCATCATCACTAGTTCATCAAATTTAGAAATAACTATAGAGTTATTTATAATCTCTGCTATCTTCTCAATTTTGATTAGATCATTATTTGCCTCATCCATTTTTTCAACTAATCTTCTTAATTCTGTGTTTAACTCTGTGCTTCTATTTATTTCATTCGAATTTTCGAAATTTCTTTTCTCTTGTAATTCATGTGAATTAATATTCACTTTTCCTCTCTTTACTAGTCTGAAAGCCGCTGTAAAACTAAATGTGCTTCCTAGTCCCATATGACTTTCAACGCAAATCCCTCCCCCCAATATTTCAACCAATTGTTTTGAAAATGCAAGTCCTAATCCAGTTCCATTATATTCACGGGAATAAGAATTATTTAATTGACTAAAACTTTTAAATAATAAATTCTTATCTTCTTCACTAATTCCTATTCCTGTATCTTTAACTAAAAACCTTAAAATAACCTTTTCCCCTATTATCTGCTCTTTTTTTATTATTAATGAAATTATTCCTTCATCTGTGAATTTTATTGCATTGCTTATCAAATTATTAAGTATTTGTTGTAACTTTTCAGAATCTCCATACAATAAATCCGGAATTTCATCTGAATCTTTGTATTCTAGGGTAATTCCTTTTTTTCTTACATCGTATGAATAGATTTTAAGTGTGTTATATATCAAATTTTTAAGATTAAAATTCGATTCCCTCAATTCCATTTTTCCTGCTTCTGATTTTGAAAAATTCAGTATCGCATTCACAATATTAATCAATGAATAAGCACTATCTTTTGCAATTAGAAGATTTTCTCTCAATTCATCTTTTAACTCACTATTCATTAATGTAAGCTCAATCATCCCTATAACACCATTAAGTGGCGTCCTTATCTCATGACTCATATTTGCAAGAAAATTGCTTTTTGCTTTATTTGCTGCTTCTGCTTCTTCCTTTGACCTTATAAGAAGATTTCTCATCTCTTCCTCTACTCTTTTTCTCTCAACTCTTTCATGCAAATCCTTAAGTTCTCTTTTTACAACCATTCCAAGACGTGCCATTTTATCCTTCATGATATAATCCTTGCATCCAGCACGCATGGCTTCAACAGCTGTCTCCTCCCCAATTTCACCTGATACTATAATAAATGGTATATCTAACTTTGTTTCATTTAATATTTTCAATGCTTCAATAGAATTAAAATTTGGCATTACATGATCAGATAGAATTATGTCCCACTCCTTACAATTTAACGCCTTTCTTAAATCTTCTGCATTTTCTATTTGCTCATAGTCTACATTGAAACCACTTCTTTTAAGTTGTGCTACCTCAAAATTCAAAGAGGCTTTTGAATCTTCTATTATCAAAACTCTAATATCATTTATCATAGGCTTCACTCCATGAAACTAATTTTAAATCATTCATATTTTTACATCATATCAAAATCTATGTTTTTAATTGAATTATTTACTAAACAGCTTTTAGTTTCCCTTAATTTAAATTTTGAAACTTGATCTTTCAACATCTCTGCTTGAGATGCCAACTCTTCGCTTGCAGATGCACTTTCTTCTGCTGTCGCTGAATTAGTTTGCACTACTGCTGATATCTGAATAACTCCTTGATTAATTTGAGATATTCCTTCTGCCTGTTCATTTGAAGCTACTGCTATTTGATTTATGAATTCAGCAACCTTCACAGTATCTTCTACAATTTTATTTAGTGCTTCAGATGTCTGTTTTGCTATCTTAGTTCCCATTTCTGCCTTTCTAATAGCGCCCTCAATCATCTCTGCAGTTTCCTTTGCAGCTTTTGCAGATCTTGCTGCCAGATTTCTAACTTCCTCTGCAACCACTGCAAAACCTTTTCCATGCTGTCCAGCCCTTGCCGCTTCAACCGCCGCATTTAAAGCTAAAATATTAGTTTGAAATGCAATTTCATCAATAACTTTTATAATCTTATATATACTTGTTGAAGCATTGTTTATATCTTCTACCGCTATTTTCATTGCTTTCATTTGCTCATATCCTTCTTGAGCATTTATTTTTGCGCTAACAGCAATTTCATTAGCATTTGTGGAGTTCTCTGCATTCATTTTTGTTTGGGCAGATATCTCTTCAATAGATGCTGTTAATTCTTCAATGGAGCTAGCCTGTTCCATAGCCCCTTCTGAAAGTGCTACACTTGAATCAGAAACTTGTTTTGCCCCTGCTGAAACTTGTTCTGTTGCTGAATTTATATTGCAGATAGTATTATTTAATTTTTCAGCCATTCTTTTAAAAGAAAGAGCCAATAATCCGATCTCATCTTTGCTCTCTATATTAACACTTATATTGAAGTCTCCATCTGCAATTTTATCTGCTATTCTTATTATCTTATTAACTGGTCTACTTATAGATAAAGAGATAAATACTCCTGTTAGTATTGATAAAATTACTCCTATAATTAATATTATTGCTGTTAATAATGTTGTGTTATCTGCTGTTTTGCTATTACCATCCGAAGTTTCTTTAGCTATCTTTAGTTTTAAATCTGTATATGTTTTTAAATTTGACTGTAACTTTTCTAAAACTGGTTTTCCCTCTGAATATAAAATATTAATTGCTTCTTGATTTTTATTTTGATTCTTTAGTTGAGTTATTTTACTTATAAGATTCATATATTCTGATTTAGAAACCTTTATCTCCTCAATAGCCTTTTTTCCTTCAATAGTTAATGTTGTTTCTGACAATTTATTTAAGCTATAATCAAACTTATCGCTATTGTCCTTAATTCCACTAATATAATCTTGAATTTCCCCTGTATTATCTGAAAGCAAAATGTCTCTAGTATTAGCTCTTATATTATTAAAGTCATTTGAAACCTCAATAACATCTCCCAATGGCTGAGTCATTTTATCATATAATTTAGTATCAAGATCACTAATTTTATTTATATTAGAAATGCAATATATCCCCGTAATACCTGCAATAAAAGCTGCAAATAAGAATCCCAGAAGTATTTTTAAACCTATTTTCATATTTTTGAACCATTTCATAATAATGTCCTCCCTCTATTGTTCAATGTTATTTAGGGTTTCAGCATCCTCATCGTTTATTAACTTATTACAATCTAAAATTAATTTAACTTGATTATCTATTTTTCCTATCCCCTTTATGTACTTATTGCTAACTTTGCTTAGATTAGGTGGAGGTACAATGTCTTGATCTGGTATTATTAGAACCTCAGAAACACTATCAACAATAAGACCTATTGATAAGTCATTAATATCTATTACGATTATACAAGTCCTATCATTATACTCCCTAAAATCCTTCTTAAATCTTAATCTCACATCCATCACCGGAATTATTTTTCCTCTTAAATTAACAATTCCTCTTATATAATCTGGAAGTTCTGGAACCAAAGTTATAGGTTGTATTCCAATAATCTCTGTAACATTATTTATTCCTATACCATAAGATTCATCATCAAGTATAAATGTGAGGTATTTTCCCTTCTGAGTATCTTCTTCCATATCTGCATTATCATTAATTATGTTTGTATTCATGCTAACACTTCCTCTCTTCTACTAGAAATCGATACTAATACTTTCCAAACTCTGTGTCATCTAAATTAATACTAATTTTTTTTCTTATATTAGATGTTTGTCCAAATTCTCTCTCCTCTATGGAATTTTCTAGCCTTGATGCTTCCTTTTCTTCTATGCTGTCTAAAAATATTTTATTTGAACTTCTCTTTTTTAGATTGAATTGAGCAACCCTTTGTTTCAAAGTTTCTGCCTGGCTAGACATTTCTTCACTCGAAGAGGCAGTTTCTTCGGATGTCGCAGAATTTATCTGAGTAACTCTCGATATTTGTTCAATCGCTTCATTTATTTGTGATACTGCAGTTGCCTGTTCGTTACAAGATGCTGCTATTTTTCTTACTATCTCAGAAGTACTACTGATATCTTTAACTATTGAATTTAGTGATTCTGCTGTATTGTTAGCTATTTGAGTTCCAGAATTCACTTTTCTTATTGACCCTTCTATCAAAGCTGTTGTTTCTTTAGCCGCATTTGCACTTCTACCTGCAAGATTTCTAACCTCTTCAGCAACTACCGCAAATCCCTTTCCATGCTGTCCTGCCCTTGCGGCTTCTACCGCTGCGTTAAGAGCCAATATATTAGTTTGGAAAGCTATTTCATCTATCACTTTTATTATTTTAGAAATATTTTCAGATGCTTCATTAATCTCATTCATAGCCTTTAGCATAGTACTCATTTCTGTATTTCCATTAACAGCATTCGTTGTTGCTTTTGTAGCCAGCTCATTAGCTTCATTAGCACTTATAGCATTTAATTTTGTTTGTTCTCCTATCTCTGAAAGCGAAGCAGTTACTTCCTCCACAGCACTTGCTTGTTCCGCAGATGCTTGCGATAGGTTTTGGCTTGCATTTGAGACTTGTATTGATGCCGAAGCCACCTCATTTGCTGATATATTTATATCAGTAAGTACTTGATTAATTTCTTGTACAGATAAATTTAAAGCGTTCATTATATTTCCATAATCACCTTTATAAGAATTCTCAATGCGAACATTGAGATTACCTTTTGACATCTCTTCTAAAACACTTTTTATTTCTCCTATTGGCTTAGCAAAAGCATCAACAGCTTTATTTATTATACTTATGAGTTCTTTAAAGCTTCCTGTATATTTTTCACTTTCACCTCTAATATCTAAATTTCCTTCAGCCGCTGCTGAAAGAACCATTATTTGTTCATCAACAACTTTAAGAATATTAGATTTTAATCCATGCAGACTTTCATTTGCAATTCCGTATCTTCCAGACAATTTTTCAAGCTCAACTGAGAAATCTCCTTCTGAATAAGATTTTAATACTGCAAATATTTTTATTAATACATCTATAGATATCCACATTCCATCATTAACACTTTGAGCCATTTGCCTATATACCCCATCGAATTTTGAAACATCTATTCTATCTCTTGTATTACCTAATTTAAATGTATCATTCATCCAATTAACTTCTTTAACAAATAAATTTAAAGTATCAATTAATGTATTCAGATTGTTCTTTATCTTATTAAATTCACCTTGGTATTCATTTTTAATCTTTTCTGGTACATCCCCATTACTTATCCTTTTCACGTAATCAGCTGTGATATTAATAGGTTCAACAAACGCATCAATTACATCATTAATTCCATCAATCATTTTAGCCCATGATCCATTAAACTTGGATGAATCTATCCTTTTTGCTAAATTTCCTGATTTAATTTCATTGGCTATATTAATCTGTTCCTTAGATATATTTAATAAATTATTTCTTAAGTCTTCTATATGCTCATTTACTAATCCATACCTTCCTGGGAATTTTTCAAGCTCAGCTGTAAAATCTCCTTTTGAATATGATTTAAGCACTGCAAATAACTTAATAAATACTTCTATCGATATCCATGTAGTATCATTAATACATTCCAACATTTCTTTATAAGAGCCTTGAAATTTTGTAGCATCTATTTTATCTCTTGTATTCCCTAATCTAAAGCTTTCTTTGAACCAATGAATATTTTCCATTACATTATTGAGATTATCTATAAGTTTATTAATGCTTATTTTTATAACATTAAATGATCCTATTTCCTCCCTAGTGTATTTCTCATTGAATTCTCCTTTACTTATCTTTTCTATGTAATGTGAAGTTGCTCTAATATTCTTTATAAACACATTCATTGTTGCTAAACTCTTCCTATGTACATTTCCCCATGCCCCTGAGTATTTTGATAAATCTAAAGCTATATCAAAATTACCTTTTTTAATGCAATCTTCAATTAAATTAGAATCATCGATCAGATTATTTATATTTTTTTGTATCTGTTTAAGTGAATTAGCTAGATCCCCGAATTCATCAATAAAATCTACCTGTATATCTTCGTCAAATTCTCCGTTAGCAATTTTCCTTGCAATATTATTAATTTTTCTTATATGTTTGTAGATGAAATTTATTAGTAATAATCCCATGATTACTGTGATTATTATAGAAAACAGTAATATTATTATCATATTAATTCGCATTTCTTTTATATCTGCCACGTTTCCCACTCCGATATTAAATGCGGCAAACAAAGCAATTTCCATAGCTATAATACCTGTAAATATTAACCCAATTTTATTTTTTATTTTCAGATTACTTACCTCAAACATCTTAATCCATCCCATCTAATAAAATTTACTCTTATGATGTTATCTTAAATTTCAAGTTAATTTCCTAATGCTTTCAATTACATGCTTATATTAAAGTTTTATTTTCTAATATTTCTTTCAATATTTAATAGTTGTTTAGATACAATGTCCTCCCTGAAAGGTTTTACTATAAAAGATATAGCTCCTGCTAGCATAGCCTCCTTAACTTGGATTTCATGCGATAATGACGAAATTACTATAATCTTTGCATTTTCATCTATTGACTTAATGATCTTTATTGCCTCTACTCCCCCAAGTTCTGGCATGGTCAAATCCATTGTCACAATATCTGGTTTTAATAAATTATATAGTTTTACGGCCTTTATACCAGTATCAGCTTCACCTATGATCTCAAATCCGCAATTTTGTAAAATAGATTTTAAAGCGAGTCTCATAAATTCCGCATCATCTACTACTAAAACTCTTTTCATATAATTTCACCCCCATGAAATGCTATAAAAATACCACTTTTCCTTTAATTTTATTTTAAATGTTTTTAAAATTGGTTTGTAGTACCACAAGTCATGTAGTATCATGCAAATTGCACAATTAATTTGTATAAATATGCCGATTGCATTTTTATTTAAAATCTACTTCATATAGATGACATTTATAAGGATTTTCACCATGAATAGTCCCCTAATCTTTACAATTGCAATTTAAAAATTAAACTAATAAAGTTTACAAACAAAATTTTATTAGTTTAATTAAGATTAGCTTTATACATTGTTCATGTATTTGTAAAATGTTATAATTTATATTAGAATCTACAAGCGGTTAATCTGTGTTTTCATTAGATTTAATAAATATTATTTGTCTATTTTTCACGAAAATTTAATATATTGCTTATTTGGGTAAAGAGAGGGTTCGAATATGACAAGAGTAATTATTGCAGAAGACCAGAAACTTTTACGAGAAAGTTTTAAAAACATAATTGAAAATAACAGTGATATAAAAGTTGTAGCTTGCGCTACTAATGGAAATGAAGCTTATGATCTATGTAAAGAATATATGCCTGATGTTGTTTTAATGGATCTGTCTATGCCTATATGTAATGGTACGGAAGCTACAAAACTAATAAAAGCAGAACTTCCATCAGTTAAGGTACTAGTTTTAACTGCATCTAATGATAAATCTGATGTCACAGATGCTATAAGTAATGGTGCTGACGGATATATCTTAAAAGATATAAGTACTGAGGAACTTATACTATCTATAAAAAGCACCTCACTAGGGCTTGGCATAATTACTAAAGATATCTTAAGTCCTATGATATTAAATCTGCGTAAAGAAAATAAAAAAGCTAAGAAAAAAATTATTGATATTAATGGTATAAATATCTCATTAACTGAAAGAGAACTAAAAATAGTATCTATGATTGTTGATGGAAAAGATAATAAAGAAATTGCATCATCTTTATTTATTGCTGAAGGTACTGTTAAAAATATTATTACAGAAATAATTTCAAAGCTTAGTTTGAGAGATCGTACTCAACTTGCAGTTTATGCTGTAAAAAATGGACTAGTATAAGTAGTCCATTTTTATTTTAACATATCGCAAATAACACTAGGTATATTTGAAATAGCCACTTGCTTTTCAACGGCTCCAATTTCAAAAGCAACTTTTGGCATACCATATACAACAGAGGATTTCTGATCCTGCCCTATAGTTCTTGCCCCTGCTCTTCGCATTGACATAAGCCCTACTGCTCCATCATGCCCCATTCCTGTTAGAATAACTCCTATAGCATTTTTTGACGCCACCTTAGCCACAGATTCGAAAAGCACATCTACAGATGGACAATGTCCATTAACTTTATTACCTTGAATAGTTTCTACAATGTACTTATCCGCAGCCTTCTTAAGTTTCATATGTTTATCTCCTGGTGCTATCAAAACCTTACCTGGCTCAATAGTATCTCCAGTCTGAGCTTCTTTAACAGTAAAATGCGTTTGCAAATTCAATCTATCTGCAAACATCTTAGAAAATACTGGTGGTATATGTTGTACTATAATTATCCCCGGAATATCTTTGGGAAGATTTTTTAATAGGTTATAGATAGCTTCTGTTCCTCCAGTCGATGCTCCTATAGCAATCACTTTATTTCTAACATTTATGCTCTTTTCCATTCCCCTATTACTACCACTCTTTGGAATTTGCCCTAAATTAGCAGATAGATTTACATTTACTGCTCCTCTAATTTTGATTATTAACTCATTAATAAAAACTTCAAATCCATTAGGAGTTCTAGCATCAGGCTTACTTAAAAAGTCTACGGCTCCTGCATCCATAGCATCGAAGACTACATCGCTTATAGAACTTACAACTATTATTGGAATTTTATATTGAGGAAGAAGCCTTTTAATGAATTCTACACCATTTAATTTTGGCATTTGTACATCACAAATCATAACATCGGGATTTAATTCTAATAGTTTATCTCTAGCATCATAGGGATCTACCGCTTTTCCAACAACCTCTATATTAGGTGCCGTTGATATTCCTCTTGATATTGCTTCCCTAAATACTATACTGTCATCAACTATTAAAACTCTAATTGATCTCATTAACTTCACCTTCTTAGCCCTTTAAATTATCTTAAGATAAGTCTATTCCTTTCTATATACAGATGGCATTATATACTTAAATCCAGCTGTATCACCACTTAGTGATTCCGAATGCCCTATAAAAAGATATCCACCGTACTCCATGCTGTTATAAAATTTACGGATTAGCTCATTCTTTGTTCTATTATCAAAATAAATCATTACATTTCTACAGAAAATAACATGGAACTTTTTCTTAAATGGAAATACATCCTCCATTAAATTAAATTTTCTATATATAATTTCATTTTTAATATTCTCTGAAAATACGAAATTTTCCTCATCGTATTTTTTTAAATAAATCTTCTTCCACATCTCTGGTAAGGGTGCGATTTGTTCTTTATGATATATTCCATTTTTAGCAATGCTTAATACCTTTTCGGATATATCTGTGGCTAGTATTTTTTTATCCCACCATAACTTTTCTTGTTTAAAGAATTCGCTTAATATCATAGCAATGGTGTATGCCTCTTCTCCAGAAGAACACCCAGCTGACCATATTCTTAAATCTTTGTCCCTTACTGAATTAATCAAATAAGGAAGTACTTTCTCCTTCAAGTAGTCAAAATGTGTTTTCTCACGCATAAAATATGTATGATTTGTTGTAATTTTATTGAGCAGTGTACTAACTGCCTTTCCACTCTTATCAGAAACTACATATTGATAATATTGAGAAAAATCTTCTATATTATGCTCTGCTAACACATTATGGAGCCTTCCAATTACCAACATTTTTTTTTCTTCCCTGAGATTAATCCCATAGTTCTCTTTTATATAGTTGGATAATTGAGCAAATTCTTTTTCCGTAATTGAAATCATATAATCACCTTATCTCTAATATTTTCCAAATTCATTATCGTTAAGTATTATTTTTTTAGAATTTGATATTTTTCTCTCTAAGTGTTTATCTCTTGTTTCACTTAAATCTCTTGTGTTTTTACTAATATCATCATGAATACTATGGTTCATATAGCTATTGTCCAAGCTAGTCATTGAACTTCTAGCACTTGCTAATTTAAACATTTGAACTTGTTCCTTTAAAACTTCTGCCTGTCCTGCTAGTTCCTCACTTGCAGCTGCGCTTTCTTCTGAAGTCGCTGAATTGCTTTGTACAACTTGTGATATCTGTATTATTCCTTGTGATATTTGTGAAATTCCTGTAGCTTGTTCTTCAGATGCATCTGATATACCATTAATTATTTTTGCAACCTCTTCTATATCACTAACAATACTTTCGAGCGCATCTGCAGTTTGATTTGCTATATTGGTTCCATCTTGAATTTTAACAATTGATTCCTCTATTATTTCTGTAGTTTCTTTAGCTGCCTTTGCAGATCTTGCTGCTAAGTTCCTAACTTCTTCAGCTACCACAGTAAAGCCTTTCCCATATTGACCTGCTCTAGCAGCTTCTACCGCAGCATTTAAAGCAAGTATATTGGTTTGAAATGCAATTTCATCAATCACCTTGATAATTCTTGATATATTATTAGAAGAGACATTAATTTCATCCATTGCCTTAAGCATTAATTTCATTTCATTATTTCTTTTCCCTGCATTTGTTTTAGTACTATCTGTTATAATATTAGCCTTTTTAGCATTTTCAGCATTTACTGATATTTGAGAAGATATTTCTTCGATAGAAGCTGTCAATTCTTCAACAGCACTTGCTTGCTCTGTAGCCCCTTGCGATAAAGCTATAGTTGAGTCTGCTATTTGTCTAGATCCAACTGTAACTTGCTCTGCCGCAAATCCTATCTGACCAATTACTTCATTTAATCTATATTTCATTCTTTTCATTGATTCTGATAATATTCCAATTTCATCTTTTGAGTCATTAATAATCTCTACATCTAAGTTCCCTTTACTAATTTCACTTGTTACAGTCATAAGCTTCGCTATAGAGTTACTTATAGCTTTTGAAATAATAATTCCAAGTGATATGGCTATAATTATAGCTACCACTATTACAACTATCATAGTCACAACAGCATTATTAACCTCTGCGGAATACTCATTTGATTTACTAAAGCCTGCTGACTCCTTTAATTGTAACAGATTATCTACAGAATTATTTATTTGGTCAGATAGTTTTTGCGTTGAATCCTGCCCTATTAATTCAAGCGCTTCATCTCTCTTGCCTGAAAGAGATAACTCTATAACTTTATCCTTTATTGCATCATATTTACTTAAAAGTGTATTAAGATTAGAAAACTCAGCTTTTGCTTCATCACTTTGAAGTGAACCTTCAAACTTTTTTAAACTCTCTTGAATTTTTACATCGTAATTTTTTATCCTATTAACATAGTCGCCCATATCTCTTCCATCTCTATACATTGTAATATTATTCAAATTTATTTTAAGTCTCTGAAAAGATATAGATGCATTAGCAACATCAGCAATTGATGCCCCATAATTTGTATACAAATTAGTATAGTTCTGATCTATTTTCTTTATTTTTGTAATTCCTATAACACCAACTATTCCAGCTAATAAAGCTACTACTATGAACCCAATTATTAATTTTGCTCCAACCTTTATATTGTTTAACCACCTCATATTCTTTCCCTCCATTAACCACTTATTTTAATTAAACTTAAGTTTTTAATATCTATACTGTTGTCATCAATCCATCCATGTCAATTATTAGACTTATATTTCCATCTCCCAAAAGAGTACATCCAGCTAAATCCTTAATATTTCTAATATTCTTTATATAATCTGGGAGAGCTTTAACAACTACTTGTTGTTGTCCTAATAACTCATCTACCAAAATGCATACCCACTTTTCATCCTGCTCTATCATTATTAGAATTCCATCTGACAATTTATTTGTATCAGTTCTTATAGAAAAATGCTCGTTTAATCTAAGTATAGGATAGCATTGACCTCTAACCATAATAATCTCATTATTGTCTGGATCTTTTATAATATCGCTTTCTTTCGGTCTAAAAAACTCTTTTATAGAGCTAGTTGGAAGTGTGTATCTTGAATTCCCAACCCTTACATTCATTCCGTCTATAATTGCAAGAGTTAATGGTATCTTAATAGTAATGCTTGTACCAAATTCCAACACACTATCTACACTAACCGTCCCCCCTATTTTTTCGATATTTTTTACTACAACATCCATCCCTACTCCTCTGCCACTAAATTCTGATACAGCTTCTTTAGTGGAGAATCCCGGTAAAAATATCAAATTAAATATTTCTTTTTTACTCATTTCACTTTCATCTTTAGTAAGTAATCCATTTTTTCTTGCTTTTTCTAGTATCTTTTCTTCATTCAAGCCTTTGCCATCATCTTTTACCATAATTAAGACATCGCTACCTGCATTTTTAGCTTCTAACACCAGATTTCCTACTTGCTGTTTTCCTTTATCAATTCTTTCTTCTACCGTCTCTATTCCATGATCAATGGAATTACGAACTAAATGCATTAAAGGGTCTGATATATGTTCAATTATATTTTTATCTACCTCTGTTTCTTCCCCTATGATCGTTAATTTGACTTCCTTATCCATTTTCTTTCTCATATCTCTAACGATTCTATTCATCTTTTGAAATGTTGCAGAAAGTGGAACCATTCTTATTGACATTACTGTATCCTGCATCTCTGCTATAATCTTACGAAGTTGCCTTGCCGATTTTTGAAAATTATCAATTTCAAGCCCAATTAAATCCGGATTTTGTGTAACCATTGATTCCGAAATTACTAACTCCCCAATAAGATCCATAAGTCTATCCGCTTTAACTACACTTAGACTTATAAATCCTTGATGAGAAGATATTTTTTCACCTTTATTTTCCTCAGCTATATTTTTCTTTTCTTCTTCCTTCTTGCTACACTCTTTTTCTATAGCTATTTCTTCTATAACTTCTTTATTGTCTAAAAATTCATCATCATCTTCTCCCATTAATCTAATATCAAGTGCACTTAAAAAAACAGTTTCATTCAAAATCGTTTTTACATCTTCTAGATTTAAATCTGAAGAAAAGAATATTTTAAACCCATTTTTCCTGACTTCTTCACAGGCTTTTTCATCATCATCTATTATATTTTCTGGTGAACTGCATATTATTTCAGCTACTTCTGATAGTTTGTGAAGAATGCCAAAGCACCTTATGTTTTCCATTCCGCAATCTTCTGAAAATTGAATTTTAGCTTTGTATTTTTGATTAGATGCGTCCCTTTTACTTTTTGCGCTGGTTATAAAAAATTTTTGCTGCTCAAATTTATTCTCATTAGGAGCTGTATCACTATCAATTGTTTCTATTCCTTTGAGTTCATTTAAAAACTCCTTTATGCTAGTAATTTTATTTGCGCAATCTCCATCTGGTGTATTTCCTTGCTGAATTTTAGAAATTTCGCCTTTGATAAAATCAATTGAATCTAATACAATATCGCTTAATATATTGTTATCAACTTCATCCGGATTATTTTCTCTAAGATAATAAAACAAATCTTCAACAGAATGAGAGAGTCCAGAAATGTTATTAAAAAGCATCATAGCTGATGATCCTTTGACTGTATGCATAATTCTAAATATTTCATCTATCGAATTTGAGAATCCATTTTCTTTTTCTCCATCAATAACTAATTGTTCTAATTGTTCTATAAGCTGAGTTGTTTCAAAAATATACATATCTAACATAGATTCATTTATAAAGCTTTCCGACATCTTAATTCCCTCCTTTTTTGCATATTTCTTATATAAAACGTTAATCTCTCTATATTCTATATTAAATTTTTTATTACAATCTTTTAAGTCACTTAAGTCATTGATTTTGATGCAAAATGCACTACTATACTACACATAAATGCAAATTGCACAAAATATCTTGAATTTTATATAAAAAGAGCATTCAATCTATATAGATTGAATGCTCTGAGTTAGCTATATGTAAAATTTCTTATTAATCTCTTAGCTCTTATCTAGTTAATTTGATTTCTCCTCTGTAGGTACTGGGTATTTACGTACCACAAAAATTTCCACTCGTCTATTTTTAGCTCTTCCATCCTCTGTTGCATTAGATGCTTTGGGCATATGCTCTCCATAAGCCTGTATTGATATCTTCTCCTGATTAATACCACCTGTACTAACCATATAATTTAACACATTTATAGCACGCATAGCACTTAAATCCCAATTTGAACGAAACTTCCCGTTATTAATCGGCACATTATCAGTATATCCTGCAACTTTGATTTCATTATCCAAACCATAAAGCATATGTGAAATTTTTAAAAGCAGTGGTGATACATCTTTTAGTACATCTGCTTCACCTGAATTAAAAAGTACAACATCTTGTATAGAAATTGCCAATCCCTCATTATTAAGATCAACTTTAACTTTATCAGAATAGCCCTCTTCTTTAATTTCCGCTTCTATCATCTTTTTAATTTCAGTCATTTTATCTTCTTCAGCCTTATTATCACTGATACCAGACTCCTCCATAGGAATTGCAGAGTTACCATCTTGATGCATAACACCAGATCCACCAGCAAATATTATATTAAATTCTTTAGCCATTGACTGAAGTTTTGCCTTATCTGTTTGTCCCATGGCAAACATAACGATAAATAGTGCTAGTAGAAGTGTTAACATGTCTGAATATGGAAGAAGCCATGCTTCATCTACATGCTCTTCATGATGTTGCTTTTTCTTACTCATCACTTTTCTCCTTTTAACTAGTTATCATTATTATTTTCTTCAAATCTTATTCTTTGTTTTGGCTCAAGCATTCCTACTAGCTTTCTTTCAATACTCTTTGGATTATTTCCTGCCTGAATAGCTAAAATTCCTTCAAGCATAATATTCATATTTTTTATTTCTTCTTGGGATTTTCTTTTTAACCTATTTGCAAATGGATGCCATATTAAATATCCAGTAAAGATACCATAAACAGTTGCAACAAAGGCTGATTTTATACTTTCTCCAAGCTTTTCAATATCATTAAGATTTCCAAGAGCACCTATTAATCCTATAACAGCTCCTAAAACTCCAAGTGTTGGCGCTGTACCACCTGCTGTTGTAAACGCTGTAGCACCAAGACGGTGTCTATCTTCCATACTCTCAATCTCTATTTCTAGAACTTCTTTTATAAGATCTGGTTCTAAACCGTCAACCACCATTTCTAATCCCTTTTTCATAAACTTATTTTCTAAGCCTTGTATAGTACTTTCAAGAGATAGTAATCCATCTCTTCTAGTTGTCTGAGACATCTCTACAAGCTGTGCTATAATTTCAGCTGGATCTTCTTGCCCCTTAGCACTAAAAAGAACACCAAAAATCTTAGGAAGCTTAGTAAACTCTCCTTTTGGAAAAGAATTTAGCAAGGCTATTACAGTACCACCAATGATTACCAGCATCGCTTCAGCACTCATAAGTACTTGAAGACTTGCTCCCTTTTCTAGCATGGCTGCAACTACAATTATTAAACCTCCAATAAGACCAATTACTAAAAATATATCCATGTTTGTCCCCCTTTATTGTTCTTCGCACGTCATATGATTAAATGTTATCTTTTTATTAGCAATATAACATATAATTACATTTTTTGTCGTTTTTCTTAATCATTTGGAATCTACAACCTATAACTATAATACCATAATCTTGAACAATCGAAAACTATATTTTGACATATTATATAACATAAATTCTATATATTCTGACCTTATCACATCTTTATTTTCCATTATTCATTTAATTTGTTAAACATGCTAAATTTAAGTTAAAATCTATTTATCAGCATTATCTTTATTGTCGAAATAGAGTTCGCTTTCTGTTATATGAATACAAAAATGCTGCTTTAATACATGGATTATTTAAAAATCTATACTAATTTTATTCAATATAAAACAATTACAAACCTTACTAAACAAAAAAGTAGGTATTGGAGCACTTTACTAATTCATCAAACACTAATTACTACCCCATTATAAATTAATGTACAATTCATCTACGGCTAATAATCACTTAAAGCAATTAAAATCTTTTATATGAATTGTACATCTATTTCTTCATATTTAATAACTAAAATTCTTAGAAATTATATTTTAAATTTCTCTATGGTCTCTTCTAATTTCTTTGCTAGAGTAAGCTGTTCTTTTGCATTAACTGAAATATTCTTCATAGAAGAGATTGAATTACTCGAACTATTTTCTATGCTGTTAGTGCTCTCAGAAGATCTTTGAGACATTTGGGCCATATGTTGAACCGCATCTGATACTTGACTTATTACTTCATTAATTTCCTCAGACATCCTTGCTAATTCGGAGGACATGGAATTTACGAAGTCTGCATCCTTATAATACTGCTTTCCTATATGCGAAAATTCCTCAAACTGTTTATTTACATCCACATCCATGAACTGTAAAAGTTCATTACTACTTAAAGATAGGTCATTGAAAGATTTTTCCACTTTTCCAATAACTTTTTTAACATTTTCAACTGCTTCTGAAGATTGATCTGCAAGTTTTCTAACTTCTTCTGCCACTACAGCAAATCCTCTTCCTTGTTCTCCTGCCCTCGCAGCTTCTATTGCAGCATTTAATGATAACAAGTTTATTTGCTCAGCTATTGCAGAAATAGCATTGGCCATAATCCCAATCTCATGCACTACCTTTCCTTCTTCAATAGCTTTAATAATCTTTTCTTCCTTCTCACGATATACTTTACTTATAGATTGAATTGCCTTATTACTACTATTCTCTACGGTATTTGCCCGTACTTTTATATTTGTGACATTACTTGTTCCATCCATTGCCTTTTCAGATAATATATTAACGGTCAAGTTTACTTCTTTTACAGATGCAGATATCTCCTCTGCAATTGCACTATTTTCTTGAACACTCGTATTTATTTTCTTTGTTTCTTCATTTACTGCAATTAAATTACTACTTATTTCATTTACAGATATAGTCAAATTTTCACTGGACGAATTTACATTATGTATATTTTCAGTTATTGCACTTATAAGTTCACGTACATTTTGCTGTGCCCTATTCAAAGTATCTGCTGTTTGTCCATATTCATCATATCTCTTTAAAACTAAATCCTCTGAAAAATCGTAATTCGAAAGTCTAGTTGCTAAATTCTTTATTTTAAATAACACTTTTGATGAATCTCTTGATATTGCTATTCCAACAAACAAAGTTATTAAAACAGAGAAAATTCCCAACACAATAAATTGAATTTTAGTAAAATCTATAGATTCCTTCATGTTGCCCTGAGTTTCACTTGCTGCTTTTTCCATTACATCTGTTATCTGATTTATATCCTCCCTAGATTCAGCAAACTTTTTATTAAACTGTTCCTTATTTTTTACCTCTCCTGTATCTACATCAAAACTATCTAACCAGCCTTGATAATTGCTTTGAAATTCATCATAAAGTTCAAACACATTTTTGTTGCTTTCATTATGTTTAATATCTTGCAAAGATGCCTTAATTGGAATTAACACATTTATAGCATTGCTTGTTCTATCTTTTGCCTGACCTATGTTATCTTTTAAATCTTTCATATTCTTATTCTTATCAGGTTCACTTATGTTCGTATCACTTAAATTATTCTGAGCAACAAGAGCCTGATACATATCTCTATCTGCATTTAGTATGAGGCTATTTACCTTATATAATTTTTCATAATACATATCTGTTAATGTACCATAAGTATTTGTGATTTTTAGTATTCCTTCTATAGACAAGAATATAACCGCAATTAATGGTATTATTACCATCAACATTAACTTTGTTCTAATCTTTAAATTCTTCAATAAATCCCCTCCCTTTAACAACAAATTTCTTATTTTTTATTTTCAAATCTCTTTTATTTTTCAATAATATTATTATTGAAATAAAATATAGTTATTAAATTCTACACAATCTTGCTAATTCCTTTCTATTTTTGTATTCCATTTAAAAAATTTGGTATTTATAATCTTATATAAAGTTATTAATCAGCTAATTCTTTTTAACATTAATTTATAAACCAAAATAGATAAGTTTAAAGGAGTTATTGATAAAATCAACAACTCCTTTAAGCTTATCTATAAACTTACCTATTTTATAATTCTTCTCCATTTGTCCTTATGACATTTTCATACCAATAATAGCTATCCTTCTTATAACGATTCATTGAAGCGCCTTCTTCTTCTTCACGATCTACGTAAATGAAACCATATCTTTTTTGATAGCCATTCAACCAGCTTAATAAATCTGTTATAGACCATGTACAATATGCAATCACTTCTGATCCCTCATTAATAGCTTCTTTTAATTCTTCTATATGCGCCTTCAAGTACGCTATACGATAGTCATCATGAATTTTATTATCCTCAGTCTTTTTGTCAAATGCACCTAATCCATTTTCAGAAATAACTATTGGTAAATCATATCTACTTGTAATAGTTCTACAGCACATTCTTATCCCCATAGGATCTATTGTCCAATCCCAGTCTGTAGTTTTTAAATATGGGTTTGGAGGATTTTTAAATAATCCAGGAGTTCCACTAACTTGTGCTGATCCTTTTTTTCCTGTTGTATTCATTTCAGCCATTCCAACGCCATCAATTGGGTTATACTCAACAACCGCTGTTTGGTAGTAATTAACTCCCATAAAATCTACTTGAGCTGCTGCCTTCATAAGTTCCGCATCCCCATCTTCAAATACAGGTGCTACCCCTTGACCTTGTAGATATTTTAATGCAGCTTTTGGATATCTTCCGTATGCATAAACATCCATCCACCAAAATGATTGTAAATCATCATAATCTGCTTTTGCTATATTATTTACTGGATTGCAGTCTATTGCATAGCTAGGTGAAAACGCAAAGCTTGCCCCTATCTTACCATCTGGCACTATTTTTCTAAAAGCAAGCACTGCTTTTGCATGAGCTAAATTTGCATGATGATTTACTTGATAGAACATCTTTAAATCATTCTTCTTTCCTGGTGGATGCACTGCCATTACCCATCCAAGACTTGTAAATATGTTTTGTTCGTTTAATGTTATCCAATACTTTACTTTATCTTTATAGCGTTTAAACAAAGTAATAGCATAATTCTCATAATCATCAATTATGTTTCTACTTTCCCAACCATTATATTCTTCCTGTAAAGCTATAGGTAAATCCCAATGATATATTGTAACCATTGGCTCTATTCCATATTTTAGACATTCATCAATTACATTGTCATAAAATTCTAATCCCTTCTCATTAACTTCACCTTTTCCTTTTGGATAAATTCTTGGCCAAGATATAGAGAATCTATATGTTTTTAATCCCATTTCCGCCATTAATGCAATATCTTCTTTATATCGATGATAATGATCAACAGCTACATCACCATTTGTTCCTTTGAATGTTTTTCCTGGAATTCTTACAAACTCATCCCAATTACTTCTTCCTTTTCCATCCTCTTCTGCAGCCCCTTCTACTTGGTATGCAGCAGATGCACTTCCCCATAAAAAATCATCTGGAAACCCATGCTTTTCTTTAAAATACATTCCTTTATCCTCCTACCAACAAACTTTCTATTATATCTTTATTAAAATTCTTTCAACAAAATACTATCCTTATTATTAACGACTACTTACAACTCTAGACTACCACAAACTTATTGCACTTGTCCATATAATTTATAACTTTTATTTTAAAATGTAATGTCATTTACTTAATAATATTATTATTTAATACGCTTTTATAAAACTCTACTATCCTATATATGTTGTGATAGTAAATTTACATTTAAGTCTCTGGTAAGCTACAAGCTGCGTTATTAATATAATTTATAAGCTTAATCGCAATATATATTAATTTTTCAAAATACAACTTATGGATTTTTTAATATAATCCATTTACTTCAATATAATAAAATAACCCTATGCAAAATTAATAATACATAATTTCGGCATAGGATCATATTTGCTAAGACCTAGTAGTTTTCCTACTATTTTCACGTGGATTTTTAAAGCTAGGAGGTGTTGGCTCAGGATTGTCAAAATACCTTCCAGGAGTTGATAAGTCAAAGTATAATCTAGAATCTTTGGTTACACCAAAATCTTTATTCGATGCTCTATCCTGCACCTTATTTAATGCCTCTCTAAAGAGTGCATTATGAGCTTCCTCTCTGTTTAATAGAAAATCTATTGTCTCTTTTACATATTTATCATTAATTTGACGATATAAATATTCATATACAACCTTTGCTCTTTGCTCAGCTGCTATATCAGATAATAAGTCTGCTGCAATGTCTCCTGTAACATTAACATAATCTGCAGTCCAAGGATGTCCTGATGCATTAATAAGTCCTGGTGCAAGACCTGTCAATACGTGAGTTTCAATTTCTCCTCCAGGAGTTTTAGTATAATCAACTTCATGTCCATTTAGTAAATTTATAGTTTGTGCTACCATTTCCATATGACTTAATTCTTCAGCTGCAATATCTAAAAATAAATCATGAATTTCAGGATCTTTTACCCTAAAACTTTGTGAAAGGTACTGAAGTGCTGCCTTTAACTCACCATTTGCACCACCTAGCTGTTCTTGCATTAACACAGCATATTGTGGATTTGGTCTCTCTACTTTTACATCTCTAAGTAATGGTTTTTCGTGTTTAAACATTGTACTTGCCTCCATTCATCTCAGTTAAAATTATTTACAAAGTTAGTATTCAATAATCCAATGCTTATTATTCAAAACTCTAAATACATAACTGTTATAAATTTACATTTAGTATTCTAGAACGTTAGCTCTTTTAATAAAATTACACTACAAAAACTAAATTACAAAATATATAACGCTTTTCTATTTGATTTAATTTATATTTTTTAATTTATTAAACAAAAATACCTGCATCTCTGCAGGTATAAATTTATATTTTTTTATTTGTAGCTTACTAAAATTAAAACATATAATTTTTAAAACTTCAGAAATATGTTTATCTCTAAATTGTTATCAACTCATATTCCTTACTGCCTAAGCCTAATTCCACAGCATAGTCAATAGCAACTTTCCAATCTGTTTCTGGACTAACATTAGTAAAGTGATCATTGTGCTTACAACCGCTCTTTTCAAGAAGGCTACCTTTCATAACTGGCTGCTTATTTACTGCGTCTGCACAGGCTACATCTAATGCTACTGGATCAAAGGATGCAAACATACCTACATCTGGAACTATCGGTACATCATTTTCTGCATGACAATCACAATATGGTGATACATCAATTACCAAGCTGATATGAAAATTTGGTCTTCCATTTAATACTGCCCATGAATATTCAGCTATTTTCTTATTTAAAATATCATTTGATTCATCTGATGCTGGCATAACCGCATCCATTGGACAAATTCCTATGCAACGACCACATCCAACACATTTGCTATGATTGATGAGTGCTTTTTTGTCTGTTAAACTTATTGCACTATGTGCACAGTTTTTAGCACACATACCACAGCCAACACATTTATCTTCATAAACGCTAGGTTTTCCACTACTATGCATTTCCATTTTTCCTGCGCGCGAACCGCATCCCATACCTATATTTTTTAAAGCGCCTCCAAAACCTGTTAACTCATGTCCTTTAAAATGATTTAATGAGATGAATATATCTGCATCCATAATCGCATGACCTATTTTAGCTTCTTTTACATATTTCCCACCAGTAACTGGAACCAAAGCTTCATCAGTTCCTTTTAAACCATCTCCAATTAATATATGGCAACCTGTTGAAAACGGACTATATCCATTTTCATATGCTGAATTTAAATGATCTAACGCATTCTTTCTGCCTCCTACATATAGAGTATTGCAGTCTGTTAAAAATGGATTTCCTCCTAATTCCTTAATAGTATCTACCACAACTTTAGCAAAATTAGGGCGCAAAAACGCTACATTTCCTGGCTCGCCGAAATGGATCTTAATTGCTGCGTATTTCTTTTCAAAATCAATTTGATCAATTCCTGCACTCTTAATTAAACGTTTTAACTTTTGTAGCAAATTTTCCTTAGCTGTTGCTTGCATATTAGTAAAATATACTTTCGATTTTTCCATTTTAAGTCCCTCCCAATTATTTATAAGCTAATGTACTAATTTAATTATAGATTTTAGAGTTAACTCTAAGTCAATACATATAGTAAAAAAATCTGGTAAAATGAAAGGTTAATTTCTTGTCGGAAAGGGTAAATTCATCTTAGCCGAAGTTAGTCTTGCACTATTTTTTGTAAAATGAAAAAGTAATACCCATTAAGAAAAATGGTAATGTTAAAGCGGGAGAAATTGTTTTAGATATTAAATAATTATTGAACGCGAAATAATATTTAACTAAATATATAAGAAACTTTAGCTGCTATTATTGTAAATATAGAAAATCACGACATTTTATTATTAATTGTCGTGATTTTTTAATTTGCTCATTATAATATTATTCTATATGATTATTTTCTATTCTTTTCAATCCATTCAACTGCAAAATCTACAATTTCTCGTTGTCTCATGAATCTTACATCCGCATTCCCTATTTTTGTATTTTCAACTCTATACTTTTTCTCAAAATCAATTCCTATATCCATAAAATCTTCACCATCAACATATAACGTTGAATACGTAACCCATTTATGCTCGCCATCTTTCATCATTGCACAACTGTTTTCTTCCATATGCTTTGATGGATAATCAGCTCTTTCATCTGCTAAATGAATAGATGTATTTTTATCATATCCAGTTCCCAATAGTAATACATATCCATCTAAATCATATAATTTCCCAATTGGAGAACTTTCACCAAAAATATCGCTTAAATCATGGTTGTTTATTAAATATTGTGCATTTTTTCCCCATGCAGCAAAAGACCTTACAGGATGATCACTTCTTAAAACACCTGGCCACTTTCTAAACATTTCTGCTACTGCTCCCATTGAATTTGTTGGAGTAATATCCTTATCATAAGCCGGCCAATTATCTCTTATAATATCCCACCATTCTATTGGTTCCTCCCAATGTACACCATATGCCGGATCCATGTTTTTCCATGTCTGTGTAGGTATAATTATAGTTCCATCTTTTCCAACTAGCTCCATTAATGCTTCAATTATGATTTGTGGGCCTCCACAAACAAATCCAAAGCTTTTCATTGAAGTATGAACTATAATATTTTGTCCACTTTTTATACCAAGTTGTTGCAGCGCATTTACTATATCTTTTTTAATTACAATTTTTCTATCACCCATACCCTTTCCCTCTCAACTTTAATATTTAATTTTTATTATCTCTTCTATATTTCATAGGCGTGCAACCTACTATATTTTTAAATAGCCTATTAAAAGTTTTAATGCTATTAAATCCACAGTTATAGGCTATCTCTGCAATAGTTTCATCTTCCTCAATTATACGCCACTCTGCTTTTTTAATTCTATAATTATTTAGATAATCTAAAAATGTTACCCCAGTATTTTCTTTGAAAAACTTTGTAAAGTAATATTTACTAAAACCTATAGATTTTGAAATATCATCTAAATCAATATGCTCTTGATAATTACTATCCACATATTGAAATACACTATCCATTTTCTTTAATCTTTCCTTTTCACGGCTTAGGTCTTCAGATGAATATGCTTGCTTAGGTATATATCTAAGTAGTATACCTGCCAGATCATATAATCTAGCTTTTATTATTAACTTATATCCTTCCTCAGCCTTACTATATTCATTGATAATCTCATTTATGTGCCTCTCCATTAGTGCATGAATTTCATTCCCCATGGTTAAATGTATTGATTGATTCCACATAGGTTTTATTATTTTAGCATCTTTTGTTCCTGAAAGAAAATTATCATATATGGAAGTTCTAAATTGTATTACAGCTCTATTACTGAAATTCTTTTCTTTAAAAAAACAATGTATTTCTCCACCACCAATTATAAGTATGTCCCCTTGTTTTAAATTATAAGTATCTCTATTAATACATGCCTTTAGTGTACCTTCCACAAGATAAATAATTTCTATATCTTCATGCCAGTGATGTGGTGTATTAGAATATCCATCATTAAAAAACAATCTAAAAGGAAATTCAGATTCTAATACTGTTTTTTCAAAACTCCCATGCATAAATATCTCCTCCAAAATAATTACAATTAAGCTTCTTGATTAATTTCTATAACTCTATCACTTTCTTCTTGATAACTGATTCACGAATACTCTCCATAAGCTTAATAACCCTCATTACCTCTGTATTCTTTACAAGAATTTCTTCTTCTCCTCTTATAGCTCCCATAACATTTCTATAAAAGTCCTTAACATCAGAATTAACAATTTTAAGTGCTTCTTCTTTAATTGTTTCCTCTGTCCTAGGCGCCATAGTTTTTGTTAATCCGGCAGCTGTTCTAATAGGAATTGCATCATTTTTACTGCTATCAGTAATACGAACGACTTTGCCTCTTAAATTCCAATCATCTATTACAGCTGTGCCATTTTGACCTAACACATACCAGCGCGGTAAATTTATAAAATTACTTGTTCCAACTTCTACAACGTAAATTAATCCGCTTTCAAATTCTAACTCAGCAGTAAATCCATCATCCACAAGTTCATTGGTAACATGAGTAAATCTAGAATATACTGATTTTATCCTTTCATTAATCATCATGCATGCCTGGTCAATAATGTGAACACCCCAATCTAAAAGCATTCCACCACCATGTTCTTCTTCTTGTCTCCAATCACCTGGTATGCCACGAGATCCATGTACTCTAGACTCTATTCTAAAGACATTTCCTAAGATAGCTTCATCATATATCTTTTTTACAGTTAAAAAATCCTCATCCCAACGTCTATTTTGATGAACAACCAAAACTTTATCCATTTCTTCTGCTATATCTACCATCTTCTTAAATTCTAAAGATGACATTGCTGCTGGCTTTTCACAAATTACATTTTTGCCAGCTTTTAATGAACTGATTACTATCTCTTTGTGTACATCATTTGGTGTTGCACATAAAACGATATCTACTTTCTCATCTTCTAAAAGCTCTTTAAAAGAATTATACGGATTTATTCCATGCTCTCTAGCAAACGCTTGTCTATCTTCTTTAATATCATAAGTACCGCAAACAGTCAAATTATCAATTCCTTCAATTAGCTCACGATGCCAATTTCCCATGCCTCCCAATCCAACTATTGCTAAATTGAACATCTCATTACACATTGTTTTATTTCTCCCTATCAAATTTTTATAATTATGCCCAAAACATATCACCTTTAGTTTCAAAAATAATTGCATCTTTTAAACAATTTATTGCTTTTATCAACCCTTCTTCTGTTGTCATCAAACTATCCTCATGTTCTATACTCAACGCATGATCATATCCAACCATTCTCAATGCAGAAACAATGTCCTTCCAATAGCCAATATCATGTCCATAGCCGACAGAACGAAAAATCCAAGAACGTTCAATTTCCTTGCCGTAATGGCCTACATCTAGCACGCCGTTTATTGGACAATTTATTTCATCTATCTTTGTATCCTTTGCATGAAAGTGGAAAATAGCATTATGCTTTCCGAGCTCCCTAATTGCTGCCACTGGACTAACTCCTTGCCAAATTAAGTGACTTGGATCAAAATTAGCACCAATTTCTGGCCCTACAGCTTCACGCAATCTTAATAAACTTTTAGGATTATATACACAAAAACCAGGATGCATTTCAATGGCTATTTTATCTACACCATGAGCCTTTGCAAATTTCACTTTTTCCTTCCAGTAAGGAATTAAAACTTTATTCCATTGATAATCTAATATTTCAATAAAATCCTCTGGCCATGGGCAAGTAACCCAATTGGGTTTTTGGGAAGTTTCACTGTCACCAGGACAGCCAGAGAAACAGTTTAATATTCTTACTCCCATTTTTTCGCACATTAAAATTGCATTAGTCAAATCATCATCGAATTTTTTTGCTATTTCCTTATTTGGATGAATTGGATTGCCATGACAACTAAATCCACTGATTTCTAAACAGCTTCTTTCTAAAATAGATTTAAATTCGGTAAACTTTTCTTCATCTTTTAATAAAATTGCTGGGTCACAATGGTGTTTCCCTGGATAACCTCCGCAACCGATTTCAATTGTTTGTACACCTTTACTTGCCAAAAAAGAACAAGCATCTTCAAAAGATCTATCTTGTAAAACTGGATTAAACACACCTAATTTCATATAAATTCACTCCATAAAATATAATATTATTAATTATTTAAAATATACAGCCTTACCAGTTTTAGCAGACTCATATATTGCTTCTAATATTTGAGTAACTATTAAAGCTTGTTCAGGCCTAACCACTAATTCATCACCATTAATGATTGCATTATAGAACGTACTTTGTTCTATATCAGGAGCATTATCTTCTTCTCCATCATAAAAAGCAACCCCAGTAGCATCTAGTGCCGGCTTTTCTATACATTGTTTATTATACTTAACAGAATTTATCCTCAAGCCATCTTTCATATCGGCACCAGCTTTTGTACCACATAAAGAAGTTTTAGCTTCATCAACATCAAGACTATTTAGTGCCCAGCTTGATTCTAGATTTATTGTAGCGCCATTTTTCATCTTAATAAATCCAAAAGCTGAATCCTCTACTGTAAACATCTCTTTATCCCAATCGCCCCAAGCATTTCCTGTACATGTTTGATCCCCTAACTTGTAGTATACAGATCCTAGTACACACTCTGGTTCATAATTATCCATCATCCAAAGTGTTAAATCAAGAGCGTGAGTACCTATATCGATTAATGGACCTCCACCTTGTTCATCTTCATTTAAAAATACTCCCCAAGTTGGAACAGCTCTACGTCTTATTGCATGTCCTTTTGCATAATAAATCTCACCTAAATCACCATTTTCGCATGCAGCTTTCAAATATTTTGAATCTGCTCTGTATCTATTTTGATAACCTATAGTTAGGATTTTGCCAGTTTCTTGCGCTACTTTGAGCATAGCTTTAGCTTCAGCGTATGTTTTAGCCATTGGTTTTTCACACATAACATGCTTATCAGCTTTCATTGCTTCAATAGATATATAACTGTGTGATTTATTTGGAGTTAAGACGTAAACGGCCTTAATATCTTTTTCTTTTGCTAAAAGAAGTTTGTAGTCAGTATAAATCCTACTTTCTTCTTTGCCATATTTAGCTTTTGCTTCTATAGCCTTTTCCTCTATCAAATCACAAAATGCTTCTATTTCTATATTTTGATTCTTTTTTATTGCTGGTAAATGCTTTCCGTTTGCAATACCTCCACATCCTATAATAGCAACCTTTAGTTTCTTTTCATTGCATGTATTCTCCATAACAATTCCCGACTTTCATAGCTTATTAAACCTTAAAGTTTGAAGTCAGTTTTTCACTTCCTTTCATAGTAAATTATCATAATTTATTACTCTTATGAATGATACGTATCATTGTCTTTCATAAATAATTCTATACTTAAATTCGTCTATTTACTCGCCATTAATTGCTTAGTTATTCTCAAATATTGTTTTGACTATATTCTTTGAATGTTATGATACATTAATTTACCACTTTAGATTTAAAACAAAATATTCATTATCTATATTATAATTATTAATAGACTTGTTAGTTTCAAAAAAAATCTTTCCTCCCTCCTCACCCCAGCCTTTTTCCGTCACCAATTCAAACATAATTTTTCCTTGTTCTTTATCCTAATCCATTATTTAAAAACCATAAAAAGAAAAACCTTATTTTATTAAAATAAAGTCTCTTTTTTTCTATTATCTTCTATTTTATTTTTTTCTTATCTAGCAATGCTTATTAGATTAATCATTAGCGGTGGCAAATTGATAGAATTGCCTGCACATAATCCAAGCTATTTTCTAATTAATTTAGCTACTGCTTCCACATGCTTTGTATTTGGAAACATGTCTACAGGCTGTACTTCTATTGTTTTAAATCCCAACCCTTCTAAATGTTTTAAATCTCTTGCTAAAGTGCTAGGATCACATGATACATACACTACTCTTTTAGGCTTAGCTTCTCCTATCGCATTTAGCAAATTGATATCACATCCCTTTCTTGGGGGATCCACAACTATTATGTCAGGTTTGATTCCATTTTTTATTAACTCTGGAATCACTTCTTCAGATTTTCCCACATAAAATTTCGAGTTGTCTATTCCATTTATTTCTGCATTATCTACTGCATTATCTATCGCCTGTTTTACTATTTCAACTCCATAGACTTTTCTTGCATTCTGAGATAAGAATAATGTTATTGTACCAGCACCGCAATATGCATCAAAAACAATCTCGTTTCCGCTTAAATCTGCATATTCCAAAGCTTTATTATAAAGTACTTCTGTTTGAATAGGATTTATTTGAAAGAAAGATAATGGCGAAATATTAAATTTATATTTACCTATATAATCAGATATATAATCCTGCCCCCACAAAGTTATACACTTGTCACCGAGAACTAAACTATTATTTTTAGTATTTATATTCTGAATTATTCCCTTTAAATTTTTAACCTCTAACCTAATATCCTTTATCAGTTCTTCTTTCTTAGGAATTTCCTTATCGGTAGTAATCAAAATTACCATAATCTCATTAGTTTTAAAACCCTTTCTCACCATTACATTTCTAATTAGTCCTTCACTAAAAAACAAATTATCTTTCCTAGCAGGCAATATAGAATACTTTTTCATCCAATTTCTTATTATTTTTATGATTTTATCAGTTTCTTCATCTTGAATTAGACACTTATCCATATCAACTACTTCATGTGTTTTTTCACTAAAAAAGCCCATTGAAAGTTCATTGTCTGTCAATGCAATTGAATATATTCCTTTATTTCTATATCTGTAAGGAAATTTCATCCCTATAGTACTTTTAACTATATCCCCCGATAATCCACCAATTCTTTCTATGCAATCTTTAACTCTATTGTATTTAAATTTTAATTGTGAATCGTAATTAGAATGCATTAGAGTACAACCGCCGCATTTTTCATAATACCCACATTTAGGCACAATTCTTTCGTCACATTTCTCTACTATATCTATAAGCTTTCCATAAGAATAATTCTTTTTATTCTTGATTATTTCTGTCTTTACAGTTTCCCCTATTAAAGCTCCTGGTATAAATATTGGATATCCATCTATCTTTGCAACACCCTCACCTTCATATCCTAAGGAATCTATTTTTACAATATACTCTTTATTTCTCTCTAACACATGTACACATCCTTCATTGTTAGTATCATTTCTTAACTATAATTTTCAAATTAATATTTAAAAATACTTTCTACATTTTATCATATCTTATTCATTTATTTAAGATATTTATAAATTCTTATATACAATTAAGAACAAACCCTAAACTATTAAATTCTCATTTATAATGAATATTATATTTAGATTTAACATTTGAATAATTCCCCATAAAAATCAAATAATTTGCTCATGCTAGAATTTGTTTTGTCAGGTAATAAATAATTAATGATAATTATGATATCTCAATTTAATCAACCTCTTAGTGCCATTAAATCATATAATTTTCCTAAAATAAAAAAAGAGCACCTTGCGGTGCTAATACAGAATCAGTTGCCATTTAATTCCATAATCATTAAATTATTATTTCTCTTTTAGAGCAATAATATACATTATATATTAAATATCATATTTTTAAATGTTAATTTTTTGTTAACTTTATATATTCTTTAAAATTTGATTACATACTTATTATCTTGAGTGCACGTATATAGTATTTTATGTTTAACGATTATTTAAAACCTTCCATTTTAAAAAATCGCAGGCGACTGTGGTTAAGTTCCGCATTGTGCTTCGCACTCTTTTCATATGTGTAGATTTTTTTCACGCATCTGCCTTTTCGAACGCATGTGAGAAAAATCTGCACATCAGAAATAGCAGCTCTGCTGCATATAAGAACATTTTATGCAGGCGAATAAGATTTCTTTTTTTATTCTTTTTTAAATACCAAAACTATTTAATCAACCTTTTTTATGTTATCCACAGATTTTACTTGAATATAAATTCCTAAAGAATAAAAAAGGACTTTGGTAAGATTCCTACCAAAGTCCCTTTATATATATTAAAAAATTATGTTTCAAATATTATTTTACTTCGCTAATCTTTAAAAGATTTGTTGCACCAACTTGGTCTACAGGAACTCCAGCTGCTAATACAACTATATCTCCTGATTTAACAAATTCATTATTTTTAGCTATTTCAACTGATCTTTCTAACATTTCATCAGTAGATTCCATTTTATCAGCAACTACTGGATATACTCCCCATGAGAATGCTAATTGTCTAGCAACTATTGGATCTGGAGTAACAGCTATAATTGGGCATTCTGGTCTACATTGAGAAATTCTCTTAGCAGTTGCACCAGTTTGAGTTGAAGTAATTACTGCTGCTGCTTCTAATTCATTAGCTGCATTACTAGCTGCTCTTGAAATAACTCCTGCTATAGCTGGAATATGTGTTTTAGCTTGAGAAACTGCTACTTTATATTCTAAAGATTTTTCAGTTTCTTCAGCAATCTTAGCCATTGTAGCTACAGCTTCTACTGGATAATCTCCATTAGCACTTTCTCCTGATAACATGATTGCATCAGTACCATCTAAGATAGCATTAGCAACGTCTGAAACTTCTGCTCTTGTTGGTCTTGGATTTCTCATCATAGAATCTAACATTTGAGTTGCAGTTACAACTGGTTTACCAGCTGCTTTACATTTTTTGATGATCATCTTTTGAACTGCTGGAACTTGTTCTATTGGAATTTCAACACCAAGATCTCCTCTAGCTACCATTATAAGGTCTGAAGCTTCTAAGATTTCATCTAAGTTATCAACACCTTCTTGGTTTTCTATCTTTGAACAGATAAGGATTCTTTCTCCACCATTTGCATCAAGTATTTCTCTGATAGTCTTTACATCAGATGCTTTTCTTATGAATGAAGCAGCTATCATAGTAACTCCAACTTCACAACCGAAGATTAAATCTGATTTATCTTTTTCAGTAAGAGCTGGTAATTGGATTGATACTCCTGGTACGTTAACTCCTTTATGAGTTCCAACGAATCCAGTGTTTTGAACTTCACACTTAATAGCGTTACCTTCAACAGATTTAACAGTTAATCCTACTAAACCATCATCTATTAAAATTGTATTTCCTGGTTTAACATCATTTGCTAGTCCTGCATATGTAACTGAACATTTAGTAGTATCACCAACTACATCCATATCTCCAGCATATACTGTAAATTCAGAACCCTTAGCTAATTCAACTTTCTTTGGTTCAAATTTACCAGTTCTTATTTCTGGTCCTTTTGTATCAAGAATTATTGCAATTTCTCTATTTAACTTCTTTGATAGTTCTTTAACTTTCTTAATTCTTCCACCGTGTTCTTCATGGTCTCCATGTGAAAAGTTATGTCTTGAAGCATTCATTCCTGAAAGAACAACCTTCTCTAATATTTCCATATCTTCACTTGCAGGGCCAATAGTACAAATCATTTTAGTTTTTCTCATTAAACTAACACTCCTCTTTCTTCGATTAGGCACATAAAATAAAATAATGTTACAAATATGCAAAATAAGCAAGCATGTTGATTCATTATTTTTTGATTGTACCTTATTTATAAAATTTATATAAATAAACTATAAGCTAAATTATTATGATAATACTTGAGCAATATCATAAAGTTCTTTATCAAATTTGCTTTCCATATCAAGAGCTTCATCTATATCTTGGTCTATTATTTTATTATCTCTAATTCCTATTACTCTTGAAGTTCCACCTTTTAATAATACTTCTATAGCCTTTGCTCCCATTCTTGAAGCTAAAACTCTATCTGTAGCAGTAGGACTTCCTCCTCTTTGAATATGACCTAAGATTGTTGCTCTTGTTTCAATTCCAGTTACTTCTTCAACGTACTTTGCAAGTTCAAATGCTCCTCCAATTCCTTCTGCAAGCATTATTAGATTATGCATTTTTCCTTTATTTTTACCTTCTAATATAGTTCTACAAAGTGCATCTTTATCAAATTCCATTTCAGGAATTATAATTGCTTCTGCGCCTCCGCAGATACCTGCATATAAAGATAAATCTCCGCAGTCTCTACCCATAACTTCTACAATTGAAACTCTTTCATGTGAAGTTGAAGTATCTCTAATTTTATTTATAGCATCTACAACGGTATTTAAGGCTGTATCAAACCCTAAAGTGAAGTCTGTGTAAGCTAAATCATTATCAATTGTTCCTGGTAAACCTATTGTTTTAATTCCAAGCTTTGATAATAATTTTGCACCCATAAATGAACCGTCTCCACCTATAACTACTAGAGCTTCAACACCATAAGCTTGTAATATTTTTGCAGCCTTTTTTCTTACTTCTTCATTCTTGAATTCAGGACATCTAGCAGTTCTTAAAATTGTTCCACCTCTTTGGATTATATCAGATACTGAATTTCTATCCATGCTGAATAATTCTCCATTAATAAGTCCACTATAACCTCTTTGTACTCCCATAACTTCAATTCCGTTATGAAGCGCAGTTCTTACTACTGCTCTAATTGCAGCATTCATGCCTGGTGCATCTCCACCACTTGTTAACACAGCTATCTTTTTCATAATATATATTTCCTCCTTAAAATACCGCAAAGGGACCTTAAATGACCCTTGTGTACATAATATAACCATAATTTATTAATCAAGAATTATTGTACATAAATTTGAACCAATTATCAATGATATTTAACCATTTTCTGATATTATTCTAAAATAAATGTCTAAATTTTATGAAAAATTTCACAATACAAATAATTTGAAAATTATTTTACTGAATTTATGACTATACACCGCTAAATATCATATTTTTTCATATAAGCTATCTTCATTTATAACAAGGATAGTAACTGCATTTTTATAATAGTTTTAGTGTTATAAAACAATGAACGTAATTTGTCTTCTCTATTATAACCAATAATCGATAAATTTATATAAAATAATATAATTTTTGTGATATTAATTTTTGTAATATTTTTCATTTGTATATTTACTAAATTTTTAATCACATCTCGTTTCTAATTATGAATCTAATACTTTAACATTCTCATCTCCTAAAGTTTGTCTCAATAAATTCATAACATCACTATCTAGGGAAATCCATCTATCTCTTGGCACCCTAAACTTTTGTTTTCCTTTGCTCTCAAATATATAAATAGGCGTATCTCCAATATATTCCTTTATCAATAATTCTTTTAATTTTTTACTTAAGACAGTAGCTGCCACCTTATCATCGACTCTTAAATATACTTTTGAAGTATTGACCTTCTCTAAAGGTTCTATACTTTCACAAATAAGTTTTGGTGGTTCATCTTCTTTCAAACTTAATCTTCCTTTAACTATTACCAAACTATCTGTTACGCATAATTCTTTTACTTTCTCCAAAGTTTTAGGGAACACTATTACTTCAATCGTTCCAGTTAAGTCTTCAAGTTTTAGGAATGCCATTATAGAATTATTTCTTGTTACCTTCTGATTAACACTAGCAAGTATTCCTCCAAGGATTACTCTATCATTATCTTGTAAGGCATCCTGCCTGTTAAACATATTAATTTCACCCATATCGCTCTCTAGAGAATCATCTAAGGTTTCCTGTACTAAAAATATTTTAGAAATCTCATTTGTTGTCTGCATTTTCAGACTTTGAGCATAGTCATCTAGGGGATGCCCAGTAATATAAAGTCCCGTCATCTCCTTTTCCATAGCTAATAAATTACGCTTAGTAAATTCCTTAATATTAGGATAGTTTACTTCTGGATTCTTTAATTCTTCACTTGCAAATAAGCTTATTTGCCCATCAATATTTCTTCTCTTATCACTAGATATATTATCAATTAATTTTTCATGAACAGCTAACATCTTAGATCTAAAAACATCAAAATCATCTAGAGCCCCAGCCTTTATTAAACATTCAACTGCACGCTTATTTATTGATGATGGATCCATTTTATTTATAAAATCAACTAACGATTCAAATTTACCCTTTTCTTCTCTTGCTTTCACTATGCTTGCTACAACATTAGTTCCAACATTCTTTATAGCCGCTAATCCAAATCTAATCTTGTTCTCTTTAACAGTGAATTTTGAAAAACTTTCGTTTATATTAGGTGGTAAAACTTGTATTCCAAGTTCTTCTGCTATGCCGATATAGTATGCTACCTTTTCACTGATTCCCATGATTGAATTAAGCATTGCTGCAATCATCTCTACTGGATAGTACTTCATAAGATATGCTGTTTGATATCCAACAACTGCATATGCCGCTGCATGGGATTTATTAAATGCATACGAAGCAAAGTCCATCATAGAATCGAAAATTTTATTAGCTATTTCCTCTGAAATTCCATTTCTCACGCATCCTGGTACTATTACTTCATCATTTTCAACAATACCATGAATGAAATTTTTTCTTTCTTCCTCCATGACTTTATGTTTTTTCTTTGACATAGCTCTTCTAACCATATCACTACGTCCCATGGAGTATCCAGCTAAATCTCTAACAGCCTGCATTACTTGTTCCTGATATACTAAACATCCATACGTAACACCTAATATAGGCTCTAATTCTTTAGTTAAATACGTAACTTTTTCTGAATTTTTCTTTCCTTCTATGTATCTAGGAATTTCAGCCATAGGCCCTGGCCTATAGAGCGATATTCCCGCAATAATATCTTCCAATGAATCAGGTTTTAATTCCTTCATGAATGAAGTCATTCCTGGCGATTCAAGCTGGAACACTCCAGCAGTCTTACCTTCCCCTATCATTTTATATACTTCTTTGTCTTCAAAATCTATTTTATCTAAATCAATATCTATCTTTCTATTTTCTCTAATCATATTAATAGCATCATTCATAACCGTTAACGTTCTAAGTCCTAAGAAATCCATCTTAAGTAGCCCAAGCTCTTCTAATGTTGTCATCCCAAATTGGGTTACTATCATTTCTTCATTCTTCTGTAATGGAACATATTCAACTAATGGCTTTGATGCTATAACAACACCAGCAGCATGAGTAGAAGAATGCCTTGGAAGTCCCTCTAAATCCTTTGAAACATCTATTAACGCCTTTACTCTTTCATCTGTATCATAGGCTAATTTAAGCTCTGGATTTAAGTCTAACGCCTTCTCTATAGTTATTCCAAGCATTGTTGGTATCATCTTAGCTATTCTATCAACCTCTGCATAACTATAATTCATAGCTCTTCCAACATCTCGTATACATAGTCTAGCTGCCATTGTACCAAACGTTATTATCTGCGAAACATTACTTGCTCCGTACTTCTCAACTACATAATCAATGACTTCTTGTCTTCTTTCATAACAAAAATCACTATCTATATCTGGCATGGATACTCTCTCTGGATTTAAGAAACGTTCAAAGATTAAACTATACTTAATCGGATCTATTTTTGTAATTCCTAACGTATATGCAACTATTGAACCTGCTGCGGATCCTCTACCTGGCCCTGTAGGTATTCCACTTTCATAGGAAAATCTAACAAAATCCCATACAATTAAAAAGTAGTCAATATATCCCATTTGCTTTATTACTTGAAGCTCATATTCTAATCTATCAACATATTCTTTAGCTTCTTCATAATTTGCTACTACTTCTTCAATTTTACTATAGTCCAAACTCTGATTTCTAAGATTTTCAAATACACTATATCTATCTATCAGACCTTTATAGCAAGTATCTCTAAGATATTCATAAGGATCTTGACCTTCTTCTAGTGGAAATTTTGGAAGCTTAGATTCGTGAAACTTATATTCATAGCTACACTCATTGGCTATCTTAATGGTATTCTCCAAAGCCTCAGGAATATAGGAAAACATATCCCACATTTCATCTGCTGATTTTAAATAAAACTGATCTGAAGGATATCTTCTTCTATGAGGATCATCAATGGTTTTAGCTGTTTGTATACACATTAGTACGTCATGTGATCTAGAATCTTCCTTGCTTATGTAGTGAACATCATTAGTAGCAACTAGTGGTATACCAGTTTCATTAGATAACTTTATATTTTCTTCATTTACTCTCTTTTGTTCTTCCATTCCATGATTTTGTAACTCAATATAAAAGTCACCATTAAAAATTTCTTTGTATGTTAAGGCTGTCTCTTTTGCTTTTTCATAATTGCCTTTAAGATGGTAAGATTGTACTTCACCACCTAAACATGCACTCAAAGCAATTAATCCTTCACTATGTTTTCTTAAATATTCATAATCTATTCTGGGCTTATAATAAAATCCTTCAATAGATGCAACTGATACTATTTTCATTAGATTTTCATATCCAATTTGATTCTTTACTAATAAAACCAAATGATAAGTTGAATTCTCTTTGTCTGGCTGCTTTATATGTCTAGACTTTGGTACGACATAAACTTCACATCCTAAAATAGGTTTTATATCATTTTCTTTTGCTGCCTTATAGAAATCTACAAGCCCATATAAAACTCCATGATCAGTAATAGCAATACTCTTCATGCCTAATTCTTTTGCCTTCTTCATGAGCTTTCCTATTTTTCCTGATCCATCAAGTAAACTATATTCTGTATGCAAATGTAAATGACAAAATTGTTTTTCTTCCATTATCCTCACCTCCTCTTTAAATTAACAGTTAATTTATAGTTTAAAATTTACAGTTTCTTTAGAATTTTTCTAACTAAACTATAAATCCTAAACCATATGTTATTTAGAAATCTAAAGTTTTACTGCCTTCCATATATGGCCCTATAACCTTTTTAACTTTTTCAACATGAAATTCGTTCACGTCATAAGATAAATAATCTTCCTTGTTATCAAATCTTGTTATAATTCCAACATCATAACTTCTATCACTTTTTATTACATCTACCCCTACTTCTAGCTGCTTTAATTCCTTGATCATTCCATTCATAGATAATAAAGTCTTTTCTACAAATTTCAAATTTTCTGTTGTTGGCTCTTTCAATTTAAATAATACAATATGTGTAAACATAATATCCTCTCCCTTTAATTTTATTATTTGCTTGTTCGTAATTCCTCTGCTATCTTTTCTATCTTTCTTAATCTATGATTTATTCCCGATTTTCCTACTGGAGGATCTAGCATTTCTCCTAATTCCTTCAGAGATTCATCTGGATAATTCAATCTAAGCTCTGCAATTTCTCTTAAATTATCTGGCAATCTTTGCAGCCCAATCTGTGATTGGATAAGTTTTATGCTTTCAACCTGCCTTACAGCTGCATTTACAGTTTTAGAAAGATTCGCTGTCTCACAATTCACAAGTCTATTTACATTATTTCTCATTTCCTTCATTATTCTTATATTTTCAATCTCTAAAAGCGATGAATGAGCTCCTATTACATTAAGCAAATCTACTATTTGTTCTCCTTCTTTGATATATACTATGAAACTATTTTTTCTCTGTATAACCTTGGAATTTAAACTGAAAGTATTGATTAAATTCGATAAATCTTTTGCATATTCTTCACTATGAGTTACAAATTCTAGATGATAAGTTTTTTCTGGATTACTTATGCTTCCTCCGCCGATAAATGCGCCTCTTATATATGCTCTTTTTATATCTTCGTCTTTAAAAATATACTCCTCTATTCTATAATCTAAGCTCATTATTCCATCAATTTCTTTAAGTATTCCTGTATCGCTTAATAGTCCCCTAACACCCATTTCTTCAGAAATTACTACCATATAGATATTATTCTTCTTTAAGGAGTTACTCTTTTTCACCATTAACTTTGAATGTATATTAAAGTGATCCTTTAAAAGTGTAAAAATCAATCTAGCACTAGCTGGGTTTTCTGTGGTCATTTTAAAACTAAGTCCACTTCCACTAAAAGCTAATGTACCACTAACCTTCATAATAGCCGATATTTCTGCTAACGCCTCTTCTTTCGAAATATCTATATATCTGCATATCTCTCCTTTAACTTTAGATGAAAATGACATTCTGTTTCCTTCCTTATCTATAAATTTTCTTATAGTTTATAATTAATCAATTACTTTTCCTTTTTCTTCTCTGACTCTTTCCTTAATACGTTGCGATAAATACATATATTCAATTATCTTTTTCTTATCATATAAAAGTTTCTTTTCCATTATTGTATCTACTAATATTTCTGCCAACTTATCTGAATCGTGCTTTATCAATCCATTTTTTACTTTCACTAAATCGTCCCCAACTATTTTTACACCTAGACTATTAATGTCTTCTCTATCTAATTTAACAAGCTCCGCATCATCTTTTTGGTATTTTTCTTTTAATTCCTCTGTTATTTCTCCTGTATTAGCAATTACATAATCAACAATATCTTTCCCACCATATTTGAATAAAACCTTTAAGTGGTCTGACACTTTAAAACCTGTAGTCTCTCCAGGTTGAGTCATTATATTTGAAATGTATATTTTGATAGCACTACTCTTCCTAACTTCTTTTGCAATATCTTTAACAAGCAAATTAGAAGTTATACTTGTATATAAGCTACCTGGTCCCATTACTATAGCATCTGCTTCCTTTATAGCCTCTAATGCCTCTGGAAGAGCTTTTGCATTCTCAGGAACTATTTTTAATTCTTCTATTCTAGATTTTTGTTCAATAGCTTCTTCTGGAATTTGCGATTCACCTTTTACTATATTACCATTTTGTAGTTTTGCAACTAATTGCATATTATCCAAAGTAACAGGTATAACTTTACCTGTTACAGCTAATACAGAACTCATTTTCTGAACTGCTTCCTCAAAATTGTCAGATATTCCAGCCATAGCTGCCAAGAATAAATTTCCAAAGCTTTGATTCTTTAATCTTCCATCAGCAAATCTATACTGAAGTAAATCCTCCATTATTGGCTCCGTATCAGCTAATGCCAAAATACAGTTTCTTATGTCTCCAGGAGGCAACATTCCTAAATCTTCTCTTAAATCTCCAGATCCGCCCCCATCATCTCCAACCGTAACTATTGCAGTTATATTTGATGTATAGTACTTCAACCCTCGAAGCATTGTAGATAAACCAGTTCCTCCACCAATTACAACTATCTTAGGACCCTTTACTAATAATCTTTTTTCATATATTAGACTTTCAATTTTTCTGCTATCTAGAGAAACTTTGATATAGCCTCTATTTACTAAAGCAATTATTGATTTCATCGTTTCAGTAATTGATATATATAAAACAAATATTCCTGTAATATTTAAAAACACATAAAAAACCTGGTAATATAAATTGTAAACCCTATAGTTAACTAGTTCTGTAAATCCAAATGATATTAATAATATTCCGAAAATACCAAACGCTAGCCATCGTTTCACTTTAATTCCAGCCTTAAGCCAATCTTTTATCCTCATAGCTTCTTTTCTCCTTTATGAAGATCTTCAGCTACATCTCTATGCTCTATTTTAGAATTATAGTTTTCTTTATTTAATCTTTCATAAACTTCATTTGCTATTGCGACTGAGCGATGTCTTCCACCTGTACATCCTATAGATATAATTAATTGACTCTTTCCTTCTTTTATATAATTAGGTATTAAATATTTTAACATATCTACTAACTTTTCTATAAAATTCACAGTCTCCTCTTGTTTTAAGACATAATCTTTAACTGGTTCATCATTACCAGAATACTGCTTTAATTCAGGTATATAAAATGGATTTGGTATAAATCTAACATCAAAAACCAAATCTGAATCCACTGGTATTCCATATTTAAACCCAAAGCTTAATACAGTAATTGATAATTGCTTTTCAGGATAAGTATGATCTCCATAATTCTTGTTTATTTTTTCTCTTAAATGCCTTATTTCGTATTTAGATGTATCAATGATAATATCAGCTATATTTTTAACTTCTCTTAATTTCTCTCTCTCCTGAGTAATCCCAGTCAAAACTCTTCCATCTGGAGATAATGGATGGCTTCTCCTTGTCTCCTTAAATCTCTTAATAAGCACTTCATCAGTTGCTTCTAGAAATAATATCTCGTATTTAAATTCATTTTTCTTTAAGTAATTTAGGGCTTCAAAAAAATCTTCAAAGAAAATTCCGCCTCTAATATCTATAACTAATGCTACTTTTTCAATATTTCCGCCACTTTGCGTGCATACTTCTGCAAACTTAGAGATTAACTTTGGTGGAAGGTTATCAACACAAAAATATCCTAAATCCTCCAATGTTCTTGTTGCTTGTGTCTTTCCTGCTCCTGATAATCCTGTAACAATAACAAATCTCATACTACACACTCCCTTTTGCCAAAGACGTCTTCTAGGCACAACTATTACTTCTAATTTACCTTAACATCAAAATTATATCACACTATTATAATTAAATCATAAAAAACCCAAAAGTCTCTAAACTCTTGAGTTTTATATAATTTAGTGTTTATTTACAGATATATTTAACATCTTCAACTTCTATTTTTATTTATATTTTCAAAACTAATATAGTCACTAAAATGCTTAATCTTCACCCCAAATTCTAACTTCAGGATATAAATCTACTCCAAATTGTTTTTTCACTTCATCCCTAACATGATATATTACATCTAATACATCCTTAGCTGTTCCGTTCTTACAATTAATAACAAATCCAGCATGCTTCTCCGAAACACACGCTCCGCCGATAGCAAATCCCTTTAATCCTGCATCCTCAATTAATTTTCCTGCGAAATAGCCTTCTGGTCTTTTAAATGTACTACCTGCTGAAGGATACTCTAACGGCTGTCTTTCTTCTCTTCTTTTAGTTAATTCATCAACTCTAGCTTGAATCTTTTCTTTATCGCCATTAACTAAATTAAAAGTTGCGCGTAATACTATATATCCCTTTTGCATAACTACAGACTGCCTATATCCTAAATTCAACTCTGATTTAGGAATTATTCTAATTTCTTGATTGTCATCAAGTACTTCTGCACTTTCAATAACAAATGAAATTTCTCCGTCATAAGCTCCTGCATTCATGAATACAGCTCCACCTACGCTACCCGGAATACCACAAGCAAATTGAAATCCTGCTAGTGATCCTTCTGTAGCTGCCTTCGAAACGTCTTTAAGTAATGCTCCACATTCTGCAATAATCTTGTTACCTATACATTCTATTTTATTGAGCTCGCATAACTTTATAACAACACCTCTAATACCACCATCTTTAACTAAGATATTAGACCCATTTCCTATTACATAAAATGGTATATTATTTTCTTTACAAATAGTAATAGTTTCTTTTACCTGTTGTATACTGTTTGGAGTTAAAAGTATGTCTACTGGTCCTCCAACTTTAAAGTATATATGTTCACTCATTTTCGCATCTAATTGAATTTGTGACTCTTCGTATAATTTGCTGAACAAATTCTTATATTCTCCATAGTGCTTCATGCCAAAACTCCTCAAACATTTATATTAATCTGCTTTTTGTTTACATGATATAGAATAATTTAAATATTAATCTAAGACAAGTAAATTTTTATTCCGTACTATTATAGCATAATTTATTTATTTTGTTCATGTTTTTAATATATATTCAAAAAATAACATAATGTATTTTAATTATACATCATTGGTACAATAATCTAAGGCTAAAAATTAGGTTGAGATACCCCAACCTGATTTCTTTTATTTTGTATTTCTAAAATACTCTAATACACTATTAGCTGCTTTCGTATCAATTGATTCTGTCTCAAGAAGTTCGTCTAATTTAGCTTTTTTAATATTATCGATACTTCCAAATTTCATTAAAAGAGACATTCTTCTCTTCTGCCCAATATTAGGTATATCATCTAATATTGAATGAAGCGTTCTCTTATCTCTTAAACTTCTGTGGTAAGTTATTGCGAATCTATGAACTTCATCCTGAATTCTTCTTATCATTTGCATCAAATTAGAATTTCTATTTATTATTAATTCATTATTATTATAAATAATCCCTCTAGTTGCATGATAATCATCTTTAACCAATCCACATACAGGTATATCTATTCCTAATTTCTCTAATACTTCAAGAGCTATATTAACCTGACCTTTTCCACCATCCATCATAATTAAATCTGGAAAATTCGAAAACTTTCCACTAGAAAATTTAATTTCTTTATTTTGAATCTCTTCGATCTCTTTTAATCCATGAGTGAATCTTCGGTCTAAAATTTCTCTCATACTATCATAATCATTAGCACTTTTTACAGTTTTTATACGAAATCTTCTATAATCGCTATTCTTAGCTTTACCATTCTCAAATACAATCATTGACCCAACGGAATCTACCCCTTGTATGTTGGATATATCGTAAGCTTCAATTCTAAGTGGTATACTATCAAGTTCTAATAATTCTTGAATTTCCTTTAGCGAAATCATATTAATCTCTTTATCTCTCAAAATCTTATCCTTAAATTGATCTAAAGTGACTTTCGCATTATTTTTAACTAGCTCCAACATTTCTTTTTTCTCGCCTTTTATTGGCACCTTAACGAAGACCCTTGAGCCACGCTTTATACTTAAAAATTCTTCCAAAGCTTCAATTTCATCACTTTCCGGAATGTATATATTCTTTGGAACTTTTGGTGTTCCTCCATAAAATGAAATTATAAATTGTGAAATTATTGTTGTATCTTCCTCATGGGAACTATTTTCAATCATAAAATGTTCTCTTCCAGTTATTTTTCCATCCCTTAAAAAGAATACTTGAATACAGCAATCTTTCTCATCTTTATAGATATTAATAAAATCTTCATCATTCTCTTGAGATTTAAACACCTTTTGTTTTTCTGCTATATTTTCTATAGCAATCATTTTATCTCTTAATGATGCAGCTTTCTCAAATTCTAAATTTCCTGATGCACTTTGCATTTCTTCTTTTAACTTATTTAGAAGGCTCCTATCCTTCCCACTTAAAACTTCCATTATTTCATCTATCATTTTTTTGTATTCAGTTTTAGAAATACGCCCTTCACAGGGTGCATTACATTTTTTTATATGATAATTTAAACATGCTCTTGTCGGCTTTTCGCCTTCTATAATAGATTTTTTACAAGTTCTTAATGGAAAAATTTTTCTAATCAAATTTATTGTTTCATGTACATCTCCTGCATTTGGATAAGGCCCAAAATACTTATTTCCATCCTTGGCATAATTTCTTGTTATAAAAACTCTAGGAAAATCCTCATTAGTAGTCACTTTTATGAATGGATAAAATTTATCATCCTTTAGTGAAATATTATATTTAGGGCTATACTTTTTTATTAGATTGCATTCTAATATTAGAGCTTCCATTTCAGAATCTGTCACTATGTATTCAAACTCAGCAATATTTTTAACCATTGCCTTTACTTTTTCCGAATGATTTTTAGAATTTTGAAAGTATTGGCGCACTCTATTTTTCAATATTTTTGCTTTTCCCACATAGATAATCTCTCCAAGTGAGTTTTTCATTAAATAAACCCCTGGTTCATTTGGTAGAATTTTTAATTGGGCTTTAAAATCAAACATTCCAACACTCCTTCCTTTAAATTCAAATACAAAAAAGTGAAGAGTTTATAAGGAAAATCCTTTTATTATTTCCAATTCAGTACTTTTAAGAAATTTCAACGGTTCTCCAATAACTATTCACTTTTTATCTACCATATTTAATTTTAATTTCCAATAACCGCTTGCCTAATTAATTTTCCTGCTATCGGTGCTGCCGCACTCGCTCCGTATCCTCCATTTTCAACTATTACAGCAACTGCAATCTTAGGATTGCTCGCTGGTGCAAGCCCAATAAACCATGAATGAGGTTTAGCGCTTTCTCCATTAGCAAGATTATAATCAGCTGTACCAGTCTTACCTGCTGCATCAGTTCCTTGAAAATAACTCCAAGTAGAGTCGATTCTTGAATCAACTAAATTTTTCATATAGTCTTTTATAATTGCAGCATTAGCTGAACTTATAACTTGTTTATTCACCTTTGGTTCCACTGTCTTAACTACATTACCATCCTTATCCACCACTTGGCTAACGAGTCTTGGCTCCATCATCTTACCATCATCAGCCACTGTACTTGCAACCAAAGCCATCTCCATAGGCGTAGCTAAAATACTACTTTGGCCAATTCCAGATTGAGCTATGCTACCAATTTCCGCTTTAGATAACTTTGGAAATTGACTCTGATCTATTTTAAATCCATCAGATTCTACTGTATTATTAAAACCAAACTTCTCCGCAGTAGCTTTTAACTTATCATTTCCTAGCTCCATTGCCAATGTACCAAATACAAAATTACTTGATAATCTATAGGCATCCTTTAAATCTATTTCACCATTAACTTCTCCATTATCATTGCTCAATGACTGTTTATCGTTAAATACTATTTTACCTGTATCATTAAAAGTTCTATTTGTAACCCCAGGCATATTTTCTAATGCGCTGCTAAGAGTTACTGTTTTAAATGTTGATCCTGGCGGGTATTTTCCTGATACTGCTCTATTTATAAACGGACTATCTTCATTAGAAGCTTTCATTGAGCCTTCCAAATCATTTGGATTGTACGTTGGCTTAGAAACCATAGCTAATACTTCTCCTGTTTTTGGATTTAAGGCTACCACTGCACCCTTATTACTTCCAAGTGCATCATATGCTATTTTTTGAAGTGTTGGATCTAATGTAGTTATAACACCATTCCCAACTTTGACCTCATCTTCTTTTCTATTCTTAAACATTGATTTTAACTTATCTATGCTAAAATCTTTAGTTAGATTTAAAATATTGTTAGTAAGCTTGTTGTATGTGGTTAACTCACTATCATAATTTGCCTCTAATCCTGTCAATCCATATCTTGGATCTACATATCCTAGTGCGTGAACATATAAATCTCCGTTAACATAAGTTCTTTTTTGTGTTAGCGCATCTACCCTTGCACTTGTTGTAAGCGGATTTTTATTTCTATCATATATGGTTCCCCTCAAAACTTCATTTCTTCTTGCCCAAAGCCTTTGATTACCTTCACTTTCAGCTATAGTAGGAGCCGAAAAAACTTGAAAATATGCAATATACGAGATAAGAGCTACAAAGCAAAATAAAAAAACTACCATTACCTGTTTTATACTATTAGAAACATTTTTCAATTTTTAGCCCTCCTCCGATATCTTTTGAAGTATTGCTAGTGCAAAAAACATAGTTATTATTGAGGAACCTCCAGCACTAATAAGAGGCAATGTAATCCCTGTCAAAGGTATTACTGCAAACACCCCTCCTATTATAACTAGAACCTGACATGCTATCATAGCACTGAGGCCTATGGCATTAAGTTGTGAAAATCTATCTTTGATTCTAAATGAAGCCCTCATTCCTCTATAGAAAAACAAGAAATATATTATCATAATTCCAAGTCCAAATACCATTCCCAATTCCTCACAAATTACTGCAAAAATTAAGTCTGATGTATTTACTGGCATAAATCCTGGGTATCCTTGGCCAAGTCCACTTCCAAACATTCCACCAGAAGAAATCGAATATAATCCTTGAACTATCTGATATCCCGTAGTATCTTTATACTTCCACGGATCCCTCCATATTAATACTCTTTGCTGTACGTGCGGAAACAGTTTATATGCAAAAATAGATCCCAACACAAATAATATAAATGTTATTACCACATACTTTTTCTTTCCAGTTGCAACATACAACATTGTTAATGAAATACCAAAAAATATTAACGCAGATCCTAAATCCTTTTGCCCAACTAAACATCCTAATGAGTATACAACAACCAGTGCAGGTTGCCAAAGTTGTTTGAAATCTTCTATTATATTATTTTTGTCTTCATAATCATGTAAAGCTGCCGCTAAGTATATGGCAAATGTTATCTTACCAAATTCCGATGGTTGAATACTAAATCCACCAATTCTAATCCAGTTAGTTGCACCATAAACTTCTTGATGCGCGAACAATGCTAGAGGCATTATAAGCAGAGTTGCTATCAGATATACCTTCTTGTACTTAACAAAATCTCTTATATCTGGAATTATCACTACTAGAGCAATAAATACAACTATTCCAGCTGCAAAATACATTAACTGTTTAATAGCAATATCAGTATCCAATCTATATAGTACAGCTATACCTATTACTGACAATATACATGCAAATGTAATCAAAAATTTATCCCCATGGGGATAAAACTTCCGTATTAATATTTGGGTAGCAGTTATTAAGCCACATACTATCAACCCCATGTATATAGCGCCTTTATCCATGTCATCTTTCAATATTGCTAAATTTGTAAAAAGCGCTATACATAACAAATAAGTTAACAGTAATAGCTTTATTTCATCTCTTTTTATCTTCAATCCATATCACCCCACCGTGCTATTCCTTTGATATTTAGATTTCTAAAATACTTTTGTAAAGCCCAGCGGAAAATATAGCTTTACAATACTTCCCCGCTGAGCCTAATTTTTTCAATAAAAAATTCTTTTAATATTCTCTTTATTCGAATATTTTAAATTAAAATCTTAAAAATTGCCGTACCAATTCTTATCTCATCTTTATTAGACAGTTTTGCTTTGCCACTTATCTTATTCTTGTTTAAGTAGGTACCATTTGTGCTATTTAAATCTTCTATAAATAAGCTACTATTCCTTATGATAATTCTTGCATGACTTCCAGAAACATGTTGATCACATAATACAATAGAATTATCATCTTTTCTTCCTATTGTCAAATCCGATCTGATAGGAATAATAGATCCATCTTTTAAATCTTTGCTACTTCCAGAATCTATAATTTCTAAGCCATAACTTCCTTTTGCTGCAGTAGGCCTTCTTTTCTTCCCTCCGTTTTTAACATCCCTATACATTATCTTTAGCGCATAGTATATTATTACATACAGTATAATAATAAAAACAATTCCAAAAAAACCAGCAATTATTCTCGAAAAACTCATATTTTCACCTCAATATTCATTCCTGTATCCATTATATATGTAAAATAACTTTTATATATGTAAAATAACTTTCAGAAATTTATAAGTTATAACTTACATTTACCTCATTAATGATTATACAATAAAAAAGTAAGTATGGCATGCAAAAGTGCCACTTAATTAATATATATTATTATATCATCTATATTATTTTAATATCTACTTATCATATTCTGTCCTATAATGCCCCAATTGTCAATTTTCAATATAATTTCTTCATAAAAACTTTATTATTTTTAATTTTATATTATATATATATATATATTGCCAATTGAGCATTATAACTACCAATTATAGGTTTTAATATTATATAGTTCTAAATATGAGTACCTATTCATTAATATTCATAAGTTTTATTTAAGCACATCTTTCAAATATTTACCTGTATAAGATTCTTGAACCTTACATAATTCTTCTGGAGTTCCACATTTTATAATGGTTCCACCCTTATCTCCGCCTTCTGGACCTAAATCAATCAAATAATCTGCACATTTTATCATATCTAAATTATGCTCAATTACTACTACAGTATTTCCTGTTGCAACTAAACTTTGAAGTATTTCTATTAATCTACTAACATCATCTACGTGTAATCCTGTTGTTGGCTCATCCAATATATATAGAGTTTTTCCTGTGCTTCTCTTTGATAATTCATATGCTAACTTAATTCTTTGAGCTTCTCCTCCTGATAATTGAGTTGAAGGCTGACCTAATCTAATATATCCAAGTCCTACATCATTTAATGTCCTCAACTTATTCTCAATTCTAGGTATATTTTCAAAGAACTTCAACGCTTCTTCAACTGTCATTTTTAATACATCATCTATATTTTTCCCTTTATACTTTACTTCTAAAGTTTCTCTATTATACCTCTTTCCTTTACACACCTCACATGGAACATAAACATCCGATAGAAATTGCATTTCTATTTTTATTATTCCATCTCCAGAACAAGCTTCACATCTTCCACCTTTAACATTAAAACTAAATCTACCTTGCTTATAACCCCTCATTTTAGCTTCCGTAGTTTGTGAAAATAACTCTCTAATTATATCAAATGTGCCTGTATAAGTTGCCGGATTAGAACGAGGTGTTCTTCCAATCGGACTTTGATTTATATCTATTATTTTATCAATATTTTCATAACCAACTATTTCTTTATGGTTTCCTACTGGATTTTTGCTCTTATTTACTAATCTATTTAACCCTTTATAAAGTATTTCATTTACCAGAGTACTTTTTCCGGACCCAGAAACTCCTGTGACCATAGTTAAAGTACCAAGAGGAATTGAAACATTTATATTTTTTAAATTATTTTCTTTAGCGCCTACAATTTTTATTTTTTGTCCATTACCTTTCCTTCTCGCTGCCGGAATTTGAATTGATTTTCTTCCAGTTAAATATTGACCTGTTATTGATTTTTCACATGCCTTAACTTCATCAAGTGTTCCAGCAACAACTACTTCTCCTCCGTGCTCTCCTGCACCCGGTCCAATATCAACAATATAATCTGCTTCCTTCATAGTATCTTCATCGTGTTCTACAACTACTACTGTATTTCCAACATCTCTTAGATTTTTCAAAGTATGTATTAGCCTATCATTATCCCTTTGATGCAATCCAATACTTGGTTCATCTAATATATATAGAACTCCCATAAGTGCTGAACCAATTTGTGTTGCAAGCCTTATTCTTTGTGATTCCCCACCTGATAAGGTTCCAGAATTTCTTGATAAACTTAAGTAATCTAAACCAACATCTAGCAAAAACTGCAATCTATTTTTAATTTCTTTTATAATCTGCTCACTTATAAGTTTATTTTTTTCTGAAAATTCCACTCCATTTATAAACTCAAGTTCTTCTTTTATTGACATACTTGTAAATTCATATATATTTTTTCCACCAACAGTAACTGCTAGCACTTCTTTTTTCAATCTAGCGCCTTTACATTTTGGGCATGAATCATTGCTCATGTATTGCTCTATTTCACCCTTTATAAGATCTGAATTACTCTCTCTATACCTTCTGCTTAATGCATTAATTTCCCCCTCAAATGCATAACTATAAATAGCTTTAACTCCATCTTTCACATATTCAATTTTAAGTTTTTTTCCACCTGTTCCATACAACAATAAATCAACATGTTCTTTATCCAAATCTTTTATAGGCTTGCTTAAATCTAATCCATACTCTTTAGTTAGAGCTTGAAGTATTGCATATGTCCAAGAATCTTCTTTTAGTCTTCCACTTCCCCAGCTTGCTATAGCTCCTTCCATAACACTTAGCTCTCTATTAGGTATAACAAGCTTTTCGTCTATCTCCATAAGACTTCCAAGCCCATCACAATGATCGCACTTTCCATATGGAGCATTAAATGAAAATAATCTAGGCGATAGCTCATCAATACTTATTCCACAATCTGGGCAAGCAAAATTTTCGCTAAATAAAGTTTCTTCTCCTCCAATAACGCTAATTATGACTAATCCTTCGCCCATCTTTAAAGACGCTTCTACAGATTCTGTAAGTCTACCTTCAATCCCTTCCTTTATAACAATTCTATCAATAACAGCTTCAATATTATGCTTTTTATTTTTATCTAACTTTACTTCCTCTTCAGTTAAGTCATAAATTTCCCCATCAATCCTTGCTCTAACAAAGCCGCTCTTCTTTATATGTTCTAATATCTTTTCATGAGTTCCTTTTCTCCCTTTAACTACAGGTGATAATACTTGAAGTTTAGATCTATCTCCATAACCCATAATTTTATCAACAATCTGATCAACAGATTGTTTAGTAATTTCTTTACCGCACTTTGGACAGTGAGGAATTCCTACTCTTGCATATAATAATCTCAAATAATCATATATTTCAGTTATTGTTCCAACTGTTGATCTTGGATTTTTACTTGTAGTCTTTTGATCTATTGATATTGCCGGTGATAATCCTTCTATATATTCTACATTCGGTTTATCCATTTGTCCTAAAAATTGCCGTGCATAAGAAGATAAAGATTCCACATATCTTCTTTGCCCTTCAGCATATAATGTATCAAATGCCAATGATGACTTACCTGAGCCTGATAATCCTGTAAGTACAACTAATTTATCTCTCGGTATTTCTAAACTTACATTCTTTAAATTATTAACTTTCGCACCTTTTATTACTATCTTATCGTTCATTAAACTAACCTCCTACTTAATGGACAATACATAATTTATAGTTTTATGCAATATATCATATATTGATTATTACCCATTACTTTCCATCTTTAATTTCATTAATAATATCTCTAAGCTCAGCTGCTCTTTCGAATTGAAGATTTTTTGCCGCTAAAAGCATTTCTTCTGTAAGATCTTTAATTAACTTATCTTTTTCTTTCTTAGTAAGTTTTTTCTTATCCGCAGCTTTATATTCTTCGACTTCTTCTGAAACCTTTGTTGCTTCTATAATATCTCTTACATCTTTAATTATTGTTGTTGGTACCATTCCATGTCTTTCATTATAATCTTTTTGTATAGCTCTTCTTCTTTCCGTTTCCTTCATTGCTTTATCCATAGACTTTGTTATATTGTCAGCATACATTATAACCTTGCTTTCTGAATTTCTAGCCGCTCTTCCTATTGTTTGTATTAATGATGTTTCTGATCTTAAAAATCCTTCTTTATCGGCGTCTAAAATTGCAACTAAAGCTACCTCCGGTATATCTAATCCTTCTCTTAAAAGATTTATTCCTACAAGTACATCATACTCGCCAAGCCTCAAATCTCTTATTATTTTCATTCTTTCTATTGTATCAATATCTGAATGCATATAAGTTGTTTTAACACCAAGTTCTATTAAATATTTAGTTAAATCTTCTGCCATACGCTTGGTTAATGTAGTTATTAATATTCTAAATCCACACTCTATCGTTTTATTAATCTCTCCATATAAATCATCAATTTGTCCTTTAATAGGTCTTATAATGATTTCTGGATCTAACAATCCTGTAGGTCTTATGATTTGTTCAGCGATTTCTTCAGAATTATCTATTTCATAAGCCGATGGAGTAGCACTTACAAACACTACTTGATTAATTTTCTTTTCAAATTCCTCAAATTTTAGCGGTCTATTATCATATGCACAAGGTAATCTAAACCCATAGTCTACCAATGTATTTTTTCTCGATCTATCTCCTGCATACATTGCTCTAACCTGAGGTAATGTTACGTGGCTCTCATCTATAAACATAAGAAAATCTTCCGGAAAATAATCTATTAATGTTTTAGGCGGTGTTCCTGAAGCTCTACCATCTAATATTCTAGAATAATTCTCAATCCCACTACAATATCCCATTTCTTTTATCATCTCAATATCAAAGTTAGTTCTTTGCCTTAATCTTTGAGCTTCTAAAAGTTTATCCTGAGCATTAAGCTCTCTAAGCCTCTCCTCTAATTCTCCTTCAATTATGCCAATTGCTTTATCAACAGTCTCTCTAGATGTTGCAAAGTGGGATGCTGGAGTTATGGCTACATGATTTCTTTCTCCTAGGATACTTCCTGTTAATACATCAAATTCTCTTATTCTATCAATTTCATCCCCAAAAAATTCAATTCTAATCCCTTTATTTGAATACGAAGCGGGAATTATATCTAAAGAATCTCCTCTAACTCTAAAAGTTCCTCTTGAAAAATCTATATCATTTCTTTCATATTGAATTTCTATGAGTTTCTTTATAACCTCATCTCTCTCTTTCTCCATTCCAGTTCTAAGACTTATAGTCAACTTTTTATATTCATCTGGATTACCTAGACCGTATATGCAGGAAACAGATGCGACAATTATTACATCCCTTCTTTCAAAAAGAGCTGAAGTAGCTGAATGCCTTAATTTATCTATTTCATCATTAATTGATGCATCTTTTTCTATAAAGGTATCTGTTTGAGGCACATATGCTTCTGGTTGATAATAGTCATAATAAGATACAAAGTATTCTACTATATTATCAGGAAAGAACTCCTTAAATTCCGAACATAATTGCGCTGCTAAAGTTTTATTATGAGCTAATATTATAGTAGGTCTTTGTAATTTTTCTATAACATTTGCCATAGTAAATGTTTTTCCTGAGCCTGTTACTCCAAGCAAAGTTTGAGCTCTATTATTGCTTTTTATGGAATTGACTAATTTATCGATTGCTTGTGGTTGATCCCCCGTAGGTTTAAATCTCGATTGTATTTTAAATTCTCCCATTATATTACCTCCGATCCGAACAGACATTCGTATTATATGTCTATTTTACTTTTCCTTAAGTATTAAGTCAATAAATTATCCTATTTATTTTAAATGCTTACTCATGCCTTTAATACTCTCCATATATCTAAAATATTATAATTATTAGATGTTTACTTTATTTAAATCAGTTGTAATTAAAATTATTTATTAAAAAAGATAAAATTCATTTTAAATATCGCTCAAATAAAAATATTATTATTAGCTAAAGAAAAAAGTGGCCAAGCCACCTTCTAATTACATTTTATTATCTTTATTCTTAACATCCTTATCATGTTTTCCATCATTCTCTTTTTCTATTTTATATTCAACTTTATTTTCAGACCCCTTTAATGAATTCAGAACATTTTTAAAATTTCCTCCATCGACTGGCACAATATCTTCCTTGCTTACATTTCTAGGTACTACTAAAATTCCAAGCCTAGTATTTTTATTATGCCTAAATTGAATATCTTTTACCATTCCATGAGAATCCTTTATCTTTAAAACTGCATTATATAAGTTTTTCTTTAAAATAGAATACACTTCCGCTTCGGAATTAATCTTTTTACCATTCACTGATAAAATTTTACTTTGAATATCAACTCCAAATTCCCGCATCCTAGAATCTGCTGACATTTCTAAAACTACCAGACCTTCTTCATCGCTAACAAATTTAGCCACTTGCTTTTTCTCTCGATCTGCCTGAAGCTTAAGCATTAACTCATGAGCTGCTGGCATAAAAATCACAACAAATACTTCACCAATAATTCCAAACCTAGCAATCTGAGCCGAAATTGTCAGAAGAATTCCATAAGCTAGTATGTGTACTCCTGAAGATATAGCTTTTTCTCTTTTACTTTTTGTAAATGTAATTGATGAATAACCTAATACCATATAAAAAGGAACTATAGAAATAATACTTCCAGCTATTAATGCGAGTCCATATGGTAGTTTAATTAATGGCCACCAATCTGGATTAGATATAGATTCTGTCATATAACTCAACATCGAATTATTCCCATTCATAGCAATAATTATTGCTATTGGCAATGCCCAATATCTTTTTAATGCATATCCACCTAAAATTTTATTATCTCTATTTGTAAATACAGGTACAGCTCCTCTATCTCCATCGACAATTACTAATATCCCTTCAATAACATGGAATACTCCTATAAGAATTGCTAAATAAAATATATTTAGATCAAAAACTCCTAAACTATAAGGAATGAATATATTAATCAATTTAATTATAATTACTATACCACCTAGAATTGCTCCCGAATAAGAAAAGCATATTAACCTTGGTCTTATAAGCATTAATAATATTGATATAACAAACAAATACGATATTCCAGAATTTTCACTAAAAACTACACCTAAACTTGTAAGTATTATGCTTCCTATAATTCCACCTATAATTCCTAAAACAAGTTGAGATAGTGTAAGTTCAATAGATGAATTTACACTACCTCCTAAAATTATTTTTTGCATAGTTACTACTTTTTTGTTCTTTGAATGTAGTACCATTATTAAGAGTATTAATAAGAATACTAATGGAGGGGTTACTATAGCACCTGATACGCTCCGTAGCGTATATATAAATAAACCCATTTAATCCCTCCCTATTTAATCTTTTCTCCTATTTTTTCAACCGCTGTCTTTAGCTGCTCATCAGCATTTTTATCATAGCTCTTTTCATCAATACCAACAGGTGTTGTAACATCAAAATCTGGGGCTATCCCTTTTTTATGAATATTCTCTCCATTTGGAGTATAATATTTAGAAATAGTTACTTTAAGTCCACCAATATTATCATCAAATTTAACTGTTTGCTGAACTATACCTTTCCCAAAAGTAGTTTTTCCAACAATTGTTGCTGCGCCATAATCTCTTAAAGCACCTGTAACAACTTCTGATGCACTAGCGCTATTTTCATTAACTAGTAAAACCAATGGCATGCCTTCAGCATCTCCACCAATTGATAATGAATCATTTCTGTTTTCATATTTATCAATTGTGTAAGTTATTATCTTTCCTTTCGGAATAAACTGTGATGCAACGCCTACTGCTTCTGTTAATAGCCCACCAGGATTTTCTCTCAGATCTACTATCAAGCCTTTCATCCCTTGAGATTTCAATTCATCAATTGTGTTTTTGAAATCTTCTGCCGTATTTTCATTCATGAAAGTTTTTATACGAATATACCCTATTGAAGAATCTAGCATATTCCCTTTTACTGATTCAATCTTTACTTTTTCAGGTGTTACATTAACATCAAATTCATTAGTATCTGCTCTCTTAATAGTCAGTTTTAACTCTGAATTATTTGCCTCTGCAATCATAGACGTTGCTTTTTTTAAATCGTCACCAGACACATCGATATCATTTATCTTCTCTATTATATCATTTTCCTGTAGTCCAGCCCTATCAGCAGGTGCTCCTTTAACAGTATCTAAAATTGTTACCTGTTTATCTTTTAACGTTACAGTAACACCTATTCCTGTCATACTTCCACTACTTTGTTTCATTAAATCATCAAATTCGCTTTGATTCATAAATACAGTATATTGATCATTTAAGGAATTAGTCATTCCCTTGATCGCTCCTTCTAAAAGAGCATTGTCATCAATTTCACCATCAAACTTTTCAATTAATTTATCTCTAACTGTAAAAAGTGCTGAATATTTACTCTTATCATTTATCTGAGAAGCTGTACTCTTGACTTCTGGCGATGTTCTTACTAGAAATATCCCTTTAGTAGCAATATAATTTCCTCCTAAAAAGGATACACATATAAGAAATACTATAAAGATTACTGTTGGTATTAAAATTATTTTTCTATTTTGCCTTCTATTTGCAAATATGTATTTTCTTGATTCCTTCACCTATAAAGACTCCCTTTCATATGCATCATACATATAATCCCAATATATATCTTTATAGATTAAAGTGGATTATATTGTAAAGTTTTTCTCAAGATTTCATAGTATAAAATACTATTTTTCTTTATTCCTATTTTTATTATATTTACACTTATTTGCAAAAATTATACCACTAAAAATTTCCTTAATGAAATTATACTAGCAATTCCACCAACTATAATACCACCAAGCATAAATTGCCATAATAGAGTTGAGAATATAAACGTTGCTGGTACAAGGCTTACAAATACCAATTGCGAAGCAATCCACCTAACTAGTCCATTATATGCTGCAAATAAAGCTCCACATGCTAATGTTGCTCCAATAAACCCTATTACCATTCCCTCTATTACAAATGGCCATCTAATGAACCAATCAGTAGCCCCTACAAATTTCATAATTCCAACTTCTCTTCTTCTTGAATATACAGTTAGTTTTGTAGTATTCATTATTAAGAATATTGAAACACCTACTAATATTATAAATAACCCAAAACCAACTACTTTTACACCATTTACTATCCCTACAATCTTGTCTACTAATTCTTGTTGATCACCTATAGTCTCAACACCTTCGAAGTCTTTTATTCCTTCACTTACGGCTGACGCATATTCTGGAGATTCTAATTTTACTGTAAATGATGCTGAAAAAGGATTATTTTGCAATGTATATCCTTTTAGTAATCCTTCATTTTCATTCGTAGTACTTTGAAAATTCTTATACTCTTCTTCTTTTGATTGGTAAATTACATCTTTAACGCCTTCAATTTCTCGTAATTTTATTTCTATCTCCCTTTGGTCAATAAGTTTTATATCATCCTTAAGAAATATCTTTAGTTCTACTTTATTCTGAACAGTATTTATTCCTTTGTTTATATTATTAGCAACTAATACGAATATTCCCAAAACAAAGAAAGTTATAAGAACAGTAATTACTGAAGCAATACTAATAGTCTTATTTCTTTTTAAGCTTGTAAATGCATCCTTAATAAAATGTGCAATAGTATTAATTTTCATCTTCGTACTTACCTCTTTTCTCGTCTCTAACGATTTCTCCTTTTTCAATAGCTATAACTCTTTTTTTCATATAGTCAACAATTTCCTTTGCGTGTGTAGCCATAAGAACTGTAGTTCCAGACTTGTTTATATCCTCAAGTAATGACATTATTTCTCTAGCTGTATCTGGATCTAAGTTACCAGTAGGTTCATCAGCAATCAAAACAGATGGATTATTAACTAGTGCCCGTGCTAAAGAAACTCTCTGCTGTTCTCCTCCCGATAATTCATTAGGAAACATTTTATATTTATGAGATAATCCAACTAACGATAATACCATTGGAACTCTTCTTCTTATATCTTTTTGAGATGCTTCTACTACTCTCATAGCAAATGCAACATTTTCATATACGTTAAGAGTTGGTATCAATCTAAAATCTTGGAATACCATTCCTATCTTTCTTCTGTAATAAGGTATTTGCTGCCTAGTAATAGATGATAAATCTTTATCTCCTATTAATATTTTTCCGTTGGTTGGTTCAATTTCCTTCAAAAGCATTTTTATAAAAGTAGATTTCCCAGATCCACTTGGGCCTACTAAAAATACAAATTCTCCTGCTTCTATCTCAACATTAATATCTGACAAGGCTTTTACATTATTATTGTAAATTTTAGATACTCCTCTAAACTCGATCATACTCAAACACTCCTTCTTTATTGTATATTCCGCAAATTAATTGCAAAACCTACAAAATTAATTATAACATAAGAATACTTTCTAATGTTATACAATTTTATTAAATTTGGAGCCATTTGTTGGTAATTAATGTTGTTTTATATCATTAAATCCTTCACCTAATACTTCATGAACTTCCCCCACTGTTATAAATGCATCAGGATCTACATCTTTTATAAACTTCTTCAATTTTATGAATTGATTCCTACTTAAAACGGCATAAAGTATATTAGTTTCCTTCTCTGTGAATGCCCCTACTCCATTTATAAATGTACAGCCTCTATCTAATGTATCTATTATATATCTACTTATCTCATAATTACTTTTACTAATAATAAATATACTTTTACAAGCATTAAATCCTTCTATAACTCTATCAACTATTAAACCAAGTAGTATTATACTTAGCATAGAATACAACGCAACATCCACTCCAAATACAAACGCACTTGCTAAGGTTATTACAAAATCTACTACCAATAAAGATTTTCCTATATCTAAATGAAAAAATATATTTAACATTTTTGCTAATATATCTGTTCCTCCTGTTGATGCATTTTCATTAAATATGATAGCCATTCCGAATGCTGAAATTAATGTTCCAAAAATAGTTGCCATCATTAAGTCATTTGTGATTGCCACTGGCTTTAAGAACCTCTCAATTGCCCATATTATAACTGATAATCCTAAACTAGCATAAATCGTCTTCACACCAAATTTTCCATCAATGAATATAAGTGCAACTATAAATAACAATCCATTTAAAATAAAGCTCACTACACCTATTGAAAAAGATGGTATGACCGCATTAATAATTATTGCTATTCCTGTTACTCCACCTGCTGCAATATTGTTTGGAGCGTAAAAGTACTCAATAGAAAGCGCAACCAGAATTATCCCAAATGTTATTATTAAATATTCTCTAAATTTTGATTTTTTCATTGTCATCTTCCCCTTTTAATTTTTATTTATATTAGAATTTCTCTCATAGTTTTCCTTGTTTATTTTTGATTATTCAAAAATAGAAAATGCAAGATCCTCAGCTATTTCATAAGCTTTGTATCTTGCATTTTCGGTATGTTATATTCTATTATTCTGGGTTGATTATTTCTTTAATGAAATAGCTTTCTTACTATGCTCTACTATGGCTTCTACTGTTAATCCATACGCTTTTAATAGTTCGTTTGGCTTACCACTTTCACCAAAAGTATCTTTTATCCCAACTTTTAATACTGGTACTGGACATTCTTCTGTTAAAACTTCAGCGACTGCTGAACCTAAACCACCAATTATACTATGTTCTTCTGCTGTAACTATTGCTCCTGTTTCTCTCGCTGCAGTAGCTAATAGTTCTTTATCAATTGGTTTTATTGTATGTATATTTATTATTCTAGCATCAATTCCATCTTTAGCCAACTCTTTTTTAGCTTCTAACGCTAATTCAACCATTAGTCCTGTTGCAACTATAGTAACATCGTTACCTTGTGCTAATGTCACACCTTTTCCAATTTCAAACTTATAATTATCTATGTTATTTACAGTACTAACAGCTAACCTTCCTAATCTAACATAGCAAGGTCCATTGTATTCTGCTATGGCTAATATTGCTGCTTCAGTTTCTATATCATCTGCCGGATTAATTACAGTCATATTGGGAATACTTCTCATTAGAGATATATCTTCGATAGATTGATGAGTCGCTCCATCTTCTCCAACTGTTAATCCTGCATGGGTTGCACAAATTTTAACATTCAACTTTGGATAACATATAGAATTTCTTATCTGTTCAAAAGCTCTTCCCGCTGCAAACATTGCGAAAGTACTAGCAAACGGAATTTTCCCACAAGTTGAAAGCCCTGCTGCAACTCCCATCATGTTTGATTCTGCTATTCCCATATTTATAAATCTTTCTGGTGAAACAGCTTTAAAATCAGCTGTTTTAGTTGATTTTGATAAATCAGCATCTAGTACTACAACATCTTTATTTAAATTTGAAAGTTTTACTAACGCTTTACCATAAGCTTTCTAGTTGCTACTTTATTTCCCATTAGTTTTCCCCTCCAATTTCCTTTAATGCTTGCTCACATTGTTCTTTATTTGGAGCAGTTCCATGCCATCCTGCTTGATTTTCCATAAATGAAACACCCTTACCTTTTACTGTGTTGCATATAATTGCAGTTGGTTTTCCTTTAACTTCCTTTGCTTTTGCGATAGCATTTATGATTTCATCATAATCATGACCATTTATAGTCAAAACGTTCCATCCAAAAGCTTCAAATTTTTTATCTATAGGACCAGGATTCATAACATCTTCTATGTTTCCATCTATTTGTAGTCCATTATTATCTATAAATGCAGTTAAATTATCTAATTTGTAATGAGCTGCAGACATTGATGCTTCCCAAACTTGGCCTTCTTCAAGCTCTCCGTCTCCTAAAATTGCGTATACTCTATAATCCTTCTTATCAAGCTTTCCTGCTAATGCCATTCCAACTGCCGCAGAAATTCCTTGCCCTAGCGAGCCCGTAGACATATCAATTCCTGGTAAATCATTCATATTAGGATGTCCTTGTAATCTTGAACCTGTTTTTCTTAGGCTCTTTAACTCTTCTACTTCAAAATATCCCTTTCTAGCTAAAGCACTATATAACGCTGGTGCCGCATGGCCTTTTGATAAAACAAATCTGTCTCTATTTGGATCTTTTGCGTTAGATACATCTATGTTCATTTCTTTAAAGAATAATACAGACATAATATCAGCTATTGACAAAGAACCTCCTGGATGACCTGATGATGATTCTGTAAGCATAGAAACTATATCTTTTCTCATTAACTTTGAGATTTCTTCAAGTTTGTATTCATTATTCATTATACAACCCCCTATTATTAATTTACTCATTTATATTATGTTTTATTTTAACATATTTATTCTAGCATACAAAATATATTTTGTATACCTCATTCATTAATGTGATATACTTTTAAGCATATTCATATAATATAGAGTATTCTCACGCACAAAAAGAGTAGTACAAATAAAAAAATCATCTATACCACTCCTAATATTAATAGATATAAAACCCTTTTGTTTTCTCTTTAGCTTAAATTCAAGCTAACCGCTAATGCTTTATCAACCTTTTTCATGTCTGCTTCAGTCATATGTCCAATTTTTTCTTTAAGTCTTCTCTTATCTAATGTTCTTATCTGTTCCAATAAGACAACAGAATCTCTATTTAATCCATACTCTTCTGATGAAATTTCAACATGAATAGGAAGCTTAGCCTTATTTATTTGAGATGTTATTGCAGCTACAATAACAGTAGGACTATATCTATTTCCAATATCATTTTGTATTATAATAACAGGTCTTATCCCACCCTGTTCGGATCCTATAACTGGACTTAAATCCGCATAGAAAATTTCCCCTCTTTTTACCACAATGTTTGCCATTCTAAATAATCACACTCCGCAAATCCATGCCTCATACTCATTAACATCATCTAACATATATTCAAAACCTAATTTAGAATATTCCAAGTTTATTTCAGCCATTTCTTGATAACCATTTTTCATTAGTTTTTCAAAATCAGCTGAAAATCCCTCGTTAATATATTGTATTAACGATTTCTCCATAATTCCACTATTTTTTTTAATTTTATTATTCCCTGAGTTAACTATTTTTTTATTTTTCATGTTATTTAGATTAATTATTGACATCTTTTCGCCTCCATAGCAGTAAAAAGTTCTTATAACTATGATTATATTGCAAATTATGTCAATTTGTCAAAGGATTTGTATTACTTCTTTACCATTCTCTAGATAATTCTTATTAAATGTTTTCTCTACAAAATTTCTAATATGTACTTTAATTTATATTTAGATTTAGTATATCGTTTTTTAATATTAATGTTGGCTTGATTTCTAATTAATAAATTTATTCAAATCAAAATAAATCATCACTTAATGTTTTTTCTTTTTTAAAATCACTATACTTTACTATTACTCTCTCTTTATTATCATCATCTAAAATCTTTAATAATACTGGAACCTTCTTATCCTTATCTACATAGAATTCAGCTTTATTTAAATGCTTATTCTTGCTGTTAAATTCTATATCTATTTGTAAATATACTCCTGGTCCCCAATCTGCTTTAACCTCTTTTATTTCATCAGCTTGCTTATTAGATAGTATATTTTCTATGAATGCCAAAGGATAAATTACGTCTATATCCTTATCAAGTGTATATCCCGCTTTATCTTCGTCACCCTCAACTTTTATCTCTGAACCGTTATAAACCTTAACTCTGTTATAGTCATTTCCGAATTCTATTCTTGACCCCTTATCAAAACTATAGTATTGCATTGTATTTTCCTCGAATTCAGACTTAGAATTCTTAAACAGATAATCAACTTTACTACTATAATACTTTGTGTCTTTCAGTTCACTAATTATATCTTCATTTGAAGGGGTAATTACGTCTCTACATAAAATAACTAACAAAATCATAAGTATTGGAATAAGCACCAAAATACCTATAATTATTTTTTTATTGAACAATACTTTTCTAAAATCCATAAGGCCTCCTAAGATTTATTACTACATATTACTATTTATGAAAATCTTAGTGACTTTATTCTTAATTAATCAATAATACTGTTAATTTCTTTAGGTAATTCGGTTATAATATCTCTTGCATTTACTATGTAAACTTGTTTGCTTAATTTATCAGCTATATTCCCATGAATATATGCACTTAAAAGAGCAGCCTGATTTATGCTAGCTCCTTGTGACAGAAATGCATTTACTATTCCGGTCAATGCATCTCCCATGCCTCCTGATGCCATCTTACTGTTGCCAGTAGGATTTATATAAACTTCTTTTCCGTTCGAAATCACGGTATTATACCCTTTTAATAAAACAATTATTCCATACTGCATAGCAACTGATTTTGCTATGCTGACTCTATTAGCCTCCACATCTTCAATACTCATTCCTAGAAACCGTGCCATTTCACCTGGATGTGGAGTAATAATTGCCCTACCCTTTAAATTATTTAGCAAGTACTTATTTTCCCCTATAATAGATATCCCGTCCGCATCAATCACAATAGGACATTTACTGTTACTTATTATCTTTTCCAACAAGCTTTTTTCTCTTTCTCCAACCCCAATTCCAGGACCAAAGGCAATAGAACTTGCTCTTTTTATAAGTTCTATAAAGTTATCATTATCTTCATAGTCTAATGTCATAGCTTCTGTTAATCTGCTTGATAGTATCTTTTGCACCTCACTGCTGCATGCTAGTGTAGTCAATCCCGCACCCGCTCTAACCGTACATTCCGTAGTTATAAAGGCGGCTCCAGTAAATCCGATTCTTCCAGCTACAACTACTGCTCTACCGTAATCTCCCTTATGACCATAAACCTGCCTTTTTAAAAGCATCTTATTATATTCCTTTTTTTCTAGCATATAAAAATTATTAGAGTTTTTCTTTTTTATATACTCTGGAATACCTATTTTTAATATTTTAATTTTTCCGACACAATCAATAGCTTTATAATCTAAAAAGCCCTGTTTGATGAACTCAAATGTATAAGTTATATTAGCATGAACCGCGATTCCTCTCTCAATACCTAAGTCACAGTCTAAACCCGATGGCGTATCAATCGCCACCACAAATTTTGCATATAAATTTATACATTCTATAATACTTTTAAACATTCCCACTAAATCTTTGTTAAGGCCGACACCAAAAATCCCATCTATTAATAGGTCATAGTCTTTAATATCACGTATTACGTTTTCATCTATATCGTTCTCTGACTTTATAAATAATATGTCACTCTTTTCAATTATTTTTTCTAATATCCCAAAGTTAATTTTAAAATCTTGACTGTAATTTTCGTCTTTACTTAGAATATAAACCCTTACCTTTTTCCCCTCTAATATCAAATGTCTAGCTAATGCAAGGGCGTCCCCCCCATTATTACCTTTTCCACATAATATTAAAAACGATTCACTTTTATCTGAAATCTCCCCAAATAAACTTATCGCAGCATTTTCCATCAATACGATACTAGGAATTCCAATATAATCAATGCATTCTCTATCAATTTCTCTACATTGTTTAGCCGAAAAAATTTCTAACATTATATTGCCTCCATAACTGCATAAGCTATAGCATTTTCATTACTATGTGAAATACTAACATGCATATTAAATTCTTTTATCTCCAATAGGTTATATATTTTATCACTTAAATTCACTATTGGCTTTCCCAACTCATTTCTCAATATTTCAATATCTTTTAATCCAAATCCTCTAAATCCAGTTCCTATTGCTTTACTAATCGCTTCCTTAGCAGCAAAATTTCCTGCTACTACATTCCCCTTAAATCCTTTTAATTTGAAATATGCAATCTCATTACAAGTAAATGATCTTTCAATAAAAGTATTTGTTCTTTGTATCGCACGCTCTATTCTACTTATCTCTATTATATCTGTTCCAATTCCAATAATCATGATTTATCGCCTTTCTTAGTAATCTCTTACCATATACTAGCGTAAATATTTAATTATTTCTATACCTTAATATTAATTTATAACTTTCTCTCCCATACCAATATCAAACTCATAAGCATGCTCATCCACATACGTCCCTATAATATCAATTAAGTGAAGTGGTGATACCTGATTATTAAACAATTTCATAAGTAATTGTTTTACTTTGTATCTATGAATTGATATTATATCTATCTTTTCTCTCTCTAAATTTACATTTTTTAAACCAATATAATCTTTTCTTTCAACTTCAATTCCATATGCAGTTATCCCCTTATAATCCTTTTTTATAAGCCTATATGCATATCTATACTCTACATCAGCATCACTATTAATTGATGTATATTCCTCAACCAAATTCATAACCCTTTCAACTCCCTCAAGATAGTAATTCCTTGTTTACAAACCTATAGTATCACATAATGTATCAATAAATTGTCAAAGCATGTCCTCTTTTTCAAGATTTATATTTTTTTTATTGACAATAAAACTTCTTCCTTTATTTTTTACAACATATACATTCTTTAAATTTTCATATAAAAAAAGTCTTTTGTCGAAATCAGACGAATAATGCACTGTATATATTTTTTAAAAACTCAATATGGTTTTTATTTACAATTAAAATCTTATTAATTATCATAAAGAAATAAAAAAAGAGCCAATAGCTCTTTTTTTACCTCATAATCTCTTTTTTTGTTTCACCATAATTGAAAAATATATAATAGATATCGTTTACAATATTATTATAACACATATTCACATAAATACAACACTTTTTCTACAAATATTTTTCATTTATTGTTACAATATAAAAAACATTTTTTTCATTTCTATATAAATACTACTTATCTTACTTTAATGACTTTAGTATTCATTTTTAGTTCTATTAAATTAAACTAATATCATCAGCGTTTTTTATAATCAAGCATTTTATTAAAAGAATATTTATTTTAAGTATACTTTTATTTGTAAGTAAAAATATACTTTTTATGTTATCACAAAGGTTATCTAAACGCATTGATAATATCTAACAATTAGATAACCTCTTCTATAAATAAGTATATTTATAGTTATATACTTATCTATCCATATAGCTTATATTATTAAAATCAACTAGGCTAATATTTTTACAACGCCTCAGTTTGACTTTTCTTATTCTCAAGAAATTTAAAATCTTCTGCTATAACCTCTGCTATATACTTTCTATTTCCCTCCTTATCCTCATAACTACCAGTTCTTAATCTACCGCTTAAAGTAATAAGGCTTCCCTTTTTCATATATTTTACTATAACTTCAGCTTTTTTTCCCCAAACTTTTATAGGTATAAAATCTGCTTCTCTAATTCCATCAGGTAATCTAAAATTTCGTTGCACAGCAATTGTGAACTTGGTATAAATTTTTTCTCCATTTTCAGTGTGCCTAAGTTCAGGGTCTTTAACTAATCTTCCTAATAATATTATCTTATTCATCTTTTACCTCCTGAATATTTTTCTTCTAAAGTTATACCCACTTCGGTAATTTCTATTCAATAAAAAATTAAACTTTATAATAAAATTTAATATCATTGTCTACCTGTTTCTAATCATTCGATTTCTACCTCTTAACTCAGATGTAACAAAATTTATCTCTACTCCTAAGATGAATATTATTGATATTAAAAATAACCATGTCATAAGTATAAATACTGCACCAAGACTTCCATAAAACCTAGAATAATTATTAAAATTATCGATATAAAATGAAAAAACAAAGGACACTAACACCCAGCCCACTGTGCTAAATATAGACCCTGCGATTACCTCTTTCCATACCAACTTTTTAGCAGGAGCAAATTTATAAACGCAAATAAATATAGATATCATTATCGCTAATATAAAAGTATATCTGAATATATTCCAAATAATCAATATTATTTCATAAAATGGATTGATACTTTTAATATAATCGCCTATTACATTTCCAAATACTAACGCTGTTAAAGCTAGAATTATAGTTACAGCTAATGCTAATATTCCTAACATAGAAATAATTGAAAGTTTAATAAATGACCTTTCTTCTTTAAAGTTGTACGCCTTATTTATGCTTTTTATTATGGCCTTAAATGCAGATGACGCTGTCCATAGCGTTAACAATATAGATATTCCTAACAATCCAGTATATTGATTGTCAAATATCTCTATAACAGTTGACTGAGTTAATTCCAATACACTCCTAGGAAGCATAACATTTAATTGTCCCAGTATTTGTTTAGAGCTTATGCTGCTAAATCCAGCCAAAGTCATCAAAAATAACATAAATGGGAAAAATGATAATATTAAATAATATGCTAACTGAGATGCTAGTGCAAACACATCGTCCCTCTTAATTTTTACTATAAGATGTATAATTAAATTAACTTTGCTACTTAATTTTATATATTTCATTTAATCACCAATTTCTATTTATATTAATTAAAAATCTATTTATTTTATGCAGTACTTATTTTATTCGCTTTTCACAAATTATATGTACCATTAATAAATGTAAATAAAAGAGCACCTCCATAAAATTATGGAGGCGCTCTTTTTATAAACAGTATATTCTAACTAATAGTAACTCATTAGAATCAATATACCATTCTTACATAGAATCAGCTTATATACACCGTGAAAAACTTATAATTTATAAATCTTCTCTCTATTATTAACAACATTTTTGGTTGCATTTCTAGTATCATAAACAACTTTAGCTCTAGACACAATTGATTCGTAATCGTAACAACTATGATTTGTAGTTATAATTACTATATCAGACTCGTTTATAACCTCTTTCCAATCAACAGAATTATAAACCTTACCCTTATATTTAGAAATTGGACAATACGGATCATTTACCATTAAGTCAGCACCATTCTTTTCTAATAGTTCTATTACCTTGAATGCTGGAGATTCTCTATAATCATCGATATCATTCTTATATGCAACTCCTAATAAAAGAACTTTCGCACCATTTAATGCCTTTTTATTCTTGTTCAAAATCTTCATTACATTATCTAATACAAATTCAGGCATAGAATCATTTATTTCTCCTGAAGTTTCTATTAATCTTGTATGATAATCATATTCTTTTGCTTTCCACTCTAAGTAAAATGGATCAAGAGGAATACAATGTCCACCTAAGCCTGGACCTGGATAAAATGGCATAAATCCATATGGCTTGGTCTTAGCTGCATCTATAACTTCCCATACATCTATTCCCATTCTATTACATAAAATAGCCATTTCATTAGCTAATCCAATATTTATATTTCTAAATGTATTTTCCAATATTTTTTCCATTTCAGCTACGGCTGGAGATGATACAGTATGGATATCTCCCTCTAATATGTTTCTATATAATGCTGCTGCAACTTCTGTGCAATCAGGTGTACAACCGCCAACAACTTTAGGAGTATTTTTAGTATTAAAGTCCTTATTACCTGGATCAACTCTTTCTGGTGAAAAGGCTAAGAAAAAGTCTTCTCCACATTTAAGTCCACTTTCTTCTAGTATTGGCTTAAGAACTTCTTCTGTTGTTCCTGGATATGTAGTACTTTCAAGAATAACAAGCATACCTTTATGTAGATATTGTGCAACACTTTTTGTTGACTCTACAACATATGATAAATCTGGTTGCTTATATAAATCTAATGGAGTAGGCACGCAAATACAAATAGTGTCTACATCTTTAACAAAACTAAAGTCAGTAGTAGCTCTTAAAGTATTTTCTTCTACTATCTTCTTTAAATTTTCATCCACTACATCCCCAATATAGTTCTTTCCTTCATTAACCATATTTACCTTTTGATCTTGAACATCAAATCCAATAGTTTGATAACCAGCATTAGCCTTTTCCACAGCTAATGGTAATCCAACATATCCAAGACCAACCACACCAACTTTTGCAGTTTTATTATTTATTTTATCTAATAATTGTTGTTTTAATAATGACATCTTATACCTCCTGTAATTTACGGCCTAAAATTTTATCCACAGAACATAATTTACTAAAAAGTTTTATTAACAAATTATACAATGAAATGTTAATAAATAAAAATCTGTTTTTCTAATCTATACATTCTACTTTTTCTTTATCTTTGCTATATTTTTTCCCACAAGCTTTACAAGTTGCATGCTCATCTTTAAAGTTTAATTTTTCTCCACATTCACATACATATCCTATTATACTTGCCGGATTGCCCACTACTAAGGCATAATCAGGTATGTGTTTAGTAACTACTGCTCCAGCACCTACTAATGCATATTTCCCTATATTATGACCGCATACAATTGTTACATTAGCACCTATAGAAGCCCCTTTTCCAATTATAGTTTCTTTATACTCGCTTTTTCTTTCAATAAAGCTTCTTGGATTTACTACATTAGTAAACACACAAGACGGTCCTAAGAATACATAATCTTCGCAAATAACTCCTGTATATACAGACACATTATTTTGTATCTTTACCCCATCTCCAATTTTTACACCAGGCGATATTACAACGTTTTGACCTATATTACACTTTTCTCCAATTACAGAATTACTCATTATATGAGAGAAGTGCCAAATCTTCGTTCCGTCACCTATCACTACGTCGTTATCAATGTAACTTGATTCATGTACAAAATAATTCTTATCCATAATTAATCCTCGCACTTATCAATATTTTCCTTAAGTAAACTTCAAGTTCAAAATATATAGGAATTTGCATATTACAATATTAATATTATGCCTTTATATTTTCAACTATATAATTTATTTCGTTTTCTGTTAATTCTGGATAAACTGGTATTGCAAATGTTCTATGTGATAAATATTCTGCAACCGGCATATCCCCTTCTTTATATCCTAGATCTTTATATACTTTTTGTAAATGTAGTGGGACTGGATAATAAACTCCAGTTGCTATGCCATTTTCTTTAAGTTTATTTATCATATCTTCTCTATTTTCGCATTGTAACACATATTGATGATATATAGTTTCATTTTCTTCATCAACAGTAGGTACAACTACATTAGAATCTTTTAATTTTTCATTATATATTTTTGCTACTTCTCTTCTTCTACTATTCCAATCATCTAAATGTGGTAATTTTACTCTTAGAATTGCTGCTTGAATAGCATCTAACCTAGAGTTGAACCCGATTAAATAATTATAGTATTTTAAAGCATTATATACAGTATCGTCACCATCTTTAGACGTCTCTATCTCATCATTTATATTATTTAGCAAATTATAAGCTTTTTGTCCAGTTTCTCCACTTCCATGTGTTCTTAAAGCTTTTGCTATTGTTGCTATATTATCATCATTTGTCACTATCATGCCGCCATCGCCAGCACACGAAAGATTCTTAGTTGGGAAGAATGAGAAACATGCTGCATCACCTAAAGTTCCCGCCATCTTTCCTTTATATTTAGAACCTGATGCTTGAGCAGCATCCTCTACGATCTTTAAATTGTGCTTCTTAGCTATTTCATTTATTTCATCCATCTTAGCACATTGTCCAAATATATGAACTGGTATAATAGCCTTTGTTTTATTTGTAATTTTTTCTTCTATTTTAGTTGGATCTATATTAAATGTTTCTTTTTCAACATCAACAAAAACAGGCGTTGCACCTACTGCTGAAATAGCTTCAGCTGAAGCAAAATAAGTAAATGTCGAAGTTATTACTTCATCTCCATTCCCTATTCCTAAAGATTTTAATGCAATAACCAATGCATCAGTTCCATTCGCCACTGATATCGCATGTTTAACTCCTATATATTCTGCAAATTCTCTCTCAAATTCAATTACATTCTTGCCCATAATATAATTCGCAGAAGAAAGCACTTCTTTAGTTACTCTATCTAAATCTTCAGCAATAGACTTATATTGAGCTTTTAAATCAATTAATGGAATATTCATTATCCTCGCTCCTTAATTCTACTTTAATATGTTATTAATCATCACCAATATATCTCCGATTCAAACTTCTGGCTGACGATATCAATAACTAAATATTTTTTAAATTGTAGTGTAAATACTAAAATTATATGTAGATATACTATTTCATAAAACTACCATGAATATTTTAACATACTTATTTTTAATTCACAATGCACAATACAATCTAGTAGCTTATTTCATAAAACTATAGGTAATTTAATATTTATTTATAGGATACCACTCATTTGGTAAAAGAACACTATATTTATTATTTATATATCTATCATCAATAAGCAGAACTCTTCCTTTGTCCGTCTCAGTTCTTATAACTCTTCCTACAGCCTGCTGAATTTTATTTATTCCTGGAAATACATACGCATAGTCATAACCATCTTCTTTATAAAAATCCTTTATAACTTCATTTGTCATATCTACCATAGGATATCCTACTCCAATTATTATGCTTCCAATTAACTGATCACCAGGCAAATCTATTCCTTCTGAAAACATCCCTCCAAGCACACAAAACATTAATAAATTATTGCTATTCTTAAATCTTCTTAAAAATTCACTTTTTTCTTCCTCCGTCATATTAGGTTTCTGTTTCATAAGATTAAATTCTTCTAGCTTCGGCTCCTCCATATGGCTATATAACTCTTCCATATATGCATATGATGGTGAAAAAATCATGTAGTTTCCAATTTGCTGCTTTATAAAGCCACAAATTTTATCTTTCACTGATGATAAGGTCCTTTTTCTATATGAATATCTAATATTAATAGGACTAATATGAACTTTTAAGTTTTCTTTATTGAAAGGAGATGGAAGCTTTAACCTATATGTATTATCATCTCCGCCCAGCATATTTACATAGTATTTTATTGGTGATATAGTTGCAGAAAAAAATATTACCGAGTAGCATTTTCCTAAGTATTCTCTTAAATTCTTAGCTGGATTTACACAATATAAAGTCAACTTGATTTCTTGAGAATCCTTTTCTATACAAGTCCTATAATTTTCATCATAGAGCTGTGTCGTAGAAGTAAAAGCATTTATATCAAAATATAATTTCAATATATCTTCATAACCATCAAATCTATTTCCTCTTACTAGCACTTCTTCACTTTCTTTTAAGTATAACTGCAAATACTTACTCAATTCCTTAGGATGTTCCTCTTCATAAAATGATTTCACTTCTCTATGGTCGCATTCATTTCTTAAATCAATGAAATAATCATTAATCTTTCCCAATAAGGAATGTAGTTTATTTAGTTTACCCTTAGTTATCTTTTTGCAATTTAGAATTTGACTTTTATATAAGGATGCGGAATACATATTTCTTGACCTATCAATTAAATTATGTGCTTCATCCACCAAAACTATATTTCCTTTGCTTTCTAGAACTCTACTCAAAGATACTCTTGGATCAAAGATGTAATTATAATCACCTATAATTCCATCACAATAAGTACTTATATCTAAAGATAGCTCAAATGGGCATACTTGATATTTTTCGGCATATTCCTTCAATATTTCCGTGGAAATTCTTTCTTCCCTTTCGATAACATTTGTAATTACTTTTTTTACTTTACCATAATAGTCTTTGGCATATATGCACTTCTCTGGATTGCAATCAAAATCATCATTAATACATGTTTTCTCTTTTGCCGTAATTGTGATAGTCCTAAATTTCAATCCTTCTTGACGCAATCTTTCAAAAGTTTCTTCTGCAACTTCCCTATTTATCGTCTTTGCCGTCAAATATATAATTTTTTCTCCAATTCCTTCGCTTATAGCCTTTACAGCTGGGAATATGGTTGATATAGTTTTTCCTATGCCTGTCGGTGCCTGAACAAATAATATTTCCCCCTCTTTTATAGTTTGATATGAAACATTAATAAGTTTCCTTTGACCTTCTCTGTATTTTTCAAAAGGAAAATTTAGTACTTTTATAGTTTCATCTCTAATGTTTTTCCATTTAAATATTAAAACACTAAATCTCTCATATTCTCTTAATAAATCAGATATAAATTCTTCTAATTCTCCTATAGTAAATCTTTTTTCAAAACTCTTAACCTCATTCGTTTCTAACTGCATGTAGGATAATCGCACATAAATTTCTTCAAGATTATTTTGATTTCCATAAATAAAAGCATACACCTTTGCCTGAGCCCAATGTACCTCATTCAAATCATCAATGTATGCAAAATTCTTATAAGTTGATTTTATTTCTTCAATTATAACTTTATCTCTTTCCGTTATAATTCCATCTGCTCTTCCTTCAATATAGATCAAGCTTTTATTCGTCTCAAACTCATGAGTTAAATATACTTCCTTTTCATAGTTCTCATAAATCCTTCCGTTATCTTCCTGAAGCTTTTGATGTGCTCTTACTCCCTCTACTGCCCTAGCACTTCCAGAAAACCTATTATCTATATCACCTTTTTTCAAGCAAAATTCTACTAAATTTCTCACAGACTCTCGTATAAGAATTTTATCCATAAATTAATTCCTCACTATAGTTAAAATCACATTTTCCATATTAAATCATAAACATAGTCATAAAACACTTACTTAATTAGCCTAACAAAATTCAAGTTCTAATTAAGTAAGTGTTTTTTAGTTTATTGCTATTGTAAATATTTTATCTCATATAATTTATTCTTCTTCATACTCTTTAACTATTTTTTGAACTAACTTTTTAATAACACTTGCTTCTGCTATTAAAGAAAGAACTAATAGGAAAATTTTAATTCTTTCCTTATCATTATCTTTCAATTCAAAATTCTTTATTATCTCTTCTAATTTATCATCATTTGATATAAACGTATCTAAATAGTTATCTAAACTTTCCTTTTGTATTTGTGTGAAAGTTTTATATGTCTCTTCCCATGACAGTATATCATCGCTTCTGTCATTGATTTCATTAAATGCAAGCCGAAAAACTTTCTTTATTTCTTCCGTCGTTAATAAGGGCCTCATATGGCTAAGCAGTACTAATTGTACTAAATGCATTTTTGTATATCCTCTTTTTTTGCCATCTTCCGGCTTAGTTATAACTTCGCTTTTAGTATAATTTTGAACTATATTGTTAGTAAACTTCTCATCAACAAACTTATCGTTTAAATAATCGATTACTTGGGATAAAAACAAATCATATTTAGGAATATCTTCATATGAAACGGAAGTACTTTTAGACATTTCTTTAGCCAATTCTTTTATATAATCTGAATCAAATTTTCCTGCCATTATCATGCACCTATTCTTTCTCAATCTATATTATATATTATATAGTAATCATGAACTTGTTACAAGTTATTATAAACATTGTAATATAAAAATTTTTCTACTAGTTTATACTCTTAGTATAATAATAGTATTATACGACATATCTAATTTTTTTTAAATATAGTATTGATAAAAAATATCTAATTTATGTAATCAATCGACATTATTATTTATAGTATTTGCATTTCTACAAAAAAAGCGGACATATGCCTTATATTACTTTATTTGTAAATTCACTATTATATAATCATGAATATAATTCATATACATTTCTCTAACCATTGGTACATCTAGATTCCTCAAATTTATTAATTTGGATTAATATGATAATTTTACAAATAAACCCTCTTGACTTTTCTAAAATATGGTAGTATATTTTATATAAGATGTTTATTAAAGTTGAAATTTGTAATTTCTTATAAATATTTAAAAATATACATTGACTTTATATTACATACTTGGTAATATATCATAGTAGAATGTCGAATCATGGAATTAGGAGGAATTTTTTATGAAATCAACAGGTGTAGTTAGAAGAGTAGATGAATTAGGAAGAATAGTTATTCCTATAGAACTTAGAAGAACATTAGATATTGCTGAAAAAGATGCATTAGAAATTTATGTAGACGGAGAGCAAATAATCTTAAAGAAATACGAACCAGCTTGTATCTTCTGTGGAGATGCAAGAGACGTAATTAACTATAAAGGCAAGAATATCTGTACTAAATGTTTAGACGAAATTAAAACAAACAGATAGTATTTGATATATTCTAATTTCCTATTATATAATTAATTATATAATCAATAAATAATAGACTATCTCAAGAGTTAATTTGAGATAGTCTATTTTCTTAACTTAATTATATATTAGTTGAGAATTTATATACTTCACTTTTAGGTAATTCTCTTTCCTTGGCTACAAGCTTTATTGCCTCTTTCTTACTCGCACCACCATTAATATATTTAACTATATGCTCTTCAATAGATAAATGAATCCACTCTTCCCTTTGCTCTTCCTTTATCTCTTCAAGTCTTTTTCCTTCTAGAACAAGAACAAATTCTCCTCTTGGTTTATTCTCCTGAAAATACTGAATTACTTCTTTTAAAGTTCCCCTGTGTATTTGTTGATAAATCTTAGTTAATTCTCTGCATGCTGCAATTTTTCTATCTCCAAATGTATCTAATAAGAATTCAAGCGTATCTATCAGTCTATGCGGTGCTTCGTAAAAGATAATAGTTTCCTGACTTTGCAATAAGTCATTTGTGACTATCTTACGTTCTTTATTTTCTCTTGGTAAGAAACCCCTGAATAAAAATTTAGTTGTGTCTAATCCAGAATAAACTAATGCCGTAGTTATAGCTGTCGCTCCTGGAAGTACTTCGAAATTTATCTTTTTTTCTATGCAACGTCCAACAATAACACTTCCTGGATCTGATATTCCGGGTGTTCCAGCATCTGAAACTAAAGCAACATTATTACCTTCCATTAGTAAATCTATAATTTTATCACTTTTTATTTGCTCATTAAATTTGTGATAACTTATTAATGGTTTTTTTATCTCAAAATGATTTAATAATTTCAACGTTTGTCTTGTATCTTCAGCCGCTATAATATCAACATCTCTTAAAGCTTCTAGAGCCCTCAATGTTATATCTTTTAAGTTTCCAATAGGAGTTGGTACTAAATACAACTTTCCATTTTCCATATCATGACCTCCAATATATTGAATCTATTTCTTTAGTATATTTTCCATCTTCATCATAGACATACAATGGTGCTTCCCACTTCAAATAGGCTCCCCCATCTCTTTGCCCTTCAATCAATACAATATTAGGAGCTTTTCCTACCTTAGGATGAATCATTTTTACTCTTTTAGGTTCTATTTTATATTTTCTCATTAAAATAAAAATATCCGCTAATCTTTCAGGTCTATGTATCATAAAGAGTCTTCCATTATCCTTTAATAAAATTCTTGCTGCTGAAATCACATCTTCTAAATTACATAATATTTCATGCCTAGCTATAGCAAGCTTATCATTTGGATTTATAATTCCTGAATTGTTTAGTTTATAAGGTGGATTTACTGTCACTGCATCAAACTTATCAAGTGTCTTTAGATAATCTATATTTTTTAAATCTTCATTTATAAAACATACATTTCCTTCAAGCTCATTTAATTTTACGCTCCTTTTAGCCATATCTACCATATCTTCTTGAATTTCTAATCCATATACACACTCAGGCTTATATTTGCCATATATCAAAAATGGAATTATCCCAGTTCCTGTACATAAATCCATCACCTTATGTTTATTTTTTATATAAGCAAAATCAGATAATAAAACAGCATCTATACCAAATTTAAATCCCTCCTTCTTTTGAATTAAATTTAATCCCTTAAGTTGCAAATCATCTACTGTCTCATCATCTCTCACATATTGCAATTTATTATTCATATTATTCTTCCTTTACTTAACTTTACAATATTCTACTTTAAAATATCTAATATCAATATTTGTATATACCTAATCTCTAAAGTATATATTCCACATTATATCATACAAGTAAAATAAAAAAAGTCCTTCTGATCTTTTACAGAAGGACAATAATTTGAAATCAGATATTAACAACTAATTTCTTATGTTAACTACTTAAGAACTCTTCTTGCAGCATAAAAACTATAAACTGGCGCAACTTTAACCACATCACCTGTTTGAGGTGCGTTAATCATTTGGCCATTACCAACATATATCCCAACGTGACCTGGATGAGTAAATACCAAATCTCCAGGTTGAAGCTGATCTTGGCTAACTGGTTGTCCAACTCCAATTTGAGAATAAGTTGTTCTTGTTATATCTACTCCTGCAGCATGCTCATAAACATATTGAGTAAATCCTGAACAGTCAAAGCTTGCATCTCCAGTTGCACCCCATACATAAGGCTTTCCTAACTGTGCATATGCCTCATTTAGAATAGATTGAGCATTTCCTGCTGATGGTGCAGCTACTCTTCCGCCTCCGCCTCTACTTGGCGTTGCCACTTTTACTTCAGCTGCTTTTTTATCTGCTACCATTGTTTTAGCCTTTTCAATTTTATCATTTATCTCTGAAGTAACGATCTCACTCTTAATTTGATTATCTCTAATATTTCTTAATTGATTAATTGCTCCTTGAAGATCAGTAGCTGAACTATTAGAGTTACCTATAACATCAAATTGAGATTTTACAAGTTCTCTTTCTAATTGTGATAAGTATTGTGAGTCAAATTTACTTTTTTCATCCTTAGCTTGACTTGATAAAGTTTCTGCTTCTTTTTTCTTTCCATCGAGTTCACTTAAGCTAACTTGTATTTCTTTATTAAGTTTATCTATTTCATCTTTCTTATCTTCTAGGGATTTTATTTTGTTATTTAATTCTTCCTTTTTACTTGTAACATCTTCTATGGCAGATTTGTCTTTTCCTATAATTTTACTAACTGCCTCTGCTCTAGAAAAGAAATCACTTGTTGATTCTGATTCAAGTATAAAATTCAAGTAACCAAATTCTAAATCACCTGACATGTACATAGCTTTAACTCTTTGTCCTAAAGCTAAATCTAATGTATTAATCTCTTTCTTATATTGTTCAATGTCTTTTGTACTACTATCAATAACTTTATTGATAGTTGTTATTTCTTTTTTATTCTTATCTACTGTTAATTGTAGCGGCTCTATCTGCATATTTAAATCATCAATTTTATTCTGAATATCTGTTATCTTGCTTTCAATTTCTGCATATTTCTGTCTTGAATCACTCAACTGTTGATTATCTGGCGTCGCAAACGCTGGTATCGAACTACCTACAACGATTACGGTTGCTAACATAATAGCTAGAATTCTACTCCTCATTAAATATCGGTTTTAAACCTTCCCTCCTCCATTAATCTATATTACTACATAATTATAACACCTTGGATAAGAATGAACAATTCATATATATAGCGAGAATTTAGTTTATCCTACTATTATCTAAATATCGTCCGTATTCCCCACTTTTTCTAGCTTATTCTTTGTGATTCTTATTATAGCTTATATATAAAAATTTTCATCAATAAACTTAACTTAACAATTCCAGCCTCCCTCATCACAAAATTATTTATTCTAATGACTATAATTAACTTTTTTCTGTATTAATTACATCTTCTAAAGTCCTTGACATAAGATTTACTTGAATATATAATTAATGTATAACGGGGTGTGGCGCAGATGGGAGCGCGCGTGGTTTGGGACCATGAGGTCGCAGGTTCAATCCCTGTCACCCCGACCAAATATATTATTAGACTAGTATAACTTAAGGATTGATCCTTAAGTTTTTTTATTTAGTAATTCATTAATTTATTAATCTATAACATATATCGTATTACTAATTCTTCTAATTCTTATTCGTGTCTAATGCTTCAATTATAATATTTATTGACACTAAGGCGCACCAATAAAAGATTAAGTTTGGCACTAAACTATATCAATATCTATTCGTTTATATAAATAACAATTATTTGGAGGTGTAAAATGCTAAGTAATATAAAAGGTGTAATTTTCGATTTAGATGGAACTATTGTAGATTCCATGTGGGTATGGTCTCAGATCGACATAGATTATCTTAAAAAGAAAGGACATGCTGTACCTAATGACTTAAAAAACGATATTGAACACTTAAGTTTTTATCAGACAGCAGTATATTTTAAAAATAGATTTAAAATTGAAGATTCAGTAGATGAAATACTTAGTGATTGGCATCATGCAGCATTTCATCATTACGCTAATAATGTAAAACTCAAATCAGGTGTAAAAACTTTTTTAAGATATTTAAAAGATAATAAAATAAAAATTGCATTAGCGACTAGCAATTCTATCCCACTGCTTGAGGCTTGTTTAAAAAACAATGGGGTTTATGACTATTTTGATTCAATCACTATTACTGATGAAGTCGCAAAAGGAAAAGATTGTCCTGACATATATTTATTAGCAGCAAAAAAGTTAAATATTAAACCTGAATACTGTTTAGTATTTGAGGATATACTCCCTGCTATGAAAAGTGCAAAAAAAGCAAATATGAGGGTGATCGGAATAAAAGATGATTTATGTTTAGAACCTATATCCGAAATTCTTAAGTATTGTGATAAATATATTTTTTCCTTTACTGAGCTTTTATAGATATTAGTTATTATAAATATTTGTTTTATCGCCTACATACGAATAATTAGATTACTAAAAATAATTCAACATTCTACAATGCAAATTTAAGACAAGCTTTTTCTCATGCTGTTAGTATATAAATCTGTAACGTAGGGATATCTGAATACATTTTTATAACATAAAATCATATTTGAATATTATATTATATTCCAAAATAATAACATATGAACTTTAAAATAAAAAAATAAAGGTAATGTATCCATCATTACCTTTATTTTTGAAACTATATTGCTATTAAATAGAAATTTTTATTTTCTTTCAACTCCGTATTTAGCTTCTAATTCCTTCAATATTTGATCATATTTTTTATGTTGATTTTCTTTAATTAAATTATCTAATACACTGTCTTTAACTTCTTCAAAACTTTTGATTGAGGCTTCATTTTTTGCATCTACTAACACTAAATGATACCCAAATTGAGTTTTAACCGGTTCAGTAACCTTTCCTATTTCTGATGTAAAAGCAGCTTCTTCAAATTCTGGAACCATCATACCTTTTGAGAATTCACCTAAATTTCCACCTTGTTGATTAGATGGGCATGTTGAATATTTCATTGCAGCATCTCCGAATGAAATCTTGCCGCTTAAGATTTCTTCTCTTGCCTTATTTGCTTCCTCTTCAGTTTCTACTAGAATATGTCTAGCTGAAACTGTTGCAGGCTGACCAAAAGCTTCTTTATTATCTTCATAGTATTTCTTTACTTCTTCATCTGTTATTGTTACATCACTCAATACTTTATTTATTGCCATTGAAGTTATAACTTCCTTTGATATATTTTCCATGGCGTCTTTGTATTCTTGAGTCTTATCTAATTGTATTTCTTTTCCAAACTTATTCATTAATTCAAATGAAATCAATTGTTCTACCAATTGTTTCTTCTTTTCTTCGCTTTGTAAAGCTCCTCTTTGCTCTTGTGGATATCTACTAATTATTGCATTTAAATCTTTTTCTGTTATTTCATATCCTGCTGCAACAGCTAACACTTTATTTTCCATGTGAATTCTCCTTTATAATCATTTTATATTATTTTTAACAGTTTGTTATATACACTTCATTTTAACAGTATCTACTACTTCTAACAATAATATAACTAAATAAATTTTAGATTTTTAATCAAAAATACATAGTATACATAAAACCACCATAAAATGTTATACTAATTTAGGGGTGATTTAATGTCCGATATATTAAAAAATGATTGGAAAAATTATTTGCAGTCTGAATTCCAAAAAGATTATTATATTAATCTAAGAAAATTTTTAATAAATGAATATAACTCTAAGACCATTTATCCTAATATGTATGATCTCTTTAACGCCTTACATTTTACACCTTATAATAAAGTTAAAGTTGTTATATTCGGTCAAGATCCTTATCATGGACCTGGCCAAGCGCATGGATTGAGTTTTTCTGTTAATCCAGGTGTAAAAACTCCACCATCTTTAATTAATATCTATAAGGAGCTACATACTGATTTAGGTTGCTATATTCCAAACAATGGCTATTTAAGAAAGTGGGCTGATCAAGGAGTCTTATTGCTAAATACAGTACTTACAGTTAGAGCTGGAGAAGCTAATTCCCACAAAAATAAGGGATGGGAAGAATTCACAAATGAGGTTATTAAGGTGCTAAATAAAAAGGAAACACCTATAGTATTCATACTTTGGGGTAATAATGCTATTTCAAAGACTGACTTTATTACTAATCCTAAGCATCTTATAATAAAATCCGTTCATCCTAGTCCATTATCTGCATCAAGAGGCTTCTTCGGAAGTAAACCTTTTTCAAAAACAAACAATTTTCTAATTTCTACAAATCAAGAACCAATTGACTGGCAAATCGAAAATATATAATTATTTAATTTACTTTCCCAATGCTTACATTCAAATTAAGCCTTTATATTATAAAGTAAATTAAATGTTTAAATATAGTTTTGCTAAACATTGTGCATATGCTGGTGTATAATTGATTATACACTAATTTTGAGGAGGTTGTTTTGTGGATTATAAATTTGTTTATGATAATAAAGAATACGTACTAACAGATAATAATTGCGATGGGATATTTTTTGAAGGCGAAAATGAGATTACAGGTCTTTCCTTAGATATAATATTGAATGCTCTAAATGAAGGAGAAGAAGTAAGTTTTTCAACAGAATATTATGGCGATAAATGTGCATGTAATACTCAAGAGCAAATAAATAAATCTTATCGTTACTTAGAGTACCACTTTTACATATATACAAAGGATAATGAATATGTAATAGATACTTTATGTAATGAATATAGGAATACATCTTTTAATAAACTTTTTGGTCTAGGAAAAATTGATGATAGCTATATAGTTAGTGTGACTGTATGTCCTAACTGCGGTATCTACTCAATATATATAGATCAATGTACTGTTTAAGGAATTTCTATATAACTTCTTTACAAATAGTTAAGATTAAAAAAGATAACATTTAGAAATATAATTTAAATGTTATCTTTTTAACGAATATAATTTATTTTTTATTCCTTTAAAATAGTAAACTAAGTTAATTAAACCATTCAAAAAAATTGTATACAAACTTTACTGAATTATAATTTTCTAAAGATATAGAAAAAAGCACTAACTTATGTTAGTGCTTTTATGGTGGCTCGAACTGGAATCGAACCAGTGACACGAGGATTTTCAGTCCTCTGCTCTACCGACTGAGCTATCGAGCCATATTACCTGGCAACGTCTTACTCTTCCACACAGTCTCCCATGCAGTACCATCAGCGCTGTAGACCTTAACTTTCCTGTTCGGAATGGGAAGGAGTGTTACCTCTACGCCGTCATCACCAGATACAAGTAGTATTATATCGAGTTATTTATATTATGTCAACACATTTTTTATTTTTTTATTATAAATATTTTAAAATGCTTAATTCAGCGGGGTTTATATTTTATTTTTCTAATCAATTGTGCAATAATTAAATATACATGATAATGTGTTTTTAATACTTAAAATAAATTTTAATTTGGAGGTTTTTCTATGAGCATTGAAAAGTTATCAGAAATATTAAAGAATAGTAATAATATAGTCTTTTTCGGCGGAGCTGGTATCAGTACGGAATCTAATATACCTGACTTTAGAGGCTCAAATGGCCTATTTAGCGAGAAATTAAATGCTACATTAACTCCTGAACAGTTAGTATCACATACTTTTTATATTAAATATCCTGAAGAATTTTTTAAATTTTATAAAGCAAAACTTATATACCCCGATGCTAAACCAAATGCTGGACACTTAGCATTAGCCAAACTTGAAGAAATGGGAAAATTGAAAGCTATCGTGACACAAAATATAGACGGACTCCATCAAATGGCTGGAAGCAAAAATGTATTCGAACTTCACGGATCTATTCATCGAAATTATTGTGTTAAATGTCATGAATCTTATGATGTGAATTTTATCCTACAATCTAAGGGCGTTCCTATTTGCACTAAATGTGGTGGGGCTGTCAAACCCGATGTAGTTCTTTATGAAGAGGGTCTAGACGATAAAGTAATTAGAGACTCTATAAATGCAATTTCTAATGCAGATACTCTTATTATAGGTGGCACTTCACTTGTTGTTTATCCTGCTGCCGGACTTATCAATTATTTTAAAGGAAAGAATCTTGTATTAATAAATAAAAGTTCTACCTCTGCTGATTCCAAGGCTAATTTGGTTATTAATGATTCCTTCGGAAAAACATTAAGCAACGCTATAAAAGAATTATAAATTTTTTATCTAAATTATGTATAAATAAATTTAATTTGGCAATAAATAATAATGAAGTATTTAACTTCAATATTTAATCGCCTCTCCCCCATTTTTATTTATATACAATTTGTAAAGCCATAATATATTACTTCGTTTGAAATATATTATGGCATTTTTATTTTGCATAATTTATTTAATAAGAATTCTTCTTAGCATATCTAATCCTGTAATTGTAGCCTGAAGCCTTACTTTGTTCCTATCTCCCTTAAACAAACATTTTTGTATCGTTACCTTTCCTTGAACATACACACCTATAAAAACCAATCCAACAGGCTTTTCTAAAGTACCACCTTCTGGTCCTGCAATTCCTGTTGTTACAATGCTAACATCAGTATTAGCTGTCTTTGCAATACCAATTGCCATTTCTCTTGCGGTTTCTTCACTTACGGCCCCATATTTGTTTAAAATATCATTATTAACGCCTAGTCTATTATGTTTAGCCTCATTGGAATATGTTACAGCGCCTTCTAAAAAAACTTCCGATATACCTGGATAATTAATAAGATAGCTTGCTATCATGCCACCAGTACATGATTCTGCCGTAGATATTGTTAGTTTCTTCTCTATCAAAAGCCTAGCTACAACTTCTTCTATGTTAATATCCTCAGTTGCATAAACATTATCCCCAAGTCTGTTCTTAATTTCTTCCTCAATTGGTTCTATCAATTTTAGTGCTTCATCTTTAGTTTCAGCCTTTGCAGTTATACGAAGCATTACTCCTACATCTTTTGCATAAGGCGCAATTGTAGGATTAGTTTGAGTATCTATTAAATCCTTAATCTCCTCTGCAACAGCGCTTTCCCCTATTCCAAGTATCTTAACAACTCTTGAAACCAATATTGAATCTGATTTCTCTTGAAGATATGGTTTAACTGATTCTTCAAACATTGGTTTCATTTCCTTTGGTGGTCCAGGTAAAATGATCATTATCTTATTATCATCTTCTATTATAACTCCTGGTGCTGTTCCATTATTATTATTTATAACAGTTGCTCCTTCTGGAATTAATCCTTGCTTTAAATTATTTTGAGTCATTGCTCTTTCTCTAAATTTAAAATAATCTTCTATCTTTTTAGTTGAATTTTCATCCTTGATTAATTCTTTATTAAAATATTTAGCTGCAACTTCTTTTGTAATATCATCATCAGTTGGTCCAAGTCCTCCTGTAGTTATTATGATATCACTTCTGCTATATGCCTCATCAAATGCATGCATAACTCTTATTTCATTATCTCCTACTACTTGCTGATAATACATATCTATTCCAAGGGCTGCTAATTCCTGAGCTAAATATTGGGCATTTGAATTAATTATATCACCTAATAAAATTTCTGTTCCTATGGCTATAATCTCTGCTTTCATCTTATTACCTTCTTCTTATTTAATTTATAAGTCCACAATAATATTCTTAATTAGAAATTATACTACTAAACTATTACTAATTACAATAATCTCTATTTATATCATAATTAAAGATTGAAACCTATCCAACAATCTATTGAATAGGTTTCATATAAAATATATTCTTTTATAATATGCTATCTCTAAATATATCTAGAGATAGCTTATATAAAAAATTTTTTCATCCCAATTTATTATAGGTAAATACTTTAAATATCAAAATAAAAGTCTCCTTAATTAAGTAATTAACCTAGAATAAACTTAGTAATATGTATGAGAAGAAAAAATTCATTGCAAAGAGAGCTTTCTGTTCTAATTTTATGTGAAATTTTTAATCTTTATTCACATCTATCTGCAATTCTATTATAAAAGTCTATTCTAAATGTTTTAAAGCTCTAGGATTAAGCTAAAAATCTACACTACTTTGCTTGCTTCATTCTTTATATTACTTATCTTCTGTTTCAAGCAATGCTAATGCTACCGCACCAATTACCCCTGCATCTGTACCTAATCCTGCTGGAACAATCTTAACTGATTCTGCCATGGATTTAAAACATCTCTTATCCACAACTTTTCTTACTGTATCAAAAACAATCTCTCCAGCTTTTGATACACCACCACCTATTATTATAATTTCTGGATCAAATATAGATACTGCATTAGCTATAGCTATTCCTAAATAATTCAGTGCATTATTAATTATATCTACGCAAACTGGATCTCCTGCAGCCGCCTCTGTAAACACCTCATATGAAGTAATAGTATCATACTTTCTTAATGAAGTCTCAACTTTACTAGCTAATGCTTCCTGTCCTCTTTTTGCAATTGCAGTTCCTGATGATGTTGCTTCTACACACCCTATATTTCCACAATTACATCTTGGTCCATCTGGTGCCACTGTCATATGTCCTATTTCTAAGGCATTTGAAGTGTGTCCTCTATATACCTTTCCATTTAAGACAGCGCCTCCACCTACTCCAGTGCTTACTGTGAAGAATACTACATCTTTAGCGCCTTTTCCTGCGCCAAACATATATTCGCCGATAGCTGCAACGTTTGCATCATTATCTAAAAATACAGGAACTTCAAACTTTTTATTCAAAGGTTCCACTAAATTAAAATTCTTAAATGGAAGGTTTGGTGTATAGATTATAGTTCCTTTTTCAGCATCTAAAGGTCCAGGGGAACCGATACCAATTCCTTTTATATCTTTATAAGTTACTGATCCATCTTTAATTACTTTTTCAACAGATTCTATAATTCTATTTAATACTGGAATTTCTCCCTCGCTTGCATTTGTAGGAACTGTTGTTTGACATAACACTTCTCCATTTAAATTAGATAATGCAGTACTTATCTTAGTTCCTCCTAAATCTACTCCTATAACATATTTTTGCATAATATAACTCTCCTTTATTTTATTTAATATACCAATAAAAAACAATTTGCTAATACATATTATACTATATTATGCTATTCCAATAAAACCTGTATTTTAAATAATATTTTTTCAAGATCCTTTATTGGCGCTTATGTAATAGTTCCCAAAATCGTCATATTGTGTATAATTGATATTGAATTTATTATCTTGAAGCATAGAATTAATTAATTCTATATCATCCTTATTATTTCTATCTATCCTTATTACAAAATTATCATCTTTGTCTATTATATTTAAATAGTCAAATATATTACTATAATCACTCAACTCTATATTCCCATTAATATCCATGCTATAATCTGACATTGTAGATGCCTCCTTGTTTAAATTGCATAAAATATACTATTACTAAAATATTATGTCTTTCTGCACATGATTTTATCCTATATATATTAATGTAAAATTTACCTTATTCCTTAATTATAGTAAATTTTATTTTACTTCTCTTTATTAAGACAATAAATAAAAAGTACCCTTTATGTAATTACTACACTAGAGTACTTTTTATTCCTATTCCGTAAATTTTAGCTATAACTTTCCGTAATCTTATTTTCTTAATTCATTAATGCTCTCTATGGCTTTCGCTACCTCTATCTCTGGAACTTCCTCATATCTTACAAATTCTTTTGTAAATACTCCTCTTCCTTGAGTTAAAGATCTCAATTCAGTAGCATATTTTCTAATTTCGGCAAGCGGAATTTCTGATATAACCCTTTGCTTGTCCCCTTCTGGCTCCATTCCGATTACTCTTCCCCTCTTTTTATTTATATCAGCTATCACATCACCCATATATTCGTTTGGTAATATAACTTCTACTTTCATTATAGGTTCCAAAAGAATAGGTTTAGCTTGCTCTAATCCCTTTTTATAAGCTATAGAGGCTGCAACCTTAAAAGCCATTTCAGAAGAATCTACAGAGTGATATGACCCATCATGAAGAGTCGCTTTAAGGCCTATAACTGGGCATCCTGCTAAAACCCCATGAGTTATACACTCTCTTAATCCTTTTTCTACTGCTGGAATAAAATTTCTTGGAACTGCACCACCAACAACGTTATCAATAAATTCTAATTCTTCCTCTCCATCTGTTCTACGTTCAAATTTAATTACCACATCTCCATACTGGCCATGTCCACCAGACTGCTTTTTATGTTTTCCTTGTACATCTGAAAATCCCTTTATAGTTTCTTTATAAGGTACCTTTGGTAAACTTAATACTGCTTCTACACCAAATTTACTTTTTATTTTACTTGCGATTACATTAATATGTGTTTCTCCTAGTCCTGAGATTACAATTTCTGCATTTTCTACATCCCTATCAATCTGAAAAACAGGATCTTCATCTTTTAACTTGGCCAAAGCTTGAGATATCTTTTCCTCATCACCTTTAGCTTGTGGGATTACAGCCATTGAGAAAACTGTTTTAGGAAAATTCATTTTGTCATATATTACTTTAAAATCAGGACTAGCTAAAGTATCGCCTGTATTTGTATACTGTAGCTTGGAAATAGCACCTATATCACCAGCTATTATTCTTTTAGCTGGTATTTGTGTCTTACCTCTAATAAAACATATATGGGATAATTTTTCGTTCTTATCTTTATTAACATTTAATACTGTCATATCATCTTTCGCTTCACCTGTAATAACTCTAAAAAATGATATCCTGCCTACAAATGGATCTGCAATAGTTTTAAATACTAATGCAGAAAAAGGCTTATCTTGATTGAGATTAACAAAAACCTCTTCATCTTTTAAAACGTCTACAGCTTTTTGTGGAATAGCATATTCTGGCGATGGAAAACATTCTACAATATCATCAATTAAAGAATCCATTCCAATAACTTTTGTAGCACTTCCACACATAACAGGGGCAATATCCCCATTAGCACATCCACTTATAAGGCCCTTATATATTTCTTCATCACTCAATTCACCTTCACTAAAATATTTATCAAGCAATACTTCATCAGTCTCAGCTACAGCTTCCATAATCATCTTCTTACAATTTTCAACTTCATCCTGGAGCTCTTCAGGTATATCCAATATTTTTATTTCCTTAGTCTTTACATCGTATACTCTTGCTTGTTTGGATATTATATTTATTACTCCTTTAAAATTGTCTTCTTCTCCTATAGGATACTGAATAGGCACCACGCTGATGCCAAACTTTTCTTTAAGAGATGCTAATACTTTATTAAAATCCGAGTTCTCTCTATCTAATTTATTTATAAAAAATGTTCTAGGCAATTTAATTTTGTTACAATATTCCCAGGCCCTTTCAGTTCCCGCCTTGACTCCTGAAACTCCGCTTACAACTATCATACCTACATCCACGGATCTCATTCCTTCGATACATTCACCTTGAAAGTCTGCATATCCAGGAATATCAATAAGATTTATTTTAACATTATCTAATTCAATTGGTGCTACTGAAAGGGCAATAGAAAATTGTCTCTTCTTTTCTTCAGTATCAAAATCTAAAACCGTAGTCCCATCCTCAATATTCCCTAATCTATCTGTAATTTTTGAATAATACAGAAGGCTTTCCGCTAAGGAAGTCTTTCCAGTTCCATTATGCCCCATTAATCCTACATTTCTTAAATTTTTAATACTATAATCTTTCATAATGCTGCCAAACCCTTAATCTACCCTAGAGATTGGCTCCCACCTGCCTTTCACTTAATAATGCTATATGTTATATTTCTATTTCTATTCGTTAAATCCTCCTTATTTTCTTAATTTTCTGAAAATTTATATTTATCCTATTTTTGAAGTAGTCCTTTAAATTAATTTGACGTTTTCTTGTAGTATTAACCAAAAAACATTATAATTTTATCTGTTAATATCTTTAGAATCATGTTTATTACTTTAAATCTATCTTTGTGGAGGAAAATTTAATGAAAGCAAAAAAGAATTTAAGAAACTTCTATATGTTTTGGTTTGCTTTACTTGCAATTTCTATAACTATCGGAGTCTTATTTATAAAACCCCAAGTAGGTGTTGCTGATCAAGGTGATTTCTATAGAATTATGAATGTATCTGGTCTGTCATTATTAGACTCAGATACGAATAATCCTAACTCTGTAGGATATTATGACTTTATTGTGACTGATTATAAGATTACCCCTTTAAACAATACTGATCCTAAAATCATCTGGAATTGTAGTTTGAGCTATCTAATAATACTTGTTAATTATATATGCAAATCACTTGATCATAATATATTTAAAACTCAATATTTAGCTGTCATCTATAGTATTATATATATTCTTTCATTTATCATAATATTAAAATCTTTGAATATAAAAAATAATATTAAATCTATGATGGTTGTACTAATAACCGCATTCATTTTCTTTGATGGTAATTATTTAATTTGGTTTAATAGCCTATATGGAGAACCAATGATGATAACTACACTATCGCTACTTGTTGCATCCATTCTTAACTATATTAAGTACAAATACGTAGTAAAGGGAACGGAAAAATTAATGTCGAAAATACTTTATATATTATTTTCAGCATTTTTATTTTTAGGTTCTAAATTACAAGTTATTACTTCTTTACCTATTATTATAATTCTTATATGTAAAATATTATTGGATAATAGATATAATCTAAATAAAATCAATTTAGCTATTTTATATGTTATTACATGCTTATTGATAATCTATCCTATTCGCATCAATATGAATAGCAACAACTTAAGTAAAGACACCCAGTATAACTCAGTCTTTTATGGAGTACTAAACGAATCTACTACACCAGAGCAAGACTTGATAGATTTAGGCTTAGATCCTGATTTATCAGCTGAGGCTGGGAAACATGCTTATTTGGATTCTGATGAATATGTCAAATATATTCCTGGTTCAGAAATAACTGATGAAAAATTCTACAGTAAAATAAATAACTTTAAACTTGGAAAATTCTATTTAACTCACCCTACTCGTTTATTAAATGGCATGAAATATACCGCAAGTAAGGCATTCTATACTAGTACCGGACTAGGTAAGTACTCAAAAGCTGATAGTTTAACCCCAGTTAGGGATTTCCATCGTTTCACACTTTGGTCATCTATAAGGGAAAAAATATTGCCTAGAAATTTATATTTTATAGGATTAATTTATCTTATTGTTCTGTTATGCTCACTGTATAAATATATTCGAAATAGTTCTAACCCTGAAATCAAGAACAAAATTCTCTTGCTTTGGACTGTTATATTTATAGGTATACTTCAATTTCCAATGCCTTTTGTCGGCAATGGAAAGGCTGATACCTCGAAACAATTATTTTTATTCAACTTCACTTTTGATGCATTATTAATGCTTATTCTTGTTTATATTCTATTTAAAGTAAATAATCTATTTAAAATAAAATTTAATTCATCTCATAAATAGGCTTAACAAGTAATCTTAGAGTAATTGTAATTTTGTTTACTCTAATTAAACCAATATCTATATTTGTTTATCACTAACTTATATTTATGTTTGCATCACATATTTAATTTATTTTATAGAAAATGAAGGCTAAGTATACAATGCTTAATTTGCATTATATACTTAGCCTTCACAATTTTTATTTACTTTTATTCCTTATTCTCATACCTTAAAATAATTAGCTGATTTATATTATTTTAAAATTCGAATGATTAATTTGGTTTTAATATTAAATTACTATATCCCAATTATTCAAATTATCTTTTATTTATCTTCATTAAACTTGCCAACTATATGCATTCTAAATAGATTAATCAATATTAGTGTAATACCCCCAACCGTATCTATTATAACATCTCTAAAAGCACCTTCTCTTCCTAAAACAAATAATTGATGTATTTCATCAGAACAAGCGTAAAGAAATACAAAAGCTACTGTCACAAAAATAACTCTTCTGATATTAAAATACAATTTAAACACATTAAACGCTAATAATGATAATACCATATATTCAAGAAAGTGTGCGCATTTTCTAACTATAAAATTAGTAAGCTGCCCAAATATTCCATTCATATTGATACCTATAGCAGAAAGAATATTTATTACGCCTTCACTTTGAGAATCAGATATTTGAGCAGGTTGATTAGACATAATAAATATCCCTATCATCCAAACTATTAATAAAAACCAGTAAATAATTTTCCTTTTGTTCTTCATATTCCATCCTCTTTAAGTACAATTTTAAAATTCACAGATATTATATTACTCAGACATATATCTATTTATATAAGCAAGTGATTCTTCTAATAATTCTTGCCCTTTTTCCAAACCATCGATTTTCATCTCTAAGCTACAAATTCTTTGATCAATTTGATACATAAACTGCTTTATATCTTGTAGTAACTTTGCTTCATAAGTAACTTGCACACCTTCATCATCAATGTATATTTTTTCTGGTGGAGCACCACACTTAGAACACTTAGCATATATTCCTTGTTTATCTAAATTATTAAACACCTTAAATGTATCGTTATTACACTCTGCACAATTTGATAACATTATAAATTCATAATAACTCACATCATAATAATAAGTACTTCCACAGTCTTTACATACTAATTTAAGTTTATTGTCTTCTGTTGATATATGAAATTCATTACCGCTACATCCATCTTTTTTGCAGACAATAGTTCTTACCATAATCCTACCCCTCGCAATATAATTTTTATACAATAAATAAAAATATTAAATTACATTTTTACATATATTTTACATATAAATTATATATTATAATTCATTCATTGTATACTTTAACAATTAGTATTTTTAGCCTATTTTATACTGTTGTTCTACTATTTTCTGCACCATATAACTCATACCAGTAATAAATATTATTTAACAACAATATTTATAATAATAAAACAAAAAAACTATGAATAAAATTCATAGTTTTTAATGGTGGAGATAAAGAGATTCGAACTCTTGACCCCCTGCGTGCAAGGCAGGTGCTCTCCCAACTGAGCTATACCCCCATGGTGGACCTTCAGGGACTCGAACCCTAGACCTACCGGTTATGAGCCGGTTGCTCTAACCAACTGAGCTAAAGATCCGTAAGTTAAATTTCTTTAACTTAACTCTTGTAATCTACAAGATTACCTCGCAACGTCCTACTCTGCCACACAGTCTCCCATGCAGTACCATCGGCGCTATAGACCTTAACTTTCCTGTTCGGAATGGGAAGGAGTGTTACCTCTATGCCATCATCACGAGATCTTCAATTTGAAAAAACCTTGTTCTTTCAAAATTGCACATAGTTTTTTTAATGTATTTACAACTTGACTATATTGGTCAAGCCCTCGACCTATTAGTATCAGTCAGCTAAATATGTTACCATACTTACACCTCTGACCTATCAACCTTGTAGTCTTCAAGGGGTCTTACTAGCTTATGCTATGGGAAATCTCATCTTGAGGTGGGCTTCACACTTAGATGCTTTCAGCGTTTATCCCTTCCCGACTTAGCTACCCAGCTATGCTTCTGGCGAAACAACTGGTACACCATAGGTCAGTCCATCCCGGTCCTCTCGTACTAAGGACAGCTCCTCTCAAATTTCCTACGCCCGCGACGGATAGGGACCGAACTGTCTCACGACGTTCTGAACCCAGCTCGCGTGCCGCTTTAATGGGCGAACAGCCCAACCCTTGGGACCTACTTCAGCCCCAGGATGCGACGAGCCGACATCGAGGTGCCAAACCTCCCCGTCGATGTGAACTCTTGGGGGAGATCAGCCTGTTATCCCCGAGGTAGCTTTTATCCGTTGAGCGATGGCCCTCCCACGAGGTACCACCGGATCACTAAGCCCGACTTTCGTCCCTGCTCCACTTGTAGGTGTCGCAGTCAGGCTCCCTTCTGCCTTTACACTCTTCGAACGATTTCCGACCGTTCTGAGGGAACCTTTGGGCGCCTCCGTTACATTTTAGGAGGCGACCGCCCCAGTCAAACTGCCCACCTAACAATGTCCTGTCACCAGTTTCATGGCATCCAGTTAGAACTTCAATACTATCAGGGTGGTATCCCAACAACGACTCCACCAAGGCTGACGCCCTAGTTTCCCAGTCTCCCACCTATCCTGTACAGACAATACCGAAATTCAATGCTAAGCTACAGTAAAGCTCTACGGGTCTTTCCGTCCAATCGCGGGTAGCGAGCATCTTCACTCGCACTACAACTTCGCCGGATTTGCAGTTGAGACAGTGCACAAGTCATTACGCCATTCGTGCGGGTCAGAACTTACCTGACAAGGAATTTCGCTACCTTAGGACCGTTATAGTTACGGCCGCCGTTTACTGGGGCTTAAGTTCACACCTTCGCGTTACCACTAAGTGTTCCCCTTAACCTTCCAGCACCGGGCAGGCGTCAGCCCCTATACATCAGCTTTCGCTTTAGCAGAGACCTGTGTTTTTGTTAAACAGTTGCTTGTGCCTATTCTCTGCGGCCTGATTTCTCAGGCACCCCTTCTCCCGAAGTTACGGGGTCAATTTGCCTAGTTCCTTAACTGCAATTCTTCCGTCGGCCTTAGGATTCTCTCCTCATCTACCTGTGTCGGTTTGCGGTACGGGCACTACTTCTCTCTCTAGATGCTTTTCTTGGAAGCATGGAATCAGATACTTCGGTTCCGTAGAACCTTCCCCATCACGCCTCAGAATTGTTGGAACGGATTTGCCAATCCCAACTCCCTAAACGCTTAGACTAGCATCCAATAGCTAGCACATCCTATCCTTCTCCGTCACACCATCGATAATAACGATTATAGTGGTATTGGAATATCAACCAATTGTCCATCGACTACGCCTTTCGGCCTCGCCTTAGGTCCCGACTAACCCTGAGAAGACAAACTTTACTCAGGAAACCTTAGATATTCGGCCTGTAGGATTCTCGCCTACATCTCGCTACTAATGCCAACATTCTCACTCGTAATCAGTCCACCGCTCCTTACGGTACGACTTCAGCCCGATTACGACGCTCCTCTACCGCTCACGTTAAACGTGAACCCGTAGCTTCGGTGGTAAGTTTGAGCCCCGGACATTTTCGGCGCAGGATCTCTTGACTAGTGAGCTATTACGCACTCTTTTAATGAGTGGCTGCTTCTAAGCCAACATCCTAGTTGTCTTAGAAATCCCACATCCTTTTCCACTTAACTTACACTTTGGGACCTTAGCTGACGATCTGGGCTGTTTCCCTTTTGACCATGGAACTTATCTTTCATAGTCTGACTGCCGGACTGATAGTATGTGGCATTCGGAGTTTGATAAGGTTCGGTAAGCGCTATGCCCCCTAGCCTATTCAGTGCTC
>NZ_CP014331.1:3020000-3022500 GCF_002969175.1 Clostridium sp. MF28
GGATACCTTGCATCTAATGAAGATACATCAGTTAAGGAAGATATTCAATCATTAAGAAAGTTTTTCTTATTTATAAAAAAGGATATCTCGCATAAGTTCAAATCCTTCTAAACAGTTATCTATTAGATTAGTAAAACCTATGAATACTTATTTAATGTTATTCATTTTATAAATTTGTAATATGATATGTTTCAAAATTTATAAAGGTAAATAAAAAAAGAGTTTTACTTTCAGTAAAACTCTTTTATTTATATAAATACTAAGCAAGTTTTTCAATAAGATTACTTTTAATAAAGTAATTGGTGGCTCACCCGGGAATCGAACCCGGGACACCATGATTAAAAGTCATGTGCTCTACCGACTGAGCTAGTGAACCATCTTACCTCGCAACGTCCTACTCTGCCACACAGTCTCCCATGCAGTACCATCGGCGCTATAGACCTTAACTTTCCTGTTCGGAATGGGAAGGAGTGTTACCTCTATGCCATCATCACGAGATTTTAATTAATAGTTGATATAATCTTCATCTATTACTTCAAATTTATGAAATAATCTTTATATAACTATTTTATAATATCTTGTCGAAAACTTGTCTCAACAAGATATTATTATACATAGTATTATCTATTATGTCAACACTTATTCAGAAATAAAACTTATTTTATTTTTTCGGTATATTCTTTTATTAACTCTATAGATCTTTTAAACTTGCTCAACTCTTCTTTTGTCATATGAATTTCCACTACCTCTTTAACCCCATCAGCATTTAAAACAGCAGGTACTCCACAAAAAACATCTTTTTCTCCATACTCGCCATCTAATAATGTAGATACTGGCATTATCTTGTTTTCATCATTTATTATCGCTTTTATGACTCCTACAGCTGCTGTTGCTATACCATAATACGTTGTTCCTTTTCTATTGTACACTTCCCAACCTGCTCTCGCTGTTTCCAGTACTAGTTTATCTAAGTCAACTTCTCCTACTCTATCTTTATTGTCTTTTAATATCTCGTAGAATGACTTTCCTCCAACTGTAACATGAGACCATGGGACCATCTGTGAATCTCCGTGTTCTCCCATAGAATATCCTTGCACACTACGCGGATCAACATTTAATAGTTCTCCAATGAAATTTTTTAGTCTTGCTGAATCAACTGAAGTACCAGTTCCTATAATATGACTCTTTGGTAACCCAGATATCTTATAAACATGATATGCTATCATATCAACCGGATTGGAAATAACAATAAAGTGTCCTTTAAATCCACTCTTCATTATTGGCCTTACAATGGATTCTACTATTTTAGCTGATAATTCTAGTGTATCTAATCTAGTTTGCCCTTGCTTAGGCGGTGCACCAGCTGTTATTACCACAATATCTACATCCCCGCATTGCTCATAGTTCCCCCTGACAATTCTTATATTTCTATTCAAATATTCAATACAATGGTTTAAATCCATTACTTCCCCTAGAGCCTTTTCTTCATTTATATCAATCATTAATATCTCATCACATACCCCTTGAGTCATCAGACTAAAGGCTGTACTAGACCCTACTAATCCTGTTCCTATAATAGCCACTTTACTTTTTTTTAAACTCATATTTAACTCCTTTTAAGAAACTTATTCTTACTCATATTATTATTATTTTACACTCATTTATTCACTTATAATTACTTATATATGCACGATTAAATATTATGGATTATATTATACACTATCTTAACTCTCTTCTAAGAATATAAAATCAGTCTTCGTATTCAAAATTTATCTAATTAATAAATTAATCCAATCTTTTATTCCTAAATGTTTATAATACTGAAAATAAATTACTTCTTTAATAATTTATTTTAAAACAAAAAAGGTTGTTAATAAAATTAACAACCTTTGTTATGGTGCGTCATCAGGGATTCGAACCCTGGACACCCTGATTAAGAGTCAGGTGCTCTACCAACTGAGCTAATCACGCAAATCTTACCTCGCAACGTCCTACTCTGCCACACAGTCTCCCATGCAGTACCATCGGCGCTATAGACCTTAACTTTCCTGTTCGGAATGGGAAGGAGTGTTACCTCTATGCCATCATCACGAGATCTTCAATTTGAAAAAACCTTGTTCTTTCAAAATTGCACATAGTTTTTTTAATGTATTTACAACTTGACTATATTGGTCAAGCCCTCGACCTATTAGTATCAGTCAGCTAAATATGTTACCATACTTACACCTCTGACCTATCAACCTTGTAGTCTTCAAGGGGTCTTACTAGCTTATGCTATGGGAAATCTCATCTTGAGGTGGGCTTCACACTTAGATGCTTTCAGCGTTTATCCCTTCCCGACTTAGCTACCCAGCTATGCTTCTGGCGAAACAACTGGTACACCATAGGTCAGTCCATCCCGGTCCTCTCGTACTAAGGACAGCTCCTCTCAAATTTCCTACGCCCGCGACGGATAGGGACCGAACTGTCTCACGACGTTCTGAACCCAGCTCGCGTGCCG
>NZ_CP014331.1:3027500-3029639 GCF_002969175.1 Clostridium sp. MF28
TAAATAAAGTAAGCATCATAAAATTATACTTTGCTAACATTATTTCTTAGTTGTTAATCACTATATCGTTCAAATTCTGCATTTAATTTTCCTAATATAGATAATACTAACTTAATGAATCACAAATCTAATTTTCTGATACTTACCTAATTAATATTTTATAATAATATAACTATTCAATTTCTAAAAATAGTATCTTCTATATATCTTTACTTAGTAATACTACTTTTTTTCTTTATAACCAAAGGATACATAACTGATCCAATAAGGGTCTCACCACTTCTTATCTCGCTACCTTTATCTGCGATTACATTATCCAATACTGCATCGTCACCAATTCTGCTATTTTGCATTATTATACAATCTTTTAACTTTGTATTTTTTCCTATATATACTCTTCTGCCTATTATGCAATTTTCAACCGTTCCTTCTATTCTACAACCATTTGCTATTATTGAGTTTATAACCACTGCTTGTATCTGCATAGTGAGTTGGCGCTTCATCTTTAGTTTTTGTATATATAGGTCTTTCATCATTAAAAATTTCTTTATTTACTTTTCTATTTAAAAATCCCCACATTGCTATTCATATAATTGCCTTAATGGAATTTATACAATCTAAATGTCCTTTGAATTCGTAAGCACTTGCTGTTAGTGTATTTAAATTATTATGAATATACTCTTTGACCTTTCGATACATTCCACTGCTTACACATTCATTTACAAAATTTATAAATAATTCAGTTTTTAATATATACATCTCCATATTAATATTTGCCTTCGGACTTTTCCCTATATTTTCTCCTACACTTATAACGCTTCCTGAATCATCAAAGTTTAATACGCCACAATCACCAAAAGCTTCATCTGCATTGTTTACCTTCTTATATACCATTGTAATATCTTTACCTGTACTCTTATGGTATTCCAAAACTTCATTGTAATCTATATTACAAATCATATAGCTTGGTGCTAATAATACATACTCTCTTCTACTATGTGTTAAAAATTGTATGTTTTCAGCGAAATTATGGACATCATCATAAACAGGCTCGTCATTTCCAAAGTTAAAAACTTTTAATCCATCTTTTTTTATTTAAGTCCCATGGTCTTCCATTTGTTAAATGGTCTATTAGAGACCTTGACTTATTCTTTGTAAATATTCCTATACAATTAATTCCTGAGTTAGTCATATTTGATAAAATAAAATCTATAATTCTATATCTTGCTGCAATAGGAACTGAAGCAAGAGATCTATTAACTACTAATTCACCCATTCTGTTTTCATTTTCATCTAAGTTGATTATACCAATACAATTTTTTCATTTCTTTCTCCCCCTTAGTGATCTCGCTAAACTGCTTTATTATTTTCTATAACTGTACCCATTTTTACTTCTTCTTTTGCTGCAATAATAGCTATTTCATCACCTAAAGAAATCTTACAGTCTTTTCGAACTATTGCTCCGCTTCCAACAATTGCTTTTTCAATAACTACATTATCACCTATTTTAGCATCCGTCATAATTATTGAATCTCGAACAACTGAGTTTTTTCCTATTTGAACTCCTTGAAATAATATTGAGCTTTCCACTTGTCCATTAACAACACAACCTTCAACAACTAATGAATTAGATACTTTTGCATTCTCGCCTATATATTGTGCCGGCCTTACTGGATTGACTGAATATATCTTCCATTCCTCATCATGTAAATCAAGTTCATTATCTTCTCTTATCAAATCCATATTTGCTTCCCATAGGCTATCTATAGTACCAACATCTTTCCAATATCCTTTAAATGGATAAGCAACCATTTTATTTCCATTCCCAAGCATACTTGGAATTTATTCATTCCGAAGTCATTTTTTGATGTCTTGTCCGATTCATCCTCTCTCAAATATTTTTTTAGAGTTTTCCAATTGAAAATATATATTCCCATTGATGCTAGATTATTTTTTGGGTTTTTTGGTTTTTCTTCGAATTCATATATTGATAAATCTTCCCTTGTATTCATTATTCCAAATCGAGATGCTTCATCCATTGGCACTTCAATAACAGCTATAGTTGCCTCTGCTGTTTTTCTTTATGGAAATCTAGCATCTTTGTATAATCCATCTTATATATATGATCTCCAGATAAAA
>NZ_CP014331.1:3030552-3038052 GCF_002969175.1 Clostridium sp. MF28
ACTTTATGATACATGGGGTTTCCCATGTGAGTTTCCTCATTCGGAAATCTTCGGATCTCTGACTATGTGCGTCTACCCGAAGCTTATCGCAGCTTATCGCGTCCTTCATCGGCTCCTGATGCCAAGGCATTCACCATGCGCCCTTTGTAGCTTGACCTAATTATTAGTCATATCACAAAGAATATTTATTCTTGGCTTTGTTGTATTTTATATACATTAAATCTATGTGCAATTTTCAAAAAACATTGAAAGACTTAGTCTTTCAAAATTGAACAGAACAAATACTTAAGTAACCTTTGAGCAAGTATTTTATATTTTGATACATAATAATGTATCTGTACTAGTCAGACATCATGCTGATCTAGATTTCTCCATAGAAAGGAGGTGATCCAGCCGCAGGTTCTCCTACGGCTACCTTGTTACGACTTCACCCCAATCGCTGACCCTACCTTAGGTCGCTGCCTCGCTTACGCGTTAGCTCACGAACTTTGGGTATTGCCAACTCTCATGGTGTGACGGGCGGTGTGTACAAGGCCCGGGAACGTATTCACCGCGACATTCTGATTCGCGATTACTAGCAACTCCAGCTTCATGTAGGCGAGTTTCAGCCTACAATCCGAACTGAGACTGGTTTTAAAGTTTGGCTCACCTCACGGTTTAGCATCTCTGTACCAGCCATTGTAGCACGTGTGTAGCCCTAGACATAAGGGGCATGATGATTTGACGTCATCCCCACCTTCCTCCCGGTTAACCCGGGCAGTCTCGCTAGAGTGCTCAACTAAATGGTAGCAACTAACAATAAGGGTTGCGCTCGTTGCGGGACTTAACCCAACCTCACGACACGAGCTGACGACAACCATGCACCACCTGTCTTCCTGCCCCGAAGGGCTTCCCCGATTAAGGGTAATTCAGGAGATGTCAAGTCTAGGTAAGGTTCTTCGCGTTGCTTCGAATTAAACCACATGCTCCGCTGCTTGTGCGGGCCCCCGTCAATTCCTTTGAGTTTTAATCTTGCGACCGTACTCCCCAGGCGGAATACTTAATGCGTTAGCGGCGGCACAGAGGTCATGACAACCCCTACACCTAGTATTCATCGTTTACGGCGTGGACTACCAGGGTATCTAATCCTGTTTGCTCCCCACGCTTTCGAGCCTCAGTGTCAGTTACAGTCCAGAAAGTCGCCTTCGCCACTGGTATTCTTCCTAATCTCTACGCATTTCACCGCTACACTAGGAATTCTACTTTCCTCTCCTGCACTCTAGATATCCAGTTTGGAATGCAGCACCCAGGTTAAGCCCGAGTATTTCACATCCCACTTAAATATCCACCTACGCTCCCTTTACGCCCAGTAAATCCGGACAACGCTTGCCACCTACGTATTACCGCGGCTGCTGGCACGTAGTTAGCCGTGGCTTCCTCCTCAGGTACCGTCATTATCGTCCCTGAAGACAGAGCTTTACAATCCGAAGACCGTCATCACTCACGCGGCGTTGCTGCATCAGGGTTTCCCCCATTGTGCAATATTCCCCACTGCTGCCTCCGTAGGAGTCTGGGCCGTGTCTCAGTCCCAATGTGGCCGATCACCCTCTCAGGTCGGCTACGCATCGTCGCCTTGGTGAGCCGTTACCTCACCAACTAGCTAATGCGACGCGGGTCCATCTCATAGCGGATTACTCCTTTAATTGCTATGCCATGCGGCACTACAATCTTATGCGGTATTAATCTTCCTTTCGAAAGGCTATTCCCCTCTATGAGGCAGGTTACCCACGTGTTACTCACCCGTCCGCCGCTAATCCGCTCCCGAAGGAGCTTCATCGCTCGACTTGCATGTGTTAAGCACGCCGCCAGCGTTCGTCCTGAGCCAGGATCAAACTCTCAATAAAAAGTTTAATCTTAGCTTACTCAAATAAAAATTGCTGGTTTACTTAAATGTATTTATCTTATTCTGTTCAATTTTCAAAGACCAATTTTCTTCCTACAATTCTCATTGTAGCTATTAATTTATGTCACCCTCAAGCGACTTATTTAGTATATCATCTGCTTTACATACTGTCAATAACTTTTTAATTTTTTTGAACTCAATCAGAAAAGTTTTTCTTAGTTCAATTGAAGTTATTTATGTACCTCAGCGACGTTTATTATATTAACATATATGATAATTGTCTTATTATATTAAATTATCCTATTAAATGACTTTATATTCATTATAGTCTAAAATTCACGTAAAATTCTCTCTAATTCTATTAGTGATACACTAGGAATAGTTATATTATATAACATATAGCTTTTACTAACTTTCCTTTATTTCCATTATGTTTAAGTACAACACCTTAGCGCATTTGATATAAAAAAAGCAAATTTCGCTTACAAATATTTTGGTAAACAAAACTTGCTTTTTTTAACTTATCTTATATATCAACTTATATCATTTCCAAAATTAGTTGCTTATTAATAGCTTATTTATTGTTATACCCTATCTCTCTAGAATAATTAAAGCAGTATCTTCAATAGCTCTCTCTGTAACATCTATAGTCTTACATCCTATTTTTCTCATTATTTTATCTGCAAAATCAAGTTCTTCTAACACTCTTGCATCTCCTGCATATTCAATGTCTGACGTAATCCTATGAAACTTATCTAACCTTCTTTTCCTTATTTCAATTAATCTAAGTGGATTTATTGTTAATCCAAATACTTTTTTTCTATCAATTTCATATATTTCATCTGGAACTCCCACTTCAGGCATTAAAGGAATGTTTATTGCCTTTACCCCCTTATTGGCTAAATACATACAAAGTGGTGTTTTTGAAGTTCTTGAAAGTCCGATCAACACTACATCGGCATTCTTTAATCCCCTATAATCTTTACTATCATCATATTGCATAGCAAATTCCATGGCTTTCTATTCTCTTGAAATATACTTCGTCTGTTTGCCTCATAGCACCTGGGTTGTATGTAGGATGTGTATTTAATATAGTTGATGCCACATTTATTATTGGCCCTAATACATTCATAACCGATATATTTTTTTTCCATTGCTTTTTGTGTCAAATGCTCCCTTACATTAACAGTAATTATAGTAGATACAATTATCACGCTCTCGCACTCATTTGCAATATTCATTACATCTTCAACATCTTCTAAAGATTTTACATATGGAATTCTTTTAACATCTACTTTTTCTGTAAATTGACTTGCCGCTGCAACAGCAACTTGGTTTGCAGTTTCTCCTATCGAATCTGATACTGCTAAAATTGTTAACATATTTATACCTTCTTTCTCATAATCTCATGATACTTTTTATACCTTACTCTTTTTTTATAAATATATACCCTGACCAATGCTTACAATACTTTAATTAATTATGTATGTGTTCCTGTTATCTCTATATTAAACTAAATTTGGTTCATTTAACAGTAGTGAATTTTTTTTTACTATATGTTACACTTTAGTATAACGTAATACAATTACAGTTGGAGGTACTCTTATGAAAAATAAAAAAGTGTTAACTATAAGTATTCTTCCTTTGATGTGGACTATATATGTCTTATTCGAGCTTATTACTGGAAGAATTAATGATCTTAGAACAATTTTATTTAATATGATACTAATTATATTATTTGCACTAGTAGGTCTATTTAGCTACATAATAGGAATTAAATACGAATGTGGATTTAAGTCTAATACACTTGTAATTCTATTTTTCTTTCTTTTTTTATTTGATCAAGGAATAAAGATATTAATAAAACTCTTTTGGTTTAATAATGATTTTCCTATAATATCTAGCTTGTTATATTTTCGACCTATAATTAATACTGAAGGTTCTTGGCTAAATGCTAGATTTGGAGCATCCGTTAATTTTCCTATTTTAATAACTATAAATATATTTGCTATATTTATTTTTATCGAAGTATATAGATATTATTTATACAAAGGAAACAAGGATTTCTGGGCCGATATGTGCTTTATTTTTGTATGCTGTGGTGCTACATGTTCGCTGATTGACAAGATTTTTTATGGTGGTAGTTTAGATTTTATAGGAATAAGTAATTTATTCATTGCTGATATAAAAGACTTATATATTAATATAGGAATATTATTCTTTGCCCTTACTATGTTTAACAATGGATACCTTGCATCTAATGAAGATACATCAGTTAAGGAAGATATTCAATCATTAAGAAAGTTTTTCTTATTTATAAAAAAGGATATCTCGCATAAGTTCAAATCCTTCTAAACAGTTATCTATTAGATTAGTAAAACCTATGAATACTTATTTAATGTTATTCATTTTATAAATTTGTAATATGATATGTTTCAAAATTTATAAAGGTAAATAAAAAAAGAGTTTTACTTTCAGTAAAACTCTTTTATTTATATAAATACTAAGCAAGTTTTTCAATAAGATTACTTTTAATAAAGTAATTGGTGGCTCACCCGGGAATCGAACCCGGGACACCATGATTAAAAGTCATGTGCTCTACCGACTGAGCTAGTGAACCATCTTACCTCGCAACGTCCTACTCTGCCACACAGTCTCCCATGCAGTACCATCGGCGCTATAGACCTTAACTTTCCTGTTCGGAATGGGAAGGAGTGTTACCTCTATGCCATCATCACGAGATTTTAATTAATAGTTGATATAATCTTCATCTATTACTTCAAATTTATGAAATAATCTTTATATAACTATTTTATAATATCTTGTCGAAAACTTGTCTCAACAAGATATTATTATACATAGTATTATCTATTATGTCAACACTTATTCAGAAATAAAACTTATTTTATTTTTTCGGTATATTCTTTTATTAACTCTATAGATCTTTTAAACTTGCTCAACTCTTCTTTTGTCATATGAATTTCCACTACCTCTTTAACCCCATCAGCATTTAAAACAGCAGGTACTCCACAAAAAACATCTTTTTCTCCATACTCGCCATCTAATAATGTAGATACTGGCATTATCTTGTTTTCATCATTTATTATCGCTTTTATGACTCCTACAGCTGCTGTTGCTATACCATAATACGTTGTTCCTTTTCTATTGTACACTTCCCAACCTGCTCTCGCTGTTTCCAGTACTAGTTTATCTAAGTCAACTTCTCCTACTCTATCTTTATTGTCTTTTAATATCTCGTAGAATGACTTTCCTCCAACTGTAACATGAGACCATGGGACCATCTGTGAATCTCCGTGTTCTCCCATAGAATATCCTTGCACACTACGCGGATCAACATTTAATAGTTCTCCAATGAAATTTTTTAGTCTTGCTGAATCAACTGAAGTACCAGTTCCTATAATATGACTCTTTGGTAACCCAGATATCTTATAAACATGATATGCTATCATATCAACCGGATTGGAAATAACAATAAAGTGTCCTTTAAATCCACTCTTCATTATTGGCCTTACAATGGATTCTACTATTTTAGCTGATAATTCTAGTGTATCTAATCTAGTTTGCCCTTGCTTAGGCGGTGCACCAGCTGTTATTACCACAATATCTACATCCCCGCATTGCTCATAGTTCCCCTGACAATTCTTATATTTCTATTCAAATATTCAATACAATGGTTTAAATCCATTACTTCCCCTAGAGCCTTTTCTTCATTTATATCAATCATTAATATCTCATCACATACCCCTTGAGTCATCAGACTAAAGGCTGTACTAGACCCTACTAATCCTGTTCCTATAATAGCCACTTTACTTTTTTTTAAACTCATATTTAACTCCTTTTAAGAAACTTATTCTTACTCATATTATTATTATTTTACACTCATTTATTCACTTATAATTACTTATATATGCACGATTAAATATTATGGATTATATTATACACTATCTTAACTCTCTTCTAAGAATATAAAATCAGTCTTCGTATTCAAAATTTATCTAATTAATAAATTAATCCAATCTTTTATTCCTAAATGTTTATAATACTGAAAATAAATTACTTCTTTAATAATTTATTTTAAAACAAAAAAGGTTGTTAATAAAATTAACAACCTTTGTTATGGTGCGTCATCAGGGATTCGAACCCTGGACACCCTGATTAAGAGTCAGGTGCTCTACCAACTGAGCTAATCACGCAAATCTTACCTCGCAACGTCCTACTCTGCCACACAGTCTCCCATGCAGTACCATCGGCGCTATAGACCTTAACTTTCCTGTTCGGAATGGGAAGGAGTGTTACCTCTATGCCATCATCACGAGATCTTCAATTTGAAAAAACCTTGTTCTTTCAAAATTGCACATAGTTTTTTTAATGTATTTACAACTTGACTATATTGGTCAAGCCCTCGACCTATTAGTATCAGTCAGCTAAATATGTTACCATACTTACACCTCTGACCTATCAACCTTGTAGTCTTCAAGGGGTCTTACTAGCTTATGCTATGGGAAATCTCATCTTGAGGTGGGCTTCACACTTAGATGCTTTCAGCGTTTATCCCTTCCCGACTTAGCTACCCAGCTATGCTTCTGGCGAAACAACTGGTACACCATAGGTCAGTCCATCCCGGTCCTCTCGTACTAAGGACAGCTCCTCTCAAATTTCCTACGCCCGCGACGGATAGGGACCGAACTGTCTCACGACGTTCTGAACCCAGCTCGCGTGCCGCTTTAATGGGCGAACAGCCCAACCCTTGGGACCTACTTCAGCCCCAGGATGCGACGAGCCGACATCGAGGTGCCAAACCTCCCCGTCGATGTGAACTCTTGGGGGAGATCAGCCTGTTATCCCCGAGGTAGCTTTTATCCGTTGAGCGATGGCCCTCCCACGAGGTACCACCGGATCACTAAGCCCGACTTTCGTCCCTGCTCCACTTGTAGGTGTCGCAGTCAGGCTCCCTTCTGCCTTTACACTCTTCGAACGATTTCCGACCGTTCTGAGGGAACCTTTGGGCGCCTCCGTTACATTTTAGGAGGCGACCGCCCCAGTCAAACTGCCCACCTAACAATGTCCTGTCACCAGTTTCATGGCATCCAGTTAGAACTTCAATACTATCAGGGTGGTATCCCAACAACGACTCCACCAAGGCTGACGCCCTAGTTTCCCAGTCTCCCACCTATCCTGTACAGACAATACCGAAATTCAATGCTAAGCTACAGTAAAGCTCTACGGGGTCTTTCCGTCCAATCGCGGGTAGCGAGCATCTTCACTCGCACTACAACTTCGCCGGATTTGCAGTTGAGACAGTGCACAAGTCATTACGCCATTCGTGCGGGTCAGAACTTACCTGACAAGGAATTTCGCTACCTTAGGACCGTTATAGTTACGGCCGCCGTTTACTGGGGCTTAAGTTCACACCTTCGCGTTACCACTAAGTGTTCCCCTTAACCTTCCAGCACCGGGCAGGCGTCAGCCCCTATACATCAGCTTTCGCTTTAGCAGAGACCTGTGTTTTTGTTAAACAGTTGCTTGTGCCTATTCTCTGCGGCCTGATTTCTCAGGCACCCCTTCTCCCGAAGTTACGGGGTCAATTTGCCTAGTTC
>NZ_CP014331.1:3043052-3055552 GCF_002969175.1 Clostridium sp. MF28
CTTCTTATATACCATTGTAATATCTTTACCTGTACTCTTATGGTATTCCAAAACTTCATTGTAATCTATATTACAAATCATATAGCTTGGTGCTAATAATACATACTCTCTTCTACTATGTGTTAAAAATTGTATGTTTTCAGCGAAATTATGGACATCATCATAAACAGGCTCGTCATTTCCAAAGTTAAAAACTTTTAATCCATCTTTTTTTCTATTTAAGTCCCATGGTCTTCCATTTGTTAAATGGTCTATTAGAGACCTTGACTTATTCTTTGTAAATATTCCTATACAATTAATTCCTGAGTTAGTCATATTTGATAAAATAAAATCTATAATTCTATATCTTGCTGCAATAGGAACTGAAGCAAGAGATCTATTAACTACTAATTCACCCATTCTGTTTTCATTTTCATCTAAGTTGATTATACCAATACAATTTTTCATTTCTTTCTCCCCCTTAGTGATCTCGCTAAACTGCTTTATTATTTTCTATAACTGTACCCATTTTTACTTCTTCTTTTGCTGCAATAATAGCTATTTCATCACCTAAAGAAATCTTACAGTCTTTTCGAACTATTGCTCCGCTTCCAACAATTGCTTTTTCAATAACTACATTATCACCTATTTTAGCATCCGTCATAATTATTGAATCTCGAACAACTGAGTTTTTTCCTATTTGAACTCCTTGAAATAATATTGAGCTTTCCACTTGTCCATTAACAACACAACCTTCAACAACTAATGAATTAGATACTTTTGCATTCTCGCCTATATATTGTGCCGGCCTTACTGGATTGACTGAATATATCTTCCATTCCTCATCATGTAAATCAAGTTCATTATCTTCTCTTATCAAATCCATATTTGCTTCCCATAGGCTATCTATAGTACCAACATCTTTCCAATATCCTTTAAATGGATAAGCAACCATTTTATTTCCATTCCCAAGCATACTTGGAATTATATTCATTCCGAAGTCATTTTTTGATGTCTTGTCCGATTCATCCTCTCTCAAATATTTTTTTAGAGTTTTCCAATTGAAAATATATATTCCCATTGATGCTAGATTATTTTTTGGGTTTTTTGGTTTTTCTTCGAATTCATATATTGATAAATCTTCCCTTGTATTCATTATTCCAAATCGAGATGCTTCATCCATTGGCACTTCAATAACAGCTATAGTTGCCTCTGCCTGTTTTTCTTTATGGAAATCTAGCATCTTTGTATAATCCATCTTATATATATGATCTCCAGATAAAATCAAAATATATTCTGGATCATATCTATCAACAAATTCTATATTTTGATAAATTGCATTTGCAGTACCTTTATACCACTCTCCGCCTTTTTCTTCTTGATATGGTGGCAATACATGTACCCCTCCATGAGCCCTGTCTAAATCCCATGCTTCTCCTATGCCAATATGTGCATTTAATTCTAGCGGTTTATACTGCGTTAATACTCCTACTGTATATATTCCTGAATTCGAACAATTGCTTAATGGAAAATCTATAATTCTATATTTTCCTCCAAACGGTACTGCTGGTTTAGCCAATTTTTTTGTTAATACCCCTAACCTCGATCCTTGTCCACCAGCCAATATCATTGCCACAATTTCATTTTTACCCATAATATTATCTCCTCTCATATGTGTTTGTTCTCATTAGATAAATTTTATATTATATGCTCCTATGTTCAAAAAAAATGATTATTATTACATTTTTATTTAAGTGAACTTGCAGAAGCATATTATATTTTTAATAATTATTTTATAATATGATTACCCCTGGAATTTATATTTATAGTTTTGCATACAATATATTATACATTTATTTTCCATTAAATTCCACATAAGCATATATCAAAATATTTGTCAATTTTTTATTATATAATCAAACTCAATGAACTAGATCCTACGCAATATTTTCAAATCATATGGAAAGATAGTTATAACGCTATCACTTCCTGCAAACTTATACTTTTCACTAATATCAAGTAAATTCACATAATCTCCACTTAAGTTAATTTCTTTAATTAATTTAGCTTCGCTTGAAACATTTACTAATACTATTACGCTTTCATTTTCATATTTTCTTTCAAACGCAAATACGTTTGGATCAGTTTCAAAGATACTTAACTTCCCTTTTTTTAAACCATCTTCATTATTTCTTATTTTAATTATTTTATGGTAGAAATCAGCAAGCATTTTGTTCTCTTTCCCCCATGGATAGCTTCTCCTATTATCAGGCTCTCTTCCACCTTTTATGCCGGCTTCATCTCCATAGTATATTAGTGGTACTCCTGGCAAAGTAAATTGAATTGCTATAAGTAATTTTAACAGTGATATATTTTCATCCAGAACAGTTAAAATTCTTTCTGTATCATTGGTACCTAAAATATTTATATTTCCATAAAAACTTTCTCTTGGATAATTCTCGTACAATGACATAATTTTTTGTCTTAACTTATCTGACTTTATATACCCCTTGATAAAATTAATTAAACTTTCCCTTAAGGGATAATTAGTTGCAGCTTGCACTTCATTCCCTTGTAAATATTTTCGTCTTCTTGAATAACTTATCTTATTAGATGCGTCTTCCCATATATCACCTAAAAGTACAGTATCCTTATTTATTTCTCCGATTTTCTTTCTTATTAGTTCTATAAATTCATCTGGAAGCTCATCTGTCACATTTAAAAACCATCCGCTAACTCCCATATCTGTCCACTTATTTATAATAGAATTATCTCCACTTATAATATAGTCAACATATTCTTTTTGCATCGAGTTAACATTCGGTCTATCATCCATTCCCCACCAAGATTCATACCTATATGGATATGTAATAAATTTATACCAATCATAAAATCTAGAGTTTGGTGAATTATACGCTCCAACATCGTCGTAATTTCCTAGTTTATTAAAATATTTACTATCAGAGCTTGTATAGCTCAGTACAATATCTAGAATAATTTTAATTCCTTTACTATTTGCCACTTTACATAATTCTCTAAATTCACCATTTGTGCCGAACATTTCATCTACAATTTCATAGTCCGCTGTATCATATTTATGGCAACTAGGGGATTTAAATATTGGGCTTAACTTTATTATATTAGCTCCCAATTCCTTTATATAATCTAATTTCTTTATTATCCCCTTTAGATTTCCTCCATAAAAATCCCACCTGGCAATTTTTCCAAAACTATCTCTAATATACATAGGGCTATCATCCCATCTTCCGTATATAAATGAGTTTTCTTTTGTATTATCTATAATTTTATTTTCATTTCCATTGTAAAATCTATCTATTAGAATATGGTATATTACACCTTCTTTATACCATCTTGGTACGAATGACTTTTCATATACAGTTATTTGATATGGCACAGGATTATAAGTATATATTTGGCCAACTCCTCCCAAATGATTGTCATTATTTCCATAATATACTCTGTCATACCCATCTATTAAAATAAAATAGTATTCTAATATCCCCAAAGCATCAGATGTATCAATTTCTGCAGAATATTAAATTCACCATTATTTAAATATTCCTTGTTCATTCCCATATTCATTTTAGTTCCATCGAATTTTATCAATTCGATTGCTACAATTATGTCTTTATTAATATTAATAGATATCTTAACCTTTTGACCAGCCTCTACAGCGCCAAAGGGCCTTCTAAATCTTATGCTTTGAGAGTCATGTAATACCTGTATATCATTCATTCAGTTAATCCTCCTATAGATTCTTATAGATTACCTCTGATCCCCAAATACCTGTTGCATATTCTTCTATTGTTCTGTCAGATGAGAATATCCCTGAATGTGCAATATTAATTCCACACATTCTTTGCCACTTACTAGCATTCCTATAAAGAGTATCAATCTTATCTTGAGCTTTTAAATATGAGTCAAAATCTTGTAAAACAAAAAACTCATCATTATAATTTATTAGATTTTCATATATACTTCTAAATTTATTTTTATCACTATGATATTTTCCGTTTATTAAATCATCAATTACCCTTTTTACTCTAATATCATTGTTGTATATATCAATAGATTTATATCCTCCATTTTTGTAATAATTCAATACTTCATCTGCAGTTAATCCAAATATCACTATATTATCATCTGTAACTTCATCTTTTATTTCAATATTTGCCCCATCTAATGTTGCTACTGTGATAGCTCCGTTCATCATAAATTTCATATTTGATGTTCCTGAAGCTTCTTTTGTTGTCGTTGAGATCTGCTCACTTACATCTGTCCCCGGGATTATTTGTTCAGCTAGTGAAACTCTATAATTTTGAATAAAAACAACTTTTATCTTTTCATTTACTCTAGAATCATTATTTATTTTGTTTGCAACACAATTTATTAATTCAATAGTATTTTTAGCTAAATAATAACCTGGTGCAGCTTTTCCTCCAAAGATGAATGTCCTTGGAACTATATCGTAATTAGGATCATCAATTAATTTATTATATAAATCCATTATTCTTAAACAATTAAGTACTTGCCTCTTATAAGCATGTATTCTTTTTACTTGAACATCAAATATAGAATCAGGATCCACTCTTACATTATCGTTCTCTAATATTATACTTGCTAGCTTTTCTTTGTTAAATTTTTTAATTTTTCCTAACTGTTCTAGAATCACTTCATCATACAAATGCCTCTCAAAGTTCTTTAGATCAAGTGGATGTCTTATAAAGCTATCTCCAATTGTATCTTTAATTAGTTTTGTAAGCTCTGGATTACTTTTTAAAAGCCATCTTCTATGAGTAATTCCATTAGTTTTATTATTGAATTTATTTGGATAAAGATAATAGAAGTCTGTCATCTCTTTTTTCTTCAATATTTCTGTATGAAGTTTTGCTACCCCATTTACACTATGACTGCCTACAATCGCTAGATGTGCCATCTTGACTTGCTCATCAGCTATTATCGCCATTCTTCTAACTTTTTCAAGGTTGCCTGGATATTTAGTTAAAAGTTCTGCACAATATCTTTTATTAATTTCTTCAACAATCATATATATTCTTGGAAGCAATTTTTGAAACATATCTATTGGCCATTTTTCCAAAGCTTCTGCCAAAATTGTGTGATTAGTGTACGATATTGTATTAGTTGTTATTCTCCAAGCCGTATCCCATTCTAACCCTTCTTCATCCAATAATATTCTCATAAGTTCCGGTATCGCAAGTGTAGGATGAGTATCATTTATATGAATCGCCACTTTTTCATCTAGTAACAATATATCTTTTCCATGCTTTTTACAGTGCCTTATAATGCTTTGAACTCCCGCTGAAACAAAGAAATATTGCTGCTTTAATCTTAACATTTTACCTTCATAAAATGAATCTTCTGGATACAGCACTTGCGAAATTGATTCAACTGAATTTTTATACTTAATTGCTTGGAGAAAATCACCTCTACTAAATGATGAAAAATCAAACTCGTTTGAAACCGCCTCCGCACTCCATAATCTAAGGGTATTTACAATTTCATTTTCGTACCCTACAATTGGAGTATCATATGGGACTGCCAATACAGGCTCATAATTTATATGCATAAAGCTTAAGCGTCCATTTATTTCGCTTACTTTTATTTCTCCACCAAACTTAACAATTTCTGCTTTTTCTGCTTTTCTCTTCTCCCAGACGTTTCCTAGCTTTAACCAATCATCAGATACCTCAACTTGTTTTCCGTCTATAATTTTTTGCTGAAAAAATCCATATTTATATCTAATCCCACACCCGTTTCCTGGAATATTTAAAGATGCCATTGAATCCAAGAAGCATGCTGCAAGTCTTCCCAATCCACCATTACCTAGTCCTTGGTCTTGCTCCAAGTTTTCCAACTCTTCTAAATTTATATTTAAATCTGATAACGCTTCTTTACATATATCTCTTATGCCTATATTTAATAAAGCATCTCCAAGTAACCGTCCCAGTAAAAATTCCATAGAAAAATAATAAACTTGCTTCTCCCCAGTCTTATTATATTTTTTATTTGTTTTAAGCCAAGTTCTTGTAACATAATCCCTTACTAAGCTTCCCAAAGCATCATACTTTTGTTGATTAGTTCCTTCTTTTAACTCAATACCATGCATTTCTAAAAACTTATTTACATAAGCTTTTTTAAATGTTTTTTTATCCATTTCGAGCATTGATATACCCCCTCATAACATTATGTCCTCATCTTAATCTTGTCCTGTTAATTCTCTATATAAATCTAAATATATTTGAGCTGACCTATTCCAGCTATTATCAGAATTCATTGCATTTTCGATTAGATTTTCCCACTTACCCTTATCCTTATATATCCATAACGCATATTCTATTATATTGTATAACTCATCTGAATTGTAATTTCTGAAACTAAACCCATTACCTTCTCCAGTATACTCATTATATGCAATTATTGTATCCTTGAGTCCCCCAGTTTCCCTAACTATAGGAATAGAACCATATCTAAGTGCTATTAATTGCCCTAATCCACATGGTTCAAAAAGTGAAGGCATTAAAAACATATCACATGCTGCATAAATTTTATTTGCTAACCCATTATCAAATTTAATATTAGCAGACACCTTATTTCCATATCTAGAATCTAGCCATTTAAAATGTTCCTCATAATGCTTATCTCCCGTTCCTAGAATAACTAGTTGAACATTTTCTTGTAATAGTTTATCAGAAATATTTACTAATAGATCCATTCCCTTTTGACTTGTCAATCTAGTTACCATCGCCAGCATTGGTATATTTTTATCAACAGTTAGCCCTAGCTCTTTTTGTAACTCCGTCTTGTTTATTGCTTTATCTTCAATAGAGTTTATACTATAGTTCTTTTTAATAAATTTATCTGTCTTCGGATTAAATTCATCATAATCTATACCATTTGTTATTCCTCTTAATGCATAGGACCTCTCTCTTAATACTCCATCCAATCTTTGACCATACTCAGGTGTTTGTATTTCGTATGCATAAGTATTACTAACAGTTGTAATAACATCTGAATAGCATAATCCACCCTTCATATAACTTACGCCATCATCAAATTTTAAGCATGTGTTATTATAAAGCTCCATATCAAATCCAAATAACTCCGGTAATATTTGAGGATCAAATACTCCTTGAAATGCTATATTATGAATTGAATATACACATTTCATCTTCCAATAGAACATATCATTTCTTTTATATTCAAATTTTAATAGTACAGGTAACATCCCAGTTTGCCAGTCATTGCAGTGTATAAGATCTGGCTGCCAATCTATTTGCCTCAACATGTCTAATACGGCCCTATCAAAGAACGCAAATCTCTCTGCATCATCATAGAATCCATAGACTTCATCTCTCTTAAAATATGCTTCATTATCTAAAACATAATATGTTACTCCATTATGAAAGCATTCCCATACGCCACAAAATTGTTCTCTCCATCCAACTTTAACATTAAACCATTTAACAAACCTTAGCTTGTCTCTTACTTCCCAACTAATTTCTTTATACTTTGGTATAACAACTCTTACATCTGCATTTTTTTGTGCAAGTGCTTTTGGTAATGCCCCAGCAACATCTCCGAGCCCCCCTGTTTTAATGAACGGACTAGCTTCAGATGCTACAAATAAAACTCTCATTCTTTATCCCCCTCAACCTCTAGCAAATAAATTTATATCATTATACTATAGATATTTTTATAATATTTACTTTCTCAAACGGTCTTTTTAACCTTTTATTCATCTTTTTCTTTAATTTCTTGATCTACATTAATTTCATTCACTTTTAATATTAATGTTGCCATTGGAGGCACTTTTACTTTCAAAGAATATGGTTGATTGTGGAATTGAGTCTTTTCAGATACAAGCATTTCACCCATAATCTGACCTGAACCACCATATTTACTATCATCAGAATTAAATACTTCTTCATAGCTCCCCAAAAATGGTACTCCAATTTGATAATCATAATACACAATAGAAGTAAAATTAATTATAAAAATCAGTGTATCTTTATCATTTCTACTTCTTCTAGCAAAAATTAATATGCTTTGTTCATTATTATCGGCTTCTATCCAATTAAAGCCTCTATAGTCATGATCGAGCTCCCAAAAAGCTTTATTATTAAGGTATAGATTGTTTAAATCCTTAAAAAATAATTGAGTTTTTTTATGGATTCCTAAATCATCGATTAGGTTCCATTTTAATTCCTCATATTCTCTCCACTCAATTTTCTGAGCAAATTCGCACCCCATAAACGATAACTTTTTGCCCGGATGTCCCATCATATAACACATAAACGCTCGGAGACCTGCAAACTTATTCCATTCATCTCCCCACATTTTGTTTACCAATGATTTCTTACCATGAACAACTTCATCGTGTGAAAGTGGCAATAAATAATTTTCAGCATAATTATACATCATCGCAAATGTTATATTTTTATGATTATGTTTTCTATATTTAGGATCTATTTCGACATACTCTAATGTATCATTCATCCAACCCATATTCCATTTTAAGTTGAATCCCAAACCATCATAAATTGCAGGTTTTGTGACATTAGGCCAAGATGTTGATTCCTCTGCAATCATAAGTGCAGTCGGATATTCTGCAAATACTGCTTTATTTAACTCCTTTAGAAAATCTATTGCTTCTAAATTCCCATTTCCTCCATATTTGTTTGGTATCCATTCCCCGGGCGATCTGCTATAATCCAAGTAAAGTATGCTTGATACAGCATCAACCCTTAATCCATCAATATGGAACTCTTTATACCAGTATAATGCATTCGATATTAAATAACTTTTAACTTCATCTCTACCTAGATCAAAATTACAAGTTCCCCAACCCTTATTTTCCGCTCTCCATTCTTCTTGATATTCGTATGTTGGTGTTCCATCAAACTTATATAATCCGTGAGCATCCTTACAAAAATGACCTGGAACCCAATCCATTATTACTCCTATATTAGCCTCATGCAATTTATTTATTAAAATTTTAATACCTTCATAATCCCCATACCTACTTGTTGGTGAATAATAACCTGTCCCCTGATATCCCCAAGAAGCATCCAATGGATGTTCAATAAGCGGCATAAGCTCTACATGTGTATATCCCATATCTTTTACATACTTAGGTAAATCTTCTGCGATTTCTTCGTATTTTAAGAATCCGCCATCTTTATTTGTCTTCCATGAGCCCAAATGTATCTCATATATATTTAATGGTTGCTCAAGTACATTTATTTTATTTCTTTGATCAATCCATTTTTTATCATTCCATTTGAAAGCTTTAGGCTTATATACTATTGATGCATTATCTGGTCTCAATTCACTTTGTATTGCATACGGATCGGCTTTGTATTCTCCCATCTCTCCATCGCTTCCCACTATACAATACTTGTATCTATTTCCGGCCTTCGCAGTATAAAAAAAGCCTCTCCATAATCCATTTTCAGTTATTCTTTCAAGTTTGTATTCCTCTTTTACTTCGAAATTATTAAAATCCCCAACTACATATACATCTTTTGCATTAGGTGCCCACGTTACAAATTGCACACCTTTCTTTCTTTTCTCAGTTTTAATATGTGAGCCTAAAATATTATAAGATTCATAGTTTTTACCTTGATGAAACAAATATGTGTTAAGATTAGTTATTTCAGATTTATCAATACTTTCTGTTCTCTTTTTAACATTAATTTTACTATGTTCTGTTTTCGACTTTTCAATCTTCTCCCCTTCTGCTTGAAATTCTCCCATTAATTCTTTTGAAGCTGATTTTTTTCTTGCGCTTGCTTTTGTTGAAGTTACTGCAGATTTCCCTTTTGAAGATTTATTAGTTGTTCTTTTTGTCTTTGATTGTACATTTAATTCATTCGTTTTGGTGGATTTAGATTTATTAATATTATCTCCACCCTCCAATTCAGATTCTTTATTATTCTCTTCTTTTAAAATAATTTTTTCTTCGTTTTTATTCTCCAACGCATTCTTCTTATCAATTGCCTTAGATTTCTTTAAACTCCCTTTAGATTTAATACCAATTTCTTTATCATTTGTAGTAATGTCTTTTACCTTAATATCTAGATTATTAATTGGATTTAATTCAGTTGTTTCCTTTGAGGAAATTTTCTTTTTCGCTCTTCCCTTTGTCTTACTTATTCTTTTCTCAACAGATGAATTATCTTCGATAGATACTTTTCCGTCTTCTTCTGTCAAACCGTTCATATCTCTAGGACCTATTTCATCTTTATCTTTAATCTTACTGCTTTTAGGATCATTTTGCATTAAACTATACCCCCATCCATATTCATATCCCTCTCATAAACTAAATTAAATGCTTCTCTTTATTATAATTCTCACTATATATATATCTTACCAAATTTTATGGTACTTTTCACTTATTTTTCTTTATTTTTAATAAAAATTATAATTAATTTAACTTTTAATATAATAAATATATATTTTTATCCATATATAATGTATAATATTCAATCATTCATTTTATTAAATTTAAAATCAATTCACAGAATAGCAATAATCAAGCGCATAAAAGACGCTGTGTATTAGGAAATAAAGTGAGCAGCACCTAAGTTTTATTCTGCTAAGTTTTTAATATTGGAAAAATGATTTTAAACTCATGTCACTTATATATCTTTTTAAAATCATGATCACAGGGCGATCTTCACTATCTAACCAATGATAATAGTGTTTAATTTACCAAAATTCATACCATAAAAAAAGAGAATCCATATCTTGAATCCTCTCTTTAACAATTAGTATTAAAACAACTTTAATATATTACCTTAAACTTTATAATTATTCATATATTTTAAATAATACAATTCAAGCATATGAATCAATTAATACCATAGAGCCTACTTATTAAAAGTGCGAAATATTATAAAATAAAAAAAGATAGTTATTACAACTATCTTTTTTGCTTACCTCGCAACGTCCTACTCTGCCACACAGTCTCCCATGCAGTACCATCGGCGCTATAGACCTTAACTTTCCTGTTCGGAATGGGAAGGAGTGTTACCTCTATGCCATCATCACGAGATCTTCAATTTGAAAAAACTTTGTTCTTTCAAAATTGCACACAGTTTCTTTAATGTATTTACAACTTGACTATATTGGTCAAGCCCTCGACCTATTAGTATCAGTCAGCTAAATATGTTACCACACTTACACCTCTGACCTATCAACCTTGTAGTCTTCAAGGGGTCTTACTAGCTTATGCTATGGGAAATCTCATCTTGAGGTGGGCTTCACACTTAGATGCTTTCAGCGTTTATCCCTTCCCGACTTAGCTACCCAGCTATGCTTCTGGCGAAACAACTGGTACACCATAGGTCAGTCCATCCCGGTCCTCTCGTACTAAGGACAGCTCCTCTCAAATTTCCTACGCCCGCGACGGATAGGGACCGAACTGTCTCACGACGTTCTGAACCCAGCTCGCGTGCCGCTTTAATGGGCGAACAGCCCAACCCTTGGGACCTACTTCAGCCCCAGGATGCGACGAGCCGACATCGAGGTGCCAAACCTCCCCGTCGATGTGAACTCTTGGGGGAGATCAGCCTGTTATCCCCGAGGTAGCTTTTATCCGTTGAGCGATGGCCCTCCCACGAGGTACCACCGGATCACTAAGCCCGACTTTCGTCCCTGCTCCACTTGTAGGTGTCGCAGTCAGGCTCCCTTCTGCCTTTACACTCTTCGAACGATTTCCGACCGTTCTGAGGGAACCTTTGGGCGCCTCCGTTACATTTTAGGAGGCGACCGCCCCAGTCAAACTGCCCACCTAACAATGTCCTGTCACCAGTTTCATGGCATCCAGTTAGAACTTCAATACTATCAGGGTGGTATCCCAACAACGACTCCACCAAGGCTGACGCCCTAGTTTCCCAGTCTCCCACCTATCCTGTACAGACAATACCGAAATTCAATGCTAAGCTACAGTAAAGCTCTACGGGGTCTTTCCGTCCAATCGCGGGTAGCGAGCATCTTCACTCGCACTACAACTTCGCCGGATTTGCAGTTGAGACAGTGCACAAGTCATTACGCCATTCGTGCGGGTCAGAACTTACCTGACAAGGAATTTCGCTACCTTAGGACCGTTATAGTTACGGCCGCCGTTTACTGGGGCTTAAGTTCACACCTTCGCAAAACTTTGCTAAGTGTTCCCCTTAACCTTCCAGCACCGGGCAGGCGTCAGCCCCTATACATCAGCTTTCGCTTTAGCAGAGACCTGTGTTTTTGTTAAACAGTTGCTTGTGCCTATTCTCTGCGGCCTGATTTCTCAGGCACCCCTTCTCCCGAAGTTACGGGGTCAATTTGCCTAGTTCCTTAACTGCAATTCTTCCGTCGGCCTTAGGATTCTCTCCTCATCTACCTGTGTCGGTTTGCGGTACGGGCACTACTTCTCTTTCTAGATGCTTTTCTTGGAAGCATGGAATCAGATACTTCGGTTCCGTAGAACCTTCCCC
>NZ_CP014331.1:3065552-3245552 GCF_002969175.1 Clostridium sp. MF28
AAGTATTCTTCTAATATATAATAGGTCTCATGATCCTCCCACTTTCCATTAATTAATAGATATTTTTCATTTACTCCAATTAATCTGAATCCACATTTAGTTAATACATTTTTGGATTTTTTGTTATTTATCAAAGCTGATGCTTCTATTCTATGAAGACCACATTCTTTAAACGCATAATTTAGTAGCAGTTTTACACTCTCTTGCATATAGCCATTCCCCTGCTCATTTTCATCTATTGAATAACCTAATATGCCATTCTTCAACGATCCATATATAATTCGTGAAAGTTTTATCTTTCCAATCAATTTTTCTTCTTTAAAAATACCCAAATCTACACTTGTTCCATTTAAAAATTCCTTATAACTCTTATTTAACAATTTTCTTTGTGTCTCAACTGTGTAGAAATCACTATCTCTACTTGGTTCGAAAGGAGCCAAGTAATTTTTATTTCTTTTATAATAATCCAACATTTCTTGAGCATTGCTAGGAGTCAGATTTCTAAGAATTATATTTTCCCCTTTTAATTCCACTAATGAATACCTGCACATTTGGTCATATTCAATTCTAGTTATACCAAATGACAGTTCATCAAGATATTCACCTTGAAAATATTCATTTTCATTAAATATTCCTTCTAGAGTAAAACCTAGATCTAAAAATGCAGTTAAGTCTATTTTTTCAAGAACTTTTATGTTAACCTTAAAAATATTCGAATCTTTAAATATTCCCTTTAATATAAGCGATAGTGTATCACTTAATAATTCATAATTATATTCTCTATAGAACTTAAGATTGACGTTGCATGTTTTGCTTCTGTCAGTTAATTCATCAGTACTGAATCTACCAATGATAATATCATCTATATCTCTTATTAAATATTCTGTTTTATTCGATCTATTTCCTTGTATCTTTACTTTCATGTTTGATTCCATATAATTCCCCTCTACAATTATGAAAATCTGTCTTCTCGATTCTTAATCCATTATTTATTATTTTCAATTTCACTATTCAACATTCCTATATAATCATTCAACACTTATTTTAATTTTCCTTTTTGCTGTAATCTTAGTTACTCTTATCAATTATATTTCCCTAAATTCTATATAGAAGATTATTACTGGTTACATAAGTGCCACCTCATAACCCTATACGCCCTTCTTACACTAACTAAAAATTGATAATTAGAAAAGCAATATAATTATACTCTAGTTTCATAAATAACCCTCTCTTTTTAAAATATATAAGAGATTATATATTTCATATTTTTATAGTACCATATATACTAATATTGGTTTTCTAGATTTAATCTTGATTGTGAACTTACATTATTCAGATATCAAATGCAAATTTACTATTGTAGCTATATACTTAGACCTAATGCATAAATTTTATCCACAAAAGTCGGATTTAGTACATACTTATACACAAAACCCACAATATATTGTTGATATTTCTACATACCATGCTAATATATTGCGGGTTCTATTTTTAAGGAAGTTTACTATATTATCTAATTTAACCGTTTATTTATTTGATATTTATATATCTACTGTAATATTCCACAAGCTACGCCCAAAATACCTACTGCAAATAATCCAAAGATTATTATTAATGGATTCACGTTCTTCTTTAATAGATACATACATAAAAATGTTAGTAAAAGCGGAACTAATCCTGGCATTAAGCTGTCTAGTACACTTTGAATAGTTGTAACTACTTCTTTTCCATCAGCTTGTGTATATTTAGAGAGAACAAAAGGTATATTAACAGTTGTCCATTTTGAAACAAGACCACCTATAACAAGTAATCCAAGTACTGAAGCACCTTCTGTAAGATATCTAAGTTTATTTCCTCCCATATCAGCAACTAATTGAGTTCCTTTTTCATATCCATAGAACATTCCATACCAGTTTGTTGCAAGTCTTATTGCATTGAATCCTATGAAGAAAATTAATGGTCCAATTATACTTCCTGTAAGTGCAAGTCCTGCCCCTAATGCTGCAAGCACAGGTCTTAGTGTTCCCCAGAATATTGGGTCTCCAACTCCGGCAAGTGGTCCCATAAGACCAATCTTAACACCACTTATTGATGCCTCATCTATATCTGCCCCATTTGCCTTTTGTTCTTCCATAGCTGCTGTTATTCCCATAATTGGCGTTGCCATAAATGGTTGTGTATTAAAGAATTCCAAATGTCTTTTAAGTGCTGCACTTAATTCGTCACCTTTATATAATTTCTTCAAAGCTGGAATTAATGTAACACAAAAACCTATTGCTTGCATTCTTTCAAAATTAAATGATCCCAATAAGAAATTTGAACGGATAAACATTTTTACTATATCACTTTTATTTAATTTCTTTTCACTCATTATTTTATCTCCTTTCCGTACTTACATTAACTCTGAATCATCAATATCATCAATACTTCCTGTTCCAGCTACTGCTACTTTACCTTCATTAGCTATTGATTTTATATGGAATATTGCTGCAATAACACCTACAGCACCAAAACCAATTAAATTGAAGTTTGTAAATGCTGCTAGTAGAAATCCAATGAAGAAGAATGGTAGTAATGATTTACTATTCATCATATTCATTACCATTGCATAACCAACAACTACTATAAATCCACCTGACACTTGAAGTCCTCTTGTAATAACTTGTGGTATAGCTGCAAGTGCTGCATTTACTGCATCTGTTCCTGCAAGTACTCCTACTATGGCTGCTGGTATCGCTACACGTATTGCTTGAAGTGATAGCCCTAGTATATGACACATTTCTATTCCTCTTGTGTTACCCTTTTCAGCATATTTATCAGCTAAGTGTTGGAAAAATACAGTTATTGTTCTCACAAATATAGTAAGAACTTGTCCTGCAGCTGCAATTGGTACTGCTACTGCTATACCTGCTCCAATTGATTGTTTACCGATTATAACAAGTATTGCTGAAATTACACTTGCAAGCGCCGCATCTGGTGCCATAGCTGCACCAACATTCATCCATCCTAATGCTAGCATTTCAAGTGTTCCACCTAGTATAATTCCTGTTTTAATATCCCCTAGTACAAGTCCAACCAATGTACATGCAATTATTGGTCTATGAAATTGTGCCTCATCAAGTACACTTGCCATACCAGTAATTGCTGCAACTATTACTAATAAAATTAATTGTAAAGTGCTCATTTGTAAATTCCCCTCTTTCTTTTAATTTATATATAAAAACTTTTTTAAATTTTATATATCTAATCTTTTAACAGGATTTATTATTCCTTCTATCAAAATCTAAGAGTTTTTAAAGGATCTTATCTTTGGTTTTAGGTAAAATTTATGTCTATATAAGTTGTAATTCTTTAAATTTGTCCATCAAATTTACTTTAGGATCTTTTGCTAGTTTCCTCACCTCTAATTCGATGCCTTTTTCATTAAGCTTTTTAAATGCCTCAATATCAACATCATTCATGCATAATGCATTTGTAACCTGTTTATCTCCAGCCTTATAGCACATTCCTCCAACGTTTACAGATTTAATAGGTACTCCACCTTCAACCATTCTTAATACATCTGTAGGGTTTGTAAATAAGAATAAAGTTTTAAAACTGTCAAATTTAGGATTATTATATGCTTCAATTGCCTTTGCTATTGGAAGCACATATGCTTTTATCCCTGGAGGCGCTACTTGAATTACTAATTGTTTTCTTAAGTCATCTGCTGCAACTTCATCACTGCAGGCAAATATTCTATTGCATCCACTATACTTTGTCCAAACTGTTGCAACTTGTCCATGTATTAATCTGTCATCTATTCTTACAAAACTAATTTCCATCTTTATATCTCACCTTTCAAATTTCATATTATAATTAAATTCATGTAATTCTTATACTAACTAATCATAGGTTGCTATATTATCTCATCATCTAGATCCTCTGCAATATTTTTAGATAAAGTTCTTATAGCCTCCTTTCCCGAATTTTCTGCAATTGATAAAAGTTCTGACACACTTGAAAAATCTCTACTTCCTAGAACCTCTAATATCATTGGGAGATTAACACCTGTCACAATTTCCATATTCTCATGCTTCATTGCAATTATGCTCGCTGCATTAAATGGACTTCCTCCAAAAAGGTCTACCATGAACAATACGCCATCTGTTGAATTCATTTTTTCTATAAGTGAATTGTATTTTTCAACTAGAGCATCTATACCCTCGCCTGGCTGAAAAGTAACACTTCTCACATTTTCTTGGACTCCAAAAATCATTTCAGCTGATTTAAGGATTTCTTCCGAGAATATACCATGAGTACCTATGATTACTGCTATCATTATTTCATCATCCTTTCCTGCTACATATATTATTTCTATACCAATATACCTAGCAATTCCCATGCCAAAAAAAGTGTGTCAACAAATACCTTTCTCCAAACATGAATTCTAAACGCATACAATGCGGATAAGTTTTCACCTTGACACTCTAAAGTATTATTTGACACACTTTTAATTGTATTTTGACACATTATTTTTCTTATATAAACTAAATTTAACACACATCTATAACATCAATCATATAGTATAGCTCATCATCCGTCAGCTCTATTGATAAAGCTTCTTTAAATATTAAATTTGCTCTTCTTAACACTTCCAGATATCTTGGATTTAATTCTGAATCAGATGAATCATATACCAGTCCATTATTTAAAAGCATCCTTTCTAATGCACATGCAACATGAAACATAATTCTTAGTTTAGTTGGATTCTCATAATGTACATTCAAAGATTTTTCGATAGATTTTATAAAATCATCTAATAACGAATATATCTTTTCAGGATTAAGAAAGGTTAAAATCTCTGTTAAAGTTTGCTTACAAAGATTTTTTAAAACAATCTGATTTTCTCCTTTTATAACCGGATTAATATCCTTTCCTTCAATTATATTTCTTAAAATATTTTCTCCAGATCCATCAATTAGTTCTTCAATCGATATAAAGGGAATTCCCATATTAGGATTTGCTATTCCCACAAGTGCTAAAATTTTATTTTTCCGCGAAATCTGTTTTATTGACTCATTTAGATTATTTAATCCTACTGGGATTATTCTAACATTATCGTTAATTGAGATATTCTTTGCTACAGCTTCAACTAACTCTTTGAGTTTAATCGCAGCGCCCTTACCTGTGGAGCAAATTGTAATTATAGCATTCTCTTCTCCCATTTTACCTTCTGTCATCATATTATTAGTATATCCTCTAAAATCAGTAATTAAATATGAATATACTGAATTTAGATCAGCATCAAAAATTGAGCATTTTCTGACTGCTTCTAGTACTAGAGCCGTTGATACCATATCAATACTCTTAATATTTATCTTGGTCTTTTTCGTTATAGTTTCACCAAAACTATTTAAAGATCCCATATCTACTAAAAGTAATACACCTTTCCCTTCATCTACTTGCTTAACTTTTTCAATAACACTATCTATAATATCAGAAGGTTTTCTTTCAAGCGGCATATCAACTGCTGCAATATTATCTGCATCAAAAAGTTTTTTAGCCACCGCCACCATGCTTGTAGCAGTGCTTGTACCATGAGATGCAACTACTATTCCAACTCTTTCTTGATGTGATAATTCTTGTATTGAGCTTAGAAGTAAAGCTAAATATTCTATTTCAACTTCTGGAATTATTAAGTTATATCTATCCTCTATTAACTTATGAATCTCTTTAGCTACTCCATATTCTTTACTATTAGATGATAATGTTAACTCAATATTTGTTGAAAATGATACTGTGTTTTTCTTTATACGATTAAATAACGCGCTGAAATGTAGGCTTATGGCATATATAAATCTATCACTTAACTTTCTGCTCAATCTATTTTCAGCTAACATTTTTATTTCTTCAGCAAAATCAACAATATCTTTATCAACAATTTTCAATAAACCTTCTCTACGATACGCATCATTCTTGAATCTAGCATAAAATTGCTTTAAATGAACATTTATATCTGTTGTTATATAATTTTTAATATCCTGGTCACTCATACCTTCTTCTTGTAAAACAAATGCCTTGTCCTCTATAATATTGTAAATATTAAATGGTGGCTCATAAGCGTCAGTCTCTAAAAAAGTTTTGTTACCATCAGGTTTAACCACTAATGTACTAGGAACCCTTCCCCAAAAATTGGAATCATCTTTTATTTTACCTTCAAAATTAAGTATCCCATTTCTCATACTTTCTGGTAGTAAATCTAAATTTATCTCAATACATTTATCTGTATTCATGCAATTTAGAAATCCTGTGGCACAAACTAGCTGTATATTTGACTTTAATTGACCCACATTTCCATATGTTGTACTTCCAATTAATGCTTTTATCGATTCCGATGAAATTTTAATAGTCTTATTTACCCGTTGAGCTTCCTTAGAAAGTAAGTAGTGTATAAGTTCCAATTTATCTTGTAATGATCTCTCTTCAAAGTTAGGAATAACTATGGTTATAGGAATTCTTCTAATAAAAGTATTTAGTAATGTAGAATTAGGATCTTCTGTTGTAGCACCTATTAACAATACGTTAGCTTTGCGCTGCCTATCTGTTTCTCCAAGCTTATTATAGGTTCCTGTATCCATAAAATAGAAAATCATTTCTTGCCCTTCTGGTGGTAATCTATGTATCTCATCTAAAAATAATATTCCTCCATCAGCCTTTTCAACAATTCCCTCTTTTTCCTTATCAGCCCCTGTAAAAGCACCCTTAATATGTCCAAAAATATACGATAAAAGTAATTGTGGATTATTAGCATAATCCGCACAATTGAAAACAACAAAAGGCGCATCTTCAGGTAATTTTTTTATATATTTTGAATACTGGTACATTATATTAACAAATAAGCTTTTCCCAACTCCTGTACTTCCAATTATCAATGTGTGAAGTCCATTAGGAGGATATAAGAGCGCAGCCTTTGCTTGTTCGATTTGATTTTTTAGGCTGGTATTAGCTCCAATTAAATAGTTAAAAGGAGATTTTTCTTCATCTCTTACCACATCTTCACTTGAGGCAAATTCCATTATATCTGATATCTCTTCCAAATCGTCTGGTAACTTTATAGATAATATTTCCTCAAAGCTTTTTCTATCGAAATAAAGAACGGGTCTATTTTTAATCTTGATAATTTTGGAATCTCTACATAGTGTATTAAGTTCCCTTGATACGTTACTTCTTAATATTTCAAGATATTCTCCTATTTCTTGCGCGCTAAATCCTTTAACTTCTAAGAGCTTATTCTTTGTAAATTTTTTCGAGTTATTTTCGATATAATTGTAAATTCTATCAATACGCTTCATGATGCTCACCTTCTTTTAGATTTGTCTATAATTAATAAAAAAACTAACTCTTTCAAGTAAATATATAGTATCCTTTTACTAAAAAAAATACAATATACTTCACCAAAAGAGTCAGTTAAAATCAATCACTATAAATTTACTATATACTTGAAGCTTTTAGACCAATACCTGAATCTAGTATTACTTTATTTCTAATATATCTTTTATAACCTCTCCACCAATTATCATTCCTGCAACCGGAGGAACGAATGATATACTTCCCGGTATTTGTCTTTTAATAGCGCACTTCTTAGTACCACCAGTACAAACACATCCTGTTTTACATGTAACAACATCATCATAGTTAGGTTTTATCGGAACTTCTTCTGAATATACTACCTTTAATTTTTCTATTCCTCTTTTACGTAACTCAGATCTCATAACCTTAGCCAAAGGACAGATTTTTGTCTTAAATATATCTGTAACTTTAAATTGTGTAGGATCTAATTTATTACCAGTTCCCATAGAACTCATTATTCTTATGCCCTTTTTATAACAATATTCTACTAAACCTAATTTAGCTGACACTGTATCTATTGCATCAACTACATAATCTACATCATCAGGAATTATAGACTCTATATTTTCTTGTGTAACAAAAATTTGATGTGTTATAACATTGCATGTTCTATTTATAGATAATATTCTTTCTTTCATCACTTCTACTTTAGGTTGACTTATTGTCTTATATGTAGCATGCACTTGTCTATTTAAATTTGTTAAGCAAACAGTATCATCATCAACAATGATTAATTCACCTACTCCTGCTCTTGCAAGAGCCTCTATAGTATAGCTCCCAACTCCACCTACTCCAAAAACAATAACTTTACTATTTTTTAATTTATCTAATCCATCTTTACCTATCAAAAGTTCAGTTCTTGATAAAGAATGTTGTGCTGTCATAAATTTTCTCTCCTTATTATCTTATACTTTTAATTGATATTATAACACAAAAACAATCGAAAATTGGCAGTATAATTATTATATATTATAGCCTTAATAATGATTATTTACATATATATGTTAATTAATACCAAAGCCTTTCTTTTACCCTCACACGGAGTGCACAAATAATTTTACAAATTTATCTATTAAATTGTCAAACTAATGATTATAATATATATTAAGTATCATCTATGTTTAACCAAAATATTTATTTTACTGCAATTTATTGAATTTAATAGGGATATGATGAAATTTACTGCTTTCGTTCATATTAAGAACTTGTTCATTTTTAGTTTCTATATATTACTCAATAAATTTACATAATAATTAAATATATACATAGGTTATATCATATTTATTAATTAATTATTTTAGGAGGCTCACTTTATATATGATTATTGGAATAATTGCTGCTATGGCAGAAGAATTAGAACTATTACTAAATGATTTAACTATTGAAGAAAAAAAAGATAAGGCTAATATGACTTTCCACAAAGGAAAATTATATGGAAAAGATGTTGTAGCTGTAGTTTGCGGTATCGGTAAAGTTAATTCAGCTATTTGCACTCAAATATTAGCATCTGAATACAAAGTAGATAAAATTATCAATGTAGGAGTTGCTGGTGGAATAGGAAAAGAAATTTATCCTGGTGATATTGTTGTTGCTGAAAATTTAGTTCAACATGACATGGATACTACAGCTTTCGGAGATAAGGTTGGGCAGATTCCAAGACTCGATACATTTGACTTTAAATGTGATAAAGAAATGGTTTCTATAGCTAAGAATGCATGCGAGAAAATTGCAGAATTAAATAGTTTTACAGGAAGAATCGCTTCTGGTGACCAATTCATAGCAAATATAGAAAAAATTCATTGGCTTGATCAGGAGTTTGGAGCAATATCTTGTGAAATGGAAGGCGCTAGTATAGCTCAAGTTTGCTATCTAAACGCAATTCCTTTTGTAGTTATAAGATCTATTTCTGATAACGCAAATAATGGTGCTCATATGGATTATGAGAAATTTATACCAATCGCAGTTAAAAATTCTACTAGAATAATAAAACAAATGTTAGAAATGATGTAGTAAAAATAATATCTTATATATAAAGGCCATCTCTTGAAAGTGTCTAAACATATTTATATACACTTACAAAAGATGGCTTTCTTTATATTAATGTCTTCCTATTTAAAATACTATTCTACAGTAAACATCTTTAATTCCTCTTGCAATTTATATGATATTTGTTGTAAATTGCCAGCATACTCTGTTAATTCTGACATTGTTGCATTTACTTCCTGAGCTGATGCTGTAACCTCTTCAGATATTGATGCTGATTCCTCTGAAACCGCTGCTATATTTTCAATTTGTGTCTTAACTTCCTCTTTATTTAACTTCATTTTTTCATTTAAGACCTTAATATTTTCTATTGCGCCTGTTAAAGGAATTATAGAATCAACTATTTCATTAAATATACCTTCTGTTTTCTTTATTGCCTCTCCTTGTTTTTGTGACATTTCTCTACTTTCTTTCATGGCTATTTTGGTAGAATCGCTCTTATTATTTATTTCTGAAACAATTGATTTTATTTCATCTGTAGATTTTTTTGATTCTTCTGCTAGTTTTCTGATTTCTTCTGCAACCACCGCAAAGCCTTTTCCCGCATCTCCAGCTCTTGCAGCTTCTATACTTGCATTTAAAGCTAAAAGATTAGTTTGTTCAGTTATTCCTGCTATTACATCCGATATATAATTTATTTTATTTATACTTTCTCCCATTTCATGAACCATGCCGCCAGACTTAATTGCATTCTCTTTAGACTTTTCAGCTTTAAATATCAAGTCATTAAGTATAGATAATCCTTGAGTACCTAATTTCTCAGCTTCACCAGCTAACTCATTAATATGATTAGTCTCTCCATCAACTTCATCTATCCTATTTGATAATTCTTCAGTACTCGTTGCAACCTCTGTTGCTGATTGCGCTTGATTTGTAGCTCCATTTGCGACTTCTTGTATTGCATTTGAAACTTCTGATACTGATGCAGTTGTTTCCTCAGACATACTAGATATATTTCCTGATGCCTCCAATAAATCAGATGATGTATTTTGAATTCCTTTCAATAACTTCGAGATATTCTCTACCATAAAATTAAAGTTATCTCCAAGTTCAGCGAATTCATCTTTAGCCGTTACAATTATTCTTTTACTGAAGTCTCCTTCAGCTACTGTACTAAACGCTTCTTTTAATTTATGTATTTCTTTCACAATATACGATGCTGAAATCATTGATATAATTATTCCTATAATTACACATAATAAATTAGCAGTAATAACTGTTACCTTCATTGTTAAAACATTATTTGTTACTTCTTTGCCATCAATTATACCTACCATTTTCCACCCTGTTAAAGCATCTGTTTCTTGACAGGCATAAAATTCTTTCCCATTATTTTTCCAATTATATACTCCTCTTTCTTCATCCTTAGCTGATTCCCAAAATGGTAATTTACTAATATTATCATCTATCTCTTTATTATTATTGTTATTTGCTACAACATCTCCATCGTTATCGACTAGTACTATGAATCCCGTATTCAGTAGTTTTATGTTACTAATATATTCTTGCATAGAATCTAAAGACATATCTATTACTATTACCCCGGTGATTTGTCCATTATTATCTTTAACAGCTTGAGCAACTGTCATTACTTGCTTTCCTGTTACGCTATCTTTATATGGTTTTATGTATACAACCTTTCCATCAGCTTCCTTAGCTTTCTTATACCATTCCCTTTCTTTATAATTGAAATCATTAATATTCATCGTTCCACTATCTAATACAAGCTCTCCATATTCAGTTGCATATCCTGCATTAATAATTCCATTTATTGAATCCTTAGTATCTTTAAACATACCTTGTACATATTTAGATATTAGTGCATGATCTACTTGCGGATTTGATAAATCTTTGATATCGGCATTTTTCGATATTACTCTCAATTGAGTATTCAAAATTTCTAGATATTGCGAAAAACCTTTATCAACTTCTTTAATAGTTTGAACACTTGTAGTCTTCAAATTATTCTCCAAAACAACATCAGACTTAAAAATTGCTACTAATCCAACAGTTACAGTTGGGAGTAGAAGCATAATGATAATTCCAATCACTATCTTTCTAAACAGTTTACTATTCCTATTCATTTCATTAACACTCCTATAAACTTTATCTTTCTCTAGAATTAACTACATTAATATACATAATACTACAAATAGCAAATATAAACACAACTTATCTGTAATAATATAACTTAATAGGCTAAATATAATATTTTCATGATAACATTGTATTTTACTATATTCAAGTAGTCGAAAATAAGCTAATTGAATATCCTTGATTTTAATATTCACTTTTACTTGCAAAGATAAATGTTAAGCTAATTTAATATTTAATCTAGCCTAATTATTTTATTATCATAAATAATTAGGCTGGATTACAAAGATCTTTAATTTTTTATCAATAAAAATAGAGTCATCTTATACCGGAAACCCAATCTAAGATAACTCTATTTTTACTATATAATATTAATTCCTATTTCCAAGAGATATTTGCATCTCTTCTTGGAACAGTTCTAACATATTTCACATTAGGATATCCAACAACCATACATGTTACAATTTCTTCTTTACCTTTTAAACCAAGTAAGTCTCTTATTTCATCATTTCCCTGTGCTGCCATTGTAAAGAATCCACTAAAAAATGTTCCAAGGCCTAAAGCATTAGTCATAAGCTCCATATTAGATGACGCTAAAGAAGCATTTACAGTTGAATCTGAAACTGCAAGAATTAATGCAGGTGCATTAAAAAATAATTTATCATTCTTCTTAGAATCCTCTTTATAATCATTATACATTTTAATCCACATTTGTGCGTATCTCTTGAAAGGTAAAGTTTGTGGATTTAGATTTTTAAGTATTTCCTCCCCTCTAGTTTTTAAGTTTTTTAAAGCCAATTCCTTCAATAATTCAATATTATCTTCCACAACTACATATGAAACATTTTGACTATTAGTTCCAGTTTGAGTGAATCTACCAGCCTCAATAATTTTTAATATCTTTTCTTTTTCTACTTCTTTATCTTTAAATTGTCTTGTAGTTCTCCTAAATTTAATAAAATTAAGAAGTTTCTCCGATTCTATCTTAAACTCAGACTCATTATAATCTTTTACATCTTCCATATTATATTCATCTGTAGATACTGCTCCTTTAGGGCAAACTGCAATACAGTGTCCACACTTCATACATCTAACATTTTTGATTTCTGCCTTGTTTCCATTTATCTCAATATCATTAGGAAAACAATCTTTAACACAAAGTCCACATCCCACACACTTTTCTTTATCTACAATCATCATAGTATAATTACTCCTTTTATATTAAATTTATCTATTATTATTTTTAAGTATCCACAATATATTTATATAAATTTGCCTACCTATTTCATCTTAGACATATTACAATTGGCTAATTCATTAACTAAATTCTCAATTGCTTTTTCTCTATCCTCTTTTTTATAGAAATCAAATCCCATTTCATTCTTTATATTTTCTGCCTTTAAGAATATGTAATTTAAATATCCTGCAATTAAGTAGTTCTTAACCCAAAATTTATGCGTGTCATCTCCATAAAGTTCCCTAAGGCACTTATTGTATTCCTCTTCTGACCCTAGTAAATGTGCTGTCATCTGATTATTCTCTAAGTCATCTAAAATCGCAATCTTAGAAATTTCAGAATTATCTGCAATAAAGTTTGCAACTTCTTTTAATATGAAGGTGAGTCTATAAATTGATGATTCATTACTCTTTGATTTCATTTTCTCACTTAAAGATCTCGTTGCACAACTCATAACCTTTTTTACTGCTAGACGAATTAAATTATCTTTACTCTGGAAATGATAGTTTACCATTCCATTACCAAGTCCTGCCTTCTCGGTAATATCTTTTACGGTAATTTCACTAGGCTTTTTGCCTTCACATATCATATGTATAGTAACATCTATCAACTTTTCTTTAGCATCATTTTCTCCCATGTTTTCACCTCCTATTATTATAGGCTCTGCATATTGAACACCATACTGTATAACATACAGTATACTATTCAATAACTATTTGTCAAGCTAATGAACTTTGATAAATAAAAATCACCGCAAAAATGCAGTGATTTTTTTATTGATATTCATAAGTTCTCAAGAGTTAATTTTAAGACTTTAACTTTGAAATTAACATATTTACTTTCATTACATAAATCTTCTTGATAGAGATACTACAAAGCTCGATGTAAAAAACACTCCCAAGAATGACTCTAAACTAACAGCCATCTTCATCCAGTTTAGCGGGATTATATCACCATATCCAACGGTTGTAAATGTTATTATTGTAAAATATAATGTATTACCAAACTTACTAATTAAAAAATTAGCACAAAATTCGAATTCTTAAGCATTTCAAATACTGTTATGAATAAATTTTTTGAATTCAATTGAACATCCTTACACATCAGCAAATTAGGAAAGAAACAGTATAGTAGAAAAAATGAAACAATCACTACTACCATAGACAATAATGTTCTCTCCCAACTTGTATAGTACTTTGTAGTTATGCCAATTAAATAATACAGCAAATTAAAATTACCTTTATTTTTACTTTTTCTCTCTAATCTCTCATACTTCTTAAAATAATAAAGCGTTTCAAGGTATTGATCTATCCTTCCACTAGATTTATATATATCTGATACGATCAAAAAGTTCCATTTTGTTTTCTTAAAGTCATTGTCAAAAATCAGAGGCTTGTACTTTTTGTTTTCCAATAGTTCATATTCCAGATAACATTTATCTGAGAAATTAGTTTTATACAGACTAAACTTACCTTTAATATCATCAAAATTAATTTCTGATTTTTTATAAAAAGAACACTGCAAAAAACTTAATTCCCCATTTATATCTAACTCCAACTTGCTTAATCCTTCAAATCTACAATCAACAAAGCATAATTCCTTTTCTCCTTTAATTTTGTCAAGGATAAAATCATTCAGTATGTTAACTTCTTGGAAAAGCAAATTTTCTTTAAATATAGATGCATTTCCATAGAATTTTCCAACCTCAGAATTCTCCACTATTATGCTTTCTTTAACCACAGTTTCACTTATTCTTAACTTATCACAGTTTATGAACCTTACAAACATGTTATTTCTTATTATGCAATTATTGATTTTTATTCTTTTATAATCTCCCCCTAATAATTCTATATCCTCAACAAATTCACAATTATTAAGTATCAGTCGTAAATGACTATCCATTTTGAGATTAGAATAGCTATCAAATCTAAATTTCTTTAAAAATATAGTATTATAAAATTCTCCTAAAATATTATTACATTCAAATGTCACTAATAAGCCACTTCTATTTTCTGTATGACCTTTATGGTCATTAAGATATTCCAATAGCTCTTTCTCTGTAAAAATGACTCTATATTCCAATATAACTCCATCTTTATCAATCAATATAAAATCATCTTTTTCTTTAATATCTTTTTCTAGCTCTAATTCATCAAAGCCTTTAGTTAATATTTCTTTATTCATTATCTACCTCATCCTAAAGTATATATAACTTTTATTTTATTATATATTATTTACCACCCAGCTTCCATAATAATGCGAATTGATAAAAATTAATATATCACTTAATTTTTATTTTTGAATATATTAATAAAGATATAAAGAATATATTCAGGAGTAGAAAATGCTATCAAAGCAAGAGTTTATTAACCAATCTTTAGAATTAAACTTATTCTTTCTAAGAATTATGCGGGAACACTCGATATTTATTGAAGCAGCCCTACCACCAAAGAACAAAGATCTTATAAGTCAAGCTGATGCCTTTAAAAATGAGTTTACAACTTTACTCTCTCGTGCCATATTACTATCAGATGGAGTTATCCCTTTCGAAACATTAGATTCCAATGAAATAATCACAAAATATACAATTGATGCCGAAAAGGCTACTCAATTTGCTACTGGAATCTTTATAGACTCTAATATAACTTCTATGGAAAAGTCATTAATATCTGGCATGAGAAATAGTGATACATCTATGTTAACCGATAATGTATATATGCTTAACCACCAGTCTATAGCTGCAACTAATATGATTATTAAATTTAAAACAAAACTTAGAAATGATGTCCTATCTTGTAAGGTATTTACGACTTTATATCCTGCAGTTCTAAACCATGTGCTTAGTGAAGCAATAATATTTACAGAACTTCTAACACGATTGCAAAGTGGTGTCGGAATTGGTACTAAGAGAGATATACTAATACTTGAAAACTTTTGGGATGATAAGTTAGCAGAACATTCATTTACTATTAGAGGAATGCTAGATCCTACCGAAGTAGAATTATTCAATATAGCTAATAACTTTGGAAAAGAATTCGAGGCATTGAGAGATGAGGCTTCTGATATGGATAAATCAGCAGAAGATTTGTCCGAACTTACCGAGACCACCTTAAGTGCAGCCACTAATCTAAGAAACTTCAAAGCCCAGGGTACTGAAGGCCTTTTAACTTGCAAAATAAAATCAATAATTCTACCACTCTTTGCTGATCATGTTCTTAGAGAATCAAATCACTATATAAACTTCTTAAAATCCTTCAGCAACATTTAAATTCATTTAATTTTAAGTAATTTATAACTCAAAATAGACAAGACAGTTAAATTAATTCCGTCTAAATATATCTCTCGATTGATTAGTCGAACATATCTTTATCAATTAAATATAAAAATGGCATAAGTATTAAATATTTATGTTATTGTTCACACATTATAAACAAAGTTATCAACAGAATCTGTTGATAACTTTGTTTATAATGTGGATCTTTTTATTATTAATAAATTTTTTTTCATTATAGTTTTTATTCTATAATCAAATTAGTCTTGATTTTTTTTGAAATATACTTATAATTAGTTGTTGTAGCAATTATTTGCAAAACAATTATATTTACAACAACTTTATTTATTGGAGGTAATTATATGTTTGAATCCTACGATCAAGATATTGGAATGTTAACAAATAAAGTTTCTAAAAAATTAACATCTTATCTAAATAATAAGTTAGAAAAATTTAATATTACAACCGAGCAATGGACAGTACTATTAAAACTCTCTAAACAAAATAAAATAAGTCAGAAACTTTTAGCTGAAGTTTCAGGCAAAGACCAATCCACTTTAGCTAGAATACTTGATATACTTGAAAGAAAGGCTTTCATTGAAAGACATCCAAGCAAAGAGGATAGACGTTCCTTTGAAATCCATATAACAGATAGTGGTTTAAATATTATTGGAGAGGTTTCTCCTTTTTTAGAAGATTTATTTAATAAATTACTTAAAGACATATCTCTTGAAAAACTGGAAGTATATAATGCAGTTCTTTTAAAAATTGATAAAAATATAAATAGTTTATAATACAAAAGGAGGAATCAATGTGGAAATAAAAAATCATTTTAATTCATCAAAACTTTGGACCAAAAATTATATATTTATGCTACTTTCAAATTTATTTATATACTTAGCTTTTTATATGTTAACTCCAACTCTTCCTGCATATGCGAAGCTATGTGGCGGTAATAATTTAGAAGCCAGCCTAGTTGTAAGTACATTTTCAATAACTTCTTTACTTGTTAGATTATTCATAGGCAATATTATGGATAGGATCGAAATCAAACCTCTACTGCTTTTAGGCGCTCTAATACTTGCTGGAAGCACACTATCATATATCTGGCTTCCAATAGATGCAATAATATTGGTTCGCGTCATTCAAGGCATAGGTTGGGGACTTGCTTCTACTGGTGCTGCTGCAATTTTTTCTAATATTGTGCCAAAAGAGAAACGCGGTGAGGGCATGGGCTACTATTCTCTTTCAATGATAATATCCATGGCATTATCGCCTATGGTTGCAATAGTAATAATGAATTTATACAGTTTTAAAAATATTGTTCTTATTTCAATAACTTTAGTAGGTATTGGTATTATATTCCTCAGTCAAGTTAAATCAACTATAAAAATCTCTTCAACATCTAATACGATTTCCAAATGCTCATTAAAAGATTCCTTTGAAAAAAAAGCAGCCTTGCCTTCTTTATTATGCTTTTTTCTTGTAATCACATTATGTGGAATTATGAGTTATATAATGTTATACGGGCAGGAGCTAAAAATATCCTCTATTTGGATTTATTTTATTGGATTTGTTGCAATGATTTTAATAACACGGCCTCTTGTTGGAAAAATATTTGACGAAAAAGGACATGCTGTAGTAATATTACCCGGCTCAATTTGCTTAATAATAGGTCTCATAATGCTCTCCTATGCAAACTCTATTATAATGCTTATACTCTCCTCCTTATTCTACGGACTTGGGTATGGTGCCGTTCAGCCTTCTCTTCAAGCTTGGGCTGTAAACCGATCTCCTTCTAATAGGCAGGGAGCTGCTAACGGAACTTTCTTATCTTCCATGGATTTATCCTATACACTTGGATCAATTCTTCTAAGTTTCATTGCTGAGCATAAAAGTTATGCAATTATGTATAGATTTTCTGCTATTTTTATAATTTTGCTTTTATTGATATACTCCTATTATGTTTTTATAGATAATTCTGAAGAACCAGAAATTATAGAAGAGAAACTTTCCTAAATTAAAGGGTTGTTGCATTAGTGGAATTCCACTTTGCTAACATCCTTCAGTTCCTTTATCAATTCTAATTTTCTATCTATTAAATTCTGAATCCTTTTATCTCATTTAAAGTCTGTATAAATCTATCCACAAAACCTTCTTTTTTTCCTTCAATATATCCACATTTATCACATTTTTTTATAATAAAGTTTGCAAAAAACTCAGAAGAAAATAAGAAGATTAAAAAGAATAACCTCCAAAAAAATCCAAAAACTTTGAATCTAAACATCTATAAATGGAGAACCTTGTCCATTATGAAATATAAAGCCAACTTTAAAAAACTTGTAAATTATATTAGCTTGACGAATTGATAATCTACAAACAATCTTACTAACCATAAAAATACATCTCCTTCATATAAAATTTAATTAAATCAATTGATTCAATTTCAAATAAAGATTTAATAAACATAATATTATTAAATCTTTATTTGAAATTTATGGCCAAAATCTAATCTTTTTCTAAGCAAATCCCCCCTACTCATTAAAAAAACTATGTACATCATTTATTAATATATATATCACATATTTCATCATATAAATCATTAATGTAAAAATTAAGGCTTAAAATGTAAAAACTTGCAAAAAAGCATACATGATTTTTTACCATTCATGTATGCTTATCTTTTCACGCTTCTGAAAAAAATAACAATTCATAATTACGCCTAAAATTCTTGCGATATTTGAGTAATAATGACGAAGAATTATTTTTATAACATATATATGTCTACTTGCCGACATAGAAATAATAGAAAATCTATTGGCAAATTGACTTATTATTATCTTGACTGTGCCTTATGATTATTTTAGTAAATAATCATAGTACTTCTCCCTTATTAAGGCTATCTTAGAATTGGTTATAGGTATAATTATGTTATTGAGCATAAAAGCACAACTATTTTCTATCTTTAAAATAAAATCCATATTTACAACAAAGCTCTTATGACATCTGAGAAACCTTTCATCTTTAAGGCTTTGAAAAAAATCCTCAAGTTTTGAATAGAAACTAATGACCTCACTTGATTTCATATATATATTTACAACTCTTGCTTTACTTTCTGCATATATAATATCTTTATATGGAATTCTATAGTTCCCCTTTTTATTCATTATAATAACTTGTTTATTCTCTTTATTTAAGCTTTCCACAGCTATTTTAATTGCATTGGTAAGTTTTTCTTCATTTATAGGCTTTAAAATATAATACAAAGCACGTACATCATAGCTATCTATAGCATGCTCTTTTGATGATGTTATAAATATAATCTTACATTCTTTATCAGAGTCTCTTATTCTCCTTGCAATATCAATTCCATTAGAAAATTTCATATAAATATCTAAAAATATTATATCAAAGTTCTGCTTCGATGAATTTATATTTTCAATAAGATCTTGTCCCTCCCTAAAGGAACTTATTTTAAAAGGTATATCTAAGTCTTTAATATTTTTTGATACATAGGAAGATACCATCTCAAGTTCTTCTATAATATCATCACAAATTGCTATATTTATCATATCTATCATCACCCATTTGCATTAGTTATAATTCATAATAATATCTACTTCAAATTCATTATAATCATATTTAATATTTAAATAACCATTATATTTTTCGACTATATTTCTAATATTAATCAACCCAATACCATGTCCATCTTCAGTTTTACTTGTCTTTATGATATTTCCCTCTTTTATGATCTGTCCATTAAAGCTATTCTTGATCTTAACTATTAATTGAAAACCCTTAATTTCAGCTCTTATATTAATATACTTCTTTCCTTTATCTTTAATATTATCACAAGCTTCAATTGCATTCTTCACACAATTACCTATAACAATAGACAAGTCAAGCTTATCTATGTTAATATCTTCAGGTATATTTAAATTCACCTTAAAATCAATATCGTTCTTCCCTGCAATACTCATATAATATTTCAAAATTGAATCCACGGTAAAATTTTTGCATAATATACCTACATTTTTACTTATTTCACTTTCAGTAAGTTTTTCCATATATTCTGAAGCTGCTATATAATTTTTTGCATCTATCATTGATTTTACCACTAACATATGATGCCTTATTTCATGTTTCAGTTCATAATAACTTTCAATAGCTTTATTTAAACTTTTGTAATTTTGTTTCTGTAGTTCTACTTGAGTATCTATAATTTTAAATTTATATTCCAACTCCATATTTTTGTTTATTGACCTAATAGCAATAAACACTACTATATATGATAATATAATGATGATTACATTTAATAAACTATTAACCCCCGAATATAAATCTACACGATCATTATAAAAATCGTAATAATTATTTAGAAACAAAAAAATTATTATACTGTAAAAAGATATTATCTTTATTATGTCATTAGATGCTGATTCCAACATTTTTTTATATGGATGCCGAATATACAAATATATCAATGGAAGAAATGCTGATTGAATAAAAATTCTTAATGACATTAAATAAGATGTGTATAAATTATAATCCTCAATATAAACTAAACTTATTATATAAGATGATATTATTAATATGATATGTGATAGTATCCATACAGTAAACATAGTAAATATTTTTTTTAAAATAGATTCTTCAAAAACCAAATAAATGGTTATAAACATAGTAGCCCCCAAAAATACCGAAGCATATTTATAATAAATACTATCTTCAAAAAAAGTAGATAAAATAAAACATCCAAATATTATTATCAAATAATTAATTACAAATATAAATATAGAATATTTAATGCTCCTTTTCCTATTAAGCAATAAATCGATGTATGCAAAATCTATAAATAATATAAAACTAGTGATTATTGCAACGTACATAACTCCACTCCTATTATTTTTTATGCAGATCCCCAAATAACGAATAAGTATGCTATCCATATTTTATGTCTTGTACCTAATTTATATATTTTATCCGCTCTTCCATATATCCCAATAGCTTTTGTGCACAGAGCTGTATCATGAATTATAAATATATATAATCTAATTAGCTATGAATATCCTTATCTAAATTATATCTTAACATGGTATGATTATCTATATATTGCTTATGCTTACTTTTGATTTATAAAAAATTATATTTGTTTTACTGATCTTTTCCACTTAAATTCCTTTAGTAATACTATAAATTAATTTTTATTATTTCTAATAATTTTTAAATTCATAAATCAAATCCTAACTATATTCCCATAAAAAAGATTGAATAAATTAGTAAACTGGAAACATCACTCTTAGTAGGGCTTTATAAAAATGATTTACTACACCTGAAATTTTCCAGTACCATCTATCCCTACCATTCTCTCTGCCATCAAATCTTCAAATCATACACACTTTATAATAAAGTCTGGAGAAAAATTGTCCACAAAACCTTCCTTTTTGCTTTTAATATATCCACACTAATCACAGTTTTTTTATAATAAAGTTTGCAGAAAACTGAACAGAAAAGGATATAAGAAGAGGGATAAGATTTATCAATATCTTATTTCAATACTCTCTCAAGCCTTGGAAATCAATACTTTAATCTTATACCTCTAATTTTTTTCTATTTAAATTTCAATATAAAAATCAATATTATTGATTCTTTTTTCTTATCTCTTAATCCTGACTTCGCCAATCCTTATTGTTAAGTAATCAAACTTTTTATGATGTCGTCAAAGATTATTTGACGTGGGCAATTATTGTTCCCGTAAAAAAAGATTGCATAAAGCAAGAAACTGGTAATATGACTCTGAAGGCTCACCTTTACTACTACAAAGGCAGTAGCCAGGAAGGAGCCGTTAAAAAAAGTATGACTATATATAATGAAGGAAAATTGAATAAAAACTAAAAAGAGCCTATAAAATGAACGAAAAAAAGAGCATAAATTCGAATTAAGAAAACCGACCCGAAGGCTGTGTTCTACTCGCTTTTATGCTCTCTATTTTATTCTGTTTTTTTACTGCTCCGCCACGTAGTCAATCTTTTTTATTTCTTAGTTAATCTTTTTTTGACGGGGACAACTATTTTAATTCATGAATAAATAATCCACTTCTTAATTTAGGCTCAAACCATGTTGATTTTGGTGGCATTACCTCTCCAATATCAGCAACATCCATAATGTCATGAACCTCTGTTGGATACATAGAAAAAGCAATCTTCATATCTGAATTAACTCTTTTTTCAAGCTCTTTGATTCCTCTGATACCGCCTATAAAGTCGATTCTATCTGATGTTCTGACATCTTCAATTCCTAAGATTGGTGTTAGTACATTACTTTGAAGAATTGCAACATCAAGTTGCGCTATAGGATTATTTTCATCAAACGTCCCATCTTTTGCCTCTAATAAATACCATTCTCCTTCAACATCCATCCCAAATGTATGCTTCTTAGCGGGCTTTACAGGCACATTATTTTCAGATTTAGTTACAATAAAGTTTTCCTCTAACTTCGTAATCAATTCTTCTTTAGTCATTCCATTTAAATCTTTAACAACTCTGTTATAATCCATAACCATTAGATCATTATCAGGGAATGCAACCGCTAAGAAATAGTTAAACTCTTCCTCACCAGTATAATTTGGATTTTCGGCTCTTCTCTTAAGCCCAACTTTTACAGCGGAAGCCGATCTATGATGACCATCTGCAATATATAAATAATCTATTTCCTTAAATAGGTCAACTATTTCGTCTATAATAATTTCATTATCTACAACCCATACAATGTGCGTTATACCATCTTCGGCTACGAAATTATATATAGGTTTTCTTTTACTTTCATTCTGAATCCAAGCATCTATTATTTCTGATGCAATTTGATCTTCCTTGTATGTTAAGAAAATTGGCCCAGTATTTGCATCACAATAATCAACATGATTAATTCTATCCTGTTCCTTATCCGCCCTTGTAAACTCGTGTTTTTTAATTATATTATTCATATAATCATCTATAGATGCACAGAATACAATTCCTGTTTGAGATCTTCCATTCATTATTTGCCTATATATGTATAAACAAGGTTCTTCATCTTGAACAAACTCACCATCTCTTATCATTCTATCAAGATTTTCTTTAGCCTTTGCATATACTTTAGGATCATGTACATCTATTTCTGGATCTAAATCTATTTCTGGTCTATCAACATGGAGAAATGAGTGTTGATTTCCAACCACCATTTCTCTTGCTTCATCACTACTCATTACATCATATGGTAAAGCTGCTATTTTTGAAGCTAATTCCTTAACTGGTCTAATTCCTCTAAAAGCTTTAACTATCGCCATCAAAAATTCCTCCTAAATTATAGATTAAAGAATTCCTTTATTACTGAAACTACTTCTTCACCTATTCTTGTTTGAGCTTCTTTAGTTGCAGCTCCAATGTGTGGGGTAGCACTAACTTTTGGATGGTTAATTAATTCTTCATTCTTAGTTGGCTCCTCTTCAAATACATCAATACCAGCTCCAGCAATTTCACCTTTATTAAGTGCTTCTATTAATGCTGCTTCATCAACAACCTTACCTCTAGCACAATTAATAAGATATGCCGTATTCTTCATTAATTCCAATTCTTTTTTTCCTATTAGTGAACCAGCCGCTTTATCATAAGGTACATGAAGTGAAATAAAATCTGAAACCTTTAATACTTCTTCTAAAGATACAAAATCATAATCTAAATCATCATGTTTTCCTTCAATTGTATAATATACAACCTTCATACCCAAAGCAGTTGCCTTTTTAGCTAAAGATTGACCTATTCTTCCCATTCCAACGATTCCAAGTGTTTTACCCGCAATTTCAGTTCCTTCATATTTCTTTTTATTCCATTCACCATTTCTCATAGTGTAGTTAGATATCGCAATAAATCTTGCAAGTGCAAACATATGACCAATTGCAAGTTCTGCAACTGAATCTGAGCTTGCTGATGGAGTATTTCTTACTGTTACTCCTTTTCCTTGTGCAGCAGGAATATCTATGTTATCTATTCCAACACCAGCTCTAATAGCCAATTTTAAATTTCCGCCTGCTTCTGCTTCAAATACATCAGCTGTAAGCTTAGTAGCTGATCTAATAACAACTGCATCAAATTCCTTTAATTTCGCCCCCAATATATCTTGGTTAAAGTGTTCATTGACAACTTCTACTCCCAATCCATTCAATGCCTCAATTGACGCATTTTCTAATCCGTCGTTTGTTAATACTTTGATCATGTTTAAAATCCCCCTTAATTTAAATACGCTTATTGCTAATATTTCTAATAAAATTTATAAGCTTCAAACAATAACTAATTGCTATATCATAGTTATTAACTACTAATATTATTAGTCAGATAAATTATCCCCCTTTTCATAATAGCTAACATAAATTCACACAATTAATTATAATTCCACTACTAAAGTTCCATAAACAATATCCAATTTCCATATCCTATTAAACTTATCTGAATTGTAGAGCTAAAAAAATTGCATAGACTTAAATTCTTTATATTTCTATATAATTCTAAGCTTCTGCACCATATAAATTACTCTATAATAAACTTTAAATTTTATCCTTGGACTTTGAATATTTATTTCACTTCTTAAATCCTATCTTTTTTATTTTACTACTTATTTGGCTTTAATTCAATACTTTATGGGCCAAATTATGATTTTAATATTGATGCTTTTATACTGTTAAATCTATGTAAATATGTCTTAAAAATTGCTTAATATAAATTTTAAAGTATATATTTTCAAAATCCTAGTAATCGAGTACTTATACTTAATTCAGCTGGAAACTTAAAAACTCGCTTGCAGCAGAATATATTAAATAGTTTTCTTTATATGGACATGCTCCACTTTTGAGATTGCGTATTTCTATTATTTTTAAGAGCTATCTTCGGATTTAACTTAATTATATCTTCCTAAAAATTGAAAGAACTACTTTAAAATATAAGCATATTTTAAAGTAGTTCTTTCAATTTATTTAACTAAAGTTTATTATTTTTTACCTTCTACATAAGCATTTTTAAAGTAGATAGTGTTCATTACAGATACTCTAGCGCCTTTAACATAATCTTTTATACCTATTGTTCTAGTGTAATAGTATAAAGGAATAACTGGCATATCATTCATTAACATATCTTCTGCTTGATGCATTATATCAAATCTCTTTTGTGGATCTAATTCTTTCTTTGCAGCATCAATTAAAGCATCGTATGATGGGTTGTTATATCCACAATTATTTTGATCTGATGTTGATTGGAACATATCTAAGAAAGTCATAGGATCAACATAATCAGCATTCCACCCATCTCTTGCAAGCTCAAATTGCTTTTGAACTCTTGTTGTTAAGAATACTTTCCATTCTTGGCTTTGAAGTTCAGCATTCACGCCTATCTTTTTCCACATATCTTGAATTGCTTGCATTGTATCACCGTGACCGGACTCTGGGTTATAAAGTAGTTGAAGTGTTGGTAATCCTTGACCATCTGGATATCCAGCTTCAGCTAATAATTTTTTAGCTTCTTCTACATTTCCCTTTGGATCAAAATAAGTAGTTTTTTCTGTATAGTCTTTTCCATCTGGACCTATAATTCCTTTTCCTACAATACCATGAGCAGGAATTTGGCCAGCCTTAGTAACATTATCAACAATTGATTGTCTATCAATTGCAAGATTTAAAGCCTTTCTTACCTTTGGATCACTTAAAACCTTAGCAGCATTTGGATCTACAGCTTTTGCCTTATCTGAAACATTTATTGATAAGAAATATGTTGCTAAATTAGGGAATGACTTAGCGCTTCCATCTTTTAAAGCACCTTGTACATCAGATTTTGGAACTGTATCAACTACATCGAATTGACCTGATTTATAACTTGCCCATGCTGATGTTTCTTCTGCAACAAATTTTAAGTTTAACTTATCAAGTTTAACTTTATCTTTATCATAGTAATTTTCGTTCTTTTCTAAAACTACTGAGTCTTTTATTGTATAATTTGTGATTTTGAATGGACCATTAGAAACTAATGTCTTTGCATCATTTGCCCAATCTTTATTACTTTCAACAACCTTTTGGTCTACTGGGAAGTAGTATGATTGTGCTGTTAACTCTAAGAAATATGGACATGGAGCTTCTAAAGTAACAACTAGTGTATTATCATCAGTTGCCTTTACCCCAACAGCATCCGCATTTCCTTTTCCTTTGTTATAAGCTTCTCCACCTTTAAGATAGTATAATGCATAAGCGTATTCTGAAGCAGTTTCAGGATTTAATAATCTCTTCCACTCATATTCATAATCACTTGCTTTAACTGGATCTCCATTTGACCATTTTAGATCCTTTTTTAAGTGAAAAGTATATGTTAGTTTATCATTAGATACTTCCCATTCAGCTTGACCTGGAATCGCCTTTTCATTCTCATCCAATTCAGCTAAACCTGAAAAAGCATTTGCTAATACGGTAGTTCCTGTAGTGTCCGTGCACAATGCTGGATCTAAAGTTCTTGGATCTGCTCCTAAATTATAAGTTATTTCTTGTTTACTTGCAGCTGCTTTATCTCCACCTTTATTTGAACCACAACCAACTAAGATTGACATTCCAAGTGTTGCTGCTAAAGCTACTGCACAAAGTTGTTTTACTTTGCTTGTTTTCATTTATATTCCCCCTTAATTTATTATTTATTATTTATATCTGTTTAAATCATTTTTCCCAAAATTCTTTAACAGTATGCTAAATATCTAATTTTTTTTTATTTCTTAATTATTATTAAATTTTAACTAATTACTTTTCTTGATAAACATTAGTTATCATATAAGTGGCATGCCACGAAATGACCTGGTTTTACTTCCTTTAACTCTGGATCAACTTCTGAGCAAATTGGCTTTGCATATTTACATCTACCCTTAAATCTACATCCTGGCGGTGGATCTATTGGCGATGGAATATCTCCTTCAAGCACTATTCTTTTGCTATTCTTAGCCACATCTGGATCTGGTATTGGTACTGCTGAAAGCAATGCTTGTGTATATGGATGTAATCCTTCTGAATAAACTTTATTACTTTCTCCCTTTTCAACCATTCTTCCAAGATACATAACTCCAATATGAGTTGATATATGCTTAACCATTGAAAGATCATGCGCTATGAATAGATAAGTTAACCCAAGTTCCTCTTGAAGCTCTTCAAGCATATTTATAACTTGAGCTTGAATAGAAACATCCAGCGCTGATATAGGTTCATCACAAACTATTAGTGATGGTTCAACAGCTAATGCCCTTGCAATACCAATTCTTTGTCTTTGCCCACCTGAAAATTCATGTGGATATCTATTTATATGATCACTAGCAAGCCCAACTTTTGATAATAAACTTCTTATTCTTTCTGTTCTTGCTTCACCTGTTAGCAACTTATGAATATCTATAGCTTCCCCAATTATGTCCCCAACAGTCATTCTTGGATTTAAAGATGCATATGGATCTTGAAATATCATCTGCATTTCTTTTCTTAACGGAACCATTTCTTTTACTGAATTCTTTGTTATATCTTTTCCATTAAATATTATTTGTCCTGATGTTGGCTCATAAAGCTTCAGTATTGTTCTTCCTGTAGTTGTCTTACCACAACCAGATTCACCTACAAGTCCTAAAGTTTCTCCCTTTTTAATTGCAAATGAAACTCTATCTACAGCCTTAACATAGCTATTACCCTTAAATAAGCCCTTCTTTGCAGGGAAGTATTTACATAAGTCTTTAACTTCTAAAATTATATCTTTATTAGCTTCCACTACTTTATCCTCCTTATAGGTGATTCAACTTCCGGTGCATCCTCATGGCATAACCAACATGCCGCTTTATGTTTTTCCCCTACTTCAAATAATGGAGGCTGCTTTTGAATACATATCTTCATTGCATAGTCACATCTAGCTGCAAAAGGGCATCCAACTGGTGGATTTAATAAATCTGGCGGTTGACCTTCAATTGGAATAAGCTTTTCCTTTATATCTTCTTTAGGATTTGGAACGCTTCTTAAAAGTCCCCATGTATAAGGATGTTTCCCTCTGTAGAATATATCTTCTGTTGTTCCAGTCTCTACTATTATTCCACCGTACATTACATTTATTCTACTACATACATCTGCAACAACTCCCAAGTCATGAGTTATTAATATAATTGCAGTATTAAGCTTTTCTCTTAAATCCTTCATTAAATCTAAAATTTGTGCTTGAATAGTAACATCTAATGCTGTTGTTGGTTCATCTGCAATAATAAGCTTTGGCTCACAAATTAGACTCATAGCAATCATTGCTCTCTGCCTCATACCACCTGAAAATTCATGCGGATATTGTTTCATTCTCTTTTCAGGACTTGGAATTCCAACTAATCCAAGCATCTTTATAGCTTCTTTTTTTGCTTCTGCTCTACTAATTTTTCTATGTTTTAAAAGAGGCTCCATTAATTGCTCACCTATTGTATATACTGGATTTAATGATGTCATAGGATCCTGAAAAATCATTCCTATATCATTACCTCTTATAGTTTCCATTTCAGATTCTCTAATACTAGAGATATCTTTTCCATTAAAATGTATTTCTCCACCAACAATTTTTCCATTGTCAGCTAGGAGTCTCATGATAGACATCATAGTAACACTTTTGCCGCAACCTGATTCCCCAACTATTCCCAATGCCTCTCCTTTTTCTAAGTAGAAGGATACTCCTCTTACTGAGTGTACTTCACCAGCACTAGTTTTAAAGGAAGTTTGTAGGTCTTTTACATCCAATAATCTTTCCATATATTCTTTCTTCCTCCTATCTCTTGTTCTTAGGATCTAATGCTTGGCTCAATCCATCACCGAAAAGGTTAAACGCTAATATAATTATACAAATCATCGCTGCTGGAAATATTAATTGATATGGATATGTATAAATACCAACCATTGCTTCATTTGCTAAAGTTCCAAGAGATGCTCTTGGAGCAGCTATTCCAAGACCGATAAAACTCAAAAATGCTTCAGTAAATACTGCTTCAGGAATTAATAGTGTTAATGTAACCATTATTGACCCTATACAGTTAGGTATTAAATGCCTTATTAATATTCTTGCATTTGATGCACCTAATGACTTTGCTGCAAGAACAAATTCTTGTTGCTTTAATTGAAGTATATCACCTCTAACTATTCTAGCCATTCCAATCCAATACGATATAGAAAGTGCTATTACTATTGTAAGAAGCCCACTTCCGCCTGAACCTGGCTTGTTTAAAATGGCCATAAATATTATTACATATATAGTTAACGGAATTGCATATATGATATCAACTATTCTCATTAATATAGCATCTACTTTTCCACCAAAGAAACCAGCTATTCCACCATAAAATACTCCTATTACTAAATTAATAACTGCCGCTAAAACCGCAATAAGAAGTGAATATCTTGCTCCATAAAAGTTTCTAACGAACAAATCTCTTCCAAGATTGTCTGTTCCAAACCAATGTTCTGCTGAAGGTTTCAAATATGTTGATGATAAATCATTTGCCGCATAATCATATTTAGATAACCATGGAACAAAGATGGCTCCAAGGATTACAGCTACTATTACAACAAGTGATATTATAGCAAACTTATCTTTTTTCAATCTCATCCAAGCATCTTTCCAATAACTAATACTTGGTCTTACTGATACCTCAATTTTCTTTTCTTCTTCGCTTAGAGGAGTGAATAAATCCTTTTTAACTTTTAATCCATTTTCCATCTTCTCTTCCTCCCTAAACTTCTGCATCTTGTAGTTTTATTCTTGGATCAATTAATACGTATATTACATCTACAAAGAAAGCAAAAAATACTAACATTGTTCCATAGAATATAGTTACTCCAAGTAGCATACTGTAATCTCTATTTGTAACTGATTGTACGAATTCATTTCCAAGCCCTGGAATCGCAAAAATCTTTTCTGTTACAAAACTTCCTGTTAATATGCTTGCTATTAATGGTCCAATATATGTAACTATTGGTATCAAAGAATTTCTCAATGCATGTTTGAATATAATTGTAGTTTTGCTTAAGCCTTTTGCTTTCGCAGTTCTTATATAATCAGCTTTCAATACATCTATTAATTTACTTCTTGTAAGTCTTGTGATAAATGATAATGGTGCTGCTGCTAGTGCCATACATGGCATTACATAATTATCCCATTCTCCGAATCCAGTCGCTGGTAATAACCCTAACTGAACTGCTAGTACATATATTAAAACCGCACCTATTACAAAACTTGGTATAGTTATGCATAATGTAGAAATGAACACTATTAATTTATCCGGCCATTTTCCATTTTTAAGAGCTGCAAGCACTCCAAGAATTATACCTGTTATCACAGCCATTCCTACTGCTACGCCTCCAATTTTTGCAGATGCTGGAAAAGATTTAGCTATAGTATCTGTAACGCCTCTTCCCTTAAAAGTCATTGATTCGCCAAAATCTCCTTGAACTAAATTCTTCATGTACATCCCATATTGCTCTAATACTGGCCTATCCATTCCATATTTAGCTTCCATATTTGCCTTAATTTGTGGTGTTAACTTTTCACCATCAAATGGTCCCCCTGGCATAAGTCTCATTAGAAAAAATACTATTGTGATTATAGCCCATATCGTTACAAGGCTTATAAGAAATCTTTTTCCAATATATTTTAACATGTATTTCTCTCCTTCTTTTCTATTTTATATAATTTATTTTTTAATATTTGGAAATTCTGTATGAATATTTAAAATTTTTAATAAAATTTTAAATATTTTCTGTTTTCTTGGAAGCGCTTCCACATTCGCTTAAAAATTTCAATATATTATGGCAATGGAGTCATTAAACAAAACTTAAATGTCTAATAACTCCGTTGTTATCTATTTATCAATATTTAATTTTTACTCCATAAAATTTAATTTATTCTCAATATAATACTATAATAATAATCTCATTCTCTAAAAATGTCAACATTATATTTGAAATAGATAATATCAACTCTATGTAAATTTCATAAAATATTACCATTATGATGAACTAAATATATGCATTATAAATCTAAATATTCGTGATTTTAACTAGTTTCTAATGATCAATATTATATTCTTTCTAGCGCAAAGCTATAACTTATTATTCCAATTATAATTTCTTTATATCTTTGAAAATATAGAGCATTTTTACTAAACTCCATATTTTTTTGATATCATAATCTGATGTAAAATAGTATTCATATGATTATCCTAATTTATTTATAGATTTAAATTGTTATTATCATTAGGACCTTTTGTCTTTTACTTAATTTTATAAATTTCTATAATTTATATTTGTTTCTTCTATATTTAATCTATCGCCTCTTACTTGGTGAACTTTTTATAATTAGTTTGCATAATATATTTTCTACTTGTTCAAACACTTCGCTAGTATCGCACTCTAACAAATTTGCAAAAAATCCACTCAATATTATGATGTCACTATCAGGATATATACCCTGATAAGATTTAAGCATTTCCATAAACGTAATATAATTAGCTTCTCCATACGTAACTGTATTATCTTTTTTTCTTAATTCCTGCTTAATTACATCTAAATCATCCCCGCCTGTATTTGCAAAAGCAATTTCTGAATAATTGCCTGCTAAAAGAAAATCATCTACTGTCTGACTACTCATAACCATTTCCTTGTTTATAATATTTTTATAGCTTCTAAATATTATTTCAACAGCTTTTAAAGAAAAAAGCCTAGTATATTCAGTTGCTCTGGGAGATAAATACGATTCAAGGGCATGAATTAATGCATTCATAGAGCTACTTATAAGCAGGTCTAGTGGTAATTTGCTTAGTAATTCTGTTATCATAACTGTACTATCAGCATATAATTCATCTGCAACAAGGCTTACTTTCATATTATTTTCTTTTAATTCTAATTCAGAAACATTATTTACTTCACTTCCGATACCAAGTTTAGTTGGGACTAATACTAATTCTTTTTCTTTAATTATTTCTATCTTATTATTGTATAAATCTACAACTGGAGAAATATTTGTTAAGGAAAATATTTTTCCGATCTCTAAAATACATTTCTCGCCAATAGCAATAATCCTTTCATGAGATATTCTTCTAACATGTTCATACATACTCTCAACGATATCCTCAGACATATTTCCAATTCCATAGTTCTCTTTAAACAGAACTGCTGCCTCATTTACATTAAATTTCAAGCAATTATTATATATTTCTTTTTCTGTAATTATCAAATCATCTTTGCCTATGTGAAATTCCTTACAAAAAGTTTTACAATCATTATATTTATATATCACAGGACCTAGCATTAATTGTCTCATAAGCACATATCTCCTTATCATGAAAAAAATGCTATATACATTGATATATAGCATCTTTACTTCTAAATATTAAATTCCTTTTTTGTATCTTCCAATGCTGCATCCATTCTCTCAATAACATTATCCATATCTTTTTTTGAAATAACAGCTGCTGGTTCAAAACGGATGCATTTAGCATTTACTAAAGTTCCTGCAGTCATAACGCCTCTTTTAAATAACCCCTTAGCAACAGAGTATCCTATATCACTTTCACGAAACTCTACAGCTAACATAAGTCCAGTACCTCTTACCTCATTTATAACTGTAGGGTACTTCTTCCATAACATTTCTAACCCTGACTTTAAATATTCACCTTTTTCTTTACATTGTCCTGGAACATCATTTTCTAGCATATATTTTATTGTAGCAAGCGCTGCTGAACAGCAAACTGGATTTCCTCCAAAAGTTGGTGATCCTAAAAGCCATGGATTGTCCACTAATTCTTCTGTCCACATTTTAGGTCTGCATATAATACCTGTTATTGGCATTATTCCTCCACCAAACGCCTTACCAAAAGTCATGATATCAGGAGTTACACCTTCTGCTTCACACCTCCACATTGTTCCAGTCCTACCCATTCCAGTTTGAATTTCATCAAATATTAGAGCAACTCCATATTCATCGCATATTTCACGAACTTCTTGTAAATAACCTTCTGGTGGAATGATAATCCCTGCTTCACCTTGTATTGGCTCTAATATAACAGCTGCAACTTTCTCGCCTACTGCATATAGATTACTTATAGCTTTCCTTATATCTTCTGCATTTCCATATTCAACGTGTTGAACTTGCTGTACCATTGGTGTATACGGCACTCTGTATGTGCTCTTCCCCCCCATTGAAATAGCCCCCATTGATTTACCATGAAACGCTCCTACTGTTGAAATGTACCATCTTCCACCTGTTGCAATTCTTGCAAGCTTTAATGCCATTTCTACTGCTTCTGCTCCTCCATTAGTGAAAAAGCAATATTCTAAATCTCCCGGCGTAATTTCAGCAACTGCTTTTGCAAGATATCCTCTTAATGGATCTAATAATTCTTGTGAATGTAATGCTTGATGATCGAGCTGTGCTTTTACAACATCAAGTATTTCCTCATTTCTATGCCCACATGTATAAATTCCAAATCCACCTAGACAATCTATAAATTCTTCTCCATATAATCCTGTGCAATATGCTCCCTGATCTGTCCATTCTACAACTGCTGCATTTGTTGATACTGATTTTCTGTATTTAAGCCATCCTGGACTTACATAGTTATCAAAATAATTTATTGTATCCTTTGTAATTGATTCTTTTTCCTCGTTTGTTAATCCATCGCTTTTTATATATCCTATAACTCTGTTTAAATCTTCAACAATTTGTTCTCTTTGTGCCATAATAATTACTCCCTTTCTAAAATCAAAACGACGCATTACAATGATTTTAAATCAGTAATACGTCGTTGTATTTAATCTATTTTCTTTATTGATATTATTATAAATCAAATGCCCTAGTTAAAACAATTCTCTCAATGTATGGTTATTGCATTATTTTAGAAGTACGTATACTACTTTATAAGTATCTTCTTTCCTTGTTAGTATATACTTACAATAATATTTAAGTATTATAACTACATGTACAATTTATGTAATTTATGGTAAAATACCTTTAATAATCTCGCATATTTATAGAATATTTATGCAGATATAAATATTCGTAATCTATAGTTATGGAGAGGTATCTATATGCAAAATAATGAATTTCTATTAATAAATAATATAATTTATCAGATATATAGCATTCCGGATTTTGACACAATGAAAATAACATTTTTGAACCTATTAAAAATGTTAATTCCTAATACGGCCTCCAGTATTTTAATGGCTGACCATACTAATTCGAAGAACTTGGTATGTGATCCCATCTGTGTCCCTGAGGTTTACTCAGATACTGAAAAAAATTACCTTTTAAATGAAGATGAAGATTATACTCGTTGGGTAATGTTAAGTGGACAGTGTCTACTTATTCGTGAAAGCGATTTAATGCCTGAAGAAGAGAGAGTGAAAACAGTACTATATAAGAAATGCTACGAGCCATTTAGGCTTCATTACTCGTTACAATTAAATCTCGTATATAATGATTTATTTTTAGGAGTTCTCACAATTTATCGTAAACGAGAAGAAGGAGATTTTACCTCCGATGAGATGTTCATTGTAAAGGCCTTTAGCGATCATCTCAATCTTCGCTTTTATGAATATTATACAAAGGATTCAAAAAATTCTTCCAATATATCTTTCTCTATGGCAAATCTAGCCTCGAAGTATAATTTAACTAATCGTGAAGTAGAAGTTTTACAATTAATTTTTCAGGACATGAATAATGATGAAATTGCTAACAAACTTTATATAAGTGGATATACACTAAAAAAACACATTCAGAATTTATACCGAAAATTCGATGTGTCTACAAAATGGAACTTGTTAAAATTTAGAGAATAACCTTACTTTAAGGACGCTACAAAGTAACCGAAATGTAAAAATACTTGCAGTGCAGAAATATTTTAAATTTACTACAAAAAGCCGAAATAGAATATATGTGTTTACTCCGGTTCTTAGAAGATTTTGCTGGGAGATTCTATGATTATAAGTTGTGCCCAAAATGCTTGCTTCAAAGACTTCGCTTTGAACAAGCACATTTGGGACAACTTATAATCTAGAATCAAAGCCAGCAAAATCTTCTGATGAACACTCCGTAAAAACATATATTCTATTTCTTTGTTTAGTGTAAGTTTAAATTAAATCATATTTAGCAAGTATTTTTATATTTCTGTAATTAGTAACCTCTTAATAAGTCTTATTTTCTATCATTTATTATAATTTAGCATTACACATTGTCATGTTCAGCTCATTAATAATTATTTGCTGAATATTTCGTCTCTAATGAAATACATCCATAATTTTAAGAATACTTATAATAATATTTCATACTATACTATCATATTTTCACTAAATTAGATGTCTCTATGTGAAGAAGTATGTAAAGTGATAACCACACAAAGAAATAGAATACATATATGTGGAGCAGGCATTGAAAAATAAGCTGCCGTAATATCTTAATGGGAAGTTGTTCCGCTTTTGCTTGTCCTGCGCTTGTCACAGGAGCATGCAGAAGTGGCGCAACTTTCCATTTAGATATTCTCAGCGAAATTTTTCACAGTCCCGAGGAACATATATGTATTCTATTTCGGTTGTTCGCACTTCACTTTATATTCTTCACAAAACCAATTTTAATGTTCGTACCAGCCAATTGGTCCTGGGGTTAAATTGATGTTTATTTGTTTTATTTCTTGGTATTCTTCTAAACCGTGGATACCTAGTTCTCTACCATATCCACTCATTTTATATCCTCCCCATGGTGCTTCGTTGAAAGTTGGATTATAACAATTAATCCACGTGATACCTGCTCTAATTTCCTTTATTACTTTTAATGCTCTGGTTCCATCTGATGTAAATACTGCTCCTGCTAAACCGTAGATTGTATCATTAGCTAAGGCTATAGCTTCCTCTTCTGTTTTAAATGTTTGAATTGTTACAACTGGTCCAAAGATTTCTTCTTTTACAATTGTCATATCTGAAGTACAGTTATCAAAGATAGTTGGTCTCACATAATAGCCTTCTGCACATTCCCCTTCTGTGTATCTTTTACCACCACAAACTAGAGTTGCACCTTCTTTTTTACCTATCTCAATATATTTTAATACTGTTTCCATATGCTCTTTCGAAACTAATGGCCCCATGTCAGGATTATTTACCGGATTACCTATAGTCATTGCATTAGCCTTTTCTGAAAGACGTGCAATAAATTTATCTTTAATTGATTCTTCAATAATAATACGTGAACCTGCTGAACAAACTTCTCCTTGATTAAAGAATATACCGACCATGGCCCATTCAACTGCTCCTTCAAAGTCAGCATCAGCGAAAATAATATTTGGAGATTTCCCCCCAAGTTCTAGCCCAACTTTTTTAAGATTTCCTATAGCAGCTCTTGCAATACTTTGTCCTACTTCTGTGCTTCCTGTGAAAGTAACCATGTCTACATCATTACTTTCAGCTATTTCCTGCCCTACAGTTCCACCTGAACCTAATACTAAATTAACACATCCTTTTTGTAGTCCTATTTCATCAAAGATTTCAAATAATGCAATTGTTGATAGAGGAGTGTTTGAACTAGGTTTAAATACGATACTGTTTCCTGCTGCGATTGCTGGTGCAATCTTCCAAACAGCCATTAAAAATGGATAGTTCCAAGGAGTAATCTGTCCGCAAACTCCCACTGGTTCATGCACTGTATATGAATGCATTTGTCCAAAGCCATCATTTACATCATAGACTCCACCATATGGTTTAGTAATTAATCCTGCATAATATCTAAAGCAGTGAATTCCATCATCAACGTCCCCCTCAGCCTCACGAAGAGGCTTTCCATTATCTATTGTATCGAGCATTGCAAATTTATCTCTTTTTTCTGCTATCTTATCTGCAATTTGTAAAAGAATATCAGCACGAGCTTGTGCATTCATTCTCCTCCATTCACCTTTTCCATAAAAAGATTCTTTTGCAGCTGCAATTGCTAGCTTAGTATCCTCAATCCCGCCTTCTGTTGTCTTTGCAATTACTTGTCCATTAGCCGGATTTATTACATCTCTCGTTTTTTTAGAAATAGCTTCTACCCATTCACCATTGATGTACATCTTTTTAATTTCCATATTATCTCTTCCTCTCATTTAATTAATATAAGATCTCTCAACTTATTTTTGCCAACAATTTATTTTGCTGTGAATTTCACACATTAATTTCTATTAACAATTAATTTCAAAGTCTAATAAATATCTGTAAGGCCTGATTTCTTAAACATATTCTGAAGAATATATATGGTAAAGAATACTTATTCTTAAGAATATCTATGGTAATATTCCGAAGAATATATATTCTAATATTCTCAAGAATATTTGTGTTTGACCTTATTAGTTTATTCCATACTTCTCATTGCTCCCAATTCCACATAAGACACTTATCTTTAATAGTTTTCCCTGCACTTATATCCAATACTTCTTTCCCTTTTACTGTCATAACTCCATTTACAAAAACATATTCAATGCCTTCTGGCCTTGTGTCTGTGGCTCCAAAGCATGGATAATCTGCTCTATCTTCTATTATTTTTGCATCAAATATTAAAATATCTGCATCAGCTCCAACTCCAATAAATCCTTTATTTATTAATCCTAAGCGTTTTGCCGGCATATATGTGCATCGTCTTATAGCATCTATTAAAGTGATTCTATGCTGCTCTCTTACCATAGTTTTAAAAAATTTAGGATATGTCCCTGCATCTTGGGGATGACCTGGAACTCCAGCATCGTATAATGTTCCCGCATCTGTAGAGACCATTACATAAGGTTTTTCTAGTATTTCAAATACTTCATATTCCTCTCCTACCATGCCTATGACCGTATCATCCGGATAATTTCGTCTAAGTTCTTCATACATTTCTTTGGTTAATCTCTTACCCTTATATTTACCAGTCCCAGCTATTAAGCTGCTATAATCGCATCCCCACTTTTCTATGCAGCCTTCATCAAAAACAGCACTTCCAATGGAAGTCGCAAATCCACTATACATTCCGCTATCTACAGATATATCTAGCCCTTCAGCTAAAGCTTCTTCTATCATATGAAGAGCTTCTGTTGCCATTCCCATTCCAAACTGGTAAGTTAGATGAGATATATTTACAGCTGCACCTGTTTTTCTAGTTATATCAATAGCTTCTCTTAAGCTAGAAAGGCCACCATAGGAGTCTGACCTTGTATGAATTGATACTAACTTTCCATATTGGGCTGCAACTTTTGCTAGTTCTAATACTTCCTTCCTTGAGCTTCCAGGAACATATTCAAGTCCGAATGATAATCCGCTGACTCCAAATTCAAATGCTTCTTCAAGGATAACCTTCATCTTTTCAATTTCTTCATCACTGGATGATTTATATCTATCAGTAACCCCAACTTGTTCTCTCAGAGTAGTATGTCCAATTTGTTCTATTTGATTGATTAAAAAACTATCATACTTATTGTAGAATTCCTTAATATTTTCTGGAGACATTCCACAATTACCATTGTATACTGTAGTAACTCCCATGGCTGCTAGCACTCTAGCACAATCTAAATCCCCCTCTACATGAGCATGAATATCTATAATACCTGGACATACTATTTTACCTCTTACATCTAATTCAATGTTACCTTCCATATCTTCTCTTGTTATAGCTTTTATTTTTCCATTCAGGATTCCAATATTAGCAATAGTGCTCTTTTTTCGCTCTGGATCTATTATGGTTCCATTCTTAATAACAACATCGTATTTAATCATTAACTCACCCTCTTATTCAAGTTAGTAAACCTTTATGCCTTATTATCTTTATGAACATGAAAATAAATAACAGACAAACATTCTGTTCCACTATTCTCTTATTGTGACTTAAGCTTCCTAACTTGAAATGCAGTATTTAAAGCTATAATTATAATAGTTATAACCATTATTACTGTGGATAAAGCATTTACTTCTGGTGTTACTCCAGTCTTTACCATAGAGAAAATTTTAAGTGGAAGTGTTGTACTTCCTGGTCCAGCTGTAAAGAAGCTAATTACAACATCATCAATAGATAATGAAAATGCCAGCATAGCACCAGACAAAACTCCTGGCATTATGAGCGGTAACGTTACTCTCCAGAAAGTCACAATCCTATTTGCACCTAAATCCATAGCTGCTTCTTCAAGATATTTATCAAATCCGGCAAGTCTTGCTCTTACTGTTATTACAACAAAAGGAATACTGAAAGTAATGTGCGATAAAGTAATACTAATTAATCCTAAAGGAATACTAAGAACTGAATATATTGAAAGTAGAGCAATACCAAGCACTACTTCTGGAATTACTATAGGGATGTATAATAATTTATCTATTACATCTCTTCCTCTAAATCTGTATTTACTTAGCCCTATAGCACCAATAGTTCCTATAATAGTTGAAATAATAGTACTTATAATCCCAATAATCAAAGTATTTGAAAGCGCCTCCATTAAAGTTCTATTTTTGAAGAAGGTCCCATACCATTGAAAAGTGAAATTTTCGAAAGTAATATTTAACTTTGAAGTATTAAATGAAAAAATAATTACATAAAAGATAGGAAGATATAAAAATAAGAAAACAAGATAAATATAAATATTTTTAAATATTCTAGATATATTCTTTTTCTGCATCTTTGTCATTTTACATACCTCCTAAGTCGTCCATATTACCACCTGATTTTTGGTATAACCATACAAGTACCAGAGTAATTACAATTAAAAATATTGAAATTGCTGATCCGAGTGGCCAATTCCTGGCGGTTATAAATTGAGTTCTAATAACATTACCAATTACTTGAGTTTTACTTCCTCCAAGTAAGTCAGTAACAAAGAAATATCCTAGCGAAGGAATAAATACTAGAATACTGCCTGCAAATATTCCCGGCATCGTAAGTGGTAAGGTAACTTTTATAAAAGAAGTAATAGGTTTTGATCCTAAATCACTACAAGCTTCTAATAGCGATTTATCTAATTTTTCAATTGAGCTGTATAAAGGCAAGATCATAAATGGCAGTAACATATATACTAGGCCTATCATAACGCCAGTTGTATTGTATACTAATTGAAGTGGTTCATTAATCAATCCTAATTTCAACAATAGTGAATTAATAATCCCATCCTTACGTAGTAAATTTATCCATCCAAAAAGTCTAATTAATGAACTTACTAAGAAAGGGACTATTACCATAGCCATAAAAACAGTCTTCTTTATAGTAGTTTTTTGGGCTATAAAGTAAGTAAATGGATATGCAATTACTATACAAATTATAGTCGTAAAAGCCGAAATCAAAAGTGATTCACCAAAAACCTTTAAATATAATGGATCAAATACTTGTACAAAATTATTTAATGTAAATCCAATGACAACTCCACCGTAAGCCCCCTTATTCATAAAACTCATAACGAAGACATAAATAAATGGAATAGCTACTAGCAAAATCATCCATGCTGAAACTGGACCAACTGTGGTTATAAGAGGCATGTTTATTTTCTTTTTACTTTTCATTTAAGCACCTCCTTATTTTGTTTGATTATCTACTGTAAATACGGGATTATCTACAACATTGAAGACTTCTTGGCTTTGTGATTTAATAACAACTGCATCTTCCTTTTCCCAATACACATATACTTCTGAACCTATTGGTAGTAATTCCACTTTTGGAGTAGTATTCATCTTTATCTCCATTCCTGTTGGAAGCATAATTATTGTTTTATTAACATTTCCAATATAAACATGTTCTTTTATCTTTCCTACAAGGGTAAACCCATCTACTGGCTCTTTAGATAATTTTATATTTTCTGGCCTTACTAGAACATAAATTATTTCATTATCGATAACCTGAGAATCTAATACTATACCATCTCCATTTTCTAACTTTACTTTTAGTACATCATTTCCTAGCTTATTCGCAACTCCATAAAAGATATTTGACTCTCCAATAAAGTCTGCCACAAATTTAGATTTTGGCCTTTCATATATTTCCTTTGGTGTTCCTATTTGCTCTAAATCTCCTCCATACATAATTGCAATTCTATCACTCATTGTAAGTGCTTCCTCTTGATCATGAGTGACATAAACAAATGTAATTCCCAACTTCTTTTGAAGACGCTTCAATTCAAATTGCATTTGCTTTCTTAATTTTAAATCCAAAGCTCCTAAAGGTTCATCTAGCAGCAAAACCTTTGGTCTATTTATAAGGGCTCTTCCTATTGCAACCCTTTGTTTTTGTCCACCTGATAATTGATCTGGTTTTCTATTTTCAAATCCCACTAGCTGCACTAGCTCGAGAATTTCTGTAACACGCTGTTTAATTTCTGCTTTGTTAACTTTCTTGACTGATAATCCAAAAGCTAAATTATCATAAATAGTCATATGGGGAAATAGTGCATAGTTTTGGAAAACTGTATTTACTTCTCTCTCATAGGGTTCAGAGTTTTGAACCTCTTCCCCCTCAATATAAATGCTTCCACTAGTAGGTGTTTCGAAGCCTGCTATCATTCTCAAGGTTGTTGTTTTACCACAACCTGAGGGGCCAAGCATAGTTAAAAATTCACCTTTTTTTATGTCAATAAATAGATCTCTAACTACATGATTATCTCCGTATTTTTTATTTATATTATCTATTTTCACGATAACCTCAGACATTTAATCCCCTCCAAAGTCTTATTTTTCACCCTTATCCTTTAAACTTAGTCCATAAGTCAGTTATTTTTGATACATTTTCTCCAATATCTTGTAAACCTTGACTTTTCTTCATTTCAGCCTCTGGGATATTCATAATATTATTATTTTTAAAGTCGTCTCCTAGAATATCTTTAGCTGCTTTGTTTGGATTTACATATGGGAAAGTCTTTGAAATAGTAGCACTTACTTCTGGATCTAATATATAGTTCATTAGTAAGTCTGCATTCTCAGAATTCTTAGCTCCGTTAACTTTCATCATCATATCAAATGTGAAATAAATGCCTTCTTCTGGATAAACTACTTTAATTGCCGGATTCTCCTTAGCTGCTAAAGCGCATTCCCCTCCATAAACAAGGCCTAATGAACACTCACCATTTAATAATAATGTTTTTGGACTATCACCGTTGAATGCATGAATATTTGGTTTCAATTGTGTTAAAAAGTCCTCTGCTTTCTTTAATCCTTCATCGCTTGTATCATTTATCTTATATCCATTTGTCATTAATCCAATCCCGACTATTGGTCTGGCATCCTCAACAACAACCATAGTATCTTTATACTTAGGATTCAATAAATCTTTATATGATTTTATATTATCCTTAATTTTATCTGTATTAACTGCGATTAATATGCTTGTACCTAAATAAGGAATACTGTATTCATTTTTAGGATCATTTGCTTCATGTAAATATTGCTCATCAATATTTTTGAAGTTCTCTATTTTACTTGTATCTAATTTTTGAATCAAATCTTGAGATTTTAGTATATTAATATCTTGAGCCGGGCCAATAATCATATCATATGTCCCTTTGCTTCCTGACTTAACTTTTGCAAGCATTTCATCTGGATCAGTAAATGTAGTCATATTAACTGTAACTCCATACTTTTCTTCAAAACCTTTTAGGACGTCATCTGGTAGATATTCGGACCAGCAGATAACATTTAATTCCTTACTTTCACCAGAATTTTCACCTGTACTTCCATTAGAAGTTGATTGAGTATTTGAACCACAGCCAGATAAACTCATTGTTACCATACATCCTATTGTTATACTTAATATAAGTTTCTTTAATATACCTTTTATCATCTAAATCACTCCTCTAAATAAAAATAGCTTTTATGCTTATAATTTCCTAACTCTTCTATCGTGAGCTAAAACAAAAAAGTGCATAAAGATATTCATACCTTTATGCACCCTTGCATCTAAATATTTATAATTATAAAGCCTTACTTCCTCTTTCACCTGTCCTAATACGAACAACTTGTTCTATATTTCTAACAAAAATTTTTCCATCTCCAACATTGCCAGTTCCTACCTTGTCTATTACTGATAAAATAATATCTTCTATTATATTGTCCTCTACTACTGCCTCGACTTTAATTTTGGGTAATAAATTTATATTTGTTTTTAAACCCTTAATCTCATTTACACCTTCTAGCGAGCCTCTTTGAGTTCCGCATCCCATTGCGGTTGATATTGTCATTCCACCACAGTGGTATTCATCCAAAATACTTTTAATAATTTCTAATTTTTCCGGCCTTATAATTAATACTATTTCTTTCATAACCTCTCTCCTCCCTAATTGCAAAATTATATACAAACTTCCATCTAAACAACTATTTCACTACTTCTTGTGAATAATATACTATCAAAATCTTTTTATAACAATTCACCAAAAACACCATTTTAATTATCCTTTTTAATATATAGATACCCCTAAAGTAGTATTCTCATCCTCTTTCTTTAACCATCTTAAATAGCTGAACTCTATTCTTAATACCTAGCTTTCTATATATATTAAGTACATGTTTCTTTAATGTATTATTTGTAATGCATAATTTATTGCTAATCTCACTGTTCTCTAATCCATTCATTAGTTCACATAACACAGCTTCTTCCCTTTTGGTTAATCCATAAGTATCTACACACTGGGAAATAGATATTTTTTCTCCACCCATGGAATTATTATTTAGATCCTGATATAGCCTAAAGGCTAAATGTTCTTTAATAATATCAAGTACAAAAGAATCCTCATATATAAAATCTTCTTTTCCTTTTATTCTAAAGAAACATACTACACCAACAAACTGATTTTTGTGTGCCAATATCATATTTAGTGTATGATGCCAATTGTTAGGTTCAAAGTACTTTTTATAGTATTCCGTCTCTACTCTCTTTTTCTCTGAAATAATATCACTTTCTCTATATACTTTACTTTTACCACCAAACATTAATCCCCTGCTATAATCTATACTGTCATACTTGTCCATGTAATTTTCATCTGCTCTAGGCTTGTAATTGTAAAATACTGGTTTAACCAATGTATGACTATTTAATTCTGATGCAATATAAAAATCAGCACTATCAAAATCTAAAACTAAAGCCATCTGAGTAAGGAAATTTTTTCGCATAGTAGTAGAATTCTCAATAGAATTAATCTGATATACTATATTGTTAATAACCATCCAATCATTTGTTTCTAAACTACGCATTTGCTAAAACTTCCTTTCCTAAAGTATTGAATAATATAAAATAAGAGGCATATGTAATTCTCTTAATGAGATATTTACATATGCCTCTTTGCACATATCAATTTACTTATACATTATTTTACTCTTTCACTATTCGCCTTTCAACATTATCATTTGATTATTTTTTATACAAAACATACTCCTTTAGGAGTACATTTAAAGTAATTATAAAGTTATATTTTAATTGTCTTCATCAAAATATAATACTGATTCAGTTTCTCTACAATATTTAACGCACATACACTGTGCCAATTTTCTTGGACATTTATAACATAAACAAGTCAGATCCTTTCCATTACATCTTCCTTGCTTTAGTTCTCCACAATCTCCGCAATTTACTCCATTTCCTGCTGGCATAATAGCATCACTACTCCTTTAATTTTATACTTACATTATTATTAACTCAAAATTAATGAATGTCAAATTATAAGCCATTAATAAATAAATAGATAGCTTTTTTGAAAAGCTACCTATTTTTCACTTAAAACATATAAGATATCATTTACCAAATTCCTATTCTATCCCCCGGCTTAACATACATACCATCTTTTTCAGTAATTCCATATGTGTCATAGAACTTTTGAAATTGTGGTAGGACTGCATTTACTCTAACCTTATTAGGAGAGTGAACATCTATGATTAATGCATATGTTGCATATTCTTTTGTTGTTATTTGCCTCCAAGTAACTGCATAACTTTCAAAAAACGCTTTATAATTTGCATTATTCATTTCGCCTAGTATATCTAAAAGACAGGATACTCCACCTATATCTGCAATATTTTCTCCCACAGTAAGATTGCCATCTAACTTTTCACCAGGCATTGCTTCAATCTGACTATAAAAATTTGCAACCTTTTGAGTCTTTTGCATAAATTCTTTATAATCCTCTTCGGTCCACCAATTATTAAGGTTACCATCAGAATCATATTGGGCCCCAGTATTATCAAAAGCATGGCTAATTTCATGACCAATAATAACTCCAATTCCACCTAAATTAACTTCCTTAGGTGCATTTACATCATAAAAATGGCCTTGAATTATTCCGCCTGGTATAATAATCGAATTTTCTGTTGCACTATAAAAAGCATTGACTGTTTGAGGTTTAAACTGATCTTCATCTTTATCCACTAGTTTGTTTATTTTATTAAACATCTTATCACGCTCAAATATTCTAAGTGTCATTGCATTTTGGAAAAGTGATCCACCTTCTTCGTATGATTTAATATCTAACTTTGAATAATCATTCCAACTATCAGGATATGCTATCTTTATCTTTAACTTATCTAACTTATCAATAGCATTCTTTTTAGTTTGACTACTCATCCAATCAAGATTATCAATTCTCTTTTTGTAAACTGCTATAATATCCTTTGTTATAGACTCTACATCTTTTTTAGTCTTTTCAGGAACGTATTTTTCAGAATAAAGTCTTCCAATAGCCATTCCCATCATAGAATTTACATTATCAACGGCCTCTTCCTCTTTTGATACATTACCAGTTATGCCTAGCATATTACTTGCGTATTCTTTATTGGCATTTTCAAAATCCTCACTTAAATAATTTGATGCATATAGTAAATTAACTATTTCAATATAATTTTTAATGAGAGGTAAATTTTCTTGATTATATAATTTATTAAATGCTTTCAACCATTCTGGATCTTCTAAAATAATCTTATTAGCTTTGTCTATTCCCATATAATTCATAATTTCTGATGGATTTAAATTAGGAGCTAAATTATTTAATTCTGCTACTGTATATACATTATATTGTTCATCAATCAAATTCTTAGTTGTAGCCTTTTCCTTTTTTCCTTTAATATACGGAGCTACCATTTCTTCAAATTTAAACATATCATCAACTTTTTTCTGAGATTCTTGTTGAGTATATCCACTTAACATCAATATTTTATTATAATAATCTTCCGTTAACTTACGCTCTTTTTTGCTATTCTCTGTTGGATTAGTATATTCATCTGAATCCCCTAAACTAAGCGCAGTAGGACTTATATAAAGTATATTTGTTTTCACATCTTTTATATCTTTTTCTACAGAAAACTTTATTGTTGAGTTTAATATCCTCTTATCCTTCCAGAGCTTAGTAATATCATCTATTGTTCCAATTGATTTAATTTCATCTAAATTTTCCTTTACTGGTTTTATCCCTTCTCTATTTCTTGCTTCTATATTTAAAGTATTATTGTAAATATTTATTATTTCTTCTCATCACTATTTTCTTTATACGCATCCTTATTAATCAACAAATTGTTAATTATATCTTTGATTTGTTCTGTTACTTTATTCTCAACATCATCAAAAGTAGACGCAGTAGATTTTCCATCTTCAATTTTAGCATTTTTAATCCAATCACTATTTACTGCATCATAAAAATCATCATTTAATCTTACTCCTTGACTATTGTTTGTTACTGATGATTCTTCTGCCATTGCAACATTATGTGATCCATTAGATACAACCAGCATAAATGCTACTATACTTGCTACTATACTTAACTTTTTAATTTTTTTCATTACTACACCTCTCTTTCAGGATAGCTTTTTATAATTAGCGTTTATAACTTACTATTAACCTCTGTTTATATTACATGTGCAATAATATTTATTATGTTTCACTAATAAAAACTACTCCCTAGCCCCTTTAGCTTATGAAATTCTTAGTGATTTGCCTTGTCCAGATAAATATATCCATATAAATAATTGGTATCATATATTTCTCTATACCTAAAAGTTACACCATTCCAAGTTGATTCTGATATATAAATTTTACCACCATCTATTTTTTCAACTATTGCTACATGTCCATCGCCTCCAGAATTAGGCATGTTAGATTTCCAAACTGCAATAGCTCCTACTCTAGGTTGAGAACCATACTGGTATTTACCGCTTTTTTGATTTGCGTCCCACCATTCATAGGCATTTCCTATAAATCCTGCATCACTTGGCTTTACTCCTGTAATTTCCCAAGCGCGTCCCCAAGCATACCATGTACAATTTCCTTTAATCGGTTTTCCTCCACTATAAAATGGTGGCGAAAGTTTAACTTTATAAAAAAGATTATCATCAGAATAGTAATACTTATTATCTGTACTTGGCTGTGTATTCCTTATATCACTAAGAGAACCACTGATCGCATTAGAATTTTTATTATCTACTGATGGAGTATCTACACTAGAATTAGGTATATTAGAAGAGATTGGACTCTTTGTTGTCTCATCTTCAGGTTTATTAAACGTGACCCATTTAGAGCTTACCCATCCCCTTTTTCCATTTATTATTATGGGATAGAATCCATTCTTTTCATCATCAACAATTTTAACCTGTGCACCTCTGTATATATTATCAATTATATCTGACGAAGTTGATGCATCTGATCGAACGTTTAATGAATCATTATTTGTCGCAACATATGCAATACGAGAATTCGTGTCATCCTTTACACCATTTACATTCTCTGATCCACTTTCTATTTGCTCAGTATTACCATTTAGCATTTCTCCGCTATCAGAGAAAGTATAAACTTTGCCACTTATGCCTAATGTTCCAGTTTCCATTTCTCCACTAAAATTAGTATAATACCAAGTGCCATTGTCATTTACCCATCCTATGCTCATTACCCCATCATTATTAAAGTGATACCACTTTTCACCAACCTTTTTCCAACCTATAGTCATCTCTCCACTATTAGATAGGTTGTACCATTTTCCATTATCACTAAGCCATCCTGTTTTCATTATTCCATCTGTATTAAAATAATACCACTTTTCATCAATTTCTTTCCAACCAGTAGTTTTAATATCTCCATCTAACCAGCTCCAACCATTGTTCTTATCATTAATCCATTTAGCTGATGCTGAGATATAACACATGTTTGTTACCATTAGAGTTGTCATTCCCGTTATTATAATCTTTTTAAGAAATTCTTTGTTCACTTTCTTTTCCCCTTCATAAATTATTTCTTATACGTAACTCATAATATACTCTTTTATTGTTTATACATAAAAATTACTACATTAATTTCAATATAAAACTAATCTCAATAAGTTAAAAGAGTCCTTCCTTGGAAAATAAATAATACTCTAGGAATTTTAATCCTTATACATTAAATATTAACTCAAAATCACTTAATTAACAAACATAATTATAATTAAAAATAACAAAATCTGTATTTAGAAACATAATGAACTTTTTATATTTCTAAATACAGACAATCTTTAAACAATTATTAAATTTTGCAATGTCAAAATCCTCTAAAATGAAAATTCTAAAACTCAATTAAAGAAATAACCTTATTATAATCAAAACAATAACACCAGGAACTCCAAAAAAACCTGCTATCAAAGCGGTAATTGGATTAATCGCCAGCGAAAAATTAACATTTATGCCTATTAATCCGAGATTTGCAATTATAAAATTAGCTAAATATAATATTACAACCCCTATGATACCATTTATAAGTATTTTTATCGGCCATTTTAATAATCTTATCATTAAAAATAATAATATTATCCCTGCTAATCCGTATATTAAATATTGTCCCTCCATATTTAGCTCCCCCACTTTATTTATTCAACAATTCGTACATTATTTTCTACTACATAATTATGTTCTACTCTTATCCCCTTTTCTCTTGCTATTGATAATAAGTAATCATATCTTTTTCTTGCAACATTTTCTGAATAAATAGCTACTTCTATTAATTTGTCATCGTTAACATTATTAAACATGCTACGAGCCACATTTATTTCCATTTTTGCAATTTCCATATCATGTAATAACTTAGCATACATAGTTGAGTCATTAGTCTTGTTCATCAGGTACTCTACAATATTTTTTTTATTCATGTAAATCCCTCCAAAAAACTTCTTACTACCATTTTATCCATTCAATGGTAAAAATATACATAATTTGATTTCATAATTTATTTTAATACTGTAACACTTTTTCAAATTTATATATATTATGCTTAAGAAGCTTTTCACTCATGCAGATAGAAACTTCTAACTCCCATCTATGTAACACTTTTTAGGAACCTAATTTTATTTAGGTTCCTTTATTTTATATCTCTTTTCTTCCCTCTAGTGCCTTAGATAATGTAACTTCATCTGCATAATCTAAATCACCACCAACAGGTATACCTGAAGCAATCCTAGTAACTTTAACATCAAGAGGTTTAAGTATCTTAGATATGTACATTGCAGTTGCCTCTCCTTCTATATTAGGATTCGTTGCTAATATTACTTCCTTTACATCTTCGTTCATTCTAGAAACAAGCTCTCTAATTCTTATATCTTGAGGACCTCTTCCTTGCATTGGAGATATATTTCCATGTAATACATGATATACTCCATTGTATTCTTTAACCTTTTCCATTGTCATAATATCCTTTGGCTGCTCTACAACACATATTGTACCCTTATCTCTATTAGGATTCCCACATAATGCACAAGGATCTTTATCTGTAAAGTTTCCACATACCGAGCAATACTTAACCGTTCCTTTTGCCTTAACTAATGCATCCGCAAATTCCTTAACTTCATCATCCGGAAGATTTAATATATGTAATGTTAATCTTTGAGCCGTCTTTTGTCCAATACTTGGTAGCTTAGCGAATTCTTCTATCAACTTTTCTATGGCTACTGGATAAAACTCCATCATAATTTATAATTCTCCTTTATCTATATTTTTAGCCTATTATAAAAAGCATACAGGCTGAAGTTTCTTCTACAATCCTGTATGCTAACTTATTAATAACTATTGAAATTCTTAGAATAACCCGCCTGGCATTCCGCCTGTTAGTTTACCCATTTTGCTTGAAGTTTCCTCTTCTGCTTTTCTTAGTGCTTCATTAACAGCACTCATTACTAGGTCTTCAAGCATTTCAACGTCATCTGCATCTACAACTTCTGGTTTTATGTTAATTGATGATACTTCTTTTTTACCAGTTACTTTTACAACTACAGCACCACCACCTACTGATGCTTCAAATTCCTTTGTCTCAAGTTCCTTTTGCATATCTTCCATTTGCTTTTGAAGCTTTTGTGCTTGCTTCATAAGGTTATTCATATTTCCGCCACCAAAGCCTCCTGGAAATCCACCTTTTGCCATAAAAAATCCTCCTCTTTCTTGAATCTCATTCATTAATTATAAAACATCTTTTATTAATACTCAAGTTTAATGAATAAGTAACTTCCTATTCATCATATATTTCAAATGGTATTCCTTCTATTGTTTCTTTTAATAGCTCTTCTTGATCTTTTACTTCATTATCATTTTTTACTACATAATCTACAATTACTTTTTCCTTTAGAACTTCTGAAAATACGGTATTCACAATTTCTCTGTATTCTGCCTTCTGTAGCCTTTCTTTATTAAATGCATACATTGAATCATATTCAAGTGTAACTATACCATTTTTTAAGCTATATGGCTTTGCTGTAACGATTGAAGCATAAACAATCATTGCCCTCTTTGCCTTGAACTTTTCTAATATTTCTGTCCATACTCTCCCAACATCATCTACTGTTAACGATGAATTTGGATTAGCTTCTAAATTAACACTGTTACTATTTATGTTACCCTTATTAATAGCATTTCTACTTTGATTATTATTTGAATTAGTTCCTATATTATTATGTGCAGATTTTAATTCTTCATTAATATTTTCTGATTGAACCATTCGAATCTTGCCAGTTTTTAATGATTCCTCCAACTTGTTTATTCTTGATAAAATAACCTCATTTGAAGTATCATACTCAATTTTACACATCTTTATAATAGCAAGCTCTAAATATAATCTACTTTGCTTGCTAGCTTTTGAATTTGTTTCCGAATCCTGAAGTATTCTAATAGCTCTCATTATTTCTTCTACTCTAATCTTTCTTCCCTGCTCTTTAATTAAATGAATATTTTCAAGAGACATGTCTAAAACTTCTTCTGGATTATTTGTAACCTTTACCATAAGTAAATTTCTAAAATGTGCTATTAAATCTTTAATGAACAATTGCATATCCTTACCAGAATAAACAAGCTTATCAATTATAATCATGGATTTTTCAATACTTCTATCTATAATGGCATAAGTTATGTCAAACAAATATTCATTTGTCACAAGTCCCAATATACTAACTAAATCTTCGTAGTTAATTTTATCTTCACCCATAGCAATCGCTTGATCTAATATACTTAATGCATCTCTCATTGCACCATCGCAGACTCTTGAAATTAAATCCAAACTTTTTTGCTCATAAGTTATTCCCTGAGAATCTGTTATCTTTTTAAGTCTGCTAGATATTTCTTTTTGGCTTATTCTCTTAAAATCAAATCTTTGACATCTAGATAGAATAGTTATAGGTAACTTTTGCGGATCTGTTGTTGCTAATATAAATATTACTCTCTTAGGAGGCTCTTCTAAAGTTTTTAAGAACGCATTAACTGCTCCTACTGAAAGCATATGAACCTCATCCATTATATATATTTTATACCTAGCTTCCTGGGGCGGATATTTTGTATCATCTATAATGTCTCTAATTTTATCTATACCATTATTAGAAGCGGCATCAAGTTCTGTTACATCAATTGCTAATCCCTCATTTATTTTTCTACACATCTCACACTCGTTGCATGGTTCTCCATTTTGTAAATCTAGACAATTTAATGCCTTTGCCATTACTTTTGCAGTTGATGTTTTTCCTGTTCCTCTAGTTCCACAAAAAAGATAAGCATGTGCAATTCTATCGTTTAAAATTTCATTTTTTAGCGTTGTAGTTATATGTTCCTGTCCAACAACGTCTTCAAAATTCTTTGGTCTCCACTCTCTATATAGTGCTGTATAACCCACGGGATACCACCTCGCCATTTCTCTTAAATATAACATTATTATACACTATTGCTTATGCAATGCAAAATACACAATTAGTCTTATATTACATATATTTGAATAAATATTTATAATACAAAAATCTTTAAAAATAATTACTAATAGTTTCTTCAATTTGAACTCCTTCTGAAGGCCATATACTTTTAATATGCTTTTATATAAAATATATTGGATGACTTGTTAAATACTTTAGGTTAAAATGTATATTGAATAATTTTATTATAAAAATAGTTTTTAAATATAAGGAGGCATATCTATAATGAGTTTATACGATGATAAATATTTAGCCATTGCTAATGATATATTAGAAAATGGTTACTTCGATAATAACAGAACTGGAGTCAAGACTTATAAACTACCTCATCAAATTATGCAATTTAATTTAGAAAAAGAATTTCCAATACTAACAACAAAATTTGTGGCATTTAAAACTGCCGTTAAAGAACTTCTTTGGATCTTTAAAGATCAATCAAACAGTGTAAAAGAACTTCAATCTCAAAACGTAAAAATATGGGATGAATGGATGATGGAAGACGGAACTATCGGAACTTCTTATGGTTGGATAGTGAAAAAGTTCGATCAAATGGATAAATTAATAGATGCATTGAAAAATAACCCACAAGATAGAAGAATGATGATTAATTTATGGCAGATTCCATACCTAGATAGCGCTCCTTTATATCCTTGCTGCTTTCTTACAATGTGGGATGTAACAGATGGGAAGCTCAACTGTATGCTTGTTCAACGAAGCGGAGATTGGGGACTTGGTGTTCCATTTAATACATCTCAGTATGCTGTATTAGTTCATCTGTTAGCTCAAGTTACTGGACTTAAGCCAGGATTATTTACTCATGTAATAAATAATGCTCATATATACGAAAATCAAGTAGATGGTTTGAAACTTCAACTTACAAGAAAAAATGATGCATATAATGCTCCAAAACTTTGGATCAATCCAGAAATTACAAATTTCTATGATTTTACTCCTGACGACATAAAATTAGAAGATTATAAGCATCATGAATCTATAAAAATGGACGTATCAGTATAATTAAATTTAAGGCATATGAAAGAAAATAATATACTTTTTGATTGTGCCTAAGATAGGTGGGATAATAAATGATTTCAATAATTGTTGCTATTGCTAAAGATAATGTAATCGGAAAAGATAACAAATTATTATGGCATATTTCAGAGGATTTAAAGAGATTTAAAAAAATAACTACAGGCAAAAAAATGATTATGGGCAGAAAAACTTTTGAATCATTGCCTGGAATTTTACCAAATAGAGAACATATAGTTCTAACTAGAGATAATAATTTTAATGTAGATTCAGATAAGGTGACAATAGAGCACGATTTTAATTCAGTACTTCAAAGATATTTGAAGTGTGAAGATGAAGTCTTTGTAATTGGAGGTGCTGAAATTTATAAACAATTTCTCCCTTATGCAAAGAAATTATACTTAACAAAAGTAGATGAAGAATTTGAAGGCGATACATATTTCCCTGGAATTAATTATTCAAATTATAATATTGAATACACATCAGAGAAATTTATTGATGAAAAGAATAGATTGCATTATACTTTTGTAAATTTAATACAGGCATAAATATACGGTAATATCAGTTTTAAATTCATATTACTATATCATAATTACGAAGAATTACATTCTATTTTAGAAATGGGCTACAATACAACTTTAAAATAAAAAATCTTTAGAATTGGGGAATGTATTATGAAATTTGTAACTTTTAAGCACGAAGGTATAGAGCAAGTAGGAATACTAGCTCTCAATGAGCAAGGAGTTTATCCTATAAAATCTCTTGGCATTAATTATGATAGCATGATCAGTTTAATAGAAAACATAACAGATCATGAAATGGATCTTTTACAAAAATCATTAACTAATAATGATAAAGAATATATCTCCTTAGAGGATATTTCTAAAATGCCTCCAATACCTAATCCTAATCAAGATATTATTTGTTTAGGTATCAACTATATGGAACATGCAGTTGAATCTGCTCGATATAAAAACGAAGCCTTTGGTGGGGATAGACCATATGCAGTATATTTTTCTAAAAGAGTTAATACTGCGACTGCTGATGGTGATTATATCCCTAGTTATCCACAAATAGTTGATAGTCTAGATTATGAGGCTGAATTAGCGTTGATCATTGGAAAAGACGCTAAAGATGTACCTAAAGAAAAAGCTTTTGATTATGTTTTTGGTTATACTATAATAAATGATGTGAGTGCAAGAAACCTTCAGACAAGACATAAACAATGGTATTTTGGTAAAAGTTTAGATGGCTTTACTCCAATGGGGCCTTGTATCGTCACTAAAGATGAATTTGTTAATCCTCCAGTATTAAGGATATGCTCTAGAGTTAACGGAGAGCTAAGACAAAATAGTACTACTGATCTTATGATTACTTCAATACAAGACGTAATTCATGAATTGTCTCAGGGAATTACTTTAAAGGCTGGAACTATTATTGCAATGGGAACTCCAGCTGGTGTGGGCATGGGATTCATACCACCTAAATTCCTAAAGCCTGGCGATATAGTTGAATGCGAAATTGAAGGTATAGGCTGTCTTAAAAATATTGTAAAGTAAATAGTAAATTTAAATTAAATAGGATAAGAAAATGAGGGTATTTCATTGCTGAAATGCCCTCACTTTCTTATCCTATTGTGTCCTATGTTAATCCTATTGAAGAATAACCTAATTAATTTTTCATTTCCATGCTATAATTAAACATTAAAATAAACCATGCACCTCGCTTCGCTATTAGTTTTCTATACGTTACTAATGCAGTTAGCTCAGACCAGATTGATCCACGGCACATGGAAGGAACCACTTATCGCTGCTTCCTTCCAGATCTGACGAGGTTCATGGGCTTCCATTGCGTGGGACCCAGTCATCAACACCACTTACAAAAGTCAGACTATAAATCGCTAATACCTAAGCGAGGAATTCAATCCTGCTATAGCGGATTGCAGGTTACAGGGCACCGCTAACTCCCCATCTAGCATGGCAATGGTGGAATGATAAGGGTTTGCACCTTAATTTCTCCTATTGAGAAAATCGTCTCTTCTCAGACGTCAAACCATGTTAATCATTGCTTTTATCAAAAACACATTTTTAAAATTATTATTAATTTATTAAAGGTCATTTTCGATACTTGTTAATGATAACACATAAAAAGTCTAAATTCAAGAACATTATTACTGTCTTTATGTTAAATTTATTCCATACATACCATAATACAATAACAAAATTAACTTTACATCAATTCTTCCCTCATATTTTTTATTTAAATAAGCTTTAAATCTTTTCAAATTAAAGATTGTCTATTCTTCAACAAGAATGACATGCTCTTTCTCTACGCCAGCTAAAGCTGCAAATATTTCAAATAAATTGCTGTCATTAACCTGATTTTTATATTTTTCATAATATCCAACAGCATGTTCTTCTTTTTGTTTTGCTAATTGTAAAAGTGCACTATCACTATCATATCTATCATAGCTGACTTTACTTAAATTAGGAGCCTTTATAAAATCACCTAGTCTTTGATGTATTTTTGAATGACATATTTCTATTTTTGATAATGCTCCAAATACTTTTTTGACTTTATCATTTTTAGCTCTCATAGCTGCCGTATTATAAAAGTCACCATTAAAGAGCTCAAGCTTAACAGCATGATCTAAAATCTTCAAAGTATTTTCATCAAACGAGTCACTTTGTACTGTAATTATTTCGTTACTTTCACTCAAATACTCCTTACCTACACCACAAAATGGACAATGAATAATATTGTCTATCGAATTCTTATTAATAAAAGCTTCTTCATTAAAATTAAAATTTCTTTCATTTATTTCCATACCACATATTTTACACTTCAAATAGTCCATCCCCCTTAAATTTCATATATATTTTAACATACTTTTCGTAGACTCATTGCTTTAATTTCATCTTTTTTTAGTTTTTTAAAATAACTATTTTTTTCTAAATTGATATACTACATACTAATCTAGCCAAGGCGACTCCCCCTATGCTTAAAAATACATTTAATAAAATGTTAGCAATTCCAAATAAGTATCTTCCGTCGCTAATTAAATTTATTGTTTCATAGCTAAATGTTGAAAATGTTGTTAACCCACCCATAACACCTGTTGTCAAAAAAAGCTTTAAATTGGGCGATATCAAATCTGTTGAAACACTTAGTTCCATTATCATTCCTATAAGGAAACCTCCGACTACGTTTACTATTAATGTTCCTAATGGAATATTAGAATTTATCATTTTTGCCGATTGCATGGTCACTAGGTATCTCATTACAGCTCCAATGCAACCGCCTATTCCAACATAAATAATCTTTTGCAAAATAATCTCCTCCTTAATAATAAAAAAACTCCCGCCTTTTAAAGCAAGAGTCTTTTAACATAGCGTATGTAGTATTAACCTCGCTATATTTAATCAGTTTTTCTTATAAATGTTATTATATACCAGAGAGTTTCAAAAGTAAATTATAATTAACTTTTCGAACCTAACTTGTTTCTAATATAAAGTAACTTTATAACGACAGTAACTACTATCAACAAAATTATTATACTCATTAATTCAAGCATAAAAAATTCTTCTGGTAATGCATTTATTATAGGATCAGTTCTAGGATCAAATATCCAGTAATTATTTCTAAAGAATATTTTATGAAAATAAATAAATGCTTTGGAAAAATCCTTTGCTGATATTGCACCAACAAATATGAATATTACTGCCATCATATTTACACCACTATTGAAATTTGCTATAAGCCTCTTTTTTAAATCATTTGATTTATTAGCCAATGCTTTAAAGATTATAACGCCAATAAATATTATACTAAATACATATAGCGCTATAAATATTCTCTTCACCTCAAAAAAGTGTATCCTTCCGAATTCACTCATAGGTATACTATTAAACTTTAATTCCTTAATAAACGGATTCTGAACATAATAAATTACTCTTTTATAGTTATCCATTAATATTTCTGTTGATAATCCAGTGTATTCATTTAATTTATATCTTTGTATTGCATAACCATATATACTAGTTGTATTTAAAACACTTAAAACTATAATGGATATAATTGATATCGCATAAAATATATCTCTAGAAATCCCCAAAGCTATTCTTAAAAATTTTGAAAATATACTCTTATTTATATGAATTCACTTCCTTAAATAATCTAATTCACCTTTAATAAAACCACTTATGATCCAAAATCACAAATGGTTTTATTATAAAAATTATAAATATTCTAAATTGTGTTTTTCTCCATTGAAATGTTAACCTCAATATTCATATCTCCAACACCCATTTGCACACATACAACTTTATCTGAACTCGCATTTGCAGTAAAGTTTCCATGTACAAGAGTTGGTGTAGATATATTTATATTAATATCTTCTTTTGAAAAATTAGTTGCTACAGTTGCAGTTAACATATTTGTAAGTTCTGAAATTGCACTTTGAGCCAATTCATCAAATTGTTCAACCGGCATTCCCATCATCATTGTAGATGCTATTCGTTTTGCATCATCTAAGCTTAACCCATAAATAACATTACCTTTAATGTCACCTATAATACCAACAATAATGACAACTCCAGGACTCTCTATGAATCTACCTCTTAGACTTATTCCCTTTTTCTCTACATCAGGTAACCCTAACTGTGGCAATACACTTGCAAAAGAATTTAATATTGGATTTATATAATTGACATCCATTCTCCTTCACCTCTTCCAAAGCCTATACTAATTGATAAATCTCCGAACTGAGTTTTTGCATTCGCAGAATAAGTAGTTTCTAATTCTGCTTTCGATATACTAATTGATTCTCCATGGAATGTGGTTGGCGGAGCAACCCTTAATCCAAATATCCTATTTCTTTTATTTATCATTGAACATGCATTTCCTGCCGCCATATTTGTTATCTCAGACATAACATTAAGCATTTCTTCAGTATTCTTTACCTCTCTCTTAAGCAATGCTTTTCCTATGCTATTAGCAGTTTCAAATGACATATCGAAAATTATTCTTCCTGAATACTTTCCTATAACCCCCATGACAATTGAAATTCCCTTACTAATTTTCTCAACATTTTCATTACTTTCATGTGTAATCACCGGCACTGTTTTAGTAAGCTTATTAAAGACATCTAATAGAGCCTCTCTAAACACTGATGAATATAGACCTTCCAATTCTAAAAACAATTCTTCATCTGCCATAACTCTATTTATTAATAATGTTAATTCTTCTGCATCTACTGGCTTTTGTGCGTACCCACATACGTGATTCTTTTTCGCTTTTCTTACTATTTCATCATCCATCATAGAACTAACAATTATAACTTTAATATTAGGATCAATTTTATGTATTTCCCTTGTACATTCAAATCCATCAGTTCCTGGCATAGTCATATCCATTGTTACTAAATCCGGCTTCATATTTGTAACAACCTCAATAGTTTCCTCTAAGGAACCTGCTTCACCCACAACATTAAATCCACTTTCTGTCAATAAATCTCTCAATAAAGCAATTTGAAAAGGCGAGTCATCCACTATAACAATATTCACATTTTTCATAATTACACCACCTACCCCTTTATTTATAAATACAATCAACCTACCTAACTTTAATATCAATCTGTCTCACAATTCTCCTTCTTAAAATAACCATTAAATTTAATATGCTTTGTAAGTTAATCATATTATCATTATATTTTAAATTCTACTAATACTCAACGAAATTTCTACATAATATAATAAATTTATCATATTAATACACATTCTAGTTAAGATAAAAATCAGTAAATCACCCTATTTTTTATTTCATATTTATATTATATTTTGAGCTTGTCACTTTCTGTATAATTAATATTCCATCCACTATAAAGGGGCTGTTGCAAAACTAACATAGTTAGTTTTGTAGCGGCTCATTTTTTTAGATATAAAAAATGTGAATTCCGAAGAACTCACATTCATTGTATAATTTACTTATGCTAAAAACCAAATTACACAATAAAGATTATACTGAGATTAATGATAATTTTCAACTTATATTACCATTAAATCTAGAAAATTTAATACCATCAGATGATTCAGTCCGCTTGCTAAGCCATGTATTGGAGGGATTAGATTACACGAAGTTGTATAAGGCGTACTCTTCCGTTGGAAGAAAACCGGCAGTGGAACCTAAAATTATGTTCAAAATAATATCATATGCTTATTCTCAAAATATTTATTCAAGCAGGAAAATCGAAAAAGCATGCAAAAGAGATATAAATTTTAAGTGGTTACTTCAATGTTATAAGGCACCGGATCATGCTACAATCAGTAGATTTCGTAAAGACTATATTTCAAATGAGGTAATTGAAGATTTATTTTATCAACAAGTTAATTATTTAGCAAATCAAAATGAAATACTATTTGAAAATGCATTTATTGATGGTACTAAAATCGAAGCGAATGCTAATCGTTATACATTTGTTTGGAAAAAAACTATTTTAAAAAATGAAGAAAAAATGTTTGATAAAATTCTTGTTCTTTTAGAAAATATTAACCTTGGAGAATTAAAAAAATTTACTGTTCAGAAAGAAACATTAATAGATGATATTGATAAAATTCTTCAATGGCTTGAATATGAAAAAAAGAAAAGAAACATAGAGTTTGTTCATGGAATTGGTAAAAGAAAAACCAAAATTCAAAAGTGGACAGAGCAACTATCTGAATATAAAGAGAGAGAAGAAAAATATAATTTGAGTAAAAAAATATTTTCAAAAAGAAATAGTTATTCTAAAACTGATCCAGACGCAACTTTCATGCATATGAAAGATGATCATATGAGAAATAGTCAATTAAAACCTGCATATAATGTGCAAATCGCAGTTGAAAGTGAATACGTAACCGGCGTCGGAATATTTGATGATAGAAATGATATAGCAACATTAATACCTATGCTTAATAATATGAAAGAAAAAATCGGTCGTAAATATCTTAATATAATTGCAGACTCAGGTTATGAAAGCGAAGAAAACTATTTATTCTTAGAATCAAATAAGCAAACTCCTTATATAAAACCACAAACTTATGAGAAGTGGAAAAAAAGAAGTTTTAAAAATGATATAAGTAAGCGCGAAAATATGAAATATGATGCTGAATCGGATTTTTATATTTGTCATAACAATAGAAAATTAATACCTACCTCTATTATTTATAGAAAATCCGCAAGTGGATACAAATCAGAAGTAACTGTGTATGAATGCGAAAACTGTGATAATTGCGATTACAAAGTAAAATGCACAAAAGCAAAAGGAAATAGAAAAATGCAGGTTTCAAAAACTTTTGTGGAAAAGCGTGAAATATCCTATAAAAATATTACAACTGAATTTGGAACTAAATTAAGAATGAATAGATCTATTCAGGTCGAAGGAGCATTTGGAGTTCTAAAAAGTGATTATGAATTCAATAGATTTTTAACACGTGGAAAAAATAGCGTTCAAACTGAATTTATTTTGCTTTGTTTTGGTTATAATATTAACAAATTACATTCAAAAATACAAAATGAAAAAACTCAGAATCATCTTCATGAATTGAAACCTACTGCCTAATTATGGAATAAATTAACTAGGCTTATTTTAGTGTGCTTAAAAATCAGAATTCTTTAAATAATTAATATTGTATTTCAAATATTTGGAGATTTGCTGGCTTAAACCGAAAAGGAGCATCGCTCCTGATTAAAATTTAATCATTTTGCGACACTCCCTTTATATATGCTTATTATTTAAGTTTTACTAATAATTCACCTGTTTTAACTTGTTGTCCTTCACTTACTAAAACAGATTCAATAGTTCCTGCACTAGATGCAACAATATTTGTTTCCATCTTCATTGCTTCTACCACAAGTAAACTATCTCCTTCTTTTACACCGTCTCCTTCTTTTACAAGCACCTTGATTATGGTTCCTGGGATACTAGCTCCAACTTCTAGCTTATTATCAGGATCAGCCATCTTAGATGAATCATCCTTACCTGAATTACTGATAATTCTCTCAGTTTTATCTTTTATTTTAATTTCTCTTCTATTTCCATTGATTTCGAAATCTAAGGTTCTATTTCCTTCAGCATCAAGATCTCCGATTTTAACCAGTTGGACAATCATGGTCTTTCCTTCTGCTATTTCAATTTCACTAGTTTCTCCCTCTGCAAGTCCATGGAAGAATACATCACTGCCCATACGACTTACGTCACCGTACTCTAATATAGATTTTATATATGCTTCAAATACATCTGGATATAATGCATAACTTATTACGTCTTTTTTGCATGGTGTGAACTTATACTTTTCTTTTAAGTATGCTTCAATCTTTCCAAAGTCTTCTGGTGGTAATAATTCACCTGGTCTAACAGTTATAGCCTCTTCTCCTTTTAATACAATTTCTTGTAAATCCTTAGGGAAACCGCCTTCTGGCTGACCCATCATTCCTTTGAAATATGAAACTACAGAATCTGGAAAGGCCATATTCTTAGCTTTTTCAACTATATTTTCAGGAGTTAAATCATTCTTAACCATGAAGATAGCTAAATCTCCAACCATTTTTGATGATGGAGTAACCTTGATTATGTCTCCAAGCATATCATTTACATCTTTATACATGTATTTTACATCATTAAATCTATGTCCAAGACCAAAGCTCTCAACTTGTGGCTTTAAGTTTGAATATTGTCCACCAGGTATTTCAAATTTATAAATTTCAGCACTTCCTGATTTTAAGTCTGATTCAAACTGGCTGTATACTGGTCTTACTGTATCCCAATAATCAGATATCTTTTGAATTCCGCTTAAATTAATACCTGTATCTCTATCTGTATTACGAAGAGCAGCAACAACTGAGTTTAAAGCCGGCTGACTTGTAAGTCCTGACATTCCATTGAAAGTTGTATCAACAATATCAACTCCTGCATCTGCTGCCATTAATACTGTAGCAACACCATTACCAGTAGTATCATGAGTATGAAGATGAATAGGGATCGAAACTTCATTCTTTAACGCAGTTATAAGCTTCTTAGCTGCATAAGGTTTAAGTAGTGCTGACATATCCTTTATTGCAAGAATATGAGCTCCCATTTTTTCAATTTCCTTAGCTTTATTTACATAGTACTCTAAGCTATATTTATCTCTTTTTTCATCTAAAATATCTCCAGTATAGCATAACGCAACTTCAGCTACCTTATTGCATTTTAATACTTCCTCTAAAGATACCTCTATGCCCTTTAACCAGTTAAGAGAATCAAAAATTCTAAATACATCTATTCCGCTGTCAGCTGATTCTTTTATAAATTCTCTTATAACATTATCTGGATAATTCTTATAACCTACACCATTTGCTCCTCTAACAAGCATTTGGAACATTACGTTTGGAATTCTCTTTCTTAACGATTCAAGTCTCTTCCATGGAGATTCCTTTAAGAATCTATAAGCAGTATCAAAAGTAGCTCCTCCCCACATTTCAAGTGAGAATAAATCATTTCCAAAAACTGCTGTTGCCTTTGCAATATTCTTCATGTCCTGAGTTCTAACACGAGTAGCCATTAAAGACTGCTGAGCATCTCTCATAGTTGTGTCTGTAAGAAGCAGCTTATTTTGATTTTTTATCCATTTAACTACACCTTCTGGACCTTCTGCATCTAAAATCTGCTTAGTTCCGCTTAAGCCTTCTAAAGATGCTATAGCTGGAATATCTGGCACGTCATATTCTTTCTTAGTACCCTTAGTTTCATTTACGATCTTTTCACCAATGAACTTTAATACTCTGTATTCTTCATCACTTCTAGGCCTTATATCAAATAATTGTGGATTATTTGATATAAAGTTAGTATCACATTCACCTCTTTTGAAGGTTTCATTATTTAACACATTAATTAAAAAGTCTACATTAGTTTTAACCCCTGAAATTGTAAGCTCCTTGATTGCACGTATGGATTTTCTAACAGCATCATCAAAAGTTCTTGCATATGCAGTACTCTTTACAAGTAAACTGTCATAATATGGGCTTATTACTGCGCCACTATATCCATTTCCTCCATCAAGTCTGATACCAAAACCTGATCCTGTTCTGTAAACATCAATTTTACCTGTGTCTGGTGAAAAATTATTTGCAGGATCTTCTGTAGTTATTCTACATTGGATTGCATATCCTCTTGGCTGTATATCGTCTTGAGAGTGTATACCTACTTCTGCAGAGCCTAACTCATAGCCTTCTGCTATTAAAATCTGGCTTTGAACTATATCAATTCCAGTGACCATTTCAGTAATTGTATGTTCAACCTGGATTCTTGGATTCATTTCTATAAAGTAATGATTTCCGTGCATATCAACTAAGAACTCTAGAGTTCCTGCACTTCTATAACCTACAGATTTAGCTATTTTAAGTGCATCTACGCAGATTTCTTCTCTTTTTTCTTGTGTTAATGATAATGCTGGAGCAATTTCGATAACCTTTTGGTGTCTTCTTTGAATAGAGCAGTCTCTTTCATAAAGATGTACTATATTACCATACTTATCTCCAAGCACTTGTATTTCAATATGCTTTGGTCCTTCTATATATTTCTCAATGAACATATCATCATTACCAAAAGCTTTTTTTGCTTCATTCTTAGCATTTCTAAAAGAAGGTAGAAGCTCATTTTCGCTTCTTACTATTCTCATTCCTCTACCACCACCACCGGCAGCAGCTTTTATCATTACAGGAAAACCACATATTTTTGCAATTTCAATTGCTTCTTCTTCAGAAGATATAGGTTTTTCTACCCCTGGTATTACTGGAACGCCAACTTCTTTAGCTACTATTTTTGATTTAATTTTATCCCCCAATTTTTCCATCATTTCTGATTTTGGACCTATGAATTCTATACCAGCTTCTTCACATCTTCTAGCAAAGTCTGGATTTTCAGATAAAAATCCATATCCTGGATGGATAGCGTCTACATGTTTTTTTAATGCAAGATTTATTATTTCGTCAATGTTTAAATAAGCTTCAACTGGCCCCTTATTCTTTCCAATTTGATATGCTTCATGAGCCTTAGTTCTAAAAAGAGCAAACTTATCTTCTTCTGTGTATATAGCCACAGTTCTTATTCCAAGTTCATGACAAGCTCTGAAAATTCTTATTGCTATTTCGCCTCTGTTTGCAACCAGTACTCTTTTAAATTTTTTCCCCAATTAAAATACAACTCCTTCAATGCTTATTATTTTTATTTCATATGAATTATCTTTTAATGCATGTGTTAGTTGTTAGAAACCAATTATGCAATTTTTATAACTCATAAGTTGTCATAATACAAATTTTGTTCATTAAAAAATTAATATATTGATTATAACATATTTGACGTTAAATGATACATATTATTTATCTTTTCTATGAATCTTTACATAATTCTCACTATGCCTGCAAGCTATTTTTTTTCACAAATATGAAATATAAAAAAATTTTTCTTTCATTTTTCTGTATTTATACACCATCTCATTTATCTAATTTTCTTTCAATTCTGACGTACAATTAGGACATCTTGTTGCCTGCGAATTAATTTCGGTGTAGCAGTATTTACATTTTTTCTTATCAGGAACAATATTTTCTCCCTTTTTCTTAGTAAGTTTGCTTATTTGCTGTATAATAATAAAAATTGAGAATGCTACAATCAGAAAATCTATTATGTTATTTATAAATATTCCATAGTTAACTGTAGCCACTCCTGCATCTTTAGCTTCTTGAACAGTTTTAAAATTTCCACTTCCTAAAGTAAAAAATAAATTAGAGAAATCAACTCTTCCCATCAATAAGCCAACTAGTGGCATTATAATATCATTAACTAAAGATGTAACAATTTTGCTAAAAGCTCCACCAATAACAACACCTATCGCTAGACTAACCATGTTTCCTTTCATAGCAAATTCTTTGAATTCCTTAAACATTTTTATTCTCCTTTTTCTTGCTTTATTGTTTAAATGCGTAACTGCATTAAACATAGACTAATCATTCATAACTTATTTTATTATCTGTGACTTTAAATTTTTTATTCTTGTGAATTATTTTATATTCATTAATTAATGAACATGAACATTATCGTGAAAATTATAACTTTCTACTTCTATTCTTTATTATCTATGTGTTGATTTCAGGCTATTGAAACTTAAATATACCAAAAAAAGAAATGTAATAATATCCAGTTTTTACAAACTACATATTCCTACATTTCTACTTCATATCCCTATACTCTTGTAAATTCATGACTTTTGTTTTTTATATTCTTTGATTGATAGACCAGTACACTTCTTAAACCAATTACTAAAATAGTTAGGATCATCGATACCAATTTTTTTTGAGATTTCATAAGCCTTCGCATTAGGGTTCTTGAGCATTTCAGTAACTATCTTTACTTTAGTATTTACAATATATTCTGAAAAAGTCTCATCAGTTTTTTCCTTAAAAATTCTGCTTAGGTAACTTGGATTAACATAAAAATATTCAGCTACCAGTTTTAAAGATAAATCTCGATTAGATATATTTTTCACTATAAATTTTTTAATTTGTTCTATACTTAAATTTTTATCCTCAGTTTCATTAGCATCATTTAGATTTATTATATTATTATATACAACCATCTTTTCTTTAATATCCTTGTATTCTTTTTTCTTTAGATATTCATCTTGAATCTCGTCTTTTAGCTTTAAAACTGAATTTCTTAATTCATCTTCATCTATAGGCTTAAGAATAAAATCATTCACACCAATTTTTATACTTCTTTTAGCATATTCAAATTCATTGTAACCTGTAATTACAATAACTTTTATATCTGGATACCTTTCTAATATGCTTTTACTCATATCCAATCCATCTGTTACAGGCATATTTATATCTGTTAAAATAATATCTGGCTTTTCTTTATTTATTAGATTCAATCCCTCAACCGCATTAGAAGCTTCAGCTACTATCTCCATTCCAATTTCATTCCAATCAATGCAATTTTTTATTAGATCCCTTATAAGATGTTCATCATCAATTATCATAACTTTTATAATGTTATCCATAAAATAATCCACTTCCCTTTAGAATATTCGTTAGAAAACTTAATCTATTTCTTAATTCTAGGCATCTTAATAGTTATTCTGGTACCAACATTTTTTTTGCTTTCAACAATAAATTCGTGCTCGTCTCCATAGAACACTCTTAATCTTTCCTTTGTAGTTCTTACTCCAATGCCAGTAGTTTTATTTTCGTTTATATTTCTAACTTGTGATTCCTCCATGCCATTCCCATTATCTTCTAGCATTAATATAACTTTTTCTTCCTCTTGAAAGGTAGATATTCTTATCTTTCCTTTATTCTTGCTGCTTCTAATTCCATGATAAATAGCATTTTCAACTAGCGGTTGTAATACTAATTTTATTATCTTAAAATCGTCGCATCGTGGATCTAAATCATATTCAACCTCAAACATATCCTCATATCTTATATTTTGAATTATCAGATAGCTTTTTACCGTATTTATTTCTTCTTTTACAGTAATAATATCTTTTCCATTATTTAAGCTTGTTCTATAGAATTTACCCAAGGCTTTTATCATTTCATATATTGTTTTATTTTTTCCGAGTAGAGCTAAAGAATTAATAGTATCAAACGTATTGTATAGAAAGTGAGGCTTTATTTGTGACATTAACAAATTCAATTCATTTTGCCTTTTTATCTTTTCATCTTTACGTATTTTATCCAAAAGTAAATTAATTTGAGAAATTGCAATGTTATATCCCTTTTTTAATTCTCCTACTTCGTCGTTGTACGTTTTTATATTAACAATATTAAACTCTCCACTTTGAATCCCCTTCATTGATTCACTAAGCTTCTTTAAAGGCATTGTTATAAATTTAGATATTACTATAGACCCAATAATAATTAATAGGAAATTTATTATACTAAAACACAAAAGAAAATAATTAGTATACTTTGTTTGCTCCGGAGATTCATTGTATTCTGCCACAGTCGTCAGATTCCAGTTATAGTCTGAATTTTTAAGATTTGATATTATATAATCTTTATCTTGTATTTTTTCCTCTAAAAAAAACACTTTTGATTTAGAATCATTATAATTTTTTATTCTACTTAGTATTTTAGAGTCAACCTCTGAACCTGTTATCAATTCATCTTTATCATTCTTTATAATCAATTTTGTTCCATATTGATTATTTAGCTTCAAACTTAAATTATAGAATGCATTCTCGTTCATGTTTATAATTATCAAACCAATTTTTTCACCAGTATTTATATCATTTATTTCTCTTATGAGGGATACATAATTATTACCATAACCCTCAAAAAATCCTCCGCCATTTAATCTTAGTATATATTTACCCTTACCCTCTAGTAATTCATTATACCATTCAGAATTTTTAATCTTATCCATCTGAAAATCCTTATAAAAGACATTTTCAGAATAATACTTATTGCCATAGTTATCTAATACATATATTGAAGATATATTAGAGCTAAAATTAGTGAATTGTATCAGATAATTACTAATATTATCATAGGCAATCCCTTCTTCCTGAACTCTCTTTAATGTATTTTGAACATTGTCACTTGATATAATCATCTTTGATACGTTATTAACATTATCAATTATCATGCTCGTATTAGTTTCTGCACTTTCCAAAACCTCAACTGAACTTTGTTTCATTTTTTCTATATTATAAATAGAATTTATTTTCTTATATGCAAAGGTAAGTATGACTGTTGAAAGCACAAAAATTATTGAAAAATATACAATAATCTTTATACTTATTTTTGAATTTAAATATTTATCCTTCAAATTCTTTAATATAAAAAATTTATTATACATTTAATCATATCCTCATCATTCTATTTTCACCATTTCCTTTGTGAAGTCTTCTGGACTTATTTGTCCTTTAAATAGCTTACTAACTAGCTCCTTCTCTTTGTTTCCCTTTTCTTCTCCTAAGTAAATATCTCCGTATAAGCTATATGATGCATTCTCTGTTAATGTCTCTAATTCCTTAGATAATTTATTTACATTGCTCTTATCATCAGTGTATTTCCACGCTGGAAGCCCTGAACCAAATTCAAAATATCTTTTTGATATTCTTTCAGCTATAAATTTTGCCGCATCAACAGCTTCTTTTTTATATTTTGTATTATTACTTACCATTAAGTGATCCACTGCTCCACCCAAAAATTCTTTATCATTCCCATCTCCCTCTTTAACTACCGGGAATTTCTTAACGATTACATTGTCCTTTATAGACGGATCCATATTCCCTATCTCACCAATGAACCAGTTTCCTGTATAATACATAGGAATTTTTCCTTGTTTAAATAAGATCTCAGATTCATCTCTTGTAAGCTCCATATTTGATTCATTAAAAGCTTTTGAATCTATTAATTCCTTTAATCTATATGCAGCTTTTAATATTGTATCACTTTTATTGGCACCTACATGCGGATCACTGACTCCACCTATTCCACCTTCCCGTAACGCTAAGATATCATAATAGAGAATTCCTGTCCAATTGTCTTTTTCACCTACTAAAAGAGGTGTTATACCTTTATTCCTAAAAGCTTTTACTGCATCTAGGAATTCATCATAATTTTCTGGTACTTTAATATTTGCTTGTGAAAAGAGCTTTGTATTACAATAAAATGTTCCAACTGATAAAGTCATTGGTAATCCATATATGTTGTTATTATAGGTTACATTATTAAGCATATCTTTATTAATCTTATCTTTTGTATCTTCATCTATATATTCATTAAGATTTAATACCTTTCCAGATTCTATGAATGGCTTACTAAAGCCACCTCCCCAAGAATAAAATATATCAGGTAACTCGTTTACGGCAAATGCTGTCTTTATTTTTGCTTTATATCTTTCATTTTCTACAGCCTCAACTTTAATTTGGACATTAGGATTAGCCTTATTCCATTCTTCCACCGTATCCTGAATTATCCTTCCATTAGCATCCATTGTAGTTTGTGACCATATATGCCACATTGTTAATGTTATTTTTTCTTTATTTTCTGTGTCATTTTTTTTATCTAAAGAACAGCCATTTAAACTAACTAAAAATATTAAAATTATAGGAAATAAAATTACTTTTTTAATAATTATCCCTCCCCAAAAAAACTGATAATTAGGTCGATGATGATCAATCATTTAAATTTTCCTTCTTTAACTATATCTGTATTATGCTTTTACTGCAAGTCTTCAAATTCCTCTTAAAATATAAATATACTTTATATTTTAATAAAACCAAAACTCTCTTTTAACACAACTCATCTATATAGTGAATCTATTAATGACCTCATTCAATTTTACTGTTAATTCACTTTGATTCTGCGTATTAAAGGAAATTTGCTCTACTTCTTTGGTTACTTCATTTATACTATCTAATATTTCATTAGAATTATTTTTAGATTTCTCTATATTACTTGAAAACTCTCTCATTGTACTATCTACATTATCAATATTTGAATTTATTGCCTTTACCATGATAGCAATTTCCTCAGACATTTCATTTATAAATCTAGCATCATTTTCATAACTTTTACTAGATTCTATCATAAACTCATAATCATCGTTTACGTTTTGTTCTATATACTTTAAAATTCCTTTTGAATTTTCTGATAAATATTCAAATACATTTTTTATTTCTTCTATAATTCCATGAATACCACTTACAGTAGTAATAGATTCTTCTGCTAGCTTTCCAACTTCATCTGCAACAACTGAGAAACCTTTTCCCATTTCTCCCGCTCTTGCTGCCTCTATTCTTGCATTTAAGGCTAAAAGGTTAGTCTCTGAAGCAATGCTTACTATAGATTCACTTAAAACTTCTATTTCTTTAACTACCTTTCCCCTCTCTATAGCATCTTTAATTTTTTTATTTTTCTCCTCATATATCTTTCTGGATAATTGTATGGAATCTTCGCTTTTTTCCATCATGCTACTTGATTTAGTTTTTATATCTACTGATTTTTTAAGCTCTTGATTTACTATTCCAGCTAGATTATTTATATTTTCATTAATCTTTTGAATAGATAAAACAAATTTCTCGGTTGATGAACTCGTCTGCTCAGCTCCTACTGCTATTTCATCTGTCGATTCATTTATAAAAGAAAGCTTTGAGCTTATTTCATGAACAGATGCAGCTAATTCCTCAGATGATGCTGATAGTTCTGTTGAGTTATCTAGGATTGTCCTAATAAGTTCCCTTACATTTTTCAATGCTATATTAAGAGCGTCTCCTGTTTGTGCAAATTCATCTTTTCCCTTAAGTATAATTTCCTCTGAAAAATTATACTGCGCAAGATTATTCGCATAATTCTTTATCTTCTTTAAAGGTACTATCATATTTCTAGTCATTGCATATCCTAAAACTATAGTAAGCATCAACCCTGCTATTATAAAAGTTAATATTTGTATCGCTACCTTACTGTATAAATCAGCATTGTTAATATTCTCATTCTTTGCCTTAATCGAGCTATACTCTAATAATTTAGTTAGTGATGCTGCAACCTTGCTTCGCGATACTGATAAATTTCGATAATCAAGTATAGCTTCATCATAATTATTTTCCTTTACAAGCTTTAGTAACAAATCACTTTTTTCCTTATAATCCTTATAAATTTCATTATAATTTGCGAGCTCATTCTCTTGATATTCATCTAAATTTAACCCTCTATATTCATCTATAAGTATATTTCCTTGTTCAAATCCTTTTGAAATGTCATCATTTAATTTTTTCATCATTAATTCATCTCTATCATAAATTAAGCTTAATATGTTATTATTTATTTCCAATGAATTTGCGTTTAATCTATGTAAAACATCTATAGATACAAGATCTGTATTGTACATACTATCTGATGCATTATTAACTTTACTTAAACTCTTTAAACCTATGACTCCTACCGATGTTATAATTATGAATAATAGCGTGTATGAAATTACCAATCTTTTGCCTACACTAAAATTATTCCCAAAATTCATCCTCTAAACCTCCTTGTAACCTTTAGTTCAAAGCTTGATTTTCATATGTATCTTAAATCACTTATAAATCATTCCCTATTACCAATTAATATGTATCGTTATTTAATTAAATAGCAATAAAAAGGGCAACTCAATTTGAAAATATACTAAAGTAAATTTGAATACATTAATCATTTGAGTTAGCCCTTATTAATTTTATCTGTATTTAATTATTATTTAGTTTCTGTTGTAAATTGCTTTTGTTTTTCTTTTCCGTATTCAACAATTTTATCTGGAGTTACCCATTTAACTGGTACTGGATAAACATCATCAACTTTTTCACCTTTTATTTTCTTATCTAAAGTATCAATTATAGTTTTACCTATTGCATAAGAGTCTTGGTCAACAATTCCTGATATTAAATTGCTACTTACACCATTTTCCCAAGTTGGAGTATAGTCAAAACCAAAGTGATAGATACTTCCTGATTTACCTTGAGATTTTATTGCTTCCATTACACCTGTATCTGGTCCTTCTGATCCTAATGAGAATACAGCTACCATATCAGAATTTGAAGTTATTTGTCCTTCTAATTGTCTTTTAGATTCTGCTGATTGGTCATTATCTTGGATTGGTTCTAACCACTCAAAATTCTTAGCATCTGCTCCCATAACTTTTTCAAATCCAGATTTTATTCCATCTTGTCTATATGTCATAGTGGTTTGAGTTAAGTTTACTGCTGCCATCGCAATTTTACCTTTTGTGATGCCCTTTTCCTTTAAAGCTTTAGCACCATTTTCACCAAGTTGTTCTCCTGCTAGCTTATTGTCTGTTCCTATATAAGATGTTCTATTTTCTTTTGTCTTTACATCAGCATCAAAAGTTACTACTGGAATTCCCTTATCATTTGCTTCCTTAACCTTCTTATCAAACATATCTGGATCCATTGGAGCAATAGCTATTCCTGCTGCTTTATTCTTTATAGCTTCGTCAAGGAATCCTATATGCTTTTCGTTCTTTTGTGTTTCATTTGGTGGTGAAGTTTTAACTACTAAATCATATCCTAATGCCTTAGCCTCATCCTCGGCTGCTTTCTTCATAGGTGACCAGTAAGCTCCTGTATCAACTATTGGAATAAAATAAATAACCTTTTTTCCACTTGTACTTGCTGTTCCCCCTGCTTGTGTCTTTGTTCCACACCCTGCTAAGCTACCAACAATAAGCACTGTTGATAATAAAGCAATTATTTTCTTCTTCATAATTTTTCCCCTTCCGTAATTCCAATTTTTTAGATATGTTTTTATATTTTAAGCCTTATTCAGTAGTAAACACTTAAGCCTCAAGTCTACCAAATTACGCTCAAACGACTTTTTATGATTAGCCTTTTTTCTTAAATAAACTTCCTTTTCTGTAGAAGTCAACAACTATAGCAAGTACAATAACAGCTCCTGTTACAGCTTGTTGTAAGAATGAGTTAATTCCAAGGATTGCTAATCCACTTTGGAATACTTGTATAGTAAATATTCCTACCATAGCTCCACCGATAGTTCCTACTCCTCCACCGAATTGTACTCCACCCATGATTGCACCAGCCATTGCAAATAGATCTGGACCATTTATTTCACTTGGAGCACCAACATTTATGCTAGACATTAGTAATATACCAGCTATTGCAGCTAAAACACCTTCTATTGCATATACCTTTATAACATGCTTGTTTACATTTATTCCTGATAATCTTCCTGCTTCCTTGTTTGATCCAACCACATAGCAGTATCTACCAAATCTTGTGTTTTTCATTAAGTAAGCCATTACTAATACTATTATGATGAATACTATAGTGTTAGTGTGTATTATTGATATTCCAACTTCTGTGTTAGAAATATTATAGAACCAATCCGGAACACCCTTGATATAAATCCCATTTGTAAAAAATAGTATTAATCCTCTTATTAAATAACTTGTACCCATAGTAAGTATAAAAGATTCTAATTTAAATTTTGTAATTAATACTCCATTAAATAATCCCCAAACTGCACCTACTAATAACCCAGCAAGTAAAGAAACTGGTACGCTAACCCCTTTTACAGATAGATAGGCTACTGTACATCCAGAAAATGCAGCTATTGCACCAATGGAAAGATCAACACCTCCAGTTATTATTACCATAGTAATAGCAACAGTTAAAATTCCCACTGTAGGAATCTGTCTTAAGAAATTTGAAGCATTTGCTGCTCCCAAAAAGTCCGGGCTTGCTATTGAGAATACTAAAATAAGCACTACAAGTACTAGATAGATTGAATATTTGAGAAATAAGTTTTTAATATTAAACCCTTCCTTTTTCATCTTAATACCTTCTTCTTGTACAATTTTATTATTAATTGTTTGATTCATCTTTATTAATCCCTCCAAGCGTAGCTAATTTCATAATCTTTTCTTGTGTCGCTTCTTCTCTGCTAAGTTCTCCAGTGAGTTTTCCTTCACACATAACATATATCCTATCTGACATGCCTAATAATTCAGGTAATTCAGAAGACACCATTATAACTACTTTGCCCTTTCTAACTAGATCATTCATTATGTGATATATTTCAGCTTTAGTACCAACGTCTATTCCTTTAGTTGGCTCATCAAAAATAAATATTTCCGAGTCAGTATTTAACCACTTAGCTAGTATTAATTTTTGTTGATTTCCACCTGATAATGTTCCTGCCATAACATCAAGATTTGCTGTTTTAATCTCAAGTGCGTCCTTAAATCTTTCTCCAGTTTCCCTTAACTTTTTATGATTTAACACAAAATCTTTTAAGTTAGTTAAAGTTATATTATCAAGCACACTCATTACTAGAGATAATCCTTGGCTCTTCCTATCTTCTGTTAAAAGGCAGATACCATTATTGATTGCATCCATAGGTGAATTAATCTTAACTTCCTTCCCATTGATTCTTATCTTACCTTCACTTATTTTATCAGCGCCAAATACAAGCCTCATAAGTTCTGTTCTACCTGATCCAACTAAACCAGCTAGTCCTAAAATTTCACCTTTTCTTGCTTTCAAACTAACATTCTTAACTCTGCCAACATTATCACTAATATTTTCTACTTCTAAAACGTATTCTTTAGGCTCAAAAATCTCCTTAGGAAATAGCTCTGTCAAATCTCTTCCTACCATCATATTTATAAGTCTTTCCTGAGTTATCCCTTCTAGTTCACAGCTTTCAATATAAGTACCATCTCTGAGTACTGTAGCTCTATCACAAATATCAAAAACCTCTTTTAATCTATGTGATATATATATTGCTGCAACACCTTCATTTTTTAGTGTTTTTATAACTTTAAAAAGGTTTTCAACGTCCTTCTGAGATAACGATGTTGTCGGTTCATCAAAAATAATCGCTTTTGCATTTAAACTTATTGCCTTTGCTATTTCTACCATCTGTTTCTTTGCAGTTGGAAGCTGCATAACTAGGTCAGTAGCTTTTATATCTATTCCTAATTTTTTTATTATGGAATCTGTATCTTCGTGTAATTTCTTGTAGTCAACAATACCCAAGGCTTCATTTTTATATGGTAGTCTTCCCATATAAACATTTTCTGCAACCGTCAATGTCTCTGCTAGATTTAGCTCCTGATGAACAAATCCAATACCTAATTGTGCAGCTTTAGTTGGATTAATAACTCCACAATCAACTCCTTCAACAAATATTTGACCTTCATCCTGTGTATGAACTCCCCCAAGTATTTTCATTAAAGTTGATTTTCCAGCACCGTTTTCTCCTAATAAAGCATGTACTTCACCTTTTTTAATTTCCAACTGTGCTCCCTTAAGAGCATAAACTCCTGGAAATCTTTTATGTATATTTTTCATTTCTAAAAATACATTACTCAATTCTAACCACCTCAACTTTCACTAATCGTTTTCATGAACATTTTACAATAGTATATTAGTTAGTTATATTTAATATCTTTACTTCTACATTTGAAATTTTTACTTTTTAAATAATGATTAAAAAGTTATTAAATCTCTAAGAATACGTTTGCTAAACTCTCATCTTCAAAGTGTTTAACATCGTTTACATTTGTTATTTTACAGTAATGCATTAATTAATTATATGTAATATCTTTACCTCTACATTTGAAATCTTTACTTCTTAAATAAGTTTTAAAAAGTACTTATTTACTAAATTAAAATAAAAAGAGCTGCTACAAAAGTAATTAACTAAGTTTGTAGTAGCTCATTTTTTGCACATATTTAAAGCCCGGCTTGCACGTCGGGCTTTCTTTATTTTTGCTTTTACCATACAATTTCACAAAACTATTCCAATAGTCTTCTAGTATCTTATTTATTTTATCCTTTTTCATTTGTATACCTCTTAATTTTATAGTTACTTCTTAACATACCGAAGAGCCTAAAGCCAGATTTCATCTAGCTTTAAACTCTTAAAAATTCTATAATTTCCTATACAATTAAATTATCCTAATAAATAAATCATACATTAAAAATTATTGTAAAAGACAGTTTTGGAAATATCCTTTCTTTTTTCGTGGTTAGGATTTGGCTTAGCCTTGCTACTTGGATAACCAATTGGTAAAAGACATACAGGTTCAAGATTTGTTGGTATATTAAAAGCCTCACGTATAGCCGCAGGATCAAAATGACCAACCCATGTTGAACCTACTCCAAGTTCAGCAGCTTGTAACATCATATGCGTAGCAATAATGCTTCCATCAATATCAGTGTGGACTTTTCCGTCATAGCTGCGTTCCCATGCTTCATTTTTATCGGCGCATATAAGTAAGGCTACCGGTGCATTAAAATGATAAATTGTGCAAGTTTGTAGTTTGGCAAGAGCATCCTCACTTTCAAGTACCAAAATTCTTTGTGGTTGACGATTTGCAGCAGTCGGAGCTAATTGTCCTGCTTTTAAAATTAAATTTAAATCCTCCTGACTGATTTTCTTTGTATCAAAACTTCTTACAGAATATCTTTTGGCAGCTAATTCTATAAATTTCATATATACATCTCCATTCATTTAAGTTAATATCTTTATACCTCATCTATTATGACTTTGTAAAATGTTTTATGATTAAACTTATATATATTACTTTATTAGACTAGCCCCTATTTCAAATGCATTTTGGCAATCTATAGGAAATTGAATTTTTCTATGTGCCGCTTTTGATTCCTCAGAGAATACTTCCATTTTGTATTTTGAGTAATCATTAAATTGATAAGTATCATTTGAATACATAACTAATGGTTTTGTGAATATTCTTTCAATCGCTCCTTCTACATTATTAAAAGTTGATAAGTAACCAGACTTATTCATTATCTCTTCTGTTACATTCATTGTATAAATTATTGCTGTTGGCATTTTTTTTGGTGCCAGTGAAGAATAATTTTTATCATACACTAAATAAGGAAATAATAATCTTTCGATGAATGATCGCAATTGACCTGTTATATCTAAAAAATATACTGGAGATCCAAAAATAATTCCATCAGCTTGAGACACTTTTTCTAAAACTTCTTGAATATCATCTTTTACTGCGCATTTCCCATAACTTTTCCCTTCAAGTCTCTTACAAGCAAAGCAGCTTTTGCATCCAGTATAGTTATAATCATATAAATTAATTATTTCAGTTTCAATTTCTTTATCTTTCGCCGCTTCTTTCACTCCATTTAAAGCTTTTTGAAGTAATGTAGCCGTATTTTTATTTTTTCTTGGGCTTCCATTGATAGCATAAACCTTCACAAATAACACTCCTCTTTTTAATGTTTTATTTTTCTGTTATAATCAATATAACATAAAGGTATAAATATACAAGTATGCAGTTTTTTCTGTGTCAGTATAAAAAGTATACTATAAGATTCAAAGGAGCTATACTTATGAGTGATTATATGCGTTATAATAAAGAATTCCCTGATGATAATATCTATGAAACAGAGTGTCCTGTTATATATGCACTTGATATTTTAGGTCAAAAATGGAAATTACCTATCATGTGGTATTTATCAAGTAAAGATTCTACTAGATATAATGAATTAAAACGAAAAGTTAAAGGTATTACTAACATGATGCTTACAAAGTCCTTAAAGGAATTAGAAGAACATAAGCTAATTGTTAGAACTCAATATGAAACTATTCCCCCTAGGGTTGAATATTCTTTGACAGAAAGAGGAAAAGCCTTACTTCCTACATTAAAGGAATTATATGTATGGGGCGAAGATCAACTTAAACTTGATAAATAAATTTTTAAAATACTTCTTATTTATCTCCGTATATTATATATTAACAGGTGGTTTAAATCTATATTGAAACCACCTGTTTTGACATGTGAACCATTTATGATAATGCAATTGGAATTTTAACTTATCTCCCCTCTACATATGAAAAATAATCAAAATCTGCATACTTATTCATACCCGATAAGTCCTGACACGCAATTCCTATAAAAGCACCGGTGAAAGCCCATGAACCTTTGATAGCATCATCTGACAATGTACTTGCGTCATAAACTTTGCCTATAGGCCTCCACTCGTTCTTATTGGTAGCAAAGAAAAATCTAAGTTGCCCAAAATTCACTTCCACTTTTAGATAAATACGTTCTACATCAGTTATCAAGATGTTATCATCCTGAGTCATGGACTCTGATAAATCATTATTTATGCTAGCTAGAACCCCTATGCATTTGCCTCCTAATTCTTCATCCATGCTTATCCTCAAATAATAATAGTTTTCTGTGTTGTAATAGCAAATTAATCCTGCAAGCTGCAACGTTGTTTCAGGTTCAAATTCAACACAGGTTTCGGCAGAATAAACAAAGTTCTGCTGACGTCTTGCTATCATACTTTGTGTAAACTTGGAAAACATTGATTCTTTTCCATATAACCTTAAAAATCCTGGCCTTTCAGTAAGTGACATAAAGGTATCTGCTGGAACTCTTAAGGACTGAAAATTTATATTTAATAAAGTATTATTAAAATCGTCATACTGTGAAACTAAGACATCTTCTTCATTATTTGATTCACTTTCACTGTCATTGTTAATTTCTATTTCCCAAGAAGGTAAGTTATCTGTGTCAGAACATAGATAAAGCCAATCATCTTCACGCCATTCCACCTTTTGTATAGCCGTTTCTCTTCCTAGAATGCAGCGATCTGTTTCAGGAAGAGGCCTTCCACAAAGATGAACCATAAACCATTCATTATTAGGACCTTCCACAATGCTTGCATGTCCTGCTTTTTGAAGAACTTTATGCATATCACTTCCCACAGAAGTAAGAATTGGATTTTGTGGATGAACCTTATAGGGACCCGTAAGTTTTCTCGAACGAGCAAGTGTTACTGCATGTTCATAACTAGTGCCTCCTTCAGCCGCCATCAAATAATAGTAATCATTATGCTTATATATATGAGGACCCTCAGAGCAACCCAAATCTGTCCCTTTAAAAATATTAATTACAGGGCCAGTAAGGCATTTGTTTTTTTCATCATATTCTTGTAAAAGGTGACCAGCAAAATTATTCTTTCCTATACGATTATCCCATTTCATGTTTATAAGCCACTTTTTTCCGTCATCGTCATGGAATAGAGATGGATCAAAACCACTCGAATTAAGATAAACAGGCTCTGACCACTCACCACAAATATCACTTGAGGTTACCAGATAATTATGGGTATCTTTAATATGTCCATTGTTGTTTACTATTGTATATATTAAGTAAAAGATACCTTTATTATAGGACAAACATGGCGCCCAAATTCCACCTGAATCAGGGGTTCCTAACATATTTAGCTGAGAGACTCTATTCAATGGATGTGCTATAAGCTCCCAATTCACTAGATCTTTGGAATGATGAATTTGAACTCCTGGAAACCATTCAAAAGTAGAGGTTGCAATATAGTAGTTGTCCTCAGCTTTACATATAGATGGATCTGGATTAAAGCCCTTTAAGATTGGGTTTTTAATTTTTAACATAATTCTCCTCCTAAGTTAAGAATTTTATACATAAACAGACTATCTAAAATATTAAAAGGCCTGACTCCAATGGACTATTGAAATCAGACCTTAGCATCATAATTTTTCATTATTTCTCCTGTCTACTTGACAGGGTGAATTTCAAATATGAAGTACCTTTCTATAAACTTTCAAGATACATATTTATTATAATTTAGATTATTGAGATAACTCTACTTTTTGTAAAGTACCATCATCATTGTACTTTATTTCAGTGTATTTTACACAACGTTTGTTGTCTGCTCCACCTGATAAAGAACTATCATGATAGAATAAATACCATTTATCTTGGAACTCAACAATTGAGTGATGAGTTGTCCAACCAATTACAGGATCAAGTATTTTTCCTTTAAATGTATAAGGTCCCTTTGGATTCTTACTCATAGCATATACTATGCAATGTGTGCTACCAGTAGAGTATGAAAGATAATAATTTCCATCATATTTATGAACCCATGGTCCTTCAAAATATCTTCTTTCTTCATCACCAGCAAGTATAGGATTTCCATCTTCATCAACAATTGATATCTCCTCTGGAGCTTCTTTAAATGTAAGCATATCATCATTTAATTCAGCTACTCTTGGTCCTATAGCAGGTGCTGTAGCAGCAGGACCTTCTCCATCTGGATTAAAAGTGCCAGTTTGCCATTTTTCTAGCTGTCCTCCCCAAAGACCTCCAAAATAAACATATGATCTATTATCGTCATCCATTAAAACAGCAGGATCAATGCTATAGCTGCCAGGTATATAACTTTCTTGCGCTTTGAATGGTCCAGAAGGAGATTCACTAGTAGCTACTCCAAGTCTAAAGATATCTTCTTTATCTCTTGCTGGGAAAAACAAGTAATAAGTTCCATTCTTATAAGCAGCATCTGGAGCCCATAATTGTTTACTTGCCCATGGAATATCTTTTAAGTGCAGTGCTTCTCCGTTGTCGATACAAGGTGAATTAGTATCATCAAGAGACAGAATATGGTAATCTTCCATGTTATATTGGTCACCATTATCGTTTGAAATCTGTACTTGGTCAAGATCATGAGAAGGATAGATGTAGATCTTACCTTCAAACACATGAGCAGAAGGATCTGCCGTATAAATATGAGTTACTAGAGGCTCGTTTTGTTTTGCAATATTTTTCATATGATTCTCTCCTATCTTTTCTTTGAATATTTATTTCCATACTAACTTACATTTTTGTAATTATAATTTGTCTGTTTAATATATAATTTAAATCTCTATATTAATTCAATATTTGCTTCCAATGGCGCTACTGAGGTAAGCTCAAAGCTTCTCTTATCTGGTTGTGATACCCCTACAAATAATTTGAATTTCTTACTATCAAGAAGCCTTTCTCCGTCATCATTTACAACTTCGAATGATTTCTTATCCAATTTTATTGTTACAGTTTTGCTTTCTTCTTTTTTCAATGAAACACGTTTGAATCCTGCTAGACTATGATTTAATACAGCATATTTTGATTCTATATCTTTTACATAACATTGAACTACTTCTTCAATATCATATTCCCCAGTATTTTTAATCTCTATGCTAATATCAAAACTCTCAAAGCTAGGCTTAACAGAAGGCACTTGTAAATTAGATAATTCTACTGTTGAATAAGTTAAACCATACCCAAATGGATATAAACTCTCATGTTCTAAATATCTATAAGTTCTTCCCTTCATTGAATAATCAGTAAACTCAGGAAGCTTAGCTGTGTCTTTATAAAAAGTTACTGGTAATTTCCCACTCGGTGAGCATTTTCCAAATAATATATCCGCTACAGCAGTTCCTCCGTGGCTACCTGGATACCATGCATTTAAAATGGCTGCACATTTTTCTTCTGCACCATTTAGTGTTAAAGCACTTCCAGCTCCAAGGACAACAATAACTGGCTTTCCAACCTCAAGTACTTTTTCGAGTAAATTTTGTTGCCTTCCTGGCAAGTTCAAATTCTCTTTGTCTCCTGCCCCGTAGCTATTCCCCGCATCCCCTTGCTCTCCTTCAATCGTAGAGTCCAATCCTAGGCATAATACAACTACATCAGATCTTTCTGCTACTGAAATCGCTTCAGATAATCTATCATCTGGTCTTGCTAAGTCCTCCACTTTATCTTTAAATAAGTGACACCCTTCAGAGTAATATACTCTCACATCATTACCAACTGCATCATGAATTCCTTCCAATATTGTTGTATACTTAGATGCTGTTCCAGAGTAATTTCCCTTCAACATTATTTCGCTGTTTGCGTTCGGACCAATTACTGCAATTGATTTTAAATTTGATTTATCTAATGGAAGCGTTCCATTATTTTTTAGTAATACCATGGATTTTCTAGATGCTATCAACGCAACTTCATTATGTTCTCTAGAATCGTTTACTTCATATGGTATCTTGTTATATTCACACTCTTCATCAAACATACCTAATTTAAATCTTGTTGTCATTAATCTTTCTGCTGCTGTAGTTATTTGTTCTTCAGTTACTAAACCTTCTTTATAAGCTAATAGCAAATTAAGATACATATTTCCGCAGTTAAGATCACAGCCATTTTCTATAGCCAATGCTACTGATTCAGTTGCAGTACTTGTAACCATATGGTGTAAATGAAAATCTGCAAGAGCCCAGCAGTCAGATACTACATGTCCTTTAAATCCCCATTTGCCTCTTAAGATATCTTTCAACAAAGTCTTACTACCACAACATGGCTCCCCATTTGTACGGTTATATGCTCCCATTACACTTTCAACATTTGCCTCTTTTACACATGCCTCAAATGCTGGTAAATATGTCTCATATAGATCCTTCTTGTTAACTACCGCATTAAATTCATGCCTTAACCCTTCTGGTCCGCTATGAACTGCAAAATGTTTTGCACAAGCAGCTAACTTTAAATATTTTCCTTCTCCTTGCAATCCTTTTATGAATGCAACCCCTAATCTAGATGTTAAATAAGGGTCTTCCCCGTAAGTTTCATGTCCACGTCCCCATCTAGGATCTCTAAAAATATTTATATTAGGAGACCAATAAGTTAATCCCTTATATATGCCTCTGTCGTCTTTTTTGCTGTATTCATTGTATTTAGCACGTCCCTCTGTAGCAATAATATTTGCAACCTTTCCCAGGAATTCATCATCAAATATAGCGGCTAAACCAATCGCTTGAGGAAACACAGTTGCTGTTCCAGCTCTAGCTACCCCATGAAGACCTTCATTCCACCAATTATACTCAGGTACATTTAAGTGCTTTATTGCTGGTGATTGATAAGTTAATTGCTCCGCTTTTTCTTGTAATGTCATCTTAGATACTAATTCTTTTGCTGCCTTTACTGCAAATTCATGAGTATTTTCTTGCTCACCATTCATCTATATCCCTCTATTCCTTAAATATTTATGGAGATTAAAATCTATAATACAATATTCAATTTGTAATTTAATAATATAAAATTTATGGTTGACTTAACAAGAAAGTATTTATATAATTGTAGACAAAATTTACTCTCTTGGAGGTATTCTATGTTAAAATACGAGTCGCACCACTTTGGAGAAAACACTCTTTTTTCCCACTACCATCCAATTAATCTTAATTACCCTGTTCATCTACATCGAAGCTTCGAGTTCATATCTGTTATTGATGGAGATCTTCAAATTTCTGTTAATAATAGAAATCTTGAAGTAAAAAAGGATGAATGTATATTAATTTTGCCTTACGAAATCCACTCTCTCTCAACTAAAAAGTACTCTGATGCTCGTATTTGCATATTTTCCCCCGAATATGTAAAAACATTTGACAGCATGATCTATGGTAAATTTCTCGAAAATCCAGTCTTTAATTTATCACATAACGCGCGAGCTCTTATACTAGACAAAATTTTCAGAGATAATGTCAATGTTCTCGAGATGAAAGCTTGTCTTTATTTGCTTTGTTCTGAAGTTATGGAACATACGCAAGTACTTATAAGCGTGAAAAATGATTATGAATTATTACATAAAATACTTAACTATATTCAAAATAATTTTACTAAAGATATCTCATTAAAAAGCATTGCAGATGAATTTTGCTACAGTTACAATTATCTATCCAAGTATTTAAATAATGTACTCGGAATATCGTTTGTTGATTTTGTTAATCAGAATAGAATTAATTACGCGGCATATTTATTAAAAAATACAGAGGACCCGATTACTGATATTACTTATAAATGTGGCTACTCAAGCATCCGTTCATTTAATAGAAACTTTCTTAAGATTATGAATATGACTCCAAAAACTTATAGAAACTTTTAATCTACAGTTAATTAAATACCACTACAATAGCAATTCCAGTATTCCCAAACGTCCATAAATGCGATTACTATTTTGTCCATTGTATGAATTTCAACTTATTCATATTGATATTCTTGGTTATAAATAATTAAAATCAAGAGTATCAAAAAATATAAAACCAGGGTTTATTTTTAAACCCTGGTCTGTTTCGAAACAAGTGTACTTATGGGGACTTTAAAATCATTTTCGGACTAATCCTAAAATATTATTGTTAAAATCAATGTCCATGAGAACCACCTCTTTCAGTTATTATTGTGTGTAATATAAAATTAAATATACTAGAATATAAAGCCATATATCCCATATGATATTATTCATTCCATTAAAAAGCTTATAATTTTTTTCATCATATTAATTTATATGCACTAGTTAATGCTCAATCAATGGCTCGTAACTTCCACATTCACCTTTCATAATAAATTTCATAAATTAGCATTGAAAATCCTATCACAATGGATATAATTGTAATAGGAGGTATTCAAATGGAATCTAATAAAATAAACACTAGACTTTCTTTAGTCGGGGCATTGCTAGGCTTAACATTATTCACTATGGGTGGATTATTGAATACCATCCTAAATCGTTATATAATAATTATCCCAACTGTTACTATAATAATTAGTTTGATATCCCTAATAAAATCTAAAAAAACTGATATAAAAATTAAAAGTTATTCTTCTCTGGGGTTAATACTTGGACTATTTTACTTTATTTTATCTTTATATGAACTATTAAAATTATAAATTTGTAAAGCCTTTATTTCTAATATTACCCTTGTAAGAGAAAAACATGCCTTGCTATTTTCACTTAAGTGCAAATGGTAAGAACATGTTTTATTATTTTCTGGCTAATATCATTGTTTTTATATATTCATAAAACTATATGATTTAGAAATACTAATCTACAGATAATATAAAAACATCAGTTCGAATTTTTGCGATAAAAAAAATACCTAAATACTTTTATTAATACTATTCATATATTCATTAATCAACTTATCTAATTTTATACTAAGCTCTAATAATTCCTTATCATTTGTAATTATTTCCTTATTCTTAATTAATATATTTAATTCCTCTCTAGTTCTTTCAAGTTCACTCTTTATACCCATAGCTTTCGTTCTTCCTTATTCCTTAAATTTATACTTTATCCATATTATACAATAAAAATGCATTAATTTCAAACATATGTTCGTATATTCCTTACAATTATGATTCTGGCACTATCAGCCCCCATTGCGGACTTTCACCGATTAGTACGTGCCCATGCTGGGCACACCAAAAAAATAAGAGCTTATATTTCATAAACTCTTATTTTACACAATGATGTCTGAAGTTCTTATGTGTCCTATAAATATTTACATATATTTATAGTTACATAGGAATATAGTTATCTTTTTAAATATGTTTCTATGAATAAAGGTATATATTTACCTTTGTTCATATTAAACTTTAAACTGGTGCTTCAAATGCATATTAGAGCTTTTCAGCTTTTTACTTCTTAGTCTTAAAAAAGTCAAGGCAGCACCAATTAAGCTTATTACTGCAGCCGCTATATATACAGTTCTCATAGCATATATAAAAGCATCATTTCTCCCTGCTACAAAATCTGTAACACGATATCCAATTATAGAACTCATCATGCTATATAAAAGCGTTGTAGCTAAAGCTATCCCACATACCATTCCCAAGTTTCTTACAAGAGCATTTACGCTTCCTGCAATTCCAAGTTTCTCTTTCGGTACTGTTGACATTATCAAAGAATTATTAGGCGATTGAAATAATCCCATAACAATAGACATAATTCCTATGAATATTATTGTGATTATTACAGTTGAATTTACATTTAAAGTGGACATTAATATTAAACCTAGGCTTATAAGTATCAAACCTATGAAGGTTAAAAGCTCTGAACCAATTTTATCTGATAAGCTTCCACTAAGAGGTGCTACTACAGTTAAGAGTAATGGATAAACCATCATTATTAATCCAGTATGTTCTGGCGTATAATTCATTACATCTTGAAGGTAAAATGGCAGAATAATATTGTTACAGAAGATTGCCACAAAAGTTACAAATGCACAAAATATACTTAAAGAAAATAATTTATTGCTAAATATATTTAATTGTAATAGAGGATCTTCTTTTTTCTTTTCCACAAAAATAAACATTATAAATGAGATAATTGCGATGGCAAAGCTCAATAAAATCATTGGATCTGAAAAGCCAATGTTCAAACCTTCATCTAAAGCTCCAAAGAGTGGAACTATTGCAAACATAAATAATACAGCTCCTAAGATATCTAATTTTCCCTTAACTGTTTTATTCCCCTTCGGTAACAATTTAATAGCATAAAATAATGCTATTACTCCAATAGGTACATTTATTAAAAAAATATATTCCCAACTTGCTGCACCTACTATTAGTCCTCCAAGTCCTGGTCCTATTAGAGATCCTAAAGCTACAGAGGTACCTAAAAATCCAAGAGCTTTTCCTCTTTCATGTGGAGGGAATGTTTCTGTAATAATCCCTTGATTATTAGCCATAGTTCCAGCAGCACCTATAGCTTGTACTATTCTTGCTAAAATAAGTATTGGAAAAGAATTTGTTATACCACATAGTAACGATCCAAGGGTAAATAATCCTAATCCGAATGTAAACATCTTGGATTTTCCAAGCATGTCTCCAAGTCTTCCAAAAATCAATACTGTCCCAGCAATTACTATTAAATAACTTGTTGCAACTAATTGTATACTAGATGTTGTTACATTTAAAGCAGTAGCCATTTTAGGTAATGCTACATTTACAATGCTACCGTCTAGGGCAGACATAACTGTAAACATTAAAACTATTACTAATATGGACCATTTGCTTCTATTTTTTACATTTTCCATAAATTTTCCTCCCTTGTTACTTGTCACTATTTAACTTACATAACCATATTACCTTAATTCTCAAATTCGTTTAATCTTCGAATATTGATTAGAATTTTTTTTAAAGACTGCATTGTAATTAACATTTCTGCTTCTGATACATCTTCTGTTATTAAACTCATCAACGTTTGAACATCTTCATGAATTTTTGGCAATACTTCTTTAGCTTTCTCTGTTAAATATAATTTATAAGATCTACTATCTTTTTCATCTTGCTTTTTATAGACATAACCAAGATCTACTAATTTTGTAATTGTTCTTGCAGACATTGCCTTATCATTACCAAGTTCTCTGCTTAAGCGGTTTTGGCTTATACCTTCATTTCCTTCAAGATTAAATAAATATGGGCTGGAACCACTACTTAATCCATATTTTTTTAAGGCCTTTTCTAAATACATTTGCTTATATCTAAAAATTTTACTTGTAATCATTATGAGGTTCATGCTTTCAACATCCATAATCATTCTCTCCTTATAATATAATTGATTAGTCTACTATATTATATTTACACTATGTTGACTTGTCAACTTTTATAATGGAACATTTTTACTAAATAGAATATAAATATTCTATTTATATTCACATAATCTTGATCATCATACAACCCGTTCTCACAACAGACTTATATAAATTACTTTTGAATAATCTTTTTAATTATTGAAAACATGATAATTGATCTCTTACTACAAAGTGATAATATAACAGCTCATTGTCCATATTTACTTATAAACATTATCAAATTTATACTTTTAAAATTTATCATCTTATCATATTGCAATATAATTGATTAGTCAACAATACTTTATCATCGTCAAGTTGACTAATCAACCTATTGTAGTATTATCTCCCATCCACGCTCGCATAAAGCGTTGGTTGCATCACCCTATTTTGATTAGAATATAGCTGGAAAATTAACGTCTTATACGGTAGTTTGAGGTATGATTTGGACAACTTAAAAATATTAAAAAATGCCTGAGTGCTTAGTTTTACTTAGCACTCAGGCATTCTTCACATCTTATTTCATGGCGGAGAGAAGGGGATTTGAACCCCTGATAGAGTTGCCCCTATACACGCTTTCCAGGCGCAAATTTCAAAAATATAAGTTTAAAACGTAGTATTTCTAAGCCTTCACACGACTTCTATTCTTAAATATCCTCACGTTGTTAATGAATAAAATACTACACTTTTGTGATACTAATGTCAACATTTTGAAGTAAATAATATAATTTCTATTGCATTATTAGACAAAAAATAAGCTAGGAAATTAATCCTAGCCTTTAGAAAAAAATTATTTCTTAATATATAATTCTTTGTTTCTCTTAAGATGTACAATTAATAATATCGCAAATACTATATTTAATCCACCCCAAATAGCTAAATCTTTATATACTGCTGCATTTCCTAGACCTATTAATCCACTTAACACATAAAAAACTATGGAAGTTATTACCATACCTTTGCTTTTTCTAGATGCTAATATTATTATACCTGCTATCAACATTGCAAACCCTACAAGCAATCCTGCGCTACCACCTGCATCTTTTGATCCACCTATAGCATTAGCCAATCCAGCTGCACACGATTGAAACTCCACTATTAAAAATAAAACAATACTAATAATACCTATGACTTTTTTCATTTTTATCCCCCTTTAATTTTACAATTATAATATTATTGTATATTATCTGTAAAATTTGTCAAATACATTACTCCTATCCAATTAAATTTAAAATATACTGTAATTGGATTAGCTCTTGCTACTATTATATAAAATTTTATTAAACTAAAAGAACCCCATTTCTGGAGTTCATTATATTTTATTGTCCTATTCCAAATGAATTTATAATTGTATATATTGTAGTTCCAAATGTATATAATTTATTCATTGTATCTGCATTTTCTCCAATATTAGATATTTTCTTCATTATTGCTGTATATTTATTTTCAACAACTTCTTTGTCTTTTTCTTTTGAGAGCAATAATAAATCATTAACAATAGCAAGTATTTTTTCTTGGTTTTCATTACTATCTTTTACTAATTCAACAATGTTTTGTAAGCTTGCTGTATTCTTTTCTATTGACATTAATGTAGTTAATATATTCTGTTTATATTCTTCTTCTTTTCTAAATTTCTCATACAAACCTTCTTCTGCTTGTCTTATATAATCAGGCATTGAGCTATAGTGATTAGGTTTTGTATAATACTGTGAAATATCTTTTTGTTGATTTAACATATTTATCATGTCCGGATTTGAATTTTTTATATAGTGATAAATCTCATCTATATTTATACTTTCATCTTTCATTAATTTCACCCCTTCCATATAATGCAATTATACAAAAGCTGGTATATTCCTTCTAAAAATTACAAATATACAGTAAAAAATATTAAAATTCCTATAAAAATTCTTAATTAAGTTTCTCTGTTAAAGCTACATGCAAATAAAATATAAATAATTAGAAAAACAAGTTATTTATATTTTATTTCATCTTTGATATAATGTATTGGAAAGCAATACTTTTTTACAAGCTTAATAGCTGATAAATTGCTTATAATTTATCTAATATAAAAAGAAAAGCTTAGTGCTGAGAACACTAAGCAATTCTATAACTTTTAACATTTTTGTTTTAGGGCTATTAGATAATTGATTTTTCAAGACTATGAACGCTTAATCTTGGTATGAGTGAGCGTTCTTTTCTTTTGTATTAAAATTAAATTCAAAGGATTCAATACTCGCTTTGATTTTTATACTGCAATCTTTATAACTATATAAAGCACTAAACATCAGCAGCATTAATAAAAAAAACATTAAAACTATATTAAATTTTTTAATCACTATCCAATCTCCCCTTTAGACTACTATTGCTAATAGCCCAAGGTGGTAATGTTAGCCACCATTAGATTATTATATCAGAGAATGACCAATAATTTAAGACTTTATTTCATAAGGTTTGAGTCAAGTAAAAGTTGGCAAGAATTTTATTTAATTTATTATCCATTATTTTACATCATATTTTTAGAATTTCCCTACACACGCTTTATACTTAACTATAACTAATATCACTAAATGATTTTAATCCACATAAATCACGCACTATTTTTCTACCTAGCGTTGTGGCAGCTCCGCTGTACGGAATTTGTGCGCTATTACACTTATATACCTTACATTTATTAGATTCTTTATTTGCTTGAAATACTGTTAATGGTAGTTTTGTAACTATTGTATCAATAACATTATCAGGAATAATATTTCTATAGATTTTATCCACAGTATCAAACAACCTATTACTAAATTTTTCAGATAATATTTTAGATAAATTATCTGCACCATTAATAGACCAGCTCATTTTTCTGCCCTTCATCCTTTGAGCTAATACATCACAAATATTATGTTCCATTGTACCTAAATTCCTGTATTCTATGCCTTCCGGCGCCGTAGGCATGTCTATGTTACCTCTTAATTTATATGGTGTTAATCCATCTCTATTGTGAGCTAAGTAATCATATAACTCAGTAAGCTTCTTAAATGAAACATCTTCTTCATTTGTAAGTGTCATCATATTTACAATAGCTTCTAGACCTTCATCAATTTTACCTTCTCTAAATAGTTTTAATAATTGCTTTTGGGTTCTTTTATCACTTACCTTACGCATAATTGCTTGACCTACATGAAATGGATCTAGTTGAAAATGAATGTCTTGATCCTCACAAGTTGCCTTAATCCACTTTGCTCCATCACCGTTTAATATTCTAGTTTGAATTTCGTCTACATTGTATTTTTCTGAAATTGTTGCGCTAGCAAGCTTTTTAAAGTGGCTAGAATTACTAAAACTTGCACAAGCAGTTTTATCAACAACTACATATTCTTTTTTGCTTCCTGGACGTAAAGTCCAGCCTGTATATGATACTGCTAGTTTTAACTCTTTCTTTTTATTTTTCCCTTTTGGTCTATCTTTACCTTGAAGATAGAGCCAAACTCCATCTTGCTCTTGAAACAATACTGGTACTTCCTTTTCGCCTTTTAACACACCTTTATCATCTAGTTCAATTTTACGATTTTCTAGTTCTTTAATCTTTTCTCCAACTGTTTGAACTACGTTCCAAACGCCTTGAGCACTAATTTCTTGATTACACATAGTTTTAATATTCTCAGATGTCTTTCTAAAAGAAACATCCGCCACGTTAGTCAAAATAGTTTCTACGAGATTTATAGAAACATTTCCTATAGTATCCATTCCTAAATACTCATCCAAAAGGTATTTAGTTGCTTTCTTACCATCCTCAAGTTTTAATTCATAAACACGCCTAGAATACTCTACATTCCCCATAATAGTCCTCAAACAAGTTTGCTTACGGCCTTTATTACGGTAAACCTTGCTATCTCTTTCATTAAGTAGTTTTTCATCCAAGGATTCTAATATGCTTTTTAATGCATTGCAAGCTTCATCACAAGCATATTTATAAATTCTTTTCTCTAACTCCTTGAAAGTAAATCCATTATCATTTAAACTTAATTCATACATAAATCTAACTCTATTCTATTTAGTTTCGTCAACTTAATTATAATGGATAATTTATGTATTGAGGAGATGCTTTTGCATCTCCTTTATTATTTATATAGTATTCTTTATTATCTTTGCCTACTAAAATTATACTCTAACTTTCATAAGCCACTAATTCTTTGTAATATAATATCTTACGCTATAACAAAAACACCTATATTTCTATAGATGTCATGATCCGATCATGTTATATAGTTATAAAAACCGCTTCATCCGGTTTTATTTTCAATTTTAATCCTGTAAATAAGAACTATTTAAGTTACTTCCCACTAAATGACCATACATTATATCTGCTATTCTTTCTGTAGATTCTCTTTTATGTCTATTTATAAACTCTTTAGATACATTTAATTGAGCAGCCATATCCTTATTAGTTACCCTTTCAAAGAATATAGATGTTATTATCTTTAGATTTGTATCGTCTAAGAACTCCAAAGCTGCTTTTATTTTTTCAAGCTTAATTTCATCTGATTTTATTTTTCTCTCAAGTAAATTTCTTTCTTCATCACTTAGGAAAATATCTTTTTCTAATGTTAATTTACTGGTTTTTAATCTTGCAATTATTGTTTTAAATTCCTTTAGGTCTTTCTTAGTTTGTTCAAATATATCCTTATAGTCCATTAAATCACCCCACTAAAATACTTATCTATGAGATTAATTTTATCTATAACTTTATCCTGATTATATCTTGAGTTCTCCATTATAGATTCAACTTTATCTCTCATATATTCTTTAACTTTTTCTTTGCCCCAGGTACTATTTCTTAGCTTTCTAAGTGCATTAAATTCTATTTGAGGAATATTATTTTGATTTAGTTTTAAAACTTCTGCAGCTTCCTTGTATGTAAATGCCTTTTGATAATCCCACCCATAGCATAGCTGCAATATTTCTCTTTCCTTTAAAGTATTATTATTTAGCATTGCATTTTCTAACTCTTCTCTTAGTTGCTTAATATAAATCGTCTCTTCAACATTCTCAAAGCCATAATCAATGCTTTCAATAGTATCTTTTAATTGTATATCATTATCCTCCTGTATAGGTACATCAAGGCTTACACAACTATTATAAAGCCTATTATTGCTAATTTCTTTTTCACTTCTTCCATTAACACATGAAAATATTTCTCTTTTTATATATTGGAATGCATAAGTAATGAAGCCAGCCTTATTCTCTAATTCGTTATTATATTTATTAGCCGCATTAATTAAACCAACAGTTCCAGCCTGTACTAGATCATCAAATTGATTTGTATAAGTTTCTATTACTGGCTTATCATATTTCACTAAAGGTATATGAAACTTCTCCATGTATCCTACTTTCATGAAATAATATAGGATGGCTTTTAGAGTTCTGAGATAAGTATGTATAGTTATGTCCTTTATATCTAATTCATTCTGGCGACCAATAATAAAACTATCTACCGTAGCCTTGGTTATATCCCTTATTGGCATCTTAGGATCAATAAACTTATAAATACTCTTTATTGAATTATCATAGAATTGTATTGTTGCAGGCCTTAAATTCTTAGCTCTGCAGTTAAAGATAAACTCGTCATAGCCTCTATCAAAGGTTATACCTTTAGTGCTAACTTCTATTATTTTTCTTTTCAAAATATCTACCACCTTTACATAAAAAAACTATACACGTCCTTCTTATTTCTAAGAAAAAATCGTGTATAGTTTATAACTAACTAAAATTCATACTAAATAGGTAAAAAGTGGTGGTATAAGTCACTTTAGCAATATGGCGGAGAGAAGGGGATTTGAACCCCTGATAGAGTTGCCCCTATACACGCTTTCCAGGCGTGCTCCTTCGACCACTCGGACATCTCTCCATATAGTATTTAATGCTTTATTATAATATCATATAATTGTCATCGATTCAACTGAATATTTTCTATATAGAAATCCTATCATTTAATATAATAGAATCTATTTATTCATATTTAATATAAACCATCATCCTTCCATTTTCGTAATTAATGCAAATAATAGGCAGAAATACTTAAAATTTAAGTACTTTTGCCTACTATAAATTACTTCTTATTTAATTAGCTATAATTTAGTAATACCACAAATTTATCTCTTAAAGTACTTATATGGACTTATTTATACATATACTCTCTAGTCCATGGTAAATCGTTGTTTACTCCTTTATTGAATACAAATTGATGAATACTTATATTTCCGGAGTTAAAAGATGCTGCACAAGCATTTAAATACAATCTCCACATTCTTATAAATGTTTCATCCTTAGTCTTCCTTATCTCTGGCAATGCATTCTCAAAATTCTTTGCCCAATGCTCCAAAGTTCTTCCATAATGAAGTCTTAAGTTTTCTGCATCGATTAAAGTGAACTTTTCATCCGACATACAATTGATTAGCTCTCTAACTGCTGGAACATATCCACCTGGAAATATATATTTATCAATCCATGTATTATTTCCTCCAACCTCTGTTGATGTTATGCAGTGAAGTAAAGATACACCTTTATCATTTAATAAGTTATTGACATTTGAAAAATACTCTGCAAGATGATCTTGCCCTACATGTTCTAACATTCCCACACTAACGATTTTATCAAATGTTCTATTTTTTAGTTCTCTGTAATCTACAAGTTCAACTTCAATAAGATCCTCTAATCCTTCACTTTTTATTCTTTCTTTAACTTTTGCTAATTGTTCAGAACTTAAAGTTATGCCCATCGCTTTTACCTTATATTTTTTTGCCGCAGATATTATCAGTTCACCCCAACCACAACCTATATCAAGTAGTGTTTCTCCTTCTTTTAAGTTTAACTTTTTAAGAATATGCTCTACTTTATTCTTTTGTGCTTGAGTTAATGAATCACTTTTTGATTTGAAGTATCCACATGAATATGTCATAGTATCATCTAACCATAATTTATAAAAATCATTTCCAATATCGTAGTGGAACTCAATATTTTTCTTGCTATTTTTGATACTATTTGTAGCCATCCTTAGTAAATTTGCATATTTGTCACTATTACTCAAAAAACTTTCCTGATTATTATATAAAGATTCTATAACCTTTTGAATGCTTCCTTCAATATCTATTTTTTTAGTCATATAAGCTTCACCAAATGTTAATGAAGGATCCTTTATAATATCGGCTTTAGGAATAGGCTCATTAAATATTATTTTAAATTCTGGATTCCCTTCCCCATAAATTTCTGAACTTCCATCCCAAAGTTTTAATTCAAAAGTATCTGAAAATAAGTTCTTAAATAATGTTTTGTAAAATATTTTATCAATAATCATCGATAATCATCTCCCTATTTAAAATTAATTATTAAATATAGAACTTTAAACAGAAATATGCAAATTAAATTTCTAAACAGATCCTAAACAATCTGATTTAATTCCAAGTGTTTTTGTGCCGCAATTGAAGCTGCATTAGAATCATGATCTTTTAAAGCTCTCCATATTTCTTCATGATGATTTTTTACAGGTATTTTATTAATAGTATGGACTTTTGAATTTTCAATATATTTTTCAACCAAAGAAGATATAGAAAACATTATAGTTGAAATTAAGTGATTGCCAGTAGCTTGCGCTATTTTATAATGAAATTTTTTGTCTAATATAGCACAGGCTTCAATATCTGAATTATTATTTAATTCGTCCATTATTTCCTTCAATTCTATAAGTTGTTCATCAGTTATATTTTTAGCAGCGATAGCTGCTGTTTCTGGTTCAATTATTTTTCTAAGCTCAAGAACATCCTCACTTTTGCTTCCTAGAAGTAAGAATACAATAGATAAAGGTTCAAGCAGACTATTTTCAAAATTTTCATTGATAAAATTCCCTTCCCCGTGCTTAGATTCTATAAGTCCAAGCATTTGTAAAGATTTTAGTGCTTCTCTAACAGATGCCCTGCTAACCTCAAGCTTCTCACATAAATCTCTCTCAGATGGTAACTTATCTCCACTCTTTAGTTCTCCTCTTTTAACAATTTCTTTTATTTGCTCTATTACTATTTCATATATTTTTGTACTCTTCACAGGACTTAACATCGATATCATCCTCTCAAAACTTTATATGTTTGCTTTTGATAAGTAGTTAAGTAATTCGTTGTAATTTTTTTCTGCTAACAGTTCTTTATTTTTTGAATTCTCTATTTTATGATTATGTATACTAATATTTTTTCTAAAGCTATCCAATGTGTTCATAATAGCAATTTTAAAAAGAGGAATACTATCAATTATTCTCTTTATTCCATATACATATTCATCATCACTTAGTTTAAAACATTGAAATAATCCAGAGGTCAACCTCCCATCAGAAAAGATATAAATATATCTATCGCTCATTTCATCAGATAAATTAACTTCTATTTTATGCTTATACAGTCTAAAAACAACATCTCTACTTTTTATAAATACTGGAAATATACTTGAAAAAAGCATCGCCATATTATTATCTTCCTCATCAATTAAACCAGAGAAGTCATTTTCATTAAGTTTCATTATAATTTCATCTGTGAATATGCTATTTTTTATCTCTTTTCCTAACTTTACTTTTAGCCTCTGTTCTCTCTCTTCAATTAATAAATTATCAATAGAACTAAATAACTTATTAATTGGACTCTCTCCCTTTTTGTAGTTATTTTTATCTCCATTCAAAGATAATCCCCCCTAACTAATTTAAAAATACTGAAAATAAACTCCATAATACAGGTGCTATCAGTACAGTCACAATCCCAGAAATTGCAATAGTTAAACTACTCATAGCGCCTTCAATTTCACCTATTTCCATAGCTTTTGCTGTCCCAACAGCATGTGATGAACTTCCCATGGCAATTCCCATTGCTACTTTATCATTTATCCTTAATATTTTATATAGAAATGGTCCAATGATAGAGCCCAATATTCCAGTAATTATAATGGCAACAACAGCTACAGAAGGAAGCCCCCCTAACTGTTTAGATAGCGCCATTCCTATAGGAGTTGTTATGGATTTAGGAATTAATGATTTTGTAAGCTCGCTTGAAAGATTAAATGCCTTCGAAAGCAGAATTACAGATATCATCCCAGATACAGCTCCAAATAAAATACCTGATAAAATAGGCAGAGCATTTTCTTTAAACAAAGAAAACTTTTTATATAATGGTAATGCTAATGCAATAGTTGCTGGAGCCAAAAAGAAAGAAATTATTTGTCCCCCGCTGTTGTAATCATCATACTTAATATTAAATTTTAATAAAAATGTAATTAGAATTACTATTGCTATAAGTAATGGATTAAATATTGAAAGCTTAAGTTTTTGTTTTATTAAAAGACCTATTTCATAAGCAATAATAGATATTAAGACTCCAAAAACAGGTGAATTTATCATATCATTCATTTTGAAGTCACCTTCCTTAAAAATTTAACAACGTAGGCAGTCACAATCCAAACTACAAATGTAGAAATAACAATTATAGTGGAGAAAGGTATAATCTTGCCTTTAATTGCTTGAAATGATGTCACTAACCCTACCCCTGCTGGGATAAATAAGAATGACATATGAGTTATTAATACCTCACATATATCTTCAATCATCTCAACTTTAACAATTCCAAAATATAACGCTAAGAAAAGAAAAATGAGACCTAAAACTGTGCCTGGTATAGGTAATTTAAAAACTACTTGTACTATTGTTCCTAAAAAATATGATACTAGAATAATCATTAACTGCTTTAAATACTTCAACTAAAAATCACCTCTTGTTTAAAAATCATTGGTATAGTGGTCTGACCAGTTGCTATTACTATATCATATTTATTTTTATATCTCAACTTCATAATATTCTAAAAATGTGATTTTATTCCCCATATTTCCAATTGGCTCTCACTAACTACCTATATCTTTACTAATCTCTTTAAATAAGAAAAGCACCTTAAATCTAATACTTTTAAGATTTAAAGTGCATAGTTTATTTCTATATTGCAATAAAATTTAAAATTAATTCCATTCTTAACTATATATATTTTTTATAATTTATTTATACTTATTTCTTCTCTGGCAAAAAAACTCCAACATGATATCAGAACATTCTTTATCATATAGCCATTTAGTACTTACAAAAGAATTTAACCATTTATTATCTGTAACATCAATTACTGAACCACAAGCTCCCATATCTTTATTAAATGTTCCTATATATACTTTAGATATTCTACTTTGAATTATCGCCCCTGCACACATGGGACAAGGTTCTAATGTAACATACATTTCAGCTCTATTTAATCTCCAATCTCCAATAAACTTCGAAGCTTCTTTAATCGCTAAAATTTCAGCATGAGCAGTACTATCATTTAAAGTTTCTTTTAAATTATGAGCTCTTCCTATTATTTTATCATCCAATACAATTACTGCTCCTACTGGAATCTCCCCTTTTTTCATTGCCATCTTAGCTTCTTCTTTTGCAATTTTTAGAAAATCAACCATTTGTAATGCTCCCATCATAAATTTTCTTGACTAAAGATTTTTAATATTATATATGTTCCTTTCTCAATATTCTACCATATAATAAAAATATAAAATCATAAGTTTCATACTCATTATTATCAACTTATATTCAACAATCAAATAAAAAACCAAAAATATAGAAGGGATATACTTAAAATATCTCCCTTCTATATATGAATTCATCTAACCCGTCTTAATTTAATTCATTTAGTGTTGGCATTGAAGCTATAGCACCGTAGTTCGTGCATGTTATCGCCCCTACCTTATTTGCAAATGAAACTATCTCTTTCCATCTATCAAAACTTATACTCTCTTTGTCATCAATATCGGATACCTGCCTTAATACTGCTCCAACAAATGCATCTCCCGCACCAGTGGAATCTACTTGCTTAATTTTTATAGATGGTATTACTTCATTTTTTCCATTAACACTTAAGTATGTGCCCTTAGACCCTAAAGTAACCGTTACAACCTTAACTCCAATTTCATGTAACTTGTTAACAGCGCTTTCTATATCTTTTTCTTTTGTTATTAAATATAATTCTTCATCACTTAGTTTCGTAAAGTTACTGTATCTCAAGAATTTAACACAATCCTCAACAAACAACTCTAACTTGTCTTGAGTGATTAGTGCATCGCGGTAATTAGGATCAAATGATACATATATGTTATTAGATTTCGCATATTCTAATAGTTTAAAATATGTCTTTTTTAACTCTCCATCTAAAAATCCCGTTGCAGACCCAAAATGAATTATATCTGAATTACTTATCTTTGATAAATCTATATTATCAAACGAATATTCCCCATCACTACCTCTTAGGAAGTCAAAGTTACGTTCACCATTTGCATCAATTCCAACTAATGCAATTGTTGTACTTCCTCTTTCTACAGTCATATCAGTATTTATATTCAAGCTTTTTAGCAGCTCAACTAAATGCTTACCAAAAAAATCATTACCTACTTGTCCTAAAAAATAAGCATTACCTTCTAATTTACAAATACTCGCCGCTACATTTGCTGGTGCTCCACCTGCTTTTTTCTCAAATTTCTCTCCATTTTTTAAACCTTTATTATCTACACAAACCATATCAATTAAAAGTTCCCCAATGCAAAAAACATTATTATTCATACTTCACACTCCTTAAGTTCCACATATTTAGCTCATTAATTGTAATTTTGCTATCATTTCTTATTTGAAGTTCTAATCCTTCACTCTTAGGGTAATATGTTAATGTTGTTACTTCTAATCCATCTTGATAATATATTTCCATCACAGAATTGTCAATGAATACATTCATTTTTAATTCTTTTGAAGAATTTAATTTGAATTTTCTTATGCCTTTTCCGCCAATATTCATATTACTTCTATCAACTGTACATAGTTGTCTTTTATTATCATATGTTATCAGAATATATTCGTCATTAAATTTAAATTTAACTTCTGTAGATTCAATATCCTCAACTTCTATACTTATCATTATTTCTACTGAACGAGACTCTAAAGCTAAATTGTAGTTATTCAAAGTTAGCCCTTTAATATTTATTAATTCATTTTCTCTTAAATTTCTCATTTCATTAATGGGCTTTTGATAAAGGACATTATTCTTATACTCTAAAACTCTAGGCATAGTTAATGAATACATCCATCCATGCTCATATGTCGGGTATTCAGAGTCCCTATCTGGCATTCCGATCCATCCAATCATTATATTTTCACCATTATGCTTAAATATTTGTGGAGCATAAAAATCAAATCCCATATCTAATTCTTTAAATCTACTATGATTTTTCAACTCAATGCTCTCTATATCTAGCTCACCAATTACATACCCTGACTGATATAAATTTTGATTTTTCAATTCTTCTTTTTCTAAACCTTGTGGTGAAAATATAAATGCATGTTTGCCTTTACTTATCCTTATTATATTGGGACATTCCCACATGTATCCAAAGTCCTTCATATCGGTTTTTAACTCACCAAGCAAGTTCCATTTAACTGAATCTATTGATTCATAAATTAAAGCTCTTCCTTTTAAGTCTTCACTTTGAACCCCTAATATCATGTAATAAGTGTCATCTTCTATAAATACATATGGATCTCTAAAGTGAGCTGTATATCCATTTGGCTGTTTATCTATAATTACTCCATGTTTCTCTATTATTCCATCTTTATGATAAATGGCTAAGCACTGATATGACTCTCTTTCTCCATTTGGACCTTTTACGTTTCCTGTGTAGTATAACTTTAACTCATTATCTTTAACCACTCCACAACCTGAATAGCATCCATTTCTATCGAACCAATCTTGAGGTTTTAACGCCATTTGGGGCTTAGTAAAGTTAATGAAGTTGGTTGTTGTTACTAATCCCCAGTGCTTTGTTTTATGCTCACATCCAAATGGATTCCATTGATAGAATATATGAAACTTATTGTCATAATAACTTAATCCATTTGGGTCATTGATCAAACCAAATGGCATCTCAATGTGAAAGTTGTTTCGCCATATACTCATTTCTTTATTACTGTAATAATTATTTAATTTTTGGTTTATTTCCTGGTATGATTTTGGGTTTGGCATCTTTCCTCTTCTCCTATTAATTTAATTAATCCCACCCACACTTTCTCTTTCTATTAGCTTCAAGGAAGTATCCTTATTCTCTTCTAACTCTTTTCCCTCTATTAAATCTAGGATTCCTTGAGCTGCTTTTATACCAATTAATTCATAATCAAAAGCTACTGTTGTAAGTGTAGGGTATGAAACACTTCCTATATCATATCCTCCAAATCCAGCTACTGAAATTTCTTCTGGAACTTTAATATTATTTTCATGTAAATATCTAAGTACTCCTAAACAAATATTATCAGTTGCACAAACTATTGCTGTGGGCTTATATTCTAATATCTGGCTAGCCTTACTGTATGCATTAGTAAATGAAAAATCAGTTTCAACAAATTGAACATTACAATCTGGATTATCTTTCTTCACAGCATCAATGAATCCATTTTTACGATCCACTCCTACTGCTATATCCCATTCATTTACTCCTAAAAACACTATATTTTTATGCCCCTTAGATTTAAAATAACTTCCAAGTATTTTTCCTGCTTCATAATCATCTATCTTTATATAATTAGTAAACTCATTTTTTTGTCCTGTAAATATAGTTGGAATACTAAGCCTACTAATTAATTGAATATGCTTTTTAGTAATAGCCATAGAATTAATGATTATTCCATCAACCCCTTGCTGATAAAGGCTATTAATGTTTGCTAGTTCTTTCTCTATATCTAATTCACTGATCAAAATAATTCCTTGATAATCATTTTCCATTAATTTTTTATTGATACCAGTTAATACTTTGCCTATTGTAACAGAATCGATTCTAGGAATTACAATTCCAACTAATCCACTTTTTTTAGTCTTTAATCTCTTTGCAAAAAAATTAGTTTCAAATCCGGTCTTTTCAATCGCTTCTTTTATCTTCTTAGCATTTTCTTCGCTCACATATCCATTATTCAAATATCTAGAAACACTACTCTTTGAAACATTAACCATATTAGCAATATCTTGAATTGTGACTTTTCGATCCATATTATCCTCCATATATGTTTTATATAAATATTATTATATATCATTAATACATATTATTGAAAAGATAACTTATAAACTTATATGGATATTAATATATAAAATATAGCTTTATATAGCTTGATAGATTTAGCAAGCAAAATTATCCCTACTAAATCTATCTGTAATTCATCTAAATATTTATTATTATTCCTATTCTTCTGGCTTGAAGAAGAACAATGTTAAACAAAAAGCAACCGCTATAGCCACAACGTTAACTAAAATGTAACTTCCAAGATTGTTCACATATAATAGCATACCTGGTAATGCTGTAATTCCCATTCCTGTACCTGCTAGGTGAAGTATTCCTGAAAGCATCCCTCCAACTGCTCCTCCTGCACATCCAAATATAAATGGCTTTATGAATCTCAAGTTAACACCAAATATTGCTGGTTCAGTAATACCTAAAAATGCTGGGATTGCTGATGAAATATATAATGAACGCTTCTTTTTATCTTTTGTTTTGAATGCTACTGCTAAAGCTGCCGCACCTTGTGCTACAATACCACAAGTTATCATTGCATTAAATGCATCTTTTCCTGTGCTAGATAGTAATTCAACTTCTAAAGCGTTTAATGCATGGTGAACTCCAGTAACAACTATAAGTTGATGTACTCCTCCTACGACTAGTCCACCTAATCCAAATGGAAGCCCCATGAATCCTTTGATTGCTCCAAATATTAATTGCTCAGCATTATGCATGATTGGCCCAACTATTAATAATCCTAGTACCATTGAAAATAATAATGTAATAAATGGAGTTACTATTAGATCCAATACATCTGGAACTACTTTCTTAAGTGCTTTTTGAGTTTTAGCTGCAATAATTCCTAATACTAATGCTGGCAATACAGATCCTTGATATCCAACTACAGGAATATTTAATCCTAGTATAGTTAGATTAATTGGAGTTGCTGTTCCCGCTGCCACAGCATAAGCATTTGGTAAGCTTGGTGATACGAGCATTAATCCTATTACTATACCTATTACTGGTGTACCTCCAAACTTTTTCATTGTTGACCATGCAACTAATGCTGGTAAAAATGCAAAAGCAGTATCTGTTAATACTTGAGTAAAGAGAATAAAATTCTCATTCATTTGGACTCCTAGATTTGTCAAAAGACCTCTTAGTCCCATAAACAAACCTGTTGCAACTAATACTGGTATTATAGGTACAAATACATCTCCAAAAGTTCTAGATATTTTTTGGATTAATGTCATTTGGCTATAAGCTTCCTCTTTATTATTTCCAGTTACTAAGTCAGAATTTTGTCCAACTATGACATCATAAACTTTATTTACAAATCCTGTTCCAAGAATTATTTGGTATTGCGCTGCCGAGAAAAATTGTCCTTTTACACCATCAATGTTTTCAATAGCTTTTTCATTTATTTTTTCCTTATCATTAAGTATAAGTCTTAATCTAGTTGCACAATGTTCTACTGATTTTATATTTTCTTTTCCACCAATGTTTTCTAGAATTTCTTTTGCTACTATTTGTTCCTTCATTAATGTCCCCTCCTAATTTAATTAACCTCGAAAACCGTTTTCATATTCATATGATACCAGTTCCATATATAATGTGTCAATACGTTTTTTACCTAAATAATAAATTATATAAATTTCCTTTCTCCCCCATGTATAATTCATGGTTTCTAATACATTATCCATTACGCCTTCCTATTCATATGATTTATATTTTCAAAAACTATAATTCATCTTATGTGGTACTGTTCCCACTATTATTGCTAATTTTAAGAATTAAATTTATATATAAAACAATTAGTTCTTAGAACATAAAAAAAGTGTACTCCTTTTTGTAGTTTAAGGAATACACTTATTAACTATACTGTATTTTTAAAATGTAATTTTTTGAACATAAATTATCTTAACTATTTTTTCAAGTTCTTCATTTAAGGCTAATTGTATTATTTTATTGTTGTTTAATTCAAAAGTATAAATCTTTAGTCCATTTATATTAGTATTATAATATGCTGCCACCCCGCTCTTAAGAGCATCTTTCCGTTCTGTAATGTATACTTTTCTCACATCATCTCTACTAATCTTTTGAGCAATCTTTCTTCTACTTGCATTATAGACCTTAGTTATTGTTATATCACCATTATATAACTCATACTCATAATCAATATACATAAAGTAACTTCCCACAAAAAATATTAATGCTACTATTATTAGCGCTATTCCGATTATTGGTGATGCAAAAACAATCATTAATCCAACTACAAAAAAAACAATTGAAATCTTTTGGAGTATGTTACTAATTCTCTTAGGCTTATCTGATGGAATAAACTGTTCTAAAACAACTTCCATATTCTCACTCCCCCTTTAAACAGTTATATCTATAGTAAATATTTTAAATTAATTTATATCATGTAGTAAGCATAAAATCAAAATTTATTTCAATGAAAATTTCATTTTATCATTACTTAATTACTATTATACATACTAATAGCAATTAATTATATTAGTTCTTTTACTTTTTGTGAAATATTACATAGATTTCATATAAATTTCTATAATCCAGCAACTATACATTCATATCCTTTTATTAATAACGAGATGCATAAGAACAGATGAAAATTTTCATCTGTTCTTTACCACTGAAGCAATCTATCTATCTCATTTTCCTGCTCACTATCTATTTTTATAGATTCTTTTTCGTCTATGGATATAGCTGCCTCATCAATTTTATCATCACTAACTTTTTTAATCGTTGAAGGTATCATAGTGCCTCTCATTTTTTCACCTATTAGTACAGTTATATATGCAGAAAAATCTAAACCCAGAGATTTAGCTTCTTTAGATGCAAATTCCTTAATATGGGGAGCTAAAGTAATTGTAGTTTTTAACTTTTTACACATTCTTACTCTTACCTATTATGTCATAAGTTTTTACATTAATCATCTGTGCATCATCTAATACTCTATAGTCTTTTAAATAATTTTTAAGCAATAAGGCTCCCCCACCTATGAAAACAAATCTCGAATATTTCGATTGCTCTGGAAATGCCTGTTTTATGGCATTTATTATTTCTCCTGCTCTCAAACTTAATACATTATCAATATCCTTGCTTACGTCTATTTCCTTTCCTTCTACAAATATAGCTTTATCTGCAATTATTTGTTCTGCTTTCATACGATTAGAGTAGTTGACTCCATATTTGGTTAACTCTTGTAGAAGTACATCATATGTCGGATTCACTCCCAATGGATACGTTCTACCTTCTTTAAATTGGCCATTGCTCATATATGCTATATCTAGTGTACCACCACCTATATCTACTACTAGCGTATCCTTTTCTACTAATGATTTATCATATAAAAATAATCCTGCCGACTGAGGAAATACAATTACTTTGGTAATTGTAAAACTTCTATTTTCTCCATTAAGTTTCATAAAGACTCGTCTATTTTCAAGAGCTTTTATCAGAGAATTCTTTTGTTCTGCAAAAAATTGAGCAGGAAGTCCTGTTATAACCCTTACATTGTTATCTATTGTTGAACTCATTGTAGCTGCTATAGCTGTATATAGGCAAATATGAAATATAATATCCTTATCTCTTGAATGTTCTATGCTGGTAAATCCATCATCATTACCAATTAAATATGTTTTATTATTGTACTCAACAGTATATTTAGCCGTCTCTAACTCGTGCATCTTTTCTTTTACTGTCGATGAAAAGGAGCCTTCTATGTTATGTCCAATAAAATTTGTTGTATTGTAGCCTATGTCTGCACTGATTCTCATTTTTTAATCCCCCTTTTTTACTTTTACATTCTATTTGAATATCTTTTTATGGCGTTTATACCACCGTTCACCTAAAAATTATTTATCCTTATGAAATGTTTCTCCATTAATATTCCTTTGTATGTAGTTTATATAGCTATCATACTGCTAGTATCTTAGGCCATTAAACAGTATTTGTACAATGTATTGCTTGTCTATACTTTATATACAAGCAGGTAAAACTCAAGATCAACTTACTATTCTTTGGATTCTAAATTCAAATTAATATCTCCGTTTATTTCAGATAATTCAGATTCACTAATCGATTTCATCATATTAAATAGCATAAATTCTGTAATAGTCATTCCTTGCTTTCTAGCCATTCTTTTTATAGCTAGCTTCTGTTCTGTTGTAACTCTGAGCATTATGGTAGCATCTTTCATCGTATCCCCCCATTCTACGTAATGTATATAATGTAATTACGATTTATACATTACATACAATATCACACTTGTTTTACATTTTTTGTAAAAATATAGCATAAAAATTATAAAATCTCTCGACTTCTTTCGTATTTTGTTTTTTATATTATATAAACATTATCACTTGCGTAAGTTACTCCAGTATATAGACTTGACTCTCTTGCCAGTATATTGATTTATACAAAGGATTATTTAACAACTATAATCTTAGAGAATAAAAAATAATCTAGAGCATATATTCGCATATTATACTCTAGATTATTTAAATCAACCTTCATAATTTATCATTTTAATTTATTGTATCTTTAATAAACTAGTTGTACTCTAGTAGGATTATCTCATTTGCCTTCATATCCAAATCAATATGGATATCCACAATTTTATGATTATTAAGTTCTGATATTACCAGCATAGTAATATCGTCTAAGCCCTTTTCCTTAATAAATTTTCTGTCAAAGCTTAAAAGAAGATCACCTTTTTTTACTGCGTTTCCTTCTTCGCAATATAGTTCAAAACCTTCTCCGTTTAGAGCTACAGTATCAATTCCCACGTGAATTAGAAATTCTACTCCATCTTTGGTCCTTATTCCAACAGCATGCTTACTTTCCTTCATAACTGCCGCTATCGTTCCATCACAAGGTGAATATATTTTTCCTTCACTTGGTTTAATCGCAACTCCTTCCCCCATCATTTTTTGTGAGAACACTTCATCATTAACCTCACTTAGGTCAACACTTACACCATTAGCAAAAGCATAAAATACTTTATTCTTATTTTTATTAAACAAATTCTTAAACATACATACTCCTACTTTAATTCCGGCCAATAGCCCTTATTAACTTCAATAAGATCATCTAATAATAATTTAGCAACTCTAGCACTTGGTACAGTCTTAGATAAAGTAAGTGCCTGCCATAATTTCAAATAGCTATTTTCAATCCATGCCTCAACAACTAATTTTTCTACTGATACTTGTTGCTCCATTAATCCCTTTTGGAATTGTGGAATTTCTCCTTGTGCTAAAGGTTCTGGCCCATCACTTCCAACAATGCATGGAACTTCAACCATAGCTGTTGGATCAAAATTAGATATTGCACCTTTATTCTCTACTATACATAACATTCTTTCATGTGTGTTATAGGCAATTGCTCTAGCTAAATCTACTATAAAAGTTGCATGAGCATCAATATGGAATTCTCCGCCTTTTGCTGTTCCTGCCTTTGTAATAGCACGTGCTGCATTAAATACATCTTTTTCTCTTCCATCCATTACTTCGTTTGCCCTAGAATATTCTGCATTAGAATGTTCTACAACATAATCAGGATATAGATAGTATTTTAAATAAGTATTAGGTAAAAATCTTGGATCTACTGCTAATAAATCTTTTGCTTTTTTATGAGTTTCCTGCCAGCTTGGATCTGTATGTTGTGTTTCTACTTCTTTTACTGTTAAGTAGCCATTTTCTGCAACATAAGCTTTAATTCTGTCTGTTAAATCATTACCTTGTTTATCTTTAACGCTAGTCCACCATCCAAAGTGGTTTAATCCAAAGTATTTAACTTCCAAATCACTTGGTTCTAAGTCCACAATACCAGCCATACGACGAAGTGTTCCAACCGGCATGTCGCAAATGTTTAATACCTTCGAATTTGGTTTTAATCTACGACAGGCTTCAGCAACAATTGATGCTGGGTTAGAGTAATTTAACATCCAACAGTCTGGTGAATATTTTTCCATCAAATCTATTAACTCTAACATACCTCCTATACTTCTCATTCCATAAGCAATTCCTCCTGCTCCACAAGTTTCTTGACCAATCACTCCATATTTTAAAGGAATCTTTTCATCCTTCTCACGCATTTCATATTTTCCAACACGTATATGGGCCATACAGAAATCAACATCTGTAAATGCTTCTTTAGGATCTGTTGTATAAGAAAATTCGATATCTAGTGCATTTTCTTTTAATACAATTTCTAAAGCTTCACCAATGACACCTTGACGCTCAGCATCATTATCATATAATTTTAATTTTCTAATTGGAAAACGGTGTAGATTATCTAATAGCATCATAACTATTCCTGGAGTGAATGTACTTCCGCCTCCTGCAATAACAATAGAATGTTTTTTCATATATATTACCTCTTTCCTTTAATTTATACTATTCTTCAAATATTTCTACGATTTATATTATTATTCTCCTACAATTCCTAGTGCTTCATCCACTATCGATCTTATTCTAGTTACATGTAATCCATAAATTACTTGAACATTTTCTCCTTTTTTAACTACTCCTGTAGCTCCTGTTCCCTTTAATGTAGCTTCATCAACTTTTGATGTGTCATCAAGGATTAATCTTAGTCTTGTGAAACAGTTATCTACTTTTTTAATATTTTCCTTTCCTCCTAGGGCCTCTATTATTACAAGTGCTTCATTTCCTGATGTTGATTCTTTATCTCCAGACCCTTGGCCTCCTGTTACTTTATCCTTATAATCTTGCTTAGTATAAAGTTTAACTTCTTCATTACTTTCTTCTCTTCCAGTAGTCTTTAAGTTAAGCTTAACTATTAGAAATCTAAATATTACATAGTAAACTGTGAATTGCACTACACCTACTAAAATAAACATTGGCCAACCTGTTTTCTCTATACCTAATGGTAAATTATAAAGTAAGAAATCTATAAATCCATTAGGTGCTATAGCCCTTACGTTTAATATATTTAAAGCTACCATTCCAAGACCGCTTAAAACTGCATGTACTCCAAATAATATTGGTGCTGTAAATAAGAATGAAAATTCTATAGGTTCTGTAACACCTGCTATTATTGAAGTTACTGCTGCTGGTATAAGAATCGCTCTAGCCTTCTTTTTCTTATCAGCATCAGCTGTGTGATAAAGTGCTAAACACGCTCCTACTAATCCAAACATCTTTGATAATCCTCTAGCATCCCATATAACTGTACTGGATAAAACTTTAATTGAAGGATCTGCAATTTGTGCAAAATAAATGTTTCTTGCTCCTTCTATCGCCTTTCCCCCTATAGTCTCTATTCCTCCAAGCTGACTATATAAGAATGGAGTATATACCAAGTGATGCAATCCTGTTGGTATTAAAAGTCTTTCTAGTGTTCCATACATAAATACTCCAAAATTACCACTCTTTTGTATGTAATATCCTAAACTTGATATTCCCCACTGTACTGATGGCCAAACATAAGAAAGTATAACAGCTAATACAACAACTACTGGAATTAATATTAAGAATACTAATCTTGAACCCCCATATATTTGAAATGCTCCATTAAATTCTTTCTTGCAATATTTATTATGAAAATACGCTACCACTATACCTAAAATTATTCCTAAAAAAACTCCCATATCCAAAACTTGAGTCCCTAGTACAATCGCCTGACCAGAACCTCTTAAATTATCTGGATTTACTAACTTCCCTGATAAACTCAAGAAAATATTCATGGCATTATTAAATATTAAATATACTAATACTGATGTGAAACCTGATTCTGCTTTTTTCTCTTTCGCAAGTCCTACAGCTAAACCAACACAGAATATTATTCCAAGGTTTGATAGTATAGGAACCAAGGATCCTGATAATATTTTTCCAAATCCAAATATCACACTATTCTTTAAGAACGGTGCATATTCTGCTAATTTGGTATTTGTGAGAATATTTCCAAAAGCTATTAATATACCTACAATCGGAAGTATTAATACTGGAATAAACATAGCCTTAGAAAATCTTTGCATAGCATTCATAATTTTATCCTTCATATATTCCACCTCTTATCAATTATTGTGTCATCCATAGGCTCATTATATATACGTTTTCATTTAATTGAAATAGATTGCAAGCATTAAGAAACCTGTTAGCTTAAAAGATAACAGGTTTCTTAATTTGACTATTTATTTTCTTTTCTTGTTTCTTGATAATATCTGTAGATTAAGTATTCCATAAACATAAGCATATTTGCAAAAAACGAGTTAGGCAGCACATTACTGTCATCTAATTTATGCATATCAAATATCTTAAATGAAATATCCGAAAGAGCTGAAATACTGTTTTCTACTTCCTTTGTGAAGGAAATTACTACTTTATTTTTCTTCTTCGCCACTTGAACCTTATCTAATACTTCTTTAGTCTCTCCAGACTTTGATATTACTATTAATGTTTCCATGTCTTCTAGATTATTTTCAAAACTCCCCTTAGAATCTATTAATATGCTCTTTATCCCTACCCCAAGCAGCTTTTTGTTAAAGTATTCTCCAGTGATTTCAGAGTAGCCTCTTGCATAAATAAAAATATACTTTTTGGTTCCACTTGCTAATATTTCTATAAACCTTTTTACATTTTCCTCATCTGTATATTTAGATAAAAACTTAATATCAGTACCTATTAATGCTTCTGACTCTTCTATAATTCCCGTGCCACCACCATCTATTAGTGGTGTTATATTATAAATCATATCTATAAATCCTGTAAAACCTAATTTTTTTGAAAGTCTCATAATAGTTGATGTAGATGTGTAGTTTTCGGCAGCAACCCCTCTAACGCCAAGATCCATTACACTATCAATATTATTGATTATATATTCTAATACTTGTTCTTCTATCGGTGTGATTTTTTTATTATTAACAATTTTGCTTAGATCAACTTTCATTTTTAATCATCCTCTAATTATTATACGATTTCAATAGTTGCAATAACATTATTGTAATACATTACTATCTTATTATTCAATCTTAGCACACTATTATATATGTTGTCATAACTACTTTCTTGTTCTTATATTCTATTCAAATACTTTTATATGGCATTTGTAATATAATCTACTTATAAATTGCTTATCCAAACGTAATACTTATTTCAGTATTCTTTTTTATGTCATTAGTATGGTTTTTATACATCAATTACCTTATACAAAGTCCAAATATCCTTAATCTTACCTAGAAAAATATGTACTGTATTGCTTGTTTATACAATATACACAACATTTAATTTACAAAAATTTTATTTTATCTACTTAGAATATAACTTCTTAATCTATATGTAATTATAGATATAGAAACATACTACTCGAAGTTTATTTATATTCTTAGTATCAAAATATGAAAAACATATTATTAACTTATATGAACGCTGGATATTCCTCACTGCGAAATTAGTCTATTTATATAATCCAAATCTAAAGTATTTTCAATAATATACTTAATCTTTTTCTCATGATAATTCTCCTACATAAGTAAAGAAATACTTAAAGTTCTTATTACTTTAAGTATTTCTTTTACTTATTATCTTATATTTATTGTAATGGCTTTATCATAATTGCTAATAGTAGGAAATTTTCTAGGATATGCTGTATCAGGGTTGTTAAAAGAAGTTCTTGGGATTATCGTTACACTTCTCATATCAGTTGTGTCAACAAAATAATTTAACATTATACTTTTATCAGATCCATGACCATCTGATTCCTTAATCTTATTTCCTTTATCATCCGTAAGTTCCCATGATGCCATATCTGTAGTATCACTAAAACTATCGATATCACTGCCTCCTGTAAATTCAATTCTGTATGGGAATATTTTTATATTGTGCACATATAGTTCATGGCCATCTATTACTAGAGTCTGATTAATATCCTTGGCTAAAATCGGCTTGTCTATTTGAGATGCGCCAATTGCAAAATTGAATTTCCAATTCCCTGTTACATACGAGTCAATATTGGATGTACTAGTTACCCCTATCCTATCATAATCTATTAAAATATTTAAATTTTGACTTGTATCTATATTGTCTAAGTAAATATGTGTCACTATATCACAAGTTCCATCATCGTTATGGATGTAATCGTACTTAAATTCATTTGTTTCATTATTCATTATCTTTCCATTAATAGATATACTTGGTTTCAACTCTTGTGCATAATCACCTCTTTCTCTACTATCCAAATGTGTTGTAAAAGTAAGCATATGAGTATCTGCATAACAATCAGATAGAGTAACCTTAATTCCCTTATCTTCAACAGTTTTTCCAATCACTATTTTAGATTTTTCAGGTATTGAATAATTTTCTTTTTCTGAAACAGAATTTCCGCTAGCATCTTGAATTGCAGATGTATTATTAACTACTGCAGCACTAGAATATTGGCAATTACCTGCAGTAATTACTGAAATAAGTGCAATTGCTCCAATAAGTAAACTTTTAGATTTTTTATTTCGAAAACCTACTTTTATTTTTTTCATTATCTTATTCCTCCCACATAACTTTTCATTTTTTTGATATCACTGCAAGTCCACTTTTAATAATAATTAAAAATGATCTTCTGTTATCATTCGTTTTTTATTGACAGCCCCCTTTCTTGTTGTAAATAATATTAAATTATACACCTAATTTCTATTCCATACAAATAATTACATATATTGAAATAGCTTGTTGGTAGATTTGAGAGAAAAACACTATCTCTTGATTCCTCATCGCTTTTACATTTCTGGATCCAAATTCTTTTATATATATAATTTCATCATCGTTAGTACCTCTTCAAAATAGAAAAAGGAATACTCAAATTCCTATTACTCTAAGTATTCCTTTTATTCCAAGTTTCTCAATTCCATCATTCAGAATTAGAAATATGTACTGGCCCTCAAAGTTACGTGTCTCCTTAACGATATTACTTAACTCCATTAAATCAATATTTTCTAATTTATCATGAATTTTAAAAATTGGCATATGATATACCTTATTTATAATTAACTTAACATGAACTAAATAAAAACAAGTGATCATTGCTTTCTTTATTCCAGTTCCAGGCTTTCCATTAATTCCAATTATCTTAACAGGAATTTCATCATCATTATATTTTAAATACAGTGGCAAATGGCTATCCTACTACTACATAAGTTAATTCTTTAAAATAATCATCTAAATTTTCTTTAATATCTTCCGTATCCTTAAATTAAAATATCTCGCTATATGCTTTCTAACAAGCACGGTTCCACCTGTATAAATGTAAGTTTCATAAGCTCCACCTTCTGATTAACTTAAAAATATCCTAGAAATCACTTGGTCTAGGTGCAGAAGGTCCAAGACCAATAGAACAAAGCCAATTCAGTACTACCTCATGCAGCACATTTATGTTGTCTACCTGGCAGTGTTCTAATCCGCCAAGTCTTCTATCCTCTATGGCGAAGAACGTCTTGTTTTTCGAACCAGCCTGCTCGTAATTTTTAAGAGCTTGTGTTAGCGGATTGGGCTGAACCAATATCTCTTCCGCACCGTGCATCACAAGAAGTGGGCATTCTATCTGGTGAAGCACGCCCTCAAGATTGTAGGCAAAACGAGGATTTCCAGCAAAGTCATCCAAGCTTCTTGCACCCAAAATTCTCATGCCGTGAGCAGCTAAACTTGGTGGCATCCATTTTAGCATTGCCTCCCAGTCGAACGCGTGGGTTCCTCCGTCAGAGATGACGGCAGCAATCCTGTTGTCGAATGCAGCAAATCTAAGGGAGTCATATGCCGCAAAACTCTCACCATGAACAATAATCTTGTTAGGATCCACTTCCGGTCTAGTTAGAAGAAAGTCAATTGCTCTTGAATGAAAAGCCTCGCTGTCAGCTCTTCTGCCCTTTCCTTTTTCGTACATTGAAAGACCAGTTCCAGGCTGATCATAGACCATAAAGTTATATCCACACGAAATAAAGGCAGGTCCTAACCAGAAATAGTTCTCAATTGACCACTCATCACCACCATTGAGGGCCAAAATTGTGGGCTTCGGACCTTTTATCCAAGGAGGTGAGAAAAAGTACCCATCCAACTTGACATCCTCATAATCTACTTGGATTTTCTCTGGTTTTACATCAAAGTACTTTCCAGCAGCTTCAAAGAGTTCATTTACTTTCCTAAATATACGGAGTTTCTCGGCATCATTATCCATCACAGCATATTCAGCGATTCGGTGGTAATTGCAAGCACGAATGTAACAGTTACGTGCTGTATACCAGTTTCCAACCGCTTCTGCCTCCTTACCATGCCTTTCCAAAGCATCTGCTGTTATGAGCCATTCCCTATGCCATGTTTCCTTATCATTTGGATCTATTTTTTTGCATGCTTCATAAATTTCGGTGACGTCAGCAGCACCAAGACTTGCCAAACCTAGAGCTTTAGTTACTTGATATGACATCATATAGTTGTTTGGCCAACGGCTAAATTCAATTGACATTGCAGTATCCTCCTTCTCTAGTTATATTTATTACTTCCATCCTTCTCTGATTAAGCATAAGAGTACATGTTTCGAAATAGCGGCACCTATCTATGTCCGTGCCACGAACTTGATTCTCTACCATATCATTTCCTCCTATCAATTTACTTGTAGTTTTTAAGCTACAAGTAAATTTTACGATATAAAAATAAAGCTGCCCTAAAAGGAAAATAAATCTTTATAAAGAGAATGTAAAAAATTATAAAGTATTAGGAAGCAAAAAAGCCACTGCCGGTGTTCTCTACGTTCAACCAACAGTGACCTTTAATTTATTTTAGAGAAATAAAATTAGTATTGTACAAGTGGAAGGCTGAACTTTATACCCAGGCCACCATATTCAGAAGAATATGCATAGATTTCTCCACCATGATATTCAATAATTGATTTACAGCTTGCTAGTCCAAGTCCTATCCCACCATTTTCAATTTGCCTGGATTTATCCACAGTGAAAAATTTAAGAAATAGTGAAGATATATCCTTATCCGGTACTCCAATCCCATTATCCTCAATTTCAAAATAGGCATAAGCCCCTTGTGAGTATCCAGTCATATACACTTTCAACTCATTTTTTCCTCCATATCTTACAACATTACTGAATAGATTACCAAAGACTCGACCTATCATAATCTCATTGACCATAAGCATCATATTTTCCTTAAATAAATGTTTGTAAATAAGCTCATAGTCAAATCCTGATAGCTCATGTTCATATTCTAGGGCAATGTTCTCAAATAATTTTGATGCATTAACGGGTTTCACGGTCATGGATTCTAAATTCAGTTTCTCTTTGATGAAGCTTACAAAGTCGTTGATAAGTTCAGCCATATATTTTGACTTTTTTTGAATCAACTCATAATATTCCTGCTTTTCATTTTCTGGTAGACCCTTTTGCATGGCTAACAGTTCAGCAAAACCATTAATAGATGTTAATGGTGCTTTTAGATCATGAGCAATGGCAGCAATCATATCCATTTGCTCTTTATGTGCTAGTTGGAGCCTCTTTTCCATATTATTAAAATGATTATAAAGGTCTCCAATTTCATCATTACTCCTTAGCGCAAGTGGCGGCAATGGATGCACAATATTTATTCTTTCTAGTCTGGAATTAAGTAATCTTATTGGTTCTTCTATACAAAAATGGATATACATAATTAAAATAATAAAGATGAAACAGGCAATAGCAAATATGGGAAGGAGTAATACTATATATGATGGATCCAGTAATGAACTAGATATAGGTGAATATTCTGCAAAGATAAACTTCAAATAGATTCCAATTGAAGCCATAAAAACTATAAACATAACCAGAAATAGTAAAGGAAGCTTTATTTTCAGTTTCATATTATCACTCTCTTTCCTTGTACTTATATCCAATTCCCCAAATTGTTTTAATAAAATCATATTCAGGACCAAGTTTCTTACGGATATTTTTTATATGAACCGTTACAGTATTTAATTCTCCGTATTCGTCTCCCCAGACATATTCATATATCCGCTCACGAGTCAATACATTATTGGGGTTATGCATGAGCATGGACAATATTTGAAATTCCTTTGTTGATAAGTTAAGCTTTTTGTTATTTAGAAATGCTTCAAAAGTCTTATCATTCAAAATGAGAGGAGAATCAATCTTTTCTCTATTTGGACTAAGTTCATTCCACTCTTTAAACAGCCTGTCGACTTTCCTGAAGTTGGCCCTTATCCTGGAATTAAGCTCCTGAATACTAAAGGGCTTTGTCATATAATCATCTGCCCCTATTTCGAGCCCAACGATTTTATCAATATCCTTATCCCGGGCGCTTAAAAACAGAATTGGAGCATTATAAGATTTTCTGATGCTTCTGCAGACATCAAGGCCATCCATATCAGGCATCATTATATCAAGAATGATGAAATCAATATTATTTTCTTTCAATACACATAAGGCTTCTTTCCCAGAATATGCCGAAATAGTTTCAAATCCTTCATAGCTTAAACTCTTTGTTATAAGTTTTACTATATCTTTATCGTCATCTATAACTAATATCTTTTTTTGCACTTTTGCACCTCCGATCTGCTTCAATAAACGTTCTCTTCTACAGGCCTTCCACACAATACTATCTCATTTATGATTATCAAGGATGATAAATTTAATGCCTTTTCAGAAGTAGTATTTAACGAAAGTGAAATCTTATTATGATTATCTGCTCTTGTTATAATTGTTCCAATTCATTTGCGAATGTCATTTTTCTCATTTGAATCAACATAATTCCACCATAATATATTGATATAAACACCAATAAATACAATGACTGATACAGTTAATGAGCCGAGGATCACTTATATATATTTCAGGGATTTTCAAATAAAGTACCACAGTACCCTATGCAAAAAGTATAGCACTCTTTTTTTTAATATTCAATTAGATACTTATTTTATTTCATGGTGCCAAAAAAGTAGTAAATTCTTAAGTAAAAAAATATAGAATCATAGAAATATGTTATAACAAACTAATTCTTAAAATAATTCATCATTACTCCCCCATATCTGTATATATTTTTATTAATCATATTACACTTAAGTACTTTTGTATGGCGTTTATATAGATATCCAATCATAATTTATTTGATATGTCTTAAATTTATAGTGTAATATTCTTTTTTATGCTGTTCATATGACATTTGTACTACTATTACCATATAAACTTTAATAGAACAAGAATATTAAAAAATAATTGTATTGCTTGTATATGCAATATATACAAAACTTCACATAAAATAAAGCACCTATATCTATATAGATGCTTTTACAACTCACGATTTCTGGATTCGATTAACTCATTTTCTATTTAGTATACATTATTCTGTAAATATTAGTATTTAAGCAATTTTGTCAGTTCCATTTTTCATTGTGACTTATTATTTTCTATAATTGGTGCAATCTACTGCACCATCATTGCACTATTGACTTAATATTTATCTTATCATAAATATACTAAAAACCTGCAGCTTATTCATTCAATTAACTGCAGGTTTTTTATGGTACTCACAACATGATACGTCAAACATATTCAACTATGTTCATCTATATTGATTTACTATTGTTATCCTAAAAATAGTTTCCATATTGCAATCATTTTGCAAAAATGTTAAAATAATTTCCATAAAGAAACTACTTTTATAAATATTAAGGAGATACTTACTTTATGAACAAACAATTATATACTTCTAAATTAGAAGAGGGATTATCGAGACTTCAATGTGAACTTGTTGCCGAAAGGAATACGATAAATACAGAGAATATTTCTTGGTTTCAATATGATTTATTAGAATCCTTATATCACACAAATGGAAGTCGCCCTGCAGAATTAAGCATTAATTTAAGTGTTTCACGTTCTAAAATATCTAAGGGATTAAAAGCTCTTAAAGATAAGGGATATGTAAAACAAGAAAAAAGTGATTCCGATGCAAGGGCACTTTTGACAGCATTAACAGATAAAGGTTTCAAGTTTTTAAAAGAAATAAAAAAAGGTCATGAACATTTAGCTAAAATTGCATCCTCTGCCTTAACTCCAAGTGAACAAAAACTTTTTGCTGAGCTATGCCTAAAAGTGAGCAGTGTTTTTGAAGAGAGAAGGCGCTAATATGTCAAAAGAAATGATTGAAATCTTCCATGCAAATGAAAATAATCTTAAGGATATATCTATAAATATACCTAAGAATAAAATCACAATAATTACAGGTTTATCTGGTTCAGGGAAGTCTTCTCTAATCCTCGATACCTTAGCTGCTGAATCTCAAAGGATGTTAAATGATACATATTCCGCTTATGTTCAACAATTATTACCTCACTATGGCAGACCTAACGTTGAAAAAATCAACAATCTTCCTGTTTCTATAATTATAGACCAAAAGAAAATAGGTGGAAATGCACGTTCAACAGTTGGTACCGTCACTGATATATATACCTTACTGCGCCTTCTATTTTCTAGAATAGGGAAACCTTTTGTTGGCTACTCAATGAATTTTTCTTTTAATAATACAAATGGTATGTGTACTTATTGCCAAGGATTAGGAGTAATTAAAGATATTGATACTCATAGATTAATAGACTTTGACAAAAGCTTAAATGATGGTGCTATTAAGTTTCCAACATTTCAACCCGGAGGCTGGAGATTAAGCCGTTATACAGAGTCTGGTTATTTTGATATTGAAAAACCAATTAAAGATTACTCAGATTTAGAACTTAATACTCTACTTTATGAAGAAGAAAAAGCTCCTGATAATCCTACAAGTAATTGGCATAAGACAGCAAAATATATTGGCCTTATTCCAAGAATCAGAAACTCATTCTTAGAAAAAAATCAAAAGCAATATAAAAAAGAGCTTGAGCAGCTTGTTGATGAACAAATCTGTCCTCATTGTAATGGAAAACGTCTTAATGATACTATTTTGTCCTGCAAAATCAATGAAAAGTCAATTGGTGATTGTACTGATATGTCAATAAGTGAATTGAAGTCTTTTCTTCAATTAGTCCATGAGCCAAAAGTTCAAACAGTTATTGATGATATTCTAAAGCGTTTACTTACATTAGAGGAAGTGGGATTAAATTATCTTACATTGAATCGTACAACTAATACTTTATCTGGTGGTGAATCTCAGCGAATTAAAATGTCAAAACATTTAAACAGCAGTCTGAGTGATGTTCTCTATATATTCGATGAACCCAGCATTGGATTACATCCTCATGATATAACTGGTATAAATAATATATTCAAAGGGCTTAAAGAAAAAGGAAATACAGTTATAATTGTGGAACATGATCCTGATGTAATAAATATAGCAGATCACATTATTGACATGGGGCCTGAATCAGGAGTTAAAGGTGGAGAAATTACTTTTGAAGGTACATATAAGCAGCTCTTAAATAGTGATACTACCACTGGAAATGCTTTATGTAATAAACATGAAATAATTACAGAAAATAAGGAGCTTCACGAATTCTACGAGCTTAATAATGCAAATATGTTTAATTTGAAAAATATTTCTATAAAAATACCTAGAAATGCCTTAACAGTTGTAACTGGAGTAGCCGGTTCAGGTAAAAGTACATTGATTACACGTCTTTTCCTTGACAAGTATCCAAACAGCATACTCTTAGACCAAAAAAGAGTCCATACCTCTTCTCGCTCAATACTCGCAACATACATGGGCTTTTTTGATAAAATTAGAGCTATCTTTGGTAAAGCAAATAGTAAATCACCTTCACTATTCAGCTTTATTGGAGAAGGTGCATGTCCTTTGTGTAAAGGAAAAGGTATAATAAAAACAGATTTAGCTTTTATGGATGATGTTGAAGAAACTTGCGAATTATGTGATGGAACAAGATACAAACAAGAAATATTAAATTATAAGTACAGTTCATATACAATAAGTGATATCCTTAACCTCTCTGTTGATGAAGCTTTGGCAGTCTTTATTGACAAAGAGCTAAATAAAATATTGTATACTATTTCTGAAGTAAATCTAGGGTATATTAAACTCGGTCAATCTCTTGACACAATGTCAGGTGGAGAACTTCAAAGATTAAAAATTGCTGTAACTCTTTTAAATAACGCTGGGGAAATTTACATATTGGATGAACCAAGCACAGGCTTGCATGAGTCAGATATAAAGAAATTGATACAGTTATTTAATAAATTAATTAATAAAGGAAAAACAGTTATAATATTAGAACATAATTTAAGTATAATGTGCCAAGCTGACTGGATTATTGATTTAGGTCCACTAGGGGGCTTTAATGGAGGAGAACTTGTATATATGGGATATCCTAGTGGCATTACAAAATGTTCTTCATCTTTTACAGGAAAAAGATTATTGGAATATATATCTTAAAATATATATTAAGTAAGATAACTGTATATTTTATTTAATTTTAGGTATTTTTTAGTATTAAATAAATTTATTAAACTATACTTATATTATGATACTTTATTAATAGCATAAGTGCCTTAATCATTAGTTATTCTAGTATTAAAGGCACTCTACTTACAAATTTACTTATACATATATAAATTTATCACTTATTCTTAATGATAAATTATTAATACTAACTTGTATAATGTATTAAATATTATTACCGTTGAAAAAATCTCCATTGTTTCCTTCTTTATCGTCAAAGCTTTAATTGCAATTCTTTTATGGTCTTTCTTATACTTATCAATGGCATATTCTTATTAAATCAAGTATACTTATCCTTTATATAAATGATAAGATAAGAATGTAAGGAAATGATCATTTAAGAATGTACAAATTAGTTTTTATAAATTATAATTACCCAATATTTATTGGGGGTAATTATGATTATACAAACAAACATTTATTCAGAAATTAAAATAAATAAGGTAGAAGATCTTCATAAATTAAAGCCACTTATGGAGGTAAACAATTTGAAAGTAAATAAAAGCCAAATAGCTAGAGAACTTGGAGTTGATCCTCGAACCGTAGGCAAATATATAAATGGATATGTCAAACCTACCACTAGAAAATGCAAATCTAAAATAGAAGCTTTTGAGCCTATTATAAAAGAGCTTCTTAGCAAAGATTCAATTCAAGTATTTTATTATAAACGTATTTTATGGCAATATCTAAAAGATAATCATGGACTAGATTGCGCACAATCTTCGTTTAGAAGATACATTTCTAATCACTCAGAATTTAATGAGTACTTTAATAATAGGAAAAAAGGACATATATCAAATGCTTCGCCTATGCGATATGAAACGGAGAAAGGGCAACAAGCACAATTGGATTGGAAAGAAAATATAGAATTTGTTTTGACTACAGGTGAAATTATTAATATAAATATTTTTGTGGTAATCCTTTCATACTCAAGGTTTAGAGTATATAAATTATCGATTGATAAAACGCAAGATATACTACTATCTTTTTTAGATGAGTCATTCGAAACTTTTGGAGGTGTGCCAAAAGAATTACTAACAGATAACATGAAAACAGTTATGGATAACCCTCGAACTACTTATTCTAAGGGAAAAGTAAACAATAAATTTCAACAATTTGCAGATGACTATGGATTTAAGGTCCGTCCCTGCATAGCAGGAAGACCGAATACAAAAGCAAAAGTTGAGGCTCCTATGAAACTATTAGACGAAATAAGGGCCTATAATGGAACCTTAGATTATGAAGGTCTGCATAAGCTTGTTTCGGATTTAAACAATAGAATTAATGGTACATGCCATACATCAACTGGTAAAATACCCATATTGCATTTAGAAAAAGAAAAAGATTTCTTATCAGAACTGCCTAAAGTACAGATAAGAAATCACCACAAAATAATCACCACAAATGTTAAAGTAAATCGCCAAAGTATGATTTCATATAAATCAAACCAATATTCTGTACCACCAGAATATATAGGTAAAAAACTAAAACTTCAAGTTTATGATGATCAACTACATGTGTATTATAGCACAAAGTTAGTTACTATTCATAGAATAAAAAATCAGAAGTTAAATTATCATGCTGATCATTATGCTGAAATCAGTGGTTTAACATTTAATAAAAATTCATATGAAATGATAGAAGTAGCCAGAAATAATTTGAAAATGATAGGAGAAATATATCAAAATGAATAGTACATATACACAACTCATAAATAATTTAGAATATTTGAAGATGAAGCAAATGATTACTCATTTGGACGAAGTTATTGATTTTACAACAAAAAACAATCTATCTTTTGTTGATGCTTTAATTAAGCTTACAGCTCACGAGATCGACTGTAAAGAAGCCAATATGATTAAATCAATGGTTAAGGTTGGGGCTTTTCCACATCAAAAGGAAATTAAAGATTTTGACTTTAATTTTCAACCTGGAATTAATAAAGATCAAATATTGGATTTTTTAACACTGCGTTTTTTAGAATCACAAGAAAATATTGTATTTTTAGGTTCTAGCGGAGTTGGGAAAACACATCTTGCGACATCTATAGGAATCGCGGCTGCGAAGCGCCGGTACAGTACATATTTCATTAAGTGTAATGATTTGCTGCAGCAGCTAAAACGAGCAAATTTAGAGAATAGGTTAGATGCTAGACTTAAGCATTTTAGTAAGTATAAACTTCTTATTATTGATGAATTGGGGTATTTACCTATAGATAAAGAAGATTCGAAACTGTTTTTCCAATTAATTGATATGAGGTATGAGAAAAAAAGCACTATCTTAACTACCAACATAAATTTTAACTCTTGGGATGATATTTTTTATGATCCTGTTATAGCTAGTGCTATCTTAGATAGAATTTTACATCACGCCCATGTTGTTACAATCAATGGAAAATCATATAGACTAAAAGATCATTTTAAACAAGAAGAAGATTAAAAAACCACATTCTTAAATGATCAAAAAGTTACATTTCTAGCTTGACATTTATACCTTTAGTTATGATATTGTTCACCCTCCATTATCCCAAACCTATTTCGTATTTACTTTAGATAAAACTCATTAATGAAATCTATTTTTCTTCATATAATTTAATCCATCAAAGCCAATTGGAGAGCTACAGTAAGCCTTGGATACGCAAATGGTAAAAAGAACGTTGAAAGAAAGCAAGGCTTTAAAACTAAAAAAGAAGCTTAAGCATGGGTTACTGGAATCTTATCAAAAAGAAATAAAGGATTTATTGCTCCAACTGAAGGTAATACCTTATTTAAGGATTATATATTAAAATGGTTTGACGAATATAAATCTAAACACATAAGCATAAATACCAAGCACAAATTATAAGTCAAGAATTGATACTCACATAGTGCCAAAATTGGGCGGATACAAGTTAAATAAAATTACTAATGCAATCATTCAAGATTTTTATAATAGCCTTATAGGAGAAGGCCTCAAGCCTTCCAGTGTAAAAAAAATCATGGAAACTGTGAATGGTGTTTTAAAATATGCTCAAAAAAGTAAGTTAATATATAACCTACCTACTGACATAGAAAAGCAGCCTATGAATAAGCCTAAAGTCGAGTTTTGGACTAAAGAGGAAATTGATTTTTATTTAGATAAGATTCACGATTCATACCTCTACACACCAATTTTAATAGAAATATTTACTGGCTTGCGTGTTGGAGAGCTCTGTGGAATAAGATGGTATGATATTGATTTCGAAGATAGGTATCTAACTGTTAATAATCAGGTTATTTATGATAGAGAATTAAAAATATTGGTATTTTCAGAGATATTAAAGACTGATACAAGCCATAGAAAGATAACTCTACCTAAAATATTAACTGATTATTTAAAATCAATTAAATGTGATGCACTTGATACTGATTTTTTAGTATTAGATCGTGAAGGTTCAATGTGTGATCCTAGAAACCTATCAATGAATTTCACTAAATCTATACACAAATATAGAAAATCTATTGATGATTTAAAAAGAGAAGGTGAAAATATTAAAGTGGTATCTGAAAGACTTGGACATAAAAGTATATCTGAAACATTAGACACCTATACTCATGTCATGGATGATATGAGAGATAATACTGCTGCATTACTTGATAATATATTTAAATATAAACCCCTTAATGATGATAATAAATAACTCTAATTTGTGGTCACTTTTAGTCATCTTTTTACTTCAAATAAACTTTTGGTCATCATTTCGTCACCTTTTTAATAAATAAAAACGGCTTAACCATTGCAGTTAAGCCATTCTTCTTTGCACATTGGTACTCCCAGCGGGATACCACCTATACATTTTTTCACATTTATTCAGTTATAATGACATGCCTTAAACTCGCTATTTAACTATATTTCATTGTATAAGTATATATTTTCAATCTAACTTAATTTTAATGTGATATTTATAAAATGTCCCCGTTGTGTCCCCTTTTTATTTCTAATTCATACCGCTAAAATATATATTAAGTTTATTACTTTAAAGGATTATATCTATATACGTTTAGTAATCTTGATATAAAGCACTTTTAAAGGTACAATATTAATACTATTTATTATTTATCATTAATGTAAGAAGCGATCCATATTATATGAGATAAAATGCAAAATTTAGATATAAACTAATAGATAAATCTAAATACTAGGGGGTTAAGTGGAATGGCTAATAAACGCTATAATGTTTCAGAAGAATTATTACAAAGAGGAATTATAGATAATCCAAACAGAATTGGTAAATATACGTATTACAATATAGGTGATACATTTATCGGAAGTCTAAAAGCAAGTAAATTAATTCCAGACAAAGATTATGAAAATGAGGATAGAAAACCCGATGGTCTAATTGTTGATGATACCAAACGAGTCATAGCCGTTATTGAAAACAAAAGTCTATCAAAATATAAAACACCTAGATTAAAAGCAAACGCAACAAAACAGGCTCTTGAAGTTGCTACTGATTTAGGCGCTAAATTTGTAATAAGTACAGATAGTATCAACAGTGAATGGTATAGTGTTTTTACAGGAGAGCCAATTTTAAATATTGATGGAACTGAATTAAAAGAACCATTTGGCATTACATCATGCAATACTCCAAAAATGGAAAAGTTAATAGAAATTCTTGACAATACCATAACAGAAACTTGTAGATATATTACTAACATTGACAACATAGACCCTACTCCTTTGGCATTATCAATTTGGAATGAAATATATAAAGCTACATTTGCAACACCAGAAAATTGTCTTTATACATTTGTTGAATTATTCATTTTTAAATACCTAAGCGATTTAGGGTTATTATCACATGAAAATTCTTATTCAGAATTTATGAAAAAGTATAAAATTGATCATAGAAGTCAACTAGAAAAAAAAGAAAATGTATCTAATGAAGATGTATTATTATCAAAATATGCTAAAAATATCAGACGAGAAATCAAACAACTTTTCCCTGAAGATGAAAAAGATATGACTACCATTATTAATGGAACTATTTTTGTCAATGAGGATACTGCAGATGGCATTACTGGTTATGGGAAAATATTTAAAAACATCTTAGAAATGTTTAAAGATGTAGACTTGAGAAATATTGACAAAGATTTTAAATCTAAGATCTTTGAAATCTTCTTTAAAAAAGATAGTCAAAAAGGTGGTATGGGACAATATTTTACTCCGTTAAAGGTTGTTCAGCAAATCGTAAATATGGCTGATGTTAAACCAGGTATGAGAATTTGCGACCCTGCATGTGGGGTTGGAAAATTTATTTTAGATGCTGTTTCAAGAAATATAAATAAATTTTACAAAATAGAAGATGGAAATTTAATAAGAAATATAACAATAGAGGGATTTGATAAAGGATTTACAAAAGAAAGTGAAAGAACTATCATATTAGCTAAAGCTAATATGATGATATATTTTTCAGACTTAATAAAAGATAATCCCTCATTAACGGATCAATTTTCAAAGTTATTTAATGATACATTTCATTTAAGGACGTCTGTTCTTGGAACTTTAGACTATATTCCAACAAAAAAACAAAAATATGATTTAATTCTTTCTAATCCTCCATATGTTGGTGGAACAGATGTTTTTAAAAAAGAAATTGAAGGAAATGCAACTTTAGAAACATATTATAATAAAAATGGTACTGGTTTAGAAGGATTGTTTGTTGAGTGGATAATTAGAAGTCTGAATGATAATGGAGACGCATTTATTATTGTTCCTGAAGGATTTATGTATAGATCTCAAGATAAAGGGCTGAGACAATTTATTCTTGATGAATGCATTATTAATGGCGTTATCTCTTTACCATTAAACACATTTTTTTCAACAAATAAAAAAACATATATACTTTGTTTAACAAAAAAGATTGAAGAGACAAAGGCAAAACAAACAGAACCAATTTATACTTATCTATGTTCTACAATAGGGGAGACTTTAGATGTTTATAGAACAGAAACTCCGAATGATAATGATTTAGCAGATGCAGCTTATGAATATCATAATTTTAAAGGTAATAAAGAAGCTTACAAAAGCAGACTAGAACAAGGTAAATTCTCTAACCCAAGGTTAAAAATATTAGATATTGATTGGTTTATAAATAATCTTTCTAAACATTGGACTATTGATGATAATTGGACTGATGAAGAAAAAGTAGCATTAGGAATAAAAGAAGAAGAACAAACAATGACCCCTAATGAGTTATCTGATTTTATAGATAAAGTTATAAATGATCTCAATGCATATAAAGAGGTGCTTAAGAATGTCTGATATTAAATTTAAAGACATAAAAATAAATGAATTATTAAAAACTGTTCCTATTGTTAAAAAGTTAAAATATGAGGAACTCATTACAGATGGAGACATTCCTGTATATTCAGCTGAAACTAAAAATAATGGTATAATAGGTTACTATAATACTGCTACTTTTCATGCTAGTGCCGATAAGCCGTTAATTGTTTTTGGAGATCATACCAGAGCCGTAAATGTTGTATATACTAACTTTTCGGTAATGGATAATGTAAAAGTTTTGGATCTAAAACATTCTTCCAGGAAACTATGTCTTGAATATATTAAGTATCAATGGCGAAATAAAATACCTAACTTGGGATATTCAAGACATTGGAAAGTTGCTAAGGATGTTGAAATATCTATTCCAATAAATGAAGATGGAACATTTGATTTTGAATATCAACAAAATATAGCTGAAAAATATAAAAAACTTGAAGATAATAAGAAGTTGCTTTTAGACGATAAACAAAGATTACTGAATAGCTCAATTGATATTGATTTATCCATTTATCCATACAAAGAAATAAATTTAGGAGAAATTTTTGATTTATCACAAACAAGTAATGGTTCTAAATTCACCAAAACTTTTATTAAATCTAATCCGGGTAATATACCTGTTTATGGTGCTTCAAAATTTGAAGAAGAAGTTAGTTATGGATATGTTAAAGATAATGCAGAAATAGTTGAAACAAAGAATGGGAAAAAAATAATTACTAAAGTCAGATATTTTGAGGACTGCCTCACTTATAATATTGATGGTACAGCGGGATATGTATTTTATAGGAAAGGTAAATTTAGTTTATCAGAAAAAGTTAAACCTCTAATTATTGTTAATACATATAAAGATTACATAGATGAAAATTATCTTAAGTATATTTTGCAACCTATCTTTAGAATGAATACAAGAGGCCGAAAAGGCCCTAATGGAGAAAATGAGTTTTCAAAAATAGGTAAAAATATAATCCAAGACTTGTTTATTCCTATTCCGGTAAAAGAAGATGGAAAATTTGATTTAGAAACGCAAAAACTTATTGCTAATAAATATAAGAAAGCCGAAACTATCAAAAATGCCTTATGTAAACAAATTGATGAAACATTAAAAATTACTATAGAAATGTAATACAAAATATACAAAGCCTATATCTTATTTTTCATAATAAATAAAGATATAGGCTAATTTATTTTTTATTATATTATAATTTCTATCGAGTCCTTATTATAGCACAATCTTAAAACTTCCAGTATACAATTAAAAACTAAGTTGTTACTAGTCTATTATTTCCCTATTTTTTTATTTCATAGAACCAAGAACCCAACATACCTTTTAATTCATTGCACTTACTCAAAGTTAAGTGTTGCGTTTCTATCCATATGCCCTTACTATCGCCCCTCACGTAGCACGTAACCCCTTTGAAATACTCTAAGACTTTATTTATATTAACCCCATCATAATTCTCTGAATCCGGCGGTAAATAGGTTGTAACTACATAGCCTTTGCTTGCCGCTGCGGCTGCTGGTATATTTGAATCAATTGCATTGCAAAACCTATGCGCCAAAAGCTGCCAGCTACAACCCCTATAGATGGCCATGTCTGTTTCGCTATCACAAAAGCATATTTCAAATATTATGTTGCCAGCTGCAATATGGTTCATTTCATAGTCTTTAACATATTTTACGCCCCTGTTAGTGAATCCCAAAGATCCAAAGTTATTGCATAGCCTTTGAGCATATGGAAGGGCCTTGCTTGATTCTGATGAAACAAGCGCTTCAACCCCATGGCCTGATCCATTAAAAGCATTCATGTGAAGGCTCACAAATAAGTCAACATTTGCTGCATTTGCTGCGGCTGCTCCTTCAGATAATTCAGCGTTTGCGTTGCTGCCATTGCTATTACAATCTATAACAGTATGACCATATTGTATTAATAGATCCCTAACATATTTAAAATATTGCTGCATTTGTTCGTATTCATTAACGATTCCAACCGCCCCAATACAATTGGAGCTATGGCCGCCTCTTAATCCTATTTTCATTATTGCAATTCCTCCTTTGTTACACTATCGCTCATTCCTGTTGTGCTATTGTCCACAACAATTCCTAACATTGTAAGAACTCCAAGCACTGTGTTTACTATATCGTTCCAATTATCAGGGAATATTTTAAACCCTAATTGTTGGCTTAAAAGTACAATTGCACTTGCAATATACACCCAAAAACTCTTATTTTTTAATCTTGCCTTTAAATCAATTTTATTCATATCTTTTCTACCTCTTTTCATTTATTTTGCTTTTGATCTCTCTTACATCTTCCTGAATATGTTCAACTAAATTGAATTTTTCTGCCAAAGTATCTAATAAATTTTGATACCTTGCTTCTCTTTCTCCTGTGGTCCTTAATACATAAACCAGTAAACACGCAAACATTCCATACCCTAGGCCCTGTTTTAGGGCCACATTGATTAACTCATCCATAACACACCTACTCATTCAACATTAAAAAAGGCCATAAAAAAAAGACTTATCAAAAGTCATTTATTTTGGCCATGGCATTTATTATTGAGCTGCTAAAATTGCTGCCACTCTATCTCTCCATAATGGCGGCACTTCTTCGATCGTCATTATACCTTCTTTTATTCTTCTAACATATATAACAACCATTATTTTGTACCTCCTAACATTGCTGCGATCTCTACAAGCGCGGCTTCTAAATCATTCAATCTTTGTTCAACTGGATCAACTTCTTTTGTTATATCAATATATTTATAATATAACTCATTGTGTTCTTTATCATATACCAATATTGCTTGTTTCCCCTCAACTTCAACCATTCCAGGCTCATTTTTATCTAATACATAGCCTTCATTTACATCAAATTCATTAAGATCATAACTAAAATTGTATCTAATAAATGTAACCTCATTTTTTTCATTAGTTCTGATAAATATCATTTTATATCCTCCTAAACCTTAAATTTTAATAGATTTTTTGCATTTGCAAGCATTACAAATTCATTATTTGCATTTCCAGCGGCCCCAACGAATCCATTACTTTCAGCGTATAGACCGCCAAATGGATATGATTGTGGGATTGAGGTAACATCACCGTCCAATACGGTAACGCCAGTTCCGGTCGCGCTTGATCCACTTCCATCGCTTGTCCCTAATACTATAACTGATCGCCCCGCTGGGCTGAATCCAGCGTTGTATGCGTAACCTATCGACATTTGCGCCCCAGATTCTTTTAATATATACCCACCGTAGGAACTTGAAGAACTTGTGCTTGATCTAAATGGTTTAAAAACGTAGTCAGTTGTTCCATTCCCTATGAATCCCGCTTGATATATAGAATTAAGACTAACTTTAATAACGTTCGATCCATCTGATTTATTGGCTTTTGTATAAGATGTAGTACCGTTGTTATAGCTGTCTACTATCCAAATATAATTCTTGGATAGTCCTATTGAAGTAATAAGACTTCCCCCTGAAGTGGATTGGAAAACATTTAAGATCGTTGAAGAATAAACTAAATTTCCGTTTATATCAAACCTCTGTATAATGGCATCATGGCTAGACCTTGATACTTTGTAGATGTCTCCGTTGCTATCATCAAGCACGTAACTATAACTTGTTGGATAATGGGCCAAGCACCTATTTGATCTGTATGTCCAACTTACGAAATTTAAATTAGTATCATACCAGCCTGAATTCGCCCCGCCACCATTGGCAATATTCACCCATAATAAGTTAGTCCATCTATCAAACCTTATAAATGGTGCGCTTATGTCTGATGGCCTAGTCCATGACACTTTTGTTACTACATTTAATTTAGCATCAAATTTTATTAAATCAATTGTACTATAGTTACTATTGCAAACCAATAAATATGAGCAACCATCATTGTCTATTGCAACACAAGGGGCAGCATATTGATAATTCGTTGTTGATCTATAAAATGAGGTATAAGATCCGCCCAAGCTTTCAACTGTTGCAGATCCATCAACCCCAAATATATTTTTTCCAGCTACAATATATTGGCTTAATAAATTGGGATCGCCTTTGATTATTTGTGGCCCAGCTGTATATATATTGGCTGGGATCGTCTGATCCGTTGTTCCAGGTATTATTGTTGCGGCCGCTTTGGAAGGGATATTCCCCGCCACTTTTACCCCTTTAGTATAGGCACTATATCCATTCAAAATATGCCCCGCCGCTGCGGTTGCGTCTGCGCTATCAATAACGGTTGGACTTCCTGAAACACCCACTATTTTAACGCCAGATTTTATATTATTTGAAATGATATTAGAATCAATTTGAGCAGCTGTGGCCACTATTTCTGGATACCCGCTTGTTGTGCTTGTTATATACGCCCCTGGTGGGAATCTAAAATATCTATTGTTAGGGTAGAACGTACTAACTCCAACACTTACCGCGCTTACTGAAGCTGGCTGATTCAGCATAGTTCCAATAATGCCTGTATCATTATCATTGCTAAAAGTTTCATTTGCTAGTACATGAGCTGCAATGGTGTTCCCTTCGGCACTAGCCTTGATAAAAAAACAATCACCCGCCAGATCATACCAAATTGTAACCGCCTTACCCTTTATCAAATTTACTGGCGTTGTTGTGTTTGGTTTATACAATGGCCTTCCATTAACAAGTGTGCTTGTACCGTTGTTATTATAAGCGACTCTGAAACTCTTTGAACTTCCATCAATAAGATCCACGCCATTTAATATTATTGCGTTTGAAGATCCCTGGGCCATCTGTAAGACTTGTATACCATCAACCCTATTTGTTAAGTTTCCAGCGATATCGCCATTTAAAGTATTTTTTATTCCTGAAAACCATGAGTTAAAATCATTTGCGAATTGAGTCTCCATAGAGTCTATTTGTGATTGTTCTGTTGATTTAGTAGAATCATACCAAGCTTGAAAATCTGTTTTCTTTTGAGTTGTCCAAGTAGAAAGATCTGTGTCATATTGGCTTTTCTTTTGTGTTAACCAGGTTTGATATTGATTGAATAATGTTGTTGTGTCTACTTGGTCTATAGTTCCATGAACTATCCCACATTTTGAATTATCAAGTCTAAGATCTGTTATATTGGGTTGGCTTATGCTTAAAACACCTTTTCCAACATAAATATCAGCTATTCCCAATTCATAGGCATTCGCATCTCTCTGTAGCTCTGGAGCTGCTGGCGTAGTAGCAAAAGTACCTTTTTTCACCTTTGCATTGATAGCTCTAGTTATAACATCAAATCTTAAAACCACTCTATCAATTCTATTTAATATTCCATCCGCATTATCAATATTTAGGGCCAAATCAGCATCATTATTATAATAATAGCCTTTGATCCATGCCTTACCAGCCTTTATGGTTATACTCATATCACTATTTGATAATGTTTGTAAGTTTGTACTAGGGTTTGGGAAAACTCCATTGCTTATAAAACTTGAAAAATACTCCGCGAAAAAATCTGCTTTATACTTACGATCTCCATTTATACTGTTAAAAAATCCACTTTTTTCTGCCATCTTATCCCCTCATTTTCTGCTTTAGTTTATCAATTAATGTTGGTACATTATTGCCAAAAATTATATTAATAGTTTGTCCATTCTGTTCGTATACTTCTTCAATTTCTGTGATCCTTGCGTTTATAACTAAATTCCACCTTTTAGAAACACACGTGACAATATCGCCAAGCTCAAAATCTTTTTTATATGCCAAATTTGAATTAACATTAATAGTGCTATCAAAAGTTAACACCTCTTTTGTGGCTGCAAGCGCTTCATTACCCTTTTCGATTAATAAATCATTGTATGCCTGTTCACTCAAAACATTGTTATCTTTATCAACATTGGTTAAGCTCTTTTGATCTGCAAATATTTCAAACCTATCCAGGCCAGCTGCATTTCCAACGGTAGCAAGTTTCCTTTCAGGGCCTTCACCGATCCCACCAATTAGAACTAAATTCTTATAGTTGTTCAAGCTATCTGTAAACTCTTGGCTTAGCACATTTTCAAACTCCTTGCTAAATATAATCCTTGGGTTTATATTCTGGCTTATGCTTCGATCTTGGCCCTTGTATACCTCAAAGATCAAATCTTTATTAACTGGATCAAATTTGATCCTATGACCTAAATTAGATATATTACTTAGACTCTTAATTTCTTCAGCCAAGTTTGAATATGATACTTGATAATTAACCGATTCATTGAATCCCTTCAGGCTGCCAAGTGTTAAATTATTTATTATTCTTGATAGATCTGCTGGATTTATGCAATTATGATTTACTAGCTGCCGCATGGCATTTTCTGTTGTATCGTTTATTATTTCAGTACCCCAAATGATTCGCCTATTCAAATAGCCTGTTAAAAAATAACCTTTTGCAATAATGATCTCTTTGCCTTCTTCATCTTGCTTTAAGTTCACATATTCAATGTACGCTGCTTCTGGATCTCCTTTAATATATATAATATTTTCCCTTTTCAACAACGAAAGAATTTCAGGCGTTAGGCCACAATGCAGCTCAAACTCTCCAGCTTCAAAATATTTTCTAACATATCTAAATGATATAAAACCTTCAACTATACCTTTAAAGGTTAAATTCCTATCAAATATAAGTAATTCCATACTTACACCCCCAAATATTGTGGCGTGTAATATATTGTAACTTCTAAGCTATCAATAAACTGGTCTGCATCATACCTAAATAAATTATCACCTGTAGCCAATTGTAAAAAAGTGCTTTGAAAATCAATATAATTAAATATGTTTGTAGGAACTCCATTTATAACACTTTCAAGTTTTTTGTTGCCAAAGCTAGTGTTTAAAACAATAACTTCGCCTGCTTGCATGGTCCTATTGATCTTTATAAATTCTTGTGTATTAACATTCAATATTGATGGATTTACAACCGTTGCCAGCGCTCTAAACTCGGCCCTAATGCCACAATCAACATCACCATCATTAAACACATCAACGATCAATGAAGGCTCTCTGTGGCCTATTTCAACCCCTGTTTCATCTGGTATTTCAAAATCAAAACTAAAATCACCTTTCCATAAGGCAATTTCAGCTTGTGATTCTGCTATATTCATCCAAAAAGGATTACTAGCGGTGCAGCTTATAAGACATTTATTAACTACGCCATTAACACTTGTGAAGTATGGAAGTGAATCAATTATACATTTAGTTTTAACTTCTTTTACTGGATCTTTATAGATCAAATAGCCTTCACCTAATCGCGGATTAAATACTTTATTGATCTTATTTCTATAATCTATTAGATCCGTTTCATTATTAGCAATTATTGCAATTTCAATTGTCTTATCATTTGATTCAATCGTATTGCCTAAGTAAGTTGATCCATCCTGATTCATGCCTTTATTAGTATAAATATTTACTTTCCCTTTTTCCGAAAAACCAAGCAGCAAAAGCGGTGCAAATTCATTAAAATCAATTGTTTGGCCTAATTTGTTAACATAAGTTAATTTTTTCACTTCTTTTCCTCCTTACAATCCAAATGCTAATTCTTGCAACGCTCTTTTATTTTGCTTTGCGGTTTCGGCTGGACTCAATGCTGATGGACTATAGATATTTACAACTTGACTAATTCCGCTGCTGGCCGCTTGGCTGCTGCCTGATATTGCGAAATTTGCACTTCCTGAATCAACTGCTGGGATCGCTGCTGCTGCTAGTGCCTTTGCTTGTTTAGCAATATTTCCAACCGTTGATGCAATACCAATTTCAAACCCTTGACCAGTGTATATCCCTATTTGTTTCATAACCCTTGATGGTGAATGAATATCTAATGAATGTTTAATACCCGCCACAAAATCATCAACAAGGCCGCCCATCCATCCGCTCATATCATCCCAGGCGGTTTTAATTCCATCTCTAAGGCCATCAACGATATTTTTACCAATGTCAAGCATTCTTTCTGGCAAGTTTTCAAAGGTATCAACTATTCCATTGAAAGTATTTTGCGCCCCTTGGGTAGCTTCTGTAAGCATATTACTTCCCCATGTAGCAACGTTACTAACTGTATTAGTTAACCAAGTTTCAACGCTGCCAGGTAATTGAGTAAACCAATTAATAACCGAATTATATGTATTGCTTGCGGCTGCTGTCGCTTCGCTTAGCATATTACTTCCCCATGTTTCAATATTAGTGATCGTATTAGTTAACCATGTCATTATATTTCCAGGTAGTGCGCTAAACCATTGGCCAACTGAATCGATCCATTGAGGTACATTTATAGTTAAATAATTAATTACATCTGATCCCCATTTAAAGATAGCTCCTACCGCTTCACCCAATCCATAAGCTATCTTATGTGGCAATTGGGCGAACCATTGCCCCATGGAATCTAACCAAGCTGGTATACTTTTTGTGAAAAAGTCAGTTACTTTGGTCCATCCCTCCTGAAAAGTCTGCGGTACTGTAGTTGTAAAGAACAAAGCAAATCCACTAAAAGCGGTTGGAATTGTGTCTGTAAAGAAAGTTATTATCCCATTAAATACAGAAATTGCAGTGGTGCTTATTGCCTCCCATGCTCCAATTATTGCATTTCTAAAACCTTCATTTGTATTCCATAAGTAAACTATAGCTGCAACTAATCCAACTATTGCCGCAACTATTAAGCCTATAACATTTGCACTCATTGCAGTATTTAAAAGGTATTGAGTAACTGTCAAAGCTTCTTCAGCTTCTTTTGCGCTCTGGAATCCCAGCACCAGATCATTAATAACGCTCGTCATTGCGAAAACTTGCATAGCTGTTCCTATACCAACGATTCCAGCGGCGATTAAACTAGAATTATCCATTATCCAACCCAAACCATCCAATAATGCTGGTAATACATTTGTGGCCATATCAGCTATGTTTTTTATTAATTCCCCTAATCCTTGTGATAATGATTCTATCCCAGCTTCAATGCCTGACTCTGAAAAAGCGGTGTTCATTTGATCTGCTGCATCATTCAAGCTTGGCATAAGCTCCTTTGAGATAGGCAACAATATACTTGTTTCTATCTGTCTGCCTAGTCCTTGCAGCGCTTCGATAGGTGTATTATATTTCACCTGGTTAATTTGATCCATTGAATCAGCTGTTTTATCAAACATAGTTTGCATACTATCAAGGTTTGTAATTACTTTTGGCCCTAGATCCTCCCATTGAGTTCCAAAAAGATCAACCCCAGCGGCACTTTGTTTGACTGGATCATCCATTTTCCTAAGACCTTCAATGATCTGGAAAAATGCTGCTCTGGCAGTTTCTCCCCCAGCTCCAAATTTTTTGGCCATTTCATCTGCATTAAGGCCAAGTTTACTGAATCCATCCGCTGTGGTATCAGATCCATCAATGACTCTGATTGATAATTCTTTTACTGCATCCCCTACTTTGTCTAAATTGAATGCCCCATTTTGCGCTCCAGCTTCAAAAATATCAAACATATCGTTAGCATTTAACCCAAGTTTTCCAAATTGGACCGAATATTCATTTACACTGTCAAGCAATTCATCACTATAATTTAAATTCTCTTGCTGCCCTTGTGCTAATAAATTAAAAGCTTCTTCAGATGTGATCCCAAATTGCTTCATTAATGCCTGAACAGAACGCATACTTTCAGGGACTTCAACCCCAAACGTATCTCTAAAAGCAATGGCGTTTTGTGTTACCCCTTGCAGATCCTCTCCAGTGCCTTGCATATACTGTCTTACACTTGAAAAGCTTTGTGCTGCATCTTCAATACTTTCGCCAAAATTATTGTTATAAACTGCTTCGATCTGGTCATTAAATTTTGCCATTTCTTCATTGGTCGCGCCTGTTTGAGCTTGTAACCCATTTAAGGACCTTTGCCAATCTCCACCAAATGTTATGACTCCGCTTATACCTTCTTTTAGCTTGTCCCATATATCCCCACCAATGGCCATTCCAAAACCGCGCTTGATATATTCACCCATGTTAGCGAATAAACCTTTGCTTTTTTCAACTTCTTCTTCCAGCTCCTTGATAGGCTTTTTTAAATCACCACCTGAAGGCGGGTTCATAGCATCCTTGTAAGATGCTTTAAACTTATTTAATGACGTTTCTGTGAACTCTATTTCTCTTTGGAATGCTCTGTATTGTGCTTCGCCTATGTCCCCTTTAGCAAATTGTGCTTCGACTTGGCTTTCAGCTTCTTTCAAAGCTTTCAATTTTTGACTTGTATTTTCTATTTGCTTGGCCAATAATTCTTGCTTTTGGGCCAATGCTGCTGTGTTTCCAGGATCGAATTTTAATAACCTTTCAACATCTTTTAGCTCTTTTTGAATATCAATACTTTGTTTTGTAATGCCTGATAAAGATTTTTGGAGTCCTGTCGTTTCCCCATCCAGTTCAATAGTAATTCCTTTAATTCTGCTATCTGCCATCTTCTCACCTCACTTTCTAAAAATTATCAAAGTCGGTCTGGCTTGCTGCTCTTGACTTGCTTTTGCTTGGGTTTGTCATTTCAATAAATTCTTCAATGTAGTCAAAGCACATACCAATGGTCATAATTTCAAGATCTTCACGCTGGAGATCGCATTTTCTGCATAAAATAACAAATGATTCAGTTGTTAAAACCGAATCATCTGCTGAATTGTCATTTTCTATTTTTTTTTACTCTGAATACTTGAAGCAATTAGGTCCTGTATCTGTGGTATTATTTGAAATAATGGAAATTCGTCAAAACCATCCAGCCAAGTGATAGGATCTGGAATTGAATTATTAGCGGTCTTTGCTAATACCCATATGATGTTATAAAATATTTCAAAATCTGCATTTTCCAACATTTCAAAGTTATCTGCCGCATCTTTAAATTTATTTAATCTATTCAATTTAATTATTTCTGCAAAATAATCTTTATGAAATTGCGCCTTAAATCTTAATGGCGTTGCTGCGGTCGATTTAAATTTAACTTCTTTATTATCAATTGTTATTGTTGTTTCCAATTACTACACCCCTTTAAGCTGCATCTTTTTCATATACTTTTGAATACCAGCCATTGTAGATCTCCGCTGGTGTCATTGTAGTTGTCTTTGTTTTAACTGCAAGATCTGTTGCTCTTGGAGCTGCAACAAAAGTTAACTCACTTGTGTTTGGATCTGCTTTATCTGTCTTTGTGTTAGATCCAACTTTTGGCCTTGATGCAGTACAATTATATAGAACGTGCCTTGTTGCCTTTATATCACCATCAAACTCGAATAATAATGCAAAAGGCTTGCCCACTAAATTTGATTTTTCTGTTAGAACCCCATCCTTTTCATCTTTAACTTCCCCAAGTGCATCAATTAAAAATTGTTCTGGAATATTTGCAATGGTTAAGGTCCCATCGTACCCCTGATTGTTTGATGCAGAATAATATAAAACGTTATCCGCATAAAATTCTGTCATATCTCCCCTAGGATCTAGGGCCAATTCAATTCCACCTTCCAATGCAATTGGCGTGTCATAAGTTATAACCCCATTAACAACCGAAAAAGTTGCATAATGTACATTTGTTAATCCATAAGTAACTTTGTTATCCATATTATGTTAACCTCACTTCGTATATTTTTTGATAAATGTTCTCTGTTTCAATAAAAACCTCACCTTCAGACGAATAAGGAATTTCATTGGAATCAAAAAGATCTTCAAGCTTTTTTTCTTCCTGAAGATCTTTGATCTTTGTATATAATTCAATTTGAATATTATATATTTTTATATAGACTTTATTATCTGCATACATATGAGCTGAAGGGCCATAAATGTATGTCATAAATGGCGGCTGTGGTGCTGGGTTATCGTCTGTAACATTAAAATGAGAATAAAAAACTGGATAGCCAGTTTCATTTAATATGTCCACAAGCTCATCTATTATCATTTACGAATCATCCTTTCCACTCCGCTTATATATTCTTCAACTGCTTGATCTTCGGCTGGTTTGATGTGAACCTTCGCCGCAACTCTACCCCCATTTACTTTGGCATGGCCTTTTTCTAGTAGATGGGTTAATTGATAATTTGTTCTATTATGAACAATTAATCTCGTGTCTTCTTTTGAAACTGTCCACCCTTTGGCATAAGCTCCTGTATTTTTTGGACTTGTAACCTTCAGGATCTTTGCTGCATTATTTGCGGCTTGCTGCTTGGCTACTTCTAACCCTTCAGCTACTTCGCTTGAATATGCTTCTAATGCTGCTGCAATTTCTTTGGCTAATCCTTCTATCTTAGACATTTAATTCACCTTTTCACACGTTAATTCTATTTCTTCAAAATTCGTTGAATAAGTACGGATTACTTTATACTTATTTTTTTCAAATAGAATTTCCCTTTCTCCATTGTATTCATACTTATGAATTACAAATATGATCTCTGGCTTTAGGCCCTGACTTGCTGCATTATAATATTCATTTCTTCCAACGCTTTTTAGATCACAATACAGATCCGTTTTTACTTCTTCAGGGATCTGATTCATTAATTTATCTGTTTTGAAAGTATACTTAATCAAAGTTAATCCATAATCATACGCCATGGTCTAACCCCTTCCAACATGAATAATTAAATTGTGTAATCTATATTGCAAATGCCTTGGCATGGCTGCATGATCCTTATTTCTGTAGGACCACGCAACATAATCAACAATAAATAAAAGATGATAAAAGTTCTCATATTCCAAAATCAAACCTTTTTCATCTTCTAACTCTTTTGTTATTCCTTTTATAATTGCAGTAATATAATTATCTCTAATACTGGACATAATGCCCAATTCTTCTTTTACCAATTGGAGGATCAATTCAATGTTCATCCATTAGACCTCCTTAAAGTTTAAATTATCCTTGTGGCTGTGTTGCTTCTTCATTAGCCTTGTCCAATGCAAATGATGCTGAAACATCTGGCGTAACTCCGCCTAGTCCAATCAATACAAATGCTGCTTCTCTTACTGGCTTTCCATCATATCTGGCAGTAGCTTTGAAAACTGTCTTATCATCTGTAAAAAGGAATTCTGATGAACTTGCACCCTTTACATCTGATCTTTCAGCTAATAGATATTTTGTGAAGTCTCCAACTAAAATATTATTATCTGGCATTTCTTCGCTGAACTCAACTTTGTATCCAACACCTGGGAACGCTTGATTGCTTGCAGTAACAAAAGTACCACTATTATTGGTAGTTAAAGACATAGGCACGATTGTTCCTAACCATGTTGATTCATTCATTATAACTGTTATTGGACCTCTGCCCCTTCTACCTCTTTTTATGTTTTTCATAGCTTCAATTATCTTATCAAATTTTGTATTTGCAGCTGATAAAGTTATAATATTTTTAGCTTTCAAATCTGTATTTGCGTTGATAGCTGGAATTATACCCATAGGCATTTTGTTTCCTTTTCCATATATAATTGCTTTATCTAATGCAATTGCAATTGATTCTTTTAAACAATCTTCAACGTGCATTGCTAAATTTACCATTGAATCCTCTATATAAGAGTTATCTAATGGTATAAACCCGCCTACTTTGTACCCATCAACTTCAACATCTGTGAAAAGGCAGCTCAATTCGTTTATTCTTCCTTGCATTTCTGTCCATACTGCTTGCGGAGCTTCCCCAACTATGATTGCTCTACCCTTACCAGTTAATTTAGCAACTCTAACAAGATCATATAATACTGAATATCTGCCCATATCATAAGTTAAAGTATCCATTATTATTTGTGGTATTGTAAGATCCAGGCCAGATATGCTTCTTTTTTCAACTGCTTCTTTTAAGTTAGCGTAAAAGCTTCTAACTTCTTCCCTGTTTAATCTGTCCACTATTTGGCTTCTTGTGTTCATTCTCTTTGATTGCATCCTTTGTTCTCCCCCTAGGTTTTTATTTCTTTCAATTGCTGCTGGTGTTGGATCTGCTGCTGGTGCTGGATCATTTACTGGATCTTTTGCATTTAGCTTTTCAAGCTCCCCTTCAAGATCTGCAATTTCAGTTTCCAAAGTTGTTTTTTCACCTTCAAGACTCGCTTTATCTGTATCTAATTGAGATATATTTTCTTCAACCAGCGCAATTTCTTCATCTGTTTTAGCTTCTTCAACTGCTGCTTCAAGCTCTGCGGCTCTTGTGTTTAATACTGCTTCTCTTTGCTGCAATTCAGCTAGACTAGCTTTCCTTTGTTCTATCTTTTTAGCTGTTATTAGCTTCTTTAATGCCATAATTTTTCAACCTCACCTTTAAATTATTTTTCTTTTGTAGAATCTGTTTTTCCCTATAAGCTTCAACGCTCTTTTGCCTAGCTTGTACCCCTGTTTCTTCATAGGCTGGAAATGTAACAACACTAACTTCATGGAGATCCACTTCAGTAATGGTCCATTTGACACTCCCATCATCCCGCCACTCGGTTTCTTCAGATATGATATTAAAACCAAAGCTGCATTGACTTACATCACCACGCTTCACACGCTCATACACATTGACCGCTTCAGAATCGTTTGTATTAATCTTGATCCTTCCCCATAGGCCCCTCGAATCTACTTTTAATTCCAAAGTACCTGACTTGTTTCGGCCTAATACAAGGCGCGTATCATGGTTTATCAAAGCTCTTATATCATTTGACAAAGTGTTATTAAGTGCGGTTGGTGCTATTTCTTCATATGCTCCCAGCCACAACTCTGTTGGCTGATTAAAAACAATGAAATAACCTTCAATATACATTTCATTACTATCAGCGTTATCTCTGGTTTCAAGTGCTATGCTCATGCTCCTTGTTTGTCTTTCAATTCTGCTCAATTACTTATCACCTCCTTGCAGCTTCTTTTGATCGCCTATCATTCCAGCTGGAATATAGTTTTCAAGGATCACTCTTTCATCAAGGCCTTCTAATGGTGACATTCCTAGCCAATCCCTAACCTCATTTCCAAGCATTAAACCTCTAACATACATATCACCGCCAACCGTTGCCAGTTCGCTCATATCGTATGAATAAAGACTCCGCGCATTGAATTTAAAATATAGATCTGGGCTATATAAAAGTTTCCTTGTTAACTCTTGTTCAATCCCCTTGGCCATTGGTAGGATCGTTACATTAATGAAGTTGTTATATTCTTCCTTGTTGTACGCACCTACGCCCAAAAAAAAGGCTGGTACTCCGAAAATACCCGCCACCGTTTTTTTATCCAATTGAATTGCATCATTTAAGGCCAGATCATTTAAGCTCAATGGTTTGACTTGATCTATCTTTACTAAGTCGGCTGGAATAACCCAAGGTTTGCCGCCCCCTGTTTCGTCAATATATTTGTTTAATATTGCATCCCTTCCCGCTTCGCTTGCTAATTCTTCTGTCATTGCATCAACTGCAATTATTAGTGATGGTTTCCACTTATCACTCATAAAAGAATTTTTAGTCTTTGCAGCTTGTTTCAAGTTCATAACAATATCTTTTAATACAACCTTGTAACCCTGGCCCAAATATGGCCTTTCTGGATCTGGATTTATAATGAAATGCAATACTTCATCATAATCGTAAATGTTAGATCCATAACGTACCTGATAGGCTGCTGGCGTATCCTGAAAAGAAACGCCTGAAGGCTTCAAAGGAATCAATTCAGATATTAACCCATTGTCAACCTTTGGATATACAACACTGTTTCCATTTCCCGCTAATAACATTGAATGAACAACGTTATACACCCATGTTTTTCGTGTCATTAATGAATAAGGGTTTATATCAATCTTTCTGGATAAAGCATTTTTTACTCTTATATCCCCATTATCTGTATTTTCCATTAAATGAATTGTCATACTAGAAATAAGATCTGCGATCTTGTGGGCGGCCATTCGTACCTCTGGATTATCTGACAATCTTGTATAGCCTGGAACGCTCAAAGATTCTGAATCATTAGATAAAAACCAACTTATTGCATCCCCTTCAGATCTCCTATTCATTTTCTTTTTATTACTCTTTGCCAATCTCTCACCCCCTTAACCTTTCAACCAAGTTGAAGCGGAATTTGATTTTTCAATATCTTCTAATTTTCTAACACAAGCGAAAACCGCTGCATCAAAAACATCAATTCGCTGCTCTGGCATAACTTTTTCGTACTGGATCATATCATCTGTTTTTTCGATTGCTCTTACATTTTGTAAACAATACTCAAATGGATCGGCATGAAGATAATACAATTTTCCTTCCTTTGCCTTTGCTTCGATCCTTCTAAAACCTTCAGACTTTTTATAAAAATACTGCGGCTGATCTATGATATTAAAACCAGCTTTTTTCATTCCAACAAAATACTCTCTACAAAACTTTCTATCATGGCCAACTTGTTTTATCTTAAATCCCATCTTTCTCATTTTTACAAACCAATTTACAATATCAGCATAATTAACAACTGGATTATTGCACATATCCAGCCAGCCATCATCCTTCCAGCCAAAAAGTGGGATTCCATCTTCATCCGCCTTTTTGTGAGCTGCAACAATTGGGAACCAGGCGTGGGGAATAATAATATCAATGCCCTGGTATTCTCCATATAAAGCGGTGGCGGTTAAATCATGCAACTTGGATAAATCGGCCCCGCCATACCAAGTGATGGGCAGCTTTGCAAGTTGTTTTAAGGTCCATTCATACTTATTATCCGAATTTTTAAATTCATCTAAATTGAAATAAGCTTTCATAGCGCTTGTATAAATGTTCATTGACTTTGCTAGAAAATCTTTTCGCTGCTGCGGATCATTTTGAGCTTGCAGCGCATCATTCAAAATATCGTCTGGCCTGATGCTTACCCCATATGCTGGATTCGCTTTTTCATGCTGGATCGGATTTGTATAATCAACCTCGCCTGTTTCATCTTCATCGGCCTTGCAGATGAAAACAAAGTAAGCTTCATCTTTTACAGTGCCATCCAAGATCTTTTTACAATACATTAACCGCTGATAACAAAAGGAATTCATATTGTCACCAGCGGTCGTTATGCCTATCATTAACTTATTTGTATAAGCTTTCATGGCTTCCTTTATGATGTTGTATTGCTTCGGTGTTTTATAGGCGTGTATTTCATCCGCTATGGCAATATTACAATTCAAACTGTCCTGACGATCTGGATTTGCTGCAAGTGCTTGTATAAATATGCCGCCATCCCCAAGATCTCCTTGAATTGAATGTTCCTGATTATTGTCAATCACTCTGAAGTTTTGCTTTTCTCCCATAGCTTCAAGATTAAAATTAATGAAATTGAAACTTTCAAGGGATTGTTTCAAAGCTGCTGCGGTAATATATACTTTACTTCCACTTTTTCGCTCTAGTAGGCCCAGGGCCCACGCCAATGCTGCTGCAAATGAAGTCTTAATATTCTTTCTAGGTATAAAAATAAACGCTTCTTTGAAGCGCCTTATCTTAGTACCTTTATGATAAAAACCTAATAAGTTATACACCTGGAATTTATGAAATGGCTCTAATAAAAATGGCGTACCCCTTAAAGGTGTACCATCCAATTTCTCTCCTTGTGCATGAACAAAGGTTTTTTCTATTATTCCGATTACGAATTCTGCATCTTTTGGATTAAATTCATATTTAGGATTTTTTAAATCATTTAAAAATCTGTTACAAGCTTGAATCTGTTCTTTACAAGCTATTTTTCTTTTCTCAACAATGCTGCTGGCGTATTCCATTACTATTTCATAATTTGTATATTGGATCATTGTAGCTCCTGGAGTACCGCTGCAAGTTTTGACTTGTTATTTCCTTCAGGTGTAACAGATCCCAAGGCTTTTGGATTTAAACAAAGTCTATCAGAATATGCAAGAATATCTTTCCTTAGTGATTCAAGCGTTGCCACAATTGCAGACTTTTTGGTCCCGCCAGCTGCGGTTTCTGTTTCATATTGATAGCCGCTATCTTCAAATTCCTTTAAGGCTACTTCATATTGAATATTAAGATCAACATATATGCCTATAAGGCTGCTATATTGTTTTTTATATACTCCTAGAACTTTCATGTCTTCCACCACTTGGGCCATCATTGCTGCTTTATTTTCTGGCATCCTCTCACCTCCTAAAAAAAGTTTTTGGGTAGTCGATCTATTGGAAAAGGTTATCTCCCTCGGTTCCTTACTCAATAAAATAAAAAAAAAACAAAGTGGGGGGGAATCTGATCGATCTGAAAGCAATTGAATAATTTTAATACAAAAATAATTTCTTCTGATGGACTTCATTGAAATTTATTTTTTGCCTTCATTCTCTTGATCCATTGTTCCCCTAACTTTGTTAGTTTGTTGTTTGTACGGTCGTGCATCTTGTCATGGCACTTGTTGCACAAACTTATTAAGTTATCACTATTAAATTTTAAATCTGGCCTTTGATCCAAAGGAATTACGTGGTGTACTGTAGCTGCTGCGACACTCCTACCATACCTTAAACATTCTTTGCACCGATATTCGTCACGCTTTAATATCCTTATTCTCTTGGCCATCCACTTAGGATCTTTATAAAATTTATTTACTTGCTTCATTCTATCCTCATAAGTTACTTAATGGCTATGTGAATACTACTTAATCAATTGATGCTGCTGCATAAAGTTAGTTGATGATACCTTATTATTTTGTTTATATATTGTGCCTCAATATATTTTTGTTAAGATCTAACTTTAAATAGTTTTATCAATTGTTCTTTCTATTCTTTTTCATAGTCCTCTTATCATTTGTTTAGATTCAGCAATTGTGATAACCCAACATAAACATCTAAGGCTTAAATGTAAACCGTAAACCAAAAAATTTATTAACTCTATATCTGAAAGGAGGTGCATAATAAATGAAAATAAAACTTATACCACCTTAGATGCTATGTTGAGCTATCTTCCAAGCTCATTGCCTTTTGCTATAATACAATAATAACATCATTTCCTTATGGAAAACTGTTGGCTTATTGGTGACTTATTGGCGAAAAACTGTTTAAATATTGGTGAAAAACTGGTGTGAAATTGATTCATTGGGATATATGTATGCAGCTAAATGATTTACTATTTTATTCTTAGCTTTGCAGCAATTATCTTTATCCATGCCCAAGCTCATTCCAATCTCTATCCAGGTCTTTTTCCTTCCCTTTTGAAAGTATCTTAATTCAACTATCTTTAATTCTTCTTCCTTCAATGATTCGATCCCATTGTTTATGAGCTGCTTTAATATAATAAGATCTTGCTTTGATTGCTTCAGCCTGTTTAATTCTTCGTTTATATGTTCATCCCTTCGAATCACTTCATCTTCAACTGATGATTTAAAAGCGTTGGTAGGTCCTGTCTTTTCTTCATATGATACCCCAGCAACTGCAACATCATTACTTAATCTATCTATATAAATATCTATGCTTTTGATTCTTAGATCTATATTCTTATATTCATATAATGCTCTTTCCGTTTTCTTAAATAGGTGATCCATTATTTAATCACTCCTTTGTTTATTGTTTATCAGGTAACAAATTCATTTTTAAAACTGTAACCGCTGGGATTTAGTTATATCAACACTTTGAGCTATATTTGTTTTGTTTGGTAACTAAAGTAACAGAAAAAATGTATAGACTCTATCTTTTAATAAAATAAGCTTATTTACTGTATTTCTATATATATATATACTATTATTTTTGTTACTTCTGTTACTTATATATATATATCTATCTTAAAGCTAGTCATAGCCTTATTCTTTGCGGTTACAACTTGGGTAACACTTTTCAAAATTTGTGTTACCTTAATTGTTTTTTGTAACCTTTTATTTATAGCCAATTGCCAATATCGTCTGTAGTTTCTGGATTGTTAGGCACTAATGTTAATTTTGCCTTTTCTTTGCTTTCAGTGCCTTCAAAAGAATCAACGTTAGGAATAACCAATAAACCTAATTCAGTTAATTTCTTTATACTGTATCTATCCATTCTTATTGCTTTCTTTTGAATCTTAAATAGTTTATTATATGTTGGCTCTTTTTGGCCTTCCTCATAGCCTTTCAATTCTTCAGGATCTTGAACAATATAACCTGACAATCTGGCTTGTTTCTTAAAGTCATTTACTTTAATTGGTGTTATGTCCACCGCGTTTGAGTTGTTCGCGTATTCCATAACCTTTGCAACAAGTTCTGTTGTATACATATATAAGAACTCCCCTTCATGTCTTATCATCCCCTCAATATATGGAACTTTACCAAGGCCAACCATTTCATCAAATAACATTAACATTTGATCTACAATTGAATAAGCATCATCTTTATTCCCTAATACTTCAGTTTTGATTAGATCTGTGATCTGGTCCACATAATCAACAACTGGGTCAATGCCATTTTTAATTAACACTTTATTAAAAATTTCAATCCCGGTTGCAATATTACAAGCGGTATTTTGTGGCCTGTCCTTCAGGTTTGCGAACTTGGCTGCTGCTTCGGTGTGGATCTGCTTATATTCATCACTTGAAAGATCCAGAATAGCAGCTATAATTGATCTACCTAGCGAATTTAATTCCTTTTCATGGTCAATTAAATATTCTATAGCTTTGGTATTTTCATTTGTTCTGGTTGCCTTTGAAACATAGACTATACATGATCTAGTTACAAGGGCCTTTTCTGCGTTTGGGTAGGATTCTTCACCAGCAATTATGATAGGGCTTTGATAAGCATATTTATTTACTTTTTGTTGCTTTGTTCCTCTTTCCTTTATCCCTCGATCATAAAGATCTCTTAAAGTCCCTGATATTTCCTGAAGCTTATTTTTATTCAGCATTGATGGTTTAAATTCATCATATAACGCTGGATAATTGCCTGTTGAAAGATCTTTTGTCATAGCAAAAATTGAACTTCCTATAGTTTTAATTGCTCTATTTTCTCCACTTGGATAATTTAAAATAGGTGCTATTACTTTTTCAAGAATTGTACTTTTCCCAGATCCAGATTCCCCAACGATTAATAAGTGATGCAGCTTTTTTCCTATGTTGATATTTTGATAAACTGCTAAATTATTAATTATTGTTCCTAAAATGGCTGCTGCTTTATCAAAAGATAAATACCCAAGCAAGGCATCTTTCAGGCCCTTTAAATCATCTGATTTTATAGGTTCAACGCCCATTATGTTAATTTTGCTTTCCTTTGCATAAATAGAAATGTCCAATTTATCTTTTTTCATTGTTCCCTCTCCTGTCACAAATGCAATTTCATTGTTTATCTCAACAAACCTATCGCCTGTGTAAATTTTATCTGTATCAACTAAATAGTTATTATTGATCCAAGTTTTATAATCATTCAATATGCCCATACCGCCATAAAAAGTTAAATCCATGCTGCCTAAGAAATTTTTAAAAGACCTTACATCATCAAAAACGGTGCTAAAATCATCCCTTTCAAGGATTTTTCCATTTGCACTTTTAAAGGTAATTTTTACCCCCTCGGCATCTGTTTCAACATTATGAAGGATCTTTCCATCTATAACCCTAAAATTACTTACTGGAATTTTCTTTACTTCATCATTTTTAATTGTGTTTATGTATGTTTTGCCAAATTCACAATAAAAATCATATTTATTATTGAGGTTTGATGCCCTGTGAAATGCTGCAAATAGATCTTCTAGGTTGTGGCCCGCTTCGATCCAATCGGTAACATCTTTGTTATTGCCTAAAGCTCTAAGATCTGGCAGCTTAATTATTTTAAAACTGTCGCTGATCTCCTGAAACTCAATTCTTATTTTTTCAACATAAATTTCACCAGCTTGGCCAGTATCTCCAATAACATAAACTGCTTTGATCCTTTGCTCTTTGATCTTTGAAAGGTCCTTGCACCCTTTTATTGATGTGGCCACATAATTTTTTCTTTTAAGGAATTTATTTATTGTATTTGCATCCTTTTCCCCTTCAACAAATATTATTGTTTTTCCATTCTTAATGCCCTGTAGGACATTGTAAAGATTGTAAGGAACGTCAATTATTCCTTCCCTATTATTAATTATCTTATCGCCCATAAATCGGTAATAAGAACTTACTTTTTTGCCATCTGGTTTTAAGAATTTAGCTTTATAATAAATAATTTCATTTTGTTCGTTAACAAATTCAAATACTCCTAAAAGTTTATATCCTAGTTTATATTCACTGTTTTTAACATCCCAATCAATGCGGCTTATTATTTTATCAAAGCGTAGTTCTATTTCAGTTTTTTCGCCTTGTATTCCTAAAAGTTCCCTCGCGGTTTTATAATCAACATTTCTATAATTTTGGATAAAGTCGATCGCATCCCCTGAAGCTCCACAAGCAAAACATTTATATCTATACTTATTTTTATCAGGGAAGAATTTAACTGATAATGAAGGCGTATGATCTGAATGAAAAGGGCAGTTTATATAACCTTGCCTATTAAATCTATTACCTAATTCAGTTTCAATTGTTTCATGTAAATTAATATCACTTATTTCTTTCATTCCTTCACCTCGTTAAATCCATTTATCTTTTGTTCATAACTCAATTCCTCACCAGATAAAAATTCTATAAAAAATATTATCCCGCTCAATTGCCTGGTCACATCGTTGAAGAGATCCAGATATTTTATACATTCGCTTATGCTATTGGCTTTGAAAAATACTTCAGCTTTTTTGTTCCTTTCTAATAGCTCATTATATTTAACCTTCAGGGAATACAGATCTTTTTCACTGTATTTAATACCTGAATCCATCTTTATCTATTTGCCTTTTCAACCTTTCAATCTTCGCTTCAATAAACCCATCTATAGTGGCTTGGCTGTAGATTAATCGCAACTCGGCAACCCTTATTTCAAGTTCTGCGATTCCTTCTTCTATATTGTGCGGTTCTCCAGAAACATCTCTCAAAAGCGCTTCACTTAATCCCGCTGCTGCTTGTGCTGCTCTTATCTTTTGTGCTGCTTGTCCGAATCTACAAATAGCTTTTATTAATAGATCTTTATTCATTTGTATCTCACTATACATCTTGAACCTCCCGCCTATTCCCATTTAGTAATTTTAAAATTTATTAATGCTGCCAAAGCTATAGCAATAATTATGGTATATATATTGATTGGTATTTTATAATCCAATAAGCTCCATATAATATCCCTTATGGCTTTCATGGTCCAAAGTAAACCAATATCAATTAAAAATTCTAGTATAATCATTTGTATTAACTTCATTGCTGCTACTCCGCTATTGTTAATAAAAGATCGTTACTTGTGATATGTCTGATTATTTTGCATTCTTCGGTTGCTTCTAAATGGAGACATAATCCATATGGCGTTGGAAAGAAATTCTCATAATCTTCTACCCTGTTGTTAGTTAAATCAACACCCCTGAAGTAAATATCATCATTTACAACAAGCCAAACCGCTCCATTGGCCATTATTAGAATATCTCCCCTATCTATATTGTGAAAATCTATTTCGTTTGTATTTACATCAATAATCATTTGTTATCTTCTCCTTTATAATCAATTAAAATGGCATATCTCCGTTGTCAACTGGTGTTATGTCTGCGTTAAATTTTGTATTTTCATTGCTGCCGCTATTCTTATTTTCTAAGAACTCAACCCCATTAACTGGATCTGCCACAACTTCGGTTATATATTTTTTTATCCCTTGGGAATCGTCATATGATCTGGTGACAATCTTCCCAGCTATACCAACTTTAGAACCTTTTCTGGTGTAGTTCGCTACACTTTCAGCACTTTTGCCCCAAACTACAATAGGTATATAATAGACTTTTGCATTTTCTCCATAACCATCATTGACCGCTATATTGAAAGTGGCTTTTGCGGTCTGTTTATCCCCTACATAACTCAAATTAGCATCATTAGTTAATCTTCCGATAAGTATAGATTTATTCACCTTTTTTCCCTCCGCTCTTTTCTTGCTGAATCTTCTCTTTCTTTTCATTTAGCATCTTCATGCAATATGCTAGATCTCTATTTTCAATCTCCTTTATGTCCTTTACTTTGGCCCAGGCACAAAAGTTCATTTTATCTGTATTCGTTTCCTTTATTAAGTTTTCAATTACTTTTACCTGAACGTTACTTATAGGATCGCGCGCCCCTTCTTCTTCCCCTTCGGTTTCTGTTGTATCATTTTCCGCAATTTCAAAGGCATTCATATATAAATATCTTTTCGCATATGTCAAAGCTCCACCTATGTTTTGAATTGCATTGCATCCCTTTAATTCTGATATCGCAACTGGCATATCAAAGCTTATAAATCTTTCTATATCCTCGCAATCATATATTAAAAGTGTTGCAACATCTTTAGTCATATTGAAAACCGGATTAACCCCATGTTTATTACATAGCTTTGCAACATCTGGTAAAAAGTCTTTTAGTTCAAAATAATCATATTTAGAATATGTATTTCTTCCAGTTTTCTTCAAATCTACCCCTTGCAAATCTGCCCTCACCTTTTGCAGCTTCGCAACTACATTTATCTTGTTTTTTTCTTCTACCATCTGATTTCTTCCTACTTTCTCCACTCAAAAGATACGCACACCATAAAGTCATTATCTTTGAATTTTATATTTTCTTTTTCTTCAATATCTTTCATTAAAATTGATTTTTTCTGGCATTCTCCATTGTTATTAAAGCTGCATTCACTAGCTTTGCAATAAACAACCAATTTTTCATCCCCTTTGAACTCCTATTTGTTTGATCTGTTTAGTTATATATAAGGGCATAACAAAAGCTGCTTAAAGGCCCATATCATTAAAGAAAATTTTCATTAATCTTTCAGTATCTTTAAGAAATATCCTCATTGTTTTGTCAGTTTCTTCACACGCCATGGCAAATTTAAAACCGTCTTCTATTATTTCCAATGTCCCTTGAAATTCTGCAACTCTTAGCTCATATTTCAATCTATCTCTTTCATTATTTGCTTCTAATTCCAATATGGTAAATTCCTTAATATCTGCTTTGATTTCTTCTATTCTTTCTTTTAATAATTCAATCATCATTGTTTTTTATCTCCTTTACAATTGCCTTTACATCTTCCTTAAAGGCTTCAAAATCTTTAGGATATAATATATACCCATATCCTTTAGCTGCTTGTATCAATTCAATATTTCTTATTTGCAGCGGCGATGGTGTTCCATCCTCTTTTTTTAACTCGATCCCCATGAAATGGCCTGAAATGCAACCGACAATATCAGGGATTCCACTTTTTGAATAAGCGCCCGCCCAATGCTTGAAGTACCAAACTTCAGGAGCTAAACCATCCAGAAATTTTTTAACTTTCTTTTCAAACTCTTTTTCACTAGGCATGGTTATACTGCTGCTTTACTTCTGATAATGTTCTTTTTTGTATTCTCTCAATGGCCTTCATATGCTTCGCTATCTGTTCCTCTTGGTGCTGGATCTTATATTCTTTTAAAGAATCTCTTGACTTGCCCACCCAAATATTTTGTTTATATTCTCTTACTTCTTCGCCTATTTTGCTTTTGTCTATGCTTTTCATTTCATTTGCTGGCTTGATTATATATTCATTTTTTGCTGATTCGTAAGTCATTACATACCCCATAATTAAATACTCCTTTTCTCTAATAATTCATTTGTTAAGATATATTCAACTCTTATATTGAATATTTTATCTATAACCTTCATGCTTGGCATTATCTGGCCGCTTTCATATCTTTGAATGGTCCTGGTGCTTTTGTTTAACTTAATTGCCAGATCTTCCTGGGTTAACCCTTGTTTGCTTCTATATACTTTGATAGCGTTTCCAATATTCATATATACCCCTCTCTATATTCACCGCCCTTCATCTTCTTGGAAAAGCTTGTTTGTATAATCTTTTCTTTGTTTGAGCGTTTCAAATATATCTTCTTCAATACTCTTTTCAGTAATTAGATAATAATAAAAGCATGATCTTTCCTGGCCCATGCGGTGGGTACGCTTTTTACTTTGTTCAAAAAGTTCGCTGCTAAGTGTTAAGCTAAAATAAATGATCTTGTTTGCCTTCTGCAAATTAAGGCCCATTGCTCCCGCCTGGTATTGGATCAATGTTATTGTATTATCATGCTGCTCGTAGTTCTTCAGATCTCTTTGATCTCCATTTACTATAGAAATAGGCTTCTTTAATTTTTTGCAAATCTCCTGGAGCTTCTGACATTCATATTTAAAATTATAGAATATAATCATTCGATCCTCTGTTGATTCCAAAAGCTCTATTATCTTTTCATATTTGTTTTTGTTATACATTGCCGCAAGCTGCCGCAAATACAATAGCTTTGTTAGTGATGTATCACCAACTAAATCATTTTCTTCGATTTCAATTAAACGATCTTTCTTAAATTTTTTATACTGCGGAATGTTTTTTATTTTAATCTCATATGGGATCACTTCAGGTAATTCAATAACATCTTCTGTTTTCATAAAAACCGCCCCATACTGCCGCAACATCTGTTTCAAATGATCTATATTCTTATACCCTGTTACTTTTTTCTTTTTAAATCCTCCCAGATTCATCAAAAAGAATTTTATATAATTGTTCCAATATGCTTCTTTTGTGATCTTCCAGCCTAATAGCTTGATCTGGCTGAAAAGTTCCTCATACTTGCCCCCTGTTGGTGTTCCAGATAGCAATATTATGTTTTTAGCTTTGATTTTTAAAATAAATTTTGTCCTGTTGCTGCTTTCGTTTTTGATATAGCTGCTTTCATCTAAGATCAAAGTGAATCCTTTTAGTTTTTTAAATTCATCCCTTCGCCAGATCAAATCATAATTTATAATTATTACTGTGTTCGGCTGGATCTCTTGCAGCTGCTTTTTATATATGATTGTTTTATATTTTGGATAAAATTCATTGAAATGATCTTCCCAATCTTCCAATTTTGATTTCTGGCATACCACTAAAATAATGTTTGTCCCTAATTCTTCAGCTTTTTCCGTGGCAACAAAGGTTTTACCAAGGCCCATATCTAAATAATAAGCGGCTTTGTTCATGCCCCTTGTCATTTCTAAGGCTTTCAGCTGATGTGGGAATAATTTTATTTTAGCCATTTACTTTTATATCCCCTTGCCTTTAATTTATGGTATCTAGTGCATATGGCGGTTTCTGTTTTTTCTAGTGCGTAACTTAACATTTTTAGGCCATCATATTTGTAATAATACATTAGATAATCATCATCATCCCTGGTCCATGGCTGGTCCTGTCTTGCGTGAAAATCTGGGTTGTATTCCATTCGGCCACGTTTATTATATTTGATCTCATGGGCCATCAGAATTCAAAACCCAAGCTTCTCAAATACCATACTCGCCCATATACTGTAGATTCCTTTTTTTCAAGCGCATAACTCATCATTATCAGGCCATCAATTTTGTAATATTCCATTAAATATAAATCTTCTTCCCATGTCCATCTTTCATGCTGCCTGGCGTGGAAGTCTGGGTTATATTCCATTTGACCTTTTTTGTTATACTTTATCGATATTTCCATTCTTTTCGCCTTCTTGATCGTCCAATTTTTCAATTTTAATTTTATTAGTCTTCAAATTCAATATAAATTTAATTTTCATAATTACCTCTCATATTTAATTTTTTCTGTTAGTGGAATGCCATGACATTAGTATACGTGACATTAGTATACGGCTCAACATCTGAAATTTACTGAAAATTATAGTTTAACTTAATAACACTTTGATTTCCTCCCCTTACTTCTGAATACGGAAGTAAATTTAAAAATTATTTTCCGTATTCAGAAAGATTTTTCTTCTATTTACTTCTTTTCACACTATACTTTTCCTTTTAACCCTTTGGTATATATGCGTTGTAGGATTTTATATATAAATACATCTTGAATCACATACTATATATGTTATACTATTGTTAACGGAAGCATGAGACCAAAAGAATATTACCATTACAAATTGGTAACTAGGGGGATATAAGATTGAGTGATATTAGTATAATAGGCGAAAATATAAAAAAAATTAGAGTTTTAAAAAATCTTTCTGCTTATGAATTGGCTAAACGTGCTCGCGTTGGTGGTGCAACTATAAGTGAAATAGAAAGTGGTAAAAGAAAAACATTAAAAGGAGATACTTTAGAAAAAATTGCTGCTGCTCTTGGTGTTACTGTCAATGATTTAATGGGCAATACTGAAACAGTAAGTTTTGAAACAGATAACCTTATGGATATACTTAACATAATTGATTATATTGAAAATCCTATATTGGACGATAGACAAATTACGAAAGACGAAAAGGAAATCTTAATGTCAGCAATTGCAATGGGTATAAGTACAATTAGATATAATAGACTTAAATAAAAGTGGTAGCGAATTCTTACCACTTTTTTTATTAGATTTATGGCTCAATTGTAACATGTAGCTTTTAAAAAAAATACAGTATTATTGCAAAACACCTTATGTAATTTATTCCTATATATTTATATATTCCCTCATAATATTTTCATATAAAGTGTTATATTTTAGATATACTATAACTAATGACAAAAAGGAGAATAAACATGGAATGCAAATGGATAGATGCTGGTAACAGGCTAAGAGAAATAAGGAAGGAAACCAATTTATCGGTTTTCAAAGTAGCAAAGAAAGCACATATAAGCGGAAATTATTTATCAATGCTCGAACGCGGTATAAACTGCCCTTCGGATGCTGTCTTGTTTAACTTGGCTGAATTCTATAATGTTGATCCTTCGGAATTATTCAAACTTTATGATAAAGTCACCCCTCCAACAAACGAACAATTAAAAAATATGCCCTCTTTAAAAGGTTTAATTACACAACTTTCCATTGATCCTAAATTAACACCTGAAGAAAAGGACAAATTCGCAACACAATTATATGAAATCGCAAACAACTTATTTAATAAGGAGTGATTACATGGGAAAATGGTTTCTAGGCTTTGAAGAATGGCTTGGTGGTAAATATGGTTTTGCATTTGTAGTACATTTTGAGGATATTATTTTGTTTGCTGCCGGTGTATTCTTGGGTATGCTTATCATGTCTGTACTTTCAGGTCGGGTCGTTTTCAAGCTTCAAAAAGTTAGCAATCTTGGATCTAACAAAATTAAATTAGTTAAATTTAAACATGAAGGTACAAAACAATATATTGCAGATCCCCAAACAGTGGGTGAATCAGTGGAAACACTACTACTTGTGATATTCCGCCCCCTTTTTCAAACAAACAATTATACCTATAGGGATGAAAAAAGAACAAAATATTTTTTAATTTTTCTTGCGATAATAGGAATCTTATTATTTGCTTTTGCTCTTATTTGTATCACTACTGTTGTTCAAGATGGACAGTAAAAATCCCCTAAAAATAGGAGGATATCTTACTACTATAATTGCATTTCTTTATTTTCTTTTTAATTAATTTAAAATATTCTTGAAATATATACGTATATGAACACCATAAACAATAAGTATAATAAACATATTCCCATTAATGTACTTAATAATATAACTTCTACCATCTATGACAACACCTCCAACTATTGAAAGTATTACCTTCAATGATTAATTTATTCAATGATATATATTTCATAATGATTATAAAATATATATCATTGAATTATAACGCCCTTGTTTACAAGGCTTTTAACTTTATGTTACAATCAATTTGCGAGATCGGTGGTAACGAAAGTTGCTGCCTTTTATTTTTATTTCATATACTCATACAAGTTTTTTGATTCTTCCAACCCTAACAAAGCTTTTTCTAATGAATCATAATCATACTCCCTAGGCTCAAAATTATTGAATCTTGAAACTTCCAAATCCTTTTTATACGGGTTTTTGAATTCAATCTGTATTTTCTTCTCATTTTTTATGGCCCATCTTGTATACTTGAATTCATCATTGATATTATTTTGGCTTTTCATATGGTCAAATGCTTTTATAATTTTTGCTGCATCATTTCCACTATCTTTTAATAACTCTTTAGATTGCCTTTTGTTAAATCCTGTATAATTAGCAATTTGGATTACTTTTTTATCCTCCGAATCTTCTTGGATCACTTCATCTACATGTATTTGATTTTCAAGGGGTTCTTTACCGTTACTATCAACTGGTAATTCTTTCAGTTCTTCTGTTGGTTTCTCTTTTTTCTTTATTCCTTCGCCAACATAGAATAAATATTTATGTATAAAATATAAATTTTTATTCCCTCTGCCTTTTTTGATAGTGATATACTTTTTTTCTTCCAATGCCTTTAAAGTATCTGAAACAGTTGCTTTTCTATTAGTTGATAATGTAATCATTAAATGCTCATAGTTCGGATAAGAATATCCATCTGTATGACTATGATATAATATTAAACCACTTAGTAGGATCTTTTCGCTTGGTTTTAGATTGGTATCATTATTTATATTTAGCATTGTCTTTAGTAAATCTTTAATCACTATCATTCCCCCTTTACTTCCTTTGTTTCTTGTTCCTTACATCCTTAAATATAATCTCGTTTTCTTCCTCTGTATTTAATCGTATTTCGTAACCATTGGCAATTAAATATTCTTTAACCGCTTTATTAGTTATCTTACTAGCATCAATCATACTTTCATTTTTCATACGATATAAAGTGTCATACACTTCAGGCTCTAGTCTGCAAGTAAATCGCTCGAGTGCCATTCTACCACCTCCTTTCGTTCACCTTATATATTTAGTATACTTTAGACGTCTATATACGTCAATAGTATACTGAAATACTTTTCAATATACCAACCAAGTCGACCAAATATAGTATGTATATAATATATTTAAATAATAAATTTATATAATATATATATGGTCTCGAAAAGCGTAACACTCTATTGCTAAAAACGTACCTCTCTATTACTAAAAGCGTAACACTTCACAAAAAAAGAGTTACTAAAAACGTAACTCTGTGGATAATGTGAACAATACGAGCTGACTCTTGACTGCATCCTAAATTATGAAAATTGAATTAATATTATAAAAGAGGTGAGATATTAAAATAATATCTCACCTCTTTTATAGTATTAATTTAAATACAATATATATAAGCCATACAACAAAGACGCATAGTAATATAATTTCAGATATTATACTACTCTTTTTAATAGGCTTAATTTTAATTATATAATAAGACATAAATAATAAGAGTACTGCTAAATAGCAACTTACTATTAAATATCTTGTATTGCTATTTTCACTTAAAGCAATAAATACCATTATGAATATCATAATTAATGTATTTATTTGTTTAAAATATTTTATAATAGTTTTCAATATATTTTACCACCATTATTTTTAATCAGAATAATATTCATTGACTATTGTATCACCAATTTGGTTGTTTCTACTTGAATCAGAATAGAATGTTGTCAAACTTCTTTCAGCTCCTGGAGTGCTAGTTCCAATAATATATTTATAAAATACATCTTGTCCCCAAAATACAAGAGGAATTTCATCAGCTACAATGGCACCAGCTACAGCGCCTATTGCGCCTGATGCTCCACCTGATATAGGAGTACCTAATGCTCCAATAACACCTGCAATTACACCAGTTACTGCAATTAATGTATATCTTTTTATCCTGCTTGAGCCAAAGAATGGGGCACTATATTCCCAATCTGTCAAATTTTCATCTGGTTCTCTATAATCTAGATGTATTCCACCTTGTTGTTTCATCTTATTTAAATTTTCCGCACTTAAATCCAATGAATCGGTAGTTGTATTATTTGTTTTAACATCTGTAGTCTTAATAGTTACCTTTCCATTTTTTACAGTTGTTGTTAAAGTGGAATCTAATTCATAATCTCCAGTTTCGATATTTTTGACATAAATCTTACTATTACCATTTGTAAGTTTAGAATTCATACTTTCCATAACCTTATAAGATTTGCCATCTTCATCATAAGTATACATAACATGAGCCAAATTTTTATCCCAAATTTTAAAATTGGACTTTCCTGATTTTTTAACGTCGATACTTTTATTGACTACCTTAGTGTTGTTATTTGTTGCTGCAAAAGTTACTGCAGGTGTAAAGCTTGTTGCTGTAGCAAGTATTAAAGTTAAAGCAACAAATTTTAGTGTTTTAGAATTCATCATTCTCAATCTCTCCTCTTTATATAATATTTTATTAGTCAACCGCGGGATTTGTCGAAAATATTGATACTTCCCCTAATTAACTATATGTTAAATAATATATTCACTTACATATTAAGTCAATTTGATATCCTTAAAACGTCCAAATTGAGGAATAAAAAGGTTATTTTGCATTATAAAAAGAACCTCTTTAAAGGTTATTAATTTTCTATTATATTTTCTTTAAAACTACAGTAATTTTCTCATTATCAATATTAAATGTTTTATTCTCTATTGAATATTTAACATTATTATAGATAATTTTATTATTAGCACGTAACTACTTTATCTATCATTCCAATACAATTTTTTATTGCCATTAATTGAATTTCATAACTTTTAATTCTACTTTCTAGCTCTCTAATATATAATTCCTTCTCTAGACTTTCGCTAGTTGTTTCAATTCCTAAATATCTATGGATCTCAGTTAACGTTACAACATATTCTTTACCAGATTTTACTGCTTTTAATCTACCTTGTCTTATTAATGATGTTAATCTGTTAACCGGAATATCATACTTTTCTGAAATCTCTTTTAATTTTAATACTGTTTTTTCTTTTGTTAAACTCATTGTTTTTCCTCCTAGTATATTGTAATTCATCATTTTATATAGATATAATATCAACTCATTGCTATTAATAAAAATCTCATATTGCTCTTATATGCATATATTAAATCCAGTTTCCTTTAAATATCTTTACTTCCGTTAGCAAATCTCAATATTTCCGTTTACAAAAGTATTATGTTCCTATATAATGATTTTGTAGATAGAATTGTAAAACAATTTATCTACTTAACTAAAGAAGATTTAAGAAATGAAGGTGGATATATGGCAAGCTATGAACAGATATCAAAAGGCAATTGGAAAGCGATCGTTTCACTTGGTTTTGATAATCAAGGAAAGCGAATAAGACAGAAAAAACAAGGATTTAAAACAAAAAAAGATGCTGAAAAATGGGTTACAGAAACTTTGAGTAAAAAACATAAGGGATATGTTGCACCAACTGAAATCAATGTAACTTTAAAAGAGTATATAAACAAATGGTTTAATGAATATAAAATAAATACCCTATCCACTAACACAGTTGCAAATTATAATTCTAGAATCGAAACCCATATAGTACCCAAACTGGGTAATTACAAAGTAAATAAAGTTACTAATGAAATAGTACAAGACTTCTATAATAGTCTTATAAATGATGGACAAAAACCCTCTAGTGCTAAAAAGGTTCTTGAAACACTAGGTAATTGTCTTAGATATGCACAAAAGAATAAATTGATATATAGCATTCCTATGGATATTGAAAGAGTTGCGATTGAGAAACCAAAAGTTGATTTTTGGCATAAACATGAAGTTGATTTTTTCTTAAATGAGATAAAGGATGATTATTTATATACCCCTATACTTATTGCAGTATTAACAGGATTACGACTAGGTGAATTATGTGGTTTAAGATGGTGCGATATTGACTTTGATAATAAATACTTAAGTGTTCGACACCAAGTTCTAAACGATAAAACAAATAAGTCTTTATTATTCACCAATAAACTTAAAACATTAACCAGTTACAGAAAGATTACAATACCAAAAGTATTGATTAATCACTTAACAAACATCAAAGGTAACGCACTAGATACTGATCTTGTAATACTAACTCGTGAAGGTGAAATGTGCAACCCTCGTAATTTATCAATGAATTTTACAAAAAAAGTTTCAAAGTATAAATTACCTTTTGAAGATTTTAAAAAAGGTGACAACGGGGACACAATCAATTATACACAACTTAAACAAATAACATTTCATGCTCTTAGACATACTCACGCAACGTTACTAATATTTAAAGGTGAAAATATAAAGGTAGTATCTGAACGACTAGGGCATAAAAGTATAACTGAAACGCTAGATACATACACTCACATAATGGAGGATATGAAAAATAATACTGCTGATCTGCTTGATGATATGTTTTAACTAAAATTATCGTCAAAATTTTTTTGTGTCAAAGTGTCCCCTTTTTGTCCCTTTTGCCAAAAACAAAAAACGGCCCAACCCGCATGGTTAAGCCGTTTCTTCATGTAATTTGGTACTCCCAGCGGGAATCGAACCCACATCTATCCCTTAGGAGGGGATTGTTCTATCCATTTAACTATAGGAGCATAATATTTAAATATCCTTTTTTGTTTAATTTGTACTTATAAAGTTTATTACAATTATTTGTCATTGTCAAATTAATAATTTATTTTTACATAAAAAAATAAATTATATTAGATATTAAAGGTCTGATTAATAACTTTTAAAAAAACAAATTTTTTTAAAAATACTTGATAAAACACAAATATTATAACTTATTCTTCTTCTAGCTCCATATGAACTTCTAAACTAATAAGCAAAAAATCTGAATGTACTAGGCCAAAACTGTAAAAATAAAGCTTAAATACCCTCTATATGTATTTAAGCCTTATAATTTTAAATTGTTTTAACTTTAAATTTCTTATTAACTCTAACTCTAAATATATCTACAATTTTGGTTATCAGAGGACTGGATGCTATTATTACTGCTAGCGATATTAGCCAATGACTTAATTGTATTTTAGTTAAACTAAATATATATCTTCCTATTGGTGTTAAGAACCCTAACACTATTATCCCAAACATAGATAAACACATTATCGTTTTAAACTTAGTTAACGGTCTTGCCACTCTAAGCAATACCACCATACTAATTCCAGAAAACATTAGTACTGCTAAAGTTCTACTGTAATCCATTGGGAGATTCATTTGTATTGATATAATAAATGTTATAAGTATAAATATAGCAAGTAATATCCCGTTAGGAATACTAACAGTTAATATTCTTGTTAAAAATCCCTTTTTAACTCCACCCGTGCTAGGCAATAACGCTAAAAAGAATGATGGAATTCCTATAGCGCAACTTCCCACTAATGACAACTGTATTGGAAGTATTGGATACTCTATAAATAATATAGAACATACGAATGATAAAATTATGCAAAATACAGTTTTGGATAAAAATAATTCTGATACCCTCTCCAAATTATTAATTTGCTTTCTTCCCTCTTCAAGAACTTTAGGAAGCGCAGTGAAATCAGATTTCATTAATACTAATTGGGCTACAGCCTTTGTTGCATCAGAGCCATTTGCCATTGCAATGCCGCAATCAGATGATTTTAAAGCAAGTACATCATTTACTCCGTCACCTGTCATTGCAACAGTATGCCCCATCTCCTGAAGAGCTAAAACAATTCTTTTCTTTTGATGCGGAGTAACTCTTCCAAAAACAGTCATCTCCTGGATCAAATTCTTCAATTTTTCATTATCCTCTGGCAACTCTCTTGCATCCACATATTTCTCCCAGCCACTTACGCCTGCTCTTCTTGCGACCTCTGAAACAGTAATAGGACTGTCTCCAGAAATAATCTTCACCCCTACGCCTTGACTATCAAAGTACTTTAATACATCAGGTGCTGCTTCTCTTATGATATCCTCAATTAGCAATAGCGCTACACTTTCTATCTTACCTTCCAATTTTTCATTCAAATTATTATGAAGATTTGCTAGTAATAAAATTCTTTTTCCTTTTCTAGCTTCTTCTTTAACTATTTCTTCTATTAACTGATATTCCTTACCCAATATTATTTCCGGTGCGCCAAGTACCCATGTCCCAAGCTTTTCAAAAGTAGCTCCACTCCATTTTCTTTTAGATGAGAAAGCAATTTTGTCTAAAACTTTGATTTCCTTATCATATTCCTTATATTTTTCTAATATAGCTTTCTGAGTTGGATTATTACTTGGTAAATTATTTATTAATGCTGCTAATACATTATCTATATCTTCAGAACTTTTAGAACTAATATTCTTCACTTCTGACAATCTTAACTCTCCTTGAGTCAAAGTTCCTGTCTTATCTAAACAAAGTACATCAACTCTTGCTAAGACTTCTGTAGCACTCAACTCTTGAACTAAAGTATCATATTTAGATAATTTTATAATTGACACTATAAATGTGGCACTCGTTAGTAATACTAATCCCTCTGGTATCATTCCTACAATTCCTGATACTGCTCCTATTAATGCATCCTGCCACGTATTCCCTGGTATTCTTAGTTGAGTTACTATTAATAATGCAGATAGAGGAGGTACAATCCATATTATTACTCTAAAAATTTTATCTATTGCTGCTTGTAGCTCTGAATTTATTATTTTAAATTGCTTAGCTTCCTCAGCAAGAGTAGACGAATATGTTTCTTTACCTACTTTTGTAACAATCGCATATCCCTCTCCAGATACTACGAAACTTCCAGATAGCAATGTCTCTTTGTAATTTTTAGATATTGCATCAGCTTCTCCTGTTAACATAGACTCATCTATTTCTAATCCGTTACTATGCAAAACTTCTCCATCAGCCAATACCTGCATGCCGGTTTCCAGATAAATCACATCATCCAATACAATTTCTTCTATTGCAATCTCCTTTATTTCACCATTTCTAAGAACTTTTGCATGTGCAGAACTTATGACTGATAACTTTTCTAATGTGCGCTTAGCTTTAATTTCTTGAACCACTCCAATTAATGTATTCACTATTATAACGCCCACAAATATAGCATTCTTAGGTGATCCTGCTAGAATAATTATTGCTGCAAGTACAAAGTTTATTGCATTAAACCTTGTAAACAAATTAGCTCTTATTATTTGAGGCATAGTTCTTGATGGTGTTTTCGGAATGTGATTTACTTTTCCTTCTTTAATTCTCTGCTTAACTTCTTCAGATGTTAAGCCAATTATAGTTTCAGCATCTTTCTCCTTCATATTCAAAGTATTATTATTTAAATTCATCAAATTTCTCCTGCCTATGTAAATTATTTGCTATACTATTTCATAGAATTATCATTGTCTTATATATTATACATTTTTTAATATTATTTTACCCTAATTATTTACTTAATTTTAAATTAATTTTATTGAATTTTTAATAGGTATGTAATCTATTTAGTCTTTCAATCTATTAATTTTTATACTATACTGATTAGTGTAAAAATTAATAGATTAAGGGTGTGTAATTTTTAATGTTAAGAACTATCTATTTTTATCTCGGATTAATAATAAGTCTTATATTTTCATCTATTTATAGAATTAGAATAAAAATCTTAACCAATAAAGGCGATATTGAAGGAAGAAAATATTTCATTCATAAAGTAAGCCATTCTTGGGGAAAATTTATAATGAAAATATCAGGTGCAAAAATTAATGTTATCGGCTTAGATAATCTTCCAAAAGATCAAACTGTATTATTTGTATCTAATCACCAAAGTAACTTTGATATTCCATTGCTTCTAAGCTGCATAGACATTCCAAAAGGATTTATTGCAAAAAAGGAGCTTGAAAAACTACCTCTTATTAGTACTTGGATGAAATATATAAATTGCATTTTTATGGATAGAGATAACTTAAGAAAATCCGCTGAATCAATAGTTGAAGGCGTTAATTTATTAAAGTCTGGTTATTCAATGGTAATATTCCCAGAGGGCACTAGAAGCAAAGGCAAGTCTGTAGATGAGTTTAAAAGTGGAAGCTTTAAGTTGGCTACAAAATCTAAATGTCCTATAGTTCCACTAACCATAAATGGGACATATAAGCTTATGGAAGAAAATAATAATGCAATAAAAAGTTCTGATATAGAATTAGTGATACATCCTCTAATAGATGTTGCTGCTCTAAACAAAGACGAGCTAGAAAAACTCCCTGAAACTGTTCATTCTATCATATCTAGTGCTTGCAAGCTACACTAATATAAAAAGCGAGTTGCCTTAAATTAGGCAGCTTATTTTTATGCATCAATTTAAGTATATTTTATACTAAATGCTGCTAATAATATATTTAGATTATAATATCTTTTGACATGAATTTATCTATTGTGTTATAATGAATTCATTTGACTTATATATAAAACTTTAATATAAGTTATCGAAACAAAAATAACTAATTTTGAAACAAAGAAACGAGGATATTTAATGAATGATAATCAATTTGCTACATTAGGTCTTAAAGAGAGTATTGTTAAGGCAATATCAGACCTTGGTTTTACAAAACCATCTCAAATACAAGAACAAAGTATCCCTGTAACACTTAGTGGCGCTGATTTAATAGGGCAGGCACAAACTGGTACCGGAAAAACTGCAGCTTACAGCTTACCAATTATCACCAAGATGAGTGATAATAGAGGAATCAAATCTCTTATTTTAGCACCAACAAGAGAACTTGCTGTTCAAGTTAATGAGGAGATACAAAGACTTTCTAAATATGAGAAAATTGTAACTCTAGCTGTTTATGGTGGAGATTCAATCGACAGACAAATCAGAGCACTAAGAAAAGGTGATGTCGATATTGTAGTTGGAACACCTGGTAGAATATTAGATCTTGTAAAAAGAAAATGCCTTCATTTAGAAAGTATAGAATTTCTAGTACTAGATGAAGCTGACGAAATGCTTAACATGGGATTCATCGATGATATTCAAGAAATTCTTAGTCATACACCATCTGAAAGACAAACTTTATTATTTTCAGCAACAATGCCTGATCCAATAGCAAAGTTGGCTAAAAAGTATATGAAACCAGATGCTAAACTTGTTAGTATTAAGAGGAGTTCATTAACTGTATCTAAAATTGAGCAAAGTTATTTTATGATTAATAATAAGCATAGATTAGAAGCTCTTTGTAGGTTACTTGATCTAGATAATCCTAGTTCGGCTATAATATTCTGTAGAACTAAAAGAGGCGTTGATGAGCTTGTACAAGAGCTACAATCAAAAGGTTATATGGTTGAAGGTATGCATGGAGATATGACACAAGCTCACAGATTAACTACTTTAAATAAATTTAAAGAAGGTACACTAAATCTATTAATAGCTACTGATGTTGCTGCTAGAGGTATAGATGTAGAAGGTGTGACTCATGTATTTAACTATGATTTACCTCAAGATGTAGAATCATATGTTCACAGAATTGGTAGAACTGGTAGAGCAAATAAAAGCGGTACAGCTTATTCTTTAGTAACTCCAAAGGATTTTTCAATGCTTAAACAAATTCAAAATGTTACTAAAAGTTCAATCACACAAAAGCCAGTTCCAACTGCAGAAGAAATTAATAATAAAAAATTTAAGGACATGATGTCAGAGGTTGAGAGTACTATTAAAGCTGGTGATCTTACTAAGTTTATACCAAGTGCAATAGAATTGACTGAATCTTATGATGCAGTATCAGTTATTTCAGCTCTAATGAAAATGAAGTTTGAAAATGAAATTGTATTTGATTACAGTTCAAACAAATTAGAAGCTCCTAAAAAAGAAGATGTTCGTTTATTTTTCTCTGTCGGCAAAAGAGACGGTTTGACTCCAAAAGTATTAATTAATTATATTAAAGATATGACAAAAGTTAATGCTTCAGCAATTGGTCAAATAGACCTTATGGAAAACTTCTCATTTGTAACTGTTGATGAGTCTATATCTTCTAAAATATTAAAAAATTGTCCTGGTGGAAAAATTAATAAGAAGAAGGTTAATGTTGAAGTTGCTAATAAGCGTAAGAGATAATAAAACTTTTTATTCTTAATACTCTTACTTAAGGGAAGATTTAAATTTAGGTATAATGCCTAGAGCTTATCCTCCCTTTTTTGCTTTTATTATAAAAATAACTACTCTAAAAATAACATTAAAACATTTCATGCTATTCCTTATACATTACTGTATATCCGCATCATCTTGATAAGAATCCACATCTATTATATTCGATGTATTTTCTAACGAATACTTTTTCTGCATTATTATACTAAGAACTCCATTATCAATACTTTTAAGTATCTGATTTGTGTCTATATCCTCAATATCATTAAATTTTTTATTATAAGCCTTCTTAACAAGAGCAGTATTAGAAAATATCCCAAATCCACTTTTTTTGATTTCTAATCTATTTAAGTTTATATCTAGTATTCCTGGATCATATCTTATGCTTAACTCTCTAAGATCAATACCTTTTAGATCTATAGTTAGATGATACATATCATCATACCGATTAAGTTTTATAAAATTATTATATTCTTCTCTATTTCCTTCATCAGAAGAAATATCCTCATTATTTTTAGCAAATTCATTTATATCAAAGTTATCTAAAAATGAATTCATAATTCCACTTATCTTTTCTATATTGTTTGTATTAAAAACATTATCAAATCCAAAAGTAAAAATTTTAAACATATCTTCCTCCCAATATATTTCTTAACACTTATATAATATTTATAAACTTCCAATTTGTTTAAATCATTTATCTTAATTTTAGTTGTATTTTTAAACTTTAATTAGTGTATCAATTCTAAATATTACTCAATTTTTTCAAGTGTATAATATCATTACTTTTTAATACTCTATTAATCCAAAGCGTTTCTTTTTTCAATATATATCAATACACTATTGAATAATCTCATATAAGATATTACAATATTTATTATATATAGGAGGATACTATAATGAAGCGTATTGATAAGATTTATAACTATATTTTAAAAAATTCTAAGAACTTTAATAAAGATAAATTTTTAGATCAAAAGGGGTTTAGTGCCCAAGAAATTGGCGAAAAATTAGATATATTAAGGAATAATGTTTCAAAAGATCTTAATATTCTCTGTAGAGAAAAGAAAATTATTAAAATAAAAAATAGGCCAGTTATGTATTTTGATAGAAGTTGCCTTGAAAATATACTATCTATAAAGCTACCTGAAGATTTAGAGGAAATATTAGATGTTAATATATTACTTTCTTCTCCTTCAAATGCATTTACTGAGAATAAGTCACCTTTTAACTATTTAATTGGTGCTAATACAAGTTTAAAAAATCAAATTGAACAAGCCAAAGCAGCACTGATGTACCCACCAAACGGATTGCATACATTAATAATTGGTGGTACAGGCGTTGGCAAAAGTTTATTTGCTAACATAATGTATGAATACTCTAAATATATAAAAAGGCTCTCAAAAGATGCTCCTTTCGTTGTTTTTAATTGTGCTGATTATGCTAATAATCCACAACTTCTTCTATCGTATATTTTTGGACACATCAAAGGTTCCTTTATAGGTGCCGCTAAAGAGACCGATGGTATTGTTTCAAGAGCCGATGGAGGCATTTTACTCCTTGATGAAATACATAGATTACCACATGAAGCTCAAGAAATGGTATTTCACTTCATGGATACAGGAACTTACAATAAACTTGGCGAAACAGGTAGCACCCGAAGAGCTAGTATACTATTAATAGGTTCCACAACGGAAGATCCTAATTCCACATTACTTAATACTTTCATAAGAAAAATTCCAATAACTATAACTATTCCAAGTTTTGATGAAAGACCAATTGATGATCAAATTGAATTGATACACTATTTATTATCAAATGAAGCTCAAAGAGTTAACAAAACTATTAAAATTTCAGCTGAATCTATTGAAGCTTTAATAAGAAGTACATCTTACGGAAATGTTGGACAGCTTAAATTGAATATTCAATTAGCGTGTGGAAAAGGATTTTTAAACTGTATTAATACAGATGAATGTATTGATATAAATTTAAACTTATTCCCATCTAATATAAAAAACAAAATTTTAACTTTTAGCGCTAAAGGAAAAGTTAATGTAACAGAATGTGATACAATCCCTAACACAATTACAATTCAACCCGATGGTGATAAAACTTTCTTAGAAACTGATGATTATAAACCACCTTTTAATATTTATAACATTGTTGAGGACAAAACTTCTGCTCTTCATGAAGAAGGCATGAGCGATGATTATATAAAAGATTTTATAACTACTGACATCAATATTCATTTAAAGCAATTCTACGCTAGGCTTAAAAACGATACAAATCGTCGTGAAGTCTTATTAAAAATTGTCAATAAAGATATTGTTGAATTTGTTGAAGAGATCAAAGCTCTGGCAGAATCCAGATTAAATAGAAAATTAAATGAACGATTTATTTATGCGGTAAGCCTACATTTTAGCGCTCTGTTTAATAGAATTAAGAAAAGAAAGGTCTCTTTTTCATCACATATTGAGCTACAGTTATCTGTTAACAATAAAGAATATGATGTTGCAACTGAAATCCATCAGTTGACCCAAAAACGTTATAATATGACTATTCCTGCAATTGAGGTTGATTATCTATCATTGCTTTTAGCTTCAATACAAGAATCCTCTCACCAAGAAAGGGTTGGGATAGTAGTTGCTTCTCATGGTTCGAGTGCAGCAACAAGTATGGTTGCTGTTGCTAGAAAGCTCTTTGATGTTGATAATATTTTAGCTGTAGATATACCTCTTGAAATGACGCCTTCTGATATATTACAAACTGTTATTGAAAAAGTTAAAATAGTCGATGAAGGTAAAGGCGTATTGCTTTTAGTAGATATGGGATCATTAAATAATTTGAGTGATGTTATAAATGAACATACTAACATTAATACTAAAAGTTTAGATATGGTATCAACACAATTAGTTCTAGAGGCTGTTAGAGCATGTTCCCTCTATAATACAAATCTAAACACCGTTTATTCTTATCTAATTAATGGTTTTAGAGGCTATGCAAATAACATTATTACTGAATACTAAACTTCATCCAATTCTGAATTTAGTATCAAAATAATCTTGTAAATATTAGATAATATATTATTTCTAAAATAAAGTGTATTAAAGAATTAATACACAGTATTGACTTTGTATAATTTCACTCTATTAAATACAATAGAACTGTATTCTTAATAGTATTGAATATTCTCTGACACACTAATGAGGCTGTTAATGCTCTATATTAGTATCCAAATAGTAATTAAAAGGTGGTAAAGTGGTGATTTCATTAATTGTAGGCATTTATAAAAATTTCTCAAAAAAGCCTATCAAATCAGCAAAAATGATTTTCGGTACTCAAAAATGTAGACATAGTTATATTAAAATCACGTGAGGATATAGATAATCTAGTTGGAACATATAATGATCTTATAAATTTAGAGGAAAAAGTTTCATATGATACTTTCAGTAACTAGGATTGACGACAGATCGATACATGACTATCTATCTATTGTTGGGTCAACATAAATAAAATTCCAAAGAATTATCTTATATAAGGATTATGTAGTAAAAAACGTGATTAGGAAAGTTTATTAACCAAATTCTAATCAACTATGTGGTCAATCTCACATAGTTGATTAGAATAAAAAAATGTAGTTAATCTACATTTTTTTAACAAATTTAATCACTTACATTCAGATAATTATTTATTTTTTCTTTTGAAATCAGTTATTTTTTCTTTAAACTTTCTTACTTCCTCTTTTGTCTTATTTATTTCTATATGATCTAAATTCCCTCTACCTAACCTATCTGAGAGGGAAACTAAGAAAATCTCATTTATATCTACATCTCTTAGCATGTCTCCTATATTTTGAAATTTCATATCTTTAGTTACAAATAAACTTTGCATATGCCATCTTACAAGCCCACTTACTTCATCTATAAAATTTTCCTCCATATTAAAATATGTAAGAAATTCTCTAGCCATTTCAGCTCCTACACTGTCGTGGTTATAAGATGTTAGTCTTCCTTTTCTTAATTTAGTAGTAGGTTTTTTACCTATATCATGCAATAGAAGTGCCCACATAAATACTCTTTTATCTCTACTTCTTTCTCTATTTACTGCTCCTTGGTCAATGACCATCATTGTATGTATGAATACGTTTCCCTCCGGATGAAATTTAGGATTCTGATCAACATCTCGTAAGTCACTTATCATTGAAAATGGATAATTATCAAGATTATGATTTTTTAGTGCATTCTCTAAGTAAATAGATGGCTTATCATCGCTAATTAAACGCTCCTCAATATTTAAAAAAATTTCTTTTTCATTCATAATATACTCCTATTAGACATTTTCTACTGAACCAATAAACTTTATTTTAATTCAACAATATTAGTATATCTAATATCAAAATTATTAAACTCAAAAGTTTTTAAAAAGTCACTTTCAATATTAATACATTATTTATATATAGAAAATAGTAGGTAAATCTATATCAAAACAGATCAACCTACTATTTTCTATATATTTTATTCTTATTGCTTACTGCAAGTTAGATTCTATATTAATTGGTGAATACTTTATTTCTATAAAGCTGAATTTCCTCTCTCACCTGTTCTAATTCTTATAGCATCTGCAATATCAATTATAAATATTTTTCCGTCTCCAACTTCACCAGTCCTAGCAATTGAAGTAATAAGTTCAATTACATCTTCTACCTTATCATCTTCTACAACTATTTTAACTTCTATCTTTGGTAATACATTTGTTGTTATTTCAGTACCCCTATGATATTCCTTCCAGCCACGTTGTTGTCCACATCCCATAACTTGACTTATAGTAACACCATTTATATTTTTATTCTTTAATGCTTCTTTAACTTCTTCAAGCTTCGAAGGTCTTACAATAGCTTCTACTCTTTTCATAATATACTTCCTCCCTAATCATCTATATAATGTATAATATTATTTTAACAATATATATCTAAAAATTATACAACTAATTTTTATACAAATACTTTATCACAATATATACATTACACAATACTATAAAGTTTCATGGATATATTAATATTTAGTCTAATCCAGTAAACGCTGGGTATGCTGTTTCACCATGCTCAGCGACATCAAGACCATCAGCTTCTTCTGCACTTTCAACTCTAATAGTCATAAATAATTTCATAACTTTCAAGATAATAAATGTCATAACCGCTGCAAAAACTATTGTTATTGCTATACCTTCTATTTGAGCTATTAAAAGCTTAATATCTCCAAAGAAAAGACCATTCCATTGTGCTACAGAGTTTATTGCTGTTTGTCCAAATAGACCTGTTGCAATACCTCCCCAAACTCCTCCAATTCCATGACATCCAAAGGCATCTAATGCATCATCATATCCGAATTTAGATTTAACTGCAGTCATGAAGAAGAAGCATATTGGAGATACTATAGCGCCTATTATAATTGAACTCCAAAGGGGAACGAATCCAGCCGCCGGTGTTATTGCAACTAATCCTACAACAGCTCCTGTTGCAGCCCCGAGTATTGTTGGCTTTCCATGTTTTATTTTCTCAATTAGCATCCATGAAAGTAATGCTGACGCTGCCGCAGTATTTGTTGTCATGAAAGCATGAACTGCAAGTGGACCAGCATTTAATGCACTACCTGCATTGAATCCAAACCAACCAAACCAAAGTAATGCCGCTCCAAGAACTACAAATGGAATATTGTGTGGCTTATATGACATCATACCATATCCACGTCTTTTACCTAATACAATACAAGCTACAAGTCCTGAAACTCCTGAACTTATATGAACTACATCTCCACCAGCAAAATCAACTGCTCCTAAAGAGTTTATTAATCCACCTGAACCCCACACCATATGTGCTAGTGGGTAGTATACTAAAATTGACCACAATGCTATGAATATAAATAGTGCTGAGAATCTCATTCTTCCTACTAAAGATCCTGTTATAAGAGCCGGAGTGATTATTGCAAACATCATTTGAAATGCTGCAAAAAGCTCATGTGGTATAGTAGGTGCATACGATGAAGGATCTCCACCTACTCCATTAAATCCAAAAAAGTTAAGTCCTCCTATTACTCCTCCAATATTATCCCCAAATGCTAGTGAGTAGCCTATTAAAACCCACATTACAGATGCTAATCCACAAATAAAGAATGAAGACATTAACGTATTTAAAACATTTTTTCTACGAACCATTCCACCATAAAAGAATGCAAGTCCTGGTGTCATTAAAAGTACAAGTGCTGAACAAATCAATATAAAACTGCTATCGCCAAAATTAATTTCCATAAAAAATCCCCCTTAAATATAGTAAGTTTAAGATATAGATTGCTAATTAACATCTTGAAATTACTTAAATTTTTTCAAATAACTGTTAATAGAGAGATAACTGCGCACATTATCTAAAAATCAATTTAATAGTCTCTTAGAATTATAATTATAATTTTTATAAATGAAAAAAGGTGCTTGAGAAATATACTTACGAGTATATTTCTCAAACACCATTGTTCTTATTGATAGTATATTATCTCCATATAAAATTGTCAACATTTTTTTCAAAGGAGATTTAATTTTGTTTAACATCTAATCAAAAACACTTAATGTATTAATTATTATTTTTTTTATGTTTTCATGCTTAATTGGCATTTCCTCATTCGTTCCTATTAATTGAATCAAATTTACGAGATCTCTTAGCTTACTTATGTTATACCAATTTTGAGTAAGCTTATAATCTGAAAATTTATTATACTCATATTCAAATGCCTCAATTAATTTTCTATTAAAATATTCTTCATATCTAAAGAACTGTCCTATGTCTGCTAAAGGGTGCCCTGCTATTACGAACTCCCAATCTAATATACCTGCTAGCATTTTATTTTTTATTATTATATTAGTCCCCTGAAAATCGCCATGAACAAGCCTAGGATCCTTATCTAAATCTCTTAATGCTTTTTCATTCTTCCTAACTACGCGATTAATGTCATTTACAATAGTTTTTCCTAAACGCTTCTTAGCTATATCTCCCATGAAGCTTTCATACCATGAAACAAGTGGTGGTAGTTCTTCTCTTATATGTAAACATTCATCTAAAGCCCCAACCTTAGAAAACTTATAGCTATGTATTTTAGCTAAAGCCCTTGCAACGTTTCTAACAAAACTATCCTCCAAACTATAACCTTCTCTTATAGCCTGCCCTATAGTCTTTCCCTCAATATATTCATAAATGGCATATTCTCTGTTTCCAATATCCTCATCTTCACTTACTCTATATACTTCTGGTACGGGTACGAACTTAGAGTTTCTTAAAAAATTTAATAATTTAATTTCTTTCTTATAATCCTGCCCCTTTATAAAAAATATTTTTAATATATATTTTTTTTCTAGATTATTAGATTCAACAATATAATTTGTAGTCCTGCACCCAGAATCTATTGGTATAATATTATTAATGTCACATTCTTTCAATATACCTTTAAATAATTTTTTAATCGTTGCACTACTAACTTCCAAAAATGGAAATGTCCTTTCCCATCTATATTCCATGCCTTACCTCTTTATTTATTCAACTTATTGCTTATAATCAAAATCAAATGAAAATATTCTTAAAAAATTTTTTTTATGAGTCCCATTACTTTTAAGTAAAATATTAAAATTTACAACAATATCTAAATAATATATTTTACTATTTCCTTGGGAATAATCCACTAGGATGCTTCTAATTCCTTTACATAATCATAAGCTTTCTCTATAGCTTCTGTTTTTGTTTCGTATATATGACTTACTCCAATTTTAACTACAAACCCCATCTTATTTAGTACTTTCATAGGTTGATTTTGTACATGTGTTAAGCAAAGTTTTATATTCAACTCATTACAATGTTTAAGTAACCTAGTTAATGCATCTATTGCAGATGCATCTATTGCGTGAGTATGTCTCATGTCTAAAATTACAACCCCCACTGAAGATTGAATTTCCTTCATTTTATCAAAAAACTCATTTACTACTCCAAAGAACATCGGACCATTTACTTGATATACTCGTATCCTTCCATCTGCTTTTTCTAGTACAGTATTAGTATCCTTATCGAAAACCTTCTCCTCTACCAAATCTCTAATTTCAGTAGTATCAGATACTCTCTTCATAAATAAAAACATAGTCATGATCATTCCAATTCCTATTGCTACAACCAAATCAAATATAACCGTACATGTAAATGTAAGTAATAATACAATAACATCACTTTTAGGTGCCTTTAATAATGATTTAAACACTTTCCATTGACTCATATTATAAGCAACTATTATCAAAATTGCTGAAAGTACGGACATTGGTATCATCCTTGCAAGTGGCATCAAAATTAACATAGTCGCTAACAATGTTATAGAATGTACCATCCCTGATATTGGACTTCTTCCATTTGATTTTACATTAGCAGCAGTCCTTGCAATCGCACCTGTAGCAGGTATTCCACCAAATATTCCACATGTAATATTAGCTAAACCTTGAGCTATGAGTTCCATATTTGAATCATGCTTATCTGATATCATTCCATCCGCTACGGTTGCTGATAATAGTGATTCTAGTGCTGCCAGTATAGCAATAGTAATAGATGGAGCAAATAATTTATTTATTACATCCATATTTATCTTAGGAAATATAGGCATTGGTAATGTTGATGATATCTCTTGAAATCTACTTCCTATAGTCTCTACTGGTATATTAAATATTTTCACAAAAATAGTAGCGACAATTAGCGCAATCATTGATCCAGGTATTGTCTTACTAACTTTAGGCCAAAATATCATTATAAAAATACAGCTTATACCTATTATTAGCGACCATGTATTTAACGTTCCTATATTGGTAAGATAACTTTTCCATTTTGCAAAAAACTCTGCTGGAACATTTTCAATTTTCAATGCTAAAAAATCTTTGACTTCAGTGGATACCAGCGTTACTGCTATACCAGCAGTAAATCCTATTGTTATTGTCTGGGGTATGTACTTAATTAATGAACCAAACTTTAAAATCCCCATTATTACTAATATAATTCCAGCCATTATCGTTGCTACAACAAGTCCACCTATACCATACTCTTGAATAATAGAATAAATTATAACGACAAATGCCGCTGTAGGTCCACCTATTTGAACTTTACTTCCACCTAAGAGCGAAATAATAAATCCTGCAAATATTGCTGTCGTAAGCCCTTTCTCTGGAGATACTCCCGATGATATTCCAAGTGCTATTGACAACGGTAATGCTATTACAGCTACAATAACGCCAGCTATAATATCCTTCATAACTTGCTCTCTAGTAATTTCCTTGTTCTTAATCATAGAAAAGAACTTAGGCATCATTTCTAATCACTTCCTTATTAAATTTGTCAGTCTCTATCTTACTCCTAAATGCTAGAGTAGTCAAAATAATCCCTTATTATTACTACATTACTAGAATAATTTATAGAGAAATTAATAAAAAGTGATTTTTATTAAGGTTAACTTATTCAATTTTTTTAACAATTATCTATAACATAATTATGCTTTTTCTCTTAAATACCTAATATCTTATCTATCTTACTTTCTAGTCCTTTTGTAATGTTCATCAATGGCAATCTAACCTCATCAGAATCTATTAGCCCTAGTTTCTTTAGGCTATATTTAAGAGGTGTTGGGTTGGGTTCTGAAAATAATAGCGGTATCATTTTATATAGAGAATTCCATTTTTTTAGTGCAACTTGATGATCATTAGCCTTAGCTAAGTTATATACCTCAATAAAATCTTTAGTATTTAGATGTGCTGATGCCATTATTCCGCCTTGTCCTCCAAGCATAAGCGTCGTATAAAAATACATGTCTTCACCTGTTAAGATGGAAAAATCTTTTGGAGGATTCATTAATAGTTCAGTTGTTTGCTTCATGCTTCCACAGCAGTCTTTTATTCCTATTATGTTTTTTAACTGAGATAATACATGCACAGTTTCATTTTCAATATTAGCTCCAGTTCTATATGGTATATTATAAAGTACTATATCCAAATCAGTTGATTCTGATATACTTTTAAAATGCTCATAAATACCTCTTTGATCTGGTCTCGAATAATATGGTGTAACTGATAGTATTCCATTCACTTTATGCTTTTCTACTAATTTTAGCTTTTTAATTACTTCACTTGTATTATTGCCGCCTAATCCTATGTATACTGGAACTCTATTCTTATTATATTCAACAGTTTTTTCTAAAATTTCTTCATATTCATTCTCTAGTATTGTAGGTGATTCTCCTGTAGTTGCAAGTGGTATAATTCCATTTACTCCTTCTTCTACGTAATGATTAATCATTCTTTTGTAAGATTTAAAATCTACCTTTCCATCTTTAAATGGTGTTAATAATGGTACTAGAACTCCTTCAACCTTTGCCAACTTTTCCAACTCCTCAAATCTATTTTATTAAATAAGAAAACCCGTTAGCATATATACCAACGGGTAGAGTTAACCGCATAAAACTTGTACAAAACTAAAACATAATAATATCATAACTATAACATTATTATCTATAGCTTCACCAAATCCTTGTAGCTCTCCACTTTCGTGACAGTTATGCATATATTTTATGCATACCCAGAAATAAATTTTTGCATAATCTAAATCTTCGGCTATAATACCTTTCTTTATTAGTCAACGTTTGCCAACTCATAATAAATACTCTTTATTAATAGCACCTCTACCTTAGGTTTTCGTTATTACATTATTAAAATTATATCATTTAATTAACTACTTGTAAATAAAATAGCATCTATCACTTTGCCAAATAACATAATTATTACTAATATTATTATCGGCTTTATGATCTTCGCTCCACTTTTAATTGCAAAATGTGCCCCTAAATAATTTCCTAAACTAGCACATATAGCTGCAGGTATACCTATCATAAATAAAACCTTGCCATTTAATATATAAGCTATTAGTGCTGCAAAATTAGATGCCAAATTCACTATCTTAGCATTACCAGACGCAGTTATAAGATTGAATCCTAAAAATGATGTAAAGGCTAAAACTAAAAATGTTCCTGTTCCCGGACCAAAAAATCCATCATAAGCTCCTATTACTAAACCTATTATTCCTGCCACTAAATAAATCTTTCTATGTTCTACTTTCTTTTCGTTATTTTCTACTCCAATTTTTCTATTAAACAAAAGAAAAATTGCAACAATAGGTAAGATGATAATAAGACAGTATTGCAAATACTTTTCATCTAGTAGCAATACTAATTGCGTTCCAAACCAAGATCCTATAATAGCACCTATGGCTGAAATTAATGCTGGTTTAATTTTTATATTACCACTACTTAAAAATTTTATAGAAGCTGCAAATGTTCCAATACCATTTGCAAACTTATTAGTTCCATATGCCATATGTATTGGCATTCCAGCAAAAATATATGCTGGCAAAGATATTATTCCACCTCCACCTGCAACAGCATCCACGAAACCTGCGCAAAATACTAATGGGCATATGATAAGCAATGTCATATTATATGAATACATAACCTCTCCTAACGACAATAAGCTAATTATATTCTCTATAAAGATAATTAACTTATTACGACTTTAATAAAACTAAAATAAAAAAGATAGTCATTACAACTATCTTTTGCTTACCTCGCAACGTCCTACTCTGCCACACAGTCTCCCATGCAGTACCATCGGCGCTATAGACCTTAACTTTCCTGTTCGGAATGGGAAGGAGTGTTACCTCTATGCCATCATCACGAGATATTAGCTTTTCCCAAATCTCTGATTTGGTTGAAAAACTTATGCAAATCGCTTTAGCGATTTGTATTCATTATTCAATTGAAAGTTTTGTTCTTTCAAATTGCACACAGTTTCTTTAATGTATTTACAACTTGACTATATTGGTCAAGCCCTCGACCTATTAGTATCAGTCAGCTAAATACGTTACCATACTTACACCTCTGACCTATCAACCTTGTAGTCTTCAAGGGGCTTACTAGCTTATGCTATGGGAAATCTCATCTTGAGGTGGGCTTCACACTTAGATGCTTTCAGCGTTTATCCCTTCCCGACTTAGCTACCCAGCTATGCTTCTGGCGAAACAACTGGTACACCATAGGTCAGTCCATCCCGGTCCTCTCGTACTAAGGACAGCTCCTCTCAAATTTCCTACGCCCGCGACGGATAGGGACCGAACTGTCTCACGACGTTCTGAACCCAGCTCGCGTGCCGCTTTAATGGGCGAACAGCCCAACCCTTGGGACCTACTTCAGCCCCAGGATGCGACGAGCCGACATCGAGGTGCCAAACCTCCCCGTCGATGTGAACTCTTGGGGGAGATCAGCCTGTTATCCCCGAGGTAGCTTTTATCCGTTGAGCGATGGCCCTCCCACGAGGTACCACCGGATCACTAAGCCCGACTTTCGTCCCTGCTCCACTTGTAGGTGTCGCAGTCAGGCTCCCTTCTGCCTTTACACTCTTCGAACGATTTCCGACCGTTCTGAGGGAACCTTTGGGCGCCTCCGTTACATTTTAGGAGGCGACCGCCCCAGTCAAACTGCCCACCTAACAATGTCCTGTCACCAGTTTCATGGCATCCAGTTAGAACTTCAATACTATCAGGGTGGTATCCCAACAACGACTCCACCAAGGCTGACGCCCTAGTTTCCCAGTCTCCCACCTATCCTGTACAGACAATACCGAAATTCAATGCTAAGCTACAGTAAAGCTCTACGGGGTCTTTCCGTCCAATCGCGGGTAGCGAGCATCTTCACTCGCACTACAACTTCGCCGGATTTGCAGTTGAGACAGTGCACAAGTCATTACGCCATTCGTGCGGGTCAGAACTTACCTGACAAGGAATTTCGCTACCTTAGGACCGTTATAGTTACGGCCGCCGTTTACTGGGGCTTAAGTTCACACCTTCGCGTTACCACTAAGTGTTCCCCTTAACCTTCCAGCACCGGGCAGGCGTCAGCCCCTATACATCAGCTTTCGCTTTAGCAGAGACCTGTGTTTTTGTTAAACAGTTGCTTGTGCCTATTCTCTGCGGCCTGATTTCTCAGGCACCCCTTCTCCCGAAGTTACGGGGTCAATTTGCCTAGTTCCTTAACTGCAATTCTTCCGTCGGCCTTAGGATTCTCTCCTCATCTACCTGTGTCGGTTTGCGGTACGGGCACTACTTCTCTCTCTAGATGCTTTTCTTGGAAGCATGGAATCAGATACTTCGGTTCCGTAGAACCTTCCCCATCACGCCTCAGAATTGTTGGAACGGATTTGCCAATCCCAACTCCCTAAACGCTTAGACTAGCATCCAATAGCTAGCACATCCTATCCTTCTCCGTCACACCATCGATAATAACGATTATAGTGGTATTGGAATATCAACCAATTGTCCATCGACTACGCCTTTCGGCCTCGCCTTAGGTCCCGACTAACCCTGAGAAGACAAACTTTACTCAGGAAACCTTAGATATTCGGCCTGTAGGATTCTCGCCTACATCTCGCTACTAATGCCAACATTCTCACTCGTAATCAGTCCACCGCTCCTTACGGTACGACTTCAGCCCGATTACGACGCTCCTCTACCGCTCACGTTAAACGTGAACCCGTAGCTTCGGTGGTAAGTTTGAGCCCCGGACATTTTCGGCGCAGGATCTCTTGACTAGTGAGCTATTACGCACTCTTTTAATGAGTGGCTGCTTCTAAGCCAACATCCTAGTTGTCTTAGAAATCCCACATCCTTTTCCACTTAACTTACACTTTGGGACCTTAGCTGACGATCTGGGCTGTTTCCCTTTTGACCATGGAACTTATCTTTCATAGTCTGACTGCCGGACTGATAGTATGTGGCATTCGGAGTTTGATAAGGTTCGGTAAGCGCTATGCCCCCTAGCCTATTCAGTGCTCTACCTCCACTACTCACATTTTCCGACGCTAGCCCTAAAGCTATTTCGAGGAGAACCAGCTATATCCGAGTTCGATTGGAATTTCTCCGCTATCCACAGCTCATCCCATGCTTTTTCAACAGCAACGTGGTTCGGTCCTCCACGAGGTTTTACCCTCGCTTCAACCTGGCCATGGATAGGTCACCCGGTTTCGGGTCTACAGCATGCAACTAGTCGCCCTATTAAGACTCGGTTTCCCTTCGGCTCCGTACCTTAAGTACTTAACCTCGCTACATACCGTAACTCGTTGGCTCGTTCTACAAAAAGCACATCATCACACACATAAGGTGCTCTGATCGGTTGTAGGCACATGGTTTCAGGTTC
>NZ_CP014331.1:3248052-3250552 GCF_002969175.1 Clostridium sp. MF28
TAAGTTATTAATTTTGCATCTCTTAGCGAGGATTTTATCATATCATCACCATTCGACATTGTCAACAACTTTCCTAGAAAATCTTTTTCCCTTTAAGTTGTTTTGTTTATGTCTCTTAGCGACGTGTTTCATCTTAACATCTCTGATATTTTCATATTATTTGCTTTCCTATTACTAAATGCGATTATTTTCATTTTTCTTTATAATACGTCATTATTCTAGATTTTATACATACTGATACGCTAGCAATAGTTGTCACTCCAATTTGGTTCAATCTATTACATTTATATATGTTTTTTAGCCTAATTATCTCATTCCTAATAATTCTAAATATCTTTATTAATAAGAAATTAAGTTCAAAATAATAAAAGATCTTATGATCATGAAAGGATCCAATTACCCCTGGATACATAAAATTTCATCAAACATAAAAACTTTTTCATATAATAACAGAAAATATGCTCTACTAAATGAGTTTTTAATCATAAAAAATTAAACTATAAAGTTAATATGAAATATTATAATAAGATTAGTCTGCAAAGTTGTTAATCTCTCAATAACTACTTTGTTGTTCAGAATAGATATTAATGTTATATAAGGAATGAACTCTATCAAAAAAGGCTTATCGTAAAAATATACCGTCTTAAATATGTGCTTAGGATAGAAATTCAGTTGTAGAATTAAGAATACATTGAATTAATAAGCTCTTTCGTAATGATTTAGAGAAATGAGTTATACAAAATCGTCATACTTATTGAGTTTTTTAGAAATATGGCATTAAATAATCCAGCTATACAGCGGCGAAGCTTATCGTCTTACCATTCCTAAATATTATAAAATAAAAAAAGATAGTTATTACAACTATCTTTTTTGCTTACCTCGCAACGTCCTACTCTGCCACACAGTCTCCCATGCAGTACCATCGGCGCTATAGACCTTAACTTTCCTGTTCGGAATGGGAAGGAGTGTTACCTCTATGCCATCATCACGAGATCTTCAATTTGAAAAAACCTTGTTCTTTCAAAATTGCACACAGTTTCTTTAATGTATTTACAACTTGACTATATTGGTCAAGCCCTCGACCTATTAGTATCAGTCAGCTAAATATGTTGCCATACTTACACCTCTGACCTATCAACCTTGTAGTCTTCAAGGGGTCTTACTAGCTTATGCTATGGGAAATCTCATCTTGAGGTGGGCTTCACACTTAGATGCTTTCAGCGTTTATCCCTTCCCGACTTAGCTACCCAGCTATGCTTCTGGCGAAACAACTGGTACACCATAGGTCAGTCCATCCCGGTCCTCTCGTACTAAGGACAGCTCCTCTCAAATTTCCTACGCCCGCGACGGATAGGGACCGAACTGTCTCACGACGTTCTGAACCCAGCTCGCGTGCCGCTTTAATGGGCGAACAGCCCAACCCTTGGGACCTACTTCAGCCCCAGGATGCGACGAGCCGACATCGAGGTGCCAAACCTCCCCGTCGATGTGAACTCTTGGGGGAGATCAGCCTGTTATCCCCGAGGTAGCTTTTATCCGTTGAGCGATGGCCCTCCCACGAGGTACCACCGGATCACTAAGCCCGACTTTCGTCCCTGCTCCACTTGTAGGTGTCGCAGTCAGGCTCCCTTCTGCCTTTACACTCTTCGAACGATTTCCGACCGTTCTGAGGGAACCTTTGGGCGCCTCCGTTACATTTTAGGAGGCGACCGCCCCAGTCAAACTGCCCACCTAACAATGTCCTGTCACCAGTTTCATGGCATCCAGTTAGAACTTCAATACTATCAGGGTGGTATCCCAACAACGACTCCACCAAGGCTGACGCCCTAGTTTCCCAGTCTCCCACCTATCCTGTACAGACAATACCGAAATTCAATGCTAAGCTACAGTAAAGCTCTACGGGGTCTTTCCGTCCAATCGCGGGTAGCGAGCATCTTCACTCGCACTACAACTTCGCCGGATTTGCAGTTGAGACAGTGCACAAGTCATTACGCCATTCGTGCGGGTCAGAACTTACCTGACAAGGAATTTCGCTACCTTAGGACCGTTATAGTTACGGCCGCCGTTTACTGGGGCTTAAGTTCACACCTTCGCGTTACCACTAAGTGTTCCCCTTAACCTTCCAGCACCGGGCAGGCGTCAGCCCCTATACATCAGCTTTCGCTTTAGCAGAGACCTGTGTTTTTGTTAAACAGTTGCTTGTGCCTATTCTCTGCGGCCTGATTTCTCAGGCACCCCTTCTCCCGAAGTTACGGGGTCAATTTGCCTAGTTCCTTAACTGCAATTCTTCCGTCGGCCTTAGGATTCTCTCCTCATCTACCTGTGTCGGTTTGCGGTACGGGCACTACTTCTCTCTCTAGATGCTTTTCTTGGAAGCATGGAATCAGATACTTCGGTTCCGTAGAACCTTCCCCATCACGCCTCAGAATTGTTGGAACGGATTTGCCAATCCCAACTCCCTAAACGCTTAGACTAGCATCCAATAGCTAGCACATCCTAT
>NZ_CP014331.1:3255552-3348052 GCF_002969175.1 Clostridium sp. MF28
TTGATGCTTTTTGTATCTCTTTAATTTGATCATTCATTGTTCTCATATGAGTAACAGCATTTACTACATCTCCAGTTCCTGCTTCTCCCTTGGTTCTTATCATCGATGCGCCTTCACCTATTCTTCTTAATGCCTCACCAATATTAGTTGCACCACATACAAATGGGACACTAAAATCTTCTTTATTTATATGATATTTATCATCTGCTGGTGTAAGCACTTCACTTTCATCTATAAAGTCAATATTTAATGCTTCCAAAATTTGTGCTTCTACAAAATGTCCTATTCTAACTTTGGCCATTACAGGAATTGAGACCGCCTCTTGTATTTCTCTTATCATTTTAGGATCCGACATTCTAGCTACTCCACCTTCCTTTCTTATGTCGGAAGGAACTCTTTCAAGCGCCATTACCGCACATGCCCCAGCTTTCTCTGCTATTATAGCTTCATCTTTATTAGTTACATCCATAATAACTCCACCTTTTAACATTTGAGCAAGATTTCTATTTATTGTCCCTCTTTCCATAATACATAAATCCCCCTTTTTTCTAAGTTACTCATATAATAAAATATGTATGGATACAAACGCAAATGTATCCATACAATAATTCTTAACTTAATTAGCTAATTTAAAATATAAGAATATAGTATTATGATGAAACAATAATCCGGAATTTGTTAATAAATAAGAATTAATGGCTAAAATACATAGACTAGGCTTCTAAAAATACCTTCAAAATAAGAATATTTTCAGAAATCAATCTAAAATTTTCTTCATATTAAATTTATAACTTTCTACTCACAAATATTTATATATCTCTTAAACTTACCTTTGCATACATATGATTTATCAACTATTTTAAAACCCGCATCAATAATACAATCATCCATCTCTTCAAATGTAACTATGACTAATCTAGTACTTATTCTGCGTGCACTTCTAATTAGAGATGTTTGTTCTTCTATGGTAGTTGGAGTAAACAGTCCATATGGTAAATCTATGATAGCAGTATCATATTTCTCTTCAATCTCATTCATATCTCCGTTAGTCACTACATTCTCATATCCGTAAAACTCCAAGTTCTTCTTAGCATTTTCTGCGATACTTTTATTAATCTCACATCCTACAACATCAATTCCCATTGAAAGCGCTTCAAGAATAACTGTTCCTACTCCACAACATGGGTCTATTAATTTGCATTCTAAATTGTTTTTAACTGCTATATTAACTAGTGCTCTAGCTACCCTAACGCTTAAAGAATTTGAATATGAATACGGCTTATTATCATGAATATGCCACTTATAATCGTTTTTCTCGTACATTCCAAATATCCATTTTCCACAAATTCGTGTAACTCCAAGGATAACTTTAGGATTGTGAATTTCAGGCTCTCCTGTTATTACAAATCCTATCTGGCTAAGACTTCTAAGACGTTCTTCATAATCTATATCACTATATTCTGTTCTTAAGTAACAGACCTTAAACTCGTTATAAGCTAGCTTATCTTTTATGATGTTGTCTATTATTTGTTCTAAAGAATCTTCTTCATATACTACTGAAATCATTTCTTTTATAAACGGACTCCTTGATGCACTAATATAAAAATCTGAAAACAAATACTTCTCACTTGGTGTTTTACCAAAAAGACATTTCATCTCTAACTTACATAAATCTTCTTCAAATACAGGATACTTAATATAGTAAAAATACTTTTTATAATTATTGCAATTTAATTTTATTATTTTTTTATTCAACCAATTCACCATCTTCACTTTAAATATAATCTAAGTATTAATATTATTCTTTTCAACAATAACTGTCTATATATATCAATAAATCAACCTTCTTACTTATTTAATATTATTTATAAATCACAATCTTAGTCTGCTATTATTCAAAAATTAGAATCATCCTTAAATCGAGAACATTTTGAAAACACTCACACTTTTTAAACCTATAACTTTACTCAACATAACATTATTTTTGATTAATTTATAAATCATGATAACGTTTTTATAATTATTTTATTATTTTTTATATAAAATATTAAATATCAATCTTGTAATAATTACTCCTATATGTTATTATATCAACAATATATGCGATAACTTTATAGCATTTTATCAAAGTATTATAAAATTAATTATTATTTTAATATTATTTTTTAAAGTTAAAAGGGGGATAAATATATGAAAAAAAGTTTACTATCAGGAATCTTAGCCTCTGCTATGGCTATTACTCTTCTTGCTGGTTGTAGCGGGAATTCAGCTGGAGGTGGAAATAACGGAGATACCATCAAAATCGGTGCTATTGGACCATTATCTGGTGCTGCATCTACTTATGGAGTTTCAGTAAAAGAAGGTGCTCAATTATTAGAAAAAGAAGTTAACGATGCAGGCGGAATCAATGGAAAAAAAATTAAATTTGTTTTTGAAGATGATCAAGCTGATCCGAACTCATCAATGCAAGCTTTCAATAAACTTGTTGATGATGAAAAGGTAAGCGCAATTTTAGGACCTGTTACATCAGGTGCAACACTTGCAGTAGCACCAAATGCTACATCAAAACAAATTCCAATGATTACTCCAACAGCTACAGAACCAACAATAACTAAAGTTGGTGGAGATTATATGTTTAGAGGCTGTTTTGTAGATTCATTCCAAGGAGAGGTTCTTGCAAAATATGCTAGTGAAAAATTAGGAAAGAAAACAGCTGCAGTTTTATATAACTCTGGATCAGATTATTCAAAAGGAATAGCCGATAGCTTTAAATCAAAATTTGAAAGTGCTGGTGGACAAGTTGGTGAATTCTTAACTTATAATGATAAAGATACTGACTTTAAGGCTCAATTAACAAAAATTAAGAGCTTAAATCCAGATATAATAGTATTACCTGATTACTATAATGTTGTTGGTCTTATTGCTAAACAAGCTAGAGATATGGGAATAACTTCTCAATTCCTTGGTGGAGACGGATGGGAGTCAGAAGAATTAGCTAAAATTGGTGGAAAAGCTGTAGATGGTGCATTATATATCAATCACTACTACTCTGGAGACTCAGATGAAAATGTAAAGAAATTTGTTGAATCATATAAAAAGGAATATAACAAAGAACCAGATTCTTTCGCTGCTCTTTCATATGACACATCTAAAATATTAGTTAAAGCAATAGAAAAGGCCGGAAAGACAGACGGTGCTGCCATTAAAGATGCTTTGGCTTCAATGGAAATGAACAGTGTTACTGGAAACATCAAATTTGGTAGTGATAGAAGCGCTATAAAGAGTGCTGCTATTATTAAAGTTGATGGAGATAAAAAAGTTTTAGCTGATAAAGTTAATCCTTAATCATTAAAAAAGGGAGGAATATACAATGGAATTTTTACAACAAATCATTAACGGTTTAGCGTTAGGTAGCGTATATGCCCTCCTAGCATTAGGATATACAATGGTATATGGAATAATACAGTTAATAAATTTTGCTCATGGTGAGATTTATATGATAGGAGCCTTTTCAGGCTTCTATTGTGCTTCAACATTAAAATTGCCATTAATTCCAACATTATTAGTTGCTATGGCAGTTTCAGCATTATCTGGAATAATTATAGAGAAAATTGCTTATAAGCCTTTAAGAAATTCTCCAAGAATTGCTTTGCTTATTACAGCTATTGGTGTTTCTTTATTCCTACAGAATGCTATGAGATTATTAGTTGGATCTAATCCAAAACCATTTCCGGATTTAATTAATGCTGGGAGTATTAATATAGGAACTATTCAAATTGATATAAAGACAATATTAATGTTTGGAGTTTCTGCTTTTCTAGTTGTTTTACTACAATTTATTGTTTATAAAACTAAAGTTGGAAAAGCCATGAGAGCCTCTTCTCAAGATATGGAAGCAGCTTCTCTTATGGGTATAAATGTTAATAATACTATTTCTCTTACTTTTGCAATAGGTTCAGCCTTAGCTGGTATAGCTGGAGTCTTAGTTGCAATATCTTACCCTAGTATCACTCCTTATATGGGAGCTATGCCTGGACTTAAAGCTTTTGTTGCTGCAGTACTTGGTGGAATTGGAAGTATACCTGGAGCCCTTGTTGGTGGAATTGCTATAGGATTACTTGAAACTTTTGCTAAAGCTTATATTTCAACTAACTTCTCAGATGCAATAGTATTTGCAATTTTAATTATAATACTTTTAATTAAGCCTTCTGGTCTATTAGGTAAAAAGACCAATGTGAAAGTGTAGGTGTTAATTATGAAGAATTTATTTAATAAAAAAAATATTTGTATAATTGTTGGAGTTTTAATAACATATGGAGTTCTATTTGGCTTAATAAGTGCAAATGTTATTAATTCATATTACAAAGGAATTATTACTTTCGCTTCAATAAATGTTATTTTAGCCGTATCCCTAAATTTAATTGTTGGATTTACTGGTCAATTATGTTTAGGACATGCTGGATTTATGTCCATAGGTGCATATGTATCAGCTATAATAACACAAAAAGCGCATATGCCGTTTGTTGCTTCAATACTTATTGGTGCTGTGGTTGCATGTATATTAGCGGCATTAGTTGGATATCCTACACTGAAGCTTACAGGTGACTATTTTGCAATAACAACCTTAGCCTTTTGCCAAATTATCCAAATAGTAATTATGAATATTGATACAGTTGGTGGCGCACGTGGACTTACCGGCATCCCAACAAAAACAACTTTTACAGTTGCTTTTATATTCATGATAGCTAGTATAGTCATAATAAAAAATATAATTAACTCGTCCCAGGGTAGAGCAATGCTTTCTATTCGTGAAAATGAAATAGCCGCTGAATCTATGGGAATCAATGCATTAAAATACAAAATGATGGCATTTGTTATAGCTGCCTTTTTTGCAGGGCTTGCTGGTGGACTTTATGCTCACTATTCTGGATATATAAAACCAGATCTTTTCGATTTTAACAAATCAATTGACTATCTAACTTTTGTTGTATTTGGTGGTATGGGATCTTTGTCTGGATCAATTATTTCAGCTATAATGCTGACTTTCTTACCAGAGCTTTTGAGAAGTATGGGCGATTTCAGAATGGTTATATATCCATTAGCTTTAATACTACTTATGATATTCAGACCTGAAGGATTATTCGGAGATAAAGAAATTTCTCTTAAAATCTTTGGTAAATTAATACCAAGGAAAAAATCAGATGATAGAGAGGAGGCTTAATTCAATGCTAGAAGTTCAAAATTTATCAATTGTATTCGGTGGATTAAAGGCAGTGTCAGATTTTAATCTAACAATAAATGAAAAAGAAATTGTCGGGCTTATTGGACCTAATGGCGCTGGTAAGACTACTGTATTTAACATGTTAACTGGTGTTTATACTCCAACTGAAGGTACTATATCTTATCTTGGAGAAAAGATTCAAGGTCTTAAACCCTATAATATTACACAAAAGAAAATAGCCAGAACTTTTCAAAATATACGTCTATTTTCTCATCTTTCTGTTCTTGATAATGTTAAAGTAAGTTTTAACTATAGAATAAATTATTCTATATTTGATTCCATCTTTAGAACTCCTAAATTTAGGAAAACAGAAGCTGAAATTATAGATAAAAGTATTGAACTATTAAAAGTCTTTTCTCTCGATGGAAAAAAAGATGAGTTAGCTAGCAATCTCCCTTATGGCGAACAAAGAAAACTTGAGATAGTAAGAGCCTTAGCTGCAAAGCCATCTCTTCTATTATTAGATGAACCTGCTGCTGGTATGAATCCTCAGGAAACTGTAGAACTTACCAAGCTTATAGATTGGATTAAAGATAAGTTTAATATATCAATTCTTTTAATTGAGCATGATATGAAACTTGTTATGGGAATCTGTGATAAAATAGCAGTCCTTGATTACGGAAAAAAGATTGCTGAAGGCACTCCAGAAGAAATAAAAAATAATCCTAAGGTAATTGAAGCTTATCTAGGAGAGGGGGCTTAAAAATGCTAAAGGTAGAAAATATTAATCTATATTATGGTGTAATTCATGCACTAAGGGACATTTCCCTTGAAGTAAAACAGGGTGAAATAGTGACATTAATAGGCGCCAACGGTGCTGGCAAAACTTCTACTCTTAGAGCTATATCAGGCCTTGAACCAATAAAATCTGGTACGGTCACTTTTAAGGGCTCTGAATTAAATAAGGTTGCAGCTAATAAAATAGTTTCTCTAGGTCTTTCCCATGTACCAGAAGGAAGAAGAGTTTTTCCTCAGCTATCGGTCTTAGAAAATCTAGAACTAGGTGCTTATTTAAGAAACGATAAAGCAGAAATTAAAAAAGACATGGAAATGGTATTTGCTAAGTTTCCAAGACTTAAGGAAAGAATAAAACAACAAGCTGGTACTCTTTCTGGTGGTGAACAGCAAATGCTTGCAATTGGAAGGGCTCTTATGAACAGACCTGAAATGCTTATATTAGATGAGCCTTCAATGGGGCTTGCACCTCTTGTGGTTAAAGATATTTTTGATACAATTGTTGAAATTAATAAATCAGGAACAACTATACTTTTAGTTGAGCAAAATGCAAATATGGCCCTTGCCATTGCACATAGAGCTTATGTTCTTGAAACCGGTAATATAGTAAAATCAGGTAATGCCCAAGTTCTTCTTAATGATGAAAGTATTAAGAGTGCATATCTTGGTGAATAACTATTCAAATTAAGTTACTATTAAAAAAAGACTGATGATCGAATCAGTCTTTTTCTTATAAGCATAAACAAAAATTCCAGCACCAATTATAATCCACAATAGAATTACTAATATATTATACGCAAAATTTATATTTAAAGGTTCATTAGTAAAAATTCTGCCTGGTAATACTTGCATGCTATAGTTAGGTAAAAAATTAGCTGCCATTCCGGCTATATTATTCATTTTTGCTGAAGTACCCGCTAAAAATATAACCATGAAAAACGGCATTCCTATGATTTCTGCACTAGCCTGATTTTCTGCTAAAATTCCTATTACCCATCCAGGTTATATAAACCATATAACTACTAATGTTGTTATAATAATAAAATGTCCTGTGTAAGCAATCTTCATTCCCATAATGAAGTATGTTAGCATATTAACTACTTATCTGCAATCTCTAGCAATGAGAACTTTAACATTATTTCTCTGTAATTAGACTTTGAGTCAATTATTTCTGTGTAATATCTCATATATTCTTCTACTGTAAATCTTTCATAAAAACCTTCATCTCTAAATATAACACCAATATTTCCTTTGTTTTTATGAATATAATCGCTATATTTTATTTGATCTATATATTTCACCACTACCAATTACTTCTTTATCTAATATAAGATCTATTAATGTATTACTAAACTCTCTATCTGCTTCACTGCTTACCAAACTTCCCTTTTCAACCATAAGATTTATATCGTTTATGAAACTATTAGTTTGCTTTTTATATAAATTTTTTTATTTTCAACATTATAAATTATTCTTCTTGACTTATACATTCAGTTAATTAATATACATTCTAGTCAAATCATTACATTAGTTTGTAATGATAGCAATAGTAGGCTTCAACATTCCATAAATACCATAATGTAAAATTCAATTGAATTTCATATTATATTAAATTTTATAAACGACGAATAGATAATTTTATTAATGATAAACTAAATTTGTATAAATGAAATAAAAGGAGGTTATAATTTATGAGCTACGAAGAAAAAGAATCTCTAAAAAATGAGGCAAAAAAAATGATGATTGACGGAGAACATTGGAGTGCAATTAGAGAAAAAACTCATCTAAGACTAAAAGATTTACGAAGAATTCAAAGGGATGAAATAGATCCTAAGTTCTAAACTTAAAATTCATTACACTTAACAGTGATAGATAATACTATAAATTAAAATACTATGATTTTATTACTAACTACTAAGCAAGGTAATATATATTTTAGAGGTTTCTCCAAACTTTCTATAAATATATATTTACTTTGCTTATTTTATTATGCTTAAGCATAATATATATTATAGAAAAAGTTGAAAATTTTTGAATTTTCTGAATATTTTGTTGTATAATATATATGTATAACAAATTTATATAAAAAATAAAGGGGATGTTTTAAATGGTACCATATTTTATGCTTATTTATAGTGTTATAATTATTTCACTTATAGCAATCATTTATTTGGTCAGGTATACATTTTCTCAAGACAAAGGCACTAGCCAAATGCAAGAAATATCAACTTACATTAAGGAAGGTGCTATGGCATTCATTAAAAGACAATATAAAACCATCTTTGTTTTATCCATTGTTGCTTTATTTTTAATCATACTTTCTAACTATTTCGGCAATGCATCAAAAGGTCCAAGCTCTGCCATATCTATATCTTTACATACAGGTATAGCTTTTATAACAGGCGCATTCTGCTCAGCTTTATCTGGCTATATTGGTATGTATATGGCTGTTAATTCTAATGTAAGAGCTGCTGCTGGCGCAAAAAAGGGATTAAACAATGCTCTTCAAATAGCTCTTAAAGGTGGTGCTGTTACTGGACTAGCTGTTACTTCCCTATCTCTTTTAGGTGTAGCGTCCCTATTTCTTATCTATGGAGGTATTTCTGGAAACGATACTTTAATTAAAGAAGCCCCCTCTCTTATAGTTGGATTTGGGTTTGGTGCTTCCTTCGTCGCGTTATTTGCTCAACTTGGTGGAGGCATATATACAAAGGCTGCCGATGTTGGTGCTGATCTCGTCGGAAAGGTTGAAGCTGGTATCCCTGAAGATGACCCTAGAAATCCTGCTGTTATTGCTGATCTTGTTGGTGATAATGTAGGTGATTGTGCTGGTAGAGGTGCGGACTTATTCGAATCTACAGCCGCTGAGAATATAGGTGCTATGATTCTAGGCGTTGGACTTTACCCTATATTTGGATGGAAAGGAATACTATTTCCGCTTGTTGCTCGTGCCCTTGGTATCATCGCTTCAATAATAGGTATCTTTGCTGTTAAAGTTAAGAATGATAATGATGATCCTATGAAAGCTTTAAAAGGCGGATTTGTTATAACTTCCATAATTAATTTAGTAATATTATTTTTCGTAGTTAAAGATATGTTAAGTGGTTCACTTACAACTGGTGGGCAAGTAAACTATATCTATCTATATGGATGTGCGGTTGCTGGAATACTGCTTAGCTATGTATTTGTAGTTTTAACTGATTATTATACTTCAATAACGCATAAACCTGTTAAAGAGATAGCTACTGCTTCTAAAACTGGAGCTGGAACTAATATAATAACTGGATTATCAGTTGGTATGGAATCAACTGCACTTCCTGTTGTTTGTATATCTATTTGTATATTTATATCTTATAGATTAAGCGAAATGGCATTGCCTAATGTTGCAAATGCAGGTTTGTATGGTACAGCAATTGCAACCATGGGAATGCTTTCAACCTGCACATATATTCTTGCCATGGATACATTTGGTCCAATTACTGATAATGCTGGTGGAATTACAGAAATGTCCGGAGCTCCCGAAGAAATTAGAAATATAACTGATAGATTAGACGCATGCGGTAATACTACAAAAGCATTAACAAAGGGGTACGCGGTAGGTTCAGCTGCACTCGCTACTTTTCTATTATTCTCTGCATACCTAGATGAAGTTAAAAAACTTCTTGGAAAACCTTTAGATTCATGGTTTTCAGTTGATATAGGTAAACCTGAAGTATTTATAGGTGGCTTTATAGGCGCTATGATAGTATTTCTATTTAGCTCTACAGCTATTAGAGCTGTTGGTAAGGCTGCTCAATATGTAATACTTGAAGTTAGACAACAATTTAAAGAAATACCAGGAATAATGGAGGGAACATCAAAACCTGATTATGCTCGCTGTGTTGATATAGTTACAAAAGGTGCTCTAAAGGAGATGGTTCTTCCTGGAATCATAGTAATTTCTGCCCCTATAATCGTTGGAGTTCTTCTAGGAAAAGAAGCTGCTGCTGGATTCCTAATGATAACAACCATTTCTGGTGTTATAATGGCTCTCTTCTTAAATAATGGTGGTGGTGCATGGGACAATGCTAAGAAGCTTATAGAATTAGGAGAGCACGGTGGTAAAAATTCCGAAGCCCACAGAGCTAGTGTCGTCGGTGATACAGTTGGTGATCCATTTAAAGATACTGCTGGACCATCACTCCATGTACTTATAAAACTTGTAAGTACTTTAACTTTAGTATTTGTCGCATTATTCGCATAAATTAATATTATTTATTTATAAAAAGGATCTGTAGTAGATAATTTAACGCTGCATATCCTTTTTTTATAAATTTATTTAACTTTTTTTACCAATGTATAATGCTTTTATTTTGTTACTTATACTAAATTATATTTAATATCTTATATATACTTTTATTGAGATATAATTAATTATATAATTGTTCTATATACAACTTATATATACAGTTACTAATCATTTATTTAAAAAGGGGGATAAAATTTAATGGATGAAAAATATGTAGTTATTATCCAGTGCGACATTGCTCATAACCGTTGTAGTGGATTTGCCTGTACAAATGCCTTTTACAACAGAGATGACGTTTTTAAAAATTACAACGAATCAACCAGATATATTTCCTTTACCTGTGGAGGATGCTGCGGAAAAAGTATTGCTACTAAATTAGAACATCTCTCGAAAAAACTTAAGTTAAAAAATAACATAAATAAAGAAGATGTTGTGATACATTTATCATCTTGCATGACAAATGATAATTATCATTATGATAGATGTCCTCATCTAGATTATATTAAATCTATTGTATCCAAAAAAGGATATAATAAAGTTATAGAAGGTTCTTATATAAGTAAGAATGCTGAGAAAAAAAGAGCCAATGGCAGTTATAACTGCTATGACTCAATATAAACGTAAAGGCAGGATATATATTCTGCCTTCCTAATATTACGTTACTCAGTTTCAGTATTTTTCATGCTTCTCAAATATTTTCTCAATACTGCTTTATCTACTATTTCTGAATAAATTTCTGGTGCCTGTTTCTGAATTGCATTTATTTTATCTGTTAAATTACTATATACTCTAGTAATATCATTATATTTATCGCATAACAGTTTATTTTTCATTTGTATGATCTTATCAGTCTGCTCTGTCCTTGTAATAGGTTGAGTAGTGTGCGGTTTATCAAATGTTAAACCTACAGTATTTCCATTTACAATAAACTCCTTATTTTCTTCATATCCTATCTTTTTTATTGCTTCTACAAAGGAACTGCACATTTCTTCATCCTTTAAAGTAATATTTAAATACATCACTAATTCAGAAGGCTCTGAATATTCACCAAGTTTAAAGCCTGCTAACCACCAATGCTTATCATCTAACGCAAAAAGTGTTTTTCCATTCTTTTTTAGCGAAAGAGAGATTGTTAATCTATCTTCATCGCTAGCGCAATTATAAAACATATACTTATATACTTCTGGTAAGTTTAATATAGGCTTTTCGGCTGTATACACACCGACTTCACATCCAGTATTCAAATCGTATTGACCTTTCCATAATTCGATTAACCATATTCTATTATTATATTTAAAATAGATTGGTTCACAATCTACTATCATTCCAAAAGGTGCTGATGCTTCATCATACAATCTACTATATCCCATATTTCTTTGCCATGCATTCATATTACTATAAAATATATCTTGTACCGAATCATAATCATAACCAGCAATCTCTATTCCTTTATCTATTGGCTTTTCATATTTAATAATTCCCAATAAACTTTTATTCATATTTTTCAGTATACGAATTCCAGTAAGCATTGTTATAAAAGATCCAAACATAAGCCTCACCTCAAATAAATTGCTTTACTTATATAGTATTCCCTTTATAATCATTATGTTAAAAGACACTCATGAATTTTATTTTAATGTATATTATTATTCATTCTATTTAATTGCGATATCGCAATAACCTAAACATTGACAATTACAAAAAATTGTACTATGATAAATTATACCAAATGGGTATACTTTAAGGAGTAAATTTTATGAATATTAATCAAGAATCTGATTACGCATTTAGAATAATACTTATGCTATCCAAAGAAGGTTTAGATAACAAACTTGATGCAAAATCTCTATCTGAAAAAGGAAATATTCCTCTTAGATTTTTATTAAAACTAACTAGAAAGTTAACTCAAGCAGGAATATTAAAGTCTTATAGAGGTGTTAATGGTGGTTATGCTATAACTAGGGAGCCTAAAGATATAACCTTAAAAGATGTGGTTGAAGCTATACAAGGTCCAATTATTGTGACTAGATGCGTTTACGATGGCAAGGCTTGTAGTGCAAATAAAGCTGGTCACTGTTCTATACACAAGGCTTTATACAATATTCAAAATACAATGATAAATGAACTAGAAAAGGTTAACTTTGATAAACTAAAGAATGATCCATGGTAACTTTATACATGTAAATATAAGAGGCGAAAGCCTTTTATATTTGCTTAAAACTATACCTCTTTAGTATACTTTTGGTTAAATATTAAATATAAAATTAAAGGAGATGATCAATATGTCAATGTGCACATCAGCAGATTGTAAATTATGTGAATTTTTATCATCAAAAGAAGATCTAGAAACATCATTCAACAGAGTTGAAACACAAAAAGCAAAATGTAAATTCGGAAAAGAAGGAGTCTGTTGCAAACTCTGCTCGAATGGTCCATGTAAGATAACACCTAAATCACCTAAAGGTGTATGTGGTGCGGATGCTGATACTATCGTATCAAGAAACTTTTTAAGAGCGATAGCAGCAGGTTCCGCATGTTACCTTCACGTAGTGGAAACTACAGCAAGAAACCTTAAAGACATTGGTGAAGGAAAAGGTAATTTAAAAATAAAAAGCCCAGAAACATTGGATAAGCTTGCTGAAATCTTTGATATTGTTGAATCAGATATAAATGCCAAAGCAATTAAAGTAGCTGATGAAGTTCTTAGGGATTTATATAAACCAAGATTTGAAAAAATGGAATTGGTAGAAAAATTAGCTTATGCTCCAAGATATCATAAGTGGAAGGAATTAAATATTTTACCTGGCGGTGCAAAATCCGAAGTTTTTGATGCTCTAGTAAAAACTTCAACAAATCTAAATAGTGATCCTGTAGATATGCTGCTTAATTCACTTCAACTTGGAATTGCTACTGGAATATATGGTCTAGTGTTAACTAACCTTTTAAATGATGTTATGCTAGGTGCTCCAAAAATCAGACAAGCTAAAGTTGGCTTTAGAGTAATAGATGAGGATTATATCAACATAATGATTACAGGTCATCAGCATTCTGATATTGCACATCTTCAAGATAAATTAATTGATGAGAATGTCACAAAAAGAGCAATGAAATTAGGTGCAAAGGGCTTTAGATTAGTTGGCTGTACATGCGTAGGCCAAGATCTACAGTTAAGAGGAGAGCATTATACTGAAGTTTTTTCAGGCCATGCTGGAAATAATTATACAAGTGAAGCCGTACTCGCAACTGGTGCTATAGATTTAATTGTCTCAGAATTTAACTGTACAATACCAGGACTTGAACCTGTAGCTGAGAAATTTAATGTAAAAACTATCTGTATAGATGATGTTGCTAAGAAGAAAAATGCTGAATATATAAATTTTGATATGAGAAACGCTGAAGAAATTAGTGAAAAGATCATTTACGAAGCATTAGAAAGTTATAAGAACAGAAGAAATAACGTCACAATAGACATTCCTAAAGATCATGGACATGATGATGTTGTAACTGGTGTTAGTGAAGGATCTTTAAAAGAGTTCCTAGGTGGAAATTGGAGCGGTCTTATTGACTTAATAGTAAAAGGAAAAATCAAAGGGATAGCTGGTGTTGTAGGCTGTTCCAACTTAACAGCTAAAGGACATGATGTATTTACTGTTGAGCTAACTAAAGAATTAATAAAAAGAGATATTTTAGTTCTTTCAGCCGGATGTTCTTCTGGAGGCCTTGAAAATGTTGGTCTTATGTCTCCTGGAGCAGCTGATCTTGCAGGTGATAATCTAAGAGATGTGTGCAAATCCCTAGGCATTCCACCAGTATTAAACTTTGGTCCATGTCTAGCTATTGGAAGATTAGAAATGGTAGCAACTGAACTTGCTGAAAACTTGGGTATAGATATACCTCAACTTCCCCTTGTATTATCAGCACCACAATGGCTTGAAGAGCAAGCATTAGCCGATGCTGCATTTGGACTATCATTAGGTCTGCCACTACATGTTGCAATATCTCCTTTTATAGATGGAAGTGAAGTTGTCACTAAAGTTTTAAAAGAAGATTTAGTTAATATAACAGGCGGTAAGCTTATTGTTCAAGAAGATGTAATCAAAGCTGCTGATGAGTTAGAGGAGATTATCGAAAACAGAAGAATAGGATTAAACATATAAGAACCCATTAAATATAGGAAATAAGAAACTATATTTTTAATATCTATAATGAATCTGGATAATAACACATTCAGATTCATTTTTTTATTGAAATACATATTATGAATTAACTTCTTTATCCTATATAATTGATTTTTTAATAATATGTCTCAACATTATGAACCTTCAAGCTAATCTTAAGTGCTATTATCTTTATTATAATTTTAATCAACTCGTTATTATAATTTACGAGTTGATTAAAATTCATATCTTTTCTGTATTATTTCATTGATTCAATAATGCTATCAGCAATAGATTCCATTAAATCCTCATCGCTTTCTTTCATGCTAGAATTAATTGAAATTTCATTATCCAAAATAGTCATATCTTTCATTTCTTCTAATAATTCACGCATTAATTTACCTGATTGAGGCGCCCATGATCCATTTTCAATAATAGCAAAAGTACGTTTTTGAAGGTTTAATGCCTTCATATCCATTATATAGTCCAGCATTGGTGGATAAATCTTTAAATTATAAGTAACTGATGCTAACACAACGTGACTATATTTAAATGTTTCAGAAATCAGATACGAAACATGAGTTTTGGAAACATCATACATAACTACATTGGTAATCCCCTTTTTAACCAATCTTGTTGCTAACTCATTTGCTGCTGCCTCTGTATTACCATACATTGTTCCATAAACAATCATCACGCCCTTTTCCTCAGGTGTGTAGCTACTCCATTTATCGTACTTATCAAGTAAATATCCAAAATCATTACGCCATACTGGTCCATGTAACGGACAGATAATCTTAATATCTATAGTGCCTGCCTTTTTTAAAAGAGCCTGAACATGAGGCCCATATTTACCTACAATATTTGTGTAATACCTTCTAGCATCATCAATCCAATCACGATCAAAATTTACTTCATCGTTAAATAGCTTTCCATCTAATGCACCAAATGAACCAAAAGCATCAGCTGAGAACAGCACTCCATTTGTAGTATCATATGTTACCATAGCCTCTGGCCAATGTACCATAGGGGCAGAAACAAATACAACATTATGCTTTCCAAATGACATAGTATCTCCCTCTTTGACTTGTTCTACCTTATCTTCTATTTGGAAACCGAACTGATGCATAAATAAAAATGCCTTCTCAGTACATATTATCTTTACATTAGGATAGCGGATAACAATTTCTTCAATACACGCTGCATGATCAGGTTCCATATGGTTAATGACCATGTAATCTAAGTCTCTATCTCCTAAAACTCCCTTAATATTCTCAAGAAATTGTCTGCAAATTGACCAATCTACAGTATCAAATAGCACTGTCTTTTCATCTAAAAGTAAATAAGAATTATAAGAAACACCTCTTGGAATAGGATGAACATTTTCAAAAAGAGCTAGACGACGATCATTTCCCCCTATCCAATAAAGATCTTCAGTTACTTCTCTAACACAATACATAGCTAATCCTCCTTTAAACAAAAAATTTATTTATTACCTGTTTTAAACTTCTATAAACATATCTTTTTCTTCACCACAAGCTGGGCAAGTCCACTCTTCAGGTAAATTTTCAAAAAGTGTTCCTGGGTTTACTTCACCTTCTAGATCACCTACTCCAGGATCATATTCATAACCGCATCCATTACATACATAATGTTTCCAAGTTGGAGTGACTTTTTTCGGAATAACTCTCTTCATCTTTTTCATTGGTGGAGCCTCTTTCTTTGGTTCACCATTGTCTAAAGCATCAATAAGTAGAGGTAGTATTTCCATCAAATCACCAACTATGCCGTAATCTGCGTTTTTGAAAATCTTTGCATTAGGGTTTATATTAATTGCAACAATTGTAGAAGCATCCTTTATACCTTTTAAATGTTGACCTGCACCTGAAATACCACATGCAATATAAAGGTTTCCTTTAAATTTTTGCCCTGACATACCAACGTAACGATCAATTGGAACATATTTTAAAGTTTCAGCTACTGGTCTAGAAGAACCTATTGCTGCACCAGCCTGAACTGCAAGCTTTTCTATAAGATGCATATTTTCCTTTTCTCCTATGCCTTGTCCTACACTAACTACTCTCTCTGCCTTGCTTATTGGAGTATCTATAGGAATTCCTACAGAAAAATCATATCCATCCTTCTTAAGAGCTTCTACAAGAGAATTTACTCTTTCTTCAGGTGTACCATCTTTATAAATTACCTTCTTACGATATCCTGTTGCAGGTTCCCTTGAAGTTTTTGCTACACTCTCTGTTTTTGGCATTTTTCCTATAATATTAGCGGCTATAACAACACGCTGGATTTCATTAGTTCCCTCATATATAGTGCAGATTTTAGCATCTCTATAGGCACGCTCAACTTCCATACCTTTAAGATATCCGCTTCCCCCAAAGATTTGAAGAGCATCGTTGACAATTTCAAGACAAACATCAGAAGCATATTGTTTAGCCATTGCTGCTTCCATGCTGTAGTGCTCATGATTTCCTTTAAGCTCTGCTGCACTATAAATAAGGAATCTTGCTGCTCTAAGTTTTGTAGCCATATCAGCTAATTTAAAAGCTATTATTTGTTGCTGACAAATAGGTTTACCAAATTGAACTCTTTCTTTTGAATACTCTAAGGCATTCTCATAAGCACCTTGTGCTATTCCTAAAGCTTGGGCAGCAATACCGATACGTCCACCATCTAATGTAGACATAGCAATTTTGAAACCATCGCCTTCTTTACCTAATAAATTTTCCTTAGGAACTTTTACATCATTGAAAATAAGCTCTGCAGTAGCTGATGAACGAATTCCCATCTTATCATAATGCTTACCAAAACTAAAACCTTCTGATCCCTTTTCAACGATAAATGCACTAATACCTCGTGTACCAATGTTTGGTGTAGTTACTGCAAAAACAATATAAATATCAGCCTCACCACCATTAGTGATAAATATTTTCTCGCCATTTAAGATATAATAATCTCCTTCTAGTACAGCAGTTGTTTCTGTTCCTCCTGCATCACTACCTGCATTTTCTTCAGTCAAACCAAATGCTCCAAGCTTTTCACCCTTTGCTAATGGTACTAAATATTTTTGTTTTTGCTCCTCATTTCCAAAAGCTGCAATTGGATATGTTCCTAATGATGTATGTGCAGATAAGATTACTCCTGTCCCACCATCAACTCTTGATAATTCCTCGACAGCTATCGCATAGCTGATCACATCTAGGCCAGCTCCTCCATACTCCTTTGAATACGGAATACCCATCACTCCCATATCAGCTAGCTTTTGAACTACTTCCGAAGGGAATTTATTTTCTTGATCCAACATAAATGCAATAGGTTTAACTTCCTCTTCAGCAAATTCTCTTATTTTTGTTCTCAAATTTTCATGTTGTTCTGTAGTTTTGAAAAACATAAATACACCTCCCTTTAATTATACGGTTTCACCAATGTCATTCTATGAAATCTGTAAAACCATATTCCCAAACATATTCCTTAAATGTATACCTAAACCGTATACATTTATTGTATACCTCTAAGGTATACTTTTCAACTATTATTTTATCTATTTTATTCCATAATAGACAATTAAAGCTTAAAATCCCTCCTCTTTTAAAGATAATATAACTTTTCCTTCCATTATCTTATAAAAGCAATTATTTTTACTTGTAAGGTTTTTCTTTATTTCTATTCCTCCTTATTTAATTTAAGATATATTTAAAGTTTCTATATTTATATCAACACTTATAATTATGCTATTTACAATACTATTATTAATATTAATATAAACTATAATAAAAAAAGCAGATACGAATTACGTAACTACTATTTTTTATTGATTTAATTTATTTTTCTTTTATGTCTACTTATGATATGGTTCACCGTATCAGTCGCAAGTGCTACTATTTTAGAATAAAAACTGCTAATTTTAACCTAGAACTACCTTATTTATCTTGTTTATACTTCTCTAATTTCTCTTTTACCTTATTCATTAAATAACTCATTACATTAATAAGACAATTTATCATACAAATTATGATATATATAATCAAAATACATAAATCTATATATAGTATCAATTTAAAAATAAAAGATATAAGACTATTTACAATATTAAAAATTGCAAATGGAGCAATAATTATAAAATTGAATATAAAAATACTAATAATTAGTGATTCAATTTCTTTTTTAATCTCTTTAAATTTCTTTTTATCTTTTAATCCATTTATCATATTTAAAATTGAACCTATGATATATGAGATACAAATAATAAAAGCAACAATATATATAATTATTCCTATTAATTTAAATATAATTCTAGGTATATCCCATAACACACCTTCTAATCCGTAAGTTTCATAATTCAACTTATAGAATATATACTGAAAAATTCCTTCTATAAAGCTACCACCATAACCTAAAATACTTACAATAAGTCCTTCAACAATAAATGCAATTATTGGTGCAAATATAATATATAATATTAATTGAATTTTTTTCTTATTCTCCATAGGCTTAAATTTATACCACACATTTTTAATGAGACTAATCAATTTACTAAAGAAATTTTTAGTTATAAGTATAAGGTCTTCAAATGTTAAATTTTTCTCTTCGCAAAATTCTTTCGTAGTTTCAGGGTTACACTCATTATTTTTACTATAACTTTCCATCAATCCACTATAAGCATTAGCGAACCTATCAATTGACAAAATTAATCCTATTATTGAAGTTACAAATTTAAAATCTAGTATTTCTGTAATGTTATTAATAGTACTTATAAACGTTACTAATGCTGATATTCCATATAATATAAGTTTTCTTTTATTTCTACTATACGAACTATTAATTGAATATACATATATAATAAAAGTTAATATTAAGACTATTATAACAATTAACTGTAACATGCTCTCTTCATTAATTTTCGCTATATTAAAATCTGTTATATACTTATTTACTGAAATTATTAGCCATGTAAAAAGACCAATACTTATTCCACAGAATATGCCAACATTCTTTAACAATTGTTTTATAGTTAGTCCATCAAAAACCGAAAATATTAGTACTTTTATCTTAAAAGCAATATTGTAATCTACATCAAAAATATTTTGAAATGTTATTATTAATAAAATAATCATATAAAACATAAATAGCTGTAGAGGTGACATAAATAATGTCTTATTTGTTATATATAAAACTGAGTATGTCGCTACCATTATTAGTAAATCCAATATAATTATAAAAAGCATATTCGCTAATGCTACATATTTTATAATTCTTTTTTCATGATAGTAATTTATCCAAGATTCAAATAAATCAATAATAAACATTATAATTTTTTTTAACTTAATTATATATTTCATATATCCTCCCAAAACATAATATGAATTACCTTTTATTACTATTCTACATAACCATAGTAATTAATTCAAATTATACAAATATGTATTTTCTTATTTGTTTATAAACATTATTTTTAAATTAAAGAAGAAGAGCTTAATTACACAAAACTTAGCTCTTCTTCATATTCATAGCTGTACTTTATATTAATGCTCCATTTACTCTTATTTTTCATTTAGCAAAATTAATCTTCTGATTCCAAAATTGCATCATTAATGATTAATATTAAATTTTTAATTAGATTTTGGCTTATATTAGACCCTAATTCTTTATACAACTCCAAATCATTTGTTTCTTCACTGTGTCCAATTTCGTTACGTATATAAGTAAAACAATCTTCTTCAAAATTACGATTAATTCTTCTAGTAGGTTTAAAATAAACAAATTCATACCTATTTTTATTATCTTTAATATAATCTACCACATTTCTCTGCTCAACTTTAGATTTTCCCTTTGATAATAACTCCATTAAAAATTGATATAAACTCATGAATTGGCTATCGGATTAGGGTTGTGTAGTGTTTTAAAAATACGGTCATATTTAACAAAATTTTTATCAATAGCAGTTCTTGAGTTCATAACTCTGTCGTAAATAACTCTTGCTGGATAATTACGAATGAATGTAACACTCTCTTTCATTTGTATTTTATCCTTCAATTTCATAATAGAACCACTTTCTTTAATCACTTCTAATACACGTACTGGTTGATAAATATCTGCCTCCGTTTTAATTATTAAATTAAAGCATATGTGATTTAAAAAAGTTTCTATTGTTTGACTATTCTCTTCATAACGGATATTATCTTTAAGTTCTACAGTCATAGTTTTCACATTATCACTAATTCTTATATTTTTTATAAGTTCATTATCTATACTATATTTAAAATTATCCGTAAGAATTAGATTATTAAATCCATAAAGTCTGTATTGTAAATAGTTTTCTGCACCATCAATATTATTATATTGTTGCTCAATACCTTGACGAACTATTTCAGAAATTGATGTATCCTTTTCTTCTGTAATTTTGTTTAGTTTTTCCTTTGTTTCTTCATCAACACGTATTCTTATCGTATGTTCTTTATTTAAATTATTACTTTCATCAACAGGCATATTGATTCCTTCTTTCTTGCTTTTTGTAGCCACACAGCCGTAACCACAATTATATTAATAGCATTTTTTACATGCTATGTCAATAGTTTTATATGCAAATCTTTATATTTACAGGATTTATCATCAACCTTCTTCTATAAACAAAATAAGAAGGAGAACCTCCTCCAGTTCCATCTGGATTTGGTTCTCCCCCATTACTTAGGTACATTATTAAGTTATCATTGATATTAAGCTCTATTGATTCTATATCTCTAGTTTTGTTTATTGTTATTTTGGAAATCAGCATGTGTAGTAGTCTCTTTTGTTGTTCCCTTGAAGGCAACTCTGATAGCATCTTACTGAAACTTGACAGTATATCTCTTACAAACTCATACGAGACCTCTTGTACACCATCGTCTAGTATGTTACTCTTTAGGTTGTTTACCTCCTGTTGGAGCATTTCTTCCCTAGATTTTATGTCTAACATCCTCCCTGAGAAGTCTTTTTTAGTTATTATTTCGTCCTCATAGGCTTCAAAGACTTTCTTCTTCTTAGCTTCTACCTTTTCCAGCTCCTTCGAAATCTTTTCTAGCTCTTCCTTTGAAGGGTTAACCATAACTTTTCTTGTTGTATTTATATTAGCTACTATATCTTTGATTAGCTTATCATTATTTAATAGTTCTGATAGCTTACCAAACACATATTGATTAGCTTTATCAACATTGATTGAATTACTATGGCAAACTGCAGTCCCTTTATTCTTCCAAGCACCGCAACAGTAGTATTCTCTCTTACGCTTTGTCCCATCTTTTCTTGTACCTATACTTCTAGAAATCACCATTCCAGTTCCACATACTGGGCACCTTAGTATACCAGTTAGAGGAAATTCTCCATCATATATTCTAGATGGCTTTCCCTTATTAGCTTCAATTTGTTTTTGAACCTTATTCCAAAGTTCTTGTTCTATTATAGGCTTATGAATTCCATCTACAATTAATGGATTTGGATTCTTGTTTCTTCTTCTTTTGTCGCTCCAATTAGGTCTTACATTATATCTAATCTTTCCTATATATATTGGATTCGTTAATATGTCTTTTATTGAGCCTACTGAAAAAGATTTACCTTTCTTAGTTGTATAACCAAACTTATTAATATAGTTTGTTATAGCCTTATAACCATTACCTTGTGAATACATAGTAAAGATAGCTCTTATAACCTCTGCTTCTTTTTCATTTATTACAAGCTCTGTATCCCTTCTTTTTTTATTAGCTGAATTCTCTCTTTCTTTTACATCATATCCAAGCACTATTCCACCATTCCATCTACCTTCTCTAGCCCTAGCCATCATTCCCATTTTTACGTTCTGAGCTATTGTTCCACGCTCTAGCTCTCCAACAGCACCCATCATTTGAAGTGAGAATTTTCCCATAGGTGTTTCTGTTTCAAAGTTTTCAGAATATGATTTAAAACATATGTCATTCTTCTCCAGCAAATCTATTATTTTAAGTAAGTCCAGCATATTTCTTGCTATTCTATTAATTTTCCATGTTATGACCATATCGAATTTTTTATCATCTGCATCTTTTAGCATTTCTCTCATTGCTGGTCGTGCTTTAATGGATTTACCGCTAATTCCTTTATCAGAATACACCTTAAATATTGTATAATCATTATCCTCACAATACTTACTTAGCAAGCGTTCTTGCTCATCAATACTGTAGCCATCCTCCGATTGTTCAATCGTTGAAACACGACAATATATTGCTACTAACTTTGACATCCTCCTGCACATCCTTATCATTAAATTTTTTGATACTAGTCCTAAGAATGATTTCAGAAATCACCTCAATTATTTCTTTTACAGTTGCTTCTTCTCTTTTATTTTTCATATTTAATCATCCCCTCTAGTATCTGATTTATAATATATATTTACGTATTCTTTAAATTCGCTAATAGTATTATTCTTGGTTTAAGTATTTAAGTACATCATTTACTGGATATTTTTCATCTAAAAATATTCCTGTATAACCTAAGTTCTCTAGCTCCATGTATGATTTTTTCTTCAAGTCTCCTTCTTGATACAATTTTTCAATTTTATTGTACGTTTTCCATAGCTCTTTAATAAAACCATTCCTATTATGTGCAATTACTTTGAAATACTTTTTCCCGGCTTTACCTAATGGAACTATATTAGTTATGAATCCTTTTAATAGTTTGTAACTAATACGGTCTATATTATCTTCTAACCAGTTATAAACAGGGTTTACTGCAATCAATACTTCTATAAATTCATTTCTGTCAAGCGTTCCTAGCTCCATATTTTTTCATTACTTTTATATTCAATTAATCTTAATTCAGCCATTTTACTTCACCCTTTAATTTATTTATTTTTAGTTATGAGTTTATTTCTAATTAATTCTAACTAAATTTTTAATGATTTTCCGTATATATAACGTGCATATTCCCGTAATCTTCCCGTTATATAATTTATTGAACACTAGTCTATTACTCAACTTAAAACCTATTTTCCCGTTTTCCCGTAAAAATTTATTAATACTTTATATTAAAATATATATAGAAATACTACTATATTTAATTAAAAATCCTTTTTATTATTAATAATAAAAATATAACGGGAAAACGTGAAACTTAGTCTGAATTCCTCTATTATCAACAACTTTCGTCTTCACGTTTATGAAAAGTACATGGGATTTTTCCCATGAAAATGCACATTAGTTATCTTCTAAATTTTCAACTAAATCATCTTTACTAATTCTTATAACATAAACCGAAACAGTACCACCACTTTGAATAATTATTCTTTTTCTGGTATATCTATCTGCTTCACAATCTAAAATACCCTCTTCTTTCCAAGTTTTTAGTATTGTTTTTGTATCTTCAAACCCTCCATTATCCATAATTTTCCTAAATGTAGTTGGATAGATACAAATTTCATTATAGTCCTTATTGGATAATACATTGATTTTTCCCATAGTCTCAAATGTTGAATCTTTTGCCTCATCATCAGACATAGCTTCTTTAGAATCAGAACGTAAGAATTTTTTATAGTTTATGTTTAATAGTTCCTTAAAGTAATCAAAAGCATTTTTATTTAAATCCCTTGTTGACATTGATTCCTTTTCATTCTCAATTAGAAAAGTCCAAATATCTTCAACATGCAAAGGAATAGATAGCAGCTCTTTTACCTTTATAACTGTATACATAAGTATTGTGTATTTCCAAGCTCTTCTCTCAACAAATTTATCTGTTATGCCCTCTTCTTTCATTTTTTCTATTGTATGTTTCTTCAGCTCCATTATTTCCTCATATATTTTCTCTACACCATCTTTGAGTAACAATTTTACAAACTCAATCCCCGCATGTCCATAATTATCTAATATTGTCTCTTGAATCACATCTGCACTTTCAGCATCCTTTGTCCACTCAACATTATTAAGTTCAACAATCCTTAATTTTGCTCCAGTATTTTTTTTAGCTTTTCCAATCATCGAAAATTCGCCATTCGATATAATAGTAGTACCCCATTCTCCTGGCTCTTCTAATTTAGATTCTTTATCAAGCCTGTGTTTATCTTTATTCCCTGTAAATTTGTAAATATGCTTTGTAAAATCTAGAGAATCATTCATTGAAACTTCATCAAATAATACCGCTAAACCTCTATTGCCCACTATATTGCTAAACATTGCATTTTCCGTGGCATTCCAAGTTGTAGCCAGTCCATTACTAATTTTTGTACTAGGATTCCCCCATATTGATATTGCAAGCATTGATGCAGTAGTTTTTCCTGTAGTGCTATCTCCTGTGGTATGAACTAATAAGGAATCTGAGTTAGATATCAAACTTAAAAGTCCTACGATTGCAGATGAGAACCCAATTACTAACATTGTTTCAAGTGGAATATTATTCACTACATGTTGATTTATAGTTGTGAACCATTTTCCATAGTTTCCTTTAGGCTCTATATCTAACTTCCCACTATATGATGACGGAGTATTTACCCCTAAATAATGCTTAAATACATATTTTTCATCAAGTTTATCAAATCCTAATCTAGAATGTACCAACGTTACTAAAGCATTACTTTCGGTATATCGTAAGTGCCTTATTAATTTCAAGACGTTTTCTTCTGTTACATCCAATCCATAATTTTGAAGCTCCATTATCTTCCTTCTATTTAAATAGCTTCCCCTTTCAACATCTAGTTTATGATTGATTCCTTTAAATGAAAAATCCAATTGCGATGTATATTTATTTGTATCAATATTTCGTTTTATCATCCCCACTTTTACTGGAAAATCACCTTCATCATTAACAAACATTGCTTCATTTTTTATTTTTTCAATATTGTTATTATCATTTGTGCTAATTGAAAGATTACTATTATTCTCAATCTTTTTATCATCATATATTATTTCTCTTGCCCTCTTCATTGCTGCCATGTTATTTCACACTCCTAAAAAATATGCTTACTTATTCTGCCTCTATAGGTCTGCAATACACTATGTTTGCATATCCAATCCCTTTTTCATTATAATAATGTGCCACAGTAGCAATAATTTTTTTACCTTCTAAATCTTTTAAATTAATTTCATCTTCTAAATCACACTCCAAAATTTGAAAGATAAATCTAGCAAAATTATTGTTTTTACCTTCTTTTAGAATGAACATTTGAGTTAAACTATTACCTTTATCGTCTTCACATATAAATTCAACTTTTATATTTCCTAAATTTCTTCCATACATTTCTTCCGACTTAAACTTTACAATAGTTAAAATGGTTTCTCCTTCTGGAAAATTAACGCTTTCCATTTCTCCACTAAAAGTATCCCAAAATACTACCTTTTCTATTACATTCTTTCTATCAAATATGTCTCTCATAATAGTTATATTATTCTGCATTTAATCACCTCTAAATTTTTTCTATTAGAACACTCAAATAAGTGCCCTAATACTGTTTTTAATTAATATAATCCTGATAAATACAAACTTATCTCAACATCAATGAATTTCAATTTATTATAAAATATATCTATTAAATAGCTTTCTTCTGATTTGACTTCCTTCACCAACTCATGCATTGATTCCACACATGGCATAACATCCATTCCGCCTTGAACTTCTAAAGTATCATAGCCATCAAGCTTAAAATGCTCTACATAATAACCTTCAGCCTCTAATGTATTTCTTATCAATTTTACTTCATCTAAGCGGATACCTTTCTTTTTTATCACAACTTTATATCCATCTATGCAACTATTTATAAAACTTTCTTTATCATATCTCAAAATAACACTTTTGTTCATTTCAATTCCCCCATTTAATGTCATATTTAATCTTGTGAATACAATTATTTTTTAAAGACAATATTGCATTTCAATATTCTTATGACCAAAACATTCAATATTAAATTTGGGATTTGTATTGAATTTTGTATTAAAAGAATCTTTAAAGAATTCTGGGTCATCATTATATGCTCCAGAGTTAATCATAAGTTCATCAATACCACATTCATCTAAAAATTTTGCAAATTCTAATGATAACTTTAAATATTGCATTTTGTCATTAACAATTTGATAATCTCTAGCAGCCCATTCTACTTCAATTAATTCATAATCAGATACAAATATTCTTGATGGAATTATAGGAAGTTTATATAACTTCTTAGTTAAATTCAAAACAGCTTCATTTATATTTTTTTCATTCAGTCCTTTGTATTTCGCTACTGCACAAAATCTATAAACACCATTACAATCAGAATAGTGGTCTTCCCTAACCCAATCTTTATTTATAAAAGCTCTATATACTTCATCCATATTCTTACTAAACATAAACTCATTTTTTTCATATATTAATTCCTCCTAATATTTAAAATTTTTATAGTTTCCATCAATATTCAATTTTCATAGAGCAATTTTACTGCTTATTTTTGTAATCTTATCAAAATCATGTTATCCTCATTTTTATTCCTCCATGTAATACTGCTTTTTTGAAGTTATTTTCCTTACAATTTGATAATATTACATATTTCTATCTCATTCAAAATACCGATATATATCAAAAATTAATCAAATTCTAATCTAGAAATCATTCCAAATTAGAGACTAATTAATTTTTTTTTAAAAGCAAAAAAAATCCGTATGTATGCTTCTACAAACGGATTTTTCACCTATTTTCAACTTTATTTACTTATTATAATAATTTCTGTCTTTTCATCTACTTATTATATTTTAATTTGTCCTGTTTCAGAATATTTTATTTATTAAAATTTCAAATTCATCTTGAATTTGCCTACGTGGCTTTCCCATGATATTAAAGCTACTTTTACATATTTTATCCCAAACTAAATTAATCTTATTCATATTTGCTAAGTTCTTTGGAAGAAATATTACTTTGGCTTCTATATCCTGAGTCATTATACTTTTAAATACATTGTTGCTTTCCATAATTATCATTACTTTTGTATTCTCATTAAGTTCTTGCTTCTTTCCATTTACAAATTCTTTTGCAATATCAATAAAAGTTTCTTTATTAATATTACTTTTAATATCATATTCAAATGGACATTCTGCTCCTAAGTTACAAAATCCATATATAATATACTTTTCATATATGTATATACTATTGCCCTTAAGCATTCTTTCAAGCTCTTCTTCTTTCTTTTTGATGTCATCCTTATCTTCTTCCTTTTTAGTAATATTTATATCCTTCAATATATTTCTTCCCAAATAGTATGTATCAAAATACCAAACGCTATAATTAGAATTCGATTCATATTCCATTATTAATTCATTGATTATTTTTATGAGTTCATTATTTTTTCTCACATCATAGTTGCTAGCTTTAAAAATGGTCTTACTCTTACTTAATATATTTTCACAATATATTTTACTAACTTCTATATTCAGTGTATTTTTAATATATCTTTTTAACAACGAACCATTCCAGATTGAATAATTCAATCCTAATTTTAATGGATTATTTTCCAATAAAGCTTCTATTTCTTCTATTTGTTCTTCATTTATCTTCGGTGTACGTCCTGTATAATCCACATTGCCAATATAATCTTTTCCTTTTTCTTCGTATCTATTTACCCACCTATTTATGGTTCTTATTGATATATTATGTTTCTTTGCATTATCACTGTTATTCATACCTTTATAATAATTTATTAACACTCTAATTCTTTCTGATAATTTATATAACCTATCACTTTTCTCAGTTTTGCTTAAATGTTCCTCTAACTCCTTTATTCTTTTGTTGTCTTTTTTCATTGGTTCACACCCCTTACAAAAAAAATTAGCAGACTTGTCCTAATCTCTATTATAGTATATATTACTATATACCTATTGTAATAATAACCCCAAGGCTATCTAATTTTAGAATATCCTTGGGAACTTTATTATTTCCAACTCTTAGGAACTGCTTCCCAAAGCTTTGAAAATGGTACATTGTACTTCTCAGCCGTTTCTCGTGTAGCCTCTTGAGGACTTAGCTTCATCTTCAATATTAAAAGTATAACTTCTAACACTAAAATCATTATTTCCTGCATTTCATAATCTCCTTTTATTCTTTAATTGCTAAAAATAAAAATGAAGTATCAATATCCTTTTAGACATCAATACTTCATTTTACATATTGCATTTATATATTATTTTTTAATCATCTTGTATATTCCACCTATTATAAGTATAGGTATACCAAACATAATAGCTATTCTTATAGCCATAAGACCTAATAATCCGACTAAAGTTCCTAAAAATATTAGCAACCAAATAATCCCTATTATTAGTAGTAAACCGAATATAAATCTCATATTTTCCTCCTAATTTAATCTGCCTTTTATCATTCTAATAATTCTACATTTCATGCATAGTTTCTCATTAAGCTTTTTTAATTCTTCAACTGTTATTCCATCATTACATTCAACAATGAATTTCTTTCCGCATTGTTTACAAACTACTTCTCGCTTAGATTTTATTGGCATTATAACTTACTCCTATTATTACATGCATTGTTATATCACAATGCACAAAGCTTTTTATTCCTACCTAACTGTTACTACACAAGTATCTGGTTTTTCGTTTCCATCTTGTGTAGCACATGTTATCGTAGCTGTTCCTACTCCAACCGCAGTTACCCTGCCTGCTTGTACTGTCGCAACGCTGTTATTATTACTAGACCACACTAAATGATTTACACTAGTATCTGCTGGATTATTAATAACAGTTGGTACAGGCAATGCTTTTATTTCTCCTACATTTAAAGTCATACTAGGCTTATTTAATATTACTGCTGGTACAGAATTGTTTTGATTATTAATAGATGGACTAACTGTAACCAGACATGTAGCCCCTGGTATATTTTCATCTGTTGTTTTACATGTTATTGTAGCTTGACCTTCTGAAACTGCTGTAATTTTTCCCCACTCAACTTTAGCTACATTGGGATTACTACTAGACCATATTACTGTCGGAGGTAATGAATTGCCAGTATAATTAGTGCTTATTTTTACTAATTTTACATTGCCAATTTCCCCTACTTTTAGATTTAAACTATTATTATCTAGAATCACTCCTGGTGCATTTGAATTCGCTAAGTCTACACTAGCAGAATTTCCAGTTGCTTTTATAGGATTATTAGTAATCCAAGAACCATCTGAGCCTACTCGGTAACCATCTGGTGTGATTGTATCATGCAACATATAGCCATCTGCTCCAAAATAATACCACTTGTAATTGATTAATCGCCAAGCATTTGTAACATAGTCTCCGTAGAATGTGCCCTCATGCCACCACCAGCCTACATTGTTGTTCCTCCATTCTGCATGTGCTTCAACTACCGGACTAAAAGCTACTACAGATACACCTAATAATACACTTGCAATTAATTTTGATACTTTTTTCATTATATATTCCCCCTTGGATTTATTATTTCAATGCTCTCCTTTTTGAAAGCTATTTGATAACTCCATTATGCTTTAATAGCATGGACACTTATTGTCCTTTTAGAAAAATTCCTTGATATTAATCTCTAATGCCTTCGCTATCTTTTCCAATACTTTTAGTGATGGTTTTGTCCTTGCTACTTCTATATCCGAAAGGTAGGTATTTGAAATCCCTGCTTTTTCTGCTAGCTCATATTGCTTTAAGCTCTTCTTAAGCCTTTCACATTTTATTTTTTCACCTATATTATCCAACCTTAACACCCCCACACAATTCATTATACGATATTAACGTAATAAAGCAATTATTTTTACGCTTAAAGTATAATATTTTACCAGAATTACAAAGGATTTTACAATTTATTTAGTTTTGTTTATACTAAAATTAATACGTTATTTACGGAATTTTAAGGAGGCTATTATGGACTTAGGAGATAAGCTAAAATCTATTAGAAAAGCTAAAGGGTTATCATTAAAGCAATTATCAAAAGATACTAATGAAAAGATTTCTGTATCATTTTTAAGTGATATTGAAAATAGCAGAAGTAACCCTTCAATAGACAACCTAAAAATTATTGCTAATACTTTGAATACACCAGTATCTTATTTCATTGATGATACTGAAAATAGTTTATTTAGTAGTGCTATTGAAGATACAGATTTTATTCCTATCATTGAATTACTAAAGGATTTTAAAGATTGGAACATAGAAGATAAAAAAGAATTGCTTTATTATTTGAAAGCTAAAAAGACTATTAGAGATGATAAATAGGCTATAGTTAATATTACGTGAAAGGCATACTATTTTAGGTATACATATATATAACTATAAGCGTCCTTAACTGGTATTAGTTTAATTCCGTAATTATAAGAATCTGATGAAATACTGAACGGTTGCTCTTTGTCATAGCCTGTACCACTACAGTATTTTTCTACCTTCTGAAAGCTCGAAAGAAGGTCAAATTCAACGAAGTTTAGCTCCTTCTGTAATTTCCCAAGGTCTATTTTCGAGGCTGTTTTAAGCTCCAATAGAAGCTTTGTTGGATTCCATTGATTGCATATACTGCCATTTGAACCATTCCAATCTACTCTCATTGTTCCAACTCTCTGTTTTTCGTCAATTTCAAATGCTATTCCATTTACTAAATCTTTATCCATTATTATTACTCCATTTTATTAATATTCTTCTGCCAAAATCATAGTTGAATAATCAACGCTATCAATTACATATACCTTTATAACACCAGTAATCTCAATATCTGAAAGCTCTATAGAATATTTTTCTTTGTATTTAGGTACTTCCTGTTCATGTTCTATTATTATTTTCTTATTATCCTCTTTTGATATTCTAAAAATTTGCAAGTAATCTACTTTTACTTTCATCTTTAGCTCATCAATTAAATTCCACATTATAAGTTGTAGTCTAATATCTATTGCTGAATTTGCACCTCTGCTTACATAACTATTCTCTTTATTAAACATACTTCATCATCCTATCTTTAAATTTTTTCTTACATATAAGTCTAGTTTTATAGTAAAATACTCTTATAGATTTCACCCGAATCTATAAGAAAATCCTAATCACTATTAACTTAGCAATTAGGATTTTTTGTTATTATTCAATTCTTGTTTTAGCATATCAATGAATTCATCTGAAAATACTTTATTTTGTATAGCCTTCTTTATTAGCTCTAATAGTTGCATCTCTGTAACATCCAAAGACCTTGGGACGTATCTGTTGTCTCCCCTTATAGTGTCTTTATATAGTGCAAATCGTATCTCCTCACGCTTTTTCTCTTTGACTTCGATTCGCTCTATGCAACTATAGTAATCATCATCTTCTATGCTTACTTTATTATAGATTTTACAATAGCTCGTTTCTTTTATTATTTTGGTTTCAGTTTGCTTTGCCATTTCAATTACAACTCCTTTTCTATTAACATTTCATGAAGCTCCTTAGTTGAAAACACTACAATGGAATAATCATCGGATAATAGAAAAAGTGATGAATAGTAATCAATGCCATCATCACTCTTTATAATATCTGTATACTCTGGAAGTAGTCCTTTTATACTATTAGCTTTTATTTCTGCAACATCTTCTTTTGATTCCAATAGTGCTATATATCCCCCTAGGTCTTTTTCTACATCTCTATTAGCTCCATAGTTTTCATCCAATAGTGCTATTATTTCCTCTGCTTCTTGTAGCATTTTCTTTAAATACCTTGCTTTTATTTCTTCTAATTGGTCTTTTTTATATAGTTTTATCATCATTTATTACCTCCTTGAAATAACAAAAGGAATACTCAAGCTCTTATTGCTCTAAGTATTCCTTTTATATTTTATATTTTATATTCTACTATCATAATATATATTTATATATTCCCATTAATTCGCCTGCATACTCTTATGTATTAAATCCTTTTTAATTTCTTTAAATTCTTCTTCTGTTATTATACCATCATCAAGTATCTTCTTTAATTTTACAAGTTCATCTGTTAAATTGAACTTATTTATATTAGAACTTTCTTCCTTTTCTATAGAAGCTTCTTCAATTATATCTTTATATTCAGTATCTGCAGCTTCATATTCAATATCTATAGCTTCTCCTGTCTCTCTTTCTAAATCTTGAATATCACTTTTCAAATCTTCTTCTGTATAATTTTTATTTATTGAATTTGCTAATGCTTCCCTTAATCTATTTCCCATAGGCTTCATAGACATATATGTTAGCCCACCAGAAATTACACCACCTAAAATAGGTATTGCTTTAGATGCTCCTTTAGCAAATGTATCCTTTGTCATCTTTAAACCTATTGTCGCTGCTATTTTCTTTATTATAGGATAATATATAGTTTTAGTTAATGCTTGCTGTGGTAATTTTTTTAATACTTGCTTTGCCATGTTAGTTGAAATTAATCTTAGTGCAGTATTTGCTCCACCAACACCAAACATTGCTCCTAGAAAAAGTGTTAATTCATTTTTCACTCTTTCACTATCAATACTATCATCTTTCCATAAATCTTCAAAACCATATAGATAAGCTAATTCCTGTGCAATCTTAAGTGCCACTCCAAAAAATTGCAATGTATCTGCTGGTATAGTTGCCGCCATAGCAAGTCCACCTGGTAGTCCTGCAAAAAAAGAAGCTCCTGCTGTTTGAGTTGTCCTTTTACTTACTATATTTTTTGCTATCTTGTCCAATACAAACAAATCAATTCCTGCTTCTATTGTATTTGATTTAATAGCCTGATTAATTTTTTCTTCCGAAACATGATTACTTAGTTCTTTTATTAAAAAGCTAGTCCTATCTACTTTCACTCCTGGTATTTTTAATGCTGTAGTTAATGCTAATTCAAACTTATTATTTCCCTCACTATTATTCATATTATCCCTCCATAGTTACTTTTACACATATTTTATCATATTATGTATATAATTATATATTCTACCACATACTTTTATAAATTCCTTGTTATGACAACAAAATATAATATCTATGAATAGTTCCGTAACATTTTCTCTATGGTTTCTTTTATTTCTTCTCTATATTCCACTGGTCTTATTACTTCTAAAAATTCTTTTTGAGAAAGTAACCATCTCTTTACCCCCTCTCCATAAACCTCTGCTTCAATTATTGGTCTATTATCCTTCTCGTCATATCGTACTACTTTTGAAGTTGGTAATCTATCAAGCATTGCTTCCAATGAATCTCCCCAAAACTTAAACTGTATTGTAATTAGTTCTCCAGTATACATGAATTGTATTTTCTTATGGAATTCTCCCTCTTCAAACCTATCTTTATATGGCATCGAAAACTTTTCTTCTGTTATACTATATTTTTGAAACCTATCTACTCTAAATACAATTGGATGATTTTCTCTTTTGCCTACAATTTCACCAACCAAATAGAAATAATATTCACTAAACACTAATCCCAGTGGCTTTAATTTATATTCTTTAATATTTCCATCTTGTCTCTCATACTTTACTTCAACTAATTTCTGTTCTTGGATACTAATACTAATCTTCCAAATAAAATCAATTATATTTTTATTGTGCCTAGGTGCTACATAATTGAATCTTTCATTACTAATAATTTTTCTTAACAACTGATTATCTTGGCATTGATAATTTAATATATCCATTATTCTATCCATCTCTTGATTTGAAAAAGCTCTTGATTCAAGAATAACTTTAGATAATGAAAAAATATCTCTATCAGCAAATTTAAAGCCTGTACGATTTATCATTTCATAACCTTTTTTATTCTTGTTATATACAATGGTTTTTGGATTTTCCTCGTCACTTTCTAAGTAATACCTTAACTCATCTATATCTCTTTGAATTGTTTTTTCATCTACTTCATATATAGTTGCTAAAAACTTCTTACTCTTAACTTCCCCTCTGTTAAATCTCTCATAAAGATTTAATATCCTATATGACTTTGATTTACCTTCTCTTTTCTTATCATCTTCATTCATAATTTATTACCTCCAACCTCTTATATAAAATAGCATACAATATATATAAGGACAAAATTAGTCCATGTAAAAAAGACTCATATCAATATTAATTTAATGATATAAGTCCTTTTAATTATTACTAATTAATATGTATTATATTAAATTTTCTATATGTTAAAGTTTCTATCCTGCCATATATTCTATTACTGCATTTTTAATTTTTTCAATTCTTACATCTTGTATTTGCTTCATTCTAATTTCATCTGGTGAAGCATCTTGAATTTCTCCAATATTATTAAATTTACTTCTTAATTTGTCTTTGATAAAGTTACTTAATCCTAAGTTATCTATACTATGAGAACGTAATATTTTATACAAAGATACTTCTTCCTCTTTTTTTATTTTACCTCCACAGATAGGACAAAAATTATAGTTTTCATCATTGGTTGTAAAAGTGCAATTTTTATTACTGCATTTGTACTCATTTTGCAGTTTAACTTTATTACATAGTTCTTGTATTTGCGTAGTAGACATAAAATAGGCTTGGTTATTTTCTATAGCTATAGACATATCTGATATTTCTTTTACATCTTTTATTATTAAGTCTGAAAAAAGTATACTTGGATTTAATGTTATATAATACCCATAATATCCACCCTTCCCTAAACTCTTTTTACTATAATTAATAGTAATAATATTATAATACGCAAGTATATCAAATATTTCATGAATCTTATCATATGCTGCCGTTTCGATATATAATCCTGATGATAATTTTTTATTCCCATCTCGTCTTTTAGCATTCCAAGCTCTTAAATTAGGTATAACAACTTCCTTAATAAATATTTCTGCCTCCTTAATATAAATTTTATATTTAGGCATTCTCTCTTGTAAAGTATTGAATTCTCTCCATTTATTATCAAATACTTTTCTTATTGCGTTTATTGTTACTGTATTTGTAATTGTCTTTTTCTTAAATGCATTTATATTTTCTAATTCATCAATTATATGAAATGCAAATCTAGGATTTCCATTACTACAAACACATATAGTATTTATAATATCATCATTTATAGTTAGTTTATTCCAATATAATTTATTATGATTCTGTATTCTTACTTTTAGGATTTCCCTTATATAATTAACATCATTTATATTACTAGGCATCCAATCAATTCTTAATTCCTTAGCATCTTGTCCTTTTTCAAAGTATTTTCCATAATTTGTTATACCAGGATATACTGCTGCTTTGCAGGCTATTTGCGGATTTCTCAAACTTTTAAATAATGTAAAAAACTTTTCTTGTTGGGGAGATGAAAATACATGTGCAGCTTCATCAAATAACAATACTATTCTACTAAGATTAAATTCCTTACATAAACTCAATAGAAATTCTTTGAAACTTGCAGGATTATCCAATATTTTCATCAGCTCTAATGATGGTGTTTTATCCTTTAGTTCATTATTGCTTTCAATATCACCTTGTTGTAAAAGTTCAACATATGTATTTAATAATCCGGTATAATAACCAAACTTTTCTACTTTATCATTTGCAGCATTATTAAAAATTTTTGATAACCTTTTACTTAATTCATCTTCACAAGATGGCTTGAGCGATATTATCTTTTTTAAAGTTTCTGATAAAATTTTTCCCATTGTCCATTGTAAAAAAGGGTCTGCTGATTTTGAATCATTTATATTTATTCTCTCTAAGTTTAATGACTCTTCAAAACTAATCCAAACTGCTAAAATACTATCTTTATTGAAGTCATTTTTTGCTTGGATTTCTGCAACCCTCATCAGCATTGTTTTTCCTATTCCTCTACTACCTTCAAATATATATTGTTCTGAATCTAGCAGTCTTATAATTTTTCCATCATTTCTATCTACAAAATAATCTTTTACAAAATCATCATTTAAACTCTCTGTTCTATCTACTATATAATCACCTAACGAATTACTCATTTCTTAAACTCTCCCACTTTTATTTTATTAGCTAATTTAATTATATCTTCATCTTCATAATAATTAAATCTTAATATAAACATTACAGAAATAATACTCATAACGTTATAAAAATAGTTTTCAAACAGTTTATAATCAGATTTACTATATTTAATTTCAAGCCCCTTTGTTTTTGTTAATGTTTTATATCTACCGTGTACTATATCACATAAATCAGAATATATTTTTTTTAATTTCTGAGATATATCATTTTCTGATTTTTCTAATTTTCTTATATCTTTATAGAATGATTCTATATAAGCAGTTTTATAGAATGAATAGTCGTTTACTAAAGTGCTTACATATTTATCCGCAGGGTAATTATAATCTTTAAGTAAATTATATTCTATTTTATGGTCATAATAATAAAATGAGCCAGATGCTAATTCCAATATACTTCGCAAACATATAGAACCACTATGGTAAAATCCTGAAATTGCACTATGAATTACTGAAATTATATCATTAATTATTTCATTCCATATTATCCCTATCTCTTCATCTTTTTCGGTTATATATTCAGATATCTTAATCAATGAATTTAAGCAATTCATCATATCAGTTAAATTATTATCACTTAATGTATTGTCTTGTATTAATTTTATTGGTTTAAGTATACTTTCTTGGATTTGATTTCTTATATATGACATAACTATACACCTCTAATATTATTCCCAATTATTATACCATTTTTTATTCTTTTTACATATATAGTTCATTACCAATTTTAGTAAAGTTCGCATTTACTTATGATATGGTTCACCTTTAATTATTCTAAATCCTCTATAAATTTGCTCTAATAGCATTACTCTAAAAAGCTGATGTGGAAATGTCATCTTTGAAAAGCATAATTTATAATTAGCTCTTGCTAAAACACTTTTTGAGATTCCTAGGCTTCCTCCTATTATAAATGCTATATTGGGATTTCCTGTTACCCCCAAGTTATCTATGTATCCTGCAAATTCTTCTGATGTTAGTTGCTTTCCACCTAAATCCATTGCTATAACGAACATATTGTCTTTAATTTTATTTAGTATTCCTTGCCCCTCTTTCTCTTTAATTACCTCTTCTTCTTTTTCTGACGCATTATCTGGTGTTTTTTCATCCACCAATTCAACTATATCTAATTTGCAATACCTTCCTAATCTTTTTGAATATTCTTCTATAGCATCCCTTAAATACTTTTCCTTTATTTTACCAACTGTTATTATCGTTATGTTCATTGTTATCTCCTTTAATTATTTTATGCATACCTATATTATAACTAAAAATAAAAACTGTAGCTAAATTCTTTACTCAGCTACAGTTTTTATTTCTTAATACTATTTATATTTTATACTAAGTTTTAAACTAACAAAAATTAGAGATATCATTCTATTCATTTATAGAGCTTCAACTTTAATTCTAGATTTTGTCTTATATAGTCTGTATGCTGTTAACACTGCTCCTAATGCACATATTATAGCTGCGGCAACATATACATATTGCATCCCATATACAAAAATATCATCTCTTCCCTCTATATATCCTGTAACATGATATCCTATTTGACTACTCATCCTATTGTATAAAAGAGTTGTTGATAGTGATATTCCAAAAACCATTCCTAAATTTCTAACTAACGCATTTATACTTCCAGCAATCCCTAAATTTTTTGTATCTACTGTAGACATAACTAATGAATTATTTGGTGACTGAAACATCCCATTTCCTAGTGTCATTATTGCTATAAAGGCAATTAATGCACCTATGTGAGAATATTCATTTAAAGTTGATATTAAAAATAAACCTAGGCTAGTTCCAATAAGTCCTAAAAATGTTAAAACTTCAGATCCTATTCTATCTGATATATACCCACTCATTGGAGCAACAACTGATAAAATTATTGGTGATACCATCATTAATACACCAGTAACTGAAGGAGCTAGTTTCATCACGTATTGTAGGTAAAATGGCAATATAATATTTGAACAACTTATTGCCACAAATGAAATGAATGCACAAAAAATACTGAGCGAAAATAATGAATTACTAAATATCTCTAGTTTCAATAATGGTTCATCAATTCTTTTTTCAACAATTATAAATAAAATAAATAATATAATAGAGACAACAAATGATATAATGATTCCTATATTGTCATATCCAATTTCCTTGCCAAAAGTTAAAGCACTGAATAAAAGTACCATAGTTGATCCAAATAAAGTTGCACCTTTTATATCTAATTTTTCATTTGAATTATTAGAATTTTTAGGAAGTGTCTTCATTGCTAAAGCTAATGCCAAAATTCCTATAGGCACATTTATTAAAAAAATATACTGCCAACTTAAAATCGATACAATTATTCCTCCTACTGGTGGACCTATCATTGAACCTAATGCTACAAAAGTTCCATTTAATCCTAGCGCCCTTCCTCTTTCGTTTCTTGGAAAAACCTGAGTTATAATTCCTTGACTTGTAGACATGGTTCCTGCAGCTCCAATTGCTTGCAATATTCTCGAGAAGACTAACATTACTAATGAATTAGATAATCCACATAAAAGTGAACCAATCGTGAAAATAATTATACCCAATTTAAAAACTGAAGTTTTACCCTTAATATCAGCTAATCTTCCAAATATAAGAATAGTTCCTACAATAACTATTAAATAGCTCGTTACTACCCATTCTATAGATGCCATACTTACTGCAAGCCTCTGCGACATTACAGGAAGTGCTACATTCACTATACTACTATCAAGTGTGGACATAAATGTCAGTAGTACAGTAGTAAATAATATTAACCATCTTTTTTTATCCGTACTTTCCATATGTTTTATCCTTTCTGTTTATACATGTTTTATCTAGCTGTAAAAATAGAGTTTATATATAATAACTCAACATTCATAAACCTAATCACAACTTATATAGTTGCACTTGCAACTATATAAAATTATAATATATTTTTATTATTTACACAAATGGTATGATAATTCTCTAAATATAAAAATATAATCCACATTTTAAAGTTCATAAAAAAAATTATCCACATTTTATTCTAATTCTATGGATAAAGTTCTTTATATTATTTGTACAGTTTTAATATGTATGTTCTAAAAAATTTGCTTTATAGAAATTTAATTGTATTGACTTGATTATCCTCTAATTATTAAACCATGCTTTTGCTAACATGCTATCAAAAAAACTGCGTGCAAATAATGTTTCCAAATGATAGATTAAAAATTCCCTAATAATTAAGACTTACTATTAGTTTCCTCTTACATTAACAAAAGCATGATATTAATTATATTTTATATTATTTTTTACTTTAATTTAAATGATCCAACCATCTCATTTAAATTATCTGACGAATATTCCAGTACATCGGTTGCTTGCTTTAGTTGTCTTATTTCTAATAATATTTTTTTAACCATAGACAGTGATTCTTCACTTTTATTTGAACTATTTTCGGTAGATTGTTCTATTTTATCTGCCATAGTGCTTAAATTATTCATAACATCCCCAACACTTTGGCTCTGGGTCGAAGTTATTTCTGATATTGACTGCATCGCATTAGCTATTATATTTACATCATCATTAATATGATCAAATGATTGAATAGATTCTTTTACACTCGCTGTAGATATATCTACCTTAGTATTTATCTCTTCTGCATATTCAAATGTTGCTTGTGTCTGTTTTTGGACTTGATTAATGACATTACTTATTGACTTGGTAGCACTTTCTGTTTCTAGTGCTAGCTTAGATATTTCTTCCGCTACTACAGAAAATCCTTTTCCACTCTCTCCTGCTCTTGCAGCTTCAATTGATGCATTAAGCGCTAGAAGTTGTGTCTGCTTACTTATATTTCTTATAACATTAATTACTTCACTTATCTCCTGTGAATATCCCTGTAAAGTACTTATAGATTCTACTGTATTCTCGATGGTCTTTTCTAAATCCTCCATATTACTCAAGACTTCTTTTGATATGCTTTGTGCCGATGCTGCACTTTCATTAGTTCCTTCAACTATACCTGATACTTCTAATATAAGACTATCCATTTCCTGAATAGATGCTGTAATATCTGAAAATTTGTTTTTTGTATTTTGGAATACTAGATTTTGGTCTTTAGAATTTTCCAGTAAAGTTATCACTGTATTTTCAATGACTCCCATTCCATTTTTAACTTCGCTTGTTATATTAGAAACTATATTTACTGATTTTTTTGTAGTTTTAGCTGATCTTTTCACTCTATATAACATGCTCATCTGATTATTTATGAATTTATTGAACCATCGCGACAGCTCTCCGATTTCATCTGATGACATTTTTTCAACTCTTTTGGTTAAATTTCCTTCGCCTTCCGCAATATCTTGTAATATATTTATCGTTCTACTTAAAGGGGATGAAATCATTCTTTTAGATATTAATAACGAAAACAGTGATAATATAATCCACATTGCTATAGATGTAAATATACTATTATTCGGTGATAATTTAATTGCTATAAAATTTACTGCAATTAAAATTGCTGATATTATTGATATAGATATTGGCATCTTTAAATTAATACTTTGAAAATTATATATCTCAGCTATATCACCCTCACACATCATTCCCCATACCTCATCACAGTTCGGGGGTTTTATTAATGTTCCCTTACCTCCCACCATTATATGTCTGTAATCTGGATATCCAGGCCAACAATCTAGATTTTCACCATTTCGAATTGTATTTTCAACTCCTCGATGTAATTTACTTGTAGCCGGATCATTAAAAATTATTTCAAATTCGGTATGCTCTTTAATTCTAACTGTACCCCAACTCTTTGTTTTAACTCCATCTTTAAGATTCTCACCTAAAGTAAATGTATTATCCTCAAATCTGCTTCTAGATATTGCTGTTCCGGGCTTAATATCTCTGCTAGTCTTCACCATAAATAAGTAATTATCTCCAGAATCCTTATATATATGAGTATCCTCATCTTGAATTACGTTGCTCATATCATCATTTAGTGTTCTGCAGCATAATATTCTAATTTGATTACTGTGATTTTTGCATGTACTGGAAAACATTAATGTAACATCATCAGCAAATTTCTTATTACTTATATCAGTATGTAGGGTTCTTTTATCAATATATGGTCCATACATTAAAGGCCTACCTTCTAATCCAGCTTTTAGATTAGGTAAATCACTCATATCTAATCCAATATGCTCTTTGCACGAAGAAACTGATACTATTCCTTTCTCATCTAAAACAAATATTTCGCAAAAGTCCTCATGCTTTTTTACGGTTTCAATTAAATAATTACATACTATATTATCATTGTCTTCTAATGCCACAAGTGAATTCTTAATATTTTCTAATTGTGCCCACTTGTCATTAAACCAGTTATCTAATGCCTTTTTTCTTCCATTTGATATTCCTTCAAATACTTTTTCTGAATGTTCCTTTAGATTTCTATTCAACAGATATTTAAGCTTTAAACTCATAGCAATCCCCCCATATATTATTCTTATATCTACTTTTAATAAAAAAATAAAGCACTAAATACAGATTTTTTAAATCCATACTTGTGCTTTCATAGCATTACTATTTATTTACTACAATTCCTTGTATAACATAATTATACCAACTATATTGATTTTTGTGAATTGTTATTTTTCACGAAACCATTAATAAAGAAAAAAACCCTATCTAAACTAGGGTTTTTTACTACATTGAATAGTAAACTCCTCTAAACATAGAGTTTACTTATATGTAATTATATTATTTATCTTTTCCACAACATTTCTTATATTTCTTCCCACTTCCACATGGGCACATATCATTTCTTCCAACCTTATCTAGATTTCTTACTATCTTAGATTCCTTGTATTGTTTTTGTATTTCATTTCTTTTTTCCACTGAGAATATTCCATCCCATTGTGGTAATGTGTATAAATATTCTGCTTTTGCATCTAGCATATTCAAATATAAAGTTTCTAGATTTATATCAAGTACTATTTCTGTATCAGCATCTATAGTCTCAAGATCATATTGAGTTTTTAAACTATCATTAATACCATCCATAAATCCCATAGCAAATTCTACTGTGGAATCATAATCTTTAGCTAATTCATTTATTGTAGTCTTTTTAACACTTTTATGATTAGCTAATAAATCTTTATATATTGATTTTTCTAATTTACTATATTCTTCCCAGAAAGCATTTTCTCCCTTAGTTTTTACATAGTCAACAACCATGTCAGTCCAATTTGTATATAAACTCATTTTTAAGTCCTCCCTTAAATCTTCATTGATTATATATAATATATTTCTATAAATTATAAGCTCAAATAAACTATATCTCTATATAACTGCTAGGATTATGTCTGTTTGCCATAGTTAATATTATGTCCTCTTTTAGCTTAATTCCATTTTCATTTAGCACGTTTAAAACAGTTTGATATGCTAAATCTGGTTGATTATTAGTATTACTCAAATGCCCTAAAATAATCTTTTTCTTAGTTGAACATTTATATAGTTCAACTATGGCACTCCCACAATCATCATTAGATAAATGTCCTATTTCGCTCAATATCCTACGTTTCAAAGGATATGGATATGGTCCAAACTTAAGCATATTTACATCGTGGTTACTTTCAAGAAGAATAACTTCTGAATCTTTTATATTATCATAAATTTCTCTTGTAAAAGTTCCAAAATCAGTTGCTACACTTATGTTTTTTTCTCCTGAGCTAACTGTATACCCCATTGGCGCGGCTGCATCATGCGGAATATTAAATGCTTTAATACTCATATCCTCTATTTCAGTAAATGATCTTTTATCAATTACTTTTATGTTATGCTCTTTTATATTTCCAATTAAGCTTTCCATAGCAGACCAAGTATCAGCATTTGCATATATAGGAATGTCATACTTTCTAGACAGTACTCCAACCCCTTTGATATGATCACTATGCTCATGAGTTATAAAAATTCCGTTCAAGTCTTTTGGATTTTCATTAATTTCTTGCAACGCTAAATCAATTTTTTTACCTGGGAGTCCTGCATCAATTAATATCTTAGCTTTATTTGAGGCAATAAACATACTATTACCGCTACTGCCACTATATAAAGAACAAAATATCATTCCAATCTCCTCCCCTTTAATTTATACTATTCATCAACTTCTATTCTCTTAATATCTGCCCCTAAAGCTCTAAACTTATTTTCTATATGAGGATATCCTCTATCAATATGCTCTATACTAGTTATTTCAGTTGTTCCCTCTGCAACTAATCCCGCAATAACCATGGCAGCACCTGCTCTTAAATCTGTTGCCTTTACTACTGCGCCTGTCAATTTTTGCGCTCCATCTATAATCGCAACTCTGCCTTCAACTTTAATATTGGCTCCCATCTTTTTCAATTCATCTATGTGTTTATGCCTATTCTCCCAAATAGATTCAGTAATTAAGCTTCTTCCCGGTACAATACTTAGCAATGTTGACATTGGTTGCTGAATATCCGTTGGAAATCCTGGATATGGTGTGGTTTTTATATTCACACCCTTAAGTGGTGACTTCACGGTAACTCTAATACAATCATCACCTTCTTCAATCACTGCCCCCATCTCTGTAAGCTTAGCTGTAATTGATTCTAAATGCTTTGGTATAACATTTCTTATATAAACATCTCCACCTGTAGCAACAGCTGCTATCATGAATGTACCAGCTTCAATTTGATCTGGTATTACGCTATAAGAACAGCCTTTTAGACTTTCTACTCCTTTAATTCTTATTACATCTGTTCCTGCGCCTCTTATGTCAGCTCCCATTGAATTTAAGAAATTCGCAACATCAACAACATGAGGTTCCTTTGCTACATTTTCTAGCACTGTTACCCCCTCTGCTAATGTTGCCGCAATCATAACATTTATTGTTGCTCCTACTGAAACTACATCAAAAAATATATTAGCGCCTACTAGCTTATCAGCTTTAACATTAACTGCTCCGTGCTCTATAAACACATCAGCTCCTAAAGCTTCAAATCCTTTTATATGTTGGTCAATTGGTCTTACCCCTATTGAACATCCTCCTGGAAGAACTACTCTTGCTTTCTTAAATCGTGCTAATAAAGCTCCAATGAAATAATATGAAGCTCTCATTCTTCTAACATCATCCGTGCACGCATCAAAATTATTTACATTAGAACTATCTATTTCTAAAGTATTGTTATCTATCTTAATAATATCGCAACCTAAGCTTCTAAGTATTCTTTCCAAGCAGTGTACATCTTCAATATCTGGTATGTTATCAATTATGCATTTTCCATCACTTGCCATTATAGCTGCTGGTAATATTGCTACTGCTGCATTCTTGGCCCCATTGATATCAACAGTACCTTCTAGCAAGTTTCCGCCGTTTATAACTAATCTCTCCATTGAATTCACCCTATCTATTAAAATCTATATTATCATATATATTATTTTACATTATTAACCTATTTTATAATTAAAATCTACTTTAATTATTATATCATAAACTAAATTTATTTAAATACATTTTTTCAGTCCATCAACACTTTTTTAACTATATATGTGTTACAACACAATTTTTCTTATGGTTTTGTTGTAATTATATCCCTTAAAACATATATTACTGGAATAAATATTTCTTTTATTGAAAAAATATCCTTAAAAACCTAATTATTCTTATAATTACTATTTAATTATTCTTCTATTCTTTTATTCTATTTATTGTGTTATAATTTACTAAGATTTTTATTAATACAATATATTGAGATTGTGAGGTTTATCATGAAGTACTATATAGTTGCATTATTTGATGAGGAAACCTATCAAGTAATATCACCAATACAAAGGAATATGTCAAAAAAATTCAGAGCAAATAGAAACTCACCTATGCCTTTTGTCTTATTAACATCTATTGAAAATCCAAATTTGGATAAATTATATCCAGTTGTTGATAAAATTATAGCACCTTATAAGAGTTTTAGAATTGATGCAAGTGATTTAGTCTATTTGTTTGAGCCTACCAAAAGTATAAATTTAAAAATAGACGATAAAGGTTATATAAGGAGACTTTCTCGTAGTCTTTTTGATATATTAGAACTTAACGGATTTACTGTTAAGTCTTTTGGAGATAGTTTTGTTTCACTTGCAAATTTAGGTTATCTTCCTAAGGACTATAAAAAGCAAGATGTAAAGCTAAATTTCCCTGAGATATATAATACTGATAACCTTGTTAAATTAAGAATTAAGAGTGTTGAAATATGGAAGCTTCCTACGGTAAAAAAGAATACTCCCTTAAAATCTTATATTTTGAAAGAATTTTAGTTTAAGCGTTCTTACTATCATAATAAATCGCCTGTTAAACAATCCAATTAGTTTATGTTTTTAGGACTGTATTGAATTTTTATATTCAGTACAGTCTTTTTTTATATTTTTTAAAATCACTCTAAATCTATAGTTATATTTTCCTTGAAAGTAAAATTAATTTAAAAATAATCTCTTAATTTCGAATTTTCTAAAAATATTTTTTTGTAGTCGTTTTCCGAACTTTCATTTATTTTAAAGATTTTGTAAAATAATATTATTATTAGAAATGTAGGAGGATTCACTATGAATATTCAGCCACTATTTAAAGTACAAAAAAAATACAATGATAGTTTATCTATAAATGAAGAGCTAGACTCCCACAAATTGCGAGTACGCAAAAACCTAGAATTTGAAATCTCTCTTGGTGCATTAGCTAGTGAAACTAATTGTTTTAGCTACTTACTAAAAAAATCTAGACCTGTTAACATCAGTGCTATATTCGATAAATATATAACTTGTATTTCTCAAGTCTTAACACTAGGTATTGATCATAAATATACAGATTTAATTGCAGTATCTATGGCACCTAATGACTATTGTTTAAGTGATCAGTTTCTAAACCTATATATTGACATAAATGATTTAATTGCTTTCCCATCTATAGATCACTACTTAACTTTATTTGAAGACCTATTAAGTCTAGGATTGACATTAGGTTTTTCAGAATCTCAAATACAAAATCAATTTATTAAGGATTTAGACAACTTGGTTATACTTTAATTAATGCATTCATGCTAATTACATAACACCATTTTTATTTTTTATAATATTTAATATTCTTAGGGGAATAATAATTCTGAGGTGATGTTATGTTTGGAATAATATGTGCAATAATTTCTGGAATTGCTATGAGTATTCAAGGTGTATTTAATACCAGACTAGGTGAGAAAATCGGAGTATGGGAAACTACATTATTAGTTCAGATAATTGCCCTTGTCTTAAGCCTTATCATTTTTTTATTTTTAGGTGATGGTAATTATTCTAATTTGAAGGATTCCAACAAGCTTTATTTATTAGGTGGCGCACTAGGGGTTGTTATAACCTTTACCGTAATAAAAAGTGTTAGCTCAATGGGACCTACCTTCGGTATTGGTATTATATTAATATCCCAATTACTTGCTGCTGCACTTATAGATGCCTTTGGGTTATTTGGCAGTGAACGACTTAGATTTTCATTAAATCATTTTTTAGGTATTGCTATTATGATTGCTGGTATTGTAATATTTAAGTGGAATCATTAGGAGAGGACGGAGAGGACTTGAATCTTTTTTCTAACATTAATTTTTTATTCCATTTAACAATTAACAATATAAAAGAATATGTAAAAAAAAGCGCTGAAATAAAATCTGATAAAATTATGAAAAATTCAATTAATTGGTTTGGTCATGCTACCACAATTATTAATCTATCAAATAAAATTATTATAACTGACCCTGTATTTTCCAATTCCTTAGGATATTTTAAGAGACTTGTAAAAAAACCAGTATACATAAATGATTTAAAAGTAGACTATATACTACTATCACATGGACATATGGATCATTTAAATTTTTCATCTCTAAAAAAATTAAATAAAGATGCTGTCTTTATTGTTCCAAAAGGATATACTCGTATTGCTAGACTGCTTGGTTTTAAAAATGTATTTTTATTACATCCTGGAGATGTATATAGAGATGACTTTATAAAAATTACTGCTTACCAAGCTAATCATGATGGGAGACGCTTCTATTTTGGACATGATGATGAAAGTATTTCATATTTAATCGAAAGAGAAAATAAAAGCGTGTTCTTCGCAGGCGATACAGCTCTCACCAATAATTTTAAGAATATATCCTGTGATGTTGCATTAATGCCTGTAGGTTGTTATAAACCTGATAGATTTTCGTATATGCATTGTACGCCAGAACAGAGTTATGAAATGTTTAAAATGATGTCTTGCCCTACAATGATACCAATTCATTATAAAACTTTTAAAATTTCATTAGAGAATTTTCAGGAAACTGAAGAATCATTATTAAATTTAAATGATAAAGCTATAAAAATTATAGACATAGGGGAGACCTACAGTTTTTAAATGGTAGATTGATTATTATTTTTATTCAAGTTTCATACTTGTATTTATTTTTAATAATCAATCTACTATTTAATTTTTGCTATACAATATTTATTCAATAGATGAAGAAATATTGTATAGCAAAAATTTTTTTAATCCTTCATTTTTTATTAACAATAAAATTCTTTTTCATATAATATATTGAAGTAATAATATTTTGGAGAAATATATGTTTTCATCTAAAAGTAAGCTAGACCATAATCTAAAAGATTATATATCAAAAAATGCTTATAAAAGTTATAGAATACTTATACAATATAAAGACTTTCAATCCTCAATAGTAAAAAAAATCAGTTCATATAAAGGTACTGTACATCACATTATTGAATCCTCTAATATTATAAGTGCCGAACTAAATTCAAGAGGCATAGATAGAATTTCTGAATATCCTGAAATAAAAAAAATTTACTTGGATGAATACCTGTTTTTGTGCGGAATGAGCGTGACTACTGCAAATAAAATCCACTTTTCGGAAAAGTTTAGTTTATCTGGTGCAGGAGTAGGAATAGGACTTGTAGATAGCGGAATATTTCCTCATCAAGACCTAACTTCCCCTAGCACTAAAATAGAGTTATTTGAAGATTTAATTAATAACTTTCGCTATCCTTATGATGATAATGGACATGGTACCTCCATGGCCGGAATTTTGTGTAGTAGTGGTATCTCATCAAATAACATGTATAAAGGAATTTGTAATAAAAGTAAGCTATTCTGTTACAAGGCATTTGATAAACTCGGTAAAGGATTTGCTTCGGATATATTATATTCTATAGAAAGTTTATCTAATATATCTAAAGAAAATAACATAAAGGTATTATGTTTGCCTTTTGAACTTTTAACTCATAATACATTCATTATCTCTTGCTTTGATTTGACATTTAAGTATGCTATATCAAAAGGATTAATTCCGATAGTTCCTAGCGGAAGTAACCTGAGTGAAAAAAATTCTATTATGGGAATTGCTACGCTACCAAGCTGCATCACTATAGGTGGTCTAAATTCAACTACCTCCATAATGAAGCCTTATACTTATTCTTCTGCAGGACCATATGGTAAATTATTAAAACCTGATCTATCTGCTGCATGCGTTAGTGTTATATCTTTAAATTCTGATAATAACTATATTTCAGAAAAAAACGGAATTAAGGTTTACCCAAATAAACTTGAAGTACCATATAAAACTTTTACAGGCTCATCTATTGCTACAGCCTATATTAGCGGATTATGTGCGTTATTATGTGAGAAAAATCCATCAATAACTTTCAAAGATATGATTTCCTTATTAAAGGTTGCATGTGATCCTATTGATGAGATATCCAATCAAATTCAAGGTGAAGGTATTGTAAATATAAATAAACTCATCATATGATTATTTATTTTAATGAATATTATCCATATTTAGAAGCATGCATTTGTTTTATTAAATTAGTTAATTTCTTATAAAGACAAATGCGTGCTCTTTATATTCTCTCAAATCTTATATAAAAGTAATTAATCCCAAGTATTAGTTGATTAATATTTCGCTTTATTAAGGTGATAATATGCTATAATTATTTTACATACATTAGGTTATTATATAACTTACATTATAAACGATTATGCTAATCTAATATTATTAGATAGAGTTTTGTTTTTATAATATATATTAAAAACTTTGAAAGGTAGGTAGTAAACGGAATGAGCACATTTATGTTAAAGAATAGATCTCTAGGGTTCACTCCTGTTAACAATGTATTTATAGAAAAATACATGCCACAGGCTAGAGGCGAATTTGTAAAAGTTTATTTATTGATGCTAAAGTATACTATTTCAGGTGAATTAGGCGTTAGCTCATCAATACTAGCTTCCTCGCTTAATTTGTTAGAATCAGACATTATGAATGCATTTAATTATTGGAATGATCAAGGAGCTATAAAGCTAACTCAGATAGATAAGATGGGTAATTTTAATGTAGAATTCGTAGATTTAGTTGAAGAACCCTCCAAATCTACTAAACAAATTGACTTATTAGAAGCTTTGGATAGTACAAATACTAAAGATATGCTAAAGGATATTGAAACTCTTCTAGCTAGACCTCTATCGCCAAACGAAATGTCACTTTACTTAAATTGGCAAAAGGAATTCGGTTTTTCATCTGAATTAATTCTGATTTTAATGGAATACTGTATATCAAAGGGAAAAAGCGATTCTAGATATATAGAAAAGGTTGCTATAGCTTGGCATGATCAAAAAATAACTACTATCGAGCAAGCTCAGAACTTAATAAAAAAAGCAGAGGATAAGTGGATTAATATAAGAAAAATTCTCACTTACTTAGGTATAAATAATACAGACATAATGAAACCACAACAGGATTTAATAGAAAAATGGCTTCTTATTTATAAGTATTCAAACGAAATTATATTTAAAGCTTGTGATGTATGCTTTGAAAGATTGAATAGGGCGGATTTCAAGTATATCGATGGAATCTTAAGTAATTGGAATAAAAATAATATTAGAACTTTGGAAGATATAGCTCTTAAAGATAATAAAAATCCAAAAAATAATAAGTATCAAAAAACTTATACTACTAATAATAATGATAAATCATCTCTCAAATTTAATAACTTTGAGGCTCGAGAGTATGACTATGATTCATTAGAAAAAAAACTTTTAGGATGGGATAGCGATGATTAAAGGTTATCAAACAGAAATTTTAAAAATATATGATAAACTTAGAGAAGATGAAGCTAGAAATTTGAAATTTAGGAAAGAAGAAATATCAAAGAAATATCCTGAGATTATTGAATTGGATAATAAAATTCAACGATTATCTTTAAAAATGGCAGTATCAATTCTCAAATCTAAAGATAGTGAAAAGACAATAGATGATTATAAGGAAAATATAACAGATTTAAGAATAAAAAAGTGCGAAATGTTAGTTGAAAGAGGTTATGATCCTGAATATTTAAATTTGCGATATCAATGCAATAAATGTAAGGATACAGGCTTTATAGGCAATATAAAATGTACTTGCTATAAACAAAGGTTGATTAAGTTATACTATAAAAATTCAGAATTAGAAAATACCACATCGTATAATAACTTTGATAATTTTGATTTAAATTTGTTTTCAAGTCATAAACTTGGAGATGAAAAATATTCTCCTAAAAAAAACATGGAGAATAATTTAGAATATATATTAAAAGACTATCTTCCTAGCTTTTCAGAAATATCAACAAATTTATTATTTTTCGGAAATCCAGGTAGTGGTAAAACATATTTATCATATTGTATTGCCAAAGCTGTGTTAGATATGGGATTCTTAGTAATTTATAAAACCTCTGATGAGTTAATTAAGAATTTAAGGGAAATAAGATTCAATAATGACTCAGGTTTAGAATCACTATTACTAGAATGTGACTTACTAATTATAGATGATTTAGGCGCAGAACACCTCAATGAATTTTCAGTAACTGAATTATTTAATATAATTAACAAGAGAATTCTTGCTAATAAGAAAATGCTTATCTCAACCAATTTAACTTTGCCAGGAATAACTAAGCAGTATAGCGAGCGAATCGCTTCTAGACTAATTGGAGAATTTAAGCTCTGCAAATTTTATTCTGAAGATATAAGGATTAAGAAAAATTTAGAAAAAAATAGATAATCTAAATAAACTAAACTCTAATATGATATTTATTCTCTTAATGACTATCATATTAGAGTTTTCATTTTTACTACAAATTGATATTATAAATCATATTTATTTGAAAAATCTGTTTCGCAAACTATGTTATTCTGTGTTAACATCTTATTTATATTTAAATTCCCTTTAATAACTTGTTCTTATAATACTTTCAAAATTTACCCACAGATCTGACTTGATTATAATTTTTTAAACAATAAAAAAAGAACAAGTTCTAGTCTATAAGAACTTGTTCTTTGATGGCGACTCAGAAGGGGCTCGAACCCTCGACCTCCGGCGTGACAGGCCGGCACTCTAACCAACTGAGCTACTGAGCCATCTTATGGTGGGCACAACAGGGCTCGAACCTGTGACCCCCTGCTTGTAAGGCAGGTGCTCTCCCAGCTGAGCTATGCGCCCATAAGATAGATAAAATGGTGACTCCTAGGGGAATCGAACCCCTGTTACCACCGTGAAAGGGTGGTGTCTTAACCGCTTGACCAAGGAGCCATATTAAGTTTTGTTATGTTTATTTAAAATGGAGCTGGCAATAGGAATCGAACCTACAACCTGCTGATTACAAGTCAGCTGCTCTACCGTTGAGCCATGCCAGCATATTTTAAATGGCGACTCAGAAGGGGCTCGAACCCTCGACCTCCGGCGTGACAGGCCGGCACTCTAACCAACTGAGCTACTGAGCCATCTTATGGTGGGCACAACAGGACTCGAACCTGTGACCCCCTGCTTGTAAGGCAGGTGCTCTCCCAGCTGAGCTATGCGCCCATAAGATAGATAAAATGGTGACTCCTAGGGGAATCGAACCCCTGTTACCACCGTGAAAGGGTGGTGTCTTAACCGCTTGACCAAGGAGCCATATTAAGTTTTGTTATGTTTATTTAAAATGGAGCTGGCAATAGGAATCGAACCTACAACCTGCTGATTACAAGTCAGCTGCTCTACCGTTGAGCCATGCCAGCATATTTTAAATGGCGACTCAGAAGGGGCTCGAACCCTCGACCTCCGGCGTGACAGGCCGGCACTCTAACCAACTGAGCTACTGAGCCATCTTATGGTGGGCACAACAGGGCTCGAACCTGTGACCCCCTGCTTGTAAGGCAGGTGCTCTCCCAGCTGAGCTATGCGCCCATAAGATAGATATAAATGGTGACTCCTAGGGGAATCGAACCCCTGTTACCACCGTGAAAGGGTGGTGTCTTAACCGCTTGACCAAGGAGCCATGCTATATTGTCTTTCGCTTAAATGTCTTAACTAGATGTCCTTGAGTTATTCAAGCTGCTGACCACATAGACTATAATACCCAAAATTAGATTCCCTGTCAACACATTTTTTCATTTTTTTTATTTTTATATTATTTATTTTTAATAAAGTGGCATTATATCTACATTTCAGAGGTTCCTTAAATATAATCTCTAGCCTCCTTCAGACTAGATAAAAGATCTTTTTTTAAATTAATTTGCTCTTCAATATTTTTTATTTCACCACAACATATTTCTAAAAAATCTTCTTTATCTATTTTATTAATATTTATACTATATCCATTCTTTTTAAAATTTTTTCCTGAAGCTTAACTTCTAAAGGAAATTTATTATTTATAAATAACAGCATTTCCTTTTCCCATACTTTACTTTTGTACAGTTTATATTTATCTCTTAAAATACTTAGATTTTTTACCTCTTCTTTAATTTCTAACTTTAATGATTCATATAGTGCATTGTAAAAAAGTACTGATATCCCTCTTTTTAATTTAATTTTCAAGAAATTTCTATTATTAATTAAAAATTTATCTATATCACTTTCACTTATACATTCCACATCATTAAAAGAAAAACTCTTTACCCCACTCATATTGGGATAATTAACCATTATATTATCAAAGTTCATTCTGATCACTTTAAATACTCTTTCGAAATCTCCCGAATTCATATTAATTACCTTTACTTCCATTATAAAATCACCTCATTTTTAGTATTCCTTTCTTTTAACCTTAATATTACTATGATAAAATTTATTAAAAGTATTATAAAATATTGAATAATATGATTTGAATCCTTTTATTTTAGTAGTAATTAATAAATTAATGGTATACTTAAAATATTCAGTTTATTTTAGCACTGGGTAAAATATGTGATTTAATTTTATATGGTCAATAAAACATACATAGGGAGTGATTGTTATAATGATTTATCACGATTTAATGATTGTCGGCGGTGGTGCCTCTGGCCTAATGGCTGCAATAATAGCCAAAGATTTTGGACTTGATGTGGCAATTATTGAGAGCAACGATAGAATTGGCAAAAAAATTCTTGTAACTGGCAATGGAAGATGTAATATTACTAATAAGAATATATCTCGCCCATTTGGGTGTTTCCATAGTGAAAATCAAGATTTCTTTAAAGCGGCGTTAGATAACTTTACTGTTAAAGATACTGAAAGCACATTTTTATCTCTAGGATTGCCATTAATTGAATTGGAAAACGGAAAGATGTATCCAAAATCTCTTCAGGCCTCTTCTGTAATAGATATATTCAGAATGGCAATAGAGGATAGACAAATACCTCTATATACAAATTGTAAAATTGATTCTACAAGTAAAAAAAATAACTTTATTTTAACAAGTAATAATGATGACTTTAAAAATTTTTCTTGTAAAAAACTTATTTTAAGCTGTGGTGGGAAATCAGCTACTAAAACAGGTTCTGATGGATCTGGCTATAAACTATGCAAGTCATTGGGTCATAGTATTATAGAGCCTATTCCTGGCATTGTTCAATTAAAATTAGATTATCCTTATTTAAAAGCTCTATCAGGAGTAAAATTTGATGGCTCTGCTTCTATTTTAGTTGATAATAAAGTTATTCGAACAGAGTTTGGTGAAATACTTTTTACCGATTATGGAATTTCAGGCCCCCCTATAATGCAATTATCATCTTATGCTTCTAAAGCTCTCTATGAAAATCTAAATGTAACTATAAGAATAGATATGTTTCCACTAGAAAGTAAAGATGATATTGAAAGTTTCTTTACCACACATTTTTCTATGTTTGGTCACAGAGAGATATCAACAGCCCTAATTGGGGTTATAAATAAAAAATTAATTTCTACAATTTTAAAAGATGTTGGGATAAAAGATATACATATACCGTGCAGTAGTATTGATTGGAGAACTACCAGCAAATTAATTGATAAGTTTAAAAAATGGGATTTTAAATGTATTGGCACTAATGGCTTTAACAATTCACAAGTTACAGTTGGTGGTGTAAATACATCTGAAGTAAATAATATTTCCTTAGAATCTAAGTTAGTTAAAAATCTTTATTTCTGTGGAGAGATTTTAGATGTGCATGGAGATTGTGGAGGTTTCAACCTTCAGTGGGCATGGAGTTCTGGATATTTAGCAGCTAAGTCCGCCGCCAATAGCTAAAAATTATTAACTTATCTATAAAAATAATACTATAAAATTAGCTGTCGTAATTATTAATATTACCTAGATTCTTGCAACAGCTAATTTTCTATATTTACCTTTATTATTTTTTCCAATCTGCTTGTAATAGCGTTAGTTCAGTTCCCTCACCATTTTTTATAGTATGATATGATTTTAAACTATTTTCATCAATTACATTTATAGCAGCAGTTGATGAAATCTTATCCCCATATGTTGTTTCTTTCTCAAATACTACCTTAATTCTTTTAAGAGTATAATTATTAATGATATCGAGAGGAACAGCTTCCATTGCCCACTCAACATATTTGACATTATTAACATGGTTATTAGAATCAATATCACTGTATCTTATGTTAAATTGCTTATAGTATTGTGCATCATTTGTTCTTTCTATTTTATCCATGCTTATATCGTAATCAACATCACCATCTACTCCATATATATGATATTGTTCATCTTGTATTCGCATTGGCCTTCTTTTATCTATATTAATTAGAAAAAATAATGCTAGTGCTTCCCCTATAACATTATTATTCTCATCATTAATTGTATATTTTCTTAATCCATAGAATTTCTTAAAGCCTATAGCTTCTGTTGTGACGCTTATTACCTCACCAAACATTGGATATCTATACATTTTTATATCGTATTTATAAAATACCCAAGCGCAGTTATTTTTCGTACAGTAATCAATTCCTCCACCTAAGGCTTCTGATTGTTGAGTGCCTACATCACATATAAAATCTATTATAGATGACAATTTACATCTTAAATTAGAATTTACTTCATAATAATGTATTTCATATTTTTTTGTAAACTTCTTACTCATAATTAACAATTGTAAAATGCAAAAATAAATCTCAAGCTAAATTTGAAACATTTTTATTTAACGAATAAATTATAGCTAAATGGCATCTATTTTGATTTACAACTCCTCCCCTCCTTTACTATATCTTATATTTATTATTATAAAAAATTATCAATAATATTGTTAATGAATTATTTAATCTTATAATCTATTATAATCACAAAAATTAAATTACACATAAAAAACATAAACGATATAAATATATTTTTTAATAAGTAAAAAAGGATTCCCTAAAAAGAAAATCCTTTTAAAATAATTATCTTATCTATTTAATGCTTCTAATAAATCGTCTAGATTTAATCCATGTACTGTTGCAGCTTCTGCTATAGTTTCAGCTTGAGCTGATGGACATCCAACACATCCCATTCCGAAACTCATTAAAACTTGAGCTTTAGATTGATCTGCACTAACTACTTCACCAATTGTCATATCTTTAGTTATCATACTTTCACCTTCTTTAATATAACTTTATGTAATTATTGTCTACAATAAAATTATATTTTATACAAAACATAAAGTCAATACCCGAGCATAATACTAAACTATAGATTATCTATTCTCATAGTTTGATCTCTCTTTGGTCCAACTCCAACTATAGAAATTCTAGTCCCTGTGAATTCTGATATTCTTGCTAAATACTTCTTAACATTCTCAGGTAATTCATCATAACTTCTAACATCAGCTACACTATCATCCCAGCCATCAAATTCTTCATAAATTGGTTCACACTCTGCTAAGTCTTCTAAACTTGCTGGGAAGTAATCTATAACTGTATCATTAAATTTATATCCAACACATACTTTGATTTTTTCTAGACCAGCTAAAGTATCAATCTTAGTAACAGCTAATGATGTCAATCCACTCACTCTAACTGCAGTTTTAATTATAACTAAATCAAGCCATCCACATCTTCTTGATCTTCCTGTATTTACACCATATTCGTGTCCCTTTTCTCTAATCCAGTCTCCAGTTTCACCAAGTAATTCTGTTGGGAATGGTCCTTTACCGACTCTTGTAGTATATGCTTTTGTTATACCTACTGCATTAGTAATCATATTAGGTCCTATACCAGAACCACTTGAAACGCCTCCTGCAGTTGTGTTAGATGATGTTACATACGGATATGTACCATAATCAATATCTAATAGCATTCCTTGAGCGCCTTCAAATAAAACTGTCTTATCTGCTTTAATTGCATCATATACCTTAACTGATGTATCTTGAACAAATGGTCTTAATTTCTTAGCAAAACCTAAGTATTCATCTAGTATCTCATCAAAATTTAATGCTTCTCCACCTAATACTTTAGTAATATAAGCATTTTTCATTTCAACATTTTCTCTTAATTTTTCTATAAAAACATCTTCATGCAGTAAATCACAAACTCTGATTCCACATCTTTCAAATTTATCTGTATAACAAGGTCCGATTCCTCTACCTGTAGTACCTATATCATTTTTTCCTCTAGCTTTTTCTTTTAATTTATCTAGTACCTTATGGTATGGCATTATAAGCTGTGCTCTATCGCTTACTATTAACTTTTCAGGCGATATTTTAACTCCAACACCTTCTAAGTATTCTATTTCTTCAAATAAAGCCTTTGGATCTACAACTACTCCATTACCTATAACATTTAATTTATCTTCGTATAAAATTCCAGATGGTATTAATCGCAATTTGTATTCTTTATCACCAACCACTACTGTGTGACCAGCATTATTTCCACCTTGAAATCTAACAACTACATTAGCTTCCTCTGCTAAGTAATCTGTCATCTTTCCTTTTCCTTCATCTCCCCATTGAGCTCCTAAAACAATAAATGCTGACATTTATATTGCCTCCCTTAATATATAAAGTTTAAATAAATAACTTTAATTTTTATTATCAATTTGGAGTTTCATTAAATTTATTTTAACCTCTCCTTTTAAATAGTAGCAAAGTACTTTTCTATGGTCAACCACATATCGAATATTTTTTTGCTTTTTTTATAAATAATTCGTATAATTGTTTTATATTGTTATGATCAAGATCATGTTTTTGTAAATTTGAATATATTTAGCATATTAAGGAGTGTTTTTAATGAATATTTATGAAGAAGCCTTGAAATTTCATGAAGAAAAAAAAGGTAAATATGAAATCAAACCTACCTGTGAAGTTAAGACTGCTAAGGATCTAAGTCTTGCATATACACCTGGTGTTGCAGAACCTTGTCGTGAGATACATAAAGACCCATCCAAAGCTTATATATATACTCGTAAATGGAATACAGTTGCTGTTATTTCTGATGGAACTGCGGTTCTAGGACTTGGAGACATTGGTCCACTTGCTTCTTTACCTGTCATGGAGGGTAAGAGTATTTTATTTAAGGAATTTGGTAATGTAGATGCATTTCCTATAGTTTTAGATACTAAAGATATAGATGAAATTGTTAATACAGTTGTAAATATCGCGCCAACTCTTGGAGGAATAAATCTAGAAGATATTTCAGCTCCTAGATGCTTCGAAGTTGAAAAAAGACTGAAAGAGAAATTAAGTATTCCAGTATTTCATGATGATCAACACGGAACGGCTATAGTTGTTTTATCAGGTCTGTTAAATGCCTTAAAAATAGTAAATAAAAAACTAGAAAACCTAAAAGTAATTATAAATGGTGCTGGGTCTGCAGGAACTGCCATATGTAAGTTACTACTTTCTTCTGGAGTTAAAAATATAGTAATGTGTGATATAGATGGCGTAATAAGTAGAGATAAAGATTTAAGTCATAATATTTACATGCAAGAACTAGCTAATATAACTAATCCAAATAATGAAACTGGTACGCTTAAAGATGTTATAAAAGGTGCAGATGTTTTTATTGGTGTTTCTGCCCCAAATATAGTTTCTAAAGACATGGTTAGAACTATGAACAAAGATGGAATAATATTTGCAATGGCTAATCCAACCCCTGAAATTTTTCCTGAAGATGCAAAAGAAGCTGGAATTGCAGTAATGGGAACTGGTCGTTCAGATTATCCTAACCAAATAAACAATGTATTAGCCTTTCCAGGAATATTTAGAGGCGCTTTAGATGTAAGGGCTACAGAAATTAATGAAGATATGAAAGTAGCTGCTGCTTATGCTATAGCAAATGCTATACCGGCTGGTGAACTATCTCCTGATAATATAATACCAAAAGCATTTGATCTAAAAGTTCAAGCTTTAGTTGCTGAAGCTGTTAAAAAAGCGGCAATTAGAAGCGGCGTTGCTAGTATTTAGTATTCATGAATTTAAGTTTTTGATTTCCTATTTCAAATTAAGACCTACAATTGAATGATAAACTCAATTGTAGGTTTTATTATTTGTATTGCTTTTCTATTAAGATTCTACCAGATAATATAATACTGAAAATAAATATTTTATCCACAAGAAGTATCTTCAAGAATTCTGTTAATAAATATATTATTCTCTTAAAACCAACTTAACTATAACCAATACTATAGGCAACCATAAACTATTTGATTAATATTAATTACATTGGGAGTGAGTGAATCACATGAATAAATTACTAATACCTATAAATGATGATACCTTTAAATCTAAAGTTAATATAAGATTTAATAATATACTTGATGGCTTATATTCTTTCAAAAATTTTACTCTTGTAGCTAGTGATATTGATGATGGTGAGAATAAACTAATCAAATTAATAGAATATATTTTTGAGATCAATAATTCTAACGCTTATATAGATTTTTATATAAACAAAATTTCACCTGAAGACAAAAACACGCTTTTTCATCTCCTTTCAGATGAAGATAAAGATATATTCACGTCTTATTTAAATTTTGATGAGCACACTGGTATATTTTTTAGACTTGTTGATAAAGAACTTATACCATTCCTAGTTCGTTTAAATACAAGAGAAATTTTCTTCGTCACTTTTTATTTTACTAATAAACCTATAACAATTTGGGGAAATTATGATTTAAACTTTCCTTGTTTTTTTAATGCTCAAGAAGATTTTGAATTTTACTATAATATATCTAAATCATTTGGCCTATTAATTAATTCTGATTTGGAAGGTTAAGGTTATAAAAAAGGTATATTAAATAATTATAATTATTTAATATACCTCCACTTTTCAATTACTACATATTTTTAGATTTCTCTGCACATTTATCCATAGCCTGTATAACACTATTTCTAAAACCTAATTTCTCTAGTTCAACTACTGCATCTATAGTAGTCCCAGCAGGTGAACAAACCATATCCTTTAGCTCTCCTGGATGTTTTCCTGTTTCTAAGACCATCTTTGATGATCCTAAGACACTCTGTGCTGCCATTTTATAAGCTTTAGCCCTAGGTATTCCTAATCTTACCGCCGAATCTGCCATAGCTTCAATAAACATGAAAACATATGCAGGTGATGATCCACATAATGCAATAAATGCGTGAAAATCTTTTTCTTCTAGTTGAACACATTCTCCGAAACTTTCAAATATCTTAAAGCAATAATCCAACTCATCTTTAGTTACATTCTTATTAGAGCATACCGCTGACATTGCTTGCCCTACAAGTGCTGGCGTATTTGGCATTGTCCTAATTATTTTAGCACTACTATTAATCCACTCCTCCATATTGCTAATTGTAATTCCTGCAGCTATAGTAATAATTAATTTATCTGTTGTTAATTCCGATTTAATTTCACTTATCATTTCCTTAAACATAAAAGGTTTAATAGCTAAAATAATAACATCAGATTCTCTTGCAACAATTGTACTATCTAAAGTTGTTTTCACTTGGAAACTTTCTTCTAATCGCTTTGAAGAAGATTCCGTTTTAGTTGATACTATTATATCATCAGCCTTTATAAATCCAGATTTAATAAGACCTCCAACCATAGAACTTCCCATATTACCACAACCAATGAAACCAATTTTTTTATTCATATCATAGCCCCCATTAAAAAATTTTTGTTATTTATTCAAATTTTATCATTTTATATGAATATCTTAATTATAAACCACCACTATCATAGGATAGCTTGTATTAAAACTTCACAAACTATAATTAAATATGAAGGGAGGAATATATATGAAAGATAATTTTTTAGTATATAATAATTGTTTAATAAGCCCAAAAGAATTCATTAATTCCGTGCTATCTCTTGAGCTCGAAGAACAACTTCCTACATGTGAACTTGAAGAATCTTCAGATTTTTATTACATAAATGTAGATTCATTCTATGATAGTAAACATATATTAGAAATATCTTATAAAAATCATTTTTTAATATTAAAAATTATGTTTAATAATAATTCAAAAGAATTTTTATTTCAGCGGATTTTTTATTTATCAAAAGTTGATGTAAGTAATATTTTACTCCATGATAATAAAAGCAGTTTAAAATTAATAATTCCAAAAGCTGTTTAATAATAATCATATTATTCACATCATTTAAAGATATAAGAAATTTTATATTTATATAAATTTCTTATATCTTTTTTATTTAGTATTACTAATTATTTAAATTTTATTCCTTATGAATTAAATCTAAATTACCGAATTTACTATACTGACCAAGCCACGCGAGTTTAACAGTTCCAACTGGTCCATTTCTCTGCTTAGCCATTATACATTCACCGATATTTTTATCTTCAGTTTCTTTATTGTAATATTCATCTCTATATAAAAACATAACAATATCGGCATCTTGCTCTATAGATCCTGATTCTCTTAAGTCAGATAACATCGGCCTATGATCTGCTCTTTGCTCAGGCGCACGTGACAGCTGAGACAAAGCTATTACTGGACATTCCATTTCTTTAGCTAATGCTTTAATCGATCTCGAAATTTCAGATACTTCTTGTTGTCTATTATCACTACCTGCTCCTCCAGACATAAGCTGCAAATAGTCTATGACGATTAGATCTATTCCATACTCCATTTTAAGTCTTCTACATTTTGATCTCATTTCCATAACAGTTACGCCAGCAGTATCATCTATATAAATTTTTGCCTTTGAAAGTGGACCTGCAGCCATAGCTATATTTTCCCAATCCTTATCTTCTAAAGTTCCAGTTCTAAGGCTTAACATATCTACGTTTGCTTCTGAACAAAGAAGTTTATATGCCAATTGCTCTTTAGACATTTCCAGAGAAAAGACTACAACACTTTTATTTTCTCTAAGAGCTGCGTGTTCTACAATATTTAGTGCAAATGTTGTTTTACCCATTGAAGGTCTAGCTGCTATTAATATCATATCTCCACTTTGAAATCCGGATGTTTTTGCATCTAGATCAGTAAAGCCAGATCCTACACCAGTAATTGTTCCCTTATTGTTGAACAATTTCTCTATTTGTGCAAATCCTCTTTCTAATACATCGCTTAAAGGTTCGAAATCCTTTGATGTTCTTTTTTCAGCTATATTAAATATTTTCTTTTCAGCACTATCCACGACATCTTCCACATTACTTTGATTATTATAACTTTCTTCTATTATTGCAGTTGATGACTTAATAAGTTTTCTCAACGTAGATTTATCAGAAACAATTTTTATATATGCGCTTAAGTTTGCAGTAGTTGGTACAGAAGAGCTTATTTCTGTTATATAGGTTACCCCTCCAGCTCTCTCAAGCATATCAGAACTCTTCAAATATTCTAATAGTGTTAATAAATCTACTGCTATATCACTTCTAAACATTTCTTGTATAGCTTTATATATTACCTTATGACCATCTCTATAAAAATCCGCTTCTTCTAAACTCTCTAGAACTTTGGCAATAGCATTCTTATCGATGATCATAGATCCTATAACTGATTGTTCCGCTTCTATGCTTTGAGGCAAACTCCTCATAACTGATGCATCCAAGTTTTATTCCTCCTATCTAATTATCAATTGACAATTAATTTTCCCTTTATCTTTTGTATATCATCATTCTAATTCTATCATTTCTTAGTTGCAAAAAAAAGTCTCCTTCATATTAAGGAGACCTATTTCATTAAATTAAATAAGGGCAATGTCCATAATCTCTTTTATAGATCCTACAGTTCTAATATGTATGTCATCAGTATTTAGAGGAATTTCATTTTTATTATCACTTGGAATTAAAACAGTTTTTATTCCCATTCTTCTAGCTCCATATATTTTTTCAAATATTCCTCCAACTGGTTTGACATTTCCTTTGAGTGATATCTCTCCTGTAATAGCCATATCTTGTCTTATAGGTTTGTTTAACAACGAACTTATTATGCAAATGGTGATAGCTGCACCTGCTGAAGGTCCATCTATTTTTCCTCCACCAACTATATTAACATGAATATCATAATCTTTAATGTCTTTATCGGTTAAGCTTCGGATTACTGAAGCAGCATTAAATACGGAATCCTTAGCCATACTTCCAGCTGTATCATTAAATCTTACTATACCTGAACCCTTTTTCTTTGCAGCAAAAACTGTAGCTTCAATTTCAATTGTAGATCCTAAAAAACCACTAACGCCTAATCCATACACATGCCCAACTTCGCTTTTGTCTACATTGCTTAGTCTTTCATATGGTGTATATCTTCCAACTGATATTACCTCATCTAAATCTGATAATTTTATTTCTAAGTTATCAACAAATTTTTTAGATCGGTGTAACGCATATCCATATGTGTCTGTCAGAATATTTACAGCTTTTCTACCCTCAAATGTATAATTACTTATTTTTTTAGCAACCCCATCTTCTAAGTTTACCTTTAATTTCTTAGCTGCATCTTCTACTATAAATACAACATCCTTTGAAGAAAGAGGTTCAAAATACACTTCTGTACATCTAGACCTTAAAGCCGGATTAATTTCACTTGGACTTTTAGTTGTAGCGCCAATTAAAACAAAGTCTGCTGGAGCTCCATTATCAAAAAGATATTTTATATATTTAGGTATTGTTTCATCATCCGGATCATAGTATGATGATGAAAATTCTACTCTTTTATCTTCTAAAACCTTCAACAGCTTGTTTTGAAGCATAGAGTCCAATTCTCCAATCTCATCTATAAATAGTATACCTCCATGTGCTTGTGTAACTAAACCTGGTTTAGGTTCTGGTATCCCAACCTCAGCCAGATCCCTTTTACTTCCTTGATATATTGGATCGTGTACCGATCCTAGCAATGGGTTTGTTATTTCTCTAGGATCCCATCTTAATGTAGTACCATCAACTTCAACGAATTTAGATTTGTCATCAAAAGGAGTAAATGAAAGTTTTTTAACCTCATCTAAAGCTAATCTCGCTGCTGTAGTTTTTCCAACTCCCGGAGGTCCATATAATATTATATGTTGTGGATATGGTGATGAAAGCTTTGATATTAATGATCTTATAGCTCTTTCTTGCCCAACTACTTGATTAAAATCCGTTGGTCTTAAAAAGCTCATAATATTTTTACTAGTAATTCTACTATCTAATTCTATTAAATTATTCAATTTGCTGATAGTCTTTTTATTTTCAGAACCCTTTTGCTTGTTTATAACTGAAAGTCTAACTTCATCTATATACTTTTCCTGCTTTTCCATAATAGATTGTTCAACTTGAGATTCGATTTTATTTTGAACATATCTTTTTGCTAGTTCATTTGAAATTAACCTAACTGTTCTATTTATGGCTTTTTGCAATTCTTCTTCCTTAGGTGTAACCTTTAAATCTTTTCCCTCTGCTAATATAGTATTTAGTGCGAAAACTTTATCGCAGAGATTTGATGATTGAATGAATTTATCTAGTTTAAACCTAACTGTTCTAGCCCTAAAAGCTCCTTTGTCGAGTACATTCTTAGTTATAGAAAATAAAGCCTCGATTTGTGATTCTAATGATAAGGTTCCTGAAATAATATCCTGCAATAAGCTTGCGTCATCATATGAATTCAAATTTAATCCTCCTTATTCTTGTGGAACAATAATCACCTTCATTTTAGTGCTAACTTCTGGATATAGTTTAATATCAATTTCATATCCGCCTGCTAATTTTATTGTATCCATAACAATTTTCTTTTTATCTATTTCAATCTTATACTGTTCTTTAATTAATTCTGCAACATCTTTACTAGTAATTGCACCAAATAACTTTCCACTTTCTCCTGTCTTAGCTTTAATTTTTATTTCTTTTCCTTTTAATTCTTCAGCTAATTTTTGTGCTGCCTCAAGTTCTGCTAACTTTTGTTTTCGCTCATTTTCTTTTTTATTATTCAAAATGTGCATATTTGCATCACTAGCTTCTTGTGCTAATTTCCTTGGAAATAAAAAGTTTCTTGCATACCCATCTGAAGCCTCAATGATATCACCCTTTTTACCTATCTTTTTAACATCTTGTAATAAAATAACTTTCATAACTTATTCACCTATCCTTAAGTATTTTTTCATTACTTCTTTTAATTCAACAATTACTTCCTCAATTGTCTTATTTGATATTTTTACTCCAGCAATATTCATATGTCCTCCTCCGCCAAGTGCTTCTAGCACTACTTGAACATTAATATCGCCAACTGACCTTCCACTTATATATATATCGTTATTTACTTCCCCCAAAACAAAGCTTACAGATATTCCGGATATATTTAGCAATTCATCTGCTGCCTTTGCTATAATTACTGTATCAATATTTTTAGGGGTTATAGCAATAGCTGTATTATCTCTTACTTCAGCAGATTTTATAGTCTCAGCAATAAGTAAATAATCTTCTAGGTCATCAGTAAACATCTTTTTAATTTCTATAGGATCTGCTCCCAAGGATTTTAAAAACGATGCAGCATCAAAAGTTCTGACACCAGTTTTAAAAGAAAACCCTTTTGTATCCATAAAAATACCTGCAAGCAAACCTTCTGCTTCTGTTCTTGTTAATTTAGGCTTATCAACCATATACTGAATAATTTCTGTTACCATCTCTGATGTAGATGAGGCATATACTTCTATATAATTAAGTATATCATGCTCTATCATATCAGGACTTCTTCTATGGTGATCTATTATTACTTTTCTTTGAACTTTATCTACTAGCGATAAATCAGCAACATAACTCTTATTATGAACATCCACAATAATTACTAGTGTTTGGGCATCTAAATCACTTTTTGCCTCTTCTACTGATATAAATAAATCATCATATTTAGATTCCTTGTTTAATTTATTTAAGAAATATCCAATTGCAGTAATGTCATTATTTAATATAATTTTACACCCGATCCCCAATTGCTTAACCACGCTAGCCAATCCGACTGCAGATCCAAAGCAATCCATATCAGGATTCTTGTGTCCTATTATATAAACCTTACTACTCTCTCTAATTAGTTCACTCAAAGCTCTAGCTATAACTCTTGCTTTTACTTTAGTTCTTTTTTCTATTTCCTTTGAATTTCCACCAAAAAACTTTATGTCATCATTAGTTTTAACAACAACTTGATCTCCACCTCTGCCTAACGCTAACTCTTTAGCTATATTAGCATTGTTATGATTTTCAAGTGGAGACATTCCACCTCTGCCAATACCAATAGATAAAGTAATTTCAATTGAATTCCCTTTATCTATTTTTGATATTACTTCCATTATATTGAACTTGTGTTTTATTTCATCTTCAATATACTTATCTTGAATTGATAATACATATTTATTGGTATCATATCTTTTAATCATTGCTTTTAAGTTATTGGCATATGTGTTTATTGTTCTCTCTATTTCAGCTACTAAAAGCGGTCTGTTGTTATCATCGGTTTTATCTATTACTTCTGTAAAATTATCTACTTCTATTAACATTACACTCTCTTGAGTGGTTTCATAATCTATTAGCTTCGTAATGTCATTAAAAGATAATAAGTATAGATTTTTTTTATTTTTAGTTTCAATTAAAGTAGCGTATACATCATATAATTTATTTTGTATGCTCAATCTTTGATGCAAATTATTTTCATTCTTTAAAAAATCATCTAGATTTATGCCTCTGGCTATACTTAAAATATTCTTTTCAGTATTTTCTTCATCTGATTTTAAAGTGTTAAATAAATTATTATACCAAACTATTTCTCCATCTTCTTTTATCAATACTAATGGATATATTGACTTTAATGCATTCTCTGATATACCTTTATTTATACTTTTTATAAATTGGTTAAAATCACTTTCCTTTTCCAAGTAATAATTTAATTGGTGGAAATTATCTATAAAATAGATTACTAGGATAATTATACCTATGCCTGTATAATTATATGCAAATAATAGTATTAAAATTGTAATTAGTAATCCAGGCTTAAGCAAACGTTTAAGCATAGTTATCCAATTCATAAAAAGCCTCCTAAGAATATTTAATCTCTTCTGTTACTAATATAATGCTTCAACTTACTTAAGCTTTTACCTTCTTTTTCAACTTGATCCTCTGCTCTTACCCCTAAATCTAATTTTGATTTTATATTATGGTCTATATCTACCAATGAATATCCTAACTTATCACCTAGAATATATAGTATAATTATAGCTCCTGAAATACAATCTAAAATAGAATCACGGGCTACATTGTTACCTTTTGTCAATAGTCTGAAAAACTCTCCTATTATACAAAGAAGTTGTGCTTTTAAATCTTCTATAATTTTAATGTTAGTCATAATATTAAAATTATCTTTTCTCATAGTCTATCACCTCTCTCAAAACCCTTGTATTATTATTTTAAATTTTTTTTGTGAGTATTGCAAGAATTTATAGATAATTTGCTATATTTTTCCACAAAGGTTAAGAGATTGATTTAATAATAATATTTTTTTATATTAAAAACCCCCTGATTTCTCAGGGGGAATATTACTACTACCATTATTCTGTTGTAAATGGTAATAATGCTATGTTTCTTGCTCTCTTAATTGAAGATGTTAATTCTCTTTGGTGCTTAGCACAAGTTCCAGAAATTCTTCTTGGAAGAATCTTTCCTCTTTCTGTAACATATTTTCTAAGCTTATTTATATCTTTATAGTCGATAAATTCAGCTTTATCTACACAAAAAGCACAAACTTTTTTTCTAGATCTTCTCATTTTACCGCCAGGTCTTCTACCGTTGTTACCTTCTTCTCTGCTCATTATATTCCCTCCTTACTTAAAATTTTAGAAAGGCATATCTCCGTCATCTACCGGAGTTATATCCTCTTCAAATCCACCACTGAATGCATCATTCGCTGGTGCTGAATATTCATTGCTATTACCAAAACTATTTCCTGATGAATTACTTCCTTTACTTCCTAGGAATTCAACTCCACCAAATTGATCTGCTACAACTTCGGTAACATATCTCTTAGTTCCGTCTTTCGCATCATAACTTCTGGTTTGGATTCTACCACTAATAGCCACTTGGCTACCTTTACTCATGTAATTAGCAGTACTTTCAGCTTGTTTGCCCCATACTACTACAGGAACAAAATCTGCTTCTCTTTGGCCAGTTTTTGTATTATATTTATCAACTGCTAATGTTAAGGTTGTTACTGCTGCTCCACTTCCTGGAGTAAATCTTAGTTCTGGATCTTTTGTTAATCTTCCGATTAGAACTACTTTATTCATTTACAACGCCACCTTATACTTGTTCATTAACAATGATATGTCTTATAACACCATCAGTGATTCTGAATATTCTATCTAACTCTCTTGGTAATTCAGGGTTAGCAGTAAAGTTAACTAAAGTATAAAAACCTTCACTAACTTTTGAGATTTCATAAGCAAGCTTTCTCTTACCCCAGAAATCAACATTTTCTACTGTTCCTCCACCATTTTCTATAACACCCTTAAACTTTTCGATGTTAGCTTTTACAGTTTCTTCATCGAATGATGGGTTTAATATAAATATAGTTTCGTACTTTCTCATTAATTTCACCTCCTCCCCTCGGACTAACGGCTATGCTTTGCATAGCAGGGATTACAATTAATGATTATACCATTAATAAAAGAATGAATCAAGTTTTTTTGCTAACTTTCTGCAGCAATTACTATTTTTTTTGCTTCCTTTTTAAATTTCACTCTGGGAATCATTACAATTCTACCACAGCCAGTACATTTTATTTTTATATCTGCACCTACCCTTATTATTTCAAATTGATTTGAACCGCATGGATGTTGCTTCTTCATTTCAACCACATCTCCGAGATTAAAGTTTTCTACCATTACTCCCCATCCTTCTCTATATTTTCATTATCTAGTTGTTTCTCATCCAATGATACATTTATTCTATTTTTATCCAAAGCTAACTTTATTGACATTCTAAGCTCTCTTTCCATTTTCCACTGCATTAATGGCTTTGCATTCCCTACTACTCTTATTGTAACCTTCGATACTTCAAGAGCTATGACTCCAGTTATTTCTATGGATTCACCTATATATTCTTCGTTTTTGCTCTTAAACTCGTCACAAGCAGCTCTTATAACGTTAATAACTTTTTTAATATCTTCCTGTGGAGATATATCTATGTCTACCGTGAACCTAATATCATTCCTCGAATGATTTGTAACTCCACCTATTGACCCGTTTGGAATTGAATGTATATCCCCTGTAAAATCTTTAATCACGGTGGCTCTAATTCCTATACTTTTGACAATTCCGTTAAAACTTCCTATTGTTACATGATCTCCTACTCCAAATTGATTTTCAAATAAAATAAAAAATCCATTAATTAGATCTTTTATTAGACTTTGCGCACCAAGGCCAACTGCAATTCCACCTATACTCGCAAACGTAAATGACATACCACCAAATACAATTGATATTATTATTGTTATCCCCATAAAATATACTGAATATTTTAAAACACTTTTCAATACTTCCCCCAGAGTTTTTGCCCTTTGAGAATCCAAAGAAATCACTGCATTACTTTCAATTTGTTTATCAACGAACTTTTTTATTAAATGCTTACCTATTTTTATAGAAAAATACATTATAATTATTACTACTGCTATTTTAAGTGCTTTATTTATTATTAGCTCGATTGATTTAACACTTATGATATCTACCAGCGTACTATTAATATTAGATTTCAATTCCTTTAAAAATTGGAAATCTTCCTCTAACTCTATTAAGTAATTACCATACAAACATAATCCCCCTTCCTATTTATTAATTAGTATATATCCTTCATCATTTCTATAGTATACATTTTTATATTCCATTAAATCATCATTTATTATGTTATCTATATCTGCCTTTTTATCTATTCTCACACATATCCCACAACTCATAGTTATAGATGTAGGAGTTGGCATTATTCTAAACTCTAGATCTAATTCTTTTAATTTTTTTTCTGCTGACATTGCATCATATGTATTTTTGAATACTATTATATAATAATCCATATTTACACCACCTATATAATATTTATTATAACTTATATTAATATTATATATATTTTTTTAAATTTATAAAGGTTAAGAACACATTCATATAAAAACTTCATAAATTTAGTGAAAAATATATCTTTTTATTTTATAATTATATAGAAATGCAATTAGAAGGAGAATATAATGTTTTCAGTAATTAACATATTAAAAGCTATATTAATTGGTTTTTTTACAGGTTTTGTTGCCTCTATACCTTTGGGGCCCTCAGGCCTTGAATCTGTTAGTCGTTCAATATCAAAAGGTTTTAAAGAGGGATTTAAAGTATCACTTGGTGCTGTATCCGCAGATATAACATATATAGTAATTATAAACCTAGGTCTTTTTACAATACTTACCAGAAATCCTAAGTTTCACAGTCTATTTTGGATAGTATCTGGTATTGTTTTAATTATATCTAATAAAATATCATTTACAGCTAAAAAGCCAAGCCTTAACTTAGAAAAATCAATTTATAGACGTTCATCAAATGGTTTTTTAACTGGTTTTTTGATAACGTTTCTCAATCCAACAACTCCATCATTATGGATTGCATTAAGTGGAACCATATTCAATGTTTGGAGACATCATGGAAGGATATATTTTATATTCTCAATCTCATCAATGATAATTGGAAGTATAACTTGGTTTTGCTTTCTTAATATTTTAGTAAGTAAAGGTTTTAAGAAATTCAAACCTGATTTGGCCAATAATACAACTAAGATATTGGACTACTTCCTATTTGCTTTGGGTATAATATTTATTATTTGGGGCTCTTACAAATTATTTTTTTAGAGGTGAATACTTGATATGGAAGTTTACTTAGATAATTCATCAACAACTTTTCCTAAACCAAAGCAAGTTATTAATGCCATGTGTGACTATATGCTAAATGTAGGTGGCAATGCAGGCCGTGGAAATTACAGTAATTCTCTTCAAAGTAATAGATACCTTTATGATGCAAGAGAATTAATTTGCAATTTTTTTGGTTATGATTCCCCTAGTAATGTTATTTTTACAAACAACGTTACTACATCTTTAAACATATTAATCAAAGGTATTTTAAGGCATGGTGATCATGTAATAACATCTTCAATGGAACATAATTCTGTTATTAGACCATTATTCTTTTGTAAGGAGAATCTTCAAATTGAATTAGATATAGTAGCTGCAAATTCTGAAGGTTTTATCAATGCCCATGATTTAAAGAAGAAAATTACTAATAAAACAAGGCTAGTTGTAATGACTCAAGCATCTAATGTCACAGGCTCAGTACAAGACCTATATAACATCGGTAAAATATGTGATGAAAACAATATTTTTTTCATTGTTGATTCTTCTCAGGGTGCCGGTGTTCTAGATATCAATATGAAAAACATAAAAGCTAATGCGATAGCTTTTACAGGACATAAAAGTTTATTGGGTCCGCAAGGAATTGGTGGATTTATATTGGACTCTAAATTTAACGACTCTTGTTCAAGTCTAATACATGGCGGTACTGGAAGTCTTTCTTATTCTTTATCACAACCAGACTTTCTACCTGATAAGTTTGAATGTGGAACTCATAATCTTCCAGGGATAGTTGGATTATCAGAATCTATTAAATACATAAACTCAGTAGGTTTAAATTCAATTTATGAACATAATAACTATTTAATAAAACATATGCTAGAAGGTTTGCTAAACATCAAAGGAATAACTGTTTATGGTGATTTATCTGGCAAAAGGCTAAGTTCATGTATTTCTATAAATCTTAATTCCCTCGATCCTTCTGAATTGGGATATTATTTAGAATGTGAAGGAATAAAGACTAGATCTGGTTTGCATTGTTCTCCATTAGCACACAAGACCATAGGTAGTTATCCATCCGGAACTGTCAGACTAAGCATTAGTTATTTTACAACTAAGGAAGAAGTTAATTATGCGCTTACGGTTCTAAATAAAATTCCAAAAAATCTATAACAACAAATATTTCAAGTGCTCTTAGCACCGGCCTTAATACATACCTTTTATATTATTTTCTTGTTAGATGTGATTATTAATTTAATTTGTATTCTATTTATTATTTTTAGACAATGAATAAAACCTCTTTTTATTGGAAATAAATCTAATAAAAGGAGGTTTTCTTATGTGTCAAAGTTTTTCTGTAAACTCATCTTCACTGGCTTCTTGTACTAAAATCAAAGATTATTTATTGGCTGAATTACAACCAATACTTTATGAAGATAGACCAATTATATTTATTTGTATTGGAAGTGATAGATCTACTGGAGATTCATTAGGCCCATTAGTAGGACATAAATTAAAACATTTTTCTAAGAATAATATACATATATTTGGAACACTCGAAAATCCAATACATGCAAAAAATATAGTAAGTAAATTAAATGAGATAAATTTTAATTTTATAAATCCATATATTATAGCAATCGATTCTTGTTTAGGATCTATAAATAATATAGGTAAAGTTTTCATACAGAAAAAGCCTCTACTTCCTGGTTTGGCTTTAAATAAGAACCTTCCTGCTGTTGGTGATATGAGCATAACTGGTATTGTAAATGTATCCGGAGGATTTGATTTTTTAGTTTTACAAAATACTAGATTATATACTGTTATGAATCTCGCAGATTCAATTTCTAGAGGTATCTATTATTTTATTTTAAAGAGCTTAGATAGGCCTAGAACTACTAGCACTTCTGAAATATTCAATTTTAGTAACTTTTAATTCTTAATTGTTTTAACAAAACAATTCTCATTTCTATGATTATTAATTTATTTTAAACTTATATAGTTGTCATCAGTGTAATACTATTTTGTATTATTTTTTAATAAAGATTGTTTCACGTGAAACAATCTTTATTTTCTTTGCTAATTTTCTTTTAATAATAAAAACTTTCTAGCCATGCGTGGTATATTATAATTTAATAGTTTTCTGGTTTTTAACATAGCTATAATCACTTACTTATAACTATACTAGTGTAAAAATGCTTGAATAATTCTACAACTAAATAAAGTAAAAAAACATCTATGACAAATCCTTGTTATAATTGAGTTACCACACAATAATGCCAACAAGGAGCCATACATAAATGCTTCAAAACACAATTGTATCGGATGAACTATCAATATACAATTTTTTAAAAGAACTAAATTTTAATTTTTACTTAAATACGCGTCAATTAATGAATTTAGAAAATATAATGAATGCTATGATATCAGAAGGTTATAATGTTAAAATTTCCGACATAGTAGAGCTTGCTCCTTCGAAACATAGAACTAGTATTACTAGATTTCTTTCAAATAATAGTTTCTTTACTACCGTGTAACGGATTAGTTCTGCCATACTCAATTGATATCTATAATAAAGATTATATGATAAAAATAGAATTAACTCAAAAATTAATTACAACACTTCTCAAGCTTGAAAATAAAGCCTATATATTAGCTGTTCGTTAGGCGATCGAACCATTTTTAGAGATTGCAAAACTTACTTAGGGCTAGATGGAAATCAAGCAAAAAGTAAAAAAAGTATTAATAGATATCTAATCATAATGTTAGTAAATTATACTTATTGCGAAATATACTGTATTGATTTTCTTCACATTAATGCTGAATATAAGTTGCTAATAAGAATTTAGAAAAGTCTAAAATAATATATTTACAAAGCTACTTCAAGCGGGTAGGTCTATAGAAAAATTTTTCTAGTCATTAGAAATAGCTTGTAATATGTTTTTTTATTCAACTGTAAATTTCTTTAAACAAAACTGCACCATTGTAGATAATATCTATTTTTCAATAAGGAAATCAATCTTAATTATCTATGTAAATGCGTTGATATATTCCTTCAAGGTTCATTTATTCATACGCTATATCTTCTCTATATTTTATTTTTATATACTCTTTTATTATCTTTATGCTCATTCCTATTATATCTACATAATATCCTTACAGAAAATTGTCCATTTCTATACTTGCATTTTTGTGTGTCTATAAAAAATCATCAATGAATTCTACCTTTCAGATACCCCATAGATTTCACTACACTTAATTTAGGTGGTGTACTTACAAACATATTATATAATCTAGAAATGCTTTCACTTTTATAATTTCAAGTGTTTTTTTCGCATAATAATTCAGGTGTTTTCATATATAATTCTTTATCTTCTTGTATATGATTTTTCTTCTAAATCTTGGCATGAAAACCATATGATATTTACCATTCCGTTCACTATACTCTAAATTATCAATGTCCACAAAAGATACACCGCCTTGTAGTTCATAGTTCAAGTCGGCAAACATGCTATAATTTTGCAGCAGAGATTTATTTCTTTACTTACAGTCAAAAGCTTTCCGTAACCACAAGTCCAACTTGTGACATTCTTAAATACAAAAATAGAGCACCAAAATCTATTGGTGCCCACTTAACTAAAATCAATTCTACTAATTTTAATTTTCTTTATTAGCTGCTTCATTTAAAACATATAACTCTTCCTCGGAAAGGTCATATCTTGATATTCCCTTATCAATTGGTTTTGCATAAGTTGTACTTTCTTGCCTTCCATATATACCAGTTAAAATAACTCCATCATTTCTATCATCTAGCATAGCTATCGAAAAGCTCAAGTCACTACCAACATTCTCGAATGCCTTATATCTCATAATTGCTACTTTTTGAACACAATCCTTCATCTTAACTTCTAATCTCTTACATTCTTCTAGAGCCTTATCAGATCTTTCTTTAGCATCTTCAATACTATCTAATCTTTCCAGTAACATTTCTTCTAAATTATTATTAGTAGTACCTTTCATTAATTTTCTGTATCTGCTTTCTACTTTTCCAACTGCTTTAAATAAGGCCACTACCATTATAAATAATAATATAATTATTATTGACATTCCAATTAATAAATATGGCATTATATCATTCATTGCACTAATTAGCATATCCAATCTTGTGTCATTCCTTTCATAATTGTTTCACGTGAAACATTACATATTAATAATGTCGAGTATTCTTTGAAGATCTTCCTCTGAATAATATTCAATTTCTATTTTACCCTTGTTTTTCTTGTTTAAAATATTTACCTTTGTTCCAAAATAGTTCTGAAGCTGATTCTTAATTTCTTTATAATAAGGATTTACTTCTCCTATGTTTTCATTATTTTTTTCCTTTTCAATATCCTCACTAATTCTTTTTATTAATCTTTCTAATTCTCTAACAGATAATTTTTCATCAATTACCTGCTGAGCTATTTCATACTGTTTCTGCTTATCATTTATTGAAAGAAGTACTCTTCCATGTCCTTCCGTTATGATACTCTCAATTATATATTGTTGAACACGTTCATCCAGATTCATCAATCTCATTGTATTAGCAATAGCAACCCTTGATTTTCCTATTTTTTTACTTAATTCTTCTTGTGTGATTTTAAAATCATTTAACAATTTTCTATATGCTAAAGCCTCTTCTATTGGATTTAAGTCTTGGCGTTGAATATTCTCTATCAATGATATTTCTAATATATCTCTATCACTTAATTCCATTATTATTGCTGGGACCTCTTTTAATCCAACCATTTTAGCCGCTCTCCATCTGCGCTCTCCAGCAACTATAATGTATCTATCATCTTTTAGCTCTCTTAAAATTAAAGGTTGAATAACACCATGGGTTTTGATTGACTCTGCTAATTCAGCTATCTTTTCGGAGTCAAACAATTTTCTTGGTTGATCTTCATCACTTTTAATTTTATTTATAGGAATGAGCAAACTATTATTTTCTTGTGCAGTATTATCTGATTCCTCCGGTATAAGTGCTCCTAATCCTTTTCCTAAGGCGAATTTCTTTGCCATTCTATCACCTACTGTCTCTCTAAAAACTCTTTAGTTAATTTTACATACGCCTCAGCGCCCTTACATTTTTCGTCATACAACATTATCGGAAGTCCAAAGCTTGGCGCCTCTGCAAGCCTTACATTTCTAGATATTGTAGCTTCATATACCTTATTCTTAAAATATTTTTTCACTTCTTTCAAAACTTCATTACTAAGATTTGTCCTATAATCAAACATTGTCATTACAACGCCTTCGATTTCTAGCTTTTTATTAAGAGATTTTTTTACTAATTGTATTGTGTTTATTAATTGACTAACCCCCTCCAATGCATAGAATTCGCATTGTATTGGTATTAGCACTGAATCTGCACATGTTAATGCATTTATTGTTAATACCCCTAAAGATGGTGGACAATCTATAAACACATAGTCATATTCTGATTCAATCTCTTTTAATTTATTCTTCATTATATTTTCCCTATCACTTCTATTTATAAGTTCCACCTCTGCGCCAGCTAGTTCCATCGTTGACGGTGATATGTACAAGTTCTGGACTAAGTCACTCCTTACTATAGATTCCTTCATAGTTGCATCAGAAATTAACACATCGTAAATGGATAAGTCTAAATTACTTTTATCCAATCCTAATCCACTCGTAGTATTTCCTTGAGGATCTATGTCTATAGTTAATACTCTATAACCTTCCATTGCTAAATATGCACATAAGTTTATATTAGTAGTTGTTTTCCCAACCCCACCTTTTTGATTAAAAATGCAAATTACTTTCATAAGCACAGCCCTAAAAGAGCGTCCCCCCTTTCCATATTAATATTATATATACTTTTTTATTATAATAAAAGAATTATGTTCTAAAAAACAATAACTCTTAATAAAATATATTCTATCATAAAATATTTTTCATTAATTCTTAATTTTCTGTGTATAAATATAAGATTAATATATACTTGCAATAATAAATTTACATTTAGAATTCTATTCATGTAAGCCCTAAGTTAAGACCAAAATGTAGAAATTTAATTACAACATGTATATATAATTAAAGTTAAGGTAATACTTGGTAAAACCTTAACTTCCAATTATTCCTCTTATTTTTTTGTTTTTGGTATCTTTACTACTACTTCTATAAATTCATCATCATCTTTATATGAATATTCAGCTGGAATATCAAATTTCTGCAAAACTTGTTTTATTGTATTAACATAAAGTTTAGCCGGCAATACACCTCTTATATTTCTTTTATTCTTATTTTTTAATTCTTCTCCAGCTAATTTAAGCAATTCTTTGTTAATTAATTCTTCTGTTTTCTTAACATTTAATCCGTCTTTTATTACTTTTTGAACAATTCTTAATTGCATTTCTTCAGTCGGAATTGTTAACAATGCTCTTGCATGTCTTTCAGTTAATTTATTCTTTAAGCATAATTCCCTGACTTCACTACTTAACTTTAGCAATCTTAATTTATTAGCGATTGTTGATTGCTTCTTTCCCATCTTTTTTGCTAATTCATCTTGTGTAAAATTATGATCACTTATTAAATTATAATAAGCTTCTGCTTCTTCTATGTAATTTAAATCTTCTCTTTGAAGATTTTCAAGTAGAGCTATCTGAGCAGATTCAGAGTCAGTTATATCTATAATATTGCAAGGAACCGTCTCTAACTCAGCTAACTTAGCTGCTCTAAGTCTTCTCTCTCCTGCTACCAATTCAAAGACCTCTCCGCGCCTTCTTACAGTAATTGGTTGAATTATTCCATGTTCTCTAATTGATTGTGATAACTCTTCTATAGCTTCTTCATTAAAATATTTACGTGGTTGATAAATATTTGGAATGACTTTATTTATGCTAATACTTACTATTTCATTATTCATGTTCCCAACCCATCCCTTATTAAAATACTACATACATATTTTACCTTATTATCCTTATTTGTCTATATAGCTCCTACCTTAATATTTTATCATATACCTGCTTACATAATCAAATTTCAATTATTTATGTAATATCTCTATTTAATTGGATTTTTACTTATTAATCCTGCCCTTCTTGGATATCCCTTAGGAGATCTATCTATCTTTTTCACGACAACTAAGTTATGTTTTAATTCTGTATCTTCAATGTTAATTTCACAAACTTCTAATATTTTTCCACCTAAAATCTTTATTGCATTTGTGCTCTCTGTAATTTCTTGATCAACTGATGGACCTTTTAGCGCAATAAAACTTCCTCCAACTTTTACATATGGTAAGCATAATTCAGATAATACACTCATATTTGCAACAGCCCTAGATGTTGCAATATCAAAATTCTCTCTTAGCTTAATATCTTTTGCTCCATCTTCAGCCCTAGAATGTATAGTTGTTACATTAGATGCTCCAATTCTATTAATAACTGTGTTTAAAAAACTCACTCTTTTGTTCAATGAATCTAATAGTGTAACATTCAAATCAGCTCTCATTATTGCAATAGGCAACCCTGGAAAACCAGCTCCTGTACCAACATCTATTAAACTGCTAGCAATTTTGAATTCGTCTCTTTTAAATGCTTTTATTGAATCAATAAAATGCTTTTTGATTATTTCTTCATCATCAATTATAGCTGTTAAATTAATCTTTTCATTCCATTCTTGAAGAAGTTTCATATAATCAATAAATTTTTCATACTGCTCTTTCGATAGTTGTAAACCAACATCTTCTGCTGATTTAGACATTAAATCATAAAACTTCATAATTCCTCCAATAATAATTAAAATTATTTATTATAATAATGTTCAAGATAAATAAGTAATACTGAAATATCCGCTGGAGACACTCCTGAAATACGTGTTGCCTGACCTATGCTTATTGGCCTAATATCACTTAACTTTTGTATTGCTTCAGTTCTTAACCCCTTAATATCACTATAATTAATATCCTTTGGTAATAATTTCTTCTCAAATTTCTTAAATTGAGCAACTTGTTCAAGCTGACTTTGTATATATCCTTCATATTTTGTTAATATATTAATTTGCTCTCCAACGTCATGAGGTAATTCTGGTCTCTCCGAATCTATTTGTTTTAAATCAAAGTAATCTAATTCAGGTCTTTGTAGCAGTTCATAAAAAGTAATTGGCTTTCTTAATTCAGCTGAATTTAATGATATTAAAAATTCATTTATTTCTTTTTTATTAGTTACCTTTAAATTCTTTAATCGTTCTAGTTCATTTTCAATATTTTGTTTCCTCTTTATAAATTTATCATATCTTTCCTCTGTAACTAATCCAACTCTATATCCTAAATTAGTTAACCTAAAGTCTGCATTATCCTGCCTTAATAATAATCTATATTCTGCTCTTGAAGTCATCATCCTATAAGGTTCATTAGTCCCTTTTGTAACTAGATCATCTATTAGAACTCCTATATAAGCATCAGATCTAGTTAGTATTAGTGGTTCTTTTTCTTTAATTTTTAATGCTGCATTTATACCTGCAATTAACCCCTGTGCTCCAGCCTCTTCATATCCTGAACTTCCATTAAGCTGACCTGCACCATATAATCCTTCAATATCTTTAAATTCTAATGTTGGTTTTAATTGAGTAGGATCAATTGAATCATACTCAATTGCATATGCAGTTCTCATCATTTCAACATTTTCAAGTCCTGGTAAGGTTTTAAGCATTTTAATTTGTACTTCTTCTGGTAATGATGATGAAAATCCACCTACATACATTTCTAGTGTGTCAAGCCCCTCAGGTTCAATAAATATTTGATGTTGTGGTTTATCTGGAAATCTCATTATTTTATCTTCTATTGATGGACAATATCTAGGACCAACGCCTTTTATACTCCCATTATAAATTGGAGATCTTCCTATATTATCTCTAATTATTTTACGTGTTTCATCATTTGTATAGGTTAAATAACAAGATACTTGTTCCCTTTCAATATTTTCACTCATAAATGAAAAAGGTATTATATTATCATCACCATTTTGTTCTATCATCTTAGAAAAATCCACAGATCTTCTATTTATCCTAGCTGGGGTTCCAGTTTTGAATCTCCTCAAAGAAACTCCTAAATCTAATAATGATTGTGATAGGTCATTAGCTGGAAATAAACCATTAGGACCGCCACTATATGATACTTCACCAATTATAATTTTTCCTTTTAAATATGTACCAGTTGCAAGAATTACCGCCTTACATTTAAAAATAGCTCCATTTTTAGTAACTACGCCTGTCACCTTTCCATTCTCAACATTAAGTTCAGTTACCTCAATTTGCCTTATTTTAAGATTTTCCTGTTCCTCTAAAATTCTCTTCATTCTAAATTGATAACTTTTTTTATCTGCTTGAGCTCTCAATGAGTGAACAGCTGGTCCTTTTGAAGTATTCAACATTCTTGACTGAATAAATGTATTATCAATATTGATCCCCATTTCTCCACCAAGTGCATCAATTTCCCTAACTAAATGACCTTTTGCAGTACCACCGATATTAGGATTACAAGGCATCAATGCTATTGAATCTAAATTTATTGTACATACTAATGTATTAAGGCCTAATCTTGCTGATGCCAATGCAGCTTCACATCCCGCATGACCTGCACCAACAACAACTATATCGAATTGACCACCATCATAATTTACTGCCATTACTTTTACCTACTTTCCTACACAAAATTCACTAAAAATTTTGTTTAATAAATCTTCTTCTAATTCATCTCCAGTTATTTCTCCTAAAGCTTTCATAGCCGCTGTTATATAAATTGATATTAAATCAAGATATTCATTAGCATTAATTTTATCTAAAGCCATTTTACAATTTTCTAATGATTTATATAACGCTTGCTTATGTCGTGCATTAGAAATTATTAAGCTTTCAGAGCTTATCTCTCCATTAAAGAATAACTTTTTAACTTCATCTTTTAAAATATCTATTCCTTGGCCAGTTTTAGCTGATATATTTATTATATTACTTAGATTCTTAAGTATTTCTTCTTGAATTTTTATATCTTTCAAATCCATCTTATTTAATAATACTATATATTTTCTATTCTTTATTTTATTAATTATTCTACTGTCTTCTTCATCTATATATCTAGATGCATCAAGCATGAGTATTATTAGATCTGCTTCTTCAATTTTCTCTTTTGATTTTTCCACACCTATTTTTTCTACTACATCTTCTGTATCTCTTATTCCTGCTGTATCGGTTATTTTAACCGGTATTCCATCAAGATTTATATATTCCTCAATTATATCTCTAGTTGTCCCTGGGACATCTGTTACTATAGCTCTATTTTCTCTTAATAATGCATTAAGTAATGAAGATTTTCCTACATTTGGTTTTCCTACAATAACTATATTGAGTCCATCTCTCACAATTTTACCCGCATCCGCATTAGACAATAAGGTTTCAATTTTTGAATTTGTATTCTCGATCCCATCTTTAATCTGTAAAATTAAATTGTCATCAACGATATCCTCATCATCTTCTGTAAAATCAACTGCATATTCAATTAGCGCTAAAACGTTTAGCAAATACCCTCTTAATTCATTTATTTCTTTAGATAAAGCCCCTTTGCTTTGAATCATAGCTGCTTTCATCGATAACTCTGTTTTAGCAGTTATTATATCCATAACTGCTTCGGCCTGACTCAAATCTATTCTTCCATTTAAAAATGCTCTTTTAGTAAATTCTCCAGGTTCTGCAAGTCTTGCACCAGCTTTAATAACCTGATCTAATACACTATTAGTAGATATAACTCCTCCATGACAATTTATTTCTACCACGTTTTCACCCGTATAGCTTCTTGGAGCTTTCATATAACTTAAAATAACTTCATCAATTATCTCTTTTTTGTTCTCTAAATCCACAATATTACCATACTTCATAGTGTATGTTTTCATGCTTTCAATATCGTATTTATTCCTAGGGGTAAATATCTTACTAGCAATCTTTAAAACATTCTCCCCTGAAATTCTTATTATTGAAACTCCGCCTTCTCCGATTGGTGTAGCGATCGCACAAATAGTATCAAATTCTTTCATTTAATTTCCTCCTCTTTTTAAAGAAGAATATTTTCTAAACTAAAACTCCTTTTTAACTATTATCAATTTTACATAACAAAATTTAAATAGTCAAAGTTATATTAGCTAAAACTTCTCTTTTTAGTCATAAATTTTATTTATAAACTTAAAAAGAAAGCCATTATGGCTTTCTTTTTTAAGTTTAATCTTTCTTTAATTCAACGACTACCCTTCTAAACGGCTCCTCGCCCTCACTATATGTATTAACAAAGGCATCTTCCTGAAGTGCAGAATGAATGATTCTTCTCTCGTATGGATTCATTGGCTCTAGTTTAAATGATTTTTTTGTTTTCTTAACTCTATTAGCTGTTTTAATTGCAACACCTTTAAGAGTTTCCTCTCTTTTGCTTCTATAATCTTCGGTATCTAGTATAACCTTTTTATGAGGAAGTTCATGTAACTTATTAACTACAAGTGAAACTAAATATTGAATAGAATCTAATGTCTCTCCTCTATAACCAATTATCACTCCCATTTTTTCTCCGGATAAATTAATTATAATGCTATCATTCTCTTCTTTAATATCAATAGTTGCCTCAACTTCCATTCCCTTGAGTATATGAACTATAAAGTTTCGTGCTTCTTCAATATAATTATATTTTCTAGAAACTCTAATTCTTGCTGGTTTAACTCCTATAACATTAAATAAACCCTTTGAGCCATGATCCAAAATTTCAATATCAACCATATCCTTATTTGCATCAAGTTCACTTAAAGCTTTATTTAAGGCTTCTTCAACAGTCTTTCCTTCCACTTCTACTGATTTCATCTGTTAATTCACCACCTCTAATATCAAAGCAAAATCACTTTTTGATTATTTCTTTTTTCTCTTTTTACTAGCTGAATTTTTAGATTCTTCCACTGCCACAACAAATTTATCTGATTCTGCTACAGCATCTTTTTGAGTCTTATCATCCATCTCTCTCATTGCTGGCCTATAGTTTAAAAAATATGTTTGTATTGTTTGAATTAAATTACCAATTATCCAGTAAAGTACAAGTATTGATTTAAAATTCAATGACATAACACCCATCATTCCAGCCATAACTAAATTCATACTTCCCATATTCATTCCACCTGGTTGTGATGGTGTTGATTTAGACATTAAATAAGATGGTATATATGTTGACAATGCAGCTAATACTGGTAATATATAATATTTATCTGGTGCAAATAAATCGTGAATCCACAGGAATGAAGCACCTTCTATTCCTTGTATCCCCATAAATACCCAATAAAGAGCCATTAGTATAGGTAGAGGTAATAATGATGGAAGGCATCCACCAGCTACACTAACATTATTCTCCTTATATAGCCTCATAGTTTCAGTATTCAATTTTTGAGGATCGTCTTTGTACTTAGCCTGAAGCTTTTTCACTTCTGGTTGAATTTTCTGCATTCCTTGTGATGACTTTGCTGCCTTAATGTTAAATGGTAATATTAAAATTCTTATAATCAATGTAAAAATAAATATTGCCAAAACATAAGATAGCCCAACATCTGATATTCCCATACTAACTATAAAGTCATGCAGGGAATCAAATATCCCTTTCATAAAGTTAACTATTGCTTGAAACATTAAAATATATACCTCCTAATATCTCACCTAACCGGATCATATCCACCCTTACAAAAAGGATTACATCTTAATATTCTGTAAACTGCTAATGCACTACCTTTAAAAGCTCCATATTTATTTATGGCATCTATTGCATATTGTGAACAAGTAGGCACAAATCTACAGCATGAAGATCTTCCAGGTGAAATATATTTTCTATAAAATTTAATTAGGCGTATTAGTAATTTCTTCATTATTATATAAGCCTGCCTTTTTAATTAAACTTCTCATAGCTCTTTCTACTTCAAAGTAGCTTTTACTTTGAAGAGGATTTCTTGCTATAAAAACAAAATCATATCCCTTTACTATATAATTATAATTTAATCTAAAGCTTTCAGTTATTAATCTTTTACATCTACTTCTAACAACACTATTCCCAACTTTTTTACTTACAGAAATACCTACCTTGCTATAGGCTAAAAAATCTCTATCCTTATTCCTTCTATTTTTTAATATGTACATAACTAGAAGCTCATTTGCAAATGATTTACCTCTTTTATATACAATTGTAAATTCAAAATTTTTCTTTAATCTATAAATCATAGATATTTTTATACTCCTTTTTTCCCTGCATTTGCAGAAAAAAGGCCACTAATGGGCCCTTAAGCTGTTAATTTTTTTCTTCCTTTTTGTCTTCTGCTCTTAAGAATGTTTCTTCCTGATTGAGTGCTCATTCTTTTTCTAAAACCATGTTCTTTTTTTCTTTGTCTCTTTTTAGGTTGGTAAGTCATAAACATTACATATGCACCCCCTTAAATTTATTATTTATAGTAAAAACTATACTTCGCTATTTAAATTTTACTTTATCATTATATAGATATACTATTTTTCTGTCAAGGTGGTAATAATTGTTGATAAATATATTTATATATATTTTTTTGTGGATAACTTATTGAATATGAGTATTTACTTATGTTATCATAAATATTATGTTGTGAATAACTTATTAATATAAAAACTTATCCACATGTGTGGATAAAATTGTGCATAACTTGTTTATTTTTATTGTTAGTACATGCTTTATAGTTGATTTTATTTAGATCTTAGCATGTTTATAACACTTAATAACAGATTGTTATTAAATTTATAGAAATTTAATCTATACACATAGTTATTAACATGTTGATATATTTATATACATACTTGGCTATAATATATGAATGTTAATATCATTGTTGATAAACTGTACATAACTATTATAAAAATTTTTTTATTACAATTATTGGAGGAATAAGAATGGATGCCGATCTTAAAAATTTATGGGATAAAACCTTAGATATTATAAAAAGTGAGCTAAGTGAAGTTAGTTTTAATACTTGGATTAAAAGCTGCGAACCTCTGTCTATTTCTTCTAATACTCTAAAGATAAGCGTTCCAAATTCCTTTACTCAAGATATTTTAGATAAAAGATATAAAGATTTAGTTGCAAACTCCATAAAAGCAGTATGTTCAAAATTATATACAATTGAATTTATTATAATGTCTGAAATCTATGAAAAAGAAGAAATTAAGAGTTCGTCAAATCAGAAACCAAAAGCTATTGTAGTTAATGATGAAATGTCGTCTACATTAAATCCAAAATATACTTTTAATTCTTTTGTAATAGGTAATAGTAATAGATTTGCTCATGCTGCATCTTTGGCAGTTGCAGAATCACCAGCAAAAGCATATAACCCGTTATTCATATATGGTGGAGTCGGACTTGGAAAGACTCACTTAATGCATGCCATAGGTCATTACATCTTAGATGGTAATCCTAATGCTAAAGTTGTATATGTCTCATCTGAAAAATTTACCAATGAATTAATAAACGCTATAAAAGATGATAAGAATGAAGAATTCAGAAATAAATACAGGAATGTTGATATCTTACTTATAGATGATATTCAATTTATAGCCGGAAAAGAGCGTACTCAAGAAGAATTCTTTCATACATTTAATGCGTTACATGATGCGAATAAACAAATTATATTATCTTCAGATAGACCGCCAAAAGAAATTCCAACATTAGAAGATAGGCTTCGATCTAGATTTGAATGGGGCTTAATAGCAGATATTCAAGTCCCTGATTTCGAAACTAGAATGGCAATACTAAAAAAGAAAGCTGATGTTGAAAATTTAAATGTAGCAAATGAAGTTATGGATACATTGCTACTAAAATTAAATCTAATATAAGGGAACTTGAAGGCGCACTAATAAGAATAATTGCTTACTCCTCATTAACTAACAGAGAAGTTACTGTAGATTTAGCTACAGAAGCATTAAAAGATATAATATCTAAAAAGCAAGGAAAGCATGTGACTATTGACTTAATACAAGATGTAGTTTCTAGTTACTTTAATTTGCGTGTTGAAGATTTAAAATCTCAAAGGCGAACTAGAAATGTTGCTTACCCAAGGCAAATAGCAATGTATTTAAGTAGAAAACTAACAGATATGTCTTTACCTAAAATTGGAGAAGAATTTGGAGGGAGAGATCATACCACGGTAATACATGCTTATGAGAAAATATCTGAGAATCTCAAAACTGATGATTCATTACAGAATACTGTTAACGACATTACAAAAAAATTGACTCAGAATTAATCCACAGAGCTGTATAATAAGTACATAATAACTTGTGGATAATATTTTTTTAGTTATATTACGCTTATACTTGTGGATAACCAGTCTGTTTTGTTACTGATTTATCCACAATATTTTTGAACTAAATTTTGTTGATATTACAGCGATTATACTAGTTATCAACAAATTAACAGCCCCTACTACTATTATTACTATAAAAATATTTATCTAACTACTAATTATCATCTTTAATTCTTGTGAATAAAATAAGGAGGATTTTCAATGATCTTTACATGTGAAAAACAAAAAATATTAGAAGGTATATCAATAGTTCAAAAAGCCATAACAGGTAGATCAACAATGCCTATATTAGAAGGTATTTATATAAATGCAAGTAATTCAACAATAACTCTTATAGGTTCAGATATGGATGTTAGTATTCAAACATTAGTTGATGCAACTATTATGGAAGAAGGAAGTATAGTTATTGATGCTAAAATATTTGGAGAAATAATAAGAAAACTACCTAATTCAACTATAAGAATAGAAACTATGGAAAATCAGCTAATAAAAATAACTTGTGAAAAATCCATATTTGATGTAGTTTATATGAACACAAACGAATTTCCAGAGTTACCTGAAATTAATGAGAATTTAAAAATATCAGTAAATCAAAATATATTAAAAAATATGATAAAGGGAACTTCTTTTGCTATCGCTCAAGACGAAACAAGACCTATTCTTCAAGGAATATTATTCGAGGTGAGAAATAAAAACTTAAACTTAGTTGCTCTAGATGGATATAGATTAGCTATAAAAAGTGAATTTTTAGATACGGATATTGATATAGAAGTTGTAATTCCAGGAAAAACATTAAATGAAGTATCAAAGATACTAGAAGATATAGATGAGATTGTGGATATAACATTTACTAATAACCATATATTATTTAATTTAAAAAGAACTAAAATAATATCTAGATTATTAGAAGGTAAGTTCATAAATTATAAATCATTATTACCACAAGAACACAAACTATTTGTAAATGTTAATAGACAAGAACTACAAAATGCGATAGAAAGAGCATCCCTAATGGCTAAGGATGGAAATACAAATTTAATAAAATTAGATTTACATCAAGATAACTTAGTAATAACCTCTAATTCTCAATTGGGAAAGGTAAGAGATGAAATTTCGATAAAATTGCAAGGAGATGAAATAGAAATTGCATTTAACTCAAAATATCTGCTAGATGTTTTAAAGAACATGGAGGATAATGAAGTTGTTATGAAAATGACATCTGGTATAAGCCCATGTGTTATTGAAGAAAATAGTAATGAAAATGCAAAATATTTAGTTTTGCCAGTAAGACTGATGAGATAGGAGGATAAATATTATTTTAATATTTATATAATGAAAATGAATAAAATAAAAATTGATACTGAAATTATAAAATTAGATGCTTTTTTAAAATGGGCATCTATTGCTAGCTCAGGTTCAGAAGCTAAGATTTATGTGCAAGATGGAATGATAAAGGTTAATGGAGAAGTTTGTACTCAAAGAGGTAAAAAATTAAGAATTGGAGATGTAGTAAACTTCGAAGGTTCAGATTTTGAAATAATATAGAGATAGTTATTTGATTATTTATGATATAATTATTATAGGTGTATTTTTATGTATGTTAAAAATATAAATTTGCTTAATTATAGGAATTATAAAAAATTAAGCGTAGAATTGACTGAAAATGTTAATGTGTTTGTGGGAGATAATGCTCAAGGAAAAACAAATATTTTAGAATCAGTATATTATTGTGCTTTTGCAAAATCACACAGAACATCAAAAGATAAAGAATTAATAAATTGGGAAAATAGTACAGCCTACATAAGTTTACTTATAGGGAAAAATAGATTAGATAAAAAGATCGATATAAATATACTCAGAGATGGTAAGAAAGCCATAAAAGTAAATAATATAAAAGTAAATAAGATAGGTGAATTATTTGGAATTTTTAATGTAGTAATGTTTTCTCCAGAAGATTTAAAAGTTATAAAAGAAGCACCGAGTTTAAGAAGAAGACTATTAGATATGGAATTATCTCAGGTAAATCCAAACTATTACTTCAATTTAGTACAATATAATAAAGTTTTAGGCGAAAGAAACATTTTATTAAAGAGCAGGTCATTTAGTGAAGATATCTTAGATGTATATGATATACAATTAAGTAAATATGCTGATTATATTATTTCAAAAAGGTTAGAATATATAAATAAGATAAATTTTTACGGTGATATAATTCATAAAGAAATTACATCTGGAAAAGAAGAAATAAACTTTAAATATAATTGTACTGTTAATCTAGAGAATGGAAAATTTAAAGATAATTATTTAAAAAAACTAAAAGATAATATTGAAAAAGATAGGGAAAAGGGGTTAACGTCTGTAGGACCTCATAGAGATGATTTTAGCGTATTTATAAATAATATTGATACTAAGGTTTTCGGATCTCAAGGACAACAAAGAACATCGATTTTAACTATGAAATTTGCATCTTTAAAAATCATTAGAGAGATTACAGGTGAATATCCAGTATTATTGTTAGATGATGTTTTATCCGAGCTTGATGTAAATAGGAAAAAATATATATTAAGATCAATAAAGGATATACAAACTATAATAACATGTGCTGGAATTGAGGATTTAAATGATTATTTAGATGATAAAGTCAAGATATTTAATGTATCAAACGGACAAATTTTAAATCAAGGGAGGAATATATAATGTTTTTGCATTTAGGTGAAAATGTAGTAGTTCCTATTAAAGACATTATTGGAATATTCGATCTTCAAAATACGATGTATAGCTCTGATACAATACAATTTTTAAGGCTAGCAGAAGAAGACGGATTTGTAGAAAGAATAACAGAAGAAAAACCAAAGTCGTTTATAATAGCAGAAGTAGATAATAAGAGTAAAATATATTTATCACCAATATCATCAACTACATTAACAAAAAGGACAGATATAGAATATAGTTCTTAATTCCATAAAATTGAAAATTTTAATAATACTTATTAAGTTTAGGAGGAGTCTGATTTGGAACAAAATAACAAAAAATATGATGAAAATCAGATACAAGTTCTTGAAGGATTAGAAGCAGTAAGAAAAAGACCAGGAATGTATATTGGAAGCACTAGTTCAAGAGGACTTCATCATTTAGTATATGAAATCGTAGATAATAGCATTGATGAGGCTTTAGCAGGATATTGTAATAAGATAGAAGTATACATTAATGAGGATAATTCGATTACAGTAAATGATGATGGTAGAGGTATGCCTGTCGGAATACATCCTAAGATGGGAAAATCTACTGTTGAAGTTATAATGACTATATTACATGCAGGTGGTAAATTTGGAGGAGGGGGATATAAGGTTTCAGGTGGATTACACGGAGTTGGTGCATCTGTAGTTAATGCTCTTTCAGAAGAATGTACTGTCACAGTTAAGAGAGATGGACATATATGGCAGCAAAATTATAGTAAAGGGAAGGTTCTTAATGAGCTTTCTAAAATAGGGGATAGTGATCAGACTGGAACACAGACATATTTTAAGCCTGATACAGAAATATTTGATGAAATAGTATTTGATTTTGAAGTTTTATCTCAAAGATTAAGAGAGTTAGCTTTCTTAAACAAAGGAATATATATAAAGTTAGTAGATAAAAGAGATGAAAAAGAAGAGGTTTTCCATTATGAGGGGGGAATTAAATCATTTGTTAGCTATTTAAATAGGAACAAAGTTCCACTTCATGAAGAACCAATATATATCGAAGGCGTGAAAGATAATATATCCGTGGAAGTTGCTATTCAATATAATGATGGTTACACTGAAAATATATTTTCCTTTGCAAATAATATTGATACAGTTGAAGGTGGAACCCATTTAGTTGGATTTAAAACTGCATTAACCAGAGTATTTAACGATTATGCAAAGAAATTTGGACATATAAAAGAAAATGACAAGAATTTTACTGGTGATGACATAAGAGAAGGACTTACTGGAGTAATATCTATAAAGATTGAGGAACCTCAGTTTGAGGGGCAAACAAAAACTAAATTAGGAAATAGTGAAGTAAGAGGAATTGTAGATTCTATTGTTGGAGAAAATATAGGAATATTTCTTGAGGAAAATCCTAATATAGGTAAAATGATTGTTGATAAAGCTCTAATGGCTGCCAGAGCCAGAGATGCAGCTAGAAAAGCAAGAGAATTAACACGAAAATCAGTCTTGGAAAGATCTACATTGCCTGGGAAATTAGCAGATTGTTCATCTAAAGACCCAAGGGAATGTGAAATTTATATAGTCGAAGGAGATTCGGCAGGTGGATCTGCAAAGCAAGGAAGAAATAGAAAATTCCAAGCTATTTTACCTTTAAGAGGTAAAATATTAAATGTTGAAAAACAAAGATTAGATAGAATATTAAATGCAGATACTATTAGATCAATGATTACTGCATTTGGAGCAGGCATAGGAAATGATTTTGATGTTGAAAAGATTAGATATAATAGAATTATAATTATGACAGATGCCGATGTTGATGGTGCTCATATTAGAACATTATTACTAACATTTTTTTATAGATATATGAGGAATTTAATAGATGATGGGCATGTATACATAGCGCAACCACCATTATATAAAGTTAGTAAAGGTAAAAAAGATTATTATGCATATAGTGATCCTGAATTAGAAAGTGTTTTATCTGAGCTAGGTGGAAAAGATAATTCAACTGATATTCAAAGATATAAAGGTCTTGGAGAAATGAATGCATCTCAATTGTGGGATACAACTATGGATCCAGAAAAGAGAATTTTATTAAAAGTAAATATAGAAGACGCTATGGCTGCCGATGAAATTTTCACCATATTGATGGGGGAAAAAGTTGAGCCAAGAAAAGAATTTATACAACAAAATGCTAGAAATGTTGTTAATTTAGATATTTAGTACTGAAATACGAGGTGAAGTACATGGATTTTAATGAAGGAAAAGTTATACCAGTAGATATTAAAAACGAAATGAAGAAATGTTATATAGATTATGCAATGAGTGTTATAGTTGGTCGTGCATTACCAGATGTAAGAGACGGACTAAAACCTGTTCATAGAAGGATATTATATTCGTTGCAAGAATTGGGGTTAACTCCTGAAAAGGGATATAGAAAGTGTGCAAGAATAGTTGGAGATGTTTTAGGTAAATATCATCCACATGGTGATAGTTCAGTTTATGATGCATTAGTTAGAATGGCTCAAGATTTTTCAATGAGATATATGCTAGTTGATGGACATGGAAATTTTGGATCAGTTGATGGTGACAGTGCAGCTGCTATGAGATATACAGAAGCAAAAATGAATAAAATAGCAGTTGAAATGTTAAGAGATATTAATAAGAACACAGTTGATTTTATGCCTAACTTTGATGGTGAAGAGCAAGAGCCAGTAGTATTACCATCAAGATTTCCTAATCTCTTGGTAAATGGTTCATCAGGAATTGCAGTCGGCATGGCAACTAATATTCCGCCACACAATTTAGCTGAAATAATTGATGGGACTATTATGCTTATAGATAATCCTGAAAGCACAGTTTTGGAACTTATGACTAAAATTACAGGACCGGATTTTCCTACAGGGGCTACCATTATGGGGAAAGCAGGAATTAGGGCTGCATATGAAACTGGTAAGGGAAAGATAATAGTAAGAGCGAATGCTGAAATAGAGGAAGAAAATGGAAGACACTCGATAATCGTTACTGAGATACCATATCAAGTAAATAAGGCAAAACTTGTAGAAAATATTGCTGATTTAGTAAAAGATAAAAAGATTACTGGAATCTCTGATTTGAGAGACGAATCAGACAGAGACGGTATGAGAATCGTAATCGAGCTTAAAAGAGATGCTAATCCAAGTGTAGTATTGAATTTATTATATAAGCATACAAAGCTTCAAGATACATTTGGCATTATTATGTTAGCATTAGTCAATAATGAGCCAAAGGTTTTAAATTTAAAGCAAATACTAGAAAATTATGTAGAATTTCAAAAAGAAGTTATAACAAGAAGAACTATATTTGATTTAAACAAGGCAGAGGCTAGAGCACATATCTTAGAAGGTTTAAAAATAGCATTAGATAACATAGATGAAGTAATAAGTATAATAAGA
>NZ_CP014331.1:3353052-3483052 GCF_002969175.1 Clostridium sp. MF28
GGATGTGCTAGCTATTGGATGCTAGTCTAAGCGTTTAGGGAGTTGGGATTGGCAAATCCGTTTCAACAATTCTGAGGCGTGATGGGGAAGGTTCTACGGAACCGAAGTATCTGATTCCATGCTTCCAAGAAAAGCATCTAGAGAGAGAAGTAGTGCCCGTACCGCAAACCGACACAGGTAGATGAGGAGAGAATCCTAAGGCCGACGGAAGAATTGCAGTTAAGGAACTAGGCAAATTGACCCCGTAACTTCGGGAGAAGGGGTGCCTGAGAAATCAGGCCGCAGAGAATAGGCACAAGCAACTGTTTAACAAAAACACAGGTCTCTGCTAAAGCGAAAGCTGATGTATAGGGGCTGACGCCTGCCCGGTGCTGGAAGGTTAAGGGGAATACTTAGTGGTAACGCGAAGGTGTGAACTTAAGCCCCAGTAAACGGCGGCCGTAACTATAACGGTCCTAAGGTAGCGAAATTCCTTGTCAGGTAAGTTCTGACCCGCACGAATGGCGTAATGACTTGTGCACTGTCTCAACTGCAAATCCGGCGAAGTTGTAGTGCGAGTGAAGATGCTCGCTACCCGCGATTGGACGGAAAGACCCCGTAGAGCTTTACTGTAGCTTAGCATTGAATTTCGGTATTGTCTGTACAGGATAGGTGGGAGACTGGGAAACTAGGGCGTCAGCCTTGGTGGAGTCGTTGTTGGGATACCACCCTGATAGTATTGAAGTTCTAACTGGATGCCATGAAACTGGTGACAGGACATTGTTAGGTGGGCAGTTTGACTGGGGCGGTCGCCTCCTAAAATGTAACGGAGGCGCCCAAAGGTTCCCTCAGAACGGTCGGAAATCGTTCGAAGAGTGTAAAGGCAGAAGGGAGCCTGACTGCGACACCTACAAGTGGAGCAGGGACGAAAGTCGGGCTTAGTGATCCGGTGGTACCTCGTGGGAGGGCCATCGCTCAACGGATAAAAGCTACCTCGGGGATAACAGGCTGATCTCCCCCAAGAGTTCACATCGACGGGGAGGTTTGGCACCTCGATGTCGGCTCGTCGCATCCTGGGGCTGAAGTAGGTCCCAAGGGTTGGGCTGTTCGCCCATTAAAGCGGCACGCGAGCTGGGTTCAGAACGTCGTGAGACAGTTCGGTCCCTATCCGTCGCGGGCGTAGGAAATTTGAGAGGAGCTGTCCTTAGTACGAGAGGACCGGGATGGACTGACCTATGGTGTACCAGTTGTTTCGCCAGAAGCATAGCTGGGTAGCTAAGTCGGGAAGGGATAAACGCTGAAAGCATCTAAGTGTGAAGCCCACCTCAAGATGAGATTTCCCATAGCATAAGCTAGTAAGACCCCTTGAAGACTACAAGGTTGATAGGTCAGAGGTGTAAGTATGGTAACATATTTAGCTGACTGATACTAATAGGTCGAGGGCTTGACCAATATAGTCAAGTTGTAAATACATTAAAGAAACTGTGTGCAATTTTGAAAGAATAATATAAAAAATACTTGACATAAGATATGTTCCAAAGTATAATATTATTTGTAATGATCTGGTGATGATGGCATAGAGGTAACACTCCTTCCCATTCCGAACAGGAAAGTTAAGGTCTATTACGCTGATGGTACTGCATGGGAGACTGTGTGGGAGAGTAGGAAGTCGCCAGGTAAAATTTAAAAGGGATCTTTAGCTCAGTTGGTTAGAGCAACCGGCTCATAACCGGTAGGTCTAGGGTTCGAGTCCCTGAAGGTCCACCATGGGGGTATAGCTCAGTTGGGAGAGCACCTGCCTTGCACGCAGGGGGTCAAGAGTTCGAATCTCTTTATCTCCACCATTAAGAAGTTATGAATTAATTCATAACTTCTTTTATTATACAATTATTTAATTATTTAATTATGTTTAGTATGAATAAGCATAGGAGATAGGAATGTTTTCATATAGAATAAAACAATTTTATTGGGCAATAGAATCTATATTCGTTAAGGAAGATATGGAAATACTAAAGATGTATCTTAGTATTTCTGAGTTGAATTTATTTATGAAACTTACTAAATCAGAGCGGCAACATTCAATAAGAGTCTGTAGAACGGCTATAAAATATATAGAGGATAATAATATAGTTGATATCGATAAAAAAAGGATGGCTAGGTGTGCATTATTGCATGACATAGGAAAATTAGAATCTAAATTAAATATATTTTATAAAGGCATTATTGTTTTTTTAAATAGTATTACTCGCGGGAAATTTTTGAAGTATAATAAAAATAAGAAAATAATAAGTTATTATAATCATCCGGAAGTTGGAGCAAGACTGATTGAGAGTATTAATAATGATGAATGCTTAGACGTAATAAATTCTATCAAGTATCATCATAATAAAAGTGATATTGACTCGAAAAATATATATTTAAAAGTATTAAGTATATCTGATGATTGCAATTAAAATAGGAGGGAAATATGAATTCTATTGAGAGAAGAGAGGATATAATTAAATTACTTCTAGAAAGTAATGAGCCTTTGAAAGGAAGCTTTATAGCAAAAAGATATTCTGTAACTAGACAGGTTATAGTAAAAGATATAGCAATTCTTAGAGCTAAAGGTAAAAATATAATAGCAACTCCAGATGGATATATAATTAATGCAAATAATAATAAAGCTAAAGCAATTATTGCAGTAATTCATACTGAAGATGAGATGATTGAGGAATTAAGTATAGTAATCAAATATGGTGGAATGATTGAAGATGTAGTAGTGGAGCATCCATTGTATGGAGAAATAAAAGGCATGCTTATGATTAAGAATTATAATGAGTTAAATAAATTTATTGAAAAATATAAGGAACAAAAAGCAAAATTACTATCTGCATTAACTAATGGAGTTCATCTTCACACAATAGCAGCTGAAACTCAAGATGATATTGATTTAATTATATTGGAATTGAAAAAGAACAACTTTATAGTTTCAGATTTGGAGGACTAGTAATGGATTATGATGTATTAATTTTAGGCGGTGGGATAATTGGATGTGCAGTTGCCTATGAACTTTCAAAATATAATATAAATATAGCGTTAATTGAAAAGGGATATGATGTTGCAAACGATATTTCATTTGCAAATACAGCTGTAGTTTATGATGGTTCAGAATCAAGTAGTAGTAAAATGGCTCTCTTGGAGAAAAGAGGTATTGATATAATAAGGAAGCATTGTAAAAAGTTCAATGTTAGATATAATAAGATTGGTTCATTAAGGCTTTTCTTAGATGAGAGTGGTGAACTATTAAATAAAGTGTACAGTGATTCTATGGAGCGAGGAATAGATGGAGTTCGCATAATAGATAGTGATGAACTTTATAATGTGGAACCAAGTTTAAATTTAAAGGCAAATAAAGCTATCTATTCTGAGAATACTTCAATAATATCACCATATAACCTAGCTGTTTCATATGCAGAAATAGCTGTAGATAATGGAGTGAATTTTAGATTAGAAGAAGAGGTTATAGATATTAAGACTATTTCTAAGGGATTCAGAGTAACTACGAATAAAAATAAGTTTACTTGTAAACTAGTTATTAATACAATTCCAAATGAATCCTTTAATGATATGTGTGGTAATGTAACAAGCGAAATGAAAAATAAAAAAGTTAAGTGTATAATAGTTAAGAAAAGTATAGGCGATAACTTAAAGAAAATTATTATTGAAGATATAGATGAAGAAAATTCCATGATAAAGGTGCCAATATCCGAAAATGAAAATTTAATTGGAATTAAGATCAGTGATAATTTTAGCGCTAAATTAGAATTGCCAGAAAGAATATTGAAAAATATAAAAAAAGAGTCAATAGTTAATATATTTACAGAAGTATACAGCGAAAATGATATGTTAATAGATGATAGTAATTTGGAGGCCGGTTATATAAAGGTTGTAGGAAATCATTATGCTAAAATATCAGTTGCACCAGCAATTGCTCAGGATATTGAAAAGAAAGTTAAAGTAAGTATGAATATAACGAAGAAAAAGGATTATATTGATAAAAAGAGAGAGACATATATATTTGGAGAGATGACTAAAGATCAAATAAATAGAATAATTTCTCTTGATAAGCGTTATGGCAATATTATTTGTAATTGCAATAATATTTCTGAGGGAGAGATTATTGATTCAATAAGAAGACCTTTAGGTGCAAGAACAGTAGAGGGAGTGAAAAGGCGTACAGGGATAGGTCTTGGAAACTGCAATGGTTCAAGTTGCAATATAAAGATAATAAAGATATTGGCAAGAGAGATGGATAAAAGTGTTTTAGATATAGTAGATGATTCTATGGATTCACAAATTTTAGTTGGAAGAATTAAGGAGTTTAATGAAATTTAGATTGGAGTAATTAGTAATGCCTAATAAAGATGTTTTTACCAGTTTAGTTAGAGTAAAAGGTAATATCAATTACAAAGTTGTATCAGTAAAAAGTAATAAAAGCGTTGAGAAGCACTTATGGAAAGAATTTTCAAAGGTTCTTAGTAGGATTTATGTTAGTACTCCTACTAATATTGGCGATAATATTTGTAAGAATATACTTAATACTGGCGTAGACATAATATGTACACGGAAGATAAAATAATAGCTAAACATTAAATCTATAAGCTAATATTTTATTATAATAATTTATTTTAATAAAATATTATAAAATAGTTGACATAAGTATAAGTAATTGATATAATGATATATGTCACTAGATGTGGAAAGATGGTCGAGTTGGTTTAAGGCACCGGTCTTGAAAACCGGCGTGCGTGTAAGCGTACCTAGGGTTCGAATCCCTATCTTTCCGCCATTTTTTTGTCTAAAAATATAAAATTTATTTGGAGGATTACTCAAGTGGCTGAAGAGGCGCCCCTGCTAAGGGCGTAGGTCGGGTAACTGGCGCCCGGGTTCAAATCCCGGATCCTCCGCCAAGCATCTAACATTTGTTAGGTGTTTTTTAATATAATTAATTAGTCTTAGTAAAACATATATTTTTATTTGTTGAAAATTTATATAAATGCTCAATAAATATAATTTACTATTCTAAATTATTTGATATTCTGTAACTCGTAGCTAAAATTAATTTTAGCTAAATGAAAAAATTAAATTTATTGAAATAAATATGTTGACATAAATAAAATTAGTTGATATAATCATATTTGTTGTGAGACATGGAAAGATGGTCGAGTTGGTTTAAGGCACCGGTCTTGAAAACCGGCGTGCGTGTAAGCGTACCTAGGGTTCGAATCCCTATCTTTCCGCCATTAAAATAGAAGGCACATGGAGGATTACTCAAGTGGCTGAAGAGGCGCCCCTGCTAAGGGCGTAGGTCGGGTAACTGGCGCCCGGGTTCAAATCCCGGATCCTCCGCCAAACATCTAACAAATTGTTAGATGTTTTTTTTGTTTTGAATTAATTTTATGGAGAAAATAAACTTGAAATATTATAATTAATATGTCTGATTATAAAATAAATTAATTATTATAAGAAGGTGAATTATGCTAAGCGGCAGCAAAGTACATTTAAGATTACTAAAAAAGGAAGATGTAAGTATATTATTCAAGTTACATAGTGAAGAGAAAGTTAAAAAGTATAATATAATAATTGATAGCATGGATAATAAAGTAGATTTAAGAAAAGCTTTAAGTATAGTGAATGAGGATGATAATTTAATTGGTTTTGTAACGTACAAGGAGAAAGAATATTATAGTAGGACATACTGCATTGGTATAACGATAGGTAGCGAGTATTGGGGAAGAAGTTATGGGGCAGATTCTATAAAAACTCTTCTAAGATATTTATTTAAGAAGCTGAATGCTGTGAAAGTAGAATTATACGTTGCTAGTTATAATATAAGAGCTATAAAGTGTTATAAAAAATGTGGGTTTATAGAGGAGTATATTAAAAGATATTCTAGTTATATAGATAGAGAATATATAGATATTATAATTATGGGGATAATTAGAGAAAGATATAATTCATATTTAAAATGTGAGGATGGAAAATACGTATGAGTATAAGATTTGTTTATGGAAGATCTGGAACAGGCAAGAGTAAATTTTGCATTGACGAGATAAAAAATAATATTGATAAGAAATTAGATTTAAATAAGTTAATTCTATTAGTTCCAGAACAATATACATTTACGACCGAAAATAAAATATTACATGAAATAGGAGAACATGCTTTTTTTAGGACAGAGGTGCTGAGTTTTAAGAAAATGGCTCATAATATTTTTGAAGAATATGGTGGAAGAGTTAAAGAGATTATTAAGGAATCTGGAAGGAATATGCTAATTCATAGAGTTATAAATGAAAATATTGAGTCTTTGGATTATTTTAATAGGATGTCTAGAGAACAAGGATTTAATGAAATTATATCAGAAGTGATTTCGGAATTTAAAAAGTATAATATTAGCATTGATAGTATAAGAGCAATAGATGAGAAAATAAATGATAATGAATTATATCAAAAAATTAAAGAGTTGATGATAATTTATGAAGCATTTAACTTAAAAATGCATGAAAATTACATTGATGGAGATGATCAGTTAACATTACTAAATAAAAAGTTATTAGAAAGTAGCGCGTATGTAGATTCTGAAGTCTGGATAGATGAATTTACTAGCTTTACACCTCAACAACTAGATATTATAAAGGTATTAGCCAAGAGATGCAGAAGAGTTAATATAACTTTTTGTATTGATAACAAATCTCTAAACAACAACTCTGAAGATATAACTGATGTATTCAATATTATAAAGAGTACTGAAAATAAAATATTAAAGATAATGAAAGAAAACAATATAGCCTATGATAAGCCAGTTAACTTAAATAATGCAATTCCTTATAGGTTTAAAGATAATCTGGAACTTGATCATATAGAAAAGTATTTTTTTTCTTACCCATTTAATGAATATGATAAGACCCCTGAGAGAATAACACTTTACAAAGCAAGTAATATTTATGACGAGATAGAAAGAGTATCAAAAAGTATTACAAGTTTGGTGAGAGAAAAGGGTTATAGATATAGAGATATATCTGTAGTTTGTAGAAATATAGACGATTATGAAAAAATAATATCAGTAATATTTAAAGATTATAATATTCCATACTTTTTAGATAAAAAGATTCAATTACTAAGTAATCCATTGATTGTACTTATAAGTTCTGCTTTTGAAATTTTGCTTAAGAATTGGTCTTATGAAAGTGTATTTAAATATTTAAAGAGTGGTTTAACTGGCATAGATAATTCATATATAGATAGGCTAGAGAACTTTATATTAGAGTATGGGGTAAAGGGTTATAAATGGACATCAAGAGAAATAGTAAATGAGAAATGGTTTATAGGAAATAGTGAATTGACGGATGATAAAGTTTTAATAGCTGAAATTATGGAAGAGATAAGATATCCATTGATGATTTTTCATAATAAAATAAATGGAAAACATAAAGTTAAAGATATATGTTCAGCTATTTATGAGTTTTTAGTGGATGTAAAAGTTTTTGACAGAATTAATGAATGGATTAAAAATTTTGAAGAATTAGGATTAGAAGATAAAGTTAAGGAATATAGTCAGGTTGAAAGTATAGTTATAGACATTCTAGATCAAGCGGTCGATGTTATAGGCGAAGAGAGATTAGAGTATTCTGAGTTTTTTAGAATATTGAGTTCTGGTTTCGCCAATGAAGAGATAGGAATTATACCTGTAGCATTAGATCAGGTTAATATTGGAGATATAGCAAGAATAAAGGGCAGAGATGTTAAAGTTCTTTACATAGTAGGAATTAATGATGGAGTTCTACCGGCATCCAAGAAAGAGGAAGGTCTATTATCTGATAGAGATAGAATAACATTAGGTGAGGTTGGAATAAATTTATCATCAACAACTAGAAATAAAGTTTTTGAAGAACAGTATCTACTATATATAGCATTAACAATTAGTAGTGAATATTTAATGCTTTCATATCCGATGGCTGATTTTGAGGGTAAATCATTAAGACCATCTATAGTAATATCTAGAATTAAAAAGATATTTCCTAATTTAATTGAAGAAAGTGCAATTTATGATTTAAAAATTCTTGAAAATAAATTTGGCAAAATTATTGCACCAATTCCAACATTTAATGAACTTATAATTTCTATGAGAAAAGATTTTGATAAAGAATATATAGAGCCTCACTGGTCTGAGGTATATGAATGGTTTAAAAATAATGGTGAGTTTAAAGATAAAGTTAAGAATATATTTAAGGGGCTTAGTTACTCAAACATTGGAAATAAAGTTCCAAGAAACAAGCTTAGAAAACTTTATCAGAATGACTTAGAAAAGTTAGTATTTAGTGTTTCAAAGTTAGAAAAGTATGCAGAATGCCCTTTTTCTTATTTTGTTCAATATGGGCTAAAGGCTAAAAATAGAAAAGTATATGAATTTACACCACCAGACTTAGGATCATTTGTACACGAAATGCTTGATTCATTCACTAATAAAGTTAGAGAAGATGGAATACTATGGTCTGATTTAAGCAATGAAAAATGTAAGAAGATAATATCTAACCTTATTGATAAGAAGTTAATGGATGAAAGTAATTCTATATTAAATAGTACTAAGAAATTTAAATATTTAGCGCAAAGGTTCAAAAGAGTAATATCTAAATCTGTTTCAGTTATTGCAAGTCAAATAGGGAAAGGTGAATTTGAAGTATTTAAAACTGAATTTGATTTTGGAAGTTATAGCTCTGGAGAAGCTATAACATTAGATTTAAGTGATAATGAAAAGGTGTATCTTCAAGGAAGAATCGATAGAATAGATAAATTAGATTTAGATGGCGAAACTTATATAAGAATTATAGATTATAAAACTGGAGCTAAAAAATTTGACTTAAATGAAATATATCATGGATTACAAATGCAATTATTAGTTTACTTAGATGCACTTATAAGGAATTCAAAATATATACTTGATAAACAAGTAAAACCAGGAGCAATATTATACTTTAAAATAGATGATCCTATAATAAAAAGCAAAAAAGAAATGACTGATGAAGAAGTAGAAAAAGAAGTATTAAGTGCTTTAAAGATGAAAGGATTAGTCTTAAAGGATGCGAGGGTTGTAAAAGCTATGGATAAGGATATAGAAGGATATTCATTGGTTATACCAGCATCATTTAAGGCTGATGGAAGCTTTAAGGCAACTAGTGATGTTGTAACAGAAGAGGAGTTTAGAATACTTAGAGAATATGTAAATAGGAAGATGATAGAGATATGTGAAGAAATGCTAAGTGGAGATATTAAAATTCAGCCCACTAAGAATTCTAACATTGCTCATTGTGAATACTGTGATTTTTCATCAATATGCCAATTTGATACAGAGATAAAAGATAATAAATACAAAATTATAATAAACAAATCTACAAATGATATATGGAATAATATAAAAAAAGAAATTGATAATTCTAATAAATTAATTAAAGTTGAAAATGAGGAAGTATAGTACTATAAAAGAATATAGTATATTTTTGATTAAAATTAATTAGGTTTTCTTACATCTAAAGCAATTTTAATTAGTACAGGAGAGATTTATATATGGGTAATACAAAATGGACTGATGAACAGTTAAGTGCAATTGAAACGAGGAATTGTAATTTACTAGTTGCGGCGGCGGCTGGTTCAGGTAAAACTGCTGTTTTAGTAGAGAGGATCATAAGAATAATTACTAATGAAGAGAATCCAGTTGATATAGATAAGTTATTGGTTGTAACTTTTACTAATGCAGCAGCTGCTGAGATGAGGGAAAGGATAGCAGATGCGATATCAAAGGAATTAGAGAATAATCCTAGGTCTAAAAATCTACAGAGGCAATTAACGCTGTTAAATAGAGCTAATATCACTACAATGCATTCGTTTTGCTTAGATGTAATTAAAAATAATTACCATAGGATTGATCTAGATCCATCATTTAGAATAGGTGATCAGACTGAGGGAATACTAATTAAATCGGAAGTTATTGAAGAACTTTTCGAAGATAAATACGAGGAAGAAGATACTGAGTTTACTAATTTGGTTGAGATATTTAGTAGCTACAAAAATGATAATAATTTAAAAAATTTAGTATTAGATTTATATAGCTTTACAATGTCAGGTCCATGGCCTGAAAAATGGCTTGCTAATAGTGCTGAGTCTTTTAATATTAAACAATTAGATGAATTGGATAGAACTAATTGGGTGAGAGTTTTAGCTCAAAGCGTAAAAATTGAGTTAGATGGGTATGTTAAAATGTTAGAAAAGGCCATTGAGGTTACTAGCAAAACTGATGGATTAGAACCTTATATGGATAACTTATTAATGGAATTAAGTTATATAAGGAATGCTTATGAATCTACTGATAATGGACTTGAGGAAATGTTTAATTCATTATCATCAATACAATTCAGTAGATTAAAATCTATAAAAAAAGATAAGGTTTCAGATGAGTTGTCTCAAAATACTGTAAAAAAGATTAGAGATGATGTTAAAAAAGGAATATCTGAATTATTAAATAATGCATATTCAGTAAATCCACAGCAAATGTTAAGGAATATTCAAGGGGCATATCATTACATAAAAAAATTGATAGAATTAGTTTTAGAATTTAGTGCTAGGTTTAGTAAACGAAAACGAGAAAGAAATATATTAGATTTTAATGATTTAGAGCATTTATGTTTAAAAATATTAAGTGATTATGATGATGAGAATAATATAATTCCATCAAGTATTGCAATGAATTTTAAAGAATATTTCGATGAAGTACTTGTTGATGAGTATCAAGATTCAAATAACGTTCAAGAAACAATAATAAACCTAGTATCCAGAAAGAATGATGATAATCCAAATGTATTTATGGTTGGGGACGTTAAGCAAAGTATATATAGATTTAGACAAGCAAAACCTGAATTATTCATTGAAAAATATAATACATATGATTCAAGTAATGGAACGAATAGAAAAATTCAATTATATAAAAATTTTAGAAGTCGAAGAGAAATTATAGATGGGGTAAATTACATCTTTAAAGAAGTAATGTCTGAAGTTGTTGGAGAGTTAGAATATACAGATGAGGAAGCTTTAAATTTAGGCGCAGACTTTAAGGAAAATAAATTCAAATATACAATTGTTGGAGGCCCTATTGAAGTTAATATAATTGATAAGAGCCATAATGAAACGGTTGTAGAAGATAATGAGGAACAGGAAGAAATAAATAATGTTATTTTAGAAGGTAGGATCGTTGCGAAAAGAATTAAAGAACTAATGTCAAAAAGTGAAGATGAACAAATTTTTAAAGTTTTAGATAAGGAATCTGGTGAATATAGGCCATTAAAATATAGGGATATAGTTATTCTACTTAGAGCCACTAAAAACTGGTCAGAGCCATTATTAGATGAGTTAAGTGCAGAAGGAATTCCAGTGTATGCAGATACAGGATCTGGTTATTTTGAATCAATTGAGATTAGAACAATAATTTCTCTTTTAAAGGTTGTTGATAATCCAATGCAGGACATTCCAGTAATATCAGTAATGAGATCTCCAATTATGGGATTTTCGGCAGAAGAAATAAGTGATATTAGACTTGTAAATAAAGATAATTATTTTTATGAAAATATAAAATATATAAGTGAAGAAACTTATAATTCAATTAATGAATCTTATTCTGATGTATTGATAGCTAAATGCAAGTATTTTATTAATTCCGTTGACAAGTGGAGAGATAAATCAATTTATATGGCAATTGATGAATTTATATGGTATTTATATATGGATACTGCTTATTATGGATATGTTGGAGCTATGCCAAATGGAGTGCTTAGGCAAGCAAACTTAAAAATACTTTTTCAAAGAGCAAGACAATTTGAGAAAACGAGTTTTAAGGGATTATTTAATTTTATAAATTTTATAAATAAACTTATAAAATCTTCAGGTGACATGGGAAGTGCTCAAGTATTAGGTGAAAATGAGGATGTAGTAAGAATTATGAGTATCCATAAAAGTAAGGGGCTAGAGTTTCCAGTGGTATTCTTATGCGGGTTAGGAAAGAATTTTAACCTTATGGATTTAAATAAAAGCATATTGTATCACGATGAACTAGGACTTGGGCCAGACTTTATAGATATAGGAAAAAGGTTTAGCACAGGAACTTTAGCTAAAGAATCAATAAAGAAAAAGATGAAATTTGAAACATTGTCGGAGGAAATGAGAATATTGTACGTAGCATGTACTAGGGCAAAGGAAAAGTTGATTATGACAGGTACAGTAGGAAATCTCGAAAAATCAGCTGAAAAATGGTTAGGATCAGCATCTTTAGATTATAATCGTATATCCCCTTCGGAAGTTTTAAAAGGAAAGTCATATTTAGATTGGATTTGTATGTCACTATGCCAACATAGAGATGGTAGTGTCTTATCAGAAAGTTTTGGAACTGAAAATTTAATATTAAAGGATGATGATTCTAGGTGGAAAGTTAATTTTTGGAATAAGGGCGACTTAATTGATAAGACAAAGACAGAAGTGTTAGAACAAGGTGAAGGATATGAGTTAACAATAATAAATAATAAACCATATGATAATTCTCTATATGAAGAAGTAGATAAAATATTATCATATAAATATCCATTTAAAGCTTCAACAACAATTAAAAGTAATATTTCAGTTTCAGATTTAAAGAGAAGGAATGCAGAAGAAGATGATGATACTGAACAATTATATAGAGAAAAGGTAAAAGTTGTTCCTAAGTTTCTTCAAGAGAAGAAAGGTCTTACTCCTTCAGAAAAGGGTACTGCAGTTCATTTTGTAATGAAAAAAATAGATTTTAATAGAGTATCATCTACGGAGGAAATTAAAGAACAATTGCACGAATTATTTGAAAAGGAGCTTTTGCTTAGCGAAGAATTAAAGGTAATTAATCCTACTAAGATACTGAGCTTTTTTAGGTCGGATTTAGGGAAAAAAATTCTTGATTTAAATTGTAGTGGAGAAAAGATTTATAGAGAAATACCTTTTTATACAGAGATAAGCAGTTTAGAAGTAGATAAAACACTTGATAATATATATAAGGATGAAAAGATAAGATTACAAGGAATAATTGATTGTTTCTTTGAATATAAGGGAGATATTATACTTATAGATTACAAAACCGATTATATTATAGAAGGTCATGAAGATGAATTTAAAGAGAAGTATAGGAAACAATTAGATTATTATAGTGATGCAATATTTAAGTTAACAGGTAAAAAGGTTAAATATAAGTACTTATATTCATTTTATTTAGAAAAAGAAATTAGAATAATATAAATATGTTTAAGTAAAATAATAAGAAAAGCAAGAAGACAAAAATAAATTTATCTTCTTGCTTTTTTAATAGTTATTTTATTATAACTTTACTTTCTCTAGGTATGTTAGTAAAAATCCATTTGGCATCATCTATAGAGAGTCTAATACAGCCATGAGAAGAAGGTTTATTCATGGTATAATCTAGAACCGTAGTTTTGTCTTTAGCAAATGGAACTGAATGAAATAAAATGTCTCCAGTAATTTGAATCCAATATTTGCCGCCTTCCTTATATTCCTCTGAAAAGAACCAATCACCTCTCTCTTTAATAGTAAATGATCCAGAAGGGGTATCTTCTCCACTTATTCCAGTGGAACAAGTGAATGCTTTAACCAATTGCCACTTATCAGCTTTTCCTTTATAAACATAAGTCTTTTGATCTTGAATGTTTACATCTATAAGATAAGGTGTTGTACTCTCTATATTTAATGTATTAATATTTTTTGATGTAATATTGGTTGTCAAGGCACGCGATGAAGCTTCAGCAATAGCTGAATTTTTATCTAAGTATTCTTGTTGTTTTTCTTTTATATCTGCTATCTTTTCTTTTACATCTATGTCATCACCCAAAAGATCATTATTGTCTGAAATTTTAGACATAGCTTCGCTATAGTAATCATTGCTAATTAAATTATCGCAGTAAGCAAATAAATTCTCCTTTAGTTTACTTTTTGATTCATCTAGGTATATAAGTGAATCTGTATAGTTAAGATCTAAAGCAGAAACTTTTTTAAAGAATGAAATGGCCTCTGAATATTGTTCATTATTAAAAGAATTAATACCAGAGTTATAATTTTTAATAGAATCTTGAATTAAGTCTATCGAATCAGAAGCATTATGTAGATCATCATCATTCACTAGATTATAACGTTTTATTTCCTTAAACTGAATTAAGGCATCTTCAGAAGAAAGTTTCTTATCTTGGATTTCATCTGATAAAGTATTAATTTTAGTTCTAAGATATTTGGATACATCATGACTAATCATAGATAATTTAAATGGATTAAAGTTTTGTTTAGTTATCAATAAATTATTAGCTTCAGAAAATTTATAATTATCAAAATCTGATTTGAAGTTATTTAAAAGTTTATTATAACGGTATAACTCATAAAAGCAGCTAGAAGATAATGCTATTAATAAAGCTAGCACATATATAATTCTTTTAGGTAATTTTTTAGTTTTTAACTTTTTATAATAAAATGTATTTATGCTCAAATAAATGCCTCCTAATGAAGTAACTAATATATTTAGAGTGAATTTGAATAAGATATTGCCGATTAATCTTTTATTTAATTACAAAGTCCTCTTTTATTTATATAATATTGACAATAAAAGTAAATAATAAACCTTGAAGTTTAAACTAATTTTAATATGTGTTAATATACTTAATAGGCCTTATGAAAGTAGACAATATTTATCTGGAGGGGAAAATGACTAATAAAACTAATTTTTTTATAAAGCTTATAACTTCTATATATGACATAAAGGTTTTTTCTAAATATGCGAAAGAAGGAATATTAAGATCAATCTCATATGCAATATTCCTTAGTTTCTTATTGGGAGGCTTAAAGAGTGCATTTGTTCAATATAAGAATTATAATTTAGATATAATATCTTTAGTAGATCAAACGGTAGCATATTTTTCAATAATACTTTTTAATTTATTATTGAATTCCTTAATTGTATCAATTGTTGCAGCGCTTTTCACAGTATTTTTAAGAATGGTAGTCAAATATATAGCTTTATATTCTTTAACCTTATATGCGGCTACATTGCCATTAATAATACAAATAATACTAGAAATAGCTAATCCTAATATAAGCTTTGATACTATGTTTATTGTTGGAACATTAACCTATGTAATATTGATATTAAAGTATATAAAGGATGAAATAATAAGAAACTATACTTAGTAATATAAGCATATATATATAAATTTCTCAAATTATTATCTAAATTTGTAATATTCAATTATTAAACTTAAACGAACAATTATATAATCTTTTGGAATTAGAAATATCATATCAAATTTATTTAATATGGTTGTTAGCCGGGAAGTTATGTGATATTATATATTAAGGGTATATGGTAAAAAAAGTAAAAAAAATTACAAAAGGGGATTTAAAAATGGTTGAGGTTAATATTTTGAAAGATAATCAGATTGATAGGGAAAATATATTGAATAGAAATGACCTTATTAAGTTATCGAAAGATGAATTAGTTAGCAAACTTATTAATTTATCAGAATCTAAGAAAAATCAAGAAGATTTTATTTTGAATATTTCACATGATTTGAGATCACCATTAAATATAATTTTAAGTGTTTTACAATGTTACAAGGATGATTATAAAGATATTAAAAGGTATGGTAAATGCCAGGATCACATGGATGTTATAAAAAGAAATTCATATAAAATATTAAAACTTGTAAACAATCTAATAGATACAACAAAATTAGAAAAAAATCATTATAGTATTAAAAGAGAGAATTTAGATGTAATTAACTTAATAGAGTGGAATATATCTTCAATAGATAAATATGCTAAGCAGAAGGAGATCTCTTTAGTTTTTGATACAAATGTTGAAGAGTGCATAATGGCAGTAGACCCAGAAGCAATAGATAGAATAATAATGAATTTAATTTCTAATGCAATAAAGTTCTCGCCAAGGGGAAGTAATATATATATAAATGCGTGGAAAAGTATAAATCAATTAACTATTTCGGTAAGGGATGAAGGAATTGGGATACCAAAGGAAGAGCAAAATACAATTTTTAATAGATTTGTTCAATCTTCAAGAAATAAAAAATCTGAGAATTCGGGAAGTGGGATAGGTCTTGATCTAGTTAGATATTTAACTCAAGCTCATAATGGTAGTATCGAATTGAAAAGTGAAGAGAATTCTGGTTGTGAATTTATAATTAAGTTACCAATAGAAAGATTACAGGATGATGAAAATAATAGAGATAAATGTTTAAATATTAAAAGTAAAGTGGAAGTACTTGAGGTAGAGTTTTCTGATATATATTTGTAAAAATCATCATGAACAAGGATAGTTATCTAAAAATTAAACCTAATTTTTAGATAACTTATTCCAAATTGTATATGGGACTAAGTTGAATAATAGTATTAAATTTATAAAATTATGAGAATAATCAAATTATAAACTTGATTATTATAACCGCTTGTGATAAGATAAACTTGTTGCAAAAATTGAATATGGAGCGTTAGTTAAACGGATATAACATACCGCTACGGACGGTACATTGAGGGTTCGATTCCTTCACGCTCTGCCAAAATAAAAAGAATGGGTAACCCATTCTTTTTATTTTATAAAACTTTAGTACCAATATTTTCACCAAATATAACTTTACATTCAAAGCCTAATTTAGATTGTTCTATAATATCAGCATCTATTTCTATAGATCCTTGTTCAAAGAATAATATAGTTGTAGATCCTCCAAATTTAAAATAGCCTTTTTCGTCACCTTTATTTACTCTAACTCTAGGGGAATAAGTTTGAATTATTGAACCTACACATGTAGCACCAACCTCTATATGAAGTACATCTTTAAAGTTATCTGATTTAAATAAAGACCATTCTCTTTTATTTTCACAAAAAAGTTTAGGAACAGATTTTAAAGCTATTGGATTTACAGAATAATAGTGCCCTTTTATAGGATGATTTTCATATGGAATACCAGAATCGATAAAGTGAAATCTATGATAGTCAGTAGGGCATAAGCGTAATACAACGCATATTCCATTTTTATATTTACTAGCTACATTATCATCATTAATTAACTCTTTTAAACTATAAGTTAATCCCTTAATTTGAATTATATTATCTAAGTCAATGTCTTCATAGGCAGTTATTCTTCCATCTCCTGGAGAAATTAATATATTATTATCTGAATTTATTGGTCTAGCATCAAAATTTAATTCTCGTGTAAAGAAATCATTAAAAGATTTAAATTCATTAATTTTCTTCTTCGACATAGCCATATCAATATTAAAGCTATCTACAAATGGTGAAATTTTGGATTTGCTTAGCTTTGTATCACAATACTTCCCATATAACTTAGAAAATAATTTTTTCTTTGCAATAAGTTCAGTAATTGTTTTACCAACTGGTGATTCATAGGTCCATTCTATATATTTCTTTCCAGCGATAAGTTCTTCTTCATAAGATTTTGTAGTTCTATTATATACTTGAATCATAAATACAAATGTCAAAACTTTATTAAATAATTTAGAGATAACAGCTCTAAAGATTTATAATGTTACAGTTATGACAAGTATCCTCCATTTCTTATTTTAATTAGATATATCTAGTTAAATCTATAGAATAATCATTTAGTAAATAATATAGAAAAACTGATATATTGAATAAATTATGTGTAACATACATAGTTTATTTTTTACCTTAATATTAATTTTATCACAGATAATCAAAATTTCAAAAGTAAGATTATAGGTAGTTTGAGTCAAGTAAAAGTTGGCAAGAATTTTATTTAATTTATTATCCATTATTTTACATCATATTTTTAGAATTTCCCTACACACGCTTTATACTTAACTATAACTAATATCACTAAATGATTTTAATCCACATAAATCACGCACTATTTTTCTACCTAGCGTTGTGGCAGCTCCGCTGTACGGAATTTGTGCGCTATTACACTTATATACCTTACATTTATTAGATTCTTTATTTGCTTGAAATACTGTTAATGGTAGTTTTGTAACTATTGTATCAATAACATTATCAGGAATAATATTTCTATAGATTTTATCCACAGTATCAAACAACCTATTACTAAATTTTTCAGATAATATTTTAGATAAATTATCTGCACCATTAATAGACCAGCTCATTTTTCTGCCCTTCATCCTTTGAGCTAATACATCACAAATATTATGTTCCATTGTACCTAAATTCCTGTATTCTATGCCTTCCGGCGCCGTAGGCATGTCTATGTTACCTCTTAATTTATATGGTGTTAATCCATCTCTATTGTGAGCTAAGTAATCATATAACTCAGTAAGCTTCTTAAATGAAACATCTTCTTCATTTGTAAGTGTCATCATATTTACAATAGCTTCTAGACCTTCATCAATTTTACCTTCTCTAAATAGTTTTAATAATTGCTTTTGGGTTCTTTTATCACTTACCTTACGCATAATTGCTTGACCTACATGAAATGGATCTAGTTGAAAATGAATGTCTTGATCCTCACAAGTTGCCTTAATCCACTTTGCTCCATCACCGTTTAATATTCTAGTTTGAATTTCGTCTACATTGTATTTTTCTGAAATTGTTGCGCTAGCAAGCTTTTTAAAGTGGCTAGAATTACTAAAACTTGCACAAGCAGTTTTATCAACAACTACATATTCTTTTTTGCTTCCTGGACGTAAAGTCCAGCCTGTATATGATACTGCTAGTTTTAACTCTTTCTTTTTATTTTTCCCTTTTGGTCTATCTTTACCTTGAAGATAGAGCCAAACTCCATCTTGCTCTTGAAACAATACTGGTACTTCCTTTTCGCCTTTTAACACACCTTTATCATCTAGTTCAATTTTACGATTTTCTAGTTCTTTAATCTTTTCTCCAACTGTTTGAACTACGTTCCAAACGCCTTGAGCACTAATTTCTTGATTACACATAGTTTTAATATTCTCAGATGTCTTTCTAAAAGAAACATCCGCCACGTTAGTCAAAATAGTTTCTACGAGATTTATAGAAACATTTCCTATAGTATCCATTCCTAAATACTCATCCAAAAGGTATTTAGTTGCTTTCTTACCATCCTCAAGTTTTAATTCATAAACACGCCTAGAATACTCTACATTCCCCATAATAGTCCTCAAACAAGTTTGCTTACGGCCTTTATTACGGTAAACCTTGCTATCTCTTTCATTAAGTAGTTTTTCATCCAAGGATTCTAATATGCTTTTTAATGCATTGCAAGCTTCATCACAAGCATATTTATAAATTCTTTTCTCTAACTCCTTGAAAGTAAATCCATTATCATTTAAACTTAATTCATACATAAATCTAACTCTATTCTATTTAGTTTCGTCAACTTAATTATAATGGATAATTTATGTATTGAGGAGATGCTTTTGCATCTCCTTTATTATTTATATAGTATTCTTTATTATCTTTGCCTACTAAAATTATACTCTAACTTATAGGTAGTGAAAGTTTCATTTTTGATATAAATAGTAATATGTAGAATTGTGGTTTAATAATGAACTAAATGATATAATATATTGATAATATTGGCATAAGTAATTATTGAAAAATGAGGAGAAATGTTATGAACAAAACAAAGAACTTGATTTTTAAATCTGCAATAAAAATATTTTCTGAATCTGGATATAGAGGTGCTACTATGGATGATATAGCTGCCAATGCTGGACTTGTAAAGGGGACATTATACTATCATTTCAAGAGTAAAGAGGAAATATTTAATTTCATTGTTGAGGAGGGATTGCAAATATTACAAAATCAAGTTATTGAAGTTCAGAATATCAATATAGGTCCTATTGAAAAATTAATAAAAATATGTAGAATACAATTAACATTTTTATATGGGTATACAGATTTTTTTAAAATAGTAATGAGCCAGTTGTGGGGGACTGAGCATAGACAAAATGAATTGCGTCATAAGATACGAAAGTATATAAATGAAATTGAAATTAATATAAGAACTGCAATGGAAATTGGGGAAATTAAAAAAGGAGATGTAGAACTTATTGCATTCCAATTTTTTGGATCACTATGTTCATCTGCAATATATGAATCTATACATATAGAGAAGATAAATTTAGAAGATATTATAGAGAGTACTATTAAGTTTACATTGAATGGATTAGGAATAGATATAAATAGATATATTTAAAATATGAAGTTTATATTTTAAATTCTAGATAAATGTAATTAGTTCTAGTTTACACTTATAATTAAATATAAATAGGGAGTGTATAGAGAGACATTTTTTATGAGCAGTATATATAATCATTACCAAATTGAATAAAATAACGAGGGAACTGGGGGATACTAATGAAATTTTTAGCGAGTGATTTAGATGGAACGCTATTTAGAGATAACAAAATTTCAGAAAAGGATTTAGATGCATTGAGGCGACTAAAAGCGTTTGGAAATAAGATAATAATTTCAACAGGAAGAAGTTTAAAAGGAGTAAATAGTATTTTAAAGGAATATCCATTTGAGTATGATTACTTGGTTATGTGTAATGGTGGAGTGATAATGGATAACAGAAATAATATTATACATGAGAAATCAATACCGAATAAAATACAAAATAGAATAATAGCTGATTTTTATGATATAGGAGATTCCTTAATATATTATGATGATGGAAATGATACTTATATGATAGAAAATAAATTAGTTGATGTTTCAGCTGTAGATGCTGATTTTTTTAATCATTTTTCTAATAGGGTAACATTAGAAGAAGCATTGAGTAGCGTATCAGATTCACAAATTATGAGTGTGTTTAATGTATCTCAATCTATAGAAAAATCAGAATTGGTAAGAGAAAAGTTGATAAATGAATATGATGAGTATATAGAAGCTTTTAGAAATCAAGTATTTGTAGATATAGTTGCAAAGAATTGTTCAAAGGGAAATGCAATTATGATGATTTTGGAAGATGAAAATAAAGGCGTTGATAGCTTATATACGGTCGGCGATTCAATGAATGATATTTCCATGTTTAAGATTACCAATAATAGTTATAATTTAATTCAGTAGAAGAACTAATTAAACCATATGCTGATAATCTTGTAGATCATGTTTTTGAAGTAATAGAAGATATGCTAAGATAAAAGATTAATTTAGAGATTATAACTTATTCAGCAAATTAAATGGAAAATAATTTATTAAAGAAATATAAAAGTTCAGCAATTTATAGAAATGCTGAACTTTTTATTATAAGTATATTACATATAATCTTAATTTATATGGTTAAATTATTATTTATTAGAATTAGAAAATTCTAAGTATTCATCAAATGTCATAGTTCTATCAACTATAGAACCATCATCCTTAATATCTATGATTCTATTTGCTATAGTTTGAACGAACTGATGGTCATGAGAAGCAAATAATATATTACTATTATAATCTTTCAAACCATTATTTACAGCTGTAATTGATTCAAGGTCAAGGTGATTCGTAGGTTGATCTAACATTAATACATTAGCATTAGAAAGCATCATTTTAGACAACATACATCTAACTTTTTCTCCTCCTGATAATACATTGGCTTCTTTTAATGCTTCCTCACCAGAGAATAACATTCTGCCTAGGAATCCTCTGATATAGCTTTCAGATTTTTCCTCTGAATATTGTCTAAGCCAATCTACTAAAGAAAGATTGCAATCGTCAAAGTATTTTGAGTTATCAGCTGGGAAGTAAGCATTAGTTATAGTTATTCCCCATTTATATTCACCGCTATCTGGTTCCATTTCTCCAGATAATATTTTGAATAATGTAGTTACGGCTATTTCATTACCAATAAGAGCAATTTTATCACCTTTATTTACTATGAAATTCACGTTATCTAATACTTTAACACCATCTACTGTTTTTGATAAATCTTTAACCATTAAGATATCATTACCAACTTCTCTTTCAGGTTTAAAACCTACAAATGGATATTTTCTACTTGATGGTTGAATATCATCTAAAGTAATTTTATCCAAAAGTTTTTTACGAGAAGTAGCCTGCTTAGATTTAGAAGCATTAGCACTAAATCTTGCAATAAAGTCCTGTAATTCCTTAATCTTTTCTTCCTTTTTCTTGTTTTGATCTTTTGACATTTGAAGAGCTAATTGACTTGATTCATACCAGAAGTCATAGTTACCTACATAAATTTTTATCTTTCCAAAGTCAACGTCAGCCATTTGAGTACAAACTGAATTTAAGAAGTGTCTATCATGCGATACAACTATAACAGTTCCATCAAAGTTACCTAAAAAGTCTTCTAACCAGTTTACAGCCTTTAAATCAAGACCGTTAGTAGGTTCGTCTAGAATTAGTATTCCAGGATTACCAAATAAGGCTTGAGCTAAAAGAACTTTAATTTTTTCTCCACCAGTCAATTCTGATACATTTTTAAAGTGAAGATCAGTTCCTATACCTAGTCCTTGTAAAAGCGAAGATGCTTCAGATTCTGCTTCCCAACCATTAAGTTCAGCAAATTCACCTTCTAATTCAGATGCTTTAATTCCATCTTCATCAGAAAAGTCAGGTTTAGCATAAATTTCATCTTTTTCCTTCATTATTTGGTATAGTCTTTCATTCCCCATTATTACAGTTTCTAGGACTTGAAAATTATCATACTTATAATGATCTTGCTTCAAGACAGACATTCTTGTGTTAGGAGCAATTATAACTTCACCAGTATTAGGTTCTACCTCACCTGATAATATTTTTAAGAATGTACTCTTTCCAGCGCCATTAGCACCAATAACTCCATAACAATTTCCTGGAGTGAATTTAAGGTTGACATCTTCAAAAAGCTTACGTCCACCAAATCTCAAACTAACATTTGATACGTTTATCAATATATTTCGACCTCATTTCTTCTTAATTATAATAATGCACAATTAGGGAAAAAATCCTTTTTATCGTTAAAATATGTTATCATAAATTAATTTGGAATTTCATCCTTAATTGTGCATCGTATAAATAGTTTAACTACATGTTGCTTATTATATCATATAATTAATGATTTTTGCATTTTTAAGTATTTCTATAATTTTAAATTTTTGTATTATTACTTAATTAAAATTAATGTTATTTATAATTTTTGGTACTCCCAAAACATTCATCTATTATTTTTTCACTCATACGTCTATAAAGATTACTCATGCTAACATATGCGCATATAAGCAGAAATTTTTCTTCATAGTCTCCTAAAGAATTATCTTCATTACTTATTAGATTTGTAATATTATCATAAATTTTAGTTGAGGAAGATTTTAAATCATCTAAGTTTGAATCATATATATCAAGAAAGGATTGGTATATATCATGTAATGGATATTCTTCTTCTTTTTCAAAAGCAATAATTATGGGGCTCAAGATAGTTTTTATATCTGTAAGGGACAGTGCACCTTTTAAATTGTAAATTAACCCCATTAAAATAAGATGACTTTTAGTATACTTCTTATTTTTAATTTTCATTAAAAGATTACCTTTGGCGTAGTTATTAATCATAGTTTTAGTAAGAACTTTGTCATCATCATTTCTTTTAGTGTAGCTTAATTTACTTTCAAATAGCTGCATTACTTGATCCATATATAAATCAATTTCAGGAAAATCATTTAAGTTAATGTTATTAGATGATTTTTGTGAATTTATATATGCATCAATATTAAAGTTATTCATATAATTTCACTCCTCACATAGTAATAGAAACTATGTCATTATTATAAATTTAATATTATCGAAAAGAAGTAGATAATTCAAGCATTTATGGGTAAAATACTATTTAATAAATAGAAAATAAACAAAAATGGGGTTGCAATATAAAAAAAAATATGAAATAATTCTAATATAGCAACATGTAGTTATTAAAACTACGTGGGAATAAATGGGAGGGTAAAAGAATGGAGAAATATTTAAGAGAACCTATTAATGGATTAACTCATTTTATTGGAGCAGTTCTATCATTATTTGCATTAATAGCAATGCTAGTAAAGGTATATACAAGGGGAAGTTCTACAATAACATTTGTATCAGTTTTATTTTTCGGGATAAGTATGATTTTATTATATAGCGCATCAGCAACATATCATTCAGTAATAGCAAATGATAAAGTAATAAAAATTCTAAAACGATTGGATCATTCTATGATATTTATATTAATAGCAGGGTCATATGCACCATTTTGCCTAGTGGCGTTAAATGGAAAGGTAGGAATAAATCTATTTCTAGCAGTAACAATATGTGCAGTAATCGGAATTGCATTTAAATTATGTTGGGTAACTTGTCCTAGATGGCTCAGCAGTAGCATGTATATAGGAATTGGGTGGTTTGCAGTATTTGCCATATATCCAATGTCTCAAGTTTTATCTTCATTTGGACTATCATGGTTAGTTCTTGGAGGAATAATGTATACAATAGGTGGAATAATATACGCATTAAAATCAGATAAAATAAAAGTATGGCTCTTTGGAAGACATGAAATATTTCATATATTTATTATGTTGGGAACCCTTTGTCATTTTATTTGTGTATTTGTATATATAATTTAAATCAGAATTTTAAGTTGCATTAATCTAGTAGATTATATAGGGGATAAAAGAAATACTTATTTTAAATAAATTTAGTATTCCTTTTATCCTTATTTTTTTATAAAAACATAATTACATTTATATGGAACTAGATTGTTTTATTATAAAACATCTTTTAAAACTTGATAAGATATATTAGGTATAGTAAGATAAATTATAAAGAATAAATAGACTTTAAGGGGATGGAAAAATGGGCTTTCGTCAAAGGTTAAAAGATGCTAGTAGAATAGTAGTAAAGGTTGGATCATCAACATTAACTTATGATAATGGAAATATTAATTTAAGTAGAATTGAAAAGCTAACGCGCGTATTATCTGATGTAGTTAATTCAGGTAAGCAGGTTACGCTTGTTACATCAGGTGCAGTTGCTGTTGGTGTTAATAAATTAAAATTGAAAGAAAAGCCCGAAAGTATAAGAGAAAAGCAAGCAGTAGCAGCAGTTGGACAATGCGAACTAATGCATATATATAGTAAATTTTTTGGAGAATATAGCCATGTGGTTGGGCAAGTGTTACTCACAAGAGATGTAGTAGAAGATGATCATATTAGGGAAAATGTATGCAATACATTTGAAACTTTATTAGATAATAAGATAATTCCTATAGTAAATGAGAATGATACAGTTTCAATAGATGAGATTGAGAATATAGTTAGATTTGGTGATAATGATAATCTATCGGCAATAGTTGCATCATTAATTAACGCAGATTTGTTAATAATTTTATCTGATATAGATGGGTTCTATGATTCAGACCCAAGGAATAATGAGAGTGCAAAATTACTAAATGAAGTTAGAGAAATAACTCCTGAGTTAGAAGAGTGCGCTGGAGGTGCAGGATCAAATCTAGGAACTGGTGGAATGATCACAAAATTATCAGCAGCTAAGACATCCACAAAAGCAGGAGTAGATATGATTTTAGCGAATGGAAGTGAACCAGATATAATAATAGATATTTTGAATGGTGAAGAAATAGGAACTTTATTTGTATCGTAGGTAAAATAAGAAATGGGGGCTAAAAATGAGTGAGTTAATAATTAAAGGACAAAATGCTAAAAATGCTTCTTATGATCTTGGTATTGCATCAACAAAGCAAAAAGATGATGCACTTATGATTATGGCAGAGGAATTGATAAAGGCAAAAGGAGACATAATATCAGCTAATCAAGTGGATTTAGATATAGCAGTATCAAAAGGTACTTCAAAAGCTATGTTAGATAGATTAGCTCTTACAGATGAAAGAATAGAAAGCATGGCAGCAGGGCTTAAAGATGTCATAAAACTTCAAGATCCAATAGGTGAGGTAATATCTATGTGGCAAAGACCTAATGGATTACAAATAGGTCAGAAGAGAGTACCGTTAGGAGTTATTGGAATAATTTATGAAGCAAGGCCTAATGTAACTTGTGATGCAGCAGGGCTTTGTATAAAGACTGGAAATGCTGTTATTCTAAGAGGCGGAAGTGAAGCTATTAATTCTAATAAAGCTATAGTTAAGGCATTAACAAAAGGAATTGAAAGATCTGGTTTGCCTAAGGATTCAGTACAGCTAGTAGAAGATACAAGTAGAGAAGTTGCAACTGAAATGATGAGGTTAAATGAGTTTATAGATGTTCTTATTCCAAGAGGTGGAGCAGGATTAATTCAAGCTGTTCTTAAAAATGCTACTGTTCCAGTTATAGAAACAGGAACAGGCAATTGTCATATATATGTAGATAGAGACTGCGATTTTGAAATGGCAAAAAACATTGTTATTAATGCAAAAGCATCAAGACCTTCTGTTTGTAATGCAGCTGAAAAGTTACTTATAAATGAAAAGATAGTGGAGGACTTTTTGCCGATAGTGGTTAATGCCTTAAGAGAAAACGGCGTTGCTGTTAAAGGTGATGAAGTATCACAATCTATAATTAACGACATTGAGAAAGCTGCTGAAGAGGATTGGGGAAAAGAATATTTAGATTATATAATTGCCGTAAAAGTAGTTAAAGATGTAGATGAAGCAATTTCGCATATAAATAAATATGGAACAGGGCATTCGGAAGCAATTATTACAGAGAGCTATAAAAATTCACAAAAGTTTTTACAAAGAGTTGATGCAGCAGCTGTATATGTTAACGCGTCAACAAGATTTACAGATGGTTCAGAGTTTGGTTTTGGTGCAGAAATAGGAATAAGCACTCAAAAGTTACATGCCAGAGGTCCAATGGGACTTAAAGAATTAACAACAATCAAATATATCATTTATGGAAATGGCCAAATAAGATAATACAGAGAATATAAAGGATATTATTGCATGATATTCTTTATATTCTTATATATTATAATAATTAAAGATACTAAATTAATATTTTCATGAATAAATCAACATAATTAAGTATTGCCAAGGAAATAATCTTAAAATATATAAAGTGTGTTGTAATAATATGTAAATATTTATATGATAAAATAATAATATTAAATAGACTTTATAACTATAAAAAAGTATAGTATAATCCAATGTGAAAACGTATCAAATGGATCTAAAAAGGGGGATGACAATTGTGAAAATAGCATTAATAGCACATGACAAAAAGAAGGAAGATATTATTGAATTTTCAAAGAAGTATAAGGATGTACTAGCTAAATATGAGCTAGTTGCTACAGGAACAACTGGAATGAAGATATCAGAAGCAACAGGTCTTGAAGTTAAGAGATATTTATCTGGTCCATATGGAGGAGATCAACAATTAGGTGGTCGTATTGCAGAAGGAAAGATTGATCTAGTAATATTTTTTACAGATCCATTGACAGCGCAACCTCATGAACCAGATGTATCAGCATTGCTTAGAGTTTGTAATGTACATAATGTAGCTGTTGTTACTAATATAAAAACAGCAGAACTTATAATTAAACAATTTTAAATTATGGACAAACCAGTTAAAATCATATATACAAAAACAAAGGGAGTGTCGCAAAATGATTAAATTTTAATCAGGAGCGATGCTCCTTTTCGGTTTAAGCCAGCAAATCTCCAAATATTTGAAATACAATATTAATTATTTAAAGAATTCTGATTTTTAAGCACACTAAAATAAGCCTAGTTAATTTATTCCATAATTAGGCAGTAGGTTTCAATTCATGAAGATGATTCTGAGTTTTTTCATTTTGTATTTTTGAATGTAATTTGTTAATATTATAACCAAAACAAAGCAAAATAAATTCAGTTTGAACGCTATTTTTTCCACGTGTTAAAAATCTATTGAATTCATAATCACTTTTTAGAACTCCAAATGCTCCTTCGACCTGAATAGATCTATTCATTCTTAATTTAGTTCCAAATTCAGTTGTAATATTTTTATAGGATATTTCACGCTTTTCCACAAAAGTTTTTGAAACCTGCATTTTTCTATTTCCTTTTGCTTTTGTGCATTTTACTTTGTAATCGCAATTATCACAGTTTTCGCATTCATACACAGTTACTTCTGATTTGTATCCACTTGCGGATTTTCTATAAATAATAGAGGTAGGTATTAATTTTCTATTGTTATGACAAATATAAAAATCCGATTCAGCATCATATTTCATATTTTCGCGCTTACTTATATCATTTTTAAAACTTCTTTTTTTCCACTTCTCATAAGTTTGTGGTTTTATATAAGGAGTTTGCTTATTTGATTCTAAGAATAAATAGTTTTCTTCGCTTTCATAACCTGAGTCTGCAATTATATTAAGATATTTACGACCGATTTTTTCTTTCATATTATTAAGCATAGGTATTAATGTTGCTATATCATTTCTATCATCAAATATTCCGACGCCGGTTACGTATTCACTTTCAACTGCGATTTGCACATTATATGCAGGTTTTAATTGACTATTTCTCATATGATCATCTTTCATATGCATGAAAGTTGCGTCTGGATCAGTTTTAGAATAACTATTTCTTTTTGAAAATATTTTTTTACTCAAATTATATTTTTCTTCTCTCTCTTTATATTCAGATAGTTGCTCTGTCCACTTTTGAATTTTGGTTTTTCTTTTACCAATTCCATGAACAAACTCTATGTTTCTTTTCTTTTTTTCATATTCAAGCCATTGAAGAATTTTATCAATATCATCTATTAATGTTTCTTTCTGAACAGTAAATTTTTTTAATTCTCCAAGGTTAATATTTTCTAAAAGAACAAGAATTTTATCAAACATTTTTTCTTCATTTTTTAAAATAGTTTTTTTCCAAACAAATGTATAACGATTAGCATTCGCTTCGATTTTAGTACCATCAATAAATGCATTTTCAAATAGTATTTCATTTTGATTTGCTAAATAATTAACTTGTTGATAAAATAAATCTTCAATTACCTCATTTGAAATATAGTCTTTACGAAATCTACTGATTGTAGCATGATCCGGTGCCTTATAACATTGAAGTAACCACTTAAAATTTATATCTCTTTTGCATGCTTTTTCGATTTTCCTGCTTGAATAAATATTTTGAGAATAAGCATATGATATTATTTTGAACATAATTTTAGGTTCCACTGCCGGTTTTCTTCCAACGGAAGAGTACGCCTTATACAACTTCGTGTAATCTAATCCCTCCAATACATGGCTTAGCAAGCGGACTGAATCATCTGATGGTATTAAATTTTCTAGATTTAATGGTAATATAAGTTGAAAATTATCATTAATCTCAGTATGATCTTTATTGTGTAATTTGGTTTTTAGCATAAGTAAATTATACAATGAATGTGAGTTCTTCGGAATTCACATTTTTTATATCTAAAAAAATGAGCCGCTACAAAACTAACTATGTTAGTTTTGCAACAGCCCCTTTTAGAAAAAGTAGTGTTAAATTTGAGATAGGTCAATTCAGAATTAACTGTAACTGCCTAAATTTTCTGAATATTTTATTAATTATATGATAACATAAATTATATAAATTTGCAATTAGCAATCATTTGTGTATAAATGGAGTATGAACATGATTATAATTCTAAGGTAATAGCAAGGAAATATAGCTTGTAAACTAATAGAATATCTTAAAAGGAAGGATTATAATGACTGATTTAAACAGATATACATTAATAACTGGTGGTAGTGACGGAATTGGATTTGAGTTAGCAAAAATCTATGCCAAAAATAAAGATAATTTAATTATTATAGCAAAAGACGAAATTAAGCTAAGGAATACTAAAAGTAGGCTTGAAGATCAATATGGAGTAATTGTGGAAATAATTCAATGTGACCTATCTGTGGATAAAGGTTATAAAAAGATAATAGAAGTTGTGGAAGAAAAGAATTTAATTGTGGATAATTTAATAAATAATGTAGGCATAGGTTGCTTTGGTTTTTTTCATGATTTAGAAGAGGGACTTGAAGAAAAGATAATAAATATAAATATTACCGCATTGACTATGCTTACAAAGTACTTTTCTAAAAAGATGGTTGAGAGAAGACATGGAGGCATTTTAAATGTGGCATCAACAGCAGCATTTATTGGTGGTCCTAAAATGTCTATATATTATTCAAGCAAGGCATATGTTTTATCATTAACAGAAGCAATACATGATGAGTTGAAAGATTTGGGAATCAGGGTAAGTTGCCTTTGCCCTGGGCCTGTAAGGACATCATTTCAAGAGAAGGCTGGTATAAAAAAATCACAAAGATCTAAAAGATATTTAATGAATGCTAGTGATATAGCAAAATGTGCTTACAGAGAATTTTCAATGGGCAAGACAATAATTATTCCAGGATATAAAAATAAGCTGTTGATTTTAGGAAATAAATTAATCCCTAGAGCGTTAGGAAGAAAAATTATATTAAAGAATAATAGTTAGTATTTATATTAGCTATTATTCTTTTTTTTATATAAATATGCATGCATTATATCGATTTAAATATAGCATTATCATAATAAATATTTAGTTACTTAATTGGGATACATATTTTAATTCACATATAATTAAGGATTAACATACAAAAGTAATTATTTGAATTAATGGTATATTTATATCTGAAATAAAAAGAATATGAATAAAAATTCAAATAAGTGTATTTTTATGCTTTATATAATCTTATTTTTATGATAAGATTTATATATTGAATAAATTAAAGATAAATAAGCAATAGACAATAAGTAATAAATAAAAATAATTATATTAAATATTAAACTATCCTTAAATTATCTTGACACAGGATTATCTATCAACTAGAATAGTTAGAAAGAGAAATTTTAAAAGTTAAGATACACTTTAACTTGGTCCTGTGAGGCCAAAAAGGGAAGCATGACTATGATATTTGAAAGCTGAATGAAAAATTTCATAGCTTATTTTTTGAATTCAAATATTTGTATGGTATATCACAGGATAGTGAAGAGATCAGGTTTTCTGAAATCTCTTTATTATCCTTTTGTTTTATATTAAACAAAGATTCATAAGGTGTAGTTTTAGCAAAAATATATTTGTAGGAGGCTTAAGTATGAAAGCAAAGCTTATATTAGAAAACGGCATGATTTTTGAAGGAAAAGCTTTTGGATATCTAAAAGAAAGCGTCGGAGAAGTAGTATTTACAACTGGAATGACAGGTTATCAAGAAGTACTTACTGATCCATCTTATTACGGACAAATAGTAACGATGACTTACCCTTTAATAGGGAATTATGGGATAAACCTTGAAGATATGGAGTCTGATTCAATAAAAGTAAGGGGTTTTATTGTTAGAGAAAAATGTAATATGCCAAGTAACTTTAGATGTGAATTAGAACTTGAAGATTTTTTAAAACAAGGAAAAGTTATTGGCTTGGAAGGAATAGATACAAGAGCTTTAACTAAGGTTTTAAGAAATAGTGGTACTATGAGAGGTCTTATAGCACTAGAAGATGTTGACGATGAATATGTGAAAGAAAAAATAGCAGGATTTTCTACTAAGGAAGCTGTAAAGACTGTTACAACAAATAAGTCTTATGTGGTTGAAGGAACAGGAAAACATATTGCGGTTATGGATTTCGGTATAAAGACTAATATAATAAGGAATTTCAAAAAGAGAGGCTGCAAATTAACTATATTCCCAGCAACAGCAACAGCAGAAGAAGTTTTAAATATTAACCCGGACTTAATATTTTTATCTAATGGACCTGGGGATCCAGAAGATTTAGATTTTGCCATAGAAAATATTAAAAAATTAGTTGGAAAGAAACCAATAACAGGTATTTGCTTAGGGCATCAATTATTGGGATTAGCGTTAGGTGGTAAAACTACTAAATTGAAGTTTGGACATAGAGGATGCAACCATCCTGTTAAAGATTTAGAAGCTAATATTGTGCATATAACTTCGCAAAATCATGGGTATGTAGTAGAGAAGTTACCAGATGACATGGAAGTTACTCACGTTAATATAAATGATGGAACTGTAGAAGGAATGAAACATAAGACTTTACCAATATACTCAGTTCAATTTCATCCAGAAGCATCAGCAGGTCCAAAAGACAGTGAATATATATTTGATAAGTTCTTAGAATATGCACTATAGGAGGTTTTAGTAAAATGCCATTAAATAAAGATATAAAAAAAGTTTTAGTTATAGGATCAGGTCCGATAGTCATAGGTCAAGCAGCAGAGTTCGATTACTCTGGAACTCAAGCTTGTGAAGCATTAAAATCAGAAGGTATAGAAGTTGTACTTGTAAATTCAAACCCTGCAACAATAATGACTGATAAAGAAGTTGCAGATAAAGTTTATTTAGAGCCATTAACATTAGAATTTGTTGAAAAAGTAATAGCTAAGGAAAGACCAGACAGCTTACTTGCAGGAATGGGTGGTCAAACAGGACTTAACCTTGCAGTAGAATTACATGATTCTGGTATATTAGAAAAATACAATGTAAAAGTAATCGGAACCTCTATTGCATCAATTAAAGAAGGTGAAGATAGAGAGTTATTTAGAGATATGATGAATAGGATTGGAGAACCAGTTATAAAGAGTGAAATTGTAACTGACTTAACTGCAGGTTTGGAGTTCGCTAATAAGATTGGTTATCCAGTTATAGTTAGACCAGCTTATACATTAGGAGGATCTGGCGGTGGTATCGCTGATGACGAGGAACAACTTAGAACAATATTAGAATCGGGACTTCAACTAAGCACAATTGGTCAAGTTCTACTTGAAAAGAGCGTTAAGGGGTGGAAAGAAGTAGAGTACGAAGTAATGAGAGACTCTTATGGAAACTGTATTACTGTATGTAATATGGAAAATATAGATCCTGTTGGTATACACACTGGAGATAGTATAGTTGTAGCTCCATCACAAACTCTTTCAGATAAAGAATATCAAATGCTTAGAACAGCATCAATAAATATAATAAATGCAGTTGGAATTGAAGGTGGATGTAATGTACAGTTCTCGCTAAATCCAAATAGTTTTGAATATGCAGTTATAGAAATAAATCCGAGAGTTTCAAGAAGTTCAGCACTAGCATCAAAAGCAACAGGATATCCTATTGCAAAACTTGCTGCTAAAATAGCTCTTGGATATGGATTAGACGAAATAAAAAATGCTGTTACACAAAAAACATATGCGTGTTTTGAACCAACACTTGATTATGTTGTAGTAAAAATACCAAAATGGCCTTTCGATAAATTCTTTGGTGCTGACAGAGAACTTGGAACAAAAATGATGGCAACTGGAGAAATTATGGCTATTGGAGCCAATTTTGAGCAGGCGTTTTTAAAAGGAATTAGAAGCTTAGAAATAGGAAAATATTCATTAGATCATAATAAATTTAAAGAATATAGTATTTCAAAATTAAAGAGCATAGTAATGAAGCCTGATGATGAAAGAATCTTTGCATTAGCTGAGATGATAAGAAGAGATTACATGATAGATAGAATAAATAAAATTACTGGAATCGATATGTTTTTCTTAGAAAAAATAAAGTGGATAGTTGAAGAAGAACAAAGATTAAAATTAAGTAAAATAGAAGATTTAGATAAGGAATGGTTACATCATTTAAAGAAAAAAGGATTTTCTGATAAAGCTATAGCTGATATGCTAAAGGTTAGTCCAGACGATGTATATAGATTAAGAGACATATGGAGTATAAAGCCTTCATATAAAATGGTTGATACTTGTGGAGGAGAATTTGAAGCATTATCTCCATACTATTACTCAACTTATGAGCAATATGATGAAGTAGAAGTATCAAATAATAAAAAAGTTATAGTTATAGGTTCAGGTCCAATAAGAATAGGGCAAGGTATTGAATTTGACTACGCGTCAGTACATTGCGTAAAAGCACTAAAGAAACTTGGAATTGAAACTATTATAGTTAATAACAACCCAGAAACAGTAAGTACTGATTTTGATGTATCAGATAAGTTATATTTTGAGCCATTAACGGAAGAAGATGTTTTAAATATAATAGAAAAAGAAAAACCAGATGGTGTAATACTTCAATTTGGTGGTCAAACAGCTATTAAGCTTGCAAACTTCTTAAAGGAACAAAATATTGTAACGCTTGGAACTACAGCAGATCAAATAGATATGGCTGAAGATAGAGAAAAGTTTGATGAATTACTAGAAAGATTAGGAATATCAAGACCAAAAGGTAAAGGAATATGGTCTTTAGAAGAAGGATTAGAAGAAGCTAAGAGATTAAAGTTCCCAGTACTTGTTAGACCTTCATATGTAATTGGTGGTCAAGGAATGGAAATAACTCATGACGAAGAAGAGTTAACATACTACTTAGAAAATGCTTTCGCTAAAGACAGTAAAAATCCAATACTTATAGATAAATATCTAATGGGTAGAGAAATAGAAGTAGATGCCATATCAGATGGAGAGAATATTTTAATACCGGGTATCATGGAACACTTAGAAAGAGCTGGAGTTCATTCAGGGGATAGTGTAACTATGTATCCAAGCCAAAATATATCTGACAAAATTAAAGCAGATGTATTAGAGTATACTAAAAAATTAGCATTAGCAATTGGGATAAAGGGTATGATAAATATTCAATTCATAGAATTTGAAGGAGAATTATATGTAATTGAAGTTAATCCAAGAGCATCAAGAACAGTACCATATATAAGCAAGGTAAGTGGAGTTCCAATAGTAGATTTAGCTACACAAGTAATGCTTGGCGCTAAATTAAAGGAATTGGGATATGGAATAGATGTATATAAGGAACCTGAACTAGTTTCAGTTAAAGTTCCAGTATTCTCAACTCAAAAGTTACCTAATGTTGAAGTAAGCTTAGGACCTGAAATGAGATCAACAGGAGAAGTTTTAGGAGTTGGTAGAAACATAAAGGAAGCACTTTACAAAGGATTTGTTGGAGCGTATATGTATCCTTCAAAGGAAAAAGGAAAAATACTTGCTACAATAAATAAGCATGATAAGGCAGAATTCCTACCAATAGCAAAAGATCTAGCATCAGTAGGATACAAATTTATTGCAACATCAGGAACTTGCGCTTTATTGAAGGAAGCAGGTATAGAAGTAGAAGAAATAAGAAAGATAGATGAAGAAGAACCAAATATTTTAGATATAGTTAAAAACAGAGAAGTAGACCTAGTTGTAAATACTCCAACAAAAGGAAATGATTCGAAAAGAGATGGTTTCTTAATAAGAAGAGCAGCAGTTGAGAGAAACTTAGGAGTAATTACAGCATTAGATACATTAAGAGCAATTGCAGATGTGGAACTTGAGAAGTTTGATGAGAATAAGGATTTGGAAGTATTCAATATAGCAAAATAAAAATTAATGAGTTAAAGCGGTATTAAAAAGACTAATCAAGTTACTGCACTTATTTAAAAATTAAAACTAGGATATGACAGATGATATCCTAGTTTTTTTCATGAAATATATTATTAAAAGGAAATATTGACAAGTGAACATATGTTCTGTATAATACAATTAATGAACATATGTTTGCTAAGGAGATGTGTATTATGAACGAATCGGGAAATTTTTTTGTTAAGTTAAACTGTAAAAGCATTGATAATATTAGAAGCTTAATTATAGATAAACAGGGTAATTACATAAAACAACAAGAAAAATACATAATGTGTGCTGGAAAGTATGATAAAAATGGTTGGACGTTAGTTTTTAGAGCTAAAAGTTTTAAAGAAGCTGAAGCATTAGCAAATTTGAATCCATTTCTAAATAGAAGAAGCATAAATTAAAGTACATAAAATCTAGATGAATTTTCATACTATATATCTAAACTTTCATTCATTAACTAGTGAAAAATTAAAGAATATATAAAAAATAAGCTACAAAAATTTTATAATTTAGTAGCTTATTTTATATTTCATATTTTATATCAGAAATGACAATTGAAAGATTTTCTATTAAATTGACTTTAGAACCAATTTTATTAGGATAATCGCTTTTAAGTATTTTTATAGTTGGTCTTAATGGAAAGTTAGGCATAGTCTCTTCAACTACTCCTACATCACCATTGCTAAGGCTTACAATTGTTCCCTGAGGGAATGGGATAACAATTTTACAGAATACGTTAAGCATATCATGATCAAAGAGTGTTCCGGCATTTGACATTAAGTATTCGAGTGCATCACTAGGACACATAGCTCTTTTATAAGGCCTGTCAGAAGTTAATGCATCATAAACATCTGCAATACTTACAATTCTAGCGAGATAGCTAATTTTATTACCAGATATACTATTAGGGTAACCTAGTCCATCAAATCTCTCATGATGTTGCAGAACTATAAGTTTGATATGAGAGCTTAAGCTAAAAAAGTTATTCAAAAATTTATATCCATATAGAGAATGATTTTTTATTACTTCAAATTCTTCAGGTGTTAATTTACCTGGCTTTTGAAGAATTTCACTTGGAATAAATGATTTTCCTATATCATGAATTAGCGCACCAATGCAGAGATAAGTTAGATTGCGCTTAGATAAATTTAAGCTGATTCCAAGTATAAGTGATATTACAGCAACATTTACACAATGAGCATAAGTATAATTATCCATGCTCTTTATATCAACTAAAGAAATCAGTATATTTTTATTGGATAAAACATTATCTAATAACTCTTCTGCTATATTAGTAATTGAATTGAAATATTGTTGTTCCTGCTTTGTATACTCACTAATGCTCCTCTTTTCAAATTTATGAACAGAAGCTATTCTTTCTATATCAGAGAATGTTTCTTTAATTACAGATATAGATTTTTGTCTTAATTCCGGCTTTATAACATCTTCAATTTCAGCAGAACTATAGTCATCAATTATATATAAAGAGAATATTTTATATTCCTTAATTTTTTGTAACATAATATCGTTTAACAGAATACCAGCTCTAAGTAGACATCTACCATCAGGGGTATATATGTCTTTGCCTAGCAATGAATTTTCTCTTACACATTCAATTGGAATTAATCGCATGATTATACCTCACCAAATTAATAATAATCATTATATCATAAATAACATGTAAATTTATACAATGACAATGCAAAAATATTAAAATAATATCTAAAATTCTCATATATTATGAAAATATTTTTATATAAGAAGACGTTTATTTTGAATGATATAGAGTTTTTTGATAAAATTATATTTAATAATGTAATAAAAAAGGTTATGTAAATAAGTTAATATTTTATAATTCATTTAATTATCAAATTGAGTAGATGGAAAGCAGAAATTATAGACATTGGATAAATAAAGTAATAAAATATTTGTAGATAAAATATATTAAAGAATAATAAATCGGATTTATGTTTACTTTTTTATCATTGTAATTTTAAATATTAGTTAATACTTAAGATTCAACCAAAATTATTTTTAGATTTGAAATGTGGTTTCATATATCTGATTAGTTATTTGTGCATACCTAAATATTTGAAAAAATGGAGTGAGGACGTTTTGAATATAAAAACTGACCCCATAGGATTTTTTGATTCAGGGGTAGGAGGTTTAAGCGTGATGAGAGAAGCAATATCTATCATGCCTAATGAAAACTTTATATATTTCGGAGATTCAAAGAATGCACCCTATGGAACTAAGAAAGTAAGTGAGGTAAGAGATCTTACAATTGATGCTGTTGAGTTTTTACTAAGTAAAAATGTTAAAGCGGTTGTAATAGCCTGCAATACTGCAACTAGTGCAGCAATAGAAGAGATTAGAAGTAAATATAAACAGATATCCATAATAGGAATAGAGCCAGCATTAAAGCCAGCTGTTAAGTTAAATAGAAAAGGTCAAATAATAATAATGGCAACGCCTATGACATTGAGGGAAAAGAAATTTAAATTATTAATGGATAAATATAAAAATGAGGCTAATATAATATCATTACCATGTGCAGGGTTAGTAGAATTTATAGAACAGGGAATAGTAGAGGGCGAAGATCTAGAGTATTACTTAAAGGAAAAGTTCAAAGGTTACTTAGATAATGATATAAGCTCCATAGTTCTTGGATGTACTCATTATCCATTTATAAAAAAGGCTTTATCAAACGTTATTGGAAAGGAAATACCTCTTATTGATGGTGGATTTGGTACTGCTCAAGAATTGAAGAGGAAGTTAATTGAAAGTGGTTTACTAAATGATTCTAAAGAAAAGGGGAATATAGAAATTTGTAATTCAATAAATGATGATAAAGTGATAGATTTTTGTTATAGTTTAATTAATTTTAAAATATAAATATGATTCAGATTTATTGAGATATATAATATAAGGATGAATTTAAATTTATGTTTTAGATAATAATACTAATTAAGATTGATATCGAGAGGAGAATATTTAAAGATGAAGAATCCAATTATTACAATGACTATGGAAAATGGTGGAGTTATAAAAGCAGAATTATATCCTGAGGCAGCACCAAATACAGTGAGAAATTTTGTAGACTTAATCAATAGAGGATTTTATGATGGTCTAATATTTCATAGAGTTATTCCCAATTTCATGATTCAAGGGGGATGCCCAGAAGGAACAGGCATTGGTGGCCCAGGATATTCAATAAAGGGAGAGTTTACAGGCAATGGTTTTAAGAATACTTTAAAACATACAAGAGGAGTATTATCAATGGCTAGAGCTATGCATCCAGATTCAGCAGGAAGCCAATTTTTCATTATGGTAGCTGATGCTCCACATTTAGATGGCCAGTATGCATCATTTGGTAAGGTTATTGAAGGAATGGAAGTAGCCGATAAGATTGTTGCACAAAAAACTGATATGTCAGATAGGCCTTATGAAGATCAAGTAATAAAAAGTGTTACAGTAGATATACAAGGGGAAGAAATAAAAGAGCCTGAAATAATTGAAGAGTAAAAAATACCATTCTACAAGACTATAGTAAGTAAAAAGAAGAGAGGTGTCATGGATGGCTACAAATAATAAATGTATATTAGCGTATGGATTAAAAGAGGATGAAATTAAGAAAATTGAGAGTCAGAATATTAAAGTTATAGAAATTAATAAGAATATGACTTTAATGACATTAGAAGATATAATTAATGGAAACAAAAATGAAGATTCTTACGATGAAATGCAGTTGAGTGAAAAGGCACTAATTTTCAATGGATTTAAGGATGAACAATTGAAAGTTACTATTAGATATATTAGAAGCTTTATTCAAGGTGGAGTACTTGCTGTATCTACAGCACAGAATTACAAGTGGACTTTTAAATATCTATTAGAGCACTTAATTGAAGAAAGAGAATGGTATAAAGAACAACAAAAGGGGAGAAAGTAAAGTGAGTCGTGTAGGAGAAAATATAAAACAAGCTAGAGAAAAGAGCGGACTTACGGTTAAAGCTTTAGCTAAAAAACTAGGTGTAGCAGAAAAATATTTAAATGAAGTTGAAATGGGAAGAAAAGTTGCACCTGAATCACTAATAGATAAAGCGGGCAAGGTATTAAAAGCTGATTTAAATGACATAAGCATGGTTGTTACCGATGAAGTATTGATGGAAGAAAGAAAAACTTTAAAGGAAGTTCCTAAAAGAAATGTAGAAAGTTCAGAAGTTTGGACTGATGCTTTCTCATCAGTACTTAGAAGTGTTCCAATATATGATTATTCACTATCTAATAAAAAGGGTTCTAAAGAGATGCCTATTCATTCAAATAAAATCGAGAATTATCCTCAAGATAAAGTATTTTATTTAGAAATTGAAGATGATGAAATGAATGGATTTAGAATGCTAAAGGGTGATGTTGCATTTGCACATGCTGTGAAGGATATAAGTAATAGCGGATTTTTCTTAATAGATTATAAGGGAAAAAGGAAAGTAAGACAAATAAAGGTATTAGGTAATTCTAAATTACTTTTAGTAAGCAATGCTGGAAGTCTTCTTACTGAAACCATGGAATTAAAAGAAGTAGATGTAATTGCTAAATTAGAAAGACTAGAGATTACATTATAAACAACTAATGTAAGAACTCTTATATTGAAGAATTAAAGCGTAGGTAGAAACAGAGAATAATTGAATTTTTCAGTTATTCTCTGTTTTTGTTACATTAAAACATTTAATTGCATAGTATATCTATGAATATATTTAATTAAGGTGTGGTAATTATGCCTGAATTGGAGACACAAATATCTTCAAAGGTAGATGCATCAATAGGATTATTAGCTAATGTTCCAAAAGCTATATTAGATGAACTAGGTTATAAGTATCAGAGTCAGGGTAACAATGTGGAGCTCACTATTTTATATAGAGATACTCAAGAACAAACAAAATCATTTGTTGAAGGCTTAGGAGGAACTTTTCAGGATTTAGGATTTAACTTTGCTGTTGTTAATATACCCAGAGATAAATTAGAACAGCTATCAATGAGTAATTCTATTCAATATATAGAATTACCAAAGAACTTATATGAGCAAGACCAAGAAAGTAATAGGGCATCCTGTATACTTCAATTGGCTCCAAATTTTGATGTTTCAGGTGAAGGGATATTAGTCGGCTTTGTAGATTCTGGGATAGATTATACTCACCCTGCTTTTATGGATTCGACCGGAACATCCACTAGAATAGAATACATTTATGATTTAAGTACAGGGGGAAATGTATATAATAAGCAAATGATAAATGAAGCAATAAAATCCAATAATCCATTCTCAGTAGTTCCATCAATAGACAATAGTGGACATGGAACTCACGTTGCAGGAATCGCATGTGGTGGGGGAAGAATAAATCCTATGTATAGAGGTGTAGCTCCTAATTCGTCTATAGCAATGGTTAAAGCTGCTAGGGGAACTGCAATCTTAAGCTCTCAGATTATGCAGGGAATCAAATTTCTTATAGATAGAGGTAAAGAACTGAATATGCCGCTAGTTATTAGTATTAGTCTTAGCACTAATGATGGAGCACACGATGGAAGCAGCTTACTAGAGCAATACATTAGGACTATATCTAACTTGGAAAGAGTATCTATTGTTATTGCGGCAGGAAATGAAGGTGATGCAGGTCATCATGTTGGCGGACAATTAGTTAAAACACAAAGGCAAATTTTTAATATAGCAAGCGAAGAAAAATCAATAGTAATGAATTTTTATAAGACAATATTACCTAATATATCAGTTAATATAATAAATCCAACAAGCCAAGGAACTGGAAATATTAATATACAAGAAGGTTACATTCAAGGAACAATAGGGAGTGATAGATACGATATATATATATCTGGACCTAAACCTTTTGAATTGAATAGTGAAATCAGAATAATTCTTTCTGCTAGATCTGGCTTTCTTGTTGAAGGTGTATGGACATTAGAAATAAATGTTACGAATGAATACTTAGGAGCATATTCAATATGGCTTCCGGTTTTAGAAGGATTAAATCCTGCAACTAAATTTTTAGAACCTAATCAATATAATACGCTTGGCATACCAGCAACAGTAGATAATATAATAGCTGTAGGAAGTTATAATTATAGAACCAATAATTTATCATCATTCAGTGGAAGAGGTGCACAAGATCAGAATATAGTAAGACCTGATTTAGTAGCCCCAGGAGAGGATATTGCAGGGCCGGTACCAAATGGTGGATACGATAATAAAACAGGTACATCAATGGCTACTCCTCAAGTATCTGGAATATGTGCGTTAATGATGCAATGGGGAATAGTTAAAGGAAATGATCCATATTTGTTTGGTCAAAGGTTAAAATATTATTTATTAAGAGGAGCCAGAAGAAGACGTACAGATGTAACATATCCAAATCCCTCATGGGGATATGGTGAAGTATGTATATTCAACAGTTTAAGAGCGTTACAAAATGATTTAAATGCTATTTTGACTAGAGGAAATATAAATTCAAGAGATATACAGGTAACAAATAGCGTACCTAATAAATATAATATTTTGAGAAAAAATATAAAGAGGGAAGTTATGGAGAATACGAGTAGTGGAAATACCTCAACAAATATCGGTAGGTTAAAGATTCAATGTTTCAGGGGGGAGGATTATATTCCAATTGATGGAGCCAGAATAACTGTAAGAACACCACAAGGCGCTGAAAGTGTTAATAGTATTCAGCTAGTTACAGATTCAGTTGGATTGACACAAATAATTGAATTGACAGCGCCACCTTTAGAATATTCTTTGAATCCTAATAGCAACCAAGTGCCTTATAGTTTATATGATATAACGGTTGAAAGAGATGGATTTAACCCAATAGTAATAAGAGGATGTCAAGTATTTCCTACACAGGTTGCCTATCAGATTTGTAATTTGACAAGTAACTCAGGAAGGGGAATGATGAGACAAGAGGTTATAAATATACAACCAAATACATTGAATGGAAATTTTCCACCTAAAATACCAGAGGATCCAGAAAAGCAGTTACCCCCACCAAGTTCTGGAGTTGTATTGCCTCAACCAATAGTTCCAGAATATATTATTGTACACCAAGGTGGGCCAAATGATCCATCAGCACCAAATTATAAAGTACCTTTTAAAGATTATATTAAAAATGTTGCTTCCAGTGAAATATATTCAACTTGGAATGAATCTGCTATAAGAGCAAATGTATTCTGCATTGTATCATTTACGCTAAATAGAATTTATACTGAATGGTACAGAGGAAAAGGAAAGAATTTTGATATTACCAGTTCAACAGCTTATGATCACGCATTTAATTATGGAAGAAATATTTACGATAGTATAAGTGCTATTGTAGATGAAATATTTTCTACTTATATAAAGAGAGTTGGAGCTAAACAACCACTTTTGACACAATATTGTGATGGAAAGAGTGTTACCTGCCCTCAGTGGTTAAGCCAATGGGGAAGTCAGCAATTAGCTCAACAAGGAATGGTTCCATATGATATTTTGAAAAATTATTATGGAAATGATATCGAACTAACTACAGCTGAAAAAGTTTCTGGAAGCCCACAGTCATACCCTGGTGAACCGCTTACTATAGGATCTTCAGGTCCAGCAGTAAGAACTATCCAGAATCAATTGAATAGAATAGCTAGAAATTATCCTTTGATACCTAAGGTTGCTGAGGATGGACAGTTTAATCAAAAGACAGCAGATGCAGTAAAAACATTTCAACAAATATTTACATTACCACAAACCGGAATTGTTGATTATGCAACATGGTATAGAATATCGGACATCTATGTTGGAGTATCAAGGATAGCAGAACTTAGAGATTCTTCAAGTTTAAGAAGTACGCTTGGAATGAATGAATTTATGCCTCCGATTATACCAGGTTTAGATAATAAAAGAGGAATTCCTAAATTTTATTATTAGAATTATATTAAGATGGTTTTTAGATGTAGAAGCAGTTCCCATTTTCTCTGTCAGCTACATTATATAGCTGTGATTAGAATAGGAGCTGCTATAATTAATGAAATTATTAGAAGATATATGTATGATAAAAATTTATTTTTCTATTCCTTCTAGATTAAATTCAGGAATGAAATCAGATATGTTAGCACCTTCATCTTGTATAAATCCATTAACTACGCCAATATCTAAAGCATAATTAATTAGGCTATCGTAGTGTTTTGGATTAAGTTTCTTATTTATTTCTGGATAATCGCAAGCATTAAACATAGGAATATATTGATTCATTAAGCTTATATAAATATCAGTTTTATATCTATTATATAGAATATCTATTATCTTTTTTGAATCAAAAAGGAGTCCAGGAAGCATTAGGTGTCTTACAATAACTCCCTTTAGTATATTTCCATTTGAATCAAACTTGGGAGTGCCAACTTGTCTTAGCATTTCATCTATTATTTTTATAGTATTGGAAGCATAATCATTAACTTTAGAGTATTTTAGAGAATATTTATTATTAAAATATTTGAAGTCCGGCAAATAAACATCAATATATCCATCCAATAATCTTATAGTTTCAATAGAATCATAACTATTGGTATTATAAAGAACTGGGATAGTTAAATTATTTTTTTTAGCTATTTTTAAGGATTCAATTATTTGAGGAACATAATGAGTAGGAGTCACTAAGTTAATGTTGTTTGCACCTTTTTTCTGAAGTTCTAGAAAAATTTCAGAAAGTCTTTCAATAGATATTTCTGCACCAACAATTGATGTGTTTTTAATGCTATTTTTATTAAAATCAGAAGAAGATGAATTAACACTAATCCCCTGACTTATATTATAGTTTTGGCAAAATACGCATTTTAGATTACAGTGAGAAAAAAATACAGTACCAGAACCATTTCCTTGTGAAATAGGTGGCTCTTCCCAAAGATGAAGGGAAGCCTTAGCCACTTTTATGATATTGCTAGCTTTGCAATATCCTATTTCACCATTATTTCTATTTACTTTACAATCTCTATTACATAAAGTACATTCATTTAATAAATCTAGATAATTCATTTATATCAAATCCTTTAAGAATAATTATTAATATATTTTATAAAAAGTATATCATAATTATTTGATTTGAGTCGTGTTAGAAAAATCTTTTTTATGCTTAAAAAAGAATAGTATACATTGGAATATAAAAATCAAACTTAATAGCCCAAATATAGGATATAGTTTAGTTATAAGAGTTCCAAATCCAAATTGGGAAATTAAAAGAGCAAGACTTATTACGATAAAAATTGCTTTTTTAAATTTTATATTAAATGTTTGCTCTAGGGTTTTACTTATGGAATATATGTCAGAAACTTCAGTAGAAAACATCTCCAACCAGATTATCACGAGTAACAATGCTTGAATTAAGTTACCAAATCTATTAGCGACAAAAAGTAAAGGAATCTCATATTTATATATATAAGGTTGATTAATTGTTAATAATAAATTTATCATTAAACAAAGTATAGTTAGTCCAATTGCGCCGGTTACTATTCCAGTAATCATTATTTTACTTTTCTTCATTTGAGTGCTAAGTGGTACTAGGACTCCTGAGGCTGAAAGTGTATTATATCCAGCATAAAGTACTGTTGAAATAAAGATTCCAGTTTTTTGTTTTGGAAAGCTAGCGATATTATCTAACGAAACTGTATTTCTACAAAATGCAAAATATAAAACTGTAATCAAAGTAAGAGTACAAATTAAACCTGGAACAATAAAGGAATTAACTTCAATTAATCCTTCAGTATCTCTAAGTAGAAAAAATATGGCTATTGCAATCATTATTAGTGAGCCAATTATCTTGGGTATTCCAAAAAACTGATGTATCAAAGCACCACTTCCAGCAAGTATTATAGATGCGCTGGAAATAAGAAAGAGAGTTGTTATAAAACCAGTGATTTTACCAAATATATTAGGACTTATTATATTCATAACATCACTATAAGAGCTAAGATTATAATTAATGCTTATTCTAGAAATTATAGAACTTATTAAGATATAGAAAATACCACAACCTATAATTCCTATGAAACTAGATATACCGTATTGAGTAAAAAATTCTGTGATTTCTTTTCCAGAAGCAAGACCAGCCCCAACTATTGTTCCGATAAACACAGTGGCAACTTGAAATACTTTTACCATTTCCTTTTTCAATATTTATCCCCCTTAAAGAATGTTCCTTTTATTAAATATATAAGGTTTACTTTTAATTTATTCTTTAAATGTTACAATATTTAAAGAAGGTATATTAGACACATAAAGAGGAGGAAATATGAACAGTTTTTGGGATGGAAAAAGATATCATAGTTTAAACTATTTTTTAAGAAATAAATTTGGTGAAAAAGTATTTAAAATATCTTTAGATGGAGGATTTTCTTGTCCGAATAGAGATGGAAAGATAAGTAATGGGGGCTGTCTTTTTTGTAGTGAAAGAGGTTCAGGAGATTATGCTGGTGACAGAGAATTGTCTATTTCAAAGCAATTTCATGATATAAAGGATATGATGTCACAAAAGTGGAAAAGTGGTAAGTATATAGCTTATTTTCAGGCTTACACAAACACGTATGCACCTATTGATGAGTTGAAAAGAAAATATGAAGAGGCATTAAATCAGGAGGGAGTTGTAGCTATCGCAATAGCAACAAGACCTGATTGTTTAGATGATGATGTATTAGAATTATTGGATAACATAAACAATAAGATTTATCTTTGGATAGAACTTGGACTTCAAACCAGCAATGATGATACTGCTAAAAGAATTAATAGAGGATATAAATTAGATGTATTTGAAAATGCAATGAGAAAATTAAAAGAGAGAAATATTGATGTAGTAGTTCATGATATTTTAGGATTACCGGGTGAAACTAAAGAGGATATGTTAGAAACAATAAATTATATAGCTCATTCAGGGGCTAAAGGAATTAAACTGCATCTACTACATTTAATGAAGCAAACACCTATGGTAAAGTTATACGAGGCAGGAGATCTTAAGTTTCTATCGCAAGATGATTATATAGATCTTGTGACTCATGGAATAACACTACTTCCAAAGGACATGGTAGTTCACAGGTTAACAGGCGATGCACCAAGAGATCTCTTGATCGGACCAATGTGGAGTTTAAAAAAATGGGAAGTTTTAAATTCAATAGATAGGACTCTAGAAGATAACAACTTATGGCAAGGAAAAAATTTCAGAGAGTAACTATATATTAATTCTAATGATTAGGAATGGAGTAAGTAAAATGAAAATAGATATTATAATTTCAGCAGATGATATAGTTGAAAGCAGAGTAATGAATAAGATTGCAGTTATAATTGATATATTTAGAGCTACATCTGTAATTATAACAGCACTAGATAATGGAGCAAGAGAAGTTATTCCTTATTTGACTATTGAGGAAACACTGGAATATGCAAAGAAACTTAGTAGAGATAATTATATTTTAGGAGGAGAGAGAAAAGCTGTTAAAATTGAAGGTTTTGATCTATCAAATTCTCCATTAGAATATACAAAAGAAAAAGTTGAAGGCAAAACAGTGCTTATGACTACAACAAATGGAACAAGAGCTTTAACAAAGTCAATGGAGTCTAAAAGAGTTTTTATAGGTGCTATGATAAATGGAGAATCAGTGGCGAAAAAATTGATTAATATAAATGATGATGTGGTTATTATTAATGCAGGAACAAATGGAAACTTTTCAATGGATGATTTTATTTGTAGTGGATATATAATTAACCAAATGCTAGATATTAATAGAAATATAGAGTTAACAGATATAGCAAAGACTGCCTGTATGATATATAAAGAAAATATAAATATCTTAAGCTATGTACGAGAAGCATCTCACTATTCAGTAATGAAATCCTTAGGATTAAATAATGATATTGAATATTGCATAAAAAAAAGCATCATAGATATAGTTCCAGAATATAAAGATGGAAAAATAACCTGTGAATGAAAAACTGTTTAAGATTATAATTAAAAGTAAAACACATACATGATTTATTTAATCTGTATGTGTTTTACTTTTCGAATTTACTATGAGTAAAAGTTTTACGATTATATGTTTTCTCTTGATTGCTTTAGTAAATCATTTATTCGTGGAGAACAATTTCTACCTCCGCACGAACCACTGCCTGCACCAGTAGCCTTTTGGACTTCTTTTATAGTTGAAGCCCCATTTTTAATAGCTTCCTTAATTTTTGATCTAGGTATTGCCTTACAAGTGCAAGTTTTTGTTAATTTATCTAAAATTGCTTCATTCAAATTATTTTCCATAATAGTATCTCCTAAAAACATTTTTTAAGTTAATTGAAAAACTAACTTTATCTTAATTATACATTTTATAATCTAAAATAAAAGTATAGTTAATTAATATTATAACAATAATTATAAAAAAATATCCTATATTAAATAATAATTTTTATTATTATATTAATGTTGTAGATAATGGAATAGGAATTAAGAATGACGAAGAAAAGCGAATATTTGATAGATTTTATAGAAGCGATATAGTTAGAGGACAAAATATTAATGGAACGGGAATTGGCCTTAGTTTATTGAAATCTATCTCAAAGAATTTTGGTATTAAGTTAAAAGTGAATTCAGAATATGGCGTTGGATCTGAATTTATATTATTAATTCCTAAAATAATTAAATAAGATAATACTAGGAAAGGTTATTTTATTTGCTAAAGGGTCTACATAGCTATTTTATTCAAAAATGTAAAGCTATCTAAATCATTAAGAATACTAGATTTAGATAGCTATGTTTTATATTAGTATTATTATAACTGTAGTAAGAAATCAGTACAGTTATATATGAATAAAATTATAAAACCAATGTCCAGATTGAAGACCTAAAACTATTGCCAATCTAAATAAACATATAGTTGATATGCCTGCTAAGATTCCGGTGATTAATCTCCTTGTATTAGTACTTTTAAAGTACATGAGATATTGACCAAATCCATCAATTAAAAGTGGTAGCATCAGTAATAATTCTATAATTATATGAATATTTTTAGATAATATTACGTATGTGAGTCCGAGGATATATCCCAGTAATATTCCCGTGCATCTTGCACATAATGGAAATTGATGACCTCTAAAAAAGAATGATCTCTCAGGTAATTGATGGCAGAAAAACATATAGTTTAAGACTTTTTTACAATTAAGCATTTAACTTAGTATGATGATAAGCTGCCTAGCATTCCGAGTACAAAAGCTAGAACATAAAAGATTATCCAGACAATTATTCCACCGATCATCCATTTACATACGAGGCTGGCACTTTGAGGCTTTTCATCTTTCCATAAGAAGTATAAGATTATGCCTACTACTGGAAAGCAGCAAGATGCAATTCCAGCTAGATGAGATGGATTGTCTAAAGCATTTTTGGAAGATAGATTATTACCAGTAGCAACACCACAATGTATACATACGGCAGCGTTATCATCTATTTGTTGTCCGCAATTCTTACAAAACATATATTTCCCCCTTTAAGAAGATACTGTTATATTACTAGAGTATAGTATTGTCAATAATACAACTTATGAACAAATATGTAGTTATATTCATGAAAATATTTAAATTTATATGTTAGTTAAGTTATAAGTTTACTAAAGTGACATCACATTAATTTGAGGAAATTAGGATTCAATTACTTTATTACATTAATTAGTAATAAAGATACAATTAATGGTGATGATGAATTGACATTTAAAAATCATTAATATATAATTATTAAAATAAAAGACGATGATTAGGAAAAGTATCTTAGATATTATTTTTAGAGAGTAGCTGGTTGGTGTAAAGCTATAATAGATCTTAGAGAAAATCACCTAGGAGTTGGAGGCTGAAAGGTTTAATGCCGAATAAGTTATCACGTAGAGCCTGCGTTAAAGGATAGAGTATGTATGTACTTGAAATAAAACATTTAATTTTGTATTTAAATGTTTTAACCTTAGGTGGTTTGCGAATTCAACTTCGTCCTTTAGGATGGAGTTTTTTTATGTTTAAAAAAGTATACAAAAAGGAAACAATTCTTAAAGAGAATAATATAGTTTACTTAGCTGAAAGGGGAATTTTTAATGTACAATAAGGTAGATTCATCAAAAGGTACCGTCAAAATTGAAAAAGACATAGCAAAGCTTTGGACAGAAAAAGACATAATAAAGAAGAGCTTTGAATCAAATTCAGATGGAGAATATTTTACTTTTTATGACGGTCCGCCAACAGCAAATGGAAAGCCACATGTTGGGCATATTTTGACAAGAGTTATGAAGGATATAATTCCAAGATATAAAGTAATGAAAGGGTATAAGGTTCTTAGAAAAGCTGGATGGGATACTCATGGACTTCCAGTAGAGTTAGAAATAGAAAAGAAACTTGGAATCTCAGGAAAAGAACAAATAGAAGACTTTGGTGTAGAAAAGTTTGTTCATGAATGTAAAGATAGCGTATTCTCATATGTTAGCTTATGGAAGGAAATGTCTGAACAAATTGGATTCTGGGTTGATATGGATGATCCATATGTGACATACCATGATAATTATATTGAGTCTGAATGGTGGGCTTTAAAGCAAATGTGGAATAAGGGCTTATTGTATAAGGGCCACAAAGTAATGCCTTATTGCCCAAGGTGTGGAACAGCGCTTTCATCTCATGAAGTTGCTCAAGGATATAAGGATGTTAAAGATTTAACTGCAACTGTAAAGTTTAAAGTTAAAGGTGAAGAAAATAAATATATATTAGCATGGACAACAACTCCATGGACATTACCATCCAACTTAGCATTATGTATAAATAAATCTTATATATATGCAGAAGTAAAGGTAGGAGAAGAAATTTATATTTTAGCTAAGGATTTAGTAGGTAAGGTTTTAGGCGATACTGAATATGAAATAGTTAAAGAGTTTAAAGGTGAAGAATTGCTAGGTACTGAATACGAACAGTTATTACCTTTTGCAAAAGTTGAAGGAAAAGCTTTCGTAGTAATTCATGGAGATTATGTAACATTATCAGACGGTACAGGAATAGTACACATTGCACCAGCTTATGGTGAAGATGATAGTCTTGTTTCAAAGAAAAATGGAATTGCATTTATAAATTTAGTAGATACAAATGGTAATTTTGTTGAAGAAGTTACTCCATGGGCAGGAAAGTTTGTTAAGAAGTGTGATGAAAGTATTGTTAAATATTTAGAAGAACGTAATCAATTATTTACAGCACACAAGCACACTCACTCATATCCACATTGCTGGAGATGTGATACACCGCTTCTATACTATCCAAAAGATAGTTGGTTTGTTGCGATGACTAAAATGAGAGATAAATTACTTGAAAATAATAATAAAATAAATTGGTATCCTGATAACACTAGAACAGGAAGAATGGGTAAGTTCCTTGAAAATGTTATTGACTGGGGTATTTCAAGAGACAGATATTGGGGAACACCACTTCCAATATGGCAATGTGAATGTGGTCATCAAGAGTGTATTGGTGGCAGAGAAGAACTAGAAGAAAAAGCAACTACAGACTGTAAGGGGATTGAATTACATAAACCTTACGTAGATGGAATAAAGTTAAAATGTCCACATTGCGGTAAGGAAATGAAGAGAACACATGAAGTTATAGACTGCTGGTTTGACTCAGGATCAATGCCTTTTGCACAATGGCACTATCCGTTTGAAAACAAGGAAACTTTTGAAAAGAACTTCCCAGCACAATTTATTTCAGAAGCAGTTGACCAAACAAGAGGTTGGTTCTATACATTACTTGCAATTTCAACATGTTTATTTGACACAAATTCATTTGAAAATTGTATAGTATTAGGTCACGTTTTAGATAAAAAGGGACTTAAGATGTCTAAGCATAAAGGAAATGTTGTAGATCCTTTTGAAGTATTAAATAGTCAAGGGGCAGATGCTACAAGATGGCATTTCTATACTGCAAGTGCACCATGGCTTCCAACAAGATTCTCTATCGATGATGTTGCAGAAGCTCAAAGAAAGTTCTTAGGAACATTATGGAATGTTTATTCTTTCTATGTTTTATATGCTGAAATAGATAAATTTGATTCAACTAAGTACTCTGATTTTGTTTCAGATAATATAATGGATAAATGGATTATATCTAAATTAAACACATTAATCGAAACAGTTGATGATGGATTAAATACTTATAAAATTACTCAAGCAGCATTAGCTATTGAAGATTTTACTGATGAATTATCAAACTGGTATGTAAGAAGAAACAGATCAAGATATTGGTCACAAGAGTTAACAGACGATAAGATAGGAGCTTATGTAACTTTATATAAAGTTCTAACAAATTTAGTTAAGGTGGCATCACCATTTGTACCATTCATGACTGAAGAAATCTATCAAAATTTAGTTGTGAATCTTGATAAAAATGCGCCAGAAAGTATTCACCTATGCGCTTGGCCAGAAGTTGATAAATCTGCAATAAATAAAGAATTAGAAAAAGAAATGGATTTAGCATATACACTTGTTAAGCTTGGAAGAAGTGCTAGAAATGCTGCAAATGTTAAGAATAGACAGCCACTTTCTGAATTACTTATATCAACAAAATCTCTTCCAGATTATTACGGAGATATCGTAAAAGAAGAATTAAATATTAAAAAGGTTGAGCTTGGAGCAGACCTTTCAAAATATGTTAACTTTGAAATAAAACCTAATCTACCTGTTATAGGTAAGTTATATGGAAAATTAATTCCTCAAATCAGAAAGGCAATTTCTGAAAGGAACCAAATGGAATTGGCTCAAAAGATTCAAAATGGTGGAAGTGAAACTATAATTGTTAATGATACAGAAATAGTTCTTACAAATGAGAATCTTTTAGTTACAATGCAAGGTTTAGAAGGTTATGCATTCGCAGGAGAAGGTGAACTTGGAGTTGTTTTAGATACAACTGTAACACCAGAACTTCAAGAGGAAGGGCATGTAAGAGAAGTTATTTCAAAGATTCAAAATATGAGAAAAGATAAAGGATTTGAAGTTGCTGATAGAATAAATCTTTATGTATCAAATAACGATATGTTAATTGATGTTATTAAGAAATTCGAACAAACAATAAAGAAAGAGACTTTAACTTGTGAAGTTCTTTATAATCAAGAATCTAATTATTCAGAAACAGTTATAAATAGTGAAACATTAAACATGAATGTTGAAGTTGTAAAATAAAAACTAAGATGACTAGGAATAAAAGATTTTATTAAAATTCCTAGTCATTTTAGTATCTATGTACATATTTTATATGATTTTGATATATATTTCTTATATAAGATTGTAAATTAGTTAATATGTTTATAAATTTAAGATTAAAAACTATGATTTTTGACAAAACTTACAATAAAATAATAATTTATTTTAAGTTATGTTGATTTATAAGGCAATATGTTAGTATAATGAGATTATCTAGAAAAATTCAAAGGAGGAATAATAATGGCTACTTCTATTAAGGATGTTGCAAAAGAAGCAGGAGTATCAATTGCAACCGTTTCTAGAGTTTTAAATGATATCGATGTAGTAAACGAAGATACTAAGAAGAAAGTTTTAGATGCAATAAAAAAGCTTGGATACAGACCAAATATAGTTGCAAGAAGTTTAAAAACTCAAAGAACAAAGACAATAGGGATTTTACTTCCTGATATATCAAACCAGTTTTACCCAGAAATTGTAAGAGGTGCTGAAGATGTTTCAAATATATACGATTACAATATAATACTTTGTAATTCAGACCTTGATATAGAAAAGGAAAAAGAATACTTAAGGGTACTTAGAGAAAAAATGGTTGATGGTGTAATTTATATGAGTAGTTCTCTTAATGAAGAAATATTAGAACTAATCAATGAATTAGATATAAAAACTGTTTTAGTTGAAACTAAGGATAAAGAAGGAGTTCTACCAAGTGTAACAATTGATAATGTTAAAGCTAGCTATGATAGTACAAAGTTATTAATTGAAAAGGGAATAAAAGAAATTGCCTTTATAGGAGCTGAAAAAGAGAGCAAAAATGCTTGGGGTGATAGATATGTTGGTTATGAAAATGCAATGAAGGAATCAGGAATAGAAATAGATCCTGAACTAGTTCATTTAAGCTCAATGAAAGTAAAGAGTGGATACGAAGGTATACAAAAGTTCATAAAGCAAAATAAGAAGTTTAGAGGTGTTGTATGTGCTTCTGATGATATTGCAATGGGCGCAATTAATGCACTAAGAGATAATAACTTAGATATTCCAAAAGATGTAAGTGTAATTGGATTTAATGATAATTTTGCAGCTTCAATTTTCTATCCAAAGATCACAACAATTTCTCAACCAACTTATGATATGGGATCTGTTGCTATGAGAATGCTTATAAAACTTTTAAATAAGAAGAGCTAGATGAGCCACATTATGTTTTAGAACATCAGCTAGTTGAAAGAGAAAGTACAGTTTAATAGAAAAATAGTCAAATTTTATACTTAGTTAGTATAAATATTAAATGTATATGTTTATAGAGGACTACTTCAAGATAGTTTAGAGCTATTTGGGAGTAGCCCTCTATTAGCGTTAAAGCTATAATTAGTTGCGCACGTAACTAATTTATGCTAATATAGTTTGTATGTAATTATTTGGATATGAAATATGATTATTGTTAATACTATATTAATATGATTAAGATAGGGGAGAAGTAATATGGGTTGCTATCAGCATATAGGTAAGTATATTGGTGAAATACATAGATCTAGCTATATGTATTTTGGCAAGAGATTTAGTAAATTTGGGATAGGGGCTGGTCAGTACTTATTTCTTTTAAATCTTTATGAAAATGATGGTATAACACAAGAAGAATTGACGAAAAAGGTTAGATTAGATAAGGCGACAACAGCTAGGGCAATAAAGAAATTAGAGGATGAAGGTTATGTAAGGAGAATAAAAAAAGAAAGTGATAAGCGTGCATATAGATTGGAACTAACTGAGAAAGCAGAACAAATTAAAGATGATGTATATTCTATAATGAATGAATGGGAATCTGAGATTAGAATGTGTTTTACTGATGAGGAATCTCAAGAATTAATGAATTTGTTGAATAAGTTATCTAAGAGTTCTTTAATTAATAAGGAGGATATTCATGAATAAGCAGAATAGATTAGGAGAAATGGGTGTAGGAAAATTGTTGCTTGAGTTTTCAATCCCTGCCGTTATAGGAATGTTAGTTAATACATTATATAACATAATAGATAGAATATTTATTGGGCATATAGAAGGCATAGGTGAGCTCGCCATGGCTGGTGTTGGAATTACAATGCCAATAATGTTTATAATTTTAGCATTTGGTATGTTAATCGGAATAGGTACAGCTACAAAAGTGTCAATAAAGCTTGGAGAGCATGATAAGGAAGGGGCAGAAAGGCTTCTAGGAAATGCGTTTACATTGATAATAATAATTGGTGTATTGTTAACGTTGTTTGGTCATATATTTGCTAATCCGCTTTTGAAAGCATTTGGAGCGAGTGAAAATATTATAGGTTATGGTGAAGATTTTATAAGGGTAATTATTAGCGGTTGCATATTTAATTTGATGAGTTTCGGTTTGAATCATTCAATTAGAAGTGATGGAAGCCCAAAAATAGCAATGGCGTCTATGCTAATGAGTGCTATTATAAACATCATCTTAGATCCAATATTTATATTCGGTTTAGGCCTTGGAGTTAAAGGAGGAGCCCTTGGAACTGTTGTTGCGCAGGCAATAAGCAGTATATGGATTTTATATTATTTCACAAAGGGATCTAGTGTACTTAAGATAAGAAGGAAAAATTTAAAATTGGAAAAGGACGCAGTTTTAAGTATTTTTGCTATAGGGGTCAGTCCATTTAGCATGCAGCTTGCACAAAGTGCAGTTCAAGTAATAACTAATAATTCATTGCAGTCATATGGTGGTGATTTAGCTGTAGGAGCAATGACTATAGTGAACAGCTTAGCTATGATATTTTTAATGCCTATATTTGGATTAAATCAGGGTCTTCAGCCTATAATAGGTTATAATTTTGGTGCAAGAAAATATGATAGAGTTAAGCAAGCAGTAAAATATGGAGTTATTACAGCTACAATAATAGTGGTAATAGGATTTATAATAATTGAGGGAATTCCAGAAACATTAGTTAAGATTTTTAATAATGAATCATCGCTTATAGAAGTAACTGCTCATGGAATGAGAATATTTTTAATTATGCTGCCATTTATAGGAGCGCAAATTATAATTACGAATTTCTTTCAATCAATAGGAAGAGTAAAAATATCGATGTTTTTAAGCTTATTGAGACAGGTAATAATATTAATTCCATGTCTTATAATAATTCCAAGGTTCAAAGGATTAGATGGAGTATGGATCGCAGGAGCAACATCTGATATACTATCAGTTATAATTACACTTATCGTGTTTGTTAAGACATCAAAGGATTTAATGGGAAATGGAAAAGAACAAAAAGTTATTTTAGAAAATTAAAAGAATAGGTATGCCTCAATGTAGTTCTTAATATATTGAGACATACCTATTTTATTTAAAGGATTCCTTCGTTTTTTAGAATATCTTCTAATTTCTGAACTCTATTTGATAAACAAATAAACTTTTCTTTTAACTGTTCTTTTGACGGTTCATCATTGCTTATAACTTTTTCCATGTCTTCTACAGTCTTTAGAGCTTCTTCTACATCTTGTTGAGCTATCTTTAAATTTGAATCGTTCATAAAAATTCTCCTTAAAATAATATAATTATGTTTAGTAATTATATCCTATCACTACTAAAAAATAAGTGCAAGGAATATAAATGTAAAGAATAACTATACTATGGGGGAGAATATGATAAATTATATTTGGTTTTTTCTAATATTTTTTGGAATTCTAGTTGGATTATTGACTGGAAATGGAGAGCTTATTTCCAAAGCAATAATTAGTTCGTCAGGTAATACTGTAACTTTTATAATTGAACTTACAGGAATAATGTGCTTTTGGTGTGGAGTTATGAAGGTTGCTGAAAATAGCGGACTCACTGAAAAATTATCAAAGTTATTAAAGCCTATTCTTAAAAGAATTTTTAAAGAGGCTGCAAAGGATGAAAGGGCTTTAGGTGCTATTGTTATGAATCTTACTGCTAATATGATGGGATTGTCAAATGCAGCAACCCCTTTTGGAATAAAGGCGATGGAAGAAATGGATAGACTTAATTCAGATAAAGAAACAGCCTCAAATGATATGGCGCTTTTTCTTGTCTTAAATGCTACATGTATACAGTTAGTTCCATCGACGATAATATCTATAAGAGCAGCATGTAATTCGGTTAATCCTGGAATAATAATTTTACCCACTATAGCATCAACAGCAACAGCTGCAATAGTTGGAGTAATATGCTGCAAGATATTACAGAAATACTTTTAGAAATTTCAACAATGCAATTTAATTAGAAATGTTGCAAGGAGGATTATAGAATTATGTTTAATTACTTAAGTAAAAGCATAATACCAATAATATTTTTAATTATAATAACATATGGTATGTTCAAAGGAAGAAAGGTTTATGAATGGTTTATAGAGGGCGCTAAGGATGGATTGATGGTAACCTTAAGAATATTTCCATATCTTTTAGCTATGATAATTGCAGTGCAAGTATTTAGAGAGGCAAAATTAATGGATTTACTAAATAATCTGATTGCTCCACTTGCAAATTTAATAGGATTACCTAAAGATCTAATACCATTACTAATAATAAAACCACTGTCAGGAAGTGGTGCAATTGGTGTGTTTACAGATATAATAAAAAGTTTAGGACCAGATACAAGAACAGGTCTTATAGCGTCAGTTGTAATGGGAAGCACAGAAACTATATTTTATACAATTACAGTGTATTTTGGAGCAATTAAGGTAAAAAAGATAAGGCATACTTTATGGGCAGCAGTATTTGCTGATGCAACAGCAATAATTATGGCTATATTTATGGTAAATATATGTTTTTAAAATAACAAGTTTAATTATTTGATAAAATTTGTTAGTCAGAATATTTATTAGTTAGAATCATTGGAGTATTATATTAACATAGGAATATATTTTAATAGTAGAAAAGAGGCTAAATTATGAATAAAGATACTTATATAGAAAACAGAAGCAAACTTATGAATAGTGTAGAAGATAATTCAGTAATGATACTATTTGCAGGTAAACCAGCTAAAAAGACTGGGGATGAATTCTATCAATTTACTCCAGATAAGAACTTTTATTATTTAACAGGAATACAAGAAGATGGACATTTGGTTGTATTATCTAAATATAATAATATAGTAAGTGAAAAGTTATTTTTGACAGATTTAGATTTGGATAAAGAAATGTGGAGTGGAAAAACATTAAGAGATTTTGAGGGAAAAGAGATATCTGGAATAAATGATGTATCTTATATGAAGGAGTTTACTTCCTACCTAAATGTATTAATAAAGGGAAAAGAAAAAGTTAACTTGTATCTAGATTTGGATAGAGAAGAGTTTGAAGAAAGTGATTCTGTATCAAATAGATTTGCAAAAGAGATTATTAGTAAGTATCCACATATTAATATAAAGAATTTTACAAGTATAATTGCACCTCTAAGAATGGTTAAGTCTGAGAATGAGATAAAAGAAATGAGGAAAGCAATAGAAATAACTATTGAAGGTGTAAAGTCTTTAATGAAAAATGTGAAGGCTGGAATGAAGGAATATGAAATCGAGGCTTATTTTGATTTTGAATGCAAAACAAGAGGCGTTAAAGATTATGCTTTTAGAACAATAGCAGCAGCAGGGAAAAATGCAACAATACTTCATTATGTAGATAATAACAGTGAGTTAAAAGATGGAGATTTAATTCTATTTGATCTTGGAGCTCAATGGAATTTATATAATGCAGATATAACAAGAGCATTCCCTATAAATGGTAAGTTCACTCAAAGACAAAAGGAAGTTTATGAAGCTGTACTTAGAGTTAATAAAGCAGTAATTGAAAGAATAAAGCCTGGAGTGGATTCAAGAGAATTAAATGTATGGGCTAAAGATTTAATTGCACAAGAATGTATTGGATTAGGGCTTATAAAAGAAAAATCAGAAGTTAACAGATATTATTGGCATAAAATAGGTCACAGTTTAGGCCTAGATACTCATGATTTAGGTATACTTGGTAGAGAATTTACATTTGCAGAAGGAATGGTATTTACAGTGGAACCAGGTATATATATAGCTGAAGAAAATATAGGTATAAGAATTGAAGATGATATTTTAGTTACTAAAGATGGATGTGAAGTTTTAACTAAGAACATGATTAAGGAAATTGATGAAATCGAAGAATTCATGAAATAATATATTGTTGCCCAAATAAGAACCTAATAAGATTAAGATACATATATGTGTTTACTTATTAGGTCTTATGACGTTCTTAAAAAATATATTTAAAAGAGGGAATAAATATGAGAGTATCAGAAAGAATACAAAAATTAAGAGAAATAATGAAAAAAGAGAATATAGATTATTATATAGTGCCAAGTGAGGATTTTCATCAAAGTGAATATGTGGCTGAATGTTTTAAGTCTAGAGCATATATAACAGGATTTACTGGTTCAGCAGGAACAGCATTGATCGGAATGGAAAAAGCAATACTATGGACAGATGGAAGATACTTTATACAAGCCAATGAACAATTAAAAGATTCTGGAGTAGAGCTTTTTAAGATGAGAATTCCTGGATGGCCGACTTTAGAAGAGTGGTTGATGGAAAATATGATGGATGGCCAAACTTTAGGTTTTGATGGAAGAGTATTATCGGTTAATCAATATAAAGAAATTCTAAAAATAAAAGAAAATAAAAATATAAACATAGTAATGAATAAAGACTTAATTGAAGAAGTATGGGAAGATAAACCTAAAATGCCCAAAGAAAAAGTTTTTTTGCATGAAGTAAAGTATTGCGGAAAAACCGCAAATGAAAAGATTCAAGAAGTAAGAAATGAAATGAAAAAGCTATGTGGAAAGTCATATATAATATCATCATTAGATGATATAGCATGGATTTTTAATATTAGAGGAAATGATGTAAAGTATACACCAGTAACTTTAGCATATGCATTAATTGATGAAGAGAAAGCTGTGCTATACATAGATAGAGAAAAGATATCATCTGCTGATGAAAAAACATTAACTAAAGAAGGCATAATAATAAAAAATTATGAGGATATATTTGAAGATATAAAAGAAGTACAAGATAGTGTTATATTAGACCCAAGTAAAATAAGTGCGTATATATGCAATCAGATTAATAAAAGAATAAAGAAGATAGAAGAAATAAATATAACTACAAAATTAAAGGCCATAAAGAATAAGAAGGAAATAGAAAATCTTAAAAATTGTCAACTTAAAGATGGAGTTGCAATGGTAAGGTTTATTAAGTGGATCAAAGAAGGTCTAGATAAGGAAGATGTAACAGAGATCACCCTAGCGGAAAAGTTATGTGATTTTAGGAGTCAAGGAGATTTATTTATTGAGGAAAGCTTTGGAACAATTGCAGGATATAAAGAACATGCGGCGATGATGCATTATTCTGCAACAGAAGAAAGTGCATATAAGTTAGAAAAAGAAGGAATATTGTTAGTCGATAGCGGTGGACAATATTTTGATGGGACTACAGATATAACACGTAGCATTGTTTTGGGAAAATTAACTGAAGAAGAAAAACGAGATTTTACGCTGGTTCTAAAAGCACATATCAACCTTATGAAAGCAAAATTTTTAAAAGGAACTACAGGATCCAATATAGATATTTTAAGTAGAAGAGTTTTATGGGAAGAAGGAATAGATTACAAATGTGGAACAGGTCATGGGGTTGGATTCTGCTTAAGCGTTCACGAAGGTCCACAAACAATAAGGCCAGTACCGAATACAATAGAATTAGAACCGGGAATGATATTAACTAATGAGCCAGGAATATATAGAGAAGGCAAACATGGAATAAGGACAGAAAATATTATGCTAGTTGTTGAGGACGAAAGAAATGCTGAGTTTGGAGAATTTTATAAATTTGAAACCATGTCATATTGTCCAATAGACTTAGGTGGAATCAATGTTGAATTGCTGACAGAGGATGAAAAAGAATGGCTAAATAATTATCATAAAGAGACTTATGATAAATTAAGTCCATTCTTAAGTGATAGTGAAAAACAATTTCTTAAGGAATCAACTAAGGAAATATAATTTAAACATTATAAATAGGTTATTGCACTTGTAAGCAACAAATAGTATAATGTAAATAATTTGGGGATTAATATATATTATAGGTTAAAAATTTTATCTATAAAGTTTGCATAAAATAATCTCTTAAATAAACTAGTATTAATTAAATAGAATGCTATGAAGAGAAGAGTAATAAAAGAATCATTCTATAAGAGAGCTAATATATGCTGAAAGTTAGCGTTTGTGAATTTTATGAAGATGGTCTCAGAGCATGTTTCTTGAGTCAAAATTATTTGGTTAGGGAAATACGGAAGCGACCGTTATATTGCAGGGTGATGTTGGTCACCTACTGAGTTATTTGCTGTGAGGTAAATAAGAATTAGAGTGGTAACACGTATAATACGTCTCTATATAGGTTTTAATACTTATATAGAGATTTTTTTGTGCTTATGAAAAGATTAAAAGATAGAGCCAAGATAATTTGAAGACAAAAACATGAAGATGATAATAATCTTAACAATATATATTCTTTAGAATATATATTCTAATATTCTAATATTCTGAAGAATATGCTTGAAAAATGCGGGCTGGATATGTTATGACACAATATATAGAAGGTAAAAATTAATATTATAATAGAAAAATAGCAATAAATAATTGCTTTAATATAAGGAGGACACAAATAATGTGTACAGATTGTAAAAAAACATATTATATTACGACACCAATTTATTATCCATCAACAAAGCTTCATATAGGTAATACCTATACAACTGTAGCTGCTGATGCTTTAGCAAGATTTAAGAGATTAACAGGCTATGATGTAATGTTCTTAACAGGAACAGATGAACATGGTCAAAAGATCCAAAGAATAGCTGAAGAAAAGGGAATCACACCAAAACAACATGTAGATGAAGTTGTTGCTGGTATTAAAGATCTTTGGAGCATGATGAATATAAGTTATGATAAGTTCATTAGAACTACTGATGATTATCATATTAAAGCTGTTCAAGATATATTTAAGAAATTATATGATCAAGGAGATATATATAAGAGTTCTTATGAAGGTTGGTATTGCACACCTTGTGAATCTTTCTGGACTGATACACAATTAGTAAATGGAAATTGCCCTGATTGCGGAAGACCAGTTGAAAAATCAAAGGAGGAAGCATATTTCTTCAAGATGAGCAAGTATGCTGATAAGTTAATCAAATATATTGAAGACCATCCAGAGTTCATTCAACCAGAATCAAGAAAAAATGAAATGCTAAATAATTTCTTAAGACCAGGTCTTCAAGATCTTTGTGTTTCAAGAACAAGCTTTAACTGGGGAGTACCTGTAACTTTTGATGAAAGTCATGTTGTATATGTTTGGATTGATGCATTATCAAACTATATTACTGCCCTTGGATATGGCCAAGAAAATAAAGATTTATATAATAAATACTGGCCAGCAGATGTACATCTAATAGGAAAAGATATTTTAAGATTCCATACTATTTATTGGCCAATAATGTTAATGGCGCTAGATCTACCTCTTCCAAAGCAAGTTTTCGGTCATGGATGGCTACTTGTTGATGGTGGGAAAATGTCAAAATCTAAAGGTAATGTAGTAGATCCAGTTGTTCTTGTAAATGAATTTGGAGTTGATCCTGTAAGATATTATTTATTAAAAGAAATTCCATTTGGAGCAGATGGATTATTTAATAATGAAATATTTATAAAGAAAATAAATTCAGACCTTTGTAATGATTTAGGTAATCTTTTATCAAGAACAGTTGCAATGGTTGAAAAATATTTTGGTGGAGAAATGCCAGCTCAAGATGAAAAAGAAGCTATTGATGATGAATTAATAAATTTAGCATTATCAGCACCAGCTAAAATTGAGGAGGCAATAAACGAATTAAATATACCTCAAGCTTTAGAATATGTTTTTGAATTAATAAGAAGAGCAAACAAATATATAGATGAAACAACTCCATGGATATTAGCTAAAGATGAAAGTAAAAAGGCTAGACTTGGAACAGTTCTTTATAATTTAGCCGAAAGCTTAAGATTTGCATCAGTAATGATTTCAGCATTCTTGCCAGAAACATCTAAGAAGATTAATGAGCAAATTAATACTACAGAAGTTTCATGGGAATCATTAAAGTCATTTGATGGAATTAAGGCAGGAACTAAGGTAGTAAAGGCTGACAACTTATTCCCAAGAATAGATGTAGATAAGAAATTAGAAGAATTAGAAGCTTTAAAGGCTGCTCAAACACCAGCTAAGAGAGAAATTACACCTATAAAAGAAGAAATAACAATAGATGATTTTGAAAAGGTTGATTTAAGAGTAGTAAAAGTATTAGCATGTGAACCAATAAAGGGAGCTAAGAAATTATTAAAATTAAAAGTTGATTTAGGTGGAGAAGAAAGACAAGTGGTTTCTGGAATATCTAAGTTCTATAAACCAGAAGAAATAGTAGGTAAAAATGTAGTTTTAGTTGCTAACTTAAAGCCAGTAAAACTTAGAGGCGAATTATCACAAGGAATGATTTTATGTGCTGCAACAGATGATGACAGTATATTAAAAGCAGTGGATCCAGGTGAGATTCCAACAGGTAGCATTGTAAGATAATTATAAAAAATAGAACGTCTCACTTAGGGGAGTGAGACGTTCATTAACCATACTAAATAAATGGTTAAAAGGGGTAAATAATAATGCTTTAACTACTTTACAATATTAATTTTAATGCATTAATATGTCATTTAAGTGTCAAATAATAAATTCGTAAAAAAAATTAGTATTTACGAATTTATTTTTATTTTAATTGCTATGATTTGCATTTGATCATATAGTTTTAAGTAAAGCTATCATAAAGAGGTATAAGTAATAATTTTATGTTATTATTTAAATAAGTAATCTTAAATTTAAATGTAGTAGTTTCAGAATATGACAATTTGGAAATAATGTTAATAGGAAAGGAATATTGATTTATGAATCAAAAATTTAAAATAATAGATAGTCATGCTCATTATGATGATGAAGCTTTTAATGAAGATAGGGAGTCCTTGCTAAATGAGATTAATCAAAATGGAGTTATTGGAATCCTAAATTGCGCATCATCATATGATAGTTTAAAAACAACAGATCAACTAACTAAAGATCATAATTTTATCTTTGGAGCTTTAGGAATACATCCGGAAAATGCGAATGAGATGAAAGGCGATACACTAGATGAAATTAAATCTTATATTAAGAATAATGACAAAATAGTAGCTATTGGGGAGATTGGATTAGACTATTATTGGGATGAAAATCCACCTAAAGATATTCAAAAGGATGTATTTAGAAGTCATATGAATTTAGCTAAAGAACTAAATTATCCAGTTGTTATTCATGATAGAGATGCACATCAAGACACATTAGAAATAATTAAGGAATTTCCAGAAGTTACAGGTGTAGTTCACTGTTTTTCAGGAAGTGTAGAATTTGCAAGGGAATGCGTAAAACTAGGATATTATATAGGAATAACAGGTGTTGTTACATTTAAAAATGCAAAAAAAGTTGTTGAAGTAGTTAGAGAAATCCCTTTAGAAAAAATACTTGTAGAAACTGATTGCCCGTATATGGCACCTGAACCAAACAGAGGAAAGAGAAATAAATCAGACTATATTGAATATATAATAACTAAGATAGCAGAAATTAAGAATATTGACCCTTATGAGGCAAATTTGAGATTTAATGAGAATTTTTTTAGATTGATAAGAAAGGAAAAATAAGGTAAAATATTAAATGTACACTTTAAATATAATTTCTGTATTCAACATAAAGTAAATCTAAGATTAAACTGAAATTATCATTAAGTTTAATAAATGTTTCTATAATTTCATATCATTAAATTTTTAATTTCATAATGAAGTAATATTAAATACCGCTATCATTTTTATATATTATATTTTATGCACAAAGTGCATTATTACAATGCTTCATTATATTGCAAGAGTTTACTAATTTGACAAGTCTAGAATATTAATATATAATTCAAAAGACACTCTTGCCAAAGGAGGGAAAATAATGATAGAAAAATTGAGACAATTTATTAGGCAAAGTTTTTCTAACGGTCCGAAGGCAAAAATTATAATTGGAACAATTGCGATAGCATTTGTAGTTGTTACAGCAGTGACTATAATGAGCATAAGAAAAACGCTCGTAATAAGTATAGACGGTAAAGAAGCGACTTTTGTCACTTACAAGGGGACTGTTAAAGGTGTGTTGCAAGAAAATGGGATAGAAGTATCGCCTAAAGATAAAGTGCAACCGTCCTTGGAATCCAAAGTATCTGAAAAAGAAACTATTAAAGTAAAAAAGGCTGTTCCAGTAGATATTAAGGCTGGTGGAATGGAAGTACAATTGCAAACGGCAGAGGATACGGTTGAGGATATGCTGGATGCAGAGAAAAATACATTAAAAGATCAAGGAATAGAATTTGACAAAGACGTAGATGAAGTATCACCATCCCTAGAGTCTAAGTTAGAGGGTAACGAAAGTGTCCAACTTGTCAAAGTGGAAACAAAAGATGTCACCGAAAAACAGCCAATTAACTTCGATACAATTGTAGAAAAAGATGAAAATTTGGACAGTAGTGTTCAGAAGGTTAAGAGTGAAGGGGTTAATGGTGAGAAACAAATTACTTATCAAATAATATATAAAGATGGGGTAGAAATTTCTCGTAATGTAAAGAGTACTAAAACCATATTGGAACCACAAAATGAAGTTGTGGTCAAAGGAACTGGTCAAGTGTACGCAAGCAGAGGTGGAGACAGAATAACTTATAAGAAAAAGATTAATTGCACAGCAACAGCTTATAGTAACCATTCTACTACAGCTACAGGAAGAACGCCTGTTAGAAATCAAGGTGGTATGAGTACGATTGCAGTAGATCCATCAGTAATACCGCTAGGAAGTAAAGTATATGTGGAAGGGTATGGATATGCAATTGCATCAGATACAGGTGGTGCTATAAAGGGCGACAGAATTGACATATACCTTAATTCGTCAAATGAATGTGATTCATGGGGAAGAAGACCAGTTGATGTATTAGTAGTTGCTTACCCAGGGCAATGGTAAGCTATTTTAAGAGATAACAGATGTTATCTCTATTTTTTTCTTTGAATTTGTGGATGTTTTATCATATTATTAGAAATGAGATAAAATAAATTTAAGGCTATTTTATGGTATAGATATATGAATGCAATAAAGTAATTATTAATAAAGAAAGGAAGTAACACATTGATAAAAGAAGTAATAGTCGTTGAGGGTAGAGATGACGTTGACGCTGTAAAGAAAGCTATAGATGCAGAAATAATCGCTGTAGGAGGATTTGGAATAAATGCAAAGGTCATAGCAAGAATACAGGAGGCCCAGAAAAGAAAAGGGGTAATTGTATTAACAGACCCAGATTTTGCAGGGGAAAAAATAAGAAGAATAATAGCAAAAAGAGTTAAAGGAATAAAACATGCATATATTGCAAAAGAAGATGGACTTAAGAACGGAGATATTGGAGTAGAAAATGCATGCCCAGAAGTTATTTTGAAGGCGCTTGAAATGGCAAAGATAACACAAGAAGAAAAACAATCATTTTTTACTATGCAGGATATGTTTTATTTCAAGCTTACAGGAGATAATACTTCAAAGATTAGAAGAAATATGCTTGGTAAGTTATTAGGAATAGGTTATGGAAATGCGGCGCAGATGGTTTCTAGATTAAATAATTATGGAATAACTAAAGAAGAATTTACTAATGCTATAAAAGAAATAGAAAAACAATTGGAAGTAGGTAAGAAATAAATGGATTTAAAAGATATAAAAACTCAGGAACTAGTCAAAAAATATAATTTTAAGTTCTCAAAAAGCCTTGGGCAAAATTTCTTAGTTGATGATTCTGTTCTTGATGATATAGTTAATGGAGCAGAAGTTAACAATGAAGATTTTATTATAGAGATTGGACCAGGTGTAGGTACGCTTACCGCTCAACTTTTGATGAAAGCTAAAAAAGTAACATCTATTGAATTAGATAATGATTTAATTCCGATACTTGAGCAAGAGTTGGGGGAGCACAAGAATTTTAGTTTAATACATAAAGATGCACTTAAAGTGGATTTTAATGAACTTATTGGAGATGAGAAAAGTGTTAAGCTTGTAGCAAATCTTCCATACTATGTTACAACCCCTATAATAGTTAAGCTTCTAAAAGGTGGATATAATTTTAAATCATTAACTATAATGATTCAAAAGGAAGTTGCAGAGAGAATTAATGCTGAACCTAATTGTAAGGAATATGGTGCATTGTCGGTTTTAGTTCAGTATTATTGTAATACAGGCATAATAAGGAAGGTACCACCAACTTGTTTTATTCCTAGACCAAAGGTTGAATCTATAGTAATAAGACTAGATAGATTAGATGAACCAAGAGTTAAAACTAAGGATATCAATATTATGTTTGAGATTGTAAGAGCAGGTTTCAATATGAGAAGAAAAACTTTATGGAATGCAGCAAAAACATTAAAAGTAGATAAAGAGAAATTAGAAGAAGCATTTAAGAAATCAGGAATTGATCCTAAGAGAAGAGCTGAAACATTAACACTAGAAGAATTTGCGGCCTTATCAGATTGTATATATGATATAAGAAACTAAAAGGTGGAGAATGAGTAATTATTGAATTATTCGTTCTCTACTTTTTAGTTTCTATTAAAATTGCTGGGCTATATAGAGTATGAAAATATAGAAAAATATTAGTTAAATCATAATTCTAATTTCCAAACATATACTATATGGAATAAATATATGTGGAGGGAATATAGGGTTGGCACACAACAAATTGTATAGAAACTTTATAATATTACAAGAAGATGAAAGAGGATATTCTCAATCTAATGATAAAGCTTTGTCTGGATATGCTAAGGTGGAGGCTAAAGGTGATAAGTGTAAAATCTCATTTTATGCGCAGAATCTTAGGCAGGAAGATAATTATTCCATGGTACTTATATGTTGTAAGAAGGATTTAAAACAATTAATTGATATTGGACCTTTAGCAATAAATGAAGTCGGAAAAGGAGATACTAGCAAAGAATATTATGTAAATAACATAGCTAGTCTTGGAATATCTTATGAAAAAATATCTGGTGCTGCTATATGTAGGGTAAAAGATAATGAAACAGAATTTGTAATGCATGGTTTTATGAATGGAGAAGAATCTGCTGATAATTGGAGAAAGTTTAAGATTATAAAAGCCGATTCTAGGAAATATGTTGATAAAACAACATTACAAACTAAGGAAAAAGAAAATTTGACTGTAAGTACATTAAATAAAACTATCACTCAATCAGGTACGAAAGAGGATGAATTAGTAAAGGCACCTAAATTACAAGATGAATCAGTTGAACGAAAAAAAGATGATATTGATCTTCAACCTAAAGCGAACATAGAATCTAAAGTTGAAGATAAACAAAATAGGATTCCAGAAGATCATCAAAACATAACTGAAACTATAGATAATTTAGATGAGGAAAGAAACAAGAATAAAGAGAGCAAAAAATGTGAGAAAGATTATAAACATGACAAGTGCGATAAGCATGATAAAGAAGATAAATATGATAAGTGTGATAAACATGATAAATGTGATAAAGAAGATAAATACGATAAACATGACAAATATGATAAGTACGACAAATATGATAAATGGGATAAGGATGAAAAATATAATAAGTGTGATAAACATGATAAGTATGACTATTTTGAAAAAGAGGAAGATATAGATGATGTTATTGGTAAAATAGCTAATAAATTAGATACTTATGATGGGGTAATAGACCTAAAAGTAAGTCATCACATGTATGAAGAGGTTATAGTATATGGATTTATAAAGGATAAGAAGAATCATAATTCTAAATGGAAGAAATTCAAATTAGAAAAGAAATGTAGAAATGAAAATCAGGATACAGATAATGTGCAAGTTAGCTCTAGGAGAATAGAAGAAAACTTTAAATTGGATAAATTGAATGACGTGGATACATCCGACAGAATGGACATAATAGATTTCGATGAATATGAAAATAATATTCAACAAGGAAATTTAGGTGGAGCCACAGGAGCAAATGATACATCTACGATGAATACGACTGGTACAGTGGAGTCTATGGAACAAGGCAACTCTAATACTGGAATGGGCCAGATTAATACAGGAACAATGTGGCAACCATGGTCAGGGAACTCGGTAAGTCAGACTGGCAGTAATACTGGAACAGATCAAACATCATCAAATACTGGAATGAATCAAATGAACACGGGGACAATGGAACAGCCAGAGACTAGCGGTGAAACTGGAGGTATGGGACAGCTAGACTTAAATATGGGAGATACACCAAATGAAAATAATAATAATCAAAATACTTCAAATCAGGGATTCACTATAAGTGGAGATATAGGTAAGTATTTTGAGAAGTTAGCACAAGACTTTAGGCCATTTATTGGAAAATTGAATGATATAAACTTCTGTAAGTGGTATAAAATCATTGTAAATGGTATAGAAGACTTATCAAATGATACAAATTATAACAAATATACATTAGCATATTATCCAATGTTAAATTATTATCCTTACATTAGTAAAAAAGGACATTTCTTATTAGGATATAAATGCAATAAAGATGGAGAAATGCAATATATTATATATGCAATACCAGGAAGCAAAGAAAAAAATGATCAACCATATGGTGGAAGAACAGGTTTCGTAACATGGACTAATGATAGTAATAATGGCCAAGGATATTGGTTAATGTTCTATGATTTTAAAAATTCTTCAATCGTAATTCCGGCAAGATAGAGAACATTGTTATGAATAAGAAGCAGTTGATTGTTACGTCAATATTGTTATCATTGATGTTGATACTGGTCATAACCCAGGGCTTCTTTAAAGAAAATTTCGAACAGGTAATTCTTATGGATCAGGGAATAAATAGATTTAAAGAATATTCTTTTGACGAGAATAAATATATTATATCTCTGCCAAGTGAATGGAATGTGGAGGAAAAAGAAAGTAAAGGGCAATATGTGAGTTATGAATTAGATTTTAAAGACAAAAATAATAAGCTTACTGGTTTATTGCAAGTAGTAAATACCAAAGAGGATATAAACGCGTTTGCAGAAAAAGATTTAAATAGTCAATGCCTAGAATATTATAATTCAGAATTAACACCTTTTAAAAATTCCTATAATTCTGGGGTATTAGTTAAATATGAAACAAAAGTAAAGAATGGATATGATTTTAACAATGAATGCTATTATCTAAATTTAGGAGAAGGTAAGACAGCAAAGATATTATTTAATCTTAAGTCAAAGGATTATAAGGATAATATGAAGACTATTTTAAATACGATTATTTCAAGTATTAAATCATCTCAAAGTTGAAATTAGCCAATTTATTGTATATAAAGTTTTATGGATTATAAGTGGTTGATATGAAAAGACTACATTATATGTTTAATATAAAATATATAATTGTGTGAATGTTGAGTTGATGAGTTAAATAAGATTTGCCAAGGATAAGCATAAGTATTATAATTTAAGTATCAAGGAGAGGCCAGAATAGCTTCTCCTTGATACTTATTTGACGTTTGGAGGCGAGCAATGAGGATAATATTATTTGAGATATTTGGGATACAAATAAAGAGTTATGGATTAATGATTGCAATTGGAATAATAGTTGCAGCTGCTATATTTATAAATAAAGGAAAGAAAAAAGGCTATGATGAGGATTCTTTATTAAATTTAGTGATTTTAGCTGTAATAGGTGGAGCGCTTGGTGGAAAGGGATTATTTATATTAACTGAGATTAAGGATATTATTAAAGAGCCAAGCATATTGCTGAACTTTGGATATGGATTTGTTATATATGGTGCCATAGGTGGAGGAGCCTTGGCTATGTACTTATATTCTAGGAAAAAGTCTTGGAACATTGTTGAAATGTTGGATATGACGGTTCCAGGTCTTGCAATAGCCCAAGGTTTTGGTAGAATTGGATGTTTTCTGGCTGGATGTTGTTATGGAGCAGAAACCGAATTACCAATAGGTGTTACATTTCCAAAAGGATCTTTAGCACCAGCAGGAATACACGTGCATCCAACGCAAATTTATTCATCAATATTTGACTTTTTGCTAGGATTTATACTTTTGTACTATAGTAAGAAAGAAAAACAAACAGGAAAGATAGTGGGACTATATTTAATAGTATATAGTATAGGTAGATTTTTAGTAGAATTTTTAAGAGATGATCCAAGAGGGAGTGTCGGGATTCTATCAACATCACAATTTATCGCAATATTTACTTTGGTGATTGGTATTGTTGTATTTAATAACCATAGGATTTTCAAAGGAGCGAAGAAGAATAGTGAGAAATAGTAAGTTTTTAACAATAGTTTTACCATTGGTATTGGTCTCTAGTATGATGCTCTCAGGATGTAGCTTCATTGATAATATAGAAGTTAAAATGAATCTTAAAAATCAACAATTTGATTATATAAAGCAAAATAAGGTGGATAAAATTATTATACAAAGTGTTAGAGATAGTGGATTTAGGTTTGTAGTTAATGATCCTAAAGCTATAGATGACATTTACAAGATTTTATCAGATGGAAGTGAAGTTTCAAAGAAAAGCTCATTAGATCCAGATTATATTTTTGAGGTGTGTACCGGAGATGAAGTGAGAAAGTATCAGTATGTAGTTGGAGCTAACGAACATGGGACAGGAAACTTTTATGATGACGATAAGGCATTTTCAGTACCTAAAAATTTAGAGAATACAATAATGCAAAATCTTTCATTCATAAGAAAGCCAAGAGACTTTAATTATATATATTATCAATCAATATTAAAAGTTATTGATAAGAAAAAAGATAGCTTATCCAACGGAAATAAAGCTGGAGTGAACATATCTGGAGATACAGATTGTTTGAAATACATATTTTCTGTGGATTTAGAAGATTTTAAGAAAAGTTTGAATAAAACTTTACCTAGTGTTGATTTAGTAAACAATAATTATGAAGATTTTGATACAATAATTAAAGTAAAAAATAGAGGATATAATAGTACTGTTTTCAAAACACTAATAACAGTAGATAATAAAAAGGATAATTCCTTTGAAAGTTACTATGTAACGGCAGAATATAATTATAAAGACTGGGATATTAAAATAAGTGAGCCTAATAAGGTCCCACAAGATTGGTAAGTAAAGGAGCATATATAAATGAGTTGTGAAAGTTGTAAAAGTAAAGACACATGTCAATCTAAAGGAACAGGATGTAGTGAAGAAAGTTTAAAGTTAACATCCAGATATGGAAATATTAAAAATGTTATAGGTATTATAAGTGGAAAAGGTGGAGTTGGTAAATCAACTGTAACTGGAATGATGGCAAGTATGTTATCTAAGAAGGGATATAAAGTAGGAGTGTTGGATGCAGATATTACAGGTCCATCTATGCCTAGATTTTTTGGGGTTAACAATAAAAGGGCTAAAATAATTCCATTAGAAAATGATATGGTAAAATTTGAGCCAGTGGAAACAGAAAGCGGGATAAAAATAATCTCCATGAATCTTTTAACAGCGGTAGAAGATGAACCTGTAATCTGGAGAGGACCTGTAATTACAGGGGTGTTAAAGCAGATGTTTGTAGAAACTAATTGGGAAGAGCTTGACTATTTACTTATAGATATGCCACCAGGTACAGGAGATATTGCTTTAACTGTAATGCAGGAATTCCCTATTGATGAAATTGTAATAGTTTCTACACCACAAGATATGGTGTCCATGATAGTCAAGAAAGTTGTTATTATGGCCCAAAAGATAGGGGTGAAGATTAAGGGCGTAGTAGAGAACATGGCATATATAAACTGTCCAGATTGTGATAAAAAGATACGAGTATTTAGCAGAAAGTCATCAGAAGAAAATGCGGAGTATCTTGGAATTCCTTTAATAGGAGAGTTACCAATTAATATTGAACTTACAGAAGCATTGGAGCAAGGAAAAGCAGAGGAATACGTTAAGGAGAATCCGCTATATTCACTAATATTTGAAGGATTGTATTAAAAGAAAACTTCTTTTCCTTATACTATACTTATTTCATCATTTTAAATTATATTATTAAATATACATAACTTAATATTTCTTGGGAAATAATAAGCTTGTAATTTGATATTAGAGGAGATGAAGTAAACCATGAAACCAAAAGTAGATAAAGATACTTGTATAGCTTGCGGATTATGTCCATCTATATGTCCAGAGTGCTTTGACATGCAAGATGATGGAAAAGCAGGAGCTATAGTTGATGAAGTTCCAGAAGGTTGTGTAGATGAGGCAAAAGAAGCAGAAGAAAGCTGTCCAGTAAATGCAATTGAAATAGAAGAATAAAATTTGATTGCAAAATACGACTAAAACGTCTAAAATAAATAATTTATAAATCATAGTTATTTATTATTTGATCAAAAATAGGATTAATTTTGTTTTATAAAACAAAATTAATCCTATTTTTATTCTATATATTTTGTATTAATAAGCTTAAAATGCTGATAAGTGAAATGTTTAGTTACTTCGCATAGATTGGAAACTTAATTGTATATATAAATTGTTTTATATGATAGTTAGTTTGAAATAGTATTTACTGATGATGCATGAAAAATTCTTTCTATAGGAAGAACGGATAAAATTACTAAGCATATGATTCCTTCTATTCCAATCATCGGACCATTAACAAGTAAAGAATAAACTACTGGAGACATCCCTTCTGGGGCAAATGACCCGAAGAAAACTATACCAGAAATAAGATGACATAAAAATCTGACCAGTATTGCAATACTCACTCCAACTAATCTTCTTTGTTTGAAGAATCCGGCAAGACCTAATGCTGTAAAGGGCAATGGATAATCAAATAAAACTTGAACCGGATGTAGTATATATGGATCCAGTATTAGGGTTATTACACCATAAAGAAATCCTGTTAAACATCCAACTTCAGGACCGTATATGAATGCTATAAGCAATACTGGTATCATGCTGCCTAAAGTTATGCTACCACCTTGAGGAAAATGATATAATCTTAGCATTTTTAATATGGTGGCTAACGCTAATGCTATACCAATTCTAGCAATTAGTTCTGGCGTGAATTTTATCTTTTTTGCCTTAGCTAATGCTATAAGTAGTAAAATACATCCTAATAAAGTTATAATTGACATTGGACTTGCAAGAATATCTTGAATATTTTGGGAGAAATTCTGGAAAAGTTTAGAAAATTGTTCGATCCAATCATTAAAAATTGACATAAAAAAACCTCCTTAATTGTGCTCGGAGATTATCAACCAAATAAATAGTTTAAAGTTTTTAAGAGGTTGCATTCCCTACGCTAGAATTAACTAGATCAGGTTTTAAGGGTTTATGAATATCAAATCTCAGCCTCTCGGCTCCCCTAGCACATTATAAATATATTACACTTATACTATTTTATACCTATTATTATAGATAGTCAATTACATTGTATGTGTTAAATTTGTTATTATTACTTAAATTGGAATGTGAATTTGAACTAGACGCAATCAAATTTATAGAGTGATGTGGGATTGTGCTATTTGGCAATTTATTTGATGAAATGGTGAATATATCATCATTTCTATTAACAATAGTAGCATCTTTGTATGTTGAATCTAATATAAAACCTTTCATAATAACAAAACAGTCCTTTCAGTAAAGATTTCTTTGTTATTATTATTTACAAGTAGAAAAGTAAGTATACTTGTAAAATATTAAAGAGCTAAATAAAAAAATATGAATTTTAATATCTAGCTCTTTAATTATGAATGAATAGTTAACATATATATTTTTCGCTTAATCTAATCTTTCAACTATAAATCCAACAAGGCCAGGTCCGGTATGAACGCCAAGAGCAGGGCCTATTGATCCTCCTAAAGTACATTCAATTAGATTAGGAATATCTTTTATAGAATCATAAAGCATTTTAGATTTTTCAGGTGCATTCCCGTCTAAAACCCAAACTTTACATTTATGATTTTCTAGATAATTTGTTAATATATTTGTTAATTTAGATATACACTGTTTTATGCCTCTTATCTTACAAACCGTATGGTATATGCCGTCATCGCCAACAGTAATAATAGGCTTTAGATTGAGCACGCCCGCTATAGTTCCGGCAACTTTACCAACTCGTCCTCCCTTTATTAAGTATTCTAATGTATCTATTGTAAAAAACACATCAATCTTATCTCTAAATGAAGGTAAAGTTATCACTATTTCATCAAAGGATTTTTCTTGCTTTATTAGGTTTAGAGTTTCAATGACCATAGCTCCTTCTGACATGGTTAAAGTCATAGAATCAAATACAAAAGTTTTCACTTCAGGGACATTTTCAGATGCAAGTCTTGCAGAGTTATAAGCGCCAGAAAGGCCACTTGATATTGTTATAATAATTGCATGTGTATATCCTTCGTTTTTTACTTGCTCTAAAGCAAATGTAAAATCATCAACACCAGGTAAGGAAGTTTTGGGTATCTCCTTAGGTAAATATTCATATAGGGCCTTTGGCGTTATATCTATTCCATCAATATACTCTTTATCAGAGAATATAATTTTAAACGGGACTATTTTAATATTATTTTCTATTACGAAATTTGTATTCAAATCAGAAGCACTATCAGTTATTAATGCTATTTTATCCATCTTAATTCCTCCTAGAAATATATAGTCTTAGTTTAATTATAACACTATTTGTAAAAAATACATTTCTTATATATTACTTAAAGAAATAATTTATATTATATTTTTAGATAATAAACTATGTTTTTAATAAAACTTTTTGGTTCGCACAAGATGATAATTTACAGTAAATTTTAATCAATTTAACTTTTTAGAACACATATAATAATAATTTTCTTATAGTTTGTTATGAAAAAATACTATAAATCATAGTAAATTACAACAATAAAGATTATCTACAATAAGTCAAACATAAAAAAGTCGTAAAAATTGAATAAATCGAAAGATAATAGGATATAAATTGAGATAATTAAAATCTAGTGGTTTAAAAATAAAAAATTAGAAGTGTTGCTAATGAATACCTAATACAGTATAATAGTACGGTAGTAAAAATACTATATATTGTGCCATGGAGGGAATAATAATGCTATATGTTGTGAAACGCGATGGAAGAGAAGTTGAATTTAATTCAGATAAGATAGCTCAAGCAATTAAAGGATCAGCTAGTGAAATCGGTTTAAATTTAAAAGAAAGTCAAGTTCTAGATACTGTACATAAGGTGATTACTTATATAGAAGAAGAGTATAAGAAGACTATAACTGTAGAACAAATACAAAATTTTGTAGAGAAAGCATTAAGAAATGAGGGACACAAAGATATAGCAGTCGCTTATTCAGCATACAGACGTGAAAGAACTAAAGTCAGAGATATAAAATCAGATTTAATGAGGGCTATAAGACAAATTGGAGTTGAAACTGATAGAGATAATGCAAATGTAGGAAATAATTTCAGTTCTAAGTTATTAAGAATAGCATCTGAATCAAATAAGTGGAATACACTAGCTACTATGCCAAAGAATTTGGCAAAGGCTCATGAGAATGGTGATTTATATTATCATGACTTAGATAGCTATAATTTAACTGTAAACTGCTTGCATATACCAACAAAAGAGATATTAGAGAATGGATTTAATACTGGATATGGAACAATTAATGCTCCTAAGAGAATTGAAACTGCTGCTGAATTATCATGTATATTATTGCAATCAACTCAAAATGATATGTTTGGTGGTCAATCTCATCCGGATTTTGATAATGACATGGGTATATTTGTAGAGCCAACTAGAGAAGAAATTAGAGAAGAATTATTGGAACTAGGTGTATCAGAAGAAAAGTTAGAAGCTATGGTAGAAAAGAAAGTAAGAAAAAAGGTACAACAAGCAATGCAAGGTGTAGTTTATAATCTTAATACAATGCATTCTAGAGCGGGATCTCAAGTACCATTTAGTTCAATTAATATTGGTTTACCTACAAGCTCAGATGCAGCATTAGTATGTGAAGTTTTTCTTTTAGAATATGAAAAAGGATTAGGTAAAGGTGAACAACCAATTTTTCCTAACATAATTTTTAGAGTTAAGTCAGGTGTTAATAGGGAAGAGAATGATGAATATTTTTATTTATACAAACTAGCATGTAGAGTAGCTGCAAAGAGAATGAATCCAACTTTTATGAATATTGATGCAGATTTTAATAAGGAATATTACGATAAAGGTTATGTTCCAGCTACAATGGGATGTAGAACTTATCTTATGAAAAATGTAAATGGTGAGCCTGGTTGTAAGGGAAGAGGGAATATAGCACCAACAACTCTTAATCTTCCAAGAATAGGGTTGCAAGCTAAAAATGATATAAATAAGTTTTTCAGTATATTAGATGCAAGATTAGAATTAGCAAAAGATTCTTTAATGCATAGATATGAGATTTTGAAAAATCTAAAAGTTAAGGATTTACCTTTTGTTGCAGGTCAAGGACTTATGAAGGGTTCAGAAGGCTTAAAACCTGATGATTCTATAGAACCAATATTAAAGCAAGGAACTTGGGGAATAGGATTCATAGGTGTTGCAGAAGCATTATTAGCTTTGGTTGGGAAGCATCATGGTGAAGATGAAGAAGCAAGAAAATTAGGAATAAAGATTGTTGAACATATAAGACAATATTGCGATAGGCTTACAGAGGAATATAAACTAAATTGGAGTTGTTATGCGACTCCAGCAGAAGGGCTTTCAGGTAAATTTATAAAGCAAGATCAAAAGATATTTGGATTAATAAAAGGAGTAACTGATAAGGAATATTACACAAATAGTTATCATATACCTGTTTCGTACCCAATATCTATTAAAGATAAGATTGATATTGAAGCGCCATACCATAAACTTTGTAATGGTGGACATATAAGTTATATTGAAGTAGATGACACACCAGATGCAGAAACAATAATGGATATAATAAATTATGCATATAGAAATACTAATATCAGTTATATGGGTATTAATTTTCATATAAGATATTGTAGAGAATGTGGTACTTATCTTCAAAACAATGAAAACAAGTGTCCTAAATGTGGCAGTCAGAATATTCAAGGAATATCAAGAGTTACAGGATATTTAAGTTTAGATGAAAGATTCGGTGCTGGAAAGTATCATGAAAGAGAAGATAGAATATCACATACTGAGAGACATGGGCATCACTACTAAAAGCATAATGATGATAGATTTTTAATTTATAAATTATAATATAGAAAAAGAAGATGGATTTATTAATCTCATCTTTTTTTTTATATATTTAATTCATCAGATGTTATATTGGCTTATAAGGCAATATGAAACAAATAATTTTATGAGGAATGAGTTATATAATACAGAAGTTATATATTAAGGAAGCAAAAAAACATATTTTCTATAAGAATTATTAAAAAATAGAGGTATAAAAAGTAAACTTTAATATATTAATGAAATTAATAGAGAATATAATGTAATTATTTGGTATGAACACTAAATGCTTTGGGTAGATCTGCTAAAGAAAATGGACTGTTAATTTATCAATGTATTGCAACATCAAAAAAAAAACTTGCAATAATTGAGAGGATTTTCAATAAAAACAATTAAAATTTGAAAATACATGAAGGAGAGTAGCTGTTTCGTTGCAAAAAAATAAAATAAATCTTGTATAGATTTATTAATATATGATATTATAAATATACAGTAAAAATGTTAATTTATTAAAAATATGCTTTAAGTAATAAGAAAATAATATAAATGGGGGGACTAAAATGGCACTTAGTAATTTAAAAACTAATAAAAAAGTTTCTATAGTAGATACCACTCTTAGAGATGGTGAGCAAACAGCAGGGGTGGTTTTTGCTAATGAAGAAAAAATAGTAATAGCAGAAATGTTAAGTGACTTAGGTGTTGATCAGCTAGAAGTAGGGATTCCTACAATGGGTGGGGACGAAAAGAAGGCTATAAAAGAAATTGTAAAAAGAAATTTAAAACCTAGTATTATGGCATGGAATAGAGCAGTAGTCAGTGATATAGAACAATCAATAGATTGTGGAGTTGATGCAGTTGCCATATCAATATCAGTATCGGATATACACATTCAGCATAAACTTAAAACATCTAGAGAATGGGTATTAGAAAGCATGGTTAAATCTGTAGAATTTGCAAAGAAAAATGGTCTTTATGTATCTGTTAATGGGGAAGATGCATCTAGAGCAGATAAGGACTTTTTAGTTGAATATATTAATGCAGCTAAACAAGCAGGTGCAGATAGATTTAGATATTGCGATACTGTAGGAATTATGGAGCCATTTAAAATTAGAGATGATATTAAATATATATATGATAAAACAGGCTTTGATATAGAAATGCATACTCATGATGACTTTGGAATGGCAACAGCTAATGCGGTAGCAGGTATTAAGGGTGGAGCATCGCATGTTGGAGTAACTGTAAATGGTCTTGGGGAAAGAGCAGGTAATGCAGCATTAGAAGAAGTTATAATGGCATTAATGCTTGTTTACGGATATAATGGTGATGGAATAAATACGCAAATGTTTAGAGAAGTGTCACAATATGTATCAAGAGCATCAGGTAGAGAGCTTCCAATATGGAAAGCAATCGTTGGAACTAATATGTTTGCACATGAATCAGGAATACATGCAGATGGAGCAATAAAAGATCCTAAGAATTATGAAGCATTTGATCCAGATATAGTTGGTCTTGAAAGACAAATTGTCATAGGAAAGCATTCAGGAAGAGCTTCAATAATAAATAAATTTAGAGAATATAATAGAGAACTTACAGAGGATGAGGCAAAAGGAATACTTGAACTTGTAAGAGCTACGTCAGTTAGATTAAAGAGAACTTTATTTGATAAAGAAGTAGTTCAATTATATAAAGAGTATCATAGACGATTAGAAGAAAGAAATAAGCAATAATAGGGGGGCGTAAACGTGGGAGATAATTTAGTTTATAAGATTTTAAAAAGCCACATTGTTGAAGGTGAATTAAAGGCAGGAGAGCCTATAGCATTAAAGATTGATCAAACGTTGACTCAAGATTCGACAGGAACAATGGCATATCTTCAATTAGAAGCTATGGGAATAGATAGAGTTAAGACAAAGAAATCAGTAGCATTTATAGATCATAATATGTTACAACAAGGTTTTGAAAATGCAGACGATCATAAGTTTATTCAAACAGTTGCATCTAAATATGGAGTATATTTTTCAAAGCCAGGGAATGGAATATGTCATCAAATATTCTTAGAAAGATTTTCAACTCCAGGAGATACATTAATAGGTTCTGATAGCCATACACCAACAGCAGGTGGTGTTGGCATGCTTGCTATGGGAGCTGGTGGATTAGACGTTGCTCTTGCTATGGGAGGAGGAGCTTATAATATTAATACGCCTAAGGTAGTTAAGATTGAGCTTACTGGAAAATTGAATAAAATGGTAGCGGCTAAAGATGTTATATTAGAAGTTCTAAGAATATTAACTGTTAAAGGTGGAGTAGGGAAAGTATTTGAATACGCTGGTGAAGGTGTTAAAACACTTTCAGTTCCTGAAAGAGCAACTATAACTAATATGGGAGCAGAACTTGGAGCTACAACTTCGATTTTCCCAAGTGACGAAAGAACTTTAGAATTCTTTAAGGCACAAGGAAGAGAAGAAGACTTTATAGAATTTAAGCCAGATGCAGATGCTGTATATGACGAAGTAGTAACAATTAATTTAAGTGAATTGACACCACTTACAGCTAAGCCTCATAGCCCAGACAATGTAGCTAAGGTTAGCGAAGTTGGTAAGATTAAAGTTGACCAAGTAGTTATAGGAAGCTGTACTAACTCTTCTTATGAAGACTTAATGAAGGTTGCTAAGATATTAAAAGGTAAAAAGGTACATCCAGATGTTAGCTTAGTAATAGGACCTGGATCAAGACAAGTTATGGAAATGATAGCTAGAAACGGTGCATTAGCAGATATAATTAGTTCAGGGGCAAGAATACTTGAAAATGGTTGTGGACCATGTATCGGTATGGGACAATCACCTGGAACTGATGCAATTTCCCTTAGAACTGTAAATAGAAACTTTTATGGTAGAAGTGGAACATTATCAGCACAAATATATATAGTGAGTCCTGAAACTGCAGCAGTTTCAGCTATAAATGGAGTTTTAACTGATCCAACCGAAGTGGATGTAGATTTAACAATAGATATGCCAAAGGAATTCTTAATAGATGATTCAATGATTTTAGCACCAGCACCAACTAATGCTGAAGTTGAAGTTGTTAGAGGACCTAATATTAAGCCATTCCCAGTAAGTAAGCCATTAGCAGAAGAATTAGCTGGTAAAGTATTAATAAAGGTTGAAGATAATATTACAACTGACCATATTATGCCTTCGAATTCTAAGTTATTGCCATTTAGATCGAACATACCTTATCTTGCAGAATATTGCTTCAACACAGTTGATGCAGAATTCCCTAAGAGAGCTAAGGAGTTTAATGGTGGATTTATAATTGCTGGAGGAAATTATGGACAAGGATCAAGTAGAGAACATGCAGCATTGGCACCATTATACTTAGGAGTTAAGGCTGTTATAGCTAAATCATTTGCAAGAATTCATAAAGCAAACTTAATTAATAATGGAATAGTTCCAATTGAATTTAAGAATGAAGCTGATTATGACAAGATTGAGTTAACTGATGACTTGAAGCTGGAAGACATTCAAGCAGCTTTAGAATCAGGAATAGTTAAAGTTAAGAACTTAACTAAGGGAACTGAGTTTGATGCTACAGTTGATTTAACAGAGAAAGAAATTGCTGTTATTAAAGAAGGCGGAAGACTTAATTATGTTAAAGCAAATAGTTAATTATAAGATAAAGAGTGAAAATGCAGGGTCTTTAAGACTCTGCATTTTTTTATACAAATAAGCATGTAAATGCTTAAGGTCTATAATTCAAGTTCAAGATAGGTGTAATATGCAGGTGATTTGTAAATGTGATTATACTTACGTTATAATTAATTATCTAATAGAATGTATATAAATAGATTGATAAGAAAGAAGTGTAAGTTTAATGGAAAAGACTATAAGATTAGCAGGGATAGCATATGAGAGTTTAGTTAACGGGCCTGGTATAAGGAGAGTATTTTTTTCACAAGGCTGTAAGCATAACTGTAAAAGTTGTTTTAATCCTGATACTCATGATTTTTATGGAGGAGAGCAAAGAGATATAGATGAATTAATTAATGATACATTAAATAATGAAATTATAAAGGGAGTAACATTTAGTGGCGGAGATCCGTGGGAACAGGCAGATAAATTTGCATATATGGCAAAGGAGTTTAGAAAAAAAGGTTTAAATATTTGGAGCTATACAGGATATACTTATGAATATATTTTAGAAAATAAGGATTCGAGATTAGGCTGGAGTGATTTATTAAACAATATTGATGTTCTTGTAGATGGAAAATTTGAAGAAAGTAAGATGTCGGATGGACTTAAGTTTAGAGGTTCAACTAATCAAAGAATAATAGATGTTAAAGAAAGTATAAAAAAAGAACAAATTGTTACTATAGAACTTTAACATTAATATAAGATGTTTTTAAAAATATCCACAAATGTGTGAGTATAATTAAAAAAGTTGTGGATTATTATTTGAACTATGTGGATAAATTTTGGAGTAATAAAATAGGCCCATATATCACAATATAAGTTATATTACTTATATTGAAAGTTAGGTGAATGAAGCTTGATTTTAAATAAAGAATTTTATAAACAAGGTGCATTAATTTTAGCGAAAGAACTTTTGGGAAAAGTTATTATAAGAAAGGTTGACGGAGTGGCCTTAAGAGCTAAAATTGTTGAAACAGAAGCGTACATAGGAGAAATAGATAAGGCATCGCATGCTTATAATGGAAGAAGGACTGAAAGAACTGAACCTTTATTTAGAGAAGGTGGGATTGCTTATGTTTATTTCATTTATGGAAAATACTATTGTTTTAATGTTATAAGTGGATTAGAAGATAAGGGAGAAGGAGTTCTAATAAGAGCATTGGAGCCGTTAAATGAATTTGATTATCTTGCAAAAAAAAGGTTTAATCAAAATTATGATGAACTTTCAGAAACAAAGAAAAAGGCAATTACAAATGGACCATCAAAACTGTGTATTGCATTTTCAATAGATAAATCGGAAAATTATAAAAGGTTATACGAGGAAGGTGATTTTTATATAGAAGAAGGAGAAAAAGATACGTTTAAAATAATGGAAACGAAAAGAATCGGAATAGATTATGCAGAAGAAGCAATAGATTTTCCATGGAGATTTTATATAGAGGGAAATAAATACATATCGAAAAAGTAACAAACTTTCAATGTAATTCCTATTGAGCATTTAATTTAAATACAAATTTTTACTAAAAAGAAATAAAGAGTAATATATTTAATACGATAAATCTATCATAAGATATTTTTTTATAGGAGATAGATTTATGATTGCTAGAGTAATTAATAGAAATTTTAGTATGTATAAATATAAAAAGAGGAAAGCATCTTTAAAAATAAAAGTTACTAAAGAAAATATTATATCGTTTAGTGAAATACTCGAGAATGTACAAATGCTTAGGAAAAAAGGAATTATATCAGTATCAGATCTTAATAGAAATATATCTAAGTCTATAAAAAAATAGTAATATAAAGATGACAGTACATGGATTAATTAAGACATGTATTGTCATCTTTGTATTACTTATTTTCTTTATCAACATTGATTAATTTATCTGAAATGATAAATCTAGGTCTGTGTTTAGCTTCATTATATATTTTTCCGATATATTCTCCTATTACGCCAAGAGATAAGAGCTGAACTCCGCCAAGTACCCAAATTGAAAGGGTCAATGAAGTCCAACCAGTAACTGTACGGCCTGAAATTTTAACTATAAGAGTATAAATTAGGGCTGCGCCTCCAGCAAAAAATATAGTAAAACCAAGGAGGGTTATTAATCTTATTGGTTTTATGCTAAAGGATGTAATTCCGTCTAAGGCAAAGGCAATCATCTTTTTTAGAGGATATTTAGATTCACCAGCAAATCTTTCATGACGTTCATATTCAACAACTGAGTATTTATATCCTATTAATGGAATCATTCCGCGAAGAAATAAATTAACTTCCTTATATTGACTTAACCCGTCTACAACACGTTTGCTCATAAGCCTATAATCTGCATGATTATAGACCATGTCTACGCCAAGAATACGCATTAATTTATAAAAACCTAATGCAGTTGTTCTCTTGAAAAAGGTATCAGTTTCTCTAGTGGATCTTACTCCATAAACAATATCGCATCCATCATAATATTTTTCTACAAATGCATCTATGACATCTATATCATCTTGTAAATCTGCATCTAATGATATAGTCATATCTGAATAATTTTTAGCAACCATGAGCCCAGCAAGTAAGGCATTCTGGTGGCCCCTGTTCCTTGAAAGGTTGATTCCTGAAAATATATTATTTTTAGAATGAAGCTCTTCAATTATGCTCCAAGTTCTATCTTTTGAACCATCATTAACAAAAAGTATTTTGCTTTTATTAGATATTAGGTTATTTGAAATCATAGTCTTAATTTTTACGAGCAATCTTTTACTAGTTTCATGTAAAACTTCTTCTTCATTGTAGCAAGGAATTACAAGATATAGTATATCCTTCATAAAATCGCCTCCAATGATTAGTATAACCAAATAAGTTAACAATATTATTCAATTGTAATCTTAATATTCATTATTTTATAATTCATATCTTATATTTGATATAACTACAGAGGTTTCGCTTATTAAATTAATTTCAGTGTTAACCCTACCTGATCTAGAACTTTTAAGAATTTTTACAATAGGCCTTAGTGGGAAGTTAGGTATAGTTTCTTGCACAACAGCTATGTCACCATTACTTAGATCAACTAAAGTTCCTTTTGAGAAAGGAATTACAATTTTGCAGAATATATTAACAATTTCATAGTCAAATTTTTTGCCTGCATTAGACATTAAATATTCAAGAACATCACTTGGAAACATTGCTCTTTTATTAGGTCTACCGGTTGATAAAGAGTCATATGCGTTAGCAATGCTTACAATTTTACTTAAGGTACTTATCTCATCATTAGCTAGCTTATTAGGATAGCCTAATCCATCAGGTCTTTCATGATGCTGTAGTGTTATTATTTTGCTATTAGCGCTCAGATTATAAGAGTCTGATAAATATTTATATCCGAGTATTGGATGCTGGTCTAATATTGTAACTTCTTCATCCGTTAGTTCTTCCTCTTTCATAAGAATTTCCTTTGGAATAAATGTTTTCCCAACATCATGAAGCAATGCTCCAATACAAAGATATTGAAGTTGTCTTTTTGGAAGCTTCAATGCAATTCCAAGGACTAGTGATATTACGGCAACATTCACAGAATGAGAGTAGATATAATTATCCATGCTTCTTATGTCTATTAGTGAAAGTAAGACACTTTTATTATTTAGAACATTTTCAATTAAATCTTCAGCCATAGACTCAATATTATTGAAATATACTGATTCCTTTTTTGAAAACTTATCAGCAACAGTAAGTCTATTTATATTTGAAAAAGCTTCTTTTATTGTTAGAATTGCTTTTTGTCTTAATTCAGGTTTAATAATATCTTCAATTTCATCAGAACTAAATTCATCAATTATATATATTGATAAAATATTTAAATCCTTTATCTTAAAAATAATTCTTTCACTAAGGACCATACCAGCTCTTACTAATACTCTACCATCAGAATCGTATAATGTCTTACCAATAACTGTATTCGGTTTTACACATTCAATTGGAATTAATCTCATATTATCTTCTCCTCAAATGTTGGTTATAGTACAATTTACAACATAATTCTTAGTTAAATGTTAAACATAATAGTAGTATATCAGTAAAATTGGCGTATTTATAGTATTATGATGAAAAAATATATTATTTTGTTTAACATATTTAAAAAATAGAACTAACTACTAGTTAGAAAACAGGTCTGATAATTAGATTTTTATACAACAGATTTGATATAAGATACTAAACTCATAATTGATAATAAATTAAGTATTTTAGCAGATTTAAGTATATATAAGTCCATTAACTTTTTATATTAATAAATGATAATTTTGTTACTTGATATTTAAATTGTGTTATAATATTATAGATTACAAATAAAAATATCAAAGGGGGCTTTTTCAATGTCAAGAGTTTATAATTTTTCAGCAGGACCAGCTGTATTACCGGAGTCAGTCCTAAGAGAAGCTGCGGGGGAAATGCTAGACTACAAGGGGACAGGCATGTCAGTTATGGAGATGAGTCATCGTTCTAAAGCGTTCGAAGAAATCATCACCGATGCTGAAAAAACATTAAGAGAATTAATGAATATTCCGGATAACTATAAGGTATTATTCCTTCAAGGTGGGGCATCACAACAATTTGCAATGATTCCAATGAATCTAATGAAAAATAAAGTTGTGGATCATATTATTACAGGGCAATGGGCAAAAAAAGCAGCGTCAGAAGCAAAAATATTTGGAAAAGTTAATATATTAGCGTCTTCAGAGGATAAAACTTTTTCATATATACCAGATTTAAAGGATTTAAAAGTTTCAGAGGATGCAGACTATGTTTACATATGTCATAACAATACAATCTATGGAACTACGTATAAAGAATTACCAAACGTTGGGGATAAGATATTAGTAGCAGATATGTCATCAGTTTCTTATCTGAGCCAGTAGATGTATCAAAATATGGACTAATATTTGCAGGAGTACAAAAAAATGCAGGACCAGCTGGTGTTGTTGTAGTAATAATTCGTGAAGATTTAATCACAGAAGATGTATTACCAGGGACTCCAACAATGTTAAGATATAAGGTTCATGCAGACAATAAATCACTATATAATACACCACCAGCATATGGAATATATATATGCGGAAAAGTATTTAAATGGGTTAAGAATAAGGGTGGACTAGAAGCTATGAAGAAAATTAATGAAGAAAAAGCTTCTATTTTATATGATTTTCTTGATTCAAGTAGCATGTTTAAAGGAACTGTTGTAAAGAAAGATCGTTCTTTAATGAATGTACCATTTGTAACAGGTTCAGATGAACTAGATGCTAAATTTGTAAAAGAAGCTAAAGCAGTAGGATTTGAAAATCTAAAAGGACATAGAACAGTTGGTGGGATGAGAGCAAGTATATATAATGCTATGCCAATTGAAGGTGTTAAAGATTTAGTAGAATTCATGAGAAAATTCGAAGAAGACAATAAGTAATAGAATAAAAATCAACTAAATTTAAGGAGATAATCAGGTTTTGGTTATCTCCTTAATTAATTTTATAAATAAAATTATACTAATATCTGAATTATAATATGTATTATGTATAGATAATCAATACAATATATACAATTTTAAATATTGTTAGTACATGTAATGTTTTTATAAGCGAATATTAGATTAATTGCCATATAAAAGACATATAAAAGAATACTCAAGTATAGATTACAGATGAAATAAATTTTAAATAAATCTATAGAAGTATAATAGCCATATAAAGATATTCAAGCAGAATACAAGGTGGAAAAATTTAATATAAATATGTTTTGGATTAGTTCATAAATCTTAATTTGCTAACTAACTTGATAGAATTTTAAATGCAAAGTTACTATTGCAATATATATATTAAATTAATCATTACATAATATCAAAAAAGGAGCTATCGAATTAATCGATATACCCCTCTTTATTGATAATATAAAATTAACAGTTAAGTAATTAGAACTCGCTTGTTCCAGGAGTTCTAGGGAATGGAACTACGTCTCTAATATTAGTCATTCCTGTTATATACATAATTAATCTTTCGAAACCTAAACCAAAACCAGCGTGCTTAGTTTCTCCATATTTTCTTAATTCTAAATACCACCAGTAATCATCTTCAGATAGGTTTAATTCAGTCATTCTATCTTTTAGCACATCTAGTCGTTCTTCTCTTTGGCTACCACCTATAATTTCTCCGATTCCTGGTACCAAAAGATCAGTAGCAGCTACTGTTTTTTCATCATCATTTAATCTCATATAGAAAGCTTTAATATCTTTAGGATAGTCTGTTACAAATAGTGGCTTTTTAAAGTGTTCTTCAGTAAGATATCTTTCGTGTTCTGTTTGTAAATCAATGCCCCATGATACATCGTAATCAAATTTCTTTCCACACTTTTGTAGTATTTCAACAGCTTCTGTATACGTAACTTTAGCAAAATCTGATGAAACTACGTGATTTAATCTTTCTAATAAACCTTTATCAATAAATTGATTAAAGAACTCTAATTCCTCAGGACATTCATCCATAACATATTTAATAACATATTTAAGCATATTTTCAGCAAGGTCCATATCATCTTGTAAATCTGCAAAGGCAATTTCAGGTTCAATCATCCAAAATTCAGCAGCATGTCTTGTAGTATTTGAATTTTCAGCTCTGAATGTTGGTCCAAATGTATAGATATTTCTAAACGCTAAAGCAAAGCATTCAGCATTTAACTGACCAGATACAGTAAGATTAGTCTCTTTGCCAAAGAAATCCTTGCTGAAATCTACACTTCCATCTTTACTTAATTCAGGAGTTTTAGGATCAAGTGTTGTTACCCTAAACATTTCTCCAGCACCTTCACAATCGCTACCAGTTATTATTGGTGTGTGAGTATACACGAAATTTTGATCTTGAAAGAACTTATGTATTGCATAAGCAGCAACAGAGCGAACTCTAAAAGTTGCAGCAAATGCATTACTTCTAGGCCTCAAATGAGCTATTGTTCTTAAGTATTCGAAAGTGTGTCTCTTTTTTTGAAGTGGATAATCAGAGTTTGACATACCCTCGATAATAATATTCTTAGCCTGAATTTCAAAAGGTTGTTTTGCTTCAGGAGTAGCAACTAAGATACCAATAACTGAAATTGATGAACTTATAGGTAATTTAGATATTTCTTTGAAGTTATTTAACTTATCGTCAAAAACTACTTGAATATTTTTAAAGAAAGAACCATCATTAACTTCTATAAATCCAAAAGCGTTAGATGATCTTAAAGTTTTTATCCAACCTGATATTGTTATTTCCTTTGATAAGAAATCATCAGTATTTCTGTAAAGACTTCTAATTAAAATTGATTTTGCCATATTGCATGACCTCCATTTTATAATTAATCTTGTGATCAAAACATATTATTAATGAAAAAAATTTTTCACTATTTTAAAATATCATTTATGTAACCTATTACCCTTGATAATAAATAGATTTTACAATACTTTTTTTGTGAATGCAACTTAGGACCTGTCCCTAAACATATAATAAACCAGTGCCTTAGAGCGTCTGAGTATAAATAATACGTGAAATAAATATATAAACTACGAATATATGTAATTTATCATAAAAAAGCTTTATTTTTTATAGTAAAATTATAAAAAATAAAGCTTTTTTTATATTAAGAGTATTTATTTAACATGCTTGTCTATTCTAAGCCGTTTTCAAAACTCTGAATCAATTCTTTTGGAAAGTTTAACATTGTCATATCTTTAACTATCCTTTTATATGCGTAGGAAATTTCTTTTATCTGAACTTTCATTCCATCTTCCTTACTGATATTTAAAATACAATAAGTGCTATTTGGCCTACCAATCTTAGGCTTTCCAACACTGCCAGAGTTTATATATACCTTATTTTTAAAATCCTTCATTCCAGGTATATGCGTATGTGCACAAATTAATACGTCGTTAGAAATGGAGTTCATAACTTCTGAAGTATTATCTCCGTCCTTTAAGAGATATTCATCTATTTTATCTGGACTTCCATGAACAAATAAGAGACTTTTATTAGCAATATTCAAGGTTAAAGTTGAAGGTAAATTAGCAAGAAATAGTCTGTTTTCTTCTCTTAATTCTTTAACTGTCCAAGGAAGAGAAAAAGCATTAATAGGAGTTTCTCTTATATATGAATATTCATTATCAACTACAGAACTATCATAATTTCCTCTTATGCAAAGAATATGACGTCTCCTGATCATGGAAATTACTTCGTTAGGGTGAGGACCATAACCAACCAAATCTCCTAGGCAAATAATTGTATCAACTTTCTCAATATCAATATCTTCTAAAAGATTAATAAGAGCATAGACATTAGCATGAATATCTGAAATTATTGCTATTTTCATGAGCATTCCTCCTAAGTTATTTAGCAAATTAAGTATTTAGGCTTTTAGGTATTTTTCCCCAACAATAACTACATCACCAGCACCTACTGTTAATAGCAGGTCACCAGAAACTAGTTTTGATTTTACGTAACTAAGTGCTTCATCATGTGAGTGAACATTAATACATTTCAATCCTTTATTTCTTAATGCATCACCAAGTTCGTCAGAAGATACAAGTCCAGTATTTTTCTCTCTAGCTGCATAGATGTCCATTAGTATAAGTTCATCTGCATCATTGAAACATTCTGTAAATTCATCAAATAGGGCCTTTGTTCTAGTATAAGTGTGAGGTTGAAAAATACAATAAGTCTTATTATGATTCATTTGTTTAGCAGTACTTAATGTGGCTCTAATTTCTGTAGGGTGATGAGCGTAGTCATCTATAACAGTTACACCATTTAATTCTCCCTTATATTCAAATCTTTTATGCGCTCCTTTGCAGTTTGATAATCCTTCAATAATACAGTCATTAGAAATATTAAATATAAGAGAAACACAAATCGAAGCAAGGGCATTCAATATATTATGCTTACCTGGCACATTTAAAGTAATATTGAATAAGTTTTTACCGTCCTTATATACATCAAAAGTGGCACAACCATTTGTATTGAAATGAATATTTTTAGCAGTTAAATTAGCATTGTCACTAAATCCATAACTTAGAGTATTGCAATTTGTCTCAGACAGAATTTCATTTACCCTTTGATCGTCAGCATATCCAACAAGATAACCATCTTCTGGGATAAGTCTTGAGAATTGTAAAAATGTATCAGCAATTTCATCTATATCTTTATAGTAATCAAGATGATCAGAATCAATATTTAGAATTATTCCAACGTAAGGTGGGAATTTTAAAAATGAACGTTTATATTCACAAGCTTCAGTTAAGAAATATTCACTATTACCAATTCTGAAATTTCCTCCAATTGCATCTAATTCACCACCAACTAAGATAGTTGGATCTAAATTATCAGCAAGTGTTATATGAGAAAGCATGGATGTACATGTAGTCTTTCCATGAGTTCCAGATATTGCAACACTGTATTTATGCCCCTTCATAATTTGCCCTAAGAATTCAGCTCTGTCCATTAATGCAATATTTCTTTCCTTGGCTTCTAAAAGTTCAGGATTATCAGATGGGATTGCAGCGGTATAGACCACTAAATCTACATTATTAATATTCTCTCTTCTATGACCTATGTAAATTTCAGCACCTGAAGATCTTAATTTATCAATGATTGCAGAATCCTTAAAGTCAGAGCCAGATACACTATAACCACTATTTAATAAAACAGCAGCAAGTCCGCTCATACTAATTCCACCAATGCCAATGAAATGAATTTTTTTATCTTTATCTTTTATAAAATTGAAAGACAAATGATCAACTCCTTTTTAATTAATAAAACTAAATGTTATTATAAGTTCCAAAATTTGAGTATAGAATTTTTAGTTTTATACTTTAACTATAATTATATACATTTTTCAAAAAATCAACCATAGTAAAAAATAAATACACAATATTTTATGCATATTTAGCGAGTTTGTGAACAAGTTATAAATATAAATTAACTTTATAACTAAAAATATTGATATTAACTTGAAATTAGCATAAAATATGAATATTAAAGCGATTTAATATAAAAAAAATTCGTGTGGGTGATTTTATGGAGAAGTTTACAAGAAATAATAGGGTAGTTGCCATAACAAAAATATTATTAGAAAACCCAAATAAAATATTGGGATTAAATAAATTTTCAGAATTACTAAATGCAGCTAAATCTACTATAAGTGAAGATATTGTTGTTGTTAGAGAAATTCTAGAAAGACTTGAAATGGGTAAAGTTGAAACAATTGCAGGAGTAGCAGGTGGGATAAAATACATTCCTCAAAGTGGCGAAGAAGAGAAGAAAGCTTTTGCATTAGAATTATGTCAGCAATTAAGTGATGATGGAAGAGTTATACCGGGAAATATAATATATATGACGGATCTAATGTATGATCCTAAGATAATAAATAAAGCAGGAGTCATGCTTTCATCGTGTTTTCAAGGAAAAGAGATTGATTATGTAATAACGGTAGAAACTAAAGGTATTCCTTTAGCTTATGAGGTTGCTAGAAATTTAGGCGTACAATTAGTTATTGCTAGAAGAGATAGTCAAGTAACGGAAGGTCCTACAGTTACTATAAACTATGTATCAGGAAGCAATGGAAGATTGCAACAAATGTCTCTATCAAAAAAGTCCATGAAACCATCAAGTAAATGTATATTCATTGATGATTTCATGAAGGGTGGAGGAACTGCAATAGGTATTAAGGACTTATTGAAAGAGTTCGATAGCGAGCTAGTAGGAATAGGAGTATTAGTCGATAATAAACAAATTGAAAAAAAATTAGTAGACGAATATGTTTCTATTGTAGAGTTAAAAGCTGTTGATAAATCAGCAATTATAGGGATACAACCTTCAAAAACATTTTCTTAAAATTAACAGAAAATTTTACTCTAAAGATGCCGCGTAATTCCAAATACTTTTAATTCAGTATACATATAAATGAACATTAAATTTGTAGATAGGCCCAACAAGAAAAATATTGATTTTATGGTAAATATTTATTGTTACTTCAAGTTGTCGTGAATAGAAATTGTTCTAAAATTCAAATAGGACAATCCCAGAAATTTGGTATTTGTATAAGATTACACAAAAAAATAAATTTTATAAGGATTTATCAAATATAAAAAAGGAATTTAGAAATTTGTGGAGAAATTATATAATATTAAATATTTTTAAGGCAACTGGGAGGGGTGGAGTAAAATGCAAATAACAGATGTTAGGATTAGAAAAATTGCATCAGAAGGTAAAATGAAAGGAATAGTTTCTGTCACATTTGATAATGAATTTGTAGTTCATGATATCAAAGTTATAGAAGGACAAATGGGTTTATTTATTGCTATGCCTAGTAGAAAAACACCAGATGGAGAATTTAAGGATATAGCTCACCCAATAAATACAGAAGCAAGAGAAAAAATACAAACTGCAATTTTAGAAGCTTATGAAAAAGCAGTCTCAGAAGAAGTTGTAGAAGGCTAGGATTTTAACAAAAGGAAGTTTTAATAACTTCCTTTTGTTTTGTCATAAAGTATTTCTATAGCCAAATATTAAATGTACTAATGGGTTGAAATAAGAATAGCTTTCCAATATAATTAAATTGATATGAATATTTAACCGATTATTGTAAGTAAATAATCGTGTTAATATAAATTTATAAATGAGGTGTGGTATATAATGTATAAATGTGCACTGGTTTTAGCAGCGGGTCAAGGTAAAAGAATAAAATCTGATTTACCTAAAGTATTGCATAAAGTATGTGGTAAAGAAATGCTAAAACATGTTATAGATTCGATAAGAAAATCAGGAATTGATGATATAGATGTAATTATAGGGAAAGGTGCTGAGCTTGTTAAAGAGAGAACATTAGATAGAAATGTTAGTTATTCAATGCAAGCTGAACAATTAGGAACTGGTCATGCTGTTAAGTGTGCTGAAGAGTTCTTAAAGGATAAGAAAGGAGTAGTCGCAATTTTTACTGGTGATACTCCTTTAATAAAGCAATCAACAATTGAAAGGCTATTTAATGAACATATAGAAGCAAAAAATTCAGCAACTATATTAACAGCAATAGTTAATGATCCTACAGGTTATGGAAGAATAGTAAGAACGAATGACGGCGTATCAAAAATTGTAGAGCATAAAGATTGCACTGAAGAAGAGCTTAAGATAAACGAGATGAATTCAGGAATATATTGTTTTGATATTGAGCTACTTGTAGATGCGTTAAGTAAGATAACAAATAATAATGGACAAGGTGAATATTATCTTACAGATGCTATAGGAATATTAAAATCTCAAGGTAAAAAAATAGGTGCAGTCGTAACTGAATATGAAGAAACTATAGGAGTAAATTCAAGAGTTCAGTTAGCAGAAGCAGAAGAAATACTTAAGAATAGAATAAATCTTATGCATATGGAAAATGGAGTTACTCTAATTGATCCTAGAACAACATATATAGGGATTGATGTTGAAATAGGCAAAGATACAATAATATATCCTAATAATATTTTAGAGGGAAATACAAAGATAGGTAATAACTGCTTAATTTATCAAAATTCAAGAATTGTTGATAGTAATATTGGTAATGAGGTAGATGTTCAAGCTTCAGTTATATTAAATAGTAATATTGGTGATAATACTACTGTTGGTCCGTTTGCGTATATAAGACCAGAAACTACAATTGGTAAGCATGCAAGAATAGGAGATTTTGTAGAAATAAAGAAATCTACTATTGGAGATGGAACTAAAGTCTCTCACTTAACTTATATAGGAGATGCAGAAGTGGGATCGGAATGTAATTTCGGATGTGGTACAGTAGTTGTAAATTATGATGGTAAGAATAAACATAAGACTATTATAGGAGATCATAGCTTTATAGGCTGTAATACCAATTTGGTATCACCTGTCACAATTCACGATAATACTTATATTGCGGCAGGATCGACCATTACATCTGAAGTAAAAGAAGGTGATCTTGCAGTTGCAAGAGCTAAGCAAAGAAATATCAGTGGATGGGTAGATAAAAAGGGATTAAAAAAATAATTTTTTAATAATAAATCAGCCAAAATTTTAAGGAGGTCTTCTCAATTATGATAACTCATGGAAGAAATATAAAAGTATTTACTGGAAATTCGCACTCACAGTTAGCTCAAGATATAGCAGAGATTTTAGGAGTTCCAGTAGGAAACTCTAAGGTTTCAACTTTTAGCGATGGTGAAATATCTGTTGATATTAATGAAACTGTTAGAGGGAATGATGTGTTCATAGTTCAATCTACATCTTCACCTGTTAATAACAATCTAATGGAATTGCTAATTATGATTGATGCATTTAAAAGGGCATCAGCGGGTAGAATTACAGCGGTCATTCCATATTATGGATATGCTAGGCAGGATAGGAAAGTTAAATCAAGAGATCCTATAACTGCAAAACTGGTTGCAGATTTATTGACTGCAGCGGGAGCAAACAGGGTCTTAACTATGGATTTACATGCATCTCAGATTCAAGGATACTTTAATATTCCAGTAGATCATTTACTTGGAGCACCAATACTTGCTGAGCATTATATATCAAAAGGATTAGTAGATCAAGATGATGTTGTTGTAGTTTCACCAGATTTAGGAAGTGTAACGAGGGCAAGAAAATTTGCGGATAATTTACATGCTCCAATAGCAATCATAGATAAGAGAAGGCCAAAGGCAAATGTTTCAGAAATAATGAATATTATTGGTGATATTGAAGGAAAAAGATGTATATTAATTGATGATATGATAGATACAGCAGGAACTATTGCAAATGCAGCGAATGCACTTAAGGATTTAGGGGCTAAGAATGTATATGCTTGCTGTACACATGGAGTATTGTCTGGCCCTGCAATGGACAGGATAAATACTTCAGCAATTGAAGAATTAGTACTATTAAATACAATTCCGTTAAAAGAAGGTAACGATAATAGCAAAATTAGATCTATATCAGTAGCTCCTTTATTTGCAGAAGCAATAAAGAGAATTTATGATGATCAACCAATAAGTAAGTTATTTGAATGTCAACAATAAATAATAATTTAAAGAGTTTTTAAATAAATAAGATATTGAAAGGAATGTATATTTACTCTAAGTAATTAGGGTAAATATATATTCTATTTTTTATAGTTAAATAAATTTATTTTATTAAGTCAATATTAAGATTGTAAACGAGAAAAGTTTTATGATTTAATTAAAATAGGATCTATTAAATAATTATTATACTTATATATTTTTAGAATATTTATTATAATTAAAGGATAATTTTGTTTTCTATAATAAATAGTATATTTATGTTATATTAGGATATGAATGCTTATGCAATAGTAATAAATTAAGGAGGAAAGAAGAATGGATGGAGTTACAACCAAGGTTCTGATTGTGGATGACGATGAAAACATTAGTGAAGTTATAGACATGTATTTAAAAAGCTCTGGATATAATACAAAGATAGCCTTGAATGGTAAAGAGGCTCAAGAATTTTATTTAGAATATAATCCAGATATTGTCTTGCTTGATGTTATGATACCGTATATAGATGGAATTGATATTCTAAAATGGATACGAAAACAGAAGGAAACTCCAGTTATAATGATTACAGCAAAGGGGGACACCTTTGACAAGGTTTTAGCACTGGAAATTGGTGCAGATGATTATATAGTAAAACCTTTTGAACCTAAAGAGTTGTTAGCCAGAGTAAAAGCTGTATTAAGGAGATATTCTTCAGAGAATATTAAAAATGAAGTAATAAAATTAAGTGATTTATCAATAGATTCAACTTCGTATAAAGTTATATATAATGAAGAAGAAATAAAAATGCCACCAAAGGAATTTGAACTATTATATTATTTGGCTAATAATAAAAATAAAGTTTTTACGAGAGAGCAATTACTTTGTGAAGTATGGGGATATGATTATCCAGGAGATTCTAGAACTGTAGATGTTCATATAAAAAGATTAAGAGAAAAATTAAGTAGTGGAGAACAGTGGGAAATCCAAACAGTATGGGGTGTTGGTTATAAATTTGAGGTAAATTAAATGAAAAAAAGTGGAAGCTTACTTCAAAAACTTATAATAACATTTATAGTTATTTTGACTATTGTTTTAGTTTCATTAGCTTGGTTATTATCTATATGGTTTAGAATAACATATTTTACTGAAAAGAAGGTGCAGTTTCAGAAAGATGGAGAGTATATATCCGAATCTATAAAAACATACAATTCTAACAAAAATTCATTGGAATATGATAAATTACAGGCTATAGTGGATATGTCAAGTGTTGGAGCAAATGCTGATATTACTGTTTCTGATAAGTTTGATAATATATATATATACTCCAAAACTTCAAGTACTAAGGAGATAGACAATAAACCAGAGAATCTAGATAATAGTAAATATTCTTTATTGGATGGAAAGCCAGTAGAGTATATTGGAGATCGTTACACCTATATATATCCGATATTAGAAGATGATGAGTTTCAAGGATATATTGTCATGACAGCTCCTTTATCAACAATAGGTAAACAGTTGCATAGAATATATCTTATTGTATGGATATCGGCATTAGGAGCAATGGTATTTGCATCTGTAGTTTTATCATTAGTTTCAAAGAAAATATTGATTAATCCTTTAGCTGAAATAAACAAGGCAGCCAAAAGGTTTGCTAATGGAGAAGTTAATAAAAGAGTTCATATAGAATCGTGTGATGAGATTGGTGAGTTGGCAAGTTCATTTAATATAATGGCGGAGTCTTTAGAAAAGGTTGAGAATAATAGAAGAGATTTTATATCAAATGTTTCTCATGAGTTGAGATCACCAATAACTTCTATAAAGGGATTTATTGCTGGAATAATAGATGGAGTGATTCCAAGGGATAAAGAAGGATATTATTTAGACATAGTATACAGTGAGATAAAAAGACTTACAAGATTAATTAATGATTTACTAGATTTATCAGCCATTGAATCAGGTAAATTAAAATTCAATATAAGAAAGATCGATATAAATGAGTTAATTAGATTATGTGTTATAAATAATGAACAAAAGATAAGAGAAAAGCAAATAATGTTAAAAATAGATTTGAAAGACCAGAATTGTTATGTAAAAGCTGATGAAGATAAGACAATGCAAGTCATAACTAATTTATTAGATAATGCAATAAAATACTGCGGAAATAATGGAATTATAAGAATTAGTACATATTCCAAGGGTTCTAAAGTATTTGTTGAGATATATAATAATGGACCTAAAATTGCAGATGAAGAAATAAGGCATATATGGAATAGATTTTATAAATCAGATAAATCTAGAACAAACAAAGTTAGTACTGGACTCGGATTGCCAATAGTAAGAATGATAATTATGCAACAAGGTGAGGAAGTATGGGTCAAGAATCATCCTAATATAGGAGTCACATTTACATTTTCTCTTACAAAATATAAAAATAATAAGATTAGATAAGAGCGCTAAGGAGGACACAAGTATGTTTTTAATAGTAGGTCTTGGAAACCCAGGGAATGAGTATGAGAATACAAGACATAATATTGGTTTTAAAGTTATTGATAATATTGCAAAAGAGTATAATATTGAAATAAACAGGCAAAAATTTAAAGGTATGTATGGAGAAGGTTTTATAAATGGAAAAAAGGTTATGCTTTTAAAGCCAACTACTTACATGAACTTAAGTGGTGAAAGTGTAAGAGAAGTAGTTGATTTTTATAATCTTAACAACGATGAGATACTAGTTATATATGATGATATAAGTCTAGAAGTTGGAAAATTAAGAATAAGAGAAAAAGGAAGTGCTGGAGGGCATAATGGAATAAAGAGCATTATAGCACATTTAAATAGTGAAATTTTCTCAAGGATAAAAGTAGGGGTAGGACAACCTAATGGAGATTTAGTAAAGCATGTATTAGGTAAATTTACAAAAGAAGAAACTGCTATTCTAAGTGAAAGTATAGAAGCGTCCACAAAGGCGGCGGCGGAAATAATTAAAAATGATGTTAAGACAGCTATGAATCAGTTCAATGGATTCAAGGCGAGTACAACAGTTTAAGGAAGGTGCATGGGATGAGATTAAAAGGGTTATTGGAGCCCTTGGAAAGTAGTTTAGAATTTCAAGACATAATACAAGGGATTGAAAGTAAAAGATACCCTATTGGTATATATGGTGCATCTGAATCAGGTCGAGGATACATTATAAGTGGAATATTTGAAAATACTAACAGATCAATTGTGGTTGTAACTCAAAGCGATATGGAGGCAAAAAATCTTTATGAAGATTTGATATTTTATACTAGTGAGGTATATTATTTTCCAGTAAAGGAAATGGTTTTCTATAATATTGATGCTATCTCTGGAGATTTGAGATGGGCAAGATTAAAAGTAATAAATGAAATATTAAATAATAAGAAAAAAATAATAGTGACATCAATAGAAGCTTTTGCTGCAAAATATACTCCTCATAATTTATTTTTGGAATACAGCATGAAATTTAAAGAAGGCGATGAAGTTAATCTTGCCGATATATCAAAGAAATTAATTCAATCAGGTTATGAAAGAGTGGAAATGGTTGAGGGCAAAGGACAATTTTCACTTAGAGGAGGCATATTAGACGTATTTCCAACAGGTTCAACTTATCCATATAGAGTTGAACTTTTTGGCGATGAAATAGAATCAATAAGAACTTTTAATACAGAATCTCAACGAAGTATTGAGAAAGTTAAAAAGATAGATATTTTCCCTGCAAAAGAAGTAATAGTTTCAGAAGAGATGTTAGAGGTTGGAAGAAATAAACTTAAGGAAGAGTTTAATAAAATTGCTGAAAGTGATAAAGATAGTGAAAGAGTAGAAAAACTAAGAAAAATATTAAATAAAAACTTAGAACTACTAGAAGAGACTTCGTCTTTTGAAACAATAGATAGTTATCTTCCGTACTTTACCAAAGAAACAGAAAGTCTTTTTGATTATTTTAAGAATTATTTCTTTATAGTAGATAATGTTCAAAGATGTAATGGAAAATTAGAATCAACTTATTTAGAGTTTGAAGAAAATTTCACAGCTTTTTCTCAAAGAGGAGATATATTTCCAGGGCAAGGAAATTTATTAATAAATAAAGAAGAAGTATTAGAATCATTTGAAGATGAAAAGATTGCTTTTATGGAAGCATTGACAAAAGTTTCTGGCTGGCTAAAGCCACTATCAATAATAAATGTAGCTCAGACAACATTAAATAACTATCAAGGTCAGCTAGATTTATTAATTGATGAAATATTAGGTAAAAAGAATTTAGGATATAAGACACTAATTTTATCAGGAACTCGAGCTAGAGGAGAACGTTTAGTTGGAACATTAAGAGATAGAGGTATAGAAAGTGTCTATAAGGATACTGTTGATAAAATTGAGCATGGTGAAGTTGTAATAACTTTTGGTAATCAGTTGAGAGGATTTGAATATCCACAATATAAAGTATGTATAATATCAGATAAAGAAGTATTTGGTGCGGCAAAGAGAAAATTAAAAAGTAGTAAAGCAAAGAAAAAGGGAATTTCTAAAATCAAGAGCTTTGCGGAATTAAAGCCGGGAGATTACGTAGTACATGCAAATCATGGTATCGGAGTATACAAGGGAATTAAACAAATAGATGTTGGAGGGCATAAAAGAGATTATTTAGATATTGTTTATGATAAAGGTGATAAATTATATGTTCCAGTAGATCAATTAGATTTAATTCAAAAGTATATTGGAAGTGAAGGAAAGTCACCTAAAGTTAATAAACTTGGAAGCGCTGAATGGCAAAAAGCAAAAGCAAAGGCAAGAAAATCAATAAATGAAATAGCTGAAGATCTAGTTAAGCTTTACGCAATGAGAAGTACTGTAAAAGGACATAAGTTTTCCAAGGACACTGAATGGCAAAAACAATTTGAAGATGAGTTTCCGTTTGAAGAAACTCCAGACCAATTAACATCACTAGAAGAAATAAAGATAGATATGGAATCTGATAAACCTATGGATAGACTTTTATGTGGAGATGTTGGATACGGTAAAACAGAAGTTGCTATAAGGGCTGCATTTAAAGCAGTAATGGATGGAAAGCAAGTTGCTCTTTTAGTTCCAACTACCATTTTAGCAGAGCAACATTATAAAAATATAAAAAATAGATTTTCAGATTTTCCGATAAAGATAGACATGGTTAGCAGGTTTAGGACAGCGAAACAGCAAAAAGAAATACTTCAAAAGGTGAAGGAAGGTAATTTAGATATTTTAATAGGTACTCATAGATTGGTATCTAAAGACATTCAATTTAAAGATCTAGGCTTATTAATAGTAGACGAAGAGCAAAGATTTGGAGTTAAGCAAAAAGAAAAGATTAAGGGAATTAAGAAAAATGTTGATGTTTTAACTCTAAGTGCAACTCCAATTCCTAGAACCCTGCATATGTCGCTAAGTGGAGTTAGAGATATTTCAGTCATAGAAACACCACCAGAAGAAAGATACCCTGTCCAAACATATGTTGTTGAACAAAATGATCAGCTTATAAGAGACGCAATTCTTAGGGAAATAGGTAGAGGCGGCCAAGTTTACTTCGTATACAATAGAGTGGAAGATATCGAAAGGATGGCTAAGTATGTTCAATCGTTAGTTCCAGAGAGTAAAGTCGGAATTGCTCATGGTCAAATGGCAGAAAGACAACTTGAGAAGGAAATGTTTGACTTTATGTCAGAAGAGTATAACGTATTAGTTTGCACTACTATAATAGAAACTGGAATGGATATTCAAAATGTAAATACTATAATAATATATGATGCAGATAAGATGGGACTTTCTCAGTTATATCAGCTTAGAGGTAGAGTTGGAAGATCAAATAGAATTGCATATGCGTATTTGCTATATACTAAGGATAAAGTATTAACAGAAGTTGCTGAAAAAAGGCTTAAAGCATTAAAGGATTTCACTGAATTGGGCTCTGGTTTTAAAATAGCTATGAGAGATTTGGAAATTAGAGGTGCAGGTAATATGATGGGATCTTCTCAACATGGACATATGGCCTCTATAGGATATGATCTGTATTGCAGAATGCTTGAAGATACTGTTAAACTTCTTAAAGGTGAAATTCAAAAAGAACCTATAGAAACAACCTTAGATATAAAAGTAGATGCCTTTATATCAGAAAATTATATAGAAGATGAAATTCAAAAAATTGAAGTTTATAAGAAAATTGCTGCAATTGAGGGATTAGACGATTATAGTGATATCAAAGAAGAACTAGAAGATAGATACTCTAAGATACCAGAACCTGTGTATAATTTAATGGATATTGCTTATATAAAGAGTAGAGCTAAATCTATATTCATTGAAGAGATAAAAGAAACTCCAAAAGAATTATTGTTCAAGTTTGCACAAGGTGAAAGTGAATATAAAAATATATTTAAAATATTGATGGAAAAATATAAGAATAGCGTAGTATTAAAGTTTGGTTCAAACCCTTATTTCGCATTTAAATTAAAATATATTAAGAAGGAAAATAAATTGGAGTTTCTGAAGGAAGTTTTCGATGACATAATATTGTAACAAATCTATGATATAAAAGAAAAGTAGAAGAAATAAAATAGTGTAAAAAATTTGAATTATAAAAGCAATATTGATATACTAATGTTATGAATTTTTACAGTAAGAAACCTAAAAGAATAATATCGTCCGACAAAAATTAATTTAGCTTTTCAAATTTCGTTTTATAATTATAGAAAGTTTTGTTTAAGTAGAATTTGAAAAGTGATTTTAGCTTGTCTAAATTATATATATTTATGTGGAAAGTTATTTTTTAGTGGGTTTAAATCTAGAATAAGCGAGGGGAAAACTTTGAAAAAATTAAAAAAATTTGTTGCAGCTTTAGCTATGGTGACAATTGCGGTATCAGCTATGGGTTGCAAAATGATTGAGAAAACACCAGAAGCGATACAGAAAACAGTTCTTGCAACAGTTGGAAATGAAAAAATAACAAAAGGTGATTTAGATAAAGAAATGGAAAAGTATACTGCACAACTAAAACAGCAGTATGGAGATAATTATGAAAGTAATGCTCAAGTTAAAGATCAGTTGCAACAAGCAAAAAAACAGGAATTAGATAGCTTAGTAACTCAAAAAGTAGTATTACAAAAGGCTACTGAGTTAAATCTTAAGCCATCTGATGATGATATAAATAAGCAAGTTGATGATCAAATAGCTCAAATTAAATCCCAATATTCAGAAGAAGGACAATTTGAAAGTGTTCTAGAGCAAAATGGATTGACTGAAGATCAGCTAAAAGATGTTGTAAAAAATAATGTTATAATGCAGGCTGTTCAACAAGATATAGTGAAAGATATAGAAGTTACTGATGACGATGTTCAAACATATTATAATGAAAATAAGGATTCAAAATATACACAAGGAGCTGGAGCTAATGCATCGCATATTTTAATAGCTGAAAAGGCTAGTGATGGATCAATAGATTATGATGCATCATTAACAAAAGCTAATGCTATAAAATCAAAATTAGATTCCGGAGCTGATTTTGCGAAATTAGCTAAGGAGAACTCAACAGATGCAGCAACCAAAGATAATGGTGGTAGTTTAGGATTTGTAGCATACAACTCAACACAATTAGTTACTGAATTTATGGATGGGTTTAAGAATTTGAAAGAAGGGGAAATTTCAGCGCCAGTAAAGAGTCAGTTCGGATATCATATAATTAAGGCTACTGGATTAAAAGACTCACAAGTAACTCCTTTTGAACAAGTTAAAGATCAAATAAAATCATCATTATTACAACAAAAGCAACAAGATGCTTTAAGTGCTAAGATTACAGAATGGAAAACAGACCTAAAAGTAAAAACTTATGAAGATAAATTATAATACTAAAATATAATTAGGTATCTATTAATAATTTAGCTATTTAATAATGAAAGTTAGGACTACTTTGAAATATCTCTGATTATTCAAAGTAGTCCTATTTTTGTTTCTACTATATGTATTACATTGAAATAACAGCATTTATATTAACAAAAAAATAATTAATATAAAATTTGTCTATAAGTGTATAAAATTTCTAGAAATTCAAATAATAATAGTGCAACCAATTAATAGAGTTCAAAGGAGGTTATATAACCAATGAAGGCAACAGGAATTGTTAGAAGAATTGATGATTTAGGAAGAGTAGTAATACCAAAGGAAATAAGGAGAACTTTAAGAATAAGAGAAGGAGATCCTTTAGAAATTTTTACCGATAGAGATGGTGGAGTAATTTTAAAAAAATATTCACCAATTGAAGAACTTACTAACTTTTCAAAGGAATATTGTGAAAGCTTGCAACAAGTTATAGGTCATGTAGTACTAATAGCTGATAAAGATGCATTTGTTTCAGTAAGTGGAGCACCAAAAAAAGACTACATAGAAAGAAAAGTAAGCAGTGAGCTAGAAAAGATAATGGACGGAAGAAAAACTGTATTATTAAATAAAGCTGATAACGCAGTAATACCATTACATAATGATGACGATGAAACAGAGTACACTAGTCAAGTTATATCACCAATCATAGCTGAAGGTGATGAAATAGGAGCTGTAATTATTCTTTCAAAAGAAGATGGAGAGCTTGGCGAAGTTGAAACAAAGCTAGTTGAGACAGCTGCAGCATTCTTAGGCAAACAAATGGAGCAATAATACTTATAAATAACCACATTATGAAAATAAAAGGAATAATACCTCCAAACTTACAATAATAATTAATTAGTAACATGTAAGTTTGGAGGTGTTTTATGAAAAAACAATCCCTAATAAGAGGGAGCATAATTCTTGGAGTTGCAGGAATATTAACAAGATTTTTAGGTCTATTTTTTAGATGGCCACTAATAATGTTAATTGGAGATGAGGGAATTGGATATTATCAAATGTCATACCCGCTGTATATGTTTTTTATAGCTATGGCTTCTGGAGTTCCAGTTGCAATTTCTAAGATGATATCAGAAAAGAATGCAACAAATGATATATATGGAAGCTTTGAAGTAATGAAAGAATCTGCTATTTTAATGACAATAATAGGGACAGGCACAACTTTAGCGTTATTCTTTTTTGCAAAACCAATAGTATTATTTTTGAAGTGGGATCCAAAAGCGTATTATTCATTAATCGGAATATCATTTGCACCAATTGTAATATCATTTGTAACTATATTTAGAGGATTCTTTCAAGGGCTGCAAAATATGACTCCGTCAGCTATATCACAGATAATAGAGCAGATTGGTAGAGTCATATTCGGTGTTGGACTTGCTGTATTTTTACTACCTAGAGGCATAGAGTACTCAGCAGGTGGCGCAGCATTTGGAGCAACTGCGGGAGCTGTTCTTGGAGGAGCTTATTTATACTCGAATTATAAAAGAGTAAAGAAACGTTATGCCATTAAAAAAATAAAAAGCAATCCAGAAATATTAAATACTATATTAAAGATTGCAATACCAATATCATTAGGTACTACAGTATCAAGTATTATGAATTTAATAGATTCCATTTTAGTACCACAAAAACTATTAGATGCGGGCTTCACAAATGTACAATCAACTGTATTATATGCGCAATTAACAGGTAAAGCGTCTGTAATCGTAAATATTCCATTAACTCTTTCTATGGCTATTTGTACATCTCTAATTCCTATCATAGCTGAGAATTTCATACTTAAGAAGCAGAAAGAGCTAAAAGGCAAAATAGATGCATCTATGAAAATGGCATCAGTAATTGCTATTCCGTGCACTTTTGGGTTATTCTTTTTAGCTGAACCAGTAATGAAGTTTATATTTCCAGGTAGGTTTGAAGGAATAGAGATATTAAAATATTTATCATTAACAATTCCTTTTATAATAATTACTCAAACAACAACAGCAATACTGCAAGGAACAGGGCATTATATAAAACCTGTTATTAACCTCTTGATTGGATGTTTGATTAAAATTGTATTAACATGGGTATTAGTTCCTATGCAAATGTTTAACATATATGGTGCTGTTTTGGCGAGCTTTGGAGCTTATTTAACAGTAAGTATTTTAAATATAATGATGATGAAATTTACACTAAGAGTAAGACTTAACTTATACGAAATATTAATAAAACCTTGCTATGCATCCAGTATTATGATGTTAATTGTATTAATAAGTTATAATATTTTATATAAGAATACAATTAGTAATGGAATATCTTGCTTGACATCTATATTTTTGGGTATGATAGTATATATTATAATGATAATTGTATTCAAGGTATTTAATGTTGAAGAAATAAGAGATAGATTTAAAAGAAAGTAAAAAGGAGAGAAATTCTAATGATTAAGATAGTGGGATTAGGACCAGGAAGTAAGGATGCATTGACAATAGGAACAATAAATGAACTCGAAGCAAGCAAACATATATTTCTAAGAACGGAAAAGCATCCAACAGTAGATTACCTGAAGGAAAAAAATATCGTATTTGATACTTATGATAATATTTATGATAGTATAGATAATTTTGATGAAGTATACTTAAATATCGCAAAAGACATAATTAATAAGCATAAAAATATGACTGATTTAATTTATGCAGTTCCAGGTCATCCATTGGTTGCAGAAAAATCAGTATTTAACTTAATAGAACTATGTAAAGAAAATGGAATAGAATATAAAGTTATACCAGCAGTAAGTTTTATCGATGCAATGATTGAAAGCCTTAAGATTGATCCTATAGAGGGGTTAAAGGTTATAGACTCTTTTGACATAAGTAACCAAATTTTAGACAAAAGAATAGGAACAATTGTTACGCAGGTATACAATCAATTGATAGCATCAGAAGTTAAATTAAGATTGCTAGAATGCTATAATGATGAAACAGAGATTTATTATGTAAGAGCAGCCGGAATAGACGGTCAGGAAAGCATAAGAAAGATACCGTTATTTGAACTGGATATGCAGGAGGACATAGATTATTTAACATCTATTTATATACCAAAGGATTTAAAAAACAAAAAAGACTTTAATGATTTTTTAGACATAATAGAAGTTTTGAGAGGTGAAGATGGATGTCCGTGGGATAGAGAACAAACCCATAAGTCTCTTAAGAAGGCTTTAATAGAAGAAAGCTATGAGGTAATAGACGCAATAGATCAAGATGATGATAATTCGTTAATCGAAGAATTAGGAGATGTACTTCTACAAGTTGTTTTTCATGCATCTATTGGAAAAGAAGACGGATATTTCGATATAGGAGATGTGATAGAAGGAATTTGTAATAAAATGATAAGTAGGCATCCTCATGTATTTAAAGACGCTGATGGATTGAATTCATCAGAAGATGTATTAATAAAGTGGGATGAGTTAAAGAAGAAAGAAAAGGGATATAATAGTGTTGTAGATGAACTGAAAGGAATAACAAAGGGACTACCTGCACTTTTAAGAGCACATAAGATTCAAGAAAAGGCAAGTAAGGTTGGATTTGACTTTGAAAATATAGATTTTGCTGTAAGTAAGGTAAAAGAAGAGTTAAAAGAAGTAATTGATGTATATAATACAGAAAATGTGGAGAAAATAGAAGAAGAAGTCGGAGATTTAATATTTTCATGTGTAAATATTGCAAGGTTTCTGAAAGTAGACGAAGAAATAGCATTAAATTATACTATAGACAAGTTTATAAAAAGATTTCAGTATATTGAAAGAGCAGCTAAGGATAAGAATATTGAATTAACAAGTATGACTTTAGATGAAATGAATGAACTATGGGAAATTTCAAAAAACTTAGGTTAATAGGTAATTTAAATAAAGGAATTTTCTAGTTTATGAAGAATAATAATTTTATAAAGAACTACTTTGTAACGATTTATTGGATTATTTAGTTATATATAGGAAAAGAAAGCGTTTTTCTATAGACGGGTAGCTGAAGAGGTTATATAATAAAGAAGTGCAATTTAGTACATAAAGAAAACAGTTAGAAAATATGTAACTGGATTTTAAGGAGGATGTTATTGTGAATAAAGCAGAATTAATTACTAGTATGGCGGAAAAAAGTAAATTAACAAAAAAAGATGCAGAATTAGCATTAAAAGCTTTAATTGAAAGTGTTGAGGAAGCACTAGAAAAAGGAGAAAAGGTTCAATTAGTTGGATTTGGAACTTTTGAAACTAGAGAAAGAGCAGCTAGAGAAGGAAGAAATCCTAGAACTAAAGAAGTTATAAACATTCCTGCAACAACAGTTCCAGTATTTAAAGCAGGTAAGGAATTCAAAGATAAAGTTAACAAGTAATAAAATACAAGTTAGACAGAGTAAATATGAACCCGAGTTTTCTCGGGTTCTTTTGAATGGAGGAGAAATTGTGAGGCTAGATAAATATTTAAAGGTATCGCGTATTATAAAAAGAAGAACTGTAGCGAAAGAAATATGTGAGAGTGGCCGTATATTAATAAACGGGAAAGTAGCAAAGCCTTCTACAAAAATAAAAGAAGGGGATATAATTGAAATAACGTTTGCTAATAAAGTATTAAAAGCGGAAATTGCTAGTGTAGTAGAACATGTGAGAAAAGAAGAAGCAAAAGAAATGTATATTATCCTTGAGGGTGAAGAAGATAAAGAGTAGAAACTATATAGTTTATCTACTCTTTATCTATATATGGGGATTGAACAAAAAAGATTTATGTTAAGTGAAATTATCATAAATAATTCCACTTAACAGCTTTTAAGAAATAAATTCCACTATACTTAACTTATTAAAGGTTCTAAATTCTAAAATGCAAAATACAAACATATATTGTATAAGAAAAATAAATGGAGGAATTTTTAATGGAGAAAAGAGTGGAAAATAAAGTAGAAGATAATAAATCAAGTTTATCTCTAGAGAATAGAAAAAAATTAACTTTAAGTGGTGTTATAGAGGTTATAAGTTTTGATGAGCAAAAAATAGATTTAACAACTAATCTAGGAAATTTAACTATCAAGGGAGAAGAGTTAAAAATGAACAAGTTGGATGTGCAAAATGGTGATGTTATAATTGCTGGAAGCATTGCATCTATGGTATATAACGGAAAGATATCTAAGAAAAGCAATGAAAGCATAATAAGCAGATTGTTTAAGTAGGAATATAGTATGCCTTTAGGATTGAATATGCAGATTAATCTTGTTATATGCAGCTTAATTGGAGGTGTTATAACGGGAATATTGTTTGATATATATAGAGGAATAAGAGGATTAAACTCTATAAAGATATTAACAATAATAGAAGATATGCTATTTTGTGTACTTATTGCTTTGATTGTTTTTACCTTTTTACTATATACTAATTATGCATTTTTAACTCCCTATGTATATATTTTCATAATTATGGCCATTATATTATACTTTAAATTTATTAGTAAGTATTTTTATAACAGCGAGATGCTAATTGCAAAATTATCTTATAAGTTGATTAGAATTTTATTGAAAAATTTATTATATCCATTAAAAATAATTGCATATAAAATTACTGATAAAAGGAAATGATAAAAAATTACTTGAATAATACTAATATAGTGTTTACAATAGACTTAAGAGAATTTGCAAAATAGAGGTTCTTATAGATGAAAACGAAGTTAATATTAAAGCGGACAATAATTACTGGATTTATTATTTTCTTTGTCTTTAGTTACATTAGGCAAAGTATGACAATGAATAGAATTCAAAAGGAAATTGACAGTAAACAAGTTCAGTTAAATGAAATTAAGCAAAAAAACGAAAGACTTCAAGATGAAGTTGATAAAATTAATTCAAGCTCATCGGATTATCTTGAAAAATTAGCAAGGGAAAGACTTGGGATGATTAAGCCTGGTGAAAAAGTTGTTAATGGTGAGATAACAAATCAAAATTAAATTTCAATTTATAGAAAAACTTATAAAACTCTGGTAATATTATAGTAGCTAAATAATTAAATTTGTATTCTAAATTAAAGAGCATCTGCACAGCAGATTTGTTCTTATAAATTTATATATTTTTAAATTTAAGGAGGAGTCTTTTAAACATGACCTTAATGGCAGGAAACATAGTAGAGGGCACAGTGATAAACATCACAAACTTTGGAGCTTTTATTGAAGTTGAAGGCAAAACTGGATTAGTTCATATTTCAGAAGTGGCAGATTCTTACGTAAAAGATATTAGAGAACATCTTAGTGAGCAAGATAAAGTGAAAGTGAAAGTTATCTCAATTGATGATAATGGTAAAATCAGTCTTTCAATAAAGCAAGCAAATGTTCAAAGAAAATCGGTTAAACCAGCAGAGATTGATTGGAAGGCACCTGATAAGAAGAAAACTACTAATTCAGGAAATTTCGAAGATATTATGTCTAAGTTTCTAAAAGATAGTGAAGAAAGAATGCAAGATGTAAAGAAACATCAAGAATTTAAAAGTAAAGGTGGAAAAAAAGGCTACTAAAAATTTTTAAAATCTTTATTAGGAAAATAAATATAAAATTTGCTTGATAAATTTCAAATGTAGAATAGATTTGTAGAGAAATTTTTATATTTGTTTACAGTTTATTCTGCATTATTAAGATTATAAATGGATATTTATAGTGCTTAAAACTTGTGATTTACTGATTATTGCAATTAAAATTTTAAATATATAAGATTAATAAAAAAATATTGTTGACACTAAAAAGAATATGTATTATAATTAGCTTTGTCGTTGGCACTTAGTTTATAAGATATGCCGAAGTGGCGGAACTGGCAGACGCACAGGACTTAAAATCCTGCGGTGGTTAAACACCGTACCGGTTCGATTCCGGTCTTCGGCACCATGTATATGAAAAAAATAATATCGCGGGGTGGAGCAGTTGGTAGCTCGTCGGGCTCATAACCCGAAGGTCGTAGGTTCAAGTCCTGCCCCCGCAACCATTGATATGGCGGAATAGCTCAGCTGGCTAGAGCACTCGGTTCATACCCGAGGTGTCGTAGGTTCAAGTCCTATTTCCGCTACCAATATGTGCCGAAGTGGCGGAACTGGCAGACGCACAGGACTTAAAATCCTGCGGTGGTTAAACACCGTACCGGTTCGATTCCGGTCTTCGGCACCATATATATGAAAAAAATAATATCGCGGGGTGGAGCAGTTGGTAGCTCGTCGGGCTCATAACCCGAAGGTCGTAGGTTCAAGTCCTGCCCCCGCAACCATAAATATGGCGGAATAGCTCAGCTGGCTAGAGCACTCGGTTCATACCCGAGGTGTCGTAGGTTCAAGTCCTATTTCCGCTACCAATATGTGCCGAAGTGGCGGAACTGGCAGACGCACAGGACTTAAAATCCTGCGGTAGTTAAACACCGTACCGGTTCGATTCCGGTCTTCGGCACCATATATATGAAAAAAATAATATCGCGGGGTGGAGCAGTTGGTAGCTCGTCGGGCTCATAACCCGAAGGTCGTAGGTTCAAGTCCTGCCTCCGCAACCATAAAGTTTAGTAAGCTTTGTTATCAAAGCTTTAACTTATATGTCGTGAACTTGTAGGATACAATGAATATGCCGAAGTGGCGGAACTGGCAGACGCACAGGACTTAAAATCCTGCGGTAGTTAAACACCGTACCGGTTCGATTCCGGTCTTCGGCACCATATATGAAAAAAATAATATCGCGGGGTGGAGCAGTTGGTAGCTCGTCGGGCTCATAACCCGAAGGTCGTAGGTTCAAGTCCTGCCTCCGCAACCATAAGACTTAAGCAGTAGCTCAGGTCTTTTTTTGTTTGGAAAATATTTATTATATGAAGTATAAGATAAAGGCATAATATTCTGAATAAATTCCTAGCCAGTGAGAAGAAAACTTTAGCATCTATTTATAATGCTAAGAATGAGATATTTAAAGTTTACTTTTCTAACATGGTGTTTAAATTAGTTATAGATAGAAGTTTAATATGAATGTAGATGACTACACTTATGTTAGGCTTTTTTTAGTACTTAATATTTTGAGTACTGTAAGTTAACTTGTCATAAGATTGATTACCGAATACGAATTTTGGTCACTTAAGCCAAGAAAATCCGAGAATAATCGTAAAAAATATTATTTTAAGGAGTAATTAAAAAGTGTATTCACGATTTATAATTTTATGAAAAATATTTTATATATAAATTTCTAATAAAATGAGATTAACGACAAATTAATTATAACGTTCTAAGTTTAATAATTAGCCAGATATCTTGATTTACCTTGACTAAGTATGATATTAGATCAAAATGTAATAAAGAAAATAATCTATTAAATCATTAGATATTAGAGAAATATAGATGAAGTTGTCCTACGAAAACTTTATACGATAAACACCTTATGACATTTATCGTAAGGTTATGATGCTATAATCAAATTACATTATTTGGAAATGAGGCGAGCTAATGTGCAGTATGGATTAGGGTTGGATAAGTATGAAGGAATAACTAGAGTAGAAAACTTAAGAAAAAAGTTATGGATGAAAACATCTATAGTGAAGTTAGGGATTATTCTAATTTCAGGAATCTTGCTCGGTAGAGTAAATTTATTATTAAATCAATCAGATAGTCTTGGTATAGCGCCAATAGGAATTGCGTATTTGATAGCTGTAGTTACAAAAGAGAATAGGAGAAATAGTTTAACTGTGGCGATAGGAATCGCTATAGGATATCTAACAATAAGTAGTTTACTGACAGACGGTTATGTATATTTAGTAGCTGTAGCTTTAGTTACAATTTACTATGTGTTTATAGCACCAGCTAAAAATAGAAAAAAGGAATTAGTAGGTTTTGTAATAATTCTAAGTAGTTTTTTTTGTTATGGTTTACTAGTTAATAAATATGAACTTGGCGTAAATATAACTTTATGTTTAATACAGACATTAATTGTATTGCCCATATATTATGTTATAAAGTATGCGCTAAATTCTTTGGAAGAGGTTAATACCAATTACTTCTTTTCTTCGGAGGAAATAGTAAGTATTGGAATATTTTTATGTTTATTAGTTGCAGGAATAGGTAATATAAATATTAGTAATTACTCTATAAGAAATATATGCGCACTTACATTAGTTTTGACGATTGCATATGTAGGCGGTGCAACATATGGAACTATGATTGGAGTTTCTATGGGTATAATGCTTGGAGTTGCTTCAAATGACATGATGTATAGTGTAGCCTTTTTTGGAGTTGGAGGCTTAATTGTTGGCATATTTAAAGATACTGGGAAAATATTTTCAATACTATCAGGTATAATAATTTATACTGCATTAGCTTTGTACTCTAATGCAGTAACATTGAAGTTGGGAGTTGAGGTTCTTACTAGTTCTGTTTTATTCTTGTGTGTTCCAAAACCTGTATTTACAAGTATTGAAATTGAGATAAATCCATATAGAAAGAAAGCATCTTTAGGCGAAATTCAATTAAATGCAATAAAGGAGGAATTTACTTTTAAATTAAAAGAGCTTACAAGTGTACTTACAAATGTATCAAGATGCTTATTAACTAACAATGATAATGAAAATTTATTGATTAAATCGAAAGGGAGTGCATTAGTAGAAAACTTGGCAGATAGAAGTTGTTCAAGCTGTGAAAATAGGCCTTTATGCTGGGAAAGAGAGTTTCATCAAACATTTAATTCTTTTCAAATGTTAATTCAAAGTAAGGAGGAGGGCAAATTAGCAATTCCTATGGATTTGCAAAAAAGATGTATCAAAAATTTTACACTTTTAAAAAATGCAGAGGGGATTGTAACCAATTATAATGTAAATGAATCAATAAAGGAAAGATTAGCAGAAGGAAGAAATATATTATCATCCCATATAACTAACATATCGTGTACTTTAGATAATCTTCTTAATGATTTTAAAAAGGAGGTTAGAATAGATACTGATTTAGAAAGATTGACGAAACGTATACTGAATAAAAACTCCATATATTACAATGATATTTTTTGCTATATAGATAAAAGCGGTAGGGTTAAGATTAGATTAAGTGTAAATAATTGCGAAGGAGCTGATTATTATGGAAAAAACATAGTTTCTCTATTGAGCAGTGCTATGAGAATGAAATTATGTATTGGGGATGATGGTTGTAAAATAAATCCACAGACAAATGAATGTATTATAACGATAGAGGAAAAACCAAAGTATTATATGGTGTCTTATGGTGCAATGGAACCAAAAGGTGGAGAAACTCAAATAGGTGATAGTTATAGTTTTGGAAGGACAAGAAATGGAACGTATATGACAATTCTAAGTGATGGGATGGGGTCTGGACCAGAGGCTAAGGAAGAAAGCAAAGCAACTGTTGATTTGGTAGAAAAGCTTATTGAAGCAGGGTTCGATGAAGATATAACGGTCAACACAGTTAATTCTATAATGGGAATGAGATTTTCGGAAGATGAAAAATATGCAACTTTAGATTTAAATAGAATTGACTTATATAATGGTAATGCAATATTTGTAAAGATAGGCGCAGCACCTAGCTTTATAAAAAGAGGCCGTGATGTAATATCTATTAATTCTAAGAATTTACCTTTTGGACTTGTAGATGAAGTGGACGTGGAAGTTATAAGAGAAGTGCTACGACCTGGTGATATTTTAATTAATGTCAGCGATGGTATTTTAGATATAGATAAATCAAACTCGGGAGAATCAACTTGGATTGAAGAATATTTAAAGACAATTAATTCAGATCCTAGAGAACTGTCAGAAAAGGTGTTAGAAAGAGCGAAAAAATTAAGTAATGGAACAATTAAAGATGATATGACAGTAGTAGTTTCAAAAGTTTATTTAGATAGCTAAGATTATCATGCAATAAGTTATTAAAATATTATAAATAGCTGTTTCAAAAATTTAAATCGTAAGTTAAATTTGAAACAGCTATTTATATTTGTTTCATATTTAAGTAAATAAATAAGATTGTTTTTAAGAATAATGTTATATTTATATAGAATGAGTTTTGAACTGTTAAATTGAAGCAATAATGTTTACATTTAGAACATATATACGTAAAATATAAGAAGCGGAATTGTATATGACATAATAATAAATAAGTAGGAGTGTTATTTTTGTATAGAAAAGTACTGTCTTATATAAAAGACAATAACCTTATTAAACCCAATGATAAAATTTTGATTGCTCTTTCTGGAGGACCAGATTCTATATGTCTTTTGAATGTTTTATTTGAGCTAAGAGAAGAATTAAATATAAGTATAGCTGCTGCACACTTAAATCATCTTTTAAGAGGCGAAGATGCATTTGAAGATGAGAGATATGTCATTAATACATGCAATGATATGGGAATAAAATGTTTTGTCAAACGTGTAGATATTAATGCTTATTCTAAGGAAAGTAAGTTGTCTTCGGAAATGGCTGGGAGGAATGCTAGATATGATTTTTTTGATGAAATCTTAGAAAAAGAAGGCTTTAATAAGATTGCTACTGCGCATAATGCAAATGATCAGGCGGAGACAGTCTTATTTAGGCTTATGAGAGGAACAGGCCTTGAAGGGTTGGGAGGAATTAGGGCGTCTAGAGATGATAAAATAATAAGACCCATTTTATGCTTGAGTAGAGAAGAAGTAGAAAACTACGTAAAGCTAAAGAACTTAAATCCAAGAATTGATAAAACTAACTTTGAAAAAATTTATAATAGAAATAAAATAAGATTAGATATATTGCCATATATGAAAGAAAATTTTAATGAAGATATAGTACAGACTTTGAATAGGATGTCTACATTATTGCAAAAAGATAATGAATTCCTTGAAAAATTATCCGCTGGTTTATACAATAAATATTGTATGGAATGTAATGATTATTTTATAATAAAAAAGGAAATATTTAAAGAGGAAGAATCTTTGGTTAATAGAGTATTAAGGCATGCGTTAACAAGGTATTCAAAGTCTAATTACGATTTTGAAGTTAAGCATATATATGAAATATCTTGTTTGGCTCAAAAATACTCTGGAAAGTTAGTGCATCTTCCAAATGGAGTTTGTGCTGAAAATGTTTATGGAGATATATACATAAAAACAAAGACAAAAAAATCAGATATAAATAGTAAAAAAGAAGAAATAATTTTAGGTAAAGATAACATATATATAAATACAGTTGAGTTTCATAAGTATGTTATTCAATTTTCTATAATTAATGGTTATAATGAAAATTCTATAAACTTAAAGCAAGGAGATTTCGTTAAGTATTTTGATTTTGATAAAATTAATAATAATATTTCAATACGAAATAGAAAGAATGGAGATAAAATTATTCCACTAGGAATGAGTGGTAGCAAAAAATTAAAAGATATTTTTATTGATATGAAAATTCCTAAGAATGAAAGAGAATGCATCCCTATTTTATGCTTTGATGAAAGGATTGCATGGGTTATTGGAATTAGAATCTCAGAAGAATATAAACTTACAAGTAAAAGTACGAATATATTAAAAGTAGTCGTTCAAAGAAAGGAATATTAAATATGAAACAAGATATACAAGAGATACTATACTCAGAAGAAATTTTAAGTAAGAGAATTAAAGAACTTGCAAGTGAAATAAGTACAGATTATAGAGGAAAAGATTTACTTATAGTTGGTATTTTAAAAGGATCAGTAATATTTGCTGCCGAGCTAATAAAAAACATATCTATTAAATGTGAAATAGATTTTATGGCAGTTTCAAGCTATGGAAGTTCTACAGAAACATCTGGTGTCGTAAGAATATTAAAAGACTTAGATAATAGTATAGAAGGAAAAGATATTTTAGTGGTTGAGGATATTGTTGATACAGGAGTAACCTTAACATATTTACTTAAATATTTAAAAGCGAGAAAAGCAAATAGTATAGAAATAGTTGCATTACTAAATAAGCAAGCGAGGCGTAAATCTGATTTAGATGTTAAATATATTGGATTTGAGGTTCCTGATGGATTCATAGTAGGTTATGGAATAGATTATGCTGAAAAATACAGGAATTTACCTTTTATAGGGATATTAAAGCCTGAAGTATATGAAAAATAGAAAGTTCAAATTTAATTGTAATAAAAATATTCCTATGGTAAAATTTTAAATATGATGAGAGAGGGGGGCCTTGAATGAAAAAATATTCAAGTGCGGCTGTATGGATTGTATGCTCAGTTATGCTGATTTTAGCAGCAGTTACTATGTGGCAAACAGGAAAAGGTTCTAATGAGATAACTTATAGTTCATTTATACAAAAGTGGAATTCAAATGAAATAGAAAGTATCTTAGTCAAGGAAGACAGCATGACTATAGAAGGAAAAACTACTGATAATAAAAGTTTTGTTACTATTGCTCCGGGTGAACTTGTTAGTTCGCTTATAGTAAATCAGCCTAAATTAGATGTTAAAGTCGTTTTTGAGAAACCATCTAATAATGCAACGTGGATAGCAACATTACTTCCATTTATATTAATGGCAGTATTTATATTTATATTCCTATTTATATTTACTCAACAATCCCAAAGCGGAAGTGGTGGAAGAGGGGTTATGAATTTTGGTAAAAGCAAAGCTAAAATGGTAACTCCAGATACACAAACAGTTACATTTGAAGATATAGCAGGTGCGGATGAAGAGAAAGCTGAGCTTGAAGAAATTGTTGAATTTTTAAAATTGCCATCAAAGTATATACAGATAGGCGCAAGAATTCCTAAAGGCGTTTTATTAGTTGGGCCTCCTGGGACTGGAAAAACATTACTTGCAAAAGCGATAGCGGGAGAGGCAGGCGTGCCATTCTTTAGTATATCAGGATCAGATTTTGTTGAAATGTTTGTTGGTGTTGGTGCATCGAGAGTTAGAAGTTTATTTGAAGAAGCAAAGAAAAATTCACCTTGTATAGTATTTATAGATGAAATTGATGCAGTTGGAAGACAGAGAGGTGCAGGCTTAGGTGGAGGACATGACGAAAGAGAACAGACATTAAATCAACTTCTTGTTGAAATGGATGGATTCGGTGCTAATGAAGGTATCATAATGATAGCTGCAACAAATAGGCCTGATATATTAGATCCAGCGTTATTAAGACCAGGAAGATTTGATAGGCAAATAATTGTTGGAGCTCCAGATGTAAAAGGTAGAGAGGAAATTCTTAAAGTTCATACAAGAAAGAAACCACTAAATGATGATGTGAAGTTAGATGTGCTTGCTAGAAGAACACCAGGGTTTTCGGGAGCAGATTTAGAAAATCTAACAAATGAAGCGGCATTACTTGCTGTTAGAAAAGACAAAAAACAAATTTCTATGTCTGAAATGGAAGAAGCAATAACAAAAGTAATTGCAGGTCCTGAGAAAAAGAGTAGGGTAATAACTGAACATGATAGGAAATTAACAGCTTATCATGAAGCAGGTCATGCAGTTGTTATGAGATTGCTTCCACACTGTGATCCGGTTCATGAAATAAGTGTAATTCCAAGAGGTAGAGCTGGTGGATATACTATGCATCTTCCAAAGGAGGACACTTCTTATACATCTAAGTCTAAATTAAAAGATGAGATGGTTGGACTCCTAGGTGGAAGAGTTGCTGAAAGATTGATTATGGGAGATATAAGTACTGGTGCAAAAAATGATATAGATAGAGCAAGTCATATAGCTAGAAGTATGGTTATGGATTATGGTATGAGCGAAGAAATTGGAACTATATCATTTAGTACTTCAGGGCATGATGAAGTTTTCCTTGGAAGAGACTTAGGTAAGGGGAGAAACTTTAGCGAAGAGATAGGTTCTAAAATAGATAAAGAAATAAAGAAATTTATAGATGAGGCTTATGATAGAGCTAATAAGCTTCTAAAAGAAAATATAAACAAATTACATGCTGTTGCAAAAGCTTTAATTGAAAAAGAAAAACTTGATGCAGAAGAATTCGAAGATATTTTTGTAAATAATTAATACACAGGCTATTTCAGGCACAAAATGGGTTTGAAATAGCCCTTTAATTTTTTATATGTAGAATCATAGAATATTTATATTAATACGAATATTCGGAGTCTATTTATACTTATTATTCGAAAAAACTTTTATTATGTATAGTGAAATGATATAATAAATTATATTAAGTATGATTTTGGGTTTATATTTAGGAGGGATTTTAAATGAAAAGTGATATTCAGATTGCTCAAGAGGCAAAGATGGAGCCGATAAAAAATGTGGCTGAAAAATTGGGACTTTGCGAAGATGATATAGAGTACTATGGAAAATATAAGTGTAAAATATCTTTAGATGTATATGATAAGGTTAAAAATAATAATAATGGAAAGTTAGTTTTGGTAACAGCTATAAATCCAACTCCTGCAGGAGAAGGAAAGTCAACAGTTACAGTAGGGCTTGGTCAGGCTTTAAACAGGATTGGGAAGAAAGCCGTTATAGCATTAAGGGAGCCATCATTAGGACCGGTTTTCGGGATCAAGGGTGGAGCAGCTGGGGGAGGATATGCTCAAGTTGTTCCTATGGAAGATATCAATCTTCATTTTACTGGAGATATGCATGCTATTACATCTGCTAATAATTTGTTATCTGCAGCAATAGATAACCATATTCACCAAGGTAATGTTTTAAGAATTGATTCTAGAAGAATTGTATTTAAAAGAGTAATGGATATGAATATAGAGCGTTAAGACATATCATTGTTGGGATGGGTGGAAAGGTTAATGGATTTGTTAGAGAAGATGGATTCAATATAACTGTTGCATCTGAAATAATGGCTATATTATGTTTAGCAAGTGATCTAGAAGATTTGAAAGAAAGAATGGGGAATATAGTAATTGCATATAATTTAGATGGAAATCCTGTTTATGCTAAGGAACTAGAAGTACAAGGAGCTATGGCGCTACTAATGAAAGACGCGATTAAGCCTAACTTGGTTCAAACATTAGAAAATACTCCTGCATTAATACATGGAGGACCATTTGCTAATATTGCTCATGGATGTAATTCTATAATGGCAACTAAGCTTGCTTTAAAGTTGGGAGATGTTGCCATAACAGAAGCTGGATTTGGAGCGGATTTAGGTGCAGAGAAGTTCTTTGATATTAAATGTAGATATGGTAATTTAGAACCTGAATGTGTTGTAGTTGTTGCGACTATAAGAGCATTAAAGCATCATGGCGGAGTAGCTAAGACAGAATTAAATGTTCCAAATGTTGAAGCATTAAAAGATGGAATTGCTAATTTGGAAAAACAGATAGAGAATATAAAGAAGTTTAAAATTACACCTGTTGTTGCAATAAATAAGTTTGTTACAGATAGTTCGGAAGAAGTGGAATTCATTAAGGATTTTTGCGATAGAATTGGGGTTAAAGTAGCATTGTGTGATGTGTGGGCTAAAGGTGGTGAAGGTGGAATTGACCTTGCCAATATAGTGTTAGATGCACTAGAGAATAGTGAATCAAATTTTGAGCCTATATATGATAAGGAAAAATCTATTAGAGAGAAAATATTTACAATTGCTAGTGAAATTTATGGAGCAGATAAAGTTAATTATACTCCAGCAGCAAAAAAACAAATTGATGAATTAGAAAAGTTCAAGTTGGATAAACTTCCTGTATGTATGGCAAAAACGCAATATTCACTATCAGATAATCCTAGCCTTTTAGCTAGGCCTACAGGATTTGATATTACAGTTAAAGAAGTCAGAGTATCAAATGGAGCTGGATTTATAGTGGTTCAGACAGGTGACATAATGACTATGCCTGGCCTTCCAAAGGTACCAGCAGCAAATAAGATGGATGTATTAAAAAGTGGAGAAATAATAGGATTATTCTAATGAATGCATATATGTGTATTTAAGTTGAAAACAGAAGCTAGAAAATGGTGGTATTAATCTAAAATCACATTTAAACTCTTGACAAATTAAATATAATTGTTAAAATTATATTGTTATTTTTTAGTCAATTTCAAAATTAAGGCAGCTCTTCGGGCTGCTTTTAATTTAACTATATTAAGGTGGTGCTTTCTATGATTTTACTTGTTGATGCAGGTAATACTAACATTGTTTTGGGAGTACATAATGGAGAAAGGTATATAGCTAGTTGGCGTATTTCAAGTGAAGGAAATAAAACTTCAGATGAGTATGGTATACAAGTTATGCAACTATTTAACTTAAGTGACATTGATCCTAAAAATATTACTGGAGTTATAGTTTCTTCTGTTGTTCCTAATATAATGCATTCTTTAGAAAATATGTTAAGAAAATGTTTTTGTCACGAACCTATAATAGTTGGACCAGGAGTGAAAACTGGAATAAATATTAAATATGATAACCCGAGAGAAGTTGGAGCAGATAGAATAGTAAATGCTGTTGCTGCATATGAAATTTACAAGAGACCAGTTATAATAATAGACTTTGGAACAGCTACAACTTTTTGTGCAGTAAGAGCGAATGGAGATTATCTTGGAGGATGCATATGCCCTGGAATAAGAATTTCGGCGGATGCTTTATTTGAAAGAGCAGCTAAGCTTCCTAGAGTAGAATTAGAAGTACCAAAAAATATGATTTGCAAAAATACTGTATCAAGTATGCAATCTGGTATTATATTTGGTTATATTGGGCAAGTTGAATATATAGTGAAAAAAATGAAACAAGAAATGAAAAATTCTAAGTATAAGGAAGAACCTTTTGTATTAGCAACAGGTGGATTAGCAAATTTAATAGCTAAAGAGACTGATGTTATTGATAAGGTTGATTCGGATTTAACACTAGAAGGATTAAAAATATTATATGAAAAAAACAAAGAAATAGAGATTTCCCAAAGATAAATTATATGGAAATTGAGATTTATACAAGATGTAAGGAGTATATTCTACAATGAAGATAGGGAATTTAACCTTTGAAAACAATATATTTCTAGCACCTATGGCAGGAGTAACTGACATATCATTTAGAGGATTATGTAAGGAAATGGGATGCGGTTTGGTTTACACCGAAATGGTTAGTGCTAAAGCATTATATTATGGAAGCGAGAATACACAAACCTTACTTAGAATAGCAGATGAAGAAAAACCAGTTGCGGCCCAGATATTTGGTAGAGAGCCAGATGTGATGGCTAGAATTTGTGAGGAATATTTAAATAACAGGGAAGATATTTGTATAATTGATATTAATATGGGATGCCCAGCTCCCAAAATAGTTAAAAATGGAGAGGGATCTGCATTAATGAAAGAACCGGAACTTGCATACGATATCGTTAGAACTATAAAAAAAGTTTCAACCAAACCTGTTACTGTCAAGTTTAGAAAAGGATTTGATGAAGATAATATTAATGCAGTAGAATTTGCAAAAGGGATGGAACAAGCTGGAGCAGATGCTATTGCTGTTCATGGACGAACACGAAAACAAATGTATCAAGGGAAAGCAGATTGGGACATAATAAAGAGAGTTAAGGATAGTGTTTCAATTCCTGTAATAGGAAATGGAGATGTATTTTCTCCAGAAGATGCTATCAGAATGAAAAGAACTACAAATTGTGATGGAATAATGATTGCAAGAGGAAGTCAAGGAAATCCATGGATATTTAGACAGATAAATAATTTGCTTAATGGAGAAGTAATTCAAGAAGTTTCAGATAATGAAAAAATTGAAATGTGTATTAGGCATTACGAATTAGCAATAAAATATGATGGGGAATTTAAAGCGATAAGAGAAATGAGAAAACACGCATCATGGTATATTAAAGGACTTCCAAGATGCACAGAACTTAAAAATAAGATTAATACTATAAATGATAGTGAAAAAGTTATTGAAGCTTTAAGAAAATATCAAGATGAATTATAGTTTTGTAAGTATAACTAGAATTATTTAATTGTTTCAAGCATATTATTAATATTTAGAAAAATGTAATTTGGTTTAATAATAAATCTAGTATAAATATGAGTATTAATTTTTGTGTAAAAATTATAATTTATGTTTTACTAATTTACTTTTATATTAATATTTAAACTAGGTTTATTTAATGTTTGATTCACAGCAATCATAGCTATGAGTAAAGTTGTTCCGAATTAGTTGCTAACTAATGGAGCGAATTGCTTCAAATTAGGATTTATTGACATATGAAATGTGCTGATTTATAATAAGTTAAATGATTTTCAGATTAAAATATTTTTCAAATTATTATAAATTTGTAGGTACTCTCTGTTAACGATATAATAAGAGATTGCTTAAAATATTTATTTAATAGATAATTTATCAAAATAAAGATTATAATCAATAACTAAAATAAATAATATAGAAGGTTTTAAAGGGGAGTTAAAGTATATGAGCCAATCAAAACAATATGTTATGACTTATGAAGGTGTTAAAAAATTAGAAAGTGAATTAGAATATCTAAAAACAGTAAAAAGAAAAGAAATAACTGAAAAGATAAAAATTGCTTTAGGATACGGAGACTTAAGTGAAAATTCTGAGTATGATGAAGCTAAAAACGACCAAGCATTTACAGAAGGAAGAATAATTCAATTAGAAAATATGCTTAAAAATGCAGTGGTTGTAGATGAGTCAGAGATTCCAAGTGATATTGTTTCAGTTGGATCAAAGGTAAAAGTTAAAGATTATGAATTTGATGAAGAAGTAGAGTATTCAATAGTAGGTTCTGCAGAAGCGGACCCTATGAATTTTAAAATATCAAACGAATCACCGGTTGGAAATGCACTAGTTGGTAAAAAAGTTGGTGATGTAGTAGAGGTAACAGTTCCAGACGGAGTTAATAAATTCGAAATACTAGGAATAAGTAGAAGTTAATTGGAGGTACAGCAATGTCAACAGAAGAAATGAGCATGCAAGAGTTAGAGTCTCAGTATAATGAACAGGAAGGATTGAGAAGAGCTAAGCTAGCAGAGCTACAAGGTGCTGGAAAGGATCCTTTTGATGTTTATAAAGTCAACAGAACTCATACATCAGAGGAAGTTAAGGCAAATTATGATGCACTAGAAGGTAAGGAAGTAACCGTTGCAGGAAGACTAATGTCTAAAAGAGGGCAGGGAAAAGTTGTTTTCTCAGATATACATGATAAGGATGGTAAGATACAACTATTCTTAAAGATTGATAAGGTTGGGGAAGAAAATTTAAAGCAATATAAAACTTTTGATTTAGGTGATTGGATTGCAGCAACTGGAGAAGTATTTACAACTAAAACAGGTGAAGTATCAGTAAATGTAAATACTTTTGAGTTGACTTGTAAATCTTTAAAGCCACTTCCAGAAAAATGGCATGGGTTAAAGGATCCAGATTTAAGATATAGACAAAGAGAAGTTGATATAATTACAAATACAGAAGTTAAGGATACTTTTATTAAAAGAAGTAAAATCATTTCAGCTATAAGAGAATTCCTAGATGCTAAAAGCTTTATAGAAGTAGAAACTCCAATTCTTGGAGCAATAGCTGGTGGAGCAGCAGCAAAACCTTTCATTACTCATCACAATACTTTAGATATGGATATGTATTTAAGAATAGCTACAGAGTTATATCTTAAGAGATTAATAGTTGCTGGTTTTGAAAAGGTATATGAAATAGGAAGAAATTTTAGAAATGAAGGTATGTCAGTAAGACATAATCCTGAATTTACAGCTATAGAATTATACGAAGCATATTCTGATTATAATGACATGATGGAAATTACAGAAAATATGGTTGCATATATTTGTGAAAAAGTAAATGGAACTACTAAGGTTGCTTATCAAGGTACAGAAATAGACTTTAAGCCACCATGGAGAAGAATCACTATGGTTGATGCTGTAAAAGAATATGCTGGAGTAGATTTCAATGAAATAAAATCTGACGATGAAGCTCAAACTATAGCAAAGGAAAAACACTTAGAATTTGCTAAACCATTAAATACAGTAACAAAAGGTGAAGTTTTAAATGCTTTATATGAAGAGTTTGGTGAAGCAAATATGATTCAACCTACATTTGTTACGGATTATCCAGTTGAAATTTCACCTCTTACAAAGAAGAAGAGAGGAAATCCTGAATTCACTGAAAGATTTGAAGGCTTTGTATTTGGTAGAGAACTTTGTAATGCATACTCAGAATTAAACGATCCTATAGTTCAAAGACAAAGATTCGAACAACAAGCTAAAGAGAGAGAACTTGGAGATGACGAGGCATATATGCTAGATGAACAATTTATGAGTGCTCTTGAAACAGGTATGCCACCAACAGGTGGAATGGGAATGGGAATAGATAGACTTATAATGTTCTTAACTGATTCAGCTTCAATCAGAGATGTTATATTATTCCCTACAATGAGACCGCAGAAATAATTTGATACAGTTAAAGTAAATAGATTATATTTATTTCTATAAAAAGGTTCTATATGTATAAAAGGCATATATGAACCTTTTATTGTTGTTGATTTAAAAATGAAATATAAGAAACATAATTTGAAATCAGGAACTCTATAATAAGTTCAGAAATATTTTATTATCTGCATAAATATTTATAGGAATTAGTATTTCTTCTGGATAATAAGAAAGAAAAGCTATAAGTATTTCTGAAAACTACAAAAGTAAATAAAATATAAAAAAGACTTGCATAATCTAAAAAAGCTGATATAATAGATTAAGTAATGACGTTCCGCGATAGCTCAATGGTGGAGCACTCGGCTGTTAACCGATAGGTTGGAGGTTCGAGTCCTCTTCGCGGAGCCATTTTTTTATATTTTTTAGAATAGTATTATAAGTTATAACATGTACTTTGGAAGCATTGTTATAGCTTTTTTATTCCATATGAATTTATACTAAATTTAAATTTGTGAACATTGTTACTCTTGATGGCATAAGTTATGGAAATACTTACTCGGAGAATCACAGTTTGTAAAGAGAATGAAAAAATATATTAGCCTGTCGAATTTTTCTCACACACATTTGAAAAAGTAGATGCGCAAAAATCTACAGTTTCACAATCGCTTGAGATTTTATTCTTTCCAAGTTTTATAAAGATGAATTAGGAATATATAATATGTATTAATTCTAAAATGTAAATGTAATTTGATAATTTTGATAGTATAGAGATATAAATTTGATATTTTGCTAAAAAAGGGTTGCATAATTTAAAAAAGCTGATATAATAGATTAAGTAATGACGTTCCGCGATAGCTCAATGGTGGAGCACTCGGCTGTTAACCGATAGGTTGGAGGTTCGAGTCCTCTTCGCGGAGCCATTTTTTTTATTTTATTTAGAATAGTATTATAAGTTATAGCATGCATTTTGAAAGCATTGTTATAGCTTTTTTTATTCCATATGAATTTATACTAAATTTAAAGTTGCGAATATTGTAACTCTTGAGGGCATAAGTTATGGAAATACTTACTCAGAGAATCACAGTTTGTAAAGAGAATGAAAAAATATATTATCCTGCTGAATTTTTCTCACATACATTTGAAAAATCAGGTGGGTAAAATCTACAGTTCCACAATCGCTTGAGATTTTGTTCTTTTCAGGCTCTATAAAGATGAATTAGGAATATATAATATGTATTAATTCTAAAATGTAGATGTTATTTGATAACTTTGATAGTATAGAGATATAATTTTGATATTTTATTAAAAAAGGGTTGCATAATCTAAAAAAACTGATATAATAGATTAAGTAATGACGTTCCGCGATAGCTCAATGGTGGAGCACTCGGCTGTTAACCGATAGGTTGGAGGTTCGAGTCCTCTTCGCGGAGCCATTTTTTTATATTTTTTTAGAAAATATTCAGACTTGACATATAAAATGATTTTGTTAAAATTAATTTATAAATTAAATACACATGTTGAAAAAGAAAAGTAATTTATAAGTCAGTTGAAGAGAGATGATGTTTGGTGGAAATCATTATTGGTTATAAATGAATGGAGCTTTTGAGTGTGAGGAAATCGATGAAGAAAGATGGGCTTAAGCCAAGAAGGGTGGAACCGCGGAATTATATTTCGTCCCTTTGTGCTTAAAGCCTTTTTTATTTTATAAAAATATATTTGGAGGGATAAAACAATGGCAGTAGAAAAAACAATGGATAAGATTGTGGCTCTTTGTAAAAATAGAGGATTTGTATTTCCAGGCTCAGATATATACGGTGGTCTAGCTAATTCGTGGGATTACGGTCCTTTAGGGGTAGAATTCAAAAATAATGTAAAAAAAGCATGGTGGAAAAAATTTGTTCAAGAAAGTCCGTATAATGTTGGATTAGATTCTGCTATTTTAATGAATAGAGAAGTTTGGGTTGCATCAGGGCATGTTGGAGGTTTTTCAGACCCATTAATGGATTGTAAGGAATGTAAGGCAAGATTTAGAGCTGATAAATTAGTTGAAGATCATATGACAGAAAATGGAGCAGAAGTAGCGACAGCTGATGGATGGACTAACGAACAATTGAAAGAATATATTGAAAGAAATAACATAGTTTGTCCCAAATGTGGAAAGATGAACTACACAGATATAAGAAAGTTTAATCTTATGTTTAAAACATTTCAGGGTGTTACTGAAGATGCTAAATCAGAAATGTATTTAAGACCAGAAACAGCACAAGGTATTTTTGTTAATTTTAAAGCAGTGCAAAGAACATCAAGAAAAAAAGTACCATTTGGTATAGCCCAAATAGGTAAATCTTTTAGAAATGAAATTACACCCGGTAATTTTACTTTCAGAACAAGAGAATTTGAACAAATGGAATTAGAATTCTTCTGTAAGCCTGGAACTGATTTAGAGTGGCACAAATATTGGAAGGACTATTGTTGGAACTTCTTGCTAAATTTGAATGTTAAGGCAGAAAATTTAAGAATGAGAGATCATGGAGAAGAAGAGTTATCTTTCTACTCGAATGCAACTTCTGATATAGAATATTTATTCCCATTTGGTTGGGGAGAACTTTGGGGAATAGCAGATAGAACTGATTATGATTTATCTAAACATCAAGAACATTCTGGCCAGGATTTAAGCTATTTAGATCAAACAACTAATGAGAAATATGTTCCATATGTTATAGAGCCGTCGTTAGGCGCGGATAGAGTTGCTTTAGCATTTTTAATTGAAGCATATGATGAAGAAGAGTTAGAAGGTGGAGATGTTAGAACTGTAATGCATTTACACCCAGCATTAGCTCCGTTTAAAGCAGCAATATTGCCTCTTTCTAAAAAGCTATCAGAAAAATCTTTAGATATTTATGCGGAGTTAAGTAAGAAATTCAATCTTGATTTCGATGAAACAGGAAGTATAGGTAAGAGATACAGAAGACAAGATGAAATTGGAACTCCTTATTGTATAACAATAGATTTCGATACATTAGAAGATGAGTCAGTAACAATTAGAAATAGAGATACTATGGAACAAGAAAGAATTAAAATAAGTGAAATAGAAAATTATATCCAAGCAAGTTTGGAATTTTAGGATTATACCTAAACAAAAACTGATTCAAGATAATTTCTTCTTGGGTCAGTTTATTTTTTTGTTGCAAGTGTTATAATTAAAATAACGAAGAACAAATTTTGGCAATAATATATACGATGGATAGAGATTTAAATTTGGAGGATAAATCATGAAGAAAGATTTTAATGAGTTTAAGGAATTTATAGTGGGTAAGAAAGTTGGAGTTGTTGGAATTGGAGTAAGCAATATTCCGTTAATCAATTTTTTAATAGATTTAGGTGCTGCTGTAACGGCTTTTGATAAAAAGAGTTTAGAAGAACTTGGAGACGTTGCAGAAGGATTTAATAAAAGGGGAGTTAAGCTGGAGCTTGGAGAAAAATATCTAGATAACTTAAAAGGGTTTGATGTGATATTTAAAACACCATCAATGAGGATTGATAGTGAAGCATTAGTAAGGGTTAGAAAAGAAGGAGCATATGTTACTTCTGAGATGGAAGAGTTTGTTAGGTATACAAGAGGAAAAGTCTATGGAATAACCGGTAGCGATGGAAAGACAACAACAACAACAATTATTTCTAAGTTACTAGAAGGTCAAGGGTATAAAACATGGGTCGGAGGAAATATAGGAACTCCATTATTTTCAGAAATAGAAAACATACATGATGAAGATAAAGTTGTATTAGAGTTATCTAGCTTTCAACTTATGACAATGACTCAAGAAATAGATGTTGCAGTATGTACAAATTTATCCCCAAATCACTTAGACATGCATAAAAGTATGAAAGAGTATATAGATGCGAAAAAGAATATCTTTATATATCAAAATTCAAATGGACTTTTAGTAGTGAATAGAGAAAACGAAATTACCCATGGATTTATAAAAGAAGCGAAAGGAAATGTGAAAGAGTTCAGTTCAAAAAGAGAACTGATAGATGGGGCATACTATAAAAATGGGATACTCTATCTTGAAGACAAGGAAGTTTGCAAAAAAGACGATATCGTAATTAAGGGGATGCATAATGTTGAAAATTATCTTGCAGCATTTTTAGCAACAAAAGACGATGTCTCTGTGGAGGTAATGAAAAAAGTTGCTGAAACATTTGCTGGCGTTGAACATAGGTGTGAACTTGTAAGAGAGATAGACAGAGTTAAATATTATAATGATTCTATTGCTTCAAGTCCTACAAGAACTTTAGCGGGGCTTAGAGCATTTGATGAAAAAGTAATAGTTATTGCAGGAGGGTATGATAAGAATATACCTTTTGAACCTTTAGCATATGAGGGGTACCCATATATAAAAGAATTGATCCTTATGGGAGCGACAAAGCACAAGATCAAAGATGTTTTTGATAATTTAGAAAATGAAAAAGGAATTAAAATTAATATAAATATGGTTGAGTCTTTGGAAGAGGCAGTAAGACTTGCTGAAAGCATAGCGAATCCAGGCGATATTGTCACTCTATCACCTGCTTGTGCATCATTTGATATGTATCCTAATTTTATGATAAGAGGTAATAAGTTTAAAGAGATAGTGAAGTCTTTATAAGTTCATAATGCAAGAAATAGGAGATAAGTGTTTAGTTATAAATACTTATCTCCTATTTTGCATTAACTTTTAGAAGAAAAATCTTTGAAGTATATATTATTCACATTTATACTTGGGCTATAGAATATACCTGAGGTAGTCAAATAATATTCATTTATACCCTCTGATATCTCTGGTTTAGAGGTAGCGGTTGAATTTTTTAAGTCTACTGATAGTGAGTATAAGTTATTTGAGTCACTGCCGTTAATAAAATATATGGATTTATCTATAATTTTTAACTGAAATCCATTCATTATGGAAATTCTCTTGCAGCTTAATGT
>NZ_CP014331.1:3488052-3850552 GCF_002969175.1 Clostridium sp. MF28
CAAGCAACTGTTTAACAAAAACACAGGTCTCTGCTAAAGCGAAAGCTGATGTATAGGGGCTGACGCCTGCCCGGTGCTGGAAGGTTAAGGGGAACACTTAGTGGTAACGCGAAGGTGTGAACTTAAGCCCCAGTAAACGGCGGCCGTAACTATAACGGTCCTAAGGTAGCGAAATTCCTTGTCAGGTAAGTTCTGACCCGCACGAATGGCGTAATGACTTGTGCACTGTCTCAACTGCAAATCCGGCGAAGTTGTAGTGCGAGTGAAGATGCTCGCTACCCGCGATTGGACGGAAAGACCCCGTAGAGCTTTACTGTAGCTTAGCATTGAATTTCGGTATTGTCTGTACAGGATAGGTGGGAGACTGGGAAACTAGGGCGTCAGCCTTGGTGGAGTCGTTGTTGGGATACCACCCTGATAGTATTGAAGTTCTAACTGGATGCCATGAAACTGGTGACAGGACATTGTTAGGTGGGCAGTTTGACTGGGGCGGTCGCCTCCTAAAATGTAACGGAGGCGCCCAAAGGTTCCCTCAGAACGGTCGGAAATCGTTCGAAGAGTGTAAAGGCAGAAGGGAGCCTGACTGCGACACCTACAAGTGGAGCAGGGACGAAAGTCGGGCTTAGTGATCCGGTGGTACCTCGTGGGAGGGCCATCGCTCAACGGATAAAAGCTACCTCGGGGATAACAGGCTGATCTCCCCCAAGAGTTCACATCGACGGGGAGGTTTGGCACCTCGATGTCGGCTCGTCGCATCCTGGGGCTGAAGTAGGTCCCAAGGGTTGGGCTGTTCGCCCATTAAAGCGGCACGCGAGCTGGGTTCAGAACGTCGTGAGACAGTTCGGTCCCTATCCGTCGCGGGCGTAGGAAATTTGAGAGGAGCTGTCCTTAGTACGAGAGGACCGGGATGGACTGACCTATGGTGTACCAGTTGTTTCGCCAGAAGCATAGCTGGGTAGCTAAGTCGGGAAGGGATAAACGCTGAAAGCATCTAAGTGTGAAGCCCACCTCAAGATGAGATTTCCCATAGCATAAGCTAGTAAGACCCCTTGAAGACTACAAGGTTGATAGGTCAGAGGTGTAAGTGCGGCAACGTATTTAGCTGACTGATACTAATAGGTCGAGGGCTTGACCAATATAATCAAGTTGTAATATACATTAAAATTATATGCAATTTTGAAAGAACAGTATTTCTTTCAAAAGAAAATCTCGTGATGATGGCATAGAGGTAACACTCCTTCCCATTCCGAACAGGAAAGTTAAGGTCTATTACGCTGATGGTACTGCATGGGAGACTATGTGGGAGAGTAGGAAGTTGCGAGGTAAGATGGCTCGATAGCTCAGTCGGTAGAGCAGAGGACTGAAAATCCTCGTGTCACTGGTTCGATTCCAGTTCGAGCCACCATAATGGCGCTATAGCCAAGTGGTAAGGCAGAGGTCTGCAAAACCTTTATTCCCCAGTTCAAATCTGGGTGGCGCCTCCAATTTATTTAAGATAGCTTATGTATTAACTAAATAGTTGATGCATAGGCTATTTTTTATGTATATAATAAGCTTTATGGAAATCTATAATTTAAAATTGAATTAATTACATAGAAATATTATAAGTTAATGAGTCACTAATAGAGTGAATTAATGAATTATATATCACATGACATGTGTTGCAGCGATTGAATTTATATATTTAATGGTATTACATTGGTTAAATTGGTTTACTATAATTGCAAAGGTAGGATATTATCATAAATATATATTAAATAAATTTTTAAATTACTTTTTAAATTACTTTTTAAAGTTTATTGAAAAAGGTTTCAAAGAGTGCTATACTAAATTTAAGGAAAATAAATATTGGGTACCTATTTTTCTAAAAGCTAATAGATATGCATGCATTATTAGATTATTAATAGAAGGTATATTTATCGATATGATAAATATGAATAAAAACTAGTACAGCATTATTTAAAGAATGTAAGAGAAAATTGGCCTTGCTAGTTATTTTTACCAAGTTTCATGGAAGTCAAATTATAAATATACTAGGCAATTAATGTATCTTTTGTAAACGATAAAAATAGTCTTCCGAACGAAGAAATTTTAGGAATATTATAAACGCACTAGGAATATACGAATTTAAATCAAATGAAATAAAAAATGGGAGATGATTTTAATGAAAATAAAAATTAGTAACTCTGTAATATATATTTTCGCTGCACTTAGTGGGCTTTTGTTTGGTTATGATACTGGAGTTATTTCAGGAGCTATTTTATTTATTCAAGAACAAATGCACCTTGATTCATGGCAGCAAGGATGGGTTGTAAGTTCTGTATTATTAGGAGCTATTCTTGGGGCTGCAATCATTGGTCCTATGTCTGATAAATATGGCCGTATAAAGCTAATTCTTACATCGGCTGTTATATTCTTTGTCGGCGCACTTGGATCAGCATTTGCTCCAGAAATTTGGTCATTAATTATATTTAGAATCATTCTTGGTGTCGCAGTTGGTGCATCTTCAGCTCTAATTCCAACTTATTTAGCTGAACTATCACCATCTGAAAAACGTGGAACCATATCAAGTTTGTTTCAGCTAATGGTTATGAGCGGAATTTTATTGGCTTATATTACGAATTATGCATTTTCAGATTTATATACTGGTTGGAGAGTGATGTTAGGGTTCGCAGCTATTCCAGCAGCAGTTCTTTTAATAGGCGCACTTGTGTTACCAGAAAGTCCTAGATTTTTAGTAAAAGATGGACGAGTAGACGAAGCAAGAAGTATATTAGAACATATGAATAAACATGATAAAAGTGCTGTTAATTATGAATTAGCTCAAATAAAAAGACAAGCCGAGATTAAAAGTGGTGGAGTTAAAGAGCTATTTAGCGAATTTGTACGCCCGGCATTAGTTATAGGCTTTGGTCTAGCTATTTTTCAACAAATTATGGGATGCAATACAGTTCTTTATTATGCACCAACTATATTTACAGATGTCGGATTTGGTGTACAAGCAGCTTTGCTTGCCCATATTGGAATTGGAGTCTTTAATATAATAATTACTGCTATAGCTGTAGCCATTATGGATAAGATTGACCGTAAAAAAATGCTTATTTATGGAGCTATTGGGATGGGAGTTTCGCTATTGATTATGAGCATCTCAATGAAATTTTCTAATGGTTCATCTGTTGCTTCGATTATATGTGTTATCGCATTAACTATCTACATTGCCTTTTTCTCAGCTACTTGGGGACCTGTAATGTGGGTTATGGTAGGAGAAGTATTTCCACTAAATATTCGTGGCTTAGGCAATTCATTTAGTAGTGTAATTAATTGGAGTGCTAATATGATGGTATCATTGACATTTCCAGCATTATTGAATTACTTTGGTACAGGTAGTTTATTTATAGGTTATGGTATAATCTGTTTTGCGGCAATTTGGTTTGTTCAATTTAAAGTATTTGAAACTCGTAATCGTTCACTTGAAGATATAGAAGCTGAACTTAGATCATATAAAGGAGTAGAAAAACTCCAAAAGGATATCTGCACACAAGATGCTACAACTAAGGCTTAGGGGATAAGAGTAGTTATAAGATATTATAAAAAAGATATGTTAGTTAAACATATCTTTTTTATATAATATAAAGGCAACAAGTCCACAAATGCCAATAGTTACGCCCATAACTATGGAGAATGCATGTGGATTATCCGCAGATAATGGTAATGCTATATTCATACCAAATATTCCACCTATTATAGTCGGTATTGCCATAAGAATTGTAACTGATGCAAGTACTTTCATGACAATATTTAAGTTATTTGATATTACAGAAGCAAAAAAGTCCATTGTACTAGCTAATATATTACTATAGATTTCAGTCATTTCTATAGCTTGTTTATTTTCTATAATTACATCTTCTAAAACATCTTTATCTTCTTCATATTTTTGCATAAGCTCTAATTTCAGCATTTTCTCTAAAGTAATTTCATTAGCCTTTAGTGAAGTTGAAAAATAAACAAGTGATTTTTCCAGAGAATGTAATTGTATAAGCTCTCTATTTTTCATAGATTTATGAAGCCTTTTTTCAATCATTAAACTTTTTTTATCTATTTGACGCAAATAAAGTAAATAGTATGTTGATATTCTATTTAGTATTTGTAATGTAAATCTTGATTTTTTAAATGTATAAAAAGATTTAATTTTGTTATTAGCAAAATCCGTTAGGATTTTACTGTTTTTTAAGCATACAGTTATCAATTGTTTATTAGTATGTATTATTGATAATGGGTATGTATCATAAGTAAGAGAGTTATCTTCCATTTCGGTAAACGGTATATCCACTATTATTAATAATGAATCCTCTTCAATATCGATACGTGAGGTTTCTTCATCATCTAAAGCTGCTTTTAAGAATTCCAAAGGGACACCTGTTTTCTTTGATATTAATATTAGTTCCTCAGCAGATGGAGCAATAAGATTTATCCAAGCACCATTTTCTATCGTATCTATTAATTTTAGGGAAGGATCAAATTCACTTTCGCTTTTATAGATTTGAATCAATTTATAACACCTCCTAAGCAGTACAACTAATATTATACTATTATAAGATGGTTTGTAAACACATAGCATTTCTTGTAATATACTATTATTTTTATTATTCTGTAAGTTTAATATGAAAATACATCAAAGGATTTTACGTTTGATTTTTTATTATGCCAGAATCTATGAAGTGAAATATGGTATCTTAAAATATAAATCGATATAATATATGGAGTTTATTATTATCAAAAGCATATATTATATTATTTTTAAGATACCATATCTTAAAATTTTTTTATTAGCAATTTCTATTATTAAAGAATTCAGACTTAACTTCAGAGAGTAAAGTTTCGTTTTGTATCAAGTCAATAGCAGTTAATGCAAGAGCTGTAGCTGCTATATTGCATTGTTTTAAAGCAAATTCAGATGTAGTTGCTTTTGCGAAATCTAGGCTTCCATATCTAATATTTTCATCATCTATTATAGATATATATGGATGTATGCAAGGAACCTTATGACTTACATCTCCAATGCTTAATCCAGCATATATATCTTTTGGTGGATTAATATTTATTATTCCACTTTCTTTAAGGTTATGACTAAATAGCCTATTTAGTGTTCTATTGGTTATTAACTCCTTATTAGGAGACTCATATAAGAAAAATTTATTAGGAATATCTATTAATGCTGTCACATTATGTGCAATTTTTCTTATTTTATCATAAGCTTCGTTAGCAGTTTTCGTGTTAGATGCACGAATGCAAAATTTAATTTCAGAATCTGCTGGTAATAGCAATGTTGTATACCCACCATTAGATATAACCGAATTTATTTCTAAATTATCTGGAAATCCTTTTTTTATAGAGTTTAAAATATTAAGAGTTAGTAAAACGGCATCTAATGATGTATAAGAATTCCGATTTAAAAAACTTAACTTGCTTTCGCTTTCAAACTTAAGTCCTAATGGGATAATTGCTGATGAAGAGCCACTTTCACATGTACATGTGTCAGGGTGTGCTACCATTACAACATCTATGTCATCAAATAGTCCTTGTTTTACCATTGTCCCTTTAGTCCCGCCAAAGTATTCACCGGGGCAACCTACCAGTATTACAGAACCTCCGATGTCATCTATAACACTTCCTAAAGCTAATGTAGCGGATACTGACATTGCAGTAACCATATTATGCCCGGTAATATGACCTTCATTTTCGATAGCGTCATATTCACATAGATAACATATTTTAGGATGACCCTGGCCTTTCTTTGCTATAAATGAATTGTTAATGTTTAAAAAATTTCTATCAACTTCAAATTTGTATTTATTTAATAAATTGCATATGCAATTAGACGCGTTAACTTCACTATAACTTTTTTCGGGATTCTCATATAAATAGGTACAGAGATTTTTAATATCGTCAGCACAAGTAGATAAAAATGAAATAATTTTGTTTTTCATAAGCGCAATTCCTTACTTAAAACTTGCAAAATAAATTACTAGATCTTGTATATAGTACAGGTTTTGCTTTGTTTTACAGTAAGTTCTCCTTTCATATTAATGTTTTTATTGTTAACATGATAATAGCTGTATTAAATATAAGCTTAATATAGCTATTATTTTAAATATTATGAGCAAATTATTGTTTGAAAATTTAATAATATAAGCTATTTTTGCAAGCTATATTTACATTATGTAATTTGTATTAAATTCAGTAGTAATTGTGTAAATATATATTGCTCTTTATTAGTATTACCATAAATTAAAAAAATATCTATATAGAAGTTATTAACATCCACAAGGTGTATAAAGTCTACATAATTGGTAATAATTTTATAAGAATCATAAAATTAAGGGGGAATTACTAATGGAGGATACAAATAAATCATGTTTTTTATGTGGAGCAAGTGATTGCAATGGTATAATATTAAATGGAGAAAAGATTTGTAAAGCATGTGAAGAGAAAATTGTTAATACAAATGTAGAGGATCCAGATTATGATTATTATAAGGATAATGTTAGGATAATCTTATTTAGCGAACATGCTTAGAAATTAAATTCTTACATTTAAACGCTAATATACAGAGGGGTACTTTAAGATGAAAAAAGGTTTATTTATAGTTTTTGAAGGTGGCGAGGGAACCGGAAAAACAACGGCGATTGACGCAATATATGATTGGATTACAGAAAATAATTTTGAATGTATAAAGACGAGGGAGCCAGGCGGAATTAAAATATCAGAGCAAATAAGACAAGTTATTTTAAGCAAAGATAACAAGGAGATGGATGCTAAAACAGAAGCACTATTATATGCAGCGGCGAGAAGACAACACCTTGTAGAAAAAGTGATACCAGCATTGAATCAAGGTGTAATAGTTCTTTGTGATAGGTTTATAGATTCTTCTTTGGCGTATCAGGGTTATGCGAGAAATTTAGGAATAGAAGAAGTTTTAAGTATAAATAAATTTGCTATTGGTGAGTATATGCCGGATATATCAGTGCTATTTGATCTTGATCCTAAAATAGGATTGGCTAGAATAGCTAATAATGATTGCAGAGAAGTAAATAGATTAGATATAGAAAAGTTAGAGTTTCATGAAAGAGTTAGAGAAGGATATGATATTGTTTATAAAAATAATAATCATAGAATTGTTAAGATAGATGCAAATAATACGAAAGAAAATGTAATTAATCAAATAAAAAATATACTAAGACCTAAAATATGGACAAATATAAACTAAGTAATAAAAAGCCACCTATTTGTGGTAAAATAATATGTAGTAAATTATTATTAGTTTAAGGGTGGGAATTAAAATGAAATTGATAATTGCAATTGTTCAGGATGAAGATTCAGCAGATGTCATAGAGGCTTTAACAGAAGAGGATTATAGAGTTACAAAATTAGCAACTACAGGAGGATTTCTTAAATCTGGTAATACTACATTATTGGTAGGAATTGAAGAGGAAAAAGTCGAACTTGTTATTGATGTTATTAGGAATGTATGTAGAAAGCGAAATGAGACAGTAGTTACACCAACTACCCTTGGGGGAAGTGAAAGTGGATATATGCAACAATACCCAGTGCAAATTAGCGTGGGAGGTGCTACTGTATTCGTAATTGATGTGGATAAGTTCGTAAAAATATGATATCAAGGAGAGATAAGCATTGAGAAAGATAATTGGACATAAAAATATTATCGATAATATAAATAATAGAAGACAAAAGGATTCATTTTCTCATGCAAATCTAATAATTGGTAATGATGGAATAGGAAAAAGTATAGTAGCTAAGTATCTTTCAAACCAGATTATTAAAGAGAGAAATGGTGTAGAGAGTGTTGATATTGTAAGGTATTCTCCTAATTCCAATTCATTTGGTGTTGATGATGTGAGAAGCATTATAAGTGAAGTCAATAAAAAGCCTTATGAAGGTGATAAAAAGGTATTAATATTATATAAATGTGACAAGCTAACAGTTCAAGCTCAAAATGCATTATTAAAAACTATTGAAGAACCACCAAGAGGTGTACATTTAATATTACTAAGTGATTCTTTAGAAGTAATTTTAGATACAATAAAATCGCGTTGCCAAATATATAGGTTAACACCATTAAATAAAGAAGAAATTTTGAGTTACCTTGAGGAAAAATATAATAATTTAAGTGAAGATGATAAAAAAGCTGCATTAGCTTATAGTGCTGGAATACCTGGAAATGTAGATAGATTTTTTAGCGATGATAAGTTGAGAAATTTGAGAGATATATGTATAGAATTATTTGAAGATATCGTAAGTAGACAAAAAGGTATTATATTAAAGTATGAAGAATTATTAAAAAGTGCAAAAGAAGATAAATTAGAGTTACTAAATATACTTCTATCATATATAAGAGATATCTTACTTCTTAAAGAACTTAATGATAGTGAACTCGTTGTTAATTTTGATAAAATATATAAGATAAAAAATATATCAAGAGGAATATCTTATAAGAAATTAAATAGTATGTTAGAATACATAAAAGAAGCTAGAATAAATTTTAATAGTAATACGAACTATTCAATGGTCATAAGTGTTTTGCTTATGGGCTTTGCGGAGGTATAATTAATGATAAAAGTTATAGGCGTAAGATTCAAGAAGGCAGGAAAGATTTACTACTTTAGTCCATTAGAATTGGATATAAAAAAGGGCAATTATGTAATAGTAGAGACAGCTAGAGGTATAGAATTTGGTGAATGCGTTATAGGAATTAAGGAGATAAAAGAGGAAGATATAGTATCACCTTTAAAGAATGTTATTAGAATTGCTGATGAGGATGATATTAGAAAACATAAAGAAAATAAGGATAAAGAAAAAGAAGCATTAGATATATGTTTAGCTAAAATTCAAGAACATAAATTAAATATGAAATTAATAGATGTAGAATATACATTTGATAATCATAAGGTTATATTCTACTTTACAGCAGATGGTAGAGTAGATTTTAGAGAATTAGTTAAGGATTTAGCTACTATATTTAAAACCAGAATAGAATTAAGACAAATAGGAGTAAGAGATGAGGCTAAAATGGTTGGAGGACTTGGACCATGTGGTAGGCCTATGTGCTGCTCTACATTCTTAGGAGACTTTGCATCTGTGTCAATAAAAATGGCAAAGGAACAGAATCTTTCTTTGAATCCAACCAAGATATCTGGAATATGTGGAAGATTGATGTGCTGTTTGAACTATGAGCAAACTACATATGAAGGTATAAGAAAGAGATTGCCTAAGATTGGTTCTATTGTTAAGACAGAGGCTGGGAATGGAGAAGTTGTTGGTAATTCAATAGTTAAAGAGATGGTAAAGGTTAAGGTTAGAAGAGGAGACGAGGAAGTTGTTGAGGAATTCAAAATAACTGATGTAGAGCTCGTTTCAGGAAAATATGAAGACACAATTGATGAAAATAATATAAAATTGATTGTTGAGTCAGAGGAAGATAAAACATTAATAAAAAATCTTATTAATGAAAAATAGGAGGAATTTCTATGAAATCTGTTATTAAGATTTGTAATATGGAGTCTAATGACGATGCCAAGATAATTCAAGATACAGTTGTTAAGAATTCGGGAGTAATAGCTACTGAAATTTCGCTTGCAAAAAGGGAGATAACAGTGATATATAATGATATCTTTTTAAAACTCGAAAGGATTATAAATTCCATAGAGGATTTAGGATATGTTGTTTTGTAATCGTAAATGATATAACAATATTAAAAAATAAGAAGTCTAGAATACAAAACACTTTTAAAACATACGAATACGTGTTAAAATGTAAGAGGTTAATTACCACAATTTATTAGGAGGTGTTCTAGATGGCATTTGTTATTAATGATTCATGTGTTAGCTGTGGAGCATGCGCTGGAGAATGTCCAGTTAGTGCTATAACTCAAGGAGATACTCAATTCGTTATTGATGCAGATACTTGTATCGATTGCGGAAACTGTGCTAATGTTTGCCCAGTGGGAGCTCCAAACCAAGAGTAATAAAAGAGAGATCGTCTTTAGGCGGTCTTTTTTTTATTTAAAAATAGTTGAAATAGTTATTTTCACTATTTATATGGAGGTGTTAACAAGATACATTCAGACTTAAGGTTAGAATTTATATACAAGTCAGAAGTATCTAATATATTAGAATTTATTTTTTTTACGCTCTTCATAGATATTATAAAATTCTTAGGGTCGTCTAAGTATAAAGTTGTTGTATTAGTTTTATAATGCATAGGAACTATGTATTTGGGGGAAATAAGGTTACAAAGTTTCGCAGACTCAAAACCGTTGAGAGTGAAATGTCCACCAATAGGGATAAGTAAAATATCAATATTTTTAAGCTTTTCTAAAATCAATGAACAAGGTATATGGCCTAAATGTCCTAAATGGCATATGGAAAGTTTATCATCCTTAAATATATAAATAATATTTGAGCCTCTTTTTAGTCCATTGCACTTATCATGAAAGGAGTCAAACCCTTCTATATTAAGGAAGCTTAAGTTAAAGTTTCCGCTCTCATTAATAATCTTGGTTGTATTATTTATATCATTAATATATGAACTATCAAAATGGTTATGACTAATGGTAATTAAATCAGATTTAGGGAAATTATTATCATAACCTAAATTGTTGCTAAATGGATCAATTAGAATTCTTTTACCAATGGATGTTTTCATAAGGAAACAAGAATGTCCATACCAAATAATTTGCATATAAAACCTCCATAAATTGAAATATATTAGATATTATTAACATACAGTAATATAAATAATCATAAATTTATATTGATACTTCAAAAAGTAGAAGAAGTATAGTATAATATTATAAAGTCAAAGTAAGTCAAAAACAAATAATTAAATAAAGGTTTAAGCAGGTGATGTTATGGCAAGACTTTCAGATATAATAGAAGAGTTTATAAAACAAATGTTTAATGAGAATAGAGATAATGTGATTTTTATACAAAGAAATGAGTTAGCAGATCAATTTAGATGCGCGCCGTCCCAAATAAACTATGTATTAACAACTCGATTTACCTATGAAAGAGGATATTTAATTGAGAGCAAGAGAGGCGGCGGAGGTCATATAGCGATCAAGCAGTTGGATGATGACAACTCCAATAGAAGAGAAGAATTAATTAACCAAAGCATAGGAGAAACAATAACATATCATAATGCAAACGCATTGCTTAATCACTTATTAGAATCTGGAGTTATTGAAGAAAGAGAATGTGAAATAATGAAAATAGCAATAAATGATAGAAGTTTAACTTCAGCAGATAATAAAAATAAAGTAAGAGCTGATATTTTAAAAGCTATGATTATGATAATTTTATCTTAAAGGTGGGGATATATATGTTATGTGAAAAATGTAAAAAAAATGAAGCAAAGATAAATTTAATTACAGTGATGAATGGTCAGAAACAAGAAATTTGGTTATGTGAAAATTGTGCAAAAGATATAGCTAATATTCCATTCTTTAATCCAATAATGCAAAATATAAATGTTCCATTTCAAGGAATACTTACAGAAATATTATCTAATGTAGATAATGGTAAATCAAATATAGATAATAATAAAGTAAAGGAAATTATCTGTCCAAATTGTGGGTTAACTTATCAGGAATTTAAGAAATCAGGAAGATTGGGATGTACTGATTGTTATAAAGAATTTAATATTGTACTTGAGCCAAGGATAAAGAGCTTACAAGTTGGAAGTAAACATATTGGTAAGATTCCTAAGGTAAAGGGAAAGGAATTGGTTCAAAGAAAAAACCTTAAGGATTTAAAAGAAGAGATGCAAAAATTGATAGTAGCTGAGGAATATGAGAGAGCAGCAATAGTAAGAGATGAAATTAAAAAACTAGAATTATATATATTAGAAAGTAACACTAAGGAAATTATAAATAGAAAGGAGGGAAATTGTGATGAATAGCTGGGAAGATGATAAGGAAGGACTTGGAGCAGTATTAAGTAGCAAAGTGTTGTTAGCTAGAAACTTTAGTAATTTACCTTTTCCTAATAAACTAAACTATATTAAGGGTAGAGAAAATGGCAAAGAAGTATATAACGTTCTTAAAAATGAATTAGATAATGAAGAAATTACGTTATATGAGATTTGGAATACAAAAGAGGAATTTAGTAAACAATATTTAGAAAGGGATCTAATCAGCAAAGAGCTTTTGAAAAATTCTGATAAGGGCTCATTTATATTGAATAAAGAAGAAGATCTTAGCATTATGATAAATGAAAAAGATCATATAAATCTTCAATGTGTAAGTGATGGATTGAAATTAGAAGAAATTTTTGAGAGAGCAACGGTTATTGATGATAAGATAGAAGAAAATTTTGACTATGCTTTTGATGAAACATTAGGTTATTTAACAGCATCACCAGAGAATATCGGAACAGGAATGAAGGCCTCAGTAGTATTACATTTGCCAGCTCTTAGTATGAGTGAAGAAATTAATAATATATCCAAAAGGCTTGGTAAGTTAGGAATTGCTATAAAGGGAGTTCATCTAGATGGTACAAAAGTTTTTGGAAATTTATACAGAATATTTAATAAAGTGTCATTAGGTTTGACAGAGGAGAATATTATAAATAAATTAAAAGAAGCAGTTTGGAGCATAATAATAGAGGAAAATAAATTCCGAGAAATATTACTTAGTAAATGTAGACATGAATTAGAGGATAAGATATATAGAGCATATGGAATACTGAAATATGCAATGATTTTGGATTTTAAAGAGTCTATTGAACTATTATCAAATGTTAGATTAGGAGCGGAATTATCAATTATAAATATTGATAAGGGTAAGTTAGATAAACTATTTATTCTAATTACTAATTCATCCCTTCAAAATTATTTGAAAAAATCACTAGATGATAAGGAAATTAAGTATGAAAGAGCTAAATTAGTGAAAGAAATGTTAACCTAAGGAGAAGATAGGAGGTTTAAAGTATATGGAATATAATAAATTAACAGAAAGGGCACAAGCAGTAATTTTAGAAGCTGAAAATGAATCAGAAAAATTTAAACATGGGTATGTTGGAACTGAGCATATATTACTTGGCATATTAAAAGAAGATGGATATTCTGCTAAGTTATTAAAAAAATATGGGGTTAATAGTGAGAATATTAGAAATATGATACAAAGATACTTGGGTTATGGGGATATCAAGAAAACAGACGATAATATTTTACTTACCCCTCGTACCAAAAGGTTAATAGATGAAAGTTTTGCAGCAGCAAAAAGATTAAATCATAAATATGTTAGCCCTGAACATATTTTATTAGCCTTACTTAACCAAGAAGAAGGAATGGCATACACTATCTTAAAAAGCTTGAATCTTAACTTTACCATTATAAGTGAAGAATTACTTGTATTCTTATCCGGTACTTATGAAGATAAAGCTAGCGATAAAAATATAATTGATAATAAGAAAGCTAATACTCCAATGCTTGATAAGTATGGAAGGGATTTAACAGTACTATCTAAGGAACAAGGACTAGATCCTGTAATTGGAAGGGATAATGAAACTCAAAGGTTATTAGAAATTCTTTGTAGGAGAATTAAAAATAACCCGTGTCTGATTGGGGAACCAGGCGTTGGTAAAACTGCTGTAGTTGAAGGACTAGCACAGAGAATAGTTGAGGGAAATATTCCAGAGATACTTAGAAATAAAAGAGTTGTTTCTTTAGATTTAACATCTATGATTGCAGGAGCTAAGTATAGAGGTGAATTTGAGGAAAGACTTAAGAAAACTATGGATGAAATAATTAAAGATAAAGATATAATTATTTTTATAGATGAGATTCACACTATTATAGGAGCAGGAGGAGCAGAAGGTGCTATCGATGCATCTAATATATTAAAGCCTGCTTTAGCAAGAGGAGAGATTCAATGTATAGGAGCCACAACTATAGATGAATATAGAAAGTATATTGAAAAGGATTCTGCATTAGAAAGAAGATTTCAACCTGTAACAGTGGGAGAGCCTTCAAAGGAAGAAACGCTAAAAATTCTTAAAGGATTAAGAGATAAGTATGAAGCTCATCACAGAGTTGAAATAACAGATGAAGCTTTAGAAGCGGCCGTTAATTTGGCAGATAGGTATATAACAGATAGATTTATGCCAGACAAAGCCATTGATTTGATTGATGAAGGAGCTGCTAAAGTGAGAATCCAAAGTTTAACAGCCCCTCCGGATTTAAAAGATTTAGAAGAAAAAATTGAAAATATAGGTAAAGAAAAGGAAGAAGCTATACGAGTTCAAGACTTTGAGAGAGCTGCGAATTTAAGGGATAAAGAGAGAATTTTAAAAGAGCAGTTAGGTAATATGAAAGATAGTTGGGATACTCAGAATTCTATAAAGACACTAGTTGTAGATGCAGAAAAGATAGCGAGTGTAGTATCATCTTGGACTAAGATTCCAATTCAAAAATTAACTGAATCGGAAAGTGAAAGGTTATTAAGATTAGAGGAAATACTACACAAGAGAGTTGTTGGACAAAATGAGGCGGTTAAATCTATAGCAAGGGCTGTGAGAAGGGCAAGAGTTGGAATAAAGGATCCTAATAGACCAATAGGAAGCTTTATATTTTTGGGACCAACTGGAGTTGGAAAGACTGAGCTTTCTAAAGCACTTGCAGAAGCTATGTTTGGTGATGAAAATAATATTATAAGAATTGATATGTCAGAATACATGGAAGGTCATTCGGTATCTAGATTAATAGGATCGCCTCCAGGATATGTAGGACATGAAGAAGGTGGTCAACTTACAGAAGCTGTTAGAAGAAAACCTTATTCAATAGTTCTTTTAGATGAGATAGAAAAGGCAAATCCAGAGGTATTCAATATATTGCTTCAAATTATGGAAGATGGAAGGCTTACTGATGGTAAAGGAAAAATAGTTAATTTTAAGAATACAATAATTATAATGACTTCAAATGTTGGGGCTCATCAAATTAAAAAACAAAAAAGCATAGGATTTAGTAGTGTTAGTTCTAAAAACGAAAATGAAACTGAATATGAAAAGATGAAGGAAAATATATTAGGAGAATTAAAGCAAAAATTTAGGCCAGAATTTTTAAATAGAATAGATGATACAATAGTATTCCATAAGTTGAGTGATGAAGATTTAAATCAAATTATAGATTTAATGCTTGCATCAATAAGAAAAAGGCTTGAAGACAGAGATATATACTTAAACTTTGAAGATAATAGTAAAAGGTTCCTGCTAAACAAAGGAATTGACCTTGATTATGGTGCAAGGCCACTTAGAAGATTAATAATAAAAGAGGTAGAAGATAAATTAAGTGAGGAAATATTACAAGGAAATATAAGAATTGGAGATAGGGTAAAGGTAAGTGAGTTAGAAAACAAACTTATTTTCAGAAGATTGGCTGAAAGCAATTTGGAGCTCAATAAGAATTAATTTATGTTAATGGGCTATTTCAACGCTATAAATTATTTATACATTGAAATAGTCTGTTTAGTTTAAAGATTAATATAATATTTGGGTATTGAGTAGTTTAAAATGTATTAAATATTAGGAGAAAATAGATATGAGTAAAGAAAAGAAAGAATTGGATTTAATTATAATTGGTGGTGGACCAGCAGGTCTTACAGCAGCAATGTATGCAGGAAGGGCAAAGTTGGATACATTGTTGTTAGAAAATGAACTTGTGGGAGGTCAAGTTAGAAATAGTTATACTATAGAGAATTACCCGGGATTTAAAAGTATAGGTGGAGGAGATTTAGCTGACATATTTCAAGAACAAGCTAGAGATCTTGGAGCAAATATTGATGAATTTGATTCAATTGAAAAGATATATATATCAGATGATGAAAAGATTATAGAAACTGAATCATATGTATACCAACCTAAAGCTGTAATAATTGCTACAGGAGCTGCACCAAGAAAACTGCCTATTCCTCAAGAAGAACAATTTTCAGGAAGAGGAATTCATTACTGTGCTATTTGTGATGGAGCACTTTATCAAGGCAAAAAAGTTGCTGTTGTAGGCGGCGGAAATTCTGCACTAGAGGAGTCTATATTTTTAACTAGGTTTGCTGAAAAAGTGTACTTAATAAGAAGGTATGATTATTTTAAAGGAGAACAGTCATTAATTGATGAAGTTTTCAATAATCCTAAAATAGAAGTTCTATTAAATAAGGATTTGACTCAAGCCAATGGTAAGGAATTTTTGGAATCAGTTATTATAAAAGACACTAAGACTCAAGAAAGTAGTAGCTTAGATGTTAATGCAGTTTTTGGATATATAGGAACAGAGCCTAGAACAAAAGAAGTAAAGGATTATATAAAATTGAATGAACAAGGATATATAATTACCGATGAAGATTTACAAACAAATATTCAAGGAGTATATGCAGCAGGGGATGTAAGACAAAAGAAGTATAGGCAAATAACAACTGCTGTATCAGATGGTACGATTGCGCTTTTAAATGCAGAAAAATATATATTACGAAAAAGAAAATAGCATTAAAGATGAGAATATAAATCAGATATTAATTGATATAAGCCAAAATAAAAGAGGCGGATATACGCCTCTTAATTATTTACCTAAAGCCTTTAGAATAGCAGGCTTATCAAAGCCTATAATAATATTATCATTAATATCTAATACTGGGACACCCATCTGATTAGACTTTTTTATCATTTCTTCTCTAGCTTCCATATCATCTTGAACATTTAATTCTTGAAATTCAATGTTCTCTGATTTAAGAAAAGTTTTTGCTTTAACGCACCAAGGACAAGTATTGGTAGTATATACTTTTACCATAAATGAATACGCCTCCTTAATAATAGTTATTATATTGTAATTAATATTATAATATAGATTTTATAATCATTCAATATAGCTATAAAATAATGATGTTTACTATCAATTAAATTATAACTTGGTTATATATCGTTGTCTCATTATTAGAATAATCATTATAGAGTAATTTAGTTAATACATAACTGGTGAATTATATATTATGTTTATTTTCTAGTGTTGATATTAATATTATAATTTCTATATTATTATATATTTGTTCTTTACTAATCTATTTTATAATAGCTTTTGCAATAATTTATTAAATATTCTAGAACAAAAAATAAAATAGTTATAAAGTATTATATATAATAATTGATTGAAGGCTAAGCACTAGCTATATTTAATTCAAAATATATGAGTAAGAAAGTAATATGCTATAATATAATTAATATTATTATTAAAAAAGTAAGATGTAATAAAGATCTAGAAACGAAGGGAGAGGTTTATGAAGAAAAAAACATTATATAGATGCAATAGTTGCGGTTTTGAAAGTATAAAGTGGCTTGGTAAATGTCCAACATGCAATAATTGGAATACATTAGAGGAAATTACTATTGAAGCAAAAAATTTAGAGACTAGATCCAGACAAGTAGCAAAAAAACCGTTAAAAAAACTTTTGGAGATAGTTTCCAACAAAAGCGATAGAATAGTAACAGGGATAAATGAATTTGATAGGGTTATGGGTGGAGGAATCGTAAAGGATTCAATTTCAATTATAACAGCAAGACCGGGAGCAGGAAAATCAACACTTCTTCTTGAAATTTCCGATGCTGTCGCCCAAAAAGGATATAAAGTAATTTATGCGTCAGGGGAAGAAAGTGATAGTCAGATAAAAAACAGAGCAGACAGAATTCTTAATAAAATCCACGAAGATATATGGGTACTACAAGAAACAAGTCTTGATAATGTTTTAGATGCAGTTGAAGAAATAGATCCGGATATTATAATAATAGATAGTATACAAACATTTACTATGGAATCATCTTTGCCAGCGAGAGCAGGGTCACCTACACAAACTATGGAATGTGCTAATGCATTGCTCCAAATGGCTAAAAACGGTAGAAGGCCAAGAGCGGTTATAATAGTTGGGCAGATGACTAAAAGTGATGAACTTGCAGGGCTAAGAGCCTTAGAACATTTAGTTGATACGGTGCTTATAATAGAAGATGATAGTGATGAAGAGTTAAGAGTACTTGTAAGTTCTAAAAATAGATTTGGCGGTATTGAAAATGGCTTCTTTCAAATGGGGGAGAGAGGGATTATTTCAATAGATAACCCCTCAGAATTCTTCATGACAAAGCGTGAAGAAGGAGAAATTGTATCAGGAAGTGCATTAACAGTAATTAAAGAAGGAACAAGAGCAATAATAACTGAAATAGAAAGTTTAGTGTCGAAGAGTTTTACTCCGTATCCTACAAGAATAGGGGAAACATTAGGAAAGGATAAATTAAACACTTTGATATCTATACTTGAACAACGTGGAGGAATTAATTTATACGATAAGAATGTAATTATTAAAACTACAGGTGGTATAAAAATAAGAGAACAGGGCATTAATTTAGCTGTAATAATGAGTATAGTATCCTCAGTAAAGCAGCAGGGGATAGAATCAGATATAGCGTTTATAGCAGATGTAGGACTGACTGGGGAACTTAAAAAAGTACCATCATTAGAAAGTAGGATTAGGGAACTTGAGAGAATGGGATTTAAAAAGGTTTATGTTCCAAAGGATTCTATAGGAAAAAGCAGTAACTTAAAGAAAATAGATATAATTGAATTAAAGACCTTGATGGATGTAATAAATAATATTTATAGAAGCTAGAACATTATAGAAATTCCATATTAAATATGAAGAGAATAGAGCTATTTCTTACAAATAAATATATTATAACTTAAATTTAACAAATGTTGTTGAGGGATTATATTTATTATAGTATTATAGTTTCTAGAGCCTAGGTTAAATTTACTCGGAAAATAATATCAGTCAAAATGTTTAATATTTGATTTTAAATAAATCTAGAAAAGTATTAAAATGATTTTTAAAGAAAATGGGTGAGTGTATGAGAATAGAAAAGGGAATAGGAATAAAGAATGTCTTAAAGATAATGTGCCCAGGCACTCAACTAAGGGAAGGTCTTGAAAATATATTAAGAGCTAAAACAGGTGGATTATTAGTGATTGGTGACGATGAAGAAGTTATGAAACTCGTTGATGGCGGTTTTTATATTAATTCAGAGTATACACCATCATATGCATACGAATTAGCTAAAATGGATGGAGCTATAGTCATAACTGGAGACTTAAAGAAAATCGTTTGTGCTAATGCGCAATTAATACCTGATTCATCTATTCCAACATATGAAACAGGAACTAGGCATAGAACGGCGCATAGAGTAGCTAAGCAAACGAATAACATAGTAATTGCAATTTCTCAAAGAAGAAATATAATAACTATGTACAAGGGTGATATAAAGTATGTATTAAGAGAAAGTAGTGTAATTCTTGGAAAGGCAAATCAAGCGCTTCAAACACTAGAAAAATATGTTGCAGTACTTGAACGTGTTATTAATAACTTGAATTTATTGGAGTTTCAAGACTTAACAACACTATTCGATGTAGTTACAGCAATTCAAAGAACTGAAATGGTAATGAGAATAGTGGAAGAAATTAATATGTATATACTAGAGTTGGGGAATGAAGGACGATTAATATCAATGCAATTAAATGAATTAGTTAAGCATATAGAAAGAGATGGAATATTGCTAATTAGGGATTACTGTAAAGATGGACTTCAATATAACGAGGTATATGAGCACATTCAAAAATTAAATTCTTCAGAATTATTAGAATTAGACGCAGTTGCAAGAACATTAGGTCGTGGAGGAATTCCACTTATGGATACATTAATATCTCCAAAGGGATATAGAATGTTGAGTAAGGTGCCAAGAATACCATCTAATGTTATTGATAATCTTATAAAAGAATTTGAAGAATTAAGTAATATAATTGATGCTGATATAAATGACTTAGATAATGTTGAAGGAATAGGAGAAGCGAGAGCTACTGCCATTAAAGATGGATTGAAACGTATAAAAGAGCAAGTTTCATTAAAAAAGGAAATATGATAATTAAATTTGTGTTAAATTAAATAGGATTTAGTTTTTACAAAGAAAATACTATTTATTTAGATTTATTAATCTAAGATTTAATTTGATTCTTCAAAGTAGAATGAAATTATTAGTAAACTTAATAATTTATTCATTTTAGAGGTACTTATTGTATGATATAATTAATATGACTTAGAGAAATGTTGAAAAAATGATTAAAATACTATCTAATTGTAAATAATTAGAAGGAGGTGAAGTATGTGTTAAAAAGACTATTAAGGGGAATTTTTTCTGTAATTGGATTGATACTAGGATATTTCATATCTGAAATATTACTTACAATCCCTCAGGTTGATAATTTGACTTACATTTCAACCACTATTACTAGAGTTTTATTTATTATTATTATATCTTTTATCTTTGGACTTATATTTTATATTATTTCTCCTATTATATACAAAGGAATTTCTAATTTAATTGAGTATATTGAAAAGAGTATGCAAAAAATGAGCATAACTGAAATCATTTATGGAACTTTTGGAGCTGTAATTGCTTTAATTCTTATGACATTTATTGCAAAACCAATAAATGATATAAATATAATTGGGCCAATTTTATTAATTTTATTAAATGTGTTAGCTGCTATAATAGGTGCAGAAATAATGATTAAAAAAAAGGAAGATATAACAGCTCTTCTTGTTAATATGAAAAAGCCTGTAATTAAAGAGAAAAAAGTTAAAGAGGTAATAAAAGAGTCTATAAAAGGAATTCCGAAAGTATTAGATACATCAGTTATAATTGATGGAAGAATATTTGATATTTGTGAGACTGGATTTGTTGAAGGACCACTGGTTATACCTAACTTTGTATTGGATGAATTAAGGCATATATCCGATTCTTCTGATTCACTAAAAAGAAATAGAGGAAGAAGAGGTCTAGATATATTAAATAAAATACAAAAAGAGCTAGCCATAGAAACTCAAATTGTAGAAGATGATTTTCCTAAAATTGCAGAAGTTGATGCAAAGTTGCTTAAACTTGCACAAAAGATGGAAGGAAAGGTTATAACTAATGATTATAATCTAAATAAAGTGGCTGAGTTTCAAGGAGTACCGGTATTAAATATAAATGAATTATCAAATGCAATAAAACCAGTAGTATTACCTGGTGAAGAAATGACAATTGATATAGTAAAGGATGGGAAAGAATCAAGCCAAGGTGTTGCGTATTTAGAAGATGGAACTATGATTGTTGTTGAAGGTGGAAGAAAATACATAGGACAAACAACAAGTGTTATAGTTACATCAGTTCTTCAGACAGCAGCTGGACGAATGATTTTTGCAAAACCAAAAGATAATTAAAAGTTAAGGAGAGTTTTCTGTATGGTTAGTGCGATAGTATTAGCTGGAGGCAGAGGTAAGAGAATGGGTTATATTCAAAGCAAGCAATATATTGATTTGAATGGTGCGCCCATTCTTTATTACACGTTAAAACAGTTTATAGAAAATGATTTAATAGATAAGATCATTTTAGTAGTGCCTGAAGATGAAAAAGATTATTGTAAAAGAGAAGTATTAAATAAATATGGATTAAAAATAGATGATTTAGTATCTGGTGGGAGCGAAAGACAAGAATCAGTATATAACGCCTTGGAGAAATTAGAAAAATCTGATATAGTATTAATTCATGATGGAGCTAGGCCATTTGCATCTCAGAAAATAATAAATGATGCGGTTGAATATGCTAAGCGCTATAAAGCTGCAGCACCTGGAGTTATGCCGAAAGATACTATAAAAATTAAAGATGGTAATAATTTTTCAGTCGATACTTTAGTTAGAAGTGAACTTGTTGCAATTCAAACGCCACAAGCTTTTGATTTTAACCTGATATATGAATGCCATAAAGAGATAAAGAAAAGATGTATATCAGTTACTGATGATACTAGTGTGGTAGAACTTTTTGGGCATAAAGTTTATATTTATGAGGGTGATTATAAAAATATAAAAATAACTACACCGGAAGATTTAATACTTGCAGAGTATTTTGTAAAAGATATAGTATAGTGATAATGTATTGACAGGCTAAATTCAGGAAGTTATAATATATTAAAATAAAATTTAATTAAGATTGTAAAACGTTGATGAAGAATAGTAGAAGCCGATTATATAAGAGAAAAAGTCCGTGGGCTGAAAGACTTTTAAACAGGCTTTGAACCAGCTTTTGAGTATAGGGAAAAACTATCGGTCTAAAACCGTTATCATTGTTAGAGAACAAATTTAGGTGGTACCGCGATATAAAGTTCGCCCTAATATATATTATTAGGGGGGCTTTTTTATTTATCTAATTATATATTTTTAACCTATTAATTATTTGTAAAATCTGATATTCAGATTTTATTACATCATATATAAAATATTATTCGCAATTTAACCAATATTATTTTAGGAGGAACACCAAATGAAAATGTCTAGTATGTTAATATCAACATTAAGAGAAGTACCAGCGGAAGCAGAGATTGATAGCCATAAGCTTATGTTAAGAGCTGGAATGATAAGAAAAATGGCTGCAGGAGTATATAATTATATGCCTCTTGGATTAAAAGTTTTAAAAAAAGTTGAGGATATAATTAGGGAAGAAATGAATGCAGCAGGTGCGCAGGAATTTCTAGCATCAGCTATTATTCCAGCTGAATTATGGCAGGAATCTGGTAGATGGGATGCATATGGAGCAGAAATGTTTAGATTAAAAGATAGAGGTGATAGAGATTTCTGTTTAGGGCCAACTCATGAAGAAGTATTTACAGATATAGCGAGAAATGAAATTAAGTCTTACAAGCAATTACCTCTTAATTTATATCAGATCCAAACAAAGTATAGAGATGAGCGTAGACCTAGGTTTGGGGTGATGAGATCTAGGGAATTTGTAATGAAGGATGCTTATAGCTTTGATAAAGATCAAGGTGGGCTAGATTTAGCTTATGATAAAATGCATGATGCATATGTAAAAATATTTAATAGATGTGGTTTGGATGCAAAATGTGTTGCTGCTGATTCTGGTGCTATTGGTGGTTCAAATTCAGCAGAGTTTATGGTTAAATCGGAAGTTGGAGAGGATGATGTGGTATTTTGTGGTGAATGTAACTATGCAGCAAATATCGAGAAAGCTTCATCACCAGCAGAGAAAGAGTTAAAACAAGAATTTAAGGAAATAAATAAAGTTGAGACACCTAATACAAAAACTATAGATGAATTGGTTAAGTTTTTCGGTACTAATGAAAAAAAATTCGCAAAGACTATCTTGTTTAATGCAGATGGCAAAATAGTAGCAGTTATGGTTAGGGGTGATAGAGAAATTAATGAGGTTAAGGTTAGCAATGCAATTGGTGAAGTGATTAATCTAGATCTTGCTAGTTCAGAAGATGTAAAAAAGGCAACGGGAGCAGAAATAGGATTCGCGGGACCAATGGGGATAAAAGTAGATATGCTATTAGTTGATGAAGAAGTAGCTAATATGTATAACTTTATTGTGGGTGCTAATGAAACAGGTTACCATATTAATAATGTGAATTATGGAAGAGACTTTGAAGGTGTAATAGGAGATTATAGAAACGTAACTGAAGGTGAAAAGTGCCCAGTTTGCGGTGGTAAGGTTACTATTGCAAGAGGAACAGAAGTAGGGCATATATTTAAACTTGGTACTAAATATTCGGAAGCCATGAATGCTAAGTTTATAGATGAAGATGGAAAAGAAAAGCCATTTATAATGGGATGCTATGGAATTGGAGTTACAAGAACAATGGCATCTATAATTGAGCAACATCATGATGAGAATGGTATAGTATGGCCATTGTCTGTTGCACCATACCATGTTTCTGTAATTCCTGTTAATGTAAAAGATGAGGAACAAGCTAGAATTGCAAATGAAATTTATGAAAAATTAACAAGTGCTGGAATAGAAGCTCTTTTAGATGATAGAAATGAAAGAGCAGGAGTGAAATTCAAAGATTCAGAATTAATGGGAATACCAATGAGAATAACAGTAGGTAAAAAGATTAATGAGGGAGAAATTGAATTTAAACTTAGAGATGGAGAAATGGAAGTAATCAAAATAGAAGATGTTTATAATATAATAAAAGGTGAATTTGAGAAAAACAAAATAAAACTAAAATAATTTTAGGAGGTAAATTAATGAGGGTATTTAATACTTTAACAAGACAAAAAGAAGAGTTTATCCCTATTATTCCTGGCGAAGTTAAAATGTACGTCTGTGGGCCAACTGTATATAATTTTTTTCACATAGGTAATGGAAGAACATTTATTGTCTTTGATACTATAAGGAGATATTTGGAGTATAGAGGATACAAGGTTAGATTTGTCCAAAACTTTACTGACATAGACGATAAAATGATTAATAAAGCTAATGATGAGGGAATTACAGTAAAAGAGCTTGGAGATAAATATATAAAAGAATACTACCAAGATGCCGATTCGTTAAAGATTGAAAGAGCTACTGTAAATCCTAGAGCAACAGAATATATTCATGATATAATCAAATTTGTTGAAGAGTTGATTGAAGCAGGATTTGCTTATGAAGTTGATGGTGATGTTTATTATAGCACAAAAAAATTTGATAATTATGGAAAATTGGTAGGACAGAACTTAGATGATTTGCAGGTTGGTGCAAGAATATCTGTTGATGAAAGAAAGAAAGATCCTATGGATTTTGCAGTGTGGAAAGCACAAAAGCCAGGTGAACCTGCTTGGGGAAGCCCTTGGGGACCTGGAAGGCCTGGGTGGCATATAGAGTGTTCGTGCATGGCGAAGAAATTGTTGGGAGATACAATAGATATTCATGCAGGTGGTATGGATTTAAGATTCCCGCATCATGAAAATGAAATAGCTCAAAGTGAAGCTCTAACAGGAAAACCATTTGCAAATTATTGGCTCCATGCAGCATTTGTTAATGTAGATAATAAGAAAATGTCAAAATCATTAAATAACTTCTTTACCGCAAGAGAAGTTCTTGAGGAATATAGTTCGGATGCAATAAGGTTTTTGATGTTGTCTGGACACTATAGAATACAAATAAATTTTACTAAGGAACTTTTAGATTCAGCAAAATCATCAATAGAAAGATTATATAATTGCATAAATAATCTTGAAAATTTAAAAGATGAAGTGACTAAAAAATTAATGGATGAAGCGGAAGAAAAATATCTAAAGTCTTTAGATAAATATAGAGAAAAATTTATTGAGAAGATGGATGATGATTTTAATACAGCAGATGCTATTTCAGTATTGTTTGATTTGACTAAAGATATTAACAATAATGTGAATATTAGTTCATCCTCTGAATTATGTGAGAAAGCAGAATCAATGGTTAGAGAACTAGGAAATCCACTAGGTATACTTCAAGATCGTATTGAGAAGGATTTGGAAACAGAAATTCAGGAGCTTATTGAAAAGAGACAGCAAGCCAGAAAAAATAAAGATTTTGCACTTGCGGATAAAATAAGAGATGATTTAAAAAGCAGAAATATAATTTTGGAAGATACACCACAGGGTGTTAGATGGAAAAAGATTGATTAATTAAAGGAAGGGTTGCATTTTTGCAACCCTTATTTAAAGGAGAATTATAATGTTAGATGACTTAAGAATTAGAAAATTTTCAAAAGATGAAGTAAGAATGTTGAATTCATTACAATTGGCATTAATAGGTGATGGTGTGTTTGAAGTTTTTATTAGAAATTATATTTTGACTCAAAATACAGCGTTATCTGCAAATAAGATACATGTGAAGGCAATTGGATATGTAAAAGCAAAAAGTCAGGCGTGTATAATGCATGAAATTGAGAATCTCCTAAATGAGGAGGAAGAAGCGGTTTATAAAAGAGGAAGAAATGCGAAATCACCTACTGTACCTAAGAATGCAGAGATAAGGGATTATAGAATGGCGACTGGGTTTGAAGCATTAATTGGTTATCTATACCTAGTGGGGGATAAGGAAAGATTAGAATTTATATTTGATAGAAGTATTGAAATTATTAATTAGTGTATAAAATTAAAAAAAGGAGGGTTTATAATGAATAGTAAACTGAAAAAAAATATTTCAAATGGCAAGTTTATGGAAGATAAAGATAAATCTGTAACTGAATCAAAAGGTAAAGCTAAAAGCTATAATCAGGTAAAAAATAAAACTAAGAAAGATAATATGGTAGGAAATGATAAATCAACAAGCGCTATTGAAGAGAGAGAAGATATAGTTATTGGAAGAAATGCTGTAATTGAAGCTCTAAGAGGAGAAAGAACGATCGAAACACTATATATATCTAATAGTAAATTAGAAGGTTCAATAAAAACTATTGTTGGTTTGGCAAAAGAAAATAAAATATTAATAAAAGAAGTGGATAAAAGAAAACTTGATTCAATGTGTGGTGGAGAAGTACATCAAGGGGTAATAGCAAAAGTAACTCCATATAAATATTCAGAAGTATCGGATATATTGGATTTAGCAGAGAAAAGAGGGGAAGCTCCGTTCATAGTTATATTGGATGAGGTTGAAGATCCGCATAATTTAGGATCAATAGTAAGAACTGCAGAATTATTTGGAGTTCATGGAATTATACTCCCAAAGAGAAGAAGTGCATCTGTAAGTACAACCGTTTATAAATCTTCGGTTGGAGCAATAGAACATGTAAAAATAGCCAAAGTAACAAATTTAAATTCGACAATAGAGGAACTAAAAGAAAAGGGGATCTGGATTTATGGGGCGGACATAAGAGCAGAAGAATATAGCTACCAAGTAGATTTTGGAGGACCTTGTGCGGTTATAATTGGAAATGAAGGGAGAGGTATTTCAAAATTAACGGTGGAAAAGTGTGATAAGCTAATAAAAATACCAATGGTCGGAAAGATTAATTCTTTAAACGCATCTGTAGCTGGTGGTATAATTATGTATGAAGTTTTAAAAGGACGATTGAAATAGAGAGAGGTATATCGTGAAAACTATTTTTGTAGATGGATATAATGTTATAAATAGTTGGCCTAATTTAAAACAAAAAAAAGATTCTAGCTTTGAGGGTGCAAGACAAACTCTTATAGATACTTTACATAATTATGGAGTTTTTAATGCTTGTAGAATAATATTAGTATTTGATGCTCATAAAGTTACTGGGAGTATTGAAAAGAAAGAAGAGGTAAATAGAAATATATCAGTAGTATTTACAAAGGATGGAGAAACTGCGGATAGTTATATTGAGAAACAAGTAAATGCTCTAGGAAGGAAACATGAAATAGTTGTTGTAACATCTGATAGCTTAGAGCAGCAAACAATTTTTCAAAGAGGTGCAGTTAGAATGTCATCTTTAGAATTTTATAATGAGGTTCTAAGGATAGAGAAGTCTATAAAAAATAAAGCAGATAAGAACAGAATTTCACAGAAAAATATAATAAGTGATAATATAGATGATAGGATAGTCAAAATATTAGAAGAAATCAGAAGAAGTAAGTAAATTCAGTTGACTAACATAATTTTACTGGGGTATAATTGTCTAAACGAGTGGTTAGTTTAATGCAGAAGAGAGTTGAGAATAAGCAGTTGAAAGGTTTTTTAGATTTCAAAGATAAATCAGACGAAGAAATTGTTGCGAAAGCTAAGAGTGGTAATAGTAGGGCGCAAGAATATTTGATTTCAAAATATGAGAACTTTGTGAAGTCGAAGGCTAAATCATATTTTTTAATTGGAGCCGACAAGGAAGACATTTATCAAGAAGGGATGATAGGTTTATATAAGGCTATCAGAGATTTTAATGCAGAAAAATCAACATCATTTAAAGCCTTTGCAGAAATATGTGTAATCAGACAAATAATAACTGCAATAAAAACAGCTACTAGGCAGAAACATATTCCGTTAAATACTTATGTCTCTTTAAATAAGCCAATATATGAAGAGGAATCAGAGAGAACTCTCCTTGATGTTTTGGCAGGATTGAAAATTTCAGATCCTGAAGAGCTAATGATTAGTAAGGAACAAATGGATTATATCGAGAAAAAGATTTCGAAAGTGTTATCAGATTTGGAATTAGAGGTTCTTACTTCATACCTAGATGGAAAATCTTATCAGGAGATTGCAAGTGATTTAGAACGACATTCGAAGTCGATAGATAATGCATTACAAAGAGTAAAGAGAAAATTAGAAAAATGCTTAGATTTAAAGTGATAATTTATATTGACAAATAAAAAGAATAATAGTAAACTTTATAATTGGTATATCAAAGAAGATAGCAATTTTGAACGCTCACATAGCTCAGTCGGCAGAGCGTCACCTTGGTAAGGTGGAGGTCGTCGGTTCGATTCCGATTGTGAGCTCCAAATAATAAAAAATAAAAAAACACTAGGCCAAGTTTATTAGAAGATAATAAGGGAGGAAAATTATAATGGCAAAAGCAAAGTATGAAAGAAGTAAGCCACACGTTAATATTGGAACAATAGGTCACGTAGACCATGGTAAGACAACATTAACAGCAGCAATCACAACAGTATTAGCAAATAAAGGATTTGCAGAAGCATTTAACTATGCAGATATTGATAAGGCTCCAGAAGAAAAAGAAAGAGGAATCACAATCAATACAGCACACGTTGAGTACCAAACAGAAAACAGACACTATGCGCACGTTGACTGTCCAGGGCATGCTGACTATGTTAAGAACATGATCACAGGAGCAGCACAAATGGATGGAGCTATCTTAGTTGTATCAGCAGCAGATGGTCCAATGCCACAAACAAGAGAACATATACTACTAGGATCAAGAGTTGGTATCCAATATATCGTAGTATTCTTAAATAAAGCAGATATGGTAGACGATCCAGAATTATTAGAATTAGTAGAAATGGAAGTAAGAGAATTATTAAGTGAATATGACTTCCCAGGAGACGATATTCCAGTAATAACAGGATCAGCATTAAAAGCATTAGAAAATCCAACAGATGAAGAAGCAATTAAGCCAATCATGGATTTAATGGAAGCAGTAGATAGCTATATCCCAACTCCAGAAAGAGCAACAGATAAGCCGTTCTTAATGCCAATCGAAGATGTATTCACAATTACAGGAAGAGGAACAGTTGCAACAGGAAGAGTTGAAGCTGGAGTACTTCATGTAGGAGATGAAGTAGAAATCGTTGGATTAAGTGAAGAAAAGAAGAAAGTTGTAGTAACTGGAATCGAAATGTTCAGAAAGTTATTGGATGAAGCGCAAGCAGGAGATAACATCGGAGCATTATTAAGAGGAGTTCAAAGAACTGATATTGAAAGAGGTCAAGTTTTATCAAAACCAAATTCAGTACATCCTCATACTAAATTTGTAGGTCAAGTATACGTACTTAAGAAAGAAGAAGGTGGAAGACATACTCCATTCTTCGATGGATACAGACCACAATTCTACTTCAGAACAACAGACGTTACAGGATCAATCAAATTACCAGACGGAATGGAAATGGTAATGCCTGGAGATCACATTGATATGAATGTTGAATTAATCACTCCAATCGCAATGGATGAAGGATTAAGATTTGCTATCAGAGAAGGCGGAAGAACTGTAGGTTCTGGAGTTGTTACTAAAATAGTAGAATAAGATACATTTATTACTAATAGGACTAAGTTGTATAACTTAGTCCTATTTAAAGGATGATTGACAAGTCAAATATTCTATGATATTGTATAAAAGTGACATTTTAAGCAACGTAAATTTTAGAAGTGAATAGGAACTCAAGATTCCTATTTAATATATAAGAAAACTGGAGGTGCAGTCATGAGAACAAAAGTAACTTTAGCATGCACAGAGTGTAAACAAAGAAATTATGATTCAATGAAAAACAAAAAGAATGATCCAGATAGATTAGAAATGAAAAAGTATTGTAAATTCTGTAAAAAGCACACTCTTCATAGAGAAACAAAGTAATTAGCCGAAGTAATGACATATAGTTATTAAATTTAAGGATGTGAAGATATGTCAGCAAAGAACAGTGTGAAAACTGAAAAAGCTATTAAAAGTAATGGTTTGTTTGGTTTTTTTCGAGAGGTTAAGGTAGAGGTTAAGAAGATAACTTGGCCTTCAAAAGATGAGACAAAGAAAGCATTTGTTGCAGTTATTGTGTTCACACTAATGTATACTATATTAGTTGGTGGATTGGATTCTATTTTCAATAACCTCTTTAAAATGATTTTAAATTTCAAGTAAAAGGGAGGTTTGGGCGATTTTATATCGCCTGACGAATATGAGTGATAGAGCACGATGGTATGTAGTTCATACATACTCAGGATATGAAAATAAAGTAAAAGCAAACTTAGAAAAAGCAATTGAAAATAGAAATCTTGAAGCATTAATCCATGATATACAAGTACCCATGGAAGAAGTGGTTGAAGAAAAAGATGGAAAGCAAAAAGTCTCATTAAAGAAGAAATTTCCTGGATATGTGCTTGTAAAAATGTTAATGGGAGATGAAGCTTGGTACGTTGTTAGAAATACTAGAGGCGTAACAGGATTTGTAGGCCCAGGATCTAAACCAGTTCCTCTTTCTGATGAAGAAGTGGAATCAATGGGAGTGTTAGAAGTTCCTGTTGAGATTGACTTAGAGGTAGGGGAAAGTATAAGAATTATCTCTGGGCCATTGAGAGATTCAGTAGCCACAATACAAGAGATAATTCCGGATAAACGCAAAGTGAAAGCTTTAGTGGAGATGTTTGGCAGAGAAACACTTGCCGAATTAGACTTTAATCAAGTTGAAAAATTAGTTTAACTATAATGAACTAATTTTAATTAAGTGGGAGAACTAAAAAGAGTTCGTTATACCACAGTAATAGGAGGAATAACAAAAATGGCTAAGAAAGTAACTGGAATGATTAAACTTCAACTTCAAGCAGGTAAGGCAACACCAGCTCCACCTGTAGGTCCAGCTTTAGGTCAACACGGTGTAAATATAATGGGATTCTGTAAGGAGTTTAATGCAAAAACTGCAAATCAAGCTGGGTATATAATACCAGTAGTTATTACAGTTTACCAAGACAGATCTTTTAGTTTTATATTAAAGACTCCTCCAGCTGCAGTTCTAATTAAGAAAGAAATAGGATTAGAAAGTGGTTCTGGAGTACCTAATAAAACAAAGGTTGGTAAATTAACTCAAGATCAACTTAGAAAGATTGCTGAAACTAAGATGCCAGACTTAAATGCTGCAAATGTTGAATCAGCTATGAGAATGATAGCAGGAACAGCTAGAAGTATGGGCGTAACTATTGAAGAGTAATTCGTAAAAATAAGTGGGAGGTCAAAACCGTTAACACCACAGAGGAGGCAAATTATGGGAAAAAAATACATTGAAAGTGCAAAGCTTATAGATAAGAGTGCATTATATAATCCAGTAGAAGCATTAGATCTTACATTAAAGACTGCAAAGGCAAACTTCGATGAAACTATCGAATTACATGTAAGACTTGGAGTAGATCCAAGACATGCAGATCAACAAGTTAGAGGTGCAGTTGTATTACCAAACGGAACAGGTAAAACAGTTAGAGTACTTGTTTTTGCTAAAGGAGATAAGGCTGCAGAAGCACAACAAGCAGGAGCAGATTTCGTTGGAGCAGATGAACTAGTTCAAAAAATCCAAAGCGAAAACTGGTTTGATTATGACGTAGTTGTTGCAACACCAGATATGATGGGAGTTGTAGGTAGAATTGGTAGAGTGTTAGGACCTAAAGGACTAATGCCAAATCCAAAGTCAGGAACAGTAACATTTGATGTTGCTAAGGCAATTGAAGAAATTAAAGCTGGTAAAGTTGAATATAGAGTAGATAAAACAGCAATAGTTCACTGTCCAATTGGAAAAAAATCATTTGGAACTGAAAAATTAAAAGAAAACTTTACTGCATTAATGGAAGCTTTAGTTAAAGCTAAACCAGCAGCAGCAAAAGGGCAATACTTAAAATCAGTATCTGTTTCAAGTACAATGGGGCCAAGTGCAAAAGTTAATCCTACAAGAGCTTTAGATTAGTATTGACTTGAGTGAAATTATGTAGTATAATTTCAAATGTTGTAAAAAGAAAATATTTTTTCCGTAGACAGTGGGTGCGAAAGCGTAAAGATAACTGCCCGCCTAGGTGTATATAATAGATTATATTATAGGCCTTCCATGTCTGCGGAAGGTCTTTTTTAATAAAAGAAGCAGTTTATAACTGTGAGGAGGTGGACTACAGTAATGAATAAAAACAGACAACTTAAAGAAGCAAAAGTTGCTGAAATTAAGGAAAAATTAGAAAAATCAAAAGCTGTTGTTCTTAGTAAGTATCAAGGTCTAAATGTTGAAGAAGATACAGCTCTTAGAAAAAGTTTAAGAGACGCTGGAGTTGAATACAAAGTATATAAAAATACTTTAGTAGCTTTAGCAGCTAAAGAATTAGGCTTAGATGGTATAGCAGAATATTTAGAAGGACCAGTATCTGTTGCATTTAGTTATGAAGATGTAACATTAGCTGCAAGACTTTTAAATGACTTTGCTAAAGATCATAAGAAGTTGGAATTAAAAGCTGGTATCATAGAAGGAGAAATCTATGATGAAGCTAAAATTAAACAGCTTGCAACAATACCATCAAAAGAAGTTCTTATTGCAAAACTTCTTGGAAGTATCAAGTCTCCAATATCAAGCTTTGCACGTGTATTAAGTGCTATTGCTGATAGCAAGGGAACTGAATCTGCAGAATAATTTAAAGATTAATTAAAATTTTAAGAAAAAATTCGGAGGTGCTATTAAAAATGACAAGAGAAGAAATAATTCAAGCAATAAAAGAAATGAGCGTTTTAGATTTAAATGAATTAGTAAAGGCTTGTGAAGAAGAATTTGGAGTAAGTGCTGCTGCTGCTGTTGTAGCTGGTGGAGCTGTAGCTGGTGGAGCTGCTGCTGAAGAAAAAACTGAATTCGACGTAGTATTAGCAAGCGCAGGAGATAACAAGATTAAAGTTATCAAAGTAGTTAGAGAAATAACAGGATTAGGATTAAAAGAAGCTAAGGAAATAGTTGATGGAGCTCCTAAGACATTAAAAGAAGGCGTTTCTAAAGACGAAGCTGAAGATATGAAAGCTAAATTAGCTGAAGTAGGAGCTACTGCAGAAGTTAAGTAGTTTGTTTTAAAGAAAAAGGTGCTTTATAGCACCTTTTTTAAACTAAATTTATAAAGCTATATAAAATGCTTGTTAGGTAAATAGGTATTTTATATAGCTTTAAAAAGGATTCTTTAATAATATTTATTGACAAGAAAAATATCCTATGATATTATAATATAATGTATTATTCTCTATGGAATACTATATATTTATAGTGGAAATAAGGAGTATAATCTGGTGAATAATGGTTATACTATAGAAAGACGCTGTCCGAAAGCAAAGTCCTTAGGGAAAGTATGCTTTTGGCTATTTTAGTTTATTTTATACAAGGGGTGAAAATTCATGGTACATCCTGTCCAAGTTGGAAAAAGAACAAGAATGAGTTTCGGTAAGGTTAATGATGTTACTGAAATGCCGAATTTAATTGAGGTTCAATTAGATTCATATGAATGGTTTTTAAGAGAAGGGCTGCATGAAGTTTTTGATGATATTAATCCTATCACAAACTTCACGGGGAATTTAGTACTTGAGTTCGTAGACTATAAACTTGATATGGAAAATATCAAGTATTCTGTCGAAGAATGTAAGGAAAGAGACGCGACTTATGCTGCGCCATTAAAAGTTTCAATCAGATTGCAGAATAATGAAACTGGTGAAATTAAAGAACAAGAAGTATTTATGGGTGACTTCCCATTAATGACAGAGCAAGGTACCTTTGTAATTAATGGTGCTGAAAGAGTTATAGTTAGTCAATTAGTAAGATCACCGGGTGTATATTATAACTACTCTATAGATAAGAGTGGTAAAAAGTTATATTCATCAACTGTTATCCCTAATAGAGGAGCATGGTTGGAATACGAAACAGATTCTAATGATGTAATTTATGTAAGAATTGATAAAACCAGAAAATTGTCAATTAGTATATTAGCAAGAGCTATGGGATTAGGCAGTGATCAGGAGTTGCTAGATTTCTTCGGCGAAGAAGAAAGATTTAGAGCTTCAATAGAAAAAGATAATACTAAAACTAAAGAGGAAGCACTACTTGAAATATATAAGAGATTGAGACCTGGTGAACCACCAACAGTAGATAGTGCTATATCTTTAATTGATACATTATTCTTTGACGCAAAAAGATATGATTTATCTAGAGTCGGAAGATATAAATTTAATAAAAAACTTGCATTAAATCTAAGAATAGCTAACCAAGTAGCAGCCACTGATATTGTTAATCCACAAACTGGAGAAATAATGGTGGAGAAGGGTCAGAAAATAAGTAGATTAGTAGCTGAAGAGATTCAGAATGCAGGTGTTAAATCGGTTGATGTATTAATAGAAGATAAAGTTATTAGAGTAATTAGTAATAACTTTGTAGATTTGAAGAAACAAGTTTCTTTTGATATTTCAGACCTAGGGATAAAAGAATTAGTTCATTATCCTACTTTGAAGGAAATATTAGATAATTTTTCTGATGAAGTAAGTATTAAAGAGGAAATCAAGAAGAATATTAGTAAACTTATTCCTAAACATATTATAAGAGATGATATATTTGCAACTATAAGCTATGAACTAGGATTAACTTATGGAATAGGTTATGTTGATGATATAGATCATTTAGGTAATAGAAGATTGAGATCTGTAGGGGAATTATTGCAGAACCAATTTAGAATTGGTCTATCTAGAATGGAAAGAGTAGTTAAGGAAAGAATGACTATTCAAGATCAAGAAGCTATAACTCCTCAAATGTTAATTAATATAAGGCCGGTAGCAGCAGCTATCAAAGAATTTTTTGGTAGTTCACAATTATCACAGTTCATGGATCAAACAAATCCATTATCAGAACTTACGCATAAGAGAAGATTATCGGCATTAGGACCAGGAGGACTTTCAAGAGAAAGAGCTGGTTTTGAAGTAAGAGACGTTCACCATTCACATTATGGTAGAATGTGTCCAATTGAGACACCAGAAGGTCCTAATATAGGTCTTATAAATTCGTTAGCAACTTTCGCAAAAGTTAATGAGTATGGATTTATTGAAACGCCATATAGAATTGTTGACAAAGAAAATGGAAGAGCTACAGATGAAATAAGATATTTCACTGCTGATGAAGAAGATCAATGTTTAATAGCTGAAGCAAAGGAGCCCATGGATGAAAATGGGTACTTTATAAATAAAAAGGTCAGAGTAAGACATTTAGAGGATATATTAGTTGTTCCAACAACTGACGTTGATTTAATAGATGTATCTGCAAGACAAATTGTATCTGTTGCAACTGCGATGATACCATTCCTTGAAAATGATGATGCATCAAGAGCGCTTATGGGTTCAAACATGCAACGTCAAGCAGTTCCATTATTAAGTCCTCAAGCGCCAATAGTTGGAACAGGAATCGAATTTAAAGCTGCTGTTGACTCAGGGGTATTACCAAAGGCAAAGAATGCTGGAGTAGTTACTTATGTTTCGGGTAGTGAGATTCGTGTTAAGAGAGACTCAGATGGTGGTACAGATGTATATAAATTATTAAAGTTTAAGAGAAGTAACTCAGGAACTTGTATTAATCAAAGACCGATAGTTGATACGGGAGAAATAGTATACAAGAATCAAGTTATTGCAGATGGTCCATCTACAGATTTAGGTGAAATTGCATTAGGTAAGAACATCAGAATGGGATTCATAACTTGGGAAGGTTATAATTACGAAGATGCTATGTTAATTTCAGAAGAATTGGTCAGAGAAGATGTCTTTACATCTATGCATATAGAAGAATATGAATGTGAAGCTAGAGATACGAAGTTAGGACCAGAGGAAATTACAAGAGACATACCAAACGTAAGTGATGATGCACTTAAGGATGTAGATGACAGAGGAATCATACGAATCGGTGCAGAAGTGAGATCAGGAGACATATTGGTTGGAAAAGTAACGCCAAAAGGTGAAACTGAGCTTACAGCAGAAGAAAGATTGTTAAGAGCAATTTTTGGTGAAAAGGCAAGAGAAGTAAGAGATACCTCATTAAGAGTACCTCACGGTGAAGCTGGAATAATAGTTGATATAAAAGTATTTACAAGAGAAAATGGGGATGAATTAAACCCAGGAGTAAATGAACTTGTAAGATGTTATATTGCACAAAAAAGAAAAATTTCAGTTGGGGATAAAATGGCAGGACGTCATGGTAATAAGGGGGTTATCTCTAGAATATTACCAGAAGAAGATATGCCATTCTTACCGGACGGTAGACCTCTTCAAATATGCTTAAATCCATTAGGAGTACCTTCTCGTATGAATATAGGTCAGGTACTTGAAGTTCACTTAGGTTGGGCAGCTAGCCATTTAGGATGGCATATAGCTACACCTGTATTTGATGGTGCAACACAACCTGAAATCACAGAATGCATGATAAAAGCAGGATTTAGAGAAGATGCTAAAACTATATTATATGATGGTAGAACTGGAGAACCGTTTGATAATCCAGTAACTGTTGGTATAATGTATATTTTAAAACTTCACCATTTAGTAGATGATAAGATTCACGCTAGATCTACAGGACCATATTCATTGGTTACTCAACAACCATTAGGAGGTAAAGCTCAATTTGGTGGTCAAAGATTTGGTGAAATGGAGGTTTGGGCATTAGAAGCATATGGAGCGGCACATACACTTCAGGAAATATTAACTGTTAAGTCAGATGATGTTGTAGGTAGAGTGAAGACATATGAGGCTATAGTAAAAGGGGAAAATATACCTGAACCAGGAGTACCGGAATCGTTCAAAGTTCTTATTAAAGAGTTACAAGCATTGTGTCTGGATATTAAAGTATTAAATGATGCACATGAAGAAGTTACTTTAAAAGAATTTGTGGATGAGGATATGGCAAATTTAGAAGTTAATATAGAAGGCAGTGAAGAGATCATGGTGCCGGAACCAGATGTATTAGAGGACGATAGTTATGATCAAAACACTGATGAAGACATAGATGAAATTGATTATGATGAGAGTGTCGATATAGCTGATCTTGAAACTGAATTAGAACTAGATGATTTTAATGATGAACACTAATTTTGAAGGGAGGATTTACCCTTGTTTGAATTAAATAATTTTGATGCAATACAAATTGGCTTAGCATCTCCAGAACAAATAAGACAATGGTCAAGAGGAGAAGTTAAGAAACCAGAAACTATTAACTATAGAACTTTAAAACCAGAGAGAGATGGTTTATTCTGCGAAAGAATTTTTGGACCAATGAAAGATTGGGAATGTCACTGTGGAAAGTACAAAAGAGTAAGATATAAAGGGATAGTTTGTGATAGATGTGGAGTTGAAGTCACAAAAGCTAAAGTGAGAAGAGAAAGAATGGGGCATATAGAATTAGCTGCCCCAGTATCTCATATTTGGTACTTTAAAGGAATTCCATCAAGAATGGGATTGATTTTAGATATGTCGCCAAGAGCTTTGGAAAAAGTTTTATACTTTGCATCTTATATAGTGATAGATCCGAAGGAAACACCACTATTGAAGAAGCAGCTTCTTAATGAAAAGGAATATAGAGAAGCTGTAGATAAATATGGAGATGAAAGCTTTGTAGCAGGCATGGGAGCTGAAGCAATTCAAGATTTACTAAATGAAATTGATTTAGTAACTTCTTCAAAAGAACTTAAAGAAGAATTAAAGCAAAGTTCGGGACAAAAGAAAGTTAGAATTATTAGAAGACTAGAAGTTGTAGAATCGTTTAGAAAATCAGGCAATGATCCACAGTGGATGGTCATAAATGTGATACCAGTAATACCACCAGATTTAAGACCTATGGTTCAATTAGATGGAGGAAGATTTGCGACATCTGATTTAAATGATTTATATAGAAGAGTAATAAACAGAAATAACAGATTAAAGAAGTTATTAGATTTAGGTGCTCCAGATATAATTGTGAGAAATGAAAAAAGAATGCTTCAAGAGGCAGTAGATGCACTTATTGATAATGGTAGAAGAGGAAGACCAGTAACTGGACCTGGAAATAGACCTTTAAAATCTCTTTCAGATATGTTAAAAGGTAAACAAGGTAGATTTAGACAAAACTTACTTGGTAAGAGAGTTGACTACTCAGGTAGATCAGTTATCGTTGTTGGTCCAGAATTAAAAATGTATCAATGCGGACTTCCTAAGGAAATGGCAATAGAATTATTTAAACCATTTGTTATGAAAAAGCTTGTACAAGATGGAATAGCTCATAATATAAAGAGCGCCAAGAGAATGGTTGAAAGAGTATTACCACAAGTATGGGATGTATTGGAAGAGGTAATTGCAGATCATCCAGTATTACTTAACCGTGCACCTACATTGCACAGACTTGGTATTCAAGCATTCCAACCTGTATTAGTAGAAGGTAGAGCAATAAAACTTCATCCGTTAGCATGTACAGCTTATAACGCTGACTTTGATGGGGACCAAATGGCTGTCCATCTTCCATTGTCAGTAGAAGCTCAAGCAGAAGCTAGATTCTTAATGCTAGCTGCAACAAATATTTTGAAGCCATCAGATGGTAAACCAGTTTGTGTTCCAACACAAGATATGATTCTTGGATCATACTATTTAACCATGGATAAGAATGGTGCAAAAGGGGATGGAATGACATTCTCAAGCAAAGATGAAGCTATAATGGCATATGAAGTTAAAGAAATTGATATACATGCTCAAATAAATGTTAGAATGTTTAGAGAAATTGATGGTGTAGTTAAGTCTAAGATAATTAAAACTACAGTTGGAAAGATTATATTTAATGAATCAATTCCGCAAAACTTGGGATTAATCAATAGAGAAAATGAAGAAGATATGTTCAATTTAGAAGTTGATTTCTTAGCTACGAAAAAGTCATTAGGAACGATAATCGATCAATGTTACATGAAGCATGGTCCGGTTAAAACATCTATAATGCTTGATAATATTAAAGCATTAGGGTATCATTATTCATCAATCGGCGCTGTAACAGTTGCTTCATCAGATATAATAGTTCCAAAAGTGAAATATGATTTACTTAAGGAAGCAGATGAAACGATCGAAAAGATTGAAAAGATGTATAAGAGAGGTTTCATATCTGATGAAGAAAGATATGAAAGAGTTATAGAAAAATGGACTCAGACAACTGAAGATGTAGCCAATGCATTAATGGATAGTCTTGATAAATTTAATCCGATATATATGATGGCTGATTCTGGAGCCAGAGGATCAAAATCTCAGATTAAGCAATTAGCTGGTATGAGAGGTCTTATGGCCAGTCCGTCAGGTAAGATTATAGAGTTGCCTATAAGAGCATCATTTAAAGAAGGATTAGATGTAATAGAATATTTCTTGTCTACTCATGGAGCTAGAAAAGGTAATGCAGATACAGCGTTAAAGACGGCGGATTCTGGATATTTAACTAGAAGACTTGTTGACGTTTCTCAAGATGTTATTGTAAGAGAAGAAGATTGTGGTACAGATGAAGGAATATTTGTAAGTGAAATTAAAGAAGGTAATGAAGTTATCGAAGAATTAAGAGAAAGATTAATTGGTAGATATACAGCAGAAGATATTGTTGATCCAAAAACTGGTGATATAGTACATCCAAAAAATGAATATATGGATCCGTATGCAGCTGACAAGATAGTTTCAGCAGGAATTAAGAAAGTAAAAATTAGATCTGTGTTCACTTGCAAATGTAAAGTTGGTGTGTGTGCTAGATGTTATGGTATGAATATGGCAACAGCTAAAAAGATTGATATTGGAGAAGCTGTTGGAATAATAGCAGCACAATCAATTGGAGAACCAGGTACACAGCTTACAATGAGAACATTCCATACCGGTGGAGTTGCAGGAGCAGATATCACTCAAGGTTTACCTAGAGTTGAAGAACTATTTGAAGCTAGAAAGCCAAAAGGGCTTGCAATAGTAAGTGAAATTGCTGGTACTGCGAGAATAGAAGAGACGAAGAAGAAGAGAACAGTAATAATTATGGGTGCTGATGGAGAAGAACGTAGTTACGATATACCTTTTGGATCAAGATTGAGAGTCAATGAAAGTGATTATATTGAAGCTGGTGATGAAATTACAGAAGGTTCAGTAAATCCTCATGATATAATGAGCATAAAAGGAATAGATGGAGCAAGAAGATATTTACTTTCGGAGGTTCAAAAGGTTTATAGACTACAAGGTGTTGATATCAATGATAAACACTTAGAAGTAGTTGTTAGACAAATGACTAGAAAGATAAAAATTGTTGACTCGGGAGATACAGAATTATTACCAGGAACTATGATTGATATGTTTGATTTCTATGAAGAAAATGCTAGAGTAAGAGAATTTGGTGGAGAAGAAGCAAAAGGAGAACAAACTCTACTAGGTATAACTAAGGCAGCATTAGCAACTGATAGTTTTCTATCAGCAGCTTCGTTCCAAGAAACGACAAGAGTTCTAACAGAAGCAGCAATTAAAGGAAAAGTTGATCCTTTAGTTGGATTAAAAGAAAATGTAATAATTGGTAAGCTTATTCCAGCTGGTACTGGAATGATGAGATATAGATCTTTAAAGGTGGAAACAGATAGTGAATTGGTTGAAGAAACTATTGGAGAAACTGTTGAAGAATAAGCATGTATTATATTGACATGTGTAAAATTAAATGATAAAATACAATTTGTGTGATTTTAAATGTGAAATCACACAAATTAATGTGAATATATCATTTTATAAAAGTAAATTTATAGCTTAATACATAGGATATTGATTTATTGTGTAAAATTTAGGTATATTTGATAAGTTGTATGATATACTAATTCATATAACTTGATAAATTAGTGTTTATCTTAATTTTAAAATAGATAAATAAATTTCAGGAGGTGAAAAAATGCCAACTATTAGCCAATTAGTAAGAAAAGGCAGAAAAACAGCAGTAGTTAAATCAACTGCACCAGCACTTAAAGAGTGTCCTCAAAAAAGAGGTGTATGTACAGTAGTTAAAACAACAACTCCTAAAAAACCTAACTCAGCGTTAAGAAAAATTGCCAGAGTTAGATTAACAAATGGATTTGAAGTAACTGCATATATTGGTGGAGTAGGTCACAACTTACAAGAACATAGTGTTGTTCTTATAAGAGGTGGAAGAGTTAAAGACCTTCCTGGTGTTAGATACCATATCGTAAGAGGTGCGCTAGACTGCGCTGGAGTAGCTAACAGATTACAAGGAAGATCAAAGTACGGTGCTAAGAGACCTAAGAAGAAATAGAGGAATTTTAACAAAGAATAGTGCTTATCTTCAACAGAAATTATAGATTTTATTTTGAGTTTATATAGATGTAAAAGATGTAGCACTTTACGGTATGAAAAATACCGAGTACCGATGAACTTAAATTTAAAATGTTAAGGAGGGAAGAAAAGTGCCAAGAAAAGGACATATCGCAAAAAGAGACGTATTACCAGATCCAGTATACAATTCAAAGGTTGTTACTAAATTTATAAATAGTATAATGGAAGATGGTAAGAAGGGTGTAGCCCAAAAGATATGCTATGAAGCATTTGAATTAATAGCAAAAAGAAGTGGAAAAGAAGCTTTAGAAGTATTTGAAGAAGCTATGAACAATGTAATGCCATTACTAGAAGTTAAAGCTAGAAGAATAGGTGGTGCTACTTATCAAGTTCCAATCGAAGTTAGACCAGAAAGAAGACAGACATTAGGAATAAGATGGATGTTAATAGCAGCTAGAAAAAGAGGCGAAAAGCTAATGAGTGAAAGAGTTGCTGGTGAATTATTAGATGCATCTAATAATACAGGAGCAGCTGTTAAGAAGAGAGAAGATACTCATAAAATGGCAGAAGCTAATAAGGCATTTGCTCATTACAGATACTAATATCTATAAAACTGTTTTGGCTTATGCTAAGGCAGTTTTGTCAAATTAAATTATATTTTACTCATTGAGAGGAGGACAAATAAATGGCTAGAAAATATCCTTTAGATAAATTCCGTAACTTCGGTATAATGGCTCATATAGATGCTGGTAAGACAACAACTACTGAACGTATATTGTTCTATACAGGAGTGAGTCACAAAATAGGGGAAGTTCATGATGGTGAAGCTACAATGGACTGGATGGTTCAAGAACAAGAAAGAGGTATAACAATTACTTCAGCAGCAACTTCATGTTTCTGGAAAGAACATGAACTTAATATTATAGATACTCCTGGTCACGTAGACTTCACAGTTGAAGTTGAAAGATCATTAAGAGTACTTGATGGAGCTGTTACAGTTCTTGATGCAAAGAGCGGTGTTGAACCACAAACTGAAACTGTTTGGAGACAGGCGGATAAGTATGGTGTGCCAAGAATGATTTATGTAAATAAAATGGATGCAACAGGTGCTGATTTCTTTAGATGTATTCAAACAGTTAAAGATAGATTAAAAGCAAACGCAGTTCCGATTCAGATTCCAGTAGGTAGCGAACAAGGCTTCAAAGGAATGGTTGACCTTATAAAGAATGTTGCTTTTATATTCTATGATGATCTTGGAAAAGATATGAGAGAAGAAGCTATACCAGCTGAATATGCTGATCAAGCTGAAGAATACAGAGCAGCAATGATAGAAGCTATTGCTGAAACAGATGAAGAATTAATGGAAAAGTATTTAGAAGGTGAAGAACTTACAATTGAAGAATTAAAAGCTGCTTTAAGAAAAGCTACAATTGCTAACGAAATATATCCTTGTATTTGTGGTTCTTCATACAAAAACAAAGGTGTTCAAGAAATGATTGATGGAGTTGTAGATTACTTACCATCACCATTAGATGTTCCAGCAATAAAAGGAACAACATTAGATGGAGAAGAAGATCATAGAAATTCTTCAGACTCTGAACCATTATCAGCTTTAGCATTTAAAATAGCTACTGATCCATTTGTTGGTAAATTGGCATTTACAAGAATATATTCTGGCGTAATGCAGAGTGGTTCATATGTTCTTAACTCAACAAAAGGTAAGAAAGAAAGAATCGGTAGACTTGTTAAGATGCATTCAAATTCAAGATCAGAAGTTGAATCATTAGAAGCAGGGGAAATTGGTGCAGTAATTGGATTAAAAAACACTACAACAGGTGATACTTTATGTGCAGAAAATAGTCCAATAATTCTTGAAGCTATGGAGTTCCCAGAACCAGTTATAAGAGTAGCTATTGAACCAAAGACAAAAGATGCTCAAGAAAAGATGGGTATGGCATTAGCTAAATTAGCAGAAGAAGATCCTACATTTAAGACTTGGACTGATACAGAAACAGGTCAAACAATTATTGCGGGTATGGGAGAGCTTCACTTAGAAATAATTGTTGATAGACTTCAAAGGGAATTTAAAGTTGAATGTAATGTTGGAGCACCTCAGGTTGCTTATAAGGAAACAATTAGATCAGCTGTTAAAGCAGAAGCTAAATATGCTAAACAATCAGGTGGTAAAGGACAATACGGTCATGCTGTAATTGAAATGGAACCAACTGAAGGCGAATATGTATTTGAAAATGCTGTTGTTGGAGGAGCTATTCCTAAGGAATACATACCAGCTATTGATGCAGGTATTCAAGAAGCATCTAAAAATGGTATAATTGCAGGCTATAATGTTATTAACTTCAAAGTTAAATTAGTACACGGTTCATACCATGAAGTTGACTCATCTGAAATGGCATTTAAAATAGCAGGTTCTATGGCATTTAAGAATGCAATGGCTAAAGCAAGCCCTGTACTTCTTGAACCAATGATGAAAGTTGAAGTAACAGTTCCAGAAGAATACATGGGAGATGTTATCGGAGATATCAATTCAAGAAGAGGTATAATGGAAGGTATGGAAGCTCTTAATGGAGCGCAAGTTATTAGAGCGTTTGTTCCATTATCAGAAATGTTTGGATATGCTACTACTTTAAGATCTAGAACTCAAGGTAGAGGAGTTTACTCAATGGTATTTGATCACTATGATGAAGTTCCAAAGAATATTCAAGAACAAATTGCAGGTAGCAGAGCTAAATAAAGAGTAATATAAAGTTTTTATCATATTGTATATTAAATTATTTTACGGAGCATATAATGTGTTTTAATAATTTTTATATAATATGGTAAAAAACTTGAATAATAAATATAGATATTAAAATATCTATAAGTTATAATATTTACGAAAAGATTCTTTAAATTATGTCTATCAAGGGAGGAAAATTATAATGGCAAAAGCAAAGTATGAAAGAAGTAAGCCACACGTTAATATTGGAACAATAGGTCACGTAGACCATGGTAAGACAACATTAACAGCAGCAATCACAACAGTATTAGCAAATAAAGGATTTGCAGAAGCATTTAACTATGCAGATATTGATAAGGCTCCAGAAGAAAAAGAAAGAGGAATCACAATCAATACAGCACACGTTGAGTACCAAACAGAAAACAGACACTATGCGCACGTTGACTGTCCAGGGCATGCTGACTATGTTAAGAACATGATCACAGGAGCAGCACAAATGGATGGAGCTATCTTAGTTGTATCAGCAGCAGATGGTCCAATGCCACAAACAAGAGAACATATACTACTAGGATCAAGAGTTGGTATCCAATATATCGTAGTATTCTTAAATAAAGCAGATATGGTAGACGATCCAGAATTATTAGAATTAGTAGAAATGGAAGTAAGAGAATTATTAAGTGAATATGACTTCCCAGGAGACGATATTCCAGTAATAACAGGATCAGCATTAAAAGCATTAGAAAATCCAACAGATGAAGAAGCGATTAAGCCAATCATGGATTTAATGGAAGCAGTAGATAGCTATATCCCAACTCCAGAAAGAGCAACAGATAAGCCGTTCTTAATGCCAATCGAAGATGTATTCACAATTACAGGAAGAGGAACAGTTGCAACAGGAAGAGTTGAAGCTGGAGTACTTCATGTAGGAGATGAAGTAGAAATCGTTGGATTAAGTGAAGAAAAGAAGAAAGTTGTAGTAACTGGAATCGAAATGTTTAGAAAGTTATTGGATGAAGCGCAAGCAGGAGATAACATCGGAGCATTATTAAGAGGAGTTCAAAGAACTGATATTGAAAGAGGTCAAGTTTTATCAAAACCAAATTCAGTACATCCTCATACTAAATTTGTAGGTCAAGTATACGTACTTAAGAAAGAAGAAGGTGGAAGACATACTCCATTCTTCGATGGATACAGACCACAATTCTACTTCAGAACAACAGACGTTACAGGATCAATCAAATTACCAGACGGAATGGAAATGGTAATGCCTGGAGATCACATTGATATGAATGTTGAATTAATCACTCCAATCGCAATGGATGAAGGATTAAGATTTGCTATCAGAGAAGGCGGAAGAACTGTGGGTTCTGGAGTTGTTACTAAAATAGTAGAATAAGATACATTTATATTTGACGGTAAAAGCAAGGTATAATTTCCTTGCTTTTATTTTATGAATTATATAATTTAGTTAGTATTTCATAATAAAATCGGATTGTTATCACAAATATTTATTTATTATCGCAAAATAAATCATAACAAACTGATATAAAATTTTTAGTAAAGATAATTAAAAAATCACCCAATATAAGGAATTAAAAAAAAATAGGAAAATGTAAAAAAAAGCTTGAAAAGACAATATAACAATAGTATAATTAAGAAGTTGCATAGCATACAGCGAGGATTCAAGAGGTTGCCGGACTTCCGGGTAATTCTTGATGAGTAAGTTTGGATCTAGAATCCGACGACAGGGATTCTGTATTAGGTTTGGATATCACGAAACACCTGGAACAGTTTACAGAATAGCCGCTGTTGTGCGTTAGAAGTAAAACGTACATAAAAGGAGGGAAATGAAATGTCAAAGCAAAAAATAAGAATTAGATTAAAGGCTTTTGATCATACAATTTTAGATCAATCAGCTGAAAAAATTGTTGAAACTGCAAAAACATCAGGAGCTAAGGTTGTAGGACCAGTGCCACTACCAACTGAAAAAGATGTTGTTACAATATTAAGAGCGGTTCACAAGTACAAAGATTCAAGAGAACAATTTGAGATAAGAACTCATAAGAGATTAATCGATATTGTTAATCCATCACCTAAAACTGTTGATGCATTAATGAGATTAAATCTTCCAGCGGGTGTTGATATAGAAATCAAGCTTTAGTACTGGAAATAATATAAAAACGGCTAGTTATGATTGTTAACAGTCCGCTAATTAGTTTGGGAGGTGTAAATACATGAAAAAAGCTATAATTGGAAGAAAAGTTGGAATGACACAAATTTTTGATGAAAAAGGAAAAGTGATTCCTGTAACTGTAGTAGAAGCTGGCCCATGTGTTGTTGTTCAAAAGAAAACATTAGAAAATGATGGTTATGAAGCAATACAAGTTGGTTTCGATGAAATAAGAGAAAAATTAGCTAATAAGCCAAGAAAAGGTCACTTTGCTAAGGCTGGAGCTACTTTAAGAAGAACTCTTAAAGAATTTAGACTTGACGATATAAGTCAATACGAAGTTGGAAATGAAATAAAAGCTGATGTATTTGGAGCAGGAGATAAAGTTGATGTATCTGCAGTATCTAAGGGAAAGGGTTTCCAAGGATCAATTAAAAGATGGAATCAACAAAGAGGACCTATGACTCATGGTTCTAAGTTCCATAGAGCGCCAGGTTCAATGGGAGCTTCATCAGATCCATCTAGAACATTCAAAAACAAGAGAATGCCAGGACATATGGGATCTGTAAATACAACAGTACTTAATTTAGAAGTTGTTAAAGTAATAGCTGAAAAGAATTTAATACTAATTAAGGGTGGAATCCCAGGACCTAATAAAGGTACAGTAGTAATTAAAGATACAGTTAGAGCTTAATTTCTTTGAAGAAAGGAGGAAATAAAATGCCTACAGTAGGAGTATTTAATAAAGAAGGAAATAAAGTTGCAGATATGGAATTAAATGAAAATGTATTTGCAGCAGAAATTAATGAATATGCATTGCACCAAGTAGTAGTTGCATTATTAGCTAACAAAAGACAAGGAACTCAATCAACTAAAACTAGATCTGAAGTTAGAGGAGGCGGAATCAAGCCTTGGAGACAAAAGGGTACTGGAAGAGCAAGACAAGGTTCTATCAGATCACCACAATGGATCAAAGGTGGAATTGTATTCGCACCAAAGCCAAGAGACTACAGAGTTTCAGTTCCAAAGAGTATGAGAAAGGTTGCTATGAAATCTGCTTTAACTAGCAAGGTTCAAGATAATCAAATGATAGTTCTTGATTCGTTAAATTTTGAAGCACCAAAAACTAAGAGTATGATAGAAATGCTAAAGGCTTTAGAAGCTAATAAAGCATTAATTATAACAGCTGAATCAAATGAAGTTGTTTATAAGTCAGCAAGAAACATTCAAGGAATAAGTGTTATTCCTGCAAACAACATCAATGTATATGATTTATTAAAATATGAAAAATTAATCATAACTAAAGATGCTGTATCAAAAATTGAGGAGGTGTACGCATAATGAAATTAACAAGCCATGATATAATAAGAAAGCCAATCATAACTGAAAAAAGTATGGCGTCTATGGCCGAAAAAAGGTACACTTTCATAGTTCATGTTGATGCTAATAAATCTCAAATAAAGAGAGCTGTGGAAGAAGTTTTCAATGTTAAAGTTGAATCTGTTAACACTATAAACGGCTTAGGTAAAACTAAGAGAATGGGCGTACATGTAGGTAAGAGATCAGATTACAAGAAAGCTATAGTTACATTAACTGAAGAAAGTAATGGAATTGAATTCTTCGAGGGAATGCAATAATAGTAGAATAAAGCCATTATTGGTGATCAACACCAGAGAAGCTTGAAGAAGGAGGGAATTTTAAATGGCAGTTAAAAAGTTTAACCCTATTACACCAGCAAGAAGACAAATGACTATGCCAACTTTTGAAGAAATAACTTCACAAGAACCAGAAAAGTCACTTCTTGTTGCATTAAAGAGTAAAGCGGGTAGAAATGCTCAAGGTAAAATTACTGTTAGACATCGTGGCGGCGGTGTTAAGAGAAAATATAGAATAATAGACTTTAAAAGAAATAAAGATGAAATCCCAGCAAAGGTTGCAACTATAGAATATGATCCAAACAGATCAGCATATATTGCTCTTGTTATATATAGCGATGGAGAAAAGAGATATATTCTTGCGCCTGCAGGATTAAAAGTTGGAGATGTAATAGAGTCTGGAGTTAATGCTGATATCAAACCTGGTAATGCACTTCCATTAAAGAACATACCAGTAGGTACAGTTATTCACAATATAGAGTTACAAAGAGGTAAAGGTGGTCAATTAGTTAGAGCAGCAGGTGGATCAGCTCAATTAATGGCTAAAGAAGGAGATTATGCAACTCTTAGATTACCATCAGGTGAAATGAGATATGTAAGAATCGAATGTAGAGCTACAATAGGAACACTTTCTAATGCGACAAACGATATTGTTAATATCGGTAAAGCTGGTAGAAAGAGACATATGGGATGGAGACCAACAGTTAGAGGATCTGTAATGAACCCTAATGATCACCCTCATGGTGGTGGTGAAGGTAAGTCTCCAGTTGGTAGACCAAGTCCAGTTACTCCATGGGGTAAACCAGCACTTGGATACAAAACTAGAAAGACTAAGAAATATTCAGATAAATTTATTATCAAAGATAGAAGAGCTAAGTAGTTTGAGGAGAATAGTAAGTTCTCTTCACAACTTAGACCTTAGTGTTTATGAAGGGAGGCATATTAGTGAGTAGATCAACAAAGAAAGCACCTTTTGTTCATGAGGGACTTTTTAAGAAAATAGAAGAAATGAATGGTAATGGAGAAAAAAAGGTTGTTAAGACTTGGTCAAGAAGTTCAACAATTTTTCCACAATTCATAGGTCATACAATTGCTGTTCATGATGGAAGAAAGCATGTACCAGTATATATATCAGAAGATATGGTTGGCCATAAATTAGGTGAGTTTGTATTAACTAGAACTTATAAAGGTCATGACGATAAAACATCAAAAAGATAGCCTGGAAAGGAGGATCATAAATGGAAGCTAGAGCTATAGCAAAATATATTAGAATGTCTCCAACAAAGGTAGGAGTAATTCTTGATTTAATAAGAGGAAAACAAGTTAACGAAGCTTTTGCTATTTTACAATATACTCCAAGAGAAGCAGCGGTAGTTATAAATAAAGTTTTAAAATCAGCTGTTGCTAATGCAGAAAACAATTTGGAATTGAATGCTGATAACTTATATGTTTCAGAGTGTTTCGTTGGTCAAGGATCAACATTAAAGAGATTCCAACCTCATGCTCAAGGTAGAGCATTTAAAATATTAAAGAAAACAAGCAATATAACAGTAGTTGTTAAAGAAAGAGCTTAATAAGATAAAAGGAGGGAAAAGCAAGTGGGTCAAAAAGTAAATCCTCATGGCCTTAGAGTAGGTGTTATCAAGGGATGGGACGCAAAATGGTATGCTAACAAGAAAAACTTTGCTGATAATCTTATAGAAGATAACAAGATCAGAAAATTTGTGAAAAAGGAACTTTTTTCTGCAGGTATTTCTAAAATTGAAATTGAAAGAGCTGCGAAAAGAGTAAAATTAAACATATATACAGCAAAGCCTGGTGTTATAATAGGTAAAGGTGGATCTGGAATTGAGGCTTTAAAAAATAAATTAACTCAATTCGTTGAAAATAAGAATGTTTTAATAAACATAGTTGAAGTTAAAAGTGCAGAAGCTGATGCACAATTAATGCTGAAAATATTGCTGCACAATTAGAAAAAAGAATTTCATTCAGAAGAGCTATGAAGCAAACAATGCAAAGAGCTATGAAACACGGAATAAAAGGTGTAAAAACTGCTTGTTCTGGTAGATTAGGTGGAGCAGAAATAGCAAGAACTGAACATTATCATGAAGGAACAATTCCACTACAAACATTAAGAGCTGATATCGATTATGGATTTGCTGAAGCAGATACAACATATGGAAAAATCGGAGTTAAGGTTTGGGTTTATAATGGAGAAGTTCTTCCAACTAAGAAAGTAGAAAAGGAAGAGGCTAACGCATAGGAAAGGAGGAATAGATCATGTTAATGCCTAAAAGGGTAAAACATCGTAAGGTGCAACGTGGTAGAATGAAAGGTAAAGCTACAAGAGGTAATTTCTTAGCTTATGGTGATTACGGAATCCAAGCGCTAACTTGTGGATGGATAACAAGTAACCAAATTGAATCTGCCAGAATTGCTATCAATAGATACATTAAAAGAGGTGGAAAACTTTGGATAAAGATTTTCCCAGATAAACCAGTTACAGAAAAGCCAGCTGAAACAAGAATGGGTTCAGGTAAAGGATCACCAGAATACTGGGTTGCAGTAGTTAAACCAGGTAGAGTACTATTTGAATTATCAGGAGTACCAGAAGAAACTGCAAGAGAAGCAATGAGACTTGCTTCACATAAACTTCCTGTAAAAACAAAATTTGTTTCAAAAAGAGATTTTGAGGAAATGGGTGGTGAAGAATAATGAAGGCTAGAGAATTAAAAGAATTGAAATCAAGCAATCCTCAAGATTTAACAGTTAAATTGGGCGATCTTAAAGCGGAGTTATTTAATTTAAGATTTCAATTAGCTACAGGACAATTAGAAAATCCAATGAGAATAAGAGAAGTTAAGAAATCTATAGCCCAAATAAAAACCATCTTAAGAGAAGAAGAATTAAAAGCATTGGAACAATAAAAGTTGGAAGGAGGTAAGCCCTAATGGAAAGATCATTAAGAAAGAAAAGAATTGGTAGGGTTGTTTCTGATAAAATGGAAAAAACTATTGTAGTTGCCGTTGAAACTAAGGTTAGACACCCATTATACGGTAAGACAGTTAATAGAACTACAAAGTTTAAAGTACATGATGAGAATAATGAAGCTAAAATTAATGATAGAGTATCAATAATGGAAACTAGACCTTTATCTAAAGATAAGAGATGGAGACTTGTTGAAATAGTTGAAAAGGCTAAATAAGCTTTAAAACTGAAAGGAGGGTAATTTAATGATACAACAACAAACCTTATTAAAGGTTGCAGATAATTCAGGTGCAAAAGAAATTATGTGTATCAGAGTATTAGGTGGATCTAAAAGAAAGTTTGGTAATATCGGCGATGTTATAGTTGCTAGCGTTAAAAGTGCAACACCAGGTGGAGTTGTTAAAAAAGGTGATGTTGTAAAGGCAGTTGTAGTTAGATCAGTAAAAGGTGTAAGAAGAGCTGATGGTTCATATATTAAATTTGATGAAAACGCAGCAGTTATAATCAAAGATGATAAGCAACCAAGAGGAACTCGTATCTTTGGACCTGTTGCTAGGGAGCTAAGAGATAAAGAATTCACTAAAATTTTATCATTAGCACCAGAAGTTCTATAAGAGGAGGTGGCCAACTTGAAGATACATGTAAGAAAGAATGATACAGTTATTGTTATATCTGGAAAAGATAAAGGCAAAACTGGTGAAGTGTTAAAAGCGTATCCAAAGACAGGAAAAGTTCTTGTTCAAGGAGTTAATATAGTTAAAAAACATCAAAAAGCTAATAAGGGTCAAGTTGAAAGCGCTATAATTGAAAAAGAAGCAGCGATCAACAGCTCAAAAGTTATGTTATATTGTAACAAATGTAAGAATGCGACTAGAATTAGTAACAAAGTTTTAGATGATGGTACTAAGGTTAGAGTATGTAAAAAATGCGGAGAAACATTCTAGATTTTGAAAGGAGGTAACTAATATGACAAGACTTCAAGAAAAATATCAAAAAGAAGTAGTTCCAGCTATGATTGAAAAGTTCGGATATAAAAACATAATGGAAGTACCAAAGCTAGAGAAGATAGTAATCAATATGGGAGTTGGAGAAGCTAAGGAAAATCAAAAAGTGCTAGAATCAGCAGTTAATGATTTGACTTTAATAGCAGGTCAAAAGCCTGTATTAACAAGAGCTAAAAAGTCTGTAGCTAACTTTAAAATTAGAGAAAACATGCCATTAGGATGCAAAGTTACTCTAAGAAAAGCTAACATGTTTGAGTTTGCTGATAAACTAATGAGCATCGCACTACCAAGAGTTAGAGATTTCAGAGGGGTTTCTAGCAAAGCTTTTGATGGTAGAGGAAATTATTCATTAGGAATTAAAGAACAATTAATATTCCCAGAAATAGAATATGATAAGATAGATAAAGTTAGAGGAATGGATATAATCTTCGTTACTTCAGCTAACACTGACGAAGAAGCTAGGGAATTATTAAGATTCCTTGGAATGCCATTCGCTCAATAATAAGGAGGGAAACACATTGGCACGTAAGGCTATTATTGAAAAGTGGAGCAAAACTCCTAAATACAAGACAAGAGCTTATACAAGATGTAGAATATGTGGAAGACCACATGCTGTATTAAAAAAATATGGAGTATGCCGTATTTGTTTTAGAGAACTTGCTTATAAGGGCGAAATTCCAGGTTGTAGAAAAGCAAGTTGGTAAGATATACGATGTAACGAAAGGAGGCACATTAAATGGTTATGACAGATCCTATAGCAGATTTATTAACTCGTGTAAGAAATGCTAATGCTGTAAGACATGAAGTGGTAGAAGTACCTTCTTCAAACGTAAAGAAGGAAATTGCAAATATATTATTACAAGAGGGTTATATAAAAGAAATAAATGAATATAACGATGGAGTTGTTCCAATGTTAAGATTATCTCTTAAGTATGGAGCTAATAAAGAAAGAGTTATAACTGGTATTAAGAGAATTTCTAAACCAGGATTAAGAGTTTATTGTAAGAAAGACGAGGTACCAAAAGTTCTTAATGGATTAGGTATCGCTGTTGTTTCAACTTCAAATGGAATAATGGTAGATAGAGAAGCTAGAAAGAACGGATTAGGTGGAGAAGTAATCTGCTACGTTTGGTAATATCTCAGATAAATTAAACTAGATAAAATTGTAAAATGCAATTTTAAAATAATACAGGAGGTGCAATTATGTCAAGAGTAGGTAGATTACCAATAGCTATTCCTGCTGATGTAACTGTTACTGTAACACCAGACAATTTAGTTACAGTTAAGGGACCAAAAGGTGAATTAGTTAAAACTATGCATAAAGATATTAGCATAGCTGTTGAAAACAATGAAGTAATTGTTACTAGACATAGTGAACAAAAAGATCACAGAGCTCTTCACGGTTTAACAAGAGCATTAATTAATAATATGGTAATTGGAGTAAAACAAGGTTACCAAAAAACTTTAGATTTAGTTGGTGTTGGTTATAGAGCTCAATTACAAGGTAAAAAGCTTGTAATGAACCTTGGATATTCACATCCAGTTGAAATTGAACCTATTGACGGAATCACATTTGAAACTCCAGCTGCAACTAGAGTAATAGTTAGTGGAATCGACAAAGAAAAAGTTGGATTTGCTGCAGCGGATATAAGAAAATGGAGAGTACCAGAACCATATAAGGGTAAAGGTATTAAGTATGAAAATGAAGTGATCAGACGTAAAGAAGGTAAGACTGGTAAGAAATAATAGAAAGGAGTGAGTTTTATGTTCAAAAAGGTAGACAAAAAGGCGAGCAGAGAAAAACGTCACCTTAGAGTTCGTAAAAAAGTTTTTGGAACTGCGGAAAGACCAAGACTTTCAGTATTTAAGAGTGAAAAGAATATATATGCACAAGTTATTGATGATATAAATGGTGTTACATTAGTAGCTGCTTCAAGTTTAGAAAAAGATTTTGCTGCAAAAGGCGGAAACAAAGAAGGTGCTAAACTTGTAGGTGAATTAGTAGCTAAAAAAGCTATAGAAAAAGGAATTGACGTAGTGGTATTTGATAGAGGCGGATACATATATCACGGAAGAATTCAAGAATTAGCACAAGCAGCTAGAGAAGCTGGCTTGAAATTCTAATTAAACAAGGAGGGAAATAAATGAGAATCGATCCTAGTACACTAGACCTTAAAGAAAAGGTTGTTTTCATAAACAGAGTTACTAAGGTTGTTAAGGGTGGTAGAAACTTCAGATTCAGCGCTCTAGTTGTTGTCGGAGACGAGAACGGACACGTTGGCGTTGGAATGGGTAAGTCAATCGAAATCCCAGAAGCAATAAAAAAAGGAATAGAAGATGCTAAGAAGAACTTAGTAAGCGTTGCAATGGTAGGAACAACAATTCCTCACCAAGTTAATGGTAAGTTCGGAACTGCAAATGTTCTAATTATGCCAGCTAAAGAAGGTACAGGAGTTATTGCTGGAGGTCCAGCAAGAGCAGTACTTGAATTAGCAGGATTAAAGGATGTTAGAGCTAAATCATTAGGTTCAAATAATCCTAATAACATGGTAAATGCAACAATAAACGGATTAGCTAGCTTAAGAACAGTAGAAGATATAGCTAAATTAAGAGGCAAATCTGTTGAAGAAATATTAGGTTAAGGAGATATTGCAATGGCTAAATTAAGAATTACATTAGTTAAGAGCTTAATAGGTAGAAAAAAAGACCATATCGCTACTGCAAATGCTCTTGGACTAACAAAGATAAGAAAAACAGTAGAACCTGAGGCAACACCTCAAGTTCAAGGTATGATAAAAAAGATTGAATATCTATTAAAAGTAGAAGAAGTATAAAAACAAGGAGGTGCACTGAATATGAAACTTCACGAATTAAAACCAGCAGCAGGTAGCAAGAAAGCACCTAAAAGAATTGGTAGAGGTACTGGTTCTGGATTAGGAAGAAATGCTGGTAAAGGTGAAAAGGGTCAAAATGCAAGATCAGGTGGTGGCGTAAGACCTGGTTTTGAAGGCGGTCAAATGCCTTTATATAGAAGACTTCCTAAGAGAGGTTTTACAAACATTTTTGCAAAGAAGATTGTTAGCATAAATCTTGACAGATTAAATATCTTTGAAAATGGTACTGAAGTTACTCCAGAATTACTACTTGAAAGAAGAGTTGTAAGTAAAGTTTTGGATGGAGTAAAGATTCTTGGAAACGGAACATTAGAAAAAAGCTTAACGGTTAAAGGATGTAAGTTCTCTAAGTCTGCTATAGAAAAGATTGAAGCAGCTGGGGGAAAAGTTGAGGTGATGTAAAGTGCTTCAAACTTTAAGCAATGCATTCAAAGTTCCTGAACTTAGAAAAAAGATTTTATGGACAGTATTATTAGTTGCAGTTTTCAGGATGGGAAGTCATATTCCTCTTCCTGGAATTAACTCTGATTTTTTAAAAAATCTATCTCAGTCTGGTGGACTATTAGGATTTTATGATATGCTTTCTGGAGGAGCTTTTAGCAGATCCAGTATATTAGCATTAGGAGTTATGCCATACATTAATGCATCAATAATAATTCAATTATTAACTGTTGCTATCCCACAATTGGAGCAACTATCAAAAGAAGGAGATACTGGCAGAAAAAAGATACAAAATGCAACACGTTATGTATCTCTTGGAATAGCTTTTATCTTAGCTTATGGAATTTTTGCAACAATTTCAAGTAGTGGAGCTACAGTTGGATTAACTGCAATCCAAAAGACTATTGTTGTTTTTGCACTAGTGGTTGGAACAACATTTTGTATGTGGTTAGGTGATCAACTTACAGTTAAGGGCATTGGAAATGGTACTTCAATACTAATATTCGTTAATATAATTTCGAGAGTTCCAGCAACAATTGCTTCAATGATGACACTTCAGCAAGCAGGAAGTGCAAGTATTGTGGAAATTGTACTATTTGGAGTATTTACCGTATTTCTACTTGCGACTATACTATATTTTTCTTTATCAGAAAGAAGGATACCTGTGCAGTATGCTGGTAAATTTGCATCAGGCAATAGTAATATGGTTAAATCACAATCAACACATATACCATTAAGTATAATTGGATCAGCGGTTCTTGCTATTATATTTTCTATGTCCGTAATGGATTTTCCAAAAACTATTGCCACATTATTTGGTGGAGTAGGTGAAAGTCAAAAAGAGTGGGCAAAGTGGGTATTAAATAATCCTACATCTGTCTTTAATCAAAAGAGTTGGATGTATATGGTACTATATGCAGTACTGACAATATTCTTTAATTGGTTTTATACTCAGATTACATTTAAACCAGATGAAATGTCTGAGAATTTGCATAAATCGGCAGGATTTGTGCCTGGAGTAAGGCCAGGTGAAGAAACCACAACATATTTTGAAAGAGTTTTAAACAGACTATCTTTTATTGGAGGTATATTAGCAGCGGTATTGGCTGTAACTCCAGTTATAATACAAAACTATACACAATTTCAAAATATAGCTTTTTCAGGAACTGGATTATTAATTGTTATAAATGTTGCGTTAGATTTTACTAGAAAAGTAGAATCACAAATGGTAGTTAGGCACTATAAAGGATTTCTTAAATAGATTAGAATAAATGGAGATGAAGCCAGTGAAGATAGTATTACTAGGTCCTCCTGGAGCTGGAAAGGGAACACAGGCTAAATCAATTAGCAATAAATATTCAATACCACATATTTCTACAGGTGATATTTTCAGAAAGAATATTTCTGAAAACACTCCCTTAGGAATAGAAGCAAAGGGTTATATTGATAACGGACAATTAGTTCCTGATGAAGTAACAATTAATATGGTTAAGGATAGACTGCAACAGGACGATTGTAAGGTCGGATATTTATTAGATGGTTTTCCTAGAACTGTGGCTCAAGCTGATGCTCTTAACAACTTTCTTGTAGATAAGAATGAACAATTAGATACCGCATTGCTTATAAAGGTACCTAATGAATTTATTCTAGAAAGAATGACTGGTAGAAGAGTATGTCCATCATGCGGAGCAAGTTATCATGTTAAATTTAATCCTCCAACAAATGAAGGAAAATGTGATTTGTGTGGAAGTGAAGTTATACAGAGAAAAGATGATACAGTTGAGACTGTAAAGGAAAGACTTGATGTATATCAAAAGGAAACACAACCGCTAATTGAATTTTACGGTGAAAAAGGCTTGCTTTCAGAAGTGGATGGCACAAAAGCTATTAATGAAGTTTTCAGAGGAATATGTGAATTGTTAGGGAACAACAAATAATGATTACTGTAAAGAATCATGATGAAATAGCCATAATGAGAAAAGCAGGTAGAATAGTAGGAGAAACATTGCTATTGCTTGAAAAAGAGGTAAAACCCGGAGTAACAACTGCAAATTTGGATAGAATAGCAGAAGAATTTATAACTAAGCATGGAGCAAAACCTTCATTTAAAGGCTTATATGGTTTTCCTTCGTCACTATGTATTTCAGTAAATGAGCAAGTAATACATGGATTCCCAGGAGAATATGTTCTTAAAGAAGGCGATATAGTTAGTATTGACTGTGGGGCGTTTTTTGATGGATTCCATGGAGATGCTGCAAGAACTTTCTCTGTAGGGGAAGTTTCAGTAGAAGCTCAAAGATTAATTGATATAACAAGAGAAAGTTTTTTCCAAGGTATAAAGTTTGCAAAACAAGGAAATAAATTAACTGATATATCACATGAGATACAAAGCTACGTAGAAGCAGCAGGTTTCTCAGTTGTAAGAGATTTTGTAGGTCATGGGATTGGGCGAAAAGTTCACGAGGATCCTAATGTACCTAATTTCGGAAAGTCTGGTAGAGGTCCGAAATTACTGGAGGGTATGGTGTTAGCAATAGAACCTATGGTTAACGCTGGTACTTATAAGGTTAAGACATTAAAAGATGGATGGACAGTTGTAACAGCGGATTCTTCTTTATCGGCACATTATGAAAATACAGTTGCAATTTTATCAGATGGACCTGAAATATTAACACTGATTAAGTAGAATAAAGAGTGTTGCTTAGTTATAAATTTGCATAATACCGTTGTGGTAGTGTTAATTTATACTAAGGTAATCATAGAGGTGAAAAATTTGCAAAACAATGACTTGATTGGAAAAGTAGTACTTTCAAAAGCAGGAAGAGATAAAGATCACTTATATGTTGTTGTTAGGCAGATAGATGATGATTATGTATTACTAGCTAATGGAGATACAAAATTAATTGAGATGCCTAAGAAGAAAAAAATTAAACACTTAAGTATTTTAGAAGATGTAGATGATGAATTATTATCATTAATAAACTCATGCGATAAGAGTACTAATTTAAAGATTAAGAGATTCCTAAAGCTTAGAGGCATTGTTAAGGAGGGTTGATTACCTTATGTCAAAAGATGATGTTATAGAAATGCAAGGTACGGTATTAGAATCTTTACCAAACGCTATGTTTCAAGTTGAACTTGAAAGTGGCCATAAGATTCTAGCACACATATCAGGTAAATTAAGAATGAACTTCATAAGAATTTTACCAGGAGATAAAGTTACAGTAGAACTTTCTCCTTATGATTTAACCAGAGGTAGAATTACATGGAGAGCAAAATAAAGTAGATATAACTTACATTGATCTACTACAAAAGTAATATGAGGAGGGTTAGCTATGAAAGTAAGACCATCAGTTAAGCCTATTTGTGAAAAGTGCAAAGTAATCAGAAGAAAAGGAAAAGTAATGGTAATCTGTGAAAATCCTAAGCACAAGCAAAAGCAAGGCTAATGATCAAGTTTACAATATTATTTACATTAAAATAAATGTAAATAATATTGACATTTCAGCAAAAGTCAAATATGATTATATAGTCGTTTAATTAATCAAAAATAAATTTTAGGGCGGCTGGCAATAGAATCGTCTATTGACCTAAAATTTTATTATAAATTATAAATTATAAATTATAAAATCAACTTTTATACATTTCAATTATCAGGAGGTGTAAATTTTAATGGCAAGAATATCAGGTATTGATCTACCAAGAGAAAAAAGAGTTGAAATAGGTTTAACATATATATATGGAATAGGATTATCAACTTCACAAAAAATCTTAGCTGTAACAGGAATTAATCCAGATACAAGAGTTAAGGATTTATCAGAAGAAGAAGTTAATGAAATCAGAACTTATATCAACAAGAATTTAATGGTTGAAGGTGACTTAAGAAGAGATGTCGCTTTAAATATCAAGAGATTAGTAGAAATAGGATCATATAGAGGAATTAGACATAGAAGAGGTCTTCCAGTAAGAGGACAAAAAACTAAGACTAATGCAAGAACTAGAAAAGGTCCTAAGAAGACAATAGCAAATAAGAAGAAATAGTAAGGAGGGAAGATAATGGCAGCTAAAACAGTAAAGAAAACTAGAAGAAGAAAAGAAAGAAAAAATGTTGAGCATGGTGCTGCACACATTAAGTCAACTTTTAATAATTCAATAGTTACTTTAACAGATGCAGTAGGAAATGCTTTATCATGGTCAAGTGCAGGAGCACTAGGTTTCAGAGGATCAAGAAAGAGCACACCATTTGCAGCTCAAATGGCAGCAGAAACTGCAGCTAAAGTAGCAATGGAACACGGCTTAAAAAGTATAGAGGTTTATGTTAAAGGACCTGGTTCAGGAAGAGAAGCAGCTATAAGATCCTTACAAGCAGCAGGACTAGAAGTAACTTTGATCAAAGATGTTACTCCAATACCACATAATGGTTGTAGACCACCAAAGAGAAGAAGAGTCTAATATAAATGTAGTAATAGGAGGTGTAATTTAATGGCAAGATATACTGGCGCTACATGTAGATTATGTAGAAGAGAAGGTATGAAACTTTTCCTTAAAGGTGATAGATGTTTTACAGATAAGTGTGCTTTCGTTAGAAGAAGCTATGCACCAGGACAACATGGAGCTAACAAAAAGAAAGTATCAAACTATGGTGTTCAATTAAGAGAAAAGCAAAAAGCAAGAAGAATTTATGGCATATTAGAAGGCCAATTTAGAACATATTATGAAAAAGCTGAGCATATTAAAGGTATAACAGGTGAAAACTTACTTAAATTACTAGAAATGAGACTTGATAACATAGTTTATAGATTAGGTTATGGTTCATCAAGAAATGAGGCAAGACAGTTAGTGACTCACGGACATTTCTTAGTAAATGGTAAAAAGGTTGACATTTGTTCATATCATGTTTCAGTTAATGATGTAATTACTGTATGCGAAAAGAGCAGATCAAGTGAAAAGTTCAAAACTTTTGTTGAAAATCCAAAAACTTTACCAAAATGGTTAGAAGCTAATGTTGATAACTATGAAGGAAAAGTAGTTGCAGAGCCATCAAGAGAAGATATAGATGTGCCTGTTAACGAAACACTTATTGTTGAGTTATACAGTAAATAATATATTTATATTTGTTAGAGAAATTTATCACAATATATGCAAATATAGAATCAGTTGCCCTCATAATAAGGTTGCCATTTTTAAAATAAGGAGGGTTTGTCAATGTTAGAAATCGAAAAGCCAATAATAGAATGTATAGAAGCTAATGAAGATGGTACTTATGGTAAGTACGTTGTTGAACCACTTGAAAGAGGATACGGTATTACATTAGGAAATGCCCTAAGAAGAATACTATTATCATCCCTTCCAGGAGTTGCAACAACCTCTGTCAAAATTGACGGTGTGCTTCATGAGTTTTCTACTGTTCAAGGAGTTAAAGAAGATGTTACTGAATTAATTCTTAATATCAAATCATTAGCTCTAAGGATGAATGGTGAAGGTCCAAAAGTTATTTATATTGATGCTAAAGGACCAGGAGAAGTTACTGGAGCAGATATAAAGACTGATGGTGATGTTGAAGTTGTTAATAAGAATTTACATATTGCAACTTTAGATAACGATGGAAGACTTTATATGGAATTGACAGTTAATAAAGGAAGAGGATATGTTACTCAGAATAAAAATAAGAGTGATGAATTACCAATTTCTGCTATAGCAGTTGATTCTATTTATACACCAGTAAAAAGAGTTAATTTTACTGTTGATAATACAAGAGTTGGTCAAATTACTGATTATGATAAATTAACTTTAGAAATTTGGACTAATGGTACTATAAAAATAGATGAAGCTATTAGTTTATCAGCAAAAATACTTATTGAACACTTTAAATTATTCATGTCATTAACAGATAATACTAATGACGTTGAAATAATGATAGAAAAAGAAGACGATAAGAAAGAAAAAGTCCTAGAAATGACTGTAGAAGAACTTGATTTATCAGTTAGATCATATAACTGTTTAAAGAGAGCCGGAATTAATACAGTCCAAGAACTTGCTACAAAATCTATGGATGATATGATGAAAGTAAGGAATCTAGGAAAGAAATCTTTAGAAGAAGTTGAAAGAAAGCTTAAAGAATTAGGTTTAGCCCTAAAACTAACCGAGGAGTAAGGAGGTAAATCCATGGCAGGTCATCGTAAATTAGGTCTTCCTACAGACCAAAGAAGAGCTATGCTAAGAAATCTTGTTACTAGTCTATTAAAACATGGTAAAATCGAGACAACTGAAACAAGAGCTAAAGAAACTAGATCAATAGCAGAAAAAATGATTACTCTTGGAAAAAGAGGAGATCTTCATGCTAGAAGACAAGTATTATCTTATGTTCAAGAAGAATTAGTTGTTAAGAATTTATTTGATAATGTAGCTCCAAAGTATACTGAAAGAAATGGCGGATATACAAGAATAATTAAAAAAGGTCCTAGAAGAGGGGACGGAGCTGAGATAGTAATACTTGAATTAGTATAATACTAATGGGGGATTAAGTTTAAACTTAATCCCCATTTTGACATAGAAAATAAAATTGGAACTTAATTTATTATAGAGATGTTTTCTTACTCAAGATATATATTTTTTTGTTGAATATGCTGGATTTTGAGATATAATGAAAATAATAATTTAATATCAAAGATAACAATGTTGTCTTTGAAAAACATTTGTATAATATATTAAAACTATAAAACATCATGGGGAGGTACACTATGAGTGATGCGATGATAAAGTGTGCAAAAGTATCTTTTAAATATGTAAAGGATACAGAAGGAGTTAAGCAAGAAAAATATGCGATAAAAGATGTAGATTTAGAGGTGAAAAAGGGGGAGTTTTTAGTAGTTTTAGGGCATAATGGATCAGGTAAATCAACGATAGCTAAGCATATGAATGCATTGGTCGTACCATCAGAGGGAACAGTGATTGTAGATGGCTTGGATACTAGTAAAATGGAGAATGTTTGGGAGATTAGATCTAGAGCAGGAATGGTGTTTCAAAATCCTGATAACCAATTAGTTGCCACCATAGTAGAAGAAGATGTAGCTTTTGGACCTGAGAATTTAGGAATAGAACCATTAGAGATAAGAAAAAGAGTCGATGAGAGTCTAGAGAAAGTTGGAATGAGCAAATATAAAAGGCATGCACCACATCTTTTATCTGGTGGGCAAAAGCAAAGAATTGCTATAGCAGGAATACTTGCAATACAACCTGAATGCATAATTTTTGATGAACCTACAGCAATGTTGGATCCATCAGGAAGAAGAGAAGTTCTAAAAACCATAAATGAATTAAATAAAGTTCATGGTATTACTATAGTATTAATAACACATTATATGGATGAGGCAGCTCAAGCTGATAGAATTGTAGTAATGGATGGTGGAAGTGTAAAAATGGAGGGGACTCCTAGAGAAATTTTTCCTCAGGTAGAGCGAATGAAAAAAATAGGTTTAGATGTTCCACAGGTTACTGAATTAGCTTATGAGCTAAAAAAGGCAGGAATAGATATAAATGAAAAAATATTAAATGTGGATGAGATGGTGAATGAATTATGTCAATTAAAGTAGAAAATTTAACACACATATATATGCCTAAGAGTCCATTTGAAAAGATTGCATTGGACAATGTGTCTTTAGAAATAAAAGACGGAGAATTTGTAGCACTAATTGGGCATACTGGCTCTGGTAAATCTACTTTAATACAACATTTTAATGGTTTACTAGAAGCAACTAGTGGAGAAATAATTGTTGATGGAACAAATATTACTGATAAAAAAGCAAAGCTTACGGATATAAGAAAAAAAGTTGGCTTGGTATTTCAGTATCCAGAATATCAAATCTTTGAGGAAACTATAGCTAAGGATATTGAATTTGGGCCTAGAAATTTAGGACTTTCCGATAGCGAAATTAATGATAGAGTAATTAGGGCGATGGAAATGGTTGGTCTAGACTATGAGACTTATAAAGATAGATCGCCATTTGATTTAAGCGGCGGTCAGAAGAGAAGAGTTGCAATTGCAGGAGTTATAGCAATGCAACCTACAACACTAATATTGGATGAGCCTACGGCAGGGTTAGATCCAAAGGGTAGAGATGATATATTAGATCAGATAAGAAAGCTACATGAGGATTATAATATGACTATAATTATAGTTAGTCATAGTATGGAGGATGTTGCAAAGATTGCAGAAAGAATTATTGTGATGAATGGCGGAAAAGTAGCACTACAAGGAACTCCAGCAGAAGTATTTAAAGAAGTTGATGTGCTAGAGAAGATAGGACTTGGCGTTCCTCAGGTAACATATCTAATAAGAGAACTAAGAAAAAAAGGATTTGACATTCCAGATAATATATTTACGATAGAGGAAGCAAAAAAGCAACTTTTGTCTACTTTGAGGATAAATAAAGTGAAAGGGGAATAGACAAAATTATGTTGAAGAATATTACAATAGGACAATATTTACCTGGAGAGTCATTTGTTCATAAGTTAGATCCTAGAACAAAAATACTTATATCAATACTTTTTATTGCATGTTTATTTATCATAAATAAATTTATAGGTTATACTTTTGTCGTTGTTTTTTTACTAGCTATAATATTGATCGCAAAGGTGCCATTTAGATTTATTTTTAATGGATTGAAGCCAATTTTTCTATTGATAGTCTTAACAGCTGCTCTAAATATATTTATGGTTAGGGGAGCTGAAGGGACAGAAGTTTTTAGTATTGGATTTTTAAAGGCATATCCAGAGGGGTTAAGTATTGCAGCATTTATGGCAATAAGATTAATTCTATTAATAGTAGGAACATCACTGTTAACATTAACAACATCTCCAATTGAGTTAACTGATGGAATCGAAAAATTATTAAGGCCAATTGGAAAAGAAATGGCTCATGAACTTGCTATGATGATGACAATAGCCTTACGATTTATACCTACTTTAATAGATGAAACGGATAAAATAATGAAAGCTCAGAAGGCTAGAGGAGCTGATTTTGAGTCAGGCGGAATAATAAAAAAGGCTAAGAGTTTAGTACCATTATTAGTGCCTCTATTTATCAGTTCATTTAGAAGAGCAGATGAATTAGCAATGGCAATGGAAGCAAGAGGCTATAGAGGTGGTGCTGGGCGAACTAGAATGAAAATACTTGAATTTTCGTATAGGGACCTGGTTGCTTTTATTGTATTTTGTATTTTAGTTTTATGGTGCATAGCTGTAAGATTCATTATGCTATAGGAGTAAGATAACTTAAATGAGAAATATAAAATTAATTATTGAGTTTGATGGAAGTAACTTTTGCGGATGGCAAAGGCAACCTAAAGGAAGAACTGTTCAAAAAGTAATAGAGACAGCAATATTTAAGGCTACTGGAGAGGAAATTATGATTAATGGAAGTTCCAGGACTGATGCTGGTGTTCACGCAAGGGAAATGGTTGCAAATTTTTTGACTAATTCTTCAATACCTGGAGATAAGTTCAGAGAAGCTATTAATACAAGATTGCCAGAAGATGTATCTATAATTAAATCAGAAGAGGTAAGTGAAGATTTTCATGCAAGATATTCATCAAAGGGAAAGACATACTCTTATACAATCGTAAATAGATATGAAAGGTTATCTTTAGGTCATCAATATCTGTATCATTATAAGTATAAATTGGATATAAATGAGATGAGAAGAGCATGTGAATATTTTATAGGGAGACATGACTTTAGGGCGTTTATGTCTCCAGGAAGCTCAATAAAAACTACAACAAGAACTATTCAGGATCTCTATATAGAGCAAAATGGAAATGAAATAAAAATATTTATTACGGCTGATGGATTTTTGTATAATATGGTGAGAATAATAGTAGGCACATTAATAAAGATTGGAAATGGAAAGCTGGAAGCGGAAAATATAAAAGATATAATAGAAGAAGGAAATAGAAAAAAAGCAGGAATGTGCGTACCGCCAAACGGATTAATATTAGAAAAAGTTTTCTATTAAATGATAAAAATGTGTTGACACGCCCGTGTGCGTGTATTATAATAGGTTTGTTTGTTAAAACATTTATGTATATAAGATCCACTAGCCCCGGGTCTTGACATAAAAAATCTTACTTAAAATAATAAGTAAAGAATTAATGTAAGTTCAGGGAGGGAAACAGATGAAATCATACATTGCTAAAGCAAGTGAAATTGAAAGAAAATGGTATGTAGTTGATGCTGCTGGTAAGCCACTAGGTAGAGTTGCTAGCCAAGTTGCTTCAATTTTAAGAGGTAAAAATAAACCAACATTTACACCTAATGTTGACTGCGGAGATTTTGTTATTGTAATTAATGCAGAAAAGGTAGTTTTAACTGGTAAGAAATTAGATCAAAAATTAATGAGAAAGCATAGTCTTTACCCAGGCGGATTAAAAGAAACTCCTTATAGAGTAGTATTAGATAAAAAGCCTGAATTTGCTTTTGAAGAAGCAGTAAGAAGAATGCTTCCAAACGGTGTTTTAGGAAGACAAATGTTAAAGAAATTAAATGTATATAGAGGTGCAGAACATAATCATGCGGCTCAAAAACCAGAAGTACTAGAATTAAGATACTAATACGATCTCGGGAGGAGGAAAAAGAAATGGCAAAAGTTCAATACATGGGAACTGGAAGAAGAAAGAAATCAGTTGCAAGAGTAAGACTTGTACCAGGAAGTGGTAAGGTTCTTGTAAATAAAAGAGAAATAGAAAACTTTTTTGGTTTAGAAACATTAAGAGTTATCGTAAACCAACCATTAGTTTTAACTGGAACTAAGGATAGATTTGACGTTTTAGTAAATGTTCACGGTGGTGGATTTACAGGTCAAGCAGGAGCTATTAGACATGGTATAGCTAGAGCATTAGTTAAATCTGATGAAGCTTTAAAGCCAGAATTAAAGAAGGCTGGATTCTTAACAAGAGACCCAAGAATGAAAGAAAGAAAGAAATACGGTCTTAAAGCAGCAAGAAGAGCTCCACAATTCTCAAAGAGATAATATTTGGAGATCAAAAATCCCACAAACGCGGTGTTTGTGGGATTTTTATTTTATATAAAAATATGTGATTTTAAAGAACAAATATAAATAATAGTTATTACATTTCTAGTAATGCGGTTCTGGTGCCACTTCCTAATATAGTTATAAACTCTTCTATTATATATATGCTCAAGCTAAGCCTATATATTTTGCCTTAAATGAATTCTTTAGCTATTACAAGTCTAAATATAGCTCTATTATATACAATATATATTCATGTATATATAAGTTCTAAATGGTATAATTCATTCTTTATAAAATTATTAACATTTCTATATATGGTAATTACAGATGGATTTCAATTGATTAAATATTTTAGATATTATATTAAAAATTGTGGTGATACATCTATTGGGTGTTCTATAAAATATGCTTAATAAAAAATAAAAGTTTATTAATATAAATGAATTTGAATAATTAAGATTGTATAGCAAACAATACACTATGTAAGTCTAAATGATTTGGAGGAATAGTTTTATGAGAATGAAAAAATGGATAGCATTGTTCTGCATATTTTGCTTAATGTCTGGAATTCCAGTAAGAACAAATTCCGAAGAAAATAAAGATAAAAGGATAATATTGATAGATCCTGGTCATGGAGGAATTGATGGCGGGGCAAAATCAAAGAGTGGAACTATAGAGAAGGATATAAATTTATCTATATCCTTAAAGTTAAAACAGGAGCTGGAGGATGCTGGATATGCTGTGTATATGACAAGAGAAGGAGATTCTCAATTGGATGCGAAGAAAGTTAAAGATCTCAATGCCAGATGTCAAATGAAGAAAGATGTTAAATGTGATACATTTATATCTATACATCAGAATATGTTTCCACAGTCCAGTTGCTTTGGGTCTCAAGTTTGGTATTCATCGAATGAGATCAGCAAGTCTTTAGCAGAAAATATTCAAGCATCACTCAAAGAAACAATAAATGATAATAATAAGAGAGTTCCCAAGGCAGCAAAGGAACAATATAGAATACTTAGAGATGGATATGAGGGTGCATGTGTTCTCGTAGAATGTGGCTTTTTATCTAATTATGAGGAAGAGCAAAAACTAAAAAGTGATGAACATCAGGACAAAATAGCAAAAGGAATAACAGCTGGTATCAATAAATATTTTGAAAGTAAAGATAGCTAGTTATTTAATTTCATAAAAATGGGACCAACTTTTATGCTGTTTTTTGGATAGTCATAAGAGTGGTATAATTTGTCTACTAATAAAAAAAGATTATACAATAACAAACAGGTTAAAAGAACAATTAAAAAGTAAATTAGTATAGTAAGGAATTTATCTAAATTTTTAGGGTTCATAAATTAACCTCTCAAATATATAAAATAATTATATATGTTGCAATTGAATTCTTGCATTTTTAAAATTCAATACTTGGCTTACAAGTATTCTAAATGTAAGCCAGTTATTGCAACATATATATAATTATAGTAGTAATGAACTATAATTATGAGCGATAAATTTAAAAATAGAGAAAGTATTTAGTAATATTAAGCAGGAAAATACTAAAAATCATCATAGGGAATGCTCCGTTTATGATTATGATGTACAGTATATACCGCAATTGCTTGTATGGAGGTCTGAGAATTATTGGATTAAATAAAATTTATTTGGGGTTGTAAATAGTAAGAAATACTTTTAAACTTATATGTAGTAATAAGTATAAATGTATAGTTTATAAGCGATAATAAAGGAGCTGTAAGAATGAGAGAAATAAATGTTGAACTTATAACAGAAGCTATTAAAAATTTATCAATTGAAGCTAATTATTTCTTAGGATCAGATATTAATGATGCATTATTAAATGCTAAGAAAGAAGAACCATGGAAATTAGCATCCGATGTTTTAGATAAGATATTAATAAATTCAGAAATTGCAAGAAATGAAAAAATGCCTATGTGCCAAGATACGGGAATGGCATGTGTATTTATTGAAATAGGACAAGATGTTCATTTAGTTGGTGGAAGGATTGAAGATGCTATTAATGAAGGCGTACGTAGGGGATATGAGGAAGGATTTCTAAGAAAATCGGTAGTAAAAGATCCGATAAGAAGAGTTAATACAAAGGACAACACTCCAGCTATAATATATTATGACATAGTGGATGGTGATAAGGTTAAGATCATATTAGCGCCAAAGGGATTTGGTTCTGAAAATATGAGTAAAATAGGTATGTTAAAGCCATCAGATGGACTGGATGGAGTGAAGAAGTTCATAATAGATACAGTTAAAGCGGCAGGACCTAACCCATGTCCTCCTATGGTAATAGGTGTTGGAATTGGAGGGACTTTTGATAAGGCAGCATACTTAGCTAAGAAAGCATTATTAAGACCCATCAATATAAGGAATGAAGATGAATTTTATAAGGAATTAGAATTGGAACTATTACAAGAAGTAAATAAATTGGGAATTGGACCACAAGGCTTCGGAGGTAAAACAACTGCATTAGGGTTAAATATAGAGACTTATTCAACGCATATTGCGGGGTTACCTGTTGCGGTAAATATAAATTGTCATGCTACTAGACATAAAGAGGTAATACTATAAAAACTATGATTTAAATAAGATATATATAAGTTCTAAATAACATAGCTAATTCTTTATGAACTATCTAACTTTGATTATTTGACTGCTTAAGATGAAGCTTTGATGGATTAAATTTTTTAGAGTCATATATTTTATTAAAAGTCTAATTGGTAAGAATGCATTAGAAATAAAAATTGAAATTATATGTATGATTGGAGAAAAGGTATGGAAATTAAATTAGAGACACCTCTTAATGAAGAAAAGATAAGACAATTAAAAGCAGGAGATAGTATTTTGTTAAGTGGGATAATATACTCTGCTAGAGATGCCGCACATAAAAGATTGATAGAATTGCTTGATGAAGGGAAGGAACTGCCTTTTAATATAAAAGATCAGGTTATATACTATGTTGGACCATCACCAGCTAAGCCAGGTACTGTTATAGGATCTGCTGGTCCAACAACTAGCTACAGAATGGATGCTTATGCACCTAAATTAATGGACATTGGACTAAAAGGAATGATAGGTAAAGGTGCAAGAAACGGTGAAGTAATTAGTTCAATCAAAAGCAATGAGGCAGTATACTTTGGAGCAATTGGAGGGGCAGCCGCATTAATAGGAAAAAGTATTATTAAGTCTGAAATAATCGCTTATGAAGATTTAGGTGCTGAAGCTATAAGAAAAATGGAGGTTAAGGATATGCCTCTAGTTGTTATTATAGATGCTCAAGGAAATAACTTGTATGAAATTGGTCAAAGAGAATATTTAGATTCGGTAAAATAAAATGAAGTTATATATTAAGCCGTATTAAAAGGAGAAATATATGAGCAGAATTAAGTTACCAGGAAAAGAGAAAAATAAAAGAATACTATTATTTGTGTTAGTACTAATAGCATTGGGAATAATATCTCATGAATTTATAGAAAATAGAAATAGCAAGGATAAGAAATATAAAGAAGAAGAAATAATAATGCCTGAGGGAACGCAACAATCAGATAATAATGTAGCCAATAAAGAACTAGAAAGTATAGATATGAAGGATGATTCTAAAAAGGCTGTTAATGATAAAACAAATGAAAAGTCTAGTTATTCGGAAAGGGAAAATGAATTATACGACGAAGCATATAATTTATTTTTTTCACATAAGTACATTGAGTCAATTAGCAAAGCAGATTTGCTTATAAATGAATTTCCAAGTAATGCAATGGGATATAATATAAGAGGAATTGCGAAGTCTTATAATGGAGATTTTAATAGTGGTATAGATGATATAGATAAGGCATTAAGTATTGATAACAATTATGGATATGCAAGGTTTAATAAAGCACTTACATATGAATTATATGGAAGAATGGATGATGCACTTGAATGGTATAATAAGGCTTTAGATGTTGAAGCTTATGAATGGAGTTATTATGGTATAGCATCTATTTATGGAAGAAGAGGAGACATAAAAAATACAATGCTGTATTTGAATAAAGCAATACAAATAGATGCATCAATAAAGGAGATAGCAAAAGAAGAACATGATTTTGATCCAGTTAAAGATTCAGAAGAATTTAAAAAAGCAGTGTATAATTAATATTTAGAAGATAAGTTCATTGTAAAACAATATTATGTGAGACGTGGACTTTAGGAGGAATTTGTATGTTCAATGTATTAGTAGTTGATGACGAAAAGGAAATACGAGATGCAATTGAAATATATTTAAGAGGCGAAAATTTAAAAGTATTTAAGGCTGAGGATGGATTGGAAGCTTTAGATATTCTTGAAAAAGAAAAAATACATTTAATTATACTAGATATAATGATGCCTAGATTTGATGGGATACGTACTTGTTTAAAGATAAGAGAAAGTCAAAACTTACCTATAATAATGTTATCTGCAAAAGGCGAAGATTCAGATAAAATATTAGGATTAAATGTAGGGGCGGATGATTATATAACTAAACCATTTAACCACTTAGAATTGGTAGCAAGAGTTAAATCTCAATTAAGAAGGTATGAGAAACCTCTAAATGTAGAAGAGGGGAAGGATATAATTAAAGTTAAAGATTTAGTAATAGATACTGTTGCAAAAAAGATTACTTTGCGAGGAGAAGATGTTAAGGTAACAGCTACAGAATACAAAATATTATATTTGCTAGCATCAAACTTAGGAAAAGTATTTTCTATTAAAGAGATATACGAACACGTATGGGAAGAGATATTTTACAAAAGTGAAAATACAGTAACCGTACATATTAGGAGAATAAGAGAAAAAATTGAGATAAACACAAAAGAGCCTGAATATATCAAGGTGGTGTGGGGGATTGGATACAAGATTGAAAAGGAAGATTAGGCTATATTTTAGTAGCATCTATTTAGTAGATATAATAATTGTAGCATTGATAACATTATTTTTACTTTCAGCATTGGGTGATTATATACAGATCAATAGGTCGCAACACAGTTTAGCAGTTAATAGAATTAAAAGTGATTTAAGAGGACTAATTTTCTTAGCTGTCATATATGTGGCGTTTATTACAAAGATTATTTTCATATTGAAAAAGAATCAAAATTCACCTAGAATACAATCTGATTTTGTTAATAATGTGATTTTTGTAATTAAAAATGGATTTCATTATAAAGAAACAAGGAGCAAATTAATAATATCCATTGCATTAGCATTGATATTGTTAATTGCATATTTATATTTTCTTGCTACTGGAGGATATGAAAATAATATATTTGTGAAGTTTTTTCAAACGTATCCGTTTAAAGGAAGTGTATTTGTTATTATAATATTATTTTTCACTATGATGTATGCATTAAAGAAGACTCTAGACATAATAGTCGTAAATGATGCACTCAGAAGAGTTAGTGAAGGAAATTTGCAAGATGATATTAAATTGGATGGATCGCCTGCGATAAAAGAGCTTGCAAAAAATATTAACTTAATAAAAGCGGGATATAAGGAAATATTAGAAGATGGTGTCCACAATGAGAAACTGAAAACAGAATTAATATCGAATGTATCGCATGACTTAAAGACGCCTTTAACATCAATTATAAATTATGTTAACATACTAAAGAATAGTGATATAACGGAGGAAGAAAGAGAAGAATACTTGTTAATATTAGAGAGAAAGTCGCTAAAATTAAAAGTATTAATTGAAGATTTATTTGAAATGTCAAAAATCAATAGTGGGAAAATTAAGTTAAATAGAGAGTTAATAGACATACTATCATTAATACATCAAGGTATAGGTGAATACAGTACTTTATATGAGGAAAAAAATATTTCCTTTAAAGTAACAAGTGAAGAAGATGCTGTATATATGGAACTTGATGGAAAGATGATGTCAAGAGCCTTAGAAAATATAATAATTAATGCACTAAAGTATTCAATGAGCAATACTAGGGTTTATATTAATGTAAAAATAGATGGTGATTATGTTAATGTCGGCGTGAAAAATATTGCTAATTACGAAATGGATTTTAATGAATACGAAATGTTTGAAAGATTTGCAAGAGGGGATAAGTCTAGAAATTCTAAAGTAGAGGGTTCTGGACTAGGTCTAGCAATCACAAAGAGTATAGTTGAACTTCATGGTGGAGAAGTTAAAATAAAAAAAGAAGGAGATATGTTTAAAATTTATCTTATGCTTCCAATAAATAAGGGATAAAAAATATTAATAAATAAATTTTATCAATTAGGTAGTTAATCTATAGAAAACTAAAGATTAGCTACTTTTTTCATATATATCTATAAATTTTAAGGTTTTACAATTATGATGCTAACAATTATAATATACGATATGTTGTATAGAAGAATTAAATTACATACAAAAAACACAATATGTAGTAGGGAGAGATAATTGAATGTCGCTTTTGAGTGAATTATGCAAAGATGCTATTAATACAATTAAAGATAATGAGGGACTTTATACAGAAGATAAATTATTAGATGCTTTAAATCCAATTGTAAGAAAAGATATGAATAAAAGAGAAATAAGAAATTCATTGATACAAGTAGCGCTGGAATTAACTACAGATATGGAGCCTAATTGGCAATATGTAGCAGCTAGGGCGTATACATATGAACTTTATGATAGAGTTAGAAGTTCTAGAAATTTAGAGGATGATAAGAATTTATACCAGGATTATTACGAATTTATTGAATCTCTAACTGAAAGAGGTCTTTATGGAGAATATATTTTAAAGAATTACTCAAGAGAAGATATTTTAGAACTGGAGAAGGATATAAAGCCGGAAAGGGATTTTCTATTTAATTATAGTGGAATCAATCTTTTAGCAAGTAGATATTTAGTTCAAGATTATAATAGAAGCCCTATAGAGCTTCCTCAGCAAATGTTTATGGGAATAGCTATGCATCTTGCAATTCCAGAGAAAGAGGAAAATAGAGTATATTGGGCAAAGAGATTTTATGATGTACTTAGTTCGTTAAAAGCCACTATGGCAACTCCGACAATGTCTAATGCACGAAAGCCATTTTATCAATTAAGTTCATGCTTTATAGATTCAGTGGAAGATAGTTTAGAGGGAATCTATAAATCGCTTGATAATTTCGCTAAAGTATCTAAATTTGGCGGTGGAATGGGTATATATATGGGGAAAATTAGAGCATTAGGTTCACCAATAAGAGGATTTAAGGGAGCATCTGGAGGGGTAATACCGTGGGTTAAATTATTTAATGATACAGCAATAGCTGTAGATCAGTTAGGTGTGAGAAATGGCTCGGTAGCAATATGGTTAGATGCATGGCATAAGGATATTCCTGAGTTTCTTCAAATAAGGACTAATAATGGGGATGATAGGAAAAAGGCACATGACGTATTTCCTGGTATATGTTATCCAGACCTATTTTGGAGGCTTGCTGAAAATGATATAGATGCTAATTGGTATATGATGTGTCCACATGAGATTAAGAACATTAAAGGATATGCATTAGAAGACTTTTATGGAGAGCAATGGGAAGAAAAGTATTATGAATGTGTAAGCGATGAGCGAATAGAGAAAAGAGTAATGTCAGTAAAAGATTTAGTGAGATTAATCATAAAGAGTGCAGTCGAAACAGGAGCACCATTCGCATTTTATAGAGATATAACCAATAAAATGAATCCTAATAAGCATAACGGAATGATATATTCATCAAATTTATGTACTGAAATCATGCAGAATATGAGTCCGATGAAGATACAAAAAAGTCAAATTCTTAGTGATAAAGATGAATATGCTGTGGTTGAGAAAATAATACCAGGAGATTTTGTTGTATGTAATCTTTCATCAGTAGTACTTGGAAATATAGATGTATGTAATGATGAAGAGGTAGAATATGTTGTTGAAACTCAGATTAGAGCAATGGATAATGTAATTGACTTAAACTATTATTCAGTTCCATTTGCTGAGATTACGAACAAAAGGTATAGGGCAATAGGTCTTGGAACTAGTGGATATCATCATATGCTTGTTAACAATAAGATACATTGGACGGAAGAAGAACATAAAGGTTTTGTGGATAAAATTTATGAGAAGATAAACTACTATGCTATAAAAGCCAGTATGAACATATCAAAAGAAAAAGGATGCTATGAATTGTTTAAGGGATCTGATTGGGATACTGGAGAGTATTTCAGATTAAGAAACTACAATAGCTCTAAATGGAATGAACTAAAGGAGCTAGTTCATGAATTTGGAACTAGAAATGGATATTTAATTGCAGTAGCACCAAATGGTTCGACGGCAACAATTGCAGGAACAACAGAAGGAATTGATCCTATTATGGCGAGATTCTATTTAGAAGAAAAAAAGGGGAGTATAATTCCTAAGACTGCACCAAATCTTTCAGAAGATAATTATTGGTATTATAATTCGGCTTATAATATAGAACAAATGTGGTGTGTTAAAATGAATGGAATACGTCAAAGGCATATAGATCAAGGTCAATCCTTTAATCTTTATATAACGAGTAGCTATACAATGAGGCAAATAATGAACTTATATATAGAGGCATGTAAATGTGGTGTTAAATCTATATATTATGTCAGATCAAAATCATTAGAAGTGACAGAATGTGAAACTTGTTCAGCGTAAGTGTACTTTATAATCTATGTATCAATACTTAGTATTAGGGGTTATACATAGTGAGATTGATAAACGAGAACTCAAATTTTATATTTGAGTTCTCAAGTTAATTTAGTTCTTTGATACTACTTGGTTATTTGAACTTATGAAAAATAAAATATATGAATAATTATGATATATTTAGATATAAAATTTTTAGAATTAATTGCTATATAACTAACACATGTTAGCTATATAATGCTTAGAGAATAGGAGTGCAGATATGACTATAAATAAAAAACCTCTTTTTAATGAGTTGGGAGATAGAGAAATCAGTAAAAAGAGAATTATAAACGGTAATACTACAAATTTAAATGATTTTAATAATATGAAATATAGCTGGGTTTCAGACTGGTATAGGCAAGGAATGAATAATTTCTGGATACCGGAGGAAGTAAATCTTTCACAAGATTTAAAGGATTATCAAAACCTATTAGAAGAAGAAAGAATTGCATATGATAAGATATTATCATTCTTAATATTTCTAGATTCTATACAAACAGCAAACTTAAGTAATATAAATAATTATATTACAGCAAGTGAGATAAATCTGTGTTTAACAATTCAAAGTTTTCAAGAAGCAGTACATTCGCAAAGCTATAGCTACATGCTTGATAGCATATGTTCTCCTGAAAAAAGGAATGAAATATTATATCAATGGAAAGATGATGAGATACTCTTGAAAAGAAATAAATTCATAGGAGACTTATACAATGAATTTATAGAGAATCCAACGGAATACAATTTATTAAGAACACTTATGGCTAATTACATATTAGAAGGTATATATTTTTATTCTGGATTTATGTTCTTCTATAACCTGGAGAGAAATGGTAAGATGCCAGGATCAGCACAAGAAATTAGGTATATAAATAGGGATGAAAATACTCATCTGTGGCTTTTTAGAAATATTATAAAAGAGCTACAAAATGAAAATCCGGAGCTATTTACTGAAGAAGTAAAAAATGAATTAAGAAATATGATGAAGATTGGTGTAGAACAAGAAATTTTATGGGGACATTATGTTATAGGAGATAAGATACAAGGGATAAATAAGCAATTAATTGAAAATTATATAAAATATTTAGGAAATAAAAGATTGAAAGAAATAAATTTATCTCCATTATTCAAAGAACAAGATAAGAACCCAGCTTCATGGGTAGATACTCTATCAAATGCAAATTCTGTTAAAACTGATTTCTTCGAAGCAAGATCTACAGCGTATGCAAAAGTGACAACTTTGATTGATGATTTATAAATAGATTTATAAAATATAAAAATAATAGGGAATAGATGGTAATAGATAAACGAAGAGATACTTTTTTTAGTAAAAATCATAAAAAACGATTAAATTTAAGTTAATTTTTTTGTGAATTATGTTATAATAGAAAAGGTTTATACTTAAAATAAAACTTGCAAATACACGAATTAATGTAAGAAATACTTACTTAATAAATGAAATTTACAATCAAGGAGGAGTTCCATATTATGAAAAAAGGTATTGCTGCTTCTAAAGGATATGCAATAGGAAAAGTATTTTTACAAGAGCATGAGGAAATCATTATAAATGACAGTAAAATTGCAGATATAGATGCAGAAAAAGCAAAAATGCAAAAAGCATTAGATGATTCTAAAGTACAATTAGAAGCTATTAAAGATAAGGCAGAAAAAGAAATGGGTGCAGAGAAGGCAGCTGTATTTGAAGCACACATTACATTATTAGATGACCCAGAATTTACTGGAGCAATGATGATGGAAATTGAAAATAATAGTATAAATGGATTAAAGGCTATTGAGAGTGTTGCAAATACTTTTGTTGCTATATTTGAATCTATGGATAATGAATATATGAGAGAAAGAGCTGCTGATATTAAAGATGTATCTAAGAGAATATTATCAAATTTTGCAGGTAAGGGCGGAGATTCTTTTGCAATTACTGAAGAAAATACAGTAGTTGTAGCCCATGATTTAACTCCATCTGATACAGCAGGATTAGATAGAACTAAGGTTGTTGGATTTATAACTAATATAGGTGGAAGAACTTCACATGCAGCTATAATGGCTAGAACTTTAGAAATTCCAGCAGTACTTGGATTAGGTGATATAACTACAGCTGTTAAAACAGGAGATGCAGTTATAGTTGATGGAATAACAGGAGATGTTATTATAAATCCATCAGAAGAAGTTTTAGCAGAATATAGAGAGAAAAAAGCAAAATTCCAAGCAGAACAAGAAGAATTAAAGAAATTAATAGATGTTAAAACAACTACTAAATCAGGTAGAAGAATAGAAGTTTGCGGAAACATTGGTAAACCAGAAGATGTACTAGGTGTTTTAGCAAATGGTGGAGACGGTGTTGGATTATTCAGAACAGAGTTCTTATACATGGATAGAGATAGTGCTCCAACAGAAGACGAACAATATGAATCATATAAATTTGTTCTTGAAAAAATGGAAGGTAAGCAAGTTGTTATAAGAACTTTAGATATCGGAGGAGATAAAACGCTTCCATATTTACCATTACCAGAAGAAATGAATCCATTCTTAGGATATAGAGCAATAAGACTTTGTTTAGATAGAAAAGATATATTTAAAGTTCAGTTAAGAGCATTGCTTAGAGCTTCTATATATGGAAATCTTGCAGTTATGTTCCCAATGATTTCTGGATTAGAAGAATTTGAGCAAGCAAAAGAAGTTGTTGAAGAATGTAAAGCAGAATTAAAAGCTGAAGGAAAAGAATATTCAGAAAAGATCCAATGGGGTATAATGGTTGAAATTCCAGCAGCAGCAGTTTATGCAGATGAATTAGCTAAACATGTTGATTTCTTCTCAATAGGAACTAATGACTTAATTCAATACACATTAGCAGCTGATAGAATGAGCGAAAAAGTTTCATATCTTTATAATCCAATGCATCCAGCAGTATTAAGATTAATAAAGATGACTATTGATGGAGCTCATAAACACGGTAAATGGGTTGGAATGTGTGGAGAAATGGCTGGAGATGAAGCAGCTATCCCAACATTAGTTGAATATGGATTAGATGAATTCTCAATGAGTGCTACATCAATCTTAAATGCTAAAAAGATAATGTTAGAACAAGAATAATATATCGTTTATATAATTAAGGCTATCTCAAAATTAATTGAGGTAGCTTTAATTTTTATACTTAATTATTATAATTGAGTGCGATATAATATATATTATGAACTGATAGAACATATTGCATTAAGAATTACAAAGGGGAATTTTATGAATAAAAAGGTTAAAAGGGCTCATGATAAAGCTATGAGTCACTATGAGATGGGACAAATAGATAAAGCTTTAGAAATATGTGAAGATATATTACTAGAAGGTTTAGATAACCCAAATGTATTGAACTTTAAAGGGCTCTTATTATATCAAAAGGGTAATTTAGACCAAGCAGTTACAGTATGGAAGATGAATAGTGATTTAAATAATGATGATATTGCAAAAAGTTACATAAATGATTCTATTTTAGATAGAAAGAGATTAGAGTTATTTAGGCAGGGAGAACAAGCATTAAAGCAGTTAAAGGTTGATAAAGCATTAAATATATTTATGAGATGTGCAGAAAGTGACTTTAATGCTATTAAGGTGAATACTGGAATTGCTATGTGCTATCAAAGGAAAGGTGATTTCTACAGAGCAAGAGAATATGCAGAGAAAGTACTAAATATCGATAAGAATGCAATTACAGCAAAAAAAATCGAGAAAGAATTGAAAGACAGTGGAACATTTATAGAGGAAAGAAACTCCTCAAAGGGGTTATTTGGAATAATAATTATGGTTATAGTGGTCGCTATTGTAGTGGGTGGATATGCAGCTGTATCAAAATATAAGAGTTTAAATAATACCGTTGAAGAAACAACGAAAGATGAAAGTGATATTAATAAAGAAGCTGATACATATGAGGTAAAGGATAATACAGAATCCGCTCCGGAGATATTAAAAGAAGAAGTAAAAGATGAACATAATAATAATAATATTAACTTTAATAAAGATAAGATGATAGCATTAATAAATACCAATGATTTAGATGGTATATATGAACAAATAAAGGATATTAAACAGGAGTCTATAACTAGTGATGATCAAGAAGTATATAAGCAAGCTGTTGATTTAATAAAAAATCAAGGGGTTTCAAGATTTTATGAAAATGGATTAAAGAGTTTTAATGAAAATAAATATTCAGATGCTAAAGCTTTTTTAGATAAAGCATATACATACTGTGAAGGGAATAGTTTAAAAGAACATATATTATTTTATAGAGCAAGCAGCTCTTCAAAGTTATCTGACAACTCTGCAGCTATAAAACAATATGAGGAATATTATAGTCAGTATCCTAATGGTGTATATGTAGAGGAATCACTCTATGATCTTGCATTACTAAACAGTTCTATAAATATGGATAAGAGTAAGCAATATGCAAGTATACTAATAAATAATTATCCAGATTCAATGTATGCTAATAATAATATAAAAAATATACTTAAGGAATAAGAAATAAGTTTCAAATTAGAAATTACTTATTCTTCTTAATTTAAAAGTAAATTACTGTCATATTAATATATCTATTAGGAAAAGATAATCACATAATCGGCATTTTATTATTAGATGTGATGATTTAGAGTATTTATTTAAATAAAGGATAGGTGAGAATATGATTTCAATAATTAAAGGATGTAACGTGTATGCACCTAAACACCTTGGAATAAAAGATGTTGTGATAGCCGGGGGCAAAATAGAAGGTATATATGAAAATCTTAATATTAAAATTGCTCCGATAGATGTTGAGGTTATTGATGGAAGAAATAAATTACTTTTCCCAGGGTTTATAGACGGTCATGTTCACATTATAGGTGCTGGAGGCGAAGGTGGATATAACACAAGAACTCCTGAAATGCCATTATCTAGCTTGGTTAAGGCAGGAATAACCACGGTTGTAGGATGTATAGGAACAGATGGAACATGCAGAAGTATGAAATCATTGATAGCAAAGGCGAAAGCACTAAAACAAGATGGCATGTCTGCATACTGTTTTACTGGTTCATATGAGTTGCCTGTTAAGACTGTAACAGACTCAATTAAAAGCGATTTAATGTTGATTGAAGAAATAATCGGAATAGGGGAAATAGCTATTTCAGATCATAGAAGTTCTCAGCAAACCTTTGAAGTATTTGCAAATGCAGTAGCAGAAAGTAGAGTTGGAGGTCTTCTATCAAATAAGTGTGGAATTGTTAACATACATTTAGGTGAAGGAAACAGGAAATTAAATTATTTATTTGAATTACTAGATAAGACAGAAATTCCTGAGACTCAGTTATTGCCGACTCATATCAATAGAAACGGTAAGCTATTTAAGGAAGGTTTAGAGTATGTTAAAAGAGGTGGTTTCATTGATTTAACAACCAGCTGTGACCTAGAGAATTTAGGAGAAGGTGAACTTAGAGCTGGTGAAGGATTAAAAAAATACTTAGATGAAAAATTACCTATAGATCATATAACTTTCACTTCAGATGGAAATGGAAGCATGGAGAAATTTGATAAGGACGGAAAGTTAGAAGGATATGAAATTTGCTCAGTTTCAACATTATACAGGGAAATTAAATATGCAATTACTGAACAAAATGTGCCAATTGAAGACGCTATTAAAGTAGTAACATCGAACGTTGCTTCAATCATGAAATTAGCTAATAAAGGAGCAATTGGGTTAGGAAAAGATGCAGATTTAGTGATAGTGGATGAAAAATCTTTAGATATAGAAATGGTTTTTGCAAATGGAAAGAAAATGATGGAGAATGGAGAAGTGATTGTAAAAGGATTTTTTGAAAAGTAATTGTAATAAGAGATGGGTTATATCATTTTTATTTGATATAACCCATTATTTTTAAATCAATATATAGAGGCTACACTTTTACTTTGAAAAAAGTGTGATGCCCTATAATTTTTTCGTTCACTTTTTGTGTTTCTTTCATCCAATGACATGTTGCGGTAGCCGGATTATAGAAAAATAAGGCATCATTTGTTGGATCAGCGCCCCTAATCGCATCGTATACTGCATTATAGCAATCTTGATCTGGATTAGCAGTTATTTTACCATTCTTAACGCATGAAAAGGCATTTTTTTGGAATATAACTTCTCTAATAGTATTTGGAAAATGAGGATCAATAGTACGATTTAATACTACAGAAGCTACAGCAACCTTTCCAGCATATGGTTCACCACCACTTTCAGCAGATACAAGTTTTGCCATTAGATCTATATCTTCACCCGTTATATATAATTGTTGAGTATCATGTTTGAAAACTTCTAAAACTTCGTTGTTTTTCTCATCAGACTGAGAATTGTTTATATTAGCACTTAAGTAGTTTACTTTCATTTTTGGATTTTCATAAGTAGTCTTAATTTCACCATGAGATCCAGCCAAATTAGACGCGAATGCTGGATTCATATTAATAACGGAAAGATATAGTATTAACGCAGTTACAAAAATACTATATGTCTTTTTCATAAAAAACCTCCTTCGGTATAATGCAACAAATAATATTATTGCCAAAGAAAGTAATTATATACACTATTTATTCGTATAATCATTTATAGGATTTTATAACGATATAAACTATAATTAATTAATAGTAATAAAAAATTACTATAAAAATAATTAAAAAGTAAGAAAATAATAATTCTCTTTATATCTAATATCATAGTATTTGTTGTATAATTTTATTGTGAGAGAAAAAGAGGTGAGAAATTTGCAAGAACTTTTAACAATGTTAATAAAAAGCTTTTCTAATATATCGATATGGTCCATATTAGATATACTAGTAGTGTCCTATATATTTTATAAAGGATATATGCTAATAAAGGAAACCAGGGCAGAACAGCTATTAAAGGGAATAGTATTAATTATAGCACTTATTCCAATCAGTTATTTATTAAAGCTAGATATGTTATATTTTATATTAAATAAGACATTAACCATCGGGGTATTATCTGTAGTTATAATTTTTCAACCAGAGATTAGAAGGGCTTTAGAACATTTGGGAAGAAGTGCTTTCGATGATCATTATCTTAATAATAGAGAAGATTTTAATACTATGATTAATGAAATTACAATTGCTGTACAAAACTTAGCAGAGAGCAAAACAGGAGCTTTAATCGTAATGGAGCAAAGTACCGGGTTGAATGAATTAATTGGTGCAGGAACAGTATTAGATGCCAAAATCACCTCGAATCTTTTGGAAAATATATTTGTTGTTAATACTCCTCTACATGATGGAGCAACAATAATAAGAAATAATAGAATTTTAGCATCTGGATGCGTTTTACCGCTTACTAGTAATAATTCTATAAATAAGAAATTAGGAACAAGGCATAGGGCAGCGATAGGTTTATCAGAAGTATCTGATGCGCTAGTTATAATCGTATCTGAAGAAACTGGTGTAGTATCGCTAGCGATCAATGGAAAAATTACACGAGGTTATGATAAAGATAGATTAAAACTTATACTTACTAAAGTAGTAGAAAATAGAAACCAGAAAAGAGTTAAAACGGCGGGAGAGAAGGTGAGGTCATGGATAAAAGTGAAAACGGAACGTTAATTGTTAAAATTATTTGTTTACTGTTATAGTGGTTCTGTGGCTATATATCTCGAATGTTGAGAACCCGCTCAGAACATATGAATTAAAAGGAATACCAGTAGAATTAACTAATGAGGACTCCCTAGTAGATTCAAAATTCGCAATTGTAAATAAACAGCCATTTACGGTGGATCTAAAATTAGAGGGGCCATCAAGTGAAATATTAAAGGTGAAGAAAGAAGATTTTAAGATTGTAGCTGATATGTCGGCTTATGCACTTAAAGTAGGGGAAAATACTATACCAGTTCAAATAATGAGTTATCCTGAAAATATAACTATAAAGAATAATGGGATGTTAGGTATAAAAGTTAACTTAGAGGAATTGACCCAAAAGGAACTTACTATAAGTTCAAAAGTAAAAGTAACTTATAAAGAAAACATTTATGAAAAAGAGCAAAATATAAATCCAAAGACCGTAACAATAACAGGGGGTAAAAGTTCCGTAGATAAGGTTACTGAAGCTATTTTGACTGGCGAAGAAAAGGATGTAGATAAAAATAAGCAAGGTGATTATAATATACAATTTATAGACTCATTTGGAAATGCAGTTAGCAATATTGAATCTAATATAAAAACCGCAAAGCTATCAATTACGGTTACGAATGGAAAGACCGTACCAGTTAATTTAAAGACTAAAGGAAATGTACCTCAAGGATTTGTTTTAGATGGGTATGAATTAAGTAAAAATAATGTAACTGTATTAGGTGATAGTCAGGTTTTAAATAAGTTGGAATCAATAGATACAGAGGCCGTGGACATGTCGTCATTGCAGCCTGATAGTGAAGTCGATGTCAAACTTAACTTACCAGAAGGTATTTCGATAGGTGATGGAGATGGATCAATTAAGGCTAAATTTAAATTAAAGAAGGAAGAGAATACAACTAAAAATATAGAATGTAATGTTCAGTACAAGAATTTAAGTGATACATTTTTGGTTACAAATCAAAGTTTAGTATCAAATGTAAAATTATCAGGTACACAAGAAGCATTAGATAAGATAAGTTCACAAAATCTAAGTGTCATACTAGATTTAGCTAATGTAAAAGAAGAAGGGACTTTTGATTACACACCTCAGGCAACACTTGTTAATGCTAATAATGTAACAGTATCAGATGTTGGAAATGTTAGTGTAACAATAAAGAAAAAGGGATAATAATAAAATCACAGTATTAATTAATTTGTTAATACTGTGATTTTTTATGATATAATTTCTTTGAATTAGTTTGGAGTAAGGTAGGATGGGAAATAATAAATAAAATATGAAGTTTGATTGAATAGATATATAATTATAGATTGCTTGTTGAAAGGATATGGTGATAAGTCTGTGGCTATAAGAATAAATAATATAAATCTGAGTTTAGACGATGATTTAAATGTTTTAGAGAAAAAAATATGTAAAAAGCTTAATATATCAAAAGAAGATATTAGTAGGTTAGATATAATCAAGAGAAGTATAGATGCAAGAAAAAAGAATGATATAAAGGTAAGCTTTAGCGTTAATTTATTTTGTAAAAAAGAGAAAATGTTACTATCAAGAATACATGATAAGGATATAAGTTTTGAAGAAATTAGAGAAATTGAGTCAATAAAAAGTGGTACCGAAGAAATTAAAGCGAGACCAGTAGTTGTAGGATTTGGGCCAGCAGGAATTTTTGCAGCATTAACATTAGCAAGGTATGGATATAAACCAATTGTGTATGAACGTGGGGAAGATGTAGATAAAAGAACTGAAACTGTGGAAAAGTTTTGGAAGGATGGACGTCTTAATTTAGAATCAAATGTTCAATTTGGAGAAGGAGGAGCAGGTGCATTTTCTGATGGAAAATTAACTACAAGAATTAAAGATCACAGATGCTCATTCGTTCTTGATGAACTAATAAAGGCAGGAGCACCGACAGAAATTAAATATGAGAGCAAAGCTCATGTTGGAACAGATCTTTTAAAAGGTGTGGTTAAGAATATCAGAGAAGAAATAAAGAGACTTGGAGGAGAGGTTAACTTTAATTCTAAGTTAGAGAAAATAACATATAAAGATGGAAAGTTAGAGAACATAGTTGTCAATGGAAAGAATATTACATGTGAGGCTTTAGTGCTAGCTATAGGACATAGTTCAAGAGATACATATGAAATGTTATATAGAGAAAATGTATCAATGGATGCAAAGGCATTTGCAATAGGGGTAAGGATTGAACATCCACAAGAATTAATAAATGTTAACCAATATGGCAACAATCATAATCATCCTAAATTACATGCGGCAGATTATAGACTTACATATCAAAGTGAAAAGCTAAAAAGAGGTGTATATTCATTTTGCATGTGCCCTGGTGGAGTAGTGGTTGCGGCAGCATCAGAAGAAGGAAGACTTGTGTCTAATGGTATGAGTTATCACGCAAGGGATTTAGATAATGCGAATTCAGCACTAGTGGTGACTGTCTCTCCAGAAGACTTTGAAGGAAGTTCACCTCTTAAAGGAATGGAATTCCAAAGGCATTATGAAAGTTTAGCATTTAAGCTAGGTGGTGGAAAGTATAAAGCACCTGTTCAATTAGTAGGAGATTTCATGAAAGATAGAGTGTCAACTAAGTTGGGTGCGGTCATCCCGAGTTATACTGCAGGGTATGAATTTAGGAAATTAAAAGAATGTCTACCTGATTATGTTGTAGAGGCTCTTAAAGAAGGAATCATAAATTTTGATAAAAAGATAAAAGGGTATGCAAGAGAAGATGCAATTTTAACTGGAATAGAGACAAGAACATCAGCACCAGTTAGATTGAATAGAAATGCTTCACTTGAAAGTATAAATGTATGCGGACTTTATCCAACTGGAGAAGGAGCAGGATTTGCAGGTGGTATAATATCAGCGGCTGTCGATGGGATAAGGGTTGCCGAACATATAATTGAAAAATTCGATTTACCAAAATAAGATTATAAGTAACATGAATGGAATTAGTATAATCTTTTCAGAAGATGAGGAAGATATATTATATTACGTTCATGTTGTGAAATCTTATAAAAATGAATATATAAAATTAATAATATAATAAAAATAATATTCTGAAAATTCAACATTTCCAATATTTTTTTGTTACAATAAGGTATAAAGAAATATTCATGGCATTGATTGATATAAATTTAACAAACAACTAAATTAATTATATATAAAAGTTAAAAATTATTAAAGTAGAGGTGCAAAAAATGAGTAAAAACTTTGATGAGTTATTATCAAGATTAAAGGAAGTTCCAACAAAAAAAGTGGCTGTAGCCGTAGCACAAGATGAACCAGTATTAGAGGCTATAAAAGAAGCTACAGAAAATAACATCGCACAAGCAATATTGGTTGGTGATAAACAACAAATCCATGAAATCGCAAAGAAAATAAACTTGGACTTATCTGATTATGAAATAATGGATATTAAAGATCCAAAGAAAGCAACGTTAGAAGCAGTAAAATTAGTTTCTAGTGGTCATGCAGATATGTTAATGAAAGGTCTAGTTGATACTGCAACATTCCTAAGAAGCGTATTAAACAAAGAGGTTGGTCTTAGAACAGGAAAATTAATGTCCCATGTAGCTGTGTTTGATGTGGAAGGTTGGGATAGACTATTATTTTTAACTGATGCAGCATTTAATACATATCCAGAATTTAAGGATAAAGTTGGAATGATAAATAATGCAGTTGTAGTTGCTCATGCATGTGGAATAGATGTTCCAAGAGTAGCACCTATATGCCCAGTTGAAGTTGTAAATACAAGTATGCAATCAACAGTTGATGCAGCATTGTTAGCTAAAATGAGTGACAGGGGGCAAATTAAAGGATGCGTAATTGATGGACCTTTTGCCTTAGATAATGCAATATCAGAAGAAGCAGCTCATCATAAAGGTGTTACAGGATCAGTAGCAGGTAAAGCTGATATATTATTATTACCAAATATAGAAGCAGCAAATGTAATGTATAAGACATTAACATATTTCTCGAAATCAAGAAATGGTGGACTTTTAGTAGGTACATCAGCACCAGTAATTTTAACTTCAAGAGCAGATTCGTTCGAAACTAAAGTTAATTCAATTGCTCTTGCAGCATTAGTTGCAGCAAGAAATAAGTAATAAATCAATCCATAATAATTAATGCATAATTAATGGAGAGATTTATATGGAATTTGCAATGCACTTTTAGATTCTATAATAATTTCTTCCGAAAATTATGCATTATGACTGTATAGAATGCATTAAATTTAAGGGGGATTCAGAATGTCATATAAGCTATTAATAATCAATCCAGGTTCAACATCAACAAAGATTGGTGTTTACGAAGGAGAAAAGGAACTATTTGAAGAAACTTTAAGACACACAAATGAAGAAATAAAGAGATATGATACAATATATGATCAATTCGAATTTAGAAAAGAAGTTATATTAAATGTTCTTAAAGAAAAGAATTTTGATATAAAGACTTTAAGTGCTATTGTTGGTAGAGGTGGAATGCTTAGACCAGTTGAAGGGGGAACATATGCAGTAAATGATGCAATGGTTGAAGATTTAAAAGTTGGAGTTCAAGGACCTCACGCTTCTAACCTTGGCGGAATAATTGCTAAGTCAATTGGAGATGAATTAAATATTCCATCATTTATAGTAGATCCAGTTGTTACAGATGAGTTAGCGGATGTAGCAAGACTATCTGGAGTACCAGAATTACCAAGAAAAAGTAAATTCCATGCTTTAAATCAAAAAGCAGTAGCTAAAAGATATGGAAAAGAAAGTGGACAAGGATATGAAAACCTAAATCTTGTAGTTGTACATATGGGTGGAGGCGTTTCGGTTGGTGCTCACAATCATGGGAAAGTTGTCGATGTAAATAATGCATTAGATGGAGATGGCCCATTCTCACCAGAAAGAGCTGGATCAGTTCCAATTGGTGATTTAGTTAAAATGTGTTTTAGTGGAAAATATAGTGAAGCAGAAGTATATGGCAAGGTTGTAGGAAAAGGTGGATTTGTTGGTTATCTAAACACAAATGATGTAAAAGGTGTTATTGATAAGATGGAAGAAGGAGATAAAGAATGTGAATCAATATACAAAGCATTTGTTTATCAAATTTCAAAAGCAATCGGAGAAATGTCAGTTGTATTAGAAGGTAAAGTTGATCAAATTATTTTTACCGGAGGAATTGCATACTCACCAACACTTGTTCCAGACCTTAAAGCAAAAGTTGAATGGATAGCCCCAGTTACAGTTTATCCTGGAGAAGATGAATTACTTGCTCTAGCTCAAGGTGCTATAAGAGTACTTGATGGAGAAGAACAAGCTAAGGTTTACTAGACGTAAAGATGCACCTAGAGATATTTTCTAGGTGTATTTTTTTACATAAAATTCGCATATGTATATCGCTAAACTGTGACCAAATGATATAATAAAATAATCGTAATGATATTTAGTAAAGAATAAGTTTAATTGGGGTATGATATGGATAGATTTAATTGTATTTTGAATGACACAGAATATATATATTATCTAAAAAGAAATAAAAAGTTTGAAAAAGATAGAAAGTTCTGCAAGCATAATTTAAAGCACTTTTTAGATGTAGCACGAATAGCACAATTAATAAATATTGAAGAAAGTTTAGGATTTAACAAAGAAATCATATATACGACTGCAATTCTCCATGATATAGGAAAGTCGCTTCAGTATGAAAATGGAACACCTCATGAAATAGCATCATGGGAGATTTCAAAAGAAATTTTACATAATTACAGATATAATGAGGAAGAAATTGAAATTATAAGACAAGGAATACTAGGCCATAGAGATAAAAAAAGTGAAAACTTTGCACAGCTCATGTATAGAGCAGATAAACTCTCACGGCTATGTATTAGCTGTAAGTCTATTGATGAATGTAATTGGGGAGATGAAAAGAAAAATTTTAAAATATATTATTAGAAGGAGCTATAAGTTAATGAAAATAGGAAGTAAGGAATTTAATATAGGGGAAAAAACATATATTATGGGAATATTAAATTTTACTCCAGATTCTTTCTCAGATGGAGGAAAATTTAATGACATCGATGTTGCTGTAAAACATGTGAAAGAAATGATAGATGATGGAGCTGACATAATAGATGTAGGAGGGGAATCTACAAGGCCGGGATATAAGATAGTAAGTGAAGAAGAAGAAATTTCAAGAGTTGTACCTATAATAAAAGCTATAAAAGAAAATTTTGATATATCAGTATCAATAGATACATATAAAGCTAAAGTTGCAGAGCAGGCAATACAAGCTGGTGCTGACCTTATTAATGATATATGGGGATTTAAAAAAGATAAAGATATGGCAAAAGTTGCGGCAAAATATAATGTACCTTGTTGTCTAATGCATAATAGAGATAATACAGATTATAAAAATTTAGTGGAAGATATATTAAATGATCTGAAAGAATGTATTAATATTGCTAAGGATGCTGGAGTAAAAGATGAAAATATAATATTAGATCCAGGTATAGGTTTCGGAAAGACCTATGAACAAAATTTAGAAACTATGAATAACTTAGAAAGAATCAAGGACTTGGGATATCCGATATTACTTGGCACTTCCAGAAAGTCTATGATAGGGTTAGCTCTTAATTTACCTGTAGAGGAAAGAATAGAGGGGACAGTTGCAACAACAGTTATTGGAATAATGAAAGATGCTTGCGATTTTGTAAGAGTTCATGATGTGCTTGAAAATTCAAGAGCAGCAAAGATGACTGATGCAATCGTAAGAAGATAGGATGGATGAGTTTTGGATAAGATGTATATAAGAGAGCTAGAGTTATTTGGATTTCATGGAGTTTTCGAAGAGGAAAAAAGATTAGGTCAAAAGTTCATTTTATCTTTTGAGCTAGACATAGATTTGAAATTAGCAGGAAAAACTGGAGATTTAACTAAAACAGTTCATTATGGTGAATTGTGTGAAAAAATTGAAGATGAATTTAAAAGAAAGAACTATGAGCTTATAGAAACAGCAACTTTAAATTTAGCTGACTTTATTCTTAACGAATATAAGATAATAGAAGGTGTTAAGGTGTTTTTAAAAAAGCCTTGGGCACCTATAAAAAAACATTTAGATACTGTAGAAATAATGATTGAAAGAAGAAGGCACAAAGCATATATAAGTTTAGGATCTAATATTGGGAATAAAGAACAGTATTTAGAGGACGCAATAAATAAAATATCTGCAGAAAAAAATATTGAAATAATAAGAAAGTCATCGTTTATTAAAACAAAACCATGGGGATACTTAGAACAGGAAGATTTTTTAAATGGTGTTGTTGAAATAGAAACTATATTAGAAGCAGAGGAACTTATGGATGTATTACTTTGCATTGAAACAGATCTAGATAGAAAGAGGACTATAAAATGGGGACCTAGAACTATTGATCTGGATATTATTATATATGATTCAGTGGTTTCTTCAAATGAAAAGGTGATTCTCCCACACCCAAGAATGCATGAGAGAGAGTTTGTATTAAAACCATTAAGTGAAATAGCACCATATCTTATGCATCCTGTGCTCAATAAGAGAGTATTCACTCTTTTAGAGGAGTTAGAGAAAAGGGGAAATTAAAAACATTAAACAGCTTATTATAAGGTAGGGGTAATTTTATGAGAAGTTCACTAAAGTTTACTAACAAATTAAATATGTTATCTGAAATGGAATGTGAATCAAGGTTCCAAATCCTAGAATACGAGAATTTAGATGGAGCGACTGATGTTCAAACTGCTTTGGGACTTAACATAATGAAAAAGAGTGGGATAAAATTAAAACAAGTGAGAATATTGCTAGAAGATAGTTCGGTAACACTTGAGCCAGGTTCTTTGAGCTATATGAAAGGGAAGATTCAAATAACAAATAAATCAGGTGGGTTGTTGGGACTTGGCAAAAAGATAATATCAAGTAAACTAATAGGGGAAAGTATATTTAGGCCTACTTATAGTGGGACTGGGGAAATATTTTTAGAGCCTTCTTTTGGTCATTTTGCATTAATAGAATTAGAGGATGATGAAATAGTTGTGGGAGATAATATGTTTTATGCATGTGAAGAAGGTATAGAAATTGATGCAACAATACAAAAAAATGTATCATCAGCTTTTCTAGGGAATGAGGGGCTGTATCAAACTAGGATAGAAGGTAGCGGAATAGTTGTTCTTAAGGTCCCAGTTCCAGAAAGTGAAATATTTAAATGTATATTAATTAACGATACTTTAAAGGTGGATGGAAACTTTGCTATATTAAGGACGGGAAACATTGAATTCTCAGTGGAGAAATCATCTAAATCAATTATAGGAACTGCAGTTAGTGGAGAAGGTATGGTTAATGTATATAGAGGCACCGGAGAAGTTTGGCTAGTACCTACAAAAAGCATATACAAGGATTTAAATATTAAAGGATTGGACGCGATAAGTGGTATAAACGCAGAAAGTAATGTTGAAGATCTATAATTAGAATATATCAATATATTATTATAAATTTAATTAAAGAAGAAGTGTATTATAAATTTTATTTTGTAATAAGCTTCTTTTTTTGTTTTACGGATTTTATATAATCCATATTAATATATGCTTTGATATATTAAAGTTGTAAAGTAAGCTTTAGATGGTTATAATTAAAGAGAAAATAAGTATTACAAGAGGTGATAAAGTGAGTTCTTTAGAGTCAAAGCTAAAAAGTAAAGAATTAGATTTATTTTTTAAATCAATTTTAGAACTTAAAAATATAGATGAATGCTATAAATTCTTTGAAGATGTAGCGACAATAAATGAAGTTAAATCATTAGCACAAAGATTACATGTAGCAAAGCTGCTTAAATGTAAAAAGACTTACTCAGAAATAGCTGAAATAACTGGAGCGAGCACTGCAACGATTAGTAGAGTTAATAGATGTTTGAACTATGGCAGTGATGGATATAATTTAGTTTTAGAAAGATTAAAAGATGAAAATATAGACTAAATAGACGCTGATTCTAAAAATATTATTCTTATGTGTAATTGATTGTAAAATAGTAATATTATAACAGAAAGAGAAGATTGTAAATACGTGTTAAAAATATTATACTATTTAAGGTAGGCACTGAAGAAATTACAAATAATATTATCCATTGTAAGTGATTAAGTATATTATAGTAATTGAGTGACTATAACAGAATAAAAAAGTGAGGTAAAATTATGGGTAGAATGTTTGGAACTGATGGAGTTAGAGGAGTTGCAAATACAGAATTAACAGCAAGAATTGCGTATGATCTTGGAAGAGCAGGAGCATATGTATTAACAGAAGGAGCTCATAAGCCTAAAATATTAGTGGCAAAAGATACAAGAATATCAGGAGATATGTTAGAATCAGCATTAATAGCAGGAATATTATCAGTTGGAGCTGAAGCAATAGTGCTTGGAGTAGTACCTACACCAGCTGTTGCATACTTAACAAGGAAATATGGAGCAGATGCGGGTGTTATGATTTCTGCATCACATAATCCAGTAGAATATAATGGGATTAAGTTCTTTAACGATAAAGGATACAAGCTTTCGGATGAATTGGAAGATGAGATTCAAAGAGTCATTGAAAGTGATTTTGAAGGAGTTCCAAGTCCAATAGGCACAGATTTGGGTAGAGAGACAATTGAAGTGTCAGCATTAGATGATTATATAGAATTTGCTAAAAACACTATACCTTATAGCTTGAAGGGATTAAAGATAGCATTAGATTGTGCCAATGGAGCTGCATATAAATCATCAGTAAAAGCGTTTAGAGAACTAGGCGCTGATGTATTTGTAATTAATGACAATCCAGACGGAACAAACATAAATGAAAATTGTGGATCTACACATCCAGAAGAATTAATGGAATATGTAATTAAAAAGAAATGCGATTTAGGTTTTGCTTTTGATGGAGATGCAGATAGATGTTTAGCTGTTGATGAAAAAGGTAATTTAATAAATGGTGATTTTATATTAATGTTATGTGCAAAATATTTAAAAGAACTTGGTAAGTTAAAAGATGATACATTAGTTGTAACTGTAATGAGTAATCTTGGATTAGATATTGCATGCAAAAATGAAAAAATAAACATTGTTAAGACTGCTGTTGGAGATAGATATGTTTTAGAAGAAATGGTTAAAAACAAATATGTCTTAGGTGGAGAACAATCAGGTCATGTTATATTCTTAGATTATAATTCGACTGGAGATGGATTAGTAACAGCGCTTCAAATTGCAGGGATAGTTAAGAAAAAGGAAAAAGCATTATCTGAATTATGTTCAATAATGAAGGAATTACCACAAGTTTTAGCTAATGCAACAATACCAAACGATAAAAAAGATTTATATTTGACAGATGATGAAATACAAAACGAAATAAGAAAAATAGAAGCAGCTTTAAATGGTGTTGGAAGAGTACTTATAAGACCCTCTGGAACTGAACCGCTAGTAAGAGTAATGCTTGAAGGAGAAAATCAAGCTGAGATAGATGAAATGGCTCATAATTTAGCAAACTTAATCGAGAAGAAATATAATTAATTAAATAAAGTATATATAATTTTGTTAAGAGGAACTCTATTAAATGAGTTCCTTTTTATTTATTTACCCAAAATAAATAAAACTAATTTTAAATTACTATAAGTTTATAAAGTTGCTTGAAAATTTGTCTTTTTACATATAATTTTTTATGAATAACAAATGAACAATAAGGGGATAAATAGATTAATACATAAAATAATAATACGTTGATAAAGGAGGCATTTATATGGACAAAGAACCTTATAATGAATATCTAGTAGTGATGCCAACCGGTAATTGCAAGGGATTTAATGATATAGAAGGAGTAAAAGCATATATTAATATGTATTATGAATTGCGTCTTGATGATGTTTTTCATAAGGATGGTTATAATGATGCTACTGAAATAGGTGGAGATGAATATAGGTACAACGTATTTACGCAGTTAGGTGCCGAAGAGGGAGCAAAATGCGAAATATATAAAACAGTGTCATTCATTGAAGAAATTAATAAAGAGTTAGTTTTTGAAGATGAGAAGGAAGAGATAATTTCAAAGTTATGTGAAGCAAAAATAAATTTTAACATATATGATTATAGTTTAGATGCAGTTTTAGCAAACATTCAAGAAGTTGAATATATGGATGATTATGGAACAAAGATTAGCAGGATGTAGTACTCTAAATTAAAAAAACAATAAAAGTGACCTTATTTAAATTGTTAATTTAAGCTACTATAAAAATTAATACAATTAAATTAAGCCTTTGTGTATTGGCAAATAGTTAAAAAAACATATAAAAAAATGATAAATAGTTAATTTTCATATATTGTAAATATATAAAAAAATGATAATGAAAAATATATAATTAAAATGTTGACAACAATAAAAACCGAGAGTACAATTTAGTCTAACAGGAAAATCAAATAGGTCCTTAAGCTATAAAATGCTAAGATGGAGAAAATTATTTAGTAGATAAGTTGCAGAGAGTCGATGGCTGGTGAGAATCGATACTTTAGCTCTATAATTATCACTCCTGAGCAGAATCCAGAAAGAGGAATAACGTTCCTTGAGTAAAAGATATCCGGTGTGCATCCGTTATATGCAAGGGTTTGTTAGAACCTAGTGATATTATGTAAGGCGGAATATTATCCCACTTCTTATGATTTATATCATTAAGGGTGGATTTTTTTAACCATTTTTAAGGGGGGAAGGCAATGGAGAAGCATGTATTATCTGTCTTAGTAAAGAATTCATCTGGTGTTTTGAGTAGAGTCAGTGGATTGTTTTCAAGAAGAGGATACAATATCGATAGTTTAACTGTTGGTAGAACTGAAGATCCTTCAATTTCGAGAATGACAATTACACTTATGGGAGACGAGAATGTATTAGAACAGGTTAAGAAGCAGCTAAATAAATTAGAAGATGTTATAAGGGTTATAAACTTTAAAGCTGATGACTCTGTTTATAGGGAATTGGTGCTAATTAAGGTAAAGGCAAGTGCAGAAAACAGAGCCGCAATAAATGAAACTGTAAATATTTTTAGAAGCAAGATAATTGACCTGTCTACAGACACTTTAACGATAGAATTAACTGGGGATGAAAATAAAATATCAGCATTAATAAACCTGATGGAGGAGTATGGAATAGAAGAATTGGTTAGAACAGGTGTGACAGCACTACAAAGAGGGGAAAAAACTATAAGAAATTCCATTGAATCTTATTAATGTACATTAAATAAAGATAATCTAAAAGCAATAAGGCAATAAAATGAAAAGGGGGATAATCATATATGGCTCAGAATCAGGTGAAAATATTTGATTCGACTCTAAGAGATGGAGCCCAAGGTCAAGGAATTTCATTTTCATTAGAAGATAAAATTAAAATAGTAAAAGTTTTGGATGAGATGAAAGTTGATTACATTGAAGCTGGTAATCCAGGATCAAATCCAAAAGATATGGAATTCTTTAAAAGGCTTAAGGATGTGGAACTTAAGAATGCAAAGGTCGTAGCATTTGGATCTACACGAAGACCTAAAATTAACGTAGAAGATGACAAAAATCTAAAAGACTTACTGTCATCAGGGGCAGACACAATTGTCGTATTTGGGAAGTCATGGGACTTTCAAGTAACAGATATTATAAAAACTTCTTTAAGTGAGAATGTAAATATGATAAAAGACACAATTGAGTATTTGTGTTTTAAGGGGAAAGAAGTAATATTTGATGCAGAACATTTTTATGATGGATATAAAGCCAACAAAGAGTATGCGATGGCAACTTTAAAGGCAGCAGAAGAAGCAGGGGCAAAAGTAGTTGTACTATGTGACACTAACGGAGGGGCTTTACCTCAAGAGATATATAGTATAACTAAAACCATAAAAGAAACAGTGAAGGTTGAGCTTGGAATTCATAGTCATGACGATATGGGGATGGCAGTTGCAAATTCGATCATGGCAGTGGAGGCAGGAGCGAGTCAGATTCAAGGAACTTTTATTGGAATAGGAGAAAGATGCGGGAATGCTAATTTAAGCACAATAATACCTACATTAAAACTAAAGCTTGGATATAAAGTTTTAAATGATAACGAGCTAGTAAATCTAACAAAAACATCTAGGTATATTGCTGAAATTTGTAATATCACTTTATCAGATGAAGATCCATTTGTAGGAAATTCAGCGTTTGCTCATAAAGGCGGAATGCATATAGATGCAGTAACTAAATCACCAAAGTCATATGAACATATAGAGCCAGAATTGGTAGGGAATAAGAGGCGCTTTTTAGTATCTGAGGTAAGTGGCAAAAGTACAATTTTACAGGAAATACAAAAGATATTTCCTAATATATCTAAGGATGATAAATCAGTTCAAAAGATTACAGATAGATTGAAAGAACTAGAATATGATGGGTATCAGTTTGAAGGAGCAGAAGGAACAGTTGAATTAGTTATAAGAAAAATTATTGGAAAGTACAAACCGTTCTTTAAATTGAATCATTTTAAGATCATTGGTGAACAACCCTATGGATCAGAGGAGTTCTCATCAACAGCAGTAATAAACATTACAGTTGATGGACAAAATGAGATGACAGCAGCAGAAGGCGAAGGACCAGTGAATGCTTTAGATAAGGCTATTAGGAAAGCACTAGAAGTTTTTTATCCAGAATTAAAACAGGCAAGATTAGTGGATTATAAAGTTAGAGTTTTGGATTCAGAAAGTGCAACTGAGGCAAAGGTAAGAGTATTAATTGAATCAACAGATGGGATTGAAAGTTGGAGTACTGTTGGGGTATCTCGGGATGTAATTCAAGCTAGTTGGATAGCTCTAGTAGATTCAATAGAATATAAATTAATAAAAGATATTGAAAGAAAAGTAAAAGCATATTTTTAAGGGGGATTAAAACATGGGAATGACAATGACTCAAAAAATCTTAGCAGCTCATGCGGGATTGGAAGCTGTAAAAGCTGGACAATTAATTGAAGCAAATCTTGATTTAGTATTAGGAAATGATATTACAACGCCAGTTGCTGTAAATGAATTTAAGAAGTTTGGAACAGATAAAGTATTTAGTAAAAGCCAAATTGCTATAGTACCAGATCACTTTACTCCTAACAAAGACATAAAGGCAGCAGAACAAGTTAAATATATTAGAGAATTTGCTCAAAATATGGAGATAGAAAATTTCTTTGAAGTAGGAGAAATGGGAATTGAACATTGCTTACTTCCTGAAAAAGGTCTAGTAGTTGCTGGAGATGTTGTTATAGGAGCTGATTCACATACATGTACTTATGGAGCACTTGGGGCTTTTTCAACAGGAATAGGATCAACTGATATGGCAGCTGGTATGGCTACAGGAAAGTGTTGGTTTAAGGTTCCATCTGCTTTAAAATTCGTACTTAAGAATAAACCAGCAAAATGGATAAGTGGTAAGGATATAATCTTACACATAATCGGAATGATTGGTGTTGACGGTGCTCTATATAAATCAATGGAATTTGTAGGTGATGGCTTACAATATCTTTCAATGGATGATAGATTTACAATGGCAAATATGGCAATAGAGGCTGGTGGAAAGAATGGAATTTTCCCAGTTGATGATAAAACAGAAGAATATTTAAAAGATCATGCTTCTAGAGAATGGAAGGTTTATGAAGCTGACGAAGATGCAGAATATGATAAAGTATTTGAAATTGATTTAAGTGAATTAAGACCAACAGTTTCATTTCCTCATTTACCAGACAATACAAGAACAATTGATAATACTGGAGATGTAGTTATTGATCAGGTTGTAATTGGATCATGCACAAATGGTAGGATTTCAGATTTAAGAATAGCTAGAGATATCTTAAAAGGAAAGAAAGTTAAAAAGGGTATCAGATGTATAGTTATCCCTGGAACTCAAAAAATTTATTTACAAGCAATAAAAGAAGGAATAGTTACTGACTTGGTAGAGGCTGGAGCTGCATTTTCAACACCGACTTGTGGACCATGTTTAGGTGGACATATGGGAATCTTAGCTAAAGGTGAAAGATGTGTATCGACAACAAATAGAAATTTTGTAGGAAGAATGGGGCATGTTGAGTCAGAAGTATATCTAGCAAGTCCAGCAGTGGCAGCAGCGTCTGCTTTAACCGGAAAAATAACTGATCCTGAATTAGTGTAGGAGGTATTTAGTAATGAGCGTAAAAGGTAAAGTATTCAAATATGGTGATAATGTAGATACAGACGTAATAATTCCAGCAAGATATTTAAACACTTCGGATGCTAAAGAACTTGCTGCACATTGTATGGAAGATATAGATGTGGATTTCGTTAAAAATGTAAAGAGTGGAGATATAATTGTTGCAAATAAGAATTTTGGATGTGGTTCTTCAAGAGAACATGCACCTTTAGCAATTAAAACAGCAGGGGTTAGCTGCGTTATTGCATCAACTTTCGCAAGAATATTTTATAGAAATGCAATCAATATTGGGTTACCAATTTTAGAATGTGATGAAGCTGTAAAAAATATTGATGCAGGAGATGAATTAGAAGTTGATTTCTCAACAGGTCTTATTAAAAATTTAACTAAGAGCCAAGAGTATCAAGGGGAAGCATTCCCTGAATTTATGCAAAAGATCATCGATAATGATGGATTGATTGGATATATAAGAAATAGATAGAAAAATTGATTATTAAAAGAAGAATTAAATTAAACTAATATATTTTCTTAAGATAAAGATACTAATAACTAGAATTAAAAATTAAATTTTGATTAAAAAGCAATAAGAAATAGGTAATTATTAAGAGGGGGATTATCATAATGAAATGTAATATAGCTGTAATACCAGGGGATGGAATTGGCCCAGAAGTGATAGATGAAACAATAAAGGTTTTAAAAGTTATTGGAGATAAATTTGGGCATAGATTTGAATATGAATATGTATTAGCAGGTGGATGCGCTATTGATAAAGAAGGAACTCCGCTTCCAGAAGCAACTTTAGAAGCATGTAAAAAAAGTGATGCAGTTCTACTCGGAGCTGTTGGAGGCCCTAAGTGGGATGATCCTACTGCTAAAATAAGACCAGAGCAAGCACTACTAGGATTAAGGGGTGCATTAAATCTTTATTGTAATTTAAGACCAGCAGTACTATATGCTCCACTAAAAAATGAATCACCACTTAAAGATAGCATTGTTAAAGATGGGATAGATATCTGCATAGTTAGAGAATTAACAGGTGGAATTTACTTTGGAGAAAGAGGATTGGAAGAAGTAGATGGAGTAAAGAGTGCTTATGACACTGAAAGATATAATGTAAATGAAATAACTAGAATTGCTAAAATAGGATTTGAAACAGCAATGAAAAGAAATAAGAAACTTACAAGTGTAGATAAAGCTAACATATTAGAAAGTTCTAGACTTTGGAGAAGTGTAGTTAACGAGATGGCTAAGGATTACCCAGAAGTTGAAGTAAATCATTTGTATGTTGATAATACTGCTATGCAGTTAGTAAAAGATCCAAATCAATTTGATGTAATTGTAACTTCAAATATATTTGGAGATATATTATCAGATGAAGCAAGTATGGTTACAGGTTCAATAGGTATGTTACCTTCAGCATCGCTTGGGGAAGGAACTCTTGGAATGTATGAACCAATTCATGGAAGTGCTCCTGATATCGCAGGACAAGGAATTGCTAATCCGTTAGCAACTATTCTTTCGGCAGCAATGATGCTTAGGTATAGTTTTTCATTAGAGGAAGAAGCAAAATCTATTGAAAATGCAGTTTTAGCAGTTCTTGAAGATGGATATAGAACTGGAGATATAATGACTGAAGGTAAGAAGAAAGTTGGAACAATTGAAATGGGAAATCTAGTTCGCGAGAAATTAGAGGCAACAAAATAGAATCTAAATCAATTTATACATTGCTAGTTATCAAACAGAGATCATTTTATAAGCAAAGGAGTGAATAAAATGTTATTGACGGGGGCTGAAATATTAATAAAGTCATTGCTTGATGAAGGGGTAGAGACTATATTTGGATATCCAGGTGGGGCGGTATTAAATATATATGATGAGTTATACAAATATAAGGATAAAATTCGTCATGTTCTTACTTGTCATGAGCAGGGAGCATCACATGCGGCTGATGGATATGCAAGGGCCACTGGAAAAGTTGGAGTTTGTCTTGCAACTTCAGGACCTGGAGCTACCAACTTAGTAACAGGTATTGCTACTGCATATATGGATTCAATTCCAATGGTTGCTATTACGGGAAATGTGGCAAAGCCATTACTTGGAAAGGATAGTTTTCAAGAGGTTGATATAACTGGAATCACAATGCCTATAACAAAACATAATTATATTGTAAGGGATATTAATGAACTTCAGGACGTAATAAGGGAAGCCTTTTATATAGCTCAGGAAGGTAGACCGGGTCCGGTATTAATAGATATTCCAAAAGATATTACTGCTGAAAAAACTCAATATAATAAAATAATTCCTAAAGAGGTAATTAGAAAATCAGAGCATATTACAGAAAAATCATTACAGGAAGCTGTTGAGTTAATAAATCAAAGCAAGAGACCTCTTATATATGCAGGCGGAGGTATAGGTATATCTGGAGCAACATCTGAATTAATAAAATTTGCGGAAAAGATAAATTGTCCTGTATCAACATCGCTTATGTGTATGTCTGAGTTTCCAAATGATCATGAATTATATACTGGTATGATAGGAATGCATGGAACAAAAGCATCAAATATTGCTGCAACTAAATGTGATTTATTAATAACTCTGGGAGCTAGATTTAGTGATAGAGTTATAAGTAATCAAAATCATATAAAAAATGCAAAGATATTACAAATAGATGTTGATCCAGCAGAAATAAATAAAAATATAAAAGTCGATACATGTATAGTAGGAGATTTAAAGGTGGCACTGAATCAATTAATACCAATAATTGATGAAAAGAAAAATGACGAATGGTTGGATAATATAAATAATTTAAAAGAGAATAATAAATTAGTGCCATACTGTGACTTGACTCCGGAATTGTTCTTTGATAGGTTGAATAAATTAAATGACGGAAGTTTTATAATTTCTACTGAAGTTGGGCAACATCAAATGTGGACTGCTCAATATTTCAATTTTAAAAGTGAAAGAACATTTATAACATCAGGTGGACTTGGAACTATGGGATATGGTCTTGGAGCAGCAATTGGAGCTCAGATAGGCAGATTTGATAAAAGAGTATTTAATATTGCAGGAGATGGAAGTTTTGGAATGAACTGCAATGAATTAGTTACTGCTGTTAAAAACAATCTTCCATTAATTCAAGTTATTATGAATAACAATTGTTTAGGAATGGTAAGGCAATGGCAAGATTTCTTCTACGAAGGAAGATATTCTGAGACAACTTTAGATAGACCTACAGATTATGTTAAGCTTGCTGAAGCTTTTGGAGCTAAAGCATTTAGAATAACTCAAGTAGATGAAATAGACGATATACTTAGAAAAGCTCTGGATTCAGAAGGTCCAGTTCTTATAGATTATCTAATAAACAGTGATAAAAAAGTTTTTCCTATGGTTGCACCTGGTGCGCCAATTAACCAAATAATAAGTGAAGAAGATATTAATATTAACTAGGAGGTCATTAAAATGCCAAAAATGTATTACGAAAAAGACACAGATTTAAATTTATTAAGAGGAAAGAAAGTTGCTATAATAGGATATGGTAGCCAAGGGCATGCACATGCATTAAATCTTCATGAAAGTGGAGTAGATGTTGTTGTTGGATTGTATAACGGAAGTAAATCTTGGGCTAAAGCAGAAGCAGCAGGGTTGCAAGTTGCAACTGTTGCAGATGCGGCAAAAGCAGCAGATTTAATCATGATTTTATTACCAGATGAAAAGCAAGCAAAAATATATAATGAAGAAATTGCTCCAAACTTAGAAGAAGGAAATGCATTAGTCTTTGCACATGGATTTAATATACACTTCGGTCAAGTGGTTCCACCTTCATACGTTGATGTATTTATGGTTGCGCCTAAAGGTCCAGGGCATTTAGTAAGAAGAACATATACTGAAGGTGCTGGAGTACCTTGTTTAATAGCTGTACATCAGGATGCAACAGGAAAAGCTAAACAATATGCATTAGCATATGCTAATGGAATTGGAGGAGCAAGAGCAGGAGTTCTTGAAACTACATTTAAAGATGAAACAGAAACAGATTTATTCGGAGAACAAGCAGTTCTTTGTGGCGGAGTTTCAGAACTTATCAAAGCTGGCTTTGAAACTTTAGTAGAAGCAGGCTATGCTCCAGAAAATGCTTACTTTGAATGTATGCATGAAATGAAATTAATTGTTGATTTATTATATCAAGGTGGATTAAGCATGATGAGATATTCAATTTCAGATACTGCTGAATATGGAGATTACCAAATTGGTAGAAGAATCATCACAGATGAAACTAAGAAAGAAATGAAGAAAGTTCTTACTGAAATTCAAGATGGTACATTTGCTAAGAATTGGTTGTTAGAAAACCAAACTAATAGACCAGGATTTAATGCAAGAAGAAGAATGGAAGCAGAACATCCAATTGAAAAAGTTGGTAAGGAATTAAGAGGAATGATGAGCTGGATTGATACAGCTAAAGTAGACTAATATTTAATTATATGTATTAGGGTAGCAGATTTTGAATCTGCTACTTTCTTTTTTTATGAATTTATAGTTTAGCAGAATCTGTGCATAACTATTGAAAGTAATAGAAATGCAGGGGCCACGAATTAGAACATGTTATTAATTCAGAAATATTTTATATGAGAAAAGTAATTTAAGTGGTATTATGATCAACTAAATGTTTAAAAAGTATATACAATAAACTTATATGCTATAGAATTAATAAAAATGAGAATATATTACATCCAAAAATGAAGTAAAAATGATATACAAGAAAAGTAAAATAGTGTACCATATCAGTATAAAAAATCGCGTAGTCTACAATGTTTTCGGTTACGCGATTTTTTGTATTTTTAGGAAATTGAATTATAAAGGGGGAGAATAGAAAAAATGACATTTCTATTTGGCACAAATTGTACCGTGGCATAGATATTGCTACTATAAGATATTATGGAATAAAAAGTATGAAAATAAACACATCATAATTACTAAGGTGCAAAATAATTATAGTATATCGTGGAGGGATTACATGCAAAGATTAATAGAACTTATTAATAGTGAGGATAAAAAGAATCCTTATACCGATCAAGAACTTGCAGAATTCTTATCTATACCAAGGCTAAAAGTAATACAAAAAAGAAATGAACTAAATATTCCAGATTCTAGGGATAGAAGAAAAGAACTGCTATTAGCAGATCTAAGAGAAATATTGAAAAAAAATATAAATTTATCGGAACGAAAAGTAACAGAACTAATGATGGAGAGAGGCTATAATATTTCACGTAGTATTATAAGTAAAAATATTAAAGACGTTATTCAAGAGATCAAAGGGGGAAATGAGTCTACACTTCCAAATGAAACTCTAGTGATTAAAGAAAAAGATAATAATAAAAATGAGGAAAGCTTTCAAAAACTTATAGGATATAGAGGGAGTCTTAGAAATAAGATAGACCTAGCAAAAGCGGCTATATTATATCCACCGAATGGACTTCACACCTTAATTTATGGGGGCTCTGGAGTTGGGAAAAGTGAGTTGGCGGAATGTATGTATGAGTTTTCTGTATTAAGTGGAGTAAAGTCTAAAGATGCCCCTTTCATAGTATTTAATTGCGCAGACTATGCAGAAAATCCAAATTTGCTCATAGCCCAGTTGTTTGGAGTAATTAAAGGCGCATATACTGGGGCTAATTCAGATAAAGAAGGATTAGTTGAAAAAGCAAATGGGGGAATTTTATTTTTAGATGAAATTCATAGACTTCCATCGGAAGGGCAAGAGATATTGTTTTATCTTATAGATAAAGGAAAGTATAGAAGGTTAGGTGAAACTAATGTTGAACGAAAAGTAAACGTTCTTATACTGGCGGCGACTACAGAAAACCCAGAATCTAATCTACTATTGACTTTTAGAAGAAGGATACCTGTACTTATTGAATTACCTAAATTAACGGAAAGACCGTTATCTGAAAGATTAGAGGTCATAGTAATGTTTTTAACAAGAGAGGCCAGAAGAATTAATAGAAATCTCTTGGTTAAAAAGGATGTATTAACGTGCTTGATGATGTATAACTGTAAAGCTAATATAGGTCAATTAAAGAGCGATATTCAAGTTATATGTGCGAAGAGTTATGTAAAATATATGTTTAAGAATACAGATGAAGTTGTTATAGATATAGAAGATTTGAGTCTTTCAATCAAGAGTGCACTTTCAGAAGGCCAGAAAGAGAAGAAGCAAGTTAAAAATCTTGGAATAGATGACTTATATATAGATATAAAGAATGAACAAAAAAATAAAGATGAAATATACAAATATGTAAACGAAAACGAGATATATCACTATATAGAGGAACAATTTAAGAAGCTTGAATTAGAAGGAATAAAAAATGAAGAGATGGATGAAATTCTTTTAGAAAAAGTTGAGAATAAGTTAGGTAAAATTATTGATAATAAAAAGATAACTAAACTTTTAAATATTAATGAGCTAAAAACAATAGTAAGACCAGAAGTTATAAACATAACAGAAGGAATTCTTGAATTAGTGAGGGAAAAATACAAATTTATAAATAATAGTTTTTTTATTGCCTTAGCAATCCATATTAATTTTACAATTGAAAGAGTAATGAATGGAAAAGTTATAACAAAATCAAATATTCATATGGAAAAGGCAACCATGGTACAAGAAATGAAAATTGCAGAGAAAATCAGAATAATGATAGAAAAATCCACAAAGTTAAAAATTCCAAAGGAAGAAACAACGTATATAGCAATTTATATAAAGAAATTCTGTTCAGATGTGTTTAATGTAAAACCAAAGGTTAGAGTAATCATAATAACTCATGGACATGTAGCCTGTGGAATTGCAGACATTGTTAATCAATTGTTGGGGGTGGAAGATACAGTTGGTATAGAAATAGCTTTAGATGAATCTCCAGAAAGCGGTATAGAAAGAACTATTGAGTTAGTTCAGGAAATAGACGAAGGACGGGGATGTTTACTACTTGTAGATATGGGGTCATTGGGAATGTTCTCAACAATAGTGGAAGAGAGGACTGGAATCAAAACTATGAGTCTAGCTAGAGTTGACACGTTATTGGCATTAGAAGCCGTTAGAAAAGCCTCTATAGAGGGAGCAAGCTTGGAAGATATAGTTGAAATGCTAAAGGAAGTTAAAGAATATAATGGTACGTTTAAGTCAGAAATAGCAGGTAAAAAGAATAAGAAAAAAGCAATAATAACTGTTTGTTTGACTGGGGAAGGAAACTCGCTAAGTATAAAGAAATACCTTGAAAGTCATCTGAAAACAGCTAACCATAGTATAGAAATTTTTGCAATGGGGCTTATTCGTGAAAAAGATGTGGAGGCTGAAATTACTAAGATGTCAAGTGAATACGATATTGTGGCAGTATGCGGAACAATAAAAGTAAATATTGCAAACATACCATTTATAGATTATGACAGTATATTAAATGGAAGTGGAATTAATAGATTAATCAAGCTTATGGAGATACAGTTTGATAATAAGGAAATGTTAGTTTATGAGAGGCTAAACAAGCTAATATATGAAGAATTTATTTTATTAAACTTAGACTGTGTATTTAAAGAAGAAGTCATAGATAAAATGGCAGAGTTACTTGAAGAAAAGGGATTTGTAAATAATAAGTTTATGTTAAATCTATATAAAAGAGAAGCAATGGGAAATAGTGTGTTTAATAAAGAGGTAGCTATTCCCCATGGACTTCCTGAAAATATAATTAGACCAGCTATAGTTATAGCAAAACTAAATAAACCAATCCAATGGGATAACGAAACAGCGGTAGATATAGTTTTTATGTTGGCACTTAAAGAAGACAATAGAGAAGAGATAAAAAAATTGTTTTATATGGTTAGAGAAAAAAACTTAGTAAACAACGTGCGTATAGCTCAATCTGAAAAAGAGGTAAAGAAATTGTTTTCATAAAATCAAAATATTCCAAAAGTTTGGCATGAGTCTTGCGATATAAATAGCCATAAAGGTTAAGTAAAAAATAGTGTAGTGAAAGGAGAAGTAATAATGGAACTAGTTAAGTTTATTAATGAAAAATTAATAAAAGTAAATTTACCATGCAAAGACAGAAATGAATTGTTCAAGATGATGCATGATGAAGCCTTTAAATATGGATATGTAGAATCAAGTTTTTTAGATGGCTTAATATCAAGGGAAAGCATTTTTCCAACAGGAATAAAACTAAATAATTATAGTGTTGCAATACCTCATACTGATGCAGTTCATGTCAAAAAGGAATTTATTGCAATAGTTGTACCAGAAAATCCAATACAATTTAAACTAATGGAAGATGAGAAACAGGAGGAAAAAGTAAATTTAGTATTTATGTTAGGACTGAACAAACCTCATAGTCAATTAGAAGTGTTAAGAGAGCTAATGGATCTTATACAAAGAGAGGATCTAGTAAAACAAATTATAAGAGCAACTAGTCAAGAAGACATTGAAAATATTTTGAATAAATTACAAAGTGTATAAAGGGAGGAATTAATTATGAAAAAACGTATTTTAGTGGCATGTGGGGCTGGAATAGCAACATCAACAGTGGTTTGTGACAGAGTGGAAAGATTAGTAAAGGAAAATAATATTGATGCAACTGTAACTCAATGCAAAATAGCAGAAGTTGGGTCATTAGAAGATCATGCGGATTTAATAATTTCAACAACTATTTTGCCAAGAGAATTTAAAATTCCAGCTATAAAGGCTACAGCTTATATTAGTGGAATAGGTACTGATAAGTTAGATGAAAAAATATTGAGCTATTTAAGATAACAAAGCTATAAATTACCTTTTTAATGATGTTAAGAAGGTAATTTAAATAAATAAAATAAAGGGAGGAAAAATGTCATGAATAATTTAATGGGAGTTATACAATATGTCCTAGGTCTTGGACCAACTGTAATTTTACCAATTGCTATTCTGATAATAGGATTAGTTTTTGGTATAGGATTGAAGAAAGCATTAAAAGCTGGTTTTACAATTGGAATTGGGTTTGTTGGCATAAATTTAGTAATTAATTTACTTACTGGAAGTCTAGGGCCAGCAGCACAACAAATGGTTGAAAGATTTGGATTAAAATTAACAGTACTAGATACGGGATGGCCGTCTGCAGCTGCAGGGGCTTGGGCTTCTCCAGTAGCAGCAATTTTAATACCTATAATCATGGGCGTTAATATATTAATGATATTAACTAAAACAACAAAGACTTTGAATATAGACATTTGGAATTATTGGCACTTTATAGCAGCTGGAGCAACAGGGTATATATTAACTAACAATTGGTTTTTCGCAATCTTCTGTGCAGTTCTCTTAGAAGTAGTAACTTTATTTATAGCAGATAAAACTGCCCCAATGATAGGAAATTTTTATGACTTAGAAGGTGTATCACTACCTACAGCCTCAACAGCATCTTTCGCACCTTTAGGATTTTTAGTGGGTTACTTAGTTGAAAAAATTCCGGGATTAAACAAAATAAAAGCTGATCCTGACACTATTCAAAAGAAATTTGGTATATTTGGTGAACCTATGATGATGGGAATAGTTATAGGTTGGGTACTAGGAATTTTAGCAGGATATGACATTGGTAAGACATTTAATATGGGAATAACAATGGGAGCAGTTATGCTTCTAATGCCAAGAATGGTTAAGATAATAATGGAAGGTCTAATACCAGTTTCGGAAGCAGCAAGAGAGTTTTTACAAAAGAAATACGGAGATAGAGAACTTTATATTGGATTAGATGCTGCAGTTGCAGTTGGGCATCCAGCAGTTATATCAACAGCACTAATTTTAGTACCAATTACAATCTTTTTAGCTGTAATATTGCCAGGAAATAAAGTATTACCATTTGCTGATTTAGCAACAATTCCTTTCTGTGTAGCATTTATAGTAGGATCAAGAAAAGGAAATATCGTGCACTCAGTTATAACAGGAACAATAGTAATGGCCATTTCATTATATATGGCTACAGATTTTGCACCAGTATTTACACAAATGTTGGCTTCAGCTCAATTTAAGATGCCAGAAGGTGTGGCATTAGTATCTAACATAGATACAGGTGGTAATTTGCTTAACTGGTTAGTACTAAAATTATCACAATTAGTTCAACCTTTATTTGGATAACAACGAAGTAATAAAAAATTTAATAGAATAAATAATTGTAGATTTATTTAAAGCAGGAGGTTAGCAATAATGAAAGCATTAACAAAAACAAATCCAGGATATGATCAAATGGAACTATTAGATATGCAGGAGCCAAAAGCTACTAAAAACTTTGTGAAAATAAAAGTAGAGTATAGTGGAATATGTGGATCAGATTTACATTCATTTAAAGGTGAATATGGAAATATAAAGACACCTGTAGTTTTGGGACATGAGTTTTCGGGAACAGTAGTTGAAGTAGGGGAAGAAGTTAAGGAAATTAAAATAGGAGATAGAGTAACAAGTGAGACTACATTTGAAACTTGTGGAACATGTGATTACTGTAAGAGTAAAGATTATAATTTATGTCCTTCAAGAAAGGGTATTGGAACTCAAGTAAATGGTAGTTTTGCAGAATATGTGCTATCACGAGAAGAAAGTGTACATGTATTACCTGATAATGTTAGTTTTTTGGCAGCCTCATTAACTGAACCACTTGCATGTTGTGTACATGCTGCTTTAGAGAAAACGACTATAGATAAAGATGATGTAGTTTTAATATTAGGACCAGGACCAATAGGATTACTTCTAGCTCAAGTAGTTAAGTCACAAGGTGCTAAAGTAATTTTAAGTGGAGTTACAAAGGACAAAGAAAGATTAGAGTTTGGTAAAAAATTAGGTGTTGATGTGATTGTTGATTCATTACAAGAAGATTTAGAAAAAATAGTAATGGAAAAGACTAATGGATATGGTGTTAATAGAGCGTTTGATTGCTCTGGAGCAGTTCCAGCTGTAAATCAGGGATTAAGACTTATAAAGAAAAAAGGTGAATTTGTTCAAGTAGGATTATTTGCAAATATTAAAAATCCATTAGACCAAGAAGCTATTATTCAAAGAGAGATTAAATACGTTGGATCTAGATCACAAAAACCAAGTTCTTGGATAAAATCACTAGAGTTAATGGAAGCAAAAAAAGTTGACCCAGAAGCATTAATAACAAAAATTGTAGATCTTAAGGATTGGAGATCTGGAATAGAGGCAGCTATGGAAGGTACAGAATTAAAAGTAGTAATAAGATCTTAATTACTTAGAAGGAAGTGTTATTTGTGAACGAAAATTTAAAAAAGATAGCGAACAATATAAGAATAAGCATTATTAAAAGTGTATCAGCAGCAAAATCGGGGCATCCAGGCGGTTCCTTATCAATTACAGATATTCTTACTGTATTATATTTTGAAAAGATGAATATAGATCCTCAAAATCCTAAGAATCCAAATAGAGATAGATTTGTATTATCAAAGGGACATTCAGCACCAGCGCTATATGCTACTTTAGCAGAAAGAGGATATTTTTCTAAGGAAGAACTTTTAGGATTAAGAAAGTACGAATCTAAATTACAAGGACATCCAGACATGAAAAAAATAATAGGTGTTGATATGTCTACAGGTTCACTAGGACAAGGGCTTTCAGCAGCAAATGGAATGGCTTTAGCAGGAAAGTTAGATAAAAGTTCTTACAGAGTTTATGCAATACTTGGAGATGGGGAAGTACAAGAAGGACAAATATGGGAAGCGGCAATGAGTTCAGCTCACTATAAGCTTGATAATTTAACTGCTTTTCTTGATCTTAATGGATTGCAGATAGATGGTTCTAATGATGAAGTAATGAGTATAGGTCTTGTTGACGAAAAGTTCAAATCATTTGGGTGGAATGTTTTAACTATAAATGGGCATTGTTTTGAAGAAATAGTTAAGGCAATAGATGAAGCAGCAGCTACAAAAGGTAAGCCAACAATGATAGTTTGTAATACGGTAAAAGGAAAAGGCGTTTCATTTATGGAAAATAACGTTGCATGGCACGGATCAGCGCCAAACGAAGAACAAACTATGAAAGCGTTAGCTGAATTAGAAGGAGGCATAAGATAATGGGAATGGCAACAAGAGAAGCTTATGGAAAGGCTCTAAAGAAATTATCAGAAGACAGAAATGTTGTAGTATTAGAAGCTGATTTAGGAAAGGCAACTAAAAGTATAGAATTTAAAAAACATGCACCAGAAAGATATTTCGATATGGGAATAGCTGAAGGGGATATGATTGGAACTGCAGCAGGCCTTGCTACATGTGGAAAAATACCATTTGCAAGTACATTTGCTATGTTTGCAGCAGGAAGGGCATTTGAGCAAATAAGAAACTCAGTGGCATATCCAAATTTAAATGTTAAGATAGTAGCAACTCATGCAGGAATAACAGTTGGTGAAGATGGAGGAAGTCATCAAGCTATTGAAGATATTTCTTTAATGAGAAGTATACCTAATATGGTTGTATTGAATCCAGCAGATGCTATTGAGGCAGAAAAAGCAATATTTGCTGCGAAGGAATACTATGGACCAGTATATATAAGATTAGGAAGATCAGCAACTCCAGATATACACAGTGAAGACTATGAGTTCAAAATTGGAAAAGGAGAAGTCTTATTAAACGGTGAAGATATAGCTGTAGTTGCAACAGGATTGATGGTAGCAAAGGCATTAGAAGCAGCTAAAAAGTTGAGTGAGCAAGGAATAAACGCAACAGTTGTAAATATATCAACTATAAAACCTTTTGATAATGAATTAATTGTTGATATTGCAAAAAGAATAGGAAAGATTGTAACTGTAGAAGAACATAGCATAATAGGTGGATTGGGTTCAACAGTCGCAGAGTTATTGATTGAAGAACATCCAGTAAAGATTAAAAGAATTGGAATAAATGACGAATTTGGAAGATCAGGAAATGCTGAAGTTTTATTAGAAAAATATAATTTAACAGCAGCACATATAGTTGAAACAGTTAAGTCATTATTATAAGTCAAAATAAAGTAATAAATGAAGTAAGAATGGGGGATTGTAGATGGAAACAATAATTTCACCATCACTATTATCAGCAAATGTATGTAATTATTCAGATGATTTTAAAGTATTCAACGAAAAAAATATTCAAGTCATCCATATTGACATTATGGATGGGCATTATGTTCCTAATATATCCATAGGATTAGATCAAGTGGCTTCTTTAAGAAAGTTAACCGATGCTGAGTTTGATGTTCATTTAATGGTCACAAATCCAGATGAATTTGTTGAAGCTTTAGTGGAAGCAGGCGCGAATAGTATTACTATACATTCAGAAGTTGCAACTCACTTGTATAAAAGTATACATTATCTAAAAAGTTTTGGGATAAAAGCGGGAGTAGCTTTAAATCCAGCAACACCAATAAGTTGTTTAGAACACGTTTATTCTCTTCTAGATAGAGTTTTAGTAATGTCTGTAGAACCAGGATTTGGGGGACAAACGTTCATTCCGTTTAGTTTGGAGAAGATAAGGAAACTTAATGATATTAAAAGCGAGAACAATTATGGATTTACTATTCAGGTAGATGGAGGAATAAATTTAGATAATATAGAAGATGTGATTAAGTCAGGAGCTAGAGATATTGTTATAGGTTCATCATTATTTAGAGAAAACTTATCAGACAATATTGATTCATTTAATCAAAAAATAATAGGCATCAACAATACCCCTTAACTCATTAAGAATAATTAAAATATCAGGAGAATATTGCGAGTATTCTCCTGTTAATTTAACATCAATTATACTACTAGTCAGCATAAGTTTCAATTAATAAATATAGAAAGAAGATGAAGCGAATGAAAATTGCATTAGGTTGCGATCATGGTGGCATTAATTTAAAAGGAGCTATAAAAAAGCATCTTATATCTAAAAATATAGAGGTTGAGGATTTTGGAACTAATAGCAGTGAAAGTGTAAATTATCCTGAATATGCAATTAAGGTTTCTAAAGCAGTGATATCTAAAGAATGCGATTTGGGAATATTATGTTGTGGGACAGGAATTGGAATGTCAATTGCAGCTAATAAACATAAAGGAATAAGAGCCGCTGTCGTTGGAGATTGCTTCTCAGCTAAAATGACAAGAGAGCATAATAATACAAATGTTTTATGTTTAGGTGAAAGAGTAACAGGAGAAGGATTAGCACTTACAATTGTAGACACTTGGATAAATTCAAAGTTTCAAGGTGGACGTCATTCAGAAAGGCTTGCTTTAGTGGAAGAAATTGAAAATAAGTAAGTAACATTCAATAGTGAAAAAGTATTTATTAGTGTTTATTAAATATATTAAATTTATTGCAGTAGGTGTCTTATCATGAATTTTTGTTTTAGAGGGGAGTTATTATTATGCTACAAGAACTTAAAAAACTGCAAAGTGGAACTGACATAAGGGGAATAGCTATAGAATATGAAGGAGCTAAAAATCTTACACCTAATTTAGTGAATAATGTGGGATTTGGTTTTGTAGAGTGGCTTAAAAAAACTAAAGGACTCAGTAATAAAAATATAAAAATAGCAGTTGGCATGGATTCAAGGTTATCTGGACCAGAATTGAAAAAATCATTAATAGAAGCTTTAGTTGATTCTGGTTGCAATGTTTATGATTGTGGAATATGTACGACTCCTGCAATGTTTATGACAACTATATTAGAGAATTATTCATGCGATGGAGCTGTAATGATAACAGCAAGTCATCTTCCGTATTACTATAATGGATTGAAGTTTTTTACTAAAGAAGGTGGATGCGAAAAAGAAGATATTGAAAACATAATTGAATGTTCTAACTTAGTAGAAAAGAAATGTACTACTAAAGGGCTAGTTGAAACAATCTATTTCATAGATGTTTATTCAAATATATTAGTTGATAAGATACGAAAGAATGTAAATTCAAAAACAAATTATGAGAGACCTTTAGAGGGAACCAAAATAATTGTAGATGCAGGAAACGGAGCAGGTGGTTTTTTTGCATATAAAGTTCTAGAGAAATTAGGTGCGAGTGTTGAGGGAAGTCAATTTACAGAACCGGATGGAAATTTTCCTAACCATATTCCTAATCCAGAAAATGAAGAAGCTATGAATTCTATAAAAGAAGCAGTACTTAATAATAAAGCTGATTTAGGAATAATTTTTGATACAGATGTAGACAGAGCGGCTATAGTTAGTAGTGATGGAAAAGAAATAAATAAAAATGCACTTATAGCATTGATATCTTCAATAGTGCTAGAGGAAAATCCAAATTCAATTATCGTTACAGATTCAGTAACCTCTACTGGACTTTCAGATTTTATAACTAGTTTAGGTGGTATCCATCATAGATTTAAAAGAGGATATAAGAATGTAATAAATGAATCTAAAAGGTTAAATAAAGAAGGAAAGTTAAGCTGCTTAGCAATAGAAACATCAGGACACGCAGCTTTAAAAGAAAATTACTTTTTAGATGATGGGGCATATTTAATAGCCAAAATACTAATTAAGATGGCTAAGTTAAAAGATGAAGGAAAAGAAATATCAAGCCTTATAGAAAATTTGAAATATCCTAAGGAAAGTATGGATATGAGAATAAACATAAAGAGGGAAGATTTTAAATCATATGGAGAAATGATAATAGAAGGCTTGAAGAAATATGTAGATCATGTGAATGTATGGACTATTGAACCTAAAAATTATGAAGGAATAAAGATAAATTGCGATAGAGAAAATGGAGATGGCTGGTTATTGTTAAGATTATCGCTGCATGAGCCTGTGCTGCCATTAAATATAGAATCAGATTCTGAAAACTCCATTAATAAAATATTAGAAAGATTAATGCCATTTTTAAGAAAATATGAAGATTTGAACTTAGATAACTTTAGCAATGTATTTTTTGGAGACAGTTAAAAAAATAGAAGATTATAAATCTAAGATAAATGAGATAAAAGAAATTTAACATATGTTTTAAGTATAAACCGATTTTAAATAATACTATATTGTGTGAAACTATTAAATTGTTAATAATCATAGGACAATGAAAATATAAATTGTCTTATGATTATTTGCAGTATAAAATATATATAGATTAATATAAGTTTTTTGGAATTGGAGAGCGAAATGAATTATGTGTATATTGTAGAATGTTCAGATAGAACACTTTATACAGGATGGACAAATAACTTAAGAAAAAGAATCCAAATGCATTCGGATGGATGTGGAGCAAAGTATACAAGGGGAAGAGGGCCAGTTAAATTAGTATATCATGAAGTGTTTGAAAATAGAAAAGATGCAATGAAAAGAGAATATGAAATAAAAAAGTTAACAAGAAAAGATAAGTTAATATTAATAAGTACGTATAAAGCCGAAAATAGGTATGAATAAATGAGAAGAATCTATGCAACCGTTTTTATAAAGCGGCCTATAATTGAGTAAATGGTAATAAAACATAGAAAAGCCATCAAATTTAATCAAAAACAAAGGATAATATAATTTGTAAAAGTTTTCTTTGATTGATATACTTATATCATTAGGAAGTAGATTTACTTGAGAAAAGGTTAACAAATAGGGTCTGGATAGCTTGATATGCTAAAAAGACTGCATTTTTTTAAAACTTTCGCAATCGTTTGCGAAGTGAAGTGATTAACATACATGCTTAAATAAATTTTTTGGTATGTGTTATATAAATATATGTTTGGTATTCTTGAAAATCATTTAGAATGTTAAACAAAATTTTAATGGAGGGGTATTTAAATGAAAACAAAACAAATATTATCAACAATTTTAGCTTCTACATTATTGGCTGGTACTATGGTTGGATGCGGAAGCTCATCAGGAGCAAGTTCGCAAAGTTCAAGCGATGGTGGAAGTGGAAAAACAATTAAAGTATATCAATTAAAGGTTGAAATTAATGATGCACTTCAAGAACTTGCTAAAAAATATGAAAAGGAAAAAGGCGTAAAAGTCGAAGTTACTTCAGTGGGCGGTGGAGCTGATTATGGCGCATCGTTAAAGGCAGAATTTCAAAAGGGTACGGAACCAGATATATTTATGATTCAAGGAGCTGGGGATTATGAAACTTGGAAACATAAAATTGATGATTTAAGCGATCAAGGCTGGGTTAAAAATGCTGTTAAAGGAACACTAGATACAGTAACTATCGACGGAAAAGTATATGGAATGCCAGCAGCAACAGAAGGGTATGGCTTGTTATATAATAAAGATATTTTGGACAAGGCTGGTATCGATCCCAAATCTCTAGATTCCTTTGATAAATTAAAAGCAGCGTTTGAGACATTAGATAGTAAAAAAGCGGAATTAGGACTTGATAATGTTGTTTCTTATACAACAAAAGAATTCTGGGTTACTGGTAATCACACATTTAATATACCACTTGCAACTCAAGATAATCCAGCTCAATTTACAAAGGACTATCTTGCAGGGAAAGCAGATATAGTTAATAATAAGCAATTTAATGACTGGATGAACTTAGTTGAATTACTTTGTAAATATGGTGGAGGAAAGAATCTAGACACTATAGATTTAGTACTCAAGTTGGTAACTTTGCACTTGGAAAGACTGCATTCTTGCATCAAGGTAACTGGGTTGCTGGGGATTTACAAAAGCTGGAAGATTCGAATAATAAGTTCCATATGGGATTTGCACCACTTGCAATTAATAATGATCCAAAAATGAGTGGGTCTATTCCAGTAGGCGTTCCAATGTATTGGGTAGTAAATAAAGATTCTAAAATTAATAAAGAAGCTAAAGAATTCTTGGACTGGATGGTTACAAGTCAAACAGGTCAAGAGGCATTAGTTAAGGATATGAATATGATTCCAGCATTTACAAACTTTACAGTTGAAAGTGATAATGAATTAAATAAATCAATTTCTGAATATAACAAAGAAGGAAAGACTCTTCCTTGGGCATTCACTAATCTACCAGATGGATTTAACAAGAATAGCTTAGCGCCTTTATTCTCTAAATTTATTAATACAGATATGGGGCCACAAGCAAAGAAAGATATGTTACAAGGAATTCAAGATGCTACAAAAGCTAAATAATATTAGATAAGATTTATTCATGAGGGGATTAATACCTCCTCATGAATTTTGTATAAGTATTTTAAATTATAAGATAGAGCTAACTATTATTAAGAAAGGAGTAAGTGTATGAGTAAGAAATCACGAGATATTAAAGATTTTTGGATTTTTGTCGGACCAGCTTTATTTGCTATGACAATGGTTGTAATAATTCCGTTTATAATAGGTATATATTATACATTTACAAATTGGAATGGTGCTAATCCTCATTATGATTTTGTTGGAATAAAAAATTATACAGGAATCTTTAAAGATGTACAATTTATATATTCTCTAAAGATAACAGTGTTATATACAATTGCGAGCGTAATAACTATAAATATAATAGGGTTTGGACTAGCGTATATAGTAACTAGAAAATTAAAAACTAGTAGTTTCTTAAGAACCGGATTCTTTATGCCAAACTTAATAGGAGGATTAATTTTAGGTTTTATATGGCAATTTATGTTTAATTCAGTATTTACAGGAGTTGGTAAAGCATTGGGAAGTGCAACACTTTCGACATCACTTTTACAAGCATCAACTACGGCAATGCTAGCAATGCTAATCGTTTCGACATGGCAATATGCTGGATATATAATGGTTATTTATGTGGCAGCCCTTGAAAATGTTCCGACTGACTTAATAGAAGCAGCACATATTGATGGAGCTAATGGGTGGCATACATTTAAAAATATAACAATACCTATGGTTAGACAAGCGGTCACAATTTGTTTATTCTTAACTTTAGCAAATTCATTCAAGTTATTTGATTTAAATTTTTCACTTACACCAATGAAAACCACTGAAATGTTAGCATTAAATATTTACAATGAAGCGTTTATTGTGAACAATATGGGAATAGGACAAGCAAAAGCTATTATATTCTTTGTACTAGTAACTACTATTTCTTTAACTCAAGTTTACTTTAATAAGAAAAAGGAGGTAGAGGTATAATGGAGCCAAGTAAAGTTGTTAATAACATAGAAAAAGTTAAAGTAAATAAAAAGCTAAAGACACTAGATAGTTATACTGGCAGATTAAAACTATTAGAAGTATTTTCATGGTTATTATTGATAGCATATATGACACCATTTTACTTGATGCTTATAAATTCATTTAAGACAAGAAGAGAGATTTTTTCAAACACAACTGGTCTTCCTGATACATGGAATTTTCAGAATTATTTAGATGCTATGAAAAAAATGAGTGTAATAAGTTCATTTGCAAATTCTATGATAATAACTATAGGAAGTGTGGTACTAATAATTCTTTTTTCATCAATGGCTTCATGGATGCTAGTAAGGGATCAGTCAAGAAAGAGTAAGATAATATTTTATATATTCACTTCGGGAATGATTGTTCCATTTCAAGCAGTAATGATACCGCTTGTAAAATGGATGGCAAAAATCCAGTTCGGACCATTTCAAATGCTAGGAACACACTATGGGCTTATTTTTATGTACATAGGGTTTGGGGTTAGCATGAGCATATTCTTATATCATGGTTTCATTAAAGGAGTACCAAAAGAAGTCGAAGAAGCGGCAACTATAGATGGATGCAGCAAATGGCAGACATATATGAAAATTCTATTGCCATTATTAAAGCCAATTACCGTTACAGTTGCAGTTTTAAATAGCATATGGATATGGAATGATTTTTTATTACCATTTTTAACTATAAACGGAAAGATAAATACTATACCATTAGCCATGAACAATTTCTTCGGAGCGTTTTCAAAACAATGGGAATTAGCAATGGCAGCATTAATTTTAGCAATAATTCCAATAATCATATTCTATTTCTTTGTTCAAAAACATATCATTGCAGGTATTGTTCAAGGATCTATAAAATAGTCATTAAGAGAGCGTATATTAGCTATTGTTACTATATTCTTGTTAATGTAGTTTAATATGTGTCTTTGCGCAAGCGGTTGCTTGAGCATGAAGAGAGTAGAGATTAGTTATAGAAATAAATTTAAAACAAACGTTGGAAATTAGGAGGAATATATGAATAGAAGTAGTGGTATAATAATGCACATTGCTTCTCTGCCAGGAAAGTATGGGATAGGGACATTTGGTAAAGAAGCATATAAATTTGGAGATTTTCTAAAAAAGGCGGGTCAGAAGTATTGGCAGATACTTCCGCTAGGGCCTACAAGTTTTGGAGATTCACCATATCAATCTTTCTCGGCATTTGCTGGGAATCCATATTTTATAGAGTTTGATATTTTAAGACAGGATGGATTTTTAGATGAGAGCGATTATTATTCAGTGAACTTTGGGGAAAGTTCAGAGGATATAGATTATGGCTTGATTTTTAAAGAAAAATTAAGGGTATTAAAAATAGCATACGAAAAATTTAAATTAAGACAAGATAAGGATTTAATTAAATTTCAAGAAGCTGAGGCCTATTGGCTTGATGATTATGCATTGTATATGTCAATAAAAAAACATTTTGATTTGAAGAGCTGGTATGAATGGGATGAAGACATTAGGTTAAGAGAAACAGAGGCAATAAATAGGTATAAAATCTTATTAGAAGATGAAATAGGATTTTGGAAGTTTTTGCAATATGAGTTCTATAAACAATGGAATAATTTAAAAGCCTATATTAATAATTTGGGAATTGAAATAATAGGAGATATGCCTATATATGTGGCAGAGGACAGTGCTGATGTATGGGGGAATCCTGAAGCATTCTTACTTAATAAAAATACACTAAAACCATTAAAAGTTGCTGGATGTCCACCGGATATATTTGCTGCCACAGGACAATTATGGGGAAATCCAATCTATGATTGGTGCTATATGGGGAAAACGGACTATAAATGGTGGGTTGATCGCATAAGACAAAGTTTGAACTTATATGATGTACTTAGAATAGATCATTTTAAAGGATTTGAATCATATTGGTCTATTCCTTATGGAGATCTAACAGCAGAAAATGGTGAATGGGTTAAAGGCCCTGGAATAAAAGTTTTCAATGTAATTAAAGATGAGCTTGGTGAAGTTAATATAATTGCAGAAGATCTAGGTACACTTACTGAAGAAACAATAAAGCTCAGAAATGATACAGGGTTTCCTGGAATGAAGATATTGACATTTGGATTTGATTCAGATAGCTCAAATCCTTTTTTACCTCATAACTATGAAAAGAACTTTATAGTTTATACTGGTACACATGATAATGATACTGTAAGAGGATGGATTGAAAAAACAGCACCTAAAGAAGAAGTTCAAAGAGCAATAACGTATTTAGGTCTAAATAAAGAAGAGGGGTATAACTGGGGATTTATTAGGGGTGCTTGGAGCAGTATCGCGAATATTTCCATGGCACAAATGCAAGATTTCTTGAATTTGGGAAATGAAGCCAGAATTAATTTGCCTTCAACATTGGGGAATAATTGGCGTTGGAGAGTAAGGAAAGATGCATTGACAGATCAATTAGCAGAAAAAATTCATCAGATCACTAGAACTTATGGAAGGTGTGATAATTAGGAGGTACTATAGCAAAAGTAAAGGATAGTGATAATTTATATGAAAGATAATCTCTACAATAATATATACTCATTAATTATGGTGGAGATTAACTACATATTTATTTGTTAATTAGATAGCGTGCCTCAATTTATGATTCCTAGTAATAGCAAGAAAGATTATTTGATTGCTGTTTAATAAAACCATATATATGGCAATTGTAACATTATTTTAAGTATGTTAATATTAAAATTATTAAAGGAAAATAGTTATAAAGCGTGACATATATAAGTTTTTACTGTCATTAAGCGATTATTCCTAAAAAGATAGTATATTAGAATGTGATTAAGATGTTTTTATGTTAGTAAACTTTATAAGTAATTTATTATTGAGAATAGGAGTAAGTTATGAAAGTTACAATAAAGGAAGTAGCAAGAGAAGCGAATGTATCTCCATCAACTGTATCGAGAGTTATATCAGATAGTTCACAGATAAGTGAAGAAACTAAGGAAAGAGTTAGAGATGCGATAAAGAGATTGAAATACAAGCCAAATGCGATAGCTAGGAGTCTGGCAAATAAGAAAAGCAGAATATTAGGTGTGGTTTTACCTAATGAAGCTCAAGACTTGATAACTAATACGTTTTTTATTCAAGCTATGAAGGGAATGAGCAAATACGCTCAAAACAAAAAGTATTATATTACATATGCATTTAGTGAGGATGAAAAAGCTGAATTGGAATATATAAATAATTTCATAACAAGTAACTTAGTTGATGGAATATGCTTATTACGTGCAAGAACTGATGATAGAAGTATTAAATATCTTAAGGAAACACAATTCCCATTTGTAGTAATAGGAAGACCGGAAGAATCGGAAAATTTGCTATGGGTTGATAATGACAATTTTCAGGCTACTTACAATTTAGTAAATGAACTTGTAAAGAAAGGGCATAAATCTATTGCTTTTCTAGGCGCAAAGAAGGAATGGAATGTTACAAAAGATAGATTTAAAGGATTCAAAGTTGCATGCGAAATTAACGGAATTTCAATACAGGATAAAAATTTTGCGATTATGGATGATTTTAATGAACAGGAAGGAATAGATGGAACAATTAAATTGTTAGAAAATATTACTCCTACAGCCATAATAGCAGAGGATGATGTACTAGCATTTGGTACGCTTAAGGTACTCAATGACAGAAAAATTAAAAATATAGATGTAGTGGGATTTAATAATAGTCCATTAGCGGAGCTTCAAATACCATCATTATCATCAGTTGACATTAAATCTGAAGAACTAGGGTATTATGCTACAAAAATTTTAATAGATTTTCTAGAAAATAATGATACGGCGATAAATCACTATATTATAGATACTAAGCTAGTAAAAAGAGAATCGTTTAAGTAACAAAATGTGGTATTTAAATTTAGTATGTGTTCATATGGTTGCAGGTAATTGATGAGAGTTAGAACTTTATCAACACTTATTGGGTTTCATTAAATATTAGAAATACATTTTAAATAAAAGAATTCTTTTATGAACAAATATTGTTTGGATTTAGATGGAGTATTACATATAAAATATAGAATCAAAATGTATAATATGTTAGCATTTGTATAAAGATAACTCAAAACTAAAAGGTTAGGTGTCTATATATGAATGATAAAAACTCTAGGATCAGCCATGGAGAAACATACATAAGAGATAAGAAGAAAAAAAGTAATTATTTTAAATATATAACTTTTATATTGGTAACTATATTAGTATTAACTAGTTCTTTAATCTATTTAAGGTATAGAGAAGGATTAAGCAATAAAGAAAATACAGCTAACGATAAAGTAAATGGAGAAACTGATAAGTCAACTGATGATGATTATAAAACTAATCAACTCAAAGAACCAATAAAGAAAACGATTGTTATTTCTTTTGCAGGGGACTTCACTTTAGGGACTGACACTAAATTCCCTTATGATGGTAGCCTACCAGCAGCGTTTATAGGCAGTGGAAAGAATTATTCTTATTTTATGCAAAATGTATCGAGCGTATTTAGTAAAGATGACTATACATTAGTGAATTTAGAAACTACATTTACAGATTCCAAAGATAAAGCACATAAAGATGGAGAAGTATTTTATAATTTTAAAGGACCTAAGGAATACGTTAACATTCTTACTAGCGGATCAATAGAAGGTGTTACGATAGCAAATAATCATATTTATGATTATGGAAAGCAAGGTATAAATGATACGATTAATACTTTAAAAGAAAAGAATATTGATATATGTGGTGAAGGATATAAAATATTAAAGGATATTCAAGGAATAAAATTTGGATTTTTAGGATATACAGGTTGGGAATATTCTAATAATTTAAAATCTAAAATAATAACCGATATTAGTGAGTTAAGAAAGCAGGGAGCAGAAGTTGTCATTCCATATTTTCATTGGGGAGTAGAGAAAAAATATGAACCAGATAATGTCCAAAAAAGTTTAGCTAGATTTTCTATAGATAATGGAGCTGATGCGGTTATTGGTTCTCATCCACATGTAATTGAAAGTATGGAAGATTATAAGGGGAAATTTATAGCATACTCTATGGGAAACTTTTGTTTCGGAGGAAATTCCAATCCATCAGATAAAAGAACTTTCATACTTCAAATTAAAGTTAATATTGAAGATGATAAATTATCTAGTCTTGAGTATAAAGTAATTCCAGCAATGATTTCTTCAAGAAATGATAAAAATGATTATATTCCAACTTTAGCAGGTGGCGAGAATAAGACTAGCATATTAAGGAAATTAAATGAATTATCACCGACGCTAAATGGGAATATTAAAGATGAGTTTTTTAAAATTAAATAGAGTTTTTATTGTTAATAAATATAAAAGGCTGCTTTGAAATAATTACTTCGAAGCAGCCTTTATGTTAAGTGGAATTATTCATAATATGTCTTTATCCATATTATTGTTACAGAATTGAAAGGTAAATGTAAGGTTTATCAATATAAGAATAATTAAACTTAGGTTATTATATAAGTGATATGACAGGAACTGATTTATATTAAGCTTTTATTTAAGGAAAAATTAATGTTTTATTAAGGGTTATGTTAAAGCATTAGTGATATACTGATGAATATTAGATTGGTAAAGTTACATAAATTCAATATAGTGGAAGTTTGTAAGGGTAGTGTAAGAATTAATGATGCTTAAAGAGTAACATATATATGACAATGTTAGTTAATTACTATTACATGGATAAAAAGGCTGTTAAGAATAGGGGGAAGTTTTAAAAATGCCGAAATTAGATGTAAAAAAGTTAAAACCTAAGGGCATAAGTCTTAAGGGGATGAAACTAAAAAAGAAGCCAAGCAAAAAAGTAATATTAATATGTACAATATTTATATTAATTGGAGCTATCATAATAGGAAAGTTTATTATGCCTAAGTCAGCTCCGCAAGTAAAGAGTACAGTTCTTTCTAAGGGGAAGATTGTAAATAGTGTTAATGTTTTGGGAGAAATAAAAAGTAAAGAATCAACTAACATATACAGTACCTTGAACAATCCAGTCCAAGAGGTAAAAGTAAAAGAGGGAGATAAGGTTAAAGTTGGAGATGTTCTAGCGGTACTAGATTCAAATGGGTTAGAAAAAGATATTGAACAGGCTACAGCTACAGCAGATGCAACTGAAGCTAATGCTAAGACACAGCTTGATTCAGCTCAAAAAGAATATAATGATGAATTGAATTTATATAATAACAATTCAAATGCAGATATTAAAAATGCAGAAGAAACACTAAGTTTAGCACAAATTACTCTTGATGATAAATCAAAAATATATGATAAGAATAAAGCCTTATTTAACGCTCAAGCAATTTCTGAGAGCGACTTAAATAAGATAAAGATAGATTATGACACTGCTAAATCAGATTATGAGAAGGCAAAAACAGCTCTTGAAAATGCTAAGGTTAAAGTTGACCAAGCTCTTAATAAGGCTAAAAGTGACTATGAAACAGCACAAACAAACTATAATAATAAAAGTCAGAGAATTGCGATTGAGAAGCAAAAACAGCAGTTAGATGATTGCACTATTAAGGCTACAAGTGATGGGATAGTTACAAATGTAAATGCTGTTGTTGGAAATTCAGGAAATGGAGTTTTATTTCAGATCGAAAATTTAGATAATATAGAAATAACTGTGCCAATTAAGGAAGTCGATATAGCTAATGTTAAAGTAGGACAGAGAGCAGAAATAAAAACAGATGCAACAGGGGATGAAACCTTTGCAGGAGAAGTAGAAAGTGTTAGTCCAGCGGCTAAAAAAGGAGGGGGATCTGCACCTCAAGCACAATCAGAGAATTCACAAAGTCAGTCTCAAGGAGCAAACTCAGATGCAGGTTTTGAGGCAAAAATTAAAGTAGATGATACAAATGAGAATATGAAGGTAGGAATGAGTGCAAGAATAAATATTATTACAAATGAAAAATCTGATATTTATACAGTTGCATCTAATAGCATAGTTGAAAGTGGAGATACGAAGAGCATATATGTTGCAGAAAAAAGCAGTGAAAAACCAAATGAATATATAATTAAAGAGTTACCAGTAGATACAGGACTTGAATCTGATTTCAGTGTAGAAATTTCAGGTGAAGGAATATCAGATGGAATTATCATAATTGATGACCCTTCAACTCATAAAGTTGGAGAAAAAATTCGAATAAGTGGAAGGTGAGTTTTTTGAATGATAATATAATAGAAATGAGAAACATCGTAAAAAGCTTTTATATTGGAACTCCCAATCAATTAGATATTCTCAAGAATATAGATATAACAATAAAAGAGGGCGAATTTGTATCAATAGTTGGTGCGTCAGGGTCAGGAAAAAGCACTTTAATGAATATTATAGGAGCACTTGATAGACCAACATCTGGAACATATATTTTAAGTGGAACAAATGTTGGTGAAAAAACAGATAATGGATTATCAGAAGTTAGAAATAAGAAGATAGGATTTGTGTTTCAAACTTATAACTTAATACCGAGGAGTTCAGCTTTGAAAAATGTTGAGTTACCAATGCTTTATTATGGAATGGGAAAGCAGGAGAGAAAAGAACGGGCAGAAAAGCTTCTAGAACTTGTTGGAATGAAAGATAGAATGAAGCATCTTCCAAATGAATTATCAGGTGGACAGAAACAGAGAGTGGCAATTGCACGTGCACTTGCAAATGATCCAAGCATAATACTTGCTGATGAACCAACAGGAGCACTTGATTCATCAACTGGTAGGCTAGTTATGGATTTATTTCATAAGGTACATGAAATGGAGAAGAAGACAATTGTCTTTATAACTCATAATTATGAACTTGCAGGAGAAACAGAGAGAATCATAACATTGAAGGATGGGAAAATAGTATCAGAAGAACATAACGACAAATATACTAGAAGGTTTCAAAATGGTGAAAAGTTATGTTTATAAAAGAGAATATAGCACTTGCGATAGCAGGTATAAAATCAAGCAAAATGCGTTCATTATTAACTATGCTAGGAATTATAATAGGAATATCATCTGTTATAGGGATTGTTTCTATTGGAAGTGCAATTACATCTACAGTATCATCTCAAATGGATAAAATGGGTGCAAATAATATAGACATTGGTATAGCGATAAAAAAAGAAGACGGAACTGCTAGTGGGAATGGGACTAGTAAACAGCCAGAAGATAGTGATCTTATAACAATGGAACAGATAAATTCATTTAATGAAGTATTTAAAGATAAAATTAATAGTATAAGTGTACAGGAACAATTAGGACAAGGAAAAGTAAAAGATGGATATTCTTATGCAAATGTAAGCACCACAGGAGTAAATGAAGGATACAAACAGGTTAAAAACTTGAAACTAATTAGTGGAAGATTTATCACTGATAGGGATGTTAAAGCAAATTCTAAAGTCGCTATAGTTTCTGATAAGCTTGTTAATAATATCTTTAAAGGAAAAACTGATCCGTTAGGTAAAGAAATTAAAGTCTATGCAAATGATGATATTCAGACATATGTTATAGCTGGTGTATATCAATATGAAAATTCATCATTATTTGGAATGGGTGAAGGTTCTACATCAGAAAAGGACAGAAGAACTTCTTTATATATCCCTATAACAACTGAAAAAGCACTACAAAAAAATAAAAACTTTGAGTATTTTACTGTAGTCCCTAAAATGGGGATAGACAAAGGGAAATTAGTTAGCGATATGCAAAAGTATGGGAATAAGATGTACAAGAATAATAAGAATTGGACATTAATGGTTCAGAATAATGAAGCTGATGCTGCAGAAATAACATCAGTGCTTGGTATGATATCTATGGGGATATCTGTAATTGCAGCTATAGCATTACTTGTAGGAGGAATAGGAGTAATGAATATAATGCTCGTATCTGTTACAGAGAGAACAAGAGAGATAGGAACAAGAAAGGCTCTCGGTGCTAAAAGTAGTCACATAAAGATGCAATTTATAATTGAATCAGTTATAATATGCACCATTGGTGGAACAATTGGTATAATACTTGGAATTGGGATGGGAATAATTGCATGTATAGTATTAAAATCACCAATATCGATATCTATTCCAACAATTTTAATAAGCTTTACTTTTTCAATGGCGATTGGTGTGTTCTTTGGATATTATCCAGCTAAAAAAGCGGCTAGCCTTGATCCGATTGAAGCCTTAAGATATGAGTAAGCAGTATGAAAAAGTAGTAGATAAAAAATAAAACACATATATCCTAAAGAAGTTTAATTCATCGAAGTTCACCTTAAACTAGTGAATAGTAAAAATTATATATTCTATAAAGAATGAATTGTATTATTTAAAATGTATATGCAAAATATGATTAGTGTTATGAAGGTTAAATTTGTGAAGATAGATATTTTATTAAGAATTAAAATATCTATCTGTTTTTTTATTTAGAAGAAGTCTTAAGGTAGGAATGAAACTTTCATAATTTAATTACATAGAAAGTCGATATTTTTACTAATAATTGTTGACAAGTTTCTGTAACTATGTATAATTAGTATTAACAAAAAAATATCTGGATAAGTTAATCTTATTAAGAGCGGTGGAGGGACTGGCCCTTTGAAGCCCGGCAACCTGAAAGATTTTATATAAAAATTTTTTCGTTGGTGCTAAATCCTGCAAGAGAATATCTTGAAAAATGAGAGGAATTAAGTTTTTGTAGAACTTATAATATGACTATAAAGTCACTTCTTGTTTTGGAAGTGGCTTTTTTTATTAATATTATTTCTGATATTAGCAATAAGTAATGCATTAAGCAAAGCAAATTAAAGGAGGCAAAATAATGACTTTAAAAAAATCTTTTGAAACAATCGCAGTCAGTGGAGTATCAGGTGGAGATAAAGAAACTGGTGCTATAAGCTTTCCGATATATCAGGCTGCTACGTTTAAACATCATGGTCTTAATAATAGCACCGGATATGATTATGCAAGGGCTCAAAATCCAACCAGGGAAGAAGCTGAAAAAACATTAGCTGTTTTAGAAGGTGGAAAATCAGCGATAGGGTTTTCTTCAGGAGTTGCAGCAATTACAGCCTGTATACATTTATTTAGGGCTGGAGATCATATAATCTTATCTGATGATTTATATGGTGGGACATATAGATTGTTTGATGATATTTTTAGGGATTTTGGATTAGAAGCTACCTTCGTTGATACTACAGTTACTAAAAATATATTAAATTCTATAAAGGAAAATACAAAGGCAATACTTATAGAAACTCCATCTAACCCTATGATGAAGGTAACAGATATAAAAGCAGTTGCAGAAATAACAAAAACAAATAATTTACTGTTAATTGTGGATAATACTTTTTTAACTCCGTACTATCAAAGACCACTAGAACTAGGAGCAGATTTAGTTGTTCACAGTGGAACAAAGTTTTTAGGTGGGCATCATGATTTACTTGCAGGGTTCATAGTAGCAAATGATGAAGAAATATTAGAAAAATTAAGAAGAATTCACATGTCAACAGGAGCAACTTTATCTCCCTTTGATTCATGGTTAATTTTAAGGGGTATAAAGACTTTACATATAAGGTTGGAAAGGTCACAAGAGAATACACTTAAGATAGCTAAGTTTTTAGAAGGTAATCCTAAAGTAGAAAAGGTGTATTACGTAGGTCTAGAAGGTTTTGAAGGCTATGAATTAAATAAGAAACAATCGACAGGTTTTGGGGCAACATTATCGTTTAGAGTAAAAGAAAAAGAATTAGTTGCCAAGATTTTAGAAAGAGTTAAAGTAATAAGATTTGCAGAGAGCCTAGGGGGAGTAGAGACATTAATAACATATCCATTTACTCAAACACATTCAGAGATACCGGAAGAAATTAAGCAAAGACTTGGAGTAGATGAATATCTGCTTAGATTATCAGTGGGAATAGAGAATATAGAAGATTTGCTAAAGGATTTAGAAAATGCTATAGGAAAATAAAGTTTATAATTAAAATAGAATGGGGCGTTAAATATGAATTTTGGAACTAAATTAATACATGCAAGTGGAGATATAGATCCGGCAACAGGATCAGTAAGCACTCCAATATATCAGACATCAACATTTCACCAATTTGATATAGAAAACTTCGGAAAATACGATTATGCAAGATCAGGTAATCCAACCAGAGATGTGGTAGAGAAATTAATTGCAGAACTTGAAGGTGGCGAGTGCGGATTTGCATTTGCATCAGGAATGGCAGCTATTTGCTCTGTATTATCAATATTCTCTTCAGGAGATCATATTATAATATGTGGAGATGTATATGGGGGGACATATAGAGCTACTACAAAATTATTCTCAAGATTCAATATAGAATTCACTTTTGTAGATGCATCAAATATTGAAGAGATAGAAAAAGCATTCAAAGAAAATACTAAAGGTCTTTATTTAGAGACACCTTCAAATCCACTGCTAAAAGTTATAGATTTAAGAACAGCTAGTAATTTAGCTAAAGAAAATGGAGCAATAACTATAGTGGATAATACATTTATGTCACCATATCTGCAAAGACCTATTGAACTAGGAGTAGATATTGTTGTTCACAGTGCAACTAAATTTCTTGGAGGGCATAGTGATGTTATAGCAGGTCTTGTTGTAACTAAAACAAAGGAATTAGGAGATAGGGTGTATCAAATACAAAATACTTTTGGGGCAGTACTTGGACCACAAGACTCGTGGCTTTTGGTTAGAGGTATCAAAACATTAAAAGTTAGACTAGATGCACTTCAAAAAAGTGCCCAAAAGCTAGCAGAATGGCTTGAATCAAGAGAAGAAGTTGAAAAGGTATATTATCTTGGATTACCTTCTATGGAGGGAAGAGAACTACATTTAGAACAAGCTGATGGAGCAGGCGCTGTATTATCATTTAAATTTAAAACATTTGAGAGAACAAAAGTATTTTTAAATAATGTAAAGAATGTAGCGGTAGCTGTTAGCTTGGGTAGTGTTGAAACTATAGTTTCATATCCAGCTAAGATGAGTCATGCTTCAATTCCAAAAGAAGAAAGAGAAGAGCTTGGAATAACAGACACATTGATAAGAGTATCCGTAGGATTAGAAGATATAGATGATTTAATAGAGTCATTTAGAGAAGCAATGGAAAAATAAAAATTACAGAGATAAGTTATATATAAAAGTTGATGAAAAAGGGTGATTTATATGATGATCCTTTTTTCATGCTTCTGATTAGAGGAATAATTCGATTAAATTTGGTGAAATGAAAGAAATAGAATTAATCGAGATATTATAATTTAAAAAATATCCTTTATGTAAGCAAGTGATTAGGTAAGTGTTATTTTAATTTTTTTAATATATTTATAAGGTTTATTATGGAATCATCTAACGTAATTACTTCATCATCAGAAAGAGAAGAAATTTTTTCAGCGAAAGAGCTACAGATGGCATTACGAAGAGAATTCAGTAAATCATAAGCTTTTGGTGTTAGTTCAACTCTAAGAATCCTTTTATCATTAGGATCTGGATATCTATTAACTAATTCATAATTAATAAGGTTGTCTATAATTGGAGTCATATTAGATTTTGATATACCTATATTATCTGCTATTTGAGAAATAGGAGATGAATTACTGTGAAAAAGATAGAATATAACTCTGGCGTGTGAAGGAGGAATAGAAAAATCGGAGCAGCATTGTTTATTATTTTCATGTAATGATTGAAAAATTTTAGATATATCTTGTACTTTGAATATATTACTTTGAATAATCCATAAAAAGTTAATTAAGGAATCTGCAACTTTAAATAAATTTTCTTTTTCCATATTAAAACAAATCCTTCCTGAGGTGGTATATTAGTAAATTATAAACTATTGATAAATTGAAGACAATAGATAAGGATTATTGTAATATTTAATATACTTAATAGGTTAAAAACACTTACTAAGTATATTTTTTTGTTTTGTAAAGATAATAAAAGTATGCTTTCTTTTCGATCATTTTAGGATATAACCATGTATTTTCAACAGTTTAACATTAACTTTAAATTTGTCATTGAAAACGTAACTCAAATTTGAAGTTGTTTAAATTGAAAAGGTATTCTTCATAGTTTAAGATAGTAAATGAAAGAACTAATAATAAATTATATAAATAAAAATAGATGGAGGTTTTATTATGGAAACTAACAAATCGTCTCTTAAAGGAAGCGTGCAAAGATTAGGTAGTTTTTTAAGCGGTATGGTATTACCTAACATTGGTGCATTTATTGCTTGGGGTTTAATTACAGCTTTATTCATTCCAACAGGATGGATTCCAAATGAATATTTCGGTAAAATGGTAGGCCCTATGTTAAGTTACTTATTACCATTACTTATTGGATATACAGGTGGTAAGATGGTATATGGTCAAAGAGGAGCAGTAGTTGGTGCAATAGCAACAACAGGAGTTGTAATTGGTGCTTCTATCCCAATGTTCTTAGGAGCAATGATCATGGGACCATTCGGTGGATTTGTAATTAAAAAAGTTGACCAATTCCTAGAAGGAAAAGTTCCAACAGGTTTTGAAATGCTTGTTAATAACTTCTCATCTGGAATTTTTGGAGGAATCGTAGCACTTATAGGTTATACTTGTATTGAACCAGTAGTTACAGCTTTTTCAAACACATTAGGAAGTTTAGCTACTATAGTTACAAATATGGGACTTTTACCTCTAATAGATATATTCATTGAACCAGCTAAAGTATTATTCCTAAATAATGCAATTAATCATGGAATATTATCTCCACTTGGAATACAACAAGCACAAGAAGTTGGTAAATCAATATTCTTCTTACTTGAAGCAAATCCAGGTCCAGGTCTTGGTATACTTTTAGCTTACACTTTCTATGGTAAAGGAAATGCAAAACAATCAGCTCCAGGAGCTATAATAATTCACTTTCTTGGAGGAATACATGAAATATATTTCCCTTACATTTTAATGAAACCAGCATTAATATTAGCAGCAATAGCTGGTGGAATATGTGCAGATTTAACTTTTGTATTAACTCATGCTGGACTTGCAGCACCAGCTTCACCAGGTAGTATATTTGCAGTACTTGCGATGACACCAAAAGGTAGTTATGCATCTGTTTTAGCAGGAGTTGCTGTAGGTGCAATTGTATCGTTCTTAGTTGGTTCAATAATTCTTAAGGCATCAAAAGATAATGGAGAACAAGACATTGATGAAGCTCAAGCTAAGATGAAAGATATGAAAGCAGAAAGTAAAGGTGCAAAAGCTTCAGAAACTGCGGCTAATGTATCAAAAGCTGATGTTAAATTAATAGTTTTTGCTTGTGATGCAGGTATGGGATCTTCTGCAATGGGAGAATCTATTCTTAAAAAAGCATTAAAAGATGCTGGAATTACTGATGTTGGAGTTAAGCATTCATCAGTTGATAGCATTCCACAAGAAGCAGATGTTGTATTTACTCAAGAAAACTTAGTTGAAAGAGCAAGAAAATCAGCTAAAACTGCTAATATAATTACAGTTAAAAACTTCTTAGATCGTTCTAAGTATGATGAGTTTATTAACACATTAAAATAATAAGATATTATTAACTAGAGTAGAATTTAGTAATATAACTTACAGGCATTGGTAAACGGACTGATTTACCAATGCCATTTTTAAATTTGATAAATAATAGAGATGAGAGTGGATGATAGTCAAACTTTAAATTTGTCATTAGAAATGTATCACAGTTTTGAACTTGTTTGAATTGAAAGGATGTTTCATATAGAGTAATATATATATTGAAAGAAGCAATAATTTATAGTAATTAAATAGGAGGTTTTATTATATAAAACTTTATTTAGACAAAGTGACTTCCAACTTGAACTTTGGATAAACTGGTAGATCTGATGATAACGTTTATGATACAACGGGTTATTAACTTTAAATTAGCAGTTTTATTTAAGATGTGTGTATTGGATCTTCTTTAATAGGAAAATCTATTTTTAAAAGAATTTAAGAAATTCAAAATCTAATGACATCTGAAGATTCTACTTCAAGTTAAAATTAATTGTTATAGATATGATCAGTCTATCAATATATACAAAATAATAGATAAATCAGGTGAGATATTATGAATAATTTAACGCCTAGACAACAATTCATATTAAGTACAGTATTAAATGAAGGAACTTTTAATATAAAACGGCTTCATAAAGATCTTGACATAAGTGAGAGAACTATTTTAAGAGAACTTTCTTCTATTAATAAAAGATTAAAGAAGAATAGTATAACTATATTTAATGACGAAAATATGAATTTAAGTATTTCAGGTAATAAAGAAAATATAGAGGAGATAAAGAAATCATTAGATATGGTTCCGATTCCTTGGCTATTAAGTAAAGAACAGAGACAAATAGTTATCATATGTGAATTATTAGTTAGTAATGAGCCACTAAAAGCTTCGTACTTTTGTCATAAGTTCAATGTTGTAATGGGAAGTATAAGCCTTGATATAGACAATATTGAAGAAAGGCTAATATCTAAGAATTTATGTGTGATTAGAAAACGTAGCTATGGGATAAGTATTCAAGGGTCAGAGTGGAATAAGAGAAATGCATTAGTGGAGCTATTCTTTGATTTTAAACCTTTTGAAGATTTAATAGCATTTCTTTATGATGAAAAAGTTGATCCGATAGTTAAAACTTTGTTTAACATTGTTTTTGGGAATGAGGCTATCCAATTAGTAAAGGATATATTAAAAGATATAGATTTTGATTATCTTAAAGGAAATGATGTCAAATACTTTAGTTTGTTTATCCAAGTATTGCTATCTATAAAAAAGACAAAGAATGGAGAAATTATATATTTACCTCAAGAGATTAAAAATAGTATATTATCTTTAGAGGAATATAAAAAAATACAATATTTAGGTAGTGTTCTGCAAAAGAATAATATAGATATATGTGAAGATGAACTTGTTTACTTATGTTTATATTTAAGTGATTACAAATACTTTTTTAACAATAAGCATCTTATAGAATCAGACATTAATTATGAGAATATTGCTAAAGAGGTTACAGAGGAAATATCAACAAAAATATATGTAGATATTACTAAAGATGAGCAGCTAATAAGGGATTTGACTCAGCATTTTAAACAAACATTTTATATGTTAAATTTAGGATTGAAAGTTATAAATCCTTTGATTAATGAAATAAAGGAACACTATTCAGAGTTATATAAAATCATAAAAAATACTTGCAGATTAATATTCTCCAGGTACAATTTTAAGATTCCTCCAGAAGAGGTTGGATATATAACAATGCATATTGCTGTTGCAGTGCAAAAGCAACAAGCGATGTCAAAGAATATAAAAGCACTTGTTTTATGCCCAAGTGGCATAGGGACTGCAAGAATACTTTGTAGTAAAGTAAAGTCTATATTTAATGAAATCAATGTTATTGATGTTGTATCCTTACATGACATTAATAGTATAATTGATAAAAATAAATATGATTTGATCCTATCTACTGTTCCTGTAAACTTGAAAACCAAACATAACCTGATTGTTGTTTCTCACTTTATGACTGAAGTAGATATAGAGAATATAAGTAATTTTATTTCTAACTTTAAAGCTAGTAATAATGAAAGAGAATTAGAATTATTTGCTCAAACAAAAGACAATACAGTAACAAATCACGAATATGAATTAGCCAATACAATGGTTAAGAATTTTCAGCTAAAAAAATCAGATAGTGATTCATTTATTAATTTAATAAATTATATAGTAGATGATATTCACAGGATTGATATTGGAACAGATAAAGAAGTAATAAGGGATCTTATATTTAAGAGAGAGGAAAATGGAAATGTTGTAATTCCGGGAACTCATGTAGCCCTTATACACACAAGAAGTGATACAATAACTGCTCCATTTGTAGGAGTGTATAGAATAAATAAACCTTTATCTATGAAGAGTATAGGATTTTCAACAGAAGATGTAGATACCTTTATAGTAATGTTTGCAAGAAATACTGAAAGTAATTATATACTTAAGATTCTTGGGAAAATAAGCGTTTCATTAATAGAAAAGAAAGAATTTGTTGAAATGCTAAGACTAAGTAACACTATAGATATTAGAGATTATTTAATTAATATTATAAATAACGAGGAGGAAGACTAATGGAAAAAGGAATTTTAGTAAAAGAAGGAATAGTATTAAATGTTGCGTCAGAATCTAAGGACAAGGCGATAGAAAGAGTTGGTAAACTTTTAATTAATGGAGGATACGTTAAAGACAATTATATAGAGGGAATGAAAGCTAGAGAAGAAGAAGTTACAACTTACATGGGAAATGGTGTTGCTATTCCTCATGGTATGAATGAATACAAGAAAGAAATACTTGAAACAGGAATAGTTATAGCTCAATACCCTAATGGTGTAGATTTTGGTGAAGGCAATACTGCTTATATAGTAATAGGGATAGCAGGAAAAGGCGATGAACATATGGAGATATTATCAAAAATAGCTTTAACTATTCAATATGAAGAAAATGTTGAAAGACTTAGAAAAGCAAAGACACCAGAAGAAATAATGGAGATTATAGAAGAAGGAGAAATGTAATATGAAAGCAATTCAATTCGGTGCAGGAAACATAGGAAGAGGATTCATAGGTGCATTACTTTCAAAAGCAGGATATCACGTAGTATTTGCTGATGTAAATAAAGAAGTAATTGATAAAATCAATGAAGATAAAAAATACACAATACATGTAATGGATGTAAATTGTGAAGAAATAGTAGTTGAAAACATAAGCGGAGTTATTTCTATAAACGATGAAATTTTAGATGAAATAAAAGAAGCTGAAATTATAACAACAGCAGTAGGTCTTGTTGTATTACCAAGAATAGCTCCAACAATAGCTAAAGGAATACAACTTAGAAAAGAAGCAGGAATCAAAACACCATTAAATATAATTGCATGTGAAAATGCAATAAAAGCAAGTTCTCAATTAAAAGCAGAAGTTGAAAAATGCCTAAGCGAAGAAGAAAAAGCTTATTTAGAAGAATTTGTTGGATTCCCAGATTGCTCTGTAGATAGAATTGTTCCACCAGTTAAGAGTGAAAATATTCTAGATGTAGTAGTTGAAAAATTCTATGAATGGAATGTTGAAGAAAAAGCATTCAAAGGAAGTATTCCAGCAATTGAAGGAATGAATTTAGCAGATAATTTAATGGCTTATATAGAAAGAAAGCTATTCACATTAAATACTGGTCATGCAATTACAGCATATATAGGAAATTTAAAAGGTTATGGAACAATAGATGAAAGTATAGCTGATGAAAAAATATATAATGTTGTTAAGAAAGCAATGACAGAAAGTGGAATGGGCTTAGTAGAAAAGCATAAATTTGATAAAGAAGCTCACTTCAAATATATAGATAAGATTATTGGAAGATTCAAAAATCCTTACTTAAAAGATGATGTATCAAGAGTTGGAAGAGAGCCACTTAGAAAATTAAGTGATAGTGATAGATTAATAAAACCATTAATGACTGCTAGAGGATTTGACTTAAGCGTTGACAATTTATTACTAGGAGTAGGTGCAGCATTACACTACAATAATCAAGAAGATACACAAAGTGTAAAACTACAAGAATTAATAAAAGAAAAGGGCGTAAAAGGAGCTATAGCAGAAGTTGCTAATATCGATGATAATGACTTATTAGAAAAGATAGAAAAGGCATATAATGACGTTTTAGCAATATAGAAAGCTCATTTAAGGTGGATAATTATCCACCTTAAATATTTTATTAATAATTTTTAGTGATTTAACATATTAATAATTAATTATCTGAAGATGATTTTGTAACCAAAAAGTAATAATAAAATATATATATAAATATAGACAATTGAAAATAATATGATAAAATAGTCAAAGAGGCATAAATAAAGAAAACAGAGGTGATGAATGGAGAAGAAAGAAATTCTTAAAATCAATAAAAAGCGCCAGGACTAAGTGGAATTTAGTTGAAAGTGAATTTTTACAGGGTTGGTTTTTATAAAAGGAATTTAGTTAATAGTAAGCTTTGATATAAGCTACGCGAATAGCTAATGAAATCTTTTTAAAGGAAACTCGACTCACGGTTCGTTCACTGAGTAAATTCAACTATCCAAATCGAAGATTTGGAGTTTCATTTACGTCGACGAGGTTGGGGAGTATCGAAACTTCGGCGGGTGCCCCACGGTATCGCACTACCGTAAACGACTGGTAAAACTGTGAAGTGATTCACAGGACAAATTCAGTCTGGTGTTAAAACCTTTGTTTTAATTTTAATTTCTAGGATTACTATGCCCTTTTATAATTGTGCTAGGAATGAAGTTAAAAGAAGAATTAAAATTAAATATTATATGAAAAAAGAGAGGAAGAATAAATATGTGCGGAATAGTTGGATATTTAGGAAGTAGATCAGCAAAATCTTTTTTAGTAGATGGATTATCAAAGTTAGAGTATAGAGGTTATGATTCAGCGGGTATTGCAGTCGTTAATGATGGTAAAGTAAGTATCGAAAAGCATAAAGGTCGTCTTACTAACTTAACTGATAATTTAGGACAAGGCAAAGCTGAAGGAACACTTGGTATCGGTCATACTAGATGGGCAACTCATGGAGAGCCATCAGATATTAATTCACATCCACACCAAAGTTCAAAGGGAGATATTACTGTAGTTCATAACGGAATTATAGAAAACTATCTAGAACTTAGACAATGGCTTAAAGGAGAAGGATACGAATTTGTATCTCAAACAGATACTGAAGTAATACCAAATTTGATTCACTACTATTATGAAGGAGATCTTTTTAAAGCAGTAGTTAAAGCTACTGAAAGATTAGAAGGAAGTTATGCATTAGGTGTAGTAACTGGAGCAGAACCAGACAAGCTAATTGCAGTAAGAAAAGATAGTCCGCTAATTGTTGGTTTAGGACAAGATGAAACATTTATTGCTTCAGATATTCCAGCGATAATAAGCTATACAAGAGATATCTATCTTTTAGAAGATAGAGAATTTGTTGTTATAAGCAAAGATGGCGCTAAAATTTTAAGCGCTGATGGAAGTGAAATAAAGAAAGATGTTTTCAAAGTAACTTGGAATGAAGATGCTGCTGAAAAGGGTGGATATGATTCATTTATGTTAAAGGAAATCAACGAACAACCAAAAGCTATTAGAGATACAATGGCATCAAGATTATCAATGAGTCATGATATCACTTTTGGAGACTTTAAGTTATCAAAAGAGGATCTTAATAATATAGATAGAATCTTTATAGTAGCTTGTGGAACTGCATATAATGCAGGACTTATGGGAAGAGTAGCAATTGAAAAATTAGCAAGAATTCCAGTTGAAGTTGATATAGCATCAGAGTTTAGATATAAAGACCCATTAGTAACTGATAAATCCCTTGTAATAACATTAAGCCAATCAGGAGAAACTGCTGATACATTAGCGGTTCTTAGAGATTGTAAGAAAGCTGGAGCTAAAACTTTAGCTATAACAAATGTTGTAGGAAGTACAATTTCTAGAGAAGCTGACGACGTATTATATACAATGGCAGGTCCAGAAATAGCAGTAGCTTCTACTAAGGCATATACAACACAAGTTGTTGTTATGTATATGATGGCAATGTATTTCAGTGAATTAAAGGGATTAATGACTAAGGAATTAGAAAAAGAATTAAAAGAAGCATTATTATTAGTACCTGAAAAGGTTCAAGTAATTTTAGATAAAGCAAGTGAAGTAGAAGAAATTGCAAATCTTTTAACTGATGAAACAGATGTATTCTATTTAGGTAGAGGTGCTGACTATGCATTATCTATAGAAGCATCATTAAAGCTTAAAGAAATTTCATATATCCATTCAGAAGCATATGCTGGTGGAGAATTAAAACATGGAACAATTGCTTTAATTGAAGAAGGAACTAAAGTAATAGCATTATTAACTCAAAAATCATTAAGAGAAAAGATGGTAAGTAATATAGTTGAAGTTAAAGCTAGAGGAGCAGAAGTAATTGCAATTGCTTACGAAAATGATGTATTAGATGAATCAATTTTCGATAAAGTAATTAGAATTCCAGAACTTCTTAACTTAGTTTCACCAATAGTTGCTGTAGTTGCATTACAACTTTTAGCTTACTATACAGCTAGAAATAAAGGTTGCGATATAGACAAGCCAAGAAACTTAGCTAAATCTGTAACAGTAGAATAATAATTTATATTGAGCATGAAGAAAGCAGGGGCAATCCTGAATCTTCATGCTTCTTTTATTTTTGCAATTAATTATAGTAAAGAATATTTAGTTGGGATCAATATTGAAGATGTTTCGCCTAAGGGAAGGGGGGCAGGAATAAAAGTAGTAAGAGCAGCAGACAAAATTAATCTCTATTCAGCATTCCTACATATCCATTTTTAAAATAAGCTCTAAATAAATAAGACATTTTCTCTGAATCTGGAGTACAGTTTGACTTTAACCACCAATCAATAGTACCGATTAAAGCATTAGCGGTAAATAAGAACGCCATTTCCTGAATCTCTGGGGAGCAGTCTTTATCACTTACAAGAAAAGAGCTTCGCAAGTTTTCGCGCTCTCTTAACATTGAGATGATGTTGCTGCGCAGTCTAGACATAAACCATATGTTACATGAATCATCCAGCATTGCAAGATATAATCTACTGTTTTCAGCAAAGTGATCAAATAGCTTCACCCAGGGATCAGATCTTTGGTCTTCATTAAGATACTTAAGGCTTTCTTTAGGAGGACCTAAATCTTTCTTCATTCTTTCCATTGCTTCTTCAAAGATTTTTAGTACAACATCGTATTTATCCTGATAATACCTATAAAAGGTAGAACGATTAATCATGGCTCTATTAGTAATATCACCGACTGTAATATTATCGAAATGTTTTTCAAAAATAAGATCAATAAGAGCATCTCTTATTTGCTGATGTGTCCTTTTTGTTCGAATATCATGTTTATTCTGCAACATTTTCACTCCTTTGTTGTATATAAAACAAACTATAAATATTGTTGGTTGAATACAAATCTATATCTGATATATTTAAATTATAGCAACAAGGTGTTGCATAAACAATAAATACTGCAAAGGAGAATAACTATGAATAATTTGATTTTTAAAGATGATCAATTCGCATCTAAGGTATTAGGACTTCTTGGAGACACTGCTTTCAAAGCTGCTGATATAGGAGAGGTGGTTTCAACAGCAGAAAAGATAAAAGAAGGAGATTATGAGAGCTGGTGTGGAGAATGGACAAAAACAGCCAAGCGTTTGCAAAAAGTTGCAGAGGATAGCTATTCAGATGGTCACTTGATAAGTGCAAGAAAAGCCTATCTTAGAGCATCTAATTATTATAGAATTGCAGAATTTTACCTTCATGAAAATCCAGAAGACCCAAAGATAGATAAGTTATACAACGCGAGCCTAGATTGCTTTTCTAATGTTATGAAACTTAATAAGCCTGTTATTGAAGAAGTGAAAATTCCATATGAAAATACAGTACTTACAGGACATTTTTATAAATTAGAGGATTCAGAGGAACCTAAACCAGTTTTAATTGCTATGACTGGCTTTGATGGAACAAAGGAAGCATTTTACGGAATGGCAATGGATGCACTTGAACACGGTATGCATTGTATTACTTTCGAGGGACCAGGACAAGGAGAGGCCGTACATAAACAACAACTATTTTTCAGACATGACTACGAGAAGGTTATAACCCCAGTTGTAGACTATCTGCTTACAAGAAAAGAAGTTGATCCAAATAAAATTGTCTTATGGGGACAAAGCTTAGGTGGGTATCTTGCTCCTAGAGCTGCAGCTTTTGAACATCGACTTGCAGGCTGCATAGCAAATGGAGGAGTATATGACTTTTTAGGAGGATTTACAAGTATCTTTAATATGCCAAGAGAAGAATTTTTAAATTTCGCACTTTCTGATTCAGAGGGATTTAATAACGCTGTTAAGGAAAAAATGGAATTAAACTCAAAAGCAAAATGGAGTTTTTCACATGGAATGTATGTATTTGGTGTAAATACCCCTGCTGAATTCATTCTAAAGGTTGGAGATTTTTATATGAAAGGATTAGCAGAAAGAATACAATGCCCTACCTTAATCGTTGATTCGGAAAATGACAAACTGCTTAGAGATCAAGCAAGGCAATTGTATGAGGAGATTACCTGCTATAAAGATTTTATTTTATTTACAGCTGAAGAAGGTGCTGAATTTCATTGCCAAGCTGGAGCTAAATTAATTGCAAATGAACGTATTTTTAGTTGGATTGAAAAGATACTAAGGAAGATATAGAAACACAGGATTCAAATTTTTATATTTAGGAGAGATGAAAAATGTCAAAAGTAGTTATTTTTAAGGGTAGTCCAAGAAAGAATGGGTATACTACAAAATTATTAGATCAAGTAGCAAAAGGAGCAAAATCCAAAGGTGCTGAGGTCATTGAATTTGATTTAAATGATACTGGAATCCGTGGATGTCAAGGTTGTTTTTATTGTCGTACTCATGATGGCTGTGCTGTCAATGATTATTTACAACCAATGTATAAAGCTATTGCTGAGGCAGATGCTATTGTATTTGGTTCCCCAATATATATGTATCAAATTACAAGTCAAGCAAAAACTTGGTTAGATCGTACGTTTCCAATGGTTGAAGAGCTTCCAAATAAGTTTATTCCTAGACATCCAGGTAAAAAGTTAATAACTGTATTTGCTCAAGGAAGCTTAGATCCTAAAAAGGGTGCAGAAGCCATTAAATATGTTAATAATATTTTTGATGTATTTGGTTGGAAATTAGAAGATTGCATCCACTACTGTGGAACAGATGATGAAGTTTTTAATGAGTTATCTTTAAGAGCATTTAAAGATGGAGAAAATTTGGCTTAACAAAATGCATTTTAAAAGTTTAACTTTTGTGTCTAAGATATTCACATAACACCATCATGCAGGAAGAGAATTTGCCATATAGTCAGCTGCCATAATAATGTGATTGCTAGCTGTATTGGAAAAAAGGTGGTTTTCATATCAAAACCACCTTTTTGGATGTTATTTTTAAATTAAAAATAGTTTACTACATTAATCTAGATTATAGATAGAAGATCTAGATGGTGGCTTTATTGCTAGTATTTTTACTAACATAAAGATTGCGCGATGCTCCTAGACCGGCCAATAAGCATAATCCGGCAGCACAGATTAAGATAATAAGTGGCAACGTCCAGTTGTTAACTGCATCATGCAGAAAACCAAAAAGCATCGGCCCGAAAGCAGCGAGCAAGTAGCCTCCTGATTGCGCCATGCCGGACAGTCTTGCCGCCTCATCTGCATTTCTTGTACGAGAGCTGAAAAATATAAGAGCTAAGCAAAAAGTAAGCGCTCCGCCAATACCTAATATAATCATCCATAGTGCTGTAAGCTCTGTTTCTCCGAGGAATATTCCCAAAAGCCCTACCAAAACACATATGGAAGCAGTGATAACTAGTGGACGTTGATTAGCCTTACGCCCAGCAAGTACAGAACCAACAAAGGATGTAGGAAGAGATACCAGTTGGTAAAGGGAGAGCATCCATCCTGCTTTGCTTGAATCCATACCTTGATGAACTAAAATAGCTGGTAACCACGCAATCATGCAATAGAGTAGCATAGACTGTAATCCCATATATACTGTCACTTGCCATGCTAAAGGAGATTTCCAGAGATTAATCTTATTAATACTAGTACCATTTGCCTTAACGATCTCCATTTCACCTTTTTTTTCGTGGATGTCTTTGGCGTTTATTCTAATGCCATTATGAACCGTTCTTTGAACAATAGATATTTTTTGTTTTCTTCGTGTAATTTGAGGTATCCAGAGGATAATGGATAAGAAACTAAGTGCAGCCCAAATGCTTAAGGCTACTCCCCATCCTAATCCTGATTCTGAAGCAACGGGGACACTGATACCGGACGCTATAGCGCCAAAAAGGCCCATAGAAGCAGTATAGATGCCTGTCATTACACCGACCCGTTCAGGAAATTCGTGTTTTATTAGGCTGGGAATCAGCACATTACCTACAGAAATTGATAATCCAAGGATTACTGTACCAAGAAACAGTCCTAAATCTCCAAACAACGAACGTAATATAATTCCCAAAGTCAGGAAGATAAGTGACCAAAAAAGCACTAACTTAGTGCCAAATTTTCGCGCCAAATTTGGAGCGAAAGGTGAAAATCCTGCAAAAGCGAATAACGGAAGTGTTGTAATCATACCCGCTAATGTATTTGAAATATGTAAGCTTCTACGAATTTCATCGATCAACGGGCCAACTGCTGTTAAAGGTGCACGCAAATTCGCTGCAGTAAATGTAATTCCGATTATCAGCACTATTTGTATAGATCTTCTTGAATATGGATGTAGGTTCTTTTTCTGTTCATTACGTAATTGATTCATTTATATAGTTTCTCCTTAAAATTATCATATGTTTATACTTGATTTAAATATTTTTTTAAAGCAAAAGTAGCTTCATCACTGATAATATGCTCCATTTTGCAGGCATCTTCACTTGCTGTTTGCTCATTAACATTGCAATAGACAATTAAGAATTGTTTTATTAGCTGAAACTTAGTTGTAATTATTTGGCCTTGTTTACGTCCTTCATCAGTGAGATGGATTTCCCCGCCTAAAGGCTTAACAACTAATCCGGCCTCTTGCAAGATAGCCACAGCATTATTAATACTTGGCTTTGAAAATCCTAAATAAGCAGCAAGGTCAATCGAACGTACCGATTGTGTTTTTTCAGATAACTTATATATGGCTTTTAAATATTCTTCTTTTGAAGGACTAAGTTTTTTCTGGGAATAACGCCTATTTTGATACATCACTGATCCTCCTTGCATTAATTATAGATTGAAGCGTATTGGTGGTATACACTTTGGTACAATTCTTCATTTATCTTATTTTTTTAGAGTCCATCAAATTTATTGCTTTCCAATTTGTTATTGGAAAGATTCGTTGGTGGAAATATTGGACACTCATATGGATAAGAACCAAAGAGAACGCATGAGGCTAAAGAAGTATAGATAGTCCATAAACTCATTTCAGTAGTCCATAAACCTCTTTCATCAGCATCAAGTGGCTTTCTCTTACTCACTTTACTATTATCAAAACTCAGAAATGACTTTAATGATTTTTTCTTTTTCATATTATCTCCTCCTAACTTAATTGTGATGAAAAGTGTATAGCATCCATACACATGCATAAAATTTTAATTAAAAAATTTAATTTTGCTTATCATGAATGAGAAAAATTCCAATTCATGTTTGGAGGCATTTTGTGGTTCATATCCAACTGTATTTGCAACAATAGAATGGTAGTTCACATAGTTACTATGAGTTTCTTGCTTTGATTATAGATAAATGGTGTATGGTTGCCATATACTTTGGGGTAATTGTTTATATATTCACTTACATATTTTGTAATTATCAGAAGTCATATCTGACCTCTGATAATTTTCTCTTTTTGATATTAGCATTTTCTAGCTTAAATTATAATGAATATAGAATCCATGCACTTGCGTAAAGTATTTATTCATCAAAGTTTTCATTAAAGAATTTAACTTTGTTTATCATAGACGATAAAAAGTTTGACAAAAATTCTAATTCATATTCGGAAGCATTTTGTAGCTCATCTTCAAACATTCTGTTCAAAATAGAATGATAGTACATATGGCTGCTATGAGCTTTTTTACCTTTTTCACTCAGATTCAACGAATATCTAGATAAATTAAGATTATCAATTTCCTTTACAACCAGAGCCTTTCTCTCTAGCTTTTTGAGGATTTCGGAAACAGACCCTTTTGTTACTCCTAGAATATCTGCTAATCCACCCACATGAATACCAGGATGTTCAGCAATGGCCTTTATTATATGAATTTCAGAGTGAAAAATTGGCACATCAGTTCCGAAATAGCGTGTCTTTTTATCAAGATCGATTAAGGCAAATGCTAAATCAAGAGAATCATATGCAATTTTATGTTTGTTATCTATAAATCTATCCATGACAATAGTATATGGTTACCATACACTTTTGTCAAGTGACCGTTGAATCAATATTTTATATATCGTAATGAGATGATATACAGCAGGGCAAATGCTAAAAAACCACTTTTATAAAAGGAGAAGAAATATGACTGTGACATAATTTCTATAAATATTAAGCATGCATAAGTTCGTGTAAGTAAATTTCATGCATGCTTATATTATATATTAATAGAAATTTAATATAAGTTTATATATCAGCAATTACTCTGCAAGATAGACCAGAGAAGCCGCTCATGTTTGTAGGGAAAGTATATACTGTGAAAGATTTTTTAGGAGCTTCTTTTAATAATAAATCTAAATTAACAAGATTTTCAATGATGAAAATTCTCTTTTCTGCACAATGTAAATCAATACGATGATGATCTTTAGGTTTTTTAGCTCCTGCCATATCTACTCCTATAAAGCTTACCTTCTTATTAATAAGATAATCTACTAGTTCATCAGATAATTCGATGTATGTTGAAAAATATTCTTTTGTACCATATCCATATTGCTTTAATATCCCTGAATGAAATAATACAAAATCATTCTCTTTTATGTCGCTTAAATCTAAATTTTCTAATTTTACTTCACCAGTTTTTATATGGCTTATATCAAATATTTTACCGTTTGTAATAATATTATCTAGTGAAAATTCCCCATTCATGACATCTAAATGAGTGCCTATATGTCCAGATTTTTCAGCTGCTTCATTAGTGGCTTTAGTAGTAGCGTGTATTTCATCTAACATTTCTTTTTTAATTTTAAAACTTAAATCAATTTTCATTTTATAACCTCCAATATATTTGAATAGTTTCCTGGGAAACAACATCATAATATCATAATATTATTTCCTTGTAAACTATTTTTTGAAAATAATATTGAATATGTGCATAATAACAGTTATAATATAGTTGTTTCCAAAGAAATTAATTTTAAAGGGAGATTACAATTATGAACAAAGAAAATGCAAAATTTGAGATGGATTTAACAATAAATAAGCTTGTAACAGCTTTTGAACATATAAATAATTCAATGGACAGTCACGGGGATGAAATAAAAAATTTGCTAATCCAATATAATCATAAGGATCTTTATGATATGGGTCTAATGCTTTCGGAAATTCACGTAATTGATTGTATTGGAAAAAATCAATTAATTAATGCAACATTTATATCAAAAGAATTAAATATGACGAAAGGTGCTATATCTAAGATTACCAGTAAGTTGCTAAAGAAAGAATTGATAAAAGGAAATCACTTAGAAAATAATAAAAAAGAAATTTATTATACACTGACAGCGCAAGGCAAAGAAGTTTTTAAAGTACATGAAATGCTTCATAAAATTGAGAGCGAGAAGTTTGTGAAAATATTAAGTAAATATGATAAAGAGGAACTAGGTATTATAAGTAGTTTTTTAGATGATTTAATAAGCGAGCTTTAGGGAGGAGAAGATAATAATGCAAGAAAATAACAATTTAATAAATAATGGAGAAATTCAGACAAAAGAATGCATTGAAACTATATCTAATTTACTAAATGAAGTGAGAGGAAATATAACTTTCTCAGAGGAAGTAGCTAACAGAGGAGATGAAATGAATAGTTTTATTGAAACCTTTGAAGAGCTTTTAGCTCATACAAAATTTATAGAAAATATATCATCTGAGATAAATAATGTTGCGTCTAGAACTAATCTGCTAGCACTTAATGCATCAATAGAGGCTGCAAGAGCAGGTGATGCTGGAAGAGGATTTTCGGTAGTGGCAGATGAAGTTAAAAAGCTTTCTATTGGCACTAAAGAATTGGTTTTAAGTATGAATGATACATTGAAAAAGATGTATTGTTTGACTGAGGATGCAAATGATGAAATAGAAAAATTAAAGAATCGGTTAAAAAATATTCAGCAATCTAGAAATAACTTTTCTAAATTAAGTAATGAAATAGATATTATAGTCAGTAAATTTGATGAATTGAGAAAAATGGCATATTAATTAGTATATTAAAAAAATATTTTGATAGAGCTTTATTCCAAATATATATAGCATGAAGAAATCAGGTTTAATTCTGAATCTTTATGCTTATTTTATTTTCGAAACTAACTATAGGAAGCATAATATATGATAATTTATAGATTTAAAAAAAGTTCTATCAGGTTAAAAGAATTCGAATTAAAATTAGAATCTAAGCAATGTTATATATAATAAAGTAAGAGATAAAATATTTAAATTTAGATTGGGCAATTTGGTTTTATTTATATTTTTATTAAGAATAATTATAGGTTATTAGCATAAAACGGCTGCTTTTTGGAATAAAAAGAAAATTTTTGATAATTTGAACTTAGTACCAAAAAGTTTACGTTTAATGCATAAATTTGTATGATTAGAGAAAAAGCTATTTAATTAATTACAATATTGTGAGAATATGTAATTGTAAATAATCTACAATTTAAAGGGGGAGAATAACCATGAAAAAAAACTTAATAGCTAAAATCACTTTAGGAGCATTACTATGCGCTAGCATTATACCAGCAGCAGCAAGCTCGCACTACAAAACTTTACCATTAAATAGCTCAAATGCAATACTCCAACCACATCAACAAGTAACTGATATGGGATACCGCGCAAAAAATCATGATGATAAAGAGGTAGCAATTTTAGCAAAGAGCATGCAAGGTACAACAAAAGTTGATATGCGTGCGTTAGATGCTAATGGAAATTCTGTTTTGGATTGGAAGAGCATTAGTACCTATTCAGGTTGGCAAAATTGTACCATTCATCCTGTTGACGGAACAGTAATCCAAAAGGGATCTCCAATAGATATGCAACTTCGTGATCATTATGATCATAAAAATACTAGCTATATCACTGATGGAGAATTAGATTATCAATAAACAATTTAATTGTGAAAAGAGAGCTTAAATGCTCTCTTTTCACAATCAAATGGGAGGAAAAAAATGAAGAATGAATTAAAAATGGAATTTAGCAGATGTTTAAATAGTAAGAAGTTTAAATATTGTTTTTCTATTTTATTTGGGTTAACAATTTTATCATATGCAATGTTATTTAAACAAACATTTCAGCGCAATTCATTACAATTGGGAAAGACGACAGATTACAGTATGATAATTAGCTCTAGTGATATAAGAACTATATTTTTAACATTTGTATTAATTGCTCCGTTAATATGTACCTTAATGTATAGTGATTCTTTTATAGAGCAGAGAGAGAATAACATGTATTCAATTTTTTTAATGAGATCAGGTAAGAAAAGATATATAATAGCCAAAACAATTACAATATTTACAGTTACATTTGTTTCTATATTTTTTATACTTGGATTTAATGAAATATTAACATGGATATCAATACCTGATGTAGGCATCAATAATGGACAACCTGCATACTTAATAATTCAAAATAATAAAGCAGAGTATTTTTTACAAGATATTTATGATAGATTTCCGCACTTATATAATTTTATTATTATTATTATTACCGCATTATTTTGTTCAATATCCTCATTAATAGCATTTAATTTATCGATGATATTTAAAATAAATAAAATAATAATGGTTATTATAACATTTTTAATAGTTAATGGGACTGAAATGTTTTTGTCTGATGATTATCAAATGCAAATGTATATTCAAACTTGGCCAGCTGAGTTTAAAAAATTTTTAATGGTATTATCTATTTGGATATTACTAACAGTGATTACATTTGTGATAGGAATAAAGAAAGAAATTATTTAGTTATAAAAAGAAAGGAAAGCATATAGTTTATGAGCATATATTTAAAGAAAGCGTTATTAGATATTAAATCAATCTTTTTATTTCTATTTATATTTGCAGTTTTAATATATAATTTTTCAATAGGTACAACTGCGAATTATAGTAATTTCGATATTTATGATATCGGGGTAGGCTTTTTCAGCAGAATAGGAGCAATCATGTTAGCATACTTACTATTGCTGAGTATACTTATAGATTATTATGATAAAGATTATATAATAATCAGATTTCAAACTATAGAGAAATGGAGATTGTCTATAATAAAGAACCAAATATTCCTAGCAATAATTTTTACACTTATATTGAATGTAATCCAGTCATATATATAGTCTTAAATTCATCTGTTATAAAATATGACAATTGGAAGATGTATCTAGCAATTAATACAATAACTCAAGCTGCTGCATTCATGTCAGTAGGTTTTTTTGCTACATTAGTGTATTTCAAAACATTGAATTTAAAGTTCGCTATAACAATTCCTTTCATAATATATTCCATATTAAACTTAATTGATAACTTTCTATTGAATCAATATCTTAATATTTCTGCAAGCTTTTCAATACCTTGCGGTTCTAATGATTTCATTATTTATGAAGTATGTAGGAAAACATTAATTATAGCATTGATTTTTTATATTATATCTACATCAATTAAGAAAAAAAGAGATATGTTTAATTTTGAAGGTTAGTAGGAGGAGTTATGAGTTACATTGAATTAAAGAATGTTAGTAAAGTAGTAAAAGATTCTAAAATTTTAGATAGTATAAGTTTATCTTTAGAAAAAGGAAAAATTTATGGATTCCTAGGGAGTAATGGATCAGGGAAGACTATGCTATTTAGAACTATCTCAGGATTAATTAGACCAACAAGTGGTGAGGTCTCAATTAATGACAAAGTGATTGGAAAAGAAATTGATTTCCCTGAATCATGTGGTATAACTATTGAGAATACAGGGTTTTGGAATGATCAAACTGGATTTGATAATTTGAAGAATATAGCAAGTATAAAGAATATAGTGGATGATAGAGCTATAATGGAATCAATGCAAAGAATAGGGTTAAATCCACAAGATAAAAGAAAATTTAGAAAATATTCATTAGGAATGAAACAAAAATTAGCTTTAGTACAAGCATTTATGGAATCTCAAGATCTTATTATATTAGATGAACCTACTAATTCTCTGGACGAAGAGTCGGCAATCAGAGTGAGAAATATATTAAGAGAAGAAAGGAGCAGAGGAGCAACTATTTTAATAGCTAGTCATATTAGTGAGGACATTGATAGGTTAGCTGATAAGAAGTTTAAAGTTGATCTTGGTAGAGTATATGAAATTTAAATCAGAAAAAAATTTATTTTATCTTATTATATTTTTAATAATATGTATAGGCATAATATCATCATTAATATTAAGATCATCTATCATCAATTATGATTATAATAAATTTCTCTCAGAAAAGAATCAATATTCATATTATCCATATAAAGATTTAAGATATTCAGGTAGTGTATTCACAGATATAAGCGATGAAAATAATATTGATATGAGTGATTTTTCAGATTATATAGTAGAAGGAGTTGCAACAGGTGAACATGAAATTTTAGATAGTGCGGTTTTGACTCAGATTAACATTACCAAAGTTATCAAGGGGAATATTAATAAGGAAAGTATTTATATTTATGAACCTGTATCTATAGAAATAGGTGGAAATCATTCCAAACAGCTTGAATCTATGTTAGGTTACAATTTAATTAAAAATGATGAAGAGTATGTTTTCTGCATAAACGATTTTTCTAATATTGCAGATCATGCTTACACAGATAAAGAGAAAAATTCATACATATATAAGAACCCATTTTTAGGGAAGTTCCCTATAAAGAATGATAGCTCGGATTTTAGAATTGTAGAGGAAAATGAATTCGATAATAATATCAACTATAATGAGTATGCAAACTATGAACAAATATTTTCATCTAAAAAAAGTATGGATACTTATTTTAAATGTAAGGAACAACTTATGCAGATAATAAATTAATAATTCCAATATAATAGGTATAAATATTTAAATATTAAGTATATAAATTTTAAATTTGATCCTATAGGATAGATAATTTTATAAAAGTCTATCCTATAGGCTATTTTTTTGAGGACTAATCATAAATTATTTTTATAGAAATTTATGAACCTAAAATTCACATGATAAATATACAAAATATAATAGAAATATACAATCGGTTTGAATGTAAATTGATATAATAAGGCTAAATCGAAGATATTACTCATGGGTATAAAAATAAATAATTTATTTAAGGTGGGAAATTATATGTTAGAAAAAAATTTAAACGAAATCTTAAAGAAAAGGTTTAATAAGATAGCAAGAGAAGCGAGTAATGAAGAAATCTATTTAGCATTATTAGAATTAACAAAGGGAACAATCAAGAAAAAGAGTGTTAATAGAGGGAAGAGAAAATTATATTATATTTCTGCTGAATTTTTAATTGGCAAATTACTATCGAATAACTTAATTAATTTAGGTCTTTATGAAGATGTTAAAGATGTTTTGACTAAGAATGGTAAGAAGTTAGCTGAAATTGAAGAAATTGAATTAGAACCTTCGCTAGGAAATGGTGGACTTGGAAGATTAGCAGCTTGCTTCATAGACTCTATTGCAACTTTAGGATTAAATGGAGATGGTGTAGGACTAAACTATCACTTTGGATTATTTAAACAAGTTTTTGAAGATCATAAGCAAAAAGCTGTTAAGAATCCATGGATAACAAGTGAAAGTTGGTTAAATAAATCTGATATTAAGTTTGAAGTTCCATTTGCAGGATTCATAGTCACTTCAACACTTTATGATATAGATGTAACTGGCTATAATCAAGAATTATCAAATAAACTTCATCTATTTGATGTAGATACAATAGATGAAACTTTAGTTAAAGAAGGAATTGATTTTGACAAAGAAGATATTAAGAAGAACTTAACATTATTCTTATATCCTGATGATAGTGATGAGGCTGGACGCTTATTAAGAATATATCAACAATATTTTATGGTTAGTAATGCTGCACAATTAATATTACTTGAAGCAGATGAAAATGGGTATGATCTTCATAAATTACATGAACATGTTGTTGTTCAAATTAATGATACGCACCCATCTATGGTTATTCCTGAATTGATAAGGCTGCTCGGGGAAAGAGGCATACCTATGTCAGAAGCCATTGAAATAGTATCTAAGACTTGTGCCTATACGAACCATACAATATTAGCAGAAGCTTTGGAAAAGTGGCCTATAGCTTATTTGCAAAAGGTTGTTCCACACTTATTACCAATTATTAGAGAATTGGATAATCGGGCTAAACTTAAATTTAAAGATGAAAAAGTAGCTATTATAGATAAAGATATGAGAGTGCACATGGCTCATATGGATATTCACTATGGATATAGTGTAAATGGTGTTGCTGCTCTCCATACTGATATCTTAAAAGAAGAAGAGTTAAAGCCATTCTATGATATATATCCAGAAAAATTCAATAATAAAACTAATGGCATAACCTTCAGAAGATGGTTAATTTATTGTAATAATAAACTTGCTAATTATATTTCAGAACTTATCGGAGATGGATATAAGAAAGATGCTGCTAAGCTAGAAGAATTAGATAAGTTCATAAATGATAAAATAGTGTTAAGTAAGATTGGGGAAATTAAAAAAGAAAATAAGATTGCATTAAAGCAATATTTAAAAGAAACACAAGGGGTAGAAATTGATGAAAATTCTATCTTTGATATTCAAATTAAAAGACTTCATGAGTACAAGAGACAACAAATGAATGTACTTTATATTATTTATAAATATCTGGATATAAAGAAGGGGAATAGGCCAACTACACCTATAACAATGATATTCGGAGCTAAGGCTGCACCAGCTTATGTAATTGCACAAGATATAATTCATACTATTCTTTGTCTACAAGAAATAATTAATAATGATCCAGAAGTTAATAAATATCTAAAAGTTATTATGGTTGAAAACTATAATGTGACTAAGGCTTCTAAGTTAATACCTGCTTGTGATGTTTCTGAACAAATCTCGCTTGCATCTAAGGAAGCATCAGGTACTGGTAACATGAAGTTCATGCTAAATGGTGCATTAACTCTAGGAACTGAAGATGGAGCTAATGTTGAAATTCACGAATTAGTTGGAGCTGAAAATATCTATATATTTGGTGAATCTTCTGAAAAAGTTATCGAGCATTATAAGAATGCAGATTATGTTTCTAATGAATTCTATAAAAAGCCAGAAATAAAAGAATTGGTTGACTTTATCATAAGTGATGAAATGATAAAAGTTGGGGATGAAGAAAATCTTACAAGACTTCATAAAGAATTAGTTAATAAGGATTGGTTCATGACTTTACTTGATGTTGAGGATTATATAAACACAAAAGATATGGTATTTAAAGATTATGAAGATAGAGAAGCTTGGAACAAAAAAGTGTTAATGAATATTAGCAAAGCGGGATTTTTCTCTTCAGATCGTACAATTGCTCAATACAATGAAGATATTTGGAAGCTATAATTTATAAATAGAATAATAATTTAGTTTAAGTGGTATCGATCCCGGTTAGCAGCAAATTTAACTGATAAGAAAGACTAAAAATTTGAGAGTTCAAGTTTTTAGTCTTCTTTTTATTAAAGTAAAAGTTTGTTTATTATCCAAAATTATTGTTCCTATATTCAGAAGGTGAAACACCAGTAAATGATTTAAATACTTTATGGAAATGGCTTTGATCATGAAAACCTAAGGTTAAGCCTATTTCTAAAATGCTACTAGTTGTAGTTACAAGCAATACTTTAGCCCTATCAATTCTTATTTTTTTTGCATATTTCATAATAGTCATGCCCATATGTTTTTTAAAGCAATCTGATATATAGCCTTCAGATAGATTTAATTCTCCAGATAATTTTTTTAATGAGATTTGGCTTTCAATATTAAGATGTAAGTGCTTCAGAATTCTATTTATGACAAAGTTATCTTTCACTTCAACGTCATTTATAAGGAGATTAATGTATGTATCTATCATTTGTATTTCAATAGTTTGTAAATCGTCTATAGTATTAAGGGTAGGGATTAAAGTATAGAATTTGTTGTATATTGGATGAAGATATCTCGTTAAAATGCCATTTTCAACTATTTCTCTAGTATACATAGCATTCCAAATAAGCAAATCGTTTTTCTTATCCTGTATAGATATCTCATCGGAAATTTCATCGGAATGCTTTTTTTTAACTATTTCTAAGATTTGCGGCTTTGCTCTAAGTTTTATTAAGAATGATATGTCATTATTAAAAATACTCATATCTGATATGAATGAATTATCCAAGGTAATTTCCTCCACACACTCTACTATTATAAATATATATTAAATATATACATATTATATTAAATATGTACAAGTACAATCAAGTATTAGTAAGTAAGGTAGATGTAATTAATGAAGATTAATATGGTAAAAATAGTATAATTTTCGACTCGATTTTATGCTAAAAGTTAATAATATTATAGTATATATGTAAAGAAATTGAACTATCAGTGCGATAATAAAAAGAATATGTAAATTGTTATTGTAAAAATTAAAAGGGAAAATAATGCAAATAGATAACAGATTTGATTAAGTTAAATTGTTATTTGTTCAATTTTATGAAAAGGGGTAATAGTAATGAAAACGAAAAAGTTTAGGGTTAACACTATTCGCAGCAAACTAGTTATTAGCTTAATAGGAATTTGTGTGATTCCCCTAATAATATTAGGTTATGGTGCCAATATACAGGCTAAATCCATCCTTAATGAAAAACTAAAATTAACAAGCCAGCAAACGCTTTTAGAAGTGAATGATGGAATTAGCAGCTATTTTGATGGATTCAGTAATATGATAACTATGACATCCACAGATTATAACTTTGTTAACAGTGATAAGAGTGAGCAAGCAGCATACATACCAGAAAGTCTAAAGAATTTAAAAGAAAGTAATAGTAATATTTTTAGTTCATATTTTGCAACTACTGATGGGAAATTTGATATATATCCTAATAGTAAAATGCCAGAAGGATTTGATCCAAGAGAAAGGCCTTGGTATAAGCAAGCTGCAGATAATAAAGGAAAAGTAATAATAACGTTGCCGTTTACAGATGCTCAGACAGGGAAAAATGTTGTGTCTATTGCAAAGACAGTGGAAAGAGATGGGAAAGTCATAGGAGTTTGCGCTATGAATGTTTCTTTAGAGACACTTACAGAAAAAATAAGTATGAAAAAGATAGGAAGAACAGGATATGTTTTTATTTCTGATGTAGAAGGTAAAAGTATGATAGCGCATCCCAATAAAGATTTATTAGGAACTGATGCAGCATCTAAACAATCTTTTTGGAATGATGCTAAGACTAATGAAAAGGGATTTATAACGTATACCTTTAATAATACAAAGAAGTTTGGAGTATATGAAACTAATAATATTACAGGTTGGAAATTAGTAGCGACGTTAGATGAAAAAGAGCTATCAAATGATACAAATTCAATATTAACTACAACTTTAATTATAATAGTAGTTATATGCTTTATTTCAATAGTTTTATCTTTATTATTAAGTAAAGGAATAGCACATAATATTAAGAAATTAAAAGAAGTATTTGAAAAAGCCTCAAGTGGAGATTTAACTGTCTCTATTACTTCATCTACAAAAGATGAATTTATGGATTTAGCTAATTCATTTAATGAAATGCTAAAGAATATTTCAGAGCTTATGAACAATGTAACTAAATCATCAAAAACAGTTTTGGAAACGTCATCGAATCTTGCAAGTATGTCTGAGGAAGTAACTGCATCTATAGGAGAGGTTGCAAAAGCAATAGAAGAGGTATCAGAAGGGGCAACAAATCAATCGCAAAATGCTCAAAATGGAGTTACAGAAATGAATGACTTATCTAGTAGACTAGATAAAATAAGTGTAAATTCTAATGAAATGGACAAACTATCAGCAAGCACCAAAGAATTAGGTGCTAAAGGATTATCTATGATAGATACACTAATAGAGAAATCAAAGAAAACTAAAATAGCTACAGGTGAAGTTGATAGCATAGTTAGAGATATGGATGAAAGTACTAGAAAGATAAATACTATATCTGAAACAATCTCGCAAATAACAGAGCAAACTAATTTACTGGCACTAAATGCAAGTATAGAATCTGCACGAGCAGGGGAAGCAGGAAAAGGGTTTGCAGTTGTAGCAGAGGAAATAAGAAAACTCGCGGAACAATCAAAATCATCAACAGAAGAAATCAAAGTTATTATTACAAATATCCAGAGTAAGTCTGATACAGCGGTTAAAGCGATTAAATCTACAGAAAGTGTAGTGACAGAGCAAGATTTAGCAGTAGGAAAGACACAGGAGATATTTAGCGAAATCCTTAGATCAATTGAAACAATGATAAGCAAGGTTGATGAGATAAAGACTTCTATTATTGATGTTGATGAGAAAAAGAAAAAAGCGGTATTAGAAATTGAGAATATATCACTAATATCACAGGAAACTGCTTCAGCTTCAGAAGAAGTAACTGCATCAACAGAGGAAATAACAGCAGTTATGGATAGATTCACAAAATATGCGGATGAGCTACAATTATTGGCGGAAAAGTTAGATGAAGAAATAAGTAAGTTTAAAATGACATAGGTAGAATTACAAGTTGAATTTGATGTAAGAATCTAATTCAACTTGTTCTTTATTTGTAGGAATAATAATGAATTAGAGTTAAAGTTAGAGTATAATTTTAGTAGGCAAAGATAATAAAGAATACTATATAAATAATAAAGGAGATGCAAAAGCATCTCCTCAATACATAAATTATCCATTATAATTAAGTTGACGAAACTAAATAGAATAGAGTTAGATTTATGTATGAATTAAGTTTAAATGATAATGGATTTACTTTCAAGGAGTTAGAGAAAAGAATTTATAAATATGCTTGTGATGAAGCTTGCAATGCATTAAAAAGCATATTAGAATCCTTGGATGAAAAACTACTTAATGAAAGAGATAGCAAGGTTTACCGTAATAAAGGCCGTAAGCAAACTTGTTTGAGGACTATTATGGGGAATGTAGAGTATTCTAGGCGTGTTTATGAATTAAAACTTGAGGATGGTAAGAAAGCAACTAAATACCTTTTGGATGAGTATTTAGGAATGGATACTATAGGAAATGTTTCTATAAATCTCGTAGAAACTATTTTGACTAACGTGGCGGATGTTTCTTTTAGAAAGACATCTGAGAATATTAAAACTATGTGTAATCAAGAAATTAGTGCTCAAGGCGTTTGGAACGTAGTTCAAACAGTTGGAGAAAAGATTAAAGAACTAGAAAATCGTAAAATTGAACTAGATGATAAAGGTGTGTTAAAAGGCGAAAAGGAAGTACCAGTATTGTTTCAAGAGCAAGATGGAGTTTGGCTCTATCTTCAAGGTAAAGATAGACCAAAAGGGAAAAATAAAAAGAAAGAGTTAAAACTAGCAGTATCATATACAGGCTGGACTTTACGTCCAGGAAGCAAAAAAGAATATGTAGTTGTTGATAAAACTGCTTGTGCAAGTTTTAGTAATTCTAGCCACTTTAAAAAGCTTGCTAGCGCAACAATTTCAGAAAAATACAATGTAGACGAAATTCAAACTAGAATATTAAACGGTGATGGAGCAAAGTGGATTAAGGCAACTTGTGAGGATCAAGACATTCATTTTCAACTAGATCCATTTCATGTAGGTCAAGCAATTATGCGTAAGGTAAGTGATAAAAGAACCCAAAAGCAATTATTAAAACTATTTAGAGAAGGTAAAATTGATGAAGGTCTAGAAGCTATTGTAAATATGATGACACTTACAAATGAAGAAGATGTTTCATTTAAGAAGCTTACTGAGTTATATGATTACTTAGCTCACAATAGAGATGGATTAACACCATATAAATTAAGAGGTAACATAGACATGCCTACGGCGCCGGAAGGCATAGAATACAGGAATTTAGGTACAATGGAACATAATATTTGTGATGTATTAGCTCAAAGGATGAAGGGCAGAAAAATGAGCTGGTCTATTAATGGTGCAGATAATTTATCTAAAATATTATCTGAAAAATTTAGTAATAGGTTGTTTGATACTGTGGATAAAATCTATAGAAATATTATTCCTGATAATGTTATTGATACAATAGTTACAAAACTACCATTAACAGTATTTCAAGCAAATAAAGAATCTAATAAATGTAAGGTATATAAGTGTAATAGCGCACAAATTCCGTACAGCGGAGCTGCCACAACGCTAGGTAGAAAAATAGTGCGTGATTTATGTGGATTAAAATCATTTAGTGATATTAGTTATAGTTAAGTATAAAGCGTGTGTAGGGAAATTCTAAAAATATGATGTAAAATAATGGATAATAAATTAAATAAAATTCTTGCCAACTTTTACTTGACTCAAACAGAGTTAAAAGCATCCTAGATAATTTAATTATTTAGTGGTATCATTATATAGAGAATTTGTATATTGGAGGTATGATTATGAAGAGTTTAAAAGGAAGCAAAACAGCAGTAAATTTAATGAAATCATTCGCAGGGGAAAGCCAAGCTAGAACTAGATATACTTACTATTCTAGTATTGCTAAAAAAGAAGGGTTTGTGCAAATTGCGAACATATTCTTAGAAACAGCAGAACAAGAAAAAGAACATGCAAAAAGGTTTTATAAATTCCTTAAGGATGATTATGTTGACGAGCAGATAGAAATACAAGCATCTTACCCAGTCTCATTCCACGAAAGTACATTGAAAAACTTACTTGCAGCAGCTTCAGGAGAAAATGAAGAATGGACAGACCTTTATCCAAGTTTTGCAAAAACAGCTGAAGAGGAAGGATATCCAGAAATTGCAGTAGTTTATAGAAAGATAAGTGAAGTTGAAGCACGACATGAGGCTAGATATAAAAAACTAGCTAAAAATATTGAAGATGGAACAGTATTTAAGAAGGATGAAGTAACTCTTTGGAAGTGTGGCAATTGCGGATTTATATATGAAGGCAAAGAAGCACCAGTTGCATGTCCTGCATGTGCACATCCACAAGCATACTTTGAAGTATTTGTTGAAAATTATTAATATAGAAATCAAATAGACATGCATTGAGGGAACACTTATATTTAAGTTTAAATTAAGTGTTTCCTTTTTTGCGTTGGTATTTTTGAAAATTTAGACAGTTCATATTTACCGTGTTAAAATAAAAGAAGTATATAAAAATAAGACAGATGGTGAGTATATGATTAAAGCTAAATTAGAAAAGAATAAAAGTGGAAAAATAATATTTAAATTAAAAATAGATAGCGATTATAAAGAAAATATTTTATTTAAAAGAGCTATTATGGAATCAAAAGAAATTAAGGGACGATATCAATATGAAGTACCTTTAAGATTCTTTATTCCAATATGTAAAAATGTAGGTAGAGAGAATTTAGTATTAGATAAGAGATGCATATTATCTTATTTGGAATTCTCAGATTATTATGATGAAAATTATTATACAGATATAGATGCTACCGCAAAATATATGAAAAAATGGAGAGAAGAAGGTTGTCCTGATATTTATAGAATAACTATAGATAAAGATAGCTATGAAATAACAAAGGAGGTAGTCTTTAAGAAGCCTAAGGTAGTAATTAAGGACTTCAGTTTATAATATGTATTTTAAAAGAAAAATAAAAAGGAGTTATCTCAAATTAGAAGTAATTTGAGATGAAGCCTTTTTAATGCATTCTAGTATTATTGACTATAAATTACGCTTGCTATTATATTAGTAATTTCTAATGAATTGCTAGAGAGTAAAAATTCATGTATAGAACTTAGGTTTAAGGATTTAAGCAATAGCAAATCATTAGTATTAGCTTTGAAAATTTTATTGTTAATAGTAAATTTAAAGCTACCACTTACAACATAAAAACAAATGGCTATAAGTTCCTTATCTAATTGAACTTGATATTTGAATACACACTTTTTTCTAGGCGTAATATTTAAATGAACTAATTCACCATTATAATTCTCTCTTGTCATTAAGTTAAAAACAGAGGCTTTTCCATAAGTTTTTGTTTTCCAATCACCCATGAAGCTATCTTGTTCAAAGGCTTTTAGTAATTTCCTATACTTATTTTTATGATCAAGGGTTATTTTGCCTTCAGTAACCATAAATTTACGTGAAACATTTGTAAGATCGCTAAAAGTAGATTCCGGTATATCAATTTTAGCTATACCAAGTCTCCATAAGAAGTTCCGGCTTGCATAATCAGAATCTACTGGATATGTTATTAATTCTGTCGCCATTCCACCAGACCAAAATGTCGGCTTATAGCTCTTTTCTCTTATTAATTCAACATCGTAGTTCATAAATTACTCTCCCTTTATTTATCACATATTTTATGTTCATTATATTAAAAGATATATGTATAATCAATAAAGATAAGTACAATATAAAGCATAATTAATTTTACTACTATGTAAGGTTTACTATTTTTAGATATATAAAGAATAGACATAAGATGTTTTAGTAAGTAAAATTAAAATAATAAGTAAAGTGAATAGCTAGATAAAATATCTATAGATTTATTAATTTGAGAACAATATAAAGTTCATGATTGATATGAAGTATAATTATAGGAGTTGTTTGTATGGAAAGCTTTATTAATAAGAAAATACTAAGAAAAGAAATTTTAGATAAGCGAAAAAAAATAGATGCAACAGAAAAAGAAAAAATGGATGAAAGAATATTAGAAACAGTTTATAGTAGCGAGTATTATAAATTGGCAAAAAAAATTTTTGTTTATATATCGTTTGACACTGAAATAAATACAAGAGATTTTATAAAGGAATCTTTAAATAATAATAAAAGAATTTATGTTCCAAGGACGGAAATTAAAACTAGACTTATGGATGCAGTAGAAATTAAATCACTGGATAATTTGTTGGAGAGTTCATATGGAATACCAGAACCATCTATAAATGATCCATATATTGATCCAAACGAACTTGATTTAATTATAGTTCCAGGCGTAGCTTTTGACAGGCGTGGGGGAAGAGTTGGCTATGGAGCAGGTTTTTATGATAGATATTTCAAGAAAATTAACAAGGATAATATAAAAAGAATTACAAAATTAGCATTAGCATATGATTTTCAAGTACTTGATAAAGTTCCAACCAGTTATCATGATGTACCAGTAGATTACATTATAACTGAGAAAGAATTTATAAAGTTGGAATAATGTAATGGCGGATTAAAATAAACAGGGGGAATATATGGAATACATTGAAAGTAATTTTGGTTACCTAAAAGGAACCAAAATAGAAAAGTACTACGATGATCTGATAAAAGCAGAATTTTTATGCGAGTATTATCCAATAGTTACAAAGATTATTGTTAGAAAAGTAATGGAAATGCTTTTAAGAGATATAGCGCAGGACAGTGGAATGGATATGAATGTTTCTGCACTTACATTACTAAATGGTATTAAGTTAAAGTCTAATATTTCTTTTTCAGAAGAAATTTATAATAATATAGAGATTATATTGGCTAACGGGTATGAGAACATTTCAAAAAGAGATAGAAATAGAAAGATACCTAAACATCCAATAGAAATTTTAAAAATAGCTCAGAAGGTTCTATATTACTATTTGAAAGAAAAAGAAAATTTGATGCTAGATATAAAGAATTTAAGTTTTAGTGCTCCTAGTACTATAGAATATATGAAGAAAGAACTTTTAAAGATCAATAACGATATTGCTCAAAGAGAAAATTTAATCAATAATCTTAGGAAAAAGATTCTTGAGGTAGATAGTTCTCCAAAGCGAATAAGTGAAATAAATAACATCATAATATTAATAAAAGAAGAAAAAGCTTATTTAGAAGAAATCCAAGATATATTAAATAGAAAAGTAGAAATGCAAAATAAATGTGTATTGAATATGGAAACGGATTATAAAACATATGAAAAAAAGCTTAATGAAATGAAAATTAAGTTTAATGAGAATGAAGAACTTCTTCTAGAAAAAGAGGGGCAGCTTCTGAAGGCTGAGATACAAAATCAAGAATTGAAAATATCGACTGAGGAGTTAGATGACGAAGATGAATCAATAAAAAGGATGAAAGTATCACTGGATGAAGAATTAAGAATATTAAGACACGCATATGAAAGTTTATTAAACTTAACAGAAGAATATAATGATATTGTTGAAACAATAGAATTTTTATATGATAATGAGCTACGAAAAGAATTAGAAGCTAAAAAGAACAGTATTCAAATAAAAATAAACTTTGAAGATGCTGTATTTAATGAGAATATAATTATTTACAATAAAAATACAGTGGAGTATAAAAGAAAAGCGTTAATATTTAAAGAACTAGTAAATGAAAATATAAAACGAGAAATTAGGCATGAAAAATTTTATGATGGATTTTTAAGACTATCAGGAAAAGAGCTTAAAATCGTATATACAATCATTAATAATATTACTTCAAGTTTTAATTTGATAAGTAAACCTAAGGAATTATTGGGTAGATATAATGAAGATAAGTTTTTAGAATTACTAAATAGAAATTTAGAGAATTTAAAAAACATTAATGATAATGAAATAAAGCTAATTTTATATTATAAATTAATAAGTTTGTCAAATGCGCCTTATGGGAAGATATACAATAGAAGAAAATTTGTACAGACATTGGATTACATGGTAGATAAAGCTTATAGTCTTTTAGCCACTAAAAAGGATTTTAAAGCAAGAACAAAAAAGCTAGATGCAATAAATGAATATTACATGAATAGAACTATCTCGGCATTAAAAAATAAAGGTTCAAATACACATATTACAGAAGAGCTTATAGAAAAGATTTATGATATAATCACAAAATTAAGACAAAGACCAGAAAATAAAGAGAAAAGGCTTTACTATGAAAAACTCGATTTAGATGTCATGACGGAGTCGACCATTAAAGCAGTTATAAAATCTCAACCATATACATTTCTATATATGATAGCAGACTTAGCGAGCATTGATTCATATAAGGATATGTCTAGTATTATATTTCAAATTGAAAATTTAATTGAGAAAAGGTCTTTAATTAAAAATTTTTCTAATACCTATTTTATGGTTCTATTATATTTATCTAGCGATGCAATAGTTGTAAGCCAAAATCAGCAAGAAGAATTAGTACCATTAGCAGTGATGTTAATAACGAGTGTAAGTTTAGTCTCAGATAATGATTTTATAAATCTGGAAGGTTATAATGATTTGGTCAAGTTATGGAAACAAAAACAGCAAAAATATAACGATATCTGTATGAAGAAAGAGGAAGAGGAAAGTAGCTTAGCACTACTAATGAGAGAAAAATTAGAATTAGAAATTAACCAGAAAGAATTATCAGAAGCCTATGACTCATTATTGAGAAGGTATGGAAGCTACGAGAGTGAATTTAAAAATCTAGTTATGAATTCAGAAAAAAGAGTTCTCTTGCCATCATATTTTTACTATGATGATTTGTGCAATAAGAAAAAGTTAGCAGAAAAGCATATCAATGAATCAAAAAATAAAATCGGAACATTGAAAAGCATTTTTTCTATAGAGGTTTGGAAGGATCAAGCGAATAAGTTTATTAATGAATCCAATATGCTAGAAGCTGAAAAGTTGCTAATTAAAGAAGCAAAGCAAAAGCCTTACTTTAAAAAAGAATATTCAGTCTTCTTAGAATTAGAAGATCAAATTCAAAAAGTGAATGAATCTATGGAAAAAAATAAGGAGATGCTGAAAAGCAAAGATGCACTAGTTGATAATATAGGAAGTAAAATTATTGACTTGCAGAAGCAGTTAACTACTATGAAGAATGCGTATATAGACATAGAAGGTGGCTACTAAAAGGTTAATTGTAGATATATTATTATGATTTACTGAATATTATATTATTTTACAGAAAGAACATAAGCCTAGGCTCTGTAAAAAAAATTGTGTAAACTAAAAAAATGAGGATGCCTTATTTACAAGGGCATCCTCATTTTTTATATAAATTTTATAATTCTTTATTTTCTATTTCTTTAACGATTCTCTCGATAAACGCATCTAATTTAACAGCGCCTTCATCGTCATTCTTTCTGCTTCTTACAGATACTTCATTATTAGCAGCTTCTTTTTCTCCAACAACTAAAATGTAAGGAGTTCTTTCAAGTCTAGCTTCTCTAATCTTATAACCAATCTTTTCAGCTCTATAATCAGTTTCAACTCTAATACCTTTATTCTTTAAGGCTTTTGTAACTGCTTCAGCATAATCATTGTACTTATCAGAGATTGGTAATACTTTGGTTTGAACTGGAGATAACCATGTTGGGAAAGCACCAGCGTATTCTTCTATAAGCATAGCTAAAGTTCTTTCATAACATCCAATTGATGATCTATGGATTATATAAGGACGTTTCTTTTCTCCGTCTTTATCTACATAACTCATATCAAATCTTTCAGCTAAAGCAAAGTCAATTTGAACTGTGAATAAAGTATCTTCTTTACCATGAACATTTCTAAATTGTAAATCAAGTTTTGGACCATAGAAAGCAGCTTCATCATCAGCTTCAACATAATTGATATTTAAATGATCTAGGATATTTCTCATTGTATCTTGAGTTTTATTCCAAGCATCAGGATCATTGATGTATTTTTCGGTATTATTTGGATCCCATTTAGAGAATCTATAAGTTATCTTTTCAGCAATTCCTAAAGTTCCCATTAAATATTGAATTAATTCAAGTACACCTTTAAATTCTTCTTCCAATTGTTCAGGTGTAACAATTAAGTGACCATCAGCTAAAGTGAATTGTCTAACTCTTATAAGACCATGCATTTCGCCTGAAGCTTCATTTCTAAATAAAGTAGAAGTTTCGCCGTATCTGATTGGAAGATCTCTATAGCTGTGTTGTTCAGCATTATAAACTGTATATTGGAATGGGCAAGTCATTGGTCTTAAAGCAAATACTTCATCATCTTTTTCCTCATCACCTAATACAAACATACCATCTTTATAGTGATCCCAGTGACCAGAAATCTTATATAAATCACTCTTAGCCATAAGAGGAGTCTTAGTTAAAAGATAACCTCTTTTTTCTTCTTCATCTTCAACCCATCTTTGAAGAAGTTGAACTATTTTTGCTCCTTTAGGCATTAATAATGGAAGCCCTTGACCTACATTTTCATCAGTTGTAAACAACTTTAACTCTCTACCAAGCTTATTGTGATCTCTCTTTTTAGCTTCTTCTAAAGCTTCTAGGAAAGCATCTAAGTCTGCTTTCTTTAAGAATGCAGTACCATAGATTCTTGTAAGCATCTTATTTTTTTCATTACCCTTCCAGTAAGCACCAGCACTTCTAGTAAGTTTAATTGCTTTAACTGATTTTAGTGACATAAGATGAGGACCAGCACATAAGTCTGTGAAATCACCCATTTTATAGAATGAGATTATTTCATTTTCAGGAAGATCGTTTATTAATTCAACTTTGTAAGGTTCATCCTTCATTAATTCTAAAGCTTCATTTCTTGGAAGCTCAAATCTAGATATTTCTGGATTTTCCTTAATTATTTTTTGCATTTCTGCTTCAAGTTTTTCTAAGTCTGCAGCAGTGAATGCAATTTCTCTATCGAAATCATAGTAGAAGCCAGTTGCAATTGAAGGTCCTATAGCTAACTTTGTTTCAGGGAATAATCTTTTTACGGCATAAGCTAAAACGTGAGATATGCTATGTCTTAGAGCATCTTTACCTTCTTGAGAATCAAATGTGCATATGCTTAATTCAACATCTTCATTTATTTCTTTTCTAAGGTCTTCAACCTTTCCATTAACTATACCGCAGCAAGCATTTCTAGCTAAACCTTCGCTAATTGATTTGGCAATTTCATAAATAGATAAACCAGCTTCAAATTCTTTAATTGATCCATCTTTTAAAGTTACTTTTATCATTTTAAAACTCCTTTCAGATTTAAGAAAATTTTGATTTTGTGACTTGTTAAATTTTAATAATAATATCGTTAAGAAAAGTTATTACTAAAATCATGCATTTTTGCAAACAAAAAAACCTCATCTCTAAAAATAGAGACGAAGTAATATCCGTGGTTCCACTCTAATTACCTAGAAGAAACTGATTAAAATAGGTCAAATAAAATAAACATTAAAAACCTTTTTAAAAATCAGTTAAATAGGTCACTTAAATTTATCGTAACGTGATAATTACGGGCTTTATTAGGGCCACTCAGAGGTGGTTTTCAGTCTAAATTTATATAAGAATAATCGCACCAACATATTCTCTCTCTGAAAAATAAGATTTTAGCTTACTGTCCTCATCAACGTGTTTATTTATTATATTAATATTCTTAATTATAAGCACATGATTTTTAGATGTCAACTAATTAACAAAAAAAATACAAAAGATATTAAGAATCTCAGAATATATTGGATATTTTAACAAAATTATAATAAGGCTTTAACCTAGAATTTATTAAAATCAAATAAAATTTATGTATATTAGGTTGTATTTAGTATTTTTTTCAGGAGGTAAAGATGAATAGAAGTATTAAAAGTATAAAAGTTAAAATTATTATGTTCCTAATACCAATGTTATTAATTGCATTTATAGCTTTGTCGGGAATAGGATATAGATTTGCAAGTAAGTCATTAAAAGAGAGCAACTTAAATGTAATGGAAGAGATGACGAAAACTGCTGCATCACGAGCAGATGATCAAATAAAAAGTGAGATTAGGAACCTTGAAGTAATTGCAAGCAATCCGATAATAACGGATAAGAATGTGCAAATAGAAGAAAAAATTCAAATACTTAAACCAGCATTAAAAACAGTTGGACAATTAGAAATGAGCATAAGTGATAAAGATGGAAATTCAATAGATACTTTAGGAAATAAGAAATCAATAAAGACAACACAAAGTTTTATGAAATCAATAAATGGTGAAAATTCAATAACCAATCCATATATAGATCCAGTCACAAAGAAAAAAGTCATATCATATTCAGTACCTATCAAGGATTCTTCAAATAGTATTATAGGAATTATTACCTCAATAAAAGATTGTAAAGATTTCGCTTCTTTAAACAAAGAAACTAATTTTTTGAAAACGGGAAATTTATTAATTGTAGATAGTAATGGTAATTTTATAGTTTCAGAAGATGAGAGCTTGGTAAATGAGAATAAAAATATAACCAATATGACCTCTGATAAAGAAAATTTACAAGATCTAAATAACATAGGAAAAAGTATGACAATTGGGACCCAATCTGGAACAGGAAAATATACTTATGAGGGTAAAGAAAGATATATATCATATAGCCCGATAGGGAAAACAGGTCTTGCCATAGGAATCACAGTAGAAGAAAAAGATCTACTAAGTGCATTAAACAGTTTAGCTTTTATTGATATTATAGTGACTGTTATTATGACGCTACTAATATTAACTATTATAATAGGCTTTACAATTATATTTGTAAACAGGTTACTTGGGGCGAAGTATTATGTAGATAGTATTGCTAAAGGTGATTTTTATACTAAAGTTGATAATAAATATACTAAAGGTAATGATGAAATAAGTGAAATATGCTTAAGTGTAAGCCAAGCTAAAGAGTCAGTAGGGAAAATGATAGAGGCAGTAAGAGAGGATTCAAATATAGTTAGAGAAGGCTCTGTATCATTAAATCAAATTGCAGAAGAACTATCAATTCTTACAGAGGAAATATCAGCATCCATAGGAGAGGTTTCTAATAATACTAATAAACAAAGCCATGACTTTGTACAGATAAGCACTAAGCTTGAAAACTTTGGTGAAAATATAACTGAAGTTAAGAATAATGTTCATTCAATTAATGAAGATATTGCAATAATAAATGATAAATCTTTAAAAGGAACTAAAGACATAGAAGAATTAAATGGTGGAATTATAAGTGTTAATGATAGTTTTGAAAAGTTTTTAATCAGCATAGAGTATATACAAGGCGATATGAAAAATGTTAATGGAATTACGAATATTATCAATGGAATATCTGAACAAATAAATCTTCTAGCACTTAATGCAGCTATTGAAGCAGCTAGTGCAGGTGATGCAGGACGAGGGTTTAGCGTAATAGCATTAGAAGTGAAAAAGCTTTCAGATAAAAGTAAGGAGTCTGCACAGAATATTTATAAGATAATAAATAGGCTTATAAATATAATAAATAAACTTGTAGAAGAGTCTAAAAATATGGAGAGTGAGTTGCATGAGCAGAAGGAAATGATTTATAATGCATCAAGTTCATTTTCAGAAATAGCACTTCTAGTTAAAGAAATAGCACCTAAAGTATCTAATATAGATAGTGTGTTTAATAATATTAATCACAGCAAAGATTTAATTGTTGAAACTGTATATGAGTTATCAGGAGAAATAACAGAGACATCAAATTCCTTGGAGCAAGTAACTAATTCATCAGTGCAGCTTGCACGACTTGCAGAGAAAGTTAACAGTAGTTCTGATATTTTACTAGATAGAGCAGATGATTTGCTTCAAAAAGTTAATCAATTTAAAATCAAAGAAGAGGATTTAACAAAAGATACCGACATATCTGAACAAAATTCAAAAGCAAATAATCAATATGAAGAAAAATCATATTCCAGTGGGGGAGGAGAGTTAGACACTAAGAATAAGAGTTTAGAAAAAACGAATTTATTAAATAAGTTTGAAGACTCAAGAGATATTAATCAATATGAAAGAAATCTAGATCTTGATTTGGAAAAAGAATTAAAGGAATTATCAATGTTACCGGAGGAAGAAATTAATTTGGAATTTAGTAATTATGAGACAAGTGATCTGGATTTATCACTGGCAGAACACTTTGTTGATTTAAGTGTGTCTCCGCTGGAAAAGTTGGAAGTAGATACATCAACTAAAGATTTTGGATGGGGATGCTCTAAGATAACAGAAATTAAAGAATATATTAAGCAAAAAGATGAAGGAGAATGCCCGGAGGATGATTTAGGAAGATATAATATATCATAGTTTGTTATATAAATATATCTAAAAAATCATAACAAATGTATAAAATTTAATATTGATTTAATATATTGAATAGATGTATAATATTGGTAGGCAGATGTGGCGGAATTGGCAGACGCACTAGACTTAGGATCTAGCGCCTTTTGGTGTAAGGGTTCGACTCCCTTCATCTGCACCAATAAGCGGGAATGACTCAATGGTAGAGTGTCACCTTCCCAAGGTGGACGTTGCGGGTTCGAGCCCCGTTTTCCGCTCCAGTAAGAATATAAAGATTAAATTAAAATAACAAATATCTAAAACAAATTTTTGTTTTAGATATTTGTTATTTTAATTTACACATGGTTACTAAGATAAATTTAATTATATAACATAATAAGTTAATAATTGTCTTCAATCAATTTGTCTAAAGTTAAGTTAACAATCATTTCTTCAGAGTAAAATTTTTCACCCATTATTTTAAATATTACTTCTGATTTTTTATAACCTTCTTTATAAAGCTTTAAGTTTCTTGTAATTCTTTTAAGAGTGTTTCTAGGTATATTTAATTCTAATGCTAGCTCCTTAAAAGAATAATAATCTTTTTTTAGCATATCGTATAGTTTATTTTGAAGATCTAACTTATATCTATAATCAACTTCTTTGGATTGGTGGGGACCATATTTTCCTCTATGATGGGAAGGACATAAATATTTATAATTTAGTTCTATATCAAAGCCACCTTCACTTCTGTGAACAATATGATGTATATCAGCTTCGGCATTACATATTTCACATAAAGACAATTTTTAATCCTCCTTAGAATCTACCCTATATAAAAATATATTAATTGTTAAAGTTTATTTAAATTAAAAAAATAATAGAATTCTTAATATAATAATATGATAACTGTAAATAACTTGACATTTAATATTATAAAGTAATAAATAAGAAATATCAATTTGAATATCTATAATAAAAGTCTAAAATTTTGTAATAAAATAATAAAATGGGGATAATATATTAATATGTATATATTAAACAAATTTATCCAAGAATAAACAATTATGAGATAAATGAGTTATAATATAATTAGAGAACAAAAGATAACTATTAATAATATATTTTATAAAATATTAGTTGGGAAGGTGAGTAAAGTGTGGGAAGTTTATAATTCATTTAATTATTGGGAAAACGTTATCAGTAGGAACAAGACAATAAGAGGACATATGTTTATGCAGAAACCACCAACAGAAAGAAGTATTTATTTTCATACCCTTATATTTGGAAACAATAATGGTATAAATAATATATGGGGATATTTCCCTAATAGAAAGTGTTTGATTGGTTATCTTCAATATTCGTTCTTGCAGGAAGCTTTTTATAAGTGGATATATGGAAAAGAAAAATTAATTACTAGGATTCCACATTTAACTGTTGATAAGATCATTCGTGAGGGAGAAAAACTAAAGAAAATAGACAAAGAAGTTGCAAGTAATATGAGGAGAGACTATGATTTCTTAAGTAGCTTATGGAATATTCCATCTGAAAAGGCTCAAGCTAGATTAGATAAATTCCCAGCAGAGTTTAATAAGAAGTGGATGGGGGATAACACAGAATTTTTATATATAAAAATTTTCAAGACTCCAGAGGAACTTGGAGAATTTGTAATTTCATCTTCGTTATTAACAAATACAAAAGAAGAATTAGAAAATAGAATAGGAATGTCTATTGATGAGTGGGAAGATATCTGCAAAAATGCAATAAGTGATCCTAATAAAGGAGAAGTATTCAGAGAGATTCTACTAAAAAAATTAAGCGAAGTATTTTAAAAGATTAATATATAATTTAAGGAGCTATAATTAGCAGATTAGAATCTGCTAATTATAGCTCCCTTTTAATTATAAAGCACTATAAACTTTGAATAGTATATTTTTAAATTATACTTTCAACAGAAGAGATACTTTGAGAAGAAATTCCAAGCATCTCACCAGTAAAGCCAAGGCCTTCTTCAGTAGTAGCCTTAATATTTATTTTATTAATATCTATATTCAGAGCAATTGAAATGTTCTTTCTAATATTCTCAATATGAGGCAGCATTTTTGGTTTTTGAGCTATTATTGTAGCGTCTATGTTGTTGATGGCATAGCCGGACTTAAGAAGCAATTTACCTGTTTCTTCAAGAAGTATGATACTAGATATTCCACTAAATCTACTATCTGTATCAGGGAAATGTTTGCCTATATCGCCAAGAGCACAAGCGCCCAATAAAGAGTCTATTATAGCGTGGATAAGAACATCCGCATCGGAATGACCTAGCAGCCCCTTCTCATATGGAATTTCTACTCCACCTAAAATTAATTTTCTATTTTCAACTAATCTATGAACATCATATCCTAATCCAATTCTCATATAATCACCTCATTATGTGTTTTATTATTTTACTATTTTAACATATTATGAGGCTTTTTATATAAATAATTATACTAATTTAAAATACGTCTACGTTTATTTGTTGACATGTTGTTCAAAGAGCTTGTTTTGGGTTTAATATAAAATTTAATGTTAAACCAAGAAATAAATCTATTTATATGAAAATGTATAAAGGTTGTTCTACGTCTTTTTACAAAATCTACATATATAATTTTTCCTCTCATTAATAATCTCCAAAATATTGCTTTTAAATTAAATTTAGATAAAGAAAATTTTATAGATAAATAGCTTTATATGCTATAATATCATAGTATGAAGAACTTATACAAAGGGTTAATATTTTAAAGAGGTGTTAATTTTATGGAAAATTTGGGCTTTAGTAAAGACAAATATGTATTTTCATCTATGCCGTCAATGTTCCTAATAGGAGATACTGCAGAGGATATTAGAAAAAAACAGATATCTTTATTTATAAATGAATTAAGCTCATATAATGTTTTACTTAAAGATTTAGTAAACTTTCCGATTAAAGAAGCTGACAGAAATATAGCTTTAAATATAGCTTATTATATAGCTAGTGATGAGGATTTACTAAGAATAATCAATGAAAAAAGAGTTTTACCGATAGCTAAAATAAGTAAGTTAACTAGGATAAAATCTGAGATTATAAATAAACTTAGGGACTACATAATAGCTTATTGCATTATAATAACTAATTCAAATTATAAATTTATTCAAGATTATCTAAGAATAAAATTAAAAGAAGATAATAAAGTTGTAAGCATTTCAAGTAAAAATCAACAGCTATATAAAGGGATAGTAATAAAAGCCTTTAAAAATTCAGCATATATATTAACTTCAAAAGGAGAATTTTTAAAGATAAAGACTTCTAATAGATCAAAGGTTGGAGATGTATGTGAAGGAAAAGAAAAGAAAGGGATTAGGGGGTACAAAATACATATATCAATATTACTATTTATATTAATATTGATTGGTAGTGGTATAACTATTGAATATAGGACAACACAAAGCATAATAGTGATAGAAACAACTTCTAATATAAAGATTCATATTAATAAGTTTCACAAAGTTATATATGCCTATTCGCCTACAGATAAAGGAAAAGAACTTATAGGAAATATTGATGTTTTGAACAAGGATGTTGATGATGCTATATCGGAGATATTTGAATACGCATTGGATAATGAAATGTTAGATTTAAGTAGGAAAACATTAATAACAATTAATGGACAAGCTTTAAAATATGGAGAGCTTACTAAAACAAATAAATTTATATACGAACACAATATACCTATAGCTATAAATAATGCAGGAAATCAACAAAAATTACCCAAATACTCAACTGAAGATAGCAAGGAAGAAAAAAAATAACTCTTTATTTAAGAGTTATTTTTTAGTTTGTGCTAAAACTTCCTTAAAAGTATTCATATCATATTTTGAGCTAATATAAATTCTATCAAGTTTAAGAATATTATCATCTCTATCGGAGAGTCCTCTCTTAGTAGTAAATGCTAACGTATAGCCTGAATTTTTAGCGGCGATAATACTATCATCATTAAAATCTCCAAATGGATAGGCAACAGCTTCAACTTTTTTTCCTGTTATTGATTCCAAAGTTTCTTTTGATTCCTTCAATTCATTTAATTGCTTATCATATGGAAGCTGATTAAGTTTGGGATGACTAACAGTATGACTTTCTATATCTATTCCGTAATCAGACATTTCTTTTATAGCCTCTTTTGATAAATAATAGGAACCATCTAGATCTGATGTTATGCAAAATATTGTTGCTACCATATTTAGATTTTTCAAAATTGGAAAAGCATTGTAGTAATTATCCATATAGCCATCATCAAAAGTGATAACTATGCTCTTCTCAGGAATTGGGGAATTGTTTAATAAGTAGTTTTTTAGTTCATCTAAAGTTAATGTTGTATAACCTTGATTTTTTATGTACTCAAGCTGTATCCGAAGATTTTCTGGAGTTATTGTAACCTCATTCTCAGCCGGTTCTCTCACTGAATGGTAATATAATACGGGAACTCCTCTATTGTCAGTAATTAAATTTGAATTATTAAAAGATCTTTCATTTTGAAGTGTACTTTTGTCTACATTGGAAGGATCTTTTTTTAATATATTTTCAGATCCAACATGATTTTCATCAATACTTGTATTATCAGAACCATGATTAGAAGCTATAGAATTTTTATAAGATATATTGTGTGTTGTTAGGTAAATAGAAAACATTACAAACAATAAGCTGAATACCAAAATACTTAAGGAAGTTTTATTTTTGAAAAGTCTTTTGTAAGAAATGTTCCTTGGTGGTAAAGTTCCTTTTAACATGTTGTTATTATTCACCTCCTTGCAATTAAAACAAATATAATTTTCTTTTATAATTATACCCTAAACTTAAAGAAAAACTACAAGACCTAATATAAGTCATTTGTGATATATATTCTAATTAAAATTCTAAATCTCAGCCTTAATTGAGCCCTTAGATTACCAGGGGGGCAAATGTAAATTTATTATTGAAAGATATTATATAAAAAATTTATTTTTATAGAGTTTTAGCGGAATAACTTATTGAAAAAAGTAGCATAATATAAAAATAGTACAACTTACTAACATTATCCACATTCGCTTGTGGATAAAATGTTATAAAGCTGTTAACATACATAATTTTACATGTTGGTTTTGTGGATATAAAATATATTATGTCGCAAAATGCATAAATCAGGGAGGCGCTAAAATGGGTATTATAGCTAATATAACGGGGCTATTAATAGTAAGTTCAATGTTATCCACTGCTTGTCCACAGGAAATGTTTATAACTAATAAAATGCAAAGTGAAAGCAAAATTAAAATTGTGGATAAATCTATAACTAAAAATCTAAATTACTTAAAATTAGACATAAATATGCCTCAATTAGTAGGTGGAAATGATGAAAAAAGAATAAATTTGATAAATAATGTAATTAATCAAGATATTTTGCCAAGAGCTGAGGAGTCCGAAAAAACGGCGAAAGAATACTTCGGAGAAAAGGGACAAGAAACCCCAAGATTTCCATATGAAATTTATTCAAGATACACAACCTCAGCAGATAATAATCAAATTCTTAGCTTATATAATGACTATTATGAGTTTCTTGGTGGAGCTCATGGTATGACAACAAGGACTTCATATACAATAGATAAGAAGAAAGAAGCGCTGCTAACTTTAAAGGAATTATTCAGTGAAGGATATAATTATTCTGACATAATAAATAAAGAAATAGAAAATCAAATAAAAGAGAATCCAGAAAATTATTTTGATTCAGGTAATGTATTTAAGGGCATTAGTGAAAATCAAAGTTTTTATATAAGAGACGATAACCTAGTAATATACTACCAGCTGTATGATATAGCGCCATATGTATTTGGAATCCCTGAATTTAAAATTCCTCTAAAACTATTTGATAAGGATTTTGTTTATTATAAAAATTGGGATTCGGGAAGCAAGAAGTAGATAATAATTTTAATTAGATAGGTCATTAAATAATAAGCTAATTGACATCTCATGATCAACTTTAACTTATAGACTTAAAATAGATAGTAATAAATAATAGAACAAATTTAAATAAAAGAAATATAAATAGAAGTTAAATCATAGCAATTCATAAAAATATACCATATAGGATTATATTATCTATCCTGTATGGTATATTCTACTTAATACTATGATTTAACTTATTGTTACTAATATTTTTTTAATTATTATAGGCACTAGTGTTTTGATTTCCTCTAAATCCATAACCATCTGAAATTATTCTGCCTATTCCAGTTACCTTACCAGTTATGCATCCTCTGCAGTGTGCAGGTGTATCGCCTGTACATATTTTACCTGGATATAATGCATAAAGCTTTCTATATTCACCTTCAGTAACGTTAGGCATTACAACATTAGCACCGCTTTGAAGTGCAACTATTCTTCCGTTTGGAGTTAAAGATTCCATTGCGGTTGTTGCAGGAATATTTATATCAGGAAGTATTAATCTGGTTAAAGCCATAACCTTTAATGCTAGAGTAAGATTTCCACCTTGAGCATCCTTTAAAGGTGTATCTTCATTTGGTATAAATGGACCTATACCAATCATATCTGCATTAATTTCTTTAAAGAAAAGTATATCACTAGCTATAGATTCTAATGTTTGATTTGGTAGACCAACTAGAATACCACTTCCAACTTCATATCCTAAGTCTCTTAAATTCTTTAAACAATTTAATCTTTCCTCGAAGCTCATGTTAGGATCCATATCTTCATAGAGCTTCTTATCAGTAGTTTCAATTCTTATTAAATATCTATCAGCTCCAGCTTCTTTAAATGCTTTATATTCCTCATAAGTTTTTTCACCTAAACTTAAGGTTAAAGCGACATTTAATTTCTTTATCTCTTTTACTATGTTTGTCATTCTTTCTTTAGTAAAATAATCATCTTCTCCACCTTGAAGCACAAGTGTTTTGTAGCCATAGCTAACAGCCTTTTTAGCAAAGTCTAGAATTTCTTCTTCAGTTAATCTATATCTTTCAAGATTTTTATTGTCTCTACGTAAACCACAATAAAGGCAATTTCTTTTGCAGATATTTGTAAATTCTATAAGCCCTCTTAAATGAACATAATCCCCTAAGTATTTTTGACGTACTTCATCAGCGGCTTTAAATAGTTCTTCATTTATATCATCGCTTTGTAGTAATTCAAGTATTTCATCTTTATTTAACTCATGTGTAATTTTAGCTTTTTCAATAATTTTATTCATAGTTCCTCCTAAGTTAAAAGAAATTAATAGCTAACTGATATTAGTATACTATACAATCTAACAACATAACAACATAGTAGTTTGTGTAAAATATGACATTCACATTGAAACATATGTTTTGAATATATCCCTTGACATCAGGTATACAAATAAATTAATATAAACCCATAGAATTAGTTAAATGAATTGAACTATTTTAGGAGATGAATATTTTGATTGAAAAACATTTTGAATATATAGCAAATTATTTATGGCAGCAGTCCATGAATAATATTAATTTAATTTTATCAACTGAAGAAAAGAAGCAGTTTAACATAACGGACTATTATTATTTGACAACAATATATAATATGGAAAATCCAAATCTAGGAGAGATAGCAGAAAAATTAAAACTGACTAAACCAGCAATATCTGCATTGGCTAAGAGATTAATAAAAAATGAACTAGTTGAAAAAGTAAAATCAGAAGAAGATGGAAGAATTTATTATTTAAAAGTTACGAAGAAGGGGATAAAGATAATAGAAGGCGACAATGCAATCTATAAGCAATTCGCTAATTTAATAAGTGAAATTACGTCGGAGGAGAAATTAGAGGAGCTAAGTATTCTTTTTAGTAAGGTTGTTAAAGTATTAAAAAGTAAAGAATAATAGGAAAAACAAATTTTTTTAGAAATTTAGTTAAATGAATTTAATTAAATTGTTTGAATTAATATGCAAGAAAATTAAAATCTGAATTTAGAATCTTATATCAAAATAGGAGAAGTGAAAATGAAAATATTAAAGCAGTTTTTTTAGTCACAGATATTGGTTTTATAGTTTACTGGTTTATTACCTTATTCCATCTGATTCCAGAGAGCTTGCTATTTAAAGATTACGAAAATCCTATTTTAGTATCATGGAATTGGTCATTCTTACCGCTTGATTTATTAATTTCATTAACAGGATTTATTAGTTTGTATATGTATTACACTACAAATGAATTATGGAAAAAATTTAGTCTGATTTCGCTTGTATTAACTTTTTGTTCAGGACTTCAAGCCATTTCTTTCTGGACTATGAGATATGATTTCGATTTATTGTGGTGGATTTTTAATTTGTATTTAATGATATATCCATTATTCTTTATAAAAAGTTTATTAACGGATGCTATTGAGTGAGGTGTATTATGATAAGTTGGATTTATTTAATTTTTGCCATAATATTTGAAGTTTCAGGAACCATATCAATGAAGTTATCAGAAGGTTTTACAAATATAAAATATGCAATTGTTATGCTAGGTTTTTATATATTAAGCTTAAGCATGTTAACATTAGCTTTAAAGAAAGTACAAATTGGAGTTGCATACGCAACTTGGTCAGGCATTGGGATAATATTGCTGTCAGCTATCGGGATTATATTTTTTAAGGAATCGATTAATCTGCAGAAGACAGTTTTTATAGGACTTATAATAATAGGAGTCATAGGATTAAATTTAACATCTACAATACATTAATATCAATATAAAAGAAGTTTTGTTAGAGGCATGTAGAATAGGAAAAAGAATAATCTATTCTATCATGTCTATTATTTTATGTTTTTTGGAAAATAATAGAATAATATGTGCTTTATTCTCATTGCAAATGAATATATAATTTATATTTTCATTAGATTCATTAGCAATTTTTTTGAGATGGGATAAATTAAATATTATTTTCAGGATAAACTATACACAGTTTGTTTATAGTAAGTAAAATTGCTATACAAAAGCAGCTTGAGTATGAAAATTTAGAAGATAATGTTGGAGGTAGAAAATGAGAGTTACGAATCCAGAAGAATTGACAAAAAGAATAGAGCAAATAAGGGAAGCCCAAAGAGAATTTGCAAAATTTTCTCAAGAAGAGGTAGATGAAATATTTAGGCAAGCAGCCATGGCAGCGAACGATGCGAGAATTACTCTTGCTAAAATGGCAGTAGAAGAAAGCGGAATGGGAATAGTAGAAGATAAGGTAATAAAAAATCACTTCGCAGCTGAGTACATATATAACCAATATAAAGATACAAAGACCTGTGGAGTTATAGAGAGAGATGAAATGTTCGGAATAACTCATATCGCTGAACCTATAGGGGTAATAGCTGCAATCGTGCCAACAACAAACCCAACATCAACAGCCATATTTAAAACATTGATTGCATTAAAGACAAGGAACGGAATAATTATAAGTCCACATCCTAGGGCAAAGAATTCAACAATAGCAGCCGCAAAAATAGTTCTAGAAGCAGCAGAAAGAGCTGGTGCACCAAAAGGAATAATTGGATGGATAGATGAGCCATCAATAGAATTATCCAGAAACGTTATGGCAGAATCTGATATTATACTAGCTACAGGTGGTCCTGGAATGGTTAGAGCTGCGTATTCATCAGGAAAACCAGCTATTGGAGTTGGAGCAGGAAATACTCCAGCTATAATTGATGATACAGCTCATATAAAAATGGCTGTAAACTCGATTTTGCTTTCTAAGACTTTTGATAACGGGGTAGTTTGTGCATCAGAACAGAGCATAATAGCTATGGAATCAGTATATGATGAGGTTCTAAAGGAATTAGATGAAAGAGGAGCTTATATACTTAGAGGTGAAGAAATTGATAAGGTCAGAAGTATAATATTAGATTCAAAGGGATCTTTAAATTCAGAGATTGTTGGTCAGTCAGCTTACAAGATTGCAAAAATGGCTGGAGTAGAGATATCAGAAGCTGCTAAAGTATTAATAGGTGAAGTTGAATCACCTGAATTAGAAGAACCATTTTCACATGAAAAATTGTCACCAATATTAGGTATGTATAAAGCTAAAACTTTTGATGATGCGCTAAGATTAGCTTCCAGAATGATAGAATTAGGCGGATTCGGTCATACATCAATACTTTATACAAATCAAATGGAATCAGTAGACAGAATAGAGAAGTTCGGAGTAGCCATGAAGACCGCTAGAACTTTAATAAATATGCCTGCATCTCAGGGTGCAATCGGGGATATATATAACTTTAAGTTAGCACCATCATTGACTCTTGGCTGTGGATCTTGGGGGGGAAATTCAATATCGGAAAATGTAGGCCCTAAGCATTTAATTAATGTTAAAAGAATTGCTGAGAGGAGAGAAAATATGCTTTGGTTCAGAGTTCCAGACAAAATCTACTTTAAATTTGGATGTCTTCCAATTGCTTTAGAAGAATTAAACGCAATGAAGAAGAAAAGGGCATTCATAGTAACAGATAGAGTATTATTTGATTTGGGTTATACGCATAAGATTACAGATATTTTAAGTGAAAATCATATAGAATACAAGATATTTTCAGATGTAGAACCTGATCCAACATTAAAGGCTGCAAATTTAGGTGCAGATGCAATGAGAGACTTTAATCCAGATGTTATTATAGCTATAGGTGGAGGGTCGCCTATGGATGCAGCTAAAATTATGTGGGTAATGTATGAGCATCCAGATGTTAGATTTGAAGACTTAGCAATGAGATTTATGGATATTAGAAAGAGAGTATATGAGTTCCCTCCAATGGGAGAAAAGGCAATTTTAGTTGCAATTCCAACATCAGCAGGAACTGGATCAGAAGTAACTCCATTTGCAGTTATAACAGATCAACAAACAGGAGTTAAGTATCCACTTGCAGATTATGCATTAACTCCTAATATGGCTATAATAGATGCAGAACTTATGATGAGCATGCCTAAAGGATTAACAGCAGCCTCTGGTATAGATGCTTTAGTTCATGCAATTGAGGCCTATGTTTCAGTGTTAGCATCTGAGTATACAAACGGATTAGCACTTGAAGCAATAAGGTTAACATTTAAATATTTACCCCATGCATATAATGGAGGAACTACAAATATTAAAGCTAGAGAAAAGATGGCCCATGCGTCTTCTGTAGCAGGGATGGCTTTTGCCAATGCATTTTTAGGAATATGCCACTCAATGGCTCATAAGTTAGGTGCATTCCATCATGTACCTCACGGAATAGCAAATGCATTATTAATAGATGAAGTAATCAGATTTAATGCAACAGATGCACCTAGAAAGCAAGCAGCGTTCCCACAATATAAATATCCAAATGCAGGATGGAGATATGCTAGAATTGCGGATTATTTAAATTTAGGAGGAAATACAGAAGAAGAAAAGGTTGAATTATTAATTAAAGCAATAGATGATTTAAAGGCCAAAGTTGGAATACCAAAGAGCATAAAAGAATTTGGAGTTTCAGAAGAAAAGTTCTATGCTTCAATGGATGAAATGGTTGAGCAGGCGTTTGATGATCAATGCACAGGTGCAAATCCAAGATATCCTTTAATGAGCGAAATTAAAGAGATGTATATAAAATCGTATAATGGCAGCAATAAATAAAAACGATAAATAATAAACAAAAACAAAAGAGCTATATCAAGACAACCAAGTAATCTTGATACAGCTCTTTCGTTAATCTAATTATATAATCTCAAAGGTTGTTTTATGCAGCTCTCATAGTTGAATCATTAGCGTCTCTATTTCTATTCTTTTCATTGTTTTCTTCAATAAAATCTCTAACAACCTTAACAGTTTGTATTATTAAAGTTGGAATGAAAGCAAATAAGTGAACTAACATTAATTCATTACTAGTAAGTGGAGTTATTTCAAATAATCCTTGAAGTGCTGGTATAAGTAAAACTGCATTTACAAGTACAACGCCTGATATAAAGGCAATCCAACTGAATTTATTATTAAAAACTCCAAGAGCAAATATTGATTTTTTACCTCGGCAGTTAAATCCGTGGAATAATCTAGCTAAACATAAAGTGCTAAATGCCATAGTCATCGCAAGCCCATGGCTTCCTGTAGCTAAACCAATATGGTAAGAGATCATAGTAAATATTCCAATAAGCAAGCCCTGACTGAAGATATCTATGATAAAATCTTTAGTTAAAATAGATTCTTTAGCATCTCTAGGTTTATCTTTTAAAACATCTTTCTTAGATTTCTCCATACCAATTGCTATAGCAGGTAAACTATCTGTTAATAAGTTTATGAATAATAAGTGTACTGCAGCAAATGGAACAGGAAGCGCAAATATTGATGAATAGAGTACTGCAAGAATTCCAGAAGTATTACCTGAAAGTAAGAATTTTATTGAATTCTTTATATTAGCATAAATGTTTCGCCCATTAGTGACCGATTTAACAATAGTAGCAAAGTTATCGTCTGTTAAAATCATTGAAGCAGCATCTTTTGAAACTTCAGTACCTGTTATACCCATTGCAATACCAATATCAGCTTGCTTTAGTGCAGGTGCATCATTAACACCATCTCCAGTCATAGCTACAATTTTACCTTTGTTTTGCCATGCTTTAACTATTCTTATTTTATGTTCTGGAGATACTCTTGCGTAAACGGAAATGTGCTTTAATTTTGAGTTGAGTTCGTCATCGGACATTTTATCAAGTTCCAAGCCTTCTACAGCTAAGTCACCATCTTGTAATATTCCAATTTCTTTAGCAATAGCAGAAGCTGTAATCTTGTGGTCTCCAGTAATCATAATTGGTTTAATAGAAGCTTTAATACAGTCACTAACAGCTGCTTTAGATTCTTCTCTAGGTGGATCAATCATTGAAATTAAACCTAAGAAAGTATAATCATATTCATCATCTAAAGTGAGTTCTTTATTTTCATTAAGCTCTCTATAAGCAAATGCTAAAACTTTAATCCTTGAGATGATAATTCTCTATTAACATTATTTATATTGATCTTATCGTTGTTAGTGAAGTTTGTTACGCCAGCTGAAGTTTTTATGGAAGTTACCCTATCTAGTAATACATCAAGAGCACCTTTAGTAACCATTATATATTTTCCATTAATCTCGTGAAGAGTACTCATTAGTTTTCTATCAGAATCAAAAGGAATCTCTTTAAGCCTTGGGTAATTATTTCTACATTCAATTTCATTTAAGGAGTATTTATGACCCAAGTTTACTAAAGCAACCTCTGTTGGATCTCCTATCTCAGCACCATCTTTTGAAGTAGAATCGTTACATAGTACAGAGCTAGTTAAAAGGAAATTTGAATCAGAATTTTTGAAATCTATTTTAGTACTATCAATTAACTTATTATCAACGAAAATCTTTTTAACAGTCATCTTATTTTGTGTTAATGTACCAGTTTTATCAGAACAGATAACAGATACACATCCAAGACCTTCAACAGCTTTTAGCTTTTTAATGATGGCATTCTCTTTGGCCATTGATTGTGTACCTATGGCAAGTACAATTGTAACTATAGAACTAAGCGCTTCAGGAATAGCAGCAACAGCAAGAGCAACAGCAAACATTAATGAATCTAATAGATCAATACCTCTATACATACTTAATCCAAATACAATAACACAGATACCAATTATTCCAAAGGCTAACTTCTTGGAGAATTCATCCAAGGAAATCTGAAGTGGGGTACTTTTTTCTTGAGTTTCTTCCATAAGGGTAGCTATTTTACCAAGCTCAGTATTCATACCAGTATTCGTTACAAGAACAGTAGCACGTCCATAAGTGACTAGTGAACTAGAGAAAACCATATTTTTTTGATCACCTAAAGCAACTTCATCTTTGTCAATAACATCAGAGAATTTGTCCACACTTTCGGATTCACCAGTTAATGAACTCTCATTAACTTTGAGAGAGAAGTTTTCTAAAATTCTACCATCAGCAACAACTAGGTCTCCAGCCTCTAATATCAAAATATCTCCTGGGACTACAGTCTTAGAAGGTATCTCAATTTTAACTCCATTCCGAATAACTTTAGCATTAGGTGCAGATAGCGCTTTTAGACTAGCTAGAGATTGTTCAGCTTTAACGTATTGAACAGTACCTAAAATAGCATTCATAGTTATAACAGCTAAAATTACAAAAGTGCTTTCTATATTTCCAGTCATAGCTGAAATTATAGCAGCAGCAATCAATATAATTACTAATAAGTCCTTAAATTGTTCTAGAAATACAGATAAAATGCTTTTTTTCTTTTTTTCATTTAAGGTATTTTCGCCTACAGAGTCTAATATTTCATTAGCTTTTTCACTCGTCAGCCCTTTTAAAGTCACATCGAAGTTTTTAAGAGATTCTTCTACTGTTTTAGAAAAATATTTTTTCATTATGGCATCTTCCTTTCAAAGAAAAAATTTAATAAGTATATAATTAACTAAAGTCTATAAAGTGAACATTTTCAGGTAGAGTTTAACTCTGACTGAATTTAGTTGAACATATACCCTCAAGTGGTACATACTCCAGAAATGTACAGTTGTTATACCCAAGTGAAGAAGAGTTGTTACTAATGATAGATATTGGATAAATTAACAACAAAAAAGACTTTTAATATAACTTCAACAATTTGAAGTTATATTAAAAGTCTCGTTACCTGTTAGGGTATATAACACCAGACTAACAATATAGTCGCGATTGTTGATGTTATATTTATAACTACTCCCTTTTAATATAGTGATTTATTTTATAGAATGATTATAGCATTTTATATAGTTTTAGTCAACACACTAAGGGGTATTTTGTACTATATATTATTTATATTTCACAAAAATATAAATAAGTAAATTACTGTTTAAGGTATATGTAAAATTATAACTATTGTTATCATATTGGTTAATATGTATAATTATAACTGCACACGTTAACAATATTATGTTATGTATGTAATTATATATTTAAGCCATAGGGGGACGTTGAAGTGAGATTAAAAAAAGTAAAAGATGTAAAAATCATAAGGAGTATAATTATAATAGTAATTTTATCTTTGATATCAACAATTACTATTGGAGTTTTGGGTTATTTAAATACATCTAAAATGTACGATGCCAACTTGACAATGTATAATAATGTTATTCCAAAACTTAGTGATTGGGGTGATGTTAATGGCAGCATGGGTGTTTTAAGAAATACTTTAACAAAAATAATAGATAGACCATTTGATGAGGCAAATGAAAAGGCCATGCTAGAATTAAATACAAATATAACGGAAATAGTGAATAGGCAGGCTAAAGAATCAGAAAATAATTCAGAAGAACACCAATTAGTTATGAAATTTAAAGAAGAATATGAACAATATTATTCGTACATACCAGGTATTATTGACCAAAGAAAACAAGATTTAACTCCAGATAAAAAGATTACAAATGATGCTATGGGTGTATACGGAAATCAAATTGCTCAAGATAATAAAGCACTAGTTCAACTTCAAAAGGATAAAGCTACAAATGAGATTAATAAATCTATGAGTGCATATAGAAAAAATATATTTATGTTTATAAGTATATTGAGCGTGTCAATTCTGGCTCTAGCGTTTATGTCAGCATATATAATATTTATGATTAAGAATTCTATTAAAGAATTTGTACATAAAGTTTCAATCTTATCAGAAGGAAATTTCACTGTAAAGTTTGATACTGAATCCGCAAACGAATTTGGAGTGATGAAGAATGCATTAAGCAAGACCATAACATCTATCGCATCAATTATATATACAGTAAAGGAGGATTCGAGCCTTGTTACAGAGCAATCAATAGAGCTTTCAAGGGTTTCAGAAAAAATGAAGCATTATATAGGAGATGTATCCAGTTCAATTCATGATATAGCAGAAGGATCTAATGAACAATCTGAAAGACTTATGTCAATAAACAATAATTTAAGTTCTTTTAGTGATAAATTAGATTCAATAACAAGATCTGTAGAGAAAGTGGATAAAAGCACTATTAATATTAGTAATGAAGCCAATATTAGTGATGAAAGATTGAGAAATATAGGTATATCGATAAATGAAATTGCAGAATCTTATAATGAAGCACAAAGGAAAGTTAATAAATTAAGCCTAAGTGTAAATAAAATAACAGAAATAACTAATATGATTAATGAAATAGCAGATGAAACTAATTTGTTAGCCTTAAATGCAGCTATTGAAGCGGCAAGAGCAGGTGAAGCAGGTAAGGGATTTTCAATTGTTGCAGATGAAATTAGAAAATTAGCAGAGCAATCTAAAAGTTCATCAGAAGATATTAATAATTTGCTAGGTGACATAAGTTCCGAAACTAAATTAGTTGAAGAAACAACAGGTATTGCTAACAAGAAATTAGAGGAGCAGATTCATACAATAGCATCAACTATAGTTTCATTTAAAGAAATAGTAGAATCTATAGGTGATATAGTACCTCAAGTTCATGAGATAAATGATGCAATAGTTGATATTAATAATAGAAAAAATAATATAGTAGAAAATGTGGAATTATCATCCGCTGTATCTGAAGAAAATTCTGCTGCATCCCAAGAGATATCCGCATCAGCCCATGAAATGGATAATTCAGCATATAAGGTTTCTAAATCTGCAGAAGAATTGAAAGATATAATGCAGCAGATTACATCTCAAATTGAGAAGTTTGTTCTTTAAAATAAAAATAATTAAATATGGATAAATATTAGTTTATCATGGGAATCTCTATGCTATTAGAATTATAGAGGTTCTCATTTTTATTACAAATTTAAGAAATTTAATATATAGTAACTAAGAATAAATGACTTGATTAAAAAACTAGAAATTCCATTGATGTAAGTTTTTATGTGATTAAATTTATTATTTAAGTTATAATATATAATAGTATTTATTGTGTATGGAGGTTTTTTTATGACAGGACTTGTACTTGAAGGCGGAGCATTCAGAGGATTATTTACAGCAGGTGTGTTAGACGCATTTCTAGATATAAAGGCAGAAATAAAATATATAGTAGGAGTATCTGCAGGTGCCACTAATGCATATTCTTATGTCTCTAGGCAAAGAGGAAGAAACTTAGAGATAATGGAAAGATTTATGGATAATAAGAGGTATATCAGCTATAGAAATTTAATTAGATGTAAATCTCTTATGGATTTAGAATTTGTATTTGACGAGATACCTAATAAGCATTGTCCATTTGATTATAAGGCGTTTTATGAATTTGATGGAAAGATGTTAGCAGGTGCTTTTAATATTGAGACTGGAAAGAATGAGTACTTTGATAAAGATTTATTGGATAAGAGAAATTCAATTCTTAGAGCAAGCATAGCGATACCATTAGTATTTCCATTTGAAAAGATAGAAGGACAATATTACGCTGATGGAGGCCTTTCAGAGCCTATACCAATTAATAAGTCAATAGAGGATGGTAATGACAAACATATAATAGTATTAACAAGGAATGAGGGGTATAGAAAGACAAAATCTAAAGCCAATGAAGTAACTTATAGGCTTTATAAAAATAAGTATCCAAAGCTTGCAGATGTGCTAAAAAATAGGCATATTAAATATAATGAGCAACTTGATTACTGCAAAGAATTAGAGGAAAGTGGGAAAGCATTTATAATAAGACCAAGTATAAGTATGGATATAAGTAGATTTGAGCGAAATAAAAGTAAACTAAAAGCAATATATCAAAATGGGTATGATTTGATTATTCAAAATAAAGAAAAAATACTTAAATATATTGGATAGTATTTAAATATAATATTTTAGAGAAGTATTTTCAAATAGATAAATTATATATATTATGAATGTTTATAAATAGAATAGAATGAATTATAAAATCTACAAATGTAGGATTCTAGCTGTTTTTAATGTATAATGTACTAATAAAATATAAAATTTTAGACAATAAAGCGAACAAGGGAGATATATATGTTTACATCCAATAGCAAAACACCTAAAGTATATCATCAAGTTATAGAACAAATTAAGAACAACATAAAAAGTGGTAAATTAAAAAAGGGAGATAGATTGCCATCAGAAAGAGAAATGTCAGAATCTCTTGGAGTATCACGTGCATCCATAAGAGAGGCATTGAGAGCATTAGAAGTGGTAGGTCTTGTGGAAAGCAGGCAAGGCGCAGGAAATTATATAAAAACTAATTTTGATAATTCATTATTTGAACCTCTTTCTGTCATGTTTATGTTACAAGAAAGTTCAATTGAAGAAATGTATGATTTAAGAGAAACGCTGGAGCTTCGTTGCGCTAGGTTATCCGCTAAAAATATAGAAAATAATGAGCTAGAGCTTTTAACAGCAATATTAGATAGAATGTATATAGCAGAAAATGAGGACGAGAGTCTTGAACTTGATATTAAGTTCCATTATTTAATTGCAAAAACCTCAAGAAATACTTTACTTATAAATGTTCTTGAAGTTATATCTCAGCTTATGGATGAATTCATTCGAAAATCAAGAGCGCAAATTTTACATACAGGAAAAACTAGGGAGAATTTATTAGAGATTCATGAGAATTTAGTAAGAGCTTTGAAATGCAGAGATGCTAGTAAAGCTCATAATGCTATGGTAGAGCACTTTGATTTAATTCGAGGATCCTATGGGTATAAAAAATAAAAATATATTGTTTTAAAAATAAGATGGATAAAAGATAATCGTCAGTGAGGTTATTTTTTTTATCCATTTTATTTTTGTTATATTTTAAACAAAAAATGCTTAAATACGATTAATTAAAAATATAAATTAAATTTTTATTAAATTTTATATGGGCAAAAAGATATAGAATATAAGGCACTAAGGAGTATATTGGAATAGAGTCAATGTAAACATTTTCTGTTAAATAAATAACAATACTTTACAAACTATATTTTGGAAAGTATAATTAAATTGAAATTGGTCATACCAATTTGATATTGGTATGACATGTTGGAAAAGAGGAGGAATAAATTAGTTTTATTGTGACTCTAGCAAAAACTATTATATATAGCGGAATAATTAAACTGATATTGGATTTTATCAAGAAATAAATTGAAGTAATTTTTAAAAGTTTGTTTATTCCACATTGTTTTGACAAAACTACTACTATCACTTTGCCAATCAGTGTTTGGAATTTAAAATACAGTTTTAGGAGGAAGTTATCATGAATATTTTAGTTTGCATTAAGCAGGTGCCAGGAACATCTAAAGTTGAGGTTGATCCAGTTACAGGAGTTTTGAAAAGAGATGGCATAGACTCCAAAATGAATCCATATGATTTGTATGCTCTTGAAACAGCTCTTAAGATTAGGGAGAGTGAAGGAGGAACTGTTAAAGTCCTAAGTATGGGACCTAATCAAGCTTTAAGCGTAATTAAGGAAGCCTACACAATGGGAGCTGATGAAGGCACATTATTATCAGACAGGAAATTTGGAGGAGCTGATGTTTTAGCTACATCGTATACAATAGCTCAAGGCGTGAAAAAGATGGGGGATTTCGAACTTATTATTTGCGGTAAGCAAACAACAGATGGAGATACAGCGCAGGTAGGATCTGAAATGGCTGAATGGTTAAACATACCACATGTAGCTAACGTTAAGGACATAGTTAAAGTAGAAGACTCAACAATCACAGTTGAAATGGATATGCCAGAAAGTATTGAAACAGTAAAGATAGCGTACCCATGTCTAATCACTGTAGATAAAGGAATTTTTGAACCAAGGTTACCTTCTTATAGAAAAAAACTTTCAACTAAGGACAGAGAAATAAAAATATTAAGCCTAAAAGATTTTGATGATAAAGATGAGAAGAATTATGGACTTAATGGATCACCAACTCAAGTAGAGAGAATATTTCCACCAGAGGTTAATAATGATAGAGAAATGTGGACAGGTAGTTCGGGTGAATTAAGTGGAAAAATGGGAGATAAATTAAAAGAATTGAAATTTATTTAGGTATTAAATATTAGTAAAGATATCTCACAAAGATAATTAAAGGGGAGAATGCGTTATGGCAAAGTTAGTAGTAAATCAAGAGAAAATATTAGATATTGATGAGTTAATTAAAATATGTCCTTTTGGTGCCCTTGAAAATAATAATGGAGTTGTTGAAATAAGTGGAGCATGTAAAATGTGCAAGCTTTGCGTTAAAAAGGGGCCTAAGGGAGCTGTTGAATATATAGAGGAAGAAGTCAAAGAGATAGATAAAAGTCTTTGGAATGGAATAGGCGTTTATGTTGATCATGTAGATGGAGAAATACATCCTGTTACTTATGAGCTAATAGGAAAGGCGAGAGAATTAGCAGGAAAGATAAATCATCCAGTATATGCTGTATTTATCGGAAATAATATTTCTCATAAAGCTGAAGAATTATTACACTATGGTGTAGATAAGGTATTTGTATATGATGACGAGGAATTAAAGTATTTTAGAATAGAACCATATACAGCTGCTTTCGGAGATTTTATAAATAATGTAAAACCAACAGCGATTTTAGTTGGTGCTACAACTATAGGTAGATCTTTAGCGCCAAGAATAGCTGCCAGATTTAAAACTGGACTTACAGCAGATTGTACAATATTAGATATGAAGGAAAATACAGATTTAGTTCAAATTAGACCGGCATTTGGTGGTAATATAATGGCTCAGATAGTTACTCCAAATTCTAGACCTCAATTAGCAACTGTTAGATATAAAGTTATGACAGCTCCAAAAAGAAACGATGATATTTCAGGAGAAATAGTAGAATGTTCTATAGATAAGGAAAAACTTTTATCTGAAATTACAGCCCTTAGTATAAAGAAAAAAGATGCTGAAGTAGGAATAAGTGATGCTGAAGTAATAGTTGCAGCAGGAAGAGGAATTAAATCAGAAAAGGATTTAGAATTAGTAAAAGAATTAGCTAAACTTTTAGGAGCAGAATTTGCATGTACTAGACCTCTAATAGAGGCAGGCTGGGTTGATGCAAAGAGACAAATTGGATTAAGCGGTAGAACTGTAAGGCCAAGGCTTATCATAGCTTGTGGAATATCTGGAGCAGTTCAATTTACAGCTGGAATGAATAATTCAGATTATATATTTGCTATAAATGCTGATGATAAAGCACCAATATTTAAGGTTGCTCACTATGGAGTTGTTGGAAACTTGTATGAAATAATTCCAGAATTAATAGAAAAAATAAAAATGGCTAAGGAGGCATAGGTGATGAGTTACAAAGAAGTTGAATTAAAAGATTATGAATATATATTATCTATAGCAGAGAATGATTTGGAGAGAGTTTTCTTTAGAGAAGAAATAAATGAAGACTATAGCCATGATGAATTAGGCGGAATTAAGAAAATGCCTGATATAGTTATTCAAACTATAAGTGCTGATGAAGTTTCAAAAGTAATGAAATATGCCTATGAGAATAATATTCCTGTTACTCCAAGGGGATCAGGAACAGGACTTGTTGGAGCAGCGGTTCCACTTAAAGGCGGAATAGTTATAGACCTTAGCAGGATGAATAAAATTTTAGAATTAGATGAAGAAAATTTGACTCTTACATTAGAACCAGGTGTATTACTTATGGAGATAGGTAAATATGTTCAAGAATTTGACTTATTTTATCCACCAGATCCAGGTGAAAAATCAGCAACAATTGGAGGAAATATAAGTACTAATGCAGGAGGTATGAGAGCTGTAAAATATGGAGTGACTAGAGACTATGTAAGAGGACTTGAGGTTGTATTACCAAATGGTGATATAGTGAATTTAGGAGGAAAAGTAGTTAAAAACAGCTCTGGATATGCACTAAAAGATTTAATTGTTGGTTCAGAAGGAACTTTAGGAATAGTAACAAAGGCTATTTTAAAGTTATTACCACTTCCTAAAAAGGCTTTAAGTTTGCTTATTCCTTTTGAAAGTCTCGAAAGAGCGATAGAGACTGTGCCTAAAATAATTAAATCTAAGTCAATACCAACAGCAATCGAATTTATGCAGAGAGAAGCGATACTTGCTGCAGAAGAATTTTTAGGAAAAAGTTTTCCAGATAAATCATCTGATGCATACCTATTATTAACTTTCGATGGAAATTCCACAGAAGAAATTGAAAAGGATTATGAAAATGTAGCTAATATTTGTTTAGAAGCTGGAGCTTTAGATGTATTAATCTCAGATACTGAAGAAAGACAAGAATCAATATGGTCAGCTAGAGGTTGTTTCCTTGAAGCAATTAAAGCATTAACTACTGAAATGGATGAAGTTGATGTTGTTGTTCCAAGAAATCAAATAGGAAAGTTTGTAACCTTCACTCATGAACTTGAACGTACTGCTAATATAAGAATAAAAAGCTTTGGGCATGCAGGTGATGGAAATCTTCACATATATATATTAAGAGATGACCTTGACCAAGAAGCATGGGAATCTAAATTAAAAGAAGTTATGCAAATAATGTATAATAAAGCTAAAGAATTAGATGGCCAGGTGTCAGGAGAACATGGAATAGGATTTGCAAAGAAGGGATATTTAAAAGAATCACTTCCAAGTGAATGTATTGGAATAATGCAAGGAATTAAATTAGCTTTTGATCCTAAGAACATATTAAATCCAGGAAAGGTATGTGAATAGAATAAAAAAGTATTTAATTTGAATACTAGCAAATTATAAATATAAGTAATTTAACTGAGCTTTATTTACAAATCAAAGCTGTCTTAAAATAGAAATTTAATTTCTATTTTGGGACAGCTTATTTTTATACATAAAAAAGCAAACTCATAACAATATACCTTTTTATGTATAATTTATTTATAGCTAAAGAATAAATTAATACAGAAGAATTATAAAATGTCATTGAGATTTATAAATTATAGTTCTCATTAAAAGAAAAAATTAAAATGAATAAAACCTTTTTACTAAATTAATCCTCTTATATTATAGGAGCTCCAAAAGGAAGAGAGGTGCAAAGATGGATATAGAAGAAATAGTAACGCGTTGCAAGCTCGGAGAGAAGGAAGCATTTCGCGAACTTTTTCAAATTGTAGAAAAAAAGGCGTTGGCTACTGCATATTTTTTATCAGGAAATAGAGGAATTGCTGAAGACATACTTCAAGAGACATATATGAAATGCTTCATGGAAATAAATAAACTTCAAGAGCCACAAGCGTTTAAAGTATGGTTTTTTAAAATTCTTATGCGAACAGGCTGGAAAATGACAAAAAAGCAGTCAGAGTTAGTTCCGTTAGAAATAACATCAGAAAATGAAGGTTTATTTTTTGATGAGAATCAAGAAAAAGAAAACATAATTGATAGATATGAGATAAAACATGTAATGCGGAGTGCAATCAACAAATTAAGTCCTAATTTAAAAACAGTTGTTATTCTTTATTATTACAATGACATGACAATGGAAGAAATTTCAAAGGTTACAGGTTGTTTTAAGGCCACGGTAAAATCACGGTTGTTTTATGCCAGAGCTGCTTTGAAGAAGCAGTTAGCCAATTGCTTTGAGGTGGAAAGTGGGATGAGCATAGTTAAATAGAAAGGAGTCTAATTAAAAATGAAAGATAAGGGTTATTTGGATAAGGTAATAAAGAGTGCTATAGATGATAGTATTTTTAATATTAAAGCTTCAAGAGATATTTTTAATGAGGCTTGGAATAATAAGGAGAAAGAAATGGGAAAGAAAAAGTATTTTAGTATAAAAAATATAAGAAAGGAGGTATTAGTTCCTATATGCTGTGTATTATTTGCTATTGTTGGTGTTTTTACATTTTCGCCAGTAGCAAGGGCTGCTGCGCAGGAAGCATTGAAGACAATATTTTTACTTGATAAATCAGGTAATATTATTGAGAAATCAGAAGATGAGGCAGTTGATGATGTTACCGTTGGAGGTTTTGAGATAACGGATAAAAACAAGAATGAGATAGAGGGGAAATTCGGATTTGAATTTAATTTTCCTAAAAAAGTTGGGAATTTCTCCATTACAGAAATTGCAGGATATCCTGTGTCTCCAGTAGCGATGATGACTGTTAAAGATTTGAAATATAAAGATGAAGAAAACTCATTAGATAAGTTTAGAAAAGCGGTAGGAGATGATCAAATATTTAATGAGCTTAGTAAAGATTATAAGATTATAAGAAACATTTGTGAATCATATGAAGATAGTGAGAAACATAAATTTTTTATATACTTATCAAAATTTAGTGAGGATTCAGAAATGAATAGTGTTAAAGAAACAACTATTGATAATATAAAATGTAGAGTTTTAGAAGAAAATAGGGCTAAATATGAAAGAAGTGAAAATGGCGATGATGTTACAAAGAAGCCTATTAGTGTTAACAAAATATATTATATGGTTTGGGATTATAATGGAGTAAGCTACAGGATATACATTGGAGAAAATTCTGCAGATATTGATGTAGCAACACAGTTTGCAAAAGATTATATAAAGATTCTAAAACAAGAATAGAAAAAACAAAGGGTAAGGGAGTGATCTCTTACCCTTTGTTTTGAAAGGGATATATGAACTTTAATAAAAAATATAATATAAAATCTATGATTTATAGAATAAGTTAGGAAATTGAACCTTTAGATGTTTAAGATTAAATAATCTTCTTTAAATAAATCAATATTATTTTAATAAAACTGTATGAAATAATAAAAAATACATTGAAAAATAATTTGAAATAATATAAAATAAGAATATAGTAATAATAAATGATAATAAATAAGCAGAAAGGAGAAAGAGAAATGGATGAATTAATAATGTCTCGAAGAATTGAAAATTTAAAGAAGAAGATGTTATCCGAAAAAAGATATGCATCTATTGAACAAGCACTTATAATAACTGAAACTTATAAAGAGAATGAAGATAAGCCAGTTATTATAAAAAGAGCATTAGCATTAAAGAATTCTCTTTCAAAATTAGAAATCGGTATTGATGATGAAGAGTTAATAGTAGGTAACCGTACTAAAGGGGTTAGATATGGTGTTGTTTTTCCAGAGAGCGGTAGCTCATGGATCGATAAAGAATTTGAATCTCTACCAACTAGACCTCAAGACAAATTTAATGTGAATTTAAATGATATAGAAACATTTCGAAAAGTGATTAAACCATATTGGGATGGACACTCATTAGAGGATGTCATTAGACAGAGATATGGAAAAGAAATTGATGAAATTGCAAAAGTGGTAAAAATAAATCAAAAAGACCATGCTCAAGGGCATATTTGTCCAAATTGCAGAGAGTGGCTTGCTTTAGGCCCAGAAGGAATTAAGCAAAGAGCCATTGAAAAAATGAAGAATTCTACAAAAGAAAGTAAGGAATTTTATGAAAGTGTAATTATTGTTATGGAAGGTGCTCAAGAATTTATGATGAGATACCATGACTTAATGAAAGAAAAAGCTGAGTCAATCTGCGAGGAAGAATTAGTAGCAGATATGCTTCAAGTTGCAGAGATTTGTAAGAATATCTCTAGAAGGCCGGCACAAACTTTCCATGAGGCGGTGCAAGCAATTTGGTTTTTATTTGTTATACTTCATATGGAATCAAATGCATCATCATTCTCACCAGGAAGAATGGATGAATTTTTATATCCATATTATAAAAGAGATATACATCTTGGAAATATAGATGATAAAAAGGCTTTAGAAATAATTGAATGTCTTTGGCTTAAGTTTAATGAAATAGTTTATTTAAGAAATTCTCATAGTGCTAAATTTTTTGCAGGATTTCCTATAGGATTTAATATTGCAATTGGTGGCCAAGATGAAAAGAGTAATGATTTTTCAAATGAATTATCTTTCTTATTCCTAAAAGCTCAAGAACATTTAGGTCTGCCACAACCTAACTTATCTGTGAGACTTCATAAGAACACATCAGAAAAACTATTGAAAGAGAGCATAAAAGTTGTGGCAAAAGGCAGTGGAATGCCGCAGTTCTTTAATGATGAATCAGTAGTGCCGTCTATGATAGACTTAGGAATTAAAGAAAAAGATGCAAGAGACTATGCAATTGTTGGATGCGTAGAGCTTACAACTCAAGGTAATAATCTTGGTTGGAGTGATGCAGCAATGTTCAATTTAAATAAGGTTTTAGAGATCACTCTAAATGGTGGAAAATGCTTAATTTCAGGAGATTCATTGTCTCAAGACTTAGGTAATCTAACCACTTACGAAAAGTATGAAGATTTAGAGGAAGCATTTGCTAAGCAAATAGATTATTTCATTGATAGAATGATTTTAGCTTGTGAACAAGTTGAAAAAGCCCACATAGATGTTTTACCTTCGCCATTCTTATCGTCAGTTATTGACGACTGCATTGAGAAAGGTGTAGATGTTACTGCAGGTGGAGCAGTATATAATCTGTCAGGAATTCAAATGATACAAGTTGCAAATTTAGCGGATAGCTTGGCAGCAATAAAACTTTTAGTATATGATGAAAAGAGAATTTCTAAAGAAGAATTGTTAAAAGCTCTTCAAAATAACTTTGAAGGATATGAAGTGATAAGGGCTATGCTATTAAATCGTGCACCTAAATACGGGAATGATATTCAATGGGTAGATGAAATTGGTGCTAAGTGGGCAAGATATTTCAATGGAAAGCTTAAATCTTATACAAACTATCGTGGAGGTAAATATCATACAGGAATGTATACAGTATCTGCCCATGTTCCAATGGGTGAAAATGTAGGAGCATCTGCAGATGGAAGATATGCAAAGGCACCTTTAGCTGACGGTGGTATGTCACCTGTATATGGAAGAGATATTGCAGGACCTACTGCTGTTTTAAAGTCTGTATCAAAATTAGATAATGTATTAACTACTAATGGTGGTTTATTAAATATGAAGTTCTTACCTGAGTTTTTTAAGCATGAGATTGGACGGGATAAGTTTGCAAGATTCTTAAGAACCTTTGTAGATTTAGAAATACCACATATTCAATTTAATGTTTTACGTAAAGAAGATTTATTAGCAGCGCAAAAGTATCCTGAAAATTATCGTAGTTTAACTGTACGTGTAGCGGGATATACAGCATATTTCACTGAACTTGCAGGAGAATTGCAAAATGAAATTATAGCAAGAACAAGTTATGGGGATATATAGCCTATGGAAAAAGATTATTCGTCTTTAACAGGAAAGATTTTTGATATAAGAAGATTTTCAACACATGATGGAGAGGGAATAAGAACAACGATTTTTTTAAAAGGATGTCCGCTTAAATGTGTTTGGTGTCAAAATCCTGAAGGTATTTCTCCAAAGGAACAATTAATTCATTTTGAAAATAAATGTATTAATTGTGATCTATGTATTAAAAAATGCTCTAATCAATCAGTTATACGAGAAAATAATAAAATATGTGTTGTTCAAGATAAATGTATAGATGAACAAAATGAAATTGTTACAGATATTTGTCCGACTGGTGCGTTAACTATGGATTCTAAAAATTATACTTTAGATGAAGTTATAGAAATAGCACTGAAGGATAAAGCGTTTTTTAAATATGGTGGTGGGGTAACTTTATCTGGTGGAGAACCATTGTACCAGAAAGAATTTGTAGTTGTATTACTTAAAATGTTAAAAGAAGCTGGAATAAATACAGCGATTGAAACATCTTTATTCGTCCCTACTGAATATATAATAGAAGCGCTACCGTATCTAGATACAATTTTTGCAGATTTAAAGGTATTTGATAATGATAAGCATAAGATTTTTACTGGCGTAGGTAATGAACTAATCAAAAAGAACATCAAGTTTATTTTAGAAAGCAATAAGAAAGATAATGTGATTATCAGAACTCCATTAATACCTCAATTTACAGCAAATAAAATTAATATTCATGATATAAGTGGATATATTTCAAGCATTTACTCAAAAGTAAGGTATGAACTATTAAATTATAATCCACTTGCAAAATCAAAATACAACTTAATCAATAATTTAGATTATTGTTTTGAAGAGAATCCTAAAATGTATACTGAGACTCAAATGGAGGAATTTTATGATATAGCTTATTCAGCAGGAATAAGAAATTTAGTTAAATAGTTGTTTCGGATATTCATTGATTGCTGAATAAAAAGGTATAAATAAAAATGTTTTTATTTTAATATTCTAAAATTCTTAAGAATATATATTGTTTAGAATATTACAATATAAGAATATATATTCTTGGAATAGAGTATTGTTTTATAGTATTTATAACGCATTTACTTAATTTAAGTATAGAAATTAAAAAGAGAGAGGGAGAAGAAAAAATGTTAATGTTAATTGATGATGCAAACTTAGATGAAATTAAAAGGATTTATGAATTTTACCCATGTGATGGGGTGACAACTAATCCATCTATTCTAAAAAAACAAGGTGGAAATCCTATGGAGGTATTAAAAGCAATTAGAGAATTCTTACCAGAAGGGGCACAATTACATGCTCAAGTTGTATCATTAACTGCTGAAAAAATGGTCGATGAAGCACAACATATGATTGAAGTACTTGGAAAGGACACTTATATTAAAATTCCTGTAACACCTGAAGGAATAAAAGCTATGAAATTATTAAGTAAGGAAAATGTAAATATTACAGCAACAGCTATTTATACTTCGATGCAAGCCTTCATGGCAGCAAAAGCAGGGGCAAGATATACAGCACCTTATGTAAATAGGATTGATAATATGGGAGCTGATGGAGTTCAAGTTGCAAAAGATATTCATGACATGTTTAAAATGCATGGATTAAATTCGGATGTATTAGCTGCAAGCTTCAAAAATTCACAACAAGTTTTGAATTTATGCAAGTATGGAATTGGATCAGTTACAGCAGCACCAGATGTAATAGAAGGATTAATAAAACATGATGCAACTAAAAATGCAGTAGATGTATTTACAAAAGATTTCTATAGCTTGGTTGGTGAAGGGAACACAATGGAGGGGCTATAATTCAGGAAGAAGAACATTTAAGGGAAATAATTTATTGTTCTTTTTACTATAGACTCACACATACAAATATTTTGACATATAATGAACTAGTATCATTACATGGAGTTGAAAATGCGTGATATACGGGCTGATTTTAGCTGGAGGTAAGGGCAGTAGACTATATCCTCTATCAAGAGCCGATCAACCAAAACAATTTTTAAAGCTAATTAACGATAAAAGTTTCTTAGTTAATACTGTTGATAGGATAATGCCATTAATAGACAGGGATAATATTTATATTGTAACCAATATGGACTACAAAGAAAAAGTTAAGGATGAACTAATAGGAATTAGAGAGGAAAATATTTTTGTAGAGCCTGCTAATAAAGAAACTGCTTTGTAGACGATAAAGGTCTTTTTGAAAAATTGGGATGGGTAGTATTTAAATCTAGACTTATTTTAGCATACATAAAGGAAGTTTTAATTTCAGAGATTAGAGAAGTCATTGAAGTTAAGTTTAAATCATATGAAAGCAATAACTATAAATAATTTATACAAATTGATGATTGAGATTAAGAAATTAAACAATTAAGAAGAGTATGTAGGCTGGTTAAGACTCGCCTCTACCATGAACCCCACGTTCATTTTCGTTAGTTATTTAGTTTGTATAGACTTATAGTAAGGTTTTATATATGTAATTTTATAAGAAAATATTTCAAATAATGTAGTATATTTTCTCTGATAGAGTAACAAGCTTTAATTACTAATATAATAGTGATTAAGGCTTGTTGTACATTAAAAATATGGCAGTACTTACATAGTTATAAGTGTAATTTTAGGTGGTGTTAGAAGTGGCGTAAATATTTTTAGAAAATGTGTTGATTTATTTTTTTTTATAATATACTATACATGTATAGTATATTATAAAATTCTATTTTAAGGAGTGCGAAAATAATGATCAGTGAAATTATGAATTCATACACAAACAACACAAATTTAATAATCATATCAGCATTTACATTTTTAATTGGCTATGTGGAATATATCTATAGTTTTAGGTTAGTTATCAGAGAAAAGAGTGCACCTTATCCCATTTGGATGCACACATTTTATCTAGCACATGATTTTACAGGATCAGTTGTATTTTTTATGTTAGCAAAGAATAATAATTGGTTCTGGTTCTTTACAACGGCATCTGTAGCTTTACTTATTTGGAATTGTTTTGAACTTTTCAATTTGTATATGGCTGTTAAAGTTGAGAGACAGGAAATATGGGGAAAGTTCTATGATTCTCCAGTTACAGTAAGACAAGCTATATTAAGAATTATGGGTCAAGTAGCTTTAATGGCTGTAGTAGTGAATCTATTCAGAGTATTTATGAATGATGAAGTTATGTTTAAGTGGTTTGCATTTACCAATATTCTTATAGCAGTTGCACCAGGATATTTGTGGAATGAACGAAAAAGCCGTAAGGGAAGTTCCATTGGACTTGCAATTGTAATATTTATTGGTACAGTTAATACATTCTTGCCACCAGAGTATGGTATGTGGACTACAGCTTCAAAGTATTTTGACCAGCCATGGTTTTATATCACAGGAGTGATTGTATCTTTATATGCACTTAGAAATGTGATAATGCTTTTGAGGTTTCCGATAAAAGAAAAAAATGACGGGAAAAAAGTAATTTGGTAATTATCTGTATTCAAATAGGATTGAAAAAATAAATATATATACTTGGAGGGAATGTAATGTATACAATTGAACTAGTTATGAGAGCTGTAAACAAAGATCCTTGGGGGTTTGCAATTCTTGCGTTTTTAGTTTACGGTTTCGGTTTTGCTCAATATTTCACTAGTATGGCTTTAGTAATTCGTGAAAAGAAAGCACCTTTTTATTTTTGGCAGCATGCATGGTATTTTGGACATGATTTAACATTTGTTACACTGTTTGGAATGTGGTTCTATACAATAGACTTTTGGATATTTAAAGTCTTATGGGCTGGATGTGTTGCATTTGTCTTTATTGAAATATTTAGTCTTTACATGGCAGTAAAATATGAGCGTAATGAAATTTGGGGGAAATATAATTCTGATGGAAAAATTAGTGAGAAATCAGCTTGGATTAGAGGTATAATTGGGTACATCATTGGTTTTGTACTATTTTACACAATTCGTCTTGCTATAGGAGATATTATGTGTCTTGGACTTATGATGTCAACTAATGTTACTGTAGCTTTAGCACCTCAATTCCTTGCTGAAGAGCGTAAAAGCAGGGCGGGAGGATCAATTATATTAGCGTTGTTTATTATTGGAGGAACTATTTTTACTTTTGCACCTCCTGGTATAGGTATGTGGACTACTGCTGCTCCAGTGTTTAATCAACCATGGTATTACGCATTGGGCATTGTATCATTAATATGCTCTGTTAGGTATCTTATAGTTTTACTAAAGTTCCCTAAAAAGCAATCGGTAGATGGTAAAAGACCTATTTTATAAATAGACATTTATTTTAATTTAAAAAATGCCACTTGAGAGAATTATCTTTCAAGTGGCAAATATTTTATTAATGTAGTTCAATGATTCATTTTAATAGTGCTGTTTTTAAATAGGAATTCGCTTCGCATAAAGTTTCTTCACTCAATGCATGACTGGACAAAAGCTCTCTATATATACTATTTTCATGACCCATAGCAGTCAGAAAGTGAAGCATGATTTTTTTAAGTAAATTAGGAACATTAAGTGACTCACTTTTGCTTATGTATCTATATATAAGCTCATATGTGCCACCCATAATCATAACTATATCATCTGATAGTTCTTTGTTAAGTTCGGCAGACAAATTAAAAAATGAAAATACCCAATTTTCATTAAAAAATACAATTTCTTTAGTGATTGCCCTGTTTGATACTATATCAAGTGTAAGTGTCTTCATCTCATCATTCATAAGTAAAAAAGAAAAATGAATTTGACCAATTATATATAAATTAATAAAATTATTATCACTTTTTAAAGATTTTTCTGTGATATATTGTTCAGAAAGCGATAAAAGTTTATTAAGAAAGTCAGTAATTAAAAGTTCTTTCTTAGGAAAGTAATATTGAATTAAAGTTCGCTCATTGGAGCTATTGTCAGCAATATCTTTATATGATGTTTTATTATATCCTTTATTTAAAAAGAGGTTAAATGCTGTTTTGGCTATTAAATCTCTATTTTGTGTGTTTTTAGGTCTGCCCAAAGTAAATCCCTCAAATCTTAATGTTTTTGAAAATATTATAACACATTTTGAAAATTAATTTAGGATGAACTATTGTTAGTTTGATAAAGGTATAAATTGTAGGTGATATAAACAGCAAGTAAAGTAGAGGTGAATATGCTATAATTGATTTACAATAATGTATAACTGTTAAGCAGTATAGATGTAATTTAATGGAGGGGCTATACATGATAAGGCTAGCATTAGAAAGTGACATTGATAAAATAGAGCAAAGTTATGTTGAATTACTAACACATGAAAACAAGTATGGAAGTAATTCTAATTGGGTACTTGATGTATATCCAACAAGAAAAGTAGCTATAGATAGTCTTTCTGAAGGCACATTGTATGTATTGGACGACAATAATCAAGTATGTGTCAGTATGATTTTGAACCAAATTCAGCCAGATGAGTACAAAGTAATTAGTTGGAAATATCCTGCTGAATTAAATGAAGTTCTTGTTATACATACACTTTGTGTTCCACCATCGAAAGCTGGAAATGGATATGGGAAAAAAATGATTTTATATGCTATAGAAAAGGCAAAAGAGATGAAATGCAAATCAATAAGACTGGATACTTTCGCTGGAAATAAGCCAGCAGCAAATTTATATACTGGTTTAGGATTCTTATATTCAGGAATAGCAGAAGTAATGCTACAAGGTGTTATTAGAGAACAACAAATATTTTTTGAAATGAGAATAGGAGAATAATAATGAAAAAATTAGGACTTATAGGCGGTATTGGACCAGAATCTACAATACTTTATTATCATGACATTGTTTATGGGGTTCAGCAGAGAGTTGGTAAATCATTTTTCCCTAATTTAAATATTGAAAGCTTAAGTGTTTTTGAGGTTTTGAGAATGTGTGCGGAAAATGATTATATTTCATTAGAAAATTATATCTTAAGAGGTATCAATAACCTTGCAACAGGAGGTGCAGATTTTGTTGCAATGACTGGAAATACACCTCATATTATCTTTGATGAATTAAAAAGCAATAGTCCAGTACCTATTGTAAGTATTGTAGAGGCTACTTGTAATGAAGTAAAGAAAAAAGGTTTTACTAAAATTGGTTTACTGGGAACAGAAGTTACTATGAATGGAGACTTTTTTAGAAAACCATTTATAAATGCGGGAATATCAGTTATAGTTCCAAATGAAAAAGAAAAGTCTTTTATTGGGGGAAAAATTTCTGATGAATTAGAATTGGGAATAGTAAGGGGTGAAACAATATCAGCTTTTTTAGATATTATAAATAAAATGATTAATGAAGAAAAAATTGAAGCAATTATCTTAGGGTGTACTGAGCTACCGCTACTTTTCAAAGGAGTTCAATTATCAGTACCATGTTTAGATACAATGCAGATACATATTCAAGAACTCATAGAGATGATATTAGAAGATTAAATAATGTAGATTATATGAAGGAGAAATAAGTGATTATGAAAAATGACAAAGGATTGGAGGTGTCAAAAAACCCCTTTATTTTGATGCCTATTTTATTATTTATGTGGGGGTCATTTGCAGCAGCAAGTAAATTACTTTTGAGGCATTTAGATAATTATCAAGTTTTATTTTATATGTATGGACTTGCAATTATTATGTTTTTTATAATTTTAATATTTAAGGGAAGTCTAAAAGAAATTTTATTATGGAAAGTATCAGAAATTTGTTTGTTGATTTCATGTGGAGTATTAGCTTTTCTTTATGATATATTATATGTTAAAGCACTTGAGGTTATTCCAGCAGTAGAAGCCTCTATGCTTAATTATTTATTTCCAATTTTCATTGTTGTTTTTGCTATCCCTATAAATAAAGAAAAGTTAAATGTTTATAAGATAATTTCAATAACAATTGGATTTATAGGAACTATTGTGTTGATTACAAAAGGGGACTTATCAAACTTAAACTTCACAAATTTTAAGGGAGATATAATGGCAATTCTAGCAGCTGTAAGTTGGGGACTTTTTAGCAATCTTGTTAAGAAAAATACAAAAGATACATTGATAAGCACATTTTTCACTACATTTATATCTTTTGTTTTATCTATATTCGGAGTGATTTTATTTTCAAGATTTAATGTTTCAGAAATAGCAGATGTCTATGGACTTTTATGGTTAAGTATTAGTCATATAGTGGCAGCGTTCTTTCTTTATTTTCAAGCTTTAAAATATTCACCAGCATCTTTGATTGCAAGTTTTACTTTTTTTTCACCTTGTGTCACTTTGGTATTTATTTTTTTATTGCTAGGTGAAAAGTTAACGATGATAGAATTTTTTGCTGCTTTATTGATATTGTTAAGTCTTCCAGTTCAAAAAATTGGTGCTTTTATTAATACTAAAAAAGAGAGTAGACAAAATTGATAGAGCAAAATCTAATTTCGCTAAATTTAACAATTCTAGAAATGACGTACCATATAAAGTAATACGGTACGTCATTTCTAGAATTATGTAGTAAGTGCTTAAATATTTTTTTGTATTAAAGTAAGATATCAATATCAGAGTCCATATCCATAGGTTCGAAAGAAGGCTCAAATCTTTTTACTACTTTTCCAGACCTATCAATTAAGAATTTTGTGAAATTCCATTTTATAGAGTCTCCTAATAAATAATCTGGGAACTTTTCTTTTAGAAATGCGTAGAGCATTCGGCTACTTGCAGTATCTTCATTAATTCCTTGGAATGGAGCAGATTCTGTCAGATATTTAAATAGTGGATGTGCATTTCCTCCTCTTACATCAATCTTTTCAAAAAGTGGAAATGTTACACCAAAATTAATTTGACAAAAACTCTTTATCTCATTGTTATCTGCTGGATCTTGTTCTGCAAATTGATTACATGGAAAGCCTAAAATCTCTAGACCTTTTCCATTATATTTTTTATATAAACTTTCTAAATCTTTGTATTGAGGGGTATATGAACATTTGCTGGCTGTATTTACAATTATTAAAACTTTTCCTTTATATTGATCTAATTTTATTTCCTCCCCATCAATTAAATTTGCATTAAAATCATAAATAGACATATCTACGTCCTCCTTAAAGTATTAAATCTTTGAATATACTGCTTTTCAAAATTACAAATATAAAGTTTATGAAGCTTTTGTAGTAATGAAATAGAACTAAAAAATTAAAAGGTATTGTTAATGAGATGCTAAAATAAAGCATTAGAAGAGCAAGCAAGTTAAAAAATATTTTCTGAGCATTTTTAAACACATCCTTAAAACTTTTGAGGATGTGTTATTTTATTATTAGGTAAAGATAAGGCTATGAGTTAATTATTTTTTTCTAATTGTTGCTTCAAAGCCTTTGCTAGTTGTGCAGGACAGGAAGTATTTCTTGGTCCACATTTTATTCCTTCAAGTTTATTGATAACATCTTCTACTTTCATACCTTCAACTAATTTACTGATACCTTGAAGATTACCATTGCATCCAGAAGTAAATGCGACATCTTTTAATATGCCATCTTCAACTATAAATTCGATTTTTTTTGAACATACGCCTTCAGTTTTATACTCAATCATATATACATCCTACTTTCTTTCATTAATTTTATATTTATCTGTTTGTCATCATAATCTTTAGATATGATGGTGTTATTAAAACATAATATGTAACTATACCTTGCGACTACTGATGGTTACTTAACAGTTAGTTCGACCTTTGCTTTAAGGCTATTCAAAACTACTGAGGCTGAAAGTGCAAGAGTTGCTATTTCTTTTACTTTTTCAATAGGAGCAGAAGTAACTGCATTCAATTTTATCGTAGGACTTGTAATTCCACGCTCACCCTCTTTAATTCCGAAAAATACAGCAAAATCAAGGTCTGCTTCAATATCTACACTAACTTTTTCTAGTTTAATACCTTCTTGGCTTGCAAAAATTTCAAAGGTGATTGAAAAACAACTAGCAGCTCCTGCTAATATATATTCAACTGGATTAGGTCCTTTATTTGTTCCACCAAATGAATCTGGTTCATCAATAACTATGGGAGAAAAATCTCTTATAAATACATTGTTTTTAGTACCATCTTCCCAATCAAGATGTGCATTGAATTTTGTCATGCCGGAACTTGGATCTTTCCTTACTGTTTTTTCAGTTTGAATAATAGCATCTAACATAATATTATTCATGATGATATCCTCCTGTTTTTAATTTTTATTGATTAATATATTAGAATTTTAACACTAGATGCTAAATAAAGATGTAAGATAGCTTACACTTCGCTTAATTTCTATAATTGAATCCATATGATATTTTCAAGGCGTTTAATTACACCATCTTTCAAAAGTCTGTTTATAGTAGTAGTAACAGTTTCACGACTTGAGCCAATCATACCAGCTATATCTTTATGAGTAAGGGAAACAGAAATAGGATACCATCCATTGTTTTCTAGCTCAAAATCTATAAGTTTTTTAAATAAAAAAATAAGGCGGTTTTCAACAGTTCCATAACTAATTTGCTCTAAAGTTTCAATGATATCATGATGTGTCTCAGAAAAATAATTTAATAGAGACATTGCAAGTAATGAGTCTTGTTCTACAAGTGTTTTAAGCTTTTCACCAGAAATAGAAACAGCTTTAACTTCTGTTAAAGCTCTAGAAAATACATTATTTTGTTTTTCTAAAAATATATTTGTAAGTCCAATTATGTCACCACTTGATAATAAACCTATAATGCATTCTTTGCCATCTATATAAATATGAAAATTACATAGATATCCTTCTTTTATAATAAAAAAACATTTATTTGATTTTCCCGCGGTACAAATCAGCTCTCCCTTTTTAAAAGTAAATTCCATTTCATCTTTTATTAATGCATTAAGATAATTTTCGGGAAATAAATTTATAGTGCGTTTAAAAAAACTTTTATTTGCATGTAACATTTTTTTATATCCTTTCTGATTTCAATAGAGATAACAATTTGTTAAGAAAAGCATGTGGCTTAGTATTTCAATGTCATAAATAGTTTAATGTTTATGTAGTAATAGGTGTATAAAAGTAAATAATTAATTCTTTGTAGTATATCTATTCACGGGGTGGAATTTTTTTGATAAGTTGAACCCCAATCATACATAGCTTTAATAATTGGTTCCATAGAAAAACCAAGTGATGTTAATTCGTATTCTACACGTGGAGGAACTTCAGGATAGACTGTACGCTTTACAACACCATCTTGTTCCAATTGACGCAATTGGATAGTTAATGCTCTGTGGGTTATATTTGGCATCATGCGTTTAAATTCGTTGAATCTTATTTTACCTCCAAGTAAACGGTATAAGATAATACCTTTCCATTTTCCACTGATGATGTTGAGCGTAGTTTCTACTGGACATGGTTTATCTTGACAATTCAAGTTTATTGTTTCTTTATTCATGTTATCAGCTCCTAATGAGTATAATAATGATACTTAAGATGTATATAGTATACTATATAAAGAAAATGCATTCATTATAAAAAAAATGGATTCGGAGTAGATAACTACTTTATTTAAATAACTGATAAACTTAGAGGTTCTTTCTGCAACACTAAATAATTAATGTGTTGCTGTTACTCATGTAAGTAAAAAAGGGCCCATTCTTTTCAAAATAGGAAAACGGCGGTTTTGATTTTCTCCAAAACCACCGTTAGGTGAATATATTGTAGCAGAATATTTTATAATTTTAGCTCATAAACAAAAATTTTAATTCAGTAGAGCTACAAATTGATAAAAGGAAATTCTATTTATTTATAAGATTTCTCTTTTACTAACAAACTATTACAGACTATAAATTCTTACATCTGGATCGATTGTCCATAAATCTTTTAATCCAACGAATACATCGTTTTTGAACAAATCACTACTTAGGTATGCTTGTGCATTTTCTACGCTGTCAAATCCGTGAAGTACTTGAACATCTTCATCACGAATTAAAAGATCTTTAGTTAAAGCACCTTTGATTTCGTTTAAAAAAGGTCCACGATAATCGTTATAAACCTTTGCAGCCGCAGGGCGATTCTCAGAGTTGATTTTCATTGTGATTTCTAAATAAGCTTTTACTTTCATAGTAATTCCTCCTAAAATTGTTCTAAATAGTATTAATATTTTTCAAAATGCATTTTGTCGGACGTATAGCGAGCGATAAAAACATTTTGCTTATCTACTCATTCAGTATAGCTGATTAAATATTAATGGTGAAGATATAAAGAAATTTATTAGCTACTAATAAATTTATTTGTAACTATTAAATTTAATAGTAATGGTGATTTAATAAGATGTGAGTTGTTTATTTAATATAGATGAACTATAATACAGATGCACTATAATAAAAATAAAAATAAGAGATATTTAAAATAGAGTTACTTTTACGAAAGGAGACAGCTATGTATAAACATAAATTAGATAAAGAAATCCGTTGCCCTCTTGAATATGGAATTGATATTTTTGGAGGTAAGTGGAAAGCACGGATTATTTGCATTCTTTCTGAGAAAGGACTACTAAGATATAATGAAGTTCGTCGTGAATTAACTGATATTACAGACGCAGTACTATCTGCTACATTAAAGGAATTGATTGCTGATAATATTATTACTAGAATGCAATACAATGAAATTCCACCAAGGGTGGAATACGCACTTACAGAAAAAGGAAGGACGGTTATTCCAATTTTACAAAGTATATGTAGATGGTCTGGGGCTTATCATAAAAATGATAATAAAAGTGTTCTTACACAATGTCAAAAATGTGATTATAATTATCAGGGTGAATGAGTTTGATATATATATGATTTTTGAATATATCCTATAATGTTGGAAATAATAATCGCAAATATAGTAGTAAGAAGATAAAATAATAAGTTTATAAGCGCTGAGTTATTTATAAGAAAAATATAAAGGGGTTATTGATAGCAATGACTGAGAAAAATTTGAATAATAAGAATTTTATTAATATGTATAATATTAGAAAAAATGAACATTCAATGGATTTGTTAAGTACTACGGAAATGGTACATTCATTAAATTCAGATGGTATCATTATTGATGTAAGTCCTAAGTGGTTAGAAGTAACTGGATATGAAAGAGAGGAAGTAATAGGGCATTTCTTCGGTGAATTTGTATTAGAGGAAAGCCTTTCAATTGCAAAAAGAGAATTTCAATATCTTAAAGACTACGGATTTGTTAACGATGTCCGCCTGAAGCTAAAGCGAAAAGATGGTATTATCATGGAAATTATACTAAATAGTACATCTAAATATACGAATGATGGTGATTTTGAGCGTACATTTTGTGAATGGAGGTCACTAGATTATTTTATAAACTCTATTGAAGAAATAAAGCAACTTTTGACGAAAGAGAAATTTTTTAGAATGATTGGATGTGTAAGGTCTAATATAACATCATTATTACTTAAATCTGATAGCTATAATTATTATGAGTCATTGACTGAAATAATGAATAAGCCACCTGAAATAAAGCAAGCAATTATAGAACCAAATTATGATGAAATACATAATCTTAGTGAAGTTCAGATAAATAGACTAGATGATGTTAGAAATCAGATTATGTGTAGTTGTATTAGTGGTAAAGTGAATATATTTAGATATGACAGAGAAGATTATACAGTTATTCTTAGAGTTAATGATGAGAGGATGCAGAGCAAGGAAAGAATTATTATAATTGACTTTGTTAGCTCTGAGTATCTCTTGAAGGAATGGAAAGAAGAATATAACTGTTTATGTAAGTTAATTGAGTCTGTAACACAAATGATTAAAGTAAATTTAGAAGTTAAACGTCTTGTAGGTGAACTTCGAATAGCTTCTGAAACAGATAAATTAACAGGAATTAACAATAGAATGATGATTGAAAGGATATTGGAAAAACAGAAAGATTCTTTTGATAGATATAAGGAGAAGTGTTCGGTAATACTAATAGATATAGACTATTTTAAAGATATAAATGATACATATGGTCATAATGTTGGAGATAAGGTTCTTGCCGATGTTGCTCAATTGTTAAGAAAAAGTATTAGAAAAACAGATTCAGTTGGAAGATGGGGAGGAGAAGAATTTTTGATTGTTTGTGAGCATACTGAAATAGAAGAGGTAATTTTACTAGCTGAATCATTGCGTAAAAGAATAGAAAGTCATGCTTTCAAAAATAATATAATTGTGACATCAAGTTTTGGGGTAAGTGAATTTTTAGAAGGATTATCAATAGAACAAGTTATAGGTAATGCAGATAAAGCTTTGTACAAATCAAAACGATTAGGTCGTAATTTAGTTTGTTGTTGGGAGCGAGAAGATATGGCGACTGGAAAGTAATCGATGGTCTCCTTTTTAGTGATGGAATCTAACAGATGGAAATTTAATTTGTTAAGTTGCTATATGTAAGTATACTTTTTTATACAGTATATAATTAATTTGCGTACTTATATATTTTTTTTATGTATGTATAATTAAATTTGTAAAGAGAGTAATAATGATTGCGCAATCCAGCATAAATAAAATTAAATTTTGAAAGGATGAATAAAATGAATTTTTTAGATTTAGCTAAAATTAGATATTCAGTAAGAAAATATGAGGATAAAATTGTTGAAAAGGAGAAATTGGATAAAATACTTGAGGCAGGAAGAGTAGCACCTACTGCTGCAAATTTTCAGCCTCAGAAACTTATAGTAGTTCAAAATAAGGAGAATTTAGAAAAACTTAAAACTGGAACAAATGCATATGGAGCACCACTTGTAATTATTGTTTGTTCAGATCATAGCCAATCATGGAAAAGATCTAATGATGGAAAAGATTCAGCAGATGTTGATGCTGGTATTGTGACAGATCATATGATGCTACAAGCTACTGAACTAGGACTTGGATCAGTATGTATAGGTATTTTTGACGCAAAGATAATAAAAGAGTGTTTTAATATTCCAGATAACATTGAACCTATTAATATTTTAGCAATAGGATATTCTGCTGTTGAAGCTGAATCCAAAGCTGCCTCACCTGATAGACATATTGAAACACGTAAATCTTTAAATGAGACAGTATTTTATGAAACACTTTAAATTAAATATAGTTTGAAATATTTGATTAAATTAGAGCTTTAGTGGATATTTATACCTTGATATTATAACGTAGAATATCAAGGTATTTTCTAATTGGGCATGATGTAAAGGAAATCGCTGATAAATGGATAATAAGAGTACTTTTTTTCTAAAGAAATTGTGAAAGCACTAAAAGAGTCTTAATATGTATATAGAGCGTTTGGGAGGTGAAAATTGATTGTTAATAATAAATAGTAATGAAGAAATTAAAAATATGATTAGTGATAATGAAATGGCGATTATATATTTTAGTAATAAGAGCTGTGGAGCTTGTGAAGTAATTAGGACTAAAGTTGAAAAAATATTAGAATCTTATCCTAAAGTAAAGAGCATTGAAATTGAGGGTGAAAAACAAATAGAATTTGCAGCGATAAATAATGTTTTTTCATTTCCACTATTGATACTTTATGTTAATGGAAATGAAACAATAAGAGTTGGAAGGAATGTTGATTTGCTAGAATTAGAAAAAAGTATTATGAGGTATTATAGTATGTTATTCTAGAAGATTAAGTTAATATATATGTTAAAAAATGATTCTTTAGGAGTAAGCAGCAGAAATGTGATATCATCTACTGCTTACTTTTTATTTGTTTTATATTCTATTACGATATGCTCGTGGTGTCATTTCAAATTGCTTCTTGAAGGCATTTTGAAAGTGACTTTGGCTTGAAAAACACAATAAATTACTAATCTCACCTATACTCTTATTTGAATATTTTAATAAATTTTCACTTTCCTTAAGCTTACAATCTTGAATATACTTGCCTAATGTCATTCCAAATTCACTTTTAAATTTATGTGAAAGATAAGAGCAGTTGAAATGAAGAGACTTAGCTATGTCAGAAACAGTAATATCTTTGTATATGTTTTCATTAACATACTTTGACACCTCATAGAATAGTTTATTTGTTTCTACAGGCATTTTAAAATTTGCTACGCGATTTGCATAGTCATAAGTTGCTTGAATTAGCAGTGAATCAACAGCGCTTACTTCACTTAAGTGTTCAACTTGTTGGAGGTAAACATCAGACAACTTATAAGCACTATTTGTAGGGAATCCTCCTCTGATTGCAGCACGTGTAATTAAAGATATACCAGTTATAAAATTATTTTTCTTATGTATCAAATAATTATTAGATGTTATTCCAGTATCATAATTATGATATGATAAATTTTTATAAAACGTATCTAATTTTTTTATATTACCTGCCTCAATATAGTCGTATAACTCTTTTTCAATTTCATAGTTGCTATTGACAGAATGATCTTCTACAGATGAAAAGAACTTTTCATAATATTTGGTGTTAATTTCGTTATGTAACATTGGATTTGAAATACTAATTATATCAGTTTTTGAGAACTGCGTATTATTTACTATGTAATTGATAAGTAAAAGGTCATCAATAAAAGCATCTAAATCTTGAGCGGGTATGTTGTAAAAGAAATTATTAAAGGATTCTTTTTTTGAATCTTCAATAAGAAAATCTTTTTGCATAATAAACAAATTATCTTTACTATAGGGCAATGGATTAATTGGACCAATTATAATAGTAATTTGACTATTTTTTACTTTAACACATCCATAAAAGGAGTAGATACTAGTTTGAATATAAGACACATCTCTATATATATTCCATAATCTTGATATGTATTCTGTTGTGGGGAATGTATCTTTTTCTTGATTTGGGAAATAGGTAATCAGTTCTTTAGTATTATTGTAAATATAAATTGGAATACGCATAGAATTATATAAATACTCACAAAGCTTTATAATATCGCCCATTCTAACCACCCCTTCATTAGTTGCAACAATTATACAAATAAGACAACTATAATGCAATACAAACATGTTTATCTAATTTAAAATAACAATAAGTATTTGCTTAGATTGTTAATTATTTATCTAAAGAATAATTATGTAATAAGTATACTATAAAACTAACTTTGAAAAAGATAGAAGGAGAAGAATTTAAATGTTTAAATGTGTGTTAAGCCCTCACAAAATCGGTAAATTAGAGTTACAAAATCGCTTTGTTATGCCAGGAATGGGAGTTAATGAAAATGGAACTGTAGATGAAGTTACTGTTGCATGGTATGCAGCACGTGCTAAGGGAGGATTTGGTTTAATTATTACTGAATTTTTTGCTGTTGATTCTCTAGGAAAAGCTGTTCCTGGGGAGATTGTTCTTGATAATGATGACATAATACCAATGTTATCTAAGTTGCCTGAAGAGGTTCATAATTATGGTACTAAGATATTTATGCAGATACATCATGCTGGGCGTGAAACAAATAGTTTAGTTATAAATGGACAACCGGTTTCTGCTTCTGCAATACCATGTCCTGTTAATCGTGAACTTCCAAGAGAATTAACAACTGAAGAGGTTTATGAACTTATAGAAAAATTTGGAGATACTGCTTTGAGAGCAAAGAAAGCTGGATTTGATGGTGTTGAAATTCATGCTGGACATGGATATTTACCAACTCAGTTTATGTCTGCTTATGTAAATAGACGTACAGATGAATTTGGTGGAGACATAACAGGCCGTGCTAAGTTTGGTGTTGATATTGTTAAAAATATAAAGAAAAAATGTGGAGATGATTTTCCAGTTTGCATGAGATTAAGTGGAGATGAACTTGTTGATAGCGGAAGAAGATTAAGTGAAACAGTTATTTTGGCAAAATTATTAGAAGCAGCAGGTGTTGATGCCTTTAATATTTCAACAGGTGTATATGCAACTCCTGAGTTTATGGTTGCTCCATATCCTGCAGATTTAGGATTTAATATTTCAGCAGCAGAGGCTATAAAAAAAGCAGTTAATATTCCTATTATTTCAGTTGGTAGACTTAATGATCCTATACTTATGGATACGGCTATAGAAGATGGACTTTGTGACTTTGTGGCATTAGGAAGAACAAGTATTGCAGATGCTGAATTCCCGAATAAAGTTAAAGAAGGAGTAATTGATGAGATTTCTCCATGTGTAGGATGCAATACACGTTGTCAAGGTAGTTCAGGATATGATCCTAGTAAATCAGGAATATCATGTGCATTTAATCCACTTTCAGGACATGAAACTACTATGAAAATTAAAAAATCAGATTCACCTAAAACTGTTGTAGTAGTAGGCGGCGGTGTTGGAGGATTAGAAACTGCATGGGTAGCAGCAGCTTGTGGACATAAAGTCACTTTACTAGAAAAATCAGATAAACTTGGTGGGCAGATTGTTTATGGATGTGTTCCTCCTAAGAAGGTAGAATTATCTCGTGCAGTAAAATATTACATTACTATGTGTAAAAAATATGGTGTAGATATTAAGATGAATTTTGAGGCAACTAAAGAAAATATCAAGACTTTTAATCCAGATGCGGTTGTTTTAGCTACAGGTGCAAAGCCAATACAACCTAATATTAAAAATGACGGCATTCCTGTTGTTCAAGCATTAGACATACTAGGTGGAAAAGTACAAGCTGGCAATCGTGTACTAGTAATTGGTGGAGGATTAGTAGGGTTAGAAACTGCTGAATTCTTAGCTTCACAATTAAGACAATCAACTGTAGTAGAAATGATGGATGAAGTTGGAAAAGAAATTGGACAGAGTGTAAAATTCTTCTTACTTAAGGCATTACAAGAAAATAATATAGAAATAATAACTGGAGCAAAAGTAGAGAAGTTTACAACTGATGGTGCAATTTGTTCTAAAAATAATGAAGAGATTAAATTAACTGGTTATGATATGGTGGTACTTGCTATGGGAACTAAATCTTATAACCCATTAGAAGAAGAGCTAAGAAATCAAGTAAAAGAACTGTATTTAATAGGGGATGCAGCACCTGGAAGAGCAAAGAGTATTGCTGCAGCTGTAGATGCTGGGGCACATGTGGCTTTAAACCTATAGAAGTATGATTTAAGTTACGTGGATCTTTAATAGAGGTTAAAGAAAAATAGTTCTATTGAATTATAGTAGGCAGCTTTATGTTAAAGTAAAGCTACCTACTAGTTAGTTAATCCCTTCTAGACATTTTTCAATGCTCTTTAAAGCTTTTTCTAATATTCTTCTAGGGCATGCAAAATTAATTCTTTGGAAATGTTCTCCTCCAGAACCAAAGATATAGCCATCATCCAATGCGATTTTAGCTTTTGTCTGCATCAATTGTTGAAGCTCTATATCTGTGAAGTCAAAATCATTAAAATCAAGCCATGCCAAATAAGTTCCCTCTGGCTTAATCAACTTTACTCTTGGAATTCGTTCTTTTAGAAATTTATCCATAAAATCAAGATTAGCTTGTAGATATATTATAAGCTGATCTAGCCATTCTTCTCCTTCATTGTATGCTGCTATTTGAGCAACAGATGCAAATGATCCTGGATCGATATCAATTGCTAATAGTTTATGGTTTAATTCTTTTCTTAATCTTTCATTTGGGACTATAATGTTAGAAAGTTGTAAACCTGCAAGATTGAATGTCTTTGAAGGTGATGACATACAATTGAGTTCATCTTAAACTCCTCAGAAATCTTACCGAATGGTGTGTGGCAATTGGGCTTGTAGATTAAATCTGAGTGAATTTCATCTGAAACTACCAATACATTATGTTTTAAACAAATTTCACCTAAGCGTTGTAGCTCATCATCAGTCCATACACGTCCAACTGGATTATGTGGACTACATAAAATCATTAGCTTAGTTCTACTATCTTGAGCAATTCTTTCTAATTCTGAAAAATTCATTTCATATTTGCCGCCATTAAGTACCAATGGATTATCGGCAATGTGACAGCCATTGCTAGTAATAATATTAGTAAAAGGATAATATACAGGACTCTGAATTATTACTTTATCACCTGGATTACAAAATGTTTCTACTATAAAATTAAGTGCTGGTATTATTCCTGGAGTGAATAGTATCCATTCTTTTTGAATATTCCATCCATTCCTCTTTTTTTGCCATTTGACTGCAGCTTCTAAAAACTCATCACTTTTATGACCATAACCAAAAATGCCTTGCTGTGCTCTATCTGCTATTGCCTGAATAATCGGCTCAGCTGTTCTAAAATCCATGTCTGCGATCCACATTGGAATACAGCTCTCATCTCCAAAATTGTCTTTAAGGTGTTTTTTAGACCATTTTACAGAGTCTGTTTTTACTCTGTTAATTATTTCATCAAAGTTGTATTTTATCATAATATTTCATCCCTACCTATATTTAAATTATAATATAAAAACAAAAAATATTTATATATTATACTGTTTATAGTTTAGAATCTAAACAATTTTTTGTCAAGAGAGTTTTTAGTTATGTATTTTGAAATACCAATATTCTTTTTTATTATTCACTAGGTATATTTAATAATTCAGTATATTGTTTCATAACTTTATAAAATACATCAATTTCTTCGGTAGTAAAATTATTATGCAGTGTTTTATCAGCCCAAGTGAGTTCCTTAATATCATAAGCTTTATGTGCCTTACTTAGGAGTTCACCCCTGTCAGTAGCATATAAATGCACGTTTTTTGCGTTACCATCTTCTTTTTTTCGTATAATGAAATCACGTTTTTCTAGTTTTGAAATAATCTGTGATACGGCACCTTTAGTACGATTCCACTCCAATGCCACCTCAGTAACAGTAATTCCTGGATTCTCTTCAATGACAGTCAAAGTGTGTAATTCAACCATATTGATTATATCTCCAGTCCCATAATCACGAGCTGTTTTTATATAGTCACTATAAGTCATAACAAATTTATAAATAATATTTGCCTTTGCATCTAATTCATGATATTTAATATTTCTTTGGATTGCAATTTCAGTATCGTTCATTTTGCTCAAACCACCTTTCTTGTATAATTAACCCCAGAAGTTTATGTTCACTAGTTATAAGAGTCAGCGTTTTTATTACTGATAATTTGATACTGTCAATTAGATATAAATTACAGATATTAATAAAATATCTTAAAATTTGTTGTTCGAATGATGCCTTAGTAGCAGCCGCAGCCGCTGCCGCTGGAAAATATATTTTTCACTTCTGTTACTACAGCTAAGTATTTTAAAGATACTCATCTAATTTTGATGTCCAGTACACTAATCTTCTTAAAATATAAGTAATATTTTCTCCGTAATATTTTGTTATTCTGAATAAAATTTATTATAACATAAACTTTCAGTAACATAATATAAATAAAAAAAGTAGCATTTACTATATATGTTAGTTAAATAACATTGAAGTATTAAATACTATTTTAAAATATATATTATCCCGAATTAGTCATGAACTCAAATTCTATGGTTATTATTATAAAATTTTAAGATAAAATAAAAAAATATATTGACAGAAAAATATAATGACACTATAATTAGTTCATACCCGAACGAATGAATGAGGTGAGAATATGGAAAGGAAATGTGTTGTTGGAAAGTTGAATATAATTAATGAAGCTTCCAATAAATATTTGACAAAAAGAATAAAAGAAGAGCAATTAGATATATTACAAAATCATGCAATGCTATTTGAGATTTTACCAGAGGATGGTTCAATGTTACTTTTTAATGAAATAGCAAGCATATGGAAAATATCTAAATCATCTTTGTCTGACATAATAAATAAATATGAGAGTCGAAAATTAATAAATAAGTGTGTTTGTAATCAAGATAAGAGAAGTGTATATATTAATTTGACCAGTGAAGGTATTTATATAAAACAGAAGATTGAAATTATAGAAAAAGAATTTTTAGAAAAATTATTAAAACATTTCGAAGAAGAAGAAAAGAAAGCCTTTGAGGGGAATATAGACAAAGCTCTTAAAAATATAATAGAAGTGCTTTAAAGCATTTCTGGAATATGATTCGTACGCGTATGAATTATATAAGTGAAAGAAGGGAGTAAAATTATTAAGGAAGTAGTAGAAAATTTATTGGATAAAATTAGTTTAATTTATTAAAAAGAACAATAAGTTCTTAAGATTTTGCCATATAATCCGTACGCGTACGAAATATTATACAAAAGGATTTGTACTTGATACTAAATAAAATATAGAAATTATAATTAAGATTTTAAAATACTGAAATTTTGAGGAGGATTATATGCTAAATTCTATAAGAAAAAGATTAATTTTCAATTTTATTTTAACTGCAACAATAATAATTTTGATTTGTACATCTTTTTTCACATATCAAATGATAAATGGAATACAAAATCAAATGGAGGCAGATGGAATTATTCTTGCAAATAATATAAAAGTAAATATTGAGAAGGCAGGAATAAAAAATATAGATAAAATACAGGAAATAATAGATGTAATATATGATAATTCCGAGGGGGGATTATGGTATATAGGTTTATTATCAAGAGATAAAATACTTGTAGCAGGAACAGAAAAAGATTTTATTGGAGAAAATTTTGATTCACCAGAATTAGAGACTATACTTGGAGGGAAAATAAACGCGAGCATTTATGAGTGGAAAGGAACTAAAGCATATAATGTAGGAATACCAATCAAGGATGGGAATAATGTAGTTTATAGTCTTTCAATGGGAATATCTATTAATAACATGCAAAAAGTTATTAATACTACAATTATAAACAGTATAATTTATGCTATTGTAGTTCTGATATTAGCTGCTATTGTGGGGATATATATAGGAAAACGAATTGCTAAACCTATAGAAAGCATTAAGGAAACTATTGAAAAAATAGGTGAGGGAGATTTTACTGCTGAGTATCAAATTACAAGTAAAGATGAAATAGGAAGACTTGCCGCAGTTAGTAAAGAAACAACAGGAAATATTAGAGATCTTGTTAGAAAAATTAAGGTGATAGCAGAAAGTTTGAGTGATTTATCTAAAAATATTGAGAATGGTGGGGCTACAGTAGCATCAGCTAGTGAAGAGATTGCAGCTTCAGTAACAACTGTATCTCAGGAAGGAATAAAACAAACAGAGTCTTTAGAAGAGGCAATTAGATTATTAGAGAATTTTTCAGTAGATTTAAACAATGTTGAAAATCAATTAGACATGTTAACTGATGTAGGAAATACTATAAAAGAAGATACAAATAAAGGATCTGAAACTATAAATAAATTAGCCAAAACTATTGATGAAATGTTAAATTCATTTTTAATAGCAAAATCAAAAGTAGAGAATTTGGATAAAACTATATCACAAATTAATTCCATAGTTGATGTTATAAATGGTGTGGCAAATCAAACTAATCTTTTAGCTTTAAATGCATCTATTGAAGCAGCAAGAGCTGGGGATGCGGGAAAAGGATTTTCAGTTGTGGCAGAAGAAATACGAAAACTTGCAGAAGAAGTTTTAAATTCATCAAAAAGCATAACTCAATTAATAAATACTGTAACGAAAGAAACAAAAGATGTTTCTGACACGACAGAGTTTGTAACTAAAATAGCAGAAGAAAGCAGAAATGAAGTTTATAATGTTACAAATTCGCTTAAGGGAATTATCGAAAAAGTAAATGGGATTCCTAAAGAAATTAATAAAGTACGCTTAGTACTTAAGGGAACTATGAATGGCAGAGGTGAGATTTTGGAGACAATAGAAAATATAGCTTCAAAATCACAAGAAATTTCATCTCTTTCAGAAGAAGTAACAGCATCAACAGAAGAACAAGCAGCTATAACAAATGAATTAGCAATAACATCAAAGAAAATAGTTAATATATCAAATGCATTAGAAAATAATATTTCGAATTTTAAGGTGTGATTTTCTTAATGGGTTTAATAAATATAAATTAATTAATGGAGGGGATTTCTATGAGTGAAAGATATGATTTGGCCATAATAGGTAGTGGACCTGCAGGACTATCTGCAGCATTAAATGCCAAAATAAGAAAGAAAAAATTTATTATATTTGGAACAAAAGATCTAAGTACTAAATTGACAAAAGCCGAAAAAATAAATAATTATTTAGGCTTTTATGGTAAAAGTGGAGCGGAAATTAGGAATGAATTTGCGAAACATTTAGAATCTATGGATATAAGTATAACAGAAGAAAGGATAAATAATATTTATGCTATGGGAGATTACTTCGCATTAATGGCAAATGAAAAAGTATATGAAGCAACATCAATAATACTGGCGACTGGTGTTAATTTTGGAAAGCCATTTGAAGGTGAAGAAGAATTTTTAGGAAGAGGAGTTGGATATTGTGCGACATGTGATGCACCACTATATAAAAATAAAGTTGTTACTATAATAGCTTATAACAAGCATGAAGAAGCAGAAGTAAACTTTATAGGAACAATTGCATCAAAGGTATACTATATTCCAATGTATAAGGAAAAGGTAGAAGTTAATGAAGATATTGAAATAATCAACGATATACCTATAGCGATAGCTGGTGATAAAAAAGCTAGGAAACTTATACTTAAAAATATTGAGATTGAAACAGATGGAATTTTCATATTAAGAGATAGTATATCTCCAGGACAATTAGTTCCAGGATTAAAGATGGATGGAAATCATATTGAAGTTGACAGAAAAATGAAAACTAATTTAAAGGGATGTTTTGCTGCTGGAGATATAGTTGGATCCCCATATCAGTATATAAAAGCAGCTGGTGAAGGAAACATAGCAGCACTATCAGCAGTATCTTACATAGATGAAATTAATAAATAATAAATATAAGATTTAAGGAGAGAAGAAAATGATAAAGATATTAAAAGAAAATGAATTTAAAAGTGAAATAAAGGATGGAATAGTAGTTGTAGATTTTTATGCAGATTGGTGCGCTCCATGTAAAATGTTAGCACCTATATTTGAAGAATTAGCATCAGAAATGAAAGAAACAGTTAAATTTGTAAAGGTTAATGTAGACAATAGTACGAGTATTGCGAACGAATATAATATTACAAGCATACCGGCTTTAGTTATATTTAAAAATGGTGAAATGAAAGAAATATCAGTTGGATTTAGACCTAAGGAGAATATTAAAGTGCAAATAGAATCTTATTTACAAAAGTAAATATAAATATGTCTGTTAATATACGGAAAGCAAAAAAAATTTGAAAGGACAAAGTATAAATGAACACTAAAATTGTTAGATGTATATTATTACATATATTAAATCAATAAAAAATAATACAAAATTTAAGGAGAGAAAAACATGATAAAGATATTAAAAGAAAATGAATTTAAAAGTGAAATAAAGGATGGGTTAGTAGTTGTAGATTTTTATGCAGATTGGTGTGCTCCATGTAAAATGTTAGCACCTATATTTGAAGAATTGGCATTAGAAATGAAAGAGACAGTTAAATTTGTGAAAGTTAATGTAGACAATAATCAGAGTGTTGCGAACGAATATAATATTGCAAGCATACCATCTTTAGTTATATTTAAAAATGGTGAAATGAAAGATAAGCTAGTTGGATTTAGACCTAAAGAAGATATTAAAGCAGAGATAGAATCTTATTTACAATAATTTAAGAAAACTTATTAAGAAAACTTATTAATTAAATTTAATCAAAAAGAAAAATAGGTATTAATTGCATTAAGTGTAAGCTATATTACATCTTTCTTAACTATAAAGTGTTAGAATAATAATAAAATAATTGTTAAACATTTCTAAATAAGAGAATATTGCTGTTAAAGAGTTTAAATTTAATGAAAATGATATGAACCTAGTGGTTCAAGACTTAATTAAGGGGACACTTGTTTTTAAGATAAATTCAATTCTTATATGCTAAAAATATATAGTTTAAGTGTGTACGGAGTTAAGTCTTAGAACACTAATAATTATGTGTAAATTAAATATGTAAGGAGGTAACATTTAATGAAAATGATGAAAGCTATGCAAATTCAGGCTAAGGGTGAAAAGATGAAATTGGTAAAGGTTCCAGTTCCTCAGCCGAAAGAAGGACAAGTGCGGATTCGTGTGGAAGCATGCGGAGTGTGTAATGGGGATTCTAGGGCTATTGAAGGTGGGGCACCTGAGTATCCACGAATTCCAGGACATGAAGTGATTGGGATAGTTGAAGAACTTGGAGTAGGTTCAACTAAGTTTGAGATAGGACAACGAGTTGGTGTTGGATGGAATGGAGGACACAACCATGTTACAGGTCTTACAATAGATGGCGGTTACGCTGAATATATGCTTGTTTATGAAGAAGGTTTATCGAGTATTCCTAGTGACTTATCTTCACTAGAAGCAGCACCACTTATGTGTGCTGGTGAAACAACTTTCAGTGCGTTAAAAAATAGCAAAGCTAGGCTAGGTGATATTGTTGCAATTCAAGGTATTGGTGGTCTTGGGCACTTAGCAATTCAGTATGCAAAAAAAGCAGGTTTTCGTACTGTTGCCATCTCTCGTGGCAGCGATAAAGAGAAATTAGCTCGTCAACTTGGAGCATATTACTACATAGATTCTGAGAAAGAAGAACCATCTCAGGCATTACAGAGATTAGGTGGAGCAAAAGTAATTCTTGCTACAGCACCGAATGCTAAAGCTATTTCATCTCTAATTAATGGACTTGGTTCAGATGGTGAGTTAATTATTATAGCAGGATCAGAAGAACCATTAGAATTGTCAGCAATGGATTTTTTAAAAGGGCCTAATACTGTTAGAGGTTCCTTTACTGGACATGCAAAAGAAATCACAGAAGCGATTAGATTTAGCGTGTTAACTGACGTGAGGCCAATGATTGAAACTTTCCCGCTTGAACGTGCTAGTGAAGCATACGATAAGATGAAGTCAGCATCAACAAGATTTCGTGCTGTATTAAATATTTCTGAATGATTTTTTTGAATCCAATTTCTTTTACTTAAGAAAAGTAAAGCTCTTGATAATCTCAACAGAAATTATTAATAACATATTACTGCAAAAAGTGATTGTGCTATATTCTATCTACAGTTAAATAGGAAATAATAAATTAAATAGAAATTTAAGTTTGCTTTATAGAAAAGCAAGTAAGTTAAAATATGTAATGTACGAGGAGATATTTATATGGAAAATATGAAAAAATATGATTATATCATTATAGGTAGTGGACCTGTTGCATATAAAATGACAGCAGAGCTACGAAATTCAAATAAAAAAATCTTAGTTGTTGAAAGTGATACGTTTGGTGGAATTTGCCCTAATTATGGATGTGAGCCTAAAATATTCCTTGATGGAGCTATAAAGGCAGTATTAACAACTCGTCAACTTCTTAATAAAGGAATTTCCATACCAGCAAAAATTGACTGGAAACAATTAATGAAGAGAAAGAAAGAAATATTTTCAAGTTATCCTGAAAATGCTAAAAGAGGTTTCCAAAATAATAGTGCAGAAATAATACAAGGTACAGCAACTTTTATTGATGAACATATATTAGAAATTAACCAAGAGAAATATTATGGAGCAAAAATTATTATTGCTACAGGACAAAAACCAAATAAACTACCTATTAAGGGAAATGAGTACACATATAGCAGTAATGATGTACTTTCGATGGAAGATTTACCAAATCGTATTACTCTTATTGGTGCAGGATATGTAAGTATGGAATTGGCTACAATACTTAATGCAGCAGGTGCACATGTAGAAATTGTTGAATATGCAGAGAGACCACTAACAGCATTTTACTCAGAACATGTTAAGTATGTTGTAGATGAGATGAAGAAACAAGGAATTACATTCCACTTTAGTCAAATGGTTAGTGAAGTTATTAAAACAGATTCAGAATATATAGTTAAATCTAATCAAGGTTTGAGTATTAATACAGATTATGTTGTTGATGCAAGTGGACGTGTGCCTAATATAGAAGCATTAAATTTAGATAAAGTAGGAATTGTATATGATCGTACAGGAATACATGTAAATGAGTTTTTAGAAACAAATATTAAAGGAATTTATGCAGCTGGAGACGTGGCAAAAAAAGATCCTAAAGTAGCACCTAAATTGACTCCTATTGCACAATATGAAGGAGAATATCTAGGCGAAAATATAGAAAGCGACAAACCTGAACCTATTAAGTATCCGGTTATTGGTACTACGGCATTTACATTTCCACAAATCGCACAAGTTGGAATGGATGTAGAAGAAGCTCTAAAAGATTCAAATTATGAAATTATTAATTTTGATTTAACATTAGATTTCTTCTATACTGGAACAAATGATTACAATGCTAAGTTGACATTAATTTTTGACAAAAACCATAAGCTAGTAGGTGCGTCAGAAATTAGTCAAACAGCTGCTGAAGATATTAATAATTTTGTCAATGTAATTGGATTAGATGTTGAAGTAAATGCTTGGAAAAAAGATTTGTTGCCTACTTTTCCAGCTTTAGCTTATAAAGTACGAGACTTTATTTAATTATAGAATTAAGCTATAAATGTAAAAAATAATAAAAAAAGTGGTTGAAAACCACTTAAAAAAGAGCTCCCCAAAGGAGTTCTTTTTTTATTAAAATCGTAGTAAGTTTAGTGCATGAGGATGCCCCAATTACTCCAATATATAAAAAGTATCATTTCTCAGCCTTTGTCAAAAGGGCTTCAAGCTCAGATACAGTCACTGTTCGTCCTGAATCATATGGTGGTGCTTGATACGATCCATTTAAATTTGACATGAATTTCATTAAAGATTCGGGATCATTAAGGTAAGGAAATAGAAATGCTGGCGTCATCGGTTCAAATCTCCAGCTTTCTTTCAAAGAATCAAGTTCTATTGTGTCAAACCCAATGTTTCGAATCAATTCTGCTACCTGTAGCAACGCATCCCTGTCATCACTTGCAACAGGTAAGGCAGAACGTTCTGAATCCCCTTCGGGACGAATCAAAGACATAAACACACCGGAATTTAAGTTATTTAATCCTCTTACCCATCTTACGTCTGGATTTTTTTCCTGAATATATTGCGCAAAACTAACCTTATTGTTATCAATCTCCTGAACAGTTCCCGAATAATCATAATTTGAAATCAAGACGGAAATTTTATTTTTCAAGTCATTCATTGGAAGCTTATCAAAGTGTCGATAGGGTAATGCTATCATAACAATATCCGCTTTTTGAGCGACTTCTGTTGGTGTAGCAGCACATGCATTTTCTCCAAGTTCTGCCACTTTATCTTTCAATGTTTCTGGTTCTCTGGAATTTGACACAATTACCTGATAGCCTGCGTTCACAACTGCTTTTGCTTCTTCAAATCCCATATAACCTGTTCCGATAAATCCTACTATTTTATTTTTCATTTTTTCGCCTCCGTATTTTGGTTGATTTTCTTTAGAATATATTTTATACTAAGAATAAATTCTATACAAGTACGAAAAAATTTTTAACTTAGTACAAAGGAGTATACCATGGGACTTTATGAACAAATTAAGGACATAACTTATGAAGAATATATAGCTTTAGCGCATTCCGAAGTTGAATGTTCTACAGACAATCTGGTGCTCAATTCGCTTCAGCTTCTTAGTGGAAAATGGAGATTGATTGTAATATTTCAGCTCTCTCTAAAATCATCATTTCGATTTGGAGAACTGAAAAGAATGATCCCCGGAATAACAAATACTATGCTAACAACAATCTTACGGGAGTTAGAAGAATGCGGTATTGCATCTAGAAAACAATTTAATGAAATTCCTCCGCATGTAGAATATTCCCTTACTATTAAAGGAAAAGAATTGTTTCCTATTTTTTTTGAATTATTTAAATGGGGAGTGAAATATCTTTAGAAGATTATAATCAGGTCAAATTTGTGGACATTGTGCCCCTTTAGGGTATAACTTTTGAAAGTTGCAGAAACACATAGTTTGTTAAGCAGATTTTTTTATGTACAAAAACATAGCCTTGGTGCTGAATAAAAAATTTAAATATACTCAAGAATATCTTATAATTATGTTTCAATCGCTCCAAGAGAAAAATATATCAGCAAAATTATGAGTTACTAATAAATTTCATAGTTACTTGTTAATATACAGACTGCCATCTATAATAGTGTTACATTAGTTTGAATAAAGGAGGGTAAAATGTCGATATCAGTTTTTGGAACAATGTTAGTATATATGTTAGTTTGTTCTTTTACGCCCGGCCCTGGAAATATTCTGGCCCTAAACACGACTACTCAATTTGGATGGCAAAAAGGAAAACGACTAATTCTTGGCATTTGTGCAGGTTATGCCTGTGTGCAGTTTCTTTGTACCTTAGCGGTATATGGATTGAACGCTTATCTCATGCCAGTACTTGCAGTGATGAAATATATTGGAAGTATATATATGGTTTGGCTGGCAGTACATATTTTTTGGAGCAAGCCGATAAATGATAAGAAGGATGAACAAGCGTCCTTTCGAGAGGGGTTCTCTCTTCAATTTGTAAATGTTAAAATCTATTTTTACATTATGACTTTGTTGATGGTTTATTTTGTTCCACATATTAGCACTTTGCCCGGTTTGCTTTTTGCAGGTGTGGGAGTGGTCAGCGTTGGGGGTACAGCCTGTCTAACATGGGCATTTCTCGGAATTAAGATGCAGCACATTTACGAAAAACACTACAAACCTATCAATTTTATATTAAGCCTATTTTTGCTGTATTGTGCTTTGGATATTGCAATGGGGTGAATCTGATGTAGCAACATAAAATTGAAGAGGATATCAGATGTCCACTTGAATATGGTCTTGAAATTTTCGGTGGAAGGTGGAAATCACGAATCATATGCGTTTCGGATGGAAAAGGCATTTTACGATACAGTGCACTTCTAAAAGAAATGAGCAATATCACGGATTCAGTTCTGGCATCAACACTAAAGCAACTGATTGGAGATGATATTGTGCAGAGAAAGTCATTCGACGAGATTCCGTCTCGTGTGGAGTATTGTCTCACTAAGAAGGGAAATTTAGTGGTTCCTATTTTGCAGAGTATTTGCAGATGGTCTGGAGCAATCAGAAGGAAGATAATGAGAATACAATGAAGCAATGTAAAAAAATGTGATTATAAGTAAGGAAAGAGGTATTTTGCAATGACGATTATTTACACGGAGGAAAAAAAATTTACGCAAGAAGAAGTGCAGAAATTATTCTTGTCTGTTGGCTGGGTGTCAGGACATTATCCAAGTAGATTGTATAAAGCATTGATAAATTCTTCTACAGTATTAACAGCTTGGGATAAAGATAAAATGGTCGGGCTTGTACGAGTCTTGGATGACAGCGAAATGGTAGCATATATGCACTATGTTTTGGTAAATCCTGATTATCAAGGACAGAAAATTGCTGCAACAATGATTGAAATGGTTAAGGAAAAATATAAGGATTATCTATATCTTGAAATTATGCCAGAAGAGAGTAAAAATGCAGCTTTCTATGAGAAATTTGGATTCAATATTATGTCAGATGGCGTAGCAATGCAACTTTGCAATTTTAATAAGCAATGTTAACAAATACAGAAAAAGCACTACAACCGTAAAATTTGTAGTGCTTCTATATGTTATTAGGATTGAATTTATGTTCGTCTTTGGGTTCATAAATAAATATGTGTGTCAACATACAAAACATGGCGGTTCTAAATAGTATGATTTGTCTTACATTCATTTCCTATAAGAAATCTTAAAAGCAAAGAAAGCATAATATTTCTAACCAATATAAAAATAATCAAAAAAGGAGTTTTTAAAAGAGTAAAAAAGATCATCTTTATTGAATTGGATTTTTATGCTCTTTTTTGAATTTCAAATAAATAATTATACTGCATTCAATAAATAATGGCAGTAACAATACTTAAAAAATTCTTAAGTTTATGATGTTGCGTTTTACGGGTGGTCCTGACTTATACAGATCCAAGATGCATTGTTTTGATAAAAATTTTCTGCTATAAAAAATAAATAAGTAATCTAGAAATAATATAGGCAGATATAGCTGATTTGTTTTAAGCAGGTATTAATGTGATAAATTAAAGGATAAATGTATTCTGAATAAGGTTCTATAGAAATCTAAAGATAATGTATTTATAATTAAAATAGTATATATTACTTTGTTTTATATAGGTAGCAGTTTACTATATATAAGGACTAGCCCACCCTTTCAAAATATCTTCATATAAGATTAAATCATAGTCTTTAAATACGTTAAAAATCACCCTTTCAAGGCCACTGTTTTTCAGATATTCTGTTACCGTATCCACTGCAATTTCTGCAGCTTTCTCATTTGGAAAATGAAATTCTCCTGTTGATACACAGCAAAATGCAATAGACTTTAAGCCATTTGTATCAGCCATTTCCAGACAAGAACGGTAACATGAACGTAGCAATTGACAATCTCTTTCCGTCAAACTTCCTCGGATAATCGGTCCTACCGTATGTATTATATGCTTACAAGGCAAATTGTATCCTTTAGTTAGTTTCGCTGTCCCTGTTTCTTCCTCATGTCCTTGTATCCTCATCATACAGTTGCATTCTTCACGCAGCTGTATTCCGGCAGCAGAATGTATGGCATTGTCAATACATCCGTGGCATGGGACGAAACAACCCAGCATTTGCGAATTTGCCGCATTCACGATGGCATCCACCGCAAGCATTGTAATATCCCCCTGATAGACAGATATTTTATCTGCATATGGATTCTTACTTCCATACTGTTGGTTCACAGTTAAAATATCTGTTAATGTTATTATACCATTTTCGTGTGCTTCCTCTGCCAGAAATTCATCCTGTACTTTCATCACATTTTTCTCCATACGCCCCGGCATACGGATATTCATAAGAGAACGGAGCAACCGTCTCTTATCATTATAACTGTCATTTACCGCTACATCTTTATACTTTACGGAATCTTTTTTGAATTCATGTAACAGATAATCAAGTCTTTCCTCTTGTTTTTTATTCTGTACCATCTCACATCCTCCTTGTTTAATTTTTGAATATTCTCGATTACAGTATCTCGGAAGTCGGAGCATCATAATCGCACTTCTGACATTGCGTCAACACATAGTCATTGTCTTTCTTATGAAAAATGCCAGACCAGACACAGATACTCTGCAGGATTGGAACTACAGACTCCCCATTTTTCGTAAGACTGTACTCTACTCTGGGAGGGATCTCATCATATGACTTTCTGTGTACAATCTCATCCCGAATCAGTTCCTTTAAAGCCGAAGCTAGTACTGCATCCGTGATGTTCATCATTTCTTTCCTTATTTCACTGTAACGCAAGACTTTCTTTTCATTAAGCACACAGATAATCCTAGATTTCCATTTCCCGCCGAAAATTTCAAGACCGTATTCCAAAGGACAGCGGATATCCTTATCCAATTTTTTTTGATACATGTTTCCTCGCCTCCTACTTTGTCTGTAGTTATTATACGTAACTCTCTATACACTGACAAGTTACTATGAAATTTAATAGTAGCTAATTAATTTCTTAATATCTTGTTATTCAAAAGGTGATTTTCTATAATAAGTACCGTAAGTGAACAAAGTAAACAACAAAAAAATTCTGATGGAGGTATTTAGAATGTTAAATGAAAATGTAAAAAAGGTATTAAAAGAAAGCATGTGGGATCTAGCAACATGCAAAGACAATGAACCCAATGTTGTACCTGTTGCGTTCAAAGATGTAACAGAAGACGGTAAACTTATCATAGGAGATGTGTTTCTCGAGACTACTTTGAAAAACATCCAAGCCAATGCTGGGAAGATTGCTATTTCAGTGTACGACGCACAAAATCTTGAAGGTTATCAAATCAAGGGTAAAGCTGAATATGTGACAAAAGGTAACATTGTTGACACATTTAAGGCAATGGTAGAAAAAATGTTCAATGGCGCTGCAACAGCAAAGGGAGCGCTAATTATTACTCCAGAAAAGGTCATCGTTACAACACCTGGTTCTGAAAATAAGAAAGAATTGTAATTTCAGTAAAATTCAATATCGTGATTTTACATGAGACAGTTAGGTGTAGTGCCATAAAATGGCCTGCACCTTTTATGATAGGAGGATTTCATGTTTTTAAATAAAAAATCTTCGAGCGGAGCATCTTTTGATGCATTAACAAACATAGAAAAATTAAAAAAAGAATTAGAAAAAACAAATACGGTCATCATAGGAGCCGGAGCTGGTTTATCAACTTCAGCTGGATTTAATTATGGTGGTGAACGTTTCTATAAATATTTCAGTGATTTCGAGGAGAAATATGCTTTTCATGATATGTACTCTGGTATGTTTGTTCAGTATGAATCATTAGAAGATATATGGGCTTTCTGGAGAAGGAGCTGCTGGCTAAACCGATACATGTATCCACCAAAGCCCACTTATCACACACTTTTTGATATTGTAAAAGATAAAGACTACTTTGTGGTGACTACAAATATTGACCACTGTTTCCAAAAAAGCGGATTTCAAAAGGAGAGATTGTTTTATACACAGGGAGAATACGGCTTATGGCAGTGTTCTGTACCATGTCACCAAAAAACCTATGACAATAAAGAACAGGTAATTCAACTGCTGAAAGCTCAGGGATATGAAATAGGTGAAAATAATGAACTGGTTATTCCACCAAATATAATTCCTAAGATGAGTATTCCAACAGATATGATTCCTAGGTGCCCATTATGTGATAAACCGATGAATATGAATCTACGTAATGATTCTACTTTTGTTGAAGATGAAGGATGGCATAAAGCACAGAAACAGTATCAGAATTTCCTTGAAAAGCACAAAAATAATCCTATTCTATTTCTTGATTTGGGTATAGGATGGAATACCCCAGGCATTATTAAATATCCATTTTGGAATATGACTGCAAGTTGGCCTAATGCTGCATATGTCTGTATCAATAAAGGAGAGGCCATTGTTCCTAAGGAAATAGAAAGCAAATCTATCTGCATCGATGAAGATATCGGAACTATTTTAGAACAATTGAAATGAGGTGAACATTGTTGACAGATAAAAAACTGCTTAAAGGAAAAGCATATATTGATTTTGCCCGTTGCGTAGGATGTGGAGCATGTATTGAGAACTGTCCGACACATGCCATTTTTATGCAGCTCGGCTGGATAAGCAGTGTTGATCAAGAAAAATGCAGTGCCTGTGGTAACTGTGTCCAAATCTGCCACAAGAGTGCCCCATATATTATTGTATAGATAATTTATTGTTTCGATTTCTTAATATATACACTGGATTATTCCATAGAGTATGAAGCACCGTATTATTCACAAAAATTTTATGGTGTTTTGTATTGTAATCAAGACTTACGCAGAACTTAATAAGTATCAAAATAATATATAAGTATATATTACAATAATGGATAAAAAGTAAAGGTATAAAGGGAATACCTAGAGCAATAAGAGTTTTCAGTATTACATTTTTTATTCTAAGAGAGAATTATTAAAGGAATTAAAAGATGGAGTAAATGAGGAAATTAAGTATTGATGCAATAAAAAGAGAGGATATAATTATGATTAAGTATTTTGATAGAAATACAAAAAAATACGAAATTGAAAAAGTCGCGGGTGACAAGTATCTTAATTATATATATTCGTCGCCTATAGGAATGAGTTTATTAGAAATAATAATTAAAAAGAAATTTTTTTCAAAACTATATGGATATTTTTGTGATAGTAAGATAAGTAGAAAGAAAATTAATTCATTTATAAATGATTTTAAGATAGATTCTTCAATTTTTAAAAAGAAAGTAAGTGAGTTTGAATCCTTTAATGATTTTTTTACAAGAAAGTTAAAAACGGAATTTAGACCAATAGATTTGCAGGGGAAATCTTTAATCTCGCCAGGAGATGGAAAGTTGGCAGTTTATGAGAAGATTGATTTGAATAAAATGGTTCACATTAAAGGTTCTAGATATAGGATAAATGAACTAATTAATAATGAGAATATATCTAAAGAGTTTTTAGGTGGAACTTGTTTTATTTTAAGACTTTCTCCCACAGACTATCATAGATTTCATTTCATAGACAATGGGATATGTAGTGATAGCTTTAGAATACATGGAGATTACTATTCAGTAAATCCGATTGCATTAAGTAAGATTCCAGAGATTTTTTGTAGAAATGAAAGGCAATGGAGTATTTTTGTAACTGAAAATTTTGGACGTGTGCTATACATTGAGATCGGAGCAACTTGTGTTGGTTCAATAATTCAAACTTATGAACCTAATATATATGTTACTAAAGGAGATGAAAAGGGGTATTTCAAATTTGGAGGATCTACAATTATAATGCTGTTCCAAAAAGGCATGGTGAAGATAGATAGTGATATAATATATCAAACTAAGAAAGGCTTTGAAACTAAGGTGATTATGGGAGAAAAAGTTGGCTGTAAAATTTAGGGAGTTAATTATAATTCTATATCTGTACTAACACAGATATAGAATTTATTTGTTGATATAAAATTCACACTATAATAATATGAATACAAAGATGAAAGAATGCAATAAGATCAATAATTAAAAAGTTTTTTTTGAGTGAGTAACGTGGGTAAAGAAGAGGGAGTAATTGCAGTGATTGATAAGTTGCAGATTTATATTTTGTTTCAAATGACTTAATTGTGTCACAACAGTAAATAGAAAAGCATTAACTAGGATATCTACAACTACTGCTTTTGCTATCACTTATTTGTATATTGCTCGTAAGGAAATGGAATTATAATTTCTCCATCAACAATTTCATAAATCGTATTTTCAGTAGGATTTAAATTATTAACTAAGTTAATGCCAACATTGTAAAATACTTCTGCCATGATTTTTGAATCTTGAATAATAGTACCTGTCATAAACCCTTCATTAATTAAATCTTTTGCTTCAGGCAATCCATCAATTCCAACAACTGCTATATTTTTGGCTTTATCACCTTTGTTGTATCCATATTTTTGTAATGATTCAATTGCACCTATTGCCATAGCATCGTTATTTGATATTATTGCCTCAATACTTCCATTATGTTTAAGAAATAAATTAGCAATAGAATTTTTAGCCAATTCCTTTAACCAATTAGCATTTACTAAAGCAAGTTCCTGTGTTTCTATTCCTGAATCATTAATTGTTGAGATAGCATACTTTGTTCTATCTATTGCAGCAGGATTATTAATTTCACCGTGTAACAATATATACTGCAAGATGTTATCACCATTTTTATCTAGAGCTCTCTTATTAGTATTCCATAAATCAACAAGAATTTTCCCTTGTTGGGTACCTGCTTTCTTTGAATCTGGTATTATAAAAGCAACTTTGTTATAATCTTTAGAAACTTTTGATACTACTTGTTTGGGAATATCCAATAGAACTAATGGAATATTTTTTTCTTAATTTTTAAAATAAAATCTTTCACAAAGTTTTCATGTACATCAGTTAAATTCCCCAAAATTAAATCAGTATTACCGTTAAGAATGGAATCTAATGATTCATATTGTATGGCTATATTATTTTTTCCATCATAGAAAGTAAATTGAACTTTATCTTTATTTTCTTTTTGAATATCTTCAAGGCTTTGCTTAAGTTTTTGATGAAATAAATCATCAAAACTATAAAATAATACAGCTACTTGAACTGGTTTTCTTTGAAGGATTTGTGCATTAGTATATTTATTATTTTGAATGGTACATATTGATGTGAGCGTCAATATTATAATAATAAACATTAGTATTTTTCTTAACATTTTCATTGAAATTCTCCATTAACATTGTTTTTAAATAATAATATTAGATTATGTTTTAATATAAAATTTATTCAAAGTATTATTTGAAAATTCTGCATAATTCAAATCTTAAATAATCAAGTACTATATTGAGTATATTTCAATTAGTGGTATATACAATATATAGATATAATTTGATAAACAACATAATTATTTATATGCAAATGTATAAAAGATATTTTTCAGGACGATGAATATCAATTGTATTTATTAACATTAGGATGTTTGATATAATTATTAAATGGAAATTGAAGAAAGAACTATCAAATCACAGATGTTTCAGTTTTTTTATTTTATAAGAAAGTTTGTGGATTTATTAATAATAAGGAGTGATTTTGTGAGTTTTGAAGAAATAAATTTAAATGAGTTTGATTTTAACCCATTTACTAAAGTAGATGATTGGGCTCTACTAACGGCTGGAGCGAAAGACAAATTCAATATGATGACTATTACTGGTGTTATGTGTGGAAAATTCTTTCTTAAACCGATGATACAAGTATATGTCCATCCAGACAGATATTCCTACCGATTTCTGGAGAACAATGATTACTTTACCATATCGTTTTTTGACGTTCCACGGCATCCAGCCTTACAGATTTGTGGAAGAATGCATGGTAATGAATGTGATAAGGTTGCTGAGTCAGGGCTACATCCTATCACGTTTGAAAACACAGTTATTTTTGAAGAGGCGAGCACAGTTTTCGTATGTAAAAAAGTTTATCATATGGATGTAGAAAAAGAAAATTTTGATTCACAGCAGTTGTTTAAAGAATATTATAAAGATTCATCAACATTTCATAGAATTTATCTCGGTCAAATTGAAAAGGTATTGAGACAAAAATGACTGAAACATAAAAAAGTAAAGTTATGCTTCATTTAAGATAAATATTAAAAATGGATATTTAAATGAATTTTACTAGCAGTATAAGTAATAGGCGGATTGCATAAGCTGTTAAAAAGGGTACAAAAAGATAGAATTGTAATTAATAATTTTTTTAAGTGCAAGATACTGAAAATTCAAAGAGAATGTAAATTTTAATTGTTTTGTGAATTTTAAATTTCTATTAGTTAAAGGAGAACTCTATGGGTGAGTTATTGAATAGGCTATTAATAATTTTGAATAATGGCAGAAAAGAAAATTCAACATATTATCATATAGCCCAAATTTTATTACGGAATTTTAATTCAATAAAGAATATGACGATATCAGAGATTGCAGATTTGTGCTTTGTTTCAAAATCAACAATATCTAAGTTTGCAAGATACATAGGCTTTGGTGATTTTCTTGAGATGAAGTCAGCAGCAACTTATAAAAGCAACAAAACTTCGAATAATTTAAATTATAAAGATAATATTTTAAGCTACATGGAAAACCATACTCAAGATGAGTACATAGATGTGATTATTGAGGATTTGAAGTTGGCAAAGTCGAGTATTGATATGTCCCAAATAGATGAATTAGTTGAAAATTTATTTAAGTATGATAAAGTAGCAGCTTTTGGGCTTCTATATTCAGAATCGGCAGCAATGGATTTGCAAATGAAACTTGCATATAATGAAAAATATATTATTACGCATGTAAATGATGTTGAACAAAATGAGTTTATTAAGAATGCGGATAAAGACACGCTGATAATTATATTTACGAACTCAGGAAACTATATAAAAAAATATCAATTAGTAACAGCAGCAAATATTGATAAAAATGTATTTAAGCAGACTAAAGCTAAGATTGTTGCAATTACTGCTAATAAAGAAATTGAAAAGTATCCTTATGTGGATTTGTGTATTACTTATAAGCATGCGTCTAATATACAAACTCATCCAATATTATTTCAATTAATTACTGATTTTATTACATTTAGATATAAGAAGAGAAAAAAATGAAGAAGTTAAAGTGAGGGTGAATTATTAATCATACCACACTTTTTTCTTTTTGTCGTAAAGTTTCTAAAAAATAAAAAAAATAAGTTATAAAAATTTTGAATGGTATAATAACATTACATCGATGTAACCGATATCAAATAAGCTATTTAGGAGGAAAAAACTATGGCAAAGAAGAATTATGAACAACTTGCGAAAGAAGTGGTTAATAAAGTTGGTGGAGTAGAAAATATTAATAGTTTGTTCCATTGTGTAACTAGATTAAGATTTAAGTTAAAGGATACATCAAAAGCAGATAAAGAATCAATCAAAAACTTACAAGGGGTATTGACTGTAGTTGAAGGTAATGGCCAATTTCAAGTTGTTATTGGAAATGAAGTTACAGACGTATTTGACACAATATTAAAAATGTATCCTCAAATTAAAAATGAAGCTGGAGCAGATAATGTAGAAGAAAAACCATCTGGAAATATTTTAACTCGTGCTTTTAATACAATGGCATCTATTTTTAATCCAATAATAATAGCTCTTGCTGGCTCTGGTATGATTAAGGCAGTTCTAGTTATATTAACAACATACGGACTTATGGATAAAGCAGGAAGTACTTATAAAATATTAAGTGCTGCTGGAAATAGTGTATTCTATTTCTTACCATTATTTTTAGCTTTTAGCGCAGCAAAAACCTTTAAGGTTAATCCATTTATTTCAGTTGCAATAATCGGAGCATTAATGGAGCCTAATTTTACAGGATTGATGAAAGCAAATGGAGATATGACGTCTTTTGCTGGCATTCCGGTTGTACTAATGGGATATTCAGGAACAGTTATTCCTGCAATATTAACTATTTGGGCATATTCGTATTTAGAAAAATTCTTAAAGAAATTTATTCCTAAAAGTATTGAAATATTTGCATTATCAATGGTCGCATTGTTTATTATGGTACCGCTAGCTGCAATAGTTATTGGACCAATTGGAGTAACCCTTGGTAATAGTATGGGATATGTTATTAATACCATAAGTTCTTCAAACGGACTTTTAGCTGGTCTTATTGTAGGAGCAGGCTGGACTTATTTAGTTATGATAGGAATTCACTGGGGAATTGTACCACTTATGGTAAATAACTTTTCGAATTATGGATATGATGTCATTAAACCAATGACTGCTGCTGCTACATTTGCCAGTGCAGGCGTGGCACTTGGAGTGTTTCTTAAATCTAAAAATAAGGAAACAAAAGGACTTGCGGCATCAGCTATAGTTCCAGCATTACTAGGAGGAGTTACAGAACCTATTGTATATGGTTTGTCTATAAAATATAAAAGACCTTTAATAGCACAGACAATAGCAGGTGGAATTGCTGGAGCATTTATAGGAGCATTTCATACTAAAGCAATTGTATATGTGTTCCCAGCATTAACAACATTACCTGGTTTCTTTGGAGATACTTTTATAATTTATTTAATTGGTATAGCAATGTCATTTACGATTTCAGCAGCATTGACGTATTTCTTAGGTTTTGATGAGGGAGGAACTACTTCCAAATCTTCAAATACTGCCCAAGGACAAGGAATTTCAAATGTTGATAATAGTAATTTAGAATTAGTCTCATGTATAGAAGGAGAAATGATTAATATAGAAGAAGTTAATGATCCAGTATTTTCAGGAAAGACAATGGGAGAAGGTGTTGCATTTATACCTGAAAATGGAGTTATATCATCTCCAATAGATGGAACTATTGAAGTAGCCTTCCCAACTGGGCATGCAATTGGGATTAAATCAAGCAGCAAGATTGAAGTGTTAATACATGTTGGTATAAATACCGTTGAATTAAATGGTGAGCATTTTGAAATGCTTGTTAAGCAAGGAGAAACAGTAAGAAAAGGACAGCAATTAATTAAATTTGATTTAGAAAAAATAAAAGAAAAAGGTTATGACATAACAACTATGATGATTATAACCAATGGCAATGAATTTAATAGTGTGAATATTGATGAATATCGACATGTAAACAATGGAGATAGAGTTATGAACCTTTCAATAAAATAAGAGTAGCAAGAAAAGTATACAAAATAATTCAAAAAATTAAGATAACAATAAAATGGAGGAAGTATTATGGAAAATAAAACATTATTTCCAGAAGGATTTTTATGGGGAGGAGCAATAGCAGCAAATCAAGCTGAAGGAGCATGGAATATTGATGGAAAAGGCATGTCTGTGGCAGATGTTGCAATGTATAAACCAGATATTGATATTAAGGATTATGTTAAACAATGGCATGTTGGATTAGAGGATATAGATAATGCTATGAAAGCTGAAGAGGACACATATTATCCTAAGCGTAGAGGAATTGACTTTTATCATAATTATAAGGAAGATATAGCACTTTTTAAAGAAATGGGATTTAAAACTTTACGTGTGTCTATAGCATGGGCACGTATATTCCCAAATGGTAATGAAGAAAAACCAAATGAAAAAGGGTTAAAGTTTTACGAAGATCTTTTTAAGGAATTGAGAGCTAGTAATATAGAACCATTAGTTACTTTATCTCATTATGAAATGCCATTATATTTAGTGAATAATTATGATGGCTGGGTATCACGTGACTTAGTTGATATGTTTGTAAAATATGCTAAAGTATGTTTTGAGCGCTATAAAGACTTGGTTAAATACTGGTTAACCTTTAATGAAATAGACAGTGTTTTCCGTCATGCATTTACAACCTTAGGAGTTGTCGAAGACAAGTATGCTAATAAGAAAGAAGCTGAAAAAGCAATATATCAAGCGTTGCATCATCAATTTGTAGCAGCAGCTTTAGCAACTAAGTATTGTCATGAAATAATACCAGATTCAAAGGTTGGATGTATGGTTACAAAGACTTTAACATATCCAGAAACATGTAATCCAGATGATATTTTATTAGCTCAAAAAGATAACAGAAATAACTTTGTTTATACGGATGTACAGGTTTTAGGGCAATATCCAAGACATTTATTAACTTATTTAAAGAAGAATAATATGGAAATAAAAATGAATGAGGGAGACGAAGCAATATTAAAACAGTATAATTCAGACTTCATTGCATTTAGCTATTATATGTCAATGGTGCAAAGTGTGCATGCGGACCAGCGTGAAAAGGTAGGAGGAAATTTAGTAACAGGAGTTAAAAATCCATATCTTCCTATAAGTGAATGGGGATGGCAAGTAGACCCAAAAGGATTACGTGTTTCAATGATTGATTTATATGATCGTTATCAGAAACCATTATGGATAGTTGAAAATGGAATAGGAGCTTATGACAAAGTTGAAGAAGATGGTTCTATTAATGATGACTATCGTATTGAATATTTTAGAAAACACTTTGAACAAATTGGACTTGCAATTGATGAAGGTGTTGAATGCATGGGATATACATCGTGGGCATGTATTGATATTGTAAGTGCATCAACATCTCAAATGAGTAAGCGTTACGGATTTATATATGTAGATGCGAATGATTTAGGAAATGGAACCTATAAAAGATCAAAAAAGAAAAGTTTTTACTGGTACAAGAAAGTCATAAATAGTAACGGAGCAGATTTAGATTAATTTAGATAGAAAGTTGTCGCAAAATAATCTTATACATATATGTTTTATCTTTAAAATATTAAGCAAATATATGGTATTAAGATATATGTTGCGACAATTTCTTAATGATGTACAATTTATTATAAAGCACTAAAGCAAAGTTGACTATGAATTGTTTAATATATATAATGTAATCATTTATAATTAGAGCTATTTTGATAGTAGGAAGTGATGGTTGTGAATGAACGAAATTTACTATGCTTTATTAAGGTTTATCTGCTAGGGAATATTCACCGTGCGGCTGAAGAATTATATCTTTCTGTGCAGGCAGTTAGTAAAATTATTAACCGTTTGGAAAAAGAATTAGGGGAAGTACTTTTTATTCGGACCAATGATGGGGTATACCCAACACCTTTTGCAGACAAATTAAAAGAAAGGGCAGATATTATTTTATATCAATATTCTAAAATTCGGGATGATTTTGAAGATAGCTCCGAGGGGAAGGTATTTGTACTGCGTATCGCATCAACTTATGCTGTTTTGAAATATCTAACACTAGATTTTTTAAAAGGTTTTTATGATAGATACCCTAATATTCGTTTGAATTTTGTGGAATACCCAGAGTATCCTATTTATGAGATGCTGAAAAAGGGACAATTGGATATAGCATTTCTTCCAGAACCGATAGACGTGAATCTGTTTGAATTTATATTTTGCTTTTCTCATAAATACTGTGTGGTTATGAATAAGAAGCATTCTCTGGCTAAAAAGAAAGTGTTGGAATATAAAGATTTGAACCATATTCCATTGGCATTAAAAGGACGGGAGTATGCTTTTTTTTCGGCGAATGTTAGCCGCTTTGCAAAAGGCGGGCTAATTCCAGAAATACAGATTGAAACAAGTGATGACTCGTTGATTGTTGAAGCCGCCAAAAAGGATTGGTGCGTGGGAATTACAGCAGATTATCTGGCAAGAGAATATGCAGATGAAAATACTGCTATCCGACCTTTTTCCGATGAAACTTTTGTACGCAATATTTTTCTTGCATGGAGAAAAGAACATAAACTAAATCATAGTGCGGAATGTTTTATTCGTTATGTGCAGGAATGGATGGAAATGGTGTCAATAAAAAGTAGACAATAAAGCCAAAAAGGTTGATGGAGAATATATAGATTAAAAGATATAATAGTCACTAAGTATATAAATTAGAAAAGCTTGTGAATATTTAATTTTTATTAATTTGTTCTAATAGGCAATAGCACTGATATGGAAATATCAGTGCCATTTATAATAAGCAACAGGGGGTAACTAAATATGAATGGTATGATATTATTTTTATGTCTTATTTGGGGATTTAATTTTGTAGTTATGAAATCAGCAAATGGTGCATTTCCACCAGTTTTATTTGCAGCATTTAGGTTTTTAGTTGGAGCTGTGGTACTTTTTGGAGTTGTATATTTTAAAAAAATTCCTATGCCGAGTAAAAAAAATTTTAAATGGTATGTTTTATGCGGTTTTTTACAAACTACATATTTTAACTTAGCAATACAAGTATCTCTCAATTATATTAGTGCAGGGCTTGTTTCTGTTCTTACATATAGTATGCCATTATTTTTTTGTATATTAGCACATTTTTTCATTCCTGGAGAAAGGCTGAATGGAAGAAAATTTATAGGAATTATTATTGGAATAATGGGATTATTTTTTGCACTGAATATAACTCATCTAGATGGAGACTTGTGGGCATTAGCTCTTGCATTAACCTCTGCAATTGCATGGGCAGTGTCAAATCTTATTATTAAACAAAAGTTACAAAATTGTGATAAGATTCAGTTCACAGCTTGGCAAATGGCAATAGGAGCTGGGGCATTGTTTTTATATTCTTTTTGTTTTGAAAATGGACAATCGCATTGGAATATAATGTCTATAGGTTATGTTTTATTTTCAGGTATTATAGCATCTGCTTTAGCATTTGTATTATGGTCTTATATTTTAACCAAGATTCAAGCAAGTAAGGCATCAATATCTTTATTATTGGTTCCTGTAGTGGGGATTATATCTAGTTATTTATTTTTGAATGAAAGTTTAAAAATATCTACATTAATAGGTGTTTTATTTGTACTTTTAGGAATTTGGATTGTAAATAGTAGTAGTGATAGTAAGAATTCTAATGTTATACCACAAACTTTAAAAATAAATTCTATTGTTACTGAATTCGAAGCATATGATGAATAATAGCAATGTATTTTTGCTATATAAATTAAAAGATATTAATTGCAATTGAATTTCTCAAATTGAGAAGATTACATATTTATTATTAAATTGTGAACTAACTTATAAAAATAGTAATTAGTAAAGGATGATAATAAACTTTTTTGCTAATTTTATTCTGTAATATACAATAGCACTGATATGGAAATATCAGTGCCGTTTTTGGTAACAAAGTAAACTAAAATGCAGGCCTAGCCAACCGTAAATGTAAAAGCATAGAAATACATTTAATGAAAGATCCAAACAGTTTTTTTATATAAATGTGGAGTTTCAAGGTTTAATATAGTATTTAAATAAAAATATATAATAAACCAGTTATAAGAAGATTTACCACATAAACAAATGAGCTTAAAAAAATATATAGAACCATTTATGGGGAGTCATGATTAATATGAATAAGGAGTTTGATATAATTGTCTAGTTCAGTAAGAAGTAAAAAGGTTTATGAACAGGTAATAGAACAGATTAAAAAGATGATTGTAGATAAAAGTTTAAAAAAAGGTGAGAAGTTACCTTCGGAAAGAGAATTAGTTGAGGAATTTCAGGCTAGTAGGACATCTATAAGAGAAGCTATGAGAGCTTTACAAATTATGGGGTTGGTGGAATGTAAGCAGGGGGGAGGAAACTATATTAAGCATAACTTTGAAAATAGCTTATTTGAACATTTATCTATAATGTTTATGCTTCAAGAGTGTAATACTAATGAGATAATAGAACTAAGAAAGGTTATTGAAGTTGAAACTGCAGCAATTGCTGCCAATAGGATAACTAATGAGCAATTAGAAAGGTTAGGAATTCTTATTGATATGTATGGAAAATTTAGAGATGAAGAGGAAAATGTTAAAATGGATAGAAAATTTCACTATGAAATTGCTCAAGCATCAGGAAACCATTTAATATCAAACATTCTAAATGCAATTTCTTCTTTAATCGATACTTTCATAAAAGATGCAAGAAAGAAAATATTAGTTGAAGAAAGAAATGCAGAAGTACTTTCAAAACAACATAGAGATATATATGAAGCTTTGAAAAATCATAATTCTAAAAAAGCTTCAGAGGCAATGAAAAAGCATTTAGAGTTTATTAGCGAATATATGCTTAAATAGAAATAGGATAAGATAGAGTCTGATGCAAACCATCTGTAATAGGTATTTTGCTTGTACTTATTATGAATAGTGGTAGTGTTTAGAAAAATACTAATGTGGATATAATAGAAATTTACACTAATAATTCTTATAATTTATATGTAAAGGAAAAATAAGTTATATAAGGCACCATATTTTAAGTAGCAATATTTTAAAATATGGTGTCTCTTTATATAAGGTAAATTAGTGTAGTTATCATAATTTTATGAAATAAGTATTAAACTTTAAAAGAATATCAGAAATCTTTATTTAGATGAAATTTAAACGACAAGAAAAATCGATAAACATTGTAATGGTGAAGTTTTTATAAAGATTAAAGATAATTGTATGTTAATAGTAGATCATTATTTTTAACACAGACTTATTTATATTCTATAATTTTGTAAAACATACTGAAAGGATTAACAATTATTTGTTTTTATTAATATCAACATAAACTAAAGTATTGTAAAAGTCGGTCATTTCGCTTATGATTTCTGAATTGTGTGAGAAGCGTTCCAAATTAATATAAGATTGTGAAGTGGAATGGATTTTACCATAGGAATCTATATCCAAGGTATTCCATAAATTTTTGATTATATGAGAGTTGGATTTTGTTAATTTAACGTTTCTCATTATATCTTTAAGTAGGTTATTATATAACTGTAGATCTAATTTTCGGGCAATCAATAATAAATTTTTATAAATTTTAGTTGAGCTTGGTTCTGAGTTTTCGCCATTATAATTAAAATCAGCGCCTGTGTATCCATAGTAATCTGATATATCTTGAGAAGACAAATAAAATAAAATATTAGAGGCATCTTCTACTATATTAGATATATTTTTATAAATTTTAGCAAGGAAGAATTCTTTTTTCTTAGTACATACTTTTTCCCAAAGGTCTAAGTACATTGAATATTTATACTCAGATATATAATCTTCAATATTACTTTTTTGAAGAATAGCTTCATATCTATTTAAATTGTTTTTTAAGCATCCAAATTCAGAATACTCTCTGGTTTCATTTTTTTGGTGCCAGGCAATATAATATAATTTAAACACATTAAGTGTATTCACAAACAACATCCTTTCTTGTGGTGAATTAATTTATTTGTTATATATGCTAAGTAAAATATATCTTAATTTTTAAAATTAAATATAGATATATAAAGAGCGTTTATAATATATGTTATTATAAGAAATAGAGAGAAATATTGATAACTAAAATTAAAATGGTGTAAAGTTTTGTATTTTGACAATGCTTTAGCTAGAGATTATAACTTTGTATAGGGGACGTTTAAAACGAATGATTATTTCTGTTCTAATTTAGTGTAGTGTTGGAATTTAGAATGAAATATTTATAACCCAAAACTTAGATATTTAATTTAATCTATTGAGGGAATATATTTGATGTATTCCATAACTTTTTCAGAAAAATTAATCTGATTTTTCAGCGTCGACTTGCTCCTTAATTTTAGAGTGGGGATTAAGTAAGCATCTTTTTGTAAATGCCATACCTTTTAAAATATCAAGTATCCTTTCTTGGCATTCTATAGGAATTTCTTTTGCATTCAACATTATTTCATTTAAAATATCTATATTACCCATAAAACCATCTCCTTTAGTATTCTTAATACTACAATCTGTATTGTAAGAACATAATACTACTAGAAATTTGTATTGTCAATACAAATAATTTTGCGTTATAAAAACATTTTTGTCTTTACAGTACAAAGTTACTATGATAATATACTGGTAAAAGGTGGTGTTTAAATTGACTTTAGGCGAAAGATTAAAAACTGCTCGTAAATTTAAAGGACTAACTCAAGATAAACTTGCAGAAAAAATTGGCACATCCAGAGGTGTGGTTACAAATTTAGAACATGATAAGACTGAAACACCTCAACCTTTAATTATTAATGCTTTATGTAATGCTTTAGAAATCAGTCAAGAGTGGCTAATCAATGGGATTGGGGAAATGAATAATTCGGAAGCGATTAGAAGTTCTAAGGTTTTATCTGAAATATATTCAATTTCTAAAGAACTATCAGAGGAAGAACAACTATATATCCTTGATGTAATAAAAACATATAGAAATCATTTTAATCAAAAGGAGAGTGAGTAAAATCCTCTCTTTTATTATTTGGACTAATCTTAATATGTGGGTATATATGACTTGAGATTTAAGGAGTTGTTATCATTATTTTTTATTTCATGTAAATTCACAAAAAAATATTTAGAGTCATTATGCAGTAAATCTTAAAAATCAAGTTATTATATGTTATACAATTAAAATATAGCAAGGAGAAAGAAGTAATGAACAAAAAGAGATTATTAAGATTTTATAATGACAGAATGAGGTTTAAACTAATTAATGGCATCTATAATTCATTAATTATATTAAAAGGATTAGAAGAGGGAGAGAATATATATGTAGTTCATAAAAAAGAGGACGCAAAGTGGATGAATGAATTAGGATTTGTTACAACAGTTATAGATAAGAGAACATTGGAATTTTTAAAAAATTATGCGAAATATTTTAGAGGTGCTAAAGTAATTATATTGTATCCCAAAAATGAGAGAGAATTGGCTGACGAAATAGAGAAAAAATTAGAGGAATATACTTGTAACATAATGATTGCGTTACTCGATGAGATAGAATATATATAGTTGCAGTAAAAGGTAAGTTATGTTAATCAAATGATATGATAGAGTATAGCAGCGTAAAAAAATATGTAAAAAGACTTGAAAAATAGTGGCCATTTTTAAGTAAGACCAATATAGATAACTAATTTTATATTTTGTATTAATATGAAGTGTAAATTAGGTGAGCAGTTCAAAATTTTTGAAAAGAATGAAATAATGGAATTCCGGAGAAGGAATTCCAATTTTTCCTCCAAAATTAAAGATATTAGATTATATGTTATTTTTTTAGATTCCAAGTAAATAACTTCCGAATGATTATATTTTAGAAAATATTTTTTGTTTTAATATTTACAATACGGACTATAAGTATGGGAATAGGAAATTCTAGTGAAAGAAATATTATGTAAATACAGTACGAGGAAATATTAAAATAATATAGGGATTTCTAAAGAATTAGAGCATAGAAATATGTTCTTATTTATAATTTTAAATAACTGTTAAAATAAAAAATACATTTAGGTAAATTTCATGATTATTTATGTAAATTATAGGTATATGAATAAAACGAAAATATTAATTTATAATTTATATACGTAACACTTAGATATAATTCATGTAAATTATTTAGCAACTTACATAAACACTAAAAAAGAAATATTTAAATATTAATTTTAAAATAAGTTATAGTATCAATTATGTATAAGAAGGAGATTTTTTGTGTTAAAAAAGCATACATATCAAGAACAAATAAATAGATTTCAAACAAAAATTAAAGACGTTGATGATATGGTAGTAAAAATAAAATTATTTTTAAAAGAAGTGTTTAAGGCTAAATGCACTGTTCCCCAATATGCATATAATTCAGTTGTATTTATTATAGAAGACTGTATATATATGCAAATATCATTATGTTGGATACAATCTAATAATAATGGGAACAATGTAGATCTTTTAAAACTACGAGAAATAGAGATAGATGTTAAATACAGAAATAATGGTTACTGTACCTCATTAATCAAATTTTTAGAAAACATAGCTTTAATCCATGGCTATGATGGTATAGAAATAGAATCTGTTTATTCAGAAGAAATGCTAAATATAGCAAAAAAATTAAAGTATTTTAAAGCATTTGAAGGAATTTATGACTATATTCAAAATTATAGAAAATTATTCCTATCTTAATTGGAGAAAGGGAAAAAATCATCTACATAGAAAAATTGAGCATGCTAAAATCTCTCCAAATAAAAAATGCTCACGATATTTAAGTACTTTAAATATGTACAATAAAATATTATTAATATTTTAAAATAATAAATCTACATATTTGGATTAGAGTTGTATTAAAGAAAGGTATGCTAAAACATTATGTGGGTATGCATATGATGTTTTTTAGTATACCTTCTACTATTGAATTGGAGCTAATATGTGATTTATAAGTCATCAGCATACTTGTCTATTATAGAAGAATAAATCAGCATTATTACATAATTGCAACAATGCTGATTATAAATTCTTATTTTAAAAGTCTAATGTTTATATTGCTTATACTTTCTTTTTGCGTAATACCTTCAATTATTATAACAAAGCAAGGTTTATTTTTTCTATAATAAAAAGTTTGAAAGTCATTAAAGATTAATTTCCCTTCAGCGAATAAAATTTTTTTGTAATCATCACAATGTATATCGAGTCCATAAATTATATAATTTAATTCCCAAAAAAGGTTATCGTAGGTGATAGTTCTATTTTGAAAATTATGATTTAAACAAAATTCTATTGATTTTAATTCTTCTTTGAATTGAGTATAACTCAATCCTATTATATTATTTATATTCATGTTTTTCCTCCTAAAATTAAAGATACTAGAATATATATTATTTTTTTACAAATTCCAAGTAAAAAAATTCCAAATGGTTGTATTTTATAAAATATTTTTTACTTTAATATTAGTATAGCGAATGATAATACTAGATTAAAATTTAGGATAGTGTAGTTTCTTTATTTTGATTTTTAGATTTGTAAATTTTTCGCTATCATCATCTTCAAATTCAACAGTACCGTCTACTAATTCTATTATAAAACCAGGTTCATTTTTATTTACATAAAAAGTTTGATAGAAGGCATCAAATATATATTTATTTTGATTTTTTAATAGCCCTATATCATTGGATCCCCATAATATGAAATTTATTTTTTCAGCGATTTCTTCATAATAAGTTATTTCTGTATTTTTTAAATAATTATTTATATACTTTTCTATTTTCTTTCTATTCTTTTTAAATCCATTATAGTTTAGATTTTTAATATCATCTATTCTCATATGTTTTCCTCCAAAATTAAAGATATTTGATTATGTAGTATTTTTTCGTGAATTCCAAGTAAATAAATTCCAAGTGCATATGTTTTTAAAAATATTTTTTATTGTATTTTTTGGATTTGTTAAAAAAATAAATTTTACAAAAGAACATTCTATTGAACGAGAAAATATATATGGAAGAAAAAAATGAAATTTAGAGAGCGAAAAAGTGAAATTTATAATTTTCAAGCTATATTATAGATAGGAGTGTGAAATTTATGAATAAAAAATGTGAAAAATGCAAATATAGACTAATTGTGGACGGGCAACATTGTTTCTTTTTAGGATTGGCTACTACAAGGCAATTGGCAATAGATGAGCGTGATGAATACGGATCTTTTGAACCTTACCTAAAACAACTTATAAAAAGTGAAGATAATTTCTTAAAAAATGATCTAGATAGTCATAATAATGAAGAATGTATTTATTGTAAGAATAAATTTAGAGCAGAAGGGTCTAGGAAATATTTAGAAGAAATGCTTTTAGTTGTGAATAAGAGATGGGAGAGCATTGAATGGAAATTAACAATACTTTTGTATATCGAAGAAAAATATTTTAATGAGTTTGGTAGTTTCTGGTTCAATGAGGATATTCATGATTTTCAATTAAACAGAGATATGTTATCATGATAGACATTAATATGATGGTTTTAGTAGTAATAGGATACTTATAGATAATATAAATTGTCCATAATATATTTACAGTAAAAATGTAATAATGTAAATAAGAGCATAGAAATATGTTCTTAATCTACGTTAAAAAATATATTTAAATGAATTTAGGTATTTTTATGTAAATTGTAGGTATAGAAATACTAATTTATAATTTATATAGGGTAATATTTAGGTATAATTCATGTAAATTATTTACCAACTTACATAAATATTAAGAAAAGAAATATTTAAATTTTAGATTTAAAATAAGTTATAGTATTAATTAGATTTAAGAAGGAGAATTTTATGCTAAAAAGGTATGTATATAAATAGTAGTTTGCTTTTAATTTTAAGTAGATATCAATATGACGAGATAAAAAAGAATAGGGATCCTTTAAAAGTATAAAGGAAATTTAGATTTAGAATTAAAATAAATACTTTTGATATTTCTTAGTTTAGAGAAAATCTTAAAATAATTATACTTACAAGTTATAAAATATTATGCTGTATATAATTTTTTAAAGTAAGAAAATTTTTGTAGTGATTTATTATACATATATATATGAAAAGAACATAATAGAAGTTAGTGCTCTTTTGCTAGATAGCATATTAAAATAAGTTGAAATATATTATTTAGTGGGATAAGGGGAGTTTTGTAATAACATATTATGTTTATGTAGTAAATAGCAGTAATATTATAATTATATTAGTTTTATCTATATATAAAACACACCTAAGTCTCCTAAAAGCATAGGAAAGTATATTTTACTTAAAAATTACCATGGAATCATGATAGTTATAGGTTATGATTTTAGTAGTATTAATAATTTTTCAGTAATATCGACTCTCTAGGGTTGTTTACTTTAAAAGTATAAAGGAAATTTTTCATTAGATGTTACATTCATTTTCAGTAGTATTAATGTTAATTTATATGTTGTAGTAGTAAATAGATTATTTTTAAGAGTAGTTGCATTTTGAATAAGTAGAACTATTTCTTGGGTATCTAATAAAGCAAGATTTACACATAATAAATTAATTCTGAATATTATTTCTTGTTGTTATTATGTATTTCAAGATAAATTAGAGTATTGAAAAAGTCGTTTATTTCATCTGAAATTTGTGGATTATTTGAAAAACGTTTTAACTGTACATAACAGTCATCATTTAAATACACTTTTCCATTAGAATCTACATTTAAAGTATCCCATAAACTTTTTATTATAGGAGCATTCAATTTCGCTAATTCAATATTTTTCTTTATATATTTTAGTATAGTCTTATATAATTGTAAGTCTAACTTTTTACAAATCAGCAATAAATTTTTATGAGTTTTTATTGGACTTGGCTCCAAGGTGTCGCTAGTAAAAATAAAATCGGCTCCTTTGTATTTAAAAAAATCATCTATGTTTTCGGAAGATAAATAAAATAATAGATTAGAAGTATACTCTGCGATAGAGATCATATTCTGATGAAATATGTTAAGGAAGTAATCCTTTTTTTGAGTGCATGCTTTTTCCCAAATATCTAAGTAGGATGAATGTTTATAATTAGATATATATTTATCTATATCACTTTTTAACAAGATATTTTCGTATTGCTCCAAATTATTTTCTAAGCAGCCAAATTTAGTATATTTTCTAGTTTTATTTCTTTGGTGCCAAGCAATATAATATAATTTAAATAAATTTTTTGTATTCATAAACAATATCCTTTCTAGTGGTATATGTCTTCAAAGTAAACATAATACATGTATTACAAATTTGATTTAATATACAGGTAATATATTGCATCTATATTCTAGCATTTATATAGAATTAATCTGTACTTTCATGATTTAATTGATCATTGATTGGAGGTGTTCTTTTTTTAAGTAAGCATTTTTTGGTAAATACCATTTCTTACAAAATATCTAGATTCCTTTCTTGGCATTCTAGAGAAAGTTGCTTTGTATTTAACATAATTTCATTTAAAACCGTATCACTCATAAAATAATATCCTTTTGTCATTTGAATACTTGTATTTAGATTTTAAGAACATAATAACCTTAACTAAGTGTATTGTCAATACGTATATATGTGCTGATACGACAATTTAGTGTTTAAAATACAAAATTGCTATGATAATATATTGGTAAAGGTGGTGTTTAAAATTGACTTTAGGCGAAAGATTAAAAACTACTCGTAAATTTAGAGGGTTAACACAAGATGGACCTGCAAATAAAATTGGAATATCACGTGGTATGATTAGCAATATAGAAAATGATGATATAAATAATACAGATTATAGATAATATCTTTAGAAGAGAAAATGAAATACTGTAAATAAGAGCATAGAAATATGTTCTTATTTGCTTTAGAAAATACATTTACATAAATTTTTCGCTTATTTATATAACATTTATGTATATAAATGAAATGAAAATATTGAGTTATAATTTATATAGATAACATTTAGGTATAATTCACATAAATTATACCTAAATGTTATTTTTGTGTATGTGGGTGTTAATATTATACACAAAAATATAATTATGGAAATGAAAATAGGTAGAAATTTGATATAATTAATACCGAAAAATTATTTGATTTAAAGTATATAGGAGGGATTCTAACCTAATGAAAATTAAAATAGATAGAACAAAGAACTTTTTAGAAAAAACAAAGGTAATACATATTGATATTTCAAAATTTGAAATTGAAATAGAATTTTCTTATGCATTTGTCTTAGCAGCAGTAACAATGCTATTACTATTAATTAATGCAGGTTTATTGGGTTATTATATTGGATTGTATGTATATAAATAATAGTTTGCGTTTAATTTAAAAAATTATATAAATTTGATAATGAGTGATTATATTAAGTACAATTCTATATAAAAATCTTTAAAGGGTATGATACATAAGATGTAGAGTGGATATGTATTAGTATTTTTTATAATAATTGCAATATCAGTAGAAAAAATATTCAAAACTACAACAGTGATAACTAGTTTCAATGAGCGTTTTGTTGGTCTTGAGTTGAATGTGATAAATTTATATACAATATTATTGGAGGTTGTAATTTTAAGAAGGGTGTAATATTTAAAAAAATAATTAAAATAGAAGAATAGCAAATTTAAACACATTGTATGTTTAAGTTAGTCCTTTGTTAAATTCTAATTTTTTAAAAGAAGCAATTTTATTTTGTGTTTATAATGCCATATCATGAGGATAAATACCATCCTTTTAAATAAAGAATTATATAACAGTTTAAGATAGGTACCAATAATATATAAAGACTTATAGATTATTTAAAATAAATTGATTGGCATTTTTTGATAAAAAATTATACAATGCAAACACTCCAGATGGAGTGCTCTTTATTTTTATAACAGAATTATTTTAACAAATTACAAGAACAAGAAATTTAGAAAGGAAACCAAATGATGTAAATTGATTATATAGGAGGTTTTTTTATTAATGAAAGTTTATGTAGAGAAGACAATGAAATTTTTAGAGAAGACAAGAAAAATACATATTAATAACTCAATATTCGAAATGAGTATAGAATTTTGTTATATGTTTATTTTATTGGTAATAATGATAATTTTATTAATCATTAATGCTTGTTTTTTGAGTTATGCTATAGGTTTAATTATGTCTAGATAATGTATAGACTTGGTAATTTATATTACAGAAAAAATAACTTAAAGTTGTTATGACGTAATTGTGTTCATTAAATCTGATGAATTTTTAGTTACAGTGTGAGAAGATAATACTGGTGCCCCTTTTTTATATACTATAAAGAAGAAAAAGCGATTTCTGAAACGCTTTCTTATATATTTTTGAATCGCTACATAAGAATGCATAAATGGCAAAAGCGATTTCTGAAATGTTTTCTTATATATTTTTGAATCGCTACATAAGAATACATAAATGGCAAAAGCAATTTCTGAAACGCTTTCTTATGTATTACTAAATCGTTACATAAGAATATATAAATGTCCAAGGAACATATCCCATAACCCCTCACACCCAATAATCCTGTAATTTATACTGCAGGAGCAGTACCATAACTATACATTCTACTTATGGAGAAGTTATATAGGGGGAGAGTAATACTGGGCAATGAATACATATCAATAAAAGCAAATAATATATAAGGCAAATATGTAATAGGAGTATATAGGGAATAAAATGAGATAAAACCCTTTATATATATCAAAGTAGTAGCAAAATACCATTCTTGTTTATGTATTTATACATATGGAGTATATATCAATAGATCATGGTTACTTTATAGATAGAAAAGGTTAAAATTATCCTCAAAAAGTCCAGTTTTTAGGTCAAAAAGCGTTTCAAAAAACGCTCTTCTTGTAGGGAAGACTCTTCCGCTCGCTCCGGTAACTTGATACGCTCGCTCGGCAAATTCGTCCGATAACTGGCACTTTAACTCACAAAATCAAAAATTGCTCGTCAAAATCGCAAATTGCTCGTCAAAATCGAAAATGGATGGGCATTTTTTAGTAAAAGAGGTTTTTGTGGGTGGAGTTTCGGCATGTTGTGCTATCTTATATACTGTAATTACATTATATAAGATGTTTTATCCATTATCACCCATATAAAAAGGAAACTTGCAAGTATCTGCTGCATATATACTGGATATATTTTATCAAAGGTTCTAATTTTTCCTTAACCTTAACTTTTAAGTACATTCTAATAGTTAGCATTAAATTTATTATTGTGGCTTAATTAGAAAATGACATGTATATAGACAGAATTTTTATAGTTGGTGTAAGAATAATTTATTAAATATTAAAAAATTAAAATAATTTTTAAGTATATAAGAAAAGTTTTAGAAAAATTTAAAAAATATAAAAAGATTTTAAAATTATTTTTGGATTTTAAAAAACATTGAAAAAAATTGAGTCTTATTGAATAATGATAAAATTTTTGCTAAGAAATAAAAAAACATTCAATTATTTTAGAAAAAACTTTAGAAAATTTAAAAAAATTAAATTATATCAAAATCAACTTATATATATAAATATTGTTCCTGACAGTATAGATAATACTCCAACAATATACCCACAAATTATTGTTCTTGAAAAAGTCCTCAATGAGTCTTGGCTTAAAATAGAATTGTCAGATTTTGCTTCTCTATATGACGTTAGTATTATAAAAAGCCCAATTATTATTAGTCCATATTCCATATATAATCAACTCTCTTTCAATAATATTTTACAATAAATCGTCTTTAATATAAATAATATTGATAAGCATTTAAGGAATTTTTGAGTTATAGGTGAACATGAAGAGACAGCAAGAGTGGCTCCATTTTATGAACATGGGTTATGTGGATATGCAGATATTTAAGATTCTGAATTGGAACAAGATAATAAGAAAACATGAGAAATGATAGATGAATGTAAGTCAGTTTTAAGTCGCATTGTGGACAATTAAAGTCAATTGAGCAAGCTATAGCATCATTAATACTGACAATTTAAGAGTTGCAATAAAACCATTATAATTAATAGAAAGTTATTATAAAGATTGAGGAGAGTTATGAATTGTATTGTAAAAACTTGTATAGGTGACTGTGAACTATTAAGTTTACTTGAAGAAGTTAAGAAAGATGTTTTTTTTATATTAAAAGATAGTATTAAGCAACTGAAATTATTTGGATCTTACGCAAGAGGGGATTACAATAATGATTCGGATATTGATATTTTTTTATTATATAATGAAACAAATTTAAAAAACATAGATGATTTGATATCAGAAATATCTGTAGAATTTCAATTAAAATATGGCATTATGATAAATATATATGATATGAGCATTAGCTACTATAATAAACATAAGAATATATCACTTTTGATTAAGAATATAGAAAGAGAAGGCATAGCGTTTTAAAGTAGAGAAAGAACGATTAAATTGTATTTTTGAATGGAATAAGTCATGAAATTTTAGGAGGCACTAGCATAATCTAAGAAGGGAATATCCAATATAGATGAAATATTAAAAGTTATAGATTAATAGATTATGATTTTTGGGAATTATGCAGAAGAACAAGAGCAATGTGTATGAAAAATTATTTTTGGTTCAGTAAGGGTGAAAGATATGAAGAGATTCATATTAGATATTTAGTAGAAAACAATAGAATTGATGAAACTCAAATACCATTTGTAGTGCAATATTATCCTAGTGAATTTAGATTTTAGAAAATAATAAAATTTTAAGGAATATTATTTAGAATTTAAAATTAAAAAGATCAATTGTAAGATGTGTTCAAATTTACAATTGATCTTTTTAAAATTCTGATGTACCAGGAGTTCGTGGAACTTAATTTTAGTGTATTTTATAGCCTCTTTTAAGGATTTATTTTACTTGGGTTTAAGTACTCTTCGTTTTATTTGGTTATGAAGTATTATAAGAAAATTTAACTGTGTTGTGTTATGGTTGTGTTATTTTTCAATATATAATCAAATTAGATAGATACGTATATTATAAAGTCAAAATATAGATTAAATCAATTATACTATATGTTTTAAGGTTTTTCATTGTAATAAAAGAATATAAGTTTAAATACACATACCATTAGGCTATAATAAAAATATAGTGCGAGCTGTGAAGCAGCACGCAAAATGCGTGACTCTTCCTCTTGCGGATAGATAAAATCTATCCGCATTAGTAAGCTAATAAAATATAGTAGGGAAACCCTACCAAGTAATACTTAACCAGTAACTTGTAGCTAGTCCTTGGAGCCGAAGTGGTAACATTAGGTTTAAGCGTAGGACGGAGAGCAAACGAGCCGAAACGAAAGTGAAGTGATTGAGCCGCGAAATTATTATACAAATGAAGAGGTCGATGTTCTTATATTGACAGCAGACAATATCATATAAATCGATATGGTGAGATTTATATGGCTCTTCCGAGGTCATAGAACTTGGCGAGTTTGATGATAAATATGTTATTAGAACAGCTGAGATCCTATAATATCTGTAAAGCAGTATGCAAAATCAAGTAAGGAAACAAGCAAGATGAGCAAATGTATTATAGGAAGTCCGACTAACTCATAGTACCGCAGAAACCTGCGAAAGCAGGCGGAGGGAAGGGGTTAGCACAACATAGCTTCAAGTATACTTAGAATTTTACAGACAGGAGAGCTGAAACAATATGATTAATGAGTTACTTGGAATACAATTTAATATAGAAAAGGCTAGATTAGATGGTAAAGTACAAAACCTTGCTTCGTATATTAACAAAGAAACTCTTATAGCAAGCCATCAACAAATGGACAAAAAGAAAGCTAGAGGAATTGATAATATAAGTAAAGAAGATTACTCGAAAAAGTTAGAAGAGAATGTTACCAACTTGGTTGAGCGAATGAAGAATGGAAGTTACAAACCAAATGCTATAAGAAGAACCTACATTCCTAAAGATGGAAGCAACAAGATGAGACCGCTTGGCATATCTTGCTATGAAGATAAACTAATAGAAAATATAATAGCTCAAATTTTAACTATGATTTATGAACCAAAATTTTATGAAGACTCATTTGGATTTAGACCGAATAGGAACTGCCATCAAGCAGTTAGACAGTTAGTGGAAAATGTACAATATCATAATAAAGTATGCTATATTGTCGAAGCTGATATAAAAGGTTTCTTCGATAATGTAAATCATGAATGGATGGTTAAATTCTTAGAACATGATATAGCAGATAAAAGATTTATTGAAATAATTAATAAATTTCTTAAAGCTGGGATTATGGAAGATGGGAAATATATAGATAGTGAAAAAGGAACTCCTCAAGGTAATGGAGCATCGCCAGTACTTGCTAATATATATTTGCATTACGTTCTAGATAATTGGTTTGATGTAATGGTTAAACGTAAGTATAGAGGAGAAACATATTTAGTAAGGTATTGTGATGATTTTGTTTGTTGTTTTCAACATAAATGGGAAGCTGAAAAGTTTTATAAAGAACTTATTGGAAGATTCAATAAGTTTGGTTTAGAGTTAGCATTAGAGAAAACTAAAATTTTGGAATTCGGAAAATTTGCCAAAGAAAATAGAGAGAAGAGAGGTTTAGGGAAACCTGAAACTTTCGATTTCTTGGGTTTTACATTTTATTGTAGTGAAAATAGCAATAAATCATACTTTAGATGCAAGGTTAAGACTTCTAGGAAGAAATATCGGAGTAAAGTGAAGGCAATGAAACAATGGATTAAACTGAATAGAAATATGCCTATAAGTGAATTGATTAAGAAAATTAATCAGAAACTTAGAGGACACTATCAATATTATGGTGTTACCGACAACACACGAAGTGTGAAGAGCTTTCTCAATACAACAAGATATTTATTATTCAAATGGACTAACAGAAGAAGTCAAAAGCGTAGCTACACTTTAGAATCATTTTACAATGGGCTATTAAGAACTTTACCGTTGTTAGAACCGAAAATAAGTGTCAGCTTATTCTATAGATAAATTAAATATGATGTGAAGAGCCGTATGCCTTAGTAGGGCACATACGGTTCCGTCGAGGAGTATAGGCGGTAACGCCTATATTTACTCAAGTATAATGGGGTAAGGAGCGTGAATATGAAAAGCATAAATTACGAAGACATGATAATGAAAAGAGCTATGGATGTTTTTGCAGAAGAGGGTTTAAAGTTTTTTGGTATAGAAAAGAAAGTTAAAGAAGTAAGTTCAACTGAAATAATAGTGTTAGAAGCTAAGAACATGTTCATGGATTATACTTTTTTGATGGAAGATGATACCTATATACACATAGAGTTCCAAACCACAGATAAAGGAATATCAGATCTAAGAAGATTCAAAGCGTATGAATCATTATTTGAGCTTCAAATGAATAAGGATATAGTAACTTATGTTGTGTACTCAGGAAATATAAAGAATCCGTTAAATTGTTATAATAGTGGAATAAATACTTACAACGTTAAAGCTATATCAATGGCTAATAAAGATGGTGATAAAGTATTTGATGAAATAGTAAATAAAATAAAAAATAATGATAAGATAGAAAAACAAGACTTAATAACATTAACTTTCACTCCTATAATGGGTGGAAAATTAGATAGGGTAGATAGAATATTAAATGCAATAAAAATAGTAAGAAGTGTAGAGACAGAATATAGGTATGATATTGAAACAATTTTATATGCATTTGCAAATAAGTTTTTAGAGGGTAGAGATTTAGAAAAAGTAGAGGAGGAACTTAGTATGACTGAATTAGGTAAGAGATTAATGGAAAGAGGAGAAAGCAAAAAGGTTATAGAAATAGTTAAAAATTCAATAAAAAATGGACTTGATAATGAAATGATAAGTTCTATAACAGGATTAACAGTTGAGAAGATTCAAGGAATAAGAGAAGCTATTGAATATGAAGAGTAGAATAAAATGAAAAAAAACAGAGAATAAAAATAATCTGTAATATAATTGATTATTTTGCATATAGGTATTTTTATTAAAAAATTTTATATTAAGTATATCTGAGACTAGAAGTTTTAAATGATTTCTAGTCTTATTTTAGTAAAAAACATGATTATGCATATACATAATAGGAATTATACTTGACAAAATTAATATAAATAGTAAAATATAATTATAAAATAGTGGAGGTGAAGAAATTATGGATAATATTACCATTAATCTTAGTGAAGAAGATAAAATGCTTTTTACAGAAGCAGTACGAAATGGGTTGGATAAATTTGGTGATTATAAAATGGAGAATCCTACAGTTACTCGTATAGGTTATACTGGAACTCAATGGGATTATATAAATACTGAATGTAGCGATGCTTTGCCTAAATCAAAATTTGATATTGCGGTATGTTCTAGAGGGGTTTGGGAATTAATATTAATCTATGATAAAGAGTCAAAATATTTATATACTCTAATGAAAGATAAAAGATTTGAGGATTTAAAAAAACAATTAAAAAAGGATAAAGTTCATTATTTAGAAGCAATAACAAAATTTAATATTAAATTTTGGGAAGAGTCGCAAGAGCAAGGTAGTTTCTTTGCTGACATTAGTGAGATTAAATCTGAAAAAATAGAGAAGACTATTGAGCAAATGTTAAAAGATATTAATGATGACATAGAAGCACATATATTAGTAACGTTCACAGAGAGGAAAAATGAATTATTTTCTATTTCTGCATCAATTGTAACACCAACATTAAATATTATACATACAGAAAAATGGAATGAATATATTCAGCCTAAGTATGATATTGTTATAAACAATAAAACAATTGAAGATTTGTTAAATGTAGAAGAAGAGGATATTAATTTACCATTAAAAGAAACTGAAAGATTGAACAATATTGATATAAAACTAAAGAAGAATGAAAAAAATAAAGAAGAATGAAAAGAGAAATATGAAAATAGAGTAAATAGTTTCTCTTAGGAGGAGTATTTTATGATAAAAAACAGGGAGTTTAATGGGGAAAGATTAAAGACAGCAAGATTATATAGAAATAAAACAATTAAGGAATTAGCCGATGATACAGAAATAACAAAACAATCTATTTCACAATTTGAGAATAACAAGTCTGTACCAAGTTTAGAAACTTTATTGAAAATCATAAACGCTTTAAATTTTCCTAGAGAGTATTTTTATCAGGAAGATGATAAGAGTATACATAATGGAAATATGTTTTTTAGGGCTTTAGCGGCTACAAGTAAAAAAGAGCAATTATGTCAAGTAAATAAGACTAAGATTCTTTCTATTATATATAATTTTATAGGGCAATATATAGATTTTCCGACTATTAATATACCTGATATATCTAGTTGTAATGGAGACATTAAATTAATTGCTAATGAAGTAAGAAGTTGTTGGGATTTAGGGAATAGACCTATAAATAATATAATAAATGTGATGGAGAAGAATGGAATAATAATAAGCTGTTTTAAGACAGACGAGCAGAAAATAGATGCATTTACACAGATTAATACTATTAATGGAGTATCATATCCAATAGTAGTTCTTGGAGATGATAAAGAAGCAGCTGTAAGAAGACAGTTTAGTGGAGCCCATGAATTAGGTCACATAATTATGCATGGTGAAATTGGTGATATTAATGAAATGACAAAAGAAGAATACAAATTAATGGAGAATCAAGCAAATGAATTTGCTGCGGAACTATTATTACCAAGAGAAACATTTTGGGATGATTTAATTCAGTATCCTAATAAGCTTGAGTTTTATATTGAACTTAAGAAAAAATGGAGAGTATCAATTTCAGCAATGATAATAAGGGCTTTTAGATTAGGAGCTATAACTCATAATCAATATCAATACTTAATGAAACAATTATCTAAAAAAGGTTGGAGAACTAAAGAACCATTAGATGATATAATACAAGTTGCAAAGCCAACACTATTAAGAAAATCTATAGAAATATTAATAGAAAATAATGTATTAGATGAAAATGAATTTATAGAACAATTACAAAATTATGGATTGGCTATAAATTCACAAGAAGTTGAGAATTTATTAGGATTGGATAAAGGTCGCTTAAGTAGAAGAAATAAAGAAAGTAGTATAGTAATAAATTTAAAGAGAGAATAGTGTATTATCTCTCTTTAAATTATAGAGAATTATATAATCTACAAATGGAAGCGAGTTTTGAATTGAACAAGCTTTTTTATGTGAGATATTTGAGTAGGCGGACAAGATATATTTAGAGTCTTTGGATATTGTGGACACTTTATTTCTTTCGCAACTAGCTAGATTCTAATATGTATGTGGAGTTTATAAGGATTAAAGGAGGTGAGATATTGATAACTGCTCGAAAGATTAAATTAACTATAGCTGAGAATAGAGAAGAAGGATATAGTTTTATTCGTAAGGAATTACAGGAGCAGAATAAGGCTTTAAACATGGCTATTAATCACTTGTATTTTAATTATGTAGCAAGAGAAAAAATTAAATTAGCAGATGAAACATATAAAGTTAAGCTTGAAGAAGGAGAATGCTATTTAGAAAGAAAATACATAGAACTTAAAGAGGCTAAAACAGATAAGCAAAAGGAAAATATTAAAAAGTCCATTGAAGCTACAAAAAAGAAATTAGAAACTTTAAGAAAAGTTGAAAATAAGGAAGTATCCAATAATTTTAAAGAAATTATAGCAACATCAGAACAAATAAATTTAAGGGATTTAATATCAAATAATTTTAATTTGAAAAGTGATACTAAAGATAAATTAACTCAAAAAGTAGTACAAGATTTTTATAATGATATTGTAGGTGTTTTGAGAGGTGAAAGAACATTAAGAAGATATAAAAAAGATAATCCGTTATATATTCGAGGTAGATCTTTAACATTGTATAGAGAAGGTGAGGATTATTATATAAAATGGATGAATGGAATTGTTTTTAAATGTGTACTTGGAGTTAAAAAACAAAATAGCTTAGAACTTCAAAAAACTTTAGATAAAGTTATATTTGAAGAATATAAATTATGTGATAGTAGCATAGGATTTAAGGATAATAAACTAATACTTAATTTGACTTTAGATATACCAGTCTCAAACACAAACAAATTTGAGAAGGTAATAGGTAGAATAGTTGGAGTTGATCTAGGCATGAAAATACCTGCTTACTGTGCTTTAAATGATAGTGAAGACGTTAGAAAAGCAATAGGAAGTATAGATGATTTCCTAAAGGTTAGAACACAAATGCGTAGCAGGAGAAGGAAATTGCAGAGGGCGTTAAAATCAACTAATGGTGGACAAGGCAAAAATAAAAAGCTTAGTGCTTTAAATAGTTTTGAAGCTAAAGAGAAAAATTTTGCTAAAACTTATAATCATTTTTTAAGCAGTAACATTATTAAATTTGCAACAGATAATAAAGCCGAACAAATTAATATGGAATTTCTTAGTTTATCAGAAACTCAGAATAAATCAGTATTGAGCAATTGGAGTTATTATCAGTTACAACAGATGATTGAATATAAAGCTGAAAGGATTGGAATTAAAGTTAAGTATGTAGATCCGTATTTAACAAGTCAAACTTGTAGTGAATGTGGACATTATGAAGATGGACAAAGAGAAGTACAATCAGAATTTCAATGTAAAAAATGTGGATGTAAGACTAATGCAGATTACAATGCATCTAGAAACATCGCTAAAAGTGATAAATATATAACTAAAAAAGAGGAAAGCGAATATTATAAAAATAAGATATAAAGTTAATATGACAAGGCGATTTAGCGTCTTAGGTCTGAGAGTATTGGTGGTGTTAACATAAATCCAAGGTAAGCTACTCGGAAAAGGTTAACTCTAGCTGTTGTGTTACTGGCTAGACATTTCACGCAAAATATAATTGCAGTAAAGCCAATTTTTATGGAATAAGCATTAAAGTATTGATTTTACAGTATTTTGTAGTTATTTGAAAATTTGATGATCCGTATTACCAAATATTTGCAGTAAAAGTTTTAATTTTAAAGATTAAAAACGTAGTAAATCAAAGGGTTAAAGCTTATAAAAACGGGGTTATATATTAACTAGTGGAATGTAAATTCGGGTACCCATAAATAGCAAAACAGAGCTTAGAAAGTTATATAATAACTAGTGGAATGTAAATGCGGTTACCTGGAAATAGCAAAATATGTACTAGATAAGTTATATAATAACTAGTGAAATGTAAATTAACAAACCCTAGCTACCACTGTTGTAGATGCTATCACATGTTAGATATTAACTAGTACACATTAATATCGTATAATTAATAGAAATAAAGAACTTAATATAGATTATATATTGAGTTCTTTTTGATTTTACATTTATTTCAAAAGTATTAATAACATCTTTTGAGTATGAAATATTTATAGGTATTGATGTAGTTGGAACTGGTTTTGTATATTATAATCAAATACTATTATTTATGTTTATTTAGAGTACAATGTAAATGAATAATTCAGTTAGAAATAAGTATTTGAAATAGCCTAGATTACAGAAAAACATATTAGAGTGCTTTACGCTCTTTGGTAAAATGCTTGTAAAGTATCTGAACATATAAATTTGATATACACTCTTTGTAGTAAACAGTTAAGATAAGAGAACTGTTTCTATTAAAGAGTGTATTTTATTATATGCTTAAGTCTTAATTGAAAATCAATTGATTCATTATTATTAGTTTTAAGAATATTTCAGGAATTGACTTGCCGAAATATTTTGGATAAGAAATTAGAAGAATATTTTCTATTATTGCTGATTAAAAAACAATTAAGCTGAAATGAAATATTTAAAGTTATAGGACTAATAGATTATTATTTGGATAACTATACAGAAGGAGATAAATTGAATAGTGAATGAGGTAAGGAAATTATGGGTTCGTATAGAAGCATTAGAATCTGAATTAAAGGAATCAAGACGAGTAATACTAGGACATCAGTAATTAATTGATATAATGATGGAAGCAAGGCTTTAAAGGGATATTCAGAAAAGCACAAAAATGATAAAATGAGAGAAATTTATGTATTTAATAACAAAAAGAAATGTTATTAGTATGTAACTGCTTTTCAGATAATACAACAAAATTAGGTATATTAGTAGAATAGATTTAATGATTTAAATACATTTTAGTTGGACTTATAAAAAATAATAAGAATATAGAAATTAAAAGTTTACTTAGGTAAATTTTAGACTTATTTATGTAACCTTTACGTATATAAATAAAATAGAAGTATTGATTCATATGAGTTTATATTTCATTTGTGTAATACTTATGTATAATTTACATAAATTATTACTAGTGTCCCTTGCCTATCTTTATTTAGAATTGTTCTAAGAGTATTTCAGATGTTTTGTAAATTTGCTGTTTTTAATTCCTTAAATTTGTTTTGATAATAGGTTTTGGGCTAGGTATGATAAATTCATATCCATATCATGAATGTTGCGATTTATTAAAATTAATTAAACACGAATAGGATATTAGTTCTTAAAATTTTTAAAAATTTAATTAAGACTAATATCCTTTATGTATTTTTATCATATTTTAATATAATTTTTTTAGAAATAAATCCGGAAGTATTTCGTTTTTGTGCAAAATTTACACATGTTATTATATAGCAGGATTAACTGTCATTATATATTTTAACTAATTTAAGTGGTCTTATTAAATTAGTTAATAATATTTTAATTGGTCTACAAAGAGTGTTCTTTATTAAGAAATTTAAAATATATAAATAAATTAAAATTAGCAATTTAGGGTCATTTGCCTTTTTAAACTGGTTAACTTTAAAAAGTTCAAAATTACTAAAATCTAATGAACTTTGTTTTTCTACAGTAATATGGCTAACATTATATTTGTTAAATATTTTGATATATTTGTTTAGCGTATTTTTAGAGACACGCTTTTTATTTACTAGAGCAGCTTGTATATTTTTACATTCACGAGTACTTATTTCATTTTTGTTTTTTAATTCAAGTATGAAATCATCTAGATTATCACTAGTTAAAAATTCTTTAAAAAGACCAAATTTTTTTAAATAATCAGCATAAATTAAATTTAACTTATCTATATTACAAAAAATATCTTTTAATTGTTTCCCTGGTAAATGTCCTTTTCGTATAAGTGAATTAATTCCCCCCTTTTTTATTTGAATTTCACATCTTAGTAAATTATCATCTAAGGAAAGGATGGAATTATCATACTTTGTTTTAACCTGAGCATTTTTATCATAAAAATTTAAACGAACGGATTTATTTCCGTCGTGAATCGAGGTAGTATAGATTGCCTTTTTTAGATAAGGATATTTTGCCTCTTTAAATATATCTAGATTGATTTTTTTATCACAATCATTATTACATATAAAATTAGAAACTAAATCTAACCTATTTAATTTCCATTCTAATATATCTATTAAATCGGAATATCTATAATTATTATTTAATTTGTTAAATATTTGCTTTAATATATAGTTAATTTCAAAACAAAATTTATTTATGTCGCTTGCGTTTAAGACTTTAAAGTTTGCACCATACAGAAATTTTGTTATAGAAACTTTTAACATAAGACAGTTGCAGTAAGATAAATATTGCAAGTGTACATTTTTATATACTAAGGAATAACACAAAGAATCTTTTTTATCAAAGTCATGCCATTGCATATTTTTTTTAAAGAACCACTCAGGAATAGAAATATTATCTAAAACAAGAATAAGCGTGTCCAAATCTTCACCTCCTTTCTAAAAAATAAATTCTATAGATTATGCGTTGAAAATTTTTTAAAATCAAAAAATAATCCATTTTAAAATCAAAAATTTTTTTATTGGATCTAAAAAAATATAAAAATCAAGTTAGACTTTGCTTGGAAGATGAAAAGAATTTTTAAAGAGGTGTTCATTTTGGCAAAGATAACAGTTAATAAATGTGAAATTTTAGAAAATAGTACATTGGAACTCAATATAGAAAAAATAATATATAATCTAATATTAGAAGAGATGAAAAACGGAGAATGTGTAGAAAAAATAAAAGAAGCATAAAAATGTTTTTATAAGTTAAAGTGAAAGTAGATTTGCAAACAAGATTAATTATTAATAAGTAAATATTAGTATTATGAAATAAGAGCATAGGAGCTATATATGCTCTTATTTTCATTACTAGGTGATATTAAAAAAATCAAAATCTTTAACAAATAAAAAAATATAAAAATCAAGGTACACTTTGCTTAAAGAATGAAAACTCAATTTGAAATGTATTTTTATTAAGAGTATAGATATCAAGAAAAATAATATTTTTTTAGCAATTACCCAATATAAAAATATTGAACATTAAAGTGAATGGAATAAAAATAAAAAAAATTATTTGAAACCTGAAAAAAACTAATAATCAAGATACACTATCAATATGTTAAAAATAAAACAATTTTAGAAAGATATTTATATTACTGAAGATAAATATTCGCAAGTGCCAAATTTTTAAAGAAATAAATTTTCAATTTGAAATGGAGAATTCAATATACAATTTCATATTAGGAAGAACAAAAAAGCAAAGTGTGCGGAGGATAAGGAAGTATGAAAATAAATGAATTGTTAATGAAGTTAGAGGAAGTAGAATTCAATATAGGTAATTTCAACCGTTCTGATTTTTATAAAAATAATAAAGAAGCAGATGTAAATATAGGGATATATGCAAGAATATCTAAAAAAAATTCTAATCTAATAGAACAACAGAAAAAGGCAATCAGATTATTTCTGCAATGGAGAATAAAATTAGATACACAAACTAAAGTGGTAGAGTATTACGATGATGGGTTTTCTGGTACGCAAGAGGGCAGAGAAGGGTATAGTAATATGATGAGAGATCTGAAGTTAGGAAAAATAAATGTCATTATAACTACCAATATAGATAGATTAGGACGAGCAATAGAGAAGATGATATCCGATATTTATCCTGAAGGAAAAGTAAAGTACTTATATATTAGCCTAGACAATAAAATAATTAATGCAATAAGTAATATGACATATATAAAGGAAAAGGCTGCTGCAGCCGATGATTATGCTAAAACTTGCAGTATAAAAGCAAGGAGAGGAATAGAAACAAGAGTACAAGAAGGATCTGCCATTAGTTCAAAGGCAGCATATGGATACAAAATAGAAGAGGATAGTACAACTGGTTTACGCAAGTATCTTTTAGGAGAAGATGAAGAAATTGAAACAGTAAACTATATATTTCAAAAATATTTATTAGGAGAAACTTTGGGAGATATTTCAAGGTCTTTAACTAGTAATGGAATTATAAGTCCATCGGGTAAAAGAATATGGAATAAATCTACTGTGGAAAGTATATTAAAAAACCCACTATATTCAGGGCAACTTAATCAGATGAGATATCAAAAACAAGGGTACTCATATTATGGAGATGGACGAAAGATTGTACGAGTAGAAAGAAATATGTGGATTAATAGTGGAAATTTTAAAGGAATCGTAGACATTGAAATTTATAATACAGTTCAAAATATGTTAAATGAAAATAGAGCAGTTAGAAGTAGTAAGTATAATAAAAGAACATTTACAGGAATTTTAAAATGTGGAGATTGTGGACGATCATTAATATTCAAAGAAAAATGGGCTGGGTATAAATGTTCTGGTAGTCAGCACAAGGAAGGAAATTGCTCAACTCATTTTATAAAAGAAGAGGAAATTTGGAATTTAATTTTTAAAAAACTAAAGGATAAAATTCAACATAATTATGAAAAATTAAAAAAAACTGTTCAAGAAGAAATCAATGCAACTAATGGAATACAGCAAAAACAAAAAAGAATAGAAAAAAATAATGAGAAAATAGAGAATGCGACTAAAAGAATGGCAAATTTATATTTTGAAGAAGATACAAAGTATGCAAATTCAGTAATTACTGAAATAAAAAATAAAATAATTATGATAGAAAATGAAAATGAAGAGTTAGAACGAAGAGTACAAGAAGGTAAAAAATATAGACAAGATATGCTATATATACTTGATAATATGGATAAGTGCATTAAAAAAGAAAATTGGATTATTAAGTTATTTATTAATGAAATTAAGATATATCAAAGCAATAAGATAGAAATTATTTGGAGATGTTAGATAGGAGTCTACTGTGCAAGAAATGGAAAGTAGAATATATGCAGCAGATTCTTAAATTCTAATACAACATATTGTAGGTGAGTTTCTAAATGTAATGGTACTTTTGTAATTAAAAAGAAATAATTTAATAGAATTATAATATATCAATTATAAATTAAGGCTAAATGTATGAACGATAATATAGAAATAGTATATGGGAAAGAAGATTTCTTCAAATTGTTTGAATTACTGATAGATGATAAAATGGAAGAGATACTCCAAAAGGTTAAACAGGATAGTAAAACGTGGTATAATGATATGGAATACTATCCATCCACAAGCACTAACAGTGAGGTGGATGAAAAAGATGAATAAAATATGGAACATTGCAATTTATGCAAGAGTTTCTACAGATAAAAAGGAACAAAGTGAATCTATTCCAGTACAGGTTGAAAATTTAAAAAAATGGATATTAAACAAATCAAGAGAGGATGTAAGTGCAATATACAACCTAATTGATGTCTATCAGGATCAAGGAACATCAGGATCATCATTTGATAGAGAATCTTTTATTAGAATGAAAGAAGATATAGAAAATAAGAAAATTAATATGATAGTAACTAGAGATTTATCAAGATTTTCAAGAAACTATATTCTTGCAGGATATTATCTAGAGGATTACTTTAAAGTAAATAATATTAGATTTATATCTGTTTTAGATAATGTAGATACCGAATCAGAATTTGATAATGATATTATACCTTTCAAAAATATCTTAAATGAAATGTATATAAAAGATTGTAGTAGGAAAGTTAGATCTGCATTATTAACAAGAATGGAAAGGGGAAGCAGCATTGCAAGTAAACCACCATATGGATATAAATTTCAAGAAGTTTATGAAGGAAATCAAAAAAACATCAAATTGATTTCAGCTGAAGATGAAAGTACTCAGGTAGTGAAAGAAATCTTTACATTATACTTGTCAGGATGGGGAGCAGGAAAAATAGCAAGTTCCCTAAATAAACAAGGAATTGAACCACCTTCTAATAGAATCAAAAACTTTGCTCGAAAGAAATTTGGGAAATGGGCTAATAATACTATACTAAGTATACTCAGAAATCCTAAATATGGAGGATACATGATTCAGGGGAAATATAAGAAGGTAAGTTATAAGGTTAAAAAAATTAATATAATGCCTGCTGAACAATGTATACATGGAGGAGAATTTGAAGGTATAATTTCTAAAGATATTTTTGAAAGAACTCAACAAATGATGAAAGATCGTTCTAATAGTAATTACAGATATAGGAATGGGGTAATACATCCTTTTTCTGGTGTACTTAAGTGTGGAAAGTGCGGCGGGAGTATGAGTTATAGAAAAAAATATAAAGGCTATAAGTGTACAAATAGTCAACAAGGTTCTAGAAGGTGCTCTCCACATAGTGTTAAAGAAACAAGAGTAATAGATATTATATCAAATGAAATAAAGAGTATGATAGATGAAAAAATAGATAAAAGCAAGGTGTATGATAGATTCAATAATATAAAAATAGAAAATGATTTTGAGAATGAATTAAAGTCTGTAGAAAAACAATTAAATGCTCTTGATGGTAAATTTAAAAAAATATATGAAGATAAATTAGAAGGAGTTATAAATCAAAGAAATTTTGATTTTATGCTTCAGGATGTTCAAGAAAAACAAGATAAACTTATAGAAAGAAAAGATCAATTAGTAAACATGCTTAAAAAAAACAATGGTGATAATAATTTATTGAAAAAATATAAGATAGAAATAGATAATCTCCTAGAAGGAAAAACAATTGATAGGAGATTAGTAGAAACTTTAGTAGATAAAATTGTTATAGATGAGGATGATGGCAATAAAGAAAAAAAAATAACAATTTATTATAAATTTTCGAAATAAATAAGCATACGTACTAAGATTATAATATATTATTTTATAAAAAAGATACTTATTGTCCAAAAAGGGACTGCAACTTGTATAGGTTTGTCTGCAGTAAAATTATTAAAACAAGATGCTAATGCAGTAATGGTTGTATTACCATCAGATCACTATATTCAGGGTGAGAAGAATTATATAGATACTTTATCACAAGCAATAGAAATGGCAAATAGGAGAAGGTGTATCGTTACACTTGGGATTGAACCTAGTAGACCTGAAACAGGATATGGATATATAGAAATGGGGGAAAGAACTGCTGGAAGCATACCAACTTATAGAATTGCAAGGTTTACAGAAAAACCAAATTCAGAGGTAGCTAAAGATTTCATATTAAAAGGAACTTATTTATGGAATTCTGGGATGTTTATATTTAGGGCCGACGTTATACTAAGAGAAATAGAAAAATACTTGCCTAAATTGCATAAATCACTGATGGAGATATATAAAAATTTAGGAGAGGAAAATGAAGAGAGTGTTATAAAAGACCAATATGAACTTATAGACGGAATTTCTATAGACTTTGGAGTTATGCAGAGAACTAGAAAAGCCTATGTTATTAAATGTGATTTTAGTTGGGATGATATGGGGAGTTTTGGCGCTTTAAGTAGGCTACTGAGCACTTATAGAAATAATAGTATATCTAAGAATGTTTATATTGACGATTGCGAGAATTGCTCCATATTTGGGGACAAAAACCTGATAATTGGGTTTGGAATAAAAGACTTGGTTGTAGTAGATGCTGGAGATGTTATTCTTGTAATGGATAAAAATAAGGATCAGGAAATAAAACATTTATTAAATAGGCTCAACGAAAATAAAGAATATAATAAATTTCTATAGTAAGTAAGCTGTTTCAATATATCTTAATGATACTGAAGCAGCTTATTTATCTTTGGAGATGCACTTAGAAAGCATGTGCAAGTTAGAGTTAGTATATAAGGAAACCATATAAAATGTATGCTTAAACTATATTAAACTAATATTTTTACTAATATAGTTTAATACGTTATGAGCTTTGATATTCTTGGGTATTAGTACATATAATACTTGAAGAAATCGATTAATAAAGTGTTGTAAATTTGAATCTAGAGTATTATTATAAATATACAAAACAAATTTAATTTATAAAAAAATAACGAAACGCCTAAATGAGGGTTTCATAAAATATAAAATTTAATATGCAGAGGATGTGATCAAGCATTGATGATCAATACTCACAAGATTATGGCAGAAAATATTATAAAATATGCTAATACAAAGAGTATTTATTTAATTAATAATAAAAGATTTATATGGGGGAACGTGAAACCTGATTGTGCGCCTAAATATAAATTTAAGAAGCATTATTTTAATGAAAGTATAAATATGATTATTGAAAAGATTATACATTTATCATCATTATCATTGGAAGAAATATACTATGATATGACAATTGGTAAGTTTAGTGAAGAGCTTGGAGTAATATGTCACTTTTTATGTGATTTTTTCTGTGCACCACACTATTATAGATGGGAATTTAAGAGTACGAGCGCTGTAAAACATCATATGATGTATGAGAAAAATTTAGCTAAGGTAGCTAAGTCGTTTGATCCGACAGGAATTATAAATACACATGTAGATTCAAGTAATATAGAAGAGTTTATAATGCAGCTACAGAAGCAATATGATGGAACTATAAATTATTATAATGATTTAACCTTTTCGTATTATGTTTGCGATAGCGTATTAAATATGATATTGAACAATGTGTTTATCAATGAAAATAAGGTAATTAAAGTAATTTAATTTCTTAAGATAAGAAATATTTCAAAATGGTTGAAAAATTATTTTGAAATATTTTTTTGATTTTGTTAAAAGGTATAAAATTTTATAAAGATATTATTTAATATAAACAAAAATCGCAATGTTAAAATAAAATTCTTGAACACATGTTTAAGTATTGATATTGTTATTATATAGAAAAGGTTAAAAATAAAGCGGTTTAAATTAAAAAAAGTGGTCAAAATATAAAAAAGTAAAATTTCATAGCAGTGAGTTTTCTAGAGACTTCTGTTGCTTATCAAGAGAAATTTTAAATTTATAGGCACTTTTGAATAAATAATTTAATTAAGCTTGACATAAAAATATAGAAATATGGTAGAATTATAAATTATAGCAATTAATTAAAATTTAACAATGTGAATATAATTTTAAAATTGATTGTTAATAAATAGACTAATCATAATTACTAAAAGTCTAAATAGTAGTTATATAATTTAATTTGATATAAATATTATAGGGTCGAAAAATATAAAAGTATTGAAATAGGAGAAAGTAGATATGGAAAAGCATAAAAATATATCGATGGCAGTTATCAAAAGGTTGCCTAAGTATCATAGATATCTTGAAGAACTTATGAAAAATGAGGTGGATAGAATTTCTTCAAAAGAATTAGGAGAAAAGATTGGATTTACTGCATCACAAATTAGACAAGATTTAAATTGTTTTGGAGATTTTGGACAACAAGGTTATGGATATAATGTTAAGGAACTATATACCCAAATTAGCGCTATATTGGGATTAGACAGAGGTTATGAAGCTGCACTGGTTGGTGCTGGAAATATAGGGCAAGCAGTTTCGAATTATTCTAGATTTGAAAATTTAGGATTTAAAATAACAGCAATATTTGATGCAAATCCTAAATTGATAGGGATGAAAATCAGAGATGTAGAAATAATGGATATAGACGAAATGGAATCCGTACTAGAAGAACATAAAATAGATATTGGCATAATTTGTGTTCCTAGAAAAAATGCCCAAGTTGTTGCTGATGAATTAATAAGGGGTGGAGTAAGAGCAATTTGGAATTTTGCTCCTGTAGATTTAGTAGTTCCAGATCATGTGAAAGTAGAAAATGTACATCTAAGTGAAAGTTTATTGACTTTAATTTATTTATTAAATGAGAGTGAAGGTTAAAAATATAATAAATATATGCAATATATTATTTAAAGCTTGTTCAAAAAATAACAGATTAAATATATATATTTGTTTTTAGAAATAGATTTAAGAAAAATTTATGCAAAAGCTTTACATGAATAAAGTTTTCTTCTCTGTTTGGCATGAAAATAGATATATACCTTTGATCAGTTATTTTTTTCATATACTTAAAAACTTATATTAATAACGCAATATTTTATTGCAAATAATCTAGGAACGTATTATAATTTTAATTGAGGCGTGAAGTCTTGATATTTTTTTAGACTTATTTGTTATATTATTAACAATTAGGATAAAAAATATCAAAAATAGTGTGAAAATTAAAAAAATAAGCAAGTTTGAAGGAGGTCCTTAGAATGGAATTAAAAAATGTTATTCTTGAAAAAGAAGGGCATTTAGCTATTGTTACAATCAATAGACCAAAGGCATTAAATGCATTGAATTCAGAAACACTAAAAGATTTAAATGTTGTTTTAGATGATTTAGAAGCAGACAACAATGTGTATGCAGTTATAGTTACAGGTGCTGGTGAGAAATCTTTTGTTGCTGGAGCAGATATTTCAGAAATGAAAGATCTTAATGAAGAACAAGGTAAAGAATTTGGTATTTTAGGAAACAATGTCTTCAGAAGATTAGAAAAATTGGATAAGCCAGTTATCGCAGCTATATCAGGATTTGCTCTTGGTGGTGGATGTGAACTTGCTATGTCATGTGACATAAGAATAGCTTCAGTTAAAGCTAAATTTGGTCAACCAGAAGCAGGACTTGGAATAACTCCAGGATTTGGTGGAACTCAAAGATTAGCTAGAATTGTAGGGCCAGGAAAAGCTAAAGAATTAATTTATACTTGTGACCTTATAAATGCAGAAGAAGCTTATAGAATAGGTTTAGTTAATAAAGTAGTTGAATTAGAAAAATTGATGGAAGAAGCAAAAGCAATGGCTAACAAGATTGCAGCTAATGCTCCAAAAGCAGTTGCATATTGTAAAGATGCTATAGACAGAGGAATGCAAGTTGATATAGATGCAGCTATATTAATAGAAGCAGAAGACTTTGGAAAGTGCTTTGCAACAGAAGATCAAACAGAAGGAATGACTGCGTTCTTAGAAAGAAGAGCAGAAAAGAATTTTCAAAATAAATAATTTTTTAATAATTAGTTAAAAATCTATTAGAGATTTATATATAGTTTGTATCAAATAGGTTTAATTAACAAGGAGGGTAATTTAATGAATTTCCAATTAACTAGAGAACAACAATTAGTACAACAAATGGTTAGAGAATTCGCAGTAAATGAAGTTAAGCCAATAGCTGCCGAAATCGACGAAACAGAAAGATTCCCTATGGAAAACGTTGAAAAAATGGCTAAGCTTAAAATGATGGGGATCCCATTTTCTAAAGAATTTGGTGGAGCAGGCGGAGATGTTCTTTCATATATAATTGCTGTGGAAGAATTATCAAAAGTTTGTGGTACTACAGGAGTTATTCTTTCAGCGCATACATCATTATGTGCATCAGTAATTAATGAAAATGGAACTAACGAACAAAGAGCAAAATATTTACCTGATCTTTGCAGCGGTAAAAAGATCGGTGCTTTCGGATTAACAGAACCAGGTGCTGGTACAGATGCTGCAGGACAACAAACAACTGCTGTATTAGAAGGCGACCATTATGTATTAAATGGTTCAAAAATCTTCATAACAAATGGTGGAGTTGCTGAAACTTTCATAATATTTGCTATGACAGATAAGAGTCAAGGAACAAAAGGAATTTCTGCATTCATAGTAGAAAAGTCATTCCCAGGATTCTCAATAGGAAAATTAGAAAACAAGATGGGGATCAGAGCATCTTCAACTACTGAGTTAGTTATGGAAAACTGCATAGTACCAAAAGAAAACCTACTTAGCAAAGAAGGTAAGGGATTTGGTATAGCAATGAAAACTCTTGATGGAGGAAGAATTGGTATAGCTGCTCAAGCTTTAGGTATTGCAGAAGGAGCTTTTGAAGAAGCTGTTAACTATATGAAAGAAAGAAAACAATTTGGTAAACCATTATCAGCATTCCAAGGATTACAATGGTATATAGCTGAAATGGATGTTAAAATCCAAGCTGCTAAATACTTAGTATACCTAGCTGCAACAAAGAAGCAAGCTGGTGAGCCTTATTCAGTAGATGCTGCAAGAGCTAAATTATTTGCTGCAGATGTTGCAATGGAAGTTACAACTAAGGCAGTTCAAATCTTTGGTGGATATGGTTACACTAAAGAATACCCAGTAGAAAGAATGATGAGAGATGCTAAAATATGCGAAATCTACGAAGGAACTTCAGAAGTTCAAAAGATGGTTATCGCAGGAAGCATTTTAAGATAGGAGGACTTTTAGAATGAATATAGTAGTTTGTGTAAAACAAGTTCCAGATACTACAGCAGTAAAAATTGATCCTAAAACTGGTACATTAATAAGAGATGGTGTTCCATCAATAATGAATCCAGAGGATAAACACGCTTTAGAAGGTGCATTACAATTAAAAGAAAAAGTTGGAGGAAAAGTTACTGTAATAAGTATGGGACTTCCAATGGCTAAAGCGGTTTTAAGAGAAGCATTATGTATGGGAGCTGATGAAGCTGTCCTATTAACAGATAGAGCACTTGGGGGAGCAGATACATTAGCAACTTCAAAGGCACTTGCAGGAGTAATAGCTAAATTAGATTATGATTTGGTATTTGCTGGAAGACAAGCAATTGATGGAGATACTGCACAAGTAGGACCAGAAATAGCAGAACATTTAAACATTCCGCAAGTAACTTACGTTCAAGACGTTAAAGTTGAAGGAAATACATTAATAGTAAATAGAGCACTAGAAGATGGACATCAAGTAGTAGAAGTTAAAACTCCATGTCTATTAACTGCAATCGAAGAATTAAATGAAACTAGATATATGAATGTTGTAGATATATTCGAAACTTCAGATGATGAAATCAAAGTTATGAGCGCAGCTGATATAGATGTAGATGTAGCTGAATTAGGGCTTAAAGGCTCACCTACAAAGGTTAAGAAGTCAATGACTAAGGAAGTTAAAGGTGCAGGAGAAATCGTAAGAGAAGCACCTAAAAATGCAGCATACTATGTTGTAGGAAAATTAAAAGAAAAACACTACATCTAAGATAATAGGAGGGTAATTTATTATGAATATAGCAGATTACAAAGGCGTTTGGGTCTTTGCTGAACAAAGAGAAGGCGAATTACAAAAAGTATCTTTAGAACTACTTGGTGAAGGTAGAAGAATTGCTGATGAATTAGGAGTAAATCTTACAGCTTTATTATTAGGTAGCAACATAGAAGGATTAGCAAAAACTTTAGCAGAGCACGGTGCAGATGAAGTTTTAGTTGCTGATGATAAAAACTTAGAGCACTATACAACTGATGCTTACACAAAAGTTATTTGTGATTTAGCAAATGAAAGAAAACCAGGAATATTATTCGTAGGAGCTACTTTCATCGGAAGAGATTTAGGTCCAAGAATAGCTGCTAGATTATCAACAGGATTAACAGCAGACTGTACATCAATTGATGTTGATGTTACAAATGGCGATCTTTTAGCTACAAGACCAGCATTTGGAGGTAACCTAATGGCTACAATTGCTTGTCCAGAACATAGACCACAAATGGCAACAGTAAGACCAGGAGTATTTGCAAAGATTACAACTGATCCATCTAAATGTAAAATTGAAAAAGTTGATGTTAAATTAGCAGATAGCGATGTAAGAACTAAAGTTTTAGAAACTATAAAAGCTAAGAAGGATATCGTTGATATAGCTGAAGCAGATTTCATCGTATCAGGTGGTAGAGGAGTTGGAAACAAAGAAAACTTCCAATTACTTAAAGAATTAGCAGAAGCTCTAGGCGGAACTGTCGCTGGATCAAGAGCAGCTGTAGAAAAAGGATGGATTGATGGAGCATATCAAGTAGGTCAAACTGGTAAGACTGTTAGACCTCAAATATATATAGCTTGTGGTATTTCTGGAGCTATCCAACACGTTGCTGGTATGCAAGATTCAGATTTAATCATTGCTGTAAATAAAGATGATTCAGCTCCAATAATGAAAATTGCTGACTATGCAATAGTTGGTGATCTTACTAAGGTAGTACCAGAATTAATAGCTCAAGTTAAAGAAATAAAGAGCGCTGAATAATTATTCGGTTAATTTAGATATGTTTTTGTTAGATTGTACTATTGAAAGTTAATAATGTAACATTAAAGATAATTAATTAACAATATTATTCAATAAGTAACAATTAGATAATTATGAAGTTAATCCTTAGTTAAAATATATATTTTAGCTAAGGATATCTATAATGAAAAGATTTAGAGGAGGAATAATTTATGAAAAAGATTTTTGTACTTGGAGCAGGAACAATGGGTGCTGGTATCGTTCAAGCATTCGCTCAAAAAGGTTGTGAAGTAATTGTAAGAGACATAAAGGAAGAATTTGTTGACAGAGGAATAGCTGGAATCACTAAAGGATTAGAAAAGCAAGTTGCTAAAGGAAAAATGTCTGAAGAAGATAAAGAAGCTATACTTTCAAGAATTTCAGGAACAACTGATATGAAATTAGCTGCTGACTGTGATTTAGTAGTTGAAGCTGCAATCGAAAACATGAAAATTAAGAAGGAAATCTTCGCTGAATTAGATGGAATTTGTAAGCCAGAAGCGATTTTAGCTTCAAACACTTCATCTTTATCAATTACTGAAGTTGCTTCAGCTACAAAGAGACCTGATAAAGTTATCGGAATGCATTTCTTTAATCCAGCTCCAGTAATGAAGCTTGTTGAAATTATTAAAGGAATAGCTACTTCTCAAGAAACTTTTGATGCTGTTAAGGAATTATCAGTTGCTATTGGAAAAGAACCAGTAGAAGTTGCAGAAGCTCCAGGATTCGTTGTAAACAGAATATTAATCCCAATGATTAACGAAGCTTCATTTATCCTACAAGAAGGAATAGCTTCAGTTGAAGATATTGATACAGCTATGAAATATGGTGCTAACCATCCAATGGGACCTTTAGCTTTAGGAGATCTTATTGGATTAGACGTTTGCTTAGCTATCATGGATGTTTTATTCACTGAAACAGGTGATAACAAGTACAGAGCTAGTAGCATATTAAGAAAATATGTTAGAGCTGGATGGCTTGGAAGAAAATCAGGAAAAGGATTCTATGATTATTCTAAATAATATCATGAATATATGGAAAAACTCAAGTTTATGCTTGGGTTTTTTTATTTTTAGGGAAATATATAAATAACTACTAGATTACATAAATAAGTTTAAACTAAAGAATATTGTAAAATTCAACAAAACATTTTATTACTGTTAAGTAAGTGATATAATATATTAAATAATAACTATTTTCTTAAGATTAATTGTATAATTTAATTGAATATTGGATATTAAAAAAATAAATAGTTAAAAAATATGATATAGGTGGTACACATCAGAAAATGGGCAATATAAACTGTGACATAATCTTTAGAAAAAAACTTTAGTGTAGAATATATTATTTAAAGAAGAATATATGAATGAAATAAGTTAAAACTAAGGTTGATATGATATTATGTTTATCAATGATTTTACTAAAAAGATAAAAATATATTTTGAATATTCATAATCAAAGAGTAGGGTTCATCAATATGCATATTAGATTATGAGATGATGCAAACTAAATAATTTTATACTGTAAGGGAGACGGATAATAAAATGGATTATAAATCTGTAGAATTTTATGATAATTATTTAATAATAAAAGAATTAAGAAATTTTAAATTAAAACATATATTTGAGTGCGGACAAATTTTTAGGTTTGAAGAGGTAGCAGAAAATGATTTTATTGTAATTGCGTTTGGAAGATTAATTGAAGTTAAAGAAGAGGGAAATGACGTAATAATTTATAATTCTACAAAGGAAGATTTTCAAAATATTTGGCTTAAGTATTTTGATTTAGATAGAGATTACTCAGTTATAAAAGATGAACTTTCAAAAGATGTTTTGCTTAAACAAAGTATTGAATTTGGATATGGTGTTAGAGTCTTGAATCAAGACCCATTTGAAATGTTGCTTAGCTTTATTATTTCAGCTCGAAATAATATACCATCAATAAAGAAGACTGTAAATAAAATATCTAATAAATGGGGAAAAGAAATTATTTATAAGGATAAAACTTACTATGCGTTTCCCAATATAGATGAAATAAAAGATGCTACATTAGAAGAAATACAGGAGACAGGAGCATCTTTCAGAAGTAAATACATATTTGATACAATAAAAAATGTGTATAATTCTAAGAGTGGAAAAGGGAACTTAAAAACAAATGATGCAAATGAATATATAAAGTATGATCTGGATTATATTAAAAATTTAGATGATGATGAATGTCATAATGCACTTCAAGAATTTAAAGGTGTTGGTTCAAAGGTAGCTGACTGTATAATGTTATTTTCACTGGAAAAGACTTCAGCATTTCCAGTAGATGTATGGGTTAAACGTGCGATGATTCATTTTTATGGGGCAGAGGATGCATCTCTAAATAAGATTAGAATTTTTGGAAGGAATAAGTTTGGTAAATTAGCAGGTTTTGCACAGCAATATTTATTCTATTATGCGAGGGAAAATAAAATAAGTGTAGGTTAAAAAGGTTGATATAAAATGAAAAGTTTAGGATTTTATTTCCTAGACTTTTTGTTTCCTCAAAAATGTTAGATTAATATGTTTAATAATGTTAATAATTTATCATTGATGTAATAATATGAATATCATATAAATCCCTTGATATAACTAATATAAGGTAAATAAACATATGCGAAAAGAAGTGGAAATACAAGAAAAAGATTTAACTAAAGTAGTTGAGAAATACCACTATATACATATGAAAATAGAACGTATATTAAGAAAATTTAGAAAATTTAAATTATATAATATTTGTTATAATTTTAACAAGAGTATGCTATAATTATTTTGTATTATAAATGTAAGATAAAAATTATTCATGGGAGAGTGTGTGTAATGTTTCAGTTTGAGAATCAACTTCTAGCTTTAAAGCACGAGGTTCTTACTAGAGTTGCTGTATTAGCAAAAGAAAATAATATTAGTAAAGAGGAAATAGAAAAAATTCCTTATGCTATGATTGTAGGAGAAGAACCTAAGTATAGAGATTCAGTTGAACGAGAAAGAAATGTAGTATTAGAGAGAGCAAAACTTGCAGCAGGATTTAAACCAACAGGCAAACATGGACAAGATTTAGTTGATATAGAAGAAGAAAAACAAATATTATATGTTATAAAAGAAGCATGTGATAGATGCCCAACAAAGAAGTTTCAAGTTACTGATGCATGTAGAAATTGTATAGCTCATAAGTGTCAAAGTGCGTGTAATTTTGGAGCAATTACATATGTTGATGGAAGAGCTTATATAGATCCAGATAAATGTAAGGAATGTGGAATGTGTAAAAAGGCATGTCCGTATGATGCGGTTGCAGAAGACATGAGACCTTGTAAGAAGTCATGTCCAACAGGTGCATTAAGCTATAATGCAGAAGATTTGAGTGCTGAAATTACAGAAAGTAAATGTGTAAACTGTGGTGCATGCATGTCAGCATGTCCATTTGGAGCTATAGAAGACAAAAGCTCATTAGTTAAAGTTATTAATAGATTGATGGATAAAGAAGAAAAAATTTATGCTGTAGTTGCACCAGCAATAACAGGGCAATTTGGGCCTAAAACAACTTATGGACAAGTTAAGAATGCAATTAAGGCATTAGGCTTTGAAGATATGGTAGAAGCTGCATGTGGAGCAGATGCAGTTACTGTACATGAAAGTAATGAGTTTGTTGAGAGAATGGAAAATGGGGATAGCTACATGACAAATTCATGTTGTCCAGGATTCCTAAGCTATATTGAAAAAATGATGCCAGATCAAGCTAATAAAATTTCAGGGACAGTTTCACCGATGGTAGCAACGGGTAGATATATAAAATCTAAAGATAAAGATGCAAAAGTGATATTTATAGGGCCTTGCACAGCTAAAAAAAGCGAGGTTCTGATAGAATCAATAAAAGATGCTATAGATTATGCATTAACGTTTGAAGAATTAGTAGCCTTATTTGATGCGTTTGGAGTTGATCCTACAACTTGTGAAGATATAGTAGTTGATGGAGCTTCAATATTTGGTAGAAATTTTGCTGTAGGTGGTGGATTAACTGCTGCTATAGAGAACTATGTGCAAGAAAAAGGTGTTAATATTGACTTTAAGCCAGTAAAGATCTCAGGCGGAGTAGAAATTAAAAAGACTATGACAATGGCTAAGGTTGGAAAGTTACAAGGAAACTTTATTGAAGGAATGATGTGCGAAGGTGGCTGTATAAATGGGGCAGCTAAAATTGTATCAGTAATGAAGGCTAAAGCGCCATTTACAAAATTAAATCAGCAAACAAGTACTAAGAGTGTATTAGCTAATACGACATTAGACGAATACAATGAAATAAACTTAGAAAGATAATATGAATCTTGATTTTGAAATATAATTAAGTAATTAAAAATTCTATTATTATATAGGTGCTCTAGGCGATGAGGTATTTAGAATTTAAAATTATTTATGAAATTTAAGAGCTTTATTCTCTATATAATGTCATAAAAACTCTAATCAGTAATATGTTTATTTGGTTAGAGTTTTTTTATTATTTTAAAAATTCATAATATTAATAATAATATGGAGAAAATTTAAGTAAATGCGATATATTTTGAGATAAGGAGTAATATTCGCTGAAAAATGGGATATAATATTAGAAGCAATGTTTGAATTATATGGATATAAAGGATATTATAATTATGTTAGCACTCGACAATGATGAGTGCTAACAGAAAATAAATGAAATGATAATATATATTTTAAGGAGGGTTTTTTCATGAACATTAAACCACTTGGTGAAAGAGTAGTAATTAAAAAATTAGAGGCAGAAGAAAAGACTAAGAGTGGAATAGTCTTAACTGGTACTGCAAAGGAAAGACCACAAGAAGCAGAAGTGGTTGCAGTAGGACCTGGAGCTGTTGTAGACGGAAATAGAGTGGCTATGGAAGTAAAAGTTGGAGATAAAGTATTATATTCAAAATATGCTGGAACAGAAGTAAAGGTTGATGGCGAAGAATATACTATATTAAAGCAAGATGATATTCTAGCAATAGTTGAATAGTTAAAGTGTTCATAACTCGATATTTAAATATAAAAAAGAAATTTAATTAGAAACGATAATAAATAACATATATAAGGAGCGTGTAATATAAATGGCTAAGATGTTAAAATTCGGAGAAGATGCAAGAAGATCTATGCAAATAGGTGTAGATAATTAGCAGATACAGTTAAAGTGACTTTAGGACCTAAGGGAAGAAATGTTGTTTTAGATAAAAAATTTGGTGCACCATTAATTACAAATGACGGTGTTTCAATTGCAAGAGAAATAGAATTAGAAGATCCATATGAAAACATGGGTGCTCAATTAGTTAAAGAAGTTGCAACAAAGACTAATGATGTAGCAGGAGATGGAACTACAACTGCGACATTACTTGCTCAAGCAATAATTAGAGAAGGTCTAAAGAATGTTACAGCTGGAGCTAATCCAATTCTAATTAGAACAGGTATTAAAATGGCTGTAGATAAAGCTGTTGAAGAAATCCAAAAGATTTCTAAGCAAGTAGATGGAAAAGAAGATATAGCTAGAGTTGCTGCAATCTCAGCTGCTGATGAAGAAGTTGGTAAGTTAATAGCAGATGCTATGGAGAAGGTTGGTAACGAAGGTGTTATTACTATAGAAGAATCTAAATCAATGGGAACAGAATTAGATGTTGTAGAAGGTATGCAATTCGATAGAGGATACGTATCACCTTACATGGCTACAGATACTGAAAAAATGGAAGCTGTTTTAGAAAATCCATATATATTAATAACTGATAAGAAAATTTCTAACATACAAGAAATATTACCAGTGCTTGAACAAATAGTTCAATCTGGTAAAAAGTTATTAATTATTGCTGAAGACATTGAAGGAGAAGCAATGGCTACATTAGTAGTTAATAAATTAAGAGGAACATTTACTTGCGTAGCTGTTAAGGCACCAGGATTTGGAGATAGAAGAAAAGAAATGTTACAAGATATTGCAACTTTAACTGGTGGAACAGTAATAGCTGAAGAATTAGGCAGAGAATTAAAGGATGTTACTATCGATATGCTAGGTACAGCTGATAGTGTTAAAGTAAGTAAAGAAAACACTGTTATAGTTAATGGTAAAGGTGATTCTAATGCAATAAAAGAAAGAATTAACCAAATTAAAGCTCAAATAGAAGAAACTTCTTCAGAATTTGATAAAGAAAAATTACAAGAAAGATTGGCTAAATTAGCTGGAGGTGTTGCAGTAATTAAAGTTGGTGCAGCAACTGAAACAGAATTAAAAGAAAAGAAACTTAGAATAGAAGACGCATTAGCTGCAACTAAGGCTGCTGTTGAAGAAGGAATAGTAGCAGGTGGTGGAACTGCTTATGTTAATGTAATAAACGAAGTTGCAAAATTAACTTCAGATGTTGCTGATACACAAATTGGTATCAATATAATAGTTAAATCATTAGAAGAACCAGTAAGACAAATAGCTACTAATGCAGGTGTAGAAGGTTCAGTAATAATTGAAAAAGTTAAGAATAGTGAACCAGGAATAGGATATGATGCATTACATGGAGAATATATCAATATGATAAAAGGTGGAATAGTAGACCCAACTAAGGTTACTAGATCTGCGCTTCAAAACGCAGCTTCAGTTGCTTCAACATTCTTAACAACAGAAGCAGCAGTTGCTGATATTCCAGCAAAGGAAACACCAATGCCAGGTGCTCCAGGAATGGGAATGGACGGAATGTACTAAAATATATAAATTAAAGAATTATAAATATTTAATTTAATAAATAGAGAAAGTGCTTATAAGTACTTTCTCTATTTTGCTTTTTAGTATTAAAAAAATAAAGTGCTTAATAGCCATTAACATATCTATGCAATTTTAAAAAGCATTTTATATTATATGTTTAACGTTTAAGCTTATGAAAATCATAGCAATGCAACTTTATACAAAATTTATATACTAGAAGTCAATAGTATAAATTATTAGAGAATATTTTCCATTTATTGTATAAAAGATTTCCTATTAGACATAATTTAAATAAAAACATTAATAGGAGATGGATAATGAATAATGATTTCTTTATACATTAAATGTAAATTTAGATTCAAAGATAGTATGTCAAAGAAAAGATTCTGTAAGAAGAGAAAGAGAGAAGCTTTTACTTTAATTGAAATGATTGCAGTAATTGCAATTATTGGTATTTTAGCTGTTGCTATTTTACCTAAAGTAAATGGCTATATAAATGAAGCGAAAAAAGTTGAAGTTGTAGATCAGTGCAGAAAAGTAATAATGGCCGTTGAATCATATAATTTGAAAAATGATTCGCCTCTAAGTGAAAGCACTAGTGTAAGTTCGGCTATAAGCAACAAAGGGATTAGTAAGTATTTAGATGGAGTTGAATTTGGTAATTTAAATACTAGTAGCACAAGTTTAAAAAATTGTTATGATGTAGTAAATGGTGCAGAATTTGATTTCACAGAAAATACAGATATTTTAAATCCGACGACGATTGATAATGGATCTACCAAAGATGATGTAAAAAAATAGAAAAGATATCGATAACAAAAAATTTAACTTACATTATTGAAGTAAATTTGCAATTTTAGCTTCAAATTTATTGACTTTAGATTGTACATACATTATAATAATTTTAATTTAAAATATAGCACATTTGAAAACTTATATATACCTTGAATATGGCAAGGAGTATCTACCGGGAGCCGTAAATTTCCGACTATAAGTGATATTAGTATAGGCTAAATCTATAGATTTATTAGCATATTAACATCACTTTTGAGGTTAATGTGCTTTTTTTGTACAAAAAAATAGTACAAGCAATGCAAGCAAAAAATCATAAAATACTAAAAATGAAATAAATAATTCAAAAAATAGGAGGAACTATAATGGGAAAAATAATTAAGACTGCATATACTTTTGATGATGTATTATTGGTACCTAATAAATCGGATATATTACCAAGAGAAGTGAGCACAAAAACAAAAATAACAAAGACTATAGAATTAAATATTCCTTTAATGAGTGCAGGAATGGATACTGTAACTGAGTCGAAGATGGCAATTGCTGTTGCAAGAGAAGGCGGAATCGGAATAATACATAAAAATATGACTATTGAAGAGCAAGCAAAAGAAGTAGATAGAGTTAAGAGACAAGAAAATGGAGTAATTACAGATCCTATATTTTTATCTCAAGATCATCTTATTCAGGATGCAGAGAACTTAATGGCACAATACAGAATATCAGGAGTTCCAATAACAACTCAAGATGGAAAATTAATTGGAATAATTACAAACAGAGATATAATATTTGAAACAAATTACCAAAGAAAAATTTCAGAAGTGATGACAAAAGATAATTTAATAACTGCTTCAGAAAATACTACTGTAGAGGAAGCAAAAGAAATATTAAAAAAGCATAAAGTAGAAAAGTTACCTTTAGTTGATAGTGAAGGCCGTCTGAAGGGATTAATTACAATGAAAGATATTGAAAAAGTTAGAAAGTTTCCAAATGCTGCAAAGGATAAGAAGGGTAGATTATTATGTGGAGCAGCAGTAGGTGTAACTGGAAACATGATGGAAAGAGTTGATGCATTAGTTAAAGCACAAGTTGATGTTATAACTCTTGATACAGCACATGGACATTCAAAAGGAGTTTTAGATGCTGTTTCACAAATAAAGAAAGTATATCCTGATCTTCAAGTTATAGCTGGGAATGTTGCTACAGCGGAAGCAACAGAGGATCTAATAAAGGCTGGAGCAGATTGTGTTAAGGTTGGTATTGGACCGGGATCAATCTGTACTACGAGAGTAGTAGCTGGGGTTGGAGTCCCTCAATTAACTGCAGTTATGGATTGTGCAGAAGTAGGTAAGAAGTATGGAGTTCCTATAATTGCTGATGGTGGACTTAAGTATTCAGGGGATATAGTGAAAGCACTAGCAGCAGGAGCTTCTGCAGCAATGATGGGATCATTATTTGCAGGATGTGAAGAAGCACCAGGAGAAATGGAAATATATCAAGGAAGAAGCTATAAAGTTTATAGAGGAATGGGATCTTTAGCTGCTATGGAATGTGGATCTAAAGATAGATATTTCCAAGAAGGAAATAAGAAATTAGTACCAGAAGGTGTTGAAGGTAGAGTAGCTTATAAAGGCTTTGTCTCAGATACTATATTCCAATTATTGGGTGGAATTAAATCAGGAATGGGATATTTAGGAGCAAAGAATTTTGAAATTTTATATGAAACAGCTAATTTTGTGGTTCAGACAGCTTCAGGTCAAAGAGAAAGCCATCCACATGATATTAACATTACTAAGGAAGCACCTAATTATAGTGTAGGACAATAGTAAAATGCACAGTTCACAATCATAAAATATACCACTTATGTGAACTGTGCATTATTTGATTAATTTATAATTATAGAGATTATTTAAATTAGTATTTATAATTTTCGGTGAAAATTGTCTCAATTTATTGATAAAAAGATTTATTTAGTTGATAATAGAATTTATAAGAAGAGTTTAGGAGGAGAACATGAAAAGAGATTTAGTTTTAGTTGTTGATTTTGGTGGACAGTATAACCAACTAATAGCAAGAAGAGTAAGAGAATGTGGCGTTTATTGCGAGATTATTCCATATGACTATACTATAGAAAAGATAAAAGCTAAAAATCCAAAAGGTATAATATTTACAGGCGGTCCTAACAGTGTTTATGGAGAAGATACTCCAACTGTAGAAAAAGAAGTATTTGAATTAGGCGTGCCAGTACTTGGAATATGCTATGGTGATCAACTAATGGCACATTTGCTAGGTGGAAAAGTTGCGACAGCACCAGTAAGAGAATATGGAAAAACAAATGTAAAATTAGATAAATCATCTAAATTATTTGAAGGAATTGAAACTGATGGTATAGCTTGGATGAGTCATACTGATTATATTGAAGAAGCTCCAAAAGGATTTAAGGTAATAGCAACTACAGAAGTTTGTCCTGTTGCAGCTATGGAAAATGAAGAAAAAAGACTTTATGGAGTTCAATTCCATGCAGAAGTTGAACACACTCAATTTGGGCAAAAAATGCTAGAAAACTTTATACACAATATTTGTGGGTTAGAAAACAGCTGGTCTATGGGATCTTTTGCAGAAGAAAAAATAAAAGAAATAAAAGAATTAGTTGGAGATAAGAAAGTGTTATGTGCTTTATCTGGTGGAGTTGACTCTTCAGTAGCAGCAATGATTGTACATAAGGCTATTGGTCACAACCTAACTTGTATATTTGTTGACCATGGTTTACTAAGAAAAGATGAAGGCGATACTGTTGAAAGAGTATTTAAGAAGGAATTTGATATGAACATTAAGAGAGTTAATGTTTCAGATAGATTCCTTGGAAAACTTGCAGGAGTATCAGATCCAGAAACTAAGAGAAAGATAATCGGCGAAGAATTTATAAGAGTTTTTGAAGAAGAAGCTAAAAAACTTGGTCAAATTGATTATCTTGTTCAAGGAACAATTTATCCAGATATCGTAGAAAGTGGAACTAAGACATCAGCAACTATAAAATCTCATCATAATGTTGGTGGACTTCCAGAAGATATGCAATTTGAACTTATAGAACCATTAAGAGAATTATTTAAAGATGAAGTTAGAGCAGTAGGAGAAGAGCTTGGAATTCCTCACAAATTAGTTTGGAGACAGCCTTTCCCAGGACCAGGTCTTGCTATTAGAGTTTTAGGTGAGATTACAGAAGAAAAACTTGAAATAGTTAGAGAAGCGGATGCAATATTCAGAGAAGAAATTGCAAATGCAAATCTTGATGAATCTATTTGGCAATACTTTGCATGTTTACCTAATATCCGTTCTGTTGGAGTTATGGGAGATGAAAGAACATATTCTCATACAATAGCTTTAAGAGCAGTTACATCAAGTGATGCAATGACTTCTGAATGGGCAAGGATTCCATACGAAATTTTAGATTTAGTAAGCAGAAGAATTGTAAATGAAGTTAAGGGAGTAAACAGAATTGTTTATGACATAACTTCAAAACCACCAGCTACTATAGAGTGGGAATAGGATTGAGGCTTATTAAATAAGGTGGATAGACACTTAAAGAAAATATAATAAAAAATTTAGTGGCTTAGATATTATCTAAAAAAGGTAACATTTAAGCTACTTTTTTGTTGATTTTTTGAAGATGTGATAAATGAGAAAAGGAGTAAAAAACGGTAGGAAAGAAATTTACAATGACAATACTACTAACGTTAGATTTCCTGAATAATCTTTTTAAAGCAGTAAATACATATTTTCTCTAACTGATAGCAAATAAAACATAACAGCATAATATATTATTAGATAGGTATTAAATTTTATAGTCAAATAAATAATAATTTGATACTAGTAATACTTTAACTAAGCGCTTTAGCAATGATTAAACGAAAATTAATGCTGATTACGAAGGAGAGGAAATAATGGAAAACAGAAATAATAGAAATTGCAGACGTTGTAATTGTGAAGAAGAACGTGGAGAGATGGATAGTAGAAATTGTAATCCTTGTGGCAATGGAACTCTTGGAGCTAACGTAAATAATGACTGTTTAGCTGATGCGTTGGAAGATGCATATAATGATGGCTATAAAGATGGATATCGTGATGGGTATGAGGATGGAAATACAGCAGGAGAAACAGCAGGAGAGACAGCTGGATACAAGCAAGGATATTGCGCTGGGTATGAAAAAGCAAAACAAGAGGTCTTAGATTATATTAGAAGAAATAGATGTTGTAGATGCTGTTAAGCAGAACTAAATTATATAATAAGTAGTTATATAAAAAAGGTGTTTATAAATGATTGAAAAATCATTGTTAAACACCTTTTTTATTTAATATAAATATGGTTATAGTGATAATTTAAATAGTCCATATTAGATAAGAGTTAATTAAAAAAGTTACTTTTAATACTAATTGAATACAATTGTGCAAACATTTTCTCTATAGAGGAAAAAGACGGCATTAATCGTTATCATTTTATAAAGTATAATTACATTAAAGAAAGGGGGCATCGAAAACGCTTGAAAAAATCAACCTTTGAATATAAGATAGTCATAAGATTATACTATGAGTATAATTTTTAAAGACTTCTAAAATCAAAGAACAACAAGTTAAAGTAAGATTAATAGCAATAATTTTATTTTAATTTAAATGAATTAATAAGTATTGATTCTTTTCAAGGAGGCAAAAATGAAGTATTTTTATACTGAAAACCGTTCGACAAGAATTCTAAAATTAATTGAACGAAGACATTCCATTTCTGTTGACGCCATTGCTGAAAAATTTGAGGTTAGCTCAAAAACCGTTAAAAATGATGTAAAAGAGTTGAATAGTTTATTAAAAGGATCTGCGCTAATTGATAATAAGCAAGGAATATATAAAATTTATATTATTGATAATAGCAAATTTGAGGAGATTAAGACTAATATATATAACCAAAAAGAATTTCTTAATTCACCTCAAAGAAGAATGGCATTTATTTTATATAAGCTTATGAATAGTGAAGAGCCATATTTAACTGATGACCTAGCGTGTGAGATGAATGTCGGAAGAACCACAGTAATAAGTGATTTAAAGAAAATGAGAGAGATACTTAATAACTACGATTTAAAAATTATAGGGAAAACAAATAATGGACTAGCCTTAAAAGGTACAGAATTAAATATAAGGTTTCTTGTACTTGAGAACCTTTATGAAATGATTTATGGAGAATACGAATTAGATGAAGATGTTATTGATTTAGTAAAAGAGATAACGGATCAATATCAGTTCGATACAACGACATTTGAATCTTTCATACATTCCCTAGTTGTAACTTTAGATCGCCTTTTAAATGGACATACAATCAATACATTAAGCGAGAAATATGGTGAATTATTAAGAAGTTGGGAATTTACATTGGTAAATACTATATCAGATGCAGTTGAAAAAAGGCTTACTATAAGTATTCCAATTAAAGAAAGAATTTTCTTAGCATTGCCGATTATAGGAATGAATACTCCGACTAACATAGAAGGGATTTCACCGCATGTTGAAATTACAGAAGAAGTATCAAATTTAGTAAATCATATATTAGAGCGCATTAAATATGACATGGGTTTAAATATTACGCTAGATGATATCTTGAAAGATTTTGTATACCATATGGCCTTCTTGGTAAATCGTTTAAAGTATGGGGTCCATATTCATAATCCTATAGTAGATGAGATTAGGAAAAAATATAAAGTAGCTTATAAAATGGCAGAATTAGCGCGAGATGTTATTGAGAAAAGTCTTGATGTAAAAATGACACAAGATGAAGTTGGATTTATAGCAGCATACTTTGGAGTTTTTATTTCAGAACAGCAAATAGAAAAAAGTAAAATATACAAAGTTGCAGTTATATGCGGAACTGGAAGAGTTACAGCTAGGTTGGTTGCTAGTCAATTAAAAGGTATTTTTGATGCGAACACAGTTATAGATTTGTATTCAGATAGCACAGTTACTAGTGAAATATTAGATAAGTATAATTTAGTTCTATCTACTGTCCAAGCTAACTTTAAGACAACAGCTACTGTAATATGTTTAGAGAAAATATTTGATGAAGAAGCGCTGAAGAAAAGAATAAAAAGTATTAAGTATATAGATAAATTAGACATGCCATCCATGCAGGGAATGGATTCTATATTACTAAGTATTTTAGATGAAGATACCTTCTTTATCTTGGATAATCAATTGAGTTATTTAGAAAATGTTGATCATATGATTGATAATCTATACTCAAAAGGTTATGTAGATGATGGATTTAAGGAAAGAATAAGAAAAAGAGAAGAAAAGTCTACGATGATTTTTAATGAATCTATAGCATTTCCTCATACTATCAATTATGAAAATGATGAAATAGTAGTCAGTCTAGGAATAATTCCAGAAAAGGCTGGAGAAAACAATCAAAGAAAACTAGTATTTTTGGTAGGACTTCCAGAACAAACTAGGGATGATACACTCTTGGTTAAAATTTATGATGAAATTATAGCTATTGCTAATGATAAGAATACTATTGAGTCTCTTTCAAAGGTAAAAGGTTATAGAGAATTAATTTTACATTTCACAAAAGAAAACGATATATTTGATTTATAAGTAGGAGGTTTATGATGAATTTTTGGTTTTTGATTATATGCTTTGGAATTGCATTTATACTCCAATATATACTAACATTTGCTCAAATGAAAAGTTTCACGGCTTACTATAGTAAATTGCGAAGAAGAGGAAGAGTTGCCATTGGTAAAGTAAAAGGTGGTTTCCGTGCTGGATGTATTGCAATGTTTGCTATCGATCAAAATGGAATTATACTTGAAGGGGGTTATATGCAAGGAATAACAGTACTTGCAAGGGTCAAGAAACTAAACGGATTTGAAGGAAAAGATGTTGGTATATTAACTCAAGCAGATTGTAAGAACTTAGCTAAACCATTAACCAAAGCAGTACTAGAAGCCTCTTCCAATTATAACGTTATTATGGGCGGTGGCGAAGTTGTAGAGCCTCAAAGTCCATTACAAAGATTAGGTAATATTTTTACAGCTAAAAAATTAAAAGCTCACAATTAGAAAGGAGATATTAATATGGACGCAATTGTTTATTTTGCAAAAGGATTTATGTATTTATTTGAAGTTGGTGGAAATACATTTGTTAGTTGGGTAACAGGAATTATCCCAAAGGTATTATTACTTTTAGTTTTTATGAATTCAATAATTGCTCTTATTGGACAAGATAAAGTTGACAGGTTTGCAAAGTTTGCATCTAAAAATGTTATATTAGCTTATGGAGTTTTGCCATTCTTATCAGCCTTTATGTTAGGTAATCCAATGGCATTATCAATGGGGAAATTTCTTCCTGAAAGAATGAAACCAAGCTACTATGCATCAGCATCGTATCATTGTCACACAAACAGCGGTATTTTTCCTCATATTAATGTAGGTGAAATATTCATTTACCTAGGTATTGCAAATGGTATTACAACTCTTGGCCTTGATCCAACAGCTTTAGGACTTCGTTATTTATTAGTAGGTTTAGTAATGAATTTCTTTGCAGGATGGGTAACTGATTTTACTACAAAGATTGTTATGAGACAACAAGGTATTGAATTAAGTAATCAACTTAAGGCAAATTAGTTTAGGAGGGTATTCATATGGAAAAATATAATGCAATTAAAATTGTAAAAGGCAGTGGAGGTTTTGGCGGTCCACTTACAGTAAAACCTGAAGAAGGAAAAGATACATTATTATATATTACAGGTGGTGGAGCTGAACCTGAAATTGTAGAAAAGATTGTTAGCTTAACAGGATGTAAAGCGGTAAATGGATTTAAAACATCTGTACCAGAGGAACAAATTTTCTTAGTTATTATTGATTGTGGTGGAACACTTCGCTGTGGAATATACCCACAAAAGAGAATTCCGACAATAAATGTTATGCCAGTAGGTAAAAGTGGGCCTTTAGCAAAATTCATTACAGAAGACATCTATGTATCTGCAGTTGGTTTAAATCAAATCTCTTTAGCAGATTCAGGTGCAGAACCTATAAAGAGCACAAAAGCGCCTGAGGAAGGAAAAAGAGAATTTAAATATAGTGCGGATAAGAAAGTATCACAAAGTTTGGCTGAAAACAGTAAATCTAGCATTGTCCAAAAAATTGGTATGGGAGCAGGTAAAGTTGTAAATACACTATACCAAGCAGGCCGTGATGCAGTTCAATCAATGATTACAACAATATTACCATTCATGGCATTTGTTGCGATGCTAATAGGAATTATACAAGGTTCGGGATTTGGTAATTGGTTCGCTAAAATATTAGTACCATTAGCAGGAAACGGAATTGGACTTATGATTCTTGGATTCATATGCTCTATTCCTCTATTATCAGCATTACTTGGACCAGGTGCAGTTATAGCACAAATCGTAGGTACTTTAATTGGTGTTGAAATAGGTAAAGGGACTATTCCTCCAAGCTTAGCATTACCAGCATTATTCGCTATTAATACACAATGTGCATGTGACTTTATTCCAGTAGGTTTAGGTCTAGCTGAAGCAGAACCAGAAACAGTAGAGGTTGGTGTTCCATCTGTATTGTATTCACGTTTCATGATTGGTGTACCTAGAGTAGCAGTTGCATGGGTTGCAAGTATAGGATTGTATCAATAAACTATAAAATTTATTTAATTGCGATTGAGTGGTTCTTATGAATTGCTCAATTGCACCAAGGAAAATACATTGCTGATTTAGATGCAAGGAGTGGAATAAAAGGAGGGTTATCCATAGTGAAATTAATTATTGATGATGTAAATATTGAAAAAATAAAAGATGTTTTCAGCATATTCCCAATTGATGGTGTAACTAGTAATCCGAGTATTTTGTATAAGTATGGAAAACAGCCGTATGAAATATTAAGAGAAATACGTGAATTTATTGGAGAAAACTCGGAATTACATGTACAGGTGATTTCTGAAAGTTCAGAAGGTATGCTTAAAGAAGCACATAAAATTATTAAAGAGCTAGGTAAAAATACTTATGTAAAGATACCTGTAACTAGAGAGGGGTTAAAGGTTATAAAAATTCTTAGAAAAGAAGAAATTAATGTTACTGCTACCGCTATATATACTCAAATGCAAGCATATCTAGCTGGAAAAGCAGGTGCTCAATATGCTGCTCCATATGTAAACCGAATTGATAATTTGGGAGCAAATGGTGTTCAAGTGGCAAAAGACATTCACGATATTTTTGAGAAAAACAATTTAAAAACAGAAGTATTAGCAGCTAGTTTTAAGAATTCACAACAAGTATTAGAATTATGCAAGAATGGAATTGGAGCGGCTACAATTTCACCTGATGTAATCGAAGGTTTAATTAAAAACGATTGCGTGGATGTAGCTGTAGAGAACTTTAAAAAAGATTTTGAAATATTATGTGGTCAAGGTAATACCATGTTAAATTGCCGATAATATAAGTAGCTTAGAATAAATAATAATTTTACAAAGAAATATATTTGAAGGGATGAAAGCATCTATGAGTAGTAAGATAATCTATGAAAATAAAGTAAAAGCCTTAGGAGATTTAGCAGAAACATTCTTAGAAGAAGGAATGATAATATTTTTTGGAGATAATGCACCAGATACACTAGCAGATTACTGTTACTCTATTAATATAAAGGAAGTTAAAGAAACAATTAAACCTGGACAAGTATTTATGATTGATGGAATGGCTTTTGAAATAACAGCTGTTGGAGATGTGGCTGAGAAGAATCTAGTGAGTTTAGGACATATAACTGTTGCGTTTAATGGTTCTAAAGTACCTACTTTATCAGGGACAATTTGTGTGGAGAAAAAAGAAATTCCTAAACTCAAAATAGGAAGTGAAATATTTATATTAGCATAATTATATCTAAAATTTATATGAAATCGAAATGATAATAAAATGGCATTAAATAATGAAGTTAAATAATCAGGAGGAATTTTTATGAAAAATACATGGCTTAATTTAGAAGGAAAAACAGCAATTGTAACAGGGGGAGCATCTGGTATTGGTAAGGCAGTTGCACAAGAGTTTTTAAATAATGGTGCAAATGTAGTTGTTTGTGATATGAATCCAAACAAACCTGAATTTGATGATCATAATGGACATATGGAATATATAGTTACTAATGTTGCAGATAGAGATAGCGTAGAAAAAATGATTGAGAAGGCTAAAGAGATTACTGGAACTATTGATATAATTGTAAATAATGCAGGTATTAATATTCCTAGATTACTAGTTGATAAAAAAGAACCAAAAGGAAAATTTGAGTTAGATGAAAATGTTTGGGATAAAGTTATGAATGTAAATGTAAAAGGTGTATTTCTATGTGCTCAAGTAGCTGCAAGAGAGATGGCAAGTCAAGGAAAAGGGGTTATTATAAATATGTCTTCTGAAAGCGGATTGGAAGGATCTGAGGGGCAAAGTGTTTATGCAGCAAGTAAGAATGCAGTAAATTCTTTGACTCGCTCATGGGCAAAGGAGCTGGGGAAATTAGGTATAAGAGTTATCGGAGTTGCGCCAGGGATTTTAGAAGCTACAGGACTCAGAACTTTAGAATATGAGACAGCGTTAGCTTATACTAGAGGAATTACTGTAGAAGAATTAAGAGCAGGATATAGTAAAACTTCAACAACTCCATTAGGAAGATCAGGAAAGCTTTCAGAAGTTGCAGATTTAGTTTGCTATTTAGCTAGTGATAGAGCAAGTTATATTCATGGAGTTACTTACAATATTGCTGGGGGAAAAACAAGAGGTTAAATAAAAACGATATTAGTACAGAATAAGTTTAATTATCTGGCCAATTAGCATAGAACAAAGTTAAAAAATTAACAAAGTTATCTAGATTTTAATAATTGAAAAATATATAATTTACATTTTATGAAGAGAAAACTTAGTTTTCTCTTTTAAAATTTTAAAAATGATTGATATTTAATAAACAATATGTTATGGCAAGCATTAAAAATAAGTTGATATCAATAAGGATAAGATGAATATTAATTCATACAATTAGAAAAAATAGAACCGAGTAAAGATTAAATAAGATTAATTTCAGGTTATTATTTGATATATTATTTGTAAAAAAGTTAAAAGCAAAGATGAGATATTGAGAATTTATGATATAATTGAATAATAAAATTATTTTTAGTTATATATGGAGGTAGGATAGAAGAATGAATAAAGGTATATCACTAGACTTATCAAAAGTTTCTCCTTATTTAGAAGAAGCAGAACTTGAAAATATGGAAAGCATGGTTAAAGCTGTTCATGAAGATTTACACAATAAAACAGGCGCAGGTAATGATTTTTTAGGTTGGGTAGACCTTCCTGTAAATTATGATAAAGAAGAATTTGCAAGAATTAAAAAGGCAGCAGAAAAGATTAAATCAGACTCTGATGTTTTAATAGTTATTGGAATAGGTGGATCATATCTTGGAGCTAGAGCAGCTATTGAAATGTTGACAAATAATTTCCATAATGTATTAGGAAGTGATAAGAGAAAAGTTCCACAAATATTTTTTGCTGGAAATAATATAAGTTCAACATATATGGCAGAACTTCTACAAGTAATTGAAGGAAAAGATGTAAGTTTAAATGTAATTTCAAAATCAGGTACAACTACAGAACCAGCAATTGCATTTAGAATTTTAAAATCATATTTAGAAAAGAAATATGGTGTAGAAGAAGCAAGAAAGAGAATATATGCAACAACTGATAAAGCTAGAGGTGCTTTAAAGACATTAGCTGATTCAGAAGGATATGAAACTTTTGTAGTTCCAGATGATGTTGGAGGAAGATTTACAGTATTAACAGCGGTTGGATTATTGCCTATAGCTGCGGCTGGAATCGATATTGATGAAATGATGAAAGGTGCTGCAGATGCAAGAACAGCTTATTCAGTACCATCAATTAAAGAAAATGACGCTTATAAATATGCAGCAGCTAGAAATGCTTTATATAATAAAGGAGCATCAATTGAAGTATTAGTAAATTACGAACCATCACTTCATTATTTCAACGAATGGTGGAAACAATTATACGGAGAATCAGAAGGTAAAGATCATAAAGGATTATTCCCAGCAGCAGTAGATTTTTCAACAGATCTTCACTCAATGGGTCAATATATCCAAGATGGAAGAAGAATAATGTTTGAAACAGTTGTAAATATTGAAAAACCAAAATATGAAATAAATATAGAAGAAGCTGATAATGACTTAGATGGATTAAATTTCTTAGCTGGAAAGACTATGGATTTCGTTAATAAGAAAGCATTTGAAGGAACACTATTAGCTCACAATGACGGTGGAGTTCCTAATATGGTATTAAGTGTACCAGAAATTTCAGCATATTATTTTGGATACATGGTTTATTTCTTTGAAAAGGCTTGTGGAATAAGTGGATATCTTTTAGCAATAAATCCATTTAATCAACCAGGTGTTGAAGCTTATAAAAAGAATATGTTTGCTTTACTAGGAAAGCCAGGATATGAAGATATGAAGGCTGAACTAGAAAAGAGACTTTAGTTTAATTATGAAGATTATTATTGATGGAGATGCCTGTCCAGGCATCTCCATTATTGAAAAAGCGGCAAAAGAACACAATATTCCAGTGATAATTTATTGTGATATTCATCATTTTATACAGAGCAATTATTCTGTAGTTAAAGTTGTTGATAGTGGATTTCAAAGTGTAGATATGTATGTAATGAATGAAACTAAAGAAGGTGACATAATTGTGTCTCAGGACTATGGTGTGGCTGCGATATGTCTATCTAAGAAAGCGAAAGTAATAAACCCTAAGGGATATATATATGATGAGAAAAACATAGATAGATTATTGGAAGAAAGACATATATCGCAGAAAATAAGAAGGAGTGGAGGAAAGACCTCTAACCCCAAAAAAAGAACTGACGAAGATAATATTAGACTGGAAAAAAACTTATTAAAACTTATAACTAGTTGATAATTTTAGAAGCTTAGATAAGAGCTTCTATTTTTATGCGGTAAAAAATTATAAATTTATATTTTGGATATTATTTTAAGTGTGACTGGAGGGTTTTGTTAAAAACAATCTTACTAATATATGAGTTTATATAAGCATTTATGATATAATCAAATAAAAAATAAACTGAAGTTATTTACAAAAAATGGTATAAATGTATAATATAATAATAAGGGTCATTTTGAGAATTGGTATGAGAGGAGTATGAATTTATGGAGGAACTTCAGTTAAAGTATGTTGAGATAGCTTTTGATAAGCAAACACCGCAAAAAATTGGCACGGAGATAAATATATCTGGTAAAATAGATGGGGAAATAGAAAACTTAGAATATAAATTTATTGTTGGCAAAGGTGGGGTTTGGAATACTATACAAGAATTTTCAGAAAAAAATTATTGCATATGGAAGCCTAAAAGAGAAGGGGAGTATATGGTTATGGTACAAGCCAGAGAGAGGGATGGAAAAAAACCTTTAGACTATTTAGCCAAAGAGGACTATTCTATAGTGACAGAGGAAGTGAGTAATACTGTGGATAAAGAGACTAGTATTCAATATGTTACTAATGATGAAGAAATTAAAAGCGCTTGCAATGATAAAGAAAGTAATTTGCTAGCGTCTGAAAAAGAAGATCCTATTTTATGCAATATTGAATTTAAAGAGGCAATGAATAGTATAGAAGACAATGTGGTGTTTCTTGAAGTTAAAGAAATTTCTAGAGCAGAAAAAGAAGTTGTAATATCAAATAGCTATGCTGGTGAAGAAATATCATCTTCTAATGATACCAAAGAAGTTGAAGATATAGTAGATAATACTCAATATAATGAAGAAGTTTTAAATAAAATATTAATTGAAAACAATGCTCAAATAGAACCGAGTTTTATAAAAGATATCCGTATAGATAAAGAGGAAATAAAAGTTGGAGAAAAATGTTGTGTTGAGGTAAAGACAGATGATGAGAATGTATATTTATATAGATATTATATAAAAAAGAATAATGAATGGGATATAATTAAGGATTATGATAAAAGTAATATTTTAAAATATACAGCAAACGAGTCTGGAAATAAAGAATTTTTAATTCAGTGTAAAAGAATGGATTCCACTGAAACCTTTGAAGACCATAGAATTATCACACTAAAAGTAAGAGAAATTGATAAAGTAGAAATAACCAATTTTAAATGTTTAAATAACTCATTAATAGCTGGAGAAAAGCTTGGTTTTATAGTAGAAACAAATATTGAAGAATCTGTTAGTAATGAAGATATCGTATTACTATATAAATTTTATAAAATATATAAAGATGGAAAATCAATTTGTATACAAGACTATTCAACCAAAAATAATGTGTATTATAAGGAAACAGAAGCGGGTAGCTACAGAATTTTATGTCTTGTAAAAAGTATATTTTCAAATAAAGAATATGATGATAGAGCTATTTTGGTATACGGTGTTAAACCATATAAAACGATTAAGATTAATAATTTTGTAGCCGATTCGAATTCTCCTAATATAAGTGGAAGTAGTATAAAGTTTGCTTCAGAAATAGAAGGTGGAAACAAAGTTATATATAGATATCAGGTTAATGGACCCATTAAAGAGGACACAGGCTTTATAGAAAAGAGTGAATTTGTATGGAAACCATCTGAAGCTGGAGAATATGACATTATACTTTATGTTAAGGATATTACTTATAAAGGTGAATATGAGGATTTAAAAAGAATTACATTTAATATAGAGAAAAAGAGTGAAAAGCCAGTAAAGATTTTAGATATTGTAGTTGATAAAGAAAAGAAGATTATTGTTGGGGAGCCAGTTGGTATAACGGTAAATGCTGAAGGTGGAGTAAAGCTCCAATATGCATTCACAATTAGAAAAGATGGAAGAAGGTTAGAGGGAGTAGATTATAATAAATCTAACTGGATAAATTTTATTCCTAACCAGGCAGGAGAGTATGAAGTAGAAATAAGACTTAAGGATAAGTACTCAGATAAATCTTATGATGCCCAAACAGTTATATATTTGAAGGCACTAGAATATCTACCGGGTGAAATAGATTATATAATATTACCTTATAAGGAAACACATTTGATTGGGGAAGCTGTGGAGTTTGAATGCATTGTTCAAAATACACAGAATACTTTATTGAAATATGAAACTAAAATTAATGGACATTCTATTGAGAAAACAGAGTTCTCAAAAAATAAAAGGTTGAGATTTATACCTAAAACTGCTGGTAAATACACTATAGAAGTTTATGCTAAGAATGTTAGATGTACTAGTGAGTATGATTCTAAGAAGCAGATAAACTTGTATGTAAGTGAGGCGTCTCCTGTAATAGAAACTAATATAATAGCAAATACGCTAGAGGGGCATGTAAATGAGGAACTTACATTTGAAGCTATAAGTAGAGGCGGGAAAAATGTTTGTTATGAATTTTATTTAATGGAGAATAATGAGTGGAGAAAGGTACAAGCATATAGTAGAAAGCATTATTATAGCTTTATGCCATTTACTCAAGGAAAATATAAGATTTTAGCTTTAGCCAAAAGTTATTATAAAAAAGTTAGTTACGAGGATTATGCTGAAGTAACATTTTATGTTAAAGGTTTAAAAGGATAACTCGAAAATAAACATAGGATAAATTTTAGAGAAAGGTTGTTTAAGTATGGCGATAGACGGTTTAGATAAAATGTCAAATGAGCAATTATTAGCAATGAATATGCTAAGCAATGGACAAGTAACAAATGATTCAGATTCTGATTCTAGCAATAGTACGAGTGGTGAAAAAGATTTAGCATTTCAGCTAGTTATGAAAAATCTTTTGGAATCATCAAAAAAATCTAAAGAAAATGGTAATGCTGAATCAAATGGGAATACAAAGGAAGTAAAAAGTGAAACAACCAACAGTGAGAAAGTAAATTCAAAAGAGAATATAAATTTAAATAATGCAGCTAGAGTAGGACAAACATATGTAACAGGACAAAACTTAGAGGAAATACCAATGGTTTTAACTAATAATTATATAGGTTTTACAAGAAATTCTGAATCTGCATTATCTAATAAAAGTGGAGCTGATATTAAGAAAATATATTCGGCTGTAGATGATGCAGCTAAAAAATATGGAGTAGATCCCAATCTAATATTAGCTGTAATTAAGCAGGAGTCTGATTTTGATCCTAATTCAACATCTGGTGTCGGAGCTGCTGGATTAATGCAGATAATGCCAGAGAATTTTTCACATTTAGGGATAACTGATGGATATGATGTTGAGCAAAATGTTAACGGTGGAACTAAGTTGCTTAAAGAATATTTAGATAAATACAATGGAAGTTCAGAGTTGGCTCTTATGGCATACAATGGAGGACCTGGAACTATGCAAAGAAGAGGCGTATCATCAGCTTCTGACTTATATAAAATGCCACAGGAAACTCAGAACTATGTTCCGAAGGTAATGGGGTACTATAGAAATGGAATCTAGGATGTTTTACATTCTAGATTTTTTAAGGGATAAAATAATTATAATCATATAAAAACTGCATCAAAAAAACCATCAGTAACATTTAGATGACTTTTTTCATGCAGTTTCTTTGCTGTTTGTTAATATTGTTAACAATATGTACATTTTTAAGTTAAATTTATTTTGTTATCGTATTCAAATGTTAGGTAAATGTTTTCAAAAGACCATAATAAAAAACGCAACCCTTGGGGCTAGGTTGCGCTTTAGCAATAAGCAATAAGCAATAAATAAAAAGGGGGCTATATATTCCTTTTATTTATCCTTGCAAGAATATTATAGGGTATTATTATTAATAATGCAAGTGATTTAATAAAAAATGTGAATATTTTTGAAAGAAATGAATTATTTTATTGCAAAATTATTTAATATTCGTTAATAGCTCTTTAAAAGGCTTAATTCTTCATCTGTTAATTCTCTATATTCGCCTTCTTCTAAATCTGGATCTAATAATAACCCACCGAACTCTTCTCGTTTAAGATAAGTTACCTTTTTCCCAACCGCTTCAAACATTCTTTTTACTTGGTGGAATTTACCTTCTTGAATTGTAAGTCTTATTTCAGATCCATCGTTATTGCTTGATAATATCTCAAGCTTAGCTTCTAAACATTTGTACCCATCATCTAAGGTAATTCCATCCTTAAAAGCTTTTATATCTTTTTCATCAACGCTTTTATCTATTTCAGCATAATATACTTTATCGACATGCCATTTAGGTGAAATCAATCTATGGTTTAATTCACCATCATTGGTTAATAACAATAATCCAACAGTATCTTTATCTAATCTACCAATAGGAAATGGGTCAAAAACCTGATGTTCTAGGTTTAATAAATCAATAACGGTTTCATCTCTATTATCATGGGTAGCTGATATAACTCCATCTGGTTTATTCATCATTAGATATATGTATTTACGATATAGTACCTCTTCACCATTAATTTTTATAACAGATTTTTCAGGATCAACAAGCATGGCGCTATCTTTTACTATTAGACCATCAACTTCTATAATTCCTTTTTTGGCAAAAGATTTAACATCTTTTCTGCTTCCGTATCCTAAATTAGAAATTATTTTATCTAATCTTTCCAAATTATTCACTCCAATCGTTTGTTTGCTTTAATTTATACATTGATTTATTGTACCATAATAATAAATATCTTAACACATGGATATATAACTTGTAATTTATCTACTTCATTTTTATTTTTAATAAAATTAGTAGGATTTATACAAATTATAATATTTATAAAAGAAAACCATGCATAAATGAAATTATTTCATATGCATGGTTTTCTTTCAATGGATTTATATCCACTGTACAATAGAATTTAATGGCTGTCTTGTTTTTTTATGTGGTTCTTTAGCGCGGTATCCAAAGCTAGCCATAACTGAAACACCAAAGTGTTCAGTATCTAAAATACCTTCATTCTTAAGAATTTCTTCAACTTTTTCAATATTAAATCCTTCAATTGGGCATGAATCAATTTGTAAGAAAGCTGCAACAGTTAGCATGTTTGCTAGAGCAATGTAAGTTTGTTTACTTGCCCAGTCAAAAATTGTACGGTCACTTTCAAGTAAATTGAAATCATTCTTCTCAAAGCTTTCAAAAGCCGATTTTCTTTGATTGGCTACATCTTCAGGAAGATTTTGAACTTCAGACATAATTTTAGTTATATATTCAGAATTATAAATTGTATCAACTTTTTTACGAGCAAGAAGAATTACAAAGTGACTAGCTCCATTAAAGCTATTCTGAGCTCCCCAAGATACAGAAAATAAATTTTCTTTAAGAGATTTATTTTGAATGACAAGGAACTTCCAAGGTTCAAAACCGAATGAACTTGGAGAAAGGCGCCCAGCTTCTAATATAGTATTAAAATCTTCTTCAGATACTGTTTTTGTGGGGTCGAATTGCTTACAAGCATGACGAAATTGAAATGCATCTATAATTTCTTTATTTTTGTTATTCATTTAAAAATCACCTCTTATCTAAGTATAAGTTAAGTCTAACACACTTGGATACTTCATTGAAGTACGCACAAATTTGATATATAATATAAATGAACTTACCTAAGTATCTATTTTATACTAAAGGAGCGAAAAGTATGCATGAACAAGTTATATATCCAGATTGTCCTAACCATCCATGCCCAGTAGAGACAACACTAAATATAATTAGTGGTAAGTGGAAGGGGATTATTTTATATCGTTTATTAGGTGGCAAGAAACGATTTAATGAATTAAAGAAATTGATTCCAAATGTTACACACAGAACATTAACACTTCAATTGCGTGAACTTGAAAGAGATAAAATATTAAAACGTACAGTTTATGCGGAAGTTCCTCCAAGAGTCGAATATGAGTTGACGGTTCTTGGCCAGTCTATGTCACCGATAATTAAATCTATGTATGATTGGGGGCTGAATTATCAATCGGAATTAAGGTCTTGAAAAAAGAAATTAGATATTTAATTAGCGTTTTAATGAGAATAAAAATTTAAATCTATAATAAAATAAAAAAAGCATTGACAAAAAAATATAAGGATTCTATAATTAATTCGTACCCGAACGAACGAGGTGGTAAAAATGAAAAACAAATGTATCGTTGGAAGAATGAGTATAATTGTTGAAGCATCCAACAAATTTTTGACAAAAAAAATAAAGGATGAGCGACTACCTATATTGCAAAATCACGCAGCACTATTTGATATATTACCTGAAGATGGTTCGAAGTTGCTTTTTAATGAAATAGCAAGCACATGGAAAATATCAAAATCATCTTTATCTGACATTATAAATAAGTATGAGAGTCAGGGGTTAATAAACAAGTGCATGTGTAGCGAAGATAAGAGAAGTGTATATATAAGTTTGACTCCTGAAGCTGTAGTTATAAAGCAAAAACTTCAAGTTATGGAAAGAGAATTTCTAGATATAATATTAAAAGATTTTGGTGAAGATGAAAAAAAGGTCTTTGAAGATAATATAGATAAAGCTCTTAAAAATATAATAAAAATGCTCTAAAGGCATTTTTTTAAAATAGATAATTCGTACGCGTACGAAGGATATAAGAGAAGGAGTGTAGAATATGAAAGAATTAATAATGAAATCACTAGATAAAATTAGACCAATGCTACAAAGAGACGGAGGAGACGTTGAATTAGTTGATGTGAGCAACGATGGAGTTGTAAGTGTAAAAATGCAAGGGGCTTGTGGAAATTGTCCAGGAGCAATGATGACAATAAAAATGATTATTGAGCAAAAATTAAAGGAAGAGGTTCCTGGAGTTACAGAAGTCATAGGAGTGTAAAACTAAAGAGTTTTATAAGTTAATGTAAATAAAATGTTTTTAAAGTTGGCACATACTTCGTACGCGAACGAAGTATGTGCTGAAAAGATTCGTTTCGGGTACTAAATGAAATATAAAAAACATATAGAAATTATAATTAAGATATTAAGGTAGATACTAAAATATTAGGGAGGGGTAATATGTTTAATTCAATAAGAAAAAGATTAATCTTTAATTTTGTTTTAATAGCAGCAATAATAACTTTAATTTGTATAACTTTCTTTTCATACCAAATGGTAAATGGAATACAAAACCAAATGAAAGCAGATGGAATAATTTTAGTTAATAATATAAAAGCAAATATAGAAAGTGTAGGAGTTACAAATACAGATAAAATACAGGGAATAATAGATCAAACATATAAATATTCAGATGGAGAATTATGCTACATAGGTGTAATATCAAGTGATAAAACTCTTGTTGCAGGAACATCGAAGGAATCAATTGGAGAGAAGATTGATTCAACAGGATTAGATGCAGTATTTAAAGGTGATACAGGAGCATATATGTACGAATGGAAGGGGACTCCTGCATATAATGTAACAGTTCCTGTCAAAGACGGAGATGATATAGGATACGCTCTTTCAATTGGAATTTCTGTTGATAACATGCAAAAGTCTATTAGAAGCACTATTATAAAAAGTATAATTTATGCAATAGTAGTATTGATATTAGCAGCTGTTGCAGGAGTATATATAGGAAAGCGGATTGCGAAACCTATAGAAATTATTAAGGATGTTATTGAAAAAGCAGGAAATGGAGATTTTACAGCAGAATATAAAATTACAGGTAAAGACGAAATAGGAAAATTAGCAGCTGCAAGTAGTAAAACTAGAAAGAGCATGAGGGAGCTTGTTAGAAAAACAAAAGTAATATCAGAAAGTTTGGCTAAACTATCAAAGGATATTGAAATTGGCGGCAGCACTGTAGCATCCTCTAGTGAAGAAATCGCAACTTCAGTAACTAGCGTATCTCAAGAAGGTATAAAGCAAGCAGAAGCGTTAGAAGATGCTGTTAGCTTATTAGAAAGTTTTTCAGTAGATTTAGATAATGTGGATAATAAATTGACATTATTAGCTGATGGTGGAAAGGTAATAAAAGAGGATACAAATAAGGGAGTAGAAACTATAAATAAGCTAGCGAACACTATCGATGATATGTTAAATTCATTTTCAGTATCAAGAGCAAAGGTTGAAAATTTAGATAGCACTATATCTCAGATTAATTCCATAGTTGATGTTATAAATGGAGTTGCAAAACAAACTAATCTTTTAGCATTAAATGCATCCATTGAGGCAGCAAGAGCAGGGGAGGCTGGAAAAGGATTTTCAGTAGTGGCAGAAGAAATACGAAAGCTTGCAGAAGAAGTATTAAATTCATCAAAAAGCATAACTCAATTAATAAATACAGTTATGAAAGAGACTCACGATGTTTCTAATACTACAGAAGTCGTAACTAAAATAGTAGAAGAAAGTAAAAGTGATATTAATACTGTAACAACCTCATTTAAAGGAGTTATTAGCAAGGTTAATAATATTCCTAGTGATATTAATATGGTTCATGTGGTACTTCAAGAAACTATGAAAGGAAGAAATAAGATCTTAAATACAGTTGAAAATATAGCTTCAAAATCGCAAGAAATATCAGCCCTTTCAGAAGAGGTTACAGCCGCTACAGAAGAGCAAGCAGCTATAACAAATGAATTTTCTATCACAGCAAAAAAACTAGTTAATATTTCATCGGTATTAGAAAAAGACATCTTAAACTTTAGAATATAGTTTCTTATATTGTTGAATTATAAAAGTTAGAGTGATTAATATGTGATGAGTAAAAGTATTAAATTACTAAGTAATGCGTGAGTGGGGCTGTTGCAAAACTAACATAGTTAGTTTTGTAGCGGCTCATTTTTTTAGATATAAAAAATGTGAATTCCGAAGAACTCACATTCATTGTATAATTTACTTATGCTAAAAACCAAATTACACAATAAAGATTATACTGAGATTAATGATAATTTTCAACTTATATTACCATTAAATCTAGAAAATTTAATACCATCAGATGATTCAGTCCGCTTGCTAAGCCATGTATTGGAGGGATTAGATTACACGAAGTTGTATAAGGCGTACTCTTCCGTTGGAAGAAAACCGGCAGTGGAACCTAAAATTATGTTCAAAATAATATCATATGCTTATTCTCAAAATATTTATTCAAGCAGGAAAATCGAAAAAGCATGCAAAAGAGATATAAATTTTAAGTGGTTACTTCAATGTTATAAGGCACCGGATCATGCTACAATCAGTAGATTTCGTAAAGACTATATTTCAAATGAGGTAATTGAAGATTTATTTTATCAACAAGTTAATTATTTAGCAAATCAAAATGAAATACTATTTGAAAATGCATTTATTGATGGTACTAAAATCGAAGCGAATGCTAATCGTTATACATTTGTTTGGAAAAAAACTATTTTAAAAAATGAAGAAAAAATGTTTGATAAAATTCTTGTTCTTTTAGAAAATATTAACCTTGGAGAATTAAAAAAATTTACTGTTCAGAAAGAAACATTAATAGATGATATTGATAAAATTCTTCAATGGCTTGAATATGAAAAAAAGAAAAGAAACATAGAGTTTGTTCATGGAATTGGTAAAAGAAAAACCAAAATTCAAAAGTGGACAGAGCAACTATCTGAATATAAAGAGAGAGAAGAAAAATATAATTTGAGTAAAAAAATATTTTCAAAAAGAAATAGTTATTCTAAAACTGATCCAGACGCAACTTTCATGCATATGAAAGATGATCATATGAGAAATAGTCAATTAAAACCTGCATATAATGTGCAAATCGCAGTTGAAAGTGAATACGTAACCGGCGTCGGAATATTTGATGATAGAAATGATATAGCAACATTAATACCTATGCTTAATAATATGAAAGAAAAAATCGGTCGTAAATATCTTAATATAATTGCAGACTCAGGTTATGAAAGCGAAGAAAACTATTTATTCTTAGAATCAAATAAGCAAACTCCTTATATAAAACCACAAACTTATGAGAAGTGGAAAAAAAGAAGTTTTAAAAATGATATAAGTAAGCGCGAAAATATGAAATATGATGCTGAATCGGATTTTTATATTTGTCATAACAATAGAAAATTAATACCTACCTCTATTATTTATAGAAAATCCGCAAGTGGATACAAATCAGAAGTAACTGTGTATGAATGCGAAAACTGTGATAATTGCGATTACAAAGTAAAATGCACAAAAGCAAAAGGAAATAGAAAAATGCAGGTTTCAAAAACTTTTGTGGAAAAGCGTGAAATATCCTATAAAAATATTACAACTGAATTTGGAACTAAATTAAGAATGAATAGATCTATTCAGGTCGAAGGAGCATTTGGAGTTCTAAAAAGTGATTATGAATTCAATAGATTTTTAACACGTGGAAAAAATAGCGTTCAAACTGAATTTATTTTGCTTTGTTTTGGTTATAATATTAACAAATTACATTCAAAAATACAAAATGAAAAAACTCAGAATCATCTTCATGAATTGAAACCTACTGCCTAATTATGGAATAAATTAACTAGGCTTATTTTAGTGTGCTTAAAAATCAGAATTCTTTAAATAATTAATATTGTATTTCAAATATTTGGAGATTTGCTGGCTTAAACCGAAAAGGAGCATCGCTCCTGATTAAAATTTAATCATTTTGCGACACTCCCTTTTGTTCCTAAAAATTTATAATTTGGCTAAGTAGATATAGACTAACCGAGAATATAAGTTTAAATATAGGCAATTAAAATAATATTTTAGTTAGGTTAATGATTTAAACATAAGCACATATGGTATAATATTTAAGGATTGGGAAAGGAGGAATAAGTAAATGGATTTAAAATCATTACTTAATAAAGAACAATATGAAGGGGCAACTACAATTGATGGGCAGGTACTTATTTTAGCTGGAGCTGGTTCAGGTAAAACAAGAGTTTTGACACATAGAATGGCACACATGATTGAAGATTTAGATATTGCACCTTATAGTATATTAGCTATTACTTTTACAAATAAGGCAGCAAAGGAAATGAAGGATAGAGTTAAGGCACTTATTGGTGAAAGAGCAGAAAATATGTGGATATCCACTTTCCATTCAACTTGTGTTAGGATACTAAGAAGAGAGATAGATAAGATAGGCTACAAGAGTAGCTTTACTATATACGATAGCTCAGATCAAAAGACATTAGTTAAAGAGTGCATGAAAACACTTAATATTAATGATAAAGATATAACAGAACAAGAGATAATGGGGAAGATAGGAAAAGCTAAAGATAGAATGCAAAGTGTTAGAAGCTTTATGTTAGAAAATGAAGCTAACTTTAGGGAAAAGAAAATTGCAGATGTTTATGAAATGTACCAAAAGAGATTAAAAGAAAACAACGCGTTGGATTTTGATGATTTAATTTTCAAAACAGTTGAGCTTTTCAAAAATAACCCTGAAGTATTGGAGTTTTACCAAAATAAATTTAAATATATAATGGTTGATGAGTATCAGGATACTAATGGCGCTCAATATGAGTTGGTTAAATTACTTGCTTCAAAATATAAGAACATATGTGTTGTTGGAGATGACGATCAGTGTATTTACCAGTGGAGAGGCGCGGATATTCAAAATATACTGGATTTTGAAAAAGATTATCCGGGAGCTAAAGTAATTAAGCTAGAACAAAATTATAGATCAAAAGGAAATATACTAAGCGCAGCTAATGTGGTAATTGTTAATAATGCAAATAGAAAAAGCAAAGTATTAAGGACTGAACAAGAACCAGGAAATAAAATCAAAATATATAGGGCCTATGCTGATAGTGATGAAGGAGATTTTGTTAGTAAACAAATCTTAGATATAAAGAATAAAGAAGATAAAAATTACAATGACTTTGCTATACTATACAGAACAAATGCTCAGTCGAGAATTTTTGAAGAAAGTTTTAGAAGGAAGGGAGTCCCTTATAAAATAGTAGGAGGCACAAGATTCTATGACAGAAAAGAGATAAAAGATGTATTAGCATATTTAAAAGTTATTGTTAATCCTCAAGATGATATTAGCATTAGAAGAATAATAAATGTACCTAAGAGGAGCATTGGTGATGCAACTGTTGCAAAGGTTCAAGAATTTGCAAGCAGCTTTGAGTTTGATTTATGGGACGCATTAGCTGAAGTAAGGAGCATTCCAACATTAACGTCAAGAAATGTTTCAACAATTGAACCTTTTGTTGCGCTCATGGAAAATTTCATGGAACTCAGTGAGACAGTCCCTGTTTCAGTACTTATTGAATCAATATTAAAAGATACTGGATATCTAAAACAATTACAGGAATCAAATGAAATTGAAGACAAGAGTAGAATTGAAAATTTAAAAGAGCTTGTTTCAGATGCAGCTGATTTTGAAAAGAACAATGAAGACAAATCGTTATCTGCTTATTTAGAGAGAGTTTCTCTAGTTCAGGATACGGATAAGATTGAAGAGGAAGATGATGCAGTAGTATTAATGACAATCCATAGTGCAAAGGGGTTGGAGTTCCCCGTTGTATTTATGGTTGGTATGGAAAATGGTATTTTTCCAGGGAATGCGTCATTTGAAAAAGAATCAGAGATGGAAGAGTCAAGAAGATTATGTTATGTTGGTATAACTAGAGCAAAACAGACATTGTTTATGACTTCGGCAGAGGTTAGGAGAGTATTTGGTAAAACAGTAGCATATCCTCAATCTGACTTTATTAATGAAATAAAGCCAGACTTAAAAGAATATGTTGGAGTTAAAAAGGAAAGTGCTAAAAGCAGGGAAAAGCTTATGCAAAGTAATTCCTACACTAATCCACACAGTTTAAGAAATAGTGTTACAGGCAATAGAGCATATACTCTTAATAATGGCGGTATTAATAATGTAATTGATAGAAGTACTATGAATGAAATGGCTAAAGAATATATATCTGTTAGTGAAGCAACCCTTGGAAGAAAAGTAATTCATGAAAAGTTTGGAAAAGGAACAATTGTGGCTATCCAGGATTCAGGTAACGATAAGAAATTAACGGTTGCGTTCGATAAACAAGGGGTTAAGTCATTATTATTATCTTTTGCAAAACTTAAAATGATTTAGTGGAGATTTGGAGGCCAATATGGATAAGATTGAAAGAATAAAAGAACTTGTTGAAAAGTTAAATAGATATTCATATGAATATTATTCTTTAGATAGTCCATCTGTAAGCGACAAGGACTATGATGAAAAATACTACGAACTTCAAGAACTAGAAAGAGAAACGGGATATGTACTTCCTTATTCGCCTACATTAAGAGTTGGGGATGTAGTGCTAGAAGGATTTAGGAAGTATACACATAAAGCAAGGCTTTGGAGCTTAGATAAAGCGCAAAGTTTGCAAGAAATTATAGATTGGCATAATAGAAATGTTAAGTTTGTAGAAGAGGCTCGGGGTAGAGGAGAAAATCTGCCTGATCTAAAGTATGTTGTTACAAAGAAATTCGATGGGTTAACAATTAACTTAACATATAATACTGAAGGTATACTTGAAATAGCTGCAACAAGAGGAACAGGAAGTGTCGGTGAAGAAGTTACAGCACAGGTCAAAACAATAAAATCAATTCCACTTAAAATTAATAGCAATGATATTTTAGAAGTTCATGGAGAAGCTATTATGACGCAAGAAGCGTTTAATAAATATAATGAGACTTCTGATACACCACTAAAGAACTTAAGAAATGGGGCTGCAGGTGCTTTAAGAAACTTAAATGTAAAGGAAACTGCACGAAGGAATCTTTCGGCTTTCTTTTATGATGTAGGCTATAAAGAAGGAACTCCATTTAAAACTTATATGGAAATGATGGAGTTTATAAAACAGCAAGGGCTCCCTGTTGATGATTATATAAGGGTATGTACGTCTATAGAAGAAATTGAGAAAGAGATAAATTATGTAAGAGATATTAGATTTGATTTAAATTATGATATAGATGGATTAGTAATTGCAATAGATGATATTAGAACAAGAGAATTGATAGGATATACAGTAAAGTTCCCTAAATGGGCGATTGCATTTAAATTTGAAGCCCAAGAAGCAACAACTAAACTTTTAGATGTTGAATGGAATGTTGGAAGAAGTGGTAGAGTTGGGCCAACAGCAATATTAGAGCAAGTGGAACTTGCAGGCGTTACTGTTAAAAGAGCGACTTTAAATAATATGGATGATATTGCGAGAAAAGGTGTTAGAATTGGTGCAGAAGTATTTGTGCGAAGAAGTAACGATGTTATACCAGAGATAATGGGGATAGTACCAGAATCTTTAGAAGGTTCAGAGGAAATAACAGTTCCAGAAGTTTGTCCTGCTTGTGGCAGTCATTTAGTGTTAAATGGGGCTCATTATTTTTGTGAAAACACGCTATCTTGTAAGCCTCAATTAGTTAAAACTATAGTTCATTATGCTTCAAGAGAAGCAATGAATATAGCTGGTTTTTCAGAAAGAACAGCGGAACAATTATTTGAAAAACTTAATATTAAATCTATTTCTGATTTGTATAAACTGAAAGAAGAGGATTTAATAGGATTAGAAAAGTTTGCAGCTAAGAAAGCACAAAATCTTCTGGAAGCTATCGAAAAAAGTAAAGATTGTGAGTTATACGCATTTATATATGCTTTAGGAATTCCAAATGTAGGAGTAAAGACTGCAAAAGATTTAGTTAGCAGATTTAAATCTATAGAAGGCTTGAAAAATGCAACCTTTGAAGAACTTGTTGGAGTTCAGGATGTCGGAGATATAGTTGCTCAAGGGGTTATGTCTTTCTTTAAAGAGGAAAAGGTCTTACAAACAATTGAAGAATTATTAGCTTTAGGTGTTAGTCCTAAATATGAAGAAAAAGAAGTAATAGCAAGTGCTTTTGAAGGAAAGACTGTTGTTGCAACTGGTTCACTTAAGAATTATTCTAGAACTGAGATAAAAGATAAACTTGAAAGCTTAGGAGCAAAGGTTGCAGGAAGTGTTAGTAAAAAAACGGATTATGTAATAGCAGGGGAAGCTGCAGGATCCAAATTAACTAAAGCAGAGGAATTAGGAGTAAAGATCCTTTCAGAAGATGAGTTTGAAGAAATGCTAAGGAGGTAGAGTATGAAAAAATTAATAAATTTGCTTGAATTTATATCAGCTTTTATAACAAGCATCTTAATAATTTGTACTTTTTTGACAACATATCAATTTTATTATGTTGGCCAGATTTTTAATTCATACTTACCGATACAACTTGGAGTCTGTATCACTATGGCAATCTTAGCAATTAGGTTTCTTATTAACGAGACAGGAAAAAAGAGAATAGTATATTGTATCTTAAGTTTTTTAATATCAATATCTTTAATTTTCTTTATGATAAATTTAATTAAGTAATAAAATATTGATTAAAACGAACTTAGCAGCTGTTGATTTGCGGCAGAAGTTTTTAATTAAGAAACTGACTCGAAGTTATTTAAAAATATTTGAGTCAGTTTTTTGATTAGGCAAAGTAAATTGTGGGAATAATTCTTAATATAAATTAAGGCAAAGGGTGTAATTATGAAAAGAATTTTTTTCTATGCAATTATGTTAAGTTTTATAATATTATTTTGTTTAGGGTTTGTGAACAAAGAAAGTAACAATTTATCTACTGATGATTCGCAAGAAACAATAAGTTATGGTATAAATGAGATTCCAGAAGACTTAGAAAAGGTTACTAATTTATCTAAACGCCATGAGGATATTATATGTGCAGTAAGCAAAGGGCTGGTTTCTAAAGATATGGATAATAAAATAGTACCATCTTTGGCAAGTGAAATTACAAAAAGCAAGGATGGCATTCAATATGAGTTTAAAATTAGAGATGATATTTTTTGGAGTGACGGAAGTAAAATAACTCCAAATGATATAGCAACTTTTTTTAAAGAGCTACTTAAAGAAGAAGATGAAGAAAATATACAGGCATTGCTTAATGTTTATGGAGCAAAAGAATTCAGAGATGGGAAAGTTGTATATGAAACTGGAGTTGCAATAAAAGGAAATGAGAATTCTGTTATCATTAGATTGAATAAAGCGGATGATAATTTCTTAAGTGAATTGACCAAACCACAGTATACACTAAGAAAATATTTAATAATGTGGCGTAATATGAAAAATAGTTATAGTACACTAATTTACTCTGGTGATTATAAGATTGATTCATTTAACAAAGATCAGGTTGTCTTAAAAAGAAATGAGAATAATAATAAAAGTGGTATAGATACTATTAAAATATTAAATGATGATAGTGTAGAAACATCTATGGCATCATATGAAGTCAAAGAAAGGGATATTGTAATAAATCCACCAGAAAGTGAACTTAATAAATTATCAGAGCAGAAAAAATTAATAACACTTCCAGAAACAAAAGGAACATATTTAGTCATTAACAGTAAAAGTAACTCTATTCCTCTTCAAGGAAGAAGAGATATTTATAATGATGTATGTAAAGCTACAGAATCGTATCAAAATTCAAATAATAAAGAATTTGAACTTGCAGAGGGAAGTTTTTTTAGGGAGGATAAACAGGACCTAACAAAATTGCAAGCAAGGAAAGTTATTAGCAATAAAGAAGGTGAATGGAACAAACCTAAGATATTAACATTACTATGTGAAGATACTGATGAGAATAGAATCTTATGTAGAACAATCGAAGACTGGTTTAAAAATAATACAAATATAACAATAAAATATAGTTTAGTAAAAGAAGAATTCGAAGATGAAGAATTGAAAAAAAGATACGATATGATTTTGGTTAATAATAATGCCAATTCATCTGACAAAACAGATTTTTATAATAACTTTAAAAAATATCTAACTGAAGACCAGAATAAATTGTTGGAAAAGTTATTAAGCACTAAGAATAGTGGAGATTATTCAAACTTAGAAGAAAATCTATTTGATAACTACGATATTCTTCCGTTGGTGTTTTATAATGAAAATATAGCAATTTCTGATAAGATATCAGATCTAAAATTAGATGGAAATGGTAATATAAATTTTGCTACAATCCAATAGGAATAGTCTTATGGCTAAGATTAATAATTGTCTAGAGCATATGTTTTCAATACAACGTATTATAACTATCCTTATATGTAAATCTTATATTTTGATTTACATATAAGGATAGTTTTTTGTAATATCCATATCTATGAATCTTAAAACTTTTTCTTACTGTGTGGATGTTGTGCTTTATTTTTCTTTAGTTTTTTATTTTTAGAAGAATGATTAATTTTAGTCGTACTATCATTGTTTAATGAAGCTATATTAGTATTTTTTTTGAAAGTATTAAAACTATTAAGTACAGGTTGTTTAAAGTTAACAGGGTCTTCTGATTTTGATAAGTTTAATTGTGTCTTTAAGTTACTTACATTACTCTCTGGACTAGATGTAGTAATGGATTTTTAGAGTTATCTTCTTTTGTGTCAGTTGTTGAAGAATCAGTATTTGCGTCAACAGAGTTATCTAAATCAGAGAGTCTTTCTAATCCTAATGGTGGGATAAATTCCATAAAGTCTTCAACCATATCTTTAAGAAGGTAGATAATCATAAAAAAGTTAAACATATTTTTGCTACTATCAAAAGAAGTCCTCTTAGTATTTAATGAATCTTTTTTCTTTGAATAACTTAAGCTCTTAACAAATACAGGAGCTAAACCTGTGCTTTTAGGAGTAGGTAATACTGGCATTCTAAAATATATTTCATCTAACATATCATTAGAACGTAGGCTTAATTTCTTATATCGTTCTACCTCATCTAAGGTTGGAGCTTCAGGCCAACTCGTTAAAAGTCCGCCGTTTACGAAGAATTTTCTATAAAGACCAGAAATAATAGGTCGTAGTTCTGAAATCCTGTCTTCTTGAAATGAATACATAAGTAAACATAAAAGATATAGATTAATTTCAATGCAAGAGTATTTACTATCTTTCTTATCAGACAATTTTATAAATATATTTTTATCTGTATCATATAAACTAATCAGTTTTTCAGTAATCTCTTTAGAGAATTCTTTAAAAGAAATTATTTCTGTATGTTTATAAGCTTCCATTAGACAGATAGAAAATAATGCACAATCATCTATAGAATCAATATAGTAATCTTTTTCTTGAAATTTAGAAATCAAAAAGTCACCCAAGTCTAAAATTAATTCTTTCGCATTTTGTGAGCACGAATATTTATAATGAATATTTAGAGCGAGAAAAATTTGTATACATTCACTAAACGATAAATCATATAATACAGAATTATAAGTTTTAAACATATCTAGAATTTCGTTTGAAAATGCAGCATAATCTTTGCTAAGTTCATCACTATCATTATAATGTGAGTATAGTAAGTAAGCAGCCATCATAAAAGCTTGATCTGAAAATTTAAATTTATCATCTTTATCTATTAAAGAAAATCCCTTAGAATTTCCATCAGATATATTTTTTTTATCTACAAATAAGCCTTCATTATTTCGTAAGTTTTCAGAATAGAATTGTAACTGCTCTCTAGCAAGGAATTTAAATGGTTTCTCAAGAGATACTATATTTCTTTTTCCATCACTATAATGTGAATAATATTCGCTTAATTCAAGTAAACATAAAGTCATAAGAGCACTAGTAGAAGGGCTTATTTCCTTTTTAAAACTTGCCTCATCAAAACTAGGGCTGCTTTTACTATGAATAAATAACGGTGAAGCTTTTCTATATAAGCATAATAGTGGAGAAAAATTATTTAATATGCTAATATCTTCTATAGGAGATTTTTTTGAAGCTCTAGTTTGAGCTAAAATTCCGCATTTAGAGTTTAGAACCAAAGTCTTTATTGATTCTTTGGATAAGTAAAAAAGTTGACCACTAATTTCTTTTTGGGAAAGACTGTTCATCCTAAAAAATGGTCCTATATATCTCAATGTATAACACCTCTCATAAAATTCTCATCTTATTCATTAATATGAAATTTGTAAACAAAAAGTACATAAAATAAAAATAAAAGGAGATTTTTTATAATGAAGGAAGGAAAATTAGATTTCGAGGATTTGAGAAATATCATATTAAATAATAAAACAATTAAGAGAAAGGAGGTAAAAATTAGAAATGATGTTGGAGAAGATTGCTCTATTATTGATTTTGGAGAATATGAAGGAATATTTTCTACAGATCCGATAACAGGAGCAAGTGAGAATGTTGGGAAACTAGCAGTACATATTAATTGTAATGATATAGCATCAGCAGGTGGAGAGCCTATAGGTATTTTAGTTACAATATTGGCGCCAACATCATCAACATTACAAGAGATAAACGAAATCATGAAGGAAATTAATGAAGAAGCAGCTAAGATTAATGTAGAGATTATAGGAGGACATACAGAAGTAACAAGTGCAGTAAATAAGATGGTTATATCCGTAACAGTGATAGGAAAGAATTTAAAAGGTAAATCTGTAAAAACTGCAGGAGCGCAATTAGGAGATGACATAATAGTAACTAAAACATTAGGGTTAGAGGGCACATATATCTTAATAAATGACCATAAAGCAAGAATCGAGAAAATTTTATCAAAAGAAGAGATAGAATTTGGAAGTAATTTAATCAATAAGCTAAGTGTTCTTAGAGAAGGAAAAATAGGCGGAGAATTTGGCGTTAATTCAATGCATGATATAACAGAAGGAGGACTACTTGGAGGACTTTTTGAGGTTGCTATGGCATCAAATAAAGGCTTTAAAATATTTAAAGAGAAAATACCAATGTTGGATATAACTAAAAAGGTTTGCGAAGAATTCAAAATAGATCCACTTAGGCTCATATCATCTGGGAGTATGCTTATTACTACTAAAAATGGTGGAGGGCTTATAAAACTTCTAAATGAAAGTGGAATTGAGGCTAGTATAATAGGAAAGATATGTGAGAGTGGAGCATTATTAATAGATGATGATATTGAAATAGAGGTTGAAGCACCTAAAAGAGATGAATTATTTAATATATAGTAAGAATGCTAAAAGATTAATGTGTTTCAAGTAAATTAGTTGGAATCATATAAAGGTTATTTAGGAATATATAGTGTTAATTAGGTTACTTAAAAATGAAAAAGTGATAATATTATTAGTGATAGAAAAGCAAAAGAACCAGTGGGTTTAAAGCACTTTATAGAGTAATTATGAAATTTGAAATTTTTATTGTAAATGAGCAAAAGGAGATATAGAATGAAAAAATTAATATTAGCTAGTAATAATAAGAAAAAGATTAAAGAAATGAAAGAAATATTAAAAGAGATAGATATAGAAGTTAGATCATTGGAAGATGAGCGTATAAACATAGATGTAGTTGAAGATGGAAAAACATTTGAAGAGAATGCAAAAAAGAAAGCAAAGGAAATATATGAATATCTGTTGGAAAGAAAAGATAGTAATTTTATTGTATTAGCAGATGATTCGGGATTAGAAGTAAATTACTTAAATGGGGAGCCTGGAATTTATTCTGCTAGATATGCAGGGGAACATGGAAATGATTCAAAAAATAATGAAAAGCTTTTAAACAAGTTAAAAGGAGTTTTAAAAAGCAATAGAGGAGCTAAGTTTATTTGTCAATTAGCTATGTTTACAGATAAGGGGGAGTATTTTAAAGTTACAGGTGAAGTAGAAGGATATATTATAGAAGAACTACATGGAGATGGGGGATTTGGATATGATCCATTATTTTTCTACGAGCCATTAGATAAAACTTTTGCAGAGTTAACTTCAGAGGAGAAAAATGAAATAAGTCACAGAGGAAAGGCATTAAAGGAATTAAAAAAGGTAATTAATAAATTAATTTATTAGAAAGTTATTCCAGGTAAATAGGCTCTTTACTATATAAGAGTTAAATAAATAATAATGCAGGAGGAGAAATTAAATTATGTTAATTGCAGTTGTAAGTGATACACATAGGATGACTAAATATATTAATTTGGCTAAGAGGCTAATAAAGGATGCCGATATTTTGATACATTTAGGAGATAACATTGATGATGCAGAATTATTGGAAAATACTTTTAAAGGAAAAGTATATGTTGTTGCAGGTAATTGCGATTATTCAACTAAGTATCCAAAGGAATCTGTTATAGAAGTGAATGGAAAAAAGATATTTTTTACACATGGTGACCTATATGGGGTAAAGAGTTCTATGAATAATATCTATTATAGGGGAAGAGAATTAAATGCTGACATTGTGTTATTCGGTCATACACATCAGCAATTAGTAGAGAAAGAAGATGATATGATATTAATGAATCCAGGAAGTATATCATTACCTAAATTTAAAGGGAGATGTATAGGTTTTATAAACATCGATAATAATGGGGAAGTAGATGCATATTTAAAAGAAATTAGGGAATAATGATTAAATATTTAAATTTATTATGAAAAATTATAAAAAAGGTATTGACGAAACAGATTTGATATTGTAGAATAATCATTGTCGCTGAGAGATGAGTGACAAGTTGAAAAACTAGTTAAGATTCTCGGGGTGTGGCGCAGATGGGAGCGCGCGTGGTTTGGGACCATGAGGTCGCAGGTTCAATCCCTGTCACCCCGACCATTTAAAGATTAATATTTGCGGGTATCGTATATCGGTAATACTCCAGCCTTCCAAGCTGGAAAGGTGGGTTCGATTCCCACTACCCGCTCCATTAAAAATTATGATATTAATCAAAGTGGTTAAAAAAAGCCTTGACAAAGTTTGAAGGAACATGTAAAATAAAAAACGTTCCGAAGAAAAAGTTCTTGACAAGATTGCTTGAATAGAGTAAAATGAAAAAGTCTGAAAAGCAATTAAATATGCGTTTTTAGCTCAGCTGGATAGAGCAACGCCCTTCTAAGGCGTGGGCCAGGGGTTCGAATCCCTTAAAACGCACCATTAAATCGGGGTGTGGCGCAGATGGGAGCGCGCGTGGTTTGGGACCATGAGGTCGCAGGTTCAATCCCTGTCACCCCGACCATTTAAAAAATAAATATGCGGGTATCGTATATCGGTAATACTCCAGCCTTCCAAGCTGGAAAGGTGGGTTCGATTCCCACTACCCGCTCCATACAAATTTAATATTTGTAACATAATAAAAGATATGCGTTTTTAGCTCAGCTGGATAGAGCAACGCCCTTCTAAGGCGTGGGCCAGGGGTTCGAATCCCTTAAAACGCACCATTATGGTGAACGTAGTTCAGTTGGTAGAGCGCCAGTTTGTGGCACTGGTTGTCGTGGGTTCGAGTCCCATCGTTCACCCCATACAGGGATATCGCCAAGCGGTAAGGCAATGGACTTTGACTCCATTATTCGTAGGTTCAAATCCTGCTATCCCTGCCATTATTTTGGTTCACTAGCTCAGTCGGTAGAGCACATGACTTTTAATCATGGTGTCCCGGGTTCGATTCCCGGGTGAGCCACCAAATTCATAAAAATTTATGCAGGTGTGGCGGAATTGGCAGACGCACTAGACTTAGGATCTAGCGCCTAACGGTGTAAGAGTTCGACTCTCTTCATCTGCACCAAATGAGCGGAAATGACTCAACGGTAGAGTGCCACCTTGCCAAGGTGGAGGCTGCGGGTTCGAATCCCGTTTTCCGCTCCATTTATATAAGAATAAATGAATATGCGGGTATCGTATATCGGTAATACTCCAGCCTTCCAAGCTGGAAAGGTGGGTTCGATTCCCACTACCCGCTCCAATTATGCGTGATTAGCTCAGTTGGTAGAGCACCTGACTCTTAATCAGGGTGTCCAGGGTTCGAATCCCTGATGACGCACCAATAGTAAACTTATTATTTACTTAAAAATTTGGGATAACATGTAGTTCATTCCATTACAGGGATATCGCCAAGCGGTAAGGCAATGGACTTTGACTCCATTATTCGTAGGTTCAAATCCTGCTATCCCTGCCATTATTTTGGTTCACTAGCTCAGTCGGTAGAGCACATGACTTTTAATCATGGTGTCCCGGGTTCGATTCCCGGGTGAGCCACCAAATTTATAAAAAAACTTATGCAGGTGTGGCGGAATTGGCAGACGCACTAGACTTAGGATCTAGCGCCTAACGGTGTAAGAGTTCGACTCTCTTCATCTGCACCAAATGAGCGGAAATGACTCAACGGTAGAGTGCCACCTTGCCAAGGTGGAGGCTGCGGGTTCGAATCCCGTTTTCCGCTCCATTTATATAAAAATAAATAAATATGCGGGTATCGTATATCGGTAATACTCCAGCCTTCCAAGCTGGAAAGGTGGGTTCGATTCCCACTACCCGCTCCAAAAAACAACTGATTTCAGTTGTTTTTATTTATATAAAAATTAATATGCACTTGTAGTTCAGTTGGATAGAGCGTTGGACTTCGAATCCAGAAGTCGTGAGTTCGAATCTCACCAAGTGCACCATGAAATGAGTGATACCAACAGTTTAGTGTAAAACTAAATTGTTGGTATTTTGATTTTGCCCCCTTTTTTGCCCCTTATAAAATCGTTATAAAAAATACAGCCTTTAATCAGTCTGCATTGACATAAATAAATCATCTAATTTTGATGCTGCTATTACTTTCATACTTTCTAATACATGAGTATAGGTTCCAAGAGTAACGGATGTATCACTATGGCCAAGTAATTCTTGTACTGTCTTAGGTTTTTCACCAAGCTCAAAAAGCCTCGTGGCGTATGTATGGCGAAGATCATGAAATTTTCTAGGAGCAATTTTTCTATATTGATCTGTTTCATTATCATTAATAGAATTAATTACTTTATTGAATCTTTTTCTGATATTACCACTATCTAAATATTTTCCAAACTTTGTGCAAAATACGAGATTATTATCTTGATATAAATTTGCAAGTAGGGATTTTTGTTCTAATTGTTTAAATCTATATATTTTTAGTTGTTCTGTTAAGCTAGGAGGTATAGAGACCTTTCTAGTACTCTTAATTGTCTTTGGCGTTTGTATATTATCATCTTAGAATGTTCACGGCCCTCAGAAGAGACGTTAGCCACATATTTAGCGTTCTTGTTAACATCAATATAATGCCTATCAAAATTAATATCATTCCAGGTAAGTGCAAGTAATTCACCTTGCCTTAGACCACTATTGAGAGCAGTAATAAATAATATCTCTAATTCATGATTTTTAATTGCTTTTACAAATCTTTTTTGTTCATCTAATGTAAATGGTTGAACTTTATTAGCCTTATTTAGCTTGGTTTCTTCACTTTCTTTAGGAAGAACAATCGCACCAGTGAAATCTCTAATTAGTATACTATTATTAAAAGCATATCTGATACATGGAGATATTAACTTGTTAATCATTTTTAAACAATTTACAGAGTGGCCGTCTTTAACTAATTTATTATAATAACCTTGAACATCTGCTAAAGCTATATCTTTAATTTTGATATTTGAAAGAGGACTATTTTTTATATAGTTCCTATAAACACTTTCATACCTTTCCTTTGTAGATGGTTTTAAAGTTAAAAATCTCACTTCAAAAAGCCAATTAATAAAGAAAGTTTCAAAAGATTCTTTGGTATCTATTATGTTGTAATCAAGATCAGTCAGAAGATTTTTAATTTTTTCATCAAGATCTTTAACAGTTAAGGCATATAAGTCCTTTGGTGTAACTAAATTTTTATGCCTCATTCTATAAAAATAATATTCTTTTCCATTTTTAATTTTCTTTTTGTATATTGTTTTTGCCATAATATTAACTCCTTTTAAAAACATTAGTATTGAGTTAAATATAGTTTACACAACTAGTTATAATTTATTATAAATTTATGGAAATTTTCAATAGGTTATATTAACAAATGATTAAGTAATCAAACAAGCTATCTTTTCTTTCGATTTTAAGATATGGTTCAAAATAAATGAAATGGTTTTCTGATTCGGTGAAAATTCCATAGCGCTTCCTATAATTGCTAATAGCGTTTATTAAATGTTGTTCAGTAACATTTATATATTCGGCAATTTCAAATGAAGTGACTGCACCATATTCATAAGCTTTAATTAAATCTTCTATTTTAACAGTATGCTCATATCCCCATCTACGAGCTCTAATTTCTTGTTTTCTATTTGTTATTTCATTGGTATTTAAAAGATTCCCAGAGGAAGTTTCATGATGTCCAATTTCTTCACTTAGAATACATCTTTTCTCTACATCAGTAGTTGCTTTAAGATTAATTAGAATTTTATTATTTTTGTATACCCCTTTTAAATTTGCATACATATGCTTTTCTTTAACCTTAATGCCTCTTTCTTCAGCTTCAATTAATAAATCCTCATAAGTCATTCTATCATCCCTTATTATTAAATTTAATTCAATTAAATAAAGTAGCTTTGCAGTATTTCATTAAAAATTAAGATTTTAAATTTTAAAATTCCTCATTAAACAATATATCAATGTAGTCATTTAGCAATTTTAATTTTTGAGGAGTTAGGCTCTTTTCTTCTAAATGAGCAGCAACAGTATTAATTTGTTTTTGCTTTTCATTATTCAAGGAAATTTCTGATAAAGAGCTTGGCTCCGTTGAAGCTTTATCTTGAAAGATTTCATCAATGGATACACCTAGAGCATTAGCTATTTTTCCTAATAATTCAATACTTGGTTCCCTTTTATTATTTAATATATAGCTAATATGCGTTGGACTTACACCCACTATTTCTGCCAGTTTTTTAGCTGTAATTTTATTAATACTCATTAATTTCTTAATATTATTAGATAACACTTTAAACACCTCTTGAACTAATTGTTTATACTCATTATAAACTTACAGTTAATATTTAGCAATAATAAACTTCCAAAAAATGAGAGATAATTAGAAAAATAAGGATTGAATGTAAATTAAGGTGAAATTAGGTTAACTTTAAGTTCATATGAAACTTTATAATTAACTTAGAGTTCAATTATGATATAAACAACAAGTTAATATTTGGAAGGAGATAATCCATGAATAAAATTGACAAGCTAAGAAAAAGAAAAGCTCTAAGCTACAATGACATAGCAAAAGATGCAAAAGTATCAGCTCAATATGTATATCTTTTAGCTAAAGGAAAAAGAAGTAACCCAAGTTTGGAGATAATGAAGGGTATTGCTAATGCTTTAGATGAAAAGGTTGAGTATGTATTTAACATTAATTAAATAAATGTGGGGGATGACAGGGTATGGAGGAAAACGTAACTAAAATGGTAATAACACCAGTGGAATGTATAAAAGTTCTTGGATGCAGCAGGAGTATGATGTATGACAATTTATTAAGGAGAAAGGACTTTCCTTGTTTTAAGGTTGGAAAAAGAATTTTTATAAATAAAGAAAAGTTACAAAGCTGGATTGATAAGCAGTGTGAATATAAAAGAATTTGAAGTGTTTATATTTACGCATATTAAAACAAAATGATGTCCATGTGCATTGTTAACAAATTTAGAAAGAAGGGATTTAGAGTGATTAGAAAATTAGAAGGTTTAACAGCTAATGATTTAATTGAAATATTAAAAAACTATCCAAGGGATACGAAAGTATGTACCCCAATGCTAGGAGAAAATTTTCCTGTTAAACAAGTTGAAGAGTGTATTTATTACGATTTTGAAAATGGTAAAAGGGATCAAGAGCATAAGGGAATTTTAATAAAATCATAGGAATTATAAATGAGGGAGAAACGTGAATTTCAAAATCTTCAAATGTTATATCTATGTATGTACCTCAATTGGAATAAGTCCATGCTGGGATGGACTTGAAAGGTTTAGAAAATTTTATGTAAAGGAATGTGAGAACAATGGCAGATATTAAATGGATTAAATTAGCTACGTGCATGCCTGATGATGAAAAAATGAAGTTAATAGATGCAATGCCTGATAGGGATACAATTCATTATGTATGGATAAGAATACTCTTACTAGGTGGAAAGATCAATGCTAATGGAGAGATTTTTTTATCAGAGGGAAAGCCTCTTACTGCAAAGATGTTAGCTATATTATTTTCCAGACCAATAGATGCCATTAAACTTGCATTAAAAGTTTTATCTAGATTTGGCATGATTGAAATAGCGCCTGATAAAGTAATCAGAATTATAAACTGGGACAAGTATCAAAATATTGAGGGAATGGAAAGAGTCCGTGAGCAAAATAGAAAAAGGGCTGAGAATCATAGAGAAAAGAAAAAGCAGGAGAAGAAGGGTAGTAAAAGTGATGCTCAAGAAAGTTATGAAAGCGAAGTTTTAGAAGAAAGCATAACTTTGGATGAAAATGAGGAACTAGAAGAAACTAAGGATTTAGAAGAAAAGAAAGATTCAAAAGGTAATGATGTTTCAGGGGAAAATAAAGATCTAGATAAAAATAAACCATTAGAAAATATAGAAACTAGTGAAGAAGGCAATAATATTAGTACAGAAATTACTAATATTAATAAAGATATCAGTAATAGCATTATAAAAACTGCTGATAATAATTGTATTGTCAATAAAAATATTAGTAACGTTATGCAAAATAAAAATAACGTTACAGTAACGGAACAGAATAAGAAAGAGATAGAGAATAAGAAAAAGATTAAGAAAGAGAAAAAAGAAATAGATAAAGATAAAAATACAGAACGTACAAAGAGTATTTTTGATTTAAATAATAAAAGCTTAACTAATGGTGTAAATAATAAAAATTTAGCTTGTGATGAAGAAGTAAGTCAGTTTAGTCGTTTTGAGCAACATAATAATACTAAAAGTGAATCAGAAGAAGGGAAGGATATAAATATAAATCTTAAAGCAATGGAGCTTATGCATTATCATGAAAAAATAACAGGAAAACCAGGAGGGTGTGATTATGTTGTACTTGCATCAGCTATTGATATTTACGGAGAAAAATGGGTTAAGATGGCTATGGATATTGGGTTTCAAAGAAATTGTCCTGACATAAAATATGCAATAGGAGTATTGAAAAATTGGAGAAGAGATGGATATCCGGAAGATAATGTAGAGGTGAATAGAGATGGCTTTAGAAGCAATGGAAAGAGTATCACAGCAGATAAAAATGAATTTGCAGGATTCAAGCCAAAGGAACCACGAAAACTTACAGAAGCTGAAAGAAAGAGGATTGAAGCAAACCTCATATAAATGCGATAAATGTTGCGATACTGGATGGATATTAGTACCGCAGGAGCATATGCAGCCTCTTGCTATAGCCTGTGAATGCAGGAAAATAGAAAAACTAAAGAATGAGTGGAAGTATTCAGGAATAAATGTTGAACAAAGTAAACTTACGTTTTCTAGTTTTGAAGTTTGGAATAAAGCTTCTCAAAGGATGAAGGATACTGCGGCAGCTTATTGCACTGATTTTGATGAAATAAGAAATAATAGACGTAATAGTATTTTATTGTGTGGCCAGGTTGGGAGCGGTAAAACGCATTGTAGCATTGCTGTTGCATTAAATTTTTTAAAACAACACATTAAAGTAGTGTACATGCCTTATAGAGATGTAATCACAAAGATAAAACAAAATATGATTGATGAAGAATATTATACCAGGACCATTTCAAAGTATCAGTTATGTGAGGTCCTGCTTATTGATGACCTCTTCAAGGGAAAAATTAATGAAACAGATGTGAATATTATGTTTGAAATCATTAATTACAGGTATCTTAATTTTCTGCCTATTATAGTAAGCAGTGAATTTTCTATTGATAGATTACTTGCTTTTGATGAAGGGGTTGCCTCAAGAATATATGAAATGTCAAAAGATTATGTTGTTGAAATTGAGAAGGATATTAGGAATAACTATAGACTTAAGTAAGCTATAAGTTATTAATAAATTAATCTATATCAGAAAGGAAGTTATTTAAATGAAAACAGAAGGAATTATAAGAAATGTTGATCCATTAGGAAGAGTTGTAATACCAAAGGAAATGAGAAAAGTACTTGATATTAATGAAGGAGATCCAATTGAAATAGTTAAGGTTAATAATGGTATAGTGTTGAAGAAATATAGTAAGGGTTGCATATTTTGTGGAAGCGATAAAGATGTAAGTGAATTTAATAATTTGCCTGTTTGTAGTGGCTGTAGAAAGGCTTTAAGGCAGGATTAAAATGGACAGGCCGAAAAATTTACCTAACCGCCTGGAATGTGCATATTGTAGCAGGTGTCATAATCATGGTGGGGAATGCCAGGGTAAAAGCGTTAATAGGAATGAAGATGGCTGTCTCTACTTTATCATAGATGAAAAAGGCTGTATAAGAAATATAGATCAAAGTATACCTTTTAATCTATATAGTGATATTCCACCAGTTGGTATGTGGAGAGATGGATGGACTATATATAATCAAGATACTGAAATCAGAATAAATAAAATATATGCCTTAAGCTGGAATGAAAGAAAAGGTTTGCTTTATGTTAAATGTAACTTTGATTATTTTATTAATGAGTTTAGTGAGGATTATAAAAAAGAAACTAATAAGCCAAATCTAAGGGTTATTAAATAAGTTATATGAAAAATTGAATATTTGTATTATTGATTAAGTATTAAAAAAATAAAATTCTTAGGAAAGGAGATAAGAGAAATGGGTGGTTTAAGAATTTTTAAAGATGCAAGATTTGGAGAAATAAGATGGGTGAAGGTTAATAACAAGGATTATGCAGTTGGAATTGATATAGCAAGAGCATTAGGATATAAAAAGCCTAATGATGCAATTTCAAGGCATTGCAGGGGAGCCGTGAAACACGGAGTAGGGGTAGTAACTGGAAAGAGGAGAGATGGAACTGATGCTATCCAAATTGTAGAAATGAGTTTAATACCTGAAGGTGATATTTTTCGTCTAGCTGCGAAATCTGAATTACCAGGTGCAGAGAAATTTGAAGCATGGATTTTTGATGAGGTATTACCTTGTATAAGGAAAACAGGAATGTATGCAACAGATGAATTATTAGATAATCCAGATTTACTTATTGCTGCAGCTACTAAGTTAAAAGAAGAAAGAAAAGCAAGGCTTGAAGCTGAAAAGAAAGTAAAGTTACTAGAACCTAAAGGACAATTTTACGATGATGTTGCAGGATCCAAGGATAGTATTGAAATGGGACATGTTGCAAAGGTTCTTGGAATTAAGGGAATGGGAAGAAATAGTTTATTCTCTTTGCTTCGAGAAAAGAAGGTTTTAGACAAAAATAATATTCCTTATCAGCAGTATGTAGATTTAGGATACTTTAGAGTATTGGAGCAGAAATACTCAGTACCTAGTGGTGAGACTAAAATTAATATAAAAACAATGGTATTTCAAAAAGGGATAGATTTTATAATGAGAAAAATTAGAGAACAATGAATTATATATCTTATGAGGATGGTATATAAAAAAATGGAGATTTACCCTTTCAATCAGGACAAACCTCCATTTTTATTAAAAGACTAAGCCACCTCAAACTTAGTAACTTGTCTTTGAGTCAACTGAGCACCAGATTTTTTAACTAAATCGCCAGAATTAGTTTTGAAAATATTCTTGGAAATTATAGTTTCCATAAGTGCGTTGACTTCATCTTTAGTAAGAGTAGATTTAACACCGCTAACGCTTAAAGTAGTTTTTAAGCCAGCTTCAGTTAAAAAAGTCATAGCTAAAGTATATTCCATTTACTTTTCCCCCAATCTTAAAAATTTACATAAGATCATGATCCTAAGCATTTGCTAAAGTAGAAGATTCATTAATAAAGTAATCTCTAGTCTTAGCTTCCATAACGTCTTTTATTGCTTCAGCAACATCATAGACATTTTGAGGAGCAGCATCTGTTTTTACACCAGAAAAAGTCTTCTTACTGTAGATTGCGTCCCCGGCCTTATCAGTCCCACTTTGAACCTCGATGCTTAGGGATGCGGTTTCAATTGATTTAGTTACAGCCATGTGTTTTACCTCCTTCATTTTGTTTTCATAAAGGATATATGGATAAATGATTAATATTACATAAATAGATGAAAATTATTTGTTTTTTTATGAACAAAAGAACTAAAACAGATTGACGATATTGAAAGGATGAATATGAAAAGTGAATGTTTTATTGAAGGACAAATTAGTATATTTGATTTGCCTACTATAGAGATTATAAAACCAAAGGAAATTATTATTGAAAAGGAAAATAAAGAAATAGATAAGTTTGATAATATCATAAAATTATATTCACATAGCTGCAGAAGAATAGTAAAAACACTTAGTGGGGCATTATTAGTTGAATTGGATGATAAAACTTTATACTTTAATTCTAAGGGAATAAATGAATTTAATCTTTCTAGTAATGTTGAAATCATGCCTGGAGAAGAAATACTTATTGTGAATGTTGACAAGGAAATAAATGAAATACAAAAACTAAAGCTTGAAGATCTTAAGCCTAAGCAATATATAAAAAGAAAATGTGATGCTAATTTAATAATACCTGGAGAAAAAACTATAGTAATAAATCCTAAGGGATGGGTATTAGAGTATGAGCAAAAGCCAAGGTATCATGAAAATGAGATTTTTAATATGGAAGTTAATTTGCAGAAAGGTTATATAAATGATAACAATAATATAAAAGAACCAAGTGATATAGCAAGCATAGAATTTAAAGTTGATGATGAAGTTGCTATTGAATACCAGGGGATAAAAGCAATAGGTAATGTTGTTAGGATTTATAATAATGGAGAAACATTAAATGTTAAGTGGGATGGTAAAGAAACGGCCTTTTATTATAAGAATGTAAGAAAGGTAAAATTACTTTAAATGATTAAGCTTGTATAAATTATGCAATTATTAAGATAGAAAGAATTTAGGAGGATTTTATGGTTGATATAATAAATAATTTGTACAATTTAGCACTAGGATTATTAGCAGGATGTGTAATTCTATTAGCAGCAACAATTATTTACGTATTAGGAGTTATAAAGTATTGTAAAAAATACATAATTCTTAGTGAAGAATTAGAGAAGATAAAGATTAATAATATGGTCAAGAAAGAAAATAATTAGGTATTTAGAATGTAGCAGCATAATTAGTGTTGTTACATTTATTTTTTTATAGAAGTAGATAATTATTCCATGTGTGAAAAAATTGGATTATAATGGATTATATAGTCTAATAGATAGTGATACGTGTTCATTCCTATAATGTCTATAATGTGAACTTATCAAGTCTACTAGTAGAATATAGTTAATAACTAAAATGTAGTTTAAATTAAAATTAAGGATGATATAGGATGTATTTATATGTGATTTTGTATCTAAGTTTTAGTTAATAATATCACCTAATTTCATTAAAGGAGGAATTTAATTTGGATCTTTATAAATTATTTAATCCATTTCCTAAAGACGATAAATTAGTATATGGAAAGATAACGAATATAAATGTAAATAAAGAAGAAAAGAATGTAATTGTTAATATTACTTTGACAAATGATGAAATGTTAGAATTTGATGAAGATATTTATGGAAAAGAAGGATTGTTGAATAATATTATAAATTACTTTAATAACATGCAAGATGAATCTAGTGAGAATATAAAAAGAATATCAAAAAAATATAATTTAGAAAATAGTACAAATTGGGTTTTTAATATTGAGACATATAATATTAGTAAACACATGAGTTTGCTAAAGCAAACATTTGATAAATTCAAACCATATTTTTATGAATTAACTGTGACCATTACTGATAATGATATTTTTTGGAAATACCTGTGCATTTTAAAGTACTGTACAAGAACATTTCTATTTAAGCTTATAGGCATAAATTATATGCAATTAATATATGACTTACATGAAAACTTAGAGGATATTTATATAAACTTAGAAGATACATATAAAAATTTAGATGATATAAACGAGTGGTGGGATGACTTGTATAGTGGATATTGGCCACTTAAGCTTATATGTAATAAAGATATAAATAAACAAAGAAATGATATTATTGCGGGAAATGTTTTATTTAGTGCAAGTCCAATTAAGGTAAAGAATGCTATTATAAATATAGTTGATAATGATATAGATGCAAAATATAAATCAGATGTGATTGATAAAAAGAATAGACATATTTTTAATACTAAAAATAATGTAATTACTGATGATGTAAAAGATAAAAAAGTATTAGAGAATATGATGAATAGATATTGTCCTAAAAAAATAAATAAAATTAAATATACAATGTATTATGTCGGTCAAGGATTATGCTCGTATATTAATTTTAATCGAAATTTTGGAGTATTTTATGATATAGGATTCTCAGTAAGTGGAGAAAAAGATAAAAGTATTAACTTTGAGGTAGATGGTTCATATAAAAGGTACTACAATAATAAACCAAAAGCAATTATTTTATCACATTGGGATACTGACCATATACTGGGAATAGTTTATTGTAACCCAGAAATATATGATAGAATCTGGATTGCCCCAGATATTAATAATCTTAATAGTAATTCAGATTCAGCGCTGCGTCTTAGTAAATATTTAAGTTTAAGAGAAGAGATGAAGAATATAGGGGTAGTAAAATATAATAAAACATTATATTTAATTAGTGATAAATATAATGATAATATTGTTTATTGTAATAAATATATTAATATATATAAAGGAAAAGGAACTGCTACAAACGGGCATAGTACTAAACAAAATAACATAGGTTTAGTAGTGGAATTGACTATTAGAGATAAAAATTTATTATTAACTGGAGATGTAGATTATTTTAAAATGCCTTGTAAGCTTACAACGAGAAATTTTGATTATTTGCAAGTACCACATCATGGTGCAGATGTAGGGACACCAATATTTAAGCCTAAAGTAAAAAATGAATCAGTTGCAATGATTCCTGTAAGTGAAGTTAATAAATTTAAACATCCTTACTTAAATCATCTAGAAAAGTTAGAATATGATGGATTTGAGATTATTAGAGCTGATAAGTTTGAGGAAAGAAATAAATGTATCTGTAACGGAGATAAGGATAAGTTTGTAATTCATTTGTAATATTATAAATAAAAAGTTTATTTCTTAAAAGTTAGAAATAATTTAAATGTTACGATATGTATACGCATAAAGCAGAAATGTGTGAACAAGAGAGTTCCTACTTGAGAGCAAAATAGGAATAGAAAAGTTAAAACCTAATCTTAGATAACACTTTTAATTTATTTATTGAAAAACTTACTATTATATATGCCCATTAGGCTAATAATGGAGAGTTAGATAGATGTTTTATATATGTATCTCGATACATAAAATAAGCAATTGATTAAGGAGATGAAAATATGTTTTTTGGTGTACCAAGGGGACCTATTTTACAATATGCACATAGAGCAATAGACAAAAATAAATTTATATTTCCTATTACAGGATTGAAAATTGCTATAAATAGTATTGTAACAATAGGACTTATTGATTTTGTTGATAAAGAGTATTTAGTTAAAAATGTTATTGATAGTAGCTTAGCAATTAATCACGAATTTAATAAAAATTTTAAATTAGTAAGTACATTTGCCGTTGTAGACTTAAAGAGATATGGTAATTATAAAGGTCTTTGTAGAGATGGTAATAATTCATTAGCATTGCAATTGTTGAAGCAGACTATTGGTGGTATATACCTCAGTATATTTAATAAAACAACAAATGTTGATTGTGAAAAAAGAATTGTTATTAGTAACAAAGGAATACATGAAGTTGATGAAGGATTAAATCCATATATGGCAATTCACGATAACAAGTCTGAGATATATCCTAACACTGTTGATGAAATGTTAATTGCGACAACAAGTAATTTTGATATTACCAATATACCTAATGTTATTAAGATATTAAACAAACCACTCAAAGAAAAAAATGAATATGAAAAGAAAATTTGTAAAGTGTTGGAGGTTATATACAGCAATTTTAATGAATGTTATTCAAGAGAAAGAGTACTTAAATGGGCAATAATATTAAACTATATATTTAGAGGAGATAATAGTCAAAAAATAGAAAGTACTGACATAGGAAGAAAATTAAGAATAATATTTAATGTAATAGAAAAAAAAGAAATTTTAGAGCAGTTACCTAAACGTATAACATCTGAAGTTAAAAAAACTAAGAAGATTAGCGATATAATGATTGATATTTATTCAAGAATAAGAAATGACTTAATGCATGGCAAAATTGATTATTATACAGAGTATGCTATTTGTGATGCTAAAGATATAATCATATTAAAGGTCGTAGTAATGGAATTATTAAATATCATGGTCAAAGATGAATATTTAAGTAGTTGTACAAGTACTAATGAATTTAATAATTATGTAGAAAAAAAAGAAACTGAGAATATTGAAGCACATAAAAGTAGTAGGTAATTTCATAGTTAAATATTTTATATTTATTAATGATACTGAATATTATATAGTAAATCGAGTAAATTTGAATAAAATCTAACTTCTAGTTATTCATATACCTAGAAGTTACTAGATTGGAATTGGAAAGCAATATGTCCAGGCCTAAATACGTATATACTATAACATCATTGGAATATATTGTTGAATCTTGGAAGATAATTATTGAATGCATAAGAGCGAATTTTAGAATTAGAAAATATAAAAGGAAGTTAATGTTTTCTGCTACAACTTTACTTTAAATTTACTTCAAAACTCAAGGGCCAGAAAGAAACAATATGCAACACATTAAAGCTCCGCTTAAATCTATTGCATTGTTACTTTCTTCTCTGCTTATTTTAAATTCAGCTAAGTGACTTCAAGGCTTTGCCTTCAAGTCAAAGGAAGTAATAGACAAGCTTATTATTGTTCCTGCAATATTTATATAAAAGTATGTTGAGATTGTATAGATGCAGCTGCAAGTTATATCATTAAAGCTAGCCTATTACCTTGATTTTAACTCGCTTACGCTCAAACAAATGAAAAGAAGTACAAGCTATAAAAAGATATTTAAGCATTTTTTATAAGATCTATTCATCTAGTATAAATTAACTGAAAGTATCGTCTTATAGCTTGCACTTCTTATTGTTTTTGTGGCCTGCCGGCAGCAAGGAATAAATTTATTAAGGAGCACTGCGTGCTCCTTTGTGGCTCCACCAATACATAGTTTTTTGTTATTTTTCTACGTAAGTAAGTAGTTCTATATTAATATACATCCAATTGACTATAAATACCTATTGCTATATATACATTGGTTATTACTATATACGTATTTTCTAAAGGACATATTACTTTATTGAATAATTATCTGGGCGCTTTATCCATCACCCAAAAAAGAGACAGGTCATACAGCTAGAGCTTCTAAGTGCCTAAAAGTCTTTCGGCAAGCTCAAGCCTTTTATTCACTAAGAATCTCTACGCATTAGACTAGTCCTTTGTTTGGGTACCCGATGGAGCGCAAGAAGGCAAGTACACTTCGCTAGAATAACCCGTTGTCCCGAGAATGTCCAAGCTAAAATATTGAAGGCCATGAATTTTTATGGTCTTTTTGTGGTTATAAAGATTTTGAGAAATGAAGGTTTATTCCTTAATTTCAGTTGGTACACTTCGGGAAACGTTATTTAGCTAAATGTACATGCCTTCTTTGCTGTATTAAGGTTTCTTGATGAAGATGAAGAGGAAGGTGTTACGATGGTTTCTGGTGTATTGTGTTAATGGAGATAATGCTGCATTTTCAGATAAGAGTCTTTAGTGAAATTAGAGAATTGTACGGAAAAGTTAATGTTTCTCTCTTCAAGGTGGATGCTTTAAGTTTACTTCATAATTCTAACTTCAGAAAGAAACAATTCGTAATACCATGAAGCTCCGCTTCAACAAGCTATTACATTGTTACTTTCTTATGCAATTTATTTAAGTGCAGCTAGTGACTTCAAGGCTGCGCCTTAAAGCCTAAGATTATTGTTTCTATGTTTAATAAGGAATGCTAGTTTCTAGTGGGCATAAAGATTTATTCTAAAGTATTTAGTATATAGAAACCGCTAGTACATCAAGATTGTTGTAGCCTGCCGGCAGCAAGGAAGTAATAGGCTATGCCTATTACAAAATTATAACTCGCTGCGCTCGAACAAAGCTTTAGCTGGTGCTCCAATCTTATTATCTTTAGGTGCATATGCATATTTCTTTATTATATTAATGTCTTATATATGACTATATACAGTAATGGTATATATGTATTCTTAATAGGATAGGATTCTTTCATTGATAAATGTTTGGGTGCCTTATATACCACCAAAAAATGGACGGGTCATACAGCTACAGCTTCTAATATTGAAAAAGTCTTTTGGCAAGCTCAAGCCTTTTACAATATAAGAATCTGTACGAATTAGTCCATTGTTTGGGTTCCCGGTGGGGCGCAGACTTCGTGTCGTAGTGGTTCGTTCGTTTCACTCGTCATAGTTTTGTGGTTGATTTGGGGGCTTTCAGCGGACGGTTTGCGGGCGTGGAGGCTTGGACTTGCCATCAAGATGGCAGATCCATCTTGTACAAGTTTGCTAGTCCAATCAAAGGCTCGCTTGGCTTTCCGCTCGATGTGTCCTATAGCTAAAAATACCTTTGAATTATTAAAAGATGATGGTATTTTTAGCTAAAAGACACACCGTCGCTCCAATCCAGCTCACACTTTGATGGGACAGGCAAACTTGCACAAGAACGCCCCCAGTCACCCGCATTTTTGTTTTATCCAATAGTTTTATGAAGAAACAAGGCTTATATATGTTATCTTTTTTTCGAGTTGTGAGTTTAGATGTGTATTTAGACAAGAAAAAGAAACAATAATGAAAATAGATAAATATAAAGAGAAATAAATAAATTTAAAAAAAAATAACATAAACTATATTGAATTAAAAGCAAAATGGGTATATTCTATATTTAGAATAGAAATTATAAACAAGGAGTGGTATAAATGGAAGAAAATTATGTGAGAGAAAATGACATGTTAGAAGAAAAATATCAAAGTAATGATTATATTGTACTATTGCCATATTCGAGTGAATTAGTAAAAATAAATTCAGTAACGAGAGATGGAAACGTAAATTATTGTATTGGATATAGAGTCATAATAGCAGATTATCTAAAACGTACAGTATCAGAAAAATATCATGTAATAGTTAATTCGTTTAAAGTAAAAGTAAATCCAGATATCACAAATAATGATGATATACAAATAATTGGAAGAGATTCATATTATCTTTTTAGAGAGAGTCTTGAAAAGGAATTAAGAGGTCTTAATGAGATAACAGATAAAGTAAATAAGAACTTAAAAGAGATACGAGATGAACTGCAAAAAGAAAAGGAAGAAGATTATATATATAATGAGAGTATTAGAACGCAACAGAAGAATTTAGAAGAAATACGTGATGATATATTAGATGTAGCTAAAAAAACTGAAGAGGATGTTAAGAATAGATATGGTTACAGTGATTCGTTGAGTAAACACTATTCAGTAAGTCAAGGTTCGGAAACGATGGGAAGAAAAATAGCAGAAGTAAATACATTAGAAGAAGTTTGCGGAATTTTAAAAAATTTGGGGATAGATATTTCATTAGTAATATTACAAGGATTAACTCATAAGGTTTATTAATAAATAGCATCATTACACAAATATAAATTGTATTGGAGAAATATTAGTCTTGTGTACTTTATAACTGAGTAATAAATAAAAACAAAGGGGATGTTGAGTATGGAGAAAATTACTATTGATGGAACTAATGTATGTTGGTGGTATTCACAAATGGTTCCAAAGGAAATATCAATAAAACCGCTATTATCAATTATTGAAGCAATAATTGATAATGATGATGAATTTTATTGTGTGTTTGATGCTTCTATTTATTATGATTTAAAACAAAGTGGTAAAAATGACGAAAATAACATTTTATCTGATTTAGTAAATGATTTTCCTGATAATTTTTATATTGTCACAGGTTCAAGCCGTGCAGATGGAGTAGTTCTTCATGATGCTGAATTTTATGATAGAAGGATCATAAGTAATGACATTTACAAAGACTATGTAGAGAAATATTTATGGTTAGCAGATAGATATAGTTCGAGATTAATACAAGGGAATTTACAAAGAAGTGGCTTATTAACAGTTGATAAATTAAAATATGGAAAACTTAATTTGAGTGAAGATATTAAAGAGCAAGGTAGAATAATAAAAGAAAAATTGTCTTTAAAAAACTCTCCTGAAATGATTGAAGTTGAAAGTGAGATTAATAAGAAAAGGAAAGTTTTAAACGAAATTAATGAAAAAATACAAAAAGAAAATACAAACTTAGAGAGTGTATTAAATCAAATTAAATTTATCGAAGATAAGATTGCAGTACGAAAATACGCTGAAGAAAAATGTATTGAAGCTAATGATAGGCTAAAAGAAGAACAAAGAGTTATCCAAGAAAAAATCAATTCTTTAAATGAGCAATATATAGAACTCGAAAAAAAATTAAATGAAGCTGGTTTTTTGGTTAATTCTACTCAGATTCTTAAAGAAAAATATGAGACTATAGCTAAATTAGATGAAATTATAAGAGAAAAAGAATTAGAAACCAAGAGAATAGATGAAGAAAATAAATCAATTCATGAAAAATATAAAAAATATAAATTTGAAGTAAATGAAATTGAAAAAAACAAAAGAGAAGAAGAATTAAAACTTTTAGATGATAAAGAGTGCATAAAAAAAGCTCAAAAAGCTATTGGTGAATTTTTGGAACCGTATGGTATTGATAACAAAAGAGATAGACATAGTGGACAATCTCTTCTGAAAGAAGAGGATTTTATTCATTTTGATGGCTCTACATGGGACGTTGCTGTAAATGTATTAAATATGTCATTTTTAAAGCATCCAATTTGTGAAGAGTGTTATCAGAGAAACTATTATGATTTTAGAAATGCCTGTGGTGAATGTGGAAGTAAAAATGTGACGAAAAATCCACAAAAAATATGGAGTATAATTAATTCGTTTGCACCTAAAAAGTAACTATATTCTAAGATTCATTAAACTCATAGATTTATTTTAAATGAAATATGTTGGTACATAAAGTATTAAATTAGGTGCAGATAAAGGAAATTATAGCTTGTCACATCATTGACATATTAATACTATATTATAAATGTATAAGATAGTAAAACATTATTTACCCCTTATTAAATAAATGATAACCAGTATTTAGAATGGTCTATACACCCTAGTAGATCATTCTTTTTTATTTATGGTATGCTAGATTTAAGGTATAGTTAATACCAATAATGAAATTTTAAACAAGCTCTATTACTAAAGAAATTATAAAATTTAAGTTTATAGAAAAATAAAGATAAGGTTAATTTTATGGTTTTAATAATAGAGCATGTTTAAAATAATGTTTTTTGGGAGAGCAATTATACTAATAGAAAATAAATATTGTAAAGGGGAATTCGCTGCGCTCACCCCTGTACAATATTTATTTTCTATGGAGTTTAAGTATTTGCCCAAAAAACAACAGAGGCTTGTCCTATAATTTTGGTAGTTGATTCTGTAGGTTTTCAATGCTTTAAGTTTTGTTTTTAGTTTAGACTATTATTATATTTTAGTATAATTGATTTTTGATTTATTACTAGAATTAAGTATGTAAAGTGATCCTGAAGAGGTGGACCTCTTCAGGATTATTTTAGCTCAAGTTCAAGTTGTTTTGGGTTAGTGGTAATAAAGTATTTATATTTCTCTTTATAATATAGGCTTACTTTTCTTCTTGCTTCATAAGGTAGGGTATTTAAAAGGCAATCATATTGTGATTTTGAGGTAAATCCTTCTTCTTTTTTTAACCAGGTTGCAAAGGTCATTATAACAAATCCTTTCATATGTATTTTTACTTGGGACTCGTGACAAGATGCCTCTAATCCCATTCAGTTTTCAGGTGTTTTTGCCAATATTCATATTTTTCGTGATAAAACAAATCAGTTTTTTCGGCATCTTCTTTAGATTTTTGAGATATAATATCTAGCCATCCTTTATAGTGTGCAAATGAATTAAATCCTTCTTTGACTGTAAGCCATCTAATGAATGAAAAGTATCTCATATATGTAAAATCCTTTCTTAACTTTATATTATAATTATTCCCAATTATGCGAACAAATATTCTGTATTGCTTGTACAAAAATGAAATAAATTTTGTACAAAAAATGTATAGGAAAGTTATGTGTTGGACAGAATAATTTACTAGGAAGGAGTGGGAAATCCATGGAAGAAAGGAAAAAAGAAAAGATTAAAAAACCACCAACAAAGCAAGTTCATTTAGAATGCGATATGGCATTATATAATAAGTTTGAGGAGTATTGTTATAGAAACGGAAAAGATGTAAGTAAAACTATAAGGTCATTTATGAAAATGTGTATAGGAGAATAAAATGATAAATTTAAGGTACCTAAAAGGGTACTTTTTTGTACATAAAAATGTATTAAATTTCTATAAGTGGGCAGAATATAAATAGGGGAGGGAGAGCAAAAAAAGAAAAGGTGGTATTGAAATTGGATAAGAGAAAATATGAGGCAAAAACATTAATAGCAGAGTACAAATATTTGAGTGAACTTGAGGAATTCAGATTTTCTGAAACAGCTTATAGGTTAAAAGATGGCTCAATAATTATTGAGTATGATGGCGCTAGATTAAGTCTTTATGGGTTGAAATTAAGTTTTCAAAAGAGTATAGCAAGAAAAGGAATTTATAGTGTTGATGATAAAGATTATGAGTTTTGGAAATCAGTTAGAAGTAAAAGAGATGATAGCTATTTTATGGATTGGGAGGCTGAAATGGAGGAGCAGTTTAAAAGATCTCAAGAAGAATATTATAAACAAATAGCTACAGAGCATGAAAATGTACTTAAATGCGTTGGCTCTGATGAATTACCATTCTAATTACATAAGGGGAGAAAATCCCCCAGGAATAAACGCTATAATATGGACAAGCAATGAGGTGTCAGCAGCTATCTCAAATCTAAACGGGACAAGCTTCTGACCAGGATATATTGCCAAACTTTAGAAAAGCTTGTCCCACTGAGCAGCATACTAAGACATAGATTTTTTCATAGTGACTACACATATTTATTTAAAAATATAGTCAAGATCAAAAGCGAAGCGTATCTTTACTAGATTTTTAAATAAATATACCATAAGCTATGAAAAAACCTAGTTAAAAGTATTCTCTAAAGTTTCACCAGGGGGACGTTTTTGTGCAGGCTTTATTTTATATTTTCTCTATATTTAAATAATACAACAGCTTTAATGCCGAATAACTAAAAATAATTTCCATAAAACATCTTTTATTATTTTTAGTTATTGGACATTAAAGCGTTCGTTACACAATATACCTTTGTTACATGAAGTACCAAGCCTGTACAAAATGGAATTGCCATCACCTTTCTTAAACATACCTTAGTATTGGTGATGGCATGTCCAAGCCCCCCAATCTTTTGCCAGCTCGTCTGGCCAATATACTTTAGTTTTAGATTTCCCAATGCGCCCCACCGGGAACCCAAACAAAGGACTAGTCTAATGCGTAGAGATTCTTGGTGAATAAAAGGCTCCGACTGTGGAGGAGACTTTTAGGCGCCTAGAAGCTCTAGCTGATGACCTGTCCTTTTTTGGGTGGTGGATTAAGGCGCCCAAATGATTATCTAATAAAAGAATTTGTCCTTTAAAAAATGCGTATATAGGAATATATATAACTATAACAACTATACATACTCTAATATAAAAATATAATCATTCTAATATATAAATATCTAGCTTAAATACTATATGTAGTAAGATACCAAAAACTAATGGAGTGGCGCAGCCACAAGGAGCACGCAGTGCTCCTATATATTTATTCCTTGCTGCCGCAGGCCATCGGATTAAGGAGAAGTGCAAGCTGTATACCTATCACTATCGTTTATAGATACTTAATGAATATACAAATAAATAATCAATAAAAGCTATATGCAGCTTGTACTTCTCTTCATTTGTTTGAGCGTAAGCGAGTTATAATTTAGGGTAATAGGCAAGCTTTAAAGTGTACACATTTAGTTTAATCTATGCTATATCAACATACTTATCTATAAATATTATGAATGAGTTTATAAGCTTGTTTATTACTTCCTTTGACTTGAAGGTGAAGCCTTGAAATCACTAGCCACACTTTAAAATAACATCAGAAGAAAGTAACAATGCAATAGCTTGAAGCGGAGCTTTAATGTGTTGCGGATTGTTTCTTTCTGGCCATTAAGCTTAGAAGTAAATTTAGAGCTAAGTGGTAGCAGAAAACATTAAATTTTTTTATATGGTTTTGTAGTTGATAGTAATTGATATATATGAAAAAATTGTAATTACAGTTATAATATATGTATAATATGTTGCAGAATAGTATTTGTCTGTAAAACAAAGGGGATTTATATAATTAGCAGAAAAATTATAATTTGTGTAGGAGTATTAATATATTATGGATAATAAAGAATACTTGAAGTGGATTATGCCTTCAATAAAAAATAGAACTGTATCTAATGATAATTTAAATGGAAAATTAAACTTTAGAATTGAAAAGGCTAAAGAACAATATCAGTTGCCTGTAGTTAAGAGAGACGACATTATAAAGTATGTTAAGGATTTCCTATATTCTATGGATATGGAAATAGCTTTTGACCCAGCTATTAAACCCAAGAAAAGAGAAAAGCGAAGAATAGACTATTCCAAAATAAATAAAGAAAGTAAAGAAGATATTGTTTGGATAAAATTTACAACTGAAAACTATATAAGTGTTATCGGAACAGGTTGTGATATATATTTTTCTGATTATGCTAAAAACAATACTACGGCAGGTTTGATCAATCAATCTTTAGGTCTAGAATGGGATGATAGTGAGGTATTAATTTTTCCATTGAAGAATATTAAAGATGGATTATATAGATCAGATATAGAAAGTGGTATAGGAAATTATTTGATATCTAAAGGAGTACCGATTCTAGATTTTTATTCTCATAATTATTGAATTAGATCGTCTTTGTAAATTCCAATTTTAAGGGGGATAAAATGATTTTTGATGCAAATAAACTGGATATTTTAGGAGAAAGAAATGATGGAGGAGTTGATTTATGTATTATATCTTCTGGTTCACTAGATGATTCAGTAGAGACTCAGACTTTACTTTTAGATAAGATAGAAAACTATCTAGTATTTATAAAAAGTGATGAATTTAAAAAAGATTTTCCTATGGCTCAAAAAGATAATATACGTATTATTATGAAATTAGATGAAAAACCTTCAGAAATTATCTATGCCATTCTAGAAACAATTGTTCCATGGATAAATGAAAATGATGCGAAATTTGAATTAGAAATAAAGTAGGTGTATTCCAATTTAATGTTAAGTATTATAAATTGGAATTTATGGAGGAAATTTATATGGATAAAAAAGCAAAGAAAAAATTGATGTTTTGTTTAAGCGGTTTAGTAGTAGGCGGATATGGGATGTATAAAGGATTTATCAATAAAGAACCTCATGAATATAGTCTTGCATGGATAAAAAAATTAACGGATAGTCAGTGGGAAACTGAAAGAGAAATAGTACGACAGAAGTTTTGCTCTCCTAAATATGATGATTCTTTGAAAATTAAGTTTCAGAATATTTTAGATTTATTTGATAAGGTTAAAAGCGAAAGAGATTGGGCAGGGAAAAAGCCACAAGGACCTGCTTTTCATCGTGAACATGGGTGGTATTTGTAAAAAACTACATACCATTAACAAATTTTAATTTGTCTGATTAATTGAGTGGTTTCATATTAAAAATTTAAATAGCAAATTCAAAATATAAATAAGTTTAAAGGCAATAAACATTGTGCATGTTTATTGCCTTTTTCTCAAGCTACCTTATGAGAATCATCATTAGAACCATCGGTATCAATAGCTACTCCAAGTTTAGCTGATATTATAGTATTTAACTTATTAATTGATGATGATAAGTTAGCAATTTGTTTTTCTAAGCGTATTAGCAAATATGCGGCTACAGCTATAGCAAAGCCATTGTTAGTTACCAATGTAATTAAATCAGTTACTTGCATATATATCCACCTCCTCTTAATGGATATATGAATGTACATAAACAATTCGATTGTAGCTAATAAAATTTATTATAAATAATAGCTATAAAATATATTATTGATTTCCGCCTTCATTGACTATGTAATTATAATAGTGAGCTATAGCTAAATCTACTATTGTACTTACATAAGTATTTAAATCAGGATGTATGCTTTTAAGTTCGTTGATTTTCCTAACAGTAGAGGCTCTAAGCATATATGTTCTTTTAGTATCTAGGAATTCACCATTAATAGGTGGAGCCATACCATTTGCTACAGAAGCTTTTCTGTTATCTGCAAGGATCTTATTATTAAATGCAATAGTGCCATTTTCAGATGTAGCTGTATTATTAGATGAAACATTGTGAGTAGTATTATTAAGTTTAAGAGAGGAATCATTATTAGCATTAGTAACATTAATATTTTCTGCCACTACATCATCATCAAAGGAAAAAGATGAAATACATGGACCAGATGTAATTGGTTCAGATGTAAAGCCTAGTATTTCTTCATTTTCATCAGGAGCAAAATCGCTTTTAGGTGGTTCATTTTGTTTTCTTTTAGACATAAGAAATCTCCTTTACGTGTATTCTTACTTAGGATATATGTAAAAATGGAGAATATTCTAATATGGTAATATTCTTCACCATATTTATTCTTTAGAATATTACCATAGAAGAATATATATTCTTCAGAATATGCTTAAAAAGTGAGGGCTAAAAGGATGTTTGTATAAAAAATAGTATTTATTTTAATGTTATTGTAGATAACAAACCATATATCCATAATAGTAGCGGATAAATTTTTTGAAGCTGAAAATAAATTGTGGAGTGTGTTGTGATATGGTTAAGGATGAAATTAAAATTAAATCAGAAGAAGGAGAAGTATTTGATAAGAAACAAATAGCCCTTGCTATTAGAAATTCTACTTTTGATTATGATTCAAAATGTTCTTTGTTAGAGGAAGGAATACTTAATAAATGTGAAGGGTGCAGTTTGAAGTACATCTGTGATGGAATTGATCAAGTTGTTGACAATTATGTGGATAAAACTACAGAGGTTGTGAATAATTTTAATTTTGAGTAGGAAAATGAAATATTGATATCATTATAATAAATATAACGGCTCCAAGGATACATTGAACCTTGGAGCTGTTGATTTTTTATGTTTAATGATACAATGAAATATTATTTAGGATTTTTATTAAAATAGTTTTCTTTTTTAGAATAGCAGTAGAGTAGCACATATTTTTTATATAAGCATATTCCTTTATAGTGTAATTTCTATAGAATACAAAATCTATAAGTTCTTTTTCCTCTTCAGTTAAATTCTTAAGAGCTAATTTTAAATCTTCATAGTCACACATTTCACATAATGAAGTTTCAGTTGAGATTTCAAAGTCAGGAAAATTATTTTCAACATTATCATGTAAGCTTAATGCATCATTACCTTCAGTAGATCTTCTAGTTTTAATTCTTTTGATTAAATAACTCATATTATTTTTAATAGCATTAGTAGCATAGGCAACGAATCTATGCTTTTCTAAATTGTACATGGATACAGACTTAAAAAGAGATTGATAACATTCCTGAATAATATCATGTGAGTTAAACCCATCAATGAAAGTTCTTTTAGAAATATTATAAATTAATGGCCTAAATTCTTCAGATAATTTTTCTTTTGCTGCTTCATCATTATTTTTACATCTGGTAACTAAAGCTTCAATATAATTAAAATCCATATAAACCTCCTTTTTGAATCAAGAGTCATGAATTAAAGTGATAAAATTACATATATTGTGTTTGTTGTTGAATTTGTCTCTATATATAGTATATATGGCTGAAATACATATAACTTAGATGTAAATATAAAAAAATAAAAGATTAAGGAGATGATATGTAAAAATGAGTAATTTTATAATAGCAGTAGGTCATACTGCAAGTGGTAACACTGGATGTGGAGTTATTGATAGGTTAAATGAGAGCAATTGTACAAGAACTATAGGAGTTTTAGTATCACAGTATTTGCAGTATAAAGGGCATGGAGTTAATTTACTTAGAATAGATAAGGGCAATAGCTATAATTGTGAAGATTGTTATGAAAGAACAAATGAAGCTAATGAAATCGCAAAATCATTAGAGGTAGAATTGTATTTGGAGATTCATATTAATGCAGGGGGAGGAACTGGTCCAGAAGTATTGGTTACTGGTCAATCAGAAGTGGCTAACCAGTATGCTGTAAAAGTTAGTAATGCTTTGGCAGGTAGCTTAAATCTAACTAATAGAGGTGTAAAAACAAGAAGCCTTATTGTTTTAAATAAAACTGTTATGCCAGCAATATTGGTTGAGTGTTTGTTTGCTGATAGTGATGATGCAGATGTCTATGATCCAGAAGTTATTGCAAGGGCTATTGTTTGTGGATTAATTGGAGTTAATAGTTCTAGTTCTGAGGAATGGAAAGTGGGTTGGAATCAAAATCATATTGGATGGTTTTATTGTATGAGTGTCAATAATAAATGTTATTTTACATCAAAAGATGGCTGGCAGGAGATTAATGGAGAGTGGTATATTTTTGATGATAAGGGATATGCTTTGCAGAATTGCTGGTATAAAGATGTAAATAATAATGTCTGGTATTACTTAGATGAAAAGTGCAAGATGATAAGGGGAAGTATGGATAAACCTTTATGGAAGTGGATTGATTGTGGGTGTTATGCTTTTGATGAGGATGGGAAAATGTATTTTGATTGTGTTACACCTGATGGATTTGGAGTTGATAAGAGTGGATTTCGGATTAAGTAGTAGAATATTTTATTTTTAATTATACTAGTATTGTTGAGAATGAAATAGCAACTGCATAAGATCATCAATATAAGCAAATTAGTAAGGTAGTAAATGCGAGTAAGTTCATGTTTACTATCTTTAATTTTGGGAAAATATAGGAAGTTTCATATAGTAAATTCATTAATGTGAATATTTTATACATTTTTAGGAAGACTTTTGCTACAATTTATGGGAAAATAATAGAGAGATTATTATAGCAAATTACACTTTTAATTAAGGCATCATTTCTTATATACGTAATATTTATAGAAGTTATCATAAGGAGATTATGTATAATGGGAAAGTACAGTAATGGAAGAAACAAAGCACAACAATTTAAAAAAGAGAAATGGAAAATAAATAAACACAAAAAAGAGTTACATTTTTGCAAGGAAAATAATATTGAAGTTAATACTTTGGATGACAATTTTAAATGGAAACAGGATTATAATGATTGTTTATTAAGCCAAGAAAAAAAACGTAAAGAAGCCAACGCTTTGTTATTAAAATATAAACCCAAGAATCTATATAAATATTTATCTTTAGATTATGCTATTAAAAATTTAAAAGAAAGTGTATTAACATTCCAAAGTCCATTAAATTTCAATGATCCGTATGATAGTTTGGCAAATATGGAATTTGATAAATCCCCAATAGATATAGTTAAAGATTCAATTCATAATGAAAATTTAATATTTAAAGAACTTAGCGAAACGGTGGGATTTAAATATGTTGATCCTAATTATGTTGATAATATAGCTGAAAATTTTAAAGAAAAACTTTTGAAGAATTTTCAAAAGTTATCAGGGAGCGTTCGAATATGTTGTTTTTCAGAAAGAAATGATTCAATATTAATGTGGAGCCATTATGCTAATTATCATAAAGGTATCTGCATAGAATATGATTTTGATAAACTAAATGAACAATATAAAAATACAATGCTCAAAGAGATAGTTGATATATCGATATTTAATGAGTTATATCCAATCGTTTATAGTGAGAAGTTTCCTATAATTAAAGAGAAAATTACTAAAGAATCAGTGATGAAGGCTTTCACAACTAAATATATTGATTGGAAGTATGAATGTGAATGGAGAATGATTACTAATGCCTTTGATGATAAAGAATCTTTTGTATTAAAGAAAGTTCCCAAGCCAGCAGCCATATACATGGGATGTAAAATAATTGATAGAGATAGAATAGATTTAATAAATATATGTGAAGAAAAGAGAATTTCTTTATATCAAATGAATATGAATCCGTATGATTTTAAGTTGGAAAAGACCCCTATTGTATTGGTAATTAATAATGAAATTTTTAAAAGTTATAAAAATAGCAGATTTATATTTAAATAAGTAGCGATAAGTTAAAAGATTAACTTGATTTAATACATAGTAAAATATCTAAAAGTTTTAGGATGTATGAGGATAAATTGGAAAAGATTGCAGTATAATAATTATATATGGAGGAAAAAATGAGTAAAGAAGTAGAAATAATATGCTTTGGAGTAGGATTTGGAGACTGTATTTATATTAAGCTTCCTAATGATATTCAAATAATTATAGATACTGGTCATTGTAATAAATTATTAGATGTCAAGAAGAAATTACTATCGGAGGGAAGAAATATAGATTATGTATTTCTAACTCATGCACACGGGGATCATATAGGTGGAATATTACAGTTGATAGGTACTACAGAACTAGGTATAAAAGGAGTATTCTATTGGACACCAGACGATAATAACATAAGTAAAACCAATTTAAAAAAGATTCAACAATTAACTAATATATCAGTGGATAAAGATAATATGATTCATTGTGAACAAATAGATAAAGAGGTTCTTTTAAGAATAGAAGAAATTTTTGATAAGTATATAAAAATATTGTATCCTGATTCTTCTAGTTTTCATAGGTATAATACAATTGATTTAAATGCTAATTCAATAGTAATTGATGTAATTATTGATGAATATCATTTGTTATTTATGGGTGATGCTACAGTGGAAAACGAGAATATAATATTAGAGAAGTGTAAAGAAGAAAAAATAGACTTAACAAGGACGATTTTTTGGAAAATTGGGCATCATGCAAGTGATACAGCATCTAGTGAGAACTTTATGAATACAATCTTAGGGGATAAATTTAAAAAAGCAGTATGCTCATGTAAGGAATCTTGGGATTATCCAGGTAATGAGAGTAAACCACCAAGTGTAAGTAAAGTTAAGCAGATTAATGAAAAGCTATCCAAGTTAGGTGAAAATATATATTTTACTGGTGAAACTCTAACGAGACGCGATATTAAGATGAAGTTTAAATTTGAAAATGGAAGTGTTGAATATGTGCAGATAAATAGAAATATATTTATAAAATTACTTGCTTTTTTTGAACATTCAGTCAATGAAACATGTTATTTTGAATATTATAAAAATGAAAAATCAGAAATTGATTTAGATGCTTTCTCGGTGGACAAGTTTCTTGAAGCAGAAACAAAAACTTTTTCTTTGTCGTTAGAAGAAAATATTTTGATACAATTACTACCTAATTACTACTATAATATTGAGGTTTCAAACATAAAAATGGAAGATGCTTATTTGATAGATAATAAAAATAATATTAGATTCTTGAATGAACTAGGCTTAGATATAGAAAAAAAATGGTACGCCAGGTTTCATATAAATTATAATGTTACAACATCTGTATCTGACCAATTTTTTAAAAGTAAAAAGATATTGGAAAAGTTAGATAATCTAAAGAAAAGGTTGTTAAAAGTATATATTGGAGGTATATCAGAGGAAGATAATAATGGGGAATATAACCATATTGAAAAATATAATAATTGGATAAGGAAAAAGGATGAGAATAAGGAAAAACTTTATAAATATTTAGATATGGATACGTTAGATGAAGAAAATATGAATGGATTTGATTCAGCTATTAAATCTGTAATACCTAAATTTAAAATCAAAGATTCTCAAAATGAGGACAACACTACGAATAATTACATAGGAAATAAAACGCTTCAAGAGTATATAAAATTAAGAGAATTATTGCGAAAAGTTAAAGAATTTCAAAATATTAAAGAAGAAAAACAAGACTTTGAATTAACTGGAATTTATAAAGAATTATTAACTTTTCATGGATTTAAATATATAAGTATGTCAATTCTTTTAAATACAATAAATAATAAACAATTCCCGATTTTTGAACCAAGCCTTGAGAGATATATGAAAGTAGTCGGATTTAAAATTGATTCAGGAGAAGATTCGGATATACACGAAAAAACAGCTAAAAAATATTATAATTATCAAATAGCTATAAATCAAATGCTTCAATCATTTGGAAATTATTTAAACAAGGACATAGATAATTACGATGCAGTTAATTATTATATTAAAAATATTTTAAATTTGTTTGAGTTGTAGCTAATTTAGAAAGTAATTTGTGAGATAAATATATTTACATATAAAAAATATAAAGTATTTTAATGTTGTTATTGTAATAAAGGAGGAAATATAATGCTTAAAAAGTTGAAGAATAATGTTATGGCTAAAAAAATTTTTTTTGGAAATTATAAAGGAGGAGTTGGAAAAACTACGAGTACATATAATTTGGCGGTTGAAATGGCTAAACAAAATAATAAAAAAGTATTATTGATTGATCTAGATCCACAATCTTCACTAAGCGAAGTCTGCATGAAAAGTTATGGAAAACAACTAGATGATTTAGAAAGTAATGAGACTTTGAATTTTGTTTATGATATATATATGCAGATAAAAAGTATTGGAAATATTAATGCAAAAGTAGATTACAAAAGTATAATTAAAACAACCAATCAAATTGATTTTATTCCTAATAGCTTATTTTATAAAAATGGTGGATTGGATAAGATAAGCATGGATTTAAGGATTGATGATCATTCTGAAAATATTTTGATTTTACGAGATTTTTTGGAAGATAATGAATTAATATATAAATATGATTTTATTTTTTTTGATTGTCCACCAAGCAATAATATAATAACTCAAAGTGCTTTTTTATATTCAGATTATTATATTGTTCCAACAATTATGGATGAATTAAGTGTTAAAGGTGTAAAGCATTATGTTAATGTTATAGAAAATGTATATAAAAGTTATTGTGAAGATGGTAAATATCCTGAACTATTTACACTTATTTTTGGTAGATGTCCTCAATTATTAGGAATATTTGAAACGATGAGAAAAGGAAATACTGATACAACTAAATATAGAAATCGAATTAAGGGTGATTTTCATTTGTTTCAAAATGAAATTAAAGATAGGAAGGATGTATCAGAAACAATGGGTGCTGGAGTGGAAACAAATTATATGGAATATATTGAACTTGCTAATGAGATATTAGAATATATTGAAGAAATGGAGGAATAAAATGAAAACAGAAGATTTAATAGACATTTTGGAAAGATATAATAAGATTGAAAATTTATTTAATTCAATACCAAATGGAGGCGAAATTTCGGATTTGGTAAGGCTTCTTAAGAATTATCCTAATGTTGATATTGAAAATCTTATTGAAGAAAAAAATTACTCAAAGGAAAGTAAAAGTAAAGATAGAGATATATTCATGCAGATAGTTCAAGAATCTAAAGATGGGAAATTAAATTGGGAACATTATAAGATATCAGATAGTGTAAAGGAAAATGCTGATAACATAATCGAATGGTGGAGTTCATTAACAAATATTCAAAGAGATAAATTTAGGATTTTAGAATTAAATATAATATTATATCTTATTTCTAGTGAATTCAAAGAGTATAGAAATGAAAAAAAGAAAACTCTCATTATTTTTATTACAAATATTGTTAGAGATAAAAAAATGAATAAATCATATCAGAATATTGTTGTTTAGTAGATAATTAAGGATTACAGAACTCGGCTTATATATAACATTAAAACTAACAGTCTAAAGAATTTACAAATTAGTTTTTATATTCTTAAGGCTGTTTTGTTATATATAAATTTAAGGAGGAATACTATGCTTACTATTGAAGAATATATTGAAAAGAGAAAAAAGGAAGATAAGTTGAATGAGTTTGACCTGGATAAAAGACTGGAGAATATTAAGTGCTGCATTGATTATATATTTGAATATTACAATAATTATTTAGATATCAGTGAAATTGATCAAAAAACTATATTAAATAATGAAAGACTTAATAAATATAGAAAGCAATTAAGTAAGTATAGTGATAATATTAAAGATTGGCTTGTAGATACCTATGATAAGCATGGGAATTGTATGAATAAAATTATAGGAAATATACTTGATGAGAATGAATTGTTTCTTGCTATGAGTGCAGATGGAGAATTTAGAAGTATTTCTTATGAATATTATTCTGGTTTAATAAAGAAATATCCTTATCTAAAGAATCAATCAGAAATGATATTTCTATTTATTAAAGATTATCATAGGATGAAAAGTAATGAGGAATTTGGAGCTCCATTTTTATCTGACAAAATCACAGCTTGGCTAGAGGATACCATGGAAAAGTATGGTGTAAATATAGAGGTTTTTGTATACTCATACTTAAATAAATTTTTTGATAATGATGATATGTGGCCTAGGACTCATAAAAAGAGAGTTGAAAATTCATATAGAAAATATGAATATGATTATACTAAGAAAACAAATTTGTTTGGTATTGATTTGTTATATCCGAAGATTTCTAGTAAACCATATATAAAAGGTAAAAAGCAGTATATAGAGATATTAATGATGTATTTTTGGCTAAAAGAGTTTGATGGAGATGACGAATATTGGGATAAATATTTAGAGATGATTTTTACAAAGGATAAAGATGATAAAAATTAAAAAATATACAAAGAAGCATAGAAAAAAAATTAATTTGAAATGAAATTTTATATAAGCATTATTTTGGCTATAATATAAATATCAAATAATGTGAAGTTTTATGTGGATAAATATAAAAATAAGGACAAAGATTGTGAATAAAATTATTTTTAATGTTAAAATAGGAATATAGATATTTGGATTTAATAGTAAGTAGCAAAGGATAGATAATTTAAAGGAATGGAGGGATGAGAAGGGTTATGGAACTTGATATATTTTCGCTAGTTGAAAATGATGAAATTGAATGTAAGAAAGCTGGAGGGGGATTGCCTAAGGATCTATGGGAAACTTATTCAGCTTTTGCTAATACCAATGGAGGAACAATTCTTCTTGGAGTGAAGGAAGAAAAGGGGAAGTTTTATCCTATTGGAGTGGAGAATGCAGAAGATATTATTAAGGACTTATGGGATAATTTAAATAATTCTAAAAAAGTAAGCTCCAATATATTAAGTAACAATTCTGTTGAAACCAGAGTAGTCGAGGATAAAACAATAGTATTAATAAATGTACCCAAAGCAGATAGAAGACAAAGGCCAGTATATATTGGAGAAAATCCATTTAATGAAGGTAAGAGTTCTGGAACATTTAGAAGAAATTATTCTGGAGATTATAAATGCTCTAGTGAAGAGATAAAAAGAATGTTGGCAGATCAGGGTGAGATATCACAAGATAGTGTTATCTTAGATGGATTTGGAATGGAAGATTTAAATATTGATACTATTAATAGTTTTAGAAATAGATTAGGTACGCTAAAACCACAACATCCATGGCTATCGTTAGATAATAAAACTTTTCTTTATAAATTAGGTGCTTATGGAAAAGATAGAAAATCAGGTAGAGAAGGAATAACTGCAGCAGGGCTTTTGATGTTTGGAGAAGAAAGATCAATTGTAGATGAATTTCCTAAGTATTTTCTAGATTACAGAGAAAAATTATCTGATGAAGTTAGATGGGATTATAGGATTATATCATCTGATGGAACATGGTCTGGAAATTTATTTGATTTCTATTTTAAGATTATAAATAAAATAACAGATAATTTAAATATTCCTTTTAGAACTATTGATGGAATCAGGCAGGAAGATACAAGAGTTCATAAGGCTGTCAGAGAAGCAGTTGCAAATTCCATTATACATGCAGATTATAGATTACCTAGAGGAATAGTTATTGAAAAGGGAAAAACTTATTTTAAATTTTTTAATCCAGGTAATTTACGGATAACAAGAGAAGAAGCACTAAAAGGTGGAGTCAGTGATCCAAGAAATGAAAACATATTTAAGATGTTTAATTTGTTAGGTGTTGGTGAAAGAGCAGGATCTGGTCTTGAAAATATCCATTTAGCATGGAAAGAGCAAAAATGGATAGTTCCAGATTTAGAAGAAACCTATGATCCAGATAGAATTACACTTACCTTAAAAACAACATCAATATTGCCTAAAGAAAGTATTGAAAAGCTTAAATCAGTTCTTAAAGAAAAATATTCAAAGTTAAGTAAGGATGAAGTTATGGCTTTAGTTACAGCAGAGCAGGAAGAATGTGTAACTAATAATAGATTGCAACAACTTTTAGATACCCACACAGTAAATAGTAATAAAATATTATCTTCATTAGTAGATAAGGGATTTTTAGAAGCAGATGGTGTTGGAAGAGGAACTAAATATATGCTTTCTAGTATGTTTGATGATGAAAATTCAAGTCCTATAGATGATGGGGATAATATAGTTAATGATGTAAAGCTTAAAGATAACGAAGTTAAAATATTAAATTATGTAACACAAAATGGATATATTACTAATTCAATCTGTAAATCTGAATTAGGCTTGGAAAAATATAAAAGTGTAAGACTATTTAATAGCTTAATAAAAAAAGAAAAAATAAAAAAAGAAGGTTCAGGTAATAAAATTAGATATGTTCTAAAATAGCTAAAGTGTAACGTAAGTAATGAAAATGTAACGGAAAGCGGTATGAGTGCAACGAAGCAACAGAAAAGTGCAACGAAGCAACAGAAAAGTGCAACGAAGCAACAGAAAAGTGCAACGATATAACATTAGTAGTTCTTTAAAATAAATTAAGGAAGGAATTAAAAAATAATATTGTTTTTAGTAGGATAAGGTGAAAATTATATAGGTACTAAGTATGAAAAAAAGTATCGAGTATATAGCTGAAAATAACAAAATATCAAAGAGAGTTATAGGTAGTAAGGTACTGAGTATAAGAAAGAAAGTACCGAGTAGACAGGTTGAAAGTGATAGACTATAAGATAAGAGAGAATGAGAAAGGTACGGAGTAATAAATAGAAAAGTACCGAGTAGACAAATTAAAAATGATAGAATACCAAGAATAGATATAGAAAGATGTTAAACATATTGTCTATAATATATATTATAAATGATAAGATAAGAATGTAAGGAAATGATCATTTAAGAATGTACAAATTAGTTTTTATAAATTATAATTACCCAATATTTATTGGGGGTAATTATGATTATACAAACAAACATTTATTCAGAAATTAAAATAAATAAGGTAGAAGATCTTCATAAATTAAAGCCACTTATGGAGGTAAACAATTTGAAAGTAAATAAAAGCCAAATAGCTAGAGAACTTGGAGTTGATCCTCGAACCGTAGGCAAATATATAAATGGATATGTCAAACCTACCACTAGAAAATGCAAATCTAAAATAGAAGCTTTTGAGCCTATTATAAAAGAGCTTCTTAGCAAAGATTCAATTCAAGTATTTTATTATAAACGTATTTTATGGCAATATCTAAAAGATAATCATGGACTAGATTGCGCACAATCTTCGTTTAGAAGATACATTTCTAATCACTCAGAATTTAATGAGTACTTTAATAATAGGAAAAAAGGACATATATCAAATGCTTCGCCTATGCGATATGAAACGGAGAAAGGGCAACAAGCACAATTGGATTGGAAAGAAAATATAGAATTTGTTTTGACTACAGGTGAAATTATTAATATAAATATTTTTGTGGTAATCCTTTCATACTCAAGGTTTAGAGTATATAAATTATCGATTGATAAAACGCAAGATATACTACTATCTTTTTTAGATGAGTCATTCGAAACTTTTGGAGGTGTGCCAAAAGAATTACTAACAGATAACATGAAAACAGTTATGGATAACCCTCGAACTACTTATTCTAAGGGAAAAGTAAACAATAAATTTCAACAATTTGCAGATGACTATGGATTTAAGGTCCGTCCCTGCATAGCAGGAAGACCGAATACAAAAGCAAAAGTTGAGGCTCCTATGAAACTATTAGACGAAATAAGGGCCTATAATGGAACCTTAGATTATGAAGGTCTGCATAAGCTTGTTTCGGATTTAAACAATAGAATTAATGGTACATGCCATACATCAACTGGTAAAATACCCATATTGCATTTAGAAAAAGAAAAAGATTTCTTATCAGAACTGCCTAAAGTACAGATAAGAAATCACCACAAAATAATCACCACAAATGTTAAAGTAAATCGCCAAAGTATGATTTCATATAAATCAAACCAATATTCTGTACCACCAGAATATATAGGTAAAAAACTAAAACTTCAAGTTTATGATGATCAACTACATGTGTATTATAGCACAAAGTTAGTTACTATTCATAGAATAAAAAATCAGAAGTTAAATTATCATGCTGATCATTATGCTGAAATCAGTGGTTTAACATTTAATAAAAATTCATATGAAATGATAGAAGTAGCCAGAAATAATTTGAAAATGATAGGAGAAATATATCAAAATGAATAGTACATATACACAACTCATAAATAATTTAGAATATTTGAAGATGAAGCAAATGATTACTCATTTGGACGAAGTTATTGATTTTACAACAAAAAACAATCTATCTTTTGTTGATGCTTTAATTAAGCTTACAGCTCACGAGATCGACTGTAAAGAAGCCAATATGATTAAATCAATGGTTAAGGTTGGGGCTTTTCCACATCAAAAGGAAATTAAAGATTTTGACTTTAATTTTCAACCTGGAATTAATAAAGATCAAATATTGGATTTTTTAACACTGCGTTTTTTAGAATCACAAGAAAATATTGTATTTTTAGGTTCTAGCGGAGTTGGGAAAACACATCTTGCGACATCTATAGGAATCGCGGCTGCGAAGCGCCGGTACAGTACATATTTCATTAAGTGTAATGATTTGCTGCAGCAGCTAAAACGAGCAAATTTAGAGAATAGGTTAGATGCTAGACTTAAGCATTTTAGTAAGTATAAACTTCTTATTATTGATGAATTGGGATATTTACCTATAGATAAAGAAGATTCGAAACTGTTTTTCCAATTAATTGATATGAGGTATGAGAAAAAAAGCACTATCTTAACTACCAACATAAATTTTAACTCTTGGGATGATATTTTTTATGATCCTGTTATAGCTAGTGCTATCTTAGATAGAATTTTACATCACGCCCATGTTGTTACAATCAATGGAAAATCATATAGACTAAAAGATCATTTTAAACAAGAAGAAGATTAAAAAACCACATTCTTAAATGATCAAAAAGTTACATTTCTAGCTTGACATTTATATATATCAACAAGTAATAGAATTTTGTGTAGATAAGTATTAAGAATAAAGACAATAATGTGAATAAAAATAGTATTAATGTTTAAATTAGTTTCTATCCAAAGTTGATTAAATTAAAGTTTAAAGATTTATAGGAGTTGCTATCATATTAATCGTATTTATGTGAAATATTTACATTTGGTTTGCTTAATTGTATAATTTAGGTAAGTAAAAATGGTAAATATAGGAGTGAGAATATGGATGTAACAAGCGCAATTCTTAAGAGATTAAGAGAAAATAAAAATATTGCTTTAGAAGAATTAGCTACGGATGTTAATGAGAAATTTAATACAAATATTAATAAAAGTATGATTGCTAAATGGGAAAGTGGCAAATCAAAACCCAAATATGATCAATTAAAATGTTTAGCATCATATTATAACGTTACTACAGATTTTTTATTAGGTTTTGATTTAGATAAATTTGTAGATATTATTGATTTAAGTAATGATCTAGAGATTAATGAAATGGCAAATGAATTTAAAAGTAAATTTTTCATACCAGATTCAGAAGCTTTGATACCTAAGATATAGTTCTAATTTTTTTTAAAAGTTGTAAGAGTATTTAATAGCTCTATGATGCAGTACAATATCTTAAAATTTTACAGACACTGTCTGTAAAATTGAGTTGGTTCAATTTATTAAAAGTATCAGATTATGATATTAGATTTAAAAGAAATGAAGTATAAATTTGCCCCATTTTTGCCCCTTATCCAATAACATTGGACAGTAATATTTAACAATGTGGAATATATTAGGAAACGTATTTGAGCCATTTATGACTATTTAATAGCAAAAAATACCAACTTATATTTTTCCAGAAGTCGTGGGTTCGAATCCCACCAAGTGCACCATTAATAATGGTGATGCCAACAATTTAGAGTTTTTCTAAATTGTTGGCGTTTTCTATTTATAGAGCATAAAAAATAAAAATCAGGGTTGGGCTGTCATTACATTTTTGCCTAATTTTTCGTTATATAGTAATATATTAGAAGATGATATATTGATGAGAAGTAATAATAAGGTTATTTAGAAGAACTATGTAAATCTTTGTTATTTCTATTTTGCTCGATAAAATATGTGATGGTGGAACTAAAATTCTATCTAGTCTGATAAAGAGTTATTTTGAGGAAATTCAGAGAAAGGACTAATAGTAGACAGTAAGAATTTAGGTATAATATTTGTAAGAGGGAATGAAAAAATATCTAATATAAACGCGCCTATATTGTAAAAGAGTTTGTTTTCTGAAGTACTTACTGTAAGTCGTGTTGAATATTAAGTTGCTATATTTAGAGCTTGAAGGCTTAATGTTATTAATATAATGTAGGATTTTCCTAGTTATTGAGATTTTTGAAAAAGTAATTTGAGAAATACGCAAACTGAGTAATGAAGGTGTATGGAAATAATATACAATTAACTGATAGAGTAGGTGGTAGGTGATAAAATGACTAAAAGAGGAGTATTAATATTTATTACTTTAAGTATGATTACATTTGCTTTTTATGCTTATAACATTAACGTAGAGTCAAGAGGATTTATTAATGAGATGATTAATAAAATAGAGGGAAAAACATTAAATTCAAAATTTCAAATAAAAATTAAATCTGGGAATTTATCAACTGACTATAATATAGATCAAGTGCTTAAAGATATAGATAAATTGCAGTTGAATACTTTAAATGTTCCAGTAGTTATAAATATAGATAGTAGAACTTCTGGTAATATGATAATAGATAAAGGAAGTGAGAAGAGGGCTATTGAATTATTTAAAAAATTAAGATGGAAGAAAATAAACATAATATTAGAACCTTATCCATGGATTGAAAACGGAAGTGTGGGAGAAACAGAATGGAAACCAGATAATATAGATGAGTTTTTTAATAACTGGACTAATAATGTTTTGGGAAATTTAATTAAAGATATAGCTATACCATATCATGTTGACGCATTAAACATAGGGACTAGTTTTGTGTATATGGAATCTAATGAGCAGAAAATGTGTGATATGGTTGATTATGTTAGAGATCGATATAAAGGTCTATTAACTTATAGAACAAATTTTTGGGTTACAGCGAAAGATTTCTCACCAGAATTTACAGATAAGTATAATGAAAAATTAAATAATAGGATATTTTCAAAGGTAGATTTCATTTCTATAGCAGCTTATTTTGAGCTTACTTCTAATGACACGAATACGGTAGAAAATTTAATAAGTTCATTAGAGCGTAGCCAAATATATGATAGAAAACAAAATATAAAACAGGAAGTAAAAAACTTCTATGATAAATGGAATAAGCCAATTTTCTTTGGAGAATTAGGTTTTCCAAGAACTAATAAGGCTTCTGTTCAGCCACATAATCCGTTGATTTCTGATATTGTAAATAATAAGGAACAGGCAAATTGCTTTGAGGCATATAGAAGCGTGTTTGAGAATGAACCTTGGAACCTTGGATTCTCTATATTTGCAATAGGTGAAACTAGTGACGATAAAAAGTATTATCCAAGTGAGGAAAGTGCTGAAATTATAAGAAAATGGTATACAAAAAATGAAAGCTAATAAAAGGATATGTTTATAGGAAGTTTAATAAAAATGTATATAGGCTCTAACTAATAAAATTTACAGTATATAGAATTATTGTGAACAATATGATACCCATGAGACATTTTATGTTTAGCATTTTTTAGAGCCTATATGTAACTTTTTAAAAGAAGTTACAAAGCTTTTAGAGTTTTCCTATAACAACGAATACATTTACATATTTATGTATAAGTAGTAAAATAAAGAATAGTGAGATGATTAAACAAATCTAAAGATAATTTTATTAAGAAACGTTTATAAGGAGGTACACATTGTGAGTACAGGAGGAATTAGAAGGCTTTCAAAATCTATCAAATTTGAGTTGTTGATAGAATGGAGCTTTTTTTTTATTTTTATGGGATTTCTGATTATTATGAACAACTATAGTAATTTATTTTTTCATACTGGAATTGAGTTATTTATTAATTTTATTTTTGCAGTAGTATTTGTATTTGCTTTTAATACTTATAGAATTAATAAGAACAACTTCCTATTAATATTGGGAATTGGATACTTTTTTGTAGCAGTACTAGGAATATTTCATATGCTTACTTATACTGGAATGCCTTTCTTAAGCAGTATGGATGGATTAAAGATAGCAACCCAATTTTGGATTGCTTCAAGATACATGGGTGCTTTTACATGTTTGATTGCAATAATATTTAAAATAAGCCCACAAAGGAATATAAATCCGTACGCACTATTCATCGCTTATTTTTGCATAACAATATTTTTGATATCGTCAATATGTATATTTAAAGTTTTTCCAGATTGTTATGTGGAAAATGTGGGGCTGACCTCCTTTAAAATAGTTAGTGAATATGTATTGTGTACTGCATTTTTAATAATTGCTACTGTATTTTTTATATTCGGAAAAAATATTGATAAGTATTTATTTGTATGTTTTGAATGCTTTCTTATATTATCTGGAGTATGCGAAATGTTTTTTGTAAGTTATATAGTTCCGTCAGAATTTACCACTATAATAGGACATACTATAATGATTTTAGCTGCATATTTTTTATACAAAGGAGTTGTAGAGACAGGACTTAGAAAGCCATATAATCTTATGAATAGCGATTTATATACTGCTGATAATAAAGTGAAATTATTTGAAGAAATAGTATTTAATAATGAAGAATGTCTTAATATGATAATAAACAACTCTGACAATGCAATTTTTGTTATTAGTAATAATAAGTTTATATTTGCGAACGAGAAAATGGCTGAACTCTTGGGAGCGGAAAAGGTTGAAGAAATCATAGGAATAGATATTGAGAAAATAATTACAGATGAAGCTAAAGGTGCAGTTTATAGAAGAATAGATAATGCTATATGTAATAAATTAAGTACACCATTTGTTGAAAGCAAGCTATTGAGACTTGATGGGAAAATTGTGGACATTGAAGTTACAAATAGCTTTTGTATGTATAAAGGACAACCTTCTGCCATGGTCATGCTTAGGGATATTACCTCAAGAAGGCAAATACAACTTTTAGAAAGTAACATCGAGGAAAACAAAAAATTGATAAGTAAGGCTACAGAACTTAATAAGATGATGACAGAATTCTTTTCTAATATATCCCATGAACTTAAAACACCATTGAATGTACTTCTGGGTGCTGTTCAGATCTTATCATTGTCAGGCAATGATAAAAATAAGTTAGAATCAGGTAAATACTTAAAAACAATGAAACAAAATTGCTATAGGCTTGTAAGACTTGTAAATAATCTTATTGACATATCAAAGTTTGATTCTGGATACTTTAAAATGAATCTCCAAAACTATAATGTTGTAAGTGTCATTGAAGATATAACATTATCAGTTGCAGATTATGCAAATAATAAGGGGATTGACTTAATATTTGATACAGATGTGGAAGAAAAGGATATGGCAATCGATTTGGATAAAATTGAAAGGATAATGTTAAACTTATTATCTAATGCTATTAAATTTACTGATAAAGGAGGACAGATATTGGTTAATATGTATGATAAAAAAGATAATATTGTAATATCTGTTAAAGATAATGGCGTTGGAATGCCGAAGGATAAACTAAATATGATTTTTGAAAGATTTGGACAAATAGACAAAACACTTGCGCGCAATAGCCAGGGCAGTGGTATAGGGCTATCCCTTGTAAAATCTATTGTAGATATGCATAATGGAGATATTAAGGCTTTTAGTGAATTTGGAAAAGGAAGCGAATTTGTAGTCAAGTTGCCTGTTAGATTTGTTGAAGATAAACTATCATCAGATGGACGTTTATATGAAAGTAAAGTAGAAAAGATAAGTATTGAGTTTTCAGATATATATTATTAAATTTGTAAATTTGCGTAATGATCTGTGCAGAGCACGACATGTAAGTGATGATAGATATGAGTAATATTTATTTAGTATTATAAAGTAAATGAGGAGTAAATAATGGAGATTTTTATTTATAGGACTTATAATGAGTGGTTTGATGATAAACCAACTGAGACCTTGGAGGGCGAGGTGAATTCTATATACAATGGAGTTTTAGTTATTGATACATTGGAAGAATTCAAGAGGTATAGGCAAATACTTTCATTAAAAAATAACTTTGCGATTGTTTATAAGCTTTCATATGGTTTTTTATCATATGCTAAAGAAATCAATATTTATTCAAATTTTAATTCTTGGCAAAACTCTAATCCGGAAATTACCATTATGGGGGAAGTATGTGAAAGTGAATCCACAGATAGTCACTTAGTTTTTATAACTCAAGAGGGGTTTAAGCAGTGCATATCTTTATGTGGAATTTATGCGGTAACATATGAAAGGTAGGATTATATGTATCTACAAGATATAGATTTAAGAAAGGTGTATAGAATATGGAAGTCAAATTTAGGGCCATTTCAAGGGTTCTTCAGAAGTACACCGTTTGTTTCCATTCAAACCTATGATAATTTCATATTAAAAGAAGAAAATACATGTCAATGCAATCAAGGTGCATTGAATATAATAGTGGAAAACTGCAGCGAGAATAATTTTTTGATTGTTGATTTACCTATTGATGAGATTTTAAATTTAGCGTTTTTATTAAATAATGAATATTTTATAAAACCGATTCTAAATATTAATTTATTATTCCATCCATTTGGAATAATAGGGACAAAAGAGAATATTAATAAATTGATAAATAATGGTTTGAATTTAAAGAAAATAAGTACTGAAAAGTTTATTATGCTGATACCGTATGATAGGTATAATGATAATTGGAAGAGTGATGACTTGAAAGATAAATTGAATAATCAATATGGAATAAGTGATGATGATCTTCCAAGTGCGGATATACTAAAAATTCTTGGATACATTAAAATAACTATTTTGACTATAAATAAGATTAAAGATGACTTACAGGATTATATAAATTTTATAAATGAGGATATAGAAGTAGAAGTGATAAAGGTGAGGGGATAATGAAAGATTTCAAGCAGATAGTAAAGAAAAATAAGAGGAAAGCATTATCCATTGCGGTAGCTGCTGCATTTTTTGTAAGTGGACCGCTTGGATTTACAGGCTGTTACAACCCTCAAAAAGAAGATGACGAAGACCAAGATGGAAATGGTTCTAATTATAGTGGCGGTGGGCACGTTGGAGGGTGGAATAGTTTTAGCAGTGGTTCATCTATAAATAGTGACTCTTCTAGCAAGAGCAAAGCTAGCATATCAGATTCGTCAGTTGGTAAATCATCGGGATACTCTGGATCAAAGGGCGGAAGTTCATCAAGTTAGCATAAGCGACAAGATAATTAAAATTTTAAGTATCTTTATGTATGCAAAGAAATTATTTAGGATGTGGATTACTCTATGGAAAAACAGATTAATTATACTGAAGATGTTTTATTTAATAACTATATGGTGAGTTCTTTAGGTGAAGAGTATGTTCACTCGCAAATACCGTTTTATTTTGATAAATCAACTTATGAAAAAATGGTGTTTTATAGTGAAGAAATAAATAGAATTTCATTAAATGTACTTAAGAACATTAAGGAAGGGCATAGTGAGTTATTGAATTATTTTGATGATTTCATGTTTAAAGAAAAAATATTTAACTTGAAATGCCAAATGTCTCCGATGTTTTGGGCCAGATATGATACTTTTAGAGACGTTGATGGGGATATTTATTTTGCAGAATTTAATTATGATAAACCTTGTGGTCAAAAAGAAATTGATTTAGCAGGTAAATGTAGTTTTGATGGAAATATAAATGTTAGTTTTATAAATAATGTAGTTAAAGAATTATTAAAAATATGTAAAGAATATGAGATGGAGAAAGAAAAAATAGATGTGGGATTTTTGATGGATCCGTGTCATTATGAAGAATTACATCACAGTTATTACTTTAAACATATTTTGAAAGATACTAATATTAACATAGTACAAGTTGGACCCAATAATTTATCTGTAAGAGATGGATATGTTTATGCATATTCTAATTTTAAGCTTAAAATAATTTTAAGATTGTTTCCTACAGAATTTTTTTATGAAATTTCTAATATAAGTGAAATATTGAATTCTGTTGATTGTGGGAATCTATTGTTAATTAACGATCCTAGAGTAATTGCTATTCAGGCAAAAGGCTTCTTCGCTTATTTATGGAATCTAGTTAAATCTGATTCAAAGCTTCTTTCAATTAGGGATAAAGAAATAATTACAAAATGTATTCCGTACACAGAAATACTAAATCAGGATGATATACAAGATGTAATAATCAATAAGGACAGCTATGTTGTTAAATCGTCCTTGGGTCGATATAGTCAAGAGGTTTACATAGGTAAGCTTTATACACAAGAAATGTGGGAAAATAAAATTGAAACTGTATCTAAAAGCAATAAAGTACATGTAAAGCAGAAGTTGATAAATATTAGACAAGAATATACTTATGCGCCTGGGAACAATAATATGAATATTCCAGTTTTGGCCTTTGGAAACTTTGGTATTTATATAATGGATTATAAAGTAGAGGGACTTTTGGTTAGATGGAGTAGAGAACTTCTAACTAATGATGATTACACATGGATGTGCCCAATAGGAGTTGAAAATTTCCCGGTTTATATAAAGGAATTTAATCCTAAAAATAGAAAAGAAATTTGGGATGAAATAATAGATGAAAGTGTATTTAAATATAATTTCACAGGAGCTTACACAAATATTTATGAATACATATCATTGAACTCACTAATTTTAAAAGAATGTGCCTATAAAGAAATGCTTTCAGTAAGTAGTAAGTTTTGTGAGATTTTAAAAAAAATATATCCATATATACAAAAAGAAATAGAACTTTTCGGTCCTATACTAGGTATACCAGAAGAACTTTATAAATTAGTTTCAACTTCATGTGCTACATCACTTTGTGCATTAGGAAGAATTGATTTTGCTATTGATAATGATGGAAGTTTGAAAATTTTAGAATTTAATTCTGAGACACCTGCAGGTTTAGTTGAAGCAATTGGATTAAATTCTATAATTAAAGAAAAACTTAATATCCAATATCAAAACCCTAATGTAAATCTCAAGGAGCATATAAAAAAATCATTTTTTAATATATTAGAAGAACTTAAGAAAATAAAAAAAGTTAAAAATATTGCTGTTGTAACTTCTTGGTATTATGAGGATATATATACAAGCAATTTAATAGCTGAAATATTAAAGGAATTGAATGAGTATAGTGTAATTTTTGGAAATATATATGATTTGAAAGTAAATAATAATAAGATTTATCTCTATGGGAATGAAATTGATGCCATTTATAGGCATTATCCATTAGATTGGTTTTCTTATGAAGATGAAATGAAAAAACTAATTGATCCTTTAAGTTCGGGACAGTACTTGATAAATCCTGGACATACACTTATAACTCAATCAAAGGCTCTATTCGCAGTTATTCATGAGCTTGTTAGAAAAAAAATCTTTTCACGTGATGATGAGGAGTTTGTTTTGAAATATATACCATATACATGTTTAGAGCCTGATAATGTTCTTTCTTTTGATTATGTAACCAAGCCATATCTTTCAAGGGAAGGAGCAGGTGTTATGTTAAGTTATGATGAAATGAGTAAAGAATTAGATGATATAGTGTTTCAAGATAGAATAAATATTAAACCGTTATATTCAAATATTTATTCAACAATGAAAGAGGAAAGCAAATACTTGTTTCCTGTAATAGGTACATATATAACAGGTGATATACCATCAGGAGTATTTACTAGAATGGGAGATTTTATAACTGATAAAAATGCAATGTGTGTTGCTACATACATTGAGTGTTAATATAGGCTTTAAATTTGATTAGTGTAATATTAAAAATATACAATTATAGAAGAATATGAGCTAAGGCTAATTATTTAAATAGTAATAAGGAGGAGAGATTTATGACTGGTATTGTAAACAATATTGTAGTTAGTATTATTTTTGGATTGATAGGTATTATATTGCTGATTTTCGGATACTGCTTTTTTGATAAAGTACTAACTAAGATTGATTTTAATCAAGAATTAAAGGAGAAAAATATTGCAGTTGCTATAGTTATAGCTGGTTTTATGATTTCTATAGGAATTATAATTTCAGGAGTCGTATCTTAAAAATAATATATTTACGAAGAGTAATAATTCAAAAACCATCTTGAAATAAATAGATATTTCAAGATGGTTTTTTTTGTTTATTTTAAAAACATGAATTATTTATAGCAATAAATTAAATAATAGTATTAGGCTAACTTTAGGTGAAACGATTGGAATCGTTATTAAATAGATAATTACAATTAAAATACTAAGGAGGAGAGAGACGTATGAGAAAAATTACACTTAAGAAAATTACATCAATAATATTAGTATTATTTTTAAGTATATCAACTTCATTAAATAATACTCCATATAGCTCAGAATTTAATATAATAAGTGTTCTAAACAGTAATAGTATAGAATCATATAGTGATGCTAGGATAGAGGATGATTTTTATAATGCAGTAAATAAGGAATGGTTATCAA
>NZ_CP014331.1:3855552-4280552 GCF_002969175.1 Clostridium sp. MF28
TTATCAAACTCCGAATGCCACATACTATCAGTCCGGCAGTCAGACTATGAAAGATAAGTTCCATGGTCAAAAGGGAAACAGCCCAGATCGTCAGCTAAGGTCCCAAAGTGTAAGTTAAGTGGAAAAGGATGTGGGATTTCTAAGACAACTAGGATGTTGGCTTAGAAGCAGCCACTCATTAAAAGAGTGCGTAATAGCTCACTAGTCAAGAGATCCTGCGCCGAAAATGTCCGGGGCTCAAACTTACCACCGAAGCTACGGGTTCACGCATTTGCGTGAGCGGTAGAGGAGCGTCGTAATCGGGCTGAAGTCGTACCGTAAGGAGCGGTGGACTGATTACGAGTGAGAATGTTGGCATTAGTAGCGAGATGTAGGCGAGAATCCTACAGGCCGAATATCTAAGGTTTCCTGAGTAAAGTTTGTCTTCTCAGGGTTAGTCGGGACCTAAGGCGAGGCCGAAAGGCGTAGTCGATGGACAATTGGTTGATATTCCAATACCACTATAATCGTTATTATCGATGGTGTGACGGAGAAGGATAGGATGTGCTAGCTATTGGATGCTAGTCTAAGCGTTTAGGGAGTTGGGATTGGCAAATCCGTTCTAACAATTCTGAGGCGTGATGGGGAAGGTTCTACGGAACCGAAGTATTTGATTCCATGCTTCCAAGAAAAGCATCTAGAAAGAGAAGTAGTGCCCGTACCGCAAACCGACACAGGTAGATGAGGAGAGAATCCTAAGGCCGACGGAAGAATTGCAGTTAAGGAACTAGGCAAATTGACCCCGTAACTTCGGGAGAAGGGGTGCCTGAGAAATCAGGCCGCAGAGAATAGGCACAAGCAACTGTTTAACAAAAACACAGGTCTCTGCTAAAGCGAAAGCTGATGTATAGGGGCTGACGCCTGCCCGGTGCTGGAAGGTTAAGGGGAACACTTAGTGAAATATCGCGAAGGTGTGAACTTAAGCCCCAGTAAACGGCGGCCGTAACTATAACGGTCCTAAGGTAGCGAAATTCCTTGTCAGGTAAGTTCTGACCCGCACGAATGGCGTAATGACTTGTGCACTGTCTCAACTGCAAATCCGGCGAAGTTGTAGTGCGAGTGAAGATGCTCGCTACCCGCGATTGGACGGAAAGACCCCGTAGAGCTTTACTGTAGCTTAGCATTGAATTTCGGTATTGTCTGTACAGGATAGGTGGGAGACTTGGAAACTAGGGCGTCAGCCTTGGTGGAGTCATTGTTGGGATACCACCCTGATAGTATTGAAGTTCTAACTGGATGCCATGAAACTGGTGACAGGACATTGTTAGGTGGGCAGTTTGACTGGGGCGGTCGCCTCCTAAAATGTAACGGAGGCGCCCAAAGGTTCCCTCAGAACGGTCGGAAATCGTTCGAAGAGTGTAAAGGCAGAAGGGAGCCTGACTGCGACACCTACAAGTGGAGCAGGGACGAAAGTCGGGCTTAGTGATCCGGTGGTACCTCGTGGGAGGGCCATCGCTCAACGGATAAAAGCTACCTCGGGGATAACAGGCTGATCTCCCCCAAGAGTTCACATCGACGGGGAGGTTTGGCACCTCGATGTCGGCTCGTCGCATCCTGGGGCTGAAGTAGGTCCCAAGGGTTGGGCTGTTCGCCCATTAAAGCGGCACGCGAGCTGGGTTCAGAACGTCGTGAGACAGTTCGGTCCCTATCCGTCGCGGGCGTAGGAAATTTGAGAGGAGCTGTCCTTAGTACGAGAGGACCGGGATGGACTGACCTATGGTGTACCAGTTGTTTCGCCAGAAGCATAGCTGGGTAGCTAAGTCGGGAAGGGATAAACGCTGAAAGCATCTAAGTGTGAAGCCCACCTCAAGATGAGATTTCCCATAGCATAAGCTAGTAAGACCCCTTGAAGACTACAAGGTTGATAGGTCAGAGGTGTAAGTATGGTAACATATTTAGCTGACTGATACTAATAGGTCGAGGGCTTGACCAATATAATCAAGTTGTAATATACATTAAAATTATATGCAATTTTGAAAGAACATTATATTCTTTCAAATGACGTTCCGCGATAGCTCAATGGTGGAGCACTCGGCTGTTAACCGATAGGTTGGAGGTTCGAGTCCTCTTCGCGGAGCCATATTTATAATAAAAGAATTTTTAGTCGAGAAATCGGCTTTTTTTTGTTGTATAAAATAGAGTAAAAACTTATACTATATATGGATGTGAAATTTATTAATAATTAAATTAGATACTACGGAATAATTAATAATAAAATCTATTGAAATATAAGAGGTATTATAATATGAGCGATGACATTAATAATAGTATGAATTATAGTAATGGAACCAGTGAGGTTAATGAAGCAAAAGAAGCTGATGAATCTATTGAAAATAGTGAGATAGATGATAATTCTAAAACCAATAAAGGTAATTCTGAGACCAATGATATTAGTGATAATATAAGGCCATTTGAGATCGATGAAGTTGGTGAAGAAGATTTCAAAAGTATAAAAAAAAGAAAATTTGCTATTTTACTTACGATAATAGGTGTAGCTATAATTATAGGAATCGCTATTACGCTACAAAAATTTGTTATGAATAAGCAAACAGCAGAAGCTCTTAATGCAAATGAAAATCCATATTCTGAAGGAGATAAAAACCAGACAGATAGTAACGTATATAATTCAGCGGGAAGTTCAGAAGTAGAGGATGTTGCTTTTATAGAAAAATATTTAAATCAGCAGATGAAGGGTCAAATGCCTGATGGAGCTGATGGAAAGAAAGTTGTTTATTTAACATTTGATGATGGTCCATCAGAAACTGTGACTCCAAAAGTTTTAGATACTCTTAAAGCAGAAAATGTTCATGCTACTTTTTTTCTTGTGGGAAAAGCAATAGATGAAAGTGAAACTAATAGAAATATAGTTAAAAGAGAATTTGCAGAAGGAAATGCAATAGGTAATCATACTTATTCACATAATTATGGATATTTATATCCAAATGGAAAAATAAATTTAGAAAATTGTATTTCTGATTTTGAAAAAACTAATCAGTCTTTGAAAAACATTTTAGGACAGGATTTTTCTACACGAGCTGTTAGATTCCCAGGAGGTCAAATGACATGGGATAAGAAGGACCCATCGGGGGCTGATGCAATGGATAAGGCTCTTCATGAAAAAGACTATCATCAAATAGATTGGAATTCATTGTCTCAAGATGCAGAAGGGGCACATAAAAATGCAGACCAGCTAAAACAGGAAGTTATAAAAACTGTATCAGGAAGAGAAAAAGCGATAATATTAATGCATGATACTTATGGAAAAGAGGAAACTGCAAGAGCATTGCCAGAAATAATCAAATATCTAAAACAACAAGGATATGAATTTAAAATTATGAAATAGCCTAATATGACTATGTTGATTTTCATTTATTTTAATTTATGTAGCTAAACTTTGGTTACATAAATTAAAATAAATAAAAATGACATAGTTTTTTTATATAATTGGTACAAATATTATTTTTATCAATTAATTGAAATAGGAATAATTAATGATAAACTATTAATATATAATTAGATTTGCATACATGGAAGCACTAAGGTTATAATTTATAACAATAATCTTAATAATAGAATGTATATAATTATAATATTACTGAAAATTATCTTTATATTAGGAATAAGGAGGAATAAGATGTTATCAAAAAATATTGTAGCAGAGGTATTAGCAAAGTGCTTAGTAACTGGTGGCGATTTTGCTGAGATATTTGAAGAAAATTCAATTAATAATTCTATAGCATTAATTGACGGCAAAGTAGATGATGCCATAGGTGGAAGAAGTTATGGTATAGGAATAAGAATATTCAAGGGATTGAACAGTGTATATGCTTATACAAATAATAATAGCTTAAGTGGTCTTTTAGACACTGCCTATAGAGCAGCTTTAGCCTTAGGTGATGTAAATAAAAATGAAATAAATTCAATAGTATTGACTGAGAAGAGTATATCTACAATACATCCAATATTGTATTATCCTAAGGATGTTGCATACGATAGAAAAATAGCAATTTTAAAAAGTGCGTATAATGCAGCAAAGAATTATAACAGTGATATTTCTCAAGTTATTACGAGTTATGCAGATAAAGAGCAAAATATTTTAATCGCGAACACTGAAGGTTTATATGTTCAAGATACAAGAATAAGAACAAGGTTAGGCATAAGTGCAATAGCATCAAAAGGAAGCGAAAACCAAACTGGATTTGAAGGACCTGGAAGACATATGGGAATTGAAATGTTTGATAGTGTTGATCCAGAATATCACGGAAAGGAAGCAGCGAGAATAGCTCATACGATGCTTTATGCAAAGAACTGTCCAGCAGGTAATATGACTGTTGCTATAGATAATGGGTTTGGGGGTGTTATATTCCACGAAGCTTGTGGACACTCTTTAGAAGCCAGTGCTGTAGCTAAAGGAAATTCAGTCTTTGCTAATAAATTAGGTGAGAAAATCGCATCAATAAAGGTAACAGCTATAGATGATGGAACTGTACCTAATGCTTGGGGATCGCTAAATATAGATGATGAGGGTAATAAGACACAAAAAAATATTTTAATTGAAAATGGTGTTCTAAAAGGTTATATGATTGATAAGTTAAATGGAAGACGTATGAATATGGAGGCTACAGGAAGTTCAAGAAGACAAAGTTACAAGTTCCAACCAACTTCAAGAATGACTAATACCTATATAGCAGCTGGAAATGATAATCCGGATGATATCATTAAATCTATAGAAGAAGGATTATATGCAAAGAAGCTAGGAGGCGGATCGGTTAACCCTGTAACTGGTGAGTTTAATTTTGCAGTTCAAGAAGGGTACTTAGTTAAAAATGGTGTGATTCAGGAGCCGGTAAGAGGAGCAAGTCTTATTGGTAAAGGTAGTGAAGTACTTATGGATATAGATATGGTCGGAAATAATTTAGATGTAGCTCAAGGTATGTGTGGCTCATCATCAGGAAGTATTCCTACCAACGTAGGTCAGCCTATGATTAGAGTAAAGAAAATGACTGTTGGAGGTAGATAAATATGGATTTTGAATTATTTAAAGAAGAATTATTTAAAGAAGCTAAGAATTCAGGCTTTGAAGAGTTTGAAATATATTATTCTGATGCTGAAAGTTTAAGTTTAAGTATTTATGAAGGCGAAGTTGAAAAATATAAACTAAATAATGCCTTTGGTCTTTCGTTCAGAGGAAAAATCAATAACAAAATGGGATATTCATATACTGAAATATTAGATGAAGAAGCAATAAAAACTCTTATAAGAAATGCAAAGGAAGCGGCATTTGCTATAGAAAATGATGATGAACAGTTTATATATGAAGGGGATAAGGAATATAAAGAATTAGACTGTTACAAAAAAGATTTGGATAATATTAAGCCTGATGAGCTTATAGCTCTTTCTTTAGAAATAGAAAAGGAATGTAAAAAACAATGTGATAAAGTTGTAAGTTTCCAAGGTTGTGGAATTGGATATGGTAAAGCTACTTATGGAATAATAAATTCAAAGGGACTTAATTTGAAAAATGAAAGGAATAATCTAAGTGCATATGTCGTTCCAATAATACAAGATAATAGTGAAAAGTATGATGGAACAGGATATGTTATGGCTAAAAAGATAGATGACATAAATCCAGAAAGTTTAGCTAAGCAAGGTCTTGAAGAAGCGCTTTCAAGAATTGGTGGAAAAAGTATTCCGTCAGGCAAATATAAGATAATTATAAATAACGAGGCCATGGTATCACTGCTTGGAACTTTTTCAGGAATTTTTAATGCAGAGCAAGCACAAAAAGGGTTATCTTTGCTGAAAGGAAAAGAAGGGGAAATTATAGCATCAGATGTAGTGACTCTAATTGATGATCCTCACTTAAAGGATGGGCTTGGAACAACTTCATTTGATGATGAAGGAGTAGCAACTATCAAAAAAGAGATAATATCTAAAGGAAAATTGAATACATTATTATATAATCTAAAAACTGCGCATAAGGCAGGAATTAAATCTACAGGAAATGGATTCAAGGCTTCGTATGCATCAATAGTAGGTGTTAGTGCCACAAATTTTTATATAAATCCAGGTAATAAATCTTTTGAAGAACTTTGCAATGAAGTTAAAGAAGGTGTAATAATTACAGATTTTGCAGGCCTTCACTCTGGAGCTAGTGCTGTAACTGGAGATTTTTCTTTAGCAGCTAAAGGATTTATGATTGAAAATGGAAAGAAGAGCTTTCCGGTAGAACAAATTACAGTTGCAGGAAATTTCTTTACATTACTGAAAGATATAGAGGAAGTAGGAAGTGACTTAAAGTTCCCGATGAGTAGCATAGGATGTCCGTCAGTTGTTGTGAAAGAACTTTCAATAGCTGGAAAATAATTTTGTTATTAATTTGATAGATATGCTAAGGTAGGTTAAATAGTTATGAATATAATCTATATTTATCTTTTTTCTTTTATAATTTATAGCTTTCTTGGATGGATATGTGAAACTATATATTGCTCTATAATCGATATGGAGTATGTAAATAGAGGTTTTTTAAAAGGACCATTTTGCCCTATCTATGGATCAGGTGCACTTATAGTAATTATATTGCTGGCTCCATTTTCAGATAATATTATAATTTTATTCTTGAGTGCAATGATTTTTACAAGCATATTAGAGTATTTAACAGGTTTTTTGCTAGAAACAATATTTAATCTTAAATGGTGGGATTATTCAGGCTATAAATTTAATATAAAGGGCAGAGTATGTCTATTAAATTCAGTGTTATTTGGTCTTTTATCTCTAATCACAATAAAAGTTATTAATCCAATTATAATAGACTTAGTTAGTCACATATCACTAAAGGTTTCTATGTGGATTTGTAATATTTCACTCTTATATTTATTAACAGATGGGATAACTACAACAGTTAAAGTTTTGAAATTAGGTGGAAAACTCAAAGAAATGAGCGCTTTATTTGATGAGATAAGAGAAAAAACTGAAAGCTATAAAGTGGTCCTACAACAAAATTTAAGCAGATTTGATGGCTTGATAGAACAGGAAAGTGAAAAAGTTATTCATGCGAAAGAACAAATTAGCAAGCTAAAATTTAAATTAGAAAATTTGGTTTTAAACAATAAGGCCGTGAATAAACGAATAATTAAAGCATTTCCAAATATAAAGTCTTTGAAGTATCAACATTCACTAGATAGATTAAAAGAAGAGATAAAAAAAATTAAGAAAAAATAAAAGAGATGGTCGAATTTTATTTGACCATCTCTTTACTATAGTTAAAATATCATTATCTAATTAGAATTATGAGCATAATTTGCACGTATCATTTTATCCGAAAGATCTAATGATTTTTTATAAATATCTTTTTCTTTATCTGTTAAGTTTTCCCCACCTTTAAGTGTTCCATTAGTTATTACGGCAAAAGATTTATTTGTATTTAATAAGTTTCTACCTAAAGCAGTGTTCTCATACTTATCTTTATCGACTCCAAGTAAATATAAGAGTGTTGGCATTACATCAACCTCGCCATTATACATTTTATCAAATGTTTTTCCTTCATTTGTAGATGGATTATAGATAATAAATGGAACAGTCGGATTTCCTGTATTTAGATACCAATCTTCTTTATGAGATAGTTGCCCAATGCTATCGTCATAATATTTATGAATTCCTGTATGGTCACCCATTATTGCTATAATGCTATTTTTAAGTAATCCTTCTTTATCTAATTGATCAATAAAATAACCTATTTGTTTATCTGTATAGTGAAGACTTTCAAAATACCCACCAAGTTTACTTTCATTTAATTCAGGATCAAGTCCAAGTTCTCTGTACTTTTCAGGAAGATCAAATGGACCATGGCTTGTCAATGTTACAGTTTCAGCGTAGAATGGCTGCTTTAATTCTTTTAACATAGGAACAACTTGTTCGAAGTATCTTTTGTCACTTATACCAAGGCCAATTTGTTCATCAACATTAAATGAGTAGTAGTCAGTAAATTTATCAAAACCTATTCCAAGCAATCCGTTTTTATAATTCCAAAAAGAACCTTTGTCAGGATGAATAGCAGAAGTAGCATAGCCTTCACCTTCTAATAAATTTGGTAACGAATTATAATTAGTATTTGGATATCTAAAGAATGTACTTCCTTGTCTTAAAGGCAACATTGAAGTATTAACCATTAAATCAGCATCGGAGCTTGTCCCTTCGTTTACTTGCTCAAAGGTATTAGGGAAGTACAATGATTTTTGTACTAATTTATTCAAATTAGGTGTTATTTCTTTTCCATTAACTGTTTTTCCGATAACAAAGTTTTCTAAAGATTCAACTTGAATATAAATTAAATTTTTTCCTTTTGCCATGCCAAGGTATTCATTATCTGGAAGGTTCTCTTTTTTTATTTCAAATAACTCATTTATATCGGCTTTATCTTGATCTGTCAATTTATATGGTTTAGAATCTTTATAAACTGTATAACAGTCCATAATATGATATCCAATAGGAGAAAAATACTTGGCAGTATTTGACTTATCATAATTACTGAATAAGTAAGCATTATGAACATCTGTATTATTGAATACAGTTATACTGATAGGTACATAAATTATAAATAATATTGGCAATACAAAAGTACAAAAGAATGTTTTAAATGCTCGTTTATGTACTTGAGTAAATGATTTTCTGGTTATGTAAGCATATATACCTAGTATTATAAAATCAAATGCAAATATAAAATCTAAATTGCTGGTCATTGATAATATACTTCCAGACATATTATCTAAATTAGCAGTTTGAGTTAATATTAATGCAGATGGAACAGTTAAAAAACCTCTAAAATACCAGACATCAACTAATATTAATAGTGTTAAAGAAAAATCGATTACTAGAGTATAGATTATTCTGCCTTTACCTTTAAATAATAATGAGAAACTTAAGAATATTAAAGTAAAGGCCACATAATAATTTAAGAAAGAACTAGCAGATTCATAGCCAGTAGAAAAACTGAATGTATATGGATCTTTGCTCGTAACAAATCCTTGAAATATAATCCCCTTTAATACTATAGAGACAAGAGCTATTAGAAAGAAAATTAATCTTATAACCTTATCTTTTTTTATATTATTTTCTAAGCTATTTTTAAAAAAATTAACAACATATGAGTTAGAAGAACTCATGATTTCACCTCAATTCAATATATCACTACATTATAGTATACATAAATTTATGGATTAAACAAATATAAATTAATGATATATTAGTAATTAAAAGGTAAATAATTTGTGAATAAAAAACTATATATAAAAATTAGCATGGTATACTATTAATGTGGGAAAACTTATATAATAGACTTATAATAACTTAATTTAATATATTTTTAAATTAAGTTATATATTAGTTAAGAAATCGATTGAAAAATTTGATATATTAATTATAGATTAAAATAATTATAAAGGGGTCAAACATATGAAAGAAATAGATTGCAGAGGATTATCGTATCTACAAATAATAAGAGAAGTTAAGAAGTATTTTAATTCAATTGGAGAAGGAGAAGCTGTTGTAGTAGTAAACAATGAATTAGGGCGGTCCAATGTTATAAGGTATGCAGCACATAAAGGATATAAAATAGATATAGAGGATGAAAAAAATAGATTTTTAATAAAGATGGAAAAGAGAGGATGCTTAGAATCAGAAGATGAGGAAGAAATTTTTTCTATATTAATAACAAGAGATAAAATTGGTGAGGGAAATGATGATTTGGGAATAACTCTAATGAGTGAATATTTCGAAGCATTGAATGAGTATGATAAACTTCCAAAAGAAATTTTATTCTTAAATTCAGGGGTTAAGTTGTTTAAAAGGGATTCTAAGGCTATAGAAGATATACGAATGTTATATAAAAAGGGCGTTAAACTTTTAATAAGTGATACATCCTTAGACTATTATAAATTAACAGAACAAATAACTTTTGGAGAAATAGCAAGCATTATGATATGGTAGTTGCAATGAAGAAAGCAAAGAAATTAATAAAGCTTTAGGAATTAATGGTGGAGGATATTATAATGCCAGATTATGAATTAATTATTATTGGAGCAGGAATAGCTGGAATGACAGCTGCACTTGGAGCTGCAAGAGAGGGAATAACAAAAATACTAATTATTGAAAAAGAGTCTAACGTTGGGGGAATAATTAATCAATGTATTCATAATGGCTTTGGAAAAAACTTTCTAGATGAGCCAGTGACCGGTCCTGAGTATATTGATTTTATAGAGAGGCAGTTAGGAGAATTTGAAATAGAAATACTTTTAGATACTACAGCTTTAGAAGTGACTGAAGGAAAAAAAGTTACATATGTAAATTCTAGAGATGGTATTAAAGATTTAACCGCTCAAGCAATAATATTTGCTATGGGAGCAAAAGAAACATATTCAGGAAATGTTATAATTCCTACAAATGGACTTACAGGAATATTCACTGTAGGAGAGGCTCATAAAATAATTAATTTAGATGGATATCTACCAGGAAGAAGGACTGTGATTATAGCGAAAAATAAATGGGGATTCATAGTTGCAAGAAGGCTTATAGTAGAAGGTGGAAATATAGAAGCGGTTGTCATTGAGAATACATTTGAAGAAATGGCTAATTCGGAAATACGAGATATTGTTGATGGCTTTGATATACCAGTAATAGAGAATTCTAGAGTAACAGAAATTGAAGGGAAAACGCGAATTGAGAAGCTAAAAATAGTTAATTTAGAGAATGAAGAAATAACAGAAAAGGAATGTGATTCACTTCTATTATCAGTTAATTTCTTGCCAGAAACAACCGTAATTAAAAAAACAAGTTTTGATATAAATTCTAAGACATCTGGATTTGAAGTAGTAGACTTTGCAACATCTTTAGAGGGTTTTTTTGCTTGTGGAAATGTTATATACGGAGAAAATGCGTTTTGGATGGAAGAAACTGATGGTATACAATGTGGAATTATTGCGGCTAGATTTGTAAAGGAAAGCATGTAGAAGTTAGGTAGAGATATATTAGCAGTAATATAATAAAAGCTAAAATTACTGCTAATTAGTTCACAGAATAATATGGTTTAAAAATAATTGAGAGCATTTTCATACATTAGGTGATGGCCAAGTGAATTCAAGTGAATTCCATCTAAATAAATATCATCCCTATTAAATGTCAAATCGTAGAAATTGATAAATTGAAGATTGTATTTATTAGATAATTTAATTAGTTCATCCTTTAAATATTTGAGTTCTTTTTCTGCATAAGAATATAGATGCGAAGGAGAAAAAAGCGAATTTGCCATTTGGCCAATAATCTTAGGGGGAATTCCTAAAGTCACTTTTGAGCCTATATTTAGTCCATCATTAATCATTATTTCAATATTACTAATTATAAAAGGAATTTTGCGTCCTAGAAGAAGATCATTGCTACCTCCCATTATAAAAATTTTCGATGGAGAATAAATTAAAACATCATCATTATAGCGAGTAAGCATTGAAGTGGTAGTATCACCATTACAGGCTTTATTTAATGATGAAAGGGAGCGTTCTTGCGTAAGTTTGTAAACCCAAGAATTTTGTTTAGTTACCCCATATCCTAAAGTTAGGCTGTCTCCAAAGAAAATGATATCAAGCTTATTATTCATATATAGACTCCTTTTATGTAATTAGAATAGTTTGTTAAAGCACTTTTTACATATTAATGTTTTTCCTGAATCGGCTTTTACATAATCATCTGAAATAATGGCTTTATTGCAGATGCTACATATAATCATTTCGCTAGACATTAATGAGTTAGATGAGGTTTTTTTTGATTTTTTATCACGTTTATTTTCAGCATTGCAATCAAGTTTATCTTTTTGATAATTAGTTGCAGAACTACTAGTTTTATCAGATAGTATATTTTTTCTTATTGGAGAATATAATTTAGGTTTTAAGGAAGTAGTTCTTTTGACAACTTTATAGCTAAAATCATATTCACTTTCAGCAAAGAGTTCTAGTTCAAATCTTGGATTCTCTTTATCATAATATTCTTCTGTAAAGATTTTGGTTATCTGAGCATCATTTATAATTAATCCACTTTTTTCAATTCCATCAAATATACTTTTGGTAATATTAATGGTATCTGGATGACGCTTTTCACTTTTATAATATACTCTTAGTAAAGCTATTAGACTTTCAGAAAAAACAACATCAGGATTTTGATTTCTTGCAAGAAGTGCTATTTCCTGTTCGTATAGAGCATACCTATCATGATATTTTCCAGAGCTATGTGGTAGGATTGCACGTCCATTTAGATTGTGTAACTTAAAATTAGATTTTGTAATAGGTGATCCTTTAATTATAACTTTAGCATAGTTAGACATTTAAATTCTCCTTGTGAAAGTATATTTGTTATCTCAAATATACATCATATGTATCTTTTATACAACAAGTTAATATTGCAATGAAATTGTTAGAATAAGATATATGTTAAGTGTATTTTTGTAACTAGAAAAATTGAACTTTGATAATATTGTATAGATAAAGTATAATATTTTAGTAATTAAAATATAGAATAGTTTGTGCATTAAAAAGATATGATTTCATAAATATTAAGAAGATATTAAACAATATATAAATACGAGATTTTATCTTTTTTTTAAGATAAAATAGATTTAGATAAATTAAATAATGCTATAGTAAGTATTTAATTTATTTAGTTCTTAATTTTAACTAATATATCAAAGTTTTTTCTTGTTAGATTAGTTAAAATTAAGTTCTAAATAGGCTTAATCAGCTTATTTAGATAGATAAGAATAAATAATTTTATTTGAATTGTAATAAAAAGAGGTATTAGATATGGATAAAAAAATAATTTTAGCAATAGAATCAAGTTGTGATGAAACTGCTGCTGCAGTAGTTGTGAATGGTAGAGAAGTTTTATCAAATATAATTGCATCACAAATTGATACTCATAAAAAATTTGGAGGAGTGGTTCCAGAAGTCGCATCGAGAATGCATATTGAAGCAGTAGATAGCGTTGTAAAAGCCGCATTATTAGAGGCAGGGATATCAATAGATGATGTTGACGCAATAGGAGTTACGTATGGACCAGGACTTGTTGGGGCACTTTTGGTTGGGCTTCAATACGCAAAAGGATTGGCATTAGGTTCTAAAAAGCCTTTAATTGGGGTTAATCATATACAGGGACATATTAGTGCTAATTTTATTGAGCATAAAGATTTAAAACCACCTTTTGTATCACTAGTGGTTTCAGGAGGACATACTTTTATTGTGCATGTAAAAGGATATAGGGATTTTGAGGTTATTGGCCAAACAAGAGATGATGCGGCAGGAGAAGCTTATGACAAGGTGGCAAGAGCATTAGAACTTGGATATCCAGGTGGGCCCAAAATAGATAAGCTAGCGAAGCAAGGAAATAAGGATGCAATAGAATTTCCAAGAGCTAAGTTTCAGGATGATACATTAGATTTTTCTTTTAGTGGAGTTAAATCGGCTGTGTTGAATTATTTAAATAAAGCAAAAATGAAGGAAGAAGAGATAAATAAAGCTGATATTGCAGCGTCATTTCAAAATGCGATAATAGATGTATTAAAGACCAATTTATTCTTAACTTGTGAGAGAAAAGGAATAAAAAAGATTGCAGTGGCAGGTGGTGTTGCATCAAATTCTTGTTTAAGAGAAACTTTGCTAGAGGAAGGTAAAAAAAAGGGGATTGAAATTCTATTTCCATCACCTATATTGTGTACAGATAATGCAGCAATGATAGGAAGTGCAGCATATTTCAACTATCAAGAGGGAGCAGTATCAGATTTAAATATAAATGCAAAACCTAACTTAAAACTAGGGGAGAGGTAGAGGCTAGGTATGAAGCTGTTATCACATTCTAATGGAGTACATAAGGTTGAGAAAGATAAAACCAGCAAAAGGAGCATTTTAAAAAAATGTGTTATCTTTTTTGTGGGATTATCTATCTTTGGTTTTTTAGTGCAAATTTTAAATGACTTTGTAGATAATACAAGATTAAAATCCAGATTTAAGTATGTCAGAATAGATGGACGTAAAATGGAGTATAAACTTAAGACTGGTGGAGATTATACTGTAGTATTTGATGGATCAATTGGAACTACAATGTATGAGTGGGATGATGTTTGTAAGTCATTAGAGGAGAAGAAGATATCTACCTTTACATATAATAGAGAAGGATATGGATTTAATGATGGCGGGGATAATAGAACACCAGAAGAGCAGGCTAAGGATTTGAAAGCATTGCTTAGAAAAGCTGGAGCACCAGAGCCATACGTTTTAGTTGGAGAGGAGTACGGTAGTCTGGTTCTTAGTAATTTTGCCAATTTATATTCAGATTCAGTAGCAGGAGTTGTGTTAATTAACCCAATATCAGAGGAAAATATTCAAACTAAGGAATTTAAGAATAGTATTAAGTCCAAATATTATAGAAGTATATTTGAGAAAATGGGTACGAATTTTAGTTTGACTGCATTGCTAAATAAAGCAGGGTTAACCATGGAAAATAATACGTTTAAGAAGTATTTAAATCAGAATGAATTAGATGAATTTCAGAGTTTTGAAAATAAGAAAAATTATAAACAGGCAGTTTCAAACGAACTAGAAAATTTATATAAAGGCATTTCGAATAGTCAAACTAATGAACTACTAGGAAATAAGCCATTATATTTAATAACTAATAATGAAGATGATCCTGTTAAAAAGATTGGTAATACAACAGTAACAACTATATATAAAGAGGAAATAGAGGGATCTCCAATGTCTGTATTAGATCCTGACTCAGTAGTTACCGGCGTTAATAGTGTTTTAAAAGATGCTAAGAAGGCAGCTAAAAAATCTTGATGCTAATAAATATGTATATTTTATTAAATATTAAGTATTATTGAATAATTAAGAAATAAAGCTTCTATTGGGCTAAAATTCATAAAAAATTATATCAAATTATATATTCTTGTCATTTGTTTGACACATAATAAATCTATACTAACACTATAAAGATAATACTAGTAGATATTTAAAGTATTCTAATATACTTTATAAGAACGAATTTGTATAGTTTAATTACTAGTCATATAAGTTGAGAATTGATATATAGGAGGAAAAATACATGAATAATAATGATAATAACGAAAAATTTATTGATGTAGAGTCATTACCAGTAGATAAAGGTCAGCAAGTTGCATGGGAAAATTGTTTTCAAAATAGTAATAATTATGTAGATCCGAAGAGAAAGAAAAGAAGAGGTCTGCGCATGCTAGGAAGGATTGCAGGAATTTTAGTTCTTACAATGGTAGGAGGGGCAATTGGAAGTGCTGCTACTTATTCATTCATGAAAACTAATAATGTTGCTGCAACTAAACAAATAACAAGTTATATTCCGCAATCATTCACATCAAGCACTCCTGATGCAATGTCAGCGGCAGATGCATTTAATAAAGTTGCGCCAGCAGTTGTCATTGTTTCGACGAAAGGTTCATCTAACAGTGGATTTATGAACGGCGAAGTTGAGGGGATGGGATCAGGGTTCATTATAAATGAAGAAGGATATATACTAACTAACTATCACGTAATTGCAAATGCTAAAGAAATTACAGTAACTTTAAGTAATAATACTGAAGTAAGTGCAACAGTAGTAAATTATGATCAAGATAGAGATGTTGCAATGCTTAAATTAAAAGATGGAACTAAAGTTCCTGCTGTTGCAGAACTTGGAGACTCTGATGAAGTATATCCAGGAGCTGAGGTTATAGCAATTGGAACACCTCTCTCAAAGAATTTTGCTCAGACACTTACAAAGGGAGTTATAAGTGGAAGCAATAGAACAATAGATGATAGTGGAAAAAGTGTAGATTTCATTCAAACAGATGCAGCTATTAATCCTGGAAATAGTGGAGGTCCATTAGTGAATGCTAAAGGGCAAGTTATAGGAATAAATTCTATGAAGATAGGTTCTGATGCATCGGGATCATCAACACCAGTTGAAGGTATAGGGTTTGCAATACCTATAAATGAAGTTAAGAATAAGATAGATGCTTTATCAAAACCTATATTAAATCTAGGAATTCAAATAAGAGAAATTGACAGCGCTACAGCTAAGAAATACGATTTGGTAGAAGGAATATATGTATCTTCTGTTGAAGAGTATTCACCGGCTGAAAAAGGTGGTCTTAAGATTGGAGATATAATTGTTAAATGCGACGGAAAAGAAGCTAGGACATTCGATGAACTTAAGACAATAAAGGAAAGTAAGAATGCTGGGGATACTATGAAGATAGAAGTAATTAGAGATAAGAAAACTGTTGATTTGTCAGTTGTATTAGAAGAAAAATCTAATTAAAATCCTTCTAAATAGAAATTAAATATATTTGAGTGTTAAAACTAGAATTGATAAATTTAATGTTATCAATTCTAGTTTTTATTGCATCAAAATAATATTCTTTAAAACTTTAAGGAAAAGTAGTAAAATTAAAGATTATAAGGGTAAGGTATCTTAATTTAATAGTTTTTTGATATCTAAATGGAGAAGGGGATAATTTATGGAGGAAATAATATTAAATATAATAATGCACAGCGGGGAAGCACGAACTTTTTCTATGGAAGCAATTACTTTAGCTAAACAAGGAAATTTTGATAAAGCAAAAGGGTTAATAATAAAAGCTGATGAGGAATTAGGATATGCACATAATTCTCAAACAAGTTTAATTCAGGGAGAAGCTGTAAATGAGAAAATAGAATTCTCCTTGCTTTTAGTTCACGCTCAAGATCACTTAATGACTACAATGGTTTTGAAGGATTTAGCGGTTGAATTAATAGAAGTGCATGAAAAAATAAGTTCTATTAAATAGAGGTATATAAATATGAAAAATAAAATTAAATATGCTATTGTATTTTCGGTTCTTTTGTTAATTGGAATAGTAAGCATTAATCTATTTCAACCGAATAAAGAGCAACAAGTTAGAGGAAATATAGAGCTCTTAGTAAATGAGAATTCTTATGAGTACTTAGTTGAGTGCGCCAATAATTTTATGAAGGAGAATGATAGGACTTCAATAAGTGTAAAGAAGTTAGAAAATTACAATCAGATAGTTAATAATAATTCAGAAGGAAGTACGAAATCAAAGATTTCTAGTATAGCGCAGATAGATAGGTTTAGTTTTGATAAACTAAAATTGGATAACTATGAGTATTATAACAAGGATGATAAGCTCTTGAGCGAATATGCTAAGAATTTTTCTAAGTATAGGGTGGCTCAGGTTAAATATGGTGATAGTTCCATAGGAATACCTTTAACATCTAGGCCATTAGCTTTCTATGTCAGAGAAGATTTATTAAAAAGTTACGGATATGAAAGAGATAGTCTGAATACATGGGATGATATTATAAGGATTGGAAAAGATATTCATGAAAAAAGTAACGGAAAAATATTTATAATTAATGCAACTGATCAAGATTACGAAGATTTGATGGATCTATTAACCATGGAAACATTAAGTGATGGTGATAAAAGCACAGATGTAGTTAAATCAGAAGTTCAAGCTATGATGAAAAAACTAGAGGATAATAATATTTTAAATTTACAAAATGGAGGAGAATTCTTAGCAAGAATATCGTCTATTAATGCAATGAAAGAAATAGCAGCATTAGATGTTCCTTGTACGTGGAGCGTTAATAACGTGCCTAGCCTTAAACCAGGGGCTAATAAGTTTTTTTCATCAGAAGGAGATAATTTATTAATATTAAACCAAAACAGCGAGAATGATAAGCTAATTGAAAAATTTATAACTTACGTAATAACGAACAACAAGGAAGCTGTTAAATATGTTAAGGAAGGAAAGTTTTTCTCAAGCTATTTATATACTTATAATACTAAAGATATTGAGGAGCCAGTAAAAAATTTTACTGGAAAAAGTCCTCTTGTAGTATTAAGTAATATAGAAGAAAAAACTCCAATCATAAGTAATTACGATGAATATATAAAGATAAAGCAAGAGATTCGAGCAAATACCAATTAATAATGAGAATTTATATAAATAGTTTTAGATTATCAGCATTATAAGAAAAACAGTAATGTGTTTCTTATAATGCTGAATTTATTTTAAATAGTATTTGAAATATCACTCTGAATTCACATTTAATTTATTACTAAAGATTTAAATAATTATAAAAGTCTAAGATATTAAACTTCTATAGGCATTTAAGGTATTCTTGGCAGTCTTATTCCAAGTAAAGTTGAGGCTTCTTAGATATCCCTTTTCACTAAGCTCAGCTTTTAAAGTTTCATTATTCAAAAGATCAACTAAGGCATTGTCTAATTCTTCTATATTATAAGGATTTATCAAAATAGCACTATCACCAGTTACTTCTGGAATAGAAGTTATAGAAGATGTTATAACTGGTGCCTTACAGCTCATTGCTTCAAGCGGAGGAAGGCCAAATCCTTCATAGAAGGAAGGGTATACAAATGCATCACACCCGCTATAAAGAACAGGAAGAATATCATCTTCTATATATCCACAAAAAACAACTTTGTCTTGTAAGTTATTTTCTTGAACAAATGAAAGTAACTTTTCACCTTCATCTTTTAAAGGGCCCCCAAGCAATAACTTATAAGGCTTATTCAAGTCTTTATAAACTTTACAAAATGATTTAATTAATCCTAAGGCATTTTTCCTTAAACTAAACCCACCTATATATAATATATAAGGATCATCAACTTTAAATGTGTTTTTTACGTATAGCTTACATTGATTCTTATCCAAAGGTTTAAAATTATTATTAGCGGCAAGTGGAGTTACAAATATTTTTTCTTCAGGATAAAAACTAAAGAATTTCAATATATCTCTTTTAGAGTATTCAGAAACTGTTAGAATGCCGCGTGAATTAGAAATTATATTTGGCATATTATTTAAAAATCGTTCTAGGTATCCTTTGCCAACAGTTTCAGGCATTATATATGGGATTAGATCATGGATTGTAACTATAGTTGGTATTTTTGTATCAAAATCGAGTCCTATTCCGTTTTGAGGAATATGATATAGGTCAGCATGGACCTTGTTAAGTGCATTAGGTATATAATATCTTTCATAAAAACCGCCATGTCTACCTGAAGAATAAATTATATTAACATTTTCCTTATTGAATTCTTTGTTAAATTTTCCAGAGCAAAATAGAGTGAATTCATCATTCGAATCTAAAGAAAGAATCTCTGATATGAGATTACTAGTATAAGTACCAATTCCAGTTCCTTGATGTAACGTGGAACTACGAGCATCAATGGCAATTTTCATATGAACACCTCAACAAATTACATATATAATACAGAATATTATTAGTTTTTAATTTTTGTGAATATAAATCACAATAAATTATTTGAGCACATATAATAAAAATAAATAATAGCTGGTAGGAAAAGTTTATGGAGAATAATAAGGAGATACTTAAAATTAAAGGCTATATTGAAGAAAATTATAATTTAGATGTAGAAGATATTGAAAAAGTTAAAAATAGTTATAAAGTTATTACAAAGGATGAGAGATATTGTTTGAAAGTAGTTAAATATGAATTCTCTCATTTTTATTTTATCTTATCTGCAATGAAGCATTTACAAAGAAATGGATTTGGGGATATTCCTGAATTTATTATGAATAGAGAAAAAAAAGAATATGGGAACATAAACGGAAAGTATGCGTACTTAACAAAATGGATTCCATCGAGAGTAAGTAATTATGATAATCCAATAGAATTATCAATGGTATCAAATGAGCTTGCAAAATTACATGAATGCAGCAAAGGATTTACATTGAAGAAAGAGATGAAACCAAGGATTGGATGGTTTTCATGGATAGATGTTTTTGAGACAAGGAGAAGAGAAATACTGGATTTTAAAAATAGAATAAGTCAAAAAGCATATAAATCAAATTTTGATTTATTGTATTTGGACAATATGGAAAAAGAATTAAATAGAGCAGAAAAGAGTATAGTAGGTCTTCAAAAAAATAATTATGTAAAGGTTATGGAAAAGGAAGTTCTTTCAAGGGGATTTTGCCACCATGACTATGCTCATCATAATATATTAATAGATAATAAGAAAAATATTAATATTATAGATTTTGATTACTGCATATTAGATTCACATCTCCACGACGTATCTTCTTTATTAATAAGATCAATGAAAGATGGAAAATGGGAAAGCGACAAATGTAATCTAATTTTAAATGCCTATAGTGAGAGAATAGAAATAAGAAAAGAAGAGCTACCTATAATTAGAGAATTTATAAGATTTCCTCAGGCTTTCTGGCAAATAGGGTTGCAGGTTTATTGGGAACAGCAACCATGGGGAGAAGAATTTTTCATCAATAAGTTAGAGAAGTACTTAAATGATTGTGAATTTAGAGAAAAGTTTATTGATAGTTATTTTAGTGGGGGAAATTAATATGGATGAATTATTGATTAATAAGTATTTAAATAAAAAAGGAATAGCTATTATGGGACAAGGTTTTAGTTATGATAAAAATATGCAAAGAAATGATATAGTTTCTCAAGTTGATTTAATTATAGAATTTCATAAATTGCTATTAGGCGGTAATCTAACAGGGCTAAGCAAAATTAAAAGCACAATAGGCAGAGAAGTGGAATCTTATAAAGTGCAGATAAGAAAACTACAAAAGAATTATTCATATGTATCTAGTAAAACATGTACAAATGAGATAGAGAATATCATATTATCAAACGGAAAAATAATGTTGGAAAAAGCTAATAAGGCTATAAATTATATTTATGAACATGACTACTTTGGAGTTATAAGACGTAGTATGAATAGAGAAGAAATCTGCCTTGGTAAAGTTGATAAAAGTAATTTAAGAAAAAATAATGAAAAAATAGAAGTGTGTACAATAAAAGGTATGACATATAACTTGGTAGAAGAAGACTTATATAATTATATTAAGAAACTACAAAGAAAGGAAATTAATATAGATGAGGAAGAACTAATAAAGTTATTTGTACATGGATCACACCTATCATTTAACAGCTTTGATTATTTAAGAGGGCTTTGCAGTTATCCAAAGGATTTTTTAAAGTTTTGGGAGAGGTATAGAGATAGTAGAAAGGATAATACAAGGGAAATTTATAATATACAAAATGAGGAATGTAAGGGTAGTAGGAAAGCAAGGAATGACGAACAATTATTAAATGGATTGAAGAAAAGTTTAAAGTATGAAAGTAAAAATTTTATCATATAGGTAACCAAAGGTAGTTATTGTTTATACCTAAAGCTTAGTTGTTAGGAGGAAGAATATGAATAGAACTAAGTATTCAGAAAAAAATTATTTATGCGATTATGATTTGAGCCTAAAGTTCTTCGAAGAACTAGGAATAAAAGTAAACGACATTGTTCCACTTAGAAAAGTATTTTTGGTATATACAGATGAAGGAAATAAAATATTGAAAAGAGTAAATTATGATGTAGATAGAGTCAATTTAATAAGTGATTCTTTAGACTATGTAAAAAAGAGTTATGAACATGTAATAACATATAAAAGGTTCAAAGATGATTTATGTTATAAAGAGTGGAATGGACAAATTTATATTGTTATGGATATATTGAATGGAAGAGAAGCATCATTTTCTAATCCAGTAGAAATTGATCTTTGTGCAGAAAATATAGCTTTAATGCATAAAGCTTCAAAAGGATTAAGAGAATATTTGAAGGATAAATACAAAAAAGATTTTCTAGATATATCTTTGAAAGATAAAATTAAAGAAGCATATGATGATTTAATTTGGATGAAGAGCTTAGTAGATACGTACAAATATAAAAATGAATTTGATAAATTATTTGTAAACAATGTAGATAAGTATTTAAATGAAATTAAAGAGGTTCAAAATGACCTTGAAAAAAGCTCATATGATAACCTAAGGCAGGATGGAGATACTATTCGTTTGTGTCATAATGATTTAGCTTATCATAATTTCTTAACCAAAAATAATGAAATAAATATAATAGATTTTGATTTTATGACTATAGATTTAAGAGTAATGGATATATGGAATTTTATTTTAAAGTGTATAAAGAATGCCGCATTCGATGTGGATAAGATGTCAACTTGTATTAATGGATATGAGAATGTGTCCATTTTAAAAAAAGAAGAAAAAGAACTCTTGTATATACTTATAAAGTTCCCTAAAGATTTTTATACAATATCAAGAGATTATTATCATAAGAGAAAGAATTGGGAATATGAAGTATATTTAAGCAGATTTGAAGGAAAGTTTAGCAATGAGGATTTTAGATATGAATTTTTAAAGGTTTTAGAAAATAAATTTTTCATAGGTTCTGAAGTAAAGAAGTAATTTAAATATAAGATTAATTTATTTGAATGTAAAGAATAATATAAATCTAACTTATAATTCACCTATTTATAATAATGATTAAGCCAATATTTTATTTTGAAAATGGAATATTGGTTTCTTATTAGTTAAGAAATATTGAGAATTTATAAAGGCAAGAAAATCTCTTATGATTTTCTTGCCTTTATACAGATATTTAATGTTTAATTGAAACTGTTGTAATATAAATTACTTATAAGGTAGCTAATTACAAAAACTATGAAGGAATTTTACTAGTTATATAAAAAATATAAATTTTATTTTATATAGTTAGTGTATTATTCTATGAATTTATTATAGCTTCATAGGCGGATATTGTATCTAGGGCTGTTTTATTCCAAGAAAAGTTTTTACTTCGTGTTAGGCTTTTTTTGACCATTGTTAACCTTAATAGGCTATTACTTAAAACTCTTTCTATGTCATAAGATAGTGAATCAATATCATTAGGATCTATAAAAAGCGCTGATTCATGACATACTTCAGGTAATGACGTAACATTAGAAGCTATTACAGGAGTACCACATGCCATAGCCTCTATAGGAGGAAGTCCAAATCCTTCATAAAAAGAAGGGTATACAAGGACCTCAGCAGCATTGTAGAATAATGGCATATCCTCAATGGGAATAAAATCAGTAAAAATAACGTTATTAGATATATTTAGATCATCAGCTCTATTTTTGTATTTAGTATAAGAAGGACCCTTACGACCAATTATAACTAGTTTGAAACTTTCTTTTAATTTATTTGGGAGTTTAGAATAAGCTTCTATTAGTCCTATAATATTCTTTCTTGGACTAAATCCTCCAACGTAAAGTACGAAGTCTTCCTTTATCCCATATTTCTCGGTAATAAAGTCTTTAGATCTACATTTACTCATAGGTCTGTAAATATCTTCAGCAGCTAATTGGGTAACATAAATCTTTTCAGCAGGAAAGTTAAATTCCTTAGCAATATCATCCTTAGAGTAATTAGATACAGTAATTATTCCATCACAATTATCTAAAATTTTAGGCAGTTCATTATTAAATATTTTTAAATATCTATCACTAACAGTTTCAGGCATTCTTAAAGGAATTATATCATGTAGAGTAATAACTTTTTTGCATTCAACATTTTCTGATAGACCAACCCCGTTTTGTGGGACATGGTAAAGCTCTATGTCTGCATTATTTAATATATTGGGAACATTTATATCATCCCAAAAACTATTAGAAGGTATTGATTCAATAAGTTCTGTTTTAAAATTATTCTTTAAATCGCTTATAAAGTCACATTGTGGTGTGAAAATTAAATAGTTATTGTTACTATCAACATTGTTGAGGCTAGATATTAACTGATAAGTATAGGTACCTATACCCGTGCCTCGATACCACTTTGCAGCTCTACCATCTATTCCTATTTTCATTATTAAACCCTTTCATAGCATTTGTCTTAATGTATTATATTAAAAGAATATAAAAAATGTTAATAAAAGAAATGATATCCTCATATAAATATACAGGAGGTGAGAAGTATGATGAGGGAATTTGAAATTGAAAGACAATTCAATATAAAGATAGAAAAAATAAAGGCAAATAAAGGCGTATACTATCTTAAAACAGATAAAGGCGAGAGATGTTTGAAAAAAATAAATTATGGACCCCAAAAGTTGTTGTTCGTGTATGGTGCTAAAGAGCACTTAAGAAAAAATGGTTTTAATAATTTAGATAAATACTATTTAAACATAAATGGAGAGCCTTATGCATTGGTTAATGAAGACTTATATACTTTGTCTGAATGGTTAGAAGGAAGGGAATGTGACTTCCATAACATAGATGAAGTAAAAATAGCAGCAAAGACTTTAGCTAATCTCCATGAAGCATCTAAGGGCTATGATCCACCTGAGAATTCTAAGCTCAAAAGTGATCTTGGCAGATGGCCTCATTTAATAGAAAAAAGAATTAAATCTTTAGATAAAATGAGAGATATGGTAAGGAAAAAAAGTATAAAAAGTGATTTTGACATGCTTTATTTAAAATCTATGGAGTTTTATAAAGAGATTGGAAAGAAATCCTTAGTGACTTTAAATGAGTCAGATTACTATGAGTTATGTGCAATTGCTGAGAATGAAAAAAGTTTTTGCCATCATGATTTTACTTATCATAATATAATTTTAAGCGATAGTATGGATGTACATGTTATAGATTTTGATTACTGTAAAAGAGAAGTTAGAACTTTTGATATAAGCAATTTTATGATAAAGGTGCTAAAGAGAGTTGAGTGGAATTTAGAATTTGCGACAGCTATTATAGAATCCTATGATTCAGTATCAAAATTAAAACCAGAGGAATATAAGGTATTATATGCATATCTTCAATTCCCACAAAGATATTGGAGGCTTGCAAATAGATATTATTATAATGAAGTTAATTGGGGGCAAAATACATTTGCAGGTAAGTTAGAATCAATAATACATGAGCAAGAGAAATACCTAGAATTTTTAGAAAAATTCAAGAATGAATATAAGATATAATAAACATAATAATATGAACTACCGAAATAATTAAAAAATTATTTCGATAGTTCATTTATTTTGTTCTTGCCTAGATAGAATAAAATCATTCTTATATTAATTTAGAAACCTTTAATAATCTTTACCATATTATAATGTGAAAGAATGTATTAGGAGAAAGTAATGGAAATAGGAGATATAGTTGTTAGAAAATCTTATAATAAAGATATTACTTTTAAAATAATTGATATTAAAGATAGTGGCGGAAAGTATAATATAATTCTAAAAGGAATTAATATAAGAATAATAGCAGATGCAAGTTTGGATGATCTTGAAATGGCAGAAGAGGACACTGGATCTCAAGATAAAATATTAAATACAAGAGTTAATGAGGCCATAAAGAAAGCTATGATACTACGAGGTGATCTTAGGGATAAAGTTGAAAAATCTCCTAAGATAAAGACGAAGAATGAATTGATGTTTGGAAGACCAGGAAAGATTCTCCATGTAGATGGGGATAGTGAGTACATGGAGACTTGTTTAAAGGTATATAAGCAATTATCTTTAGATGCAGTGGGGAGAGCTATAGCGGAAAAAGATCAACCAGAGGTAATAGTAGACTTAGTTAAAGAAATAAAACCGGACATAGTAGTTTTAACTGGACACGATAGTGTTTTACGAGAACCAAGGGATTATTTGAATTTAGATAATTATAGAAATTCAAGATATTATTTAGAATCAGTCAAAAACTTAAGAAATTATAATTCAAGTTATGATGAATTAGTAATATTTGCAGGGGCTTGTCAAAGTTGCTATGAAAGAATATTAGACGTAGGTGCTAATTTTGCCTCGAGTCCAAATCGAGTATTAATACACTGCCTGGACCCTGTTTTTGTATGTGAGAAGATTGCTTATACAAGAATTGATAAGGTAGTCTCAATAACTGATGTTATTGAAAATACGATAACAGGAATAAAGGGAGTTGGAGGATTGCAGACCAGGGGAAAGTATAGAGAAGGATATCCTAAATCTCCTTATATTTAATAAATAATTTAGATAGGAATTGCATAAAATAAATTATTAAAAACTTCAATGCATCTAAACAATTAGTAAGAGTATTGAAGTTTTTAACTATAATTAATAAATATAATATTTCTATTTGACAAAAATAATAATAGAATATATAATGGTTTAAACAAATTTAATTTTATAAAATATAATTTATGAAAACATAAGTTTATTCACTTAAGTTCATATTAAAGATGATAAGGAGAGAAGCAAAATGATATATGATTATTTAGTAAAAGATATAAATGGAAATTCAGTTTCTATGGAGACATACAAGGGAAAGGTATTACTAATTGTTAATACAGCTACAGGATGTGGGTTTACTCCACAATACGAAGGGCTTCAAAAGCTTTATGATAAATATAAAGACAGTGGATTTGAAATATTAGATTTTCCATCAAATCAATTCTTTGAGCAAGCGCCGGGGACTAATGAAGAGATATCAAATTTTTGTAAATTAACATACGGAACAACTTTTAAAACATTTGCAAAGATTGATGTAAATGGAGAGAATAGTGATCCATTATATGTTTTTTTAAAGAAAGAGGCTCCTATTGCAAGCGAAGATGATGCATCAAAGGGATTGTATAATCTTTTATCAGAAAAAGGCTTTAATACAAGTGGAGATGATATTAAGTGGAATTTTACAAAATTCCTTGTATCAAAAGAGGGAAAAGTAATAGCTAGATTTGCACCAACATATGAACCAGAGAAAATTGCTGATCAAATTGAAAAATTAATTAATGAAAAATAGAGAATAAATATAAATACTCCTTTAATGTACGTGTGATTAAAGGAGTATTTTATAGTAAAAAATATTTTTATATGATTAAAAAATGTCATTTAGTATTGTTGAGAATAAATTCTGAACGGGGAGGGAATTCCAGCTTTATATAAAATGTCTACTAAGATTTTCTTAAAAAATATAGTAAGGAATAAACTATTGACCAATATTACTGTAAGTAGTATTGGTCAATATATAACATTGGAAATACTCGAAATTATGTTAATAGGATAAGAGTATAGAATAATTGAAGGGGGAATAGTTTATAGATATAACATTGAGCTAAGAAAGATTTTTAATATAATATCTGATTTTAAATTATATACTTATCTAAGTATGAACATGGAATCAATTTAGAAATAAAATTAAGGTTATTTATAGATTATGAAATGTTATAGAATTAAATTTAATGATAAGGGGAATAATAATTAAGAAAAAGCAGATAATATAATAAAATAGCTTGAAAACATATATAATTGGAAAAATGTTTACATTGACAATATGGTGCTATAAATGATAAAATATTTATTTTACTTGACTAATTTATGATTTTGTTATATAATTAGTATGAAAGAGGGTGTTTACATGGAAAAAGTTAAAACTATTGCTTCCATTAAAAACGATATAGAGAGACACGTCGGTCAGAAAGTGACTCTAAAAGCTAATGGTGGAAGGAAAAAGATTTTAGTTAATGATGGTATAATTGAAAGTGTATACCCAAGTATTTTTGTTATAAGATTAAAAAATGACACCCAAAGGACCGTGACTTATAGTTATTCAGATGTATTAACAAAGACTGTACAATTGGTATTTCCAACTAGAATATAAGCTTCGATTAATTCGGAGTTTTTTCTTTTTGTCTTATTTTAAAAGTGAGTTTCTACTATTCATATTTATTTAAAATAATTAATGAATTAGAAATTGTAAGAAGTGTTTTTATACGTAGAAATCCATAAATAGAATATAATTTTATGATTAAAATGATAATAGGATTTAGATTAACTAAATAATTTTATAAAAAAAGAAAGATGGTGGGTTTCCATCTTTCAACTATGGTATAAAAGGGTATTGAGAATTTATGAGAGGTTATATGGTCAATAACCAATTACTATATTACGACAAAAAATAGTATATGTCAATAAAAAACGCAAAAAAATTTAAAAAAATATTGTTAAGTAAATTAAGTAAAAGGTTTACTTAATTTGTTAGAATAAAATAAAAATATATTTATCATAAATTTCTACTCATATGTATATAAATGAATAGTAGGAATTTTATGGAGGTATAAAATATGGCAGATATAGATATTGTAAAAGAAAATGTACAGTTTGAACAATTGCTTAGGGAAAATAATACGAATTCGGTATTAAAAGATGAATACTTAATCCCTGATACCCATCCTGATGTACAAGAGATATTAACTGTTGAAGCTAGACCAATGGTAACTAATAAAGAAATAATTGGAGATAAAGTAGTTATAGAAGGAAAGGTTGAGTACACAGTAATATATTTAGCTAAAGAAGAGGGACTCGCAGTAAATTCGGTGAATTATAATCAGAACTTTACAAATAATATTGACTTAAATCAAGGGGAAAATAGAGTAATTTGCGAGGCAGAGTGTAATATTGAACATATTGAAGCAAACATAATGAATGAGAGGAAAATATCTATTCAGGGTATAGTTACTGTAGATTGGGAACTTTACAAGAGCAATGAATTTGAATTTGTAAAAGATATTGAGGGCAATGATCAAGTAGAAGTATTGAAAAAAACAGAGACAATTAATAAAATCAATGCAACAGAGGATGTTGAATTAGTAGGCAAATCTATGATTAGAGTTGGTATGGATAAACCACAAATCAGCAAAATATTAAAGTGTTCCTTACTACTTCATAAAAAGGAAATAAAAATAACAGAAGATAAAGTTTATCTTGGCTGTTACTGCAAATTAAATATACTATACAAAGGAGAAGATTCTAAGGAAATAATTCCATTAGAAGATGATATTTATTTATCAAAAGAGGAAGAAATTAATGGTATAACATCAGATATGATTCCAACTGTTTCCTATGAAATATCAAATAATGATTTAATGTTGGAAGAAGATGATTTAGGCGAAATAAGAATTATAAACGATGAGCTTGTAGTTAGAGCAAATGTTAAGATATTTTCAAAAGAAAACATAGATACTATTAAAGATGCATATTCTACCAATTGTTTGCTTAGTCTCAAAAAAGATGAACATGAAGTTGGAATTCTTCATGGAATGAATAATTCTGAAGCAATTGTTAAGTATAATATTCAATTGAAAGATAATGATTTGAGACCTGAACATATAATATCTGCTAATGGGGCTATAATATTAACAGATAAACAAGTTGTAAAAGACAGAGTTATTGTAGAGGGAATTATAAAAGCAAGTATATTGTATAAGACAACTGATGAGGAGAAATACCTATCAAGTGTTAAAGCAGAGATACCATTCTCAGCTGCAATTGATATAGCAGGCGCAGATGAAAATATGAAATCTATAATTAAAAGTAATTTAGAAAATATTGAGGCGGCTATAGAAGGAAATAATATAGCGATTAAAGCTACTGTGATACTATCTGGCAGAGTATTGTATGAAATGAATAAAGAATTTGTTTCAGATGTGGTTGAAGAAGAGGGCGATATTCCAGAAAAGAAAGCTAGTATTACTATATATGTAATTAGTAAAGGGGATACTTTCTGGAACTTAGCAAAAAAATATAATACAACAGTTGACGATTTAATTAAAATAAATAAGATTGAAGATCCAGAACATATTGAAGAAGGACAAAAATTGATAATACCAGGAAGGGCAATATTCTAAAATTAATTAAATTCATAAAAAAAGAGATACTTTAAGAATTTCATTAGATGAATTCTGGAGTATCTCTTTTTTTATGAAGCAATATTATTAAGCTCTAAAAATAGAAAAAGTTTTTGGATATGAAGAAAAAATATTTACATAATAAAATGAAAAATACACAAACTAAGTTTTGTTTTATAGTTGCTAATTACTTCGAACTTAAGGAAGTAAAAACTAGAGAAATTATTCTTATAGGAAACGTGGTTTGGCATTTGCAGCAGCCAAATTTCTTGAATAATTATTTAATCTGGTGGATAGAATATGTAATGCATGATATGAGGTGAGAAAATTTGAAAAAAGTTTTAAGTGGTAATTTAATAATCATTGGAGGAGCCGAAGATAAAGAAGGCAAAAAAGAAATTTTAAAAAGAGTATGTGATTCAATTGACAAAAGTAAAGATACTTTATTAATTGCAACTATTGCAACTGATTATCCTAAAGAGGCCGCAAATAAATATAAAGAGGTATTTGGAGAACTTGAAGTAAAAAATATAAAGGTATTAGATATAAGTGAGAGAACAGAAGCATCTGATGATATGAATGTAGAGCTAATCAGAGATTCTTCATTAATATTTTTTACCGGTGGAGATCAATTAAAAATAACAAGTTTAATTGGCGGAACTCCGGTTTATGATGCATTAGAAGAAGCTTGGAAGAATGGTGCATTTATAGTAGGTACTTCAGCAGGAGCATCCGTAATGAGTGACACAATGATAGTTCAAGGGGAAGATGATGATGATCCTAGAAAATGCACATTAAAAATGTCTCCAGGCCTTGGGTTGATTAAGGATGTTATAATTGACCAACATTTTGCTCAAAGAGGAAGAATAGGGAGATTATTAACAGGAATTGCACAAAACCCTGAGGTTTTAGGAATAGGAATAGATGAGAATACAGGAATAGTAGTAAACCAATCTGGAATGATAGAGGTAATAGGTGAAGGAGCAGTTTACTTTATTGATGGTAGTGCAATTACATATACTAATGTTTCAGAATTATATGCAGATGATATTTTGAGTATGCATAATGTTAAGTTGCATGTATTAACTGATGGAAATAAATTTGATCTTATAAAAAAGTCACCTTTTGAGGAGGAAAAGTTTAATCATGAAGATAATACAAAAGAGAATATATGAAGGCCAAAATATTTATTCTCATAAAAAGTGTATAAGAATAGATATGGATTTGGAAGGATATTCTGAAATACCAAGTAAGGACATACCGAATTTTAATTTTAATCTTGTAAACATAATTCCTGAATTAAAAAATCATAGATGCGGAATTGATGAAGAAGGTGGTTTTGTTAAAAGACTAAAAGAAGGAACTTACCTAGCGCATATTTGTGAACACACTATGATAGCGATGCAAAATAATTTAGGAATAGATGTTGCTTATGGAAAGGCAAGAGAAATTAAAGGCGATATGTATTATATTATCGTACAATATGAATATAAAAATACAATACTTGAGGTGGCTAATTTAGCCATAGATTTAATGAATTCTTTGATAGCGCAAAATCCAATAAATTTCGATGGAAGAATGAAAATTATACAAAATATATTGCAAAATGAGCAAATGGGTGCGACTACAAAAGCAATATGTGATGCTGCAAGGGAATATAAACTTCCTGTTATGCAACTAGGGGACAGTACCATATATCAAATAGGATATGGAAAAGCGGGTAGAATTATAGAAGCTTCTATAGGAAACAAGACTAGTTGTGTAGGAGTTGATATATCTTGTGATAAACTCTTAACAAAACAGTTGCTTCAAACTCAAAATATTCCTGTAGCAGACGGAAGTAAAGTGCTTAATTTAATTGGATTATTACAAGAAGCAGAACGAATTGGATATCCAGTGGTTTTAAAGCCACAATGCGGAAACAAGGGTCAAGGAGTAAGACTGAATATAAAAGATCAAAAACAATTGGTTGATGCATATATTAACTTAAGAAAAAATCAAAAGGATATAATTTTGGAAAAATACTTTGAAGGAAGCGACTACAGAGTTTGTGTTGTAAATTACAAGGTGGTAGCTGTATCATTGAGAATTGCTCCATATGTTATTGGAAATGGAAAAGATAGTTTAAGGATGTTAATAGAGGTTCTTAATAAGGATCCATTAAGAGGAGAGGATCATGAAAAAGCATTAACCAAAATAAAAATTGATGCTGAGTTAATATCATGCCTTTCTAAAAGAGGATTGGAACTGAACTATATCCCTGAAGAGGGTGAAAAAATATTATTAAGAGAGAATGCAAATCTTTCTACTGGTGGAATAGCAATAGATTGCACTGATGAAATCTGTGAGGAAAATATAGAAAGTTGCATAAATGCAGCTAAAACTTTAGGGTTAGATATTTGTGGAGTTGATATTTGTGCAAAAGATATTAGTGTTCCGCTTAAGGATAATAATGGAGTAGTTTTAGAGATAAATGCCGCACCAGGTATAAGAATGCACCATTTCCCTTCAAAAGGTAAAAGGCGTAATGTGGGAAAAGCAATACTTGAAACGCTTTATGATGAAGAACCTAAAAATATACCTGTAATATCTATTACAGGCACTAATGGAAAGACAACTACTACAAGGTTAATAAGTCATGTGCTAAGAAAGATGGGAAGCAATGTAGGCATGACATCGACTGATGGTGTATATTTGAATGAAAAGTGTATACATAAGGGAGATGATTCTGGATTTAATAGCGCAAGATCAATACTGATGAATAAAGATGTAGATGTAGCTGTTTTAGAAACTGCTAGAGGAGGATTGGTTAAAAGAGGGCTAGCATATGAGTTGGCAGATGTAGCAATAATCACAAATATAACCAATGATCATCTGGGCTTGGATGGAATTAATTCTATTGAAGAGTTGAGCTTTACAAAAGCTTTAGTAGGAGAAGCAGTAAAAGATGATGGTTTTGTTGTTGTAAATGCTGATGATAAATATAGCAAAACTGTAATAAATAGATTCACAGCAGAAAAAATTTATTTTGCAAAAGATAAAAAAAATCCGTTGATACAAGAAAATATAGCTAATGGCAAAATAGCTGTATTTGTTGAAGATGATAAAATTTGCGTAATTAATAATAAGAAGAAGTATGAAATTGTAGCTACTAGAAAGTTACCAATATCATATAATGGAACATTAGAATATAATATAGAAAATGCAATGGCAGCTTGTGCAGGGCTTGTAGGCTTAGAAGTTGATTATTGTATGATTTCAAAAGGTTTTATGGACTTTGGGTTAAAGAATGAAGATAATAGCGGAAGATTTAACATGTACAATTACCTTAACAGAAGAGTTATATTAGATTATGCTCATAATATTGAAGGTTATAGAGCGATTATATCTTCATTGAGAAAGATTAAGGGAGATAATGATTTAATTGGGGTAATTGGAATACCAGGAGATAGAAAAGACGATATAGGATACGCAATAGGAGAAATATGTGCTAATAATTTTGATAAAATAGTAATAAAAGAAGATAAGGATAAAAGGGGTAGAAAATCTGGAGAGATTGCAGATATATTAGAAAAGTCAATATTGAAAACTAATAAAAATGCAAATTTGAAGATTTGTCTAGATGAAGTTCAAGCGTTAAAATATGCAATAGATATGAGTAATAAGGGCGATATGATTGTAGTATTCTATGAAAAATTAGATTCTCTTTTAGAGTTTATAAATGAGGAACCAAACAAACAACTAGATACGTTCGATGAAGAATATAAACAGTACAGTAATACATTATAACTCTTGATAAAAGATTTAAAGTTATCTAAAATTGATCTCATAGTAGAATGTTTAATAGACATTATTAATCCTTTTTTAATTTATTAATTAGACAAGATTTTTTACCTATGATAAAATATTGTCAAAATGTTAAGAAAGGAATAAGATAATGAAGATTAAGGCTTATGCCAAAATAAATATTGCCTTAGATATTGTTGGGAAAAGAGAAGACGGATATCATATATTAAGAATGATAATGCAAACTATAGATTTATATGACATAATAGAAATAGAGAAAACTGAATCTGAGATAAGGTTAAATTGTAATAAACATTATGTTCCTACAGATGAAAGAAATTTAGCTTATAAAGCAGCGAAAATATTTAAGGAAACTTATTCTATTAGTCAGGGAGTAGATATAAAGTTAACTAAGAATATACCTGTTTCAGCTGGATTGGCAGGCGGAAGTACCGATGCAGCAGGAGTTTTAAAGCTTATGAATAAGATGTTTAATGTAAATGCAAGTGATGAAGAATTGAAATCTATAGGGCTAAAACTAGGAGCTGATGTACCATATTGCATAAAAGGTGGAACAGCACTGTGCGAAGGTATAGGAGAAAAAATTACCCAATTAAAATCATTTAAAGATAAAATAATAGTTTTAGTAAAGCCACCTTTTGGTGTATCAACAAAAGAAGTTTATAAATGCTTTGATTTATCAAAAGTTGTATTTCATCCTAAAATAGATAGTTTAATAGAAAATATGAATAATGATGATGTTTATTTTGTAGCAAATAATATGAAAAATTTATTAGAAAATGTTACTTTAAGGAAGCATAGAGTTATTGCTAACATTAAGGAAGAAATGAAATCTATTGGCTCTATAGGTACAATGATGAGTGGTAGTGGACCAACTGTTTTTGCTCTTTTTGATGATATGCTAAAAGCACAGTTATGTTATGATGAAATGAAAAAAAAATATAAAGATGTATTTATAACAAGAACAATTTAATTCAAATTGAATGTATAAAAAACCTCCAAGTGGTAATAATTTTAGCTACAAGGGGGTTTGTTTATGATAAAATATTTGAAATTAAAAAAAATAGTATTGGTAGTTTTAATAACATTAAGCATAAATATATTTTCTGGATGTACAAGCATTGTTAGAGGTAATAGTACAAGTTTGGTAAATAGTTTAATTGCAACAGAAAGTAATAAAAATGATAATAATATGAGGGTTCTCAATTACGACGAGATTAAAGATTCATTAATAAGATTTCATGTAATTGCTAATAGTGATAATGATGATGATCAACAATTGAAGTTAAAAGTTAAGAATAGAGTTATAGATTATCTATATCCTTATTTAAATTCTTCACAATCATTAGATGAATCAAGAAAAATTATAAAAGATAAGATGGAAGATGTTAAAACACTTGCACAACAAGTGATTAAGGATAATAATTATGATTATGATGTAAAAGTTGAATTGTCTAGGGAAAATTTTCCTGATAAGTCTTATGGTAATATCACTTTACCTCAAGGAAATTATGAGGCCTTTAGAATAATTATAGGAAGTGGACAAGGTAGAAACTGGTGGTGTGTAATGTTTCCTCCATTATGTTTTGTAGACGAATCAAAGGCACAAGTGGAATATGATAAAACAGAGAATAAAATAAAGTCAAATGGAAAAAGTTTTGAATTAGAATCTAAAGACGATTCAACTGAAAATGTAGGGGATAAGCAGGCAGATGGAAATAATATAAAGATAAAGTTTAAAATAGTGGAAATATTTCGAGATATATTTAAATAATATTAATAGGATATTTGGAAGTTTTATTCACGAAATTTATATAGTTGTCAAATGAATTTAATAAAGCTAAAGCTTATTTCTGAAAGTCAAAAATAATATTCAAATATAATATATTATAAGTGGAGGAGAATATGAAGAAAAAAGCTATTATAACGGTAGATAGTTATGTATTGGATAATGAAGAGGATCTTGTAGGGGTAGTAACTCCAGGAGATTTCCATGAAATAGAAGATGGATTTAAGGTAGAGTATGAGGAAACAAAGCTTTCAGGGATGGAAGGGACAAAGACTACTATAATAATAAGAAATGATTCTTTTGATTTAATAAGAGAAGGCACTACAGAAACTAAAATGGAATTTAGAAATAATCATAGAACAATATCTCTATATAAAACGCCGTACGGTGTTATGGATCTTCAAATAGATACTAAAAAACTTAATATTGATATTAGTAAAGAGGGCGGAACAATAACCGCAATGTACATACTAGAAATAGGTGGACAGCCTGCATTGAAGACAAACTTAACTATCGGTGTGAAATTAAATTAAGTAGGTTCTATATTTATTTAAATACTCCCTTTGTATAAAGATATTTAGGAATAAGTTGATTAAATTAGAAAAAAATGGGATATAATTTCAAAGGGAGGAATATATATGCAAAATGGATTGAAATATATAGAGATATTGAATAACATATGCAAATATTACGGAATTGATGAAGAAAATTTTATAGAATTGCTAAAAAATAGAGATAATAAATATATATTATTATTATTATTAAAATATAATCACTGTTTAGATACTGAGAGAGTTAAGGAAGTTTTTAATCTAAAAACTTCTAAGAGTATAAGTAACAATTTGAAACTAGCAGAAGAAAAGTTATTAATAAATAGACTTTTTAGAGAGAAGTACTTTGAATTAGAAGATAATATAGGAAAGAATAGCATGACCAATTTATTATAAAAAAAAGACTAGATATTGGAGTAGATATGTGATATTATAATACCTATGTTATTAAGCAACACAAATGCCCCATATTATATTATGGGGTGATTTTCATTATAGCATGACTTTTTGAAAAAGTCAATATTAATTTAGAAGAACATTTTAACATAGGGAGGATAAAAATGAGTACTAAATACGTTTTTGTTACAGGCGGAGTTGTATCAGCACTAGGAAAAGGAATAACAGCAGCGTCTCTTGGGAGATTATTGAAGAATAGAGGGGTAAAAATTTCTATTCAAAAATTTGATCCATATCTTAATGTGGATCCAGGAACAATGAGCCCTTATCAGCATGGAGAGGTTTTTGTTACGGATGATGGAGCTGAGACAGATTTAGATTTAGGCCATTATGAAAGATTTATAGATGAAAGTTTAACCCAAAATTCAAATGTTACAACTGGTAAGATATATAGTTCTGTTATAGAAAAAGAAAGAAGGGGAGAATACCTTGGAGGTACAGTTCAGGTAATTCCTCATATAACTAATGCTATAAAAGATAAAGTATACCAAGTAGCAAAAGATAGAGATGTTGATGTGGTAATAACTGAAATTGGTGGGACTGTTGGAGATATAGAATCACAACCATTTTTAGAATCTATTAGACAAATAAAAAGTGAAGTTGGAGCTGAAAATGTTTGTTACATACATGTTACTTTGGTACCATACTTGGGAAAAGCAGGAGAATTAAAGACAAAGCCTACTCAACATTCAGTAAAAGAATTAAGAATGATAGGTATCCAACCAGATATAATAGTATGCAGAACTGAGAAAGAATTATCAGATGATGTTAAGGCTAAAATTGGATTGTTCTGTAATATAGACGGAAGATCAGTAATTCAAAATCTTGATGCGGAAAATTTATATGAAGTTCCATTAATGCTACATTCAGAAGGTTTAGATAATCTTGTATGTGAAAAATTACATTTAGGATGTAAAGATATTGATAATTCCGAATGGATTCAAATGGTACAAAAGATTAAGAACCTTAAAAACAACGTGAAGATAGCATTAGTGGGTAAATACGTTGAGTTACACGATGCATACATATCAGTAGTTGAAGCATTAAGTCATGGTGGATATGCTAATAATACTAATGTTGAAATTAAGTGGATTAATGCCGAAAATATTGAAAACAGTAATGCTCAAGAATTACTTAAAGATGTTGATGGAATATTAGTGCCAGGTGGATTTGGTGACAGAGGAATAGAAGGTAAAATAGCAGCTATAAAATGGGCGAGAGAAAATAAGAAACCTTTCCTAGGAATTTGCTTGGGAATGCAATGTGCCGTAATTGAATATGCAAGAAGTGTATTAGGGTATGAAGATGCAAATAGTTCGGAAATAAACCCAGGTACAAATTATCCAGTAATAGATCTTATGCCAGATCAAAAGGATATAGAAAATCTTGGTGGTACAATGAGATTAGGATTATATCCTTGTAGATTAGCTGAGAATACTAACTCTTATGAAGTATATAAAAATGAAATTATCAAGGAAAGACATAGACATAGATATGAATTTAATAATGAATTCAGAAAACAAATAACTGAAGCTGGAATGAAAATTGCAGGAACAAGTCCTGATGAAAGATTAGTTGAGATTGTTGAAGTTGAAGATCATCCATGGTATGTTGCAGTACAATTCCACCCAGAGTTAAAATCAAGACCTAACAAGCCACATAAGTTGTTTGTAGGATTTATTAAAGCAGCATTAGAAGAAAATAAATCAAAGTAATTTGTTTTATTATTGAGTTTAATATATAATAAGTATTATAATTTATTATATATTAAACTTATTTTAATAACTTTAGTAGTTTAAATTATTGATCGTGAATTATATAAAATAAAATTTAATATATTGCATTAAATTTTAAATAAATATCCAAACTAATAGAAAATGTATTTTTACAAGTATTATTCTAAAATATTCTCAAATATATCATTTCTAACTATCTTACTGTTAAATTTTCCGATATAAAATATAACTAAAATTATAAAAGAATTGATTTTATAGATTCATATCTATAAATTGGAGGTGCGAACTTGACAAAAAAAGAATATGAAAGCATGACTTTAACAAAGTTAAAAGATATTGCTAAAGATTTAGGTGTGAAAAATATATCTAAATATAAAAAGAATGAGCTAATAGAAGAAATATTGAAAGTTCCTAGTAACTTTATAGAAAAGAATGGTGTTATATTAAGAGAAAATATAGCACCTAAGAATGTAGAAGAGACTAGAAGTGTTATGCCTAGAAGTAATAATACTGAGTCGAATAAAGAAAGCAATGATTCAGAAGTAAAATCTAGAACAAATGAAATTGGGAATGTGGAAAAGAAAGAAAATTTAAAAGAAATGATAAATGAATCCAACGTTGCAAATGGAATTTTAGAAATACTTGAAAATAATAGTTTTGGTTTCCTAAGATGTAAAAACTATTTAACTAGTAGCGAAGATGTTTATGTATCTCCATCTCAGATTAGAAGATTTAATTTAAGAACAGGAGATGAAGTTGAAGGTAAAGTAAGAGAAGCAAAGGAAACTGAGAAGTTTAAAGCTTTATTATTTGTTCAAAAAGTTAATGGAGAGCATCCGGAAAAAGCTATAGGAAGAAAATCCTTTGAAACATTAACACCAATATATCCAAAAGAAAGATTAAAATTAGAAACCTCTGATAGTAATGATTTATCGTCTAGACTGATGGATATAATATGCCCAATAGGAAAGGGGCAAAGAGGAATTATAGTCGCTCCACCAAAGGCTGGGAAAACTACGCTATTAAAAAAGATTGCTCAAAATATATCTAAAAATTATCCTGATGTAAAGCTTATTGTTTTGCTTATAGATGAAAGACCAGAAGAAGTTACAGATATGAAGAGGTCTATTAATGGAGATGTAGTTTATTCAACTTTTGATGAGGAACCGCAAAACCATGCAAAGGTAGCTCAAATGGTCTTAGAAAGAGCTAAGAGAATGGTTGAGCAAGGTAAAGATGTTGTTATTCTTATGGATAGTATAACTAGATTATCAAGAGCATACAATTTGACAATAACTCCTACAGGTAGAACATTATCAGGTGGTCTTGATCCAGGTGCGCTTATAATGCCTAAAAAGTTTTTTGGAGCAGCAAGAAAAATTGAAGAGGGCGGAAGTTTAACAATACTAGCTACTGCACTAATTGAAACAGGATCGAGAATGGATGATATGATATTTGAAGAATTTAAAGGAACAGGTAATATGGAGGTTCATTTAGATAGACGTCTACAAGAGAGAAGAATTTTCCCAGCTATAGATATATATAAGTCTGGAACAAGAAAAGAAGATTTAATTTTATCTAAAGAAGAATTAGAAGTAGCATTCTCCATAAGGAAAAAGATGTATAGAGATGGAAACTCAGATGATATTACAGAGAATTTAATTAATATGTTATCTAAAACTGGCAACAATAAAGAATTTATAGATGTATTCCAGAAAAAAGTTCAATAGATAACAAAAAAAGATGACCATTTTATTCTAGTGGCCATCTTTTATTTTTTTGAAATTAAATCATCTGCTATATCGACTATTTTAGTTAAAGAATAAGTTGATGATAACTCTTTGAGCTTTAGTTTAATTTTGGATAGCTCATTGGGGTTATTTATTAAATAATTTATTTTATCATTTAGCTTGCTTAAATCTTTTACATATATTGAATAACCTTCGCTAGTCAGAAAATCTATATTTTCATTTTCTTGACCTGGTATGGCAAATGGAATTATTAATGGAATGTTCTTTACTATAGATTCTGTAACAGTTAATCCACCAGGTTTTGATATTAGGATATCAGAATAATCCATTAAATAAGAGATATCTTTTGTGAAGCCTAATATATGAAGCTTTTTGTTTTCAAATTTATTTTCATTGCAATAACTAATTAATCTATTCTTTAAGTTATCATTTTTGCCACAAACTACTGTGATTCTTAACTTGTGTGGATTTTTTAACAATTCTTTAAGAACTGTAAAAATAGTAGTTAACCCAAGACTTCCTCCCATAAGCAATAAATTAAAATATTCATCATCTTTTAAATCGTTTGCTGATGTAACTTCAGTATAAAATTTACTACTTATAGGTATGCCTATTGGATAAATTTTATTAGGATTAATACCTCTATCTACTAGAGATTTTTTTGTATAGTTACTTCCGGTTATATAAGCATCAACGTAAGAATCCACATATAAATAATGAGCCTTAAAATCTGTAACCACTAAAATAAAAGGTATATCCAATCCATTCTTTTTTAGATCTGAAATTACGCTAATATTAATTGAATGGGTAGCTATGATGACATCTGGTTGTATTTTGTTTATAAGTTTCGAAACCTTCTTTCTTGCCATAAAGAAGATGAGTTTTAATAGTTTATTAGTTAAATTTGTGTCAGTTAGTTTGTAAAAGAAACCATAAGTTTTGGGAAACTTCGATGCCGAAAACTCATATCCAATTACAATTATATCGTTAAGAAGCTTGCTATTCTTGGCTAAAAAATCAAGCTTTGTAATCTCATAACCAGAATTATTAAATGATTCCTCTACCGAAGCAGCAGCTTGATTATGTCCCTGTCCTGTAGATGTTGTTAAGATTAAAACTTTTTTCATGAAAGTCACTCATTTCAACATTATTATATTACATAGTTTACCATGTATAGTATATAATTTAAATATTAAATTATATACGCTAATATATTAAAATTTAGTTATTTAAATTTTAAGTATGTATAAGTTTGCAAACAATTGCAGTAAAATATATATTTCTAATATATTAGAAATATGAATAAAAAAGGAAAGACATCGTCTTTCCTCATAAAGTTATTACTTGTTGTCAAGGTTGAATCTCTTGTTGAATTTATCAACTCTTCCACCAACGTCAACAATTTTTTGTTTACCAGTGAAGAATGGGTGGCATTTAGAGCATATTTCAACTTTTAGTTCTTCTTTAACAGAACCAGTAGTGAAAGTGTTTCCACATGCACACTTAACCACTGTATTGTGGTGGTATTCTGGATGTATGCCTTCTCTCATTATTTTTCACCTCTTTCAATTATATAAACTATGTTAATTATTCAATAACAACCACCATATTATATCATAGTAGAATTTTAGCGTCAATAATAAATCCGTGTATGTAAATAATATAAAAATGTCTTTTTATGATCACTATTAAATGATATAATCGATTATGATACCTTAAATAAGGAGAGTATTTTACAGATGAGTAAATTATATTTTAGATATGGGGCCATGAATTCTGGAAAATCAACTCATTTAATGCAAGTTGCTTATAATTATGAAGAACGTGGTATGAAGGTGGTAATTATTAAACCTAGAATTGATAACAAAGGTGGAGACACACTTGTATCTAGGTTAGGAGTAAATAGGCGGGTAGATTTATTAGTTTCAGATCAGGATGATATCTTTCAAATAATCAGTAATTATATAAAAGAAAATAATAAAATAGACTGTATACTAGTAGACGAAGTTCAATTTTTAAGAGAATCACAAATAGATCAGTTGTTTGAAATTGCTGTAAAGATTAATATACCTATAATATGTTATGGTCTAAGAACTGATTTTAAAAGAAATGGATTTGAAGGTAGTACAAGATTGTTATTGTTGGCTCATAGTATTGAAGAAATGAAAACAATCTGTGCATGCGGTAGGAAAGCCATATTTAATGGAAGAAAAATAAATAATAAATTTGTATTTGAGGGAGAACAAATCGCAATTGATGATGAAGATAATGTTGAATATGAGTCATTGTGTGGAGAGTGCTACTATAAATACAAAGAAAATTAATTAGGAGAGTAAGTGATTTTTATAAATGGAAAGACGTGATGTTGGAGGGCAAGCTGTCATAGAAGGTGTTATGATGAGAGGAAGTAAAAATCTTGCGACTGCTGTTAGAACTCCCAAAGGTAATATAGAAATAGATTTTAAAGATAATAGACCAGTAACAAAAAAATATCCGATTTTAAATATACCTTTTCTTAGAGGTTTTTTCGTACTAGTAGAATCAATGAAGGTTGGAATGGAATCATTAAACTACTCAGCATCATTTTTGGAAGAAGATAATGAAGAACCTTCTAAATTTGAAAAATGGTTAGATGACAAACTGGGAGAAAGGGCTAATAGTGTATTAATGGCAATAACTATGTTTATTTCTTTTCTTTTCGCTATAGGACTTTTCGTTGCATTGCCAACAGGCATAGCATCAGTTTTCAAAGGTGCAGGTATTTCGAATGTAATGCTGAATCTGATCGAAGCTCTTATAAGAATAGTGATTCTCTTGCTTTATATGTTTTCTATAAGCAAACTTAACGATATATATAGAGTGTTTCAATACCACGGAGCTGAACATAAGACTATATTCTGTTATGAAGCTATGGAAGAATTAACTGTAGAGAACGTTAGAAAACAATCAAGATTACATCCAAGATGCGGTACTAACTTTTTGTTTTTGGTAATGTTTGTTAGTATTATAGTGTTTTCTTTTACTGGGTGGGTGGAATCATAGAAAGGTTAGCTCTTAGAATTATTCTTATACCAGTAGTTACAGGGATTAGTTATGAGATAATAAAATGGCTTGGTAAAAATGACAGTATGCTAGCTCAAATAATAGCGTATCCTGGTCTTAAGTTACAACTGTTAACAACTAAAGAACCAGATGATTCCCAAATTGAAGTGGCTATTGCATCGTTGAAAGCAGCAGAAGGAATAAAAGATCCAAATAAAAATATTGAAGAGCTGATAAAAACAGGTACATTTACATTAAAAGAAAATGGTATAGATACTGCTAGGTTAGATGCAGAGCTATTGTTAGGAAATATTATTGAGAAAGATAGGGTTTACTTAATTACACATAAAGAAGATGAAGTAAGTAAGGAAGATGCTGAAAAATATTTTGATTTGATTGAAAAACGTAGAAATAAAATGCCAGTAAAATATATTCTAAATAAATGTGAATTTATGGGTATCGAATTTTATGTTGAAGAAGGTGTTTTAATACCAAGAGGGGATACAGAGATACTTGTAGATGAAGTTCTTAAAATTATAGAAGAAAATCAAGAAATGCAAATATGCGATTTGTGTTCTGGATCTGGTGCAGTTGGTATATCATTAGCACATTTTAGGCAAAATATAAAAGTTGATTTAATAGACTATTATCCTATTCCGGAAAAAGTATCACTAATTAATATAGAGAAAAATAAGTTAGAAGATAGAGTTTTCTTTATAAAAAGTGATTTGCTAGAAGAGTCGATAAAAAATAATAAAATATATGACATTATAGTATCAAATCCTCCGTATATTGAGGCATGTGAAATTGGGAAATTAATGGAGGATGTAAAGAATTATGAACCGCACACTGCATTAAATGGTGGAAATGACGGATTAGATTTTTATAGAAAAATAATTGACCAAAGCCAATATACATTGAGAGAAAGTGGGATATTAGCATTTGAAATAGGATATAATCAAGGAGAAGCGGTGAAACTATTAATGGAAAATAACGGTTTTACTAATGTGAAAATTGTTAAAGATTTTGCTAGCCTTGATAGGGTGGTAGTTGGAATTAAAATTTAATTGAAACAGATCTTTTAGGTATAAGAACGAATTAAGAAGTCATAGGATGTATAATTTATAAATGAGGTTAGTTGGTTAAGTAATTAAAATATGATATAATGTAGAAATGTGAAAAAAGAAGTACGGAGTGATCAAATGTTATTAGATAAATTAGAATTTATAGAAAACAAATATGATGAATTATCAGTGAAAATAAGTGATCCATCAATTATGCAGAATCAGAATGAATGGAGAAAACTATGTAAGGAACATGCTGACTTAGAAGTTATAGTTAATAGCTATAGGGAATATAAGAAAGTAGTTGAAGATTTAAAAGCTAACAAAGAAATGTTAAGCGGTGAAAGTGATAAAGAGATGAGAGAAATGTTAAATGAAGAAATAACTGATCTCACAAATAGAGAAGAACAACTAGAAACAGAAATACAAATTTTATTATTACCAAAAGATCCTAATGATGATAAGAACGTATTTGTTGAAATCAGAGGGGGTGCAGGTGGCGAAGAAGCTGCACTATTTGCATACAATTTATTTAGAATGTATACAAGATATGCTGAAACTCAACGATGGGGCGTAGAAATCATGAGTTTGAATGAAACAGATCTTGGTGGTTTTAAAGAAGTTGTTTTTATGATAAAAGGTAATGGAGCTTATTCTAAATTAAAATATGAAAGTGGAGTTCATAGAGTTCAAAGAGTACCAGATACTGAATCAAGTGGAAGGATTCATACGTCAACAGCTACAGTAGCAGTGCTACCAGAAGTTGATGATGTTGAAATAGAAGTTGCAGATAAAGATGTTAGAATAGACGTATTTAGAGCTTCAGGAAATGGAGGACAGTGCGTTAATACTACAGACTCGGCTGTAAGAATTACTCACTTGCCTACAGGGCTTGTAGTTTCATGTCAAGATGAAAAGTCACAATTAAAAAATAAAGAAAAAGCTATGAAAGTTTTAAAATCAAGATTATATGAACAGGCAGAAAGAGAAAGAGCACAAGGAATAGCAGAAGACAGAAAGAGCCAAGTTGGAACTGGGGATAGAAGTGAAAGAATTAGAACATATAATTATCCTCAAGGAAGAATTACAGACCACAGAATAGGACTAACTTTATATAAGTTAGATACATTTTTGGGTGGAGATATTGATGAAATGATAAATGCACTTATTACAGCTGACCAAGCTGAAAAGATGAAATTAATGGGAAACACACAAATGTAATAACTATAAAGCAAAGCCTTGCATTTTATATATGTAGGGCTTTAAAAGTACATTGGAGATTGATTATGGATATATATAAGGCTGTAAAAAAAGAGCGATTACATTTAAAAATTTTCTTAATTACCATGGTTATTATTGCGTTTTTTCTTCCAACAGTTCTAATAATAACTGGATTAACTACTATTTTTTATATTAGTTATGTGATTTTTATAGAATTTTTAATAGTTATAGCTATTATAATTAAGATGAATGCCTATATTGTTGAATATAGGTGCTTAAATAATAGGTTGATTTTCAAGGTCGGTATTTCCATTAAAGAATATTTAATTATATGTGATAAAGTTGTACTTGTACATACAAATAAATCTGACTATGATTTAGAAATAGTTTTAATAACAAATGTTGTTTTTAAAAATAAGGGATTGAGACCTGTTGATGATGGGTTTTTAAGAAGATATCCACAAATTATTGAAGATTATAATTCTATAAAACAATTAAATTCTCAGAAAGAGTATTATTTTCAAGTAATAAAAAGAGGTGGACTAAAGAAGTATTTATTATTAGATTCAATATATAGGAATTGCGTTAAAGCTATTTACACTGATGAAAGTATACAAAATATAAAAATATCAAGAGGCCAGCTTATAGTTTAATTAGGAATTTTTTTATAAACAATAAGTTTAGAATTAGGGGAAGAAGGTAATATGTTTGAAAACTAAAATTAGTATGATCAAAAATGTTAGTGAGGATGAAGAGAAAATAAGAGAAGCTGCTGAATGTATAAAAAATGGCGGTACTGTAGTTTTTCCTACGGAGACAGTTTATGGATTGGGTGCAGATGCACTTAATGAAGAAGCGGTAGAAAAAATATTTAAGGCCAAAGGAAGACCGCAAGATAATCCACTCATAATTCATGTTTCGTCGAAGAAACTTGATCTATATGCAAAAGAAATACCAAAAGTAGCTGATGAACTTATAAATAGATTTTGGCCAGGACCACTCACAATAATTTTGAGTAAGAAAGATATAATACCTAATGTAACAAGTGCTAATTTAAACTCTATCGGAATAAGAATGCCTGATAATGAAGTAGCTAGAAAACTAATTGAATTATCTCAGACAACTATAGCAGCACCTTCTGCTAATATAAGTGGGAGACCGAGTCCAACAGATTTTCAGAGATGCATAGAGGATCTTGATGGGAAGGTTGATTATATTCTTGGAGGAGAACAGAGTGACATAGGTGTTGAATCTACTATAGTGGATTGCACAGTAGTGCCACCTATAGTTTTACGACCAGGTGGTATTACATTAGAGATGCTTAGAGAAGTTGACCCAAGAATTGAAATAGATAAAGCTATAATGGAAAAACCAAGCGAAAACTTAAAGCCAAAGGCTCCTGGAATGAAGTATAAGCATTATGCACCAAATGCTAAAGTTACAATAATTTCTGGGGAAAGAAAAAAAACTATTGAAAAAATCCGCGAAATGGTACACTATAATATAGAAAAAGGTAAAAAAGTATGTATCCTCACTGTTGAAGAAAATGTTGATGAATATACAGAAGGAACTAGTATAGTATTGGGTAGTCTAAGTGATTTATCAACAGTTGCTAGAAGTTTATTTGAAGCATTGAGAAAGTGTGATGACCTAGGAGCGGATTTAGTTTTTGCAGAAGGATATGAAGAAAAAGGTGTAGGGGTAGCTATTATGAATAGATTAAATAAAGCTGCTGGATTTGATATCATAAATGTATAATAATTATGCATGTTGAAAAATCACAAAATAAATTAGGAGATGATTTAATTATGAAAATTGCAATTGGATGCGATCATGGTGGATTTGAACTTAAAAATGAAATCATAAAGTTTTTAGAAAGTGAAAAGCATGAGATTAAGGATTTTGGTACATATTCAACAGGTTCTTGCGATTATCCGGATATTGCATTACCAGTAGCAGAAGCGGTTGCTGCAAAGGAATATGAGTTTGGTATATTAATATGTGGTACAGGAATAGGAATTGGTATTGCGGCCAATAAGGTACCAGGAATTAGAGCAGCACTATGTTCAGATACATTTAGTGCCCATGCAACAAGAGAACACAATAATGCTAATATATTAACTATGGGCCAAAGAGTTGTTGGAGCAGGTCTTGCTTTAGATATAGTAAAAACATTTATATCAGCTAAATTTGAAGGAGATAGGCACCAAAAAAGAATAGATAAGATTTCAGATATTGAAAAAAAGTATACACATTAGAAAAAAGCAGCTATGCTGCAACCAAGATCATTTAGATTAGAAAAAAGCAGCTATGCTGCAACCAAGATCATTTAGATTAGAAAAAAGCAGCTATGCTGCAACCAAGATCATTTAGATTAGAAAAAAGCAGCTATGCTGCAACCAAGATCATTTAGATTAGAAAAAAGCAGCTATGCTGCAACCAAGATCATTTAGATTAGAAAAAAAGCAGCTATGCTGCAACAATATTAATTTATATTATTAGAAAGCTAAATGGGGTATATAAATATAAAGGGCTATAAATACTAAAAGCAAACTTGGAGGAATAATAATGAGCAAAGTTATAGAAATAAATCATCCACTAATATTACATAAGTTGGCAATCTTAAGAGATGAAAAAACAGGTTCAAAGGATTTTAGAAAATTAGTAGAAGAAATCTCAATGTTAATGGCGTATGAAGTCACACGAGATTTAAATACGGAAGAAGTAGAAGTGAAAACACCAGTAGCAGTTACTAAATGTAAAATGCTTTCAGGAAAGAAAATGGCTGTAGTTCCTATTTTAAGAGCTGGTCTTGGAATGGTTGATGGAGTACTTAATTTAATACCAGCAGCTAAGGTTGGACATATTGGATTATATAGAGATGAGAAAACACTTCAACCAGTTGAATATTTTTGTAAAATGCCACAAGATATTGCAGAAAGAGATATTATAGTAGTTGATCCAATGCTTGCTACAGGCGGATCTGCAATAGATGCTTTAACTATGTTAAAAAATAGAGGTGCAAAAAATTTAAAATTAATGTGCTTGGTTGGAGCACCAGAAGGTATAGAAGCTATTAAAAAAGCACATGATGATGTTGATATATACTTAGCATCAATTGATGAAAAATTAAATGAACATGGATATATTGTTCCAGGTCTTGGTGATGCTGGAGATAGATTATTTGGCACTAAGTAATTAGTGATTTATTAGAATTAAAAGCTATCTACATAAGTTTCTGAATGACCCAAGATAATTTTACTGGGGGGAATATAGAAAATGGAGAGACGAGATAAGAAAAATTATTACTTGGATATTGCTGAAACAGTTTTAGAGAGAGGAACTTGTCTGAGGAGAAACTATGGTTCTATAATTGTTAAAAATGATGAAATAATTTCTACTGGATACACAGGAGCACCTAGAGGTAGAAAAAATTGCATGGACTTGAATAGTTGCATAAGAGAAAAGTTGAAAGTTCCAAGAGGTACTCATTATGAGTTGTGCAGGAGTGTACATAGTGAAGCTAATGCAATAATAAGCGCTTCTAGAAGAGATATGATTGGAGCTACATTATATTTGGTAGGACGAGATGCAAAAACAAGAGAATATGTAAGGGATGCAAACTCTTGCTCCATGTGTAAGAGATTGATAATTAATGCTGGAATTTCTAATGTTATTATAAGGGATTCAAAGCAGGAGTATAGAGAAATAAGCGTAGATTCATGGATAGAAGACGATGACTCTCTAAGAATAGTAAAAGACGCAGGGTATTAATTTTTTAGAATTTGCATATTTGAATAAATCCAACAAGCATTGCGAGTTGGATTTATTTTTAAAGTATAAACTTTACCAGATAGATAGTATGCGTAATACGCTTTTTTCTTTAATGAGGAGATAACGGCTGCACGGCGCTGGATAAGTTTCAACTAAGATTCAGATGGAGACTAAACTACGCCTGAATTAAGTTTAACTTGATTTTAAATATACATAAAGACAGTACTTAGAAATAGAATGAGAAAAATCTATAATTGCTTAAATATAGGAGGAAATAATTTGAGTACAAAGAAAATTATTACGATTTTTGGAACTAGACCTGAGGCTATAAAAATGGCACCTTTAGTAAAGGAATTAGAAAGAAGAGAAGAGATTGAATCGAAAGTTTGCGTGACAGCTCAACACAGAGAAATGTTAGATCAAGTTTTGGAATTATTTGATATAAAACCTGATTTTGATTTAAATATAATGAAGACAAAACAGACTTTAACAGGAATTACGAGTAGAGTTTTAGAAGGGTTAGAGGAAGTTTTTAAAGAAGAAAAGCCAGATATGATATTAGTTCATGGAGATACTACAACTACATTTGCAGGTTCTTTAGCTGCATTCTATCAGCAAATTAAAGTTGGGCATGTTGAAGCAGGTCTAAGGACTTTTAATAAGTATTTTCCTTTTCCAGAGGAAATGAATAGAAAACTTACAGGAAGTCTAGCTGATCTACATTTTGCACCAACTAAAGGTTCGAAGGAAAACTTACTAAGGGAAGGAATAAATGCGAGTGATATATATGTTACAGGAAATACTGTAATTGATGCTATGAAACATACAGTTGAAGATGATTACATCTTTGAAAACGAAGAGTTAAATAATATTGATTTTAGTAAGAAAGTAATAATGATAACTGCTCATAGAAGAGAAAACTGGGGAGAAGGAATCCAAAATATATGTATAGCATTAAACAAAATAGTTGAACAGAATGAAGACGTAGAATTAGTGTACTTAGTTCATTTGAATCCTGTAGTTAAAGATGTAGTTTATGAGAGACTTGGAGGAAAAGAAAGAATTCACTTGCTGTCACCATTAGATACTAAGGAAACGCATAATTTGATGAATAAATCGTTTATGGTTATGACAGATTCAGGGGGATTGCAAGAGGAAGCACCACATTTAGCAAAACCTGTACTTGTGTTGAGAGACGTTACTGAAAGACCAGAAGCTGTAGAGGCAGGCACCGTTAAGTTGGTTGGAACTAATATAGATCAAATAGTATCAGAGGCAAACGAGTTACTTAGAAACCCTGATGCTTATTGTAAAATGAGTAAATCTATAAATCCTTATGGAGATGGAATTGCATCTAGAAGAATAGCAGATGCTATATTAAAATATTTTGGTTTGACAACAAGAGAAGTGGAAGAATTTAAAAGATAAAGTTTGTTTAAATTTTAACAATTTATGCTTGATAAAAGAAATAATAAAAGGTATAATTTAGTTATGTTAATAATTTAACGAAAGTTAATAAAATAATCTATAAAATTTTAGGAGGTCAAACATGAGAGAGGTAGTTATTGTAAGTGCAGTAAGAACAGCATTAGGTAGTTTTGGTGGAGCATTAAAAGATGTCTCAGCAGTAGATTTAGGAGCTTTAGTAATTAAAGAAGCCGTAAATAGAGCTGGAGTAAAACCTGAATTAATTGAAGAAGTTATTATGGGTAATGTAATTCAAGCTGGTCTTGGTCAAAATACCGCAAGACAATCAACAATAAAAGCTGGATTACCACAAGAAGTTTCAGCTATGACTATTAATAAGGTTTGTGGATCAGGTCTTAGAGCAGTTAGTTTAGCAGCACAAATGATTAAAGCAGGAGATGCTGATGTTGTTGTTGCTGGAGGTATGGAAAATATGTCAGCTGCTCCATATGCATTGGACAAAGCAAGATGGGGACAAAGAATGGGCGATGGCAAATTAGTTGATACAATGATAAAAGACGCATTATGGGATGCTTTTAACAACTATCATATGGGAGTTACAGCTGAAAATATTGCTAAACAATGGGGATTAACTAGAGAAGAGCAAGATGCTTTCTCAGCTTCATCTCAACAAAAAGCTGAAGCAGCAATCAAGTCAGGAAGATTTAAAGATGAAATAGTTCCAGTTGTTATTCCTCAAAGAAAGGGAGAACCAAAAGTATTTGATACAGATGAATTCCCAAGATTCGGAACAACAGCAGAAACTTTAGCTAAATTAAAGCCAGCATTTATTAAAGATGGTACTGTTACAGCAGGTAATGCATCAGGTATTAATGATGGAGCAGCAGCTTTTGTTGTTATGAGTGCAGAAAAGGCAGAAGAATTAGGACTTAAACCAATGGCTAAAATACTTTCTTACGGTTCAAAAGGATTAGATCCAGCTATCATGGGATATGGACCATTCCATGCAACTAAGAAAGCTTTAGAAAAAGCTAACTTAACAGTAGAAGACTTAGATTTAATCGAAGCTAATGAAGCTTTTGCTGCTCAAAGCTTAGCAGTTGCTAAAGATTTAAAATTCGATATGTCAAAAGTTAATGTAAATGGTGGAGCAATTGCTTTAGGTCATCCAGTTGGAGCATCAGGTGCAAGAATATTAGTAACTCTTCTTCATGAAATGGAAAAGAGAGATGCTAAAAAAGGATTAGCTACACTTTGTATAGGTGGCGGAATGGGAACAGCTCTTATCGTTGAAAGAATTTAATATAAATTAAGATTTAAAAAAGGTTACTATGATAATTCTCATGGTAACCTTTTTTTATTAAATAAGAGTATAAAATGAAGTTAAAAGAAGAAAATAGAAATGCATGTATTAAATTAGATAGAGCCAGTGGAAAATGAAATTATTATGTATATTCATTATCTGATACAAGGGGTAAAAATATTATCAAAATAATTACTATATATAAACCAGTGGAAAAAATGAAAGAATTTTTAATCATATATTTCATTAAGGTGTTTTATATACTTCATAACATAGTTAATGCGAGGATTTGCTAAAAAATAATACATATAAATTTGGTAATTGTAGATTGAAAAAAAATAAATATTGAATAAGGATTAATTTCTGTATTCAATAATATGAAATGTATAATAGTAAGTATAGCTTTATAAAACCCAAAAATAGTATAAAATTCACCAAATTTTTGAAAATTGATGACAAAATTTGTAATGAAAATGTTAACAAAAATAATATTTTGTAGATAAATATTACGGAATATTTAGAAAATTGAATCAAGCAAGTTTTTAAAAATCATTAAATGAGAAAAATGAAGAAATAACCAATATTAGCTGAGCATTCACGAGTATATGAAATATAAATTCATTATAAAGTAAAAATAAGCTGATTTTACTTTCAAATAGTGTTTTATTAAAGATAAATATAAAGATATAATTACTGATATTGAGGTTAAGGGGGTTATGTATGAATAAAGAAGTGAATAAACTGCTTCTACAGACGATAAAATATGATTTGGGGAGCGGATTATTGATATCTTTAATAATAGTCTTAATTTCCACCTTTATAAATGCAGGAATCTATATGATAGGCATGTGTGTTTCGTTAATAAATTTTCTAGCAAGTGGTTATATAGTTGGAAAGTTTTTGGATAAAAATAGAGCATGGATTATAATTCCTACGTATTTTATTAGGATGGCATTCATAATTGCCACAATATTTCCTTTTTTGGGAAACATGGAATACGTAATATATTATATGATAGGTTTTGTTTCACATTATGTACTACTTATAGTTTTTCGTATTAAAGAAAATAGGAAAGGAAGTGTTTAGAGTGGAGCCCGTGATACCTATATTTTCACCTGAAATTTTTGGCGTTACAGTAGATATTACTGCAGGGATAATAATTGAATGGATTATTATCGCAATTTTAGGGATAGGTGCTTTTCTATTAACAAAAAACTTGAAGTTAAAACCTGGTAAGACCCAAGCGGCTTTGGAAAAAGTCTATCAAGCAATAAGGGACTTTATGGTTGGTACTATGGGTGAAGAATATGAATCATTTCTGCCTTATATAGGAACATTAATGATCTATTTGCTAATACTAAATCTAGTTGGATTATTAGGATTTAAGCCACCTACAAGTGATTTGAGCATAACAGCATCCTTCGCAATAACCACATTTTTAGTAGTGAATTTAAATGCTATTAGAAAGAATGGAATACTTGGGTTTGGAAAGGGATTGTTACATCCATTTATCCCTATGCTGCCATTAAACATAATAGAAAGAATTATTTTGCCAATGTCTTTGGCGCTAAGACTTTTTGGTAACATGGTCGCAGCAGTAATATTATTAGAATTGGTGTATCATGGATTGAGTTCAATATCAATTTTTGCACAGTTTGGTATACCTGTAATATTACACGCATATTTCGATTTATTTGATGGATTAATTCAAATGATAGTATTTACAATGCTAACTATGATTAATATCAAACAAATAGCAGAAGAATAAGTTTAGAAAATTATTAAAAAATTAAAATTAATTAATATCTTAGGAGGAATCATAATGAGTTTAGGAGTTCTAGCAGCTGGTATAGCTGTATTATCTGGTATTGGAGCAGGAGTAGGTATTGGAATTGCAGCTGGTAAGGCAGTTGAAGCAGTAGGAAGACAACCAGAAGCATCAGGAAGAGTAATGACATTTTTCATATTAGGTGCAGCACTTTGTGAAACTACAGCAATATATGGATTAGTAATGGCATTTATGTTAATGAACAGATAATAAATTTGTATGAGTTAATTGCATTGACTCCGAAGGGAGGATATAAGTAAAAATGGAAGTAAATGTATCAACAATTATATTCAATTGGATTAATTTTGGTCTGATAATCTTGATTTTAAAACATTTCTTTTGGGATAAAATCAAAGGAATAATTGAAGAAAGACAAAATCTCGTTAATCAAACGATAAGTAAAGCAGATGAAGATGCTGAAAAAGCTAGAATGTATTTGGTGAAAAATGAACAAATTTTACAATCAGCTAAAGAAGAAGGGAAGAAAATCACTGAAGCTCAAAGAGCAAAAGGTGATAAACTTTACGAGGAAATTGTTCAAAATGCAAAAGTTGAAGCAAATTCAATAAAAGAAAGAGCTAACTTAGAAATTGAAAGAGAAAAAGAAAAAGCAGAATATGAGATTAAAAAACAAGCAGTAGATTTAGCGGTAGAGCTTTCAGTTAAAGCATTAGAGCAGCAGGTAGATGAAGCAACACATAGAAAACTTATTGGCGATTTTATTGCTAAGGTAGGTATGTAAGTATGCAGGAGTATTTAGAAAAAAGATATGCGTTAGCTCTGTATGAAATTGCTGAAAAGAACAATAAAGTGGATGAATATTTACGAGACTTAACAGATATATGTGATATATTTGATGAAAATAAAGAGTTTTATGAAGTAATTAATCATCCTAAAATAAACACAGCAAAAAAGAAACAGTTATTTACTGATTTGTTTAAAGGAAAAATTGATGAAGAATTACTTTCTTTCATGATGATATTGATTGAAAAGGATAGAATTCTTCAGTTAAGAGAAATACTAGATCAAATGGAAAAGATTGATCTAGAAAGAAGAAATACTATAAGAGGTATAGTTAAAACAGTTGTACCACTTTTAGATGAAGAGTTAGAACAATTAAAAGCTATCTTTGAAAAAAAATACGAAAAAAATATTTTATTTGATACTAAAATAGACAAAAGTCTCCTAGGCGGAGTTTATGTTAAAGTTGGAAATGATATTATTGATGGAACTATAAAATCAAAGGTAGAAGAAATGAAAGAATTAATGCTTAAGAAAGAATAGAGGTGAATCCATGAATATTAAACCAGAAGAAATAACTTCTATTATAAAGAAGGAAATAGAGAAATACGAAAAAGATATCAAAACAGTAGATTCTGGTACTATAATCCAAATTGGAGATGGTGTTTCAAGAGTTTATGGATTAGATAATTGTATGCAAGGGGAATTATTAGAATTTCCTAACAATGTATATGGGATGGTTTTAAATCTTGAACAGGATAATGTTGGTTGTGTTCTTTTAGGAGAAGAAAAAGGAATAAAAGAAGGCGATACAGTTAAAGGAACAGGAAGAGTTGTTGAAGTTCCTGTAGGCGAAGCAATGATTGGAAGAGTTGTTAATGCATTAGGAGAACCAATTGATGGTAAGGGACCTATAAGCACAAGCCAAACTAGAGCAATCGAAATTCCAGCAGCAGGTATAATTGATAGAAGTTCTGTTAATGAGCCATTACAAACTGGAATTAAAGCTATAGATTCAATGATTCCAATAGGTAGAGGACAAAGAGAACTTATCATTGGAGACAGACAAACAGGTAAAACAGCTATAGCTATAGATACAATATTAAACCAAAAGGGTAAAGATGTTATATGTATATATGTTGCTATCGGTCAAAAGCAATCTACAGTTGCTCATATATTTAATACATTAACTGAAATGGGGGCTATGGATTATAGTATAGTTGTAAGTGCTACAGCTTCAGAATCAGCTCCACTTCAATATATGGCTCCATATTCTGGATGCACTATAGGAGAATATTTTATGCATCAAGGTAAAGATGTATTAATAATATATGATGATCTTTCAAAACATGCAACTGCATATAGAGCAATGTCATTATTACTTAAGAGACCACCAGGAAGAGAAGCTTACCCAGGAGATGTTTTCTATATACATTCAAGATTACTTGAAAGAGCTGCGAAGCTATCTAAAGAATTAGGTGGTGGATCAATTACAGCACTTCCAATTATAGAAACTCAAGCCGGAGATGTTACTGCGTACATACCAACTAATGTTATATCAATCACTGATGGTCAAATATTCTTAGAATCTGATTTATTTAATGCAGGACAAAGACCAGCAGTAAATGCAGGTATATCAGTATCAAGAGTTGGTGGTAGTGCACAAATTAAAGCTATGAAACAGGTAAGTGGTACTTTAAGATTGGAACTAGCACAATATAGAGAGCTAGAAGCCTTTTCACAATTTGGATCTGACTTAGATGCCGATTCTAGTAGAAGACTTGAAAAAGGTAAGAGATTAGTTGAAGTATTAAAACAAGATCAATATAGTCCACTTGAAGTTGGAAAGCAAATCATAATATTATATGCAGCTGTTAATGATTTCTTATCGGACATTAAAGTTAGCGATATAAAGAGATTCGAAAAAGAATTCTTAGAGTATGTTGATACTCATCATAGAGAAATTGAAAAATCAATTATTACAGGAAAAACTTTAACTGATGAAATAAAATCTATGTTAGAGGAAGCAATAGTTGAGTTTAAAAAGATATTTTTACAAGAAGCATAGCTTAAATTCTTAAGCTATGCCCTTCTTAGGAGGTGGAGATAATGGGCGCAGCTGGACTTCTTGAAATTAAAAAGAGAATTAAATCAGTTGAAAATACAAGAAAAATCACTAATGCAATGGGACTTGTTGCCACTTCTAAGTTAAGAAAAACTAAAAATGAGTTAGCAGTAAACAATAAGTTTATTGATATAACTGAACCTGTCGTAAGAAATCTTGCAACTACAGCTGGTGAAGAAGGAAGCAATGTTTATTTTGAAGGGAATGATAGTCAAAATAAACTATATGTAGTAATAACATCAGATTCAGGATTGTGCGGTGGGTTTAACAGTAGTGTAGTATCTCAATTAGTAAGTCAAATTAAAGATAAAAAGGATACTGCAAAGATTGTTTTAGTTGGAAGCAAAGGTCTTGGTTATTTAAAGAGAATTAAGATAGAACCAGTAGGAGAATATGTTGGTATTGAAGATGTGCCAACAGTAAGCGAAGCAAAAGAAATATTTGATAAAGCTCTTGAAATGTATTTAAATGGTGATGTATCAGAGGTTAATATTGTATACTCTGACTTTATATCATCAGTTAAACAAGAAACAAAGTCAGTTAAGATTTTGCCTATAAGTAAATCTGAAGGCACAACAGGATCATTTCTTATTGAGCCGGATTTAGATATAGTATTAGAAGATGCTCTTAATATTTATCTAAAAGGAAAAATCAGAAGCATTTTATTAAGTTCGAAATGTAGTGAACAAAGTACAAGAATGACAGCTATGGACGGAGCAACAAAGAATGCAGATGATCTATTAGACAAATTAAAGCTTAAATTTAATAGAATTAGGCAAGGTGCGATTACGCAAGAAATATCTGAAATTGTTGGAGGAGCAGCAGCTCAAAATTAGTAAGGAGGTATCTTATGCCTGGAAAGATGGGAAAAGTAGTTCAAGTAATTGGACCGGTAATAGATATAAAGTTTGATTCAGATTCTCTCCCAGATTTATATAATGCCATTGTTATTAAGGCGGGAGATTATGAATTAGTAGCAGAAGTTGAACAACACGTTGGAGATGATATAGTTAGAACAATAGCTATGTCAGCTACAGAAGGATTAAAGAGGGGAATGGATGCTGTTGACACAGGAGCACCTATTTCTGTTCCAGTAGGAGAAGAAGTATTAGGAAGATTATTTAATGTTTTAGGAAAGCCTATTGATAAGTGCGGGGATATTGAAGTAAAACAAGAATATCCGATTCATAGACCAGCACCAAGCTTTAAAGATCAATCAGTTGAGCCTGAAATGTTTGAAACAGGAATCAAGGTAGTAGACTTACTTGCACCATATCAAAGAGGTGGTAAGATAGGTCTATTTGGAGGAGCTGGAGTTGGTAAAACAGTTTTAATCCAAGAATTAATAAACAACATAGCTAAACAACATGGTGGTTTATCAGTATTTACTGGAGTTGGTGAAAGATCAAGAGAAGGTAATGACTTATATCATGAAATGAGAGAGTCAGGAGTTATTGATAAGACAGCATTAGTATTTGGACAAATGAATGAGCCACCGGGTGCCAGAATGAGAGTTGCATTAACAGGTCTTACTATGGCAGAGTATTTTAGAGATAAAGGTCAAGATGTGTTACTATTCATAGATAACATATTCAGATATACTCAAGCAGGTTCAGAGGTTTCAGCATTACTTGGAAGAACACCTTCAGCGGTTGGATATCAGCCAACACTTGCAACTGAAATGGGTGCACTTCAGGAAAGAATTACATCAACAGTTAATGGTTCTATTACGTCAGTTCAAGCTGTATATGTTCCAGCCGATGACTTAACAGACCCAGCTCCAGCAACAACATTTGCACATTTAGATGCAACAACAGTTTTATCTAGAGGTATTGCGGAACTTGGTATATATCCAGCTGTTGATCCATTAGAATCAACTTCAAGAATCCTTGATCCAAGAATTGTTGGAGAAGAGCACTATAAAGTAGCAGCTGATGTTAAACACGTTCTTGAAAAATATAAGCAATTACAAGATATTATCGCTATCTTAGGTGTTGACGAATTAGGAGATGAAGATAAGGCTGTCGTGGCTAGAGCAAGAAGAATTCAACGATTCTTATCTCAACCATTTACAGTTGGTGAACAATTTACAGGATTAAAAGGTAAGTATGTTCCAGTAAAAGAAACAGTAAGAGGATTTAAAGAAATTCTTGAAGGTAAATACGATGAATTGCCAGAATCAGCTTTCTTATTTGCAGGAACTATAGATGATGTTATAGAAAAAGCAAAAAAATTAGGATAAAGGGGATGAGCAATTATGGCTAATACCTTTTTACTAAAAATTATAACACCTGGTCGTGAAGTGTATAATGATCAAGTAGAAAAAGTAACTTTAAAAAGTGCAGATGGAGAATTTCAAGTACTTGCAAATCATCAAAGTCTAATATCTACTACTATACCTTGCATCGCGAAATTCAAAGATGCTAAGGGAAATGATGAAGAGTTATTTATTTCTAAGTCACTTGTTCAGATTAATAATAACGAAATGGTTATAAGTAGTGATGCTGCTGAGTTTGAAGAAGATATTGATGAAGAAAGAGCAGAACGAGCTTTTAGAAGAGCAGAAGATAGATTAAAAAACTCCGAAAACTACAATAGAGGAAGAGCAGAGGCAGCATTCTTTAGGGCAAAGCAAAGATTAGCTCTAAAAAAATCTAATAGATAATGTTACTATAAATTAAAGTGTACCATCTTTTATATAGGAAATATCCGTATAAAGATGCTGCACTTTATTTTTTATTATTTTTTATTCTAGATATTGACAATCTATCACAAAATTTTAAGAAATTTATATTATATATTATATAGCTGGATAGAAAAGAGAATAAAAGTTAAAGGAGATGGCCATAATTAAGAAGATAAATTAAGGGGGTCTTAATATGAATATAAAAATGAGTATAGTAATTTTTATATTATTATCTTTTTTTAATATAGGTGCTATTTCCAGCGATATAGTCAGCGCTCAAAATTCATTCAATACTTTAGAAATGAAAGTGAAAGATATAAGTGAGTTTCAAGAAAATGGTGTAAAACTTCAGTATAGGACGAAAAATAATATCGCAAATGAAGCTTATAGAATAAAAGAAAATTTACCTAGAAATATGGCTCTTTCTTATAAAGATGGTGGAAATGATGAGTTTGAAGCGTTTAATAGTGATTTTAATATTGATATAAAAATATGGCGTGAAGATGTATATAGTTATGTTGAAATTATATTAACAAACAAGAATCCTAAATATGGGACAAAGTATTTGAAAAACATACTTAAGAATATTGAAAATTCAAAATTAGAAAATATGCAATATTTTCTTTACTATGAAGGTAAAGAAAAAGGATTAGATAGTGATTATTTTACAAATGGATTAGTCAGTGAATATAACATAAGGAAGGCACAACTTATGAAAATCAGTAATGGATACTCAGGAACAGGTTATTTGAACGATGGAGAAAAAATTAATTTTGCATTAGTTGATTATGATACTGGTTCACATATAATAATTGGTACGCCAATAATATTTACAACATATTAAGACATATTGAAAAAGCTTTTCAATATAACCTTTATTTTGCTTTGGGTAGAGTATAGATTTGCTTATTAGCAAAGCCTTATTGGATTTATCTAAAGTAGAGTATATGTAATATTTTGGACAGTTATTTTTCATATGCTTAACAATTCATTATGGAGGATAATATGGAGAAAATAGTGGTTAAAGGTGTAAAAGAACTGAGAGGGGAAGTTAATATAAGTTGTGCAAAAAATTCAATTTTACCAATAATTGCAGCAACTATATTGTGCTCAGAGCCTATAATTATTGATAATGCACCTAGGTTAGAAGATGTTGAGGTTATTTGTAAGTTATTAAGCGAACTAAACTGTGACGTTAATATTTCAAACGTAAACGATAGATTAACAATAAATACGAAAAATATAGTAGAAATGGATGCTAATGAAGAGCTTATGAGGAAAATGAGAGCATCATTTTTAATTATGGGACCTATGCTTGCTAGATTTGGATATTGTAAATTATCATTACCAGGCGGATGTAACATAGGAAGTAGACCAATTGATTTGCATCTTAAAGGATTTAAATTACTTGGAGCAGAGGTTGTAATAGGTCATGGGTTTGTAGAGGTGAGAGCAAAGAAAATAGTGGGCAACAGAATTTACCTTGATTTTCCATCTGTTGGCGCTACTGAAAATATTATGATGGCATCTGTCTTTGCTGAAGGAACAACTATAATAGAGAATGCAGCAGAAGAACCAGAGATCTGGGATTTAGCGCAATTCTTAAATAAGATGGGGGCTAAAATAGAAGGAGCAGGATTTGGAAAGATAACTATAACTGGTGTTAAAAATCTAAAAGGAATTAGTTATACACCTATATATGATAGAATAGAAGCAGGGACATTTATGATAGCAGCAGCTATTACAAATAGTAAAATAAAGATAAATGGAGTGAATGAAGAGCATTTAAGACCTGTAATAGAAAAGTTAAGAGAATGTGGAATAGGTTTTAGTAATTACAAAGATCATTCCATTGTAGTAGATGGACGGGGAAGTAAGAGGCCATTGGATATCAAAACACTTCCTTATCCAGGATTTCCAACCGATATGCAAGCTCAAATGATGAGTTTATTATCTATTGTTGAAGGTGTTAGTGTTATTACAGAAACAGTTTTCGAAAATAGATTTATGCATGTTGCTGAATTGCAAAGGATGGGAGCCAACATCAAGATTGATGGAAGAACTGCTATAATTGAAGGCAATCCAAGACTCACAGGCTGCGAAGTTAAAGCAACTGATTTAAGGGCTGGGGCAGCAATGATACTAAGTGGATTAGTAGCAGATGGTGAAACAGTGGTAAATGATGTTTATCATATTGATAGAGGATATGTAAGAATTGAAGAAAAGTTTAGGAATTTAGGAGCAGAAATATATAGAATAAATATGTAGATTAAGATATGAATTGTGTGTATGCATAATTAGGGTTCATAGTTATGAACAAGGTATACAAATTTTTCATGTAAGTTTTATAAAGGAATTTACATGAAATTTAGTTACCTATCCCTAATTATGCTTTTTTATTCTTTGGGAATTTATATTTTAGTAAAATCTGTGGACGAGGTACTCCTTGAGGGGATAAATTAAAAAAGGTTGATTAAATAGTTTGGGTATTTTAAAAAGAATAAAAAAGAAATCTTATTCGCCTGACTTTTCTCACATGCGTTCGAAAAGCTAGATGCGTGAAAAAAATCTACACATATGAAAAGAGTGCGAAGCACAATACGGAACTTAAATGAAAAGAGTGCGAAGCACAATACGGAACTTAAATGAAAAGAGTGCGAAGCACAATACGGAACTTAAATGAAAAGAGTGCGAAGCACAATACGGAACTTAAATGAAAAGAGTGCGAAGCACAATACGGAGCTTAACCACAGTCGCTTGGGATTTTTTTATCTCTAATAGCTTATATTTAAGTTAAATCTATGCGTAAGTTATAGGAGAGACTAATTAAGAAAGTTATGGTTTATCTAAATTTGGGTAGCTTAAAGTTAACATAATTAACATAATTATTAGGCTAAGACAATATACTTTAGAGTGCAGGCTTTAGGAGGTAGAGTATGAAGATAATTAATGCTAAGACTACAAGTATAAAGATTAGCAATAATGTGAAAATAATTGCAGCTATGACTTTGATCATTTTTACTATATTAATAGCATTACCAATAGCTTTCTTAGAAAATGGTAAAGGGAAAATTGATTCGTTTAACTTGAGTGACAAAGATATAATGAAGAGTTCAAAAATAACATTTTCGTCTAATGGTAAAGTTAAGCTATATCATAGGTCAGAAGATAGAGTTGAGGAAATAGATTTGGAAGAGTATGTAATGGGAGTAGTTGCGAGTGAAGTACCAGCTAATTTTGAGGAAGAAGCTTTGAAAGCTCAAGCTGTTGCAGCAAGAACATTTTATATGAGTAAAAGAAATAACCCTAATAAAGAAGAAAAAGAGAAAGGAGCTGAAATTTGTGATACAACCCACTGCCAAGTATATATGAGTAAGGATGAGAGAATCTCTAAATGGAGTAAAAGTGAAGCTGAAAGTAATTGGGAGAAGATACAAAAGGCAGTTCTAGATACAAAAGGGCAAGTTCTTACTTATGACGGTTCAGTGTTGGAATATCCTCAATTTTTTGCAACCAGCTCTGGAAAAACAGAAGATGCAAAAGATGTATTTTCTATGGATGTACCATATTTAAAATCAGAAGACAGTAAGGGTGAAGAAATTGCACCTAAATATAAGACGAGCACACAAATTCCTATAAACGATTTTATAAATAAAATTAATTCTAAATATAAAGGTGTTAATGCTAATAAAAGTAATTTGTCATCACTAATTAAGATATTAAGTTTTACAGAAGCTGGAAGTGTAAAAGAAATAAAAATAGGCAATGAGATTGTTAAAGGAACTGAATTTAGGACATTGTTCAATTTGAATTCGACCAATTTCACATTAGACTTTCAACAAGATTCTGTAGAAGTTAACTGCAAGGGTTATGGCCACGGTGTAGGGATGAGCCAATGGGGGGCTAATGCGATGGCAAAGAGTGGATCGAAGTATGATGAAATTCTTAAACATTACTATAGCGGAGTCGAAATCCAAGAAATAAATTACAACTAAGGAGAGAGTATTTACGTTAACTTAGACATAGGGTTGGCATAACTTCATATGAATAATTGAATAAATTTAAAGAGGATACTTGTTTATTTTTTTATAGCAAGTATCCTTTTCTATTTTTGACTATAAATTAGCATGGGGTATATCCTCCAATTAATTGAATTTTTGTATATGTATGTTTAAAAAAAGTGGAGATGGACATAATTTAGAACATCACTACTTAAAACAGAAATTATAAAGTAGAACTTCTTAAATTAGGGCCTAAATCCCTGATGGATATATCTATTGTTTAATAATTAAATTATATGTACTTTTTAACACTAGATATACACTTATAACAATAATTTTAAAATACCTTTAAATGTAAATAATACATGATAAAAAAGCAAATTTATGTATTATTTTTCATAAAAAGGGAACTATAACAATTGGAGGTGTTCATATTGGACAAAAATTTAAAAGAAAAACTTAAAAACTTATTTAGGAAGGAGGGATTTTATATCGCCTTATTCCTATGTCTCTGTATTGTAGTAACTGTTGGAACTATCTCTTATAAAATGCTCAACAGCAAAAACCAAGTTAATAAAACAGAAGACGTAAATAAAGATCTAACAATGAATTCTGGAAATGAAGGAAATTCTAATAATTCAGTTCAAAATGCTGAAAGAGTAGAGAATGCTCAAAATAATAGTAATAAAGACAATGCAGATAAAACAAAAACAGAAAAGGCTGCATCAGTATCTACAAATAATACGGTAACATTTGTAAATCCTATAGATGGAGTAGAAAGTAGAAAATATACTTATCCTGCGCCAGTTAAGATGGAAGAAGGAGTTTTCAGAACTATTAGAGGTATTAATCTACAATCAACAGTAGGATCAGAAGTAAAGGCAGCAGCAGATGGTGTTGTGGAAGTTGCAGAAAATACTGGCGTTGAAGAAGGGGTTGTAGTAGAAATTAAACATGCTAATGGCCTAAAGACAAGATACGGAAATCTTGATGCAAACTTATCAGTAAAAAAAGGAGATAAGGTTAAAGCAAATCAAGTTATTGCAAAAGTAGGAGATAGCGCAAAGGTATTTAGTAAAGATGTATTTGGTGAATTTTTAAATTTACAAGTAATTAATGCTAATGGAGAACAAGTTAATCCAGAAAAATATTTTAATTTAAAATCTAAATAAAATTTTATGAAAATATATATTAGTCATTTGTTTTTTTCATTAAAATAAATGACTAATAAATCAAAAAATAAATGATAATAAAATGATAAAATCAAGGAAGTGGTATTTTGAAAGACTATATTGAAGAAAGAGTTTTAGATGTTGCAAGATATATCATAGATTCAAAAGCTACAATAAGAAAAACAGCTAAGGTTTTTGGTGTTAGCAAGAGCACAATTCATAAAGATATGACAGAGAGATTGTTAAAAATTAACCCAGAAATTGCTCAAGAAACTCATTCTATTTTAGAATTAAATAAAGCTGAACGACATATTAGAGGTGGAAAAGCTACACAAATGAAGTATAAAATTATTGAATCTTAGTAGGATTAAGTCTATAATATATTATTAGTAGAATTATGTAAATATAGGTATTAATATGTATTATAGGAGTGAATAAAAAATGTGCTTTTGGAGAACGGGGATAGACCTCGCAATTGACTTAGGAACGGCAACTGTACTAGTTTACGTAAAAGGTAAAGGGGTAATATTAAAAGAACCTTCTGTTGTAGCCATAAATAAAAATAATAATAAATTGTTGGCTATAGGGGAAGAAGCAAGAAAAATGATAGGAAGAACCCCAGGAAATATTGTTGCAGTAAGGCCATTAAGAGATGGAGTGATTTCTGATTACGATATAACACAAAAAATGCTAAAGGAATTTATAAAAAAAGCGTGCGGGAAAAGAAGTATAAGTGCACCTAAAGTAATTGTTTGTGTACCATCTCAAGCTACAGAAGTAGAAAAGAGAGCTGTTATTGATGCAGCTATGAATTCAGGAGCAAAAACGGTCCATTTAATTGAGGAGCCGCTAGCAGCAGCCATTGGAGCAGGATTAGATATTACTAAGCCGAATGGATGTATGGTAGTGGATATTGGCGGAGGTACTTGTGATATCGCTGTTATCTCATTAGGTGGAGTGGTAGAAAGAGAGTCAATAAAAGTAGCGGGAGACAAGTTCGATGAAGCCATAATAAAATATGTACGTAATGAATATAAATTAATGATAGGTGAGAAAACAGCTGAAGATTTAAAAATAAATATTGGATCAGCATTTAAAAACTCTAGAAATCTAACTTGTATGATGAAAGGTAGAAACCTCATTACAGGATTACCAGATGAAATAGAAATTACAACAGAAGAAATACGAAATGCAATAAAGGAACCTGTGGAAATAATAGTTGATACTGTAAAAAAGGTATTAGAAAGAACACCGCCTGAATTAGCCTCGGATATAATAGAAAGAGGAATATTAATGACTGGTGGGGGAGCTTTAATACATGGGTTAGATAAACTTATAGAGTTTAAGACTGGCGTAGTAGCAACTATAGCCGAGAACTCAGTTGAATGTGTTGCGAACGGTACAGGCAAAGTGCTTAATTATATAGATAAATTAGATAGTCAAGTTAATTCTCAGCAAATAGTTCTTATAGAATAGCTTTATAAATAGCAGTCATTAGTAATTTCACTATTGACTGCTATTTATTTAGTTAAATATAAAATACCTAAATTTTAGGATATTTCCAGTGACTTAAACTATAGGCATCAATAAATATTTTGGATATAATTTTAGCCATATCCATAATGAATGAGAGTCTTATGCTTCGCGAAAAAAAGAATTCAGCATTATCACTAGAGTCCACAATGCCTATAACTGATGCAATTCCTACCTCGGGAAGTTCTTTTCCGACTCCTTTACCAGGATGTATTGCATAGTCCCTTATACGAATTTCACCAATATCATCTTCGTCACCTAAGCAGGCATCAACACCAATTATTGATGCATTAGGGTGATTACTATATATTTCATTTAATCGTTCATCTATGTTCAAAGCATGAATTGGAGAAGATAAAGTTCCATAAACAGGTAAAGGAAAAAAGTTTTCTGTGAGTATAGATCCAACTAGAGGACCTAAACAATCCCCAATACATTTGTCAGTACCAATACAAACTATTATGGTGTCTTTTGATATAAATTTTTTAACTTCTAAAGCTAAATTATAATAAAATTTAGGATCAAGTTTAATATCTGGCTTGCTCAAGGGACATATACCTCCTTTATAAAATATATATATGAGTAATTAACAGAAGATAGTATAAAAAAATGTTTTTTGGAAATTAATAGTAAATAAGGAGGTGCATATGAAAAAAGTTTTAATGTATTTGGTTTTAGTTCCTACAATAATAATAAACATGTATTTTCTGTTATATTGGCAACCGCAAGATGAAAATTCTGCAAAAGAAGTTGTTGTACAAGAAACTGTTTCGTATTCGAAGCCATTATATAAAATAAATAAAGAAAAAGCGTTAAGTCAATTATCTACAGATAATAAAAAGGAACTTGAAAAAATAATAAAAAAATTATCTGCATTTGATATAGGTAAAATAAAAGAATATTATGAAGATACGAATGATAATGAAAGCCTAATAGAAATATTTAAAATCTTAAAAAGGAGATTAACAACAGAAGATTATAAGAAAATTCAAGAAATATCATCTTCTTTTTTAGATATACAAGAGATTAACAAAAGAATAAAAAATAATTAGGATTAACATATTAAATGAGAGCATATTGTAGAAATAGAGAGTAATATGAATTTAAATTATTTATATGGGTGTATATTGGAGTTGAAATAAAATCGCTTTACCGATATACTAATCATTGTTGACCGGCAAATGAGGCAACAAGGTATAAAAAATAAATATGGAGGAATTCCCGAGTGGCCAAAGGGGGCAGACTGTAAATCTGTTACGTTTCGTTTCGATGGTTCGAATCCATCTTCCTCCACCAATTTATAATGGGCGCATAGCTCAGCTGGGAGAGCACCTGCCTTACAAGCAGGGGGTCACAGGTTCGAGCCCTGTTGTGCCCACCATTATAAAATTACTAATCTAATATATATGCTGGCATGGCTCAACGGTAGAGCAGCTGACTTGTAATCAGCAGGTTGTAGGTTCGATTCCTATTGCCAGCTCCAATAAAATAATATGGAGGAATTCCCGAGTGGCCAAAGGGGGCAGACTGTAAATCTGTTACGTTTCGTTTCGATGGTTCGAATCCATCTTCCTCCACCAATTTATAATGGGCGCATAGCTCAGCTGGGAGAGCACCTGCCTTACAAGCAGGGGGTCACAGGTTCGAGCCCTGTTGTGCCCACCATTATAAAATTACTAAATCTAATAATTATATGCTGGCATGGCTCAACGGTAGAGCAGCTGACTTGTAATCAGCAGGTTGTAGGTTCGATTCCTATTGCCAGCTCCAATAAAATAATATGGAGGAATTCCCGAGTGGCCAAAGGGGGCAGACTGTAAATCTGTTACGTTTCGTTTCGATGGTTCGAATCCATCTTCCTCCACCAAAAAGAATAAACTTAAGTTTATTCTTTTTTATTTTTTATCTTATATAAAAATTGATTGATAATATTGACTAATTATACAGCATATGATAAAATACTTTTGAAAATTGAATTATGTTACTCTTATCAAGAGAGGTGGAGGGAAAGGGCCCTGTGAAACCCGGCAACCTGTATTATATAAGGTGCCAATTCCTGTAGAGTTTTCTACAAGATAAGAAAATGATTGCTAAATTGCGCTCTTCTTATCGAAGAGCTTTTTTATTTTTTTAAGTTTGCGCATGCTTAAATTATACAAAGAAACAATTAATAAAATAGTTTGACTATTATTTATTGTATTTAAATAAGGTGAAGTTTTTATAAACGATTATTATTCTATAAAGCTATGTATAGTTTTTAATAAAATAATTTTATTCGTGAAGATAGTTATAATATTTAAATCTAAGGAGAGAAAAGATATGAGAAGATTATTTACTTCAGAATCAGTTACAGAAGGACATCCTGATAAAATGTGTGACCAAATTTCAGATGCTATACTAGATGCTATTCTATCTAAAGATCCAATGGCTAGAGTTGCTTGTGAAACTTGCACAACAACAGGTATGGTTATGGTAATGGGAGAGATAACAACAAATTGTTATGTTGACATTCCTAAGGTAGTTAGAGAAACAGTAAGAGAAATTGGATATGATAGAGCAAAATTTGGATTTGACTGTGATACATGTTCAGTTCTTACATCGATAGATGAACAATCTGCAGATATAGCTATGGGAGTAGATGAAGCATTTGAGTCAAAGAAAGGTGAAAAAGATGAAGTTGAAGCAGTTGGTGCTGGAGACCAAGGAATGATGTTCGGTTTTGCAACTAATGAAACTGAAGATTTTATGCCGCTTCCAGTATATATGGCTCATAAATTATCAAGAAGACTTACAGAGGTAAGAAAGAATGGTACATTAAGTTACTTAAGACCAGATGGTAAAACTCAAGTAACAGTTGAATATGAAGATAATGTGCCAAAGAGAATTGATACTATAGTTATATCAACACAACATGATGAGAAGGTTACTTTAGAGCAAATTCAGGAAGACCTTAAGAAGTTTGTTATAGAGGCTGTTGTACCAGCAGAATTATTGGACAGTGAGACAAGATATTTCATAAATCCAACTGGAAGATTCGTTGTTGGAGGACCTCAAGGGGATTCAGGATTAACAGGTAGAAAGATAATAGTTGATACTTATGGTGGATATGGCAGACATGGCGGCGGAGCTTTCTCAGGTAAAGATCCAACTAAAGTTGATAGATCAGCTGCATATGCTGCAAGATGGGTTGCTAAGAATTTAGTTGCAGCTGGTGCTGCAGATAAGCTAGAAATTCAATTAGCATATGCAATTGGTGTTGCAAAGCCAGTTTCAATTGAAGTTGAAACATTTGGGACAGGAAAAGTAGATGAAGATAAGATTGTTGAAGTAGTAGAGAAGGTATTTGATTTAAGACCAGGAGCTATAATCAGAGATCTTGACTTAAGAAGACCTATCTATAAGCAAACTGCTGCATATGGACATTTTGGAAGAAATGATCTTAACTTACCATGGGAACAACTAAATAAAGTAGATGAAATAAGAAAAAATCTATAGCATAATTCTTAAGTGAATTTTTATTATCAATATATATAATAGAAGTTTTTGTAGAATGGTAAAAAGTCGTCTTAAATCTAGACGGCTTTTTATTATGGAGAAATTTATAATTATATATTTGAATAGTATATATAGAAATTTAATAGATTGAGTGCTCAACTAAGATTAAAATTTATAACTTTAATTGCAAAACAGATAAGCATTTAAAAGCACTTAAAATCTGAGCACTTTAGAATTTATTAAATATTTATAGTTTTATTTTGTATACTCCATTTAAAAGTTATTTTATGTAGGGAAGAATAAGAAAAGATTATGAGTTATAAGTGATTAGTTTTAAATTGGTATAAATATTTATGATATAATTATAAGAAAAAATCAAAGTTAAATTTGACGCTAAATTTTAATTTTAGAAAGTTTAAGGTAAATATATAAAGATTTGGAGAGATTCTATATGGAAGTTCTAAATGGATTTGTTGAGAATATTGTTTTTAAAAGTGAAGATACTGGTTATGTAGTTTGTAGAATTAGAAACGAAAAGACATTAATTAGTGCTGTAGGAACAGTTCCTTTCTTGAGAGAAGGACAAAATGTAAAGTTAACAGGATACTGGACAGTACACAAACAATTTGGTAATCAATTTAATATTCAGGATTATGAAGAACTTCTTCCAAATTCATTAGATGGCATAGAAAAATATTTAAGTGCAGGAATAATACATGGAATTGGACCAGTTACGGCTAAGAAAATAATAGAGAGATTTGGTGAAGAAACTCTAGACATAATGGAAAACCATATTGAGAGGCTTATGGAGATAGAGGGTATAGGGGAAAAGAAATTTCAAATAATATATGAATCCTATATAGAGCAACAAGGTTTAAAAGATATAATCTTATATTTTCATAAACATGGAGTCACTAATAATCAGTGTGTAAAAATATATAAGAAATTTGGTCCAAATGCGAGGCAGATAGTATCTGATAATCCATATATATTATGCGATGAAATATCAGGAATTGGGTTTAAAACAGCTGACAGAATTGCTATGAGCATTGGCATTGAAAAGAATTCAGAGTTTAGAATTCAAAGTGGCATTAAATATGTTATGAATCAATTTTGCTCTGCAGGAAACACATTTATGCCTAAAAATAATATAATAGAAGAATGCGAAAATAATTTGTTAATATCTAAGGAATTAATTGAAAAAAATATATATGACATGGCTGCGCAACAAAAAATTATTGTTGAAAACATAAACGGTACTGAAGTCGGATTTTTGCTTCAATATTATTATTGCGAGCTAGGTGTTACTAGTAAAATAATAACTTTAGGTTTGCAGCAAATTCAGACTATAAACTCGGATGTTGATTTCGAAATTAACGTTTTTGAAAAGGAACAAAATATAAAATTTGCAGAATCACAAAGAGAAGCAATTATTGGCGCATTTAATAATGGTATAGAAATAATTACCGGTGGGCCAGGAACAGGGAAGACTACAATTATAAAGGCAATAATACATATATATGAGAATAATGGAATGAAAGTAATACTTGGGGCACCAACAGGAAGAGCTGCAAAGAGGATGACTGAATCAACAGGGAGAGAAGCTAAAACAATACATAGACTATTAGAAATGGGAATTTCTGAGGATGATGAATCAGTATTTGAAAAAGGAGAATCATCGCCTCTAGATTGTGATGTAATAATAATTGATGAGGCGTCTATGATTGACATTATCTTAATGCAGAATCTACTAAAAGCAATTAATTTAGGAACTAGGTTGATAATTGTGGGAGATGTTGATCAATTACCTTCTGTTGGACCAGGAAATGTGCTAAAAGATCTTATAGAAAGCGATTATATAAAGGTGGTAAGATTAAAAGAGATATTTAGGCAAGGATCAGAAAGTTTAATTGTAGTAAATGCTCATAGAATAAATGAGGGACAGATGCCTTTGCTAAATCAAAAAGATAGAGATTTTTTCTTTATTAGCGAAGATAATCAAGAAAGAATTGCAAATACTATAATGGATCTAATAAATAGAAGACTCCCTAAGTTTAATAAGTCTTGGAATAAACTGAAGGATATGCAGGTTTTAACTCCTATGAGAAAAGGTGTGCTTGGAGTCACAAATTTAAATACGAAGCTTCAAGAAATGTTTAATGCATCATCAAAAGATAAAAAGGAAAAGACTTCTCGAGATATAATTTTCAGAGAAGGTGATAAGGTAATGCAAACAAAAAACAATTATACATTAAAGTGGATTAGGGTTAGTGGTTATGGCGAAAATGAAGGAGTGGGAGTTTTTAATGGTGATCTGGGATTCATAGAAAGCATCGATGAAGAAAGAAAAACACTCACAATCATATTTGATGAAGAAAGAAAAGTTATATATGATTTTAATTTTTTAGATGAGTTGGATTTGGCTTATGCTACTACAATACATAAAAGCCAAGGAAGTGAATTTAAGGTTGTAATAATTCCGGTATTTATGGGATCGCCATTTCTTATGAATCGTAATTTGCTTTATACAGGTATTACGAGGGCAAAACAATTAGTAGTAGTTGTTGGGTTTCAAAAAGCATTAATGTATATGATTAATAATACAAATAGTATAGAAAGATACTCATCTTTGAGATATAGAATAAGAGAGATAATAACCAAAGATGAATTCGAAGAATAAGGGAAAGGAGATAGGTGTATGAGGAATTTATGTAAAGTAACTTTAGAAGATTTAAAGTATGCATTTGATAAGATAGATTATTGGTATAAGAAAAATATCAAATTTTTAACAGTAATAACAGTTCCATTTAATACATCGTGTGTTTTTTCAAAGATAATAAGTAAAGTTTCACAAAATAATGGGAGGGTCTTATATGTATGGGGAAAAGAAGGTGAAAACAAAGAATTAGTAAATATAACAAGAGAAATGTATTCTGATATAACTCATTCGTATATTGTAAAAGAAATTTCAAATGCTAAACTTACTTTTACGCACTACAATAACTTAATGAAGATTAAGCAGAACTATGATTTGGTTATTTTTGATGATATAACATACTTCTCCAATCTAAGTAATGTAAATATAAGAGAGATGTTAGAAATGTGTTCAAACATAGGAGAAAGAGTTTTGCTATATAGCATAGAAAAGACGACTTTAGTAGGCGAAAAGTTCGAACTTGCAGCATATAATTATAAAAAACCGTTTGTGGAGCCTAGGGTATTAACTACACGAATAGATTTGAATTCAGATATTCCATTTTCTCTATATGACTATCTTAAATGGTTCAGGGAAAATAGCCATAAGGTGGCTATTTATGTACCCAATAAAGAGAAGCTTGACATAGTATATGATTATTTTTGTAATAAACTAAAACTTTCAAATGTAAAAGTAATAAAAGTTTCAGGAAATGATGATATAAAAAAGAGTGAAAAAGTATCAAAATACAAGGATAAGGCAATATTTATAATAACTAATAAAATAGAGGAGTTACTTGAATATTGCTATATGGATGATGCAGTAGTACTTTTTGCTGATAATGAAAGATATACTTATAAAAAGCTTTTGTATATATGTGGACAAATAAGAAATGTAAATCTAAAATTACCAGAGGTTCTTTTGGTATCAAACGATATATCAGAAGATATTGAGAAGGCAAAGAATATGGCAAGAGATTTCAATAAAAAGGTATGGGAAAAGCGTTTAATAGAATTATAAAAAGTATATTAGAAGGATTAATTGAAGTAATATATCCAAGAGAAAATTATTGCATTATATGTAAAGAAGATAACTGCTTTGGTATATGCGAGCATTGTATGAAAAGTATAAAAACAATAGCAGATTCGTATCAAGATGAAATAATAAGTTATGGGTATTATGGAGGAGTATTAAAAGATTTAATACTTAAATTTAAATATAAAAGCAATTTTACAGCAGGAGATATATTAGCAGAATTTTTAGAAGAATATATTATAAGAAACTTGAAATATCAGGAGTATGTAATAACCTATATACCACTATCAAAAAAATCTAAAAAGATTAGGGGATTTAATCAGTGTGAGTATATAGCAAAGAAAATAGCTAATGATTTATCAATTGAAGCTCTAGAAGTTTTGATAAAGGATAAAGAAACAAAAGAACAGAAAAAATTAAAGAAGGATGAAAGATATGAAAATATAAAAGATGCTTTCAAAATAAAAAAGGGATTAGAAATTGGAAAATATAATATTATACTGGTAGATGATGTAACAACTACAGGTGCAACTCTTAAAGAAGCTTATAAATTATTAAGAAAATATCAAGTAAAAGACATAAAACTCTTGACCTTAGCTAAAAGTCATATATAATATTAATGTAAAGCTAGGTTTGTGGTTGAAAGTCGAAGCTAGTCGCAGGCAAAACGATCCACGTAATTTAGACAAAATGTCTAAGGAGCATGGTGCGGTATAGAAGTAAGTCCTGCCAGATTGTATTCTGAGAGGGTTAGTAGTGAGGGATTAAATTCTATTAGCAAAAGCTCCAGCAGGCGAGTGTGGGGTCAAAAACCAGGTCAACTAGCTTTACCTCTATTTATTTTAAAATTATCATTAATAGGAAATGTGAGGAATCTAATCTAAAGTTTGCGATTAGATTTATTTTTTGTCTTTAGTTTTCAGAATTTACTGATAATTCTCTTGTTAAGTTAATAAAAAAGTGATAAAATATTAATAACTTAAAGATATTAAGTTTAAAAACTTTTTCATATGAGAGGGGCTGGAATTTATGAAAGTCACAGTTATAGCAAAAAATATGGAACTAACAGATGCGCTAAAAGAAATAGTGCAAAAAAAGATAAGCAAATTGGAAAAGTATTTTGAAGTGAATGTAGAAGCTAAGGCTACACTAAGTGTTCAAAAAAATAGACATAAAATAGAAGTTATGATTCCTTTTAATGGAGTAGTATTAAGAGGCGAAGAATCAACTTCCGATATGTATAAATCTCTTGACTTAGTGGAAGATAAATTAGAAAGACAAATTAGAAAACAAAAAACTAGATTATCTAGAAAACATAGTGGGTCATTGAGATTTGGAGAAATAAATAATATAGATATTAAGCCATCAGAAGAGGACGATGGTAAATTGGTTAAGGTAAAGAAATTTGGGGTAAAACCAATGAATTCTGAAGAGGCAATTCTTCAAATGGATTTATTAGGACATAATTTCTTTGTATATCAAGATGCAGATAGTAGTAAAGTAAATGTAATTTATAAGAGAAAAGATGGAGATTATGGTTTGTTAGAACCAGAATTCATATAACATATAAGAGATTTTAATAATGGCTGTCCAATGTGCTTATTTAATTTGCATCATTGGACAGTTATTTTTCATATCAAATGATTGAACAGATAATGACAATATTTTTACATAAAATTTTCAATTAATATTAATAATTTGTGATTAAAATATTAAAAAAAAGTTAAAATTGGGTGCTTTATATAGGATTTAATACAAAAATCATGAGTTTTATTGAAAATAAGATAAGTAAAATGTTATAATTATAAAATACGTGATTTATAAAATAAATTACAGATTATGAATTATGGATAGTTAAAATATATTGGAAATTAACGTGAAATATATAATTTCGAAAGGATGACATTATGGGACTATTAAATGCCGTATTTGGAACATATAGTGAAAGAGAAGTTAAAAGGCTCAAACCTACTATACAAAAAATAAATGATCTAGATGAAGAGCTGCAAAAGCTTTCTGATGAGGAGTTAAAGGCAAAAACTCCAGCATTTAAAGAAAGATTAGCAAATGGTGAAACATTAGATGATATTTTACCAGAAGCATTCGCAGTTGTAAGAGAAGCTTCAAAAAGAGTTTTAGGAATGAAGCACTATGATGAACAACTTATGGGTGGTATGATACTTCATCAAGGTAGAATATCAGAAATGAAAACAGGTGAAGGTAAAACTCTAGTTGCTACTTTACCAGCGTACTTAAATGGGTTAAGTGGAAATGGTGTTCACATAGTAACAGTTAACGACTATCTTGCAAAAAGAGATGCTGAGCAGATGGGTGAGTTATATGGTTTCTTAGGATTAACTACAGGTGTTATTGTACATGAATTAAATAATGATCAAAGAAGAGAATCATATGCGTCAGATATCACTTATGGAACTAATAATGAATTTGGATTTGACTACTTAAGAGATAACATGGTTATTTACAAAGAGGAAAGAGTTCAAAGACCATTAAATTTTGCTGTAGTCGATGAAGTTGACTCAATATTAATAGATGAAGCTAGAACTCCGCTTATAATTTCAGGTCAAGGTGAAAAATCTACTGAATTTTATAAAGTTGCAGACTATTTTGCAAAGAAGTTAGTTGCGAGAAAGATTTTACTAGAGATGAAAAAGCAAATGCAGTAATGTTAACTGATGAAGGTGTTAGAAAAGCAGAAGTAACATTTAAAGTAGCCAATTATGCAGATGCTGAAAATATTGAATTACAACACTATGTAACTCAAGCGTTAAAAGCAAACTTTGCTATGAGAAGAGACAAAGATTACATGGTTAAAGATGGCGAAGTAATAATTGTTGATGAATTTACAGGAAGACTTATGGAGGGAAGAAGGTATTCAGATGGTCTTCATCAAGCGATAGAAGCTAAAGAAGGAGTTAAAATCGCTAGAGAATCAAAAACTTTGGCTACTATAACATTCCAAAACTATTTTAGAATGTATAAAAAGTTATCAGGTATGACTGGTACTGCATTAACAGAAGAAAATGAATTTAGAGAAATTTACGGGTTAGATGTTATTGTTATACCAACACATAGACCAATAGCAAGAAAAGATAATCCAGACTTAGTATTTAGCACAGAGCTTGGAAAAATAAAGGCAGTTGCTTCAGAGGTTGAAAAAGCTCATGCTAAAGGGCAACCAGTGTTAGTTGGTACAGTAAGTATTGAAAAGTCTGAACTTGTATCAAGTATGCTTAAGAAAAAAGGAGTACCACATCAAGTATTAAATGCTAAATTCCATGAACAAGAAGCTGAAATAATAAGTCATGCTGGTGAAAAGGGTATGGTTACCATAGCTACTAATATGGCAGGTAGAGGTACTGATATCAAGCTTGGCGAAGGTGTAGTTGAACTTGGTGGTCTTAAAATAATAGGTACTGAAAGACATGAATCAAGAAGAATAGATAACCAGTTAAGAGGACGTTCAGGAAGACAAGGAGATCCAGGTGAATCAACATTCTTTATTTCCTTAGAAGATGATCTAATGAGAATATTCGGATCAGAAAAAATTCAAGGTGTTGTTGAAAAATTAGGACTTCAAGAAGAAGAAGCAATTGAAAGCAAAATGGTTTCAAAAGCTATTGAGAATGCTCAAAAGAAGGTTGAAGGTAATAACTTCGATATTAGAAAACAATTATTGGGTTATGACGATGTAATGAATATCCAAAGAGAAGTTATCTACAAACAAAGATCAGAAGTTCTTGAAGGCGAAGATGTAAAAGAAGAAATATTATCAATGACAAAGGATATTATTGCTGATGCTGTTAATACTTATGTTACAGGTGAATCAGAAGATTATAGAGAAGAATTCTTGCATCTAATGGTTGCTTTACAAGATATATGTATAGCGCCAGGTACAGTTAATTTACCTAGTCTTGAAAATCTGTCAAATGAGGAAATAATCGAAAGCTTATTTGAATCAGCACGTAAGTTCTATGAACAAAAGGAAGAAGAGTTTGGTGCAGAAAGATTAAGAGAAGTTGAAAGAGTTGTTCTTTTAAGAGCTGTTGATACTAAATGGATGAATCATATAGATAATATGGATCATTTAAAACAAGGTATAGGGCTTCAATCATTCAAACAAATTGATCCAGTTCAAGCGTACCAAATGGAAGGTAGCGAAATGTTTAATGATATGATTAAAGCAATCAAGGAAGAAACAGTTAGACTATTATTCCATGTTAGAATAGAAGTTGCACCAGAAAGAGTAAGGGTTGCTCAAGAAACTGCAGCAATTCATGAGGAATCTTCAAGTGCTGCTGCTCCAGGGCCAGGACAAAATCAACCAGGTGGACCTAGTGCAGGGCCAGTAGCTCCAGTTAGAAATCTAGATAAGCATGGAAGAAATGAATTGTGCCCTTGTGGTAGCGGTAAGAAATTTAAAAATTGTTGTGGAAGAGAAGCATAAACAAGTTTGAAACTTTGTAATAAGCTCTAAAGAGTTTGAAAAATGATAAATATGATATAATAAATTCCGTAGAGGTTTGAAGAATTGTTATTTAGAATTAAATACAGTTTTAAGAAGGCTTCTGCGGAATTCTTATTAATACTGGATTTTTTGAAAGAGGTGAATAATAGATGATAATTGAACTTGAAAAGGAATTGGTTAAACTTCCAGGTATAAAAAAATCTATAGAAGAAATGGGGGCTTCACTTTGACCGAGATAGGTTAGAAAAGGAGCTCAATGAGTTAGAATATCAAATGCAAGAAGCAGGTTTCTGGGATGATATAAAAAGGGCAGAAGAAGTTACAAAAAAGAGTAAATTGATAAAAGATAAAATTGAAAATTTCGATAAGCTGAAGTCTCAGATTGAAGATATAGAAGTACTAAAAGAAATCATGGAAGATGATGATGAAGAATCTGCTAATGAAATAATACAAACTTTAAGAGATATACAAGAACAGATTGATGACTATAATATGAAAGTACTACTATGCGGAGAATATGATAAAAACAATGCCATTTTGACGCTTCATGTTGGTGTTGGAGGTACTGATGCTAACGATTGGACAGAAATGCTTTTAAGAATGTATACAAGATGGTGTGAAAAACAAGGCTATAGTATTGAAACTCTAGATTTGCTTCCTGGAGATGAAGCTGGAATTAAAAGCGTTACTTTAAAAGTTACTGGGGAATATGCATATGGTTACTTAAAAGCGGAGAAAGGTATTCACAGGCTGGTTAGAATATCCCCATATAACGCCAATGGTAAAAGACAAACATCATTTGCATCTATGGAAGTTCTTCCGGAACTTACAAAGGAACAAGATATAGAGATAAGATCTGATGATTTAAAGATAGATACTTATAGATCAGGAGGAGCCGGAGGCCAGCATGTTAATAAAACGGACTCAGCAGTTAGGATAACTCATATTCCAACTGGAATAGTTGTACAGTGCCAAAATGAAAGAAGTCAATTTTCTAACAGGGATACAGCTATGGAAATGTTGAAGTCTAAACTAGTCGAGCTGAAAGAAAGAGCACATAAAGAAAAAATTGAGGATTTAACCGGAGAATTAAAAGATATGGGATGGGGAAGTCAAATAAGATCATACGTATTTCATCCATACAGTATGGTCAAAGATCATAGAACTAATGTCGAAACATCAAATGTTACATCAGTAATGGATGGTGAGATCGATATGTTTATAAATGCATATCTAAAGCAACAATAAAAGAATATATATTCTCTTAATGAAAAAGGCTTCTATCAAATGATTTTATGATAGAAGTCTTTTTGTTAAGAGAAATTCTAAAAGTAAAGTTTATATAAAATAAATAGTAAAAATAAACTGGCATATCTGTATAGCTAAGCAGCTTTATAGAATATATCGATTAAAGAATAGACGGCAATAAGAATTATGCACACATATAGGGAAATATTAAGTCCAGGTTTTAGTATAGACATGATTCCCCCAACTACCAATGCTGTCATTATTACTACACTAACAAATTTAAAAAAGCCTGATTTGTTTGTTAGAAGAGTTGTAACAGACGAAAACATAATCAAAATTAATACTAGAAAGTAAAATATATTTTTTAAGTTAACTGAGTAACTCATTATTTGAAATTCGTTTAAAGCAAGTATTGAGAGTAAAAATAATAATGAGAAAGAGCAAATTCTACTAATATTTTTAACCATAAACCCATCACCTCTGGTAATTATTTACATAATAATTATACCGTTAGATCTTTATTCAATCAATAACAAATTTATATAAAATAAGTATTCTTATATGATTGGCATATAATATCAGAATTAATAATTGAAATTAATTCCTAAAATGGTATATAAATATGATAAAATATATTCATATTAGTGGAGGAGTTGAATTTATGAATATTCTAATAGTTGAGGATGAAAGGGATATTAGAAATCTTATTTCATTGCATATGAGAAAGGAAGACTATGAAGTTTATGAAGCTTCCGATGGACGAGAAGCTTTAAATATATTTGAAAATAAAAAAATAGATTTAATTTTATTAGATATAATGATGCCAAATGTTGATGGGATTTCAGTGATACAAAAGGTACGAGCCATCTCTACTATTCCTATAATCTGTATTACAGCGATGGGGAATGATTCTGATAAAGTTTTGGCTTTAGGACTTGGAGCTGACGATTATTTAGTAAAGCCTATAAGTCCGATAGAGTTATCTGCAAGAGTGGCATCTAATCTCAGAAGATGCTACAAATATGCTGAGCATAAGGATGTAATTTATTCGACAGGAGAGTTAAAGCTATTTACTGAGACTTTTGAAGTTTATAAGGGGAACAGAAAGATTGATCTAAATCCAAAGGAATTCAAGATTTTAAAGTTATTAGTTTCAAATTTAGGGAAAGTATTTACTAAGAAACAAATATATGAAGAAGTATGGGAGGAAGCTTATTTCGGAGACTCTAATAATATAATGGTTCATTTAAGTCATATTAGAGAGAAAATAGAAGATGATCCTAAGAATCCAATCTACATAAAAACCATAAGAGGGATAGGTTATAAAATTGAGAGGGTTGCAATGCATGAAAGCTAAAAGAATAAAAAGGAGTGTTACAACAGAGTTATTTTTTATATATTTTTTGGGATATATAGCTATAAACATAATACTATTAATAGCGATTATTGGCTCAATTGTTGTTTATGGAACTTTATGCGGACCTAATACATATAATTCTTATTTTGGAGGGCTACAAAATAAGCTTGTAAAAGATTATACGAGTATAACTGATGGGGATTTGTCTGATATAGATGGTTTTATGGTAAAAATAAATAATGATAATAAAGTTCTTTACATGAGGGGACATGTTATCGAGGAATTTAAAAATATAAATTTGCAAAGCTATATGTATTTATTTGGATTAACAAAGGATAATGAAGAATCACTAAATGATGATATTAGAACAATGTTTGCATTATCAGATTTCAATAATTCAATAATTGAAACAAAAGATAATGTTAAATATTCACTATATAGCAAGTATCTAAAAGAAGAAGATTCTTTAGTGGTAGTTGGATTCCCGTATTCAGAGATTACAAAGCCGAATAGAATCACCAAAGTAATTCCTCATAATCTAATAATAAAAATAATGGGTGCGTTCAATGTTCTATTAATTCTCTCAATAGTGTATATTTTAGCTAAAGCAACTTCTAGCGCATTTATAAAACCAATAAAGACATTATTGGCTGGAGTAATAGAGATATCTCATGGCAATTATAATATACGTTTAGATATAGATAAAAAGAATGAATTTCTTGAATTAGCAAATGGATTTAATATGATGGCAGGAACTATACAAAATGAAAAAAGTCAAAATGAAAAATTACAGAAGATAAAAGAGGATTTAATATTAGATATATCGCATGATTTAAAAAACCCTCTTTCATCGATTTTAGGATATAGTGAGATTTTAATTAATAATAATGATTTAGATGAAAAGGAAAAGTTAGAATACTTAAACATAATAAATAAGAATTCACAAAGAGCAAATAAATTAATAACAGACCTGTTTGAATTTTCATTATATGATAATTCTGATTATAAAATGATTACAGTAAAAGCAGATATAGCTGAATTTGTTAGGCAAATAATAGCAAACTATATTCTAGAATTTGATCATAAAAAATTCGAATATGATTTTGAAATAATTGAAGAGCCCTATTATGTAATGATAAATGAAGAAAAGTTATCTAGAGCTATAAATAATGTTTTAGACAATAAAGTTAAATACAATCCTGTAGGAAGTAGAATAGGAGTAAAGACAGAAGTGAGAGAGAATTATTTCTACATTATATTATCAGATAACGGCGAATGTATTCCTCAAAAATACAGAGAAAATATATTTAACCCATTTGTTAGAGTTGATAAATCAAGAAACTCAAAAACTGGAGGAACAGGACTTGGATTATCTATCACAAAGAAAATATTAAATAAACATAATGGTGATATTAGAATTATAGATAGTGGAATAGGGACAACTTTTGAGATCATGTTGCCACTTGTTGTGTTTAAGAATAAAATCTAAATTTAAAGCTTGGATTAGCAATTTATTTTTTAGGTTAATTTAATATTGTTGTAAGCATCTTTTAATAAAATGCATTTATACTAAGTATAGTGGAGGAGGAGTTTGAGCAGGCATTATACATTATTCTTAGTATAGTTTATTAAAAGTAACTTTAGCTTAATGCTTTAATATCATGTATAAGAAAGAGAAGGAAAATTTATGGACAACGATAAAAATGAATTAGAAAATATTGATTCAAACATAGATTATGATAATTTGAAAGAAGAAACTGATACCATTAATACGGAAGAACACTTTGAGGAAAATGGTTTAGTTGCAAAATTAAAAGATAAAAAAGGAATTTTAGGAGTAGTAGGAGCTTTTCTATTAGTACTTTTGAAATTTAAAGCTATTTTATTTTTAGTGCTAGGAAAATTAAAATTCTTAATAATATTATTAAAGCTTGGTAAATTTGCATCTACCTTTATATCTATGATACTAATGATCGTCATATACGCTAAGATGTATGGAGTGGCATTTGGAGTTGGCTTTGTATTACTGCTTTTGATTCATGAAATGGGACATTATCTTACGGCTAAATTAATTAAATTGGATGTAAGCCTTCCAGTTTTCATTCCTTTTGTAGGTGCTTTTATTAGCATGAAAGAAGAACCTAAAGATGCAGCAACAGAAGCGAAAGTTGCTATAGGAGGGCCTGTGTTAGGAAGTATAGGTGCACTAATTTGTTTGTTGTTTTACTTTATATCTGGAGAAGACTTTTTGGCAGCACTAGCCTATGTAGGTTTTATGTTAAATCTATTTAATCTTATACCTGTTCATCCACTTGATGGTGGAAGAGTGGTTTCGGCTATATCACCAAAGTTATGGCTCATAGGAATACCAATTGGTATAATTGCTCTCTTCAAGGCTTTCAATCCAATTATTGTATTATTACTTATACTTGGAATTGCAAAAGTTATTGAACAATATAGAAATTCAGATAAATCGTATTATGAAGTAAAGACATCTATTAGGTGTATGTTTGCATTAAGTTATTTCGGATTAATGTTACTTTTGGGACTTGGAATAACATATATCCATGGGATTCATTCTTCTGTAATTATTCAATAAAAATTGGAGGGGTAAATATGTATTTTAATATACCAGGAACAAAAGATATTCTTATTAAAAACTTGACAGGTGAAGACTTAAAGGATATATATTTAAGCTTTGAGGGAATAGAAAAACATCCATTAAAAATATCGAATATAAGAAAGGATGGGCAAGTAGTTAAGACTTTAGTTTTAAGTTATTTGAATGGAGTAACAGAGCTTAAACTCTGCTATTATAACGATGGGCAAAAACAAGAAATCGTAGTATATAATGAATTGAGCAAAAAAGATTTAAGAAAATTAATTCTTGAGATTAGTAAGGAAAATGGGAAACTGAAAGTGAGGACAACTGTAGAAGAAAAATATATATAATTATTGCTTTCAATTAAAATAAGTTTATAATATTAATAGTGATATAGGATTATTGCCATTACTAAAAATAGTAATGGCAATAATGATTTATATGGTAAAATAGTATTGTTGTGGCAATGACTATTTAGGTAATTTAATATAAGCAGGAGGAAATTATGAATTCAATTGAAGAAAGAATCGCAAAAGAATTAGAAATAAAGTTAAGTCAGGTTCAAAATGTTATTGGACTTTTAGATGATGGAAATACAGTTCCATTTATTTCAAGATATAGAAAAGAAGCAACAGGAGGACTTTCAGATGAAGTCTTAAGAAAATTATCTGAAAGACTTACGTATCTAAGAAATTTAGAGGAAAGAAAAGCTGATGTTACAAGGCTTATACAAGAACAAGAAAAATATACTGATGAAATAGGAAAAGCTTTAGAGAATGCAACGACCTTAACAGAAGTTGAAGATATATATAGACCTTTTAAACCTAAAAAGAGAACAAAAGCAACAATAGCAGTAGAAAAGGGATTAAAGCCTCTTGCAGAACTAATTTTGGAAGGAAAATTAAGTGGGGACCTAGATGAAGAGGCAGCTAAGTATATAAGTGAAGAAAAGGGAGTTACAAATAGTCAAGAAGCTATCCAAGGAGCTTTAGATATAATAGCTGAAAGCATTTCTGATGAAGCTAAGTACAGAAAGTATATAAGAGAATTTGTTATTAGAGAAGGTAATATAGAATCAAAGGGAAGTTCAGATGAACCAACTCCATATGAAATGTATTATGAATATTCTGAAGCAGTAAATAAGATACCACCTCACAGAATATTAGCTATAAACAGAGGAGAAAAAGAAAAAATCCTAAATGTTAAGATAACTGTTAATGAAGATAAGATAATTCAATACTTAGAAAATCAAGTATTAAAAGGCAATGAAACTTTAGATGAAAAATTAAAACTTGCAATTAGAGATTCGTTAAAAAGATTAATTTATCCATCCATAGAAAGAGAAATAAGAAGTGAATTAACTGATATAGGTGAAGAAGGTGCTATTAAGATATTTAAAGAAAACTTGAAAGCATTGTTATTACAAGCGCCTATTAAAGGAAAAGTAGTAATGGGATATGATCCAGGATTTAGAACTGGCTGTAAAATAGCGATTCTAGATGCAACAGGAAAGTTTTTAGAAAATACAGCAGTATATCCTACAGTGCCTAAAAGAGATATCGAAGGAACAAAGAGAACTTTAAAAGCTCTTATTGCTAAACATAATGTTGATGTTATATCCCTTGGAAATGGTACAGCATCAAGAGAATCAGAAGAAGTTATTGCAGAAATGATTACGGAAATAAAAAATGAAACTGGAAAAGAATTAGCATATGTAATAGTATCTGAAGCAGGAGCGTCAGTTTATTCAGCATCAGAACTTGCAACTAAGGAATATCCAGATTTAGATGTTACAGTAAGAGGAGCAATTTCAATAGGAAGAAGGTTGCAAGATCCACTTGCGGAACTAGTTAAGATAGATCCTAAGGCTATAGGAGTAGGACAATATCAGCACGATGTCACTCCTAAAAAGTTAGAAGAATCCTTAGCAGGTGTAGTAGAAGACTCAGTTAACACTGTTGGAGTTGACTTAAATATAGCAACACCATCGCTTTTAACACATATTTCCGGAATAAATGCATCTATCGCTAAAAATATTGTTGACTATAGAGAAGAAGTAGGAAGATTCACTTCAAGAAAAGAACTATTAAAAGTTAAGAGATTAGGTCAAAAGGCTTATGAGCAATGTGCTGGATTTTTAAGAGTTGATGATAGCAAAGAATCTTTGGATAATACATCTGTGCATCCAGAGTCTTATGCTATAGCTAAGAAGTTAATAGAATTACTTGGTTACAATAAAGAAGACCTTAAGAATAATAAATTAGGTGACATTGATGAAAGAGCTCAATCTCAAGGATTAAAAAAATTAAGTGAAACATTGGAAGTTGGAGAGATGACTCTAAAGGATATAATAAAAGAATTAAAGAAGCCAGGCAGAGATCCTAGAGAAGAAATGCCAAAGCCAATACTAAAAACGGGAATAATAGAACTTAAGGACTTAAAACCTGGTATGGTTTTAGCTGGAACTGTTAGGAATGTATCTGATTTTGGAGCATTTGTAGATATAGGAGTGCATCAAGATGGATTAGTTCACAAAAGTCAAATGGCAAATAGATTTGTAAAGCATCCTTTAGATATAGTTAAAGTTGGAGATATAGTAAAGGTAGCGATATTGGAAGTTGATGAAAAGAGAAAGAGAATATCATTAACTATGAAAGATATTGATAAATCAGCAGAAGTATAGCTAACATAATAAATTAAATTTAAAGTCTTAAGAGTATGAATATGTTCATTCTTAAGACTTTTCTGCTTACAAATTTTTTATAGGAAGAAATATATGATTGCATACTAATAATTATTTAATATGTTCTAAGTATTGTGGATATTTTTGTACTAGCGATTAGCGTGTATGAATGGAGAGTATGATATAGTAATATAGAATAGTATTTTTAATAAATAAAGATGAATAAAATTGTAGGTTTATAATAAGGAGGAAAAGTAATGATTAGATGGGGAATTATAGGACTTGGAAATATAGCTTTGAGATTTGCAAAGAGTTTATCATATTCTAATGAAGGTAAACTATATGCTATAGCATCTAGAACTAAGGAAAAACGTGATGAATTTTATGATAAGTATAATTGCGAGAAAGTTTATGAAAATTATAATGAATTATTAAGAGATGAAGAAGTGGATGCTGTATATATAGCATTGCCTCACGGCTTTCATAAACACTGGTCCATCGAAGCTTTAAAGCATAAAAAGGCTGTGCTTTGTGAGAAGCCTGTAGGGATAAATTCGGAAGAAATGAAGGAAATAAAAAAAGAAGCTGTGTTAAATAATACATTCTTTATGGAAGCAATGAAGACAAGGTTTGTTCCGATAATTAGTGATATTAAGAGAATGATAAGAAATAAAGAGATTGGAGATATAACGGCTATAGAAGCTAATTTTTGCAATAATGTAGAAAACATTAAACCGGGATCGTATTTATTAGATAAAGACCAAGGTGGGGCGTTACTAGATGTAGGAATTTATCCATTGTCATTTGTAATGGATATGATCGATTCAGAGGTTAAAAGTGTCAAATCTTACATAGATATAAATGAATCAGGAGTCGATTCCTATTTTAAAGCAATACTTTCTTTTGAAGATGGAGTAATAGGAACTGTAGAAGGGGCAATTGATAGAAATAAAGAAAGGACAGCTATTATTAGAGGAACAAAGGGATGGATGGAGATTCCGATGTATAATAGACCAAACAAAGCTGTTGTTAATCTAAATTCGGGCAAGTCGTATACAATTGAAAAAGATATAGAATTTGATGACATGTATGCAGAGATTAAAGAAGTTCATAACTGTTTAAAAGAGTCGAAGCTTGAAAGTGATTATTTAACTTTAAATGAATCAATTCGAGTTATGGAAGTATTAGATAGAATTAGAATGAATGCGGAATAAAAAGTGATTGGATGAACTACTTACAATGATTAGGCGGGAGAGAGAAACATATAAAATGGATGAAGTAAAAGTTTATACTAACAGAAAAAATATTGTACTTTTAGCAACATTGTGTTGCTTTTTATGGGGAAGTGCATATCCGGCTATAAAAGTTGGATATTCACTATTTAATATAAGTGATGTAGGCTCTAAATTAATTTTTGCCGGATATAGGTTTACACTTGCAGGTATTTTTATACTCATATTTGAGCTTATATCAAAAAGAGTTATATTTAAATTTACTAGAAAGCAATTTGGTCAGATAACTTTATTAGGTTTAACTCAAACTGCACTTCAATATATATTCTTCTATGTGGGAATGTCATATACTACAGGGGTTAGAGGATCTATAATAAATGGAACAGGAACTTTTGTAAGTATAATTCTAGCTCATTTTATATATAAGAATGATAGGTTAAATTTAAATAAGATAATAGGATGCGTTATTGGATTTATAGGAGTAGTAATTGTTAATTTAAATGGAGAATCATTAGGAGGAACATCTGTCACTTTTAAAGGTGAGGGGTTTATAATGATTGCTGCAATAATATTTGCTGTGTCTGCAATATATGGGAAGAAGATAACGCAAACTCAAGAACCTTCGATAGTAACTGGTTTTCAGCTATTTATAGGAGGAATTCTTCTTACTGCATTAGGATTTGCATTAGGAGGTAGCTTAGAAGGATTTACAGCGAAATCAACATTACTACTTATATATATGGCATTACTATCATCAATAGCCTTTGCTGTTTGGACGCAATTATTAAAATATAACAAAGTAGGATTAATATCAGTATTTAATTTTTTAATACCGGTATTTGGAACATTGTTATCAGCATTAATATTAGGAGAAAATATATTTGATATTAAGATATTAATAGCGCTTATTTTAGTTTGTTATGGAATATTTCTAGTTTATAGAGTTAAGAAAGAAAAGTAGAATTGGGATATTGTGTATAACATATATTTAGAAAGCTCAATTTTTGTAAGGAAATCTTTTAACTTATGAGAATGGATGCATAATTAAATTCTAAATAAGGAGATATTGATTTGGGATTGATATAAGATTATTATGGATGTGATTTTATAAAAGAGGACTTGCTTTTAGGCAAGTCTTCTTTTATAAAGAGGTTGACTCTATTCCAACTATAGACTTTATAATTTATATTAGGAAATATGTTTGTAAAGGGAAGATAAAAATATGTTTAAAAAGTTTTTAAAATACTCTATTCCATCAGCATCGGCTATGTTTGTATCGTCATTATATACAGTTATAGATGGTATTTTTGTAGGTCGAGGTGTAGGAGATTTGGGGTTAGCAGCAGTTGCAATTGCAATGCCAGCTACAATAGTTTTATTTGGAATAGCTACAATGTTTGCAGTTGGCGGAGGTGCTCTAGTTTCTAAAAACTTTGGAGCTAAAGATAAAGAAAGGGCAGTATATATTTTTCGCCAAGCATTTAAATCAATTATAATATTAAGTAGTATTATTAGTTTTGTATTTATAGTTTTTTCGGAGTACATAGTAGTTCTTTTGGGGGCGACTGAAAATTTGAAGGAGTTATCGGCAGAATTTTTGAGATACTATTCATTGTTTTGTATACCTAGTTTGTTAGGAATAACTTTGAATGGATTCATTAGAAATGATGGAGGTCCTAAGTTAGCTATGATATCAACGATAGCTGGTACAGTGGTAAATATATTATTAGATTATATATTTATATTTCCTTTAAATATGGGTGTTAGGGGCGCCGCTATTGCTACTGGACTTGGGCAAGTAGCGACAATAGCTATAATACTGCCTCATTTTTTAAAGAAGAAAGGTCAATTAACTTTTGGAAATGTGAAGCTGGAAATGAAAGTGGTTAAAGAGATTATTACCATAGGTTTCCCATCGTTTTTTGCAGAAGCAGCCTTTTCGATAATAATATTCTTCTATAATATAGTTTTAGGAATCTATATGAGAGAGGAAGGAATTGCGTCATATAGTATAATAAATTATATAACTACAAATATTTATATGATGCTTCTAGGTGTTAGTTTAGGAGCCCAACCATTAATAAGTTACTATTTTGGAGCGAGGGAGACAAAAAAGATGTTTACATTTTATAAGTTTGCACTAATAGCGTCAGTCTCGGTAAACTTATTGTTTACCTTAGTATGCTTTATATTTGGAAGAAATCTTATAGGTTTGTTTACAACAGATAAGGAATTAATAAATATAGCGTATATTGGACTTAATATGACTAATTTAGCTTATTTTTTCACAGGATTAAATTTAAGCACATCGATGTACTATCAATCTATAGAAATGCCAAAGTTCTCTAACTTAATTTGTGCTTTTAGATCTTTTGTATTTTTGCCAGTAATTTTATTTTTAGCTGCACATTATTATGGTACAAATGGAATATGGGCTAGTATGATTTTTTCAGAAATATTAACGTTTTTAGCAGTAAACATTGTTACTAATACAAAAACTAATACAAAAAAAGCTATATCAGTATAAGGTGGCAAGGGGGATAAATATTGAGTAATTTTTCTATTGGGGAAATGTCAAAATTGAATAACATATCAATTCAGACACTGAGATATTATGACAAAATAGGCTTGCTAAAACCAAAGGTCATTAGTGAAAAAAGCCAATATAGATATTATAGTATAGAACAATTTTTTCAAATGGATGTGATTAAATATTATAAGACATTGGGATTATCCCTAAATGAAATAAAAAAATTAATGGGTAGAAGCACTTCTATGGAAGAAAAACTTGATATGATAAATTTTCAGCAAGAGGTTTTGGAAAATAAACTATTAGAAATGGAAATAATAAAAAATCACTTAGAGTATATGAAAAACACAGTTTCTTCAATTATTGAATATGAAACTGATAAAATATTTATTAAATATAATGAAAAAAGGGAATATATAAGTTATGATTGCGTTTCAGCCACTATTGATGAATTGGAAATTAATTATAGAAAAGTAATGCCTAATAGTGAAAATCAGCTAGAAAAATTAAGTTATGAATTATCCTCAATGGTTTCCTATGATGAGTTAAAAGAAAAGATGGTTTATAAGAATATAATGACAAATAATTATGTAAGAATGTTAAAAAATGAAGGAAGGGCAATTGTCTTACCAGAGGGAGAGTATATAACAATATATTTTGAAGGTGGATGTTTTGAAAATAAGAAATATTATAATAAAATTATTGATTATATAAATAAGAATAATATTAAGATAAGTGGCGATTTCCATGAAGTGTATATCCTTCCTCAAGTAAATGAAGATGGAAAAGAGAATACTTTGATGAAGCTTGAGATAATGAAAAAAAGAATTAACATATGTTAAAAGAAATTCATGATAAACTGATTGCTCTGACAGATGAAGAATTAAGAATTTTAAATGGAGAGAATTCTGTAGATAGAAGTATTTATACAGATTATGATGAAGGAGAATATCTATATTTTAAAGCTTCTGAAAGAAAAAATATTCAAGAGTTATTAGAAAAAATAATAATTGAGCTGTATACTAATTCGATAATGAAAAAGCGACAATAAAATTGCTAGTAGGGCTTTTATTAGTGGAGTTAGTAAAAAATTCACAGGATATAGAGACATATTCTGTGGATAACTATGAGAAGATGTTGATAATTCAGAGTCTTAAATACATAGAGGAATTTTATAGTACAGCTACTCTGCTAGAACTCTCAGAAAAATTAAATCAACCAGATTATAAATTTAGCAAATTTATAAAGATACATACTAAAATGACTTTTAAAGAATTATTGAAAGAAAAAAAGTTAAGCAAAGCAGTTGAATTAATCAAATTAACTGAGTATTCGATTATTGAAATAATTGAGTTTGTAGGATATGAGAATCCAACATACTTTTACAAGATATTCAAGAAAAAATTTGGAATGACGCCTAGAGAATATAAAATGAACAGAATTAACAATTTTAGATTTACTTAAATTAGAAAAGTTTCTAAGTTGAAATGAAAGGAATATATAACTTTTAAATAATTTAATTTATATTTAAAGATTATTTATTCAGCAGTGCTATAGTTTAGAATAAATTTTAATGGGTTAATCTCTTTTAAAACATATATAATGCATAATTGAATGAAGAAGCTATCTTAATGAAAAGTTGAGAGAGCTTTTTTATTGGTAATTGAGATGATTTGAGGTTACTTACTTTGAATTGAAAGAGGTTTAACATTATGCTATGATTATTTTAGTAAACGTTATTTTGGTAAGTATTAGGACATAGAGTTTGGGTGAATTAAATTTTAAGTATAATAATGAGAGGTGTAGAGATGAGATATTTAGTGTTAGATGTAGGTGGAAGTTCTATTAAGTATGCACTGATGACAGAGGATTTGGAGTTTATTGAAAGGGGTAAAAAACCAACACCACTTGATAAAATTGAAAGTTTTATAGATGTAATAGGCGAAATCTATGATATATATAAAGATGATATAGAAGGAATGGCTATAAGTATGCCAGGAGTATTAGATAGTGAAAAAGGCTATGCTTATACAGGTGGTGCACTATCATATAATGAAGGTAAAGAGATTGTAAAAATTCTTAAAGAAAGATGTCCGACAAAGATTACAATAGAGAATGATGGAAAATGTGCAGCTTTAGCAGAGGTTTGGAAAGGAAGTTTAAAAGATTTCGATGATGGAGTTGTAATAGTACTAGGAACAGGTGTAGGTGGAGGAATAGTTCGAAATAAGAAAATCCATAAAGGAAAAAACTTCTTTGCAGGTGAGTTTAGTTTTATAAATACAAATGTAAATAATACTGAGAACACGGATGAGTGTTGGGGATCTATAAGTGGTTCTAAAGCATTGATAAATGAAGTTGCAAAGGTAAAAAGTCTTCAGCCAGATGAATTAGATGGGTATAAAATATTTGAATATGCAAATAACAACGATCCAGATATTCTTGAAATTTTAGATGATTTCACTTATAAGCTAGCAGTACAAATTTTTAATTTACAGTGTATATTAGATCCGGAAATATTTGCAATCGGTGGAGGGATAAGTAGTCAAGAGATATTGATACAATATATTAAGAGGAATGTGGACAAGTATCACAAGAGTTTTGAAATTGATGATTTACCACTACCTAATGTAGTTGGCTGTAAGTTTAGAAATGATGCTAATCTCATAGGAGCACTATACAATTTTATAACTAGCAAATGAAATATGATTGTATTAAATGTTGGCGGCATTTTATGGAAGAATGTCATTAGCATTTAGCTTTTCTAATAATAACATTATATAAATTAACTTAGTAATAATATATAAAATGGAGTGATTCTAAAAAGAATCGCTCCATTTTATATAAAGATTTTATATTAAACGTTGAATAACATATCGCTATAAGTTGGAAGTGGCCAGAACTCTTCGTCTACTAGAGTTTCAAGCTTATCAGCATCAGCTCTTAAAGTATTCATTTGTTCAAATACTTCATATCTGTACATCATTCCTAAATCGAATATATCACCTTCGAAGTTATCAGCCTTTTCAACTGCTTTTTCAAGAAGTGAAACATTTTTATTTAATGAAGCTAATAAAGTTGAAATTTCAGTTAATGATTCAGTTTGAACTGAAATATCTACATTTATACCTGTAGCCTTTATTGTGTTTATTGATTCAGCAAGACTTGTAGTATATTGAATTACAGCAGGTATAATTTGACGTTTTGCCATTTCAAGTGTTGTTAAAGCTTCAATATTTATAATTTTATTGTAGTTTTCTAAAGTGATTTCATAACGAGATGTTGATTCTACTCTAGTTAAAACTCCATGCTTTTCTAATACAGCTTGATTCTTCTCATCTATCATAGCTTTAGCAGCTTCTACAGTTGAGTGAATATTTGGAAGACCTCTTCTTTCTGCTTCAGCAACCCATTCATCTGAATATCCATTACCATTAAATATAATTTTCTTATGGTTCTTAACAATATCAGTTAAGATTGCTTGGATTTCAGCATCTAAATCAGTAGCCTTTTCAAGTTTATCTGCAATTTCAGATAAAGTTTCAGCAACTATAGTATTTAATACAAAGTTACATCCAGCAATTGAAGCAGAAGATGGAACCATTCTAAATTCGAATTTATTTCCAGTAAACGCAAATGGAGAAGTTCTGTTTCTATCAGTTGCATCCTTTGGAAGTGGAGGTAATGTATTTACTCCAATAGTTAATTCACTTGCAGACTTAGAACTTGTAGCTGGACCCTTTTCAATTTGTTCTAATACATCCTCTAATTGATCGCCTAAGAAGATAGAGATTATAGCAGGAGGAGCTTCGTTAGCACCTAATCTATGATCATTTCCAGCATTAGCAGCTGATACTCTTAATAAGCTTGGATATTCATCAACAGCTTTTATTACAGCACAAAGGAATAAAAGGAATTGTTGATTTTCGTGTGGAGATTTACCTGGTTCAAGAAGATTCATTCCATCATCAGTACCCATTGACCAGTTATTATGCTTACCTGATCCGTTTACGCCAGCGAATGGTTTTTCATGAAGCAAGCAATATAAATCATGTTTTGCAGCAACTTTCTTCATTATTTCCATTGTAAGTTGGTTATGGTCAGTCGATATATTTGTTGTGCTAAATATAGGAGCTAACTCATGTTGAGCAGGAGCAACTTCGTTATGCTTAGTTTTAGCTAATATTCCAAGCTTCCAAAGTTCTTCATCTACTTCTTTCATGAAATCAGAAATTCTTTGTTTGATTGTTCCAAAGTAATGATCTTCAAGTTCTTGACCCTTTGAAGGTTTTGCTCCGAATAATGTTCTTCCTGTTAAGATAAGGTCTTTACGAGCATCATACATTGACTTATCGATTAGGAAGTACTCTTGTTCAGGACCAACAGTTGTAATTACTCTTTTAGTAGTAGTATTACCTAATGCTTTTAAAACACGTAGAGCTTGTTTGTTTAAAGCTTCCATTGAACGTAATAATGGAGTTTTCTTATCTAAAGCTTCTCCGTTATAAGAACAGAATGCAGTTGGTATACATAAAGAACCATCTTTTAGGAATGCTGGTGAAGTACAATCCCATGCAGTATATCCTCTAGCTTCAAAAGTAGCTCTAAGTCCTCCTGAAGGGAATGAAGATGCATCTGGTTCACCTTTGATTAATTCTTTTCCTGAGAATTCTAATATAACTTTTCCGTCAGAAGTTGGATTTATAAAAGAATCATGCTTTTCAGCAGTAATTCCAGTCATAGGTTGGAACCAGTGAGTAAAGTGAGTAGCACCTTTTTCAACAGCCCAATCTTTCATTGCAGCTGCAACAACATCTGCTACATCTGGTTCAAGAGTAGTTCCTTTTTCAATTGTCTTTTTTAAAGCTTTATAAGTAGCTTTAGGAAGACGTTCTTTCATTACAGCATCGCTGAATACATTTGAAGCAAAAATTTCATTGATTTTGTTCATTAATAAGATCCCCTTTCAGAATACACAACATTTATTTAAATTAATATTAACTAATTAAAAACATTAATAATTTTAAAAAAATTTTAGAGTATAAATGATAAATTGTCAACAAGAAATAAGAAATTGCCACATAGAAGTTTCTGCCATATAAATTCATATATGGCAAAAAATTCATATTAAAAAAATAAAAAGCTAAAGAATTATTTTAATATTCTCTAGCTCCTTTGCTAAAATCTTATTCAATTAATAAATTAAACATAGTTAATATATAACACTGCTAAGACTACCATAGTCTTAAGTATTTTCTATAATAATTATACTATATTGTTATAGGTTGTACAATACAAAAATCCGATTTTTTGCAGTAAAAAATTAGTAGAAATTTAAATGTTTATATTATATTTTTACTAATTTTAATATAAGAATTATAATTAAAGAAATTATTCTGATATGGTTTTATTCATAGAAGATATATTATTAAGGTATATAAGTTCAAAATAACATAATTAATTTTTTATAAAATTATTTGGTTATTTTGAATTTAATTTTATGGTAATATATTAAGTAAAAAAGTTTCTAGTCTGATCAAAAGATATTAGTTTTTATATAGAGATGAAAAGTATGTTCAGGTATGTTAGTGACATAAGCAGGATTTCTCACTATATAATTAAAGAATTTTTGCAAAATAGGAGTGAAGAAGCACCTATTCTAATTGTAATATAAAAAAATAATATTGAGAAAAGGAAGAGTATTATGGAAAATGTATATTACTATAACACTAAAATTGGGAAAATCAGTATAGTGGAAAATGGGGCAGCAATTACAAAAATTTGTTTTGTAAACAAAGATGAACTTAATGTTGAAGGAAATGAAACAGAGTTATTACGGAAAGCTATAAAACAATTGGAAGAGTTTTTTGAAGGAGAGCGGAATTGTTTTGATTTACCATTAGCACCTAAGGGGACGGAGTTTCAAAGAAAAGTATGGAGTGCTCTACAAGAGATTCCTTTTGGAGAAACAAGGAGTTATGGTGAAATTGCCCAAATAGTAGGTAATGAGAAAGCGGCGAGAGCTGTTGGTATGGCTAATAATAAAAATCCAATTCCAATTATAATACCTTGTCATAGAGTAATTGGTGCTAATGGTAAATTGGTCGGATATGCTGGTGGTCTTAATATAAAGGAAAAGCTTCTTAAAATTGAGAAGGATTATAAAAGATGACTTAAAAAATAATATGATTTAATAATATAGGTGAGCGAGTCTTTATAAATAGTAAACTATTTGTAGAGATTTGCTTTTTTTACTTACGACAAATAAATAACATTGTTTCAAGTAAAGTTTCAGTTCTTTAAATAATTATTATATAAGGTATTTTAGGTGAATGATGATTAAAGTGCTTATAAGTATTGAAAAAATAATTAAATGTACTTATAATTACTTATGAGGGGTGATTTTATGATTGGGAAAGAAGGGTATGAAAATTTTAATAAAGACAATATATTTTCATATAAGGAGAGGTTGAAATTAAATGTTAATGAAAAAACTAAGATTGTTGAAAAGGCAATGAAATTTATTCATAACAATAAAACGTATTTTTTTGATGTTTCTACTAGTGTTGAATTTCTTTCAAGATCTTTAGATAAAAAAGCGACCATATTTACTCATTCCATAGATAATTTTAATATACTTTCGGAAAAGAATGGTATTGTAGTAAACTTGATTGATGGAAAATTTAACAAGAAAAATCGCTTTTTCTATAGAAGGAATTATGATGAGTATTTGAGCAAAATTGAGTTTGAGGCGGCATTTATAGGAGCTGGAGCTATAAAAGGTAATGGTATTTATTATGAAAATGAAGAAGATGCTTATATTAAAGGGGAGATTGTGAAAAGAGCTAAGAAGGTTATTTTACTTGCCGAACATCAAAAGTATGAAAAAGATGCCTTTTATAAAGGATTAAACCTAGATCGGGCAGATATTATTATTGTTGATCCAATATCGGTTTCTTCTTTTAGTAACATTATGGAATTGCATAATATTAAAATTAATCCTAAAAGTCTAGTGATTATATAAAGAAAACATATTAATTTAAGTAGTGTTATTTAGGAGAATAAAATTGAGTTTTATTTGCTTATAAATATTGAATTCAATAAGCAATTATAAGTAATTTGACGTTTTATTATAAATAGTTAGGGGATGAGTACATGGATAAATTTGGAATGATATGTTTAGATATTGATGGAACCTTGTTAAATTCAAATCATGAAGTAACTGAAAAGGTGAAAAGTACTATAAATAAAGTTGCAAATAATAAGAAAATACCTGTAATTTTAGTTTCAGCTAGAATGCCAAAAGGAATAAGGTTTCTTCAAGAAGAACTTGGAATAGAGGAACCAATTATATGCTATAGCGGTGCTTTAATATTAGATAAGGATAATAGTGTATTGGCTAGTGAGGCAATTGATGTTTCTAATTTTGAGAAAATATATAAGTTAACAAGTGAAAATAACATTCATATGAGTTTATATAAGGATGATGAATGGTATATAGAAAAATTAGATTATTGGGCTAAACAAGAAAGTGAAATAACTAACATCATTCCTAATATTATTGATTTTAATAAATTAATAGAACAATGGAAAAGAGAAGGAGTAGGACCAAGTAAGATTTTATGTATGTCTAATCCAAAAGAAATAAACTTCTTAAAAGAAAATATTTATGATAATGATTTAAATATATATCCTTCAAAGCCAACATACTTAGAAATTATGCCTATAAAGGCATCAAAAACATCTGCAATTACCTGTTTACAAAAGAAATTCAGTATAGATAAATCAGAAATAATAGCAATGGGAGACAATTATAACGACATTGATATGTTAGAGTATGCAGGAGTTGGAGTAGCGATGGGAAATGCTCCAGAAGATGTGAAGAAACATGCTGATGATGTAACCTTAACTAATGATGAAGATGGGGTAGCAGAAGCACTGATAAAATATGTTATTAACAAGAAATAAAGAAAATGTTTTATGGCCGTTTTATTTAGAACTTTCATAAAATGCTTTTTTAGAGATGTATAAGCATAGATAATAAGTATAAAAAAATTTAAGTTTAACTCATGTTATTTAATTTACGTGAAATAGAAATGAATTACATATATTTGTGTAATGTTTATTTATAAACTTAAGCAAATGTATGTAATTTATTTCAATTCCAGCCTTTTTATATTTGAAATTTATTAATTTTTTATTCAAAAAATTTATTTTATATCTGTATAATATGCATATCCCATAAGTCTACTAATATTTTTAGCGACATTCATAAATTCCTCTTTGTATTTTAGTAAATCATCCATAGTATTAAAGAGTGTTACGGATGAGAGACTGGTTGCAGCAATAATTTTATTGGTTCTATCAAAAATAGGAACAGCTATGCATATAACACCCGTATCGTATTCAATATTGTCTAATGCATATAGGTTCTTTCTTATAACATGAATTTCTTCTATAAGAACATTTATATCAGTTATTGTGTTCTCTGCATATTTTATGAATTCTGTATCTTTTAATAATTCTCTTATTTTATCATCAGAATATTGAGATAATATCAATTTACCAGAAGCAGTACAATAAATAGGCGCTTTTTTTCCTATACTAGAAGACATTATTATATTTCTACTAGTATTTTCGGAAGATACCTTATCTACATAAATTATGTTAGTAAATGACTCGTCAGGAATACAAAGATGTATGACTTCATCAAACTTATTAGCAAAGTCATATATATGAGGTCTGGCGACATTTATTAAATCCATACTATTTGTTATAGAAGAAGATAAGTTAAGAAGCTTAATTCCTAATTGATATTTATCGTTTTCTGCATTTTGCGTAACATATTCTTTATATTTTAAAGTTGTAATTATTCTATGTATGGTACTCTTGCTTAAACCTAAATTTTTTGACAATTCAGCAATTCCACATCCTTTTGGATATTCGGCTAAGCAATCAAGTATATCAAGAGCACGTTCCACCGATTGAACTAAGTTTGGATTGCTTAAATCCTCTGACATATAAAATCCTCCTAAATAGTTTTATCTTTATACTACATTGTAATGTTTAATTTTAATTTTAACAAATAAAAAGTTAAAAATTTTATTTTTATACCAGTATCATTGACAATTGTAAGTGATGATATTAGAATTAAGATAATAAATGAAACGGTGTTCCACAATACGGAACGTATGGCGTGTATTGAAAAAATTTAATAATACATGTAAGGATGGAAATATTTATATGGAAAGAAGAGAATAGATAATGGAAAACATTTTGAATCAGTTTTCAATGGACTTTTTTAGATTAGATGGAAAAGTGGCAATAGTTACTGGAGGAAATACAGGTCTTGGACAAGGATATGCAGTTGCATTAGCTAAGGCAGGAGCAGATTTAGTTATTTCTACCCACGGTGATAATTGGGATGATACACGAGAATTGATAGAAAAAGGAGGTAGAAAAGCGGTATTCGTGAAAGCAGATTTAACACAAAAAGAAGGAAGGAAAGATGTGATTGATTCTGCGATGAAATTTTATGGGAAGGTAGATATATTAGTAAATAACGCTGGAACCATAAGAAGGACACCTCTTCTTGATTATAAAGAAGAAGACTGGAACGCAGTTATGGATATTAATTTAAATGCTGTATATTTCTTAAGCCAAGAAGTTGCTAAAATAATGGTTAAACAAGGATCTGGTAAAATAATAAATATAGCGTCTATGTTATCATTTCAGGGTGGAAAGTTCGTGCCTCCATATACAGCAAGTAAACATGGAGTTGCAGGTATAACAAAGGCATTTGCTAATGAATTAGCGAGTAAAAATATTCAAATAAATGCGATAGCACCTGGATACATAAAGACAGCAAATACTGAACCAATAAGGGCAGATAAAGAAAGAAATGCAGAAATACAGGGAAGAATACCAGCAGATAGATGGGCAGAACCATCTGACTTAATGGGAGCGGTAGTGTTTTTAGCAAGCAGAGCATCTGATTATGTTAATGGTCATATTCTAGCAGTTGATGGAGGATGGTTAGTAAGATAATCAGTATTCAAAATTATATATAAATATTGACTAAAATTTAAAAATGGCCTTATCAAAAGTATGAATATAGAAATCTATCTCTAACTTATTTGGTAAGGTTAAAAACAAATATATAGTGAAAGTGGTGTATTTATTTATGGACGTAATTACTATAGGAGATGCAATGATTGCAATGTGCCCTCAAGAAAAGGGACCAATAATATTTTGTGACACATTCAAAAGAAAAGTAGGTGGAGCAGAATTAAATGTTGCAATGGGATGTGCAAGATTAGGGTTAAAATCTGGATGGATAAGTAGATTGGGAAATGATGATTTCGGAAAATATATACTAAAGATTGTAAGAGGTGAGGGGATAGATACATCAGAGGTACAACTTGTTGATGGATATCCAACTTCAGTATATTTTAGAGAAGTTTTATCTGATGGATCAAGTAGATCATTTTATTATAGAGAAAAATCTCCAACTAGTACAATGGATGCAAAGAAATTAAATGAAGAATATATAAAAAATGCAAAAGTTCTTCATATTACAGGAGTTTTTCCTTCAATAACTGAAAATAATAGAGAAGTTATATTAGAAGCAGTAAAATTAGCTAAAAAGAATAATCTTATAATATCATTTGACCCAAATATTAGATTAAAGATGTGGACTAAGGAAGAAGCAAAAGACTATATAGAAAAACTTTTACCTTATGTTGATATTCTTTTAATAGGTGATGAAGAAATAGAGATATTATTGGGAGATACAAATATAGAAGAAGCAATAAAAGTTTTCCATAACAAAGGAATAGAAAAAGTGATAGTTAAAAAAGGAGCCAAGGGAGCTATAGGTTCAGATGGTAAAAATATTTATGATATTGAAGCTATTAAGCCAAAAGCTTTAGTTGATACAGTAGGTGCAGGAGATGGATTTGCAGCAGGATTTTTAACGGCCTTATTAAAAGGTAAGTCACTAGAAGATTGTGTTAGATTTGCAAATGCAGTTGGATCATTAGTTGTAGGTGTCGAAGGCGATAATGAGGGACTACCTTACTATGATGATGTTTTAGTACATTTAGGACAAGCAAAGAAAATAGAACGTTAAGAAATATATATTTGTATTTAATAAAGTATTTTATGAATGATGTAGATTAATTTTAAATAAAATAAATTAAAGATGAGGTGTAATAAATAATGTTTGAAAAAATTTATAATACATTAAAAGAAGAAAAGGCAGTAGCTGTTATTAGAACTAAAACATATGAAGAAGCAAAAGAAATAAGTATAGCAGCAATCGAAGGCGGAATGAAAATTATAGAGGTAACTATGAGTGTGCCAAATGCGCCAAAGTTAATAAAAGAATTGAAAGAAGAATATAAAAATGCTTGTGTTGGTGCAGGAACTGTGTTAACAAAAGATGCTGTAGATGCATGTATCGAAAATAATTCTGATTTTATTGTTTCTCCTTGTATAGATGAAGATGTAATTGCTTATGCAAATCAAAGAAAAGCATTAATAATTCCAGGATTAATGACAATGTCAGAGTTAAATAAGGCTTACAAATTAGGTTTAAGATTTATCAAAGTATTCCCAGGCAATGTTGTTGGAAAGGCATTTATAGGGGCAGCAAAATCAATATTCCCAGACCTTAGCGTTATGCCTACTGGAGGAGTAAACAAAGATAATATAAGTGAATGGATACAAGCAGGAGCAGATTGTAGCGGTATAGGTAGTGATTTAAATAAAGTTTATAAAAGCAACGGTGTTACAGGTGTAAAAGAATATTGCGCAGATGTTATAAGTAAAGTTAAAAATTTATAATTTTCAGTAAAGATTTAAAGCACTTAATTTTATTGATTAAGTGCTTTAAATCTTTTTTTATTAATGATTTTCTGAGCTATTTATAAAATAGTTATGTTAAAAGGCGGATTGTTTTAGAAAGCAACAGATACTATTAATATTATTTAAAATGTAGGGTTAAATAATATCAATGTGCAATTTATATTTAGAAATTTATCTATTGAATAAAAGACTAAGTGTAGTGACTTTATATTAAAAAAATGATATATTAATAAAAAATGAACCGAGTATGATTAAAATAATGAGTAGAAAGAAGGTATTATACATGTATGAAATGAAGGAAGAATACAAAATCGGAATTGATCAGATTGATGAGCAACACAAAAAGCTTTTTGAATTAGCAGATCAAGCTTATACGCTGTTAAAAGATGAATTTGCAATTGATAAGTATGATAAGATAATACATATTATGGACGAACTGAAGGATTATACAATTTTTCATTTTAAATCAGAAGAAGAATATATGAAAAGTATAAACTATAAAAGACTCTTTACTCAAAAGATTGAGCATGATAAATTTATTAAAAGTCTTGAAGAAATCGATTATAAAAATATTGATGAAAATCAAGATGAAAGTTTAATAAAACTTTTGAATTTTTTAAATGATTGGTTAACAGAGCATATATTAAAAACCGATAAGCTTATAGGAGAATAATATAATTATAATAAAACGTTTAAATTTTTATTATAATTATTTTGCGGTGAGGGTGAGATATAGAAATCTTACTCTTTTTTTATTAAAAATTTAGAAATGTAAAAAGTGCTCAAATAGATGTTGCAAAGTATTGATTAAAGTTATATAATAAAGAAAATAAAATATATATCTTCAGGGCAGGGTGTAAATCCCTACCGGCGGTATAGCCCGCGAGCTTTTAAGAAAGCAGATTCGGTGTAACTCCGAGGCCGACAGTATAGTCTGGATGAAAGAAGGTAACCTATTAGGAATTGAAAGTTGATCTATTATTACTTGCTGAATGTATGCCCTGATGTATTTTACATCAGGGCTTTTTGTTTTTTTATTAAGTATTGCAAATAGTTCAGGAGTAACTAATGTACTAAGAATACTTTGGCACTAAATTCCTAATAAGCTACACCAAGAAGATAATCTTTTGGGAGGCAAAGAATATGAATGAAAAAACAAGTAAATTAATCAAAATCTCTTTATTATCAGCAATTGCAATTATACTTATGTATTTTGATTTTCCAATAATACCTGCGTTTCCATGGCTTAAGATAGATCTAAGTGATGTACCAGCATTGTTGGGTGCTTTTGGATTTGGTCCTGTAGCAGGGGTGATAATAGAATTAATAAAAAATCTTTTGGTTCCATTAATCAGAGGAAGTCAAACAGGTTTTGTTGGAGAGACAGCAAACTTCTTGTTTGGAGCAGCATTAATTTTACCAGCATCATTTATCTACTATAGAAATAAGAATAAGAAAAATGCAATATTAGGAATGATAATAGGTGGAATTGCAATGGAGGCAATGGGAATCGTGGGTAACATATATTTATTATTGCCAGCTTATGGGATGAAGATGCCAGCGGATATGTTACAGAATTATGTTTGGGCATTACTAGCTTTCAATGGAGTAAAGGCGGTTATGGTGTCGGTATTAACATATATTCTATACAAAAAAGTATCTGTTTCAATTTTTAAGGTTGAACCAAACTTTGGCAGTTCAGAAAATAAGACAAAAATTGTATAATTTTAAAATAATATAAGCAGAAAAAGCTGTAACAAAATAATTCGAATTTTGTTACAGCTTTTTATTGTATATTGGTTGGTATATAAATTTAATGTTATATATAAACATTAATATTAAATTGATTTTTAACATGATTATTAAATAAGCTAAAGATGATTACTCATTTAATATCAGATCAAATTTTAATAGCAACTATTCACATAAAGACGAGTGCTTTCTCCTTTTAAATTTTATAATTTAGATTTAATTTGGCATAATGGTTATAATAATATATAAATAATTAACGTTAAACAGATAGATATATTATAGTTTTTATATGTATTAATATTTATTGTTCAAAAGGTTATAAAATAAATTCATATGATAGAAAATTAAAATTAATTAATAATAATTATTGATTAATAATGAATTATTTGGTATTATATATATAGAAAATATTTAAACACTAAAAAAGATATTTAATGATCAAGTGAATATAAAAAAATGAGATTACAATAATTTATGATAGTATGTGAAATGCAACAAGATAGATGGCTAAATGTATATCATAAGGAATAACAAGTAATAATAGAGAGAGGTAGTAGTTAAATTATTAACTCTGCAAGAAGTCACAAAAATGATATAATTATAGAAACTTTTAAACTAAAGATCGTTCTAATTAGCTCATCGCAATAAATGCAGAAGCGCTTAATTGATATATATTTTACAAGATGATAAATTAATATAGTAAGATATGTATTTATTAATATTTAATTATCAAATCTAAGGGAGGTTTTTTTATGGAAAAATATATTTGTACAGTATGTGGTTATATTTATGATGAGGCAGCAGGTGATCCAGATAATGGAGTTGCACCAGGAACAAAATTTGAAGATATCCCAGACGATTGGGTTTGCCCATTATGTGGAGTTCCAAAATCAGATTTTGAAAAAGAACAATAGTAGATATTGTTTTAATTTAAATTTGACTATATAATTATTTTAGAAAATTTATAAATAAGAATAAAATATTTAAAAACAATAGATATAAGGGGCTATCAAAATAATTTTATTATATTTTGAAAGTCCCTTATAATATATTTAGATTAATTATTTACCACAAGGTCCTAAATAATAAAAAATGGGAGAATGCATAGATATGTTTACAGAAGAGAGACTAAACGAAATATTAAATATTCTAAATACATATGGAAAAGTTAAAGTTAAGGATTTAAGCAAAAAGTTTAATGTGACAGAAGATTGTATTAGAAAAGATTTAAAACAACTGGAGCATGCAGGAAAGCTGAAAAGGACGTATGGAGGTGCGATTCAAATAAGGGAATCATCGCAGTTGTATGACATTTCAGAAAGAGAGAAGATAGATATTTCAACTAAAAGCATAATTGCTAAGAAAGCCTTAGAACTAATACAAGATAGGGAAACTATATTTTTAGATTTATCAACAATTAATATTCTTATAGCTAAATCTATTTTAACAACTCAAAAAAGAATAACCGTAGTAACCAATATGTTGGAGATAGCAAATATTTTAGCAAAGGCAGCCAATAATATTACTGTTGTAGTTGCGGCTGGGGTTTTAAATAAATCTCTTAATGGTTTTATTGGATCTTCAACTAATGATTTTATTAAAAAATATAAATTTGATAAATCTTTTATAGGAAGTTGTGGAATTGATGCCTTTGATAAAAGTATAACTACTTTTGAAATTGAGGATGGAATTACTAAGGCCACAATAATACAATCGAGTAAAAAGACATTTTTAGTTATGGAGAACAAGAAATTTTTTGTAGATGGTAATTATAAATTTGCAATGATTGATGATATAAATGCTATAATAACGGATGAAAAGCCTAATCAACCAATTATAGATGTGTTAGAAAGTAATGAAATTGAATTGATATAGAATATAAGTAAATCAATTATTAGAGGTAGTTTTTTGCTACATATAAATTGATGATAAGTGTAAAGAGACAATTTATGCAATTTGAACATAATGATTGCATGAATTGTCTCTTTGATATGTTTACCTAAGCACAGAAATTTGTAATTGAGATATTACTCCTTTAACCACATTAAAATAGCATCTTCCTTGTTATCTTCATAGTACCCTTTTCGAATTCCCTCTTGTTTAAAGTTATATTTTTCATAAAGGGCTTTGGCAGCGGCATTACTTTTTCTAACTTCGAGAGTATATGCTACACACCCTTGAGATTTACAATAAGATAGTAATTCTTCTAGGAGTTTAGAGGCTATCCCTTGTTTTCGATAGTTTGGATGTGTTGCTATGTTTGTTATATGAGCCTCATCCAATACTATCCATGTTCCAGCAAAGCCTACAACTTTATTATCAACTTTAGCAACAAAATATTTAGCAACAGGATTGGTTAGTTCCTGCATATAAGAATTTTTGCTCCAGCATATAGAAAAGCTCAACGAGCTTATATCTAAAATTTCATCTATATCTTCTTCTTTCATTAAATTTATAGCTATATTCACTATAATCTCATCCTTTGCTCGTATTCTCTTTCAGCCTGAGATTTTTTAAGATAAACCGGAGCAGAATTTGGATCGTCATATTCTCCGTTCTTTAATAGTGCACTGCCTATTTCACCTAATGAAGAGGCACGAATTAAATTAAGGTGATTAGGAGGAAAATATGAATTTGGACAATTATCAATCAAATAATCTTTATATTTATCAACACCATCGCCTATAAAAATAACTTTTTCATTTTTGGATTTAATTATTTCTATAAGTTCATCAATATCCAATGCTGAATAATCTAATAGACGTTCCAATTTTATAGGTAAATTTGAAGCATTATTGTTATTGCAGCAAGTATATTCTCCTTTATATAGTGAAGTATAAACACTATTTCTTAAAGCGTCCATTATAGGGCATATTATACCATTGAAATTAGATACGCTAAATGCAAGTGCATCTAAACTAGAAACACTAATGTAAGGCTTGTTACTTCCCAAGCTAAGACCTTTTATTGTTGCCATGCCTATTCTAAGTCCAGTAAATGAACCGGGACCCTTTGAAATAACATAGCCATCAATATCATCAATACTTAAGTTGTTATTGTTTAGCAACTCTTGAATTATAGACATTAGTATTATAGAGTGTTCTTTCTTATCGTTTAATGTAATTTCTCCAAGTAGTTTATCATCTTTCATCAAAGCAGCAGTTGCCACTTTAGAAGATGAATCTACGGCAAGAATAATCATATTTTCAACTCCTTTATATAATCATATCTTTTTCCATAAGCATTTAGCGTGATTTTTCTATAATCTTCGCCTTTGCTGTAATCTTTCTTTATATCTATATGAAGTAAATCATTTGGTAGAATTTCTTCTATATAATTTGCCCACTCTATTATTGATACTGCATCTGAAAATATATAATCATCAAATCCAATTGCATATATTTCATCAGGATCACTTACTCTATAAACATCGAAATGATTGAGCTTTAATCGACCGCTATCATATTCGTTCACTATAGTAAATGTTGGACTAGTAATATTATCGTTAATGCCTAATCCTTTAGCTATGCCCTTTGTAATATGAGTCTTACCTACACCTAAATCACCAGTTAAGCAGATTATATCACCGGCATTTAATAATTTGCCTAAATTTATTCCTAATTTAGCAGTATCATCTACATTATAAATTTCAAATTCCATGAAGTGCCTCCTTTAAGTGAGAATTAATTCTTATTAATTAGAATTTTATATCAATAACTTACATATAGTTATTATGTATAGAACCTAATAATTGTTAAATCTAAAAACTCTCATCTTTTTATTTTATCTCAAAATTGCATAAAAGCAAATTAATAATGTATTAACTAATTTAATTATATAAAACAGGAAATAAGCATTCAAAAAAATGTAATAAATTTGTATATATTTATTTTAAATTAGTTGGTATAATAAGAACAGGTATATGCTAAAGTTTAATTAACAGAGTAATTACTGAGGTAACATATGTAACTCAATATATATAAAGTGAATTATTTTATGTTTAACCCAATAAATGTTAATTAATAATTAACTTAAGAAATTAATTACAGTACATATTAAAAAGAAAGTTATAAATGAAGTCAGTTAAATTTTGGAGGTGACTTGTCTTTGAAGAAAATTACCTTTGCCATGGTGATAATAACCATAGCATTGTCTTTTGGTATGAGTTTTTTTTCAAATCCTTTATTAGCTAATACTGAGAATAATAGAACTGAAAGCAGAGATAAATATCTAAATATAATGACAGTTAATAAACCACAATATTATATGGTTAAAAAAATTATAAAGGAAAAGAATAATGCAGAGTATATGTTTACTAATGAGAAAGATATTAGTGAATTTAAATATAGTGAAGATGTTTTAAATAATATATCCAATATGGATTTATTTATATATTCTGGCACATCTTTTGAACCATGGAATGATTCACTAATTAGTGAATTGAAGAAAGGAAGCCTTGGGATAATAAATTTAGCTAGAGGCATAAAATTATTAAATTATGGGCATGATAATGACACTAAAGAAAATCCTTACTATTTTGAAGGTATAGAAGAGTATAAAATAGCATTATACAATGTAAAGGCAGCTATTCAAGATAGAGATCCTCAAAATAGAGATTATTATGAGGAAAATTATAATGAAGCTATCAAAAATTTTGATACTAGCATAAAGGAATATAGTGAGAAAATAAAGTCCTTAAGTGAATATAAATTTATTACATTAAATAATGATTTTGATTACTTAACTAAGTCTTTAAATTTAAACACTATTCAGCTTGATAATCATGAGTTAAGTGAGTTCATAAAAATTAATAATTTAGATCCTAAAAAGATAATAATAATAGTTGATGGTGAAAAAGGAACGAAATTAGATTTGTCAGGTTATAATACTATAAAGTTGTGGAAATATTATGGAGATATGTCTTTTGATGATTTGATTTTATACAATATAAAAGAATTATCAAAATGGGCTAAACCCAATGAAGTCGTAAATTCTAGTAATGCAAAATAGAATTACTTATTTTGGAGTTATATATCCTTTTATTATTAGATGTGATTATATACTGCACTAAAGAATCTACAAATTTTGAATATAAATATAAAGTATTTTATATTTAGTGTAGTTTTATTTTCACGATAATTAATTATAAAAATATGTTGCTTTCTTTATAGATATGTTATATAATGATTATTGTCTTAGGGGTATGGCTCAACGGTAGAGTAGTGGTCTCCAAAACCATTGGTTGTGGGTTCAAATCCTACTGCCCCTGCCACAAAAATCGTAGTACATTGTACTACGATTTTTTTATATAAAAAATTTAATTACAACAACGAATAATTAGGATCACAAGGGAATCCTTATTTATAATACTTAATTTTCCCTATTAGAGATATGAATTTAAATCAATAGATATAAATAATGATGGTATTAATAAAAAGTAAATTAATATAACTTAATTTTGATTTGGAGGGATTATAAAATGTTAGAAGTAACAAATACAAAAAAGGCACCAGCAGCAATTGGACCATATTCTCAGGCAATAGGATTTGGAAATATATTATTTACATCAGGACAAATACCGTTAGATCCATCAACTGGTGAGGTTGTAGGAAGTAATATAGAAGAGCAGGCAACTCAGGTAATGAAAATATATCAGCTATATTAGAAGCTAATGATATTAATTTTGAAAATGTAATTAAGACTACTTGCTTTATTGCAAATATGAGTGATTTTGCTAGATTTAATGAAGTATATGCTAAGTATTTTATTAGTAATCCAGCACGTTCATGCGTTGCTGTAAAGGAGCTTCCTAAAGGAGTATTATGCGAGGTTGAAGTAATAGCTTTCAAAAATGTATAGTTTATAGATGAAATGCTAAAATAATATTATTGTAAATAAAATAGACTATCTCAAAGATATCCTTGTGATAAGGAAGTTCTTTGAAATAGTCTATTTTTTAAGCTTTCTTAATTTCAGATACTAATTCATCCATAAGCTCTTTCACTGTTGTGATCTTTGTTATTCTGCTTGCATTTTCACCGCAGAATATGAGACCTTCATCAAGGTTACCCTTTACTGCATTTATTAAAGCTTTGCTTATACAATAAGGTGTATTAGCAGGGTTGCAAGGTGTTAAACAATTATAACAATGAGTTATTTTCTCTCTCTCAGAGCTAGTTCTTTTTACAAATGTATTCTTCATAGCTCTACCTGGCATTCCAACGGGACTTTTTACTATTTGAATATCATCTTTGTTACAATTAACATAGGCATTTTTAAACTCATCCGAAGCATCACATTCTTCAGTTGCTACAAATCTCGTTGCCATTTGAACGCCGCTAGCACCTAATTTTAAATATTTAGCAATATCATATCCATCAAAAACACCACCAGCAACTACTACTGGGATCTCTTTATTATATTTTTCAGCGTACTTCTTTGTTTCATTTATTATATCTACAACAGATTTATCAAAATCTAAATTTTCATTTTCTAACTCTTCAACTTTAAAGCCCAAATGACCGCCAGCTTTTGGTCCCTCAATTACAACAAGATCTGGAGCTACATTATCGTGCTTATCCCAAAGTTTCAAAATTACTTTTGCTGCTTTTAAAGAAGAAACTATTGGTGCAATCTTTACAGAGGAATTCTTTACTATTTTAGGTAACATAGTAGGAAGTCCTGCACCAGAGATTATTAAATCAACTCCAGCTTCTATTGCAGTTTTTATATGATCTTCATAATTATTAGTTGCTACCATAGCATTAATACCTATAATGCCATTTACTGCTTTAGCTTTAGCAATAGTAATATGTTTTTTTAAAGCCCTTAAATTCGCCTCTAAAGGGTTCTTTTCAAAGTCATCTTCATTATAACCAAGTTGTGCAGCAGAGATGATTCCAATTCCACCAGCATTAGCAACAGCAGCAGCTAAATTAGAAGATGAAACACCAATTCCCATACCCCCTTGAATAATAGGAATAGGAGCAACTAAATTTCCAATTTTAAGAGAATTAAAATTCATTTTACATATATCCTTTCACGAAAAATTCGACAATAAAATATTTTGACTATCAAAGTATTATATTTTATTATAAAATAATATGAGTAGTTAAACAAGAAGTATTTAAAAAAACTACTATTTAGTTAAGTTTGTTTGGTGCATTGGGGTGTTAAGATTATTATAATAATTTATTGATTTGAATGATTACTAAAAATTAAAATAATAAAATTGTTGACATAAATGATAAACACATGATACAATACTTAATGTCTTAGGGGTATGGCTCAACGGTAGAGTAGTGGTCTCCAAAACCATTGGTTGTGGGTTCAAATCCTACTGCCCCTGCCACAAAGGTCGTAGTACGTTGTACTACGGCTTTTTTATGTACAAAAATGTATGGTTATAAAAAAATATATTTTAGAGTTACAGAAATGCATCTGATTGGTTTGTATATCTGTGTAAATAATTAGCTAAAAATAAGTAAAAAGAGAATAATTTAGTATAAAATGTAGAAAATAACTTGATCTTTCCCAGAAAAAGTATATAATTTTATTAATATAATGAACTATATGTAAACATAAATAATTATGTATTTATAAAAACTATTTTGTGTCTTATGAATGAGCTATTATAAAATACATTCAATATTTGAATATTGAAGACATATTATGGTAATAATCCATTGTGAGGTGGAATACGATATGAATAAATTAGTTTTGCTAAACGAAGTTAGAAAAAAAGGAATAGAGAATAAAAATAGATTGGCAAAATCAACTAATAATACTATTAATGAAAAAGAAAGCAATAAGTCCTATATATCTTTTAGAGAGAAGTTTAATTGCTTCAAAGAAGATGATGAAGCTAATAACTCGAAAATAAGATATAATGAGGAATTCAATAAGAATGGTGGTATAAAGAACCTAAATAAAATTATTGAGAGAATTTTTTTGTTAAATAATACAACAATAATTGAGCTTGTAAATTCATTATATAATGATGATTTAAATATGGATGCGAGAATGAAATATAATAAGACTAAAAAAAATATAGATATAAATGAAGATATTAAGTTAGAAGATTCAAATTATGATTTGAAGATACTAGCAGAAGATGAGTATAGGAAGTTTGAATACAGGGTACAGTTTCACGCTAACGATGCTGAAAATATAGCAATAATGATAACTAAGGTAAATTTATCGAATAATAACAATGTAATAAGCCTTAATGCAAAAAAGAGGAAAAGTGTAAATAAAAGTGAATATGCTTTGAAGGATAAATATTCTAAATCCATGATAATATTGAATTCCAATATTGAAGTTCCTGATGTGTATCCAATTAAATCAGAAGCTAAGGAAAAAAATCTAGATTATACAATTAATATAATCAAAGGATGGAAATATGATTTTAAGCAATTAAGCGAAAAAAACATGTATTTACTATTTCCATTAAAAGCATTAGATATTAGAAAAAGATTATTAAATATGAAAGAAGACTTAATGTCAAAGGATTTAATTAAAGATGAAGTGTATAGATTCTTTAAGGATATGAATAAGTATTTACAAAGAGGCAAGGCTGATAATTTAATTACAGATAAAGATATTATTGAATTGAATTCAATAACCATTGATTTGCTAAATTCTTTTATTAAAGATAAGAGTGATATATTTACTGATATAAAAAGAGATATAGAAACAACATTTAAAGAGATAGTTGTATAGAATAAATTGAATTTAGTAGTGCAATAGTAAAATCGATAAATTTATATTGAGTAGAGATTCCTATTTTAATATTTAATAGAGGATAAATATTGAAGAATGTCCTTATATTAATGAGAATAATAAATAATCGTAAGGTTAAAATACTATTATCGGTAGATAAAATTTTTAGAGTTTTGTTTACTGATTCTATCAATTAGCCGAGGAGGGGATCGTTATGTCAAACAACAATAATAGGACATTAGTTCCAGAAGCAAGACGTGGCTTGGAAAAATTCAAGGACGAAGTAGCTCAAGAACTAGGAATACCATTTAAAGAATACAATGGTAACTTGAGTTCTAGACAATGTGGTTCAGTAGGCGGAGAAATGGTAAAAAGAATGGTAGAAGAATATGAACATAGAATCTAATGAAATTTTATAATTTAATATTGTTTCTATGTATGTTAGGATAATCTAATCATATTCTAAAAAATGGGAGATGTATTATACAAAGGTATAATACATCTCCTGTTTTTTGAGTAAATATTATATAGAGGTTTGAATTATAAACGTGCATAATAATCATTTTGGACTGTTCGCAAATTTCGTGGTAAAATTAGAACAAAAGTTCGTTATATAAAAAAGTTTAGGTGTGATAGTATGAGAAAAATTAAAATTTTACATATAGCAGATATACATTTTGATACTCCTTTTAGTGGAATGACACCAAAGCTAGCACTAAAGAGTAAAGAAGAATTAAAACAAGTTTTTGAGAACATAATGCTAATAACTTTAAATGAAGAAATAGATATTTTACTAATAGCAGGAGATGTATTTGATAATTTATCTGTAAAGAAAACTACACTTCATTTTATAAAAAGCTGTTTTGAAAATATTAGCAAGGTAAAAGTTTTTATAAGTCCTGGAAATCATGATCCTTTTAATGAAAAATCTTTCTATAGCATTGTAGATTGGCCAAGTAATGTTCATATTTTTAAAGGAAGTGTTGAAAAAGTAATATTAGAGGATTTAAAGACTGTTGTTTGGGGAGCTGGGTTTAATACCACACATGTCAGTAAATCCTTGTTAAAAGATGTTGAAAGAATCAACGGATATAACAACATAATGGTTATACATGGAGAAGTTTCTAGTGTAAAGGAAGGAAATAATTACAATCCAATTATGGAAGAAGATATAATTAAAAGCGATTTGGATTATATAGCACTAGGACATAGACATAAGTTTTCGGAAGTTAAGAAGATAGGTAACACATATTACAGTTATAGCGGATGCCCTCAAGGAAGGGGGTTTGATGAGCTTGAAGATAAAGGAATAGTATTATTAGATATTAAGAATAGATTTGTAGAAAGCCGGTTTATTAGAACATCAGTAAGAAATTACTATGAGAAGGGAATAAATATTGACGGGTGCTTTGGATATAACGAAGTAAAAAATAGAATTATATCAGAAATACCTAAGGATGATAGAAAGAATAATTTTTATAAGATTATTTTAAAAGGGCAAATATCTGATGAATTTTCATTAAGTGAAGAATTACTTGAAGAACTACTTAAAGATGAATTCTATTTTGTGAAGATTATTGACAAAAGTGAAATTAAGTTAGATATAACCGAATTGATAAAAGGGTACTCATTAAAAAGCATATTTGCAAAAAAAATATATGAAGAGCTACAGAATGTTACAACGGAGGAAGATAGAGAAATTATTTCTTTGGCTTTAAAGATAGGAATTCAAAGCATCTCAGGTGAAGAGGTAAGAATTAATGAGATGTAAATTGATTAAAGAGAGATTTATAAATTATAGAATTAATACATTCGAAAATAGTATCGAAAGAAATTGTATTCAAGTAAGTTTTATGAAAGAGGTGAAAGCTTTTGATAGTTAAAAAAATAAATATAAAAGCTTTTGCAGGGATTAAAGATAAAAGCCTAGATTTAAGCAGAGGATTCAATTTAATTTATGGAAAAAACGAAAAGGGAAAAAGTTCAATTGAGAATTTTATCAAGATATGGTTGTATGGGATTGAAAATTCTAGAAGTAAACTAAATGATAGAAAAAGATACATGCCTCTATCTGGAGAGAATATTTCTGGAGAATTAATGATAGAACATGAAGGAAAAAGCTACATTATAAAAAGAAGATTTGGTATAACAAAAAAAGAAGATGAATGCGAAATCTTAGATGAAATAACGGGAGAGAGCTTACAAATAGAATATAGAAATGAGCCGGGAAGGTATTTCTTCGATATAAATTTATCTACTTTTATAAAGACGTTATTTATAGGACAATTAGGAGTAGTTATATCTAAAGATAAGGAAGAAGAAATAATGGAGAAGCTAACCAATGTTTACAATGTTGGAGATGAAAATACTTCTGTAAAAAAAGTAATTGAGAAATTAGAAAAGAAGAAGAAGCAATTGCTAGGAATAAGAAAAGGTGGAGAGATTGATTTATTAAAAGAGAAAAATAATTCACTAAAAACAGAGTTATGGGAAGCATATAAATTAGCTGAAGAAAACGTGCAAAATGAGGAAAACTTATTAAGGAAGAAAGATGCTAAAAGCAACATAAAAGAACAAATTCAAAAGCTAGATTTATATAAAAAGTACATTAAGAAGATAAAACTTCAAAAAGACTACAAAGAAATAAGTAGCTATTTAGTTAAAGGGGAGCAGCTTAAAAGAAAACAGGATGCAATAATCGAAGAACTTAAAAAGGGTGAGGAATATATAACAGCTGAATATTTGGATGAAATTAATGAAAGGTGTGCTAGATATCTAAGTTTATTAGACGTAAAACAAGAAAAGTTAAATAAACTTTATAAATCAGAAGAAGAATTAAGAGTAAAAAACGAAAAAATGATAAATTATAAAGTTTTTTCTTCGATGGGAAGTAATATAAAAGAAAAAATATATACATTAAAAGTTGACCAGAGGAATTTAGAAGAAAAACTTAATGATATCATAAATATAAAAAATTCAATAGCTGGATTCAAGATGGATATAAGCAAGCAGGCTTCTAGCATTAGTAACTTAGATTTTATAAAAAATAATAGAGAAGAAATAGAGAGATTACTTAATTCTTATAAAGAAGGATTAAAGGAATTAAAATATAAAATGGAGAATCAGGATTATAGTAAGTCGGAAGGAGACTTAAATAGCTTAAATAAAAAAATAAATTGTATTTATTTTATTGGAGCAATTTGCATTTCTGCTTTTATATACAGTATGTTGAAGCAAATAGTTCCCATTATGATTATATTTATACCTATATTTATTATAATAGGAATAGTATATTTCAAATATTCCTTATTAATTAAAAGTTCAGAGATTTTTAGGAAAAATAATATATCAATTGATGAGCTAAAAGAAAGAATAGAAGAATATGAAAAAAGATTAGATGTTTATATAAAGAAAACTAATTCAGTATCTTATGAAGATTTTATTAGTAAGATAAATCAATATGATAAGTATATAGATTATAAAGATAATATGATTTTATTAATAAAAAATAAGGAAGAGGAGATTAACAGATACGATATTACTAAATTAAAATCAAATTATAATAGAAATAAAGGTGTGATAGCATCTTTGTATAATGTTTTAGGATGCAAGTCTTTAGATGAGGTGCTAGAACAATTGGAATTCTATGAAAAACAAAAAGAAGAAATACTTATAAAGGAATACGAGATTAATACAATTAATAAGGATATAGAAAATATAAATGAACAATTAGCTGATAAAGATGATGAGATAAGAAAAAAAACTCATGTACTTGGATTAGAAAATATAGAAATAGTAGATATGCATGTTAAGTTGAGAGAGTATAAAGAAAAAATAAATAAAATGAATGAAATTAAAAGTGCATTGAAAAGTGTAGAGGAAACATATAAGGTTTTAATAAAAGATAGAAATATAGATGAAATAAAGGAAGAAATGAAACAAATTATTAGTCAGGACATAAACTATTCTTATGAATCTGAAGAAGAAATAGACTCAGAGATTAGAGCGAAGTCTAATGAATTGTTGAAAATCGAGAAGGAGATAAAGGATTTAGAACATCTTATAGAAAAAAGGTATTTAGGTAAAAGGGAAATTTCAGAGATAGAAGAAGAAATATTAATGAATGAAGAAAAAACTAAAAAGTTGGAGAAAGAATTTAAAGCATTAGAGTTAGCTAGTAATTTGATTCAAGAAGCATTTGATGAGATAAAAAAGAATATTGGACCAGATATGAATAAGAAAATTATAAAGAAATTTAATTTCTTAACAAATGATGATTACGAAGAAGCTAAGATATCAGAAGACTATAAGCTAAAGATTAGAAATAAAGGAATGCTATTCGAAGGGGAAATACTAAGCAATGGTGCTAAGGATCAACTGTATTTAGCATTAAGGTTATCATTTATAAATATGTTGTTTAAAAATAAAAGAATCCCAATATTTTTAGATGATGCTCTTGTCCAATATGATGATGAGAGAAGAGAGCGGGCACTAAATCTTCTTATGGATGAAAATTTTGAGCAAGTAATTTTCTTTACATGTCAAAAAATAGAAAAGATTATTCTTGATAGAAATAAGTATGATTATAATTTAATTAATTTGAATTGATAATACTATCCTAAATTAATATTTAACTAATCTTGACATATTTAAACTTTAACAGTAATATTATAAACAGAGTTGCAAATGCAAATCAGATGCAAACTGGAGGTATAATATGAAGAAGAAAATAATTTCGGGAGCGCTAGCGGTATTAGTAAGTTTTATGCTAATCGGATGTGGAGCTAATGCAAATACTGGAATACAAAACAAAACTGAAGATAAATTAAAAATTGCAGTTTCAATATATCCATTAAAAGAATTCGCAGAGAAGATAGCTGGTGATAAAGCCGATGTTATATGTCTAGTTCCTGATAATATGGAGCCACATGATTATGAGCCTAAAACCAAAGATTTTCAGGAATTAACAAAGAGTAATGCGTTTATTTATAATGGCTTAGGCATGGAAGAATGGGTAGGTCAAGTAAATGAAGCTATTAAGAATACTAATGTAATTGTTGTAGATTCAAGTACTGGTATAGAAACCAGGCAAGAGGGGGATGCGGTTGATCCACATGCTTGGCTAAGTTTAAAAAATGCTGAAATCCAATCAAGTAATATAAAAGATACACTAGTAAAGTTAGATGAGAAAAATAAGGATTATTATGAAGAAAACTACAATAAGTTTAAAGAGGAATTAGAGAGTTTATATAGTGAATATAAACCCAAATTTGATACATTAAGTAAGAAAAATTTCATAACAGGTCACGCTGCATTTGGATATTTATGCAGAGACTTCGGATTGACTCAAAAATCAGTAGAAAATTTATTTGCAGAGGGTGAGCCAACTCCTAAGCAATTAAAAGACTTAGTAAGTTTTTGTAAAGATAATAATATAAAGACTGTTTTTTCAGAGTCGTTAGCGAGCCCTAAAGTTTCGGAAACTTTAGCAAAAGAAGTTCAAGCTGATGTAGTTCCAATACTTACATTAGAATCAAAAGAAGATGACAAAAATTATATAGAAGCTATGAGATACAATTTGGATGAGATATACAAGTGCTTATCTAAAGAATAGACTAGATTAACTTTAATAGAGATTGAGGATTATTTTCAAGGTTATATTGGAAATAATCCTTTTAATTTTAATCCTTGGAGTTAATAAAATCACATATTAGGTAGATGTCTCTGACTTAAATAAAAAAATTATCTTAGTGTTTTAATAATATCTATAAGTTTAATGAAAAAATAATTTAAACAAAGGAATATAAATCGAATTTATTATGGTAATATTATACTTATAGAATATGTATTTTATATATGAATTACTCACTACATAAAGCTAAAATGGATATGAGGTAATAATAAAATAGATTGCACAAGATAACAAGGTAGATTAAAATATCCTGAATTAAAAATAAGATATCTTAATGTGCTTTATTTTATTTGTGATATAGAATTGGAACAATAGTTTAATTTATATTAATCATTTGAGTTTTGTTTAAATTTAAATTACGAAGTTTAGTTTATAGTCAACAAAAAGATTGCTTATAAAAATAAAATTATTATGTTAGGAGGAATTATGAGTTTAGCAGAAGAATTTTATAAAGAGAACATACAACGATGTTTAAGACAAACAAAAGACCTGAACTATAAGGTGAAAATTATTGGATGGAGCAGGTTGTTTGTAGTGATTTTAGGGGTATTAACTGATTATATATTATATAGTCAGAATAAATTAAATCTAATATTGATCTCAACTATATTTTTTATTGGTATATTTATTGTTTTGATATTTTATCACAATAATATAATTCAATACAGAGAAAAGATAAATACGATAATGAAAATTAATGAGAAGGGAATAAAAAGATTAAGTGGTGATTTTACGAGTTTCGAGGATTCTGGTTCAGAGTATTTGGACTATAAGCATCCATTTATAGATGATTTGGACGTATTTGGCAATAACTCGATTTTTCAATATATTAATGATACAGTAACTAAAGGAGGAAGAGAAGAACTAGTAAAATTATTAAAAAATGAAGGGAATTTGAATAAGCTTGATATTGCTGAAAGACAAGAAGCTGTAAAGGAATTGAGTAGTAAAGCTGTCTGGAGGCAAAATTTAGTTCTTGAGGGCAGTTTGAAAAAATCAAAAGATATAGACTTAGATAACTTAATTAATTGGAGTGAAGGGACAGAATCATCAAGTCCGCTGAGAATTGTTATCGCATGTACTTTTATTTTAGTAACAATTTTCTCGATATATTTAGCAATAGTAAAGGTAATACCACAATCATTTCTACTTTTAAATCTTATGGTGAACTTTATCGTTGTTAAAGTGTTATCTAAAAGCATGGGTACAGAGATTAAATTATTTGAATCCATAAAAAATAGCATATATGGGTATAGTAAAATTTTATTTCTAATAGAAGAAGAAAATTTTGATTCACAATATTTAAAGAATTTACAAGGAAAGTTGAAAAGTGATAAATTAAGTTGTAAGGAAGAGATGAAAGCTTTTTCTAATATCTTGGATTGGATAGGAAATAGTTCATATAATGCATATTATCTGTTATTTAATATATTATTATTTTCTGATGTATTTCTATTAAGAAGTTTAGAAAAATGGAGAGAAAAGAATGGGAATAAACTTAAAGGCTGGTTAGAAGTAATGCATAAAATAGATGCATTAGTTAGTGTATGTAATTTGCCATTTGAAAATGAAAATTGGACGTATCCTGTTATTTTAGATAAAAATGAAATAACTGCAGTGAATATAGGTCATCCTTTATTAGGAGAAAAAGGAGTTGAAAATACATTTTCGATGACGGGTAATCAAAAGGTTTCTTTAATCACGGGTTCCAATATGTCTGGGAAAAGTACATTTTTAAGAACACTTGGTACTAATCTGGTTTTAAGTTACATCGGAGCACCAGTGCATGCGGATAAATTTTCTTGTGGAATTATGAAGATATACACTTGCATGAGAACAAAAGATAATTTAGAAGAGAATATTTCATCATTTTATGCAGAAATTTTAAGAATAAAAATATTAATAGAGGCGTGCAAAAGAGGAAAAAGTGTATTTTTTCTACTAGACGAAATATTTAAGGGAACTAATTCAAGAGATAGGCATACTGGTGCATCTGTATTGATTAAACAATTAATTAAATACGGAGGGGTTGGGCTTGTTTCTACTCATGACTTTGAATTATGTGATTTAGAAAATGAAAGTGAAGAGATAATAAATTATAATTTTAGAGAATTTTATGAAAATAATAAAATCAAATTTGACTATATTCTTAGAGAAGGAAGAAGTACAACACAAAATGCAATTCATTTAATGAAGCTTGCGGGGATAGAAGTATAAATAATTGAGTTTAAAGAATTAAAAATTAGCATTAGAAAGGATTAAGCATGGGGTACATTATTATTGACTTAGAATTTAATAATTTAAAAAATATAACTAATTATCAAAAAGATTTTTTTGAAAAATATGGCGAGTTTGATTCAATAAGTTTGGAAAATGAAATTATAGAAATAGGTGCAGTAAAAGTAGATAAATATATGAAACCTATAAAAGAAATTAGGGAATATATTAAGCCTAAAATATTTCCGGTAATTAATCCAATAGTAACAGAAATCACTAAAATAGATATGGATATACTTAATGAAAAAGGAGTATCTTTTGAAGAAGCTATAAGTAAATTAAAGGATATGTTTGAAGATGGAGATGTTTTATGTTCATGGGCAAAGGATGACGTTGCAGAATTAATTATTAATGCCCATCATTATAATTATAATGATTTAAGATGGTTAAACGAATATCTCGATATTCAAGAATATGTTACTAAAATTTTAGCTCATAAAAAAGCATTGGGGCTTAAGTCAGCTTTAGATGAATTAAAAATTAAAGTAGATGATACAAAATTACATGATGCTTTAAATGATGCAAAATATACCGTAGAGGTATTTAGAAGAGTATATAATTCTAGAGTGATAAAAAATTATATAGTTAAAGATATATATAATATGCCTGCCATACAGGTATCAGATCTTGAGAGTATAAAAATAAAAGAAGAAAAATTAATGCTAAAGTGTCCTAAATGTGGAAAAAAAATTGATTTACAAACTCCTATAAAGCTTTTAAATTGGAGATTTGCAGCTGTAGGCACTTGTCCGAAATGTAAGTGCAATGTTTTATGCGAAGTTCTGGTTAAAAAGACTCTTCAAGGAGAGAATGGATATAACGAAGTTAATAGTGTATTGAAAGATGAAGCGTACTTAAATTATATCTATAAGTTAGAGAATAGTGAGAAAAAAAGGTGATTTCAGTATATATTCAGAAATAAGTAAGAATTTAGTTAAAGAAATTTAATCCGAGATATGATAAAATAGTTTTGTGAAGAAGAACAAAACGAATACATTGAATGAAAGGATTTTATTTATGAATATAGCCTTTTTTCTTACACCAAAAAATGAAGTTATATGTGAAAATCAAGATGCAACTATGAAACAAGTTATGGAGAAAATGGAATGCTACGGATATACAGCTATTCCTATTATAGATAGAGAAGGAAAATATGTTGGAACGCTAACAGAAGGAGATCTATTGTGGAAGCTAAAAAATACACATAATTTGAATTTTAAAAACATAGAATCTGTTAAAGTTAAAGACATTTATAGAAAAACAACTCATAGGTCTGTTTCTATAACTTCAAATATAGAAAGCTTAATATCGTTAGCTGTAAGTCAAAATTTTGTGCCTGTAACAGATGATGATGGTACTTTTATAGGGATAATAAAAAGAAGCGATATAATAAATTATTGTTTCAATGAGATGGAAAAGAGAAAAGAATTAGAAATACAACAATTTTCAATGTATGATGAAGGTTAAAGTATTATAGATATAAGAATCATATTGATTTTGAAAATTTAAACTTATGAGTAACTAGTAAAAATGGAGATACGTATCTTTATTATAAAGATACGTATCTCCATTTTATTCTGAGAAAGATTTGCTTTTATAAATCAACTTCGAACTATAACTTTTATATTATTAGATAATAGATTTTTAATAGTCCTACTCTGCATTTTGATAAGTTTCTACTACAAAATCAAATTCGTTGGGATCAGTTATCTCTCCGTAACTATCTTCTTTTATTCCAGGGTAATAGTATAGTACTAGCTTATCATTAGAGTTGTTGGAATTTTCTAGAAGAATATACAAATTATCTAAAGTACAGTCTTCAACGACAGCTAAAACATTATATTTTGAAGAGATACCAGTATCGTTGTTAGTAAGTTCTAGCATAAAATTATCAAATTTTCTTACATTGACTCTTTCTTTATCACAGGAGCAAATTAGAGAACTGCTTCTACAGCTTGAACATTTTTTGAAATTACAATCAAATGCACAACTCAAGCATTCACAATGAGAGCATTTTTCTAACTGTTTAAAGTTTTCTCTATTTTTAGCTTTAAAATCTTGAAGTAAGTTTATGCTAGGACTAGATTTAAACATTGAAAATAAGGATTTTTTCTTGCAGTCAGCTTCAGCAGAATCTAAAAGCTTCATATAGTCCTTAAGAATAGGTGACTTAGAGAAATATTTTCTTATCTTTGAATCTCTTTCTGAAATAAATGGGGATATTTCACTTATAGCATAAGTTATATCTGTATAAATTTTGCCCCAATACCTTCGTTCTTCGTTGATAAAATTTAGGTCCTTATCATTATCCATGTCTTATCACCTAATTAGATTTATATTTTGCTAATTCAAGATCCAAATCAACTTCATCTAATTTCTTAAATTCGCTATCAAAATCATCTAGGTCTCTTAATTCACCTAAACCTTGAGCAAGAGATTCTTTACGTTGAATTTTTCTTTCTATACTATCAATTTGTATTGAGTTATTTTTAGTTTGAACATTAGCAAGAACTTCATTAACTTTTTGAGAAGCTTCAGCATTTGCAAATCTTGCAGCTGCCTCATCTCTGTAACTCCTAGTTTTTGTTATTTCTTCTTCTAAAGCACGTAAGTTTGCCTTTAAAGTATCTGCTTGTATTTTAGCATTATCATAGCTTGCTTGTAGAGAAGCAGCCTTTTTATCTGTTTCAACTTTTTTAGCTAATGCTCTTTTAGCTAATTCTTCATTTCCTTTACTTAGTGCTAATCTAACCTTTTGATCATAATCTTCAGATTCCTTTTTAGCAGAATCTAGTTTTTTCTCAATTTCATGAACATTACCTAAAATTTGAGCTGAACTTAATTTTGCTTTATTGAATTGTTCATCCATATCTCTTAGTTTTTGGTCTAATAATTCAACTGGATTTTCCATTTCATCTAATGAGTTGTTTACTTTTGCCTTAATCATATTTGACATCCTTGAAAAAATTCCCATGCCTATACCTCCAAATAATTTTTATTTTCTTTTATTATTTAAATATTTTTTTATTAATATAATAGCTAGTACGAATACTCCAGCTAAAACTAAGGTGTTAATTAATGAACTTGCTGGTGAACCAAAATAAAATGGTCTATAAAAGTATCCTCCACCAAAGAATGGCCAGAATGAATGTCTGTTGGAACCACTATTATATGTTTGAGTATTAGTATTTTTATTATCATTTGTATTAGAAGAAGTTGAAGGGTCAGTGGTTCTACTTTTATCAGTTGTAGAATAAGAACCGCTACTAAATCCTTGTGATCCACCACTACTTGAAGATGAAGAAGAATTCTTTGAATTTGAGTTTGAAGAATCACTATTCGAAAAATTACCAGATTTAAATCCTTCACCACTCTTTGAACTACTTGAATCACCACTTGCGTTTGTTGAGGATTTACTAGAAGAACTTGATCCACTAAAAGATCCCGAACTAAATCCATTACTTGATTTTGAACTGCCAGAACTAAATTTGCTGCCGCTGGAGCTTGACCGACTGCTACTACCAGTTGATTTAGCAAAGGCGACTGTAGTATTGTTAGATGTATTTATACCTATAAATGACATAGCATCTAAAGATAAATTAGAAAATATAAATATGAATGTTAAAAATATAGTTAAAACATATTTTTTTTTAATCTTACGAATAGTGATCACCCCTTAAAAGATTATGTACTTATTATATAAAAAAGATTCCTTATACACAATATGGAAAAGCGATGAAAAAAGACTAAAAAGGATGATTATAATTGTATATCGTAATAAAGGTTATTATCTCTCTCTTATAATAGTTATTTCATATCTTTTTAAATGGTATTTGATACTGTATAATGAAATTGCAAATAATTTTGGGAATAATTAGATTAAAACAATATGGATTTTTATATTAAGATAATATGAGGATTAAATTTAAAATGATTATATTATAATTATATTTGTAGCACAGTAAACCGTACTTGTGTAAAAGATTCTATTAGACTATTATTGTAAGTAAGAAAAATTATAATGAGGAGTGAATTATACTATGTCCAATGAAGAATTAGAAAGCAATATGAGCGAACTTTTAAATCAATATGATGTAAAAAGACTAAATAGAGGAGATGTATTAAAAGGTAAGGTTATAGATGTAAACGATAAGGAGGTTTCGGTTAATATAGATTATGCTTTCGATGGATTAATAGCTAAAGAAGAGGTATCTATAGATGACAGGGATCCAATGGAAGTAGTCAGTAAAGATGATGAAATTTATGTTTATGTCATATCTCCAAATGATGGTGAGGGGTATGTTGAACTTTCTTTAATAAAAGCTTTAGAAATAAAGGATAGAGAAGAATTAAGTGAATGCTTTAAAGAAGAAAAGAATGTTAAAGTACATGTGAAAGAAGAAACTAAAGGTGGAGTGATTGCATATTATGGCAACATAAAAGTCTTTATCCCAGGCTCCCTTGCAAGTAGAGAAAGAATCCAGCTTAGTAATTTGGTAGGAAGAGATTTAGATGTTAGAATCACTGAATTAGACTTTAACAATAAAAGAGTTATAGCTTCAAGAAGAATTCTTGAAGAAGAAGAATATAACAAAAATAAGAAAAATATATGGGATGACTTAAAAGAGGGAGAGAAAAGAAACGGTGTTGTTAAGAAAATAGTTAAGTTCGGAGCATTTGTTGACATTGGAGGAGTAGAAGGATTAATTCATATTTCAGATTTATCATGGGAGAGAGTAAATAGGCCTGAAGATATAGTTAAAGAGGGAGATAAGGTAGAAGTATTTATAGGTAGTGTGGATAGAAAAAATGAAAGATTATCATTAATATTAAAAGATGTAACTAAAGAGCCATGGACAGTTCATAGCAATGACATTAATGAAGGAGATATACTTGAAGGAAAAGTTGTACGTCTTACTGCATTTGGCGCATTTGTTGAGTTATTTGATGGAATAGAAGGTTTGGTTCATATAACAGAGATTACAGATGAACATATTGCAAAGCCTTCAGATGTGTTGGAAGTTAATCAAAAAGTAAAGGTCAAGGTATTAAGTATCAATAGAGAAGAAAAAAGAATAGCATTAAGTATAAAAGAAGCTGTAGAAAATAATAAAGAATATCTTGATTATATTGACAATAGTGATGAAAGTGGAACCTCTTTGGGGGATTTACTTAAAGGATTTAAATTTGAGTAGATTTACAGAAGTATAAATATGAAAAATAAGTATGGATAATCATCCATACTTATTTTATTTGGAGTATTTTAATTAAATCTTTTCTATTTTTAACATATTAGTTCCACCAGTTTGAGTTGTTGGCATTCCAGCAGCAACTATTATATCATCTCCAGGTTGTGTGAAATTTAGACTAAATACTGTGTTTTTAGCTTCTGTTAATATTTCATCTGTTGAGTTAAACATTTTACAAGGCATTGGGAAGATTCCAAAATTTAAGCTTAATCCTTTTCTTACTTGTTCGTAAGGTGTTATAGCTATGATTGGAGCCTTTGATCTGTACCTTGAAAGTAGTCTTGCAGTAGCACCGCTCTTAGTTGCTGCCACTATAGCTTTTGCATGTAAGATGTTAGCTGTTCTACATGCTGAATAACTTATTGCAGCTGCGTAGTCAGTAAGTGATGGTTCTCTAAGTCTTGCAGTTAAGTGATTATAATCTAAGTATTCTTCAGCTTCTTGAGCAATTTTTGACATTGTCTTTGCTGCTTCTATAGGGAAACAACCAGAAGCACTTTCACCACTTAACATAATTGCATCAGTTCCATCAAAAATAGCGTTACAAATATCACTTGCTTCAGCTCTAGTTGGAAGTGAATTTCTAATCATTGAATCAAGCATTTGAGTTGCAGTTATAACAACTTTACCAGCTTCATTACATTTTCTGATTATCATTTTTTGTATTATAGGCACTTTTTGAATTGGAATTTCAACACCCATATCTCCTCTGGCAACCATTACAGCGTCAGTTACTTCGATGATAGAATCTATATTATCTACACCTTCTTGGTTTTCGATTTTAGCTATTACCTTTATATGTTCCCCATGGTTTTCTTTTAGAACTTTCTTTACATCTAAGATATCACTGGCTTTTCTTATGAAAGATGCAGCAATAAAATCAACGCCCATTTTGCATCCGAATTTTATATCTTCTATATCTTTTTCTGTAATTGATGGTAATTTAATAACTACATTAGGTACATTTACACCCTTATGATTTTTAATTTCACCACCTACAACAACTTTTGTATGAATTGTTTTACCTTCAACACCAGTGACTTTAAATTTTAGAAGACCATCATCAACAAGAATTTTTCCGCCAACTTTTATATCTTGATAAAGTACATCATATGAGATTGAGCATCTTTTCTCATCACCAAGAATTTCTTCGCCACATATGAAATCGAAATCGTCACCGTCATTAAGAGTTACACCATCGTTTACAAAGTTATGAGTTCTGATTTTTGGACCTTTAATATCAAGAACTATAGCTGTTGCAGAATTCATTTCTTTACTTAGACGTTGGATTAGTTCGATTTTTTCTTTATGTGTTTCATGTGTACCATGAGAAAAGTTTAATCTTGCAGCGCTCATCCCAATTTCAATGAACTTTCTTAAAGTCTCCTCATTATCACTTGCTGGACCAATAGTAAAAATCATTTTTGTTTTTTGCATATAAACACCTCACATTAAAATTTTGTATATATATTATAGTGTGTGAAATAATTAATCATAAAATAATAAAAATATACATAATATAGCAATATTTTATGATAAACTAAGAAAAGATATGTATAATCATATTCTATCATATAATTGATGAAAGGAAGAGAGTAGAATGAAAAATTTAGAGAATATTACGGGGAAAAGAATTTTTTATCATTTTAATGAAATAAGTAAGATACCAAGAGGTTCTGGAAATGAGAAACAAATAAGTGATTATTTATTGAGTTTTGGAAAGAGTTTAGGATTAGAATGTATTCAAGATGATGCCCTAAATGTTATTATTAAAAAACCTGCATCAAAAGGGTATGAGAAAGCTCCAACAGTTATAATCCAAGGTCATATGGATATGGTGTGTGAGAAAAATAACGATAAAATTCATGATTTTGAAAAAGATCCAATAAGTTTAGTAGTCAAAGATGATTATATATATGCAGATAATACAACTCTTGGAGGAGATGATGGAATTGCTGTTGCTTATGCGATGGCAATATTAGAGGATACATCGATAGAACATCCTGCTATAGAGGTGTTAATAACAACAGATGAAGAAACAGGAATGACTGGAGCTAAAGCAGTACGATCAAAAGATTTAGATGGAAAAATTGTTTTGAATTTAGATTCAGAAGAAGAAGGAAAACTTTGGGTCAGCTGTGCTGGTGGAATTAGAACTGAATCTACTTTGCCTATTGAATGGAGAAATAAAAAAGAAAATACAAAAGAATATGTGATTGAAGTTAAAGGATTAGCTGGAGGACATTCAGGAGCTGAAATTCATTTAGAAAGAGGAAATGCAAATAAATTAATGGCAAGAGTATTAAGAGAAATCTTAAATAAGGTATCTTTTAATTTAGTTTCATTAAAAGGTGGAGCAAAAGATAATGCAATACCAAGAGAAGCTATGGCGGTTATTTCAATTGATCAATCAAAGGAAAAAGAATTGATTGAAGCTAAAACAAAGATAGATAGTGATATTTCTAAAGAATTTACCAAAAAGGACCCAGGACTTAAAATAACATTATTAGAAAGTCAAGAAAAAATAGAAAAAGTATTTTCAGATGATACTACAGCCAAAGCAATTAGCTTATCATATTTGTATCCAAATGGTGTAAACACAATGAGTTCTGAAATAGAAGGATTAGTGGAAAGTTCATCAAATCTTGGAGTGGTAACAACCAATGAAAGTGATATAAAATATCATAGTGCTGTTAGAAGTTCTGTGTTTTCATTAAAAGAAGAAATAGTTGAAAGAAATAAATGTTTAACTGAAATTATGGGAGGTACATTTGAGTCTGCCGCAGGATATCCAGAATGGCCATATAAAAGTGATTCAAAAATAAGGGATATATGCAAAGATGTATACCTTAGAATGTATGGAAAAGAAGCAGAAGTTGTAGCTATCCACGCTGGATTAGAATGTGGGATACTTAAGGAAAGACTTGGAGATTTAGATATGATTAGTTTTGGTCCTAATATCATTGATATACACACTCCAAATGAACATTTAAGTATATCTTCTGCTTGTAGATGCTTTGAATATTTAGTAGAAGTTCTTAAGGAAATTAGAAATTAGTATAAAAAATTAATTAGAACAGTAAGTTAACCAGAAAATTTATTGGATAACTTACTGTTTTTTTTATTATTCTCAGGATTTTGAGTTTTAAGTTTATTTATAAAAAAGATAATGAGTAAGAAATAACAAAATGTAAAACAAAAGTCAGAAAATTATAAATTTACAGTAAATGACCATTATTGATAGCAATATTGAGGAAATTAGAGATATTTCGGTATAAATAAGAATATAAAAGTATAAAAAGTTTGACCTTTACCTAGCTTATCACTATACTAGAAACATGTTTTAAAATTTGCAGTTTGGTGTAAACGATAACTAAGATGCCTTTTAGGGTAATATAGATTAGGTATGGAGAGGAATTTAAGATGAAAATTAAAAATAATAGGATTATGAAATGTGTAATTACAACTTTTATTTTTTCGGGGGTTTTTCTTATTAATATGCAACATGCCAAAGCTGATACTACATTAACACATAATAGAGGAATTACAATTAAGACTAGTGAACTTAAAACAGCTAAAGTGATAAAAGCACCATCAGATTCAGAAACAGTATCAAATGGTGAAGATTCAGCATCAAGAGGAGCAATTAGTAAGGGAAATGAAGTCGTAAATTATGCATATAAGTTTTTAGGAAAGCCGTATGTTTATGGAGCGGTTGGTCCAAATGCTTTTGATTGTTCAGGATTAACACAATATGTTTATAATAAATTTGGTGTAGATATATCAAGAACTACATATACACAAGTAAATGTAGGGACTAAAGTAGATAAAAGTAATTTAAGAGCTGGTGATTTAGTTTTTTTTTAATACAGAAGGTTCAATTAGCCATGTGGGCATTTATATTGGGAACGGAGAATTTATACACGCACCAAGATCTGGAAAACCAGTAATGGTAAGTTCATTGTGTGATGGATACTATTCAGAAAGATATGCTACTGCAAGAAGAATTTTTTGCTAATGGATGTAGTTAACTTAAGATACTAAATGTAAACATAATTATAGTTAAAAATGATATATAAGTATGCTTAGGAATGAATGAATGTTTCTTTCAATAGCTTTAATATTGTTAATATATAAGTTTAGATTTTTAAAATATTCCCTATATAATATTTTTTATTTAACATAATTCATATATGTGTAACTTACAGAATAAATATTAATATATAAGAAATCTGAAAAAATAGCAGGTCAAATATATATAATATTATTCTGTTTTATAATGTTTTCTATAAGTTTTGATAACATATAAAACTTAACTTTTTGACACGCTATTTTTAGAATGTTCAAAAGGGGGGAGACTATGAGATACACAAGATATGAATATAAAAAATCAGGCAGGATGAAATTTTTATGTAGTGTTGTCGTTATCGTTGGGATATCTATAGTTGGAGGAGTGCTTATTAGCAATGTTGTCTTTGATGGGAAGAGTGTACAAAACGTAGGCATAAATAGTTCAAAATCTTCAACTCAAGGTGACTATAATGGTGCAATAAAAAATATCATCGCACTGCAATGTGGCTATTATTCAAAAGAGGAGAATGCAAAAGAGTCACTATCTGCAATATCAAAATACTGTCAGCCATTTATAGTAGAAGATGATGGGAAATATAGAGTTTTAGCAGGAATATACAATGAGGAGGATGGCTTAAAGAAGATAGAAGAATTCAAGTCCAATAATATTGATGTCGCTAAAATTAGTTTAGGTGCCTCTAGTGATGACTTGGAAAATAAAAAGCTCATAGAAATTATGAATGGATTTTTGACAATTGTGAATAAGTTACAAGATAATCAGGTGAAAAGTATAAAAACAGCAGAATTTAAAGCCTGGACGGATGGAATTGTAAATGAAGGAAGCACAGCCAAATCAAATAAGATAAGCCAATTATATGATTATATAAAAAATCTGCCTGATGAAATGGATAAAACGAACAGTAGTAATGATATGCAGGAGTTATATAAACTTATTAAAAATTGAAAGATTTAGTTAATAATTATTACAACAAAATTACATTTATATAAAAAAACTTATAACTTAATATAACACACTTGTTTAAGAACATCTTAAATGATAAACTATAAGGTGTAGAAATGGTAGAATATCATTTCTACACCTTTAAAATTTAATAGTTTTTGGTTAAAAAATTAACATGTCTACAATATATATTATTTGTCAATGATATATAATAAGGTACATTCAAAGAATGGGAGATCATCATGCTCGCCTATTATTTTTCATGTGCCAAAATTCTTTATTTTAGGATGTGAATATATGAAAGTAATATTAGCTTCTGCTTCAGAAAGACGACAAGAACTTTTAAGTAGATTAATTAAGACTTTTGATGTTATTGTCAGCAATTTTGATGAGAGTAAAGTTATTTTTGAAGGCTCTATAGATAGATATGTTAAAGACATAGCTTTAGGAAAGGCAATGAATATTAAGAATAAGCTAGATGAGGATGCGATTATAATTTCAGCTGATACTGTAGTCACCATAGACAATATGATACTAGGAAAACCAAGAGATGGAGAAGATGCTTTTAATATTATAAAATCACTTCAAGGTAGAAAGCATTTGGTTTATTCTGGTGTTGTTGTGATTAATACAGCTAAAAATTTAACGATTCAAGAGAGTTTATCTACTGAAGTTACTTTTTCTGAAATAAGCGACGATGAAATATTAGAATACATAAAAACTGGTGAGCCTTTAGATAAAGCTGGCGCTTATGGAATCCAGGGGATAGGTGGAATATTTGTTGAAGAGATAAGAGGATGTTATTACAACGTTGTTGGACTGCCACTGAATAAGCTAAAGTTTATGCTTAAAGAGATACAATAATTATATTTTAGGGATAGAGGGGAAATCATATATTTGGAGGTAATATATTATATGGAAAGTAGCCTTAAAATCAAAGACATACCACAAAATGAACGACCTAAAGAGAAATTATTGACTTATGGAGCAGAATCTTTAAGTAATTCAGAATTATTAGCAATAATAATTAGGACTGGAACACAAGGAGAGAATGTTCTTCAATTGTGCAGTAGGCTTTTATCTGAGCTAGAAGGGCTAAATGGTATTTTAGATGCAAGTTTTGATGATATAATATCTATAAAAGGTATTAAACAAGGAAAAGCTTCACAAATTTTAGCTTTAGCTGAGCTTTTTAAGAGATTTAGAACATTGAAAGCAATAAATAATGACATCAAAATAACTTCACCAAAGGACCTAGCAAGTCTTCTCATGGGAGAAATGAACGAATTAAATCAAGAAGTATTAAAAGTTGTCTTATTAAATACCAAGAATATAGTTGTTGGTATTAAAGATGTTTTTAAGGGTAGTTTAAATACGTCGGTTGTGCATCCGAGAGAAATTTTTAAGCAAGCTATAAGTAAGAATAGCGCATCGATAATTATATGTCATAATCATCCATCAGGCGATCCAACGCCTAGCAGAGAAGACATAAATATAACACTAAGAATTAAAGAATGTGGAAATATTATAGGAATTCAATTAGTAGACCATATTATAATAGGAAATAATAAATTTGTTAGCCTCAAAGAAAGAGGACTAATATAGAATTGGAAGGGGAAAAATAAATGGGATTTTTTGGATCAGGAAAAGATATGGGGATAGATTTGGGAACTGCAAACACCCTAGTATTTGTAAAAGGTAAAGGAATAGTTTTAAGAGAACCATCTGTTGTTGCAATGAACACTATGACTAAAAAGACATTAGCGGTTGGATCAGAAGCTAAGCTTATGATAGGTAGAACCCCTGGAAATATAGTAGCTATAAGGCCATTAAAAGATGGAGTAATTGCAGATTTTGATACAGCTCAAACAATGATGAAAAGTCTAATAGAAAAAGTATCAACTAAGAATGCATTTAAAAATCCAAGAATAATAGTTTGTTATCCATCAGGAGTTACAGAAGTTGAGAAAAGAGCTATCGAAGAAGCTACAAAACTTTCAGGAGCTAGAGATGTTATTTTAATGGAAGAACCAATGGCAGCAGCAATCGGAGCAGGGCTTCCAGTAAGTGAACCAACAGGAAGTATGATAGTTGATATTGGTGGTGGAACAACAGAAGTTGCTATTATTTCATTAGGCGGTATAGTAACTAGTAAGTCACTTAGAATAGCTGGTGATGAGTTAGATCAATCAATAATATCTTATATTAAAAAAGAATTTAACTTAATGGTCGGAGAAAGAACAGCTGAACAAGTTAAAATGGAAATAGGTTCAGCTTATAGGACTTCAGATGAAGAAACAGTCATGGAGATTAAAGGAAGAGATATGATTACTGGCCTTCCAAAGATTGTTGAAATTTCAGAAACTCAAGTTAGAGAAGCTTTAAAAGAACCAGTATATGCTATTATAGAATCAATTAAGACAACATTGGAAAAGACTCCACCAGAACTTTCAGCAGATATTATGGAAAAAGGTATAATGTTAGCAGGTGGCGGGGCATATCTAAAAGGATTAGATATACTTATAAATAAAGAAACAAATATGCCCGTACATATTGCGGAGGCACCTCTTGATTGCGTAGTACTTGGAGCAGGGAAGGCACTAGAAGATTTTGATAAAATTAGTAGAGATCAAAGAGGTTAAATATGAAGCTTCTTAAGAATAAACTGGCAGTAACTATTATAGTACTGTCAGTTAGCTTTTTAGGGTTAATAGTTTATACAGTTAGAAAGGATAATAGAAGTATTATTGAAAGTGGTGCCGGTAGTACTTTAAATCCAGTGCAAAGTCTCTTATATTCGGGAACTAGTAGGATTAAAGAAACCTTAGATTTTTTCTTGAATTTTTCAGAAGTAAAAGCGCAAAATAAAGAATTAATTAAAGAAAATCAAGAACTTGAAAATGAGTTAGCCAGTTATTCAGATTTAAAAGAAGAAAATGATAGATTAAGACAAGTGTTGAATTTTCAGGAAGAAAGAAACAATTATAACTATGTAGCATGTGATATTATAGGATATAGTGGTGGAAACTTTTTAGATGGTTATGTGGTAAATAAAGGAAAAAATGACAATATACAAAAGGGTATGATTGTTATAGCAGCTCAAGGTTTAGTGGGACAAGTAACCAGTGTTGGGAATAATTGGTGTATAGTTCAATCTCTGATTAATGAAAATATAGCAGTAAGTGTTATGGATCAAAGTACCAGAGATGCTACAGGTTATATAAAAGGTTTCAAAGATAGTAAGGGAGAAAACTTAGCTAAGGTATATGATCTTCCGATGAATTCAGATGTTAAGGAAGGCGATGTAATAATGACATCTGGAGTAGGGATGCTTTATCCAAAGGAAATTAGAATTGGTGAAGTGATTTCAGTTGAAGAAGATAAAGTAAAAGTAATGAAGAATGCAGTTGTAAAACCATATGTAGATTTTAATAAGTTAGAAGAATTATTTATTGTCTCTCCGAAGGATACGAGAGAAATTAAATATAATTAGAGGTTTATAATGGAAAAATTAATTATTATTTTGATTTCTATAGGATTGGTTATATTAGATAACTCACTAATTCCGTTTTTTTCAATAAAGGGAGCTTATCCGAGTTTACTATTTACTTTCGCTATAGCTTATTCATTAGTCAATAAGAAAGAACGAGCTGTATTTATGGGTGTTGTGAGTGGGATACTTCAAGATATTTTCTTTTTTAATGGTTTTGGTGTAAATTCATTATTGAATTTATTTCTATGTCTTCTAGCAAGTTTTATTGGAGCGGGAATAATAAAGACTAAGAGACTTATACCTGTGATCTCGGCTTTTTTTATAACAATAATTAAATATGCAGGAGTTATGTTGATATTTAATTTTTTTAATATTGAAATACAATTTTCTAAAAGTATCATTATGGGGATATACAACGGAGTAATAATGTTTTTTGTGTATAAATTAGTAATGAATGTTTATGATGATGAGTATTCAAAGCAAAGATGGAGGTTTAGATGATAGTAAATAAACCAACTAATAAAAAGAAAAAGAAGATTTCTAGATATACAGTTTTATCTATAATCATGATAGCTATATTTTCAGTGATTATTCTAAAATTATTATATATTCAAGTATTTAATTATGATGAATATAAGGATAAAGCAGATGTAACATCAACAAGATTTATATCAGAAAAAGCCCCAAGGGGTAAAATATATGATGATAAAGGAAATGTTTTAGCAACTAATATTGAAACATACACTATTACATATACGGAAACAAAAGATGCTGATAAACAGTTTTATATAACTATGAAAGAACTTTTCAAAATATTGAATGAGAACGGAGAAAGCATTCAGGATTCGTTACCTTTAAAAATTGATGGTAATAATAATTTATATTTTGAGTATAAAACTAATGATAAACAATCTCAAAATATAGAGGAATTGAGATTTAAAAAGGATAGGGGATTGAATGATACTCTAAAAAACAAAATGTTCAAAGATGTTGAAGAATTATCGGATGAACAAAATGCAAAACTGGATGAAGAACTTCTAAAAATAACTCCTGATGATGCGTTTTATGCATTAGTTAAATCATATAATTTAATTGGCCTTGTAGACCCAGATTATGACTCAAAAGAAAAGAAGAATATTTATTCCAAAATGGAAGGCAAGGATTTAACAGATATGATTTTAAAAGAAGGATATTCTTTAAATGATATTAGAAAATTCATGCTTGTAAAAGATGCTATAAAAATGCAGAGTTTTAAAGGATATAAATCAGTAACTATTGCAGACAATATTAAGAAAGATACTTCATTAGTAGTAATGCAAAAGAAATATGATTTGCCAGGAATAAATGTGAGTTCAGCACCTATAAGGTCATATCCATATAATAATTTAGCATCTTCAGTTTTAGGGTATGTATCTTCAATTAATGATACACAAAAATCAGCATATGAACTTAAAGGATATGATGTTTCATCGGACTCTGTAGGAAAGTCTGGAATAGAATCAGCTTTCGAAGAACAATTAAAAGGAGTTAAGGGTGGAACAACTGTTAAAGTTAATTCTAAAGGAAGCGTTTCACAAGAATTATTTAAACTTGAACCGTATCCGGGCAATGATGTGCATCTTACAATAGATAGGGACATTCAATATGCAGCAGATCAAGCATTAGCAGATAAAATTGAATATATAAGGAATAATGAAAGTGATGATAAAGGAAATAGACTGTTGAATGCAACCAGAGGTGCATTGGTAGCCGTTGAAGTTAAAACTGGAAGAGTATTAGCTTTAACAAGTTACCCTAACTTTAATCCAAATTTATTCACAGTTCAAGGACAATTAACGCCTGAACAGTATAAGGATTATTTTAATCCTGATTTAGAAAAGTTTGGACAGGAATTTATTAAAAGAATGGGGCTTAATAAAACTGTTGATGATTTGTTTCCGCCAAAAAATGGAACTAGAACAGATCCATATGATCTATATCCGAAAGCAATGTTTAATTATGCAACCCAGTCAAAAATTCCACCTGGATCTACATTTAAGCCGCTTACAGCAGTTGCCGGTTTGGAGTCTGGCGTAATAAGTCCTGGAGAAATGATAAATGATACAGGAGCATTTAATATTCATCCGGAGATTTTTGGTAAAGCTTTTGCACCAAAAGGACTAGAAGCTGCACAAGGTAATATAAGTTTAACAGCAGCTATAGCAAAATCGATTAACTTTTATTTTTATGAGACTGTTACTAGAATGTATATTCAGGCAGGAGGCAAGGCTAATAATGTTGAAGCTCTAAATTCCCTTGCTAAATATGCTTGGCAGTTTGGATTAGGAATTGATCCTAATAGTAGTGCTAAAGAATCGACAGGAATAGAAATAAATGAAAGTTTTGGTCAAACTTATAATTTTACATCATGGAGAAATACTGTGTTACAGATGTCTACAGATAATGTAATTAATTTTCTAGAGAGCGGAAACTATAATAATACAATATACTTTTCTCCAATTGATATAAGAGATAAAGATGATGATAATGATGAAGTTAAGAAGTCTAAGAAAGCTATAAAAGATAAAGTTAAAGATACAATAAATAAAGATGTTGATGATCCAACAGCGGTTAGTCATGATACATTTGCTAAAGATATTAGGAAAGATGTATTAAATTTGATGAATAATTCAGACGAATACAAAGCAAGTATTGCAGGAAGAAATATAAATTTAGATTCTCAAGCTACATTAATATCACAAGCATTAGCTCAATTTGCAGCTAATGATCAGCCAGGGCAAGTAAGATCGCCAGGTTCCCTTGTTTCAGCATCAATAGGCCAGGGGATGAATACTTTCACTCCGTTGCAATTAGTATCATACATCTCAACTCTTGCAAATGGAGGAACAAGATATAAGATTCATTTAGTAGATAAGATCACAGATGGGGATGGAAATGTAGTCCAAGAGTTTAAACCAGAAGTTTTAAATACGGTTAAAATGTCAAAGGAAACTCAGGATGCGGTTAAACAAGGAATGACAGCAGTTAACCAAGAAGCAGATGGTACCGGTAGTTCTACATTTTTAGGATATCCAATACCAACAGCTGGTAAGACTGGTACAGCCGATTTTGCTGAGGATCAATTACAAAAAGGAAGAGAACCTTTTGCAACATATGTCAGTTTTGCTCCAGCAAATGATCCACAGATAGCTGTAGCAGCAGTAGTATTTGATGGCGGTCATGGAAGTAGTATTGCATCAGTAGTGAAGTCAGTTTATGATGCTTATTTCAAGGATCAATTAAAGAATGATACACAGTATACTTCATCGTCAGATACATGGAAAAAATATGTTTTAGGTAATCCGTATAACCAAGAGGCAAATGCTTCACAGACAAATACAAATAAAACTCATTAGTAAAAGTTTATAATAGAGACTTTGTATTTAAGTATAAGTTAATAAAAATTAATTAATTTTTAAGGTATCTATATTAGGTATGCAATTATAAAAATTGCATAAAGTAAACCTAATTATAGATACCTTTTTATAAAAATTTAGATTTAGTGAGGGAAAAATGAAATATAATAATATTCTGAAAGGAAAATTTATCTCAAGACCAAATAGATTTATAGCTTATGTTGAAATTGATGGCAATGAAGAAGTCTGCCATGTAAAAAATACTGGAAGATGTAAGGAACTTTTGACACCCAATGCGACAGTATTTATTCAAAAAAATGATAATCCAAAAAGGAAGACTAAGTTTTCTCTTATAGGTGTTGTAAAAGGAGACAGAATGATCAATATGGATTCTCAAGTAACTAATAAGGTTGTTCATGAATGGATATTAAAAGGGAACCTCTTAAAAGATGTGACTTTAATAAAACCAGAAACTAAATATAAGAATTCAAGGTTTGACTTTTATGTTGAGACAAAGCATCAGAAAATTTTTATAGAAGTAAAAGGGGTGACTTTAGAGAATAATGGAATTGTAAAGTTTCCTGATGCACCTACAGAAAGAGGTGTTAAACATCTTAGAGAACTCATTGATTGCGTTAGAGAAGGGTATGATGCTTACGTAATATTTGTAATACAAATGAAAGATGTTGTTCATTTTGAACCTAATGTAGAGACTCATAAGGAATTTGGAGATACACTAAAATATGCAAAAGAGAATGGTGTAAATATAGTTGCAGTAGACTGTTTAGTAGATGAAGACAGTATTAATATAAGGGATTATGTTGATGTAATATTATAGTGTGATAGCTGTTCAATGCTTTGGTATATACACTGCATATTATCAAATTTTGATGTTTTATATGCTTTTGTAAAATTTAATCAAAAATTAGTGAAACATATATACAAAAATAGTCAGTATAATGATATAATTTTAGAGAGGTTGCCATTTTCAAAACAATTTAACTATTTTAACCTGCAAAATTCATTGGAGGGAATGAATGTATAATAATGATGGTATTTTAATAAAGGGAAATAAAGATGGAATAAATACAACTATCAATATGAATAAATTTGCTTGTTTTGATGATATGCTTGTATTACTAATAAAGAAACTTTCTAAAGGAAAGCATTTTTATAAAGGGACAACTCTAATATTAAGAATAGATTTAAAATTGGTTAATAAAAAGGAAGTAGGCATTCTTAAAGAAAAATTATTAACTCAAATTGAATTAAAAGATATTGTTCTAGAGGATATAGAAAAGGAAATTGAGCAGGTGAATGAAAAAGAGGTTAAGGTATTCTCCGGTGTATACGAAGGGAAAACTAAATTTATAAGAAAGACAGTTAGAAGCGGAGAATGTATTAATTACCAAGGAAACATAGTTATAGTAGGAGACATAAATAGTGGTGCAGAAGTATATGCAGCAGGGAATGTAATTGTTTTAGGACGTATAAGGGGTAAAGTGAGCGCTGGGACTAATGGAAATATAAAAGCGGTAATAGCAGCATTCCTACTACAACCTGAACTATTAAAAATTGCAAATGTTATAGCTATGTCTCCAGATGATATCCAAAAGCCAAGCTATCCAGAATTAGCAAAAATTAGGGATGGGTTGATAATAGTGGAACCATATTTACCAAATAAATATATATACTAAAACGTCGGAGGGATTTTTTAATGGGAGTATCTATTGTAATAACTTCAGGTAAAGGTGGAGTTGGAAAAACAACAACTACAGCCAATATAGGAACTGCTTTAGCATCACTTGGTAAGAAAGTAGTTGTTATAGATGGAGATACAGGGCTTAGAAATTTAGATGTATTGCTAGGATTAGAAAATAGAATAGTATATACAATAATTGATGTTATAGAAGGAAGATGCAGATTAAAACAAGGACTTATAAAAGATAAGAGATTTGCTAATTTATTTCTTTTACCAACAGCTCAAACTAAGGATAAAGATGATATAAGTCCACAGGAAATGTTAAAAATAGTAAATGAATTAAAAGAAGAGTTTGATTATGTCTTAATAGATTCTCCAGCAGGAATAGAACAAGGATTTGAAAATGCTGTAATAGGTGCGGAAAAAGCAATTATTGTTGTAAATCCAGAAATAACATCTGTTAGAGATGCTGATAGAGTTATTGGTAAGCTTGATTCAAAGGGATTGGAAGACCATTCTGTTATTGTAAATAGATTGAACTATGAAATGACTAAGAATGGAGATATGCTTGATGTAGCTGATATTATTGAAACATTATCAGTTGAGTTACTTGGAGTAGTTCCAGACGATAAGAATATAACTATTTCAACTAATAAAGGTGAACCTATTGTGTTAGAAGAGGGTGCGATTGCTGGACAGGCGTTCAAGAATATAGCTAGAAGAATTACAGGTGAAGAAGTTCCTATTATTGATTTACATACAGAAGAGCATCAAGGATTTTTTAGCTCCTTAAAGAAGCTATTTAAGCGAAATTAAGGGAGGATGAGAAAATGGGGTTTTTTAAGAGTTTAAATAGTAAGCCAACACCTAAAGAAGTTGCAAAAGACAGACTAAAGCTAATTCTTATACATGATAGAGGCGAAATTGCACCAGATATTATTGAGAAAATAAGAGAAGAGATTTTAGAAGTAATTTCTAAGTATATTGATATACAAGTTGAGGATGTTGAAATATCCGTAAATAAGAATGGAGATGAAGAAGGTGAAAATACTTCTGCATTAATAGCTAACATTCCAATTAAAAGTATAAAGGGAAGATAAGTAATTTGTTTTACTTAAATTATAAGAGATGTTTGTTTTAAAGAATGGGATGGTTAATTCTTTAAAACAATTCATCTTATTTTTTTATAATAATTAGGTTTATTAAATATGGGTGACTTTGGAGATTTAACAAGATATTATCTTTAAATTATTACAAAATTATTATGTTTTTTATGCCCAATATAATTATTATGGAGAATGCGGTAATAATAATGTATAATTAAGATTGATTGAGTTATATAAGATTAATATAACTAGGAGGTGAGATGTTGTTTAGACTATTAAAATTAGATATGAAATTAATTAAAGAAATTGATAAGACTATATTAATTTCTTTAATTCTTTTAATTTTATACGGAACATTTAATATATATCTATGCACAAAAGGACAATTTGGATTGAGTTTTGTAAAGCAACAGCTGGGTTGGTTTGCAATATCACTTGTAGCGTTATATATTTTTGTGGCAGTAGACTATAAGATAATATTTAACTATGTACCTGTATTATATTGGGGAGTTGTAGTTCTTCTTATATTAACTATGGTTCCAGGGATTGGAATAGTAGTTAATGGCGCTAGAGGATGGATCCGTTTAGGAGTAGGTAACCTTCAGCCGTCAGAATTTGCAAAGTTTGTAATTATACTTATGCTGGGTAAGAAGCTAGATGAGATGGACGGAAAAATAAATGATGTTAAGAATTTTCTCACACTAGCATTTTATTGCATAGTACCAGTAATATTTATTGTAATCCAACCTGATATGGGAATGAGTATGGTATGTTTCTTTATAGTTTTAGGAATTTTTTATACAATGGGATTTGATACGAGGATTATTGCTGGAGGATTAGCGTGCTTAGTACTTGGAATAGTGATTGTGTGGAATTCAGGACTCATAGAAACATATCAAAAAGCAAGATTTACAGCATTTTTGAATCCAAGCATCGATGATGCAAGTACGTATCATTTAAATCAGTCATTGATTGCAATTGGTTCAGGTGGATTACTTGGAAGTAGTCCGTCACTGGCTCAAGATGGGATTACAACATATGCTGCACAAAATGTACCAGAAGTTCAGACGGACTTTATTTTTGCTGCAATAGCAGATCAATGGGGCTTTGTAGGTGCAATTGTTTTGTTAATGCTTTACGGATTTCTTATATATAAGATGATTTCAGTAGCGCGAACATCTAAAGATATATTTGGCTCAGTTATATGTGTTGGAATAGTGTCATATTTTCTATTTGCTATATTGCAGAATATAGGGATGACAATAGGATTACTACCAATTACAGGAATAACCCTGCCACTTGTTAGCTATGGAGGAAGTTCATTGCTTACAACAGTAATTTCAATAGCACTAGTAATAAATGTAGGAATGAGAAGAAAAAAGATACACTTTTAGAATAGGCATGTTGCTATAATAAATTTATACAACAATTTCAATAAGTTGAGCGCTCAATTAGGAGTGAAATGTAAAAAAATAATTATAGTGAATATACCAAAATTATTTATAAAATAATAGGATTAATAATTTTATCCAGTACAGTAGAAATTGCAAATAAGAATTTTGAGTACAGTATAGAATTATTAATCTTATTTTAATTTTTAAGGAGTATATGTTATAAGATAGATAATTTTCGAAGAGTAGGTATTAGTGACATAAAAATTCTAGATAGTGTATTTTTTCAATTAAGCAACCCAAATGATATCTAAATATTGTGGAATTTAGCAAATACAAAGATTCTCAACAATTTTGTTCTCATAATTTTATGAAGTACTAAATATACTTTAATGTGAATGAATTTGAAAGGAGTGTATCATGGGCAGCTATAGATCAGCTTATGAGGATTACTATAAGAACATTAATAATACAACGAAAGGAAGAAAGGATAAAAGGAACCATTTGACTTCAGGTAAGAAGTCTAATAATGCTATCATTGGTTCAAGATATGGGAGTAATATGAAAAGTAACGATAAGATGATAAATGTTTTGATTAAGAGAATAACTAAGGAACTAACCGGAGCTACACTTTTATTGCTATTTTTTGTTGGATTGAAGTATACCCCTTACGCACAAGTACAAGAAATGCACATTAAATGTAAACAAGCATTAAACCGAAATTTTAATTATAACGAGTATATAGATACCTTTAGTACAATGCAGATAGGAAATATAAAAGGTAAGGATTTAAAGATTGGAAATTTTACTGTAGATGATTTGAAAATTGAAAATTTAAAGTCAAGGACTTTTAATTTTATGGAATATATAAGAAACAACAGTAATATGAACAATTAAATTTATAGGAAATAACATATTATTATGAATATAAAATATATTTTAATATTTGATTAAGTTCCATTTTTTACTTGTGCATTGCAAATTATTTTGATATAGCAATATTATAGGGGTTAGAAATGAAGAAATGGTATATGGTATTGATTTTAGAACTGTCGATATTAATGTGGCTTGGAGATTATGAAGGTTACATTGTTATTAGTTTTCTATGGGTAATATTGCATGAATTTGCACATATGATAGTTGCAAGTAAATTTGGGTGCAAATTTAATAATGTTAATATTAGCATATTTGGTGCTAAAGTCGAATTAAGTGACATCGATGAGTTAACTGAAAGAAAAAAAATGATTTTATATTTAGCTGGACCATTTTTCAATATTTTTATGGCCGTGGTTATGTGCTATTTATATGGATATTTTAAGTATCAAATTATTGAAGATAGTATAAAAGTTAATTTCTTTTTAGGAGCATTCAATTTATTGCCTGCTTATCCTCTTGATGGTTCAAGGGTATGTGAAATACTATTATCAAAGAAGCTATTATATAAAAGATCAAAGAAAATTACAGAAATCTTTAGCTTTATTATTTCAGGAACATTATTTTTAATATTTATTATAATAATGATATTACATAAAGTTAATATAAGTTTATTTCTTGCAGTCATATTAATCACATATGCAACATTTATAGAAAAAGAAAAAACTATGTATATAATAATGGGAGATATGATCAAGAAAATAAGAAAGTTAAAAAAGCATAACTATATAGAGAATAAATCAATTTCTGTGTATTATAAAAAAGGTTTAGTTAATGTTTTATCTTTAGTTGATAAAAACAAATTTAACAGTTTTTATATTCTTAATGATGACATGGAACTCATTAGTATAATACATGAAGATGAGCTTATAAAAGCATTAAAGGATTATGGAAATATAACACTAGAAGAGTATGTACAATTAAAAAAGAAAAATAATTAAGCTCGTTAAAAAATAACAGAAACGTAATGGTGATTTAACTTACTTTTTTTATAATTTAAGCATGTGATGAAGAGTAATAACTAGTACCATAATAAAAATGTATCTTCTATGTGTGAAAATGCATTTTTGTATTGTGATTCAGACAATTACTTGTTTATTACTCTCTAAATGTGATTAAAAAGGGTAGGAGCGTTAATATGGATACTTTACTTCATGGGAAAATAGGTTATTTTCTTAGCAAGGAATTAATTGAGAGAGGCTACTCAAATATTATTGATAGTAACTTTTTTATTTATGGAAATGTGTTACCTGATTTAAAGCTCAAATATAGAATGACTATGCATAGTAAAAATGAGGATTGGGAGAAGGTTATAGGGATTATTGATGAAATAATTTATGGTGAAATTAAAAGAAATAAGGAGATTTCAATTAAGCTAGGAATATTGAGTCATTACCTATGTGATTTTTTTACTTTTCCACATAATAAAGCTTTTGAAGGAAATATTATTAGGCATGAATTATATGAACAAACTCAAAGAATTTTATGGTGGAAAAAGCTATCTGAAGTGTGGAATGAATGCACAGAGGAATCCAGAATAGAATTAAAGTCTATGAATGATATAGTAGATTATATTGAAGATATGCACAGTATTTATATTAGAAATTTAGGAGATAAAAGGCGAGATATTTTTTTTAGTAATATTTTAGTGAGAGTAGTTTTGTCATCTATATTAAAAATAAAACAAAATATAGATGAACATAAAGTAGAAGAAAGTATTAATAGATGCATAGTATGATAATAGTTAGTAGTGTGGAGTTAATAATTAAAATTAATTATTAACTCCATTTCTTATATAGAAAATTTTAGATTTTTTATGAATTACCAAAATTTAAAATATTAATTTATTGCTTTAACACAGGTATTTAAAAGTAACTGTATAAAAATTTGTGAAAAAATTATAATTTAATGCAAAATTTTCATATGAAGAATCGTATTATATTTAGATAGTATAAAAAATAACTCATTATTAAAGATTGGAGGATATTTATGAAAAAGAAAGGTATTATAAGCGGGATATTAACATTATGTTTAATATTGTCTACTATTTCTATTCCGACATTTGCTGCGGATGAAGATAGCAAAAACTTAGAGCAAGCTATTATATCAGCAAAGAAAATTATAACAGTTCCAGATGATTATACAGAGTTTACACATAATTCAAGCGAACGTGAAGTTAGGGGGACAAAAGTTAGAATTTGGGATTTAAATTGGGCAGAAAAAGAAGATAAGAAAGGATCAATATCTGCATCAATAGGTGAAGATGGATTCTTATATCAATATAGTAATTATGATGGGGATAGCAAGGAGAGCAAAGACGGTTTAGCAAATATTACGAAAGATCAGGCCCAAGTTTCAGCAGAAGATTTTTTGAAAAATGTAATTCCAGAATATATTGGAGAAATAAAGTTAGTAAAAAATGATTCAGCTTCTTTTCAAGGGGATGAGTATAACTTTACTTATCAAAAGTTTGTAAATGAAATTCCGGTTAACTATATTTATATAAATGTTGGTGTAAATAAATACAGTGGGAAAGTGACATCATTTAGCAATGACAATTTAGAAGTAAAGGGAGCTGAATATCCTAATTTAAGTGGAATAATTGATTCTGTTACTGCAGAAAAAGCATATATAGATAAAATAGGTATAGATTTAAAATATTATTCTTATTATGATTATGAGAAGAAGAAAATGAATATATTTGCAGGATATGCTCCAAGTAATATAAGTGAATTTATTGATGCTAAAACTGGACAAGTAGTATCATATTCAAGTGATAATAAACTAGATGGTAGAAATAAGGATCATTCATTAGTAAATGCTTCTGCAAATAATTTGGATAAAGCAAATCAAGAGTTGACACAAGAAGAGATTGATGCGATTCAGAATGTTGCAAATCTTATAAGTAAAGAAAAGGCAGAAAGTATACTTAGAGAAACATCTGATTTAATAACGGCTGATATGAAAGTTAGTGATGCATCATTAAATAAAAACTATCTTGATGATGAATATTCATGGAATATTTCTTTTGACGGTGTATATGGAAGAGTGAATGCAAAATCTGGAGAAGTAATATCATTACATTCTTATAATTATAATAAACTTGGAACAAGTGGTAATACTTCTAAGGCAGATGCGCAAAACACAGTAGAAAACTTTTTGAAAAAAGTAGCACCTAATAAGTTTACACAAACAAAGTTTAAGGATATAAATAATCCAATTTTAAAGATTACTGATAGACCAATAGAAGAAAATACTTTTATGTTTAATTATGTACGTCAAGTGAATGGAATAGAGTTTTCTGGAAATTACTTAAATGTTGAAGTAGATAAGAATACAGGTAAAATCATTGGTTATGATAATAACTGGTATGATAATGCCTCTTTTCCTGACATTAGCAATATTATAAGTAAGGAAGCTGCATTTAATAAAATTAAAGATTTAGCAGGATTCTCATTACAATATACAATGTTAGATGCAAATAAAGTTGGAATAGTGTATGACTTTATAAACAAGAATGATAGTTATATTATTGATCCTATAAATGCCATAAGGATAGATTATAGTGGAAAAGCATATAGAGAAAATAAATTACCAGAATATACGGATATAAATGGGCATTGGTGCGAAAAGACAGTAAAAGAACTTTTAGATAATGGGTATTATATAGATGGGGAAAAATTTAATCCTAATATGAATATTACTCAAATAAATTTCTTTAAATATATATATTCGCCAGTAAAAAATAACTATAGCGATGATGAATTTTATGATATGTTAATTCAAAATGGGGTAATTAAAGATGAAGAAAAAGCTCCAAATTCAGTAGTATCATATAATGATGCAGCAAAGTTTATTATAAGATACTTAGGCTATGAGAAATTAGCTGGACATTCTGAAATATTTAATAGTCCTTTTAAAGATAATATAGAAGACTCATATAAAGGATATGCATCAATGTGTTATGCTCTTAATATTATTAAAGGGGATACAAATGGAAATTTTAATGGGTCGCATAATATAAGTAATGCAGAAGCAGCTGTAATTGTATATAACTTGATAAAGAATAACAGAAAATAGATTTTATGAAAGTGCTAATCTTTTTATGAGGATTAGCACTTTTGGTTGCTGTAGTATGAAATGTGGAAATAAAGTTAATAAATTAGTATAATATGATGTAAACAACATATTTTATATGTGAAAAAGTTATTGTTTAGAATTGATATTACATAAGGAGAGAATAGCTGATGTTAACATTTATTTTTTTACTAGCATTTCAGGGATTTTCAGGTGGAGTAGCTGGATATATCACAAATAAATATGCAGTTGATATGCTTTTTAAAGAATATACGCCTTTAAAGCTAGGAGGGGTAATTAAAAAGAAGAAGGAGAAATTTATTGAAGAGATTAGCGAATTAGTAGAAAGAGATATAATAAATGCAGATACATTAAGGTCTGAAATGCCTAATATAAATATAAATAAATATATTGAACAAATGGCTCAAACTTTTTTTGAGAAGCAATTAAGTAATAGTTTAGGAAATACTAAAATAGCTGAAATAGATGGTTTCTCTGATAGCATACTTAAAAGTGAAGAATTTATAAGAAACAATCTAAATATACTTTTACCAGAATTAATAGATGGTTTTATGCGTGATGTTGATCTGCAAGATATATTAAGTGAAAAACAGCTATCAAAAGTTATAAATTCAGGCTATGAGCTGCTGATTTTCGAACTTGAAAAGACTGATGCGGTGAATGGATTTATTTCTGATTTATACAAGGAAAATTCTGATATTACTTTAGCTGATATTTTTTCTAAAGAAGTCCAGAAAAAATTAACTGATAATATTATAGAGTCTGTTGAAAACATAATTCATAATGATATTTTATCAGATGAAAAGTCATGCAAGATGTTTTTGGACAATATACTTTCAAATATAAATATAGATGCAACGCTTGTCAAATTACAAGACTCTATCGGAAGTCGAGATATTAATCATTTTATTACGGAAACTCAGCAAGAAGAAGTTATTTCAAGATTATTCATTAAAATTACTGAATTTATTAACTCTTCTGAAGGAAAGGATTTAATATTAAAAATTACAAATGAGATTGTTTTGATTTCGAAAAATATTGATTTTACTCTTTATGAAATACTTCCTAAAGAGATAGAAAAATCACTCACGAATTTTATAAAAATAGTTATTCCTAAGGTCATGCCTTATATCTTGGAGTGGATTTCAAGTAATAAATCGTCTTTGGATGAAATGATTGAATCCGCAATTGATGAAGCGATACAAGATATAGATGAAAGCATAAAGAAACTTATAATCTCAAAGGTTAGAAATGCACTTATGGGAGATGTTTCATCTAAAAATAATATTGTTAATAAAATTATAAGCTATATTAATAATAATTTTGATGATGAATCAAGTGATAAAATAATAACTTCTATTATAGATTACTTGAAGGACACCAAGGTTAAAAACATAGTAGAATCATTGGAAAAATACAATTTAGCTACATCTGATGATGTTGCTGAAATTATTACTAAAGTATTTGCAGCTCATGGAAAGAATACGTTGAGGATACTAATAAAATCTCAATTTTCAAAGAAAGTAAATGAGATTGCTAAGTTAGATTTGTTAAAATTATTCAATACAAAGTTTAAGCCAATGTTATATGAAAGTATTTTTAAAAACAAAACGAGATTATGTAAAAACATAAATACCTTGATTGCACAATTCATAAATTCAAAGAGTGATGAAATATTCCACAAAAAATTATCAGAATTATTTAAAGATAAAAGTGTACTTAGTTTATCTAATAAATTTTCAATATGGGCCAATAATTTGCTCAGAAAGAACAAAGATACATATAGCGAGAGATTAGAAGATATTATATTATCAAATGTTAAAAAACTTAAAATAGGAGATATATTATCAAACTATAATGTGAACATATTGGAATATATTGTGGATAATTCAGTATCAATTTATAGAGAAACTGTGGATAAATATAAGAATTATCAAATTAAGGAATTAGTTAATAAAGGATTTAATAAGGATCAATTATCAAATATTCTTATAAATAAAGGTTACCCGGCATTAATATCTAAGCTTCCAAGTTTATTAAATGGAAATATTAAAAAAATCGCAAAAAATAGTTTGAGTAAATATGACGAGGATGAAATATGCGATATAGTTCAAGATTTTATGGGAAGTCAACTTAAACCACTTTCTGTTTTTGGTGCTGTTTTAGGTACTGTGGTTGGGATAATATATCAATTAATATTTCCAAATTCTATTGGACTTTACGGATTTCCAAGTAATATGTTTAATGGATTGTTGTCACTTGGAGTTATGGCATTTATAGGATACATAACAAATGTTGTAGCTTTGTGGATGATTTTCCATCCATACAAAGAAAATAAAATTATATCTAAAATACCATTTTTTAAGAAGTTCGCATTAGGATATATACCGGCACATAAAAATGAGTTCGCAATTGGAATGGCGAAACTAATTGATGAAGAATTATTAAACAAAGATGAAATTAATAAAAGTTTCAATTCTCATAAAGATAATATGTCTTCAGTACTAACTACCTTAGTTAAAAATAATAATTATCAAATTTTAGTTGACTTTGCTAGAAGTAAAAAGAATGATTTTGTAAAGTATATCTATAAAATAATCTTAAAGTATTGTAATAGTAGTTCAGATTTATCCGAAGGAATTACTAACAGATTAAAAGAAAGCAAATTTGATAATTTTATCAAGGAAAGTTACATTCAGAATGGAATACCTAAAATAATAAGTAGTATTAGTAATAGTAAAAGTTCTTTAACGAAGTTTATAGAAAATAAAATATCTTCAAATTACAAAATTGGTGATGTTATTTCAGAAGATATACTTATTGAAATTCAAAGTTATATTCAAGAGGAAGGCAATAAGCTTATACAAGATAATCTTAGTACTATTGAAAAGGTAGATTTTATAGATTTAATTACAAAAGAATACAAAGATTATTATTCTGTAGCGATAAAACAATCATGTAAAGAGGTTATAGGTAAAGATTCTATAGAAAAAGCAAAAGTTAATATAGGGAAATATGTATATGAATATTTTTCTAATGATTTTAAAATATATTTAGAAAATATGATAAGTAAATATTTATGTAATGGCTTAGATGAAAATAATGATGTAGGATCAATGTTTGATGGTAGAGTCAAGAATGTAATTGATAATAATCTGCATCCTATAACGTCTTATTTTTCAAATAAATTAATTGTTTACTTAAAAAATAATCAGAATATTATAACTGAAAATGTACAAGAAACTATTAAGAGTGAACTTAATTTCTTTGAGAAGATAGCCTATGCAACTTTTGGTGGAGATGACATAGCATATAGAGTTGTTGATATTATACTAAATAAAAAACTTCCTTTAATGCTAAGAGAAGAGAACGATAAACTTATTAATACTACAAAAGCTGCATTAAATGAAAGTATATACCCTATTAGATTGAGTGAATTAAATATAAAGGGTGAAGAATTTAATATTCGAATATTAATAAATAATTTATTTGAACAATTTGATAAGAATGTTGACTTTGAAGGATATATTTATAATGCAAGTGATTTAATTTTAGATTCATTAGCTGTGGCTCCACTTTCAGAATATCTTGAATTATTTGGATTAAGCAATTTAGATTCGATTTATAAGAAGTTTTTTGAGGAAGTCAATATTATAAAAGAAGATATATATAGAAGCACAAATATTAATAAAGATAAATTATCTATAACAATAGAAAAGTTCTTTAATGAAAATATGTTGAAAAATTTATTCAACATTGAATTTAATTCTGTATTATTAAAAGGAATTGATAGATATGAAATTGAAAATTGTATAAGTAATATTTTAAGCATAATTATTGAGAGCGAAGAATCAAAAAAATCGATATCTATGTTTATGGAAAGTTTCTATGAAAATACATTATCGGAATTAAAGATAGAACAAATTATTGATGTAAGAACTCTAAGCAATGATATTGATAGGGTTATTAGATATACTTTCGCTAATACAGAATTTAACCAAAAAATTATGATTGCAATTGATACTTTAGTTCAAAATGCAATTAATAACAATTTTTACTTTATATCAGATAGATCCAAGGATTATTTTATAAGTAAAACTATTGAAACAGGTTTAAATTCAGTTAGTGATTATATTGTACCAATATTGAGGGAAATAAATCTAAAGAATATCAGCAATAAGCAAATTGAGCTGCTCAATCCAAAGGAAATTGATGTAATGTTTAATTCTTTTGCAGGAGACTTTTTCAATAAGCTTCGCCTTTATGGAGTGTTTGGATTTGTATTTGGTATAAATGCCGGATTATCATTCATATTATGGATAATTGATTGGAGATATAGTAAGAAATACAATGATAAGAACTCAAAGGCTTTGAAGGAATTGTAGAATAAAATAAATTGTATATAATTTTGGAAACAATAAGAATATTCCCAATCAGAATTAATTATGTTAGAATAGGGGTAGCAAATAAGAAGTATAGCAATTAGAGTTTATACTTCTTTTATTTATGCATAAGCAAAAAGTGCGTTCATTTAGTATTTGATATACTAAAAGTTTTAAATTCTTTAAATTTGACAAAAATTTAAAGGTGATCATTTATGCAGAATTGCACATATGATAGTGTGTTTTAAGGAGGAAATTTATTAATGAATAAAATTTCAGATGATATCTTATTTAAAGTTGAAAAACCAAGTAGATATACTGGTGGAGAATTAAATGAGATTGTTAAAGATCCAAAGGAAGTTGACATAAGATTTGCATTTTGCTTTCCAGACGTTTATGAAGTTGGAATGTCACATTTAGGAAGCAGAATACTTTATCATACTATAAATCAAAGAAGTGATACATATTGTGAAAGATCATTTGCACCATGGCCTGATATGGAAGAGCAGCTTAGAAAAAATAATATTCCATTATTCACGTTAGAAACAAAAGATTCTCTAAAGGAGTTTAATATTTTAGGTTTTACACTTCAATATGAGATGAGTTATACAAATATTTTAAATATGCTTAATATGTCTGGCATTACTATAAGAGCATCAGAAAGAGGAGAAGATGAGCCGATAGTTATGGCTGGTGGACCTTGTGCATATAACCCAGAACCTTTATATGATATCATTGATTTCTTTGAAATTGGTGAAGGTGAAGAAATGATGAATGACGTTTTAGATGTTTATAAGAAGTATAAAGGAAAAGGAAAGAAGAAAGAATTCCTAAGAGAAATATCTAAAATACAAGGTATTTATGTACCTTCATTATATGATGTTATTTACAATGAGGATAGTACAATTAAAGAATTTAGACCTAAATATGATGATGTGCCAAAAACTATTACAAAGAGAATTATAAATAATTATACTAAGGTAGATTTCCCTACAGATATAATAGTTCCTTATTCAGAAATTGTTCATGACAGAATAGTTCTAGAATTATTTAGGGGATGTACAAATGGATGTAGATTCTGTCAGGCAGGTATGCTCTATAGACCAGTTAGGGAAAAAACAAGAGAAGATTTAAAGGAATTAGCAAGAAAATTAGTTAAAAGTACAGGATATGAAGAAATTTCTCTTTCATCATTAAGTACATGTGATTATTCTGATATAAAAGGATTAATTACAGATTTAGTTAATGAGCATGAAGACGACAGAGTTGGTATAGCACTTCCGTCTATAAGAGTTGATGCTTTTTCTGTAGATTTGCTTAAGGATATTCAGAAGGTAAGAAAGACAGGATTAACTTTTGCACCAGAAGCAGGTTCTCAAAGAATGAGGGACATAATTAACAAGGGTCTTACTGAAGATAAAATTTTAGATGCAGCTACAAGTGCATTTGCAGCTGGGTGGAAAACTTTAAAGCTTTATTTCATGATTGGACTTCCATATGAAGAGCTTGAAGATTGCATGGGAATTGGAGAATTAGCAGAAAAAATAGTATATAGATATAAACAAGTGCCAAATAAGATAAATAATAATAAAGGTTTAAGGCTTACAGTAAGTACATCAATACTTATACCGAAACCATTTACTCCATTCCAATGGGCACCTATGGCAAAGTTTGAAGATGTTACTGAAAAGATCAAAGCTGTTAAATCTTCAATTCAATCAAAATGTATAGTCTACAATTATCATGAACAAAAAACGTCTGTAATGGAGTCTGTTTTTGCAAGAGGTGATAGAAGATTATGTGAGGTTTTAATAAAAGCCTTTGAAAAAGGTGCTAGATTTGATGGATGGGATCAACACTTTAAATTTGATGTATGGATGGAAGCAATGGAAGAGTGTAATTTAACTGTAGATTTCTACGCATATAGAGAAAGAAGTTATGATGAAGTATTACCATGGGATTTCATTGATATTGGAGTAAATAGAAAATATTTAGAAATAGAAAATGAAAAAGCTAAAAGAGCAGAGTTAACACAAAACTGTAGAGAAGGATGTACAGGATGTGGAATTAATGTGAACTTTAAAGATGGGGAGTGTTTTGAAGGTGCGATACTTAACTAAATTTACTAAAGAGGAAAATATTAAGTTCATATCTCATTTAGATGTGCTTAAAACTATTCAAAAAAATATTAGAAGAGCGGGGCTACCTATAGAATACTCTCAAGGATTTAACCCCCATATGAATACATCAATAGCACAACCTTTATCGGTAGGAGTCTATTCAAGTGGTGAATATATGGATATGGTGTTAACAACTGAGATGGATGAAAATGAAATTGTGGATAAATTAAATGAGACCGCGCCAAGTGGAATAAAATATATAAGTGCACTTGCAATTCCTTATAAAGAAGGAGAGAAGAAAGTTCCTCAAGCTATGGCTTTAATTGATGCAGCAAGATATACTATAAAAATTAAGTATTCTGATGTCTCGAATTTAGAAGAGGAAGTTAGTAAACTTTTAGAAACTAATGAGTGGAATACAGTCAAGAAAAGCAAAAAAGGTGAAAGAGAAGTCAATATAAGGGCTTTTGTTAAGGAGTTTAGTTTCTGGGTTAAAGATGAGTTCTTAATTCTTAATGCAGTTATAAGTACAGGAAGTAGGGAACATTTAAGCGCAGATTTACTTGTTAGTTATATCCAAGAAAAAACTTCAAATGCGATTTTAGATTCGTTTGTTAATACCAAAAGAGAAGAAATGTATTTTTACAAGAATAATAAACTTGTACCATTATATAAATGTGTATAAATATATAATTCACAATTTACAATGCGCAATACACAATTAAGGAATAAATCTCTTAAGAGATTTTAAAAATTATAATAAATGCAAAATACTAAGGTATCAAATTATATGATAATTAGATTTTCAAAGGAAATTGCTCACTAATTGTGCATTGTGAACTGTGCATTGTGCATTGACTAGGATGTGTTATAGAATGAAAGAGATTTTTGTTGAGAGAAGAGAAAGAATTTTAAGGGTAGCTATTAAATCTAATAATGAATTGATAGAAAGTATCGTTGAAGAAAGTAAGAATGAACCCATAATAGGAGAAATTTATAAGGGGAAGATTAAAAACATAATTCCGGCTATAAACTCAGTGTTTGTTGATTTGGGGTTAGATAAAGAAGGTTACCTATATTATAGTGATGAATTAAAGGCAAAAGGAATAAAAAAGGGAGACGATATACTAGTAGAAGTTTTAAAAGAGCCTCTTAATGATAAAGGCGCCAAATTAACTGCAAAGGTGTCAATTCCCGGGAAATATATTGTCTTAAATTGTTATGAGCAAGGAATAGAATTTTCTAAGAGAATAGAAGATAAAGAAAAGAAAATAGAACTATTGAGTAATATTGAACCGTTAAAAGATGTTTGCATAACAGTAAGGACAGAAGGTGCAAATGTAGATATAAATATTCTTAAAAATGAGATTTCTAAGCTTTATGATGAATTTCAAAATATAGATAAGAAAATGAAACATTCATTAGGAGTAAGAAAGATTTATGGTGAAGATTTAACATTAACTAAGCTTTTGATGAATTTTTCTGGAGAAGAAATTATAAAAATTTATGTTGATAATAGCATTGATTTTGATAAGATATCAAGCTTTGCCAAAGGACAGGAAAATTTAAAAATAGAGAAGTATGAAGGATATAGAAAACTTTTTGATTTTTATGGAATTGAGAAAGAACTATTAAGGTTGAGGCATAATAAAGTTAACCTACAATGTGGCGGATACATAGTAATTGATAGAACTGAAGCAATGTATGTTATTGATGTTAATAGTGGAAAAAACATAAAGGAGAAAAGTTTCAATAAAACAATTTTGGAAACTAATTTAGAAGCGGCTAGAGAAATAGGAAAACAGATTAGGCTTAGAAACTTAAGTGGAATTATAGTAATAGATTTTATTGATATGAGAGATAAAAGTCAAAGAGATATTGTAATGGATGCACTTAAGGAAAGTCTTAGGTTAGATAAAGGTAATGTAAAGATATTCCCATTTACCCAGCTAGATTTGGTTCAAATAGCTAGAAAGAGGCAAGGAAAAAGTATATATGAATATATGGAAGAAGAATGCAGCCTATGTAAAGGAAGAGGAATAATTCTAAAGTTATCTTATATTGAAGGGCTAATAAAAAATGATATAGTAAGGATGCAGGAAGAAAGTTCTATAAATTGTTTTCATATACAAATGGATAGCGTTTATAAAGATAGAATAAGAGAAAATATTTTTGAGTTTATGAAAGAAATAGATGGATTAGATAAAGAGATATATCTAAATTATGTAGATAATATAGAAGGATATAAAATTGAACCACTGATATTTCAGGGGCAAAAAGATAATTTAAAAGATTATAAAGTTACAGTTATAGAAAAGTATTAAATCAGTTAACAATCATGCTAAATTATGTTTATATGGATAAATTATAGATTATACTTTACAAAGTAATAGAAATATGATAAACTGGCTTTTGTAGACCGCGCACGTAAGGTTTTATGTAAAACAAGGTTGAATCTTTGTACCAAAAGTGGCGAGACCGTTATGAGGAGGTGTTTTAATGTACGCAGTATTAGCAACAGGAGGAAAACAATACAGAGTTCAAGAAGGAGACGTAATATACGTTGAAAAACTTAACGCTGATGTTGACTCAACAGTTGAATTAAACGAAGTTTTAGCTGTAGGAACTGAGGAAGGTATCAAAGTTGGTGCGCCAGTAGTTGAAGGAGCTAAAGTTGTAGCTAAGGTTGCAGCACAAGGTAAGGCAAAGAAAGTTGTAGTTTTCAAGTATAAGTCTAAAAAGGACTATAGAAGAAAGAATGGACACAGACAACCTTACACTAAGCTAGTAATCGAAAAGATCGAAGCATAATAAAATTATGGTTAAAGTAAAAATCAAACAACATAATAATGATATTGTTGGATTCGTAATAAATGGTCACGCTATAGGTAATGACAGAGATTTTTCAAATGAGCCTGCTTTAGTAGGTGAAGCATTTGATATGATATGTAATTCAGTTTCAGTTTTATCTCAAAGTGTAATTATTGGTTTGGATGAAGTTTTAGAACTTAATTCAACATACGAAATACAAGATGGATACTTAAAATTAGACCTTCAAGATTTTAATCTAGAAGAACTAAATCAAGCTCAAGTTTTATTAAAAACTTTTGAAAAAAGCTTGGAAAGTGTAATTTTAGGATTTGATCAATTAGTAGGGAAAAAGAAACGTAGAGAATATATAACTTTAATAAAAGAGGAGGTGTAGTCACATGCTAATTATGAACCTTCAATTATTCGCTCATAAAAAAGGGGTTGGTAGTTCTAAGAATGGTAGAGACTCTGAATCAAAAAGATTAGGAGTTAAATCTGCTGACGGACAATTTGTTCTTGCTGGAAATATTCTTGTAAGACAAAGAGGAACTAAAATTCACCCAGGTGAAAATGTTGGAAAAGGTAAGGACGATACTTTATTTGCTAAAGTTGATGGAGTTGTTAAATTCGAAAGACTTGGTAGAGATAAGAAAAGAGCAAGTGTTTACCCAGTAGACGTTGAAGCAATAGCTGAATAATTATTTTAGAAATAAAGCACTCTTAGTTTAAGAGTGCTTTTTTAAGGCATATGAAAGAAAATAATGAGTTAAGAAGGTGCCGATGTCTAGAGTGACAGATATCAGAGAAATAGACTAGCATTTTAGATGTTATTTTCTTTGATATGCCTTAATATTTTTATGATAATATATATTGAGATTAGACATTAAATCCAATATTATATAATAAAGCGATATTTTTTAGGAAAGAATAAGTAATAATAGAACTAAAAAATTTTATATTAAGATGATAAAGTAAAACAAACAAGGAAAGGTGATTTTTATGTTTATAGATACGGCGAAGGTTTTCGTTAAATCTGGTAACGGTGGTAATGGTGCTATTTCATTTAGAAGAGAAAAGTATGTACCTCTAGGTGGACCAGATGGTGGAGATGGAGGAAAAGGTGGTAGCATCATTTTTCAAGTTGAAACTGGAATAACAACGTTATTAGACTTTAAATACAAGAAAAAGTTTATTGCAGAATCTGGTGAAAATGGCGGCGGTTCAAAATGCTATGGTAAAGATGGTGAAAGTTTATATATAAAGGTACCTATGGGAACCATTATAAGAGAAGCAGAAACTAATAAGATAATTGCAGATCTTTCTCATAAGGGGCAAGAATTAGTATTATTAAGAGGTGGAAAAGGTGGAAAGGGAAATGTTAAATTTGCTACTGCTACTAAGCAAGCACCTCATTATGCAGAACCAGGGATGCCAGGAGACGAGTTAAATATAGTTTTAGAATTAAAGTTACTTGCTGATGTTGGATTATTAGGATTCCCTAATGTAGGTAAATCAACATTGTTATCAATGACAACAAAAGCAAAACCGAAGATTGCAAATTATCATTTTACTACATTAAAACCTAATCTAGGTGTTGTTGCTGTTGATGGGATTGATCCTTTTGTAATGGCTGATATTCCAGGAATAATTGAAGGAGCAGCAGAAGGTGTTGGACTTGGAATACAATTTTTAAGACATATCGAGAGAACTAGACTTTTAATTCATATAGTTGATATATCTGGTGTTGAAGGAAGAGATCCTTTTGAAGATTTCATTAAAATCAATGAGGAATTAAAGAAGTATTCTGTAAAACTTTGGGATAGACCTCAAATTGTTGTGGCTAATAAATCTGATATGCTTTATGATGAAGGCATATTTGAAGACTTTAAAAAGAAAGTTCAAGAAATGGGATTTGATAAAGTATTTAAGATGTCAGCAGCTACTAATGAAGGTGTTGATGCTGTAATGAAAGAAGCGGCAAGAATACTTAAGGATATTCCAGTTAAAGAATTAGAAATCTCAGAAGATGAAATGTACATACCAGAAGAAAAGAGATTTACTTATGATATTACTGTTGAACATAATAAAGAAGAGGGATATGATGTTTATATAGTTGAAGGTACATTTGTAGATAGATTACTAAGTGCAGTAAATGTAAATGATGCAGATTCTTTAAGATACTTCCATAAGGTTCTTAGAAATAAAGGTATTTTTGATGAACTTAGAGAAATGGGAGTAAAAGACGGTGATATGGTTAGATTAAATGATTTTGAATTTGAATATATACTTTAATTAATTCAAATTTAATATTATATTGCTATATAAAAATGTTCTGCTTATAATTGAGTGCAGTGAAATTTAAGTTATAAGTTGAAAAATAACCCCCAGGGATAATTAATACAACAAATATGTTGAAAAATTTTAGGAGGAATAAATAATATGTTAACAGGAAAACAAAGAGCTTATTTAAGAGGATTAGCTAATGATATTTCACCAATATTTCAAATAGGTAAAAATGGTGTTGAGGAAAACTTTTTAATACAAGTTTCACAAGCATTAGAAGCCCGAGAATTAATTAAAATAAAAGTTTTAGAGAACAGTGGTTTAGAAACAAGAGAAACTTCTGATATGATATGTAAAGCTGTAAAATGTGAAGGAATTCAAGCAATAGGTAATAAGATAGTTTTATATAAACAATCTAGCAATTTGAAAAAGAGAAAAATTGAATTACCTAATAAATAATTATATATAGGAAATAATTAATAGAGAAGCTGCTTTTATAGAAGCTTCTTTTTTTATAAAAATTAAGATATTAAAAATAATATTTAAGTTTACTTCATGATATAATAAAAAAGGAATTTTTAATATGATTATAATAAGTATAATACTTTTGGAGGAAATCTTATGAAACGCTTTGGTATAATAGGTGGTACTTTTGACCCTATTCATAATGCGCATTTATATATAGCCTATGAAGCTAAAGAAAAATTAAGCTTAGATGAAGTGATCTTTATGCCGGCAGGAATACAGCCGCTTAAGGCCAATAATATAATTACAGATCCTGGATTAAGGTATAGTATGGTTAAAGCAGCGATAGAGCACTTTAGCGAGTTTTCTGTATCGGATTATGAAATAGAGAAGGGCGGACTTAGTTTTACTCATGAAACATTAGAGTATTTCAAAAATAAGATTAGTGATAGAGATAAAGATAATGAATTGTTTTTTATAACTGGAGCAGATTGTTTGTTTAGCATGGAAAAGTGGAAAGAAGTAAAAAAAATCTTTTCACTAGCAACTCTTGTGGTGTTCTCAAGAGGAGGAATAAACAAAAGTGATATGATAAATAGGAAACATATGATAGAAGAAAAGTATAATGGAAAAATAATTGTTTTAGATTTGAAAGAACTTGAAATATCATCAACTGATATAAGAAATAGAGTACATGAAAATAAGAGAATAGATTTTTTTGTGCCAGAGAGAGTTTCGGATATTATCTATAAAAATAGGCTATATAGATAGAATTTCATAAAGCTAATGCTCTGGTGATTTATAGAAATATATTTAATTTTAGGAGGAAGTTATCTTGTTATCCATAGAAGAAATGAATTTGTATCTTAAATCTAATTTGTTAGAAAAGCGTTATATGCATACTTTAGGGGTTGCAGACACAGCAAAGCGGTTAGCAAAACTAAATGGAGTTTCAGAAAAGAAGGCTGAAATTGCAGGTCTTGCTCATGATGTTGCTAAAAATTTATCTATAGATAAAATGAGAGAAATGATGAAAGAAAATAATGTTATTATATCTGAGATAGAAGAAAAGAATATGAATTTATGGCACAGTATTGTTGCACCAATGGAGGCAAAAGATAAACTTGGAATTGATGACGATGAAATACTGGATGCCATAAGATGGCATACTACAGGTAAAGAGGATATGTCCACTTTAACAAAGATTATTTATATAGCAGATATGATAGAACCTGGAAGAAATTTTGATGGGGTTGATGAGATAAGAAGAACTACATTTGATAACTTGGATAAAGGAGTCTATTTTGGTTTGACTAGTAGCATAAAAATATTATTGGCTAGAAACTTATTAATTGATGAAAATACTATAAAGGCACGAAATTATTTTCTATTTAATCCTGAATTTAAATTATAAGTATTGATATAAATAGAAATTTCGACTTATTTAATGAGATTAGAGAGGTTACTTAATGTATATTATATTAAGTAAAGAAAATTTATAAGAGGTGGGTGCATGAGAAGGAAAACTAATAAAAAGAGAGATACAGCATTCTTAAAAATTTTTAAAAAGGGTAATGATTCTACAACAGTATTTGAAAAGTTAGTTTTAGGTATTATATCTCTTATAATAACTTTTGTTATAGTATCAATGGTATCTGGAGTTTATGCTTTAATGAAGGTTGAGAGCAAATTAATGCCAAGTGGTGCAAGTGTATCGTTTAATCAGCCAGTAAATATCTTGTTACTTGGTATGGATATAGGAGATCCGAAGCAGTTAAATAATCAATCAATAAAGAGAACAGATACAATAATTGTAGCTAATTATAATCCTCAAACCAAAAGTATTCGTATTGTGTCTGTTCCAAGAGATACACTAATAAGTATAAATGATAGAAATGTTAAAATAAATTCAGCTTATGCAATTGGTGGATATCCGAAGATAAAATCAGAAGTTGAAAATCTACTGAATATAAATATAAATTATATAGTTAAAGTCGATTACAATGCTTTTCGTGAAATCATTGATGCTATCGGAGGAATTGAAATGAAGATCGATAGAAATATGATTTATGATGATGAAGGTCAAAATCTTCATATAAATTTTAAAGCCGGTGAAACTGTAACTCTAGATGGTAAGAAAGCAGAGGAATTTTTTAGGTGGAGAAAAAATAATGATGGAAGTGGACTTGCTAATGGAGATTTAGATAGAATAGAAAATCAACAAAAATTTATTTCTAAGGTTATTGAAAAGTGTACAAGTCCTTTTGTAATATTTAGAGCACCTAAAATAATGACAGCATTAGGAGATAATGTAGAAACTAATCTGTCACCAACTGATATTTTAGGATATGGGTTTAAATTTATTGGTATAAAAAAGGAAAATGTAACAATGGCAACTGTAAGTGGAACACCAAAAACCATAAATGGAGAGTCATTTTTAATAGTTGATAAAAATGAAAATAAAGATATATTATCATCACTTACTTCATCTTCTGCATCTAATAAATTAGCAGAAGGAGCAGCAAAAGATGATATAAGAATTAAGGTTTTAAATGCCACAAAGATTAATGGATTGGCGGCAAAAGTAGCAAAGGAATTAAATGATGCTGGGTATACAAAAGTTGATACTGGCAATACTGAACTTAGTGATAAAAGTGAGATACTTAGTAATGATGCTGATAAATTAAAGACTATTAAACAGGATTTAAATATAAAAGAAAATGATGAAAAAGATAACAAGAAAGAATATAAAGATTATGATGTGATTATAATCTTAGGTAAGGATTTTGAAACCTTTGGTAAGTAAAGTAAATTTAGAGTTTTGTGGTGGCTCAATGAAACACTCCACATAATATGTTGCTTATTTCTAGTAGAGTAATGCACATAAACTTAATGGATATGTATGGTTAGTAAAAATACAAAGATATTAGAAGGAGTATTATCGTTATTGTGCATTATCAATTTGACATATTCCTAAATTATACTATATGAGGAGAAGATAAATTATATGAGTATTTTAGAAAAACAGGTTGTTAACATAGAGAAGGGCACTAAAATAAGAGAATATTTGAAAGTGGAACTTGGCTTATCAACAAGATTAATTAGAAGTGCATCTCTTGGTAAAAGAATATTTGTTAATGATGAAGTTGTAAAAATGAATAGAGTTCTAAATGAGGGAGAAATTATTAAAATTGATCTGGCAAAAGATGAAAGTCAGGATATAGCTCCAGAAAAAATGGATATAGATATAGTTTATGAAGATGAAGATATTTTAGTAGTCAACAAGAAACCTTTTATGGTGGTGCATCCAACTAAAAGTTATCAAAGTGGGACTCTTGCAAATGGAGTAATAAATTATTTTATGGAGAGCGGTCAAAATTGTATAGTTAGATTAGTTTCTAGATTAGATATGAATACATCAGGTCTTATTATAATTGCTAAAAATCAGTTTTCTCATGGAATGCTATCTAAAGAAATGAGTGAAAATAAGGTAGAAAAAAAATATTTAGCATTAGTTCATGGAATTATAAAAGAAAAACAAGGCACGATTGATCTACCAATATATAAACCTGAAGGAATTGAAAATGGCATTAGGAGAGTTATTGATGAGAGAGGTCAAAGGAGTATAACTCACTATAAAGTTGTTGAAGAATACAATGAATCAAGTTTAGTAGAATGCAAACTTGAGACTGGAAGAACCCATCAAATTAGAGTTCATTTGAGTCATTTGGGTCATCCCATTTACGGTGATACATTATATGGAGATGGGGATGAAGAAGATTTTATAAAAAGGCAGGCTCTTCATGCCTATGGATTAGATTTTAAATCTCCAAGAAGTGGTGAAATACTTTCATTAAGAGCAGAACTTCCAGATGATATGAAAGAATTAATTAGTAAATTGAAATAAATTTAATATGATAAGTAACAATGTAAAAAGCTCAAGCATCTAATTTAATAAGTTGCTTGAGCTTTTGAATTATTCTATTGTAAGTATGATTCCATAAAACTTCTTGATAAATTTAAGAATTCTTTTAGAGCAGGAGAGATCCATTTGTTTTTGTGATAAAGTACTTGAGATATTATTCCAAAGTCAGGGCCTTCCCAATTTAGAGGAACAAGTTTACCACTATTTATTTCATCATCAACAGCAACCTTTGGAAGTAAGGTTATTCCAAGACCACTCATTGTAAATTGTTTAATAGCTTGAATACTTCCTGTTTCTATAGCTACATTTGGCTTTATATTGCAACTGTTTAATATATTTTCTAATGTAGCTCTGTAGCTACATCCCATTTCTGTTAATATAAGTGGTTCTGACTCGATATCTTTTGGAAATACTTCTTTTTTATTTATAAGGGGATGGCCAGGATATGCTAAAAGCAACATTGGCTCTGGAATTTCGATTTCTGATATAAATTCTGCTGAATTAATTTTTACACCTAATGAAAATGCTACATCAATAATATTATCATTTAAGAAATATTTAAATTCAGCACAATTTCCAAATTTTAAAGAGATGTCCACTTCAGGATATAGCTTTTTGTATTCTTTAAGGATTTCAGGAAGTCTTAATACACATAAAGATTCAGCAGCACCAATTGTTAATGTACCACTTGGAACGTCAGTATTAAGTACAGCATTTTTTACATCACTTGATAGTTTTAATATTTGTTTTGCATATGGCAAAAGTTTCTTTCCTTCATGTGTTAAAGTTATGTTTTTACCTATTCTTTCAAAAAGTTTTACACCAAGCTCACTTTCCAAAAGCTTAATTTGTGTCGTTATACTAGATTGAGCATAGCCCAGGTTATCGGCTGCTTTAGTAAAACTTTGAAGTTTGCTTATCGTTAAGAAAGCATTAAGTTGTTTAAAGTCCATATAATCATCTCCATCAAAATAATTGATTATGTTAATAGAAATTATCAATTTTACTAATATATGCATAAATGATATCATACTTATAATAGATAAGCAAAATTAATTTTAAGAGGTGGTTTTAATGGGAGACAAGTTGAAGGTTGGTATAATAGGTGCCACAGGAATGGTTGGACAAAGGTTTTTATGCTTATTAGAAAATCATCCTTGGTTTGAAGTTACAGTGCTAGCGGCAAGTAAAAATTCAGCAGGGGTAACTTATAAAGAGGCAATAGCTAATAGATGGAAGATGACAACACCATTACCTGAAAAATATAAGGATATGGTAGTTGAGGATGCATTTAAAGTTGAAGAAATCTCTGGTATGGTGGATTTTGTATTTTGTGCAATTTCTCTAAATAAGGAACAAACTAAGTTACTTGAAGAAGATTATGCGAAACATGAAACACCAGTTATTTCAAATAATTCAGCTAATAGAAATGTGGATGATGTGCCGATGTTAATTCCAGAGATAAATGGAATACATGCACAGATTATTGAAAGCCAAAAGAAACGTTTAGGAACAAAAAGAGGATTTATAGCAGTAAAGCCTAATTGCTCAATTCAAAGTTATGTTCCTCCAATAAATGCCCTTATGGAGTACAATCCTAAGAATATTCTGGCATGTACCTATCAAGCCATTTCCGGAGCAGGTAAAACTTTTAATGAGTGCCCTGAAATTATTGATAACGTGATACCATTTATTGATGGTGAAGAAGAGAAAAGTGAGAATGAACCACTAAAAATATGGGGACAAATAGAATCTGGTAAAATTATAAATGCTAATAGTCCGATTATTACAACTCAATGTATAAGAGTACCTGTAGCAAATGGACATTTGGCAGCAGTTTATGTTAGTTTTAAGAACAAACCTTCGAAAGAAGAAATAATTAGTAGATGGGAAAACTTCAAAGTTCCAGAAATAGTTCTAGGGCTTCCAAGTGCTCCAAAGAAATTTTTGAAATACTTCACAGAGAATAATAGACCTCAAACTAATTTAGATAGAGATTATGAAAATGGAATGGGAATATCAATGGGAAGATTACGAGAAGATAAGATATTTGATTACAAATTTGTGTGCCTTTCTCATAATACATTAAGAGGCGCAGCAGGTGGTGGAGTTCTTTCGGCTGAATATTTGAAAGCTTGTGGATATTTAAATGCAAAGTAAATTTTTATAATTAATATATATTTAAATAAAAATAAAGGAAGTCATCTGTTGCTTCCTTTATTTTTATTTCTTTAATTTTATATTTATAAGCTTCCTTAATCCAAATACTCCTGCTAAAACAATAGCGACAGATCCTATATAGAGTTCTGAATTTACATTGTTTGACAATGAATTAATAGAAAGAGGAAATTCATACTTTCTAGATGTTCCAGCAGCTAAATCCATAGTTGTATATTCTTTGTCATTGACATAAACAGTACCTTTTAGTATATTATCACCTTCATTAAATGATTGTTTGCTTAAATCCTGATCCTGTATTTTTATTTCAGAAGATACTGAATCTTCCTGACCCTTAGGAACATCACAATCAATATCTTTTGAGGCCATAACAGGTATTGTAAGATTGTTAGTTATTTTGTACTGTGAGACTTCATCGCCTTTTTGGTAAAGGTGAACTAAAGAATAATTATCAAAGCCGTAATTTAAAACTGCTTGCATATCATGAAAGTTTTGATCTTTATCAAGCGCATTTAAAAATGAAGCTACAAGAACATGTCCGTTCTTTTCTGCAGCAGCTACGTAAGTATGATTTGATTTTGTTGTATAGCCATTTTTACCGCAAAGAGCAAAAGGATAATAATATCTAGAATTCTTATTTATCATATAATTTTTATTGTTAAGTACAATAGTCTTTGAAGGATTATTCTTAAGCGTTATTGTGTAATTTGGTGTGGTAGATAGTTGAACGTAATCTTTATTATTGATAGCTTCTCTTAAAAATAACGCTAAATCGTGAGCAGTAGTTGTATGTTCAGGATCTGGCAATCCACTTGGATTTTTGAAGTTTGTGTGTAAAGCTCCAAGTTCTTTTGCTTTTTCATTCATAAGTTTAGAAAATGCTTCTGTACTTCCTGATATGTGATCAGCTAAAGCATTTGCACAATCGTTTCCTGATTCCAAAAGAAGCCCTAAAAGCAAATCGCGAACAGTTACTACATCACCTTTTAATAAACCAACAGCAGTTCCATCTATTTTAGTGAAATCTTCTTGAACTGTCACTTCATCATCTAGTTTGCACTTTTCTAAAGTTATAATTGCAGTCATAACCTTAGTAGTTGAAGCAGGCTCCAAAACTTTCTCTTCATTTTTCCCATATAACACTTGTCCAGTAGATGCATCAATTAAAGCACAACCCTCAGCGTTAATTTGTGGAGGCTGTGTTTCTGCTTGTACACTAGTATAGGTAAAGCAAAATAAAAACAAGAATAATATATTAAATGTTTTAAAAATTCTTTTCATAAAATTCTCCATACTTATATTGAATATTTTTAATGGTACTCAAAATACATTTTATCAAAAAAAAAGAATTTACGCTATACAAAGTTCAAATAGATTCCAATAAGAGTCTAAATAATAAAAAAGTGGAAATAATATCTAAGGAGAAATTATAAAGGAGAAAAAGAAGTGGTACAAGAGTTCTTAAAAGATAAGAAAAAAATTGGTATATTGAGTATGCTATTTATTGTGGTAATTGTACTTATAGGATTATATGTGAAATCTGGGTTTAAAGAGCTGAAGAAAAATGATACTGAAAGTATCTTTGTAGATGATAGTATTGAGGCTGATACATCAAATGATGAATCAGTTAATGTTAAAAATAATAATAAATCAAATAATAATGATAGCAAGAAACAAATAGTTACAGCAAAAAATAAGAACATAGTTGTAGAAATAAAAGGAGAAGTGAAAAAGCCAGATGTTTATACAATGAGTGAAAATTCAATAGTAAAGGATCTCATAGACATATCAGGTGGGCTTACTGAAAATGCAGATTTAAGTAATATAAACAGAGCAAAAAAGTTGCAAGATCATGAATTGATTTATATTTCAAATAAAAATGATGAAAACAAGGAAATCCAAACTGTAAATTCAAATTCTAGTAATAAAGATATTTCAGATAAAAAAATTAATTTAAATAGTGCAACATTAGATCAATTAAAGACATTAAATGGCATAGGTGATTCAAAAGCAAAAGGCATAATTGAATATAGAGAAAAAAGCGGTGGATTTAAATCAATTGAGGAAATAAAAAATGTATCTGGAATAGGAGATAACATGTTTGAGCGAATAAAGGAACAAATTGAAGTTTGAACAACTTACAAATATATTACATTAATACTTGTTAACGTTATAATAATTGCATGAAAGAGTAAAAAAATATATAATAAACAGTGGTATATCAAAACTAATTATATTAAATGAATGTAAAAGCAGTCTAGAAAAGAGAATATAATATTATTTAGGTAAGAAAAAAGGTATAATATTGACACATAGTTGTAATACACTGATGGTAAAATTGTATTATTCATTTGCCGTATATTAGTTAGACATAAAAATAACATCTAATTTAAATAAGGGGGAAAATTTAGTGTCTAAAAAGGTTATAAGTATACTTATGAGCATAATAGTTGCAGCATCGTTAGCTGGGTGTAAAAATGCTACAGATAGTTCAACAAAGAAAACGGACACAACAACGGAAAGTAGCACAAACTCTAATGATGACAGTTTAGAGGGAAAATGGGCAAAAAATTATACATTAGATCAGACACAAAAGTTATTTAAAGATAAATTATCAAATATGGAGAATATAACCAAGGATTTAGGGGTAAAATATACAAAAGATGAGAAAACAAGAAAAGAAAAAGATGAATCTGTAAATGATAACTCCATATATTTTGACAATCAAAAGCCAGAAGTAAATAAAATTGAAAGTATGTATTTTGGAATGAAGACATATGGTGATAACTTAGAGACTGGTGATATAAGTCTAAAGTTGAGCTTAAATTTTGATGGTGAGAGTGCAATAAAGAATAATAATTTTGACTTAGGAAAGACATCTTTTAAAAAGTACATAGAAGCATTTACAGACCAAGAAGGTAGAGATTATTCAGACATAAATAAACAAATAATTGATAAACTAAAAAGTGGTGAAAACCAAGTTCAGATTAATAACACAATTGATGGCTTAAAGGAAGAGATCTTAGCTACCAAAACGTGTATAATATATAAATTATCTACAAAGAAGTACAAATTTGCTGATGGTGAAATGAGTATGAAGTAGATTACAAGGGGGAAAATTTTTTGGAAAAAGATAACTTAAATGAAAATGAAATAAACGATGAAGTGGAAGAAAACGAAATTAAAAAGATTTCGGATACTGAAGAAGAAACAGATAACAATGTTAATAAAGAGGTTGAAAGTTTAATAACTAGCGATGAAGAATCAGATAAACAAGCTTCTTCTAAAATTATATTAGCTAACGCACTTGATCAGTTATTAATGATTGCTGGTTCAGCTTTATTAGTACTATTGTGTGATATAATTTTAAAATTATGTGGATACATGTTCGTAAGGGATAATGGATCTATAATTTTAGCAGGAGGAATAATATATTTTATTATAAATTGTATTTATGCCCCAATAATGGAAAAGAGTAAACTAGAAAATACCTTTGGGAAAAAGATATTAAATATGAATTAATTTATAAACTGAATTTACTATTATAATTTAAAGAATATAAAAATTACTTTTTATATTCTTAATTTTTATTAGAGATAAAATTTTAAAATATAAGTACTTAGGAGTAGATGATGAAAAAAGGAAGCGATTTAAGCGTTAAAATAGAAAAGTTACAATTTCCATCGACGGGAATAGGTTATGCAGAAGATAAGATTATATATGTTAAGAATGCTTTTCCAGGTCAAACAGTTACAGGTAGGGTAAAAAGGAAGAAAGAAGATTATGCGGAGTTAAAATTAATAAGTGTAGATGAACGAGCTGATTATGAGATTGAAACTCCATGTTCTCATTTTGGAGTTTGTGGAGGATGTTCATCACAAAGTATACCATATGAAAAACAATTAGAATTTTTAAGTGAGGAAGTTAAAGAGTTATTTAGAGAAACAAATGTTGACACAGGAGAGTATCTGGGAATTCAAGGAAGCCCTAACCAATGGGAATATAGAAATAAGATGGAATTTACATTTGGTGATGAAGCCAAGGGAGAGCCACTTTCATTAGGCATGCATATGAGAGGAAAATCTTTTGGAATATTAACTGTAGATGAATGTAAACTTGTTGATGAGGATTATAGAAAAATTATTAGATTGACTGCTGATTACTTTAGAGAGAAAGATTTGCCTTATTATAGAATAATGAAAGCTGAAGGCTATTTAAGACATTTAGTGATAAGAAAAGCTCAAAATACTGGCGAGATTTTAGTTAATTTAGTTACTACTACTCAGATAGACTTTGATTTAAGCGAATATGTTAAATTGCTAAGAGAACAAAGTTATAAAGGAAATTTAGTATCTATAATCCATACTGAAAATAATTCGAAATCAGATGCAGTAATACCAGAAAAGGTAAATGTGTTATTTGGAAAAGATTATATTAGAGAAACATTACTCGGATTACAATTTAATATTTCTCCATTTTCATTCTTTCAAACCAATACAAAAGGTGCAGAAAGCCTATATTCTATTGTTAAAGAGTTTATGGGAGATAGTGAAGAAAAAATTGTATTCGATCTCTATTGTGGTACAGGAACAATAGGGCAAATAGTAGCTCCAAATGCAAAGAAAGTAATAGGAATAGAACTTATTGAAGAAGCAGTTGAAGCAGCAAGAGAAAATGCTAAATTAAATGGATTAAATAATTGTGAATTTATAGCCGGTGATGTAGCAGAAATAATAAAAACAGTAAAAGTTAAACCAGATATAATAATATTGGATCCACCAAGAACTGGAGTCCATCCTAAGGCTTTGGATTATGTAATTAAATTTAATGCACCAGAGATAATATACGTTTCCTGCAATCCAAAGACATTGGTTAATGATATTAGAGTGCTTACGGAAAATGGATACAAAGTTATAAAAACTAAAGTTAAGGATATGTTCCCTAATACACCTCACGCTGAAACTGTGGTTAGGCTAATTAAAAAATAAAGTAATTTCAATGTTTCATAATATTATATAAAAGCTAATTACCACCCATTGTTTTAGATGGGTGGTAATTTAATATCAAAATAATAAACGAAAAATAGTCCAATTTATATTGTATTTGCATTGATATTCTACACTCAAAAGAGGAAGGTGATGGATTTGAATAAAATTTTAGTTATAGATGATGATGATTATATCAGAGAGCTTATTTGTACAGTATTAAAAAATGAAGGATTTTCTGTAGCCGAAGCTGTAAATGGAAGAGATGCATTAGAAAAACTAGGGGAGGAAAAAATTGATCTTTGTGTACTTGATATTATGATGCCTCAAATGGATGGCTATGAATTTTGTAAGCAAGCACGCAGATATTATGAGGATATGCCAATTTTAATGTTGACCGCCAAAAGCGAGCTTTCCCAAAAAGTAAAGGGCTTTGAACTTGGTGCAGATGATTATTTAACAAAACCATTCGAGATTGATGAGTTGCTTGTTAGAATAAAAGCTCTTTTGAGGCGTTATAAAGTAGCTGCTTCGCGGATTATTAATATTGGTAATTTAGTGATGGATAAAAGTAGTTATACAGTCATTAGTAATAATGAACAATTCGATATACCTATGAAGGAATTTGAACTCTTATTCATGCTTGGAAGTTATCCGGGTAAAACCCTTTCCCGTGACAGGCTCATAGAAGAGGTTTGGGGTTTTGATTTTGAAGGAAACGAACGAACACTTGACGTTCATATAAATCGTCTTAGAGAGAGGTTTCAGTCTGATATTTACAGGTTCAAAATTGCTACTATTAGGGGTCTTGGTTACAGAGTGGAGGAAGTGAAGTGAGGGAAGGAAACAGGTATTTTTTTTCACTAATACTGATTTTTATTATAACATTACTTGGTCTTACTAGTGGATATTATATTTGTATATTTATTTTCGGTAAGTCAGAAAGCATTCCTCTACATATAATATTTATTGTTCAAAGCTTAACTTCTGTTGTGATATATTTTCTAGGTTGGAAAGCACTTATATATATGCACTGGCGCTTCGCTAATAAACATAAAAAATTTGATCTTTCACATTTTCCAATATTAAGCGGAGCTGTTGAAGCCATGAATAAGATAGCTTCTGGTGATTTCAATGTACTTGTTAAAACAAATGAACTCGATCCTTTTAATGAGGTAGCAGACAATGTCAACAGAATGGCAAAAGAGCTAGGGTCTTTGGAGAAACTACGCCAAGATTTTATATCAGATGTGTCACATGAAATACAGTCACCATTAACTTCTATATCAGGGTTTGCTACTCTGTTAAAAAAAGGAAGTTTAGATAAGGATCAGATATCACATTATGCCAGCATAATAGAAACTGAAAGTAAACGATTATCTAAATTAAGCGAAAATCTATTAAGATTATCTAATTTGGAATCAGAAGACAATAATTTAAACTTAAAGAAATATGAAATAAACAAGCAAATTGAAAGTGTTTTACTTATGTTAGAACCACAGTGGTCGGCAAAAAATATAATACTTGATATTTCTCTTGAAGAAACTATCATATATGGGGATGAAGATTTATTAAGTCAGGTATTTATAAATTTGCTTAATAATGCTATTAAATTTACGCCAGAAAACGGAAATATAGGTGTTAACTTATATAACAATGAAGACGGGGTCGAATGTAAAGTCTCCGATACAGGTATAGGTATTTCATCGGAAGATCAACCGCGGATTTTCGAGAGGTTTTATAAAGCAGATAAAGCTCGTAATCGTTCTTTGGGTGGAAACGGACTTGGACTTTCAATAGTAAAAAAGATTATTGACTTACATGGAGGGAAAATATCTCTTACAAGTGAAATTGGAAAAGGTACAGAATTTATTATTTGGCTGCCTAAGGTATATGAAAGAAAATAACAAGTCCTAATATTCAGGCAGATTGACTTGTTATTTTTTTGATAATGCGCAAATAGAAGCTAAATATGTTCATTATTACAGTCTGAATTAACAGACTGTAATTTTTTGTTTACATTGAGTTTAAGTTCCATTTAAGTTTAGTTTAAATTGCAGACATATACTATGTTTTGTAGAAGCCAAACGGGCTTTAGAAATAATATTATTGTTAAGGCAAATTTTATTACTTAAATACAATGCGAAAGGAGTTTTTTATATGGAAAACACAGAAAATATAGATGAAAAATCACTCTACTATCTTGAAAAGGCACCTGTTACAAAAGCAATAATACACATGGCTACTCCTATGATACTAAGTAGTATCGCATCAGTTGTATATAATATCATCGATGCTTTTTTTGTTGGTAAACTTAATAATACTGCAATGATGGCGGCAGTGATACTGGCATTACCATTTTCATTAGTATTAATGGCAATTGGACAAATGTTTGGAGTAGGTTCTGGAACATATATATCAAGACTTTTAGGTGAAGGCAATACAGACAATACCCGAAAAGTTAGTTCTATTAACTTTTGGTCATCAATGCTTATGGGTATTATTCTTATGATGATATGTCTGCCTTTTTTATCCTCTATTTTGCCGCTTTTAGGAGCAAGTGGCGAAACGTTACAATATACAAGAAATTTTGTTATGGTACTTGTTATTGGAGCTCCAATTATCATTGTTAATATGGCGCTTGACGCAGCTGTACGTGCAGAGGGTGCATCCACTATTTCTATGACTGGTACCATAGCAGGTATTATTATTAATATAATACTTAATCCCTTTTTCATTTTCGTTCTAAATATGAATGTTATGGGATCAGCACTAGCCTCTGTTTGTGGTAATATAGTTTCCGTTTTGTATTTTATATATTATTTGCAAAAGAAGAGTACTGTTCAGAGCTTGTCAATTAAGGACTTTAAACCAAGTAAAGAAATTTATGGTGAGATTTTTAAGGTTGGAGTTTCAGCTTTATTAATGAGTGGATTTTTTGTTATCATAAGCCTGCTATTCAATAATTATTCTATGATTTATGGAGATAGTGTTGTGGCGGGATTTGGAATCGCACAAAGAGTTGTCCAAATTGTAGATTGTATTGGTATGGGCTTTGCAATGGGAGTTGTACCACTAATTGCATTTGCTTACTCTGCAAATAACCAAAAGCGTCTCATGGAAATTGTTAAGAAAACTATATTGTATATGCTTGGTTTAACATTAACTTTAGGAGCAGTTCTATTTGCACTCAGGTTACAGATTATTGGCATCTTCAGTATTGATCCTAATGTTATTGCCATTGGTCAAATAACCCTTATAGCTCAACTTTCCTCAACTGTTTTTGCTGCCCTATGTGAATTTTTTACTGGAATTTTTCAAGCTCAAGGTGATGGTGTGAAATCAAATATTATGGCCGCGGTGAGGGGTGTTTTATTTGTACCTATTCTGATTGTAGGAAACTTGCTATTTGCTGTTAATGGTGTTATTTGGGCTATGACAGCTACAGAAGGACTCTCATGTCTCATAGGAATTGCCTTATGGCTTGGAATTAGACGAAAAAGTTTACTAGAAATTTCTATGAATAAACAGATAAGTTAAATTAAACATAACTTTTTAGCCTAAGCGAAGATGAGTGGAATGGTGGATTTAGAATTCAGATAGTGGTTATGAAAGTATGCTTTATTAAGTACTAAAGGGACTTTTCTGAATATAATTAATTAAAAATCCTCTGACTGTAGATTCATATAGTTAGAGGATTTAGTTTTTTACATATTTTGATATAGATAAGTATTACTTTATCTTAAAATAAAATAGCCCCTAAAGTGAAGGGGCTAGTGAATAGGTTAAAATAAAAAAAGATTATGAATGGAGAGTAACTAAATGAGAAACAAATAACATTCAAGAGGTTTCTTTTAATTATATGAAGGCTAACATCAAATAATTCTAAATAGTAATAGATAATTCTTCGCACTTCAATTAAGGAGTGAAAAATATAGCTTATTGCTGAGTATATTAAGAAAAAGAATTATTATGAAAAGTTTAAAACTTAGTGAAATGTAACGATAATAATTGTATAAAAAGTAGATAAATGCTAATTAGGATAATAATCTATGGAAGTTTAACAATACTACATTAACAATAAACGTTAGATAAGCAAAATAAAGTTTTTATTTAAAAGTACGATATATTTAATGTTAAATTTAATATTAAATTGGCAAAGCAGTTGAAAAACTGTGACGCAAAGCTAGAGGGCCTTTTCCTTTTGAAAGGATGGCAGCCAGTTGCAAGTCTTTGCCTATTTGAAATGAATAGGAGGAAAATGAAATGAATGACAAAATTTTAATTTGTGATGATGCTAGATTTATGAGAGTTACTTTAAAGAATTCCTTAGAAAAAGAAGGATATCAAGTAGTTGATGAGGCAGAAAATGGAGAAGTGTTGATTGAAAAATATAAGCAATTAAATCCTGATTTAATACTAATGGATATTACAATGCCTGTAATGGATGGAATTAGTGCACTATCATCAATTATGGAGATTAATCCTAATGCGAAGGTGATTATATGTTCTGCAATGGGACAAGGCGATATTGTTATTAAAGCCATAAAAACTGGAGCCAAAGATTTCATTGTTAAACCATTTAGAAATGAAAGATTAATACAATCAGTCAGAAGAGTTTTGGAAAACTGATTTCCCAATGTACATATTTAAGGTAAATATCACGCTAACGTATCACATTGTTTATAAATAAGAGTGTGATTTTTTATTATGTAATGCAAAAGATTTGAAAAAACTAGTATAGAGCATACTAGTTTTTTTCGGTTAAATTAGCTCACATGCTGCCTAATATTTTGAGTTTATTGGGACAGATTTATATCGTTTAATACTATTAATTTATTAGTTATTTTTTTTTAACAATATATTAAGAAATGATTAAGATGTTTGACAAAGAACTGACAAGAAAAAATAATAGTATATTCATAGGAAGGGAGTTTGATATTTATGTTAAGAGAAATTGAAGAATTAAAAATTAAAGATAAAATTACAATAGAAGACAAACAAATGCTTAGAAAAGCACTAGATGGCATAAAGGGATGGAAGTTCAATCCGGTTGCAGTAATTACAAATGGAATTGAAGATTATTATTTTATATGTAGAGTAAAAACAGTAATAAAAGATTTACAAATGAAGATGGCAAAAGTATATATTAAAATACAAGAGGGGAGTAACCCTAGACTGTTGGCAATAGAAGAAATATAATAATTCAAATACATGAATAAATAAAAGCGGAAATAAATTTATATCTATAATGTATAGAAAAGCAATTTCTAAGTAAAAACTGGAGATTAGATTAGTAAATAAATATATAAAATAGATATTACAATATCAACAAGTTTTCGAGATAGGCTATGTGATAAAACTAGTCCTATCTTATTTTTATGTGTATTTTAGGCACACTGATAATTTGTAAATAGATACTGCAGCTTAATAAAGTTTTTTTATTCCTAATTCACTTAGTATAAAAGTGGAGAATATATGAATTATAAAAAGCATTGTCATTAAAAGTTAAAGTAGTTTTTATTAGAAACAATTTATTAATGACAATGCTTTCTATATGAAAGATTAAAATATGTTGATTAGGAAGCTAATGATTTTTCTAAGTTCTTTATAAAAGTATTAAATTCATCAGGTTGACGTTTACCTAAAAGTAAAGAAGTTAATGCAGAATTTATTTTTCCAAATATGTTTCTATCACTTTCTATCTCAGTAAAAATGAGTTTAGTCTCATTTTCAGAAATAGGAATAAGTTGATATCTAGTTATAAAGGATTCTCTTCTATTTCTAGCAGTTATTTCGTAGATTTTATCTCTTTCAAATGCAGTTATTTCAACCCTAAATCTTTTATTCTTCTTTTGCTTAGAATAGGTTCCAACAGCTCTTTTTTCTTTAAAGTCAGGAAAGTTTGCCTTTGCAGATTTTACAAAAGTATTAAATATTTTCTTACAAGAGTGATTAATTATAGATTCGGTAGTAAATGTTTTCAAATTGAATACCCCCTATGCAACTAAATTATAATACCAATTATATACTATAAAATTCAATTTTCAAGTTAACATTAGATCAAAATTATATAGTTAAGTGATATTATAGTAAAATTATAATAACTTCTATATCATTAATTCTAAATATACATTTTGTTAATTACTTACTATACAAAATGTATATTTGATTAAAATGTAAAGGGTTTAATAAATGCTAGTAAATACAATGCTTAGGATAAAATTACAAAAAAGAATTAAGTATGGCATGGAAGTTGCTATATTTAATTTGCGAGAGGAGATATTATTATGGATTTAGAAAACAAACTTATAAACATCATTAATACCGAAAATAAAAAAAATCCACTGACTGATGTTCAAATGGCTAAATTCTTGGGTGTAGCTAGAGAATCAATAACCAATTTAAGAAAAGAATTAAACATAGCAAACTCTAGGCAAAGGCGATATCCATATTTAAAGGTGGCAACATCAACTATATTGAAAAAAAATAAAGACATTGCAGTATCTGAGCTTACTAGAGAACTATTGGCTGAAGGATTTGATGTTTCAAGAAGAATTGTTGAAGAAATATTAGAAAAAGATAATTTTGAAGTTAATAAAGTTAAAGTTGAAAAAGAGGAAGTAACAGATCCTTTTGATTGCTTAATTGGAAGTAATGGAAGTTTGAAAAATTCTATAGAACAAGCTAAATCAGCAATTTTATATCCACCTAGAGGACTTACAACATTAATAGTTGGAGAAAGTGGAGTTGGTAAGAGTAAATTTTCTGAATGCATGTATGAATTTGCAAAGAAAAAGAAGGTTATAAAAGAAAACGCTTCGTTTGTTGTATTCAATTGTGCTGATTATGGTGACAATCCACAATTATTATTATCACTCTTATTTGGACATAAAAAAGGTGCATTTACAGGCGCAGATTCAGATGCATCTGGATTAGTAGAAGAAGCGAATGGAGGAGTACTTTTTTTAGACGAGATTCATAGGTTACCTCCAAAAGGTCAAGAAATACTCTTCTCTATTATGGACAGAGGAAAATTTAGAAGATTGGGTGAAGCCAATTCAGAAAGAAAAGTTAATTTAATGTTGATTGGAGCAACCACTGAAAATGTAGAAGCTAATTTACTATTAACATTTAGAAGAAGGATACCAATGGTAATAAAAATTCCTTCTCTGCATGAAAGATCAATAAGAGAGAAGATTGATATCATCTATAATGAATTTCAAGCAGAGTGTAATAGAATAGATGCTAAAATTTTTGTTGATAAAAAAGTAGTAGAAATACTCGCTCTAAAAAAGTTTAGTGCTAATATTGGTCAATTGCAGAATATGATTCAGGTTTTATGCGCAAGAGCTTTTATGACGTTCATAAATAAGGAAGATATAAATAAAGAATCATTGATAATAGATATGAATCAAATATTAAAGATAAATGACTCGTTTCAAGATATAAAATTTCAGGATATTAATAGAGCAGAGATACGAAAATATGTAAAGGATTCTATATTTATTCCATTTATGTTGGAAAATCAATTAAGAGAAGAATCAACAGAAGTTAGTGAAAGCGCGTTTCCAGAGGATATATATAGGCAGATTGAAAGAAAATATTACGAACTTAAGAAGATAGATATACAAGAAGCAGATATTGAAAGTATTCTCTGGGCATTTATACAAAATAGTTTTACAAATATAGAAACTACTTTTAATTATGAAAAATCATTTTCTATGAATGATTTAAGAAGCTTTGTAAGTGAAGATTTATTAGATTTTATAGAAACTTTTATGGAAGAACTAATTAAAGAGAATCCATCATTAGAAATAAATAAAAATGTATTTAAATACTTAGCTATCCATGTAGAGGAAAGCATTAAAAGGATAAGGTTAAAACAAAAGATAATAAATGTAGATAAAATTATAAGCGATACAACTTATGAATATGAAGTAGCTAAAAGATTTGCTATGGGAGTTGAAAAAATAAAAGACATAGAAATACCTAATGATGAAATTATATTTATAGGACTGTATATAAAAGCAGTACTAAAATCTGAAAATAAAAGAGATAAAGTTGGATTAATGATAATTTCTCATGGAAAAATAGCTACGGCTATAACTAATGTAGTTAAGGAACTTTTAGGAATAAGATTTCCTGTAGCAATAGATATGCCTTTAGATGAGAATCCAATCAATATATATAACAAGGTAGTTGAACTATCAAAAATAATAGATCAGGGAAAAGGCGTGCTCTTCTTAGTAGATATGGGTTCATTAAATAATATAGGAGATATAGTTAATAAAAGAACTGGAATAAAATCAAGAACAATGGATAGGGTAGACCTTATAATCGCATTAGAAGCAGCTAGAAAGATTTCAATAGGAGAAGGGAATCTTGATGAAATATACTTTTCTTTAATGAAGGATAGGATTGGTCATAGATATTTTATGGAAAGTGTATCAGATAAACCAAAAGCAATAATTTCATTATGTCTAACTGGTGAGGGAATGGCTAAATATATAAGTAAGAGTTTAATGGATAAATATAGTGATGTAAACTTCTATGAAATGAGTGCACTAGATGAAGAATTATCAAACAAGATAGTTAAATTAAAAGAAGATAATAATATATTAGCGGTCATAGGAACTATTGATCCAGAAATACAGGGAATAAATTTCATACCATATGATAAAGAAATCTTAAATAATTTAAATATAGATTCATTAGTAAATAAAAGTGAAGAACTAAAAAAATATGAAAGGATTATAGATGAAGATTTATTGATATTTGAACCAGATATATATTTCAAAAAGGATTTATTGGAGTATGTTTGCTCAATACTTATAAATAATGGAAGTGTAGATAAAGAGTATTTATCATCTGTTGTTAATAGGGAAAATTTAGCTCCAACATATCTAAAGGGAGAAATAGCGGTTCCACATGGAGAGTCTTCATACGTAAACAAGACAAGCTTTGTATTTATCAAGTTAAAAAGTCCAATTGATTGGGGGGTTGGAAATGTAAATATAATATTTATGCCAGTTTTTAAAGCAAATGATAAGGTAATTGTAAAAAACACACTAAAAATTTTAGAGGATAAGATTTTCATAGAAAATATGAAGAATAGTTTAACTGAGTTGGAATTTAAAAATATAATTTTAAACAAGTTTAAAGAAATATAACAAATAGGGGGAATAACAATGAATTCAGATTTAATTGCATTAAATTTAGAAGTAAAAAATAAAGAAGAGGTCATACAGGAATTAGGAAAGAGAATGTTTGAAAAGGGATATGTTAAGTCTACTTACATAGATGCTGTTCTGGAAAGAGAAAAGACGCTGCCTACAGGACTTGATATCGGAGAAATGTGTGTAGCAATCCCGCATACAGATTCTAAGCATGTAAATGAATCTAATGTAGCACTAGCTGTTCTAAAGAATCCAGTAGAGTTTAGAAATATGATAGATCCTAGCAAAAAAGTTGAAGTAATGGTTGTATTTTTATTAGCTATAAACGATCCTGATTCTCAGGTAACTTTGCTAAGCAAACTAATGTCAGTTTTTCAAAATGTGGAGTTATTAAAGCAGATAAAGAGTTCATCATCTACAGAGGAAGTAACAAAATTATTAGAATGTATAGGAATATAGTACTTGAAATTATAAAAGATTTTAAGTTTATATAATAAATTTTTGGGAGGAATATATTATGAAAAATGTCAACGTATTATCAGTTTGTGGCTCAGGTACAGTAACATCATCTATGGTCGCAGGAAAAGTTAAAGAAACATTAAAGGAAAAAGGAATAAGCTCTTCTACAACAGAAGCAAGACCAACAGAAGCATTAAATTTAGCACAGTCAGGAAGGTTTGATTTTATTGTTTACACAAGTCCACTACCACCTGGGGATTATAAGATACCAACTATCAATGCATTTGCATGTCTTACAGGAATAGGAGAAGATAAGTTTTTTGAAGACGTATTCAAAACAGTAGACGAACTAAATAAATAGTAAAATATTATTAATAATGGGGGAATTAAATATGTTAGCATTTCTTAAATCAATAATTGACACATTTGGATCAGCAATAATAGTTCCGTTTATTATATTTGTAATAGCAAAAGTTTTCAGAATATCAACTAATAAATCATTTCTTTCGGCTATATATGCTGGTGTTGCCTTGCAGGGCTTTTCACTAATATTGAATTCATTTACACCAATAGTAACACCAGTTATTAATAGAATGGTTGAAAGTACAGGAGTAAACCGTCCAGTGTTTGACGTAGGATGGCAAGCTACATCGCTAGTTGCTTTCTCTTCAAGTGCAGGTATGATATATCTTGGATTAGGAATTCTATTGCAGACTGTATTATTTCTAATAAAGTGGACAGATGTTTTTCAACCATCAGATTTGTGGAATAATTACTCATACATGGTTTGGGGAGCTATGGTTATAGGGGTAACAGGAAGCTTCCCTTTAGGAATAGCATGTATGGTTTTATTGAATCTATACAGCTTACTAATATCAGAATTAGTAGCAAGAAGATGGTCAAATTATTACAGATATCCGAATTGTACAATAATAGCTATGCATAATGTAGAAGCATCAATATTTGCAGTTGCTATAGATCCAATATATAACGCATTAGGATTTAATAAGATTAAACTGAATCCACAACAATTAGAAAAGAAATTAGGATTCTTTGGAGAACCTATGACGCTAGGATTATTTTTAGGAATGTTTATAGGTATATTAGGTAATGTTGCAAGAATAGGAACTATGGAGGCATGGGGAGAAATATTAAAATTAGGTATTGCGACTAGTGCGGTTATGGCTATTTTCCCTAAAGTTGCTAGTATGTTTGCACAAGCATTTTCACCTATAACAGATGGAGCAAGGAAATTCATGCAAAACCAAGGAAATCGTGATTGGTTTATAGCAGTAAACGATGCAGTAGGATATGGTGAACCAGCAACATTGATATCAGGGTTAATATTAATACCATTTATGCTTGTATTAGCAATGATACTTCCAGGAAATCAAGTATTACCTGTAGTTGATTTACTTGCACTTCCATATATGGTTCAAGGTTTAGTTGCCGTATATAACGGAAATATATTTAAAGTTTTACTTTCAGGTATAATATGGTTTGGATTAGGGTTATATGTATGTACATTTACAGCGCCATTATTCACATCGATGGCAGTTGGTGTAGGTGTAGCTATACCAGCAGGTGCTATGATGATTACAAGCTTTAATATACTAGGAAAACCTTTAATGGGATTAGTATTCTTTGCATTCTTAACAGGAAATCCAGTGTTTATTGCAATTGCGGTGGCAGTATATATTGCTTTATGGGCATTGTTTAAGAAGAATAAAAATGCGATTGTTGATTATTTAGAAAGACAAGCTGTAAAAAATATAGGAGAAGATGGGGTAACTCCTAGTATGGCAAGTTAATATAGAAAAATAAATTAAGTGAAAAGTATTCTGTTTAGTAGATAGTCATAGTTGATCTACTGATCAGGATACTTTTTTATTCTTTAGGAATTTATATTTCAGTAAAATCTATGGAAGCTGTACTCCTTAAGGGTATAACTTAAAAAAGTTTGATTGAATAGTTTTTATATTTAAAAAAGAATAGAAAAGAAATCTTATTCGCTTTAACAAAGATAGGTCACAATAAAACCATATGATTTTACAATTTATCATAATGTAATGAGTTTTATAAAATGTAATATAAATCAATTTAACACTTTAAATATAAGGCATATAAAGAAATTAAAATTACTTTTTTGTATGGCACGGAAATTGCTTTATATATTTTCAGAAAGATAGAAAGGGGATGTTTATAGTGACAAATAAAATGAAGGCTTCATTATTATATGGAATAGGAGATGTTAGATATGAAATTGTAGATATACCAGAAATTTCATCTAATGAAGTGCTAGTAAAAGTTAAAAATGTAGGTATATGTGGTTCAGATCTACCAAGAAGTATGGTAAGTGGACTTAGTGGAGGAGCAAAATATCCGATTATATTAGGTCATGAGTTCTCAGGTGAAATAAGTGGGGTAGGATCGGATGTCAAAAATATTCAAATAGGAGATAGAGTTGCAGTTGCACCTTTAGTTCCTTGCGGAAAATGTATTTACTGTAAATCTGGAGATTATGGATTATGTACTGATTATCACATTATTGGAACAAGAGTAAATGGAGCTTTAGCTGAATATGTCAAAGTGCCAGCGGATCATATATTAAAATTACCAGATAGTTTAGATTTTGAAACTGCTGCCGGAATTGAACCAGCAACTATAGCATACCATGGACTAGCAAAAGCAGGTATTAAGGTAGGTGACAGTGTAGTAGTTTTAGGATGTGGGCCAATAGGTCAATTTGCTATACAATGGGCTAAGGTTTTCGGAGCATCTAAAATTATAGCAGTAGATATTTTTAATGAAAAATTGGAGCTTGCTAAAAAATTAGGAGCTAATTATTCAGTCAATTCGAAGGAATCTGATGTCGTGGCTGAAATTAAAAAGATTACAAGTGGTGGAGCTGATGCGGTAATAGAGACAGCAGGAAGCAAATTTACTCAAGAACAAGCCTTACTTATTTCTAAAAAGAAAGGAAATGTGGTATTTGTAGGAATATCTCATACACCACTACCATTAAGTGAATCAGCAACAGAAAGTATATTAAGAGGAGAATTAAAAATTCAAGGATCTTGGAATTCTTACACACAGCCATATCCAGGGAATGCTTGGCATGCAACCGTTGATTTTATGGGAAAAGGAGAGATTGTATTTAAACCTATGATTTCTCATAAGATAAAACTTGAAGAGGTTGGAGAATATTTAAAGAAGATGGCAAATAGAGAAATTAATTTCAATAAAGTAGTAGTAGAAATATAGGTGGTGAATAGTTATGAAAGAAAATTTAAAGAAAATATCTAATAGCATTAGAATGAACATAATTAAAAGTGTATCAGCAGCAAAATCAGGTCATCCAGGTGGATCATTATCAATTGCAGATATTTTAACTGTTTTATATTTTGAAAAGATGAATATTGATCCTAAAAATCCTAAAGACCTAAATAGAGATAGATTCGTATTATCAAAGGGGCATTCAGCACCAGCATTGTATTGCACATTAGCAGAAAGAGGATACTTTCCTAAAGAAGAGCTTTTAGGGTTAAGAAAATATGAGTCAAATTTGCAAGGGCATCCTGATATGAAGAAAGTAATAGGAGTAGATATGTCTACGGGATCACTAGGTCAGGGATTATCAGCTGCGAATGGAATGGCATTAGCAGGTAAATTGGATAAGAGTAGTTATAGAGTTTATTCAATATTAGGAGATGGGGAAGTACAAGAAGGGCAAATATGGGAAGCTGCAATGAGTGCTGCACACTATAAACTTGATAACTTAACTGCTTTTCTTGATTTAAACGGATTGCAGATAGATGGATCTAATGAAGAAATAATGAGTATAAGTCCGATTGACGAGAAGTTCAAATCATTTGGATGGAATGTTGTAACCATAGATGGACATTGCTTTGAAGAGATAAGTAAAGCTATAGATGATGCTAAGGCTACAAAAGGTAAACCAACAATTATAATTTGTAAGACAGTTAAAGGCAAAGGCGTTTCGTTTATGGAAAATAACGTTAATTGGCATGGATCGGCACCAAATAAAGAAGAAACTGAAAAGGCACTAGCTGAATTAGAAGGAGGGGAAAAATAATGGGAGTAGCAACAAGAGAAGCGTATGGACAAGCATTAAAGGAGCTAGCATTAGATAATAATGTTGTTGTATTAGAAGCAGATTTAGGAAAAGCAACTAAAAGCATTGAGTTTAAGAAAATTGCACCAGAAAGATATTTTGATATGGGAATATCTGAAGGAGATATGATTGGAACTGCGGCAGGTCTTGCTACATGTGGAAAAATACCATTTGCAAGTACGTTTGCTATGTTTGCAGCAGGAAGAGCATTTGAACAGATAAGAAATTCAGTAGCATATCCTAAATTAAATGTTAAGATAGTGGCAACTCATGCAGGTATAACTGTTGGTGAAGATGGTGGAAGTCATCAAGCAATAGAGGACATATCTTTAATGAGAAGTATCCCTAATATGGTTGTATTAAGTCCAGCAGATGTTATCGAAGCAAAAAAAGCAATATTTGCAGCGAAAGAATACAATGGACCAGTATATATAAGATTAGGAAGAGCAGCAACTCCAGAAATACACACTGAAGATTATGAATTTAATATTGGAAAAGGTGAAGTATTAAGAAATGGTGATGATGTGGCTATAATTGCAACTGGAATAATGGTAGCAAAAGCTTTGGATGCGGCTCAAATATTAAGTGAACAAGGTATTAATGCAACGGTTGTTAATATTTCAACTATAAAGCCATTTGATAGTAGCTTAATTGTTGAGGTTGCAAAAAGAGTTGGTAAAATCGTAACAGTAGAAGAACATAGCATAATTGGAGGCTTAGGTTCAACTGTTGCAGAAGCTTTAATTGAAGAGTACCCAGTAAAAATAAAGAGAATTGGTATAAATGATGAGTTTGGAAGATCAGGTAACGCCGAAGTTTTATTAGAAAAATATAATTTAACAGCAGAACATATAGTTGAAACAGTAAAATCAATTTAAAGGCAGGGATATAGTATGGAAGTTAAATTATCACCTTCAATATTAGGAGCAAATTTTTTAAAACTCGAAGAAACTATAGTAAAACTTAAAAAGCAGGGGATTAAAGAATTACACATAGATATAATGGATGGACATTTTGTACCTAATATTGCTTTTGGAATAGATCAAATTAAGATGATTAAACAAATTGCGTGTGATATAGAATTAGATGTACACCTAATGGTAACAAATCCAGAGATATTCATTGATGCGTTGGTTGAAGCTGGTGCGAATACAATAACAATACATCAGGAATCTTCTCCACATATATATAACTTAATGTATATAATTAAGAGTTTTGGGATAAAAGTTGGGGTAGCATTAAATCCGGCAACACCAATAAATACATTGAAACATATAAGTCATATGGTAAATAAAATATTAATAATGACTGTAGAACCAGGATTTGGAGGACAAAGCTTCATTGAACCTATGATGGAAAAGATTCATGAAGTAAGCAATTTCATAAAAAGCGAAAATATAGAATGCGAACTTCAAGTTGATGGAGGAATAAATTTAGAGAACATAGGTAAAGTTGTTGAAAATGGAGCAACTAATATAGTAGTTGGATCGGCAATATTTAGAGAAGAGGATATTGATTCAACAATAAAAAGATTTAGGGAAGCAATACTTTAACTAAGCTTATAAAATGAAGGAGCTGAAATACATGATAGCAATAGGAGCAGATCATGGAGGATATAAATTAAAAGAACTTATTAAGGGATATTTAGATAAAAACTCGATAGAATATATCGATGTTGGCACATTTTCAGAAGATAGTATAGATTATCCTCAAATAGCTATGGATGTAGCAAATAGGGTATCTATAGGAGATTGTGAAAAGGGAATACTTTGTTGTGGAACTGGTGTTGGTATGTCTATCGTAGCAAACAAAATAAAAGGTGTAAGAGCAGCATTAGTTGGAGATTGTTTTACTGCGAAAGCTACCAGAGAGCATAATGATTCTAATGTACTTTGTTTAGGTGGAAGAGTAATTGGCGAAGAATTAGCTTTAATGATAGTAGATATTTGGTTATCCACAGAGTTTATAGGTAAGCATCATGTTAATAGACTTAATCAAATAAAAGAAATAGAAGAAAAATTTAAATAATATATTAATTAGGAGAGTGATTATTAATGTTAGAAGAATTAAAGAAACAAGTTTTAAAGGCAAATTTAGAATTACCAGCAAAGAAACTTATAACTTATACATGGGGAAATGTTAGTGGGATTGATAGAAGTACTGGATTAGTGGTAATAAAACCAAGTGGCGTTGAGTATGATAATATGACTTTAGAAGATTTAGTAGTTGTAGACTTAGAAGGAAACGTAGTTGAAGGTAGTTTAAAGCCTTCATCAGATACACCAACACATTTAGAACTATATAAAGAGTTTGATGAAATAGGTGGAATTGTTCATACACATTCAACTTGGGCTACTATATGGGCGCAAATAGGAAGAGCTATACCAGCTTGTGGAACAACACACGCAGATTATTTTTATGGAAGTATACCATGCACAAGGAAAATGACTAAGGAAGAAATAAGTAGAGCTTATGAAAAGGAAACAGGAACAGTTATAATTGAAGAAATAACAGGAAACAATCCGTTACACTGTCCAGGTGTAGTTGTAAATGATCATGGTCCATTTGCATGGGGAAAAAATGCAGAAGAAGCTGTTCATAATGCCGTAGTCATGGAAGAAGTTGCGAAGATGGCATATTTCACTGAATTGTTGAGTCCAGGCAATATTATGGACAAGATGCTTATGAATAAGCACTTTTTAAGAAAACATGGTAAAAATGCTTACTATGGACAAAGCAAGTAACTTCCTTTAAAAGCAAGATAGGAGAATATGCTTATTTTCCTATCTTTTTATCTAGGTTATAGATATATGGAATTAAAGAAGTATCCTTTTTTGCGGGGAAATTATGCATGGACAAAAATGGGGAGGGTTTATTATGCTGCAAGAACTTAAAAGACTACAAAGCGGAACGGATATAAGGGGAATAGCTATAGAACATGAAGGAACTAAAAATCTTACGCCTAATTTAGTCAATAATGTCGGGTTTGGTTTTGTAGAGTGGCTTAAAAAAACTAAAGGACTCAGTAATAAAAATATAAAAATAGCAGTTGGCATGGATTCAAGGTTATCTGGACCAGAATTGAAGAAATCATTAATAGAAGCTTTAGTTGATTCTGGTTGCAATGTTTATGATTGTGGAATATGTACAACTCCTGCAATGTTTATGACAACTATATTAGAGAATTATTCATGTGATGGAGCTGTAATGATAACAGCAAGTCATCTTCCGTATTATTATAATGGATTGAAGTTTTTCACTAAAGAAGGTGGATGTGAAAAAGAAGATATTGAAGACATAATTGAATGTTCTAATTCAGAAAAAAGGAACTGTATTACTAAAGGATTAGTTGAAACAATCTATTTTATAGATGTTTATTCAAACATCTTAGTTGATAAGATACGAAAGAATGTAAATTCAAAAACAAATTATGAGAGACCTTTAGAGGGAACCAAAATAATTGTAGATGCAGGAAACGGAGCAGGTGGTTTTTTTGCATATAAAGTTCTAGAGAAATTAGGTGCGAGTGTTGAGGGAAGTCAATTTACAGAACCGGATGGAAATTTTCCTAACCATATTCCTAATCCAGAAAATGAAGAAGCTATGAATTCTATAAAAGAAGCAGTACTTAATAATAAAGCTGATTTAGGAATAATTTTTGATACAGATGTAGACAGAGCGGCTATAGTTAGTAGTGATGGAAAAGAAATAAATAAAAATGCACTTATAGCATTGATATCTTCAATAGTGCTAGAGGAAAATCCAAATTCAATTATCGTTACAGATTCAGTAACCTCTACTGGACTTTCAGATTTTATAACTAGTTTAGGTGGTATCCATCATAGATTTAAAAGAGGATATAAGAATGTAATAAATGAATCTAAAAGGTTAAATAAAGAAGGAAAATTAAGCTGTTTGGCAATAGAAACATCAGGACACGCATCTTTAAAAGAAAATTACTTTTTAGATGATGGGGCATATTTAATAGCCAAAATACTAATTAAGATGGCTAAGTTAAAAGATGAAGGAAAAGAAATATCAAGCCTTATAGAAAATTTGAAATATCCTAAGGAAAGTATGGATATGAGAATAAACATAAAGAGGGAAGATTTTAAATCATATGGAGAAATGATAATAGAAGGCTTGAAGAAATATGCAGATCATGTGAATGGATGGACCATTGAACCTAAAAATTATGAAGGAATAAAGATAAATTGCGATAAAGAAAATGGAGATGGCTGGCTATTGTTAAGATTATCGCTGCACGAGCCTGTACTGCCACTAAATATAGAATCGGATTCGGAAAACTCTATTAACATGATATTAGAAAGATTAATGCCATTTTTAAGAAAATATGAAGATTTGAACTTAGATAACTTTAGCAATATATTTGAAGTACAATTAAAAAAATAATAAGGGCATTTTGGACTTGTTATTTTCTCTCATATGCCTTAAATGATTTTTGATTGGAGTGATTGTATTGAAGATAGCAGCCTCAATAATGTGCGCGAATCAATTAGAACTTCATAGTGAACTAAAAAAATTAGAAGATGCAAAGGTTGATTTATTACATTGCGATGTAATGGATGGAGTTCTTGTTAACAATTTAGCTATGGGACCTTATGTATTGGAACAAATAAAAAGTGTTACCAATATTCCTCTAGACATACACTTGGCAACTGTAGACACACTGAAATATATAGATATGTATAGCTATCTAAATCCAGAATATATATCATTTCATATTGAAGCAAGTAAAGATGTAGAAATAGATATAAAGAAGATTAAATCAAGAGGAATAAAAGCATCAATTGCTATAAGTCCAGAAACGTCATTAGAAAGCGTAAAACCATATTTACAGGATATAGATATGATTCTTGTTATGACTGTTAATCCTGGTTTTTCAGGACAAAAGTTTAATTATAAAGTTCTTGATAAGTTAGATGAATTAAATAAATATTTATCAACACTTAGTAATAGACCATTAATAGAAGTTGATGGATGCATAAATAAAGAGACAGTTAAGGAATTAAAACATAAACAAATAGATGTTTATGTTTTAGGTACATCTGCATTATTTAACAATAAAATAGAGGATTATAAATCTAAGATAAATGAAATAAAAGAAATTAAATAATAATTTTCGCCAGTATTTAAGTATAAACCAATAATCACATACAAGAATATTAAATAGTATAATCATGCTTTCACAATTTTAAATTTTTATTAAAACTGCTACAGAGAAATTTTTGTAGCAGTCTTTTTTTTCATAAAGATATTTATATATGTTGATATAATAAATTTACAATTAGGCCTATAGTAAGCTAAGCGTTAAAATAAGATTGTAATTTAGAAAATTGAGTGTAATATATATTTACGGGGTGTAAAGAGAAAAATTTATATTAAAGAGAGATTATAATATTTAAATTTGAAGGAATATAAAAATATTATATAGGCAAAAGTACATGTAGTAATTAAAATAATATTATGAAGATATATTGCATTACATAAGATACGGGGAGGAAATACAATGTTAAAGATAGGTTGCCATTTATCGGCTTCAAAAGGATTCAAGAATATGGGAGAAGAGGCTATTAGTATAGGCGGAAATACATTTCAATTTTTTACTAGAAATCCAAGAGGTAGTAAAGCAAAGACTATAGATGAAACAGATATAAAAGAATTTTTAAAGTTAGCAGAAGAAAATAATTTCTCTAAAATATTAGGCCATGCACCATATACATTAAATGCTTGCTCTGCAGATGAGAACACAAGAAATTTTGCAGTAGAGATAATGAAGGATGATTTAGAAAGGATGGAGTATATTCCTAATAATCTTTATAATTTTCATCCAGGCAGTCATGTTAAGCAGGGTGTGGAGATTGGAATTAAATATATTTCAGATATGCTAAATACAGTTCTTAAGCCGGAACAAACAACTACTGTATTGCTCGAAACAATGGCAGGAAAGGGCACAGAAATTGGACGCACATTTGATGAATTAAAAGAGATTTTAAATAATGTAGAATTATCACATAAAGTAGGTGTTTGTCTTGATACGTGTCATGTTTATGATGCAGGGTATGATATTGTTAATAATTTAGATGAAGTAGTAGAACAATTTGATAAGATAATTGGCTTAGATAAATTATGTGCAATACATTTAAATGATAGTATGAATCCATTTGGAAGTCATAAAGACAGGCATCAAAAAATAGGAGAAGGTTCTATTGGATTAGAGGGAATTAAGAATATTATTAATCATCCAATGTTATGCAATTTACCATTTTTCCTTGAGACACCAAATGAGCTTGACGGATATGCAAGGGAGATAGAATTATTAAAGAGTATATATCAAAATTAAAAATATTTATTGATAAAATTATATGCTGTGTATAGCGTAATTTTACTAATCAAATTGCATAATGAATAAAAAATAATAATATAGCAATATTACTTCTATAATAAATATTAAGTAATATAGAGAATTATGATATACTTAAGCTGTTAAAATATACATAAAAGGTGGAAAAAGTTATGAGGATCACGAAGAAGAAAAGTTTTGTTTTTATAACAATTATAATGGGAATATTTTTATTGGTAGGTTGCGGAAATAAAAATGCTAGCAATGGAAAAGGGGAAGCAGATAATTCCTCTAAAACAAGTGAAAGCAATGAGGAAACTCCATCAGGAAATAGTAAGGACCTGCCAATAGCTACTATAAAAGTAGAAGGATTCGGAGAAATTCAAGCTGAATTATATCCGGAAATTGCTCCTAATACTGTTAACAACTTTATATATTTAGCCAATAAAGGCTTTTATAACAATTTAAAATTCCATAGAGTAATTAAAGGGTTTATGATCCAAGGAGGAGATCCTAAAGGAAATGGAACCGGTGGGCCAGGTTATTCAATTGAAGGGGAATTTACTTCTAATGGTTTTGCAAACAGTTTAAAGCATACAAAAGGAGTATTATCTATGGCAAGAGCACAAGATCCTAACAGTGCAGGAAGTCAATTTTTTATAATGTCAGGAGATGCACCAAATCTTGATGGAGAATATGCTGCTTTTGGAAAAGTAATATCAGGGTTAGATATAGTAGATAAAATTCAAAATGTAGAAACTAGTTCTGCTGATGCACCTAAAAAGGATGTTGTAATTACATCAATAACTGTTGATACAAAAGGTGTTGAATACAAAGAACCGAATAAAAAGTAAATTTATAAATGTAGCTTATAATCTAAGAATAAATGATTTAGTGGAGAATTATATGACTAATATTAATCATATAAGTCTCCACTAAAATTTTATCAGGCATTTATTGGATAGCTTGAGTAATGGAGTTTATTTTATCACTGGGATGCTTATTCCAATTATTTTTCCAAGATTTAATACATTCATATAGGATTATAATTAACATAGCAAGTATTATAACTGATAACACGGTTAATGTAGTCTTACCATTTGGAATATAGTTATTAAAGATATTTTCAATAGAAGCTGTTGAAGTTGTTATAGCGATAAATATCATAGGTAATATTGTTATAGGGGTATATTTCTTCTTGCCCATCTCTATAAGTACAGAAGTTCCGATTGCAAAAGCAATTGCGGCAAGAGTTTGATTGGCGACTCCAAATAGAGGCCAAATAGTTGAAATGTTACCACTATAAAGTAAGGCTCCCCAGCTAAGTGACATTAATGCACTGAAAAATACTAGATTAAATTTAGAATCTTTTTTAGCAAGTGGTTTGCACATTTTGCCAAAAAGATCTTGTAATAAATATCTTCCTATTCTTGTTCCTGAATCTATAGTTGTTAAAATAAATAATGCTTCAAACATTATACAGAAATGATACCAATAAGACATTAAGGTTGATGCACCAGGTAGCTTTTGGAATACATATGTCATACCAACGGCTAGAGATACAGATCCACCAGGCCTTCCAGCAAGTTTCTCACCAACAAGTGATTCGAGCATTCCTAAATCTTTTGGGACCAAATTTAATTTATCAAAAACTTCTGGCAAAGAGTTTATGGCAAAATAGTCAGCTGTAGGCAATGAGGTAGCTGCAATCAATGCCATTAGGGAGACAAAAGCCTCAAGTAACATAGAACCATAACCTATTGGAAGAATATCTTTTTCGCTCTTTATTAGTTTTGGAGTAGTTCCAGTGCTAATAAGTGAATGGAACCCAGATAGCGCACCACAGGCTATTGTTATGAATAAAAACGGAAATACTTTACCGCTAACAACTGGACCACCACCATGAACGTATTGAGTTAGTGCAGGCATTTCTAAATTTGGTCTGACTATTATTATACCGATAACTAAAGCACCAATAACTCCAAGTTTCATATAAGTACTTAGATAATCACGAGGTAATAATAATAGCCATACAGGTAAAGCCGCAGCACAGAATCCATAGATTACTAATATTACAGATAGTTGTTTAGTATCAAGAGTCAAAAAATTACCAAGAGTTGTACCTTCAATTTGTGGTCCAAAGATAACTGCAAGCATTATTAAAGCCATACCTATTATAGTAGCCTCACCTATTTTACCAGGTCTAATGTATTTTAAATAAATTCCTATAAAAATTGCGATTGGAATAGTAGCTCCAACTGTAAATGTACCCCAAGGGCTATTATAAAGTGAGTTAACGACTGGCAAGCCAAGACCCGCCATTGTAATTATTAATATGAAGATAACTGAAATGGAAGTAATAAAGCCAATTCTTTTTCCTAATGTATACTTTGCAATTTCTGCTATGGACTCACCATTAAACCTAACTGATGAGAAAAGCATTATCATGTCATGAACTGCACCTGCAGCAACGGAACCAATCAATATCCAGAGCGTACCAGGAAGGTAACCAAACTGGGCGGCTAAAACGGGTCCGATAAGAGGACCAGCTCCTGCAATAGCCGCAAAGTGATGACCTAGCAGAACCCACTTATTTGTTGGAACATAATCCTTGCCATCATTGTATATTTCTGAAGGAACTTTTTTAGATTCGTCTAAAACCAATACCTTTGCAGCAATGAAAGCACCGTAGAATCTGTATGATAGTATTAGAATTAAAGCACCAATGATAACTAAAACAATAGAATTCATATCTACATCCCCTTTGTGTAAATGTTTTCTTACATATATAATCTAACATCAGAAGTAAATAGTGACTATATTTTGCATGTGAAATGCTATATTTAGTGGATGAATTAACAAAATATTGAGGCGGTTTGCAGTAAGTTTTTATATAAAGGAAGTAAAAATTGAGATTTTATTACATAGTAGTATAATTTATGTATATAGAGGTAAAAGGGAGGTGATAGCATGTTGATGGTGAATATGCTAGAGAGAATGGCACTTATAACAATATTTATATATGTAATATTACAGACTAATATTATGAAGTGTTTCGTTAAGGACAAGTTTGATAGAAAAGATAACATAATGATGATTCTGATATTTTCACTCCTTGCTATTTTAGGAACTTATTTTGGAATATATATAAAAGATCAATCATTAGCAAATAGCAGACCAGTTGGAGCAATAGTTGCAGGATATTTAGGGGGACCTGTTATTGGAATTATAGTTGGATTTATAAGTGGATTGCATAGGTATTCGTTTGGAGGATTTACGGCGTTAGCTTGCGGATTATCAACAATTGTAGAAGGTGCAATAGGTGGAGGATTTAGAATATTATTTAAGAAAAAGGGCCTAAATCCAGCTGTTGCAGGGTTAGCAGCAGTAGTCGCAGAAATTACTCAAATGATAATCATATTAATATTTTCTAAAGATATAAATTCAGCGATAGAGCTTGAGAAAACAATAGCATTATCAATGATACTTATAAATTCTATTGGTGTATTTTTAATAGTTATGGTAATTGAAAGCTCAAAAAAATTGGTTGATGGTGAAGTAAAACTTATAAAATTAAAAGAAGAAAATAAAGTAGCAGAATTAAAGGCTTTAAAAGCACAAATAGAGCCTCATTTTTTATTTAATTCTCTTAATGTGATAAGTGCATATTGTAGAACTGATGGAGAAAAGGCAAGGGAACTTATATTAAATCTTTCAAATTATTTTAGAGCTACGCTAGAAATAGAAGGAGATTTTTCTACATTAAAAAAAGAATTGGCTTTGATAAAGGCTTATGTAGCAATTGAACAAGCTAGATTCTCAAATAGACTAGAAGTGAAATTTTTAATAGATGATAATTTACTAGATATAAAATTCCCAATACTTGTACTTCAGCCAATTGTGGAAAATTCAATTAAGCACGGAATACTGAAAAAAATTAATGGTGGTATAGTAACAATTTCTATTAGAAATGATGAAAATGACGTTAGTATTGAAATTAGTGATAATGGGGTAGGCTTTGAAAATGCAGATGAATCTTTATCAACTGGACTTGGCCTTAAAAATATCAACAATAGACTTAGATTATTATATGGAGAAAGTTACTCTTTAAATATAGTAAGTTCAAATAATGGAAGTAGTGTTAATTTTAACATTCCAAAATAATTATTATAATTAATGGGGGGAATTAAATTGAAATTACTAGATGAGATAAAAGTAGCAATAGTTGAGGATGAAGCAATATCCAGCGATGAATTAAAATACATAATATCTAAGGATGGCAGATTTAAAGTTGTAGGGCAAGCATATGATGGAATAAGCGCATTAACTTTAATTGAAAGCGAGGAGCCAGATATTGCTTTTATTGATATTAATATTCCGGGAAAAAACGGAATAAAATTGGCAGAAGAGGTAAAAGTGATATTTCCGGATATAATTCTAATTTTTTTAACGGCATATGATACTTATGCAATAAAGGCTTTTGAACTTAAAATTTATGATTATATACTAAAGCCATATGATGAAAAGAGAATAGCGGAATTATTAAATTGTGCGTTAAATACAATTAGTAATAGAAATGAAAATGAAATAATTAATATATTAAGTAAGCTTGAAAATAAACAAGCATTGAAGAAAATCCCGTGTGAGAACAATGGAAAAATAATTCTTATCGATATTAACAAAATTTCCTTCTTTTATTCAGAGGGAGAGAGGAATTATGTTAAGACTAATAAAGAGATTTATTGTACAACAAAAACTTTACAAGAGCTAACGGAGAAAACAAATTTTTTTAGATGCCACAGGAGTTACGTAGTTAATCTTGAAAAAGTTAAAGAAGTTTACCCTTGGTTTAACGGTACTTATAAGTTAATTATTGATGATAATGAAAATAATGAAATACCGGTGAGCAGATCTCATGTTAAGGAAATAAAGATTATTTTAGGACTTTAGTACTAGCTCCAGTTTTAGAAGTATATAAATTTTAGAAGAATATTAATTAAAATTGAGTTTTTAAATTAAGGAATTAGATAAATTTATTGAACAAAATATTAATTTACTCATTTGTAATTTATGAAAAAGTCTAAATAAAGGATAATCTTTGTATGTAATCTTGCCGATATTATCCTTTATTTAGACTAATTATTATATAAAGTTCTGTATTATCTCAGCTATACAGTCTTTTTGCAGGCGCAATTATAAAAATTAATTTTGTAATTAATTTTATCAAGATTTCTTTGTAATTCAGCTATTTGGCTAATAACTTCTTCACGGTGTTTTATAAATATTTCTCTACGAACATCAATAGTATTATCACCTTTAAGGCATAACTGGATATATTCTTTGATTTGCTTTATAGGCATACCTGTATTTTTTAAACAACAAATAAGTTCAAGCCATTCTAAATCTTTTTCTTTAAAATCCCTGTTGCCTGACTCACTGCGATCCACAAATGGAAGTAAACCTTCTTTTTCATAATATCTAAGAGTGTGTGGACTTAAATGTGTTTTTTCAGCAACTTCAGCAATACTGTATCCCATAGTATTACCCTCCTTTAAACTGCATGATGTATTTTATAACTTAGAGTATACTCTAAGAGTAAGCATTTGTAAAATTGCATCAAAAAATTGTTTCTAAAATGAAAAGTTATAAATCATGAATATGGTATTATAAATAAAAATTACTTTTTAATTTTAGAACAATGACTTTAGTGCTGCAATAACGAAATTAACTTTTCATTTTAGCGTTTATTTTTCCAAAATATGTTGACTTAGAGTTAACTATAAGATGTAAAATATATATAGAACAATTTATCATATAAATTATCTATTTTAAGGAGGAATTACTTTGTTATATAGAGGGTTTGGAAAGACAAATGAAAAGGTTTCAGTTCTAGGATTTGGTTGTATGAGGTTACCTATTATTGATGGAGATACTACTAAAATTGACGAAGAAAAAGCTACAAAAATGATTCGCCACGCAATTGATGAAGGAGTTAATTATATTGATACTGCATACCCTTACCATGGAACAGGAATGGGAAATGGAGGGGAAAGTGAACCATTTGTAGGTAGAGCCTTAAAAGAGGGATATAGAGAAAAGGTGAATTTAGCTACAAAACTTCCTAGTTGGGCAATTAAGACTAGAGAGGATATGGATAAATATTTAAATGAACAATTAGAGCGATTGCAAACAGATAGAATAGATTTCTATTTAGTTCATGCTTTAAATAAAGGTTCCTGGGAAAATTTAAAGAAGTTAGGAATAGATGAATTTTTAAACTCAGCAATTAAAGATGGAAGAATAAGATATGCAGGATTTTCATTTCATGATAAGTTAGAAGTTTTTAAAGAGATAGTGGATTATTATGATTGGTCATTCTGTCAAATTCAATATAACTATTTAGATGAAGACTTCCAAGCCGGAACTGAAGGCTTAAAATATGCAGCAGATAGAGGTCTTGGAGTTGTTATCATGGAGCCGCTTAGAGGTGGAAAAATAGTTGGAAATCTTCCAGATGTAGTTACTGATACATTTGATAAAGCAGAAATTAAGAGATCTCCAGCCGAATGGGCACTAAGATGGGTATGGAATCATCCAGAGGTATCTGTAGTACTAAGTGGTATGAATGTAATGGATAATGTTACTGAAAATATTAGAGTGGCAGGTGAAGCTTTACCAAATTCACTAACAGAAAAAGAGCTAGAAATAATGGCTAATGTTAAAAAAGCATTTAAAGAAAGAATAAAAGTTAATTGTACAGCTTGCGAGTATTGCATGCCATGTCCAGCAGGCGTAAATATTCCTAAGAATTTTACATTATATAATGAGTATAATATATTCGTTACTCCAGCAACAGAAAAAGAACTTAAGGAAAGATATAATGGAGTAGCACCATCAGAAAGAGCAGATAAATGTGTTGAATGCGGTAAGTGTGAAAGCCATTGTCCTCAAGCAATCAAGATTCGTCAAGAATTAAAAAATGTTAAAACAATATTTGCATAAAGTAAAATATTACAATTCACAAAATAGTTTCTAGACAGTTGAAAAAAGATGATTACATTCCAAAAGAAGAAAAAAATTTATATAATTCAAAAGAGTATTTTTTCGATAATTAAGAAGATATAACATTATATAGATAAAAATAAATTTATTAAAATCATACAAATGAGTTAAGGAGTGAGCTAAATGAGAATATTATATTACGATTGTTTTTGCGGTATAAGTGGAGATATGAATCTGGCAGCGATGTTGAACTTAGGAGTTCCTAAAGAATATTTATTTAAAGAAATTTCAAAGCTTAATTTAAATTCTGAATATGATATACAAATTAACAGTTCTGAGAAACTTGGAATAACAGGAACAAGAGTAGATGTTATATTAAAAGATGAAGCAAATAATGTAGATAACATAGGATATAAAGATTTTGAGCGTTGTAGTACTGATATTATAGAAGATCACAGTCACTCTCACGTACATGATCAAGAGCACGATCATCATAATCATTCTCATGGTGAAGATGCTTCACATAATCATGAACACAATCATCCACATAGCCATGAACATGATTGTTCACATAATCACGAACAAGCTCATGTTCATAGCCATTCAGGAAATCACGAGCATCATCATAGAAACTTAAAAGATATAGAGAATATAATAAATTCTAGTGACTTAAGTGAAAAAGTTAAGAATTTAAGTTTAAATATGTTTATGAGAGTAGCAGAAGCAGAAGCAAAGGTACATGGCAAAACATTATATGAAGTACACTTTCATGAAGTAGGCACCATTGATTCAATTGTTGATATAGTAGGAGCTGCTATTTGTTTAGATTATTTAAAAGTTGATAAGATTATGGCATCTCATGTTCAAGTTGGTGGCGGATTCGTAAAATGTGCTCATGGTCTCATGCCAGTTCCAGCACCTGCGACCGTAGAAATATTAAAAGGCATTCCAATAAATGTTGGGGTAGTTCAATTTGAAACAACTACGCCTACAGGAGCTGCGATACTAGCTGAAAATGTTCAAGAATTTACTTCGAAAATAGATTTCTCTATAAAGAAAATTGGATATGGAATTGGACATAGAGATCTAGATATACCTAATGTTTTGAGAGTTTACTTAGGAGAAGACAATAGCTTAGAGAAGATAGAAGAACAGTATATATTGGAAACTAATATAGATGATATGAATCCAGAATTTTATGGATATATCGAAGAAAAGCTTTTTGATGCAGGAGCATTAGATGTTTTTAAAACTCCTATATTCATGAAAAAAGGAAGACCAGGAATAAAGTTAAGTGTATTAATTAGTGAAAAAATAGAAAAAGATATTTTGGACATAGTTTTTGAAGAGACGACATCTATAGGCGTAAGAAAATATAAAGTTGAAAAAATAATGTTAAATAGAGAGTTTTCAAAGGTAGAAACTCAGTATGGAGAAGTAACAATCAAGAAATCATATTATAAAGGTAACTTAGTTAAATATAAGCCGGAATATGAGGAATGTAAAAAGATTGCAAAAGAGAATAACATAACTATGGAAAAGGTGTATAGGGAAGTTTATAAGCAAACTTCGAATATTTATAATGAGTAATTCTAAAATCAAATTAAGAAAATAGAAATGCATTGGTGAGAGGCGGAAGAGATAGATGATTAATAATGATAAATATAGTGAACTAGTGAAATACCTTAAAGGATTAGGAAAAGTAGTTTTAGCATTCTCAGGGGGAGTAGATAGCACATTCTTACTTAGAGTAGCTAAAGAAGCTCTTGGAGACAATGTAAAGGCAGTAACGATTTTATCACCTTACATTCCTAAGTGGGAAATAGCAGAGGCTAGAGAATTGGTAAGGGAATTGGGAGTTCAACATGAAATTATTGAGGCTCCAATTATTGATTCAATTAAATTTAATCCGGAGGATAGGTGCTATCTTTGTAAAACAGCTGTATTCACTATGATATTAAATGTAGCAAAAGAACAAGGTTATAATTGTGTAATTGATGGGACAAATTTTGATGACATAAGTGATTATAGACCAGGTCTTAAAGCGTTAAAAGAACTAGAAGTAAAAAGCCCGCTATTAGAGTGTAAATTAACTAAAGCAGAAATAAGAGCATTCTCTAAAGAATTGGGACTTAACACTTGGGATAAGCCGCCTTATGCTTGCCTTTTGACAAGGATACCTTATGGAAATGAACTGAAAGTAGAAGATTTTGAAAAGATTGAAAATGCAGAAAAGTATATGATGAGTATAGGTTTTAGAGCTGTTAGGGTAAGATGCCACGGTGACTTAGCGAGAGTTGAAGTAAGTAGGGATGATAGAAGTAAATTATTTAATGAAGAGCTTTTAGATACTATTGCTGAAAAAATAAAAGAATGCGGATTTAAATATGTGACATTAGACTTACAAGGTTATAGAGTAGGAAGTTTTAATGAAACTATAGTGAAAAAAGAATAGAATCAAAAATAAATAAGAATATTTTGAAGATTAATTAAAGCGGTGTAAGAAGTTAGCAGAGAAAATCTTAGGAGGATAAAGCTAATGAACAAAGAAGAAATTAAAGAATTGTTAGAAAGTGTTAAAGATAACAAGTTGAATGTAGATGAGGCACTTGAAAAGTTAGAAGATCTACCTTTTAAAGATTTGGGTTTCGCGAAGATAGATAATCATAGAGAAATTAGAGTTGGCTATCCAGAAGTAATATACTGCGAAGGTAAGACTGTAGAGCAGGTTAGAGATATTGTAAAATTTATGCTTACAAAAAACAATAATATATTAGGAACGAGAGCCAATGAGGAAATGTACAATGCAGTTAAAGAAATATGTAAAGAAGCAAAATATAATAAACTTGGCAGAACAATAACTATTAGGAAAAATGAACAACCTCTTACGGAGAATTATATAGCAATTGTTGCAGCAGGTACTTCTGATTTGCCTGTTGTGGAGGAGGCATTTGAAACAGCTAGTATATTAGGCAATAGAGTTGAAAAAATAACTGATGTTGGAGTTGCAGGGATACACAGACTTTTTTCAAAATTGGATGTTATTAGGGGCGCAAAAGTTGTTATAGTAATTGCCGGAATGGAAGGTGCCTTAGCAAGTGTTGTAGGAGGACTTGTAGATAAGCCAGTAATAGCAGTGCCAACAAGTGTTGGATATGGTGCTAATTTCGGAGGAATTGCAGCCTTATTATCTATGTTGAATAGCTGTGCTAGCGGTGTTAGCGTAGTTAATATAGATAATGGTTTCGGGGCGGCATATAATGCTAGTATTATTAATAAGCTGTAGTTTTTTACAATGATTTTATATGGGTAATTAATATTTAAAATTCAGTATCCAATTGTTTAATTAGGAAAGAATAGAATTAACATCATAAATATAAAAACACAAGGGAGGAGAATTATATGTCAAAACTTTTTTCAAATTTTAAACTCAAAAATTTAGAATTTAAAAATAGAGTTGTTATGGCGCCTATGTGTATGTATACAGCTAAAGAAGATGGAATAGCCACTGAGTGGCATAAAATACATTATGCTACAAGAGCTTTAGGCGGAGTAGGACTTATAATCCAAGAAGCAACTGGAGTTGAAAGTAGAGGAAGAATAAGCGATAAAGATTTAGGAATATGGAATGATTCACAAATAGATGGCTTAAAGAAGATAGTTGATACATGTAAAAGCCTAGGTGCGGTTATGGGAATTCAACTTGGTCATGCAGGTAGAAAGTGTGAAATAAAGAATCTTGAGATTATAGGACCTAGTGCTGAAGCATTTAGTAGTGAATATAAAGTTCCAAAGGAAATGAGTAAAGAGAATATAAATGAAGTAATAAATGCCTTTAAAAGTGCTGCTAAAAGGTGTATTGAAATAGGATATGATATTATAGAGATCCACGGTGCTCACGGATACTTAATAAATCAATTTTTATCTCCTCTTACCAACAAAAGAAATGATGAATATGGAGGAAACTTAGAAAATAGAGCGCGATTTCTAAAAGAAGTAGTAAAAGCGGTTAGAGAAGTGTGGACAAAGGAAAAACCAATAATACTTAGGATAAGTGCTGAAGATTATTTAAATGAAGGAAATCATCCAGAGGATTTGGCTAAAATAATAAATTTGGTTAAAGAAGAAGGAATTGATATAATTAATGTAAGCTCAGGTGGCGTTGCACCAACTCCTGTTCCAATTAAGGTATATGAAGGATATCAGATAAAACTTGCAGAGATAATAAAAGAAAATACAGGACTTCCTGTAATGGCTGGAGGACTTATTATATCGCCTTATATGGCAGAGGAAATAATTCAAAATGATAGAGCAGATATGGTTTTCTTAGGAAGAATTCTTTTAAGAAAACCATACTGGCCGCTTGAAGCTGATTCAAAATTAGATGGTGAGGTAAAATGGCCTGAGCAATATGAAAGAGGTAAGTTCAGGAATAATAGATAACCATATTAATTGGCAATAGTTAATTTTATTAATAATTATTTGAATAAATTTTAATTTTAAAGCCAGCAGTATAAAATGAATTTAAATGTACACCATAATAATGAGGTGATACATATGGATAATAACAAAAACAGAATAAAAGATAGACCTAAATCTAATGCTGAACGTAGAAAAATAGATCCTAAAAATAATGCGGATTTAGGCATTATTGATGGAAAAAAGATAGGTGCGCCTCCACATAAAGAAAAGGATCACCTATAATATAAAGAGGATATATCAAAATGTTTTTATCTGTTTGATATATCCTTTATATTTTATATTAACAAGTATATAGATAGAGGGAAATTAAATTATTAATTTTTTATAAAAGCAATTATAATAGATGGTATATTACATAAGCAAAGGAGACTATAGAATGAAACTAGATTTAACAATATTTGAATTAGGAAAACTTTTAAAGAAAATAGAGGATAAATATGATTTGAACATATTAGTGAAATTAGCCTTGAGTGGTGGATGGGCTACAATAACTGGTAATGCTAATGTTTTAAAGTATCCAAATAATTCAAACTGTGGCTGCAATGGAAAAGACAACATTATAGATATAAGTGTAGAGCGTGATGGTAATGAGCATGGATCTGTAATAAAAATTACAGGCGCTAAAGATAAAAAGTTTGATATAGATATATCAAGTACTAGATACAAAGAATTACGTCCGAATAACTTAACTGTCAACAAAATAAAAATTAACGAAAATGAAAGTAAATTAAGAATTGATGAAAATATAATATTTACAATAGGTGCGTCAGTTGATGATATAAAAGAACTTATAGAAAACTAAATATATATATACAACATTAGCCAGCATAAAACAGTCTAAAATACACATAATATTAAAGAGTCAATAGGAAGAGGAGAGTGATATAAATGGACAACAGTATGAAAAAGAAACATACAAGCAAACATAAGACTTTAAATCATAATCCACAAGCAGAAAGCGTAAAATCAGTTTTTGGTGAGCCAAAAGCGAAAGATTCTGAATTTACTCCAAGAACTTTTGACTAATAAAATAGAAATTAAACATAGGCGCGATTGTATATATTATATAGTTATATTTCAGAATGATTTCTGAAATGTGAATTGTATAATATATACAATTTAATAGTTAAAGAAGGAATATTTTGAGTATAAAAAACTTAAAATATTCCTTTTTTAGTGCAAAAGAATTTAATGTTTTAAGGTATAAATTTGAAATATTATTAATTTATTTAATAATTAGTTATTAATTAGAAATATCAAAATATCTATATATTAGACAGGCTACAGGGAAAAACAAAATTATTATATGGATGTTATTTAATAAAGTTATGAAATAACACTCACTTAGTGATAAATTTGTATGGTTATTGTTTAGGTTTTTATTTAATAGGAATTAAACAGTAAGTATTTGAAAAAAGTAGTCATAATGTCTTTGTTTAATTGAATATATTTTAGTTATAAAGGAGGAGGAGTGTTTATGAGTATGAACTTTAAAGAATTTATAGAAACAGATAGAGAAAAGTCTAACACCCAAAAGTTTGAAGGAAGTTTTCTAGAATATTTAGATATTGTTAAGGAGAATCCAGAAGTTGTTAATCTTGCGCATAAAAGAATCTATGAAATGATTATGAGCAAAGGCGTAGAGGAGTTAAAAGGTGAAGAAAACCCTCGAGTAAGAAAAATTTATGGAAATGATTTAATAAGAAAATATGGCTTTTTTAAAAATGATTTTTACGGAATTGATAAAGTTATAATGAAACTTGCAAGTTATTTTAAATCAGCAGCCATGAAAGGTGAAGAATCAAGGCAAGTATTATATCTTGTTGGTCCAGTAGGAGCAGGTAAATCTTCAATAGTTGAGAGTTTAAAATCAGCTTTAGAAAGTTGTGAACCAGTTTATTCATTAAAGGGATGCCCAATGCATGAAGAACCTCTTCATTTAATTCCAAAGCATTTAAGACCAAAATTTGAGGAAATGTTAGGAGTACAAATCGAAGGAGATTTATGCCCAGTATGCAGGTATAAACTTGTTAATGAACTTAAGGGAGTTTATGAAGATTTTCCGGTTGAAAGAACAGGATTTTCTATTAGATCAAGAAAAGGAATTGGAGTAGTTCCACCTGTTGATCCTAATAATCAAGATACATCAATACTAACAGGATCAATTGATATTTCTAAGATGGATATGTACTCTGAAGATGATCCAAGAATTTTTTCTCTAAATGGAGCATTTAATGTCGGTAACCGTGGACTAGTAGAATTTATAGAGGTATTTAAGAATGATGTTGAATATCTTCATACAATAATTACTGCAACCCAAGAAAAATCAGTACCATCTCCAGGTAAGGGTTCAATGATTTACTTTGATGGAGTCATAGTTGCTCACTCAAATGAGGCAGAATGGAATAAATTTAAATCAGATCATACAAATGAAGCAATTTTAGATAGAATTGTAAAAGTTGAAGTTCCATATTGCTTAGAACTAGATGAAGAAGTTAAGATATATGAAAAAATATTAAAGAAGAGCAATTTTAAAGCGCATATAGCGCCACATACTATTGAAATCGCAGCGATGTTTGCAATACTTTCAAGGTTAACACCTTCAGCTAAAGTAGACGCGGTGACAAAACTTAAGATCTACAATGGAGAAGAGATTGTTGAAAAAGGAACTACAAAGAAGATCGATATTGGAGAACTTAGAGAAGAAGCCGGTCAATATGAGGGCATGAAGGGAATAAGTACAAGATTTATCATAAAAGCAATAGATAATGCACTTGCTGAGTCAGGATATGATTGCATAAATCCACTTAGTATAATGGAAAGTATAATAAAATCTGTTAGAGAACTAGATATTGCAGCAGATGATAAAAAGAAGTATTTAGGCTTTATTCAGGATAATATAAGAAAAGAATATAATAAAATTCTTGAAAGAGAAATTACAAAGGCATTTATTCACTCATTTAGAGAACAAGCTGAGAGTTTATTTAACAATTATATAGATAATGCTGAGGCATATGTAAATAAGACTAAGATAAAAGATGTTTCAACTGGTGAAGAACTTAATCCAGATGAAGAATTTATGAGAAGCATAGAAGAGCAAATAGGTGTATATGCCGCATCAGCTAAAGGCTTTAGATCAGATGTGACTTCATATATGTTCTATATAGTTAGGAAAGGCGGAAAATTAGATTATACTTCTTATGAGCCTTTGAAGGAAGCAATAGAAAAGAAATTAACAGCTTCAGTTAAAGATTTATCAAGAATCATAACTAAATCAAAGGTTAGGGATAAGGAACAAGCAGAGAAATATGATTCTATGGTTGAAGAAATGAAAAGAAACGGATATTGTCTTCATTGTTGTGACGTAATCTTAAAATATGCAGCTAATAACTTATGGAGGGATTAGATTAGCTTATGGCAATATTTAGAGATTACACTAACAATCAAATTGATCACGACAGATCCATAGAAGATAGAAGAAGGCATAGGCAACTTGTAGAAAAATCAATAAAAGAAAATTTGGGAGATATATTATCAGAAGAGAGTATAGTTGGAGAGAGTAAAAACAAAAAATTTAAGATACCAATTAAAGGAATTAAGGAATATCAATTCGTCTATGGAAAGAACTCTAAGGGAGTGGCTAGTGGAGTAGGTAACGAAAAAAGGGGAGAAAAATTAGGAAATGGAAATAAGAAATTGGCCAAAGGAAACCAGGGAGCTGGAAATGAAGAGGGTGATGATATATATGAAACAGAAATCACTCTCGAGGAGCTAATGGACTATATATCTGAAGATCTTAACCTACCTAATTTGGATCAAAAAAAATATTCAGAAATAGTTACTGAAACTAGCGGCAAGAAGAGAGGATATCAAACTCATGGAATAAGACCAAGACTTGCAAAAAAGAAAACAGTTATGTCAAAGATAGCAAGAAAACAGGGAAAGAAGAGAGCTTTAAAGGAATTAGAAAGTGATGAAGAGTTAGAAAGATTTCCTTTTAGAGAGGAGGATCTTAGGTACTATAGGGTTAAATTAAAACCTAAAAAAGATAGCAATGCAGTAATGCTATTTATCATGGATGCTTCTGGTTCTATGGATGTGACTAAAAAATATTTAGCAAGATCTTATTTTTTCGTGTTGGCAACTTTTCTAAAAAGAAAATATAACAATATAGCATTTGAATTTATATATCATACTACAGTTGCAAAGAGAGTAGATGAATTCGAATTCTTCCATAAGTCTGAATCTGGTGGTACTTATATATCTAGTGGCATTAATGAGGCATTAAAGGTGATTGAAGAGAAGTATCCTCCGGCAGCATGGAATATATATAGCATATACGCAAGTGATGGAGATAACTGGTCTGAAGATAATGAAAAAGCAGTTGCAGCGGTAAAAGATATATGTGAGGTTAGCAATATGTTCGGCTATGCAGAACTTTTACCATCCACATATACCACTACAATGTATCATAAGTTCAAAAAAGAGATCACTAATGAAAAATTTGTTCCTGTAATTATAAAAGAAAAGAAGGACTTATGGGATGCACTTAAGATTATGCTTAGGAAGGAGTTAAAGGAGGAATAAGAAATTGGAATATAGCTTTAGTGATATTGAAAAGTGGAATGAGAAAATAGAGAAAAAGGTTAAGGAATATGGGCTAGAATGTTATCCTCAAGAATTTGAAATTATAGGCTTTAATGAGATGATTGGATATGAAGCTTATGTTGGAATGCCTTCAAGATATCCACATTGGAGTTTTGGTAAATCTTATGAGAAAAGTAAAACACTTTATTCTTTAAATCTTACTGGCCTTCCTTATGAAATGGTTATTAATTCAGATCCTTGTTTAGCATATTTAATGAAGGATAATACGTTATTGTTACAGATATTAACAATGGCCCATGTATATGGGCATAATGACTTCTTCAGAAATAACAGATTATTTAAAGAAGGAACTAATGCTAAATATACTTTAGAAATGTTTAATTTAGATGCCAAAATAATAAGAAATTATATTGATGATCCAAGTATTGGATACTCGGAAGTTGAAAGAATACTAGATGCAGGTCATGCGATAAGGTATCAATCTAAAAGAACTGTTGGAGTTAAGGAACTGACTAACAATGAGATTAAAGAAAATATTTTAAAAGATTATGAACGCAAAAAAGAAAATAGAGATATTTTAGATCCTTATGAAGAAATTAGTTTACCAGATTTAGATAAGATTCCATTGGAACCTGTTGATGATCTCATGGGATTTATAATAAATTATGGTCAGTTACAAGAATGGCAGAAAACAGTATTAAGAATTGTTAAGAGAGAAACAGAATATTTTATTCCTCAAATTGAAACTAAAATTATGAATGAAGGATGGGCAAGCTATACACACTATAATATTTTAAAACAATTAGAATTGCCACAAGAACTACATTTAGAGTTCTTGAAAAGGCATAATGATGTAATAGCTCCTGCTATAGGCGGGTTAAATCCTTATTATGTTGGTTTCAAAGTATTTGAAGATATTGAAAAAAGATACGGAAAGGAAAAAATATTTGAAGTAAGAGAAATTGAAAGAGATTCTTCATTTTTACGACGTTATTTAACTAAAGAATTGTGCGAAGAATTAAATTTATTTCAATATAATCAAAGAACTTTTGATGTTGTCATTGAAGAAATTTCAGATGAAACTGGCTGGAAAACTATTAGAGATACTTTAAGTTATACTGCTGGTATGGGGAATATACCATATATTAGAGTTGTTGATTTGAATAAGAAGAATTATACATTGACCCTAGAAAATGTTTTCGACGGAAGACCACTTGAGCTTTCTTATGCAAAGGAAACGTTGAAGTACGTTCAAGAATTATGGGGGCATGATGTTAGGCTAATTACTAAATCAAGCGATAAGCAAGAAGTAATCTTAACTTGTAATCAGGAAAAGAAGATAATTGTATCCTAAAAGATCGGAATTATAAAAAAGTAATAAACAATATTTTATGATTTAAGCTAATAAGCATGTTTCATCATTATGAGTTAACTTATGAGGTAACCAAAAGTATAAAATGAATAGTTTATATATGAGAGAAAGTAATATTTTGGGAGACAAAGATGAACTTAAAAGGTAGTCAAACTGAAAGAAATTTATTTAAAACATTTGCAGGAGAGTCTAGAGCTAGAAATAAATATACTTTTTATGCTGAGAAAGCTAGGGATGATGGTTTCCTCTATGTTGCAGAGGTATTTGAAGCAACTGCAGGTAATGAAAAAGCGCATGCAAGAGAAGTATTTAGAAGATATTTAGATAGGATTAATAATACAAAAAATAATTTGATAGAATCTGCACTTAGCGAATCTGAAGAAAGTAAGGTAATTTATAAAGAATTTGAAGAAATTGCTAGAGAAGAAGGTTTTGATGATATTGCAGATTTTTATAAAGAACTTCAAGAAGTTGAAGAACATCATAAGGAGAGATTTTTAGATTTAGCTAAAAAACTCAAAGAAGGTAAGATGTTTAAATCAGATAGAGAAGAAGAATGGATATGTCTAAATTGTGGTTATATATACGAAGGTAAGGAAGCACCTATGAAATGCCCATTATGTAGATATCCAAGAGCATATTTTAGAAGATTATGTAATGAGGATTGTAAGTAGGGGGAAAACATATGATTTATGAATATCCTGAAGAATTTGTGGTTCCTGTGGTTTATGTAGAGGGTTTGAAAGAGAAGCCTATTAACAGAAGTTTGGAGTTTAAGTATTTTCAGATTGATGAAAGTATGACTCTTAGTGAAAAGCCGCAAGAAAATAAAATGTTTCAGATGAGCACGTACCATGATGAAGATATTTCAAACAAAGGAATGATGTTTTTAGATTTAGATGAAGATTTGCTTCAAAAACCTTGCCATGAAAAATATAAGTTTGATGATATAGTTGAAAGTGAAGAAGAACATTATAGCTCTAACAATATATTTAACGATATAGATAATGAATATGCTGATGGTGAAACATTAAGAATGTAATGTATTATTTGTAGTTAGTCACTTATTAGGGATTAACTACAAATATTTTATTTAGATAGTATTAATTTTTTGTAAAGGATTAATTATGAGATTTAATGATTTAGCTAAAAAACAATATGAAGATATCGATAATTTAAGTGTATTATTAAAGAATTATGTGGATGTTTATAGACTATTAATTGCTGGAGCATCAGAACTATACGGTGTAAATTTAGCAGAGAAAAGTGAAGTTAAGAAAGCACTAGAGAGAGTTGAAAATGTAGGTGAATTAATAGATAAGTTGATAAGTACTTTAGAACGATGCGAAGGTTCTTATCTAAAGTATTGCAAGATTAAAAATGAATATATTACAGTAAGTACAGAGAAAGATAAGATATTTACTGAAATAGATAATGAATTGAATTTTCAAAACTCAGAAAGAGAAGAATAATGATGAAAACTAAACAAAAAAACTCTATCTTGAAACTTTAGGATAGAGTTTTTTATTATGAATTATAATTAAAATTTCTTTAATTTAATTTTACTTACCATTAAGTATGAACCAAGGATCATCAAAAGAACGACAAGATAAATCGATGGTGTAATATTAAAATTAAATATAATTAATGAAAAGAATGCCATAAAGCAACCTGCTATTGTTATTGGTATACCAGTAAAAGCGCCGTCAAAATCAGTAGTATTAAATCTAGCTAATCTATAGGCACCACAAATTGGAAATAGTAATAAAACTATAAATCCAAATAATCCTTTAGGGCCAAAAGATTCAAGATTAAATAATATATATACTAATATAGATGGTGCTACTCCAAATGAAACCAAATCTGCTAAAGAATCTAATTCTTTACCTAATTCACTAGAAACGTTTAAAAAACGAGCTATTCTTCCATCATATCTATCTACCAATCCTGCTAATAAAATAAATGCACCTGATATTGCATACTTTTCATTCATTACTGATAATATAGATATAATTCCACAAGATAAATTAATAAAGGTAAATACATTAGGAATACAACTTTTCCTCATAAAATCACTCCTAAAATTATAAAAAATACTTACAAAGAGTTATTATAGCACATAAATGAAAATAATATAAGGTGCAAAATTAACTTTAAGTTTTTATTAAGATTATCTAGTATCGACATTAAGTAAGTAAAATGATATAATAAACTCTATGACAAAGGTATTATATGTAAATATTTATAGGAATTTAATATATGTATTTAGAGCTAATTATAATTTTGTATTAAGAATTATTTTAAGGCTATTTTTTATGTATATAAATAATAATTTAAGAAAATTTATTGGAGGTAGGTTAATTTATGAAAAAGGTTAGATTCATATACAACCCATACTCAGGAGAAAATAGTATAATAAGCGAATTAGACAACATTATAAAACTACACCAAGAAGTAGGATTAATAGTAGTGCCATATAGAATTCAAAAAGGTAAAGATTTAGCAGAGGCATTAGATATAATAGATGAAACTTATAGCTATATTTTAATAGCTGGTGGAGATGGAACAGTGGATTCTTTAGTAAATGCTATGAAAAATAAAAACATAAATATACCTATAGGTATATTACCAGTTGGAACTGCAAATGACTTTGGAAAGTTTATTAATATGCCAAATGATATAGAAGAAGCATGTAAGCAAATATTAAGCTCAAAGCCAGTAGCTGTTGACGTTGGAAAAATAAATGAGAAGTATTTTATAAATGTAGCAAGCTCAGGACTTTTCACTGATGTATCTCAAAAAACTGATGTAAATTTAAAAAATACAATAGGGAAGTTAGCATATTATCTAAAAGGTCTTGAAGAATTACCTAACTTTAGAAAGTTAAAGATAAAATTATCATCTAAAGAATGTGATTATGACGGAGAGATGTATTTGCTTTTGGTTTTTAATGGTAAAACTGCTGGAAACTTTAACTTAGCTACAGAAGCAGAAGTTACAGACGGAAAACTCGACGTAATAATATTTAAGGCTATACAAATAATAGAGCTAATACCACTTTTTATAAAGCTTTTAAAAGGCGAGCATTTAGATTCGGATAAAGTGGTTTATTTTAAAACAGATGATTTATATATAGAATCTCCAGAAGACATTGTTACAGATATTGATGGAGAAAGAGGGCCTGATTTTCCATTGAGGGTTCAATGTATTAAGGGTGGAATTAAACTTTTAGGTATAAAATAAGATAGACAGTAATAAATATAAGTAACAGGAATATGGAATGGAGCGTAATTTGTGAATTTTGCATATTATTTATTTTTGTTACTTATAATTTTTTTGTCAATTTCACTTATAAGAAAGAATCTTGAGGTTTCACCAAAGAAAATAAAAATATATTTGGCATTAGTAATTACATTATTTTTATTAAGGCATATAGCATTATTTTTATTGTGTATACTCAAGAATAGTACAATAATATATTATTTAAAACCAATAATATTTTTGAATCATCTATCAGTGCCTCTTATAGTGCTAGCTGTAAGCTATGTTTATTTAAGATCTGAGAAGTTGAATTTTGGTGGAACATATGTTATTGCAGCAACAGTATGTATTATTTATGCTGTAATAATGCAAACTTCAAAGTTGACAGTTCAGGTAAATTATTTATATGGATTTATCTTACAGATAGATAAGGAAACTATTTTATTTTTGTTTTCGCTAATACTACTTGGTGCATTACTGATACTAAATGTAATTTTATTGGATAGACCATATGCAAATAAGAAGGGAATATGGTTTATAATTATAGCAATATTAATAGTAATGATAGAGGATATTATTATCTTAGGTGGAATTAAACTCTTCCCTTATTCGGTAATTGGCGATATGTTATTTCTTATAATCATAAATTTAGTATTAAAGGGCTTTAAAATATTGCCAAAGAACAATTATCGTTCATAGGAAATGAATTGAGTACGAATTCGCGCTTTAGAATATGTAAATAGCAGGTAATACTAAGGTAAGTTGTTATAAGTGTGCAGAGGATTTTTTTGAATAATAGTAATATGTGCTAACGGTTAATAGACAGAAAGGATACTTAGTTGCAATATCAAGCAACTAAGTATCCTTTCTTTTATATGGTTCCTTTTCTTCTATTTGAATAATTATCAGATGAATGTTTATTTGAGTGTTTTTTATTGCTATTAGTTGAATTATTCTTAGCATTACTCATAGAATTTTTTTCATTAGATATTTTACTACTAACATTTGAATTTTTATTTGAGTTATTCCTAGGACTATTGTTTGATTTATGCTTACCTTGATAGCCTAGTTTTCCAGGAGCAAAGCCTATTAAACAGTTTTTACTATTACCAATTAGGTCTTCTCTGTGAGCTTTAAGTAGAGCTTTCTTTACTTTTTGATAATTTTTAGGAACAGCAAACTGTATTAAAGCTCTTTGCATTTCTTTCTCTTCGGGTGTTTTGGGAATATAAACTTTTTCTCCGGTAATTGGGTTGAATCCAGTATAATACATTGTTGTTGATAAGCTTCCTGGTGTTGGGTAAAAATCTTGCACTTGTTCAGGTGTATATCCCATCTCTTTAATGTATAATGCTAAATCTATTGCTGCATTTATATCAGAACCTGGATGAGATGACATTAAATAAGGCACTAAAAATTGCTTTTTATCTATTTGCTTATTAATTTGAAAATACTTATTAACAAATCTATCATAGACTTCTCTTGTTGGTTTACCCATCTGATTCAATACTTTTGGAACTACATGTTCTGGAGCAACCTTTAACTGACCACTAATATGATGCTCGCATAATTCTTTAAAAAATGCATCATTTTTATCATGTATTAAATAATCATATCTTAGACCAGAACGTATAAATACCTTTTTTATTCCAGGCAGTTTTCTAACTTTCTTTAATAGAGAAAGATACTCAGTATGATCTATTATCAAGTTTTTACATGGGCTAGGGAACATACATTGTTTATTTTTGCAAGTACCGTGTTCTATTTGTTTCTTACAAGCTCTATGTCTAAAATTTGCAGTAGGACCTCCAATATCATGAATATATCCTTTGAAGTCAGGTAAAGTCGTTAAAAGCTTTGCTTCGTCAATTATTGACTCTTGCCCTCTATTCTGAATTACTCTTCCTTGATGAAATGTTAGCGCACAAAATGAACATGAGCCGAAACAGCCTCTATGGCTTGTTATAGAAAATTTAACTTCTTGTATTGCAGGTATGCCGCCCTTTTCTTCATATATAGGGTGATAGGTTCTTGTGTAAGGTAAATCATATGTCATATCCATTTCTTCTTGAGTTAAGTTTTCTTGAGGTGGATTCTGAACTAAATATCTATCACCGTATTGTTGAATTATAGTTCTACCGTTTATAGAATCTTGTTCGTAGTATTCTAATTTATAAGCTTCACCATAAGCTTCCTTATCCGTAGATACTTCGTCAAATGAAGGGACTATAACTGCATTTTTAATATTAGATATATCTTTAGTCAAATAACAAGTCCCACGAACACTTGTTATATTTTTAATATTTGCTCCATATCTTAATAACTCTGCAATTTGAACAACGGTTTTTTCGCCCATGCCGTACATCAATAAATCAGCTTTAGAATCTACAAGGATACTTCTTCTAACTTTATTATCCCAGTAGTCATAGTGAGCAAAGCGTCTAAGACTTGCCTCTATTCCTCCGATTGCAATAGCTGCATCTTTATAAGCTTCGCGTATTCTATTGCAGTAAACAATTATTGATCTATCTGGTCTGTGGCCAGCCTCTCCTCCAGGAGAATATAAGTCTTCACGTCTTGTTTTCTTTGCGGCTGTATAGTGATTAACCATAGAATCTATATTCCCTGAATTAACTAGGAAACCATATTTAGGCCTACCTAATTTTTTGAAATCCTCAGAACTATGCCAATTAGGTTGAGCTATAATACCAACATTAAAACCTTGTGCTTCAAGAGTTCTGCCTATAATAGCAGTACCAAAAGAAGGGTGATCTACATAAGCATCGCCAGAAACAATAATAAAATCTAATTGGTCAATTTTTCTTTTTTTTAAGTCTTCTTTACTAATAGGTAAGAATTCTTTACAAAGCTTCATATAATATTAACTCCAATTCTTAATTTATTTTACTTAAAGCATATTTATATTAAAATTACGTATATTAAAGATCGCTATATTGGGATATTATACTAACGTAATAAATAATTAAAAAGTCAAATGAATAAGCTTTTAAAGCTTATTCTTAAAGTATATTAACATAACAATAATTAGTTTACAAACAATATCAATAGGCAAGTGTAGTGTAAATTCAATGCAACTCATAAAGAAATATTTATAATTTACAAATTGAGGATTAATTAAAGAAATTTTTATGTGTTTAAAAGATAAATCAAAACAAAAAATTATTGCCTTTTTACTTCTATGTAATATAATAATTAGAGATAGTAGTAAATTATAACTAAGTGAAGATATACAGGGCGGTGTAAAAGATGGAGGAAGGACCTCAGAATATAAACTATAATATGGCAAAAACTAAATATATTCAGAAGGAAAATCTTTTATCTTGCCTTAAAAGATATAAGTAGATGCAATTTAGTTACAATACTAATTTTACTTAAGGATTTTCTTTCTGCAGAAGTAGGGGGGAAATAATTAAGATGGAATTATCTATATTTCTATATACTAACATTCTAGATAAAAAAGTTTATGACGAGTTTGGTGATGTTTTAGGAACTCTAAGAGACATTTATGTGACTACTGAGGATGGATATCCTAGAATAATTGGGTATAAGCTTAAAAAGGACGGAGTAGCCTTTCATTATGAGTTTAGATATATAGAATTTTTAAATAGGGATGGTAAAATTAAGATCACAACAAGAGGAAGTAAAGAAATATTACCGATGAGGTATAGTTATCTTCTTTCAGAAAATCTATTAGATAAAAAGATAGTTGATATAAATGGAAAACAAGTTGTAAGGGTTAATGATTTGAGAATCGCAAAAATTGCAGGAGAATACAGAGTTATTGGAGTTGAAACAGGAAAATTAGCGAGATACAGAAGACTAAAAATAGCTGGTATTATGAAATTCATATACGGGATCATGAGAAAGAAGTTAGAAGATAAAGTTTTAAGATGGGATGATGTTGAATCCTTGGAAATGGTTGAAAATAATTTGAAATTATCCATACCATATAAAAAATTGTCAACTCTACATCCAGCGGACCTTGCAGATATATTAGAAAATCTAGATACAAACTCAAGAAAACAAGTGTTGGAATCGCTGGATGAGGATTTAGCAGCCGATACATTAGAGGAAATAGATTCAGAATATAAGGGGACAATAATTAAGGAATTATCTGACAGCAAAACTGTAGAAGTGCTAGAAAATATGCCTAATGATGAGATAGCTGATTTGCTAGATGATTTAGATGAAGAGGAAAGAGAAAAAATATTAGTAAATTTAGAAAAAGAAGATGCAGATGAAGTTAAGGAATTGTTGCAATATGAGGATGAAACTGTTGGTAGTATAATGAGTAAAGAATTTATATCTGTTAATCTAGATATTACAGTTGGAGATACTATTGAGATATTGAAAGAAACAAAACCAGATGAAGAAGTTATTTATTATATTTATATAACGGATGAAGAAGAACGTGTTCAAGGTGTGGTATCTTTAAGAGATTTAATAGTTAGTGATAGTGAGTTGAAGATAAGAGAAATAATGGACTATTCTGTATCACGTGTAAGGCATGATGATGAAATTAGCGAAGCTATAGAGGTTGCCTCAAAATATGATTTGAATTCAGTGCCAGTAGTAGATGAATACGAAAAATTAATTGGAATAGTAATTATTCATGATTTAATAGATGAATTTTTGTATCCACTCTGGAAGAAGAAAAATTAGAACATAAATCATTTAAATTTTTAATAAAAAGAATATTTTAGTTTTAGTATTTACCTATCAGGAATACTTGTTTTTATATATTTAAGAAAGTCAACACTTTTTAATTAAAACTTTAAAAAGTATTGACTTTTTTTTTAGAAAGAATATAATTATAATATAAAACCTATCAAAACACTAAGAATTAAAAACTATGAAAAAGAAAAGTAGCATAAAGGAAGTTTACAGAGAGAAAAGGATGCTGAGAACTTTTTATCTAGAATTTATGTGAAGTGCTCTTTGGAGTTGAAATTTGAAATTAAATATATTAAAAAATGGAGCGATAGTATATCCATTGATTTTTTGATATATTTTTTAGTATGATTTTCCGGGATCACCCGTTATAGTGATATGATATCTTAAGTATCAAAATTGAGAGGGATTAGTTATTTAATCCAATTAGAGTGGAACCGCGAAATTTACTTCGTCTCTATAATTTTTTATGGAGGATGAAGTTTTTTTATTATATTTAATATAAAAAGAATGTAAAAAGATATACTAAAATTAGTAGAAGTTTGAGGAGGAGAATAATAATATGGTTTATAATGGAGGATTAGAGTTAATAGGAAATACACCTATTTTAAAAATTAATAATTTAATTAAGGACGAAAATAGTGCAGATATATACGTAAAACTTGAAAAATTTAATCCGGGTGGAAGTGTTAAAGACAGAGCAGCGTTAGGAATGATCGAAAGAGCTGAGAAAGAAGGAGTATTAAAGCCAGGGGCAACAATAGTAGAGCCTACAAGCGGAAATACAGGAATAGCACTCGCACTTATAGGAAAATTGAAAGGTTATAGTGTAACAATAGTAATGCCAGAAACAATGAGTAAGGAAAGAAGAGATCTTATAAAAGCATACGGCGCAAATCTGATATTGACTGAAGGATCTAAGGGGATGAAGGGAGCTATAGAAAAGGCTCTAGAAATAGGAAGTGGAGAAGGATTTTTTATCCCTCAACAATTTGAAAATATAGCTAATCCAGAAAAGCACTATGAAACAACAGCAGAAGAAATATATAAAGACATTCCAGATTTAGATGCCTTTGTTGCAGGAGTTGGAAGTGGTGGAACTGTGATAGGAGTATCTAAAAATTTAAAAAAGAAGAATTCGGATATTAAAGCATTTGCAGTTGAACCAGCAAATTCACCAGTTTTAAGTGGTGGAAATCCAGGTGGTCATAAAATTCAAGGTATAGGGGCAGGATTTGTTCCAGGAGTTTATGATAAGGAATATGTAGATGAAATACTACAAGTAAGAGATGAAGATGCATTTAAAACAGCAAAAGCATTTGCTGAAAATGAAGGCGTATTGATTGGAATATCTTCAGGTGCAGCTGTATATGCAGCAATACAGGTTGCAAAAAGACTTGGAAAAGGTAAAAAGGTATTGGCTATTGCTCCAGATGGGGGAGAAAAGTATATATCTATGGGATTATATGATTAATTAATTTAACTATAAAAGTTTTATTAATCATCAGCAATTAACAGTGAAACAATTGATTTAACTTAAGATACTAATGAAGTTCTATTAATAATTGTATATGTGAAAAGCTCTACTGAAAACTATAGAAAGGAGAATAGGCTGTGTTTAAAAAATTAAATTACGATCTAGAAAGAGTTTTAAACGAAGATCCAGCAGCTAAAAGTAAACTGGAAGTATTATTATTGTACCCATGTATTCATGCACTAATATCATATAGAATCGCACATGCCCTATATTTAAAGAAATGGTTTTTCTTGGCGAGATTAATTTCCCAATTATCTAGGTTTTTTACAGGTATAGAAATTCATCCGGGAGCTAAGATAGGAAAAGGGTTGTTTATAGATCATGGAATGGGAGTAGTTATTGGTGAGACTGCAGAAGTTGGCGATAATGTTACGCTTTATCATGGTGTAACTCTAGGTGGTACAGGTAAGGACGTAGGGAAAAGGCATCCAACTATTGAGGATGATGTTTTAATAGGTACAGGTGCAAAGGTGCTTGGACCTATAACTGTAGGAAAGGGTGCTAAGATAGGAGCTAATGCTGTAGTTGTAAAGAATGTACCAGCAAGTGCAACAGCAATAGGAGTTCAGGCTAAAAATATTGTTAGAAATAGTGCAAGTGCAGCAATAATTGAAATTAGTGATTTAAAAGGACGCAAAAAGAAAATATTTAACGATATGGTTATTTAATGCTTTATAGTATTGGAATATATGAAGTACAATTAATATAAACTCGTATCTTGTATAGTTCAGTAGCATTTATTTATAGGAATTTTACTAAGTTAAGAGGTTTTACTAAATATTAAAATAGAGCATTTTTTATTAATTATTTTATTAAGAAATGTATCATAATCTGAAAATTAATAGATGCATTAATTAAACTTTAGACCAAGAAAGTTTAGTTAATGCATTTTTTATATTAAAATTCTGATAAAGTTAAATAAGTTATATTAATTTATCTTGGTCATAATTAAAATGCTTTTTGCAAATAAGTTATAATAATAAAAGAAGATATTAGTATAATTGGTGTTAAATCTTACAATAACCTTAATATTTTTGGTAATTGCATAGACATATGAAAGCATATATAATGTATATAAATAATAATCAATAATATATTATGCATGTAATACTTGTATAGAATTGAATAATTGTAATAAAATGTAATTAGTAGTATAATATAAAATGTGATTATTAAGAAAGGTTGGAGAAAAATGTTATCACCAGTTGCAATAAAATTAATAAGAATGATGCCAGAAGGAATAATTATAAAAATAGCAAAAAAAATAGTAGATAATTATATAAGAAAATATGCTAATATAACTGTTAATGGAGCAGATAATATAGATAAAGTAAAAAAACCAAGAATATTTGTATGTAATCACTTGAGTAATTCGGATGGATTAGTTTTATCAAAAATGCTAAAAGAGAAAAGTGATCCTCATTTTGTAATGGGAATAAAATTGTCAGAAGATCCAATAACGAAATTAGGAACTCAGATAGTGAAGAACATACCAATAAAGCCTAATTCTGCTGATAAGGAAGCTATTACAAGAGTTGTTAAAACTCTTAAAGAGGGAAATGATATTTTAATATTTCCTGAAGGTACTAGGAGTAGGACAGGTGCTATGATAGAAGGTAAAAAGGGAATTCTGTTATTTGCAAGGATGGCGAAAGCAGAAATAATTCCAATTGGTATGTCTGGAACAGATAAGTTATTACCTATAAGTAAAAGTGGTGATATGGGAGCAGAGAAATGGCAACATGCTGATGTTACTATAAATATAGGTGAAAAAATTGTATTTCCTGCTAAAGAAAAGGATGAAGACAAACATGAATATGATAATAAATGTATGGATATCCTAATGAGGAGTATAGCTAGTCTTTTACCTGAAAGTTATAGAGGAATTTATAAGTAAGGAGATTACAAAAGATATGAAAGCAAGGACAAAAAAAATTGTAGATATATTAAAAGAGACATATCCAGATGCAAAATGTGAATTGAATTATGAAACACCACTACAATTGCTTATAGCTACAATATTGTCTGCTCAAACAACAGATAAAAAAGTAAATGAGGTAACAAAAGATTTATTTAAGGATTATCCAGATTTAGATTCACTTTTAACATTAACGAATGAGGAACTTGAAAAACGGATAAAACAAATAGGTTTATATAGAAATAAATCTAAAAATTTAATACTTATGTTCAATCAACTTAAGGAAAAATTTAACGGAGAAGTCCCAAAGACAATGGAAGAAATAACTTCACTTGCTGGAGCGGGAAGAAAAACTGCTAATGTTGTTTTATCAAATGCCTTTAATGTACCATCTATTGCTGTAGATACACATGTTTTTAGAGTATCGAATAGATTAAAACTTGCAGATTCGGAAAATGTTTTAGAAGTTGAAAAACAATTACAAAAAGAACTACCAAAGAAAGAGTGGACTCTTATGCATCATCTACTTATATTTCATGGAAGAAGATGTTGTAGTGCTAGAAATCCTAAGTGTGGGGAATGTCCAATAAGGGATTTATGTAGTTATGATAATAAAACTAACAGATAAAAGAATAGTTATAAAATTTTCACGAACCACAATTAAGACAATTTATAGTCAAAGTGGTTCTTTTAATTGTGCTGTTAATTTAATAAAATAAAGATAAGTTAGAATGAATAAATTTAATTAACGGGAAATATTAATAAGTATTTTGGAGGTAATCTATGAAAATTGGAGTTATAATGGGTGGTATATCATCAGAAAGAGAGATATCATTGCAAAGTGGAAAATCTATAATTGAAAATATAAACAAGGAAAAGTATGAAGTGTTACCAATTGTAATAGATAAAAAAGAAGATATAATAAATAAATCTAAAGGGATAGATTTCGCACTTTTAGCTTTACATGGCCAATTTGGGGAGGATGGAACAGTTCAATCAGTGCTTCAAACACTAGGTATACCATATTCAGGGTGTGGACCTTTAAGTAGTGTTATGTGCATGGATAAAGACGTATCAAAATCCGTTTTAGAGGCAAATGGGATTAGAACTGCTTCTTGGATTAATTTAAGAAAAGGTGATAATATAGATTTCAATAAAATAAATGAATTAGGATATCCAGTTGTAGTAAAACCTACTCATGGTGGATCAAGTGTTGCAACATTTATAGTTAAAGAAGATAAGGAAATTGAAAACTGTGTTTCAGAAGCTTTTAAATGGGATAGTGAAGTTATGATAGAAAAATTTATAAAAGGTGATGAAATAACTTGTCCTGTATATAATAATAAAATGCTTCCAGTAATTGCAATTAAGCCTAAGGCTGAATTCTTTGACTTTACATCTAAATATCAAGATGGAGGGGCAGAAGAAATAGTGGTTGAGCTAGAAGCAGAGTTACACAAGGAAGTAGAAAAGATGGCGTTAGAAACTTATAAGGCACTTAAATGCGAAGTGTATTCTAGAGTTGATATGATAGTTACAGAGGAAGGTGTACCATACATTTTAGAAATAAATACTCTTCCAGGAATGACTAAAAATAGCCTAATTCCTAAAAGTGCAGCAGCTTTGAATATAGGATTTTCAGAACTAATAGATATGATCATACAGGATTCATTGAAAATAAGCAGATAGTATATGAAGTATAAAACTTTTTGAATATTTATAACATTAAAATTGAAAAACTACTTGTTTAAGAATACCTTAGACAAGTAGTTTTTATCATAATTTCTATTGAAAACAATCTGCAAATCTTCCTGTAAAACCTTTTAGAAAATATAACTTATATTAAGACAACTTAGTTATTGTTTTTTTTTGCAATCTTTACATACGCCCTTCATAACCAAGTCATGATCTGTTAAAGTGAAGCCAGTCGCATTTTGAACTAATTCCTGAATTTGAAGCATAGGGCAAGGAATTTCAACTTCTTTGTGACATATATCACATTCCAAATGATGCCTATGAGTTTTTCCTTTTAGCTTATATGAAAAGACTCCATCATTTAGAGTTATTTTTTCAATAATTTCTTTTTCTTCAAATAATTCTAAAGTTCTATAAACCGTGCTCAAATTTATATTTATATTATTGCTTTTATAAATCTGATATATTTTTTCAGCTGACAAACTGTTTTCAGAATTTTTTAATATACTTAGGATTTCTGTTCTTCCTTTAGTTATTTTAATTCCTTTATTTTTAAGAATTTCCTTTGGTTCCATTTTCATATCCCCTAACAGCTAAATATTAAATATATTATATCACATATATTTAATATCTTAAAAAAATATCATCTTAAAACCAAAAAATATAAGAGCTATCCCGCCAAAAAAGTTAGCATACGTTGTAACAAATTTTATTTTTTTAATATATCTACACATAAAAAATCCTACTGTACATGTAAATAAAGTGATTAATCCAATCAAAATTGAATCAACACAAAGTAGTAGATTGTATGAAATCTCATGAAATGCAGTGAATCCTATAACTAATGCATCTATACTAACGGATATTCCAAGTATTAAACAAGTAGTATTCTTTATTAAAATTTCAGTTTCTTTTTCCTTAAAGCCATCTATTATTATAAGAATTCCTACGATTGCCATAATTATTCCACCAGCAATGGAAGGTATACATGTAATATAAGTATCAAATAAATATCCTAAACTTCCACCTACATATGTAAATAAAAACTGAAAGAATGCAAATGATAATAAAAACTTTATTTTATGGATTCTATTAATTCTAGGATTTAGACCGATTCCTAATGTTACGCCAAAAGCATCCATGGCCAGTGCAATTCCTATTATTATAATGTCGTACAAATTCATTTTCTCTTCCTCCTTTAAAATTAGACTTACTCTATAATAATTAAAGTTTTTTTAATATATGCAAAAATTTTAAAAAAAGTCTTTATTAAATCTTTTTTTTGTTGTATATTAATAAATAGTGTATTACTATTGGCTAAATAGTATAGCATATTTAACCAAATTAGTATAGCAAACAAGGAGGAAATTTCATGTCAAATTGTATAATAGCTCAATCTGGGGGGCCAACAGCAGTAATTAATTCAAGTGTAGTAGGACTTTTAAATGCTAATAAAGAACTAAAAACTTTTGAAAAAGTTTATGGAGGCCTAAATGGTATTGAGGGTATATTAAATAGAAATATAATTGATTTGTCATCAGTTTCAGAAAATGAAATAGATAATTTTAGATTTACTCCATCTTCAGGACTTGGATCTTGTAGGTATAAATTAAAAGATTTAGATTCTTGTAGTGAAGAATATGAAAGTTTAATAGAAATACTTAGAGAATATGATATAACGTCATTCTTTTATGTTGGTGGGAATGATTCTATGGATACCATAGCAAAGCTTTCACGATATGCAAAACAAAATGATATTGGAATAAGTTTTATAGGTATACCTAAAACTATTGATAATGATTTAAAATTCACTGATCATACTCCTGGCTTTGGCAGCGCAGCAAAATTCATTGGAACAACAGCGCTTGAGACATATTTAGATGCATCAGTTTACATAAACAACGGTATATTTATTTTAGAAACAATGGGAAGGGATACAGGATGGCTTGCAGCTTCTGCATGTATTGCAAAGCTTGATGGAAAACCAATTGCAGATTTTATATATCTTCCTGAAGCAGCTTTTGATAAAATTAAATTTTTAAATGATGTTAGGCAGAGATTTGAAGAACAAAATAAAGTGTATATAATTGTATCAGAAGGAATAAGAGATAAAGATGGAAGATTCATTTCTGAATTTGATTGTGTTTCTCAAGATAAATTTGGACACGTTCAATTAGGAGGTGTATCTGAATACTTAAGAAGGATAATTCTTGATGCTGGATTTACAACAAGAGTAAAAGCACTACAACTTGGGGTTCTTCAACGTTGTGCAATGCATTGTGCTTCAGACACTGATTTAACAGAAGCGTATAATGCTGGAAAGATGGCTTTACAATATGCTTCACAAGGAGAATCAGGGAAAATGGTTAGCATTAACAGGTTATCTAATGAGCCTTATGAAGTGAATTACCCATTAGTTAATGCAGAAGATGTAGCAAATAATGTTAAGTATTTCCCTATAGAATGGATTAATAAAGAAGGTAATTTTTTAACACCTGAAGCGTGCTCATATTTTGAGCCATTAATCAAAGATTCTCCTAATTTAGCTTTTGAGAGAAATCTTCCAAAATATAAGGTATTTAATCAATAGATAATAAGTATAAAATCATAAGCTTAGATGTTTTAATATTTAACTAAAAGAAGGATGTATATATGAAGAATTTCATTTATACATCCTATAAATTAATAGAATTTTCAATAGTATAATAAATTTTATTATACTATTTATTTTTAGCTCTAAATCAAGAAAATTTGTTATTTTATTTTTCGTAAAGAGATATCTTCTAATACATTTAAAAAGGTATCAACTTCTTCAATTGAATTATATAATGCAAAACTTACTCGTATCATTCCTAACATTTTTTTATCTGGATTATCAAGGAATTCTTTAGCTTCATCTTCACTTACGTTCATGAGCCTTCTACAATATGGATGGGAACAAAACCAACCATGTCGTACAGAAATTCCTTTCTTTTTAGCCAAGATATCAGCTACATCATGATGATACATATCCTCTATATTAAAGGTAGCAATTCCAAGTCTATCACTGATGTTTTCAGTATCTCCATAGTTTATAATTTTAGGGATTTTCTTAAGTCCTTCTATAGTGTGCTCTAAAAGAAGTCTTTCATGTTTTTCTATATAGTCGTATCCAATGGTATTAATAACTCGTAATGAATTAACTAAGCTCATTACACCCAAAAAATTTGGTGTTCCTGCTTCATTCTTCTCTGGTGGTGTAAGAAACTTAACCTCTCTATCCATTACTAATTCAACGGTTCCACCACCTAAATAATCTGGGTCTGCATCCATGAAATCCTCTTTTAATCCTATTATGACTCCTATACCAAAGGGAGAATAAATTTTGTGCGACGAAAATACTAAGAAATCAATTTGATCATCATCTGTATCCCCGCTAATATTAACTCTTGTGTGTGGTACAAGTTGTGCACCATCTACAATCAATTTGGCACCATATTTATGAACCAGTTTTGCTATAAAATGAATATGATTTATATAACCAGTTACATTAGAAGCTCCAGTAAGAGATACATATTTTATTTTACCATTGCTTTTCTTTAGTTTCTCTTCCAACTCTTCAAGTTTAAGTCTGCCTTGTTGATCTACTTCGATATAATCAACGTTACCTCTTTTTCGCCAAGGCAAATCATTTGAATGATGCTCCATTCTAGAGGTTAATACTATTTCGTCTGGAGTTTTAGTAAGAGTTTTTGCTAGTTTGTTTATACCTTCAGTTGTATTACTAACGTATATTACAACATATTTATCTTTATCTTTTACATTGAAAAAATCCAATAAAAAATTTTTAGATTCTTTATATAAATTGGTGGTTATTTCAGCTTTTTGACCTGTTCCTCGTCCTATAGAAGCATAAGTATTGCTCAATTGTTTTATATATTCAATACTTGACTTAATAGGCGGAGTTGTAGCTGCATTATCAAAATTTATTCCATCGATACAGTTTCCATCTGAATCACACACTTTTTCATCTAATCCAACAAATAAGTCTTTAATGTTTTCCTTATTTTCTATCTTCATATGCATCTCCTCCAATATATATATTATTCCTATAATATATTTATTGTTCGCTTAAGAGGGCTGTAAAATTCATATCTTTTTCTTTTCAGTTTGTACTATATATAATTGTTATGCATATTAATTAAGAGAAGCAAATATTATTTATTTATAGGAGGTAGTTTAAAATGAACCCTGATAAGAAGTATATGTCTCAAGTCAGCTCGAGTGATAACGATATTAGATTTGTTCCACCAGCATTTATGAGTACAAATATCTACGAAAAAGCTTCGTTTGGTATTGATGATAATAATCGTAATTTAGATTTATTTCCTTCTGAAACAGGCATGCCTGAATTATGTTATTATTCCGATAATCAAAATGAAGGAATTAGTAGTGGTCTCAATTTTAATAACATAGCTAATAATGAAATACCTACTACTTTTGATGCACTAAGAGGTCTTGATTTAGATTTAAATGAAGAAGATCTTGAAAGAAATAATTCTGATAATGATGTGAATAAAATTTATGCTAGAATTGAAAGAAGACATCCAGGAATATTCGCGACTCTTTATTCATATAGGATTCCTCGTCCGATAGTTAGAGTAATTATAAAAAGGTTGATAAAACTTACATTGGCATATTGCGATAAAAATAATAACTATTAATAACCAGTTTAACATACAAAAATATCTTGAAGATTTACAGCTACTATAATGTAAAATCTTTAAGATATTTCTTTACATAGCTTTTAAAAATAGGTTTCAATATATATGAGTTACACGCTTATCATAGCTAAAATTTTTTTAAAAAGTATTGGTTTTATACTTTCGATATCTGTAGGTTCTTTCAATATTATAGTAGTAAAACATATGCTGCCAACTAATTCAAAAATCATAAATAATGTCATTTCAGCTTCTTCTTCATTCATTCCTGATTTAGTTAGGTTTTTTACAAAAATATCTAGAACTTTCTTTACATCATTATATGCTTCTGGTTTCATTATTGCCTTTCTATAAAGTCCCCATGAAATATTCTTATTAATTAGCTTCAACAGAGAAACATTATCTTTTAAATAATTTATTATATAATCAATAAAGAATAGTGTACGTTCTTTAAAATCTTTGCTTCCAAAAGCATTTGTTTTAGCTAATCCTTCTCGTATTATTTCATTACTTTTTTGAAGAATTAATTTATTTAAAATATCATATTTATCACTGAAATACAGATAAAAAGTCCCTTTTGCTACTTTTGCATTTTTAGTTATATCATCGATCGAAGTTTTTTCTATGCCATTTTTAAGAAATAAATCATATGCCGCTAAAAATAACTCTTCCTCTTTTAATTGCTTTTTATTCTGGGTAAGAGATTTGTTGTTATTCTTTAAAGTCATATTTTGCCTCCAAATTACGTGTTTAACTTATTATAAAGCAAATTAAATAATAATCCAAATTTTACGTAGAGATAATAAAAAATTATCAATTAACTCTTAATATAGTTAAATTGATATAACACCGATAAGATAGTATAATTTAGTAGAGAAAATTTAGTTAAACTATTAATCCATTATATATAGGATTTACGTTTTAATATTAAATTAAACCTTTATAGTTTAAATTCTGGATTTTCGTATGAAATACTGGAGGATAAAAGATGATTGTATTAAGTTGTAAAAATATATGTAAAAGTTATGGTATAAATACTATTTTGAAGGATGTAACATTTTCAATAAATGAAGGAGATAAGGTTGGTATAATTGGATCAAATGGAGAAGGAAAAACGACCTTATTTAAGATACTATCAAAAGAAATTGCACAAGATGATGGAGAAGTTTTTATAGATAAAAATAAATCTTTGGGTTATCTTGCTCAACATTTAGCATTAGATTCATGTAAAACGATTTATGATGAAATGCTCATTGTTTTTGAAGATCTCCAAAGGTTAGAACGGAAGATTACAGAGTTAGAAGCTAAGATGAATGAACCGTATGATGAAAATAATGCTTCATATCATGAGAAAATTATAAAAGACTATGGAACTGCCCAAGATTTGTATCAAAACAGAGGTGGATATACATATAAGGGGGAAATATCTAGAGTTCTTAAGGGATTGGGATTTACTGAAGGTGACTTTGATAAACTAATTTCAACTTTAAGTGGAGGGCAGAAAACTAGAGTCGCACTTTGTAAGCTATTACTTTTAAATCCTGATATATTATTGCTTGATGAGCCTACAAATCATTTGGATTTGGAAGCAATTGAATGGCTTGAAGAATATTTAAAAACCTATAAAGGAACTGTAATTGTAATTTCCCATGATAGATTTTTCTTGGATTCTGTAACAACAGGAACATTTCAGGTTATAAATGGTCATGTGAATTGTTATAATTCTCCATATACAAAATCTTTAGAACTTATGAAGAAAGATTATGAGGCTAAATTAAAAGCTTATAATTTACAACAGACGGAAATAAAAAGACAAGAAGCAATAATAGAAAAATTTAGGTCATTCAATAGAGAGAAAAGTATAAAAGCAGCTGAAAGTAGAGAAAAGGCACTTGATAAAATGGAAATTGTAGATGCTCCTGATAAAGAAAAAACCGCATCGAAGATTAAATTTGAGGCTTCCGTTAAAAGTGGATATGATGTGCTTCATGTGGAAAAGTTGGCTAAAAGCTATGGAGAAAAGAAATTATTCGATAATTTATCTTTTGATTTAAAAAGAGGAGAAAAGATTGCGTTAATAGGTGAAAATGGCCGGGGGAAAACCACACTTTTTAATATAATAATGGATAAAGTTAAAAGTGATTCAGGAGTTAAGGTTTTAGGAGTAAATGTTAATGTAGGATACTATGATCAGGAACAATCTAATCTTGATCCTAATAAGACAATATTAAATGAAGTATGGGATGACTTTCCAGAGTTAACTACAAGTGAACTTAGGGGATTTCTTGGATCATTTCTTTTTAGAGGCGATGATGTATTTAAAGAAATAAACAAGTTGAGCGGAGGAGAAAGATGTAGAATAAATCTCCTAAAATTAATGTTATCTAAATCAAACTTACTTCTATTAGATGAACCTACAAATCATTTGGATATTCCTTCGAGAGAGGCTCTTGAAGAAGCAATTTTAAGCTATGATGGTACATTAATTGTAATTTCCCATGATAGATATTTTTTAAATAAAGTAATTAATAGAATATTGGAATTAGAAGAGCATGGAGTCAATGAATATCTTGGGAATTATAGCTACTATACTGAAAAAAAGAAGAATCCACAGAGATTTGAAACATATGAGGGGCTAGCATCTGGAAAGACAAAAACTCAATTAAATGAAGAAAAGAAAAAGAAAAAGGCTCTAGAGAAAGAAGCTAAGGCTAAGCAAAATGAAATTAAGAATATAGAAACTAATATAACCCAAAATGAAGAAGCTCTTGAAAAGTTACAGGAGGAACTTTGTAAAGAAGAAGTTTATTCTAATCCATCTGAAAGTGAGAGAGTAAATAAGGAAATTAAGAATCTTCAAGAAACTATTGAAAAATTATATGAACAATGGGAAGAGCTTTCTAGTTAGTTTAATGTGAGATAGACTAACAAGTTATAAAGAGAAAACTGGGAGAAAGACTATTAACATTATAAATAAAGGCATGTTTTGTGTATGGTGCAAATGTGAACTTAATTACAGTTTATTAGGTTTCATAAACTATGGCAATGCATGCCTTTTATCAGGAAATTATATGTGTATTATATGCACATATAGAGGATATTTTATATTTTAATTATTTTGATAGTCAGACATAAAAATATGCATGAACATATTTTATAAAATATTAAGAACTACTAGTAATTTTTTTTAAGATATTTAGGTTAGAATGAAATTATAATAGAATTCAGATATAAAATTTTTAGATTGGAGATGGAATGTTTGGAAAAAGGAACTATTCTAATTGTGGATGATGAAAAGGAAATAAGAGATTTAGTTGATATATATCTTAAGAGTGATGGATTTAATACTATAAATGCATGTGATGGTTTGGAAGCTATTAATTTAGTTAGAGATAATGATATAGATTTAATTATATTAGATGTTATGATGCCTAACTTAAATGGAATAGAGACTTGTTTAAAGATTAGAGAGATTAAAGAAATGCCTATAATAATGTTATCTGCGAAAAGTGAAGATATTGACAAGATATTAGGACTTAATATGGGAGCAGATGATTATTTAACGAAACCATTCAATCCATTAGAGTTAGTTGCAAGAGTCAAGTCACAACTTAGAAGATTTCATATGTTTGGTAAGAACGCAAATATGTTAGAAGTAGAAGAAGAAAATATAATACAAATAGAAGATCTTAAAATAAAGTTAGAAACACATGAAGTATTGTTAGGCGATAATATAGTGAAACTTACTCCAACAGAATTTGATATATTATCATTGTTAGCTCAAAGCCGAGGTAAAGTATTTTCAATAGAAAATATTTATGAGAGTGTTTGGAATCAGGAATTCATGACTTCTGATAACACTGTTATGGTTCATATAAGAAAAATAAGAGAGAAAATAGAAGAAAATCCAAGAAATCCTCGATTTATAAAGACTGTTTGGGGGGTAGGATATAAAGTTGAGAAATAAAGATGTTGGAAGGCATAGAACTTTTAGCAATGACATTCCAAATTCAAAATTACTACAGTATACTGAAAAATTAATACGAAGTATAAAAAAGAGAATTGAGAAGAATATAAGATTTGAACTTATGATGGTTATAGGAATATGCTTTTTAGTAGCATTTATCTTCTATAGTTTTTCTAATAATCTTTTTAAGAGAGAGCATACTGAGCCGCAGATAAAATATGATTATGATTCTATTGAGAGGTCTGCAAATGATTTGGCTAAACAAATAGAGTCTCAAGAAAATTTGAAATTAGAAGATAAAGATAAGATTAATGATATTTTAGAAAATGTATCTGATGGAGAGGAAAGTTATATAACAGATTTAGATGGAAAGGTGTTATATAAAACTAAAAATGTTGCAGAGGAAAATATAGATATTTATAGTGCACTAAAAAGTGCAATGACAAATGTAAATAGTGAAAAGATTGGTGAACCAAGAGAAAAAAGTTATATAATGCCTCTAAAGATAGGAACTGATAGGGTGTATTTAATCTATTCAAAGATTCCAGAAGCAAGGATAACATACAATACAATTAGCACGTCAAATTCATCTTTAGCACTAATTCTTACAGTTATAGTTTTTATAGTTTTATTTGTTGTAATAACTAATAATAAGATGAAATATTTAGATGAGATTGCAGTCGGTCTTAAGATAATAGCAAGTGGTAACTTGAATTATAGGATAGAAGAAAAGGGAACAGATGAAATTAAAAATATAGCTTATAATATAAATCAAATGGCTAAAGAAATTGGAGAGAAAATTAGTGCTGAGAGAGATGCAGAAAAAACAAAAGCAGATTTGATAACGAATGTTTCTCATGATTTAAGGACGCCACTGACATCTGTGATGGGATACATAGGGCTTGTTATTCAAAACAGGTATAAAGATGAAAAAGAAATGGAGGAATACTTAAACATAGCATTCAATAAAGCTGAAAGATTAAAGCTACTAATTGATGATTTATTCGAGTATACTAAGCTAAATAACAGCGGAATAACACTAACAAAGACTAAAGTTAATCTAGCAGAATTTCTATCACAATTAATAGAAGAATTGACACCGTTACTCGATGAAAATAAATTAACGATATATAAAAAATTCGAATCTGAAAAAATCTCAGTTTCTATAGATACATTAAAGATGCTTAGAGTTTTTGAGAATATAATAACAAATGCAATAAAATATTCGTATAAACCAGGAGAAATATTAATAGGATTATACGAGAAGGATGGTAAAGCCATTGTAGTTTTTAGAAATAAAGGAGACCATTTATCAAAAGAAAAAAGTGAAAAATTATTTGATAGATTTTATAGACTAGATGAATCTAGAAATACTAATACAGGAGGATCAGGTCTTGGGTTAGCTATTTCTAAGAATATAGTAGAATTGCATGACGGCAAAATATGGGCTGAATCAGTAGGAAATAATATAAGTTTTTATGTACAACTAAACCTATAATTAATTACTAAATTATAGGTACTTTTTCTGTTGTAAATTAATATTTATATTAGAGAAGTATTTTTATGTGGAGGAAATATGCAAAACAAAAATCCTAACAGTCGTTTTGGAGTAGACATAAATGAATATACAACAAGTGTTCAGTTTAACGTATTGGCAACAAAAGTAGATTTTTTGTACTTGAGAGCGTCAGGATCTGCAACAGGAAGGTTTAGGGTTGATAGAAAGTTTGTAGATTATGCGAAGAATAGTAGGAATTATGGAATCCCAGTTGGAGCATATCATTTTTCTATGCCATCTTATGATCTAACAGATGCGGATAGACAATGTGATGACTTTATAAATACACTGCAGCAGGGGTTCGGAAACAATGATTATGGGGATTTGTTTCCTGTAATAGATGTAGAGGCACCTTTGGATAAATCAATAAGTACAAGAACATTAATTGATTGGATTGATAGATTTAGAAAAAGATTTGAAAGAAAAACTAGAAGAAGGCTTATGATTTACACAGGAACAAATTTTATAGAGCTTTATGATAATTTTTATATTCCTGGACGTGGCTATCCACTAAAAAATATGCCACTATGGATTGCAATGTATACAAGCATCCCTATTAATCCTGAATTCCCTCCTAATGTTGGAGGCTGGACCAGATGGAGGATATGGCAATATAGTGAAAGCCAAACTGTACAAGGAATTGGGAATCCTGTTGATGCAAATTGGGGACCGGATAATGTAGATTTATTAAGGCAGCCTCGTGTTGTTACTGGATTAAAGGCAGCGTACCAGAATAGGAACATAAATGTTTCTTGGAATAGAAATCCTGATGTAGATTTATTGGGATATAACATTTTTGTAAATAGAGAATGGGTTGGAACTGTTGATGAAAATGCTACAAGTTACTTAATAACTAGTAATAAGGTAAATACTCAGAAAAATGCACCAGTAGAAGTATCAATTGAAGCTTTTGATTATGATGGAGAAACTTCAAAAACTCGTGCAAAAGTAAATCTATAATAAATAGTATCGTATTTCAGCTTATATGGGAATATAATCATATTTCTATTGATAGTTGGAATATGATATAATGAAAACATTGATGACAATTTGAAAAATATGTAAATTGCTATCGATAAATGTACTCAAAATAAATATTAAACATAGAAGATGTATGATATTTAATTCCTTGAAAGGAGAATAAGGGAGTGGAAAAACGCACCGGCAAAAGAGCAAACGCTTCTAAAAACAATTATAATAAAAAGAAGAAAATTATGCTCGCAATATTTACATTAATTATAGTAGGAGCTGCTGCACTAATTGCATACTCAATAGCTATAAAAGGTATAGTTAAGGAGTGGGATGATAAAATATATCCGGGAGTAACTGTACAAGAAGTAAATATTGGAGGAATGACTAAAGAAGAAGCTAAGAATAAGCTTACCGAAACATTTGTAACATCTATAGAAAATAAAAAGTTATCTATTAAAATAGAGGACAAACAATATGAACTTATTTACTCTGATATTAATCCTAAATATGATATAGATGCAACTGTTGAAGAGGCTTATAAACTTGGAAAAAAAGATGGGGTCTTAAGCAGATATATAAGCATAAAGAGTAATAATAGTAAGAGCAAGGAGGTTCCAATCAAATTTTCTTATAATGAAGAAAATTTGAAGGAATACGAGGAAAAACTTCAGATAGCTGTTAATCAACCTGCTAAAGATGCAGCAGTTAGCATACAAAAGAATAATATTGTGATTAAACCAGAGACAGAAGGAAAGACAGTTAATTTAGATACACTAGATCAGAAGTTGAAAGAAAATATAAATGGAGATATTAATTCTGATAATTCAGTATCAATTGATTTAGAAGTAACAAAACCTAAAATAACTCAAGAAGATCTATCCAAGATAAAAGGAGTAATGGGTACTTTTTCATCAAATTATTCCACATCGCCGGAAGGAAGATGTAATAACATAGAAATAGCTACTTCAGCAATAAACGGAACAATAGTTATGCCAGGAGAAATATTTAGTTTTAATGACGTTGTAGGACCTAGAACAGCTGAAAGAGGTTATAAGGAAGCTGGAACATATGTTGGAAATAAAATAGAGCCCGGAATTGGTGGTGGAATATGTCAAGTATCGACCACTATTTATAGAGCTGCTATGAAAGCAAACCTAAGGTCTATTGAAAGAACAAATCATTCCATGGCTGTTGGTTATGCACAACCTGGGCTTGATGCCACTGTTTCATATGGATATTTAGATTATAAGTTTAAAAACACATATGATTTTCCTATATATATTCAAGGAAATACGTCAGGTAAAGTAGTGACTTACAGTATATATGGAGATCCTAGTGCTTTAAATGGAAGAACATATGATATGGCAAGTGAAATTCTTGAAACAATACCACCAGAAACAAAAGTGGTAGATGATAGCAGTTTACCAGTAGGACAAGAAGTAACAGAGGGAGCTGGAATGACTGGTTATAGAGCAAGAGCATATCAGATAACTTATGAAAATGGTTCTGAAGTGAATAGAGAAGTAGTATCAACAGATACTTATGCAAGTGTAGGGATAGTAGTCAAAAAAGGAACTCAACCTGTAGATGCGACTCAACAGCCAGAAACAACAGCAGAGCCACCAGTAGCTCAGCCAACAGCAGAACCACCTGTAGCTCAACCAACACAATAGATAAAAATTTAATATTTATAAAAAACTCAAAGCATATTTTCTTTAGGAATTATTAAGATTAATTAAAGAAAATATGCTTAAGTTTTATTAAGGTTAAAACAACTTTAATATATTTAATAATTTACTGATTAGAATACACAATAATATACCTTTTATAGTGAAAGACTTTTCTATGGTTAAGCAATTATTATTTTTGACTTGTTATGAACCATATAGTATAATTTTAAATTAAAGTGAAATAATTTTTGTACAAAATAGGAGAAGGTGACGTTTTGAATTTAAATATAGTATTATATGAACCTGAGATACCTCAGAATACTGGAAATATTGCAAGAACTTGCGTTTTAACAGGCAGCAAGTTGCATTTAATAAAACCTCTTGGGTTCGAAATAAATGAAAAGCAAGTGAGAAGAGCAGGTTTAGATTATTGGAAAGATTTAGATCTAGAAATACATGATAACTATGAAGAATTCTTGAAAAAATATGGTGATAAAACAATATATTTATCCACTACACATGGAGAAACGCATTTTGATGAAATTTCCTTCAAAGAAGGGGATTTTATAATGTTTGGAAGAGAATCTAGTGGAGTTCCTGAAGAGGTGCATAATAGGCATATTGGATTTAGGGTTCCAATGATAAAATCAAGTACTAGAAGTTTAAATTTATCTAATACAGTAGCTATAGTGGCTTATGAAGCTTTAAGGCAGATAGGATTTCCTAATATGAAATAATTGAAGAGGAATGAAGATATATGGAAAAGATAAAAATTATAACAGATAGCACTGCTGATCTGCCAAAAGATATATATGAGAAATACGATATAGAAGTTTTGCCATTATTGATAAACTTTGGTGAAGAAAGTTATCTAGATGGTGTTGAGATAAATACGGATGAAGTTTTTGAAAGAATTAGAAATGAAAATATACTTCCAACTACAGCTCAAGTTACTCCGAATAGATTTGTTGAAATATATAAGAAGTACTTAGCGGAAGGATGTAAAATTATATCAATTCATATGTCTTCTATGATGAGTGGAACATACCAATCGGCATGTATTGCTAAGGAAATGCTAGAAAGCCAAGATATAATAGTTGTTGATTCTCAGAATGTAACAGCCGCTTTAGGAATACTTGTATTAAAAGCTGTTAAGCTCAGAGAAAATGGTTATAACATTTCAGAAGTTGAAGAAAAATTAAATAGCATTAGAAATAAAGTTAAGCTTTCAGTTTACTTTGATTCTTTAGAATACCTCGTGAGAGGCGGAAGAATTTCAAAAACTGCTGGCATGGTTGGTGGAATGCTTGGAATAAAATTAATACTTGAAATAAAAGATGGTATAATGTCAGTTAAAGATAAAATTAGAGGAAATAAAAAGGCGATTAAGAAAATTATTAGTGATTTAGAAAACGCGACGTTAGATGATGAAGTACCTGTAATATTGATTGACGTAAATAATATTGAAGTAAAGGAAGCACTTAGAACATATATGAAGGACAATGGTGTTAACTTTATTGAATGTCCAGTTGGATCAACTGTATGTATACATTCTGGACCTGGCTGCTGTGGATTAGTTTTTTTAAATAAATAAATTTAATTAATAAATAAAAAACATGCTTTTAGCTACAATTTATATTTAAACATAGTTGATATAAGTAGTATATAAGCATGTTTTTATATTTATTTTACCAGACCTAATTTTCATAGTTACATATAGTGGACTTGCAATATTTACAGAATAGGAGGTATACTAATAGAAAGAGAGATTACTTCAATAAATTTAATGAATACGTTTAATTAAAAATAATTTATATAAATTATAAGGAGGAAACTTATGAATTTGGATTATAACATGAAGATGACCCAGGAACAGAGATTAGTACTCACTCAAAATATGCAACAATCCATAAAGCTTTTACAAATGTCTCTTCATGATTTGAGAGAATATATTGACAATGAATATTCGGAAAATCCAGTGTTAGAGGTTAATGAGGAAATAAGCTCATATGATGATGAACAGATAAACAGAGACGTTAATATAGAAGACAAATACGATCATAAAAAATTAGTTGAAGAATTATATTCTGATAATTACAAGGATAGATCAGAAACAAATTATTCTAATGAAGAAGTTTCGCCATTAAATTTCATTGAGAAAAAAGTATCACTAAAAGAATATTTACAAGAGCAGTTGATTGAAGCCGACATAGATCAATATATGTTAGATATATGTAATTATATTGTTGAATCATTGGATTATAGAGGGTATTTGGAAATATCAACAGGAGAACTTGCAGAAGAATTGAATATACCTGAAGAGATAGTTAATAAGGCATTAGATGTGGTACAGGCGTTGGAACCATATGGAATAGGTGCTAGGAATATCAAGGAATGTCTGCTTATCCAGAGTCTAAAATTAAATATTTTAGATGATGTAATAGAAAAGATAATTTTAAATCATTTAGAAAATATTGCGGAAAATAAATATGAAACTGTGGCAAAGGACCTTAATATAAATCCAAGAGAAGCTCAAAGATATGGTGATTTAATAAAAAAGCTGGAACCTAAACCATCAAGAGGATTTTATACAGGAGAAGAGGTTAATTATATAATTCCTGATGCTGAAATAAAGAATGTTGATGGTGAATTTTTCATTTTGATGAATGAAAGTGTTTTGCCAAGACTTATGATAAATAAAACATATAGAGATGTTTTAAGAAATAATCAAGATTCGGAAACAAACACTTACGTTAAGGAAAAAATTAATCAAGCACTTTTCTTAATTAAGTCAATAGAGCAAAGGAAAAATACATTATATAAGGTGTTAGAATGTGTTGTTGAAAAGCAAAATGATTTCTTTAAGTTTGGAAGACAGTATATAAAACCTTTGACATTAAAAGAAGTTGCAGAAATAATCAATCTTCATGAATCTACTGTAAGTAGAGCAATTAAAGATAAATATGTTTTAACAAGTTATGGAACAGTTAAAATAAAAGATTTATTCGCAAGTGGGTTATCCTCAAATAATAATGAAGATATGGCAACTTCAAAAATAAAAAATGAAATAAAGAAAATAATAGAAGAAGAGAATAAAAGTAAGCCTTTGTCAGATCAACTAATAAGTTCTATGTTAGTAGAAAAAAATATGAATATATCTAGAAGAACTGTCGCAAAATATAGAGAGGAATTAGGTATTAAATCATCTTCTGCAAGGAAGAGATTATAAAAATTCCATAAAATAATTACTTTAAAATTTTAATGTTAAAAATTCAATTGTCAATATTCAATTACGTTTTAAGAATATGTTAACTTTGAGTATAGTAATATATAAAGTTCATGATTACTTTTTCTGTAATTAATATTGACAGTTGATAAAATGGTTCTTGAATTCAAAAATACTATTTCACATAGCTATTATTAAGCGTAATAATATTAAATATGAAACGCTGTATAAAACTAGAAAAAAGTTTGCTAATAATTTATTTTGTTAGGGTTTTTTTGTTTTTTTTGAAATATTATAAAAAAAGTTTTCCTAAAGACTTTAAAATTTCAAAAAGGTGTTTTATAATAATAGATGTGGGACGTAATGAAATGATATGGGACACGTAGTGACCAAAGGAGTGTTTGAGTTGCAGGAAATATTAGAATTACAAAAGAAGATAGTTCCTGAGCTTGTAAATACATTGGAGAAAAGGTATAACGTACTCAGAACAATCTTTCATAATCAACCTATAGGACGAAGAGTACTCGCTGATATGTTAAATGTTGGTGAAAGAACAGTTAGAACAGAAATAGGTTTTTTAAAAGAACAAGGTTTAATTGAGATAAATACTTCTGGAATGACAGTTACAAGTGAAGGCGTAGAGATTATACACAAACTAAATGATTTCATTCATGAAATAAAAGGTCTTTCAGAAGTTGAAAAGAAAATACAATCTTCTCTTAACTTAAAAAAAGTAATCATAGTCCCAGGAGATGTAGAAGAAAATCCTTTAGTTTTAAAGGATTTAGGAAAAGCATGTGCTAATTATGTTAAAGATGTGCTAAAAGATAATTCTATTATAGCATTAACAGGCGGGAGCACTTTAAAAGAAGTTGTAGAAGCTTTTCCAAGAGTAACAAATTTATCTCAGATACAAGTAGTACCAGCTAGAGGTGGAATGGGGAAAAAGGTTGAAACCCAGGCCAATACGTTAGCAGCCACTTTGGCAAAAAAATTAAATGGTACTTATAAGATGCTTCACATCTCAGAAAATTTGAGTCTAGATATAATAGGCACCTTGCTTAAAGAAGAGGCGGTAAAAGTTGTTATAGATACTATACATAAGGCAGATGTACTAATTTATGGTATAGGTAACGCGGTGCAAATGGCTCGAAAAAGAGGTGTACCACAGCAAGAAATTGATAATTTGATTAATAATGGAGCTGTTGGAGAAGCATTTGGATGTTATTTTAATAAAGATTCGAAAATAATCTCAGAAACTACCGCAATTGGAATTAAAATTAATGAAGCAAGAAAAATAAAAACACATATTGCAGTAGCAGGTGGGAAAAATAAAGTAGAGTCAATTATTGCAACTGAATATAACGACAATGATGGTGTTTTAGTTACAGATGAGGCAGCAGCCAAAGGAATATTAAGTAAACTAAATAGTTAAATTCAGTTATTGAATTAGTTTGTAAAATTTATTTTTATAAAAAAGAAAAGCATTATTAGGAGGTAATTGTAATGGTAAACGTAGCAATTAATGGTTTTGGAAGAATAGGAAGATTAGCTTTAAGATTAATGATTAACAACCCTGAATTTAATGTGGTTGCAATCAACGACTTAACAGATGCTAAAATGTTAGCTCATTTATTTAAATATGATTCAGCTCAAGGAAGATTCGATGGAGAAATCGAAGTTAAAGAAGGAGCTTTCGTAGTTAATGGAAAAGAAATTAAGGTTACTGCTGATGCTAAGCCTGAAAACTTACCATGGGGAGAATTAAACGTAGATATCGTTTTAGAATGTACTGGATTCTTTGCATCAAAGAAATCAGCTTCAGCTCATATCGCAGCTGGTGCTAAGAAAGTTGTTATTTCAGCTCCTGCAGGAAATGATCTACCAACAGTAGTTTACAATGTAAACCACGACATCTTAAAGGCAGAAGATACAGTTATTTCAGGTGCTTCATGTACTACTAACTGTTTAGCTCCAATGGCTAAAGTATTAAGTGATGATTTTGGATTAACAAAAGGTTTCATGACTACAATTCACTCATACACTAACGATCAAAATACTTTAGATGCTCCACACAGAAAAGGTGATTTAAGAAGAGCTAGAGCTGCTGCAGCTTCTATCATTCCTAACTCAACTGGTGCTGCTAAAGCAATCGGATTAGTTATTCCAGAATTAGCTGGAAAATTAGATGGTGGTGCTCAAAGAGTTCCAACAATCACTGGTTCATTAACTGAATTAGTTTGTACTTTATCTAAGAAAGTTACTGTAGATGAAGTTAACGCTGCTATGAAAGCTGCTGCAACTGAATCTTTCGGATACACTGAAGATGAAATAGTTTCTTGCGATATAATCGGAAGCAGCTTCGGTTCATTATTCGATGGTACTCAAACTAAAGTTATGGAAGTTAATGGAGAACAATTAGTTAAAGTAGCTGCTTGGTACGATAACGAAATGTCATACACTAACCAATTAATCAGAACTTTAGGATACTTCGCTAACTTAAAGTAATTTGAATTATATCTTAGAACATAAAGAGCGCAAATTTATGTTAAAGTAAATAAGTCTGGTTTTGTAGTATAAGGCTATAAAGCCAGACTATTTTAAAATGAAGGAATAATCAATAAAATAAATATCAGAGGTGAAAATAAATGAATTTCAATAAGAAAACAATTGAAGATATTGAAGTGAGTGGAAAAAAAGTACTAGTAAGATGTGACTTTAACGTACCACTTAAAGATGGAGTTATAACTGATGAAAATAGATTGGTAGGAGCTCTTCCAACTATTAAATATTTAGTAGAAAAAGGTGCAAAGGTTATTCTTTGTTCACATTTAGGAAAAGATGCTTCAAAATCATTAGCACCAGTAGCTACAAGATTAAGCGAAATGCTAGGGAAAGAAGTTGTTTTTGCTAGGGATGAAGAAGTTGTTGGCGAAAACGCTAAAAAAGCAGTTTCAGAAATGAAAGATGGAGACATCGTTTTATTAGAAAACACAAGATGCAGAAAAGAAGAAACTAAGAACATTCCAGAATTCTCTAAAGAATTAGCTTCATTAGCTGATGTATTTGTTAATGACGCATTTGGAACAGCTCATAGAGCTCACTGTTCAACTGTTGGTGTAACTGATTACTTAGATACAGCTGTATGTGGATACTTAATCCAAAAAGAATTAAAATTCTTAGGAAATGCAGTTGAAAGTCCAGTAAGACCATTCGTTGCTATCTTAGGTGGAGCTAAAGTTTCTGATAAAATCGCTGTTATAAACAATCTTTTAGATAAAGTTAACACAATTATTATCGGTGGAGGAATGGCTTATACATTCTTAAAAGCTCAAGGATATGAAATCGGAACTTCATTAGTTGAAGAAGATAGACTTGAATATGCTAAAGAAATGGTTGCTAAGGCTGCTGAAAAAGGAGTTAAATTCTTATTACCAGTAGATCACAGAGTTGCTGCAGAATTTAAAGATGTAGAAGCTACAATTACTGAAGATCAAAATATTCCAGTAGGAAACATGGGATTGGATATTGGACCAAAGACAGAAACTTTATATGCTGATGCAATTAAAGATGCTAAGACTGTAATTTGGAATGGACCAATGGGTGTATTTGAATTCGAAAACTATAATAAAGGAACAATTGCAGTGCTAAGGCTATGGCTGATGCAGATGCTACTACTATAATTGGTGGTGGAGATTCAGCTGCTGCTGTTAATATTTTAGGATTTGGAGATAAGATGACTCACATTTCAACAGGTGGTGGAGCATCATTAGAATTCTTAGAAGGTAAAGTATTACCAGGAATCGCTGCATTAAACGACTAATTTTAAATAATTGGTTTTGAATAAATAATATTTTCAAAAGAAGTTTATAAGTTTAGTTAGATTATATAGTGAAACTTGATAGGTAGTGATTGCCCCCTAATGAATTTAAGTTGAACTTATCCACAAGAGTGTAAACATATCTCTTATATTTAAGTAATAGATTTTTGAAGATGCTAGATGGTTAAGTAAGATATTTGAATAGTTAGGGAATATATATTCAAAAAAAGTAATAAGCTATTTTTTTAGGAAGCAAATTCGACGGGATTTGGTGGGTCCAAGGCCAAGGAGCCATTCTTAAATATTTAGTTTGTAATTTTTGTAGATATATAATAAGCTTAAGGAAATTTGATCACTTTCCTTAAGCTTATATAGATTCATAATATAATTAAGACAATTTATAAGTTTCATTAATAAAAAAATTATGAGGTGAGTGGAATGAGAAAAGCAATTATCGCAGGAAACTGGAAAATGAATAAAACTATTGATGAAGCAGTTAAAATGGTAGAAGAATTAAAGCCATTAGTTAAAGATGCTACATGTGATGTAGTTGTATGTCCTACATTTGTATGTTTAGATGCTGTTAAAAAGGCTGTAGCTGGTTCAAATATAAAGGTTGCTGCACAAAACATGCATTTTGAAGAAAGTGGAGCTTTCACAGGAGAAGTTGCTCCAGGAATGCTTGAAGCTATGGGAATAGATTATGTTGTTTTAGGTCATAGTGAAAGAAGAGAATACTTCAATGAAACTGATGAAGCATTAAACAAAAAAGTTAAGAAAGCTTTCGAACATAATATTACTCCAATACTTTGTTGTGGAGAATCTTTAGAACAAAGAGAAAACGGAACTACTAATAAAGTTATTGAAGCTCAAATAAAAGCTGATATAGCTGGATTAACTAATGAACAAGTAGAAAAACTTGTTATTGCTTACGAACCAATCTGGGCAATTGGAACAGGAAAAACTGCTACTGATGAACAAGCAAATGAAACAATCAAAGCTATAAGAGCTATGGTTGCTGAAATGTATGGATCAGAATCAGCTGAAAAAACAAGAATTCAATACGGTGGATCAGTTAAACCAAATACAATAAAAGCACAAATGGAAATGTCTGATATAGACGGAGCATTAGTTGGTGGAGCTAGCTTAGTTCCAGCTGATTTCGCTGCAATAGTTAATTATTAGTATTAAATTTTTTAAGCTGTCTTAGAATGACGAAAATCGCACTAAGACAGCTTTTTTTAAGTAAATAATAATTTGATATTAAAGTAATTCATAAAACATTTATATTATAATAACATAAATTTACTTTAAATCTTTATAAAGTTGCATTAAGTGTAAAAAAATAATATAATTTAAGATATTAATAGTATGTAAAACATAATAAATGATAATATTTAATATTATCTATTTATAACAAATAAATTTATTTAGTTAACTTACAGATATTAATTTAATAAAGAAATCTAAGAATTTTATAGTATATTTTGTGAAAATATTTGGAGGGATAGGAAATGTCAAAAAAACCTGTTATGTTAATGATATTAGATGGTTTTGGGATTGCACCAAAATCAGAAGGAAATGCTGTAACTTTAGCGAAAAAGCCAAATTTAGATAAACTATTCGAAAAATACCCAACTTCACAATTACAAGCTAGTGGCTTAGCTGTTGGATTACCAGAAGGTCAAATGGGTAATTCAGAAGTTGGTCACTTAAATATCGGATCTGGTAGAATAGTATACCAAGAATTAACAAGAATTACAAAAGCAATAGCAGATGGAGATTTTTTTGAGAACGAATCATTAAAATTAGCTATGACTAATGCTAAAAAGACAGGATCGTCTTTACATTTAATGGGCTTATTATCAGATGGTGGAGTTCATTCACATATAGAACATTTAAGAGGTCTTTTAGAATTTGCTAAAAAAGAAGAAGTTCAAAATGTTTATGTTCATGCATTTATGGATGGAAGAGATGTTCCACCTTCATCAGGACAAGAATTCATTGAAAAAACTGAAAAGATGATGGCCGAAGTAGGGGTAGGTAAGATTGCAACTGTAAGTGGTAGATACTATGCAATGGATAGAGATAATAGATGGGAAAGAGTTGAGCTTGCATATAATGCTTTAGTTTTAGGAAAAGGTGAAACTGCAAGTAGTGCAACTGAAGCTATAGAAAAATCATATCATGATAATAAAACTGATGAATTTGTATTACCAACAGTTGTAACTGAAAATGGTAATCCAACTGCAAATATTAAAAATGGAGATTCAGTTATATTCTTTAACTTTAGACCAGATAGAGCAAGAGAAATAACTAGAGCTATTAATGATAAAGAATTTGCAGGATTCAAGAGAGAAACTCTAGATCTTACTTTTGTAACAATGACTCAATATGATAAGACTCTAGAAAGAGTAAATGTTGCATATACTCCTCAAACTTTAAGTAATACTCTTGGAGAATATGTAAGTAATAAGGGCTTAAATCAATTAAGAATAGCAGAAACTGAGAAATATGCTCACGTTACTTTCTTCTTTAACGGTGGAGTAGAGAAAGAAAATCCAGGTGAAGACAGAAAAGTTATACCTTCACCAAAGGTTGCAACTTATGATTTAAAACCAGAAATGAGTGCATATGAAGTAACAGATGAATTACTAGATAGATTAGATAGCGATAAGTATGATATGGTAATTCTAAACTTTGCTAATCCAGATATGGTAGGTCACACAGGAGTTGTTGAGGCTGCAGTTAAAGCAATCGAAGCAGTTGACGAATGTGTAGGAAAGATTGCAGATAAAATTTTAGAAAAGAATGGATGCTTATTTATCACTGCGGATCATGGTAATGCTGAAACTATGATAGATTTTTCAACAGGAACCCCATATACAGCGCATACTACACATGAAGTGCCATTTGTTTGGGTTGCAAATGATACTGAAGGTAAGAAATTAAGCAACGGAAAACTTGCTGATATTGCTCCAACAATGTTAGTTCAATTAGGACTTGAAGTTCCTACAGAAATGACTGGAGAAAATCTAATAGTAAATAAGTAATTTTAATTAATAAAAAAGCTGCTTGAAATAATTTTAAAATTGTTTCAGGCAGTTTTTTATTTTAGAAAAAATATAATTTTTTGAAATTTCTTTATTAAAATTTGAGTTGTCATTAAAAAAACAATGTTGTATACACTAAATTATAAGCTTCATGAATTAAAACTTATGATATATATTGCAAAAATAATTCTTTATGATAATTCTGAAAATATTGCAAGAATTTTATCAGTAAGTGTGAATTTAAAAATATATATGACTAAATATAAATCTACTTAGATAAGGTAAGAAAGACAAGATTTTAAAGAAGGATTTAATCAGAATTGCATAAAGTAAGCATAAAATTAATATATTAGTAAAAAAGATTTAGGATTGATAATATGAAAAAGAATTTTGCATATTCTGCTGATTTTGATGAGTATACAGAAAAATTATTTAGAGAGGCTAAGTATCTAGGTGAGGGAAACAATGGTGTGGTTTATGAGTTGCCAAATAAAAAAGCTATCAAAATATTTCTGAGGAAAAAGGTATGTAATGATGAAGGCAGTATTCTTGCTAAAACTAATGGATCAAAATACTTTCCCTATATGTATAAGCGAGGAAAATTCTATGTGATAAGGGACTTGGTGGATGGAATAAGGCTTGATAAGCATATTAAGGAAAATGGATTAAGTGAAAGATTAGTTAGAAACATATATGAACTATTATTAGAGTTCAAGAGACTTAAATTTAAGAAATTAGATATAAGATGTAAAGATGTTTATGTCTCAGAGGATGAAAAACTTATGATAATAGATCCTAAAAAGGCGTATACTAGAAAGGTTGATTATCCAAGACACTTAATGAAAGGATTATGCAAAGTTGGTGTATTGGATGAATTTTTTGAATGTATAAAAAAAATAGACGCAAAGAAAGCTGCATCATGGGAATTAAAATTTAGAAGATATTGTGGGGCAAAAAATTTATCGATATTAGATGATGATTAAATATATAAAGATATAGGAGAAGATAACTCAAAATGAATATTTAATGTAATGAGTTTTAAGTAAAGCAATTATAAACTTTATGACATTAGTATCATTTTGAGTAAATCTCTAATGGAATTTATATAAAATATTATATCGGATAATATGTTAAGAAGAATTATATAAATTAAACAAATAAGTTATGTTATGTAAGTTTGATTTTTGATCTAATTAGATCATATAAGTCAGTTTTATATTTACATAAAAAATAATATGAATATTCCTAAATTATTTTACCAATAATATTATGGTAAATGAAATAAAAAGCTTTTTATTTAGTAAATTATGTATTATAATTATATTGATAAGAATTCTCAATACAATTATAAAAATGAGGAGGTAATATTAAATGAAAGATTATTTAGAAATTGTAGATGTAGTTGCAAGACAAATTTTAGACTCAAGATGTTTCCCAACAGTAGAGGTAGAAATATATTTAGAAGATGGAACAATTGGAAGAGCAGCAGTTCCATCAGGAGCTTCAACAGGAATGTATGAAGCAGTAGAATTAAGAGATGGTGATAAAGATAAATTTTTAGGAAAAGGTGTTTTAAATGCAATTAGAAATGTAAATGAAATTATTGCAGAAGAATTAATTGGATGCAATGTGTTTGAACAAACTTACATTGATAAAATGCTAATTGAATTAGATGGAACAAACAATAAGAGTAAGCTTGGTGCTAATGCTATATTAGGAGTTTCATTAGCTGTTGCAAATGCAGCTGCAAATTCATTAGATATGCCTTTATATAGATATATTGGTGGAGTTAATTCAAAAGTATTGCCAGTCCCTATGATGAACATATTAAATGGTGGATCACATGCTGATAACTCTGTAGATTTACAAGAATTTATGATAATGCCAGCAGGAGCACCTACATTTAGTGAAGCGTTAAGAATGTGTGCTGAAGTTTATCACACATTAAAGAAAATTTTAAATGATAAAGGTTATTCAACAGGTATTGGTGATGAAGGTGGATTTGCACCAAACTTAAAATCAAATCAAGAAGCTCTTGATGTAATAATTGAAGCAATAGGAAAAGCTGGATATAAGGCTGGAGAAGAAATCTTTATAGCAATTGATGCTGCTTCATCAGAATATTATAAAGATGGTAAATACGTATTAGAACATGAAGGAAGAACATTAACATCAGCAGAGATGGTTGATTTCTTTGAAGATTGGGTTAATAAATATCCAATTATCTCAATTGAAGATGGTATGGCAGAAGAAGATTGGGAAGGTTGGAAGCTTATAACTGAAAGATTAGGAAAGAAAGTTCAATTAGTTGGTGATGATTTATTTGTTACTAATACAGAAAGACTTGAAAAAGGTATTGATCTTGGTGTAGCTAATTCAATTCTTATTAAGCTAAATCAAATAGGTACATTAACAGAGACATTAAATGCTATAGAAATGGCAAATAGAGCTGGATATACAGCAGTTGTTTCTCATAGATCAGGAGAAACAGAAGATACAACTATAGCTGACTTAGTTGTAGCTGTAAATGCAGGTCAAATAAAGACTGGAGCACCAGCTAGATCAGAAAGAGTTGCTAAGTATAATCAATTGTTAAGAATTGAAGAAGAGTTAAATGATGTTGCTGAGTACAGAGGCAGAAAAGCTTTCTTTAATATAAAATAAATTATTATTAAAGATAATTTTTAAGTAAGAAGTAATTTTGCTTAAGAATAAATCATAATAAAGTTTATTAGGAAAAGTTATAGGAATATAGTTCTTATAACTTTTTTCTAAATTCTAAATAATTTGATCTTAATGTAATTTTTATTACATAAGTTGTAATAAGTAAATAAATGTGATATTATTAAACGTATGTTATTGATCATTATAGGAGGTGTTACCTATGCAAAATATATTATTAATTTTTGAAGGAATATTAGGCTTAGCTACTATTATAACTGTTTATATGCAACCTAGTAAAGCTGATGCGTTAAGTGGTTTAATACAAGGAAGCACAAAAGATACATTCTTTGCAAAAAATAAATCGAGAACTAAAGAAGTAATTCTTGTGAGATTAACAGTTATTTTTATGGCGTTGTTTGCAATTAATACAGTTTTATTAAATTTAATAAAATAATAACTATAAGCTACTTTACTTAGGTAGCTTTTTTTTATTTTTAAATTTTAGGATGTCCATATAATCATAGAAACTTATTATCATCATAAAATAATAAATTTAGTCAAATGGTTAATAAAGTGGTATATAAAACGTATTGACTAATTGCAACTATATGGAATATAATTAAATAAAAATAAATCGTAGTAATTTAATAGGAATAATATGAATAAATATTAATATAATTATAAAAGATTAATGCTATGAAGGGAACAAGTAAGTTAGTGGAAGTTTTTAGAGAGGAATTCTCAAAAGGCTGTGAGGAATTCTAAATTGAACCTAGTTGAATGCATCCTGGAGCACTAAGTTGAAGTTAAAAGTAGGCTTAGCAGGTGTGCCTGATATAGCACATAAAGATGTTGTTGAATAAAAATGTATTTAAGCATTAATAATAACAATCAGAGTGGAACCGCGGAAATTTTCTGCCTCTGTTTTTTGCAGAGGTAGTTTATTTTTTTAGGAGAAATTTATATGCCAAATTTCTGGGGAAATATATGATTTGTAAATAATTATATATAGATAATTTGTATATATCAAATTGTGGAGGGGATTATATGGATATTAATAGTAAAGAAATTATGGAAAATAAAAAACTAGAGGAAATACTAAAGATGGTTGAAAAAATAAGATTTGGATCAATAACGTTAATAATACAGGATGGAGTAGTAATACAGGTGGACAAGAACGAAAAAATAAGAATGAGATAGTATTTTAGTTAGCATCTAGAGAAGTATGATTATATATTATGAGTATAAAGATTAATGAGAGCTTTAAGCATAATAAACTCAAAAAAGAGATTGACAAATTTGAGTTTAGGGAATATATTATATAAAAACACAGCAATCTTATATGAATAAGAGGATATGGAAAAGAATAATATTTAAGTAAGTCTGACTGGAAAGCTAGAGGACATACTTCTAATTAATAGAAGTATGTCCTCTTTTCTTTTTTAAGAAAAATGTTATTTTAAATAATTTAAGGAGGAAAGTCGTAATTATGGGAACAATTAATTTAAAAGAATCTTCAGTGACTATAAGGGAGACAAGGTTAGGTTCAATTACTGGCTTTAATGGATCAGCCAAGGAACTTGTCACATGTGCTCATGCGGGAAAATTGAAAGATAGTTCAAGAAAATTTTCTCAATGTATGGGATGTAACGCAGGTCATGCTTTTTGTCAATTATCTATGATAAGAGATGCAGTTGTTGTTAATCATGCACCTATAGGATGCGCAGGTGATTTCTTTGGATTTAATTTTACTTATAGAGTCGAACAGATGAAAAGAGAGCTTCCGGCTACAATAGGAAGATATTTTAGTACATGCATTGAAGAAAAAGATACTGTTTTCGGTGCAGCTAAGAAATTAGAGGATACCGTAAGAGAAGCATATAAAAGAACCAAACCTAATGCAATCTTTGTTACAACTTCTTGTGCATCTGGGATCATAGGTGAGGATGTAGATGCGATAACTGAAAATTTGTCAAAAGAGCTAGGTATACCAGTTATATCATGTTCTTGTGAAGGGTTTAGATCTAAAATATGGACAACAGGCTTTGATGCTGCTTATCACTCAATTTTAAGAAAGTTAGTAAAGCCGCCTAGAAAGAAAACAAATAAAATCAATGTAGCTAATTTCTGGGGAAGTCATATTTTTGATGAATTTTTAAATAGATTGGGTTATGAAGCACAATATATTGTACCATTTTCAACGGTTGCAGAACTTGAGTATATTTCAGAGGCAGTAGCAACAATCCATATATGCCCATCCCTTAGTACTTATTTAGGGGCAGCTTTAGAACAAGAATATGGAGTCAAAGAAATAAAGTCTCCACCAGCCTATGGTATAGAAGGAACAGATATATGGATGAGAGAGATTGGTAGAGTATTAGGCAAAGAGGAAGAAATTGAAGAAATTATAAAAGAAGAGCATGAAAGGGTACTATCTAAACTTGAAGAATATAGAGACAAACTAAAAGGAAAGACAGCATATGTAACAGCGGGAGCGGCTCATGGACATGCAATAATAGCAATGCTTAGAGAGCTTGGGTTAAATGTTCAAGGGGCAGCAATATTTCATCATGATCCTCTATATGACAATAAAGATAAAACTTCGGATGCTTTAGCTCAAACAGTCAATATTTATGGTGATATCAAGCACTACAATGTTTGTAATAAACAAGCCTATGAATTGGTTAATATATTAAACAGAGTAAAACCAGATCTTATGATTGCAAGACATGGTGGAATGACTATGTGGGGGGCAAAGCTTGGAATACCAACTTTATTAATTGGGGATGAGCAATTTGGTTTTGGATATCAGGGAGTTTTAAATTATGCTTCAAGAATAGTTGAAACCCTTGATAATAGAGAATTTGTAAGTAATTTAGCCAAGCATAGTACTATGCCTTATACAAAATGGTGGCTAGATCAAGATCCATTTACTTTCTTAGGAGGTAATAGTAGTGTCGAAAATTATTGAACAACCTAGATTTTCCTGTGCTTTAGGAGCACAGCAAACAGTAATAGCCATAAAACGAGGAGTTCCTATACTACATTCTGGACCAGGATGCAGTAATAAAATCAGTTCTTTAATAGGACAAGGTGAAGGCTATGCTGGAGGAAATACAATTCCGTGTACTAATGCTACAGAAGCTGATGTAGTGTTTGGTGGGGAACGAAAACTTAAGAATGTTATTGATGGAGCTTTCCAAGTAATAGATGCTGATTTGTATGTGGTACTTACTGGATGCACATCAGATATTGTTGGAGATGATGTAGGAAGTATTACGTCAAAATATCAAGAAGGAGATAAACCTATTGTATATGTAGAGACAGGTGGATTTAAAAGCAATAATTACGTAAGTCATAGTGAAGTTGTCAATGCAATAATAGATCAATATGTAGATAAATTCAAAAATAGCAATGGAGTAAAAAAGGGGCTCGTAAATGTATTTGCAACAGTACCTTACCAAGATCCATATTGGAGTGGAAATTTAGAAGAAATAAAAAGAGTTCTTGAAGGTATTGGTTTAGAAGTAAATATACTTTTTGGAAATGAATCTAATGGCATTGAAGAATGGAAGACAATACCTAATGCAGAGTTTAATATAGTTGCAAGTTCATGGGTAGGATTAAATATTGCAGAACATCTAAAAAATAAATATAAAACACCATATGTACATTTTCCATACTTGCCAATAGGAGCAATTGCTACATCAAGATTTTTAAGACAAATTGGTGAATTTGGGCATTTAGATAAAAATAAAGTTGAGAATTTTATAAAGAAAGAGGAAGAAAAATTTTATTTTCATATAGAAAAAACTGCGGACTTTATGCTTGAGTTTAGATATGGATTACCTAGAAAATTCTACAGTATTTTGGATTCATCATATTCCTTAGGTTTTTCTAAATTTTTATTAAATGAACTGGGTATACTTCCTGGAAAGCAATTTATTATTGATGATACACCAGAACAATATAAAGAATTTATAATAAAAGAATTTAAGAATATATCTGAGTATAGATCAGCAGAAGTTGAATTTAATGTAGATGCTGGCGCAGTTCAATTGGAAATAGAAAAGGAAAAAGAAAAAGATTTTCAAGAAGGCAGGGCTTTAATACTTGGAAGTGGCTGGGATAGAGATTTAGCGGCAAAATTAAATGCAGATTTGCTTATCGCTAGTGTGCCAGTAACGTATAGACTTGTATTAAATTGTGGTTATGCTGGATACAATGGTGGGCTTAGAGCAATTGAGGATATATATGATAGAGTGCTAAACACCTATAGATAAGTATGAAAATATATAAGAGTTTAAATATGTATCTAGATAAGAATTTATCTATAAAAATATATAAATATTTATAGATAAATAGCGGATTTGAGATGGATTTAAGCCAACCAAATATAAAAGATGAAAGGGATTATATGGATTTATAGAGGTTTTAAATATGAGCGTTTTTATAAGAATTATTAATGCAAATTAACATCAATAATTGATAAATTTGGAGGGAGAAAGATGAGTAATTACAAGTTCGATACTATTAAAGTTAGAGGAGGATACAATCCAAAGGAACATAATGATGCTGTATCAGTACCGATATATGCAACAGCATCTTTTGAAGTAGGTGAAGCAGAAAGATTTGATAGGTTAGCGAGTCTTTCAGAAGAAGGTTTTATTTATAGCAGACTTGGAAATCCAACAGTTAGTGTCTTGGAAAATAGAATAGCTTCTTTGGATGGTGGCATAGCAGCGGTAGGCGTTGCATCAGGAATGGCAGCTATAACTTATGCATTACTTGCAGTAGCAGAAGGGGGAGGAAGAATTTTAACAACACATCAATTGTATGGTGGAACCGTAGATGCTTTAAAAAAACTTTATCCTAAGTTCGGAATCCAAATTGACAGGATTGAAGATGACAATGATATTGAGGAATTTAGAAAATCTATAAAAGAAGACACAAAAGCAATCTTTATAGAAACTATAAGCAACCCTAATGCAGCATTATATGATATAGAAGCAATCGCTAAGATAGCACATGAAAATAATATTCCACTAATTGTTGATAATACATTCGCAACACCATATCTATTTAATCCTATTAAATATGGAGCAGATATAGTAATATACTCAGCAACAAAAGCCCTAAGCGGCCATGGAAACGTGATTGCAGGAGTAATAGTTGATAGTGGTAAATTCAATTGGGCAAATGGAAGGTATCCTCAGTTTTCTGAACCGTACTTTACTCTAAAAGATTTAGAGGGAAATGAAAGAAGTTATATAGATGTATTTAAAGAAAGTGCATTTGCTGGAAAAATCAGATTAGATTATCTAACATATTTTGGAGCAGTTTTAAGTCCTTTTGATGCTTATTTGATATTAATAGGTTTAGAAACACTATCTGAAAGGGTCCAGAAGCAAATTAATAATACAAGAAAAATAATAGATTATCTTAAAAATGAAGAATCTGTTGCCTGGATAAATTATCCTGAAATCGAGGGAAGCCCATATAAATTTTTAGCAAATAAATATTTTGCTAAAGGAGTAGGATCAACCTTTACTTTTGGTTTTAAAGGAAATACAGAACAAATTTATAAATTAATAAATTCAGTAAAACTATTTAGTTATCAGGCAAATGTTGGAGATGCAAGATCTTTAATAGTTAATGTACCTAAAACAACCCATGGAGAATTAACAGAAGAACAATTAAAATTAGCAAAAATTCCTCAAGAAACTATTAGGCTTTCAATTGGCCTTGAGGATTCTGAAGATTTAATTAATGATTTAAGACAAGCATTTAAGGAGGCTTTAAGCTAATTATAGGGAAAGTTTAAAAATACTTTAGGTATATTAAAATAGAGAAATGACCAATTAAAAAAATTCATATTTTTATATGCCGATAAGTTTTAATAATTTATAAAAAAGGAGAATATAGCAATGGCAGAAAAAACTTTAAGACAAGTGGCAATTTACGGTAAGGGGGGAATAGGAAAATCAACAACTACTCAAAATTTAACAGCAGGGCTTGCAGAGCTTGGGAAAAATGTAATGGTAGTTGGTTGCGATCCTAAAGCAGATTCAACAAGATTATTATTGGGGGGACTAGCTCAAAGAACTGTTTTAGATACTTTGAGAGAAGAAGGAGAAGATATAGAGCTTGAAGCCATTATGAAGACAGGCTTTAAAGGTATAAAATGCGTTGAATCTGGAGGCCCAGAGCCTGGAGTTGGATGCGCAGGAAGAGGAATTATAACCTCTATTGGAATGCTTGAAAGGTTAGGAGCCTACACTGAAGATTTAGATTATGTATTTTACGACGTTCTTGGGGATGTTGTATGTGGAGGTTTTGCAATGCCTATAAGAGAAGGTAAAGCAAAAGAAATATATATAGTTGCAAGCGGTGAAATGATGGCATTATATGCTGCAAATAACATCTCCAAAGGAATTCAAAAGTATGCGCTAAAAGGTGGAGTTAGACTTGGAGGAATAATATGTAATAGCAGAAATGTTGATAGAGAGCTTGACCTGTTAAAAGCTTTTGCAAAGGAACTTGGAACACAATTAATTCATTTTGTACCAAGAAATAATGTTGTTCAGAGAGCTGAAATAAGAAAAAAGACTGTCATAGAGTTTAACCCAGAAGATAAACAGGCTGATGAGTACAGAGAATTAGCTAGAAAGATAGAAGAAAATGATTTATTTGTAATTCCAAAACCAATGACTCAAGACAGACTCGAAGAAATTTTAATAGAATATGGATTAATGGATTTAGATGAGGATTATATAATTTAGTTTAAAATCTTTTAGACATATTATAAGGAATAGGAAGACTTAAAACATCACTATTCGAGGTAATGGGAGGCAATTTTATGATAACTGTTAAGAATATAAGTAAAACATTTAATACTCCAACAGGAAAAGTTGAGGTGTTGAGAGATATAAGCCTAGAAATAGCGCGAGGGGATATATTTGGAGTAATTGGTTTTAGCGGCGCAGGTAAATCGACATTAATACGTTGTTTAAATGGCCTTGAAAAACCCGATTCTGGTAATATAATCATTGGAGAAAATGAGATAACTAAGTTAAATGGAAAAGAATTAAGAAGTGCTAGAAAAAAAATAGGTATGATATTTCAACAATTTAATTTATTTGATTCAAAAACTGTTTATGAAAATATTGCTTTTCCATTAGAAATTTCAGGATATAAGAAAGAGGCAATAAAGAGAAGAGTTGAAGAGATATTGGAATTAGTTGAATTGTCAGAAAAAAGGGATTCATATCCACTTCAACTAAGTGGAGGGCAAAAACAAAGGGTTGGCATTGCAAGAGCTTTGGCTAATGATCCGGATGTACTTTTAAGTGATGAAGCAACTTCTGCTTTAGATCCACAAACCACCTTTTCAATTTTAGAACTTTTGAAAAATATAAACCAAAGGTTAAGCTTAACAATAGTGATAATAACACACGAACTAGATGTGTTAAGGTATTGCACTAATAATATGGTAGTTTTAGAAGATGGTCATATAGTAGAAGAGGGGAATACAGAAAACTTATTTTTAAATCCTAAAAGTGATACTTTAAAGAAATTTATAACAATAACAGAAGGATTTCAAAATAATAGGAAATTTTCAGGGGGGGAAGGAATATGAGCAATGATTTAGTTAAATTGCTTTTAGTTGGAACAGAGGAAACTTTATATATGGTATTGCTTTCATCCATAGTAGCCTTTTTGATAGGTGTGCCAATTGGAGTATTATTGGTTGTTACGGATAAAGGCGGAATTTTTCCTTTATATAAAGTTAACAAAATCGCTGGTTTCTTAATTAATGTAATAAGATCCACGCCTGAAATAATATTAATAATTATATTATTGCCATTATCAAAATTTATTGTTGGGACCACATTAGGTGCAAATGCAGCAATAGTATCTATTTCAATAGGTTCAGCTCCATTTATTGCGAGAATAATTGAAAACAGCTTAAAGGAAGTTGAATTTGGAAAAATAGAAGCTGCAGAATCAATGGGTGCAACTCCTATTGATATAATAAAAAAAGTTCTGCTTCCAGAAGCTCTTCCTTCAATTGTAAGAGGAATAACTATAGCAATTATAGGAATAATAGGCTTTACAGCTATAGCAGGTGCAATTGGTGCTGGTGGACTTGGAAGTTTAGCTATAAGATTTGGCTACCAAAGATTTCGTACAGATGTACTTATAGGGACTGTAGTTATTCTAGTTATTATAGTACAAGCTATACAGCTTATTGGAGATCTCATCGCAAAGTCAATTAATAAGAAGAGATTTAAGTTTGAATAAATATGGAGGGATTAAATTGAAGAAAAAATTATTATCAATAATTACAAGTGGATTACTTTTAGTAGGAGTATTTGCTGGATGCTCAGCTAACAAAGAAGATGCAAGCAAAGCTACAAGTGCATCAACAACAACTGAAAAGAGCGAAGTGACTTTAAAAGTAGGTGCAGCATTAACACCGCATGCTGAGATATTAGAGCATATTAAGCCAAAACTAAAGGAACAAGGTATTAACTTAGAAATAGTGACCCTTGATGATGAAGGCCAGCTAAATCCGGCATTGGATGAAAAGCAAATTGATGCAAATTATTTTCAACATGTTCCTTACTTAGAGTCTGTATCAAAAGAAAAAGGATACGACTTTGAAGTGGCAGGAAAAATACACGTTGAGCCTATAGGATTATATTCTAATAAACTTAAATCAATAAATGATTTACAAGATGGGGATAAGATAGGTATACCTAATAACCCTTCAAATGAATATAGAGCTTTAGTTCTTCTTGAAAAAAATGGACTAATTAAACTAAAAAGTGGATTAGAAAATTATTCTGCGACACCAAATGATATAGCTGAAAATCCTAAACATCTTCAATTTGTAGAGGCAGATGTAGCACAATTACCTAGATCTCTTGGAGATTTAGCGGGAGCAGTAATAAATACTAATATAATTTTAGATGCTAAAATTGATCCAAATACAGCAATTCTTAGGGAAGATGGAGATTCTCCTTATGCAAATGTAATTACGGTTAGAAAAGGAGATAAAGATAGAAAAGAAATCAAGGCACTTATTTCAGTCCTAACTACAGATGATGTTAAAAACTTTATTAAAGAAAAATATGGTTCTGCGGTAGTTCCAGCATTTTAAAGAGGAGGAAGATATGTCATACAAAATAGCATTTGCAAGCAGTGATGGAAAAGTTGTAAATCAACATTTTGGAAGAACAAAGCAATTCTTAATTGTTGAAGTGGATGATAAAGAATATAAGTATGTAGAGACAAGATTTAATGAGCCATCGTGCCAAGAATTTCAGCACACCGAGGATGCTTTAAGTAAATCTATTGAATTAATATCTGATTGTAAAGCAGTCTTTGTAGCGAGAATTGGACAAGGAGCCTTAGCTGAGGTTGAGGCGAAAGGAATAAAAGGAATTGAGGCACCTTATTTTATAGAAGATATACTAAAAAAAGTGCTAAATTCAAAAGTAAATATTTTAGATTTATATTAATAATCTAAGTTATAAGTATGATTCAAGTAAGTAAATAGTATTTAAAGAATTCAATTAAATTAGGACTTAGATTATAAAATTAAACTTTGGATAATGAATAAATTTTGATCAAAGTTAGAATAAAGGAAGTGAACTATATGGGGAATTTTGACCACCTTGTAAAAACTCATCCGTGCCTAGGTGGGGAGGCGCATTTTAAATATGGGAGGATACACTTACCAGTGAGTCCCTCATGTAACATACAATGTAAGTTTTGTAGAAGGGGATTTAATAAATCAGAAGTGCGTCCAGGAGTAAGTTCATTACTACTTACTCCAGAAGAGGCTGTAAAAACTGTTAGGAAAGCATTAATGTTATGTCCAGAAATTAGTGTTGTAGGGATTGCAGGTCCAGGAGATACGCTTGCAACTGATCATGCTCTTGAGACTTTTAAATTAGTAAAAAAAGAATTTCCTCATCTTATTAACTGCTTAAGTACCAATGGATTAAGATTGGAAGAAAAGGCTGAAAAGATTGTTGAAGCTGGGGTTGAGACAATAACTGTTACTGTTAATGCCATTGATCCAAAGATTCAAAAAGATATATGTTCTTTTGTAATTGATGAAGATGGTAAAAGACTAGAAGGGGAAGAAGGTGCAAAGAAGTTAATAAATGCACAACTTAGAGGTATTAAAAAGATTAGCGAATTAGGAGTTATAGTAAAAATAAATAGTGTCTTAATACCAGGAATTAATGATAGACATATCAAGGAGATAGCTAAAGTAACTAAGGGGTTAGGAGCATCAATATTAAATATAATTCCACTAATACCACAAAACGAACTTTCTCATCTTGAAGCGCCATCATGCCTAATGCTTGATAAATGTAGAGGAGAAGCAGGTGAATATCTTGATGTATTTAGGCACTGCAAACATTGCAGAGCTGATGCCTGTGGAGTTCCAGGTAAAAATCAAGATATACATGGTCAATTATATGATAAAGAAGTTGTTGAAACTTTCTCTCATGGATAGGAAATTAGTTGATTAATATGAATAGAAACAAGTATTAAAAAATTATTAAGGATTCATAATGACAATCGTTAAGATAAATAAAATATAAATATTTCATTTATCCTAAAACACAGTAAACAAATAAGAATAATATGAGTAATATATAGTAATTTATATTTAGAAATAGTAGCAACCTTTATATATAAGAAATAAAGAATAGTGTAGAAAACTTTGCACTAGCGAAACCTTGAGGAGGAGAGAAAAATGAAAATAGAATCATTATTAGTTCATGGTGCAATTGATGGGGATGAGACAACAGGATCGGTGAATGTTCCAATCTATCAAACTTCCACATATAAGCAAGAACAGTTAGGTAAAAATAAAGGATATGAATATTCAAGGACTGGAAATCCGACAAGGGAAGCATTAGAGAAAACTATTGCCTTGCTGGAAAGTGGAAGCGGTGGACTTGCATTTAGCAGCGGAATGGCTGCTATTACGGCTGTTTTATCTTTATTTCATAGCGGTGACAAAGTGATAATTCCAAGTAATCTTTATGGAGGAACTTTTAGAGTAATTGATAAAGTATTTAAGAATTTTAATCTTCAATATGAGATAGTTGACTTTTCTAGACTAAATGATGTAAAAAGAATTTTAGAAAATGGAAAGGACAACACAAGTATAAAAGCCGTTTTTATTGAAACTCCAACAAATCCGCTCATGGATATTACTGATATAGAAGAGGTTAGTAAGCTTGCAAAGGAATACGGAGCACTTACTGTTGTAGATAATACGTTTATGTCACCATATTTGCAAAGACCTTTAGAATTTGGAGCGGATATTGTTGTTCATAGTGCTACTAAGTATTTAGGCGGTCATAGTAATGTAGTAGCTGGATTAATAGCTGTAAATAATGATGAGCTTTGGGACAAGTTACACTTTATACAAAATTCAACGGGAGGAGTACTTGGACCATTTGATTCATTTATATTGCTTCAAGGCATAAAAACTTTAGGTGTTAGATTGGATAGGCACAATGAAAATGCAGAGAAAATAGCACAATTTTTATCACAAAGTGAATATATAACTAAAATTTATTATCCAGGAATAAAGGATTCGAAAGGATATGAAATTCATAAGAAACAAGCATCTGGCTTTGGGGGAGTATTATCTTTTGTTATAAATGAAAAGATAGATTACAAAAAGTTTCTAAGTTCACTAAGACTTATAACTTTAGGAGAAAGTCTAGGTGGGGTGGAATCTTTAATATGTCACCCAGCTAGCATGACACATGCAGCAATTCCATATAAAATAAGGCAGGAGGTTGGAATTGTCGATAATCTAGTTAGGTTGTCAGTAGGGATAGAAAATATTGATGATCTAATTGAGGACTTAAACAATGCATTTAAGGAGAGTTTGATATGAATTATGTAAGTGATGTAAAAGAACTTATTGGAAATACTCCGCTTATAAAACTCACACATATCAATGTTAAAAAAAATGTTAATATATTTGCTAAACTTGAATGTTTTAATCCTGGTGGCAGTATAAAAGATAGAATTGGAGTAACAATGATTGAGGGGGCTGAGAGAAATGGAAGCTTAAAGAGGGGGTATACCATAGTTGATGCAACAGCAGGAAATACTGGTCTTGGTATAGCTCTAGCGGCAATAAATAGAGGCTATAATATAATCTTTGTAGTACCAACCAAATTTTCAATAGAAAAGCAAAAGCTAATGAAAGCCTTGGGGGCTAAAATCATTAATACTCCAGATGAAGAAGGTATGCTTGGAGCTATAAATAAAGCTAGTGAATTATTAAAAGAAATTCCAAATAGCATTAGCCTAGGTCAATTTGAAAATGAAGATAATCCTCTAGCACATTATGAAACAACAGGCCCTGAAATATATAAAGCATTAGATGGTAATATAAATTATTTCGTGGCAGGTGCGGGAAGTGGAGGCACATTTACGGGGATCATAAAATATCTAAAAGAAAAGGATAAGGATATTAAAGGAGTACTCGCAGATCCAGAAGGGTCAACAATGGTCGGTGGAGAGCATAAGAGTTACAAAATAGAGGGTATAGGAAATGATTTTGTTCCTAAAACAATGGATATATCTTTAGTTGATAAAGTTATAAAGGTTAATGACGATGAGGCTTTTAAGAATGTAAAGTTACTGGCTAAAAAGGAAGGTTTAATAGTTGGATCATCATCTGGAGCAATACTCGCAGCAGCATTGAAGTTATCTGAGGAAATCGATAGTGGAAATATAGTTGTTGTTTTTCCTGATAGGGGAGATAGATATCTAAGTACAACATTGTTTGATGACTAAGTAATATAAATAAATTAATAAGCTATGGAAATAAGAGATATAAGGACAAGATTTTGATTTTGGATGGGAAAAAACTTAACTATGATAACTTTATTAACGAAGTTGACTAGAAAACTAGAGACTGAGTTTCTTGATTATACATTATTTAGTATGCAAGAGACTCAGTTTTATTGTTCATAAAATAAAATTTTAGGAGGGATAAAAGATATGGCATATAAAAAGATCAATCTGGATATTCCAGAGGTTGAAAGTCGTGAACAAAGACTTGGAACTATTATTGCATGGGATGGAAAGGCATCAGAACTATCAGAGCAATCTTCTTATGAACGCAGAGGATGCGAGGGCAGAGGTAAACAATGCAGACTTTGTGAAATGAAAGGACCCTTTACACAAGGATCAGTTTGTAGCGAACAGATGGTTGAATGTCAAGCTGGAAACGTAAGAGATGCAGTGCTTATTCAACATTCACCTATTGGTTGTGGAGTGGGGCAAGTACCTTATAATTCAATTTATCGAAATGGACTTGCACTTCGGAATTTACCAGTAGAAAACATAAGAATTATTTGTACTAACTTAGATGAAAGTGACATGGTATTTGGAGGTATTAAAAAGTTAAAACAATCAATTAAAGATGCTTTTGAAAGGTATAGTCCTAAGGCGATTTTTTTAGGTACATCTTGCGCAACAGGAATCATTGGAGAAGATATGGAGAGTGTGGCTGCGGAAGCAGAAGATGAAATTGGCATACCTGTAATTCCACTTGCCTGTGAAGGCTTTAGATCAAAACATTGGAGCACAGGTTTTGATGCTACTCAACATGGAATTCTTAGAAAAATTGTACGTAAAAATCCTAAAAAGCAGGAAGATTTAATTAATGTTATAAATCTTTGGGGATCTGATGTATTTACACCAATGCTAGGAGAGCTAGGATTAAGAGTAAATTATGTTGTAGATTTAGCAACGGTAGATGATCTTGCACAACTTTCAGAAGCAGCAGGAACAGTTGGGTTTTGCTATACCTTGTCATCGTATATGGCAGCAGCATTAGAACAAGAATTTGGTGTTCCAGAAATAAAGGCACCTCAACCTTATGGCTTTGCAGGTACAGATGCTTGGATTCGTGAAATAGCAAGAGTCACTCATAGAGAGGAACTTGCTGAAGAGTTTATCAAAAAAGAACATGAAAGAATAAAACCTAAGTTAAAAGAACTTAGGGAAAAACTTAAAGGCGTAAAAGGATATGTTGCAACTGGTTCAGCTTATGCTCATGGTTTAATTACTGTTTTAAGAGAACTAGGAGTTGAAGTAAATGGTTCTTTAGTATTTCATCATGACCCGGTTTATGATAGTGGAGATCCAAAGCAGGATTCTCTTAAATTTTTAATAGATAATTATGATGATGTACCTTCATTTAGTGTAAGTAATAGACAACAATATCAATTTTATGGACTCTTAAAAAAGACAAATCCAGACTTCATATTAATAAGGCATAATGGGCTCGCACCATTGGCATCCAGATTAGGAATACCAGCGGCTCCACTCGGAGATGAACATCTTGCTATTGGATATGATGGAATGGTTAATTTAGGAGAAGCTGTTTTGGATGTACTCGCCCATAGGAAATTTCATCAAGACCTAAAAGAGCATGTAAAGCTGCCTTATACCAAATGGTGGCTTGATCAAGAGGATCCTTATATTCTTGCAAAAAAACCAGAAATATTAAATGAAAAAATAATATAATTGATATTTTTTAAAGGAGGAAGTTATGGAGATTAACAAAGACGTAAATATTACTCAAACAAATTCTATAAATCAAGTGCGTTATGGTTGCGCTATAGGAGCTATTTACAGTGTATCATCAATTCCTGGAGCAATGCCTATTGTAAATTGTGGTCCTGGTTGTGCAGATAAGCAGTATACTGGTCTCGCATTTTATAATGGTTTTCAAGGTGGTGGATATAGTGGTGGAGCAGTATCGCCGAGTTCTAATGCAGGTGAAAATGAGGTTGTATTTGGTGGAGAAAATCGTCTTAGAGAATTGATTAAATCATCCTTAAAGATAATGGATGCAGAATTATTTGTAGTTCTTACTGGATGTATAGGTGAAATTGTTGGAGATGATGTAGGAGCAGTTGTTGGAGAATTTCAGAAAAAAGGAGCCCCTGTTGTATATGCGGAAACTGGTGGATTTAAAGGAAATAATTTTATAGGCCACGAATTAGTTACAAAGGCTATTATAGATCAATATGTTGGAGAATATGATGGAGAAAAAGAAAAAGGGTTAATTAATGTATGGTCACTTTTGCCATATCAAAATACATTTTGGCGTGGAGATCTTACAGAAATAAAACGTGTACTTGAAGGAGCAGGGCTTAAAGTAAACATTCTATTTGGACCAGAATCAAAAGGAGTAAGCGAATGGAGAGATATACCTAAAGCACAGTTTAATTTAGTGATTTCGCCTTGGCTTGGCTTAGACACTGCTAAGCATCTAGAAAATAAATATAAACAACCATTTCTACACATCCCTACTGTTCCTATTGGAGCAAAGGAAACAAGTGCATTTTTGCGTAAGGTAGTTGATTTCTCCGGAATAGATAAACAAAAAAGTGAAAATTTTATAAAAGATGAAGAAAAAAATTACTACTATTATTTAGAACATTTTTCAGATTTCTATGCTGAATATTGGTGGGGCTTACCGGCTAAATATGCAGTAGTGGGAGATAGCGCTTATAATTTAGCTCTAAATAAATTTTTAGTAAACCAGCTGGGATTAATTCCGGCTAAACAAATTATTACTGAAAATCCTCCAGAGCAGTATAGAAGAGCAATTGCGAGTGAGTATAGTAAATTAGCAGAAGATGTATCTGCAGATGTTGATTTTGCAGAGGATGGATATGTAATAGGACAATTGCTAAGACAGACAGACTTCGGGCATAAGCCGCCTATTATATTTGGTACTACATGGGAAAGAGATACAGCTAAAGAATTAAAGGGAGCAATTATTGAAGTAGGTTTTCCAGCCTCTTATGAAGTAGTACTATCAAGAACTTATATTGGATATAAAGGAGCGCTTAATTTATTAGAGAAGATTTATACTACTGCAATTAGCGCTAGTGCATAAAATTTATTGTAAAAATCTTTAAACATAAAATAAGTAAAAAAATTTAAGAAAATAATACGAATTATTAAGCACATCTAAAATTTAAATAGTTTAATTATGAAGTCATTTATAGATATCCTTTTGATAAAAGAGGATATCTATTTTTGTTAAGTAATGCCTAAATATGTATATTTTAATTGGATTTTTTATTACTAGACTTATTTTAGCATTTGGAGTAACAGAATTTTAAATTAAATTTATTATTGCAACATAATATAAACAATTCAAATGTTGCCATTTTTTAATTAACTAAACTATAGTATATAAATAAATTAGAATATATATGTCAATACTAATATTAAAATAAGATAAAATCTATATTGTACAAGGTTATTGTGGTAGTATATAGGTATATAGGAATAAAATATAGTAATAGTATAATGGAGGAAGAAATTATGGGAATAAAACAAACATTAGCAAGTTTTATGAAAGAACCTGCATATAGGCCAATGGACATTGAAGAGTTAATTGCTGTATTTGATATAAAGAAAAATGAATATAATGCGTTTAAAAAGACTTTAAGAACTATGGAAAATGAAGGACTTATTATAAGAACTAAAAAAGACAAGTATATGATAGCTAATGCGAATCATGAAGAAGAAGGTCTTATTATAGGATCGCTTCAATCACATTCAAAAGGTTTTGGATTTTTAATTCCAGAAGAAGAGGGACAAAAAGACGTATTTATACCAAGCAATTGTATAAATGGAGCTATGAATGGTGATAAAATATCTGTTAGAGTAACAAGAGAAGATACAAAGACCAAGAAAAGAGAAGGAGAAGTAGTAGAAATTATTGAAAGAAACACTACTAGAATAGTAGGTGTATATGAAGATTCTAAAAATTTTGGTTTTGTAGTTTCTGAGGATCCAAGGATATCTAAAGATGTATTCATCTCAAAGAAGGATAGGAATGGTGCCAATGATGGAGATGTTGTTACAGTTAAGATAACAAAATGGCCTGAGGAAAATAGAAAAGCTGAAGGAGTTGTAACAGAGGTTTTAGGAAGAAAAGGTGACAGAGGAATAGACATTCTAATGATAATTAAAAAACTTGGACTTCCAGAAGAATTTAGTGAAAAAGTTCAAAAGTATGCTGAAGGTATTTCTGATGAAATTGATGAAGAAGAATATAAAGGCAGAAGAGATTTAAGAGATTTGAGAATGGTAACAATAGATGGTGAAGATGCTAAGGATTTAGATGATGCTGTATCTATCGAAAAATTAAGTAATGGCAACTTTAAACTAGGAGTTCATATTGCCGATGTAACACACTATGTAAAAGAAAATAGTCCATTAGATAAGGAAGCATTAAAAAGAGCAACATCAGTTTATTTAATAGATAGAGTTGTTCCGATGTTACCTAGAAAATTATCTAATGGAATATGTTCATTAAACCCTAGAGTAGATAGATTAACATTAACTTGCTTCATGGAGATAGATCATAAAGGAAAAGTTGTAGACCATGAAATTGTAGAATCTGTAATAAAAACTGATGAGAGAATGACATATAAAGATGTCACAAAGATATTAAGAGATAATGATGAGGAACTTATAAAAAGATATGACTATCTTGTTGATGACTTTAAAATGATGGAAGAGCTATGCGGTATATTAAGAAATAAGAGAACCAAAAGAGGTGCCATTGATTTTGAAATAGCAGAAGCTAAGATAACACTTAACGAGTTAGGAAAACCAATTGAGATTAAACCGTATGATCGTGAAATATCAAATAGGATGATAGAAGAATTTATGTTGGCAGCAAATGAGACAGTTGCAGAGCATATGTTTGGTACTCATCTACCTTTTGTATACAGAATACATGAGAGTCCAGATGAAGAAAAATTAGCTAAATTTAAAGAATTTGTTTATAATTTGGGATATGCTATTCAATGGACAGAAGAAATAAGACCAAAAAGTTTTCAAGAGATTCTAGAAAAGGTTAAGGGAAAAAACGAAGAAACAGTTGTAAGTACACTTTTATTAAGATCTATGATGCAGGCAAGATATGCACCAGAATGTAGCGGACATTTTGGGCTTGCAGCTGAGTACTACTGCCACTTCACTTCACCAATAAGAAGATATCCTGATTTACAAATTCATAGAATCATAAAAGAATATTTGCATGGAGAAGTAGATGGAACTAGAATAAATAAATTAAAAAATATAGTAGGTTATGCAGCTAAACAATCTTCTGAAATGGAAAGAAAGGCTCAAGATGCAGAAAGAGAAGTTGATGATCTTAAAAAAGCTGAGTATATGCAAGAGAGAATTGGTCAAGAATTCGAAGGAATTATATCTTCAGTTACATCTTTTGGAATATTCGTTGAGTTACCAAACACCATTGAAGGTTTAGTTCATATAACAGATCTAGATGATGATTATTATATATTCAATGAAGCAAATTTAAGCTTGATTGGTGAAAGAACTAAAAAGTTATATAAACTTGGAGATAAAGTAAAAGTAGAATGCGTTAATGTAGATATAACAAATAGAGAGATATTTTTTAAGATTACACAAGAGCCAAAGAGAGAAGAAACAGATAAAGATTTTGAATCAGAAGGAAAAATTAGCGAAGTAGAAAAAAAGTTAGTTGAAGTATAAGATATGATTTTAATGTTCTGAAAGAGCAAAAATTTGTGCATATAAACTTATTTTGAGCGTTCATATCAGCAATGTTCAAAATAAGTTGATTTACAGAAATGGGTATAATATAATTTTAGTAGAAATATAACCATAGCGGGTGATTATGATGGCAAGAAAAAGAAATGAGAATTCATTAGCAGAAAATAGAAAAGCAAGGCATGACTATTTTGTAGAAGAGGCAATGGAAGCAGGATTGGTTTTAGTTGGGACAGAGGTTAAATCAATAAGAAATGGAAGAGTGAATCTTAAAGACTGTTATGCAGATATATATAATGGTGAAATATTTGTAAAGAATATGCACATATCTCCTTATGAACAAGGAAATATATTTAATGTAGATCCATTAAGAGAGAGAAAATTACTTCTTCATAGAGATGAAATAAGAAGACTTGATGGTTTAGTGTCTAGAGATGGATATACCTTAATACCTCTATCATTGTATTTGAAGGACGGAAAAGTTAAAGTTGCGCTTGGAGTTTGTAAAGGTAAGAAAAATTATGATAAGAGAGACTCGATGTTAGAAAAAGCTCATAAGAGGGACATGGATAGAGCAATTAAGGAAAAGAATAAATATTAATTAAGCATGCTACCGAAAGTATAAAAATATTTTTGGTAGTTTTTTATTTGGTTAGAATACAAGATAATATGGGGTTTCTAGATAAAATTATTATAGAAATAATCTGAATAATAAATGGGTGACATTTACAATAAATATACTATTGAAAAAATATGTGTCATATAATTTTTTGTAAGTAATAATATGTAAATGAGATTAGTATTAAGGGGGAAATAATTGTGAAAAAACTTCTAAAGTTCAGAAAAGTTATATCAATTTTTACTAGCTTATTCTTCATAATTACTTTATTTAGCTCGTTTTCTATAAGAGTTTATGCAACTGAGAATGAAAAAATGTTTGACGTTATCGAAATCACTGATTTTCATGGAACACTTAATGATTCATCAGGAAATCAAGTTGCAGGGGTTTTAGCAGATAGAATAGAAAAAGTGAAAGAGTCTAATAAAGATAGGACATTGATTTTAGGTGGAGGTGATTTGTATCAAGGATCTGCAACATCTAATATCATGAAAGGGGTTCCTGTTCAGGAGACTATGTCTAAGATTGGAATGGAGATAACAACTCTTGGAAATCATGAGTTTGATTGGGGATTGGATACAACTACAAATACAACAATGAAGGGTGCAGCGTATTCAATAGTTTGCAGCAATCTTTACGATAAGAAGACTGGCAAGCGTGTATTTGATCCATATAAAATTATAACTAAAGATGGCATAAAAATCGCCGTTATAGGAGGAATAACAAGAGAAACAGAGACGAGTGTATCACCTAAATTTGTGAGTGACTATAAATTTACAGACCTTGCAAGTGAAATAAATCCTATTGCACTACAAATAAAGAAAGATAAATTGGCGGATGTAGTAATTGTATTGGTGCATGAAGGTGATAAGGGTGATAATGCAACAGGGCCAGTATTTGATTTAGCTAATAACCTTCAGAATGTAGATGCTGTATTTGGTGGACATAGCCATACTAAAACTGCTGCAATTGCTAAGAATACCAATATTCCAGTATATATTGGGGGATCAAACGGTAAAGGATATATAGATGCTAAATTCAAGTTGACTAGTGATAATAAAATCGTATTTGATCAGCCAAATCTTGAAACAAGTTATGTGGCGCTAGATAATGACAAAGGATATAAAACTGGAACACCACAAACAGACAGTGATGTTGATAAAATTGTAGATAATGCCAATAAACAGATAGAGCCAATGACGAGTGAAGTTATTGGGTATAATACAGAAAAGGATTTAACAAGAAAATTAGATGCTTCTCCATATGGATCATCAGTTTTAGGAAATTGGGCATCTGACGTTACAAGAAATTCTATTAAAGCTGATGTTGGATTTCAAAATAATGGAGGTCTTAGAATAGATATTCCACAAGGAAATATTACAGTCGGAACTATGTGGCAGTTCATGCCTTTTGATAACACAATTTATAAATTAAGCATGACAAAATCTCAATTAAAAGAAGTTCTAGAGCAGGCTGTTGCGGATAACAGTAAGGGGTTACAGGTATCGGGAATTAAATTCGGCTATGATTCAAATCTTCCATCAGGTCAAAGAGTTAAATCTATCACAAAAGAAGATGGAACTCCTATTAGTGATAACGAAAGTTTATCTGTTGCAGTTCCAGATTTTGTGGCTCAAGGAGGAGATTCGTTTACTGCATTTACAAAGTACGGTGGATTAGATGTTAAAAATGATACTCATGTTTTAGTAAGAGATGCATTTATAGATTGGTGTAAAGAAAATAAAGATAAAAATGATAAAAATACAATACCTAATACTGATATACCAAGAATGGTTAATATGTCTAGTTCAATAACTTTATTAGCAACAACAGATGTTCATGGTACAGTTTTAAATTATGATTATGGAACAGGAAAAGCACCATCTAAAGCACAGGGATTAGCTAAAGTTTCATCATATGTTAAAAGTGTAAGAGAAAATAATAATAATGTGATGCTAATTGATAATGGAGACACAATTCAAGGAACACCACTATCATATTACTATGATATTTTAGACACTACTTTAGAGCACCCTATGGCAAAGGTTATGGGAGCTATGAAGTATGATTCGTGGACACTAGGAAATCATGAATTCAATTATGGATTAGATGTATTAAATAGAGTGATTAAAGACTATAAGTCAGAAGGAATAGAAGTACTTGGAGCCAATATATATAAGAACGATTCAACAAATTTTGTAGATCCATATATAATGAAAAGTTTTTATGTTAATGGTAAAGAAGTAAAAGTAGCGGTTATAGGTTTAGAAAATAAATGCATACCAAGTTGGGAAGATAAAAAACATTACGATGGATTGGTATTTAATGACCTTGTAGATGAATCTAAAAAGTGGGTTAAAGAAGTAAAAGCCAAGGGCGCAGATGTTGTTATAATTTCAGCACATAGTGGTCAAGAGACTGATGCAGATGTTATACCAGAAAATGAAATTAACGCAATAGCAACACAAGTTGATGGTATAGATGCAATTATAGCAGGTCATACACATTTGAAAGTAAATGATCTAACTAAGAAGAATCCAGAAGGTAAAGTTGTTCCAATAGTTGAGTCAACTAAGGGAGCTACAGGTTTGGCACAAGTTGATATGAACTTTGATGGAAATGCAAAGCTTATAGGAATTTCAACAAAAAACATTGTTATTGATAATAGCATAGTAGATGATCAGGAGATTGTCGATTTAATTAAACCTTATGAAGATACAACATTAAAATATGTAGATACAAAAATAGGAACTTCAACTGGAGAATTTACAGGAAGTGGACAGTTAACAGAGCCTACTGCAATTATGGAGCTCATTAATAAAGTACAAAAAGAAAGTGCTGGGACTCAATTATCAATTGCAGCACCATTAAGTTCTGGGGCATATATACCTCAAGGTGATGTTACAATAAAAGATATGATGGCAGTATATGTATTTGAAAACTTTTTGTATGGAGTAAAAATGACAGGAAAGCAATTGAAAGACTGGATGGAATATTCAGTTAGATATTATGCTCAAACAACAGGGGATAATGCAGCAGTAATAAAAGATCCAATATTAAATATTCCAGATTATAACTTGGATCAATTATATGGTGCAACATATGATATTGATTTAACACAACCTGCATGTACTATCGACAAGGAAACAGGAAGAGTAATATCAGGAAATAGAATAAAGAATTTAAAGGTTAATGGTGTTGAAGTAAAAGATTCAGATGAATTTACAGTTGCTATAAACAACTATAGATTTAATGGCGGTGGTGGTTTTATGAAGGCCGCTGGATTAAGCAATACTGATCCAAGTATTATTGTCTATGATTCAGGAAAAGCACTTGGTGATGATGGCCAAGTGAGAAGTTTAATGACTAGCTACATTAAAAAACATGGAGAGATATCTCCAGATTGCTCAAATAATTGGGAGATACTGAATTTAGATAAGCAGAAAAAAGCAGCCTAAGATATGAAGCAATTATTTTGAGGCATAAAATATATAAGTAATTCTAGTAAAAATGAAGCCATGCACATAGATAGATTTATCTACATGTGTATGGTTTCAAATTTTATTGTAGAATATCTATTATTTTTTATGTTAATATTTTTATTAGCTTAGATATTGATTTTGAATATTTGATAGAAATATATAGCATATACAACAGATTTAACAATATAAATATAAAATAATTTAATATTTATACTATAAACTTAAATTTATTAATTAATTTCATAAAAAAATCTTGCAATATATGCAGAAAGTATATATAATAAAACCAATCCGATTACAATACTTGGATTTGAAAGAGCAAAAGGTTATTCTATAGATTTTGACAAATTAAAAAAAGTTGTATATAATTAGGTCAAAGCTAAATTAAATAATCTGAATATCTTATCGAGAGCGGTGGAGGGACTGGCCCTTTGAAACCCGGCAACCGAAATATTATTTTTTACTAAATGATATTTATATGGTGCTAATTCCAGCAGCTTTTAGCTGATAGATGAGAGGATAAATTTGTATGGTGTTTTATGCGCTAGAGATTTATTCTCTAGCGCTTTTGTTTTGAGGTGAACGTTAATAATTAAGTTAATTATTACATCACCTTAGTTATCCGGAAACTAACAAAACAAAGTCAAAGGAGGAAATGTGTTTGATAGAAATCAAAAATGTGGTAAAGAATTTTGGGGAAACACAAGTTATAAAAGATGTATCAATAAGCATTAAAGAGGGCGAAATTTATGGAATAATAGGACACAGCGGAGCAGGAAAGTCAACACTATTAAGATGCATTAATGGACTTGAATCTTATGATGGAGGTTCAATAAATGTAATGGGGAAAGAGGTTTCATCATTAGAAGGAAAAAGTCTTAGGGAATTTAGAAAAGATTTGGGGATGATTTTTCAAAATTTCAATCTTATGCAAAGAAAAAATGTTTTTGATAATGTTGCTCTTCCTCTTGAAGTGTGGGGGTACAACAAAAGTGAAATTAAGGACAAAGTATTAAGATTATTAGATTTAGTTGGATTAACAGACAAAAAGCTAAGCAAACCGTCAGAGCTTAGTGGTGGACAAAAACAAAGAGTAGCAATAGCAAGGGCATTAGCGTTAGACCCTAAAATACTACTTTGTGATGAAGCAACTTCTGCATTAGATCCTAAAATTACAAAAGACATTTTAGCATTACTTTCTAAAATAAACAAAGAATTAGGGATTACAATAGTAATGGTAACTCATCAAATGGAAGTAATAAAAGAAGTTTGTGAAAAAGTTGCATTGCTAGATGGTGGAAAAATAAAAGCAGAAGGAAGATCAGAAGATTTATTCTTACAACCAGGAAAATCATTAAAGAAATTCTTAGGAGAAGAAGATGAAGGAATATTACCAGAAGAAGGTGTTAATATCAAGATATTCTTCCCAAGTGATTCTTCTGAAAATGCACTAATTACAAAGATGGCAAGGGAATTAGAGATAGATTTTTCTATAGTTTGGGGAAAACTTGAAAAATTTAGGAGCGAAGTATTAGGTGGGCTTGTAATAAACATCAACGAAGAGGATAAGGACAAGGTTATAAAGTACCTTGAAAATAAGGATATCTTATTGGAGGTGATCGAATAATGAATCAGGTAATAGTAAAAGCTTTAATAGAAACTCTAGAGATGGTTTTTGCATCGACGATAGGTTCACTTATTTTAGGATTCATACCTGCAATAATATTAACAGTTACTGCAAAAGACGGATTAAAACCAAATAAAATAGTTTATACAGTTTTAGATTTAATAATTAATATATTAAGAAGTTTTCCAGTTATCATATTAATGGTAGCAATAATACCATTAACTAGATTTATTGCTGGTAAATCTATAGGTACAGAAGCAGCTATTGTTCCACTTACAATTGCAGCAGCACCATTTGTAGCAAGAATTATAGAATCATCACTTAGAGAAGTCGATAAAGGAATAATAGAGGCGGCAAGATCTTTTGGAGCATCAAACACTCAAATTATCTTTAAGGTAATGCTTAAAGAAGCAATTCCTTCAATAGCATCAGGAATTACTCTTACAATAATAAGCATTGTTGGATATTCTGCAATGGCAGGAACTATTGGGGGTGGAGGACTTGGTCAAGTAGCTATAAGCTATGGATATCAAAGATTCCAAACTGATTATATGGTAGTAACATGTATTGTGTTAATCATAGTAGTACAAGGACTACAGCTTATAGGCAATTATTTTTACAATAAATTATCAAAATAGGGGGAATAAATATGAAAAAGAAATCAATTTTATCAGTAGTTTTAGCAGGAGTAGTGACACTAGGATTAGTAGGTTGCGGGGGCACAGCTACTTCAGGAAGTAAAGATTCTAAAAATGACAAGGTAATAAAGATTGGGGTAACACCAAAGCCACATGAAGAGATAGTAAATATAGCTAAACCATTACTTGAAAAAGAAGGATATACAGTAGAAATAACAGAATTTAATGATTACAATCAACCTAACACTGCTGTAGAAGAAGGTTCATTAGATGCAAACTTCTTCCAACATACTCCATACTTAAATGAACAAAATTCATCTAAGGGATATCACCTAGTTTCAGTTGGTGCAATACATTTAGAACCAATGGGATTATATTCTAAGAAGGTAAAAAGTTTAGATGAACTTAAAGATGGAGCTACAATTGCCGTTCCTAATGATCCATCAAATGAAGCTAGAGCATTAAAATTATTAGCAGGAAAAGGCTTAATAAAAATTAAAGATGGAGAACTAGTTACATCAAAGGATATTACTGAAAACCCTAAAAACTTAAAGTTTAATGAATTAGAAGCAGCAGCAGTTCCAAGAGCAATAGATGACGTTGATGCTGCAGTAATCAATGGAAACTATGCTATAGAAGCTAAATTTAATCCAGCAAAAGATGCAATTATTATTGAAGATAAGGCTTCAGAAGCTGCTAAACCTTATGCAAACATAGTTGTTGTAAAACAAGGTAATGAAAATCAAGAAAAAATCAAAGCTTTAGTAAAAGCTATGACATCACCAGAAGTAAAAGAATTTATAGAAAAAGAATATAATGGTTCAGTAATTCCAGTATTTTAATAGTTCATTTTGAACATATAGATTCAAAAAAGAAATTGAATAATAAGTAGTATTTGCAGCATAAATATGCTGCATTACAAGAAGAGAGGCTATGCCAAATATCATTTAGGCAACAAAATGATATTAAGGCATGCCTTCTTTTTTTATAAGAAAGTTAAATGGGGGCTTCTGGTATTAAGAAAAATTGTAGATTCTATATATAACATATCTTTAATAATTTTCTGGAATAATGTATACTTTTAAGTATATTTAGGAAAGTAATTAGATTTAATTTATATATAAAGTAAGAATTTACTCTAAAGGGGAATAAAAAATGAACATATCAGAAGTAAAAGTTAAATTAACTGGTAATGATATATTAAGTATAATCAATGAATTTGTTAAGGTTGATGGGTTGGATTTAAGAACAGTAACTATTAATGATGGAATAATATTAGAAGGAACTTTGAAAAAGGGAATAGATATAGACTTCAATATAAAGGTTCAATTAGTTGGGTGTGTTCATAACAAAATTACTGTAAAGATAGTTAAAGTTAAAGTATTAAATGTTGGTTTCTTCAGAATATTAAGAAGTTTTGTGTTAAAGCAATTAGCAAAAGCTTTTAAAAAGTATGGAATAGATAGTGATAGAGATAAAGTAATAATTGATATAAATACAATACTTCAAGATGTACCATACATAAATCTAAATATTAGTGAGGTCTTCATGAAAAAATCAGAGGTATGGGCTGAAATTTCTAATGTTGAGGTTTCAATACTAGGAGAATTAATAAAGGAAAGTGATGTTGAAGAAACAAGTGAAGAAGAAGAGATTGATGTAGCATCATTGGATACTATAAATAAAACTAAAGATTGCTATTCTGTCGGAAGAAATAAAATTACAAATAAATTATCTGAAAATGTGAGAAATTATAAAGAGTATATATTTGTATTACCAGACATAGCTTCTTTAATATATAGATTACTTAAGGATAAAAGAGTATCTATAAAGACTAAGCTTATAATGTCGGCAGGAATAGCATATTAACTGTACCAGTTAACATAATACCTAATAGTATACCATTTATAGGCGTGATTGATGATATTGGAGTTATATTTTTTGTTTTAAATAAGATTATTAAAGATATACCATTATCGATAATAGTAGAGAATTGGGAAGGTAAAAATGATATACTTTTAGTATTAAAAAAAGGAATAGAATATCTAACTAACTTTACAAATGCTGCAAATATTGAAAAATTATATAGTGCTGTAGAAGAATTATCATCACTATAGAAAATATTATTTATAAATTTAATAACATATAGATTATAAGTTTATAAATATTCCATGAAAAGTATAATAATAAGTTAGACGGTCGGAGAAAGGAATAATATATGGCGAAAAAAGTTTATGCAATACAATATGGTTTTGATATTAAAAATAACAAAAAGGTTGAAAATGTAATAGTCAATACTTGGAATGAATGCTTAGCATATGTAAAAGGGGTAAAGGGAGCAAAGTATAAGAGTTTCGAAGACATAGAAGAGGCAAAATCATATCTAAACGAAGGAAATAGAATGCTAAAAAAGAGTGATGAAAGTTATCCAAAAGACTGTCTTCATGCATATGTTGATGGAAGTTATAATTCTTCTGACGGAAGATATTCTTATGGGGTAGTTTGTGTTAATGATGATGTTGTAGAATATATAGAAAGCGGAGCTGAAAAAGATAGCTCTTCTAAAAATATAAGACAAATAGCAGGCGAACTTAAGGGAGCTGTTAGAGCTGTTGAATATGCTTTAGAACATGGACAAAAAAAAGTAGTTCTATTTCATGATTACGAGGGGATAGCTCATCATGCAACTGGAGCATGGGAACGAAAAGAAGAATCATCTATGCAATATTATAAAAAGATGCAAGAGTTAATAAATTCTGGAATGGAAATTATATTTGTAAAAGTTGATAGTCATACTGGAGATTTATTTAACGAGCTTGTTGATGAGAAATGTAAAGAGTGCTTAGGGATAACTTCTGATAGAACCGTTGAAAAATGGTTAAGTAAAAATATTATAAGAGTTTCTGGTACTAAGGTTAAAGAAGAAATCTTAAGCATAGCTCCAAGTCATTCAAATAATATAATTTTAATTGGCGAAGATGAAAATTTACAAATGGAAAATATATTGAATGTAGATAAGAAAGATGACAATGAAATTAGATTTGAACAAATTATTGGTTTATATAGAAATAACGATATCGAAGGCAAAAAGATAATTTCTAAGCTATTAAGCAAAGAAAAAGAAAAATTAATTTTTTATCTTCTTAAAGAGTACATTGATAATAATTAAACCAGTATATATGTTGGAATAATAGATTTGCATTTAAAATGCAAATAAGAAAAGTGCTTAATTAGGACTGGAATATAGAAAGCTGATTGTAATATGCATAGTTACTTTTTAGAATATTTTTAAAACTGTATATAATCATGGAATAAATTAACTTGGATAACTTTTTGATTAATACACAATATATTTATAGAAAATAAATTGATGTTAAAGAGGTGTTTATTATGGAAAGATTTTCTAAGGGAATGATGACTGGATTTTTAATTGGAGTTGCTGTCGAAATGTCTCTAATGCCACGTATGGATAGAAGGAGTCAAAAAACAATGAGAAGAGCAGGCAGAAGAATGAGGAATATGGCTGAATCAGTAGGTCATGAAGTTTATGATTGGATGAGATAGAATTACAAAAAGAAAGTATAATATGTAAAAATTAGGTATAATAAAAATAGAAGGGCATGAATTTCTCTCATGCCTTTTTATTTTTATTTATTGTATTTATACTTTTGTACATAAATATGGATAATAAAATTAAATTATATAAAATTTGGGGCACATTTATATTTTTATGCAGTTTTTTATAAATTTATGTTATAATTAAGGAAATTATATTAAAATAACTAAATAATTTGTTGAATAGAGAAGGATTAAAAAGATGGAAATTCTATCATTGGGAGAAAAGATCAAGAGAAGAAGAAAACAATTGAATATGACGTTGAAGGATTTGGCAAAAGACAGAATAACTCCAGGACAAATAAGTTTGGTAGAATCTGGCCGTTCGAATCCATCAGTAGATTTGCTAGAATATTTAGCTGATGCATTGAACACAAATGTAGAATATTTAATGGAATCAGAAGAAAGCCAAGCTGAAAAGATTAGTTTATATTACGAACAGGTAGGGGAATCATGCATACTCCAGGGAGATTACGAAAAAGGTCAAAGATATATTGATAATGCTCTATACTACTGTGAAAAATATAATCTAGAATATAGAAAAGCAATGATATATTTTATAACAGCAAAATCCTACATGTATAAAAGAGATTTTCCTATGGCTCAGAAGTTTTTTTTATCAGCAAATGTAATTTTTGTAAAAAATAATAATTATGAGCAGATAATAAAAACTTTCCTACATTTAGCTAATATTGCTTTAGAATTAAAGGCATATCATTCTTCTAGTAGTTACTTAAAACAGGCTGAAAAGGTATATATAGACAATAAGGTTGTAGATGAATTTTTAATGGGAGAAATATACTACAATATGGCTAGAACATATTACGATGTAGAAGAACTGGATTTAGCCTTAGAATATTCTTGTCTAGCAAGAAATAGATTTGAACAAGTCTATAATGATGAAGATTATGCGAGAAATCTATTCTCTTTAGCAGAAGAATTTAATAAAAAAGGTGACTTGCCGAATGCAATAAAGTATTCAAAGAAAACATTAGAAGTATATAAAAAGATACAGTATAACAAGAGCATAGTTAATATAGAACATAATTTAGGAAAGTTATTTTATGAACTAGGAAATTTAGATGAATCTCTTAAGCATTATGATATATCAAAAAGTATTAGTACACAAAATCGTGTAGGATGTATAAATGATATACTAATAGATATTTGTAAAAGTTATCTGAAGTTAAAGAATACTGAACAATGTAGCAAAATACTAAAAGATATAGAAAATAGAATTGAAGAGCATGATATAGACAGAAAAATCGAATGTAAACTAATAAAATATACTATGTTCAATATTGACGATAAACCAGAACAAGCAGAAAGTGTATTGATTGATACATATGTGCTAGCAAAAAATAGCGGAAAGTTGTCGAAGGCTGCTGAATTAGCTATGAGAGTCGGAAAATATTTCATAGATAAAAAAGAAGAAGAAGAGGCTTCATATTACTTAAATCAAGGAATAAAGTTATTTGATGAAGCAGAAAAGTTAGAAAATTACAAATTATAAGTAAGTGGGTGAGATATTTGGAAATACTATCTACTGGCGAAAAGATAAAAAGAGCTAGAGTATTTAAAGGTATAACATTGAAAGAATTATGCGGAAATAAGATTTCAATTGCCAAGATGAGCTGTATAGAAAATGGAAAGATTAAGGCAGATACCGAATTACTGAATTATATAGCTGAGAAGATAGAAATAGATGTAGATTATTTAATAGAAGACGTATATGAACAAATTTCAAATAATCTAAATATAATAAAGAGGAATGTATCTTCCGATACTGATTCTGAAAGTAAGTTGAAAGATAACCTAAGCTATGCACTAAAATATAAATATTATGATTTAGCTTTTGAATTAATACACATATTATTCTCGTATTATGTAGAAGAAAATAAGGTTGAAAATATTCAGCTTATAGTTTCTCAATATTATGATTTATATCAAAGAAATAATACGGAAGAAAATACAGCTATCTACTTTAAAGATATGGCACGTTATTTATCTCAAAATGGTGAATATATTGAGGCTATTTCTTACTACAGCAAGCTTAGAGAAATGTTTAGATTGAAAGAAGATGGATTTGATAGTTCAGAGTACTGTTTAATAGGCTACAATGAGGCTCTGTGTTATCAGAATTTAAGAAAATCTGAAGAAGCATATAGCATTTTATCAGAAATCATAGGATATGTTGATGACCTTAAAACAGATGAAAGCAAGGGAAAAATATATCATATATATGCTACAGTATGCATTAAGCTTAAAAAAGATTATGTTGATGAATATAAAAAGAAAGCATTTCAATATCAAAAATATAATCCTATTTCTCTGGCAGCATCCCATGGAAATTATGGAAAGTATTATTTTGAAGTAGAAGAAAAGGAAAAAGCAATCTCTGAAATAGAAGATGGAATAAAGATATTTCCACAAGATAATGTAGAAAAATATGTGGAGTTTTTGAATTATTGTACAAAAATATTAATTGATAATTCAGAGTATGAGATAGCTTATAGGATTACAGAAGAATCATTAAATTTAGCTATTATGACTGATAATATAAAGTTAATTGAGAAGTCATATTATTTTAAAGGTATAATTCTTCAGAAAATGGACAAACATTTGGAAGCAGAAAAATATATGAATCTATCATTAGATTCGTTGTTTAAATTTGGTACCAGAGAAGAAAGAAGAAATAGATATGTAGATATGGGTAAGCTTTATTATAAGCTTGGACTTACAGCGGATTCGCTAAAATACTTTAATCTTGCATTAGCTGTTGATAAAAAAATCTAATTTCTCGTAAATATATATAGAAGGGCGATATTTTGTTAATTCGATTATAATGGATTAACAAAATATCGCCACTTCTATTTTTTTATATTCACAATTAAGCCTTTAAGATCAGTAATGATATATTTAAGCTATTAAATTCATATGGATATTATTGTTACTAATTTTTTGAACAAGAGTCAATGAAGTAATCTAATAAATCATCTATATTAATAACTCCTACAATTTTTTCGTCTTCAATAACAGGCATTGTTATAATATCATTTTCTCTTAGACGCTTAGCTACAGTGAGTAGATCTTCATCAGATTGCGCAGAGATAACTGATTTTGACATAACCCACTCAACTGGACAGCTAACATAATGTCCTGGATGTATCATGAATCTATATATATCAGCTTTTACTACCATTCCTACTACAATTTCTTTATCATCTACTACTGGCATTCCATTAATATTAAGTTTGTCCATAAAATCTAAAGCTTTATCTATAGTATCGTTTACATTAATTGTATGGAAATTTGGTTTAATGATAGAACTTATTTTCATAACATCACCTCTTTTAAAAAAGTTTAATATCGTTAAGCTGTAAAATAACAGGCTAATAATATTTATATTACTATTTTACTATAAAACAACAAAATTTAAAATAAATCTTTAGATGATAAAAAAATTAAAAAAAAGACTAAATAAACTTTGACTTTCTTTGACCTATGTATTATTATATAGATAAAGAGGAATTATTTAGGTATAGTGATAAACTAGTTTTAATAATAATTTCGAAATTTAACATAGAGATTTAGGAGGAATAAGTATGAATATTGATAAAATGACGTTGAGAGTTCAACAAGCATTGAATGATGCCAATGTTACAGCTGTTAAATTTAATCATCAGCAAATAGATTTAATTCATCTTTTTTCAGCTCTTGTAGAGCAGGAGGACGGGTTAGTCCCTAATATTCTTACTAAAATGGGTATATCAGTAAAGAATTTAAAAGCGTCAGTAAATAAGGAATTAGATGCAATGCCAAAAGTTTTAGGAGAAGGAGTTGGCAATGTATATATAACTAGAAAAGTAGAGGAAGTGTTAATTAAAGCTGAAGAATTTTCGAAACAGTTTGAAGATTCATATGTTAGTGTTGAACATTTAATGCTTGCTATTATAGAAATAGATAACAATCAAGTTTCTAAAATATTAAAGCAATATAATATAACCAAGGAGAATTTCTTAAAAGTTCTTTCTGAAGTTAGAGGAAGCCAAAGAGTTGAAACGCAAGATCCAGAAGGGACATATGACGCATTAGCAAAGTATGGAACTAATTTAGTTGACCTTGCTAAAAAGCATAAGTTAGATCCTGTTATAGGAAGAGATGAAGAAATAAGAAGGACAATAAGGATTTTATCAAGGAGAACCAAGAATAATCCAGTATTAATAGGTGAACCTGGTGTTGGTAAAACAGCAATTATTGAAGGATTAGCTGAAAGAATAGTTAGAGGAGATGTTCCAGAAGGCCTTAAGGATAAAATTATATTTGCTTTGGATATGGGATCTTTGATTGCCGGAGCTAAGTATAGAGGTGAATTTGAAGAAAGATTAAAAGCGGTATTAAAAGAAGTTCAAAGCAGTGAGGGTAGAATATTACTATTCATAGATGAAATTCATACAATAGTTGGAGCTGGTAAGACTGATGGAGCAATGGATGCTGGTAATTTGATTAAACCATTATTAGCAAGAGGAGAGTTACATTGTATAGGTGCTACAACTTTTGATGAATATAGAAAATATATTGAGAAAGATAAAGCCTTAGAAAGAAGATTCCAACCAGTAATTATAGATGAACCTACAGTAGAGGATACAATTGCAATACTAAGAGGATTAAAAGAAAGGTTTGAAATTCATCACGGGATTAGAATTCATGATTCAGCAATAGTAGCTGCTGCAAAGCTTTCTGACAGATATATTCAAGATAGATATATGCCTGATAAGGCAATTGATTTAATTGATGAAGCTGGAGCTATGATAAGATCTGAAATAGATTCCCTCCCAACAGAACTTGATGTTATAAGAAGAAAAATATTTAAGTTAGAAATAGAAAAAGAAGCCTTGTCAAAAGAGAAAGATGAGGGTTCAAAAAATAGGTTAGATGACTTAGAGAAAGAGCTTGCAGGATTAAAAGAAAAGAATGATGAAATGACTGCAAAATATACCAAAGAAAAAGAGCAAATCACAGCTATTAAAACCTTAAAAAGTGAGCTAGATGATGCTAGAGGAGAAATAGAAGTAGCGCAAAGAAACTTTGATTATAATAAAGTTGCTGAGATTCAATATAGTAGGATTCCTGCTATAGAAGAAAAAATTAAGCAAAAAGAAATTGAACTAAGAGAAAATTATGAGGGAGCTCTATTAAAAGAGGAAGTAACTGAGCAGGAAGTATCCGCTGTACTTTCTAAATGGACTGGAATTCCTGTAACTAACTTACTTGAAGGAGAAAGGGAAAAACTTTTAAGACTAGAAGATGATATGAGTAATAGAGTTATAGGCCAGGGTGAGGCAATAGAAGCTGTAACTAATGCAATACTCAGGGCAAGAGCTGGGCTTAAAGATATCAATAGACCAATAGGATCATTTATATTCTTAGGGCCAACAGGAGTTGGTAAAACGGAGCTTGCAAAAACACTAGCTAGAAATTTATTTGATTCAGAAGAAAATATTATTAGAATTGATATGTCGGAATATATGGAGAAGCATTCAGTGTCTAGATTAGTTGGAGCGCCTCCAGGATATGTAGGTTATGATGAAGGTGGTCAGCTAACAGAAGCTGTAAGAAGAAAACCATATAGCGTAATTTTATTTGATGAAATTGAAAAAGCGCATGAAGATGTGTTTAATATATTCCTTCAAATATTAGATGATGGTAGATTAACTGATAATAAGGGTAAAACTGTAGATTTTAAAAATACTATAATAATTATGACTTCAAATATCGGAAGTGAATATTTATTAGAAAATACTAATGAAGATCACGTTGATGAAGAAATAAAATCAAAAGTAATGAGTGTTTTAAAATCAAGATTTAAACCAGAATTTTTAAATAGAGTAGATGATACTATAATGTTTAAACCTTTGACAGAGTCTGGCATTAAGAAAATTATAGATATATTCTTAAGAGAAGTAAGTTTAAGGTTAAAAGATAAAAATATCGAAATAGAAGTTACAGATAAAGCAAAAACAATAATGGCAAGAGAAGGTTATGATGTGGTTTATGGAGCAAGGCCGTTAAAAAGATATATACAGAACACTTTAGAGAATAGACTCGCTAGGATGATAATTAAGGGCGAACTAGGCTATGGATCTAAGGTTATGATTGATAATAAAGATGAAGAAATAATAATAAAACCACTTTAGTAAAAATAAGTTTTGTAAAATTCCTGTAGATAAATGTGATCTATAGGAATTTTTATTCTCTAGAAAATTATAATCAAAGAATGTGAGTAACTTTTTGAGTAGTTAATAGGAATCGTTATATTTGTATTATATACCATATTTTAATTCTTCATAATAGTTTTATATGTAACCAATAATTAGAACAAGAAAAGAGGCAGCTTTTAGCAAGTGCCTCTTTATAATTTATATTCTTTAAAAAATATTTTATTTTACTTGTTTAGAGTTTAGTTAAATTTTTTTCTTAATTCTAAATATAGCTACAATTACAGGGACTGATATTACAGCACTCACTATAGCTTCAGGAACTCCATTTGTTAAACCAATGGTTGCAATTGCAATTCCAGCAGTTTGTGGATTTATCTTTAAAATAGCAGAGTATCTTTCTAAGTAAAATACGTAAGTTAAACCCAAAACACCTATAGTGTTAATTAATGTAGCACAGATTGATGCTATTGCAATACTAATGCTTTGATTTTTAAATCTCTTTCTAAGAAGTATATACACATAGTATGCTACAATTCCAATTAGGACTCTAGGAACTAATGCAATTATAGGATTCCAAAATATAAATGATGTTGGACCAGGAGCGGTAAAATTTTGATACATTGAGAATAAACCAAAAACTAATCCAACTAGGGATCCAACTATAGGTCCTTCAACTATCGCACCTATAATAACTGGGATATGCATTATAGTAGCTTTTACAGGTGGAATTGGTATGAACCCAAGCCCGGTTAATCCTAAGAAAATTGAAATTGCAGAAAGCATTCCGATCATTGCAATCTGTCTAACTGAAAATTTAGATTTAGTATAGCCTCTTTCCATAAGGTACCTCCGTTCTTATTCCTTGATATATGGATATAATTCGGAAAAATATATAATATATACGAATTTCCGTTCAGCTTCTAATTGAATACCGACACATATTATTTTACCACGTTAGAAAAAATGTTCAATTATATTTTAAAAATATAAATTTAAATATAGTAATAATAATTACTGATTCTATATTTAATTCTATGAACTTAGAAAAAGTTGATTTTTATACAAAATATGAATAAATTTACAAATCTAATTTATGGATTTAATCCATAAAAATTTGAATTATAAGAAATAAAATGATAATATATAACCATAACAGAAATTGAATAGTATAAAAGGCTAGGGGTGCCAATTTAATTGGCTGAGAGAAGCTTATTTGCTTTAACTCTTTTGACCTGATGTGGCTAATACCACCGTAGGGAAGCAATAAATATTTTAGAAGATTTATAAGACTTACCTTAGTGTAAGTCTTTTTATTATCTAGTAATTTATTATGGAAGCCAAATAAGTAGAGGTTCTGCCCATTGGTTGTACAAATTATGAAAAAAGACTGATAAGAAAATAATGAGTAAATAATGAACAGATATATTAAGTTTTAAAATTTATTTAGATTGGGGATATTAGTTTGAAAGTTTTAGTAAATGAAAGAGAAATAGATATTGAGGGAGAAATTACTGCATTTGAAGTTAGAAGCAGGATAAAAAGTGATGCGGATATAGTTATTTTAAATGGTTTTCCAATTAAACAAGATTATTCTTTAAATGAAGGCGATAAAGTTACTTTAATTAAGAGAGGCGAGGTGCCTAAAAAAGAAGAGTTAGAGGCACTAATGGTAAGTAGACATACTCCAAAGGTTCATGAGAAAGTTAAGAAGGCGAAGATAGCTATTGCTGGACTTGGTGGACTTGGTTCAACAGTAGCATTAGCGTTGGGAAGAGTTGGGGTTGGACATATAAAAATAATAGATTTTGATGTGGTTGAACCTAGTAATTTAAACAGACAACAATACTTTATAAGACATATTGGAATGAAAAAATGCCATGCATTAAAAGAAATATTGTTAGAAATCAATCCGTTCATAAATATCGAAGTTGTTGATACGTATGTAGATAAGGATAACATTAAAGATTTATTTGAGGATATGGATATTGTAATTGAAGCATTTGATGGCGCAGAAAATAAAGCGATGATAGTTAGAGAAGTTTTACTTCAGACAGAAAAACCAAAGGTTATTTCAGCCTCAGGTATGGCAGGGTATTATTCTAATAATCTAATAATTAGCAAAAAAATAAATACAAGGCTATATATGTGTGGAGACTTTAAAAATGAGGCAAAAGTAAATGAGGGGTTAATGGCACCTAGGGTTGGTATCGCAGCTTGTCATGAAGCAAATATGGCGCTTAGATTAATATTAGGAGAAGAGGTATAAACTAAAGATGTCTGTAATTGGAATAACAAATAGAAAACTTTGTAGGGACTTTTTTGATCAAATAAAAAAAATATCAGAATCTAATCTAGATTTCTTAATTATACGAGAAAAAGATTTAAGCAGTGAAGAGCTAATGATATTAGTTTTGAAAGTAAAAGAGGAACTGAAAAATACAAATATCAGAATAATACTAAATTCCAATATAGATATTGCTAAAAAGTCCAATGTTGATGGAATTCAGTTATCATTTAATGATTTTATAAATATTAGTAACAGGTTATGCACAGGAAGAGCAATAAATTCTAAAGAAATGGTGGATAATTTTTATTTTAGTGGGAATAAATATAAAATATATAAGATGATCGGCGTTTCAATACATAGTTGCGAAGAAGGTATACAAGCGGCTAAATTAGGAGCAGACTATGTTATTTATGGCCATGTGTTTGAAACTGATTGTAAAAAAGGTCTTCCTCCTAGAGGAATTAAGGAAATAGAGGCTCTTTCCAAGAAGATTGACATTCCAGTCATTGGGATAGGCGGAATAAATCAAGATAATTATAAGAAAGTATTGGATGCTGGAGCAAGTGGAATTGCTATAATGTCTAGTTTAATGAAAGACAAAAACCCTGAAGAACTAGTGAAATCTCTTTCTAAAGAAACATTACTTTGATATATGAAAATCAAAGTACAAATACGAATAATTAAAATCAGCTAATATTAAAACCTAAAAACACTTGTAAATCTTAAGTGTTCATTATAAACTCTTTAAAGAAAGATATATTCAAGAATAATTAGTATCTATGATCTGGATACTATTAAGATAATAAGGAGAAATGAAATAATGAGTACAATTGCAGGAAAAGGCTGTCCAAGAATTATACCAGATGGAGAAAAAAAGCCACTAGAAGAGATTGAAAAAGCTATAATTAAAAGCTATAGAAAGCATATTTGGTCAAAATTTGTTAAGGCAATTAAAGAATATAATTTAATTCAAGAAGGAGATAAAATTGCTGTTGGAATTTCTGGAGGAAAAGATAGTATACTTATGGCGAAATTATTTCAGGAGTTGCAAAGACATGGTCAAGTTAAATTTGAATTAGTATTTTTAGCTATGGATCCAGGGTATCATCCAGATATAAAAAATTTACTAATAGAAAATTGTGAGCATCTAAATATTCCAATTCATATGTATGAATCAGGCATTTTTGATGTTGTTGATAAAATGGCTAAGGATTACCCATGTTATTTATGTGCAAGAATGAGAAGAGGCTCTCTTTATGCAAAAGCAAAAGAATTTGGATGTAATAAACTTGCATTAGGACATCATTATAATGATGTAATTGAAACAACTATGCTAAACATTTTATATGGTGGTAATTTTAAGACAATGTTGCCTAAATTAAAAGCTAAAAATTTTGAAGGTTTAGAATTAATTAGGCCTATGTATTTTATAGAGGAAGAGTATATAAAAAGATTTATAAATTATAGTGGTATATGGCCATTGAATTGCGCTTGTATGGTTGCAGCTGAAAGAATAGGTAATAAGAGATATGAAATAAAAGATCTTATTAAAGAATTAAAGAAGAATTTTAGCGGAGTTGAAAAGTCTATCTTTAAAGCAGCTGAAAATGTTAGTATGGATTCAATATTAGGTTGGCAAAAGGGCGAAGAAAAGCATTCTTTTCTAGATTATTACGATGAAGAGTAGACTTAAGTAACTAAAAGTATTTATTAATTTGGAAATGTATGCTATGCTATAATTAACCATATACCAATAGATGAAAAGGAAGAGTAGAGATGGAAAATAATCCTATGGGGATCAGTGATCCAAACATATTGTTAAGTGTAATAAACATGAAATTAAGAGATCAATATGGTTCATTAGATATTCTTTGTGATGATTTAGAATTATCTAAAGACGATATTATAAATATATTAATAAGTATCGGATATAAATACGAGGAAGAAGAAAATCAATTTAAGAATTAGAGTCTTAATAAATAATTATTCATAAAGTTAGGAAGGTGATGTTATATGAATTTAAAAAAGACAGGCAAATTAATTACTGTTATAGCAGCAACAGCAGCTTTAATAGCATCATTAGCAAATGATAAGAAATCTAAAGATTCTAACAAACAGGAATAGTACAAATTATAGAATTATGTGAAGGATTGTATATATATGATTAGGGAGGAACTTCAATTAAATCATGAGGAAATATTTGATTCTATACCAATTTTGGGCGTTAATATAATTTGGAATCAATCAGAGCTTAAATTAATAATTGATGATACAATGAAAAGTTTTTTTGAAGAGTATGATACTAAGAATGAAACTTTAGATCAATTTATAAATTTTGTTGGTGAAGAAGATAAACAAAATGTTTTAAGCTTTTTCTCTCAAGATTTAAAGAGACACTATATAAATAGAGAACAAATGCAGCTACAATACAAGATGGAAAGTCCTAGGGGTAACATTGTTGAGTTTATTCTTGTCGGGAAGTCAATTAAAAGTAATGAACAGTATTACTTTACTGGAACTAGTTATTGCTTTAAGGACTTAGAGAATGAATATGGTGATATAGATTCTTTGACGAAAAATTGGAAAGAATCTATGGTCAATAAAACAATAGATTCAATAATTCATAGTGATAGAATTACAGGGCTACCTAATAAATATTTTTTCAAGAACACGGTAGCCAAAATGTTACAAAATGTTGTTAATAGTAATACTAGAGCCGCGATGCTGATAATAGATTTAGATAATTTTAAATATGTAAACGACTCCTACGGGCATGATTTTGGAGACTTAGTGTTAAAAGAAGTGGGCTATAATATAGTCGAATCTGTTACAGAAGATATATTAGTATCAAGATATAGCGGCAATACTTTTCTGTTATTTAAGCCAAATATAATTGATATACAAGAAATTATAACTTTGGGTAATGCTATAGCAAAGTCTTTTGAAAAACCTAATATAGTGAATGGAAGAAAAATATACTTAACAGCAAGTATTGGTGTTTCTCTATCTCCAGATCACGGAATAGATTATAATACATTACTCAAAAATGCAGATGCAGCAATGTATGAAGCAAAGAAAAATGGTAAAAATGAGTGTGATTTTTTTGATGATAGCCTTTCTGATGAGCTAAATAGAGTTTATAGTTTGCAGAAAGGGTTAAGAACTGCACTGAATAATAATGAATTATATGTTATGTTTCAACCTAAAGTATCACTCGATGATTCTTTGGTAAACGGATTTGAAGCTTTAGCAAGATGGGAAAGTCGTGAATTTGGAATGGTAAGTCCGGCGGAATTTATTCCGATCGCAGAAAGTTCAAAAATGATAATTCCAATTGGAAGTTTTGTTTTGGAAGAAGTATTCAAAAAGACGAAATGTCTTTTAAACGAGGGAAATGATAATTTTAAGATAGCAGTTAATTTGTCTGAAATGCAGCTCAGAGAGGATGTCGTTTTATCAGATTTTAAAAAACTAATAAAGAAATATAAAATTCATCCAAAGTATATAGAAGTAGAAATAACAGAAAGTATGCTAATGAAATCATTTGATAGAAACGTTAAGATCCTTCAGGAGATAAAAAAATTAGGAGTAAGCATTGCTTTAGATGACTTTGGGACGGGATACTCTTCACTTAACTATTTGACAAAATTACCTATAGATGTGCTAAAGATAGATAGGAGTTTTGTAATTGATTTGATGAACAATCCTAAGAGTAAATGTATTGTAGAGAATATAATAAACTTATCACATCAATTGGGGATAGAAGTAGTGGCAGAAGGTGTTGAAGAAAAATCGCAAGTTGAATATTTAAGAACAATATTATGTGATGTTGTTCAAGGATACTATTTCAGTAAACCAAGAATGTTTGACGCAATTAAGAATATAATCGGTAAGGAAATTTTATAAAAAGTGTTGACAAACACTATTTGAGGATATAATATAAGATTATAAAATAAATCCTACGAAGAGGGATAGTAATCATATAACAATGTTAAAGAGAGCTGAAGGTGGTGAGATTTCAGTACGGTAGTTAATGATGAATGGGCCTTTGAGGAGCGAGATGAAATCTTTTGAGAGTAGTTTAGCCGTAAGTCGCACGTTATAGCGAATAAGATATGTTTGTATCTGAAATGAGAGGCATTTTATGCAATCTAGGTGGCAACGCGGATAATATCCGTCCTATTAATTATAGGACGGTTTTTTTATATTCTTTTTTAGTAGTTGTTAACCAAAAGACTCTATATTTGGAAGCATAACAAAGAAATATATTTAAATATTGGGGCGTGATAAGTATGTTGTGAAAGAAAGTGGTTTCAACTTAAAAATAAAATAAGCAAAGATTAACAAGGGGGATTTTTATTATGAATACAAAGAAAATGGCAACAAATGCAATTTTAATAGCAATAGGAGCAATATTACACCAGGTTACACCACCATTCGGTATGCAGGCAGATTTCTCATTAGCAATGTTATTTATAATAATAGTGTTTAATAAAGATTATAAAACAACATTACTATGTGGGATTATTATGGGAGTGTTTGCGGCACTAACAACTAAAACACCAGGAGGACAATTACCAAATATTATAGATAAATTTATAACTTGTAATGTCATGTATTTGATATTAATGCCTTTAAGAAATAAAGTTAATAAGTTAGTGCAAGTATCAATATTATTACCTTTAGGAACTTTAGTGAGCGGAACAGTATTTTTAACTTTACTAGCAAATATAGTAGGATTACCTGGAGGATTATCGTTTAATGTACTTTTCATATCAGTAGTCGTGCCAACAATAATAGTGAATACAATATCAGGAATTATAATGTTTAAAATTGTTGAAAAGATTACATCGGTAAATGGAAGCTATGCGGTAGAATAGATATTTTGTATAATTTAAAGAGGCTATTTCAAAAGGATTAATTTTGAGATAGCTTCTTTATTTTACCCATTATTATTTTTTCATGAAATGATATTCTTCATCAGTATTTTCATCGATTGCTTTAAATTCATAGCCATTATCTTTATAATATTTAATTACACTAGGTAAAGCCGTTACTGAATTTTTACTCATATATGCACAATGCATTAATAGTACTACACGCTCTTTGTCACTTTTGGAATTTTTAATAAATGTACTTGGACTAGCATTAGGGTGAGCACCATCACCACTATCTGTATTCCAATCGTAAATTTTTAGGTTATTTTGATGAAGTAAATCCACCATAGACTGCGAAATTTTATAACAGTTATTATTACAACCAAAAGGGAATCTTAGTATAGTTGGCTTAATACCAACTATGGAATTAATTATTTGCTGGGTATCCAACATCTCTTTTAGAAATTCTTCATTAGAGTGATAAAGGATATTTCGATTATGACTCATACTATGAAGACCAAGGGCATGCCCTTCATTATACATTCTTTTAACTAAATCTTCTTGTCCTTTGATTTGACTTCCTATTAAGAAAAAGGTTGCAGGAACAGATTCTTGTTTTAATATGTCCAAAACATTAGTGGTCACCTTTCCAGCTGGGCCATCATCGAAAGTTAGATATATTATTTTTTTTTCATCAGCAAGAACCGTATGCATAAGAAGATTTTGATAATTAATTATAGTTATTATAATCAAAACAAAAGGAATGTATTTCTTTAGCGATTTTAGATTCATATTATCACCTTCCTAAATGTTTTTACAAAAAGTATTATGTCCTAAAATTAAATTTATATTATAAGCCTTTATATACTTTTGGTTACAATGATAATTAAGAAGATATAATTATAAAAATATGAATTTATGTAAAAAAGTAGATAATTAATTGAATTAGATATAATAGTGTTCAGGATTATGCTAAAATATGGTATAATTTTAGATAGATTGGTAAACTTCAAGTTAGTGAAGAAAAGGGATGAATTAGAATTGAGAAATGTAAATAATAAATATCTAATAGAGCATGAGATAGTTATTGAAGAGAATTTTTCAAATTATATTGTTACAGATACAGAGAGAGACGCAAGATATGTTCTATGTATTTTGAAAAATGGTTTTACATATGAGAAAACAAGAGAATATTTATTGAGTAAATTTAAGACTATTAAAAATCTTAATTTTGAGAACGTTACTAACATTATAAATATTGAAATAATTTATAGTATTAATGGGATAAAACTTGATACTCCTCAATATGGGTATTTAATGGAGTATGTAGAGGCTAAACTGGATACACAAGATTATTTTAATAAATGTGACTTTCATAAGAAATTAGATACATTTATGGAGATTTGTGCTGCTATCAATACGCTAAACATGCAGGGATATATATTTGATGATATTAGTATGAAGGATGTAATATTAATTCCCGACTCTAACAATAATGTGAAAGTCAAAATGAAAGATTTGTTAGCAAATGAATTAAGAAAGTTCAATTTAATAAATTCATTACCTTACCAATATAACATCGAAACAAGAGAAGATATAAATTCAAATAAAGATAATATTGTACAAGTTGCAGAACTGTGCAGACAAATATTCACAGAATCAGAACTTGAAACAGGATTTAAAGGATTAGAAGATATAAAAAATATATATAATCGAGTGAATACTATAAATAAATCGTTTAAACTTAAATATTTTATACAAAATATAAACAAAAAAATGAAGAAGAACTATAGAGTGTTTATTAGTGAGGCTTTAAATAAGATTAAAACGGATTTAGATATAATAGGAATGACAGAAGAAATAAAAATAGTGGAAAAAAATTTTCAGAGGATATTGGAAAACAAGCAGAGAAATAAGTTTATAAATTTCAATGGTGAAGATGGAAGCGGAAAAACCAGACTTTTAGAAGAAATTAAATATAGATTTGAAAACAAATACTTCAAAGACATTATATATATTGATGATTTTAATAATAAAAATGCAAGCAACGAAGAGCAATATAATACAATACTAAATTACATTTTAAATAAAGTAGATAAGAATTTGAGAGATAAGTATGAAATTTATATAAAAAAATTTATTTCTATATTATTTGAAAAAAATTCTACAAATAGTGAAAATAATAAACAAAAGCTTCAATTGATTAATAGAATGGGGAAGTTCATAAGTGAATATACAATGACTAAGCCATTTATAATGATAATAGATGATTTAGATAAAAAAAATGAAGTTTTCAAACTGTTTATTAAATATATAATCTTTTTAAGAAATAACTTAGAAAATGTTATGATAATATTTTCTATGAATGAAAGCAGTGTTGATGAAAATTTCATAAAGTTTATAAATGAACTAAAACAAGTAGAGACGTACGAAGAATATAAAATAAATTATTTTAATCAATATAATACTACTAAGATGATTAGAAGTATGCTTAATACAGGTACTGATGTTAATAAGTTAGCGGTAAAGATATATTCAGAAACGCTAGGGAATCCGCAGTATATAAGTGGAGTTATAAATGAATTATACGGTAATGGAACCTTATATTTTGATAGCAATAATGGAGAATGGAAGACTAATATTAAGGTTCAAGATATACTTATACCCAAATCTCTAGAAAGAAGATTAGAGGCAAGTATTTTTTCATTAAATGAAGAAGAAATTAATATTTTAAAGGAGTTAGCTATATTTAAAACTCCTTTATCAGAAAAAATAATTTTAGAATATGTAATAATGGATTCTGATAATATAGAAATTTATGATAATTTAAAATCAAAAGGCATTTTGACTGATAAAATAAGTGATCAAGGTATACTTATAGGTTTTAGAAATAATTTATTAAGAAATATATTGTATTTAAAGCTAAGTGAAGAAGAAAGAATTAAACTACACTCTAAGGCATCTATTTTTATGGAAAAAATTTTACTTGATACAGATTATTATATAGAAGAATTATTATTGCATTTAGAAAAAAGTAATAGTTACGAAAAAGCATATTTTTATACATTAAAATACGCAGAAGCTCAGGATCTGTTAGGTGATATATCGAAGGCAATATCATATTATAAGAAGGTATTAACATATCCTAGTGATTCAAGTGGAAGTGAAGTGGCAATTAAGATTGCAAAGCTTTATGAAAAAAAATCTAACCATGAAAAAAGTTTTGAACATTTTGAAAAGGCAAATCAAATAGCAATACAGAATGACGAAATTGAAATTGAAATATATACGCTGCTTGAAATGATAATAATGAAAATTAATAGTATTACAGATATAGATACAGGGATAGATTATTCTTTAAATTGTGTACGAAGATTGCTAGATAAAGAACACTATCCTAAGGGAGAGGTTTATTATTACTATGCACTTTCATTAAAATATAGATTAGAATATAACAATAAATTAACGATGCTTAATGCACAAAAAGCAATAATTATATGTGAAGAAAATAAGATAAAAGAGGATGTATATGGTTGGGTAGTGAGTATCCTTATTAATATATATATAAAGAAGGGGAATTATAAAGAGGCCAAAAATTTATGTTTATATGCAAACAGTATATTTATTAACAACAATAATATTAATGGTCAATTATATATTAAACTATTAGATGCATCTGTCTGTAAGGAAGAAGGAAGAGATAACAAGGAGATTTTAGAGCAATATTTAGAAATAGCTAGAGAAGGAAATAAACAGAAAGTATACAAGAGAGAAATATTGAGTCTAATTTGCATAGCAGATATTTATAGTCAGGAAAAAAGATATTTAGAAGCAGAGAAATATCTATTAAGAGCACTAGAAAGAGAAAGAGAAGAGGGGATAGACTCTTATTCATTTAATATTTGCAATGAACTTTGTTTGTTATATATAAAATCAGGAAGGATAAGTCTGGTAGTAAAGTATCATAATTTAATAATGCAAATGCAAAAAGGATTAAAGCTATTGGAAGATAGAATTATAAATACAAACTATACATATGCTTTATATAATCTGATGATTTGTAATTATGATTTGGCATATGACCACTTGAAAAAAATATATGCTCTAATATTTAATAGCAATAGTTCTAAGTATAAAATAGTTGTTTGCAATTACTTTGAGCTTATTTTATATAAATGTAAAAATGAGAGTGATATAAGAAATGTATACAATAAGTTAGAGAAAAAAATTAAGCTATTACAGGATGTAGATACATGTCTCGAAATAAGGATAAGTGCTATTAGAAGAATTTTAACACTTGGATATAAGGGATTGGCTAAAGAATTATTCTTTGATCTCAATGGATATCCTAAAAATTATAATGTTGAAGGAATTTATGTATATCTAGAACTCAATTTTAGAAATAGAAATCAATATAATTTTCTGATAAATAAGGCACTAAGAGTATGCTCTTTTGTGGATAATCAGGAAATTAAAGCTGATATATATTCTGCGATTGGTGAGAAGTATAATGAACTTGAATGTAATGTATTGGCATTGAATTATTATTATGAATCTATAGCTTTATATATAGATACAATAAATTTATTACCACAAAATGATAAGTTATCATATGCAAATAATAGTAGGTTTTTGGAAACCCGTAAGTTATTTGTAAAATGCTTAAATGAAGATTTGGGTATAAATATGAGTTTTAAATCAACACAATTTATAAAAACAATTGAGGATTTAGAGCAAATATTAAAAGAATTAGATTTAATGAATATACTAGATAATGAAGATACATTTAAATTGGTTCAATATTTATATGAAAAATGCTATTACAATGATTTTAGAGATATATTTAAAGTCTTTGAGAAGTTTTCTAATAATACTATTGATGATATAAAAAATGTGATGAAGTATATGGCTAGATTAATTTTAGCAGATAAGGCTATGATTGTTACAGAGAACGAGCAGGGAGAAAATGATGTTATATGCACATATAGAATTAGCGACAAAAATGAAATAAATAGATACCTCTCACTAAAAGTTGATTCAGATGAAGATACATTCGCAATTTGCAGTAATGACCCTAGATTCTATCAGTTAGATGATAAGGTACTGAAAGATGGAATAAGATCTTGTATGTATATGAAAATAATAAATAGAGAAAAACACATAAATAGTAGTGCAGGAATTAATGCAAGATTAATATTTATTACTAACAACGCATTAAATTATATAAATAATGAATCAAAGAAAACAATAGAGAAATTTAAACCTTTCTTAACCTTTTTATTAGAAAAGTATAATCTTACAATAAGCTCTACACTAGACAAGCTGACAGGTGTTTATAATAGAAAATATTTTGAAGAAGCGTTACTTTTTTTATTAGATTCTGCGAAGGCAAGAGAAAGTGAATTTGCTGTAATGATGTTTGATATCGACGATTTTAAAGGCGTAAATGACAAGTATGGACATCAAACTGGAGATGAAGTCTTAGTTAAGGTTGCAGATGAAGTTAAAAAGTGCATGAGCAAAGGTGATATTATTGGAAGATATGGAGGAGAGGAATTTATAATTCTCTTGCCTAATGTTAATTGTGAAGCAGCTATAAATTTAGGGGAGAGAATAAGAAAAAATATAGAGGAAGCAAGGATTCTAGGAGATAAAAGAAAAGTGACTGTAAGTATAGGAATAGCAATGAGTTCTTATGAATCTCTTAACAATGAAGAAATTATAAGGAGAGCTGACCAGGCTCTATATAAGGCTAAACGTGATGGAAAAAATAGATGCATCGTTTGGGAAAATGAGTGCGGAGCAAGTGGAAATACAAATGACGAATTAACTGGAGTATTATCAGGAAATGCGGCTAAAGATTATAATTTTATGTTAATGCTTAAAGAAATAGCTGGTATTGCCAAACGTAGATGTAGTAAGGAAGAAAAGATTTATAATCTTATTTTAAAGATTATGCAGACGATTGAGTGCGATGTAGCTACAATTTTTATTGTAAAAGAGAAGAAAATAGTTAATACGTATAGTAAGAGAAGAAATAAGGATAATTGGAATTTAGATGATAGGTTTAATTTTAAATTAGTAAATCAAGTCATTGAGGAAGAAAAAGGTTTATATTTAGTAGATTGGGAGAGCATGGACAGTCACAATAGTTATGGGCTTCCTGACTGGAAATCAGTCTGTATATCTCCAATAATTTGTAACGGAGAGCTATTAGCAGTTATATACCTTTCAATTTCAGTAAATGAGAAAGAATTTATTTGTAATGACTATAATGTGCTGAATTTTTTAATAGAAATAGGTAGTTCCATTTTTCTTGGTTAAACTAACAATACATTTTAGAATGTTTTCAATTCATAATCACATAAAAGTTTATTTATCATATTATATAAAGAGAACCAATTTTTAAGAGGAGCTTTTTATGAGTGATACTGTTCCTAGAAATTATGAAAAAGAAAATATTAATGATATAGTATCTGTAGAAAATAATACCAATTATAAATTTGAAATATCCGATGATAATAAGGAGAAAAGAGATAATAAAGAGTTCATATTAAATGAGAAATCTGCAAGTCCCCAAAGAGTAGAGGAAAAAGATTGTAATGGAGGGGAAATTATTGTTACATCAATTTTGGAATGTGAAGAACACGAATATTTAAAAGGTGTAAAAATTAATTTATATAAAATAAATGGATTATCTCCTGTTCTTGTTAAATCGAAAGTTACAGATGAGGAAGGAAAAGTTATTTTTTCTGGAGTTGAGGAAGGCTGTTATAGGATAATTGAGATTATTGATAAAAGATACTTTGAAAAACCTAAGTATATAAATTGGAATGAAATAATAATAGACAATACTAATAAGAAACAAAAAATAGTAGTAGTTAATAAATTTAAAAAATTTATGGCACAAAACAAATATAAGAATTAAATAAAGAATGAAGGTTATATTTAAAAAATAAATTAATTTATTCGTAAATATAACCTTTTGCATATGTTTAATTAAGTAATAAAAATTATAGAATACTTTAATTTAAAGAAAAGAAGTGGATTTTTGTATTGGAAAATTATATAATCATAATATTATATAATCTTTAAGTAGGTGTTAGAATGGATAATTATATTTTAAAAATAAAAAAAATCGATGATAAAGCTGTGATACCTAATTATGCTCATGAAGGTGATGCTGGATTAGACCTATATGCAGTTAAAGAATTAACTTTAAAGCCGGGAGAAAGAGGATTAGTACATACAGGAATACAAATTGAACTCCCTAAAAATACTGAAGCTCAAATAAGACCAAGAAGCGGTCTTGCATTAAAAAATGGTATAACTACGTTAAATTCTCCAGGTACTATAGATGAAGGGTACAGAGGAGAAATAGGAGTTATTCTAATTAATCATGGAAGCGAAGTTTTCAAAGTGGAACCAGGAATGAAAATAGCTCAAATGGTTATAAAACCTGTAGTTAAAGTTGACATAATAGAAATAGAAGAACTATCTGAAAGTGAAAGAAATCAGAATGGATTTGGTTCATCAGGAACAAGGTAAATGGACAGGTATTGAGAGATACCTGTCTTTACTTATCAATTAAACTAATTTTAGAGATACATTGAACCTGCATGGATTATAATATCCATCAGTTATTTTCCAGTCTTTAAAGTCATTTTTATCATAAAGTAAGTGCTCTTTTCTGTGTGAAGTCATAGGTAGGTCTCCAATAAATATAGCCTCCTTAGCAACTCTTTTCAATTCTGAAATTGCTTGTTTAGCATACTCTTGATTAGGAAAATAGTGAAATGCTCCAAAGCAAAATACTTTATCAAAAGTTTTATCTTTAAAGATTAGATTATTTGCTTCTCCGTGAAGAACTGAATTATTAAGTAATTCTATGTGCCTTTTTACAAGAGAAGAGGAATAATCTACTCCTACATATTCACCACATTTTATATATTGAGCTAGTCCACCTGCTCCGCAGGCAACTTCTAATATTCTATCTGTTTCCTTAATGTCTAATTCTTTAACAATTTGTTTAGCTATTTCTTTTACATCAGCAGTAGTATCTTCGTATCCGTCTAATTCTTCTAAACATGTAGTATTTCCATTTCCTTTTCTTTCCCAAACTTCTTTCCAATAAGACATATCTTCCATAATTCTCTCCTCCTGAAATTTATTAAATTGAATAAAAATAAGAAATGTTTTATTCATATAAATGAGTTCAATTATTGAACAATATTATACTAACATTGTTCAATGTTCAGTACAATAAGTTCATGCAGAATTTACCATAGTATTTCAAAATGAGAAGAGGTAATAGAAAAGTATGTAGTAAGAATACAGTGCTGAGACTGAAGTGAAAATATTCCTATGAATAAAAGATATATATACAATTCATTAAATTAAAAAAAATATATATATAATTATAAATTAATTTGAATATATATTTAATCATATTTAAATTTTAAATGTAGAAAAATACCGATTTTTGCATTAGTATATAAAATTATACTTAAGACTAAATTAATATTTATAATATATTAAAGAAAAAGCATCCTATTAATAGTTACTTATTAAGGCACTTTTTTTATAATAATCATCTAATTAATGTTGGAAAAATATTTTTACAAATTATGCTTATTAACGACTTGGAGATGAATAAATATATGTTGAAAATTAGCAAATAAGGGACTATAATATATTTAACATATAGAAAAATATATAAAAAGAGAGATAAATATGGTAAAGAGTATTTCAAAAAAAATTATAAATAGCATATCTACAAATGATAACTATAGTAAAGACCAACTAGAACAAATGGAATATATTCTAGTTAGTATTTTATTTGAGACGATAAAGCTATTTTCTGTTATAGTTATATTTTCATTGTTTGGATATTTCGACAAAATTATTATAATTTTAGCAGTCATGAGTATGACTAAGATTTTTATAGGCGGATACCATGAAGATACTCAGGTTAAGTGTTTTATAGCCACAGTGCTATTAGCAATTGGAATATTGGTGTTAAATTCTCAGTGCACTCTCTCATTTGTAGGTAACTGTATACTAATTATCTTAAGTATATTTTGCCTATGGCATCAAGTTCCAATAATAAATCCTAAAATGCCAATTACGCGCCAAGAATTAATAAATAAAAACAGAATAAGAGGTCTAAGTATTGCAACAATACTTGGTATAACATCTATATGTCTGTACAATTTTAGCAACTATTATTCGCTTATAACATGGACAATCCTATTTAACACCATATTAATGTTTAATAAAAAAGATGCTTAATGTTTTGAAATATTAATGATAAATTTTAAGCAAAATTGAAAGGGGAATGGATTTTATGAAAATTAAAAATTTATTAGGTAAGGTATTAATGATGTTATCACTTTCAATGATTATATTTGCTCCAGCATCAGCAGCTACAGCAGGAATTGAAGAAATGCCTGAATCTATGAAAAAATTGAGATAAGTCACTTTCACGTAAATTTAAGGAGGAATTTTTGGTGCGTTTATTGGCAGATATAATAGTCTCTATGATTCAAGCTATAATTTTCGCGTATTCAACAGAATGCTGCTTGAAGAGTGAAAATAAATTAAACAAACTTAAAGTAGTTTTAATAACCATAGTTACTTTTATTATAAACAGTAGCTTTACAAGTATATTTGGAAACATATCTATCTGTGTGTTTATAATACATATATCATGTTTAGTTGTAATGATTTTCTCATATAAAGATAACAAACTAAAGTCAATGATTCCCTATACATTGACATATTCTTTTATGGGGGTATATGGAATTATATCATATAATTTATTTTTTGGTTTTATAGAAGGCTTTATACCAGTAGAATATGCTGATATAGCTAATATTTTGATTATATATGTTCCTTATATTTTATTCTTATACTTATGTATAAAATACATGGGCAAGTTTATAGAAATGTACAAGCTAGCAGTTAGTGAAAAGATTAATATGATTGTGATTATAACAATAAGCTTCTGTCTAGATTTCGTTTTGGCCTTTTATTTAATAATCTATAATGATGAATCTAAAATGTTAAAAAATATGATAATCACAATCTTGTGCGTATTTTTAGCGTTTATCATAAAATATTTTGCAAATATAAAGAAGAAATCAGATCAAATATTTAAATTAAATGAAGCTCTAGAAGAAAAAAATAGTGAACTTAGGAAAATTAAGCATGATTACGGAGCACAGATATCGTATTTATATGGACTTTGTCTAATGGAAAGATTCGATGATTTAAAAAAGTCTCTAAAAGATATTATAAATAAGAATGACTCTACGCCAACAGCTGTAGAAGTTAGCGAGAATAGAAATTCTATATTATCCCTTGCATTAAAACCGGCTATTGATATGGGAATACATGTAATAATAGAAGAAAATTGTGATTTCTCTGTAGTGAGTATTACTGAAATGGAGTTTTATAGAATAATATCTAATATAGTAAATAATGCAATAAAAGCAATGAACGGCAAAGGTATAATAATTGCAAAGGCTTATGAATATTTAGGAAATGTAATAGTAAGAATAGAGAATAATGGTCCTAGAATTCCAGAACAACATCTGAATGATATATTTAAAGTTGGGTTTACTACAAAGGAAAATAGTGATCAAAGTCATGGATACGGGTTAAGTATTGTAAAGGATTTAGTAGAGAGTCATAATGGTAAGATATATGCGAAAAGTAGCGATGTAGTTACTGAATTTAAAATAGTATTTCCTATAAAGAATTTTGTATAATATTTAGTATACATAGCGAATATTTCCCTAGAAATATATTTAGGATTGAATAGAAGTACATATTAAAAATAAATAAGATTATGATGATGATAATAGATCTTTATAAAATTAAGGTTTATTATCATTTTTTTATTGAGTTTTGATAATTAGAAATCTTAATATCAGGTTTTTTATTATGAGAAACTTAATATAGATATCAGTGATAAATTTAGATGCATAGGGATATCACTAGAAAATGCTCGAGAATCATCAGTATTAAGTAGTAACATAGGTCCTATAGATAAGTAGAAATATATGAGAATTCATAAAAAGTATTTTAAAAATTCAGAATAATAGTGTAAACTATATATTAAGTGATAAAACTTAACATAATTAAAAGGGGTGCGATGGCATGTATAAAATAGTGAACAAAAAGGAGCTAACAAATAATATATTTTCAATGGATATAGAAGCTCCAAGAGTAGCAAAATCTGCAAAGCCTGGACAATTTATTATTATAAAAAATGATGAAAAAGGTGAAAGAATACCTTTGACTATAGCAGATTATGATCAGGAAAAAGGAACAGTAACTATAGTTTTTCAAACTGTAGGAAAAGGAACAAAACAGTTAGCTGCTTTTAATGAAGGGGATCATGTAGCTGACTTTGTTGGACCATTAGGTGTACCAAGTGAATTTATACATGAGGATATAGAAGAATTAAAGAAAAAGAATTTCATCTTTGTGGCAGGTGGAGTTGGTGCAGCACCAGTTTACCCACAAGTAAAATGGATGCATGAACATGGAATAGCTGTAGATGTTATTTTAGGAAGCAGAAACAAAGATTTATTAATATATGAAGATAAATTAAAGAATGCTGCTGGAAATCTTTATGTAACAACTGATGATGGTTCATATGAATTTAAGGGAACTGGATCAGATATGCTTAAAGAATTAGTTAATAATCAAGGTAAAAGTTACGATCATGCAATTATTATTGGACCAATGATAATGATGAAATTTACTTCTATGCTAACTAAGGAATTAAAAATTCCAACAACAGTAAGCTTAAACCCAATAATGGTTGATGGTACAGGTATGTGTGGTGCTTGTAGAGTCACTGTTGGAGGAGAAGTTAAGTTTGCTTGTGTTGACGGACCAGAATTTGATGGACATTTAGTAAATTACGATGAATCAATGAGAAGACAAGCTATGTATAAAACAGAAGAAGGAAAAGCACAGTTAGAAGTTGAAGAAGGAAATACTCATAGTCACGGTGGCTGTGGTTGCAGAGGTGATAAATAATGGACATGAATGAGAGATTAGTTAGAATACCAGTAAGAGAACAAGATCCAAAGGTTAGGGCAGCAAACTTTGAAGAAGTTTGTATTGGATATAACGAAGAAGAAGCAACTAAAGAAGCTTCTAGATGTTTAAACTGTAAGAATCCTAAGTGTGTAGAAGGATGTCCAGTATCAATCAATATACCAGGATTTATTTCTTATGTTAAAGATGAAAAATTTGAAGAAGCTGCAAAAGAAATTTCAAAATACAGCTCACTTCCAGCAGTTTGTGGAAGAGTATGTCCACAAGAAAGGCAATGTGAAGGAAGATGTGTTTTAGGAATAAAGGGTGACTCAGTATCTATTGGTAAGCTTGAAAGATTTACAGCAGATTGGGCAGCATCACATAATGTTGACTTAAGTGCAACAGAACCTAAAAATGGAATGAAAGTTGCAGTTATAGGAAGTGGTCCTGCAGGACTTACTTGTGCTGGAGATTTAGCTAAAAAAGGATATGAAGTAACTATATTTGAGGCACTTCATAAAGCAGGCGGAGTTTTAGAATATGGAATTCCAGAATTCAGACTTCCAAAAGAAAAAGTAGTTAAAAATGAAGTTGAAAACATTAAGAAACTTGGTGTTAAAATAGAAACTAATGTTATAGTTGGCAGAACTATAACTATAGATCAATTGTTTGAAGATGAAGGATTCAAAGCTGTATTTATAGGTTCAGGTGCAGGGCTTCCAAGATTCATGGGAATACCAGGAGAAAATGCAAATGGAGTATGCTCAGCAAATGAATTTTTAACAAGAGTAAACTTAATGAAAGCAGCAGTAGAAGGATACGACACTCCAGTTAGATCTGGTAAAAAAGTTGCAGTAGTAGGCGGAGGAAATGTTGCTATGGACGCAGCAAGAACTGCCTTAAGACTTGGATCTGAAAGCCATATCGTTTATAGAAGAGGTGAATCAGAACTTCCAGCAAGAGTAGAAGAAGTACATCATGCTAAGGAAGAAGGAGTAATCTTTGACGTATTAACTAATCCAACAGAAATCTTAGTAGATGAAAATGGATGGGTTAAAGGAATGAAATGTGTAAGAATGGAACTTGGAGAACCAGATGCATCAGGAAGAAGAAGTCCAGTTGAAGTTCCAGGTTCAGAATTTGTTATGGATGTAGACACTGTAATAATGTCACTTGGAACATCACCAAATCCATTAATTTCATCAACAACTCAAGGATTAGAAATCAATAAGAGAAGATGTATTGTAGCTGAAGAAGAAACAGGTCTTACTACTAAAGAAGCAGTTTATGCTGGTGGAGATGCAGTTACAGGAGCAGCAACAGTAATACTTGCTATGGGTGCTGGTAAAAAAGCAGCAAAAGCTATAGATGAGTATTTACAAGGAAAATAAGATCTTCATTAGGTTTCAGTAACTAATAAGATATATACTTAAGCTAATATTTTATATAAAATAAGAGGATATTTGTTTTGAATGGCTAAAAATAAAAGCCATTAGAACAAATATCCTTTTTTATACTCAAATGTAAATTAAATTGTTTTATATACAATGAATTAATATGGTGGAAAATGAATGAAAATGAATTTTTCTTTTGACAAAATGGATGGTAGATAGTAAAATGGTTTTATGTTTGTACATGTGCATATTATTTAAGATTATATATAGAAAATTATATAATAAAAAGTGATACATAATTATATCTATTTTATGTTTATTCAGTTTATATGTAGCAATAAATTATAATAAAAAAGGAAGAAATAATATGAATAAAGCAATGAACTTATTAAAAAGAATTATTTTATTTTTTGTTGGAATGAGTATAATTCAGTTTGGTGTAGCATTATTTTTGAAGACTAATATTGGCTCTGATCCATTTACTGTATTTACGCAAGGTTTAGCGTTTGCATTAGATAAAACAGGATTAAAGAATTTTTCTGTAGTTAAGATGATAAGTGGAGCAGATCAGGTAACGCCAGGGGTAGCAAATATGATTATATTGATTGTACTATTTGCTGTTATACTCTTAGTTGAGAGATCGCGTATAAAGATAGGAACTTTAATTTGTGTTGTAGGAGTAGGACCAATTATAGATCTTGGAGTGAAGGTTGTTTCATATTTCCCAGTTGAATCTTATAACTATTTTATAAAGGCATTATTGGTTGTATTTGGATGTTTAATAATTGCAATAGGGTTTGCAGTTTTATCAGCAACAAACGTAGGAGTTGCCCCAAATGATATTGTTCCATTTATAATACAAGATAAGACTAAGGTACAATACCGTTGGATTAGAATAACACTAGATGCTGGATTTTTAATAATAGGATTTATATTAGGAGGAAAAGTTGGTCTTGGTACTGTGATAGCAATGATAACAACTGGACCATTTATACAATTCTGCCTCCCTTATGGAGAAAAGTTTGTAAACTTATTAGTAAATGAAAAAGATGTAGATGTAGAAGAAAGTGTTACAGCTACTGCATAGTTAATTTATAAAAATAAGAATAAAGCTATGATATTATTTATTGATTAGTTTAGTCTAAAAGAATAGAAATTTAATAGAAAACAGAGGTTTATAAGTAACCTCTGTTTTTTATTATATATTAATCAAGTTGAAGGATTGGTATAACGTAATTATGAATTAGAATTATTGAGATATAGAATAGTTATAGTTAGCTGAGCTATTGCTATCCCAAGATCCTGAATCATTTTTAAATGCCATATTTAAAGAATAAGCACCAGATGGAATAGTTATAGTTGCGGCCCATCTACCATCAGATTGTTTAGTCATTGTAACATCAGTTGGATTTGTAAAATCATTATATCCCCAATGTAAAATTACTGAAGTTGAATTTGCTGCTAAGTTTCCATTGTAGTATATAGTGGTTGTTTTACTAGCTGTTGGCGCTGGATTAACTTGTACTGGCACAGATGATGAAGAAACTTGTAAGTGCCAATCTTTGCTGGAGTTATTATCCCAGTTGGATCCGTTAGTAAAATCGAAATCTAGTTTTGTAGCTGATGAAGGAATTTTTATAGTTGCTGCCCAGAATCCATCTGAACCTTTAGTCATTGTAACATCTGATGGATTTAAGAAGCCATTATATCCCCAGTGGAGTTTAACTGAACTAGAATTTGCTAAAGAACCACTATAGTATAAAGTAAAACTGTTGCCTTGTAGTAAAGTGCTGCTATCATAATCCACTTTATAACCTGAATGAGGAGCATAAGTAGAAGGTACAGGAGGAGGTGTAGGTATTGATCCATCATTGTAAAGAACAATTACCGAATTAGCAGGAATATTTCCTGAAATTGTTCCGTTTGAAACTGTTAAAGTACAATTAGCACTACCTTTATTAGTATAAGTGCCATTTGCTAAATTAGTAGGAGAGTTAATAGAAGTGCTTCCACCATCGTTTACTATTACAGTACCATCTGTTCCTCTATCTATTAACATGGTTGTATTATTGTTTGTCCACCTAACATATTCATTTTTTCCTACCATTGCATTATGGAATTTATTAATTGCTACTATGTCAGCATCCTTCCAAAGATCATCACCCTTGGAGCCAATATTGCCAGTAGGTCTGTCAAAGAATAAAGGTGTAGCGCTTGCACGAGCAGCAGCTATAGCCCAGCCAAGTTTTCTTTGAGTATCTGTTAAATTTTTGCTTGATCCATCTTCATAAGTATCATGGGTTTCAACAAAATCGACTGCCTTAGATGAGTCAACGCCACCCAAGGTAGTGCCAAGTGAACTTAAATTTGTTGAAGTAACTGCACTTCTTACTGCTCCGCCATAATTACTTGCAGTAACATTCATAAATGATTCGTAAGAGGCAATATTATCTACTGAACCGTCTTGTAGGATTTCGCCATAAATAAATAGGTTGGATTTATTGTGTAGATTGCCTAGAACATTGCTCCAGTAGTTTCCAGCCCAAGATTGATTAGAGTCTAGTCCAATATTAGTTTCAATATGTTTAGCAGCATCAAAACGGAATCCGTCAGCACCAGCATCTATACATTGATTCAAAAATGTTATTGCTTTATTTTGGACAGTGGAATTTTGAGTATTTAAATCTGGCATGCCTATACCTTTTTGCGTCACATCATATCTATTAGTCCAATTGCTACATTGTCCTTGGTTATGATATAAATTAGGGTCTTTGAAGCTAGCATCTATACTGGAATCTAGTTGATCTGGATTTCCATTGTTAGCCATATGATTCATTACTACATCTACAACAATTGAAATTCCATATTTATCAGCCTCAGTACAAAGTGCCTTAAAATCATCGTAGTTTCCAAGTTGAGCATTACCTACAGATTGATTGGTTGGTTGATATAATAACCACCATTGACTTGGATCTTTACTTGAACTTTTTGTTCCTTGTACAGGAGAAACCTGAACTGATTTATATCCTGCTGCCGCTATGTTTGGTAGTTCATTCTTTATAGTTGCAAAAGACCAGTCAAAGGCATGAAGAATAGCACCATCTTTAGTATTAGATGGGAGGCTAGTACTACTAGCGGCATAAGCTGTAGTTAAAATTCCGTTTGTTCCAAAGCTTGGTATTGAAATTGGAAGTAAGTTTAAACTTAAAAATAAACATGAAGCAATTAATCTTGATATTATTTTTTTTCTCATTGATACACACTCCTTAACATAGCGCAATCGGTTGCAAAAAATGCAGCAATAGTATATTTATTTGTTTGTACATGCAAAGTAGTAATTATTTTCCCCCTCTCTATTAAGTATTAGTCACGAATAAAATAATGCGTAACTAGAGTTTATATTTTGCATATATTGCAATCGGTTGCACAAAACTTAAAAATTTTTATCTTTGAAGATATTAAACTGAATAAATTTTCGTATTAATCTCATAATGATTATTTTGGATTAATATGAAATTTATGTAAACATTATATCATATATGTTTTAAAATTCAATAGGGCAATTTAATTATAGGAATTACCTAATATAGCATATTAATTCTAACATTACATATTGGTTTTTCTATATCATTATCCTTTAAGTTTGTTATTTGAATTTAATTAATTATATATTAACAAGTTGAATACAGCATCTTAATCACTAAACAATGGAGTAAGAAATGTAGTAATTATATAGCGAATATTGAAATATATTTTGAAATGGTGTAAAATTATTACAAATAATGAAATAAGTCGATAAAAAATGACTAGAGTTTATAATGGAAAATAACTATGTATTTATAATTGCAGGATTATTTTATTTAAATTAATTTCTGTACGAAAAATTGGGGATATATTATTAAAAAAAGGAAGTGTTATAATGAAAATTCTTATTAATTTAAGTGTTAAGAAGAAACTTGTTTCAGTGTTCTTTGTGATTTGTATTTTTATAGCCGCAATAGGAACAGAAGGAATATTAAGCTCTGCAAAAATAAATGATAATGCAGATGTCTTGTATAGAAATAATTTAATATCTATTAAAGACTTAGGAGAAATAAAGGGAAATATCCATGACATGAGAGCTACATATAATAGATTAGTTTTCGAAAGAGATAAAACAAAACTAGATGATTATTAAAGGTTATAAATGATTTAGACATAAAAAATGACAAGAGTATGAAAGAATATGAAAATTTAATTACAGTGTCAGACGAAAAACAAACTTATAATAATTTGAAAAATGATTTAGCAAAATATATAGAAGTAAGAAATAAAGCAATCGAATTCGCGAAAACCGGGGATTATGATGAAGCAATTAAAATTAGCAATTCCGATTTAACCACAATTAAAAATTCTTTACTTGAAAACATTCAAAAAAATATTGATGCAAATGCAAAGGCTGCGGAGCAAGCTAATTTAAATAATATATCTCAATTTAAGAGTGTTCGATATACTATATTAATTTTTACAACAGGAGCATTTTTAATAATTCTTTTTATGGCATATATGTTAAGCAAGAATATATTGAATCCATTAAGAGAGATAAAGGACTTTGCAAAAAGATTATCAACCTATGATTTCGCTAATGCGATTACGATTACAAGGGGAGATGAGTTTGGACAAACAGGCGTAGCTTTAAACACTGCGCAAGAAAATGTAAGTAGACTGGTTAAAGTAATTATGGAAAACTCGCAGGATTTAAGTGCAAGCTCAGAAGAACTTTCAGCAACAGTTGAAGAAATATCTTCAAAGGCCAACACCATAGATCAAGCAGTAGATAATATTGCCTCTGCAATGCAAGAATCTAGCGCGACTACTGAGGAAATAAGTGCATCTATTGAAGAAGTAGATTCAAGCGTTAATGTACTTTCTTCTAAGGCCATGGAGGGAAGCAATAATGCAAGTCAGTCTAAGAAAAAATCTATGGAAGTTAAAAATAATAGTCAAAAAGCTATTAATGAAACTAGGAAATTATACATTGAAAAGCAAGAAAAAATGCAAAAAGCCATAGAAGATGGAAAAGTAGTAGAGAGTATAAAAGTTATGGCAGAAACAATTGGAGGCATAGCAGAACAAACAAATTTACTTGCATTAAATGCGGCAATTGAAGCTGCAAGAGCTGGAGAACAAGGAAAAGGATTTGCTGTAGTAGCAGAAGAGGTAAGAAAACTTGCAGAGCAATCATCTGATGCAGTAATAAATATTCAAGACACAATTAATAAAGTTCAATTAGCATTTAATAGTAGCATCAACACAGGTAGTGATATATTGGAGTTTATAAGCAAAAATGTAGAAGAACAATTTAATGATTATAGTGAAGTAGGTAACAAGTACTATAATGATTCAAACTTTGTAAGTAACATGTCAGAAGAAATTGCTGCTATGTCAGAAGAAATAACAGCTACAGTTGGACAAGTTAGTGAAGCAATTCAAAATATGGCACAAACATCGCAAAAATCAAGTGAAGGAGCTGAAATGATAAAAGATAGTATGAATGAAACAACAAAAGCTATTGAACAAGTAGCGTTAACTGCTCAAAGTCAAGCAGAGCTTGCTCAAAAACTTAATGAAATGGTACAAAAATTTAAGATATAGTAATACTTATTAACTTTAAGAAGATATAGACTTTAGGAGTTAAATGAAAAATACAAACTAATGATATGGTTAGTTATAAAATAAAACTAGGACAATAGAAGGTGAATCATATAAAACATAAAGTGATATTGAAAATAAATTATCACTTTATGTTTTTTTGATTAAAAGAAGTTCACATGAAAATATATTGTGAAAATTATTTTTTGAAGATGTTATATTTCATACAATATAGCATATTAAAAAAACCAATGGATATGATGTAATATGTTGAAAGCAGATGAAATAAGTGTAATAATGTAATGGGGATATTTTATCTTTAATTGATTGGAAAAATTAGTTAATATTAATGAAAAATGATAAGATAAGTAGGATTTTTAGTTAATCATGAAAAAATACTTTAACTATGTAAAAGAGGGGGAGTTAATATGTCAGTAACAAAAGGATCAGTGATATTTTATGGACTAGATGGTCTTGATAAGAAGGTTAATGATATCATTGAGGTTTTGGATTTGAAAAAACAATCTTTTGAAGTGAAACTTATAATATTTGAAGCCGTTAATAATGCGTATATTCATGGAAATAGTAGTGATAGCAGTAAACCAATTTATGTTGATTGGGAATTGAAAGATAATTTACTAAGTGTTATAGTAAAAGATTGTGGGCAAGGATTTGAGAATATAAATTTGCATAAGAAAATAGACGAAGAGAATATATTAGATGAATCAGGTAGAGGCTTGTATATTATAAGTTGTTATACTGATGAACTAATCTTAGACGGAAGTTCTATAATTATGCGTAAGAGTCTTTTATGTGACATATAGATTGATATATGGTTAGTAATTGATACCTAATGAATATTGTACATGCTAGGGAGGCAATTAGATGAAAATTTCTTTAAAGATAAAACTTATGATTACTTTTTTTATACTCATTTCTTTACCAATGGGGTTACTTGGGTATATTTCGTATAGAATGTCCAGCGCATCTATACAAACGGCTGTTCAACAACAATTAAAGGAACAGACTTACAATACATCTAATTTAATAAATAAAACGATAGATTCAACAAAACATTCTTTGGAAGTTGCAAGTTTGAATGGCGATATTATAAAAGCAGTTGAAAATTCAAATACAAGCAATCTAGATACAGCTTCTGAATATATAAGAGCGGTCCAAGAGAAAAATAAAGATTTTATGGAAGTATTAATTATTACAGATGCTTATGGTAAGGTAATTGTAAATACTCAGTCAAAAGAGAATGATATAGATTTAAGTGATAGAGATTATATGAAACAAGTACTTAGTAGCGGTAAGGAAGTTGTTAGTGAAGTATTAACTTCTAGATTTACTGGTAATCCAGCTATTTTTATAGCTTATCCATTGAAGGAAAATGGTAAATTGATTGGTACACTTGTAGGAAGTATAAAGTTTGATAGTATATCAAGTTATGCATCTCAAATAAAAGTTGGTAAAAGTGGATATGCATATATGATTGATAAAAATGGATTAATTGTTTATCATCCAGATTCAAGTAAAATTCTAAAAGAAAATGCAAATGATAATGCAGGAGAAGATTTAAAAGTCTTAGTTCAGGAAATGAAAGATGGAAAATCTTCAGAAGGCTTCTATACATATGGGAATATATATAAATATGTTGTTTTCCAACCTGTTGGTAACTGGGTGATTGCAGTTACAGCGCAATATGATGAATATATGTCAGCGGCTTTAAGTATAAGGAACTATACAATAATTATTTCTTTAATATCAATCATTATAGCAATGATATGTGCTTATACATATTCAACAATAGGAATAATTAATCCAATTAAGAAACTAGAGAGATTAATGAGATCTGCAGGAGAAGGAGATCTAACTGTTAAGATTGATATACAAAGCAAAGATGAAATTGAGGAACTTGGAAAATCATTCAATGAAATGATAAAGCATCAAGATCGAATAGTAAGAAATGTAACTAACGCAGCAGAACAGTTGAATGCAGCATCAGAAGAAATGGCAGCTTATTCAGAAGAAATAAGTGCCGCAACTGAAGAAATAAGTGCTACAGTTAATCAAGTGGCGCAAGATGCAGAAAAACAAAATGAATCTATAGTTGATGTTTCAAAAGTGTTGGTTCAGCTTTCAAGTCTTGTTCAATTAGCTCAAAGTAGAGCTAAAGCTACAAGTTCAAATGCAGCTAATACAATGTCAGCAGCTGATCTTGGAAGAGAAAAAGTTGAGGAAACTGTAAAGGCAATGGATATTATAAGTAAAGGCAGTGAAGAAACTTCGCAGGCATTAGAATCTTTAAGTGGATTATCGAGTAAAGTAAATGGTATTATAAACATAATAAATTCTATTGCAGAGCAGACTAATCTTTTAGCATTGAATGCAGCTATAGAGGCTGCTAGAGCAGGGGAGCATGGAAAGGGATTTAGTGTAGTTGCAGATGAGGTTCGTAAATTATCCGAAGAATCAAATGATAGGGCAAGAGAGATTGCTGTACTAGTTAGTGAAATGGTAAAGCAAACACAGAATGCGGTAATAGCAATGGAAAGATCTAAGTCAGAAGTAAACAATGGAGTAAAAATAGTATCAGAAACAGATAAAGCATTTGTAGATATCATTAATGCAATAGAAAATATAGTTAAACATGTCACTGAGATACTTGATATTACTGGTGATGAAGTAGCATCGTCTGATAAGGTAATTGGGCTTATAAATGATATAGCAACAGTAACAGAAAGCAATGCGTCAAATAGTGAAAATGTATCTTCGGCAGCAGAAGAACAAGCTAGTGCAATTAATAATTTAACAGCTACAGCGCAGGAAACAAGCGCTATGGCAGAAGAATTAACTAAGCTTGTAGAAAGATTTAAAATATGAGGTGATAATTGATGGAAATAAGTATACCAAAAGACTTTGTTGTTGATGAAGTCGCAAATTTTAGAGTAAAAGTAAATAAGTTAATAGATGAAGGACAAAAGAATTTTATATTCAATTTTAATGATTGTAATTTTATAGATAGTACCGGACTTGGTGCATTAGTAGCTGTTTATAAAAAATGCGCTGAAAAAAATGGAAGTATAAAATTAAAAGGACTAAAGCCAGAAGTTGAGAAGTTATTTAAATTAACAAGGTTAGATAAGGTATTTGAAATTTGTCCATAAAAATATCTGGAGTTTTTATGAAGTAAAATTCAGATAGAAAGGACTTTCGATTATATGCGTGAGGGTAAAGAAAGTATAAAAACATTAGATGAAAGCGTAGAAATAAGTCAAAGTAATTACAAAGAAATTTGGGACAAGGTAAATGAGTTAGTGTTTGTAATTGAGATTAGCAAGGGATTTGTTCCAAAGAACTTTATAGATTTTAATAATAAAGTTTGTAGTAAATTGGGTTATTCTAGAGAGGAACTTATTAAAATTTTACCTTCAAATGTTTTGAACTTAACTAATATAGAAGATAAGATTAGTATATTTGAAAATTTAAGTAATAAGAGAGTATGCGATAAAATAGAGCTTACATTAAAATCAAAGGATGAAAAACGTATTTACGCTAAATCTAATATATCTATATTTAGTCATGAAGAAAAAGATTTTGCTTTAGTAATTGCAACTGATATTACTGAATACAAAATATTAGAAGAAGAGCTTAAAGGAATATTAAATGGAATACCTGATGTAATAAAAGTATACAATACAGATTATACTATATCTTTTTTTAATGAAGCAGGGTATGAGTTTTATAATAAAACCTCAGAAGAAATAAAGGGAAAAATGTGTTATGAGGTGCTATCTAGAAACGAAAAATGCTTAGATTGCTCATTTGAAGAAGTAGTGGCGACTAAGAAAATGCTATCGCGTGAAAGATATATTCCAGAATTAAATAAATTCATGGATGTATGTTATAATCCTGTATTAGGTAAAGATGGGGAATTGTTATTTATTGTTGAAAGGCTTAGAGATATAACTGAGAAAAAAATGCTTGATAAGATAACTAAAGATAGCAGGGAACGATATAAACAAATAATTGATAATGCGCCTGATGCTGTAATTATTATAGTGGATAATAAAATTGCCTTAGCTAATAATGAAGCTTGTAATTTGTTTGCAACGCTTTATGATGATTTGATTGGGAGTAATGTATATAGACATTTTCAAGAGAAATATAAAAAGGCTTTGCATAAAGTATTTAGAAATATAATATCTGAACGAAAAATTAAAGAAATTTATGATTATGATTTCTATGTGCCAAATAATAAATTAATAAATGTTCAAGTTTCATATAGCTACATATTATACGAAGGTAACCAAGCCATATTGGCAGCAATAAGGGATATTACTGAAATGAAGCGAGATATAAAGAAAGCTGCTGAGTTACAAAGGAGTACGCTTCAAAAAGAATTTCCTGCTCAAAATTTTATTGATACTATGAGTGTGTATATGCCAGCCCATACAATTAGTGGGGATTTCTATAGAATTTATGAAATAAACGAAGACTTTATTATTGGAATGATAATTGATGTTAGAGGTAAGGGAATATCGGCAGCTCTAAATATTTCTGCATTTGATATTTTGTGTTTTCAAGAAGTTAATAAGGGTCACCATGATCCAATGGAGATAGTAAAAAGTTTAAATAAGAAGTTAGTAAAATACTACGAAGAAAATTATGTTGCTGTATGTTGTTTTAGCATGGATTTTAATAGTAATGAGCTTAAAGTAGTTGGAGCGGGAATTAACCAATTTCTTTTTCAAAAAAAAGGAGAAAGTTTAGAAGAGAAGATTGTAGAAGGATCTTTTCTAGGTATGTTTGATAATAGTGAATTCTGTGAGCAAACGATCTTTTTTGAATCAGGAGATAAAATTTTCTTTTTTACTGATGGATTAGATTTTATTCTAGAAGAGGATAAAGTTATACAGGAATATATGAGGGATGCAAGCATATTTGAATTTAAGAATTACTTAGATGATTTCTTAAGTGATAGTATTTTAGAGAGTGGAAAATTAAAAGATGATTGTACAATGGTCGCAATAGAAATAAAGTAAATTAAGATTTATTGATTTATATCAAAGGATAAAATTTATAATAAATATTATCCTTTGATTATTAATTTAAAACTTAAAATTTGTAAAATTTTTTAATAAAAGTATTTAATGATTTTAAGTTATAATACAGAATTTTTTGATTGTTGATTCTAACTAAGTAACAATGTACCAGTTGACACTTAGCATCTATTAAGTTAGAATAGGTTATACAAGATGAACATTTCTTTGAAAACAAAATATGTTATTAAACCATCTTTAACTTGGGGGCGTTTTGGCTTCGACGGGGGTAAGAAGGGTTTGTTAAGCGAGTCGAGGGACGCATGGAGCCTCGTTAATAAAGTATGCACTAAATGTAAACGCAGAAGATAATTTTGCATTAGCAGCTTAGTTTAATAGCTGTTCATCAGCCCAGGTTGCCTACGGCTTGGATCACTGGTGTCATTAAAGTGGGAAACGAAGCCTAGCAAAGCTTTGAGCTAGAGGGGTATTCATGAAGCTACTGAGAAGTATAGCCTGTCTAAGGGCGATACTTTGAGGGAATTTTAAAACTTAGACTGCACTCGGAGAAAGATAAATCAATCTACTTTCGGACACGGGTTCGACACCCGTCGCCTCCACCATGAAACCCACGAAAGAAAAGATATATTAACACTAATGTAGTGTTGATATATCTTTTTTTGTTTATAAAAGGTATCTATAAATGTTTACTCCAAAAGTTATAAATAATAGATTGGATTGCCACAATTATATGAGGAGATGATTTTTTATATGGCAGATAATAATAGACAAAATACTGAGTCGATAGTTGAAATAGTTAAGCAAATAGATAATATACTATTAGTGTTGCCTGATTTTCAGAGAGATTTTGTTTGGGATGAAAGCAAGACATATGAATTGTTTGATTCATTAGTCAGAGATATTTTTATAGGTTCTATAATATATGGTGTACCTTCATTTGAAATTGCAGTTAGAGAAATTGATACTAGAGAACGAAAATCAAAAGGAAAAAGAAGACCGCAATTAAGAACAATTGTGTTTACTGAGGATGAAATTCAAGAAAAAGTAAAAGTTAATGGATTTAGAGCTGTTTTGGATGGTCAGCAAAGAATAACGTCTATATATAGAGCATTAAAAAAGATAGATGATGTTTGGTTAATTGTAAAGAATTCAGAAGAAATTAATAATGAAGAAGATTTTAATAATTTAAATCTTGAAGATGTTATGTTTTGCTTTTCGGGTAAACAGGATGCTAATAGACTATCTATAAATATTGGTGATGTATTTGAATTAATGGGGAAAGGTGTAAGAGAAAAATATATAAAAGAAAATTACTTTGATAAATTAGATTTTCTAAATGATATTGATGAAGAATTAAGAGATGATTATTTTGAGAAGTATTTAATTATTTCTCAGAAATTGCAAGACCTTTTTAAAGCTGAAAAAATGGTTTCTTATTTCTTATTGGATATGAGTTCAGATAAATTTGCGTTATTTTTTGAGAGAAGTAATAGTTTGGGAATTAGATTAGATTTCATTGATATTTTAGTTGCAAAACTTAATAGTAGATTTAGACTAAGGCAAAAAATCGATGAGCTTCAGAATATATGTGATTTTAAAGTTGAAAGAGAAGTATTAGTTAGAAGTATTTCTTATATTGTAAGTAATCATAAGAATATTGATAAAGGATATATTTTAAGTAATTTAATAGCTGAACATTTTAATAAATATTGGACAAACATTGCAAAGTTATACAAAGATAGTATCGAATTTCTGTATAAAAATAATTTTATTACTACTCAGGATTGGATTCCTCATACTAATATGTTAATACCAACAATTATATTTTTAGATAGTTTGCCTAATAAGTCATTTAGTCAAATGAACCAAAGCCAAATGGAATTCTTCAAATATTGGTATTGGGCGTCAATATTTGCGCAAAGATATACAGGCGGAGCTACAAATGAAATAATAATTCAAGATTGTAATGTACTTATAAATATAGCAAATAATCAAAAAATAAATAATTTAAATTATTTTAGAAATTTTAAAATAATAATAGAACGTCCAGAAGATTTATATAATTTTAATAAAAAGGGTAGTGCTGTATATAAAGGTGTATTAACATTTGTAAATTATATAGCAGGAGGGTTAACAGATTGGCAAAATGACTCCAAAATACTATTTAATCAAAAAATAGATGACCATCATATAATACCAAAGGCTTATTTAAATGATAAATTTTCAGAAGATGAACTTGAATACTTAGATTGTGTTGTAAATAGGACATTAATTCCTAAAATAACAAATATAAAAATTGGAAAGAAAACTCCTGATGTTTATATGAATGAACTATACAAGTGCAATAATAAGCTTAAAGAATCATTACAAAATCATCTTATTCCAGTAGACATTATGGATGGTATTTATAATGAATTTTTTGATGAATTTATAAAAGATAGAGCTAAAATGATTTTTAAAGAACTAAATGAAAATATTATAAATAGGAAAGATGAAATAGTAAAATTACATTATGAAGTTAAAAAGAAGTCTTTTGGAAAGAATATTGATATATTCTGCGATTATAGAAAAAATAGAGTAACGGCAAGTTTTAATAGGGAAACTCAAGAAATATTATGGGATGGTAAAAAGTATACTTCAGTATCAACAGCAGCCAATGCGGTAAAGAAAAGTATTTCTGGGAATGATATGTCAACAAATGGATGGAAATTTTGGAAATATAAGAATGGGGAAAATGAAAATTATATAGAAGATTTAAGATATTAATTAGATTTTAAATAGGATGAATTTTTTTAGTTCATCTTTTTTAGCATAATATTAAATCGCAAATTATTTTAGTTTTTAAAAATGTTTAACTTTACTAAACTCTTGGGTATAATAGTATATGCTATAATTTAAAGAAAGTGGTGATATTAATTAGTTTTCAATTATATGGGATAACAGAAGAATTATTGCAGAGTTTAAGTTATGAAAGCAAATTAGGCAAAAGTTTAAAGAATACATTACGAAAATTTGAAAAAGATGATGTTATTAATGAAATATTAGAATTGAAAGAATTTTACGAAAGTACTGATTTGCTTAAAGGTGTTAAATTTAGTTATAGAATAAAGTCATTACATTCATGTATTTTAAAATATAACAAATTTTATCCAAGCACAGAAGTTAATAAATGCTATAATGATTTATTAGGAATTAGGATAATTATTTCAGATTATAAAGAAATTTTAATTCAGGATTTAGAAATCTTTAAAGTTGCAGATATGAGAACTGGCAAAGTTAATGATGATGGTTATAGAGGAATACATCTGTATTATCAAAATAGTAATAGGCATTATCCAATAGAAATACAAGTAAATACTAAAAGAGATAGAATGATAAATGATTGGCTTCATATACATTTATATAAACATATTAAAGATAACAATATTGGAAAATTATTAAGAGAAAAATATGATAATGGCGAAATTAAAGATGAAGAAGATTTTAAGGAGGTGCTAGAATATGTGTTATCTAATAGCAAAGAAATTTAATGAAGAAGGTAGTTTAGTATTAGAAGCTGAACAAGGACAAAGGTTAGCTTCATTATCTAAATATTTAACATTAACAACATTAGAACGAGGTGTTCAAATAGTAACATTAAATGATCTAGATAGTTATAAGGAATATTCTCCGTATACATTGATAAATAATGAAGTTGATTTTATAAGTAAAGTTGTTAATATGTAATATGTTGAGGATTAGAATAAGATGAAATTTATTGGTGAATTTCAAAGGTCACGCTTCGCCTCCACCATGAAACCCACGAAAATCTAAAATTTGGATTTTGATATGCTCCCTTTATAGTAGACAGTTAAAATAAAAAACTGTTTTCATAAAGGGGGTATTTTATTTTGGGAGAATTTACATATAAATGCTATGATATACAGAATATATAGATGAATAGTAGATTCTACTATTCATGTGTAAAATTATAGAAAAAACAAGAAGTATTAGATATAATAAAAAGAGTAGAATGATACAAAAGAATTTATGGGATGGAGATACACATGGAAAAAGAATATTCAGAATTACTCCATTTTACGGCTGATATAATTTGGTTTGATAAAGTGCTTATTTCCATAAATAGGTGTAGCCTACTTGTCTCTACGTGATTTGTAGTTGACTGCTATATCTATGAATAAAGAATATAAAATAAATTCGCTTAAATCCAAGAATCAATAAAATTTCATTGTATTTTTTGCATTGAGAGAAGCGTGAAAGGAATGGTTATAAAAATGAAAAAAATATTTATGCAGAAAATCTCTGCTGTTTTTATACTTTTACTTATGTTAATAGGTTTATTTGGGTGTGCAGCAACAAATAAAACTGCTGTGAATAAGCAGCAGGATAACCATGTAGAAGCTACAAAATCAGAAGATAAAAAGATAGATTCTAGCCAAGATGGGGATTCAAAGAATAAAAAAATTATTAATGATTTTCAAGGCGTTGCAGATTATATACATAAAAATGGAACTTTGCCTGAAAATTTTATAACAAAAGCGCAGGCTAATAAACTTGGATGGAAGCCAGGAGACGATCTTAGCAAAGTAGCGCCTGGTAAAAGCATAGGAGGAGATATTTTTAAGAATGCTGAAAAATCTCTACCAGATGCGCCTAATAGAATTTGGTATGAATGTGATATTAACTATAATGGAGGACATCGTGGGGATGATAGGATTCTTTATTCAAATGATGGATTAATTTACTCTACCTCAGATCATTATAAAACATTCAAATTATTATATAAAGGAAAGTAGTTTTTTAAGGATGTGAATAGCTTGAATAAAGTAGTAATACAAGGCAGTAAGCTTACTGATAAGAATATGTTACACCAAATTTTAAAACAGGAATTAAAGCTTCCTGCTTATTACGGTGAAAACTTAGATGCACTCTGGGATTGTCTAACTGCTGATATTCAATTGCCAGTTACAATTGAATGGGTTGACTTTCAAAAAAGTAAAGACTTATTAGGTGATTATGCTGAAAATACCTTAGAAATTTTTAATGAAGCTGAAAAATTTACTGGAGGAAAACTTAAGATAAAAATTATTTCCAACTTTTAATTGACTCAAACTTATATCTATCTTGATTGAAAAAAACGTTATCAGTTGATATAATGTATGCAATAGTCCAATGGAAGGAAGTATTATATGTTCAGTTATAGTCAAATCAAAAGTCTTAATGATTTAGAAATTTCTGTTTATAATTATATTATGGATAATAAAGATAAGGTCCGATATATGAAAATAAGGGAATTAGCAGTTGAATCGCATGTATCAACCACAACCATATTAAATTTCTGTAAAAAAGTAGGTTGTAGTGGTTATTCAGAGTTTAAACTAAAATTTAAATTATTTATAGAAGAAAAAGAAATTAAAAAAGTAAGTGAAGATAATACAGAGATAATTGATTTTTTTAAGAAAACAAATACTGAAGAATATGATGAGAAGATAAATGAAATTGTAAAAGCTATATTAAAAGCAAAGAGAACAATTTTTATAGGAAGTAGCATGTCTGGGATTGTAGCAAGATATGGAGCACGATATCTATCAAGTGTTGGGCAATTTAGTCTATGCATTGATGATCCATATTACCCGACTACAGGTAAGTTTTATGAAAATTCAGTTGTGATAGTATGTTCTGTGTCTGGAGAATCAAAAGATATTATAGGTCATATAAATAGATTTAAAAAAGATGATTGCTGTATTGTTAGTATTACTAACACTGAAAATTGCACTATAGCAAAAATGTCTGATTATAATATCCCATATTATGTGCCATATGTTAAAGTAGGAATATATGATATTACAACTCAAATTCCAATAATCAGTATAATAGAAAGAATTGGAAGGAAACTACAAAATCGTCGAGAAGAATCTATACAAGATGAGTAAATAGCTATGCGCAAAAAATAAGAGTATTTTACATAGGGCTTTATTGATTTGAAGTTTTTAACTCAAGTTGATAAAGCTTATTTTAATTACTTTTTTGTTTGTTAATCACAGTTTTTAAATATATGAAATGTCAAGAATACATTTCGATTTTAATTGCAAAAAAACATTTTGTTTTTTTGCAATAACAAATTATTAAAAAACAGACATGTTTTTTATAATGGTTTACATAGTGACAGAATAAGCTTTTTCAATTAATATTAAGATACATTCAATAGCTATTCGAAAATAATAAATATAAGTGAGGTAATAAAATGGCAAAGGATTATGCATTAATTGCGAAAACGATTGCGAAAAATTTAGGCGGTATCTCAAATATTGAAAGTGTAACTCATTGTATGACTCGTTTAAGAGTTTGTTTAAAGGACGACTCAAAAGTAAATGTAGATGAGATTAAAAAAATTAATGGAGTAATGGGATATGTGAACCAAGGTGGGCAACATCAAGTTATTATTGGAAATAATGTATCTTATGTTTATAAGGAAGTTTTAAAATTAGGAAACTTTGGAGATCAAAGTGACATTGCAAAAGGGATAAAAAAAGAAAAGCTAACTATCAAAAAAGTTGGAACTAATATATTGGATGCATTAGTAAGTACAATGTCACCATTGATACCAGCAATTATTGGTGGTTCAATGGTAAAGTTAGTAGTAATGATGTTATCTATGTTAAAAGTACTACCAGCAGACAGTACTACATATACATTACTAAATGCTATGGGAGATGCAGCGTTTTATTTCCTTCCAATTATGGTGGCAGTATCAGCATCTAAGAAATTTAAAACTAATACTTATTTAGCTATTGCAATAGCAGGACTTATGGTACATCCAGATTTTATGAAACTAATGGTAAGCGCATCAGAAGGTAAGGAAGTAACTTTAGCGTTTATTCCTATTGCATCTGTTAAGTATACGTATACGGTAATACCAGCACTTTGTATGACTTGGATATTATCATATATTGAAAGATTTGTAGATAAGATAACACCAGAAGTAACTAAAAATTTCTTAAAACCAGCGATTATAGTATTGATTGCAGCTCCAATAGCAATTGGACTTATAGGACCTTTAGGTATATGGATTGGTACAGCAATATCAGGTTTAGTTTATTTTGTTCACAGCAAATTAGGATGGGTATCAGTAGCAATAATGGGAGCTTTATGGCCACTACTTGTTATGACTGGAATGCATAGAGTATTTACTCCAACTATATTAACAACTATAGCAGAAACAGGAATGGAAGGAATGGTAATGCCTTCAGAAATAGGTGCTAACCTTTCATTAGGAGGAGCAGCTTTAGCTGTTGCTTTTAAAACTAAAAATAAAGAGTTAAGACAAACTGCAATTGCAGCTGCTTCTTCTGCAATCATTGCAGGAATCACAGAACCATCACTGTATGGAGTAGCATTAAGATTTAAAAGGCCTTTGATAGCATCATTAATTTCAGGTGGTGTATGTGGTGCCGTAGCAGGGATAGCAGGACTCGCAAGTAGATCTATGGCTGCACCAGGTTTATTCACAAGTGTTCAGTTTTTTGATCCACAAAATCCATCAAGCCTTATTTGGATAATTGGAATAATGATACTGGCAGTCGTATTATCTTTCGTGTTAACTCTAATATTTGGATTTGAAGATATTCCAGCAGAAGATAATATTGAAATAATGGGGGCAGACAATGAGTAAATACAGTTTCCCAGAGGAATTTCTGTGGGGGGGAGCTATTGCAGCAAATCAGGCTGAAGGTGCGTATAGAGAAGATGGAAAAGGTTTAAGCACTGTAGATGTTATACCACATGGAATAAACAGAATGAAAGTAAAATTAGGGTTAGAAGAAGATTTGACTTTGAAAGATAGTGAATTTTATCCAAGTCATGAGGCAATTGATTTTTATCATCATTATAAAGAAGATATTGCTCTGATGGCTGAAATGGGATTCAAAGTTTTTAGAACTTCAATCGCATGGACAAGAATCTTCCCTAATGGAGATGATAGTAAACCTAATGAAGCAGGAATTAAATTTTATAAAGATTTATTTTTAGAATGTAAAAAATATAATATGGAACCATTAGTGACATTATGTCACTTTGATGTTCCAATGGAACTGGTTAATAAATATGGATCATGGAAGAGCAGAAAAATGATATCATTTTTTGAAAAGTATGCAAGATGCTGCTTTAAAGAATTTGATGGTTTGGTTAAATACTGGCTGACATTTAATGAAATAAATATATTGATACACAGTCCTTTTTCGGGAGCAGGTATATATTTCAAAGAAGGTGAAAACAAAGAGCAGGTTAAGTATCAGGCAGCTCATCATATGTTAGTAGCAAGTGCTTTAGTAACTAAAATAGCCCATGAACAAAATCCAGAAAATAAAGTTGGATGTATGCTTGCTGGAGGAGACTTTTATCCGTATTCATGTGATCCAAGAGATGTATGGATGGCTCATACAAAGGATAGAGAAAATTTATTTTTCATAGACGTACAAGCTAGAGGTAAGTATCCATCATATTCAAAGAGGGTATTTGCAGAAAAAGAAGTTAGTATTGTAATGGAAGAAAATGATTTGGATATATTAAAAAATACAGTAGACTTTATATCTTTTAGTTATTATGCTTCTAGATGTGCATCTAAGGATATGGAAAATCAAACTGAAGCTAATGTTGTTAAATCTATAAAAAATCCTCATTTAGAAGTTAGTGAATGGGGATGGGCAATTGATCCGTTAGGACTTAGAATAACTATGAATACGCTATATGATAGGTACGAAAAACCTTTATTTATAGTAGAAAATGGACTAGGTGCCAAAGATACAATAGAAGAGGATGGCTCAATAAATGATGATTATAGAATTGATTATCTTAGACAGCATATCATGGAAATGAAAGAAGCCATGGAAGATGGAGTTGAACTATTAGGATATACATCTTGGGGATGTATCGATTTAGTTGCAGCATCCACTGGAGAGATGAGTAAGAGATATGGATTTGTATATGTAGATAAACAAGATGATGGAACTGGAACTTTAGAGAGAAAAAGAAAGAAATCTTTTTATTGGTATAAAAAAGTAATAGAAACAAACGGTGAATGTTTAATATAAAAAATTTAAAGGTTACGCTGCGTTGTAACTATAAAACCCAAGACAATATTTATTAGTATTGTCTTGGGTTATTTTAGTTTATAGACATTTAGAGAAAAACATCACTATAAAAATATATTAAAAAGTAGAAATAGAAAAGTATTTTAGAATTAGCAAAGGTAAATTATATCTAAATGACGCAGGATTTTATTAAAAATATTGATATTATTTTTAATTTTATCTTTTAAAAATAACAATCAAATCCGTTTTTAAGAAATATATTTTTATAATCTAATAAATCTTCTTCATGAAGTTGCTGCGTATTTTGGAAAGTATATGGTTTGTTCAGAAGTTCGTATTTTTTCTGCCCAAATTGATGGAATGGAAGTAAGTTTATTTTCTTAGCATTAACGGACTCAAGTAATTTACAAAATTCTTTAGCATCTTCTAAACTAGAGTTTATGTTTGGAATGACAGGAATACGAATAATGACATCTTTACCGTTATCTATAGCAATTTTCAAATTTTCAATAATTAAATCATTATAAACATTTGTTACTTTAAAATGCTTTTCTCTATCATAGTGTTTTATATCAAATAATAATAAATCTACATCTTGTATAAACTTTGAGAATGTTTTATTTGAAGCATATCCAGTGGTTTCAATGGTTGTGTGTATGTTTCTATTCTTCAATAGTTTTAATAATTCTGATGCAAACTCATGCTGCATTAATACTTCACCACCAGATAAAGTAACGCCACCATTTGATTCTTCATAAAACATTTCATCTTTCATAACTTCATTCATAACATGAGAAAGGGTTAAAAATTCACCTTCTGCTGAAAGAGCCTTATGAGGACAGGAATTTTTACAAGCAAAACAAGAAATACAGTTGTTAGAATCAATTTTTATATGATTATCATTTAAGGAAATAGCATTATTTTGACAAACGTCTATACAATGAAGACATTGTGTGCACTTAGTTTTATCACATATGATTTGTATCTTACTATCTTGAGATTCTGGATTTGAACACCATAGGCAACTTAAGGGACAGCCCTTGAAAAAAACTACAGTTCTGATTCCAGGACCATCGTGTATGCTGTATTTTTGAATATTGAAAATGCAAGCCTTTATATCTTTCATAAAAACACCCCCATATAGTAAAAGCAAGATTAGTATTATGATTGAACCGCAATAATTTAAGTTTCAATTGATGATTCAATGTTAACATGAAAAAATATAAGTGTAAATAAAAAATTTCATTTGAAATAAGAGTGCATTTCATAAGAATAATAATTTGATGTTTAATATTATTTGAAGTAGTATATAATCAATAATAAGCAGAATTGCTTTTATTCGAAATATAAATAGTTCATTTTGTAAATAGTTTATGATATAATTACCATTGGATTTAGGTATGCCGACTAGTTAGTTTTCGAATATACCTAAGAGAAGGAGGAGTTTCCATGACAAGTAGGTATACAAAGCTTCTTGAAATTGTCAATGAAAACAAGCGTATAGAAGTCAGTAAATTATCAGAGCTTTTAAATGTATCTCAAGTGACTATACGTAAAGATCTTGGTGCATTAGAAGAAAAAGGATTATTGAAGCGTGAACATGGGTATGCTGTTATGACTTCAAGTGATGATATCAATAGCAGATTAGCTTTTAATTATGATATAAAAAGAAAAATAGCACAATTGGCAAGTAAACTTGTAAATGATGGTGAAACAGTTATGATTGAATCGGGCTCATCTTGTGCCTTACTTGCAGAAGAACTCGCATATAATAAAAAGGATATAACAGTAATAACTAATTCTACATTTATTGCAAACTATATTAGAGAAGGAAATGCGAAAGTAGTGTTGCTTGGAGGAGATTACCAGCCGGAATCTCAGGTATCAGTAGGACCTCTAACAAGAAAATGTGTGAAAGATTTTTTTGTTGATAAATTGTTTATCGGAACTGATGGTTATAATTCCAAAATAGGGTTTACAGGAAAAAACTTAATGCGTACAGAAACGGTAAAAGCCATGGCTGAAAGTTCTAATAAAATTATAATATTAACAGAATCATCAAAGTTTTCTGAGCGTGGAGTGGTAGCTCAATTTAAAGCAGAAGAGATAAGCTATTTATTTACAGATACTAATATTCCTGAAGATGTTTTAGAAAGTTTAAAGAAGGAAAAAGTGGATGTTCAAATGGTAAGTGTAAATTAATATAGTTTATAAGAATAGAACAACCATAATATAGGAATTTATAAGATGCATAGGTATAGGGTTTACTTTAATGAGTAAAAATTATAATCTATGCATTTTTTTGTTATCTTAAATAAAAAGGATTTTGTTATTCATTTCGAAAATAATTATATAAGTTTCAAATGAAATAATAATATTGACAAAAGATATTGTTGATATATAATTTAGTTATGAAAGAAAATAAAAATAGTTTCAAATGAAAGTAAAAGGTTTATTATAATATGAAATTGATAATGAGGGGAGAATATTTATGAATCATTTTGGAGAATTAACTGATAGAATGCATAATTTTAGAGAAGAATTATTAAATGCAAAATCTATGGTTAGTGTAGAAAGAGCTAGACTTACTACGGAAAGTTACAAAGAACACGCTGGTAAGCCAATGGTATTACGTAGAGCGTTATGTTTAGAAAATATATTGAAAAATATGACTATATTTATTGAAGATAACTCGATAATTGCGGGAAATCAAGCAGAATCAAATCGCTCAGCTCCTATTTTCCCCGAATATGCAATGGATTGGGTTATAAATGAACTTGATGAATTTGAAAAACGTGAAGGTGATATATTTTATATTACTGAAGAAAGTAAGAATGTTTTAAGAGAAATAGCACCTTTTTGGGAGCATAAAACTTTAAAAGACAGAGGTCTTGCAGGGATGCCTGCTGAAAGTAGAATTTTTTATGATCTAGGGATTATAAAAGCAGAGGGGAATATTACTTCTGGGGATGCTCATATAGCGGTAAATTATGAAACTGTATTAAAACTTGGGTTAATTAATTATAAAGAGCGAACAGAAAAAAAATTAAAGGAACTAGACCTTACAGACTATAGGAATTTAAATAAGTCTTATTTTTATAGAGCAATTTTAATTGTACTTGATGCAGTAGCAGCTTTTGCAAAGCGTTATGCAGATTTAGCGTTAGAATTAGCTGAAAAAGAATCTGATGTAAATAGAAAAGAAGAATTACTTGAAATGTCAAGAATATTAAATAAAGTTCCATATTATCCAGCAGAAACTTTCCATGAAGCAGTTCAATCTTTGTGGATAATTCACTTAGTTTTGCAAATTGAGTCAAATGGACATTCACTTTCATATGGAAGAATGGATCAATACTTAGATCCTTTCTATGAAAAAGATTTAAAACTTGGAAGGATTACTGAGGATAGTGCTACTGAATTATTAACAAACTTGTGGCTTAAGACTTTTACTATAAATAAGATAAGAAGCTGGTCACATACACGTTTTAGTGCAGGTAGTCCCTTATATCAAAATGTTACAGTTGGTGGCCAGACTGTAGATAAAAAAGATGCAGTAAATCCATTAAGCTACTTAATTCTAAAGAGTGTTGCTCAGACAAAATTACCACAACCTAACTTAACAGTACGTTATCATAGATGGTTATCTGATGATTTTATGAAAGAATGCATAGAAGTAGTAAGATTAGGATTCGGAATGCCAGCCTTTAATAGTGATGAAGTTATTATTCCATCATTCATAGAAAAAGGTGTAAATGAAAAAGATGCCTATAACTATAGTGCAATTGGATGTGTTGAAGTAGCGGTTCCGGGTAAATGGGGTTATAGATGTACTGGAATGAGCTTTTTAAATTTCCCTAAATCATTATTAATAGCTTTAAATGATGGAGTTGATCCCGAGTCAGGAACTAAGCTCTGCGAGGGTGTAGGTCACTTTAAGGATATGACAACCTTTGATGAGGTTATGAAAGCCTGGGATAAGATAATTCGTGAATTTACAAGACATAGTGTAATAATAGATAGTTGTGCAGACTTAGCAATAGAAGAAGTTACAGCAGATGTATTATGCTCAGCTTTAACTGATGATTGCATTGAAAGAGGTTTAAACTTAAAAGAAGGTGGAGCCGTATATGACTTTATCAGTGATCTACAAGTAGGTATCGCTAACCTTGGAGATTCTCTTGCAGCAATTAAAAAATGTGTATTTGAAGATAAGAGTTTTACCGCGGTAGAGTTGTGGGATGCATTAATTAATAACTTTGAAGGGGAAGAGGGGAAAAGAATTCAAGATATATTACTTAATGATGCTCCTAAGTATGGAAATGACGATGATTATATAGATTTATTATTAAGAGAAGCTTATGAAATCTATATTGATGAGATAAAGAAATACAAAAATACTAGATATGGTAGAGGACCAATTGGAGGATGCTATTATGCTGGAACTTCTTCAATTTCAGCTAATGTACCACAAGGAGCAGGAACTTTGGCAACTCCTGATGGAAGAAAGGCTGGAGAGCCTTTAGCTGAAGGGTGTTCACCATCTCATGCAATGGATAAGAATGGTCCTACAGCAGTATTTAAATCAGTTTCAAAATTACCAACACACGATATTACTGGTGGAGTATTATTAAATCAAAAGGTAACACCACAAATGTTATCTAAGGAAAGTGATAGAGAAAAGTTAATTTTATTAATTAGAACTTTCTTTAATCGTTTAGAAGGTTTTCATGTACAATACAATGTAGTATCAAGAGATACTTTACTTGATGCACAAAAACATCCAGAAGAGCATAGAGACCTAATTGTTAGAGTAGCAGGATATAGTGCTTTCTTTAATGTATTATCGAAACAAACTCAAGATGATATAATTGAAAGAACAGAACAAGTTTTATAGTAAAATAATTCTCCCCAAGTGAAATGTTCATTGATATTATTTATGAAACCCACGACCATTTGCATGTGGCTTAAATAGCTGGCTGCAGGTGGTCGTATTTTTGATACTGGCGGCTTAATCTTATATATTTTGTAAAAGATGAAACAATCTATAAATTAATCAATATCAGAATTAATTTTATTTTTTTCTTCAGAAATCGTATGTAGGATTCTTTTTAGAATAATGACTGTTTGTTCTTCTTCTTTCTTAGATAAGCTTTTAGAAAAAATAGCAACTAATTCTAAAAAGGTTGCATCTATTTTAGGTATAACTTTTTTTCCTGCATCCGTTAAATATAACCTATAAATACGCTTATCATTTTCATCTTGAATTCTTTTTACATAATCATTTTCTACTAGATTTTTTACTGCTTTTGCAGTAGTTGATTTACCTACATACAGAAACTCACTTAACTCTTTCTGACTTATACCTTCATTTTTTGAAATCACATATAAAAAATCATGTTGGCCACTTCTAATATTTAAATCTATAAGCTTTGAATTTATTATGCTCTGAGCATTTCTATAAATTGCTGCATTAAGTTTACTAATGTTTTCCATAGTTACTTATCTCCTTTACATTAGTTTCCTATAAAGTGAAACTTTTCAGGTGGAGTTTTAAATCCAGCTGAATTTAGTTGAACTTATACCCTCAAGGGGTACATTGTCCAGAAGTGTGTAGCCGTTATCTCCCGCTTAAAGAAAAGGGAGTGCTACGGATGCTAGCTATCGGATAAAACCATCTTAAATTATATATATAAATAATTATAGTTTCAATGATTTACTAGGATATATATTTTTTGAAATTATGAATTGGTATTTTAAAATATAGATTATATTATTTGGAAAAAGAAAACTCTGCCATTGATAAAACGCAGAGCTAACTTTGTATGTGATTAATATACATTTTGAGAATTTGTGTTACGTACTAATCCTAAGGTAAAATACTACTTTTTTAATTGTAATTGAGGTTTTCTCTTTCTGCCAATAATGAAATAAAGAATAAATGCTATAATAGCAGCTCCACTTGCCCACAGATACATTTGAGCATATCCAACGTTTGATGAAACTACTCCTAAAATTACTGCGCCTAATCCTATACCACAATCAAATGCAGTGAAAAATGTAGCATTGGCAGCACCTAGACGTGAAGGTGGAACTCCAACCATGGCCATTGTCTGTAAAGTAGATTGAGTTGCACCAAAGCCTATTCCGTAAATAAATGCGGCGATTAAAAACATGCTAATATTTGAAGACTCAGATAACAGCAACATAGATATAATTACACATATAAAACCTGGAATAATTGCATAGTCAAAACCTAATTTATCTATTATTTTACCGAATATTGGTCTAGATATAAATAAGGATATTGCATAGACTGTAAAGAAAATTCCAATGTTCTCTATGCCTTTTTGTGAAGCATAAAGAGGTAAGAAACTGGTTAATGCACCATAAGTTATTGTTACAAAAAATACTATAATAGAAGGATTTATAGATATTTTTTCATACAATGAAGCTTTTATTTTAGTTTGTTCTTTATTTTCAATTTTTTTATATTCTAATTTAAAAGCAATAATACCTCCAAGCACGGCTAGTATAGTAGATGTTAAAAATAGAGCTTGAAAGCTATATTTTGATATCACAAATAGTCCAATTGTAGGAGCTACTGCCATAGCTAAACTACTTGTCAGACTAAAATATCCCATTCCTTCTCCAAAACGATCATTTGGGATATTATCCGAAGCAATTGTATTAGAAGCTGTACTTACTGCTCCCCAGCCAAAGCCATGGATAAACCGTATCATAATAATTGCACTAATAAATGGAACTATTGAATAAGAAAATACTGATATAATAAAAATAAATAATCCAACTAAAAACACCTTTTGTCGGCCTAACTTATCAAGAAGTAATCCAGAGATTGGCCTAATTATTACTGAAGATACTACAAATGCTCCAGTTACTAATCCAATGATAGAGTTTGTCCCTCCGAGTTTTTTAGCATAGAGCGGAAGTGTAGGTAATAACATTTGAAATCCAAAAAATATTAAGAGGTTTATTATGTTTATAATAACGAAGTTTTTTGTCCAAAGAACCTTATCTTTTTGTATATCTTTTTCCATAAATGTTCTCTCCTTTGAATATTAGTTTCCTTTGCAACTAATATAACAATAACATAAATTAGTTTCTTGTGCAACTAATTTGATTGATGAATTAAATAAAATTTTTACTCATAACTAATGAGATTTAAGTTGATATTTAAATAGTACCCAAAAGTGGGGATAAGGAATTTAAGTTGTAATTAATAGGAACTTATATGCAAATAATGTTAAAATATAATAATAAAGAGTATAATAGTTTTATTAATAATTCAATTACTCTTTAACATAACTAAGTAGAAAATCCACTAACATTCATATAAAAATTTTAAATTATTTAGACATAAATATTTCTTAACATAAAACTATGGTGTAAAGTAACAAGAAAATATTAAGTGAAATTAAAAAGTTTACTTAATAAAGAAGGGAGCTAAATGATGAATTGGGAGGCGTTTGAAAAGGCTTTGATTAATTACGATAAGTTAGAAGTTAATAAAATTCTTCAACATTTTTTAGCTGAAAAAAATGGGATTGATTTTATTGATGAGTATATAGTTAAGTCCTTGACTTCAATTGGGGAAAAGTGGGAAAGAGGAGAAGTAGCTTTATCACAGATATATATGAGCAGCAGGCTTTGTGAGGAAATTGCAAGTTCTATTTTGGAGGAAAAAAACTTCATAATTAAGAATGCAAAGCCGATTGCAATAGTTACTCTTGAGGACTATCACACTCTTGGAAAGAAAATCGTAAGTGCCGTTGTGAGGTCAAGTGGTTTTGACCTTATAGACTATGGTTCTATAAGTGGACCGGAGGAAATAATAAAGAGAGTCACTGATGATAGTATAAAAATACTTATGATATCAGTATTAATGTATCCATCTGCTTTAAAAATTAAGAAAATATCTCAAATGCTTCATGAAAAGGATCCTTCAATTAAAATATTAGTTGGGGGGGCACCTTTTTTAATGGACAGCACTCTTTGGGAAGAGGTGGGTGCAGATAAAATGGGAAAAAGTGCAGCCGATAATATTCCTATTATAGAACAATGGATGAAGGAGGATTCTTAATGGAAAAAAGGTATACTTCTATGGAAAGAGTGTTGACAACTATGAGTAAGCATGAACCAGACAAGGTTCCATTGTTTTTAATGTGTACACATTACTGCGCAAAATTTTTAGATGTATCTATTAAAAACTATTTTAGTAAACCTGAAAATGTAGCAAGGGGACAAATGATGCTTCTCAAAAAATTCAACAATGATTGTTTGAATCCATTTTATTCTGCTGCTCATGAGTATGCAGCTTTTGGAAGTGAAGTTATTTTCAATGAAGCAGGACCTCCTAATGCTGGTGAACCAATAATAAAAAACTTTGACGATATTTTAAAATTACAACCACCAGATGTTAAAAATTCAAAAATTCTTAGAAATTGTCTTGAAACAATATCCATACTGAAGGAGGAAGTGGGGATGTCCGTCCCTATTGCTGGGGGTGTGTTATCACCTTTTTCACTTCCTATTCTTCAAATGGGTTTTGATAAGTATATTGAACTTATTTATGAAAAACCAGAGTTGTTAGAGCATCTTATAAAAATCAATGAAAGGTTTTGCACTGAATGGGCTAATATGCAATTGGCGGCAGGTGCATCCTTTATAACGACTATAGATTCTATGTCTGTGTCTTCAATTATTCCTAAAAGCATATATTTAAAGACTGGATTTCTTTCTGCAAAGAGAACAATACCCACTATTAAAAGTGATGTAGCCATTGCTACGTCCTCGGCAAGCTCTGCCTCAATACTTGAGGAAATCCTTGAATCTGGGATTAAAGCTATTCTAGTAAGCCATACTGACGATCTAGCTGAAATGAAGAAGAAAGTCGGCAAAAGAGCCACATTACTTGGAAATTTAAATGGCATAGAAATGTGCAGATGGACTAGATCTGATGCTGAATTAAATGTTAAGGAAGCAATAAGAAAAGCTGGAGATGGTGGTGGCTTTATCTTGTGTGATAGTTTAGGAGACATTCCTTATCAGGCTAGTGAGGATATTCTTTATGAAATATCAGAGAGTGTAAATAAGTGGGGAAGATATCCATTAAATTGGAGGTGATTATATGAACGATAAACTATGTATTTTAATTTGTGAAAGTTTCAAAGCTGAAGTGGAGAGTACGCGAGGCGCTTTGAAAAATGAAGAGATTGAATTTAAATACTATTCAATGGATTGTATAAATTGCAAGCGTCAAAGACAGAAATTATATGATGGCCTTATTGAATCAGCTTATTGCAGTGACTCAGTTATTTTGCTGCCAACTCAGAAGGGTTCTGGAAGAGATGAGAATCTTGCTGGTGAAAGTATTTTTAATTCATGTCTTTCATTATTGGCTGGAGGTGATCTAATAAATTACCTTTCTTCAATGGGGTATTATTTGACTACACCAGGTTGGCTAAAAAGATGGAAGCATATTATTATGGACATATACGGATTTAATCAAGAAACTGCACGTGAATTTTTTTCAGAATACTGTAAAAAGGTGGTTCTTATTGACAGTGGCGCATATAGCAATATCTTACTTGATTTAATAGAGTTTTCAGAATATATAGGAATGGAATATGAAATTATAGATGTAGGTTTGGATTGCTTTTCAAGCACTATAAATAATTCATATAAAAATTGGAAAGTTAATAGACTAGAATACATTTTAAATTTAAAAAACAAGCAAGTCACTGATTATGCTCTTGTATTTGATTTTCTTGAAAAAAAAGCAACACTTTTAAAACGTGAAGACCTGATTAAGAATATTTTTACTTTATTTGAAATGTTGACCGGTGCTAAGCATCTCGCATTTCTTCCTGTAATTGAACATAAAAAGGGAGAGATAGTTTTCCATCAAGAGAAGTTGTATAAAAGTGAACTATATGATATCGACAATTCAAAATTTAGGCAAAATTATTTTCTTACTTCCTCAGGAGCAGGATTTATTTTTAAGATAACTTTTGATAATGAATTAATGGGTTATATGGACGTGGAAGATATTATGTTTCCTAATTATATGGAAAAATACTTAGATTTATCAAAAACAATCATGATAATTCTAGGAATAATGCTTTTTAATTCAAAGATTTATGAGAAATTAATTGACACAAATGAGGAACTTCTTTCATTGAATAATGAGCTTGAGGTTCTTGTTGATAAACGTACTTCTCAACTGTTGGAGGTTAATGGAAACCTTGAAAAAACAAACTGTATGTTAGAAGAAGAAATCGAAGAGCATAAGTTAACTGAGACTAAGCTTAAAGCTGCAAAAGAGGAAGCAGAAAGAGCAAACTCAGCTAAAAGTCAGTTCTTGGCAAATATGAGTCATGAAATAAGGACACCTATGAATGGGATTATGGGAATGACTAGCTTATTGGAATTTTCAAAGTTGACAGATGAGCAAATTGACATAGTAAAAATGATTGAAACTTCTTCAAAACATCTTCTTCAGATTATTAATGATATACTTGATCTCTCAGTAATGGATGTAGGCAAGATTGAACTAAAGCCAGAACGTATAAACATATTTAATTTAATGAATGAAAGTAGAAATTTATTTACATATTTAGCGGAGAATAAAGGACTGAAGCTTGAGATTATTGTTGACAATAATTTACCGAATGAAATCATATTAGATAAGGGTAGATTAATGCAAGTTTTAAGCAATTTAATAGGAAATGCAATTAAGTTTACTGAAAAAGGTAAAATTCAAGTATCCGTAGATAAAGTTGAGGATAAAGAGAATAAAGTGAAGCTAATGTTTTCTGTAAAAGATACAGGGATTGGAATTAAGGAAGAAGACATTCCGAGATTATTTAATTATTTTACACAGTTAGATATATCGGCTTCAAAAAAATTCCAAGGCACTGGTCTGGGGCTTGCCATTTCTAAAAATATCGTTAAGCTTATGGGGGGAGAAATATCTGTTGAAAGTCATTATGGTAAAGGAAGTACATTCTACTTTACTTGTTTGTTTGATATTGCTATTGATAGTAGGGAATCATCAAATATTCAAAAAATATGTATAGATAACAAGACTTATTTAGAAACTAGGATATTACAAGTTGAAGATGATACTATCAGCCAGCGATTTATGAATCAATTATGTAATATTGCAGGGTGGAAAATAAAAATAGCTTCAAATGGATTAGAAGCATTGAATATACTTGAAAATGAGGATTTTGATATAATTCTTATGGATATTCAGATGCCAGATATGAGCGGAATTGAACTTACAAAAATAATTCGGGAAAAAGAAAAGTTAACTTGTAAACATATTACTATAATCGCAATGACAGCATATGCAATGGGAGGAGATAGAGATATATGTATTAATACAGGTATGGATGACTATATTAGTAAACCAATTGAAGTTATGAAACTTAAAGAAGTTATTACTAAGTATAGCAACAGTTACAAATAAAGCATTTATAAACAATGTGCCACTTTGGCCATCACTCTTTAAATCGTTAGTGTTTTGCAAAAAGTAAGCTTTAATATAATTGAGTACTTATTAATTAGTTCCGATTTTTACAATTTTATTTTAAGTTCATAAAGTAATATTAAATACAAGAAAGGCAAAGAGGTCTAGCTTCAAAGAAGAAGTTAGATCTCTTTTTTTATAAAAAATAATTATATTTATAGGAGGTAATGAGAATATGAACGAAACAAAAATAGATTTCTTATATTTAAATGAAGACGATATGATTAAGGCTGGAGTTAAAGAAATGGCTGGATGTGTAGAGGCCATGGAAGAAATGTTCAAGTTATTAAAAATTGGAGATTATCGTATGGGTGGGCCTAATGGAAATTCACACGGAGTTATGATGGTTTTCCCTGAAGAATCACCATTCCCTAATATGCCTAAGGATGGTCCAGACAGAAGATTTATGGCAATGCCTGCTTATTTAGGCGGTAAGTTTGATATGGCCGGAATGAAATGGTATGGTTCAAATACAGAAAATAGAGATAAGGGGCTTCCAAGATCAATACTTATGTTAACTTTAAATGACAAAGATACTGGCGCTCCAATTGCATATATGTCAGCAAATATTTTAAGTGCTTATAGAACAGGTGCAGTTCCTGGTGTTGGGGTGAAATATTTTGCTAAAGAAGATTCAAAGGTTGTCGGAATTATTGGACCAGGGGTTATGAGTAAAACAGCATTTGCAGCAACTATGGCTGTTAGATCGGAAATTGAAACTGTAAAAATAAAAGGAAGAAGTAAAAAATCAATTGATGGATTTATAAAGTACCTTAATGAAGATTATCCACAAATTAAAGACATCATTGTTGTAGACACAATAGAAGATGCTGTTAGAGATTGTGATATTGTGCATATTGCTACATCAAGTCCAACGGGTGATATAAATGAATATCCATATATAAATGAAGAATGGATTAAACCAGGTGCAGTATTATGTTGTCCAGCAGCAGCAAGATTTGATGATGATTTTATTTTAAATAGAGCAAGAACTGTTACAGATAATATTCAATTGTACGAAGCTTGGGAAGAAGAAATGGAGTTCCCAGCATATAATTCTATTCCAATTCCAGCAGTACACTGTATGGACTTAATTGCAGAAGGTAAAATGAGCAAAGAACAAGTTGATGATTTAGGTGATGTATTAATTGGTAAAGTGCCAGTACATCGCAAGGAAGATGAAATCATAATTTATTCAGTTGGTGGTATGCCAGTAGAAGATGTTGCATGGGGGACTATAGTTTATAGAAATGCTATTGAAAAAGGAATTGGGACTAAGCTAAATCTTTGGGATGAGCCACAATTAGCCTAAGTTTAATTATTACAGTTGAAAGGAGATCTTTATATGAGAATTGAAAAGCATCCAATTTTAGGTGAGCCTAATAAAGGACGTTTAGTGAATTTTGAATTTGATGGGAAAGCATTTGAAGGATATGAAGGAGAACCAATAGCAGCAGCGCTAAGAGCCGCGGGTGTATTAGTTCATAGACATACTAAAAAAGGATCACCAAGAGGCATATTCTGTGCTATTGGTAGATGTACAGACTGCGTAATGGTAGTTGATGGTAAGCCAAATGTAAGAACTTGTGTAACACCTCTTGTAGAAGGTATGAAGGTTCAAACGCAATATGGTGTTTCAACCCAAAAAGAAGCATAAAATTTTTATGAAAGGATAGGTATTCGTATGAAAAGATATGATTGTATTGTTGTTGGAGCAGGGCCAGCGGGTCTGTCAGCAGCTATAGAAGCAGCAAAAAGAGGACTAAAGGTTGTTGTATTTGATGAAAATTTTAAGCCTGGTGGACAACTATTTAAGCAAATACACAAGTTCTTTGGATCAAAAGAGCATAGAGCAAAAATTAGAGGCTTTAAAATAGGTGAAGAGCTTTTACAAGAAGCAAATGATGCGGGAGTAGAAGTTGTTTTGAATGCTATAGTTATTGGTCTTTATTTAGATAAAGAAGTTACTGTAAAGATAGATGATGAAGTTATTCATTATAAAGGAGACGCAGTAATAATTGCAACAGGTGCATCTGAGAATATGGTTACTTTCGATGGATGGACACTTCCAGGAGTAATTGGTGCAGGTGCAGCCCAAACAATGATGAATCTTCATGGAGTACAACCAGGAAAGAAAATTCTTATGCTTGGCAGCGGAAATGTTGGAGTAGTTGTAGGATATCAACTTAGACAAGCAGGCTGTGAAGTAGTTGCAATAGTAGATGCGGCACCTAGAATCGGTGGATATGGGGTTCACGCGGCTAAGGTGGCTAGATGCGGAGTTCCTTTTTATTTATCTCACACTATAATCAAAGCAGAAGGTGAAGAATGTGTAACAGGAGTTACTATTGGTGAAGTTGATAGCAGCTGGCAGATAATACCTGGAACAGAAAAACATTTTGATGTTGATACTATATGCCTTGCAGTAGGACTTTCTCCTATGTCCCAGCTTACTAAAATGGCTGGCTGCATCATGGAGGAAAATCCTAAAAAAGGTGGGTATGTTCCTGTTTGTGATGAATATGGTGAGACTTCAATTAAAGGAATATTTGCAGCAGGAGATGTTTCAGGAATTGAAGAAGCAAGTTCGGCTATGATAGAAGGAAGAATTGCAGGGGTAGCAGCTTCTTATAGATTAGGATTTATTGAGAAAGAAGAATTAGAAGAAAAGGCAGAGGAATTGGAAAAGGCATTATCTAGTTTAAGACAAGGTATGTTTGGTCCAGAAAATAAAGGAAAAGATATTGAAAAAACAGATGAAGGCTTTGAGGTTTCAAAAAATCTTCTTAAGAAAGGATATTTAACTGATGAAGAAGTGACAAAATATCCAGGGGTTAAGTCTATGAAGGGAATACATCCAGTTATAGAATGTTCACAAAATATTCCTTGTAATCCATGTCAAGATGCGTGCCCTAAAAGCTGTATCAAGATTGGAATAAATATTACCTCTCTTCCAGTCGTCGATGAAGAATCAACATGTATTGGCTGTGGAATGTGCGTTGCATCTTGTTCTGGACAATCAATTTTTCTTGTGAATGAAGATTTTGAAGAAGGTTATACTTCAGTTACTCTTCCTTATGAATTTTTACCGCTGCCAGAAAAAGGTGCAAAAGGCATTGGACTCGATAGAAGTGGAAAAGAAGCATGTGAAGTGGAAGTAGTAGATGTTAAATCTGTTAAAGCCTTTGATAACACAAACTTATTAACAATAAAGGTTCCAAGTGAAATGGGAATGAAAGTAAGATTCTTTAAGCAGGCATAGGAGGTAAGATTATGAGTAAAGTAAATGATAGATCAAGAGATATAGGTGAATTTATTTCGCAGCCTGACGATGATATGATAATCTGCCGCTGCGAAGAAATTACAAAGGGTGAAATACGAAAAGCAGTACATGATGGTATGTTTACCATAACTGAAATTAGAAGATATTTAAGAACAGGTATGGGTCTTTGTCAGGGACAAACCTGCGGTAAATTGGTTAAGGGGATTGTAGCAAGAGAACTTAAAATATCACCTTTAGAATTAGAACCAGCAGTATCACGTGCACCTATGAGACCTATAGAAATGGAAGTCTTCGGAAATGAACAAGTAGGAGGTAAATAGCATGAAAAACAGTGCAGATGTAATAATCATTGGAAGTGGTGTAATTGGAAATGCAGCAGCATACTACTTATCAAAAAAAGGCCATTCTGTTATTGTCCTCGATAAAGGTGACAGTATCGGAGATGGAGGTTCAACAAGAAATGGCGGAGGAGTTCGTCAATCAGGACGTGATAAGAGAGAACTTCCACTTGCCATGTATGGGATAAAAAATCTTTGGCCTAATCTTTCAGAAGAATTAGGAGTCGATGTAGAATATTATCAAGAGGGTAATTTAAGATTAGGTAAAACAGTAGAGCATATGAAGATACTGACTAATCTTGCAAAGAATGCTCAGGATTGTGGACTTGAGGTAAACATAATCTCTGGAGATGAGGTAAGGAAAATTAATCCATATCTTTCAGAGGAAGTTATAGGTGCAAGCTGGTGTCCTACTGATGGACATGCTAATCCTTTGACTACAACTTTAGGTTTTTATCGTAAAGCAAGAGAATTAGGTGCTCGTTTTATTACAGGAGAAGAAGCTGTTGAAATTAGAAAAATAAAAGGAAAAGCTAGGCAGGTAGTAACTAAGAATAATGTATATGAAGGAAATCATATAATTCTTGCAGCAGGCTATGAAAGCCGAAGGATAGCTGCTACAGTTGGGATAGATATTCCAATGAATAAAGTTTTGTTAGAAGTTCTTGTTACAGAAGCTCAAAAGCCAATGTTTTACCAAATGCTTGGTACTGCTGAAGCGGATTTTTATGGACATCAAAGTAAACATGGTTCCTTTGTATTTGGAGGTGCATCAGGTTATGAAGCTCTTAATAAGGATAATGGAACACCAACTACAGCAAGTATTACAGCTTCATGTATATGTAGAGGAATAATGAAGTACTTTCCAGACTTGAAAGATGCCAAGATAGTTCGTACATGGGCAGGCTGGATAGATGAGTGTAAAGATCACGTGCCAGTAATAAGTCATGTAGAGGAAGTACCAGGACTTATCCTTGCCTGTGCCTTTACTGGTCATGGCTTTGGAATATCTCCAACAGTAGGTATGCTCTTATCAGAAATGGTAGAAGGAAATGGAACTACTCTTGATATAAGTGCTTTCCGTTATGATAGGTTTAAAGCTAAAATTTAGATATCAAATAATAAAAGATTAATTATTTAGTAATTACAAGATATAGTTTAATTTTTCAGTATGAGATTTTTTGTAAATAGTGTCAAAGAAGGAGAATTAATATGGATTTAACGAGAACAAATTATTCATCAGGCGTTCCATTAGAAGAAAAAACAGGATATTCTAGAATGGTAAAAGTAGGTCCATTTGTTTATATCGGAGGTACTACTTCTGTACAGCCTGACGGCACAGTTTATGGTGAAGACAGTGCTTATGAGCAGACAAAATACATTTTAGAAAAGTTAGTAAAATTGTTAGAGAAATCGGGTTCTAAAAAAGAAGAAGTAATTAGAATAAAAGGTTATACAATTGATATGAAGTATGGAGCTGAAATTGCAAGGGCTTATTCAGAGATTTTTCATGATATCAAACCGCTTTTTACAATGGTTGGTACTCCTATGCTTAATAGGCCTTCTCAGTTAATTGAAATAGAAATGGATGCAGTAATTATAACTAATGAACAATAAGAAAGCTTAGAAATACGAAAGAAAATACCAAGTCTAAATGGCCAAGGAGATCTACTTGGCTATTTTTTTACAATGATTTATTTGATGAATATATATATGTTGTAATTAACAAATCATAAAGTTTAATTGATAGATATAATTTAAACATTTACAAAATTTTTCAAAATGTAAAATTATTATTGCAATATATAGAATTGAGAATAAATTTATTCCTATATAACCATGAAAAATGTATTCTCAATATAAAATAAATAATGTATAGTTGATATAAATATCTGTTTTTAAAATTTAATAATTATATGTTGAATGATTAATAATTATTAATGTGATTTTTTGAGGGATTCTAAAAAATTTTAACGATAGATGAAAGTTGATCAGAATTTACATATATGACTTTCTATTAATTATACTTTTAAAAGATGATTTTACAAATTAAAGTAAATTTAGTTTGTTTAAGAAAAAAGGGGGAGTGAAGGAGATATGGTGGGGGAAACAAAAGGAAATATTATTAGGCCTAAGCAGCCATATTTTGTAATGACTACATCTCATTATTATAAGGCAGTTATAATGAATTATGGAATTTCTCATTTCTACTGCTTCCAAAAAGAAGATATTATAGAAAGACCTTTTATCGCAGTACCAGATGGGTGTATTGATATCCTATTCTGTTGTGATGATAAGGTTCCATATGCACATATATGTGGAACAGTTCTTCGTCCAACCTTGACTCATAATAGTGAAAATAAATACTTCTTTGGAGTAAGATTTTTACCAGGAAGCCCATTTAAATTCAAAAATATCACCATGTCAGACTTGGTTGAACAGGAAATCCCATTTTTAGAAGTGATAAAAGATAACGAATTGTTTGAAAAAGTTACTTCAAGTAGAGATTTCAATTATCAGATACAGGTGTTTTTAGAAAGATATATAAAGCTTTATGCTAATTTTAATGAAATAAATAAATACAAAGATTTAAAGAAATATATGCTGAACAACATTATGCAGACAGCAGGAAAAGTTAAAATTAATGAACTTGCAGAGGCAACTGGATATTCAGTTAGATATATAAATAAGACATTTTCGGAGGAGTTTGGATTATCTCCGAAAGTATTTTGTAAACTTATGCGGTTTCAATATTTATTAAGTACTTTAAATGAGTTAGATAAAGATATATTTGAATCTAATTTAGCGCAGATTTCTATGGATCTAGGATATTATGATCAGTCTCATATGATTAAGGATTTTCACGAATTTACAGATACAACACCTAAGATGTATATAAAGTCATTAAAAGAATCCGAATATAAAAAACGAATAATTATCATATAATGAATAAAAAGTAAAAGGAATATTCAGAGCAACAGGTGCTTTGAGTATTCCTTTTTTATAAGTAAGCTGCTTTGCTTTTTGAATGTTCTTAACTTAACTCTAACTGTGGGACAGGATTTCTAAAGAATTTTGTGACACCTGCTAAATATAAGCAGCCAGCTAACAGCCAAATTGCTCCGATTAAATGTGCATTTGCATCCAGATTAATAAAAATCCACATAGTTACTGCTAAGCCAATAGCAGGACATATTCCATAATTTATTATTTTCTTTTGTAAGCTGATTGGTTCATCATTTTTTAGTAAAAATCTACTGATTACTGCAATATTTAATAAGATAAAGCCTAGTAAAGCACCAAAGCTTACGATTGAAGTAATGAAGTCAAGGGAACAAAACAGTGAAATAGGTGTTATAATAATTCCTACTAATACAGTAGCAACTACGGGACTTTGTGTTTTTTTACTGACATATGCAAGTTGCTTTGGCAGTACTCCATCTCGTCCCATTGCAAAAAGTACTCTTGCAACTGCAACTTGTGAAGCTTGAGTTGTTGCTATTCCAAAGGAAACTATCAATGTAATTGTTGTTAATATATTAAGCCATGTTCCACCTACAAAGGTAACAACATCTGTGAAAGCAGTATCAGGATTTAAGTCTTGATAATTTGGATAAGCCATTCCTGCAAAAAAAGTAGTTGCAATAAATATTAGTCCAATAATCAAAATCGAAAGTATAATTGCTTTTCCTACAGATTTTTCTGGATTAATAGTTTCTTCTGCCAAGGTACTAATAGCATCATATCCTAAATAGCTAAGAATAACGATACCTGTTGCTTTTAGGATGCTAGACAAGTCAAACTGCTCAGGATTATAGAATGAAATCATGCTGAAATGAATTGTTCCATTAAGTAAAAGTCTTATAGTACAGCCTATAAAGGCTATAATCACAACAATTTGTAATGTAAATAGTATCCAACTGCATTTAGACATCAAATCTACACCTAAAACATTAATTACTGTACTAAAGACGATAAATATTAGTATCCAAGTCCAAGCTGGAACAGAAGGGATAAGTGCATTGCCATAAATACTCCCAATAATAACAACAGTTGCTGGCATTAAGAAATAATCTAATAATATGGCCCAGCCAGTTAGAAAACCTAATGCGGGTGATACACCTTTTTGAACATATACATATACAGAACCTGCTGTTGGAAACTTCTGTGCCATTACCCTGTAACTCATTCCAGTAAAGAACATAGCCACCATTCCTATCAAATAACATAATGCAACCATTCCACCAGATGGTCCTAAATATACACCATACATGCCTGCAGGAGCTAGAGGTATCATAAATACCAAACCAAAAATTACCAGATCGCTTGTTTTTAAAGTTCGTTTTAATTTTCCATGTTCCATAATAAACGCCTCCATTATATTCCAAATTATAAAAGGCAAGGGTATTCTGCTTAGCAGAGCACCCTTGCCCTAAATCCAATAAAAATTACTTTTAAATATATGTTTGTGAGAAGCTTCTTTCTGCTATAATAGCAAATTTGAATTTTTAAAGATTGTAAATTTCGGAACAAAAGATTTAAATGGTATTTATTAATTTAAATAATATACTAAATATTATGATAAGTTGAATAATAAGTAATATTCATTTAGTAATCACTATGGTTCTTAAAGGAATTTTAAAATATTTAGATATCAAGCTAATTAACACAATCAAATTCTCTATAATTTTTAACCATACTATATAGGTATTTTAATATAAATTACAGTCCCAAGTCCTAATTTACTATTTATAAGGAGACCATAATTATCTCCATAGGTTAACTTAAGGCGTTTATTTGTATTAAACAAGCCAATATGATTTGAGTATTCACCGTCAAAATTAAGCTTGTCTCTTATGTTCTTAAGGTTTTGTGTGTCAATTCCAATGCCATTGTCAATAATTGCGAGTGTTAATAGATTATTTTTGAGTAATATTTTAATTTTAATCTTACCTTTTCCATCTTTATTTTTAATGCCGTGATATATAGAATTCTCAACCAATGGCTGTATCAATAATTTAATTGTGTGGACAGGTTCTACATTATTATTATAGGTCCATAATACATCAAATTTATCTGCATATCTTATCATTTGAATATCTAGATAAGTTTTAGTGTATCTAATTTCGTCGCCAACAGAAACTTTACCGCAAGGAGTTGTTAAGGAGTAGTCTAATATACTAGATAGATTTTCTATCATCCTAATAGGTTTACTATTACTCCCGGTTGCCTTTATTACTTCCCAATATATTGTGTGTAATGTGTTATATAAAAAATGAGGATTTATTTGAGACTGCAATGCAATAAGTTCCATATTTTCTAATTTATATTTTCTTTCAGATAACTGCACCTTTAAATAGTCTTGTTCAATAAATGTAGTAATCAGATTTTCTATAATATAACTAAATTCATTTTTTGCATTGCTATTAATTACAGGAAGAGTCTGATTTTTCTTAGCTGAATCAATTATTGATATAATATTCGAAATTTGTTTGTAATTTTTTCTAGTAAGATAAAAGGTTAAAATTAATCCTAAAATAAATGAAACTAATAATAATATAATAGTATATTTGCCTAATCTTATAGAAACATAATATAAAGCATCCTCTGGAATTATAGATATATAATTCCATGAAAATCTGTCAGAATGAATAATTGTTTTACTTAAAAATTTATTTTCTGATGTAGAGTAAATTACATTAGTATTCGATTTTAATAGTTCATTAATATCAAAATTATTTATATTATTAGAAGTTTTGTTACTGATAATTTCACTATTGTTTCCATCTAATATAAATATCTTTTGTTCAGGTGCAGTAACAGATTTATTTAGTAAATCTTGTATGTAATCAGCTTTAATATTTAAAACTATCACACCATTATTAAGAGCCATTCTTTTATAAACTGTTATAAGTTTTGTCTCTTTTTCTTCAAAGTCATATTGCTTTACATCCCTTGTTTCTATCCATAATTTTTCATTTGATGGATGATTCAAATAGTTCTTGTACCAAGAGCTATCAAAGTAATTGTTTAGATTTGTTATACCATTATTAGTTGTATAAAACCTACCATTTTCATTTTCATAGTAAATATGTATGGAATAAATGTAAGGTTTTGAATTAGCAAATGAATTCAGAAAGAAGCAAATTTTATCTGTATTTATCAAATCTGATGAATATATTGTTTCTTCTTTTAAAACATTTTTTAAAGTAAAAGCAATATTAGAATTATAATCAAATTGAATATTTAGGGTATCGATTTCATTAAAAATCAGGTCAATATTAGATTTTGTTTGATTTAGAAGATCTGTATTATTTTGAGCTATTTGGTTTTTTATATATCCTTGGGTAATAGCTATTGACAAAGAGCCTAATAGTAGTGTTGGTATTAGTAAAGGAATTAAAAATATAATCAAATTTTTTCTGAAAAAATTCTTATTCAAAAAATTCATCACCTTTCAAAAGGCTTAGGATTAATAGTATCTTTTTGATTTCTATATTCCTTGGGACTCTTGCCATAATAGTTTTTAAAAGTTCTAGTAAAATTTTTCGTATTACTATAGCCAACCATTTCACTAATTTCATAAGTTTTATATCTTATATCATTTAGTAACTCAGCAGCGCGATTCATTTTCACCCTTATTAAATAATTAGAAAAACGCTCTCCAGTTTTTTGTTTAAAAAATTGACTTAGATAGTTAGGATTCATGTGAACTGATTCAGCAATGTCTTCAAGCCTTGCATCTTTATAGTGTTCACTCACATAATTTTTGATAAATGATATAATTTTTGAGTTATAACTTGATGAGTCTTTAAAATTATTTATATCCTCATCCAAAACTTTATCTACATTAGGTGAACATTCGCTGTCCAAGCTTTTTTTTAAAGAAGAAAAAACTTCAAAAATTTCATTGTATTTTGAAGGCTTTACAATATAATCACTAACTCCATAAACTAGAGCGCTATGTGCATATTCAAAGTCCTTATATGCACTTAGAAAGATAACTTTTATTTTTAGCTTACGATTAAATATCTCTTTTGCAAGGCCAATGCCATCTAAAAACGGCATTTTTATATCGCAAAGGATTACATTTACAGGAGTATTTAAAATGTACTCTAAGGCAAGTTTTCCATTCTCTAATTGATCAACAATTTCAAAACCTAAATCATTCCATGGAAAATAGCTGCATAGTAAGTTTCTTGATTCACTTTCATCATCGACTACAAGTAGTTTGTACATTATTATGTTCCCCCTATCAAGATGTTTTCAAAGAGTCATATGATTGAGTCTAATGTTATAATTACTGTAAATTTAATGCTTTATCAAAGCAAGACTACGACTTATATTATATGGTTAAGTAGTCATTAAGATTTTACCATATAACAACCAAAATTGCATATACAAAACAGCAAGTGCACTGAAACCTATGAGAAAGTGATGCTAATAATAAGAAGAAGATACTTTTTATAAGAAAAAGATACCTTTTTTAATCAGTCATTAGGAAGTTCTGTTTTAAAGATACCATTTATAATGATAGATATCTTATGTAAATAATTACATTTGTGCTAGAATAGCATTAATGTACATTGAGAAAATACATAGTTTAATTTTATTTGCAAAAAATGAGCGATTAAGTTATAGCTAGTAATAAGTGATATTAAGCATAGGAGTGTTTGGTATGTATAATGAATATTATAATATTAAGAAAATAATAGAAGGGGTATATCATATAAGTGATCCCAATAATATATGCTGTACATTAATTGTGGGAAATAAAAAGGCATTACTATTTGATACGGGTTATGGAATTGGAGATTTAAAACAAGTAATTAAATCCGTAACTGATTTGCCTATTGTTGTAGTCAACAGTCATGGGCATCTTGATCATATGGGAGGGAACTATCAGTTTGATGAAATACATATTCATGAAGATGATATATCATTAGCGAAGCATATTCTTTTGTCAGATAAGAGAAAATGGACTGTAGATAATTATAAAAAAAATATAGGACTTCCAAAAGACTTTAGGGAAGAAGAATATATAAATATGGATTGTAGTATAGATTTTATTCCTGTAAAAGAAGGACAAGTTTTTGATGTGGGAGGATATGAACTTGAAGTAATTTATTGTAAAGGACATACAGCTGGGTGTATGTCATTAATTGAAAGGAAAAACAAGCTGTTGCTTTCTGGAGATACAATATTGCAGCATGTATGGATGTTTCTTGAAGAAAGTAGAAAAATGAGTGAATATATTGAGACCCTTAAAAAATTAAACGAATTAGAGGTTGATATTATTCTTACCTCTCATTCTAGTGAACCCTATAGCAAAGAGTTATTAAGTAATTTAATCTATTGTGCTAATAATATTAATGTTTCTAAAAGTACACCATATTTTAATGAAGCATATCCATATAAGGCATTTATGTATTCCGAAGGTGGAGAGCCTTTTGTTACTCCAGACTATGTTTCCATTGTATTTAGAGAGGATAAATTGTAATATTACAAAAATTTAAAGTATAAAAATCACAAATATATACTCGCCTTTATAGAAACAGCTAAAATGATAGAATTGTATTTATAAGGTGAGTATTCTATTTTTAATACATTTTAAATAGCGCATATATTTATGATTATAAGAAAATGATGTATTTTATAAGATAAAGATACTTTTTTTAAGTGAACTATAAAAAAGTCCTGTTAAAACGATACCATTTATAATAATAGGTCACTTATGTAAATAATTACATGTATGTTAGAATAACATTAAAGCTGCAGCAATAACAGTGAAATCTCTGGTGCATTTAGCACTATATAAAATTAGGAGGATATTTATGAAAAATAGAAAAAAAATCATTAGTATTTTATGTGCTTTTTCAATAGCCACATCTATGTTTATAGGTTGTGGAGGTGCTTCAAAAGATGCTGGTAAAGATAGTAGCAAAGGAGATCAGGTAACTCTAAGATTCTCTTGGTGGGGAAGTGATACGCGCCATAAGGCAACTTTAGAAGCAATAGATTTATACATGAAAGAAAATCCTAATGTAAAGATAGAAGCAGAATATGGTGGAGTTGATGGGTATCAGGATAAGTTATCAACTCAGTTAGGCGGCGGTACTGCACCAGATCTTATTCAAGTAGACAACCCTTGGATTTATGATTATGCAAAACAAGGAGAAATGTTTTATGATTTAAATGAATTTAAAGACATAATTGACATGAGTGGATTCGATAAAAAATTCTTGGATGGATATTGTACACTTAATGGAAAAATTCAAGGTCTACCAATGGGATTAAATGCATTAACTATAGTCTACAACAAGGATATAATGAAAAACGCTAATGCTGATATAACTAAAGATTTAGATTGGGACAAATTAATTGAAGAAGGCAAGAAAGTTCATGCACAAAATAGTAATAACTATTTATTGAATGCTGAACAAAATAACTTTTTAGATTTTATTATTATGCCATATGTTATTCAAAAGACTGGTCAGCAATGGGTAAAAGATGATTATACAATGGGATTTGATAAAGCTACACTTACTCAAGCATTTGAACTTGAAAGGAAACTATTTGATGAAGGTATTGTACAACCAGCAGAACAAAGCTTTACATTCAAATCTAAGCCAGAGCAAAATACTGCATGGATAAATAAGCAGTTTGGTGGGACTATTAATTGGGCAGCTGGTTTGGGTGTACTTCTTGGTACTTTAGGAGATAGTGCTGATGTTACATTATTCCCAGTACCTAAAGATGCAAAGAATTCAGGAATAGTAGTAAGACCTGCGACTTTACTTTGTATTAATAAAAAATCTCCTAATGCAAAAGAAGCAGCAAAGTTTATGAACTTTTTCTTTAACGATAAGGAAGCAGCTAAAATTTTAGGAGATGTTAGATCTATACCTCCTGTAGAGGCTTCAAGAAAGGCTGCATTAGATGCAAACAAAGTAAATCCATTATCAGTAAAAGCTGTTGAGCAAGCAACAAAAAACCCAGGGCTAATATACAATGGTGTTTCTAGTAATTCAGAATTAAGAAATATTTTATTAACTGAAATTGAAAATGTTGCATATAAAAAGTTTACACCTGACCAAGCAGCAGATGACATGATTAAACTTTATGAAAGTAAGCTAAAAGAATTAAAGAGTGCTGCAAACTAGAATTAATTAGTCAATGTATGGCAATGTAGTAATTAGAAGCTTCAGCATAGATATTAACCAAATTGATTATTGGGTGTTTCTAATGAAGGATTAATATATTATGCTGGAGCTCATCTATTAGTAAATAATTAGCATTGCAAGAGATTAATATAAAGTAAAGGTAGGAGGTTTTTACGTGGAACAAAGTACAGCAATAGAATTAAAAAGTAGTCTTCACCATAAAAGAAGTAAGACATTGAAAAAATACACTGGATTATTATACATAGCCCCATGGCTATTAGGTTTTCTTGGTTTTCAGCTATATCCTTTAGTTTCATCATTTTATTATTCATTTACTAATTTAAGTTTAGGTGGAAACCCTAAATTTGTTGGTTTAGATAATTATATACGTATATTTACAGTGGATCCAGAGTTTTGGAAATCCTTAAGTGTAACAATTGTATATGTATTTACATCAGTTCCTGCAAAATTAGCGTTTGCATTACTGATTGCAATGATATTAAACTCAAAATTAAAATTTATAAATGCCTTTAGGACTATATACTATATTCCATCCATACTTGGGGGAAGTGTAGCAGTATCTGTATTATGGCGTTTCTTGTTTATGAAAGAAGGTACAATAAATCAGATTTTATCTGTATTCTCAATACCACCTCTTGATTGGATTGGTAGTCCTAGTTTGGCGTTATTCACAATAGATATACTTACTGTTTGGCAGTTTGGTTCATCTATGGTGTTGTTTCTTGCGGGCTTAAAACAGATACCAGCAGAACTATATGAAGCCGGAATAATGGATGGAGCATCAAAAATTAGAATGTTCTTTACAATTACTATACCAATGTTAACACCAATAGTATTTTTTAACGTTATTATGCAATTAGTTGGAGCTTTCCAAGAATTCACATCCGCTTTTGTAATAACAGGTGGAGGTCCTATGCAATCAACTTATTTATATGGAATGAAGTTGTATTTAGAAGCTTTCAGATATTTTAAAATGGGATATGCATCTGCCTTATCTTGGATTCTATTTTTAATAATATTAGTTTTCACACTTATAATATTTAAATCTTCAAAGAAATGGGTTTATTACGATGATGGAGGAGAGTTTTAATGAATAAAAAGTCAAGAAGCACAATTCTAAGATATGTAATTTTAGTAGTAGTCGGAATAATCATGATTTATCCAGTTGTATGGCTTTTCTTTGCTTCATTTAAAAGTAATGATGAATTATTTGGTTCGGCATCATTACTTCCTAAAGCATTTACATGGGATTCATATATACAAGGATGGAAGGGAAGTGGACAATATGGATATAGTACATTTTTCCTTAATACAATAAAACTTGTTATACCAACTGTATTATTTACGGTAATTTCAAGTGCGGTGGTAGCTTACGGTTTTGCAAGATTTAAGTTTCCATTTAAAAAGATATTATTTGCTCTTATGATATCTACACTGATGCTACCAAATGCTGTTGTTATTATTCCTAAATATATGCTATTTAGGGATTTAGGCTGGATTGATAGTTATAATCCTTTTATTGTACCTGCAATTTTTGCCGGATATCCATTTTTTATCTTTATGTTAGTTCAGTTTTTTAGAGGTGTTCCGAGAGAATTGGATGAAGCGGCAACAATTGATGGCTGTAATTCCTTTACAATTTTTTTAAGGATTATGTTGCCTCTAAGTAAACCAGCATTATTTTCAGCAGGAATATTTCAATTTATGTGGACATGGAATGATTTCTTCAATTCCTTAGTTTATATTAATAGTGTTAATAAGTTAACGTTGCCTTTAGCACTTAGGGTATCTCTTGATGCATCAGCTTCAGTTAACTGGAATCAGATAATGGCTATGGCACTAGTAAGTATATTACCTTGTATACTAATATTCTTCTTTGCTCAGAAACATTTTGTAGAAGGAATTGCTACAACAGGCATGAAGGGGTAAGCTATTATTGCTATTAGCGACCAAAGCATAGTTAAGTTATGATAGCTATGCTTTTGTATTTTGGACATACCAAAAGAATGAAGCTTCTATTTTTTAGATAACAACGACGATTAGCGATGTGAAAGATATAAGAATATCTAAGAAGTATGGGAGAGCGTATTAAATGATAAATGGCGAATATGCATAGAAAATGCAGTCATATGAATAATGATTGGAGGTTAATTAACATGGAATTTATCATGATGGCAAGAAGTAAGGAACAAGAGAATACTGATTATCTCACATTGCATGAACAGGGATTAAATGCTTCTGTAGAGATATTAGGCGGGAATGGGAGTATAAAGAACCCATTTCATGCAAAAGTATTGATTAATAACGAAAATAATGCAAAGTGGTATGGAGTTATTCATGTTGAATTGCCATTCAATAAAGTAAATCCACGCTATTTCATGCCAGCATTTATGTATGGTAGAAATCGTGGTGAGTGTCCACAGAATGTTCCTAATGAGTTTCCAAGACTTAGAGAGGAGACGAAGCGCCCATCCTCACCTTGGTGGATGGTAAGAGGCGACAGGTTATCCCATCCAGTAGCCTTGGTATATGACAGTGATAAAATATACGGATTTAGTGCAAGCCCATATTTCATAAGTAAAAGTGGAATGAAACAGCAATGGAAACCCGAAGTTGAAGGTGAATTTTATCAATATGCAGGATATACATGTTCGCTATCTAAAGGAACTGTAGGTTATACATTGGGTTATGAAAATGCACCATGGCTATTTATAAAATCACATGATGTTAGAGAAAGAGCACCACTAGGTGAGAATTGTTTTGAATTGGAGCCTGGGGAGAACGTTGAATTCACATTGGATTTATACGAATTTGACTCTAAAACAATGCTGGATGTTAATGCTGTGATTGAAGAGGTATATTATCATTATCATCAGAATCCAAGAAATGCCAGCGATATAAGAACGACAGTTGCTGATTTGGCCCGTGCTGTTTATCAAGATGCATGGCTTCCAGAAGAGTTGAGTTATTCTGGTCAGGTTTTTGAAGATAAGGATACTGGAGGATACAGATATAACAAAATTATATCGATTACTTGGACTAATGGGTTATCAGTAGCAACACCTATGTTAATGGCAGCTTTGCGGCTTGAGGATGAGTGTATGCGTCAGCAGGCACTATCCTGCATAGAAAATATTATTAAAAAATCCCTAAACCCTGCTAATGGGTTACCTTATGAGGCTTATAGTGATGGAAAATGGTCGGTTAATGGATGGTGGTTCGATGGTATGCATACACCAGGACATAGTTCCTACTTAATAGGGCAGTCATTATTTTATATTCTTAAGGCTTATGATTATGAAAATAAACTTAAAAACTGCCTTCATGAGGATTGGATGGCATTTGTAAAAGAAGTTCTTATGAAAGTTGAAAAGACAAAAAATACTGATGAAGAATATCCTTTTATTTTATCAGAGAAAACTGGAGCTGGTATTGAATACGATTCGTTTAGTGGCACATGGTGTATGGCCGCATTAGGATATTATTGCTATATTACAGGAGACAAATCACATATAGATAGCTTAAGGAAAAGTGAAAAGCATTATTATGAAGAATACATTAAGCATATGGAATGCTATGGAGCACCATTGGATACAGATAAGGCTACAGATTCTGAGGGGATTTTAGCATACATAAAAGCAGTCAGATTTCTACATGCCTTAACAGGTGAAAAGCAATATTTAGAACACATGAGAGATGCAATATGCTATGAATTTTCTTTTAAGTTCTGCTATAACTCTCCTGTTAAAATAAATCCACTTAGTAGAATTGGATGGTCCAGCTGTGGAGGAAGTGTGACATCCATCGCTAATCCTCATATTCATCCAATGTCAAGTAATCTTGTAGACGAATTGCTGTATTTTGTGGAGAACAGTAAAGATAAATATGTAAGAAATCGTATGATGGATGTAATAGGCTGGGGATGCCAGACCTATAACACATATGATAAAGAATATGATTATGGGAAAAAAGGCTGGATGTCTGAGAGATTCTGTCATTGTGAAGGGTTAGTATCAGAAAAATATAGTGACGGCTCACTTGCTAGTACGTGGTTTTGCCTAATGCCATGGGCAAGCGGATCCATTATAGATGGTCTTGCAGGATGTTCTTGGGATAAATGTTTCGAATAGAAAGAGTTTATAATTCATATGAGTTCTAATTAATTAAATTACTAAACGATTGAATTATTTCGGTTAACAGGATATTTAATAAATTTAGATTTGAGAATAAATAAGAAGTAATAGAGATGTTTAATATTGGATTTAACATACAAAAATAAACAAAGAAAAGGTGAGAAATATATGGAAATGACATTAAGATGGTTTGGAAAAGAAGCAGATTCAGTAACACTGGAACAAATTAGACAAATTCCTGGAGTTACAGGTGTTGTAACAACTTTATACGATACAATGCCAGGAGAGGTTTGGCCTCATGAGAGAATTAAAGCCATGAAAGCTGAAGTAGAGGCGGCTAGTCTTAGAATAGCAGGTATAGAAAGTGTTAATATACATGATTCGATTAAAGTAGGTACACCAGATAGAGATAAATATATAGCTAATTATATTACTACTTTAGAGAGATTAGGGCAAGAAGGCATAGATGTTGTTTGTTATAATTTTATGCCAGTATTTGATTGGACTAGATCTGACCTTGCTAAAGTAAGACCTGACGGTTCAACAGTGTTATCTTATGACCAAGAACTTGTTGACAAAATTAATCCTGAGAATTTATTATCTTCAATGGATTCAAAATCTAATGGCTTTATGCTTCCAGGCTGGGAGCCTGAGCGTATGGCTAGAATTAAAGAATTATTTGAAATGTATAAAGATGTGGATAATGAGAAATTATTTAGTAATTTAAAATACTTCTTAGAGGCAATCATGCCAACGTGTGAGAAGTACAATATAAAGATGGCAATACATCCAGATGATCCAGCATGGCCAGTATTTGGATTACCAAGAATTATGACATGTAAAGAAAACTTATTAAGACTAGTAACTATGGTAGATAGTCCATGTAATGGAGTTACCTTATGTACTGGATCTTTAGGATCAAATATGAATAATGATATTCCAGATATTATAAGAGCATTAAAGGGAAAAATTCATTTTGCTCATGTTAGAAATATTAAACACTATGCTCCAGGAAAATTTGATGAAGCTGCACATCTATCCTCTGATGGATCTTTAGATATGTATGAAGTTATGAAAGCCTTATATGAAATAGGGTTTAAAGGAATTGTAAGACCAGATCATGGTCGCATGATTTGGGGAGAAGTAGCTATGCCAGGATATGGACTTTATGATAGAGCTCTTGGAGTAGCATATTTAAATGGAATATTGGAAAGCTTACAGAAGTCAATTACAAAACTATCTAAAAACAATTAATAACTAGTAGTATACTGAAAATGTGGAGGTAGTTAAGATGATAGATAAAAAAAGTAAATTATATTCTTGTTGGCTAAGCTACAGTAATATTAAAAACAGTAAGTATAAAGAATATCTTGAAAATGTCTTGGTTTCCTGTAAAAGCGAAATTATAGATTCGGCAGTATCTGAATTAGGAAGGGTATTTAAAGAAATTTGTGATAGTAAAAAGACTCAAGCAATTTACGAAAATGAAAAAGACATTAAAGATATTAGCTATATTAAATTGGAGAAAAATCAAGATGAAAGTTTAGTTAATGATGGATATAAGATAAAACATGAGATTATTAATGGAAAAAATAAATGTATAAGTATTTCTGCTAAGAATGATAATGGTATTCTTTATGGAGTGTTTGCTTTATTGCGTTTACTTGAACAAAATAAGCAGCTTGAAGGAATTGAAATAGTAGATAATCCAGAGAAAGATCTTAGATTAATAAATCATTGGGATAATGGAGATGGAACTATTGAACGTGGCTTTGCTGGTGCTTCTGTTTTGTTCGAAAGCTGCAGGAACAAAGATATTATGAAGGAGGTTATGGATGAAATTGGTGGCATAACAGCAACTAGACCGGCCTTAAGAAAAGCGTTTAATGATGACTATAAGGTAGCTTCTGATTTAGATAGGGTTAATGATTATGCAAGAATGCTTTCCTCTATTGGAATTAATGGAGTAATCATAAATAACACTAATGTTCATGAAGCAGAGACTCACTTAATGGATAGTAAAATTGATATTGTGAAAAATATTAGTGATATATTTGATAAATGGGGAATTAAAACTTATTTGAGTATAAATTTTGCTGCTCCAATTACATTGAAGGATTTAGATACTTCTGATCCATTAGATGAAAGGGTAAAAGAATGGTGGAATAAAAAAGTTCAATATATGTATAAAGTGATTCCTAATTTGGGAGGTTTCATGGTAAAAGCTGATTCAGAGGGAAGACCAGGGCCATTTACTTATGGACGTAACCATGCAGATGGAGCTAATATGCTTGGAGAAGCACTTGTACCATATGGAGGAATATTAATATGGAGATGCTTTGTATACAACTGCAAGCAGGATTGGCGAGATCATTCAATAGATAGAGCCAAGGCAGCTTATGATTGTTTTAACCCATTAGATGGACAATTTTTAGATAATGTATATTTACAAATTAAGAATGGTCCATTGGATTTCCAAGTTAGGGAACCAGTATCACCATTATTTGGGACAATGGATAAAACTAATAAATTATTGGAACTTCAAATAACTCAGGAATACACAGGACAACAAAAGCATGTATGCTATTTAATTCCTATGTGGAAAGAGGTTTTAAATACTCAAACTTACGCAAATGGTAATATTGAAAGCAATGTTGCTAAGAGAGTCAGTGGAATTAATGCAATAGTTAATGTAGGAAACGATGAAAACTGGACTGGTCACTTCTTAGCTCAAGCTAATCTTTATGGATATGGGCGTCTTGCTTGGAATAGTGATATTACTAGTGAGGCGATTGCAGAAGAGTGGATAACTCTAACTCTTGGCAATAATCCAGTAGTTATGAAAAACGTAAAAGATATATTAATAAATTCCTGGGAAGCATATGAAAAGTATACATCACCTCTTGGAATAGGTTGGATGGTATCGCCAGGACATCACTATGGACCAGATGTAGATGGATATGAATTTTCGCCTTGGGGTACATATCATAGAGCAGACTGTAAAGGCGTTGGAATTGATCGTACCATTGAAAAAGGAACAGGTTATTCAGAACAATATAATGAACCTATTAAGAGTAAATATAATAATTTAGAAAGCTGCCCGGATGAATTATTATTATTTTTCCATCATGTACCTTATACTAAGGTATTGAAATCAGGAAAAACAGTAATTCAGCATATCTATGATACACATTTTGAGGGCTTTGAAATAGTAGATAATTTTATCCATAAGTGGAATGAATTAAAAGATATCATAGATGAAAAGGTATATGAGCAAGTTCTTGAACGACTTAATATACAACTAGATAGCGCTAGAGATTGGAGAGACCAAGTTAATACATATTTCTATAGAATGTCTGGAATACAGGATGAAAAAGGTAGAAAAATATATTAATTTATTTCTAATATTTACCCACTAAGTCTTAGAACTCCGATAATATAGTTTTTATATAACCATATTATGACATGCTATTGGAGTTTACTTTTTTTGTGATAATGTTAAAATTTTGGTGTAAACACCAGTTAAAAAATTTTAAAAAATATCTTGCACAATGAAAAAAAAAGTGCTATTATGAAAACGTAGTCTAGAGAGGGGTGCCTAGAAAGGGCTTTTAGTAGACTATAATGAAATAATAATAATATCTAGCATGTTACTGATTCGATCAGGCATAAGCATAGAGAAGTAAAATGAAGTAATATTTATTCGTTAAAAACACATATTTTGTACAGTTTTTATAGGGTATTATCATATTTTTTTATGATTTAATTTTGGTGTACAAATATTGTGACGATATACGAATATATACTATTGTTTTATTTCCAAATGCTTATGCCTTTTGTTTTTGTAACAAATAAAAAATAGGAGGTATAAAAATGGTAGGAATTATTCTTGCTAGTCACGGAGAATTTGCTAAAGGCATCATGCAATCTGGTGCGATGATTTTCGGAGAACAAGAAAACGTAAAAGCTGTTACGTTGATGCCTAGCGAAGGACCTGATGATCTTAGAGCAAAAATGAAAGATGCAATCGCATCCTTTGACAACCAAGATGAGGTTTTATTCTTAGTTGATCTTTGGGGTGGTACACCATTCAACCAAGCGAATATGCTATTTGAAGAACATAAAGACAAATGGGCAATCGTAGCTGGTTTGAATTTGCCAATGCTGATTGAAACTTATGGTGCACGTCTTTCAATGGAATCTGCTCATGAAATTGCAGCTTATATCTTAAATGCAGGTAAAGAAGGAGTTAAAGTTAAACCCGAGGAGTTAGAACCAGCAGATACTGGTAATGCTTCAGGAGCGGGAGCAGGGCAATCTAATGCAGGTGCACCTGGATCGTTTGAATACGTTTTAGCTCGTATCGACTCTCGTTTACTTCATGGTCAAGTAGCAACTGCTTGGACAAAAACTGTAAATCCTACACGAATTATTGTCGTGTCAGATGATGTAGCTAGAGATACTCTTCGTAAGAATTTGATTACGCAAGCTTCTCCTCCGGGGGTTAAGGCTCATGTTGTTCCAGTTGATCATATGATTAAACTTGCAAAAGATGATAAGCATTTTGGAGGCCAACGTGCAATGCTTCTTTTTGAAAATCCAAAAGATGTGCTTAGAGCTGTAGAAGGCGGAATACCGCTAAAGACGGTCAATGTTGGTTCAATGGCTCATTCTCCAGGTAAGGTTCAACCAAGCAAAGTTTTAGCTTTCAATCAAGAAGATATCGATATATTTAATAAGCTTAAACAAGCTGGACTTACTTTTGATGTGCGTAAAGTACCAAATGATTCAAAAGCAAATATGGACGAAATACTTAAAAAAGCACAAGAAGAATTAAAAAAATTAAAATAATCTAATTATTTAGAGAAAAAGGAGGATTAATAACCATGACTTTAAATATAGTTCAAATTATATTAGTCATTTTAATAGCATTTTTAGCTGGTGTAGAAGGTATCTTAGATGAATTCCAATTTCACCAACCGATAATTGCTTGTACATTAATTGGCTTGGTTACAGGTAATTTACTACCATGCTTAATCTTAGGTGGTACTCTTCAAATGATAGCCTTAGGTTGGGCAAATATTGGTGCTGCTGTAGCACCTGATGCAGCATTAGCCGCTGTTGCATCTGCAATTATTTTAGTTCTTGGAGGTCAAGGTGAAGCAGGAGTTGCTTCAGCGATTGCTATTGCTGTTCCTCTAGCAGTTGCAGGATTATTATTAACAATTATTTGTCGTACACTTGCTACAGCGTTCGTACATTTTATGGATGCTGCTGCTAAAGAAGGAAATCTTAGAGCTATTGATATGTGGCAAATCGCTGCTATTTGTTTACAAGGTATACGTATTGCGATTCCAGCTGCACTAGTATTAGCAATCGGTGCTGGTCCTATTAGTTCATTACTTGCTGCTATGCCTACTTGGTTAACAGGCGGTTTAGCAATTGGTGGTGGAATGGTTGTAGCTGTTGGTTATGCAATGGTAATCAACATGATGGCTACAAAAGAAGTATGGCCATTCTTTGCAATTGGTTTTGTATTAGCAACTGTTTCACAAATTACACTTATCGGACTTGGTGCAATAGGTGTAGCTTTAGCACTTCTTTACTTAGCACTTAGCAAACAAGGTGGCTCAGGTAATGGTGGAAGTTCAAATACTGGTGATCCTTTAGGGGATCTAATAGATAGATACTAAGAAGGGAGAGGAAACGAAAATGTCAAAAGAATTAAAATTAACAAAAAGAGACCGTATTTCTGTTTGGTTCCGTTCATTTTTCCTTCAAGGTTCTTGGAACTATGAAAGAATGCAAAATGGTGGTTGGGCATTTGCAATGATTCCAGCAATCAGAAAATTATATAAGACTAAAGAAGAGAGAGCTGCAGCATTAGAACGTCACTTAGAGTTCTTTAACACTCACCCATATGTAGCTTCACCAGTTGTTGGTGTAACATTAGCTTTAGAAGAAGAACGTGCAAATGGTGCACCAATCGACGATGTAACTATTCAAGGTGTTAAGATTGGTATGATGGGACCTTTAGCAGGTATCGGAGATCCAGTTTTCTGGTTCACTGTAAGACCAATTTTAGGAGCATTAGCTGCTTCACTTGCTCTAGGTGGTAACATCCTTGGACCAATTATCTTCTTCTTCGCTTGGAATATCATCCGTATGGCATTTATGTGGTATACACAAGAGTTTGGTTACAAAGCAGGATCTCGTATTAGTGAAGATTTATCAGGTAATATGCTACAAGATATTACAAAAGGAGCATCTATCCTTGGTATGTTCATCTTAGGATCGTTAGTTAACAGATGGGTATCTGTTAAATTTGCACCAGTAGTATCATCTGTTAAATTAAGTGATGGTGCATTTATTGATTGGAGCAAACTTCCTGCTGGAGCAGAAGGTGTTAAGCAAGCTCTATTACAACAAGCATCAGGTATGTCATTAACTGATACTAAGATTACAACATTACAAAATAACTTAGATTCATTAATCCCTGGATTTGTAGGATTATTAATTACACTTCTTTGTATGTGGTTACTTAAGAGGAAGGTATCTCCAATTCTTATAATTCTTGGATTGTTCATAATTGGTATTGTTTTCCACTTGATCGGTTTAATGTAGTACTTTTTTACTTAGCCTAGGCTTTTTAGCCTGGGCTTTTGTTAACAATATTAATCGTGTTACTTTTAATAGACTTTGGAATAATTGATAAAAACATGTAAAGAATATATAATAAAAATAAATGTGTATATAAGTAGAAAAGAGGTAGATAGGATGGTTGAGTCACTCAATACAAAGGTTGATCTAGCAATTGATGGAACATCTTTTGCTGGCGTTGCAGATTACGGCAAGATTATGATAGGTGACAAAGGTTTTGAGTTCTATAATTCTCGTGATTATCGTAAATTTATTCAAATTCCTTGGGAAGAAGTTGACTATGTGATTGCATCTGTATTATTTAAAGGAAAATGGATTCCACGATATGCAATTCGAACGAAGAAAAATGGAACATATACTTTTTCTTCTAAAGAAGCAAAGAAAGTGCTTCGTACTGTTCGAAATTATGTTGATCCAAATCATATGGTTTATTCATTAAGTTTTGTTGATGTAGTGAAAAGAGCACTGAAATCTACATTTAAGAAGAAGAGCTGATCGACTAAAGAAGTCATCATGTTTATAAAGTAAAACTTTTCAGATAGAGCTTTATATTCACAGTTGAATTTAGTTGAACTTATGCAACAAAGAGTATTTTGTCTTGCATTTTTCTTTCTACCATGAAACCCACTAAAATAGATAGTAGATTTTAGTGGGTTGTTTTAATGTAAAATATTCAAATATTTATCTTGATTTTATAGAGCAATGCTAATTTACAAAAGTAAACTCTAATGGATCTTTATCAACTAATCTTGGATAAGTATATTTAGGATATCCCACCATAATAGCACCAGTGATTTTCTTATCTTCAGGGATGTTAAATAATTTAAGTAATGGAGAATTATCTTTCATAGCAATTCTTTCAAACATCCCAGCCCAACATGATCCTAAGCCTAGTGTTGGCGCATATAGCTCCAAATATGTTAATGAAAGAATTGAATTTTCTCTTCCTCGTGGAAAGTTTGAATTAGCAGTTGCTAGGATAAGGCTGGATGCTCCACGCAAAATTGTATCAATTCCTTTTTCACGGTATGGCTTTGTGAATTCACTCGATACATTATCCTTTTCAAATTCTTCGATGACAATTTTAACAGCTTTATCAAGTATCTTTCTATCATCAATGATAGTATAAGATATTCCTTGAAGATTATGTCCACTAGGAGCAAAATGTGCAATATTCACAAGATCTATTAATTTTTCTCTTGGCACAGGAGTTTCTTTATATGAGCGGATTGAACGCCTTGAACGAAGAAAGTTTTCTGCTTCCTCAGGACTTAGTTTTGGAAATTTTTTTGAGCTGGTTTGATTGGTTAATGGTGTTTTTATATTATCAATTGCTTCCCTTGGGCATATAGCTACACAATGACCACAGGAAATACACTCTTCACCGCAAATTTCTTTAGGTCCATTTTCACTAAGTTCTAATACACGTTCTGGGCACTCATTTACGCACAAACCACATTTAATACATTTATCTTGATTTACAGTTATCAAATTCATTTTTATCTTCTCCTTTACTTTAAACATATTCCTTTAAGTAATAAGATTTATTTAATAGTATTATCGTATTAAAGATATATATAGATTTCCAATTTAAGAATTCAATTTATTAAATGAACATATTTATAAAGCTTCTAAAATTTTAAGTTTATATCTTCACTAGAAATCATAAATATATTTGTGGAGAAAACATTTGAAAATGAGCTGTTAAAGGTTCTTAGCTGTAGGTTGTTCCACTTTAGCTTGTCAAACTGAAAGTTGGAGCATGCTAAAGTGGATACAACCTGCTGATTAGAACCTTCAGCGATATTTTCATAGCTTTTCGGAATCAAAATATTTATGATTTCGGTAAGCATCACACAAGTCTAAATTTAAAGTTGGATATCTATAATATGCTTAACAATATAAAATTAATGAAAGTAAATTCTTTTTAATTCATTATACAATTAAAGAATTCTTTTAAATAGATGATAAATTATCATAGGATAAATAATCACAGCAGTATTATCATTATTAGCAGTAAATAATTTTTTGGGAATATGAGCTTGTTATTTTTTTGATTATGTCTTAAAGTATTTCACAAATTACTGACGAGTTGGTTGATTTCCATGGGTAAATGCACTTGAGGATTTAGTATTATTTTCTCTATTTAAGAGACCATTAGTGATTAAATAATAAACACATGCTATCAAAAGTGCACTGCAACTTGCAATTGTGATTCCAATAACACCAAATGAATGATATACAGAGGTACTTATCCACGATCCAAGGGACCCACCTAAGTAATACCCAACCATGTAAAGTGAATTTAATCTGCTATGATTTTGGAGACTAAGCTTATAAATCCTTCCTTGATTTAGAGACATATTCATTCTTGAACCAACATCTAAAGTAAAGGTTACGAGAATTATAATTATAAGTTTGGACCAGCCTACACCTAAGATTAAAAAAGAAACAAACATTATAGCTAAAGCAAAAAGGTTCCATAAGCTTACTTTTTTACTATTTGTAAGTTTTCCCGAAAATCCAGCGGCTAACGCACCTGCTATACCTAAAAAGCCAAAGAGTCCAACTATTGCACTTCCATAACTATAAGGAGAACCTTCTAAAATAAAGGATAATGAAACCCAAAAAATATTAAAGGCACAAAAGGCAGCAGCACCAAAAACTATTGTTTCTCTTAATACTTTTTCTTTTTTTAATAATGGAGGTAAAGATAGTATGATATTTTTATATGAACTTTCCTTTTTTACATTATCATTTGGGAGAGAATAAAATAAGTATACTGCAAAAATTAATAAAACTATTGCTGCAAATTCATGAACTCCTCTCCAGCCAATTAGTTGGCCTAGAACTCCACCTAGAACTCTACCGAGTAAAACTCCAAGAAATACTCCGGTTAATAAGTGACCAACAATTATACCACGTTTTTCTGACGAAATATTTGAAGAAACAAATGGGATTATAAGCTGTGCTGAAACACTTGAAATCCCCATAAAAAAGCCTATAATTACTATTAAATTAAAGGTAGAGACTAAAGTCATTAAATATAATAATATAGCTGAACAAATAATACTTAAAATGATTAATAGTTTTCTACTATACCTGTCTCCTAGTGGAACAATGAACAACAATCCCATTGTATAGCCTATTTGTATAGCTGTTACAAGCTTACCAGATGATGAAGCAGGTATAAAAAAATCATTGGAAATATTGGTCAATAAAACTTGATCGTAGTACAAATTAGCTACTATAATTGCACAAATAATTGATAAAATTAATAATAGTTTGTTTGAAAAATTTTTGTTTTTTAAAGCTCTATTCATTTTCACATCTTCCTCTCTATAGCTTATGAAGATAGTGTATAATGAAAGTATTATTTTAAATAGAACCTAAGTTATCATATGATTAATAATACTATGTTTGGCAGACCTTAATCATAATTCTAAAAGTATTGCAAGAATTTTAGCTGCGATTGTGAAATGTGCATTGTGAATTACAACATATATAATAATAAAGTTTATATGAATAGAGATGGGGAGGTAATAATGATATCTAAAAACAAAGAACTTGGATTATTTTTAAAAAAGAAAAGATCCACATTAAGACCAGAACAATTTGGACTCAAATTTGATAAAAAAAGAAGGGTGAAAGGATTAAAGAGAGAGGAAGTCGCTGATTTAGCCGGAGTAAGTATTGACTGGTATGTGCGTATTGAACAAGGACAAGATGTTAATCCATCAATAGATGTGTTACTTTCCTTGAGTAGGGTTTTGCAATTAAATAATGAAGAAAAAAGATATTTATTTAATTTATCAGATAAGAAATTACCTGTAGAAGACTTTGCAGATGTTGCTATTTCTAATACATTACAAAAATTCTTAGACAATCAAAATCCAAGTATAGCTTATGTTACTGATAGTAAATTAACAATGATTGGATGGAATATGGCGGCACTAAAAGTTTATGGTAATTATGAAGAAATGGATGAAAAAGAAAGAAACTCAGTTTGGAGAGCTTTTAATGATGATTATCTAAAAGAACTGTTAGATAATTGGGAAGGGCATTCTAAATTACGTGTTGAACAATTGAGAGCAAATTACGGTTATTATGAGAATGATAATACAATAAATGCAATTATAAATGAATTAAATGAAAAAGATCCTCTATTTAATAAATGGTGGAATAATCAAGGTATTATGGGAACACCAGAAGGTCAAAAACTTTTACATCATCCTTTAGTAGGGGATTTATACCTAAGTTATATTTCATTTAGGTCCACAGAAATAGAGGGAGCAAGTATCACCATTCAAATGCCTATAGATGATGAAACAAAGAATAAATTAAAGCAGCTTATCTTAGAATAAATAATATTCATCATTAAGCTTATTGCTCTTAATGGAATCATAATTATGCCATATTTTTAGCATAAGAATTCAGAATAATGTAGCACGTTATTTCTTTCCTGTAATAGTCATAAAAGCTCTGTAAATTATAAATTGATTTATGAAGTCAACTTGTAATAAAAACGAAAGTGAGTTATAATTGTTGATAATATCAATTAATTTGGAGGCGAATATGAGAAACGAAGAGATAATTAGAAAAGAGGTAAGATTAATTGTGAGAGAATTAGGGCTGCTTAATCACAATTGCCTAAATTCTGAATTAACACTGGCTCAAGCTCATATATTAAATTACATAAAACAAAATGGAAAAACTCCTTTTAATGAATTGCTAATAAATTTAGGTATTGATAAGGCTTCGTTAAGCAGGATACTTAATAATTTGGAGGCTAAAAATTATTTGGAGCTGAAGAAATCAGAAGCTGATAAAAGAATGAAAGATATTTGTATTCTTCCATTAGGTATTAAGGCTATAAATAGTGGAGACCATGAAGCAAATAAATTTATTAATGAAATTTTAAATTTAGGGGATAGTGAAGATACAGAAAATATTGTGGGAGCATTTAGATTATTTCGCGTTCTTGCATTAAAAAACAATCTCAAGAAGAATGATTCTAGAATATTAATAGAAAGAATTTCTGAAAATTATATAAAAGAAGCAATTGAATTAGCAACAGAAGTATTTACTAATGAGCAAAGCATTCCAGAAGAATTGGTTCCAGTGAGTGAAAATTTAAAACCAATTTGGTGGTGCGCAAGAGTAGGAGAAGATATTATTGGAGTAGTATCAGCATGGAAAGAAAAGGATAAATGGCATTGGGGAAGATTTGCTGTTGATAAAAGATTAAGAGGCATGGGAATTGGTCAGAAGCTTGCTATAGCTTCATTAAAAGAAATTTTTAATTCTTATACTGACGAAATTTACATTGAAGCAAGAGATGCAACTCTAAATATGTTAATGAAATTTGAATGCAAAGTAATTGGAGAGGCAGAAGATTTTTATGGTGAACCTGTAACTCCAATAATATTAAGTAAAAATAATTTTATTAAGAGATGTAAATAGAGAAAAGAATCAATTTAATTAGTAGCAAAAGATTATTTTAAAGGTAATATTATTAACTATATCATAAAAGAACACGAAAATCTGAAAATTTAGATTTTCGTGTTTTTTTAGTTACTTATAAAAATTATTAATATTTAATAATACAAGGTTACAGTTGAATTCTTCATTAATCATTATTACTATCTTGAAAATACCAAACTAAATAGAATCATATGTACAGCTGAAGTTTATCAGCGATTTTAAGAAGCTTTGGAATCTGTAAGATTGTAGTAAAATAATTGATTCATTAAATTACATTATTTATAAGTAATTCTAAAATTTGTTGCATTCATATGATATAATTTAGAATAATTGCCTTGTGATTTATTTGGTTAATGATGTATTTATTAGTGAAAAGCTTGAAAAAACGATTTCAATAAGTTTTTGTATTATTATTTTGAATTCATGGGAGGAATCTAACAATGTGGCTCAAAAAACTAAATAAAAAATTATCTAATAGTAAAGTTGGGGTAATAATAGCCTTGTTTTATTTCGCGCTTATTGTAGCTTCAACTGCTGTAAGTAGCTTATTCTATGAAAAAATATATTTAAATATTACTCAAAAAAAGGTCAGTGAAGTTTCTGTTCAGACATTAAATTCTATACAGACAAATATTAATTTGATGATTAATAATGCGGATAGTCTATCTAAAATGGTTTTGTCAAATAGTGATTTACAGAAACTTTTACGACAAGGGAGTATGTATGAGGATTTAAATACTCAGGCTAAAGTAAGCTCGTACTTATACAAATTTATTCAATCAGTACCTTATGTAAGTTCAGTTTATATTCTAGATAATTCTAATAATATCTATTCAGTGGGGGCAGATGTATTGCCAAGCATTCCAGCCAAAAAGATTATTGATGCAAAATGGTACAAACGTGTTATGGAAAAGAAAGGAGGCTTTATACTAGAACTCAATGGAGGAGGCGTTAATTTTGAAAATAATAAAGATAACTATGTTTCTTTGATACGTTTAGTCAGGGATATGGATAATGTAGATAAATTAGGCGTTTTAGTAATAAATATTCCACAAAAATCATTTAAGCAGGTTTTTGACAATATATCGAATGATGTTGAAACCAATATAGCAGTATTAGATGAAGAAAATCAAAAAATCACATCATTAAAGAATGTAAATGATGACAAAGAAAATGTACATGGAGGCATAGATGTTGATGATGAAATGATGCAGGCAGGAGATGAATTTGTAGGGAATGATATAGGTTATAAAATGAAAAAAATAGATAAAACAGAATATTTGATAACTTATAGCTCTAAGAATGATTATAATTGGAAATTTGTTAGCGTGATACCTTTTGCTCAACTGTATAAAGAGAACATGACTATGATATTTATTGGTTTTGTAATCATATTATTTAATGGTATTATCCTATTTGTTTGTTCCGTTGGTATATCAAGAATTGTTACTACACCTATTAAATATTTGCTAAACTCCATGAAAGATATAGAGAAAGGTGTATTCAATGAAGTACAGATTAAGGCTCATGGCTATGAATTGAAAAAACTTTGCAGAGGTTACAATATAATGATAGCAGAAATAAAAAAACTCATCGCAAGGGTCATACAGGAACAAAAAATGATAAGAAAAGCAGAATTATATACGTTCCAAGCACAGATTAAGCCACATTTTTTATATAATACTTTAGATTCAATTAATTCATTAGCTCTTTCAGGGTGCAATAGAGAGGTTAGCGAATTAGTAGAGGCTTTAGGAAATTATTATAGGACAAGCGTAAGTAAGGGAAAGGAAATTATAACTATTGGAGAAGAAATAGAAATGGTCAAAAATTATCTAAAAATTCAAAAGATAAGATATCCAGATTTATTTGAAGTAGAATATTTCCTTGAGGCAAGCTGCCTGGAGTATAAGATTCCAAAGCTTATATTGCAACCACTTGCTGAAAATGCACTATATCACGGAATTAGAGAAAATGGAAAAAGTGGTACTATAAAAATTAGTGCGCACATGGATGATGGTATTGTTATTTTATCTGTAGAAGATGATGGCGCTGGAATGAGCGAGGAACAAATAGATGATATTATGAACATTAACAATAAGAGTATTAAGGAAAGCTTTGGACTTAGAGGGACTCTTGAAAGAATAAAGATTTTTTATGGTGAGGATGATGCTTTTAAAATTGAAAGCAAGCTGGGAGAAGGTACAAAAATTTTATTGTATATAAATATCGAAGATAAGGAGGATTAAAAATGAAGGATATATTAAAGGTTATTATTGTGGATGATGAATACTTAATAAGGAATCTTATAAGGATGAAGGTTAATTGGGAAGAAGTAAATATGGAGATGGTAGGAGAAGCAGGAAATGCGGAGCAAGCCTTGGAATTGGTAGATAAATTAAAACCGGACATTATATTTACTGATATATGTATGCCTGCTATGGATGGAATTGAACTTAGCAGACGTATAGTAGAAAAATATCCATATATTAAAATTATCATTGTTACGGGTTACGATGATTTTGAATATGCAAGAAGCAGTATTAAACTTGGAATATCTGACTTTATTTTAAAACCTATAAACTCATCTGAGCTTATGCAGACCTTAAGCAAGCTTAGAAATATAATAGGCTCAGAAAGAAATCGTGAAATAGAATATAATCAATTGAAAAAGCAGGTCGAAGAAAGCTTACCAATTTTAAGAGAAAAGTTTTTAAATGAACTTTTATTGGAGCAGCTAACTTTTGAAGAGATTATAAGTAAATGCAATTATTTTAAGATAAATATAAATCCTAACTGTGATATATTTCAGATAGCTTTGATGGAAGTAAATAATTCTATAAAGAATGAGAAAAAAGAAGAAAATAAAATTTTGATATCTATGCAGTGCTTCAATATCATACAGAATTTTTTTAGCGAAGATAAGTATGTTTTTGTATTCTTTGATAACGGAAGAAGGATTTCTATATTATTAAATAACAAGAAGACAGATTTAATAGAAAGTTGTGAATTATTAAAGAAGAAGATTTTAGATAGGTTAGAGTGTTCGGTTAGTTTTGGAGTTGGTATGAAAAAAGGAGAAATTCAAAATATCAGATTTTCTTATAAAGAAGCCATGGAAGCGGTGAATTACAAGGTAATTGTAGGGAAGAATCAGGTTACTAGTTATGCTGATATACATGTAGGTGAAAATATTCTCTTTAACAGGGATGAGGATAAGATGAAGAGATTAAATTTATTTATTAATGCAGGAGCAAAGAAGAATGCTTTAGAAATTTTAGAGCAGATCTTTACTACTTCAGCTATTGATTACCTAGAGGCCATGGAAAAAATGAGATCAGAAGCATTAGATGTGTTATTTGTTTGCCAGCGTATTGCTAGTGAGCAGAAAATTAATCTTGTAGACATCTGGAAAAGCCATGAAAAAATAAATGGATTGATTTTAAATGCTGATAATCTGCCAGAGCTAAAACAGTGCATGAAAGAATGTGTAGAAAACATTACTGGTTTAATGCAAAAATCAAATGATGTAAAAGCAAATACATTTATTGAAGATGTAAAGGAATATTTGAATAATAATATTAACAATCAGGAGCTGTCACTATCAAGTGTTGCAAAAGAATTTTTCATAAGTCCAGGGCATTTGGGACGCTTATTTAAACAGCAAACTTCTCAGACTTTTATTGAATATCTAACTTCTATAAGAATTAAGAAAGTTCAAAAGCTCTTATTGGAAACTAATTTAAATGGAACGCAGATTAGCGAAAGAGTAGGAATAAGCGATTCGCATTATCTAAGCATTTTATTTAAGAAACATACAGGTATTTGCATTAATGATTTTAAAAAGTGCAAAAAGGTATAAATAGAATGTTGTTTTTTTGAATGTTTATGTACAGATATTGAATTGTAAACAATATCACATACTCTTAAAATATAAGAGAAATAAAAAGTACGTATAAGGGGGATATTTAATGAAAAGGCATGTTGTAAAAATAATAACTGCTACACTTGTTAGTGCAATGGCATTTTCTTTCACTGCATGTTCAAGTTCAAAAAGTGTAAATAGTTCTGACGGAGGGAATGGGACAATTAAATTGGCCATGTGGCATCAATCTGTTGGAGATACTGATCCGACTTCAAAGCTATTAAAAGATGCTGTTGAACAGTGGAACAAAGAACATCCGGACATAATTGTTGAAGAAGATGGAGTTACAGGAGAACAATATAAGACAAAGATTAAAACAGCTATAGCAGCAAATGAGGGACCAGATATAGAGTATATGTATGGAGGAAGTTTTGTTAAACCATATATACAATCAGGGAATATGTTAGCCCTTGATGAATATTTAACTCAAGATGTTAAGGACAAGTTGGTTAAAGGTACTATAAATGGTTGTGTAGTTGATGGTAAGACATATAGTTTGCCAATGTATTCATTTATAGCAAGCTTATATTGTAATAAGGAGTTATTTGATAAGGCAGGAGCTAAGATACCTACCACATATGATGAATTGCTTGATGCTGTAAAGAAATTACGTTCAGCCAATATTACTCCAATAGCATTAGGTGAAAAGGATAGATGGCGTGGAATGTATTGGTTTGACATTTTTGCTATGCGTCAGGCAGGAAATGATGCAGCAACGGCGGCTCTAAAAGATCCATCAAAATTTAATTCTCCTGAATTTGTAGAAGCTGCAAAAAAGATTCAAGAAATGGCTGATGCTGGAGCCTTTAACGATAATATGTTTAGTATGAGTTACGATGAAATGTTAGGTGCTTTCACAGGAGGCAATTCTGCTATGATGTTCCAAGCAAACTGGGTGAATTCACCAATAGAAGATAAGTCAGCAGCTAGCAGTGGAAAAACTGTAGCAGTTCCATTTCCTTTATTTAAAGATGGTGCAGGTAAGGCAACAGAATTTTATGGGGGCGGTGTAGATGGTTTCTATGTGAATGCAAATACAAAACATCCTAAAGAGGCAGCTCAATTCTTAATCTATTTAAGTGAAAAAATAGGTAAAGAAGGTTACTTAGCAAATGCCGGTCTGCCATGCTGGGATACAAAAGGATTAGATACATCTACAGTTTCTGATTTAACAAAGAAATCAGCAGAATTAATGGCAACAGGTACATCATTTATTAACTGGTGGGATAATATACTTCCTGCAGATTCTTCAGAGACACATAAAAATCTGATTGCAGAACTTTTAGGAAAGAAGATTACTCCAGAAGAATTCTGCAATAAGATGTCTAAAGTAGAAGGAGAAAAATAAAAAGAGTTAGTATAATACTGAGTCTGTGGTGAAACAAAGGATTTTACCACAGTCTTTATTGAAGAGGTGATTATCATAAATTCTATTTTATCAAACAAGAAAATAATTTGTATATTTGTTCTTCCTACCTTAATCATAATGTCTGCAATTATATTTATTCCAATTATTTTATCAGTAAAATATAGTATGTTTGACTGGGGTGGTGTAGGAACTGGAACATTTATTGGATTAGAGAATTATAAAAATATGTTTATGGATATGAGGTTTTTACATTCGGTTAAGAATTCATTGTTATTTGCAGTTGTTTCCATAGTAATTCAATTACCAATATCTCTTCTTTTAGCGCTAATTTTAGCATCAGGAGTTAGATTTGAAAAGTTCTACCGTACAGTGTATTTTATACCTGTAATTATTTCTACTGTTGTAATTGGACAGCTATGGATAAAAATATATAATGCTGATTATGGATTACTTAATACAATACTTAGAGCTATTGGGCAAAGCCAATTAGCACATGACTGGGTAGGAAAAGAAGATACAGCTCTTATAAGCTGTTTTATTCCTATACTCTGGCAATACGTGGGTTATCATATGTTAATTATGTATGCGGGAGCAAAATCGATTCCTTCAGATATTAGTGAAGCAGCTAAGATAGATGGAGCTTCTCCAGTAAAAACTGCATTATATATAACTATTCCTCTTTTGAAGCCTATTTTAAAAGTTTGTATGACTTTCTCATTAATTGGTGCATTAAAGGTATTCGATTTAATTTATGTATTAACTAATGGTGGTCCATTCTTCTCAACTGAAGTTCCAAGTACCTTGATGTATACTACTATTTTTGATAATTATAAATACGGTTATGGAAGTGCAATGTCAGTATTTATTATAATAGAGTGTTTAATACTTACAGTAATTCTAGACAGACTTATTAAAATAGAATAGAAAAGTGGAAGGATGTGATTCAATATGAAGATACGTGAAAATTCTTCGATTATTAGGCTTGGAATAGGTAAAATACCTATACAAATATTTCTTATTATTGTTGCAATAATACAGATATATCCGCTTATATGGTTAGTATTATTCTCATTTAAAGATAATGGGGAGATATTTGGTGGCAACATTGCTGGTCTTCCACATGTTTGGCGTATTGAAAACTATGAAAGTGCTATCAAACAGGCCAATGTTATGAAATATTTCTTTAACAGTGTGATTGTCACAGTAATTACTATAGTTTTAGTACTTTTATTATCTTCTATGACAGCTTATGCAATCAGTCGTATGAAATGGAAATTGAGTAAACCTACATTGATAATAATTTTAATAGGAATGATGGTGCCGATACATGCAGCATTATTACCATTATTTATGGTTCTTAAGAATTTAAAAATGCTAAATTCATATTGGGCTTTAATTATACCTTATACAGCTTTCGCTATTCCAATGGCAGTCATTATATTAGCAGCATTTATAAGAGGTATTCCAAAGGAATTGGAGGAAGCAGCAGTAATAGATGGATGTGGTATTTTTAGAATATTCTTTTCTATAATTATCCCTATTATAAGACCAGCTATGGCTACTGTAGCTATATTCACATACCTATCTTCATGGAATGAGTTGATGTTTGCGGTAACCTTTATAAATAAAGCCGAATTTAAAACACTTACTGTAGGTATTATGTCCATGGTAGGCAATTATGTAACAAAATGGGGAGATATAGGCGCAGGTCTTGTTATAGCAACAATACCAACAATACTTATATATATACTTTTAAGTGATCAGGTACAAAAGAGCCTTACAGCAGGTGCGGTAAAGGAATAATATAAATAGCATATATAAGGCATAATCAAAATAATAATTTAGTAGTTTCTTAGTATCTTTTATGTACTAAAATCAATTTTGAGAGGTGTAAGATGTCAAAGATAATTATTAATACAGATATTAAAAAAGGAAAAATAAATAAGAATATTTATGGTAATTTTGCTGAACATTTAGGAAGGTGCATCTATGGTGGTTTTTGGGTGGGAAAAGATTCAGAAATACTTAATATAAATGGAATAAGAAAAGATGTAGTGGAAGCTTTAAGAGAGTTAAAGCTTCCAGTTTTAAGATGGCCGGGAGGATGTTTTGCTGATGAGTATCATTGGAAAGATGGTATAGGTGATCCTGAATCAAGACCTAAGATGGTAAATGTACATTGGGGAGGGGTTACAGAAAATAATCATTTTGGTACACATGAATTTTTTGAACTTTGTGAGCTTTTAGGAGCAGAACCATATATTTGTGGAAATGTAGGAAGCGGAACTGTTCAAGAGATGAGAGAATGGATTGAGTACATGACTTTTGATGGAGAATCACCAATGTCAAATTTAAGAGCAGAAAATGGTAATAAGGAACCTTGGAAGCTTACATACTTTGGTGTCGGAAATGAAAACTGGGGCTGTGGTGGTAATATGCGTCCAGAATATTATGCTGATTTATATAGAAGATATTCAAGCTATGTAAGAAACTTTGGAGATAATAAAATATTTAAGATAGCTTGTGGCCCTAATGATGATGATTATAAATGGACTGAAGTTCTTATGAGAGAAGCAGGTAAATTTATGGATGGAATGAGCTTGCATTATTACACAGTACCAGGAGATTTCTGGTTAGGTAAAGGCTCTGCTACAGAATTTAGCGAAGAAGAATGGTTTATTACTATGAAAAAATCAATGAAGATGGAGGAACTTATTACAAGGCATTCAACAATTATGGATAAGTATGACCCAGATAAGAGAGTTGCTTTAATAGTGGATGAATGGGGAACTTGGTTCGATGTTGAACCAGGAACAAATCCAGGATTCTTGTATCAACAAAATACAATAAGGGATGCCTTAGTTGCTGGAGTAAATTTTAACATTTTCCATAAGCATTGTGATAGAGTTCAGATGACAAATATAGCTCAGACAATAAATGTACTTCAAGCTGTTATACTCACAGAAGGTTCTGGATGATATTAACTCCAACTTATCATGCTTTTAATATGTATAAAGTTCATCAGGATGCTGAATTAATTGACTTAAATATTGAATCACCTAATTATAATTGTGGTGATGATAAGATACCACAGGTAAGTGCCACTGCTTCAATGGATAAGGATGGCAAGCTTCATATATCTTTATGTAATTTAAGTCCTGCAGAGTCTGTTGATATTCAGTGTGAACTTAGAGGAAAAGCAATGGCTAAGGTAACAGGAACTATACTTACTGCAGAAGCAATGAATGCGCATAATACATTTGAAGATCCAGAAAAAGTATCCTTGAAATCATTTGATGGTGCTAGTATAGCTGAAGGCAAACTTACAGCAGTGCTTCCTGCTATGTCATTAGTTACATTGGAACTTGGGTAATTATATGTCCTATATAGATAGTTGTAAAGGATGCTCTGCAAGCGTTAGGGTTGCATCAGAGGACATAAAAGCAATGGTACTTAGCATTATTAATAGCAGAAATTTTAATATAGTACCTGAAGGAATATATAACAAAAGGCTTCAGCAATGTGGAAGTTGTAAATATTTAGAGTATAACACAACCTGCGGCTTAGAACCTTCAGCGATATTTTCATAGCTTTTCGGAATCAAAATATTTATGATTTCGGTAAGGTATCACATAAATGTGGTTTTAAATTTGGATATCTATATATAAAATTTGAGGTGAAAGTTATGAATATTAATTTTGATTTATTTCCAGAAGGAAAAACAAAAGCATTAACCATGAGTTATGATGATGGCCAAATTTTTGATAGAAAATTAGTAAGCATATTTAATAAATATGGAATAAAAGGTACGTTTCATTTAAACTCCGGAATCTTAGATAAAGAAAATTTCATTACTAAAGCGGAAGTCGCAGAACTTTACAAAGGTCATGAGGTTTCAGTGCATGCAAAAACTCATCCCTTTTTAGACTGGATACCTGTTGAAGCTATTATAGAAGAAATAGTTGAAGACAGGAAATGCTTAGAGTCTTTAGTTGGCTATCCTATAAAAGGGATGTCTTATCCTTATGGAGCTTTTAATGGAAAGCTGATGAAAACTCTTGAGAGTCTTGGAATTCAGTATTCAAGAACTGTAGTTTCACATCATGATTTCTATATTCCAGAAGATTTCTTGGCTTGGAATGCAACCTGTCATCATGATGATAATCTTATGGAAATTGGTCAAAAGTTCTCAGATTATGAATTCAAGGGAAAGTTAAAGCTAATGTACGTTTGGGGACATAGTTTTGAATTTGAGAGAAATAATAATTGGAATTTAATTGAGAACTTTTGTGAGTTAGTTTCAAAAAATAAAGAAATTTGGTTTGCAACTAATATCGAGGTAATGAGATATATTAAGGCGTTAAAGAAACTTGAATTCTCTGCAAAGGGAGATATTGTGTATAACCCTACTGCAATAACAGTATGGATTAGTGTAGATGATAAGGCTGTAAAAGTTATGGGGGGAGAAACAATAAGATTATAAAATCAGCAGTGAAACCCACGAAAATCTAAATTTTAGATTTTCGTGGGTATTTTAGTTTTGAAAAAGTTTTAGAAAAAAATTTATAAAGATTCTGTTATTTTATTAATTGGGACATATATCTTAATTGAAAAGAATAGAAAAATAAAAATTTTTAGGAGGAGCAATTAAGATGAAAGAGAGAAGATATGTAAGATTTAGAGTTGATATGTATGATGATACAAAATTTAAAATAATAGATAGAATGCCAGAAAGAGATGTTATTTATTATATCTGGACCAGAATTGTAATTTTAGCTGGGAGAGTTAATCTAGATGGCAACTTATATATGTCAAAAAGCATTCCATATACATTAAAGACTTTAGCTATAGAATTTAATAGGGATGAAAGTCAAGTAAAATTGGCATTAGATACATTTATAGATTTAGAAATGGTTGAAGTTATTGAAGAAAATGTTTATAAAGTAAAGAATTTTGCAAAGCATCAAAATATCAAAGCAAAGGTTAAAGATATTACTGCGGATAAAGAAAAAATGGGTAAAAAGGATAGTAAGTTAAAAAGCGAAGAGACTAAAAGTGTTGAAAATATCTATGATGAAAAACATGATATTGAAGAAGAGCTTGGCAATGAAATTATTGAAAAGCAACAGCAGAAAGACAACAATATGTGTAATATGGAGAATGCAATTGATACTAAGAATAATATAGAAATTAAAAATGAAGGAATCAGCGATAATAAGAACATAATAAGCACAGGGAAAATTAATGGTGTACCGAAAGACAATATACCTGTACCTTTAGTGATGAATAAAAATAAGAAGCCGAAGAAAGATATAAAGAAAAATACGGATATTGAGGTTACTGATGAGGAAGATGATGATGAATTCGGTTTTTATGAAGGAGATAGAAAGCCTTTAGGTAAAGGCGAAAGTGTATTTAGTGAGTTTTCTTTTTAGCTCAAAAAGAAAAATACGACTTAATATTTGATTTACGTGCAAGGGTGAGATTCATAACTATTCCCCACGAAATTCTGATTTTTCATGGGGGGATTTAGCTAATATTTTAAGTTCTTTTATATGGTGTATTTAGCTCAGTCATTTCAATGAATTTTGAAAGTGAGTTAGTCATTAAAGAATCTTTACGCCTTATAAAAAATGTTTTTGTAGTATTATATTTATCGGGCACTGAGAATGATTTTAGAAGTCCCTTCTCTTCATAATCTTCAATAGTGGACTTTGGTACAAATGATGCACCAAGATCAGCAATAACGCCTTCAATAATAGAAGTTAAATTATTAAATTCCATATATCGAATATTATGAATGCTTTTGGATTTGAGCCAGTTTTCAAGTTGTGTTCTATTAGGACATCCTGCTGTACTCATCAAAAATGGTTTTGAATATAGATCTTCTATATTATCATATTTAGGACTTGATATTAGAACTAAGGTTTCTTCGACCACAAGTTCACTTACGATATTCTCATCACTAAAGGACTGAGCTTTGACAAAAGCTCCATCTAACTGGAAGTGTTTTATTTTATAAATAAGTTCATCTGATTGACTTGTTATAAGAGACAGATCAACTTTAGGGTAAGCTTTATGATACTGAGATAAGATTTCAGGAAGACGTATTGCAGATACTGTGTGAACAGCACCGATTGATAAACTTCCTGAAGGATCGCAACAATCATTTAAGGCTTTATCAGCTTCATCCAATAAATAAATGATTTTTTCGGCATAAGCTAGTAATTTCTCACCTGTAGGAGTTAAAATCATACCTCGCTGTCTATAAAAGAGTTGTGTATTTAAATCAGACTCTAATTGTTGAATTCTAGCTGTAACATTAGATTGAACATATCCCAGAGCCTGCGCAGCCTTTGTTATACTGCCTGCTTGAGCAACAGCTCTGAAAATTCTTAATTCACTACTTTCCATTTTATCACCCCAATATATAAATCACTAAAAGTGAATCTTGATATCTCATATAATCATTTTACATGATATATAATCTCTTGTAAACTATGTATAGAAAACAAAATTAAATGGCTTCGATGGGATTAATCATATAAGGGGTTATCTACACTCGAAAATTTATTCCATTTATAAATAAGGAGATTATATGACAAATTCTAAATCACACAAATGGAGCATTCTACTTGTTGTTACATTGGTTTCATTTATTACAAATTTAGATTCTACTATTGTAATAATAGGTTTGCCTAATATGATGGAAGGATTAAACATTTCATTAACTACTGGATTGTGGATAATTACTGGTTACATTATTGCAAGTACAGTTTTAATATTGCCTGCTGGAAAATGGGCAGATACAGTTGGAACAAAGCGTATTTTCATGTTAGGACTTATAATTTTTGCAGTTGGTACAATACTTTGTGGAATTGCAGACTCAGGATTGACATTAAATTTATATAGGTTAATTCAAGGAGGTGGAGCAGCATTGGCTATGGCAACTGCAACTCCAACTATAATTAAGACTTTTCATAGTAATGAGCTTGGGCTAGCCTTGAGTATTAATGCTACTTCATGGGTTATTGGAGCAATAATTGGACCAGTAGCTGGTGGTGCTTTAATTAGCAGCTTTGGTTGGAGATCAATATTCTTTATTACAGTACCTTTTGTACTTCTTTGCATAATTGGAGCATTTTTAGTAATGGAAGAGACTAAACCTAATATTAATCAAAAAAATGACTGGATTGGGATATTAACATTCAGCTTAGGTTTAATATTAACGATGATAGTACTTTCAGAAGGACAATCATTAGGATGGGTATCATATAAAACTTTAGGGCTATGTATAGTTACAATTTTATTATGGGTTGCATTTATAATCACAGAATTACGCGTAGAAAATCCATTATTTAATTTCAAGCTGCTCTTGTACAGAAATTATTCAATTGGACTTATAATTACATTATTTTATTGTATTGCATATTTTTCATTACCTTTATTGTTGAGTATATATTTGCAAAGTGCATTACATTTAAGTCCAACTATGTCAGGGCTATTGATGATTTCACTATCTGTACCACAGCTTATATTAGGTCCATTTGCAGGTAAACTTGTAGATAATATCGGATCATTAAAGACTCTTACATTTGGAATTGTATTTCTTATTATAGGGATATTCTTTCTTGGAAATCTTGGGGGAGAGCTATCAGTTAAAGCTATAGTTACACCACTAATATTATTATCAATAGCAAATGGCTTAGCTTGGCCGTCGTTAGCTAAAACTGTATTGTCAGCAGTGCCTAAAGAACAATCTGGTTCAGCATCAGGGATGCATTATACTATAATGAATGTTGGTAAAGCCTTAAGTCAGACATTAGCCATATTAACAATAGAAGTTATTATACCTGCGGATGTAGTCTCTAAGGCAATTATAGGTTTGGGAAGCTTTTCTAATGTAAATATAAGTGGAAATTTAGTTAAGTCCATAGATTCAAGTTTCAGATTTTTTACAATTTTCTTTGTAGTTGCACTAGGGTTAAGTTTATTTCTTTTATATTGTAAAAGAGGAGAGAATATTAAAGAAAGAGTTGATATGGCATAGGTTATGGAACATTATTTATTAATTTATATCTTTAGATATCATTAAATAGCTAAAGAAAAGTGATTGCAAGGTTTTAATCACTTTTCTAATATCCAAGATTAGCATTTTATTTGAATTAGACTTAGAATATAATTATTAAAAAGACCAGCTAATAATAGTCAAGTTAATTTTAAAAAAAATAGTTTTTGGAAAAAGAGTATGGCAAACAAACCGTTTCAAAACACGAACGGTTACAGAAATTGGAATAAAATTAAGCGACTTTGTTTAAAGAGTTATTTTCTAGGAACATTTGCTTATGTATTTTTGGATCTCTTTGCTCAAACGGAGTTTGATTTCGGAGAACAGCAAAAATGTAGTTTATAATTTTATGCATTATAGCGACTAAGGCGATTTTAGGCTTTTTGCCTTTAAGGTTTATTTGATAATAATCTAATAGGACTTTATTTATAGGAACTCCATTACGATTGTTACGGATTGAAGCTAGTGCAACAGAATATAATGCTCTTCGACCGATTCGAGTTCCTCTTTTTGAAATTTTATTATCATCGCCTTTAAAATTACCTGATTGATTAACTGAGCTATCAATACCAAAGAAAGCTACAAGATGTTTGGGCTTAAGAAAACCATCAATATCACCTATTTCAGCTATTATAGTAATAGCAGTTAATTGCCCTATGCCAGGAATTGAATCAATTAGTTCAATATTAGCTCTAATAGATTCAGGAAAAGTTTCAGACTGTATAAAATTGTTAATTTTCTGTAGCAATGTATCAATCTCTGATTGAATAGTTTTTATTAATGTTATAGAGCTGGCTATTTTGACGGCTAAACCGTCTAACGGTAAGCCAATTATTTTAGCTTCATTAGCAACCTTAAATAATTTGGAATATGTATTTTCCGACCAGATAATGCCCTTTTTAGAGCTATTAAGGAAAATCTTAATTATATTTTCCTTAGGTGCCTCTAAAATTGATTGTGGCGTTGGGTATTGACTTAAAAGCTCAATTGAACTTTTAGATGTTGAATCTGAAAATATAGTATTATAGCCAGGAAAAATAACTCTTAAATCAGCGGATAATTTTTTCTTAAAAGTAGAGCTAGTATCTGTAAGTTTGTAATACTCTCTTACAAGATTTTTCAGAAGAAAAATATCAAGGCTAAGTTGTTGTGATAACTTAATGTTTTGAAATTTTCCTATTGTTGCAATAGATAAAGCGTCTTTTTTATCATTTTTCACTTTTCTTATGTCGCCATTTTTGTTAGACTTAGTAACGAGTGGATTGATAACAAATGTGTTATCGAAATATTTATTAAGATAGTGGAAAAGAGATAAATGGTACACGCCAGTGGACTCCATGAAAATTGCAGTTTTCATGTTAAACTCTTCTTCCACTTTTTTTATTTCATCAACTAAGTGGTTGAAGCCATTGAGATCATGCTTTATTTTAAATGACTTCTTATAAATATCACCATTCGGTGCGAGTATTGCAGTATATGAAAAATCAGCTGAAACATCAATTCCTATTACAGGACTATAAAAAAAATTAGACATTGTATATATCTCCTTAAATTAAATTTTAGATATAGAATAGAACTTCCACTCTGTCAGATAGCTTATAACCTTGTTTGTGACACGGGTAATTCCCGAAGGGAAACCCAACCAGCTAAACATAGAATTCTACCTGATGAAATGATACGCTTTTTTACGGGTATAGGTTCTAAAAGACCTCCCAGGAGGTTTACATCTATCTTCTATTCAGGAGTATTATACTAGACTATATAAAACTTGGTTAGATTCCTTTAAGGAATTTAAATAAAAAACTATTTAAGATATGAAATGCATATTCCCTATCGGGGCGTAGGCAAAGTAATAAATTAGAATATTAAAAATAATAAGAGGTGTAATGTTCGTTAGAAAGATAAATAGTTTTCTATCAAATGTTACAACTAGATTATACAAGGAGGATTAATATGGAAAATGTAATTGAAAATATAAAATCAAGAAGAAGTATAAGAAAATACAAAGAGGAACAAATAAAAGATGAGGAACTATTTACAATCTTAGATTCAGCAAAACATGCACCAAGTGGAGGTAACTCTCAAACATGGCAATTTACTGTAGTTCAAAATAAAGAAATTCTTTTAGAGTTAAATGGATATATTAAAGAAGCTTTTGAAAAGCTTGAAGTTGATGAAAATACCTATAAAAGTAAAAAAGCAGGTAAAGTTGCATCGAAGAAAGATGACTACAATTTTTATTACAACGCTCCAACATTGATTATAGTATCGAATGAGTCTAACTATAGTAATGCAATGGCAGATAGTGCTTGTGCTATAGAAAATATGCTTTTAACCGCAAATTACTTGGAACTTGGAGCATGTTGGATAAATCAATTAACATGGTTTGACAATGATGAAAATGTAAGAAATTTACTTACACGCTTAGGAATTTCAGAAAAACATAAGGTTTGTGGTTCTATTTGTATTGGTTATATAGATGGTATTAAGCCAGAGAAAAAAGTATTGAAGGAAAATACAGTGACAATTATAAGATAATAGGGAATTATATTTATATTGATTTATAAAATATTATTTTTCTAGTAGTTGTGTATTTGTAAAAAGAGTATTTCTATTTCATTATAACCCCACAAGAATCTAGAAATTAGATTCTTGTGGGGTTACCTTTATTCATAGATATTTAAAGAATAAATCTATATTTTTAATAGTTGCAATATATAGTATAATAGTTGTTAGAAATCAGGAAAGAAATTAATATTTATATTTAATAATTTCTAATAAATGATAGGTGAGGAACGTAAAGAGATGACAATGGAATTAGAGAAATACTATAATAAATTTTGTGAAGATAAAAGATTAACTAGAAAATATGCACAAGTTGAGTTTTTAACTTCTATGAAATATATTCATGAGTATCTAGAAAAGAATAATGGTTCCAAAATTTTAGATGTTGGTGCTGGAACAGGAAGATACTCTGTGGAGCTAGCGAATGATGGGTATGATGTTACAGCAATTGAACTTGTAAAGCATAATCTAGGTATTTTGAAATCAAAAGGAAGTTCAGTAAAAGCATATCAAGGGACAGCATTAGATTTATCAAGATTTGAAGAAAATACATTTGATATGACATTGGTATTTGGACCGATGTATCATTTATACAATTTTCAGGATAAAGCAAAAGCCTTACAAGAGGCGAAGAGAGTAACAAAAATTGGAGGAGTTATCTTAGTAGCTTATTGCATGAATGAATATAGCGTAATAACATATGGTTTTAAGGAAAATAATATTCGTTCATCTATTGAAAATGGAAAGCTTACTGATGATTTTCATGTTATATCTGAACCAAAAGATTTATATGATTATGTAAGGATTGAAGATATCAATAAGTTAAATGAAGAAGTAAGACTAAAAAGGATAAAATTAATTTCAGCAGATGGGCCAGCGAATTACATGAGATCTGTTTTGAATTCTATGGATGAAGAGACATTTAAGCTTTTTATTAACTATCATTTTTCTACATGTGAAAGACCAGAGTTGCTTGGAGCAAGTGCACATACATTAGACATTTTAATAAAGGAATAGGAAAAGAGAGTAAGAGAGCTAATTTTAATTATTAATAAGAAATAAATATAGCACCTTTTTCAAATATGAAAGGTATAATATAAAATAAATTCTTAACAAAGTGTTTGTTTTATATTATACTTTTTTGTCTTTAAATAAAAAAATTTTATAATATTATACAGGAACACCATGTGATTTCAATATTTACCAATAATTATATGGATAATTATTATTGTTAAATAATTATTTTATATTGAATACAATTAATTTAGTGCTATAATAAAATTATAAAAGATCGATTATATGAGGAAAAAAGGTGTTTATTATGAATGTTAAATTAGAAAATAGATATAGATTATTTATCAATGGAGAATGGAGAGATGCTTCAGATGGAGCTACAATAAAGACTTATAATCCAGCTAATGGGGAATTTTTAGCTGAGATTGCAGATGCTACAGAAAAAGATGTAGATGATGCTGTTAATTCTGCAAGACAAGCCTTTGCTACATGGGGCAAAACTACTGTTGTAGAAAGAGCAAATATATTAAATAAAATTGCTGATATTATTGAAGAAAACGCAGAATACTTAGCTACAGTAGAAACTTTAGATAATGGAAAACCAATTAGAGAGACAACAGGAGCAGATATTCCATTAGCAGCAGATCACTTTAGATATTTTGCAGGTGTTATTCGTGCTGATGAGGGTTCTGCAACAATGATAGATGAAAATACTTTAAATTTAATATTAAGTGAGCCAATTGGTGTTGTAGGGCAAATAGTTCCTTGGAATTTTCCATTCTTAATGGCGGCTTGGAAGTTAGCTCCAGTGTTAGCAGCTGGGGATGTTTCAGTATTTAAACCATCAAGTACTACTTCATTGAGCGTATTAGAGCTTATGAAACTAATACAAAATATTGTTCCTAGTGGTGTAATTAATGTTATTACAGGAAAAGGATCAAAGAGCGGTGAATATCTGCAAAATCATGAAGGACTTGATAAATTAGCATTTACAGGATCTACAGAAGTTGGAAGACAAATTGGACTTGCTGCGGCTAAACGTATTATTCCTGCAACTTTAGAGCTTGGAGGAAAGTCAGCTAATATTTTCTTTAGTGATGCAAATATGAACATTGCATTAGAAGGTATTCAATTGGGAATTTTATTTAACCAAGGACAAGTTTGTTCTGCAGGTTCTAGAATATTTGTACAAGAAGATTTTTATGATGAATTTATGGAAAAAGCAATTGCTGCTTTTGAAAAAGTTAAAGTTGGAAACCCATTAGATCCTAATACTCAAATGGGAGCGCAAGTTAGTGAATCTCAACTTAAAAAAATTCTTAAATATATAGAAATAGGTAAAAAAGAAGGAGCAAAAGTAGCGACAGGAGGGGAAAGATTCATTGAGGGTGATGCTAAGAATGGATACTTTATGAAACCTACTTTACTTACAGATGTTACTAATGATATGAGAATAGCTAGAGAAGAAATATTTGGGCCAGTTGGAGTTGTAATTAAATTTAAGACAGAAGAAGAAGTCATTGCTATGGCAAATGATAGTGAATATGGCTTAGGTGGTGGAGTATTTACTACTAACTTAAATCGTGCGATAAGAGTTGCTAAAGGAATAAGGACTGGACGTATATGGGTTAACACTTATAATACTTTCCCAGCAGGTGCAACATTTGGTGGATACAAAGAATCTGGTATAGGCAGGGAAACTCACAAAGTTATATTAGAAGCGTATACTCAAAAGAAAAATATCATAGTTAATTTATCAGAAACTCCTGGTGGAATGTATATAAAGTAATGAATATTGAATCATATTATATGTATTAGAATCAAGCCTCTATATTTTAGGTTTAATCAGGTATATAACTTCCCGAATTTTAAATATAAACTCATTACTGAATTATATATAGATTATAATAGCCATAAAGACCCTTAATCAGGATCTTTATGGCTATTTAAATGAGAAAAGTATTATTTGCAGTAAGTTAAAGCAAAGCATTAACGCCATTTACTTTAGCTTGTTCATCATCATCTATAGGAATTATAATACATTTCTTTCCGTCTATTATTTGTGATTTTATTTGAGATACTTTTTGAGGTTTTACATTAAGTACAATATCATAATTTGGAGCATCGCTAATCTCAGTTTCTATTTCAGTGTTTTCAGTATTATTTGCATCAGATGCTGTTTCTGAATCAAGATTTTCATCTAAATTAGAGTCAGAAGCCACTTCTAAGATGGTATCAGATTCTGTCTTTAAAGCAGAATTAGGCTCTGACTCTAAGATCTTATTCAAAGCTGATTCAGTTTCTGATTCTAAAGCAGCTTCTTTCTCTGAATCTGCTAAAGCATCCAGTTTTGTCTTTTCAAGTCTTTCTTCTAATATGCGTACTTTCTTTTCAAGTTTTTCTTCCTTTTTTCTTTGTTCATTTGCTGCAAGTGCTTTTTTATCAATTAAATTTTCTGCTACAGGCGGAGTATCTCCAAATGCTTCTGTATATGATTTTTCAATCTTTGCAGTGATCTCTTCAGGAACTCCACTTTCGATTAAAATATCTTGAATATTATCATTACTCAAAACTATAGGCTCAGCATTTTTGCCGTTAACAGTAGTATGATCATCTACTATAGTATTGAGAGTTTCTTGAATTTCCATAAATAAATGCTCTGATTTTTCATCATCACTTCCAACAGCTTTACGAATTATATTTTGGAATGTTTCTTTTTGCTCAGTAGCTGTTTGTTTTGAACTACAACCTAAAGCTTCCTCCATAAATTCGGGATGAGGATCTTTTGCATCTTTTGTGTAATACATAATAGAATGAATATCAGTACTACGATCTATAAATGCTGGAAATACAAATCCAAGGTCTGGTGGACCAACTACCCAATCTCTAATACGAGCTCCAATTCGATTTTCATCTTCAAGATATCCAAGAGCTGGTTTTGAAAGTGATACTGGACAGATTGCACATAATATATATTCATATACCTCTTCAGATTCATCTAATTTTGAGTTATCCGTAGTTTTTGTCATAACATCATAGGCATCGTGAAAAACGAGTATTAGAAAGTTACCAGTATATTCATAACTATTTATAATCATTTTATAAAAGCTATCGAGCATAGAATCATCTTTTAATTTACTTTTTTTTAGCTCCATTAAGGAAAGCTGTCTGCCACCTATGCCTTCTTCATCAAGAGGAAAGTTAAGTTCAAGAATGTTATTTCCAACTGTTCCAGATAGTGTTTTCTTGGCAATTTCTAAATATTTAAAGAATTCTTCCTCTCTTAGATTTAAAAAAGTTTCTTTAAATTTTAATACAATATCTTTTTGACCATCTACATAACAACCACACATTTTAGTAAATGTACAGTCATCTTTTTTTAAACGTCTTTTTAATTCTAATATATCTTTTTTGTTCATAAATCTCCCTCTCATTTCGCCGAGTTTTTATTAGATACATGAAATAACATGTCCAAATTTGCTATGAATATTTTATGCTTGGACTCTAAAACATTTCCTTTAGAAACTCGTAATTTCTTATAAATGTTGCATTTTAAGAGTCTAGACTCTATATATAAAATAGACTGGCTATTGACTGCTATTTTGAATACGCTTTAGCACATGCCCAAAATACTTCACATAATATAGTATAGTGTTGAATTGATAGCTCTGCAAGATATTAAGTGAAGTTTAAAGCCATATTTTGTAAGAAGATTTAAGCGTTCATTGTTTAGTAAACGTATAATATAAAAACAGCTAATTTTATATAGAAATTAAAAATATAAAAAATATTATACGAAGATATAGACAATTAAATCCAATTATGATAAGATTTAATCACTTAAACGTTTACTGAAAAAGGGGAATATGTTATGAATAGTAATATTAAAAGACCCACAATTAAAGATGTCGCTAAGAAATCCAATGTTTCTGTTGCCACAGTTTCTAGGATAATAAATAATCTAGATGGTTATTCAGAAGAGACTAGAAAAAAAGTAATTGAAGCTATGGATGAACTTGGTTATCAAAGAAATGCAATTGCGAGAAATCTCAAGGTTAAAGAAACACGAACTATTGGAGTGTTACGTCCTAAGATAAGCACTACATATTATGTAGAAATTTTAAATGGAATAGAAGATTTTGCGCAGCGCAATAATTACAGCGTTATAATCTGTAATGGTGGAGATAAGTGGGAGCGAATGTCAGAATATCTTCAGGTATTATCTGAAAGACAGGTAGATGGATTAATTGTTTGCAGCATACCTCCAGATGATACTTTATGCAAAAGAATAATAGACTCACATATTCCAACAGTTCTTGTTTCAGGATTATCGTACAAGTATTCATTGCCTTATGTTAAGGTTGATGATTATCAGGCTGCTTATTCAGCAACATCATATTTAATTGAAAATGGCCATAAAGAGATAGCAATTATATCTGGACCGACTGAAGACCCTATAGCAGGAGTGCCACGTTTAAATGGATTTTTGCAAGCATTAAGAGATAATAACATATCCATAAAGAAAAATCTTATTAAAGAAAAAGGGTTTGGATTTATAGATGGGGTTGAAGGAATGAATGAACTTCTAGAGACAGGTGAGAAATTTACAGCTGTTTTTGCGGCATCTGATGATTGTGCTGTTGGAGCATTATCAGTAGCACATAAGAATGGTTTAAAAGTACCAGATGATCTATCTATAGTAGGTTATGATAACACAAATATAGCTGAGATGTCATATCCACCTTTAACAACAGTAGCACAACCTTTATATGATATGGGGAAAAAGTCTGTTGAAATGTTAATAAAAAGAATATCCTACAACGAAAAAGTTGAAAGCATAATAATGCCATTTGAAATTATAGAAAGAGAAACAGTTAAAAAAATTAAAGATATATAGACTGCACTAATAAATCTACATTTAAAGTTATAAGATATTAAGTACTCAGTTATGATTTAAATGTAGAAAATTAATAGTAATATATAAATTATTATAGGAATATAAGATTTCAATGATTATTTATAGAATAGTATGAAGCTATATTACAAGTTTCTATATACAATTCTAAGTTTAAAACTTTGTAATATAATTTCATATAAGATTTGAGAAAGATATTACGTAAATTTTTATAGTTTACGTAAACGATTAAGTATTAAGGAATAGAAAAAGATATTAAAATGTACTTTTTAAGGCTGATGTGCCTAAAATAGTATAGTTAATATAATATTAAATTTACGTAATCGTATACTGAAATTACAAAGTAGGGGGAAGAGAAATGAATAAAAAATTAAAATTACTAATGTCAATTACTATTAGTGCAGTAATTGGAACTTCATTATTAGCAGGATGTGGTTCTAAGGGAGGCAGCACAGAAAATGGAAAAGTAAAATTAGAGTTATTTTCAACTAAGGCAGAAAATAAAACAATATTACAATCATTAGCAAATGAATTTCAAGAAAAGAATCCTAATATTGAAATTTCAATTAATTCACCTGCAAATGCTGGCACTGTTTTAAAAACAAGACTTGCTAAAAATGATATGCCTGATCTAGTAGCTTTAGGTGCAGATGTAAATTATGGTGCACTAGTAGATGCAAATGCTCTTGTTGATCTTACTAATGATGGCATTCTTGAAAACATACAAAAACCATATTTAGATATGCTTCATGGCATAGCAAGTAATGATAATGGAAAGATATATGGAGTTCCATATGCTACTAATGCTGATGGCGTTCTATACAATAAAGATATATTTTCAAAGCTAGGATTGCAAATTCCTAAAACATGGGATGAATTTATGGCTGTATCGAAAAAAATTAAAGATGCAGGTCAATTACCACTTTATTTGACACTTAAAGATGCATGGACTGGAATGTGTTTCTGGAATGTTATAGCTAGTGACTTGGAGCCTAGTAATTTCTTAGCTGATAAAAAAGCAGGAAAAACAACTTTTGAAGCTACACATGGAGAAATAGTGGACAAAATGGAGACTATAGGAACTCTTGGGCAAGAAGATATTTTAGGAGTATCATACAATGATGGTAATGCATCCTTTGCACAAGGTAAATCAGCAATGTATTTACAAGGTAATTGGGCTATTAGTGAAATAAAAAAAGCAAATCCTAATATAAATATAGGCATGTTCCCATTACCTGCAAGTAACGATCCATCTAAAAATAATATAGTATCTGGTATAGATGTGTTATTTGGAATAACAAGTAAGTCAAAACACTCTGATGAAGCAAAAAAATTTATAGAATTTATGACTCAAAAGGAGAATGCTCAAAAATATATAAAAGATCAATTTGCATTTTCTGCAGTTAAAGATGTGACACAAGATGATCAAAGTGTAACAGATGTACAAGAAAGCTTTAAAAATGGAAAAATTGGTGTTTTCCCTGATCACTACTATCCAAGCTCATTTGATGCAGCAAGTTTAGTTCAAGGGTTCTATAGTAAAAAAGATAAGGCAGAATTCTTAAAACAACTTGATACTGAATACGATAAAGCCAGTAGCAAACAATAAATAGAGAAAATAAAAGGCATGAGGATGTCCTAAAAGATAGTTGAGGATGCGATATTTACTGATAAGCATGAAAAATAATGTCTCTATGAAAATAGACTGATTTTAGGACAACCTATGCTATATGCTAATAATATTTATTTGTCAAATGAAAAAATAATAGGGGGCTGAAGGTTTTGAAAAAGAAAAAAGCTTTTTATATTATGACTATACCAGCAGTTTTGTTATTCTTTATATTTCATACATTATCCCTTTTTGAAGGTGTATTTTATAGTTTTACCAATTCAAAAGGATATGGTGATTGGAGTTTTGTTGGATTAAAAAACTATATTGCAGTATTTCAAGATATTAATGTTATGCATGCGTACATTTTTACTTTCAAATTTGCAATTATAACTACAATTATAGTAAACATATTAAGTCTTTTAATTGCTGTGGGTTTAAACTCAAAAATAAAATTTCAAAATACTTTAAAGTCAATATATTTTATTCCTAATATATTAGGAACTTTAATAGTAGCATTTATATTCAATTTTGTATTTGCTCATGTTATACCAAACATTGGAGAGACTATGAACATTTCTATGCTTAGTAAAAACATCTTAGGTGATGAAAAACTTGCATGGCTTGGAATAGTGTTCGTAGCGGCATGGCAATCCATAGCCTTTAATACAATCATATATTTATCTGGACTTCAGACAATCGATACTGATGTTTACGAAGCCTGTGATATTGATGGCGCTAGTTCATGGCAAAGATTTAAAAGCATAACATTTCCATTAATAGCACCATTTTTCACAATTAACATGGTTTTATGTATGAAAGGATTTTTAATGGTATTTGATCAGGTTGTAGCTATGACAGGAGGAGGACCTGGAACTGTTACTCAATCAATATCTTATGTAATTTATAACGGAGGATTTAACCAAGGAAGTTTTGCATATCAATCCGCAAATGCTGTTATTTACTTCATCGTAATTGTAGCAATATCATTATTTCAGCTTAGAGTCCTTGAAAAGAGGGAGGAAAAAGTACTATGAGGAGAAACAAAACCAATTGGATAGTAACTACGCTTATGATAGCAGGAGCTTTGGTGGCTATAATATTTCCATTGTATCTAACAATATTAATAGCTGTAAAATCTCCACAAGATATGGTACCAAGTGCGTTATCATTTCCAAAGTCATTGCGTTTTGAAAATTTTACTGAAGCTATTGAAATGACAAATTTCTTTGATGCTCTAAAAAACAGTTTAACAATAACAATTTCAGTATTAATTCTTACAATACTTTCAAATTCTTTGGTTTCATATGCCATAGCTAGAAATAGAAAGAAAAAGTTTTTTAATGCATTGTACTATTACTTTTTAAGTGCTATGTTTGTACCATTTCCAATAATTATGCTGCCTCTTGTAAAACAAGTAAATATGTTAAATATGGATAACATCATTGGAATAATATGTTTGTATGTTGTATTTGGATTACCTTTTAATATATTTTTATATTCAGGTTATATTAAATCAATTCCAGTTTCACTTGAAGAAGCAGCAACAATAGATGGTGCTTCTACATTTCAAGTATTTTGGAGAATAATTTTCCCTTTACTAAAACCTATTAATGCTACGGTTGCAATTACTACTTGTTTGTGGACATGGAATGATTTCATGTTGCCACTTATCATCTTAGGTAAGCCAGAGATGGCTACATTGCCTTTAGTTCAATACGTATTCCAGTCCCAATTTACTACAAATTATAATCTGGCTTTTGCGTCATACTTACTAGCATTATTACCAATGTTTATTGTATACATCTTTGCGCAAAAATGGATAAGAAATGGTATTGTAACTGGAGCTGTTAAATAATAAAAATGCATTTAAACGAAATAAAATAAGTAATATTAAAAGGAGAATAAGTCATGGATAAAAAATGGTGGAAAGAAAGTGTAGTTTATCAGGTATATCCTAGGAGTTTTAATGATTCTAATGGAGATGGAATTGGAGATTTAAGAGGAATTATAGAGAAGTTAGATTACTTGAAAGAATTGGGGATAGACGTAATATGGTTATCTCCAGTATATAAATCACCAAACGATGATAATGGATATGATATAAGCGATTATGAAGATATAATGGATGAATTCGGAACAATGGAAGATATGGATGATCTTATTCAGGAAGGAAATAAAAGAGGAATAAAAATTCTTATGGATTTAGTTGTAAACCATACTTCTGACGAACATAAATGGTTTATCGAAGCTAAGAAATCAAAAGATAATCCTTATAGAGATTATTATATATGGAGAGATCCAGTAAATGGAGAAGAACCAAATGATTTAAGATCAACATTTAGTGGTAGTGCATGGCAATATGATGAAACTACAGGGCAGTATTACTTACATTTATTTAGTAAAAAACAGCCAGATTTAAACTGGGAAAATGAAGAGGTCCGCAATAGAATTTATAAAATGATGAACTTCTGGATTGATAAAGGTATTGGCGGATTTAGAATGGATGTAATTGAACTTATAGGAAAGATTCCAGATAAAAAAGTTACGCATAATGGTCCAAAACTCCATGAATATATTAGAGAAATGAATAAGAAAACATTCGGCGGCAAAGATTTACTAACAGTTGGAGAGACTTGGGGATGTACTACAGAAATAGCTAAGAAATATTCAAATCCAGATGATAGTGAACTTAGCATGATATTTCAATTCGAGCACATTTTATTAGATCAACAACCAGGTAAGGAAAAATGGGATTTAAAGCCGTTAGAATTATTAGATTTAAAGAAGGCGTTATCTAGATGGCAAGTAGAGCTAGAAGGCACAGGCTGGAATAGTTTATTCTGGAATAATCATGACGTACCAAGAATAGTTTCAAGGTGGGGGAATGATAAAGAATATAGGGTAGAAAGTGCGAAAATGCTTGCTACATTATTACATGGAATGAAGGGGACTCCATATATATATCAAGGTGAAGAGCTTGGTATGACAAATGTAAGATTTGAAGAGTTAGAGGATTATAAGGATATAGAAACTCTGAACATGTATAATGAAAGAAAAAAACAAGGTTATACTCATGAGGATATAATGCTATCTATATATACAAAAGGCAGAGATAATGCCCGTACTCCAATGCAATGGGATGATAGTCAAAATGCAGGGTTCACAAGTGGACAGCCTTGGCTAAAAGTAAATCCTAATTACAAGGAAATAAACGTTAAATCACAATTAAAAGACGAAAACTCTATATTTAATTACTATAAGAAATTAATAAAAATAAGAAAAACAAATCCAGTAGTAGTTCATGGAAAATATGAATTGATCTTAGAAGAAAACAAAGAAATTTTTGCATATACAAGAACTTTAGAAAATGAAATGTTATTAGTTATATGTAACTTTACAGGAAATGAGACAGAGTTTGTACTTGAAAGAAAATTTGAATTTAAATCTAAAGAACTTTTAATTTCAAATTATAATGTTAATGAAAATGATCCGATTGATAGCATAGAACTTAAGCCATATGAAGCTAGAATTTATAAGTTTATATTATAGAAATACTTTTATATAGTTGATATAGTACTATTTTTCTTTAGCTTATCTGGAACAATATTATACTTATGCAATAGAAAGCCCATTGATTTCAGTGGGCTTTCGTGTTGCTCAAAGTTCTGTCAGATGCAAAAGAGATGGGAGAATGGCATTGCTGCTAGTACAAGTCAAGTATAAGTTATAATGTAGAAACTTAATTGCAAAATATATATAGTTAAATTGATGAATTAAGTGGGATCAGATAAAATAAGGTATATGAAGTATTTTTGAAGATATATATGAAAAAGTTTAGGAGGTATAATTTTGGAAAAAGAAGAAGTTGAATTATTGCCAGCAGGACTCATAACATGTTTATTAGATGACAAAGAAGTACATATAATAAAAATATCTCCTGAAAAATTGACAGTGCGTGTGGCTGACGAAATAGAAAAGATAAGCAGTATAAAAGTTGCATTTCATAAGTTCGATGAAAACAGATATGAAGAGGTAATAATACAAGATTATAATATAGTGGAAAAAAGAAAAGAAGATTTTAGTTTAACATATATTTTCAACATTGAATCACAAGAATATTCACATAATGTAAGAAGTGCTTTTAAAAAGTATTCAAAGTATATTATGTTAAAAGCTTTTGGTGATGGCAATGAATTTTCAAAGGAAATGGTTAATTATCCGGCAAAGCTAGATGAGGAGTTTTATAAGGATTATTTAGAACAGAAAGAAGAATGGTTGTTAGGCGTAAATTATGCGGATTGGGATGACAATATCGTCGATTCATTGGAAATAGCTATTTCTTTAGATAATGATATATTATATAAAAAGTTTATGGATAATGATATTCAAACATTTAAGATGGATTACTTAAATAAAAATTTTATAGGGGGTCATGAGTTATTTAAGAAAGATATTAACAGGATTTATATTGGAAATGAATTTTGTCATAACTTATTTCCAAAAATAAAATTGTTAAAAGGCATGATGCAGAAAGCCAAAGAAGAGAGCCTGGAGATAACATTATGTTTTACATATATGAGAGAGTGTTATATAGAAAAAACAAAAGATATAATAGAGGCAGTATATAATTGGTGTAATGAAAATAATACTAAGATAGAAATTGTTGTAAATGATTTTGGAATGCTAAAATTGCTTAAAGATAAGATAGATATTTTCAAGCTGTCACTAGGCGTTTTATTAAATAAGAGAAAAAAGGATCCAAGATATATTTACAAGAAAGGGTACTTAGAAAATAAAGAGCTTATAGCAACAAACAGTCTTAATAGTTCAATTTTTACAAAGTTTTTGAGAGAATGTAAAATAGAACGATATGAATATGAAAATTGTGGTTATAAAATTTCTATTGCAGATGGGCACCATAGTATGCATATTCCTTTCTATCAAACAAATACATCTCAATATTGTCCACTATATGCAATGTGTACAACTATGGATAGAGGAAATCAGAAACTTGTTACTGACTGCCCAAAGTATTGTAGCGATTATGTATTTTCTTATCCAAAGCACTTAAAAATGGTTGGAAGATATAATTCGCTATTCACTTTTGATGATACTTTGCTTAAAAATCCAAAAGAATTAGAGTATTACATAAATAGCGGAATCGATAGAATTGTTTTAAATTTTCTATAGATATTGAAATATGAGCTTATACTTATGTAGAGTTTAACGGTGATATGTAACTATTTCACAAACGCACATATAGGTTTATCTATGAAGGAGGAAAACATAATGAAGATAGTAGCAGGAATGGGATGTATTGATGATTATATAAAACTAGTAAAGGCTGGAGCAGATGAAGTGTTCTGTGGATATGTTCCTTATGAATGGAACAAAAAATATGGAAGTTTATTTCCTTTAAATAGGAGAGAAGTACTTTATTATAACATTCAAATAAATTCACTTGAGGACATGAGAATACTAAAGAAAATGGTTGATTTTTATAAAGTACCAGTAAATATAACTTTTAATTATTTATACTATCTTGAAGAACAATATGAAATGATAGCTAACATAATAAAAGATTTGATAAATATTGGCTTTAATGATTTTATTGTAGCAGATATTGCGCTTATATTATATTTAAAGGAAAGGAATATAAAGTGCTCAATACATTTAAGTGGAGAATGCGCTGAACTAAACCGGCTTTCTATCGAATTTTTCAATAAACTAAATATATCACGATACATATTTCATAGGAAAAATACAATTGAAGATATGAAATCATGTATAAGAAGCAACGAAGTAAAAAATCTTGAATATGAAGCATTTATTTTAAATGAAAGATGCCATTATACTGGTGCTTTTTGCAGCTCCCTGCATTGTGATGAAATGATACATTTGTGTAAAGTTCCATATGAACTATTAAGAATAGATAAAAATGAGATTAGTTTTTGCGAAGTTGATAAGAGAATTGAGTCTTATTACAAAGCCATAGATGACAAGGATAAGGAAGAATTCGATATAGAAAATCAATTTGATCCAGAAAATGAATATGGAAGTGAAAGCGAAGAGGGAATGGAAGGTTCATATTTCATTGGAGAAACTGGATGTGGATTATGCTCGTTAAAAAAGTTAAAGAAAGCTGGCATTACTCATTTAAAGGTAGTCGGAAGAGGAAATTCTATTGAGAATATGGAAAAAGATATAAAAAGCCTAAAAAAGGCCATAGCTATATTAGATAATACTGAAATAAGTGAAACTTATGAAGAATATATAAAAAATAAGTTACTTGATGGCAAATGCAGCGGACAATGTTATTATTAAAAAGTAGGACTCACCATATAAAGGTAAGTCCTTTTATAAGTTATCACATAATATTAATATATATATTTGATAAATAATTCTTCATCATAATTCTAAAAGTATTGCAAGAATTTTATCTGTAATTGTGAATTGATAAATATGCATTGTGAATTGCAACATATATATTAATGCAGGATTATTTCTCAGGTGAATAAAAGGAAAATTCTAATAAATAAAATTTAAATATGCAAAATAGAACTTTATGCTTTTTTGCTAATATTGTGTATAATAAGCGCAAGGATTTGAGTTATTATACCAAAAGTACATACCCCATACCATCCAAAGTGAGAATAGCTATAGGAACCCAAAAACGATCCAAACGCCCCACCAAGAAAAAAGCTAACCATATAAATAGTATTAAGTCTATTACGTGTTTCTTCATTTAAAGAATGTACTCTTGCCTGATTAGATACATTACAAGATTGTACTCCTAAATCTAGAAGAATTACTCCTAAAACTAATCCCCAAATTTTGAATCCGAATAGGAAAAATAATAAATAGGAAACTATAACCACGACTATACATATGCCTATAGCAAATCTTGAACCTCTTTTATCAGCTACTTTTCCAACCAGTGGAGCAGCAAGAGCACCGCTAACACCTACTAACCCAAGTAAGCCAGCTGCTTCAGCTCCCATATTGTAATGAGAACTTTCAAGTAAAAATATAAGGGATGTCCAAAAGGCACTGAAAGCTGAAAACATTAATGCACCATTAAGAGAGGATTCTCTTAAGATTGGTTCTGTTTTTATTAAGTGTATCATCGATTTTAATAACTCAGAATATTTAATGTCGGAAATAGGGTTGCATAATGGTATTAATTTTCTAAGAATAAACATGAGAGCAAACATCATAATTGCTGCGATAAGATAAACTATTCTCCAGCCAAGGTAGCTTCCTAATATGCCACTAACTGTACGAGAAAGTAATATTCCAATTAATAAACCGCTCATTATTGTGCCAATAATTTGTCCTCTTTGTTGCGGATTTGAGAGCTGTGCTGCCAAAGGAATAATAAGTTGAGGGATTATAGAAGTAAACCCAACGGCAAAAGAAGAGATCGTAAGAATATATATATTTGAAGAGAAAAACATACTCATAAGTGAAATTACTGAGAATAAAAGCATTATTACTATTAAGTTTCTCTTTTCTTTTATATCTCCTAAAGGCAATATAAATATCATTCCGATTGCATAACCTATTTGTGTGAGCATAGCTGCAAAACCTATACTTAATTGGTCAACATGAAAAGTTTTTGCTATGTCTCCTAAAAGCGGTTGAATGTAATATAGATTTGCTACTGTAAGTCCACAAGCTATTGACATAACTAAGATTAGTAATTTAGTTAATATAGGTCTAGTATTAGCATTATCTATTGATGAATTTGTTTTTAATACAGCATTAGTTGATTGATACATTTATAAATCACTTCCTTAAAATTATATAATACATATAATTGAGCAAAGGTCTAATTTACAAGTAATAAAAATTTCTTATAAATATCAATGCTACAATTATATGAGGGTTAGATTCGATAAAAGTTTATCGAATAAAATTAGTAAAAATCTTTTCTTCTCTTTCAGGAGTTTTTATAACTCCTTGACCATTTTCGATAAGCTTCATAAGCCAGGCCATGTTCTTGCCTAGGATTCTCATAATTTGTTGTCCTTCTTCATCTTGCATTACTTCACCTGGGGCTCTTCCGTTAATTACATTCCAATAGTTTGAAGTAGGTATAATCATTTCAGAATGATTAATATAATTGTTCAATTGATCGAAGGTTGGAATTCCACCTGCACGTCTTACTGCGACTACTGCAATGCCTACTTTAAGTCTTAACATACTATCAGTAGCTTCGGCTACACGAAAAGCCCTATCTAAAAATGATTTCATTGTTCCGGCAATTGCTGAATAGTGTACTGGTGACCCTAAGATTATGCCATCAGCATCTTTCATTTTTTCAATCCACTCGTTAACTGGATCGGTAGCAATGGCACATTTACCATTTTTATTTCTTGTGCAATATCCGCAAGCAATGCAACCTCTTATAGACTTGTTCCCCACATGAATTATTTCTGTTTCTATTCCTTCCTTTTCTAGTTCATCAGTAACTAATTTTATTCCATGATAAGTATTACCTTCTTTATTTGGACTTCCGTTAAATGCTACAACTTTCATTTATTTTTCCTCCTAATAATACATATAATTTGATGAAATTTATAAGATCTATTACTTATTTGTTTTTAATTGAATATTAATAAATATTATTCCCGCCATATATCTTAAAAATTCTTAATAAAATAATAAGGCATTTGATAAAACTGAACGTTTAGTTTATAAATATATATTATACTAAACGTTCAGTATTGTAAATAGTTTTTTGAAGAAATAAAAAAATTATTTTTAAGTCTATTAAAAAGGCATAAGAGGTATAATATCACTAACAATTAAGTCAAATGTTTAAAAGAGATAAATTAGAATTGATAAGTATAATATATATAGTATAATAGACGTATAGTTTACTAAGTATAGGCTATAAGTTAATTACAATGGAGGTAACTACATATGGAGAAAAAGTTAGGACGCCCTCGTAGCGAGAAAACTAAAAATGCAATTCTTTCCGCTGCCTATGATTTATTGCTTGAAAGTGGTTTTGGATCTGTTACAATTGAAAAGATTGCTGAGAAAGCTGGAGTTAGTAAAGCTACTATTTATAAATGGTGGTCCAATAAGGCAGCTGTTGTTATGGATGCTTTTTTTGACGCAGCTGTTGTGAGACTCCCAGTTCCGGATACAGGATCAACTATGGATGATATAATAATTCAAGTAAATAACTTAGCAAATTTTCTAACTAGTCGCGAGGGGAAGGTAATTAATGAGATAATAGCAGAAGGACAATCTGATCAAAAATTAGCTGAAACATACCGAACAGTATATTTTAAGCCTCGTAGACTTGATTCAAGATATATTCTAGAACGTGGTATTTCGAGGGGAGAACTAAAAGAGGATTTAGATATAGAATTAGTTATGGATTTAGTTTTTGGTCCATTATTTTATAGATTATTAATAACAGGTGATATAGTAGATGAGAATTTTATAAGGAATATGGTCACTTGCGCTTTTAATGGCATAACTAAAAGTTAATATTGACGTTAATTTAATTAAGAAAATTTTAATGATGCAGAAATTATTGATACTTTAGTCGGAGATGTTATGTTTCTTACTAAAATCATAGAAATATAACATATAGATTTTATTGAAAGTTCATATTAATTTACTTAGAATAAATCTAATAAATTAATATAGAATATATAGTGGAAAGCTAATGCATAGCTTGTGGTAAGTTCATCTATTTGATATAATCATAAGAGTAAAAAATAACATATAGTCAGTTCGAAAGCCTCCTGACTTAAAATAAAACTACGGTTAAATAATTAATAATAATAAAGATTAAATTAATTTGTGTTAATGGAATCTTTTATTTTTGTTGAGTATATTTATCGTAGGATTTTTCCTGCGATTTTTTTATTCTCTAGGAAATTATCATATGTGTTGATTAACCAAAAAATAGAAGTGAAAATATATAAAAAATGAGGTCATTCTGTAGTAATATTAAAGTGCGAACCAAAATAATACTTAAGGAGAATGCCCTCATGAAAAATACTACCACTATATTTGATATATTTCAAACATTTTTAAGTGAAAAGGAAGTTGAAAAATTTAGTAAAATTTTAGAATATGTTGATACTGCAAGAAAATTCACATTATATGATTTAATAAAATTCTTTATTGCAGCAGCTACGAATGAATATAAGAGTTATAGGGATGGCGTTGAGCATATGGAATCAGTAGGGCTAACACCAGTTGATTATTCAACTATTTCTAAAAAAGCCTCTAAGGTAGATTACAAAATTTCTAAAACTTTATTTGAGATTATTGTTTCTAAATGTAATCGTAGAATGCGAAGAATTCTAAATTTGCCAAAACAATTAATAGCAATTGATTCAACTACCGTGACCGTAGGTGAAAACCGTCTTAAATGGGCAAAATTTAATGGGAAGAAATCTGGAATAAAACTTCATATATCTTTAAATATTAATGACTTTACACCACAAAAAGTTATTGAAACTATTGCTAAAAAGCATGATGGACCGATAGGTGAAGGTTTAATAGATGTACACTCTATTTTAGTTGAAGATAGGGCTTATGAAAATCATGAGAGATTTGATATGTTTAAAGAAATAAAACAATCTTTTGTTATAAGAATAAAAAATAATACAATACTTTCAAAACCAAAGAAATTGAGAAGTTTAGGAGTAGTAGAAAATTCTTCTGTAATTCGAGATGTTACATGTTATTTAGGAAAAGAGACTAAAAAAACTCAAAATAGATTTAGAGTAGTTGAATTTACTGATTATTATGGTAAATCAGTAAAAGTGTGCACTGACCTAATGAACATTACTCCAGAAAAAATAGCAGAAATATACAAGGAACGTTGGAAAATTGAAACCTTCTTTAAATTTATAAAACAAAACTTGAATGTAAAAAGAATATTTGGAACAACTGAAAATGCTGTCTATAATCAACTTTTCATATCATTGATAGCTTATGTTTTGCTTCAATTTACTTATGTTGAAACGACTAAAAATTTAAAATATGTTAAATTATCACTAATTCAATTTGTAAGAAAATTGCTTAAAAAAAGTCTTAAGGTCGAAGTCTATATATCTATTAACTTATTTTTGAAAAATATCAAAAATAAGTTAATAATTTAAAGTAAAAATTTGGTTAATCAACACTTGTGGGAAATTATATTGTTGGATAATCTGTGGATAACTTATAAGAAAGGCTGATTTAGAAGGTTGGCTTTTAAAAGAGAATAAAAAAGAAAATATATTCGCCTGCCAGATTTTTCTCACATGCGTTCGAAAAGGCAGATGCGTAAAAAAATCTCCGGCTCCACAGTCGCCTGCGATTTTGTTCTTTTCTAGGAATCTATATTGAAGCAAAATTTGTGGAGATTTTGTTCTTTGAGAGTACGGAAATTATGGGGAAGGTTGATTAAGCAGGTTACCTTTAAAAATATCATTAGTAAAATGGAGGAGTTTATATGAATAATAATAATACAGTGAAAAGGCTAGTTAAAACAGCTATCATAGCCGCACTTTACGCAGTTATAACACTTGTTCTGGCACCAATAAGCTATGGTCCTATACAATTTAGAGTCTCAGAGATAATGGTACTATTAGCATTTTTTGATCCGTTTTATATTGTAGGTCTTACTCTTGGATGTTTTATTGCAAATATTCTTGGACCTAATGGTTTAGCAGATATAATATTTGGTACTGTAGCAACATTTATTAGTGTTTATGCTGTCTCAATTACGAAAAAGTTTGTAAAGAATAAGAAAACATCATTAATAATAGCATCGCTTTGGCCTACTATTTTTAATGGAGTAATAATTGGATGGATGCTTAACTATATTTATCAATTTCCACTTGTACTATCAATTGGGGAAGTTGCAATTGGCGAGTTTGTTGTTGTTACAATAGTTGGTGTACCAATTGTTAGGCTTTTACAAAATAAATATCGCAGTTTTCCTTTATTTTGTAAGAATTAAGAATTAATACTTTTTGCAAAATAGTATATATCAAAAGATATTGCAGTAGAGTTTTTATTGCAATATCTTTTTTTACAAACAGTAATTTTGAAAACGAACTACTAAAACAAATAGCATAGATATTAGAGAAGATAAATAAAAGTAAAAGCACTTTATTAATAATAACAAAAAGTCAATAATAAACATAAATATAGCATATGTAGAATATTTATGAATAGTAATTTAAATGGATTTATAGATTAATCTGTACTGCTATATATGAATTATTGGAGAAATTATAATTAATTTTCAAGTTTGACATGAATATCCCTCTACTCTATAATTTAGTTACACAATTTTTAAAAACAAGGAAGCGAAAATTACTATGATAAGTGTTATCGAAACTGCAATTATAACTATAATAATATCATTTATATCTGGATTACTGTTAGAGTATTATAAAAATCTGGCTCCTAAAATATTATGCAATATAGGAGAAGGTGTACCACTAGAATTAAACAACAAAAAAATATGTGCATATGTTCTTACGGTAAGAAACATATCAAATAAAACAATTCATAAGTTAACCTTAAATATACAAGGGTTACAAAATGATTTGAAAATTGGAGATGCTCAAATAACGAAAGGTTTGAAATTTGATTCTTCAATAGAAGATAACATTTTAGATATATATATACCTTTCTTAAGTAAAGATGATGAATTTTCAGCTACATTGTATGTGGAAAGTAAGTATGGAGAATATAAAAAGCCTGTTGTAACAATTAGATCACCTGAAAATTTTAAAGAGATACAATCAATTGAGCAAGGAGGAATAATATCCTCATTACTTAACATGCCTAAAAATATAAAGAATTTACTTTGTAATATAACGAAGGATGATAAAGCTTCAACTTCTAATAGAGGGCGCAGATCTACAGTAAATAAAGGACAAACTGCTAAGAAAATAGGTGGTAAAGAAAATAGTACGAGATTTGGTAGAGATAAAAACTCATATAACAATAGAAAGGCGCTAATAGCCATTATATCACTCATTTTGATTATAAGCATTGGAGCATTAGGAGCATTATATTTTCAAGAGATGTCCACTAATGCAAAAACTTCAGATGAAAAAACTGAAGTTCAGAAGCAATCAACGAGTGAATCGCAGTCAGAAGGTGAACAGACTAAGAATGCGAATGAAAAAATACCGACAAATGGAAAAAGTAAAAATTCTCCAGTAAAAGTTTCAGGTAATGAAGCAAATAAAGATTCAGGCGCAAAAACATCACAAAATGGAGATACTGGAACACCAGATGCAAAGACACAAGCAGGTGGAGCATCGGGAAATTCAGATATAAAAACATCAACAGATGCAAATAGCCCAAATAATATAGATACAAAAGCATCAACAAGTGGTGGAACAAATGGAAGCACAAACTTAAAGTCGCCATCAGGAACATCAAGTGAAAATACGGATGCAAAGGCATCAACAAGTGGAACAAATGGGAATATAGATCAGAAAACTTCTACAGATGGAACTACTAAAAATATGGATACAAAGTCATCGACAGGTGGGACAACTGCAAATTCAGGAAATTAATGTGAAATGTACTTTATCAGCAGTTAATAGAACAATAATTATTAAAAAATTAACCTCTTCACTATTATACATGAGGATATAATAGTGAAGGGGATTTTTTATATTATATTTTTAGAGTTTTATTTCATGGTAAAGTAAGAGCATCTTATTTATAAAAGCGTTATATTTAAAGGAAATAGTTTAAAGTGAGAAATAAATATGAATATTTTATATAAACAGTATACTAAGGATAAGGAATTAAACTATAATGGTTAATGTTAAGTTAATATTATAAAAAACTGGAGATATATATGAATAAAATAGATACCTTAAAAATTTCAAACTATGATAAGTTTAAGTGCACAGCTGATAAGTGTAAATTCACATGTTGTGAAGGATGGGATATTAGTGTAGATGACAATACATATGATAATTGGAAAAATGACAAATCTAATAATATTTTAAATAATGTAAAAATAAAAAGATATGAAGGTAAAGATGAGTATTTTATAAATAAGAAAACAAATGAAGCATGTCCGCTTTTAGACAGCCATGGATTATGCAATATAGTAAAAGATCATGGGGAAAATTATTTATCGTTAACATGCCAAATTTTTCCTAGAATAGAGAATATTTTTGAGGATAGAAGAGAGCTTTCATTATCATGTTCCTGTCCAGAAGTATTAGAGGTTATAGGTAGTGAGACTGGCAAAATAAATATGACTTCAGAAAGTCATAATAATTTAGAAAGTAATGCGTTAGAAATTAAAGTTAGAGAAACCATCATAAACATACTGCAGCAAGAAAATTTCTTGCTAGAAAATAAGCTTATTATTAGCTTTCAAATGTTATCGACTATTTTAGAAAATGAGAATTTTGGAGAACATGCCTTATTAAAAGAATTAGAAAAGTATAAGAATAGTAATTATGTAAAAGAGCTTATTGACATGTATAAGGGAATAAAGATAAACACAAATGACTCAGTTGAGGAAGTCAATAATCTATTTTTAGATATCATAGAGAATTACAAGGAAGTTTCTATTTTTAATATTCTTTTAAAAGATATTGCTAATTTCGCGGAAAATGCTAAAATTAAAAAACTTTCATCTAAATGGAATGATTATAAAAGTTTATTTGAACAATATAGCAGCTTTATTGAAAATTGCATTATATCTAAAATTTTTAGCAATTGTATCAGTGATGATATAGAAGAGATGATTATTTCATTTCAAATGATTATATTAGAGTATTTATTGTTAAGGTATTCCTTATTCTTAAAATATTGCATGGAAAATAAAATAGATGAGGAAGACATAAAGAATTACACTGTAGCTTTTTCAAGAATAATAGGTAATAATACTGATGCTATGATAGAATTCATTAGGGATGGTTTTGGAGATGATATTTTAGAGATTGGATATTTGTGTTTTATAACTTTAGTTTAATATTACAAGAAACATAAAAATAAGTATTTCTTATGCTGATATCATTTTTATTTATATATCATATTAGATTTATATTTAATGTGTTTTATAATTAAACTTATAATCACAAAAGTATAAATTAATATAAGATTAAAAGTCGTTACTGAATCTATGAAATTCTGAGAATGGATTATTTTTGGATACATAATAATCCAGTGTAAATTTAGTAACACGTTTATAATGACATATATGCCATAATTTTAGAATTAGGTGGCATTATGTTTTATTTTAAATATAAAATTGTAGAATATTACAAGATATATTTAGTATAATGGAGTGTATGAGGTGATGTTTTTGAAGCTAAACATTTTTTTTTGCTTGATACTATTATTATCTGCGCTAACATTAATGTATATAGGATATTCTTCATGGAAAAGAGATAAATCATATGTTTCAATGTCTTTGATTCCTGTATCAATTTATGCATTAGGATATGGATTTGAAATATTATGTACAAGCATCGAAGGAGTAGAATTCTGGATAAAAATAGAATACTTAGGTATTCCATTTATAGCTGTGTTTTGGTTAATGCTTGCACTTAACTTTACAGGATATAAAGATAAATTTAAAAAGAATACTTTAGCATTACTATATATAATACCTTCAATTACATTTATTCTGAATTGTACGAATGATTTTCATCATCTATTCTATAAAGAACTATATATGAATGATACTGGAGTTTTTCCAATAGCAAAGATAATAGAAGGGCCTTGGTATTGGATACATATTGCTTATACATACATTCTAATGATTGCAGGGTTAGTGTTTTTGGTAGCAGCATATTTAAAATCAGCTGCAATTATTAGAAAACAAATTTTACTTATAATAGTTGCATGGGTAATTCCATGGGGGGCGAATATCATTTATATATTGAAGCTGTTACCATTTACTCTTGATTTATCTCCATTTACGCTTTCTTTTTCGGGAATAATTTATAGTTTTGCTATATTAAAATTCAAATTTTTGGAGCTTACCCCAATAGCGTTAAACAAGGTATTTTCCAGTATGCTAGAAGGTGTTATAATATTGGATTCCGAAAATAATATAGTAAATTTTAATGATTCAGCAAAAAATATTATTTTAGAGTTAAGAGACATAGGTAAAGGAGAGCATAAGATTGATGAAGTATGTAGGAAATATAAAACATTATTAAATGTTATAAAGAATGGTTCCAGCAATGAAAGCTTGATGAGTATAAGTTATGAAGAAAAGCTAAAATATTATAAGATAAATATTAATAATATATCTGAGAATAATGGTAAGATAGTTGGTAAAATACTAATTTTAACAGATATTACTGAGATTGAAGTGCAAAGAAAAAAAGTATATGATAATGCGAAATTTCTTCAAACACTTATTGATGCTATTCCTAATCCTATATATTCTAAGGATGAATTTGGAGTATATAATCATTGCAATGCAGCATTTACAGAATTTTTAGGAATGAGTAAAGAAGAATTTTTGGGAAGTACCGTTTATAATATTTTCGAAAAGGAACTAGCTGAAGTTTATAGTAATTCAGATAAGAATATAATGAGTCAAAAGCAATCCCAAGCCTATGAAGAAAGGCTTACACATAAAGATGGCACATATCATGATGTAATCTTTAATAAATCAGTTGTTGTAAATGAAGATGATAATGTTAAAGGATTAGTTGGCGTTATAATAGACACTACTGAACAAAAAAAGAGCAAAGAAAAGATAAGTAAATTATTAAAATTAAAAGAATCAATGCTAAAAATAGGGTACTCGATTAACGAGATATCTAATATTAATAATTTACTGCAATTAATATTGGACGAAGTCATTAATTGTATAGATAGCAGAAGTTGTGGATCGGTGCTGCTTTTAGATAAAGACAAAAGTTTAAAAATAGCTGTGGCTAAAGGCTATAACTTAGAGGATATTAAAACATTTGAATTAAAGTACGAAGAGCACTTTGCATGGGCTAATGAGAGAAATAATGTAGATACAACAACTATTTTCAATGATATTCATAAAATAGAAAATATAAAAATGCTAGATACGGCAGAGGGAATGAAAATAAAATCTATTATTAGTTCACCTATTATTATAGATGGTGAACTATATGGATTTTTGAATATTGATAGTATCTACAATAATTGTTTTAATGAAGGAGATTTGGAATTAATGGAATACATGAGAAATCAAGTTTCGGTTGCAATTACTAATCATAAACTTCATGAGAGAACTTTATATTTATCTAGATATGATAAATTAACTAATGTATGTAACAGAACGTGGTTTGAACAATTAATTCACAGTGAAATTTATAATGAAGATAAGAATATAGAAGAATTTTTCCTTGTAGTTTTTGACTTAAATGATTTAAAACTTGTTAATGATAACTATGGCCACTTGGCTGGGGACGAATTAATTAAGGAATTTTCAAAAGGCTTAAATGCTTTGGCTGGAGAGGGCGATATTATAGGAAGATTTGGTGGAGATGAATTTGTAGGAATCTTTTTGAATTCAGATTTAGTAAGTTTAACTAATAAGCTTGAAGAACGATTAGAAAGTTTAAAGACTGCCCACTAGTATTTGAAGGAAACAAAATTGTTTGTAGTTATAGCTATGGTATTGCTAACTTCCCAAGAGAAGGAATTGAATTTGATGAATTAATAAAGAGAGCTGATAGACGTATGTATGAGTATAAGCGCAAAGTAAAAAGTAAAAGAGCATTATTAATAGGTGTATAATAAAAATGATCAATGATTTTTAAATGTAAATCATTGGTCATTTTTAATTTTTCTTATGTAGATTAATATGGGAGTGAGTGATAATGACCATAAATCTAAATAATAATTAGATTTTATATGGACCATTTCAGTTGTAAATTAGATATAAAAAGTAGAACAATACAAATAATTGGGAATTTGCTGTATAATTTATATATACTAATAAAAAAGCAAGGAGGTTAAAATGAAAAAATACAGGCAGATTATAAGAAGAATTATATTTTTATCAATGATGTCTAACCCAATATTTGTATTTATATATTGTATTTCGCTTTATGAGTTATATACGCTTTCTAGGTTTGGAAGATTTCATAATAATACTATTATATTGTTTGGATGTATAACATTCATTTTAGTGTGGCTTACATATGTAATAATAAAAAGTGTAAAAAAGCCTATAAGTGTTCCGCAACAGATTATAGAAAAATATAAATTTAATGAAAGCAATATAAAAGTTTTACAAGAAGACGAACTAGAGATAGATTTTCAAGATATAAAGTCATTTAGAATAAATAGGAAATATGCTGTTATAACACTTAGAAACAGAGACATATTAGTTTTAAGTATGATAGATAGAACAGATGAAGAAATAGTCATAATAAAGAAGGGCTTAAATGATGGAAAGATTTTCAAATCAAATTATAAAACTATATGGATCTATATAGCTATGATAGTTATAGCTGCTACAACATTATTTTACGGAGCAAAAATATATAATGATACAATAAGCTATAACGGAAAACTTTCGTGGTTTTTAAGTGATTTAAAAAACAAAAAGACAGTGAAGCTTGAACATAACAATATATATGAAAATGGAATAGAAGGTATTTTCGCAGACATTAATAAAGAAATTCATATGCCAGATAAATTGTATGTTTCAAGTAACTTTAATCTTAATTTTAATTCCGATGGAGCAATTACGTCTTTTGATACATATCTTTATGGAAAAGATAATAAGGGTAAGTTAGAAAGTTATTTAATAAGTTATAATAATGACAAATCAGATAAAATAACAATATATTTAAATGGGTATGCAAATGCTGATTATAATGAAGATAAATTGTTAGAGCCATTGCTAAGTACAATGAAAGCTATCCCACTTAAGAATACAGTGAGCAAATGGAATGAAAATAAATATGGGATTCTTTATTACGGTAACCGAAGTTTTGGATATAATACTGATGGAATTACTTATATTAATCCAGAAGGGAGCACAAAAGCAGCTTCAAAGGCCTCTTCAGAGATAATAGGTTATGCTGTTTCAGTATTCGTACCTGGTAAAGAAAAAATATATACTCCGTATAGATATATTTTAACAGAAGATTTAAATAACATTAAGACGCATACACCTTTAAAAGAAGACAAAGATAAAAGTATTTCTCAAAAATCAAATAATCAGGATGAATTTTATATGTCTGATCAAGTTGGTTATAGGCTAGAAGTGACTGGAGCTGCAGCTGGAAGCAGATCGTACTCTTTGAAGAGCACAATTAATGGTGGAAATACATGGACAATTGTAAATGAAGATCCTTTTGCAGGGAAAACAGGGGTGGCAGCTGGAATAAGTTTTTTGAATGATAAACTTGGTTTTTTATGTTTATCTCATAGTGGTGGCAGTAACGGAGAATTATATCGCACCGAGGATGGCGGTGTATCTTATAAAAAAGTAAGTTTTCCAGAGAGAAAAGTAACACTAGATAATGGGGAAAAATATAATCCTTTTGATTTGCCAGATATGCCTTATGAGCAAGACGGAATCCTTAATGTTTTAATAGGTCAAGGATCTGATGGAGATTATAATGGGGGATGCAAGGCTTTGTATGAATCAAAAGATGAAGGGTTAACATGGCAATATGTAAAAGAAGTTGATAATAAGTGATTTTGAGTTTTTAATTCCAGTAAATCAATTAAAATTGCAGAAGAGTGAGCTTGGTAAAAATAGAGGTAAAAATCCCTATAATTAATGACAACCAGAAATCTAGATAATTTAGTTTTAAAATATAAAATAGGAATGTGATGGATTAATATGTATATAAATTATTCATTACATTCCTATTTTATATATATTTCTATGATGAGTTATAGCTTTAGTTTCAATAATAACCGAGCTATTTATTATTTTCATTATGAAAGACCTAAGACAACAGGAGTAGATTTATATCCTATCCCAATTCTATCAATTCCCATATCAATCAATTTTAGAAAGTGCTCTCTTGTCTTTATGGCACCTGAGGCCTTAATTTTACAGCGATCCTTTGCAGTATCCATTATTATTTTTATGGTTTCAGGGGTAGCACCTTTGCTAGCAAATCCTGTTAGAAAATTAGTTGATGTCTTAATAAAATCAACACCAGCTGAAATAGCGACTTCTGTAGATTTTTTTATTTGATCTAATGTTAGAGCATCAGTTTCAAAAATTGCATTTACAAGAATATCATAATCATGACACACATCAACGACAGCTTTTATATCAGCCTCAACTGAGTGCCACAAATTACTTCGTGTCCAGCCACAATTTGCAACTATATCAAGCTCATCAATTCCTTGCTTGCAGCATTCTTCTGCTTGTAAAATTTTTGAGGATGTTGCTGATGTACCAAAAGGAAAATCACATACAACACATATCCCAGTTTGAGTTTCAGCTGTTAACTCTTTAGCAATATTTATTGAGGATGGATAGACACAAACTGTTTTGCATTTATAATCTACACCTTTTTGAATATACTTTCTAATTTGATCTAAAGTAAATTCTGGCCTTAGCACTGATTGATCAATGTAAGATCCTAATTCCTCTATAGTCATTTCGGCAGCTTTTTTTGTTGGTATCATAATTTTCGATAACACCTATTTAGTATTTAATATTCTAATGTAGTAATTATGCAGTATTGAATATTATTTAGGTATTCCTCCTTTTGAATATATTATAATGTAGTTTTACTACAATGTCAATTGATATAATGTAGTAAAACTATTTACAATATAAGAGAATTATCTTAGAATAGTATTAAAGAAATATTGAATTGGTAGTTTTACTACATTAGTGTAATATATATTTAAGGAAAACTGCAAAACAAAGGATGTGGATGAATTGAACCATACTGAGTCTTACGAATATAAAATAAAAAATATGTATAATTTACTGAGATCATCTGAAAAAAAAGTAGCCGATTATGTATTATTAAACGGGCATTCTGTTTCTACAATGACTTTAGCAGAGCTTTCTCGTCAAGTAGGGGTGAGTGAGCCAACAATTATACGTTTTGTGAAAAGTATAGGTTGTAGTGGATATAGTGAATTTAAGATGGCATTAATGAAAGAGTGGGGAAGGGAATCTGTAGATAAACAGTATGATTCCAAATTACTAGTAGAACTTCATATTGATAGAGATGAAAAAATAGAAGATGTGCCAGTAAAAATGATTGGACTTACTATAAAGGCTTTAGAAGATACTTTAAAAATAATTGATATTGATAAATATAAAAAGGCAATAGAAATGATTAGAAGCTCAAATATCATTGATGTTTACGGTGTGGGGAATTCGGGAAGTGTTGCTAGTGATATTAGAAATAAATTTTTACGTATAGGATTAGAGTGCAGAGCATACTCTGATAGCAATATACAGCAAATCTGTGCAAGTCATCTAACAAGTAATGACCTTGCCATTGGTGTATCCCATTCAGGAAGCACAATAGATACTGTAAATGCTTTAAAAATAGCAAAAGAGTCTGGAGCAAGAACTATTGCATTAACAAATTTTAAAGCACCAGCTATTTCTGAATATGCAGACATAACATTTTTTACTGGTGGTGAAGAAACTACATTTTATAGTGAGACAATGGTTTCACGCATATCTCAGTTAGCTATTGTGGATATGCTTTATATGGGAATTTTGCTAGATGATTATGATTTATATACTAAACGCCTTGAAAAAATTAATCTTTTACTTAAAGAAAAGAATTATACAAAGAAATAGAAAATATAAATTTGCATAACTAGATCAGTAAAAATAGTGCATATAACAAAGAAAAAGCTTCTTTGTTATATGCACTATTTTCTATTATATGATTATATTTTAGCAAAGATTTTGATTAATTACCAATTTAGCTAGGGGATTCAAAATATGCATCATATGAAGATTTAAAACTAATATCTAATAGGTATTATAGTACTTCGAGTATTTCAACTGAATATTTTTCACCTGGAGCATTGACTTCAACAATATCACCAGCTTTATTCCCGGATAATGCTTTACCTAAGTCTGATTCAATACTTATAATCATATTTTCAGGATCGAGATCCATAGTTGTTACTAGTGTTACAACAACCTCATCATCATCTTCGACAAACCTAATTCTAGCTTTGCTATTAATTCCTAGTACTGATTTATCTATACTACCATCATCTATTACCGTTGCAGTTGAAATCATAGTTAATAGATACTGGATTCTATTATCATTTTCTCTATAGTTTCTGCAAGCCTCTTTATATTCAGCATTTTCAGATCTATCTCCGTGAGCAGCAGCTACTAATTTTTCTTTTGCTATTTCAGCTCTTTTAACTGTCATCCTATAATCTAATTCTTCTCTTAACTTTTTTATATTTTCTTCAGTTAGAATATTATTCATAAGAAAGCCGACCTCCTAAAATATATTATGAGAATATTATATAATATATATGAAGAAAAGTTAAATCACTAATACCGTTTATTTTTTTATTAAAATGCCCGCGATAATATTTTATGAAAACATTGACATGCAGTTATAGATATGCTAGAGTGAAAAATATGATATAGTATGTGACTGGTAGGTAGGCATTAACTATACATAAATATTTATTGAAGATGTTTATGTTGGTTAATGTTTTTTTGCACACAAAAGAGATAATAAGGCATTCATAATGTGCAAAAATAATCCTATGAAGGAGAAGAATTATGAAAGACAAAGTTTTTGGCGTTTTGCAACGTGTAGGAAGATCTTTTATGCTTCCAATTGCTATTTTACCAGTAGCAGGTTTATTTTTAGGTATAGGTGAGTCATTCACTAATAAAACAATGCTTGATACGTATGGACTTACAGGTTTAATTGGACCTGGCACATTTGTCAATGCACTTCTTTCAGTAATGAATGATGCAGGAAATATTGTGTTTGAAAATTTGCCTTTAATATTTGCAATAGGGGTTGCAATAGGCATGTCTAAGAAAGAAAGAGAAGTTGCAGCGTTAGCAGCAGGAATTGCATTTCTTATAATGCATGCATCAATTGGTGCCATGATTAAAATTCATGGTGGAACAGAAGCTCTTTTAAGTGGCGCATCAACTGAAGTACTTGGTATAATTTCATTACAAATGGGTGTTTTCGGTGGGATTATCGTAGGGCTTGGTACAGCAGCATTGCATAATAGGTATTATAAAATTGAATTACCACAAGTATTATCGTTTTTTGGTGGAACTAGATTTGTTCCTATTATATGTTCAATTGTCTATTTAATAGTTGGAATTTTAATGTTTTATATTTGGCCTCCAGTTCAAGGTGCTATTTACAAAGTTGGAAATATAGTGCTTGCATCAAGTTATGCAGGAACGTGGGTTTATGGTTTGATGGAACGGCTACTAATACCTTTTGGGCTTCATCACGTATTTTATTTACCATTCTGGCAAACAGCTGTTGGAGGTACAGCTCAAGTAGGAGACAAAGTTATTGAAGGTGCTCAAAATATTTTTTTTGCAGAACTAGGAACGCCAGGAATAACACACTTTAGTGTTTCTGCAACAAGATTTATGTCGGGTAAATTTCCGCTTATGATATTTGGCTTGCCAGGAGCAGCACTAGCAATGTATAAATGTGCTAAGCCAGAAAAGAGAAAAGCAGTAGGTGGATTATTACTATCAGCAGCATTAACGTCAATGCTCACTGGTATAACAGAACCAATTGAATTCACATTTCTATTTGTAGCACCAGTATTATATGGAATTCACTGTGTGCTTGCTGGACTTGCTTATATGTTAATGCATATGTTAGGCGTTGGCGTAGGTATGACCTTCTCAGGTGGATTTATTGATTTATTCTTATTTGGTATTTTACAAGGAAATGCTAAAACAAGCTGGATACTGATTGTTATTGTAGGAATCGTATATTTTGTAGTATACTATTTATTATTCACCTTCTTAATTAAGAAGCTTGATTTAAAGACTCCAGGTCGTGAAGATTCTGGTGAAGTTAAGCTTTATACTAGAAGTGATTTAGAAGCAAAGAAAAATGATCAAAATGAAAACGCAGACGAACTTTCGGCCATGATATGCAGAGGTCTCGGAGGAAAGAACAATATTTCTGATGTTGATTGCTGTGTAACTAGATTGCGTTGTACTGTACATAACTCTGAATTGGTGAATCAAGGTTTGTTAAAACAAACTGGAGCATCGGGGATATTTCATAAAGGCGTAGGCGTCCAAATAATGTATGGGCCAAGAGTAACTGTTATAAAATCAAATTTAGAAGATTACTTAGTTACAGCACCAGATAAAGAAGATACTGGTTATGCAATAATAAAAAAAGAATCAGAGAAAGACACTGAAAAAGGTATTGAAAAAAAGGTTCAAGGAAAAGTTATAAGTACAGTGATTTTAAATAGTCCATTGACAGGTGAAGCAAAAGATTTATCAGAAGTACCAGATGAAGTATTTGCGAGCAGGATAATGGGAGATGGAGCTGTGGTTGTCCCAAGTGATGGAAATGTTATAGCTCCGGCAGATGGAGTAATAAGTTTTGTATTCCCATCAAAACATGCATTGGGATTAACAACAACTGATGGACTTGAATTACTTATTCATATAGGAATAGATACAGTAAAGCTTGATAAAAAAGCCTTTGAAACTTATGTGGAAGAGGGAGATAAAGTACAAGCTGGAGATAAAATATTAAGCTTTGACTTAGAATTTATAAAAAATAATGCACCATCTATTGCATCACCATGCATATGCACTGCATTGAATAGCAATCAAAAGGTGCGTCTATTAAAAACTGGAGATATAAAAGCCGGAGAAGCTTTAATTGCAGTTGATGCATTTGAATAATATATAAGGGATGAGGAGGCATAAAATGTTTAGAGTGATAAAAGCACTAAATCATAATGGTGTACTCGCTATAAATATGGATAACTATAAAGAGTATATCTTGCTCGGAAAAGGTATAGGTTTTGGTAAAAAGGTCAATGAACGTATTGAAGCTCCAGAAAATGCACATATATATCTCTTGCAGCAAGAAACTGAAAGAGGATTGACTAAGGAGATAATAAACAATATAGAGCCTCAGATTTTAGAAATTGCGAATAATATTATTATGGAAGCAGAAAAGAAATTTCATGAAGTAGACGAGAACATTTTATGCCCACTTGCAGATCATATTGCATTTGCAGTAAAAAGAATAAGAGATAATGAACAAATTAGTAATCCATTAACACAAGACATCAAAGCTTTATTTCCAGAAGAATATGAAGTTGCATGTAAAGGAAAAGATATTATCAAAGAGATAGAAGGCATTGAAATAAATGAAGATGAGATTGGCTATATAGCACTTCATATTCATTCAAGCCTAGGAAATGAAAAAGTATCACAAGCAATGCAAGTAGCAATGTTAGTTAGATCATGTATTACATCCATTGAAGAGAGTACAGGAAAGACAATAGATATCGAATCATTATCCTATAATCGTCTTATGAACCACATTAAATATATGGCGGCAAGAATGTTAAAAGGAGAAACGATAAAGCTTGATATGAATGATTATATTAGTGAAAGATTTCCAAAATCATTTGAAATTGCTGAAGACATATGTATGAAACTAGGTAAGGAATTGAAGAAAAAAATAAAATCAGTTGAGATAGGATACCTTGCGATGCACATTGAAAGAGTATTCTCAGATGAGTTAGAGGATTAGAATATATATAATATAATTTTAATGGAATTATAAAAATTTAAGGTTGCGTTTTATTGAAACTAGAGCTCCACGATAATTTATCGCGGGGCTTATTTTATTCTTTAGGAATTTATATTCTAGCGCCTGCGATTTTTTTATTTTGGGGAAAATTATAATGAAATCTGAGAACAATTTTTAAAGGTATTAGAAATACATAGTCTACGAAGCAGATTTTACATTTCTATAAAAATCAAAATAAAAAAATTATGGATATTTATGTCTTAGAATGAGAATTTTAAAGGGAGATAAAGATGTTACAAATTGTAATGGATACAAGAATAAGATATAATAAAGCCAATATATCGTTGCAAATAAATTAATGTTAAGTTAAGTTTTAATAAAATAATTTGGAGGCAGGGGAATGGATAAAAAAGATTTTTCTAATTTAGAAAAGCAAATTAGAGATACAATAAAAAATGCATTCGATGTCATAGATTTTGCTAAGATAAAAAAAGATATTGATGATAAAGCTCAAGAAACTGTTAGAGAGACAAGAAATAAATTTGTAGATAAATCACAGTATTTTGATAAAAAGATAAAAGATGAATTAAAAAATAGATATAAAAATATCGCGAATGTTGTTCCAAAATCTGAAGATAAAATACAAAAATATATTGCTAAGAGACCAGTTGGAAGTATATCAGGAACATTGTATACAATATTTGGATCTATATTAAGCGGAATATTAGGAATATTAATAATTTCATATTCAATACTTATTTCTTTTAAGAGTGAATTTTTAATGAGTAATTTGATTAGCTTAGGAATATTGTTTTCTTTTCTTGCGGCGAGTGGAGCTTTTACTTTAAGGGGTATAAATTTAAGAAAGAGAGCGAAGCGTTTTAAAGAATATGTGAAATTGCTACGAGGTAATAGCTATTCTTCCATTAGTGAATTAGCTGAGGCTGTTAGGAAAAAAAATAAATTTGTAGTTAAAGATTTAAGAAAAATGATTGAATTAAATATGTTTCCACAAGGACATATTGATGATAAGCAGACTTATTTCATGTTAAATAATGAAGTTTATGAGAATTATTTGACTTCACAGGAATCTTTGAAGAAAAGGAATGAAGATGAATTAAAAAAACAAGAGGAGCTAAAAAAAGACTTCAATGATCCAATGAAGATGGAACTAAGGAATACAATTGAAATGGGAAGGGATTACATTAAACAAATAGGAGACATAAGTAGTTCTATAGATAAAGAAGAAATTTCTAAAAAATTAAATAGGCTCCAAAATATTATAAATCAAATACTTAAGTATGTTGAGCAGAATCCTAAAAAGCTTCAAGAAGTTGATAGATTTGCAAAACACTATCTGCCTATGACTTTAAAGCTTCTTAATGCATATAAAGAATTGAATGAGCAGCCGGTTCAGGGTGATAATATAAGAAATGCAAAAAATGAAATTGAAAAGACTTTGGATACCATAAATAATGCATTTGAAAAGTTATTAGACGATTTATTTGAAGAAATAGCATTAGATATTTCTACAGATATTTCTGTTCTTGAAACACTATTTACTCAAGAAGGTCTCAAAAAAGATGATTTCAAAAAATAGGACTTGAACTAAAAGGAGGAATTAAAAGTGAATGATGGATTTAAGGAAGATATAGATATGATGCCAAGTTTAACATTTGAACCTTTTGAAGAGGAAGTTACTGATGTAAAGGTAGAAGAAAGTAAGAAGAAAGAAATTTTTGATGAAAGCTATTTAACAGAAGATGAGAAGAAGATGATTAATGAATTTGTAGATAAAATAGATATAAATAATACAAATTCAATTCTTCAATATGGAGTAGGAGCTCAAAAGAAGATTGCAGATTTTTCTGAGACAGCATTAAATAACGTTAAAACAAAAGATTTAGGCGAAGTCGGGGAAATGTTAACAAATGTAGTGTGTGAGCTTAAAAATTTTGAATCTGTAGAAGAAAAAAAAGGATTTCTAGGTCTTTTTAAGAAATCTGCAGAAAAGATTTCGCAAATGAAAGCAAAGTATGAAAAGGTTGAAGGGAATATTAATAAAATTTGTAGTGCTCTAGAAAATCATCAAATACAGCTTTTGAAAGATATTGCTATGCTTGATAAAATGTATGAAATAAATAAGGTATATTTTAAAGAACTTTCTATGTACATATTAGCTGGGAAAAAGAAGCTTTCAAAATTAGAAAAGGATGAGCTGCCTAAGTTAGCAGAAAGAGCAAGGATAAGTGGACTTCCAGAAGATGCTCAGGCGACAAATGATTTTGTGGCTCTTTGCAATCGCTTTGACAAAAAGATACATGATTTAGAATTAACTAGAATGATTTCACTCCAAATGGCACCTCAAATTCGTCTCGTTCAAAATAATGATTCATTAATGTCAGAAAAAATACAATCTACTCTTGTTAATACTATTCCACTATGGAAGAGTCAAATTGTATTAGCTCTTGGAGTAGCTCATTCAAACAATGCAGCCAAGGTTCAAAACGAAGTTACGAACATGACCAATGAGCTGTTACGTAAGAATGCAGAAACACTAAAGATGTCAACAATTGAGACAGCTAAAGAATCTGAGCGTGGAATTGTTGATATTGAGACTTTAAAGAATACAAATGAATCATTGATATCAACTCTTGATGAAGTTTTACGAATACAAATTGAAGGAAGAGAAAAACGTAAAGCTGCTGAAGCTGAATTACAAGAAATTGAAGGTAAATTGAAAGATAGGCTTCTGCAAATGAGACAAAGATAAAAAAATAATGTTTTCTGCTTTATCATTTTAAGGTAAAACAGTTTTATGTATCTTTCACAGTGAGTATGAATTTTAGTTTTTTTAATTACAAATTATCATGCATAAATGATATAATTAAAGAAGTTATATATGGCAACGATAATAGATGTAAGTATTTAATAAAAGTATAGGCATAAATAGAATAATATGTTTATTCAACATATACATAAGCTATAATTATGAATACGATATAAAACATAGGATCAATGCTATGATAACTATAAAAAAGTGAAAGGATATATTTTGCAAAATAATGCTACAATTACAAGATTTTAAGTAAGGGGGAGAGATATTATGAACAATAACATATTACTAGAATCGGGTACTGGGGAATTAGAAATAATAGAATTTATCGCAAATGGAAATCATTATGCAATTAATGTTGTAAAAGTTAAAGAGGTAATAGAGATGCCTTCAAACTTAACTAAATTGCCAGATCCTAAGCCAGAGATAGCTGGCCTCATACTATGCAGAGATGAGATACTTACTTTGATTGATTTAAAATACATATTAACAAAAAGATCGGCAGGAAAACTTGGATCAAAGGTTATAGTTTGTGAGTTTAATAAAATAAAAGTTTCATTTAATATTGATGATATAGTTGGAGTTCATCGTATAAGATGGGATGAAATAAGAAAACCTGATGATCTATCAGAAAACTCATTAGCTGTTGGAAATATACTTTTAAATGGAAAAGTATTAATTATGCTTGATTTTGAAAAAATAGTTACAGATATTTGTCCAAGTGTTGGAATAAGTGAAGATAGACTTATACAAGTAGATTATAAGGATAGATCATCTATAAAATTAGTTATGGCTGATGATTCTGCTTTAATTAGAAGGTTATTAAAAGATACTCTTACAAAAGCAGGATTTAAGAATTTAAGAATTTTTGATGACGGTAAACAAGCGTTAGATTTCTTCGAAGAATTAGCAAGAAATAAAGGTGAAAACTTTATTGAAGAAGCTCAATTACTTATTACAGATATAGAAATGCCTCAGATGGATGGGCTCACATTGACAAGAAAAATAAAAGAAAATGAAACATTGAAAAAGCTTCCTGTTGTAATATTCTCATCACTAATTACGGGAGAATTAAAACATAAGGGAGAATCAGTGGGAGCAAATGCACAGTTAAGTAAGCCAGAAGTAAGTGATCTTGTTGATACAATAGACAAACTATTAGGTGTTTAGAAAATGCATATTTAAAGTGTTTATCATTATGCCAAACACAACTAGAATAAGTAAATTTTAGATCTACTAAAATTAATCTAATTGGATAGTTAAAGGTATGGGTGAAAAATTCATACCTTTTTATTTTATATGAATTTAAGTTTGCAGATAAAATATGAAAAAGACTGATTAATAATTGAAAGTTGTATAAATGGAGTAAAATAGAAAATATATTTACTTGGGAATTTTTCTTACATACACTTAGAAATGCAGCTGATTAAGAAAATTTCTGACCATACAAGCAACTGAGATTTTGTTATTTAACATAAGTATGTAATTAACTTAAGAGAAATATTATATGACAATTGATTATTATATGGAAAATATTGTATAATATGTAATGTACAATTGTTAATAACATGTTATATTATTCAAGAGATTTTATATTTTACAAAGATCGTTTAAAGGGGGAATAATGTATATAGCAGCTTTACAATATTTATATAAAAATTTCTTGTATGTGCAAAAATTTAATATTAATAGAATCTTATATAAGGGGGTTTTTATGGAAGAAAAACAAAATAGATCTAATAAAATTGCTAAAGAGATGATAACCTTTTTCTATTGTCTGAGCATTGTATTTTTTATTTCTCTTATTAATAGTATAGGTGCATATGCTGAAACAACAAATGAAAAACAAAAGTTACCTGAAACATATGCATTAATATTACAGGAAAGAGGAGGAGCTCAGGAACAAATTAATGGAGCTGACATTGGTTTAAAAACTGATTCAGGTATCAAATTTGATAATAAATTGTTACAGGATTCTATAAATAAACTAAGTTGCTCTGATGATGGTAAGGTGGTTCAATCTGGAAATGCTACTTTAGTCTTAGTAAATAATAATTATGTAATATCAAAAGAAGTTTATGGAAACAAAGTAAACAAAGATATATTATACAAAAGCATAGTAAAAGCGATTCAAAATGGAGATACAACATTGAATTTAGAGGCTGCTAACTGTTACGAAAGTTCAGAGCCTAGATTTAAAATAAACTCCCCAGTAGTTGTTAGCGCTAGGGATACACTTAATAGGTATCTAACCTCTAAAATCACCTATAATTTTGGAGGATTAACACAATATTTAGATAGTTCAATAATAAAGAATTGGATTGGCGTTGATAGTAATTTTAATGTAACAATTGATGAAAATATGGTTAGAAACTATGTTGATAATATAGCAAATACTTATGCATCATCACTTGGTACAAGCATAAAGGTTAGTGGTGGAGATAATGGTAATAACCATAGTTGGATGATTAATGCTTCTGAAGAAACAAAAGCTCTGATAGATAATATAAAGAGCGGACAAACTATAAGTAAATATCCAATATATACTCAAACCTCTATATCCAGTTATTTTAGTAATGTTGGTGATACTTTTGTTGAAGTTGATAAAGGTAAACAACATTTATGGTTCTACAAAGATGGATATCTTGTTGTAGAAGGTGATCTAGTTACAGGTAATGAAAGTACTGGGCATGGAACACCAACAGGAGTGTTTTACTTAAATTCGAAACAAAGAGATTCAGTATTAATAGGTGAAGATTATGCATCACCAGTTAGCTTTTGGATGCCTTTTATTAAGAATGATATTGGTCTTCATGATGCTAGTTGGAGAGATGAATTTGGAGGGGAAATATATAAGACTGGTGGTTCACATGGATGTGTAAACCTACCATATTATGTGGCAAAGGCAATATTTGATAATATTAGCCCAGGCTGCCCTGTTATTGTTCATGAGTAATATTAGAGATATTTCTAATCAACACACGAGAGTAAAAAGCTCTATATTAATTATAATTAATGCAAAGGAAAGTTTTGATCTTTTTAGGTCAGAACTTTCCTTTTTTATAAATAATAATAAACATTTTATAATTATTAAATTCAATTTAAAATGTTCTAAATACAATTATAATTACATAATTATTAAAATATAAAACTTCAATAAAAGTTACTTAATATATTTTCTGTACAAGCTATAATTTTAGGATTTAAAAATGAAAATTGTAAGGTTGAATGATGTCAGGTGGGATAAGTATGATAAAACAAATATTACAATACATAAAATATCCAAAAAGAATAATGATGATTATTTGTGCCCTGGTAGCTATATATTCAATAGTTTCTATACATTTTATGAATCATTTTTATTTTGGTTCAACAATTAACAGAGTTGACGTCTCAGGTAAAACAGTGCGAGAGGCAGAAGAAGAAATATTATCTAAAATGGACACATATTCAGTGGAATTAGAAGAACGTTATGGTGCAAGGGAAGAAATAAAAGGAGCGGATATTAACTTAAGATATGATTTAGGAGACAAAATTAAAGAACTGAAAAGTAAGCAGATTTCATTTGCTTGGATTTTATCTTTTTTAGGAGAGAAGAATTATACAATTACGGATTCTGTATCATATAACGAAGATTTATTAAAGAAAAGCTTTAATAATCTTTCTTGTATAACAGGAAGCAGTGTAGTGGCACCTAAAAATCCTGAATTAGAATATAAAGATGATGGATATATAATTAACAAAGAGATATACGGAAATAGGATTAATAAAGATGCTTTGTATGAACACTTAATAAAGGCAATTGTTAGTGGGGAGAAGAAAATTAATTTAGAATCAATTAATTGCTATGAGAATCCTAAGTATGTATCAACATCTAAGGAAGTTTTAGACGCTAAAAATATACTCGATAAATATGCATCATCAAAAATTACATATTCCTTCGGCGAAGATAATGAAGTTATTGATGGATCAATAATACACAATTGGCTTAAAGTAGATCAAGACTATTTTGTTTCAATTGATGAAAAAAAAGTCTATGATTATATGGAGAAAATTGCTAATACGCATAATACATCAGGAAAAACAAGAGATTTCAAAACATCTTTAGGAACAATAACAAAAGTTAGTGGAGGAAATTATGGATGGGTAATTGATACTTCACAGGAGGCAAAAGAGTTGATTAAAGATATTGAGAAAGGAGAAAATATAGAAAAAGAGCCTATATATAAGCAAGTCGCTTTATCTCATGATAGTAATGACATAGGCAATACTTACGTGGAAATTAATATGAATATTCAACACTTATGGTATTACAAAAATGGAATACTTGTAATAGAAGGTGATGTTGTTACAGGTAATGCAAGCAGAGGATCTCCCACTCCAACTGGAGTTTATCGATTAAATTATAAGCAAAAGGATGCTACCTTGAAAGGTGAAAATTATAGTAGCTCGGTTTCTTTCTGGATGCCTTTTTATGGGAATGTTGGTATACATGATGCAAGCTGGAGATCAGAGTTTGGTGGAAACATATACAAAGCGAATGGTTCTCATGGATGCGTTAATGCACCATATTACCTAGCAAAGGTCTTATTTAATAATATTGAAGAAGGTACTCCGATAGTTTGCTATTAATTGCGGTTCTAAATGATTAAATTTATATAAAAGATTAATCGCAACTATCCTATTGAAGATAATCTTATCCTAGCTGGATATATCGGAAAACATTTACAAAGAAAATTTATTGTTATATAATAAATTCATACCGATCAATAAAAAGGAAAAATTAATATTTAATGGTTTTCCTATAATAGGGTTTTATTTGAACATAGCCAGGATTATTTAATAACAAAAAAGAGTTTAATTGATTAAATAATTAAATTAAGAAAATTTGTAAATACTTTAACTAAGTAATAACACTAGAATAAATACATTGTTTAGGAGGAATTAATTATGATAAAAATTAGATTATTTTGTGCAGCAGGAATGTCAACAAGTCTTTTAGTTAATAAAATGAAGGATGCAGCCAAGACTAAAGGTATAGAAGTAGATATTGAAGCTTTTCCAGAAAGTCAAATGGATAAAAATCTAGATGGCGTAAATGTTGCTTTGTTAGGACCACAAGTTGGATATACATTAGGAAAGGCAAAGAAAATTTGTGAGCCACTAGGAATTCCAGTAGATGTAATACCAATGGTTGATTATGGAATGATGAATGGTCAAAAAGTATTGGATTTTGCATTGAAATTAACAGAGAAGAAATAAATGCAAAATAAATCTAAGAATTCATAAAAAATTTTATAAATTCTATTAAATAAGCTTTCAAGTTATTTTTGAAAGCTTATTTTTTATTTTGTAGTAGATTATCATTAGAGAGTTTACGGATGCTATACCCTTTTAAGGCTTAATTTTATGAAAATGATCGATTTAGAAAGTTACATTTTAATAGAGAATTAAAAATAAAAAACATATTGTATCCGTACAATTTACTTTTTTTATTATATATGATATTTTAATTAATATTAAAATACAAAAGAAAGGAGGGGGATGCATTCTATGAATGAGAAATTTGTTTATGCTCCGGGTCCGACAAGTGTTAGAGAGAATGTAAGGTTAGAAAGAGCTAGGATAACTACTAATCCAGATGTAGACGAAGAATTTGTGGAATTCTATAAAAATACTTGTGATAAAATAGGAAAAATAATTGAGACAAAAAATCCGGTATATATACTAAGTGGGGAAGGTATTTTAGGATTAGAAGCGGCATGTGCATCTCTTACTGAACCAGGTGATAGAGTACTTGTTTTAGACAATGGAATTTATGGGAGAAGTTTTAAGGACTTTGTTGAAATGTACGGAGGAGAAGGGGTATATTTTTCGTGCGATTATAACAAAGCTATAGATGAAAGTAAGTTAAATGAATTTTTAAGTGTGGATCATGATTTTAAGTATGCAACAATAGTTCATTGCGATACGCCAACAGGAGTTTTAAATGATTTATCTAAGATATGTCCATTATTAAATGAGTATGGAATTTTAACTGTTGTTGATTCTGTTTCTGCAATGGGTGGAGAAGAAATAAGAGTTGATGATTGGAAGATTGATATAGCATTAGGTGGATCTCAGAAAGCATTTTCAGCTCCAGCTGGATTAACTATGGTAAGCATCAGCGAAAAGGCTAAAGAAGCAATGAAAAATAGAAAGACTCCAGTAATAGGGTTTTACTGTAATCTTAATATCTGGGAAAATTATTACGCAAATAAGTGGTTTCCGTACACAATGCCAATAAGTGATATCATGGGGTTAGATAAAGCGGTTGATAATATTTTGGATGAAGGAATTCAAAATGTGCTCAAGAGACATGAAAAAATAGCATATGCGACTAGGAAGGCTGTTAGTGAATTTGGACTTGAATTATTTTTAGAAGATGGTTATTCAAATACAGTAACAGCAGTCAAAATACCGGAAAACATAGGAGCTCAGAGGCTTAAAAATCATATGTTGAGTAAATACAATACTTTAATTATAACATCACTAAATCCATACGAAGATATAATTTTAAGAATAGGACACATGGGGGAGAATGCAAAAGTTGATAAGATTCTTTATGCATTAAATATAATTGAGAACGGACTAAAAGATCTAGGTTTTGAAAGTAATGGTGAATTAGTAAATTCATTTATTAGACACTTAAATAATTAATTATTAAATTAAGCAAGGTGGGGCAAGGAATGGAAATAAACAGAAGAAAAAGCAAATTTAAAACAAAAGACATGGTAGAAACAGCACTATTGACAGCGCTAGTATTTGTTGCAACAGCGTTTATAAATATTAGATTGCCGATATTAGCTACTGGCGGATTGGTTCATTTAGGAACTGTAATGTTATTTGTTACAGCAATTGTTTTTGGAAAAGAGAAGGGTGCTATAGCTGCTGCTGTAGGAATGGCAATATTTGATTTATCATCAGGATGGGCGCTTTGGGCTCCATTTACATTTATAGTAAGAGGAATTATGGGATATATGGTTGGTGCCATAGCGTGGAGTAGAAATGAAGAAGGTAATAGTATCGTACTTAATCTTTTGGCAATTGTGCTATCAGGTATTTGGATGATAGCAGGATACTACATTACTGAAGGAATACTTTATGGAAATTGGGCAGCACCAGTTGCATCAATACCTGGAAATGTGACTCAAATTGTTATTGGATTATTACTGGGATTACCTATTGCTAAAGTACTTAGAAGATATAAAAAGTATATTTAAATATGTAATAATGATGCTTTGAAGTGATTTATGATGCTTCAAAGCATCATTTTTTGCATTTGGTAAAGCATATAATAAATGATATGCTGCGGTGAAATTTTATTTCATAAATAATAATATTGACGAAATAAATATATCATATTATGATTATATTAACTTGATACTGTATTTAGGAGGATATTGAGAATGAGTGATAACGATTTAAAGAAAAATAGTGCTAAGGAAGCCATGAAATATATAAAAGATGGGATGATAGTAGGTCTAGGTGGAGGGAGGAGCATAGCTTATTTAATAGAATTTATAAAACAGGATAAAAATATTAACGTAAAGATAGTTACTCCATCAGTGAAAACAAAGATGCTTTGTATAGAAAAAGGTTTAGAAGTTTTGCACACAAGTTCTGTGGATAAAGTGGACGTTGCTTTTGATGGCTGTGACCAAGTTGATGAAAAATTAAATGCATTGAAAAGTGGTGGAGGAATTCATACTAAGGAAAAGTTAATTGCTAGTATGGCAGAAGAATATATTCTCCTTGTTGATGAAGCAAAAGTTGAAAAAGAGTTAACATTTAATGTTCCAGTAGTACTTGAAGTTTTAGAGGACTCTTTGAAGTATGTTGAAAAAAAAGTACTAGAGTTAAATGGGAAACCGGTGATTAGAAGTAGCGATATAAAAGATGGATTTACTATAAGTGATAATGGCAACCTATTAGTAGATGTATTCTTTAATAATGTAAAAGATATTCATAAACTAAATGATAATCTAATAAGAATTTGTGGAGTTATAGAAACGTCATTATTTACTAATGTAATCACAAAAGTGATTATTGCTAGTAAGGAAGGTATTAGGGAAATTTCACAAAAATAATTTAATTAAGAATGAAATTTAAAATTAAAACGTATGAGGTGAAGGATATGAATAAAATAAATTGGGCAGTACTAGGGCCAGGAACAATTGCAGCAGATTTTGCAAAGGCCATAAATGAAGTGAATGGGAAGATATATGCGGTAGGTTCAAGAAATATTGAAAAGGCAAGGGATTTTGCTAATAAATATAACATAGAAAAAGCTTACGGAGATTATGATGAGATGCTAAAAGATGATAATATAGATGTCGTTTATATAGCGACGCCTCACTGTAATCATTATGAATATATAATTAAGAGTCTTAATAATAATAAAAACGTATTTTGTGAAAAAGCAATTACTGTAAATGGAAAGCAATTGAAAGAAATAGTTGAATTAGCAAATGAGAAAAAATTAATAGTGGCAGAAGCAATGACTATTTATCATATGCCGTTATATAAAAAGTTACGTAAAATTGTTGATGATGGCAAGCTTGGAAAGATTAAAATGATTCAAGTTAACTTTGGAAGCCTTAAAGAGTATGATGTGACAAATAGATTTTTTAGCCCAGATTTAGCAGGAGGTGCCCTTCTTGATATAGGAACATATGCATTGTCATTTACAAGGTACTTTCTCTCTAGTCAGCCAGAGGAAATTTTAACTACAGTTAAGAAATTCGAAACTGGAGTGGATGAGCAGTCAGGTATAATTCTTAAAAATTCTGATGATGAAATGGCAGTTATATCATTAACTATGAGAGCAAAACAGCCAAAGAGAGGAATTGTATGTGGAGAATTAGGATATATAACTGTTGAAAATTTTCCAAGAGCAGATAAAGCAACAATTACATATCCTGATGGAAGTGTAGAAATTATTGAAGAAGGCCATGGTTCAAAAGCATTAGAATATGAAATTGAATGCGTAAATAGTATGGTAATGAGTAAAACAGGTAATGATACTTTAAGATTGTCTGTTGATGTCATGGATATAATGGATGAGGTAAGGAAACAATGGAATTTAAGCTATACTTTTGAGTAAGAAGTTTTATGAATTAATTACTTGAATACGATGATTAAGGGAGTAATTATTAAAGTGAGAGAGATAGAAAAGAGTGTTCTAGATAAAATTCTTTGCATTTATAAAAGCTTACATGAAGCAGAAAAAAAGATTGCTGATTATATAATTAATAATAAAGAAAGAGTCATTGAAATGACTGTTTCTGAGTTAGCATTAGAAAGTAGTGTTAGTGAAGCTACAATAGTTAGGTTCTGTAAAAAATGTGATTTAAAAGGTTTTTATGATTTGAAAATTAAAATAGCTAAAGAAATGGTTAATTTAAAAAGTAGTAATATATCAAATGAATTAGATTCCAATAATATAATGCAATCACTTCAAAATATATTAGCAAATAAAATTGAAGAATTGAAACAAACAATTTCAATGATGAATGAAGGTAATATAAAAAGAATATTAGAAGCAATTAAAGGAGCAAGAATTGTTCAATTTGCAGCGGTTGGTAATACAATACCTGTAGCAATGGATGGAGCATATAAGTTTAATCAGTTGGGAATATCATCTGTTACTAATACCATATGGGAAACACAACTTGCATTTTCATATACTTTAACTAAAGAAGATGTAGTTATAGTAATATCTAATTCAGGAGCTTCAAAAGAGCTTGTAGCTTTACTTGAAATTGCTAATGAAAGACAGGCAACAACTATTTCTATAACTAATCATGAGAATTCTCCTGTTGCCAACAAAAGCAAATATCATATAAATACTTCAACAAGAGAGAAACTATTTCTAGATGAGTTTAGCTTTTCTAGAGTATCGGCTATGGTTGTTATAGAAATCTTATACTTACTTTTAACAAGGGATAAAGAAGATGCATATAATTGGATTAGTCAACACGAACAATCTATTGCAGAAGGAAAGATATAAGGAGAAATTACAATAGAGGGATATAGTAGATATTTTATTCAAAATTTTAAATAGATATTAGATTTGAAGAAGGAAGGGTATAAAGATGAATAATATAAATATTGGGAATAGCGTAATCAAAGCTTCTGAAATTGGGCTTGGATGCATGCGAATGGCATCAGTTGAAAGGAACGAGGCGGAAAAGATCATCAAGACGTCGTTAGAAGAAGGAATTAATTTCTTTGATCATGCTGATATATATGGGGGAGGAAAATCAGAAGAAGTTTTTGCAGATGCAATTAAAATGGATTCTTCCATAAGAGAAAAAATGGTCATTCAGACTAAGTGTGCTATAGTACCAGGAATAATGTATGATTTTTCAAAAGAACATATCTTAAATTCAGTAGATGCTAGTTTAAAGAGATTAAAAACAGATTATGTAGATACATTACTTCTACACCGTCCAGATACGCTTATGGAACCTGAAGAAGTTGCAGAAGCTTTTTCTAAATTGCACGAAAGTGGAAAAGTAAAATATTTTGGAGTAAGTAACCATACTGCAATGCAAATAGAATTACTTAACAAATATTTGAATAACAAAATAATTATAAATCAATTGCAATTTAGTATAATGCATACAGGAATGATAGATGCAGGATTAAATATGAATATCAAAAATGATGCTTCTATAGATAGAGATGGGGGAGTATTAGAATATTGTCGTCTTAAAGATATAACTATTCAAGCATGGTCTCCTTATCAATATGGTTTCTTTGAAGGCGTATTCTTAGATAATGATAAATTCCCAGAATTAAATAAGAAGATTAATTCAATAGCAGAAAAGTATGCAGTAACT
>NZ_CP014331.1:4283052-5585552 GCF_002969175.1 Clostridium sp. MF28
TTGAAAATTGCACATAGATTTAATGTATATAAAATACAACAAAGCCAAGAATAAATATTCTTTGTGATATGACTAATAATTAGGTCAAGCTACAAAGGGCGCATGGTGAATGCCTTGGCATCAGGAGCCGATGAAGGACGCGATAAGCTGCGATAAGCTTCGGGTAGACGCACATAGTTAGAGATCCGAAGATTTCCGAATGAGGAAACTCACATGGGAAACCCCATGTATCATAAAGTGAATACATAGCTTTATGAAGGTATACCCAGGGAACTGAAACATCTAAGTACCTGGAGGAAGAGAAAGAAAAATCGATTTTCTTAGTAGCGGCGAGCGAAAAGGAAAGAGCCCAAACCAGAGATTTATCTCTGGGGTTGCGGACAGAACATAACGAGAAATCATAGTTAATTGAACACAACTGGAAAGTTGGACCATAGGGGGTAATAGTCCCGTAAGTGAAAACTATGATAATCAGTTCTGCACCAGAGTACCACGAGACACGTGAAACCTTGTGGGAAGCAGGGAGGACCACCTCCCAAGGCTAAATACTACCTGATGACCGATAGTGAAGCAGTACCGTGAGGGAAAGGTGAAAAGAACCCCGGGAGGGGAGTGAAATAGAACCTGAAACCATGTGCCTACAACCGATCAGAGCACCTTATGTGTGTGATGATGTGCTTTTTGTAGAACGAGCCAACGAGTTACGGTATGTAGCGAGGTTAAGTACTTAAGGTACGGAGCCGAAGGGAAACCGAGTCTTAATAGGGCGACTAGTTGCATGCTGTAGACCCGAAACCGGGTGACCTATCCATGGCCAGGTTGAAGCGAGGGTAAAACCTCGTGGAGGACCGAACCACGTTGCTGTTGAAAAAGCATGGGATGAGCTGTGGATAGCGGAGAAATTCCAATCGAACTCGGATATAGCTGGTTCTCCTCGAAATAGCTTTAGGGCTAGCGTCGGAAAATGTGAGTAGTGGAGGTAGAGCACTGAATAGGCTAGGGGGCATAGCGCTTACCGAACCTTATCAAACTCCGAATGCCACATACTATCAGTCCGGCAGTCAGACTATGAAAGATAAGTTCCATGGTCAAAAGGGAAACAGCCCAGATCGTCAGCTAAGGTCCCAAAGTGTAAGTTAAGTGGAAAAGGATGTGGGATTTCTAAGACAACTAGGATGTTGGCTTAGAAGCAGCCACTCATTAAAAGAGTGCGTAATAGCTCACTAGTCAAGAGATCCTGCGCCGAAAATGTCCGGGGCTCAAACTTACCACCGAAGCTACGGGTTCACGCATTAGCGTGAGCGGTAGAGGAGCGTCGTAATCGGGCTGAAGTCGTACCGTAAGGAGCGGTGGACTGATTACGAGTGAGAATGTTGGCATTAGTAGCGAGATGTAGGCGAGAATCCTACAGGCCGAATATCTAAGGTTTCCTGAGTAAAGTTTGTCTTCTCAGGGTTAGTCGGGACCTAAGGCGAGGCCGAAAGGCGTAGTCGATGGACAATTGGTTGATATTCCAATACCACTATAATCGTTATTATCGATGGTGTGACGGAGAAGGATAGGATGTGCTAGCTATTGGATGCTAGTCTAAGCGTTTAGGGAGTTGGGATTGGCAAATCCGTTCCAACAATTCTGAGGCGTGATGGGGAAGGTTCTACGGAACCGAAGTATCTGATTCCATGCTTCCAAGAAAAGCATCTAGAGAGAGAAGTAGTGCCCGTACCGCAAACCGACACAGGTAGATGAGGAGAGAATCCTAAGGCCGACGGAAGAATTGCAGTTAAGGAACTAGGCAAATTGACCCCGTAACTTCGGGAGAAGGGGTGCCTGAGAAATCAGGCCGCAGAGAATAGGCACAAGCAACTGTTTAACAAAAACACAGGTCTCTGCTAAAGCGAAAGCTGATGTATAGGGGCTGACGCCTGCCCGGTGCTGGAAGGTTAAGGGGAACACTTAGTGGTAACGCGAAGGTGTGAACTTAAGCCCCAGTAAACGGCGGCCGTAACTATAACGGTCCTAAGGTAGCGAAATTCCTTGTCAGGTAAGTTCTGACCCGCACGAATGGCGTAATGACTTGTGCACTGTCTCAACTGCAAATCCGGCGAAGTTGTAGTGCGAGTGAAGATGCTCGCTACCCGCGATTGGACGGAAAGACCCCGTAGAGCTTTACTGTAGCTTAGCATTGAATTTCGGTATTGTCTGTACAGGATAGGTGGGAGACTGGGAAACTAGGGCGTCAGCCTTGGTGGAGTCGTTGTTGGGATACCACCCTGATAGTATTGAAGTTCTAACTGGATGCCATGAAACTGGTGACAGGACATTGTTAGGTGGGCAGTTTGACTGGGGCGGTCGCCTCCTAAAATGTAACGGAGGCGCCCAAAGGTTCCCTCAGAACGGTCGGAAATCGTTCGAAGAGTGTAAAGGCAGAAGGGAGCCTGACTGCGACACCTACAAGTGGAGCAGGGACGAAAGTCGGGCTTAGTGATCCGGTGGTACCTCGTGGGAGGGCCATCGCTCAACGGATAAAAGCTACCTCGGGGATAACAGGCTGATCTCCCCCAAGAGTTCACATCGACGGGGAGGTTTGGCACCTCGATGTCGGCTCGTCGCATCCTGGGGCTGAAGTAGGTCCCAAGGGTTGGGCTGTTCGCCCATTAAAGCGGCACGCGAGCTGGGTTCAGAACGTCGTGAGACAGTTCGGTCCCTATCCGTCGCGGGCGTAGGAAATTTGAGAGGAGCTGTCCTTAGTACGAGAGGACCGGGATGGACTGACCTATGGTGTACCAGTTGTTTCGCCAGAAGCATAGCTGGGTAGCTAAGTCGGGAAGGGATAAACGCTGAAAGCATCTAAGTGTGAAGCCCACCTCAAGATGAGATTTCCCATAGCATAAGCTAGTAAGACCCCTTGAAGACTACAAGGTTGATAGGTCAGAGGTGTAAGTATGGTAACATATTTAGCTGACTGATACTAATAGGTCGAGGGCTTGACCAATATAATCAAGTTGTAATATACATTAAAGAAACTGTGTGCAATTTTGAAAGAACAAAACTTTCAATTGAATAAGGAATACAAATCGCTAAAGCGATTTGCATAAGTTTTTCAACCAAATCAGAGATTTGGGAAAAGCTAATATCTCGTGATGATGGCATAGAGGTAACACTCCTTCCCATTCCGAACAGGAAAGTTAAGGTCTATAGCGCCGATGGTACTGCATGGGAGACTGTGTGGCAGAGTAGGACGTTGCGAGGTAAGCAAAAAAGATAGTTGTAATAACTATCTTTTTTTATTTTGCATAAAAAATGTGATTACTAATTTTAGTGAAGAAATAGAATAATAAATTTGAATTAATTGACAAATATTTTTGCATATGATAATGTTAATTTATTGAAGGATTTATTGTAAAAGTATAGTAAGTCTTATGAAAGGAGAAATGGTAATATGATAAAGAGTGTAAAGGTGATTGCTGTTTAAAAATAAATATGGGCGGAAATACATTCTTATGGTAGTTGTACCTTTTATTTGTGTTATATTTTCGCGGAATTTAGATAACCTTTCATAAATATGTGTACTATTAAGGACGAATATCATAACAGGTTTGCCTGTTTTTATAATGCCCGCAGATAGAAGCCATCTATAGGTTTGTGTCTGCGGGATTTTTCTGTCCATTTTTAGAGATTCAGTAATATCAATAGTATATGATAAGATCAGCAATCAAAAAGGAGAGATGTGCAATGAAGAATTTAAAATTAAAATCTATGAAAAATTTAAAAATTTCAAAAGCAAGCAAAAAGGAGATTTTAAAATGAAAGAAGTAAATCATATAATAACTATGAAGCAATATATAGGTGAAAAAGAATATAAAGATATAAATAAACTTCAAGAAATCATAACTTCAAAGGATAAAGTAAATTTAAAGTTGGAAGTAGACTTTAAATTAGAAATGAATAAAAATTCAGAAACATCAAAGAAGAGATTAAATGAATTTTTATATTATGTAGATTATGTTTTAGTTGCTTATCTTGGAATTTCATGTTTTGGAGGAAATATAGCTGAGCTTAATGGAATGACTCATCCAGAGTGGAGGAGAAAAGGTATCTTTAAAAAACTCTTTGACCTTGCAATAGATGAATGTAGTAGGAATGGTTTTAAGAAGATATTATTATTAACAGATGGTAAATCTAAATCTGGAAATGAATTTATAAAAGCAGTAGGAGGAGAATACGATTTTTCTGAATATGGGATGGAATTAATAAGTCAGCATTTTTTAGAAAATTTATTTCCTATTAATTTAAGAAAAGCAAAGGCATCAGATAAGAAGGAATTATCAAGACAAGACTTGATTTATTTTTCTGATAAGGAGGAAAATGAAAGTTTCAAAGTTTTAGCTGAAGAAGAAACTGAACAAATTGAGGAAGATGAATCAAGAATAAAAAATGCCTATATAGCTGAATTAGACAATGAAGTCATAGGTAAAATTCATATTGAATATAATGATTACTCAGCTTTCATATTGGGTTTTGGCGTGTTACCAGAGTTTAGAGGAAAAGGCTATGGAAGAGCAGTACTAAAGGCAGCTTTAAAATTAATAAGTGAAAAAGATATAAAGCAAGTAGAATTAGATGTGGCTGATAAAAACAGTAGGGCACTTAATTTATATAAATCGTGTGGATTTAAAGAAAAATCTGTGATGAACTATTTTGTGAAATTTTAACTACTGCTTAGTTTAAAGGAGAGGAAGCTGTCACTATCAGGTTAAAATCCGATAGTGATAGCTTCTGATGTAGACAGTATCATATAACTATTTATATATTCATTAATTCCTTATAAAGTTTATTAGCTTCTTTATATATTCTTCTAAATATTAACCTAATACTTCTAATGCAAATGTCATAAAATAGGATCCAATAAATAAAAAGATAATAATCATATTTGACTAAAATATTGAAATATAGATAAAATTATAGCATTAAAATGGTAATTTATATAAAAATTATTTAGTGGGAATGTTTTGAAATTTAAGGATTTTATAGGTAAAATATATTAAGAAAAGGGGGCATAACAAATGAAAGATTTCATTAATAATTATAAAGGATTACCAAAGGAAATGTATGTGATATGTTTTGCTACACTTATTAACAGACTTGGAGATTTTGTAGTACCATTTCTCGCATTATATCTTACTCAAAAAATTGGAATGACAGCTGCAGCAACTGGAGTTATAGTTACATTATCATCTATTGTAGGCATACCAGCATCCATTTTAGGTGGAAAAATATCAGATATGTTTGGAAGAAAAAAAATATATACATATGCACAAAGTATAGCAGCAGTAACATTAATACCTTGTGCTTTCACTAAAAGTGTTTCGATTACTATAATGTGTTTATTGATAAGTACATTTTTTAATGGTTTTGTACGTCCAGCATTTCAATCAATGATTCAAGATATACTCTCTAAGGAAGAAAGACAAGCTGGATTTTCTCTTAACTACCTAGCGATAAATGCAGGAGTTGCAATTGGACCAATAATAGCAGGTTTTTTATTTAATAATCTTTTACCATTATTATTTTTAGGGGATACACTAACTTCTTTAATAGCAGTCTTTTTGGTATGGAAAAATATCAAAGAGACTTATCCGGTAAATAGTAAATTAAAGGTTGGAAGTAAAGCTGAAATAGCAGAAAATGGAAATACGTTTCAAATGCTTTGGAAAAGGCCAGCATTAAGTCTATTTCTAGTTTTATATATGGTATATAACTTTATTTATGCTCAGCATAAGTTTTCTTTGCCTATAACTTTAAATGCTCAATTTAATAATGAAAGTGCTAAACTTTTGGGCTACATTATGAGTATAAATGCTGTAACTGTTTTAGTCCTTACAATTTTTATAGGTTTTATAACTAAAAGAAATCATCAGTTAACTAATATGGCTTTTACGGGAATATTATATGCTATAGGATTTGGAATGATAGGATATATTGATAATTTCAATTTTTTTATTATTTCCACAATAATATGGACTTTAGGAGAAATTTTAAGTTCAATAAGCTCAGGTGTTTATGTGGCAAATAATAGTCCAAGCAATTATAGAGCCAGATTAAATGCAATAATGAATCTTGGCAGATTTCTAGGTACAGCTCTTAGTACTTTTTTTTCTGGAGCATATATTCAAGTTTATGGATATAAAACATTATGGTTTTTAATATTTTTTATTTCAATAATTTCAGGAATATTAATGTTTGTTTTAAAAATATTTTCTGTGAAATCAGAATTGGGCAATTATACGAAAAGCAAAATTAAAAGTGCTGTTTAGAAATCGTTGAGATATTCAAGAATGATAAAAAGTTGAATGTGTAATGTATTTTTGACTCAAATTAAGTAACTTTATTAGAAAGATTAAAAATAAAGATGTTATAGCATTTTTATAACTCAGATTATCAGGGCTTATTAGAGAGATATGAGAGTGCAATACAAATGTTTAAATATATAATAAATGATATTAAATCTTTGGACAACTATTGCTAGCGTATCAGTATGCATAAAATATAGAATAATGACGGATTATAAAGAAAGGTGAAGATAATCGCATTTAGTAATAGGAAAGCAAATAATATGAAGATATCAGAGATGTTAAGATAAAACACGTCGCTAAGAGACATAAACAAAACAACTTAAAGGGAAAAAGATTTTCTAGGAAAGTTGTTGACAATGTCGAATGGTGATGATATGATGAAATCCTCGCTAAGAGATGCAGAATTAATAACTTGAAGCTAATAGAACTACTGAAAATGAGTTCAAAAAGTTTTTTAAAAAGTTGTTGACAAGCTTCGAAAGCGGTGATATACTGAATAAGCTGTCAGAAACGACAGATAACAACAAAACATTACAACGGTAGTTGTAAGAAAGAAAAATTGGTCTTTGAAAATTGAACAGAATGATATAAATACATTTAAGTAAACCAGCAATTTTTATTTGAGTAAGCTAAGATTAAACTTTTTATTGAGAGTTTGATCCTGGCTCAGGACGAACGCTGGCGGCGTGCTTAACACATGCAAGTCGAGCGATGAAGCTCCTTCGGGAGCGGATTAGCGGCGGACGGGTGAGTAACACGTGGGTAACCTGCCTCATAGAGGGGAATAGCCTTTCGAAAGGAAGATTAATACCGCATAAGATTGTAGTGCCGCATGGCATAGCAATTAAAGGAGTAATCCGCTATGAGATGGACCCGCGTCGCATTAGCTAGTTGGTGAGGTAACGGCTCACCAAGGCGACGATGCGTAGCCGACCTGAGAGGGTGATCGGCCACATTGGGACTGAGACACGGCCCAGACTCCTACGGGAGGCAGCAGTGGGGAATATTGCACAATGGGGGAAACCCTGATGCAGCAACGCCGCGTGAGTGATGACGGTCTTCGGATTGTAAAGCTCTGTCTTCAGGGACGATAATGACGGTACCTGAGGAGGAAGCCACGGCTAACTACGTGCCAGCAGCCGCGGTAATACGTAGGTGGCAAGCGTTGTCCGGATTTACTGGGCGTAAAGGGAGCGTAGGTGGATATTTAAGTGGGATGTGAAATACTCGGGCTTAACCTGGGTGCTGCATTCCAAACTGGATATCTAGAGTGCAGGAGAGGAAAGTAGAATTCCTAGTGTAGCGGTGAAATGCGTAGAGATTAGGAAGAATACCAGTGGCGAAGGCGACTTTCTGGACTGTAACTGACACTGAGGCTCGAAAGCGTGGGGAGCAAACAGGATTAGATACCCTGGTAGTCCACGCCGTAAACGATGAATACTAGGTGTAGGGGTTGTCATGACCTCTGTGCCGCCGCTAACGCATTAAGTATTCCGCCTGGGGAGTACGGTCGCAAGATTAAAACTCAAAGGAATTGACGGGGGCCCGCACAAGCAGCGGAGCATGTGGTTTAATTCGAAGCAACGCGAAGAACCTTACCTAGACTTGACATCTCCTGAATTACCCTTAATCGGGGAAGCCCTTCGGGGCAGGAAGACAGGTGGTGCATGGTTGTCGTCAGCTCGTGTCGTGAGATGTTGGGTTAAGTCCCGCAACGAGCGCAACCCTTATTGTTAGTTGCTACCATTTAGTTGAGCACTCTAGCGAGACTGCCCGGGTTAACCGGGAGGAAGGTGGGGATGACGTCAAATCATCATGCCCCTTATGTCTAGGGCTACACACGTGCTACAATGGCTGGTACAGAGAGATGCTAAACCGTGAGGTGGAGCCAAACTTTAAAACCAGTCTCAGTTCGGATTGTAGGCTGAAACTCGCCTACATGAAGCTGGAGTTGCTAGTAATCGCGAATCAGAATGTCGCGGTGAATACGTTCCCGGGCCTTGTACACACCGCCCGTCACACCAGAGAGTTGGCAATACCCAAAGTTCGTGAGCTAACGCGCAAGCGGGGCAGCGACCTAAGGTAGGGTCAGCGATTGGGGTGAAGTCGTAACAAGGTAGCCGTAGGAGAACCTGCGGCTGGATCACCTCCTTTCTATGGAGAAATCTAGATCAGCATGATGTCTGACTAGTACAGATACATTATTATGTATCAAAATATAAAATACTTGCTCAAAGGTTACTTAAATATTTGTTCTGTTCAATTTTGAAAGACTAAGTCTTTCAAAATGCGTAGCTTAGTAGCGACAAGTGCAAGAAAGCGAAAATTTTATGAAATGAAGCGTACTTCACGTACGTAAATGAGTAAAATTTATAGCTGACGAAGCAATTGACGGTAATAAGCAAGCAAGATGTTCTTTGAAAATTGCACATAGATTTAATGTATATAAAATACAACAAAGCCAAGAATAAATATTCTTTGTGATATGACTAATAATTAGGTCAAGCTACAAAGGGCGCATGGTGAATGCCTTGGCATCAGGAGCCGATGAAGGACGCGATAAGCTGCGATAAGCTTCGGGTAGACGCACATAGTCAGAGATCCGAAGATTTCCGAATGAGGAAACTCACATGGGAAACCCCATGTATCATAAAGTGAATACATAGCTTTATGAAGGTATACCCAGGGAACTGAAACATCTAAGTACCTGGAGGAAGAGAAAGAAAAATCGATTTTCTTAGTAGCGGCGAGCGAAAAGGAAAGAGCCCAAACCAGAGATTTATCTCTGGGGTTGCGGACAGAACATAACGAGAAATCATAGTTAATTGAACACAACTGGAAAGTTGGACCACAGTGGGTAATAGTCCCGTAAGTGAAAACTATGATAATCAGTTCTGCACCAGAGTACCACGAGACACGTGAAACCTTGTGGGAAGCAGGGAGGACCACCTCCCAAGGCTAAATACTACCTGATGACCGATAGTGAAGCAGTACCGTGAGGGAAAGGTGAAAAGAACCCCGGGAGGGGAGTGAAATAGAACCTGAAACCATGTGCCTACAACCGATCAGAGCACCTTATGTGTGTGATGATGTGCTTTTTGTAGAACGAGCCAACGAGTTACGGTATGTAGCGAGGTTAAGTACTTAAGGTACGGAGCCGAAGGGAAACCGAGTCTTAATAGGGCGACTAGTTGCATGCTGTAGACCCGAAACCGGGTGACCTATCCATGGCCAGGTTGAAGCGAGGGTAAAACCTCGTGGAGGACCGAACCACGTTGCTGTTGAAAAAGCATGGGATGAGCTGTGGATAGCGGAGAAATTCCAATCGAACTCGGATATAGCTGGTTCTCCTCGAAATAGCTTTAGGGCTAGCGTCGGAAAATGTGAGTAGTGGAGGTAGAGCACTGAATAGGCTAGGGGGCATAGCGCTTACCGAACCTTATCAAACTCCGAATGCCACATACTATCAGTCCGGCAGTCAGACTATGAAAGATAAGTTCCATGGTCAAAAGGGAAACAGCCCAGATCGTCAGCTAAGGTCCCAAAGTGTAAGTTAAGTGGAAAAGGATGTGGGATTTCTAAGACAACTAGGATGTTGGCTTAGAAGCAGCCACTCATTAAAAGAGTGCGTAATAGCTCACTAGTCAAGAGATCCTGCGCCGAAAATGTCCGGGGCTCAAACTTACCACCGAAGCTACGGGTTCACGTTTTACGTGAGCGGTAGAGGAGCGTCGTAATCGGGCTGAAGTCGTACCGTAAGGAGCGGTGGACTGATTACGAGTGAGAATGTTGGCATTAGTAGCGAGATGTAGGCGAGAATCCTACAGGCCGAATATCTAAGGTTTCCTGAGTAAAGTTTGTCTTCTCAGGGTTAGTCGGGACCTAAGGCGAGGCCGAAAGGCGTAGTCGATGGACAATTGGTTGATATTCCAATACCACTATAATCGTTATTATCGATGGTGTGACGGAGAAGGATAGGATGTGCTAGCTATTGGATGCTAGTCTAAGCGTTTAGGGAGTTGGGATTGGCAAATCCGTTCCAACAATTCTGAGGCGTGATGGGGAAGGTTCTACGGAACCGAAGTATCTGATTCCATGCTTCCAAGAAAAGCATCTAGAGAGAGAAGTAGTGCCCGTACCGCAAACCGACACAGGTAGATGAGGAGAGAATCCTAAGGCCGACGGAAGAATTGCAGTTAAGGAACTAGGCAAATTGACCCCGTAACTTCGGGAGAAGGGGTGCCTGAGAAATCAGGCCGCAGAGAATAGGCACAAGCAACTGTTTAACAAAAACACAGGTCTCTGCTAAAGCGAAAGCTGATGTATAGGGGCTGACGCCTGCCCGGTGCTGGAAGGTTAAGGGGAACACTTAGTGGTAACGCGAAGGTGTGAACTTAAGCCCCAGTAAACGGCGGCCGTAACTATAACGGTCCTAAGGTAGCGAAATTCCTTGTCAGGTAAGTTCTGACCCGCACGAATGGCGTAATGACTTGTGCACTGTCTCAACTGCAAATCCGGCGAAGTTGTAGTGCGAGTGAAGATGCTCGCTACCCGCGATTGGACGGAAAGACCCCGTAGAGCTTTACTGTAGCTTAGCATTGAATTTCGGTATTGTCTGTACAGGATAGGTGGGAGACTGGGAAACTAGGGCGTCAGCCTTGGTGGAGTCGTTGTTGGGATACCACCCTGATAGTATTGAAGTTCTAACTGGATGCCATGAAACTGGTGACAGGACATTGTTAGGTGGGCAGTTTGACTGGGGCGGTCGCCTCCTAAAATGTAACGGAGGCGCCCAAAGGTTCCCTCAGAACGGTCGGAAATCGTTCGAAGAGTGTAAAGGCAGAAGGGAGCCTGACTGCGACACCTACAAGTGAAGCAGGGACGAAAGTCGGGCTTAGTGATCCGGTGGTACCTCGTGGGAGGGCCATCGCTCAACGGATAAAAGCTACCTCGGGGATAACAGGCTGATCTCCCCCAAGAGTTCACATCGACGGGGAGGTTTGGCACCTCGATGTCGGCTCGTCGCATCCTGGGGCTGAAGTAGGTCCCAAGGGTTGGGCTGTTCGCCCATTAAAGCGGCACGCGAGCTGGGTTCAGAACGTCGTGAGACAGTTCGGTCCCTATCCGTCGCGGGCGTAGGAAATTTGAGAGGAGCTGTCCTTAGTACGAGAGGACCGGGATGGACTGACCTATGGTGTACCAGTTGTTTCGCCAGAAGCATAGCTGGGTAGCTAAGTCGGGAAGGGATAAACGCTGAAAGCATCTAAGTGTGAAGCCCACCTCAAGATGAGATTTCCCATAGCATAAGCTAGTAAGACCCCTTGAAGACTACAAGGTTGATAGGTCAGAGGTGTAAGTATGGTAACATATTTAGCTGACTGATACTAATAGGTCGAGGGCTTGACCAATATAGTCAAGTTGTAATATACATTAAATAGAGAGGAAGCTCGACTCACTAGCGTTCGCTGAGTAAGTTCGAGAAACCAAATATGAAATTTGGACTCTCACTTATGTGCAATTTTGAAAGAACAAAGTTTTTTCAAAAAGGAATAATTACAGTAATAGATTAATGTAAATGTGGTATAAGCGTAAACTAAGAGTCTTTTTTCAAAGGAAACTTGACTCACATTCGTTCGCTGAGTGCTAATTTACACGAAATCGAAGATTTCTGTAAATTATGCATCTCGTGATGATGGCATAGAGGTAACACTCCTTCCCATTCCGAACAGGAAAGTTAAGGTCTATAGCGCCGATGGTACTGCATGGGAGACTGTGTGGCAGAGTAGGACGTTGCGAGGTAAGCAAAAAAGATAGTTGTAATAACTATCTTTTTTTATTTATTATCATACAATATTTTAAATAATTAAATTATTGTATAGAACATTTTAATTGTTCTATATGTCCTGTAACTTTAACTTTCCTATAAATCTTTGATATAATCCCATTTTCATCTATTACGAATGTACTTCTTTCAATACCTATGGATTTCTTCCCAAACATATTTTTTTCCTTTAATACGCCGTAGAGATTACATACCTCCTCTTTTTCATCTGAAAGAAGAATGAAGGGCAATTCATATTTTGCAATAAATTTATCATGAGACGCTAGAGAATCTCTGCTTATACCTAAAATAACAGCATTTTTCATTTCAAAATCATCCAAACCATTTTTAAAATCTTGTGCTTCTTGTGAGCAGCCAGGAGTATTATCTTTAGGGTAAAAGTACAAGATGACTTTTTTATTTAAATAATCACTTAATTTATGTTCTTTTTTATCAGATCCTACTAATGTGAAATCAGGAGCTTTCATTCCTTCTTCTAAAGTTAAACTTTCCATCTTTATTACCTCCATGTCGTTTATAATAATTATTATCTATCAAGATTAAATATTTGTAAAGTAGAAAAGAAACATTGCGACTGGGTTTATTTAGAATATATGACTGTGAATTCTAGATAAAATAACTAATTAATAAAAAATACATACAAAATTTAAAATACTGTTGACATATATAGCAATAAAATGTATACTTTATATCATAGTAAACAACTAAGAATAATATAATATAATAATTTTTATCAAGAAAGGCGGAGGGACTGGCCCTATGATGCCTAGCAACCTGAATTAAAAATCTATTTTAATTTAAGGTGCTAATTCCTGCAGATACTTTATCTGAAAGATAAGAATGTACATATTTTTTTGCTACTTTCTTATCTAGAAAGTAGCTCTTTTATTATCTAAATGTCTAATTATTTGTATATTTCTCTAGGGTCGTGATAAAAATCAAATTCAAAGCTAAATATAATATCTAGAAAATTAGGGTAACGTACAAATCATAGTAAATATATTAGAAATAAAAATTATATAAAATGGGGGCAACAAATTATGAGTAATCAAGAAAGAAAATTAAAATTTGAAACACTTCAACTTCATGTAGGGCAAGAACAACCTGATTCAGCAACAGATTCTAGAGCAGTACCAATTTACCAAACAACTTCATATGTATTTAAAAATTCTGCACATGCAGCAGCAAGATTTGGATTAGCTGATGCTGGAAATATATATGGTCGTTTAACAAATTCAACACAAGATGTTTTTGAAAAACGTGTTGCAGCTTTGGAAGGCGGAGTAGCAGCTCTTGCGGTAGCATCTGGAGCAGCAGCAATAACATATGCATTGCAAAATATAACTAAAGCTGGTGATCACATAGTTGCAGAAAAAACTATATATGGAGGATCTTATAATTTGTTAGCACATACGTTTCCTACAAACGGTGTTACAACAACATTTGTAGATCCATCTGACCTATCAAATTTTGAAAATGCAATTCAAGATAATACTAAAGCAATTTTAATTGAATCACTTGGAAATCCGAACTCAAATATTTTAGATGTTAAAGCATTAGCAGAAATTGCACATAAGCATAAAATACCACTAATAGTGGACAATACATTTGGAACACCATACTTATTTAGACCGATTGAACATGGGGCAGATATAGTTGTTCATTCGGCAACTAAATTTATTGGTGGACATGGTACATCACTAGGTGGAGTTATTGTGGACTCAGGAAAGTTTGACTGGATAGGTTCAGGAAAGTTCCCACAATTATCAGAAGCAGATCCAAGCTATCATGGAATTAAGTTCGCAGAAGCAGTTGGGGCTGCCGCATATGTGACAAGAATTCGTGCTATTTTATTAAGAGATACGGGTGCATGCATAAGTCCATTTAATGCATTTATATTATTACAAGGTTTAGAAACTCTTTCACTTAGAGTTGAACGTCATGTTGAGAATGCTTTAAAAGTTGTAGAATTTTTAAAGAATCATCCAAAGGTTGAAAGTGTTAATCATCCATCGCTACCAGAGAGCGCTGATAATGCTTTATATAAAAAATATTTTCCTAAGGGAGCAGGTTCTATATTCACATTCGAAATTAAAGGTGGAGCAAAGGAAGCACAGGAATTTATTGATAAACTACAAATATTCTCACTACTTGCAAATGTAGCTGATGTTAAATCATTAGTAATTCACCCAGCGAGTACAACACATTCTCAAATGAATGAAACTGAACTAGCAGAGTCAGGAATTAAACCAAATACAATCCGTCTTTCAATAGGAACAGAACATATTGATGATATAATTTATGACTTATCTCAAGCATTTGAAAGTTAGGAGTCATTTAGTTAATAAAGAAAATAATTATTCAGCTTAGTTCTAAGAAAAAGTTTTGATAGATTAAAAGTTTTTGGTTAGTTACTTAAGAGGCAGAAGGCAAACAGTCAATATGAGAGTTTGCCTTCTATTTTTCTTTGGAGTGATAAATTCATGATAGTAATTAATATGGTGTAAAACACAATATTATGAGAACAATATAGAATTATTAGTTATAATTTAAATGTTTTATTCTATAGTCGCTAGGATACACACCTACATTAGATTTAAATACTCTGCTAAAATAGAAGGCATCTTTATAACCAATCAATTCACCAACCTTTTTTATTTCCAAGTCAGGCTGATTAATTAAAAGCTGTTTGGCTTCATTAATGCGAATTCTAGTGATATATTTTATCGGAGTTACTCCGGTATATTTCTTAAAAATCTTACTTATATATTCACTTGTAAATCCAAATTTCTCAGAAATTTCGGTTATTGATGTCACAGAGGCATAGTTATTAAGCAAGTAATTTTCAAGTAACTGGCTTAGGCTTTCAGGCTTTAGACTGTGGTGATCAATTGAAAATGAAGAGAATTCTTTACTTTCGGACTCAAGCATAACAAGAATGCTTTGTAAAGCAGTGCTAAGTTCTTCTATTTTTACTGGTTTTAATAAAAAATCTTTTACACCATATTTTAATGCAGTCTGAGCATATTTAAAATCATTGTATCCACTTAATACCATAGTCTTTATATGAGGATGATTTTTGTAGAGATATTTAATTAATTCTAATCCATCGTATTGAGGCATTCTTATATCAGTAATAACTAGAGATGGACATTGCTGTTCTATGAGAGGAATGGCAATTTCTCCATTGCTAGCTTCACCTACTAATTCAAAAGGAATAGATAAAGAATTAATTTTTTTTATTATATTCTGTCTTATAAGATGTTCATCTTCAACAACAATAAGTTTATAGGTGTGTGTATTGTTCATAAAAATCCTCCTTATTTAGATGTACGGGTCCACCGATTATAAAAATTGTTCTATTTTTTTGAGAATTATCAATTGAAAATATAGCTTCAGTACCATATAAAAGTTGTAATCTTAGATATACATTTTTAAGTCCCATTCCGCCAATCCTTAATGATTTTAGTTCTTTAGTTCTGTTTAAATTATAGAGATTAGATAATAATTTCTCTTTATCTTGATCACTTAAACAACCACCATTATCTTCGATATATATAAGCCACTTTTGATCATTTGTTATAGAAGATTTGATATCTAAAATCCAAGGTGGTGAGGAGCTAAAGCCATATTTAAAAGCATTTTCTACTATAGGTTGTATTATTAGTTTAGGAATTAAAATGTTCTTTGTTGATTCATGAATATTTGAAGTATAAATAAAATCACTTCCATATCGCATTTTCATACATTCAATATATTTTTCCGTATATGATATTTCTAAAGATAAATGAACAGCAGTTTCATCGCATGTTGTAATATAACGGAAATAATCACACAATGCATGACATATATTAATTATTTCGCTATTCATATCTTCTTCAGCCATGATACTTATATTTGTTAAACTATTATATAAAAAGTGTGGATTAATAAGAGATTGGGTCGCTTGTAGTTTTGCACGAGTTTCTTCTGATTTTAATAATAAAATTTCATGAGAAGAATCTCTTAATTTTTCATACATATCACAAAACGATTGATAGAGCTCGGAAATTTCAAGTATATTACTATTAATTGGAACTAATAGAGTTTCATTTTCATTTAATACTCTGTCTATAGTGACCATCTTTGTAGAATTAGTTAAAGTACTTAAAGGTTGAGTTAATCTACTTGAAATTATAAAACATAAAAATAGTGTAAAAATGATTGAAATTATAGCTATAATAATAAAACCTTCTTTAAAGGAGTGCAATGATCTGAAAACAACTTCCTTAGGTTCAACGGCAATGATTGTCCAATTATATGAATCGACTTTTTGATACGACATCAGGACATCATGCTTACTATCTATATTAATAAAATACCCAACTGATGGACTTAAATTGTGTTCTTGTATAGTATTAGTATAATTTATATTATCTTCTGGGGCAGATGAATAGGGGTAAACTAACTCATTATGTTCATTATATATATAGAATGATGTTGAAGGATTTTTTTGCTTTAATTCTGAAATTAGAGAGAATACAGTGTTGCAATCTTGTACTACTTCAACAATACCTTCTGGTTCATTATTTCGATTAAAGAATACACGTGAAAGTGAAAGATAATGATGGTTTGACATATTTTCAATTTTAGTAGGAGAGTATGATAATTTATCAGTAAGAAAAATATTTTTTTCACCATTTTTATCTAATGTATCCTTATACCATGGTACCGTATTCAAATCTACATTTATTACTCCTTGAAAGAAACCTGATCCTATACATATTCCATTTTGTGTATAAAGATTAACTTGACTGGCTGATTGAAAGGGACCGATTATAGCAGTAATAATATCATATATAGCTAAAACGTTTTCTCTAGATTGAGTAAAATGTTCGAGATTTATTGTATCTGTGTTATTATGTGTAAAACTAGTAAAATTCTTTTTTATAGCATTCGAGTAGACAATATTCATGGATATTGTGGACATATTATTTAATTCGGTTGATACTGATTTATGAATAGAGGCACTGATAGTTTCAGATTTGGTTTTGGCTGTTTGGTAAATATTATCACTATAAAAGTAATAAAAACAAAGAAAGAATAAAAGCAATAATAAGGCTACTAGCAACCCATAAATAGAAAATAAGTATGTCTTTTGAGAATAACGTAATTTATAATTCATTATAATCCTCCTCTCCAAAACACATTATATAATAATGTTCAAAAAAGTGCAAAACGGAGTTCTTTTTTATCTATGTCTAATTAATATACTTAGTGATATTATAAGCATGTAGCCAATGTAAAGCATATCAGAAATGTGGACAAATATTTATATTAATGGGGGTATAGTTAATGAGTAAACGTTTATTAAAATTAGTTAGTGCGGTTTGTATGACAGCACTGATAGGGAGTGCTTTTGTAGGGTGTGGAAGCAGCAATGGAGATGGAAGTAAAAGTGCATCGGGAAGTGGAGATTCAGTTACATTAACATTTGGATCTCATCAATCAGGTCTTCCAACATCTGGAGTTGTACAGGATTTGGCAAAAGATTTTGAAAAAGAAACAGGAATTAAAATTGATTTTCAAATTTCTCCGGATGCTCAATGGCGTGATTTACTTAAAGTAAAGTTGGATTCTGGTGAAGCACCAGATATTTTCTGCGCGGATGCTGATCCTTTAAATCTAGTAACAAGAGTTAATCCTGAAAAATACGTATTAGATGTATCAAGTGAAGAATGGGTAAAGAGAATGGACCCAAATGTTCTTCCTTCAATCTCATACAATAGCAAAGTTTATGGTATCACTTTTCCAGGTAAAAAAATGTATTTCTATGTTTACAATAAAGAGATATTTGAAAAATTAGGCTTGAAAATACCAACTAATTATCAAGAATTCAAAAATGTATGTCAAAAAATAAAAGATTCAGGAGTTACTCCAATTTATGAAGGAACTCAAAATGGATGGCATCAAGTACTTCCATTATTTGAAACAGGAGCAATGTATCAACAAAAGCATCCAGACTTATACAATAAGCTTAATAAAAATGAAGTTGATTTAGATTCTATACCTGAATTACAAACTATAATCAATGAATTAAAAGAATGTGCTGATTTAGGTTTTTATGGAGATAATTACTTAAGTAATTCAGTAGAAAATGCAAAAGAAGCAATGGCAAAAGGAAAAGCTGCAATGTTTATAGCAGAATCAGCATGGAGAAATGAAGTGAAATCGGATTTTCCTGATTTTGACGTTAATAAGTTAGGTATATTTGCAATGCCTTGGGGAGATAACCAAACAATTGGTGTGAATCCTGCAAGTAATGCATATTTTATAAATAAAAATGGAAAGCATGTAGAAGAAGCAAAGAAATTCTTTGATTTCCTAGCAAAACCTGAGAACTTACAAAAACGTTTAGATGGACAACCAGGATTATCAGAATTATGCTGGCCTGAAGTAAAATCAAAATATTCAAAAGAGGACCAAGCATACATTGATTCATTGCAAAAAGGAATGGTTATGCAAGCTGGCGTTAAATATATTGACAGCCAATGGATGGATATTGGAAAAGACTTAGAGGCTATGTATAGTGGTTCATCAACTCCAAAGCAAGTATTAGAAACAATTATGAATAGAAGAACAGAACAAGCTAAATTACAAAAAGATCCTGATTGGGATAAATAATTACGGTTATATGAAAATAAGGTTTCTCCTTTTGAAACCTTATTTTATTAAAATGGAGGGATTTGAATGGACAGAAAAAAATTATATCCGTGGTACTTTACAAGCGGGGCTCTATTAATCTTTTTCTTACTTTGTTTTTTACCAGGAATTATAGGTATATTATATTCATTCACGGATTGGAATAATTTCACTGATAAGATCAATTTTATAGGATTCAAAAATTATGCTGAAGTATTGAAAGGTAAGCCAGAATACCGTGCATATTTGTGGAATACAGTATTATTTACTACAGTTACAACAATCATGAAAACGGTAGTTGGTCTAGCTTTAGCCCTATTATTAACACAAAAATTTATCAAACTAAAAAACTTTCATAGAATGGTTATATTTTCTCCTCAAGTAATGTCTTACTTAGTAGTGGGACTTGTTTTCAAAAGTATGCTACATCCAGATACAGGATTCGTAAATAATTTTCTTAAATCTGTAGGGATGGATTTCTTGGCTATGAATTGGCTGACTGATTTAAAAATTGTTTTTGCAACTGTCATGTCTGTAGATACTTGGAAGGGTATGGGGTACATAATGGTTGTAATTATTGCAGGATTGATGTCTATTTCTCCTGATTATTATGAAGCAGCAAATATTGATGGTGCTAATTTTTGGCAAAAGTTTCGATTAATAACCTTGCCATTATTAAAACCAATTATTATAAATGCAACTATATTAAATGTAACATATGGATTTAGAGTATTTGATATGATTTATTCATTAACTAACGGTGGACCAGGTAATGCAACAGGTGTAATTAATACTGCAGTTTATAAGGAGTTCTCTAAAGGAAATTATGCAATGGGTACTACATTATCAAGTATATTATTCTTTGCATTATTACTATTAGTATATTTCATTATAAAATCTATGGAAAATAAGGAGGTAGATGCATAATGGTAACTTTAAAGAAGTCAATTGGAAGCGTAATCGCAAATATAGTAACAATTTTTATAAGCTTATTAGTACTAATACCAATGGTAGTTTTATTTCTTAATTCTTTTAAGAGTCAAGGTGAATCAAATAAGATGTCGCTGTCTCTGCCTAAAGAATGGATATTTGCAAACTATAAAACAGTAATCGAACAGGGAAAATTGGTCTCATCGTTTTTAAACAGCCTTTTATATGCTACTTGTAGTGTTTTAATAATTGTAATTGTAGTAGCAGCAGCGGCGTTTGTTATTGCAAGAAATCGTAAAGGTATTAATAATTTTATATATTACTTTATCCTTTCAGGTATAGCGATACCAATTAACAATGTTGCATTAATGAAAGTTTTGCAGGCATTAAATCTTGTAAATACTAGATTAGGGATTATTCTTGTTTATGCAGCAATAAACATTCCTCTTAGCTTATTTTTATCATATGGGTTTATTTCAACAATACCTAGAGAGATTGATGAAGCCGCTGTTATTGATGGATGTGGACCAATTAGATTATTTATAAAAATAATACTTCCATTATTAAAACCGATTATTTCGACTTTATTTGTTTTGAATTTTATGGCTGTTTGGAATGACTTTACAATGCCTTTATATTATTTAAATAATTCTGCAAAATGGCCAATGACATTAGCGGTTTATAATTTCTTTGGAGCATTTGAAAATTCATGGAATTTAGTTAGTGCAGATATAATACTAACATTGCTACCTGTATTAATTATATTTATATTAGGGCAAAAATATATTGTTGGTGGTGTTTCAGCAGGGTCTGTAAAAGGCTAATAGAGCAGGAATGTTATAGTTAGATAATTTAGCATAGTTTAAATAGAAAGAATAAATAAAATAATAGAATTTATAAAGTTCCTAAAGACAAAAGCTTATTTAGGAAACAGAGTAGGAGCGTGTATTAATATGAAATTTAGCAATGGATGCTGGCTGGACAAGCCAGGATATCAGATATTTAGCCCTCAAGAAGTTTATAGTACTAAAATAGAAGAGGATGTTGTAACTCTTTATGCACCATGTAATAAGATAAACCAACGAGGAGATACATTAAAGGGGCCAGTTATAACATATAAAATCTCTTCGCCAATGGAAAATGTAATAAGAGTTAGAGCATATCATTTTATGGGACAACGAAAAAAGTCTCCAAACTTTGAAATTTATAAAGATGAGAAGGTTAATAGTTTAATAGAAGAAAATGAAAAAAATATAATATTTAAATCAGGAGATCTTAAAGCTGTAATAGATAAAGATGTATTTCAAATGAGCTTTTATAGAGGAGATAAAAAGCTAACGTCTAGTATGCCAAGAGGACTATCATATGTTAATACTGCTGAAGAAAGAGTCTTTATGAAGGTTCCAGAAGAAGGAGTCTTCATGAAGGAAGAATTACAATTATCCGTAGGGGAATTGGTTTATGGACTTGGAGAAAGGTTTACCCCTCTAGTAAAGAATGGCCAAAGCATAGATATATGGAATGAAGATGGAGGAACAAGTACAGAGCAGTCATATAAAAACATACCATTTTATATGACTAATAAAGGATATGGAGTATTTGTAAATCATCCTGAAAGGGTATCTTTTGAAGTTGGTTCAGAAAAAGTCACTAAAGTTCAATTTAGCGTTCCAGGAGAATATCTAGATTACTTTATAATTGGTGGAGAATCAATGAAAGAAGTAGTTGAAAATTATACAACACTAACAGGTAAACCAGCACTTCCACCAGCATGGTCATTTGGATTATGGTTAACAACATCTTTCACTACAAATTATGATGAAGAAACGGTTAATAGTTTTGTTGATGGCATGGCAGATAGAGATCTGCCACTTAGAGTATTTCATTTCGATTGCTTTTGGATGAAAGATTTTAATTGGTGTAATTTTGAATGGGATAGCAGAGTATTCCCAGATCCAAATGGAATGCTTACAAGATTAAAGAAAAAAGGATTAAAAATATGTGTCTGGATAAATCCATATATTGCTCAAGAATCAAAGTTATTTAATGAAGGTATGGAACACGGATATTTCATAAAGAAACCTAATGGTGATGTGTGGCAATGGGATTTATGGCAGCCTGCAATGGGGATTGTAGATTTTACAAATCCAGATGCATGCAAATGGTATTCAGGTAAGCTTAAAGAATTAATTGATATGGGAGTAGACTGCTTTAAGACTGATTTTGGTGAACGTATACCAACAGAGGTTGAGTATTTCGATGGATCAGATCCATATAAAATGCACAATTATTATACCCAAATATATAATAAGGTAGTATTTGAGACTTTAAAAGAAAATTTAGGAGACGATGAGGCAGCAGTATTTGCAAGATCAGCTACTGTTGGAGGACAAAAATTCCCAGTACATTGGGGAGGAGACTGTGAAGCGAATTATGAATCAATGGCAGAAAGTTTAAGAGGTGGATTATCTCTTTGCATGTCGGGCTTTGGATTCTGGAGCCACGATATAGGAGGTTTTGAAAGTACTGCAACAGCTGATGTATATAAGAGATGGGTTGCCTTTGGATTATTATCTTCTCATAGTAGGTTACATGGAAGCAGTTCGTATAGAGTACCATGGCTTTATGATGAAGAAGCTTGTGATGTGGTTAGATTTTTTACTAAACTTAAGTGTAGAATAATGCCATATTTATATAACATAGCTAATGATGCATCAAAAAGAGGTATACCAGCTATGAGAGCTATGATGTTAGAATTCCAAGATGATCTAGCTTGTAATTACTTGGATAAACAATATATGCTTGGAGATTCTATCTTAGTTGCACCCATATTTAATGAAGAGGGAGAAGCAAATTATTATTTACCAGAAGGAATGTGGACTAACTTCATAAGTGGAAAGAAATATAAGGGTGGAAGATGGATCAGAGAAAGACATGATTACTTAAGTGTACCTATGATGGTTAAAGAAAATAGTTTAATTGCTGTTGGAAATGAAAATTCTAAGCCGGACTACAATTATAGAGATAATGTATCAATTTTTGCCTATGAATTAAAAGAAAATAAGAAAACAACTACAAGTGTCGTAGACATGAAAGGCAACAAAGTTCTTGAAGTGGAAGTCACAAAAAATGAAAAAAGTATTATTATTGAATCTATAGGTACTGAAGGAGAATGGTCTTTAGTACTCAAGAAACTTTCTAATATAGAAAATGTTGATAATGGAGTACTTATTCATCAAGGAGAGGATACAATAATTAAATTTACAGATGGAAATTGCAAATGTAATTGTAAAATAGAGTTTAGCATGTAACAATTTTAATATAAAGCACATGTAATATATGTAAGAATCTGGAAGGTGAACTAAATTTATTATTAGTTAACTTCTAGATTTTTATTATATAATGAATATTTTATAACCTATAATTGATATTATAATGGTATATAATAAAGTTAGGAAAAAATATAAATACAGACTTGGAGTGAATATTTATGGAACTAAATTGGAGCCTAAAGGAAATATATCCGTCATTTGATGGCGATGAATTTAAACAAGACTTAAATAAATTAACAAATATTATTGAAGAAATCAATAAATGGGCATTAGAAGCTACTAAAAATAAAGATAACTTAGTAGAAAAATTAGAGGACTATATAAATAAATTTACAAAAGTAACAGACTTATCTAGTAGAATTAGTATTTTTATAAATCTAAGCTTAAGCGTAAATACAAAGGATAAGAATGCATTGAGGTATTCAGATATTTTAGAAAAGAAATTAACAAATTTAATTGGAAGTTCAGTTAAATTTGAAAGATATATTAGCAGCATAGAAGGCCTGGATGAAATAATAAGTAAGTCTAAGTTACTTAAGGAACATGAATTTATGTTAAAAAATATAGTTGAGCAAAGTCAATATTTGCTCAGCGATAAGGAAGAAAGTATAATTGCTAATATGAAAAATACAGGCTCAAATGCCTGGGCGAAACTTAAGGATAATTTGATTTCCACATTATTAGTAGAAATTGAAGAAGATAATGAAATTAAGCATATGCCATTAACAATGGTTTTAAATATGGCCTATGATAAGGATGCAACTGTAAGAAAAAAAGCATATGAAGCAGAAATAAAATCTTATAAAAAAGTAGAAGAAGGTGTAGCTGCGGCATTAAATGGAATAAAGGGTGAAGTTTTAACAGTTTGTGATTTTAGGGGATATAAATCTCCACTTGAAAAGACACTCATAGATTCAAGAATGAGTGAAGAGTCTTTAGAGGCAATGTTTTTAGCTATGAAAGAAAGTCTTCCGGTATTTAGGAAATACTTGAGAAGAAAAGGTGAAATGTTAGGTCATAAAAACGGACTACCATTTTATGATTTATATGCACCTGTTTGCGAAGCAGATATGAAGTTTACATACGAAGAAGGTACTAAATTTGTTGAAAAAAACTTCAGAACATTTAGTGACAACTTAGGAGATTTTGCAAGGAAAGCAATTGATAATCATTGGATAGATGTAAAACCAAAGGAAGGAAAAGTAGGTGGAGCTTTTTGCGAGAATCTACATTTCAATGGAGAGAGTAGAATACTCCTAAACTATGGCGATAATTTTGGAGATGTAGTAACTCTCGCTCATGAATTAGGTCATGGTTTTCACGGAGAGTGTTTAAATAATGAGACTACGTTAAATTCAGATTATCCAATGCCGATAGCAGAAACCGCATCTACATTTTGTGAAACAATAATAAAAAAGGCAGCAATAAAAGATGCTTCTAAGAATGAAGCTTTAGCAATCCTTGAAACTGAAATTAGCGATTGCACACAAGTTATTGTTGATATATACTCTAGATTCCTATTTGAAAAATCATTTTTCGAAGCTAGAAAAGGAAGTTCTTTAAGTGTTGAGGAAATAAATGATCTTATGCTGGATGCTCAAAGAGAAGCATATGGAGATGGATTAGATCCTGATTTTTTACATCCATACATGTGGACTTGGAAACCTCATTATTATGATGCCGAGTATAATTATTATAATTTTCCTTATGCGTTTGGATTATTATTTGCAAAAGGATTATATGCTGAATATTTAAAAAAAGGAAAAACTTTTTCGAAGGAGTATGAAAAATTACTTTCAATTACAGGAAAAAATAAAATAGCTGATGTAGCAAGAGTTATGGGCATAGATATAAATGATACAGAATTCTGGAGAAATTCTTTAAAAACTATAGAAGAGGATATAGAAGAATTTATAGATCTTAGTAATAAATAAGAAAAATTTTTATGGAATTATTCATCAAATAAATATATTTTTATTTGATGAATAATAGGTATAGTAGGGGTTAGAGGAGTAATTTTAAATGAAGATATTTTATAATACATCCACTGGTAATTCGTTGTATGTAGCAAAAATAGTAAAAGAAAGTTTTAAAAATTGTGAATTGGTATCTATGAGTAAGGCATTAAAAGAAAACAAGCTTGAAATTTGCGAAGATATTATTGGATTTATATATCCAATCCACTGTTCAGGACTACCAATTGTGGTTAATGAATTTATCTCAAAGTTAAAGATAAATAAAGATGCATATATCTTTGCAATTGGAGTTTCAGGAGGAGGAGGAGCAAATACTAGCTTTGTTCAAATTAATAAATTATTAAAAAGTAATGTTAAAATAAGTAATTATTGTACCATTAGGTATATTTCTAATTATATACGAGCAGGTAGAAATCCTACTAAAGCTAGAGCTGAGGAAACTATAAAAGAAAATGAAAGTAAGATAGTGGATTTTATAGAGTCAGTTAAGAGAAGAGATGCTAAAGAAATTAACTTTAAAGCTGGAATTGGAAATTTAGCATATAAGATATGGAAAGATTTTTATAGAAATAAAGATAGAAACTTTAATGTAAATGAGAAATGCATTAGTTGCAATATGTGTAAGAAAGTTTGCCCGGTAGATAATATCGTGATAGAAAATAATAGACCAAAATGGTTAGGAAAATGCACAGACTGTATGGCTTGTATAAATATATGCCCTAAAGAAGCAATAAATATAGGAAAGTCTACAATTAAAAAGAACAGATATTTAAATCCATATATAAAGAGAGAGGAATTAATATAGAGATATAAGATAAAAAAATAATATAAAAAAATCCTAAAAATGATAACATAAATGTAATAATATGGTAAAATATTTATATAAATAATATATGAATGGGGTTGTCAAGTAATGGGTTTTTTTAAAAAAGATGATATTCAAGAAAAAGAAGTTCAAGTAACTAATGAAACTAAAATTGAGAATTTAGAGATTGATAAAAGAATTTCTAAAAAGAAAAATTTATCTCTTTTTGATGTAGATACGATTCAGTATGTAATTAAAAATTTTCCATCCATATCCATTGAAATTCAAAGTGGTCTGAGCAACTTGGCAAGCATACTAGAAAATACCATAGACCACATTGAAGATAAGTCAAATGAAATAATTAAAAAAGATAGGGATTTTAAATTAAGTAAAGCTTATAGAGATACATCTATAGCTATATATAGCGTTGTTGAAAACATAAATGAATATGTTAAGTGGATGCAAGATGAATATGAGAAAAATATACAATCTGATGAAGAAAGTATTTGTAAGATAAGAAAAGATTTGGTGGAAATTAAGAAAGAAGCATCTATAGATAAAGAAAAACAAGAATTAAAAAATACCTTAATTAATGAAGAAGCTATAGAAATATATAAGGATTTTTCATTAAAAGAACCTAAAGCAATAAAGTTGGATGATAATATTATAGATGTTGAAGATTGGGATGACTTACTTGTTAAAACAGCTGAGGTACTTACAAAACAATATAAAAAAAATAAAAATATTAATAAGACTATGAAATCAATTAAACCAGTTGAAAAAAAATCTCCACAAAATTCTTTTAGGGATACTGTTATAGATATGCTAACGGAGTATAAGATAAATTTTGATGAATTTAAAGTTATAGTGAAGTAAGATATGTAGAGTAATTCTTGTATTTCAAATAAATCAGCTTACATGCAAAGAAATATTTGCATTTTAAGCTGATTTTTTATATAGTTAAATAATAATAAAAATATTGACAATGGATATTATAAAAAGTACAATATGATTATAAAAGATTGAGTTAAATTTAATTTATAAAAATTTATTTTTTTTATGAATAGTAAATATAAAAAAGTTTAAAATAGCTAGAGATATGTTTAAAAAAGCTTTAGTTTAATTTATAAGATGGAGGAATAAAGTATGAAAATAGTAGATACTAACGAATTTAAAAATGAAATAGAGAGTGGAGTTACAGTTGTAGATTTCTTTGCAACTTGGTGTGGACCTTGTAAAATGTTATCTCCAGTGCTTGAAGGATTATCAGGCGAAATGGAAGGAAAGGCTAAATTTATTAAAGTTGATATAGATCAAAGTTTAGACTTAGCGAATGAGTTTCAAATTTCAAGCGTTCCAACAATGATAATATTCAAAGATGGACAAAAAGCAGAGCAACTTATAGGATTTTTACCAAAAGAAAAAATTCAACAAGTAATTGAAAGTAATCTATAAAATATTTTCTACATTAAAAAACATAGTGCAATATTAAAATGTACTATGTTTTAATTTTCAATAAATAAGTTGAGTAAAATTAAATTTTATAAAGTTTACTTTTTAAGCATAATTATGTAAGGAGAGATAATCATGAATTTTTATAGTTTTTCTGCAAATAAAATGAATGGTCAAGAAGTAAAAATGGAAGAATATAAAGGGAAAGTAGTCTTAATAGTAAATACTGCGAGTAAGTGCGGATTTACACCACAATTTGAAGCGTTAGAAGATATTTATAAGGAATATAAAGATCAGGGATTAGAAATATTAGGTTTTCCATGCAATCAGTTTGCCAAACAAGATCCATCTAGCAATGAGGAAATAAATTCGTTTTGCAAATTAAATTATGGAGTTACTTTTACTATGTTTGAGAAAATTGATGTAAATGGAACTAGCGCACATCCGCTATATGAATTCTTGAAAAATAAAAAAAGAGGACTCTTTAATAAGGAGATAAAATGGAATTTTACTAAGTTTTTAGTTAATAAAGATGGAGAAGTTATAGGGCGATATTCTCCAACAACAAAGCCATCAAAAATTAAAGAAGATATTATAAATTTGTTAAATGCTTAAATTATTGCATTTTTGAAATAGACATTAAGTGGTGCAGAAGATATATTATAATTATATAGTTTAAATAAGATAGTTTATAATAGAAATAGGTTTATAATTAAATATACGTAAATGGAGGAAAAAAAGATGAGCGAAAGATATGATATAGCAATAATAGGAAGTGGACCTGCAGGTTTGTCAGCTGCATTGAATGCAAGAATAAGAAAAAAGAATTTTATAATATTTGGGAATAAGGAACTTACTAGTAAGCTTGCAAAAGCTCATGAAATAAATAATTATCTAGGCTTTTATAAAAAAAGCGGTAAAGAATTGCAAGAAGAGTTTAATAAACATTTAGAAGAAATGGATATAAATATAACTGAAGAGAGAATTAATAATGTATATGCCATGGGAGACTATTTTGCTTTAATGGTAAATGAAAAAATGTATGAAGCTACATCAGTAATATTAGCCACAGGTGTTGAATACGGAAAATTATTTGATGGAGAAGAAAGACTTCTTGGAAAAGGAGTAGGATATTGTGCAACTTGTGATGCTCCACTATATAGAGGAAAGGTAGTTACAATAGTTTCTTATAATAAGCATGAGGAAGAAGAGGCTAATTTTATTGCATCAATAGCATCTAAAGTAAATTATATTCCTATGTATAAGGAAAAAGTTGAGGTAGATCCTTCTATAGAAATTATAAATGATACACCAGTTGGAATTATAGGAGAGGATAAAGTAAGCAAGCTGAAGTTAAAGAATTCAGAAATTGAAACAGATGGTATTTTTATACTTAGAGATAGCATTTCTCCAGGGCAATTGGTACCAGGATTAAAGATAGTTGATAACCATATTGAGGTAGATAGATTAATGAGAACGAGTATCAAAGGATGTTTCGCAGCTGGCGATATTGTTGGAAAGCCATATCAATATATAAAGTCAGCTGGAGAAGGCAATATAGCCGCTTTATCGGCAGTAAGTTATGTTGATTCTGTTTCTAAAAAATAGTAAAGCTATAGAAATAAGATATGTTATCTATAATATTGAGCATAAGTAAGCTTTATGTATTGGACGAAAAGTGCTATATTAAAATTGACATGCCAAAGCAAAAAAGTTAAACTTACTTTGGTTTGTTAAAATTAAATTTATATAAATGATATGGCGGTTATAGGAGAATGAATTATGAATAAATCAAAAAAATATGAAAGTATCAAATTAGACAATCAAGTTTGCTTTTCTTTATATGCAGCATCAAGGGAAATAATAAAATTATATAAACCAATTCTGGATAAATTCAATCTAACATATACACAATATATCGCGATGCTGGTATTATGGGAAGATGAAAAGAGTACGGTTAAGGATATAGGACGAAGATTGCACTTAGATTCTGGTACATTGACGCCACTATTAAAGAAGATTGAAGGAATGGGATTAATAACAAGATATAGAGACACAAATGATGATAGAGTAGTAATTATTGAATTAACTGAAAAAGGAAGACTTCTAAAGGATGACATATTAGAAGTACCACGTCAAATAGTATGTAAAGCTAACATAACAACTGAAAGTGCTATTGAATTAAAAAGAAATTTAGATGAATTATTAAAATCTTTAGAGTAACTTTGACTGATTTTGTCTGGGCCCTGATTAGATATTTTTTGGAGGAATTTCTATATGGAAGATGTACTTAATAAATTAAAGGGAAATGAATTTTTTCAAGATTTAAGTGTTGAGGAAATTAGGGATCTTATTTCAAATATTGGATATAATTTAAGATCATATAAAAAGGGAGAAATTATTGCTAATGAAGAAGATGAATGCAATAGTTTAGGTTTTGTTTTAGAGGGGATAGTCGAAATTCAAAGAATATACCTTAGCGGAAAACAAATAATTCTAAAGAGACTAAGTAATGGAGATGTATTTGGTGAGGCATTAGTATTCTCAAAGAAATCAAAATATCCATCTACAGTTATAGCTTTTAGTGACTGTAATATACTTTATATAAGCAGAGCAGACATACTAAAATTATGTACAAGTGATGAAAGAGTATTAGGGAACTTTATGTCTTCATTGAGTAATAAGATATTTATGTTAAATTCAAAGATAAAAAGTATAGCGTTTAAAAGCATCAAACATAAAGTTATAAACTACATATTAGAACAGGCAAAGAGCCAAAAAAGTGAAATAGTTAAACTGAAAGAAAATAAAGAAGAAATTGCATCTTCACTAGGTATTCCTAGACCATCTTTATCAAGAGAATTAATGAATCTTAGAGATCTAAATTATATTGAGTTTGATAGAAATATAATTAAAATTTTAAATATTGAAGAGTTAGAAGCAGAATTATTTGATTAAAATGATATATATTGATATTTCATAAGGCAGAGGTATACGTAGAAATCATTAATATAAAATAATTTTATTATAATAGAATAATTAGGTTAGCTTACTATCGCAAATATTATTTTATTAAGTTTATAGTAAGTAATTAGGAGTTATTTATGAAAAATATTTCTGAAGAACAGTTAGAGGAGTTAGAAATTTTTAATAGTGTTTCTAAATCATCTTTAATTAAGCTTAAGGATTTTGGAGAAGTTAAAAAGTATCAGCCTGGAAATCATCTTTTTAGAGATAAAGAAGAAGTATCTACTTTATATGTAGTATTAAGCGGAAGTATATCTCTATATAAATTAAATGAGAATGGAAATAAACGTGTTATATTCATTTTGGGTAGAGGTAAAATGATTAATGATGTTATCATACAAGATTTACCATCGTCTATAAATTGTGAGATATTTGAAGAGTCTTACATATTAAGTTATGACAAATATACATTTTTAAAGATTATGGAGGATGATTTTATCCTTACCAAGAATGTTATGTTTTCATTAGCTATGAAAGTAAGAAGATTGTATAGGCAGCTAAAGAATGCAACAGGTGTAGTAAGAATGGAAAAGAAACTTGCGGCAAAACTTTGGAAACTTAGCAGAGATTATGGAGTTAAGTGTGAGGATGGAGTAACTATTAATATGAATATAAGTGTAACATATCTAGCAGATTTACTTGGCTCAAAAAGAGAAACTGTATCCAGATCACTAAAAATACTTTTGGACAATAAATTAATTAAGTATGAGAATAAAAAAATTAAAGTAATTGATCAAGATAAATTATCAAAATTTTTTAAAGCACCGTGATTTATATCACGGTGCTTTATTTATTAATAACTTATAATTAATTTATAGGTAAACGTATATATGAAAGGGGAATTTATAGTATGTTTTGTGAAGAATTTAACAGTGTAATTATGGCAGCCAAGGCAAAAGTTAATTTATTAAAGACAAATAAACTAGGATATTTCATAAGTTCAATGCTTGCAGGTCTTTATGTGGGTATGGGAATTATGCTTATATTCACGATAGGAGGATTATTAGGTGGTAGTGGATCACCTGCTACAAAAATAGTCATGGGAGTATCCTTTGGAGTTGCCCTTAGTTTAGTAATTATGGCAGGATCAGAACTTTTTACAGGAAACAACTTTATTATGACAGCTGCTTCTTTAAGAAAAGAAGTAAAGTGGACAGACACTATTAACATATGGATAGTTTGTTTTATAGGAAATTTAGTTGGTTCTATTATTGCAGGATATTTATTTTATGCTACAGGACTTACAGCTGGACCCGTTGGAGAATTTATTGCAAAAACATCAGCAGCTAAAATGAGTGTACCATTTTTACCACTATTAGTACGTGGGATTTTTTGTAATATACTAGTCTGCTTAGCTACATGGTGTAGTTTTAAATTAAAAAGTGAATCAGCTAAGCTTATTATGATATTTTGGTGTTTATTTGCATTTATAACAGCAGGTTTTGAACATAGTGTTGCCAATATGACTCTTTTGACAATAGGATTACTTAATCCGGGAGCTGCAAGTGTAAGCATTATGGGTTATGTGTATAACATAGGTGTAGTAACACTTGGAAATATGATTGGTGGAGCAGTATTTCTAGCACTACCTTATTATATAATTTCAAAAAAGAAGTAAAGGAGTAAGCTGATGGGATATAAATTAAGCAAAAATGATATTAATAAAGTATTCGAAGATTTATCAAAAGAATATGTAGTATATGCACCAAAATTATTTGAAGGTGAAGGTAGTTTCTCTGATACTGATAGAGTACGTTATGGTGAAATAAAAACAATAGATGATATAGTTTTTGATCAAAAGGCCCAATATTCATATAAGGAAGTATTACTTCCTATATCTCAAACACTTTTCTATTTCACAGAAGATTCCATAAAGGAAACAGATGCTCCTAAAAAAGGTGCTATCATTTTCTTAAGAAGCTGTGACTTACATGCGGTAAAACGTATGGATGACATTTATTTAAGAAATGGACAAGAAGATTATTATTATAAGAGAATAAGAGAAAATGCAAAATTTATTTTAATGGGGTGTGAAAACTCATTTGAAAATTGTTTTTGTGTAAGTATGGAAACAAATAAAAATGATGAATATAATGCATACTTAAAAGTAAATGGAGATAATGTATATGTAGATGTTAAAGATGAGGAGTTAGGAAACCTATTTAAGGTTGATGAAACTTTAGATGTTAAACCAGACTTTGTAACGGAAAATAGTGTAAAGGTTTCGATAACAGATAATCTTTCTTTAGATGTTATGAAATCAGATATGTGGAAAGAGTACAGTGCTCGTTGTATTGCTTGCGGAAGATGTAATTTTGTTTGTCCTACATGTACTTGCTTTACAATGCAGGATGTCTTCTATACTGATAATGGTAAAGCAGGTGAAAGACGAAGAGTATGGGCATCTTGCCATGTAGATGGATATACAAATATGGCTGGAGGACATAGTTTTAGGTTAGATAAAGGACAACGTATGCGTTTTAAAGTGCTGCACAAAGTATATGACTATAAAAAGAAATGGGGATATCATATGTGTGTGGGATGTGGAAGATGTGATGATATCTGCCCAGAATATATATCATTCTCTAACTGTGTGAACAAATTAAAAGATGGTATGAAAGAGGTGGCAGACAATGAGTAAAAATGAATATATTCCTTTTTTATCAGAAATTAAAGAAGTAATTAAACATACAGAAATAGAATATACTTTTCGAATGGAGTTTAATGGTGATGTAAAACCAGGACAGTTCTTTGAAGTTTCATTACCAAAGTTTGGTGAAGCACCTATTTCAGTAAGTGGTATTGGAGAGGGCACTGTAGACTTAACTATAAGACGTGTTGGAAAAGTAACTAATGAAATATTTAATAATTATGTTGGCGATAAATTATTTCTAAGAGGACCTTATGGTAATGGCTTTGATATTGAAAATTACAAAGGAAAAGAATTAATAGTTGTTGCAGGGGGAACAGGTCTTTCTCCAGTAAGAGGAGTTGTAGATTACTTTGCAAAAAATGCAGGTGAAGCAGAAAGCTTTACTCTAATTGCAGGATTTAAATCTCCTAATGACGTTTTATTCAAAGATGATATTAAAATGTGGAAAAGTAATATAAATCTTATTCTAACTGTTGATAATGCAGAAGAAGGATACAATGGCAATGTTGGAATGGTAACAAAATATATTCCTGATTTACTAATAAATGATATTAATAATTCAGCAGTTATTGTAGTAGGACCTCCTATTATGATGAAGTTTACTGTTGCAGAGTTTTTAAAACGTGGTATAGATGAAAATAATATTTGGATTTCACAAGAAAGAAAAATGTGTTGTGGAATCGGAAAGTGTGGACACTGTAAAATAGATGATACTTATATTTGTTTAGATGGTCCTGTTTTCAATTATTCAAAAGGCAAATTCTTAATAGATTAGGAGGGGTTAGTTGTGGATTTAAATACAAAGGCAATCAAGAAAAATGCTTTTAGAGTCACTAAAAAAAGAGGGATAACTGCCTCTAGAATTAGAGTTCCTGGAGGGCATTTAGATGCGGAATTATTAGGAATGATACAAGAAATATCACAAAAGTATGGTGATGGAACTGTTCATATAACAACACGTCAAGGTTTTGAAGTACCAGGTATAAGCTTTGAGGATATGGATAAAGTAAATGAATTGTTACAACCAATTATTGAAAAATTAGAAATAAATCAAGAAATACCAGGCAAAGGATATACTGCTGCAGGAACTAGAAATGTATCAGCATGTGTTGGAAACAATGTTTGTCCGTTTGCTAATTATAATACAACTAATTTTGCAAAGAAAATAGAAAAAGCTATTTTCCCAAATGATTTACATTTTAAAATCGCATTAACAGGATGTCCTAATGATTGTATTAAAGCAAGAACACATGACTTTGGGATAATTGGAATGACAGAACCACAATATAATATTGATAGATGTGTAAGTTGCATGGCATGTGTGAAAGCTTGTAAGAAAAAATCAGTAGGAGCACTTGAAGCTATTAACTATAAAATAGTAAGAAATAAAGAAAAATGTATTGGTTGTGGTGAATGTGCAAATGCATGTCCTACAGGAGCATGGACAAGAAGCAAAGAAAAATATTATAAGTTAGTTCTTATGGGAAGATCAGGTAAGAAGAACCCTCGTCTTGCAGAAGATTTCTTAATTTGGGCTGATGAGCAAAGTATAATTAAAATAATATTAAATACTTATAAATTTGTTGAAGAATATATAGACAAAGATGCTCCAGGTGGAAAAGAGCATATTGGTTATATAATTGATAGAGTTGGATTTGAAGAATATAAAAAGTGGGCATTAAAGGATGTAGAATTCCCGGAAAAAACTATCATCAAAGAACGTATTTATTGGAGTGGAATACATTTCTGCTAGAATTAAATGTATTGCGAATCGTCTGAAATATAAAAATACTTGCAGTATAGTATAATTTTAATTTACTGCCAGACAATCGAATGGGAATATATGTGTTTACTCTGTTTCCTAGAAGATTTTACTGGATTATTCTAAGATTATAAGTTGCATCCAAAATACTTGCTTCAAAGACTACGCTTTTGAACAAGCATATTTGGAACAACTTATAATCTAGAATAACGACCAGCAAAATCTTCTTATGAACACTCTGTAAAAACATATATTACCATTCTTTGTTTAGTAGTAAGTTTAAATTAAGAATATATTAATGCAAGTATTTTTATATTTATCAGATTAGTAATACCTTTGATAGAGATTATTTACAATCACTAATACAGTTTGTACCCTTATAATACACAAATATATAACTTTTGAAGCATGCATAAATGGATACAACCTCCTATTTAGACATACCCAGCGAAGTTTTTCTAGTCCTGCGAAACATATATGTATTCTATTTCGGTTGGTTACCACTTCACTTTAAGTTCGTCACAATACCTTTAAATTGTTATGACTTAGAGTATATATGAATTCTAGGTTATTTTTATGTATTTATAAAAATAATTCCAAAAGATTTCTGAGTCGTAACAAATGAAACAGAGTATTTTATAATTTCAATGTAAAATAGGTTCATAAGGTGATTCGAGGGAATGTACCTAACTGATATAGAAATTTATAAAAATTTATTTGATAAAAATTAAGTGTGTGGAGGAGATTTCAATATGGATAATAAAATGTTTTGTTTTCAATGTCAAGAAGCAGCAGGATGTACAGGATGTACTGTAAAAGGTGTGTGTGGTAAGACTCCAGATCTTGCTAAGATGCAAGATTTATTAATATATGTAACTAGAGGTTTATCAGAAGTAGCTACAAAAGCTAGAGAAGAAGGGATTGCTGTATCACAAGCTATAAATACTACAGTAACTATGAACCTTTTTACTACTATAACTAATGCTAACTTTGATAAAGAAGTATTTTACGGAAGAGTAAAAGATACTTTAAAAATAAAAGAAGAATTATTAGCAAAATTAACTAATAAGGAAAGCTTAAGTGCAGCTGCTTTATATAATGCAGAAGCAAGAACTGATCTTGAAGCTAAAGCAGAAACAGTTGGAGTATTAGCTACTGAAAATGAAGATATTAGAAGCTTAAGAGAGCTTATTACTTATGGATTAAAAGGACTATCAGCATACATGAAACATGCTAATGCTTTAGGATATGAAGATGAAAATATATGTGCATTTATGCAAAAAGCTTTATCATTAACTGCTGATAACAATGTAACAATAGATGAATATATAGCATTAACTTTAGAAACAGGAAAAGTTGGTGTTGATGGAATGGCTTTATTAGATAAAGCTAATACAGAAAGTTATGGTAATCCAGAAATAACAAAAGTAAATATCGGAGTTGGAACAAATCCAGGAATACTAATTTCAGGACATGACTTAAAAGACTTAGAACAATTATTAATACAAACAGAAGGAACAGGAATAGATGTTTATACACATTCTGAAATGTTACCAGCTCACTACTATCCACATTTAAAGAAATACTCACATTTAGTAGGTAACTACGGAAATGCATGGTGGAAACAACCAGAAGAATTTGAAAGCTTTAATGGACCAATACTTATGACTACAAACTGTATAGTTCCTCCAAGAGATAGTTACAAAGGAAGACTATATACTACTGGCTCAGCAGGTTATGAAGGATGTACTCATATTGCAGCTGATGAAAATGGAAAGAAAGATTTCTCTGTAATTATTGAACAAGCTAAGAAATGTGCAGCACCTACTCAAATTGAAGAAGGAGAAATTGTTGGTGGATTTGCTCATAACCAAGTATTAGCTTTAGCTGATAAAGTGGTTGACGCAGTAAAAACTGGAGCAATTAAGAAATTCTTCGTTATGGCAGGTTGCGATGGTAGACAAAAAGCTAGATCATACTACACAGACTTTGCAGCAGCTCTTCCAAAAGATACTGTTATATTAACAGCTGGTTGTGCAAAATATAAATACAACAAGTTAGATTTAGGAGACATAGGTGGAATTCCAAGAGTTTTAGATGCAGGACAATGTAATGATTCATACTCATTAGCAGTAATTGCATTAAAACTTAAAGAAGTATTCGGTCTTGAAGATATAAATGAATTACCAATAGCATTTAATATTGCATGGTATGAACAAAAAGCAGTAATAGTATTATTATCTCTATTACACTTAGGAGTAAAGAATATTCACTTAGGACCAACTCTTCCTGCATTCCTTTCACCAAATGTAGCTAATGTTTTAGTAGAAAACTTTGGTATAGGTGGAATTACAAATGTTGAAGATGATATGGCAATGTTCTTAAGATAAATTAATATAAGATAAATAATAGAAGAAGATAGCTGGTATGAAACTAGTTATCTTCTTTCTTTTTATTTAGAATACAGTAAGTAGTAAAGACAAAATCGTACTGTCGAAAAATATTTAAAAATAAAGTTGTATTGAAAACGTATTTATAAAAATAAATATATTTACATCAATAATATATAGATATATAATCTGTATGTTGTAATAGCAGGTAATAAAAAAGGAGGAGAAAATCCTTTTTATTACCTGTTGTATAAAGTTGAAATTGCATAGTAATTTTTACAATATGGGGGAAGAATTATGTTTAAAAAAATTCAATCATTATTGATTGGAAGAGCTCTTAAAACTAACGAATTAGCTGAAGAAAAATTTAGTGTTATTTGGGGGCTGCCAATATTATCAAGTGATGCTATTTCATCGGTAGCTTATGCAAGTGAAGAAATACTATTAGTTCTTATACCTATTCTTGGTATGCGTGCATATGGATCCATGATAGAAATAGCAATAGCAATTACAGTTTTATTAGGAATAATAGTGTTTTCATATAGACAAATAATCGATAATTTTCCTCATGGGGGCGGATCGTATATTGTTGCGAGCGAAAATATAGGTAAGCTTCCAGGATTGGTGGCAGCGTCATCATTAATAATTGATTATTTATTAACTGTTGCAGTTAGTACCTGTGCAGGAGCAGCTGCAATAACATCAGCGATTCCATCCTTGTTGCCGTATCAACCGTTAATAGCTATTTTTGTAATAGGGTTAATAACATTAGGGAATCTTAGAGGAATAAGGGATTCATCTAAGTTATTTGGAATACCAACATATTTATTTATATTATCAATAATAATAATGATAATAACAGGAGTATTCAAAGTATTAGTGTTGAAAGAAAGTCCAGAGCAATTATATGTAGTTCCACAAGCAGCTGGAGATTTAACTTTGTTATTATTCCTAAAGGCCTTTTCTTCAGGATGTACTGCTTTGACAGGTATCGAAGCGGTAAGTGATGGAATACCTAATTTTAAAAATCCAGCTCAGAAGAATGCGAAAATAGTATTAGGAACATTAGCTTGTATTGTTTTTATTATATTTGGTGGGATATCATACCTCTCAACAATGTACAAAGCAGTTCCGGGTCAAGATATTACAGTAATAGCACAAATAGCAATCCAAGTTTTTGGACAAAACAGTTTAATGTTTTTTATAGTACAAGCTACGACAGCTATTATTCTTACACTTGCAGCTAATACTGCATTTTCAGATTTGCCGCTACTGTTATCAATATTAGCTAAGGATGGATATGTTCCAAGACAACTTGGGAAAAGGGGAACTAGATTAAGTTTTTCAAATGGAATAGTATTGTTATTTCTAGTATCCTCACTTTTAGTTTATATTGCAGATGGTAGTACTCATATGTTGTTATCTTTGTATGCGGTTGGTGTATTTATATCATTCACATTATCACAATTTGGAATGTTTAGAAAATGGACTAAGAGCAAGGAAGGGCATTGGAGACATAAAGCGTTTATAAATGGGTTAGGGGCAGCTGTTACAGCAGCAACATGCATAATAATAGGTGTAGAGAAGTTTAAGCATGGAGCATGGATTGTGCTTGTATGCATACCGATACTTGTAACAGGAATGTTAAGAGTTAGAAGACACTATACTAAAGTTAGAGAGAACTTAAAAATAGAAACAGGTTTAGAGAGTTTAATTGTAAGAGAAGCAATAACAAAACATGTTATTGTGCCAGTTCAAACAATTAATAAATCTTTCATTAAGAGTTTAAATTGCGCTTTAACTCTTGGGGAGAACATAGAAGTTTATCATGTTAGTACAGATGAAGAAGTCACAAAGAAACTAATAGAAAAGTATAATAAGCTTGGGATAGCAGCTCAATTGGTCATAGAAAATGCGCCATACAGAAATGTTAACGAAAAACTTTTAGCGTATGTAGAAGAAAAACATAAGCACTTAAAGAAACACGAAGTAATAACAATAGTAATGCCTCAATTTATTATACATAAATGGTGGCATCAGACACTTCATAATCAAACATCAATACTTTTAAGAAGATCTATACTTAAGATGAGAAATGTAGTTATTGTAACTGTGCCTTATATAATTAATGAATAGGATCATATAATATAGAAAGGAGAGTACCTCAAAAATATTTGAGGTACTCTTATTATTTCCAGAGAAATATAATATTTAAAGCTAAAATAGAAAGTACAAGTAAAAGTTAAACTTAAAAATTATGATCTTACTTTTTGTTACTATTTATCAGAGAAGTCTAAATCAACTTTATCTAAAGGAATAACTTTAGTCTTATTCTTTATTTTATAACCTACGTATAAGATTAAGAATAATGGAAGTCCTATATAAGCTGCAATTAATCCATTCCAATCAATCGCCTCAGGAGTAATGTATGAATATCCTTGACCTATTATTATAATAATACACATTAATAATGCTAATATTGGACCAAATGGATATAAACTAGCCCTATATTTTAACTCATTTAAATCCCTTCCTTGATAAACATATGCTTTCCTAAATCTATAGTGGCATATTGCTATACCTACCCAAGCTATAAATCCAGCAAGACCAGATGCTGCAACTAGCCAAACATAAACAGTACTCTCTGCATATAGACCTGTTAAAAAGCAAGCAGAAGCTATTAATGTAGTTAGAAGTACGGCATTTATAGGTACACCTCTATTATTTGTTTTAGCAAAAGCTTTAGGAGCCATACCTTCTTTAGCCATTGCATAAAGCATTCTACTTGATGCATACATACCAGAGTTACCAGCAGATAATACAGAAGTTAATATGATCGCATTAATCAGTGAAGCAGCACCTGCAATACCAGCTTTTTCAAATACCATTGTAAATGGGCTTGTATCAAGTCCAGCTTCAGTAAATGGTATTATTGCTCCTAGGACAATAATCGTACCTAGGTAAAATATTAATATTCTCCAAAATATTGATTTTATAGCTTTTGGAATATTCTTCTCAGAATCTTCGCTTTCACCTGCAGCAATTCCAATAAGTTCAGTACCTTGAAATGAAAAACCTGCAATTAAGAAAATAGAAAATATTGATTTAATTCCTCCATGGAAGGGTCCATCTTCAATGGTGAAGTTATGAAATCCTATTTTATCTCCACCCATTATGCCTACAATCATTAAAACACCAATTACTATGAATATAAGAACGGTAACCACCTTAATACCAGCAAACCAGTATTCTGATTCTCCATATGCTCTAGATGATAAAATATTTAAGCCTACTATAATTACTAAAAATAAAATACTCCAATATAGGGCATTTACATCTGGAAACCAGTATTTCATCAACAGAGCACCGGCAACCATTTCGGCTGCAATTGTTATAGCCCAGTTGTACCAGTAGTTCCAGCCAAGGGCAAATCCAAGAGCTGGATCAATAAATTTATTAGCATATGAGCTAAATGAACCAGATATTGGCATATGAGTTGCCATTTCTCCTAAGCTTGTCATTAAAAAGTATACCATTATACCTACTAGTGCATAAGCTACTAATGCACCACCAGGACCAGCTTGGTGGAGAGTATCACCCATTGCAAGGAATATACCGGTACCAATAGATCCGCCTATGGCTATCATGTTTAAGTGTCTTGCTTTTAAACTTCTCTTTAATTCGTGATTTTCTTCACTCATTTTTCTATCCTCCATTATGGTTTTAAATTTCCATAAGCAAGTAACTAAGATAATATAAAAATTAAAACAATAAAAAAAGCCATGAGAGCATACTCATGACATAAATACGAAAGTTACACATTTTAAAAATATGACGAATATCGACATTTACATTAAAAATAGCTCTCCACAAAATAAGTTGTGGCAGTCTTGTATATATTTTACACAAGCCCAGCAAATAGTATTAAAGCAACAGCTATTTACTTCGGCGAAAGTTCCTTTCTTATTACTTCAATGAGCTTACCTCCATAATAATACTCTTAAATTTCGCGCCTCTATCTTAGTTATTTACCTATTAAGTTATATGTAATTATGTAATAAAATGAGGAATAAGTCAATATAAAATATTTAACAATTTATAAAAATGCATAGAAAATGACTAAAATATTTGCATATTAAAAGCGACTATTGAAAATTATTTCAATAGTCGCTTTTTTAATATTTATAAATAAATATACTATCTTGGTAAGGATTAGTGTTTGTATTTAGCTTTTTATACAAGTTGGCACCATACTAAGATTATATATTTAAAATAGCATTTTTTATTCTAAATTTAATTTATTTTTTAATATATAGCTTGTTATTATGAAATAAACTATTATGAAGATTATATTAAATACTGTGATAGATATTAAAAATAAATTAATAGGCCAAAGAGATTCAATATTTCTTAGTAAATCAGGCAGTCTAGAGGATGAAAAAGCTATCCCAATAGATGAGGATATTGCACCTGCAATTAAATTTAATATTATGAATGCCCCGAAAGATGAAAGAATTCTATGCTTACTAAATATATGCCCAATTGATATAGAAGCATAAATCATACTAATAAATTTTACAAACTGAAATATCATAGCAATTAATAATTCTATAATAATTACATAAATTTGTATTCCTATTTTAGCATAACCTTCTGAAAGAGCCCTAAAAGTTTCAGAAAAGAATTGACCAAAAGCCCTAGGGTCAAATGCCATAATAATTATTGAAAGTATGGCTACAATTCCACTTATTATAGTCCAAAAAGTAGCAATTGAAAGTTTGCTTGTAATGTTTGTGATGGTGCTCACTGGAAGGGTGTTCATTAAATATCCTTCATCACCAAGCAGATTTTTATAAAATCTTTGGATAATTATGAAAAAGGTGACTATGAATACAGCAGCCATAGTACATCCGTATCCAAAGATGCTTAGTATAAATGGGATTGAACCAAATCCTTGAAGTTTATGGGATAGACCAGTTCCGATAAAAATTTTATTAATGATAGCAAATGCTAATAATACTAAATATAGCGGTATAAGGGTTCTGCCAGTTGCTTTTACCTCATACTTCATTAATTTTCCTAACATCTAAATACCTCCCTAAATAGAGCATCAACACTCTTGCCTTCATTTTCTCTTATTTCATCAACACTTTTAGTTAAGAATATATTTCCATATGATATAAAGACTACATCATCTAATATTCTTTCAATGTCAGAAATAAGGTGAGTAGATATAATTATAGTGGCATTTTCATTGTAATTAGTGATTATTGTATTTAAAATATAATCTCTGGCAGCAGGATCAACACCTGCGATAGGTTCATCTAATAAATATAAATCGGCCTCTCTACTCATAACTAAAATAAGTTGTACTTTCTCTTTTGTACCCTTTGACATAGTTTTTAATTTATCATTGGGATTAATGTTAAGTTTTGATAACATATTATAAGCTTTCTCAGGATTGAAATTATCGTAGAAGTCTTGAAAAAAGCTAATAATGTCTGAAACTTTCATCCAGTCATTAAGATAAGTCCTTTCTGGAAGATATGAAACAATTTTCTTTGTTTCAATTCCAGGTTTATTTCCTGATATTAATATTTCTCCATTTGATGGAGTTAAAAGACCATTTGCCAACTTTATTAGTGTGCTTTTACCACTTCCATTTGGACCTAAAAGTCCAACAATTCTGCCACGATTGATTTTTAGATTTATCCCTTTTAATGCCTCAGTATTAGAATAGGTTTTAAATAAATTTTTGCATTCTAAAATAGGGACATTATCCATATTGTTATTTGTAAAAGTAGACATTGTATCACTTTCGCTAGAGTTATACAATATTTTATTATCAGCATTATCCATTATTTCATCTCCTTTGATATAATTTCTATAAGTTGGATTGTCTCTTGATTGGTATAACCTATTTTTTCCATATTGTGAAGAAATTTTTCAATTTGATCTCTTGCTAAACCATTTCTTATATTTTTAATCATATTAACGTCCTCCGTAATAAATCTGCCACTAGTTCTTTGAGAAAATACTAAACCAGTTCTCTCGAGTTCTGTTAATGCTTTCTGCATTGTATTAGGATTAACAGCTGCATCACCTGCCATATCTCTAACTGATGGCAATTTTTCACCAGCTTTGTATATGCCAGAAACGATTCTAAGTTGTATTTGTTCCATTAGCTGCATGTAAATTGGTCTATCGTCATTAAAATCCCATGACATAGTCTCACTCCTTCGTAAATTGTACTACTGTATTGTTGTACTAAGTTGTTAATACAATAATACAACTATAACTTTTAGCTGTCAAGAAAAATAAAATGATTTTTTGTAGGTTAAATAAGGCAATGAAATCTGTTGAATATTAAAAATTGTGGTGTTATAATTATTTTCAATGGTGTATATACACCTGTAAAATTAATTAAAAGAGGTGTAAATAAACATGGCGATGGATTTAGCAAAAGAAATATTAAAGTTAAAGAGAGAAAAGAATGCTCTTATTCTTGCACACTATTACCAACCAGGAATTATACAAGACTTAGCAGATTATGTAGGAGATTCTTATTATTTAAGTGAAATAGCTAGAGATTGCAAAGAGGAAGTTATAATGTTTTGCGGGGTTAGATTTATGGCAGAGAGTGCAAAAGTTTTATCACCGAATAAGACTGTTTTAATGCCATGTCCTAGTGCAGGATGTTCTATGGCAGATATGGCAAGCGGCAAGGCTTTATTAGAACTAAAGGAAAAGCATCCAGATGCTTATGTAGTTTGCTATATAAATTCAACGTGTAATGTGAAAGCTCATTGTGATGTAGCTGTGACTTCTTCAAGTGCATTGAAAATATTAAAGAAGATACCTAATAAAAAGATTATGTTTTTACCTGATAGGAATCTAGGTGAATATATATCGGAGTTTTTCCCAGAAAAAGAGTTCATATTATGGGATGGATTTTGTAGATGCCATAATAAGGTAAGCAGAGAAGATATATTGATTGAAAAAGAAAAGCATATAAATGCAAAAGTATTAGTCCATCCTGAATGCACAAAGGAAATCAGAGATATTGCAGATTATATAGGGAGTACAAGTGGAATAATAGATTATGCGACTAAAGATGAAGGAACCGATTTTATAATAGCGACAGAAGAAGGGATTTTACATGAATTAAAGAAAAAGAATCCTAATAAAAATTTCTTTATACCAGGAGATAAAATATGTTGCCAAGACATGAAAAAGACAACCCTTGAAAATTTGTATGATGCCTTATTAAATATGAAAAATGAAATGATTATAGAAGAAAATGTTAGAAAAAAGGCGTTAAGATCGTTAGAAAATATGCATTTACTTGCATCGCAAGATGTTAGAAGTAATTAGGAAAAATATGAATAAGTTTGTTGATGTTCTAATAATAGGTTCAGGGGTATCAGGTCTTTATTGTGGATTAAATTTAAGGAAAGATTTAAATGTCTTGATTGTATGCAAAGATAAGATTACTTGTAGTAACACTTATCTGGCACAAGGGGGAATATCTGTTGCAAAAGGTGTTGAGGATATTCCACTATATATAGAGGATACTTTAAAAGCAGGAAGATACAAAAATGATTTGGAGGCTGTTGAAACTTTAATTAATGAATCTATGGTTAACGTAGAATCATTGATTGAAATGGGAATTGCTTTTGATAGAAATGAAGATGGAAGTTTAAACTTTACAAAAGAAGGCGCTCATTCTGTAAATAGGATAGTCCATACAAAGGATAATACAGGAGAAAGTACTGCAAAAATTTTAATTGATAAAGTGAAAAAGAGAGAAAATATAAGTGTTTATGAAAATACTCATTTTGTAGATATTATAGAAAAAGAAAATAATTGCATTGGAGCCATGTTAATAAGAGAAGATGAGCAAATAAATGTTTATGCAAAAGCTGTTGTATTGGCAACTGGAGGCATAGGTGGATTATTTAATAATTCAACTAATCAGAGAATATTGACAGGAGATGGAATAGCATCAGCAATAAGACACGGTATAGAATTAAAGGATATGGATTATATTCAAATTCATCCGACAGCATTTTATGGAGAAGGTGAAAATAAGAGGAAATTTTTGATATCAGAATCTCTAAGAGGGGAAGGTGGAATTCTTACAAATATAAAAGGGGAAAGATTCATAAATGAGCTTTTGCCGAGAGATGTGGTATCAGAAGCAGTATATAATCAGATAAAAGAGACAGAAGTACCTTATGTAAATTTAGATATAAGGTTTTTGGGAAAAGATTATATCATAAATAGATTTTCAACCATTTATGAGGAATGCTTAAAAAGAGGAACAGATATAACAAAAGAATGTATTAAGGTTTCTCCAGCTCAGCATTTTTTTATGGGAGGAATAAAAGTAGATTTGGATTCTAAAACATCTATGAAAAACCTATATGCAGTTGGAGAGACAAGCTGTACAGGAGTACATGGTGCTAACAGACTCGCAAGTAATTCATTACTTGAAGGACTTGTATTTTCAAGAAGAGCTGCAATATCGATTAACAACATTGTGGATTATTTGGAAATTAAAGTTTTTCCTGTGGAAAGATTAGAAAAATCATGGGACGAATTACAAGAAGAAAATAAAGAGATAACTGTGAGAACTATAAAAGAAAAGGGTGGAAAGTTAGATGATAAATTATTTAGTTATAGATAAAATAATAAAAGATGCACTTATTGAAGATTGTCCAAGCGATGACATAACCACAAATTCAATCATAGGAGAAGAAAGTATCTCTACAGTAGAATTGATTTGCAAGGAAGAAGGCATAGTTGCAGGACTTGAAGTATTTAAAAGAGTATTTGATTTATTAGGAAATGTGGAGATCGAATTTTATAAGCGTGATGGAGATAATGTACATGTAAAAGACAGAATTGCTTTTCTAAAAGGTAATACAAGAAGCTTATTAGTTGGGGAAAGGATTGCTCTAAATTTACTTCAAAGGATGAGTGGAATAGCTACATTAACGAATAGATTTATACAAGAAATAAAACACACAAATGCAAAATTATTAGATACAAGAAAAACAACACCAAATTTAAGGATATTAGAGAAATATTCTGTAAAGATTGGAGGTGGATGTAATCATAGATTTAATTTATCTGATGGTATAATGATTAAAGACAATCATATTAGTGCGGCTGGTGGAATAAAAAGGGCTATAGAGCTAACTAGAAAAAATTCTTCATTTGTTAGAAAAATAGAGGTAGAAACTGAAAATTTAGAAATGGTACAGGAAGCACTATTAGCAGGCGCAGATATAATAATGCTTGACAATATGAGTCTAGAGATAGCTAAAGAAGCAGTTGAAATAATAGGAAAAAGAGCCTTAATAGAATTCTCAGGAAATGTTGAACTAAATAATATTAAAGAAATAGCTGAAATAGGTGTTGATTACATATCTGTAGGAGCATTAACGCACTCAGCTAAAATATTGGACTTCAGTTTAAAAAACTTAACATTGTTAGAAAATTAAAAATTGATAATTAATATTTCTGTATCAAATGAAACGGATTTTATATGAACATTCTATTATAATAATTCTATAAGTTAATTGATTTATCTAAATTCTATATTTCAATTATTAGTGTATGGTCAAAGTTTAATGATTAGTGAATTTAAATGAGTGTGAAATTTAGGAGGAGAATTTTATGATAAGAAGAGTTATTAAAATAGATGAAGAGAAATGTAACGGATGTGGTGTTTGCGCAAGTGCCTGTCATGAAGGAGCTATAGGTATAGTAGATGGAAAGGCAAAATTATTAAGGGATGATTATTGTGACGGGCTTGGAGATTGTCTTCCTTCATGTGAAACTAATGCTATTTCTTTCGAAGAGAGAGAAGCAGCTGCTTATGATGAAGAAGCTGTAAAGATAAACATGGAGAAAAGAAATACTGAGCAAAAGAAATTAGAGTTAAACAAGAATCAAACAATTCAATTTGGATGCCCAGGTTCACAATCTAGAATGTTAAGCCATAAGAAGATTGAAGTGAAGGATGCGAGAACTGAGGGTGAGATAGTATCACAATTGAATCAATGGCCTGTGCAGATTAAACTTGTTTCTCCCAATGCAGCATATTTTAATAATGCTAATTTACTTATAGCAGCAGATTGTACAGCCTATGCATATGGAGATTTTCATAATAAGTTTATTAGAAATAAAATTACATTAATAGGATGTCCAAAACTAGATGAGGGAGATTATTCAGAAAAACTAACGACAATTTTGAAGATGAATGATATAAAAAGTGTTACTGTTGTAAGAATGGAAGTTCCATGTTGTGGTGGAATAGAAAATGCTGTGAAAAATGCATTAAAGGCAAGTGATAAAATGATTCCTTGGCAAGTAGTAACTATTTCGACTAATGGAGAAATTATTGAATAAAAATATAAATAAAATAAGGGTATATTTGCATATATAAAAAGTTTTATATGTAGATATGCCCTAGAAATTTATAAAAATGATTATTTCAGGGTATACTTAAATTAGAAATGGGAATTTATACAGATAAGTAAAAAATTATATATTCATTAAGGTGAAATAGAGGATATTATTGCTAATGTGTAGAATACTATAATATCGAGATATTTAAGGGGGAGTATATATGAATAAAAGGAAAGTGTTAATACCAATAGACGGAACAGAAAGAAGTATGCATTCTTTAGAATTTGTAAAAGAAATATTTCCCGATAAAGATTCAATTGAAATTATAATAATGAATGTTAAAGAATTAGTACTGATAAATGAAATGATAGTTGCTGATGAGATAAAATTTGCACAAGAATTGGGTGAAGAAATATTACAAGCAGCTAAAGAAAAAATGAAAGATTATAAGACAGAAACTTATTTTACTTTTGGATATCCAGGAGATGAAATAATAAAGAAAGCAAATGAAGAAAATATAGGAGTAATCGTTATGACTAAATCTACTAAAAGAGGTTTAAATCGAATGATTGGCTCAGTAACTACTAATGTTGTCAAACGTGCCAAATGTATTGTAATGATAGTGCCTAATGATTTTTCAATTAGTATTAAATAAGCAAGTTAATCAGTAGGTTTGAAAATTAGAATTTTATAGGCTATCTTAAAAATTGCATTTTAAGGTAGTCTTTATTTTTGAATATAGAATTTTACTATGTATAATGATATAATAAAGCGAAACTTATTTGTTATAATATAAGTATTTATGGAACATTAAGTTAAAGATTTATATTAAATAATAATTTTAAGGTGGAATTTATTTTAGCTTATATTAATACATGCGGTTAGTTCATAATTTTCAGATAAGGGATGAGAATTTTGAATTGATATAAATTATATAAAAATTATTTTGTTATATTTAAGGAGTAAGAAATGAGAGCAGTTTATAGAAATCCAAGAGAATTAGCAACATGTTTAAAGGACATTGTGGATACATATTATGATGACCTAATTTCATATGAAAAGATGGAAGAAAGAATTATGAAGATAGTTGATGCTAATAGAGAAGCTATATATAAAGAAAAAAATATGTCAGTTAAGATAGCTAATGTCTTAGGAGATAAAAGAGTAGATGTAATTAATAAAGTAGTTGAAAGTAAAACTAAGTCAGAAGTTTAATGAGTTTTGCGGTTTAGGAGTGAATTTGGAATGGGTAAGAAAGTAATATTAACAGGAGATAGACCAACAGGTAAATTACATATAGGACACTATATAGGTTCTTTAAAAAATAGAGTTGTACTTCAAGAATCAGGCTTATATGAAAGTTTTATAATGATTGCGGATCAGCAGGCTTTAACAGATAATGCAAGAAATCCTGAAAAGATAAGAAATAGTTTAACAGAAGTTGCACTCGATTATTTAGCAGTTGGAATTGATCCAAGCAAATCAAATATATTTGTACAATCACAGATACCAGAACTAAATGAATTAACAATGCATTACTTAAATCTTGTTACTTTATCAAGGTTAGAAAGAAATCCAACAGTTAAGCAAGAAATAAAACAGAAAAATTTTGAAAATAGTATTCCGGCAGGTTTTCTTATTTATCCAGTAAGTCAAGCGGCTGATATTACAGCATTTAAAGCAGACACAGTACCAGTTGGAGAAGATCAACTGCCTATGATTGAGCAAACAAGGGAAATCGTTAGAAGTTTTAACTCTATATATGGAGAAGTTCTAGTTGAGCCAGAAGCAGTACTTCCAAGTTCTAATGCGGGAAGATTACCTGGAACTGATGGAAAAGCTAAAATGAGTAAATCAATAGGAAATTGTATATATCTATCTGATGATGCTGATACAATTAAGAAAAAAGTAATGTCAATGTATACAGATCCTAATCATATAAGAGTAGAAGATCCAGGGCAAATAGAAGGAAATACTGTATTTACTTATCTAGATGTATTTGCAACTGATAAAAATGCTGTTGAAGAAATGAAAGAGCATTATAAACGTGGTGGTCTTGGTGATGTAAAAGTAAAAAGATACTTAAATGAAATTTTACAGGCTGAATTGGAACCAATAAGAAATAGAAGAATTGAGTTTGAAAAAGATATAGATGCAGTATATAAAATGCTAAAGGATGGTAGCAACAAGGCTAGAGAAGTGGCAGCTAATACTCTTAGAGAGGTTCGAGAAGCAATAGGGATAGAATATTTTACTGGAAAATAATAAAGTAAATTCATTAGAGGGGGAATTCAAAATGAAAGCTATTGGAATATTAAATTATCCAGTAGAAGATGTGTTCCATATTTTTATAAAAAATGCAAAGAAAGATTTTTCGGATTTTAACGAAGAAGATGCGACAGGATGTAAGATTCAAAAGAGTATAAATACTGGTAGACCTAATCCAGTAGAATGTACAGTTGAAATAACAGGATATGCAAAAAATGAAAAATATCAAATTACTACCTCAACTGATTTTACAACATGTATATCCACATATAATTTCAAAGGGCAAAAAGATGGCACAACCAAATTAGTATTTGAAGAAGAACAGTCAACAGATAAGTTTTTTGGATATATGTCATTATGGATTCAAAGATTTATGGCTAGGCGCGCCTTTAAGGCAAAGTATAATAATATTGTAGATGCTCTCAATAATGAATTGAAGACATATGCTAATAATAAAGAACGAAGCAAGCCTAAAAATAAATAATAAAAATACAGGGTTGTAAAATCAATCCTGTATTTTTATTTTATTAAAAAATATTAAAACCAATTACCATTATTAAAAATTTTAATTTCTTCACCAGCTGGTGTAATACCAGTTATATTTGTATCTTTAGTTCCTATCATAAAATCAACATGTATCAACGATACATTTGAACCAGATAGAATTGATTCTTCTCTTGTCATTTTTTCTCCGTTCTTTATGCAGCAAGGATATGAAGAACCAAGAGCCAAATGGCATGAAGCATTTTCGTCATATAATGTATTATAAAAAATTATATTTGAATTTGAAATTGGAGAATTATATGGAACTAAGGCAACCTCACCTAGATATCTTGAACCTTCGTCTGTATTAAGAAGCTCAGTTAAAATATCTAATCCAGTTTCAGCAGAACAAGCTACAACTTTACCATTTTTAAATGTTAAGGAAAAATTGTTTATTAAATTTCCACAATAGCTTAAAGGCTTTGAGCTAAAAACAATTCCGTTTACGTCATCCAATTTAGGGGTAGTATAAACTTCTTCTGTAGGCATATTAGCAATAAATCTCAGACCATCTTGTGTTATATCCTCACCCCCGCACCAAATATGATCTTGAACTAATCCTATTTTTAAGTCAGTTCCAAGAGAATTTGTAAAATGAAGATATTTAAATTTATAGGAATTTAATTCTAATACCTTATCATGAAGAAGGTTAGTGTGTTTATTCCATGCATCTATAGGATTCTGTTCTTTAAGTCTCATAACAGTAAAAATTGCATCCCATAATTTTTCAATTGCTTCACATGAGTTAGATTCACTAAAGACTTTTTTTGCCCAGTTTTCAGTTGGAATTGAAACTATGCACCAAGCATTTTTGTTGGAAGTACATGCGCTATGATATTTCTCTAATGCTGTACGTCTGCCTTTTTGATATGCCGATATTTTCTCCGAATCTACATCTTTGAAAATATCTGGATCAGATGCGGAAATACTCAAAAATGCTGCATTATTTTCTACGTAATAGTCATATTTATCTTTTTCAAATTTTGGCGTAATAGAAAGAATTTCCTTTGCAGAATTATTAAATCGTATCTTATTGAATTTTTCATCATTATAATTTATAACTACATCAGAAGCACCAGATTTATAGGCTTCATCCGCAAGTAGCCTTGCAAAGTTACTACACTCAATAGGGCTATTTATAACTAAAAGTCCATCTTTTTGTATATTTACACCTTTGATAATAGCAAGTTTAGCATATTTAGATAAAAGGTTATCTAACAATTATATCACCTCATTACATAATAGATTTTTATAGTACTGGTTAATTTAAAATACTTTGCATTCGGAATTACGGTCTATAATTAACATTATAACAATTTTTGCAAGTTATCTACTATAGTAAAATAAAGAATATACAAAATAAGAATTATTACTAATAATTATGGAAATAATATGAGATAAATTCATTACACAACAAGATACATATATACTTTAAGTTATACAATATAGTATAATGAGTTTAAATAATGACTTGAAGTAGATAATAATATTTCTAGTTGAGTAAATTTTTATGTTAAATTTCAGGAGGTTTCTAATGAAAAAATTATTGGTTTTAGACTCAAATTCACTTATGAATAGGGCTTTTTATGCTTTGCCTCCTCTTACAAATAGTGATGGAATAAATACTAATGCCATTTATGGTTTTATAAATATGCTACTTAAAATGAAGGATGAAATTAATCCAGATAGTATAATTGCTACTTTTGATTTGAAAGCACCAACTTTTAGACATAAAGAGTATTCTGAATATAAAGCAGGTAGGAATAAGATGCCGCCAGAACTTGCGGAACAATTCCCGATTATTAAAGAACTATTTAAGTTAATGGGAATTAAGATATTTGAAGTTGAAGGCTTTGAGGCAGATGATTTGATTGGAACAGTATCAAAATTTGCTGAGGACAATAATACAGAAGTATTTGTAGTTACAGGAGATCGTGATGCACTTCAACTAGCATCAGAAAAAACTAAAATTATAATTACTAAGAAAGGTGTCAGTGAAACTGCTGTTTATGATAAAGAAAGCTTTATGGATGAGTTTGAAGTGACTCCAGAGCAATTTATAGATGTAAAAGGATTAATGGGAGATAAGTCAGATAATATACCAGGCGTTCCAGGAGTGGGAGAAAAGACTGCTTTTAAGCTTATAAAGGAATATGGATCTGTTGAAGAAGTTATTAAAAATATAGATAAAATTTCCGGGAAAAAACTTAAGGAAAATTTAGAAAATAATGTTGAACAAGCAATATTTTCTAAGAAATTAGCTACAATTATGAGAGAAGTTCCAATCGAATTAAATTTAGAAGATATAAGTTCTAGTAATAAAGAAAATATATTAGAAATTAAGAAGATGCTCATTAAACTTGAGATGAAGTCAATATTATCTAAATTTAATGATGACACAGTTCAGGAAGAATCTAACATTGAAGTGAGAAATATTACTACAATTGAAGATATGAAAGCATTATTCTCAGAGATGAGAAATAGAATTTATATAGATTATACTTTAACTGATGCATCTAAATATTCTAAATTAAAACTTGAATATTTAATGTTCGGGGAAGAAAATAAGGGTACTATTATAGATTTTAAAGACATAAGTTCTAAGGATAGTGAAGAAGCTTTAAAAGTTTTGAAAAATCTTATGGAAGATGATAATGTTAAAAAAGTTATTCATGATGGAAAAAACTTTGTTACATTTTTAAATAAAAATCAAATTGAAATAAAGGGATTTGATTTTGATACTGCGATAGCAGCTTATTTAATTGATTCATCAAAGAGTAAATATGAAATTCTAGAACTTGTTAATCATTATATTGGTGATAATCCTAACAGTGAAGACAGCAATATTAAGGCAATTCTTTGCAGTTACTTACCTATGATTTATGAGAAATTAAAAGAAAATCTTCATAAGGAAAATATGGATCAACTTTATTATGAAGTGGAGCATCCATTAATTTATGTGCTTTCATCCATGGAGAGTATTGGATTTAACATAAATCAAGGTATGTTAGATGAGCTACAGACTAAGTTTAAAAAAGAAATCGATAAGACACAAAAAGAAATATATGAATTAGCGGATGAGGAATTTAATATTAGTTCTCCTAAGCAACTAGGAAAAATATTATTTGAAAAATTGGATTTACCAGTCATTAAGAAAACAAAAACTGGATATTCAACTAACCAAGAAGTTTTAGAGAAGCTAATGAATAAGCATGATATAATACCTAAAATAATGTATTATAGGCAAATCACAAAGATAAATTCTACATATGTAGAAGGTTTAAAAAATGTGGTTGATGAAGATGGGCGTATCCATTCAAACTTCAATCAAACTGTAACTACAACAGGAAGACTATCAAGCACAGAACCTAATTTGCAAAATATTCCTATAAAATATGAAATGGGTAGAGAAATAAGAAAAGTATTTATACCAATGGAAGAAACTGATATACTGGTTTCATGTGACTATTCGCAAATAGAATTAAGGGTATTGGCTCATATTGCTGGAGATGAAAATATGATAGATGCATTTGAGCATCATAGTGATATTCACACAAAAACTGCTTCGGAAGTATTTAAAGTTCCGATAGGAGAGGTTACTTCTCTTATGAGAAGTAGAGCAAAAGCAGTTAATTTTGGGATAGTGTATGGGATAAGTGCGTTTAGTCTTGCAGAAGATTTAAAGATCACAAAGAAAGAAGCAGAAGAATACATGTCTATATATTTAGAAAGATATCCTAAGATAAAAGAATATCTTGAAAATGTTGTAGATGAAGCTAAAGAAAATGGATATGTATTGACAATTTTAAATAGAAGAAGATTTATTCCTGAGATAAAATCTTCCAATAAGATAGTTAAGGCTTTGGGTGATAGATTGGCAATGAATGCACCAATTCAAGGAAGTGCAGCTGATATAATAAAGCTTGCAATGGTAAATGTTTATAACAGATTAAATGAAAAAGAATTAAAAAGTGAATTAATCCTTCAAGTACACGATGAACTTATTTTAAATGTAAAAAAAGATGAATTTGAAGAAGTTAAAAATTTAGTTGCTTATGAAATGGAAAATGCAATTAAGTTAAAAGTAGCACTTGATGTGGATGTTAATTTTGGAGATACATGGTACGATGCCAAATAATGTATTGTGGAATTAAAAAAGGTGGTTTTTATAAAATGGTTAAAATTGGTTTAACAGGTGGAATCGGCACCGGAAAAAGCACTGTATCAAATATTTTAAGTAAAGAAGGACTAAAAATAATAGATGCAGATTCTATAGCTAAAGAAGTACTTGAAAATAATCCAAAGATATTAGAAATGGTTCGGGCACAATTTGGAGCAGGTTTCTTTGACTGGAGAGGTGAATTTAGAAGGAAAGAATTTGGAAACCACATATTCAGATTTCCTAAACAAAGAATAAAATATGAAAGTATAATTATGCCGTATATTAAACAATCAATTGAAGAAAAGATAAAATTGTACGAACAAAAGAATGAAAAGATAGTAATAATAGATGCTCCTACTTTAATTGAAAATAATATGCATGAGGAAATGGATTATATTGTACTTGTATATGCGGATAATTCAGTTCAAATTCAAAGGGTTATGAATAGAGATAAATTAACTAAAGTTGAAACTGTTAGTAGAATAAATTCTCAAATGTCTATGGAAGAAAAAAAAGAGTTTGCGAATATTATTATTGACAATAATACTGATTTAATTGAATTGCAGAAGCAAGTTTATGATTTTATTGATTTTATAAAACTAATATGCTAAGTAAGGAGAATATAATGAAGTTTCTAAGAAAAACCTTTTGTGCAATAGTATTCTTAGTAGTAATTGTATCAGCAATTGGCATAGGTTCGAGATATATTATAAAAGAAAAGTTTTTTCCTTATAAGTACCAGCAGTATGTTGATATGTACAGTTCGCAGTATAATCTAGATCCATTGCTAGTACTAGCAGTTATAAAAACTGAAAGTAAATTTGATGATGATGCGCATTCACATAAAAATGCCGTAGGTCTTATGCAAATAACGGTTGATACTGGACAATGGGCAGCGAAAGAAATGGGATATAATACATTCACTAAAGAAGACCTATATAATGAAGAATATAATATTAAAATGGGATGCTGGTACCTTAGGCGTTTGAATGATACTTTTGATAAAGATATGGATCTAACAATTGCAGCATACAATGCAGGACCAACTAATGTGCAATCATGGCTTGATAATAGAAAATACTCTTCAGATGGAAAAAGTGTAGATTATATACCTTTTGGAGAAACAAAAAAATATGTTGATAAGGTAAACACATATTATCATATATATCAATATCTTTATGATAAAAAAGACGATTATTTTGAGGCAGATAAGGTAGTTGATCTAATGAAAAGCTTCCTAAATGTACATTTCTTAAGTTAATTATTAGTCTCTGCCTAATAATTAACTTAAATATTTTATGAAAATTACTTGAATTTTAAATAAGAATAGATTATCATTAAATGAGTAATTTATATTTGCAGGTGTGGTGGAATGGCAGACACGCTATCTTGAGGGGGTAGTGTTCACATGGACGTACGGGTTCAAGTCCCGTCACCTGCACCAAAATTTGAATAAATTTCGTTGAGTTTGCTATTTTAGTAACTTGGCGAAGGTCTTATATATAACACATATTTAGTTATGAAGAATAGCTACATATGTGTTATTTTTTTGAAAAAACGTGTATTAGGATACATAATATATTTTTTATTTTAAAATCTTACCATTGTTTATAATATTATTACATGACTAATTAAACCTCTAAAATTACAAATAATAGAATTAAATTCAAGAAAGTTTTTAATGTTAATTAAGGAAACGACAATATAATTATTGTAATCATAGTTAAAAAATCAAATTTTAATGAAATTAAAAAGGTTTTTGTAAAAAAACATCGAATAAGTATTTATACAATATAAATTTATTGGATATTTATTATGTAATTAAAGGGGGAGTGGGTTTTAATGTTTAAATCGATTAAAGGTAAATTAGTATCACTTATATCTATGCTTATTATTTCAATGGTTCTTTTAAGTTTGTATTCAATTAATAACTTAAATGTGATCAATACAGTTTCAGCTAATATGTCTACAGAATTAATTCCAGGATTAATCCAATCAGGGAATATAAACACGATGACTTCTGATTTTAGAATAATGGAATATGAACATATAATCTCAACTGACAAAAATGAAATGGCTCAAAAAGAAAAAGATATGGAAGCGAAGAATAGTGAAATCCAAAGCAGTATGCAACAATATGAAAAAACATTTTATGATGATAAAGATAAGCAATTATTTGAGACAGCTAAAAATGATTGGAACCAATATTTGAAGGTGCATGAGAAAGTTATAAGCTTGAGTAGAAATTTAAGAACTGATGAAGCTATGGAAATTATGAATGGAGAAGCAAAGAAATATTTTAGCTCAGCATCAGAATCATTGACTGAATTGTCTAAGTATAATCAAGAAATGGGAGCGAATTTTTCTAAGCAGGGTAGTGATATATACCAAAAAGTAAAGAATATATCGATAATAATTATTTCAGTATTAATTATTCTTTCAATAATTATTTCATTTATGATTATTAAAGGAATAGTAGCATCACTAAAAAGTTTAAAGAATGAACTAGATGCACTTGCAGAAAAAGGTGGGGATCTAACTCAAGAAATTAAAGTTAAATCTAAGGATGAAATTGCTGGACTTGCAAATAGTTTAAATAAATTTATATCAAACTTAAGATTAATAATTAGTGAAGTCAATGAGAGTACTGAAAATGTTATACATATAAATAATGATATAAATAGTAAGATAGATAATCTATCAAGCACAATAGAAGAGGTTTCAAGTAGTACAGAGGGTATTGCTGCGGGAATGGAAGAAACGGCTGCATCATCAGAGGAGATGTTAGCAACATCTCATGAAATTGAAAAAGCTGTGGAGGGAATCTCGGAAAAAATTCAAGATGGATTAATATCAGTTGAAGGAATACAAAAGAGTGCAGATGCTGTTAAGAAAAATACAATCGAGTCACAAGAAAAAGCTAAGGCGATATTTTTAGAGACAAAAGAAGGTCTTGAAAAAGCTATTGAAAACTCTCATATTGTAGCTAGAATTAGTATATTATCTGAATCTATAATCGAGATTGCCGCACAAACAGATTTGTTGGCATTGAATGCTGCTATTGAAGCTGCTAGAGCAGGGGATGCAGGAAAAGGATTTGCAGTTGTTGCAGAAGAGGTAAGAAAACTTGCAGAAGAATCTAAGAATGTAGTTACTGAAATAAAGAATGTTACTGATAAAGTTACAGAATCTGTAGGCGATTTATCAAGCAATTCAAGTAAGCTTTTGAAATTTATTTCAAATAACGTAGATAATGATTATAAATCTATGATGGAAGTCGCAGATAAATATAGCAAGGATGCAGAATTTGTTAATAGTTTAGTTTCGGACTTTAGCTCAACTTCAGAGGAACTTTTGGCATCCATACAGGATATTTTAAAAACAATAGATCAAGTTGCAGAAGCTTCCACAGATGGAGCGGAAGGAACTACTGAAATAGCAGAAAAGGTAGTCGAAATAAATGAGAAAACTAATAAAATAATATTAAATATAAATGAATCTAAAGAGAGTACAAGTAAATTAATTAAAAAAATATCTACATTTAAATTTTAATAAAATTAATTGCTAATTTCAGATTCTGATACATAGAAGGAAGAGATAAGAATTGATTAACTATTAGTAATTTTATAGCCTTTAGCATAATAGCTAAGGGCATTTTCTTTATTTTTTTATCATACATTTCATCTTAATTGAATAGGTAAAGGTATAATAGTTAATTTCTCCAGAATAGAAATAAAGTTTTAAGTACGGAAAATAATTATTGGAGAAAAAATGACTCTTGGTCATTTTTGTGTGATATAATCTATACAAAGAAATATTTTCTGACAGGAGCATTGAATATGAAGAATATAATAAATATTTTTAAACGGGATATGAAGAATATATTTACTAATTGGGTGGCAGCACTTGTTGTAGTAGTTTTAATGATAATACCATCTTTATATTCATTAATAAATATTGAGGCATCCTGGGATCCATATTCTAATACGAAGGGAATAGAAGTTGCAATTGTTAATGAAGATAAGGGAACGGTATACAAAGAACATAGTATAAATTTAGGCGATGAATTAGTTGATAAGCTCAAGGAAAATGATCAATTAGGATGGGTATTTGTAGACAAAGAAACTGCCAAAAATGGTTTAACAAATGAAAAGTATTATGCAATGATTGAAATACCACAAGATTTTTCAGAGGATGTTACGACTGTAGTTAAGAAAGACGTTACAAAACCTAAGTTAATATATACTGTAAATGAGAAGAAAAATGTTATTGCATCTAAAATAACTGATGCAGGTGTAAAAAGTGTCAAAACTCAATTAGATGAGAATATAGCAAAGAGTATATCGGGAATAATGTTCAGATTATGTGATGAGGTTGGTATAGATATACAAAATAACAGATCTGAGCTTAGAAATATAATAGATTCAGTATATAAATTAGATGATAATATGCCAGAAATTGAAAAAATGCTAGATGAAGCAATTAATGGAACAATAAGTGCTTCTGAGTTAATGATAAAAACAAATGAGCTTATACCAACTGCAGCAGACACTGTTGATGAAACTGCTGAATTTTTAAATAATACACAAAGTTTTCTAAATGAAACACAAGGAGATTTGCAGAATGAATCTCCAAAAATTAAAGAAGATCTTGTTGAATGTGAAAATACGCTGGATATTATAGGAACAGAGCTTAAAAATATTGATGAAAATATATCACCGGAAGTAGAAAAGAAAGCATTGTTACAGATATTAGACACTTCTAAAGCAATTAGAACTAGTTCTAGCGATGCTAAGTCTAGATTGAAGAATATAAAAAGAGCTATTGATAAGATTAGTGAAATAGAAATCCCTAAACCTTCAATTGACAAATCACTACAAAGTTATGATGAAATAAAAAAGCTTCAGCAAATTTTTGATAAACAAGCAGATGTAATTGAAAATCAAAGAGATTTATTAAAGCAAGAAAGTAGGACCATTTCTAAAATCATAGATAGATTAGATAATGTAGATAATAATCTTGATAAACTAATTGATAGAACTAATAAAGATATTGATAAATTAAATAATGGAGATAAAATATTGGACATGCAGGATCTTACAGATACTAGAAAGGTATTAGATGATTTGCATAATTTAGTTTCTGATATAACAGATAATTATGATTCAGAAATTGTACCAACAATTAATAAGGGGTTTGACTCAATGAGCGAGATAATTGATACTGGGTTAAACTTATCGGCTCAAGGAAAAAAAACTTTGCCAGATGTTCAAGAGATGTTGAATACTTTCAAGAATGCAGCAGATTTATCTAATGATGAATTAAAAAAATTAAAAGAAAAGTTTCCAGATATAAGAGACAATGTACATGAGCTTGCGCAGAGATTAAAAAAAATAGATAACAAGAAAGATATTGATGAATTATTAGATATGATAACAAATGATTGGAACGCTCAAAGTGATTTTTTATCTAGTCCTGTAGAAATTCAGGATAATAGATTATTCCCATGGCCTAATTATGGATCTACAGTAACGCCATTTTATACAGTTCTTTGCTTATGGATTGGTGGATATGTATTATCAGTCCTAATTGGAACAGAGTCACATTCTATAGAAAATGATAAAGAATTAAATAAGTACGAGAAATATTTTGGAAGGCTATCGTTATTTTTATTCATAGGAATAGGCCAAGCTTTAGTAGCTAGCTTAGGAGCATTATTTATTTTGCATTCTTATTCAGTTCATCCAGTAATGTTTGTCTTCTATTGTATATTTATAAGTGTTGTATTTAATTGCATAATTTATACAGCTGTTAGTCTTTTTGGGTATGGAGGAATAGTTATAGGTGTGGTATTGCTTGTTATACAAGTTGCTGGAACCAGTGGCAATTTTCCAATAGAAGTTAATCCGGCAGGATATCAAAAGCTATTTCCATTTCTTCCATTTACCTATGCAATAAGTGGAGTTAGACAAATTATGGCAGGAGTAATATATTCAATATTATTTAAAGATAGCATTATATTATTTATGTTTATGATAGGGTCAATTATTATTGGAGTTTTGGCTAAAGAACCGATAAATGCAAAAAGAATAAATATTGTTGAAAAATTAAGAGAAAGTTCAATAATGAGTAGTTAAAATAATCTATATTGCAATACTAGGGGAATCAATTATGAAGAATATATTTAGAATATATAAAAGAGATATTAATAAAATACGTACTAACTGGGTAGCAAGACTTATGATTATGGTAATGATAATTATTCCATCTATGTACTCATTGATAAATATAAAAGCTTCATGGGACCCTTATTCCAATACAGCTGGAATTAAGATTGCTATTATTAATGAGGATAAAGGTACTGTATTTAAGGACAAGAATATAAATTTAGGAGAAGATTTAGTTGATAAACTTAAGGAAAATGATAAATTAGGATGGGTTTTTACAGATAAGGAAAATGGGGAGCAAGGTTTGCTACTAGAAAAGTATTATGCAACAATTGAAATTCCAGAAAACTTTTCTGAAGACATTACAACATTGTTAGAAAAAAATATTAATAAACCAAAGTTAATATACACGGTAAATGAGAAGAAAAATGCGATTGCTCCTAAGATGACAGATTCAGGTATAAAAACAGTAAAAAATGAGTTAGACGAAAATGTAATTAAGACAGTCTCAGGAATATTGTTTAGGATATGTAACGAAAGAGGAGTTGACATACAAGATAATAGGCCTAAGCTTAGAAAAATAGTTGATAACATATATGAGTTAGATGATAATGTGTCAGAAATCGAAACACTTTTAGATGATGCAAGCAACGGAACAGTTAATTTGAAAAATGTGTTAACTAAAACTAATGATATGCTTCCAACAATATCTAATGCTATTGATTCATCAAGTGATTTTTTAAATAATAGTAAATCGGTTTTAGATGATACTCAGGGAAAACTATCAGATATTTCTCCAACAGTAAAGCAGGACTTAATAAAATCAGAAAATGTACTCGATAATTCAAGTGTAGAACTTAAAAATCTAGATGAGAATGTATTACCAGAAGTATCTAAAAAGGTGTTATTAAATGTAAGGGATTCTGCTATTGCAACAGAAGAGACGATTAATAATGTTAAATATAAACTTAGAAATATAAAGAAACTCATTGATAAATTAAGTGATATAGAAATCAAAATGCCTTCATTTGGTGATAATGTTCCGAATATAGATTCGATAAAATTAATTACAGACAAACTAGATAAACAATTAAATTCAGTAAAAAATATGCAAGATGATTTGAAAGATATAAGTAAAGTGATTTCAGATAATATTGATAAGCTAGATACGATTGAAGATAAATTACAAATAGTAGCTGATAAATCGGATGAAGAAATTAAGAAAATAGATAATGATGGATTAAATGTGCAAACACTTAAGGATATTATAAAAGTTGTAGATGAAGTACATAGTTTGGTGGCAGATATTACAGACAACTATGATTCAGAAATTGTACCAGGAGTAGAAAAGAGCATTAATTCAACTAGAAAGGTTTTAGATGATAGCTTATCTATTATTGATGAAGGGAGAAATACATTACCAGAAGTAGAAAAATTGCTAAGTGTTTCACAGGATGCAACCAACTTAACTAACGATGAATTAACTAGTTTGAAAAGCAAGTTACCAGACGCTAAAAATAAGATTCATGAATTGTCAGATAAAATCAAGGACATGGATGAAGAAGATAAAATTGATGAATTATTAGACATGATGACAAGCAATTGGGAAAATCAAAGTGATTTTGTAGCTAGTCCAGTTGAAATAGAAGATAATAGATTATTTCCATGGCCTAATTACGGCACAGCTACGACTCCATTTTATACCGTACTTTGCTTATGGGTTGGGGGATTGTTGGCATCGGCTTTATTATCGCTTGAAGCACCTAAATTCGATGATGGAACAAAGATTAAACCATATGAAATGTATTTAGGAAAACTATTATTATTTTTGACAGTTGGAGTATGCCAAGCATTAGTTGCAAGTATAGGTAGCTTAATTATGCTAAAGGTTTATGCAGTTCATCCTATAATGTATATTTTTTATAGTATATTTGTAAGTATTATATTTGTAATTGTTATATATACTGCAGCAAGTATACTAGATGATGTAGGGAAAGCCGCAATTGTTATAATATTAGTACTTCAGATGGCAGGAGCAAGTGGTAACTTTCCGATTGAAGTTGCGCCAGTATTTTTTCAAAAATTGTTTCCTTTTTTGCCTTTCACATATGCAATTAGTGGCATGAGACAGATTATGGCGGGGATAGTGTATTCAATATTGATTAAAGACATAGCAGTTTTGTCTATATACATGTTTGTTTCATTAATTGCTGGAATATTATTAAAAGGATTTATGAACAGTATTACAAATAATTTTATGGAGAAATTAAAAAAGAGTGGAATATTGAGACATTAGTAGTTGTTAAAATAAAATTATTATTAATTGGAATAAATAGTCAACACAACTGATTGCTGGCTATTTTTTTCTGCAAAAAATTAATTGTATACATTTATTTATAAAAGTAAGGTGGCATAATAGAAGAAAATGATATAATAAGGTTATAGTTTCATAAAATAGGGGGAAAAATGGAAAAGTATAAAAGACTATCAAATGATTTTGTTATGAGTAAATCTATAATCATATATATTTATATGATAAGTATATTTTTATATTTTATATTAAAATTTATTGTTAATGATGCTAGTGCACATATACCTTTAATTTTTAGAATTTATTACATAACCCTAAGTATAATTTTATTTGTATTATTAAAGCAAGTGAGAAGATTTTACAAAAGATATGTTTCGAAGATAATAATAATATTTTTCTCATTAATGATATTTATATCATCGTTTGGATTTATAATGAAAATTTATGATGCAAATAGCTTAATAGAAATTAAAAATTATATAAATTTAAGCAGAGAGAGCATATTACTAATAGAAACTTTTGCTAGTTATGTATTAACTGAATATTATTTGGAAAGAAGAAAATTAAAGATAGAAAGTTACGGAATATTAATTTTAATTATTACATGTACGTTATTGAGTTATTTTTCTAATTTGACTATACTCTTTGTGAAAATTATATATACGGTTATTGAGATACCAGCATTTATAAAAATAGTTATGAATTTAAAAAAATCAAACTACTTAAGGGAACATGGATGGAGCATCATAAAAGTTTACATATCCTCAACGGTTCTGATATTTTTAATTAATATATATGCATTTAACAATAGCCAATATATAAAAGATGCATTAATTGAAGTCATACATTTTGCAAACTTTACAATGCTTTGGAATTTTATTATATCTAGGTTGGTTAAAGATCCATATAAGGCCTTATCACGTTCGTTGAATGATAAAAATGGGGAACTAGATGAACTAAATCATGAAATAGAATTAGGAAATGCTAAGTTAGAGAGTTCAATAAATTTATTAAGAAGTAAAGAGTATTTATATTCAACATTATTTAGGTTTATGCCCCATCCAATTATAATTCTGAATGCAGATAATGATAGAATATTATTTGTGAATAAACAATTTTTAAAGATTTCGGGAATCTCAAAAAAAAGAGAAATAATAAATAAAAAAATAAGCAATTATATTGATTTTGTAAATAATAATGCAGAAAATAAAGATTATGATGCAATTCTCTATATAGGAAATCAAAAAAAATTTATAAAGGCAGAATTTTTGCCTTATTATGAAAATGTATCATGGAAATTGCTATTGATTAAAGATAGAACTTCTAAAGTTCTTGTGGATGAAATAAGGAAAGAAGTTGAGAATAAACAAATTGAAGAAAGTATTAGGAGAGAATTTCTTTCAAATATAAGTCATGATTTGAAAACGCCGATAAATGTAATATATTCGGCAATGCAGGTAGAAAAAATATATGTTGAAAAAGAAGACTTTGATATATTAAAGAAATATAATGATATATCTAAGCAAAACTGTATCTCTTTAATTAAATTAACCAACAATTTAATAGATAATTCAAAGATAAATTCCCATTATTTAACGCCAAGATTAGAGAATATGAACATAGTTGAGGTCATAGAGGACAATGTAATGTCATTAGTAGAATATGTGAAGTTAAATAATATAGATTTAATTTTTGATACTAATACTGAAGAGTGTTACTTGGATATTGATCGTGAATTTATGTATAGAATAATTCTAAATTTAGTTTCTAATGCTGTGAAATTTACTAAAGATGGTGGACAAATATGCGTGGTGGTAAACGAATTTGATGATAAGGTCAATATATCTGTAAAAGATAATGGAATTGGAATAGATGAGGAATTTATATACGAAGCATTTAATAGATATTCAATTGGAGGAAATTGTAATCCTGACAGAAAAAGTGGGACAGGCATAGGGCTTTTTGTAGTAAAACAATTAATTGAACTACAAGGCGGAAAAATCGAAATAAAAAGAAATAATAATTTAGGGACAACTGTAAGTATTGAATTTATGAAAGGGATATAGAGATGTATAATGGTTTCTTAGCATTGGATAAAATAAAGATAAGAATTAGAGAAGTTAGAAGCATTCAGAAGTATTCATTTTTAACGGTACTAATAATTTTATGCTCTATTCTTACTGATAATGTTAATTTTTATTTGCTATTGAATAATATAATTGCAATATCTATGGGTTCGGCGTTTATTTATGTGTATATAATGAGGGGGAAGTTTGTCGGTAAAGGTTTTGTGGCAAGATTCAAAGTGATATATTTAATACTTATTATGATACTAGCTATAAATGTTACTGAGATAATAATGTTATTTAAGGATATTCCTAAAAGTTACTTCATACTTTTTTATAGCATGCACGCTACTTTAGAATATTGCATAATAAAAATAGGACTCCTGGTTAAAAATAATAATAGAAAGAGTCTTGTAATATGTATATCGGAAATAGTAATTATCATAATGCTTGGTATTGGCTTTAATGGAGGAAATGGAATACATAATCCTTATGAACTATCATTTTTTATATGGAGCATTACCATAAGTGTTTTGTTAAGCATAGGTTTGTGCATATCTACAGCACAAGATATGCTATCTAAAAGAAAACAATTTACCATTGCTGAATTTAGACAAATAATATTTTATATTTTTTCTATATTATTTAATTATTTGGGATTTATATGCCTTTATATGAGCTATGTGAAAGTTTCTGAATTTATATTAATTGTTAAATGTATTACTTTATATAAATTTTATGATTACATAATAAGTAAAGTAGTGGATGGTTCATTAAAAGAACTTAATAATAATATCGAAAATGCAACTAAAACAAAGAAAGAACTTAACTCTATATTAAGGAAAAGGAATTCTATATTAAATGAAATAAGTGTAATGATCAAAAAGAGTGGAGATAGGAATAATGAACTAATTGATTCTATTTATGGTGGTGTATTTCTATTTTACTTAGATAGGCTTCGACACATAAATAAGAGGACATTAAAAACTTTAAACATAACTAATGATGAGATCTTAGGAATAGAAATAAATGATTTTATAAAAATGTATTTTGATATAACGCTTGAAGATATTAAGAGAGCAGGCAATTATATTCCATGCATAAAAATGAAACATACTGATTTCGAAGTTGAAATATTTTTGGCTTCCATAGATAAAATAAGCAAGATTCTTTACATACATGATATAAGTGAAATTAAAGAAAATAAAAAGATGAGAGAAATTCTTGAAGAATACTTGCAAGAGGATGAAATAAAAAAAGAATTTTTCTCTAATATTTCTCATGAACTAAAAACGCCTATAAATCTTATATTTTCTGCATTGCAGGTTAATCAAATTTATTTTAATGAAAATAATCTAGATGGAGTAAATAAGAATAGAAAGATTATAAAGCAAAATTGTTTAAGGCTTATAAGGACTATTAATAATTTTATAGATGCTAATAAAGTTTCAGAGGGGTATCTAATTCCGAATCTAAAAATACATAATATAGTTAACATTGTAGAAGAGGTTTCGATGGCGTCTAATAAGTACATAAAATTAATAAATAATACTCTGACATTTGATGCACAGGAAGAGGAAATCTATGTTAAGTGTGATAAGGAGATGATAACTAGAATTATGTTAAATATTCTTTCCAATTCTGTTAAATATGGAAAGCAAGGTGGAAAAATAAATGTGAGTGTAGAGCTTTATATGGATAACAAAGTTGCTATAAAAGTTAAAAATGATGGCTTGAAAATTGATAAAGAAACCATTCCATATATTTTTGATAAATTCACTAAACTGAATAAAACTTTTAATAGACTAAAAGAAGGAAGCGGTTTAGGGTTATTTTTAACTAAAGCCTTAGTTGAACTTCAAGAAGGAAATATACGGCTCACATCAAATAATAGAGGAAATGAATTCACAATAATTATGCCTATGGCTCAGCAATTGCATGAAGATAAATTCAATAATGAAGATTGGGAAACAAATTTATTAGAAGAAAAGATAGATATAGAGTTTTCGGATATATATATTGAGTAGAATTAACTTAATAGGAAATGAAAAAAAGTAAGTGGATATGAATTTAATAAATTTATAGGTACTAAAAATAATTACAATTTGATATAAATAAACTTGTGATAAATAGTTTTATTAATTAATCATAGTTTTACATAAATAAACATATATTAAATTAGTTATGTTAAACTAATTACTTAAATTTGAGGTGTATAATTTATGTCAGAAAAGTCAGGGAATAAAAAAAGGATAAGAATTATTCCATTGTTTGTATCAATAATTATTCCACTTTTAATAGGGTGGCTTTCAACATTATTAGTTCCTAATATGAGATCAATATATGAAAGCTTAATTAAGCCACCTTTTTCACCGCCTGCAATGGTTTTTCCGATTGTGTGGACCATACTTTATATAATTATGGGAATATGCTCATATAAAGTATATATTTTAAAATATGAGAATATAGATGTAAGCTCTGCATTATTTGTTTACGCCATACAACTATTATTAAATTTTTTATGGACTATAATTTTCTTTGGGTTTAAGCTTTATGCGTTAGCATTTTTAGAACTTATTATTTTGATTATCTTTGTAATTTTAACTATAAAGAGGTTTTATGAAAAGATTGGAAATAAGGCATTTTTATTAATTCCTTATTTGGCTTGGTTAGTGTATGCAGGAGTATTGAATTTTTTTATTTGGATGTTAAATGAAATGTAAATTGTTGATATTCTATGTAATTAATATTTTTAAGATGGTTGCTAAGATTAATATCTAGGTAATCATTTTTTTATTTAATGCTATATTTTTCTCATATGAGTTGGAAAAGACAGAGGTATAAAAAAACTTAGAATTTCATGGTTGCCTGTGATTTTATTCTGACTTTTAATATTATTTATGTTTTAGTTTATAAAAAAATATATCTATTTTGCCATTTAAAGAATATTAATATTATATACTATCAATTTAGGGAGGGGTCTGCTTTGAAATATTTTAATTAAGTATATAATAGATTCAAAGTGGGATAAGATATGAAGAAAGAATTAACTCCAAATGAAATTATTTTTTGTACTTCGTGTACAGATAACATTAAAAAAAGTAATATTAATAGAGTACCCGAATTTACATCTACTTTAAATAGAATTAAAAAGAGCTTGAGTGTTGAAAAAGAAGGATACAATATATATTACGTAGATTCATTTTCAAAAGAGAAACTAGAGAATTTAATAGAGTGTGTTGAAAATATATATGAAAAACTTCCTGCACCAAAAGACATTTGCTATGTAACATCACAAGAACAACTAAATCCTACTGCATTGTTTTTACCAAATGGTAAAGGAAATATATTAAAAGAAATGATTGATGATATAAAAGAGAAATACTTTGAATGCATAGTAGAGTTTTATAGTAGTTCTTCAGATGAGGAAAAGGAAGATATTATTGAAGAAATAAGTGAAAAAAGGAATAATTATATAACAAAACTTATGGATTCAGCAAAAAATAAGAATTTTGATGTTAAAGCAACTAGCGGAGGATTTGTGTTTATTCCTTTGAAAGATGAAGGCAATGAGATGACTCAAAATGAATATGACAGTCTCGAAAGTAACACTCAAGAAAGTATCGAAAAACAAGCATCAAAATTAAAAAAAGAAGCAGAAGAAATTCTAGAGACATTAAAAGATATTGAAATAAAATCGATTAAGAAACTTAAAAGTATATACAAAGATTTTTTGAAAAAGAATATGCAGAGTCATAAGGATGATTTATTATTACAATTTATTTCCCAGGATGATGTTTATAAATATCTTCTTCAAATGTATGATGATATAGAAGAAAGAGTAGTTGAGTGTTATACTATTAATTTGGAAGATGATGAAGATTGTCTAAAAGATATATTCTCTAATTATAATGTAAATGTAATTGTTGATAATTCCGCCATAGATCATCCGAGAGTTATCTATGATGAAGATCCTACTATTGGAAACTTAATTGGTACCATTGAATATAGAAACAATAACGGGGGATATAGTACAGATATATCTTTGATTTCTGCTGGTAGTTTGTTAAAGGCTAATGAAGGATGTCTTATATTAAGATTAAGTTCGTTAATAAGTAGTGGTGTAAGCTACTACTATCTAAAGAAATCATTAATTCATGGCAAAATAAACTATAATTATACGAAGAGCTATTTAGAAATGATATCTCTCGCAGGATTAAAGCCAGAGTCAATTCCTATTAATTTGAAGGTTATTTTAATAGGAGACTATGAGAGTTTTCAGATATTATATGATAATGATGAAGACTTTAAACAAATATTTCCAATCAGGATAGAAGCGGATACCGAATTAAAATATAATGATATTACTAAAAATTCTATTGAAGGATTAATAAAAGAAAAGATAAAAAAAGATAACTTATTGAATATAACAGATGATGCTCTTAAGGAAATGATTAAATTCCTTGCTAGGGTCGCAGGTCAAAGAAATAAAATATCTATAGATGATTATTATATAAATAAATTACTGCATCTATCCAATAATAATGCAAAAGAAGATAAAAGAAAAAATATAGAAAAGCAAGATATAATTGATGTAGCATATGAAGATGAAAAGATTTTGGAAGATATAATGGATAATTATAAAAGTAAAAAAATATTGATAACAGTAAACGGAAGAAAAACAGGAATAATAAATGGGCTTTCTGTAGTTGGAAATGGATCCTATAGTTTTGGTAAGCCTATGAGGATAACATGCTTATCAAATATAGGAGATGGAAGGATAATAGATGTTCATAAAGAATGCAAAATGAGTGGAAATATCCATGAAAAATCGATTGGAATATTGCGAGGACTATTAAGTAATTTAATAAGTCCTTATGAAAAATTGCCAGTAGATTTTCAATTAAGTTTTGAACAGACTTATGGAATGCTTGAGGGAGATAGTGCTTCTGTGGCAGAGATAATATGTATTCTATCAGCTTTAAGTAAGAGGCCAATAAGGCAAAATATTGCTGTCACTGGATCTATAAATCAGTTTGGAGAAATTCAGGCAATTGGTGGGGCCAATGAAAAAATTGAAGGATTCCATAGAGTTTGCAGCATTATTGATAAAACAGATGGAAAAGGTGTCTTAATTCCAAGTACAAATGCCGATGAATTAATATTAAGATATGAAGTTGAAGATGATGTTAGAAATGGAAAATTTCATATATATACCATGGAAACTTTAGAGGATGCTATTGAAGTATTAATACTTGATGAAGGAGAATCAGTAAAAAGTTTCTTTAAGGAAATAGAAAATGAAATTTTAAAATATAAGGGTGGAAAAAAGAAAAAGTAATTATTGGCTTATTTAATAAGTCAAATCTTTAAGTTAGATATCTATAAGAAAATAAAATAGAGGATGATCTTATGATATATATTTATATGAGTATATCGAGATTATCTTCTATTTTTTATGCATTAAATAAAAGCAAGAGATTCATTTAATATTTGATAATTATGTAGTTTAGGTAATTATCGGTATCTTTATTTTATATATCCTTAATATATGTGATATAGGCGGATAATTAAGATAATGAGTTATAATAAATAGAAAAAAATGTAATAAATAGTTTGACGTTGAATAAAATAGTATGTTAAAATATGGTAAAAGATGAAATGAGGGAAAAGAGGAGGTGAACGTAGAATATCTTAAAACTTAAATATATAAGTTTAAAACTACATTGTGAGATATTCTTAATTAATATGTATTTAAAATTTGAGAAACAAAAAAATATTCTAATAACTACTCTTAGTGGTGAACTAGATCATAATAGTGCAGAGGAAGTTAGAGTAAAAATTGATGATAGGATAGATAGAGATAATATAGAAAAAGTTATTTTAAATTTTTCAGGAGTTACTTTTATGGATAGTTCAGGAATTGGAGCTGTCTTGGGTAGATATAAAAAACTATCGAACAAAGGGGGGATGCTTTGTATTGCAGAACCTAATAAGAATGTTAATAGAATTTTTGAACTGGCCGGATTGTACAAGTTAATTAAAAATTATAATACTGTAGATGAAGCAGTAAGGTGCATTTAGATGGAGGGGTTATCATGTCTGACAATAAAATGAGCATAGAATTTGTAAGCAAATCTGAAAATGAAGCTTTTGCAAGAGTTGCAGTTGCAGCTTTTGTTGCTCAATTAGATCCAACAATTGATGAAATAAATGATGTAAAAACAGCAGTGTCTGAGGCAGTTACTAATTCTATAATACATGGATATGAAAATAGAGAAGATGGATTAGTTAGAATTGAAGCAGAAATTAATGAAGATCAAGTAACTATAGCGATTATTGATAAAGGAATTGGAATTGATAACATAGAGCAAGCTATGGAGCCATTATATACATCAAGACCTGATTTGGAAAGATCTGGTATGGGATTCACTGTAATGGAGACATTTATGGATGCGTTAGAGGTTGACAGTGAAAAAGGTAATGGTACAAAGGTGGTAATTAAGAAGAAATTTAACGTGGTAAGTTAGGTGAAATAAGATGGAAAAAGAGGATTTAAAACGAGAGGATTATAATTATGATAAGAATCCCAAGCTGTTAGCTCTAGCAAGAAGTGGCGATACTGATGCTATGAATACATTAATAGAAATGAATTTGCCATTGGTGTCATCTATAAGTAAGAAATTTCTAAATAGGGGATATGATTATGAAGATATATTTCAAATAGGATCTATTGGGTTAGTTAAAGCTATTAATAATTTCGACTTAAATTATAATGTTAAGTTCTCTACTTATGCAGTTCCTATGATTATAGGAGAAATAAAGAGATTTTTAAGAGATGATGGGATGATAAAGGTAAGTCGTAATGTTAAAAGCCTTGCTAGAAAGATACATTTTCAGAAAGAGATTTTAACAAAAAAGCTCAAGAGATCACCTACTATAGAAGAGCTTGCAGATTATGCAAATGTTGATAAGGAGGAGATTTTATTTGCAATTGAATCTTCTAATAGCTTACAATATTTATATGATACAATACATCAGGATGATGGAGCTCCAGTTCTTTTAATAGATAAACTAAGTGAGAAAAGTGCAGATGATGAAAATCTTATTGAAAAGATAGCTCTTAAAGAAGCATTAAATAGTTTAGATAATAAAGCTAAGCAGATTATAATGTTACGTTATTTTAAAGATAAAACACAAGTTCAAGTAGCTAAAATGTTAGGTATAAGCCAAGTGCAGGTATCGAGAATTGAAAAGAAGGTTTTAGCTGAAATGCGGAAAAAATTAGAAGAATAAAATTTGCTAATTACACATTGGTAAGAAAAATGATAAACATAAAAAAGAATTATTATAGAATATGTATTTGTATAATTTTTTATTAAATTAGATCAAATATATATTCTATTTTTTTATAAAATATATGCCAAAAAATAACACGATTAATCTTAATAATTTTGCAAATGATAGATATACAGGTAAAAAAGGAGAGTGATCATCTTGACTAATAATAAAGAAGTAAATGAAGAAAGCATAAAGCAAAAATATAATGATATGGCCAATGAAGCCATTCCAAAATCAAAGATACTTAAAGATTGCTTAAAAGCGTTTTTAGTTGGAGGATTGATATGCGATGTAGGTCAATTGATTTACAATATTGCAGCAGGATTTGGAATTGCAGAAGAACAAATAATGAATATGGTTCCTATTATAATGGTATTTTTAGGAGCTTTGTTAACAGGTACTGGAGTATATGCTAAATTAGCTAATTTTGGTGGAGCTGGTACTGTTGTTCCGATAACTGGGTTTTCTAATGCTGTAGTTTCTCCAGCAATAGAGTTTAAAAAAGAAGGATTTATATTTGGAGTCGCAGCCAAAATGTTTACAATTGCGGGACCAGTATTGGTATATGGTATTGGTACATCAGTAATAATAGGAATAATTTATTATATAATTGCAATAATTTAAATCAAAAAAGGAATTGGAATTTTAAGATGGGGATATGTATTTTTTTGATAAATAATCGAGTTGCTTTTAATTCAAAAATGTAGAGGAGTGATTAATTTGCAAATGAAGAATAAAAAGATAGGAAATCAAACTGTAAAATTAGATAATCCACCCAAAATAATATCGACGCATTCTATAGTAGGCCCTAAAGAAGGGGAAGGACCGCTAAGTGAATATTTTGATGATATATTAAACGATGACATGTTAGGAAAGGAAAGTTTTGAAAAAGCCGAAAGCGAGATGATGTTTACAGCTATATCGCAAGCTTTAAAAAAAGGGAACCTTAAAGAAACAGATATAGATTATTTATTTTCAGGAGACCTATTAAACCAAATTATTTCATCAAGCTTTGCAGCTAGAGAATTCAGTATTCCATTCTTTGGATTATACGGTGCTTGTTCCACTATGTCAGAATCTTTGAGTTTAGCGTCAATAATTATGGACGGAGGATTTGCTAAATACGTGGTTGCAGCTACATCTTCACATTTTAGTTCAGCCGAAAGGCAGTTCAGATTTCCGCTTGAATATGGATCTCAGAGACCAGCCACAGCTCAGTGGACAGTGACTGGATCAGGAGCATTAGTTTTAGGACATGAGGGGAATTATCCGGAAATAACATATGTGACAACAGGAAAAGTTAAAGATTATGGGCAAAAAGATGCTAATAATATGGGAGCAGCTATGGCGCCAGCAGCGGCAGATACAATTGTAAATCATTTTAAGGATACAGGAAGAAAACCGGAAGATTATGAATTATAGCTACAGGAGATTTAGGCGTAATAGGAAGAGAACTTGCTGATAAATTAATTGAAGACTTTGGATATAATATTAGAAATCAACATATAGATTGCGGCGAAATTATATTTGATAATGAAAAGCAGAATACATTGTCAGGTGGAAGTGGTTGTGGATGTTCAGCAGTTGTTTTTACAGGTTATTTATATAAAAGACTTATGAAAAAGGAAATTAAAAGAGTATTATTAGTTTCTACAGGTGCACTTATGAGCACTACGTCTTCTCTTCAAGGTGAGACAATTCCAGGAATAGCACATGCAGTCGCTATTGAAATGAATTCAAATTAAGTAAGAGGAAACTTATAAATAAACGAGATGTTAGATTATAAAAATCTTTTGTTTGAAAGGAATGAAAAGTGAATGAATTATATAAGTGCATTCATAGTTGGGGGCATTATTTGCGTTATAGGTCAAATATTAATAGACGTCACAAAATTAACTCCAGGAAGAATCTTAGTAGTGTTTGTTGTGCTTGGAGCTATAGTAGGTGCTTTTGGATGGTATGATAAATTAGTTTCTATTGGCGGAGCGGGAGCTACAGTTCCGTTACCGAGCTTTGGAAATGCATTAGCTAAAGCTGCAATAAAAGAGGTAGATGAAATAGGATTATTAGGAGCTTTTACAGGTGGAATTAAAGGAGCTGCAGCAGGGATTACAGCATCAATATTCTTTGGATATCTTATGGCACTAATCTTTAATCCAAAAACCAAAAAATAAATAAATTTAATATGGAAAAATAATTGAGCCCAATGAAGATTATTATAGTAGAAATGCTTAAATAAAATTAACTTTTATAAATATGTATCGAAAATATATATAAGATATTAAAGTTTTGCCTTTTAATGTCTTTAAACGTATAATTATACTATAAATGAATGTATATATATAAAAATGAAAAATATAGTATAATAAAGAAGTTATTAATGAAGTAATTAGAATGGTGGGGTTTTTTTGGAAAAATACTGCAATAACTCTTGGGCTCAAATAGTTGAATTACTAAATAGTAATGTTCAAAGTGGACTTAGTGAAAATGATTGTGAAGCATTAAGATTAAAATATGGGACCAATAAGATTGATTTACCAAGTGGAAATAAAATTTATAAACATATACTAAATGCTTTAAAGCAAAAATCTATAATTATAAATTTGATAATTACAATAATTTTATTCGTATTTGAACATTATTTATTTGGTATAATAACAGCCTTGATATTATTATTAAATTTAATTTTAATAGTAATGCATACTATAAAAAGAGATAAAGAAATTGGAGCTTTAGAAAGGCTGAATTCTGCAGATACAGTAGTTATTAGAGATGGAGCCCAGAAAATTATAAAATCTGAAGAATTAGTAATGGGCGATATAGTAAAAATTAATAAAGACTCTGTTATTCCATCAGATATAAGAATAATAAGTGCTAATGAAATTAAAGTTGACGAAAAGAGTATAACAGGAGAAGCATTTTATAAGGAGAAATTTGAAAGTAAGATAGTAGGAAATATATTTTCTTTAACAGATATGAAAAATATATTGTTTAAAGGGTCTATAATAAAATCAGGTAGCGGACTAGGTATAGTAATATCCACTGGTAATTCTACTCAGTTAGGTAGAATGCTTACCATGCTTACGTATGCAAGTAATAGAAAACATAATTTTGGGACAATGATATCTAAAATTTTAGAAAGATATTTATTAATTTATTTCCTAGGAATTATAATTATAGGATCATATTTTGTATATACAGGACAAGATGCAAACAAAAATTACATATGCACAGCTTTATTTGCCCTTGGTTGTTTTCCAGTTACTATAATCGCGAAATTAGTTTTTAAAAATATAATTAAAAGCTTTAGGAATGAAAATATAGAAATAATAAATTTTTCAGTATTTAATTTAATTAAAGATGTTAATATTTTATTTTTAGATAAAGTTGGTGCAATAAGCAAAAAAGAAATGATAGTCAAAAAACTATTTATTAACGATAATTTGATATCGACTGAAGATCCGTATGTAAAAGAGACAACCTTTGATAGGATAGTTGAAATATCATTAGTATGTAATAACGCTATTTATAATCCAAGTGATGATAGTGGAAAAGGAGAGTTAGATGAGCTTGCTTTTCTAAGTTATGCTGCTAGAAAAAAAATCTACAAAGCTGCTATAGATAGTAGGAATTCTAAAATTTTAGATATACCTATGGATTCTGATAAAAGATTCTCTACAGTTGTAAGTAAATTTAATAACAGATATAGAGCTAATACTAGAGGAAACGTAGATGATGTTTTAGAACAATGTACACATGTCATGATAGAAGGTATCGAGAAAGAGATTACGGATGAATACAAAGCAAAAATAAAGGAAGTTGATATGAATTTATCTATAGAAGGGTTAATAACAGAAGGTTTTGCGTATAGAAACTTTACTTATGAACCATCTAAATCTGAAAATATAGAAAGCAACATGGTCTTTGTTGGAATAATTGGATTGGAAAATCCACTTGAAGAGAATCTCGAAAATACAATAAATCGAATTAAGGATAAAGCAATAGTACCAATATTATTTACAGAAGAAAGTAAATTAAGTGCTATAACAAATGCAAAAATGGCTAATATAATAAAGAATAATAATCAGGTAGTAGCAGGAATAGAACTGGATTCTTTAAATCATCAAGAATTAAAGGATTTGCTTTGTAGGGTAAGGGTTTTTTGCAGAGTAAATCCAGAAATTAAATCAAAGATTGTTTCATTATTTATAAAAGATGGCCATAAAGTTGCAACTACTGGTGAAACGTTAGGCGATCTTCCAGCACTCAACTTATCAAACGTAGGAATAGGTAAGGGAAAAGCATCTACAATTGTAAAAAAGGTATCAGATGTATATATTAAAGAAAATTACCTAGATGGGTTCTTTAAAATAAGAGATTTTTCCAGAGTATTTGATGGCAATATAGATAGAGGATTCAAAGTATATTTCATTGCTCTATTCTCAGAACTTCTAACTTTAGTAGGAAGTATTATAATGGGACAAACTGGAAGTTTAGAATTTGGAAATGTGGTAACGATAAATGGAGTTTTATTCATTCCATTATCATTAATAATATTACTTAAAAAAGGGCGAGATATTACTAGAAATGAAATGATAGTTAGATCATTTGTTCTAAGCATAATTACAATGGTTTCAATTTACAAACTTGGTGATAAGGAAGCAGCGATAGTGACATTAACTATATTATCAATTGGAATTTTATTATTTACATTGTTTAATAGCAATATTTCTATAAGAAAATTTTCTAACGAATTGATTATGCCTGTTATATCATTGTTAGTAATTATTATTGCCGTAATTAGTATGATTCTAATTAATGGAATATTAATTAGAGATATAATAGGAATAGAAATAGCAGCATCGATAATATTTTTATTAATCTTTGAAATTTTAGCTAGAAAGTGGCAAAACTCATTAATGAGGTGAGTTGATGTTCTCTAAAAAAATAGGAGATGTAGGAAATCCACTAATATACATATTTTTGACGCTTGCAATTAGTTGTATTTTCTATGGAATGAATAAGGAATTTAGGGGGCTTACAATATTCATTGTAGCCTTCTTTTTTATATGCATATTTTATTATTGTGGTTTCAGTTTCTTTGTTATTATGATTATTTTTTTTGTTGTTGGAATTTTAATTAATTGTTCCTATTATAAAATTCCAAGCAAAATAGACGGCGAAGTAAGGATAATAAAAGTAAGCAATTATGGTGTTATAGGAAGCTATGAAGGTAAGAGTATTACGATAAGAACTAATGATAAGAATTTAAGCGTAGGTGAAAAATATAAAATTATAGGAAAAGTTGATGACATACAAGATAGATATAATGGGATAGTTGGGGAAGTAGAGCCTAAAGTATTGTATAAGATTAATGGAGACTTGATAACAAAGCTTTATGAGATTAAAAGAAATATATATTTGCGGTTAGAAGAAAATTTAGGAACAAGAAAGGCAGGGTTAATATCATCAATTGCTTTTGGTTATTGCGATTATTTAGATTTTGAAGACAAAGATGACATGAAAAACTTTGGAATTATACATAGCATAAGCGTTTCAGGGTTACATGTAGCTATAGTATATGGTTTTATAAGAATTTTTGTTGGGAGAAATTTAGGAATTTTGGTAACTATGATATATGTTGTATTTACAGGACTCAATTATTCTAGTATAAGGTCTTTTTTAATGCTTGCATGTGTAGAAGGTGGACGTATTTTAAAAAGAAATAATAATTCAATTTCTGCTCTGTGTTTCTCTGCAACGTTTTTGGTTCTTTATGAACCTTATAGTATTTTTAATATATCTTTTCACTTATCTTATTTAGCTACTTTGGGAATAGCAATGTTTAATAAGAAGTTTAACAATACATTATATAAATTGAACATTAAATTAAGAGAAGCATTAAGTTTAACATTAAGCGCTCAGATATTTACGTTACCATATCTAATTTTAATTTTTAGGGATTTTTCAGCAAATTTTATTATTGGAAACTTAATTTTGGCTCCATTTGTAGATCTTATGGTTATTACAGGAAATGCATTGGTATTGACATATACTTATACTCAATTATTTGATTTTTGCAGTTATATAAACTTGAAAATAATAAATATGTTTGATTGTATTCTAAATTATATGGAGAACTTTTCATTGCCAATGTTTTATGGAAATGAAAATGTAGTTTTCTTCTATCTATTTTTAATGTTTAGTGCTTACTTTGTGAATAAAGGATATAAAAAGTTTGTTTATCTTCCTCTTATAGCTATTTTTATAATTACAATTCAGATATATAGTCCAATTCCAAGTATAAGGTATTATAAAGAAGGTGCTATTTTATTTTCTTATAAAGGTGATAGAATACTAATGTCCAATAAAAATCAAATTGATTTAAATAGACTTTCTAAATCAGCACTTGCAACAAAATATTTTAGACAGAGAAGTACGATTATTATGAATGGAATTTATAAAATAAGTTTCAAAGGAAAAGATTACGTTCTAGATACTGGTACTAAAAAATATCTATTAAAAGTTACAAGTGATAAAACTCAACATGAAGAGTATGATATAATAAATTTTAATGATAGGATCACTAATAACATATTTATAATAGACGGAATATTAGTATAGGTTTATAGATTTATATTAGAATTAAATTAGAAGCACATTTTATACGAAAGGAAAATTAAAGTGATTAATTACGAAGTTTATGAGCAAGAGATTGAAAAAGGAAATATAAAAAATGGATATATATTTTGTGGGTTAGATGAAGAATTTATTAAAGATGGAATAAGTCTGATTATAAAAAAGAATATAGCTGAAGAATTTATGGATCTTAATTTAATAAGGATAGATGGAATGAATACAAGTTTTGATGCTATCATGAATGCGTGTGAAACAATGCCATTCATGGGAGAAAAAAAAGTTGTGGTTGTTTATAGGTCTAATTTTTTACAGGACAAAACTGATTCGTCAGGAACTAAAATATACAATGATATTAAGAGCTATATATCAAATTTACCTCCATATACAGTATTAATAATGTATTATTTATTGAATGATAAGAGAGATAGACCAAATAAAAATAAGAAATTAGCTACTATTGGTAAATCATTAACAATAGTATATTGTGATAAATTAAAAAGGGACAAATATTTAAAGAAAGTATCGGAAGTATTTAAAGAGAAGGGAAAACAAATTGGAAGAACTGAGTTATCTTATTTCTGTGAGAAAGTCTATAATAATTTTGACATTATAAAAAGAGAAGCTGACAAGCTTATATCGTATTGTGGTGAAAGAGAGATAAAAAAAGAGGATATTGATATACTTATTTCAAAATCAAGTGAGGATGATACTTTTGATTTAGTTGAATTAATAGCTACCAAAAAAATTGATAAAGCTATAGATACTATGAAGGAAATTTTATATAAATCAGACCAGCATATGCTGATAATAAGTGCTATTCAAAAGCATTTCTTGAGATTATATGAGATAAAGATAAAACTTAGCAATGGAAAAAAAGTAGATGATTTTATGTCAGACTATAGGTTGCCGCAGTTTGTTTGTGAAAAATTAATAATGCAGACAAATAAATTCACAGAAAAGCAGTTATCAGAGTTAATTAAGCTTTGCGTTAATACAGAAACAAAGTTAAAATCAACTGGAATAGATAAGAATATGGAAATGGAATTCCTTTTAATAAATACACTTACAGTTAAAAAATAATATTTATTAAGAATATAAAAAAATAACCCATCTACTTAGATGGGTTTTAAGATTATGCCATAGAGTTTAACTTAGCAGCTAATCTTGATTTCTTTCTAGCAGCCATATTTTTATGAACAACTCCCTTAGTAGCAGCCATATCTAATGACTTAACAACTGATGTAAATAAAGCTTTAGCTTCTTCATTATTCTTAGCTTCTATAGCAGCTTCAAATTTCTTTATAGTAGTCTTTAAAGCAGACTTAATCATTCTGTTCTTTAAAGTCTTAGTTTCAGTAACTTTAATTCTCTTTTTTGCTGATTTTATATTTGCCATTCTTAATTCACCCCCTTAAATTTTTATAGGGTCTCTGCAGTTTTTGGGGAAATCTGCGTACGAGTTCATATTCAACAAACCTTATTATAGCATCAGAAGTTATGTAATTCAAGTATTAAATTCAAAGAAAAAGGAAAAATAAGACTGAGTAAATTTATAAAGAGGTGTTGGTATGATAAATGTAAGAACAGATTTAGTACTTGAAGCGAGAGAAATTTATAAAGAAAGTCACAAGGATGAAGTAGATATAGATGGAATAGAAGTTATAGAAGAAAGTGATGATGATATTAAGGTAACTACAGTAAAGGTAAAAAATGATGAAGGTGCTAAAAAAATTGGAAAGCCAAAGGGAAATTATATAACTATAGGAATGCCAGACTTTACAGCATATGATGGTGAAACTATGGATAGAGTTTCACAAGTAGTATCAGAGATTCTGCAAAGATTAATTAAGATTGATACAGAGAAAACAGTATTAGTTGTAGGACTTGGAAATTGGCAAGTGACACCAGATGCTTTAGGTCCTAAAGTGACAGAAAAGATTATGGTAACTAGGCATTTACAAACAGTTATGCCAGAAGCAATTGATGAGTCTGTAAGACCTGTTTGCTCTATAGCGCCTGGAGTGCTTGGAGTTACAGGAATCGAAACTGTGGAAATAATTAAAGGCGTTGTAGAAAAAATTAAACCAGACCTAGTGATATGTATAGATGCTCTAGCTGCAAGAAGAGTTGAAAGAGTCAACACAACAATTCAAATTGGAGATACTGGAATATCGCCGGGTGCAGGAGTAGGCAATAATAGAAAACAAATAAATGAAGAAAATTTAGGAGTTAAGGTTATTGCAGTAGGCATTCCAACAGTTGTAGATGCAACAACAATTGCTAATGATACTATAGACTCTGTAATAGATTCATTAATAAATAATTCATCAAGTGGAAATGAATTTTATAAAATGTTAAAATCTCTTGATAAAAATGAGAAGGAAAGACTCATTAAGGAAGTGATGTCATCAAAAGCAAGTATGGATATGATAGTTACACCTAAGGACATTGATTTAATGGTTAATTCTTTATCAAGAATAATAGCCAATGGGATAAACATGGCAGTCCAACCTAATATGGATATGGATGAGATTAATAAGTTTATGGGTTGATTATTAATAATTTATTTCTTGAAATTTAGAATGAGAAGAAAAGATCTCAAAGTAATTTGAATTATTTTGGGATCTTTTTATTTTAGATTGATTATCAATGTATATTTTAATCTATTCTAATTTTTAAATAGATAGAATGATATTTATTAGAATAATTATGTAAATCCGTTAATATAAATATAAAAAAGGGCAAGGGGGGGATTACCGTGATATATATGAGCAGAAGAGGAAAAAAAGGTGAAATTAATAAAAGGATAAAAGCAAAACCTAACATTAATATAGGCTTAATAATCCTCATTTTAATTATAGGTGTATTTTTCATAAGATTAGGTAATGTTTTAAAAAATAGCAAGGAAAGAGGAGCATTTGCCTATGTTCAATTGTTAAATCTAGGAATGCCGATAATAGAATCCCAAGTTTATGATGAAGGAACCTATGCTGAAAATAAACTTTCATTAAAGAATGTTTGTTTTCAAGTATTAGGATTAAATAATCTTAGCTATAAAGGAATAATTCAAAATGAACTTAGTTTCTTTGGTGATGGAGAAAGTTCTAGCAATACTGAAACTAATTTTAGTTTTAATCCGTTTCAAATAAGCGAAGACAGTATATCAAAAGTACAAGTAAACACTGATAGTAAGAATACCCCAATATATGATCCTAGCTTAAAGAAGACATTGGATAAATCTAAGCCAGAAGTATTAATATATCATAGTCATACTACAGAAAATTATAATGCATCAGAACCAGATAGTTTAAATGAAGATACCAATGTAGTGGGAGTAGGCGATGTTCTTGCTAATGAATTAGAAGAGAATTATGGGATTTCAGTCATACATGATAAAACCAATAATTGTATTTCTTATAATGATAGTTATACAAGATCTGGAGAAGTGGTTGATAAATATTTAAAACAATATGGAGATTTTAACATGGTTATAGATCTGCATAGAGATTCCGTAGAAGATAAAGCTGCGACAACAACAGAAGTTGATGGAATGAGCGCATCTAAAATAATGTTTGTAAATGCTGAAAATAGTACGAGATATCCTAAAAATAAAGAGCTTACAGAGAAAGTATTTAATAAAACATCTGAATTATTCCCAGGATTACCTATAAAAATATTAACATATCATAGAGGGAAAAATGCATTTAATCAAAGTAAAAGTGACGGATGTTTACTTTTTGAAATAGGATCTCATACTAATACACCAGATGAGTCAAAAGTTACGGCAGAATGTATGGCTAGAGTAATTGCGGAAGTTTTGAATAAGAAATAAGTATAAAGTTAAATGGAAAAGGTTTGGAAGTTATATTGAGTGCATATGAAAAATTAGATAACATGCAAGTTTGATTTTTAGCACTAAGTATTTAAATAGATATTTCAAGTTGAGATTTAAATATAATCTTGATGGTGAAAATTAAAGAAAAGATTAGGAATCTAAAGCTAGAATTTAGATCTCTAGTCTTTTCTTTATTTTAATTTATTAATACATAATATTGAGATAATTGGTGAGTAGATTGTTTGACTAAGAAAGTTGAGGGTGAATAATAGTTTGACTATATGGAAAGAATCTAAATAAAAATCAAAAAATAAATTAAAAAGGGTGTTTCGACATTGAAGAAAATTATTAGAAGTAACATTTTAAGAAGAATATCACCAATGATTTTTATATTATTTATTATTTTTATTGGAATAATTAAAATAGATATGATTAATACTAAGGCATTATCTCCTCTTGGGAATACTAATGAAAATTATAAACTTGTAAGCAATGAATTTGGAGAAGATTTCTCGAATTTTATCAAGGATAATTCATTTCTTAAAATTTATAAAGAATCTGAAAAAGATGTTTTAGTTAAGATAGGAAGTAATGATTTTAGGATAAATAATCAATCTTCTTTTATTAAAAAAATAGAGGATATAATTGAAAGAATAAAACCATAATATTAGTTAAATTATTTAGTTGATTTTAAAATATATATAGGGCATATTAGACATAGAGCATTGAGGGAAAGTTTTGATAGCCTTTCTTTATGGATATATGTTATAATTTAGCTGATTTAATTATAACGGGGGTGAAAGGACTGTTTTTCGTTAAGGATAACAGTTATGCGTATGAAAAGTGAAAGACAAAAACATATCAGAAATTTTTCAATTGTAGCACATATTGATCATGGTAAATCAACCCTTGCGGATAGATTACTTGAAACTACAGGAACCTTAACTAAAAGGGAAATGGAAGAGCAAGTTCTAGATAATATGGAGATAGAAAAAGAAAGAGGAATTACAATAAAGTCTCAAGCAGCGAGGCTTGTATATAGAAGAGACGATGGTGAAGAATACATTCTTAATTTAATTGACACTCCAGGACATGTAGATTTTAATTATGAAGTTTCAAGAAGTTTAGCAGCTTGCGAAGGAGCGATATTAGTTGTTGATGCAACACAAGGTATTCAAGCCCAAACTTTAGCTAATTGCTATTTAGCATTAGATAATGATTTGGAAATTGCACCAGTAATAAATAAAGTTGATCTGCCTTCTGCAAGACCCGATGAAGTTAAGAAAGAAATTGAAGATGTAATAGGAATTCCAGCAGAAGAAGCTCCTACTATATCTGCTAAAACAGGGCTTAATATAGGTGATGTATTAGAGTGTGTTGTTAAAACTATACCTTCACCTGATGGCGATGAAGAAGCTCCTTTAAAAGCATTAATTTTTGATTCTTACTACGATAGTTATAAAGGTGTTGTATGTATAGTTAGAGTGATGGACGGAAGAGTAAAGATTGGAACTAAAATTAAATTGATGGCTACTAATAAAGTTTATGACGTTACTGAAGTCGGAGTGTTTACTCCAGGAGTGCTTCCAATCAGTGAGTTAAGTGCTGGTGATGTTGGATATGTAACAGCATCCATAAAGAATGTTAGAGACGCAAGAGTTGGGGATACTATAACTGAAGCTAATAGGCCAACCGAAACAGCACTTCCAGGTTATAAACCTGCTATACCAATGGTTTATTCAGGAATATACCCAGTTGACGGAGCAAAGTATGATGAATTACGAGAAGCTCTTGAAAAGCTACAAATAAATGATGCGGCATTAAGCTTTGAGCCAGAAACATCTATTGCTTTAGGTTTTGGATTTAGATGTGGATTCTTAGGATTATTACATATGGAAATAATTCAAGAAAGAGTTGAAAGAGAATTTAATTTAGATATAATTACTACTGCACCATCTGTTATATATAAAGTAATCAAAACTGATGGAGAAACATTAGAAATAACAAATCCAACTAACCTACCACCTTTGACAGAAGTGGATTATATGGAGGAACCAGTAGTTAAGGCATCTATAATAACCCCAAAAGACTATGTTGGAGCAGTTATGGAGCTGTGTCAAGATAGAAGAGGTATATACATAGATATGCAATATATAGAAGAAACCAGAGCTGTTGTAAATTATGATATACCATTGAACGAAATTATATATGATTTCTTTGATACATTAAAATCTAGAACTAGAGGATATGCATCTTTAGACTATGAATTTAAAGGATATATTAGAACTAAATTAGTTAAGTTAGATATATTATTAAATGGGGATGTAGTTGATGCATTATCAATGATAGTTCCAGAGGAGAGAGCTTACCATAAAGGAAGAGGAATAGCTGAAAAGCTAAAAGAAATTATCCCAAGACAATTATTTGAAATTCCAATTCAAGCAGCAGTAGGATCTAAAATTATAGCAAGGGAAACCGTAAAAGCTATGAGAAAAGATGTATTAGCTAAATGTTATGGTGGAGATATCTCAAGAAAGAAGAAACTACTTGAAAAGCAAAAAGAAGGAAAGAAGAGAATGAGACAGGTTGGTTCTGTTGAAGTTCCACAAGAAGCATTCATGGCGGTATTAAAGGTAGATTAGTTAGTATAAGTAATATAAATATAGAATACTTTATACATGTAAATTATATTTATTTAAAGAGTAATTCTAAAAAACTAGCGAATGTATAAAATAAAAATATATTATTTTTGAGGAATTATTTGTATAATATTAATTAGTATTATACAAATAATTATTTTAATGCCGGTTTGGGAGGGGTTTGAATGTTTTTAAATGAGTTAAAGAAAAATGAAGGAATTGCATTTATGCAATTGGTTAAAATCCTTGCAAATTCAGACAATGTTTTTGCGAAAGAAGAAAAAAATCTTTACAATGACTATCTAGAAGAGCTAAATATAAATGAAAGTGAAATATCAGAATCAGATCTAAATTCTGTATGTGAAACTCTAAAAGGTTCGTCTAATAGATGCAAAAATATTATTTATTTTGAATTAATAGGCCTTGCTCTTATTGATGGAGAATATAATGAAGAAGAAGTTGAACTTTTAGAAAAGCTAGGTGAAGCATTGGGTATAACACGTAGTAAGAGAATAGCATTTGCTAATTATTTTTACAATTTTGTTGATGTGTATGGTTTCTCTGTTGTAGATGCAGAAAGTAAAATTGCCTTATTAAAAGAACAGGCAGAAAAATTATTAGTATAGATAGTTTTTGATATGAAAAAAGTATGATGTATATTATCTAAAAATAAATAATAAAGAATGAATGATAAAAGCGAGAATATCTATTGAAATTTAAATTAAAGGTGTACACACCTTATAGGTTTAAATGAAGGGTAAATGCTCCTCTAGTTATTCATTCTTTATTTTTGCTTTATTTTATCAAGTAAAATATTTAATAATGTATTGGAGGAAAAATTAATGAGGGATATATCTTTATATATACATATTCCTTTTTGTAAACAGAAATGTTTTTATTGTGATTTTCCATCTTATTCAGGAAAAGAAGGATTAATGAACGAATATATAGAAGCGTTAAGTAATGAAATATTACAAAAAGGAAAAGAATACAGAATAAGTAGCATATTTATTGGAGGAGGAACGCCATCCTACTTGAATGACTTAAGTCTAGAAAAACTACTACGTACTTTAAATAAATTGAATTTGAAGGATGATTTTGAGTTTACAGTGGAGTGTAATCCAGGTACATTAAATGAAAAAAATCTAAATATTATGAAGGAACACAATGTTAATAGGATTAGCATGGGATTACAATCAACAAAAAACTCTTTATTAAAAGATATTGGAAGAATACATAGCTATGAAGAATTTGAAGAAAATTATTTTCTTGCTAGAAAGCTAGGATTTAATAATATAAATGCAGACTTGATGTTTGGATTGCCTAATCAAACTATTGAAGATTGGGAATGTTCTTTGCGAAAAGTAGCAGAACTTGAACTAGATCACATATCTGCATATAGCTTGATTATAGAAGAAGGAACTCGGTTTTATAAATTATATGAAGAAGATAAGTTGAATTTACCTGAAGAGGATAAAGAACGAATTATGTATTTGACAACTAAAGACATATTGAACGGGTATGGATATCATCAATATGAAATATCTAATTATTCAAAGAAAGGCAAAGAGTGCTTTCATAATAAAGTTTATTGGAAATGTGATGAATACTTAGGGATGGGGGTGTCTGCTAGTTCATTTATAGATAAAAAAAGAAGTAAAAATATGGACAATATTAAGGAATATATTAAAAGAATAAATAATAAAGAAAGTGTAATTGAAGAAATTCACGTAAATGATATTAAAGATGATATGGAAGAATTTTTATTTATGGGGCTTAGGATGATTGAAGGGATAAAAGTAGAGAAATTTAAAGAGCGATTTAATAAAGATATATATGAAGTGTATGGAGAAATCATTGAAAAAAATATTAAAAAAGGATTATTAATTAATAATTCGGGAAATCTATATCTAACTTCGCATGGCATAGAAATATCAAACTATGTAATGAGTGATTTCATTTTATCTTAATAGATTCTCTTATGAAAAGTTTAAAGAAAGATTAAGCGCAATTATAAAAATATATTACATATAAAAATGGAGAAAATAGGAGATATAAAGAGCTAAGTTAACAAAATTGCTTTATTATTAACGTTAGGTAGCTATAATAAATATAAATAGAATTGACAAAAAACATCATAAATAATATATTAAAAACATAGTCATTAGCACTCGAGGTTAATGAGTGCTAACAAAAAGAGGTGAGGTTATGAGTATTGATGACAGAAAAATAAGAATACTTCAAGCTATTATCAATGACTATATTCGAACAGGAGATCCTGTAGGATCAAGAACTATTGCTAAAAACTATAACTTAGGTATTGGGTCCGCAACAATAAGGAATGAGATGGCTGACCTTGAAGATATGGGATACTTAGAACAACCTCATGCTTCTGCAGGAAGAATTCCTTCTAGTAAGGGATATAGATTATATGTTGATCAGCTTATGGATAATCAGATGCTAACAGTTGAAGAAGATCTAAGGATAAAACAATATATAATCGATTCGGCAATGCTTGAAGTAGATAAAATAGTTAAGCAAACTAGCGCCTTATTGTCAGAACTTACTAAATTAACTTGTGTAATTGAGACACCATCAGTAAAAAGGAGCTTTATAAAGTCAATTCAGCTGATTAAAGTTGATGATCATAATTTAGTATCAGTTTTTTTAACAGATACTGGTGTCATAAAGAATCATATAATGAAGCTAAATAATAGGGTTCCTGAAGTTGAAACTTTAACACGAATAAATGAAGTTATAAATAATAGATTGGTGAATCTTTCTATACAAGAAATTAATTTAGAAGTAATTAATAACTTAAAAAAGGATCTAGGAGCCTATGAAGAAATATTCAATGCTTTATTGCCTATTTTATATGAGACTCTAAACTCGGCGGATTCTACAGAAGTATTCATGGAGGGAACTACCAACATATTTAATTATCCTGAATATAACGATATTGATAAAGCTAAAGAAATGCTATCGCTTTTGAATGATAAAGAAGCTTTGATGGAGCTGTTTAATCCTCAAGACAATATAACAGTCAGTATAGGGGATGAAAACTACAAGCCACAAGCTAGAGATTGTAGTATAATATCTGCTGAATATTCCTTTAAGGATAGGCCTATTGGGAAAATTGGATTAATTGGACCTAGAAGGATTAATTACTCAAAGGTAATAATGATTATGTCAGAAGTTATAAAAGAGCTTAATAATATATTGAGCAATCCAAAATAGATGTTAGATTTAAAGAGAAGAGGTGTGTGTTAGATACATGGAAGAAAATAGAGATGTTAAAAATGAAGAACTAGAGAAAGAAGAAATTGCAGATGAAGTAGCAGAAAAGGATAATGAGACTCAAGAAAGTAATGATGCAGCAGAAACAAATGAAGCTAGCAAAGAGGCTTCAGAAAATATAGAAGCTGCTGAGGAAGATCAAGAAGATTTAGTAAAAAATCAAGAAGAGGAAAATAAGAAATTGAGAGAAGAATTAGATGCGACAAAAGATAGACTTTTAAGATTAACAGCTGAATATGATAACTATAGAAAAAGAACAGCTAAAGAAAAAGAAGGAATATATAGCGATGCATATGTAGATGTATTAAAAGAGATTGTTCCTATTCTTGACAATTTAGAAAGAGCTGTTGCAGCTGATGGCAGTATTGAAGACTTGAAAAAAGGAATTGAAATGACAATAAAGGGATGCAAAGATTCATTTGCAAAACTTGGTGTTGAAGAAATAGATGCTACTGGAGAATTTGATCCTAATCTTCATAATGCAGTAATGCATATAGAAGATGAAGAATTAGGTAAAAATGTAGTAGCAGAAGTTTTCCAAAAGGGATATAAGAAAGATGATAAGATAATAAGACATACTATGGTTAAAGTTGCTAATTAGAAATAGGAACAAGTTTCTTATTAAGATATATAAATAGAATTCAAAAATAATAAACTGAAAAATTCAAGTTTAAATAAACTAATAAAGTTTTAGGAGGAAAATATCATGGGAAAGATTATAGGAATTGATTTAGGAACTACAAATTCATGTGTAGCAGTTATGGAAGGTGGAGAACCAACAGTTATAGCAAACTCAGAAGGTGCTAGAACTACTCCTTCAGTAGTATCATTCCAAGCAAATGGAGAAAGATTAGTTGGTCAAGTAGCTAAAAGACAAGCGATTACTAATCCAGATAAAACAGTTATTTCAATAAAGAGACATATGGGAACTGGATATAAAGTTGATATAGATGGAAAACAATATTCACCACAAGAAATTTCTGCTATGGTTTTACAAAAAATAAAAGCAGATGCGGAAAGCTATTTAGGTGAAACAGTAACTCAAGCAGTTATTACTGTACCAGCTTACTTTAATGATAGCCAAAGACAAGCAACTAAGGATGCAGGTAAGATTGCAGGCCTTGAAGTATTAAGAATAATCAACGAACCAACAGCAGCATCATTAGCTTATGGTTTAGATAAAACAGATTCAGCTCACAAAATCCTAGTTTATGACTTAGGTGGTGGTACTTTCGATGTATCTATTCTAGATCTTGGAGATGGAGTGTTTGAAGTATTATCAACTAACGGTGATACAAAGCTTGGTGGAGACGATTTTGATGAGAAGATAATGAAATATATTGCAGATGAGTTTAAAGCTTCAAATGGAATTGACTTAATGCAAGATAAAATGGCAGTTCAAAGATTAAAAGAAGCTTCTGAAAAAGCTAAAATTGAATTATCAGCATCTCAACAAACAAATATAAATTTACCATTTATCACTGCTGATGCAACAGGTCCAAAGCATATAGATTTAACATTAAGCAGAGCTAAGTTTAATGAAATTACTCATGACCTAGTTGAAAGAAGTATTGAACCTATGAGAAAGGCATTAGCTGATGCTAAACTTTCATTAAATGATATAGATAAAATAATCTTAGTTGGTGGATCAACAAGAATTCCAGCAGTAGTAGAAGCTGTTAAGAACTTTACAGGAAAAGAACCATCTAAGGGAGTTAACCCAGATGAATGTGTTGCAGTTGGTGCAGCTATTCAAGCAGGTGTATTAACTGGTGAAGTTAAAGACGTGGTATTACTTGATGTTACTCCATTAACACTTGGAATTGAAACAGCAGGTGGTATAGCTACTCCATTAATCGAAAGAAATACAACTATTCCAACAAAGAAGAGTCAAGTATTCTCAACTGCTGCAGATAACCAAACATCAGTTGAAATTAATGTAGTTCAAGGTGAAAGACAAATGGCTATGGATAACAAGTCACTTGGACAATTCACATTATCAGGTATAGCTCCAGCACCAAGAGGAATTCCTCAAATCGAAGTTACATTTGATATAGATGCTAACGGTATTGTTAAAGTATCTGCATTAGATAAAGGAACTGGTAAAGAAGCAAATATCACAATTACTGCTTCAACTAACTTAAGTGATGATGAAGTAGATAAAGCTGTAAAAGAAGCAGAAAAATTTGCTGAAGAAGATAAGAAGAGAAAAGAAAAAGTTGAAGCTGTAAATAACGCAGACCAAACTATATATCAAATAGAAAAGACTTTAAATGAAGTTGGAGATAAAGCTACTGAGGATGAAAAGGCAGCAGTAAGAGCTAAAATTGAAGATCTTAAGAAAGTTAAAGATGGAGATGATGTAGAAGCTACTAAAGCTGCAATCGAAGCAGTAAATCAATCATTCTATCCAATAGCTACAAAGATGTATCAACAAGCTGGTGGAGCAGAAGGAGCAGCTGATCCAAATGCAGCAGCTGGAGGAGCTCAAAGTGCACCACATGATGATAATGTAGTAGATGCTGATTTCAAAGTAGATGAAGATAAATAAGATATAAATTAGGTGTACTAAACTACAGTTATCTAATATAATAGGATAGGGAAGGCAAGCTCGTCTTCCCTTTTCTACAGTAAATAAAACTAGGTGGTGAATTTAAACGAATGGCAAATAAAGACTATTATGAATTGCTTGGACTTCAAAAGGGTGCAAGTGATGATGAAATAAAAAGAGCCTTTAGAAAATTAGCTGTAAAATATCATCCGGATAGAAATCAAGGAAATGCTGAGGCAGAAGAAAAGTTTAAAGAAATAAATGAAGCTTATCAAGTACTTTCGGATCCAGAAAAAAAAGCTAGATATGATCAGTTCGGATCAGCTGCCTTTGATGGTAGTGGTGGATTCGGAGGAGGCGGCTTTGGCGGCTTTGACGGATTTGATATGGGCGGATTTGGAGATATTTTTGAATCATTCTTTGGAGGCGGAGGATCAAATTCTAGAAGAAGAAATGGTCCAGTAAGAGGAAATGATATTGAGTATACAATAACATTAACTTTCGAAGAAGCTGTTTTTGGAGTAGAGAAAGAAATTTCTGTTACTAGAAATGAAAACTGTGAACATTGTCATGGAAGTGGAGCCGAACCTGGAACTAATGCTAAGACTTGCCCAACTTGTAGTGGATCAGGTCAAGTAAGAGTTCAAAGACAAACTCCTCTTGGAAGTTTTGTATCAACTTCTACATGTGATACTTGTAGAGGTACTGGTAAAATTATTGAAAAGCCATGTTCAGAGTGTAGAGGAAAAGGCAGTGTTAGAAAAACAAGAAAGATAAAAGTTAACATACCAGCAGGTGTAGATACAGGAAATGTAATGCCTTTAAGAGGACAAGGAGAACATGGGTTAAGAGGTGGAAGTCCTGGAGATTTGTATGTAAGAATTAATGTTACTCCATCAAAGGTGTTTACAAGAAAAGGAAACGATGTTTATATAGATGCTCATATTTCTATGCCTAAAGCAGCATTAGGTACAGAAATAACTGTAGCTACAGTTGATGGAAATGTTAAATATACTGTTCCACCAGGTACACAATCAGGAACTATGTTTAGATTAAAAGGCAAAGGAATACAAAGGGTTAACTCAAACGGAAAAGGAGATCAATACGTAAAAGTTATTGTTGATATTCCTAAAACCCTAAATAAGGAACAAAAGGAAGCTTTATATGATTTTATGAGAGCATCTGGTGAAGAGTTTGATGAAGCTAATGTTCCTAAGAAAAAATTATTTGGAAAAAATAAATAGAATTATATCGGAGAAACTATTTGAATAATGTCTATCAATTAGCATTATTTCAATAGTTTCTTTTTTAGATAAAAATTCCCCGACAAAACCTATAGTTATAGTCATATTTTAAATTATAGGTTATAATATATTAAAATAATTATATTTAGGAGGAGAAAAAGTGAAGGAATTGAAGGAAAAATTATTAATTGAAATAGAAGAGTTTAGAGAATTAGGAAATAAATTTTTATCTGGTGAAGTATCTATTATGGATTTTAAAAAAGTTTCTGGGGGAATGGGGGTATACTCAGAACGTAATAAAAAAGAATTCATGATAAGACTAAGAATTCCTTCAGGAATTAGTAGCTTTGAGAATATGAATTGGTTATGTGATATAGCCGATAAATATAATTTAGATAAATTTCATTTAACTACAAGAGAAGCAGTGCAGTATCATAATTTAACGATAGATCAAGTTTGTGGAATAATGAAGGATGGTATAGATAATGATATATATTCTAGAGGAGGCGGCGGAAACTTTCCAAGAAATGTAGCTATGTCTCCACTATCAGGTGTAGATAAAGATGAAGCGTTTGATGTGACACCATATGCATTAACTGTAAATAAACATTTTTTAAGCAAAATAACATCATATAAATTTCCAAGAAAGTTTAAAGTATCTTTTTCAAGCAGCGACTTAGATCAGGGGCATTGTAATGTAGCTGATTTAGGGTTCTTAGCAACAATTAAAGATAATGAAAAGTATTTTAGAGTTTTTATGGGAGGCGGAATTGGAAGAAATCCTCAAGTTGCAGTCGAATATGATGAGCTTATAAAACCAAGTGATGTATTATACCACGTAGAAGCCATGACTAGCTTATTTATAAAAGAAGGTAACTATGAAGATAGAAATAAAGCTCGTATAAGATATATATTAGAGAGAATGGGCAAAGAGAAATTCATAGAAACATATAAAGAACATTTAAAATATGTGTTAGATAATAATGAGTTAGATTTATTTGTAGAATCTAAGGAAATTACTAAAGAAGGTAAAGAAATTGAATTAACACATTCAAGATTATATTCACAAAAGCAAAAAGGATTATACAGCGTATATTTCCATCCAATTGGCGGACAAATTTCTGTTAAGACATTAAGAGAAATTTTAGATAAATCAAAAGCAGTAAAAGACTTAGAAATAAGGTTTACCATGACAGAAGGTTTATATTTTAGAAACTTAAATGGTGATGAAGCTAAAGAACTTTTAAATGTAACACAAAATATTGGAGGAGAAACAGCTCTTCAGCAAAGTGTATCATGTATTGGAGTACCAATATGTCAAGTTGGAATTTTAGAGAGTCAAAAAATGCTTAACAATATAATTAATTACTTTGCAGAAAAAGGTTATGATAAAGATATACTTCCAAGAGTTCATATATCAGGATGTGGAAATTCATGTGCAGTTCATGAAGTCGTTGGTATCGGACTTACAGGAAAACGTAAAAAGGTTGGTGATGCTGTTGAAGATGTATTTGAATTACATATTAACGGATCATTTGAAACAGGAAGTGCAAGGCTCGGAAAAGTTTATGGTGACTTACTTGCTAGTGAAATACCAGAGTTTTTATATGAATTATCATTATATATAGAGAATAAAAATATGAATTTTTATGAGTTTGTAGAAAATAACGAGGAAGAACTATTAAAAATAATAGAGAAATATAAAAAATAAGTCGTAATATACATCAGTTAAAATAGTACATTCTCTTAGATATGAGATGTACTATTTTTTATATTTAATAATAATAGGTGTTAAGTATTAAATTGGATGATTTTTTAGATAAACAACTTAAGGGAGTTCAAGAATTTTTAATTAGTATTAAGAATGTATAAAAATAATTTGAGATAAAAGATTCAGTACATATATTTGAGTTATTTGCAATACCTGTATATTTTTGAGATAAAAATTGCAATATAAATTTTTATAGGTATAATTATTATGAAGGATACGGCCGATTAATAGAACAATAAGACGGTATGAGAGTCTTGTTTATATGGTATTGTGTCGATAAGTTCAATTTAATGATCTAAAAAACTTAATGGCAGTAAAATGCTATTTTTTAAAAGCTTATAAAAGATGGAGTGAACTAACATGAGAATGAGAAAAAAACCGTGGGCAAGACCTGAGCTTGAAGGTTGCGATTTTTTTGTTATAAATCCGAAAGAATATAAAGGTAAGTGGAAAGAATTTTTCGGTAATGATAAACCAATATATCTAGAACTTGGATGTGGGAAAGGAACTTTTATGGCAGTTCATGCCTCCGAGAATCCAGATATAAATTATATTGCAATTGACATAAAGGATGAGGTATTAGGATTAGCAAAAAGAAATATTGAAAAGGCTTATGAAGAAAAAAATAGGAAGAGTGATAATGTAAAATTAATGGCTCAAGAGATAGGACTTATCAGTGAAATCTTAAGTGAAGAAGATGTTGTAAGTAGAATATACATAAATTTTTGTAATCCGTGGCCAAAGGAAAAGCATAAAAAGAGAAGATTAACACATATGAGGCAGCTTGAACAGTACAAAACATTTTTAAAGAGTGAAGGTGAAATTTATTTTAAAACTGACGATGATGAATTATTTGAGGAATCGCTTGAATATTTTAATGAAGCAGGGTTTAGAATTAAATATATAACATATGATCTTCACAATAGTGATGTTGAAGGAAATGTTCAGACTGAGCATGAAAAAATGTTTAGTGAACAAGGAATAAAAATAAAATTTTTGATTGCCATGAAAGACAATTAGATTTATAATGACCAGAATTTAAGAATTTAAGAATTTAAGAATTTAAGAATTTAAGAATTTAAGAATTTAAGAATTTAAGAATTTAAGAATTTAAGAATTTAAGAATTTAAGAATTTAAGAATTTAGGAATTTACCCGATTCACATGTGTTTGCTGGGTAAGTTCGAGGAACCAAATGCAAGATGCTCGAAGAGAAAGTTCTGCTAACCAAATACAAAATTTGAAGCATCACTTTTGGACTCTCACTTAAGAATTTAAACATATGAAAAGATACGCACATATGAAAAAGTGCGAAGCACAATTAAGATCTTTTAAGCACAATACGGAACTTACTGGTCACAATTAAGAAGTTTAATATTTTAAAATTTAAATATGAAACTAGGATATCAACAAAAATATTTTAAAATATGTAAATTTAACTAGATATATATGTAAGTAGTTAAATGGAAATCTATGTAAATAGTTAACTATATAAATATATATCAATGTTAAATATATAAATATGTAAATATTTATAGTTATTGTAAGGGTTACAATGACTTTAAAAAAATAAAATTATATAGTTAGCAAAGAGCAATTGTAGGAAAAAATTCTATGGAATTCAAAAATATTTTTAATAAGTTTTGAAAAAAATGTATTCCTAAATTGCGAACTGTTACTGAAACTGAATTAGAAAGGTTGATAAACATGGATGGAATATGGATTGAAGTTAGTGTAATAACAAAGAGCGAGGCGTTAGAGCCTATATCAGGAATATTTTATGGATTAAATTGCCCTAATGTTGCAATAGAAGATCCGGAGGATTTACTTTCAAGAGATCAAGGACCATTAACTTGGGATTTTGCAGATATAAATATCTTAGAACATAAAGGAAATGCAGCTGTAGTTAAAGCTTATTTTTCTCAAGATGATAAGGTTGAAGAGATTGTTGAATATGTTAAGGAAAAACTTTCTGAAATTAAAGAATTTGGAATAGATATTGGTGAAGGTACAGTAGAAGCTAAGAAGATGCACGAAGAGGACTGGGCTAATAATTGGAAGCAATATTATAAACCAGTTAAAATAACAGATAAGATTGTTGTTAAACCAATTTGGGAAGAATATGAAAAAAATGATGAAGAACTAATTATAGAGTTGGATCCAGGAATGGCATTTGGAACTGGAACTCATGAAACTACAAGGATGTGTATTCAAGCTTTAGATAAGTATGTAAAGCCTGATACAACAGTATTTGACGTAGGATGTGGATCAGGAATACTTGCGATAGCAGCAGCGAAGCTTGGAGCTAAACATGTTGTTGGGGTTGACCTAGATCCTGTTGCGGTTGATTCTTCTAAAGAAAATATAAGCTTTAATAATTTGAATAATATTGAAGTATTAGAAGGAAATCTTTTAGATGTAGTTGATGGAAAAGCCGATATAGTAGTTGCAAATATAATAGCAGAAATTATTTGTGTACTAACTGAGGATGTTAAAAAGGCTCTAAATGAAGGTGGATTATTTATAACTTCAGGTATAATTCATGATAGGGTAGATATGGTTACAGAAAAGTTTGCTGAATGTGGTTTTGAAGTTATTGAGATAAATAAAGATGGAGAATGGAACTGTATAGTTGCTAAAGCAATTAATTAGTATAAATATAGATATTTGTAATGCAAATTTTGGTTAACGGTTTGAAAATGTAATTATGAAAATAATGCACAATGTACAATTCACAATGCACAGTTTAGGAGAAATTTCTAAGAGATTTTTTTGAAAATCTATAGTTGATATACCGTAATCAATTATTATTTAATTGTGCATTGAGTATTGTGAACTGTGAATTAGAGAGGAGTCGTATGCATAAGTTTTTTACAGAACCTCATAATATTAGTGAAACTGAAGGTAGAATACTTGGAGATGATGTAAAACATATTTATAAGGTTTTAAGATTATCTGAAGGTGAAGAAGTAGTATTAAACAATTGCGAAGGAATTGAGTATCTAGGTGAGATAGAAACTATAACTAAAAGTGAAGTTATAGTTAAAATTATTAAAAGATTAGATATAAATAATGAAAGTAAAGTTAAAGTACATCTGTTTCAGGGACTACCAAAAGGTCAGAAAATGGATCTGATAGTACAAAAGGGAACAGAACTTGGAGTATCTGAGTTTATTCCTGTAACAACTGCAAGAGTAGATGTAAAACTTAAAGGCGAATTTAAAAAGCTTGATAGACTAAATAGAATTGCTCTTGAGGCATGCAAACAATCAAAAAGAAGTGTAATTCCTCAAGTTAAAGAAGTTATAGATTTCAATGAGGCAATAAGTGAATTAAAAAAGATGGATTTGATTATTGTACCTTATGAAAACGCCGAAGATTTTGGAATTAAAACTCTTGTGAGAAAATTAGAAAGAGATAATGTGGATTTAGATAATATAAATAATGTTGGAATATTGATAGGACCTGAAGGTGGATTTGAGGAATCTGAAATTGATACTTTAAAAGAACAAGGTGCTTATATAGTGACTCTTGGAAATAGAATATTACGTACAGAGACGGCTGGATTTACAGCTACGGCATTAATTCAATATGAATTAGGAGATTTAGGAGGAAAGCTATCATAATGGGAGAGAACCAAATGAAATTAGTCAGAGCAGGTAGTGACAAGACTAAGCTTAAGAAGTTATCTAACAAAGAACCAATAAAAAATACAGAGGGGAAGAGTCTTGTGGCTTTTGCAACTCTTGGATGCAGGGTAAATCATTATGAAACAGAAGCTATGGCGGAAAAGTTCATAAGAGAAGGTTATGAAGTAACTGACTTTGAAGGTTTTGCTGATGTTTATGTTATAAATACTTGTTCTGTGACTAATATGAGTGATAAAAAATCAAGGCAAATAATTAGCAGAGCTAGAAGAAGAAATGAAAATGCAATAATTGCAGCTGTTGGATGCTATTCGCAAGTTGCGCCAGAAGAAGTTTCTAAAATACAAGGGGTAGATGTTGTACTTGGGACTAGAAATAAAGGCGATATTGTTTATTATGTGAATAAGGCTAAGGATGAACAAAAACCTCAGTTAATGGTTGGAGAAGTTCTAAAGAATAAACAGTTTGAAGAATTAAATATAGAAGAGTATCAAGATAAAACAAGAGCATTTTTAAAGATACAAGATGGTTGTAATAGATTTTGTGCATATTGTCTCATACCTTATACCAGAGGAACAACTTGCTCAAAAGACCCTCAAAAAGTATTGGATGAAATAAAGAATTTAAGTGAACATGGATTTAAAGAAATAATATTATCAGGAATACATACAGCATCTTACGGTGTTGATTTAGATGGAAATGTAACTTTAATAACTTTATTAGAAGAAATAGAGAAACTGGATGGAATTGAAAGAGTTAGGATAGGTTCTATAGAGCCTAGTTTCTTTACAGATGAAGTTATCGAGAAAATGAAAAAAATGAAAAAACTATGTCCACAATTTCATTTATCACTTCAAAGCGGCTGTGATGCAACTTTAAAAAGAATGAATAGAAGATATACTGCTAAAGAATACGAAGATGCAGTTAATAGAATAAGAGAAAACCTTAAAGATGCCTCAATAACTACTGATGTAATCGTAGGTTTCCCAGGTGAAACTGATGAGGAATTTAACGAAACTTATGAATACTTAAAGAGAATTAAATTAACTAAAACACATATATTCAAATTCAGCCCAAGAAAAGGTACGAAGGCTTCAGATATGCCTAATCAAATAGATGGAAATGTAAAGGACAAGAGAAGTAAGGCTTTAATTGAACTAAATGCAAAGAATGAAGGCGACTTTAGTAAATCTTTAGTTGGAAGAGAACTAGATGTATTAGTTGAGCAAGAAGTATCTAATAAGCCTGGGGTATTTGAGGGGTATACAAGAAATTATGTAAAAGTTGAAATTCCAAATGGAAGCAGAGACATGATAGGAAAAATAATTTTATGTAAAATAATGGCCTCAGATGCGGAATATGTTGTTGGAAAAATTATATAGTTTTGGTATAATATAAATCAAGATAAGATTGATTAAGGATCATTTTTGGAATAAGATATATAATTCAAAGAGAATTTCTAAATATGAATTATAAAATCTCGATTCTTACGTTTGTGAATTGAGATTGTTACTTAGAAGGAGGTGAATTTATGGAAGGTTGTATATTTTGCAAAATTATAAGTGGGGATATCCCTAGTAAAAAAATATATGAAGATGATAAAGTTTATGCTTTTTATGACATAAATCCTGAAGCTCCAACTCATTTCTTAGTTATTCCAAAAGAACATATCGAAAGTGCTAATACTTTAGATGACAGCAATATTGATATTGTATCACATATATTTAAAGTTATTGGTAAATTAGTAGTAGATCTTGGAATATCAGATAAAGGATATAGGGTTGTAAATAATTGTGGTGAGGATGCAGGACAGACAGTAAAACATATTCATTTCCATGTACTTGGAGGGCGAAGTTTACAGTGGCCACCAGGCTAAATTTGAGTTGTTATTTGATCAATAGTAACTGGAGATTTTTTCTTAATTTCTTGACATTATTAATTTAAATATTGTATAATATAGCATGTGTTATTAAGCCCATAGCTGAGTTAATTTAAGCTAGCGGAGGGAGGGATAGTAAATGTCAGAAATTAAAGTTGGAGAAAACGAAACACTTGAAAGTGCGTTAAGAAGATTTAAGAGAAAATGTGCTAGAGCTGGGGTTCTTTCTGAAGTTAGGAAGAGAGAACATTATGAAAAGCCAAGCGTTAAGAAAAAGAAGAAATCAGAAGCTGCTAGAAAGAGAAAGTTCAAATAATGATATTTTCTTTTGAAAGAAGGTACAAAAATGTCATCAATTAAAGATAGATTGCAAGATGATTGGAAAATTGCTTTAAAAGCAAAAGATAAGTTCACATCTAGTGTAATTAGTACAGCTAAAGCTGCAGTATTATTGGTTGAAAAAACTGATAATAGAAAGCTTGAAGATGATGAAGTTATTACAATATTAGCTAAAGAAATCAAGCAAAGAAGAGAAGCTATGCTTGAATTTGAAAAGGGGAATAGGCAAGATTTAATAGATCAGTCTAAGGCTGAGATTGAAATTTTGTTGAAATACCTTCCTCAGCAGTTAAGTGAAGAAGAGATAAAACAATTAGTAAAAGAATCAGCTGAAGAAGTGGGTGCAAATAGCATTAAAGATATGGGAAAAGTTATGTCAGCTGTTAAACCTAAAGTAGTAGGAAAAGCTGATGGTAAACTTGTAAGTCAGTTTGTTAAGGAATATTTAAATAATAAATAAGAATAAAATTCAAGGTTAGTTTGAGTTTTATGCTAATATAACAGGACATAGGATTATAAATAGTATCCTATGTCCTGTTTCATTGTTATCTAAAATTGGACTAGCAATGAAAGGATAATATTTGGTTCATATAACTAGAATACATTATCGTAAATGAATTAGATAAAGCCATAATAGTAATGATTGGCTTTATTTTTTTGCAGGAAATTATCATTATTATTAAATTATAGAATTAATTCGCAAATCCTATCATAAATTACAATGAGAAAGTTTATGTGGGAGGAAAGTATGGAAGAAAAATTTCAAAGAGGTAAAGAAAAGATACTTAGCAAGTTAGATTTTCCAAGTGACATTTCATTAGATCTACCAAAGATAATAGTCGTGGGAAACAGAGAAATAACTATTGAAAATCATAAGGGCATTATATTTTTCGAAACTAATATGGTTAAAATAAATTCCAGAATAGGTGCAATCATAATCGAGGGGAAAGAGTTCGAAATACTTTTTATTGCAGAAACGAGTATAACAATAAGCGGAATCTTTAAAGGTATTTCATATGAGAGGTAGAATATTATGTTTAGCAGCTTGAAATCGGGACAAGTAGCCATAGAAATTAATGCTTTAGTGCCAGAAAAAATATTAAATGCCTTTTGGAATAGCCAAATCTATACCTGTAATATAGTGAAAGTAAGCTTGACAACGGTAAGAGTAACTATATATTACAGAGATTATAAAGATGCAGAAATATTAATAAAAAAATATAAAGGAAAAGTTAAGATAGTAAGAACTAGTGGAATAATAGTTTTACTTATGAAAATGAGAAGAAAGATTTCTCTAGTTATAGGAATGGGATTATTTTTTGCTGTGATATATATATTATCAAATTATATATGGGCTATAGATATAGAGACACAGAGGAATTTAAGTCCATTTGAAGTTAGACAACAGCTCTCATCAATTGGAATCAAACCAGGGCTTAGCAAATCACAAGTTAATGTATATCAAATAGAAAAAAAGATGGAAGATTTAAATAGCCAGATAATGTGGATTAGGGTTAGGATAGAGGGGTCTACATTAAAATTGGTTATAAAGGAAAAAGTAAATCCTCCGTCTACAGAAAAAACATTATATAATCAAGTTGTTGCTAAAATGGATGGAGAAGTAAAGAGAGTATATACGAATTCAGGAAATCCAGCAGTTGTGCCAGGAGATATAGTAAAGAAAGGTGACGATCTAATATTGCCTATCCAAGGAAGGGAAGGCTTTCAGATGGAAGTAAAACCGAGTGGAACAGTTATAGCAAATACTTTTTATGATAAATTTATGGAGGTTCAAATAAGTGGAGAAAAGCTTGAGAGAACTGGTAACAAGAATAGTGACATATACTTAAACTTTTTTGGGAAAAAAGTTTACTTGAAAAAAGCTATAAATCAATTTGAATATTATGATAAAATAGAAGAGAAGGATGGTTTCGTTAATAAGATAACATATTTCGAAAAAAAAGGTATAAATGTAAACTTAGATAAAGAAAGTACAGTTAAAGAAGCTACAGAAAAGTTAGAGGGTTCATTGAGAAAAACACTTAGCAACGATGCAAAGATAATAGATAAGAAAACTGCAGTAGAAGATATTGAAGGCGGAAAGATCTTAATTAATGTTAAATTTACTGTAGAACAGGATATTGCTAAAAACGTATCATAAGGGGTATTCAAAGTTGTTTTTATGCCTATTACTTATTATTAAGATGAAAAGGTGAATTACATGGATATAAAACAAAATAATAAATGGAAAAATAATAGAATTCAAAGAATTGTATTATTTATACTTGTATTTAGTATAGGCTATTTATTGCTTGTTACCGCAATAACTCCTAAGCAATATAGCTTAAAAGAAGGAGATATACCAAGAGTAGATATAAAAGCTCCAAGAGATATAGTGGATGAAAAAGCTACAAAGGAAAAAGAAGATCAAGCGGCCGAAAAGGTAGGGAAACAGTATACATCAAAGCCAGAAGTTAAGAAAGAAGCTGAGGATAATGTAAGGGCATTGTTCGATAAACTTGTATCATTAAGCAATATGGCGAGCTCTACCGTAGCTGATAAGCAAACTGAGCTTAAGAAATTAACTATATTTCAATTAACAGATGAACAATGTAAGGCGTTGATAGGAATATCAAAAGATACTTTGCCGGGCATAGAAGACAAAATAGTAAATATAATTGACAGTGCATATGAAAAAAATATACAGGAAAAAGATGAAGGTGCCTTAAAAGAAGCAAAAGGAGCTGTTTCAACTCAAATAGATAATTTAAACTTAGATAAAGATGTATCAAGTGCTTTAAAGCAAATAGCTCAAACACAAATAAACCCTAATGTTTTTTTTGATGAAGAAAAAACACAAGAAAAGATACAGGAAGTCAAGAAGAATGTATCTAAAGTAATAATAAAACAAAATCAGATTATAGTTAAAGAAGGAGAGCCTGTAACACAAGATCAAATTGATATTCTATCAGATCTTGGAATGCTTAACGATGAAAATGTAACAGCTTATATATATATTTATTTAGCGCTTGCAATATTTTGGATGATAATATTGTTTCTTCAATATGGATATGTGAGAATAAATTATGGTGAAATATATAAGAACAATAAAAAGCTTATTCTTATAAGTACAATTAATTTGATTTCACTTGTGTTAGCTAGAACTGTAGGGGTTATATCGCCTTTTCTAATTCCATTTGCGTGCGCGCCTATGATGCTTACGCTATTACTAAATTATAAGATATCATTTGTACTTAGCGCTTTAAATGCAATAGTTATAGGAGCATTAAATGGTTTTGATGTTCAGATTATTATTCTAGGAATAGTAAGTTCGGTATTAGGAGCGGCATTTTTGAAAAAGGTGCAACAAAGAAATGAATTGCTATATTCAACATTGTATACTGCTGTTGTTACCGTAATACTTACATTGTCTACGGGAATATTAATATCGAGCAATTTCGGAGATGTGTTAATAAAAGGTGGAATCACATTCATTGGAGGCCTTTTATCAGGTATATTTGCATTAGGAATATTACCGTTTTTAGAAGGTACATTTAATGAGGTTACTACATTAAAGCTGCTAGAATTATCAAATCCTAATACACCACTGTTAAAAAAATTATTAATGGAAGCTCCAGGAACATATCATCATAGTATGCTTGTTGCAAATCTCTCAGAAATGGCAGCAGAAGAAGTTGGTGCTAATTCGGTAATTACAAGGATAGGATCATATTATCATGATATTGGAAAAACAGAGAGGCCATATTTCTTTGGAGAGAATCAAATGGGGATAGATAATCCACATGAGAATATACCTCCAAATTTAAGTGCTATGATAATAAAATCTCATGTCAAAGATGGTCTGGAGTTAGCTAAAAAATATAAGCTTCCTAAGGTTATCCAAGATATTATATTAGAGCATCATGGTAAAACATTAGTAAAGTATTTTTACTATACTATGAAAAATAGTGCTGAAAATCCAGAGGAAATAAAAGAAGAAGATTATAGATATGAAGGCCCAATACCAAGCTCAAAAGAAGCTGGGATAGTAATGCTATCTGATAGTGTTGAAGCGGCTGTAAGATCAATTAAGAAACCTACTAAGGATGCAATTAACCAAATGGTTAATTGCATTATAGATGATAAATTATCATCAGGACAATTAAATGATTGTGATTTAACATTAAAAGATATAGAAAAAATAAGAGTATGTTTTTTGACTTCGTTAAATAGCATATACCATCAAAGAATAGAATACCCTAAAGAAAAAATGAAGGATTTCAATGGTGAAAGCAATAAAGGTGAATTTAAAACTAAGGAGTAATTTAAATAATGATTTATGTAGATAATAGACAAAATAAAGTGGAAGCAAGTGAAAAATTAATAGAAAGATTAACAGAAGTAATAGAATTTGCATTAAAAGAAGAGGAAGTAAATATGAAATGTGAAATTTCATTATTGTTCGTTGATAATAATGAAATAAAGGAAATTAATAATGAAACAAGAGGAATAAATAGAGAAACAGATGTATTATCTTTTCCTATGTTAGAATACGAAGATAAGAAAGTATTTAAGGATATGTATAAAGATTATAAGTTTTCTCAATTTGATTTTGATGGTGACGAACTTGTACTTGGGGATATAGTTCTTTCATTAGAAAAAGCATTAGAACAGAGTAAAGAATTTAATCATTCATATGAAAGGGAAGCCTCATACTTAGTTGTACATTCAGTATTGCATCTATTGGGATACGATCATATGGAGGATGATGATAAAATAATTATGAGAAGTAGAGAAGAAGATATTTTAAATAAACTTAACATAATCAGAGGGTAATATTTTTTATTATGTAATAGAAGTAGGGGTAAATAATGAAAATGAAAAAAACACTGGAAAGCTTCAATAATGCCATAACTGGGATTATCGATACTGTAAGAACTGAACGAAATATGAAAATCCATTTAATAGTGGCGTTAGTAGTACTAATTGCAAGCTTTTTCTTTGACATAACAAAATATGAGTTTCTGATATTAGCTGTTACAATAACTATGGTAATAGCTGCTGAACTTATAAATACAGCCATAGAGGCGACTATAGATATGACAACTAATTATTACCACCCTTTGGCTAAAATCGCTAAGAATGCGGCGGCAGGTGCGGTATTAATAACAGCCATAAATGCATTATTAGTTGGTTATATTATATTTTGGGATAGGCTCAGTAGATTTTCATTTTCTTTAATTAATAAAGTAAAGAATTCAGAGCCATATACGATATTGATTGTTCTAGTAATAGTATGTATAGTAACTATAATAGCGAAAGCAATATTTGGAGAAGGAACTCCGTTAAAAGGGGGAATGCCCAGTGGCCACAGTGCTTTGGGATTTTCAATAGCAACTGCAATATCATTAATAACGGAGGAACCAATTTGCATTCTATTGAGTTTTTTATTGGCGTTTATAACTGCACAAAGTAGAGTGGATTCAGAAGTTCATAGTATTTTAGAGGTAATAGTTGGAGCTATATTTGGTATATTATTAACTTTGTTTATTTTTACATTATTTAGGCTTTAATTAAATATAGAATAATAAAAATAATATTTATAGGAGAAGATATAAGATGAAATAAAACTTATATTGTCTCCTATTTCTTAAATTATAAGAATTAATGATTTAATTCATAAGGAAACAATTGGAAGTAATTATTAAATTATTATATGATCAAATTAAGAATAGTAGATTGTCAATTTACTTATAAATAGAGTATACTATTTGTAAAATAGGATAACGTTAGTTAAGCTTTTTTAAGCTTATTTTGAGGAGGAAAAAATGTTTAAATCAGGATTTGTTACAATAGTTGGAAGACCTAATGTAGGAAAATCGACTTTATTAAATTATATAATGGGGGAAAAGTTATCAATAGTTTCTAATAAACCTCAGACAACAAGAAATAACATACAAACAATATTGACAGGTGATGATTATCAAATGATATTTGTTGATACACCAGGTATACATAAACCTAAACATAAGTTAGGAGAATACATGGTAAATTCGGCAAAAGAATCTACTAAAGATGTTGATTTAGTATTATTCTTAACAAATCCAGATGAGGAGATTGGAAAGGGCGATAAATTTATATTAGAAACCTTAAGGGATAAAAAGTGTCCTGTATTTTTAGTTTTAAATAAGGTTGATGAAAGTACACAAGATAGAGTGGCAAAAAGTTTAGAAATGTATTCAAAAGAATTTAAATTTGCAGAGATAGTACCTATTTCTGCAATAAAAGGGAAAAACGTTGATGTATTAGTAGAACTTATGAAGAAAGCAATGCCGAAGGACCTAAATATTATCCAGACGACATGATAACAGATGTTCAAGAAAAGTTTGTAGTATCAGAAATAATTAGAGAAAAAGCTTTAAGAACCTTGAGAGATGAAGTGCCTCATGGTATAGCAGTAGATATAATTCAAATGAAACAAAATGAAATAGGTACATATCATATAGAAGTAGATTTAATCTGTGAAAAAGATTCCCATAAAGGAATAATAATTGGAAAGAATGGTCAAACACTTAAAAGAATAGGCGAAAATTCAAGATATGAATTAGAAAGATTTTTAAGATCCAAGGTTAATCTAAAAATATGGGTGAAAGTTAGAAAAGAATGGAGAGATAATCAGCTTTTATTAAAAGAATTAGGATATAAAGCGAATTCAAAGAAATAGATAATTAGCCTAACATATTATTTTTTTTTATATATTCCAAGTGGGAGATGGTTGACCTGTCAATAGTTGAAACAAAAGCTGTAATTATAAAAACGCAAGATTTTAAAGAGAATGACAAACTAGTTTGGTTTTATACTGAGAAGTTAGGTAAAATTACAGCTATAGTTAGAGGCGCTAAAAAAAGTAAAAGTAAGTTCTTAGCATTGACATTGCCATTATGTTATGGAGAATATATGGTATATAAAGGTAAGAGCTTGTACACTCTTCAAGAAGGAAAAATAATTCAATCTTTTCAAGGTCTTTTAAATGATTTACATAAGCTTACATATTCCTCATACTTATGCGAATTAATAGATATTGCTTGTACTGATAATGAAATTAATATGGAACTTTTTAAGACATTGATTACAACATTATACCTACTGAATACAGATGCCCTAGATTACGAACTACTAATAAGAGCATTTGAATTAAGATTATTAAAAACAACTGGATATAATCTAACATTGAATAATTGTAGCGTATGTAGAAAAAAGATATCTTCATCTAATTATATAAGTTTATCCCACTATGGAGGTATATGTGATGAATGTCCCAAAGAACATGGAGTATTTATTTCAAAAGGTGCATATAATGCCCTGAGGTTTTTGATGAATATGGATATAGATAAATTATATAGACTAAATTTAAATCATGAAATAAAAAGTGAGATTGAAAAAGTAATTACTTTTTTAGTATCGAATAGCTATGCTAAAAAGCCTAAAAGTTTGGAGATGTTAAAATTTATTAAGGAGTGATGATTTATGGAAAATATAACATTAGAAAAAGTTGATATGATACGTGAGAGAACAGGAGTAAGCTATGAAAAGGCAAAGGAAGCTTTAGAAGTATGCGAAGGAGACGTATTAGAGGCTTTAATATACATTGAAAAGTCTCAAAAGTTATCAGATATTAATGATGAATTTGTTGATGAGGAAGTAAATAGGGCTCCTATATCTATAGAGGAACTAAGGGTTTTGATTAAACAAATAATAGAAAAGGGAAATGTTACTAGGATAAAGGTTAAGAAAGATGATAAGGAACTTGTAGATATTCCAGTTAATGCAGGAATTGCAGCAGGAGTTGTAGCTATTATAATTCCACCAATACTTGCAGCAGGAGTTATTGCGGCAATAGCGACTCAAATTACAATAGAGATAACTATGGAAGATGGATCTGTGGAAGTTGTAAACACGTATGTTTCAGAAATGGCAAGCAATGTTAAAAATAAAGCTACTGATTTTGCTGATAAAATTAAGACTAAGGTTAATGAAATGAAGAATGACATAGGTAAACATAGTGATGATTCAAAACAAAAAGTATATACTGGTTCAGATACTGTATATACCTATACAGTTAATTTTGATGAAGATAAAGAAAATTCAGAAAATTAAGTGATATTGAGAGTAATATAAAGAAAAATAGATATATCAGTGATATAAAATTAATATACAAGAAATATTTAGCGAATTTATTTGATTTTTCTGAAAATTAAGTCTAGTCAAACAATAATTACATGATATAATTAGAGAGTAGTAAAAATTAATGAATTTGAACTAAATATTTCTTGTATTTACAGAAAGAGGGATAAGATTGAAATTATCACCTAGGCAAGAAGAAATAGTATGCTTAGTAAAAGAAAATGCACCTATAACTAGTGAAGCTCTTGCAGAAAAAATTGGAGTTACTAGAGCTGCGCTCAGGGCTGATTTGGCAGTACTGACTATGATAGGAACTTTGGATGCTAGACCGAAGGTAGGATATGTATATACAGGAAAAACATCTAATGGATTGATTTATTCAAACATTAACAAAATTAAAGTATCCGAAATAATGTCAAAACCTGTGACTGTCAGTGAAGATACGATGGTATATGATGCAATCGTATACCTATTTCTGAATGATGTAGGGACATTATTTATAGAAAATAATGGGGTGCTTACAGGTGCAGTCTCTAGAAAAGACTTTCTCAAAATTTCAATAGGGGGGACTGATATACATAGAGTTCCCGTTGGAGTAATTATGACAAGAATGCCAAATATAATTTGTGCGAATAAGAATGACAACGCATATGATTTGGCTAAGAAAATTATTGAACATGAGATCGATAGTATTCCGGTTGTTGAAATAATAGAAAAGTCTGATGGAAAAGATCAGATGAAGATAATCGGAAAGGTTTCTAAGACTAACATAACAAAATTATTTGTTAAAATTGGAGAAAATGAGGATTAATTAATTAAGGGTAACTACGAAGTCTTTAAGCATATGAAATAAAAAATAAGTCTATGATGCGATATATATTTCTTGTTAGACAAGGAAGTCTGTTTATCTCATAGTGGACTATTAGGTAAACAGAACGACGAAGTATAACAAGAAATAGATTAGCATGCTGATTTATTTTTTGTTGAATATGCTTAGGATAGGCATCGATAGTAAATATAGTGAGAAATAATAAGAAAAGAGGGAGTATTGAGATGTCAAATAAGTATGTATATCTTTTTAGTGAAGGAAATGCTTCAATGAAAAATCTACTTGGAGGAAAAGGCGCTAACTTAGCAGAAATGACTAGTCTAGGAATTCCAGTGCCAGATGGTTTTATTGTTACAACAGAATCTTGTAATAAATATTATGAAGATGGTAGAAAGATTTCTGATGAAATAATAGGTCAAATCTATGAAAGTTTATCAAAGCTTGAAGAATCTACAGGTAAGAAATTTGGAGATAATACAAATCCTTTACTAGTTTCAGTAAGATCTGGTGCAAGAGTTTCAATGCCGGGTATGATGGATACTATCTTAAACTTAGGATTAAATGATATAGCTGTAGAAGCAATGGCAGAATTGACCAATAATCCAAGATTTGCATATGATTCTTACAGAAGATTCATTCAAATGTTCTCTGATGTTGTTATGGGAATAGAAAAGAGATTATTCGAAAATAAGATTGATGAACTTAAGGAGAAGAAAGGTGTTGAATTTGATACAGATTTAACAGCAGATGATTTAAAAGAATTAGTTAGTGAATTCAAAGAAATCTACAAAAAAGAAAAGGGTGAGGAATTCCCAAGTGATCCTAAAGCTCAATTAATAGAAGCAATTACAGCCGTATTTAGATCATGGGATAATCCAAGAGCTATAGTATATAGAAGATTAAATGATATTCCAGGTGAATGGGGTACAGCTGTAAATGTGCAACAAATGGTATTTGGTAATAAGGGAGAAACATCAGGAACAGGAGTTGCATTCTCAAGAAACCCTGCAAATGGTGACAATGCTATATATGGTGAATATCTAATGAATGCACAAGGTGAAGATGTTGTTGCTGGTATTAGAACTCCACTTGAAATTGGAAAATTAAAAGAACAAAATCCAGAAATATATGCACAATTTGAAGGAATTGTTAACACACTAGAAGATCACTATAAAGATATGCAAGACATGGAGTTTACTATAGAAGAAGGTAAATTATATTTCTTACAAACTAGAAATGGTAAGAGAACAGCTCAAGCTGCTTTAAAGATTGCTGTTGATTTAGTAGAAGAAGGAATGCTAAGCAAGGAAGAAGCAATTTTAAAAGTTGAACCAAAACAATTAGATACATTATTACACCCTGCTTTTTATACTGAAGATTTAAAGAAAGCTACACCAATTGCAAAAGGATTACCTGCATCTCCTGGAGCTGCATGTGGTAAGATAGCATTTACTGCTGATGAAGCTAAAGATAGAGCAGCACTTGGAGAAGATGTTGTACTTGTAAGACTTGAAACTTCACCAGAAGATATAGAGGGAATGATAGCAGCACAAGGTATCCTTACAGTAAGAGGGGGAATGACTTCTCATGCTGCGGTTGTTGCAAGAGGAATGGGAACTTGTTGTGTAGCTGGATGTGGAACTATAAAAGTTGATGAAGTAAAGAGAACTGTAGAAGTTAACGGAAAAGTTTATACATCTGAAGACTACATTTCAATTGACGGTACTTCAGGAAATGTATATGGAGAAAAAATAAAAACAGTTACACCAGAAATTTCAGGACATTTTGCGACATTCATGGGATGGGCTGATGAAATAAGAAAATTGAAAGTTAGAGCTAATGCAGATAGTCCAAGAGATGCAAAACAAGCTGTTGAGTTTGGAGCAGAAGGCATAGGTCTTTGCAGAACAGAGCATATGTTCTTTGCAGAAGATAGAATTATGGCTGTAAGACAAATGATTACATCTAAAGATTTAGAACAAAGAAAAGTAGCTTTAGATAAGATTTTGCCAATGCAAAAATCAGATTTCATAGGAATTTATGAAGCATTAGAAGGAAAAGCAGTTACAATAAGATTATTAGATCCACCGCTACATGAATTCTTGCCAACTGTGGATTCAGATATAAAAGAATTAGCAAGAGAAATGGGAATAACTTATGAGGAATTAAAATCTACTGTTTCAGAATTACATGAGTTTAATCCTATGATGGGTCATAGAGGATGCCGTCTTGCAGTTTCTTACCCTGAAATTGCTGAAATGCAAGCAAGAGCTATTATAGAGGCAGCAATAGAAGTTAAAACAACTAAAGGCTACGATATTGTACCTGAAATAATGATTCCATTAGTTGGAGAAATTAAAGAATTAAAATATGTTAAAGATGTAATTGTATCAACAGTTAAAGCTGTTATGGAAGAAAAAGGAGTAACTTTAGATTATAAGGTTGGAACTATGATTGAAATTCCAAGAGCAGCATTAACAGCTGATGAAATAGCAAAAGAAGCAGAATTCTTCTCATTTGGTACAAATGACTTAACTCAAATGACATTTGGATTCTCAAGAGATGATGCAGCTAAGTTCTTATCTGCTTATTATGAAAAGAAGATTTATGAACAAGATCCATTTGGTAAATTAGATCAAACAGGAGTTGGTTCTCTAATTAAAATAGCAGTAGAAAAAGGAAAATCTACTCGTTCAGATATCCATTTAGGAATCTGTGGAGAGCATGGTGGAGATCCTTCATCAATTGAATTCTGCCATAATATAGGACTTAACTATGTATCTTGTTCACCATTTAGAGTTCCACTAGCAAGACTTGCAGCAGCACAAGCGCAAGTAAAAAATCCAAGATAACTTTAAAAAATTAAAGATTATGATAAAGTAGCATATAAATCTTAGTAAAAGAAGATTTAAAGTGAAAAAATATAGAGCATTGTAATTTGAAATCACATGTGATTTTAATTACAATGCTCTTTTATTATCGTACTTTTAAGCTGTTATTATGAAATTATTTAGAATGCAGGCTACCTAATATTTTACAATATAGACAGCCTGATGCAGTTAGTTTTTATAAAATCATGAAGAGAAGATTGGCTCAACCTAATAAAAGATGGTGCTTTACAGAAACAATTTCAAAGTAAAGTCATATTGAATTTTTTTTGTACTTGATTTATTATATCTAGCGCAAAATCATATTGAAGATTTGTTTTTGATGTCGCGTTTATTATTAAAGTTAAGAAAGCAGATTTATTACACTTGTGAATATTCCTATAGTAGTCTCTTGATATCCTCCAATATTTTTGCGGAAAGCAAATATAAGAAATTAAGTAACGTAAATCTGAGTGTGTTAAAGGACACAATTCATTATAGGCATCTAATATAGAGAGAGCTAACTCAACATTCCATTTTGTGTTTTCTCGTTTAAGTAATCTTCGCATAAAATATGCTAGATCTTTTGCACTGTAATCTACTTTGCACTTATCAAAATCTATCACCCAAGGATCTAGATCAGGAGGAAAAATTAGGTTTTTGTTTACATAGTCACCATGGCATAAAGATTTACTTAATTCATTATTGTCAATTTTATTTGATATGTCTAGAGAGAGTTTAGCAAGGCGTAAATTTATATCAAAACTTGAAATAAATTGTCTTGAAAATGAATCTTTGTATTTAAACGATTCATTTGATGCTTTAAGTAAATCTTCAAAATGTTTTAAGGTAGATATGTAATAATCCTCAAATCCTTCTTTTGCTGAACTTCCTAAAATAGGTCTAAATTTACGAGATACTGAATGAATCTCAGAGAGTTTTCTTACAGAGATTAAAACATGATCCAAATTATCGAAATTACATTTCTCACCCTCAATCCAAGGAGTTAATATAAAAAGCATATCTCGATAAGATACAAATCTATTATTATCAATTGTAGGTAAAAGTTTTGAGACCCTAATATTATTTCTATATAGCCACTCAATAGCTGAATATACATATAGCAAGTCATTCAAATTATAATAAACTTTTTTTAGACAGTAATTTTTATCTTTATAATTTACCCTATAAACTGCTCTTTGCTTATCAGTATCTTTAAATTTAATTATTGAAATCTGAGAGTTTTGTAAATTATAGTATGGTAAAACATTTTGTTTTATAATTTCTGGGGAAAGATTAGATTCTTGTAAAGATAAAACTTCAGTACCCATAAATACGCTCCTTTATAAGGTGATTTTTATTGAACTTTTATGATACAAGGTAAACTTTGATTGAAAGTTATACCTTTAAGTAAAATTAACATGTTTTTAAATTTTAATTAAGATATAGAAAAAAATATATATATAGGTAAGATTTCTATATAAAAAAATTCCTAATTATTAAATAATATTAATTTAATCTTAGTATTAGACTAAAAATAATAAAAAATAAAAATTAATGAATATAAGGATATTATTTTTTAGTTATTTGCAAATAATAAATATAGTTAATAAATAGAGGAATATAATGATATAGATAGAATACATAAAAAGAGGTGATAATATATGAATGTAAGAGAAAAAATTCAAAATTTTGAAAGCTTGACATTAATTAAAGAAGCTGCTTTTTCAAAAAATTCTATTGGCAGAAAAATTAGAGAAGAAGATGATGATATTAGAACTTGTTATATGCTTGATAGAGATAGAATTATTCAAAGCAAATCATTCAGACGCCTCAAGCATAAAACACAAGTATATATAAAAACATTTGGAGATCATTATAGGACTAGATTAACTCATACATTAGAGGTATCTCAAGTTGCAAGAAATATTGGAGCTGGAATCGGATTAAATGAAAATTTAATTGAAGCTATAGCGTTAGGGCATGATCTTGGGCATGTTGCTTTTGCACACAATGGAGAAGAAGTGCTAAATGAATATTTAGAAGATGGATTCCGTCACAATGAACAAAGCGTTAGAGTTGTTACTAAACTCGAAAATAACGGGCAGGGGCTTAATCTAACTGAAGAAGTAATTAATGGAATATTAAATCATAGTGGGCTTGGAAGCGTTAAAGATATAATTACATTAGAAGGAATAGTGGTGAAATTTAGCGATAAAATGGCGTACTTGAATCATGACATTGATGATTCTATAAGAGCAGGTTTATTAAGCAAAGAAGAGATTCCAAGAGAAATTGTTAAAGTATTTGGAGATACTTCAAACGAAAGATTAAATGTCTTAATTAAAGATTTTATAAAAAAATCAAATGATAATCTTAATAATGGGGTAAAGGAAATTGGGTTAAGTCCAGAAATAAGTGAAGCAATGACTGAACTTAGACAATTTATGTTTAAAAATATATATTTAGGGGATACATTAAAGGTTGAAAGAAATAAGGCGAAATTTGTTTTAAATCAATTAATTAAACATTTTGAGGAAAATCCTTATGAGATGCCAGATATTTATGTGAGCATAGCTAAAAACGAAGGCTTGAAACGAGGAGTTGCTGATTATGTGGCGGGAATGAGTGATGATTATTGCTTATCACTATTTAATAAAATATTTATCCCTAAGTTTGTAATAGATTAATTATATATGAGATTCATGTCTTAGAAAGTTTAAAACTATAATGAATTTAATAATATTCTCGATGAATAAAGATTTGCAATAAAAAAAGAGGATTTTAAATTAATAAAAAGAATTACTTTAATATATAGTATTATTCAATAAATATTATTTTATAACTGGTGAAACTTTAAATTAAAAAAAAATTAATAGTTTTCTAATTATTTTAGAAGGAAAACTCGTTATTATGTCGAATAATATATAATTGCCAAAAAAAGCAGAGGAAGGAGATGTCTCCTTGCAAATATCAGAAGAAGTTCTTGAAAGGATAAAAGAACAAAATGACATTGTTGATATTATTTCAGAGGATGTAAGGCTAAAAAAATCAGGTAGAAATTTTATGGGATTATGTCCATTCCATAATGATAAATCTCCATCATTTAGTGTTTCAAGTGAAAAACAGATATACAAATGTTTTTCATGTGGAGAAGCAGGAAATGTGCTTACGTTTGTTATGAAATATAAAAAACTCACTTTTGTAGAAGCTGCAAAGTATCTAGCAGATAAAGCTAATATTCCGCTACAGATAAATGATAATGAAAATAGCGCAGTTTCTAGAAAGAAAGAAGTTTTATATAAAGTAAATGTTGAAACAGCTAGATATTATTTTGCTAATTTACAAAGAATTAAAATGGCAAAAGAGTATTTTTTGAAGAGAGGGATAAAAGAAGAAACCATAAAGAGATTTGGGTTAGGCTACTCTCAAGATAGTTGGCATGGATTAACAAACTACTTAAGAACAAAAGGATATAAAGATAATCTATTACTTGAAGCTGGATTGATTTCAAAAAGTGAGAAATCAGGGAATGTTTATGATAAATTTAGAAATAGAGTAATGTTTCCCGTGTTTGATGTAAGAGGAAAAGTTATTGGATTTGGAGGTAGGGTTTTAGATGATTCAAAACCAAAATATTTAAATTCACCAGAGACCATGATTTTTCAAAAAGGGATAAATCTTTATGGATTAAATTTTGCAATTAAGAATAAGCTAAAAGAGGATTACATCATTATAGTTGAAGGATATATGGATTTAATATCACTTCACCAATCTGGTATAACAAATGTTGTAGCATCACTTGGAACTGCACTTACAGTAAACCAAGCAAGGCTTCTTAAAAGGTATGTTAATAAGGTAATAATTTCTTATGATGCTGATTTGGCTGGACAGACTGCTACCTTAAGAGGTCTAGAAATTTTAAGAGGTGCTGGATTTGATGTAAAAGTATTGATAGTACCAGATGGAAAAGATCCAGATGAGTTTGTGAGGAATCATGGAAAGGAGTCATTTCTGAAGTTGGCAAATGAAGCGCTTCCTTTAATTGAATATAGAATTAAGAAAGCAGCTGAAGGCATAAATCTAAATAGTGGAAATGATCTAGTAGAATATGGAGAAAAATTTGCAGAAATTCTAGCAGATCTAAATCCTATAGAAAAAGATGTATATATAAGGAAAATTTCAGAAGAAACAGCAATTAAAGAACAGGCATTATATGACTTACTTTCACAAGTAATAACAAAAAAACAAAAAGAAGACAATTTTGTGAATAAAAAGGAATATTTTGGAACAAAATTATATGTAGAACCCGCATACTTAAAGGCTGAAAGAGCATTATTAAAATTGATGTTCAAAGATGAATTTTATGATGAGATTAAAAGCTCCATAAAATCAGGAGATTTTGTAATAGAATCACATAATAAAATTTATTCATTAATATTAAAAGGCAAAAGTGAGGATACTAATGATATAGGTAATATAGAATCCTATGTAGAAAGTAGATGTGACGATATAGAAAGTTCTAAAGAGTTGACCAAAATAAGGGAACATGAGATTTTAGATTTTACTGATAGAGAGCGATTAATAAAAGATTATTTAAAAGAGGTAAGAAGCTTTAAACTTAAGCTGCAAATTGAGGATTTAAAGAAAAAGCAAAATAGATTCGAAAAAGAGGGGAAAATTGAAGAATCTATAAAGATTGCAATAGAGCTTACTAAATTATCTGAAGCACTTAAAAAGGGAGAGAGAGGTTGAAGGTTATGACGGAAGGAGGCAATAATAAGATGGAACAAAAAGCGAATGGAAAAGTAACAAAGCCAAAAGACGATAAAAAAGATAAAAATGCTAAAATGGCGGCTGTGAAGGAATTAATTGACAAGGGTAAAAAGAATGGTTCACTAACATATAAAGAAATCATGGAAGCTATGGATCATATTGATTTGAGCCCAGAGCAAATAGAAAAAATATATGAAGTTTTGGAAATGACAGGTGTTGAAATAATAGGTGAAATTGCGGATACAGAAACTGAAGAAGAAATTGATTTATCGGTCCCAGAAGGTATAGCTATAGATGATCCAGTTCGAATGTATTTGAAAGAAATTGGAAAAGTGCCTTTATTGTCTTCTGAACAGGAAATAACTTATGCGAAAGAAATTGAAGAAGGAAACCAAAAGGCTAAGAAAAAATTAGCTGAAGCGAATTTAAGATTAGTTGTAAGTATAGCTAAAAGATATGTTGGAAGAGGTATGTTATTCTTGGATTTAATTCAAGAAGGAAATTTAGGTCTTATTAAAGCTGTTGAAAAATTTGATTACAGAAAAGGATATAAATTTTCGACTTATGCTACATGGTGGATTAGGCAAGCAATAACAAGAGCAATTGCAGATCAAGCTAGAACAATAAGAATACCTGTTCATATGGTAGAAACTATAAATAAGCTTATTAGAGTACAAAGACAATTGCTCCAAGAATTAGGTAGAGATCCATTCCCAGAAGAAATATCGAAGGTTATGGAACTTCCAGTGGATAAGGTTCGCGAAATTCAAAAAATTGCACAAGAACCAGTTTCGTTAGAAACTCCAATAGGTGAAGAGGAAGACTCTCATTTAGGAGACTTTATTCCAGATGATGAAGCACCAGCACCAGCTGAAGCAGCAGCATTTACAATGCTTAAGGAACAATTAATCAATGTCTTAGATACATTAACTCCTAGAGAAGAAAAAGTATTAAGATTAAGATTTGGACTTGATGACGGAAGAGCCAGAACACTTGAAGAAGTAGGAAAAGAGTTCAATGTTACTAGAGAAAGAATTAGACAAATTGAAGCAAAAGCTTTAAGAAAATTAAGACATCCGTCAAGAAGCAAGAAATTAAAAGATTATCTAGATTAGTATCTAAAAGCACCTAAAATTAGGTGCTTCTTTTTAAATAAGGAATTACCAAACTTTAAAACTAGATTTGTGTAGTGACTTACCGAAATCATAAATATTTTGATTCAGAAAAGCTAAGAACTTTTAAGAGTTCATTTTCAAATATTTTCTTCATATTATGACCCTTGAGGTTACAAATATATTTATGATTTCTAGTGAAGATATGAACTTAAGGTTTTAGCAACTTTGTAAATACATTCATCTAATAAGTCGAATCCTTAAATTGGATATCTAAAATTTATAAGTAAGACAAAAAGAGGTAAATATGGAATTAAGTAAAAGACTAAAATGGATTATAGAAAAAATTAATAAAGTGGAAGTAATAATGGATGTTGGAACAGACCATGGATATATACCAATATATTTAGTTAAACATGATATAGCTAAAAAAGTTATTGCATCAGATATTAATAAGGATCCACTGAAAAAAGCTAAAATTAATGCAGCACTTGATGGAGTGTTAGACAAGGTAGATTTAAGATTAGGAAGTGGTTTAGCTGTATTAAAAAATAAAGAAGCTCAATCTGTAATAATTGCAGGAATGGGTGGTAATTTAATTAGAGATATATTAGAAAATGATTTGGATAAGGTGAAAAAATTAGAATATTTAGTGCTTCAACCAGCACAAAATCCGGAAGTATTAAGAGAATATTTATATACTAGCGATTATGAAATATTAGAAGAGGATATTTGTTTGGATGAAGACAAGTATTATGAGATATTTAAAGTTAAGTATAAAAAAGGTGATTATATAAAATTAGATAATATATTTTATGAAATAAGCCCATTTATATTAAATAAAAAATTACCATTATTTAAATCATATATAGAAAGCAAAATTGAAAAAAATGAAAAAGTAATGGATTTTATTAAAGATAATACTGAACATGCAATTTCAAGAAGAAATGAGTTAATAGAAAAAAATGAGAAGTTAAAGAAACTACTAAAAAGTTTTTAGGCGGTGAGATTATGGTCCAAGTAAAAGATATAGGAAGAGAAATAGAAAGAGTTGCACCAAAGTTTTTAATGGAGTCTTATGATAATGTTGGTCTAACGGTTGGAGATGAAGAGAAGACTATAAACAAGGTTTTATTATCTTTAGATTGCACAAATGAAGTAATTGAGGAGGCAGTAGATTTAAGATGTGAGTTAATAATAACTCATCACCCACTGCTATTCAAAAGACCTAAGAGTATAGTTAAAGGAGATTTATTGGGGAACAAGTTGATAAATCTAATCAAAGAGGATATAGCATTATACTCTTGCCATACCAATTTAGATAGTGCTAAAGGTGGAATTAACGAAACTATAGTTAGAATGCTAGGATTTGAGTCACAAGAAATTATTGAACCTAATGAATCTAATAATTATAAAGATGGCGGAATTGGAAGACTGGTTAAATTAGACGAAGAAATAATGTTGAATGATCTTATAGAAATTATTAAAAAAAATTTAAATATAAAAAATATGAGGATTGTTAGGGGAAAAAATAAAGCAAGGACAATAGCTATAATTAATGGCAGTGGGCAAGATTTCTTTTATAAAGCAAAAGATCTTGGTGCAGACTGTATAATAACAGGGGATACAACATATCATTTTGCATCGGATTTCAAAGAATTAGGTATAAGCATAATAGATGCAGGTCATTTCTCAACAGAATACCTTGTGTTCTTAAAAACATTGGATTTTTTAAGGGGAAAATTTAAAGATGTAGAGTTCATCGCTTCAAAAAAAAGTGAAGATCCTTATGAGTTTGTTTGATAAATTAATATTTAGTAAAACTTTATATTAAGGCTATAACTGCACTAAATTATTTAAATGTTAAGTTCTAATGCATATAATTAATTGAAAAAGAGTTTACTAAAAAAATGAATAGGTGCATATACTAATAGTGTAATAATAATTGTGCGGTGAATTATGGGGAAAGATCATGATTTTAATAATAAAAATAGTGAAGATTTAAAAGATGACTTGAAAAATTTCTTTAAACATAGTAAGAAAACAGTACGAAATTTTTTTAGGGGAGGAAGCAGAAGAAGTAAATATGGTGGATGGAATGGTAGATTTCCACCATTTTTTCCTAGCAATAATCCTCTTTTATTTTTACTTTATCCTAAATTAATTGTTGGTGGACTTATATTATTAACGCTTCTATTCTGTGGCGTAAGTTTATATGGAATAATAGTAATACTATTATTAACAATAATATTTTTTTTAATATAACTATAATTTAGAAATGTTGTATAAAAAATATATTTGCATCTTAAAAAGATATATGTTAATATAGATTTTGCGAGTGAGACGTGCAATCGCTGCTAGACTTGATCTAGGAGAGGAAAGTCCGAGCTCCATAGGGCAGGGTGCTGGATAACGTCCAGTCAAGGCGACTTGAAGGAAAGTGCAACAGAGATATACCGCCTAAGTTTACTTAGGTAAGGGTGGAAAGGTGATGGTAAGAGCTCACCAGCGTGATGGAGACTTCACGGCTATGTAAACCCCACTTGGAGCAAGACCGAATAGAGAGGCAATTGAAGGGGCTGCCCGTCCCGCCTCTGGGTGCGTCGCTTGAGCTTACTGGCAACAGTAGGCCTAGATAGATGATTGCTTAATACAGAACTCGGCTTATGGCTTATCTCGCATATGTAAAATAGGCAGTTGAGAGAATGGAAGGTTAATTTCTTCCGATATTCTTCCGACGGCTATTTTTTTGTGTTAATTTACATGAAGATAGTTAATGATGTTGACTGGTTTGAATATAAAGGTTTAGACTAAGTTTTCTAAATAATATATAATTAAAAGTATTTTAAGCAATAAGCATTATAATGTTTGTTGCTTTTTTTGATTACTTTATTAGAAATTATGAGAGGATAAAAATTTAATTTAAATATTAAGGAATATTACAGTTATTAATTTAGAGATGAACAAATAATTTCAATCATCAAATAAACAATATAAAAATATATATAATATTAATGCAAGTAATATTAGGAGTTAGATATGTCTGATTTACGTGACTGTAATTTATATTATGATCCCGATTCGGCAAATTATTTGATTGAGTATAGAGGGAATTTCAAAGAACAAATAGATAAGTTATCTTATGCTTGTGGGGATATAATTACAGGCACTATCGGAGTAATATCTGTACGAAGTAATGATTTTGATAGGCTCCTAAATGATGTTCCAGCAATTGTATTTTATGATTTTAGGACAATTTATGTATTACAAGATATCTCACCATCATCTGTAGATAATATAAATAACATAAAGATAAATCCTTTTTTAGATTTGAATGGGAGGGGAGTGCTAATAGGAATAGTCGATACAGGTATAGATTATTTAAATGATGAGTTTATAAGAGAAGATGATACATCAAGAATAATAAGTATATGGGATCAATCCGTTCAAAGTAATACTAGTGACTCTGTATATATAGGACAAATTTATTCAAATAATCAAATTAATAGTGCTATTGCAGCTAAAAGAAATAATGGAGATCCGTATCAAATAGTTCCTTCCAGAGATGAAGTTGGACATGGAACAAAAGTTGCTGGGATTATAGGAGCAAGAGGATATAATACTGAGTTTCAAGGAATTGCTAATGCAAGTGATTTTGTTATTGTTAAGCTTTTGGAATCTACTAATTTTAAAAGACAATTGAAAGAAAATGGAATTCCTTATACTCCGGTATATAATGCATCTGAAATTGTAGCAGGAGTAGAATATTTGAGAAGAGTCGCAGTAGAACGTAAGCAACCAATGGTTATCTATCTAGGTGTTGGAAGCACAGAAGGTAGCCATGATGGTAACAACTTGATTTCAAGATATATAACATCAATTGGAAATAGTAGAGGATTGTGCGTAGTAAATGGAGTGGGAAATGAGGGGGATTCTCAAGGTCATGTATCAGGATATATGAGGAATGTAGGAGATGCAAAAGTAATAGAACTGAGAATACCAAGGGAAATGAAATTTCTTCCAATTTATATATGGATACGAAGACCTAATATCGCATCAATAAATGTAATTTCTCCGACAGGTGAGGCTTCAGCAGTTATACAATCTAAAATAAATAAGGTTCAACCGGTGAGATTTGTTTTTTTAAATACAGATATGCTAGTAAGATTCTATTCACCAGAACATTTCACAGGACATCAAGTAATAAGTCTTACGTTTAGTAATATAAAGCCAGGGACATGGTCTTTCAACTTGATAGGCGAATATATAACAAATGGTAGGTATGACATATGGCTGCCGCCCAAAAGTACTTTACCAGAAAATACAATATTTCTCGAATCGGATCCTTTTACGACTCTAACAATACCATCAACAGCTGTTAATGTTATCACAGTATCTTACTATGGAAATAATAATGCATTAATTGCGGCCTCTGGTAAAGGATTTAATACTAATGGATTGATTAACCCAGATATTTCAACTATAGGTGTAAATATATTAACAACAAAAGTTGGAGGAGGAGTAACAACATTTTCAGGCAGCTCAGCTGCTACAGCGGTAGTGACTGGGGCGTGTGCGCTTTTATTACAATGGGGGATTGTAGATCATAATGATCCTACTATGTATACTAAAAAAATTAGAACATACATAATGTATGGTGCTAACAGAAATTCAGCTAATAGATATCCCAGTAGAGAAACAGGATATGGTGATTTTGATTTACTAGGTATTTTCAATATAATTAGTGGTTTATATAGAAATAGCAACCAAAGATTTAGAATGAATATTACTGATAAAAAATATACAAATGAAAATCATGAGTTTGATGAGTATTATGTAAATAAATTATTTATAAGAATTCCAAAGGCAGGAGATGTAAAGTTTAGATGAAGGAAGGTTTTAGAGCTCCAATAAATATTTTTTCTGATGCAAATTATTATCATTATATAGTTCAATATGAAGGTAACATTGAGGATGAAGTTTCAAAACAGCCAGGGTATTATGCGACCATAATTAATAATCAATATGCCATATTATCTGCACCTGTAGAGCTTGATACAGGTATACCGATTCCAGTTTTTTCTACAGTAATATATATGGCTTTTCCAGATATATTTACTCTAGAAGAAGTTTCTCCAATTGAAGCATCCCAAGCTAATTTTTTGCAATTAGAGCTGCCATTAAGACTTACAGGGAGAGGAGTAGATGTAGCAATTATAGATTCAGGCATTGATTATTTAAATGATGAATTTATAAGAGGAAATGGTCAGACTAAAATAGAGTATATTTGGGATCAAACTATAAATTCTGAGCAGCAAACTGGAAAGAATGGAGTTCCGTTTGGAAGTGTCTACAATAAAAGCACAATACAACAAGCAATAGATGCTTTTAGGTCTGGACAATCTCCTTACGATATAGTTCCAACCAAAGATGAAATAGGTCATGGAACAAATATGGCTGGAATAATTGGATCAGTTGGAAAAAATCCTGATTTAAAGGGGATGGTTCCAGAATGCGATTTTGTGGTGATAAAGCTTCTTGAAAATATTGCTTACAAAAGGCGGTATAATATACAAATACCTATATATAGTATGTTATCAGTTTTCTCAGCATTAGAATTTTTAAACAGATATTCACTAGAAAATAATAAACCTATGGTTATATATATGCCTTTAGAAAGTAATTTAGGAGGCCATAAAGGAAATGGTTTTTTAGAACAATATATGGATTTTATGTCTCAAAGTAGTGGGATTGCAATAGTTAATGGCTCAGGAAACCAAGGTGCAAGTGGGACACATACATCAGGTACAATATCTCAAGTTAATGAATCGAGAACAATACAGCTATATATATCGCCAGAGCAAAAAAATATAATAGTTGATATTTGGGTTGAATCACCTAATATAATGACACTAAATATAATATCACCATCAGGAGAAAGTACTGGAACTATAAATGCAGAAATAACGGCTATAGAAACTTATTCATTTGTATTTGAAACCACTTCAATGGTAGTAAATTATTATGTTCCAGAAGAATACACAGGTGATCAGTTAATGAGAGTAAGGTTATTAAATATAACAGAAGGAATTTGGCGTTTTACCCTGACAGGACAGTCAATTCTAAATGGTAGATTTAATGCATGGATACCACAAGAAGGTGTTAGTATCGGAGGAACTAGGTTTATTGCTTCGGATCCTTATGGGACTATAAGTAATTCAGCATGTTCAGAATATACGATTACTGCAGCAGCGTACAATCAGCTAAATAATAATGTCTTAGATTATTCTGGAATAGCATTTTTAGAAGACTATATTAATAGAATTGATGTGGCTGCAGGTGGGATAAATGCATTAACTGTAGCACCTAATAATCAAACGGCTATCGTTAATGGAACAAGTGTATCAGCGGCTATATTAGCAGGGGCTTGCGCTATGTTATTTCAATGGGGAATTGTAGAAGGAAATGACCCTAATATATATTCGCAAACAATAAAAACATATATTCAAAGAGGTGCAGTTCAAAGAAGTGGAGATTTATACCCAAATCCAGTATGGGGGTATGGAATACTTAATGTGCTGAAAATGTTTCAAAATATGCGATAAATTGCAACTCCATATTTATAGTATAATATAGGCACATTCTTTTATAGTTTAGATAAATTAGAATCCCTAAAGTAAATCTTATGAAAGGCAAGTATACAAAGATTTAATTGCATAAGGCAACTTGAATTTAGGGATTTTAAATTATTTTTTATGATCTAATGAATTATTTTTATATGAAGCATTTATAAAAGCTTCAAAAAGTTTAAGCATATTTTTATCGTTATAAGCAGTCATAATTTCAGGATGAAATTGCACACCGACAACAAAATTTTTCTCACAACTCTCAATAGCCTCAATCACTTTATCCTTAGAGTAAGCCGTAACTTTAAAACCGGGAGCTAAATCTTTAATTGCTTGATGATGAAAGGAATTAATTAGCGCAGTATTTCCCAAGATCTCATATAAAATTGAGCCCTCAATAATTTCTAAAGTATGGCTAGCCGCTCCATCTTTTGTTTGTTGATGATGTTTTATATAACAACCACTCATATCAGATAAATCTTGATATAATGTGCCGCCAAAAGCTACATTTAGAATTTGATGACCTCTACAAATTGCTAAAATAGGTTTATTAAGTTCATAAGCTATTTTTACAAGTGCCAGATCAAACTCATCTTTATCAGGGTAAATATAACCTAATTTAGGCGATGGTTCTTCATTATATAATAAAGGATTTATATCTATTCCACCAGAAAGAACTATGCCGTCAAGTAGTTCGACTTGTCTTCTAATGGATTCTTCATCAGAAAGAATAGGAAGTATAATTGGAACACCGCCTGCTTTAATTACGGATTCAACATAATCATTGCCAAGTGATTCTACAACTGAGTGCGAATATTGAGTTTCATGTTTAATAACTCTGTTTGAATTTATGCCTATAATTGGTTTGTTCATGATTTGTATACCTCCCTTAGCATATATATAACTTATAATATATATGTATAAATAAAGATTGTCAATTGTGCATAAATGGAAGGAAAATAGGGAAAAGTCAACAATTTATAAACAAAATATAAATAAAGTATTAATTTATATTTACAAAATGAATAAAGTAAGTACAATAGAAGTAATGATAACTTATTTGTTACTCTCTAGAAAGTCATGGTATTAGATAATCTGCTAATATTGTGCCTTTTGTGAGTATAAATTATGAAAAAGATTGATTTAAAATTTACGTTCAAAAGGAAAATATATTCGCTTGGCAGATTTCTCTCACATATGCTTAAAAAAGGCAGCTGAGTAAAAAATCTCAAGAGTCAGAGTCGCAAGCGAGTTTGGTCTACATATGATGAAATTGAAAGTGTTGAAATGACATGGGGGAACATATTAATTATGAAAAAGTTTTTCAAAACAATAATGATAGCAGTTGTTATTATACAAGCTATAACTGTAACTGCATTTGCGTATGATAAAGTTAATAATATGAAGAGTATGGAAAATCATATTTATAACCATCTCGAAAATAGAGATACTGATTTTACTATTTTATATACAGGGGCAAGGTCGGAATTTGAAGAGAATATAAGTAATTGTATTAAGGATGCATATTCAAAAGATGATTACTTAGAGAGATCTTGGCTAGAGATAAAGCCTAAAGCAAAGGTGACTGAAAATGGTATCGAGACAACTTTAGATGTAAAATATCTGACAACTAAGGAACAGGAAAATTATGTAGATAATGAATTAAAGAGAATTACTAATTCTTTAATTAATAAGGATATGTCAGAGTTAGAAAAAGTACAGGCTATAAATGAGTATATTATAAATAGATACGAATATGATTATACTCTAAAATCTACAAGTGTTTATTCTGCATTGACCACCTCATTAGCTGTATGCCAGGGGTATGCAATGACTGCTTATAGAATGTTTAACTATGCAGGAATAGAAAATAGAATTGTAGTCGGGAAAATTAAGGATGTTTCTCATTCATGGAATTCTGTAAAAATTCAAGGTAATTGGTATCATATAGATGTTACTAACAATGATTCAAGTGATAAGAATAAGTACTTTTTAGTTGGAGATAGTACTTTAATTGAAAATAATTATACTTGGGATAGAGAAAAATATCCTAAATCATTTAATGGATATTATAAATAAGCTTTTATTTAATGGATTGTAACATAATCTTACTGCTTAATCGAAGTGTTGTATATAAACATTAAAATATTATAAGTAAAGCATATATCTAGTTTTGATTAGTATATGCTTTTTTTATTATCCTTTTATATTATTTCACAAAAAAGACAAGAGAGTTTTGTAAATTCTCAATATAGAATATAAAGGATTACATATAGTAAAATGAATATACAGAAAACATTAAATAAAATATAAATTGAGATAATTAAAGCAGAAAAGGGAGGAAATAAATATGGCAGATTTGTCACTAAGACATATTTATAAAATTTATGAAGGGGATGTAACTGCAGTAAAAGATTTCAATCTAGAAATTGAAGATAAAGAATTTATAGTTTTTGTAGGGCCATCAGGTTGTGGTAAATCTACAACTTTAAGAATGATTGCAGGACTTGAAGAAATATCTAAAGGTGAATTATATATAGGTGGAAAATTAGTTAATGATGTAGAACCAAAAGAAAGAGATATAGCAATGGTTTTCCAAAACTATGCATTATATCCACATATGACAGTGTATGATAACATGGCATTTGCTTTGAAATTGAGAAAAGCACCTAAAGATGAAATAGATAAGAAAGTTAGAGAAGCAGCAAAGAGATTAGATATTGAACATTTGCTAGACAGAAAGCCAAAGGCTTTATCAGGAGGTCAAAGACAAAGAGTTGCATTAGGACGTGCTATTGTTAGAGAACCAAAGGTATTCTTAATGGATGAGCCTTTATCAAATCTTGATGCAAAACTAAGAGTTCAAATGAGAACAGAAATATCAAAGCTTTATCAAAGTTTAGGAACAACATTTATATACGTTACTCATGATCAGGTTGAAGCTTTGACAATGGGAACTAGAATTGTTGTAATGAAGGACGGTGTAATACAACAAGTTGATACTCCTCTTAATATATACAATACGCCAAATAATTTATTTGTTGCAAGCTTTATAGGAAGTCCTCAAATGAATTTAATAAATGGTATTGTAAGTGAAAAGGAAGGAAAGTTATATTGTAAATTTGATGAAAATAATATATTATTGCCAGAAGAAAAAGCTAAAGTATTAAAAGAAAAAGGATATGTTAATAAGGAAGTAGTATTTGGTATAAGACCTGAGCATTTAGATGATAATGCTCAAATAATTGAAAATAACCCTGCAGCAACTTTAACTGGAGATGTAGAAGTTGTTGAACGTATGGGTGCTGAAAGTTACATTTACTTTAAGTCAGGAAATAATAATATGACTGCAAGAGTTGATGGAAGTACTAAAGCAGAACCTAAAGACAAGATTAAATTATATGTAGAACATGAAAATATTCATGTTTTTGATAAAGAAACAGAGTTGAGAATTTGCTAGTATTAAATTAGTGACAATTGAGGTGAGGGAATGAAGGGATTAGTGAAATATTTACAAGAAATATATGAAGATTGTGAAATACCATTTGAAGTTTATGTGGACGATGAAATTATATTTAAGGCTAATCCTAATTCTTTTAGCGAAAATATACTTGAAGATACATTTTTTATTGGACCCAAAAGTTTCAAAATAAAAACAGAAGGGGACCGCAAGGATTTCATAAGAATATTAGTATTTTGTATCAAAGATAGGTATAAAGATAGTTATAACAAAAAAGAAAAAATAGTTTCTGAGTTATTACAAGGCTTAAGTATATCTAAGGAAAAGATTAAGGAAATTATGCCGCCAATAAAAGAAGAAACATTTTTAGTTACTTTAAATTTAAAAGAAAAAGTAACAGAGGCATTAGAGGCGTTAAAAAATGTTTATAATAATAATGATGTAACCATTCTTATATTTGAAGATACAATCATTTTAATTGGAATTTTTGAAGATATAAAGGAGCATGTATCTAGTATAAGTGAAACAATATACTTCTCACTTTACGAAAAGTGTTATATAAGTTATTGTCATATTGGGGATTATGAATTATTGAACAAGTTATATAATGAAAATATGTATAAAATTAATTTAGCTAAAAAGTATAATGTATCTCAAATGGTATTTGGATGTAACAGCCTTTTATTTGAAGAAGTTATGGATAATTTAAATCAGGATATTAAGGAAAAAATACTAAATAACTTTAATGAAAGTTTTTCGAAGTTAGATGAAGATATGTTAAAAACTATAGAGGTTTTCTTTAAATCGGACTTAAATTTAAGTGAAGCTTCAAAAGGATTGTATGTTCACCGAAATACTCTAATTTATAGATTAGATAAGATACAAAAATACACAGGTTACGATATAAGGAAGTTTAATGATGCTGCATTATTCAAGATAGCCTTCTTTATTTGGATTCAAAAGAATAAAATTTAATAGATATAGCTAGAAATCTTATCTGAAGATCGTTAAAAGTAATCTTCAGATAAGATTTTTTATTTTTAGTCATGTAAATATAAACAAGTAAGAATAAATAAAAAAATTGTTGGTTTATAAGTATCGTAATTACAAAAAAATACTTAATAAGACAGCCATTATGTAATCATAAATAGAAAATTAAGAAAATATAATATAATTTCAGGAATTTATTGTATAAATATTCCGCGTTTGTTAAAATGTTATTAAAGTTAATTAAATAACTGAATTGTTATATAAACATGATTACGAATAAAACGAATATAATATTGTATGCTTAAATATCTATTTAATCAAGATTTTTGAATTAACAGGAAATTAAGGTAACGATACCGAACTATTATAATTTAATAGTTATGCAGGAGATAAATATGAATATAAAGGATATAGCAAAATTAGCACAGGTTGGAGTCAGCACTGTTTCAAGAGTATTAAATAATCATCCTGATGTTAAAGAAAGTACAAGACAAAAGATTTTGGAAGTAATAAAAGAAAGCAATTATATACCTAATAATAGTGCTAGAATACTAAAACAACAAAACACAAAAAATATAGGAGTTTTAGTAAAAGGCGTATTCAATCCATTTTTTTCTCAAATGATTAATGTCATAGGAAATATAATAAATCAAAATGGATATACAATGATATTGCATCAAAATGATTATAAGAATGACCAAGAGGTTGAAACTTTAATAGCTTTTATAAAAGAGAAGAAATTACAAGGAATTATCTGCTTAGGCGGTAATTTTGCTGATATTACAGATGACTGTTTTAAAGAAATAAATGTCCCTATAGTACTAACTTCTGTCAATACTGTTTCAAAACAAGGCAAGGAATATTATTCATCGGTTGGTATAGATAATGTTAAAAGTTCATATGATGCAACCTCATATCTGATAGAAAAAGGTCATAAAAAAATAGCATTAATTTTAGGAGAAGCTGATGATATAGGCGTAAGCATATTAAGAATGCAAGGATATAGGGAAGCATTAGAAAAAAGTAAAATAAGAATTGATGATGAGTTAATTATTGTTGGTGGATATTCAAGCAGAGGCGCATATAATGAAACACTGGAATTATTGAAAATAAGAAAGGATATTACTGCATTTTTTGCTCTTTCAGATATTATGGCTATAGGTGCTGCTAAAGCAATTCTTGATAGTGGGTTAAAAGTTCCTGAAGATATATCAATAATCGGATTTGATGGCATGGATGAAAGTGAATATTATAATCCTAGTATAACAACAGTAAAACAGCCGGACAAGCTAATGGCAACTATGAGTATAAATTTATTAATATCTCAGATTAATGAAAGAAAAGAAAACCAACATATATTATTAGAAACTAATTTAATTGAGAGGGATTCATGCTTCAATTTGTTAAAGTAATGGTTATTGATATCTAAAGAATATTAAAAAGGGAAATAATATATATAATAATTTAAGTTATTATTATATTCCTAGAGGGTGGAGGAATGAGAATGAAAAGAGGTAGTGGAATCATTATGCATATTGCATCTTTGCCAGGTAGATATGGAATTGGAACATTTGGAAAAGAGGCATATGAATTTGCGGATTTTTTGAAGAAAGCGGGTCAAAGTTTTTGGCAGATACTTCCCTTAGGACAGACTAGTTATGGGGATTCACCATACCAGTCATTTTCGGCATTTGCTGGAAATCCTTATTTTATTGATTTTGATATTTTAGAGTCTGAAAATTTGATAAGAAAGTCCGATTATGATGAAATAAATTTTGGTGATAATCCAGAGCGTATAAATTATGAATTGTTATTTAAAGAAAAATTGAAAGTATTAAAATTGGCATATGAAAATTTTAAGCAGAAACAATCTGAGAATTTTAAGAATTTTGAAAAAGAAGAAGATATGTGGCTTGATGACTATGCTACATTTATGGCCTTAAAGAATAAGTTTGACCTAAAAAGTTTTCAAACATGGGATGCTGATATTAAATTGAGGAAAAATGATGTTTTAAAGAACTATAAAGAAGAATTTAGAGATGAAATTCAATACTGGAAATTTGTTCAATACGAATTTTTTAAACAATGGACAAACTTGAAAAATTATGTTAATGAATTGGGAATTAGAATTATAGGTGATATACCCATATATGTTGCAGAGGATAGCGCAGATTTGTGGAGTAATCCAAAAGTATTTTTAGTAGATGAAGAAACGTTAACTCCAATAAAAATTTCAGGCTGCCCACCTGACGCATTTTCTTCAACTGGGCAGCTTTGGGGAAATCCTATTTATAATTGGGAGTATTTAGAAGGAGAAAACTATAAATGGTGGATAAATAGAATCAGGCAGAGCTTAAAGCTTTATGATGTAATAAGAATAGATCATTTCAGAGGCTTTGAGGCATACTGGTCCATACCTTATGGAGATAGAACAGCTGTAAATGGAGAATGGGTAAAAGGACCAGAAATGAAATTATTTAATGAAATAAGAAAAGAACTTGGAGATATAGAGATTATAGCTGAGGATCTAGGTCTATTAACTGAAGATACTATAAAATTTAGAATAGAGACTGGTTTTCCAGGTATGAAAGTATTAGCATTTGCCTTTTCAGGTGATTGTGAAAATCCATATCTACCGCATAATTATGAAAGAAATTGCGTGGCATATACTGGGACTCATGATAATGATACTATAAAAGGTTGGATTCAAACGACAGGAAGTAAGAATGAAGTTGAGAATGCAGTTGAATATTTAAATCTTACAGAAAAAGAAGGGTATAATTGGGGATTTATAAGAGGAATATGGAGCAGTGTTGCGGATACATCGATTGCACTTATGCAAGACTTCTTAAATCTTGGAAATGAAACTAGAATAAATTTACCGTCTACTATTGGAGAAAATTGGACATGGAGAGCAAAAGATGGTGTTTTTACTAATGAGTTAGCAAATAAAATATATAGATTAACTAGAATTTATGGAAGGTGTGAGTAAGTGTGGATAAACAAAGAATAAGAGATGGTATAGAAAGATATTTAAAAGTAAAACATGCAGTAAAGTTGAAGGATGCTCAGGATTATGAAATTTTTAATGCGCTTTCATTAACTATTTTGGAGGAGATAATTGATAATTGGAATGAAACAAGTGAAACTTATAACAAAGGAAGAATGGCATATTATTTATCAGCAGAATATTTAATGGGAAGAGCTCTAGGTAATAATTTAATGAATTTAGGTTTATACGATGAAGTTAAGGATGTTTTAAAAGAGTTAAATATAGACTTAAATAGAATCGAAGAAATAGAAGAAGATGCAGGACTTGGTAATGGTGGGCTTGGAAGACTTGCAGCATGTTTTGTGGAATCTGCAGCGACATTAAACATGCCCTTAGTTGGATATGGAATAAGATATAGCAATGGGTTATTTAAACAAAACATTGAAAATGGGTTTCAAACTGAATGTGAAGATACATGGTTAAAGTATGGGGATTCATGGAGTGTTAGAAAAGATGATGAAATTCAAATAATTAGATATTCAGATATGACAGTAAAAGCAGTTCCTTATGATGTACCTATAATTGGTTATGGAACTAAAAATATAAATACTTTAAGATTATGGCAATGTGAGGCTTTAAGAGAATTTGACTTCAATCTATTCAATAACCAACAATATATTGAAGCTGTATCAGCAAGAAATAAAGCAGAGGATATATCAAGAGTATTATATCCAAATGATACAGCAGAGGCAGGAAAGATATTAAGGCTTAGGCAACAATATTTCTTCTCAAGTGCGTCTATGAAAGATATACTAAAAAAACATAAGGCTAAATTTGGAGCAGATTTTTCTGAATTTGTAAAATACAATGTGGCACAATTAAATGATACTCATCCAACAATATCAATTCTTGAATTTATAAGAATATTAGTTGATGAAGAGTATGTAGAATTTTCAGAAGCATTATCAATAGCTAAAGAGTTTTTTGGATATACAAACCATACAATACTTGCTGAGGCACTAGAAAAGTGGGATATAAGATTAATAGAAAGATTATTCCCAAGAATACTTCAAATTGCACATCAAGTTGATGAAGCATTAATGAATGAGCTAAGACAAAAAGGATATGACGAAGGCGCAATATGGAATTTTAGAATTATTGCAAATAATCAGATGAGAATGGCCAATTTAGCCATATTTGTTGGGAGAGCTGTAAATGGTGTTGCAGCACTTCATACAGAAATTTTAAAGAAGAATGAATTAAATCACTGGTATCATTTATATCCAAATAAATTTCAAAACAAAACTAATGGAATTACACCAAGAAGATGGCTTAGGCTCTGCAATGCAGAATTATCAGAGCTTATTACAGATTTGTTAGAAAGTGAAGATTGGATTAAAAATTTAGAGCTTCTTAAAGGTCTAGAGAAATTTAAAGATGATGATGCAGTGCTTGAGAGACTTATGGAAATTAAGCATGAGAAGAAAGTTCAACTAGCAGATTATATTAAACAAGAAGAGGGAATTAATATAGATCCAGATTCATTCTTTGATATTCAGATTAAGAGATTACATGAATATAAGAGGCAGTTATTAAACGCCTTATACATTTTAGATTTATATTACAGAATAAAAGAGAATCCAAATTTAGATATACCAAAAACAACATTTATATTTGGAGCTAAAGCATTCCCAGGATATAGAAGAGCCAAGGGGATTGTAAAATTTATAAATGAAATAGCTAGACTTGTAGATAATGACTCAGAAGTTTCTAAGAAAATAAAAGTTGTTTTTGTTCATAATTATAGGGTGTCTTATGCTCAAAAACTATTTCCAGGTTCAGACTTATCTAAACAAATTTCAACTGCTGGGAAAGAAGCTTCAGGGACAGGAAATATGAAATTTATGTTGAATGCGACTCCAACATTTGGAACTTATGATGGTGCTAATATAGAAATTGTTCAAGAAAGCGGAGAGGAAAATAACTATATATTTGGACTTAGAGTAGATGATATTGAAAGAATTAAGCATGACTATGATCCAAAATGGTATTATAGAGAAAATCCAAGTATTAAGAGAGTAGTTGATACTTTAATCGATGGTACACTAGATGATGGAAGAACTGGATACTTTGAAGATTTATATAATGCTTTGTTAGAAGAAAGAGATCAATATTATGTACTTGCAGATTTTGATTCATTTAAGCAGACTCAAGAAAGAGTGTTTGAAGATTATAAGGATAAAAAGAAATGGGCTCAAAAATGTTTTGCTAATCTATATAGTTCAGGAACATTTTCAAGTGATAGAACTATAAAGCAATATGCAGATGAGATTTGGTATATAAAACCAGCCCCTATTAAATGATTATTGATTTAAGAATAAAATAATTAAGAGTTATGGAGAGAGAAAAATTTTATATCCATAACTCTTTACTTTTTTTACGTATTATAGTCATTTTTAATTACTTAAAATCAATTTTTAACACATGAATACGGAATTGGTTGAGTTGTAAAATAATTACGTATAAGTTTACATTTAAATTTGTTTACGGTATTATTAATATAGAAAAATAAGGTATGTATTCATAAAGTTAGCAAGTAAAATCATAATTTTTGAGAACTTCTTTTTTTATCATTATAGAGTAAATAGGATTATTTTAAAGTTGGAAAAGGAGATTGAGTATGAAGAAAATAGTAGTATTGGATGGAAGAACTTTAGGAAATGTAGACTATATTAAATTAAATGAGTTTGGCCAGGTGATTTATTATGATTTGACATCTGAAGAAGAAGTTGCAGGAAGAATTAGAAATGCTAATATTGTTTTAACTAATAAAGTTAAGTTAAACAGGGAAAATTTAAAAGATGCGAGCGAATTGGAATTAATATGCGAAATGGCTACAGGATATAACAATATAGATATAGAATATGCTAAAGAAAGAAATATTGCGGTAACTAATGTAAGAGGATATTCGACTACGACTGTAGCTCAACATACTTTTGCTATGTTACTTCATTTATACGATAATATAAGTTATTTTGATAACTTTGTTAAATCTGGAGAGTACTCAAGATATGATATGTTCACAAATTTAGAAGCACCATATAAAGATTTATGTGGTAAGATATGGGGAATAATTGGACTTGGAGCCATTGGAAAAAGAGTAGCTAGAATAGCTCAAGCTTTTGGTGCAAGAGTAGTATACTATTCAACTTCAGGAAAAAATTCAGATTCAGATTTTGCAAGAGTGGAGTTTGAGTCTTTGTTAAAGCAATGTGATATTATTTCAATACATGCTCCTTTAAATGAAAAAACTGAAGGATTATTAAATTATGAAGCTTTTACTAAAATGAAAAAGGATGCTGTTTTAATTAATGTTGGAAGAGGGCCTATAATTGTGGATGAAGATTTGACCAGAGCTTTAGATGAGGAGATAATAGGTGGTGCAGCTTTGGATGTATTTAAAGAGGAACCTATTCCAGTAGAAAACTCACTATTAAAAGTAAAAAATAAAGATAGGCTGATTTTCACACCGCATGTAGCGTGGGCAAGTGAAGAAGCTAGAAGTAGGTTGTTTTCAGATTTATTAGAAAATATAAGTGCGTATAATAGAGGAGAAAAAAGAAATAGAGTAGATATTTAAAGATTAGCAATTTGGGATAAATTATAAGAATAAACTAATAAAAGCTTAAATTAGCGGGAGGCTTTAATGAAGAATAATAGGGAAATTTTTTATGGGACATCGGCATTAAGATTTTATAACAAAAAAGATGTTATAAATGGAAAAGTTATAAAAATAAACCCTGCATTAATTACTATACTGGATAAATTAGATGAATCACTTGATATTGATACAATTCAAGGTAAGGTGATTGAAGAAGTAGAAATTTTGCTAAAACAAGGTAATATAAAAACATTACATGTGGATATAAACTTCGATGATTATAGCAATTTTGGAAGTGATGGTCCAAGCCTTAATTCTCACATTTTTAACATAAGCTTTCTTGAAAGATTAAATACGATAGCTGGATTATATGAGGTATTTTTGAATGTACATTTACTTACGGATTATCCTAAGATTCATATAAAAGAGATTAAGCACATAAATGTTGGGGCTGTATGTTTTCAGCTAGAAGTAGTGAAAGATCGCCAGGAATTAAAGGAAATTATAGGTGAGATAATTGAAATGGGAGCTTGCGTAAGCCCTGTGATTGAGGTTGTCGGAACGGATAGATTTATTCCGAAAACTAAGAAAGAAATACTGGAATTTATATCGCCATTTCAAGATAAGATTGGAATGTTAACATTCCAAGTGGAGGCTACAGGTGCACGTTCAAGTAATTCATTTGGGATGTTGAATTCGAAAGAAATAGCAGATTACATTAATTATTTTACTAGAAACTTTGATGGAACAGTGCAGATGCAAGGTGGAATTACTACTGAAACTATAAAGTCAGCCATTAAATTGGGAAGCGAGTTTTTAGTATGCGGTACAGAAATATTTAATAATAAATTAGGATATTCTTCAATGGAAGTTATAGAAAACATGCTTAAAGAAGCAGATAAAGCATTGTGTATTGAAAGAAAAGAATAAGTTAAAATATTATTAGTGAGAAAAGCTTGAATAATTTAGATGCAAGGTATAAATGATTTGTTCATTTATACCTTCTTTTAATATGTAAAGGAAATAATTAATATGAGAGTATTTGTCTGTTTTTGATACCTGATATTTACATAAAGAACTTCAGCTGGTTTTATTTTTTGATTAGTGTTAATATATATAAGTGCTACAAGTAATAACTAAGGCACCTGAAAGGAAATAATAGACCTAAAGTGCAGAACATGCAGATATGATGGTCCGTTATTTTTTTAATTGTGCTTAAAGGAGGATAATAAAATATATCATGGCAAAAGTTATTATTGCGGAAAAACCATCTGTTGCTAAAAATATTGCAGATGCATTTAATGTAAAAACTAGAAGAGATGGTTATTTTGAAGGAAATGGCTATTACATAACGTGGGCGTTTGGTCATCTTTTACAATTATATGATGCAAAAGACTATGATGAAAATATGAAGGGATGGAGGTTTGAAAAATTTCCTTTCATTCCAGAGCATTTTTTATATAAGGTTAAATGTGATAGTGTAGACAGAACTGTTGAAGATAAGGGTGCAAAGAAACAGCTTGGAATAATAAAATCCTTAATTGATAAAGAAGATGTTGATGGCATTGTATCAGCTACTGACTTCGATCGGGAAGGGCAGGTTATAGCTGATGAATTGTTTGGCTATTTTAAGGTGAAAAAGCCTATATATAGATTACTTTTAAACGAGTGGACACCTGATGAAGTTAAAAGCGGAATGGAATCACTAAAAGATAATAAGGAAATGCAGCCACTGCAAGATGCTGGAATAGGAAGACAGTGGAGTGACTGGATAATTGGGATTAATTTAACTTCTGTAAGTACACTGAAATATAAATTTGAAGAAAACAAGACTATTAATATAGGAAGAGTGCTTCTTCCAACTTTAAAGATTATTTATGATAGAGATAAAGAAATAGAGAATTTTACAGCAACAACTTATTATAAGCTAGTGTCAAACTTCAAAACTTCAGCCAATGAAGAATTTGAGGGACTTTATTATGAGAATGATTCTGAAAAGTTTGAGAAAAAGGAAGATTTGGATAAATTTATTTCAAGGCTTGAAGGAGCAACTGCTAAGATTATTGATAAGCAGACAGAATTAAAAAAAGAATATCCACCATACTTATTTAATTTATCTAATCTGCAAGGACATATAACTAGTAAATATAAGGGATGGACATCAGATAAAGTTCTTAAAGTTGCACAGTCTCTTTATGAAAAGAAGCTTACTACCTATCCAAGAACAGCAAGTGTGGTTTTAGAAGAAAGTTTAAAGGATAGAGCGAAAAAAGTTTTAGATACATTAAAAGCTGGATTGCCATATGAAAAAGATATTAAATTTAGTACATCAAAAAGAATTTTTGATAGCTCGAAGGTTGAGAGTCACAGTGCTATAACACCAACATATATAAAGCCATCGGGCTTATCGTCTGATGAAAAAATAGTATATGATGCTATTAAAAATAGATTTATAATGCAGTTTATGCCTATAGCTGAATTTGAAGAAACGAAAGTTACATTAAAAGCTAATGTTTCAGAAATGAATGGAATTTTTGTTTCGAAAGGAAAAGTAAAGCTTGTAGAGGGATGGAAAGTAGTAGAGAAAATAGAAAGTAAAGATGTAATTCTACCCAAAATTGAAATAGATGAAACTGTAGATATTGTAGATTCTAAAGTGAATTCTGTTACTAAGAAGCCACCTAAGTATCACACTGAAAAAACATTACTTAGAGTAATGGAGACTTGCGGAAAAGGTATTGAAGGAAAAGATGAAGACTCAGAAGAAATGATGCAGGCAATTTTAAGTGGGTTTAGCATAGGAACTCCAGCGACTAGAGCAGAAACAATAAAGAAATTAAAGGATATAGGATACCTAAAGACAAAAGGTAAAAATCTTATGTGTACAGAGCTTGGGAGAAATTTGGTTGAGACTTTTCCAGTAAAAGAATTATTTGACTTGGAGTATACAGGTAGATTAGAGAAAACTCTTTCAGATATAGAGAAAGGAAAATTTGCTAAAAGTGAATTTATTAAACTTATAACAGATTTCACAATCCAATCCGTAGAATTGATAAAAAAAGATGATGCTGCATTATCAAGATTTAAAGTGGAAATACCTAAAGATAGTGAGAATATAGGACCATGTCCAGTCTGTGGAAATCCAGTAATTGAAGGTGAAAAGAGTTTTGGATGCAGTAACTGGAAAAATGGATGCAAATATACGATTTGGAAAGATGATAGATATATAGCATCTTTCGGTAAGAAAATATCTAAAGAAATGGTTGAACTTCTGCTTAAGAATGGAAAAGTAGGATTTAGAAATCTTAAGAGTAAAAAAGGTAATACATTTTCGGCATATTTCAAATATGAGAAAAATGAGGAGAGTGGATACTTTAATTGGAAGATTGAATTTATAGACAATAAGTAAGGGCTTGTTAACAAGCCCTAATTTATTGTGCCCTAAAGAATATATTCGGTTGTTAAATTTATTCTAACTATCAACCATAGTTCCACCATTTACATGAAGTACTTGCCCAGTAACATAGGAGGAGTCATTAGATGCAAGATATACATATGCTGGAGCCAATTCGAAAGGTTGGCCAGCTCTTTTCATAGAACGTCAGATCCAAATTTAGCAACTTCTTCAGCAGAAAAGCTTGATACTATAAGTGGCGTCCAAATAGGGCCTGGAGCTACAGCATTAACTCTAATTCCTTTGGCTACTATGGATTGGGAAAGAGAACGAGTGAAGGTTACAATTGCGCCTTTGGTTGAAGAATAGTCAATTAAAGTTTTATTACCTTGGTAAGCTGTGACAGAAGCCGTGTTTACAATTGTACTTCCTCTTTTCATGTGTGGCAATGCAGCTTGGGTTAGATAAAACATTGGAAATATATTGATTGAATATGTTGTTTTTAATTGGGAAGATGATATTTCTTCTATACTATCTTGAGGAAATTGAACACCAGCATTGTTTATTAAAATATCAATTTTTCCTAGTTTTTCAATTGTACATTCGACTAGTTTTTTGCAGAAATCTTTGTAGGAAATATCACCAGGCATGAGAAGACAGTGTCTGCCATATTTTTCAACATATTGCTTGGTTTTTATTGCATCTTGATGTTCATATAAATATGAAATTACTATATCAGCTCCCTCTTTAGCAAAAGCAATAGCTACGGCTCTTCCGATTCCACTATCACCGCCTGTGATTAGTGCTACTTTACCTTTTAATTTATCACTTCCTTTATAATCAGGATTATCAAATATAGGCGGTGGATCCATACGTGCTTCAATTCCTGGTTGACAATCCTGATGTTGTGGAGGAAAATTTTTGGGTAATTTATCAAAGTCTATGTGGTTCTTGTATTTTAAGGGCATAGCTTTCTCCTTAAATATATCTATACTATTAATAATATTATGGATTTACCAAACCATTTGTGAATGAATTAATTTTCAAATTAAATGAAAATGTAAAAATAATTATAATAATACATACATTTTAAGTGAATGTATATTAAATTTATATATAGTGTGTTATAATTAATAAATATTTACATAGACAAAGCTGTCTCAAAATTAATTATGTTTTGAGACAGCTTTTTTATTTGGAGCAAAGAATAAAGAATTTATTTCAATTAAAATTAAAAATAAGAAAGAGGGTTTGTATAGAATGAAAAGATATGAAGTAAGTAAAAATGGAAAGGTAGAAAATGTAGCTGATGCTTTTTCAGAAATATATAGTGTTGAACTTTTGATGAAAGAAAAGCCTGTTATTCTGGAAAATGAATTACTAAGAAATATACAAAAGTATTTTAAAAATGTTAAAGTTACATCTAATAGAGATAACAATATTTCATTTGCATTTATGGATCATATATTAGAATATAAAAATGTAAATGCGCCTGTTGGAATTGTTATTAGCGTCATTGAAGAAAAGCCTGAAATTAATAAATTGAGAAAATCATTAGGACAATCATTTGACTATGTAAATAAAGAAGAATTTGAAAAATGTAATGTTAGAGTTTTGGTTACAGATATAATGGCTATAGGATTAAATTATGCTGAAAGAATAGAACTTTTTCAAAAAACTCTTTATTCTATAGTTGAATTAATTCCATGTGAAGGCATTCATTTTAATATTACTGAACAAGTAATAAGTAGGGAAGAGTATTTAAAAAACAATCCTCTAAATGATGATTATGATGTTTTAATTGGTATATTAAATGTAAGATTATTTAACATTGAAAATAATGAGAATGAGTATGTAATGGATACATTAGGATTATCAGCAGTAGGTTTATGTGATTTACAATGCCATTTTAAAAATTTAGATCCAGGCGAAATATCGAATATTTTATATTCTTATGGATATTACATTTTTGAAAATAGCGATGTTCTTGAAGAAATAGACACCATAGAAGGAATTACGGAAAATAGTAAGTGGAAATGTCGACATGAAGTTGCGCTTGCTGAACCCGAACGTGTTGTATTAGATATAAATCCTGGAGAAGATTTTTCATGTGGATATAGAAATTAATCAATAATATGTATATAAGAATTTAATTTTTAATTAGAACTCTCTTGATTTAATGTAAAAACAAGAGAGTTTTTTATTCTCTAGGAATTCATATTCAAGTTAAATCTGTGGATAAGTTATGGAAAAGACTAATTCAGAAAGTTATGGTTTGCAAAGAGAATAAAAAATAAATCATATTCGCCTGCCAAATTTCTCTCACATGTGTTTAAAAAGGCAAATGCGTAAAAAAATCTACATATATGAAAAGAGTGTGAAGCACAATATTGAACTTAGCCAAAGTCGTCTGAGATTTTGTTATTTTACCTGGCCCGTATGTATAATGAAAAAAATAATTCATATTTAAAAATAACTAATAATAAATTATCATTTTATATTGACATATAAAACATGGGATAGTAAACTTATAAAAGTAATTTAAAAATTTAAAGAAATATGTAGAAAACAACGGCGTTTTCATTTCAAAAAAGATATATCTAGTATGGGTATACCTTCTTTGGAGTGAAGCGTCTTTTTTATTTTTTAACAACTTAGAATAAGCAATTGTACTCAAAATTTAATTAAATTTATTCAAGGGGGAATAGAAAATGGAATTATTAAACGGCGCAGATATGGGATTTGTAATTATTAGTGCAGCGTTAGTAATGCTAATGGTGCCAGGATTAGCTTTATTTTATGGAGGTATGGTTAAAAGCAAAAATGTATTAAGTATTACAGTACATAGTTATGCAGCTCTTGTTATTATATCTTTACAATGGATTTTTATAGGTTATACTTTAGCCTTCGGTCCAGATGTAAAAGGAGTAATAGGTGGTTTAGATTGGAGTTTCCTAAAAGGTATAGGAATGGCGCCTAATGCGGATTATGCAGGCACAATACCACATTTAGAATTTGTAGTATTTCAGTTAATGTTTTCTGCGATTACTGCAGCTGTAATTTCAGGTTCTGTTGCTGAACGTATGAATTTCCCGGCGTTTATAATATTGATTATTTTGTGGAGTACATTTGTTTATGATCCTATTTCTCATTGGGTATGGGGAGCTAATGGATGGTTAAGGAATTTAGGAGTCCTTGATTTTGCTGGAGGAAATCCAGTAGAGATAAACTCAGGAGTTTCTGGACTAGTTGCGGCAATTGTTGTTGGTAAAAGAAAGAGAGCGATCCCTGAACCACACCATATACCTATGGCAATATTAGGTGGAGGGCTTTTATGGTTTGGATGGTTTGGATTCAATGCAGGAAGTGCTCTTGCAATGAATTATGTAGCTGTAAATGCATTCTTTACAACTAATACTTCAGCGGCTGCAGGAGCAGTTGCATGGGTACTTTGTGAATGGTTGCTCTATAAAAAACCTACAGCCTTAGGAACAGTAAGTGGAGCTATAGCCGGGTTAGTTGCAATAACTCAGGGGGCAGGATTCGTGAGCCCTATATCAGCTGTGCTTATTGGAGCAGTTGGCGGAGCATTAAGCTTTTTCGCAATAGCTATATTGAAGAGGAAATTAGGATACGATGATGCCTTAGATGCTTTTGGCTGTCATGGAGTAGCAGGAATTTGGGGATCTATAGCGACAGCTATCTTTGCATCAAAGGCAATTAATCCAGCAGGGAGTGATGGATTAATATATGGTAACTTTGCACTTTTAAAAGCTCATTTAATTTCTACTTGTGCAACTGCCTTGTATGCAGCAGTTGCGACATTTGTAATACTTAAAGTAATGAGTTTAGTAATGGGCTTAAGAGCTACTTCAGAACAGGAAGCAGAGGGATTAGATATTTCCTTACATGGAGAAGAAGCTTATTCAGGATTAAATATGTAGAAACATAATAATAAATAATGTATAAGAATTTAGTGAAAGCAAAATCCAGGTTACTAATATAACTTGGATTTTGTTTTTTTATTGTCTAGGAAAGTATAGAATTTTTTGATTTTGAAAGCCAGTGATACCAATGGGGTATAAGGATATTGACCTGTAAAAAATGGTATAAAGAAAGAGCGTGGCGCAGCCACTTTTGTTCTTCTTTAGGAATTTATATTCCAGTAAAATTGAGGGTATAACCTAAAAAGGTTGATTTTTAATTTTTTCTATCAAAAATAAATATAAATTTGTCAATTTAAATGAGAATGTGATAATAAATAAGAAGATTTATTAAAATATTGCTAATAAATATGACTAATGTCAAAAAAAATGTCATTTTTGAGCATAGTTTCATAAAAAGAATATAAAATGAGATATTTTGGCATATTTTGCGATATAATATGAGTTGAAGTTAATTATGAGGTGGGGGAAAATATGCATAAAGCACAAAGTCAAATTAAATCAGTAAGTATAAGGTTATACTTACTGATTACAATTGCTATGTTAGCAATAATACCAGTAGTTATTTTAGGTATCATTTCTACAACGACATCAAGGAGGAGTAATGAAAAGAGTTTTGATGAAAATAGAACTTTACTCTCAAATATAGGACAGGAAATAATAAATAATAAGATTACATATTATGAAGATACATTGAAAACATTAATTGAGAATAATAATTTTAATATTGAAGAATCACCATATAATAAATTGAATGGAGATATGAAATTAATTAAGAAGACTGATGAAAGTATTTTAAATATATATTATTCAGACAACACTGGAAAAGTATTTCAAATACTTGATAGTAAATTGCCAGATGATTATAACGCTACAGAAAAATCATGGTTTAAAGAGACTATAGAGAATCCGAATAAATATATTATTCATAGTCCTTATCAAGATAAAATAACTGGAAAAAGCGCAATAACAATATATAAGGCTGTGATTAAAAATAATGTACCGGTAGGCGTTATGGCTATAGATGTAGAGCTAAGTGAACTAGCAGATCAGTTATCAAGTATAAAATACGGACAAACCGGAGAGTTTATTATTACTGATAAAGATGGTGTAGTTATTTCTGACAATGACAAAACTAAAATTGCTGGAACAGAGCCAACTGAATACAATTGCTGGAATCAGATATCAACTGGTGATAAAGGTAAAATCAAATTCAATTATAATAATAGTACATATGAGGGGTATTTTGAGACCTCGGAACTTACTGGATGGAAGTTAATACTAAAAATCCCATCTAGTGAGCTAAGGAAATCAGAAAATGATTCAACTATAGCATCAATTATAATTATATTTGCAATAGCGGTAATCACATTAATTATAACTATGGCTATTGCTAGGAGAATAAGTAAAGGAGTAAATTCCTTAAAAGATGGAATGGAAAGAACTGCGAATGGAGAATTTAACAAAGAAATTATTATAAATAATCATATTCGCGAATTTATAATTCTAGAAAATAGTTTTAATAAAATGCAGAAAAATATTGCAAAATTAATTAAGAGTGTTGATAATTCGGCAATAAATGTTAATAAAAATGCTATAAATTCAGTTAGTATGAGCAAAGAAGTAGCAATGTCGATGAATCAGGTAAGTGAGACAATAAATCAAATATCAAGTGGAACTATGGAGTCTTCTAACAATTTAGAAATGATATCACACAGCATGGACTTACTATCTCAATCTATGAATAAGATAGAAGAAGCGACTGAAAGTGTAAATGGTATGGCAATAAAAGCAAATGATTTAGGTAAAGATGGAATAAAGATTGTAAAGACCGTTATAAATAAATCATATGAAACTAAAAAAAGTACTGAATCAGTAAAAGATGTTGTAAGTGAAGTTTCGGAAAGTATAATGAAAATAGGCACCATGAATAAGGCAATAAGTGCGATTACAGAGCAAACAAATCTTTTAGCCTTAAATGCAGCAATAGAAGCAGCTAGAGCAGGAGAAGCAGGAAAGGGATTTGCAGTAGTCGCTGATGAAATAAGAAAGCTTGCAGAAGAGACATCAGTTTCAGCCAAACAAATAGATGAAATAATAAAAGAAATAAAAAGTAAATCAGAATTAGCAGTTGACAGGGTATTAGAAACAAGTGGAACAGTAGATGATCAAGAGCATGCAGTTAAAGAATCAGAAGTGATATTTACAGAAATAGTAACAGCTATAGAAAGTTTAACAGAAAAGGTGAGTAAAATAGCTGAAGGTGTGAGCACCATAAATAATATGAAGGATGATGTAGTTGAAAAAGTAGAAAACTTATCAGCGATATTAGAAGAAACAGCATCGGGAACAGAGGAAGTTTCAGCGACAGCGCAAGAAGTGACAGCGTCAACAGAAAGCTTTGTTGATAATTTTAATAATTTAAAAGATATGGCTGAGGAATTGAAAGAAAAAATTGAAGAATTTAAACTATAAAAATATAAAATCATTATGATATATATGTTGTAATAATAAATTTACGTTTAAGACTCTAGTGAGCCAAGTGATAAATTAATTGATAAATGTAGAAATTTAATTAAAAAATATATATTTAATGTTTTATAAGATATAAAGGATTGTTGCAAAATGCAATGATCCTTTTACAATTTAAAATAAGGTCTAATTAGCAAATAGTTAGTGTCAGATACAACCTAGTTTTCATATAATATTATATTTTAAGAAAGGTGAATATATATGAAAAATAACCTTAGGTTTGATAGTAATGGCAAGTTTAAAATAGTTCAATTTACAGATATACATGAAGGACCGAGCAGAGACAAATCTATAGAGCTTATAAATAAGATATTAGATTACGAAAACCCCAATATGGTTATATTATCAGGAGATATTATTGATGGCAAATGTCAGACAGCAGAAGATGTAAAAAAAGCTATAAATCATATAGCGGAGCCAATGGAAAATAGAAATGTACCTTGGTGTATAGTTTTTGGTAATCATGATGATGAACATAATATGATGACGAAAGAAGAAATGATGAATTTATATATGAGCTTTAAACATAATCTGAGTCAAGTGGGGTATAAAACTTTTGATAGGATAGGTAATTATAATCTTCTTGTAGAAAGTTCAAAAGATAAAACGCCTAAATTTAATATATATATGATAGATTCAGGAAAATACGCTCCTGCCATTATTGGAGGATATGATTGGATAAAACTTACTCAAATATGGTGGTATAAAAGAACAGCGATAAATTTGAAGAAAAAATATAAAAGATTAATACCTGCGCTTATGTTCTTTCATATACCTTTAAAGAAGTTTAAAAAGGCATGTAAGACTGGATTAGTAAATGGTGAAAGGCTTGAAGATGAGAGCTGTGCCAAGATAAATTTATGCTTATTTAACAAAATAGTTAAAATTGGTGATGTGAAAGGTATATTTGTAGGGCATGATCATTTTAATAATTACTGTGCTACTTTAGATGGTGTTAGGCTTGGATATGCTGGATATACTGGATACGGAGGATATGGAGATGACAAAATTCCTCGTGGTGCAAGAGTATTTTTAATTAATGAAGAAAATCCAGCTGATTTTAAAACTTGGACAAGAAGAGAGTTTGATACAGAACTTAAAAAGTAAATTCTATAAAAGAATAATTTTAGGAGATATATTTTCATGAATTGGTATATATGAAATTGAAGAAAATTATTGATTTTTAAATGAATTTATTAGCATGGCGATAAGAAAAATATATATAATATATTTAAATTTATAAATATATTATATTGAATAAATGGTATTATATTGAATTAAACGATTAAATAATATCCATTTTTACAATATTGTAACTTAAATTTAGTGTATATAAGTTGAAAAATGTTGTAAAAGATGTAATAATAGAATAAAAATGAAAAAAATATAATATCAATAGGCACACTTATTGAAAAATAGGGTCGCAAAGCTATGAGTCTAAGGAAAAATTTAATTTTCTATGATTGTCAGGTTGCCAAAATGTATCTATGAATAATAAATTTTATATTTTAATTTTGGTGTCCACAATTATGTAGACACCATTTTTGCGCTCTTAAAACTTACAATAAGAAAGCTATTTTTATTATTTTTTCATGTGCAAAGTATTTGCTGCTAGAGATTCGAAGTTTGAATTATAAATAATATTAAAAGATCAGAAGGGAGTGGAGAAGGCTAATAAAATATAATCATAGTAATTAGTAGCAAAACTAAAATAAGTTGGACAAACAGTTTGACTTAATGTTGCTTATAAAATCGCGTTGAAAGTTTGACTATGAAGGAGGCGAAAAGATTATTTTTTGCGATTTTAATAATCTGAAATGATATGAGTAAAATAGACGAATTATTAAATGAAGTAGAAGTCATAGTAAAACAAGGGATAAATAAAGAGGGCGTAATAGAAATTTTAAATTCTCTAAAATGTTATTTTCCATACGAAATATTAGATGAAATGAAATTATATGGGGACTATTTACCTAAAAATAATGAATTAGAATTTTCAGAAGAAAAAAGATATCTTCATTTTTTATGGGATGTACTAGATAAATCACCTATGTGCTTAATTGCCAATTTTGCTATTCCTTATAGACAGATATTAGCAAAAAAATTATTTAAGTCATGCGGAAAGAATTTTATAGCTGAAGAAAATGTACGTTTCAATGTTCCTGACAATATAGAAATAGGAGATAACGTATTTATGAACAAAGGTGCTTTCCTAGATTCAAAAGGTGGAATAACAATAGGTAACTCAGTAGGAATTGGCGAAGGCGTTACAATTTTTACTCATTCTCATGAGGAGCATGAACATGAATTAAGGACATATGCAAAAGTAGTAATTAAAGATTACGCTAAAATATATTCTAATTCAACTATATTGCCTGGAGTAACAATTGAAAAACAAGGAATAGTAGCAGCTTCTTCTTTAGTCGGTAAAAATGTTGAAAAAAATGAGTTGGTAGCGGGTATACCAGCAAAGGCTATGAGAGAGAGAAAAACATTAGATAGAAATCAGGAAGAATTAAAGCATATATGGTTGCATAACGGTGAATTTCAAGATTAAAAAATTTGTACACCTTAAGGAGGAAATGATTAATCATGAGAATATCATTTAAATCAAAGTTAATGGTAATAATATTGCCGCTAGTAATAGTTGGATTGATATCGCTGACAGGATTTGCATATATTAATTTTAGGAGCATTATAGAAAGCGAATTAGTGAATTCCATGTCATTAAGAACAACAGAAGCAACTGGTCATATTAATACATGGCTGACGAGTAGAATGGCAGAAGTTCAAGAAACAGCTCAAAGCCCAGTGCTTAAACAAGTTTTGGAAAAAAATCCTGGTTTAAATTTAAATAGCACAGATGGATCATTAAACATAATAGATGATTTAAATTTATCAAGATTTAATTTTATTAAAAATACATATCCAGACGAATATGCAGCAGTCCATATACTAAATAGCCTAGAGCCTAGTGAATGGAGTAACGCTGATAGTTTGAATAAGCTACAAGCGAGATTTTATAATGTAAGCAATGGAAAATTTGCAACTGCTAATTGGGCTAAAGGTGCTGCAACAGAAGCTTCAGAAAGATATTCAAAGACAAATGGCGTTCCTTATGATGCAATATTTAAGCCTACATATTCTGAAGCTTATGATAAGAATGTTGTAATGATGGTTGCGTGGAATAAAGATGCACAAGGAAAAGTTACAGCAGGAGCTGCCTCAAGTTTAGCTATTGAAGCAGTAGAAAATCAAGTTAAAAATCTAAAATATGGTCAAAAAGGTTACGGAGTATTATTAGGAAGTGATGGAACTTTTATAGTTCACCCAAATAAAGATTGGGCCATGAAAGAGAAAATAAATACAGTTAACGATTCAGATCTTACTAAACTTAATGAAGCCATTCAAGGTGATAAACCAGGAGTTTTTAAATTTGGAAGTGGATCTGAGAAAAAAATTGCATTCTATGCAAAGGCACCGATTTCTGGTTGGACAGTTATAAATGTTGTTTATGAGGATGAACTTTTTGCTTCATCTAATCATTTGATACTGATTATGATTGGGATAGTTATAGCTATTATCGTAATTTTATCAGCAGCTATATTTACAGCAGCAACTAAGTTGATCAAACCTTTAGTACGCCTTAATGAGTTCGCGGAAGTTATATCTACTGGAGACTTAAGTGGTTCGATAGAAGTAAAATCCAAAGATGAATTTGGAAATCTTGCTACAGCGTTTAATCATACGATAGAAGCATTAAGAGGCATAATTACAGATATAAATAATGAATCATCAAAGGTAAATGAAGTTTCAACTAATCTTGCAAATTCATGTGATGATAGCATTAAGGTTACTGGAGAAGTTGCTAAAGCAATACAAGTGATAGCAGAAAATACAACTGAGCAGTCAAGACAAGTGACTTTAGCCAGCGAGAAAACAATTGAAATGGAAGAAGTAAGTAGAGTTGTTGTTAATAAATGTAATGATATGCTTGAAACAGCTGAAGAATCACATAACATAAGTGCGGTTGCTTTTGAAGCGGTGGATAAAGCTGTTGAAAGTATGAAATTAATTGTTGAAAACAATAAAACCAATTTAGAAGAAAGTAAAATGTTACTTGAGAGATCAAATGAAATTGGTAAGATTGTTGAAGTTATAACTAACATTGCAAGTCAGACCAATTTACTTGCTTTAAATGCAGCAATAGAAGCTGCTAGAGCTGGAGAGCAAGGAAAGGGATTTGCCGTAGTTGCAGATGAAGTAAGAACCCTTGCGGAACAATCTGCTACTGCTGCCAGTCAGATTTCGGCTTTAATAAGTGGAATACAAAATCAAATTGAGACCATTAGTAGTAGTATGGATGAAGGTTCTAAGGAAATTACTGTTGGTATGGAAACAGCGTTAAAGGCTGAAACTCATTTTGATAATATAGAAAAAGCTATAAGAAACATTTTTGATGTAGTTCGAGATGTATATAATTCTACAGAATCTATGATTAAAACAGCAAAAGATACAGTAGTAGAAATGCAAGAAACATCAATTATATCAGAACACACGGCATCAGCAACAGAAGAGGTATCAGCATCAGCTGAAGAACAGGCTGTTACTATGGACGAAATAGGAGATTCAGCTAATCAATTAGCTAAATTGGCTCATAGATTAAATGAATTAGTATCAAAATTTAAAATAAGCAAATAAGGATAAAAAATAACAGTAAGACCATAGAATTATTAGTCTTACTGTTATTTTTTATAAGTTAAAGGTACAAGATTAATTGAATACTATACCTTTAGAAAACAAATATATTATTTCATATCTGTTAATATATTTTCCATTTTATTAAACTGGTTACTGACATCACTATCTGGCTTTTTAGTTAAAAGACTAACGATAATTACAGATAGAAGTGATAATGAAAATCCTGGAATCATCTCATATAGAAAACTAGATAAACCTAAAACAATCCATAAAAGAACTGTTATACCACCAACAATCATTCCAGATAAGGCACCCCATTTAGTCATTCTTTTCCAGTACAGACTTAATAAAAGAACTGGACCAAAAGACGAACCAAAACCAGCCCATGCTTGGCCAACAATATCTAAAATAGTCTTATTTGGAAGGTATGCAAGTACTGTCGCAAATGCTGCTATGACTAATACAGCTAATTTACCTATTACCATTTGTTGTTTTTCGGAAGCTTCTTTATTAAAGAAAGCTAGATAAAAATCTTTTGTAATAGAACTTGAACAAACTAAAAGCTGAGATGAGATAGTACTCATAATAGCAGCTAGTACTGCAGATAATATAATTCCTGTAATAAATGGATGAAATAATATATCACCAAGTCTAAGAAAAACTGTTTCAGGATCACTTAATGGAGTGTTATGTTCAGTAAAATATACAAGACCTATAATACCACTTACAACAGCACCTAAAAGACCTATTGCCATCCATCCAATACCAATTCTTCTTGCTGATTTTAATTCTTTTGCAGATTTTATTGCCATGAAACGAACAATAATGTGAGGCTGTCCAAAATAGCCTAAGCCCCAAGCTAGAAGGCTAATAATACTAGCTATGCTAGTCCCTCTAAATATATCAAATAATTTAGGATCAATTGCTTTTACCTTATTTACAAATGTTCCAGGATCTACCCCTATATTCATATACGCTACAACTGGAACAGTGATTAAACATATAAACATTAAAGTCCCTTGGAAGAAGTCAGTAAGGCTAACTGCTAAGAATCCACCATAATACGTATAAAGAACAACAACAGATAGAGTGACAACTACACCCATTGTATAAGTTAGCTTATATGTATCAACGAATAATTTTCCTCCAGCAACAAGTCCTGATGAAACATAAAGAATAAAGAAAACAAGTATTACGATACCAGATACAAGCCTAAGTATGTTAGACTTATCTTTAAAACGATTTTCTAAATAGTCTGGAATTGTCATAGAGTCATTTGCAATCTCTGTGTAGACTCTAAATCTTGGAGCCAGTAGAAGGTAGTTAAAGTAGGCACCTACGGTTAAACCAATTCCTATCCAAATATTAGATATACCAGTTAGGTAAACTGCTCCAGGAAGTCCCATAAGCATCCAACCGCTCATATCACTTGCGCCTGCTGATAATGCTGTAACAAGAGGTCCGAGTCCTCTTCCTCCTATCATATAATCTGAAAGATTAGATGTTTTTTTGTAAGAGTAGTATCCTATTGTAAGCAAAATAAGTAAATATACTCCTATTGCTATAATGGACCATAGTTTCATATTAAATTCCCCTTTCTATACATTTAATGTTGTTGATATTGTTCTTAGAAATGATAAGTGGATAAAATACCTTTTTTATAAAAACGATATGATTATATTATCATATTATTTAAAAATCGACAATTAAATTTAGAAGTTTATACTTTGTGCGTTGCTTTAAGCTAAAATTGTTAAATGTGAATTGTTTACAAAATAAAGTTTTAAGCCCAAATAGTTTATATAAATTAAGACTTATTGTATCCAGCAAATAGAGCATATATATTAGAACAATCTTTGATTAAATATCATATGATACATCATAAAACAGTATTAGGAGATGCTTTATTTAATGAAAAAAAAGTTAAAAGTATTAACTGCTTTATTGATTTCGAGTATAACTGCCATATCTATGTTTGGCTGTAGTAGCAATAATAAAACTAAGGAAGGTAAAGTAACTGTACGCTTAAATGAAGTTACACGTTCAGTTTTTTACGCTCCTATGTATGTTGCAATGAAAGAAGGCTATTTTGCAGAGAATGGAATCGAAATTGATTTACAAACAGGTCAAGGCGCAGATAAAACTATGCAAGCAGTTTTAAGTAAATCAGCAGATATTGGTTTTTGTGGACCAGAACAAACTATTTACATTAATAATCAAGGAAGAGAAGACTACCCAGTACTTTTTGGACAGCTTACCCAAAAAGATGGCTCTTTCGTGGTTGGACGAACTAAGGAAGACAATTTTAAGTGGCAAAATATTAAAGGAAAAAATATTATAGGAGGAAGACCGGGTGGTGTTCCAGAAATGGCTTTTGAATATGCTATGAAACACAATAATATTAATCCAAAAACAGATGTCAATATGGTAAATAATATAGATTTTGCTGCAACTGCAGGTGCATTTGGGCGCTACATTAAAGAGCGCCTTTTTTTTTATTAGTACAAAATGGCTTTATAACTACTTCCTGAGTATCTGAGTTATAAGAAATATAATCAACAAAAGAATTTATAAGAAGCTTTCTCATAGAATAATCAGCATTTTCCCATAGCTTTTTAAAATTCAAAAGCATAGAAGTAGAAGCGTTAATTTCTTTAATGGCTGCTTTTAAATTACTATTAGTATTTTCTAATTCAAACTTTTTAAATTTCAATTCTTTAATTTCTTTATTTAATTCTTCAATTCTAGAAGAAAGTAAATCATATATGTTAGGATTTAAAGAAAGCTTATCAATTAAGTTTTTTACCTGCAGCTCCTTTTGAGATATTTGCTTTTCATATGATTTAATATTGCTTTTATCTACTGCTTCAGATTCTAAAGATTTTTTATATTTTTCAATGGCTTTAATAAGTGAGCCTTTATCATCAGTAGCCTTAAAGAGTTCTTTCATAACACTCTTTTCTAATTTATCAAGCCTTATGTTTTTAGAATCACAAGTATTATCACTTGGATTAATCTTATTTACACATATATAATAACGAAGAATTTCTCCAGTCTTTCTAGAAACATGACCTTGCTTTTGAATCATTTTTCCACCACATTTAGCGCAGTGAAGAACTGAATTAAATACACCGTATTCGCTGCCATTAACAAGTCTAGGTGCAAGATCTTTATTCTTATCTAATTGCCTTTGAACTTTAATCCATAAATTATCATCAATTACACCTTCATGTTTAGAAACAGAAAGAATCCATTCACTAATATCTTTATATTTATCCTTAGAATCTTTTTTGTTATAACTTAATATTCCATTACCATTTGGATCACCAAATACAGTTGCACCTTTTATTGAAAGATAACTTATAACAAGTTCAGAAGATTTAACATAAACAGGATTTCTAAGTAAGAGCTGCAAGGCTTTTATATCCCAAGGAGAATTTCTTTTAGTTTTAATATCATTTTGAATAAGATACTTTTGAAGCTTTCCAAGACTTCCAAGAGTTAAATATTGTTCAAAGAAAAGTTTCACTAGAGAAATTTCTTCATTAATAGGAGATAATTTCATCATCTTTTTTTGCTTAGAATTATTGTCTAAATAATATATAGGTTCAGAAGAAAAACCAAAAGGGGGAGTGCCACCAAGCCAACGGCCAGTTTTAGCAAGTTCATACATATTATCTTTAATACGTTCAGCTATGGTTTCACGCTCCAACTGAGCAAATACACTGCTAATAAACATCATAGCAGTACCCATAGGACTAGAAGTGTCAAACTGTTCACGTATTGAAATAAAATCAATGCCAAGGACTTTTAACTCATCAATCAATGTTGAGAAGTCAGAAACATTTCTGCTAATTCTATCAAGCCTATAACAAATAATTGCATCAAACTTTTTTGCTGCAGCATCCTTCATCATAGATTTAAATTCAGGTCTGTTTATATTACCACCTGAAAAGCCTTCATCTTCATATATATAAATATCATCATAGCCGTTATTTTTAGCATAGGATTTACATAGCTCTATTTGGTTCTCTACACTTTCACCTTTACCAGTAAATTTTGATTTTCTAGAATAAATAGCTGCTTTCATAGTATACCTCCAAAGTGTTATACATTGATTGTAGTTTTATGAATAAGTTAAGTTAATTGAGTATAGCTACATATATTTATTAAAAGGTAGTAGGAAAAATACTATATTTCACAACTATTATATGGGACTTCCTTTCTCTTTAATGCAGATCTTATATAATTATATCTATTTTCATCAACAACTATAGAATGAATCTTATATTGTAGCATTTCATTAGTTATATTAAAAAAATCACATATCTCACAAGGAGTAGATATGCAATTACATAATGCTTGTAGGAATTCATCATCACTTACAAGAAAATTAGCAGCCCATGATTTAGCTTTATGCTCCTGCTTATTCTTCATAAGTTTTTCAGAATAATTTTTGGATTCAATAGTTAAATTACCTAAACTGGTAAAATGATGTCCTAACTCTTCAGCGAGAATAGATATATATTTACATCTATCATTAATAATAGATTTTTCTACAATTATAACTGGAGGAAGTTCTGGAGCTTTAAAATAAATTCCATTAAATGAATATTGATTAAGACTTCTTTCTTCAATGTGTATTTTCTCTTTCTCAATAATACAAAAAATATCACTTAATTTTTTCATTAGTCTATCACCGCCATTATCAGTATTAATGATATTATTATAATGCAATAGGAACGTATGTTCAATAGAACGGATTTGATTAATTTTGCAAGAAAAATTTTTTGAATGATAATAATTTTAGGCTAGATAGTCAACTATCTAGCCTAAAATAAGTTTCGTTTATATAAAACTATGATTCAATTGGAGATATATTTAAATTAAAATCTATATGATCTTTAAAGCCTTTTTGAATTAGTTTTCTTGATTCAGCTACACCTGAATTATAACTTTTTAGCCACTTTTCAAGGTTTTCAATAGCCTCATTAATCGTAAGATCAGTAAATGAGCACATGTAAAGAATATAAAATATTTTTTGATCAGAGACTTTATAATAACTATAGTGATTATATATTTGTTCAATCTCAAGGAATTTTTCTGCTTTACTTTTACAGTTTTCTAAGGAAAAGTTTTCTGATTTAAAGATTTCATTATAATAATCTTGGAATAATCGTCTTTTTTGATTACTTGCTCTATCTGGATATCCAAGTGAAGAATATAAAATCTGAGCTAATTTTTCCATTGAAATTCTAAATACATATTCTTTGTCCAAGTCTCCCAAATCGCCTGATTTTCTTGCATAAAGTATATCTAATTCTGAGAAATATTTTTCGATCTGAATTTGAATGCTGTCAATTGACTTTAAATCTACATCAGATATTGCATTTTGACTATTTGTATATTCAGCAATTGAATTTTGCAAAGGATCATTTTTGTTTGTTTTAAAAATTCTTAATAATACATATGCTTCGCGTAATTTTGCGATTTTTTCAGAATCATAATCATCATTTAGAAAGCTATATATTGATCGAATTGTTTGTCCACCATTAACAATTTGAAAATTATCTATTGTGAAAAGGTATTTCATGCCACTATTTTTTGCATCACAGTCTATCTTTTCAGATGTTAATGTAATTCCATTATTAAACATAAAGAAATATTGATGATTACTTTTCAGCGTATCTATTATATTTTTATTATATTTTGTATCGCCTAAGAAGCCACGTACATTATCGTATAAAAGAGAAAAATCTAATCTAGCATCTAATATCTTTTCATCATCTTCAAGGGAATAATTGTTTGCTAATGTTTCATTATCACATGTTATTCTAATTAGATCCAATAAAGATAATTTTAAAATATATGATTTTTGAGTTGACTTTTCATCACTTTGAAAAGATAAAAATTCATTCGGGGATATTATAAAACTACTTTTTCTATTATCCTTTTTTATGTTAAAAAAGCTTATTATATCATCTAAAGATATATTTACAATTTTCATTCCGTAGCTTTTTTCAAGAATTTTTATATATTCATTACTATTTGGAGCGAATCCATTTGCCTCATTAGATACCATGTACATACTTAAGTTGCATATTTTACTGCTATTAAGATGTTCAATAATAGTATTTATTTGTTTGTGTACTATGGTATTAGTATTTTCATCTAAAAGTTCGTTATGAATTATATACTCAAGAAACTTAGTACTTCTAGAAATATCCCCTTCACTTTTTGTTTTTTCAGGGTTAAATGAATTTCGATATTTAAAGTTGAAAAGCTTTATATCAATTTCATTATTATCGTTTGGCATTATTGATACTGCATCAACTCCTAGATCATCAATACCAATTTTATTCACTAATTTATTATACTCACTATCAATTATTACATAAGCTTGATCTTGGTAATCTATTGAATCTATTAAATTTTCAGATCCCATAATACCAGTAACGTTCTCCAAAATTAGGTGATAAAATCCTAAACGCTCTTTATCAGTTTCTTTCATTGAAGTGTCTTTGTTCACTTTTAGATAATCGAACATTTTTTTACTTTTAAGTTTTACTAATTTAAAATCATTTATATTTGCCATATGTATCTCCTTTAAACTATATATTTACTCTCTATTTATTGAAAATCTTCAACAGCGTCCCAAAAGTCATTTTCGTGTATTATAATTATTTTAGAACCATTTTGTCTTAGATTAATAGCTTGTTCAACTTTTCTACCATAGCAAGAATATGCCCAGCATGTGTTACCATTGCCGCCTATAATAAGATAATCAGTTTTTTTAGTTATATTTTTTGAAAAAGTTCCACCTAGAGAGGGAATTAAAGTTTCAAAGTCTTTTCTTGTTGCTTTCGTAGATGCTCCGGTAAAGCAGAAGGTTTTATTATTAAAATCTATTTCAGGGCATACAGAACAAATCCCATTTACAGTATAGTCATTCTTTAAATTTTCAATTTCATTAAAATCAATTTTAATAGAACTATTAGAATCAACAAATTCAGAAAAGTATACTTTTAATATATTTTTTTCATCATCTGTTATAACCTTATCACTCAATATTGAAGTTAGTAATGAAGAGACTTCATCATATGGGTAATACCCAACTAAAAAGTCATGGGATTGAATCCAAAGTTTAATTCTTTCAATTTCACTATCATCTACAACATTATCAGCTAATATACCATGCATTATTCCTTGTAATTGTTGAAGTCCATGTGTAATTGGATCATAGTAATTATTTTGGGATTTTGTAATATGCTTGTCAATAACCCAAATAATATCACTAACCTCATCTAGCGTTAGTATGTTGTCTGATAGAGCCTCTGATATTTTTTGGAGTATTTCGTCAAAAGGTTTATCATTTGCATAATCAGCTAGTAGTGAACACCAATTGGTTAATTCCTCTATTTCATTATTAGTTATTTCATCATCACTTGTGATTCCAGTAAGTATACCTTTGAGTACATTTAAATATTTGTCTCTTTCGCTTTTACCAGTGTATTTACGATATTCTTGCTTATCATAATCTAACATAAGTAGACCCCCTTAAGTGAATAAAAAATTCATATTTTGATAATTTATTACAATCCATATTCAAAAATATAGATGTCCATAAAGAACATCTTATTTTTTATCTTTATATTTTTGTTTTATATATTCAATAAAATTATTAATCTCTTCTTTAGCTTCTTTTGGAAGTTCATCATAATCAGCATCACTATGAAGTGCAATAGTGATGTTAGGATCATCAGTGTAATTTCTTATATCCGTTTTTCCTAAGAGGTAATCTATAGATATTTCAAAAAAATCAGCTATTTTTTGCAGAGTAGGCATCTCTGGAATTTGTTTACCACTTTCATATTTAGATACTGACGTTTGGCCTAAATATAGTGTTTTAGCTAATTCTGTTTGTGTAAGATTTTTCTGTATTCGCTCTTCTTTCAACCTATCAGCAAATGTTGCCATTATTATCACCTCATTTAAATTGTATACTGAATATGATTTCAAATCTATAAATATGACTATAAAGAATAATTTTTATTAAAAACCATTGACATTATGATTTCAAGTCATTATTATTAGAGTATAATATATGACTTAAAATCATAAAGGGAGTGTGAGAAATGCCAATAGACCAATTAAAAGTTTTGAGAAAACAAGCTAACTTCAGCCAAGAATATTTGGGAGGAGAACTTGAAATATCTCAAAGTGCATATAACAAAAAGGAAAATGGGATAATTCCATTTTCATTAGAGGAAATAAAAGAATTAAAAACGATTTTAAACTTGGATAATAAACAAATAATAAATATTTTTTTAGATTAAATTATGCTTTTAAGTCATAATTGGATTTTATCAAGAATAAGGAGGGAAATAAATGGTAGAAAACTACAGAAATATTTACCAAGTAGCGAGAGAGTGTACAAGCTTAACTCAAGAAAAATCATCAGAACTACTAGATATATCTGTTGATAGTTTAAGAGCATATGAAGGTGGGAAGAGAACACCACCAGAAAACATAGTAATTGATATGGCTAAGATATATAACCGCCCATATTTAATTTTGCAGCATTATCAAAATACTTTGATAGGAAAAGAACTTTTCCCAAAGATAGAAGTTAAACATTTAGCCGAAGCAGTATTAACATTTTTAGATGAGCTTGAAGATCTAGAGGGCATTAAGAAATTAATGATTAAGATTTCACGTGATGGTCAAGTTGATGAAGATGAAAAAGAAGATTGGCAAATGATAATGAAAACACTTGATGAAATGGTATGTGCAATTATAACTATAAAGTTTGCTAGGTAACACATTGTGATAAGAAAACATATTATGAAATGATTTATATTTACGGGGGAATGGATATGAAAGGCGATGAATTAAAGGTAACCATTATAGGATTAGAAGATAAAAAAGGCTTTGATGAGCTTGTGGCAGAGTTACAAGTTGCTGCTGTTATGAAAATGTGTCCTCCAGAGCTAAGACTTCAGGTTTTAAATAATGCTCTAAAGATATTAAAAGCAAATTAACTGATTTTAAACATATTAAAGGAGAAATTCAGAAGATGAATATAATAGAAATCTTATGGAAAATAGGCTATGACGTTATTAAAAGTGATTCTGAAAAATGTGAATACACAATAATGTATGCTCCAGAAAGAAAAAGACGTATGTGGAAGCAAATAAAAGATGGATCTATTACAGTTGAAAATGAACTGCTTAATGATATTTATACAGTAACTGTTGGAGAAGTTTGTTTTAATCAATGTGGAGATTTATATGTTGAATTTACTGATGTGAATACAAAAAAATGTATTGATTTCTATGAACATAAAAACATGAAAGAAGATGAACTTTATAAATAAAAAAAGAACCTTATATAAAAGGTTCAATCAATGTTTGAGATACGGACGCCCATCCGTATCTCCATTATAAATTGAAATGGAGGAAAAGTAAATGGTTTTAGAATTCTTAAATGATTTAAAATCAAAAGTCAGCAAAGAAGAGTTTAATATTATTTTTGCTATGACAAGAGAAGACATAAGGTTTAATAGGACAAGTTTTAATAAAAAGACTACACCTGAAGAATTTATTGAAATATGTAAAAGGTGCTGTGTTGCTTTAAGTAGATGCAGCTAAGTTTTTAGTTAATGTAAATTACAAATAATGAAAGTGAGGCGAGACTGTGGAAAGAGATTTTAAAGGCATATGGATACCAAAAGAAATTTGGCTGAATACTCACTTAACTATGAATGAAAAATTATTTTTAGTTGAAATAGATAGCTTAGATAATGAAAAGGGATGTTTTGCGTCTAATGACTATTTTGCAGAGTTTTTTGGCTTATCTAAAAACAGGTGTAGTGAAATAATAAAATCTTTAGAGAAAAAAGGATTTTTAACTGTTTCTTATAAATACAAAGCTGGTACAAAAGCAATAGAAAATAGAATAATTAAGCTACTCGAAATATCGATAGGGGGTACTCGGAATATCGACTGCGGTGTTCGAAATATCGATAGAGGTACTCGAGATATCGACAGAGGGTATTCGGAAAACTGTGAAGATAATAATACAATACTTAATAATACAGTTAATAATATAAATACTATATCTAAAGATATAGTTAGTAGCACTAAAGTGCAACCAATAATAGATAAGTGGAATGAACTTGGACTCCAAGAGCTCATATCCATAAACAAAGGCACTAACAGATATAAATTACTTCAAGCAAGACTTAAAGAATATGGACAAGATAAAATACTTCAAGCTATAGAAAATATAAAAAGCAGCAGTTTCTTAAAAGGTCAAAATAATAAGAACTGGACAGTAACCTTTGATTGGCTAGTAAAGCCAAATAATTTTATTAAGATCTTAGAAGGCAATTATGTAGATAAAGAAAATCCAGTTAAGATAGCTAAGAATAAAGAAGTGCAGCCACTCAGATTTAATAATTTCGAGCCAAGAAACTATGACTATGACAACTTAGAAAAGAGGCTGCTTGGGTGGGATAACGATGATTAAAAATAAAATGGATGAAGTTTTAGATGGTCAAATAAGCATATTTGATTTAGTGCTCAGTGAAGTTAAAGAGCCTAAAAAAGAGTATGCACCAATAGTCAAAAGTCATAAAGATAAATTTACAGAAATTATTAATCTATATAAACCCAATGCAGCAAGAATAGTTAAAAGAATATATGGAGCATTGCTTGTAGAGCTTGAAGAAAAGACACTGTACTTTAACGGTGATGGAGTAAAAGAACTGGAGCTAAAAAAAGATATAGATCTGCTTCCAGCTGATGAAATTTTATTTGTAAATCAAGATAGAAAGTTAAATGATGTGCAGCTTAAAAAACTTAAGGACATGAATATCACAGAATACATTAAACGTAAAGGTGATGCTAATATAATAATTCAAAAGCATGATAAAACGGTTGTTATAAATCCTAAAGGATGGATACTAGAATACTTGCAAAAACCAAAATATCATGAAGATGAAGTATATAAAATTGAGATTCCTAAAGAAAATATAGGCTTGTATATTTTAAGTGCAGAAAAAGATATTGATGAGAAGAAAAGTAATATTAAGTCATCAACTTTCACTCATAATCTTATAGATTTTGAGGAAAATGATCTAGTAGAAATACAGTATAAAGGCACAAGGCATATAGGCAAAGTAGTAAGAATTTACAACAACGGTGAAACCTTAAATGTTAATTGGGATGGTAAGCAGACAGCGTTTTATTATAAAACAGTAAAGAAGCTTAAAGAAATAAAAATGAAAAATGCTATGTAATTAATTGGTGGGCAACATGAAGGAAGCCCCTAAAAAGGGGCTTATAGTTACTAGGTAAAAGCAAAAAAGATTATGGACAAAAGAGTAAATAAAAGAGAAATAAAGTTATAGCGAAGAGGTCACATTTAATTATATGAGGTCCAGCTTCAAATAATTCTAAATGTTGATAAATAATTTTTTGTATTAAAAAAGCCCCAATTAATGGGGCAAAATGGATTATATGAATAATATGTTAACTAAATCATTATATTATGTGCAATTTGAAAATATTTATTCTGTTATTGTTACAGTACCAGGGCCTAATATTACAATTCTATCAACATATTTCAAAGGACCAATATTGTATTTAGGTGAGTTTTCTAATAAACGGTGTGATTCCATTACTTCTTGCTGACCATCCATTCTTATCATAAGGTTAATTCCGGCAGAGGTGTTTTGAATGTTGTAGGTAGTATTCTCCATCAATTTTAAATCTTTTATAGTATAAATACCTTCGGATAATTGGATATTTAGCGTTCTAGCGTTGACTGTTAGATTGTTCATGCTAAAAGATAAAAGCAGTAGAGCAGAAAGTATAGTAAATATTTTTTTCATTCGATAAGCCACCTTTCATAATTTAAGAAAAAGTCAAAAGCACATTATTATATATTATAAATTTGTAATCATATTTAAGAGGAGCCAAAGGGATTTTAGTGGAGTTAGCGGGGATTCGTAAAAGTTGTTGGATTTTTTTATCAGCATCAATAATGATTAATAGTCCTTCAACATAAGGCTGATTATTCTGAACCTTATAACTAACATTTTCACTTAAGTTCAAATCTTTCATGTTATAAAAACCTTGTGAATAAATTTTTGGCTGAGCTACGACAGGTGCTGTATTTAAAGTAAATAGGAAAAGTAAAAGGATAGAAAGGATATATATAAATTTTTTCATTTAACAAGCCTTCTTTCGTAATTTTTAGAGTATAAGTTAAATTGCTAAAATTATTATGTGAAAATGAAACAAAAATATTCATTAATACCTTGCAGGACTGGAAGGCGCATTAGCAGGGATTACAATGTTAATGCTAAGGTTACTGCAAAAGATAAATAAGAAGAGAGTTTATTAAAGCTCTCTTCCTAAAAAGGAGCTATAAGTATGGGAATTATTAAAGATATAGTTGATATAGTGGTTCCAAGAGTACAAAAGAGAATGGAAGAAGAAGGATTAGATATTAAAGAAGCTTTATATAAAGAGCTTGAAGAAATGGGATATATTCAGAAGGATGATAGAGTGGAGAAGAAGTTTAGAGAGTAATTTGGAATATGTAGAAATTATTCATAAAAAAAGACACTACAAAGTGTCTTTTAAGCAATAATTACTTCACCCTTCCCAATAATTGCAATTCTATAACTAGGGTCAAGAGCAAGCAAGCTATAGTTTGCGGATTTGGGTGGTAAATAAATAGATTGTATTTGACGTTGGTTTTCATCAAAAAGTGCTATATAAACACTATTATCAGGTGATATATTTTGAACAGTATAACGATTTTTTTGCACAACATTAAAATTGGATAATTGATAAATACCCTCCTTAAACGTATTTGCTGCAAATGCGGGAATTAATGCAAGAGAATTAAAGAATAAACACATTAAAATTAATGTTACTATAATATTTTTTCTCATAATATAAAATCACCTTTCAAGTTAGTAATATATATGTCGCTTTTTAAGCAATAAATACATCTCCATTACCAACTATAGCAATTCTGTAGTCAGGCTTAAGTGGTAATAAATTATATTTCCCAGAGTTGGGGCTTAAGCGTATAGACTGGATTTGAAGTTGCTCTTCATCATAAAGAAGTATATAAACACTATCTTTTTGAGATATATTTTGAACACTATAGGTATTTTCTGCTGAAAAATTGAAATCAGCTGCTTTATAGATACCCTCTTTAAAAATGTTAGCAGCAAATGTAGAGAATGCCAGATTAAATAATAAAAATATTGAAATTAAAAATATAAGTATAAATTTTTTCATAGTATAACCACCTCAACATTTTAGAATAAACAATAGATATTAATAATTTTATTATGTGTACTTATTAAGTAAATATGCAGAATGTAGATTTGACGCGGTAGTAAATGAAAAAAGATGTTCTTTGAAAAGTGAATAATGCGATATTTATAATATGTAAAACATTTTTAATTGTTAGATTTATATTTAAAAAAGGCAATATATAATATCCTAAAAATAGCAGGTAGTCAATATATACTTTGAAAATTCATAAAATTTCTACCATATGAGTTTTAATATATTCTGATAGACATTAAATAAGTTATTGTAGTTTGAATTTGCATATGATTCTAGTTATAATCATTTTTATGACATGTACAGTATTTTATGGGAGGTTTCGTATGAGTGAATTTTTGAAATTAGAGAATTTTATTGGGCATTCAGATGTAAGTTATGAAGAAGTTATAGTTCAATTTTTAGAGGATAACGGAATAACGATTGATGATTTTGAGTATGTAGGGAGATGTGATTCTGAGTGCCTGGAATGTAATGCAGAAAGATTTAGTGTCTGGCGCAGAGATATAGGAGTCATCGAAGAAGAAAACATTTTCACTTTCGATTTAGATGCCGCGGATGAAACATTAGATTTCGCTATATACTTGTGTAATAAATGCAAGAAATGGACTATTTATATTGAATAATACATTATTCTTAAATTATAAATCGATAAAATAAATAACGTATTGTAAAATCGCATTTATTCAAGAGATTGAATTTGCGATTTTTTTAATACTCAATTCTATTATTAAACGCAAAATATGCCCCATTAAGGGGCATACAATGGATTTTATAAATAATAATATAATCAACAACCAATTATATTATGTACTATTTGAAAAAAAGTATTCAAGTAATTTAATTCATTAAGGAGCTTGAAGAAATGGTATATATTCAGAAGATTGGTTAAGAGAGGAAGAAGTTTAGAAGTAAATCGTAGTATGTAGAGTGGAGGGAGTTTAGGATGGATAGACCAAAAGACTTACCTAATCGATTAGAATGTGCGTATTGTAAGCGGAATCATAGACATGGTGGAGAATGTCATGGGAAGGATATAAACAGAAATGAAACTGGATGTTTATTCTTTAGTATGGATTCAAGAGGATGCATAAGAACACAAGATTTAATACTTCCTTTTAATTTGTATATGGACATTCCGCCACTAAATATGTGGGAGGATAGTTGGACAGTATGTGAAAATGATACAGAAGTAAGGATAAATAAAATATATGCTTTAAGTTGGGATAAGCAAAAAGGGTTATTAAAAGTAAAAGCAAATGTTGATTACTATATTAATGAGTTCAGCGAAGAATATATAAACAATAAAAATAAACCTATTTTAAAAGTTATTAAATAATGCGAAAACTATAGAAAATGCGTAGTAGTTAATTTAGATAATGTTCTTTGAAAATTGAATAATATGATTTTTACAAAATATGCTATAATTAATATAGAATAGTAAGATATTATGAATTATAAATGATTTATATTTTTGGAGGAAACAAGATGATAAATAGCAGGCTACTAAATCCAAACGATTTTAAGATTGATGAAGAATGTTGCGAAGATATGGCAAAAGGGACAGCCGCTTGCAAAAGGCTTATAGAGAAATGGACACCTGAACTGGAAACTCAGATGTTAGAAGCCTTTATAAACATTTATTATGATGATATGTATGAACAATGGGGTCCTGATGATGAGGAAGAAAGTAAAGAGTATTGGCAGGAAATCAAGTCACCCGCAGACCTTGTAAAATACACTGGGACAGATGTTACGCTTTATGCTTTGGAAGACAGCATATATGCCAAAAGTAAAACAGAGAAGAACAAGTATGAATCACAAAATGTTGATGTATGTGTGATATTCGTACTTAGTTGTCCGTGGGAGGAAGAGCATGGTTGGGCAGCTGTTTTTGTAGATGAAAAATTTGTTAAAGTTGATAGAGATATTGTTGATTGCGTTTGGTTGGACTGATTAGAAAAATGTAGTTATGTACACAGCCCCAAATCCGTGCATTCCCTACACACGTCGTAGATATTAAGAATAATTAGAAGTTGTTTTACTTCATAATGTTGGTAAATTATAAATCTATAAAATAAATAACGTATTGTAAAATCGCATTATTCAAGATGAATTTGCGATTTTTTTACTGCATTATACTAAAATTTAGCGTAGTGAAGGTAAAAATAAAAGGTGTTCATAATGAACACCTATTCTAATTAGAGAATGAATCATGGAAAGAAGATTCTCTAATCAATCTATCTAGATTATAACATAAAAGTATTATAAAGGATAGGTGGTAAAAATGGCAGAGATAAAAAGTATATTTAATATCTATAGAGAAAGAAAATGTAAGATTGATAATTTGGAAATTGAAATTGAAAACTTAAGACTAAGTGGATCTGAGGAAAGTGACATAAGAATAAATGATTTAACTAAGCAAATTAATAGATTAAAAAATGAAAATAAAAGAATTGATAATATTCTAAACTTATTACCTGAAAAAGAGTATACGGTTGTAAAATTAGTTTTAATAGATTGCAAAGATAAGAAAAAAGTTGCTAGTGAAATTGATAGAACTGAAAGACAGTTAAACAGAATTTTAAATAGAGCTGTTAAAAAGATAGTACTATAGGGTGCAAATGCATCCTTATTTTTTTATATAAAATGTCCTAAAAGTGTCCCGAAAATGTCCCACAAATGTCCGAGCCTTTATGCTAATATAAAGTCAACAAGAAATGTCACGTTTTTGGTATGGAATAACTATATCTAATTTTAGGAGGTATATTTGTGCTAGATAAAGAAAAAGTGAAAGAATTGTACTTAAAAGGATATAATGCAGTAGATATAGCATTTATATTAAATTGTAAATCAGATACAGTCAGGCAATGTATACATAGAAATTTAAAAGAGTTTAAGAATTCTCATTTAGCAACTAAAATTAGAAATAAAGAAATAGATAGAATCACAAGATATGAAGCAAAACAATATATGAGTGATTCAACTTTTATTAAAAAGAATAGATCTATCTACAAAACTAATTCAGATGGAGATATAGTAATTGATGTTAATGCAGCTCCAATAGTAAGTTTTGATACTCCTAAAAGATTAAAAAATGAGAATAGCCTTAAAGAAATAGATAGAAAAATAAGAAAAAGTAATTATAGGAAAGATGAGTTGTTTGTATAGCAATTTGTCTTTCTTTTTGTTTGGAAAGAAGGTGAGAATGTGAAAGAAATATATTTGATTCGTATTTGTGGTAAATGTAAGAAGACAAACATTTTAATTAATGAGGAAGTTGAGGACACAATAAAAAAGGGATACTATATTTCATGTTCTCACTGTGGAAGTAAAAGAATATTTAAAGAAAATGAGACAAACGATTTACGTAAATGTATGGATAACAATGTATACAAAAGAGTAAAGGGAAAGATAAGGCAGGTGCATTCAGTTTGAGAAGAAGGAGGTGAAATAGAAATGAATACAGTTGAGCCAATACGAGATAAGAATTTAATTTTAGATATTGAAGATTATTTAAAAGCTAAGAATTATAGAGATTATGTGTTATTTATGACTGGAATATATCTTGGACGAAGAATATCAGACATGCTAGAATTTCGTGTAAGAGATGTTAAGAATAAAGATTATATTTATTTTAGAGAAAGCAAGACTGGCAAAGAAGCAAGGCTTGCAATTAATGACGAATTGAAGAAAATATATAAAGAATATACAAAAGATATGAAAGATTATAATTTATTATTTGAAAGTAGGCAAAGAGATGAAAAAGGCAAGAAAAGGTCTATAACAAGACAAAGAGCTTGGCAAATTCTTAATGAAGCAGCAGATTATTTTGCATATAAAGATAGCATAGGGTGTCATTCTTTAAGAAAAACTTTTGGATATTGGTTATATCAAGATACTAAGGATGCAGTAGCAATAAAAGATTTATTGAATCATAGTGATATTTCAGTAACTAAAAGATATATTGGAGTAACACAAGATAGTAAAGATAGTATAGTAAGAAGTTTATCATTCAAGCGGAGATGATAGGCTTTATTTTTTTATTATTATAAGTTTTACATAAATTGTCCATGTAAAACATAGGTGTATAAAATTAATTACTTATAGAAGTAGAAAAAAATATAAATAAGTTTTACAAAGTATATAGATAAGTAAAACTCAAAAGGGGTAAACACGAATGTTTATCATGAAAATACTATTAATATAAGTGTTAAATAAATAAGAAAAAGAAGGTGCGTTTTATGAGCAAACAAATAAAAGGATTATTTAATTTAAGTAATGATAATGATGGCACATTAATACATTCAGCATTAATACTTGGGAGAGTAGCAAACAATGTCTAAAGAGTTTGCTAAAAGATTTTATAACAGTAAAGAGTGGAATAAGTGCAAAGCATCATATATAAAATCAGTACATGGTTTATGTGAGAGGTGTGAAAGTCCAGGATACATTGTGCATCATAAGAAAGGCTTAACACCTAACAACATCAATGATCCTAACATAACTCTTAATCATGATAACTTAGAGTATCTATGTTTGGATTGTCATAATGCAGAGCATGACTTCAATAGAGAAAAGAAAAGTGTTACTAAGAAAGGTTACAAGTTCAATGAGAAAGGAGAACTGATTTATAATGGATGAACTAATTCAATTAAGAGATACATTTAAATCTATTGTGACTACATTAGATCAAATGATAGAGCTAGGAGAGAAAGAGAACAAAGGAGAAAATATTGATAAAGAAAAACAAGAAAGTCTTTTAGGAAAGTTGATGTTTCAAATGGTTAAGTTGGAAAATATGAAGACTGATCTATAGCCCCCCCATGAAAACTTGCAGGGAGTGGCTTTGGGAGACCGTATAGGGGACAACAATTTTCCTCCGAACGAAATTTTGAAAATAGGAGGGGGTATATTTTTGAGCATTTCCGAACAATTAGACCGAGATAAAAAGATAAAGCAGGAGATAAATAAAATTAAAAAGATATTTAAGGATTTCCCAAAAGATAAAACTAAAGTTCTTGAAGGGTTAATTAATGAAGCTGCATTTATGAAAGTATCACTTGAAGATACGAGAACAGATCTTATTAAAAAAGGATTGACTGAATTATTTGAACAGGGAGAACAATCTTTTAACAGGGAAAGACCAGAGGTTAAAATTTATACGACTTTCATGCAACGATATTCAGGAGTAATGAAACAATTAATTGACTTACTGCCAGTTGAAGTTAAAAAGCAAGAAGCAGATGCACTTATGGAATTTATTAAAAAAGGTAAATTAAAATAATGAATTACATAGAGGAATACTATAACAAAATTGCATCAGGTGAAATTGTTGCATGTAAAAGAATTAAGCAAGTGTATGAAATGCTGATTGATAAATTACATAATCCAGAAAAATATTATCCATGGGTATTTGATGAAGAGTTAGGAAATAGACCAATAGAATTTATTGAAACATTTTGCAAGCAAGCTCAAGGAGAGCTTGGTGGAGCTTTGAAGTTAGAATTATTTCAGAAAGCAAAACATCAAGCAGTTTTTGGATTCGTTCATAAAGATACTAGATTTAGACAATATCAAGAGGTACTTGATATTAGAGGTCGGAAGAACGGAAAAACTACAGAGCTTGCAGCGGATGAAACCTATATGTTAGTTGGTGATGGAGAAGGATCTCCAGAATGCTATATTATAGCTACTAAATTGGATCAATCCAAAAAGGGATTTAATGAATGCTATAAAATGATTCAGCAGTCACCAGATTTAAATAAACATCTTAAGAAAAGAAAATCAGATATATATTGTCCTTTTAATTATGGAAGCCTTCAAGCCTTAGCAAGTAATTCTAATGGTCTTGATGGCTTAAATGCGCATATGGTTACTATTGATGAATTAGCAGCCATAAAGAACAGAGACATATATGATTTAATGAAGCAATCAATGAGTAGTAGAAGGCAGCCGCTTTTAGATTGCATAACTACTAATGGTTTTATTAGAGGTTCAATATTTGACTCACAATATGATTATGCATGTGGTGTGCTTGATGGAAAGATAAAGGATGATAGATTTATAGCATTTATTTATGAGCTTGATGATAAGGAAGAATGGGACAAAGAAAAAATGTGGATTAAAGCTAATCCAGGATTAGGTCCAATTAAAAAGGTTGAATTTTTAAGGGATTGTGTAAATAAAGCTAAATCAGATCCAGCCTTTAAAGCTACTGTAATGATTAAAGATTTTAACATGAAGGAAAACTCAGCATCAGCATGGTTACGTTGGGATGAGCTTAACAATGAAGCTATTTTTAGTCTTAAGGAAATGGGATTCAGATATGGAATTGGATGCTTTGACTTAGCAGAAACAACAGATTTAGCATCAGCTAAAGTTTTATGTATGAGACGCGATGATCCTAAGATTTATGTTATTCAAATGTACTTTGTACCGGAAGAAAAATTAAATCAAGAAGAAACTAATAAAGAGGATGATAATGTTCCATATAAGCTATGGGAGCAGCAAGGGTTAATAAGAGTTTGTTCAGGTAATAAAGTAAATAAATATGACATGCTTGAATGGTTTAAGGAATTAAGAGATCTTTATGATATTTATATACCTTGGATTGGTTATGATCCTTGGCATGTGGATGATAGTTTGCTTCGAGCATATGAAGAGGAATTTGGAAAAGATGCAATGATTCCAGTTAGACAGGGAGCTTACACACTAAGCTTTCCAATGAAGGAATTAAAAGCAGATTTAATTGCAGATAGAATTATTTATAATAATAATCCAATAGATAAATGGTGTTTATCTAATATGGAAATTAAAACTGATATAAATAACAATATTCAGCCAATAAAAGGTACTGATAATAGAAAGCGTATTGATGGAGGTGTTTCGCTTATTATTGGATATGTAGTACTTTTGGATAAAATGAGTGAATATGAAAATATGGTTTAAAAGAGAGGTGAAAATATTTGGGCCTATTTCAAAATATCTTTGGAAATAAAAGCTCTCCACAGCCTACTACTAGATTTGAAATGATTACTGATTCAGGAAATGGGTTTTATGCCTGGGATGGAAATTTATATAAAAGTGATTTGGTTAGAGCAGCAATAAGGCCAAAGGCACAGGCTATAGGAAAACTTAATCCTAAGCATATACTAGATTTTAATGGTAACTTTAAAATTAATCCGCAGCCATATATTAGATTTATTCTTGAAGAACCTAATCCATATATGACCATGCAAATGATGTTAGAAAAGGTAACAACTCAGTTGATGCTTAATCACAATGCGTTTATTTATATTAAGCGTGATGAACTTGGATATGCAACTGAATTATATCCAATTCCAGCAACGTCTGTGGAATTAATAGAAGGTAAAGAAGGAGATCTATTTTTAAGATATACATTTATGACAGGTAAGAGAATGACAGTACCTTATTCAGATATAATTCATTTAAGAAGAGATTTTAATGAAAGTGACTTTTTTGGCGATACACCACAAGAGACATTAAAGAATCTTATGGAAGTAGTAAATACTACTGATCAAGGAATGGTAAAGGCTATAAAAAATTCTATGGTTATTAAGTGGATTATGAAATTTAAATCTACTTTAAGGCCAGAAGATAGAGATATAGAAGTAAGTAAATTTGTTGATACATTCTTAAGCATTAATAAAGGAAAAGGTGTAGCAGCAACAGATCCAAGATATGATTTAGAGCAAATAAAGAATGAAAGCTATGTACCTAATGCAGCTCAAATGGATAGAGCGGTATTGAGGATATATAGCTTTTTTAATACCAATGAAAAGATAATTCAAAGCAAATATACAGAAGATGAATGGAATGCTTATTATGAAGCTGAAATAGAACCTTTATCAAAGCAGCTAAGTGGAGAGTTTACAAGGCGTATATTTAGTAAAAAAGAAAGAGGATTTGGCAATTATATAATCTTTGAAGCTAACAGTCTCCAATATGCATCCATGGCAACGAAGCTTAATTTAGTTCAAATGGTGGACAGGAGTGCAATGACTCCTAATGAATGGAGAGATGTTATGAATCTTGGACCAATTGAAGGTGGAGATAAGCCTTTAAGAAGGCTAGATACAACAACAGTTGATGATGACTTGGGAGGAGGTGAAGATATAGATGAAGGAGAAGGAAGTAAGGCAACTGACGACGGAAAAGATAGAAATTAGATCAGTTTCAGAAGGGCAAAAAAAGACTATTGGAGGCTATGCAGTAAAGTATAATTCACCAACATTAATGAGAGATAGATGGGGAGATGAATTTCTTGAAGAAATAGCTTCAGGAGCTTTTGATAAATCACTTCAAAATAGAAATCAAAAAGCATTATGGAATCATGATACTTCAAAGCCACTCGGAAGTGTCTCAGCAGGGACACTAAGGTTTAATTCGATATGAGTGGATTAAATTATGATATTGATTTGCCTAATAATACTTATGGAAATGATGCATATGAAAGCGTACAGCGTGGAGATGTTGATGGTTCATCATTTGGATTCAGATGTAATGATGATGTATGGTCAAAGGTTCAATATGAAGGCAAAGAAATATATAAGAGAAGTATTGTGGAAGCAGATTTATTTGAAGTAAGTCCATGTACATTTCCTGCATATGACAGCAGTGATATGTGTTGTAGGAGCTTAGAAACATTTAAGGAAAGCTTAAACCAAAAAGAAAATCTAAGAAAAAAATTAGTTATTGAAACTTTATTATAAAAGAAGGAAGTGTTTATAAATGAAAACATTAAAAGAAATAGCATCAAGAAAAGCAGAATTAAGAACAATGTTAGAAGATCCTAAAGCAGATTTAGTAGCAATAGAAAAGGAATTAAGAGAATTAAATGAAATGCAAAATCAAATTGAAACGAGGGAAAGATTAATTAAGGAGGCAGGAGAAATAAATGCAGGTAAAGCTGGAGAGAAGAGAGAAACTTTTATTCCAGGAGTAAAAAAGGAAGTACTTGAAGAAAGAGAAGATAAATATTCCACTCTTGAATATAGAAAAGCATTTATGAATTATGCAAGAACAGGAGTTATATCGGAGGAATTAAGAGCAGATTCAACAACTATGACTACTGATATAGGAGCTGTTATTCCGACTACTATAATGAATGAGGTTGTTCAGAAGTTAAAATCTTATGGACAAATTTATAGCAGAATTAGAAAAACTGCATTTAAAGGTGGAGTTAAAATTCCTACTGCTAGTGTTAAGCCAAAAGCAACTTGGAAATCAGAAGGCACTTTATCAGAGAAGCAAAAGAAAGAGATAAAAACATACATTGAGTTTAGTTACTATAAGCTACAATGCAGAGTGGCCACAAGTTTAGAAGCTGATACAGTATCATTACCAATATTTGAAGCAACTATAGCATCAGATATGGCAGAAGCAATAGTTGTAGCAATAGAGATCTCAGTTATTAAGGGGGATGGAGTTGGAGAGCCTAAAGGAATATTGGAACATACAACAGAAATACCTGAAGCTCAACAAATAACAATTTCATCAACTGATATTGGTAAGTGGGATAAATGGAAAAAGAACATCTTTGCTAAAATCCCACTTGCATATGAAGGTAATGGAATTTGGATTATGACAAAAGCAACTTTTGAAGGATATATTGATGGAATGGTTGATAATAATGGACAACCTATAGCAAGAACTAACTACGGAATAACAGGATCACCAGTAAGAAGATTTGGAGGATATGATGTGTTATGTGTTGAAGCTGATTATTTGCCAAACTATGAAAATGCTGAAGCAGATGCTGTTTTCGCTTTATTCGTAGATTTAAATGAGTATATATTTAACTCTAATTTACAAATGACAATGAAAAGATATTTTGATGAAAATACAGATGAATGGATAGATAAGGCTACTTTAATTGGTGATGGAAAGTTAAGGGATGCAAATGGAGTTCTTTTAATTAAGAAGGGAGCTTAAGGGATAAGAATATTAAAAGAACCAGTATATAATATGCTGGTTTTTTGTGTTTAAATTTCAGAATTATAAGATAGAAATGCATTATAAGGGGGAGAGGATATGATATTAGATAAAATTAAGTTAGCTTTAAGAATAGATGATGACGATCTAGATGAAGAAATACAAGATTCCATTGATGCAGCTAAGGCAGATTTAAAGTTAAGTGGAATATTAGAAAGCAAGATTGTTGAAACTGATCCTTTAATAATTAGAGCTATTAAAACTTTTTGTAAATGTGAATTTAGCACAGACGATAAAGAAGCCGAAAGGTATAGAGATTCTTATGAAATGATAAGAGCTCACTTATCCCTATCTAATGAACATACAACAGAGGAAACGCTATGAGTATAGAAGCTTTAAATAAAAGAATAGAAGTTTGGGGAAATGTAGAATTTGAAAATGAACTTGAGGAAAAAGATTTTAGACCAGGTAAAGTTAAGGATAAGCCTATATGGGCATCAATAATACCACAAACAGGTTCATTGCAAAAGCAACAAGCTAATACAATGTTATCCAATGTAACACATAAAATTAAGGTTAGATATAGTACGGGTAAGGATATTACCCAAGACATGTGGCTAATACATCAAGGGCGTAGATTTGATATTAAATATATATTAGATCCTTATTTTGCTCACCAGTTTCTTGAAATATTCTGTGAAGAAATCATAGGAGGATAGATAGATATATGAGTAATGATGGATTTGATTTCAGTGAATTAACTAAATTTGAGAAAAAATTAACTGAAAAAGTTAATGATACTATGCCAAAAGAGAGTAGAAAATTTATAAAAAAAGAAGCTAATAATCTTAACAAAAAAAATAAAGCGGTTTTTAAAAGTAAAGGAATAGGTCAAGAAACAGGAAATTTACTTAAAGGATTCAAGGCAGGTAAGGCTTATAAATATAGAGGTGTGTGGTCTGCAAGAGCTTTTAATAATAGTCCACATGCTCATTTACTTAATGATGGCTTTATGTGGGAACCACATAAAAATGTTGCTAAAGGACAATCGAATAAGCAAACTGGCGAAGAAAAATTTATCCCTGGATTTCATTTCATGGAAGAGGCTGCTAAAGCATTTGAAAGTGGTTTCTATTCAGATGTTGAAGAATGGTTACATGAAGTATTTATAAAGGGGCTGTAATATGGTTACATTGAAACAAATAAATAAGGCTATAAATAATACAGTAAAATCTGCATTAGTAGATACTGAGTTTGTTGATGTTGAAATTGTATCAGAAGATACCACAGAAGCATTAAAAAAAGAGACAGATGGATCATATATAAATGTTATAAGACCGTCTATAAAAGTTACATTTGATACTACACAAGCAGGAAAAATTAATAGTCAATTAAAAGAAAGAACCCTTCCGGTGAGGGTTTATTTTTTTGCAAAAGATAAGAATAAACCTAAACTAGATAATTTGGCAATGCAGGATTTATTAGAGAATGTATTTCTAGAGGATGTAAAAGTCACAGATACATTTTATATGCCGATTGCTGAAGATATAGAATGCAGCACAACTGATGGAGTATTACAAGTTACTTTTGATTTATATTCTCTTGAGGAAATATATGATGATTCTAACTTAGAACCAATAGAAGAATTAAACTTCAATTTAAATTTAGAAGAATAGGAGTGATGATATGACAGTTACAATGCCAAATATTGATGTGTCATTCAGTCAAAAGGCAGCTTCGCTTCCTGAGAGAAGTGAAAGAGGTTATGCAATATTAATAGTTAAAGATGATACAAGCGCAATGTTTAATTATAAAGAATATTCCGATATAACTGAGATAGACACTGATAAAGAATTATATACGGAAGATAATTTACAATATTTAAAAGATATATTTACATTTGCTCCATATAAGGCTTGTGTAGTAAAGATTGGTGGATCCGCAACTATTTCTGATGCATTAAAGATTGTTATCGAGAATGTAAAAACAGGATGGATAACAATGGCAGATGGTGAAACAGAAGATTTTACAACTTTATCAAGTTGGATAAAATCGCAAGTAGCTAATAAGAAAACTTATAAAGCGGTAGTATACAATGTAATTTCACCAGATGAAAAACATGTAGTTAATTTTGTTAATACAAAGATAACTTTTAGTGATAGCAGGCGCGAACAAACAGGAGAAAAATATTGTCCAAGTCTTATTGGGATTTTAGCGAAATGTAATATTACACAAGGATGCAATAATTTTAAATGTACAAATCTTAGTAAGGTTTCAGAGGTTGATGATAGAAATGAGGCTTTAGGTGCTGGTAAGTTTATTTTAATTAATGATGGTGCAGATGTTAGAATTGCACGTGGAATTAACAGTTTAACTACTACAAATGGGAAATCAGCTACAGAAGATATGAAAGAGATAGAAGTGGTTGAAGCAATGGATCTTATCCAAGATGATATTTCAACTACATTTAAAGAAGATTATCTAGGCGGTGGATATAAGAATAAATATGATAATCAAATTTTATTTATAAGTGCTGCTAATGGGTATTTCAAGAACTTGTCTAGTATTGATGTACTTGATATGGAATATGAAAACAAAAGCGATATAAATGTTGAAGCACAAAGAGCAGCATGGATAGAAGCAGGAACAACTGAAGCTAAAGATTGGACAGATCTTCAAGTCAAAAAAAACACATTTAAGAGAAGCTTATTTTGTAAAGCAAATGTAAAAATACTACAAAGCATGGTTGATTTAGACTTTGAAATAAATTTAGCGTAATAAGGAGGCTGAATAAATTATGGGAAATCAAGCGTTAGCAAATAAAGTTTTAACAGGTAGCAGCGGTAATCTTTGGTTCAATGGACAACTTTTAGCCAATTTAAGCAAGATTGAAGCTAAAGTAAAAGGCAATTTTGAAACGGTTGAGTTTTGCGGAGATAATGCAACATATAGTAGATATAATGGGTGGTCAGGAGAAGGTACGCTTACAGTAAAAAAAATTGATAGTACAATATGGAAGATTTGTGCTGATGCATATAAAAGTGGAGTCATGCCAGATATAAAATTAATATCAAGCTTAACTGATAAAGCAACAGGAAAAAGTGAAAAAGCAAGTATAGAGGGAGTGGTAATAACTGAATTCTTACTTGCTGGATTTGAATCTAAAAAAATAATTGAAGAGGAGTTTCCGTTTAACTTTGGAGACTTCGATCCTATTGAAACTATTTAATATTAAGATGCTTTTAATTAAGCATCTTTTCAATTTTAAAATAAAATTTTGGAGGAATATTATGAACAAAATGTCATTAGAGGATTTTATTAAAAAGGGATTAGAGAAAAGTGAAGGAATAAGGAAAGAAGCTGATATAGAGATAGAGGGATATGGACCTATAACCTTTATAAGACCTACAGAAGATAATATTTTAGAGTATTTAGATGCACAGGCAAATGCAATTAAAATGAATAAAAATGAAGAGATAATAGGTACAGATTATAAATTATTGGCCAATGCGTCTAAAGAATTTATTTATTTTTCTTGCCCATTTTTACAAAATCCAGAACTGCATAAAGCCTGGGGAATAAAAGATCCTTTAGATGCACCGGTTAAGGCTTTTGGAGTTGAAAATTTAGCTGGAATAGCTAAAAAGATAAAGGAAGCTTTTGGCGATGGCAAAAAGACTAAAGAAAAATTAAAAAACTAATAAGAGGGAATGGCAAAGGAGAAATAGGACCATTATTTTGGCTAGGTTATTTCTTTGAATGTGGTCATTCCCTCGAATATTTATGGAGTTTACCTAAGTCTCAAAAAGAGCTTTTAATGGAATACGTTATTTATAAAAATGAATTAATGAATACTAAACCACAGAAAAATTAATATGGGGGTGATAATTTGTCATCAAAAGTAATTAATACCATATTAAATTTGAAAGATAATTTTAGTGATACTATTCAAAATGTTGCTAAAAATACTCAGGGATTTAAGTCTGGTATGAAGGATACAGAAGACCAGGCTGTTAAAATGAAAAAAACAGTTAGTGAAGCTTTTAATACTGTTAAAGAATCTATGCTCAGGGGAATTGGATTTGGTGCTGGGATGGATATATGGGAGTTTATGAAAGAAGGTATAGTTGAAACTGTTACTTTCGGAAATGAACTTCAAAAATCTCTAAATGGAGTTATGACATCTAGCGGACTAGCTGAAACTGGCATGGATAGAATGAAGAATGTCATGCTAGATATATACAATGATAATTTTGGAGAGAATTTCGAAGAGATAGGTGAAGCGTTAAAAGCAGTAGGAGAGCAGACAGGATATACTGGTGATGATTTAAAAGGACTAACTGAAAATGCAATAGCATTAAAAGACACTTTTGGATATGAGGTAAAAGAATCTGTTAGATCAGCATCAACTTTAATGAAACAATTTGGAATAGATGGTGATGAAGCTTTTAATTTAATTGCACAAGGAAAACAAGGGGGATTAGATTTTGGTGGAGAAATGTTAGACTCTATCAATGAATACAGTGTGCAATTCAAAAAACTTGGATTAAATGCTGAAGATATGTTTAATATTCTTTCGGCCGGATCAGCAGAAGGTGCATTCAATTTAGATAAAGTCGGTGATGCAATTAAAGAATTCTCTATTAGAGCAATAGATGGAAGCAAAACAACAGCAGACGGATTCTCTCAGCTTGGATTTAATGCTGATGATTTAGCAGCTAAATTTGCTCAAGGTGGTGATAGCGCAAAAGATACTTTTGAGGATGTTATTACAGCTTTATCAAATATGAAAGATCCTTTAAAACAAAGCCAAATAGGTGTTGAATTATTTGGTACTCAATTTGAAGATTTAGGTATAAACGTAATTGAAAGTTTAGGAAATGTTGATGGAGAGATAAGCAACACATATGATGCATTAGCACAAATAAATAAAATAAAATATAACGATGTAGGTAGTGCGTTTGAGGGAATTAAACGTAATATTCAAACAAGCGTATTAATTCCAATTTCGGATGCTGCATTACCTCGTTTAAATGATTTTGCAAATTGGTTTAGAAATAATATTCCTGAAATAAAAGAAGATGTAAGTGGAGTAACTGATACTTTTTTAAGTGTTGGAGGTTCAATTATAGATAGAGTTATGCCTTCACTTGGTGATTTAATAGGCTCTACATCTAATTTGGCAAGAACCATTTATAATAGTGTTGTACCATCATTTTCGGCTGTAACACCTGATAGTTGGGATTCTGTAAGTGATGCAATTAAAGATATAATTGACGGAGCTACAGGAGTAGTTAATTTCGTAAATGATAATTGGCCAACAATTGAACCTATTGTATATAGCATAATTGGAGCAATTGCTGCATGGCAGTTAGCTATTGTTGGAGTTAATACTTGGATTGGAATTACAACATTTGCAACTAGTGCATGGGGAACAATAGAACTTATGATTTGGGGAATAAAAAATGCTACTACAGCGTGGGAAGGAGCACAGTGGCTGTTAAATGTCGCTATGGATGCAAATCCAATTGGAGTTGTAGCACTTGCAATAGCTGGTTTAGGATTTGCTATCTATGAAGTTGTAAAGCATTTTCAAGAAATATGTGATTGGGCAAAAAAGGCTTGGGAATGGCTTAAAAAGTGGAATGATACACCAGCTGAAGATAAAAATGTTACAGTTACATCATACGGTCAAACGATTGATAAATCAGACAATTTAAATAAAAGTGTTTTATCATTTGGACAAAATGCAACTGGAACGCATTATTGGCCTGGTGGCCCTACTAGAATGAATGAGTTTGGTAATGGTGAAATGGCAATACTTCCAAGTGGATCAAAAGTTATTCCAGCAGGTCAAACAGACAAGATATTGAATAATAGTGGTGCTTCAATAATTGTGCAATTGACAGTTCAAGGAAATATGATTGGTAATGAAGAGTTTGCAGATCAAGTAGGACAACATATTTTTAATAAATTATACTATCAAATGGTTAATTCTTAGAAAGGAAAGTAGGCTATGAGTAATTATAATATCTATATAAGTGATTACAACAGAACAAAAGTGTTGCAATTCCCAACAATACCAAGCAAACTGCCTGCGTTTTCTAGTGAGAGTAAAAATGAAGAGTTTGAAACGTATTGGGATATTCCATATAACTTCATAGAGAAAAAGGGATTGCTTCAAGGATCATGGAGTGATTGGCTCCCAAGAGATTCAAGCAAGTATTATTTTTCTAAAAGTAAAGTTAATGCAAAGGAAATAATCGACTTAATTGAAAATGCTAAAACAAATACTGAGCCTATTCGCTTAGTTATAAATACTCCAGATGGTTACCATGTGAATGATACTTTTAGTATTGAAAAATTTGAACCTCAAATAATGAAAAATGGAGATTATGAATATACTTTAGGACTTAAACAATGGAGAGATTACAATACTACTATTGCTAAAGTTTATGAGGTTGGTTGGCAACAAGATTCAACTGGATGGTATTACTACACGGATACATCAGGAAATTATTATAAAGACTCTTGGCAGTTAATAGATAATGAGTGGTATAGCTTCAATGCTGCAGGTTATGCTAGGCAATCTAGTTGGTTGCAAGACGGAGCATATTGGTATTATCTAAAAGATAATTGTATGATGGCTAGGAATGAGTGGATTAAATACAATGATAAATGGTATTACTTTGGTTCAGATGGCGCGATGTATTTTAGTGGAACGGCTACAATAGATGATGTTCAATATACATTTGGTGATGATGGTGCTTGGATTGAAAGTTAGGTGGTGTTATGTATAGACTTGTTGCTAATAATCAAGACATAATAAAAGATAGCAATACTATTTCGTGGGGTGGAGACACTGATAATTTAGGTATTCAATTAACTTTTGATAGCATAAAAGAAATTCCAACAGGGACAGTCATACAACTGTTTAATGATTCATTAGAAATATTTAGAGGAATTGCATTCAAGCCAATTCAAAGGAGATGGACATGGAGCTATACATGCCAGGATTATAGTTTTTATTTAAAAAATAATAAGATGTCAGTTAAGCAGTTTTATAATATAAGAGCAGATGAAGCAATAAAATCATTAGCTGGAGAAGCTTATTTAACTTGTGTTATAGCAGATATTCCAACTCAAATAAGTAAAACATATGTCAATACTACTATGGCACAAATAATTGATGATATTTTAGATCAAGCACAAAGTGACCAAGGAACAACATATTTTAAAGAAATTGAAGGTAATGTTTTATATGTTAGAAAACTTTCAGAAATGAAAATAACTCCTAGATTAATTTTAACTAAAGATATAGATATAGAAATGTCTATGGAGAATATGAAAAATGAAATAACTGTTACTAGCGGAAATGATGATAATGCAAAAGTAGAAGCAACCGCAGAAGATACAAGTAAACAAGGATTTTATGGTATTTTAAGTGATAATTTAACTGTAGATGATAAGAATGTTGCTCAGGCTCAAAATATTGCAAATAACACACTAGCTAATAGTAATAAAATAGAGTATTCATGTTCTTTAAATGACATGTTTGTTGTTGAAAATGGTGATTTAGTAAAACCAAATAGAATGATTTATTTAACTGCTGGTAAGAGATTAAATGGATATTATAAAATTAAAAGTTCAAGTCACAAATTAGAAAATGGGATTCACAAAGTTAGTGTTACAGTTGTTTGGTAGGTGATAAAATGGATAGATATGATACAGGCTTAATGAAATTGTTAAGGGAAAGAGACAATAGAGATGCTGATGAGGCGAGGATTGGAAAGATAATTGCTTTAGATCCTATTAAAGTTTCTTTATTTGGCGGTGCTGCTATATTTACAGAAGATGATATTAATGCGCAGCTATATATATGTGAAAGCTTAAAGGGGATAGCAGGAAAAATCACTATAGAGGATCAGGTGCAAAAAAGTTTTTCTATTAATAGAGATTTAGGTGTAAATGATAAAGTTTTATGTATTCCTATTTCTAATGGTCAAGCTTATGTGGCAGTGGATAGAGTTTAAAGGCAGGTGATATTATTTGTTTCCAAATCAAGAGGCAGTTAGTACAATAACTCAATTAAACAATGCAAATATAATGAATAGTGGTGGTAAATCTCCTAGTTTCAATTTTGAGCTAGGAGATTTTAATGTTAAAGATGGAAAAGTCGAAACAGTAAGCAAATATGAAGCTTTAAAGCAATGGATACAAAAAACTATAAGAACTGATAAGAATAAATACAAAATATATAATACAAATGATTCTGAAAAATATGGTGTTGATTCATTATTAGATTTAATAATGAGTGAATATCCTTTGCCTTATAAGCAAGCACAGATTCAAACAATAATTACAGAAGCATTACTAAGAAATTCTGATATAAAATCTGTAAATAATTTTGTATTTAAAAAAGATAAAACGTTACTTAATTGTAATTTTGATGTTATAAGTGTTTATGGTACGAGCACGGAAAGTGTGGTGACGTAAAAATGAGTGATAGCAGAGCTGTTATACAAGCTAGATTACTTAGCAATATAAGTGATGAATATAACAAAAGCGAAGGCGAGTTCATGTATGATGCTGAGAAACCAGTTGCTATTGAATTAGAAAATGCATATACAGAAATTGAAGGCGTATTAGATAAGAGATTTGCAGAAACAGCGACTGGAAAGGATCTTGATAAAGTAGTAAAAGATGTTGGATTAACACGTAAATTAACAACTCAATCTATTGGGAAAGTTACAATTACTGGAGTAGTCGGTTCACCTATAAATAAAGGTGAACTCGTAGCTAGTGATAGTGTTAGCTTTGAATTTACAGAAACATTGGTTGTACCTGAAAGTGGGATTATAGATGTTTCAGTAAAATGTGTAAAGTACGGTGAAGTAGGTAATATACCAGTTGGAGCTATTAAATATTTCCCAAAGACACTTTCAGGACTACAAAAAGTAATTAATAAAGAAGCTATTTCTAATGGATATAATGAGGAGACAGATGAAGAGTTAAGAAAAAGATATTATGCTAAAATTCAGACTCCTGCAACGTCTGGAAATAAATATCATTATAGAAATTGGGCATTAGAGGTAACAGGCGTTGGAGATGCAAGAGTTGTACCACTTTGGGCAGGAAACGGAACTGTAAAAGTCGTTATTATAAATGCTAATAAGACTGGAGCTGATAAAACATTAGTGGATAGTGTTAAAAAGTATATCGATCCAGTTGATGGAATGGGTGAAGGACAAGCACCGATTGGGGCAACTGTAACAGTTGTTTCAGCGACTGAAAAAGCAATAAATATAACTGCAAATGTGAGTATAACTAATGGATTTAATCTTGGAATAATACAAACAACTTTTAAGACATTGATACTAGAACATTTACAAAGTATTTCATTCAATGCTTCATATATAAGTATAGCAAAGATAGGAAAAATATTATTAAGCACTGAAGGAGTTATGGATTATTCTGATTTAAAAATTAATGGTGCAACATCAAATATTAATTTAGCTGATGAAGAAATTGCAGTAATGGGAAATTTAAATTTGGGGGTGATGTAATTTGAATGTAACTCAATTTCATGAGAAGCTCAATAAACTTGAAAATAATATATATGTAATTGAGGAAGTTGTTAAAGTATTAAATGGCGTTTATGAATCAGAGCTACAACATGATAATGTAAATCTAAAGACCTTGAATGTTTATACAGGAAGTAAACTTACAGGAAATAAGATTGAAGCATATTTTACATCAACTCCATCATTAACTCCATGGAAAACAATAATTAAAATTTATTCTAATGTAAGCCCAGTTTATATAAGTTACGAAACATTAGGAGATCAAGTTGAAGCAGAAGATGTTAATAAACTTCAGGATGCAGTCGTTGAGACTCAAGAAAATCTTAATAGTGAAATTAATAGAGCTACTGGGGCTGAAAAAGTTCTAACTGATAATTTAAATACAGAAATATCAAGAGCAAAGAGTTCAGAAAATACGTTAACAATTAACCTGAATTCTGAGATTACTAGAGCAAAAAGCGCAGAGTCTATTTTAACAACAAATCTAGATTTTGAGATAAATAGAGCTAAAACTAAAGAAAGTTCTATAGATGCAGAATTATCTAATAGATATACAAAGGATAAAGTTTATACAAAGGATGAAGTATTACAAAAGATATCAGAATTAATAAATAACGCGCCTAATGTTTTAGATACATTTAAAGAAATTGCAGATGCACTTGGAAATGATCCTAATTTTGCTACGACTATGACTACAATGTTAGCTGGCAAAGTTGATAAAGTTTCAGGAAAGGGACTTAGCACCAATGATTATGCAGATACAGAAAAAGCAAATTTAGCAGATACAAATAATAAGAAGCATGAGCATGGAAATAAATCTGTAATAGATGGAATAACAGCCACATTAATTGGATATTGGAATGCTGCTTACACTCATATTAGTGATAGTGTTAAACATATTACAAGTGATGAGAGAACCTTATGGAATACCGTGAGTAATAAGGTAGATAAAATAACGGGAAAAAGTTTATCTACAAATGATTTTGATAATAACTATAAAAGTAAAATTGATGGGATTAGCAGTAATGCTAACAAAGTTGAAGTAAGTACAACTAATGGAAATATAAAGATAGATGGTGCTGAAAAAATAGTTTACACACATCCAGGTGGAACTAATCCACATGGCACAACTAAAACTGATGTTGGATTGGGTAATGTAACTAATGACCCTCAAGTAAAAAGAAGTGAAATGGGAGCTGCTAGTGGAGTGGCCACGCTTGATAGTTCTGGCGTAAATAGTCAAGCTCCAAAACTTCATACTCATGATGATAGATATTATACAGAATCAGAAGCAAATTCAAAATTTGCAACTAAGGACGAAATATCTAATGCTGGATATGGTGATATGCTTAAAAGCATATATGATACTAATAGCGATGGGATTATAGATAATGCAGATAAATTAGATGGAAAACATGCTAGTGATTTTGCACCTAGTGGATATGGATTAGGAGGAAAAGGTCAAAGACTAAATACAAGTACTGATTTGAATAATATAGTAGCTAATGGATGGTATGATGTACAAAATCCTGTAAATGGACCTTATTCGAGTGGGTGGTTTAATTTTATGGTTATATGTAGCGGTGATCAAAGCTATTTAACACAATTAGGTTTTGGAATGACAGTAAATGTAGGTCATGTTTATATACGAACTAAAAGTGGAGGTTCGTGGTCAACATGGATAGAACTATACTCTAACTCAGTGAAGCCAACTCCATTTGATATTGGAGCAAGTCCAAGCACACATAATCATGACTCGGTCTATCTAAAAAAAGGACTGTCATGGAATGATTTAGAGGGGGTATAGCATGAATTATGGTACAACCCAATATGGAATTAATGAAGAAGATAACATAGATGAAATAAAACTAATATCTCCTGATCTTATGCGATATATGCCTGATTATTATATTACATCTAAAGTTATGAAGGAATTAGAACATTCTAATTCGCTGGAGATTGGAAGATTAAATTATAAAATTAAGGATATAAAGAATCAACTTTGGATAGATACTGCAACATGGGGGCTTACCTATTGGGAAAATGAATATGGAATTGAAACCAATCTGAATCAAAGTTATGAACAAAGAAGAGAAGTTTTAAAAGCTAAAAAACGTGGACAGGGAACAGCAACGAAAGTAATGTTAAAAAATGCAGCTGAAGCCTTTAGTGGTGGAGAAGTAAATATACTAGAAGATAATGCTAATTATTCTTTTACGGTGCAGTTCATAGGAGTTAAAGGAATTCCGCGTAATATGCAAGCTTTCATCAATATGTTAGAGGATATTAAACCAGCTCATTTAGGATATGTATTTAAATATACTTATACATCTTGGGATTATTTAGATAACAAAAGTCTATCTTATAACAATGCTGAAAGCATTAAGTGGGATCAAATAGAAGTATACGATTAAGGAGGATGATTAAATGCAATTATCAACTAATTATGGGTTAAAATTGCCTGAAGGAACTGATAATGTAAAAAGGCAAGATTTTATAGATAACTTTTCAAAAATTGATTCTGTAATGAAAGAACATGATACGCACTTGTCAGATATGGTGTATCAAACAGCAGGTGGATCAGCCACAGTCATAACACTTGCAATTAAAGGAACGTTAGTAACTGGATATCCAATAACTTTCATAGCAAGTGCAAACAATGGCGGCGCTGCAACAACTATAAATGGTAAAAAATTATATAAACCAGGAACAACAACATCACCAAATTTAATAGCAGGAAAGGCGTATACAGTTTGGTATAACTCAACTGGTGACTGTTTTTTTATCAAAGCTAGTGCGGAAGGAACTGCACTAGCGAAAGATGTGCGTAGGAATACGACCTTTAGTAATGATAATGATACTGGTATAACTGGAGGTCTTGATTTATCTTTGTTAGTTCCGGGAAATATAAGAGCTGGTATTACTATAGATGGCGTTACAGGTAAATCTTCCGTTGTAGATACAGCAGATGCATTATTAGATCCTCAATATTTGCTAAAAGGATATAGTGGATATGATGATGGAGTTAAAAAGTTTGGAACTCTTGAAAATATGACAAGTGCAATTAATATGGGAGGAGCAGATTCGGGTGACTTTTACAACAGTTCTGGAATTTGTGGTGGTGTTGCCACTAATGAATATGTAGGTGCATTTGATCTTTATATTCCAAAGGGGTACTATTCAGGTACCGGTACAAACAGACTACATATTCCGAATTTAATGCCGTGGAATATAGTTAATGGTGTAAATATTGGTTGGAATGGTAAGAGTATTGTTGGAACAGCATCAACTTATCAACATGTATCTGGTGCATTGGATTACACAATACCGAGATATTCAGGAACTAGTTCAAATCACACTTCTTATAGCTATAATATATCTTTAAATTTCGTACCAGATTTAATACTTTGGTTACAAGCTTCACCAAAAGGGGCTTATGTAATTTTCCCAGGATTTAGTTCAAGCCCAGACAATTTTTGGTTTTATATAAGCAATCAGGTAATATACTGGTACAATGATTCGGCCAGTAGTTTTAAATTATCAGGTAGTTGGCATGCATGGAAATTTAGTTAGCATTAAGTAAAGGGAAGGTGAAAAGCAATGAAAACATTAGCAATATACAATAAAAACACAGGAGAAATATTATTTACACAATCAGGTGGAACCGAATTAGAAGATAACATATTAACAAATTTATCTTGTGAAGTTCCAGATGGAAAAATAACAAAGTCAGTAAATATTGAAACAAAAGAAGCAATATTTGAAGACATACCTAAAACAGAATTAGAGCTTTTAAAGGAAAAAGTAAATGACTTATCGCAAGCAAATGCAGAGTTAACAAGTATAGTAGCAATGGGAAAAAGCAATGCTTAGTATAATAAATTTGATTTTAAGGAGAGTGTTTAGAATGCAATTTAATAAAAATAGTGGATGTGTAAAAGTATGGGTAACATTGATAGTAGGCGGTACTTATGAATATAAGGATGTTCCTAAACTTTTAAATTTACAAGAGCAAGTAAAATTAGTTCTTGTAGATATGGGAGCTATGGAAGATATAACTACAGAAAGTACTGCATCATAGGAAAATAGAATGTATCATTAAATTTAATAAAAAGTATAGAAAGTGTATAAAAATTTAATAATTATAAGTAGTATAATAGTAATTATAAAGAAATAAAAGTATAAGTGATTAATTGCACCAATATGGTGTTTTTTTATTGCTCACTTTTATAAAGATTTCAAATAAGGTAGGTGTAATATGAATGAAGAATTAGTGAAAGACAAAATTGAAACTCACGAAAGAAGGCTTAATAATCACGGTGATAGGATTGATAAACTTGAACAGGATGGGAGAGAATTAAAGACAGAACTTAAGAACTTATGTGAAAATCTTAAAAACTTAACTAGCATGATGAAGTGGTTTATAACTGCAATGGGAGGAGCTTTAATTAGCTTCTTTTTTTATGCAGTTCAAACAGGAATATTTAATAAATAATTGGAGGTATGTAAAATGATAAAACAAATTTTAGGACTAGTAATAAGTATATTAAAAAATAAAACATACATGACAGCAGCTAGAGAGGTATGGAGCATTGTAGATGAGAACTTTAGGATTACAGAAAAAATTGAAGATACATTTAAAAGTAAAACTGAAGAATTCGATAAATTATTGCTTGCTAAATTTCCAGAACTAACTAAGGAAGATGTTATATATTTTAGGCAAGCAGTTGCGGGAAGCGTTAATGTGGGTAAGGAAGCAGTATTAGATAATTCCGTAATTATGAATGAATTGCAAGAATCAAATACTAAATTACAAGCAGAAAACGCAAGTCTAAAAGATCAATTAAGCAAATTTCAATCGCTTGCAGCAGCAACAGTAAACGTAGATGTGCAGCAAACAGTATAAGCAGAGTTTTTGGAGTGGCCTTTAGGGTTACTCTTATTTTTATATTTAAAATGAGAAAGGATGATACTAAATGTTTAAAGGCATAGATATAAGCAATCATAACGGAAATATAAATTTTAACCAGGTAAAAACAGCAGGAGTAGAAGTTGTTTACATTAAAGCTACAGAGGGGACAACATTTAAAGATAGTTATTTAGATACTAATTATTCAAATGCACATTACGCAGGATTAAAAACAGGGTTCTATCATTTCTTAGTTGGAACTAGTGAGCCAGAAAGTCAGGCTAATAATTTTTATAATGCCATAAAAGATAAAACCAGTGATCTCATTCCAATGCTAGATGTGGAAACTAATTTTGATGGACTAATGGATTATATTTTAAGATTTATTGCTAAATTTAAAGAGCTATCTAATATGCAAATAGGTATTTATACTTATACTAGTTTTATGGATAACTTAGATAATAGAATTGCAGATTATCCATTATGGGAAGCAAACTATAATAATGATCCATGGAGATTAAATTCTAATTTCTTCACTAATAGAGTAGGACACCAATATAGTGAAACAGGATCTGTAAGCGGAATAAATACAGAATGTGATATGAATGAGTTTAATGATGGAATATTAAATAAAACTACTGGATATGTTGTTACAAACTATTTACCTAATGGCTATCAAGGAGATAATAGTTTTAATGGTGTTGATGCTGATTATGTGCTCCAATATTTTAAAGGAGTTAGATGTTATTTTAGGGGAAACGAAAAAGGGGTATGGATTGAAACTCAAAATCTATCTATGAGTAAATGCCTAGAGCTAAAAGAAACTTTGGGAAGCTGGTTTTATGATATAAAGTAATATGGTATAATGATTATTACTAAATTGCATATACTCTGTTTAGTAAAGGTAGACTAGGTAGAATACTTAGTCTACCTTTTTTGCTTTAATATAATAATTCTTATAAATCAGATGAAAATAGTCTTGTATAATTTGTGGAATTATGATATTATAATGTTACACACAAAGCTAACAGCGATAGTGGATAGCGTTAGACTCCCAAGATAATTACAAGATTCTTTTTTAAGCATTAAGTCTTGTAGGGTAGTAAAGAGAAATCTTTATTACCCTTATTTTTTTGCAAAAAAAAGAGATAGCAAAAAAATATTAGGAGAGTAATGTCCAAAGCTATCTCTTTATTTATTAAAAAATAGGAAATCGTATCTTAATTCTTAACACTATTAAGATAAAATATACATAAAATTATAAAAATATATTCCAATAAAATAATTGATTAACACGATTTTAAGAGAATAAATTTTAATTTTAAGTATTCAAATAACTTTTAATCTTTTCAAATATACTTCTAGAAGGCACATTATTTTGATAACAATATCTATATAAAGTTCTTTTAGATATATTCAAAGATTTACACAACTTATCCTTATTAATGTGTATATTTTTATTAAGTACGGTGGATAAATATTGATGAAAGTTATCAATAGATTCTAAATACGGATCGTAAAAATATTTACTATTAATATTAAAATAGCTAGATAGTTTTATTGATTGATCTTTTGTGGGGAATAACTCTCCACGCTCATATTTGGATATACTCGATTTGCTAATACCCATAATTAGTGACAATTCTTTTTGGGTTAAATTATTTAACTTTCTTAATCTAATCAAATTTTCAGCAATCGTATTTGCTGGCAGATCTTTAAACTCATCTTTTAAATCAATTCTCAAAATATAGTTTTCTAAAATCGCTTTTTCATGTACCGAGCATTTAAGGGCGGTACAGGTGATTATGTGGCTCTCTTTGAACCTACAGCTTCTGCAATTCAGAAAGAGGGAACTGGATATATTCTTGCATCTGTTGGTGAAGAATCAGGATTAATTCCTTATACTTGTTATTTTGCAACAAAATCCTATATGGATAAAAATCCACAAGTAATACAAGGTTTTACAAATGCTATCTATAAAGGTCAGCAGTGGTTTTTTAGTCATAGTACAGAGGAAGTTGCGGATAGCATAATTGATTATTTCCCAGGTACAGATAAAGATACAATTATGACAGTTATAGATAACTATAAAAAGATTGATGCCATAGCTCATACACCAGAAATTAAAGAAGAAAATTTAAATAGACTTATGGATATAATTACTGATTATGATTCAAGCTTAATGCCGCAAAGACCTGAATTTAGCAAGATCGTAGATAATTCTTTTGCTGAAAAAGCAGCTAAATAAAGGTCACATAAAGATGAAAAGGTGGTGATTTTATTTGAGCTTGTTAGAAATATCAAATATATCAATGAATTATCATTCTATTAAAGGTGAAACACAGGCTTTAAATAATGTTAATTTTCAAGTAGATGATGGTAAATTTATTTCTATTTTAGGACCGTCAGGATGTGGAAAATCTACATTATTAAATATAATGAGTGGACTGTTAGAACCATCTAATGGGAGCGTATTATACAAAGGTGAAGATGTAAAAAAGAATTTGGATAAGATAGGATATATGTTTCAAAAGGATCATTTATTTGAATGGAATACGGTTTGGGAAAATGTAATCTTAGGATTAAAGATAAAAAAGCAGCTAAATAATGAATCAAAGGAAAGAGTAAGTGGATTGCTAGATGCTTATGGGCTAACGAGATTTAAGAACCATCATCCTAGTGAACTTTCAGGTGGCATGAGGCAAAGAGTTGCACTCATAAGGACTTTAGCACTAAATCCAGAGATACTCTTTTTAGATGAACCATTTTCAGCACTAGATTACCAATCGAGACTTTTAGTATGTGACGATGTTTATAAGATAATAAAAACAGAAAAAAAGACAGCAATAATGGTGACACATGATATAGCAGAAGCGATTTCTTTGTCTGAAAAAGTAATAGTATTATCTAAGAGACCATCTAGTGTGAAGGCAGAAATTCCTATACATTTTAGCGATGAAGAATTAACTCCTTTCCAAAAGAGAAGAGCTCCAGAGTTTAGTGACTATTTTAACATGTTATGGAAGGAGTTGAATGATGGAAATGGCTAAGAAAAGTGTAAATGCTAGTGAAGTAAATAAGATGTCTAAGGAACATGAAATATATTTGAATAAGGTAAAGAAAATAAAAAGAAAAATTTTAATTACTAGAATTCTTATATTGGTTATTTTCATAGCCTTATGGCAAATAGCTGCAAATCTTAAGTGGATAGATCCGTTTCTTACTTCTAGCCCAACTAGAGTAATTGAATCATTTGTATCTTTATATGAAGGTGGAGGTTTAATTAAGCATATCGCAGTCACATGCTATGAAACAATCTTAGGATTTTCTTTAGGAACAATACTAGGTTCACTAATTGCAGTAATCTTATGGTGGAGTCCTTTTGTATCAAAAATACTAGATCCATATTTAGTAGTTTTAAATGCACTTCCTAAAGTTGCCTTGGCTCCAATAATAATATTTTGGATTGGAAATGGTATTCCAGCAATAATAGTGATTGCTCTTTTAATATCAGTAATAACAACAATTATAAGTGTGTTAACTGGATTTAATGAAATAGATAAAGAGAAAATTATGCTTATGAATACTTTTAGAGCGACAAAAATACAGATATTAAGATATTTAATATTTCCATACTCTGTTCCTATCCTCATATCAGCTCTAAAGATAAATGTTGGTTTATCTTGGGTTGGAGTAATAATGGGAGAATTTTTAGTAGCGAAGAATGGTCTTGGATTTTTGATAGTATATGGAGGACAAGTGGCTCAGTTAGATATGGTAATGATGAGCATTGTAATACTATCAGCAATTGCATTTATCATGTATGAGGTGGTTGCAATAGTAGAAAATAAACTAGTAAAGGATAGAAGTTAAAAGTATACTATTAAACTCTACAAATACTCTCTTAAAACGACTTATTTATATAATAAATAAGTCGTTTTAATTTTTATAATGAATAAAATTAAACATATTTTTAGAAACTTATATTTAAAGTGCAATTAATATATAATACTGAAAATATAAGGATATTTAACAAAAAGGTAACCTTTACTTAAAGTGTAAAGGAATTTTACTTATCCATGTAATGATGGTAAATTAAATTGTAAAGGTCATATTAAGAATAGAGAGAAGTTGGTTTTTTAACAAATATGCTTAAATAATTGGAGTGTGATAAAATTGAAGTTATTTAGAGAAGCACTAATTATATTTGGAATTTATCTATTAGGAGAATTTATATCATCAATGCTTCATCTACCGATACCAGGAAATATATTAGGAATGATAATATTATTTATATTATTATACACAAAGGTAATTAAAGTGGAGAGCATTTCAAATATAACAAATTTTTTACTAGACCATCTGGCGTTTTTCTTTATTCCAGCAGGAGTTGGTTTAATGACGTCGCTTGGAATAATAAAAGCGACATGGTGGCAATTATTATTAGTATGTATATTGACGACTATAATAATAATTGGGGTGACTGGTATTGTCGTTCAGGCTATTTCAAGAAAGCCAAGGAAAAATAGTTAGTTTACGTACAGATAAAGTGATAAGAAAAGAGGAGAATATATGCAAATATTAACGAACAATGTTTTATTTGGACTAGTACTTTCACTTGCGGCTTTTGAAGTTGGTATATTCATTAACAGAAATACAAGAATACCAATTTTAAATCCACTATTAATTGCAATAGGAATTATAATATGTTTTTTGTTTGCATTTCATATTGATTTTGATACATATAATAAAGGTGGTCAATTTATAAATATGTTTCTTGGACCATCAACTGTTGTACTTGCAGTACCTTTATATAAACAGCTGGATCTTTTGAAAAAGAATGCTAAGGCTATTTTAACAGGTATATTTGTTGGTAGCGCTATAGGGATAATTTCTATAATAGGAATATCTTATTTAGTTGGACTTAATTCAAGTGTAATAAAATCATTAGTTCCAAAATCAGTAACAACTCCTATAGGAATATCAATAAGCAGTCAATTAGGAGGAGTTGTTCCAATAACAGTCCTTGCAATTATAATCACAGGTATAGTTGGGGCTGTATTTGGACCGACTATATGTAAAATTTTTAAGATAAAAGATAAGGTTGCAGTTGGTGTATCTATAGGAACGGCATCTCATGCAGTTGGTACTAGTAAGGCTTTAGAGCTTGGGGAAGTAGAAGGGGCAATGAGTAGTCTATCAATTGGCATTGCAGGAATAATGACAGTGATGATTGCTCCGTTAGTATATAATTTAGCATTGTACATATATCACATAATAAAGTAAAAGCTTAAAAAGACTATTAAAAGTTAGCAGTAAAAATAACGGGTTATTCTAAAGAAATTATTTAGAAATAATCCGTTATTTTCTTATAAGTGGCAATATATGAAGTGGAATAGGTAGATTATAAGGTAAATATAAGTATTAGAATTTACAAAAAATATATTTATACATGTATATTATAAATAATGGGACTATAAAAGAGGTTTAGTAATATTTACTTGTTGATTATAGGAAGAAAAGCAAATTATAATTATTTAAGATAGAGTAATTATGAATAATTTAAAAAATGATAGTTTATGATATTAAAAAATTAATGCTGGTGTAGGAGAAGATTAAATATGGCTCACGATGATGAAGTTCTTATAACTTATGGACTAGGGTATGCTTTTGAAAGAAGTAAATTGCTTATTATATCTGAAGTTGAGGAAAAAGTTGTATCTAAAAAAGAAGTAAATATTATGGAAGAAATAAATATAGTTAACAAATTTAAAGAAAAGTTAGATAGTAAATGTGCTTTGAAATTTCCTAAAAGCTACTTAACTAATGTGGAAGAAGCTTTAGAAGAAAAAGTATCAAAGACTATACCTATAATTACATCGATAAAAGCCAAAGATGTGGACAAGCAGAATCATCTTATGGATGAGTATGTAAAAAAGGATCTAAGCCAGATGAGGCTGAGAAAAGAAGGGTATATTCAAAAAGATTCAACTTTGATTAAAGAATATTTAGATAGTTGTAGTGAAAATACATACGCTAAGAATATTAAAGAAAAATCCTTGAAGTATAACAAAATGATTCTTAAGATAATTTTAACAAGTAGTTTTGGAGATGAATTTGGAGATTTTTTGAGTAAGCGAGGACAAGCTACTATTTTAGAAGAAATAGATAAAAATGTAGGGGAGCAGTTAGAGAATTTACTTAAGAAGGACTATTTAATAAAAAAGAAGTACAGTGAATTAGATTTCTTGAATATGTTATTGTTTCTTGAGGAATGGCAAAGGAAATATTTTAAATGGGATGGAAAGTATACGGATTTAATGTTTTCAATCAACAAGGATGGAAGAAAATACAAGGGGAGAAAAGACGAAATAAAAGATTCTGTTATTTCTTTCATTAAAGAGAAGAGGTATTTGTATCTTCCATTTGGGAAATATAATGATGATAATATTTTTATAAACTTAAGTGATGAAAGATATTGTAATATGAATGAAAATGATGAGAAGAGATCACAATATGTTATTTTAGAAAAAAAAGAAACCAATTTATATGAAATAGTATCCAATGAGTATAAAAAAATAGATTTAGAAGAAAATTCAGAACTAGGATATTTGCTTTGTTATGATAATGATACAGTTTATATTTCTTTTGTGGTATATGACAAGAAGCATGAAAAAGTAATTTGTAAATATAATAATAAATTTACTGCTTTTAAATCTAAAATGATTGAAGAATTAGAAAAACATTTTATATTATAAGTAAGTTCATAAAATTACATTAATTATTTACTTGGCGGACATAGGGATGAGCTGGGTTATTTTAATTTGTAAATTTCGGTTCTTAGCTAAATATAATAAGGCTGCTTTAAATTAATTGGGTATATATATCTTAATTACTTTAAAACAGCCTTATTAATTAATAGAATGTGTATAGTGTTATTTTTGAGGAGTATATTCTTGATAGGGCATTTGAATTGTAACTCCTGTTTCATCAAATTTATAATTTGTATTTTCAAGAGGATTTTTATTACCAACTAAGTTCATTCCTATGGAATAAAGGGCTTCAGCTGTTTGATTAGGATCCTGAAAAACAGTGCCTGTCATAACACCTTTATTAATTAGGTCTTTAGCTGCTGGTATTCCATCAATTCCGAAAACAGGTATATATTTTGATTTATCTTCTTTATTGTATCCGTATTTCTGTAATGCTTCAATTGCACCTATAGCCATGGCATCATTATTTGAAATTATTGCCTCGATTTTATCTCCATATCTCAAAAATAGTAATTCAGTAGAATCTTTGGCGCATATTTCATCCCAATAACAGAATTTAGATAAAATTTCTTGTGTTTTAATTCCAGCATCATTAATAGTTGATATAGAGTATGTGCTTCTTGCATTTGTTACAGTACTATTATTTGGACCTTTTAACATAAAATATTGTAATACGTTATCACCATTTCTATCCATAGTTTTTTTATCAGAATTCCATTCTTTAACAATTAGATTTCCTTGCAAAATCCCAGATTGATCAGCATTTGTTGATACAACAAGAGCTCTATTATAAGATTTGATTGGTTCAGTATCAAAAGGTACTGTATTAAATAGAATCACAGGAATATTTCTTTGTTTTGCTTTTCTAATAACTGATTCTACAGTATTTCTATCTAAGCTTACTAAATTTATTAATAAAAGATCGTAATCACTTTGGAGCGCTGAATCTAATAAAGCATTTTGTATACCTTGATTTCTTCTGCCATCCAAAAAAGTAAAGCTAACAGAATCTTTGCTTTTATTTTGAATTTCCTCAAGGCTATTTCTTACTAAAGATATATAAGGATCATCTAAAGCAAATAACAGTGTGGCTACCTTTACTGGCTTCTCTGGAAGAACTTGTGCATTTGCATATAAAGCAGTTTTAAGATTATAAGTAGGTATAATAGCTAATATAATTATGAACGATAGTATCTTTTTTAATATTTTCATTTCAATCCTCCATATGACAATTTCAAATTGTAAGATTTACTATTAGATTGTCTTTTAATATTAAATTTATTCTACATTGAAAATATATTATATAAACAAGAAAGCAGTTACATAGCGAAAGACATTGTAACTGCTTTAAATTTAAATATATATATTGCAAAATAATTATTCATCATAATTATAAAAATATCGCAAAAATTTTAGCTGAAATTGTGCATTGTGAATTGCAACATATAAATATAAAAATAAATTGAGGATTATTATTTTTTATGTACTTTTTTTTTCTTTTTTACTGAATATCCAAATGTGCCCAATGGTTTAGCGTTTAGGCCATAATATTCACCATGGCTATAACAAATCAAGTTGGCTTTGTTAAAGCATATCTTACCATTTGAATCAATTAAGTCTTCGTCGACCTTTACGTTTGTTACTTCAAACAGGAATAGATCATGTGTACCTAGAGGCGTAATTGATTTTAACTTACATTCTAAAGCTATCGGCGATTTTTGCAATGAAGGTGTGGATATACTTTCACCTTTATTAAGTTGCAAACCAAAATGTTTAATTTTATCTTCTTTCTTTCCAGAGCGAACTCCACAATAATCAACGATCTTAACCATTTCTCTAGTCGGCAAATTAATAACGCATTCACCACTTTCTTTTATGTAATCATAAGATAATCTCTCAGGTCGTATTCCCATAGCTATTATAGGTTCTTTAGTGCAAACAGTACTTACCCAGCCAACCGTAAAAACATTAACTTTATCATCTTTGTTTTTTGATGTGACAAGTACTACAGGCGTGGGATTAAGCATAACACTGCCTTTAAAATTCAATTTATTCATGTTAATTACTCCTTAAATAAAAGCATCTTCAAATACCTAGGAAGAATACAACCTATTTTTGAAGATGCTTAAGATATATTATAGAAATTAAGTAAAGTTATTTAATTATCTTCTTCTTCTGTTAGAACGGCTATAGTAATTTTTATTCTTGCGTCTTGAATTAGATGCAGCATTTTTAATAAGAGCAATAAGAGTTACGATAATAGCCAAACCTACTAAAGTAGAAATGTAGATAATTAAATTATCTTTAATTATTGAACCTAGTGAAATATCAACTGAACCTGTAACTTCTTCAGAATGATTTCTTGTACTATAAGTAAGTTTAGTATTTTTATTGAATAGTAAACTCCATGCAGTAGAATCTGTTCCTTTATAAGTAATCTGAGATTCAGAATCGTTTATAGCATTTTTATAATAGTTCACATCTTGAGTCAATTTAATTGGAACAGAGATAGTTTTTGTAGGCCCAAATAATATAAATGGTTTATATTTTACATCAGCGGTTCCAACACTTTCACCATTTGATTTATAAACTTCTTTTTTAGCACCATAGCTATAATCCATAATAGCATCCATATCATTAAATTTTGTCATATCTGCATTATCAATTTGTCTACTTTTAAGAACAATACCAATTAACTGACGCCCATCTCTATCATAAACAGTCGCTAAACAACCGCCAGCTTCATTAGTTGTACCAGTTTTACCAGCAAGGTTACCATTTTTACCAAGTGTTAAGTTTCTATTTTCTAAAATTATTCTAGAATTTTTTAAATTTATAGGAGCTTTTTCAAGTTCCATTGTTTCTCTTTCCCAAGGATTTGCAAAAGCTGCCTTCATGATCATTGAAAGGTCATATGCTGTAGTGTAATGATTTGGATCATGAAGTCCATTAGGAGTAACAAAGTTACTATTATTAGCTCCAAGTTCTTTTGCTTTTTTATTCATTAATTCAGCAAATGATTTAACATCTCCGGAAATATTGTCTGCTATTACATATGCAGTATCATTACCAGAAAAAAGTAGTAAGCCCTTCATTATATCATCGGCAGTTACTTTGTCACCAGGCTGCATAGTATTATGCATATAATTTAAATTTAAAGAGTATTCAGGTTGTTCCTTTGCAGATTTAGTATATTCAAGCTGATCTGCTTTGTCTTTGCTTTCAGCTAATAATAAGCCAGTTAAAAGTTTTGTTGTACTAGCAGGATATCTCTTGCTGTCAGCATCCTTGCAATAAATTATCTCTCCTGTTTCTAAATCCATAGTTAAAGCAGCTTCAGCTTTAATGTTTGGTAAGTTCTCTGATGAAGTTTCAGTATTAGGTTTTGCAGAATTGCTTGCTGCATAACTTGCCATACTTAATGGACTAAATAAAGAAAGAGAAAGGGTTAATGCAAATGCTTTTAAAATTAAATTTTTTTTCAAGTCAAATCTCTCCACTTCTTTTAAACATATATAAAATAATAATCTTTTTTAACATGCCTTAAGTATAATAAAACATTTTAAGTATAACATTTATGTAATGCTATAACAATAAATGTTATGTAAAAAGTTACAAACAATATATGAGAATTTACAATTTTGTAATATTTACTTTAGTCTTTGTATTATAGAATTTTTTGCTTTTAATTCGAAATTATCATTCAAGTTTTCTAATTTTACATCTTCTCCGTATTTGTTCTTCAAAGCTAATGTTAGAAGCCTATCTGCAAATTCTGGATTTTTTGAAAGAAAAGAGCCATGAAAATACGAACCAAATGTATTTTTATAGATACATCCTTCATATCCATCTTCACCATTATTGCCATATCCGTGAATGCATTTTCCAAGGGGAGTATGGTCATTTATATATGTTCTACCAGAATGATTTTCAAATCCAACATAAGTTTCATTAAATTCTTCGTTAAATATTTCTGTATTTCCAATAAATCTAGTATCCCCGCCTTCGGTATATAGATTTAAAATACCAAGTCCATCTATTTTTTCTCCATTTGGAGCAGTGTAGTATTTACCTAATAATTGATATCCGCCGCATATAGCTAGCATAACTTTGCCATCTTCAATATAACTTGTTAAAGCATCTTTCTTTATCTCATTTAAATCATTAGAGACTATAGACTGTTCATAGTCTTGGCCACCACCGAAGAAGATGATGTCCACATTGTCTTTATCTATGTTTTCACCTATTGAAGTATTTATTATATCTACATCAATTCCTCTAAGGGCTGCTCTATGTTTTAAAATGAGTACATTACCTACGTCACCATATACATTTAGTAAATCCGGATATAAATGACAAATAGTTAATTCCATAATAGTATTCTCCTTATCTTACCAAAGTTTTTTTATATAACCTTTTGAATGAAGATATTTTCTATAATTAATCATTGCAGTATAAGTTGCTAATATATATATTTTTTTAGATGCAGATTCCTTAATTTTATCTGTAAGCTCTTCATAATCTTCTTTTAAAATAAATTTATCTACATTTAATCCAGCAACCTTTAATCTTACTGCCATATCATACATTCTAATTCCTGATACAAAAATATCTTCTATTTTTAAACTAGATATTTTTTCGAAGTCTACATCCCAAATCCAAGAGACATCACGTCCGTCAGCGTAATTATCATTTAACATGAAAACTGCTGAAAATTCACTCGTATTAAGAGCAAGGGTGTCTAAAGCTTGGTTATATCCAGCTGGATTTTTTACTAATATAATTTGTACATCTTTATTATCAATAGATATTTGCTCTTGTCTGCCAAAGCTTGAACTTTGATTTTGAAGAGAAGCTTTAATTACTGAGTCTTCTATTCCAAGTTCTTTTGAAATGGCAAATGCACATAAGGCGTTGTAAATATTATAAGCACCTGATTGGCTTATGAAAACTTCAGTGTCATTAATTAATACAGAAGAGTTTTCAGGTGTTAAATCAAAAATTTTATTTACAGCATAAGCAAGTTCAGAACGCTTGTAACCACATTCAGGACAGTAAAAATCGCCTAAGTGATTATAAGTAACTAGATTATATGAATAAGGTGCCTTACAGAACTTACAGAACTTTGCATCAGCATTTATTTCCAATGTAGTATCTTCTTTAATAGGTGTATTAAAACCATAATATACTACTGGATTTTTTATATCTAACTTTCCGAGTAAAGATTCATCACCATTCAAAACTAGTTTTGACTCAGGAACTTTAGTCACACCTTCTAAAATTTTAACTAGAGTTGTATAAACCTCTCCATATCTATCTAGCTGATCCCTAAATAAATTAGTTACAGTTATTATTTCAGGGGTTATATGTTCTGTAATGAATTTTACATTAGCCTCATCAACTTCTATTACCGCATAAGGATTTTCTTTTTTCTTAAAAAAAGAATAGTTGGAAACAAAACAAGCTACGATACCTGGGTATAAATTGGCTCCAGTGCTATTTGTTATAACGTGTAATTTATTTTCCTTTAGGATATTATAAATCATGCTTGTAGTTGTTGTTTTTCCGTTAGTTCCAGTAACTAGAATCACCTTGTATCCATTACTAACATGTTTTAAGATTGATTTATCAATTTTTAAAGCTATCTTACCAGGAAAATTACTTCCACCTTTTACAATGTGTTTTGCAGAAAACGCAGTAATTTTTGATAGTAATATGCTTAAAATAGATTTAATATTAATTTCACTCACCGCCCAATTCTAGTTATATATAAGAATGATTAACACAATAAAGTAATATTAATCATTTTTATACAATTAAACAATAAAATAATCAAAATAAGTATAGCATAAAATTTAAGAAGTACGAAAACTTTTTTAGCAATTGAATAGATATAGGTTGTTTTTCGTAAATTTAAAGAAAAAGTGCAAGAATTCAAGGTTCAGTTAACCTAACATAATTGTTTTATTGATGAATATACCATATAATTAGAAGTAATAAAGAATTTTACGAGGTGCTATTATTATGATTAGGGTAACAGTTAATATAAATGGTATGAATTATAACTTAAAAGGGGAAAAAGACGAAAAATATTTGCTTGGGGTAGCAAATTTTGTTGATACAAGAATTAAAGAAATTCTGTCTAAGAAAGCTAGTTTTAGTACAACAGATGCTTCTGTTTTAGCGGCGGTGAATATAGCTGATGAACTTTACGAGTGTGATTTAGAATTAGATAAAGCAATTAAAATAAAAGAAGCCATTAGTGGTGAAAATTCTTCGTTAAAGAAGAAAGTAGACGAGCTTAGCTTGCAATTAGAAAATATAAATAGAGAAAAATCAGAACTTCAAAATAATTTTCAGAAGAAAGAAGAAGAACTACATGGGAAATATAATAATGTAGAAGTAAAATTTAGTTCATTAAGTGATGAAATTAATAAACTGAAAATTGAAAATGAAAAGCTGAAAAAAGAAAATAAATTAATAACTGATGAGAATAAGAGAAATAAGAATAGTAATGAAGCCTTAACAAAAGATATTTCCGACTATAAAGAGAAGAGCAAGATTCTTTATAAAAAGATAGATGAGGCCAAAAACAAAGAGCATAGATTAGATAAGCAAGTGCAACAAGCTAATGAACAAGTAAGTAGTTTAACTAGCGAACTTACTAAAGTTAGCAAAGAAAAAGATATGGTGACTGAACAACTAAACGAAATGACTGCTGTAAATTTTGAGTTAGATAAGCAAATAAAAGAACTTACTCAAACTAAGTTAAATTTAGAAAATAAGATGCTTCTATTACAAGAAAAGAATATCTCGCTAGAAGCTGATTATAATAATGTGTGTAAGGAATTAAAAAAAGCAAGCGAAAACTTAAAATATGAAATTAGTAATAAAGAGGTTATAAACAAAGAATATACCTCATGTAAAGCAAATTTAGAAAAATTAAATGAGGAGCATCATAAATGTGCTAAAGAACTTGCGGAGTATAAGGAAAAGTTAGAAAATCAAATTACGACTAATAATGCAATAACTTCTAAAGCTAGAGAAGAAAAAGAAATACTAAAAAATAAAATTACAGAATTGTTACTAAGTGAAGAAGAATTAAATAAGAAAATTAAAAAATTACTTGAAAGAGAGCAGGAATTAAATAATAGTTTAAAACTTGAAAAAGATAATGCTGTTAAATTAACAAAAGAAATTCAAGATAATAATATGGAAAAAGCTGATCTTAATAAACAGCTTAATGATCTATTTGAAGAATCAGAAAAAGAGATTACGGAATGTAAGCAAAAATTGAGCAAGCTGAATAAAGAAAATGAAGGGTTAGTAAGTCAAATTGATTTATTAAATGAAGAAAAGGATACTTTAGTAAGCGAAATTAATAAATTAAATAAAAAACAAGATATTTTAAATAATGAAATTAAAAATATCAATGATACTAACGATAAATTATCACAAGAAATAGAGAATTCTGATAGAGAAAAAGAAAGATTAGAAGGGGAATTAAAAATAACAAGAAATGATAATGAAAAGCTAAAAGGTGAACTTAAAGAAGTTCATGAAGAAAAAGAAGTAGAAGTTAACCTTAAGGTAAAAGAGATTGAGGAAGTAAGCAATACATTAGAGTGTAAAGAAAATGACTTGAGAAGAATTAAAGAAGAATTAGCAAGTAGAGAGAGAGCTTTAGCTAGATTAGAAAAGGAATTGGAAGATAAAGAAGGGATTTTCCTAAAATTAAAAAGAGAAATAGAAGCTAAGGAAAAAGATTTGAATACAAGTAAGGTATCAATAGATGATTTACAAGGAAAGATGTCAATACTAGCTAAAGAAAAAGAAGAATTAGCTGATGAAAATGATAAACTTAATCAAGAAGCAAGAACTTTTCACAATAGGTTATTTGAGCTACAAGCAGAAATAATAAACAAAGAAATAGAAATTGCAAGAGCTAAAAAAGAACAAGTAGGTCCTATTGTAAAAAAGAAAAGATAATCAATGAAGGAGAAATATGAATAAGATAGAATTACTGGCTCCAGCAGGAAGCATGGAGAGTTTAATTGCTGCTATAAATAATGGAGCAGATGCAATATATCTTGGTGGAAATAAATTTTCAGCTAGAGCTTATGCATCAAATTTTGATAATGAAACAATGATGAAGGCTGTTGATTATGCTCATAGCTATAATGTAAAAGTATATGTCACTATAAATACAATTTTAAAACAAAGTGAATTAAAGGAAGCTTTAAAATATGCAGGATACCTTTATGAAATTGGAGTAGATGCAATAATAATACAAGATTTAGGGTTAGTAAAATTAATAAGAGATGTGTATCCTGATTTTGAACTTCATGCATCTACACAAATGACAATTCATAATGCAGAGGGAGCCTTATATTTTAGAGAAAAAGGAATGCAGAGAATAGTTTTATCTAGAGAGCTTACAGTAGATGAAATTAAGTATATTTCAAAAGATTTGGGAATTGAGACAGAAATATTTGTACATGGTGCTTTGTGTGTATGTTATTCGGGACAGTGCTTAATGAGTTCTATGATTGGCGGAAGAAGCGGAAATAGAGGAAGGTGTGCACAACCTTGTAGAATGCAGTATACCTTGAAGGGTGAAAATTTTGGAGAAAGAAAGGCTTATCTTTTAAGTCCTAAAGATACATGTTTTATTGATGATATGGACGCCGTTATAAAGAGTGGAACTTCGTCATTAAAAGTTGAAGGAAGAATGAAAAAGCCAGAATATGTTGCTGGAGTTACAAGGAATTATAGAAAAGCTATTGATAAGGTATTAGTAAATACAAAGTTTGATTTACAAAGGGGAAGACAAGAATTAGCACAGCTATTTAATAGAGAAGGTTTTGCTAAAGCATATCTATATAAAAATGTAGGAAAAGATATGATGAGTTATAATTACCCTAAAAATACTGGTGTATATATAGGTCAGGTGTCTAACAGTGGAGAAGTTAAACTAGAAGCAAGTGTATCTTTGGGTGATGGTATAAGGTTTAATGACGATGGATTTACTTTAAGTAAAATTTTAAATAATAATAATGAAGTTAAGGAAGCTTTTAAGGGTGAAACAGTAAAATTATTTCCAACTGGGGGATACAAAAAAGGTTATAAGCTATATAAGATGTCTGATAAAAAACTTTATGATGAGTTAAATGATGATTTAAAACCTTATAAAAGGAAGATAAATTTAACTGGAGAGATTGAATTTAAAGTTAATGCACCTCTTTGTATTAAAGCAAAATACAATAAAAAAGAATATAGAGTTTATGGAGAAATGGTTGAAGAAGCAACGAATAAACCATTAACAAGAGAAAGAGTAGAGGAAGCCTTAAGAAAATCAGGAGAAATTCCATATAAATTTGATAAGATAATTTTTGATTTTTTTGACGATGGATTTATAAGAATTTCATCTATAAATAATCTAAGAAGAGAATTATTTGAAAAGATTTTAAAAGAAGAAATAAGTTCATATAGAAGGAAAAGAACAGAAGGAACTATTAAAGAATATAATGCAAAATGTCAGGAAAACTTAGGCTATATTTATAGTTGTATTACAAAAGATCAACTAAAGGCACTACTTGAGGATGATAAGGCTCAAAATATAGCGTTAGATATATTTTTCAGCAGGCAAAAACATGCGTTGAATAAAAATGATTTAAAGAATTTATATGAAACTTCAAAAGATAAAAATATATATTTAAAAGTTCCAAGTATTATTAAGCAGGAATTTAATAGCATAGTAAAGATAATAGATGAACTAAAACCTTATATAAAGGGAATAATTACATCTAATGCTGGAATAATAAAAATCTATAAAGATAAATTATTTATAATAGGAGATTATAAGTTAAATATATTTAATAAAGAAGCGGCTGAATTTTATGCGCAAGACGTTGACATTCCATTCTTAAGTCTTGAACTAAATCGAAAGAAATAAAAGAATTAATGAAGCACACTAACTGCAACATGGGAATAAATATTTATGGAAAAACTGAGCTTATGATTAGTGAATATTGTCCTATGGGAAGTACTTTTGGTAATAAGTCATCTAAAAAAGAATGTAGTGGTGTGTGTATGAAGGATAACTTTAAGTTAATAGATAGAATGAACGAAAGTTTTACTGTTTTGGGTGATAATAGCTGTAGAAGTTATATTTTAAATTCAATATCTACAAATTTAATTGATGAAATGGAAGAACTTAAGTCTTTTAATATTTCAAATTTTAGAGTAGACTTTAAAGATGAAAGTTATGATGAAGTAAAAGATGTTTTAAATCAAATTACTCGTAAAGCAAAAAATGAAAATAATAAATATACTAAGGGCCACTATAAACGTGGAGTAGAATAATACCAAGGAATAGTTGACGGTTTGTAATTGATAATTAAGGTGAAAATTACTTTGAAACTTATTAGAAAGAGAGTATTTTAAGTTTTATAAGTATAAAGTTTTAGTTATCTCTTATATGCTGTCAATTATTGATTGATCGATTGATTGTTAGGATGTGGGATAATGAATGAAAGATCTCTAAGAATTTTAGAGTTTAATAAGATAAAAGAAAAAATTAAAAAATATGCAAGAACAAATGCTGCTAAAGCAAAAGTTGAGGCTCTTGAGCCTTATGATAATTTATATGAAATAAATAATAAGTTAGAAGAGACAAACGAGGCTCTTGAAATCTTAATATCAAAGGGGAATCCACCACTTGAAGGATTAGCTGATATACATGAAGGTATAGAAAGAGCTAAAAAGGGAGGAACCTTATCACCAGGACAATTATTAAAAGTTGGTGGAATGCTTAAAGCTACGAGAAATATGAAGGAATTCTTTAAAAGAGAAGAAGTTGAAAAGTCATATCCAAAACTTGAAGACTTAGCTTACATATTAGCTCCAGTAAAAGCATTAGAAGACGAAATAGAAAGAGCTATAGTATCAGAGGATGAAATTAGTGATAAAGCTAGCCAAACTCTTTATAATATCAGACGAAGCTTAAAAGAAAAGAATTCTTCAGTTAGGGAAAAAATAAGTTCTATTGTTAGAAGTAATTCAAAATACTTACAGGATGATTTATATACTATGAGAGGCGATAGATATGTGCTTCCTGTAAAATCAGAATATAAAAGTCAAGTTCCAGGACTTGTACACGATCAAAGTTCAACTGGAGCAACTTTTTTTATAGAGCCTATGAGTCTAGTAAATTTAAACAATGAAATAAGAGAGTTGTTTTTAAAAGAAAAAGCTGAAATAGAAAGGATACTTTCTGATCTTTCATTGAAAGTTAAAATTAATGGAGATTCATGTTTAAGTAACCTAAAGGTACTTGTTGAGTTTGACTTTATATTTGCAAAAGGAAGATATGCATCTGCATTAAATGCTGTAAAGCCTATAGTTAGAGAAGATGGAGCATTTAGCATATTCTCTGGAAGGCATCCATTAATAGAAAGCGATAAAGTTGTGCCATCAGATATATATCTAGGGGAAGAATTTCAAACCTTGATGATAACAGGACCAAATACCGGCGGTAAGACAGTTACAATAAAAACTGTTGGTTTGCTTCATATTATGGGATTAAGCGGATTATTAATTCCTGCTAGAGATAACTCATCTATAGCATTCTTTAGAGAAATATTTGCAGATATAGGTGATGAACAAAGTATTGAACAAAGCTTATCTACTTTCTCATCTCATATGACTAATATAGTTAATATCATGAAGCATGTAGATGACAAGTCTTTAGCTTTATTTGATGAGCTTGGAGCAGGTACAGATCCAGCGGAAGGAGCAGCTCTTGCAGTATCAATATTAGAAACTTTAAGAAATAGAGGCGCAAAGCTAATCGCAACAACTCACTATAGTGAACTTAAAGCTTATGCATTAAAAACAGATGGTGTAGAAAATGCTTCTGTTGAATTTGATATAGAAACCTTGAGGCCAACTTATAGATTATTAATTGGTGTTCCAGGTAAATCAAATGCCTTTGAGATTTCTAAGAGATTAGGACTTGTAGAAGGTGTCATTAAACGCGCAAAAGAATATATGTCCGAGGAAAATCTTCAATTTGAAAATCTAATCAGGGAACTTCAAGAAAAAAGTATAATAGCTAAAAAAGAAGCAAGGGAAGCTAAGATACTTAGAGATCAAGCAGAAGATCTTAAAAAGAAGTATGAAGAAAAGCTTGAAAAATTAGAAAATACTAGAGAAAAAGCTTATATGGATGCTAGGCGTGAGGCAAAAGAGATAATTGCAAATGCTAAAGATGAAGCAGATGAGATTTTAAAAGCTATGAGGGAACTTGAAAAAATTGGAATATCAAGTGGCGGAAGACAAAGGCTTGAAGAAGAAAGAAAGAAACTTAAAGATAGCTTAGAAGAAAGAGAAAAAGGAATTCACAAAATGAAGGAAAATGAAGGGGAATCTATAACTAATGTGACTCTTGGTATGGAAGCCTACCTGCCTTCATTAAACCAAAAAGTAATTATTGTTTCTATGCCAGATAATAGGGGCGAAGTTCAAGTTGAAGCTGGAATAATGAAAATAAATGTTAAGCTTAAAGATTTAAGAAAAACTCAAGTTACTAAAGAAGAAAAAGTAAGAAGAAAAAGAGAAGTAAAGCTTAATCTAAGTAATGTAGAATCTAGAGTAGACTTAAGGGGATTAGATGCAGAAGAAGCGTGCTACAAAGCAGATAAATATTTAGATGATGCATATATGGCTAACTTAGGGGAAGTAACAATAGTTCATGGTAAAGGAACTGGAGTACTTCGTAAAGCAATAAATGATATGCTTAAGAGACATCCACATGTAAAATCATATAGACTAGGTGCATATGGTGAAGGTGGAGACGGAGTTACTATGGTAGAACTTAAGGGGTAGTTATTTTTTCATATACCTAATATTTTTACTTATTTAAGTTAAAAATATCATTAAAATTATTGTTAGTAAGAATATTATACAAATATTAATGTATAATTAAGTAAAGCTATAATTAAATTTCTCTTAAGTTTTTGGTTTATAGTGTTAAGTGTACGTTAGATAAGAGGTGATAATATGTACATAATAAGTGCATGCTTGTGTGGAGTTAATTGTAAATATAGTGGTAAAAATAATCTAAATGATAGATGTTTAAAATTATTTAGAGAAGGAAGAGCGGTTCTAGTTTGTCCAGAACAATTAGGCGGATTACCAACTCCAAGAAATCCTGTTGAGCTAAATAGTGCAGCAAGTGAAGTGTTAGATGGGAATGGAAAAGCATTAAGTAATAAAGGTGAGGATTTTACTAAGCAATTTATAGATGGTGCATATGAAACATTAAAAATTGCGAAAGAACTTGGAGCCACAAAAGCTATATTAAAAGAAGGAAGTCCTTCATGTGGATCTAACTTTGTCTATGATGGTACTTTTACAGGTAATAAGATAGAAGGCAAAGGAATTACAGCTCTTTTATTGGAGAATGAAGGTATAACAGTATTTTCAGATGAAGACTTAGAAGTAAACAATAGTAAGTTAGTATACCTTAATGAGTTTGATAGAGAAAAGGCTAAGAAAAGAAGACTTTTTGAACAAGGAGAAGAAGACGAGTCTTATGGAGAAGAATATTTTGATTTAACAGAAAATTTAACTGATATGTCTGAGCTTCCACCAAGTGTTGAAGAAAATGTGAAAAAGCTTATGATTTCATTAGCTCGTGATTTAATGGGCTTTGAAGAAATTGATGAAATTGCAGAAGCCACAGGGCTTAGTGTAGAGGAAGTAGAAGAAATTTTAGAGGAAGAATAATAAGAAGCAAATAGATATTAATTAATATATGTTGATTTTGTTAATTCAGATATTACTAGTATTTGTTTAATCCCCATGATAGATTAAATTATCATGGGGATTTTTAGCGTGTGGAAGTTTTGGAGGCTTAATAAGGATTATAATGAACAATTAAGAATCGTGTTTAAAAAGTACTTTAATGTCAGTTAAAAGAAAAGTTAAGCTGTTACATAAAGAATTTCTTTGTGATGTAACAGCTTTTTTATATCTTTTAGATGGAGTATAAAAACTAAGAAATATTTTTAATTTACCTTACATCAGTGTTATTACAAGAATATTTAAATTCAGGTTGAGTTTGAAGATAAAATCCGTTTCTTACCTGTGATATCCAATTTTGAAATATTTCTAGCCACGCATTGCTTGTAAAGAAATCTTCAAGTGGCCTTGTAGGATCCCACTCCAAAATTAGAAATGGACCTATACCAAATGACCAAATCCCACTTTGTTCTACTCCAGCTTCTCTTATAAGAAGAATAGGAAGACCGTATTGATAAGCCATAGCTGGTTCAATTTGAGCAAAAGGACTACCCTCAAGAGCAAACTGATTTTGAGGTTGACCAAGATTATTTTGAATTATATATACCTGTCGTTGATTAAGATTAAGTGAAATAAATCCATAACTAGATAGCATTATTCTTCTGATATTTGTTAATGGAGTTTCGGGATATTGTTCGGTTACTGGTAGGGTACGTGGAAATAATAAAGCCTCTCTTATTTTAGATATTATAGCATCAACAAATTCTTGTTGAATAGAATTCAATCTACTTGGATGGCTTAGGAATACAGGAACTCTAAATAAAAGATTTGATGATTCCTGCATTAATTCAGTTGGTTTTACGCCAGTATATTGATTTATAGCGTCTCCTTCATATATTTTAGTCATTTGTTTTCCTCCATAATATTATTTTATCTTAAGATATATATTCGAACTATTACCATGAATTATTATATGTAAACAAAAGTGTTAACGTTACGATAATGTTTTAATTTTAGATAAAAAAACTTTATGTTGAAAAATTCAAGTATTGTAGCTGCTATTCTTGAAGATTAGAAAATTATATTCTCATAATAATTAAGCTTTGTATTGAATTATTAATATTTCAAAGGATTAAGTAATTCAATACAAAGCTTTTACTTTTTAAGATTATATGCGATTTACATATTATGCAATTAATACATTTATGTGTATTGTACATGTATTTTTAGAATACACATTAAATAATATGTATTATTTATCTATAAAGCATCTGTTTTCAATATACATTATTTGTATTTTATAATTGGCATAATATTTGCTTTATATATAATTGAGATAAAATAATTATTAGGGGGAATTTTTATATGAAAAATTTACGAAAATTAGTTACTTTAGCAGTATCTTTGACTATGTGTCTCTCATTCTCTTCAGCAGCATTAGCCATTACTGCAAATTCTGAACAAAAAGCAGTGGACCTTCAGTTAACGACTGTATGTGAAAACAGTAAAACAAAGTTTGTTTATAATTATGCAGAGAAGCTTGGCTCATTTGATGGACGAGGAATTACATTTGGATGTATAGGATTTACTACAGGAACTTACGATGGAAATATATTAATACATTATTATACTAAGCTAAATCCCAATAATAATTTGGCAAAGTATATTCCAGTATTAGATAGAATAGACAAGGAAGAACATGATGAGGATGGAAAAAATGATGATATTAAAGGCCTAGATAATTTTATAAAAGATGTAAAGGCATGTAATGATTCATTATTTAAGAAAGCTCAATTATATGAACTTGATGAAATGTATTGGAAACCAGCAGTATCTCTAGCAACTTCCATTGGCGCTAAACATCAACTAACTTTAGCATTTATATATGATATGTGTGTAAATCATGGAGAAGATGGAGCAAAAGAATATATTAATTCGGCTAAGAAAAAGTTAGGTGGATTACCTAAGGATGGTATAGATGAAAATAAATTTCTTTCTAGTGTAATGGATTATAGATATGCATTCCTTAAAGATGATGATCCAGAAGGTTCGGATAGAGTTAATGCATATAGAAAATTATTAAAAGCAGGTAATGTAGATTTGAAACCAGACTTTAATTTTACAGTTTATGGAGATACTTTCAATATAGATGGTGATGTTTATTAGTATTAATTAATGGTTTAAGAACAGGTTTTTCTTATACTAATTTGTGATAGCTACTAAAATTAATGTAAACAGGATAGTAATTAGATTTTTAGCTATGCAATAAAATTATATAAATAAAGATAAAAAACAGTATTAATATGGACAAGTATTAATACTGTTTTTTAGTTTATACAGATTTTTGCACTTTTAAATATTAATTTTGTATGCATATATGTTGTGATAACAAATTTATATTCAAAGCGTTAGTAGGCTACGTAATCAATTAATGGCATAATACTGGCGTTTAATTATATATGGCAGTATTTTAAGCCTTTTAGTTATGAAAAACGAAATGTAGAAAAGATATAATACACATATGTGTATTATATCTTTAGAAAACTGTAAAATGTGTATTGATTTTATACTGAATCAATTAAGTCTGAGTTTTATCAGTATTTTAGAGTATTGGCATGGTAATTGCTTATATAATTCTATGTAAAAATAAATTCATTCTGTGAGTTGCTAGAAGAAATAATTTAATACTTCATAGAAATTTTACTATTTAGCGATTATATAATTTTAGTTTAATCCTACTTAAGCATAAATTTAATAAACAAAATTAGTTATTTACCATAAACCTCAAATCTCTTGTATTTTATAAAAAATAAACGTAATCTTTTGCCTATATATTGAGTGAAAATTTATATTGTGATAGTAATAATAAACAATAATTCAATTATATTTGTCTTATACATTTATAAATATTAAAATTATACTGTAACATATAAAAACGATTACTTTAGTATGCTGAAATAATTATGGGATTTAATTATTTTCATTTTTGAGTATTAATAATATTATGCAAAAGTTATGGATTTCATTTTTCATAATACATTGTTTGAATATAATGTTTATTAAAATTAGTTTTATATAACTTATCGTAAGATAGAAAATTTTTATGTTTGTTTTCTTCAGTTCTATTATTTAATACTTTAGCAGAGATATTCAATACTTAGCAAGCTTGCGATTACTACTTAAATAGAATTGAAAGATGTTTATGCAGCTTAACAGAACGAAAAAATTATGGAGGAGAAGAAATTATGGAAAGATTTATGGATTTTTTTCAAGAAAAGATGATACCACCATTAGTTAAAGTCGGTAATCAAAGGCATCTAATGGCAATTCGTAATGGATTAGCTATTACAATTCCATTCATTATTGTAGGAAGTATATTTCTTATTTTAGGTAACCTTCCATTTGATTGGTGGGCAGATTATATTGGAGAGCTTGGCCCAAAGATGAATGTAGTTGTAAATTCATCATTTGGAGTTCTAGGCGTTTTAGCAGCCCTTGGAATAGGATATCACTTAGCTAAAAGCTATAAATTAGATCCAATTACAGGATCAGTAATATCTTTTGTAGCATTTTTACTTACACAAGTGACAGAGGATTTTCAATTAGATACTAGTAAATTTGGAGCAGAAGGACTTTTCACTGCTATAATAGTTTGTATGTTTGCAGTAGAGGTATTAAGATTTTTCGTAAAGAGAAATATTGTTATTAAATTACCAGAGGGAGTTCCGCCAGCAGTTGGAAATTCATTTATTGCGTTAATACCAGCTCTTGTAGTTATGATTACAGTTTGGCTAATAAGAGTAGTTATAGGATTTAATATAACTGATTTTATTACTATGATATTTAGTCCAGTTGTTTTTGCCCTTAATACTCTTCCGGGAATATTAATATATAGCGCATTAGTTACATTACTTTGGTCAGCAGGTATTCATGGAGACATGACGCTTGAAGGTATAGCAGATCCAATATATATTCAATTTTTAACTGTTAATACAGCAGCTTTTATAGCACATGAAAAGATTCCATACATTACAGCATCAGGATTTTACTCATTGTTTGTTAATGTAGGAGGAACAGGTGCAACTCTTTGTTTAGTTTTATTAATGATCCGTTCAAAGAGCAAACTTTATAAATCACTTGGAAAGGTTTCATTTCCATCTGCATGTTTTGAAATAAACGAGCCAGTCATATTTGGTTTTCCAGTAGTTTTAAATCCAGTTATTCTAGTTCCATTTACAGTGGTACCTTTAGTACTTACTACTTTGTCTTATTTTATGATGTATTTTGACATAATTGGTAGACCAGTAGCTATGGTTCCGTGGACAATGCCCCCTATTATAGGACCATTTATTGCAACTGGTGGAGATTGGAGAGCAGCAGTTTGGTCTGCTGTAGAAATGGTTATAGCAGCAATAATTTACTACCCATTCTTTAAATTTGCTGAAAAACAACAATTAGAAATTGAAGGGAAAGAAGAAAATTTAAATACAGTACAAGCTTAGTGTATTAATTAGAAAAATATTTATAGAATGAAATTTAGGAGGAATTTAGCATGAAGATATTATTAATGTGTGCAGCAGGTATGTCAACAAGTTTGCTAGTAACAAAAATGCAAAAATATGCAGAGGAAATAGGTCACAAGGACTTAGTTATTAATGCTGAACCAGTAGAAGATTTGGATGAAAATGTTGATGATTATGATGTATTTTTACTTGGGCCTCAAGTTAAATATAAAGAAAAATGGGTTAAAGAAATAGTTGATGAAAAAGGTAAGCCTTATGCCTGCATACCAGTACAACTTTATGGAAGAATAGATGGAAAAAGTGTTCTAGAACTTGCACTAAACTTAATGGATAAATAATGGAGGATTTAAAATGAATATGGAATTAGAAGAAATAGTTTTCACTATAATTAGTCACGCAGGTAATTCACGATCAGCTTGTTTTGAGGCTTTAAATTTAGCTAGAAATGGTGAGTTTGATAAAGCCAACTTATGTATGAAACAAGCTAAAGACGAACTTTCATTAGTTCACAATATACAGACTGGCTTAATTCAAGAAGAGGCCGCAGGTAATAAACAAGAATTATCTTTATTATTGATGCATGCAGAAGATCATTTAATGACTGCATCTTTAGCTAAAGATCTTATCTGTGAACTTATTAAAATGTATGAAGAAAAGTTTAAAGAAAAAGAAATAGCATGCAATGTATAATAAGTAAAAACAGCAAATAGTAAAAATGGAGTGGGTTATTTAATAAAACTTGAATAATCCACTCTTTGATATGTTTATTCAAATTCTATGGTAAATCATGTATAATAAGCTTATTAGTTAAAGATATTTAAATTTAATTTACGTACCTAGAGTGTTAACGTTAAGAGAGTTATACGAATAGGATATGAGGGGAAAAGCAATGAGAAGGATTGATAATATTTATAAAGTTCTAAGGGATCTGTGTAGTAAGGAATATAATGAACGTAGATGCATCAACGGTTTTTCAGCTACAGAAATTTCATTAACAATGAATATTCAAAGGACAAACGTATCTAGTGATTTAAATAAACTTTATAGAGATGGAAAAATAGAAAAAATAGTGAAGAAGCCAGTATTATATAAAATAAAGGATGAGGATATTCAGATAGAGCAAGGTACAGAAAAAGTTTTAAAAGATGCTTTTGATAACATCATTGGAACTAGCTTCAGTCTGAAAAACGCATCACAACAGGCTAGAGCTGCTCTAATATATCCTCCCAATGGACTTCATACTCTTCTTTTAGGGGAAACTGGTACAGGGAAATCAATGTTTGCAGAAGTTATGTATAAGTACGCTAAAGAAATTGGCAAAATAAAAGCCAATGCACCATTTATTTCATTTAACTGTGCAGATTATGCAAATAATCCACAGCTACTAGTGAGTCACATCTTTGGTGTTAAGAAAGGGGCATATACTGGTGCTAGCAGAGACACCATAGGATTAGTTGAAAAAGCTAATGAAGGAATATTATTTTTGGATGAGGTTCATAGATTACCATCGGAAGGTCAAGAAATGCTATTTTCTATAATTGATAAGGGCATATATAGGAGACTTGGAGATTCTGAGGAAGAGTATAAAGTTAAACTACTTATAATATGTGCTACTACTGAAAATGTTGAATCGGCATTATTGAAAACATTTACTAGAAGAATTCCTATGATTATACGCTTACCAGCATTAAAAGATAGGACTATAGAAGAAAGATATGAACTTATTAAAAACTTTTTAAAGATAGAAGTGAGTTGTATTAAGCAGAGTATAGGTATTACAGCAAATGCGCTAAAAGCATTCTTACTATACAACTGTTCTAACAATATTGGACAACTCAAAAGCGATATAAAACTAAGCTGCTCAAAAGCTTTTCTTGAGAATATGATGAAAAGAGATAAGAACATATGCATTCATAGCCAATATTTGCCTCAGTATGTACTTAGCGGATTATTTAAGTATAAAGAGAAAAGAAATGAGATTGATAGGTTTGTAAATCAAGATGTTATAAAGTTTTGTTTGGATGAAAATAATGTGAGAGAAGAAGAAGATATAAAAATAGTTGATTTTTATGGAGCTTTAGAAGAGAAAAGAAAACTTTTGGAGTCTAATGGAATAAGTGAAAAGGACATAAAACTTATAATGAGTCTTGATATAGATACGTATTTCAAAAAATATATACTGAATATAGATAAGGATAGTTTAGAAGAATTATATAAAGTTGTTGATAGAAAAATTGTAGATCTAGTTAGCGAATTTTTAAACAAGGCTAGTGAAAAATTGTTAATGCAGTTTGATAGTAAAATTTTATATGGATTATCAATGCATGTAGCAAGTACAGTTGAAAGAATTCTAAAGGGAAAAGAAATTAAAAATCATCAACTTGAAGATATTAAAAAGATGCATCCCAGGGAATATGAAATTTCGTATGATTTAAAAGAAAAAGTTGAAAGCACATTTCATATTAGAATTCCAGAAGATGAAGTTGGATTTATAACTATGTTTTTATGTATAGATAAAGAGGATTATGAAAATGAGAGTAGTGTTGGAATTATTGTTGCTATGCACGGAGAGTATACAGCAAGTTCAATGGCTGATGTAGCTAATAGACTTTTGGGTGAGAAATATGCTATAGGATATGATATGCCATTGGATCAGAAACCAGAGACTGCACTAGAAAATTTGACAGAAATAGTAAAAGAAATAGATAAAGGTAGAGGAGTATTGCTGTTAGTAGATATGGGATCTCTTGTTTTATTTGGGGATATGATTTACGAAAAGACAAAGGTGCCGGTAAAAACAATAGAAATGGTATCTACTCCTATTGTTCTTGAAGCTACAAGGAAAGCAACATTAAAAGCCTCATTGGAAGAAATTTACGATTGCTGTATAAATTTAAATCCATATATAGTAAGAATTTATGCAGATAATTTTAGTATAAATTCAACACTTAAAAAGAAGGTGATTATAACAGCTTGCATTACAGGACAAGGAACTGCTATAAAACTCAAGCCAATTGTGGAAGAGAAACTAGAAATCACTAGTAATGACATCGACATACTTAATATAGACATAGTAAACAAGAAAAAATTCAATCATAATATACAAAAAATAAAGGCAGAAAAGGATATATTGGCAGTGGTAAGTGCGGTAAAACCAGATGATGAGTCTTTGTTGTATATATCAACATCAGATATTTTTGATAAGAAAAAAGTAGAACTACTAAAATCACGATTAAGTCTAATAGAAGAGATATATGATATGAGAGAAGTAATTGGAGAAAATGTAAATATAGATTCATATAAGTATATCGAGTGTTTTAGAAGCTTTTACATACGTCTTGTAAATAATAAAGTTGAACTTAATAGTTCTGCATTAATAGGGTTAATATTACACATTGCGTGTGTAATAGAGCGTATGTTAAGTGGCGAAAAAATTATATATCGTAAGTATAGTGAGAAAATGTTAGATGAGAATAAAGATAAATATAATTTTGTTAGAGAAATATTAAAACCAATGGAAGAAGCATTTAATATAGAAATATCTGTAAAAGAGTACTTGATTATTCTTGAGACTATATATTTCTTGTAAGTTATAAAAAAGGAAAGTACAGGTCATGTGAAAATATTTAAATATAAAGTTAAGATATAGTTCTAATGTAGAAAAATATAGTATAATATAAAAAAGTTTTTTATTTATATACTCTTGTTTCATTTCTCAAAAATAATATATAAGGGTGATAAATATGTTGTTAGACTATATAATGGGATATTTGGAAGAGCAAACATGCTACTTTGGAAGAGCTGGTGATAATTCTAGGTTTACAGCTAGCGAAATTGCAAAGAAGTTTGATGTTAAGAGAAATACTGTAAGCCATTATTTAAATCAAATGGTTGACGAAGGTAAGATAATAAAAATTAATACAAGACCTGTTTATTTTTTGCATTATAGTCAATTTGAAAAGTGTTTTTTTGGAATAAAAGGCAACAAATATAATAGCATTGAAGAATTATTTTTTCAAAAACCATTAGATGAAGAAAAGGACAAGTTTTCAGAGCTAATTGGATTTAAAGGAAGTCTAGAAAAAGCGTTAGAACAAATAAAAACATCTATATTTTATCCTAATAACGGATTACCGATTATACTTAGTGGGCCAACTGGAGTTGGTAAAAGTCTTTTAGCAAAGTATATATATAATTATTCGGTAGAAAAACAAGTAATATCAAAAGATTCCCCATTTATTGTATTTAATTGTGCTCAATATTATAATAACCCTGAATTATTATCGGCAAATCTTTTTGGATATATAAAAGGTGCCTTCACTGGGGCAGAAAGCGTAAAAGAAGGGATGCTTAAGGAAGCTGATGGAGGAATACTCTTTTTAGATGAAGTGCATAGACTAAACGAGGAAGGACAAGAGAAGTTATTCACATTTATGGATCAAGGGGTTTTTAGAAGAATGGGTGAAAGCTCAGGATGGCATAAAGCAAACGTTAGACTAGTTTTTGCTACAACAGAATCACTATCAGAAAATTTTTTGAGAACTTTTTTAAGAAGAATTCCTATATCAGTCTCAATACCAGATCTAGATAAGCGTGGCACCGATGAAAAACTTCAATTTATATATCAATTTTTAATAAAAGAAGCGAAAATATTAAATAAAAAGATTTCAATTTCAAATAGGGCTATAGATCTAATGTTGAATTATAACTTTAAAGGGAATATAGGTGAACTGCAAAACACAGTTAAATATGTATGTGCTAAATCTTATACTAAAAAAATAAATTCAGAAATGATACAGTTAGGGGTATTGGATTTTCCAGAAGAGTTGTTGGAAGACTCAATTAAGAAATCTGATATAAAGATAAAACAAAGTGAATATATATTAATTTTACCAGATACTACTATACCAATGATATTAAAAAAAGATGGGAATTGGCAGCAACTAATAAAGAATACTTATATTCAAATAATGAGTTTTTTTAATGATATTCAAAAGAAAAATGTAAGCATTGAGTATTTTGAGACTAATGTTTTTCAAGAAGTATATGCTTTGTTTGATAAATTAATATTTGAAAGAAAAGAAGAAAATAAAAATGTTATGATTCAATACATAACAGCGAGTATTCAAGAGATATTTAGATACATGGAGATAAATTATAATATAAAATTTAATGGTAACAGCGTTTATGCAATATCATATTTTTTATATATAAAGAGTGAAGATTCATTAGAATGGAATGAGGAACAAAGAAAATTAAGAGATAGTTTGTATAACTATATTTTAAAAAACAATAAGCTAGAACATGAGATTGCAATTAAATTAATTAAGCTTATTGAGAGCAAGATGGATATTAAGTTTACGATAGATGATAAGATTTTTTTATCTTTTTATTTGAAAAGCTTAAATATTCAGCAATCTAATAACGGAACTAAAACTGTAATTTTGGCTCATGGTTATGCAACAGCTAGTAGTATTGCAAATGTAGCAAATAGAATGTTAGAAATGAATATGTTTGAAGCTTTTGATATGCCTATTGATATAAAAATGGATGAAATAGCAAAAAAGTTAATAAATTTTATTGAAGAAAATGATGTATCTAAAGGATTGGTAATACTTGTTGATATGGGTTCGCTAAATGATATATATGAAAGCATAAATAGTTATATAAATGGTCCAGTAGTAATTATTAATAATGTGTCTACTCAAATGGCGCTATTTGTTGGTGAAATGTTAAAAAATAAAATCTATCTTGAAGAACTTGTGGAAAATCTAAAAGAGCATAATGAAACAAGTTATAAAATTCTATATCCTGAAGAAAATAAGAAAAAGGTAATCGTAACTTCTTGTTTTACTGGTATGGGAACTGCGTTACAACTTCAGAAGTTATTGCAGGACAGTATCCCAGAAAAACTTAAGATTAAGGTCATAGCACATGACTATGAGAGGCTAAAAACTTTTGGAATGAATGAAGCATTATTCCAATTGTATGATGTTTTAACTATAGTAGGTACTGCAGATCCGGAAATTAAACATATTAATTATATTTCCTTAGAAGATTTAATGTCTGGAAGAGGCGAAAATCAATTAAGACGTATACTCCAAAAAATAGCTGATGAAAATGACTTGAAAACTATTAATGATAATATAGTTCACAATTTTACATTAAGAAGGGTAATAGATACATTAACTATATTAGACACAGATAAATTGCTAAGAAATATAGAGGAATGCTTAGATAACTTAGAAATAGCTATGAAAAAGAAATTAAATAATGAGAAAAAAATTGCTTTATTAGTTCACATAAGTTGTTTAGTAGAAAGACTGATAAGGCACGAAGAAATAGATGTGTATCCAAACTTAGAAAACTTTATAGAGTGTCAAAAAGATATGATAAAAACTATAGAAAATTCATTTAGTGTCATTGAAAAAATATATAATGTCAAAATTAATCTACCAGAGATAGGATTTATTTATGATATTTTGATGTATCAAAGTACTGAAAATACTGAGTTTTAAGTGATAGAGATAATGAAGAATAAAGAAGCGTGCCAGACATTGGCACGCTTCTTGCTTTTATAATGCTATGAGAAGTGAAATAAGATTTATAATATCATAAGTTTGGATGGAGATGATAAATTTTGAAGAGAAGATTTTTATTAGCAAGTCACGGAAGACTTGCAGATGGAATGCATGAATCTGTAAAGATAATAATAGGAAAACAAGATAATATATCAACACTTTGTGCATACATAAGCAGCGAAAAAAATTTAAGACAACAAGTAAAGGAGGTCATAAATAATTTAGAAGATGGGGAAGAGTTAATAGTAATAACGGATATCTTCGGAGGGAGTGTAAATAATGAGTTTATGAAATACATTAATTATGAAAACTTACACATTATTTCGAGTATGTGTTTACCACTTGTAATTGAATTAATAACAAGCCAAGAAGAGAGTACAGAAAAATTAATCGAAGAAACAATTAAAAATACGCAAGAGAATATAAGATATTGTAATAAAACATTTCATACGGCTAAATCAATTAGAGACGAAGAATTTTAAAGGAGTGATTTTATATGATTAAACTATTAAGAGTAGACTATCGTTTGTTACATGGACAAGTGGCATTAGCATGGACTCAACAAATTAACACAGATTGTATATTAATTGCAAATGATAAACTTATGCAAGATGAGATAAAGAAGACAACAATAAAGTTGGCTAAACCTAATGGGGTTAAATTAGTAATTAAGAATATAGAGGATTCCATTGCGGCTATAAAAAGTGGAGTTACAGATAAATATAAGTTATTCATTATAGTAGAAACAATAGAAGATGCAGCAAAATTAAGCAATGAATTGCCTGATATAAAATCAATTAATATAGGAGGTGTTATGCCTAGAGAAGGGACAAGAACAATCACTAAATCAGTTCCAATATCAAAGGAGGAGGAGAGAATATTACAAGAACTAATAAATAGAGATGTTGAATTAGAAATAAGACAGGTTCCAGGTGATAAGAAAATTTTAGTTAAAAACGTATTATAAGGAGGTAAAATTGTATGACTCAAGCTATTTTAGTAGGATTGATTGCAATGTTTGTTACGTTTGAATGGTGTTTAGGATCATGCTTAATAACAAGGCCAATAGTAACAGGAGTACTTGTAGGATTAGTTATGGGTGATTTACAAACAGGTATTATAATGGGAGCAACTCTTGAAATGGCATTTATTGGAGCAGTTACATTAGGTGCAGCAGTTCCTCCAGATGTTATAACAGGAGGGATCTTAGGTACAGCGTTTGCTATAGCAACAGGGCAAGGAGCAGAAGTTGCATTAACATTGGCATTTCCAATAGCAACACTATTTCTATTAGTTGATAATGTTATGACACTTTTTGTAATGCCATTTTTTCTTCATAAAGCAGACAAATATGTAGAAGAGGGAAATTTCAATGGTGTAAGTAGGATGCACTTTTTAGGGGGATTTGTAGTAAAGAGCTTACCAAGAGGAATTTTTGTTGCACTAGCATTATATTTAGGAAGCCCATTCATGAGCGCCGTTCTAGAGAGCATTCCGCAATTTGTACAAAATGGGCTAGTAGTTGCAGCAGGATTTATTCCAGCTTTAGGAATATCACTTCTAGCACAAATGATTTTGACAAAAAAATTGGTTATATTCTTTGTATTAGGATTTGCAATTAGTGCATATTTAAAAATACCTATGCTAGGTGTTGCAATTTTTGCAACTATCATTGCTATAGTTCTTGTGGGATTACAAAATAATAATGAAAAAAAAGAGGAGGTAGTGCCAGATGAAGATTTCTAATAATTTAGAACAATCAAATGATGTTAAAGTTACTAAAAATGATCTTAAGAAGATGTTTTTGAGAGGCCTTGCTTTAGAATATTCATGGAATTATGAGCGTCAGCAAAATATGGGATATTGCTATGCTATGCTGCCGATTATTAAGAAACTTTATAAGAAAAAAGAAGAGCAAATAGAGGCCGTAAAAAGGCATATGGAATTCTTTAATACAACACCATATGTATCAACTTTAGTATTAGGAATATCTACAGCAATGGAGGAGAGTAACGCAAATAATGAAGATTTTGATACATCTTCAATAAGTAGTGTAAAGGCATCTCTGATGAGTCCTTTAGCAGGTATAGGAGATTCACTTTTTTGGGGAACGTTGAGAGTAATAGCTACAGGAGTTGGAACATCATTATCATTACAAGGAAATATTTTAGGACCAATATTATTTTTACTATTATTTAATATACCACAATTTATTGTTAGATATGTCTGTATGATAAGTGGATATAAATTTGGAACAAAGTTTCTTGAAAAAATAGAAGACTCTGGATTAATGCCTAAGTTAACATATGGGGCTTCAATAATTGGATTAATTATAATAGGAGCAATGATACCTGGAATGGTGAACATTAAAATTGCTGGAATGATGGGAACTGGAGATAGTGCTGTTGAAATACAGAAGATAATAGATGGAATAATGCCATATATTCTTCCTCTTGGGCTTACTACTATAATTTACTCATTATTGCAGAGGAAATTAAAAGTTATATATATACTAATAGGATTAATGGCATTAGGCATATTAGGCACATTTTTAGGAATATTTGCAGCTTAATATTAGAGATGCAATTATATAAATATTTATTACGTAGATATCAATATATAAAAATTAGGAGGATATTATGATTAAATTTGATGAAAAAAAGATGCTAGAAAATGGAGAATATATCTATAGTAAAAGGGAGGCTATTGAAGAAATAGCAGACAAGCTAACAGAAAAAGGATTTGAAAATATATTATTTACATCATCTGGTGGATCTATAGCAATGATGCAACCATTTGAATATATGATTAAAACAAAATCTAAGATTCCTGTATACTCAGAAATATCAGCAGAATTATTATTAACAGGGAATTCTCAAATAACCGATAAATCAATAGCTTTTTTAGCATCAAAGTCAGGGGATACAAAAGAGACTGTTGAAGCAGCAAAGTATTTAAAGGAAAAGGGAGTTACTACTATTTCTATAATTGGTAAAGAGAATTCTATACTAGAAGAACTATCAACATATTCAGTAGTATATAAGGATGGTAGACCACAAGAATTAATTTTATATATATTAATTGGTAAGTTATTAAATAATAATCACGAATTTACGGATTATAATAAGTTTGCAGAAGAGCTACAAAACTTACCAGCTGCATTGAACCATGTTAGAAAAGCAAGCGATGAGAAAGCAAGAGAATATGCAGAAAAATATAAAAATGATCCATATCAAATTTGGATTGGATCTGGAAACCTTTGGGGAACTACTTATTCATACTCCATGTGTGTGTTAGAAGAATCTCAATGGTTGAGAACTAAATCTGTAAGTTCACCAGAATTTTTTCATGGAACTATAGAACTAATTGAAAAAGATGTGTGTGCAACTTTATTAAAAACAGAGGCACAAACTAGAACATTAGATGACAGAGTAGAAAAGTTCTTAGTTGATTATACTGATAAATTTACAGTATTTGATACAAAGGATTATGAACTACCAGGAATAAGTGAAGAATATAGGGGATTATTATCTCCAGTAGTAATGTGGGCAATACTAGGAAGGATAAGTGCGCATCTAGAAGCAATACGTAATCATTCATTAGAAATAAGACGTTACTACAGAAAGGTTGAATATTAAAAATAATAATAATGGTTATCCTAAAATTAACTTTTAGGATAACCTCTTTTTGAAAGTGAGGAATAATATTATGAAAGTTATTGGACTGGGAGACAACGTAATAGATAGATATATGAATAAGAACATGATGTATCCAGGAGGAAATGCAATAAATTTTGCAGTAAATGCGAAAAAATGTGAAGTTGATTCTGCGTATCTAGGAGTATTTGGGGATGATGAGGAAGCAGAGTTAATAAAATATTCCTTAGAAGATTTAGGGGTTGATATATCAAAATGTAGAAAGTTGGAAAATGGAACCACAAAAAGGTGTGATATAAATATAATTGATGGGGAGAGAGATCTATTAAATGTTGATATAGGAGCAAATTGGCCTAAGCCTATAAGAATTGAAAAGGATGAGTTAGAGTATTTAGCTGAATTTGATCTCATACATAGTAGTTGTAATGCAAAGTTAGAAGATCAGATATATAAGTTAAAAGCGATAGATTCAATAATAACTTTTGATTTTTCTACCAAAGATAAGTATAGAACAGATGACTATTTGCAGAAGACATGTCCATATATAGATTTAGCTTTATTTTCATGTGAGAATATGAATATAAATGAGATAAAAATATTTCAAAAGAAGATTCATGATTTTGGATGTAAGTATGTCTTAGTAACTATGGGAAAAAATGGACAAGTATTTTTTGATGGCGATAAATACTATAATGGAAAGGTAAAATTAGTTAATCCAGTGGATACAATGGGAGCAGGAGATTCGTTCATCGCGGCATTTATTGTCACTTTGTTAAGATTCGGGTGGAAAGATAATAATAAATTAACTGAAAATGAAATACTTAGTGCATTTGAAAAGGCAAGTAATTATTCGGCAGATATTTGCATGATTGAAGGTGCATATGGATATGGAAAGCCTATAAAGGAAAAGAGATAATTATAAAATAAAAAAATATATTTATATGAAAATTATAAGAACTATTATTATGAAGTGAACCCAATTAAGTAGAGAAAGCTGAAAATGCTAGAAGAGGATTTACTTAAAAGGGTTCACTTTATCTGTATTCTTATTAAGCGAAACTCAAGGTATATAATAAAAGGGAGTTCACAATATATTATTAAAGCTAAATAAATATGAATGAATTATTGTAGCCAGTTTTTAGCTATGGGATAATTAATTGGTATTTTACCTTCATTTCCAAATCCTAATGTATGAGCTGAAGTATGAAAATCACTGCCTCCGCTTTTTAACAGGTCATGGCTGTCACAATAATTAATTATTTCATTTATTTGTGAGTGAGAATGCTTACGATGTATGCATTCAATACCATCTATTAAGTTTAATTTGACAATACTGTCGATATAATTATATATGTTATCTACGTCATATACATAAGGATGAGCTAAAAAACATTTACCGCCTGAACTATGAATGGTTTCTGCAGCTTCATAGATATTTGGAAGATCTTCTGTTGGCTTTATATAAAATTGACTATTAGGGTTTAAATAGTGTTTTCTATAAAAAGTAGTTCTATCAGTAATTTCTAATTTTTTTAGAATATGCAAATTTTCATCATAGCTTAAAATATCATCGCAAATAACATCGTTAGCAGGAGTATTTCTGCCATTTATATTTAAATTAGAGGAATGTAGAATTTTTAGTTCATTACAAACATTTATTAAATAATTTAATTTAGAAATTTCTTTTTCAATAACATTAATATTTTTATTAACTTGTAATATTCTTGATTTTTCTATAGAATCAATATCAATATTATATCCTAGCATATCCATGCTGATTCCGCCAAATGAAAAAGCGATTTCAATTCCCTTAATTATGTTACCACTGTATAAATTAGTTATATTTAAGTTGCTAATTTTTTTATATGCATCAACAGATTGATGATCTGTAAATGAAATAAATTCTAAATTCTTTTCTTCAGACATTTTTAATATGTCTATTACATCAAAATCTCCATCAGAATTATTTGTATGAATGTGTAAGTCTATCATTAGGCATTTCTCCTTCATTTTAAATCATAAGGAATTATAAATAATTTTAGATTTATTTATTTTAAGGGAACTAGGCAAGTAATTTTAAAGTTATCATATCATTAAATATTTTTTTAGACAAATGGTTAATGTGCACTGTTATTTTTTGAATTAGTTATAGTACAGATAGTTGTTTTATTTATAAAACTTAATATGATAGATATATTGCAAAAATAATTCTTCATGATAATTCTAAAAATATTGCAAGAATTTTAGCCGTAATTGTGAAATGTGAAATGTGCATTGTGAATTACAACGAATATATTAAATATATAAAAATAAAGGGGTTATTTTAATAAAAAAATAATAAGTGTATATAAAAAGTAAAGTATATTGAATAATAATTGAGTTTTATTGATATTATGATAAAATTATATAAATAATTTATTGAAATAAGATAAAAATTTTAGAGGGATATGTTTTTTATTATTTAAACAAATGATAAATTAATGATAAGTACAATGCTTAAGGAAAAATGTAGATTTATTTAAAATAAATTTTTATATGTATTGGAGGGAATTTATGATTACTAAAGTTTTGGAATTTATTAATTCAGAAGCTGTATTTGAGAGTCTTAAAGACTTGGAAAAGTATGGAGGAATTGAGACGGAATATATATCTAGCAATTTTAAGATGAGCAGGACTCAAGCAAGCAGATTATTAAATGAATTGGTGAAATCTAAAGATTTACTTAAGATAAATAGTCGCCCAGTTAAATTTCTTCCTAGAAAAAAAATTAATGATATTATTGGGCCAACAAAGAAAAGTATATATAAAGATATATACGAACTAGAACAGGAATGTGAGTCATTAAAACAGGAGATTGTTTTTGAAAGTATAATTGGTTATGATAACAGTCTGAAGGAAGTTATTGAGCAAATCAAAACGGCAGTTTTATATCCCAAAGGGGGATTAACTGTCATGCTTACAGGTGAAAGTGGAGTTGGTAAAAGCTTTTTAGCAGAGATAATCTACAAGTACAGTGTAAGCTGTAATGTTTTAGAAAAAGATGGACCATATAATGTTTTGAATTGTGCTCAGTATTATAATAATCCTGAATTATTATCTGGTATATTATTTGGGCATGCTAAAGGGGCATATACGGGGGCTACAGAATCAAAAGCAGGGTTAATTGAACAATCAGATGGCGGAATCTTATTTTTAGATGAAGTACATAGACTTAATAGCGAAGGACAAGAAAAATTGTTCACATTTATGGATACGGGAGTATTTTCAAGAATTGGTGAAAATGGAGTAAAGAGAAAAGCAGATGTAAGATTAGTTTTTGCAACAACAGAAAATCTATCTGAATTTTTACCAACTTTTTTAAGAAGAATACCTATTAATATATATATTCCTAATGTAGAGGAAAGAGGACCTATCGAGAAAAGGAGAATAATAGAACATTTTATATATGAAGAAAGTAAGATTTTTGGAATACCAATTGAAATTACACAGCTTACATTAAATACAATTCTAAAAATAAAATTTAAAGGAAATATTGGAGAATGTAAAAATGTAATAAAATATGCGTGTGGAAGATCATATTCAAAGGGCCAAAGAAGAAATGGAAATATATTTGTAACATTGCAGGATATACCAAGAAACATATACATTGAGAATGCAGAGATTTTTAAGTTTCAAAACAATAATAAAAGCAAAAGTATTGTATTTTCAGATAATAACAATAGACATGTCCAAACATATGAAGAAAGTAAGCAAAGCATAATTAAGCAAAGTATATTAGAGTGTTTTAAGTTGTATAAATTAGTTGAAAGTGGAGAAGTCAGCAAAGAAGGATTTTATGAGAAGAGTTCCAATATAATGGTTAATTTGATGGATAGGCTAGTATTTGCTAATAATGATGAAACTAAAAACGTAATTATAGAATTTATAATATCAACAATGCAGGATATATTTAGAAATCTAGAAATAAATTATAATATTAAATATGATGGGAATAATGTGCTGGCTTTTTCATCATACTTATACTCAAAAAATGATTTTTATAGCTTAGATGAAGAGGAATTAAAAATAGAGAATAAGTTATTGAGCTATTTAAAGAGAGAAAATTATAAAGAATATTCTGTAGTATATAAAATAGCAAGTTTTATAGCGAACAGGTTAGATATTTATTTAACTGATAGTGATTTAATTATTATGATTATATTTATTAAAACTACTGCAATACGTATAAATTTTAATAAGATGAATGCAATAATTATTGCTCATGGATATGCAACAGCAAGTAGTATGGCTAATGTCTGCAATCGTATTATAGGTGTAAATGTATTTGCATCTATTGACATGCCAATAGATGCAACAGCAATAGATGTGCTTAAGCAATTGAACAGGTATATTGAAGATGATAAATTAAAAAATGGCTTAATTGTTTTATTTGATATGGGATCTCTTAGCTTAATTTATGAAAATCTAAAAGATAAGATTAATATTCCCATGCTTTGTATAGATCAAGTTACAACTATGTTAGCTTTGGAAGTGGGAAATTTATTAATACAAGGAAAAACTATTGAAGAAATCTCTGAAGTAATGAATGAAGAAATTAAACCTAACATACAGTTATTTTATCCTCAGAAGAATAAAGAATATGCAATAATAGCATCTTGTTTTACAGGAATAAGTACTGCAATTAAGATACAGAATTTACTTTCAGAAAGTTTAGCAGGAATAGTTGATGTAAAGGTGGTTCCGTATAGTTATAATAATCTAGTATCTAAAGGAAAAGATGACTCTATATTCAAGATGTATGACGTATTAGCTATTGTCGGTACGTATAATCCTGAAATTGAGACAATTAAGTTTATATCTTTAGAAGATATTATATCAGGAAAAAGAGAAGATGAGGTGTATAGAATTTTCAGTAAGGTAGCAGGACATGACCAAATTAAATTAATAAATGATTCTATTGTGAAAAACTTCTCTTTGACAAGAGTTATAGATAGCCTAACTATTTTAGATTCTAATAAGATTATAGAGAGAATAGAGGACGGTATCAATGAGTTTGAAAATAATCAGAAAAGAAAAATACCAAATGACAAAAAAATTGCTTTATATGTTCATTTAAGCTGTATGGTAGAGAGATTAGTAAGACAGGCTGAGATAGAAGAATATACAGATTTAAATTTGCTAATTGAAGAGCATCAGAGTGAGATTAAGCTAATTAAAAATTCATTTAGTGTGATAGAAAAAAGTTATAGTGTGCAAATACCAATTGCAGAGATTGGATATATCTATAATATAATATATGGACCAATTCAATAATTTCAAGCAATTAAGAGAATAAAATAAAATTTTATAAAAAGCATGTCACTAGTTGGCATGCTTTTTGCTTATTAATAAAGTATAAATAAAAAAATTAAAGGAGGTGATAGTAATGAAGAAATTTTTAATTGCAACTCATGGAGAATTATCAAAAGAATTTATAGAAACCAGTAAATTAATAGTAGGATCATTAAGCAATGTTGAATATTTCTGCATGACTAAAGATAAATCGGGAGATGATGCAGAAAAGGAAATGAAAAGAATTTTATCTAATAAAAGCGAAGAAGAAAAGTATATTGTTTTAACAGACATTTTTGGTGGAAGTGTAGCTAATTTATGTACCAATTTATTGTTGAATGGATATGAATTTGAATTAATAACAGGTATAAATTTGCCAATGATTTTAACAATACTTTTATCAGGCGAAGATGATATAGAAATGTTGATAAAAAATGGAATAGAAGAAGCAAGAAAAGGAATTATTCATATAAACGAATTACTAAGAAACAATAAGGAAAGGAATGAAGAAGATGATATCATTGATGAGAATTGACGACAGATTAATACATGGGCAGGTTGCATTTGGATGGTCAACATCGCTAGGGATAAATGTAATATTAGTGGTTAATGATGAAGCAAAAAATGATCAAATGAAAGCTATGGCATTAAACTTAGCTAAACCCAATAATGTAACTTTATATATTAGAGGAGTACAGGAATCGGGTGAGATAGTAGAGAAATTTGCTCAATCTAAGAAGAATAATGTACTTGTTTTAGTAAAAAATACAAAAGATGCATTGGAACTAGTAAAAAATTCAGGCGGAGTTATAAAGGAATTAAATGTAGGGGGCTTAAGATATGAAGCTGGGAAGCAGAAACTAACAGATTTAGTTGCTGTTGATGAAAATGATGTATCTAACCTAAAAGAAATAAATGATTTAGGCATAGAAATCGAATTTAGAATGCTGCCAAGGGATAAGAAAAAGACTTTATCAGATTTACTAAAATAAGTAAGGAGGTAAAAAATTATGATAGCACAAGCAATTATGCTGGGATTACTTGCAGGAATAGGTATACTGGATGGACGTATTTTTGGGCAGATAATGCTTGAAAGACCAATAATCACAGGTGCCTTAGTAGGACTAATTTTAGGCGATTTAAAAACAGGTATTATTATAGGAGCTCAACTTGAACTTATATGGATGGGTATTGCAGGAATAGGCGCAGCAACACCACCAGATGTTGTAACAGGTGGTATATTAGGAACAGCTTTTGCAATATTATCTGGAAATGGTGTTGAGGTAGCTCTTGCTATAGCAGTACCAATTGCAGTTTTAGCACAATCATTAGGCGTATTAGTAAGAATAATAAATTCTTATTTTGCTCAAAGGGCAAGTGCATATGCTAAAAAGGCTGACTTCAGGGGGATTGCAATAATGATGTGGATCCCGGTTATGTTATTTTTCCTAAGCACCTTTATTCCAACATTCTTAGCAATCATGTTAGGAGCAAATGCTGTTACGGCGTTAATAAATTCTATTCCAAAGATAATTTTAGAAGGGCTTGGAATAGCAGGATCACTATTACCTGCTGTAGGATTTGCACTATTAATGGATATGTTACTTTCAAAGAAAATGGCTGTATTTTTCTTCATAGGATTTTTATTAGCAGCCTACGCTAAATTAGATATAACAGCAATAGCTTTATTTGGAGCATGTGTTGCATTTATACTAAATATTTATATTAACACTAAAGAAAATAGCACAGTTAAGCAGGCAGTTGCGAATAATTTAACGGAAGGGGAGATTGACTTTGAATAAACTAGGTAAAAAAGAGTTAAGAAGTGTATTTTGGCGTTCATTCGCTCTTCAAGGAGCATTTAACTATGAAAGAATGCAGAATTTAGGCTATTGTTATGCAATGTTACCAGTTATCAAAAAACTTTATTCAAAGAAAGAAGATCAAGCTAAAGCTCTAGAAAGACATCTTGAGATATTTAATACAACCCCAGTAATTGTTCCGACAATACTTGGAATTACTGCTGCAATGGAAGAACAAAATTCAAATAATTCTGATTTTGATGAAAGCGCAATTAGTGCAATAAAGACTGCTTTAATGGGGCCTTTAGCAGGAATAGGAGATTCGCTCTTCTGGGGAACATTTAGAATTATAGCAGCAGGAATAGGTGTTTCTCTAGCCAGTGAAGGGAATATATTTGGACCAATACTGTTCTTGCTATTATACAATATACCAGGGTTTGCTATTAGAATATTGGGATTAAAATATGGGTACCAATTAGGAGTTAACTCATTAGAGAAGATACAAAAGCAAGGATTAATGGAAAAAATAATGTCTATAGCAACAACAGTTGGACTATTTGTTGTTGGTGGAATGGTATCTACTATGTTAAAAATAAAAACTCCGTTGGTATTTAATTTAAACGGTGCAAAAGTAGTAGTTCAGGATATATTAGATAAAATATTGCCAAACATGCTGCCACTATTATTTGCCTTCTTTATTTACTATCTATTAAAGAAGAAAGTAAGCATCACTAAAATAACAATAGGTGTTATAGTTGGTGGAATAATATTGCATGCAATATGGCTATTATAATAAAAAATAAGAGAAAGAGGTAATAAAAATGAGAATACAAGATTATATGTTAGAAACTCCAACTAAAATGAAGGAGATAATCTCAAAATCTGATGAATTATTTAAAGAAATAATAAAGGAAGATATAGATAAAATTATAATTACAGGATCAGGAACAAGTTATCATTCAGGGGTACAAGTACAAACTTATTTGCAAGGAATATTAGATGCTGAAGTTATAGCAATGTATCCATTTATGATAACTAAAGATACATTCAAAGGTAAAAACGAAAAGACATTGATAATAGGGATATCACAAGGCGGAAGTAGTTATTCGACTTATAATGCAATGAAATTGGCAAAGGAATGTGGTTGTATAACTGCATCTATGGCTGGATGCGAAAATGCTTTAATAGATGAGGCTGCAGATTATATTTTAACAGTATACTGTGGAGAAGAAAAAGCTGGAGCTAAAACTAAAGGTTTTTATTGCACAAAGTTAAACTTAATGCTTCTTGGACTTAAATTAGGAAAAGAAAATGGACAAATATCTGAAGAAAAATACAAAGAAGAAATAGATAAAATATTAGATGCTAGCGATAGATTTGAAGACGTATATAAAAAGTCAGAACAATGGATTGAGAAAAATAAAAGTAGATTAGTAGAAGCTAAGGAAATAAGAATAATAGGTCCAGCAGAATTATATGGTGATACTTTAGAAAGTGCATTGAAGTTATTAGAAACTATGAGAGTGCCTGTTACAGGATATGAATTTGAAGAATTTATACATGGTATATATAATGCAATAAATAGTGATTCAACAATATTTATATTAGATACAGGAAAAGAACCAAGAGTAGCAAAAATGATTGAAGTTTTATCTGAATGGACAAGCAATATTTATGTAATAGGACGAAATGTTGCTTCGGATGATAGAAATCTACAAATAAATGTGAGTGAAGATGAACATCATCAAACATTTAATTTCATAGTGCCAATGCAATTAATATGTGGAGAGATACCTAATTTAAGAGGTGTTAATCCGAGTATACCAAAAGATCCTCAATTTCATATGAAACTTGGAAGCAAGAGAATTAATAAATAATCTGTAATAAAAATAATTGTTAATAAGTTGGTTGCGTAAAAATTCTATAATAATTATTTAAACGTATTGATGAAAAAATGTTATTAGGCTAATAATTTATTTTGAGTTTTAATTGAAATTGAATATATTAAGTTTATTGTAAAATTTAGAACAGTAAATAGTTTTTTATAAAAATAAACTATTTACTGTTTCTTCTATTTGAAAAGAAAGTACAATACACCATTTTTTATATCCGTTCTAATTAACTAGAAAGATCTACATTATTCTGTGATTATATAACACTTTTAATTTTTTAAAGACTATGCTTAATAATCCAAAGAACACACCATCTCTTGTTGCTATAAGAATTATAAAGTAAATACTGCAACAAGCAAGTATATCAAGTATACATGATAATATAGTTCCAGATATAAATTTATTTATAACAAAGGTTATTGGGATAAATATTAAAGAGTAATACAAATACTTCAAATTCTCAAAAGCGAATAATCTTATATTTATGTTAAGTTCATTTTTTACTAATCTATATTCTAAAGCCATAACTACTAAATTTGAAATTAAAGTTGTTGCTATTACTTTTGTTGGTGTGAACATATTGGTAAATATTAAAAGCGCATTTAAGATTAAATTTAATATACCTCCAATGAAAACTAACTTAGCATCTGTTTTTTCTCTCCCGAAAATATAAATTATCTGATCTGAAATAATTCTATCAATTCCAATAGTCAGCATATATATTGAAAACACCATTAGTATTGGTACAGCTGGAAGATAGATATCAGTACCTTTGCCCATAATCATAATAACCTGTTTAGAAACTCCAAGTAATCCTATTGAGGCTGGAAATAAGAATAAGAAATATATTTTAATTACCTTATTTAATAAATTCAAATAGATTTCTTTTGAATGATTTTCTAAATAGTTTGAAAGTCTAGCCATGGAAACTTGAACTATTGTAAACATTAAGATATCTATCATTGACATTATCTTTTGGGCCACTCCATAATATCCTGCTTCTGTTGATCCTAAATTGCTATTTAGCATGTTTTTATCAAGCCAAGTATATAAAATGTATGTGTTGGCAAGTATTACAACTGAAAACATAGGTTTTATATGTTTTTTTATTTGTAAATCTGAGAAGTCAAAGTGTATCTTCTTTTTTATATATATAAAACTGGATATGTTATTAATAAAATTTATACCACAAGTAAGATATATGTAAAATAAAAAATCAGCCTGAGTCTTTACAAAATATATTGTTAATAAATTATATATGATTTTAATTATCATAGTTTTTAATGCTATAAAATCATAATTTTCAAGAGCTTCATTAATCCATTCAACATTGAACATATTAAAAACTATGTTTAATCCCATAACCATGCAAGTATAAAAATATGCATCATTTCTATGTAATATAGTTAAAAAGATAGCATAAAAAATAGAAGTTACAGCTGTTGTTGTGGTGGTAATTACAAATAAACTAGTAATTGTTTTGGTTAGTTTATCCTTATCATCTCTTACTTTGCTTACTTCTCTTAAACCATATTGATACACCCCAAAGCTTGCAAAAATCATAAAAACTGCAGTCCAGGTTTCCCCCATGGTCATATATCCATTTAATTTATCTTGAATTGCACTAAGAACTATTGGCATAACTATTATAGGCAAAATTATATTTGAAACATTTAATACCGCTTTAAAAAAAGCATTTTTAGATATTGATCTAGACATAATTATCTCCTTAAAATATATTGTATTTTGAAGTTTGCAATATTATGGTAATATAGTAATTGAATTGTTTCAATTACTATATATAAATGTCTAAGATAATTGAAAAATATAAAATATTGAGTTGAATATAATTCAACTTATTTGATTATCATTATATGATAACAATATGGAGTGAGGAATTTGAATAAAGATTTATATGAATTTAAAGAAATAGATGAAAAGATAAAGAACAAATTAAATTATATTAAAGCTGATTCAGATATTATGTATAACAATATTAATGAAGTAAAAGCATTAAAAAATGATATATATGAAAAAACATCTAAGGTTTTTACGTACAATCTAAGAAAATTAATTCAATTGGAATCAACACAAAAAAAGTTGGCTGGTAAAATTGGTATATCAGAGGATTTACTATCTAAATATAAATCAGGAGATGCTTTCCCATCTATAGAAACATTACTATATATTTCTGAGGTATATAATATAACAATCGAAAAACTTATTTCTATGCCGCTAACAGCAGAAGATATTGAGAACTTAGAAAATAATAATGAAATTGGATCCGATATTTTTGAAGAGAAATACTACGTTTATTTTTTTGTTACTAATATAGCTAAAGAAGGATCTTTGCATGAAGGAATCGTAGAAATTAAGAATGAAAATGTAAATTTTAAGATTTGTTCAGATGAAAAGGTGATTAAATATTTTATGGGGAAGTATATTGTATCCGATAAAATGATATTTTTTAATTTAAGCAGCTCAAATGATGGAGTTACATATATAAATATGATTAAACCAAACCTCAATAAAAATAAATATACCGGTGGTGTTGCTATGATGATGCTTCCCTCAGATGCGAATAGTAAACCATGTGTTCAAAAGATTTTATTTAGCAAAATCAAGTTGGATAGAGAATTATATTACAATAACCTAAAAGGGATTTTAAATTTTAAAATTGATGGAGTTAATTTAGGTCATGTTAAGCTATCTCAGTGGGAAGATGAGGCGGCATATAATTTTATATTAAAACTAAAGAGTTCTAGGAGAGCTTAGTGTTTCAGCACTAAGCTATTTTTTGGCTATTTAGGAAATTATAATTCAGTAAAATCTGTGGACGAGGAGATACTCCTTGAGGGTATAACTTTTTGATCAAAGATAAAAAATCTAAACTACTATGTTATAATATATTTTATGCAAAAATATCATTATTGAAATGCAACTATTAGAGGTAAAAGTGATATTTAATTTATAATTTATAGATTAAATAAATGGCTAGAATCTTATTTGTGCTTGTCACGAAAGAGGTGATTACTTGAAACTAGAAGAATTAAAGTCAATATTATTTAAATCAGCTTCATCTACTATGAAAAGAGAGGGAGAGGTTAAATTTAATAATGGTTTAGTCACTTATTTTAAGGGGAAAAAGATAGATAATATATATCATATTTATGGAAGAGTTACGGATAAAAATAGAATTAACGAATTTAGTACACATATTAAGATCAACCTTCAAAAGAAAAAACTAGAGAGCGCTAAGTGTTCCTGTGACGAGTTTAAAGAGTTTACTTCGAGTGGATATACATTAATGTGTAGTCATATAACTGCTACTGAATATAAGTTTATTAGCTTGCTTGAAAGCGATAATGATAAAGAAGAAAATTCTGAAGAGAAAACTGCAGAAAAATATAAAATATGGGGAAATGATCATAGCACAAGGCTTATTCGAAAAATAGAAAAAGATTCTCTATATTATGAGGTACAAACACCTTCGAGAAGTGGGAAGCTTATACTTAAGCCAGAGGAACTTAGAAAATTTTTAAAAGGTATAGAGGATAGAAAAATAAAATTTAAGTTTGATTATATTGAAATTACAGCACCAATATTACACAAAGATCTACCTATAACCTTTAATGTTAAGGAAGATAACGGAATGATAGTATTGACGACTCATAAGCAGCTTCCCATTTCATTAAATTCAAACAATGATGTTTATTATTTTAGGAATGAACTCTATTTACCTTCAAAAAATCAAATTGATAATTATGCTAGTTTGCATGAAAGATTATTAGTTTATGGCAGAATTACTTATAGAAAAGATATAGATACTTACACTAAACTAATGTCTCTTTTAAGTAGAATTTCGAGTAACATAAATATTGCGGAAAACTTAAGAAATTATGCATCTAATTTATCAAGACCTGAATTCTTTTTATATGAAGGGAACGGAAAAATTTACTGTGATATATTTCTTAGCTATGGTAGTACAAAAATCAATATATTAGATGAGAGAAATGTTTCACATACGTTCATAAGAGATGATAAAAAAGAAGAAAAGCTTCTTATGGAAGTTGAAAAACTAAGTTTTGTAAAAATAGATAACAGACTTGTATTTATAGGTAAAGATGAAGAGTTGTTTAATATACTAAGCAAAAAAGGAGAGACAATTCACTCGTTGGGAAATGTTATGTTAGGAAACGGCCTTAGCAATAAAAAAATATATAATCTGGATTCAATTAGAGTTGATTTAGATGAAGTGGACGGTAGTTATAATTTCTCTTATAGTATAGAGGAGTTAGGAACAAAGGAATTAAATAGTGCATTGAAGGCATATAAAGATAAAAATAAATTTTACAAAACAAGAAATAATAACTTTTTAGATTTTGAAGATAATGGTGTGAGAAGTTTTTTTAATCTAATTGAAGTGTTAAATATAAATCTGGATTTAAATAATGAAAAAGTTAAAATGGAGAAGAATAAAGCATTATGTCTATATGAAAATATAAAGAATATAGGGTTAGGAATTATACAGAATTCCAATGAATTAGAAGATATAGAAAATAAGTTAGACAACATAAATAATAAAAATATATCAATCCCAAGTGATTTTAAAGGAATCCTTAGAGAATATCAAATTAATGGATTTAAGTGGCTCAAGACCTTAAGTGAAGTGGGATTTGGAGGAATATTAGCAGATGAGATGGGATTAGGTAAGACAATACAAGTTATAGCATTCTTATTATCAGAGAAGAACAAAAAGACTTGCATAATTTGTCCGACATCATTGCTTTATAATTGGAAAGATGAAATTTTAAGATTTGCGCCAAGTTTAAGGGTTGTGATGGTTCATGGAAGTCAAAGAGATAAAATTATGGAAGATATATATGAGTATGATGTAGTGCTAACTACTTATGGAACATTGAGATTAGATATAGATAATTATAGAGATATTGTTTTTGATTATTGCATAATTGATGAGGGGCAGAGTATTAAGAATTCTGAAGCTCAGAATTCAAGAGCTGTAAAAGAAATTCAGGCAAAAATTAGATTTGCTTTAACTGGAACACCTATTGAAAATAATTTGACAGAGCTTTGGTCTATATTTGACTTTATAATCCAGTGTACCTCTACGCTAAAGAAAAGTTTGAGGAAAAATTTATTTCAAGAAGGGAAGATAATTTAGAGAATCTTAAGACTATGATAAAGCCTTTTGTTTTAAGGAGAACTAAGAAAGAAGTAATGAATGAATTACCAGATAAAATAGAAAAAACTTTATTAGTTGAAATGACCCCTTCTCAAAAAGCTGTGTATAGTAATTATGTAAAAAGAGTAAAAGCTGTAATGAAGAATAACAAAGATGGTAGAATCGAGATATTCTCATATTTAACTAAGCTAAGGGAGATATGTTTAGATCCTTCACTTATACTTGAAGACTATAATGGAGGAAGTGGGAAAATAGAAGAAGTAGCAGGAATTATCAAAAATCATATTGATTCTGGTGGGAAGATACTTCTATTTTCACAATTTACTTCTGCATTAGATAGGATTGGGGATCGCTTAAATAAGGAGAAAATAGAATTTTTCCATTTGAGCGGAAAAACAAGCCCTAAAAATAGAATAAAAATGGTTAAAGATTTTAATACTAATGAGTTTGTGAATGTCTTTTTGATTTCCTTAAAGGCTGGAGGAACTGGACTTAATTTAACATCAGCTAATTTAGTTATTCATTTTGATCCATGGTGGAATCCAGCAGTTGAGGCTCAGGCGACGGATAGAGCTCATAGAATTGGTCAAAGGGATGTAGTAGAGGTGATTAAGTTAGTATCTAAAGGAACTATAGAGGAGAAAATCATTTTGCTTCAAGAAGATAAAAAACAACTTATTGACAGTATTTTAACGGGAGAACTTAAAAATAGCGGCTTATTAGGCAGTTTATCAAAAGAAGATTTACAACAATTGTTTGAGAGAGATTAAATAATTGTTGTATAAATATAAAAAGATATTAGTAAGAAATAATTATGTTGAATGAAGAAAAGCTGGCTAGGTTTTTAATGTTAATTGAAATCTATAAAAATTATATATTTCTATGAGTATAAAATTATCTGAAAAATATTTTCAGATAATTTTATTATTTAAAGGAATATTTGAAAATAAGTACCTGTTTTGATTGCATGTATATAATTATCAATAGTTATCTACTATAATGTAAATGAACAAAATGTAATACTAAGTACGAAGCATAAACATCTAAAGATTAGGTCATTCTTCTACCTGGCGATGATCTAACTTATTAAATTCGTTTAGGCGATACTCCATATTTTTTTCATAATCTTTGTTAAAGATACAAGAGAATATGACATCTAAAACATATTGTGTAGCAATATGAGAAGAATAGTGAGAAATTTTCTTCTTTAAATTTTCTTTACTAGAAACAAATATATGATATTTAAATAACTTAGTTAAATAGTTTTCTTGAGCTGAACAGATAACTAAGGTTTCTATTTCCTTACGTTTTAGAACTAAAGCAATTTCTTTAATTTCAGGTGTCTTACCAGAATAAGAAAGGATAATTGCAACTTGCTTATTTTTATTATTAGAAGCGGCAGCACGGTATACTTGGTTCATTGGAATTAGTGAAACATTAACGTATCTACCGATGCTTTGCATTTTATCTTGAAAGTTCAATGCCGTTTGTATATTATTTGTAACGGCATAAACATCGACTATCTCGGCATTATAAATTAAATCAACAGCATCTTCTAGCTGTTCGGAATTAAAGAAGGAAAAAGTGTTGGTTAAGGTATCAATATAAAGCTGCTTAATGTTACTAGCGATTTGAAACTGTGTATCGTCTTTCTTGAAAGGAAAATTTATATCAATATTTTCTGGCTTATTCATTTTGGAGTATAGTTCTTCAACAAACTTGATTTTAAATTCTTTGAAACCAGTTAATCCGATTTTTTTACATAGTCTGTGTATAGTTGAGATTGATGAAAAAGATACTTTGGCTAATTCATCTAGTGACATACCAGCAACTTGCTCCTGATTTTCCAATATGTAATTTGCAAGTAATTTTTCTGTTTCAGTTAAATTATTAGCATATAAAAGTAAATTATAAATTGTCATGATGATTATCTCCTTGGTGAAGTTTACATTTTTAGATGAATTATTTTATTAATGAATTTTAGCCGTAATTATGAAATATGCATTATGAATTGCAACATATATATATTTATTTTAGCATTAATAAAAATTATTATCATCAAATTGAACTAAAGAATTATGAACTTAAAATATCAATGGAGTTAGCATATAAATTATATTGTAGAAATTATAACTGGATTTGAGCATCTATTATAAAGATGACTTTTAAAGAGTACAAGCAGTTTCTTTTTTATGAAGAAAATTATTAAGTAGAGTATATATTCACGGCACAAGATTGATACAGTGCTTCATTCTTTGGAGAGTTACAATAAAATCAAATCGCAAATAACTTTTGAAAGTATTGGAAATACACAGTCTTAGAAGCAGATCTTATTTTAAATATTTTAAAAAAGTATATATAAAAATGCGCAATATAGGAGGAGGCAAAATTATGGCATATAAACTAATAGCTTGTGATATGGATGAGACACTATTAAATGATAATCATATAATTTGTCAAAGAAATATTGATTTAATAAAAAGAGCCAAGAAAGAGTATGGAGTAAAATTTGTACCAGCTACAGGAAGAGGTTATTCTTCTATTCAGAAGGACTTGAAAATTTTAGATTTATATGATCAGGTTGGGGAATATATTATTTCCTTTAATGGCGGCGCTTTAACAGAAAATAAGGATAACAAGCTACTGCAATTTAAAGGATTAAGATTCGATAAGATGAAAGAAATTTTTGAGTATGGATTAAATAAGGATGTTTGCATACATGTTTATACAAAAGATAAATTGTATATTTATAATTTATCACAAAGTGAAGAAGAAAGAATTAAAAATCAAAAATTAGAGTGTACTATTATGAAAGAAAATACAGTGGATTTTCTTGAAGAGGAACCAATTGCAAAGATCATATATCAAAATATAAATGTTCAATATTTGATGGGTATTGAGCCAGATATGAGAAGTATTACAGAGGGGTATTGTGCTGTAAGTTATTCGTCAAATCGATATATGGAATTTAATTCATTAGGGGTAGATAAAGGTAGTGGTCTAATTAATTTAGCAAAAATTTTAGATATAGATATTAAAGACACAATTGCTGTAGGAGATAACTATAACGATATGTCTATGTTAAAAGTAGCAGGTCTATCAGTAGCGGCGGGAAATGCAGTTGAAGATGTAAAAAGAGCCTGTGATTATACAACAGAAGCCGATAATAATGAAGGTGTTGTCGCTGAATTAATTGAGAATTTTATATTGAAGAAATAGTAATAATAGTTGTAATAATATTTTAGGAGGAAATTTAATTATGTTAGCTGATTATCATATGCATACAAGTTTTAGCGATGATTCCACTTATCCTATGGAAGATGAGATCAAAAAGGCAATATCTTTAGGAATTGATGAAATATGCTTTACAGAGCATGTTGATTATGGAGTGAAAGTAGATATAAATTGCAATTATATAGATTATATAAATGAATTTAATAGGTGCAGAGAAAAATATAAATATAAAATTACTATGAAACTTGGAATCGAATTTGGGATGCAAGAACATACTATTGATGAATTTCAAAAAGATTTTAATGAATATGATTTTGATTTTGTTATTCTCTCTTGTCATCAGGTAGATAATAAGGCATTTTGGACACAGGATTTTCAAAAAGGAAAGACACAAAAGGAATATAATGAGAAATATTATGAGGAAATATTAAAAGTAATAAAAAAATATAATGATTATAGTGTTTTAGGTCATTTAGATATGATTAATAGATATGATAAGATGGGAAAATATCCTTTTGAAAAGGTAAGAGATATTGTAAAAGAAATCTTAGTTCACGTAATTTCTCATGGAAAAGGAATTGAAATTAACACATCTTGTTTTAGATATGGGTTAGATGATTTGACACCTTCTAGAGAAATATTAAAGTTATACAGAGAATTAGGAGGAACTATTATTACAATAGGATCTGATTCACATAAGGAAGATGATGTAGGATGCAAGATTTCTTATGTAAAAAATGAACTTAAGGAACTGGGATATAAAGAATTTTGTACATATAAGAAAATGGAGCCAATCTTTCATTGTTTATGATAATAGATGAATAATTAAAAATATTAGTAAAGTTCAGCGTACATTAACTGTAGGTAAATAAGTTCATGTATGCTGTTTTTTATTTAGTTTAATTTATTATTATTCAATTATTTGTAATTAAGTGTTGTTTTATCACTATAAAAATTAATAAAATGGGGATATTAAAAAAATAATTTTACATATTGCACATAGGTGTTAAAATATAGGAAGATTAGTTTATTTTGAAAGGGATATGAAAAATGATAAGAGAAGCAACGGAAAAAGATTTAGCAGATATTTTAGAGATTTACAATGATGCTATATTAAATACAACAGCGATTTATGATTATACTGCTCATAATCTTGAGGAAAGAAAACAGTGGTTTGATGAAAAGAAAAAAGATGGATGCCCACTATTGGTGTTTGAAAAAGATAACAAAGTTGTAGGATTTGCTACATACGGGTCTTTTAGAACTTATCCAGCCTTTAAGTACACAATAGAACATTCTGTATATGTTCATAAAGACTATAGAAATTTAGGAATAGGGAAGATATTGTTAAAGGAATTAATTGATGCTGCTAATAGAGATGAGTACGCAACTATGGTTGCTTGCATTGATAGTTTAAATGACGGTAGTATCAAAATTCATGAGAAATTTGGGTTTAAATACTCGGGAACAGTAACTAAAGCAGGCTATAAATTTGGTAAATGGTTGGACTTAGTTTTTTATCAACTAGATCTAACAGGCCCTAAGTATCCAATAGAAAAGTAATGATTTTTTATATTTTTGAAATAAATAGACGTATTTTAAGAATAATAAAGCACCACCAGATATCATAATTTATAACATCTAGTGGTGCTTTTTCACTTTTCTATTCTGCTGAATCTATTTCACTACTAATTGAGGTATTAAATATTAATGAAGTAAGCATTGCACCTATTAGAAAAAGTATGCCTGCTGAGATGTAGAGAATAGTAAGGGAAAATTGGCTTTTAAGCCATCCTGTAATTGACATTGTAATAACCATGAATCCCATAAACATTGGATTTAATACTCCGTTTACTCTTCCAACAAACTCAGATTTTGTTAATTGAAGAATTAATGTGTTAATACCAATTTGGATGCAAGGCATAAAAAATCCATTAAGGAATTGGAACAATAGAATTATAATCCAGCTTGAAGATAATCCCATGCCAACCATTGAAATGGTGTTAACTATAAGTCCTATTGCAAGAAGCTTTTGGGGCATAACTTTCTTTGAGATTGTCATAACTAATCCGCCACCAATAAACATTGCTGCTCCATTTACCATAAGTAATAATTGAAGATTTTCTTTAGGAAGACCGAGTCTTTCAACAATTAAGAAAACCCCAAGTGGTTGTATGATACCAACAGCAAGGCCTGATACTGCAAAAACAGATCCAAGTATAGTTAGCTCTCTTTGCTGCCAAACATAGGCGAAACCTTCTTTTAATTCTTCTAAGAAATGATTTGTAGTTTCTTTCTTTTCAATTATCTCATCAGCGGGCAATAGAGTTAATACTGAAGCTGATAGTAAGAAAGCTACACCCATTACTGATATAGAAATATCTATTCCAAACTTTTGAAAAGCAATGGTACCTAATGCTGGTCCTATAATCATAAAAATAGACATAAGAGTTTGGAAAATAGCCATTCCAGTTTGCATAAACTCTTCAGGAACATGGACTTTAAATAATTTCATTGCAGAGGGCTGAGAAAACTGAGACAAAATAGATGAAATAAATGTTACAAAAAATACAGCTTCCCAAGTTGCAAAGATTATTGTAAGCAGAACGGCAAAAACAGAAATAGCACTTAGTAAATCACACCAAACCATGGTACGCTTCGGTCGCCATCTATCTGCAAAGGTTCCCCCAATAAATGAAAATATAAATATTGGAGCAAATTCTGCAACTGAAATTAAAGAAACCGCAATGGGATTGTTATTAGTCTTCTCCATTACAAATAACAATATGGCGAAATTACGAACCCATATTCCTATTTGTAGAAAAATAGAAGAAGCTATAATTACTTGAACAAATCTATTGCGAAAAAATGAAGACATTGACATTGTCGATTTTGTCATATAATTACCCCTCTTAAATTATTGAATATTTTATTATATACTATATCATAAATCAGTAGCACATCAAGTTAAAATATTATTATAATGTTGTATAAATAGCTAAGTATATATATAATTATAAAGTTGACCTTAAAATAAACAAAGGAAATTTATAAGGAAGTGATTTAAAGATGAATTCAAGAAAAAGAAGCATTGCAGCAGCATTAATGGTAGCAATGTTTTTAGGGGCAGTGGAAGGAACTGTTGTAACGACAGCTATACCAACAATAGTGAAGGATTTACAAGGATTTGAAATTATTAGTTCAGTTTTTTCAGTATATTTACTAACTTCTGCCATTGCTACTCCTATATATGGGAAACTATCAGATCTATATGGAAGAAAAAATATGCTTTCAATTGGAATAATAATATTTTTAATTGGAAGCTTTTTATGTGGATTATCGCAAACTATGTACATGCTGATAGGAGCTAGAGCAGTACAAGGAATAGGTGCTGGAGCAATATTTACAGTTACATATACAATTATTGGAGATGTATTTACATTAGAGGAAAGACCAAAGATCCAAGGAATAATAAGTTCTGTTTGGGGAATTGCAAGTTTAGTAGGTCCATTTTTGGGAGGGATTTTAATAGATTTATTATCCTGGCATTGGATATTTTTTATAAATCTTCCATTTGGAATTATATCAGTTGTACTTATTCAAAGAAATTTGGATGAAGTTTTCGAAAAGAAAAAACATAGCATAGATTTTGCTGGAATTATAACTTTATCACTGGCGATGGTTATATTTTTGAATATCTTCTTGTCAAATGAAGATATGAGTTCTAGCAATAATATATTTACTTTATTATCCGTTATTGCAACTGTTATATTACTAGTTGCATTCTGTATAATTGAAAGAAAAGCAAAAGAGCCAATTATTCCTTTTGATATATTTACAAAGACAAGTTCAATTGTGAATTTAATAAGCTTCTTGGCTTCAGCTATATTAATGGGTTCGAATGTTTATCTCCCAATATACATACAAAATGTACTTGGATATAGTGCTAAGATATCAGGCTTGGCACTAGCTCCTATGTCATTTGCTTGGCTTATAGCTGCAGTAATTTTAGGAAAGTGTATAGTAAAGTTTGGTGGGAAAATAGTAATACTTATATCTAATGTTATCTTACTAATTAGTACAGCGTTATTGCCTACATTGAATGCAGAATCTTCTATATTATTAGTAATAATATATGCTTTCATAATGGGATTTGGATTTGGTGGAGCATTTACAACTTTAACAATAATAATTCAAGAGTCAGTAGAATATAACAAGAGAGGTGCTGCAACTGCAGCTAATTCATTGCTTAAAACAATAGGTCAAACTATAGGAGTAAGTATATTTGGTAGTATATTTAATATATATATAATTAAGTATTTTACTCAATTAGGAATAAATGGAGTTGATCCAAGTAATTTGTATAATTCAGCGGTAACTGATGAACAGATAAGACTCTCATTAAACAGTTCATTACACTTTTTATTTATAATACTTATAGGAATAGCTGTTATATCGTTACTTTCATCAATGATAATGCCTAAAATAATGGAAAGTTCTAAGACAGAGGAGAACAGAGCATAAAATAGAGGTTGAAAATTTATTAATTACTGTGACTGTATCATATTAAGTTTTTTAATTATTATGATATAGTCACTTCTTTATTATATAAGAGTTTGAATTGGAATGAAATAGGTGGCATCTAGGCCACTCTGAAGCATAAATTATTAATAAAGCTAATTCAGAAGGGGACATTTTAAAAGAGAACAAAAAGGAAAATATATTCATCCCCTAGATATTTTTTAGTTAAATTTGAAAATGAAGATAAAAAATCTCAGGATACGGAATCACCTGAGACTTTTAGTGATAGAAAATTTTAAAAATTTCTGTTATAAAAATTTGAATGATTTGTAGAAGCTAAATCTAATGAGCAAATACAGCTTGTTTTGCTTTTGATACAACTGCACTTAATGGCAATGCGATTACTATACCAGTAGATACTTGGATTATGTTCCCTAATATATCTTTAGCTGAATATGCTATTCCTTGTATTAGCCCAATTTTTTCTGTTAAAAAGCCTGATATTATTATTCCAGCAAAAAAATATGCAATCACCATAAATATACCACTGGATACAAATGCAATTGTATACCTTACAGTAACTTTGTTTTCTGACATTTTTTCTAATATAGATCCTGCAATATAAGCCATTCCCCATTTAATAACTAGCGTAAAGGGTGCCCAAAAATAATATCCACCTAATGCATCAACAAGAAACATACCAAGAGCACTTGAAATTGCTCCTTTTTTCTTACCTAGAACTATCACTGATAAGAATACCATACAGTCGCCTATTTGGACAAAGCCTCCAACTGATGGAATTTTAATTATGCTTCCTGCTATATAGGTTAAAGCAATCATTAGCCCCATTAATACTAATTCACTAGTATTTAAAGATTTACTTCTTTCCATAAATATTACCTACCTTTTTTATAAATTACTTGCTGTATATGAATACAGGTTTTTATAGTCTTTGTTTTTTATATCTAGCATGCTTTATACAATAAAACTCAATACAAATAATAAAATCATTATATTAATATATCTAAAATTTATCAAATGTATGGGTACACATAGAAATGATTAGAATAATTCAATCTAGACATATATATCCACAAAATAGTATTGGAAAAAATCTATTTAAGTAGGCTATAATGTAAATATAAATTGGGCCTAATGGGAGGAGATATAATTTGAGAATATTGCATACAGCTGATTGGCATTTAGGCAAGAATTTAGAAGGACAAAGCCGAATGGATGAGCAGGAAGAGTTTTTAAATGATTTTGTTAAGATTGTAGAAGATAATAATATAGATTTAATAATGATTGCGGGAGACGTTTATGATAATCCAAACCCTCCGGCAAGGGCAGAAAAAATGTTTTATGATACTTTAAAGAGACTATCGAAAAATGGGGAGAGACTTACTTTGGTTATATCAGGAAATCATGATAATCCAGAGAGATTGGTTGCGGCAGGTCCACTTGCTCGTGATCATGGAATCATTATGGTTGGAACACCAAAAACTATAGTTCCTTGTGGTGAGTATGGGAAACATAAAGTTTTGTCATCAGGAGAAGGGTATGTGGAAGTTGAAATTAATAGTGAAAAAGCAGTTATCTTAACTGTGCCTTATCCAAGTGAGAAAAGACTGAATGAAGTTATCTATAACTATATGGAAGATGAAGAGGAAAAAGCTAAATCCTATAGTGATAAGATATTTTCTTTATTCAATTCATTAAAAAGTCATTTTAGAGAAGATACAATTAATCTTATAATATCGCATCTATTTGCAATGGGAAGTGAGGAAGGTGGCTCTGAAAGAAGCATTCAATTAGGAGGTGCTTATATAGTAGATGGAAGTTGTTTTCCAAAGGAAGCACAGTATATAGCATTAGGGCATGTGCATAAACCACAAATAGTTCCAGGAACGGATAAAAGAGCAAGGTATTGTGGGTCACCAATTCACTATAATAAAAAAGAGATTAGCTTTGAAAAGAGATGTTATATAGTTGATGCAAAAGCTAATGAAGAATGTGACATACAAGAAATAAACTTAAGGGTATATAAACCAATAGAAATTTGGAAATGCTCAAGTATTGAAGATGCAATATTACGATGTGCTGAAAATAAAGATAAAGATTGCTGGGTGTATTTAGAAATAAGTACAGATAGATACATAAGAGAAGATGAAATAAAACAAATGAAAGAATTAAAAGCAGATATATTAGAGATAATGCCTAAGGTTAAAGGATTGGAAGAAGAGCGTGAATTAAACTTAAGTGAAAAATCGTTTGAGGAAATATTTAAGGAGTTTTATCTTAAAGAAAGGGGCACTCCTCCAGAAGGTGAAGTTATGGAATTGCTTTTATCAATTATAAACGAAGAGGGTGGAACAGATGAGACCAATCAAATTGAGGATTAAGGGCTTAAATAGCTTCATGGATGAACAAATTATAGATTTTGATAAATTAACAGATAGAGGATTTTTTGGAATCTTTGGACCAACTGGAAGTGGGAAATCAACCATATTAGATGGAATAACTCTAGCATTATATGGAAATGTATCAAGAAAAAGCTCCAATTTTATAAATACTAATTGTGACAGATTAAATGTAAATTTTGAGTTTCAAATATCAGGTAGTGAAATAAGAAAATATATCATTGACAGGGAGTTTAAAAGAAAAAAAGATGGTGGAATAAGCTCTGGAAAATGTAAAATCGTTGAAGTAACAAGTTCAGAAGAAGAAATTTTAGCAGATGGAGTTAAAACTATAAATAAGAAAGTTGAGGAGATAGTAGGTCTTAATTTAGAAGATTTTTCGAGAACTGTTGTTTTACCTCAAGGGAAGTTTAGTGAATTCTTAAAACTTGAAGGCAAAGATAGGCGTGATATGCTTGAAAGGTTGTTTAACCTTCAACAATTTGGAGACAATTTATCCAGAAAACTTAGTGCAAAGATAAGCAAAGAGCGAACTGATAGCAATATTTTAGCGGGACAATTAAGCGGATACAACGATGTAAGTCCAGAAAAATTAAAAGAAAAGGAAGATTCGTTTAATGAATTAAAAAATAATCTGGAAGATTTAAAAAAGGAATTAGATATAATAGAAAAGAAGCATAAAGAAAATGAAGAAATATGGAAGCTACAGCTTGATTTATTAGAGTATAAAAATAAAGAACAAAAATTAAAGGAAAAAGAGGAAAAGATAAATTCATATCTAGAAAAGATAAAGCTAGGTGAAGCAGGCGCAAAGGTGCTACCTTATTTAAATGCATTTGAAAGCACTAGAAAAGCCTTTGATAAAAATGAGGTTGAGCTAGAAGAATTAAAATTAAAGATAGATAATATAAAAGAAGAAAAAGAAAAAATCGAGCAACTTTGGTGTATGGCAAAATATAAAAAAGAGAATAAACTTCCTCAATTAATGATGCAGGAACAAAAAGTTAAAGATGCTATTGAAGAAAAGAATTTGATACGTGAGATAGAAAATAAAATAGATTTATTAAAGGCACAAATTAAAGAATGTGATGCTAAAAATAATAGTATACAGAGTGAGCTCATTAAAATAGAAGAAGAAATAAGTAATAAAAATAAACTAATAAAAGAAGACGAAAAAACATATGATAATTTGAAAATTGAAGAAAGCTTAAAAGAGGCAGTTCAAGAAGGAATAATTGTAGAAGAAAAGTTAGAAAAAATAAATGGAATTCTAGTTAAGGATAAGCAAAAGAAAGCAGTTATTGAAAAAGAAAATAGTGAAACTATACTTAAAGGAAAAGCCTTAAGAGAAGTTTTAGATAAAGAAAAAAAGAGTTTGGAAGATAAAGAGAAACAACATGAGTTTTTACTTAAAAATTCGCCAGGTGAACAAAAAGATTTAGTTAATTTAAAACAGTTAGTAGTGGAAAATGAGCAAAAATGGAGCAGTTATGTAAAGCTGAACAAAGAAATAGATTTCTCTAGAGAAGAGATAAAAAACTTACAAATAGATATATTAAGTAGAAGAGAAGAAGAAAAGCAACTTGAAAAAGAACTAGAGGAAATAAAAAATACTCAAAAGGAGATTATGAGAGAAAATTTAGCACATACTCTTAGACAGGAACTTAAAGATGGAGATACATGTCCTGTATGTGGTTCGACTCATCATATGAAAGAAAATATTAGGATCTTTGAAGTTCAAGATGTGAAGAATGTAGAGGGAAAAATAAAACTAAAAGAAAATTCAATAAAGATTATTAGTAGTAAAATAACTCAAGGTGAAACTAAGGTAAATAGTTTTAACGAAAAAATTAAAGTTAATCTCGAAGAAATTGAAAAGCTCGGAACTGAGTTTAAGGAAAAAACTTTGAAAGAGTTAAAGCAGGGATTTATAGATTTAGAAAAAGCTTTAGAAAGTTATTCTAAAGATAAGGAAGAACTTGAAAAAAGTGTTAATAGGCTAAGGAATGAAATTAATATTAAAACTGGAGAAATAAATGAATTACGAGCAGTAGTTAGAACTAACCAAAGACAGCTTGAAGATTTGGAAAAGAGTATTACAGAAAATACAGAAGAATTGAATATTCTAAAAAATAGATTGGATTCGCTAAGAGCAAAGACATTAGTAAGTGATTTTAATAAAAAAAGCGAAGAAATTAAAGCCGTTGAAAAAGAGAGAGAAAGATTATCAAAGGTTATTAAATCTAATAGAGAGCTAATAGAAAAATTAGAAAAGAATAAAGAAAATTTAAGTAATGAAGTAATCTTAGTAAAAGAAAACTTAACTAAATATAATACAGAATTAAGTAGTTACGAAAAAAGTAAAGAAGAAAAAATACAAGCGATAAAGAATAAGGTTGATAATGCAGATGATCTGGTTTCACTATTACATAAAATTCAGGAGAATATTGAAAATATTAATAGTGAGTTTAAGGAAAGTGAAAACAATAAAAATAAAATAGAGAAAGAATTTAATGAAAACAATGAAAGGTTAATTTCTGCAATCAGTAAATATAAGGAATTAAGTAAACGAAAAAAAGATGAAGAAGCTCAGTTAGAAGTTGCAATAGACAGTGAAGGATTTAATTCCCTTGACGATGTCAAAAAAAATATAATTGGAAAAGAAGAAATTAATGATTATAAATTAAAAGTAGAAAGTTATAAAAGTGAAGTGTCAAAAGTGAATGGAGCAATTGAAAGTTTACTTAATAAAATAGATGGTAAAGAGTTAAGTGAAGAAGAATATACAGAAATAAAACTCTTAAAAGATATTAAAGAAAAAGAGTTCAATGAAATTAATGAAAACAAAATTAAGGTAGATGAAGAATTAAAAAACATAAAAAATAAGCTGGAAGAACAGAAAGATCTCTTAGATAAGAAGATGAAACTAGAACATAAATTGGCTCTTCTTGGTGATTTGGAAAAGTTATTTAAGGGAAAGAAATTTGTTGAGTTTGTAGCAGTAAGCAAGCTTAAGTATGTTTCAATTGAAGCATCTAAGAGATTAAAAGAGATAACTCATGGAAATTATGGACTAGAGGTTGATGACAATAGCAGATTTATAATTAGAGATTATAAAAATGGTGGAGCCAAAAGAGACTCTACTACTTTATCAGGAGGAGAAACATTTTTAGCATCCTTATCATTAGCTTTGGCATTATCAGCACAGATTCAGCTTAAGGGAACAGCACCATTAGAATTATTTTTCCTTGATGAAGGATTTGGTACTTTAGATGATGATCTACTTGAAGTTGTTATGAATTCGCTAGAAAGGATTCATAATGAAAAATTAAAGGTCGGCATAATAAGCCACGTTGAAGCAATAAAGAATAGAGTACCAGTGAAACTTATGATTACTCCTGCAGAATCAGGTATGGGTGGGAGTAAAGTTAGAATTGAAAGAAACTAAATTTATAAAAATAACAAGTTATTGTATTAATCTATAACTTGTTATTTTTTGTGTTAATTGGTAATTAAGTGCTATAATATAAATTGTAATTAGATTACGAAAATAAAAATTCAATAAATATTAGAGGCGATTTTAAATGTTTAATTGTAAGTCTAACTTGATTTTATCTTTTCATAATTCTTCAGATAAAATTAATATTAGAAAAACTATTAGACCTTGTAAATGCAATAGGCCTATTTATTTTATTCCAACGTGAATGTGTACTTTTAAAATATGAATTAGATAATTATAAGAAAATGAAAATTAATTTTTAGGAGGTACTTATAATGGAGGAATTAAATTTAACTAAAAGAATAAAAACAGCTAGCCATGGTGCTAGAAAGGTAAGAAGAAAAGGCAAGATTCCAGGTGTGATTTATGGAAAAGAAATAGGAAATGAAATATTTACTTTAGATGAATCAGCATTACTAAAAGAAATCTCGGCTAGTGGAGAGCATGGAATAGTAAAATTTAATCTTGATGGAAGGAAAGGAAACGCTGTAATTAAGGAAATTCAAAGGAATGCTTTGGGAAATAAAGCAATTCATGTTGATTTTGAAGAAGTAGCAGCAAATGATATAATGCATACTGAAGTCTTAATTAAGATTGTTGGTAAAGGCATTTTAGAAAGCAAAGGATTAATATTACAAACTCAAAGAGATTTAGTAAAAGTATCTTGTAAAGCAAAAGATTTACCAAAGGATGTTGAATTAGATGTTTCTAATGGACAAGCCGGGACAGTTTATACTTTTAAAGATCTAAAATTTGCTGAAGGAATTGAAGTTTTAGATGATTTATCAACGGTTATAGGATCAATAAGTGAAGAAGAAAAGGCTAAGGAAGAAGAAACAGAATAGAATTATAGATAAACAGAGTTAGATTCTAAATATTATAATCAACCATTTTAATTGAGCATTAGATGGTTGATTTTTTGTTTTTTTAGAGTATATACAGTAATTTATAATTATTATGAAAAGGGATCTTGTTTCAAAGATATATTTTATGATAATTTTAATTATTGCAGTTAATATTATAGATTAGAAGGGAAAAGTGCTTGGCAAAGCATCCAGGTTTTTATATATGATGCAAAATATATAAAAGTGTTTTTATATTATGGATAAATATTGTATAATGTATAGGAGAAAAAACACAGAGAGGGGATCAGAAAATGAATTATAAGGAAAAGTATAACGTGTGGATTAACTCTGACTTTATTAATGAGGAAACTAAGAATGAATTAAAGAGCATATCTGACGAAAAGGAGATTGAAGATAGATTTTACCAAGATTTAGATTTTGGAACTGGTGGATTAAGAGGGGTAATAGGTGCAGGAAGCAATAGAATGAATATATATACTGTTGCTCAAGCTACTCAAGGATTTGCTAATTACTTAAATGATAATTTTAAAGATCCTTCAGTTGCAATTGCATATGATTCAAGAAATATGTCTAAGGAATTTGCAAAAGCAGCTGCACTTAACTTATGTGCAAATAATATAAAAGTATATTTATATGAAAATTTAAGACCAACTCCTGTATTGTCTTTTACAGTTAGAGAATTAAAATGTTGTGGTGGTATAGTAATTACTGCATCTCACAACCCTAAGATTTATAATGGGTATAAAGTTTATGATGAATTTGGCGGCCAAGTAACAGACGAAAAAGCAAAAATGATAATTAACTCTGTTAAAGCGGTAGATGATTTCTCAAAAATTAAGAGTATTGATGAAAATGTTGCCTTAGAGAAAGGGCTATTAAAATATATTGGAGAAGATGTAGATAAGGTTTACTACGAAAAAGTTAAAGGCTTGACTATAAGAACAGATTTAGTTAAGGAAAAGGCCAGCAATTTAAATGTAATATATACTCCTATTCATGGTTCTGGTAATGTTCCAGTAAGAACCGTATTAAAAGAATTAGGCTATAGTAATGTTAAAGTTGTTAAGGAACAAGAAGCACCAGATGGAAATTTCCCAACAGCATCATATCCTAATCCAGAAAATCCTGATGTATTTGAATTAGCATTAAAGATGGCTAAAACAGAAAATCCAGATATAATTTTTGGAACTGATCCAGACTGCGATAGAATAGGTCTTGTAGCTAAAGATAGCACTGGAGAATACAAGGTATTAACTGGTAACCAAACAGGATTACTATTGACTAATTATATATTAAGTTCAATGAAAGAAACTAATAAATTGCCACAGAATGGTGTTATAATTAAAACAATAGTAACAACAGAAGGTGCTAGAAGTATTGCTGAAGATTTTGATATTGAACTTATGGATGTATTAACAGGATTTAAGTACATTGGAGAAAAGATAAGAGAATTTGAAGATGCAGGAGATAGAGACTATATCTTCGGATTTGAAGAAAGCTATGGATATCTTGCAGGAAGCTTTGTACGTGATAAAGATGCTGTTATTGCAGCAATGTTAGTATGTGAAATGTGCCTATATTATAAAGAACAAGGAAAGAGTCTTTACGATGCATTAATAGATTTATATGAAAAGTATGGATATTTTAAAGAAACTCTTGTATCATTAGAATTAAAAGGAAAAGAAGGCCAAGAAAAGATAGCAAACTGCATTGAAGCATTAAGAAATAATCCAGTAAGTGAAGTTAACGGTGTGAAAATCATTACAAGATTAGATTACAAATTAAGTGTTGAGGAAAACACTGTAAATAACACTAAGGCTCCTATTGACTTACCTAAGTCAAATGTATTAAAGTACATCTTAGAAGATGGTTCATATTTTGTAGTAAGGCCATCAGGAACAGAGCCAAAGATGAAAGTTTATTTAGCAGTTAAGAGCAACAGCTTAGACAATGCTGAGAAAGATATTGCTACATTTAAAGAAAAAGTAATGGAAATAATTAATTCACAATTAAGCTAAGTTTCCATAAGTGGAGAGCCAAAATCTATGATTTTGTGTTGATCAGTTAAGCAGACATCTAAATCCGCGATTTGATGATGGCCGCTTACTCTGTGAGTACTCAGCGAACGAATGTGAGTCGAGTTTCCTTATAAATTGCTATCATCTTTTGGTGATAGCAATTTCTTTAATTATGAAATCAAAAAGTGAATGTCTACCAATTATTATTAATGAATACTTAAACAATTAATAAAATTAATGTATACTGAACAATTAAGAAATAAATGCCTTTAAGAAGTTTATAGAATTGTATTATTACAAATTTCCTGGGAAATCTGCTCAATAATTGTGCATTCTTAATTTTAGAATTATAAATTGATTAAGTATTGATAATGATAATTAAATATTTTACTTATTAGGTAAACATATTTACTAGATCTTCAACAATATTTTCATAGCTTTTCGGAACCAAAATATTTATGATTTTGATAAGCTACCATATAAAGTAAGTTCTAGAGTTGGATATCTATAAAGTAAGATTTAAACAAGAGGTGTAAAATGAGTAATTACAAGACAATGTATAAAGATAAATTAAGTAAATTATTATTTTTAGAAATGAATAAAGAAGGGTTTAAAAGAAGTCTAAATATACCAGAAGATGTTAACTTTAAGAATGATGATCTGTATTTGCCTATAAGCTCGGATTATGTTGTATCTAATGTTAACGATGAAGTTAAGTTAAGTAACCTGCCTATATATTACTTTGTTGAGGGTATATTTATTACTTTTGGAGCAGATAAAAATGTTAAATATAATGATGATTACGGAAAAATTCTATCTTATATACCAGATGCAGAAGAATGTGTGAAGAGTCTAATTGCGGATAGAATAAAGAAAAATAGATTAGAAGATGCTTATCTTCTGCTAAAAGGTCTTTATAGGTATACAAGAGAAGAAGAAATTTTAACTAGGCTTTTAGCGGTAGGAGAGACAATAAGAGAAAAAGATTCTGGATTTTCCGAAATTTTATTAGAGGATATTGAAGAGTTTAAGGAAAAGTTTGAAAAATCTCCAGAACCACATCTTTATAATGCACTAATACTCAAAGATGATGGTGATTATAAAGGTGCAGAAGTGGAAATAAATGAGTATATAAATAAGGGTGGCAAAAAAACAGATGAAATTGATAAGATAATAGGCGATATTACTAATATAAGTCATTTTGAGAAAGCTGTTGAATATTTAAAAGACGAACCTAAGAAAGCAATAGAATTGTTATTACCACTAAGTGAAGAATTTAATGAAAATCCTTTAGTTTATTACTATCTAGGTGTTGGGTATAGAAGAATTGAAAACTATAATAAAGCTATTCATTACTTGAATAAAAGTCTTACTATAGAATCAGGAAGTCTTGAAACAGTTAATGAGCTTGGAATGAATTATGCTTGCATTGGTGAATATGAGGAAGCAATAAAATATTTTAGAAAAGCATTTGAAGCTTCTAAAGAAGTTGAAATTTGTACTAATATAGTAATGTGTTATATAAACTTAGGAGACAAAGAGCAAGCAAAAATTCATTTAGAACTTGCAAAGAAAATAGCTCCAGAAGATGATATAGTAGTAGAAATAGATCAAATGTTAAATAGAACCGTAAAATAAACATGGTGATGTATGTTTTCAATTTTGAATTTGGGTTAACATAGTTTTTTATTTGTTATTAACCCTTAATTACTAATTGTAAATTATATAGTGTGCATTGCCTAAGATTTAGGAGATAGATATGTTTACAAAAATACTTGATTTTAATATTTTTAATAGAGACAAAACTGCTTTAATGAACTATATTGAAAATTTTGAAAAGGTAAATATAATATCTGGAAATCCAGAAGTTCTCTTTAATGGATTAAATAGTCCTGTGCTTAAAAAGAATTTTGAAAGCGAAAGTTCTATTATTATACCTGATGGGGTTGGAACTGTTATTGCCTCGAAGATATTAAGAGAACCCGTTAAAGAAAAGATAGCAGGAATAGATGTCTTTAGAGAGATATTAATTAAAGCAAATTTAGAAGAAAGATCTATATATTTATTAGGTTCAAAAGAGGAAACTATTAAGAAATGTGTTGAAAATATAAAGAATGAGTTTCCTAAACTAAAGATATCTGGCTTTCATAATGGTTTTTTTGATTTAAATAACTGTAGTGATATAATTGAAGATGTAAAAAGTGGGAATCCATGGGCTGTTTTTGTTGCAATGGGTTCCCCAAGGCAAGAGATATTTATTGAAAAAATTATTGAAAATTCAAATGTGCATATTTTTATGGGTGTTGGTGGTGTTTTTGATATATTTGCAGGTGAGCTCAAAAGGGCACCCAAATGGATGATATCTCTAGGCTTAGAATGGTTATACAGAGTTGCGAAAGAACCTTTTAGAATAAAGAGATTAATGGCTATTCCTAAGTTTTTATTGTTAGTATTAAAATATAGGAATAAGCAGATTAGTGCTTAATAGAAAAGCTGAACATTATAACACAGAAATAAATAGGTGATTAAATGAAACAAAAAAGTAGCTTAATAAAATCTACATTTGTAATAATGATAGTATCATTGATTAGTAGATTTTTAGGTTTTGCCAGAGACATGCTTATTGCTAAAAATTTTGGTGCTGGAATATATACTGATGCTTATAATATTGCAGTGTCTATACCAGAAACAATATTTACTTTAGTTGGACTTGCAATTTCAACTGCATTTTTACCAATGCTTAGTAAAGTTCGAGCTGAAAAGGGACAAAAAGAGATGTACGATTTTGCAAACAATATAATAAACATACTTTTTATTATATCATTCTTTCTTTTTGTTATAACAAGCCTTTTTTCGAAAGAAATAGTCCATATACTGGGGCCAGCTGAGGAAACAGGACTAATTGCAATAAAGTTATTAAGGATTACACTTGTGAATATATTATTTTTATCGGTTAATGCATGTTTTACAGCATTATTACAAGTAAATGAAGATTTTGTAATTCCGTCCATTTTAGGATTGTTTTTTAATTTGCCTATGATATTATATTTATTGTTGTTTAGGAATTATGATATTTTAGGATTGACCATTGCCAATGTAATAGGAAATTTTTTCAGAGTAGCAGTTCAGGTACCATCGTTGATTACACACGAGTATAAATATAAACTTTTTATAAACTTTAAAGATGATAGATTAAAGGCGATTATGGTATTGATTCTTCCAGTAATTATTGGAGCAGGAGCGAACTCATTAAATATGGCTGTTGATCAGTATATTGCGTTGAAGCTGCCAGATGGTTCAGTCTCAGCTTTAAATTATGCGCAGAAGTTAATTGTTTTTATAAATGCAATTATAACGACATCAGTTACCAGCGTAGCATATCCTCTTATGGCTAATATGAGAAATAGAGGAGATGTGTCTGGGTTTTTAGAGATTTTAAAGAAATCAATCATATATTTATCTATATTATTAATTCCAATTAGTGTTGGAGTTATGATATTTAGTAGAGATATAATAACAATTGTATATGCTAGGGGTGAGTTTACTGGTTATGCAATAAATATTACAACACTTGCATTATTAGGGTATGGAGCAGGAATATTCTTTACAGGAGTAAGAGATATTTTAAATTCAACTTTATTCTCCAGTGGAAAGACAAAAGTAACAGCAATAAATGGTATAATTGGTGTTGTGATTAACATAATATTTAGCATAACTTTATCTAAGTATATAGGTATTATGGGAATAGCATTAGCTTCAGTTATAGCTATGATAGTAACATCGGTACTCTTATTTATAAATATAATTAAATTAGAAAAAAGCTTTAACATAACAGAGATATTAAAAAAAGTGAGTATAATAATAATGAATTCAATAATCATGGGAACGGCACTTTTAACGTTATTAATTTACTTCAAAAATAAATTTAATTCAATTGCAATCCTATTACTTGGAGCGAGTATTGGGGCAGCTATATATCTTGGTTTATGTTATTTATTCAAGGTTGAAGAACTAATGGAAATAAAAGAATTAATCTTAAAAAAGATAAAGAGATAGGAGGATGGTATATGAAGATATTATTTATTGCCTGCTATTCACCATTGATAAATAATTCAGCAGCTATTGAAACTTTACAATATCTAAATAAGTTAAGTGAGATTAATAATAATGAAGTACATCTTCTGACTGTTAATTTTCCTAAAGATTCAATATATTATGATGAAGTATTACGCTCTATGATGAATGATAAAATCAAAACGCATATTATTGATGGTGGACTTATCTTTAAAAAGTTTATGCCAAAAAATAGTGAAAGCTACAATAATTCGCCTTCAAAAATAGGAAATACTAATAGAAGAAAAGTGTTACGGAAAATAAAAAATGCATTAGCGATACCAGATATGTATTATTCATGGGCAAGGAAAGCGGGAATATATGGTATAAAGCTAATGGAAAAAGAAAAATTTGATGTTATATTTTCTATGCATGAGCCGCCATCTTCTCATTTATGTGCTTATTATATAAAAAAACATTATCCAAAGGTACCATGGATTACTTACTGGAGTGATCCATGGCTCAAAGATTCAACAAGAGAAAAATCTTTTATTGTAAAAAAGGTGTTAGAAAAGAATATGGAAAGAGATATTGTTAATCTGGCAGATAAATTTATATTTGTGACTGACGCTAATAGAGATGAATATTTAAAAGATTATAATATTTTAGATAATAGTAGGACTTTTATATTAAATAGAGGGTTTGATGCGAAATTATACGATAAATTATTACATGAAGAAACACCTAAGCTTATAAAGAAAGATAAACTTAACATAATCTATACAGGAGAAATATTTTCTAAACTTAGAGATATAAGACCTTTTGTAAAAGCGCTTGAAGAAATAAAAACAGAGAACTTGGAAATATATAATCAGTTAAATGTATTGTTTTTTGGAAATATAGATGATATAGAAGCTAGGAAGAAACTTCAAAACTTGGAGATTGCGAATGTATCTCCTAGAATACCATTTGATGAGGCACTTAAATACATGTTAAATGGAGAGGTTTTACTCTTATTTGGTAATAAAAACTCAAAGCAAATACCGGCTAAGATTTATGACTATTTTGGGGCAAAGGGTAGGATATTTGTTATTTATGGGGATAAAGATGATCCGATTAAAAGAGTGGTAGAAAATCATAGAAAATGTGTTGTAACTGAGAATAATAGTAAAGAAATAAAAAATCATATCTATAAATTAATAGAAATTCATAAAAATAATGAGATATATTGTGAACCAGATGTTAATTATGAATGGAATTCAATTGTGGAAAGGCTAAACAATATATTAGAAGGAAGTGAATAAATGCACATAATGGTTATTCCATCTTGGTATTCATCTCCAAGAAACGAGGTTCATGGAAGTTTTTTTAAGGAACAGTTTAAAGCTCTTTCAAATAATGGAGAGAAGATTACTGTTGCATACAATGAAATTTGGCCTATTACTATGTTTGGAAAAATTCATGAAAAGAGAGGCATAAATTTTAATATAGAAGATAACCTTAGAACTTATAGATATAAAGATTATAATTATTTACCTAAAAGTCCATTAATGTTTAAGAGTTTCAATAAAAGAATGGATAAGATGTACCAAGAAATTGTTAAAAATGAAGGAAAGGTTGATATTATCCATGCTCATTCAGCTTTTTGGGGGGGGATAGCTGCTTCATATATAAGTGAGAAATATAATGTTCCATTAGTATTAACAGAACATTCATCTCTTAAGTATGCAAAGTATGCTAGAGAAAGTTATAAAAAATATATTTACAATGCTTATGAGAATTCGGATTATTTGATTGCGGTTGGGTCTGGATTAAAAAGAGAAATTCAAGAATATGTAAATAAACCTATCGAAGTTATTCACAACATGGTAGATTTGAATATATTTTCTGTGGATGAGAATATTAAAAAGAGTACCAATATGGATGAAGGTTTTAAATTTTTTTCATGTGCTTTTCTTGAAGAAGGAAAGGGAATTGAATGTTTAATTAAAGCTTTTTCTAGAGCTTTCAAAAATGAAAATGTAAGCTTAAGAATTGGTGGAGACGGAACCCTTAAACTATCATTGGAATCACTTATTAAAGAATTGAATATTGAAAAGCAGGTAATACTTCTAGGAGCTTTATCGAGGGAGGAAGTTTCGAAGGAAATGAAGGAATGTGATGCATTTGCATTACCATCTGAACATGAGACATTTGGTGTTGTATATATTGAAGCACTTGCATGTGGAAAGCCAGTAATTGGAGCTGATAACGGTGGCGCAGAAGATATTATAAAAGAAGATAATGGAATAATAGCTAAAAAGAATGATGTGGAGGATTTAGCCGAAGCATTAAGAAAAATAAAAGAAAATCATAAAATGTATGATAAATATAAAATTAGAGAACAAACAATTTTTAGCTATTCAGAAAAAGTATTAGTTGAAAAGCTAAAAGGAGTGTATAAAAAAGTATATGAGAGAAGCAATTAAAAAAATATATGATTTTTTAGATAACAAATTTTATTTTAAGTTATTGTACTTATTTGTAAGTCTAACATTTGTAACTATGCTCAAAGATGTACCAGGAATAAAAATTCTAAGTAATATAACACTAGCTTGGGGTATGCTCTTAATTTTATTCATGGTTATTGAAGGATATAAGAGAAGAAAAATTTATAAATTTGATATTCCACTGGCATTATTTATGATAGTGACTTTAATATTTAACATTTTTATTTATAGAAGTGGTGATAATATTAAAGTTTGGATAGTTAATTTAATTATATTTGTAGTAATATTTGCAGTTGATGTATTTAAATCAAAAAAGAAGCTTATTAAAGAGATGAACATAATTACCTATTCTTATGTAATATTTATGATGGTTGCTTCTATTATATCACTGGTAATGAGATATTCGGGAATAAATATAGAAATCGGACAAGTGGTGTTTGGAAATACAAAAGGGGTTTTTGAAAATGAAAATGCTCTTTCTATAGCAACTTCATTAGCTATAGTTATGTGCGTGTATCTTAATTATATATCAAGAAGTCACAAGCCCAAGATGTTCTGGATGGGAAATATAATATTGCAGGCAGTAACTATGATTGGTTCACATGGAAGAAGTGCATATTTGGTAATAATAGCTGTGATATATCTATCAATATTTATATACAGTAAAAATAAATATATTAGAGCAGCACTTGTTTTAATACCAATACTTTTTTGTGGAGTATTTTTTGAAATGGTTAAAAGTCATTTGGAGGCTTTTACAACAGAGAGGAATATTATTTGGACTTCAGCATCAGTTGTAATAGAAAAAAATCCTTTGACCGGTGTAGGAAATAGTAATCTTATAGAGGCGGTTAGAAATGCAAGAATAGGAAGTTATTTACCTGGAATTGAACTTGGAGGAATGCATAATATATATGTGCAAATAGCTGCGGTAAATGGAGTTATTTCGTTACTCTTATTTCTAATGTTCATAGGAATGATCTTGATGTTTATAATACAACATCTAGATAAGTTAAACAGAAGAGAAAAAAACCAGATGACAATAATAACTTCGATTATAGCAGGTATTCTTGCAGTAAACTTATTTGAAAGTGTATTGGTATATACAATAAGTTTTATTTCAATGATATTTTGGATATACTTAGGGTATCTAGTATCGATTCTAGATAATAAAAATATAGATTAGGTATAAGCAATAAGGAATATAAAAAAATACGACTATAGATAGGGGAAAAATATTATATGAAATTTTGTGACGAAACTATAAAACAATTTTTAGGTGAATTAGAATCAGATTTGCCAGCTCCAGGTGGCGGAAGTGTAGCGGGTCTTATTGCGGCATTATCTGGTGCATTGAATTCTATGGTTTATTCTCTGACAGTAGACAAAAAAGCATATATGAGTCTTCAAGAGGATGAAAAAGAAAGTATAATAAAATTTCAAAAGGAATCTAAAGAGTTCACTGTAAGGAACTTAGAACTTATGGAAGAAGATAGAGAGAACTTTTTGAAGTTAATGGATTCTTATAAGTTGCCTAAAGATATTGAAGAAGAAAAAGAAAAGAGAAAATTGGCGATAAAAGAGAATACTATAAAGTCTATGGAAGCGCCTTTAATTTTAGCTAGAGAAAGCTTAGAATTTTATAAGAACCTTAATGTTATGGCGCAGTATGGAAATAAGATGTTGCTATCAGATTTAGCAATTTCAGCAATTCTACTACATTGTGCGATAGAAAGTTCCATAATAAATGTTAAAGTAAATTTAAATGGGCTTAGAAATGAAGAATTTTTTGAGAAACTTGATAGTGAATTAGATAGTATTATAGAAAAATCAGCTAAAGAAAAAGAATTGATTACAGAAACGGTAAATAAAATAATTTATCCTAAGATGTAGCAATGCAAAAGTGGTTAATTATAATAAGAGATACTTACTAAGAATTCAATTAAAGTAAGTATCTCTTATGTACTTTTATTCTACTGGTTCTCCATCAAAATTCTCGTATTCGGGCCTATTTTTTGGATCGCCCACATTATCTTGGTTAGCATGAAGTCTTCTTCTTCTTACACCTTTTTGCATTGGATTGCTTGATCCTGGTTTGTGTGGTCCATCTTTACGTGGCATATGATACACCTCCTTTTTTTTATATTTTGTGCTCATATGAGGTTTTGATACGTTTAATTTTTTGGTGATTAAGGGATTAATAAATGACTAAGGAATAATATTAACAAGTATTGAAAAAGATTGCATATATAATGTATAATATTTATTAACATAAGATATATATATTGAATATAAAAAATATGTGTAATTTTGAATTAATTATATATTGTTATTTATTTTCTATATTATAGTCTTGGACTAAGACTTAGCTTATAATAATATTGAATGTGATTTATAGATAACAAATCTAAAGATTTAACTTATTAGCTAAACGTGTTTATAATTTTAGTAAGTTATAATATAAGTTTAAATTATATATTCTCAAACATATATAGATAAACCAATTATAAGCTATGTGCATAAGTTTAGGTCTAACTTAGTCTGTCTATATATTATAGTAATTTTAAGGAGGAATTAGCATTGGAAAACGCAAAATTTCCTATTGTGTTAAAGAAGAAAAATGGTGTAATGATAGGAGTTGCAATAATAGAGATAATTATAGGAATAATCTTTGGAGCGTTACAAGGAGGATTAAAAAGTGCTCCTATGTGGGTGCTTTTTTTTGCAGGAATAGTTACTGCACTTTCAGTTTTAGTGGAGTATAGTCAAGATATATTAATTAAAGAGGATGCAATAGAATTCTATAAAAACAATGATCTAATAAAATCGATTAAGTATAATAATATAAAAGCTATTCTTATAGGTAAAGGAAATGAGCCTAAAAATAAGAGAAAAGATTTTTTTATAATTAGCTTTTATAAAAATGATAAGAAGAAGAATAAAAATTCTGCAGAGGACACGTACTTAATTAATCCTATGTCATATAGTGCAGAGGATTTTAGAGTAATAAAAAATATTATTGTATCAAAAAATTCTTCTGTTAAAGTGAGCGAAGATGTAAGTAAATTTATAAAATAATAATTATATAAAATAGCGTTTTAGGAGATACTTTTGAAAAGTTCTCTAACCAGTAATAATAAGTAAATGACTATAGATTAAAAAAATAAAAGTTAAAACATTTTAGTATGTAATTAAGATAAATTTAAAACACACTAAAATGATATAACTTTTATAATTGAATATCTATAGTTATTCTTGTTGTGAAAGCATTTAAGTGAATCTAACCATTGTATATAGTACTGGAATTGTTAATATACTCTATGGCTGGATTTACTATTCCGTAGGTAAATCATTAAGTGATTTGAATTCGTAACCTTCCTTTTGAAGTGTTTTAATAACTGATGATAATACCTTTGTATTTGTGTTTGAGACAGCATGCAGAAGCATTATGGAACCTGGATGGGCACCCTTGCATATCTTCTCTACAGCATAACTTTCTGAAGGCTGATTATTTACTAACCAATCTTTATAAGCAAAACTCCAGAATATAGTTTTATACCCTAAATCCTTTGTCATTGCTAATGATTTTTTTGAATACTTACCCATAGGTGGTCTAAAAAACTTAGGCATATCCTGACCAGTAAGTTCTTTAAAAGCATTCTCTACTCCAGTAAATTCTGCTTCAAATTTTTCTTTATCACGTATTTGAGCTATAGAAGGATGATGAACTGTGTGATTACCAACTACATGTCCTTCATCAACCATACGTTTTATTAGTTCTGGCTGAGTGTCTATGTATGGTTTGACAACAAAAAAGGCTGCAGGTACTTGGCATTCTTTTAATATATCTAAAATCTTTCCGGTATTACCATTTTCATATCCTTCATCAAAAGTAAGATATAGAACTTTTTTTGAGGTATCACCTAGGTAATAAGCAGAATTTTCTTTTAAGAAGCTGACAGATTCCTTCGGACCTTCTGCAATTTGATCTTTTCCTTTACCAACGTAATACCAGTTAAGTTCATCTTCATCACTAAAAGAAGAAAAAATATCTCTTATGTTATCAACATCTAAAATATCTCCAAAGACACCATCTTCTTGAAAACATTCATTTGAATCGGTATCATTATCACTTGCAGCAAGTGCAGGTTTTTGAGGAACAAGAGTAATTAGATTCATTACTAAAGAAAGAGCAATTAAAGATTTTATAGACTTATTCATTTTCTCACCTTCAATCTTAAAAATTTACATATTTAATTCAGATTTATCCAAGAAAAATATAAAGTGAATATTAGTTGAACTTTATCTAGAGTCATGCTATCGTTATCTTCCACTTGAAGAAATGGTGATATTACAGTAGCTATATAGATAAGATAAAATTCAATTGAAGACATTGAATAAATGCTTAACCAAGTATAGTATTTGAATATTGGGTAGGAATAACCGTGGTAAATTATATATAATTTTAGTCCAAAAGGAATACTTGCACATATGTCGCTTATTAGGTAAATCATATAATTATTTAAACTTAAGTTTATGAGGGATTAAACATTTATAATATAGATCTAATTAGTTTTTTTGCATTACTATTAAGTGCAGTATCTTAGTATATAATTTTTCAATAGTAATTGATTATTACAGATGCCTGAATATGCCTTTTGTGATAATATAAAGTTGAAATAAAAAAGGTTCTAGAGTATAATTTTTAAAGGTATATTAAAAGTTAAGGTATATTTTGAATATCTTTAAGTAAAAGTTCGATATAAGAAAGGAATGTACATAGATGAAATTAGGTATGGTAGGTTTACCGAACGTAGGTAAAAGTACGTTGTTTAATGCGATAACAAAAGCTGGAGCTGAATCAGCTAATTATCCATTCTGTACAATTGAGCCCAATGTTGGTGTAGTAAGTGTTCCGGATAAAAGATTAGATGTTTTAGAAAAAATGTATAATACAAAGAAAAAGGTATATACAGCAATAGAATTTTATGATATAGCAGGATTAGTTAAAGGAGCTTCAAAGGGTGAAGGTTTAGGAAATAAGTTCTTATCTCATATCAGAGAAGTTGCAGCAATTGTTCATGTTGTAAGATGTTTTGATGATGGAAATGTTGTTCATGTTGAAGGTTCTGTTGATCCTATAAGAGATATAGAAACTATAAATTTAGAATTAATTTTCTCAGACTTAGAAGTTTTAGAGAGAAGAATGGAAAAATCTATAAAGCTTGCAAGATCTGGTGATAAGACTGCTAAATTTGAATATGGAGTAATGGAAAGAATTAAAGAACATTTAGAAGCAAACAAACCAGTTAGAACTTTAGAAGTTACTGATGAAGAAGAAGCTTTTATAAAGAGCTTATTCTTAATTACTTCAAAGCCAGTTCTATATGCTTGTAACATCTCTGAGGATGATGTTATGGAAGGTAATTTTGATAATGATTATGTTAAAAGAGTTAAGGAATATGCAGTCAGTGAAAATTCGGAAGTTATGGTTGTAAGTGCTAAAATTGAAGAAGAATTATCAGGCCTTGATGATGAAGAAAAAGCTGAAATGTTAGGTGAATATGGTTTAGATGAATCAGGATTAGATAAATTAATTGAAGCTAGCTACAAATTACTTGGGCTTATGAGTTTCTTAACAGCCGGAGTACAAGAAGTAAGAGCTTGGACAATCAAAAGAGGAACTAAAGCACCAGCAGCGGCAGGTAAGATTCACTCTGATATCGAAAGAGGATTCATAAGAGCAGAAGTGGTTTCTTATAATGATTTAGTTGAATGTGGTTCAGAAGCTGCAGCTAAGGAAAAAGGTAAGTTTAGACTAGAAGGAAAAGATTATATAATGCAAGATGGAGATGTTGTTAATTTTAGATTTAATGTATAATTATCTAAAAAATAATGTTTGCAGTGCTAAAAAAGAGCAGGATTAAGATCTTGCTCTTTTTAGCAATAAGGAAAGTATAAAAAGATTTGGGCTGCAAATACACTTGTTTCAGTGCTTTAAGTAGTATGAGTGCATTTAAATGCCGCTAATTTGATTTTTTATAAGAAGGATTTATAAGGCACGAAGGACTTAAACTAGATAGAATTTGAATTAAAATTGTTTAATATTCAAAATAAGGATATGGGAATATTTAAAGGCAGAAAATTTAATTCTATTTATATTGAGAATTTTAATCTAAAAATTTACTGATTTAAAATGTAAAAGTTTTAATATATTTATGAATATATAGTTACAATTTAATGAATGTTAGTCAAAAAGTAGATTTTTATATCAAAGTTTGTTAAAATAGAGGACAAGTATGAATTGATTATAAAAGTAAGGTGTGATTTATTCGTGAAGAAATCAGTTATAGAGTATATAAGCGATTTTAAAAATAGCAAATATTTTACGTACATAAATGATTTGAAAAAAAGTAAGTATTTTAAATACATAAGCGACTTCAAGAAAGACAGATATTTTACTCCACCTGTAATTATAGTAATTTGCCTGAGCGCGGTTATGATAACTAATGTAATCTCTAAATCTAGAATTGAGTCATCAAAAGATAAGCTTACTATTGCAGCTAATAGTGCTGAAGAGGATTTTTATAATGATAAGTATGATGCTGCAATTGAAGAATATAATAAGTATCAAGAACAAGAAAAAGATGAATGGCCAATATGGAATTTAAAAATTGCAGAAATTTATTCTGTAAAAGGAGATTTCGCAGATTCGAATGAACTTCTTACAAAAGTTTATTTAGCTAGAAACAAGATAGTTGATGGTAAGAAGCAAAAAAATATAGATAATTTTGAGTCTAAAGATAGAGAACTTACAAATTATATAGTGTTTACGTCTTTTATGAACGGAGATTATGATAAGGCTTTGCAATATGGTGAATTGTTTTTGATGGATTATCCAACAGATAAGAGTTTGTTAAAAACAATGTTTACTGTTTATATGGCAAATGACAAGAAAGATAAAATGAAAGAAATAATTGATAATTATCCAAGAGATGATGAAAATGCATCTGATCTGGCAGATTTAGCTAGAATGAATATGATGATGAATAATTTAGATGAAGGGCTTTTATTATTAAAAGATGCATGGCATAAAGATAAAAATGAAGTTAAAGTTTTTGATGTAATAACGCAAATTGCAGAATATAATAAGAATGACATTTTAAATAAGATTACAGCACTTGAGAAAAAAGATTCAGGTGAACTTGCATATAAGATGTGGCAGGCAGAGATTTACTCTAAAGATAAGGAATCGGCTGAAAAAGCTAATAATTTAATTAGTGAGTTAGAAGGTAAAGATGTTGGAAGTATAAATTTAGCACTTATTAAATCTAACACATATCAGAATTTAGGTGAATCAGAAAAAGCAAGAGATGTTATAAATGAAATGATAAAGAGTGATCCAAACTCATTTATAGGATATCACGCAATGTCATTGGAAGATTATAGTGATGAAAATTATGATGATGCACTTAAGAATTGCGAAAAGAGTATATCTTTAAACAAAGACTATGCAGATAACTATGGATTCTTGATGCCAGAGATAATGGAAAAACAAGATAAGAGTGAAAATGCAGAGCCGTATTTTAGAACTGCTTTATATAAGGAACCTTTTAATTATAATATATTAATTAAATTAGCAGAGTATTATGGAAATACAGTTAAGGATAGTTCTAGAGGATTATATTATTATACCTTAGCATCTAAAATGAATCCTAATGATGCAGAAGTATATTATAATATGGCATTAATTAAAGTAGCAAATCAAAGACAAGACGAAGCTATAGATTTATTGAAAAAGAGTATAGCAATAAATTCAAAAGAAATTAAATATCATAGGGCGCTAGGAACTGTGTATTTAAATAAAGAAAAAGGTGATGATGCTCTTAAGGAAATAAGAGCGGCATATGCTATTGATAAAAATGATATACTAACGCTAAATAATGCTGGATGTTATTATGTAGCTATAGAAGGAGATTTAAGCAGAGGGCTAGTTAATTTTAAGGCAGCATATGATGGCATAAATGATAAAACAAGAGAAGAGGATAAAGATACAATAAGCGAAAATTATAATAGAGTAAGGAATTTATCTGATGCATATAATAAAAGAAACGGGGCAACATTAAAAATACCAGATTTAAAATTATTTTATTAAGATAATTATTTATATAATATAAACTTGCAAACAAGTATAAAATAGTCATTTGATAGGGGGAGAGTAGTATGTATCCAATTAAGTTTGAAAACCTATATTACGAGAGAATATGGGGTGGAAAGCACCTAGAGAAATTTAGAAATAATGTTCCAGAAGGTGTAATAGGAGAAAGTTGGGATATAGCTTGTCATAAAAATGGGACTGGTAAAGTAGAAAATGGAGAATTAAAAGGTAAAACATTTGATGAAATAATAAATCTATATGGAGAAAAACTTTTAGGTACTGAAATAAGTACTAAAGAATTTCCACTTTTAATTAAACTAATAACAGCAGAAGATAAACTTTCGGTCCAAGTCCATCCTGATGATGAGTATGCAAATAAGGTTGAAAAAGATTCTGGAAAAACAGAAGCTTGGTATGTAGTGGATGCAGAAGAAAATGCTTCATTAATAGTGGGAACAAAAGATTGCGATAAGGAAAAATTTAAAAAAGCAATAGAAGAAGGGGAATTAGATAAGTACTTAAATAAGATTCCAGTTAAAAAGGGCGACTTTTTCTTTGTGCAAAGTGGATTAGTTCATGCTATATGTGAAGGGGTATTAATTGCTGAAATTCAACAAAATAGTGATACTACATATAGAGTTTACGATTATAATAGAGGTCGTGAAATTCATGTAGAAAAGGCATTAGATGTAATAGATTTTTCTCTTAAAGGGGAGAATTCAAAAGGAATTCTAATTGAAAGAGATGGATATGATAAATCATATCTTTGTTTAGATGAATATTTTACAATACAAAAATATAAAATTACTACATCTGTAAAAGAAACGAGTGATGAAGGAAGGTTTTATTTATTTACATGTGTTGAAGGTAATGGTGTAATTAAATATAGTGGTGGAGAAGAAAAAATGCTTATGGGAGATAGTATCTTCATTCCAGCAACTCTTGGAGATTACGAATTAGTTGGTAATTTTACAGTATTAAAGAGCTATGTACCAAACATAGAAAATGAAGAAAAAAGCATAATGAGTGTAATAGAGAAATAATAATAAAGATTAAGGGGGAACTATTAAGTTGCTCCTTAATTGTTTGACTAACTTGTAAAATAAGAATTTGATTAAGGAATAATCATTATATTTATATATTGAAATAATAAATTGCGTTTAGAATCTTATAAGAATTGAAATTGGACAAAGTATTATTTATCTTAGAAATAGAGAGCAAAGTGAATTTTGGTGAGAGTAAAGAGAAATATAGTGAATTTATTAAAAAATTAATAATTTTTTAATATGAAATAAGACCTAATAGGTTTAAAATATATTAATATGGTTAAAAAAGTAAATAAGTAAACAAAAAAGAAAGAGAGTGAAAATTAAGTGGGATTGGATATTTTATTTATAATCAAAGCTATAATAAAGCAATAGTTGAAGGATTAACAGAATTTATTCCGGTGTCATCAACTGGACATATGATACTGGCGTCAAGCATCATTAATTTTAAGGGTGACTTTGTTAAAATGTATGAGGTTGTAATTCAATTAGGTGCAATATTGGCCGTTGTTGTTTTATATTGGAAGAAGATAAAAGACAGCGTAATTGAATTTTTCAGATATATATTTACAAAAGGAAAAGAAGGTAAAACAGGTTTTAACTTTGGTATAAATGTAATAGTAGGATGCATACCAATGCTGATAATAGGATTATTATTTTATAAAAAGATAAAAAGTTTATTTAATCCTGAAGCTGTTGTTATAGGATTTATAGTTGGAGGTATTCTATTAATAATAATTGAAAACATGTTTAGAAAAAGTAACAAACATGCAACAAAAAGTTTAGATAGTATAACTCCAATGCAAGCTCTAAAGGTAGGCGTATTCCAAGTACTTTCAGTATGGCCAGGAATGTCAAGGAGTGCATCGACTATTATGGGAGGATGGATTGCAGGTCTTTCAACACCAATAGCTGCTGAATTTTCATTCTTTTTAGCTATTCCAGCCATGATAGGAGCATCTGCAAAAGACCTTATGGAATTTGATTATTCAGGAATGAATTTGACTTCATGGATATCATTAGTAGTAGGCTTTATTGTGGCATTTGTAGTGTCAGTCGTTGTTATGGATAAATTTGTTTCTTATTTGAAGAAAAGACCAATGCGTGTATTTGCAGTTTATAGAATAGGTGCAGGTATAGTATTTGGAATACTTATGTTCTTTGGTTTTTTAAATTTTACATTATAAAAATAAAGAGTTGGATTAGCTTTATGCTAATTCAACTCTTTTTATAAAAAAAATTAAATTTAAATTATAAAACAAATAAGTGTATTTAAATAGTAAATTTATATTTATCATTTAAATACGTTAAGAGTTTAGGACTAATAATGTAGAAACGCAATTAAGCATATATGTTAAAAAGAAACGTAAATAATACTAACACTTAAGATTAATTATTATAAGAAGTTAATTGTAATATAATGGTTAATAATCTGCGGAATTTATTAATAAAAATATAAATAACACTTCTAAATATTAATTTATAAAATATAATACTTAATGTAAGTTTGGGTATAGTAATTAATGTAGTTAAAATTCAAAATAGTCTTTCTTTATAATAAGTTTGGATTAAAATTCCTAGGAATAATAATGAAGATATAAGAGAAACGACTAAATATTAAAATTAAAAATTTCAATTCTTATTTAAAGAATGAATATATTGTAAATTAATACTTTTCATAAATTAAAGTTTGTGATATTATTAAGTAAATAGTCAGAAAATAATGATAATTTAATCGGAACAATAATTTCCAATGAAGATTATGGTATAGGGGGATTAGAAGATGTCCAAAGATATTAAAAAGATAGCTCTATTAACTGGAGGAGGAGATTGCCCAGGCTTAAATGCAGTAATAAGTGCAGTAACGAAATCAGCAATTTTAAATTATGGATATGAAGTTATTGGATATAAATTCGGTTACAGAGGATTATATAACAATGATTTTATTTCATTAGATTTAGGAGCTGTATCAGGCCTTATATCAAGAGGAGGAACAATTCTTTATAGTTCAAATAAAGATAATTTGTTTGATTACTCAGTAGAAGAAAATGGTCAAATAGTAAAAAAAGATGTATCAGATGTAGCAGTTGAGAATTTAAAAAAAGAGGGTGTAGACGTTTTAGTTGTAATTGGTGGAGATGGAACATTAACATCAGCTAGAGATTTTTCAAGAAAAGGAGTAAATGTTATTGGCGTTCCAAAGACTATAGATAATGATTTAGGGTCAACTGATGTAACGTTTGGCTTTAATACAGCTATAGGTATAGCAACGGAAGCATTAGATAGACTGCATACAACTGCAGAATCTCATCATAGAATTATGATTCTAGAAGTTATGGGAAGGAATGCAGGTTTTATAGCATTGGAATCAGGAATAGCTGGTTCGGCAGATGTTATACTACTACCTGAAATTCCATATGATATAAATAAAGTTGTAGAAAAAATTGAAGATAGAAAAAAACATGGAAAGTTATTCACTATAATTGTTGTAGCAGAAGGTGCAAAACCTAAGAACGGCGATGTTATAGTATCTAAGATAGTTGAAGATAGTCCAGATCCAATTAGACTTGGTGGTATTGGAAATAAGATAGCTGAAGATTTGGAAAAGTTAGTTAAGGATAGAGAAGTTAGATGTACAGTTCTTGGTCATATTCAAAGAGGTGGAACTACATCAACATATGATAGAATATTATCAACAAGATATGGTGTTGAAGCAATAGAGCTTATCAATAAAGGTAAGTTCGGAAGCATGGTATGCTTAAAAGGTAATGAAATTACTTATGATAGTTTAGAAAATGTCATTGGTAATAACAAGAAAGTAGATCAAGATGGAGAGTTAGTAGCTGTAGCTAAGAGAATAGGGATATCATTTGCCGATTAGTTAACTTAATATGAGCACTAAATTATACTAGTGATTTAGTACTCATAAGATACCTAATGACATTTAGTAGTATTTTTAGAAAGCGGTGGGTATTATGAAAGAAATAAAAAGATATTTAGAGTCTAGAATAGGAACATATTCATTTTTCTTTGAGGATTTAGAAAGTGGTTTTAGTTATGGATACAATGAAAATGTTCAAATGACAAGTGCAGGGTGTATGAAATTGCCGATAGCAGTATCTATAATAAAGCATGTTCAAGAAGGGAACAGTACATTTTTAGATAAAATAAAAATTGAAGAAGAAGATAAAGTTTATGGAACAGGAATACTCCATGAATTTGATAATAGAGAATATACTATATTTGAATTGTTAGTTGCAATGCTTATACAAAGTGATAATACTGCAGCAAATAAGCTCATAGATATAGTAGGTATAGATAAGATAAATGACGATATAGAAGCACAAGGATTAAAAAACACTAAATTAAATAGAAAAACTTCAGATGAAAGAGCTGTAAGTAATGGAATTGAAAATATAACAAGTGCTTTAGATCTATCAAAAATATGGAAACACTTATATAATTCAAGCTTTTTAGATGAAAAAAATAGCAAAATGCTTATGGATATATTACAAAGACAACAAATGAAAAACAAATTAGCACTTTATATACCTGATGATTTAAAATATGAAATATCAAGCAAGACAGGCGATAAGGCTAGCGTTGAAAACGATACAGCTTTGATCCACTCACCAAAAGGATCTTTTACATTTACTGTTCTTTCAATGGGAATTCCTAATAGCGTTTATGGAACAGTTACCCTTGCTAAATGTGGAAAAATGATGTGGGATAACATAATGAACAACTTTTAGAGACATAATTAATAACTCCTAGAAAACTAGGAGTTATTTTTATGACCTAATTAAAATTTAAACTAAATTTAGATGAAATTTGTATAAAATAATTTTTATTGACACAGCCTAAAAGAAATGGTATTCTTACACAAAGAATAACCTTTAATTTGATTCAGAGAAATCAATAAGGAAGTTATATAATACCAATAATCTAGGATTATTATGCCTTCCTTTATATTAAGGAAGCTTTTTTATTATAAAGAATTAGTATTATATAATTTTTCCCTTTAAATTAACACAGAGAGGTTAAGAAGGAGTGATAATAAAATGATAAAAGATATTAAACATCTAATAGAGCCTATGGATTTTACGGTAGAGGAATTAGACGAAATATTCAATTTAGCACATCAAATAATCGCACATCCAAAAGAATTTTCTCATATTTGTGACGGGAAAATTTTAGCTACATTATTTTATGAACCAAGTACGAGAACAAGATTGAGCTTTGAAGCTGCAATGATGAGACTTGGTGGTAAAATTCTCGGATTTTCAGAGCCGAATTCAACATCAATTTCTAAAGGAGAAACTTTAGCTGATACAATTAAAATGGTATCAATATATTCAGATATAATAACAATGAGACATCCAAAAGAAGGTGCAGCAAAAGTTGCAAGTATCTATTCTAACGTTCCAATAATTAATGCTGGTGATGGTGGACATCAACATCCAACTCAAACCCTAGCAGATTTACTTACGATTACAAGCTTAAAAAATGGGTTAAACAATCATAGAATCGGAATTTGTGGTGATTTAAAATTTGGAAGAACTGTACATTCGTTAATAAAAGCAATGTCCAGATACCAGAATAATAAGTTTGTATTAATATCTCCAAAAGAACTTGCTATACCACAATATATAAGAGAAGAAGTTTTAGCGAAAAACCACATTGAATATATAGAGGTAGAAAAATTAGAAGATGTAATTGAAAGTCTTGATATCTTATATATGACAAGAGTTCAAAAGGAAAGATTCTTTAATGAAGAAGAGTATTTAAGATTAAGAGATAGTTATATATTAGACAGAGCGAAAATGGATCTGGCTAAAGACGATATGATAGTAATGCACCCGCTGCCAAGAGTAAATGAAATTGCTTATGAGGTAGATGAAGATAGAAGAGCTTCATACTTTAAGCAAGCTGAATACGGAATGTATGTAAGAATGGCGCTAATGATTAAGCTTTTGGGGGTGATGTAAGATGCTTGAAATAACAAGTATTAAGAATGGAATAGTAATTGACCATATCCAAGCTGGAGTGGGAGTTAAGATATTTAAGTACTTAAAACTAGACACTAATGATTGCAGTGTTGCTTTGATAATTAATGCAGATAGCAAGAAGCTTGGAAAGAAAGATATAATTAAGATAGAAAACTGCTTTGAACTTGACTATACTGTTTTAGGTCTACTTTCACCTACAATAACAATTTGTGAAGTAAAAGATGAAATGATAATAAATAAAGTTACGCCAACGCTACCTGATAAAGTGGAGAATATAATTAAGTGTAAAAATCCAAGCTGCATAACTAGTCAGGAAGAATATGTACCTCATTCTTTTATTTTAGTAGATAAAGAGAATGGAAGATATAGATGTGAATATTGCGATGAGATAACAAAGCTTTCAGAAATTTAGAAGAATTAAGAGGTGTTATATGGAACTGTTAATTAAAAACGCGAGGATAGTAGATGTAACCCAAGATTTTATAGGCGACATCTATATTAAGGAGGGAATAATTGAAGAAATAGGGCAAAAGATCTTTAAGATAGATGTAGAAACTATTGAGTGTGAAGGAAAGATTTTAATGCCATCATTTATAGATACACATGCACATTTTAGAGATCCAGGTCTTACATGGAAAGAAGATATTGAAACAGGATCTAGAGCAGCGCTAAAAGGTGGTTACACAGGAGTTTGTCTTATGGCAAATACAAACCCTATATGTTCATCAAAAAAGGTTCTAGAATACGTAAGAAATAAATCTAAAGAAATTAATTTAATAGATATTCATCAATGCTTATCAGTAACAAAGGATTTTGATGGAGTGACATTAACTCATTTAGAAGAGCTTTCAGGTGATAAGGAAATTAAAGCAATTTCAGATGATGGAGTTGGGATATCAAACTCCAATACAATGCTTGAAGCGATGGAAATTGCAAAGAAGAATAACTGGGTTATAATGTCTCATGCTGAAAGTCCTGAATTCTCAAAAGTAGATATGAGGATAGCTGAGAATATGATGACAATAAGAGATGTAGAATTAGCTAAACTAAGTAAAGCTAGATTACACATGTGCCATGTCAGCACAAAGGAAGCTATAAAATGTATAATTGATGGAAAAGTGAGTGGCGCAAATATAACACTAGAGGTTACTCCTCATCATATTGGTCTAACAAGAGATATAAATGATTATAGAGTAAATCCTCCAATTAGAGAAAAAGAGGATGTAGAGGCAATAATAAATGCTATAAAATTAGGTATGGTTGATACAATAGGAACGGATCATGCTCCACATACAGCGGAGGAGAAGATGAAAGGTTCACCTGGAATGGTTGGAATAGAGACTGCATTTTCAATATGCTATACAAAATTAGTGAAAGAGAACAATTTTTCACTAAATAAATTAAGTGAGCTTATGTCATATAATCCTGCAAAGCTCCTAGGAATGAATAAAGGAAAAATTAGTATCGGAGTCGAAGGGGATTTAGTTTTAGTTGATATTGATAAGTGCCTAAAAGTGAATCCAGAAGAATTTGCATCAAAGGGACGGAATACGCCATTTACAGGTATGGAATTCTACGGTGAAATTCTTATGACAATAAAGGGTGGAGAAATTAAGTATACACATTAGAAAAAGGCGCGAAGCGCAATTAAGAACAGTTCACATTAGAAAAAAGCGCAAAGCGCAATAAAGAATATTTCGCATTAAAAAAGCACGCACATATGAAATATCAGAGAATTTCAATAAAGAACTTTTAAGCGCAACTATGATTATAAATTGGGAAGCGGACATGTGTAAAATAAGAGTGGCTTAAATAGTATCATAAGTAGAAAATGGAGAACATAATTAAGAAAATTATAAGATATGAGTTCCTAAAGGAATTAATTGTGAATTCTGACTGTGGACTAAATAGGGTTGGAGGGAGATCTGAAATGACAAATTACATAATTGATAAATTATACAATAGAGTTGAAGAAAGAGGAGTAGTTTGTGTAGGGTTGGATACTGCATTAAGCTATATTCCAAATCATATAAAAGAAGGTAGAACTGACAGTGAAGCTATCTTTGAATTCAATAAACAAATAATAGATGCGACTTGGGATGTATCAGCATGCTTTAAGGTTCAAATTGCTTACTATGAAGCATTAGGACTTGAAGGGTTAATTGCCTATAAGAAAACGCTAGACTACTTAAGAGATAAAGGTGAAATTATAATAGCTGATATTAAAAGAGGGGATATAGCAGCGACAGCAACAATGTATGCAAAAGCTCATTTTGATGGGGATTTTGAAGCGGATTTTATAACACTAAGTCCATATATGGGAATGGATAGTATTGAACCATATGTACCTTATTTAGATGAGGGAAGTAAAGGTGTGTTTAGCTTAGTCAGAACTTCAAATCCAGGTGCAGAAGATATTGAGTATCTAGATACTACTGGAGATAAGAAAGTTTATGAAGTTGTGGCAGATAAAATTACTGAAATGGGAAAAAAATATACTGGAAGTTGTGGATATACAGCAATTGGCGGTGTTATAGGATGTACGCATGTTGAAGAAGGAAAGAAAATAAGATTAAATTATAGCAATATGTTTTTCTTAATACCTGGATATGGTGCACAAGGCGGGAAAGCTGAAGATGTTGCACTATATTTAAACAATGGAAATGGTGGGGTTGTAAATTCTTCAAGGGGAATACTACTTGCTTACAAAAAAGAAAATAGAGAAAAAGAGTTTGCTTTATGCGCTAGAGAAGAAGCCATAAAGATGAGAGATGCAATAAGGGAAGCAGTGAAGAACGTATAAATTTTACATTAAAGATAACTTAAGGAGGCAGGGTTATGGCTATAACTTACAGAAATGCAAAAGTAGTTTCAAATAAAGAAATCTCGAAAGATATATATAAATTAGTAGTAGAAGATGATGCAGAAATAAAGGCAGGACAATTTTATATGTTAAAGCTAAATGGTGCAACATTTCTGCCAAGACCAATAAGTATATGTGAAAAATATGAGAATAAACTAACATTTTTATATGCTGTAGTAGGAAACGGAACTAAAGAGTTTACTAAGCTTAAAGAAGATGATGAAATAAGCTTAACAGGGCCTCTTGGAAATGGGTTTGATTTAGAGAAAGAATATAACAAGGTAGCACTGGTTTCAGGGGGAATTGGAACAGCACCAATGCTTGAACTAGCAAAGAAATTAAGAAAGAAAAATCCAGATCAAAAGATAGATCTTTATGCAGGATTCAGAGATGATGTTTACTTAATAGATGAGTTAAAGGAATACGTAAATGAAGTTTATATATCTACAAACACTGGAAAAAATGGGCATAAAGGATTTATTACCGAAATTTTAAAACCAGAAGATTACGATACCGTGTTATGCTGCGGACCAGAGATTATGATGAAAAAAGTTATAGATATGTGCAAAGAAAAGAATGTGGCTGTTTATGTATCTATGGAAAAGCATATGGCATGTGGAGTGGGTGCATGTTTAGTATGTACTTGTAAAACAAAAGATGGACATAAGAGAACGTGTAAAGATGGTCCAATATTTGATGGATACTATGTTGAACTATAATAACCAAAGGAGAAGAAGAATATGATGAAAGTAACTATTAATAATGTAGAATTTAAAAATCCTGTAATAGCAGCATCGGGAACCTTTGGTTTTGGTGAAGAATTTAATAATTTTTATGATGTTGGAATTCTTGGTGGAATATCTTCAAAAGGGCTTACAATAAACCCAAAGCAAGGTAATGAAGGGATAAGAGTATATGAAACACCATCAGGAATGATGAATTCAGTAGGATTACAAAATCCAGGAATAGATGCATTTATAGAAAATGAGCTTCCGAAAATGAGGAAGTACGGAACTAATGTTATAGCAAACATTGGGGGAGGATGCTTGGAAGACTATGAAGCTGCGGTAAGAAAAATTGATAGCAGTGATGTTGACATGATTGAACTTAATATTTCCTGCCCAAATGTAAAACATGGTGGTATGGCTTTTGGGATTAAGTCAAAAGTAGCATATGATGTGGTTAGAGAAATTAAAGCCATGACTAAGAAGCCGTTGATGGTTAAGTTATCTCCTAATGCAGAAGATATAGTAGATATGGCTGTAAAGTGCCAGGAGGCAGGAGCGGACTCTATATCACTAATAAATACCTTAAAAGGGATGGCTATAGATGTGTATAAAAGAAAGCCGGTATTTAATAATATAACTGCAGGTCTTTCGGGTCCAGCTGTAAAACCAATTGCTCTTAGAATGGTTTATGAAGTGGCTAAGGCTGTAGATATTCCAGTAATAGGACTTGGAGGAATATCAAGTGGTAAAGATGCCGTAGAATTTATGATGGCAGGAGCTAGCGCAGTACAGATAGGAACGATTAATTTTGTAAATCCTATGGCTGGGAAAGAAATAGTTGAAGAAATGGAAAGTTTCTTGAAGGAACAAGGAATTAAGGATATTAACGAGATTATAGGAATAATATAAATTGATCATAGATCCTAATTCCTAATAATGAAAATAAGCAACTGATAAGTGAATATTAATAATTACAAAGTAGATATTGGAGGAATTTTAAATGAAGGCATATAAGAAAGAATTTATCAATTTTATGATAGAATGTGGAGTACTTACATTTGGAGATTTTGTTACTAAGAGTGGAAGAAAGACTCCGTTCTTTGTTAATACAGGTAACTATCAAACAGGAAGCCAGTTAAGAAGACTTGGAGAATTTTATGCAGAGGCAATAAAAGAAAACTTTGCAGATGATTATGATGTATTATTTGGGCCTGCATACAAAGGAATTCCTCTAAGCGTTACAACATCTATTGCTTTGTCTAGCTCATTTGATATTGATGTAAGATATTGTTCAAATAGAAAAGAAGTAAAAGATCATGGAGATACAGGAATTCTTTTAGGAAGTAAACTAAATGATGGAGATAAAGTACTAATAGTTGAAGATGTTACAACAGCAGGAACATCAATTTACGAAACTATGCCTATCTTAAAAAGCCAAGCAGATGTTAATGTTAAAGGTATTATAATATCGGTAGATAGAATGGAAAGAGGGCAAGGCGAACAATCAGCATTAACTGAAATAAGAGAAAAATTCGGATTCAAAACTTGTGCCATAGTTACAATGGCGGAAGTTATTGAGTACTTATACAATAAAGAGATTAACGGAACTATACTTATAACAGACGAAGTTAAAGGTAGAATTGACGAATATTACAAACAATATGGTGCAAAATAAAAGTATTGCGAAGCACTAGAAGTGGAATATATGCGTTTGCTCCGGTTCCTTGAAGATTTTACTGGGTGATGCTATGATTATAAGTTGCACCCAAAGTGCTTGCTTCAAAGACTACGTTTTGAACAAGCACATTTGGAACAACTTATAATCTAGAATCACAGCCAGCAAAACCTTCTTATGAACACTTCGCAAAAACATATATTGTATTTCTAATATTTAGTGTAAATTCAAAGTAATGCATATTTAAGCAAGTATTTTTGTATTTATTTGGCTAGTAATACCTTTGGTATAACATATATAAACTTTAGAGTATAAATTAATTGACATTTTTAATTCCTATTTAATATAGGAGGTATTATAATTTCTTTAAGATACTATTTGTTAAGTATATATGGTAACAGCAGAACAAAGAAATAGAATACATATATGTGGAGCAGGCATTGAAAAATAAGCTGCTGGAATATCTTAATGGTAAGTTGTTCCACTTTCGCTTGTCCTGTGCTTGTCACAGGAGCATGCAGAAGTGGTGCAACTTTCTATTTAGATATTCCCAGAGAAATTTTTCACAGTCCTGAGGAACATATATGCATTCTATTTCGGTTGTTCATTTCTTCACATTAAGTTGTGATCGAATACATTTACAAGGAGGAAATATGAATATTTTAATTACTAACGACGATGGAATAAATGCACCAGGAATAATTGCTTTAGCAAAGGAAATTTCTAAGGATCATAAGGTCGTAATTGTTGCGCCCAAGGATCAAAAAAGTGCGTCTAGTCATTCAATATCTATTCATAGTCCGATTAAAATTAAAGAAGAATTCATTGAAGGCTTAGATTGTAAGGCTTATAGTGTTTCAGGAACGCCTGCTGATTGTACTCAAGTTGGGTTATCCTTTTTGAAAGAGAATATAGAACTTGTAATATCTGGCATAAATAAAGGACCAAATGTAGGAACTGATATTTTATACTCAGGTACTGTTTCAGCAGCAATAGAAGGAACTATATATGGAATTCCATCAATTGCGGTTTCAATGGATGTTGAATATGGGAAAGATAATGAGGATTATTCTAAGGCTGTTAAATGGGCGATAAAAGTTTTAAATATAGCAAAGGAAGAATACTTAAAAAGTGATGTGGTATTAAATCTTAATATTCCAAATTTTAATGAAAGAGATATAAAGGGCATCAAAGTCTGTAAGATTGGAAGGTCCACATATAAAACAGAATATATACTTTTAGAAAGTAATGAAGAAGGTGACTTGTATACAACAAAAGGAACAAGAAATGCTATCAAGGAAGAAGAAAGTGATGTATATTATCTATCTCAAGGATATGTTACATTAACACCGCTTCATTTTGATTTTACTAATTTTGCAATATTAAGTGATGTTACGAAAATATTTGAAAAATAAAAGGCTTGTCATATGCGTGGCAAGCCTTTTTTACTACTTATTTATAAGATTATCAATATGAACAGTAGTATAATCATTATCTTTAAGTGCTTTTACTATTTGTTGCAAAGGTGAACGTGTATCATAATTCACGTTAAGTTTGTTTCCATTTAGGTTAAAGTTTATATAATCTATTTCTATAGATGGATGATAATAAAAGCTATTAAGCGTATCAGCATCTCCTTCATTAATCGTATTTACCATACGAGTCGTATCTGTTGATGGATCAGCTATACGACCTAATGGAGTTGGAACAAATAAGTGAGAATCATCTGGCTTATATATGTTCTTTTTTGTATAATCATATGGCTCGTATATGAACTGAAAATATTCACTAATTATTTTCTTTTGTTGCTCAGTATCTCTGTAATGAGGGCTTTCGTAATACGAGATAGGAATATTTAGAGCACTTGCAGTATCTATACCTTTTTCTATTACTGCTCTAGTCTCAGCTTCTGTACTATTTACGTCTTTAGACATTTCTTCACCAGTTCCGCTTGAGTCATTACCAGATTGATGAGTATATCCGTGTAAACCTATTTCTCCACCTTTATTAAGAGCATAATCTAATACATCTACAAATCCTACATTTACAATGTTATCATTCGTCAACAAATCATTATCAAAATTTGCTGAAGGAACTACAAATCTAGGTATCCATGAAATATGAAATTTCAGTCCTTGGGAAAATAGCAAATTAGCCATTATCTTTATTTTTGTTTGATTTTTATCTACAACATTTGTATAACCGCAACCAAAATCTTCAAAACGTATTAAACCAATTTTATCGCTATATAGTATAGCTGAATCTTCTGGTTCCTTTACATCGTTAGGTATTAGGTTTATTTTTTTGTTCTGAAAGTCAAATACGGCAAATAAATCAAAAATTTCTTCTATATCTGAAATTGAAATATAATAGCTACCATTATTGTTAAGTAAATTACCACGAAGATTACCTTTTCTAGAATTCTTTTCATAAGTGGTTTCATTTAAGAAAATTTTATTACTATCATTATATATTGATATGGAGTTATTAGAAGTATCTAAAGTATAATTGAGTTTACTGCAAATAAAAGTTAGAGGTATATAATACCTTTGGGCTTTTAGCAGCATCGGAACATTAGTTAGATTTCCTGTATTTAAAATATTTAGGGTTACATCATTTACTTTCGTTACAGGCTTGTCTGAAAATTTAATTTTGGGCGTATATGTACTTTTAAATTTTTCCTCTGGTAGCATACTTGAGTATAATGTTTTATTAATAATAGTTAGATTCTTTCTAAAAAAATTAAAATAAGAAAGAACTTGATATAATATAAAGACAGATAGAGCTATTGCTAAAAAAGAAAATAAAGATAGTTTAGCATTCCTTTGCATATGTTTTCTCCCCTTTGAATTATGTATAAACAATATTGTAACAAAATTATATCATTATTTTGTGTCAATTATTTTGTACGAATGTTAAATTTATGTTATAAATTCTAAAAAAAGTTGACAAAGAAAACTTTTTGGTATAGTTTTATAAACTTATGAATCTAAAATATGAAATTCAAAAATGGATTTTAAAAGATTGAAGAATATTTAAAAATTATAAATGTAAATAACATTATGTTTAAAACGTTTTCTGATAATACTAATATGTCAATATAAATTAATTTATACACTGAAAGAAAAATATTATAAATTTAAGAAATGGTAAAGGTTATAATATTTGCAGTTAGTAATCTAGAGATAAATAAATCAATAACTTGATTTATTTATTAATAATATTTTTTATAAATTAAAGATAATATCTTAATTAGCAATAAGTGACAAGTTAAGGGGAAAATTTATTTCGCGAACTTATAGAAATATTATCTTATGAAAGTCTGATAGATTTATTAACAAAAAAGTGAAACTAATTACTAACTGATAAAAGATATCATTGACATGCATTTAATTAAAGTATACAATAATGGTATGAATTAATTGATTAAAAATTAACAAAGTTTTTAATCAAAAGTATAAAGGAGGAAAACTAATGTTTAAACAATGGGATGGATTTAAAAACGGAACATGGCAAGAGAGTATTGACGTAAGAAACTTTATACAAAAAAATTATAAGTTATATGAAGGAGATTCAACTTTCCTAGAAGATAAAACTGAAAAAACAAGTAAAGTATGGGCGAGAGCTTATGAATTAATAGTAGAAGAAGTTAAAAAAGGAATTATAGATGTAGCGAATGATAGAGTATCAGGAATAGATAACTATGAACCTGGATATATAGATAAAGATAACGAAGTTATAGTTGGGCTTCAAACAGATGCACCACTTAAGAGAATAGTAAATCCATTTGGTGGAATGAGAATGGTTCAAAGCTCTTTAAAAGAATATGGATATGAGTTAGATAAAAATATCGAAGAATATTTTCCTAAGTACAGAAAGACTCACAACGAAGGTGTATTTGATGCGTATACAAAAGAAATAAGGCTTGCCCGAAGTGCGGGATTATTAACAGGTCTTCCCGATGCTTATGGTAGAGGAAGAATAATTGGCGATTATAGAAGAGTAGCTCTTTATGGTATAGATTACCTAATAGAAGAAAAGAAAAGGGATCTTGATAATCTAAATGGTGATATGCTTGATGAGTTAGTAAGAAAAAGAGAAGAAGTTTCAATGCAGATCAGAGCTTTAGGCGAAGTAAAATCAATGGCATCAAAATATGGAATTGATATATCTAAGCCAGCATCAAATGCAAGAGAAGCAGCACAACACTTATATTTTGGATACTTAGCAGGAATTAAGGAAAACAATGGAGCTGCAACATCATTTGGAAGAACTTCAACCTTCTTAGATATTTATATTGAAAGAGATCTAGAAGCAGGATTAATTACAGAAAAAGAAGCTCAAGAAATTGTTGACCAACTAATTATAAAGTTAAGATTAGTTAGACACTTAAGGACTCCAGAATATAATGAATTATTTGGTGGGGATCCAACTTGGGTAACTGAATCAATTGGTGGTGTAGGTATTAATGGTAAGCCGCTTGTAACTAAGAATTCATTTAGATATCTTCATACTTTAATAAATTTAGGAACATCAGCAGAACCAAACTTAACAGTTTTATGGTCAGATAAGCTTCCAGAAAGCTTTAAGAAATATTGTGCAGAAATCTCAATAAAAACAGACTCTATTCAATATGAAAATGATGAAGTTATGAGACCGGTTTATGGTGATGATTATGCAATAGCTTGCTGCGTATCAGCTATGAAGGTTGGTAAACAAATGCAATTCTTTGGAGCTAGAGCAAATATAGCTAAATCGCTTTTATATGCTATAAATGGTGGAGTCGATGAATTAAAAGGTATTAAAGTAGTACCAGGAATTGAAAAACTTACAGACGAAGAAATTCTTGATTTTAATAAAGTAAAGTCAAATTACTTCAAAGTATTAGAATATGTAGCAAAAGTTTATGTAGATACAATGAACATAATTCACTTTATGCATGATAAATATGCTTATGAAGCAGGCCAAATGGCACTACATGATACAGCAGTAGAAAGATTAATGGCATTTGGTATTGCAGGACTTTCAGTAGCAATAGATTCATTATCGGCTGTAAAATATGCAAAAGTTAAACCAATTAGAAATGAAGAAGGTATAACTGTAGATTTTGAAGTTGAAGGAGATTTCCCTAAATACGGAAATGATGATGACAGAGCAGATGATCTAGGCGTAGAATTAGTAACTAAATTCTCAAATGAGCTTAAGAAACATCCACTATACAGAGATGCAAAACATACATTATCAGCGCTAACAATCACATCAAATGTAATGTATGGTAAGAAAACAGGGACAACTCCAGATGGTAGAAAGAAAGGCGAACCACTTGCTCCGGGAGCAAATCCAATGCATGGAAGAGATATTAATGGAGCATTAGCATCACTTAACTCAGTAGCTAAAATACCATATAATGAAATTTGTCAAGATGGAGTATCTAATACATTCTCAATAGTTCCAGATGCACTTGGAAAAGATGAGAATCAAAAGATAACTAACCTAGTTGCAATATTAGATGGATATTTTACTCAAGGGGCTCATCACTTAAATGTTAATGTTCTTAATAGACAAACATTGATAGATGCTATGGAAAATCCCGATAAATACCCAACACTTACAATAAGAGTATCAGGATATGCGGTTAATTTTAGCAGATTATCAAAAGAACAACAATTAGAAGTTATAAGCAGAACATTCCATGAGAGCATCTAATGAGAAGTAGAATAATGTATATTATTTAAGGATTACTATAAAATAAAAAAATTTTGGAGGAAGGGGAAGGTGAACTTTCCCTTCTTTTGCCTTATGATGAAGAAACAATAGAGTTAGATAATATTAAGTAATGATATAGTGTACCATATACAATTCGCTTAAATATTAATAGCTTATTTAAGGGAATAATAAATTAATATATATTCTAAAAGTGTTAATTCAATAAGCGTTCTCTTAAAATACTAGATAATGTCCCCAAATAATTTTATAGAGGATGAATTATATTATTTAGAACTTATGTATATTAATTTGAAGTATAATAAAGTATAGGGGGTGTAACAAATGGTAAAAGGTAATGTTCATTCAATAGAGAGCATGGGTCTTGTGGACGGACCAGGAATTAGAGTAGTAGTGTTTTTGCAAGGTTGTGCGTTAAGATGTAAGTATTGTCATAATCCTGATACTTGGGCTACTAATGGTGGAGAGGAATATACTCCAGAACAGCTAGTTAATAAGATTGAAAGATTTAAAACTTATTTTGCAAGTAGTGGAGGAGGAGTCACATTCTCAGGTGGAGAGCCTTTAAGGCAGCCAGAATTTCTACTAGAAACTCTTAAACTATGCAAAAGTAAAGGAATTAATACTTGTATTGATACAGCAGGTTATGGATTTGGTGATTATGATGAAATATTAAAATATACAGATTTAGTTTTATTTGATATAAAACATTTTACACCAGAAGGATACAAAAATATAACTTTAATGAATATAGATGAATCCTTGAAATTCTTAGAAGCGATGAAGAGAAATAATACAAAGATGTGGATAAGGCATGTTGTGGTTCCGGGATTAACAGACGATGTAGAACATTTAAAGGAACTTAAAAAATACATCGACGAGATACCTAATGTTGAGAAAGTAGAATTACTTCCATATCATTTATTAGGTACAAATAAGTATGAAGGACTAGGGATTAAATATCCTCTTGAAAATGTAAAAGCTATGGATAAAGAATTAATTAAAAAATACCAGAAAGAGATATTTGGAGATTATTCTTATGGCAAATAAGATGGGTTCGTTATTTCTTCATTATGCCTAATACTAATAAGTGTAAAATTATTCTTGTTGACAAACTAAATGGTTTGGTATTATTCTTATATTAGATATTAGTCATATGACTGACGGAAGTGGAGTTACCACATGAAGTATGACTAGGCATATTATCTTATATGCCACAAAAAGCCGACCGTCTGGGCAAAAAAAGCCTGGATTGCGTCGGCTTTTTTATATGGAAAAAATTATATAATTAAATTATTTTAGGGAGGAAAAATTATGTTTAAACAATGGGAAGGATTCAAAAATGGAACATGGCAAGAGGGTATTGATGTAAGAAACTTTATACAAAAAAATTATAAATTATACGAGGGTGATGGAAGTTTCTTAGAAGAGAAAACAGAAAGGACAAGCAAAGTCTGGGACAAAGCTTATGCCTTAATAGTTGAGGAAGTAAAAAAGGGAATAATTGATGTTGCTACAGATATAGTATCAGGGATAGATAATTATGATCCTGGGTATATAGATAGAGATAACGAAGTTATAGTTGGGCTTCAAACAGATGCACCACTTAAGAGAATAGTAAATCCATTTGGTGGAATGAGAATGGTTCAAAGTTCATTAAAGGAATATGGATATGAACTTGATCCAGAAATTAATAAGAATTTTTCAAAATACAGAAAGACTCACAACGAAGGTGTTTTTGATGCGTATACAAAAGAAATAAGAGCAGCGAGAAGTGCTGGATTATTAACAGGCCTACCAGATGCATACGGTAGAGGAAGAATAATAGGTGATTATAGAAGAGTAGCTCTTTATGGCATAGATTACTTAATAGAAGAAAAGAAAAAGGATCTTGATAATCTAAACGGTGATATGCTTGATGAATTAGTAAGAAAAAGAGAAGAAGTTTCAATGCAGATTAGAGCTTTAGGTGAAGTAAAATCAATGGCAGCGAAATATGGAATTGATATATCTAAGCCAGCATCAAATGCAAAAGAAGCAGCACAACACTTATACTTTGGATACTTAGCAGGAATTAAGGAAAACAATGGAGCTGCAACATCCTTTGGAAGAACTTCAACTTTCTTAGATATATACATTGAAAGAGATTTAGAAGCAGGGTTAATTACAGAAAAGGAAGCTCAAGAAATAGTTGATCAATTAATTATAAAGTTAAGATTGGTAAGACACTTAAGAACTCCAGAATATAATGAATTATTTGGTGGGGATCCAACTTGGGTAACTGAATCAATTGGTGGTGTGGGCATTAATGGTAAGCCACTTGTAACTAAGAATTCATTTAGATATCTTCATACTTTAATTAATCTTGGAACATCAGCAGAGCCAAACTTAACAGTTTTATGGTCAGATAAGCTTCCAGAAAGCTTTAAGAAATATTGTGCAGAAATATCAATAAAAACAGATTCAATTCAATATGAAAATGATGAAGTTATGAGACCGATTTATGGTGATGATTATGCAATAGCTTGCTGCGTATCAGCTATGAAGGTTGGTAAACAAATGCAATTCTTTGGAGCTAGAGCAAATATAGCTAAATCACTTTTATATGCCATAAATGGTGGAGTAGATGAATTAAAAGGTATTAAGGTAGTACCAGGAATTGAAAAGCTTACAGACGAAGAAATTCTTAATTTTGATAAAGTAAAAGCAAATTACTTCAAAGTATTAGAGTATGTAGCAAAAGTTTATGTAGATACAATGAACATAATCCACTTTATGCATGATAAATACGCTTATGAAGCAAGTCAAATGGCTCTTCATGATACAGCAGTAGAAAGATTAATGGCATTTGGTATTGCAGGTCTATCAGTAGCAATAGATTCATTATCAGCTATAAAATATGCAAAAGTTAAACCAATTAGAAATGAAGAAGGTATAACTGTAGATTTTGAAGTTGAAGGAGATTTTCCTAAATACGGAAATGATGATGACAGAGCAGATGATCTAGGCGTAGAATTAGTAACTAAATTCTCAAATGAGCTTAAGAAACATCCACTATACAGAGATGCAAAACATACATTATCAGCGCTAACAATCACATCAAATGTAATGTATGGTAAGAAGACAGGGACAACTCCGGATGGAAGAAAGAAAGGTGAACCACTTGCTCCAGGAGCAAACCCAATGCATGGAAGAGATATTAATGGAGCATTAGCATCACTTAACTCAGTAGCTAAAATACCATATAATGAAATTTGCCAAGACGGTGTATCGAATACATTCTCAATCGTTCCAGATGCACTTGGAAAAAATGAAGATCAAAAGATTAATAACCTAGTTGCAATATTAGATGGATATTTTACTCAAGGAGCTCATCACTTAAATGTTAATGTTCTTAATAGACAAACATTAATAGATGCAATGGAAAATCCAGATAAGTATCCAACACTTACAATAAGAGTATCAGGATATGCGGTTAATTTTAGCAGATTATCAAAAGAACAACAATTAGAAGTTATAAGCAGAACATTCCATGAAAGTATTTAGTAAAATAAAATTATTGTGTTTATAGTAAAGTTTTGATGAATTTAAATGCACAAAAATTTTAAGAAAATATAAATGGCTTGAAGCTAATAAATTAATTACAAATATAAAAAGACTATAGGACATAATATTCCAGTCCATATAGTCTTTTTGATTTCATATGAAAATATTAATTTAAGTTTTCTTTAAGTATACTAATTTTTACGAGATGAGTTAAATATAATTTTTATAATGTGTTATTCTAGTACAGAAAAATTATCTTTGTTAAAAGCGCAAATTGGACATACCCAATAATCAGGCAAATCATTAAAATCTACATGTGGAGTAATTCCACCATCAGGATCTCCAAGTTCAGGATCATAAATATATCCGCATACTTCACAAACATATTTTTTCATTTTATCACCTCATTTATAAATTAAACAAGACAAGAATAAATTTTAAAACTGTCTAAATCTAAAGTTCTAAATACCATAAAGAATAGATAGAGTAAAAACCACAAGTTATAGTATATTATATGATATTTTTATTGAGGTGTTAATTAATAAAAATTATATTTTATTTTAAGCCGTTTGAGTTCTTAGCTAGAAGATTTGAAAAATACCCTTTTGGAAAGTAGCCTTTCTTTAATCCTTCGATAACAGTTAAATATGTTGCAGCTGTATCAAATCTGGCATCATGATAATTTCCACTACCTTCAAATAATTTTTCAGATGTTTCAACAATTTGCTCGCTTGAAATATTTAACCAATCTATCACTTCAGATAATTTTGGATTTTTGATTTCTCCATTGGCTTTTGGAATCTTACATATATCTCTATAGTAAGCCATAGTGCAGAAAACATTTTTTGGGTAAAAATCCTCTCCTAAAGATAATAGTTCATGTTTTAAAAATCTAACATCAAAATTAACATTATGACCGATTAGAAAATCAGCAGTCATAAAATCATTAAGAAATTCAGGTACTAAATCCTCAAAATATTGTCCATTAGATAATTCATAAAGCTTCTCTAAAGAAAAACCATGAATTTCTTGGGCAGAAGGGTCCATCTCGTCGACTGTAAAAAAGAAATTTTTACCAGTCGTTATCTGAGGTTTTTTACTAGCATCAACAGTTATGTAACTTAACTGACATATGCTGCCTGGTTTTATACTAGTGGTTTCTGTATCAAAAAATAATAATTTCATTAAAGTGTACCTCCATCTTCTGCGTAAAACATTTAAAAATAATTACGTCTATATGCTTACTAATAAATTCATTATTAAGTTGCTAAATTTAATTATATAGTATTTACGAAAAAATTCAAATAAGGTATAATCAGATAAGAATGATTATTAATTAATAAAATTGTTGGATAATAATTTAAGATGAAACTTTTTAGGAGCAAATAATAAATTTGTTATCTGGAAAGAATAGAATTAATATTGTATTAATTAGGAGGAATATATAATGGTAGAAAGAAAACGTAAAATATCTGTGATTGGTGCAGGTTTTGTAGGTGCAACAACAGCATATGCATTAATGAATAGTGGAGTAGCTACAGAAATATGTTTATTTGATATAAATATGGATAAAGCAATGGGAGAAGTTATGGATTTAGTTCATGGTACTTCTTTTGTAAAGCCTGTTAGCATTTATGCAGGAAGTATTGAAGAAACTAGAGATTCAGATATAGTTATAATTACAGCTGGTGCAGCTCAAAAAGAAGGGGAAACTAGACTAGATCTTATTGAAAAAAATTACAATATATTTAAGAGCTTTGTTCCACAAATAGCAGCGGCAAGCCCAAATGCTATTTTGTTAGTAGTATCAAATCCATGTGATGTGCTTGCATATATAACTTATAAGTTATCTGGATTCCCTAGGGAAAGAGTAATAGCATCAGGAACTGTATTAGATACGTCAAGATTAAAATACGTTATTGGTAAATACTTTAATGTAAATAATAATAATATCCATGCGTATGTTTTGGGAGAACATGGTGATAGCGAAGTTGTAAGTTGGAGCACTGCAAGCATAGCTGGAGAAACTTTTGAAGAATATGCTAAAAAGTTCAATTTAGAGTGGGATGATGATGTAAAATCAGTAATAGAAAGCGATGTTAAAAATGCAGCTTATGAAATAATAAGCAGGAAAAATGCTACTTATTTTGCTGTAGCATTAGCAGTAAATACAATAGTAGAAGCTATATTAAGAGACGAAAATACTATTTTAACTGTATCATGTTTGATGCAGGGAGAGTATGGAATAGAAGATGTTTACTTAGCAGCCCCAACAATTTTAAATAGTAAGGGTGTTGTAAGAATTGTAAACCCTGTTCTAAATGATGAAGAATTGAAAAAATTAAAAGAATCAGCAAGTGTTCTAAAAGGACATATTGAAAAAGTTGTGAATAAATAACTAGAATTAACTAAAGGTATTGTGTACTAAGCGAAATATAAAAATACTTGCAGTATGAGTAAGTTCTAAGTTTACTGCTGAACTCTCGAAAGGGAATATATGCGTTTGTTCTGGTTCTCTGAAGATTTTACCGGGTGATTCTAAGAATAGAAGTTGTGCCCAAAATGCTAGCCTCAAAAGCAAGTTTTGAACTAGCATATTTGGAACAACTTCTAATCTAAGAATCGCAGCCGGCAAGATCTTCTAATGAACATTGCACAAAAGCATATATTCTTTTTCTTTATTTAGTAGTAAACTTAAATCAAATTCATATTTATGCAATATCCCATCTAATAATTGACTTAAATATTTTAGAGTCTATATTGATTCCTAAGTTTTTCTCACATAATATTTGAAAAAGTAGCTGGTAAAAGATACCACTACACATTCGTCTGTGACTTTTTCTTATAACTATCATCATAAATTTATAATATTTGAAATACTCAAAATGATAGCAAAACAAAGAAAGACAATACATATATGTGGCTTAAGAATTTGGGAATACGCTATAAGAATATGTTAATGATAGATTTTATTGATATACTTCGGTTATTTCACACATAGATAACGGCCTAAAGTTAAGAGTAGACATTAATTTTAGTATATGCCAGAAAAGAAGATCATGCTTTTGTGGAGGCGTTACATAGAGGATTTGGCTGTAGATATTTCTTCAGTAGAAGTTGTTTCATTTTTGCTTGTCCTGCACTTGCTGTAGGAACATGCAAAAATGGGTACAACTTCTGCTGCTAGAAATTCACAGCCAAATCCTCAGTAACCTGAACAAATGCATGATCTTCTTTTCGATAATATATATACTTAACTTTAAACATTGCAATATAAATTTTTAATTCATTCCATTAAAACTAATCTCTCCAGTAATTACAGCTTTTTCATTTCCGTTGCTATCTATGACCATAAGGTCGCCGTTATCAGAAACAGAAACACAGGTAACAATTTCTTCATTATTATATGTGATTAATTTTGCCTTTCGACCTAAAATGTTGGAATGATCTCGGCAGATTGAAATTGTCTCGGAAAGATCTAATTTATTTATGAAGTTATTGTATAATACTTCGAAATTATTTAAGAAAGCTGAAAGTATCTCAGTTCTTTTGAAATCTTTATCATATTCAATCTTTAGTGAAGTGGCAATTGCTTTTATATTATCATAAAAGTCACTTTCATCTATATTAATATTCATCCCTACGCCCAAAACTAAATAATGAACACTATCCATGTCACATTTCATTTCAGCTAGGATTCCACAAAACTTTTTGTCATTCAAAAGTATATCATTAGGCCATTTAATGGTTGAATTAATACCTAAATTACTTAGTGTCTTATATACAGAAGCAGCAGCAATTTGAGTTATTTTAGGAGCTTCCGTTGGAGGAAGTTTAGGTCTTAATATTAATGAAAACCAAAGACCGCCATTTGGAGAAACCCATTTCCTATTGAAGCGACCACTTCCTAAAGTTTGCTTTTCTGCAATTACTATAGTACCGTGTTCGATTTCTTTCTGTGCAAGCTCTTTTGCTTTAATATTTGTAGAATCTATTTCATCAAAGTAAACTATGCTTTTTCCAATAGCAGATGTTTTTAATAAAGGTAGAATTTCATTTTTATTTAATAAATCAGGAGAATTAAGTAATTTGTATCCCTTATTAGAAATTCCTTCTATTATATAGCCTTTTAATTTTAAGTTTTTTATATGTTTCCATATAGCAGTTCGTGAAACATTTAAAGTAGAACTTAGGTATTCGCCAGAAACATAATCTTGAGATTTTTTTAATTCATTTAAAATTTTATCTTCCATTTATATATACCTCCTAAGACTAATTATAACATAATGTGAGTATTTAAAAGCAAAATCCAAGTACCAAATAGAATAAAATGCTGGAAAAATGAAATTATTGTAATCTAATTGAAAATATTATATAATTAGGTCTGGTGTAATTTTTATAAATGCAACTAAAATGCATTTTTAGAGAGGATAATAAAATGGATATAAATAGAAAAAATAAGAAATCTAAGGTAAAAAAAAGCAAGAAAAGAGTAAATAAGATTTCATTTAAGACATTAGCTATATTTTTTGCATTTGAATTATTTTTTACTGGATGTACATTCCCATTTTTACTTTTATATGGACCATTTGATAATGCGAAAAGCCAATATGTTGGAGCAGCAATGACTTCAATGAGTCATCAATATCTGGCTACATGGTTCTTATCAGATAAAAAAATAGCAGAAATTATGGGAGAAAACTCAACTGAAGAAACTAGTGAAACTACCAATATATCTGATATTAAAGTTCCAAAGGTTAAAGATGATACTATAGAACTTCATGATATAGAAAATTCTAAGTATAATGGTTATTATTTGGTGGTAAAAGACCCAACAAGAGTTAAAATTGGAGTAAGTTCTAAATTGGGAGTTGAAGGTGAAACTACATCAACAATTGCTGAAAACAATGATGCTATAGCTGCTATTAATGGGGGAGCATTTACAGATCAATCATCTGCTGCTCAGTGGACAGGAAATGGTGGATTGGCATCAGGAATTGTAATGACTGGTGGTGAAGTGAAAGTTAATGATGTAGGAGATAACCCAACAACAACTTTTGGGATAGATAAAAATGGAGTAATGGTTGTAGGTGATTATACAGTAGATAAACTTAAAGAACTTGGAATTCAAGAAGCTTTAAGTTTTGGTCCGGCATTAATAATTAATGGAAATATGGTAAAGATAAACGGTGATGGAGGATTTGGGACAGCCCCTAAAACTGCTATAGGACAAATGAAGGATGGCTCAATAATTCTCCTAGTTATAGATGGTAGAGAAATTGGAAGCATAGGAGCAACATTAAAGGAATTACAAGAAATTATGCATCAGCTAGGTGCATGGAATGCAATGAACTTGGATGGTGGAAAATCGACAACATTGTATTACTATGGAGAAGTTAGAAATAAACCATCAAATAGTATGGGAGAAAGAACTATTCCAACAGCAGTTATTGTTAAATAAACAGAAGGTGAGGTAGAATTATGAAGATGTTTAAGAAGATAACTGCATGGGCATTGTTATCTATACTATTACAAATTTCTGGCTTATATATTTTAGAAAATTTTATTTTTAAGCATACGTCAGAATTTAAAAGTAATAAAATAGAAGTTCAAAAAAAGGATAATACAAAAGATATTTCAGCATCTATTCCGGGAAGTGCAAAAGATACTAAAATATCAGATGATGGTAAATACATATGTTACCAGGATGGCGAAAGTGTGTATTTGGAAGATACCAAGACGGGAACAAGTAATCCAATTACAACGGAAAAAAAGGGTACAATTATGTATTATGATTGGCTTTTAGAAAGAGATATACTAGTAATAGCTCAGAAGATTGAAAAAGATGGGGAATCTAAAGTTCAGCTTATAACATATAATGCTAAAGATTTAACAGAAACAGTTGCAAGTAAAGAAGATATTTGCACATACCAAGAGGGTATGGAAGTTAAAAAGATAACCACTTCTGTCTTTACAGGTGTATTTTATGTAGAAATATATACAGGTGGTTTAAAGAGCGCAGTTTATAGATTTGATAGAGATTATGAAAGAAAAAAGGTTCCTCTAGCAGTTAATGTTTTAGGAAATATGAAAGTAATGCCTCACAACGATAGATTAATATATGAAGATAAGTTGAATAGTAAATTTTTTGTTACCAGCCCCAATAAGCAATTAACATTTAGTGGTAATAAAAATCTGACACTTCTTGGAATCGACAGAAATGATGTGATTTATATTGGTGAGCTTAACGGTGATAAAATTACCAGTATCACTTATGGAAAAGTTGATGAAGATACAGCAAATTGGAAAAAGGCAACACTTGATTCGGTTGTAAGTGCTAATGACTTGTATTTTAGTAATAAAAGTGAAATACTAGTTAATGATAATCTTAAAGGTAGTGTCAAGAATTTAAGTACAGGAAAAGAAGTTGAATATGAAGGAAAACTTGTTCAGATTAAAGAAGATTTCATAGCGACTGAAGATAATAGCGGAAAATTAGTTTATAAAAGTTTAAATAATAGTAAATAAAGATGGTAAATAAAGAGTGTTTAATTAAATTGAAATTAAACACTCTTTATTAAATTAGATCTTATAATGTATATGTTGTAACTGAGTTTCTACCTTTTGTCTTAATTGAGCATTTGTTTTACTAAAATTTTAAATGTAGGTTTATTAGTACAACATATAGAACAATGTTCTGATATAAACTAATAAGTGCATTTACATTGTTGATAGTAATCTTTTATGATATAATGTTGGGAATAAATAGTAAGCAATATATACATTTTATATAAACATTTAAGACACTATAATAGCGTAAGGAAGATAAAAAATATATATACCTAAAAAGTTTAATTTATAAAAGTTTATCTTAAACTATTAGGTAACAAAAATGAATAAGTCTATAAGAACAGAGTAATATTATTTAGTTGAAATATATATGTTCTTTTAATAGGATTTGTTCTAAGTATGATATAATATAAAACATACATATCGAAAAAGGAGGAAAACATGAATTCAGTACTTAATATGATTTTAATGATTCCAGGGATGCTTATCGCTTTTACATTTCATGAATATGCACATGCATTAATAGCAGATAGAATGGGAGATAAGACACCAAGGTTTCAAGGAAGATTGACTTTAAATCCAATTGCGCATATTGATCCTATAGGATTTGTGGCTGTACTTATCTTTAGCTTTGGATGGGCAAAGCCAGTACAAACTAATCCATCGGCATATAAAAACTATTATAAAGATGACTTGAAAGTAAGTTTAGCTGGACCAATTGCAAATTTTTTAGTTGCCATAGCAACTTCAATAGTTTTGGGACTTTATTATAGTTTTGCATATAGATTTTTACCAGATGCATTAGCTGGTGTTTTAGAGCGAATGATATATATGACGCTTGTTATTAATGTAAATATAGGATTATTTAATTTGATACCAATACCAGGACTAGATGGCTTTAGTCTTTTAAGAGATTTAAGTCCAAATACGTTCTATAGATTTGAAGAAAAATTTTATCAATATCAAATGTTCATTATGTTAGCGTTAATCTTTGTTGGAGGAAGAATAATTTCTATACCAGCCGGCGTTATACGTAATATGCTTTTAGGGATTACTAATTTAATAACACGTTTCCTATTTTAAAAATAAAGTTGACAAAATTTAAGATAATTTGTATAATTTATTATCATTAATATTGAAAAATTCTAAGAAGAGGAAAGTAGTTTAATTAATTCCTTTAGCGAATAGGGAGATGGTGTAAGCCCTATGGATAGATTAAGTGAAAAGAGCCTTGGAGAAATCACCTGAAATAAGTAGTTGAAAAGATAATAATCTAATATAGCTGGTATGATATATTAATTATTATTTTTAAACCTTTAGTAGGGCTGGTCGCAAGTTAAATTGCGTTAAAAGTTGAGAGGTATTTTATTTATATAAAATACAATAAGAGTGGTACCGCGGATAATTCGTCTCTTTTTATTTAAGAGGCGGATTTTTTTTGTTCTTTAGAAATCTATATCGAAGTTAAATTTGTGCATTTATTATGAGAAATACTGACTAAGAAAATTAAATTTTGAGAAAGAATAAAGAAATACATTCTTACAAATTATAAAGTTATTTAATTTATGAAGAGTTTGTCTAAATATAAGGAGGATATTATGGATTATAAAAGTAAAGTTGCAGAACTAATAAAAAAACATGTGGAATTAGAAATTGAAGCTATTGAAAAATTGATTGAAATACCGCCAAAGCCAGAAATGGGAGATTATGCATTTCCATGTTTCCAATTGTCAAAGGTTATGAGAAAAGCTCCAAATATGATAGCAGAAGAATTGAAGAATTCTATGTCAACTGATGGATTTGAAAGAATTGAGAATTTAGGGCCATATGTTAACTTCTTCGTTGATAAAGGAGTATTTGCAGAAAATACGATCAAAAAGGTTTTAGCAGATGGAGAAAATTATGGAGCATCAAATATAGGGGAAGGGAAAACAGTTTGCGTTGAATATTCTTCGCCTAATATAGCAAAACCTTTTCATGTTGGTCACTTATTCACTACAGCTATAGGTAATTCTTTATATAAGATGTTTAAGAAGGAAGGATATAATACTGTAGGATTGAATCACTTGGGAGATTGGGGAACTCAATTTGGTAAGCTTATAAGTGCGTATGATAGATGGGTAGACGAAGAGGCATTAGAAAAGGCTCCAATTGATGAATTACTTAGAATATATGTTAAATTCCACGAAGAGGCTGAAAAAGATCCTTCATTAGAAGATGAAGCAAGAGCAAATTTTAAGGCACTAGAGACTGGTGATGAAAAAGCAACAGCACTTTGGACTAGATTTAGAGAGTTGAGCTTAAAAGAATTTGAAAGAGTTTATAACATTTTAGGAGTTAAATTTGATTCATTAGCTGGAGAAGCATTTTATAATGATAAGATGGATGTTGTTGTTGATGAATTGAAAGAAAAAGGACTTCTTGTAGAAAGTAATGGGGCTCAAGTTGTAATGCTTGAAGAATATAATATGCCGCCTTGTATAGTACTTAAAGGTGATGGTGCATCGATATATGCTACAAGAGACTTAGCAGCTGCTATGTATAGAAAGAAAACTTATGATTTTCATAAATGTGTTTATGTAGTTGGAACGCCTCAAGCACTTCACTTCAAACAAGTATTTAAAGTGTTAGAACTTGCAGGACATGAATGGTCTAAAGACTGTGTTCATGTAGGCTTTGGGTTAGTTAAATTTGCAGATAGAAAACTTTCAACTAGAAATGGATCGATTGTTTTACTTGATGATTTACTTCGTGAAGCTGTAGAGAAGACAATGGAAGTTATAAATGAAAAAAATCCAGAACTTGAAAATAAAGAGGAAGTTGCAAAGAAAATTGGTGTCGGAGCAGTAATCTTTACTTATCTTAAAAACTCAAGAGAAAAAGATATTGTTTTTGATTGGAAGGAAATATTATCATTTGATGGAGAAACTGGCCCATATGTTCAATATTCATATGCAAGAGGAAATAGTATATTAAACAGAGGTAAAGAATGTACTGGAACTGTTGACTATAGTAAATTATCTTCAAAAGAAGAATTTGAGTTAGTTAAGAGTATAGCTAACTTTAATAGCGTAATAACTTTAGCCTTAGATAAGTTAGAACCTTCAATATTAACAAGATACGTAATTGAAGTTGCAAAAGGATTTAATAAATTCTATAATGCGCATTCGGTATTGAACTTAGAAGATGAGGATTTAAAAGCTACAAGATTAAACTTAGTTAAAGCAAGTTTACAAGTAATAAAAAATGGATTAGAGTTACTTGGAATAGATGTAGTAGAAAAAATGTAGTTATTTAATATTAAATTTATTATAATTTTTTGAAATAGAGGGATGTCTTATGTAGCAACCCTCTATTTTTTGACTCGTTAATTTCTTTTATATGCCTTAAAAAATGATATATGGTATAATTGAAAAAAGCATGGAAAGGATGTGGAATGAATTGTTTATAAATAGAAATATTAAATATAGGGATATATTAATATTTGCTTTAATAGGTGTAATTGGATACAAACTTATAGATAATTATAATTTTTTCTTTGATATAGGCAGAAAAGTTTTATCTATTATGTCACCTTTTATATATGCTATTATTTGTGCTTATATATTAAATCCAGTAGTAAGTTTTTTTGAAAATAATTTTAAAACTAAAAGAGCAATATCGATATTGATTACATATTTTATAATTATAGCTTTAATTATTATAATATTATTTTTTACGATACCAAGTATAGTAGATAGTATAGTAAATATAACTAGAGAAATGCCGGCCTATGTGGAAATTATACAAAAGTGGATCAATACTCTTCTTCAAAATGAAAGAATAAAGACACTGATTGTACAAGCGGGACTTTTAAATAAGCTACAGGAAATGTCAAGCCAGATAGGAAGTGTAACAATAGGACTACTACAAAATTTTATTATGTACTTATTATCATTTACATCAAATTTAGTTAGTGTGATTTTTGGTTTTTTAATTTCAATTTATGTTTTAATGGATAAAGAAAAGTTGTTAAAACGTGCTAGAACCATAACATATATGATTTTTAATGAAGAAAAGGGGAATAAGTTAGTTACATTTATTAGAACCTATAATAAAATGATAGGAGTTTATATAGGGATAAAAGCAATTGATTCAGCAATAATAGGTTTTATATCACTTATAGGTCTATTAATTGTTGGGGAACCCTATGCACCACTAATAGCCCTGATAGAAGGGATTACTAATATGATTCCTTATTTTGGACCACTTATTGGTGAAGTAGTCGGTGCGGGAGTTGCAATCTTTGTTTCACCTATGAAGGCTTTTATGGTATTCATACTTTTACTTTGTATTCATCTTTTTGATGCTTGGTACCTTGATCCTAAGCTTATAGGGAAAAAGGTTGGAGTCAGTCCATTAGGGATAATATTAGGAGTTGCAATAGGCGGTGGCTTTTGGGGACCTTTTGGAATGCTTCTAGGATCACCTACAATGGCAACCATAAAAATATATTATGAGAAAACAGTAGAGGAGTTTAGAAAAAAGAATCCAGGATTAGTTAAGAAAGAAAGTCTTGGAGAAATTGATTTATAAAAGATTATAAAGAATTTAGGAGAAGTTTTATGAAGGAATTTATTGATTTATTAAATGAACGTCAAAGTTGTAGAAAGTATTTAAATAAACCTGTTGAAAAAGAAAAGTTAGTAAAATGTATTGAGGCTGCCAGATTAGCTCCATCAGCATGTAATAGCCAACCATGGCATTTTGTAGTAGTTAATAATAAAGAGCTAGTACCTAAGGTTTCAGAATGCCTACAGGATGCAGTTATGAATAAATTTACTACAGAATGTCCAGCTTTTATAATAGTGGTGGAGGAAAGTGGAAATTTAACTTCACGAGCTGGAGCATTAATTAAACAGCAGGATTATAGATCTGTTGATATTGGGATTGCAACTGAGCATATATGTTTAGCGGCAACAGAACAAAATTTAGGTACTTGTATTTTAGGTTGGTTTAATGAAAAAGAACTAAAGAAACTTTTAAATATAAATAAATTAAAGCGAATTAGATTAGTAGTGGCTGTTGGATATCCAGAAAATGATAATATAAGAAAAAAAGTGAGAAAGAATATAGATGAAATTCTAACTTTTATAGAATAGTCATGGATAAATTTTAACGACACTATCAATAATAAATATATTTGGTAGTGTTTTTACTTATACAATTTATATGATATATTTCAAAAATAATTCTTTATCATAATTCAAAAAATATTGCAAGAATTTCCGTCGTGATTGTGAAGCGTGAAATGTGCATTGTGAATTGCAACATATATATTTAAATTAATCAGATAGATTTTATAAGCTTTTCTGAAATGAAAAAATAAAGTATAATAAATAAGTATAAAAGGATGTGAGTTAATGGCAAATATAGGTGCGTTTTTTGATTTAGATGGAACTTTATACAGAGAAGGACTAATAACAGAAGTATTTAAAAAGATGGTTAAATATGAAATTATAGGTTCAGAAAGATGGTATAATGATTTAAGGCCTTACTTTATGAAGTGGGATAAGAGGCAAGGTGATTATGATCAATACCTGTTGAAAATGATTGATATATATATTGAGTCAATTAAAGGATTACAGAAGTATCAAATGGAATATATAGCTAAGAAAGTTGTAGAACAAAAGGGCGATAGAGTATATACTTTTACAAGGGACAGAATAAAGTGGCATCAAGCTAATAACCATACTCTAATTATAATATCTGGATCGCCTTCAGAACTTGTTGGAGAGATGGCCAAGAAATATGGCTTTACAGATTATATAGGTGCAAAATATATTATAGATGATAAAAATGTATATACAGGGCAAGTCACACCAATGTGGGATAGTAAAAGTAAATCGAAGGCGATAAATGAATTTGTTAAAAAGTATGATATAGATTTAAACGATAGTTATGCATATGGAGATACAGCAGGCGATTATACTATGTTTAAAAATGTAAAACATCCTTATTGTATGAATCCAACTAAAGAACTTTTGCAAAAAGTATTGAAAGATCGAGAATTAATAAAAAGAGTGAATGTTGTTGTTGAAAGAAAGGATGTAATATACAATTTGGACATTGAGGATATACAATTCTTATAGAAAAGAGTGATACTGTGATTATTCGTGAAAATAAGGTGAAGGTTGAAGAATATAGTGAAGAATTTATGATGAAGTCTCTAGATAAAGAATATACACCAGAAGAAATTATCTTCTTTGATTTAGAGCATTATGTATATAAGAAGCCTAAGTGTATTGGAGTATTTGGGGCGTGTGAGTATGATAAGAAAAATAATAATATTCTAGTAACCCAATATATGATTGAAGATAGAGATGAGGCGACACATATATTGTATCTCGCTAAAGAATATTTTATAAAGATGAAACAAAAAGGAAAAAAGGCCATTATCACTTTTTCAGGGAATAATGATTTTTCAGTTATTAATTATCTTTTCAAAGAAAATAATATATATTATAATTTTAGTGAAGAATTTGATTCGATTGATATTCAAAAAGAATATGAAAAGAATAAAAAATTGTCTATTGGGCTTAAAAAGTTAGAAAAAGTTTTTGATATTGTAAGAGAGGGAGAGGTAATCAGCGGATCTAATTTAGCTAAAACTTTTCACAAAGTTATGAAAGATAAAAGCTATTTCAAAAGAATGCCAGAAGAGAAAATTGAAAAAATTCTTCTTTATAATGAGCAGGATGTTATAAATTTATATTATATATATGTAAATTGGAAAAAATATATTTATGAAGATATTATCGAAGAAGCTATCGCTGAAGATGAAGTTGAAGATTTAGAAAATCTAGAAGAAGAGTATGATATTCAAGAAAATTCATTGAATAATAATTCTAATTAATGACTGCAAAATAAATAAGATAGAAATAAATAATTTAGAAATAAATAAATTTTATTTCTGATTTTTAAATGGCTCCAAGTTTTTGGGGTCTATTTTAATGCTTTAAGAACACCTAGATGCTTTTAATATAATGAAGCATCCATTTTGGTGTTGATTTATTTTTTTGATATGTTAGAGCCGTCTGAGCAGATGACGATGGTTCCATCTTTATCTGTTCTATAAGTTTTTATATTGCTTTCATCTAATAATTTTGTAGTAATAGCATCAGGATGATTGTATATATTATCTTTACCTACAGATATAACTGCTATTGAAGGATTAACTTTTTTTAGAAAGTCTTTACTAGTAGAAGTTGAGGATCCGTGATGTCCCACTTTAAGCACATCTGCGCTGATATCTTCATTATTATTAAGAATTTCTTTTTCTACTTCCTTTTCGGCGTCACCAGTAAATAAAAAAGAAGTGTTATCATATTGAATTTTTATTACAGGAGAGTAGTTGTTTAAATTATCATAAAAATCCTTATTAGGAGAGAAGACATTTACTTTAGTATTTTCACCTAAGTCAATAGAATTACTATTGTTTTTCAATACATGTACCTTTAAATTCTTATTTTTTAAAGCATCTACCATGTCCTCAAAGCTTTTTGTAGTAGATTCAACTTTTGGAGAATAGAAAGTTCCTATACTATAAGTTTTTATTATATCATCCATATTACCAATATGGTCTTCATGTGGATGAGTTGCAATTACATAATCTAATTTATTTAAGTTTAGCCCTGATAAATAGTTAAAAAGTTTTCTTCTATCAGATTTAGGCCCAGAATCTATTAAAAGATTTTTGTTATTTACTTGAACGAGAATGCAATCGCCTTGGCCTACATCTATATAATGAACGAACATCTTGTTTATATCAGCGTTATTGGCTTTATTTGAATTGAATTTTGTAAGGCCACAACTTACTATGGAAAATGAAAATAATAGAATTGCAAGAAAAGTTAATAAATATTTTTTTACATTATACTTATTTTTGTTCATAAAAAAGTTGTCTCCTTGATTACATAGTTTTAATATAATTCTACCATTTAAGGAAATGTAATGGAAACAAAATTATTCTAAATGCAAGCAAAAGAAAAATAAAAAGTTAAAATAAAACACGAACAAAATTGTAAAAAGACGATATAATATTCATATAATGAGCTTTCTGAGCTTTTTTATAGCATAGTCAGATAGGGGTGGAGGAATTAACTTTGTTGAATTTTAATTTAAGAAATTTCTTATGAACTCGAGTTATTTTTAGATGAAAAAAACTTTAAAATGAAAAATGCAAAGGTTGAATATTGCAAAAAGTATGATATAATTATTTCAATATGTGGAATTTGAAAAGAAAAATGCAATATTTAAATATGAAAAAATTCATATGGGGGGCCATGAAATGAAGAAAGAATTTTCTATGAGTAATGACAAAGTGATGATAAACTTTACAGCAAAGTACTGTAATAGCTTTGAGGCTATACTAGAAAGTGATGGATTTAGACGAATTTTAGAAGTTTATCTAAGAAGAGCTAAAAAGAAAAATTCAGTAGCATACAGATATTTAAGTAAGACATTAGATACAGATAGTCTTATAGATATTAGAAGAGATTTAACTGTAGTAATAAAATATTTAACAGTTATGAGTGTTGAGGAAATTATAGAGATTAGTGACTCATATTCGAAATTATTAGAGGATAGGGACAAGTTTGTAGTATTTATAGAAGATTTCTATTTATTTTGGAGAAAGCTTGAAAGATATACAATAGTTCATAGATATAAGGTTCAACAAGGCCTTGCAGCAGTTAGTTTTACAGAAGCAAATGCTAACTTTTCTACATTAATTCTAAGTTTGTACAGAAAAATTGAACAGCATGTTGCAGGATATCAGCCAAAAGTTTATAGACAAATACCAGCTGGTGGAAATGCCTGCATAATGATTCATGAAATGGAATGGGTAAGACCAAATGGATATGAAGTTTTAGAGGAAGTACCATTTATTGATCATATACTTTTAGAAACACCATTTATAACTTATCCTAAAAAGAATACAAGAGATGGAATGTTCACAGAGATAAAATATAACCCATTAAAGTATGCACAAATAAATAAAGAGCATTGGTTTTGTTATCCAGCTAAGATAGGCGGGTTACTTACTTTTATTTATTTCCATAGAGATTTTATGGAACATGGAATAACTTTATGTAATCTGTTCGAGATGGCTAGAAGTGAAGAAACAAGGGGAAGAAAGCCAGACATTATTTATGTATATGGAGCTAAAGATAACGATGAAGATCTAAAAACAGTGTTCTTTGATGATGTTCAAAATGATATAATGCTTGGATATGTAAATCATTCAGAAAAGATAGATTATTTTGGGTATATAAAGAAGATGACATTAACATTATACAACTTAATAATGATAAAGAGAGGATATTTGCCAATACATGGTTCAATGGTGAATATTATTTTAAAAAGCGGAGATGAAGCTAATGTTGTTATCATGGGAGATAGCGGAGCTGGTAAATCTGAAAGTTTAGAAGCTTTTCGTAGTTTAAGCGAAGATTATATTTCAGATATGACTATTATCTTTGATGATATGGGAACTTTTAAAATAGAGGATGGATTAATTAATGGATATGGAACTGAGATTGGTGCATTTGTCCGATTAGATGACTTAGATCAAGGATACGCCTTTAAAGAAATGGATAGAAGTATATTTATGAATCCGGATAAGGTCAATGCTAGACTTGTAGTACCAGTAGCATCATATAAGGAGATATCAAAGGGACATCCAATAGACTTTTTCTTCTATGCTAATAACTACGACGGCGTTAATGAAGGAGAAAAATATTTAGATTACTTTAAAACTCCAGAGGAAGCCATTAAAGTATTTAAAGCAGGTGCTAGAATGGCGAAGGGAACAACAACGGAGAAGGGCTTAGTAGAGTCATTTTTTGCAAATCCATTTGGGCCAGCGCAAAAGCAGGATGAAACAAATATTCTTATAGAAAAATATTTTAATACAATGTTTGAAAATGGACAAGTAAAAGTTGGACAAATTAGAACTTGTTTAGGTGTAAAAGGGCAAGAAAAAAATGGGCCAAGAAATGCAGCTATAGAATTATTCGATGAAATTAAAAAGATGAAATAAGTATTAAGGCACAATCAAATAAATAAAAAGTCCATTTGCCAGCCTATTTCCCATTATGCTACGTTGGAAAATCGACCTAATAGACCCGCTATGAGGGCAATTTGTCGCATTGCCTAATGAAAAATATCTATGGCAACTTTGGACTTATTATTTATTTTAATGTGCCTAAAAGAGATTAAGGTAAAGCATTTACCTTAATCTCTTTTTAATTTATCTCTTAAAGCCTTAAAAATATTTAAAGATCTATAAGAAATACTTGAAAAGTTTTGTCTTGATTGTCTATTATATAAATTCATTTTTAGCTTACTGAAAAATGATTCAAAGTGTCTAATCCTACCAACAGCTTTTTCTTTTGTAAAATTCAATAATGAACTTGGTTTATCAAATAAAAAATTAGCTGGCACAAATTGAAATGCAAAAGACATTTTTTCAAATTGCATTAAAGAAGCTATAGTTAAACTAAAATCAATAAGATAATAAATAATAATAAAGAAAATAAATACCTCACCAAGTGTTTTGGGAATATTATTGATTATGTTTACCACTATAGGATGTATTATCTTAATTATGCCTACCTCACCAACTCCCCAGAGTAGAGAATAAAGTAAACAAACACGACCGTGTATATTAAATGGATCATCAGTATAATCCCACCACTTTGTCTTAAATGCTTTTTCCAATACAAAACCAGTAATATATTCTAAGACTGTTGTAAAGAAACAGGCTAAGAAGAATAAGGCGAAAATATTATGTTTGTAGTTATCAAGAAAGACTACAAGAAATAAGACACCGAATCCATATATAGGACAAAAGGGACCATATAAAAATCCTCTATTAACAAACCTACGTTCATTTTTAAAATAATACAAGACTTCGAGGCACCAGCCAGCAAATGAATAGAATACAAAAAAATATATTAAATTATAAAAATTAAAATTTAATACTGTACGCAAATGTATACTAACCTCCTAGTAAAATATAAGTATTAATAATTTATTCCATTATATATCAAAACATAGCTAAAGAAATATTAATTTTACATTAAAAATTTCTTATCACTATGTATAAAGCTTAAGTATAAATAAATATTATATTGAGATTAGCAGCTATAGAATTAGCGTTTAAGTCATTTTTATTTTAACAAATATAATATTAATATTTATTATGCTGCATTATACTCTAGATCTTTCTTGAACGAAAAAAGAGATAGAATATAAACTAGCAATTCCAACTAAACAATAAATTATTGTAGATAACATTGAAAAACTTCCAAAAAGGAAATCTACTAAGTTAAATCTAAAAAAACCTATTAAGCCCCAATTAATGCCGCCTATAATTATAAGGGCAAGTGAAATTGAATTTAAAATTTTCATAAAAAACACACTCCTTATTATAAGATACCTTTAGTATGTATATAAAAATGTGTTTTTATTCTATTTTTTTATAATTATTCTAATGATATATTTCTGTCTATAGGTTGAGATAGAGAAATAAATGTATCAGTTCTTTGTACTCCATCAATGTTATTTATCTTGTTAAGTAAAACATTCTGCAAATCTAAAATATTAGCACATACAACTTTAGCAAACATAGAATAATCACCAGTAGTTAAATGCAATTCAACTACTTCCTTTATGTTTGACATTTGGTCAAATACATAGTTAAAAGAAGATGTTTTATCAACATAGATACCTACAAAACAACATACATCGTATCCTAGCTTAGGAAGGTTTAAAATTATTCTAGAACCTTTTATTATTCCCAGATCTTCCATTTTCTTCATTCTTACATGAATAGTACCACCGCTTACATGGCATATTCTGGCAATCTCCAAGTAAGGAGTTCTACAATCTTTTATTAATAAGTCAAGTATTTGTAAATCTAATTCATCTAAATGATTATTTGAAATTAAATTCATTATATCACCTCATATCTTTTATATCATATACTTTTTCTATTTTATCAAATATACGCGAATAATTAAAGATAAAACTATAAATTTGTTAAAAAAAAATTATAATATTGATATTTTAATAAAAATTATTACTTTTTGATTACAATGTATACTGATGAAATCAACACCAATTAAAAGGAATGCTTGATAATAGTTTATATATAAATTATCATTAACCATATAGACTTTTTTATAGGAGGATATGTGAGTAGATGAATCTTTTTACATCAATTATTTTATTTGTAGTAATGCTTCTTGTTATATTTGTAGCTTATGCATTATGCAAAAAATTTATATTTGGTAAAGTGCGTATAAATAAGTGGATACCTTTAGCGATAGCTGCAGTATTATTTGCGGCCCAAATATTCGTAGGTGCATCAAATACTTATATTTCAAGTGGATTATCTATTTTTGCAGTTCTATTTTTCTTATGGTTCATGGATATTACACAAAGAGGCGGACTTAAGAAAAAAGAAAAGCAAATAGTGATTAAGCCAAAAGCTAAACCAAATAGAGTTAAAAAAAATAAATAGAAACATAGAAAAGAAATAGAATGTATGATTTATAACAATGTAAATGTTTTGAAATTATATATTCTATTTCTTTTTATATGAATTATTTTTTTAAGAATATATATGCGTTGCAAAAAATCTTCATCATAATTCTAAAAATATTGCAAGAATTTTAGCTGTAATTATGCATAGTGAATTATGAATTGCTAATTGCAACATATATATTTTAAGTATATAAACAATATTATTCTTGACCTCTAAAAATGGGAGAACTAATAGCGATTTTGTTATTATCCAGTGCTATCTTTATTACATACCACAACTCAGTTTTTAAGGGCTCGTGAGAATACAAGTATTTTACTTTATTTAAATTCAAGTTAGATATTTTTTTTATTATAGTCCCACCAGTAGATATTATATCAATTTCTAATATTTTGTGATTAGGATCATGGGCAAAAATTGAAAATTGTAAATTATCATCTTCCATAGGTATAATATCGCCCATAAATTCATTATTTATTGTAAAGTACATAGTTAAAGTTCTGGATTCTGTTGAATAAGTGTGTCGTTTTCTAAAAGCGTCGACTAGAGACTGAGTTGTAAGCTCTTCTGCAATTATACATGTTAAATTTTCATCGTCACCAAAGTTTAATCTATGATTATCCTGACCATTGATTGCGCCTAGTTTCCAGTTTTTATCGAGTAAATGGTAATAATATTTTTCATATCTTAAATACTTGTTTGGATAAGATCCATTTCCAACTTCTATTGAAGTTATTAGTTTATTTAAAATAGAGTTGTATTCTAAATATGTTATTGTTTTGTGGGGATGGTTAATTGAAATAAATGCATTAGGATTATTAAGCATCCATAAAACTAATAGTTGCATATTATTTACTGTTCCAGTAAAGAACCTGTTTGGATTTACTACATTAATGTCTCCAAACGGATTAGTTTTGCTTTCAAAACCAACCACAGCTAAAAAGTTTTCATGTTTTTTATTATAACGAACAGTTAAATATTTTAGCGCATCCCATCTACTTAGCTCAGAGCTTTTTACTTTTATTGTTTTTGTTAAATGATTATTATGGTCTGTTAATATAAGGAAATTAAGGCCGTTATGTCGTGCATAATCAAATGCTTCAATTGGAGTTCCATGTCCAGTGGAAAAATTGCAATGAGCATGAGGAATTCCATAGTAAAAATTCAGATCATCTATATTAAGCTTATTTTTAGGTGATTTTTTTTTCCCCAAAGTTATTACCTCTAAAAATTATTTATAGTATATATATATTGCAATGCACAATGCACAATTCACAATTAATAATTAATTATGGTTTAAATTATTATTTTATTTCGTATTTCTAAAGTGAGCAAAATAATGACAATAAGTGAATGTAATGTTAAAATAACCTTAGTGTTTAGTGAGGTGATTGTTATGGTGAAAATTTATAAAGACAAAAAACCTGTTTTGGATAGCGATATTTATATTTCAGAAACTGCAGTAATTATTGGAGACGTAACACTTAAGAAAAATGCGAATATATGGTTTGGTGCTGTTATAAGAGGTGATGAAGCATCAATAACTATAGGAGAAAATACAAACATCCAAGAAAATTGTGTGGTACATGTTGATTATGGATATAATACAGTTATAGGAGATGGTTGTACTATAGGGCATGGCGCAATAATCCATGGATGCACCATTAAAAATAATGTTTTAGTAGGTATGGGATCAATAATATTAAATGGAGCAAAAATAGGCAATAATACAATTATAGGAGCAGGAAGTCTAATAACTCAAAATAAAGAATTTGAAGATGGCGTTTTGATACTTGGAAATCCAGCAAAAGTGATACGAAAGTTAACACAAGAAGAAATTGAAGGAATTAAGAAATCATATATAAGTTATCTGGAATTGAGTAAAGATTTCAAGTAATTTAGATTTAACATGTTTTATATAAAGAAAAGATACAAGTTATTATCATATTGTGTAGTAATAAATTTATATTCAAGGTTCTAGTAATGTGAGTACCAAATTGAGGATAGCAATGTAGAAAGTTAATTTCAATATATAGAATGATCAAGAAAAGTAATAAAGAAGATAACATCGATTAAGATGTTATGATTAATGGAGGAAATTAAAAATGATATCAGTAGGGCAATACAGTAAATTAAAAGTAAGTAAAAAGGTAGATTTTGGATATTATCTTGAAGATAATTTTGGTGATGAGGTCTTACTTCCAAACAGTGCGGCAAAGGGACATGAAATAAAAGAAGGCGACCAATTAGAAGTATTCATTTATAGAGATTCAAAGGATAGGATGATTTCAACTCTAAAAAAACCATTATTAACAGTTGGAGAAATTGGTTATTTAGAAGTTGTAAGTCAAAATAATATTGGAGCGTTCGTAAACTTTGGGCTTGAAAGAGACTTATTCGTTCCATTAAAAGAACAAAATTATAAGCTTAAAGAAGGAAAAAAATATTTATTTTATATGTATGTAGATAAAACCGACAGGTTAGCGGCAACTACTAGAATACACTCTTATTTAGATATGGCAGAAGAGGGGAAATATAAAGTTTCTGATGAAGTAAATGCTATAGTTTATGAAATAAATGAAAATGCGACTTTAAATGTTGCAATAGATGGTGAATATAGAGGTTTAATATTAGCTAATGAGCATTTTGAGTACATATATCCTGGACAAGAAATAAAAGGAAGAGTTAAGAGGATTTATGAAGATGGAACTATTGGAGTTACAACGAGAAAGAAAAGGTTAGAAGCAAGAAGTGAATTAAGTGAAACAATACTTAATTATTTAAAAGCAAATGGTGGATTTATGCCTTATAATGATAAATCGTCACCTGATGATATAAAGAGAGAATTTAATACAAGTAAAAATTATTTTAAAATGACATTAGGCGGGCTAATGAGAGAGAAACTAATTACACAGGATAAAGAGGGAACTAGACTTTTATAAGTGACAAATGAAAAGTTATAAATTAAAAGTGATAAGTTTTATGTTAACTTATCACTTTTTTTACATAGCTTATTGCACATCGTTTGATATTCGTGTTCTGAATAATAAATTTTTAAGAGCTTTCCAGTTAAATGGAATTAAAGGATAGAAATATTTATCACCAGCTATTGTTTTTGTACTTGCCATAACTATTAGAATGAATATAATGCCACCTATAAAGCCCCAGAAACCAAAGAAACCACAAAGTATAAGTAAAATCATTCTTGCAAATTTTAAAGCAAAATTCATTTCTATACTAGGTTGAGTAAAGTCCCCTATAGTAACGATGGACATATATAATATAGACTGAGGAATAAACCAGCCTGTTTTTACAGCATAATCACCAAGGATTAAACCACCAATCAAAGACATTGCACTTCCAAGTGGGCTTGGAGTATTTAAACCAGCCAGCTTTAATATATCAACAGCAAATTCCAAAAGCATGAATTGTCCGAGCAGAGGCAAAGCAAATTCCTCTTGCGGTTTTAAAAAGTCAAAATAACTCGGTATAAAAATATTCCCATTTACAATCATTAAGTAAACTGGAGTTAATAATATTGTCGCTAACATTACGAAATTTCTAACAATTCTTAGGTAGTTTCCAGTGAATAAAGGGAAATAATAATCATTTATATCTTGTAAAAAATCGAAAATTCCTGTTGGGAGAATTATTACGTTTGGAGAATTATCCACAATAATAATTATTTTTCCTTCAACTATATGTGCAGCAGCTACATCAGGCCTTTCGGTAAATCTTACCTTTGGAAATGGATTAAGCCAATTTTTTGTGCACATTACATCAACTAAACTTTGGTCAGAAAGCGTTAAAGCTTTTATATCTACTTTTGATATGCTATCAATTATTAAATCAAGAACTTTTTTATCTGCTACTCCATCTATATACGCGATACATACATCTGTTTTTGAGACATTACCAACTTGATGTATATCAAAAACTAATCTAGGATCTCGTATTCTTCTTCTAATGAAACCAGCATTAAATACTAACTTTTCAATGAAGCCATCTCTTCCACCTCTTAAAGTTTTTTCCTTTTCAGGTTTTGATGAATCTGAACCTGGATAAGTACGCAAATCTAAGAGTATAAATGAATCATAGCCATCAACATACATTATTGTTTGGCCAGATAATAACGCGATTAAAATTTTGTCTAAATCAGTTTCGGTTTTAACGGATACGTGTGAAACTTTATTGTTGATAAAGTCATCAATTGTTTTGTATGAATTCATTGTTTCAGGTGTTATCTTAAAGAAAGATTTTAATATTTCCTCCATGATAGCATCTTTAATAAAACCATTCAAAAAATATAAAACAGAGCTTCTTCCCCCAACAATGAAGTTTCGTTCAACGATATCGAAACTTTTATCTACAACTAAATTTGAATGAATTAAGTCAATATTTGCTTGGTAATTGTTTGCAACATTCAATTATTTTACCTTCTCTCTCTATTTAAATATACATATCTAGTATGTTACAGATAAGAAATAGTATTCATGTTTATCAAATATATAAATTTATAATTCTTTATACAATTATTAGAGAGAGAAGTTTTTAACTGTGAAATGATTTTAATTGCACTCCGTGCTCTTTTTAACTGTGAAATGATCGTAATTGCACTTCGTGCTTTTTTTAATTGTGAAAGGATCCTAAATGCACTTTGTGCTCTTTTTAGCTGTGCGTACTTTTTTCAAATGTGTAAAGATCTTAAATGTGCTATCGCACTTGTTCAAGAAGTGTAAAGTTCTTAATTGTGCTGTCGCACTTTTTTTAAAGGTGCATATTTTAATAGTATCAATACTATTAGAAGGTGAAATGGATGTGCGGAATTGCTGGATTAGTAAATTTTAAAAAGAATATAGTACAAGATAAAGATATATTAAATAATATGATAAAGACTTTGGAGAAGAGGGGACCTGATGCAAAAGGATATTATATATCTCCAAATGTTTTATTAGGCCATAGAAGGCTTATAGTTGTAGATCCAGAAGGTGGATTGCAACCTATGACTAAAATATTTGAGGGTAAGAAATACACATTGGTTTATAATGGTGAGCTATATAATACTGAGGATTTAAGAAAAGAATTAAAGGCTAAAGGATTTACTTTTGATTCTTATTCAGATACTGAAGTATTGCTTACATCGTATATTTGTTGGGGGAAGGACTGTGTAAATAAGCTTATAGGTATATTTGCATTTGGAGTTTTTGATGAAGATAAAAGAGAAGTTTTTTTAGCTAGAGATCAAATGGGGGTTAAGCCATTATTCTATACTGTTCATGATAATACCCTTGTTTTTGGTTCTGAGATAAAAACTCTTTTAGCAGATCCAAGAGTTAAAAGAGAAATTGATATGGAAGGATTAACTGAAATATTTGGGCTTGGACCTGCGACAATACCAGGAAGCGGAGTATTTAAGAATATAAAAGAAATTGCACCAGCCAACTGTTTATTAGTTTCAGGTGATGGAAACATTAAAAAGTGGGAATATTGGACAGTTGAAGCAAAAGAATTTCATGAAACAGCAGAAGAAGCAATAGTTCATGCGAGAGAATTATTAATAGATGCAGTAAAGAGACAATTAGTTGGAGATGTACCTGTTTGTACATTCCTATCAGGGGGATTAGACTCCTCAATTATATCAGCAATAGCTGCTGAGGAATTTAGAAAACAGGGAAAGAAGCTTACTACTTATGCGATTAATTATGAAGACAATGAAAAGTATTTTAAAGCGTCATTATTTCAACCGACATCAGATGAATACTGGTCAGAAGAAATGGCAAAGTTTATAAATAGTGATCATAGAAAAGTAGTTTTGAATCATTCAGATTTAGCAGCTGCATTAAGAGATGCTGTGATATCAAGAGACTTACCTGGTATGGCAGATATCGATTCATCAATGCTTCTATTTTGTAAAGAAATTCGTAAAGACTTTGTAGTTGGACTTACAGGAGAGTGTGCTGATGAAATCTTTGGGGGATATCCTTGGTTTACAAGGGATGAAATGTTCTATTTAGATACATTCCCATGGTCAAGGTTTGTTAATGATAGAAAGGCTATAGTTAATAAGAAATTAAAAAATATGCCGCTAGAGGAATTAGTTAGAACTCAATATGAAAAATCTCTAAGTAAAGTCCCTCATCTTGATGGGGAGAGTAAGAGAGATTATAGGATGAGGGAAGTGTCATATTTAAATCTAAAATGGTTCATGGTTCAGCTTCTTACAAGAAAAGATAGGACTAGTATGTATAATGGACTAGAAGCAAGAGTTCCATTTGCCGACATTAGATTGGTTGATTATGCGTTCAACTTGCCAGCTGATGTAAAATTATATAAAGGCAGAGAAAAAGGATTATTAAGAGCAGCCTTTGAAGGAATATTGCCAAATGACATTATATACAGAAAAAAGAGTCCATATCCTAAGACACATAATCCAGTTTATACAGACATTGTATGTAAGATGATAACTGAGATTTTAGAGAAGAAATCTTCACCAATTCATGAAATCATTGATGAAAAGGTAGTTAGAGAGATAATACTCACAAAAGGAGAATCATATAAAGCTCCATGGTATGGGCAGCTAATGACTGGACCACAATTGCTTGCTTTCTTGATTCAAGTAAATATTTGGCTTGAAGAATATAATGTTAATCTACTAATTTAATTTTCAATTCATAATGCACAATTATGGGTAAGCTACTTTGGAGTTTTAAAAATATATATCTAAAAATTTAATCTTTAATTGTGAATTGTGCATTAAAAAAGTTCTGCCTTCCAGCAGAACTTTTTTCTAGATATATTTGAACTTTACAGATATTTCTTTAATTTCACCTTTTGAATTTTTTCTAATTGAAAATTGTTTTATGTCCTTAAAATCATTTTCTAATTGATAAGTTAATTCTGTAATAGTAGCTTTAGCTTTCTTAGTTAAACCACCATCTTCAATAATTTCAAATCTTGATTTTCTGCAAGTTGTTTCATCATTTTTATCATCAATAATTACATAATATTCAGGTGCTTCTTCTATGACCACATATTCCTTATTTAAAGTTAAAGTTGAACAAAGATCATTATCTATACATTTTATTATCATTTTAATACCTCCTAAATCCCTTTTATATGATAGATTGTACTATAGATATTATCTTGTTTCAACTATAATTAAAAAGATAAAAAAAGTTTGTCAATATTCATAAAAATTGATCATTAAAATATTGTAATAAATGTAATATTTTAATTACCTTATGCTTATCTATGATATTTAATTAACTTAAATATTTCATTAAGCAAGAATGGGATTAAAGAAATACATATTACTAGAAGCCAATCTCTGGCACTTAAAATAAATACATTAAATACATCAGCGAAGAATGGAATTATAATTATTAAAAATTGAATACACATACCAAGTAGAATTGATAGCAATAAATATTTGTTTGTGAAGAGTCCAACCTTTAAAAGAGATTTTTCTCTGCTTCGCATAGAGAGTGAAAAAAATAATTGGGAAAAACTTAAAACTACAAAAGCTAAAGTTTGAGCATGAACTAGGGAGCTCATATACAATCTTTCACCAAGAAGAAAAGCAGCTAATGTTACACCACCAATTAGTACACCATTTAAAGCCAGAAATAACCCCATGTGTTCTGCAAAAAGTGATTCTTTTGGATTTCTAGGTGGATGCTCCATTACGCTTGGATCCTTTGGATCTATACCAAGAGAAAGAGCAGGAAAACTGTCTGTTATTAAATTCACCCATAAAATATGAATTGGTAATAATGGTGGATCAAAATTTAATAGAATAGCTACAAACAAAGAAACTATTTCGCCCAAGTTACAGGACAATAAGAATATTATAGCTTTTCTTATATTTGCATAAATATTTCTTCCTTCCTCTACAGCTTTGACTATTGTGGTAAAGTTGTCGTCAGTTAAAATCATATCAGCAGCACCTTTAGCAACGTCAGTCCCTGTAATACCCATAGCAACACCTATATCAGCAGCCTTTAAAGATGGAGCGTCGTTAACGCCATCACCAGTCATAGATACAATATTCCCATGGAATTTAAATGCTTTTACAATCTTAACTTTATTTTCTGGAGAAACTCTAGCAAATACCTTATAATTGTTAACTATTTTATTAAATTCTTCATCGCTATAGCTATCAATTTCAGCGCCAGTCATGCATTCATTTATACTATTTGCAATTCCAAGTTCACTAGCAATTGCAAAAGCAGTATTTTTATGATCTCCAGTTATCATGATAGGAGTTATTCCAGCTTGCTTACATAAAGCAATTGATGGCTTAACTTCCTCTCTAGGAGGATCTATCATTCCCATTAATCCTACGAAAGTTAAATCTTTTTCGAGAGAATCTATGTTGACGCTTTCATCCTTTATGTCTTTATAGCTTAAACCGAGGACTCTTAAGGCTTCGTCAGACATTAGATTAGATATTTTTAGGATTTCATCCTTTTTTTCTTGTGTGAAATCAATTATTTCTCCATCTAATAAGATTTTATTTGAAAGTTTAAGTAAATTATCAATAGCTCCTTTGGTGAAAACTTTAAAATGTGAATCGTATTTATTTACAGTAGTCATTAGCTTTCTATCTGAGTCAAAAGGAATTTCATCAACCCTTGAGTGATTTGCGCTTAAATCTTCTTTATATAAGTCATACTTGATTCCAGCATCAAGTAAAGCAATTTCAGTAGGATCTCCTGTTTTACTACCATCTTTTGAAGTAGCATCATTGCATAAAATCATTCCTTCAAACAACAATTTTGTATCATTATCACCTAGATCGCAATTATCAATAGATACAAGTTTATTATTTATGCAGCATTTTTTTATTGTCATTACATTTAAAGTTAAGGTTCCAGTTTTATCAGAACATATTATATTAACAGATCCTAAAGTTTCAACGGCTGGAAGTTTTTTCACTATAGAATTTTGCTTTATCATTCGCTGTACACCCATTGCTAGTACTATCGCAACAATTGCTGGAAGGCCCTCAGGAATTGCAGCAACAGCTAAGCTTATAGCTGTTAAAAGCATTTCGAACCAATCTCGTCCTTGAAACATTGATATGACAAAGATCAATATACAAATACCTACAGCTCCAAAGCCTAAAGTTTTTCCAAGAGATGCAAGTCTTCGCTGCAATGGAGTCGTATTATCTTCCTCTTTATTTAGCATATCAGCTATTTTTCCTATTTGTGTATTCATTCCAGTATTTACAACAACACCAGTTCCGCGGCCGTAAGTCACTAGAGTGGACATAAAAGCCATGTTTATCATGTCACCTATGGGAATATTGTTGTTTGTAAGTGTGATATTACTATCTTTCTCAGCAGGGACAGATTCACCAGTAAATGCTGATTCATCTATTTTCAAATTAGCACTTTCAATTAATCGTAAATCAGCAGGGAGATATCTTCCTGCATCTAGTACAATAATGTCACCCACAACAACTTCTTCAGAAGGTATTTCTTTTATAATACCATCTCGCTTAACTATGGCTTTTGGGGTAGATAATTTTTTTAATGCTTCGAGAGATTTTTCAGCCTTAGATTCTTGAAATACCCCTATTAGGGCATTTATTAAAATTACAAGCAGTATCACGATTGTGTCACTATATTCGTGCATAAATGCAGAAATAATTGCTGCAACTAAAAGTATATAAATCATAACATCGTTTATTTGAGATAAGAATAGCTGCCAAAGGCTCTTTTTACTTTGAGAAGCTAATTTGTTTTCTCCATATTTTTCAAGGCGCTCTTTTGCCTCTGATTCGGAAAGCCCAACATCAGGATTAACATTTAATTTTTGCAGAACTTCTTGTGAAGGTGCATCAAACCACATGGATAACATCACTCCATTCATAATTTAGTATATACATATATATATTAGAGGTTTAATGAATTTATATACATGGGAAAAAATGAAATATACATATCAAAATCAAATATTAAGTAGAGAAAATAACTGGATTTTGATATAATTAATTAAATATATATATTGCAAAAATAATTCTTCATCATAATTTTAAAGATATTGCAAGAATTTTAGCTGTAATTGTGAATTGCAACATATATACAATAGAGCGTAATTAGCTATTTTTAGAGTTTTAAACTTTTAGATAAACTTTATTTTTGAGTTAGGAAAGGATTGAATATACATGGAGATTGGTAGAGTGCGAAGAGGGACTGTAACTTCTGAGAGAAAAATTATTTCTGAAAAAAAAGATTTTTCCCAAAGTTTTAGTCAGGAAAGACATAAAAAATCAGAAGAACAACTCAAAAAAATGATAGATGACATAAAAAAAAGGGGTAACAGACTCGTAACTACTAAGACTTATGTTGATGTAGTTATGTATAAAAAGATGATAAAAGAATATTTAGAATCAATACTAAAGTTCATGTATGAGACTAAAAAAGATATTAGCTTTTGGCAGACTCAGTATTTCGTAACGGTTGATACTGTTGATGGAAAACTTGAAGAATTAACAAAAGCACTCCTTTCTGATGAAAAAGATAATATAAATATAGCGTCAACAATTGATGAAATTCAAGGGATGATTGTTGATATATATAGATAATAAATGATATACGTGTTGCAATAACATATTCACATTTACAAGGCTATTAAGTTAATCGTTCAATCAAGATGGGAATGTGGAAATCTAATTTCAGTAAGTATATAAATGTATATTTTTTATAAATAGAAATATATTAGAACATGTTTAATAATTATTCTACATGTTCTTTTGTCGTTTTTAATCTTTATTGAAATTATATATGGATACCCTAATTAAGACCTGAACTTATGCATATGTCTCGCCGAAATAAGGATTATGCTATTGTTCCAGTTTCTAAGGGAATTATGATGGATGATTCTAAGATCACAAGTTGCACCCAAGATGCTAGCCTCAAAGGCGAGCTTTGAACTAGCATACTTGGAACAACTTTTAATCTAAGAATCAAAACCATCAAATTCCTAATGAAACATTTCACAAAAGCATAATTCTTATTTTTAGTTGAGATATATTTCATAGTATTAATCTAACTTATAATCGGGGCATCTATATAGATACCCAATCAAAAATTGGAGTTATTAGATGAACATATTTACAAGGTTGCTAGAACTTTAAGTTCATATATTCACCAGAAATCATAAATATATTTGTGGAGAAAACATTTGAAAATGAGCTGCTAAGATTCTTAGTTGTAGATTGTTCCACTTTAGCTTGTCACACTGAAAGTGGGAGCATGCTAAAGTGGTGAAATCTGCGGCTTAGAACCTTCAGTTATATTTTCACAGCTTTTCGGAACAAAATATTTATGATTTCGGTAAGTTACCACATAAATATAGTTTTAAAGTTGGATATCCATACAGATTTGGTATTTCAATTTTAATATGTTATTATAATTAATAGTGAATATCAATTAATTAATATTACTATTAAGTATTTTGATTTAATTCTTAATTTAGATATTAATATTTTTTAGGGGGAATTAGAATGAAAAAAAAGGTATCATCATTTTTGATTATGATATTGTGCGTTCTTACATTTGCAGGTTGTGGCAGTAGCTCAAATCAAAGCAAATCTGAAGATAATAAGAAATCAACAAAAGATATTAGCTTTGTAACACCAGATGGGTTAACAGCTATAGCAGTAGCTAAACTTATAAAAGAAAAACCGGAAATTAAATCTGGATATGATGTTAATTATACCATAGAGCAAAACTCTGACAGCTTAGTTACAAGCGTCATGAAGAGTGAGCCAGATATTGCAATTGTACCTTCAAATGTAGCGGCAACTGTGTTTAATAAGAATAAGGAATATAAAATAGCAGGAACAGTTGGATTTGGATCGTTTTATATAGGTACAACTAATCAAAATCAAAGCGTTGAAGATTTAAAAGGAAAAGAAGTTTACAATATTGGGAAGGGATTAACTCCCGATATAATTGCAAGAACAATACTTAAAGAAAAAGGTATTGATGTAGATAAAGAAATTAACTTTAGTTATGTAAATACAGTAAATGAACTTGCACCAATAATTTTATCTGGAAAATCACAATATGCAGTAATTCCAGAACCAGCTTTATCAACTGTTCAGAGTAAAAATGATAAGTTTAATGTAATGCTAAATTTAAATGAAGAATGGAAAAAATTAAACGACTCCCAATATGGATATCCTCAATCAACAATCATAGTTAAGAAGGAATTGTTAGAAAATGATAAAAAATTTGTTTCAGAACTTTTAAAACAAGTTAAAGATGCGGAAGAGTGGATATATAATAATAAAGAAACTGCTGGAGATTACTGTGAAGAAATAGGAGTTTCCGCAAAGAAGCCAATAGTAGTGAAAGCTATTGATAGATCCAATATAAAATATGTAGACATCAAGGATTCTTATAAAGAATATGAAACTTATTTTAAAAAATTAAATGAATTTGATCCAAAAACAATAGGAGGAAGTATACCAAATGATGAAATATTCATGGAAAAGTAGATTATATACTTTACTATCATGTATATTTTTCATAGGGATATGGCAGCTAATTGCAGTAATAATAAATAATGACATATATATTCCAAGATTAGAACAAGTATTAGAAGCTATTAAGAATATTTTTAGTGATAAAAATTCGTTAAAGATAATTTTTAGCAGTTTTTACAGGACTACGACTAGTTATGTATTAGCTTTGATTTTTTCAATGATTTTAGGGGTGCTCGCAACAGTGTATCCCTTTTTCAAGTATTTAATGGAGCCTGTAAATTCATTTAGCAAGACAATTCCAACTATGGTGTTAGTAGTTCTTTCATTGGTGTGGTTTGATAAGGATAGTACACCATTTGTTGCAGGATTTGCTATCATTTTTCCAATCCTTTATGAAGGTATACGAAATAACCTTTTGCAAATAGATAAAAAAATAATCGATATGACGAAGATATATGAAGTGAGCCTAAAAAACAAGGTCAAAAAGATCTATATTCCAACTATGAAATTTTATTTTATGAGCATCTTTGTATCGACATTTTCATTGACTTTTAAAGTTGTAATTGCAGGAGAAGTATACGGGCAGCCAAAGTTTGGGATAGGATCACAGATACAGGTAGAAAAAGTTAATTTTAATACTCCAGGGATTTTTGCATGGATTGTAATTATTGTCATTGTATCTCTAGTTTTAGAGTTTTTAAATAAGTTGTTAAGGAAAAGAACATATAGGTGGTCCAAATGAATATAAGTATTAAAAATCTAAATAAGTCATATGGAACTGAGAAAATTTTTGAGAATTTCAACATAGATTTTTACGACGATAAGATAAATTGTATAATAGGAAAATCTGGGTGTGGAAAGAGTACTCTATTAGACATTATAGCAGGTCTAATAGATGTTCAAAGTGGAGATATAAGTGGCGTTTCATTAAGTGATATAAGCTATATATTTCAAGAAGATAGGTTAATTGAGTGGCTTACTGTTAAAGAAAACTTGGAAATTGCATTAGAAAAATATTTCAAGGATCCTGATTTAGAGAATAGAATTGATGAAGTGTTAAATTTAGTTGGAATTTACGATACAAAAAACAAATATCCAAATGCACTTAGCGGAGGAATGAGACAAAGAGTTAATATAGCAAGAGCATTTGGAAAGCCATCAAAGGTCATTTTAATGGATGAGCCTTTTAAATCTTTAGATTATAAGTTGAAATATGCCATAATTGATGAATTTAAAAATTTATTAGACAAAGAAAAAAGAATGGTTATATTGGTTACTCATGATCTAGATGAAGCTATATATTTCCGAGGGAATATAATAGTATTTAACAATAGACCAGTTAAAATAGCAGGAACATTCATTGAGAATTTAGATAAATGTAAGGAAGAAATTTTAAATATAATATAAAAGTTATATAGTAGGAATGCACTACTAGTACACATTTCTAATTATATATACAAATTTTGCTTCCAACTAAAACGAATAAGAAACTTGCTATTACAAAACTGGAAATACCCAAAAATTTTTTATTTGCATTTAATAAATTAATGCCAAGCAATGTATCACAAAGGCCTAAGCAAATAAAGATTAATGGGAAAAAATAATCTGGATCAGATTTACTTGCTATGATATTTAGTGAAAATAAAGGCAATAGAATTGCTAAGCAGAAGCTTACAAAATAAAATAGCTTTTTCATAAAAGTTATTCACCACCTTACAATTGGGAAATTATGTATTATATTAAAGTATATACAAGCCATATGAATTTTATTCATTAGAGGAAGGAGATTTTAAATGATAAAAAAATTTATTTCATTTTATAAACCATATAAACTACTATTTATTTTAGATTTAATAGTAGCACTTATCGCATCTTTATGCGATTTAGTATATCCAGTTATGACAAGGGATCTAGTAAATGAATCAATTCCTAATAAAGATTTAAGGACAATTATTGTATTTGCCATAGCATTACTTATAATTTTTGGAATCAAGGCTGCATGTGGATACTTCATGCAGTATTGGGGACATGTTGTAGGCGTTAGAATGCAGGGGGATATGAGAAGACATATATTTAAGCACCTTCAAAAATTACCTAATAGCTTTTTTGATAATAATAAAACAGGAGATATAATGTCTAGAATTATTAATGACTTAATGGATATTTCAGAGCTTGCTCATCATGGGCCAGAAGATTTATTTATATCAATAGTTATGCTTATAGGTTCATTTATAATATTGTGTACAATCAATATACCTCTTACAGTTTTAATATTTGCATTCATACCATTTATAGTATGGTTTACTTTGTATGAGCGAAAGAAGATGAATAAAGCTTTTCTTGAAACTAAAGTAGAAACAGGAGCAGTCAATGCAAATCTTGAAAATAGTATTTCAGGAATAAAAATATCAAAAGCATTTGTAAGTCATGAAGCTGAAGAAGAAAAATTTGAAAAAGGAAATAAAAGATTCATCAATGCCAGAGAAAGAGCATACAAAGTAATGGCAGAATATTCTTCTGGTGCAGGATTTGGAATGGACGTGCTAAGTTATGTAGGTTTAATAGGAGGAGGAATATTTACACTTATTGGACTTATAAACATTGGAGATTTTATGGCATATATGCTGTTTATAAAAATCTTTATGACCCCAATAAAGAAACTTATTGATTTTATGGAGCAATTTCAAAATGGAATTACTGGTTTCCAAAGATATATAGAAATAATGAGTCAAGATAAAGAAAAAGATAAAGCAAATGCGACTGAACTTGAAAATGTTCAAGGGGAAATAGAATTTAAAGATGTTAATTTTAGTTATGAAGGCAAAGAAGTTTTAAAAAATATTTCTATCAAAATAAATAAAGGAAAGATGTTGGCATTAGTAGGAGCTTCTGGTGGAGGTAAAACAACATTTTGTAATCTTATCCCAAGATTTTATGAAGTGGATAGTGGAGATATTTTAATAGATAATAAGAGCATTTATGATGTTAAATTAGATTCTCTTAGAGAAAATATTGGAATAGTTCAGCAAGAAGTTTTCTTATTTACAGGAACTATAAGAGATAATATACTGTTTGGAAAGACAGATGCAACTGAAGAAGAATTACTAAGAGCCGCTAAGATGGCTAATATTCATGAATTTATAAATACATTACCAGAAGGGTATGATACTTACATTGGTGAAAGAGGTGTTAAATTATCTGGTGGGCAAAAGCAGCGTATTTCCATTGCAAGAGTTTTTCTTAAGAATCCTCCAATATTAATTTTGGATGAAGCAACATCGGCACTAGATAATGCAACAGAACGCATAATTCAAGAATCTTTAGAAAAGTTATGCGCTGGAAGGACAACCATAGTAGTTGCACATAGATTGTCTACCATTAAGAATGCAGATGAAATTATTGTACTTGGAAAAACAGGTATAATAGAAGCAGGAACTCATGAAGAATTAATGGAGAAACAAGGAGAGTACAGTAATTTACATAGACTAGCAGCAGTGTAAACTTTAGATAAAAGAAGGTTGCCAAAAACCATATGTTTTGGCAACCTCTTATTAGTTATTAGATTCATTTTTTAATGAATTTAGTAATTGTACTTTTTTATATAGAGTAGATACATCCACATCAACATCCATAGCTTGAGCAAGTTTGTTATGCAATTCAGTTTGAGTAGCATTCTTCTCAGAAGTCTCAGAATCTTTTATTTTATTGTTGAACTTTGCCTGAACTAATCTGGAGTTTTCTTCACTTTTTAATCTTGCCATATTTTCCAATTCATTTGAAAAAGTCGTTGAATTGTCATTTGATGATGATTGTGAAGCTGATGAATGCAAAGTATTGTCAAAAGATTTAGCATTATTTTGTTTTTTATTGGAAGGATTTCGAGGGTTAATATAAGGTCTCTTTATTATTTTATTATCTATAGCAGCACCAGATACACTAGCCACAATATATTCACTTCTAGAAATTATTCTGTTATCACTCATATAATATCCCCTCCCTAAAATTATAAATTCAGCTTCAATATTAGTATCAATATATTACTTATATATTCGTATATCTACTAGAAAAGTTTACTAAATATTCTATAATATAATGTATATTTATTTGATTAATATATATACATAAGAGTATAAAAAAATAGTATGAACTTATTTTTTGCTAAGTTCATACTATTTTTAAATTCATTTTATAAATATTATTCTACTTCGTATATCCAGCCTTCTGGAGCTTCAACATCACCAAGTTGAATTCCTAAAAGTAAGTCATATAATTTTTGAGTTATAGGACCAACTTCAGTTTCGCTAAAGAATACATGTAATTTATCGTTATGTTGAATTCCACCAATAGGAGTTATTACTGCAGCAGTACCGCAAGCACCGGCCTCTTTAAATTGATCTATTTCATCAATAAATACTTCTCTTTCATAAACAGGCATCTTTAAATAATGTTCAGCAATGTAAAGAAGAGATCTCTTTGTTATACTTGGCAAAATAGATGGTGATTTAGGAGTAACGAATTCATCATTTTTAGTTATTCCAAAGAAGTTTGCAGCACCTATTTCTTCTATCTTTGTATGAGTAGCTGGATCTAGGTAAATACAATCAGCAAATCCTTTTTTTACAGCTTCAGCATGAGCTTGTAATGAAGCAGCATAGTTACCACCAACTTTATTTCCGCCAGTACCATGAGGAGCAGCTCTATCAAAGTCATCTAAAACTATATAATTGCAAGGAGATACACCATCTTTAAAATAAGGTCCTACTGGTATACAAAATACACCGAAGATATATTCTGGAGCAGGTTTAACACCAATGTTGTTACCAACTCCCATTAAATATGGTCTAATATATAGAGTTGCACCACTTCCATAAGGTGGTACATATTTTTCATTTGCCTTTACAACTTGTTTAACTGCATCGATAAATTTTTCTTTTGGAATATGTGGCATAAGAAGTTTGTCACAGCTTTCATTCATACGATCTGCATTTAAGTCAGGTCTAAATAATTGAATTTTACCTTCTTTTGTTGTATATGCCTTAAGCCCTTCAAAACAACTTTGGCCATAGTGAATAACCGTAGAAGCTTCACTTATACTAAGCATATTGTCTTCAACAAGTTTTCCTTCATCCCATTTTCCATCTTTCCAAACTGAAATATAACGAAGATCTGTTTTTATGTAATCAAATCCTAATTTACCCCAGTCTATATCAGCTTTTTTCCCCATTTTTATATTCCTCCAAATCTATAAGGCTTATTGCCATTGTTTATTATTGTTATTTAATAACATCTATTTTAGCACTACTTAAAAAAAATTTCCACACATTTGAAAAAAGTTGCACTATTCCCAAGGCTTAGCATCTGATGGCATACGCCAGTCACCTCTAGGACTTAAAGAAATACTTCCGACTTTAGGTCCATCAGGAAGAGCACTTCTTTTAAATTGTTGAGTAAAGAATCTAAAAATAAATTTATCAAGCCATTTTTGTATTTCCTCATCAGAGTAATCATCTTTAAAGGCAGCCCTAGCTAAAAAGAATATTCTCTCTTTAGTTGAGCCATGTTTAATAAAGTGATATAAGAAGAAATCATGAAGCTCATAAGGACCTACAATATCTTCCGTTTTTTGAGCGATTTCACCGTTAGCATCCTTAGGTAATAATTCAGGGCTTACAGGTGTATCTAGTATATCCATAAGAATATCGCGTACAACTTCAGTAGATTCATGTTGAGCTACATATTGAACTAAATATCTTACAAGAGTTTTTGGAATAGATGGATTTACGGAATACATTGACATATGATCTCCGTTATATGTACACCAGCCAAGAGCAAGCTCTGATAAATCACCAGTACCTATTAAGAGTCCTCTTTCTTTATTAGCAATATCCATTAAAATTTGGGTTCTTTCTCTTGCCTGAACATTTTCGTAAGTTACATCATGAATATCTTTATCATGACCAATATCTTCAAAATGTTGAAGAGATGCTTTAACTATATTTATTTCTCTAAGGTCTGTACCTAATTCCTTACATAAATTAATAGCATTATTGTAAGTCCTATCAGTAGTACCGAAACCGGGCATAGTAATGGTTACTATATTCTTTTTGTCAATACCAAGCAATTCAAAAGTCTTTACTATTACAAGTAAGGCTAATGTAGAATCCAATCCCCCTGAAATTCCAACTATAGCTTTTTTTGATCCTGTATGCTCTAATCTCTTTGCTAAGCCAGCAGCTTGAATATTAAATATTTCTTTGCAGCGAACTTCTCTTTCTTTTTCGTAAGAAGGCACAAATGGATGTTTATCCACAAATCTATCAAATGTGCTTATTGAAGCATCACTAAATTCAAATTTAATCATGTTAGGATTCTTATTGATAAATTTAGATGAATCTCTAAAGCTCAAGTTTTTCATTCTTTCAGACTTTAATTTGAATACATCAACTATAGAATATATTACTTCATTTTCTCTTTGAAATCTGTCATTTTCTTTTAATAATGAACCATTTTCACTTATTAATAAATGCCCACTAAATAATACATCTGTAGTAGATTCATGAACACCAGCAGAAGAATATATATAGCTGCAAATTGATCTAGCGCTTTGATTTGATATTAGGCTTTTTCTATAATCCATTTTGCTAACAAGCTCATTTGATGCAGAAAGGTTTCCTATTATATGAGCGCCCATAAGAGAAAGGTAAGAGCTTGGTGGAATTGTTACCCATAAGTCTTCACAGATTTCAACTCCAAAGTTTGCGATACTTGATGAAAAAATTAAGTTCACTCCAAAAGGAACATCTTTTTGGAATGGTAAATCTACTCTTTCATCCTCAACTGAAAGACCTTCAGTGAACCATCTTTTTTCATAGAATTCACTGTAATTTGGAAGATATGATTTGGGAACTATTCCTAAAACACTTCCTTTAAATAATAGAAAAGCACAATTGTATAAAGTACTTCCACAGATAAGTGGTGCACCTACAGCAATTAAAATATCATCGCCTTTAGTAGAATCTAATATTTCAAAAATTCCATCTAAAGCTTTGTTTAATAAGTATTCTTGCAAAAATAAATCTCCGCAAGTATAAGCTGTTAAGCAAAGTTCTGGGAAAACTATGAATTTACTTTCATTTTTTACTGCATCATTTATGCACTGTAAAATATTTTTAACATTATAATCAACATCTGCAACTCTAGTTTTAGGGCAAGCAGCTGCGACTTTTATAAAATCCATTTAATCACTCCTTGCAATTATAAAGTTTAAGTTTTTTTATTGGTTTATAAGATATAGTTCTAATATAATTAAATACGTTTTAAGTATATTTTGCTTAGTAAACATAAACATATCCTAATAATTATATACTAACATGTTTGTGAAATCAAAAAAAGATAAAAGGTATAAAATAACTCTTTTTGAGTTAATAAATATCTTGAAATATTCATAAATGTACTGTATAATATAAAATAAGATTACAAATTCAAGTATGTATGTAAAAATTGGACAGTAAATCTTAGAACTAATATTATAATGTTTTTAAGGAGGGAAGTTGTATGGGGGCGGCAGTTTTTTGGTTAGTTATAGCTATATGCGTATTTGCAATAGATATTTTAACTAGTAATTTTTGCTTTACACTATTCACAGTAGGTGCTGTCGTAGCTGCAGTGTGTGGAGTAATGGAAGTGCCATTTATAATTCAAATAATAGTATTTTCTGTACTAAATATAATATCATTTGCAGTTGGATACCCGTTACTCAAGAAAAAATTTAAAGCAGCAAACGAAAGAATACCACTAATGGAAGAAACATATGTAGGAAAAATTATGATAAGCGAAAAAGAGATTATAGATAAAGCCCAAGTTAAAGTTGGTGGAGAATATTGGACTGTAATAAATGAAGGCGATATTATTCACAAAGGGGACAAGTTTACTATCAAAGGAATAGAAGGTATAAAATTAAAAATTGAAAAGGTTCAGGAGGACTAGATTATGAGTGTTATTATAATTTTAGGGGTTATTTTACTATTAATATTAATAGTAGTTATCTCATCAATTAAGGTTGTAAATACAGGGCATTTATATGTTGTAGAAAGATTTGGACAATTCCATAGAGTATTGGAACCAGGATTACATTTTATTGTGCCATTTGTAGATTTTGTTAGAAGAAAGGTTTCTACAAAACAACAAATTTTAGATGTGGAGCCACAATCGGTTATAACTAAAGATAATGTTAAAATATTAGTAGACAATGTTATATTTTATAAGGTATTGAATGCAAGAGATGCAGTTTATAATATTGAAAGTTTTCAATCAGGTATTGTATACTCAGCTACAACTAATATGAGAAATATCTTAGGTAATATGTCATTAGATGAAATTTTATCAGGAAGAGATAGTATAAATCAAGATCTTTTAAGCATTATTGATGAAGTTACTGATGCTTATGGAATAAAGATACTTTCAGTTGAAATTAAAAATATAGTTCCACCAGCTGAAATCCAACAAGCAATGGAAAAGCAAATGAAAGCTGAAAGAGATAAGAGAGCTATGATTCTTCAAGCAGAAGGTTTGAGACAATCTCAAATAGAAAAAGCAGAAGGAGAAAAACAAGCTAAGATCTTATCAGCAGAAGCAGAAAAGCAAGCAAATATAAGAAGAGCAGAAGGTTTAAAAGAATCTCAGCTACTAGAAGCAGAAGGTAAAGCAAAGGCTATAGAACAAATAGCGATTGCAGAATCTCAAGCTATAAGAAAAGTAAATCAAGCTATTATTGAGTCTGGAACAAATGAAACTGTTATAGCATTAAAGCAAGTTGAAGCACTTAAAGAAATGGCTAACAGTCCAGCAAACAAGCTTATATTACCAAATGAGACCTTATCATCTCTTGGAAGTATAGCTGCAATTGGAGAAATGCTAAAAGGATCAGGAAAGAAATAATAAATTAAATACACCTAAAAGAGAGCAAGATAATTGCTCTCTTTTAAGTAGTGAACCAAAATCTATGATTTTGTGTGAATCAGTTAAGCAGACATCTCGAATCTATGATTTGATGATGGTCGCTTACTCTGTGAGTACTCAGTGAACGAAAGTGAGTCAAGTTTCATCTAAGTAGAGAAACAATGTAGAGCGTGCAAATTTTAATTTATTTGCTTGAACTTTTACATATTTAATATATATTATTTTAGGTAAATCAATTAATTATGTTTGAAATACCGTTTTTGGTGCAATTATTATATTATATAAGTAGGTTAATTAAGTACAGTAATTTATTATTTATAGAATGGATTCGGTATAGCTGCGCATGGATTATAGGGATAAAAGAAAAGAAAGAATATTAAATAGTCAAATGAAAAAGTTAATAAAAAGAGAAGACAAGTTCTTTTATAAAAAAGAAAATGAATATATAAAAAATAAGATATTACCTGTAAAAGAGCAATTAGAAGAAAAAATTCCGAAAAATATGATAGAAACTTTTGAGAAAGCATTTGAAAAGGGATTTTATTATGTTTTTGAAAAAGGTACTACAGTAATAGAGAAAAGTTACAACTCAGAGAAAATTAAAAATGAAGCAGATATAGATGAATATATTTTATCTAAGCAGATGAATAACAAAAATTTAAGCAGAATAGATAAAAGAGTGAAAAAAGGTGTGCTTATAAATAAAGGGATCACAGCAGCCGAAGGGACATTACTTGGTATATTAGGAATTGGAATACCGGATATACCCGTGTTTATTGGAGTAATATTAAAAACTGTGTATGAGATTTGTGTGAATTATGGATTTGATTATAAGTCTAAAAGTGAAAAGGCATTTATATTAAATATAATTTGTGCAAGTTCTATAAAAACAGATGAAAAAATTCTATACTCAAATGAAGTGGATAGAATTGCTTATAGTATTGAAAATAATCATGATCTTAAGGTTGATATAAATGAATTAATTGAGTCAGCTTCAAAATGTTTATCTGAAAATATAGTTGTGGCAAAAGTTATCCAAGGAATACCGATAGTTGGAGTATATGGTGGAATATCAAATTATAGATTATTAGCTGATATAAGCGAAGTGGCAAGTATAAAATATAAAAAAAGATTATTATCTAAATTGAAAAATACTCTTTAGCTTAGATGAACTTGTTGCGTTTAAGTGTGCCTCAATTTCATTATTGAAAGATTAGCAAAAAAATATTAATATAGACTATATATGTTGCAATGCACAATTCACAATTACGGCTAAAATTCTTGTAACATTTTTAGAATTATGATGAAGGATTATTTGTGTAATATATATTATAAAACAAATTGAGGTGAAGAAATGAAAAAGAAAAATATAATGAGCTTTATACTTTTATTAATACTTTCTTTTTCTTTAATTGGTTGTAATCTTAAAGATGATTATATACTTCAAACAAAAGAAGATACAGATGAAAAGCCATCTGCAGATAAGGTTAATGAAGTTTTTGAATCAGATAAGATGAAGGAATTAATGGATAAATTAAAGTCTAACCCTAAGGAAATTTCTGATAAAGTTAATGAAGTAGATAGTGATACTACACGTGTAATGAAAGAATTAAATGATAAAGCAGATGAATTAACGGACGAGCTCAATAATGCTGATTTTGAAGGAAAAAGTGAAGATATTAAAAATAAATTTGATGATATATCTAATAAATTAGATGAAATTAAAGATAATGTTGATGATGCAAAAGATAGAGCAGATACATTTAAGGATCCAATTGATAAAAAGCAAGTAACAGATACAGTAGATGAATTTACATCACATATGAATAACCTTGAAAGAGCGATAGATAGAATAGCAACCACGAGATAAAATTTATAATTCTAAGTTTTTTACAGGTATGATAGGCGTAATACAGCATCTGTTATGCCTGTTATAATTTAGAATATAAAAAATACTTGATTCTTTTGCTTTAGTATGATAAAGTGATAAATAGAAAGTGATGTAGGGGGTTAGTACATATGAAAATAAATAGTTTAATAAAAAAATTAACAGTAGCTGCCATCATAGCTACATTAGGAGTAAGCTTGGTTGCATGCGGTGGAAATGCTAATAAGTCATCAGAATCAAAGGCAGCAAAAAGTGCATTAGATAAAGATGAATTAGTAATAGGTTTAGATGATACTTTTGTTCCAATGGGATTTAAGAATGAGAACGGGGAAATAGTTGGATTTGACGTTGATTTAGCAAATGCAGTAGGTAAAAAACTTAATAAGAAGGTGAAATTTCAATCAATTGATTGGAGTATGAAAGAAACTGAACTTAACAACGGTAATATAGATTTAATATGGAATGGATATTCAATTACTGATGAAAGAAAGGAAAAAGTTGAATTTTCAAAACCATATTTAAGTAATACACAAGTTATAGTAACATTAGCAGATTCTACTATTAAATCTAAAAATGATTTAGCAGGTAAAAAAGTTGGTGCTCAAAATGGATCTACAGCAGTAGATGCAGTTGAAGCAGCTGGTGATATTGAAAAATCTTTTGATGGCGGAAAGCTTGTTACATTTGAAGATAATAATGCAGCATTAATGGACTTAGAAGCAAAGAGATTAGATGCAATTGTTGTAGACGAGATTTTAGCAAGATATTATATGAAAGCAAGAGGAGAAGAGAAATATAAAATCTTAACTGAGAATTTTGGAAGTGAAGAGTACGGTGTTGGAATTAAAAAAGGTGATACTAAATTTGTAGAAGCTTTTAACAAAGCTTTAGATGAAGTTATTTCTGATGGAACTGCAGCAGACATATCAAAGAAATGGTTCGAACAAGATATAATCCTTAAATAGTGTTAATTAGATAATTATAAACTTAATTTATTAGAATTTTATGAAGTTAATATTATAAATAAAATTTACTAAATTAACTAGTTAGAAATATAAATACTGATGGTGAATAATAAGTGATGAAATTATAAAAGAATTTCTTTTTGGAAATTTAAAAGTGATTTCATCCATCACTCTTAATTGTTCTTTATTAACATTTGATTGGAATGTGGCCTGGCCACTTTTTATTCTTTAGGAGATTATATTATTGGACAATCTATAGATAACTTTTAGAAGTATTAAAAACACACAGTCTGCGAAGCAGATTATTTTACGCATAAATAATTTGAAAATAAAGAGGAGGAAATAACTTTGAGTTATATTTTAGAGATAATGCCTCAAGTATTAGAGGGATTAAAAGTCACATTAGAAATTTTTGTACTTACATTAGTATTATCTATTCCATTAGGAGTAATAGTAGCTGTAATGAGGACATCTAAATCTCTAATACTTAAGCAAATAAGTGGAATATATATTCTTATAATGAGAGGTACTCCTCTGTTATTACAAATTATTGTGATTTTCTTTGGACTTCCTCTAGTAGGGGTCAGCTTTGATAGATTTCCAGCAGCAATTTTAGCATTTACTTTAAATTATGGAGCTTATTTTGGAGAAATATTTAGAGCAGGTATAGAATCTATAGATAATGGACAAGTTGAAGGGGCTAAAGTTTTAGGGTTAAGTTCGAGACAAACGTTTTTTAGAATAATACTTCCTCAAGCATTTAAAACAGTAATACCACCAGTTGCAAATGAAATAACAACTTTAGTGAAGGATACTTCACTAGTTTATGTAGTGGGTATGGATGAGTTACTAAAGATAGGTAAAACTGCTGCTAATAGAGATGTTTCGTTATTACCTCTTTTAATAGTTGGTGCTGTTTACTTAGTAGTAATAGCAATTTTCAGTCAAGTATTAAAGAAAATTGAAGATAAGTATGACTATTATAAATAGTGTGGAGGAGATTATATGCTTAAAGTAAGTAATTTGAAAAAGAGATTCGGAAATACAGAAGTTTTAAAAGGTGTTAATCTTCATATAAAAAAAGGTGAAATATTAGTTGTCGTTGGAAATTCAGGTGGCGGAAAGACAACTTTACTTAGATGTGTAAATGAATTGGAACATTGTGATGAAGGCGATATAGAAGTTAACGGAAAAGTTTTATGTAAAAATGGTAAGTATGTAGATAAAAATGCGTTAAAAGAGATAAGAAAAGATATAGGATTAGTATTTCAAAATTTTAACTTATTTCCGCATATGAGTGTTTTAGAAAATCTTATTGAAGCACCACAAAAGGTGTTAGGATGGTCAAAAGAAGAAGCAATAAAGAAAGCAGAAGAAACTTTAGGTTTCTTAGACTTGTTAGGAAAGAAAAATAACTATCCATTTGAATTATCTGGTGGTCAAAAACAGAGAGTTGCTATTGGAAGAGCATTAGTGCTTGAACCTAAAATAATGTGCTTTGATGAGCCAACTTCTGCACTAGATCCAGGACTAACTGGAGAAGTTGCAAATTTAATAAAGCGTTTAAGTGAAAAAGGCATGAGTATGATGATTATAACTCATGATATGGACTTTGCTAAAAAAGTGTCAGATAGAATAGTATCAATGGATGCTGGAAAATTGCAAGAGGGTCTAATGTTCGAAGAAGAGTAGCTATATTAGGATTGAGGTTGAATTAAACCTCAATTTTTTTAACAAATTATATATAAGTTAATAAAAGTTTTGATATATTATAAATTGAGAAGGTTTAAATTTAACAATTTAATTGTAAGAATTAGTGTTGAAATATGTGGCAAAGTGTGGTATTATAAGAATGTAAGATAATTCAAGATTTAATCAATACTGTACATTCGCCTCTGTTTCAGAGATTGGGTCTAGGTATCAGGTTATAATCTTTGGAAAAAGGGAGGATTTTTATAATGGAAGATAGAACTTTAGTATGTAAAGATTGTGGAAAGGAATTTGTTTTCACAGTTGGAGAACAAGAATTCTACAAAGAAAAAGGATTTGACAACGATCCAGTTAGATGTCCTGATTGTAGAAGAGCTAGAAAGCAACAAAGAAACAACAGAAACTTCGACAGATAGTAAGTTGTTGAGCCATAAGAGAAATCTTATGGCTCTTTATTTTTTATATAGAAAAATAAATTTTTAGACGTAGGGAATTATAGTATTGATAGAAAACACTATAATTATCTGCGTCTTTTTTTCAACATAGATTATGTTGAAATTGATTCTTTATACTATAAAAATGTGCACTATTCTAAGAAAAAAGAAAAAATGCTTTATAATACATAAAAATATATATTAAACAAACAAAATACGAACTATATAAAAATAATATAAATATATAGTTCGTAAAAACATAAATTAAATGAAAAATTAACATAAAATAGGTTGACAACATACGTGTTGAATGATAATCTTATGGTATCGATACGAAAGTTAGTAGAGTGTTATCGGAAAACATTCGCCATTACGAAGGTGTAGTGAGTAGGTAAATGAAAAAAATAACAAGTATAATATACAAGTATATTGACGCGGTATTTTTTGAATGCACCTAGGCTAAATCTCATAATATTTTTTGGAGGAATTAAAATGTTAAATATTAGAAGCGTATTCGTTGAAAAGAAAAAAGGATTTAATGTAGAAGCTCAAAGTTTATTAAATGATTTTAGAGATAACTTAGGAGTAACTGGATTAGAAGACGTAAGACTTGTTAATAAATATATAATATCAGATATACCTGAAGAATATTATAATAAGGCTTTACATACAATTTTTTCTGAAGCAACAGTAGATGTAGTTTACGAATCAGAATTACCAATGATGAAGGAGAAGTAGCTTTTGGTGTAGAATATTTGCCAGGTCAATACGATCAAAGAGCAGATTCAGCTTCAGAATGTCTAGCTCTATTAACAGCAGAAGACAAGGTTGAAATAAAATCAGCTAAAGTAGTATTATTAAAAGGAAACCTTTCAAAAGATGATATTGAAAAAATTAAGAAATATTATATAAACCCAGTCGATTCAAGGGAAGTAGATATAAATAGCAAAGATTTATCATCACTTTCAAACATACCTAAAGATGTACAAATCTTAGATGGATTTACCAGCAAGACATTGGATCAATTAAAAGAATTTCATAGTGGACAAGGTTTGGCTATGAGTATTGATGATCTTCTTATGATTCAAGATTATTTCAAAGGAGAGAAAAGAGATCCAAGTATAACTGAAATTAAAGTTATAGATACATACTGGTCAGATCACTGTAGACATACAACATTCTCAACTATATTAGAAGATATCCAAATTGAAGATAATAAATATACAGCTCCAATAAAAGCAAGTTATGAAGGTTATATAAAATCTAGATCATATGTTTATGGCGAGAAAGAAAAGAATAAAACTCTTATGGATATGGCAGTAATTGCTATGAAAGAACTTAGAAAAAGAGGAAAACTTGAAGATCTAGATATTTCCGAAGAAATAAATGCTTGTTCAATTAACGTGAAAATTGAAACTGATAAAGGCATGGAAGATTACTTAGTAATGTTCAAGAATGAAACACATAACCATCCAACAGAAATTGAACCTTTTGGTGGAGCAGCAACATGTCTTGGTGGAGCTATAAGAGATCCACTATCAGGAAGAACTTACGTATATCAAGCAATGAGAGTTACAGGAGCAGCAGATCCAACAGTTCCAGTTGAAGATACATTAGAAGGGAAACTTCCTCAAAGAAAGATAACACTTGGAGCAGCTCATGGATATAGTTCATATGGAAATCAAATTGGTCTTGCAACAGGTCAAGTTGAAGAAGTATATCATCCAAACTATGCAGCAAAGAGAATGGAAGTTGGAGCAGTTATTGCAGCAGCACCTAAGGAAAATGTGGTAAGAGAAGAACCAGCTTTAGGAGATGTTATTATCTTACTTGGTGGTAGAACTGGAAGAGACGGTGTTGGAGGAGCTACAGGTTCATCTAAGGAACATACAGTAGATTCACTTAATGAATGTGGAGCAGAAGTTCAAAAAGGAAATGCACCTACTGAAAGAAAGCTTCAAAGATTATTTAGAAATTCTAAAGTAGCAAAGATGATTAAGAGATGTAATGACTTTGGTGCAGGTGGAGTTTCAGTTGCAATTGGAGAACTTTGCAGAGGATTAGATATAGATTTAGATAAAGTTCCAAAGAAATATGAAGGTCTAGATGGAACAGAACTTGCGGTTTCAGAATCACAAGAAAGAATGGCAGTAGTTGTTAAGAAAGAAGATGCAGATGAATTTATAAGACTTTCAAACGATGAAAACTTGGAAGCCAATTTAGTTGCACATGTTACTGATACAGATAGACTTAGATTATTCTGGAGAGGTAAAAACATAGTTGATTTAAAGAGAACATTCTTAGATACAAATGGTGCAACTCAAAAGACAAATGTTACAGTTAAAGCTCCAGTTGATTATCCATATGTAGTAGCAGATATTGATGTTAAAGAAGAATGGATAAATAATTTAAGAAAATTAAATGTATCATCTCAGCAAGGATTATCAGAAAGATTTGATGCAACAATAGGACATGGAACAGTACTTATGCCATTTGGTGGTAAGTATGCAAAGACTCCAGCAGAAGGAATGGCAGCTAAAATCCCAGTTCTAGATGGAGAAAGTGCAGATGCTACATTAATGACATTTGGATTTAATCCAGAATTAGGTACTTGGAGTCCATATCACATGGCATACTATGCAGTAATTGAAAGTATATCAAAACTTGTAGCTATGGGTGGAGATTACAGAAAAGCTAGGCTTACATTCCAAGAGTATTTTGAAAGATTAGGATCAGAAAGCTCTAGATGGGGTAAACCATTTGCAGCATTGCTTGGTGCATATGAAGCTCAAATGGCATTTGAAACAGCAGCAATCGGTGGTAAGGACTCAATGTCAGGAAGTTTTGGTGATTTAGATGTACCTCCAACATTAGTATCATTTGCTGTAGGAGTAGAAAAAGCTAGAAATATAATATCACCAGAATTTAAAGAAGCAGGATCAAGTTTAGTTTTACTTCAAACTGAAAAACTAGAAGATGGAACTATAAATTTAGATAAGCTTAAGAAGAACTTAGACGTACTATATAACTTAATTCAAAGCGGAAAAGTAATTTCAGCATCTGCTGTTAAGTATGGTGGAGTTTCAGAAACTGTTACTAAAATGACACTTGGAAATAGAATTGGTGCAGAAATTGATAACTTAACAAAGGATGAGTTATTTGGATTTAACTATGGAACTATAGTACTAGAAGTTAAGAATGGTGTTAATGTAGAAGAATTCAAAGAGTGTTTATATAAAGAAGTTGGTAAGACAATAAGTTCAGCAGTTATAATTTCTAAGGAATATGATTTGAATTTAGATATAGAAGCTTTAGAAAAAACATACGAAGAAAAATTAAGCTCAGTATTTAAAATTAAAACTGAAGATGTAGAAGGAAAAGTAGAAACAGTTTTATATGATAAGAAATCAACACTTTCTCCAGCAATTAAAGTAGCTAAGCCAAAGGTTGTAATTCCAGTATTTCCAGGAAACAACTGTGAATATGACTGTGCAAGAGCATTTGAAAAAGAAGGAGCAGAAGTTACTCAAGTAGTATTTAGAAATATTACTAAAGAAGCACTTAATGAATCTATTGAAAGACTTGCAAAAGAAATAAGTACTGCTCAAATTCTTATGATTCCAGGAGGCTTCTCAGCAGGGGATGAACCAGATGGTTCAGGTAAATTCATTGCCAATGCTCTTAGAAATGAAAAGATAAGCAATAGCGTGATGGAATTACTTAAAAATAGAGACGGGTTAGCACTTGGTATTTGTAACGGCTTCCAAGCGTTAATTAAATTAGGATTAGTACCATATGGCGAAATAGTTGATATTAAAGAAGATATGGCAACATTGACTTACAACAATATAAACAGACATATGTCTTCAATTATAAGTACAAAGGTTGTTTCAAATAAATCACCTTGGTTCAGTGAAGTTAATGTAGGAGATATACATTCAGTTGCAATCTCGCATGGGGAAGGAAGATTTGTTGCACCAGAAAGCTTAATTAAAGAATTAATTGCTAATGGTCAAGTGGCAACTCAATATGTTGATTTTGATGGAAATGTATCATTAAATATGCCATTCAATCCAAATGGATCAATGTACGGAATAGAAGGTATAACAAGTCCAGATGGAAGAGTCTTAGGTAAGATGGCACATAGTGAAAGAATAGGAACAGATTTATATAGAAACATCCCAGGAGACTTTGATCAAAAGATCTTCAAAGCAGGAGTAGAATATTTTAAATAAAAGTTGAAAGTTAGCATTGCTTGCTGATTGCTAACTCTCAATTAGATGAAAGATGCAGAATATAAAAATAGTTATATATTTAAAAATTTAAATAGGTATATATGTAAGAAGTTAAATTTTTAAATATGTACAAAGTTAAGTATATAAATATTTAAAAAGATAAATATGAAGATATGTAAATAGATAAATATGTAAATATTTATAGTGATAATGCGGGTTACAGACATTTATAAGGAAACTCGACTCACATACGTTCGCTGAGTAAGTTCGAGAAACCAAATGTAAAAGCTCCAAGGAGAAAGTTCTGCTAACCAAATACAAAATTTGGAGCATCACTTTTTGGACTCTCACTTATAATGCGGGGATAGCCCTTAAGAGAAATATATAAATGTATTAATAGGAACATTACAAAAACAGGAGGCTTAAAAATGCAAGTAGCAATATTTTTTGGAAGTAAATCAGACACAGAGGTAATGAGAGGAGCGGCAAATGCTTTAAAGGAATTTGGAGTAGAGTACAAAGCGTTTATACTTTCAGCTCATAGAGTGCCAGAAAAGTTAGAAGAAACATTAGAAGAAATTCAAGCTCAAGGATGTCAAGTTATTATAGCTGGAGCAGGACTTGCAGCACATTTACCAGGAGTAATAGCATCAAAGACAATACTTCCTGTAATAGGAGTTCCAGTTAAGGCAGCTCTTGAAGGTGTTGATGCATTATATTCTATAGTACAAATGCCAAAATCAATCCCAGTTGCAACTGTTGGTATAAATAACAGCTACAATGCAGGAATGTTAGCGGTTCAAATGTTATCAGTTAATAATGATGAATTAAAAAATAAATTAAAAGAATTCAGATTAAATATGAAGAAAAAATTCATTGAGGAAAATGCGGAAGGGGTAGAACTATAATGGAAAAATTAGAAATGTTATATGAAGGAAAAGCAAAGAAAATTTACGCAACAGATAAGGCTGATGAAGTAATTGTATATTACAAAGATGATGCAACAGCATTCAATGGAGAAAAGAAAGGTCAAATCGAAGACAAAGGTATAATGAATAATGCTATAACTTCAGTATTATTTGAAATATTAGAAAAAGCAGGAGTTAAAACTCATTTTATAGAGAAACTAAATGATAGAGAACAATTATGTAAAAAGGTTGAAATAGTTCCACTTGAAGTAATAGTGAGAAATGTTGCAGCAGGAAGCATGGCTAAGAGATTAGGTCTTGAAGAAGGATTTAAGCTTAAGACTACTGTATTTGAATTATCATATAAAGATGACTCATTAGGAGATCCATTAATAAATGATTATCATGCAGTTGGAATTGGTGCAACTACTTTTGAAGAATTAAAAGTAATCTATGATATGACAGCAAAAATTAATGACACTCTTAAAGCTGTATTTAAAGAACAAAACATAAACTTAATTGACTTTAAAGTTGAATTTGGTAGATGTGCTGATGGAACAATAGTTTTAGCTGATGAAATATCACCAGACACTTGTAGATTCTGGGATGCAACAACAGGAGAAAAATTAGATAAAGATAGATTCAGAAGAGACTTAGGTAATGTTAAAGATGCTTATGTTGAAATATTAAAGAGAATTTCTAAGTAGTATATATTTAGAATCAAATTTACTATAAAATTTATATTAGAATGCAATTAGCAATGCACAATGAGGGAACTAAGTTCACAGAGGAAGGTTGAGAATTCGTACATTAAGTCTTGAGTGTTATTTTGAATTCTCATTTCTCTGATGAAGTTTGATGAATTATGTGATTTAGAAGTCAAAAAAAATTTCATCCTTAATTGTGCATTAGTTCTCATGTATTTTAAGTTTTTCAAAAATAGATTAGTGAAAGGATTGTATAGATGAGTAATCCGAATTTTGAATTAATAATGGATCCAAGTAATGATAAATTTAAGGATGAGTGTGGGGTATTTGGAGTATATACTAATAAGCCAATAGATGTAGCATCAATGACTTACTATGGACTTTATGCTCTTCAACATAGAGGGCAGGAAAGTGCTGGAATTGCAGTAGCAGATGGTGAAAAAATTGACATACATAAAGGATTAGGTTTAATAACTGAAGCATTTAAGCAGGAAGATTTACAAAAGCTAAAAGGTCATATAGCTATAGGCCACGTAAGATATTCAACTGCTGGTGGAAAAGGCATTGAAAATGCTCAGCCAATACTCGTTTCATCAAAGATGGGACCAATAGCTATGGCTCATAACGGAACTTTAGTAAATGCAGATGTAATAAAAGAATTGCTTGAAGATGGAGGACAAATTTTCCATACTACAACAGATTCTGAAGTAATTGCATGTCTTATAGCAAGAAGTGCAAAAAAAGGTTTTGCAAAAGCAGTAGTTGATGCTATGTCAGCTGTTAGAGGTTCATTTGCATTAACTATTATGTCAAAGGATAGATTAATTGGGGCTAGAGATCCACATGGAATTAGACCGCTTTCATTGGGGAAAATTGAAGAAGGTTACATTCTAACTTCAGAAAGCTGCGCTTTAGATGCAATAGGTGCTGAATTTGTAAGGGATATAGAACCAGGAGAAATAGTTATAATAGACAGTGAAGGAATAAGTTCATATAGATATTCTGAAAATACTAAATGTCAGACATGTGCTTTTGAATATATATATTTTGCTAGACCAGACTCTAGAATTGATGGGCTTGAAGTTCATACAACAAGAGTTAAAGCAGGAGAACAGTTATATAAAGAGCATCCATTAGATGCAGATGTTGTTATAGCAGTTCCAGACTCTGGAATACCAGCAGCTATCGGATATGCAAAGGCTTCTGGTATACCTTATGATACTGGATTTATTAAAAACAGATACGTTGGAAGAACTTTTATATCGCCATCTCAAGAAATTAGAGAAAGAGCAGTTGCAGTAAAGTTAAATCCACTAAAATCAAACTTAGAAGGAAAAAGAGTTATACTTATTGATGACTCAGTAGTAAGAGGCACTACATCAAAACATTTAGTTGAATCACTTAGACGTGTAGGTGTAAAAGAAGTTAGTTTCTTACTAGCATCACCAAGTGTTAAGTATCCATGTTATTTTGGAATAGATACACCTTATAGAAGTGAGCTTGTTGCTGCTAATAATACTATAGAAGAGATTAGAGATATGATTGGAGCAGATTATTTAGGATATCTAAGTGAAGAAGGCGTTTATAAGAGCTGCGGTGATAGAGAAGAATTTTGTATGGGATGCTTTAATGGAGTTTACCCAGTTGCAACACCAGTAGAGAAAGAGATATAGACATCTAAGGCACATTCATCTATTGTTTTTTGAATATGTCAATAGCATTTTGAAAGGTGGAGTTAATAAATGATTACTTACAAAGAAGCGGGAGTTAACATAGAAGAAGGATATAAATCAGTTAAGCTTATAAAAGAATATGCAGCAAGAACTATGAGTCAATATGTTTTAAATGGTCTTGGAAGTTTTGCTGGGATGGTTGAATTACCATCAGGCTATGAAAAACCAGTTTTAGTTTCTGGAACTGATGGAGTAGGAACTAAACTAGAAATCGCATTTAAGAACAAGAAGTACGATACAGTTGGTATTGACTGTGTGGCTATGTGCGTAAATGATATTTTATGCCATGGGGCAAAACCATTATTTTTCTTAGATTATATAGCTTGTGGGAAGCTTGAAGCTGAAGTTGCAGCAGATTTAGTTAAAGGTATATCGGATGGATGCGTTGATTCTGACTGTGCCTTAATTGGTGGAGAAACAGCTGAAATGCCTGGATTCTATTCAGATGGAGAATATGATATGGCTGGATTTGCAGTTGGTATAGCTGATAAAGATAAGATTATTAATGGAAGCAATATTAAAGATGGAGATAAGTTGATTGGTATAGCCTCTTCTGGAATACATTCTAATGGATATTCATTAATCAGAAAAGTATTCCCAGATTTAAATGAAGAATTTAATGGTGAAGAAGTATGGAAGACATTAATTACACCAACTAAGATTTATGTAAAACCAGTACTTAAATTGTTAGAAAGCTATGAGATTAAAGGCATGGCTCATGTTACAGGTGGTGGATTTATAGAAAATGTTCCAAGAATGTTTAATGGTGGGGACTTCACAGCTGTAATTAACAAAGATTCATATCCACTTCCAGCTATATTTGAAAGAATCATTGAAAAAGGTGTAGACAAGGAGCATATGTATAACACTTTTAACATGGGAATAGGGTTTGTTCTTGCTGTTAAAGATGAAGATGTGGAACCTATTATAAAGGCTTTAGTAGAAATGGGAGAAAAAGCTTATGAAATAGGATACGTAACATCTGGGGGTGAAGGTATTTGTTTAAAATAGCGGTCTTGGTTTCTGGGGGCGGAACAGACCTACAATCGGTAATAGATGCGGTTGAAAGTAACTATATGAATGTTAAGATAGAGATGGTTATAGGAAGCCGTGATAATATTTATGCTTTAGAGAGGGCTAAAAAGCATAATATAGATACTTTTGTTGTTAATAGGCGTGAATATGGTGAAGAATCCTCTAACAAGATCTTAGAATTAACAACGGGAAAGGTTGATTTAATAGTTCTTGCAGGATTTTTGGCAATTTTAGATGGGGAAATATTAAAGGAATTTGATAATAGAATTATAAACATTCATCCATCTTTAATTCCATCTTTTTGTGGACCTGGAATGTACGGATTAAAGGTTCATGAAGCCGTAATTAAAAGTGGTGTAAGATTTTCAGGATGTACAGTTCACTTTGTAAATTCTGAAGTTGATGGTGGTGCAATACTTCTTCAAGAAGTTGTGCCAGTTTATTTTGAAGATGATGCGGAAACTCTTCAAAAGAGGATTTTAGAAAAAGAACACGAAATATTACCTAAGGCAATTAAGTTAATTAGCGAAAATAAAATCAGAGTAATTGATGGTAGAGTCAAGATAGAAGAATAAAGGAGGCCTTTTCGTGAAAAAGAGAGCTTTAATAAGCGTATTTGATAAAGAGGGAGTTTTAGATTTTGCTAAATTTTTAGTATCTAAAGATGTTGAAATTGTATCAACAGGTGGAACTTATAAATATTTGAAGGAAAATGGATTAAATGTAATTGAAATCAATGAAGTTACTGATTTTCCTGAAATGTTAGATGGAAGAGTTAAAACACTTCATCCATTAGTTCATGCTGGAATATTAGCTATAAGAGACAATGAAGAGCATATGAATACATTAAAAGGAAGAAATATTCATACCATAGATTATGTAGTTGTAAATCTATATCCATTCTTTGAGAAAGTTAAAGAAGATTTAGAATTTGAAGAAAAGGTTGAATTTATAGATATTGGCGGACCTACAATGCTTAGAGCAGCGGCTAAGAATTTTCAGGATGTTGTAGTAATTTCTGATAAAAATGACTATAAAGTTGTTATGGAAGAGATTGAAACAAATGGGGAAACTTCTTATAAGACTAAGAAGAAATTGGCTGGTAAAGTATTTAATCTTATGAGTGCTTATGATGGGGCTATTTCAAACTTCTTGTTAGCTGATGATGAGGAAGAATATCCAGAATATCTTTCAGTTTCATATAAGAAGATGCAAAGTCTTAGATATGGTGAAAATTCACATCAAACTGCAGCTGTTTACGCATCAACAATGCTTGATGGAGCTATGAATACTTTTGAAACATTAAATGGTAAGGAATTATCTTATAATAACTTTAAAGATGTTGATATAGCTTGGAAATGCGCTAATGAATTTGATGAACCAGCATGTTGTGCATTAAAACATAATACACCTTGTGGTGTTGCAATTGGAAAAGATTCTTACGAAGCTTATATGAAGGCATATGAAGTAGATCCAACTTCAATATTTGGGGGAATCATTGGATTTAATAGAAAAGTGGATAAGAAAACTGCTGAAGAAATGGTTAAAATTTTCTTAGAAGTTATAGCTGCACCAGAATATGATGAAGATGCTTTAGAAGTTTTAAAGACTAAAAAGAACTTAAGAGTTCTTAAATTCCATAACACTCCAAAGGCAGATAAATATATGGTTACAGTTGATGGGGCAATGCTTGTTCAAGAGGAAGATAATAAATTAGTAGAAGAAATTAAAGTTGTAACTGAAAAGAAACCAACTGATGAAGAAATGAATGATTTATTATTTGGAATGAAAGTAGTTAAATACGTTAAATCTAATGCTATAGTTGTTGCTCATAACGGAATAGCACTTGGAATTGGCGGGGGTCAAGTTAACAGAATCTGGCCAACAGAAGATGCTTTAAAGAGAGGAAAAGGAGCTACAATCCTTGCATCAGATGCATACTTCCCATTTGGAGATGTTGCAGAGACAGCAGCAAAAGCTGGTATTAAAGCGATAATTCAACCAGGTGGATCTATTAGAGATCAAGAGTCAATAGACGTTTGTAACAAATATGGAATCTCAATGGTATTTACAGGATATAGACACTTTAAACATTAATATAAATAAGTTATTTATATTAGATGATTAACCAATAAATTATATATTGGATTGAAAATATATAATAAAAACCCTGTGTTTTTTAAAGTTAATTGTTATAGATAAACAAGTTATGAATTAGACTTATGCTTTGAAATGACTCCCACATTAGAAAGAAAGGGTACTCTTTTGTGCAGTGTTGCATCTGAGAATATGGCTGTAGGATTTCTTCATTAGAAGTTGTTCCATTTTTGCTTGTCCCAATCTTGTGTTGGGAGCATGCAGAAATGGACGCAACGTTTAATGTTAGAAATCCACAGTTATATTCTCTAAGACAACCGAAACAACAGAGTATCCTTTCTTTCGGTTGGTTATAACATAGGCTATGAGTGTATGCTGTTTATCTATAACGGAATATTATTTTGGAGGTATGTAAATGAAACTTCTTTTAATTGGTTCAGGTGGTAGAGAACATGCTTTGGCTTGGAAACTTGCAAAAAGTGAAAGGGTTGAAAAAATATTTGTTGCTCCAGGTAACGGTGGAACTGCAATTGAAAATAAATGCGAAAATGTAAACATAACTGATATTGATGAATTAATTAAATTTGCTAAAGAAGAAATTATTGACCTTACAATAGTTGGGCCAGAAGATCCTTTAACAAAGGGAATTGTTAATAAGTTTAAAACAGAAGGATTAAAGATATTTGGACCAGCTGAAAATGGAGCAATGCTTGAAGGAAGTAAAAGCTTCTCTAAAGAATTTATGAAAAAGTATGACGTTAAGACAGCAGAATACGAAACATTTACAGATGTCAATAAAGCGCTTAAATATTTAGAAGTCTGTCCTTATCCAACAGTAGTTAAAGCAGATGGTCTCGCAGCAGGAAAAGGCGTTGCTATATGTGAAACTAAAGAAGAAGCAATAGACGCAGTAAAATCTTATATGGTAGATGATATCTTCAATGGAGCAGGCCAAAAGATAGTAATTGAAGAATTCCTAGAAGGTGTTGAAGCATCAATTCTATCTATAACTGATGGGAAGACAATAATTCCGTTCATATCAGGTAAAGACCATAAGCAGATATTTGATGGAGGTAAAGGACCAAATACAGGTGGAATGGGAGTATTAGCTCCAAATCCTTATGTGACAGAAGATGTGATGAAGGATTTCGAAGAAAATATCATGGCTAAGACTTTAATTGGTATTAGAGAAGAAGGCTTTGATTATAAAGGAATAATCTTCTTTGGTATCATGATTACTGCAAAAGGAACTTACCTTTTAGAATATAATGTAAGAATGGGAGATCCTGAAACACAATCAGTTCTTTATCTAATGGAAAGTGACTTAGTAGAAGTCATTGAAGCAGCATTAAGAGAAGAACTAGATAAAACTACAATTAAGTGGAATGATGGTGTCTGCATAAATGTTGTTTTAGCATCTAAAGGATATCCAGGAGATTTTGTTAAGGGATACGAAATAACAATTGATGAAAAAGTTAAAGACAAGGTATTCTTAGCAGGGGCTAAGGCAGAAGATGGAGTTTTAAAGACTAACGGTGGAAGAGTGCTATCAGTTATTGGTCTTGGAAAAACTCTAGAAGAAGCTAGAAAAGACGCTTACGAAAATATTAAATATGTCACTTTTGAAGGAGCATATTGTAGAAGTGATATAGGAACACATAAATAAATATATATTAAAGAAATGAGCTATTAGGTATTATTATGATTTTAGTCAATAATGCTTAATAGCTTATATATATTTCAAAAATAATCCGTTATCATAATTATAAAAATATTGTAAGAATTTTAGCCAGAATTGTGAATTGTAACATATATGTTGAAATTTAAAATTGCGTCATTTTATTCGCTATTTGTTCATTGATTCCTAATTGATTGCATGTTAAAATAATCATTAAATAGGAATATTATGTATATAAGGAAACTGTGATTCGAATATTTACTTGGGCACTTTATATTCGATGAGTTAATAGTGCAACCGACCTTTTTATTAAGGTCGGTCTTTTTTTGCTGGCTCAAATATAGATAAGCCAATTATAAACTATATCTAGACTATGAAATATGTACTAACTAGAAATAAGAATTATGCTTTTGTGAAATGTTTCATTAGGAATTTGATGGTTCTGATTCTTAGATTGGAAGTTGTTCCAAGTATGCTAGTTCAAAGCTTGTCTTTGAAGCTAGCATCTTGGGTGCAACTTGTAATTTTAGAATCATCCATCATAATTCCTTAGAAACTGGAACAACAGCATAATGCTTATTTCGGTGAGTTATATGCATAGGTTTAGATTTCACTTGGCATATCTATAAATAAGTATATAGATAATAAATTAAAATTGAGGTGCAATCTTTATGTTATTTTTTAATAGGTTAAAGAAATATGATGAACATGGGTTTGATTCAAAAGGAATTCATAAAAACGGTACAAAATTTAATGAAGAGGGTTTTGATAAAAAAGGGGTTCATAAAAATGGCACATATTTTAATACAGAAGGTTACAATATAGACGGGTACGATAAATATGGATATGATAAAGAAGGATATAATAGTGGAGGATATGACAGACAAGGATATAACAAGATGGGATATAATATAAAAGGATATGATAGGCAAGGGGAATTTTTAGAAACGAGATATAAATGGAAAGTGAAATAGAAAATAAAAATTTCTATATATTAATTCAATAATATATAATGCAAAAATAATTCTTCATAAAATTTCTAAAAATATTGCAATAATTCTAAGCATAATTGTGAAATGTGCATTGTGAATTGCAACATATATGTTTATTTAGTAGATTTATGAAAAATTCATTTGAAACAACTAATGCAGGGGGATCTTCTCGCGCATGTTCTAAACTTCATTAGGACAAGCAAAAGGAGACCAGCCCTGCATTAACTGTTTTTAACAGCTTATTTTTATGTACTCTTAGTTTTAATATAGATAACACAATCATAAACTATACTTGAACTAGGAAATGTTTTCTAAATAGAAATGAGTAATATATTTTTGTGGAATGTTTCATTGGTAATTTTGATGGATGTGATTCTTTGGCTATAAGTTGTTCCAAATGTGCTAGTTCAAAGCCTGTTCTTTGAGGCTAGCACTTTGGGTGCAACTTTATAGCCTTAGAATCACCCATCAGAATTACCTAGAAACTGGAACAAAAATATGTTATTCATTTCGGCGAGTTATATGCATAAGTTCAGGTCTTAGTCTATTTATTTATATTACAAGAATTCTAGGCATAATTGTGAATTGTGAATTGTAACAAACATATGCTAATAAGTTTTTTATTAAAAATTCATAGGAATATATTGACATGAAATTCTACAAGGTGTAGTATAAAAACATGAATACTACACCTTGTAGAATTATATAGAGGAGATGATTGAATATGAAGTTAGGGAAGATATCTGACGCTGAAATGGAGATAATGAAAATAATATGGAAAAAGAATGATCAAATTACTACAGCTGAGATTCTAGACGAGCTTCCAAAAGAAAATTCATGGAAGGTAACAACAATAATGACGCTGATATCAAGATTAACTGAAAAGGGAATTTTGAGTGTAACTAAAGTAGGAAAGTTAAATAATTATTTTCCTAAAATTACGGAAGAAGAATATAAGGCTATTCAAACTGATAATTTCTTAGAAGATATGCATAAGGGATCAGTTAAAAACTTTATGGCAACATTGTTTAATAATAAGAAAATAAGTAATAAGGATATTGCAGAGTTGAAAGAATGGCTCAAAGAGGTGTAGGCATATGGAGATTCTAAATTATATTCTGCAAATGTCACTAGCAGGCAGCGTTATGTTTTTAATACTTTGTTTATTTAGGCCATTTACTAAGAAAACTTTTAGTGCCACTTGGAATTATTATATGCTATTTATAACGCTTTTAATTTTTATTATACCTATTGGGAGTTTTGTTAAACTGCCTCAAATAGTGGAACATAAGAATTATTTATTTATGCAGGATGATACGAATACGGTGGTGCAGCAAAATTATGAAAAGATGCTGAAGAGCAACGATAAAAGTGATGAGATAAGAGTTTTGCAAGGGGATGGTACTCTTAAGCCTGTAAGCCAAAGCCAAGTGGATTTAAAGCAGACAAGTATGATGCAAAAAATAATGAATAGAAATATGCTGCTTTATGCATGGATATTAGGTGCACTCATATTAGTAATTAAAGAGACATACGTATATATTTCTTTTTATAAAAAACTTAAAAGTGTAAGCGATATTGTTGATGATAAATCAATAATTGATGTTTTTGAAAACTGTAAGAAAAAATTAAATATATATAGGAAGATAATTCTAAAAGAATGCGGTGGCATTAAAAGTCCAATGATTACAGGAATATTAACACCTACTATCACAATTCCTAAGATGGACCACAATTTGGACAAGCTCGAAATAATACTGGATCATGAATTAATTCATTTTAAACGTAAAGATTTATGGGTGAAGGCAGCAGCACTTTTAGCAAATATAATCAATTGGTTTAATCCTATTGTTTATATTATTAGAAATAGGATAAATATAATCTGTGAGCTGTCTTTAGATGAACAACTTATAAAGAATATGGATAAATCAAAAAGAAAATATTATGGAGAAATTATATTAGAGTTAATAGAATATTCTCAGAATAAATCCCTAAGCTTAGGGGCATCAGTTTGTAAAAGTAGGAAGGAGATTGAGACACGCTTGAAAAATATAGTGTTTTTTAAAAAGTCAAAAAAAATAGTTGTTTGTATTTCACTTATGGTAACCATGATTTTTACATCTACTAGTTTGCTTGCATCAAAAACTGTATTTGCTAGTAATGATAATGCACCTAAAAACGCTAAAACAACAGAATTTGCAGCGTTTGTATTAAATGATGGGCTATACATGTCTGAACTAAAAGAAAATAACCCAATTCTTCTTGATAAAAATGAAAAAATTAAATTGCCGAAAATATCTAAAGATGGATTATATGTTGCTTATACTAAAGAAGATGATTTATATATTTGCAATATAGAGACTCGTGAAGTAATTGAAGTAGCTAAAAATGTAGAGTCATATGATTGGAATAACTCAGGAAATTTAATTTGCTCTGCTAAAAATGAAGGTATGTCTATGTATAATACCAATACTAAAAAGTTAGTGGATATTATAAGCAATGAGTATGATTATTTTAATATTAATTGCGATAGTAAAAATAAGGTATATGCTAATAAACAGCTAGAAACTGCTACAGACAAAGGGAAAACTATTAAATCAATAGGTATAATTAGCTATGATTTAGCTACTAAAGAAGAAAAGGTTGTTTTGGAAGGTAAAGAAGGAAATGATAAAGAGATTGGAGAGCAGTATACAGCATCTGAGTTATTTGAATCTATTGGATCAAGGCCTAATGTTGAGAGGATATCAAGTGATGATAGATATATGTATATATGGAACAAACCTAATTCAGGCTCAATGTCAGCAGATATGACAGAATTTGCAGTATATGATCTTTTAAACAATAAATTTATAGAAAATAATAATATGATTGCATTAGCATATAAAGATAATATATCTCAAAACCCAGTAGATAGCAGCATGGTTGCTGTTAACAATGGTGAATATAGAGACATGTATAGTAATAAGACATTAGGAATTTTAGATATCAAAGCTAACAAATTTACAAGTATAATTCCAGAAAATCAAGTATCCATGACACCGGATTATTCCAGTGATGGAAAGAATATAGTATATTCTGGAGCTGATGCCTTAAAAGATGACATATCACAAAGTTCGAAAAACTGGGAAAGTGAACCGCATTATATTTATCAAGTGAACACTGAAACAAAAGAAATAACTCAAATTACAAATAACAAATCATTTGATTTCATGCCAAAATATATATCAGAAAATCAAATATTATTTGTAAGAAAAGATGGCGATTCATTTAGTTTGTGGAAGACAAAGGATGGAGTGGAAACTAAGCTTGCTGATTCTTTGAATTTTAGATCAACTTCTTATACAAATACTTGGTACTACGGTCATTATAAAACTGAAAATGTTATAGACGTATATAAAAAGTAAATATTTCATATATATGTTGAAAAAATAATACTTCATCATAAATTCTAAAAATATTACAAGAATTTTGGCCGTAATTGTGAATTGTGAAATGTGCAAATTAAATTGCGATATATATAAGTTCAATATGATAAAATACTCAATTGTATATAAATTGAGTATTTTATTATTTTAGTGATATAATTCTAAAGAGGTGATAATTTTGGCTGAATCATATTTTTTAAATGAATTAAAGAAAATTGAAAGTATCGTTTGTATTGCTGAATTTGGGAGCTATAGAACAGAGTATTGGAACAAAGATAGAAGTGACATAGACTTAGCTGTTGTAGTAAAACCAAAAGTTTCATTTATGGACACCTTAGACATTGAAGATAAAATCATAGAATTATCAAAGCAATATTATAACTACGATAATATACATTTGACATTTGTTTTATTTAAAGATTTTGGAAGTAAGTATGCAAGATTTGCAGCAGATAGTAATAATAAATATATTATTGATGAAGAATTATGGTATGATTTTCAGCATTATGTTTTAAAACATGCGAGGAACAATGCAAACTTTGAAAAAGTATTAAAAATAGATGAGCAATATAGTTATTTTGGAGGAATTACAGATGAGTCCTTACTTTAGATATAAAAAAGAAAAATTTTTAGAAAAATATAAAGCTACCTATGATAATTTAGAAAATTTAAAGGAAGCTATAAATGAATATAAGAAATCCAATAACAAAATAATAAAAAGAGCTGTTATAGCTTATTTTCAAGATTTTGCGGAATATATAATTGACATGTGTGAGAGCTATATAATCATAAATGATGGGAAAATAAGTAGTTCGGCTTCGGCATTAAAGCTTATTGAAGAAGCTTCTGAAATTGGATTTTTTGATGAGACATTAAAAAAATATTTATCAGTAGTAGTTAAGTTGAGAAATAGGTATACTCATGATTATTATATTAGAGAAACAAGTGAAAGCGAAATAGAAAAGTTTTGTTTGGAAAAATTAGCATACTTTGAATTGTTCTTAGAGGAAAGCAAGGACAATGTTATATTAAAATATAGAGATAAAAAATAATATTTTTAGAAATCCACAACCAAATTCTCTAGAAACCGAAACAATGAGTACCTGCTCTTTCGGTTAGTATCACATAAGTATGCATATAACAAATCAAATGAATGGATGAAGAACAAGATGGAAAACAAGAATTATTTATACAATAATTATATAAATATGGCGAGAAATTTAAGATCAGAAAATAACTTATTAAAAGCTATTTCATTTTATCAAAAGGCATATGCCTTAAATATAGGAAAAGAAGATATAGAATTACTAATGGATATGGCATTAATTTACGATGAAATTGGATTATCTGGTGATGCAGAGAAAAAGTATCGAGAAGTAATTGAATTAGATGAGGATGATGCTAGAGCATATTATGGCTTAGCAATAATATATGATGAAAATGATGAATTAGAAAAGGCTAAGAAATATTATGAGAAGGCTATAGAAAAAAATCCTAATTATGATAAAGCATATTTCTTTTTAGCCAATATATATGATGAATCAGGTGAAAAGGATAAGGCAATAAGCAACTATAAAAAGGTTATTGAGATAAATCCTAATTATATGTGGGCATATGCAAATCTAGCTTGTATTTTAGAAGAAAACGATGAGAATATTGAGGCGCTAAATTATATAAATAAGGCTTTAGAAATTGAGGATGGACATTACAAGATATTATTTAATAAAGCAGTAATTTTAAATAAGTTAAATAAGATAGAAGAGAGCAAAGAATATTATTACAAGTCTATTGAAGCAAATCCCAATTATCCTTATAGTTTTCTGAATTTATCTGTAGAATATAGAGAAGAAGGTAATTTTAAAAAAGCTATTGAAGTAATAAGTAAGGGAATAGAAGAAAATGATGATGAAGGTTTTCTATATTATAATAGAGCTTGCTATTATGTAAATATAAATGAAAATTTAAAAGCATTAAGAGATGTAGAAAAAAGTATAGAATTAAATGAATTCTTTTTAGAGTATATGAAGAAAGACAAAGAATTAGATCCAATAAGAGGACTTGAAGAATATAAGAATCTTTGGATAGATATCCAAATTTAAAACTAAATTTATGTTATAACTTACCGAAATCATAAATATTTTGATTCCGAAAAGCTATGAAAATATCGCTGAAGGTTCTAAGCGGCAGGTTATACCCACTTTAGCATGCTCCAACTTTCCTAGGGAAGCTCGACTCATTACATTCGCTGAGGAAGTTCGAGAACCCAAAATAAAATTTTGGACTCTCACTTCACAAGCTAAAATGGAACAACCTACAGCTAAGAACCTTTAACAGCTCATTTTCAAATGTTTTCTTCACAAATATATTTATGATTTCTAGTGAAGATATGAACTTAAAGTTTTAGTAAATTTGTAAATACATTCATCTAATAAGCTGAATTCTTAAATTGGATATCCATATGGATAAACCAATTATAAGTTAGATTTATACTATGAAATATATCCCAACTAGAAATGGGTAATATACTTTTGTGGAATGTTTCATTGGTAATTTTGATGGATGTGATTCTTTGGCTATAAGTTGTTCCAAATGTGCTAGTTCAAAGCTTGTTCTTTGAGGCTAGCACTTTGGGTGCAACTTTATAGCCTTAGAATCACCCATCAGAATTACCTAGAAACTGGAACAAAAGTATGTTATTCATTTCGGCGAGTTATATGCATAAGTTCAGGTCTTAGTAGGTTTATCTATACAATACTGGAAACAATAGAACGGATGCCCTTTGAGTAGTGCGTATATCCTCATTAATATAATCTATCTTTTAGGAATAAAATATTTAAAATAACAAAGGATAAACTTAAAGAGTACTTTTTGTAAATAAGGTAGATTTGTTATAATATGGAGGAACAATAATGCGTAAAATAATAATCCGTTTGATAACGTTTGTAGTATTCATAACAGTATTCACAAGTAATTTAGCATATGCACAAATTCCGAATATACCTCAGCAGTATGGCCCTAAAATATCTAATTTACAGAATAAGGAGGATATTATTAACAGCTTAAATCAAATTAAAGTTATACGGGCAAATTTAACTGTATATAATATAAAACCAGATACACCAGTTGATGAGTTAAAGAAGTTAGATACTGATGTGCAGCGTTATATTGATCAACTTAGAATTATTAGGACTAATTTGGTAAATCATGCTGATAAATATTCAAATTCAATTTCTGACGTGTTTTTTTCAGAACAAATTGTAATTATAGCTACTTGCTATATTGTAAGTTTAAAGCACCAACAGATCTTAGTAAGAGCAATAGAAAGCAATGTGCCAGAAGCTTCAACGTTATTTTATTCAACGTATATGATACCAATATATTATTACCTTACATTAGGTGATGAACAAATAGCTTATACTCAAACATATACAGTAATTTCTTAATAGATTGAAATATATATTGAAATGCACAATGCTCAATTTAATGCACAATTATCAATTATCATTTCACAATGCATAATTACATATGAAATTCTTGCAATGTTTTTAGAATTATGATGAAGAATTATTTTTGCAACATATATATATTCTAATGAAGAAAAATTTGAAGAACTTTGAAATAGATACCATTATATAAGAAGAGATTTTGTTGAAATACTGGATAATAAAATAAAAAGCAAAAGAAGCCAAGTTTTAAATATTAAAGCTTGGCTTCTTTTTGTTATAACTTAATGTAATTAATTTGCATACTTAACAGTAGATAAGTCTGATGCATGTTCATATTCTATTGTTTCATTATTATATAGGAATTTCACACCATCAATCCATTCGCCTTTAGATTTGTTATTAGATTGAAGGAAATTCTCAATCAAAGTATTAGCTGTAACTGAACCACCAGTTGATCCTTGAAACTTTGGAACCCATTTTTTATTATTTGAGTCAGTTAAGTTTATAGTAGCAACTTTTTTGCCGTTAACAGTATCTATAGATTTAACTTCAATTGGTAGATTGTCAAATTTTTTCTCTGATACAGCTTTTGCTAATTCTTTTAGCTTGTCCTGTAGAGTTGAATTTTCATTTACCTCAATAGTACCTGATTGATTTGGTTCCAAAGAGTTATCATCTATACTATATATAGAAAGTTTTAACTTATTTACTTTTTTTGTATCGCTTGTAGTTTCATTAGCTTTTTTACTATCAGCATTAGAAGAGCCATTGTCGTCTTTATTTTGCTCTACAGTAGTAGTGTTATTATCACTAGGCTTAGGGGAATCACTAGGCTTTGTACTACAAGAAACCATTACGGTACTTAACATTAAAACTGTAGCTATAATTAACTTTCTAGTCATGATATGTACACCTCCTATGTTTAAAAATTAATATTATAGATAATATTAACTAATTTAATTAATTATATCATATGAAATTGCTAATTAAAAGCATACAAGAGACTGGAAAAAATTGAAAAAAATTTGACAATGTATTTTGAGTATAGTATATTTTGATTATCAAACTATTTGATTTTAAAACTTTTTGATTAAAGGCGAGGCATACTCAGAAAATATAAAGTAAATATGTTTGTTTATATATTTTGTCTAAAGTAAAGTGAAACTTTTCATGTAGTTCATTCTGAATTCAAAATGAACTTTCCTCAGCCAATCTTAGGACAAAATATCTTTATGTCGTTTGCTTGTTATTTTATTTCATAGGTCTAATTGGTCAATAGATTGCGTATTTGGTATGATATTTAAGATTTTCATTACCAAATTTTTCATTTTATAAACACTGAATATAATTTTTGTTAGAAGATATTTTTGGATGCCAAAATGGAGAGTGCAGATAAATGGATAAATCAACAAAACTGATTAACGAGCTTTTGGTGCAGTTATTTAATGATGTCTTACAAATTGAGGAGCAAAGTTTAAAGAATGGTGTACTTTCAGATCTTTCAATAACAGAAATTCATACTATAGAATCTATTGGTATGTACAGTGAAAGAACAATGTCAGAGGTAGCGCAGAAATTAAAAATTACAGTAAGTACTTTAACAACTGCTATCAATAAATTAATTAAAAAAGGATATGTAGAAAGAAACAGGATAGAAACAGACAGAAGAGTTGTTCTTATTAAATTAACTCGAAAAGGAAAGTTAGCATTCAGAATCCATCAGAGATTTCATGGAGAAATGATAAATAATGCAATAGAAGGATTAACGTTAGAAGAAGAAGAAATTTTAATTTCTTCTTTAAGTAAAATAAATAACTTTTTTAAAGAAAAATATGAATTAGTATAATGAAGGAGAAAAATATGAGTAATATTAAAATTTCTGGAATTGGAGCATATCTTCCATCTCTAGTAGTTACTAATGATAGAATAAGTGAATTCGTTGAAACAAGTGATGAGTGGATAGTGCAAAGAACAGGTATGAGAGAAAGAAGAATCTCAGAAGGAGAAAATACATCTGATATCTCAACAAAAGCAGCTAAGCTTGCCCTTGAAAGAGCTGGTATTGATGCAAAAGATTTAGAACTTATTATTGTTGCTACAATTAGTCCAGATATGTTTATACCATCGGTTGCATGTCTAGTTCAAAGTAATTTAGATGCAAGTAAGGCAGCTTGTTTTGATATAAGTGTTGCATGTTCAGGATTTGTATACGGCTTGGAGACAGCTAAAGCTTTAATGATGTCTATGAATTATAAAAATGCATTAGTAGTTGGAGCTGAAGTTCTTTCAAAAGTAACAGACTGGACAGACAGAAGCACTTGTATTTTATTTGGAGATGGTGCTGGTGCGGCTGTACTTAAGAGGGATGAGGCACCAGGAATAATTAAATCATATTTAAGAGCGGATGGAAAAAAGGGGGAAGCACTTACTATAGGCGCTACTGATTTTGATACTCCTTTTTCAAAAGAAAAAAAATTAGCTAAAAGAACTATCGATATGAATGGTAGAGAAATACTTAGATTTGCAGTATCTGCAATAGATGAAGCCGTTACTGAAGTTATGAAAGATACTAATGTTTCATTTGATGACATTAAATATATAGTACCTCACCAAGCAAATTATAGGATTATAAAATTAGCAGCAGAAAAGTTGAAATTAAGCGAAGATAAGTTTTATTTGAACTTAGAAAAGGTAGGAAATACATCAGCTGCAACAGTACCTATAGCTTTAAATGAAATGTATGAAAAAGGCTTACTAAATAAAGGTGATAAAATTATTCTTGTCGCATTTGGTGGTGGGTTAACTTATGCAGCAACATTACTTGAGTGGTAATTAAAAATAATAGTTAAATAAGCTTTTATTATTTAACTTTAAAATATATTTATCTATAAAAATGGAATGGTTATGGAAATAAATATCATATCATTTGAGATTAAAATAATACAAGATGCAATTTAATATTTATAAAAAAACCAATGTATAAACGTTGGAGAATATGAACTTATTTTTAACTTTTTAGTAATCTCATTGATAAAAATATGCTATAATAGTAAAATTACTTATCATAATAGGCAAAATGGCTATTATACATAGATAAGATTAAAATACAGGAAGTTCCATTATTATAGTAAGAGATAGTACATTAAGCGATATTTTGTGATTGGTAATGGTAGGAGGAATATGTTGTGGAAAAAAATAGAGTATGTGACCTGTTAAAAATAGAATATCCTATATTTCAAGGTGCTATGGCGAGAATTGCAGATGCATCTTTAGCTTCAGCAGTAAGTGAGGCTGGTGGACTTGGAATAATAACTGGGGCAGCACCAACTGAATGGGTAAGAGAACAGATAAAGAAAACAAAGGAATTAACTAACAAGCCATTCGGTGTAAATATAATGTTAATGGCAGAAAATGCTGAGGAAATAGCAGAATTAGTATGTGAAGAAGGCGTATCTGTTGTTACAACTGGTGCAGGAAGTCCAGGAAAGTATATGGAAAAATGGAAAGCTCATGGAATAAAGGTTATACCAGTAGTAGCTTCTGTAGCACTAGCTAAAAGAATGGAAAAGTCAGGAGCTGATGCAATTATTGCAGAAGGTACTGAATCAGGTGGGCATGTAGGTCAGTTAACTACTATGACATTAGTACCACAAGTTGTTGATGCTGTAAGCGTACCAGTTATAGCAGCTGGAGGAATAGGTGATGGTAGAGGAGTAGCTGCATCATTTATGCTAGGCGCTGAAGGAATTCAAGTTGGAACAAGATTCTTAGTGGCAAAAGAATGCACAATACATCAAAATTATAAAGATAAAGTACTAAAAGCCAATGATATAGATACAGAAGTAACAGGAAGACCAACAGGTCACCCAGTTAGAGTTCTAAGAAATAAGCTTGCAAGAACTTATCTTAAGTTAGAAAAAGAAGGAGCATCTGCTGAAGAATTAGAAAAGCTTGGAATTGGTGCGCTTAAAAAGGCTGTTGTAGATGGTGATGTGGATAATGGATCACTTATGTCAGGTCAAATAGCAGGACTTATTTGCAAGGAACAATCATGTAAGGAAATGATTGAAGAATTATTTACAGAATCAAATGAAATATTTAAGCGTTTTGGAGGGAATCATGAATAGTAGTAAAACTGCATTTCTTTTTCCAGGTCAAGGAGTTCAAACTATTGGAATGGCAAAAGAACTTTGCGATAATATACCAGAATGTAAAGAAATATTAGATCGTAGTGAAGAAATTTTAAATATGCCTATTAAGAAAATGATGTTCGAAGGGCCAGAAGAAATTTTAACAGCAACAGAAAATGCACAACCTACAATACTTGTTGCATCACTTATCGCGTTAAAAGCACTAGAGATAAATGGCATTGAAGCAGATTATGCAGCAGGCCTTAGCTTAGGAGAATATGCAGCGTTAATATACGGTGGAGCACTTTCTTTAGAAGAAGGATTACTTCTTATAAAAGAAAGAGGAAGAATAATGGGTAGTGCGCTACCAGAAGGCCTTGGAAAAATGGCTGCTGTGTTAAAATTAAATGATGAAAAGATACAGGAATTATTAACTAGAGCAGGTGAATTTGGAATAGTTGAAGGGGCTAACTATAACTGCCCAGGCCAAGTAGTTATTTCAGGAGAAAACAAAGCAATCGATGAAGCAGTAAAAATTGCAAAAGAATTAGGAGGCCTTGGAATTCCACTAAAGGTTAGTGGACCATTTCATAGTTCCCTTCTTGAGCCTGCAAGTGAAGAATTCTTTAATACTATAAAAAATGTTGATATTAAAGAACTTGACAAAGTAGTTTATTCAAATGTTAAAGGGCTTCCTTATGAAAAAGAAGATGATGTTAAAGAATTATTAAAGAGACATATAAGAACATCAGTCCTTTTTGAAAAGACTATAAATCATATGATAGATAGCGGCGTTGATACATTCATAGAAGTAGGTCCTGGAAAAGCACTTAGAGGATTTGTTAAGAAAATAAATAAGAGTGCAAGTCTTTTAAATGTTGAGGATATGGATTCATTGAAAAATACAATTGAAAAAATTAATGGCTGATAGCTAGGTTGTTTATAGAATGCGCAATTCAATATTAATAATTGGATATTAATGCACAATTCACAATGCACAATGCACAATTGTGGAGAAAATCACTGCGTGATTTTAATAAATTTCTGAAAGAAATTTTATCCTTAATTGTGAATTGTGAACTGAGCATTGTGAATTAAAAAGGAGGATTTTATGCTAAAAGGAAAATGTGCAATAGTTACAGGAGCATCAAGAGGAATTGGAAAGGCAATAGCTTTAAAGCTTGCATCTCTTGGAGCTAATATAGTTTTAAATTATAGAAGTAATGAAAAAGAAGCATTAGAAGTTGAAAATGAAATAAAAGGCATGGGTGTAGAAACTTTATGTGTAAAAGGTGATATATCTAAGTCAGAAGAAGTTGATAATCTTATCAATTCTGCTAAAGAAAAATTTGGCACTATAGATATAATGGTAAATAATGCAGGAATCACAAAAGATGCATTAATAATCAGAATGAAAGAAGCAGATTTTGATAATGTTATTGATGTTAATCTAAAAGGTGTGTTTAACTGCTTAAAAGCTATAACTCCAATTATGATGAAACAAAAACATGGAAAGATAATAAATCTTTCATCAGTAGTTGGAATTACTGGAAATGCAGGTCAAGTAAATTATTCTGCGTCTAAAGCTGGAGTAATTGGAATGACAAAATCATTAGCTAGAGAAGTTGGTTCAAGAGGAATCACTGTAAATGCAGTAGCACCAGGATATATCGAAACAGATATGACAGAAGCTCTAGCAGATAAATACAAAGAAGAGATGAAGAAGACTATACCGCTTAAGAGATTAGGAAAAGCAAGTGATGTAGCAAATGTTGTAGCTTTCCTTGCAAGTGAAAGTGCAGATTATGTTACAGGGCAAGTTATCCAGGTTGACGGTGGAATGTTAATGTAATGGAGGAAGTTTGATTTATGGAAAGAAGAGTAGTAATTACGGGGATGGGAGCTCTGACTCCGATAGGAAATGATGTAAGTACGTTTTGGGATAATGCAAAAAGCGGAAAGCTAGGAATAGATTATATAACTTTAGTTGATAAAGATTTAGTAGATGTAAAAATAGCAGCAGAAGTTAAGGGCTTTGATCCAGATACTTTAATAGGTAAGAAAGAAGCAAAGAGATTAGATAGATTTGCTCAATTTGCTTTGGTTGCATCAGATGAAGCAATAAAGAATTCAGGAATAGATTTAGAAAAAGAAAATCTAGAAAGATTTGGAGTAATGCTTGGATCTGGTATAGGTGGATTTGAAACTATTGAAACTGAATGTACTAAAATTGCAACTGGAAAGTCTAAAAGAGTATCTCCATTTTTCGTTCCTATGACAATAATAAATTTAGGTGCAGGAAATGTAGCTATTAAATATGGATTAAGAGGACCATGTACATCAGCAGTAACTGCTTGTGCAACAGGAACAAACAATATTGGTGATGCATTTAGAACAATAAAACATGGTTATGCAGATGTAATGCTTGCAGGTGGAGCAGAAGCACCTATAACTAGACTTGGAGTTACTGGATTCCATAGTATGAAGGCATTAAATTCAGGAAATGATCCAGAAAGAGCTTCTATCCCTTTCGATAAGGAAAGAGGTGGATTTGTAATGGGAGAAGGTGCAGGAGTTGTAATTCTTGAATCTTTAGAACATGCTGAAGCTAGAGGTGCAAACATCATAGCTGAAGTTGTAGGATATGGATCAACTTGTGATGCATATCATATTACATCTCCAGATCCAGAAGGAGCAGGAGCTTCAAGAGCTATGGCTGATGCGTTGCAAGAGGCAGGAATTAAACCAGAACAAGTTTCTTATATAAATGCTCATGGAACTTCAACAGAATTAAATGATAAATTTGAAACAGCAGCTATTAAAAAAGCGTTTGGAGAAGAAGCATACAAAGTTCCAATATCTTCAACAAAATCTATGACAGGTCATCTTTTAGGAGCAGCAGGAGCAATAGAAGCAATAATATGTGCAAAGGCTCTTGAAGAAGGATTTATCCCGCCAACAATCGGATATAAAACAAAAGATGAAGAATTAGATTTAGATTATGTGCCTAACGTTGGAAGAAAGCAAGATTTAGAATATGCACTTACTAACTCTTTAGGCTTTGGTGGACATAATGCCACTTTACTTTTGAAAAAGTGGAAATAATAAAGATATATTTGGTAAAATAAAAAGTGTTACATATATTTTATGCCAGAAAAGTTAAATGCAGTTAATAAGAAATATTAACTTTTGAATGTGACTTAGTACGGCATAAAATATATAAATAATATTTTTGAATAAGATATATATATACATTGCAGAAAATAATTCCTAAGAATAATTCTAAAAATATTACAAGAATTTCATATGCAATTATGCATTGTGAAATGATAATTGTGAATTGAAATGTGAATTGATAATTGAGCATTGTGCATTAAGCTGTGAATTGTGAATTGTGCATTGTGAATTAAATTATGAATTGTGAATTGCAACATATATAAGAGGAGGATATTTTTATGGACTTTGAAAAAATTAAAGAGCTTGTTAAATTGGTTGACTCTTCAAGTTTAGCCTTTTTTGAGCTTCAAAGTGGAAATGATCATATAAAGATGGATAAATCATTAACTAGAGGATTAGCTGATAATGGCTCAGGAAATTATACTCCAGCTGTAAACAATCAGGTTAACACTGCTGCTAGTTCACTTAGTTCAGTAGAAAGATCAGAAAATCATATAGTGGAGAAAGAAGAAGTAAAGGCTGCTGAAAAAGAAGTAGTTATAGACGATAAGGATGTAAGTATTATAACTTCTCCTATGGTTGGAACATTTTACTCTTCAGCATCACCAGAAAGCTCACCTTTCGTAGAAGTTGGCGGCACAGTTTCTAAGGGAAAGGTTATTTGCATTATAGAAGCTATGAAACTTATGAATGAAATCGAAAGCGAATATAATGGAGTAATAGTAGAACGCTTAGCTAATGACGGAGATATGGTAGAATATGGCCAGCCATTATTTAAGGTTAAGGGGGAATAATTAATGCTTAACATAAATGAAATAAAAAAAATTATACCACATAGATACCCAATGCTTTTAATAGATAGAGTAACTGAAATGGAAATAGAAGAAAAACAATTTGTAAGAGGATATAAAAATGTTTCTGCAAATGAAGCATTCTTTCAAGGGCATTATCCAGAAGAACCAATTATGCCAGGAGTACTTCAAGTTGAAGCTTTAGCTCAAACAGGAACAGTTGCTATTCTTTCAATGGAAAGATTTAAAGGTAAGACTCCATTATTTGCAGGTATCAATAAAGTTAGATTTAAAGGAAAAGTTGTACCTGGAGATAAGCTTGATTTATATTGTGAAATTATTAAGATTAAAGGACCTATAGGTATTGGAAAAGGGATTGCCTCAGTAGATGGAAAAACAGTTTGTGAAGCTGAAATACTTTTTGCGTTGCAGTAGGATAGGTGATAAAAATGTTAAAGAAAGTGCTAATTGCCAACAGAGGAGAAATTGCAGTTAGAATAATTAGAGCTTGTAGAGAAATGGGAATAAGTACAGTAGCTGTTTATTCAGAAATAGATAAAGAAGCACTTCATACTCAACTTGCAGATGAAGCTGTATGTATTGGTTCTGCAATGCCTAAAGATAGTTATTTAAACATAACAAACATTCTAAGTGCATGTGTTTTAACTGGAGCTGACGCTATACATCCAGGGTTTGGATTTTTATCAGAAAATCCTAAATTCGCAAAGATGTGTAGACAATGCAATATTAAATTTATAGGTCCTGATTATGAGACAATTGAGCTTATGGGAAATAAGGCTAAAGCAAGAGAAATTATGAAAGCTTCTGGTGTCCCAGTAGTACCTGGATATGAAGGTGAAATAAGAGATGAAGCCCATGCTTTAGAAATTGCAAAAGGTATTGGATACCCAATAATGATAAAAGCATCAGCAGGCGGCGGCGGTAAAGGAATAAGAGTTGCTAATAATGATGAAGAATTCTTAATGGGCTTTAAAACTGCTAAAACAGAAGCAAAAGCTTGTTTTGGAGATGATTCATTATATATAGAAAAATTTGTTCAAAAGCCAAAGCATATTGAATTTCAAATATTAGCCGATGAACATGGCCATGTTATACATTTATGTGAAAGAGAATGCTCAATGCAAAGAAAGAACCAAAAGGTTTTAGAAGAAGCACCATCAAATGTATTAACAGAAGAATTAAGAGCTAAAATGGGTGAAATTGCAAAGAAAGCAGCTCTAGCTGTAGATTATAAGAATGCAGGAACTATAGAATTCTTGTTTGATAGAGATAATAATTTCTACTTCATGGAAATGAATACGAGAATACAAGTAGAGCATCCAATTACTGAAATGATTACAGGTATAGACTTAGTAAAAGAACAATTGAAGATAGCATCAGGAGAAAAATTAGCTTATACCCAAGATGATATAAAGATTAAAGGTCATGCAATAGAATGTAGAGTTAATGCAGAAGATCCAGAACATGATTTCAGACCATGTCCAGGAACAATCGAAGAGCTTTGTGTCCCAGGGGGTATGGGAGTAAGAGTAGATTCGGCTATATTCTGTGGATATAAAATTCCTCATTGCTATGATTCTATGATAGCTAAATTAATTACTTTTGGTGATAATAGAAATGAAGCTATTGTAAAAATGGATAGAGCATTAGCAGAATTTGCAGTAGGTGGGGTAAAAACTAATATTGATTTTGAATTATCAATACTTCATACTAAAGAATTCTTAGAAGGAGATTATGATACTTCATTTTTAGCAGAAAAGATGGTGAAGAAGAATGCTTAAGGATTTATTTGTAAAAAGACAATATGCAACTGTTAAATCCTCAACGTTAAAAAAGAGTGTTTCTGAAGAAAAGCCTAATATACCATCAGGTATGTGGGAAAAATGTGATAAGTGTAATTCAATGATATATGCAGAAGACTTAGAAAATTCTAAGTTCGTTTGCGCAACTTGTGGTCATCATTTTAGACTTAATGCAAAAGAAAGAATAAAAGTATTTTTTGATAAAGATACTTTTAAGGAATTCTGGAAAGACTTAAAAACTACGAATCCATTAGATTTTAAAGGCTATGAAGAAAAATTAAAGAGCGGAAAGACTGATAGTACAGAAGCTGTTGTTACTGGAGTTGGAAAGCTAAATGGTATAGAAGTAGCATGTGCTATTATGGATAGCTTCTTTATGATGGGAAGTATGGGAACTGTAGTTGGTGAAAAGATTACAAGACTTATAGAACATGCCACAGAAAATAAACTTCCATTAATGATTTTCACAGCATCTGGCGGTGCTAGAATGCAGGAAGGTATTTTTTCACTTATGCAAATGGCAAAGATAAGTGCAGCTCTAGCAAAGCATAGTGAAGCTGGTCTTTTATATATTTCTATATTAACAGATCCAACAACTGGAGGAGTAACTGCAAGTTTTGCAATGGAAGGTGATATAATTTTAAGTGAGCCTAATGCATTAATAGGATTTGCAGGAAGAAGAGTTATTGAAAACACAATTAAAGAAACTCTTCCAGATAATTTTCAAAAAGCAGAATTTTTACTTGAAAAAGGTTTTGTTGATGCCATTGTTGAAAGAAAGAATATGAGGGCATGTATATATAAAATTCTTATTTTGCATGGAGTGAGGAATTAATTATGGATAAAGATTTTATGAAAATTAATGTAACACCATGGGAAAGTGTTGAAATAGCAAGGCACAAAGACAGACCATCTGGGCAATATTATATAGAAACTATATTTAAAGATTTCATTGAATTTCATGGAGATAGAAACTTTGGTGATGATCAAGCTATAATTGGTGGAATCGCATCTATTAATGATATAAATGTTACAGTTATAGCAATAACTAAAGGATCAAATACTAGTGAGTATATAAAAAGAAATTTTGGAATGCCTAATCCGGAAGGATATAGAAAAGCATTAAGACTTATGAAGCAGGCTGAAAAATTTAAAAGACCTGTAATTTGTTTTATAGATACTATGGGAGCATTTCCAGGTATGGGAGCAGAAGAAAGAGGTCAAGGGCAGGCTATAGCAAATAATCTTTTTGAATTAAGTAGATTAAAGACACCAATAATTTCAATTATAACAGGTGAGGGCGAAAGTGGAGGAGCTTTAGCTTTAGCAGTTGCAGATAAAATCTTTATGTTAGAACATTCTATATATTCAGTTCTTTCACCAGAAGGATTTGCTTCGATTCTATGGAAAGATCCAAACAGAGTTAAAGAAGCAGCAGCAGTTGCGAAAATTACTGCTAAAGATTTAAAGGGTTTTGATATAATTGATGGTATCGTAAAAGAACCTAGGGGTGGTGCACATAAAAACCCTGTTAAAGCAGCAGAGGCTCTTAAGAAAACAATTGTAGATAACTTGTTAGAATTAAAAGAAAAAGATTTAAATGAACTAATAGATAATAGATATAATAAATTCAGAGCTATGGGGAATTTTTATTAATTATATTTCTAGTTGCGATATATTTTATATAGATAAACAATATATGACCTAGATTTATGCAATAATCCACCGAAAGTAAAAACATTGTTATTTCACAGGACTATGAAAATTTTGCTGAAAGTGCTAAATTGCAGGCTGCACCACTAATGCTTGCTCCCAATTTAATTGTGACAAGCATCAATGGAACAACCTGCTGCTTAGAACCTTCAGCGATATTTTCATAGCTTTTCGGAATCAAAATATTTATGATTTCGGTAAGGTATCACATAAGTCTAGTTTTAAAGTTGGATATCTATAGCTTATAATTGATTTGTATATGGCAAGATTTAATATAGGGGCTAAAGGGTAGAGAAATACTCTTTAGCCCTATTTTTTGTTTTATTAAAATAACTTATAGGATATAATATAATAAATCAGTTAAAGATCGGTGGTGTATGTAGAGTATGAAGAAAAGGTTTAATAGTACTGGGGTTTGTGTTTCAAGAAAATACTATATGGTTGACATAAGTAAGAAAATTGAACAAATAAAAAAACTTATAGATAATGAATTTTATTTTACTATAAATAGGCCTAGACAATATGGAAAAACGACGACTTTGAATGAGATAAATAATAAATTAAAGGATGTATATTTAGTTATAAATATAAGCTTTGAAGGAATTGGAGATATTGTATTTGAAGATGAAAAAAGCTTTTGTAATAAATTCTTGAAACTAATAATTAAAGATCTAGTATTTTCAGATAAAGAAGAAAGCAGGAAGCTAGAAAATTTAAGCAGAGAAATTAGGGATATTGAAGAGTTATCAGAAATAATAACACAGTTTGTTGAGAATGCAAAAAAGGATGTTGTTTTAATTATAGATGAAGTAGATAAAAGCTCAAATAACCAGTTGTTTTTAAGCTTTCTTGGAATGCTTAGAAATAAGTATTTGGCTAGAGAAGTTGGAAAGGACTTCACTTTTAAAAGTGTTATTCTAGCTGGAGTATATGATGTCAAAAGCTTAAAACTAAAAATTAGAAACGAGAATGAGGAAAAATACAATTCTCCATGGAATATCGCAGCAGATTTTAATATTGATATGAGTTTTTCGTCCAAAGAAATAGCTACTATGCTAAATGAATATGCAATAGAAAATTCTTTATCTATGGATATAGATAAACTTAGTGAAGAGATTCACTTTTTTACAGATGGATACCCGTTTTTAGTTAGCAGGCTATGCCAAATTGTAGATGAAAAAATTTATGAATTGGATAAAGGGCCTTGGGAGGGTGAAGATATACAAAAGGCAGTTAAAATTATTTTAGAAGAAAAAAATACTTTATTTGATAGTTTAATAAAGAACTTAGAAAACAATAAAGAACTTTATGATTACATTGAAGACATAATAGTGAGGGGAAATGATAAGAGCTTTAATAATGATAATCCTCTTGTTGATTTAGGGGTGCTTTATGGATATTTCAAAAATACAGATGGCAAAGTTCAAATATCTAATAAAATATTTAGGGAAAGAATTTATAATTATATGATATCAAAGTTTGAAAATAATTATAGTAATATGGAGAAATATAACTTCAAGGAAGCCTTTGTTAAAGAAAATGGAGAATTGAACATAGAAAAAATTCTAAAAAGGTTTCAGCAGTTTATGAGGAACAGTATTCTTCTAAGGATAAAGAATTTGCAGAACATCATGGAAGATTCTTATTTTTAGCATTTATAAAGCCTATAATAAATGGAACAGGATTTGATTTTAAGGAAGTTCAGGTTTCAGAAGAGAAAAGATTAGATGTAGTTATAACCTACAATAAGTTTAAGTATATAATTGAGATGAAAATATGGAGAGGTTTAAAATACCACGAAAAGGGAATCGAGCAGCTTTGTGATTATTTGAATATATATGATTTAAATAAAGGGTATCTCTTAATATTTAATTTTAATAAAAACAAAGAGTTTAAAGAAGAAAGATCTAATATTAATGGAAAGGATATTTTTCAGGTATATGTTTAAGTTAATCAGATCAATGTTATAGGTTTAGATTGATTGGAGAGTGTAAAAATGGAAAGCAATAGTACAAGAGTTGCAAAGATAGCTACTAAAATGGCTATATGTGATAGACATGAAGAAGAGCATTTAAAGAAAGTATATGCAGAGAAAGGAATTAAAGTTACCGCAGTAAATGTAGGTGGAAATATTAATTCATCGATAGCTAAAATACTTGAAAGTGCATTAGTTGCTGCAAAAAGAAACGAGTTAATAAGAGAAGAACATTTGCATGAAGGTGCTGTTATAGGTGCAACTAGAGATGCGGTTATTCAAGTTGCAAATAGAGCAAATGGGCAAAATGTAGGTGGAAAAATTGGAATAGCTAGAGGCGGAGAACATATTTCAGTGTGTATATTCTTAAGTATTGGACTTCTGCACTTAGATGAAGTAGTTATAGGAATAGGGCATAGGGCATTACCTTTATAGCAGGAAACAATTAACAGAATTAAATATTATTTATGGGATGGTGATAAAATTATGTTAAAAAAATTTAATGTCACTGGAACTTGCATTCCTAATAAACATTACATTGTAGATATTTCGAAAAAAATAGATAAAATAATGAAGCTTATTGATGGTGAAGAGTATTTCGTGATAAATAGACCAAGACAATATGGGAAAACTACAACTTTATTTTTACTAGATAATAAGTTAAAGGAATCAGAAGATTATTTTCCTATAAAGATAAGCTTTGAAGGTATAGGCGATTTGATTTTTGAGGATGAAAATAGGTTTAGTAAAGGTTTTATGAAAATATTAGAACGTACAATCGAGTTTGAAAATGTTGAATTATCAAAATTTATTTCTTCTAATAAAGAAAGCGTAGAAACCTTAGATGATTTATCCTATTTTATAACTAAATTTGTTAGAGAGATAAACAAAAAGGTAGTATTAATGATAGATGAAGTTGATAAAAGCAGTAATAATCAATTGTTTTTGAGTTTTTTAGGAATGCTTAGAAACAAATATCTTCTTAGAAGTGAAGGGCGGGATTATACTTTTCACAGTATAATTTTGGCTGGTGTCTATGATGTTAAAACTCTTAAAGTTAAAATAAGAAGTGATGAAGAACATAAATATAACAGCCCTTGGAATATAGCCTCAGATTTTGATGTTGATATGAGTTTTTCAAAAGAAGAAATAATGACTATGCTTGAGGATTATGTAGAAGATAAAAAAGTTATATTAGATAAAGAATACTTTTCAGAAAAGCTTTATTTTTATACAGAAGGATATCCGTTTTTAGTAAGCAAATTATGTAAGATAATAGATGAAAAGATAATGAGTGATAATGAATTTGTTTGGGAAAAGGAATATATGGATTTAGCTGTAAAAGAAATATTAAAAGATAGTAATACTAATTTTGAGAGTCTTATTAAAAATATAGAAAACAATGAGGAACTATATGATTTTGTTAAAAGAATAGTATTAGATAATGAAAATATAAATTATATAAAAACAGATAATATAGTAAGTTTAGGAAGTATATACGGTATTTTAAAGGAAAAAGATGGAGTTTGTAAAATAAATAATAAGCTTTATGAGCAATTGATTTATAATCATATGATGATGAAAGTAATAAGGCAGGATAAGAAATCAGTTATGTCTCAATATAATTATAAGTCCAATTTTATAAAAGAGGATGGAAATCTGGATGTAAAAAAGATTTTAATAAAATTCTCAGAGTTAATGAAACACGAATACTCAGCGAAAAGAGAAGCTTTTTTAGAAGCAGATGGAAGATTACTATTTTTAGCCTTTATAAGTCCAATAATAAATGGCACAGGATTTGCATTTAAGGAAGTACAGGGCGGAGATGAAAAACGTTTTGATATAGTCATAACTTATAATAAGAAAATGTATATATTAGAACTTAAGAAATGGAACGGAGAAGCTTACCATAAAAAAGGATTGATACAGTTAAGTGAATATTTAGAGCAGTATGGATTAGAAGAAGGCTATCTTTTAATATTTGATTTTAGAAAAACTAAAAACGAAACAGGAAAGCTAGATGAGGAGCTTGTAAATTTCAGTGAAAAACAAAAAAGAATAATACAAGTATACTGCTGATTTACGTATATGAAAGAAAAGGGGCTGTCATTAACGGATTCTAATCCGTTAATGCGACAGCTCCTTTTTTTGATAATCCTATATATGAAGAAAATAGTAATTCTCAACCTGACAACTTCATCATTCATTAATTGTGAACTGTAAATTATGCATTGTGAATTGTAAAAGGTGAACTGTAAATTATGCATCGCGAATTGAGCATTGTGCATTGTGAATTGATGTATAATTTTTATACTAAAAAACTAAAAAAGCTTGCAAAGTAAGGGTAGCAACTTTACAAGTATTTCAAAATATGATATCATAACTTAAAAGATTTATAAATTATTATCAATTTATTTGAATATTTATCATAAATATAGATATATAATTATGATTGTATTTATTGAGAAGGTAGTTGGCATTTTGAAGTATAGTAGGAAATTGATAATAAGAATATAGTAGGAGGATAGAAATATGGTAGGAAAAAAGAAAGCAGCCATGCTGCTATGTACAGTTTTAGTTGGAGGAATTCTTGCAGGATGCGGAAAGAGTGCAACGGATTCTAATAATGGAGGTGCTGCATCATCGGCAGTGAAGAATATTGGAGTGATTCAGTTAGTTCAACATGATGCTTTAGATGCGTCTAATAAGGGATTTGTTGATGGATTAAAAGAAAAGGGATATGAAGAAGGTAAGAATATTAAAATTGAACAACAAAATGCTCAGGGTGAACAAGCTAATGCTCAAACAATTGCTAAGCAATTTACAGATGCAAAGAAAGACTTGATTTTTGCAATTGCAACACCAGCAGTTCAAGCAGCTTATAATTCAACTAAGGATATTCCAATAATATTCACAGCAGTAACAGATCCTGTTAAAGCAGAAGTAGCAAAGGATTGGAAGAGCTCGGGAACAAATGTTACAGGTACATCAGATAAAGTTCCTGTGGACAAGCAAATAGAATTATTAAAAAAATTACTTCCAAATGCTAAAACAGTAGGAGTAATTTATAACACTTCAGAAACAAATTCTGTAACTCAAGTTGATGAGCTTAAAGCAGCGGCAGATAAACAAGGCTTAGCAGTAAAAGAAATTGGTGTTACAAATGTTAATGAGATAAATCAAAATTTAGCAAGTGCTTTAGGTCAAATAGATGTATTATATACACCTACAGATAACACAGTTGCTTCAGGATATGCGTTAGTAGGTAAACTTTGTTTAGATAAAAACGTTCCTATAATAGGTGCAGAAGAAGCAGTAGTAACTAAAGGTGGACTTGCTTCTATAGGAATAGATTATTACAAACTAGGAAAAGAAGCTGGATATAAAGCAGCAGAAGTTTTAGATGGAAAGAAGCCATCAGATGTTGAAATAAGCACATTAAGTGATATGTCATTTACTATAAACACTGATGTAGTTAAGAAATTAAATATAACACTTCCAGCAGATATAGAATCAAATTGTAAAAAGGTAACTGGAGGCGTTGAGTAGTGGGTGTTTTAATAAATATTTTAGAACAAGGGCTGCTATTTTCATTAGTTTCAATCGGAGTATATATAACTTATAAAATTTTAGATTTTCCTGATTTATCAGTGGACTCTACATTCCCACTTGGGGCTGCAATTTCAGCAGCTCTTTTGGTAAATGGGGTTAATCCATGGATTAGTATAATAATAGCAACCTTAGGTGGAGCATTAGCTGGAGGAATAACAGCATTTTTGCATGTTAAGCTTAAAATAACAAATTTAATGGCTGGAATATTAGTAATGATAGGATTATATTCTATTAACTTAAGAATAATGGGAAAAGCAAATGTTCCATTATTTAATACTCCTAATTTATTTAAGTCATCAATTCCGGCTATAGTAGTGATTTTGATAATGGTTATTGTAGTTAAAATACTATTAGACTTATATTTAAAGACTAAATCAGGATTTTTGCTTGTAGCTGTTGGGGATAATGAACAAGTAGTTTCATCTCTTGGAGTAAATAAAGATTTGGTTAAAGTGTTAGGTCTTATGATAAGTAATGCATTAGTTGCACTTGCTGGGGCACTAACTGCACAATATCAAGGATTTAGTGATGTTGGAATGGGAACTGGTACTGTTGTAATGGGGCTTGCGGCAGTAATTATCGGAACATCATTATTTGAGAGATTATCTTTTATTAAAGTGACTACCTTATCAATACTTGGGGCAATTATATATAAGGCGGCAATAGCAATAGTATTAAAACTTGGATTAAATGCCAATGACTTAAAATTAATGACAGCCATAATTGTAGTTATAGCATTATGTTCTAATAGCGGTGTCTTGAAATTTAAGAAAAGAAAATCTGTTATAGGAGGTAGTGCTAAAGATGTTAAAAGTGAAACAACTATCCAAAGTGTTTAATCAAAATACAATAAATGAAAATAGGGTTTTTGATAGATTATCATTGGATGTTAAGCAAGGTGACTTCATAAGTATAATAGGTTCAAATGGAGCAGGTAAATCAACATTGTTAAATATGATATCTGGAACTCTTGAAGCAGATTCAGGATCAATATTATTAGATGGTGATGAAGTTATTAATAAACCTGAATACGCAAGATCAAAGTCCATTGGGAGAGTTTTTCAAAATCCATCAATGGGTGTAGCACCTAATATGACAATATTAGAAAATATCGCTCTTGCAGATAATAAGGGAAAATCCTTTGGGCTTAGCTTTGGGATAAATAAAAAGAGGATAGATTATTACAAAGAGATGGTAAAAGAACTTAATTTGGGGCTTGAAGATAAGCTTTATAATAAAGTACAGCTTTTATCAGGAGGACAGAGACAAGCTTTAACTCTACTTATGTCAGTAATGTCTAAACCAAAATTATTATTACTAGATGAGCATACAGCGGCGCTAGATCCTAAAACATCAGAAATAATAATGGATATAACAAGAAATATAGTAAAAGACAGCGGAATAACAACCCTTATGGTTACCCATAATCTTAAACATGCTCTTGAGAATGGTAATAGACTTTTCATGATGCATAGAGGCAAGATTTTAGTTGACGTCAAAGGTGAAGAAAAAGAAAAATTAGATAATAATAAACTTCTTGGACTATTTGAAAAAGCTAATGGAGCAGAAGCTTTAAGCGATAGAACTTTATTTGGATAAACTACCGAAATTATGTGATAGCTTACCGAAAGAAAAGTTATTCTGGTGCTCGGTTGCTAGAGAAAAGGGCTATGGATTTCTAAAAGTAAAAGTTGCATCCATTTTTGCATGCTCCTGAGGCAAAGCTCAGGACAAGCAACAATGGAACAACGTCTACTTAAGAAATCCTATAGCTCTTTTCTCAATGCAACACTACGCAAAAGAATAACTTTTCTTTCTAGTATAGATAATCACTTGAAATTTTTTCCTTATTTTTTGTATTTAAATAATGTTAATATCCTAGATGCAACATGACCTAAAAGCATGCCCCTTATTTCTAGTGTAGATATAAAATAAATTAAAATTCCATTAAAAAATAATAACTATAATGAAGTGGTAAGAAACTTATAGATCTTACTGCTTATTTTTGTTACATATATATCGAAACAAATAACCCCTCATGATGATTCGAAAAAATATCCCAAGAATTGTATCCCTAATTGTGCATTGTGAATTGAAGTAAGAATTGTGAACTGTGCATTGTGAATCGTGAATTGTAAATTGTGCATTGAAGAATGTGAATTTTATAAAAAAACATAACAAGTTTAATTACAAAATATAACTTATGGAAAAATTATTGTAAAATATTTTGTTTTTTTGTGTCTAATTTAAATACTAAGTATAATATAAGAAAAAATTATGATATAATGGTAAATAGTGATGTTATTAAATTTAATTAACTATTTAGGGGGAATATTTTTTTGAGAAGATTAATGAAATTAATGATGTGTGTAATTTTAGACTAAACCTTTACGACTGATTATTTGAAAAAATGATTTAAACCGAAAAAAATGGTACATGCATTTAAAAATAGAAATTATAGGGAGTTTGACAGATGAACGAAGAAAACATAAGAATTGAGGAGTCCATTAGGATCGAAGAAATAATAAATATATTATTAAAAAGATGGAAGATGATACTTTCAATAACTTTACTTGCAACATTAACGGCCGGAATTGTTAGTTTTTTTGTAATTGCACCAAAGTATGAAGCAAGCACAAAAGTATTTATAGGTAAAGAAAAGACAGATAGCAAGGATCAAAATTATAACAATAGTGATATTCAGATGTATCAACAATTATTAAAAACTTATGCAGAGGTTATAAAAACTAATGCCTTAGTTGAAAAAGCTATTAATGCTGAAGGTTTTGATTTAATTTCTAAGGATGTACTTAATGATTTGACTGTTACACCGGCAGCAAACACTCAAATTTTGGAGATAAAATACATAAGTAAGGATAGAAATCTAAGTAAAGAAGTATTAGATTCTATAACAAATCAGTTCATAAAGACATCTACAGAACTTATTCCAAACGGTAATGTAAAAATAGTAGAGCCAGCGGAGCTGCCTGAAAATCCAGCTAGCCCTAATAAGAAATTAAATATTGCTATTGCATTTTTACTTGGACTTATGGTAAGCGTTGGATTAGCGTTTTTATTAGAATTCTTAGATAATACCTTTAAGAGTAAGGATCAATTAGAGCAAATATTAGGAATTCCTGTTATTGGTGCAATTCCTGAAGATTTGGAATAGGAGGATAAAAGATGTTTTCAGCAAGAAAATTACATAAAGCAGTAGAAAATCAGGAATATAGGGGCTTCGTAGTTGAAAAAAAGCCAAAGTCAATAGTATCGGAAGCCTATAGAACATTAAGAACAAATATTCAGTATTCATCATTTGATAAGACAATTAAAACTATTGTAGTTACAAGTGCGGAAGCAGCAGAAGGAAAGTCTACCGTGTCAGGTAATCTTGCATTATCTTTTGCTCAAAATGAAAAAAGAGTTATAATAGTTGATTGTGATTTAAGAAAACCTTCAGTACATAAAAACTTTAAATTATCAAACTTAAGTGGATTATCTGAAGTTCTTATAGGAAAAGAAAATTTAGATAATGTAATACAAAGTCGTAATGAAAATCTTGATATATTAACATCTGGTAAGATTCCACCTAATCCATCAGAAATGTTATCTTCAACTGCAATGACTAATTTAATACAAAAATTAGGGGAGAAATACGATATAGTAATTTTAGATAGTGCTCCACTTCAAGCAGTTACAGATGCTCAAATTCTTTCTACAAAAGCCGATGGAACTATACTTGTTGTAAGAGCGCAAAGAACAAGTAGAGAATCAGTAATTGATGCAAAGAATTTATTAACTAAAGTTGGGGCTAATATATTAGGAACTGTACTTCATGCAGTAGAAAATACTAGGGGTAAATACTACTACTATTATGGAAGCAGTGAAGAAGGTAAGTAGATATCCAAATTTGAACTTAGATTTATATCATAACTTACCGAAATTATAAATATTTTGATTCCGAAAAACTATGAAAATATCGCTGAAGGTTCTAAGCAGCAGGTTGTATCCACTTTAGCATGCGCCGACTTTCCTAGGGAAGCTCGACTCATTACATTCGCTGAGGAAGTTCGAGAACCCAAAATAAAATTTTGGACTCTCACTTCACAAGCTAAAATCGAACAACCTACAGCTAAGAACCTTTAACAGCTCATTTTCAAATGTTTTCTCCACAAATATATTTACAATTTCTAGTAAAGACATGAATTTAAAGTTCTAGCAAATTTGCTTATCTAATAAGTCGGAGGTTTAAATTGGATATATAATTACAGTTTAGCTTCTAATGTAACACTTCCACAAAAGCAAGATTTTTATTTCTAGTATAGAATATATTCAGGCATAGATATGGTTTGGAATATGGATATCTACTTGAAGTGGATTATGAATAAAAATTATAATTTCTAGCGAATTTGTTTATCTAATAAGTCGAAGATTTAAATTGGATATCTATGAAAATTAGTTTTATGAGTATATTTACGGAAAGAAGAGGGAAGCTTTTACTGATTTTTTATTTTTAGAGGAGAGGGATTGTTATGATAGTTGATATTCATTCGCATATAATACCTGGGATTGATGATGGATCTAAGGATATGGAAATGACTTTGGAGATGCTTAGAAATGCGGAAAAAGATGGTGTTAAAGAAATTGTGGCTACTCCTCATTATTTACTTGAGTATGGAGAAGCTACAATTGATGAAGTTAAGAATTATGTGAAGGAAATTAATAATATTTTAGTGAAAGAGAACATAGATATAAAGGTATATAGTGGTCAGGAAGTTTATTATACTGAAAAGATAATAGAATACTATATACAAGGGAATATTGGGACTATAAATGATTCTAGATATATGCTGATTGAATTTCCGATGAGAAAGTTTGATGAAAGTATATTTGACACTCTTTATGAGCTTCAAGTAAGAAATATAGTACCAGTAATTGCACATCCAGAAAGATATATTCCTATTATACAAGATCCTAAGAATATTAATAAGTTTATTAATGAAGGTTATTTATTCCAAGTAAATGCTGGAAGTATAGATGGAAGATTTGGAGAAAAAGTTCAAAGGACAGCTAATGTGCTTCTAAATAATGGGATATATAACTTTATAGGGTCTGATGCTCATAATATTAATAGAAGAAATACTGGTCTTAGTACGGCTTTGGATTTAATAAATAAAAGCACAATCAAGGATGTATTTAAAGATAGTTCTGAAAAAATGCTAAATAATGGGGAGATAAAGTTTTCAGGAGAGAAAATTAAAGAAAAGAAATCGATATTTGGATTTTTTAAAAGATAAATTTATTGTTAAATGTCTAACAATGGGATAAATTTCATGAGATGGATTGTCGAATCAATATTAACAAATTATTAATTATGTGGTATAATCTGTGATAGAGAGACGTTGATCCATATGTTTATCTGGGCACTTTATATATGGTGAGTTATTAGTGCAACCGGCTTTGATTTATGTTAAGGTTGGTTGCTTTTTGTGAATAATAAGGGGAAAATTTGTTCGTTTGGTGATAATGAGCTTTAGGGGGAGTAGTATGCAGCAGTTAGAATTTAACAGTGAGGAAGTTTTGTTTAAAGAACAACTGGAAACGGAAGACAGCAGAATAGGATATTGTTTTTTAAAGAGAACTATGGATGTGTTTTGTTCATCTATTGGACTTATAATTTTAAGCCCAATATTTTTAGTTGTGGCCATTTTAATAAGATTAGAATCAGAAGGAAATTCTATCTTTTCGCAAGAGAGAGTCGGAAGAAATGGCAAAAAATTCAGGATGTATAAATTTAGATCTATGGTGGCCAATGCAGAAGAATTAAAGGACAAGCTAAGTGCTAAAAATGAAATGGCTGGACCAATGTTTAAAATGAAAGAAGATCCAAGGGTAACTAAAATAGGAAGATTCATAAGAAAAACAAGTATAGATGAATTGCCACAATTAGTTAATGTCTTAAAAGGTGAAATGAGTTTAGTTGGACCGAGGCCATCACTTCCAAAAGAAGTAGTGAAATTTGAAGATTGGATGATGGAAAGATTAACAGTTAAACCAGGACTAACTTGCTACTGGCAAGTGTCTGGAAGAAGTGATATTGGCTTTGAAGATTGGATGAGATTAGACGTTAAGTATGTTAGAGAGAGAAATACTCTAGTTGACATAAAGTTAGTTTTAAAAACATTCGGGGTGTTTTTTGGTGATGAACATGCGAGATAGATTCATTTGGGCAGAGTTTGATCTGTGACTCAATAAATATAGAGAAATATTGTCGTAATTTTAATAAAAAAGTTTCAGATATGGTAATGGCATCTAAATTTATATCGAGTTAGCAACTATTTAATGTCCATAGATTTTATAGAAAAAGAATTCGAAGGGTAGAGGATAATGGAGACTAAGAAAAAGAAGATTTTATATATTGTTGAAGCCATGGGCGGAGGTGTGTTTACATACATCGTTGATCTCGCTAATGAGCTAGTTAATGAGTATGATATGTACATTGCATACGCGGTACGTCCACAGACTCCATCAGATTATAAGGATAATTTCGATAAGAGAATCCATTTGATCGAGGTTAAGAATTTTGGTAGAGTAATTAATCCTGTGAAAGACATAAAAGCTCTTAGAGAAGTAAAAGCGATTGTCAAGAAGGTTAATCCAGATATTATTCATCTCCACAGCAGTAAAGCGGGGGTAATTGGAAGACTTGCTTTTAATGGTAAGAAAAATCCTTTGTTTTATACGCCTCATGGTTATAGTTTCTTGATGCAGAACTACAAATTTGCAAAGAGAATGATGTTTAAGATAATTGAAGCTGTATGTGCTAAAAGAAAATGCACGACCATCAGTTGCAGCGAGGGTGAGCATCAAGAGACTTTGAAACTTACCAAGCGTGCTACTTATGTAAACAACGCAGTCAATCTAAATGATTTGCAGAAGATGATTGATCAGGTGGAAGTGAAAGAACATCCTTATACAGTGTTTACGCTGGGGCGTATTTGCCATCAGAAGAATCCTGCGCTATTTAATAAGGTTGCGGAGGCTATGCCGGATGTAAAGTTTCTTTGGATTGGTGAGGGTGAACTAAGAGAAGAATTAAAAGCACCTAATATTGAAGTTACCGGGTGGACTGAGCGAGGAGAGGCGTTAAGAATGTCTATGAATGCAGATGCATTTATCCTGACTTCTTTGTGGGAAGGCTTGCCGATGAGTTTGCTTGAGTCCATGTATATGAAGAAGCCTTGTGTGATTAATAATGTGATCGGAAATAATGATGTTATCCACAATGGTGATAATGGTTATGTCAGTGATTCTGTTGAGGATTTTGTTAGGGGAATTAATGCGATAAGAGAAGGAAGAGCACAGGAATATGTAGAAAAGGCTTACAATGACATGTTTGAACTTTATGATATTAAGGCTCAAGCAAGATCATACATTGAAATTTACGAAAAAACAATTCTAGGAGGAGTATATGAGTATGAAGGGAAAAAGATGAGGTTTTTGGAGCGCTTGGTACAGAAAGATTCTTTATTGAGATAACACCACCTATCAATCCCACGCAGTCCTGAAGCCTATAACCAGAATGACATGCATGAAACGGGTATTCGTTAAAGATAATTGCTCCATGAGCGCAAAATGAGTTCTCTGAGTTTTGTATTCTCAAAAGTATTTCTATATTTCAAGAAGGCTTAGAGCATGGATTCATAGTTTTCTCAGATGAGGGTGGGTATTGATTAGAATGATTCATAGATTGGAATCCAGTCGCCGAAGCTGGAATAAATTTGTAAAGGTACAATAAGTAATGAAGGCTATAGCGTAGATGGGAGTCATTTGAATCTTAGCGGTAAAAAATGGAAAAGGATGAGATTAAAATACGAATTCATATTTTAATAGAAAGGATTTACGAGGAATGAATAAATATGTGATTATACCTGGATGTTCGGATTTAAACAGAGGAGATCAAGCACTTGTATGGGAGACTAAACGATTCGCAGAGGATTGCGGATTTAATGGTGAATTTTATCTGACTTCAGAAAGAAATGAGCCTATCGAGCAGAGTAAAGGAAAAGGCTTAAAAATAATTCAACCGATTCTTGAGCATCCTTCTAGAAAATTTAAAAACAAAGAAAATATAAGTTATACAAAAAAACTGAAGATTATGTGGGGGATTGTATCTATATTTGACTTAATTGGAAGTCTTTTAATTCTCTGGAGCCCTACAAGAGAATTAGCAAAGTTGTTTTTAAGTAAAGAGAAAAGGTATGCTGTTAAGATAATGGAGCAGAGCGAGGCAGTATTTATGAAAGGTGGCGGATTACTGCAGACTTATGGAGGCTTGTATTCAACCTATAGCATGTATTTTTGGGTATATCCTATGTTGCTTGCACATAAACTGAAAAAGCCAGTTTATGTTATGCCTAATTCGTTTGGTCCTTTTAAGGGGCCGTTCGTAAAAAACATTGCAAGGGCAGCTCTTAAAAAGTGTAAGGTTCTTACTTCTAGAGAAACACTATCTGAAGATATGGTGAAGAATCAATTGAGATTAGATATTATCAATTGTCCAGACTTGGCTTTTACATTACCAAAGGCTGAGCTTGTTAAAGAGAAAATCTTTAGAGAATATAATCTTCCAACAGATAGAAAATTGGTTGCAATAACAATGCGTCCATATCGTTTTCCATCTGCAACTGATCCAGAGCTAGCTTATAAAATTTTTAAAGTAGAAATGGCTGCTTTTTTTGAATGGCTTTATGATCAAGGATATATGCCGGTAATAGTGGAGCATACATTGGCGGTTAATGCACATGAAAATGATGGTGCTTGTATTAAAGATGTTACCGCCATGGTAAGTGATGAGAAATATCGCTTTATTTCGGATACCTCATATGATTGCTATGATCTTAAAACCATATATAGTTATTGTGATTATATTGTAGGAACACGTTTCCATTCAGTTATTTTTTCTTTTGGCAGTGATACTCCAGGAATTGCAATTGCATATACAGGAAATAAATCTCAGGGAATCATGCATGATATTGGTCTTGATGATTTTGTGATTGAAATCGGAGATGTTCGTGCGGAACTTTTGAAGAAGAAATTTAAGGCATTAACTGAGAATGAGTCTGAAGTAAAGAATAAAATTAATAATTATAGAATAATGGCTGAATCATCCCGTGCGGAATTAATTGAAGCCTGTAGAAAGTAAAGGAAAGATCGAATGAAACTAGTATTTGCTCATGACCATAAATTAAGAAAAATAGATGGTAAATATTTCACACTAGGAGGATTGCGAGATACTATCACAGACAGATATATGGAATTTTTTGATGAACTGACAATCTTTTGCCGTGCAATTGAAAAACAGCCATATGACACACAGTTATTTGAATTAAAAAATCCAGCGATTACTATAAAACCGGTTTCTGATGGGTCCCTTATGCTTTCAAGAGAAACAAAGGCAATGATGGAAGAAGAAATAAAAAATGCTGATGCATTGATTGTGAAACTTCATAGCAAAATTGCGGAGCAGGCAATCTATTATGCAAGAAAGTATAATGTACCTTATTTGGTAGAATCGGTAGGCTGTCCGTGGGATGCTTATTGGAATCACAGTTGGAAAGGAAAATTAGTTGCACCTAGAATGACCATTTCTACAAAGAGAGAACTGAAGAGAGCACCTTATGCAGTTTATGTAACAAAGGAGTTTCTTGAAAGAAGATATCCATGTAACGGAAAATGGATTGATTGTTCTGATGTTGAATTGAAGGAAACTGACGAAAACGTCCTTGAAAAACGTATAAATAAAATTGAAAATATGAGTGGTGAAATAGTATTAGGAACTCTTGCACAGATTGACGTATTGTATAAAGGACAGAAATACGTTATTAAGGCACTGGCTGAATTGAAGAAAAGGGGTAAGTGTTTTAAATATAAATTGGCTGGTAGTGGTAGCAATGAATACCTAAGAAAAGTGGCAGAAGTTAATGGTGTATTAGACCAGATTGAATTCTGCGGAGTTATCTCACATGAAGAAGTTTTTTCTTGGCTTGACAAAATTGATTTTTATATTCAGCCTAGTAAGCAAGAGGGTTTGCCAAGAGCAATGATCGAAGCCATCAGCCGTGCTTGTCCAGCTGCTGGATCAACTGCTGGAGGAATGGGAGAGCTGGTTGATAGACAGTATATTTTCAGAAAAGGAAATGTCAATGATATTGTCAAGGTGCTGGATGGACTAAGCAAAGACTCTTTAATAAAACAAGCTGTAAAAAGTTTTGCTATAGCACAGAATTATAGAAAAGATTACTTGGATGAGAAAAGACGTGAGTTTTATAAAGATTTCGCGGAATCATGCAAGAATAAGTAAGAAAATATAAATGGAGAAGAGATTATGATTTATCTTGATATAGATGGAAGAGCAGGAAATCAATTTTTTAGATATGCATTTGCTAAAAAAATACAAAGTTTGAGAAAAGATGAACTGCTTTACGTGGATTTTAATCGTGTAAATATACATAAATTTAATGACGATTTGAGTGCTTTTTTTGAAGGGGAGTTTAAGATACCCACTGAAAAAACGTACAAAAGAAATTTTACAGCTTTCCAAAGAACATTGATTCTGTTTTGTAGATTGGGTTTTCATTTTATAAAAAATAAAAGCAGACTTATGAAACTTCAATTGGCACTTCAGCCATATTTGGAGAGACATGGGATTGCTTACTTAGAACTGGGGTATTATAATTTTAAATTCGATAAATTTAAAGGAAAAAGTATTTATATTAATGGCTGTTATGAAGATTCTAGATTTATTAATCCTGGTATCAGAAATAGTCTCGTAGATGAAAGATTTCTCAGAAATGAGAATGAAAAGTTTTATGACTTAATAAAAAGGAATAGTAGCGTATGTGTTAGTGTTCGAAGAGGGGATTTTCTTGCACCTGAGCATGCTTCATACAATCTCTGCAATGAAGAATATTTTCGAAATGCATTTGAAATTATTAAAAACAAAGTTAAAAATCCAACATTTTTTATCTTTGGTGATGATTTAGAATGGTGTCGGCAATTTTTTGCAAATTGGAATTATAACTTTGAGTATGAAAATTTAGGATGTTCAATTGGTGAAAAGATATTATTAATGTCATCATGTAAGTATTTTATAATTTCTAATAGCACATTTTCTTGGTGGGTGCAATATTTATCAGATTTTAAGGGCAAAGTAGTTGTATCTCCTGCTATATGGAATAAAAGTGAAGCTTGGAATGGATTAATAGAACAAGATTTTTTGAAAATTAATATTATGTAGAATAATGGAGGTGAATTTATGAAGGTGATTGCGGGTATAACACTGTTTAATCCTAATATAGAGAGACTGCAAGATAATTTTAATGGAATCATTAATCAAGTTGATGAAATTATATGTGTTGATAATGGTTCTGATAATATTAATGAAGTGAAAGCAATTTTAATGGATAAAATTAAATTGATTGAACTAGAGGAAAATAAGGGAATAGCATATGCTTTGAATACAATGTGCAAATACGGTTTCGAGAATGGGTTTAATTGGATTTTGACGCTAGATCAAGATTCTGTAGTCTACCCCAATATAATTAATAATTATTTGAAATATATTTTGTTGGATCGATGTGGGATGTTAACCTGTAACATTGTTGACAGAAATTTTAATAACACAGCAGATACATTTATTGACTCTGAAGGATTAGATTATGAGAAAATTGATATATGTATTACTTCTGGTGCATTTATGCCACTAGATATATATAAAGAAGTTGGCGGATTCGAAGACGTTTTGTTTATTGATTCTGTTGATTATGAGTATTGTTATAAATTAAAGTCAAGTAATTATTTTGTTTACAGAATTAATTTTTGTGGTGTTTTGCATGAAGTTGGTAATGGAAAAAACCATTCCTTCTTTCTGTCAAAAGTTATCATTTTAAATGAGCCTGTATGGCGGCATTATTATATGGCCAGAAATCATAGGTACATTGTAGAAAAATATCCTCAATATCATTCAAAGGTGACTGAAATATTTAAAGAAATAAAAAAGGAACTTTTTATCATATTTTATGAAAGTAAAAAAATTGAAAAGATTGTGCAAAGACATCGTGGACTTAAAGATGCTAAAAACATGGGGATAAGAAGAGTAGTTACGGAAACTAATGCATAAAACCAAATTTTTATGCAATCCGTTGAAGATCTATAAATTTTATCAATAATGACTACATTTATATAAAAATAAACAAAGCAAACAAACCTACAAAATGTAAGTTTAAAAAATAATATTTAATTGAAAAACGTTATTTCTAAAAAATGTATTTTTAGGAGTATTGCTATAAATTTTTATATATTTGTCAAGTGTTTTATGCAAAAAAATTGGTGGATTAAGAAAAAGTAAAATTAATAAAAAAGAGTAATCACGGTCCGCTAGCGAGTTTCCGTGATTACTCAAGAAATTAGGGGGATCTTATTATGAGAGTTGTGTACTTTTCGCATGATGACGGTAAATACGGAGCTCCTAAGTCATTAATGGACTTATTAGAGGTTCTGATTAGAAGGGATGATTTTACACCTATCGTAGTAACTTCTAAATCGAATGAATTCAATGAGTGGTGCAATAATAAAGGAATAGAAAATTATTCTATTCCGTATTCCGATTGCATGTATGGATACGAAAAAAAGCGTGCAATACTTAGAAAAATACATAGTGTTTATATTCATGGTATAATTCGCATGAAGCATGATTTATTTAATCAATTTTTTATAACAAAGATAGAGGGATTAATAGATTTTAAAAATGTTGATATTATACATTCGAATGTAAGTATTATAGATATTGGTGCAATAATATCAAAACATTATAGTATTCCTCATGTTTGGCATATTAGAGAGTATGGTATGAGTAGTGAATATGCTTATATTCCATTTAGGCGAAACTTTTGTAAGTATATTGAAAAAAATTCTAGTGTTGCCTTATGTATTTCAGAATATGTAAAAGATAATTGGGTAAAAATGGGTCTGAACCCGGAATGTATTAAAGTAGAATATGATGCAGTTAAATCTCCGGAGTTGATTGAATATGAATTAAAAAAGCATGATAAAGTTCGCATTATATTTTCTGGATCTAGTACGCCTGCAAAGGGACTAATTGATTTATTAAAGGCAATTGAAATTTTGCATAAAAAAAATATAAATAATTATGTTTTATACGTTTATGGTGATTACTCAAATGATTATGGACAGAAATTGATTGAATGGGTTAAAAATCATAAAATTGATAATGTTGTGCAATTTCAGGAATTTGATGAACAATTAAAGAATAAAATTAGTAGGTTTGATATTGGTGTTGTTACATCAAGAAGCGAAGCATTTGGTAGGGTTACGGTAGAATATATGATGGCTGGTTTATGTTTAATTGCAAGCAACACGGGTGCAAATCCTGAATTGATTATAGACAATTATTCAGGTTTGGTGTATCAATATAACAACCCAAATAGCCTAGCGAGACTTTTAGAGAAAGTGATTGTAAATAAGACTTTGAGAAAATCATTAAAGCTTTCAGCTAGAAAATATGCTGAAGAGAAATTTGACACAAAAAAATGTGCGGATAGAATTCTACAAATCTATTATTCGCTAATGGAAAGGAAAATATGATTGCATTTGTTATTTTACATTATCAGAATATTGACTTCACATATAAATGTATAAATTCAATTCGAAATAAAATAGATACTGCTGAATATAAAATAATAGTCGTTGATAATGCATCGCCTAATAATAGCTGGAGCAACTTAAAGACTAAATATGGGTCCGATGAAGATATTTATTTAATTAATAGTGAAACAAACTTAGGATTTGCTAAAGGTAATAATTTGGGTTTTAGATATGCTAAAAATGAGTTGGCAGCAAAATATATAGTTTTATTGAATAGTGATATATTAATCTTATCTGAAAATATTTTCGAACAAATCAATAAGATATATGAAAGTTCTCATGCTGGAGTTGTCGGTCCATTAATTATGTCAGGTGATGGTAGATATACTTCTAATCCTAGTAGATTTAGCCCATTAACGATTAAAGATGTTGATGAATTTATTAAAGACTACAGTATTAGGAAGTTCTATTTGTCAAAAAAATGGATTGGAAAAATAATAGAGGTTAGTTATATCAATTATTTAAGAATAAAGAGACGTTTATTCAATAAAAACAATAGTGAATCGATAGATCCCAAAAAGTATTTTGATGTTTTGGAGAATGTTATTTTACATGGATGTTTTTTGATATTTACACCCCAATATATAACTAAATTTGATGGACTTGATCCTGATACCTTTATGTATTGCGAGGAAGATATTATGTATTATAGATGTTTTAAGGAGGGAATAAAGATGTTGTATTATCCAGAGATAAAAGTATATCACTTCGAAAGAGGTTCTACCGAACATAACCTTGGAAATGATGACAAAAAGCTGTTTTATTATAAAAATTCACTGATATCATTAAAGATATTAAGGACAAAAATAATGGAGGTGAGCAGTAATGAAGATTAGTCTAAAAAAAAGCTTATTTCTTGATTACTGCTTTTGGGGAATTATTTTATCTCTTTATATAACATTAACAAATATTTGGATAAAATTCTTTGTACTTATTATTTTCACCTTGGTATATATGGTTTTATCCGGTTTTAATAGGAACATTAATAGAGTGATTTCTTTTATAAAAAGAAATTATAAGCAGTTTATAATATTTGTATTTTTTCTTTTTGTAAGTATTGCAAATACAAGAAACAAAACAGATGCCTTAAGTACTACATTTTACTTATTAGCATTTGGTTTAATGATAGTGAGTGGATATTTATATGCTAGAAATGTTGATTTGTTAAATAATAGTAAACCTTTGTTAAGACTAACATGGGTAATATTACTAACGGCAATTTTTGGAATTTGGACTAATATAAGCGGTAGGAATGTTGTTTCTGAAAACTTCTCTATTGCAACGCAATCAGTTACAAGAGTCAATTCAGTATTTGCTTCACCTTTACCATGCTCCTTGTTTTTTACAATTGGTCTTAGTCTAAGTCTAGTATTGATTAAATATATAGCAATTCGTTATTTACTTGCATTAGTATTTCTGTATGGAATTTTTCTTACCCAGTCAAGATCGTCTTGGATTATATTGACTATTTGCATGGTAATAGTTTTAGTTCGTTATATAGTTGATAAGAAAAAATCAATATCAAAGAGAAAGTTTATGTCATATGGAGCAGTAAGTTTACTTCTTGTGATAGCTGCGATTTATTTTAGAGGGCAAATTTCTGATATATACAGTTCTATTCAAGAAAGAATGTTTGGAGAGAGTATTAGTAATGATATGTCATATACGTGGAGATTCATGACAATTCATCTACTATTGTCAATTCAAACTCCTTTAAACTTTCACACATACATTGGAAATGGGTTTAATTCTGCTGCTTCATTGATTCAAAGTATGAATTTTGGAAGCGAATTTTCTTATAATGTAGCTACAACTGATAATATTTATTTTAGTGTATTTTATGATTTTGGAATTTTTTCTGTAATTATGCTGGGTGCGATATTAATTACTTCGGTGAAAGATGCTATTAAAGCAACCAGTGATGTTGAAAAGGTTGTTAATTATACTTTGATTATAGTTTTATTGTTTGGATTTTTTATGGAAACCATATACTGGCCAAGTGTCTTATTTGTATTTGCTACATTTTGGGGGATAAAAAAATACGTAAAGGAAAATAATAAAATCTCGAATTTAGGAGCTAAAACATGAAATCATTAAAAAAAAATGCTGTACTTAACATAGTGAAACAAATTTGCCAAGTACTGTTTCCGCTTATAACAGTACCATACGTTTCACGTGTACTTTCTGCTGAAAATTATGGTAGATATAATTTCGCAAATTCTATAATTAGCTATTTTTCTCTTATAGCTGCATTAGGTATAACTAATTATGCGATTAGAGAGGGGGCTAGAGTTAGGGATAATAAAGAGGAGTTTGAGAAATTTAGTAGTGAGATATTTACAATAAATTGCTGGTCAACAATGGTTTCATATTTTTTTCTATTTGGAATACTTATTGTTTCTGAAAAGTTACATAGTTATACAATGCTTATACTAATTCAGAGTTTAGTAATACTTTTTACAACAGCAGGTGTCGATTGGATTAATTCTATTTACGAGGAGTTTACTTATATTACAATTCGATATATTATTATACAATGCCTTTCTGTTGTAGCGATGCTAATGATTGTGCATAACGAGTCAGATTACATATTGTATGCATTAATAACTGTGTGTGCGAATGCAGGTGCTAATTTGATGAATATCATTCATGTCAGAAAATATGTAAAATTAAGATTCACATTTAAACCAAATTTAAAAAAACATATGTTACCGATGTTACTACTTTTCTGTAATACAATTGCTGTAACAATATATGTTAATTCGGATGCAACAATGCTTGGGATCTTAGTAAGCGATCAAGCAGTTGGTATATATAGTTTGGTAGCTAAGGTTTATACGATTGTAAAACAATTATTAAGTGCTATTTTAATCGTTACATTGCCTAGATTTTCAGTATATCTTGGTAATAATGATATAGATAAATATAATTGTCTTCTTAAAAAAGTATTCAATGCTTTGATTTCTATTTTATTACCAGCAATAGTCGGCTTATTTATGTTAAGCGAACATATCATTAATATTTTAGGCGGTACGGAGTACCAAGATGGATATATTGCGTTAAAAATATTAAGCATAGGGCTTATGTTTGCAATATTGGCTTATTTTTATAGTGGCTGTATTTTATTGCCGTATAAGAAGGAAAAGAATTTCCTAATTGCGACCATAATGGGTGCTTTAGCAAATATTGTTATAAATTTTATCGTGATTCCTAGATATAGCTATATAGGCGCGTCTTCTACTACTGTATTAGCAGAGCTTATTGTATTTGCTTTTTGTTGGTACTATTCTAGAAAACTCGTGCAAGTTAAATTTGACAGAAAAGTATTATTAAGCGTTGGAATATCTTGCATAGCAATCATTATTATATGCCATTTTACAACAATAAAATTAGGAGTCGGCATACTTCCTGGGATTGTATCAATAGCTTTAAGTGGTATTTCATATTTATTAATTATGCTACTATTTAAAAATGAAATTGTTATGCAGTTTATTAGATCAATAAAAGAAAAGGTGATGTAATTATGGAGAAAAAAATATCCAAACACGGGAATCATATATTGATATATTAAAGGGAATTGGAATTATATCGATTGTTTTAATATATGCTTTGAATACGGATGTATTTTATAGTGAATCGGTGGATTATGTCCGCAAATTTTTATATATTTACCATATTTCTATTTTTTTCCTTTGCGGGGGCATTTTGATTAAGGAGAAACCTTTTTTCGCTTTTTTTAAGGGCGTTATAAAAAATCAATATTTGAAATTTGTGGTAATAAGCCTATTTTCGTTGTTTCTGTTGCCTATATAGCACAGTATTGGGGTAGTAGATGAGTATCCGAATATCACAAAAAATATAGTAAATATTGTATTATATAAAAATTTTGGTATTCTTGTAGGTGCACTTTGGTTTATGCCTTTGTATACAGCAGCCTTTACTATTTTCTTTTTTATACGCAAAGTGAAGGATAAATCATGCATATGTTTTATTGCGGCTGAATTATTATTGGGGATGCTTGGTATTGTTTTAAATATAGAATGGAAAGCTCAGGCGTATTATTTAAATAAGGCATTGCTGTTTCAACCAATAATTTTACTCGGATATATAATGAAGAAGAACTATACTTTGATACGTTAAGAAATTAGGTGGTAGGTATTTATTCCATGCCTAGGTATTATTGTGTTTTTAAATAAAATATCAACGAATGAAATAGAGTTAAGTAATAATTTAGTATATGGTGGATATGGGTTTTATTTTATTGTAATTATAGGGCTGCTTTTTTGCATGTCGATGGCAACTTGCATAAATGAAATATGCAATAAGAAAGTTGTTAACTTTATGGCGTATTGTGGGAAGAATAGCTTTTATATAATGGCACTTCATTTTATATGCTTTAAGTTAATAGATAGTATAATTGGACGAATTTGTAAATTAAATAAAAATATACTTAAAATATACCCAATAAGTTTTTCTCAATTGAGGATTATGTATTTTGTTGCTGGAGTAATTATCCCATTGTTAATTGTATTTTTCTTTGAGAAAGTAAGAACGTTAACTTCCTGTAATTTTCCGACTAAAATATAAAATTTGGTCTCTAGCAACTTCAGTCATTCGGATTAAATTACAATAGTTTCGTATTATAATTTAAGGAGATGAAGACTATGAAAGGAATCATATTAGCAGGGCCTCAGGTATCCGCCTATATCTAGTAACAAAAGCAATGTCAAAACAAATGGTACTAATCGATGATAAACCAATTATTTATTTCCAATCTCAGTTTTAATGTTAGCCGGAATAAAGGATATATTAATAATATCAACACCACTAAATATTGTTAATTTTAAAGAACTTTTTAGCATGGGAAGGACTTGGATTTAAATATTGAATATGCTATTTAAGAACAATCTAATAGTCTTACAGAGGCATTTATTATAGGTAAAGAATTTATTGGTGACGATAATGTGGAAATGGCTCTTGGAGATAATATTTTCTATGGATAAAGCTTTACAGAACATTTTAAAAAGTTGCTAGTTTAGAAAATGATGCTTATGTGTGTAGTTATTATGCTCAAAATCCAATATACTTTTGTGTAGTTGAATTTGATGATAATGGTAAAGTTATTTCTTTAGAAGAAAAGCTTAAAAATCCAAATTTTATGAAAGTTCAGTTGTTAAAAAGATTAAAGCATTAAAACCTTCACAAGGAGGAGAACTAGAAATAATTGATTTAAATAAGGTTTATATGAAGTAAGGAACTTTAAAAGTTCGAGCAAGCTCGTCGTTCTTCCTCGAAATGTTACCTACTATCTGGTGACTTATATACAATAATTAGAATAGAAGTGATTATTTATGTAGTGTTATCGCTATTATAAATAGAAAATATATTAGTAATTTTATTATTAATTAATAATTGTTTATATTATACTTATAAAATTTTTTAGATAGATATACTTGAATGAATTAATAATATTTTAAGAGATTAGAGGAGTTTTGATGAAGAATATACTACAGAAAATTATGTTTATGCCAAAAACTATATATTTTAACTTTTATTATTTCAAATTTAAAGATGCCTTAAAATTTCCAATATGTGTATCACACTCTATAAAGATTAAAAATATGTGGAAAAGGAACTCAATCTATATAGATATTATATATAAAGCGTGGGGTGTTAAGAATAGGGATGGATAACGGTTCTTTTGCTTTAGGAATTAAACAAAGTGGTTTCTGAGATATGCAAGAAGATGCTTCACTAGTACTACATGGTTCTTGTTTTCTTGCAAGAGGAGTAAATCTAACAATAGGAAAAAATGCTATACTTGAAATAGGTAATAAATTTATAGCTAATGCACAGTGCATTGTTTCTGTGGCAAAAAGTATAACAATTGGAGACGAATGTTTACTGGGATGGAAGGTAACATTAATAGATGGAGATGGTCATAAAATAATTGATGAAAATGGTAAAGTAATAAATTATCCTAATGAAATTTTTATAGGGAATCATGTTTGGTTAGCTTCAAATGTAACTATACTAAAAAAAACATATATACCTGATAATTGTGTTGTTGCAGCAAACTCTTGTGTGTCTAATAAATTTAGTGAAGAAAAATGCATAATTGGTGGGGTGCCTGCTAAAGTTATAAAGAAAAATATTATGTGGTCACACGATGGATTTAAATAAATTAGGCTTATTAGTGATATTAGTATAATTCATACAACATTAAAACTTTTAAATTTTAAAATCTAAATCATATTTAAAATGATTTAATATTCACACTATTCATAAATTTAATTAATATAAAAGTAGGAGGGAATTATGAAAGGAATTATATTAGCAGGTGGATCTGGTACAAGACTATACCCAGTAACAAAAGCAATGTCAAAACAAATGGTTCCAATATATGATAAGCCAATGATTTATTATCCAATGTCAGTACTTATGCTTGCAGGGATAAGGGATATTTTAATTATATCTACGCCAAGAGATATAGTTAATTTTAAAGAATTATTTAAAGATGGACAAGAATTGGGATTAAATATTGAATATGCAGTTCAGGAAAAGCCTAACGGCCTTGCTGAAGCATTTATTATTGGAGAAGAGTTTATAGGAAATGATAATGTAGCGATGGTTCTTGGAGATAATATTTTCTATGGACAAAGCTTTACAGAGCATTTAAGAAAAGCTGCAAGCTTAGAAAAAGGTGCATATGTATTTGGTTATTATGTTCAAAATCCAAAGTCTTTTGGAGTAGTAGAATTTGATGAAGAAGGCAGAGTTGTTTCTTTAGAAGAAAAGCCAGAAAAGCCAAAGTCTAAATATGCGGTTCCAGGACTTTATTTTTATGATAATTCAGTAGTTAAAAAGGCTAAAGAATTGAAACCATCATCAAGAGGGGAATTAGAAATAACAGATTTAAACAAAGCTTATATGGAAGAAGGAACATTAAAAGTTCAATTATTAGGTCGTGGAATGGCATGGCTTGACACAGGAACTCATTCATCTATGCTTCAAGCTTCTAATTTTGTTGAAGCAGTTCAAAATACTCAAGGAACATATATAGCCTGTCTTGAAGAAATTGCCTACAGAAAAGGTTGGATAAGTTCAGAAGAAGTTATTGAACTTGCTAAACCATTAATGAAAACTGGATATGGTAAGTATTTAATGGATATAGTAGAGGAAATGGAACTTCAAAAGGTTAAATCAGAAATTGCAGCAACTAAAAACATATAAGGAGCTAATAAAATGGGAAATTTTAATTTTAATAAGACTAGTATAGATGGAGTTTACATAATAGAGCCTAAAGTTTTTGGAGATAACAGAGGTTATTTTATGGAAACTTATAATAGAGAAGATTTTTCGGGTTCTGGCCTTAATATGAATTTTGTTCAAGATAATGAATCTAGATCTAGTAAAGGAGTACTTAGAGGACTTCATTTTCAAAGAAAACATAGCCAAGGTAAACTTGTTAGAGTAACTAAAGGTGAAGTTTTTGATGTAGCAGTAGATTTAAGAACAGGCTCTTCTACTTATGGTAAGTGGGAAGGTGTTGTTTTAAGTGAAGAAAATAAAAAGCAATTCTATATTCCAGAAGGTTTTGCTCATGGATTTTTAGTACTTTCAGATGAAGCTGTATTTAACTATAAATGCACAGATTTTTATGCTCCAGAATACGACGGTGGAGTTATGTGGAATGATAAAGATATAAATATAGAGTGGCCAATGGACGGAATAGAAAACATAATTCTATCTGAAAAAGATAAGAAACATCCAAATCTTAAGGATTTAGATTTAAGTGATTATGAAGATTTTAGATTGTAGAATTTCAAGGAGTATGGATTTATGAAGATATTAATAACAGGATCAAAAGGTCAATTAGGCAATGAACTTTTGGATATAATAAAAAGTGGAAAAGCTGAAATAGGTGAAGTTTCAGAATCTATAAAAAAATCCGAAGTTATAGCATTGGATGTGGATGAATTAGACATAACTAATCTAGAACAAGTTAAGAATAAGATAAATGATTTGAAACCAGATGTAATAATTAACTGCGCAGCGGCAACAAATGTTGATGGCTGTGAAAGTAATGAAGATTTTGCATTTAAAGTTAATTCAATTGGTCCTAGAAATTTAGCTATAGCATCTGAGCAAGTTGGAGCTAAGTTAGTGCAGGTATCAACTGATTATGTATTTAGTGGAGTTGGAAATAAGCCATTAACTGAATATGATTTAACAGCTCCATATAGTGTATATGGAAAAACTAAGCTTTTAGGTGAAAACTATGTGAGAGAACTTTCTTCAAAGTATTTTATAGTAAGAACAGCTTGGCTTTATGGTTATGTAGGTCATAACTTTGTTTATACTATGAGAAGACTTGGAAAAGAAAAAGAATGCATAACTGTTGTAAATGATCAAAGAGGTAATCCTACTCATGCTAACGATTTAGCTTACCATATATTAAAATTAATACAAACAGAAGAATATGGTGTATACCATTGCACAGGTAAGGGAGAATGTACATGGTATGACTTTGCTAAAATGATAATTGAATTATCTGGTGAAAAATGTGAAGTTAAACCTTGTAGTTCAGAAGAGTATAAAACTCCAGCAAAAAGACCAGAATATTCATCTCTTGATAATATGATGCTAAGATGTACTGTGGGCGATGATATGAGAGATTGGAAAGATGCTATAAAATCATTTATTAATAGGTTAGATAAGTAAAGGAGTCTGAGTGATGAAAACATATTTAGTTACAGGTGGAGCTGGATTTATTGGCTCAAACTTTATTTTATACATGTTAAATAAATATAAAGATATTAAGATAATTAATTTAGATAAATTAACTTATGCAGGAAATTTAGAAAATCTTAAATCCATAGAAAAGGATGAAAGACATACATTTGTTCAAGGAGATATTTGTGATAAAGAATTAGTTTCAAATCTTTTTGAGAAATATGATATAAATTATGTTGTTCATTTTGCAGCAGAATCACATGTTGATAGAAGTATAAAAGAACCAGAAATATTTGTTAAAACTAATGTACTTGGAACAGTTAATATGCTTAATTGTGCTAAGGAAGCTTGGGAAAATGCAGATGGATTTAAAGAAGGAGTTAAATTTCTTCATGTATCAACTGATGAAGTTTATGGGTCCTTAGGAGATGAAGGATTCTTCATGGAAACAACACCAATAGATCCACATAGCCCATATTCATCAAGTAAAGCAAGTTCTGATTTAATGGTTAAGGCATATTATGATACATATAAAATGCCTATAAATATAACAAGATGTTCAAATAACTATGGACCATTCCAATTTCCTGAAAAATTAATTCCACTATTAATTAATAACTGTCTACAGCATAAAGATTTACCTGTATATGGTGATGGAATGAATATAAGAGATTGGCTTTTTGTAGAAGATCATGCAAAAGCAATTGATATGGTTATTAATGGAGGCAGACTTGGAGAAGTTTACAATGTTGGCGGCCATAATGAAAGAACAAATATACAAATAGTTAAAACAGTTATATCGTACATAAATGAAAATGTAGATAAAGATGTAACAGAAAATTTAATTAAGTATGTTGAAGATAGAAAAGGCCACGATAGAAGATACGGAATAGCTCCAGATAAAATAAAAGAAGAGCTAGGATGGTATCCAGAAACTACTTTTGAAGTAGGAATCAAGAAGACTATAAAGTGGTATTTAGATAATTCAGAATGGATGAATAATGTTACTTCTGGTGATTATCAAAAATATTATGAAAAAATGTACACATATGAAAAGAGCGCGAAGCGCAATTAAGATCAATTCACATATGAAAAGAGCGCGAAGCGCAACCAAGATCATAGATAAAAAAGTAGCTATGTTGCAATTAGGAACTTTAATAGCCTCTTAAAAAAGCAGCTATGCTGCAACTAGCACCCATCCAGAGGTCCGGAATTTTACAGAAATAAGCATTGCACTAAATTAAGGTTTAGTGCAATTTTTTGTTTTAAGGAAATTGGCTATGGGTTATAATATTACTATAATCAATATCAAGTGTGAATATATATGAGAGAGGAAGTGAAGCTTGTGTGTAAATTAAATCCAAAAGTTGATTTTGCATTTAAAAAGTTATTTGGAAGTGAAGAAAATAAAAGTATATTAATAGCATTTATAAATTCCATAATATCAGAGAAAAATAAAATAGAAGATATAGAGTTAAAGAATCCATATAATATTTCAAATTACCGAAAAGGTAAAATGACAATTCTTGATATAAAAGCAGTAGATGAAAAAGGAATATGGTATGATATAGAGATGCAAATAGCAGAACAAGGCTTTTATGATAAAAGAGCTTTTTATTATTGGTCAAAGGTGTATTCAGATCAGATAGAAAGTGGAGATGATTTTGAAATTTTAAGAAAGACTATAGGAATAAATATATTAGATTTTAATTACTTAAAAGAGGAAGATTTTCATAATGTATATAAGGTTTATAATGAAAAAACAAAAGAAGAATTTTCTGATTTATTTGAAATGCATTTTATAGAACTAAATAAATTTAAGAAGGATTATAAAGATGTAAAAACTGCGTTAGATAGATGGGTTAGCTTTTTAAATAGAGCTTATGAAATAGATAAATATAAAATACCAAAAGAATTAGAAGAAGACGAAAACATAAAAAAAGCTATAGAAAAGTTGGATATAATGTATTTAGACAAAGAAGAAAGGGAAATATATGAGAATGATTTAAAAGCACTACGTATTCATAATGCAGAAATTAGGAGTGCTGAAGAAAAAGGAATAAAAGAAGGAATAAAACAAGGACAGTATCAGGAAAAAATAAATATAGCTAAAAACTTATTAGATGTTTTAGACAATAAAACAATAGCGATTAAAACTGGATTAACTATAGAAGAAATACAAAAATTAAGGTGAGATATAGCAAGCATTCGCTAAAAGTACTCAGTAATGATACAATCCATCTCTCCATATTATTTTATCATATGGCAGAGTAGCTCTTTTTTCAGTAGAATTACTTTCACTTAAGTTATTATTTGAACTTGAGTCTGAAATTGAGAAAATACTAGCATATCTTAGCAACGGAGGGCAGAGATTTATAGGGAGGAAGATGAATATTAGTATACATAAGAATAGTGATATTAGAATAAAGTTATTTTTATGTTTTCTAATCATTAAAAAAACTCCTTATTATTCCTTAATATATACGTTGCAAAAATAATTCTTCATCATAATTCTAAAAATATTACAAGAATTTTAGCCGCAATTGTGAATTGTGAATTGCAATATATATATATAGTATTTTAAACCAATTTATATTTTTTATACTATTGAAAAAGGCTCGTTACAACAAAGTAACGAGCCTTTTAATTTTATGCTACATCAATTTTTGTGACAGTTTTCTCTGTTAATTTAGCGTCTGATTTTTTTACTAAAGCTCCAGAGGAGCTGAAGAAGACATTCTTTTGAATGATTGTGTCCATAAGAGAATTTACCTCAGCAGGAGTAACATCAGGTTTAACCCCGCTGATACTGAAGTTGCTTTTTAATCCATTTTCAGTTATAAAAGTCATTGCTAAAACATATTCCATAATTTAAATCCCCCTAAAAATTTTTTTGATAGTAGTTAAAGATTTATTATAAGATGAAAGATAAGAGAAAGTACCTTTTTGAATATTAAGTAAACTAAGAATTACTTAAAGTTTAATACATATCTTGAAAGGGAAGTTAAGTGTTTGATTGAGCTGTTTTTATTCTTGAGTAAGGCTTGAAGATTCATTTAACAAAGTGGATCTTGTACCAGTGGACATAACACTCTTAATTGCTTCTCCTACTGCATATGCATTTTCAGGAGCTACGTCAGTCCTCACATTTGCGAAACTTTTCTTGCTATAGATTGGGTCGCCGGCTTTATCCAATCCACTTTGAACCTCGATACTTAAAGATGTAGTTTTAATTTGTTTTGCTACTGCCATATTTTCTTACCTCCTAAATTTTGTTCTCATATTGTATATACACAAAAATTGATTTTTATAAAGGGTAATTTGAAAATTTTTTTAAAATTTATTTTTTATTTCAGATTTTGAACTTCGCTATCACATGAAGTATCAATGACAACACCTAGTTTAGTAGAAATTATAGTATTTAATTTGTTTATTGAAGATGAAAGAGTGGAGAGTTGTTTTTCAAGGCGAAATAGTAAATAAGCGCACACTGCTATAGGAAATCCAGCATTAGTAATAAGGCTCATCATATCGTTAATTCCCATAATTCATTACCTCCAACAATACAACTTTTTAATTTTTTTAAAGCTTTTTTCTTTCTTTTTAAAGCTGTCATATATGATACATTCTCATGATAAGCATAATTTGTAAGGGTATTTTTCATAAAAAAGACAAAGTTTATTAGATATCTCTCGGAAGGGCTTAAATTATTTTTTATTGCAGATAATAGTTTAATGTTCTCATATTCAAGATTCATACTTTCATCTTCCATATCATTACTTAGAGAAGTATTACACTCAATATCATCACTTAAAGAGAAATATCCATCAATATCTTTTCGATTATCGTATCTTTTTAGTAAAACAAGTAGATTATTTTTTATGGAATTTGTGGCATAGGCAACAAAACGATGAGTATTTAAATCGTACTTAGCTATGCAGTAAAAAAGCATTAAGAAGCACTCATTTTTGATATCGCATTTTTCATAACCATGGATAAATGTTCTCATAGATAAGGAATTTATAAGTGGAGTAAATTCCTTAATTAAATTTTCTTTAGCTTTAAGGTCACCACCCTTAGCCTTTGAGGCTAAGTGTTCAATATAATCATAATTCACATATAATCCCTCCTAAAAATTACTTTTCATAAGAGATATACAGAAAAAAAGATTTTTATAAACACTTTGGGAACAAATTTTAAGAAAAAATTTAAAAAAATATATATTGCAAAAATAATTCTTCATGATAATTCTAAAAATATTACAAGAATTTTAACCGTAATTGTGAATTGCAACATATATAGGATATTAGGTATGTACAATATGGATATCAAATTTGAAAATTGGATATTTATAATTTCGATAAGTTATAACATAAATCTAGGTTATATTCTGTTTATCTATAATGTATGTTAAGTTGTGTATTTAAAATATATATTGCAAAAATAATTCTAATTATAAAAATATTTAAAGAATTTTAACTGCGATTGTGCATTGTGAATTGAGTAAAGAAGAAAGTTGAGAAAATAGAAGCTAGAAATTTATCTAGTCTTCTACCTATATAAATTTTTTGATTTTTTTGATATATAAATACGAATAAAATCCTCAAAGATTAGAAGATCTTTAAGAGTGATCTTATCGTTCTCCAATAATTTTGCTAGTGTTTTTACTTTATTGGCCTTTTTAGAATAACGTATTTTAGGTTTTGTCTTATTTAAATTAGCAGAAGAATCAACGCTAATTAAGTTTTCATATTGATCAAAACCAAGAAGAAAGTCTGTAGTGACATTATAGTATGAGGCTAAGCGTTTCAAGTGATCATATATTGGTGCTGCTTTACCAGTTTCCCATTTAGAAAGCATGCTTCCAGTAATATTAATATCAAATGTTTTATTTATCTCAGAAGCTAGCTGATCTAGAGTAATATTCTTTTTTAATCGCAAGTTCTTAAGGATTATACCTGTTATATTCATATTTCTCCTCCATAATGTAAAAGATTACTTTGGAGATAAGTATACAACTGTAAGCGACAAAAAGCAAGAAAATAATTTGAAAAAATTTCCAAAAAAATCATTGACACTTATAGCTGTAGTCGTATAATTAAATTAACGGTGGCAACTTAAACCAAATGCTGTTACGATAAAATTATATAAGGGGGAATATAGCATGTCAAAGTCACAAGCTCAATATAATAAGTTTAAGGAATTCTTATTGGTGAATAACATCAAACAAAGTGAGTTAGCAGAACACATTGGCAGATCAAGCTCTTTTGTTAACAATGCGTTAAATGGAAGAGGTGCAAGATTTACTTCAGAAGATTTAAACGCAATAAGATGTTTATTTAATATTAGAATAAGTGAATATTTTTAATATATGCGTTTTGTAAACGATGACATGAAAGTATTTACGTTTAAGGGGGAAGTATGGCAGAAAGAGATTTAAAATTCATTTATGGGAATGAGATAGGGATAATATTAGGTATAAATGCAAAGAAAACAATAAAAGAATTATATGAAGAGAAGTTAGAAAAAGGTCAGAGTAGACATATAAATCTTAAGGAAGAATATGAAGAAATTTATTGGTTTAATACTTTAAAGGAGATTTTATGTAAAGAATTTACCATAAGAAGTGGTAAGAAGGTAAGAAAAGAATTAAAAACAATTATTGATGAAGAATATGAATTTATGTGTTGTAAAGTAGATAGAAGAATAGTTGGTGAAAATTCTATTTTACTTTGCAGCATATATAATGGAATTAACTTTGATGAAGAAATAAATAAAAATGTTTTTCTTGAATGTCAACATAATATGAGAGTTACAAAAGCCGATAAATGCTATTTTGCATGTTTAATCAACAGCAGAAAATTTGTATTTAAAGAGATACATAGAGATGAAAAGGTGATTTCAAAGATAGTTAATGAGGAAAAAGTATTTTTTTATGATCATATCTTAAAGGAAATTTCGCCTAGGTGACTAAAGATATAGATAAATAGCCTATACAGTGGAGTTTAGTCATGGCTGTTTATCTATATTTATATAGTTTCAGAGATTACTTTATTTTTGTGAGAATTATAGAACTATTAAATCTGCGTATATTTACCAATTATGAGTACAGCTTATAATGTATATTGCAAAAATAATTCTTCGCGATAATTGTAAAAATACTACAAGAATTTTAGCCATAATTGCGTATTGTGCATTGTAGCATATGTGCCATTTAAGTTAGGTTGAAGAGAAGAAAATGAGTGAAAATAAATCTAAAAGGGAGTACTGAATATTTTAAGTAAAAATTAGGTAGGGGACGTATTTATGAAGGGGATAGAGTGGATTAAGCTAAATACAAATATGTGTGAAGATGAAACAATGAGATTAATTGACTCACTGCCATTAAGAGATTGTACAAATTATGTATGGATAAGACTGCTTTTACAGGCGGGAAAGGTTAATGATGGTGGATTAATATATCTAAAAAAAGACGTACCTTATACTAAAAAAATGCTGTCTATATTATTTAACAGGCCACTAGATATTATAGAAGAGGTTCTAGATATATTAGAATCTTTTAAGCTTATTAAAATTTATGAAAATGGCGTAATAAAAATATGCAACTGGGAAAAACATCAAAATATTGAAGGAATGAAAAGAGTAAAAGAGGGTACTCGTGAAAGAGTTAAAAACTTTAGAGAGAGAAATAAAAAAGAAAAGGAACTTGTAGAGAATAAATTAAATGCTGATGAAGCTTGTAATAATGCCAGAGATGAAGGAAGTGACACTAATAAAATTAACAAAAATAAAAACTGTAACGCAAATGTAACGCTACAGAAGGAGAAGAGAGAAGAAGATAAAGAACATAAGAAAAAGAATATAGATAAAAAAGAGAATAAAGAAAAAGATAAGGTAAATGATGTTGCTTTAACAAAAGAAAATGATGAATCTTATGATAAAGCTCATATACAGACTAAAATTGTCTCTTCGTCTCATGATGAAATAAAATCACAGGCTCTTAAAATTATAAAAACCTTAGAAGAAGATAATAAAGTCATAAGAGGATTTACTTTAAGCTGGGTAATAAAAGAGTTAATGATTCATAAAGAAAAGTATGTAGAAATGGCTGTTAGAGAGGCCATAGAAAGAAATAAGCTTGATATAAATTATATTAATGGTATCCTTAAAAACTGGCTTAAGGAAGGATATCCAAAAGACTATGAAGATATGGAGTTTAATGATTGCGATGCAGGCAATTCATCATTTGTTAAAGAAAAACCAAAACTTAGATTTATTAACTTTGAGCCTAGGCAGTATGATTATGATGATTTAGAGAAGAAGCTTCTGGGGTGGAACGAAGATAGCTAATCATATGAATTGGTTATTTTAGGGATTATGTCTTAATATATTGCAAAAATAATTCTTCATGGTAATTCTAAATATATCGCAAGAATTTTATCCCTAATTGCGAAGTGTAAATTGAGAATTGAAAGAGGTAAATTGAGCATTGCAAATTGCTAATTGTGAATTGCAAAATGTGCATTGTGAATTGAAAAAATGTATATAAGGGGGTATAGGTAATGAGGTATGTTAAAGGAATTGATATATCAAATAATAATGCAAGTATTGATTTTGATAAAGTCGCAGAAGATAACATAGAATGCGTCTATATGAAAGCTACTGAGGGGAAGACGTTTCAAGACAGCAGACTAGAGGAGTTTTATGATTTATGTAAAAGCCATGGGATAAATGTTGGAGCTTATCATTTTCTAGTTAGTACAAGCTCTCCACAGGCTCAGGCAGAAAACTTTTATAAAAAGATTAAAGACTGTGCATGGGACATGATTCCTATGCTTGATATTGAATCTGAATTTGATGAATTGTGTGATTATATAATAAGATTTATAAATGCATTTAAGGAATTAAGTCCTCTTCAATTAGGAATCTACTCTTATACAGGATTTTTATCAAATATAGAAGAGATAAAAAGTAAAATAAAAGATTATCCTTTCTGGGAAGCAAATTATAATAATGATCCCTGGAACCTTCCTTCAAATTTCTTTACTAATAGAATAGGGCATCAATATACTGAAAATGGAGATATATCAGGGGTAAGCGGAAAATGCGATGTGAATTTATTTACACAAGGTGTTTTGCTTAAAAATAATATGTACTTAGGAACTTGGATAAATGAAAATAGTAAATGGTGGTATAAGCATAATGATGGAACTTTTACTAAGGATGCTTGGGAATTCATAAACGGAAAATGGTATTTGTTTGATTCAGAAGGTTGGATGATTCATGATTGGAAAAAGTATGGAGATAGTTGGTATTACTTTGGAGATTACAATGATGGAGCTATGAAAACTGGATGGTATTATGATGAGAAATCCTCTAAATGGTACTACTTTAATGAGGAAGGCATAATGCAGACAGGACGTATAAAGATAGATGACAAATGGTATCATTTTGATAATAATGGGGCAATGGAGACTTCAGAAGTATAAAATCTATGTCAGGTTGGACCTTAAAGTTAGTATTATTATATGTGGTAATAACATGGTGAGATTAAAATTTTACAACCTTAAAAGAAAAATATGGTATAATTAAATAAAAATGGTTAGGGGGATGAGCAATGGAAAAGCTTAAATTAATAAAAGTGATATCTGGTTTACTGATAGTAGCATCAGTATCAGTATTAAATCCTATAAAAATATATGCTACAGAAACTGAAGGAAACTCAGTTCAATCAACGGATACTATAGTAAACAATGTTGGATCAGAATTAAAGGTTAATTCCGAAAAAGAATCAGATAAAAGTCTTAATAATAAAGATACAGTAAGCGTAACAGGAGTAATGTTGAATGAATCAAGCGCAGTTATTAATCAAGGAGATACTTTAAAGCTAAAGGAAACAGTATTGCCAAGCAATGCAGACAATAAAAAAGTAACATGGAAATCTAGTAATACAGATGTAGCAAGGGTAAGTTCAAATGGAGAGGTAAAAGGAATATCGGAAGGAACTACAACAATTATATGTACAGCAAATGACGGAAGTGGAAAATCGAATACATGTAAAGTAACGGTTTATTATTCTTATTACAACAAAATAGGATTGCTAAATAAAGATGGCAGTGCAATGGAACTTTATAGTGATAACAAATATAATAGTAATAATATAGTTATTGAAGCAAAAAATAAGAGAACTTATTATGCAAAAGCGTCATCAGATAATATAAGTGTTAATATAAAAAGATTAGATGAAAAGTATATTAAAGTATTTAGGGTGACCTCATATTCAGATATTGGTGAGGTGAGAAGAGCAAAGCTTGTTGATAATGATAATATTGTTTTAGATCCAGGAACAACAACTCTTATTATAAGAGTATATAATAATAAACCAGATTCAAGCATAAAATATGAAGATGATAATAATATCTTAAATGAATACGAAGTTAAAGTGGAGTTAGATAAGTGAATTTAATCTTGAAATTAATATAGGATTAGCTTAGTGTTACCAGCACTAAGCTTTTCTTATTTATATTGTATTAAATTTTTTATAAAAATAAACATTTATCTTAAATTATTTAAATTATTCTATGGAGCAATGAGTATCACAAAGGGGGGGCAGATACTTTTAAAGAAACACCAAGAACAAGCAGTGAAGTGAATAATTATTTAGTGCAGTTTTTTTGTTTTAGTGAAATTGGTTATAGGTTATAATATTACTATAATCAATATAAAGTATCAATACGTATGAGAGAGGAAGTGAAGCTTGTGTGTAGATTAAATCCCAAAGTTGATTTTGCATTTAAAAAGCTATTTGGAAGTGAAGAGAACAAAGATATTCTTATTTCGTTTATAAATTCAATGTTATCAGAGAATCAACAAATAAAAGATGTATATCTTAAAAATCCATATAATATAGCAAATTATAGAAAAGACAAAATGAGCATACTGGACATAAAAGCAGTAGATGATAAGGGAATCTGGTATGATATAGAGATGCAGCTTTCAGAGCAGATTTTCTATGAAAAGAGAGCCTTTTATTATTGGGCAAAAGTATATTCAGATAAATTAGAAGGCGGATATAATTATGATAAGTTAAGAAAAACAATATCTATAAATATTCTTGACTTTGATTATTTGGATGAAGAAGAATTTCATAATGTATACAAAGTTTACAATGAAAAAAGTAAGAAAGAATTATCCTCTGTATTTGAAATGCACTTTTTAGAATTAAATAAATTCAAAAAGGATTTTAAGGATGTAAGAACAGCTTTAGATAGATGGATAGTTTTTTTAAACAGAGCATATGAGCTTGAAAAGGATAAAATTCCAGAAGAATTAGCAGTAGATGAAGCAGTAAAGAAGGCTGTAGAAAGATTGGACGTTATGTATTTGGATAAAGATGAAAGAGAAATATACGAAAATGATTTAAAAAGACTTAGAGATTACATAGCGGAAATGAAAACAACTGAAATAAGAGGAATAGAAAAAGGAATAAAAGAAGGAGAAAATAAAAAGGCTTTTGAGATAGCTAAAAATTTATTGGATGTTTTAGATAATGAAACTATAGCTGTTAAAACAGGATTAAATATAAATGAAATAGAAAAGTTAAGATTATAAAATAAGTGATAACTCTAGGCTAGCGGTTTTGAAAGAATATTGGATAGTTAATCCTATATTAAATACTGTTATGTTATATACACTAAACCAAGATAGAATGTATGAACAAAGCATAGTTAAGACTGAAACTGGAATTGTCAAATCAAAACTTTTTGAAGTTGATATAGAAGATTTATTTTCCTAGGAAATGATTGTTTAGGGGTTTAATAGAGTGGTATTTATTACCACTCTATCTTACTTATACTTAATATTAAAAATTGTAAAATACCCATAATAGGTTAGCATAAATATTTTCGCGATATACATAATAACATTGTGGAAATTTTCTATTGTTGGAGGAAGTAAAAATGTTTAAGAAAATGCTATCTATTATAATGTTTCTAATGATAATGTCATATATGTTATTTAGCTTTAAAGAAAAAGCTGCATTTGCGAGTATTAATGTTGCTGAAAAAAGACCTGTTAGAGTAGCTGTATTTTTAATAAATTTTAGTGATGATTATATTTCTTTAGTGCGTAAAGATTTAGAAGATATTCAAGAAGAAAATCCAGGAAAAGTAGAATTCACGTTTTATGATGCTAAATCAAATCAAGCAGTGCAAAATGAACAGCTTGATAATGTACTTAAAGAAGGTGTTGATCTTATAATAATGCATCTAGTTAAGAACAGGGATGAATTAACGGTAAAAAGAGTTACTAATCAAATTGCTAAAGCTAATATTCCAGTGATATTTTTTAATAGAGAGCCGCTGCTAAGTGAGATTAAAACATACAATAAATCTCTATATATAGGGTTAGATGCAAAAAGCGATGGAACTATGGAGGGCGAGATTCTTGCTAATGAATGGAACACAAATAGAGATTCCATTGATAAGAACCATGATGGAATAATGCAATATGTTCTTTTAGAAGGTGAAAGAAATAATTTGGTAGCAGCTGATAGAACAAAATATTCTCTTTTAGAACTTAGTGAATCAGGAGTAGAAACTCAGGAGCTTGAAAGAGTATTTGCTTATTGGAGTAGAGAACTCGCAAAAGAGGCCATAGAGTCGCTATTTTTAAAAACTGGACCTAAAATTGAAGCTATAATTGCAAATGACGACTCCATGGCATTAGGTGCAATTGAAGCACTGCAATCCTATGGATACAATTTAGGAGATAAAGAAAAAAATATTGCAGTAGTTGGTGTTGAGGGATTGCCAGAATCACAGAAGTTAATTAATGAAGGATTAATGTTAGGGACTATTTTTCAAGATCCAAAAGCAATGGCAGAAGCACTTTATACTATAGGGATGAATATGGTTAAAGGCAGAGATCCAATTGAAGGTACTGATTATCAATTTGATCAAACAGGAGTTGCAATTCGCATACCTAATCAAATTATATACAAGAAATAATTTGATTTAGGAATATTAAAATCAGAGAAGAGCAACCATATACTTTTTGTAAAAATAAAAATTACCGAGCATAAGCATTGTATTAAATCTATTTTTTGTTTTAGGAAGAGAAAATATAGGTTATAATTAAAGTACTAAATAATTTTATGATACAGTTATTGTGTATGGGGAGATGATAGTATGGAATCGGGGAATTTAGAAAAATTATTATTAAAAGAAGAGTGGATTAATAATATAAAATATATGTCGCCAAGGCCTAGATATAATCATATAGAGTTACAAGGAGAATTGTATTTGCAGTTAAGAAACTATTTCAAAAAATCTTGTAATGTTTCAATTGAGGCTGCATTATTTTTGACTAAAGAAGATCCAGCTATTATCAAATCCGATAAAAATATTATTGATAATTTAATAAAATCAAAGAAAGCTGAAGTTGCTCCAGATGTTGCAGTATATTGTGATAAAAATCAAATTTTTTATAGAGGATATATAGGAATTCCGCAATTAGTTATAGAAGTTTTAAGTCCATCAAATTCAGATGATGATCTTATTTCTAAAAAGGACTTATATGAGGAATATGGAGTACCTGAATATTGGATTGTATCACCAATGAGTAAGAAAGTATGGATTTATTCATTAGTAAATAATAAATATGAATTAAAGAATAATTGTACATTAAATGAAAAATTTAAATCTATAAGATTTGACGATTTAGAGATGGATTTATCAGAAGTTGAATTAATAGAAGAGGATTAAGAAAATCTCCTGCCTATATTTTTTATTAGTAGGTGGGAGATTTTTCTCTTTCGTAGCTGAATAAATTTACATAAACATCAGAAGAAGTCATTCATTTTGAGTTTTAAGATATTCATAATAATAACGAATAGCTTCGTCAACGATGGTATTTAAATAAACATTATCATCAATATGAATGGCTTTAATTTTACTTAAGATTCTTACAGTAGAGCGTCTTAAAGTATAGCTTCTTACCATATCAAAAGCTTCGCCATCAACAGATGGTGTTCTTCCATTTGGATTAACTTTTAAAGTTCTGTGGTCCAAAATTTCATTTTTGACATCAGGATTATATGGAATATCATGAGAATTTAAATTAGGTGTAGTATTAGTGCTATCATTGTTACTGTAATTATTATTATTATTATTATTATTATTATTGCTATTATTGTTATTATTGTTGTTGGTGGTGGTATCGTGAATGGTGGGTGGCGCAGGATGTTCAATAAGTTCTTCATCAGAATCAAAAGAAAATGATTTTATAAGAGTCCCATCTAATTTAAGCTCTCCTTCTGAGAAGGTAAATATATCTGAAGATTCATTTTCCACAATGGAAAAATCATCCTTGATTTCGCCTTTTACCTTAGATTTTTTTACAGACATGTTCATTTATAATTCCTCCCTATGTATTAAAATATGAAGAAATAATATATTATATAAGCCTTATCATATGCAGAATTAATTACCTCCTCATATAAGATATATGCAAATATTAAAATATATAAATACTTTAATATGAAAAAATTTAAATTTTTTTATATATTCATAGGTTTCTAGGTTCATATTTTAGAATAAAAATAGGTTTAAATGTTTCTAGGAAAATAGGTTTATGGGAATATATTTTTCTAGGTAAGTATGTTTATAGAAAAATATTTACCTAGGAAAATATTTAAATATGTAAATATTTATAGGAAACATAAGGGTTTGAGATAGATGAATGAAAATTTATATAAAATATATTATGGCAGAAGTTAATAGTGATAGATATAAAAGAGTACTTAGTACATTTATTGTTTTAAGTAAATAATTTATAGGTTATAATATTATGTATGTTAAGTGTGACAAGCCAAAGGAGCGATAAGTTTGAATTTAGAACAGAAAATTGTTGATGATATATTGGATATATGCCATAAGCATAAAAGTATTAATAAAGTTATTCTCTTTGGATCTAGAGCAAGAGGAGATAATTTATTAAAAAGTGATATTGATCTTGCCGTGTATTGTGAAAATTCAATATCTGAATTTATTGAGGACATAGAAATGAATACAAGTACTTATTTGATTAATATTTATTAAATTGAATATGTACTGCAAGAATTCTAGCAGTAATTGTGAACTATGCATTGAAAATTATGAACTGTGGCTTGTGAACTGTAAATTGAAACTGTGAATTGTGCATTGAAAAACTGTGAATTGTAGATTGAAAACTGTGAATTGTAGATTGAAAACTGTGCATTGTGAATTGAAACATATATTATATCGAAAAGGGAAATTTAATAGTGAGTAAAAGCTTTACATTTAAACTGTATCTAATCTTTAGGATTATTGCCATATTAATGCCTACATTATTTATTATTTTAGTGCAGCAAAAAATAATTATATCCTTTGAAAAATGGGAAATTAGCAATTTTATTTATTTTATGTTTACTATTATTTTATTATTGGCCATTATTGTAAATAAAATTATAAGAGCATATATAAAATTAAAACAAATGAAAAGTAATTTAAATATTGGAGATAGAAAATATTCTAATGATGTTAAATTAATAGATGGAGAATCTCTATTCAATGAAATAGATAAAATAAATAGAAGTATAAGAATATTAAAATTTGAAAATAGTATTTTATATGATACAGCATTTGCTATATATAATATGGCATCTATACAAGAGTTATTAGATACTATATTAGCTCGTCTTGTAACTCACACAAATGCAGATTTTGGATTAATATTTTTGTTAGAAAAAGATGAACTTAAACTGAAATCACATTCTAATGTTTTATATGAAGAGTTAGAAAAGACAACTTTCAGAATAGGTGAAGGTCTTGTTGGATGGACATTTTATAAAGAACAGGGGTTACTCACAGATGATGTTCAAAAGGATTTTAGATATATACGGTGCATAAGTGATACAAGAGCCCAGATTACAATTCCTATAAAAATGCATGAAAAAATATTGGGTGTATTAGTTTTAGGAAGTAAAAAAGATTCGGATTTTGGAGAATCAGATTTTAAATTGATTAATACTATATCTGGAGAAATTGGACTTGCTATAAATAATGCCCAATTAACTGCTAAGCTTCAAAAAGAAAATCAAAATAATCAAAGACTGTTTGAGCTAACTAAAAGAATAACCTCATCTATGGATTTGGAAGAGGTATCTAATATGGGTATTAAGATAGTAACTGAGATTATAGAAGTTCATTCATGTACTTTAGGTATATTTGATAAAGTGGATGAAAATAAGATTAATGTTATTTCATCTTATGGGGATGATAAAAAAGGTTTGGAGTTTAGTGGAACTGTGGAAGAAGCTTTTAAAAAGAAACATATGGCTGAATTAAAAGCAGATAAAGGATACATATATTCCATCCCATTATTATCAAAAGAAAGTTGTATAGGTATTTTACATATAAACACAAAAAATAAATTAACAATAGAAGAAATTGAACTTATAAATGGAACTATAACACCTTTGACAAGTGCACTAGAAAATGCCTTTTTATACAAAAATGTAGAAAGATTAGCTACAAGAGATGGACTTACAGGAGTCTATAATCATCGTTATTTTCAAAATATGCTTGATGAATATATTAGAAAAGTTCAAAAGGATGAGAATGATCTATCTATGGCAATGATTGATATAGATAATTTTAAAAAATATAATGATACTCATGGACATCCAGTAGGGGATCTTCTTTTAAAAAAGGTTGTAGAAGTTATGCGAAGCATTCTACGTGATGAAGATGTTATATTTAGATATGGTGGAGATGAATTCACGATAATTTTGCCTTATACTAATAGTGAAGATGCAGGGGTTATTATGGAGCAAATAAAAAATATTATTAGTGATTATAAATTTGAAATTGGTGATAAAGAGGAAGAAGAAACAGAAGAAACAGAAGAAACAGCATTAGATGTAGAAGTGATAAAAGAAAGCATGTTTAAATCGGAAAAATTATTTAATTCTAATATCTTTAAGAAGTGGATTTCTGAAAAAGTTGGACTAAGCAAATCTAAGTCTATATCTAACACTTTTAATATTACTATTAGTGTAGGAATTAGCTCTTTAGTTGATGTCAATTATGATAAGGAAATGTTAATAAAAAATGCAGATAAAGCATCATTAAAATCAAAACGAAATGGAAAGAATCAATTAACCATATGGAAGCCAGAATTAAATATGGATTAAAAAATAATCCAAAATTAATATATAGTTTCACACTGAAATTTAAATCAGGATATTACATAAATAAAAATATTTTCAATATACATATGAAATATCAATGCGTTGTACAGGCAGTTATACCACTTACCGTCGATACAACGTATTTTTTGTGGAATAATATGTGGACTATAGATACCACAACTAAGACCTGAACTTATGCATATAACTCGCCGAAATGAGTAACATACTTTTGTTCCAGTTTCTAGGTAATTCTGATGGGTGATTTTAAGGCTATAAAGTTGTACCCAAAGTGCTATCCTCAAAGAACAAGCGCTCACAGAGAAAGTTCGAAGAACGAAATATGAAATTTCGATTCTCACTTTTTGAACTAGCACATTTGGAACAACTTATAGCCAAAGAATCACATCCATCAAAATTACCAATGAAACATTCCACAAAAGTATATTACTCATTTCTGGTTGGAAGACATTTCATAGTCTAAGTATAGTTTATGATTGTATTATCTATATAGATATCCACAACTTGAAATTTACTTATACCTTGAAATATATGCATACTAGAAAGTAGAAACATTTTTGCGCAGCAGGCATTTAAAAATGAGCTGTTAAAAGTGCCTTATTGTAGGTTGTCCTATTTATGCTTGTCACACTGAAAGTGGGAGCAAGCATAAGTTGCGACAACCTGCAATTTAGCACTTTCAGCGAAATTTTTATAGTCCTGCGAAGCAACAATGTTTCTTCTTTCGGTGTACTATATGCATAAGTCTATGTCTCAAGTTGGATATCTATAGTACAAAAGTATTAAAAAATTCTTATATTTATTAGTTTATGTATGGAACAAATGTTATAAAGTGCTATAATAAAAAATGTTTGGATATTAAATATTTTTTGCCATATATAAGCTTTAAATAGTATAATTCATTCTTTATAAAACTATATATTGAAAAAATGATTTTTTATCATAATTCTAAAAATATTGCAAGAATTTTATCCGTAATTGTGCATTGTGAACTGTGCATTGTGAATTGTAGTATATAGTTTAAGATGAATTTTTATGAATTAAACTTTTTGAAACATGTATATTAATCTCTTTATAAGGATGTGGAATAATGTCGTTTTTGCAATTTAATTTTTGTATTTTTTTTGTTATATTGATTTTGGCATACTATATTTTACCTAAGAAGGTTCAATGGATATGTTTACTTATTGGAAGTTATATTTTTTATATATCTGCTGGTATAAAGACCGTTGGATATATAGTTTTTACGACTTTGACAGTCTGGGTTGGAACAATTATTATAAGTAAAATTAGCGAAAATATGAAAATTGAATTAACTGAAAAAAAAGAAACACTGACACCTGAAAATAAGAAACAAATAAAGGCTCTGGCAAAGAGGAAGCAGAGAATAATTTTCTGGTGTGTTTTATTAAGTAATTTTGGAATTTTAGCGTTTTTAAAATATTTTGATTTTCTATCAAAAAACATTGTTGGATTGTTTAACATGGTAACGCATCATGGAACAGTTCCAATGAAGTTGGATTTGTTGCTACCATTAGGAATATCTTTTTATACTTTTCAGTCCATGGGATACCTAATTGATGTATATAATGGAAAATATAAAGCAGAAAAAAACTTATTTAAATTTGCACTGTTTATTTCATTTTTTCCTCAAATTGTACAAGGCCCTATTAATAGATTTGATAAATTATCAGAACAGTTATATAAAACTCACAGGTTTGATTGGCAGAAATTTAAATATGGTCTCCAATTGATTTTATGGGGGCTTTTTAAGAAGATGGTAATTGCAGATAGAGCAATCACATTAGTTAATGAAACATTTAAGAACTATGATAATTATGGTGGTGCAATCACAGTAGTAGGAGTTTTATTCTATTCATTACAGCAATATGCAGATTTTTCAGGCGGAATTGATGTTGCTATGGGGATCTCTGAATTGCTTGGAATAAATATGGCTGTGAATTTTAGAAGACCGTATTTTTCAACCTCACTATCAGAATTTTGGCGCAGATGGCATATTACCTTAGGTGCTTGGATGCGCGATTATATATTTTACCCTCTAGCTCTTTCAAAGAAAATGTCTAAGGTATCAAAACTAGCCAATAAACATCTTGGAAGGAAAGCAGGAAGGACTATTCCGGTTGTATTTTCTAACTTAGTGGTATTTTTAGTTGTTGGCATTTGGCATGGAGCTTATTGGCATTATATAGCATGGGGATTATATAATGGAATTGTTATTGCCTTTAGCACGATTCTAGAACCGTTTTATGAATGGTTAAAAAGAGTAACTAAAGTAAATACGGAATGCTTCTCATATCACTTGTTTAGGATATTAAGAACATTTTTTATTGTAAATTTAGGATGGTATTTTGATAGAGCAAGTAATCTTAACTCTTCACTTTATATGTTACATAATACCGTAGCAAATTTTAAAATTACGCAATTACTTGATGGTACAATTTATAAACTTGGACTTAAAGAACAGGATTTTAGAATTTTATTTTGGGCAACGGTTATTTTGTTTGCAGTAAGTGTATTACAAGAAAGAGGAGTAAAGATACGTGAATTTTTATCTAAGCAAAATTTAGTTTTTAGGTGGGCAGTATTTTATGCATTAATTTTTGCTGTCATAAGCTTTGATGCTAGTTCTGGAAATCTTCTAGGAGGATTTATGTATGCGCAATTTTAAATATAAATGGTTTAGTGGAATTATATTTATAATGGTCTTTATTATTTTAAGTTATGGCTTAGCATTTGCCCTTGTACCAAAAGGCAATTATTCACGAATGACCATGCGTGAAATGTATTCTGAGAAGAAAGATTTTGATGTGGTATTTGCAGGTGCATCACTATCTCAAAGAGACATTAATCCGTATATTATGGACAAGGAATTGGGAGAGAATACTTTTAATTATGCATTTTCTCAGCAAATGTTTGTTGGTACTTATTATTCACTGAAAGAACTGTTTTCTTACCATAAACCTAAACTAATTGTTTTGACAGTTGATCCAGATAATTTTACTAGTAAGGAAGAAAAGCCAATAGTATTTCTTTCAGTTTCTTTATATATGAAATCATTTTTAAATAAGCTTGAATATTATTTTGCATCGTCCCAAGATGGTTCTTACTTAGACAGGCTATTTCCGTGGCGTGGATATGATGTAAAATCACCTCTTGATGTAGTAAACAATATTTATGGAAAATTTGATTCTTTTTATACAGATTATCCAAAACCGGGACAAGTGGAAGCTATGGAAAACAATAAAAGTGGCTATGTAGGAAAAGGATTCAATAAGGTTGATCCTAGTGATCAAAAAGGAACTTTAAATTACGATAATCTAAAATTACCTCCGGCTAATAAAAATATAGGTGATATAAACTCAAAAGATACTGAATATTTAAAGAAGATATCTGAATTATGCAAGGAAAATAATTGTGAGTTAATTCTTTTAACAACACCATTTCCTACATTTCAAATCCTTAGAGTAAAAAATTACTTTGAATTTGATAATAAGGTGGCAGAGATAGCAAAGAACTTAAATATTCAATATTACAATTATAACTTAATTAAACCAGAAGTGTTTAAGTTAAAAAATAATTATTTTTCTGATACTGAACACTTGAATGCTATTGGAGCAGAGGCTTTCTCTAAATCACTAGCAGCTTTCCTAAAAATGCGCGAAAATGGTGATGATATGAGCAAATATTTTTATAAACAAGATGAATATTATGCATCAATAGATTATGTTTCATCTGCATGGTTCAATTGGAAAAAGAGTGATAGTACTATAACATTAAAAGCTGATTCTCTGCATGGGTCTAAAGTTATACCAGAATACCAATTTGTATTATTAGATTCAGAAACTGGACAGGAGCATATTATACGAGATTATGATAAAAATCCAGATTTCGTTTTTGATTCCAAGTCTTATAAGAAGTTTAAAATACGAGTAAATGCTAGGGCAAAAGGATCTAATAATAATGAAGCAATTCGCCATTATGATGAAGATGTCTCCAAAGAAGAGTCATATAAAAGATAATGTAAAGTAAGCTATGAAAAAATAGATTATGGAGGAAATATTATGGAAAAAAGCATTTTATCTTATCTTGAAAAATCAGAAAAGAAATTTCCTAATAAAGTTGCTTTTTCTGATGGTAAATATAAATTAACTTATCATGAATTAGTTGAAGAATCTAAAAGTATTGGGAGTTTTTTGATAGAAAACATAGGTATGCATAAAGCTGTTGTTGTCTATATGGAAAAAGGCGCGCGAAATATTTCAGCATTTATGGGGGCAGCATATGCAGGTTGTTTTTATGTTCCACTGGATGCTCAAATGCCTGTAGAGCGTATTAATATAATATTAGATACATTGAAGCCAGCAGCTATAATTTATGATGACAAAACAGAAAAATATCTTTCGCTTATAGAAACGGATTGCATAAAGGTATTGTATGATGAAATTCATATGTTACCAAAAAATGAAGAAAAATTAGAGGATGCAAGAAGACAAATGATTGATACTGATCCTTTGTACATTCTTTTTACAAGCGGGTCAACAGGGATTCCAAAAGGTGTTATTGTATGCCATAGATCTGTAATTGATTATGCAGACTGGGTAGTTAAAACTTTTGAGTTGAATGAAAATACTACTTTTGGAAATCAGACACCATTTTATTTTAGTATGTCTGTATTAGATATATTTGCAACTATTAGAAGTGGAGCAACATTATACATTATTCCTAAAATGTTATTTTCGTTTCCAGTAAAGTTACTTGAATTTTTAAATGAAAAAGAGGTTAACACAATTTATTGGGTTCCATCTGCGTTAAGCATAGTGGCTAATTTAGGAGCCTTAGATGTTATTGAGCTGCCTGCTTTAAAGAAGATTTTATTTGCAGGAGAGACAATGCCTACTAAACAGCTTAATGTATGGCGCAGACATGTTCCAGATGCAGTATATGCAAATTTGTTTGGGCCTACAGAGATCACAGATATAGGAATATACTATATAGTTGACAGAGAGTTTAATGATGATGAGCCTATTCCTATAGGGGTGCCGTGTGAGAATGTGGATGCTTTGGTTGTGGATGAAAATGGACAACTTGTTGAGGAATATGGAAAAGTTGGAGAATTGTTAATTCGTGGATCATTCTTGGCTTGTGGATATTATAATAATCCAGAAAAAACAAGAGAAGCATTTATTCAAAACCCACTAAATAAGAGCTATCCTGAAACTGTTTATTGTACAGGAGATTTAGTTTACTGGAATGAGAATAGAGAATTAGTTTATGTTTCACGTAAAGACTTTCAAATTAAACATATGGGAAATAGAATAGAATTAGGAGAAATAGAAAATGCAATGAGTGCCTTAGAAGGTCTGGATATGTGCTGCTGCTTATATAATAAGGAAAGTGATCAAATTGTTGCTGTATATTCAGGAAGCTTGGAGACTAAAAAACTATCTCAGAATTTGAAGAAAAAGCTGCCTCGTTATATGTTGCCTAATGTCTGCTATAATAGAAGCAGCATGCCACTAAATATGAATGGAAAAATTGATCGTAAAAAGCTAATAGAAGAATATATAAAATAAATAAACAACATTAAATTTAGATTTATGTTGTAACTTAGAAGGAGAGATATATTATGGAGAAGTTAATTGAATTATTACAAGGTGTTAGAGATGATGTTGATTTTGGGACATGTACAACTTTAGTTGATGAAGGTATTTTGGATTCGTTTGATATTGTTGAAATTGTTAATGTAATTGATGATGAATATGATATCGAAGTTCCTGCAATTGAAATAATTCCTGAAAATTTTAACAGTGCAGAAGCAATTTTTAACTTGATACAACGTCTTTTAGAGGAATAAATTTTATTATAAGTTAGATGGTGAGATTGAAAATTATAATTATATAAAGTTACTGCACTAAATTATGTTTAGTGCAACTTTTGTTTTAAGCAAGTGATTTATGGGGTATAATATAAGATAACTATTAACAATATTGAAATGAAATTCACAAATGGTCTAATTAAAAAGAGGTGGTCACTTGAAAAAAATCGTTATACTTTTATGTTTGTTCTGGATGGGATTCATATTTTATATGTCAGGAAATAACGGAACAATTTCTCATGAACAAAGCACTAAGGTGGTTAATATAATTGAAAATGCTCAAAGAAATCAAGAAAAATCACAAGCTGAAAATAAAGATAAGGCAGTAAGCAGTAGTGATAGTTCACAGGTAAATAAGAATAGCATTAATGTTAAGCAGGAAGAAGCAAGTAATTTAGATCATATAGTAAGGAAAAATGCACATGCATTTATGTATATGGTACTAGCAATTCTAGTTTGCGGTGCACTTTTCTCTTATAATAAAAATGGAAAAGGTATGATAATTTACATATTGTTTATTTGTTTATTTTATGCTGTAACTGATGAGTTCCATCAATCTTTTATACCAGGAAGGACTTCATTAGTTAGTGATATTTTAGTTGATTTTATGGGAGCAATGATTGGATTAGGATTATTTTATCTTTCCTATTATAAAATTTATAAAAGAAAAAGCTCATAAGGAAAAAAGTACGTAGTTAAAAAATTACGTACTTTTTTCTTTCAATATATATGTTGCAAAAATAATTCTTCATTATAATTCTAAAAATATTGCAAGAATTTTGGCTGAAATTATGAATTGTGAAATGTTCATTTGAATTGCAACATATATATTTCTTATTTTTATAACTTATTAGCTTAAGGATGATTTTGATTTCTCTTTACTTCAGCAGCTGTTAAAATAATTTTACAATACAATAAAATTTCATGTTATACTATAAATAGGATATAATTGACAAAAAAAGATAAGATGACTAATATGGGGGACATAATCATGAGTAAAAAAATAAAAAAAGCGATAATTCCTGCGGCAGGCTTGGGCACAAGGTTTCTTCCAGCAACTAAAGCAAAATCTAAGGAAATGCTTCCTATAGTAGATAAACCTGCAATTCAGTATATTGTGGAGGAAGCAATAGCTTCTGGAATTGAAGAAATTCTTATTATAACTGGAAGGCATAAAACATGCATTGAAAATCATTTTGATAAGTCAGTCGAACTTGAAGCAGAATTAGCTAAAAATAATAAGGACGATTTATTAAAGATAGTCAGGGATATATCAGGTATGGCAAATATTCACTACATAAGACAGAAGGAACCAAGAGGGTTAGGACATGCTATTTATTGTGCTAGGGCATTTGTAGGAAATGAACCTTTTGCAGTATTGCTTGGAGATGATATTGTTTATACAAATGAATACCAAAAGCCTTGTTTAAAGCAGCTTATGGACTGCTATAGTGAATACAAAACAAGTATATTGGGAGTGCAGGCAGTAGAACCAGAACATGTATCAAGGTATGGAATAGTTAATGGAATAAAAATTGAGGATAGAGTTTCTAAGGTTAAGGGGTTAGTGGAAAAACCAAATATTAAAGATGCTTTATCTAATACTGCAATTCTTGGAAGATACATAATAACACCACAGATATTTGAGGTATTAAGAAGAATTAAACCTGGAAAAGGTAATGAAATACAGCTTACAGATGCATTATTAGAATTGCTTAAAGAAGAAGCAATTTATTCATATAACTTTGAAGGAAAAAGATATGATGTTGGAGATAAACTTGGATACCTAAAAGCTACAGTAGAATACGCATTAAGAAATTCAGAACTTAGAGATGTATTCACAGATTACTTAAAGAGTATAGTTATTTAAGTTTTGAAATTTAAGTTGAATTAGTAAAAGAGGAAAATAATGAGTATATTAAGTTTAAAAAATATTAGCAAATATTATAAAGTAAAAAGTAGTGAAAAAGTTTATGTGTTAAAAGATATTAATTTATCTTTTGAAAAAAATGAATTAGTGGCAATTATAGGAGAATCGGGTAGTGGTAAGTCTACATTAATGAATTTAATAGGTGGATTGGATTCTAAATATAATGGAGAATTATTTGTAAACGGAGAGAATATTAAAAAGTTTAAGAAAAGAGAACTCGATGATTATAGGAAAAATAAGATTGGGTTTGTCTTTCAAAGCTTTAATCTAATACCGCATTTATCCATTTTAAATAATGTAGCAATAGCTATGACACTATCTAATGTAAAGAAAAAAGAAAGAGTTAAACGTGCAAAAGAATTGTTAATAGAACTTGGGTTAAAAGATCATATAAATAAGAAGCCAAACCAGTTATCAGGTGGGCAGAAACAGAGGGTAGCTATTGCGAGAGCATTAGTGAATGATCCTGAAATAATTATTGCAGACGAACCTACAGGAAGCCTAGACTCAAAGACATCAATGCAAGTTCTAGAAATAATGAAGAGTATAGCTAAAGCTGGTAAACTTGTGATTATGGTTACTCATTCTGAAAAAGTAGCATCTTGCTGCAGCAGAGTAATTAAAATAGCTGATGGAAGTATAAATGAGGAGAATAAATCCTTTGAATTGGAAGCTGCTGTTGGCGATGAGAAGAACTATGAAGGAAGCAGATACATCAGAAAAAGAGGGAAAAGTTTAAATTCTTTTAATGCAATAAAGCTGGCACTTACTAATATGAAGGAAAAGGCAATAAGAAATATATTTATTTCTATAGGCTCAAGTATAGGAATAATGAGTCTTATTTTGATGTTGGCTTTTGGAAATGGAATTAAGGCTTATTTTAATAGAACTATGAATAGTTATGTTAATCCTCTAGTAATAGAGGTAAACATGCCTAGTGATGATTCTGAAACAGTTGATTTGGATATTGCAACCATACAGAAGCCTGACATTAATAAACAAACTCCATTTAAAGAAGAAGATATAAAAAAGCTATCAGAAATAGAAAATGTATCTTCTATAGAAAAGGGATTTAATGAAATATCTCTAGGAGCAGATTCTTTAAGTTATAATGGAAAAGGAAGTAATGTTATGAGGCTTTCAACCATATCTTCAAATATAACAGAATCAAATCTTAAAGAAGGAACATTACCTAAGGACGGAGAGATACTGATAAATAAAACTATAAGTGATAAAGTTGGAGAAGACGTTATTGGTAAAAAGGTGACTTTGAGCATTTTAGTAAATCAAAAGGTATTAAAAAAAGAATTTATTGTAAGCGGAATTTACACTACAGCCGGTGGAGATTTAACTTCAATTATGAAGTCTGTCTTTTTAAACTATTCAGATTTAGAGAACTGGTATTCAGAGAATAAATATGAATTAAAGTCTAATGTAATGTATTTAAATACACCTAGTGAAAAATATACTGATGGAATAAAAGAAAAGGTTAAGGAACTTGGATATTCAGGATCTTCGCAGGAGCAAATGTTAAATATGTTTAATTCTATGATAAGTATTTTAACTTACGTGCTATCAGGAATTTCAGCGGTATCTTTGGTAGTATCTGCAATTATGATTGTAGTAATAATGTATATTAGTGTTGTAGAACGGACTAAGGAAATAGGCATAATTAAAGCCATAGGGGGGCGTCGGAAGGATATAAGAAAAATTTTTGTTTTAGAAGCGTTCTTAATTGGCTGCTTTAGTGGGATTATTGGACTTGCCTTTGCATATGCATTAATGAAAGGAATAAATATCAAGTCAATTAAATTATTTGGCATCAATTTAGTTTTGATAAAGAAGTCATATGCTGCTTTTGGATTAACATTAAGCATTGTTATAAGCGTTCTGGCTGGATTATTGCCAGCTAATAAAGCCGCTAGATTAGATCCCGTAGAATCTTTAAGAAGAGAATAATTAATAGCTAATATATGGTCCAAATAGTTCTTCATGATAATTCTAAAAATATTAGGAAAATTTTAGCCGTAATTGTGAAATGTGAATTATAAATTGAGAATCGTGCATTGTGCATTGTGCATTGAAACATATATATAAAATAAACCTTTGGAGGTTACATTATCCAAAGGTTTATTTTTACTGTATATTTTAGCGCTCAGAAAACCATCTTCTAAACGGCGCTCATGATTATGTTAAATGCTTGTACATAAATAAGCACCTATTTTTTAGATTAAAAGCTAAATGCAAAGATAGCAAGTTTTATTATTGCAATTCAAAAAGAGCACCTTTTACTGAAACATATTTTGTATCATCTTCAGTAATATACATATCTGCAGAATAGCTACTATAAGATATGTGGAGGCGTTTAACAGTATTACCGCTAACTGAAATCTTCCATTTTGATTTGAATTCAGAAGCTGTCATTGAGCTTTCTTTAATAGTAGGATTAATAGTTGTTACGCCAAGAACAGGAAGTGTAGCAGTAATACCATCTTTAGAGATTGTAAATTGTTCACCGACGTATGATTTTATAGAATCATCATTACTGCCTTTATAAACAACATCACCAACAGTCCAAGTTCCGTATAAGTACTCATATGAAGAGTCAGTGTCATCATTTTTTGATCCAGAGCTACTGCCTCCTGAACCACCTGATCCTCCTGATGAAGAAGTTGTTGTATTAGTAGTACTTGTAGTAGTACTTTGATTTGCTGTAGAGGTTGTTACTTTTTCGCCATTTTGACCAAAAGTATAACTTACTCCGTTAATAGTTATAGTTCCAGTTTTCATTGATCCAGAGTCACTTAAATAGTAAGTTTTACCGTTTAATTCAAGTAATCCAGTCTTCATATCTCCAGATGAATTTAGGTAATACCAAGCTCCGTTGTTTAAAAGCCAGCCAGTTTGCATATCTCCAGATGGATCAGTATAATACCATTTACCGCCATCGCTAATCCAGCCAGTTTTCATTTCGCCAGATGATGCTAGGTAATACCATTTACCGCCATCATTAACCCAGCCAGTTTTCATTACGGAATTTGAATCGAAGAAATACCAATTTCCATTTATTGATTTCCAACCGGATACCGCAGCATCTCCGTCGCTGTAGCTCCAACTACTATTATCAGCTTGTCTCCAAGCAGCTGATGCTTTTGTAGGAAGCACAACAGTAGCAGTAGCTACAAGTGTTATTGCAGCTACAAAAACTAAGTTTTTTAGTTTGAAATTTTTCATTTTAACACTCCTCATAATACTTGATTAGTTATGCTCAAAATTCACAATAGTTTGTTTGAGGTTATTGCATATGTATAACTATGTGAAGTTTGAAATATACATATATATAATTTACCATTTAAATATGTAAATTTCAAATTATTATAAATGATGGAAGGTTAATTAATATCTAGAATAAGAAAATTGAAAAAAATAGTAATTTTTAAATGAAAAACTATTCATATAAGTGGATATCATGGAAAAAATATTGTAATTAGCCCATAAATGATATATTATAGAATATGTATACTGTTATTGGAAGAGAATATAGTTAAAATATTGAAAGGGGAAAAATAAGAATGAAAATGAAAAAATTATTATCAATGGGAGCACTTGGATTAGTAGTAGCTACATCCACTTCAATAGGGGCATTTGCAGCAGAAAGGCCTAGCGATGAAACAGTAAAAGATGATATGAAAACTTTATTTAAAAGTAATACTAGCCCATTAACTTATAATGTTAATAAAAACACAAAGATTGCTAGCGTTATCGATTTGACTGAATTTAAAGAAGTGGTAGACAAGTATAAAGGAACAGAAGATTATAGCAAATTAAAGGCTGCATTAAATTTAATTGATGACAATGATACTATTATTGATGTTGGAGTGAAAATGGTTGGCGAATTTAGTGAAGCTGATCTTAATGAGATAATATCAGAAGTTAATAAGGTGGCAGATAGATTAAAAGAAATTGAAAATGGCACTAATACAGATGATGTTAATAGAATCGATTTTCAAAATGATATGAAAAAAGTGATAAAAAATGATAGTCTTAAGCTAGTTTTTGGAAAAAATAAAGATGGAAAAGCTACTGCATGTGTTATGCAAGGATATCAAATAATTCTTCAGCTTAATTCAGGAAATGCATATACAGTAAGCGATTTTCTTAACGATAATGCTGACAGCTTAGCTAATTATGCACACAAGATTAGTGGATATCTAAAATAGATGAAAAACAGTTCTATAAAAAATGTTGTTCTTGAAATATTATTAATAGCTAGTATCATGCTTGCTGTTTTATCTGTGTTTTTTAAATATGTGTTACTTAATGAAGCCACTTATTTAAATATTTTTAATAAAAGTGGAACCTATGGAGAACTTAAAGATTATATTTATGAAAAAATAGATAAGGTCTTAAGCTCTAAGGGAATTAACATTGATATAAAAGAATCTATAATAACAGAAGATGATGTTAAAAAGGAAGCTGATAATGTAGTTCACGAATTTTTAGAATATCTAAAAACTGGTGAAAATAATGTTAAGCCTATAGATACATCTATATACAAGCAAAGAGTATCTGATATGCTAGATTCTATTATGGATAATATGATTAAGCCAACTAGTAGTGATTTATCTTTCAATGATAAGTTCCAGATTGAAAACATGGGATATACTAAAAGTATATCACAAGTTAATGGGATAAGTTATATTAAGCCAGCATTGAAAGATGGACAAGGCAATATAAAAGCAGAACAACTAATGAGCAAAAGTGAAGCAGAAGCTAAGGTGAAGGAAATACTAAGGCAAAAAGGATTAACTGAAGAAGAAGCAATTGAAAAGGCAACAAAAAAAGGTATAACCGAAGAACAGGCCTTAAAGATGTTAAAAGATTATGGAATAACAATTGATGATTATGAATCAGGAGAAAGTAATTCTTCTACTGAACCTGAAAATTCTAATGACGATGTTACAAAATCACAAGATAGTAATAATCAAAGGTCTAAGGAAGAAGCATCATCAAGTTTAAATAATGAAGGACAAAATGCCGCAAATAATACACAAGATGGTAAAAATCCTAAAAGTAAATTAGATAGTATTAAGGGTAAGCTGGGAGATGAAGCAAGTAAAAGTATTGATAAAGAAGTTGAAAAGATGAATTTTAATAAGATTATCGAATCAAATAAGGTTCATAAGTTAGCACTAATAACTTCAACAATTTATAAATTATTTTGGTTATTCATAATAATGCCTATAATTATTATAGGTATATTAATAAAAGTAAATGCTAATGGTTTAGATTCTAGTTTAAAATACATAGGAACTGCATTTTTCATTGCAGGATTAATTTTAGTTATAGTATCTTCCAGTATTTATCATTTGAAAATTTATGAAAATATCAATGCTATTCCGGTTTATTTAAAAGATACTGTCTATAATATAGCTGGTTATAGTCTAGTAGGCTTGGTAAAATATGGAGCTACAGCACTTGCCACAGGGATCTTGTTGTTTATTCCTGGTGTTTGGAAAAGAGTCCTAAATAAGTAATTATAGGAATTGCCTAAAGCTAAGGGAGTTCAAGAAAGTAACATTTTATTAAAAAATAAGATAATTAGAGAAGCAGTATTATTAAGGAGGGTATATAATAATGAAAAGTTTAAAGTTAAAGAAGTTGGTTGCAGTTGCATTAGTTGGATTAACTGTAGCAGCATTATCTCCAATTGGAGCATCAGCAGAATGGAAGCAAGATTCGAATGGATGGTGGAATACAGAAGGAAATTCATATTCTACAGGGTGGAGATCAATAAATGGAAATTGGTATTATTTTGATTCAACAGGATATATGAAAACAGGCTGGGCAAATGACGGTGGTACATGGTACTATATGCAACCATCAGGCGAAATGAAAACAGGTTGGATAAATGATGGAGCTACTTGGTATTATGCAGACCCATCAGGAGCAATGAAAACAGGATGGGTAAATGATAGCGGTACATGGTATTATTTACAATCATCAGGAGCAATGAAGACAGGTTGGATAAATGACGGAGGCGCATGGTATTTTGCATCAGCATCAGGAGCAATGCAAACAGGTGTAGTTGAAGTTAATGGAAAAGTATATTATCTTGCACCAAATGGAGCAATGGCAACAGGTAATGTTACAATTAACGGAGCTGTTTATACTTTTGCAGCAAGCGGAGAAGCTACAGGAGACAAGATACCAACTCCAACTGTAGCATTTTCAGGAAATGGAGCAAAAGTAACTCCAAGTACAACAGGAGGAAATACGGGATCAACTGGTAGCAATGGTTCATCAGGTGGTGGTGGATCACATCATAGTAGTGGTGGTTCAACAACAACATTCCAAGATGATATTAACAGTAAGTATACAGATTATGCAAAGACTACTGTAAACAAAACATATTCTTCTGATGCTAAGGCTACTTTCACAGTTAGCTTTAATAAAGCTGCTGATAGTACAACTGGTGGGGATAAAGATTATGTTACACAAGATATATTAGTTACTAATGCAAATGGAACAGATGAAGGTATAGAATATAATAATGGTGAGTATACTGCTCCACTAGGTTCAATAGTATATTCTACTGCTCGTGTGTATAGAGATGGACAAGTAGGATACGTGACTACAAAACAAACAATAACTAAATAATATATAATATATATTTAAAATAAAATATATATAACTATGATGTAGAGGTAAAGCAGTAAGAATTTTAAATTCTTACTGCTTTCTTATTTTTTTATATCTGCTATAATATTACTTGTCGCTATTTTTATTTCTAGCGAAGAGAAATATTGGGGAAAGTGTTACTTTATATAAAATAAAGTTTATTATATATATTGCAAAAATAAATCTTCGTCATAATTCTAAAGATATTGTGAGAATTTTAGACGTAATTGTGAAGTGTGCATTGTGAATTACAACATATATAAGTTAAGAGGCATTAAAGAAAAAGAGAAGTCCAAAACTAACAAAAAGATTTTGGGTTAAGCATAAGTAATATGGCAGTGGGAGTGGATTTACTAGGATATGTATATCTGCTGCTAAATAGAATGTCAAATTAGTCTTTCAGATTTTTATCCAAAGGATTAAAAAGTCAGATTTATAAAAAACATCTGACTCAGTAGTCGCGTGAGATTTTACTTTGAGAGCGAGTAATTAAAGTTAGATTTATTATTATTTTGGATTACGTCTTAAAACGATAATTGCAGAAAGGAGTGGAAAAGGTGAGACCATTAGCAGACTTAATGAGGCCTAATAAATTAGAAGATTTTGTAGGTCAGCAGCATATATTAGGGCAAGGAAAGCCATTATATAACTTGATAGCTGGAAAAAACATATGTAATTGCATATTTTACGGACCACCAGGAACTGGAAAAACAACTTTGGCGAATATAATGGCTAATTATGTAGATAAGAAATTTTATAAATTAAATGCAACAGTTGCATCGGTTAAGGATATTCAGGACATAACTAATAATATAGATAGCTTATTAAATTATAATGGAGTTGTTTTATATATTGATGAACTTCAACATTTTAACAAAAAGCAGCAGCAGGCATTGTTAGAATTTATAGAAGATGGAAGAATAACTTTGATTGCAAGTACAACTGAAAATCCATATTTTGTTATACACAAAGCTATAATAAGCAGATGTAATATATTCTCTTTTAAGCCTCTAACTACAGGTGACATAATAGTTGGTCTTAAGAGGTCTATACAAAAGCTTATAGATGAAGGGATAGAAATAGAATATTCAGATGAGGCGCTGGAGTATATTGGAGAAATCTCTCAAGGTGATTATAGAAAGGCTTATAATATTTTAGAGCTGGCTGTAAACTCTCAGGTTAAGCAGGTTAGAGTTATTTCGAGCGAATATATTGAAAGTCTAGGCCAATCAAGTATGCGGGCTGATTCTAGTGGAGATGAATTTTATAATTTATTAAGTGCTCTTCAAAAAAGTATAAGGGGCAGTGACCCTAATGCAGCAGTACACTATCTAGCTAGATTGATTAAAGGAGGAAATCTAACTGCTATAATTAGAAGAATATCTGTTATTGCAGCAGAAGACATTGGTCTTGCATTTCCAAATGCATTATCTGTTGTTAATTCTGGAATAGAACTTTCATTAAAAGTTGGACTTCCGGAGGCAAGAATAATTCTTTCAGAAATAGTTGTATATTTAGCAACGCTTCCTAAATCTAATAGTGCATACTTAGCTATAGATTCTGCTATGAGTGATCTAGAAAACATTAACTTTGGAGATGTTCCAATGCATTTAAAGGATGCTCATTACTCTGGAGCAGCAAACCTTGGTGTTGGTGGCTATAAATATCCTCATGATTATCCTAATCATTATGTAAAACAGAGTTATTTACCGCAAGAACTGCTTGGAAAGATTTATTATAATGAACAAAATAATAAATATGAAGAGAGTTTGAGGAAATACTGGGCAGAAATAAAAAAATAATAGCAATTATCGTTTGACAAAAGCCGAGTATTTTGGTAAGATATAAGCGAATTTAATATATCTTTTATAATACTAGAAAAACAAAGAAATATCAACAAAAAACGAAAAGGGGTGAAGAAATAATGAAACTTTCAACTAAAGGAAGATATGGAGTTAGAGCTATGGTTGACTTAGCATCTAATTATGGTGGTGCCCCCGTTTCAATAAAAACTATATCAAAGAGAGAAAATCTTTCGGAATACTATTTAGAACAGTTATTTAGCCCGCTTAGACGTGCTAATATGATTAGAAGTATAAGAGGTGCTCAAGGTGGATATGTTCTATGTAAACCGCCAAAAGACATAACGGTTGGCGATATTATGACTATTCTTGAAGGGCCAGTTGAGATAGCAGATTGTATTGATGGTGTTGAGTGCGATAGCTCGGATTGCTGTGCAACCAAAGCAGTTTGGGAGAAGATTAAAAGAAGCATAGACGATGTTATGAACTCAATTACATTACAAGATATACTTGATGATTATGAGACAATTAAAAACAATAAGAATAATATTAAGATAGTGGATAGGAGTGAATGATTATGAAGAACGTATATATGGATTATTCAGCTACAACTTATGTAAAGCCAGAAGTATTAGAAGAAATGCTTCCTTATTTTACTGAAAAGTTTGGTAACCCATCTTCATTTTATGGAATATCAAGAGAAACAAAAAGAGCTATAGATAAGGCAAGAGAACAGATAGCAGAGGCGTTAAACTGTTTACCTGATGAAGTGTATTTTACAGGTGGCGGATCAGAGGCTGATAACTGGGCTATAAAAGGTATTGCATCAGCTCATAAGAATAAAGGAAACCATATAATAACAACTAAGATTGAGCATCATGCAGTTCTTCATACTTGTGAATACTTAGAGAAGAATGGCTTTGATGTTACATATTTAGATGTTGATGAAGAAGGTTTCATAAATTTAGATGACTTAAGAAATGCTATAACTGATAAGACAATTTTAGTAAGTATTATGTTTGCTAATAATGAAATAGGAACAATTCAACCTATAAAAGAAATTGGAGAAATCTGTAGAGAAAAGAAAGTTTTCTTCCATACAGATGCAGTTCAGGCTGTTGGAAATGTTCCTGTTGATGTTAAAGAAATGAATATAGATATGTTATCACTTGCAGGTCATAAGATTTATGGACCAAAAGGTATTGGAGTTCTTTATATAAAGAAGGGAATTAAAATTGATAATTTAATTCACGGTGGAGCTCAAGAAAAGAATAGAAGAGCAGGTACAGAAAATATTGCTTCTATCGTTGGACTTGGTAAAGCTCTTGAACTTGCTACTAATAATTTAGAAGAGCATATGAAAAGATTAACTGCGTTAAGAGAAAAATTAATAGCTGGTTTACTTGAAGTTCCATACACTAAATTAAATGGACCAAGAGGAGATAAGAGACTTCCTGGAAATGTTAATGTATGTTTTAGATTTATTGAAGGTGAATCGATTTTATTATCATTAGATTTTAAAGGGGTTTGTGCATCAAGCGGTAGTGCTTGTACTTCAGGTTCTTTAGATCCATCACATGTATTACTTGCAATCGGGCTTCCTCATGAAATTGCTCACGGATCATTAAGACTTAGTATGGGTGAAGGTTCAACAGAAGAAGATGTAGATTATGTTCTTGAAGTTGTACCACCAATTATTGAAAGATTAAGAAATATGTCACCATTATGGGATGACTTTTTAAAGAAAGGGGAAAATTAATATGATATACAGTGAAAAAGTAATGGAACATTTCCAAAATCCAAGAAACGTTGGAGAAATAGTAGATGCAAATGGTGTAGGTGAAGTTGGAAACGCTAAGTGTGGAGACATAATGAAAATCTACTTAAAAGTTGAAGATAATATCATTAAAGATGTTAAATTTAAGACTTTTGGATGTGGATCAGCTATTGCTTCATCATCAATGGCTACAGAATTAATTAAAGGGAAAACATTAGATGAAGCTTGGGAATTAACTAACAAAGCAGTTGCAGAAGCTTTAGATGGTCTTCCACCAGTAAAAATGCATTGTTCAGTTCTTGCAGAAGAAGCAATTCATAAAGCTATAAATGATTACAGAGCAAAAAATGGATTAGAAGTAATACCTATGGAAGAACATAGTGATGAAGATCTACATGCTGCTGTACATGGAGAAGAGTAATAGGTGAATTTATGAAGAAAAAAGTTTTAGTAGGTATGAGTGGTGGTGTAGATAGTTCTGTTGCTGCATATTTATTAAAACAGCAGGGATATGACGTCATTGGTGCTACAATGCAGATTTGGCAGCACGATGAGGAATTTGAAGAAAGGGAAGGGGGCTGCTGCTCCCTTTCTGCTGTTGATGATGCAAGAAGAGTATGCGACAAACTTGATATACCATTTTATGTTTTGAATTTTAGAGATTATTTTAAGGAAAAAGTTATTGATAAATTTGTTCAAGAATACATAGACGGAAAAACTCCAAACCCTTGTATTGAATGTAATAAACATTTGAAGTTTGATGAACTTTTAAGAAGAGCAAGAGGTATAGGGGCAGATTATGTTGCTACTGGTCATTATGCTAAAATTGAAAAGCGAGATGATAGATATCTTTTAATCAGATCTGATGATGATAGAAAAGATCAAACGTATGCTTTATATAATTTTACTCAAGATCAGTTAGAACATACATTAATGCCTTGCGGAGATTATGAAAAGACAAAAATAAGAGAAATAGCGAAGGAAATTGGTCTTGCTGTTCATAATAAAAAGGATAGTGAAGAAATATGTTTCATTTCTGATAATAATCATGGGAAATATATTTCAGAAGCAGAACCAAATAGGGTTAAACCAGGTAACTTTGTCGATAAGAGTGGTAATATACTAGGTAAGCATAAAGGAATTGTGTATTATACTATTGGACAAAGAAAAGGACTTGGACTTTCACTTGGAAGGCCAGTATTTGTAACAAATATAAATGCTAAAACCAACGAAGTTGTACTAGGTTCTGAAGATGATATCTTCAAAACAGAATTAATTGCAACTGATGTGAATTTTATTCCTTTTGATAAACTTGAAAAAGAAATAGAAGTTACAGCGAAAATCAGATATTCTGCAAGACCAGCAGAAGCGACTTTAATACCACTTCCAAATGGTAGGGTGAAAGTTATCTTTAAGGAAAAGCAAAGGGCGATAACTAAAGGGCAGTCAGTTGTATTTTACGATGATGAAGTAGTAGTTGGCGGCGGAATAATAGAAAGTATAATCTAAAGAGCTATTGTAATTTAAATATTTTTAAAACTGAGAGTGCGTAAGTGCTCTCGTTTTTTTTGTTTTGAAGTTGCAGAATATTTCACAATGTGCAAGTAGCAGAGGAGTGTTATAGCCAGTAAAAAGCTTTATAGGTTCAGAGCAAGCCGCGCGTTTTGTGAGAGGATTAACTATGTGATTTAGAATTAAAAAGAACTTTGTGAGTAATTATACTGATTTGATAATTTACGGAAATAATACTAAAAAGTTAGGATAAATAAACAATGGGAGTGAATATCAATTACCAACTAGAGGAGATAAAATATTTGCCTATATTTTACATAATAGTATTAACTTATGAAGATATACTTGATATAATATTTTTGAAAGTAAAAAATTGGAAGGTGATTTTTTGAATATCTTCAAGGTGTTAAAAAGATACGATGAACATGGCTTTAATTCTAAAGGATTTCATAAAAATGGCACGAAGTATGACGAGTATGGATTTGGTAAAAGAGGAATGCATAGAAATGGGACATATTATAACGAGGAAGGGTATGATAGAGAAGGATACGACAAAAAAGGATATGATAGAAATGGATTTAATAGTGCAGGTTTTGATAAAGAAGGATATAACAAAAATGGATATAACATATTAGGATACGACAGAGGTGGTGAATACTTAGAAGTAAGATATAAGTGGAAGTGATTGGAGTAGATTTAAATAATAAGAGAGGAATGTCATGAAGCGAATAAAAAGCTGCATTTCTAAATTGGCATTTAGAATGAACATTTTATACTTACATTAATTTTTCCAATAGCTGATAATGGTAGTGTCTCTTTTATTAAAGTTAAAGAAAACGGTTGTATATTCTTGAATAGATTCACCTAAATTCTAAGGATATTAGAATTTTGTCTCAAAAATTTTAGTTGATGAAATTAAGTACTTACTAAATAGTAGGTACTATTTTTATTCTCTAGTAACTGATAATAAAGACAAAGCATTCACAAATTATGATGAAAATATTTATATTTTCGTAGGAGCTCGCCCATAGAGGCAAAGCCTTCATAATTAACCATATTCGTCTACGATTTTTTAAGTGTAAAATTATTGTGCGGTAAAATTATACATCTGAGCATATTAATATGAATAATTTTCCTCTTGTTGGAGACCATATCAAATGAACTAGATTTAGTTTATTAACTATATTACTTATTTTAGAGAATATAGGGGGAACACTACAGTATATAGTGTATAGACATAAGCAGGCATAAGGACTTTCTATTAAAAATTATTTTGGAGGTGCACAATGTTTAAAACTAGAGACTTCTATTTCAAGAAAGTTTATAACATTAAAGGCAAAAAGATTGGCATTATAGAAGACTTATACATAGATTTCTTTTGGGGAAAGATTGTGGGATTTAAGGTATCCAATAGCCATCTGTTCTCTAAAAATAACTATATAGACATGGAAGATGTTATAGATATAGGTGAAGATGTAATAATAGAAAATATAAAAAAAGGTGAGGGACTTACATTTAAAGAGATTAAGTATATGGAAGTTATTGATACATTGGGGAATGTTAAAGGAGTTCTAGAGGATATTATAATAGATATACAAGATTATTCAATTAAAGCAATAGTTATAAGCTCAGGGTTAGTAGATAAAATGATAAAGGGTAAGCAAATTATTCTATTAAATAGATGCATCCTCGGAGAGGAATATATATTATATACAGGAAATGAGGGAGTTATGTTTAAAACTTTACCTCATAATATGGATAGGCACAATGCAATTAAGAAAGCATAAAAAAGCAATTCTTCTAGGTATAACCCTATTATGCTTTATTTGCTTAATATTAGCTTACATTTTTAACAAATCAATAAATTCAATAATAAATATTATTGTAGCATCTTTTATTTTAGCTTATACTTTGACTCCTATTAGGGATGGATTTGAGGCGAAATTTAGAATAAGTAAAAAAATATCCTCAATAGTTGTTATATTAATAATTATAGGTATCATAACTGCATGTATAATTGTTATAGTTCCTACACTATTTAATGAGATATCTAATATCAGTAATATATTTGATAACGTAAGCAACTTACTTGAAGGAATGTTAAAGAAAAATAACTTGGATGACTTTTCTACCACTAATGTAATTTATAATGAAATTTTAGAAAAAGGAAATGCTTTTTGGACAAATTTTTCAGAAAATGCAGTGGAAAATTTAATGAGCATTGGAGATAATGCAATGTCACTAGCAATAATACCTATTATGGTTTATTACTTTCTTTGCGATGGTAATAAAATATATAGTAAAATGCTGTTGCTATTGCCAACTTCTAAAAGAGGGCTTACTAAAAAAATATTAAGCGATATTGATAGAGTATTAACAAGATATATAACAAGTCAATTGATGCTTTCGGGATTGATAGGCGGATTAACATTGATGTTGTTATTATTATTGAAAGTAAAATTTCCTTTATGGATTTCTATATTGAATGCAATTTTAAACATAATACCTTATTTTGGACCAATTTTTGGTGCAGTTCCGGCGGTAATAGTTGCACTTTTAGATTCTCCAATAAAGGCATTTTGGGTAATTGTGGGTATGTTCATAATTCAACAGCTTGAGGGCGATATTTTATCTCCGAAAATAACAGGGGATAGCACAGAGATGCATCCATTTGTTATAATAATTTTATTACTTATAGGAGACAAATTTGGCGGATTTGTTGGGATGGTTTTAGTAGTGCCAATAGCTGTCATTATAAAAGTTTTATATGATGATATAAATTACTATCTGTTCTAGATTTTATAGATAAACAACTTAAGGATTGGATTTATTAGATGAACATTTTACAAAGTTACTAAAACCTTAAGTTCGTATCTGCACTAGAAATCATAAATATATTTATAACCACAAGGGCAATAATATGAAGAAAACATTTGAAAATGAGCTGTTAAAGGTACTTAAGCAGAAAACCCAAAAAGTGATGCTCCGAATTTTATATTTGGTTAGCAGAATTTTCACACAGTGCAACTTTATAGCCTTAGAATCACCCATCATAATTACCTAGAAACTGGAACAAAAGTATATTATTCATTTCGGTGAGTTATACACATAAGTATAGATTATAGTTGGGTTATCTATAAAAAAGCTTATGCATTAGGGTAGTACAAATAAAGTTGAATATTGACATAATTATCTATATGAAATATAATTTTGATGAAATAATTAAATATTAGCGATGAATAGGATAAGTAAATTTATCATAGTCATTTCAGAGAAAAAGTGGTTGGTGAAAACTTTTGGCTATATATTTTGAAGCTACCTAGGAGCTATAAATTACTAAGTGATGTATGATTATATCATACATAATTAGGGTGGTACCGCGGAATTCTAGCTTTCGTCCCTATATCTATTTGGGGAGAGGGCTTTTTTTATTTGGTAAATTATACACCTATAAAAAGAGCAGCTATGCTGCAATTAGGATCTTTTCGCCTATAAAAAGAGCAGTGGTTCTGCAATTAATAACTTGTCACAAATAATTATGAAATCTTAAATCTTCATAAGAAGATTATAAACAATAAAAAGATATTCACAATGGATATCGGAGTCAACTGTTAACTGAAAAAAATGGAGGAATAGTTTATGAAATTTATGAAAACCAATGACTTAAGAGAAGCATACTTGAAATTTTTTGAAAGTAAAGATCATCTAAGAATGGATAGCTTTTCTTTGGTTCCAAAGAACGATAAAAGTTTATTATTAATAAATGCAGGAATGGCTCCGTTGAAGCCTTATTTTACTGGATTACAAGAGCCACCAAAGAGAAGAATTACAACTTGCCAAAAATGTATTAGAACAGGGGATATAGAAAACGTAGGTATTACAAGTAGACATGGTACTTTCTTTGAGATGCTTGGAAACTTTTCTTTTGCAGATTATTTCAAGAAAGAAATAATTCCTTGGGCTTGGGAGTTTATCACAGAGGTGTTGGAACTTCCTAAAGATAGATTATATGTAACTATATATTTAGATGATGATGAAGCATATGAATATTGGACTACACTTACAGATGTAGATAAAACTCATATATTTAGATTAGGCAAAGAAGATAACTTCTGGGAACATGGTGCAGGTCCATGCGGTCCTTGTACAGAAATTCATTTTAATAGATCAGAAGAAATACCAACTAACGCTGATGAGTTTGTTAAATTAGCAGATGAAGATAAGATAATAGAATTCTGGAACCTTGTTTTCACTCAATTTGATGGTGATGGAAAAGGAAACTATGAAAAACTTGCTAATACTAACATTGATACAGGTATGGGACTTGAAAGACTTGCAACTATAATGCAAGAGAAGAATAGTATTTTTGAAATTGATACATTAGAAAATATTTTAAGTGAAGTTGCAAAATTAGCTAATGTTAAATATGGAGAAAATCAAAAAACAGATATATCTTTAAGATTAATAACTGACCATATTAGATCGATAACTTTCATGATTTCAGATGATGTTATGCCATCAAATGAAGGTAGAGGATATGTGTTAAGAAGACTTCTTAGAAGAGCAGCAAGACATGGGAAAACTTTAGGAATTAAAGAAGCATTCCTTTGCAATTTATGTGATACTGTTATAAGAGATTCGAGTGAAGCTTATCCAGAACTAAATAGCAAAAAAGAATATATTAAAAAAGTAATTAAAATAGAAGAAGATAAATTTAGAGAAACTTTAGATTCAGGAATGGAAATATTAAATGGATTTATAAGTGAACTAAAAGCAAAGAATGAAAAAGTTCTTAGTGGTGTGGATGGATTCAAATTATATGATACATTTGGTTTCCCAATGGAACTTACAAAAGAAATATTAGAAGATGAAGGCTTATCATTAGATGAAGATGCTTTCCACGAAGAAATGAAAGTTCAAAGAGAAAGAGCTAGAAGTGCAAGAAAAGTTTCTAATTACATGGGAACTGATGTTAAAACATTAGATATTATACCAGGAGAAATCGAAACTGTTTTTGATGGATATGACAATGATACTTTAAATGCAGAAGTTAAAGTGTTAATTGAAGGTGAAGACTTTACAGATGCTATAACAGAAGGAAATAAAGCTATTATAGTTACTGATGTTACTCCTTTATACGCTGAAATGGGTGGTCAAATAGGAGATACAGGTGTAATATTTAATGATGGTTTTAAAGCTAATGTGCTTGATACTAAAAAGAACATAGGCGGAAAAATAGTTCATTTTGTTGAAGTTGTATCAGGAGAACTTAAAGTGGGAGATACAGTTACTATAGAAGTGGATAAAGTTAGACGTGAAAATATTAAGAAGAACCATACTGCAACTCATCTTTTGGATAAAGCATTAACTGAGGTTCTTGGATCACATGTTCATCAAGCTGGATCATATGTAAGTCATGATAGACTTAGATTTGACTTTTCTCACTTTGAAGCTATGACAGAGGAAGAAATAAGTAGGGTTGAAGATTTAGTAAATGAAGCAATTACAAGTGTTACACCAGTTGTTACAGAAGTTATGGATCTTCAAGAAGCAAAAAATAGTGGAGCTATAGGTATATTTGATGATAAATATGCTGATAAAGTTAGAGTTGTAAGTGCAGGGGAATACTCTAAGGAATTATGTGGTGGAACACATATAGATAACACAGGAAAGATTGGTTTATTCAAAATTATATCTGAAAGTGGTATTGCTGCAGGAACAAGAAGAATTGAAGCTGTAATAGGAAAAGAAGCTTATAAGATAGTAAATGAAAAGAAAGACTTATTAAAAGAAATTTCAACTAAGCTTAAATGCTCAGAAAAAGAATTATTAGCTAAGCTTGATCAACAAGTTAAGGAGCTTAAGGAAAAAGATAAAGAAATAACAGCTCTAAAATCTAAATTCGCATCAATGGGAATAGATGATATAGTATCTTCTTCAAGAAACGTTAAGGATATAAATGTAATTTCTTATGAATTAAAAGACGTTGATAGTGATACTTTAAGAGATGTATGCGAAAAAGTAAGAGATAAAGCTCCAAATAGCATAGTTTTACTTATGAGTGCAAATGCTGGAAAAGTTATTATTTGTGCTATGGCAACTAAAGATGCAGTAGCTAAAGGTGCTCATTGCGGAAAGTTAATAAAAGAAATATCTTCTATGCTTGGCGGCGGTGGCGGCGGAAGACCAGACATGGCTCAAGCAGGTGGAAAGATGCCAGAAAAGATACAAGAGGCGATTGAAGAATCATATAAAATAGTGGAAACTTTAGCAAAGTAGTATACTTTTTATAAAAAATAGGTTATAATCTAATTATAGTTAGTGAATAAATTTAAAAAATAAAGTTAATAATAAATATGGATATCGTTTCCTTATAAAATGATTAAGGGGGTGAGTTGCTTTAAGTAGCAATTTTATGAGTAATAATATTGAACATACAATGCAATTTGATTTAAGTAAGAATAAAGAAGCTCTTACAAAAACAATATTAACAGAGGTTTATAATTCATTACAGGAAAAAGGATATAATCCTATAAATCAATTAGTTGGATATTTGATTTCAGGAGACCCTACTTACATCACTAATTACAACGGAGCAAGAGCTTTAGTAAGAAAACTCGAGAGAGATGACATACTAGAAGAAGTTATAAAATCTTATTTAGAGATAAAGTAGAGAGTGCCCGTTTATAACGGGCACTTTTAATTTTAGTATATGAAAGAAAGCGTGATATCGAGATTTTCTTGATATTTGATGCTTATATGTTGTGAGAGGTGCTGTAATTTGAGGATACTTGGATTAGATTTGGGTTCAAAGACTATTGGAGTGGCAGTAAGTGATCCATTAGGATTCACTGCTCAAGGCCTGACTACAGTTAGAAGAACTAATAAAGAAAAAGATATAGCGGAAATAAAAAAGTTTTGTGATGAATATGATGCAAAGGTTATTGTAATTGGATTACCCAAGAATATGAACGGAACAATAGGACCATCTGGAGAGATTGCGATGGCTTTTGGAAAGGTTATAGAAGAAGAACTTAATGTAGAAGTGAAATTCTGGGATGAACGTTTAACTACTGTTGCAGCACATAAAGCAATGCTTGAAGCTGATTTGTCAAGGAATAAGAGGAAGAAGATAGTAGATAAAGTTGCATCAACTTACATACTTCAAGGATATTTAGATATGATTTCAAGAAAATAAATATCTGATGGAATAGGAAATTTTGAGGAGTATATGTATAAGATTAATTTCTTATACAATATGCTTTTATTAATAAATATATATTGCAAAAATAATCCTTATCATAATTCTAAAAATATCGCAAGAATTTTAATCGGGATTGTGAAATGTGCATTGTGAATTGCAACATAAATAAAAATAAAATACAGAAGGGATACATTTATGGATAAGGAAGCAAAATATGTATATATACCTGATCAAGAAGGAAATGACGTTAAGTTTGAGGTTGTTATATACTTTGAAATAGAAAAATTAAAAGGTCAATATATTATTGCAACTCCTGCATTTGAAGAAACTGATGAAGCTTATGCTTTTAAGATATTCAAAGATGAGGATGGAAGCGATATATTTATAGCGTTAGAAGATGACGATGAAGAATTCGAAATGGTATTAGAAACTTATGAAACTCTTATGAATGAAGATGGTTTAATTGAGGAATAGTATACAATCTAGTAATATGATATTTTCTTTAATGTTTATTTAAAGAAAAATCAATTCATTTAATATGAAAAGTGAGGTGTCATGTATGGATGCATCAAATTTAATTGATATGAATGCCTTGAAGGAAGACTTGAAAAAAAAGGGTTATAAATTAACACCACAAAGAAGATCAATTGTTGATACTATTATTGAAAATGAAGGTCAGCATTTAACAGCGGAAGAAATATATGATAGTGTAAAAAAAAGTTGTCCGGAAATTGGATTAGCAACAGTATATAGAACTATTCTTTTGTTAGAAGAATTAGGAGTAATATCAAGATTAGATCTAAATGATGGATGTAGTAGATATGAAATAGTGCATTCAAATGAAACGCACAGACATCATCATCTTATTTGTAATATCTGTCATAAGGTTTTGGAAGTTCAGGATGATTTATTAGAGGATTTAGAATCTGGAATTGAAAAGCAATATAAGTTTAAGATTTTAGACCATAGTTTAAAATTTTTTGGCGTATGTGATGAATGCCAAAAGAAGCTAAGTGATGAATAAAAGGACTTTTAATAGAAAATTAAAAATAAAATAAAGTCAAAAGTGTGCCAGATATTTTGCCGTGAATGAAGTAAGGATATGTATTTTACGGTTTATATATTTACTAAGAAAATGCATTCGGTGCCATGCTTAAAAAGGCGTGGTATCAAATGGTAATTCTTATTAAGGTATATGTATTTAAAGTGAATTAATATGGCTAAACCTTATATGCTAAATAAAGCAATGTAGGCTTATAGATTGGAATGTAGATTAAGGTCGCCTATATTAATGTGAAATATATTGTCACATAGGACTTGTTATTTTTTAATGCTAAAGAAAGAACCTTTGTTTATAAATATAATATTAAGAAGAAGGAGGGGAAGTATGAAAAATGAAAGAGCGAAGATAAAGATAATTCCTCTTGGTGGTATAAACGAAATCGGAAAAAATATAACAGCTATAGAATATAAAGAAGATATTATTATTATAGACTGTGGACTAAAATTTCCGGATGATGATATGTTTGGAATAGATATTGTAATACCAGATGTTTCATATCTAATCAAAAATTCAGAGAAAATCAAGGGGATATTTTTAACTCACGGACATGAAGACCATATAGGAGCGTTGCCGTATGTACTTAGACAACTAAATGTTCCTGTTTATGGCACTAAGCTTACTCTTGGAATAGTTGAAACAAAACTAAAGGAACACGGTTTGTTAGCTTCAACAGAGTTAGTAAGAGTAAAGCCAAAGGATATAATTAAACTTGATAGCGTCTCAGTTGAGTTTATAAAGACTAATCACTCAATTGCAGATTCAGTTGCAATTGCAGTTCATACACCACTTGGGGTAGTACTTCATACAGGAGATTTTAAGATTGATTACACACCAATTGATGGAGAAATGATGGATTTTGGAAGATTAGCTGAACTTGGAAGAAAGGGAGTTTTAGTATTAATGGCGGATTCAACAAATGTTGAAAGACCAGGATATACTATGACAGAAAAGGTTGTTGGCGAAACTTTCCTAAGACTTTTTGGTAAGGCTAAGGGCAGGTTAATAGTTGCAACATTTGCATCTAATGTTCACAGAATTCAGCAAATAATTACAGCTGCTGAAGCTTATGAAAAGAAGGTAGCAGTTTCAGGAAGAAGTATGGAGAATATTGTTCAAGTTGCAATAGAACTTGGATATCTCACAGTTGGAAAAGATGTACTTGTTCCAGTGGATCAAATTTCAAAATATCCAAACGAAAAAATTGTTGTAATAACAACTGGAAGCCAGGGGGAACCAATGTCTGCTCTTGCAAGAATGGCAGCATCGGAGCATAGAAAAATTAATGTAATTCCAGGCGATACAGTAATTATTTCAGCAACACCTATACCAGGTAATGAAAAATTTGTTTCAAAAGTTATAAATCAACTATTTAAAAAGGGTGCTCAAGTTATATATGATTCTCAGGAAAAGATTCACGTTTCAGGTCATGCATGTCAAGAAGAACTTAAACTAATGCAGGCTTTAGTTAAACCAAAATTCTTTGTGCCAGTTCATGGTGAATATAGACATTTAAAGAAGCATGGTGAATTAGCTATGGAAGTTGGACTTTCAGAAAAGAATTTATTAATACCTGAGAATGGTGATGTTATCGAAGTAGCAAGAAATTATATTAAAAAGAATGGTACTGTTGTTTCAGGGCAAGTGTTTGTTGATGGTCTCGGTGTTGGAGATGTCGGAAATATTGTCTTAAGAGATAGAAAACATCTTTCACAAGATGGTATATTAACAATAGTAGTTACAATAGAGAAACAAACTGGAAGGGTTGTATCCGGTCCAGATATAATTTCAAGGGGATTCGTCTATGTTAGAGAATCTGAAGGTCTTATGGATGAAGCAAGAGAAATTGTTAAATCTGTATTAAAGACTTGTGAAGAAAAACAGATTACTGACTGGGCTACATTAAAATCTAAGATGAGAGATCAACTTAGAGAGTATCTTTACGAAAAGACTAAGAGAAAACCTATGATATTGCCAATAATTATGGAGTTTTAGAAGTTTTTGGAAGTGTGAAAGAAAATAGTGATTCTAAAACTGCAAAGAATATATTTTGTTATTGATAATTAAATTATGAATTAACTAAATATTAAATTGTTAAATATATATTCTTTGGAATAGGGTTGACTTTTTTTGATGAAAAGAGTAGAATTTATAATAGTTGTGTAGGAATTGGATACTTTAAGTATCCAATTTTCTTTTGGAGAAAAACAGTTATAGGTTTACATTTATATGTGAATAATTTTAATCGCAATTTATTTATAATAATAGTAATAATATGTTAACAGTATGAAGTTATTTACAATGTATACTTAAATTTTAACTAATTTATATACAAACTAAAGAGAAACTATAAAAGAAAAATTCGCAGCTTGCTTGCTGTTTGGAGGAATAATAATGGAATTAATTAAAAGAGAAGATATAAGAAATATTGCTATAATTGCCCACGTTGACCACGGTAAGACAACTTTAGTAGATGCTTTGTTAAAACAAAGCCATACATTTAGAGCTAATGAAAAAGTAGAAGAAAGAGTAATGGATTCTAATGACTTAGAAAAAGAAAGAGGAATTACAATTCTTTCAAAGAATACTGCAGTAATTTATAATGATATAAAAATAAATATAGTAGATACACCAGGGCATGCTGATTTCGGTGGAGAAGTTGAACGTGTACTTAAGATGGTTGATTCAGTTTTGCTTGTTGTTGACTCTTATGAAGGACCAATGCCACAAACTAAATTCGTTTTAAAGAAATCATTAGAATTAGGTTTAAAGCCAATAGTTATAATTAACAAAATAGATAAACCAAATGCTAGACCAACAGACGTTATTGATGAAGTATTTGATCTATTCGTAGAACTTGGAGCTAATGATGAACAATTAGATTTCCAAATTATTTATGCATCAGCTAGAGAAGGCTTTGCAAAATATAATGTAGATGATCAAAATAATGATATGACTCCTATATTTGATACAATATTAAAATATGTTGCACCGCCAGAAGGATATATGGATGAACCACTTCAAATGCTTGTTAGTACACTAGATACAAATGCATTTGTTGGGAAAATTGCAATTGGTAAGATACATCGAGGTACAGTAAAGAGAAATCAAACAGTTGCTTTATTGAAGAATGATGGATCAAGTGCTAATTACAAAATAACTAGTATATTCACATACAAAGGATTAAAGAGAGAAGAAGCAGAAGAAGCTTCAATGGGAGATATAGTTGCAGTAAGTGGTGTTATTGATGCTAATATAGGTGATACTATAGCAGATTCATCATCGCCAGAAGCATTACCATTCCTTGAAATAGATGAACCTACTTTAAATATGAACTTTATGGTTAATGATTCACCATTTGCAGGTCAAGAAGGTGAATTCGTAACATCAAGACATTTAAGAGATAGATTAATGAAAGAACTTGAAACAAATGTAAGTTTAAGAGTAAAAGAACTTACTCCAGATTGTTTTGAAGTTTCAGGAAGAGGAGAACTTCATCTTTCAGTTCTTATTGAAACAATGAGAAGAGAAGGGTATGAATTCCAAGTTTCAAAGGCAAATGTTATATTTAGGGAAGTAGATGGCCACAAGGAAGAACCAATTGAGTACTTAACAATTGATGTTCCAGAAGAATTTATGGGACCTGTTATGGAAAAGCTTGGACCAAGAAAAGCAGAAATGGTTAATATGACATCTGCAGTAAATGGATATACAAGATTAGAATTCACAGTTCCAGCTAGAGGACTTATTGGATTTAGAAGTGAATTAATGACTGATACAAAAGGTAATGGAATTATGAATCACGTATTCCATTCTTATGAAAAATACAAAGGTGATATTCCAGGAAGAAGCAGAGGATCAATAGTTTCATTTGAAGCAGGAGATTCAATAGCATATGGATTATATAGTGCTCAAGAAAGAGGCCAATTATTCATAGGTGCTGGTGTTCCTGTATATGGTGGTATGATTGTTGGGGTTTCTGCAAGAGCAGAGGATCTTGAAATTAATGTATGTAAAATGAAGAAACTTACTAATACAAGATCATCAGGTGCTGATGATGCATTAAAATTAACTCCACCAGTTGAAATGTCTCTTGAACAATGTTTAGAATTTATAAATGCTGATGAATTGGTAGAAGTTACACCAAAGAATATAAGAATGAGAAAAAGAGTATTGGATAGTGCTGAAAGAAGAAGAATGATTAGCAGAAACAAAAAATAATTTGCTGAAAATACTTTAACTATTAAATAAAATAAATATAATTAAAGTAAATGGTCTCTATTTGGCTATTTACTTTTAATTATATCTAGGAGAAAGTAGAAAAAGTTTATGAATAAATATAAATCTTTTAGAAAGCTAATACTGTTAATTATATTATTTTTATTTGTAATAACTCTGACGTTTGTAATATCTTATAGTAGTACCATAAGAAAACCATTAAAGTCGACTGAAGACTCAATTATAATTGAAGTCAAACAAGGCGAAGGTTTTTATGATATATTGGATAAGTTAGACAAAGAAAATAAATTGACCAATAAACTTCTTATTAAAGTAAATCTGGCTATAGATAAGAGAAAAGTAAATTTAACAGAAGGTATATATGAAATAAATACAAATTCGTCCTTAGAAGAACTGATAAAGTCTTTAGAAAATAAGGATGGGGATAAGGATTTGGTTAAATTAACTATACCAGAAGGTTATTCTATAGAAGATATTGCTAAAAGCGTAGAAGATAAAGGTATTTGTTCTAAAGACGAATTTATTAAAGACGTTAAAGATTATAAATTACCTAGTTTCGTGGAAAATAATAATAAGAAGAGATATAATTTGGAAGGATATTTGTATCCTGATACATATTTAATAGAAAAAGGGTCAAATGCAAATGATGTAATTAAATCTATGCTAGATAGATTTGAAGATGTGCTGAAGCAGGCAGAAGATGAGACTAAAGTTGAAATAAGTGATGAAGATGTGGAAAAAATAGTTACTATAGCTTCCATGATAGAAAGAGAAGCAAGAGTGCCTGGTGATAGGCCATTAATATCATCAGTTATTTACAACAGATTAGAGAAAGATATGAAACTTCAAATAGATGCAGCAGTAATTTATGCATTGGGATATCACGTTGATGTAGTATTAAACAAGCATCTAGAAGTAGATTCTCCATATAATGTGTATAAGTATAAAGGCCTGCCAGTTGGTCCTATAGCAAATCCAGGTTTAGATTGCATTAAGGCAGCATTGCTTCCTGAAAAGACAGATTATTTATATTATATTATGAAAGATGATGGATCACATTATTTTACTAATAACTATGAAGATTTTTTAAATAAGAAAAAAGAGTTGGGATACTAAGTACAATGCACAATTCACAATGATGCACAATCGATAGTTGTGAATTGATAATTTAAGTTGTTTTTTGTTTATCTATAATACAGATTTATGGAGGAAATTCATGAGCGAAATCACATATGACTATATGGAAGAATATATTAGAAGTTTAATTCCTGAGAGAGAAGGGACATTAAAGGAAATAGAAGCTTTTGCAAGAGCAAATGGGGTGCCTATTGTTCAAAAAGAAACGGGTGTATTTCTTGAATTCATGACTAGTATGAAGAAACCCAAAAGAATATTAGAACTTGGAACAGCAATAGGGTTTTCATCAATACTAATGTATCAAGCTGCGGGAACAGAACCAGAAATTGTTACAATAGAACGTGATGAAAGAATGATTGAACTTGCAAACATTAATTTAAAGAAATTTAATTTAGACCATAAGATCAAAATTGAAGAGGGCGATTGCTTAGAGATTTTAGAAAAATTAAATGAGCCTTTTGATTTGATTTTTATGGATGCAGGCAAAGGACATTACAACCACTTTTTGCCACACTGTTTGAGACTACTTAATCCAGATGGAGTAATAGTTGCTGATAATGTTTTATTTAGAGGTATGGTGGCATCACAAGAATTAGTTAAAAGAAGAAAAATTACAATAGTAAAGAGAATGAGGACTTATTTGGAATTAGTTACTCAAGATGAAAACTTAATTACATCTGTTATACCAATGGGAGATGGAATTGCAGTTACAAAGAGGAGGTAAATTAAAATGATAAGACCAGAAATTTTAGCACCAGCAGGAAATTTAGATAAACTTAAAATAGCAATAGATTTTGGTGCAGACGCTGTATATTTTGGCGGAAGCAAATTAAATCTAAGAGCATTTGCAGATAATTTTACTAATGAACAATTAAAGGAAGGCGTGGAATACGCTCATGATAGAAATCGAAAAGTTTATGTAACTATGAACGTTTTCCCTCATAATGCAGATTTAGGCGGAGTAGAAGATTATATAAAGGAATTATATGAAACAGGTGTTGATGCAATAATAGCATCAGATCCAGCAATAATTTCAGCAGCTAGAGAAGTTGCACCAAATTTAGAGATTCACTTAAGCACTCAAGCTAATAATGTTAACTGGAGAGCAGCTAAGTTTTGGTATGAACAAGGTGTTAAGAGAATAGTAATGGCTAGAGAGCTTAGCTTAACTGAGATAAAAGAAATGAGAGATAACTTACCAGAGGAATGTGAGATTGAAGCATTTGTGCATGGTTCAATGTGTATAAGTTACTCAGGAAGATGTTTAATTTCTAATTATATGGTTGGAAGAGACGCTAATAGAGGAGCTTGTGCGCAAGCATGTAGATTTAAATATCATTTGGTAGAAGAAAAGAGACCAAATGAATTTTATCCAGTAGTTGAAGATGAGAATGGAACATACATAATGAATTCAAAAGACTTATGTATGATTGAACATATAGATGATGTTATAAAGGCTGGAGTATACTCTCTAAAAATCGAAGGACGAATGAAGAGTTTATATTATGTTGCAGCAGTAGTTAAATCATATAGGCAGGCAGTGGATGCATATATGAAAGATCCTGATAATTATAAATTCGATCCAAAGTGGATGGAAAATTTAAATAAAGTAAGTCATAGAGTATATCATACAGGTTTTTACTATGGTCAGAGTGGAGAGCAAGTATACGAAGATTCAGCGTATATAAGGCATGCAGATATAATAGGAATAGTAAGAGCGTACGATGAAGAAACAAAGATAGCAACTATTGAACAAAAAAATAAAGTATTAAATGGTGATACAGTAGAAGTTTTAAGACCAGAAGGAGATAATTTCGAAGTTGTTCTTCATGATATGACAGAAGAAAACGGAACTCCAATAGAGTCGGCAAATAGAGCGAAAATGATATACAAAGTAAGAGTAGATATTCCTCTAAAAGAAAAAGATTTAATAGTTAAAGACAAAGAATAGTTTATTTAATGGGAGCTTGCTCAACTTTGACTTGTACGAATGAATAATTCGGAGCAAGCTAAAGTTGTTGCAAGCTTTTATTTTTAGCGCTTTCAGCGATATTTTCATAGCTTTTCGGAATAAAATATTTATGATTTCGGTAAGTTACCACATAAATTTAGCTTTAGAGCTGGATATCTATAAATATATAAGTCCAGATATTTTGAATAAAACACCTTATTTAAGGCTAGAATTTAAGCTAGAGAGGGAGGTGTTTTTCATTTTTACTGGAAAATTTGATAGAAATAAGAGATTGATTCAGATTCTAGCTATGCTTATGACTGTAATTATTATGTTAACAGCGCGTTTAACAATATTGCAAATATATCCATCTGAAAGAGTTGTGAGTTCTTATCAAAATCACCAAGAAGAAAATATTAGCAATATGAATTATATGATTTTAGACACTAATGGGAAAGATTTAATGAAGTATAACAAAAAATACGTACTTGTCATTGATACAAGACCATTCAGTTTAAATAACTATGAAGAAACACTTGAGGATTTAATGGCGTTTAATTTCATAATGAAATCTGAAAATCCTGATTTTAGTTATTCAGATATAATGAAACAAAGTGGGAAATTATATTTTAAAATATCAGAGGATACATATAACAAAATTAATAATCTAAAAAATATTAAAGGAATATATACTTATATTTCTGATGAAGTAGATACTAAAAAAGCGTGGAGTGTCAGCAGTATGTTATCAAAAATATTAGATGAGGAACATGAAGCAGGAACTCTTGAAGGTGATATGTATGATTATCTAAAAGATAATGAAAAACCTAAAAGTGAATTTTATTTAGATAATAAAGCTGTTTATGCGAAACAATCAGTAAGTATAAGTGATGATAATAAAAATTTAAAATTAACTCTTGATAGTGATATTGAAAATAAAATAAGAGATATTTTGGATAAAGAGGAATATTCATATTTAAGCAATGTAGGGGTTACTATAATGGAAAGTGATACAGGTAAAATTAGGGCAATGGTTCAAAAGGATGAAAGCGCTGCTAATGTGAATTTAGGTATACAGCAGATTGGATATGAACCTGGATCTATTTACAAAGTAATAACACTCGGAGCAGCTTTAGATATGGGGCTTATAAATATAAATGATACTTTTGTTGGAGCAGGTAAGATAGATAGAAAAGTATATGGTAAATTATCAGTTGAGCAGGCTTTTGAAAAGTCTTCTAATGATGTGTTTGCTGATATAGGAGCAAAAGTTGGCTATGATAAATTAATGGATTACTCACAGAAATTAGGATTATACGATAGAGTACTAAATTTAAATAGTGGAATCGTAAAAGAGGCACAAGGGGTGAAACCAGAAGAGGAGTCCGGAATAAACAATATATCTATAGGACAATGCATGAATGTAACTCCAATTCAAATGCTGGGAGCTATAAATTCTATAACTAATAATGGGGTTTATGAAAAACCATACTTAGTCGAAGGTATTTTGGATAAAGATGATAATTTAATAAAAGAGTTTAAAACTGATAAAAAGAGAGTATTTAGTGAAACAACAGCAAAAATAGTTAAGAATGAAATGAGGCAGGTTGTTTTGAAAGGAACAGGAATAAAAGCCTATGAATCAGATCTTGATATAGGTGGTAAAACTGGTTCGGCGACAGGTAGTGAAGGTAAAACCCATGGATGGTTTGCTGGATATTTTAGTGCAGGAGGAAAAAACTATACTATGGTAGTATTTACTCCAGACATACAGATGGATAAGGATGCTACTAATGAAGATCTTGGTGGTGGCGATACTGCGGCACCAATATTTAAAGATATAGTTAAAACTTTAAATGCGAAGTAGTGAAATTTAATCACTGCTATATTATATACAGTGAGATAATAAATTTACATTTAGAATTCTAGTGAACTAAGTGGTAAATTAAGCTTGTGATATAGAAATTTAATTGCAATATAAGTGTTCTAAAAAAATTAATTAATAAGAACATATATTGGAATATCGGTCGCTACAAACCAAATAACTTTATTAAGAGTGAATTATATCATTTAGAACCTATATAGTAAAATATAAATATAAAAAATAAAAATGTATAAGCAACTTTTTTGGTACTCCAACATATTATAATATCAAGCACTGCTATGGAGGAAAAAGGTGTTTATATTAAATAGCTTTATAGACCTAATATTAAATTCACTATTCTTAACTGGATATGTGACAAACAATAATACATTTCCACTACCTTTAGATGAAACAGAAGAACAAATGTATTTGAAAAAATTTAAAGAAGGAGATAAAAATGCCAAAAGTATTTTAATTGAAAGAAACTTAAGATTAGTAGCTCATATAGTAAAAAAATATTCGTTTCCTAATAAGGATGTAGATGAATTAATTTCAATTGGTACTGTTGGATTAATAAAAGCAATCGATTCTTTCGATGCAGGTAAGGGTACTAGACTTGCAACTTATGCTTCTAGATGTATAGAAAATGAGATTCTAATGCTGTTTAGAAATAGTAAAAAGCAAAAAAGTGAAGTTTATCTCCAAGATCCAATCGGAGTCGATAAAGAAGGAAATGAATTTTGTCTTATGGATATACTAAGCAGTGAAAAAGATAGCGTCTTAGAAAAAGTTGAAAGCAATTTACAAGTTAGAGCTCTATATAAAAAGTTGATTGAGTCATTAACCAAAAGAGAAAGTGCTATTATAATAATGAGATATGGATTAATTGATGGAAAATGCAAAACACAAAGAGAAATAGCAGTAAATTTAGGAATATCACGATCATATGTATCGAGAATAGAAAAAAAAGCTTTAAAAAAATTAAAAAAAGAGTTATTTACTAAAAATTAATTTAGTGTATAGAGAATTATAAATCTTTATCACTATAAAGCGATGCGCTGCTATTTAGTATATAATATGTACTTAATAATATCCATTTTCATTCATATTAGTGTAATGTTAAGAGAAGTTGGAAGGATAAATATTCTATATTTATATAAAGAATATTGACATACTTTAAACAAGGGTGCTATTTTTAATATAGCACCTTATTTTTTATAAGATATACTTTTTAAAATTATGGATAGAGGAGAAAACTTATGGCTAAAATAGACAACTTATTAGATAGAATTGATCTAACTAGCGCATCAGATATTCACTTAACTTCAGAATTGCCACCAATGGTAAGAGTAGACGGTGATTTGGTTATCGCAGATGAAAATGCAGTACCACACGAAGTTGTTGGAGAATATATTAGAGATCTAATGCCAAGTAAATATGAAGAGTTTTTAGAAAATGGAGAAATAGATTTTAAATATAATAAGCCTGGTTTAGGAAACTTCAGAGTTAATGCATTTAAATGCAAAGGTAATTATGCTATATGTATGAGAGTTATAAAGGAAGCGATACCAAAGCTTAGGGATATATCAGATGCACCAGTTTTAAAGGATTTCACTGAATTACAAGATGGATTGGTTCTTGTTACTGGACCAACAGGATCAGGAAAAAGTACAACACTTGCTGCTATGGTAAATGAAATAAATATGACTAAAGAAAAGCATATAATTACATTAGAAGAACCAATAGAATATATCTATGAAACGAAGAAATCAATGGTAAATCAAAGGGAAGTAGGACAAGACACAAAAAGCTATGCAATGGGACTTAGAGCGGCATTAAGACAAGATCCAGATGTTATACTGCTTGGAGAGATGAGAGATCCTGAGACAATTGAAATAGCTTTAAGAGCTGCGCAAACAGGACATTTGGTTTTTTCTACTTTGCATAATATGGGAGCAGCAAATAGTATATATAGAATTATAAATTCTTTTGAATCAGGCCATCAAAATGAAGTAAAAATTCAACTATCATCATTGCTTAGGGGAGTTGTTTCACAAGTATTATTGCCAAATGCTTCAGGAAAGGGTAGAACTGCTGCAATGGAAATTATGGTATGTACCTCTAGTATAAAAAATCTTATAAGAGAAGGAAATTTTGAGCAGATTAACAGCTTTATTCAAATGGGCTCTAAATTTGGAATGCAGACTATTGAGATGGATTTGAAAAGATTAGTAAGTAATAATACTATATCGAGGGAAGAATATGAAAAATGGATACGAAATAATAAATAAAAAATAATAATTGCATAAATAAAAAAAGGAATTTGAGTAAATGTGTTGAATATATTGCAATTAGTAGATTTTTTTCTGCAGAGAAGGGAAAGATTTAATCATGCAACAAGAGATAATTACGTCCTTAGATTTTGGTACTCAAAAATTATCTGCTACTGTAGCGATTAGAGAGAAAGACGAACTTAAAATTTTAGGAGTTCAATCATGCAAATCAGCAGGTATAGAGAAAGGTTTGTTATTAGATATTGATAAATGCAGGGATGTTGCAGTAAGCTTATTAAAGGATTTAGAAAAAAAGACGACAGTAAAAAGTGAAAGAATATCCATTGGAATTTCTTCTAATAAAGTAAGAGTTACTGAAGTATCAACTGTAGTTAATATTCAAGAAAAGGTTACAAGTGCGGATATAAGAAAAGCGCTGAAAAATGCACAAAGAGATTTTATTTTAAGTGACGATGAAAGTATAGTAGATGTGCTTATCAATTTTTATATATTAGATAACAAAGTAATACGTAAAGATATATTAAATTGGAAAGGAAGTAAACTTGAAATAAATCTTACATTAGTAATAGCAGCTAAAAGTGAAATAGAAAAATATTATGAACTTTTTAGAAAAACAGGGTATAATATTGGGTCTATAAAATTGAATATATTAGTAGGAAAGCAAGTGTTTTTGAATGAAAAAAATTCTATGGAAAGTATAGTGATTGCAGACATTGGAGCTGGGACTACTGATATAGCATTATTTACGGATGGAATTCCTAAAAGCATAAATTCTATTCCAATAGGTGGAAGAAATATAACTAAGGATTTAGCAATTTGTGGGAAGTTTTCGTTTTTAAAAGCAGATAATATGAAAAAGATTTACTCTAGTAATTATAAAGCTTTATATCTAGATAATTCGCTTGAAGAGGAAATTGAGGTAGGAACTACTAAAGTTTCCAGGAAATTATTCTATGAAGTGGTAAATGCTAGAATTGAAGAAATATTAAGCCATATCAATATAAAATTAAAAAATACTGGTCATTATGATAGAATTTGTAGTATAATTCTATATGGAGATGGAGTTAATTATTTTGAAGATATAGATGAAATCGTTCGTAAAATTTTCAAAATAAAAACTAAAGTTATAAGAAAAAATGATCTGGGAATAAAAAATTCAGAAAATATAACTTCTATGGCTATTGCTAAAGAAGTATATGATAGATTAAATTTATTAGAGGATGATAATATAATTCTAACTAATAAACATAATGATAATAAAGTAATTAATGAAAAAGAACATTTACACAATAATGAAGGTGAAAATCATATTCTAAAAAAAGTTAAAGTTTTTTTTGATAAGATTTTTTAAGGGGAGGAATTGTTTTGTTAGATTTTGAGACAGATATGCAAGAGTTAACCAATATAAAAGTTATTGGTTGCGGCGGCGGCGGAAGTAATGCCGTAAATAGAATGATAGTTGAAGGACTAAAAAATGTTGAATTTATTGCAATAAATACAGATAAGCAAGCACTTATGCTTTCTAATGCAGATCAAAAAATTCAAATAGGTGAAAAGCTAACTAAAGGACTAGGAGCTGGAGCTAATCCGGAAATAGGAAAGAAAGCAGCAGAAGAAAGCAGAGAAGAAATAACAGCTTCTATAAAGGGAGCAAATATGGTGTTTATTACTGCTGGTATGGGCGGCGGAACAGGAACAGGTGCTGCACCAATAGTAGCGGAAATTGCTAAATCTATGGAGATTTTAACTGTAGGAGTAGTAACTAAACCTTTCCCTTTTGAAGGTAAAAGAAGAATGAGACATGCTGAAATGGGGATAGCAACATTAAAAGAAAAAGTTGACACATTAGTTATAATCCCTAATGAAAGACTACTTAATATGGCTGATAAGAAAACAACGCTGTTGGATTCGTTTAAGTTAGCTGATGAAGTCTTAAGACAAGGTGTTCAAGCTATTTCAGACTTAATTACAATAACAGGTGTAATTAATGCTGACTTTGCAGATATAAAAGCAGTAATGCTTAATAAAGGACTAGCTCATATGGGAGTTGGTTTCGGCAAAGGTGATACTAGGACACAAGATGCTGTTAAACAAGCAATTTCATCTCCACTTTTAGAAACATCAATAGATGGAGCTACAGATGTTATTATAAACTTCACTGGAGGAGCAGACCTTGGAGCATTAGAAGTATATGATGCTGCGGATGTTGTTCGTGAGGCTGTAGATCCAGATGCTAATATAATCGTGGGAGCTGTTATAGATGAAACTCTTAATGAAGAAATTAGAATTACTGTTATAGCAACTGGATTTGAAAGTGAAAATAACAGATTATCATTAGGTTCTATAGTAGAAGAATCTAAAAAAGTTCAACCTCAAGTTAAGGAAGTCGCAAAAGAACAACAAGAAGTTGCGGTAGATGCAAAAGAACCAGAAATGACTTCTAACAATTATGAACAAGATGATTTAGACATACCTGTTTTCTTAAGAAGACAAAAGAGACATTAATAGCGGAATTTATAATATTAAGAAATAAAGTTAAATAGAATGAAAATTTGTTTTAGAAGCTGAAAAACCTATTAAATAGTTTTTTAGTCTTTGATATACAAGTTTTCATTCTATTTTTTTATTTTTTAGTATGTTGTATTTTTCTCAGAAACTTGTCATTTGTATCTTGCCACCTGTCACTAATGAAGACATTATCTTTAAATTATGATTAACATAATTTGTAATTCGTTTATTTATCTATGGATAAACAACTTAATAATTTTATTTACACTTTTCAATAAATACCATACTAGAAAGTAGAAACATTTTTATGCAGCAGGCATTGAAAATGAGCTGTTAAAAGCTCTTAAGTAGTGAACCCGAATCTTTGATTCGGTGTGAATCACTTACTCAGCGAACGTATGTGAGTCGAGTTTCCGCTAACGGTTGGTTCAACTAATGCTTGTCACAATGAAATTGGGAGCAAGCATTAGTGGTGCAACCTGCAATTTAGCACTTTCAGCGAAATTTTCATAGTCATGTGAAATAACAATGTTTCTACTTTCGGTGGATTAGTGCATAAGTCTACGTTATATATTGGTTATTTCTAAATTTAAATTACATAATTAAATTTAGAATAGAATGACTTAAAATTTATTCCACTTATTTTTAGCAAATTTATATAAGATAAAAGAATTTATTTTTACATATTAAGTTAGTTTTAAATATAAAAAAGAGTACAAAAAAATATAGTGTAAATAAATGTAAAAAGTTCAATTAAAAAAACAAAAAGATTTAATGTGATTGTGACAAATTTTTATGAGAAAGAAGTATATAATAAAATCCAGACAGACTGGAGGCGTTGAGATGGAAATTTATGTTGATACCTTGGTTTTGGAAAATTGCATAGTAAATTTCTTTTTGTTAACAGTAACTATGAAATGCATAAAGCATAAATGTAAGGTAATTGCGCTCTTAAGCTCCAGTTTATTGGGTGGAATTTATACATTGGTTTTAGTTATTCCACAGTTAAACATATTATCTTGTTTACCTATTGAATTAATTGTTGCGTTCATAATGCTCAGAATAGTGTATGGAAAAACAAATATTCTTAATATGATCAAGATTCTTATTATATTTCTAATGATGACATTTACTTTAAGTGGAGTATGTTTTCTATTTTCATTAAAGCAAAATTTATATTTATTAGGAACTACATTCAAAATAGAGAAGTATTCAATTAAATATATTATGCTAGGAGTAATGATTATGTATATAATTTTTAGCAGACTTGTGGAATACATTAGAGACAAGCTGTTTGTAAGGAATTTTGTTTTTGAGATTGAATTCAATATAGAAGGCAAGCAATATAGTATTAAAAGCTTTTTAGATACTGGAAATGAGCTTAGAGAGCCAATTACAAATCTTCCATGTATTTTAATTGAAGAAAATCTAATAAGTGATGTGGATTTTAATAGTATCAATACATATCATGTGCTTTACAGTTCAATAGGATATGGAGGAAGTCTTAAAGGTATAAAAGTTAACAACATAAAAATAAGCAATAATTATCATCTATATGAAGAAGTCGATGCAATAATATGTCCATGTAAAGAAAAATTAAGTAAAGAATGCGAATTTAATGCCTTATTATCAAGGGGAATAGTCTATAAGGGGGATATTTATGGAAAAGTTAGTTCTGTTTTTTAATAAATTATTATGTAAGTTCAAGTTGTTTAGAAAAAAATTATATTATGTAGGAGGAAATGATGCTCTACCACCACCATTATCAAAAGATGAAGAAGAAGATTTGGTAAATAAATTAAATGGTGGAGATGAAAATATAAGAAGTACTTTAATTGAAAGAAATTTAAGATTGGTTGTTTATATAGCAAGAAAATTTGAAAACACAGGTGTATATGTAGAAGATTTAATATCAGTTGGTACCATTGGATTAATAAAAGCAGTAAATACTTTTAATCCAGAGAAAAAGATAAAGCTTGCAACTTATGCGTCTAGATGTATAGAAAATGAAATACTTATGTATTTAAGGAGAAATAGCAAGATAAAAGCTGAAATATCATTTTATGAACCTCTTAATATTGACTGGGATGGAAATGAACTTCTGTTATCAGATATATTAGGAACTGAAAACGATACTGTTTATAATTTGATAGAAGATGAAGTAGATAAGCAGTTATTAGTTATGGCATTAAAGAGCTTAAATGATAGAGAAAAAGAAATAGTAAGACTTAGATTTGGTTTAAATGGAACAAGAGAAAAAACTCAAAAAGAGGTCGCGGATATGCTTGGAATCTCACAATCTTACATTTCTAGATTAGAGAAAAAAATAATTAAAAGATTGAAAAAAGAAATAAGTAGAATGATTTAGCTTGTCTTCAAGTATAAAAGTATTGCCTATCGGAGATAATGTTTAATGCAATGGATTATTACTTTCGAAGGGGTGAATACTTGTGATAATTAACAAAGTAGAAATATGTGGCGTTAATACTTCAAAACTCCCTATACTTAAAGAAAAAGAAAAGAAGCAGCTTTTTTTACAAATGCAAGCTGGAGATAAGAACGCAAGAGAAACTTTTATAAAGGGAAATTTGAGATTAGTACTTAGTGTTATTCAACGGTTTAATAATAGAGGAGAAAATATCGATGACTTATTCCAAGTAGGCTGCATAGGCTTAATGAAATCAATAGATAATTTTGATTTGTCTCAAAATGTTAAATTTTCAACTTATGCAGTTCCTATGATAATTGGGGAAATTAGAAGATACCTAAGAGATAATAATTCTATTAGGGTAAGTAGATCTTTAAGGGATATAGCTTATAAAGCTCTTATTATGAGAGAAAAATTTATAAAAGACAATAATAAAGAGCCTACTATATCGCAGATTGCAAAAGAACTTGAATTGCCAAGAGAAGAAGTTGTATTTGCGTTAGATGCAATACAAGATCCTGTATCACTGTTTGAGCCAATTTATCATGATGGAGGAGATGCCATTTATGTAATGGATCAAATAAGTGATGCAAAAAATACAGATGAACATTGGCTTGAAAATATTTCAATAAAAGAAGCAATGAAAAAACTTACTGATAGAGAGAAGCTTATATTGAATTTAAGATTTTTCAATGGAAGAACTCAAATGGAAGTAGCAGATGAAATTGGAATTTCACAAGCACAAGTTTCAAGATTAGAAAAAACAGCACTAAAGCATATGAGAAAACACGTATAAGAATGAGAGTTTAATAATATTATAATGGTGGGGGATAATTATGGAACTTGAATTACATTCACTCAATGCTATGAGAAGTATGGAAGTTATAGATATATTAACAGGAACTAAAATCGGGTTTATAAAAGATTTTAAGATAGACTGCGATGAAAATAAAATAGTTGCGTTAATATTACCAGGAGAAATAAAATCATGGTTTGCAAAAGAAGATGAAAAAGAGATTTTGTGGAGCGATATAGTAAAAATAGGAACAGATGTTATATTGGTGAAGGCAAAAGATAAAGAAAAAGTAAATGCAAACAATGTATAGCCATATTTCAAAAATATAGTTATAATAAGTATAGGTTTTGATATACGAAAGCAAAGAGGTGAATGAAAGTATGAAATGTCCATTTTGCGGATTTGAAGAAAGTAAGGTTGTTGATTCAAGGTCAACGGATGACAATACAACAATTAGAAGAAGACGAGAATGTTTAAAATGTAATAAGCGTTATACTACATATGAAAAAATAGAGGATTTTCCAATCCTAGTAATTAAAAAAGATTTAACTAGAGAAAATTTCAACAAAGAAAAAATAATTAACGGATTAATTATTGCATGTCAAAAAAGACCCATATCTAGAAAGCAAATCGAAGAAATAGCATATGATATAGAAAAAACAATATCTAATAGTATGCTCACTGAAATCCCATCAAATGAAATAGGGGAAATGGTTATGGCTAGATTGAAAGAGTTAGATGAAATATCATATGTAAGATTCGCGTCAGTTTATAGACAATTTAAGGATATAGATACTTTCCTAGAAGAAATAAAAAATCTTAGAACATAATCACATAATTAAGGATGTTGAAAAGTTTTCAATGTCCTTTTTATAATGAAAAATGTTATATATAAGTTAAACTTCAGTTAATAAAGATGCCAAGCAGCTAATAAAATGTTAATATTAAGTAAAGAATTAAAATGAATTAAATGGAACAAGGATTTTATTCTTATAAAAAGTATCTAGCTGTATATAAGAAGATTTCATGGTGGCTTTGTGACTTTTATTTTCATATACATTATTAAAAAAGTATTAATTTATTGGAGGATTAGAGTGAATACATTAGAGTTGAAAGACTTAGAAATTAAAGATGATTTTACAATAATAAATGGTAAAAAATTTGAAATTATATTCACAAATGCAGAAAAAGGAAGAAGTTTTAATAGAAATACAGAAGAGGGAGTTAGAGAATTAAATTCATTAAAAAAAGAATTTAATGCAGATAATATAATATATATAAAGCAAATTCATAGTGATAGAATATTAAAATATGAAGGTAATGGGAAAGATATTATAGATGAAGAGGGAGATGCAATAATAACAAATGAAAAAAATGTTATTATTGGGGTTTTTACTGCTGATTGTGTACCGGTTATATTGGTAGATGAGGAAAAAGAGGTTACAGCTGCGATACACAGTGGATGGAGAGGTACCTTCGAGTCTATTACATTGAAGACAATAGATAAAATGAAAAATGAATTTGGATCTGATGTAAGAAATATTAAGGCTTATATAGGACCGCATATTAGAAAATGTTGTTATGAAGTTTCAGAAGATTTAAAGCAGAAGTTTATTGAAAAGAAAGATACAATAAATGAAAAAGAGCTATTTAATGGAAATAATCTTAATCTTGAAGCGTGCATAATAGACGATCTAAGGAAATCTGGAATAAATGAGTGCAATATAAATAGTTTAGATTTGTGTACTTATTGTGGTAGTGATATTAAATTGCATTCATATAGAAAATCTCAGGGTTCCTATGGTAGAATGTTTTCTTTTATTATTTCACGTTAAGGGGGAAGATGAAATATGGCTAATGAAAAAATTTTGATTGTAGATGATGAAGAACATATAGTTGAATTATTACATTTTAATTTAGTTAATGCTGGGTATGAGGTTTTAAGTGCTAATAATGGTATTGATGCAGTGAAAATAGCTAAGGCTGAGAAGCCGAGCTTGTTATTGCTTGATTTAATGCTGCCAGGTATGGATGGATTTGATGTTTGTAAAGAAATAAAGAGAGATTCTGAAATGAAAAAAACATCAATAATAATGTTAACAGCTAAAGGCGAAGAACTTGATAAGATACTTGGGCTAGAACTTGGAGCTGACGATTATATAACAAAACCATTTTCGGTCAGGGAATTACTTGCAAGAGTAAAGGCAGTTTTAAGAAGAACAAGCTCATTTAATGAGGCAGAAGATGATGTTTATAATTCAGAAAATCTTAAAGTAGACTTTGAACGTCATGAGGTATATGTGAATGATAGAAAGGTTGATTTAACTTTAAAAGAATTTGAACTTTTACAAATACTAATAAAGAATAAAGGAAGAATACTCAAAAGGGAAACTCTATTAGATAAGATTTGGGGTTATGAGTATATAGGAGAAACAAGAACTGTAGATGTTCATATAAGATATCTTAGAAAGAAGATAGAAGAAGACGATAAAAATCCGAGATTTATTGAAACTATAAGAGGAGTAGGTTATAGATTTAACCCAGCTGAGTAAAAATGAAAAACAAAATATTAACTTCAGTTATTATAACTGTGCTATTTGCACTATTAATTGTAGCATCTTCTTTTATCACAATAATAAATTTAGAACAAATTAAAAATACAAAAGAACAACTTAGAAACATAAATTTGCTAGTTTCTGAACTTAATGATGTTACTGATATTAGTAGAAATGATTATGAAGAGTTAAAAGCATTAAATAATACGAAAATAAATGGTATAGACGTAAGATTTACCCTTATAAATGATAATGGAGTTGTCTTATATGATAATGAGCAGAAGAGTAGTGAAAATCATAGGGATAGAGAAGAAGTTAAGAAAGCAATGGAAACTGGTGAAGGGTATTCAAAGAGATACAGCGAGACAATTAAGTCAGACTTAATATATTATGCTACTAGGCTTAACAATAACTTTGTAATTAGAAGTTCTGTAAGCATAAATTCTGTTACTATAATACTTAAAGAAAATATTAAATATTGTTTTGGAATATTACTTGTGGTTATGCCATTTTCTTTATTTCTATCATTAAGACTAGTTAAAAAAATTATTGATCCAGTTAAAGAGTTAGAAAGTGTAACTTTGAAAATGACTCATGGGGACTATAAAATAAGAGCCAATATCAATACAAATGATGAGCTTGGGACTTTGGGAAATAGCTTCAATAATATGGCGGAACAGCTACAAATAAAGATTCGTGAAGTTATAGATAATCAAAATAAAATAGAATCAATATTAAAAAGTATGGAAAGCGGAGTTATAGCTGTTGATAATTGCAATATGGTAATTTCAATTAATCCGTGTGCAGAATCGTTACTTGGCATTAAAAAAAATATTGTAGGCGAATGTTTATTAGACCATATAAAGGACTATGATATAATCAGATTTTTAGAACAAGATGATGTAAATGATAAAGAAATAAAAATACGTCATCCAATAGAAAGGGATTTCAAAATTAAGAAATCAGCTATGGTAGATGGAATGGAAGGCGTAGGAAAGGTTATAACTTTTCAAGACATAACTGATATAAATAGAGTAGAACTTATGAGAAGCCAGTTTGTTGCCAATGTATCTCATGAATTGAAGACTCCGTTAACATCTATAAAGGGATTTGCTGAAACTTTAAAATTTGTTAAGGATGACGAAACAAGAGAGAAATTTTTAGATATTATAGATAAAGAAGCTGAACGATTATCAAGACTTATAAATGATATATTAGTGTTATCTAATATTGAAAGCAACTTAGCGGTTGATATGCATGAGTTCGAACCAGGGTCAGTAATTGAAGAAGTAATTAATATAATGAGAAAAACTGCGATTAATAAAAATATTAAATTAGAATTTAAAGATAATAGTAATGAGAAGATCTTTGGAGATAGAGATAAATTCCATCAACTAGCTTTGAATTTAATAGAAAATGCAATAAAATACTCTAAGGATACTTCCGGAAAAGTCGAAGTGTTAAGTTATAATGAAGATAAATATTATTGCTTAAGAGTAAAGGATAATGGATTAGGAATACCTAAGGAAGATATATCAAGAATCTTCGAACGATTTTATAGAGTTGATAAATCAAGAAAAAAAGGTGGAACAGGTCTTGGTTTAGCAATTGTAAAACATATTGTTAAAATTTTTAACGGAGAGATTTATGTTAAAAGTGAGCTTGGAGTAGGAACTTGTTTTGAAGTAAAAATTCCATATTTATAACAGATAATGCGCAAAGTGGTAAAAACTTTGCGCATTTTTTAATTATTATAAAAGGTATGTTAAATTTTCTTAACACCACTCTAATATAACTTAACAATTCTCTAATAATAGATTAACTAAATGGGTATATTATTAGATATGTAATAAGAAACAATTTAACCAACATAATTTATGTCGAATTTATTGATGGAGGGAATTTATAATGAAAAAAAGAACATTAAAGTTAATCGTAGGGGCTTTGTTAGTGACAGTTATAGGAAGTGCAATGGTTGGGTGTGGAAGCTCATCAAATAAATCAGAAACAGGTACAAAGACTGAATCAAGTGATAAAGTAAGTGGATCAATAACAATGAGTGGTTCATCTGCATTGCTTCCACTAATGGAACAAGCAATTGAAACATATAATAAGGAAAATCCAGATGCACAAATTAGTGCTCAAGCAGGTGGATCAGGTACAGGTCTTACTCAAGTACTAGATGGATCAGTAGATGTAGGAAATTCAGATATTTTTGCAGAAGAAAAATTAGATAAAGATAAAGCAAGTCAGTTGGTTGATCATAAAGTTGTAGCAGAAGGTTTTGGTGTTGCGGTAAGCAAATCACTTGGAATAGATAATTTAACATCAGCTCAAATTAAAGATATATTCTCTGGAAAGGTAACTAACTGGAAAGAAGTTGGAGGACCTGATAAGCCAATATTATTAGTTCATAGAACAGCAGGTTCTGGAACAAGAGCAACATTCGAAAAGGTAATTCTTGGTGGAGATAAATCAGCAGAAAACGAATCATTAGGAGTAACTCAAGATTCAAATGGAGCAGTTTTAAGTGCAATGAAACAAAATGATGGTGCAATTAGTTATTTAGGTCTTGCATATATGAACACACAAGAAGCTAAGGATGCTATAAAAATAGTAAAACTTGACGGAGTTGCAGCTGAAAAAGCAAATATATCTGATGGATCATATAAGTTCTGGTCATGGGGACATATGTATACTAAAGGCGAAGCAACAGGAGTAGCTAAGAGTTTTATAGATTATGTTACAAATAAAGTTGATAAATCAGTTTTAGATAATTTAGGATTTGTTTCAGGAAGTGAAATGAAAGTAAAATAATTTCAATTAAGGGATGAGTAAAGATGGAAAAAAGAAGTTTTAAAGAAAGGCTTAAAAATGAGTATTTGGGCCAAGGCTTTGCAGGGCTATGTGCAATATTAATAATAGTGATAACAATATCAATCATAGTATTTATAGCTTCAAAAGGGATAAGAATATTCACAAAAGATGGATATAGTGTCGCAGAATTTTTATTCACAAATAATTGGAAGCCAAACAAAGGTGGAGAGCCTTCCTTTGGAGCTCTCGCTTTCATCTTAGGGTCAACCTTAGTATCAATAGGTGCAGTAGTTATAAGTGCACCTATTGCTATTGCTTTGGCGATATTTGTGAATGTCATATCAAGCAAATTTGGGAAAAAGATAATTAAACCTTCATTAGAAGTATTAGTTGGAATACCTTCTGTTGTTTATGGTTGGGTCGGTATTTCTGTGTTAGTACCATTTATAAAAGGAAGTTTTGGAGGAATGGGATTTTCTTTAATCGCAGGGATTTTAGTTTTATCACTAATGATTTTACCAACTATAGCAACGTTATCTATAGATGCTATAAAAACAATACCTCAAGATCATATTGAGGCGTCATATGGCCTTGGAGCTACAAGGTGGCAGACGATTTATAGAATAATAGTTCCAGGCGCCAAATCAGGGATATTAACAGGTGTAGTACTTGGTATTGCAAGGGCTTTTGGAGAAGCGTTAGCAGTTCAAATGGTAATTGGTAACACTGTAAAGATACCTGATAGTATCACTTCCTCAATGGCAACATTAACAAGTATAATAACAATGGATATGGCTAATACTGTCGGCGGAACGCCATGGAATGATGCCTTATGGACATTAGCATTAATTTTACTTGTGATTTCTTTTATATTTATAGTTATAGTAAGAGTAATTGAGAAAAGGAGTACGGTATAATGAATGCAAAAAAAGTAGATAAAATTGCGACAGTTATATTTTATATAATAAGTATGTTCATAGTGGTTTTACTTGGTGCATTTATTTTATATATTTTATATAAAGGTGGAAGTATGTTAAAACCGTCATTCCTTTTTGGTAATCCAAAGCTTACAGGAGCAGGAGGAGGAATAGCACCGCAATTATTTAATTCATTTTATATGCTTGTTATTTCTTTGGTTATAACAATTCCTATTGGTGTTGGAGCGGGAATTTATTTGGCAGAGTATGCTAAAGAAGGACCTATTCTTAAATTTATAAGAATGTCCCTTGAAACAATGTCTTCACTTCCATCTATTGTTATTGGTATGTTTGGATTATTGGTTTTTGTAAATATGGCGGGATGGGGATATTCAATACTTGCAGGTGCTTTATCTGTGAGTATATTAAATATACCTTCAATGACTAGAATTTCAGAAAATGCAATAAATACAGCAAGTAAAAGGGTTAAGGAAGCATCTTTGGGGCTTGGAGCAACTAGATGGCAAACATTAGCGAAGCTTACAGTTCCGACAGCTATGGGAGAGATATTAACGGGTATAATACTAGCAGCAGGAAGAATTTTTGGTGAGGCAGCAGCATTTTTATATACTGCAGGATTAAGTTCTAAAAATTTAAATTTCAATACCATAAGTATGGCTGGGAACAGCTCAGCATTTTCACTTTTTAGACCAGCAGAAACTTTAGCTGTCCATATATGGAAGCTAAATTCAGAAGGCGCAGTGGTTGATGCTGCTCAAATAGCTAACGGAACAGCGGCTGTGCTTATAATAGCAGTTCTCTTATTCAATGTTTGTGCAAGGTTAATTGGAAATAGATTGATGAAAGCTTATAGTGGGAAGTAGGAGATAGTTATGAATATTATAGAAACAAAAGATTTATGCTTATATTATGGTGATAATCAGGCTCTTAAAGATATAAACATGTCCATAAATAAAAATGAAGTTACAGCACTCATTGGACCTTCAGGCTGCGGAAAATCAACTTTCCTAAGAACTTTAAATAGAATGAATGATTTGATTGAGATCGTAAAAATAACTGGGGAAGTGTTTTTTGAAGGTAAGGATATATATAAGGACTATGATGATATATATTTAAGGGAAAGAATCGGAATGGTATTCCAAAGACCAAATCCATTTCCAATGTCAATTTATGATAACATTGCGTATGGACCTAGAATACACGGCACAAAAAATAAGAAGATCTTAGATGAAATAGTAGAAAAAAGCTTAAGAGGAGCAGCGCTTTGGGACGAGACTAAAGATAGGCTAAAATCAAGTGCGCTTGGAATGTCAGGTGGGCAGCAACAAAGATTATGTATTGCTAGAACACTAGCGGTTTCTCCAGAAGTAATTTTGATGGATGAACCAACATCTGCATTAGATCCAATATCAACTGGAAAAATGGAAGAACTTATGGATGAATTAAAGAAGAAATATACAGTTATCATTGTAACTCATAATATGCAGCAAGCAGGAAGAATAGCTGATAAAACTGCATTCTTTTTAAATGGAGAAGTTATAGAGTTCGGAAAAACAGAAGACATATTTTATAATCCAAGAGATAAGAGAACAGAAGATTATATTACAGGTAGATTTGGCTAAAAGGGGGCAATGATAATTATGACAAGGGGATCGCAGGATACAAGAGTAAAGAATATAAATAGAGAGCTGCTAAAAATGTCTAGTCTAGTTGAAAAGCAAATATATGAGAGTTTGCTAAGTTTAAAAAAATATGATCTAGAAAAGGCTGAGCAAGTTATTAAGAATGATGATATTGTTGATGATATGCAAAAAATGATAGAAGAGGAATGTATCAAATTTATAGCAACTGAACAGCCGCTTGCAACAGATTTGAGGAGAGTATTTACAGCATCTAAAATAGTGACGGATTTAGAGAGAATGGCAGACTATGCAGTAGATATATGTAAGATAACAAAGAGGATTGGGAAAAAGATAAGCTCATTTGAAAAAGGTTCAGAAGAATTATGGGAGATGGACGATAAAGTTAGAGCTATGATAAGAGCTTCTGTAGATTCATATATTAACGAAGATGAGGAAATGGCATATAAGGTTTGCGAAAAGGATGATGAAATAGATGCATTCTATAAATCTTTATTCTCCACTTTGATTAACTCAATAAAAGTAGATGAAAAGCTGCTTCAGGAAGGAACTCAATTACTGTTTGCAATAAAATACCTAGAGAGAATAGGAGATCATGTAACCAATATATGTGAATGGACTATTTTTTCAAAAACAGGTTCCTATGTTGATTTAAATGAATAAGGTATAAGTATTATAAAGTGTCCTTAATTTATTGAGGACATTTTTATCATTTGGCTATGAATTTCTTGACTTAGGTATTATATTAATGTAATATGAAAAAAATAAATTGAAAGCATAAATGAAATATATCATATAATAAAATGATTCATAGTAGTTAATCGGAAATTTAATAAGAATCTAGTTAATGATTATTTTTTATATGTAACTAAGGTGTAATTAGGTGTAAACGATAAATTTAAGTATGAAGGGGCAATGGAAGAATGACAAGAGGATCACAAGATACTAAAGTAAAAAATATAAATAGACAACTAGTAATTATGGCAGACTTAGTAGAAAAGCAAATATATGAAAGTATGCTGTGTTTAAAGAATTGTGACGTAGAAGCAGTAGAAAAAATTATTAAGGCTGATGATAAAGTTGATGAATTGCAAAAAATAATTGAAGAACAGTGTATTAAATTTATTGCATCAGAGCAACCTCTGGCAACAGATTTGAGAAGAGTATTCACTGTTTCTAAAATAGTGACAGATTTAGAAAGAATAGCAGATTATGCAGTGGATATTTGCAAAATAACTAAAAGAATTGGCAAAAATGTTAATTCTCTTAAAAAGGTTTCAGAGGATTTATGGGATATGGAAAGAAAAGCAAGATATATGATAAAGGCATCTATAGATTCTCACGTTAATGATGATGATGAAATGGCATATAGAATTTGCAAAAAAGATGATGAGATAGATACTATATATAGATCCTTGTTTGCTTCTTTTATTAAAGCAATAAAAAAAGATGAAAGCTTACTTCAAGAAGGAACTCAATTGCTATTTGTAATAAAGTATTTGGAAAGAATAGGAGATCACGTAACTAATATATGTGAATGGACTATCTTTTCAAAAACAGGAGCTTATGTTGATCTAAATGAATAGTAGTATATAAATGTAGGAAAATGTTCTTTTTATTAAGAACATTTTTTATTCTCTAGGAAATTATATTGTTGGATAATCTGTGGATAACTTATAAGAAAGGCTGATTTAGAAGGCTGGCTTTTAAAAGAGAATAAAAAAGAAAATATATTCGCCTGCATAAAATGTTCTTATATGCAGCATAGCTGCCATTTCTGATGTGCAGATTTTTCTCACATGCGTTCGAAAAGGCAGATGCGTAAAAAAATCTCCGGCTCCACAGTCGCCTGCGATTTTGTTCTTTCAATTGTTTAAATATGTTTTAACAATATGAATTGTTGACTTAACTAAGGGTTTAATGTAATATAACAAAGATAAGAATGTTATAATAAGGGGTGAAAAAATGAAAAATATTATAACAAAAGTAACCTCTAATGGAATTGCAGAGGAAGTCGGGATAGAAGAAAATGATATCTTAGTATCTATAAACAATAAGGAAATAAATGATATCATAGATTATAAATTTTTATCTGCAGATGAAGAGATTGTTTTAGAGATAGAAAAACCTAGTGGTGAAATATGGGAAATTGAAATTGAAAAAGAGTATGGTGAAGACATAGGAATAGAATTTGGTGGAGGCATCATGGATAAGGCAAAATCATGCAGTAATAAATGTATATTTTGTTTTATTGATCAGCTGCCTAAGGGAATGAGAGAAACATTATACTTTAAAGATGATGATTCAAGATTGTCATTTTTACAAGGAAATTTCGTGACATTAACAAATATGAAAGATGAGGACATTGATAGGATAATAAAATATCATATAAGTCCAATTAATATTTCTGTACATACAACTAATCCAGATCTAAGGGTTGAAATGCTAAATAACAGATTTGCAGGCAATGTTCTTGAAAGAATGCAAAGGCTAGCGGATGCAGGTATTACAATGAATGCACAAATAGTTTGTGTTCCAGGAATAAATAATGGAAATGAATTAAAAGAACAATTGAAGATTTATATAAACTTTATCCAGAAGTTTCAGATGTAGCAGTAGTTCCCATAGGTATCACAAAGTTTAGGCAAGGACTTAAGCATGTTAATACGTATACAAAGGAACAATCTATTGAGGAAATCAATAATATTAAAGAATTGCAAGATACATATATTAAAGAAACTGGTAAGCCATTTGTGAGATTATCTGATGAATTTTATTTAGTCGCAGATAAAGAAATTCCAAATCAGGAATTTTATGATGATTATCATCAAATAGAAGATGGTATAGGAATGGTTAGGTGTTTTAGAGATGCCATAGATAGCACTTTAGATGACTTGGATTTAAATATGAAGGGAAGCTTTTCTATAGTTACAGGAGAGCTGGCGTATAATGAATTGCTTGAAGCCAGCAATAAAATTAAATGTAAAAATCCTAAGATACAGCTTGATGTCTACAAAATAGTGAATCATTATTTTGGAGAAACTATTACTATAGCAGGACTTTTAACTGGAACTGATATAATAAATCAGATGAAGGGAATAATAAATAGTAAGTATTTAATAATGTCTAATAACATGTTTAGAAAAGGCTACGAATTATCTGATTCTAATGAGCAGATAATGCTGGATGATATTAAAATTAAAGATATTGAATCAGCTTTAGATGTCAAGGTAATAGTAGTTGACTACACAGGTGAAGATTTAATAGAAAAACTTAATGAGGCATATGAAGAAAAATAGACTAGCATGCTGGCTTGTTATTTTTGAATATGTCTAAATATAAAGAGGAGGAATTTTAATGGGTAAACCGATAGTTGCTATAGTTGGAAGACCGAATGTTGGAAAATCAACGTTATTTAATAAATTAGCAGGGAAAAGAATTTCAATAGTTCAAGATACACCAGGGGTTACAAGGGATAGGGTGTATGCAGAGGCTGAATGGCTGAGATATAATTTTACTATGATAGATACAGGTGGTATTGAACCAGAGAATAATGATATTATTATAAAACAAATGAGAAGACAAGCAAATATTGCAATTGAGACAGCTGACGTAATAATATTTATAGTTGATGGTAAAGAAGGATTAACTGCTGCAGATAATGAAGTGGCTACTATGCTTAGAAAGAGCAAAAAACCAGTAGTTTTAGTTGTTAATAAAGTTGACAATTTAAAAGATGAAAATAATGCGTATGAATTTTATAATTTAGGAATAGGCGATCCTATGGCAATATCAGCAGGGCAAGGATTAGGACTTGGTGATATGCTTGATGAGGTAGTTAAGCATTTTGATAAATCTATTTATGATGAAGAAGAGGATGAATATATCAGAATAGCTATGATTGGTAAACCTAATGTAGGAAAGTCTTCTTTAATTAATAAATTACTTGGAGAAGAAAGAGTAATAGTTTCTGATATTCCAGGAACTACAAGAGATTCAATAGATAGTCATTTAGAAACAGAGGAAGGTAAATTTATTTTAGTTGATACGGCTGGTCTTAGAAGAAAGAGCAAGGTAAAAGAAGAAATTGAGAGATATAGTGTTATAAGAACTTACGCTGCAATAGAAAGAGCGGACGTGTGTATACTTATGATTGATGCAACAGAAGGAATTACAGAACAAGATGAAAAAATAATAGGTTATGCTCATGAATTGAGAAAGGCTATTATGGTTATTGTTAATAAGTGGGATTTGGTTGAAAAAGATGATAAAACTTTAGATAAATTTAAAAAGGATCTTCAATCAAATTTAAAGTTCTTAAGTTATGCTGAATACTTATTCATCTCTGCACTAACAGGACAAAGAACTAATAAAGTGCTTAAGTTAGCAAGATATTGCTATGATAATTACAATAAGAGAATTTCAACAGGTATATTAAATGATGTTATAAGTAAAGCTGTACTAATGAAGGAACCACCTATCGTTGGAATTAAGAGAATGAAAATCTACTATGCAACTCAAGTTGCAACTAAACCGCCTAAATTTGTGTTCTTCATAAATGATGAAAGTGCAAGACACTTCTCATATGAAAGGTATTTGGAAAATCAATTAAGAGATAGTTTTGATTTCAAAGGAACTGGAATACAAATTGAATACAGACAAAGAAAGGAATAGTTATGAGTAAAATTACTTTTTTAGGAGGAGGAAGCTTTGGAAGTGCCTTAGCTGTTTTACTTGCAGAAAAAAATAATGTTGTTAATATATACGATAGAGATAAGAATGTTGTTAATGAAATAAACATTAAGAGAACAAACGAAAAGTATATGAAAGATTTTGCAATTCCTAAAGGAGTAACTGCATTTAATAGTATTGAAGAAGCAATAGATGGTGCTGATTATATAGTTTTATCAGTACCTTCCCATGTAATTAGAAGTATGTGTATAGCTATTAAAGGGAAAATCCCTAGAGATATTCCAATAATATCTATTGCAAAAGGTATTGAGGAAGATACAGATAAAAGATTATCAGTTGTAATTGAGGAAGAATTAGATAATCCAGTTGTAGTTTTATCAGGACCAAGCCATGCGGAAGAAGTTGTAATGAAGATACCAACTACAATAGTTAGTACATCTAAAGAAATGAAATTTGCAACTGATATTCAAGATTTATTTATGACACCATATTTTAGAGTCTATACTAATGACGATATAATAGGGGTAGAAGTTGGTGGCGCTGTAAAGAATGTAATTGCGTTAGCTGCAGGAGTTATAGATGGCCTTGGGTATGGAGACAATACAAAAGCTGCACTTTTAACTAGGGGGATGAAGGAAATCTCTAGAGTTGGGATAGCACTTGGTGGAAGAGCGGAAACTTTTTACGGATTAACCGGTATGGGAGATTTAATAGTTACTTGTACATCTATGCATTCTAGAAATAGAAGGGCTGGTTTACTTATAGGTAAAGGTATGTCTCTTGAAGATGCTTTAAAAGAAGTTGGAATGGTTGTTGAAGGAGTAAAAGCTTGCAGAGCATTTTATCAACTGAAGGAAAGAATAGGTATATCAATGCCTATAACAGATGGGCTCTATAAAGGATTATTTGAAGGAAAGAATGCTAAGTTTATTATTGATGAACTCATGAACAGAGACAAAAAGAGTGAATTATTTTAATATTTTTAGTATTGTAATATGAGTATACTTTAGGGATTTATATTTAAGTTATTTGTACCAGCTATATAAAAAAGATTGATTTTTTATATAGCTGGTTTTGTATTTTCAAATATTAGTAAATTGTAGTCTAATTAAATTCCTCAATAGGTTGTGTGAAAAGTTCTTAGGCTACTATTTTTTTATTCTTTTTCAATTATGCCTAATGTTAATGTTTAATTTTAAAGATAGGAATTTTAATAATATTTTAATCATATATTTAGTGATTAGAATTGTGTTAAAATTTTTTATTTATTATATTTGTATATTTTAAATAAAGCATGAATATATATATATTGGAAAAAAGAATATGGGAGGGAAAAATGTGGACAATTTTAACATATACAAAGATATAGCCGATAGAACCCAAGGGGACATATATGTAGGAGTCGTAGGACCAGTTAGGACAGGGAAATCTACATTTATCAAAAAGTTCATGGATCTTATGGTAATACCTAAAATTGATAATACTTATAAAAAGGAAAGAGCAAAAGATGAGTTACCACAGAGTGGCTCAGGAAAAAATATTCACACAACAGAACCTAAATTTGTACCTAATGAAGCAGTAGAAATAAATTTAGGGGATGAAATAAAATTTAAAGTAAGGATGGTTGACTGCGTAGGATATATTGTAAAAGGAGCATTAGGATATCTAGATGGTGAAGAAACTAAAATGGTTCATACACCATGGTATGATTACGAAATACCTTTTGAGGATGCAGCAGAAATTGGGACAAGAAAAGTTATAAAAGACCATTCAACAATAGGATTAGTAATTACAACTGATGGAAGTATAACTGGAATAGATAGAAATGACTATGTAGAACCAGAAGAAAGAGTAATATATGAATTACAGTCACTAAATAAACCGTTTATTGTAGTTCTTAATACTAATAAACCTAATTCTCAAGAAACTAAGGCATTGAAAAAAGAATTAGAAGATAAATATAATGTAACTGTTCAAGTTATGGATGTTTATAATATGGAAGAACAAGATATCGAAGATTTATTTAAACACGTACTTAAGGAATTCCCTGTAAAAGAAATAAATATTGATATGCCTGAATGGTTAGAAAAATTGGAATGTAACCATTGGCTAAAAAAAGACTTTTTCAACATAATTATGAACATGAGTCAAGATGTCTCTAAGGTAAGAGACATAAAATACTGCTTAAATGATTTTGAAAATGAAGACTTTATGGGAAAAGCAACCATAAATGAAGTTGATTTAGGTAGTGGAACAGCAAAAATATCTATGAAACCTAAGGATGGAATTTTCTATAAGGTTCTTAGTGAGATATGTAATTTAGAAGTTGGTTCAGAAAGTGACTTACTAAGCATAATAAATGACCTAAGTCATGCAAAATGTGAATATGATAAGGTTAAAGATGCATTAGAAGATGTAAGAGAGAGTGGTTATGGATTGGTTGCACCACAACTTTCAGAAATGAAGTTTGAGGAACCTGAAATAGTTAAGCAAGGCAATAAATATGGTGTTAAATTAAAGGCAAGTGCTCCAAGCTTACATCTTATAAAGTGTGACATCAAAACTGAGATAAGCCCTATAATGGGATCAGAAAAAGAATCTGAAGAACTAGTAAAAGGCCTTCTAGAACAATTTGAAACAGATCCAGCCCTTCTTTGGCAAAGTAATATGTTTGGAAAATCTTTAGAAGTGTTAGTAAAAGAAGGATTACAAAATAAGCTATATAAAATGCCAGAAGATGTTCAAGTTAAGATTCAAAAAACTTTGCAGAAAATTATTAATGAAGGTAATGGTGGATTAATCTGTATAATACTTTAAAAAATCTGATATAAAGATTTTTATAATTTAATCCTAACAAAGTGTTGATTTTATATTGTAGTTAAGTAAATTAGTTATATTAGTGATACTACATATTAGGCATAATCAAGAGAATAACGAATGCATATGCCAAACCTATTTTCAAGTACATGGGGGGCTTGCCTCACTGCAATCTATGAGCAAGTGATTCACACCTCAACCATAGGTTTGGCTTCCTAGCTCACGGAGGCAGAGAACCAAAATAGGCTAGATATAAGAGGAATCTGCTTCCATGCCTAATGAAAATAATCATGGTATCTTGGGTTCGTTTTTCTCGTATATGCCTTATGTATTGTAAAGTAATAAAATCAACACTTTTTTTACCATGATTTTTTATTTAAGTGGTGGAAAAATACATACTACTGGGATATAATAAAAGAAAGGATATAAATGAGGGGTATTATGAAAAGAGAGTATAAAGCTTATAAGAAAGTTGGTAAAATTAAAATCTCTATAAGTGAGCTCTTAGAGCTTGATTTACCTAGAATAGTTTATGCCTCTCCAGGTGTTGTAAGCCATATAAAAAAAAGACATGGTAGGCAATTCACAAAAAAAATCAAGGATAATATAATAGATACTATAGAAAAAGTGATTAAAGATCCACAATATGTTGGTGTGAATTATAAGAGAGCAGTTGGTGACTCTCTTGAATTAGTTAAGAAGGTTGATAATATTATCTTACTTTTAGGGTTGGAAGTTGATTTAGAAGAGCAATATATATATGTCGCAACTATGTATCCAATAACATTATCAAAAATGAATGCTAGAATATATAGGGGAAGATTAATAAAAGTTGAAGATAGTGAATTAAAAGAAAATATATTATAATTAATTTTGAAATAAATTTTGTTTTTTGAGGTGAGAAAAGGCTCCTCACGCGCTAGTCTTAGTAATCAGAGATGCAGGATACGCCGACCTGCCAAAAAATAAATTATATTAGAGAGATTACTTAACAATGGTTTAATAAATAGTTGTTAAGTAATCTTTTGCTATTTAAATAGATAAAACAACTATAATCTATACTTATGGGTATAGTTCACCGAAATGAATAATATACTTTTGTTTCAGTTTCTAGGCAGCAGGTTGTATCCACTTTAGCATGCTCCAACTTTCCGAGGGAAGCTCGACTCATTACATTCGCTGAGGAAGTTCGAGAACCCAAAATAAAATTTTGGACTCTCACTTCACAAGCTAAAATGGAACAACCAATAGCGGAAACTCGACTCACATTCGTTCACTGAGTAAGCGATTCTCACCAAATCAAAGATTTGTATTCTCTGCTTAAGAACCTTTAACAGCTCATTTTCAAATGTTTTCTCCATATTATGACCCTTGTGGTTACAAATATATTTATGATTTCTAGTGAAGATATGAGCTTAAAGTTTTAGTAACTTTGTAAATATGTTCATCTAATAAGTCTAATTCTTAAATTGTTTATCTATAGATAAACCATCTAAGATCTGAAATTATACATATAGATCTGAGAAATAAGAAATATCATTTTGTTCCAGTTACGAAGAAAATTTCACCTTTAACTTGTCACTAATTTCTAGTAAATATATGAATTTGAAGATTTATCAAATTTGCAAATATAAATGTTAACAATTTGTGAACAGAATGTTGACATAGAAATTTATTATGATTATACTTAATAAAGCAAACTCCAAATTGTTTAAAAGTTAAAAGGAGGTGTACAGTTGATAAAAAGTATGACTAGCTTTGGAAGGGCTCAAAGCGAAGATGGAAGAAAGTCAAGTTTCTCTATAGAGATGAAGAGCGTAAATCATAGATATTTAGATATAAACATAAGAATGCCTAGAACGATGTTGGCTTTAGAAGAGAAGATAAGAAAGATAATTAGTAAAAGATTAAATAGAGGTAAAGTTGATGTTTTTATTAATTATAAAGCCTATGGAAATAACATTGGAAAAGCAAATCTAAATATGAAGTTAGCTGAAGAGTATTATAAATGTTTAAAACAAATCCAAAGTGAATTGAATGTTATTGATGATATATCTACAACTAAAATAGCTAAATTTCCTGATGTTATTACATTGGAAGAGTTGGATGATGATTTAGATGATATTTTTAGTGAGATATCGCCTCTGATTGAATCGGCTCTAGATTTAATGAATGATATGAGATGCAAAGAGGGCGAAAAATTAAAAGTTGATATTTTATCAAAAATTGAGATTATAGAGAATTATGTTGAAGAAATAGAAAAGGTAGCTGACAGCATTCCAAAGAATTACAAGAAGAAACTTGAAGAAAGATTGGAAGAATTATTATCTGGTGTTGATATAGATGAAAGCAGGATAGCATTAGAAGTGGCTATTCTTTCAGATAAGGCAGCAGTAGATGAAGAAATAACAAGACTCAGAAGTCATTTAAGCCAAATGAAAAGTACGTTAGATTTAGATGAACCTATTGGAAGAAAATTAGATTTCATAATTCAAGAAATGAATAGAGAAGCTAATACTATAGCATCTAAATCAACAGAAATAAATATGACTAACAAAGTAATAGAGATAAAAAATACCATTGAAAAAATAAGAGAACAAGTTCAAAACATTGAATAATTAGGAGGTAAAAAATGGGAATAAAGTTAATAAACATAGGCTTTGGGAATATAGTCTCTGCTAATAGATTAGTTGCAATTGTGAGTCCTGAATCAGCACCTATTAAAAGAATTATTCAAGAAGCAAGAGATAGAGGTATGCTAATAGATGCTACTTATGGAAGAAGAACTAGAGCTGTAATAATAACAGATAGCGATCATGTTATTTTATCAGCAGTTCAACCTGAAACAGTAGCTCATAGATTATCTACAAAAGATGATATGGCAGTTGATGAGGATGATGAATAATGATTACTAAAGGGAGAGGTCTATTAATAGTTATATCAGGACCATCTGGTGCTGGAAAAGGTACTATATGTAAAAGATTTATGGAGAAAAATAAGGATGTAATGTTGTCTGTATCAGCAACTACAAGATCTCCAAGAGTTGGAGAAGTAGAAGGTATTAATTACTTTTTTATGTCCAAAGAGCAGTTTGTAGAGAAGATAGAAAGCAATGATTTCTTAGAATATGCAGAAGTGTATGATAATTACTATGGTACACCTAAATCTAACGTTGAAGAAATGTTACAAAGTGGGAAAGATGTTATTCTAGAAATAGATATACAAGGTGCATTAAAAGTTAAAGAAAACACAAGAGAAGGAGTTTTTGTATTCATCCTTCCACCATCTATGGAAGAGTTAAAACAAAGAATCATTAACAGGGGCAGTGAAACCAACGAATCTCTAATGAAGAGATTTAAATCAGCTTATAAGGAAATTAATTTTATTTCAAAATATAATTATGCAGTAGTAAATGATAAAGTAGAGATAGCTGTAGAAAAATTAGAAGCTATAATATCTGCTGAAAAATGCAGAGTAGATAGAATAAAAGATAGTATATTAGATTCAAAGGAGGGAATTATTCATGAACAACTCTATGATTAGTCCATCAGTAGTAGACTTATTAGAAAAGATACATGACAGATATTCTTTAGTAATTTTAACATCAAAAAGGGCTAGACAAATAATAGAAGGTGCAGAACCTCAGATTTCAATAAAATCAAATAAACCTTTAACAATTGCAATAAATGAAGTAGATCAAGATGCAGTTGAATTTGAAATTTTAGAAGAAGGTCTTAAATAAGATGAAAAAGAATTTAGTGTTGGGTGTAAGTGGTGGAATTGCAGTATATAAGGCATTAGAAATAGTAAGTTTACTTGTTAAAAAAGATATTAATGTTAATGTAATTATGACAGAATCAGCTACTAAATTTGTGACCCCATTATCATTTCAATCTTTAAGTCAGAATATGGTTACATGCGATATGTTTGCAGAACCAAAAGCTTGGGAGATTCAACATATAAGTTTAGCAGAAAAAGCAGATGTGTTCTTAGTAGCACCTGCTACAGCTAATATAATAGGTAAAGTTGCAAATGGAATAGCAGATGATATGCTTTCGACTACAATAATGGCAACTAAAGCAAAAGTAATTTTTGCACCTGCAATGAATACCAATATGTATGAGAATCCTATAGTCCAAGAAAATATTAAGAAATTAAAGTCACTTGGATATGAATTTATAGACCCAGCTGAAGGAAGACTTGCTTGTGGAACAAGCGGTAAAGGTAAACTAGAAAGTCCTGAAATTATTGTTGACAAAGTTTTAATGGAATTAAATGAAAATAAAGATTTGCTAAATAAAAATGTTGTAGTAACAGCAGGTCCAACTATAGCACCTGTAGATCCTGTGAGGTTTATTACAAATAGATCAACTGGGAAAATGGGTTATGCTATAGCAAAGGAAGCAAGAAATAGAGGAGCCAATGTAACATTAATATCTGGACCAACATCAATAATAGCTCCAAAAGATATTAATGTTGTAGAGGTTTCTACAAATGAAGAAATGAAAAATGAAGTTATGAACATATTTGATGAAGCAGATATAGTAATAAAGTCAGCTGCAGTTGCAGATTATAAGCCTAAAAATTATAGCACACAAAAAATAAAAAAAGGTGATGGAGAGCTCTGCATAGAATTTATTAGAGATAATGATATTCTAATGGAGCTTGGAAGCAAAAAGAAAAATCAAATTCTAGTAGGATTTGCGGCTGAAAGCCAAGAGTTAAAAGATAATGCTATGTCAAAACTACAAAGAAAAAATTTAGATTATATTGTAGCAAACGATATAACAGCAAGTGATACTGGGTTTGCCTCAGAAGATAATAAAGTAATAATCTTGTCTAAAGAAGGTAAGGAAATTTACTTAGATAAGATGAGCAAAGAAAAAATTGCAACTAACTTATTTGATATTATACTTGAGAAGCGCTAGAATTTGCGCTTCTTTTATTAATATTGGAAATACTTATACATATGATACGCAAATGAAGGTAGATGTATAAGTATGAAATAGTTCTGATTATTAGTTTTTATGTAATAATCAGAATGTTAATTATCTAATATTGAATATTGTTAATATAAGATTAGATGTGAGGTGGTAGGTATAAATATCATGTATGCTGAAATAATTATAAATAGTGATGCTTTGGAGATTGATAAGCCATTTACATACAAAGTACCTAGCGAACTTCAGGATAAAATAGGAATAGGATTTAGAGTTAAAGTGCCTTTTGGGCCTAAAAGCAGACCAATAGAAGGCTTTGTATTTTCAATATTGCAGGAAGATGATTTAATTAATTTCAATTATAGAGTGAAAGAGATTTTAAATATATGCGATGATCATGCTATATTAACAAACTATGATATGGAAGTAATTAAATTTTTAAGAAGAAAGTATTTATGTAAATTTATTGATGCAATCCGACTTATGATTCCCGTTGGAATTATGAAGGGGTTAAGGGAAAAAAAGAAAAAAGTAGTTTTAGTAAATGAAGAAATACATGAAGATCAGCTTGATAAAGAAAATTATAAAAAATTATATGATTTCGTAGCTAGCAACAATGGGATTTATACAAAAACAGAAATTGTTAGTAATGGATGCTTTTCTTTATATTTATTAAATAAGTTAATAGAAAAAGGTATACTAAAAACAGAAGAACAAACAGTATTTAGATACAATACTCGAATATATGATACTGATAGTAATAAGAAACTTACAAGAGAACAGGAAAACTGTCTTAATACGATTTTAAACAGTCCTGATCAAAAATATCTAATAAAAGGTGTTACGGGATCGGGGAAGACAGAAGTATATATAAGACTAGTTGAAGAAATGTTAAGGCAAAATAAAAGTACAATTGTTTTAGTTCCGGAAATTTCATTAACCCCTCAGATGATTGAACGATTTAAGGGACGATTTGGAGAAAATGTTGCGCTTTTTCATAGCAGGTTAAGTGATGGTGAAAGATTTGATGAGTGGTATAGAGTAAAAGAAGGGAAAGCTAAATTAGTTATAGGAGCACGAAGTGCCTTGTTTTTGCCGCTTCAGAATCTTGGACTTATTATAATTGATGAAGAACATGAAAATACATATAAATCAGAACATAATCCTAAATATCATACTAGAGAAGTAAGTGAGTTCATATGTGAAATTAAGGACTGTAAATTAGTTATGGGGTCAGCAACTCCTAGCATTGAAAGTTACTACAAAGCTATTCGTGGTGAATATAAACTAATAGAAATGCATAAAAGAACTAATGGGAAAGAAATGCCGCATATGGAAATAGTAGATATGAGGGAAGAATTGAAGAGTAAGAATTTATCATTGTTCAGTAGGAAACTTTTGGCTGAAATAGAGGCAACTTTAAAAGATAAGAAGCAGGTAATTTTGTTTCTAAACAGAAGAGGGTATTCAACATTTATTTCGTGTAGAAGTTGTGGATATGTATTTAAATGTCCAGAATGCGATGTTTCTATGACGTACCATAAAAATGGATATTTGATATGTCATTACTGCGGAAGGGCAGAGAAATCAAAAACTGTATGTCCAAAATGTAATAGTAAATATGTGAAATTTTTTGGAGCAGGAACAGAACGCGTTGAATTAGAAGTGAAAAAATATTTCCCGAAATCAAGAGTATTAAGAATGGATGTTGATACTACACGACATAAAAATTCTCATGAATCAATTTATAATTGTTTTAAAAATGGAGAAGCAGACATCTTAATTGGAACACAAATGGTGTCAAAAGGATTAGATTTTAAAAATGTTACACTGGTTGGAGTTTTAGCGGCAGACATGTCTTTAAATTTGCCTGATTACAGAGCATCTGAAAGAACATATCAAATAATAACGCAGGTTGCAGGCAGATCTGGAAGAGGTGAAGATGAAGGCAAGGTAATAGTTCAAAGCTATACTCCAAACCATTATAGTTTAAAGTGTGCTCAAGAAGAGGATTATGAATCTCTATTTAAAGAAGAAATAAAGATTAGAAGGTTGATGGAAAATCCTCCTTTTGGTAAAATATTATTAATTGTTGGATCTTCAAAATTTGAAGAAAAATTAACAAAATTTATGTATACTTTAGAAGCTGATTTGAAAAAATTAGTAGTAGATGATCTTACTATTCTCGGACCGGTTCCTTGTATAATTTCTAAATTAAAAGAAAATTACAGATGGCAGATAATAATAAAAGGAAATTTTGATGATGAGTTTAGTGAAAAAGTTAAAGATACACTTTATCTATTAAATAAGAGTGTATATAATGAAATAAGGGTTAGTATAGATATTAATCCTAACAATATGACATAGGGGGAATACAAAATGGCATTAAGAAATATAAGAAAATATGGTGATGACGTATTAAGAAAGAAATGCAGAGAAGTTGATAAAATAGATGATAGATTATTGACATTAATTGAAGATATGAAAGAAACAATGTATGATGCTGATGGTGTTGGTCTTGCAGCTCCTCAAGTTGGGATATTAAAGAGACTATTTGTTGTAGATATTGGAGATGGGCCACTAGTATTTATTAATCCAGAAATAATAGAAACAAGTGGGTCTCAAATAGACGAAGAAGGATGCCTTAGCTTACCAGGGGAAACAGAAGAAGTTATGAGACCTAATTACGTTAGAGCTAGAGCTTTAAATGAAAAGGGAGAAGAATTCGAAATAGAAGCTGAAGAATTACTTGCGAGAGCTATTTTGCACGAATATGATCATTTAAATGGAACTCTATTTATAGATAGAGTTAAAGGTAGGGGAGCTTCAAAAAAATAAATACTGATAGGAGGATAATATAATGAATATAGTATTTATGGGTACTCCTGATTTTGCAGTTCCTTCTTTGCAAAGAATGATTAAAGAGTACAATGTTACTGCTATTTTGACTCAACCAGACAAACCAAAGGGTAGAGGAAAGAAAATGGCATACTCTGCAGTTAAAGAAGAAGGATTAAAACATGAAATCCCAATATACCAACCAATAAAGTTAAAAGACGATAGAGATTTGATAGAGAAATTAAAAGAGCTAAAACCAGATTTTATTATAGTAGTGGCATTTGGGCAGATTTTAACTAAGGAAGTATTAGATATACCGAAATATGGATGTATAAATCTTCATGCATCTTTGCTTCCGATGTATAGAGGTGCTGCACCACTAAATTGGGCAATAATAAATGGAGAGAAGAGTTCTGGAAATACCACAATGCTTATGGATGTTGGTTTAGATACAGGAGATATGATTCTTAAGGATGAAGTTGAAATTACTAATAATATGACAACTGGTGAATTACATGATATATTAATGGTTAGAGGAGCAGATTTACTTGTAAAAAGTATAGAGGGAATTTCAAAAGGCGATATAGTCCCAGAAAAGCAAGGGAATGAGACTTTTTATGCCAAGATGCTTGATAAGAATATCGCTAATATAGATTGGAATAAAAGTGCTGAAGAGATTCATAACTTAGTTAGAGGACTAAATCCATGGCCAATTGCCTATACTGATTATAAGAACGAAAGAATGAAGATATATGAAACAGAAGTTCTAAAAGAAAAAAGCAATAAAGAACCTGGTACTATTATAGATGTAAGCAAAAATGGAGTGAAAGTTTCATGCAAGGAAGATGTTCTATTAATAAAAAGAGTACAGTTTCCTAATGGTAAGCCTTTGACAATAGATCAATATATTAATGGACATGAAATAGAGGAAAATATAATCTTACAATAATGGAGTTGATGTATAATGCATTTTTATCCGTTTTTTGATCCAACAATGATATTATTAGTTCCAGCTATAATAATTTCATTTTGGGCTCAATCCAAAATTAATAGCGCTTATAGCGAGTATAGCCAAATAAGAACAATAAATGGATATACTGGTCAACAAGTTGCAAGAATGATGTTAGATGAAGCTGGGCTTTTTGATGTTAGAATAGAATTGATAAATTCAAAGCTTGGAGATCATTACGATCCTGCAAGTAAAATCCTTAGATTATCTCCGGAGGTATATTCAGGTGCATCTATTTCTTCAGCAGGCATAGCTGCCCACGAGGTCGGGCACGCATTGCAGCATAAAGAAAGGTATGCTCCACTAGTAATAAGAAATTCCATTGTGCCAATTGTAAATATTGGCTCAAATGTATCATGGATGCTATTCTTTGTTGGTATATTATTAGGTTTTAAGGGATTAACTACACTTGGAATAATTTTATTTTCAGGGGTTGTAATTTTTCAGCTAATAACATTACCGGTAGAGTTTGATGCATCAACAAGGGCTTTGAATATATTAAAGTCAAGAGGAATACTATATGGTGACGAAACTAAAAGTGCACAAAAGGTTTTAGACGCAGCAGCAATGACATATGTAGCTGCGACATTAATGGCAGTATCACAATTAATAAGATTAATTGCTATAAGCAATAGAAGAAATGATTAGTAAAGAGGTAGCGTATGAATTGTAGAAAATTAGCAGTAAAGATATTAGGAAGAGTCTTAAATGAAGGGGCTTACTCTAATATTGTATTAGCAAAAGAGTTAAATGAAGCAGAATTAAGTGATAAAGATAAAGCACTATTAACTGAAATTGTTTATGGAGTTTTAAGAAGGAAAAAAACATTAGATATTATAATTTCGAACTTTGTAAAAGATCTTAAGTTAATGAACAAAGATATCTTAAATATTTTAAGAGTAGCAATATACCAAATGAACTTTTTGGATAAAATACCTAGCTATGCTGCTTGTAATGAAGCGGTAGAGGAAGCAAAAGAAATATCAGAAAATGATTCAAAGTTAGTAAATGGAATACTTAGAAATTTCACTAAAAATCCTGATGATATTGAAGTTGTAGGAAATAAAATTGACGAATATGCATATAAGTTTTCATTTGAACCTTGGATGATAAGACTTTTAATAAAGCAATATGGTGAAAATGTATCAAAGAAAATAATGTCTGGATTAAATTCAATTCCACAAGTAAGTGTTAGAGTAAATGAACTTAAAGCTGATTATGATGAAGTATTTGAAAAATTAGAAGAACTTGAATATGAAGTTGAAGAAGGTGTTATTTGCCCAGAAGCAATTTGCATAAAAGGTGGTAAATCTATAGAAAATAATCCGTTATTCCAAGAAGGAAAAATCACAGTTCAAGATGAAAGTGCAATGATTATAGCACCATTATTAGAATTGGAAGAAGGAATGACAGTTACAGATTTGTGTAGTGCACCTGGTGGTAAAACTACTCATATTGCTGAAATACTTCAAAACACTGGAAAAGTATTAGCGTATGATCTTCATGAATCTAAACTTGGATTAATAAAAGAAAATTGTGAGAGATTGGGTATAACTAACGTTGAAGTTAATACAAGTGATGCAACTAAATTAAACCCAGATTTAATAGCATCTAGTGATAGAATCTTAATAGATGTTCCTTGTTCAGGGCTTGGAATAATAAGAAAAAAACCAGAAATAAAGTGGAACAAGACAAGAAATGAGTTAAGAGAAATTATAAAAGTTCAAAGAGATATAATGGAATGTGCATGGATGTATTTAAAAGAGGATGGAATAATGATATATTCAACTTGTACATTAAATAAAGAAGAAAATGAAGAAAATATTGAGTGGTTTGTTAGCAGACATAAAGACTGTAGCGTGAAAAAGATCTTTATTGGTAAACAAGATAACTTAGTATACAATAGAGATGGCTCTCTAACTATTATGCCAAATGAAAATATGGATGGATTCTTTGTGACTAAATTAGAAAAAAGACAATAGTAGGTGAATAAATGAACAATTTGCTAGATTTTACTTTAGAAGAACTTAAAGCATGGATGAAGGAAAATGGTGAAAGTGCATTTAGAGGTCAACAAATATTATCATGGATTTATAAAGGTGTTAAAGAATTCGATAATATGAAGAATATACCAAAGCCATTAGTACAAAAACTAAAAGAAAATTTTTTTGTAGGTCTGCCAAAGATAATAGAAGTATATAAATCTAATATAGATGGTACAGAAAAGTTCTTGTTAGGATTTAAGGATGGAAACTTAATAGAATCTGTACTAATGAGATATAAGCATGGAAATTCCATATGCATATCCACTCAAGTTGGATGTGCAATGGGATGCAAATTTTGTGCATCCACAATTGAAGGTAAAGTTAGAAATCTTACAACTGGAGAAATTTTATCGCAAATTATGGTTGTTCAAGATTATATCAATGAAAGGATTTCCAACGTAGTATTAATGGGAAGTGGCGAACCACTTGATAATTATAATAATGTTATAAAGTTTCTAGAAATAGTTTCTGCTGAATATGCATTAAATATTGGGCAGAGACATATAACATTATCTACTTGTGGAATTGTACCTAAGATATACGAATTAGCAGATAAGGAACTTAGCATAACTCTAGCTTTATCACTACATGCATTTAGTAATGATAAGAGAAAAGAAATTATGCCTATAGCTAATAGGTATAGCATTGAGGAAATATTAGAGGCTTGCAGATATTATATAAATAAAACTAATAGAAGAATTACGTTTGAGTATGCGCTAGTGAAAGATGTGAATGATGGCAGAGAAGATGCAAAGGCATTAGGCAAATTGTTAAAAGGTATGCTTTGTCATGTTAATTTGATTCCAGTAAATGAAATAAAAGAAAATACATATAAGAGATCTTCAAAAAAGGCAATAGAAGATTTTTCAGAAATACTAAAAAATCATGGAATAGAAGTTACTACAAGACGTGAAATGGGAAGTGACATTAATGCAGCATGTGGACAACTTAGAAGAAGTTACATAAATACCCAAGAAATAGAGGGGGAGCAAAATGGTAGGTTTAGTTAGTGATGTTGGGTTAAGGCGAACATTAAATGAAGACTCTGCTTCGTATTTAGAAAGAGACGAATTCAAAATTTATGTAGTGGCAGACGGAATGGGTGGACATAATGCAGGAGAAGTCGCTAGTCAGATGGCTGCAACAAATATTGTTGACTATGTAAGAGAAAATTTTTCTTCGAGTAGAGCAGAAAATTTGCTTGTAGAAGCCATAGAAAAAGTAAATAAAGATATATTTACTTTTTCTAACACTAGCGAAAATTTAAGTGGAATGGGAACTACTGTTACAACTTGTTTTATGACTAAAAATTTTATACAGGTTGCGAATGTAGGTGATAGCTGTTGTTTTGCAGTTAAAAATAATGAAATTAAGAAGATTACTAAAGATCATTCTTTAGTACAAGAACTAGTTGATATTGGGAGTATAAGTGAAAAAGAGGCGGAAAATCATCCTAAGAAAAATATTATTACAAGAGCATTAGGAACTAGCATTAATGTGAATGTAGATATATTTCAGTTAGAGAACAGAGAATATGATCTTTATATATTGTGTTCAGATGGATTGACAAATGAATTAACTAAAGAAGAGATTCTACAAGTCGTCACTGAAGGAGAAAGTTATGTAAACATTGCTAATAAACTTGTATACTTGGCAAAGCAAAACGGTGGCAGAGATAATATAACAGTATTGTTGTTTGGAGGAGAGATGTAGCATGGATGGAATTGTACTTGGAAACAGATACGAGTTGTTAGAAAAAATAGGGGAAGGCGGAATGTCAGAAGTATTTAAGGCAAGAGACAATAAATTAAATAGGTTTGTTGCAGTTAAAATACTTAAGAAAGAACTTTGCGACAACCCTGATATTGTAGAAAAATTTAAAGGTGAAGCAACAGCTGTTGCAGCCTTATCTGACAATAATATAGTAAATATACTAGATGTAGGAACACAGGATGAAATAAATTATATTGTAATGGAATATGTTAAAGGAAAAACATTAAAAGATATTATAAAACAAGTTGGAAAGATGAATTATGAAACAGCTATATCAGTTGCAATTCAAATAGCCAAAGCTTTAGATTGTGCTCATAGAAACAATATAATACATAGAGATGTTAAGCCACAAAATATTTTAGTAACAGAAGATGGAGTTATGAAAGTAACTGATTTTGGAATAGCAAAATCATCAAATTCTGAAACTATTACAAATACTAGTACAATAATGGGATCTGCTCATTATCTTTCTCCAGAACAAGCAAAAGGAAATTTTATTGATTGTAGAACGGATTTATATTCATTAGGAGTTGTATTATATGAGATGGTTACTGGAAATCTCCCATTCCAAGCAGATACTGCTGTAACTATAGCTTTAAAACATCTTCAAGAAGAAGTTGTTCCGCCAAAAAGTGTTAATTCAAAGATTCCTGAGAGTTTAAATCAATTAATTTTAAAGTCAATGGAAAAGGATCCTATTAAGAGATATCAGAATGCTAAAGAAATGATCTCAGATCTCCAAAGAATAAAGGATGATCCTAATGCAAAGATAGATAAAGAAGACGACAATGATCATACTATAATAATGTCTGCTGTGACCGAACAGATAGCAAAGCAAGAGGAAAAGTTGCCTAATAAAAAAGATGATGACTATGATGATGAAGACGATGATGATTATTACTACGAAGACGATGAAGATGAAAAAGGCAGTGGAATAAACAAGAAGAGAATAATGAAAATAACAATAGGTGTAGTTTTAGCATTATTGTTAATAGTTTTAGGTGTTGCAGCTTTTAAAATGGTTAGTTCTGCTAGTGCTAACAGCAAAGAAGTTGAGGTTCCTAATATAGTAGGAAAGAATGTTGATGATGGAAAGAAAGCACTTGAAGCTATAAATTTAGTTTTAGTGGAAGGTGGAACTGAAGCAAGCGATCAGCCAGAAGGAACTATTCTTAAGATGAATCCGGATGCTGGAACTAAGGTTAAAGAAAAAAGTCAGATTAGGGTTATTGTAAGTGGAGGAGCAACAAAACTTAAAATGCCTGATTTGAAGGAGTATGATATAGATACTGCAACTACTATTTTAAAATCCTTTGGACTTAAGATTAGTGATAAAAGCGAAGCTTTTAGCGATAGTGTACCAGAGGGACAAATAATAAGTCAAACTCCGAAAAAAGATACTGAAGTAACAGCAGATGATAAGATAACAGTTGTTGTAAGTAAAGGACCGGAAGTTAAGACTACAAAAGTACCTAGCGTAGTTGGTAAAGACCAAGATACAGCTACAGGCGAATTACAAGATGCTGGTTTAAAAGTATCTGTAAATTCCCAAGAAACACAAGATGAGAGTCAAAACGGTAAAGTTTTAAAACAAACAGGAGAAGGAAATAGAGTGGAGCAGGGAACTACAATTGTTATAACAGTTGGTAAATATGTTGCGAAACAAGATCCACCTGTAACTAATAATCCTACTCAAGGAAATACTAAGCAGGGTGGAAATGGAAGTACTCCTGATAAAAATACTGGAGGAACAGGTGGTACTACTACTGATACACCAGGAAAGACTCCTAATACTCCAGGCACAACTAATCCTACAGGCCCATGGGATGATACAAATAACAGTCAAAACAACACTCAACCTAAAACATCAAATCAAAACCATCAATAGTAAGTAAGGAGAGGTTCATAAAAACCTCTCCTTCTATGATATATATATTGCAATTCACAATGCATATTTCACAATTACGGCTAAAATTCTTACAATATTTTTAGAATTATGATGAAGGATTATTTTTTGCAATATATATTTATAGTTAGATCTACATTAAATCTCTAAAAGAAAATATACTATGATAGAAAATACTAATTTAGAAATTTAATATATTTTGCAATTAAGTTGCTAAGTTCTAGTTGTATTTAGGCACTTGGCTTATTAAAATCTTAAACTTAAATTTATCTAATTTATCATTGCAGCATATATTAACATTCTATAAAAGAATATATAAATTTATTTTATAAGTTATGGAGGGAAATTATGAATGGAAAAATAATAAAGGGCATAGGAGGCTTTTATTATATTAAGACAGATCAAGGCTTAATAGAATGCAAAGCCAGGGGGAAATTTAGACATAAAGACATAAAGCCTATGGTAGGGGATGATGTTACAATTAAGATGGAACATGGAAAAGGCGTTATTGAAGAGATACATGATAGGAAATCTGAATTGGTTAGGCCCACTGTAGCAAATGTTTCTTTAGCATTTGTTGTTTTTGCAGTTAAGAATCCAGACATAAATTTTGATTTATTAAATAAGTTTTTAATTCTATGTGAATATAATAACATTGAGGTTATAGTTTGCTTAAATAAGATAGATTTAGTATCGGAAGAAGAAAGAGAAGAAATAAAGAAGAGAATAAATGTCATAGGTTATGAGGTTCTCTTTATAAATGCTAAAAAAGGAATAGGGATAGAGCGGTTAGAAGAAAAGATTAGAGGAAATATAACAGTTTTTTGTGGACCATCGGGAGCAGGAAAGTCAACATTAATAAATAAGCTTTCAAACAAAGAACATATGGAAACAGGTAATGTAAGCGTGAAGCTTGGGAGAGGTAAGCATACTACAAGGCATAGTGAGTTAATTGAGGTGGCAGATGGATATATTGTTGATACACCTGGATTTTCTACACTAGAAATAAAGGATTTAATGGATAAAAATTCTTTAAAATATTGTTTTCCTGAATTTACACAGTATAATGATAAGTGTAAATATAGAGGTTGTTTACATTATAAAGAACCAAATTGTGCTCTAAAAGAGGCTGTAGAAAGCGAAAAGATTAATAGATACAGATACGAATTTTATGTAAGAGCATTAGAAGAAATAATTGAGGAGGAAAAAAATAAATGGTAAAGATTGCACCATCAATATTATCAGCGGATTTTTCAAAATTGGGAGAGGACATAGAAAGAATAGATAAAGGAGGAGCGGATTTTATTCATATAGATGTAATGGATGGATCTTTTGTTCCTAATATATCTTTTGGTTTGCCAGTTATAAAATCTATTAGAAATAGAACAAAGAAGGTATTTGACGTTCATTTAATGATAAATAATCCATCAAATTACATAGATGCTTTTATAGAGGCTGGGGCTGATATAATTACAATTCATCATGAGGCGGATAAACATATAGATAGAACAATTAATTATATTAAGTCAAAAGGAAAAAAAGCAGCGATTTCTTTAAATCCAGGAACTCCAACAAGTGTATTGAAAGATTTAATACCAAGTTTGGATATGGTGTTGATAATGTCTGTTAATCCAGGATTTGGAGGACAAAAATTCATACCTTATTCTCTAGATAAGATTAGAGAGATAAAAGAACTTAGTGATAGATTGAACCCAGGGCTTTTAATAGAAGTTGATGGTGGTATTGATAAGACAAATGTTAAAGAGGTTATAGAAGCAGGTGCAAATGTCATTGTTGCTGGTTCAGCAGTGTTTAATGGTGGGGAAATTGATGAGAATATAAAAGCTCTAAGGGGGTAATAATTTGAATGTTGCAATTGTAAGTGGAGGAAACCCACCTTCAGAGAAGTTACTAAAGAAATATATTAGTGAAGTTGAATTTATAATAGCAGCTGATAAGGGAAGTGAATGCCTTTATAATTATAATATTATTCCAGACTTGCTTTTAGGTGATTTTGACTCTGCCAAAAAGGAAATTTTAGATAATATGAAGTTAAAGGTTAAGGAAGTCTTGGAATTTCAACCAGAGAAAGATTATACTGACACTGAAATTGCAGTTATGGAAGCGATAAAAAGAGGTGCAGAAAAGATATATCTATTCGGGGCAACTGGAACTAGAATGGATCATACACTAGGAAATATAGGACTTATGCTAACTACGAAAAAAAAAGGTGCTAATTTAGAAATATTAGACGATAATAATAGACTTTACCTTGGAGAAAATAAAATGAGGTTATACGGCAAATATGGTGAAAATATATCATTTCATGCATTAAGCGATAAAGTAAGCAAACTTCAAATTAGTGGTGGAAAATACAATCTACCAAGTTATGATTTGGGTTTATTAGATCCACGAGCTATATGTAATGAATTTATTGATACACCAATAGATATAACTTATGAAAAAGGAGAGTTATTAGTTATTCATTCCATAGACTAAATATTCATGAACTTATTTAATTATTTTTTATATTTAAAAGTGGAACATTTTGAGTAGTAACTGAATATTAATATAATAAGACGGATTAAATTTTCATTTTAATTTTTAATATATTAATATTTGGGAGGACTTGTAAATGAAAATAATAGCTTTTAAACTACCTAAGTTTCTATCTAATATAATAAAGTTTTTTAGAAAAAAAGGCTAGAAGTACATAATGTATAATTTAGTTTTAAGCTTTCTAAATAGCTTTAGGCGTAATCAAAAAAAATAACAAGTCCATCTGCCAAGAAAAGTTCCTTGTTGCAGCATAGCTGCTCTTTTCATCATGCTTCATCAACAGATTGAACTAATAGGCTCGCTATGAGCCCGATCTGCTTCTTCGCCTGATGAAAAATAACCATGGCATTTTAGACTCGTTATTTTCTTTCATATGCCTTAAAAATAAAAAATGCAATTGGGATAACAATTGCATTCTTTATTATGAACTATATTGCTCTTTGAACCTTTCCAGATCTAAGGCATCTTGTACATACATGAACAGTTTTTGGTGTTCCGTTAACTAAAGCTTTTACTTTCTTTATGTTAGGAGCCCAAGTTCTCTTTGATTGACGATGTGAATGGCTATAGCTTACTCCAGCTACAACACCCTTATCACAAATTTCGCATCTTCTTGCCATTAGAAAACACCTCCTTATATTCCAAAGATAATCATCTTCAATAGGACAGTGTAAATTATATCATAGGAAAATGTAATAGGCAAGATAAATTATTAATTATAAATTAAAAATTATGTATTGGCAGTTAATATGCGGCTTTACAGCGAAAATGAAACTTATGTGAATACCTGCCGAAATTTGATATGCATTATGTTGTAATTCACAATTCACAATTACGGCCAAAATTCTTGAAATATTTTTAGAATTATGATGAAGAATTATTTTTGCAATATATATATTTATTTCATAGGTAAATTATTCTCTTGATTATGTTTTAAAAACTTTTTAGAAGGAAAGACTTTGTAGAGATAGATTTTTAAAGAAGAGAAGGAAATGATGTGGTTGTACTTTATGTTTTCTAAGTGGAGTATAATCTTGAGTGGACTTAATACTTTTTTCTGGGGAAAAGATCTTGATTGCAGTTGGTTAGTATTGAATTGTGATCTACACTCTTTTCGTATGTATGTTTTTTATAAATTTATGATCTAGGTTGCAGTTTATGCTTTTTCATAGGGGGAAATGATTTGGTTGTACTTTATTTTTTCTAAAGGGAGAATTATCTTAATTGGACTCGATTCTTTTTTCTAGGAAGTAAGCTTGATTGTAGTTAATAAGTTCCGAATTATGCTTTTAACTCTTTCCATATATGCATGCTTTTTTATAAATTTGTGATCTTGATTTTAATTTTAGCTTTTTTAGGAAAGGATCTTAATTTCAGTTTGTGTTTTTTTTAAGGAAAAATGATTATGGTTACACTTAATAAGTTCGAATTGTGCTTTACACTTTTTTCTATGTGAGTGCTTTTTTCTTATTTTATGGTCTTGGTTGCGCTGCGGTTTTAAGAGAAAAATACTGTATGTTTTCTAAAGGGAGAATTATCTTAATTAGATTCGATTCTTTTCTCTAGGGAAAGGACTTGATTATGCATAATAAGTTTCTAACTGTGCTTTGAAATTTTTCATATATACGTGCTTTTTAGATGGAAGGATCTTAATTTCAGTTTGTGATTTTTTAAGGAAAAATGATCTTAATTGCGCTACGCGCTTTTTTCAAATGTGTATATTTTTTGAATACTTGAATAAAATATTGTTCTAATATAGAATAGAAAATAAGATGTAAATATAGAATAGAAAATAAGATATAAGAATTTAGGAGGAATATGGATGGTTGGATTTTCAAACGAAAATGGTAATATAAATTATTCAGAGGAAGTTATAGCAAAAATTGTTGGATTATCCACAATGGAATGTTATGGAGTAGTTGGAATGGTTTCTAGAAATGCCAGTGAAGGCTTTTGGGAACTTATTGGTATAGAAAATTTTAGTAAAGGTGTAAAGATACAGCTAACAAGCGAGAAGAAATTACAAATAGAATTATTTGTAATGGTTGAATACGGAACAAAGATATCGGTTATATCTAATAATATAATTCAAAAAGTACGCTATAGTGTTGAAAACTATACAGGACTTAAGGTGTCGTCCATAACAGTAAATGTGCAAGCGGTTAGAGTTTAGGAGGTTAAACTAAATGGAATATACAAAGATAAATGGCCATGATTTTTATAACATGGTTGTGAATGCTAGCAATAAATTGCTAGAGCAAAGTGATTTCGTAAATGCACTTAACGTATTCCCTGTTCCAGACGGAGATACTGGAACTAATATGTCTATGACGTTTAAGGCAGCAGTTAAAGAGATAGAAGATATGGATAGTGATTCTATAGGGGAAATATCAAAGAAATTAGCTAAAGGTGCTTTAATGGGAGCTAGGGGTAACTCTGGTGTTATATTATCGCAAATACTTAGAGGTTTTTCTAAAGGCCTAGAAGGAAAAAAAGAAGTAGATATTAAAGAGTTTGCAGTAGCCTTTTCAGAGGGATCAAAGTCAGCATACAAAGCGGTAATGAGACCGACTGAAGGTACTATACTTTCTGTAATTAGAGCCGCTGCTGAAGCAGCAGTGTCATCTGATGCTAAGGATATGGTTGGCTTTATGGAAGAGATAACAGTTAAATCAAAAGAAATGTTAGATAGAACTCCAGAATTATTACCCGCACTAAAAAAGGCTAAAGTAGTTGATTCAGGTGGAATGGGGCTTTACATTATACTTAGAGGTATGTTTGAAGCATTAAAGAATGATATTAAAGCTGAATTAAGTGATATAAAAATAAGTGGCGCAAATGGTACTTTAGCTAAATCTACAGAAGAAATTGATATAAAGTTTGGGTATTGTACTGAATTTATAATACTTGGTGACGCCAAACGTGCACAAGATTTCCAAAATGAGATAGAGAGCCTTGGAGATTCCATGATAGTTGTTGGATATGATGATGTTATAAAGGTGCACATACATACTAATGATCCTGGATTAGTCTTATCAAAGGCAGTTGCTATAGGGGAATTATCAAAGATAAAGATTGATAATATGAGAGAAGAGCACAGAGAGCTATTAATAAATACTAAGGAATTAACAGAAACTTCATCTGAAGATGAAGTTGGTGATGGTGAAAAGAAAAAGTATGGCTTTATAACAGTTGCTATGGGAGATGGAATTTCAAATATCTTTAAGGACTTAGGAATAGATTATGTCATTGAAGGTGGCCAGACAATGAATCCATCTACTCAGGACATTTTAGATGCTGTTGAGAAAATAAATGCTGAACATATTTTCATTATGCCGAACAATAAGAATATAATTATGGCAGCAAATCAGGCGGCAGAAATATCAAGTAAAAATATATTAGTAGTACCTACAACAACTATTCCTCAAGGAATAGCATGTGCCACAATGTTTAACCATGATTCTGAAGTTGAAGAAAATTTCACTAATTTAAAGGATGCAATTGAAGTAGTTAAAACTGGTTCGGTGACATATGCAGTACGTGATACAGAAATTGATGGAATAGATATTAAACAAGGAAATATGTTAGGACTTGTAGAAGGTAAAATAAAAGAGGTAGGCGAAGACAAGAAGGTTGTTGCCGGTAAAGTTCTAGAAGATATGATAGATGATGAAAGTGAACTTATTACTGTATATTATGGTGAAGATGTAAGTGATGAAGATGCAAATGAATTCGAAGTTGAGCTACAAGAAAAGTACGACGACTTAGATATTCAATTTTACAAAGGAAATCAACCACTATATTACTTTTTAATATCAGTAGAATAAGAAATAGTAAGGGCGCCTAATGCTAGGTGCTCTTATTATTTAGGGAGGAAGAGAAGGGCTTTGGATATATATAGCAATATTTCAACATTAAAAGGAGTAGGCCCAAAGGCCACAGAAAAATTAAATAGATGTGGAATTTTTAATATACTAGATATTCTGTTATATTTTCCAAGAGATTATGAATTTGTAGATAGTAATGTGGAATTTGAAAATATTACAGGAGAAGACAAGCAGATTTTAAAGTGTAAAGTCATTAGATTTAGAAGCGATGTAAAAACTAAAACTGGTAAATTATTAACAACTGTAGAATTTGACTATAATGGACATAAAGTATCTGGAAAGTGGTTTAATCAAAGGTATATAAAAAACTCCTTTAAAATAGGAGAAATATATAATTTGATGGGTAAATTTAAAAGGGTAGGAAATACTTTAGAGGTGGTTAATCCTATGGTCACATGTGAAGATGCTATTTCTAATGAGATCATACCTAAATATCCTTTAAAAGGTGATATAAGCAATAAGTTGTTTGAAAAATTAATTAATGAAATTTTGTCCAAGATGACAGTTAAGGAGAATTTACCACAAAATATATTAGATAAATATTATTTGATTTCATTAAATGAAGCTATTAGAAGCGTCCATTTTCCTGATAATAAGGAAGTGCTGGAAAAGGCTATAATAAGGCTTAAATTTCAGGAATTATTTACATATTCACTAAAGTTACTACTTCTTAAACATAAAATTAAGAAAAACAAAAATGGTATACTTTTTCAGTGGGTAGATGAACTTGGCTTATTTAAAGAGAAGTTACCATTTCCTCTTACTAATGCTCAAACAAGAGTCATACGTGAAATATTGAGAGATCAAAAATCAAATTCATCAATGAATAGACTTATACAAGGAGATGTTGGTAGTGGAAAGACAATAATTGCACTTATAGCTATTTTTAATGTGATCAAAAATGATTACCAATGTGCATTTATGGCTCCAACAGAGATTCTTGCAAATCAACACTTTGAAGAAGCAAGGAAAGTTTATGATGAATTTAATATAGAAATTGAATTATTAACAGGAACAACTTCAGCAAAAGAAAAGCAGAGGATCAAAGAAAGAATTAGAACTAAAGAACCAATTTTAGTGATAGGAACTCATGCACTTTTCCAAGATGATGTGGAATTTGGAAAGTTAGGGCTTATAGTAACTGATGAGCAGCATAGGTTTGGCGTTGAGCAAAGGAGTAAACTTATAAATAAAGGAAAAAGGGCTGATTGCTTAGTTATGACGGCTACTCCAATTCCAAGAACATTGGCATTATACTTATATTCAGATCTTGATGTATCTATAATTGATGAGCTGCCACCTGGGAGAAAGAAAATAGATACTAGATTTTATGCTGATAATCAAAGAGATATAGCTTATGATTTGGCATATGATGAGATAAAAAAAGGTCGACAAGTATATATTGTATGCCCTCTTATTGAAGAGGATGAAAAAGAGGAGTTAAATTCAGTAGAAACTTTATATAATAAACTTACCAGTGGAATTTTTAAGGAATTAAAGGTTGAGATACTTCATGGAAAGATGAAAGGCTCTGAAAAAGATGAAATAATAAAAAGATTTAAGAATAATGAAGTTAATGTTCTAATATCAACAACTGTAATTGAAGTAGGCGTTAATGTTCCCAATGCATCCGTAATGATTGTTGAAAATGCAGAACGATTTGGGCTATCACAGTTACATCAATTAAGAGGAAGAGTTGGAAGAGGTCAGTATTCATCTTATTGTATATTAATAGCAAAGGCTAAAAGTAATGTGACTAAAAAAAGGATGCAGATAATGACAGAATGTAGTGATGGGTTTTTAATATCAGAAAAAGATTTAGAACTCAGAGGGGCAGGAGAAATGTTTGGTAAGAAGCAAAGTGGTGATGAAGGCTTTGTACTTGCAAATCTTTATGATGATATGAAGATTTTAAGATGTGCTAAATTAGAGGCGAATAACATTTTACAAAACGAATTTGAGGTAAATAGGGAAATAATTAATGAACTTAGTAAAAATTTGGAAAAAAGTAGTAAATATATTTGCTTTAATTAATTTGAAATATTATGTATAGATATGTTAATATATAAAATATACACCTATGAAAAGAGCACGAAGTGCAATTAAGATCATTTTGCCTATGAAAAGAGCACGAAGTGCAATTAAGATCATTTTGCCTATGAAAAGAGCGCGAAGCGCAATTAGGATCATTTCACTTTTGAAAAGACTGCGAAGCGCAATTAGGAACTTTTCGCGTATGAAAAGAGTACGGAGTATATAATTAAGTTTAATTTTAAATTGTAAATTAAAAATCTAGAGAGTAGATTTTCTTATATGCTTATTTTAGGAGGAATAAAATTTTGAGAATAATAGCAGGAAAAGCAAGAGGACATAAATTAATACCTCCAGCTACAATGGAAACAAGGCCTACATTAGATAGAGTTAAAGAGGCTATGTTTAGTTCAGTTCAAATGTATATACCAGAGGCAGTAGTTGTAGACGTTTTTGCTGGGACAGGAAGCCTTGGATTAGAAGCGGCAAGCAGAGGGGCAAGTGAAGTTTATTTATTTGATAAAAGCTCTGTGACTTTTCCTTTATTAAAGGAAAATGTAGAAAGCCTTAAATTTCAAGATTTCTGTTTTCCTATGAATATAGATGCTTATGAAGGCTTAAAGAATCTTGCGAAGAAGGGAAAGAAATTTGACATAATATTTATTGATCCACCTTATTGCAAAGAAATGATTCCAGAAGCTATGAAAATTGTTAAGGATAATGAAATTTTAAAGAATGATGGAATAATAGTTACTAAAATAGATACCATTGAAGAGATTTATGAAGGGTATAAAGATATAAGATTAACAAAAAGTAAGAAGTATGGAAATACAACAGTATGTTATTACAAGCATGAGGAGAAGTAAACAATGAGAGTTGCAGTGTACCCTGGGAGCTTTGATCCTATAACAAATGGACATCTCGATATTATAAAAAGAGGAGCAAAGGTCTTTGATAAAGTAATAGTTGCAGTATTAGTTAATGTTGATAAGAAATATCTTTTTGAAAGCAGCGAAAGAGTTGAGCTTATAAAAAGAGTGACAAGAGATATTGAGAATGTTGAAATACGAAGCTTTGATGGGCTTTTAGTTAATTTTCTAAAAGAATGTAAGACTAATATAATATTAAAGGGATTAAGAACAGCTTCTGATTTTGAGTATGAATTTCAAATGGCGTTTATTAATAAAGAATTAGATGATGATACCGAAACTGTATGTATGATGTCATCGGCTAAAAATATACATATTAGTTCCTCAACTGTTAAGCAGGTGGCAAGGTTTGGAGGAGATATTAGTGGACTTGTTCCCAATGAAATTATTTCAGATATAATGTCCAGAATAAATCTATAAATGGTGATTTTTTAAGGAAAAGTATTTTCGTAATTAGAATGTGCTGTGTTTAAGCAGCCGCATTAACTTGAAATTAATGATATTAATAATACTAAAAGCAATTAAAAATACTAGATTAAGATTTGTTCCTGGTATTTTGAGCATTTATAGAATAAATATCTAAGGAGTGTTTTTATGGAAAAAATGGAGGTAAATATAATAGAGTTATTAGAATATTTACAAGACTTGGTGGAAAATTCACCTAAAGTGCCAATGAGCGGTAAAGTTATGATAGATAAAAGAGAAGTTGTTGATGTAATAGATCAAATAATTAACTATATGCCTGATCAATTTAAAAAAGCTGAATGGGTTATGAACGAGAGAGAAAGAATCCTTAATGAAGCTAAAAAAGAGTATGATTCTGTTAGAAAAGAAACAATGACTATGATGAGACAGAATGTCGAGAATCACGATATAGTGAGGGAAGCCAAGGGGAGAGCACAAGAAATTATAGCCTCAGCACAGAGAGAGGCCAAGGCTATAAGATTAGGGTCTAGGGATTATTCTGATGAAATATTAACCCAATTAGATCAGGAATTAGAAGAACACAAAATAAAATTAATAAAAAGCCTTCAAGAAAGTTTTGAAGTAGTAGCTAAAGAGATAGATACAAATTTAACTGGTACATGCGATGTTATAAAAGAGAACATTAAAGAATTACGCGGTATGAAAAAATAATTTCAAGGTTCTATTAAATATACTTAATAAAAGTGTTAATAACAGTATAGTTAATGCAGGATATATATATATAAATAAACTTGAAGAATGGCTCATTTGTAAGTTTGATGTATAAATACTTGTAGGAAACACTTTGCATAACCCATAAGTTATAATAAAACTAACGATTCCTTGGATTACTTTTAAAAAAATATATCTGCTATAATTTATCTTAGTATCGCTTACGAAAGAACTTACTTGTGCGATTACCGCAAGACCAGAAAATGAAGTTAAAAAGCTTATTATACCAAGCTTCAAGGGGATAGGAATTTCTAGGGGAGAGATTATACTGCACCCATTAGTCATTTCAATGCTTCCTAAAAATATACTGTATAAAGTTTGGGAAGGCAGTTTTAAAACATTATCTAGCTGCCTAAATGCAATATGAATATAAGGATTGTTTTTAACGAGAGATATAACAACTGAAAAAATTATTATGAAACCACCTATAGATAATGTGGTGTTTATTCCGTTTTGAACTGCATTTTTTACAGCATTACCGAAATTCATACTTTCATTTTTAGGACAAGGGAGAGAACTTAGAGCATTTAAGTTTCTCTTTTTTTTTGTCAAAAATCCCATTATGATTATTGATAAATTGCTTCCTAGAAGCAAGATATAACCTAAGGATACATGCCCTAATAAAGTTCCAGCAACAGATCCGATTAAAAACAGGGGACCAACGTTAGACGCTATGTTTAAAAGTCTTTCGTATTCATTCCTATCTATATATTCCATCTTGTATAAATCTACACAATATTTAGCACCTAATGGATAGCCACATAGTATACTTGCTACGATTGGAAAGGAACAATTTCTAGAAAGGCCTAATGGCTTGCAGATTAATGGCCCAAGAAATTTAGAATAAAGATTTATTCCATCGTAGTATATTAATAAATTACATATAACTACAAAAGGAAAGGTGGTTGGCAATATTGAGTTATACCATAATTTACAACCATCAATAGCTGCGACTATGCATTGGTTTATGTTTAAAACAAAAAGAACTATTAAGACGGATATAAATATACAAATGATAGTATTTTTTTTGATATTAAGTTGTTTAATTAAAATAAAGATTAAGCTAATAATAAGAAACCATAAGATAATAATATATATCATGAAATCACTCCAATCAATAATATTTATATTCTCATGGTTATGTAAAATATTACTATATTATAAAAGGCCCTTTTAAATAATCATCCATAGGACTTATTTTTGGATTTAGCAGTGAATATGCTTTTGTTCCTAAGATATCTATTTTTAGATGATCACATTGATTGTTTCTTGGCACCTTTGTTATTAAATTTATACTAGAATTAGCTTTTATACTCTTTAGAATTCTTTGCCCTGTAGAATTAAAAGCAAGAACTCTTGCGTAAGGTGCGGGGCTCTTAGATAAGCTTAATAAATCAAAATTCTCAAGGTTCAAAAAGCTTTGCAAAAGAATTCTACTTATCCTCGTGTATGTATATCTTTTGCTTTTTGAATTCAATATTAATTCGTTAAGCGAATTGGATCTTACAATTTCTTTTAATATTTTATTATCTATGCCCTCTGATACATCTGGCAAATTTAAAAGAGATCTTTCGTTAGTGAGTAATTTATATTTTATATATTTAAAGGTATCTTCCTCAAAAATAAAAGGATAGTTAGAAGAAGATAAACTAAGCAGAATGTCATAGCTCGCCTTTGGCATAATATCAGCTAAATCATTTAAAGATTTCTCTTTTAGATGTTTTCTTATTGATGTAGCAGAAGCAAATGAAGCGCTTATGTTGACATCGTTATATAATGAACCTTCTCTTTTGATGGTTTTAGGAACTATTGCGCTATTTAAACGAATTAGAGATTTTATATATTCAATACCTAAGATATTATTAGAATTTGATATTGTATCTAATAATTTATTTGAGTTTAAATAATCTTTAAGTGCATTTGCTCGGCTCAAATGAAAAGGTAAGCCAGAGTCCAAATTATCTTTTAAAAGTTTTTTATAATTTAAAGGCTCGGAAACTAAAACTTTGGCTATGTCTTCTAATATAGATACATTTCCTTCTTCGCTTCCAAAGTATAAGTGATCTATTACGCCTAACGAGTTAAGAAGAGATACGCTTCCGAAAGCAAAATGTTCAGCAGAAGAAATGGAATAAACTAGAGGTAGCTCTAGAACTAGATCAACACCATTTTTAATAGCCATTTCAGCTCTTTTCCATTTATCTATAATTGCTGGAATTCCTCTTTGCATAAAATTACCACTCATTACACAAACTATGCCATCTGCGTTTGTGTCGGATGTTGCTTTACTAAGGTGATATTCATGACCTTTATGAAATGGATTATATTCTGTAATTATTCCTGTAAGTATTAAAATCATCTCCTTTATAAAGCTAGTATAGCATATTATGGAATTTTATAATATTAGTTATTAAGGTTTAATATGTTGTGTATTTTTTGTAAAATGTCAATAAGATATTATAAAATTATTGTTAAAAAATATACTTTTTTAATATTACTCTATTAAAAAGTAGTTTAAAAAATATTCAGAACATTAAAAGAATGGTGAATTTTTAATTATTGCTTAATATTGGCAAGAAAATAGATTATACACAGCTAGTTGAATGAATATACTATAGATTTTTAAGAAAAAGTTAATGAAAACAATATGAAATAGACATGTATTTTTCATATATTAGGTCAATAATTTAAAACATTGATAGCGTTTAATAATAAATTATAAAATAATTTTAAATAAAATTTAATTGTTAAAAATTATACTTTTCCTATATTGTTATTTTACAGGAGTATTGTCTGACAATTTAGATTATTTCAAATCTAAAGACTTCTATTTTATAGAGAATTTGTGTTGAAAAAAGCACTGATAAAGGAGTATATTAGTATTAGAGATAGGATATAGAGAGGAGATAAATAGATTATGGACCTTATGAAAAAAATATGGACTGCAGCACAATCAAATAAACAAAAAATTGTTCTTCCAGAGGGAAACGAGGAAAGAAATATAGCAGCTGCAGAAAAAATACAAAAATTAGGATTAGCTTACCCAATTTTAATAGGTAACAAAGAAGAAATAAATAATAAGGCAAAGGAATTAGATGTAAATTTATCAGGAATTGAGATTATTGATCCAAATGAATCAGATAAATTAGAAAAGTATATTGAAGCCTTCTATGAACTTAGAAAGACAAAAGGCGTTACAATGGAAAAGGCAGATAAAATAGTCAGAGATCCTCTATATTTTGGTACGATGATGGTTAAATTAGATGATGCAGATGGAATGGTATCAGGAGCAATTCACACAACTGGAGATTTATTAAGACCAGGATTACAAATTATAAAGACAGCACCAGGGGTATCTGTTGTTTCAAGCTTCTTTATAATGCAAGTTCCAGGATCATCTTATGGTGAAGAAGGAACATTAATATTCTCAGACTGTGCAGTTAACCCTAACCCTAACGAGGATCAATTAGCAGCAATTGCAATAGCCACTGCAGAAACAGCTAAGAATTTATGTAACATGGAACCTAAGGTGGCAATGTTATCATTCTCTACTATGGGAAGTGCTGATAATGAATTAGTTGATAAGGTTAGAAATGCTACTCAAAAAGCAAAAGAAATGAGACCTGACTTAGATATAGATGGTGAACTACAATTAGATGCAGCTATAGTTGGAAAAGTAGCAGCTCAAAAGGCACCAGAAAGTACTGTTGCTGGAAAAGCTAATGTTTTAGTATTCCCAGATTTACAAGCTGGAAATATAGGTTATAAATTAGTTCAAAGATTTGCAAATGCTGAAGCTATTGGACCTATCTGTCAAGGTTTTGCAAAACCAATCAATGACTTATCAAGAGGTTGTAGCTCAGATGATATTGTAAGTGTTGTTGCGCTTACAGCAGTTCAAGCTCAAACAAACAAATAGTAAGTATTATTTTTACAGATAATTTAAAGTAAGTTAGCTTATAGATTGTTAAAACAAAAATACAAAAGGTTTGAATGTTAAAAGGAGAGTAGAGTTATGAAAGTATTAGTTATAAATTGTGGTAGTTCTTCACTAAAATATCAACTTATTGATATGAGTAATGAAGAGTCTTTAGCTCAAGGACTTGTTGAAAGAATAGGAATTACTGGGTCAATATTGACTCAAAAAGTTGAAGGAAAAGATAAATATGTAGTTGAAACGCCATTAAAAGACCATCAAGATGCAATAGAACTTGTTTTAAAATGCTTAGTTGATGAAAACCATGGTGTAATAAGTTCAATGGATGAGATATCAGCTGTTGGACATAGAGTTGTTCATGGTGGTGAAAAATACGCAACTTCAGTAGTAATTAATGAAGAAGTAATTAAGGCACTTGATGAATTTACAAAATTAGCACCACTTCATAATCCTCCAAATATAATTGGAATAAATGCATGTAAGGCTCTTATGCCAAAAACTCCAATGGTAGCAGTATTTGATACAGCATTCCATCAAACTATGCCAGAAAAAGCTTTTATGTATGCTCTTCCATATGAATTATATACAGAAGATCACGTAAGAAGATATGGATTCCATGGTACATCTCATAAGTATGTAGCAGGTGAAATGGCAAAATTGATGAATAAAGACATAAGCGATTTAAAGATAGTAACTTGTCATATAGGTAATGGTGTAAGTATTACAGCTGTTGATGGTGGAAAATCTGTAGATACTACAATGGGATTCACTCCATTAGATGGTATTATAATGGGATCAAGATCTGGAAGCATAGATCCAGCAATAGTTACTTATTTAGTAAAAGAAAAAGGATATTCTATAGATGAAGTAAATGATATCTTAAATAAGAAATCAGGGGTTCTAGGTATATCAGGAATAGGAACAGATTTTAGAGATATTAGAAGTGCAGTGGAAAATGATAATGATCCTAGAGCATTACTTACAATGGATATATTCGGATATCAAGTTAAGAAGCAAATAGGTGCTTATGCTGCCGTAATGGGTGGTGTAGATGCAATTGTATTTACAGCAGGAATAGGAGAACACGCTCCAGAAATAAGATCAAGAGCTTTAACTAATATGGAATTCTTAGGAATAGAAGTAGATTTAGAAAAGAACGAAAGTCATAATATCGGAGATGGTATGGAAATTTCTAAAGAAACTTCAAAGGTAAAAGTAGTTGTAATACCTACAAACGAAGAATTAATGATTGCTAAAGAAACTTTAGAATTAGTTAAGTAAGGCATAATTGAAAAAATGGTGAGTTAACATGCTGATTGGTTTTTATTTATAATTTATCAGCATGTTTTTTCAATAGCTTTATACAATATATTTGGCTGTACTTCCTTTATAGAAGAAAATATATACGTAAAGGGGAGCGGTTAGTATAGATACAAAAACATTTGTATCATGAGTTTGTTATTTTCTTTCATATGGAGAAATAGGAATTTATAATAAATTTCTTGACTTTTTAGCACGCAATTTATATAATTAGTTGTGTTTGTTTTATAAATATATGTGCTAAGGAGTGAAAGAGGAGATATTATATAGTTTACATTAGTTTTATTATATGGTTATCCTGTGATTTTATGAAAGTACAAATTTCAGATATTATTTCAGGTAAAGATAGAAGCAAGAAAATTGACTATATATTTGATGCACCGCAATTTGATTTTGAAGGAGATATAATTAAACCAATAAAACCTTTTGAAGTTGTTGGGAATATCTTATCAGATGGTGATATATTAATATTGAATGCTAAAATCAAAACTGATTTAGAAATGATATGTTCAAGATGTTTAGATACCTTTATCTATCCAATAGATATTGATATAGAAGAAAGGTTTACAACTAATAGAGATAGTGGTGATGATGAAGCTATTGTTGTAATGGATGATGTTTTAGACATCACAGAAATTGTCGAAAGTAGCATAATTTCAACACTACCTATTAAAAGAGTTTGCAAGAACGACTGTAAAGGGCTTTGTCAAGAATGTGGATGTAACTTAAATCACAATTCATGTTCATGTCAAAAAGAAGATGTAGATATACGTTTTGAGGCCTTGAAAGGTTTGTTTGATAATAAGGAGGTGTAATGAATGGGTTGTCCAGCAAGAAAATCAGGAAAAGCTAAAGTAAAAGCAAGAAGAGCTCAAACTTTTAAAGCTAGTTTACCTGGCATAGTTGAATGTCCACAATGCCACGAAATGAAACTTGCTCATAGAGTATGTAAAAATTGTGGTTATTATAAAGGTAAGGAAGTTGTAGCTTCTGAAAAATAAAAGAAAGTCTTTATGACTTTCTTTTCTTATATAAAGAAATATATATAGATATATGTTGTGCTATTAAATTTATACTTAAAACTTCTTAGCGAAATTTTCATGGTTCTGAGAAATAAAGATGTTTCTACTTTGGGTTTACTATAGGGTTCCACAATGATATTCAAACTTATAAAATTTCAATATCGCTGGTATTTAGGAAATTCGAACAGTAGATATGTATTGGTATCAATATGGAACCCTATATAGATAAGCCAATTATAAGTTAGATTTATACTATGAAATATATCCCAACTAGAAATGGGTAATATACTTTTGTGGAATGTTTCATTGGTGATTTTGATGGATGTGATTCTTTGGCTATAAGTTGTTCCAAATGTGCTAGTTCATAGCTTGTTCTTTGAGGCTAGCACTTTGGGTGCAACTTTATAGCCTTAGAATCACCCATCATAATTACCTAGAAACTGGAACAAAAGTATGTTATTCATTTCGGCGGGTTATATACATAAGTTCAGGTCTTAGTTGGGTTATCTATATCACATAAGTATAAGTTAAATAATCTTTATCTAAAAAAGAAAATATTCTATTTATTAATTAAATTAATTTATTTATAATTAAAGTGGAAGAAGGGAGGTATTCAGATGAAAATAGCTATAGATGGCATGGGGGGAGATAATGCACCTGTAGCAGTAATAGATGGTGCTATTCAAGCTCTTAAGGCATATGATGATATCCAATTATATATTACAGGTCCAGAAGAGGTTCTAAATATAGAATTAGCTAAATATACTTATCCCAAGGAAAAAGTTATTGTGGTAGATGCAAAGGAAGTAATTTCAACTAATGAGCATCCTGTTATGGCTTTGCGAAAGAAGAAAGATTCAAGTATAGTTAAGGCTTTAAACTTAGTTAAGGAAGGTATTTGTGATGCTGTTGTATCAGGAGGCAGTACAGGTGCATTTTTAGCTGGGTGTACGCTGATAATAGGTAGAATTAAAGGAATAGAAAGGCCTGCTCTTGCACCTATAATGCCTGGAAGACGTGGAAAGTTTATGATAGTAGATGTTGGTGCTAATGTAGATTGCAAACCTTCATTTTTGGTGCAATTTGCAAAGATGGGAAAAATATATTATCAAAAGGTTTTCAGCGTTAAAAATCCGACTATAGGACTTATAAATATTGGAGAAGAAGAAGAAAAGGGAAATGAACTTACAAAAGCTGCTTTTAAGCTTTTGAAGGAAGAAAGTTCCATAAACTTCAAAGGGAATATAGAGCCAAGAGAAATACCTACTGGTGACACTAATATTTTAGTAAGTGATGGTTTTGTGGGGAATACAGCTTTAAAGATGTATGAAGGATCGGCTTCGAGTATATTAGGTATAATTAAAGATGAGGTGCTTAAATCGTCGATTATATCTAAAATAGGGGTGGTTCTGCTAAAACCTGTGCTAAAAAATATAATGAAAAAGTTTGATTATAAAGAATATGGTGGAGCTCCGTTCTTGGGGGTTGATGGAATTTGTATAAAAGCTCATGGCAGTTCTGATGCAAGAGCGTTTAAGAATTCCATTAAACAAACTAAAATTTTCTATGATAATAATGTACTAAAAGATATAAGAAATGAATTTTCTTCGGAAAATTAGTTAAAATATATTGAAACTAATATTGACGATTTAAACAATATATAATATTATCTAAATGTAGAACTTGGGAGGTGAAACAAATGTTTGAAAAGATCCAAGCAATTATTGCTGATAAATTAAGTATCGATGTAGAAAGCGTTGTTATGGAAGCATCATTTATTGAAGATTTAAATGCGGACTCATTAGATATAGTTGAGCTTATAATGGCTCTAGAAGATGAACTAGATATGGAAATACCTGACGAAGACGTTGAAAACTTCAAAACAGTTGGAGATGTTGTCAATTACGTAAAAGCTCATCACGAAGAATAAAATAATCCCGCATCTTGCGGGATTTTATATTTTACAAAGTGAGAACTAAATTTAAAATCATTTTAAAATAGATTTTAGTGAGAAATGTACTTTAGTAATATATTGGCGTACAAATGTTACTGTCTATGATAACGATGTTTTTAGTTGGAATTTAGGAAGAAAAATCATTATAGTAACTAAAATATCAAATTAATAGTTTATTCTTGAATTTGTTATGAGAAGTATATAGCAATAAGTTAGCAAGTTGAAGAATAAACTTCAAGGAGTGGAATACATGAATAGATATACACTTAAAGAAATAGAAGAAAATTTAGGGGTTTTTTTTAATAACCACACATTACTAAAAACAGCTCTTACTCATAGCTCTTTTGGAAATCAATTCAAGGATGCGGAGTATAATGAAAGGCTTGAATTTCTAGGAGACTCAGTATTGCAGCTTTGTATTACAGAATACCTTTTTAATAATTACAAACATAAAACAGAAGGTGAGCTGACAAAAATAAGAAGCTTGATAGTTTGTGAAAATTCTCTTTACGAAATTGCAAAAAAGATAAACTTAGGATCTTATATTAGAATGAGTAAAGGTGAAGAAATTACAGGCGGAAGAGAAAGGATTTCAATACAAGCAGATGCTGTTGAGGCAATCATTGCTGCTGTTTATTTAGACAAAGGCATTGGTTTTGTAAGAGATTTTATATTGCTTCATTTTGAAGAGATAATAAATAAAGCAATAAATAATGAAATTGTATTAGATTTCAAGACAAAGCTTCAAGAGCTTCTTCAAAAAGATGGAGAAGTAGTAATTCAATATGAGCTTACGAAATTTGAAGGACCACCTCACAGAAGAAAATTCTTTACAAATGTAGTAATAGATAAAAAATTAATGGGTGAAGGTTCAGGCTATAGTAAAAAAGAAGCAGAACAAAATGCAGCTAAACAGGCATTAGATATATTGGAAGGTAAGCATGAGTAAAAATTATTATATAATACCGATATTTGTACCTCATGAAGGATGTCCACATAATTGCGTATTCTGTAATCAGGATAGAATAACAGGTGTTGATGATGAAGAGGTTACGGCAAGTTCTGTAATTACAACAATAAATGATTATCTAGAAACTATAAAGAATAAAAATGCAACTATTGAAATTTCATTTTTTGGTGGTACATTTACAGGGATTAGGGAAGAAAAACAAAGGGAACTTCTAAAAGTAGCTGAGGAGTTTAAGGAAAAAGGTCTTATAGATAAAATAAGACTTTCTACAAGACCAGATTACATCAATGATTATATACTTACATATCTTAAAGAGTATGGAGTTGACATAATAGAACTTGGAGTTCAATCACTAAATGAAGAAGTGTTAAAAAAAGCTGGCAGAGGACATAGCGTTCATGATGTTATAGATGCATCTAAATTAATAAAAGAATATAAATTTATATTAGGACATCAAATAATGCCTGGACTACCTGGAGATACTTTTGAAAGAGATATAGAAACGACTAAAGAATCAATTAAGATGAATCCAGATATTTGTAGAATATATCCGTCGTTAGTTATAAAAGATACTCCAATGGAAAGAATGTATATTAATAACGAGTACATTCCATATTCTCTTGAAGAGGCCGTTAATGTAAGTAAGGTTATGTATGATATGTATAAAAAGCATAACATCAACGTAATAAGAATTGGTCTTCAGCCGACAGAAAGTATAAATGAAGGAAAAGATATAGTGGCAGGTCCATTTCATCCATCGTTTAGGGAATTGGTTGAGGGCAGTTTATTGTCAGATATCATTTTAGAAAATATGGGTGAAGAAAAAAATGGAGTTCTGTATATTAACTCAAAGGATTTAAGTAAGCTTTATGCTAATAAGAAAACATATTTCAATAAGCTTAAAGATAATGGGAAAATTATTGATGTAAAACAAGATGATAATATTGAAAGAGGTCATATAAAACTTTGTCTAAAAAATAGAAAGTTAGATATAGCATATTAGCGAGAGGAGACTCTCGCTTTTAAAATGTTGATTATGTTTATGAAGTTTAAATTGGTATTTTCTTTTGTGTGAATTATTGATATTTAATAAGCTTTACTATAAACTAAATTATAATAAGGAGTTGTTTGATATGAAAAAAAAGACTAGAGAAAAAATGATAATTGCAATGACTATTTTTATTGTAGTAATCTTTATTGTAACATTATTACCTAGTATATTTTCTTTTTAAGGAGAGGACACATGTTTTTAAAATCTCTAGAAATACGAGGATTTAAATCTTTTGCTGATAAAACAGAATTAAAATTTAAACAAGGCGTTACAGCTGTTGTAGGACCTAACGGAAGTGGAAAGAGTAATATTTCGGATGCGGTAAGATGGGTGCTGGGAGAACAGAGCGTTAAGGTTCTAAGAGGCGGAAAAATGGAAGATGTAATATTTGCAGGAACGCAGTTTAGAAAGCCAGTGGGCCTTGCTCAGGTTTCACTAACCCTTGATAATAGTGATGAAAAGCTCGCGACAGAATATAACGAGGTAGTTGTATCAAGAAGAATATTTAGATCAGGAGAATCGGAATATTTAATAAATAATTCAAAGTGCAGGCTAAAAGACGTAATAAATCTTTTTATGGATACAGGAATTGGTAAGGAAGGTTACTCACTAATTGGACAAGGTAAGATTGAAGCTATATTAAGTGGTAAGCCGGAAGATAGAAGAAATCTCTTAGAGGAAGCTGCAGGTATTGTAAAGTTTAAAAATAGAAAAGAAGAAGCAGAGAAAAAGTTAAGCAATACAGATGAAAATTTAGTTAGAATAAATGATATTCTGTCAACTTACGAAGAGAGAATAGAACCCCTAAGGATTGAAAGAGAGAAAGCATTAGAATTTACTGACTTATCTAATAATTTGAAGAAAAAAGAAGTATCACTTATAGTACATACCATAGACAAAATGGAAGAAGAATTAAAAGGGTTCAATGAAGATTTGAATTTAAAAATTAAAGAAATTGAAGATAAGCGTAAAGAAGTATCTAGTTATAAGTCACAACTTAAAGAACTAGAGATAAAAATAGAAAAGCTAGAAAAGAAGAATTTAGAAGAAAAAGAGAAATATTATAGCTTAAAAGAAACTGTTAGTGAAGATGAAAAAAGTATAGAACTTTATAAAGAAAGAATTAAGAGTTTTGAAGAAAAGATCAATAGGAATAATTATGAGCTGGATGATATTTTAGTTAAGGTAAATCAGCTTAATGAAAACAAGAAATTATTAGAGAGCGAATTGAGTGAAAGACTAAAGGAACAAAGATTAAGAGAAGAAGATATAGTAAATTTAGAAGAAAACAATATAAAAAGTTCTAAGGAACTTAAAAGTATAGATGAAGAAATAAAATCTCTAAGAGAAGGTGAATTTGAACTTTTAAGAAGTAACTCAGATATGAAGAATGAGATTACTATGCTAAATAAAGATCTCTCGCTAAGAGAAGAGAAAAAAGAAACCCTAAATTCGTCTATATCTTTTCTAGAAAATAATATTGTTATTAATTTAGCGACTTATAAAGACCTGACCAATGAAATTGAAAAGAATAAAGACAATATAAAATTGCTAAATATGCAAATAGTAGAGCATAAGAAAAAAATAGGTTCTCTATCAGCAAATTTAACTAAAAAAGAAAATGAGCTTAGAGAATTAAGTGGGACTTTAACAAAACTTGATGCAAATAGATCAATGTTAGAAAACTTGGAAAAGCATTATGAGGGATATAACAGGTCGGTAAAATCTTTAATGGAATCAATTCATAGGGAAAGAATTACGGCTGCAAATGATACTAAAGTCTTAGGTGAAATTTTCACTGTAGGTAAAAAGTATGAAGTTGCTATAGAAATAGCTTTAGGTGCTGCGATTTCAAATGTTATAACAAAAAATGAAGAAATAGCAAAAGTTCTTATAGGATATTTGAAAAAAAATAGTCTAGGAAGAGCGACATTTTTACCTTTAAATATTATAAAAGGAAAGAAGTTAGAACTAGATAGAAGTATAACTGAAGCTAATGGATATATTGGGATTGCAAGTGACATAATATCTTATGATAAAGAGTATAAAAATATAATGGATTATTCTCTAGGAAGAACAATAATCTGCAGTGATATGGACTGCGCTCTTAATATCGCAAGAATCGGAAAATATAATTATAGAATCGTTACTTTGGATGGAGAAATCATAAATCCAGGGGGGGCGTTAACAGGTGGTAGCATAAAGGGGAAAAATTCAAATGTTCTAGGTAGAAAAAGAGAAATTGAAGAATTAGTATTAGATATAAGCAATAAAAAGGAGAAATATGAGGAATTGAAAATACTAGTTCAAGATATCAAGAAAGAAATACAAGACCTAGATGAGGATATGCTGAATAAAAGGGATGAAGTTCATGAGAAAAATATTGAACTTACAAAAAAGGAAAGTGAGATTAAAGGGTTACAGTCTGATACGGATAAGTTAAAGAGAAATCTAGAAACTGCTAAAGAAGAAATAAAAAGAATAGCAGGTGAAAGAGAAGCTATATTAGAAAAGATTAGAGCTAAAGAATCTGAAGTTCAGGTGATTGAAAGTGAAAATACAGCTAACAAGAGCAAAAGTATAGAACTGGAACAGTTAATGAAAATCAAAGTTCAAGAAGTTAACGATAGCGATACTAAGCTTACAGAAATGAAAATCAGTAAGGCTAAGTTGGATGAGGCAATAGAAAATAAAAAGAATGAATTTTTAAGAATAGAAAAAGAAATTAAGGATTTAGAGATTAAAAATGAACTTTTAAATAATGAAAATGAGGAAAATAAAAAAAATATTGAAAGTTTAAATTTAGATATAAAGGCTAAGAATAAGAATATTGAAGAAAATAATATTAATATCAGCAATTTAGAAGTAAACTTTAAAGATGATGAGATATTAAAAGAAAAGTTAAAGCAAGAATTTAAAGAAAAAGATAATGTAATAAGCGGTATTTTGGATGAAGTAAGCTTAAAAGAAATGGAAGTTAATAAGCGAGAAGTAATTAAAGCTAAGAAAGAAAATGATAGGGAGCATGTTTATAAGAAACTTAATGAAGAGTTAGAATTAACTTATGCAGAGGCATTAGATAAATGTGAGCCAGTAGTTGATGAGGAAGCTTTGAAACAAGAAATTTTTGTTACTAAAGGAAAGATAACAAAACTTGGAGTAGTAAATTTAGCAGCAATAGAAGAGTACGAAGAAATTAAAGAAAAGTATGAGTTTATGTCTACTCAGGCAGAGGATTTAGAAAATGCCAAAAGGGAATTAAATGCCGTTATTGAAGAAATGACTAATGAAATGAAAAGTTTATTTAAAGAAAACTTCAAAATATTGAATTATAATTTTGATAAAACTTTTAAAGATTTGTTTAAAGGTGGAAGCGCTGAGCTTATTTTAGGTGAAGGTGATGAGCTTACAGCCAATATTGACATAAATGTAGAGCCGCCAGGAAAAAAACTTCAAAATATTAATCTGATGTCTGGTGGAGAGAAGGTTCTATCTGCAATAGCTTTACTTTTTGCAATTTTAAAGATGAAACCAACGCCTTTCTGTATATTGGATGAAATAGAAGCGGCTTTAGATGATGCAAATGTATATAGGTATGCAGAGTTCCTAAAAATGTTTTCTAAAAATACTCAATTTATAATTATAACTCATAGAAAGGGAACTATGGAGGTAAGTGATATTATATATGGAGTAACAATGGAAGAAAAAGGTGTATCAAAGGTAGTTTCAGTAGACTTTTCCGATAGCTAGCATCCGTAAACCTCCTACTTTTAGTAAGAGGTAACGGCTGCAAGCTTCTGGATTAGTTAGACTAAGATTTAAGATGAGATGACTTATCTTAAATCAAGTTTCACTTGAGTAGAAAATTTTAATTAGGAGGAAATGAATTTGTTTGGAAATTTATTTAATAAACTAAAAGAGGGATTAGCAAAGACAAGAGATGGATTGACCGATAAGATAAATGAGGCCTTAAATTTGGCAGTAACTATAGATGAGGATTTATATGAGGAATTAGAAGAAATATTAATCATGTCTGATATCGGTATGGACACAACAGTAGATATTATAGAAAGATTAAGGGGGAAAATCAGAAAAGAAAAAATAAACGATCCTCAAGAAGTAAAACCGGCATTAAAGGAAGTAATTAGAGATATATTACTTGAAGGTACATATGAAGATGACGAAAAAGAAAAGAAAGTAATGCTTATAATTGGGGTAAATGGTGTTGGTAAAACTACATCTATAGGAAAACTTGCAGCAAAGAATAAACAAGAAGGAAAAAAAGTATTACTGGCTGCAGCTGATACATTCAGAGCTGCTGCTATTGATCAGCTTGAAGTATGGAGTTCTAGAGCTGAAGTTGATATAGTCAAACATCAGGAAGGATCGGATCCGGCTGCGGTTGTTTTCGATGCAATAGAAGCGTCAAAGGCTAGAAATGTTGATCTATTAATATGTGATACGGCTGGAAGGCTTCATAATAAGAAGAACTTAATGAATGAGCTTGAAAAGATAAACAGAATAATTGACAGGGAATTGCAAGGCTATAGAAAAGAAACGTTACTAGTTTTAGATGCAACAACAGGTCAAAATGCTGTTATTCAAGCAAAGCAGTTCATGGAAGCTTGTCCGATAGACGGAATAATATTAACTAAATTAGATGGAACAGCAAAAGGTGGTGTTGTTTTATCTATAAAACAAAGCTTAAATATTCCTGTTAGATACATAGGAGTTGGAGAAGGCATTGATGATCTTCAAAAATTTGATGCAGAAGGATTTGCTGAAGCATTAATATAGGGTTAGCTAAGAAATAATAGGCCAGTATGTTTGGCCTATTATTTCTTTCATGTGCCTTAAAAATATTTCTAGAAAAATATATAAAAATTAAACTATGTTTAAATATTTATATGAAAATATATTTCTATAAACACATTTTTAAAGGTACATAGATTTATATAAAAATAGTTTCAAAGATTCATATTTTTAAATATACATATGAAAATATGTAAATATTTATTGGAAACATCAGGGGTTCAAGGTTTTTGATTATGAATATACAAAATATAAATATATATATATTGCGATTCACAATGCACATTTCACAATTCATAATTATAGCTAAAATTCGTGTAATATTTTTAAAATTATGATGAAGAATTATTTTTGCAACGTATATAATTTAAAAGTCATTAATTGCATTAAGAAACTTGATATATAGAGCCTTGGTGTAAAAAAATCAAAGTGTTAAGTAAAAATACTTGACACTTTGAAATAATCCTGTTAAAATCTCTTTTGTGGGTAAGGTGATTAAATGGAAGATAGAGTTGAGATTTCGTTACTTATGGATTTTTATGGTCCGTTATTAACAGAAAAGCAAAGTGAAATTATGCAGTGGTATTATAATGATGATTTATCGTTAGCTGAAATAGCTGAGCTTAATCAAACGAGTCGTCAGGCTATTCATGATTTAATCAAAAGATGTTATAAACAACTTCTCTCCTATGAACGTAAACTTAACTTACTTCAAAAGAGTATAAATAGAAAAAAGGAAATTATGAATTTTTTAGAACACTTAAAAAATAAATATTCCATTGATGATGAGGATATTATAAAATATAAAGAAAAGCTAGAAAATTTATAAGGAGGAGTAAACATGGCTTTCGAAGGATTAGGTGAAAAATTACAGGAGACTTTTAGAAAATTAAAAGGTAAAGGAAAGTTGACTGAAAAAGATATAAAAGAAGCCATGAGAGAAGTAAAGCTTGCCTTACTAGAAGCAGATGTTAACTATAAAGTTGTTAAACAATTTATTTCTTCTGTTAGTTCTAAATGTGTTGGAAGTGAAGTCCTTGAAAGTCTAACACCAGGACAACATGTAATAAAGATAGTTAATGAAGAACTTACTAATCTTATGGGTGGAACTGAAAGTAAACTTAATTATAGTAGTTCAGGACTTACAGTTATAATGTTAGTTGGATTACAAGGAGCAGGTAAAACTACTATGTGTGGTAAACTTGCGCTAAACCTTAGAAAAAATAATAAAAAGCCATTATTAGTAGCTTGCGATATTTATAGACCAGCAGCTATAAAGCAATTAGAAGTTGTAGGAAAACAAATCGAAATTCCAGTATTTTCGATGGGAGATAAAGTAAGCCCTGTTGAAATTGCAAAGAATGCAATCACTCATGCAAAAGATAATGGAAATAATGTAGTTATCATAGATACTGCAGGTAGACTTCACATTGATGAAGAATTAATGCAGGAACTAAAAAATATAAAAGATAATGTAAACCCATCAGAAATATTATTAGTTGTTGATGCTATGACAGGTCAAGATGCTGTCAATGTTGCAGAAAACTTTAATAATGATTTAGATTTAAGTGGAGTTATTTTAACAAAACTAGATGGTGATACTAGAGGCGGAGCTGCACTGTCAATTAAGACTATAATTGATAAGCCAATCAAATATGCCGGTGTTGGCGAAAAAATGAATGATTTTGAAGTGTTCCATCCTGATAGAATGGCATCAAGAATTTTAGGAATGGGTGATGTATTATCGCTTATTGAAAAAGCTCAGGAAGCCATTGATGAAAAGGAAGCAGCTGATTTAGGTAAGAGAATGTTAAATCAAGAATTTAACTTTGAGGATTATCTAATGGCAATGGAACAGATGAAAAAACTTGGACCTTTAAATAAGATTATGGAAATGATACCTGGCTTAAATTCAAAGGAACTTCAAGGAGTTGACTTTGATAAGGGGACTGAGGCTCTTGATAAGACTAAGGCGATTATTCAATCAATGACATTAAAAGAAAGAAGAAATCCAAGTCTTATACTAAAATCTCCATCAAGAAAAAGCAGAATAGCTAAAGGATCAGGTACTAATATACAAGAAGTTAACAAACTCATGAAGGGCTATGAAATGATGAAAAAGAACATGAAGCAAATGAAGTCATTCCAGAAGCAGGCAAAGAAAGGCGGCCTATTTGGCAAGTTACCTTTCTAAGCATTAGAGTTAAAATATATATTTATTATCCTTTAAAGGAGGTGAAATTAAAATGGCAGTAAAAATCAGATTAAGAAGAATGGGTGCTAAGAAAGCTCCTTTCTATAGAATAATTGTTGCAGATTCAAGAGCACCAAGAGATGGTAAGTTCATCGATGAAATTGGATACTATAATCCATTAACTGAACCAGTTGAAGTTAAAATCAACGAAGAAAAAGCTAATGAATGGTTATCTAATGGAGCACAACCAACAGAAGTAGTTAAGAGACTTTTCAATAATGCAGGTCTTACTAAGTAATTTTTGGAGGTGAATTCTGCAGTTAGTACATACTAATTGTAGGCGTTTATGAAGGAATTAGTTGAATTTATGGCTAAATCCCTTGTTGATAACCCAGATGCAGTTACTGTTAATGAAGTAGATGGAGAACAATCCATAATACTTGAATTAAAAGTTGCACCAGAAGATATGGGTAAGATTATAGGTAAGCAAGGAAGAATTGCGAAAGCTATAAGAACAGTTATAAAAGCTGCAGCAGTTAAACAGAATAAACGAGTTATAGTAGAAATCATCTAAAAATTGAGAGTTAGGGTAACCTAACTCTTTTTAAATATACACCTATAAAAAAAGCGCGTTAGCGCAACCAAGATCATTTGATGTAAAAGATGCGCGTAAGCGCAATTGAGAACATTTCGCTTATAAAAAAAGTGTGTAAACGCAACTAAGATAATTTAACTGTAAAAAAGATGCGTTAGCGCAACCGCGAACATTTTGTCTATAAAAATGCGCGTCAGCACAATTAAGATTAATTCGTATATGAAAAAGCACACGTATATGAGAAGAGTGCGATTAACAATTCGGAACTTGTTAAGTGAAACTAAGATCATATAGGCAATTTAATATCTTTAACAATGAGTTCAAAGAAAAAAGTATATAATAATTTATATAGGGCATAATCAAAAAAAATAATGGATTTCAGTATAAGATACTATTAAAAATAACAACAAGTCAGTATGCTGGTCTATTTTTCGTCATACGCGTCTCTAAGTTATTTTATGCCATTATTCTTCTTATGCCTAAAATGAGGTGAAAAGAGTGGGAAATTTATTTAAAATTGGTCAGATTATAAATACACATGGAATTAAAGGCGAAGTTAAAGTCTATCCTCTAACAGAAGATGTGAATAAATTTAAACGTCTAGAAACTGTTTTAGTAGGTGGAGAGGAAAAGAAAATATTAGGAGTTAAATTTCAAAAAGATAGAGTGATACTAAAAATTGAAGGTATAGACTCTATGAATGATGCTGAAACTTATAAACAAAAATATATTGAAATACCACGCGAAAATGAGCCAGAACTTCCACCTGACACATATTATGTTTCTGATTTAAAAGAATGTACTATATATGATATTAATGAAAAAGAAATTGGAAGAATTTTCGATGTAATAAGCACTCCTAACAATGATGTATATTGGATTAAGGAACCTAAGGAACTATTAATACCAGTTCTTAGAGATATAGTTCTAGATATAGATATAAAATTGAAAAAAATCATTATTAAGCCAGTAGGTGAATGGCAAGATGAAGATTAGCATATTAACGTTATTTCCAGAAATGTTTTCTATTTTCGATCATAGTATAATAGGAAGAGCAAGAGAAAATAACATAGTGGATTTAGAAACGCTAAACATAAGAGATTATACATTAAACAAACATAAAAAAGTTGATGATTATCCTTATGGTGGCGGTGCTGGAATGGTTATGGCGCCTCAGCCCATAGTTGATACTATAAGGGATGCAAAGTTAAGTAATAAAGGGAAGGTTGTTTTCTTAGGGCCGAGAGGAAAAACCTTTAACCAAGAGATTGCTAAAGAGCTTTCTAAGGAAGAAGGGCTTATATTTTTATGTGGACATTATGAAGGAATAGATGAAAGAGTTTATAAGCATATAGATATGGAGATTTCACTTGGAGATTTTGTGTTGACTGGTGGAGAGATGGCTGCAATTCCGGTCATTGATTGTATATTAAGATTAATTCCAGGTGTTTTGGGAAAAGAAGAGAGCTTTATGGAAGAATCATTTTATAATGGGCTTTTAGAATATCCCCAATACACTAGACCAGAGGAGTTTGAAGGAGATAAAGTGCCTGAAATTCTGCTATCTGGGCATCATGAAAATATAAGAAAATGGAGAAGACTTAAGTCTCTTGAGGTAACAAAGAAGATTAGACCCGATTTATATAAGAAAATTACATTAACCAAAGAAGATATTAAAATATTAAAAAATAAAAATAATAAATAATAAATAATTTTTGTTGAAATATAAAAAAATATATGATAATATTAAATTTGTGCTAGTACGGGCGTTCCGCTGTCATACATATGTGTTAAGAACGTCAAATTATCGTTAAGGAGGGAATGCACAATGAACGAAATAATAAGAGCTATAGAAGCTGAACAAATCAGAACTGACTTACCTAAATTTGCTATCGGGGATACTATAAAGGTATACGTTAAGATTCAAGAAGGTAACAAAGAAAGAATTCAAATGTTCGAAGGTACTGTTATCAAAAAACAAAATGGTGGTTTAAGAGAAACTTTCACTGTAAGAAGAGTTGCTTACGGAACTGGAGTTGAAAGAACATTCCCAATGAATGCACCAATCATCGACAAAATTGAAATCGCTAGAAAAGGTAAAGTTAGAAGAGCTAAACTTTACTACTTAAGAGATAGAGTTGGTAAGTCTGCTAAAGTTAAAGAATTATTAACTAGATAGTATTTAAAAAGGGGACTGTTTCAGTCCTTTTTTTTATTATATGAGAAAATTAATATTAATATGTGATTAATGTACAGTGTACAATTAAGGATTGAAAATTCAAGGAATTTTCTAATAATAGAAGTCTAAGTGATTTTATTATAATTTTCTACAGGGTGCCTTAAAGGGTATGAAATGTGCATTGTGAACTGAAAAATAAATTTAAGGAGGAATTCATATGGCAATTAATTGGTTTCCGGGACATATGAAAAAAACCCAAAGAGAAATTAAAGAAAACTTGAAATTGGTAGATGCTGTAATTGAAATAAGAGATGCTAGAATTCCAAGGAGTTCTGCAAATCCTGATATTGAAAAATTGTTAGAGGGAAAACCAAGAATTATACTTTTAAATAAGAGTGATTTAACCGATGGCAAAGTTACAAAAGAGTGGATAAGTTATTTAACCAAAGATGATGTTAAAGTATTAGAGGTTAATTGTTTAAAAGGTGATGGACTTAAGAATATAAAGCCTACATTATTAGCATTACTTAAGGAAAAGCATGATAGATTAAAGGCAAAAGGTATGGTTAATATAACAATGAGAGTAATGGTTGTTGGAATACCTAACGTAGGAAAATCTACATTTATCAATAAAATGGCGAGAAATAATATAGCTAAAACAGGTGACAGGCCAGGAGTTACTAAGAGCAAACAATGGATTAAAACAGGAATTGGGATTGAAATGCTAGATACACCAGGAGTGTTATGGCCTAGATTTGAAGATGATGAAACAGCTTTGAATTTAGCTTTTACTGGTGCTATAAAAGATGAAATAATGGATATAGAAGAATTAGCTTTGAAACTTGTTGAAAAATTACAAACTAATTATGAAGAGAAATTAAAAGAAAGATATAAACTTAAAGAAGTTTTTGAAAATCCATTAGATACACTAGATGCTATAGGCAAAAAAAGAGGTACTTTAATTTCTGGAGGACAAATTGACTATAATAGAATAGCTGTTATACTACTTGACGAATTCAGGGGAGGAAAAATGGGCAATATCACATTGGAGCGCCCAATAGAAGAAAATGATACAGTTTAATGAAGATATAAGATCGCTATCATTTGCGGAAATTAAGGAAGAAATACATAAGTTATCTATAGTTGATTTATATAGAAATGGTGAACATACAAAAGTTATAAACTGGCTAGAAGAAGATAAAAGGAAAAATGTATTATCACTTAAGAAAAAGATTGAGAAAGATTTAGAATCATATTTAAATGAAGTTAAAAGAGTCAAAACAATGTATGAGTTTGATAAATCATTTGGAAGTTATCGATATATAGCTGGTGTAGATGAAGTTGGTAGAGGACCTCTTGCAGGTCCTATCGTAGCTTGTAGTGTTATTCTTGATTTAAATGTTTTAGAAAAAGATTTAATCTTATATATAAATGATTCAAAAAAAGTAAAAGAGCATAAAAGGGAAGAACTTTCTGAAATTATAAAAGAAAAGGCATTAAGTTATCAAATAGCAGTTTCTTCTAATAAAGAAATTGATGAAAAAGGAATAGCTTTTGCAAATAATAAAGTGTTTTTAGAAAGTTGTAATGCACTTAGTATAAAACCTGATTTAGTATTATCTGATGGCTATTTAATTAAGAACATTGGTATAGAGAATAAATCTGTCATAAAGGGTGATACAAAAAGTGCTAGTATTGCTGCGGCGTCAATTGTGGCAAAAGTGTATAGAGATAGACTTATGAAAGAGTATGCTAAGAAATATCCACATTATGACTTTGAAAATAATGTCGGATATGGCACAGCAAAACATATAGAAGGTCTAAAAAAATACGGAAAAAGCGACATTCATAGAAATAGCTTTTTAACAAAATTATTGTAATTAAGTTTTGGTCAAATGAAATTTATATGAATGGTATTTATGTGTTTAAGATAAAGAAGTTGATTTGAAGTCTATAAGAATATTAAAATAAATAATATTCTTATAGACTTTTTTATTTTATATGCTGTAGCAATGATCATACATTAAGGGGATACAAAAAGGGCTAGAAAAACTCAAGTGAGTTAAGTAATTAGTTGAGTCTAAAGGCATCTTTTATGTGGTTTATTTTAAAATTTGTACTTTCTAAATTTAGATAAACTTCAATGACATCAAATCTAACATTAATATTAGGTAATCTTTTATAATTAATATAAGAATTAGCTACTTTTATTATGGATCTTTGTTTTGAAAAGTTAACAGATTCTCTTGGCAATCCATAATTATTATTATATCTACTCTTAACTTCCACGATAATTAATAAATTATTCTTTTTGCATATAATATCAATTTCGCCTAAAAAGTTTTTGAAATTACAATCTAAAATACTATAATCATTCTTTTCTAAATATTTCTTGGCTAAATCTTCGCTGAAATTACCTATATCTTTATTTATTTTTTTCACTATATCACTTCCAATTTTATTTACTGAAATATATTAAAAATTACTAACTGTATTGCTATTATATCTTTGAATTATTAACAATTAAAAAATAAATATAACAAATGTATTTTTGTGGAATTAATATTTGAATGTATGTCTATAATTTTTAGTAGGTGATTTATATGGCAGTAAAAATAATTAGTGCAACGCACAATGGATTAGAAGGTTTTTTAATAAAAGTAGAGGTAGATATATCTAAAGGCTTACCGGTATTTAATATTGTGGGCCTTCCAGACACTTCAGTAAAAGAAGCAAAAGAAAGAGTTAGAGCCGCAATATTAAACTGTGGATTTGAATTTCCATTAGGTAGAATTACTATTAATCTGGCTCCGGCGGATGTGAGAAAAATTGGATCTCTTTTAGATTTACCAATCGCGATTGGTATACTAATGGAATCAAATCAGATTTGCAGAAAGAATTTAGAGGATTATATTATATTCGGAGAATTATCTCTATTTGGTGAGCTTAAAGGGGTAAAAGGTACTATACCTATAATAATTGAAGGAGCAAGGAAGGAAATTAGAAAATTTATCTTTCCTTATGAAAACTTAGAAGAAAGTTATTATTTTAAGAATGTTGAATATTACCCATTAAAAAGTTTAAAAGAAGTAGTCTCGCACATTACATATGAAGATATGCTTCCTTATGAGATAGATGAAGATGGAAAAGATGAAGAAATATTAGATTCGCCAGATTACGGAGATATTATAGGACAGTATTCTTCTAAAAGAGCATTAGAGATTGCAGCAGCTGGAAAACACAATATAATTCTTTATGGAGAGCCAGGATGTGGTAAAACAATGCTTGCTAAAGCATTAATTTCAATTTTACCATCTTTATCTCAAGAGGAATTAATAGAGATTGCCAAAATATATAGTGCATGTGGTCTTATGACAAGGATTTCTCGTCTTAACAGACCTTTTAGAGCGCCACATCATACAACTACAAGAATAGCATTAATTGGTGGAGGAAAAGAAATAAGGCCAGGGGAAATAACTCTTGCACATAATGGTGTGCTATTTTTAGATGAAATTTTGGAGTTTAAGAAGGATGTTCTTGAATCTCTAAGAGAACCTCTTGAAGAAAAAAATGTGAATATTAATAGGCTTAGTGGAAGTTATCAAATGCCTGCTGATTTTTTACTAATTGGAGCGTTTAATCCAGTAGAAAACAATGAGGATAAAGATTTTAATGATAGCAAATATTATTTGAATACTAAAATTACTAAATATTCTAGGAAATTTTCAAGCGCTTTGCTAGATAGGATTGATATATTAAATTACGTACCTAGACTCAATTATGATGAAATAGAAAACAAGAAAGATTCATACGATTCGAAAGCTATGAAAGAAAATGTACTTAGAGCTAGAGAAATACAAAAACTAAGATTTAAGAATACAGTTTATAAATATAATTCAGATATAAAAGGAAAGGATATCTTTGAAATTTGCAGGGTTAGTAAGAAATGTTCAGAGCTTCTAAAAAAATATTATAACACATCAAGTGTATCATTAAGAGGGTATGGAAAAGTAATAAAATTGGCAAGAACTATAGCAGATATAGACAATCAAAAGGATATTTTAGAGTTTCATATTCTAGAAGCTTTTAGTTATAGGAAAAATATTAATGGAGAAATTATATAGGTTTAGAAGGGAACATGTATAAATGAATTATGAATTGTGGTTAATACTTATTGATATAACAAGTTTTCAAAAAATAAAATTAATAAATAAATATAAAACAGCAGAAAATGTATATAATAATTTTGAGGAGATATTAAAAGAAAATGAAACAATATCTAAAAAATTAAAAAATTTTCAAAAAGATGATTTATACTATGAAGTTTTAAAATTAGAAGAAACATTATATAAAAAAAATATAGGATATATAACATACTCTAATCCTTTATATAAAGAGAAATTGAGCGGGATTTTAAATCCCCCTTATTTCCTTTTTTATATTGGAAATATAGACATTATAAATAATAAATCTATAGGTGTAGTAGGGGCAAGAAAATGCTCAAATTATGGACTAACTGTAACAAAACTCTTGACAAAGGAGCTTATTACTAATAATATAACGCTTATAAGCGGAGGTGCAAGAGGAATTGATTCAATTGCACATAAAACAGCTTTAGAGAATGATGGATATAACATATGCGTATTAGGATGTGGAATAGATAGAACTTATCCATCTGAAAATAAAATGTTGTTTTCTAAAATAGCAGAAAAAGGCGTAGTAATTTCAGAATTTTTACTTGGTACAGCGCCATTAAGAGAAAACTTTCCTAAAAGGAATAGAATAATTAGTGGTCTTAGTGATGGCGTAATAGTTATAGAAGCTTCAGAAAAAAGCGGATCTTTAATAACAGCTAGACTTGCGCAGCAGCAGGAGAAAAAAGTTATTGCTGTTCCAGGCTCTATATTATATGCTGGAGCAAGTGGCTCTAACAAACTGATTAGAGATGGTGCTAGTATATGTACTGATATAGAGGATTTAAGAGTTTTACTTAGTTTAGAACATATTGAAATTCAACCAATGAATTTTACACCAGAGAAAAGTGAAATACTAGAGTTAATTACAGATTCACCAATTCACATAGATGATATTTTTAAAAATACGTCTGTTGATAGAGGAGCTTTATACGCATTATTATTTGAAATGCAAATAAAAAGTGAAATTATTTGTCTACCGGGAAATTACTATGTGAAAACAATTTAAAAATGTGTAGGGGGTGAATACTTCATAAATTTTATGGAGTTATACTATGGGTCAAAAACTTGTAATTGTTGAGTCGCCGGCTAAAGCAAAAACAATCGGCAAATATTTGGGTAAGAATTATATTGTAGAAGCATCAATGGGACACGTAAGAGATTTACCTAAGAGTACATTAGGTGTTGATATAGAAAATAACTATACTCCTAAGTATATAACTATTAGAGGAAAAGGAGAATTAATAGATAAACTAAGAAAGGCTGCAAAAAAAGCAGAAAAGGTTTATCTCGCAACCGACCCCGATAGAGAAGGTGAAGCGATTTCGTGGCATTTAGCCAATATATTAAAAATTTCAGAGGATGAAACATGCAGAATTGTATTTAATGAGGTTACAAAGACAGCTGTAAAAGCCTCTATAAAACAAGCTAGAAAAATAGACTTGGATTTAGTTGATGCCCAACAAGCAAGAAGAATATTAGATAGACTTGTTGGTTATGAAATAAGTCCGATTTTATGGAAAAATGTAAAGTGGGGACTTAGTGCAGGAAGAGTACAATCAGCTGCTTTAAAATTGATTTGTGACAGAGAAAAGGAAATAAATGAATTTATACCAAAGGAATATTGGTCAATAGACTGTACACTTAAAAAAGAAAAAAAGAAATTTCCAGTTAGGCTATCAACATATAAAGGAAAGAAGATTGAGATTGGAAATGAAGAAACATCAAATGGAATTATAAAAGAGCTTAATAAGGGAAACTTTGTAGTAAAAAGTATAAAAAAAGGTAAGAAAAATAGAAATCCGCTTCCACCTTTTACAACAAGTACTCTTCAACAGGATGCAAATAGAAAATTAAATTTCATGACAAAAAGAACCATGTCGATTGCGCAAGTTCTTTATGAAGGTGTTGAAGTTAAAAATTATGGTACAGTCGGATTGATAACATACATGAGAACTGATTCGGTAAGAATTTCAGAAGAGGCTCAAGAAAGCGCAAAAGAATTTATAGAAGGTACTTATGGAAAAGAGTATCTTCCAGGTGCTCCTAGAGTATATAAAGGTAAGAAAAATATTCAGGATGCTCATGAAGCGATAAGACCTACTTATGTAGAGATTACACCTGAAATTGCTAAAGAAAATTTAAATCCAGAGCAATATAAATTGTATTCTCTAATATGGAATAGATTTGTTGCAAGTCAAATGGCGTCATGCGAATTAAATACACACTCAATAGATATAGAAAATGGAGACTATAAATTTAAAGCATCTGGTTCAGTAATCTCTTTTGATGGTTTTATGAAAATATATGAATACTCAAATGAAGAAGATGAGAATTCTGTAATATTACCAGAGCTTAAGGAAAATGAAGAGTTAAAAGTGGAATCACTAAATGGAACACAACATTTTACACAACCACAGCCAAGGTATACTGAAGCATCTTTTGTTAAATTATTAGAAGAAAAAGGTATAGGCAGACCTAGTACTTATGTTCCAACAATTTCAACTCTTCTAGGAAGGAATTATGTTATTCGTGAAAAGAAGAATCTAATTCCAACTGAACTTGGTGAAATAGTAAATAATATTGTAAGTGAATATTTTAGGCAAATAGTTGATGTTGATTTTACGGCAGATATGGAGAGAAAGCTTGATGATGTAGAAGAAGGATCTGAGAATTGGACTCAAATAGTAGAGGAATTTTTTAGTCCGCTAAAAGTTGCTATTGAAAAGGCTGAAAAAGAAATATCTAAAGTAGTAATTGAAGATAAGGTCAGCGATGTAAAATGTGAAAAATGCGGTCGGATGATGGTTATTAAAAGAGGAAGGTTTGGAGAATTTTTGGCATGTCCTGGATATCCGGAGTGTAAGAATGCTAAACCTATAGTTGAGGAATTAGATGTTCCATGTCCTGAATGTGGAAAACCAATTGTAGCTAAGAAGAGCAAAAAGGGAAAGAAATTCTTTGGATGCTTAGGTTACCCTGAATGTAAATTTGTAAGTTGGTATGAACCAGTAAAAGAAAAATGTCCTAATTGTAATTCCTATATGGTAGCAAAGTATTCGAAAACAAAAGGAAACTATATACAATGCTCAAATAGTGAGTGTAATTATAAAGAAGAAGTAAAAAAAGATAACTCAAAAGAAGAGTAGAAATAAATACGAAGAAAACAGCTTTATAAGTAAATAAGTGATATTATTTTGTCGAATCTAATAAAAAGAGTGTTGAAAAGCAAGATTTTATATGATAAACTAGTCTTGGTAGCAACTTGTAAAAAAATTCAATAAATTAAGAATTTTCTAACAATAATATTCTTTTGCTAAATAATATTGTTATACAGCTGCCAAGGAGGATTATAATATGTCATCATTATTAACTAAAACTAGAATGTTAAATAAGATTCTGCAGAAATCTGGTACAGAACCTGTAGCGTTTCAAGATATATGTACATTATTAAGTGAAGTTCTTGAATGTAATGTGTACATAATAAGCAAAAAAGGGAAAGTACTTGGATATACTTTTGGTAAAGATTTTGAATGTGAAGCCATGAAGAAAAAAGTAATAGAGGATAAAAAATTTCCAGAAGATTATAATAAGACATTGTTGGAAGTTAATGAAACATTATCTAATCTCCCTAATGAAGGCAGATGTGTATTTCAAGAGATTGGTAAGTGCAAGAAGGTAGATAAGCTATCAACAATAGTTCCTATTATAGGAAGTAGAGAAAGACTAGGAACATTAATTTTAGCTAGATTCGGTAATCCATTTACTGATGAGGACTTAGTTATAGTAGAATATAGTGCAACGATTGTAGGTATGGAAATGCTTAGAGCTATGCAGGATGAAATAACAGAAGATACTAGAAAAAAAGCAGTAGTTCAGTTAGCTATAGGAACTCTTTCGTACTCAGAATTGGAAGCAGTTGAACATATTTTTGATGAGTTAAATGGAAATGAAGGACTTTTAGTGGCTTCAAAGATAGCGGATAAAGTTGGTATAACTAGAAGCGTTATAGTAAATGCACTTAGAAAATTTGAAAGCGCAGGAGTTATTGAATCAAGATCACTTGGAATGAAAGGTACTTATATTAGAATATTAAATGAAAAGCTAATAGATGAGTTAAAAAAGATTAAATAATAGATAGCTATAGACAAGTAATGGTCTATAGCTATTTTTTATTCTTTTGGAATTTATAATTCAGTAAAATCTGTGAACAACTTTTTTGACGGGGAATTAACTAGGGGAGTATCTGAAAGAATAAAAAATAAATCGTATTCGCCAGCTAGATTTTTCTTACATGTGTTTGAAAAGGCAGAAGCGTAAAAAACTCTTGCTTAACAGCTTCAGAGATTTTCTTCTAAAAGAAAAGTAAAAAAATAAATTTTGAAGCACAATAATACAAATAATAATATATAGTTTATTCCATTTGTGTATAAGATTTAACTATTTTGAGAAGACTTTAAGATGATTAATAAAATTTTATTAAATACAAATAATGTGCATATTTTTATTTATGTAAGTTAAATTGAAAAATTTTTGTTGATACCATAAATACCTTATGATATACTACTTAAGGTAAGAAATACACACACTATCCAATTTATAGATTTGGTGCCCTTATTTTAAGGGAAATTTATAAGATGAAGATAGTGGAGGTAAAAACCAAGGAGGTAACAAAATGTCAGTAATATCAATGAAACAATTATTAGAAGCAGGTGTACACTTCGGTCACCAAACAAGAAGATGGAATCCTAAAATGGCTCCATATATCTTCACAGAAAGAAACGGGATCTATATAATAGACCTTCAAAAAACAGTTAAGAAAGCTGAAGAAGCTTATAACTTCGTTAAGCAAGTAGCTGAAGAAGGAAAAGATATACTTTTCGTTGGAACTAAGAAACAAGCTCAAGAAGCAATACAAGAAGAAGCTATCAGAAGTAACATGCATTTCGTAAATAATAGATGGTTAGGTGGAATGTTAACAAACTTCTCAACTATCAGAGGTAGAATAAGAAAATTAGAACAAATTGAAAAAATGCAAGAAGATGGAACTTTTGACGTTCTTCCTAAGAAAGAAGTTATAAAGCTTAAAGGCGAAATGGAAAAACTTGAAAAGAATCTTGGTGGTATCAGAAACTTAGATGCATCAAACGTTGGAGCAATGTTTATAGTTGATCCAAGAAAAGAAAAAAATGCTATCTTAGAAGCTAAGATTTTAGGAATACCAGTTGTTGCTATTGTAGATACTAACTGTGATCCAGAAGAAGTTGACTACGTAATCCCAGGTAATGACGATGCTATTAGAGCTGTTAAATTAATAACTGCTAAAATGGCTGATGCTATTATGGAAGGAAGACAAGGCGAACAATTAGCTGAGTAGTTTATATAAACTTTAAAAGGGTAAGTGAGTTCACTCCAACTGCCCTTTTATTAGGTGTTAAGGATTACTTTCGATATAGAGGAGGAATTAAATTTATGGCAAATATAAGCGCACAATTAGTTAAAGAACTAAGAGAAATGACTGGAGCTAAAATGATGGATTGTAAGAAAGCTCTAGTTGAAACAGAAGGAAGTATTGAAAAGGCTGTTGAATTCTTAAGAGAAAAAGGACTTGCAGATGCAGCTAAGAAGTCAGGTAGAGTTGCTGCTGAAGGTATAGTTAAGACATATATTTCAGATGATAAGAAAACAGGAACAGTTCTTGAATTCAACTGTGAAACAGACTTTGTTGCATTAAACGAAGAATTTGTTGGTTTTGCTGATAAGTTAGCTAAAATGGTAGCTGAAACTTCAGTTAAAACAGTAGAAGAACTTCTTGAAGAAAAGTTTGATGGAGAAGCAACAGTAGCAGAAAGTTTAAAAGCTTTAATAGCAAAACTTGGTGAAAACATGTCAGTAAGAAGATTTACTAAATTCGCTATTGATAATGGAATAGTTAGTAGCTATATTCATGGTGGTGGAAGAATTGGAGTTTTAGTAGAAGTTTCTTGTGATAAGGCTTCAGAAGTTTTAGATGAAGTTGCAAAAGAAGTTTGTATGCAAATTGCAGCAGCAAACCCATTATTCTTAGGTAAAGATGATGTTGATGCAACATCTATGGAAAAAGAAAAAGAAATCTATAGAGTTCAAGCTTTAAATGAAGGAAAACCAGAAAATATCGTTGAAAAAATGGTAATGGGAAGAATTCAAAAGTACTTTAAAGAAGTTTGTCTTTTAGAACAACCATGGGTAAAAGATTCTGATAAGACAATCAATAAATTCTTAGAAGAGAAATCTAAAGAGGTTGGTTCTCCAGTTAAGATAACTAGATTCGTAAGATACGAAAGAGGAGAAGGAATCGAAGTTGAAAAGGTAGACTTTGCTGAAGAAGTTGCAAGACAAATCGGTAAATAGTTGGAACCTAAAGAGAACACTTTGTGTTCTCTTTTTTTAAGAAATAAAGTACATATACTTATTAAAAAGGTTTTATTGATCCCTAAAATATTCAGGAGGTAATTATAAATGGCAGATTGTAAATACAAGAGAGTAATTTTAAAGCTTTCAGGAGAAGCATTAGCAGGAGTTAATGGATTTGGGCTTGATTTTAGTGTAGCAAAAAGAATTGCGCTTGAAATTAAAGAATTAATTGATATGGGCGTTGAAGTAGGAACAGTAGTTGGTGGCGGAAACATTTGGAGAGGTAGAAGTGGAGAAGGCATGGACAGAACTACTGCAGATTACATGGGAATGATGGCAACTTGTATAAATGCATTAGCGCTACAAGATTCTTTAGAACAAGTTGGAGTTAAAACAAGAGTACAAACTGCTATAGAAATGAAGGAAATTGCAGAACCATTCATAAGAAGAAGAGCAATGAGACACTTAGAAAAAGGAAGAGTTGTTATATTTGCTGCTGGTACAGGAAATCCATATTTTTCAACAGATACTACTGCAGCGCTTAGAGCTGCTGAAATTGAAGCGGATGTAATTCTTTTAGCTAAAAAGGTTGATGGAGTTTATGATAAAGACCCTCATAAGTATTCAGATGCAAAAAAATATGATACACTATCATATATAGAAGTATTAGAACAAGGATTACAAGTAATGGACTCTACAGCAACTTCATTGTGTATGGACAATGAAATTCCTATCCTTGTATTTGGGTTAGATGAGCCGGGAAATATTAGAAGAGCTATGTATGGAGAAAATATAGGTACATTAGTTGCAACACAACCAAGAAAATAATAGACCAGTATGCTTGTTTATTTGGTGCCATTGGAAGCTCAACTCACATGCGCTCGCTGAGTAAGCGATTCACACCAAATCGTAGATTTGGGTTCTTCTCTGCTCATCAGTAAACTCTACTAATAGCATCGCTGTGAGCAGAATTTATTTCCTTGTGTGACGCGAAATATACGTTGCATCTTTGGTCTATTATTTCTTTTATGTCTTTAAAAAGAAATAGGAGGAAAAATCATGATTAAGGATATTATTCAAAATGCAGAAGAAAAAATGAAAAAAACAATATCTGTATTAAAATCAGATTTATCAACAATGAAAGCAGGAAGAGCGAACCCTACGATGCTTGATAGAATTCATGTTGAATATTATGGAAGCATGTGCCCACTTAGCCAAGTAGCTAATGTTTCAGCTCCAGAGCCAAGAGTACTTATGATAACACCGTGGGAAAAGCCTCTATTGAAAGAGATAGAAAAAGCTATATTGAAATCAGATTTAGGATTAAATCCTTCAAGTGATGGTTCAATCATCAGACTAGTAATACCAGAATTAACAGAAGAAACTAGAAAAACTCTTGTTAAAAATGTTAAGAAAACAGGAGAAGAAGCTAAAGTAGCTATAAGATCAATAAGAAAAACTGCTAATGATAAAATAAAAGCCTTGAAAAAGGATGAGGATTTATCAGAAGATCAAGTAAAGAAAGCTGAAGATGAGGTTCAAAAGAAGACTGATGCAGTTGTAAAGGAAATAGATTCTATAATTGCTGCAAAAGAAAAAGAAGTCTTATCGGTTTAAATTTTAAAGCCTGCTAGAAAAGCAGGTTTTTTCCTTAAGCAGATTTTAGAATTCAGAATTTAGTATATGAATAATTTATTCTTTGAACAAGCTGAAGAGTAAAAATCTAAATAATATATTTAGATTGGTTAATTTAGTTAACTCCTACAAGAGTTAACTTGTTTTTGAATAAAAGATAAGTTGTAAAGTAAATTTTTTCTCAGTGCAAGTGAAATATAGATTCAATATCTGTGTGAATAAAATATTTGTGAAATTGTTGAAAAGTAATACATATTATTACATTTTGTTTAAATGAGGATAATTAGTAAAGACTTTATTGTTGACTTCATATGAAAAAGGTTTAGTATTAATAATGTATATAAAGAATATATGCGAGTAGGTCAAGTTTTTCTAATAAACTAGGGGGAGAAAGATGTTAAATATATTTAAATCAAAAAAGGAATTTAATCAAGATTTTGACTTGGATATGAATAACATACCAAATCATATAGCTATAATAATGGATGGAAATGGACGATGGGCAAAAGAACAGAATTTACCTAGAAGTATGGGACATAGAGCAGGAGTAGAGACTATTAGAAGGATTTTAAAGGAAGCAACAAGGCTTGGAGTAAAAAATCTGACTTTATATGCTTTTTCAACTGAAAATTGGGCTAGACCTAAAGATGAAGTAGGAACACTAATGAAGCTTTTAGTAACTTATCTAAAAAAGGAACTAAAAGAATGCCATGAGAATGGAGTTAGAATGAATGTTTTAGGAGATACTTCGAAATTACCCAAGGAATGCCAGAATGCATTAGAAGAAGCTTTAGAAACCACTCGAAATAATACAAAAATAAATTTGAATTTTGCACTAAATTATGGTGGTAGAAATGAAATTGTCAGAGCTATAAAACTTATTAATTCAGATATAAAGAATGGCAAATTAAACGAAGAAGATATTAATGAAGCTTTAGTAGAGAAGTATTTATATACAAAAGGGATACCTGACCCTGATTTAATTATTAGACCATCAGGGGAACAAAGGCTTAGTAACTTTTTATTATGGCAATGTGCTTATTCAGAATTTTGGTATTCTGATATTAATTGGCCTGATTTTAAAGAAAAAGATTTAAGAAAAGCTATAGCGGATTATCAAAATAGAGATAGGCGCTTTGGAAAAGTTAAATAGAGGAGTGGTTAGATTTTGAAGTCTAATAATAGATATTTGGGTGCTGCTATGATTGCTCCATTTATAGTATTTGTATTTCTTGGAGGAATTTATCTTAAGTGCTTTATATTCGCATTGTCAGCAATGGCTTTATGGGAATTTTACAATGCATTAAAAGAGAATGATTTAAAACCAATGAGAAGTGCGGGATATATCCTGTTGATAATATATTATCTTTTGAATAACAATTTCGAAAATATGATGTATGTTGTTGTTGCTGCAACGTTCATATTATTGATATTTCCGGTTATAAATTTGAAATATACTTTTATTGACACATCACTAACATTGCTTGGATTTATATATTGTGGAATTTTATTTAGTTTTGTGTATCTTGTTAATGTGAAAGCACATGGTGAATTTTTAGTTTGGATTATATTTATAGGGTCATGGCTTTCAGATACAGCTGCTTTTTACAGCGGAAAGCTTTTTGGAAAGCACAAACTTTCGCCTAAAGTGTCACCTAAGAAAACCATAGAAGGTTCAATAGGAGGACTTGTAGGAGCAACTGTTTTTACGGGTATATTTGGAATAGTAGTGCAAAGATATGTTAATATTATGCCAATATATAATTATTTTATTATCGGTATTTTATGTGGATTATTTGGACAATTAGGAGATTTGGTTGCATCCTCAATAAAAAGATATGTAGGAGTAAAAGATTATAGTAATCTAATTCCTGGTCATGGAGGGGTTCTAGATAGATTTGATAGTATAATTTTTGCAGCAGCAGCAGTGTTTTATTACTTAACTTTTATAATAAGAATTTAAAAAATAGAGAGAAATTAAGCGTTATATAGTATAACTTATATAAGGCTTAATTTTTTTTTTTTTATAACTTAAGTTATGAAGTTTTTAACAAGAGATGATTGGCATATAATATACAAATATTAATAATTATTAAGTTAGTGAGGTGAAGAATATTTTTAAAACTTATAAGAAACTTTTCTCACTTTTATTGTCTTTCGTATTTGTATTAATAGGAACCTTTTTTATAAAATACTATTTTAAGCCGTTTTTATCCATGATTATAATAATTATAGTATGCGCTCCTATATACAAAATCATGATTAAGGCTAAAATGCCAAGTAAAATTGCAGGGGCTTTAAGTATTGTTACTGTCAATATTATTATAATACTTGTGACAATATATTTGGGAAGTGAAATTTTTTATATAATAAAAAAATTATACCTAACAAATTTAGAATGGATAGAGAAATTTATTCAAGATATTTCAGTTGCGCTAAATGTAAATTTTAATAATTTGGAAATTGGAAAGAGCGTAATATCCATAATTAATGATCAGAATATAAGGAAGGGAGCAGTAAATACTGGAGATAGTGTTTTAGCTTACTTTATAGGAAACATATGTGCTTTCTTTATATTGATTGATAAGTCAAAAATTTTAGAACTAATTTCTATGTTACTTCCAAAGGAAATGATGATGAAATTTAGAGATCAAAAAGAAAATTTTACTCAAATGATTGGAATAGAAGGGATCTTAGTTATAATTTCAACTATGGAGATAATAATGGGATTTTGTATACTTGGAGTATCGAATTTTTTTGCCCTTGGTATAGTGTGTGGGATATTGGATATATTACCATATGTTGGAACTATAATTGTATTTATTCCGATTATAATATACAATATTATAATGAAGAATTTCCTTACTGCATTTGGTCTTATATGTCTATATATACTAGTGCAAGTTATTAGGGAAATACTAGAGGCTAAATTTTTAGGCGACAAATTAGATATGCATCCTCTTGTTATATTGTTATCTATATACATAGGAGTAAAAATATTTGGTGTTTTAGGTATATTAATTGGCCCAATGTATAGCATTCTAGCAAAAGAAATAATTTATAGTACTGAGTGATTATGAAGAATAAGGAATTTTATTTTGATTTAAATAATTTATTTAAAGTTAATTAAGAGACTTTTAATCTTCGAATTAAACCTTGAGCAGTACTGATTAAGATTTGCTTTTAGGAGGAAAAAGAAGAAAAACATTTCTATACTAGGGGCTACAGGTTCGATAGGATCTCAGACCTTAGATGTAATAAGAAAATCAAATGGAGAACTAAAGCTTATAGGAGTAACGGCGAACACATCTGTAAAAAAAGTTATTGAGATAATTGAAGAGTTCAAACCTTCTTATGTAGGTATGATGGATGCTGTAAGTGCTCACGAAATAAAAAAGTATTGTGAAGAGCATAATAAAAAGATTAAAGTATTGGAAGGGATAGAAGGACTTGATAAGATAGCATCTTTAGATGAAATTGATATGGTAGTAACTTCTGTAGTTGGAATGATAGGATTAGAGCCGACTATGAAAGCTATAGAGGCAAAAAAAGACATTGCTCTTGCCAATAAGGAAACTTTGGTTGTAGCAGGCGAAATTGTGATGAAAGCTGCCAAAGAGAACAATGTAAAAATATTTCCAGTCGATTCGGAACACAGTGCTATATTTCAATGCTTAAGGGGGAATGATATAAATACTTTGAGAAAAATAATTTTAACTGCTTCAGGAGGACCTTTTAGAGGAAGAACTTTAGAAAGTCTTGAAGATATAAAGGTGGAAGATGCACTGAAACATCCAAAATGGAATATGGGGAGAAAAATTTCCATAGATTCTGCGACACTTATGAATAAAGGACTTGAAGTGATAGAAGCACATTGGCTTTTTAACTGTGATTATGATAATATACAGGTCGTAGTTCATCCACAAAGTATTGTGCATTCGATGGTAGAATATAATGATGGAAGTATAGTTGCACAACTTGGAGCACAGGATATGAGATTACCAATACAATATGCTCTACTTTACGAAAATAGGGAAAAGCGTATTGCAGATACAATAGATTTTTATGAAATATCTCAATTAACATTTGAAAAACCTGATATAGATACTTTTAAAGCTTTAAATTTAGCGTTTAAAGCTGGAAAAGCAGGTAGACTTATGCCAACTATTTTAAATGGAGCAAATGAAGCAGCGGTAGAGTTGTTTTTAGATAGAAAGATAAAATTTTTACAAATAGCTGACATAATAGAAAGATGCATGGAAGTATTTAAAACTCAGGCAAATAAAGAATTAACCCTAGAAAACATTATTGAGTTAGATAAAGAAGTTAAGGAATATGTAATAAAAAATGCGGTACTTTAAGGAGGGAAAAATTTAATATGTATATAATTTTGGCTATATTAGCATTTGGAGTCTTGATAATAGTTCACGAGCTTGGACATTTTACATTAGCTAAACTTAATGGGGTAAGAGTAGAAGAATTTTCAATTGGAATGGGACCGAAAATCTTTTCTAACCAAGGAAAAGAAACACAATATTCTTTGAGGTTATTTCCAATAGGTGGATATGTAAAAATGATGGGAGAGGAAGAAAGTGTTGAAGACGAAAGAAGTTTTTCAGCAAAATCTCCATTAAGAAGAATAAGCATAATAATTGCTGGTGTATTTATGAATTATGTATTAGCGATAGTTATTTTTACTTTCTTTATACATGCGTTTGGGTACACAAATAAGATTCCGACTGGAGTTACTCCAGATTCACCAGCCTCAGAAGCTGGGATTTTACCAGGAGATAAAATCGTGAAAGTAAATGGAATGAGAGCTTTCTCATACGATAATATTTCGGCTGGAATAGTATTAGCAAATGGAAATCCAGTAGATATTTCTATTGAAAGAAATGGAGAAAAGAAGGACGTTACGGTAACACCAATGAAGAATGAACAAGGACAATTATTAATAGGGCTTAATTTTGAAAGAATTCAAAATCCAGGATATTCAGAGAGTTTTAAGCAGAGCTTTAATCAGACAGCTTCGTTAGTTTCTCAAACTTTTAAAGGTTTAGAGATGATATTCACAGGTAAGGCTAATCTAAAAACTGATGTAGGTGGTCCACTTACAATAGTTAAGATTTCGGCAGAAACTGCTAAAGCTGGAATTTGGCCGCTACTTTACTTTACTGCTTTTTTAAGTGTTAATTTAGCTGTTTTTAATCTTTTACCTTTCCCAGCTTTAGATGGAGGCTGGTGTGTGATATTACTTATAGAGTTAATAACTAGAAGAAAGGTTCCGGATAAAATAGTTGGAGTTTTAAATTATATAGGATTTGCTGCACTTATAGGTTTGATGATATTAGTAACAATAAAAGATATATTGTTCCCTGTAAAGTTCTAAGAATAAAAAATGATTTTATAACTATAAAAAACTTGCATTCAGATTTGAAGTGATTCTTATATGAATGCAAGTTTCCTAAGTTTAAAGTATTAAACTTACTATACATAATTTTAATAATGTACAATTTATAAGAATTATAAGACAAATATTAAAAAAATAGTATTAGAAATATTTTGATAAAAGAGAAATATGCAAAAATATATATGCTTCAATTCACAATGCACAATTCACAATTACGGCTAGAATTCTTGCAATATTTTTAGAATTATGTTGAAGAATTATTTTTGCAATATATATATATAATGTTTATATTTTAGATTAATTATAATTAGAGGAGATACATTGTATGGAAAGAAGAAAATCTAGAAAAGTCAAAGTTGGAAATGTATTTGTTGGAGGGGACTCACCTGTCACAGTACAATCAATGACAAATACTCGTACTAAAGATGTGGAAAATACTTTGAATCAAATAGAAAAGCTATATAGCGCTGGATGCGATATCATAAGATGCGCAGTTTTGGATATGGAAGATGCAGAAAGTCTAGGGGAAATTACAAAAAGATCTCCAATACCAGTAGTTGCAGATATACATTTTGATTATAAATTAGCGCTAAAAGCAATAGAAAATGGTGTTTCAGCTCTTAGAATAAATCCTGGTAATATAGGAAGTGTAGATAGAATAAAAATACTTAAAGAAGCTTGTAGTGAGAAAAAGATACCAATAAGAATTGGTGTTAACTCTGGATCTCTAGAAAAAGATATTCTAGAAAAGTATGGCATGCCAACGGCAGAGGGTTTGGTTGAAAGCGCTTTAAGACATGTTAAAATTTTAGAGGATTTAGACTTTCACGATATTGTGATATCTATAAAATCATCTAGTGTACAAATGATGATAGAATGTTATAGATTGATAGCAGAAAAATGTGATTATCCTCTTCATTTAGGAGTGACAGAAGCTGGAACTATTCAAAGAGGGACAATTAAATCAAGTATAGGAATAGGGACGCTTCTTGCAGAAGGAATAGGTGATACTATAAGGGTATCATTAACCACTGATCCAATTGAAGAAATAAAGGTTGGAATTGAAATTTTAAAAGCATTGGGATTAAGGAAAAAAGGCGTTGAATTCGTATCTTGTCCTACTTGTGGCAGAACACAAATAAACTTGATAAAAATTGCAGAAGAAGTTGAAAAAAGGCTTGAAAATTATAAAAAAGATATTAAAGTTGCTGTTATGGGATGTGTTGTAAATGGGCCTGGAGAGGCTAGGGAATCTGATATTGGGATTGCTGGCGGAAAAGGAGAAGGAATAATTTTTAAAAAAGGCGAAATCATAAAGAAAGTAAAGGAAGAAGATCTTATTGATGCCCTAATGGAAGAAATAGAAAAATTATGCACAGATGAAAAAAGCACGGAGTGCAATTAAGAACAATTCACATATGAAGAAGGTGCGGAGCACAATTAAGAACAACTCGCAGATGAAAAAAGCACGGAGTGCAAATAAGAACATTTCACAGATGAAAAAGGCACGAAATTAAATTAGGGATGTTTTCGCAGATTGAAGAATCGCGAAGCTAAGTATATATAATAATGTATATGTCTATAAAATGTATTTTAAAATTGTGAATTATGAACTATGCATTAAAATATTGAGCAGATATTTAAAATTTGGGAATATCCCTTGTAAAGTTAATTTGTTTATGATATTATATAAGAAGATTTATTTCTAATAGCTAGAAAAAAGGAGTGGGAAGTTACCCGCTCTTTCTGTTTGTAACGCAACTAACTTAAGATAGTTGCGTTTTTGATTACAAATTTTAAAAATGCATAAGATAGATATAAGACATGTGTTTTTAAAAGATGAAAGTGAGGGTTAGAAAGATGAAAAAAGATGTATTGATTGAAAGAATTGAAGAATTAGTAAGACCTATTGTTTCAGAATTGTCATGTGAATTATATTATGTAGAATATGTTAAGGAAAACGGTGAGTTTTACTTAAGAATATATATAGATAAAGAAGGCAGAGTATCATTAAATGATTGTGAAGCGGTTTCAAGAAGAGTTAGTGAGATTCTAGATGTGGAAGACCCAATTAAAGAAGCATATTATTTAGAAGTTTCTTCGCCAGGTCTTAATAGGGGATTATATAAAGAAGAGCATTTTAAAAAGTACATAGGAAGCGAAGTGCTAATTAGGCTTACTAGTTCACTAAATGGAGTGAAAAGTGTAAAAGGATTATTAAGAGATGTCTCAGAAGATTCTATATTAGTAGAAGGCGAGACAGAAATTCAAATACCAAGAGATAAAATTAAGGCAGCAAATTTAGAAGGGGAAATATAACGAGGAGGGTATAAAAATGAATGAAGAGTTTGTAGGTGCTCTTAAAGAATTAGTTAAGGAAAAGGGGATTTGTGAAGATTTACTTTTTACAACTATTCAAGACGCGATGGTTGCAGCATATAAGAAAAATTATGCAAATGCCAATACAAATGCACAAAACGTGAAAGTTAATATCGATAGAGAAACAGGAGAAATACATGTATATGCTCAAAAGACAGTAGTTGATGAGGTATATGATGATGTAACAGAAATTTCATTAGAAGAAGCTAAAGAATTAAATCCTAAAAGTGAAGTTGATGATATTATAAGTTTAGAAGTAACTCCTAAAAATTTCGGAAGAGTTGCAGCACAACTTGCTAAGCAGGTTGTTACTCAAAGAATTAAGGAAGCTGAAAGAACTATAATATATGATGAATACAAAGAAAAAGAATTTGATATAATTACAGGAACTATATTAAGAAAAGATAAAGGTATTGTTTTTGTAAATTTGGGAAAATTGGAAGGTATAATAGGACCTAATGAACAAATTCCAAATGAGGAATATAAATTCAACGAAAAGTTAAAACTATATATAGTTGAAGTTAAAAATGGTAATAAAGGACCTCAAATACATGTATCAAGAACACATCCTGGATTAGTTAAAAGACTATTTGAACTTGAAGTTCCAGAAATATTTGAAGGCGTAGTTGAAATTAAAAGTATTTCAAGAGAAGCAGGTTCAAGAAGTAAAATAGCTGTATACTCTAACGATGAAGAAGTAGATCCAATGGGTGCTTGTGTAGGACCAAAAGGAGTAAGAGTACAAAGTATAGTTAATGAACTTAAGAATGAAAAAATAGATATAATAAAATGGAGCAAAAATCCAGAAGAATTTATAGCTAATTCTTTAAGTCCTGCAAAGGTGCTAAGTGTAGCGGTTGATGAAAATAATAAATCTGCAAAGGTTGTTGTTGATGATAATCAGTTATCGCTTGCAATAGGTAAAGAAGGCCAAAATGTAAGACTTGCGGCTAAACTTACAAATTGGAAGATAGATATAAAGAGTAAATCTCAAAAAGAAGCGCAAGATGAAGAAGATGAAAGAATTCTAAATACTGAAGTAGAAATTGAAAATGAACAAACTACAGATTTAAATGAATTAGAAATTTTTGATGATATTGAAGTTGATGATTCAATAGATGAAGAAACTTCAATGGAAGAAATACAAGAATAGAGGGGTGCTTTTCATGAAGGTTAAGAAAATTCCTTTAAGAATGTGCACTGGTTGCATGGAAATGAAACCAAAAAAAGAATTAATAAGAATAGTTAAAACTCCAGAAGGCGAGGTGTGTGTTGATCTGACTGGTAAAAAATCAGGAAGAGGCGCATACATTTGTAAGAACACAGAGTGCTTAGAAAAAGCATTTAAAGCAAAAAGACTTAGTAGAAATTTAGAAATTCCTATAAGTGAAGAAATTTATAATAAACTAAAGGATGAAGTAAATAATGAATAAGTTTTTTAACTTTCTAAGTATGGCAAAGAAGTCAGGAAACTTGCTTGAAGGATATAGCAAGTGTGATGACTATAGAAATAATACTAAAATTTATCTTTTTATCATATCTAATGATTTATCAGATAAATCTAAAGATAAATTTAAAAAGCATTGTAATGAAAAAAATATACCATATATTGAAGACTTCTCAAAAGAACAACTAGGACCTCCAATTGGACGTAAAGAAATTATGTTGCTGGGAATTCTAGATAACGATATAGCAAAAAGACTGTTAGCGTTATATGAGGAGGAAAAAAATATATGAGTAGATAATAATACGGGGGTGACTGCATGTCAAAAATAAGAGTACATGAATTAGCAAAAGAATTAAACATAGAGTCAAAGGAATTAATAACTATATTAAAGGAAGAATTTAATATAGAAGTAAAAAATCATATGAGTACAATTGAAGACGAAGATGCTGAATTAATAAAAGAATTATTAGCAGGAAAATCACCAAGCGATTTAGTAGCATCGGCTGATAATGCTGAGAATTCAAAAAGCATAGTTGACGTATATGAAGATGAATTAGCAGAACAACTTAACAAAGGTATAAAGAAAAAGAAAAAGACTAAAAAAGAAGAACAAGAAGAAGCAAGAATAGCTGCTGAAGCAGAGGCTGAAGGTAAAGTAATTGAAATTGGTGGAAGCATAACTGTTAAGGAATTGGCAGAAAAATTGCAACAACCTTCAAATGATGTAATAAGAACGTTAATTTTTGCCGGAGTTATGGCAGCAATAAATGCGGAAATAGATTTTGAAACTGCAGAAAAGGTTTGTGCTGAATATGGAGTTTTAGTTGAAAGAAAAGAAGAAATTCAAGAGTTAGAAGTATTAAAAATAGAAGAAGATGATGAAGAAAATCTTCAAAAGAGACCACCAATTGTAACTGTTATGGGTCATGTTGACCATGGTAAAACATCTTTACTTGATTGTATAAGAAAAGCAAAAGTTACTGATACAGAAGCAGGTGGTATAACTCAGCATATAGGTGCTTATACTATTAAATTGAACGGAGAAGAAATAACATTCTTAGATACTCCAGGTCATGAAGCGTTTACAGCTATGAGAGCTAGAGGTGCACAAATTACAGATGTTGTTATATTAGTTGTTGCTGCAGATGATGGAATCATGCCACAAACTAAGGAAGCTATCAATCACTGTAAAGCAGCAGGAGTTCCTATTGTTGTTGCAATAAATAAAATAGATAAACCAGGAGCAAATGTAGATAGAGTTAAGCAAGAATTAGCTGAACAAGGATTGCTTGCAGAAGACTGGGGCGGAGATACTATATGTGAAGAAGTATCTGCGAAACAAAACCTTAATATTGATAAGTTATTAGAGATGGTTCTACTTACTGCAGAAATGCTTGAACTTAAAGCAAACAAAGATAGAAGAGCAGTTGGAACTGTTATAGAAGCTAAATTAGATAAAGGTAGAGGAGCAGTTGCTAGTCTTTTAGTTCAAAATGGAACTTTAAGAGTAGGAGATTCTATATTAGTCGGATCTACATATGGTAGAATAAGGGCTATGTTTGATGATACTGGTAAAAAAATAAAATCTGCTGGACCATCTATACCAGTGGAGGTTCTAGGACTTTCTGAAGTTCCAGAAGCTGGAGATAGATTTAATCAAGTAAAAGATGAAAAAACTGCTAGAAATATGGCTGAAAGCAGAAAAGACAAATTAAAAGCAGAAACTTTACTTGCTAACCATAGAGTATCATTAGAAGATTTATATAATCAAATTAAAGAAGGTAAGGTTAAAGAGCTTGCTATAATCGTAAAAGCAGATGTTCAAGGTTCTGTTGAAGCTATAAAGCAATCTTTAGAAAAACTTTCTACTGATGATGTAAAGGTAAGAGTTATTCATGGTGGTGTTGGAGCTATAACTGAAACAGATATAACTCTTGCGACAGCATCTAATGCAATAGTTATAGGATTTAATGTAAGACCTGACAACAATGCGGCTGCTCAAGCTGATAGAGATGGAGTAGATATTAAATCTTATAGAATTATATATGATGCAATTGATGATGTTAAGTCAGCAATGATAGGAATGCTTGAACCAGATTATAAGGAAGTTATATTAGGAACAGCAGAAGTAAGAGAAACTTATAAAATTTCAAATGTAGGAACAATTGCTGGTTGTTATGTGCTAAAGGGTAAACTTCAAAGAAATGCAGAGACAAGAGTTATAAGAGATGGAATAGTAATATTTGAATCTGCATTATCATCATTAAAGAGATTTAAAGATGATGCAAAAGAAGTTAATGCAGGATACGAATGTGGTTTAACAATTGAAAAGTTTAACGATATTAAAGAAGGTGACATCGTTGAATGCTTCATGATGGAGGCAATTAAGAGAAAAGAACTTTAAAAGAGGTGAAGATCAACATGGCAAACTATAGAGGTGGAAGAATTAACGAAGAATTTAAAAGAGAAATTAGTAATTTAATTCAAAATGAAGTTAAAGATCCAAGACTTACAGCTATGATTTCAGTTACAGATGTTAAAGTTACAAAAGATTTAAGATATGCTAAGGTTTATGTAAGTATATTCTCTAAAGATGATGAGGAAAAGAAAAATAATCTAGAGGCATTAAAAAATGCAAGTGGATTTATAAGGAAATCAGTAGGCCAAAAAATAAATTTAAGGCACACACCAGAAATAATTATTGAATTAGATGACTCTATAAATTACGGTATGCATATGGATGAATTAATTCAAAGGATAAGTAAGGGCAATGAGTAGTCTTAAAGAAATAAAAGAAGAAATTTTAAAATCAAAAAGAATTGGATTATCATTCCATACATCTCCAGATGGAGATGCTATAGGCAGCACTTTAGCATTACTAAATGCATTAAGACATTTAGGAAAGGATTCATATATTATATCAAGAGATGTTATTTCTGATAACCTCTCTTTCCTTTCTTTTGCCAACGAAATTGATGGTAATACTTTAGAGCCTAAAGAGGGCACTGATCTTGTAATGATATTGGATTGTGGTAATGTTGAAAGAATTTCTGCAGATCTAAGTAATTACAAAGGTAAGATTATTAATATTGATCATCATATTTCAAATGAAGAATATGGATTTATAAATTATGTTGATGTAAGTGCAGCGGCTACATGTGAAATATCATATTTACTAGCAAAAGAGTTAGGAATTGATTTTAATAATAAAACTGATGTTGAAATAAATATAGGGAACGCAGTTTATACAGGGATTGTAACAGATACAGGTTCTTTTAGGCATTCCAATGTTACTAAGAGAACTCATAAAATAGTATCAGAACTTATAGAACTTGGAGTAAACAACAGTAAAGTCCATAGTAATCTTTTTGATAATAAACCATTTGAGAAAGTAAAATTAATGGGATGTGTGTTATCTAATATTGAGCTCGCTCTAGAAAATAAAGTAGCAGTCCTTGAGATACCGAAGGGAATGTTAGAGGAATTTAACTTAAAAAATACTGATACTTCAGATATAATTTCAGTTGGCCTTGGAATTAAAGGTGTAGAAGTTTCTATGCTTTTGAAAGAAGTTGAAGATGGAGTTAAAGGAAGCTTAAGATCTAAAAATGATGTGGATGTTCGAAAAGTTGCAGAAGTATATGGCGGTGGCGGGCATATAAAAGCTGCTGGAGTTATGCAAAAAGGTGTAGATATAGAAACTGCAAAAGAAAATCTGCTAAAGATACTTAAAGAAGAGCTCGACTCATAAAATATAAATTATATTTATGAAAAGTAAGTAATAACTTCACTTATATAAGGAAGGAATAGAGAATTCATATATGAAAGATACAAAAACTTCACAGATAAATGGAGTATTAAATATATTCAAAAATAAAGGAATGACTTCCTTTGATGTAGTTAGAAAAATAAAATTCTTGGCTAACGAAAAGAAAGTCGGTCATACTGGAACATTGGACCCAGAAGCTACTGGAGTCCTTCCAGTCTGCCTTGGAAAAGCTACAAAAACTATTGATTATATCATGAACAGTAATAAGGTATATGAGGTGAAATTTCTACTTGGAGTGAAGACAACCACATATGACCTTGAAGGTGAGATATTGGAGAAGAATGAAATAGATCATATTAAGAGTGATGAAGTTTCAGAGGTCGCATTATCCTTTATCGGAGAATATGACCAAGTTCCACCTATGTATTCTGCCCTTAAAAAAAATGGAGTAAGGCTCTATGAATTAGCTAGGAAAGGTATTGAGGTTGAAAGAGAAGCGAGAAAAGTTAGAATATTTAATATATCAGATTTGAAGATTGAATTACCTTATGTATATATGAAAGTAGCTTGTTCAAAAGGGACATATATTAGAAGTTTATGTTATGATATTGGTGAAAAACTAAAAGTTGGAGCAGCTATGGCAGAATTAAATAGATCTGAAACATCTATTTTTAAGCAATTAGATAGTGTAAACATAGATGATTTAACTAAGGAAAATATACAAGATTATATTATGACTATAGAGGATGCACTTTCTTTTTACCCTAAAATTACAGTAAAGAGTACATTTACTAAATTATTAATAAATGGAGTTAAAGTATTCGATAAGAGATTGACAAATGAAAAAAGAGAAAAAAATGTTCTATATAGGGTATATGATAGTGAAGGCATTTTTATAGGAATTGGAAAACAAGATGATGATGGATTCAAAATCGAAAAATTGTTGCTTTAGGCATCTTAACTAGTATGTAGCTGTTTTTCTGGGTGCCTTGATTTAGGAGTAAGGATAATGATAATTATAGATAAACATTCAAAAGATATTCAAAGTTCTAATAATTATATAGCTCTTGGAAGTTTTGATGGACTTCATATTGGGCATCTTTCTTTAATAAATAAAGTAGTAGAAGTTGCAAAAAAAAATAAAGGGAGAAGTATGGTTTTTACATTTAAAAACCATCCAAGAACTCTTATAAATAAAGAAAACTCAGTAAAACTTTTGATGGACAATGAAAGAAAAGCAAAAATTCTGGAAAAACATAAAGTAGATATAGTTTGCTTTAAGGAATTTGATCTTGAATTTATGAAAATGACACCAAAGGAATTTATAGAGTTTTTGATAGTTAATTATAATATCAAGGGGTTTGTTGTAGGGTTTAATTATAAATTCGGATACAAGAATTTAGGAAATGTAGAACTTCTAAGAGAATTGCAAAATGAATATGGGTATGAACTATATGTTATGGATCCACGTACATATAATAACGATGTTGTAAGCAGTACTAGAATTAGAAAAGCCATTCAAGATGGTGAGGTTTCAGAAGCTAATAAGATGCTCAGCATGCCTTACACATTAAGTGGTGAAATTATTCATGGAAAGAAAATTGGAAGAACTATAGGTTTTCCTACAGCGAATTTGAAATATGATGAAAATTTCATTTTACCTAAGATTGGTGTATATTATACTAATGTTAAGGTAAATAATAATATATATAAAGGAATCACATCTGTTGGATACAATCCTACGGTTGAAGGTAAAAATTTAACGGTAGAAACTTATATATTAGATTTTAATAAAGAAATATATGGAGATAAAATAGATGTGAGTTTTATAAAAAAAATCCGCGACGAAGAAAAATTTAATAGTTTAGAAGAGTTAAAGGACCAGCTCGAAAGTGATAAAGCTTTTGCGAAAAATGAGAATTGCATGTCGGCTTTAATAATATAGTTTACAATAATAGTTACTTTTGATATAATAACACAGGGAACCTAATTCTAAGTTGTAAGGTGCCATCTTTTACTTGGAACTAGGGGATAATTAATATAATACACGGAGGTGCACTTATAATGGATAAGGCAAGAAAATTAGAATTAATTAAAAAGTTTGGAAGAAGCGAAGGCGACACTGGTTCACCAGAAGTTCAAGTAGCATTACTTACTGAAAGAATTCAATCTTTAACTGAACATTTAAAAGTTCATAAGAAAGATCATCACTCAAGAAGAGGGCTATTAATGATGGTTGGTCAAAGAAGAGGTCTTTTAAACTATTTAAGTGATCAAGATATCGAAAGATATAGAACTTTAATCAAAGAATTAGGTTTAAGAAGATAATTTTTAGAGCGGAGTTTTCCGCTCTATTATTTTAAACTATACAAATTATAGAAAAATTATACAATATTATTAATGATTAGATGAACCTAAAGGGAGGTCATAAATTATGAATAACGTTCTAACGACTGAAATCGCTGGAAGAGAATTGAAAGTTGAGTTCGGAAAAGTAGGTATGTTATCAAATGCAGCAACATTTACTAGCTATGGAGACACAGTAATTTTAACTAATGTTAATGCATCAGAGCAGCCAAGAGAAGGAATTGATTTCTTTCCTCTAAGTGTTGAATATGAAGAAAGATTATATGCAGTAGGTAAAATTCCAGGTGGATTTATCAAGAGAGAAGGAAGACCATCAGAAAAAGCTATATTAAATGGTAGAGCTGTTGATAGAACTCTAAGACCTCTATTTCCAAAGGGATACAGAAATGACGTTCAAGTTGTTACTACAGTTGTATCCGTAGAAAAAGATAATTTGCCAGAAATCTTAGCAATTAATGCAGCATCGCTTGCATTATGCCTTTCAAGTATTCCTTATACAATTCCAGCTGCAGCAGTTCAAGTAGGAATTATCGATGGTAAATTCGTTACAAATCCAGATACTCAAGGTCGTGAAAAAAGCATTCTTCATTTAACAGTATGCGCTACAAAAGAAAGAGTAATGATGATTGAAGCTGGTGGACAGGAGATACCAGAAGATACTATGATAGACGCTATTAAATATGGTTTTGATGAGTGTCAAAAGATTATTGCATTCCAAGAAGAAGCAGTAGCTAAGTTTGGAAAGAAAAAAGATGAACCAGTATTATATGCTGTAGATCCAGAACTTGAAAAAGATGTTAAAGAATTTGCATCTGACATGATTAAAGAAGCAATGTATATCATGGAAAAAGATGAAAGAAATGCTGCTGTTGATGCAGTTTATGAAAAAGTTAATGAAGCATTTGGTGAAAAATATGCTGACAAAATGGGCGATATTAAGGAAGTTCTTTACACTATGCAAAAGAAAGTTGTAAGGCACATGCTTCTAAAAGATAAGAGAAGGCCAGATGGAAGAGCATTTGATCAAATCAGACCATTAGGATGTGAAATAGGAATTTTGCCTAGAACACACGGTACAGGATTATTCACAAGAGGATTAACTCAAGTAATGACAGTTGCAACTCTTGGTTCAATTAGCGAGATTCAAATTCTAGATGGAATAGATGAAGCTCAATCAAAACGATATATGCATCATTATAATTTCCCAGGATACAGTGTTGGAGAAGTAAAACCTTTAAGAGGTCCTGGTAGACGTGAAATAGGTCATGGAGCTTTAGCAGAAAGAGCTTTAGAACCATTAATCCCTTCCGAAGAAGAATTCCCATATACAATAAGATTAGTATCAGAAGTTTTAAGTTCTAATGGTTCAACTTCACAAGCATCAGTTTGTGGTTCAACATTAGCATTATTAGATGCAGGTGTACCAATTAAAAGACCAGCAGCTGGTATTGCAATGGGATTAATAACTTCAGAAGATTTAAGTGAAGAAGCAGTATTAACTGATATTCAAGGAATAGAAGATTTCTTTGGAGATATGGATTTTAAGGTAGCTGGAACAACAGAAGGTATAACATCTATTCAAGTAGATACTAAGCTTCAAGGTTTTAGTTTTAATGTAGTAGAAAATGCTATAAGAGATGCTAGAAAAGCTAGACTTACTATAATTGATAAAATAAACGAATGTATTTCTACACCTAAAGAAGATGTTTCATTATATGCTCCAAAAACACAAATTATGAGCATAAATCCTGATAAGATAAGGGATGTAATAGGAGCAGGTGGTAAGGTTATAAATAAAATTATACAAGATACAGGAGTTAAGATAGATATAAAAGAAGATGGAACTGTATTTGTAAGCTCAACTGATCATAATGGTGTTAATGAAGCCATAAAGATAATAGAAGGATTAACTAAAGAAGTTAAAGCTGGAGAAGTTTATCTTGGAAAAGTTACTAAAATAACTACATTTGGAGCTTTTGTTGAGATTTTACCAAGTAAAGAAGGATTAGTTCATATTTCTAAGCTAGCTAAGGAAAGAGTGAACAAAGTAGAAGATGTAGTATCTATTGGAGATGAGATTTTAGTTAAGGTTACAGAAATTGATAACCAAGGTAGAATAAATCTTTCGAGAAAAGATGCTTTAGTAGAACAAGAAAATAAGGAAGAGAAATAAAGGGCAATTAATTGCCTTTTTTTTAACTAAGAAGGAGGGCAAGTATAAAATGTATAACACATATACCCTTAAAAATGGATTAAGAATTGTAACAGAAAAAATAGAACACTTAAATTCTATCAGTGTTGGAGTAATGGTTCAGAATGGTTCTAGAAATGAGAGTCCAGAAGTTAATGGAATATCCCATTTTATTGAGCATATGTTTTTTAAAGGAACTGATAAAAGAACTTCTAAAGAAATAATGGAGGATATTGAGAATGTTGGAGGACAGATCAATGCTTTCACAAGTAAAGAAGCTACCTGTTATTATATTAAAGCATTAGATACCCATCTAGATTTAACGTTAGATGTCCTTTCAGACATACTTTTAAATGCAAAATTCGATCCAGAAGAGATAGAAAAAGAAAAAGGCGTAGTAATTGAAGAAATTAATATGAGTGAAGATTCGCCGGAAGATGTATTAGATGATGTGCATTCTAAAGCTTGTTTTGGAAATGAGTCGTTAGGATATCCTATTTTAGGAACAATACCATTGGTAAAGTCATTTACTAGAGAAAAGATATTAAATTTTATTAGTGAAAAGTATACGCCATATAATTCTGTAATATCAGTTTGTGGTAAATTCAATGATAAAGAGTTAGATGAATTGATTAATAAATATTTTGGTGAATGGAAAAGCAAAGGTGAATATACTCCAGAATATGATAAAACAATAATACAAGTTGATTCTGCATATGCAAAAAAAGAAATCGAGCAGCTTCATATTTCTCTGGGATTAGAGGGATTACCTTATGGAGATGAAAACAATTACGCATTAGTGCTACTTAATAATATATTTGGAAGTGGTGCATCTTCAATCCTTTTCCAAAAAGTGCGAGAAGAATTAGGATTATGTTATTCTATAACATCTTACCTGCAACCATTTCAGGGAGTTGGAACTTTAAATATATATGCCGGATTAAATAGAAATTATGGAGAGAAGGCTTTAGAAGTTATAGAAAAAGAAATTACTCTATTTAGTAAGAACGGAATAACTGATAAGCAGCTTGAAATAAATAAGGAGAAAATTAAAGCTAATTATATTTTAGGGCTTGAAAGTACTAGTTCGAGAATGTTCTCGAATGCAAAGACATTCTTGTTTAGAAATAAAATAAAAACTCAAGAAGAAGTAATAAAGAAAATAGATAATATAAGAAAAGATGATATACAATACGTCTTAGAAAGATGTTTTAAAAAGGGAGTTATAAATGCAGCGTATGTTGGGCAAGATGTAGAATATAGTAAATTAGATTCTATAATACTAAAGAGTGCCAAAGCATATGATAACTCAAATCATAATGGTAAAATTAATTTATAGAAGATTATGTAATAATACACCTCCTTTTCTCATATTATTTTATGAGTACTAAAAGGAGGTTTTTATTATGAGCGAAGAAAATAAGGTGAAATATTTAAGTGACATAGAGAGATACGAACTTATTAATATAAATGATGGTGAAAAATATGATTATCTATTGAATAATGATCTAATAATAGATGAAGAAGGAAATTTTAAATATTTAATAGTTAATTTAAGTGGCGGAAAATTTAATCTATTTAGCAGTAAAGATTTTTTAGAAATTCCATGGGATTGTGTAAAAAAAATTGGTGCTAAAACTATCATATTAGATGCAGATGAGGAAGTAATAAAAAAAGTAAAGTTATAATTCAGGAGGAAATTTAATGAAAATAGTTGTACAAAAGTTTGGAGGAACTTCAGTATCCACTGAAGAAAATAGAAAGAAAGTAATTGAAAAAGTTAAGAGTGCTATTAAAGATGGATATAGTCCTGTTGTGGTAGTATCAGCAATGGGAAGAAAAGGTCAGCCATATGCAACAGATACATTATTATCATTAATAAGCGATAAATTTAAAAATGCCAATAAGTTAGCACAAGACTTATTAATGACATGTGGAGAAATTATAAGCTCAGTTGTTATGAGTAATGATTTGTATAATGCAGGAATTGATGCTGTACCACTTACTGGCGGACAAGCAGGAATATTAACTGATAATAATTTTACTGATGCAACTTGTATTGAGGTGAAACCTAAAAAAATACTAGAGTTAGTGTCTCAAGGAAGAATTCCTGTAGTAACTGGATTTCAAGGAATGACTGAAAACGGATATTTAACTACTTTAGGCAGAGGGGGAAGCGATACGACGGCTTCTATTTTAGGAGTGGCCCTTAAAGCGTCAGAAATTGAAATATATACTGATGTAGATGGAATCATGACAGCAGATCCAAGAGTTGTTGAAAATGCAAATTTAATTGATGTTATAAGCTATAATGAAGTATTCCAACTAGCAGATAAGGGGGCAACAGTAATTCATCCAAAAGCTGTAGAAGTTGCAATGGAAGGAAATATTCCTATATTAATTAAAAATACTATGAGCAATAGTAAAGGAACTTTAATAAACAACTTTGGAGATAAAAGCAATGACAGGATAATGACAGGAATCGCAAGCCAAAAGAATAGAATTCAGATTTCTATAAGGGCTGCAGAAAATCAAGGAAATGTAAAATACAAAAATGTATTGGATTTATTAGCTGCAAATAAAATAAGCTTAGATCTAATAAATATATTTCCTAATGAACAAATTTTCACTATAAATCAAGTGGATAAAGAGATTTTAGAAAATGTTCTAAATAGTGCTAGTTTAAAGTATACTTTGATAGACAACTGTAGCAAAGTAGCGGTTATTGGTTCTAGAATGAAGGGAATACCAGGAGTAATGGCTAAAATAATCAAGGCATTAAGGGATAATAATATAGAAGTATTACAAACAGCGGATTCTCATATGACAATCTGGTGCTTGGTTCACTCTGAAAATGAAAAAGAAGCAATAAATGTTTTACATAAAACTTTTAAACTTTAATATAACGGAAGTTTAATTAAATGAGTTCTATGAGTTTTTATATAGAGTAAGTTAAATTAATAAAATAATAGATTTGGGATTCAAAAGGAAAATTGGCTAGTTGGGTAAGTTCGAGTAACTAAATCATAGATTTTGAATTTAAAAGGAAACTCGACTCGCTTCGTTCGCTGAGTAAGTTCAATTAGCCAAATCATAGATTTGGAATTTCACTTATGTATAAAATAATTCCTACTGTACAAAATAAAAAGAGTATAGGAGGAATTATTTTATGGATAAATATATTTTAAATAATAATGAGAAAGAAAAGGAAGATAAAAATACATCAGAAGCACAGGATAAAATAGAAAATGTAAAAGAACTTGGAAATACTACATTAGCAACTCCAAATAAAAGAATACAGGTTTTATCTATAATAGGGCAGATTGAAGGGCATTCTGTACTTCCCCCACAAACAAAAGCCACAAAATATGAACATATTATACCTCAATTAATAGATATCGAACAAAATGATGATGCAAAAGGGCTACTCATAGTCTTAAATACAGTTGGAGGAGATGTAGAAGCTGGTTTAGCTATTTCTGAAATGATTCGAAGTATGTCAAAACCAACCGTTTCTATAGTAATTGGTGGAGGTCATTCCATAGGAGTACCGCTTGCTACATCAGCAGACTTTTCATTTATAACACCATCTGCAACAATGATAGTTCATCCAGTAAGAATGAATGGATTTGTGATTGGAGTATCTCAAACATTTGAATACTTTAAGAAAATGCAAGAAAGAATAAATGAGTTTATAGTTAGAACATCAAATATAAAACCAGATACTTTAGAAAGATTCATGCTTCAGACAGATGATTTATTAAATGATGTAGGAACAATGTTAATTGGAAAGCAAGCAGTTGATTGTGGACTTATTGACCAAGTTGGAGGAATACAGGAAGCTTTAAGCAAACTTAACGAATTAATAGAAAAATAGTAGCTATTTTTAAGGTTATAGAAAAAATCTATAGCCGATTTTTGTTTTTAGTGTTATCTTATTAAAGGAGAATTGCTATTCAATGTAGAAATAAAATTATGAGGTGATTTAAGGTGGGTAGGACTAAAGGCAAACATAGCACTACAAAAAGTAAAAAAGATGAAAACACAATAAATCCAGATATAGTAGGAATAGTGTATATTGCAACAGGAATAATACTTGGTATAGCAATATACACTTCTTTAGCTGGAATATTATCATCTTTAGCGCAAAGAGTATCATATGTAGTAATTGGAATAGGTGCAAATGCATTGCCTATTTATTTAATATATTTTGGATTCCAATATATAAAAACACGAGGAAATATTAAATTAAGCAAGAATTTTTTTGGAATAACTATATTAGTAGCTGTTACCATATTGACATTTGGAACAATAAACATTCAAAGTTTAGACGGGCAAGGAAGTTTTTTTGAAAATTTTAAGGTCATACTTAATGATAGCGCCCAGACTCCTCATGGTGGAATAATGGCATATCTCATATGTTATCCAATGTATAAAATTATAGGGGCCCTTGGGACATATATAGTTCTTCTCGCATTTTCAATAATTGCCATCACTTTGATTTTCGATATTACTCTTTATGATTTAGGGATAAAGGCCTACAATAAAGGTGAAAAAATAAGAAATAGCAGAAGAAGTAGAAAAGTAAGGGATGAGCAGAAACCAGTTAGAGAGAACTTTATAAATATAGTAGAAAAAGATGATAAAGAAAATGAAAAAGAAGCATTTCTTTCTGGTGTAGAAAAGAAGATAAAAATTCTAGATTTTATGAAAAATACTAGTGATGATACAGAAATCTCACCTATATCAAAAGCTGAAGTATCATCAGATATTCAGATAGAGAGTTTTATAGAAAAACCTACGCAAAGTCATACTAAGAAGAAAGAAAACTTAGGTAATGATGTTAAGGAAGTAGTAAATAAAGAGATACAAGAACATATAATGGAACAAAAAGAAACTAAGGAGTATAAACATCCAAGCCTTGAATTATTAAAATTAAATTCAAATACAAAACTTAATAGCAGTGACAAAAAAGAATTAATAGAGAATGCTAATAAGCTTGAAGAAATATTATCTAATTTTGGAGTAGATGCCAAGGTTACTCAAGTTACAAAAGGTCCATCAGTTACGAGATTTGAACTTCAGCCAAGTCCGGGTGTCAAAGTTAGTAAGATTGTAAATCTATCTGATGATATAGCTTTAGGGTTAGCAGCTTCTGGGATAAGAATAGAAGCACCAATTCCAGGTAAGGCGGCAGTTGGTATAGAAGTTCCAAATGGAAAACAAAAACCAGTCTTTTTAAGAGAAGTTCTAGAAAATGATGAATTTATCGAGTCTAAGAAAAAGCTTGCATTTGCTTTAGGAAAAGATATATCAGGAAAATGTGTTGTGGGAGATTTGAGTAAGATGCCACATACACTGATTGCAGGGGCAACAGGTTCTGGTAAGAGTGTATGCATAAACTCTCTTATAATAAGCCTATTATATAAGTATAATCCAGAAGAAGTTAAACTTTTAATGGTAGATCCAAAGGTTGTTGAGTTAAATGTTTATAATGGAATACCACATCTTTTGATTCCAGTTGTTACAGATCCTAAGAAAGCGGCAGCAGCTTTAAATTGGGCAGTAAATGAAATGACCAATAGGTATAAGCTCTTTGCAGACTCTGGAGTTAGAAATATGGAGTCGTATAATGAATTATTTAATAAGGGTATAATAGAACAAAAACTGCCATATATAGTTATTATAGTAGATGAGCTTGCTGATCTTATGATGGTATGTCCTAATGATGTAGAAGATTATATTGGAAGATTAGCACAAATGGCAAGAGCTGCAGGTATGCATTTAGTTATAGCAACTCAAAGACCATCAGTTGATGTAATAACAGGGGTAATTAAAGCTAATATTCCATCTAGAATATCATTTGCAGTATCATCTCAAATTGATTCTAGAACTATCTTAGATGGATCCGGAGCGGAAAAATTGTTAGGAAAAGGTGACATGTTATATTATCCAGTGGGAGAAAGTAAGCCTCTTAGAGTTCAAGGCTGCTTCATATCGGAGGAAGAAGTAGAGCAAGTTGTATCGTTTATTAAGAGTGAACAGGGTGATACTAAGTATGAAGAAGATATAATTGATCATATTAATAATGCGTCAGATTCAAAATCTGTGGATGCAAATGATAGTAATGACGATGTTGATGAATTACTTAATGAGGTGATAAATGTTGTAGTTGAGTATGGTCAGGCATCAACTTCGTTTATTCAAAGAAAGTTCAGAATAGGGTTTAATAGAGCTTCTAGAATAATGGATCAATTAGAAGAACGGGGGATTATATCGGAAAAGGATGGAAGTAGACCAAGGCAGGTGCTTATTACTAAGCAGCAGCTATTAGAAGATGAACATGAAGAGGAAAATTAATTAATAATGTCTAAAAAGTTTAAAGCTATAGTTTTAGATTAATTATGAAATAAAATTAAACATTATGTTAACTTTTTTAATTTAACTCTTTTGAGTTAAAATAATAAGTGATTTTTATGAGATTTGGGAGTAGTATATGTATAATAGCAACTTGTAAAATGTAGTTCTAATTTGTTATAATTAAGACTATTAGAACGTAGGAGGATATAAGAAGTTGAGCGAAATTAAAATAGAAATAGCGAAGAATAGAGAACAATATAATGAAGAGGCTTCAAGCAAGTATAAAGTTGGAATGGTAAGCTTAGGCTGTGATAAAAATAGAGTTGACTCAGAGATAATATTAGGTAAGATGAGTGATGAATATGAGATAACTAATAACCCCAAGAACGCAGATATAATTATAGTGAATACATGCGGATTTATAGAGAGTGCCAAACAAGAATCCATTGACACAATTTTAGAGATGGCTAATTATAAAATTAATTATAAATGCAAACTGCTTATAGCTACAGGGTGTCTTACTCAAAGATATGGAGAAGAGTTGAAGACATTAATACCTGAAATAGATATAATGCTTGGAGTTAATGACTATAATAAAATAAATGAAATCATAACTGAATTTATAGATGGAAATAAATTAGCAACAGAACTTTTGAATTATTCCGATGAAAACATTAATGAAGGAAAGAGAATTATTACAACTCAAAGGGAGAGTGCATATATAAGAATAGCAGAAGGATGCAATAATTTTTGCACATATTGTATAATTCCTAAGATAAGGGGAAAATTTAGAAGTAGGAAGATGGAAAATATTATAAATGAAGCAAGAGATTTGAGTGAGAGTGGAGTAAAGGAAATTATACTTATAGCTCAAGACACTACTTTATATGGAAGCGATATTTATGGGAAAAAGAATCTGCATGTTCTTCTTAAGGAATTATCCAAAATTGAAGGAATTGAATGGATAAGGGTGCTTTATTGTTATCCAGAAGAGATATATGATGAACTTATAAACGAAATTGCTTGCAATGAAAAAGTTGTAAAGTATTTAGATATACCTATTCAACATATAAGCGATAAGATTTTAAAACTTATGGGAAGAAAAACTAGTAAAAAAGATATAATTAATAAAATACAAATTTTAAGAGAAAGAGTTCCTGAAATTGTTATAAGAACAACATTTATAGTAGGATTTCCAAACGAAACTGATGAAGATTTTAATGAAATTATTGATTTCTTAAAGGAACATAAGCTTGAGAAAGTAGGTGCATTTACTTATTCTCAGGAAGAAGATACTCCAGCTGCTAAAATGGATGGGCAAATAGATGAAGAAATTAAGGAAAAAAGAGAAGAAGATTTAATGCTTTTACAAAAGAATATTTCAGAAGAAATAAATAAATTGAAAATTGGAAAGTTATATGATATTCTTGTTGAGGGATATAATGGAAAGTGCTATTATGGAAGAAGCTATGAAATGGCTCCTGATATAGATGCAAATGTATTATTTGAATCAAATGCAAAAATAGAAAATGGTGAATTTGTAAAGGTAAAAATAGTAGAGACTATGGATTATGATTTAGTGGGAGTTGTTGTTGATGAATCTTGCAAATAAGTTAACCTTAATTAGAATATTTTTGGTTCCTGTATTTTTAGTATTTATAGCAGTTAAAGATATACCATATGGAAGTTTTATTGCTACATTTATATTTATTTTAGCTTCATTAACGGATAAGTTAGATGGGTATATTGCTAGATCTAGAAATCAAATAACTAACTTTGGAAAATTTATGGATCCTTTAGCAGATAAATTATTAGTTACTGCGGCGTTAATTTCTTTAGTTGATTTACAGGTAGTACCAGGATGGGCAGCCGTAGTTATAATTGCACGAGAATTTGCTGTTTCAGGTTTAAGATCAATAGCGGCAGCGCAAGGAAGAGTTATAGCAGCTAGCTGGTGGGGAAAAATTAAAACGGTTATACAAATTATAGCAATAATTTTATTATTATTAAAAGTAAATATTCATGATGCAAGGCTGTTAAAAATTTTTGTAATAGACAATTATTATTTGAAAGGATTTTTTAAATTCGCTCCAATGATAATGCTTATGATTGCGGTTATAGTAACCCTGCTTTCAGGTTACGATTACTTTAAAAAGAATAAGGAAGCTGTTTCTTACGATAAATAAAATATATAAGATCCATGTTTAGAAATATAAAAAAATGGATATGAATTAAAAAGGTTCCTTCTTTGCTAGCAAAGAAGGGGCTTTTCTTAGAATTAATTATTGACTATGGTTTGTAATTAATTTATAATAAATATAGAACATAAGTTCGATGGAAGGGAGTTAATTAGTATTATGGGAATTATAAATGCAGAAAAGTTAAAAGCAATTGAAAGTGCTATGAGTCATATAGAAAAACAATTTGGTAAAGGATCAGTAATGAAATTGGGTGATCACAATATTTCTAACATGGATGCTATATCAACAGGATGTTTAGATTTAGATATAGCTCTTGGAATTGGAGGAGTACCTAAAGGTAGAATTATTGAAATTTATGGACCAGAAAGTTCAGGAAAAACTACAATTGCGCTTCATATAGCGGCAGAATCACAAAAGAAAGGTGGAGCAGTAGGATACATAGATGCAGAACATGCATTAGATCCTAGTTATGCCCAAAAACTTGGAGTTGATGTAGATAGCTTAATAATTTCTCAACCTGATACAGGGGAACAAGGACTTGAAATAGCTGAGGCATTAGTCCGTTCTGGAGCTATTGATGTTTTGGTAGTAGACTCAGTTGCGGCTTTAGTACCTAAAGCTGAAATTGAAGGAGAAATGGGAGATTCACATATTGGTCTTCAAGCAAGACTTATGTCACAGGCGTTAAGAAAGCTTGCAGGAACAATAAATAAGACTAATTGTGTTGCTATATTTATTAACCAATTAAGAGAAAAAGTTGGGGTTATGTTTGGTTCGCCAGAAACAACAACTGGAGGAAGAGCATTAAAATTCTATGCATCAGTAAGACTTGATATTAGAAGAATAGATTCTATAAAACAAGGGGATTCAATAATAGGTAACAGAACAAGAATAAAGGTCATGAAAAATAAAGTTGCACCACCATTTAAACAAGCAGAATTTGATATTATGTATAATGAGGGTATATCAAGATGTGGTAATATAGTAGATGTTGGAGTAAAAGAAGAGATTGTTCAAAAGAGTGGCGCTTGGTTTTCTTATGGAGATATAAGATTAGGTCAAGGAAGAGAAAATGCTAAATTATATCTAAAAGAAAATCCTGAAGTGGCATTAGATATAGAAAATCAAATTAGAGAAAAGTATAATCTTCCACCTGCAGAACTATTTAAGGCAGCTGCACCAGAGGGAGCTAAAGAAAATATAAGCGATAAAGATGATGTTGCTGTAGATACAAAAGAATAAAGAAGATGTAATAAATGGAAAGTTTAAATGTGAATTTACTTCATAATATTTATTAATAAATGTATAGCTGCATATATTATGATAACTCATATATATGCAGCTATATTAAGTATTTAACAGCATAATGCAGTATGTAACAGTTATATGCGCAAACTTGACATAATTTTGTTTTTAATATAGAATAAAAAGGAATACTGGTTTATCATATTCCAAATGCAGTGAGAAGAATATGACACCTACTATACTTTCTTGTTAATAATATAATGAGAAAATGATAAATTAGGAGGTGTTTATGTGGTAACAGCAGTAATGATATTAATAGATGTAATAGTTTTATTAATATTAGGAATAGTGGTTTATAAAACGATTCAAAACATATCAAAAGCAAAGATTGAATCGCTTGAAAAAGAAGCAGAAGAAATTCTAGTAAGAGCTAAAAAGGATGCAGAAGCAACTAAAAAAGAAGCAATCCTTGAGGCAAAAGAAGAACTTCATAAATTAAGAAATGATTTTGATAAGGAATCTCGTGAGAGAAGAAATGAGATTCAAAGGCTTGAAAGAAGAGTAATTCAAAGAGAAGAAGCACTTGATAAAAAGAGTGAACTTCTTGAAAAGAAAGACGAAACAATCAATCAAAGAATGCTTGAGGTAGATCAAGTAGAAGCAAGAGTACAGAAGCTTTATGAAGAAAGAAGAGCAGAACTTGAAAGAATATCGGCTCTATCTAGTGAAGAAGCACGTGAGATTCTTCTAGATGAAATAAGGAAAGAAATTACACACGATGCAGCTTTAATGATAAAAGATATTGAAAGTAAGGCAAAAGAAGAGGCAGACAAGAGAGCAAGGGAAGTAATTACAACTGCGATCCAAAGATGTGCTGCCGATCATGTGTCTGAATCAACTGTACACGTTGTTGCACTACCGAATGATGAGATGAAAGGTAGAATAATAGGTAGAGAAGGAAGAAACATTAGAACCTTGGAAACATTAACAGGAGTTGATTTAATTATAGATGATACTCCAGAAGCAGTCATTCTTTCTAGCTTTGATCCAATTAGGAGAGAAGTTGCGAGAATGGCACTAGAAAAGTTAATAGTGGATGGCAGAATACATCCAGCGAGAATCGAAGAGATGGTTGAAAGAGCAACTAAGGACGTGGAAAGTAGTATAAAAGAAGAAGGAGAGCAAGCAGCTCTTGAAACTAGTGTACATGGACTACATCCTGAAATTATAAGACTTCTTGGTAGATTAAAGTATAGAACAAGTTATGGGCAAAATGTGTTAAAGCATTCCATAGAAGTTTCATACTTAGCTGGCTTAATGGCTTCAGAGCTAGGTTTAGATGTTACTTTAGCTAAAAGAGCAGGATTGCTACACGATATTGGTAAAGCTGTGGATCAAGAGCAAGAAGGGCCTCATGCTCTAATTGGTGGAGATCTAGCTAAAAAGTATCACGAATCGCCATTAGTAATAAATGCAATAGCAGCACATCATTCAGATGTAGAAATGCAATCTTTAGAAGCAGTACTAGTTCAAGCGGCAGATGCAATATCAGCGGCTAGACCAGGCGCTAGAAGAGAGACATTGGAAGCATACATTAAGAGATTGGAAAAGTTAGAGGAAATTGCAAATTCACATGAAGGTGTAGAAAAGTCATATGCCATTCAAGCTGGTAGAGAGATTAGAATTATGGTTAAACCAGATAAAGTAGATGATGCTGGAACAATTGAATTGGCACGTAATTTAGTTAAGAGTGTCGAGGAAGAACTTGAATATCCAGGACAAATTAAAATTAATGTCATAAGAGAAACTAGAGCAGTAGATTTTGCTAAGTAAAAAAAGTGAAGTATATTTTGTTAAGTGATGAAATATACTTCGTTTTATTATAGATTAGATGTAATTAATTCATTTAAACTATAATTGAGTATATAAAAACAAAATACCTAGAAATAAAAATATTTTTTAATTTAGTAATTCTAAAAGGAATTTTAGGAATTATATAGAATATATTTAATGTAAACGATTTGTGTATTAAATTCTAGGAGGAATAACAAAAATGGAAGTATTAAAAGTATCAACAAAATCAAATCCTAATTCTGTAGCAGGTGCACTAGCAGCTATAATAAAGGAAAAAAATATTGCAGAAATTCAAGCTGTTGGTGCAGGTGCTATAAACCAAGCAGTTAAGGCTATTGCAATAGCAAGGGGATTTGTTGCACCAAGTGGAAAAGATATAGTATGTGTACCGGCTTTCACAGATATACAAATAGATGGAGAAGAAAGAACGGCCATAAAATTAATAGTACAACCTAGATAATTAAAATTATTTCTAAATTATCATATGAGCAATCATTTTTAAGTTGAAATTATCAATAAAAACGATTATACTATAATAGTTAAATGCTATATTTATTAATTTTTTGTAAAGAGGTGTATATAATGATAGCAAAAGAGGTTACAGTAAAAAATTCATCTGGTCTTCATGCTAGACCAGCAACATTATTAGTTAAGAAGGCTTCTTCATTTAAATCAGACGTTAGTATAGAATATAACGGCAAGAAAGCAAATGTAAAAAGCTTAATCGGAGTATTATCTTTAGCAGTAACTAAAGATGCTACTATCAAGGTTGTTGCTTCAGGAGATGACGAAGCTTTAGCAGTAGAAGAAATCGTTAAATTAGTTCAAACTTTAGAAGACTAATATACCAAAAAAGGTTCCATATTATTAATATGGAACCTTTTTTGGTGCATTAGTAGTATAAATATTAAATAATTTATATAAGTATAATTCTTGATATCGATTACTCATGCAGATCTTTAATTAAAGTCTAATTCTCATCCATTATTAAATTGCATCTAAATAGCAATGAAACCAAATCTAAGGCACCTAAAAATACTGCAATATAGATAAACCTCTCTATTATTGGAATATTCATAGAAATTAATTTTGCTATATTTAGGTTGAACAAACCTATTGTTCCCCAATTTAATGAACCTATAAGAACTAATAAAAAGGAAAGTTTATCTAAGATACCTATCTTACACATATTTCTTCACTCCAATCTTTAATATGATCCTTAGTATATATATATGATTCTTAGAGACAATAATAACAAAAATGTAAAATAAATTTAAATACAAAAGAGAACAAATAATTCTAAAATTAAATAGGCAAAAATGAAAAAAATATGATATAATACGAATGTTAAAAGAAAAAGCATAAAATATATTCGTGTGGAGGTTTTTAGATGAGAAATTTATATAGCACACCTTTAAATTCAAGATACGCATCAAAGGAAATGAGCTTTATTTTTTCTGATGATATGAAGTTTACAACTTGGAGAAAATTATGGGTAGCTTTAGCAGAAGGAGAAAGAGAACTCGGATTAAATATAACTGAGGAACAAATCAAAGAGTTAAAAGAACATATCAATGATATAAATTATGATGAGGCTGCTAAAAAAGAAAAAGAAGTTAGACATGATGTTATGAGTCATGTATATGCATATGGTCTTCAATGTCCAAGCGCAAAGGGAATTATCCATTTAGGAGCTACATCTTGTTATGTTGGAGATAATACAGATATTATAATAATGAGAGATGCTTTAAATCTAATTAAAAATAAAATAGTTACAGTTCTAAATCATTTGAAAAATTTTGCACTAGAATATAAAGACATGCCAACATTAGGTTTTACACATTTTCAACCAGCTCAATTAACTACAGTAGGAAAAAGAGCTACATTATGGATGCAAGATTTAGTAATGGATGTTGAAAATATAGACTTTTTATTATCAACATTAAAGCTTAGAGGTGTTAAGGGTACTACAGGTACTCAAGCTAGTTTTATGGAACTTTTTGATGGAGATGAAAATAAAGTTAAGTCTTTAGATAAAATTGTTGCAGAAAAAATGGGATTTGAAAAAAGTTATGGAGTAACAGGCCAAACATACCCAAGAAAACTTGATTCTATTGTATTAAATACATTATCGGAAATTGCTCAAAGTGCTTACAAATTTAGTAATGATTTAAGATTGCTTCAAAATATGAAGGAAATGGAAGAGCCATTTGAAAAAAATCAAATAGGATCATCAGCTATGGCATATAAGAGAAATCCTATGAGAAGTGAAAGAATAAGTGCATTAGCTAGATATGTAATAGTAGATGCATTAAATCCAGCAATTACAGCAGGAACTCAGTGGTTTGAAAGAACACTAGATGATTCAGCTAACAAGAGACTATCTGTAGCTGAAGGATTTTTAGCATTGGATGGAGTGTTAAATTTATACATAAATATTGCTGAAAACATGGTAGTATATGATAAAGTTATAGCATCTCACGTGCAAAGAGAATTACCATTTATGGCTACTGAAAATATAATGATGGAAGCTGTGAAAAGAGGTAAGGATAGACAAGAATTACATGAACAAATTAGAGTGCACTCTATGGCTGCTGCTCAAAGAGTAAAAGGAGAAGGGTTAGATAATGACCTAATAGATAGAATAATAAATGATGATTCATTTGGCCTATCTAAGGAAGAAATTCTAGCAATTATAGATCCAAATAAGTTTGTTGGAAGAGCACCAAGTCAAGTTGTTGAGTTTATAGATGAATATGTAGATCCTATTATTAAGAATAATGAAGATGCATTAAAAATCAAGAGTGAGATAACTGTATAACAATATAAACGTTAAAATTAAGCATATATATAAATCAAAGAAATGAGATACATATTTATGAATATGTATTTGAAAGCTAACTGTTATAAATGAAAGTTCAAATTTATAATTTGAGTTCACGAACTTAGTTAACTTATTAAAAATTGATTTAATTATAAGTAAGGTTGCTAAGGATTAGCTTGCAAGATTAAAGTTGAAGCAAGCTGGTCCTTAATGCAACCTCTTTTTATGTGCTTTCAGAGTTATGTTTTGTAGTATTCAGGTAAACATGTATCTGACTTAGATTTATAGATATAATAATCATAAACTATACTTAAACTATGAAGTATCTTCCAACCAGAAACTGGAACAAAAGTATATTATTCATTTCGGTGAGTTATACGAATAAGTATAGATTATAGTGTTGGGTTATCTATATATGATCTGGAGTTTGAGATAGATATTGTATATCAATCGAATTTTAAGGCTCTGAGTGTTGGATATCTGTTGGGATAAATTTGACTAAGAGGATAATTCAATTTGTCATAACTATGACAGCAATAAAGACAGTCACCATTTTGAAGCCTATAAGTAATAAAGCCATTATGAAAATATCGTCCTATAGACGGAGTGTAAAATTGAATTAAGCAGCCTCTATCTAATGATTTATCGTTTGGAAGCTTAGTGGCTTCTAATTTCGGCGTTATTAAGTATTGATATAGTTCTTCAACTCGAATCCAGGCATGAGTATATGGTTTCCAAGTTGCATTTTGACTGAAACCCCCAGCATGAATTATTTGAGACATAAAATTAGTACAATCCCCTCCGATGCCAGAAAATGATTTGTATTCAGGATTATAATTTAATGAAAATCTTTCAGCATAATCGCAGGCATCTGTGACATTAAATTTGGAAGCTCTTTTTTCATCATGGTTATTAGTAGAAAGCCAGCTAGAAGCTATGAACATTTCAAATAATGAATCAATTGATGAAAGTTTATCCTTATATACATTTATGTTGCTGTTTTTATTGAAATTACGGCTATTTACTAGGCTTGATAAATCAGTATTTAGGATATGTTCATATAAAAGTGGATTTTCTTCATTCTCTGCTATAAATTGTATTTTGCATTTGTCTTGCAAATACTCTAAAATGAGTATATATTCATTTATTGAAACTGAATTTATATTTTGAGGATAAGTTTTAACAATAAAAGAAGTCTTCAGAATCAGTTTAACCTTAATAAAACTTGGAATTTGTTCTAGTATATTATATGCATAATCAAATTTATAGTCTTTAAATGAAGAGTTTAATTTTTTTGCCCATTCAAAGTTGAATAATTTTTTTAGGTAAATTTCTTTTAATATGGTATCATCTAAATTATACTTATGTTTAGAAATTAAATTGATATTATTATAAGGCATTGATAGTAAAAAGGATAAATTATATAAACTATTTGTTAGCATATAGTTTCCTTATTTAAAATTGTTATCATTAAATATGTTTATGAGGGAAATTATAGAAATGTGTTAATAAATTCATTTTTTATAAAATTATTTGTTTGCATTACCTGATTGATAGTTTAATATGAGCTTTAGGCATAATCAAAAAATAACACTTCATTTATTTCGTATGCCTTAATGAACTAAAATTTTCAGAAAAATATATATTAAGATTGGTAATACCCTAGATAATAGATTAAAACAACAAAAATGTTTATAAAAATTTAAAAGTAGATACAAATATATTTAATATGTTATAATGTAATATGGACGAAAAAAGTAATGAACTTATAATATTTTTATAGAGAATATTGTAAATCTAAAATGAAAATTATAAATTTGGTGACTATACTTGCAAATTATAATTGTTGTAGGATAAAGTCAAATTTGTTAAAGATTTTTATAAAGGAGCTATAAGAAGAAATGCAAGAATTATCTAACGGAATAGCTAGCAAGTATGAAGAAATAATTGAAAAAATAAAGAGTTTTTCAGATGAATATCTCAATGAAGATTATAAGAATATTTGTGTTCTAGCAACAGAAACTTTATTTTTGAATTATGAAGAACAATTTAAAAAGGGGAAGAGCTTTTCATGGGGAGCAGGAATAGTGCATGCTATAGGAACTGCAAATAACTTATTTGATTCAAAAGAAAAGCCATATATTAAAGTTGCTGACTTATATAAGGAGTTTGGTGTTAGTAGTAGTACAGGCTCTAGTAAATCAAAGGAAGTAAAAAGCTTATTAGATATATCAAAAGATAATAATAAATGGATAATAGGCGAAAATAAGGATGCAGAAGCTTCAGAAGGTACTATGCTAAAAGCTAAAGAAGAAGTTGCATTAACTATGAATGATAAAATAGAAGAGGATAAAGCTGTTAAGGATGAAACAAAAGTTCCTTTTAAATTTGCTGTCCATAAAGATTATATAATGGCTCAAAGAACTATTGAGTATGCATGGAGACAAAAGAATTATAAAAATAAAGCAAAATATGCAAAAGAAGCATTAGAAGTATATGAAGATTGTGCGGATGCATATATAATATTATCAAAAGATTCTAGTTTAAATAATAATCAGAGGACAGAACTTCTAGAAAAAGCAGTTAACGCAGCGAAGAATTTATTAAGAATAGATGATTTGAAAAATGCACCGGCAGAGCTTCTTAGATTAAAGATAGCGAGGCAACTTTTCGGAGCTAAGTATAGTTTAGCGATTCATTTATGGGAAATTGGTGAAAAAGAAGCTGCAATAGAGAATGCTTTAGAAATCCTAGAGTATGATGAGAAAGATGAATTAGTGGTTAGAAGTTTAGTAGTTAATTGGCTTTTAATTGAGGAGAGATATGAACAACTAAAAAGCCTGCTAGAAAAATATGAAAAAGATAATTTGGCAGCTATACATTATAGTAGAGTAGCGTTATTATATAAGATTAATGAAATTAAAGCGGCAGAAAGTGCTTTAAGAAGAGCATATAAGAGAAACCCGCATGTTATACCATACATATTAAAACAAAAAAGAGTTTCAAGTACCTTGCCTAATTTAATTAGATTTGGAAGCGAGGAAGAAGCTATGAAATATGCTAGCTTAGGTTTAGACATTTGGAATGATCCTAAGATGCTTCAATGGATTAAAGAAAAGAAGAAAGAATTCGATATCATAAATTTTAGCTAATCACTTTACAAAGATAAAACTTCATGATATCATAGTTATTGTAAATTAAATAAAGAAATCTTCGGGGTTGGGTGAAATTCCCTATCGGCGGTACAGCCCGCGAGCTTTAAAAAGCAGATTCGGTTAGATTCCGAAGCCGACAGTAAAGTCTGGATGAAAGAAGAGAGTAATGTTATAAATTATATTTAAAATTAAAGTTTTAAATGTTATTTGTTCGTATTTAAGTACCCTGAATTTATTAGAATTCAGGGTTTTTTTATTACAATATATTTTTAAGTTTGAAATTGTATAAGATTGATAGAACTGGCTTAAAATATATGCTGTAATATATAGGATAAATTTTAAAATTTTACTTGTATATATAAATAATCATTACAATTTTTTAAAACTCCGAGGATTTGAATCCCGGAGTTTCTTTATTATTCATTAAATTATAATTCAACTAAGTATTTATAAGATTATATTATAGGAAATAGTATGAAAAATTGGAGATGATTAGTTTTGGATGAGAAGTACATGGAGATAGCTTTAGAATTAGCTAAAAGAGGAATAGGTAAAGTAAATCCTAACCCACTAGTTGGAGCCGTTATAGTTAAAGACAATGAGATAATAGGAGAAGGTTATCATGAGTGCTATGGAGAAGCTCATGCAGAAAGAAATGCAGTGAAAAATGCAACAAAATCTGTGGAGGAAAGTACAATTTACGTCACACTAGAACCTTGTGCTCATTATGGAAAGACACCCCCATGCGTAGATTTATAATTGAAAAAAAGTTTAAAAGAGTAGTAATAGGTATGTTAGATCCCAATGAGCTAGTTTCTGGAAAAAGTGTGGAAAAGTTAAAACAGCATGGGATTGAAGTTGTAGTAGGTATTAAAGAAAACGAATGTAAAGAATTGAATGAGATTTTTATAAAGTATATAACATCAAAGATTCCATTTGTCATTTTGAAAAGTGGAATGTCTATTGATGGGAAGATAGCAACTTATAGTGGAGAATCAAAATGGATTACATCTAAAGAATCTAGAGAAGATTCACAACACTTAAGAAATAGGTTTCATTCGATTATGGTAGGTGTAAACACGGTAATTGAAGATAATCCTGAACTCACATGCAGAATCAACGATGGAAAGAAGTTAATCAGGATTATTGTAGATAGTAATCTTAGAATCCCACTAGAGTCTAAAGTTCTCACAAATAGTGATAAAGCTGCAATAGTAGTAACTACTTTAAAATCAGATAAAGAAAAGAAAAAGAAATTAAGATCTATGGGCATTAAAGTTATAGAAGTGGCAGATAAAGATAATAGAGTTAATCTGAAAGAGCTGGTTAAGAGGGTTGGAGAAGAAGGAATAGATTCAATACTTATAGAAGGTGGAGGAACTTTAAATTTTTCTGCATTAGAAGAGAGAATTGTAGATAAAGTAAGATTTTATATAGCACCTAAGATAATAGGTGGACAAAGCAGCAGAAATAGTATAGCAGGAAAAGGCTTCTTTAAATTAGATGATGCAGTTAGATTAGAGGACATTAATTATAGAACGATTGGAGAGGACTTAGTACTAGAAGGTTATGTTGCTAAATAAGAGATGAAAGATATAAGGAGGAGAAGATGTTTACTGGAATTATTGAAGAAGTTGGCGTGTTAGAGAAATTTAGCACAGGTAATGGCTTTGGAGTTATGGAAATCAAGTGTAGTGAAGTTTTAAAGGAAACTAGAGTCGGAGATAGTATAGCCACCAATGGAGTTTGCTTAACAGTAAAAGAAAAATATTCAGATTCTTTTAAAGCAGAAGTGATGGGCGAAACTTTAGAGAAAAGTAACTTAGGAAATTTAAAGGCTGGAGATAAAGTAAACCTTGAAAGGGCATTGAGATTAAGCGATAGGCTTGGTGGTCATATTGTAAGTGGACATATAGATGGTGTTGGAAAAATAGTTTCCATAAAAGAAGAAAGTAATGGAACTTGGTTTACTATATCTGCACCTGAGGAGGTACTAAGATACATTATATATAAAGGATCAATTGGAATAGATGGAATAAGCTTAACTGTTGCTTATGTTGATGATGAAGTATTTAAGGTTTCTGTTATACCTCATACTATAGATAATACTATACTTTCATATAAAAAAGTTAATTCAAAGGTTAATTTGGAGTGCGATTTAATTGGGAAATATGTGGAAAAGTTATTTGGTGGAAAAGAAAAAGAAGAAAATGAAAATAGCAATATTACAATGGAATTCCTAAGAAAAAATGGGTTTTAATCATATAAATCATCAGAATGAATTTTAAGTATATATAAAATACAAATTTAAGGAGCTGAGCATTATGTTTAATAGTATAGAAGAGGCATTAAAGGATATTAAAGAAGGGAAAATGATAATAATTGTAGATGACGAGGGAAGAGAAAATGAAGGAGATTTAGTAATTCCAGCAGAACTGGCTAATGGAGAAAATATTAATTTTATGATTAAGTACGCGAGGGGACTTGTTTGTACGCCAGTGGAAGAAGAAATTGCAGTGAAACTTGGATTAAATCCAATGGTTGAAAAAAATACGGACAACCATGAAACTGCTTTTACAGTATCCATAGATCATAAGGATACGACAACAGGCATATCAGCATTTGAAAGAGCTTATACAATAAACAAACTTGTAACTGCAAGTGAAGGCGATGACTTTAGACGACCAGGCCATGTATTTCCTTTGATAGCTAAGAATGGCGGAGTATTTGAGAGGATTGGACATACAGAGGCATCGGTAGATTTGGCAAAGCTTGCAGGATTTAAAGGTGCGGCAGTTATATGTGAAATAGTAAAAGACGATGGAACAATGGCAAGGCGTGATGATTTGATAAAGTTTGCTAAGGAGCATAACTTAAAGATAGTTACTATAGCTGATCTAGTTAAATACAGAAAAGAAGAACATTTAAGTGTCGTTATGGAAACGGAAGCTAATCTTCCAACTAAGTATGGGAATTTTAAAGTACTCGCATTTAAAGAAAAAGATTCCTCAAAATGTCATTTGGCTTTAGTCAAAGGAGATATTAAAAATAATGATGAACCAATACTTGTTAGAGTTCATTCTGAATGTTTAACTGGAGATGCTCTAGGATCTAGAAAATGCGATTGTGGAGAACAATATGAAGCTTCGATGAGAATGATAGCAAAAGAGGACTCAGGAATACTTCTGTATATGAGACAGGAAGGAAGAGGAATTGGCCTTTTAAATAAATTGAAAGCATATGCACTTCAAGATGAGGGATTGGATACAGTAGATGCAAATTTAGCTCTAGGATTTAGAGAAGACATGAGAGATTACAAAACAAGTGCTGACATGCTTAAGATTTTAGGGATAAAGAATGTTAGATTAATTACTAATAACCCAGATAAAATAGAAGGATTAGAAAAAAATGATATAAAAGTTTCAGAAAGAGTTTCAATACAAATGCCTTTGAATGAAAATGATGAATTTTATTTAAAGACTAAAAAAGAAAGAATGAATCATTTGCTAAATATTTGATGATCAAATTCTAATAACATGTTACTGCATTTAAAGTAATATTAGCTGAGATAAATTAGGTGGAATATTTGTGGTTATAAGTTCAATTAGTATTTAGTTTACATGTAGATCTAATTGAAGTTGATAAAAAATAAAATAAATAATATAAAATATTGGAGGAAAAAATAATGAATATATTTGAAGGAAATTTAGTTTCAGAAGGATTAAAATTTGGGATAGTAGTAGGAAGATTTAATGAATTTATTGGAGGAAAACTTTTAGAAGGCGCAATAGACGGATTAAAGAGACATGGTGTGAAAGAAGAAGATATCGATATTGCATGGGTACCAGGTGCCTTTGAAATCCCACTAATTGCTAAAAAGATGGCTAAGAGCCCTAAATACGATGGAGTAATATGTTTAGGAGCAGTAATAAAAGGATCTACATCACATTATGACTATGTTTGCTCAGAAGTATCCAAGGGAATTGCAAGTGTTTCTCTTGAAAGTGGAAAGCCAGTAATTTTTGGTGTTCTTACAACAAATACTATAGAACAAGCAATTGAAAGAGCGGGAACTAAAGCTGGTAATAAAGGATATGAAAGTGCAGTTTCAGCTATCGAAATGGCGAATCTAATTAATACAATAGGATAAGCCAACTATAATCTATACTTATGCGTATAGCTCACCGAAATGAATAATATACTTTTGTTCCAGTTTCTGGGTAATTCTGATGGGTGATTCTAAGGCTATAAAGTTGCACCCAAAGTGCTAGCCTCAAAGAACGAGCTTTGAACTAGCACATTTGTAACAACTTATAGCCAAAGAATCACATCCATCAAAATTACCAATGAAACATTCCACAAAAGTATATTACTCATTTCTAGTTGGAAGATATTTCATAGTTTAAGTATAGTTTATGATTGTGTTATCTATATGGGATCATGAAAATACATTAAGCTTATAAATATATGTATATACTTATATAGGATTAAAGGTATATATTTTTAAAGAAATATATGTATGTATAAAAATATTTTCATATGTAAATATATAAATATTTATAGGAAACATCAGGTGTAAGGGCCATTTATGGCTATAAGAGAACCTATCATTTCTAGCGTGGCATAGATATATATTTGATTTATTATACGAGTACATTCACAAAAGAAGTCAAATTACTTGTGTGGAGGAAACAAAGTAAGATGTCAAGGCTATTTGGAGGAAGAGGGTTAACGCTTTGCTTATTCAATTTAAAATGGAATAAGTTTAAGTGGAACCCTCTTTCTCTTAATTATTTCTGAAGTTCTCATAGCTTTTCGGAATAAAATATTTATAATTTTGGTAAGCTCCATATTAGTCGTGATATATAAAAAGACAAAACAATTATTAGTTGGATTTATACTATGATATATCATTAACTAGAAAGTGGAAACATTTTTATGCAGCAGGCATTTAAAAATGAGATGTTAAAAGTTCTTAATTGGAGGTTGTTCAAATAATGCTTGTCACAATGAAATTGGGAGCAAGCATTATTTGTGGAACCCGCAATTTAGCACTTTCAGCGAAATTTTCATAGTCCTGCGAAATAACAATGTCTCTACTTTCGGTGAATTGACGCATAATGCCATCTATATAAGAAAAGTATCACAACAGTTTGACTATATTTTGCTTGTGAGATACACTTAACTTAGATTTGTTTTCAGCAAAATCTCGTGTTTAATTTTTTTGGACTATGCGAGCTAAAGGAGGAAGTTAAGTTGGCCACTATAAAGGAAATAGCTTCTATAGCAGAAGTTTCTATAGCAACAGTTTCTAGAGTTTTAAATTTTGATGAAACATTAAATGTAAGTGATGCAACAAGGGAAAAAATATTAAAAATAGCAGATGAACTTGATTATGTTTCAGCAAAAACAAAAAAAGCTAAGAATAAGAAAAGTAAGGATATAGGAATTATTTATTGGTATAACTATGAGGAAGAATTAGGAGATCCATATTACTTATCAATAAGGTTAGCTGCTGAAAAAAAATGTAATGAAAATAATTTTAATTTGGTGAAGCTAAGTGAGGATAGCAGTATTGAGGATGTTAAGAATGTTAGTGGAATAATTGCTATTGGAAAGTTCTCTTCAAGTATCATAGATAAATTAGCAAGTGCCAATGATAATATAGTATTTGTAGATTTTTCACCTGATGAAAATAAATTTGATTCAGTAATGGCGGATTTAGGAAAAGCAACTTATGAAATCTTAGATTATTTGTATAGTTTAGGCCATAGAAAGATTGGTTTCATTGGTGGGAATAAATTAGAATGCATAGATTATAGAGATATATATTTGGATAAAAGGGATATGAAATATAAAGAATTTATGGAAAGTAAGAATATCTATAATAATAAATACATATATGAGACGGAGAGATTCACTTTTAAAGCTGGATATAATCTTATGAAGGAAGCATTAAAATCTAAAAATAACATAACAGCTTTTTTTATTGGAAATGATACAATGGCAGTCGGGGCTTACAAAGCAATTTCAGAGGAAGGATTATCAATACCAGAGGATATAAGCATAATTGGATTTAATGATCAGCCTAGTGCAAAGTATATGATACCAGCTCTAACTACAATAAGAATACCAAGTGAGTATTTAGGAAAAGCAGCTGTTGACTTGCTGCTTGAAAATTTGAATGGAATTAGGGAATATAATAAAAAAGTAATAATACCAACTGAATTTAAAATTAGAGAGAGTTGTAAGAGAATATAGAAAATAAGCAGTAGCCTTTTGTGGAAAAGGGTTACTATTTTTTTGCTCTAAATGAATATATATGCAAAAACAATTCTTCATCATAATTCTAAAAATATTGCAAGAATTTTAGCCGTAATTGTGAATTATGAAATGTGCATTGTGAATTGCAACATATATATTTAAACTTTTGAAGAATTAGATAAAGAAAAAATACAAAAAGCATGTTAGATTTTTATCACCATTAAATCTAACGTGAAGATTAAATTCTTTTATTGAAAAAGACGAGTTTAATATTTACATCAAACTAATAAAAAAATGCTAATAACCAAAAAAAGTACAAATCCCAATATTAATATTATAAAATTATTACAAATTGATACCAATAATGCAATAACGTTTACTATATTGAGAATGCTATAATGTAAACAAATACATAACTAATATAAATTAGAAAATTATTTATGTATAAACTTTAATTTCAAGGGGGAATAATTTATGAAACTTAAAAAGATTATGGCTGCAGTTGTAACTGGCATGATGGCTTTTAGTTTAATAGCATGTGGTTCATCATCAGGTGGTAGCAATGCTTCATCATCAAGCAAAGGAAAAGATGATAAAACAATTACTATCTGGGCTTGGGATGATACATTCAATATAAAAGCAGCTAATATGGCTAAAGAAAAATATCTAAAGGATCACCCGGATGTAACTATTAACGTAGTAAGTATGGCACAAGATGATGTAGTGCAAAAATTAAATACAGGTCTTTCATCTGGAACATATGATGGGCTTCCTAATGTTGTGTTAATTGAAGACTATAAAATTCAAAATTATTTGCAATCTTATCCAGGCGAGATTAAAGATTTAAGTGGAAAAATAGATAAAAGTAAATTTATGGATTATAAATTAAAATCTATGCAGCAAGGTGATAAGACTTACGGGGTACCATTTGATAGTGGCGTAACAGCGTTATTTTATAGAACAGATTTAATTGAACAAGCTGGATATAAGAAAGAAGATATGCAAAACCTTACTTGGGAAAAATATATAGAAATTGGTAAAGCTGTTAAAGCTAAAACTGGAAAAGCTATGATAACTATAGATCCAAGTGATTTAAATCAACTAAGAGCTATGATGCAATCAGCTGGTTCATGGTATGTTAAAGATGATGGAAAAACAGTAAATATTGCTGGTAATCAAGCTTTAAAAGATGCAATTAATATATACAAGCAAATGGTTGATGCAGGAATTACAAAGCAAGTATCAGGATGGGATGCATTTATAGCAGCATTCCAAAAAGGTGACGTTGCTACTGTGCCAAGTGGATGTTGGGTTTCATCTTCAATACAAGCTTCTGAAGACCAGAGTGGAAAATGGGCAGTAGCAGCTATTCCAAGAATGGCTTCAAATCCAAAATCAGTTAATGCATCTAACCTTGGTGGTAGTAGCTGGTATGTTCTAGATAAGGTTGGAAATTCAGATTTAGCTGCTGACTTTTTAGCAAATACTTTTGCATCAGATGATGCTTTAATGAATGATTTAGTTCCAGCAATTGGTTTAGTAAGTACATTAAAATCAGCAAGTACAAGTGAAAATTATAGTAAGCCAATAAAATTTTATGGAGATCAACAAGTATTTAAAGATTTATCAGCTTGGGCTGAAAAGGTTCCATCTGTAAACTATGGTCTTTACACATATCAATTGGAAAGTGTTATGTCAGAAGGGATGCAGGCTATTGTTAATGGAGCCGATATAGACGAAACTCTTCAGAAAACTCAAGCTCAAGCAGAAGCAGCTGTAAGCAAATAACACAGATAAAATAACCGTAATTTGAAAAATATGAATTTGTAAAGGCTATTTGTTAAAAGTTTAAATATATGTTTAGCAAATGGCCTTTTATAAATCCTAAAGGAGTTGAAAAAATGAAACGCAAAATTGGATCTGGTATTAACAGCAAAGAAAACTTTTGGGGATGGATTTATGTAGCATTAGGTACATTTTTAATAGGACTATTTGTGTTTTTTCCAATGATACAATCTTTGATAATGTCACTACAATCAGGTAAAGGTAATAATTTAAAATTTAGTGGTTTTAGTAACTATGTGAGAATGTTTTCAGATGCAACTTTGATTAAAGCAGTTGGAAATACATTTATATTTTTAATAGTCCAAGTTCCAATAATGATTATTTTAGCACTTATTATTTCTTCAGTTCTCAATGATAAAAAATTAAAATTTAGTGGCTTTTTTAGAACAGCAATTTTCTTACCTTGTGTAGCATCTTTAGTTGGATATTCAGTTATTATAAAGAGCATATTTGCATCAGATGGTTTAGTAAATAAATTGCTTATCAATATACATTTAATTTCAGTACCAATTGAATGGATTACAGATCCATTTTGGGCTAAGATATTGATTATTATAGCCATAACATGGAGATGGACAGGTTATAATATGATATTTTATTTGTCAGGCTTACAAAATATTGATCATTCGATTTATGAAGCAGCAGAAATTGATGGAGCATCTCCATTTAAAAAATTCATATCTATAACAGTGCCACTATTAAAACCTATAATATTATTTACAACAATTACTTCAACAATTGGTACATTACAGTTATTTGATGAACCTATGAATATCACAAAAGGTGGTCCTGCCAATGCAACAACTACCATTTCTAAATATATATATGACTTATGTTTCACATATACACCAGACTTTGGATATGCAACAGCGGTAGCTTATCTTGTTGTTATTATAGTGGTAGTGTTAGCTATAATCCAATTCAAAATAGGAGGAGATAAGAATGACAAGTAAAATGAATAGAGTATTTAAATATATATTTTTGAGTATAGCATCTTTTGTTTCTATATTTCCGTTTTTTTGGATGGTTATTAGTGCAACAAATAAATCTGTTGATGTAACAAGAGGAAAACTAATTCCTGGGCATAGCTTTATGGAAAATTTAAATAATCTTTTTAAGCCAGAATTGGGATTTGCTTCTTCATTAGTTAATTCAGCAGAAATTGCGATTATAACTACAATTCTTGCACTCCTTGTTTCATCAATAGCAGGATATGGATTTGAAATATTTAGAACAAAAGCTAGAGATAGACTATTTAACATTTTACTTTTGTCTATGATGGTTCCATTTTCAGCTTTGATGATTCCATTATTTAAATTTTTCTCAAATTTAAAAAGTTCACCATTGGCCTTTCTTGGGGTGAATACATTATGGGCTGTAGTTTTGCCTAGTGTTTGTACTGCATTTTTAATTTTCTTCTTTAGACAAAATGCTAAATCATTTCCTAAAGAAATTTTAGAAGCAGCAAGAATCGATGGATTGGGTGAAGTTGGAATTTTCTTTAAAATATTTTTTCCAACTATGAGGACAACTTATGCGGCAGCAGCGATTATAACATTTATGAGTGCATGGAATGCTTATTTATGGCCATTGATTGCATTACAATCACCAGAAAAGAAAACTGTTTTACTTATAATTTCAAAGTTAGCGTCAAGTTACTCCCCAGATTATGGATTAATAATGATGGCTATAGTAATTACGACATTACCAACTGCACTTGTATTCTTTGTTATGCAAAAACACTTTGTTGCAGGAATGACAGGTTCAATAAAATAAAATTTAATAGAACTAAAAATATAAATATATATAAATTTTAAATAATATAATTCATTAAATTATTTAAATTTAAAAAATAAGAGTTTTATAAATATTGGAGGGAAAGCTTATGAAGAAGGAATTTCCAGTACTTAATAGTAAAATAAATGGATTTTTACATGGCGGTGACTATAATCCAGATCAATGGCTAAACTATTCAGAAGTGTTAAAAGAAGATGTGCGGCTTATGAAACTTGCAAATTGCAATTGCGTATCAATAAACATATTTGGCTGGAGTGCAATAGAGCCGGAAGAAGGAAAATATACATTTGAGTGGTTAGATAAAATTATGAATGATATGGAAGAAAACAATATTCATGTAATTTTATCTACTCCAAGTGGTGCAAGACCTGCATGGATGTCAGAAAAATATCCAGAGGTCTTAAGAGTAAACAGTTATAGAAGTAAAAATCTTCATGGACAGAGACACAATCATTGCTTTACTTCACCTGTTTATAGAAAAAAGACATATGAAATAAATAAAATTCTTGCTGAGAGATATAAAGATCATCCGGCACTTATTATGTGGCATGTTTCTAACGAATATGGAGGAGAATGTCACTGTGATCTATGTCAAGATGCTTTTAGAGAATGGCTTAAAAGAAAGTACGATAATAATTTAGATAAATTAAATGAGGCTTGGTGGACTGGTTTCTGGAGTCATAGATTTAACAGTTGGTCACAAATCGAAAGTCCGTCTGAAAAGGGTGAGATGTTTGTTCATGGACATAATTTAGATTGGAAGCGGTTCGTTACAGATCAGACAATAGATTTTTATAAAAATGAAATTGCCCCCATAAGAGAAATAACACCTAACATGCCTGTGACAGCTAATTTTATGGGGAATTATCCACGTATGGGCTTATTTACAGGCTTAGATTATTGGAAGTTTGCAAAAGAAGTAGATGTAGCTGCATGGGATAACTATCCTGCATGGCATAATGATTTTGAAAGCACTGAAGAGCTTGCAGCTAATGTTAGTTTTGTACATGATATATACAGGTCGTTAAAAGGTGGACAGCCGTTTTTAATAATGGAAAGTACTCCAAGTCTCGTAAATTGGCATGATACTAATAAATTAAAGCGCCCTGGAATGCATTTATTATCATCAATGCAAGGTGTGGCTCATGGAGCAGATTCTGTTCTATACTTCCAATGGAGAAAAGGAAGAGGAGCTTCAGAAAAATTCCATGGTGCTGTTGTAGATCATTGTGGCCATGAGAATACAAGAGTATTTAGAGAAGTTACAGAAGTTGGAGAAGTCTTAAAAAAGATTAAAGAAATCCAAGGGTCAATTAAAGAATCAGAAGTGGCCATAATATTTGATGTTGAAAACTTATGGGCTATCGATGATGCACAGGGATTAAAAAAATATAGAAAGGGCTATGAAGAAAGCTGTCAAGCAGCTTATAAAGTATTTTGGGAAAATGGAATTTCAGTAGATATTATTAATATGGATTGTGATATATCAGATTATAAACTTGTGATAGCACCAATGCTATATATGATAAGACCAAATGTTGCAGAAAGAATTAATGAATTTGTAAAAAAAGGAGGAACTTTTGTAACTACTTATTTTAGTGGAATAGTGGATGAAAATGATCTTTGCTTCTTAGGAGGATTTCCAGGACCACTTCGAGAAATAACTGGAATTTGGTCAGAAGAAATAGATTCACTATACGATAATGAAGTGAATTATATAGAATTTAAAAATGATAAAATTAAAGAATTAAAGGGCCAATATGAAGTAAAAGATTACTGTGACTTAATCCATGTAGAAACTGCAGAAGTTCTTGGAGTATATAAAGAAGATTTTTATGCGGATATGCCTGCGTTAACAGTTAATAACTATGGGGATGGAAAAGCATATTATATTTCAGCAAGAACTGGATCAGATTTTAACAATGATTTTTATTCAAAGCTTATTAAGGATTTAGATATTAAGAGTGTTATAGATAGAGAATTGCCACAAGGTGTTACGGCTCAAATGCGTTCTAATAAAAATAATAAGTATACTTTCATTATGAATTTTACTGAAGAAGAAAAGAAGGTAGATTTAGGAGAAGAAATATATTTTGATATGCTTTCTGGAGAAGAAATCAGTGGAAAGATCATATTAGGTAAGTATGGTCTAAAAATACTAAAGCAAATTAATTGTAATTAATTATTAGAATGAGAAAAATTCTTTATGTATATATGTTGCAATAATAAATTCACATTTAAAATTCTAGTAAGACAAGTGTTTAGTTAAGGATAGAATGTAGAAATTAAATTTCGATATATATGTTAAAAAATTAATATATTACCCCCAATTAAGATAAAATCACTATAAATTAAAGGTTTGTAGTGATTTTATCTTATTTATAAGTGAGGAGAAAGAATGAAAATTAACAATGTATTAATTTAATGATATACTATAAATAAACTAAATAGGTATAAATTAGATAAAGTATTTTGAATAAATAATAAAAGGTGAAAGGATAAGTTATTTATGGATAATAGTAAAATTTGTGTTGTAGGGTTAGGTGGAGTTGGAGGATATATTGGCTGTATGCTTGCAAAGCATTTTTCTAATGTTTATTTTTTAGCAAGAGGAAAAAGATTAGAATCAATAAAAAATAATGGTTTGAAATTATACAGTAATCTTCATGGAGAATTAAACGTACATCCTAAATTAGCAAGCGATAGCGCTGATGAAATTGGAATAATGGATTATATTTTTATATGTGTTAAAAATTTTTCTTTAGAAGAAGTATGTAAACAAATAAAACCAATGATTAATGAAAATACTGTAATAATTCCATTAATGAATGGAGTTGGAGTATCTGAAAAAGTAAGAAAATTTATAAATGATGGCCAAGTTGTCGATAGTTTAATATATGTAGTTTCTGGGGCAGAAAAAGATTTTTCAATACATCATGCAAGTTCTTATTGTAAGATACATATAGGGTATGGCTTGGAAAACAATGATGAAGTAGAGAATGTATTAATTAGAATTCAAAAAATATTACAAGAAGCTGAAATTATTTGTAAAATAGAAAAAGATATAGAAGCTGCAATTTGGAGAAAATATATATTAAATTGTGCATATAACGTAATAACTGCTTATTATAACGCAACAACAGCAGAAATTATAAAAAATGATGAAGCAGTCAAGCAAACTAAAATATTACTAAAGGAATCTTGTGCCGTAGCTCGTAAATTAAAAATTAATATTTCTGATGATTTAGAAGAAGAGCACTTTTATCACTTAATGCATAACCAAGCTGGAGAATCAACAAGTTCATTAAAAAGAGATATTGAAGCAGGAAGACAAAATGAATTAGAGGTCTTTTCTGGAAAGTTAATTGAATTAGCTTTAAAATGTCAAGTAGAAGTTCCTATGAGTCAATTTTTCTATAATGAATTAAAGAAGAAAAGTTAATAATTATAAAATATGTTTTATTTATAGAAAACTATAATATGCTGCATTTGAAACTTAATATATATTCTAGAAATTTTAATTCATCAGAGATTACCTTAAACTATTAGGTGATTCAAAACAAATAATACTATAAGGAGTGAATTATATCATTTAGAACTTATATACAACATATTATAGTTTTTAAATTTTTATTCTTAAGTAAGTTATATTCAAGTTAAATCTGTGGATGTTGTGCCCATTGAGGATATAAGTTATGGAAAAGACTGATTCAGAAAGTTATGGATCATAAAGAGAATTAAGAAGAAAATATATTTGCTTGCAAAAAATGTTCTTATATTCATAATAGTTCACTATTGTAGCATAGATACTCTTTTTATAAGTGCATAGCTATCATTTCTGATATACAGATTTTTCCCACATAGTTAATTCTCTATAAATTCCTTTTGAGCAGGTATTGTTACTCTTACAGTAGTTCCTTTACCTAGTTCACTGCTGATTGAAATACCATAGTCATCTCCATATAGAAGTTTAATTCTATCATTAACATTTTGAATACCAATACTTGTGAAATGTTCATGCTTTTTAGAGGAATCATTAAGAATTTTTTTGACTTCTTCAGCTGTCATGCCTACGCCATTATCTATGATTTCACAAATTAGATTTTGATTTTGTTCATTTACAAACACATGTATAGATCCATTATTCCGTTCATTAAATCCATGAAAAAATGCATTTTCAATGAAAGGTTGCAAAATTAATTTTGGAATTATATAGTTTTCGCGATTTGGCATTACAAAAAAATTTACATTAATATTATCTCCGTAGCGTATGTGATTAATTAAAACATAGTTATTTAAATTTTCTATTTCTTCTTGTATTGTTATCATTTCATTTTTATTACTAATAGTATTTCTAAGAAGCGATATAAATGCATCTATAGTTTGTATTGACTTTTCTGTACTGCCTTGCCACATAAGCCACTTGATTGAAGCTAAAGTATTGTAAATAAAGTGTGGATTAATTTGCATTTGCAAAGCATGTAGTTCAGCTTTTCTCTTTTCTTTTTGCATTTTTATCTGAGCATGAACATAATTATTTAAACCATCTAACATATAATTAAAGTTAGCTGATAGTTCACGAACTTCATAGCTTCCGACAACAGGAATATGATTGTTGAAATCACCGTGAATTATCTTAGGCATAACTTTAACAAGAGCTGAAATTGGTTTTGTGGTTCTTCGTATTACAAAGAAAGTAATTGCAATAAATATTGATGCAATTAATATACTTACTGCTATAATTTCAGAAGAATCATATATTTCACTTAATACTATATTTTTATCAATTGTGCCAACTATATTGAAATTGTAAGTTGATAAATGCTTTGATAATATTGCTACATCAGAAGAGCCTAATTTAGTGTTAACGTACTTTAGGTTATTATTTAAAATAACATTTGATATATTATATAAATCTAAATTCTTCGTCCCTATTTTTGAGGAAAGGCTAGAAGAAACAATAGTACCATCACTTGATATAATAGAAATACTATTTCCATTACCCACAAAATAATCATAATATTTATGAAATGTATGCTCGCTAATAAGTACATATACAAATCCATAGGGCTCTCTTGTAAGTTTATCACACAAAACTTTTATGGCCACAATGGTGCTAGAATTTTTTGTGAGCTTTGTAAAGCCATGATCTAAATATTGATATAAAACAGTATTTTTATTATCTAATGCTTTTTTAGTAAAGCTGCTATTTAAAACTTCATTAGTATCTATAATAAGGCGGTCATAATTACTTGCTGCATAAGTATTACCATTAATCCCAACAGCTAGTACAGTAATATCATAAAGATCTTTATCAGGGATCATTTTATGGAAGCCTGTAAACATATTATATAAAGTTCGATAATTCTGTTGCGGTGTAAGATCCTTTTCTGATAAATATCGCTGAAAATCTGGGATATAATCAATCGCATTCATAATATTAATAGTATTATCATTAAATGTATTGAGTTCATTGCTTATTTGCGTTAAAACTTTATAATTTGATTTGCTGAAAGTATCAGCAAGTGTATCTTTTGAAATTTTAATCGTAATAATTCCTATTGAAATAGATACTAAAATAACGCTTATAAGAACAACTGAAGCAACTCTAAAAAACAGGCTCGTAGAATGTATTGATTTTGATAATTTTATCATAATGAAAAGTCCTTTCGTTTGTTAATAATATTAATATCTTTTTTTTCTAAAAGTGCTAGGAGTGATTCCGGTGAATTTCTTGAAAACCTTACAAAAGTAACTTTGATCTGAGTAGCCAACCATTCCACTTATATCTGATATAGGAATGTCCTGTTTTAAAAAATCACAAGCTTTTTGTATTCTAATTTTATTAAGAAATTCATTAAACCCCTCTTCATTATGAGAACTAAAGTAGGCTGACAAGTATGAATAATTAAAATTAAATAGCTTAGATACATTAGTTAAAGTGAGTTGTTCGTCGTAATGGTCATGAATGTATTGAATAATTTTATTGATTATATGTGAATTTATTTTATTTTCATATGTGTCTATTATTTGTTTAAAGCGATTTAAGAGAGAGTTATAGGCCACAAGTAAGTCTTCTGAATATTTAGTGTTATCTATGTCATGAAAGCACTCTTGCTTTAAGTAATTTAACTTATCTAAATCGAAATTTAAATATTCCAAAGAAGTAATTACATTATAAAAAGAATTTTGAATTAATGCTTTTAATTCAAATTCTGTAAGAGATCTTTGATCAATAGCATTTGTAACGTATATTGTTAGCATTTTGAATGCATTCTGAAATTGCATTATAGAAATTGATTCTGAAAAACGCTTAAAATTAAATTTTTCTATTGGCGATGGGCTTTTGAAGTTGGAAGAACACATTAAAGAAACATTTTTGTTGTAAAAATATTGTTGAGTTAATACTAAGAATTCCTTTTCGTATATATCTTTAATATTTATATTAGAATAGAAGAAGTTGCTTAATACAAAAAATGCTTCTTTAAAACTATTTGAAACTATTTCTGAAATAGTTTCTAGCTTACTAAATAGAGCATTATAATTTTTATCATCAAAATTTAGAATTACAGCTATGATTTCGTTTTCAATATTAGCGACTTGTATATTATAATTGGCATTTGATCCTTCTAAAGAAAATTCCTTGCCGATTTCTGAAATTGTAAAATCAATAATTTCATGGCGTTTGCTATAATTATCATATATTTTCTTTGCGTTTAAACCAAATAAGCAAAATGATTGAAAAGTAAATATTGTATCAAAATAATTAAAGTCAGGATAATTGTCAAAACCTGATATAAGGCGATTTAAGGCGCTATTGGTGAGACTTAAAGAGTCTCCTTCTAAAGTATTTCTTTTCATTTTAATTGAAATCTTTTTTAGAGTACTTAATAACTCAGAAGGATTTAGAGAAGGTTTTAAAATATAATCAACAGCACCATTTTGAAAAGATGATTTAACATATTCAAAATCGCTATAACTACTTAAGATGATAATTCTTATCTTAGGGTATTTGCCCTGTACAAATTTAGCTAATTCAATCCCATTTATTTGGGGCATTACAACATCAGAAATTATAATGTCAGGAGTATCCTTTTTTATCATTTCTAGAGCTTCTTCACCATTAGAAGCCTGTCCTATAATTTGAAAGCCTTCTTTTTCCCAATCAATCATATGAGTTATGCCTTGTCGCATAATAAACTCATCATCAACAACTAAAATTTTACTATATTCGTTCAATAGTTAGCACCTCTATTCTAAAATTACCACAAGATAGATAAATATTGTTTAATACTGATTATATCTTATAAATTAAAGGTTTTCAATTAAGTGATAAATTATTTTAGTAAAGTTTAGTAAAATATAATTGATTTTTTACTAAAAAGATAATAAAATGAAACTATAAATTTAGTTAATAGCATAAATCTAACTTCAGAAGATAGGATAAATTAAAGAGGTAATGTAATTGGTTACGAAGTAAGGTGTCCTATTAATATTAGCCCATAATTTTTTTTATTCTTACATATGTTTAAGTATTAATTAAATGTGACTTTATAAAAGAGTTACATTTAGTTAATAGGATTAACGACTTTAATTTAAAAAAGCAATAACTCTACAAGGTGAAAGTGAGGTAAGAGTATGATTAATAATAAGCCGTCATTAGATTGGCTAGAAAATCCAGAAATATTTAGAGTTAATAGAATAGATGCTCATTCCGATCATTGGTTTTATGAAAAAGTTGAGGATGTTAAATTAGAAGACGCCATGCCTCTTAAGCAAAATTTAAATGGAAAATGGAGATTTTCATATAGTGAAAATCCATCATTAAGAATTAAAGAGTTTTATAAGGATGATTTTGATATAAATGGATTTGATTATATTGAAGTTCCAGGTCATATTCAGCTTCAAGGATATGATAAATGTCAATATATTAATACTATGTATCCTTGGGAAGGCCATGATGAATTAAGACCACCTCATATTTCTAAAACATATAATCCGGTGGGAAGCTATGTAACATTTTTTGAAGTTAAAGATGAACTCAAAAATAAGCAGACTTTTATTTCTTTTCAAGGTGTTGAAACAGCATTTTATGTATGGGTAAATGGAGAATTTGTAGGATATAGCGAAGATACATTTACACCATCAGAATTTGATATTACTGACTATTTAAGAGAGGGAGAAAATAAACTTGCAGTTGAGGTTTATAAAAGGAGTAGCGCAAGTTGGATAGAAGATCAAGATTTTTGGAGATTTTCAGGCATCTTTAGAGATGTATACTTATATGCAGTTCCAGAAACTCATGTAAATGATATATTTATAAAAACAGATTTATATGACGATTTCAAAAATGCAAAGTTAAATGCTGAACTTAAAATGATTGGCAATTCAGAAACAACAGTTGAAACATATTTAGAAGATAAAGAAGGAAATAAAATAGCTATATCTGAAAAAGTTCCGTTTTCTGATGAGCTGACTCTATATTTAGATGCGCAAAATATAAGCTTATGGAGTGCAGAAGAGCCTAACTTATACACACTTTATATTTTAGTAAAGAAAAGAAATGGTACTTTAGTTGAGGTTGTAACTCAAAAGATAGGGTTTAGGCACTTTGAAATGAAGGATAAAATTATGTGTCTGAATGGAAAGCGTATTATCTTTAAAGGTGTAAACCGTCACGAATTTAGTGCAAGACGTGGACGCTCAATAACGAAAGAGGATATGTTATGGGATATTAAGTTCTTGAAACAACACAATATTAATGCTGTTAGAACATCACATTATCCAAATCAAAGCTTATGGTACAGGCTTTGCGATGAATACGGAATATATTTAATAGATGAAGCAAATTTAGAAAGTCATGGTTCATGGCAAAAAATGGGGCAGATTGAACCATCATGGAATGTGCCAGGAAGTCTTCCACAGTGGCAGGCAGCAGTTTTAGATCGAGCATCATCAATGGTTGAAAGAGATAAAAATCATCCATCTGTCCTTATTTGGTCATGTGGTAATGAATCTTATGCAGGTGAAGATATTTATCAAATGTCGGAATACTTTAGAAAGAAAGATCCTTCACGTTTAGTGCACTATGAAGGGGTAACTAGATGTAGAGAATTTGATGACACGAGTGACATGGAAAGTAGAATGTATGCAAAGGCAGCAGAAATAGAAGAGTATCTTAATGATAATCCAAAGAAACCTTATATCAGCTGCGAATACATGCACTCAATGGGTAACTCAACTGGTGGAATGATGAAATATACAGAGCTTGAAGATAAATATTTGATGTATCAAGGTGGATTCATCTGGGATTACGGCGATCAAGCGTTGTATAGAAAACTTCCAGATGGAAAGGAAGTTCTAGCTTATGGAGGAGATTTTACAGATCGTCCAACAGATTATAATTTCTCTGGAAATGGTTTGATTTATGCAGATAGAACTATATCGCCTAAAGCGCAGGAAGTTAAGTATTTATATCAAAACGTAAAATTAGAACCAGGTGCAAAAGGGGTGACTATTAAGAATCAAAATCTCTTTGTTAACACTGATAAATATGATTTATACTATATCGCTGAAGGAGATGGAAAACTAATAAAAGATGGTTATCTAAATGTATCTGTAGCTCCAGGCGAAGAAAAATATATAGAACTTCCAATAGGAAAGTATAATTTTCTTGAAGAAATTGTACTTACAACTTCCTTAAGATTATCACAAGCTACACTTTGGGCAGAAAAAGGATATGAAGTAGCATTTGGACAAAAGGTTATTAAAGAAAAATCAGATATGAATAATCATAATTCAGGGTCTAAAATGAAGACCATTCATGGAGATGTAAATATAGGAGTTCACGGAAAAGATTTCAAGGTTATATTCTCTAAACAAGAAGGAGGAATTGTATCCTTAAGATATAATAATAAGGAGTTTATAACGAGAACGCCAAAAACTTTCTATTGGAGAGCAACAACAGATAATGATAGAGGGAATGGATATGAATTTAGATGCAGTCAATGGCTGGCTGCTACTATGGGGCAGAAGTATGTGGATTTTTCAGTTGAGGAATTAGATGAGAAGATTACATTATATTATACTTATCAATTGCCAACAGTGCTGTCTACTAATGTTAAGATAACTTATGAAGTATCTGGAGAAGGAATAATTAAAGTAAATGTTAAGTATGAAGGAGTTAGCGGATTACCTGAACTGCCTGTACTAGGAATGAATTTTAAATTATTAGCCGAATTTAATTCATTTAGTTGGTATGGAATGGGACCGGAAGAAAACTATATAGACAGATGTGAAGGTTCTAAACTAGGGATTTACGATAGCACACCAATAGATAACTTATCAAGATACCTAGTCCCACAAGAATGTGGAAACAGAACAGGAACTAGGTGGCTAGTAGTTAAAAATCATAAAAATGAGGGTCTTAAATTTACTTATGGTAAAGCTCTATTTGAATTTAGTGTTTTACCATACAGCAACATGGAATTAGAAAACGCACTTCATATAGAGGAATTACCATCTGTTAATTTTACACATGTGAATATAATAGGTAAACAAATGGGTGTTGGCGGAGATGACAGCTGGGGAGCACCAGTATTACCTGAGTTTTGCATCGATTCAAGTAAAGATTTAGAATATAGTTTTACAATTTCTAAAATATAATACGCACATATGGGAACTATAGATAAACAACTTTAAATTCGGACTTATGTGATGATCCACCGAAAGCAGAAACATTGTTATTTCTCAGGACTATGAAAATTTCGCTGAAAGTGCTAAATTGCAGGTTGCACCCACCAATGCTTGCTCCCAATTTTATTGTGACAAGCGTTAGTGGAACAACCTACAATTAAGTACTTTTGCCAGCTTATTTTCAATGCCTGCTGCATAAAAATGTTTCTGCTTTCTTATATGGTGCTTTATCGCAAAGTATAAATCAAATCCTTAAGTTGTTTATCATATAGATATCCAATTTAAGAATTAAACTTATGAATAGTAATTTCTAGCATAAACTAATGATTTAACCATGTTAAAATCTTCATTTAAATGGATATATATTGAATTTACTGATTCAAAAAGCTCATCAATAGATATAAAAGCACTAGTACTAAAAATACAATTTTTCAACTTATTCCAGATATTTTCTTGTGGGTTTAGAACAGGAGAATATCTAGGAGTATTTATCAAAAACAATTCTTCGCTATGCGCGTCAGCGAAGTCTTGTATTATTCTAGAGGTATGAAATTTAGCATTATCCAGTAAAACATATACCTTTTTACCGACATGTATTTTAAGCAGTCTTTCAAGAAAAACTTCAACTTCATGTGATTTAATCGAATGTTTAGCTGGATAAGCATCCATAATAGTATCAAAGTTCTTGGAGATTTCTGTTGCACCTATTATATTAATTCCCTCGTGAGAGTTGTTACTTTCTAAAATAGGGGATACGCCAATTCGACTCCAAGATCTGCGAATATCAGACTCTGTTCTAAGTCCAGTTTCGTCTAAAGAATATAGAACACAATCAGAAGAATTTTCTACAGTAGAGAGAAGGCGTCGCATTTTTTTTAAAGACTTCTTGTTCGGCCTTATTTGCTTTAGTTGGTTTGCGTTGCGCTCGTTTATAGCTCAAATTACTTCTTTTTAGTAACACTCGTATATATTCAACTGAATATTTTATTCCATAATTCTGATATACATATGTCGCTAAAAGAGGGCAAGTCCATACATTTCCGATAAATCCAAGATCATTTGGATGCGTATTTAGAACAGTATTTACTAAATCATCCTTCATTTCAGCTGTAAAAGTTCCTCCGGTCAAGGCACCACGCCCATCTTTAAGTGCCTTAAGACCGACGGAATTCCAGCTTTTTATATAATGAATAACTGTTGATTTAGTTTTTAATAAAAACTTTGATATTTCAATAGTACTATTTCCTTCATATCTCATAATTACAGCTGTTAATACGTTACGAGCAAATTCGTCTTTAGATGAATTTCTCATTTTCTTAAGATTTTCAATTGTCCAATTATATAATGATGTTACTTCAATACCTTTTCTACCCATAGCTATTTCTCCTTACAAAAATTAACTAATACTAGTTTGTGTAAAAATATCTATGCTATGCATAAGTGTATTTCTAAGTTTGGATATCTATATAGATAACCAATTTATAAATTTGACATATTCATTATCTTAACTCATGTAATACTAATGGAAGTATTAACTGTATAAGTGAATTTCTTCGCTCGGATATCTATATAGATATCCAACTTTAAAATTATATTTATGATTTCTAGTGAAGATATGAACTTAAAATTTTAGCAACTTTGTAAATATGTTCATCTAATAAGTCTAATTCTTAAATTGTTTATCTATAAAATGTTATAAATTGTATAAATGAAACATATCTGTTAGATAAATATCGGTTAAGGGATTCAAGAAGTATACATTTATTAAGGAAAGAAAAAATAGGATGCTCATAAAAGCATCCTACTTTTTTTATCATATAAGTTTATCATAATTTTATTAATTAGGATAAACTAAATTTTTCTCAGTTATATTTAATAAGACATCGTTAAGAAATTTATTTGCTAAATATTTTGCCATTGGTAAATTCATATCTAAATAGTTTCCACAATCTTTAGCGGAAGCGCCAGGAATATCTCCTTCAAATTCAGCCATAAATTTATATAGTTCTGTAAGTAGAGGAACTATATCTTTAGATTTATAATCACCATGTAAAATTAGATAAAAGCCTGTCCTGCATCCCATTGGTCCAAAATAAACTGTTTTATCTGCATAATCTTTATGATTTCTTAAGAATGTAGCAGCTAAGTGCTCAATTGCATGCATCTCTGCTGTATTCATAGTTGGCTCAAAGTTTGGTCTAGTCATTCTAATATCAAAAGTAGTAAGAACTGTATCACCAAACTTATCTTGTCTTGAGACATATACACCTGGAAGTAATTCTAGGTGATTAATTGTAAAACTTGCTATCTTCTCCATTAACGTCACTCCTTAATATAATTTAGAATAAATGCTCAATAATATACTATAATAGTTACATCTATTAAAACCTTATTTAAATTTGTTTCTATTAAATTTTAACACTTGTAATTTCTATTATCAATAACATCTTTATGTTAACTCCAACTACTATAAATCACGTCATTAAAGAATTATTTTAAGTTTATTTGAATAATCAATTGCATGAGGATAAAAACATTTAAAGTCACTTTCAAGACCTTCGTAATTATTAATTAACTCCTCCATAGGATTTACTAATGGGTGCCTTGTGTTGGCAAATCTTGTAGCAATCCTATCAACTGCTGTTTGAATGCCATGTATATCTCTGTAAGAAATGAGCCAGTTTTCTTCTATAATATAATTCATCCTTCTTAATAACTTATCTGGCAGACAGTAAGAAAACTTTCTAAGTATCTTATAAAAATTATCAGCATACTCTTCTAATGATATTGAGGAATAATCCTTCCAATTTTTAGCTAAAAAATGATCATAAAATATATCAATCAATACACCTGCCAAGCGTCTATTATTTTTTGAAATTCTTTTTCTGCTCCTCATGAAGTCTGGATGTGAATCCGTAAAAGTATCAAGCTTTTTATGCATAATAATCCCTTGTCTTATGGATTGTTCAAATTCATTTTCCAAAGACTTATTTACAAAGTCCCCTAAGAAATTTCCTAACATATTTTCTTCGCTATTATCTGCGAGATATATGTGCGCTAAATAATTCATTTTTTCTCCTTTCAAATTCCTACAAATATTATTCTAAATTTATAATTTCTATCGCTTATTGTTTTTCATTCTTTATCAAAATAATATCACTGATATGTTCTTTGGTCATTTAAAAATATCATCTTTTTCTCTATTAATTGTAAATTCTTTTTCATATAATATCTCTTATGCTTTTCTGGATAATTATCTAATATGTAAGCATGTCAATGTATTTAGGAAATTAAACGAATATATTGTATATTTTTTATGTTTAGAATATTATAGCTTATCATAGGAAAACATAATTCTGTTGATATGCTAATCTCTAAAACTAGATGAATTAAAGTGTAATGGTATTATATTGTTAAACTTATCTATTATGTGTGGAAATCTTCAAAAAAATTAAATATTTTGCTAAAAATATTTAAAAAAATATAAATAATTGAAGAGAAAAAATATAGTATTATATGAAAATCGTGTTATAATATTGCTTGTGAAATATAAAAGGAGGTGCCCTTATGAATAATAAATTGTCCAAAGATGCATATGGCGGTGTAGTTGGTAAGAACTATGTTCCATACATTTCTAACGGTTCTAAGTCGGGTGGAAACGTTTCAGTTTTGATAATCGGTATTATATTGGCTGTTCTATTTGCAGCATCAACGGCTTACTCAGGAATGAAGTCAGGACTTACAGTCGCTGCTGGTATACCAGGATCTATAATAGGATCTGCGTTTATAGCTGTATTTGCAAAGCAAAAAGGTATACTTGGTAAAAATTTAGTTCAAGGTATGTCAAGTGGTGGAGAATCTGTTGCTAGTGGTGTAATATTCGTATTACCAGCAATTCTTTTAATAGGCTCTAAAGTTAGTTTCATAGAAGGTTTTTCTGTTGGAGCAGCTGGAGTTTTATTTGGTATAGGAATAGCTTCTCTTGTTTACAATTACTTAATTGTTGAAGAACATGGTAAATTAATGTATCCAGAATCAATGGCTATATCTGAAACACTTGTTGCTTCAGAAGGTGCTGGAGAATCAATGAAGTTCATGGGAATTGGTTTTGGAATAGGCGGTATTATAACGGTTATAACAAGTTCATTTTTGAATTTAGTTAACAATGTTATAAGTTATGTAAATGAGTCGTTTTATAAGTGGAAATTCGAAGTTGAAGTTAATCCTCTATTATTAGGAATAGGGTTCATAGTTGGTATGGAGGTTTCTTTAACTATGTTTGCTGGAGCTATACTAGCTAACTTTGGAATTATGCCATTAATAGGTTACTTCTCAAGCCTTGGAAGAGATGGAGGATCTGTGTGGAATAATCCTAATGTTGCTATAAATGCTATGCAAGTTAAAGATATAGCTGGTAGCTATGTAAAATATATAGGGGCAGGAATGATGCTTTCTGGTGGTTTAATAGGCGCTATAAAACTTATTCCGACTATAATATCTTCTATAAAAGAAACTCTTAATGCTAAAGCTTCAAATAGTGGAAAGAGTTCATCTGTTGAAAATATGATATTACTTGGTGGTATAATATTAGGATTTGTAGGTGGTTTTGTAGCATCTAATGGTAATATAGTAATGGCAATACTTGCTTCTATTTTATCAATGTTTTTATCATTATTATTTGTTATAGTTTCTGGTCGTTTGACTGGTACTATAGGAACTTCAAATCTTCCTGTATCAGGAATGACTATAGCCTCTATAGTTATTGTGACATCATTATTTGTTGTAATGGGATGGAAGAGCCCTGAAAGCAACAAATCACTACTTTTATTTGGGACATTTATTGTTACTGCTATATCAGTAGCAGGCGGTTACTCACAATCTCAAAAGGTTACTTTTGTAATAGGTGGCGATAAAAGAGAAATGGAAAAGTACTTTGCAATAGCTGGAATTTTAGGTGTTGCGGTAGTTGTTGGTACTATATTATTACTTTCAGATCAACTTGCAATAACTGGTGATAATGTTCCGTTTGCATTGCCACAAGCTAACTTAATGTCTACATTAACTGCTGGAATAATGTCAGGCCAATTACCTTGGGTAATGGTAATTGCTGGTGTTGTTATGGGACTTGTTTTATTTATGTTAAACCTTCCTATAATGGCAGTTGCTATAGGATTCTATTTACCTATATCTACAACTACTATAATATTGGCAGGAGCATTGGTACGTCTATTTATAGAAAAGAATTCTAAATCTGAAAAGGAAAAAGAAGCTAAAGTTTCAAATGGTATAAGCTTATCTTCTGGACTAGTTGCTGGAGGTTCTATTCTTGGACTTATAGGAATAATATTCCAGATATCAGGTCTTGTAGGTGGAGCTGAGCCAAGTGGATTTGCAGCTTCTAATGGAATGGCATTCATATTACTAATAGTTTTAGTAATAGCAACTGCAATACCAATTCTAAAGAGTAAGGTAAAAAATGCTGGAAAATAATAAAGATGTTTTAGAGCTAGTATATAAAATATCTGATGATTTAGAGTATGAAGTGGATAAAGATAATATTGTGACTATACTTTTAAAACAAGACCATAAGGTCCAAAGGTTCTTTAGAAAACTTAAATTTAGAATTCCAGATTATAAAAAGATTACTTTGGATGAATATGGAAGCTGGATATTATTGCAGATAGATGGAAAGAAAAATGTAAAAGACATCGGAGAAAGTCTAGAAGCAAAATATGGTGATAATGTTCATCCGCTTTATGAGAGATTATTATTATTTTTAAATCATATTGATGTTAATTGCCACTATATAGAAAAAGTGAATTTTCAAAATTAAATATGATATTTTATTATACTTGTCATAAATTATAATATATAAAATTAAAGCCATAGAGATTTGAGTTTCTCTATGGTTTTAATTTTTTGTATACATTCTAGAAAGGTATAAGTAAATATTTTGAATATTATCATGAAGTTCACGATCTATCACTATATATTGTGACTATGCATCAATGAATAGTGGATTTATTATTTTAGTAATATCAAGCAATTCTGTTTCTTACTTGTTAATATAAAATTGAATATGTTTGAGGCTAAAGAGGTGTGTTAGAATAAAAGACTATTTCTAAATTCTAATTTGACTATAGTTAAAATTTGTATTATATTAAAAGTAGATGGAAAGCTTTGATAAATTGGCAATAAAAATTCAAAAGCATTAACAAATTCGTTATTGGGGGACTATAAATGAAAGAAATTAATATGAAATATGGAAGAGATAAAATGAGGGCTTTTATTGAAGAAGAAAATCTTTTGGAGATAATTGAAAGCAATGATTTTAAAAAGAGTAAGACAGAAGATGAAATTATAGCTGAGGCATTGTATAATCCTATTGACAGCGAAAGACTTAAAGATATTGTACATGAAGGTGAAAAAGTTTGTATAATAATTTCAGATATTACAAGAAGTTGGCAAAAGCCATATAAATTTTTATATAAAATCGTAGAGGAACTAAATGAAGGCGGAGTTAAAGACGAAGATATTATATTTTTATCTGCTCAGGGGACTCATAGAAAACAGACAAGAGAAGAACATGAAATACTTCTTGGAGAAAAGCTATCAAAAAGATTTGAAGTTTACGATCATGATTGCTTCGATGAAGAAAGTATGACATATCTAGGGGAGACAAGCTATGGCACTCCTGTTATGTTAAATAAAAAAGCTGTTGAATCTGATCATATAGTTATTACAGGAGCTATAGTCTATCATTTTCTTGTAGGCTGGTCAGGAGGGAAAAAATCTATACTTCCTGGTATTGCATCATTTAAAACAATATCAGCCAATCATTCACTTTCGTTAAATGATGGATTTGGAAGCGGGACAAGAGAGAGTGTGTGCTCGGGTAATATTATAGAAAACCCAGTACACGATGATATGATGCAAGCAGCAGCAATGGTAAAACCAACATTTATGCTTAATGTAGTCATGGGACCTGATGGAAATATAGCAGGTGCGGTTGCTGGAGATTATATAACAGCTCATGAGGCAGGAAGAAAATTGGTGGATAATATTGACGGTGTCAATATAAGAAGTAAATCAGATATAGTTATTGCAAGTGCGGGAGGGGCACCAAAAGACATAAATCTTTATCAATCAATAAAAACTTTGATAAATGCCAAAGAAGCAGTTGTAGAAGGAGGTACCATTATAGTACTTGCTGAGTGCAGTGAGGGAATTGGAGAAATTAAAGATATTAATGATATGATATTAAATTTTGACAATATGCTTGATAGAGAAAGAGACCTCAGAGAGAATTATACTATATCAAAATATGTAGGGTACTTCTTCTGTGAAACAGGAGAAAAGTATAGGTTAATTTTGGTTTCAGAAATTGATCCTGATTTGCTAAAGAATACAAAAATTATTGTTGTTAGAACTTTGGAGGAGGCACTTAAAATTTCTTATGATAATAATCAAAATAAAAATCCTACGATTAATCTTATGCCTCATGGAGCGACTACGCTTCCCAAATTAGTTTAAAATAGTATTGGTAATAAATTGTGAAGTATTTTAATGAAAGCACAACTGTTCTTTATATGGAAGTTAGTGCTTTTTTTCTTTTATGAGACTAAAATCTAATGAATATAAATACTTTGTTAACTAGGAAAACATAAAGGTGAAAAATCAAAATAATATTAATGGAGTAGTTTTTTGAGTAATAAATTTAATAGTGAAATTATAGAAAAAGTAGTGGCGAATCAAAAAATATTCTTATCGTAAAAGTCTGCATTCTTATATAAAATATGCTAACGTATATAAAAATATTTATAAATCTTAACTTAAGTAAATGTGAATATTTTACCAAATTTTTAAGGAGAATAGAAGAATAGAGAAGAAAAACTAATTTAATGTATTATCACAGCATATATGAGGTTTGTTGACGGTTACTAAAAGTGCTATAATTATGTATAACAGGGGATGACAAAGGGGGAAAGGGTTGTAACAACCGACGGTATTATGAAAAATAAGGTTTTAGCACTTATATTAGCAACAGTAATCACTACAAGTAGTTCCATAGCTGCTTTTGCAGCACCTGATAATGCACAGTTGGATGCTTCTAGACAGAAATATGCGGAAATAGAAAATAACATAAAAGATATTGAAAATAAAATTTATGATTTAGATACTCAGATGGAGCCATTACAAGCAACTGTGGATAAAAATAAAATAGAGATAGATAATATTAATAAAATTACTGAGAAGACAAAAAAGGATATTGAGCAATACAAAAAAGACATCAATGATTTAGATCTAGCTTTAGGACAAAGAGTTAAAGTTATGTATGCATCAGGAGATTTGGAATTTAATTATTTAAATTTTGTCGTTAACTCGGATTCAACAACTGAATTTTTTTCGAGATTGCAGGCTGTTAGTAAGATTGTAGGGAAAGACAAGTCTTACATAGAAGATATCAATAACAAGAAAAATGAATTAAATGCTAAAATAAAGTCATTAGACGATAAAAAAGCTGAAATTAGCAAGCTTAACAAAGAAACACAAGATAATTTAAATCAGTTATCACAAAAAAAGAAAGAAGAAGAACAATTAGCTAATCAGGCTAAGGCAGAAAAAAGTAAATTTGATGAACAGTATTTATCACAACTTGAAAGAGATGCTGTAAAGTATCAGTTTGATGTAATTGATAGTTCAAATAGTTCATCAACAGAGATTCAAGGCGCAGTTAACCAGTTAATTAGTATTAGGGATAGTCAAATTAAGAGCCCAATTGTTACTAAGGAAATCAATGATAAAATAGAAAAAGGAAAGACAGCCGCGGCTAAAAAGAAGCAAGAGGAAGATAGGATTGCTGCAGAAAGTGTAAAGCAATCAGTAGTAGCTTCAAATGTACAATCAAGTGTCCAATCAAAGAGTAGTCAGAAATCAAGTTCATCTGTAGCTGCGCCATCTGGAGGTAGTGCACAAGCAGTTCTTAATGAGGCATATAAGCATTTAGGAGCATCTTATGTATGGGGAGCAACAGGACCAAGTACATTTGATTGTTCAGGATTTACAGAATATGTTTATGAGCATGCTACAGGGATAGATATTTCAAGAACAACTTATACACAGATTGATGTTGGACGACCTGTTAGTGAGGATCAACTTCAACCTGGAGATTTAGTATTCCCTCATGCTGGACATGTTGGAATATATGTTGGAAATGGACAAATGATTCATGCACCACAAACAGGTGATGTTGTCAAGGTTGGTCCAGTATATAACTTTTACGCAGCAAGAAGAATACTTTAAAAAAGCTTTTATATTGGATTAGAGTATAATATAAAACATAAATCAATTTAGAATATATGATAAGGATAGAGATTTGGTGCTTCTATCCTTATTATTTTTTATTCTTTAGGAAAGTATATTGTAGTAAAATCTGTGGACGATGTACTCAGTTAGGGCATAATTCTTCAAACAGACTAATTGATTCGGCTTATGATTTTAAAAGAATAAAAAATACTGCCAGACTTTTCTTAAATACGCTCGCAAAGGAAGATGCATAAAAGGTCGCCAGATCCAAAGTCGTCTGCGATTTTGTTCTGCTGATATGTATTATTGGAATAAATGCTTAAAAGTTATAAATTTAAGTTAGATTAATGGGAGGGGATTGATATGAGAGTAAACTACAAATATTTATATATTTTCATAGTCTTATTTTTAATAGAAGTATATATTGGAGCTTTTATACATGATAATATAATTAGACCTTTTATTGGAGATGTATTAGTTGTATGCTTAATTTATTTTTTTATTGGAGTGTTTACCAAGAAGGTTTCACCAATATATGTTTTCATATTTGCTTGCTTAATTGAGATAGGACAGTATTTTAATTTGGTTTCTCTTTTGCACATGGAAGATTTTAAAATAGCAAAAATAATTCTTGGATCAACTTTTGATTTTTGCGATATCATTTCATATTTAATAGGAACAATTCTTATATTTATATATAAAGCCATAGAAAAAAATAAGCTGTAAAAATTAAATAAATATTTTAAAGAAAAAATATAACTGCCCACTAAATTGTGGACAGTTATATTTAAATATTTAATTAATTCAATAATGTTATTTTGGAGTTCTTTTTAAAGTTGTATGGTCATATTTTCCTATAAATAGAGGTACCTTTTCAACATCAACATCACTATTCTCAAGGCCAAACCATTTGGTTGGAGAAACGGTATATCTTTTTATGAATAATTTTGCTTTAAGTATCAATTCTTCCCAGAAATTTAAAGCTGTCTCATACGAAAGCTGCTCTTGAATTAAAAGAAAACGGAAATCTCCGACTTTTCTATCTGGCATAGTTGTATAGTTTCTAGATTGAATTTTTATTTCACCATTTTCAACTAACTCAGTTGAAATTTGTCGTAGAAAGACATTCAATTTTTGTTCTACTCTGAATCCAAGTCTTATTTGAACTCTTACAATATATAATGTTCCTAAAGTATCTACTGAATATTCTGCTACATAAGGCTCATCAGTAACAGCAATATTAACAAACCAATAAACATCTGCTTTTTTAGGTCTTTTGTCTAAAATGGAATACATTATCTTTCTTTCGATTTGTTCAGGATCATGGCTGCTAGTTAAACATACAAGGTTTGTTGTATACTTAGGACGATCACTATCTTGGCGCAATTGATTAAGTTGGGTTTTATAATTTTCAATTGGGACATGTTCTAATAAACGCATTTTAATATAGTAACCTTTAATCCAAATATACATAACACTTAAGATTGCAAGAGCAATTAAAGCAGCAATAAATCCTCCGTGAGTAAATTTAACAATATTTGCAATGAAGAAAGAAAACTCAAATGCACTAAAGAAAACAAGGATTAATACAGCAGCAATGAGCGGTGTTTTTTTCTTCAATAAGTAATTAAATAAAAGAATAGTAGTCATCAACATAGTAACTGTAATCGATAATCCGTAAGCTGCTTCCATTCTTGCGGAATTTCCAAAATAGAGAACAATTCCGATACAGACAATCCATAAAAATTTATTAATCGAAGGTATGTAAAGTTGTCCCTTAGTGCTAGATGGATACATAATATGTAATCTTGGAAATAAATTTAGCTTAATTGCTTCAGAAACAAGAGTAAAAGAACCTGAAATTAGCGCTTGTGAAGCAATAATTGCCGCTAAAGTTGAAATTATTATACCAAAAATTAAAAAAGAAGATGGAATTAATTGAAAAAATGGGTTTAAATCTTCCATATTCGTAAAAGTAGGATTATGTCTAGCTGATAATAACCAAGCTCCCTGACCAAAATAGTTCAATAATAAACATATCTTAACAAATGGCCAAGAACCATAAATATTATATTTACCAACATGCCCAAGATCTGAGTAAAGAGCTTCAGCACCTGTAGTTGCTAAAAATATGCTGCCAAGTATAAAAAAACCTGCTTTATTTTCACTGCTAAAAAGAGTGTTAATTGCATAGTATGGAGATAGGGCACGCAATAATGTCCAATCGTGTGAAATACCGATAATTCCCCATATAGCTAGTGCAGAGAACCAGACAAACATTATTGGACCAAACATTTTTCCAATCAAATCAGTTCCAAAGTGCTGAATGAAAAATAGAGCGCTTAATATTATTATTACAATTGTAACAATATCAACCTGACTGCCAAAAAAAGCCCTAAAACTTGGAATTAAATCCAATCCCTCAATTGCTGAAGTGACAGTTACAGCGGGAGTTAGCGTCCCATCAGCAAGCAATGCTGATCCACCAATCATTGCTGGAATAATAAGCCACTTTGCGCGATTCCTAACCAAGGTAAATAGTGAAAAGATCCCACCTTCACCGTTATTGTCAGCATTTAAAGTTATAAGGACGTACTTTACTGTTGTTAAAATTGTAATTGTCCAAAAAATTAGAGATAACGATCCAAGAATAAAGTTTTCAGATATATTCTTCAAGCCTCCATTACCTTCAATAATTGATTTCATTACATAAAGTGGTGAAGTTCCAATATCTCCGTAAACTACACCTAGTGCTATAAGTACTCCTCCAGCACTCAGTTTTGCAACATCTCCATGTTTTGTAGTTGATTTCACATTAATCATCCTTTACATCAAATATAGTTATACATAATTCCTAAAATTAAATAAATGAAATTTAAATACTTGTTTAATTTACTTTTAATATGTAAAGTAGGTAAATTAATAATTATTTTAAGAATAATTATTATAATAACATTGTTAAAAAATATTAGTCAAACCATTAAAAATTAGATAATACAGTGAATAGTGCCAAATCCATAGGATTTCAGCCCTTATATGAGGATTTAGACTAATATTGATAAGAAGCTAATAATAAGTTGTTAGCTTATGAGTTTAGTATGCTGCAAGCATAATAAATATATTTATAGAAATAATAGAAACGAAATGATTTATTACAGAAATTTATCTCTATAAAAATAATTTACCCAATTTTTAAAAATAAATTAGAGTTCGGGGAGACAAATTTATGAAGAATAAGCCTTATGATAAAAGAAACAGTATTAGTAGTTTAGGAAGTGATTTGACTACAGCAATTCAGAATTTCCATTATTCTGGAGAAGAGATTAAAAAAATCACTAATAAAAAGGATAATAAAATTGAGAGATAAGTAATTTTCTTTGAAACTGTTTTGGTTAAAGACGTATATATCTAGCAAAAATAATCATTCATCATTATTCTAAAAATATTGCAAGAATTTTAGGTTTAATCGTGAATTGTGAAATATGCATTGTGAATTGCAACATATATATTTAAAGAAAATTAGCTTAAATAATTCTTTAGAAAGGAGAATTTAACTAATGAGTAGAAATAGTGAAGGTAATAAATTTAAGAACATTATGAGTGTTGGAATTTCACTAAACATGCAGTAGAAAATTTCGAAGAAAATATAGTAAATCAAAGAAACTATTTAGAAAAGGTTAAGGAAAATGAAAAATCTAGAGAAAATCAATAGTTCCAATTAGGAGGTGAGAACATGGAAAATATACTAGGTTATTATTTAATGCCGCATCCGCCAATAATTATACCAGACATAGGTAAAGGAGAAGAAAAGAAAATAGAGGAAACAAGTTTGGCATGCAATGAAATAGGGAGAGAAGTAGCAGATATTAAACCAGATACAATAATAATTATAACACCTCATGCTACAATGTTTTCTGATGCAATAGCCATATCAGACGAGGAAAGAATTTCAGGAGATTTAAGCCAATTTAGATGTACAAACATAAAAATGGATATTCCTATAGATAAAGAATTTAATGTTAAACTTGGCACTGCATGTCATGTAGAAGGAATTCCGTCAGTCCTTGTAGATTGGGAATTATTACGTAGATATAATGTTAATTATGAATTAGACCATGGAAGTATAGTACCACTATATTTCATTAATAAATATTACAACGATTATAAATTAGTTCACATTACTTACTCAATGATAGGGGATATTAACTTATATAAATTTGGTATGGAGATAAAAAATGTAGCAGAAGAATTAAATAGAAAAGCTGTTATTATAGCAAGTGGAGACCTTTCGCATAAGCTTAAAGATGAAGGACCATATTCATATTCACCATATGGAGAATTGTTTGATAAAGCTCTTTTAGGTAACCTCGAAAAAGGAGATGTTTTAGGAGCCTTTAATATGAATAGAACTATGATTAGTGAGGCTGGACAATGTGGGTTAAATTCGGTTTATATACTTCTTGGAGCAATGGAAGGCAAAGAAATAAAAGGAGAGCTTTTATCGTATCAGGGAACTTTTGGAGTGGGATATGGAGTAATGAAACTTAGTAGACAGCACCAAGATAGGAACTATTTAGACGAGCTAACAAAATATAAAGAAGAAAAACTGAAAGCAAAGCTAAATGAGAGTAATTCCTATGTAAAACTTGCAAGGGAGAATTTAAATCATTATTTTTCTCACGGAAAAAGTATAGAAGATATCTCTAATTTGCCAAAAGAACTATTAAATGAAAGACACGGTGTCTTTGTGTCTTTAAAGAAGTTTGGCAATCTTAGGGGATGTATAGGAACAATTGCACCAACAACAGGTTCTGTGGGTGAGGAAATAATAAGAAATTCTATAGAAGCAGCTATGAGTGATCCAAGATTTCCAGAAGTTTCAGAAGATGAAATGGATGATATTGATATATCTGTAGATGTTCTTATGGATTCGGAACCATGTAATAAGGAAGATTTAGATCCTAAAAAATATGGAGTCATTGTTTCTTTAGGAATGAGAAGAGGGTTATTGCTTCCGGATCTTGAAGGTGTGAATACTGTAGATGAACAATTGCAAATTGCATGTGATAAGGCAAATATAGATTTTGACGAGGATTATAAGATAGAAAGATTTGAAGTTGTAAGATATAAGGAAGGATAGATAATAAATTTATTTAAAGTTAAAGATTTTAATAGTATAGTTTTAAAAATCAAAGATATTTATGAATAACTTATACTTTATTTAAAGAAGGTGATAAAGAGTGGGAAAAAAAATACCGTTTTATGAGGAAGTTAAGGATAAAGTGAGATGTAGGATATGTCCACATAATTGTTTAATAGATGAAGATAAGTTTGGAATTTGTGGAGTTAGAACGTTGGAATCTAAAGTCCCTATTGCAATAAATTATGGAGAAGTAACTTCAATGGGAGTTGATCCCATTGAGAAGAAACCCTTATATCATTTCAAACCATCAAAAGATATTTTATCAATTGGAAGCTTTGGATGTAATATGACGTGTAGCTTTTGTCAAAATTATGAGATATCGCAGGGGAAGCCACAAACCCAATATATAAACGTTGAAAAACTAATAGGCATTATTCCGACCATAGAAAACAATATTGGTGTTGCGTTTACTTATAATGAACCCTTTATGTGGTATGAATATATTTATGATGCTGCAAAGGGAATAAAAGAGAGTAATACTGATACAAGTGTTGTGGTTGTTACTAATGGCTATATTAATGAAGAGCCGCTTAAGAAGCTTCTTCCTTATGTAGATGCTATGAATATCGATTTAAAGGGATATACAAATAGATACTATAATAATATTTGTGGTGCAAAACTTGAGCCTGTTCTAGAAACTATAAAAAGGTGCAGTGAATACTGTCATGTGGAAATTACCACTTTACTTGTCAGCGAAGAAAACGATTCTTTAGAAGAATCAAGGCAAATAGCTGAATTTATAGCTAGTGTTGATGAAAATATACCTCTTCATTTAAGCAGATATTTTCCAAGATATAAGATGGAGAATGAGGCTACAAAAATAGAAAAGATAACAGAAGCTCAAAATGAAGCAAAGAAATACTTGAAACATGTATATGTAGGAAATGTTCAAGGAGTTGATAATAATACTTATTGTGATAATTGCAATGAACTGCTTATTGAGAGGAATGGTTATTCAACTAATGTATTTATAAAAGACAATAAGTGCCCAAAGTGTGGTAAGGAAATAAACATAATATTGTAAAATAAAATTTAAACTTTAAATTAATGATTAAAGAAATTGTAGCAGGAGAATTTAAAGCTCCTGCTTTAATTATTATCTGCTAGTAACTGTAAATGGATTGAATTTGATGGCACCATTATATTGATAAGGATAAAATTGCTTTAAGTGAGAAAGGTAATTTATCCATTGAGAAGTTAATGCCCTATAGACTCTGCAAATATCACCTTTTATGTGAGTAGAGTCATCTTTTGTCAATGTTTTATATTGTAAAAATACTATTTCATCTCTTAAATGCATTAGAGACATAAGTAAATCGGCAAAGGTTTCATGCTCTAATATATTCTCATTACTTATAAGGTTAGATAAAATATCTCTACTTCCGAGAACTAGTTTTTCAAGCCTAGGATAATTAATTTTTTCAAAGGCTATTATGTGTTCATAAGATTTTAGTTTATTATTAGAAGTTTTTAAGTCTATAAAATCTAGATTTAAATATTGTATATTCGCATCACCAGCTACTATTATTTCCAATAGAGTAAAACCAATATCACTAAAAAATAATCCGACTAACATATTTAATTTACTTAAGCGTTCAAGTTTAGTACGTCTTTCTACAAGTTTATCAAATACTAGGGTTACGACTAATATATTTATAGGGATAAAACAGAGACTCATAAAAGAGTAATAAATCGTGTTTTCCAATTGACCAAATACTAAATAGTGAATGAAAAACATTATGAATGATAATAAAATTAAAATAAATGAAACTAATAAATAATGTGTAATATTTTTCATAATTGCTCCTTTAATATTAGAATTTATATAGATAACAATAGCATGTCTGACAAGTTAAGACAATTATATTTCAATATTAGAATAATAATCATTTGATTCTAATATTATGTCATATATTGGATTTGAATTGAGTTATATGATAAAATTTATAAATATTATATTTTGTCTACAATACATGTAGATGAACATCGGAGGTAAGATAATGAGTGAGAATGAGTTTGAGCAGTTTTTACATACCAACATACCAATTACAGAAGCTATGGGCATAAGTGTTATAGAGTTTACTAAGTCGAGGGTTATACTTGCTGCTAAATTAAAACCTAATATAAATGATAAATTAACAGCGTTTGGAGGAAGTATAAATACTTTGATGACAATATGCGGATGGTCTATGGTTTTTGTAAATATTAAAGAAATTGATCCAAAGGCTCAGATAGTAATTAAAAAAAGTAATATAAATTATAGAGCTCCTATACGTGAAGATTTCACTGCACAATGTGAAATCTTGGGGGATGAAACAAGAAGAGAATTTCTCGAAACATACACGAAACATAACAAGAGTAGATTAGATCTTAAGGTTGTTATTAAAAATAAGGGAACTGTTTTCGCAGAGTATAAGGGACAATATGTTGTATTTAAATAGAATAATTATGGATAAATTTACAAGTATAAATAGATTTATTATGGAGGAAAAATAATGGGAATAAAAGCTATGCACCATGTGTGCATTCAAACTAATAGTTACAAAGAATCGCTTGAATTTTATAAAAATATTCTTGGGTTTGAGATTGTAGAAGAGACAAAGAATTTCCATACTAGAGATTATAATACATGGTTAAAACTAGGAACATTCATGATTGAGTTACAAACCAGCAAGAAGGGAGAAAATCTTTCTAAGTGGAATAAGTTAAGCGAAGGAATAGTTCATATGTGCTTTTTAGTGGATAATGTTCAAGAGGAATTTAACAGGATTAAAGGTTTAGGTTATAACAATTTTAGGGTTAAAAATAATGAAGTGATATACAAAGTTGAGGATAGTTTCTTATTTAAACTAAAGGCTCCTGAGGGCACAGAAATTGAATTTAGAGATAAAAATGAAATATAGATTTCATTTTAAAGGAACTCTGTAGCCCTATGGAAGCAAATGTAATAGAATAGAGGTAAAATGCATCTAAGAGTTCATTAGAGCAATTAAGATTCTAATAAAGAATTATGAATATAATTATTTTTGTAGTTAAAAAACAATAATATATAATGTTTATTTGAGGAGATTGATAGCAAACGCCAACTTATATTCATATCTTACCTAAGAATAATAGTTTTAGGTGGTATGAATGAAAAAAAGCTTTGGGACAGTTTTAAATTGTATTGACGGAAGGACTCAGATTCCAGTAATAAATTGGATAAAAGAAAATTTTAATGTGGAGTATGTAGATTTAATAACTGAGCCTGGAATGGATAAGATAGTGTCAGAAGGGAATCCGTTTTATTCAAGTAGATTAAAAGATAAGATTAATATTTCGGTTAAAGCTCATAAATCCAAAATAATTGGATTGGTAGGCCATTATGACTGTGCTGCGAATCCAGTGGATGCTGAGGTTCATTATAGGCAAATAGAAGAAGCTACAAATTTGATTAAAAATTGGAATTTTTCAGTTGATACAATAGTTGGTTTATGGGTAGATGAGTTTTGGGAAGTACATGTCATTAGCTTGTATAAAAGAATTTAAATATAGAACATATATAAATTAGGAGCAGATGGTACTTAATCTGCTCCTGTTTTTGATGCACAAATATATTAACTACAAAGATTTAAGATATAACAAGTATAAACTAAAAAGTGTATACAAAAAATTATCAATATATTAATTTATCCTTTTTGAATTTTATAGGCGACTTAAGCAGAAATTACAAAGTATATTTTTAGTGCGTTAGAAGAAAATATATTTTGTTATCAATAAAATAATAAAGGAGGAAACAAAAATGGAAGCAACTATGACTAGACATTCAAATTCATTAATATCCGAAGGAAACCCAATGCAATATTGCATTGATGCTTGCAGCAAATGTGTGCAAATATGTGAGGAATGCTTAAATTTATGTTTACAACATAGTGATGCTAGAGATCGGATGTATTGTATTAAATCACTTCAAGATTGTGCTGAAATTTGCTCTACAACAGCTTGTTTTATTTCAAGAGGAAGCGGTCATATAAGAGAAATAGCTACTGTATGTGCTACCGTATGTGAAAGCTGTGCAAAAGAATGCGGAAGATTCAATGATGAACATTGTCAAACTTGTGCTGATGTATGTAGTCAATGTGCTAGTGAATGTAGACATGTATTGAATATGTAAGGAATTGTTTGATTTAAGTTACATCTTGTTTTAAACATAAAAGTTTGGAAAGTATTAAAAATCGCTATTTTAAAGTTGAATAGCGATTTTTAATGCTTTTGATAATTAGGAGTGATGTATTTTTTACTAGATTAAAAACAAGTAAATTATGTTTTTAGTTTCTTTATGTAGATTTTAAAAGAAAATTAACATTTAATAAGATAAAATTGGTGGAATATATATTGACAATAAAAGAATGTTCATTTATTATAGAAATATAATAATAGAGGTGTTTAAATGAGAAGGAAAGACGATGAAAAGCAAAAGAACATAAAGGAAGCAGTTATTAAATTAATTCTTAAAGAAGGCTTTCACGGTACGTCTATTTCGAAGATAGCAAAAGAGGCAGGGGTATCACCTGCTACAGTATATATTTATTATGAAAATAAAGAAGTCATGTTACAAGACATATATCTTGAATATTCTGAAGATATTTTTGATTACATACTCAGTAAACTTAACAATAAGATGAATGGTCAGCAAGTTATTGAAATTATTGTTAAAGAGTATTTTATTTATATTAGGGAGCATGGAGAAGTCTTTCATTTCGTAGATCAATTTGCTAATTGTCCAGCTTTATCAAATCAATGCTTGACTAAGAGGGGAATAGATAACCTAAATAATTTTCTTGATGAAATGAAAGAAAGAAAAGTTTTTAAAAATCTTCAAAATGATAATTTAAAAGCAATACTTTTTTATCCAGTAAAATCAATTGCTATTAATTCATGTATTGATGAAAATGAAAAAATTGAGTTGCTAAAGGAACTCATTAGAATAGTGCAAGAGGCATTACTTATATAATTAAACGGACTGTTTTTTAGTGCGAGAGATTTTGTGAAATATAATTGCAGAAGTATCTCGCTATTGCTTAACTAATCTTTAAATGAATGCTCGTTTAAGAATGTTCTAATAGGAAGGATGATTATGATGATAAATTTAGATAATAAAAATAATATAGGAAAAGTAATTCCTGTATCAGATATAGTGTTATTACCTGGAATGTACCATACACTAAAATTTAATAAATTTAGTGAAACTCAGATTGAAAGTTTATCAGATGAAGATATAGTTAATATTGCATTACCTTTAAAACAAAACTTTGGTCAAAGTAAGTTAAAGGAAGAAGATTTTCATAGAGTTGGTGTTACATTTCAAGTAAATGCAATTGAAAAAACAGAAAAGGGATATAAAGCTGAAATTAAAATATTAGATAGAGTTGAAATTAAAACATTTAGTATTGAAGAAGATTTTGTTAAAGCTGAATTCGAATTTGCACCCGATATTATTGATCTTACAGAAAAAAGTAAGGATGAAATGGTAGAGTATATTAAAAAAGTTACTCGTGAAATTAGTGAGAATTTTAAAGGATCAGAAAGGTTTATGTTGGCTGTAGAAGGTCAAAAAGATTTGAATAAGCTTATGGGATATTTATCTCATTTCATGCAAATTTCAAGTGAGGAAAAATATGATTTGTTGGAAACTCAATCATTAAAGGATAGAGGTCTTAAATTTATAGATTATTTATTAAAACAAAAAGAATCTTTAAAATTACAATTTGAATTAGCAGAAAAATTCACAGAAAAAGCTAATAAGAATTATAGGGAAACAGTATTAAGAGAGCAGTTAAAAGCTATCCAAGAAGAATTAAATGAAGGAAAAAGCTCACCTTCTAAAAAGGACAAGAACTACTTAAATAGAATTGAAGAGGCTCAGATGCCGGATGAGATAAAAGAAGTTGCTTTAGAAGAATTAGGAAAATTAGAAAGCCAAAGTCCAAATAGTGCTGAATACAATGTGATTAAAAACTACTTAGAATTATTAATTCAGCTTCCTTGGAAAAAACAAGAATTTAAGGACATTGATTTAGAAGAGGCAAGAAGAATATTAGATGAACAGCATTATGGATTAGAAAAAGTTAAAGATAGAATAATACAACATTTAGCAGTTATGCAGCTTAAAAATGATAAAAAGGGTTCTATTCTACTATTAGTAGGTCCTCCAGGAGTAGGAAAGACAAGTTTAGGAAAGAGTATTGCAGAAGCTTTAAACAGAAAATATGTAAGATTAAGCTTAGGTGGAGTTCGTGATGAGGCTGAAATAAGAGGGCATAGAAGAACTTATGTAGGTGCAATGCCAGGAAGAATTATTCAAAGTATAAAGAAAGCAGGAGAAATAAATCCAGTTATGGTTTTAGATGAAGTAGATAAGTTGATGGCTAGCTATAATGGAGACCCAGCAAGTGCATTATTAGAAGTACTAGACCCAGAACAAAATGATACTTTTACTGATCACTATTTAGATGTACCTTATGATTTATCTAATGTATTCTTTATTGCTACAGCTAACTCTCTAGATACTATACCAAGGCCTTTATTAGATAGGATGGAAGTAATTCAAATTTCTAGTTATACTATGAATGAGAAATTCCATATAGGAAAGAATCACTTGATATCAGCAGTTCTTGAAGAACACGGATTAAATGATACTCAGCTTGTTATAGAAGATGCAGCATTAGAAAGAATTATAAGTGAATATACTCTAGAGGCTGGAGTAAGAGGACTTAAAAAGCAAATAGCAACTATTGCAAGAATTGCATCAGAAAAGATTGTATCTAATAAGGTGGAATTACCTTTTAAAGTTAAAGAAGATGATTTAGAGGACTTATTAGGAAGAAAGGTTTCAAGCCATGATAAGGCTCAAGATGATAATGTTCCAGGGGTTGTAACTGGACTAGCGTGGACATCTGTAGGTGGAGAAATACTTTTCATTGAAGCGACAGGAATGCTAGGAAGTGGACAAATTGTCTTAACTGGACAGCTAGGGGATGTTATGAAAGAATCTGCGCAAATCTCTTTAAGTTTATTAAAATCAAGATTGCCGATTAATGCTATAAACTTTAGAGAAAGAGATATTCATATTCATGTTCCATCAGGATCTGTTCCTAAAGATGGACCATCAGCAGGAATTGCATTATTTACTGCACTTGCATCACTTGTTACAGGTATAAAAGTAGATTCGAAACTTGCAATGACAGGAGAAATAACTCTAAGAGGAGCTGTTCTTCCAATAGGAGGACTTAAAGAAAAATTATTAGGAGCTCAAAGAGCCGGAATTACAAAAGTACTAATTCCAAAGGATAATGTAGTTGATTTAAATGAGGTTCCACAAGAAGTTAAGGAACAATTAACTATTATAGCAGTAGAAACAGTAGAAGATGTTCTAAGAGAAACATTGGGGATTTCACTACCAAGAATAGAGCATATATTTAATCCTAATAAATTTATTGAAGGAACTTTCAAGCCAGCAGAAGAATAAGAAATATTAAGAGATGTTGTGAAAAATACTTATTGACAAGTAGAAGAAGCAACATCTCTTCTTGTTTTTTACAAGAACGGAAATATAAAAATTTCTAGTCGTAAAAAGTAATGAAATCAATGGTTGATAAGTATAAGCTTATCAAAGCCTATCTTTTTGTTAAACCAATGATTTTATGATTCCACAATACTATTTAAAATCATGCCTATTACTATTAATATTATGCCTGCTAGTCCAACAAATGTTGGATATTTATCATGAAATATAAAAACTCCACCTATAAGAGTAAATATTACTTCCCCGGATTGTGTTGATTCTACAACGGCTAACTTATGTGTATCATTACTTACTATGTCGGTTGCCTTAAAAAACAGTATTGTGGCAATGATTCCTGAAAAAATAGCAACGACTAAGGATTGAAGTATTTGTCCGTTACTTGGCATACCTACAGATAATACACCGAATATTGATATTAATATCCAAAAAGGCATGCTACATAAAGTCATTCCAAATACTCTCTGAAAGGTATTAAAATTATCATCGCAGATTTCCATCATCTTGCGATTACCAAGTGGGTAAGCAAATGCAGCTAGAATAACGGGAATAACTACAGAGATTATTTCTGAGAAAGAGACATTTTTTGATTGTTCAAACTGCATTAAAAATATACCTAGTAATATTAAAGAGGACATTAACAGAGATTTTTTCGGAAGTGTATTTCTTACTTTGCATATTCCAGCAGGTGTTTTAATATTTTTAAAAAATAATGGAGACATAAGAGCACCAGCAATTATAGTTAATTGCCAAGTTCCAGCAACTAGCCATGATGCACCATATGCAGATGCAAAGCTTAAAGGAGCGTAAAATAATCCAAAGCCTATTGTGCTCCAAGTAATCCATTGAATAGGTTTATTAATTATATCATTTAATACAGGATTTAATTGTCTATTTATAATCATAATAATAAGCAAGAGTGGCAACATAAAGATATATCGAAGTGATGAACTCCATAAAAAGCTTCCGCCAGAAATATTCATTTGTTGATTTAATATAAATGTGAATGCAAAGAAAAATGATGCTGCGACTCCTAATAGAAATGCTTTTGCCATTTGAAAGACTCCTTATCTAAAATATTTGAAATTAAGTTGTGAATCTAATTAGTAAGATATGTTATATTATATACGGGAACAATATTTTGTGCAATATATTATTTGTATATATGTTATGACATACAATGTTTTCGAGCAAAGGAGCAGAATATGAGAAATTTAAATTCGATTATTGGAAGCAAATTAAAGGAAATCAGAAATAAGAGAGAATTAAGTTTGGATGAAGCAGCAAAATTGACTGGAGTTAGTAAAGCTATGTTAGGTCAAATAGAGAGAGGACAATCAAATCCGACAGTATCGACTTTATGGAAAATTTCAACTGGATTAAAGGTATCATTTTCCTTTTTTATTGATGAAGAGCAGGATGAATTAGAGATCGTAGATCAAAATAATATTGATCCGATTATAGAAGACGATGCCAGAATGAAGTTATATCCCATATTTCCTTTTGATGCAAATAGAGGTTTTGAAATTTTCACTATTGAATTAGAACCAGGGTGCAATCATGTATCTACTCCACATAGTGATGGTGTTGAAGAATATATTATAGTAACTCAAGGTGAAGTAGAGATAGATATTGATGATCAAAAGTATTCATTACAAAAAGGTAATTCTATTAAATTCGTAGCTAATATATCCCATAAATATAGAAATGTGAGTAGAGAAAAAGCAATATTTCAAAATATAATATTTTATTTCAGGTAATGGAATATCATATGATCAAAATTGTTTCGATGAGAAAAATATACAATAGGTAAGTTGCATTTTAAGATTGCAAATGCTATCTTACCTATATTAGAGTGAAATGCTATAATATAGAATTAGATAATAAGAATTAGATTTTATTCAAAGGATAAAAATGAAGCGAAAGAGGTTGATTGAAGTATGGGAAAATTAAGAGTAATAGGAATAGGGCCTGGAAGCATTGAGAATATGAGCTTGAGAGCATTAAAGGCCATTGAAGATAGTGATGTTGTCGTAGGATATAACAAATATATTGACATGATAAAAGACTTAGTTAAAGATAAAGAGTTATATTCGACAGGAATGAAAGGTGAAGAAGCTAGATGCAAGGAAGCTTTAAATTTATGTAAAGATAAGAATGTTGCATTAATAAGTACTGGAGATGCAGGTATTTATGGAATGGCTGGATTGATACTTGAACTTAAAAAAGATGAGGATGTGGAGATAATTCCAGGTATTACTGCAAGTAGTGCGGCAGGATCTGTAGTTGGGGCGCCTCTTATGCATGATAATTGCAATATTAGCTTAAGTGATCTAATGACACCTTATGAAGATATAAAGAAGAGAGTAAAACTTGCAGCAGAAGGAGATTTCGTAATATCTTTATATAATCCTAAAAGTAAAGGAAGACCTGACTATTTAAGAGAGTGTATTGATATAATAAGGGAGTTTAGACAGGATAGCACTCCAGTGGCAGTAGTAAGACATGCACTTAGAGAAGGGCAAAGTTATAAATTATTTACTATCAAAGATTTTGATGAAGATATAGTAGATATGATGTCTATTGTAATAGTAGGAAATTCAAAAAGTTATTATAAAGATGAAAAATTTATAACACCTAGAGGCTATGAAAATAAAAGATAGAGATGGTTTGTATTTAGGTATATGAAAGAAAATAATGAGTTAATGATGCACTACATAAATTTGAAATAAATTAGCATGGTTGGCTCGTTATTTTTTTAATGTGTCTTGGCAATCTGGAATGGAGAAAGTATGATTGGATTTATTTTAGGAACTTCAGAAGGAAGAAAAATTTTATCGTTAATAAATAAATATACTAGTGACATTGCGGTTACAACTGCTACAGCGTATGGAGGAGAGTTACTCAAGGAATTTAATATAAAACAGCTAAACACAAAGCCTTTGAATGCAGAAGAAATGCTAAAATGGATAGAGGTCAATCAAATTGATATGCTAGTTGATGCCTCTCATCCTTATGCACAAGAAGTTACCAAGACTGCATTAGAGTGCGCAAATTATCTTAAGATTAAGTATATAAGATATGAAAGATTAGGTGCTCTTGAGAGTATTACTGGAGAAGATATAGTAAGAGTTAAAGATTATGATGAGGCTATTAAAATTATAAAAAATATAGACGGAAATATTTTAAATACTACAGGCGGAAATAATGTTTCTAAGTTTGTAAATTTAGAGTTTAACCATAGAGTGATACATAGAATTTTACCATCACCTAAAGTATTGGAAAAGATAGTCGAGAAGGGAATTAATATTAAAGATATTATAGCGCTTCAAGGTCCAATATCTTATGAATTGGAGAAAGCATTTATTTGCCAATATAATATTAAGGCAATTTTGACTAAAGACAGTGGTAAAGAAGGTGGAGTTCTAGAAAAGCTTAAGGCTGTTCGGGAAGCCAAGATTAAATTAATAGTAATAGAAAAACCAAAATTTAATTATGAATTAGTATTTAATCATGAAGAAAAATTAGTAGAGTTTCTGATGAAAGATAAAAAATAAATTGGGGGTAAAAATGAATTATATAGTCAAAAGAACCACTTCGGAAGATGTAGACTTTGAGTTTTTAGAGAAGCAACTTGATGAGGAGTTATTCGAAATATATGGGGAGATGCAAAATAACTATTCATCACACAATACAGTTAGAGATTTAAAGACAATTATAATATATGATGACAAAAAAACAATAGGTTGTGGGTGCTTAAAATTTCTTGATTATGATTTAGCAGAAGTGAAGAGGGTATATGTATCATTAGAAGATAGAGGCAGAGGAGTAGCTAAGATTATAGTAAAAGAAATTGAAAAGTTGGCAATTGAGAATAATATTAAAAATATTATTTTACAGACAGGAAGCAGACAAAAGGCAGCTGTTAGTTTATATGAGAGCATGGGATATAGGTTAACTGAAAACTATGGACCGTATATAAATGATAGTAATAGCATTTGTATGAAGAAAATTGTTGGATAGAAAAATTGTTTATGAGATGTTAATATAGCTATAAAAGTGTTTTCAATTGAAAGAAAATAGATAAAAGGGGGAGATACTTACGGAAAGTGAAGAGAAACTGTCATTTTACGATGAAGAATTAAATGAAATTGGTGTAGCTTCTCGTTCGGAAATACATGCAAATGGACTTCTACATAAGGTTGTTCATTGTTGGATAGTAGATGAGTCTAGCAATGAAAAATGGATATATCTTCAACAGAGATCATATAAGAAAAAAGATTTTCCAGGATTATATGATATATCAGCAGCAGGACATGTTGATATTGGAGAGAAAATAGAAAATGCATTAAAGCGTGAGGTTAAGGAAGAAATAGGTATAGAAATTAATTCTAGGAACTTAAGATTTGTTGGAAGTATAAGAGAAAAACTTAATCTAAATAGCTTTTTAAATAATGAGATATGTGAAGTATATTTATATAATGTAAAAGATCCTAAATTTAATATTGGATCTGAAGTGGAGAAGATGGTAAAGTTATCAGTTAGTGAATTTAAGAAGCTGGTATTAGGTCGCTATGACTATATTATGGCTTTTTCAATTGATGAAAAGTTAAAATTTAATATAAGAGCTCATGAATTTTGTGTACACAAGAAAGAATATCTAAAATCAATAATAGATTTTATTGGAAAATGATTATTGATTAAATTATCTTTTTGGAATATAATCAAAGAAAATAAATAATTCATACTGAAGGGAGTTAAAGTAATGAGCGTTAAAGAAAAAGTTTTAGAAGTTATGAGAGAGGCTGGAAAGCCAGTTAGCGCAGGTGAGGTTGAAAAGTTATCTGGTTTAGATCGTAAAGAAATTGATAATGCATTCAAGGAATTAAAGAAAGAAAGCGCTATTATATCACCAGTTCGCTGCAAATGGGAGCCAGCAAACTAATATACATGATAATTAAATTGAAGAGTACTCTTGGGATAATGATGATATCACAAAAAGAGGCTCTTTATTTTTTTGCGAATATATATTGCAAAAATAATTCTTTATCATAATTCTGAAAATATTGAAAGAATTTTAGCAGTAATTGTGAATTGTGAAATGTGCATTATGAATTATGAATTGCAACATATATATGATGTTTATGTTAAAGAAGCTAGCTGTTAATTCATTAATAATTTTTTTAGTAATTACACTTAAAAATATATTTAAAATAATAAGTGATTGTCGAAATATTATTTAAAAAGTAATAGAAGTTTAATAAAAATAGTTATCTGAAATTTATATTTACATTATATAATTTAAGTATATAACTTATAGATAATATAAGTTATCATTAAACATTGGGTTACTGAAATTCCGAATGTAATTTTATTATTTTAGCATAACATTTTATAGCTTATTAAGAGAAGTTTTTTTAGGTTATGATTGTTCATTTATAATTATATATTTTTTATGTGGGATGAAAGGGAGAATTATTATGAACACGAGAAAAAGAAAAAGAGGATTTAAAAGAGTTATACTAAATATTATAGCATTTGGTATTATAGCCTTTGCCATTTTTGGAGTTTATAGCGGCTATATGGCAAAATATAATAGTATAAACCTTAAGGATTTAAACACAAGAATGTATATACAGAATGCAGATAATGCGAGCAAAGGTAAACTTCAAGTAAATTGGAAGTTCATGGCGGCTATTGATGGTGTTAGATATAAAAATGATTTTTCTAAAGCAACAGATAGTAGCATAAATCAATTAGCTAATATGTTCATAGATAACAATAGTAGTACAAGCATTAAAATTAAAAATAGTCAATATAAGCTCGTTGATTTGGATACAGTGTTAGATAAGCTATCTTTTGATAAAGAACAAAAAGAAAAAGTATATAAGTATATAGATGATTTAAAATATATTGGATCTCAAAAGAATAATTTAAAAGATGAATCTAAGGAAGGATTTATTAATGATTTATATCCAGAGGCAATTGAGATATATGATAAGTATGGTATTCTTCCTTCTATAACTATTTCTCAGGCAATATTAGAAAGTGGCTGGGGAAAATCAGATTTAAGTACCAAAGCCAATAATCTATTTGGAATAAAAGCAGATTCGGGATGGACAGGGAAAAAAATTAAAATGAGTACTTCAGAATATTATAAACAAAAAATTGAGGATTACTTTCGGGTATATAGTAGTAAAGAAGATTCCATAAAAGATTATGGAGAATTTCTCAGCAACAATAAAAGATATAAACAAAGTGGAGTTTTCCAGGTGACTGATTATCTAGACCAGGCTAATGCTATAGAAAAGGCTGGATATAGTACAGTAGAAAATGACAAGGGAGAAGAAATTTATTCGAAACTTCTGATAGGAGTTATTCAAGAACAAAATCTTCAGCTTTTAGATTTCGAATGTGAAATGAACTATTTTAAAGATAAAAAATAAATTATACGCATTGTTTATGAATTTATGTTATATTAAAACAAAAAATAATAGAGTATATAATTGGGGGAAATGAAATGAACATTAATTCTAAAGAATTAAGAGATATTATTAATAGTATAAGAGAAGCAGATGCTTATGTAATCGCTGAAGCAGACAGAAGAATGGTATCACTTGCAAAGCCGCTGAAGAGTTTAGGAAAGTTGGAAGAAATTGCTATAAAGCTTGCGGGCATTACAGGAAAAGTGAAAAATAACATAACAAAAAAAATGGTTATAATAATGTCCTCGGATAATGGGGTGGTTGAAGAAGGAGTTGCTTCTGCGCCTCAATCGGTAACTTTAGCACAAACAATTAACTTCACAAAAGGATTAACAGGTGTAGCAGTTCTTGCAAAAGAAAATGATACTGAGCTTATGGTGATAGATGTAGGCATTAACTGTGATTTTAGCTATCCTGGCGTAATTAATAAAAAGATAAGAAAAGGAACTAATAATATTGCAAAGGGCCCTGCAATGACACGTGAAGAAGCAGAAAAAGCAATTTTAATTGGAATAGAATCTGTTAAAAATGCTAAAGAACTGGGCTATGAAATTCTTGGTGTTGGAGAGATGGGGATTGGCAATACTTCTACTAGCAGTGCCGTGTTGTCAGCATTAACAGATGTAAGAGTGGAAACAGTTGTAGGAAGAGGTGCTGGAATCACAGACGAATCATTTGAGAAAAAGAAGGAAGTTATTAAGAAAGCAATAAAGGTGAACAATCCAGCAAAAGATGATCCAATAGACGTAGTTTCGAAAGTTGGAGGTTTTGACTTAGCAGCTATGGCAGGAGTTTTTTTAGGCTCTGCTTATTATAAAGTTCCAGTTGTTATTGATGGCTTTATATCAGCAGTTGCTGCACTTATAGCATTTAAATTAAATTCAAAAGCTAGAGATTATATGTTTACTTCACATGACTCAAAAGAATTAGGATTTAAAGTTGCAATGAAAGAGCTAAGCTTAAGTCCAATATTAGACTTAGATATGGGACTTGGAGAAGGAAGTGGATGCCCATTAGCATTTTCAATAATGAAATCTGCATGTGCGGTTATGAATAACATGGCAACTTTCGAAGAAGCAGAAATTAACGACAGTTATTTAGATGAACTTAAGGCTATGAATAAATGATAAATATTTAAATGATTGCAGGGGATTAAATTAACTATTTATAATTTAATAAGGCACATGAAAGTAAATAATAAGTAAAAAACTACTAAGGAATGTTTTTTTTGTAGAAAAGTTCCGTATTGCAGTATAGATGCTCTTTTCATAAGTGTATAGCTGCTTTTTATAAGTGGTATATTTCTAGTCGTGCGAGGAAGTAAAAGATCATCATAGTGGGGTTAATATGGAATTTAAAGAATATGTTATAATAACTGTATACTCTATGAAAACATGAGTATGTAAAGCGGTTAAAACTTATGATATTATGTTTTAATAATTTGATAATAATATATTTGTTTTGACAAATGCTTATAGAGTAATGATTAAGCAGCATTTTTGAATATAAAAATACTTGTTTTTATGAATAAGAAAGGAGAGTGTTTATGGAATTAGGACTTATTCATATTTATTGTGGAGATGGAAAGGGAAAGACAACAGCGGCTATGGGTCTTGGGATGAGGGCTGTTGGACGTCAAAAGAAAGTTTTATTAACACAATTTTTAAAAGATAATGAGACTGGAGAGTTAAATTCTATTGATAAGCTAGGAAATGACTTTGAAGTTTTTAAAGGGGCTCCAGTAAAGAAATTTTTTAAATTTATGAGTGAAAAAGAGAAAATAGATACTAAAAGAGAGCATGAGGAAAGATTTTCTAAGGTTACTAAAAAGGCTGTAGAAGAAAATTTTGATTTATTGATATTAGATGAAGTGATTGCATCTACTAATTTAGATTTAATCCCTTTAAGTGAAGTGATAAATTTTTTAGAAAACAAACCAAAGGGATTAGAAGTTGTTTTAACTGGTAGGAATCCTAATGAAAAATTAGTTGAACTTGCAGATTATGTTTCAGAAATTAAAGCTGTAAAACATCCATATGAGAAAGGAATAGGCTCAAGGATAGGTATAGAGAAGTAATTTATTTTTAATAGTATTTTGGGCTTAAATTAGAGTATATGAATTATTTGATAATTGGAGGTTCTAAGAGTGGTAAATCAGAAGTTGGAGAAAGAGTAGCTCTAACCTTAAATAGAAATGAAGTTATATATATTGCCACTATGAATCCATATGATAGAGAAGATGAAGAGAGAATAGAGAAACATAAAAAAAGTAGAGAAGGATTTAATTTTAAGACACTAGAAGTTCCTAGGGATTTGGATAGTGTGATTAATATGATCAATTGCAAGGATACTGTACTTATAGATAGTATAACTTCTCTTTTGACTAATGAGATGTTTGTTGAAAATTATCTTATAAAAAATCCTTCTCATAAGATATTAAGTGATATAAAGCAAGTTATGAATAATGCAAAGAATGTTATTATTGTGAGTGATTACATATTTAATGATGCTATACAATATGATGAAATAACTGAAAATTTTAAGAAGGAACTAGCTATTATAAATAGAGGGTTAGCAAATTATTGTGAGAATGTTATAGAATGTAGCTTCGGATTAATCAAGTATATTAAACATAAGGAGAAAGTAACTTTATGAAGAAATTATACAAAGGATTTATTATGGCATTAAGCATGTTTACGATACTTCCAACTCCATATGTTGAATGGGACGATGATGGAGTAAAAAATATGATGAAATTTTACCCACTGATTGGATTAATAATTGGAGTCTTGTGGAGTATAATATATTATTTAGCAAGTATATTAAATGCCTCAATAATTTTAAAGAGTTCAATAATTACCATAGTACCATTTATAATAACAGGAATGCTTCATTTAGATGGTTTTATGGACGTTTGCGATGCAATTCTTTCAAGGAGAAGTAAGGAAGAAAAACTCAGAATACTTAAAGATTCAGCTACAGGAGCGTTCGCAGTAATATCTCTAGTGATTTTGTTCTTTTTACAATTTGGAGGGGTATATTCTATTTTAGAAAAGAATAATTCTCTTTATATATTAATTTTGATTCCAATAATAAGCAGAAGTGTTGTAGCGTATTATCTTTTAAGTAGAGCAACTATAAAAGAAAGCACTTTAGGGACTTATTTTAAAAAAGGGACCAATGTTTATGATAAGCTTATTATGATAATAACATTGATAATAACATTAATAATATCAGTAATTTTATTAAATATTTATGGAATAATATTAGTTTTATTAATGAGTTTAGGAATTAAATTGTCAGTAGAAAAATGCAGAAAAGAATTTGGTGGAATATCTGGAGATGTTGCTGGATTTGCTTTGGTTATAGGTGAAGTGGTTGGAATATTAATACTAGGAATAATTCCGTAAGAGGAAGGGTGGCATTTATGAAATTAATCTTTGGTGGAGCCTATAATGGAAAATTAGATTATGTAAAAGAAAAATATAAAGTAAGTCATGAACAGATATTTTTCTGTAGAGATGAAAATATAGAATATAATAAAGAAATTATATGTGGATTACATATTTTTGTTAAAGCGTGTATTTCTAATAAGCTTAACCCAATAGAAGTTTTAAAAGATAAAATGGATTTGTTAGAAAATAAAATAATAATATGTGATGAAATAAATTCTGGAATTGTTCCAATCGAAAAATTTGATAGAATATGGAGAGAAGAAAATGGGCGATTACTTCAGTTCCTAGCAAAGCATTCTTCTCATGTATGTAGAATATTTTTCGGAATTGAAGAGGAATTGAAAAATAATACAATTTAAAGAAAGAGGTAAAGTAGTTATAGATTTAATTAAAAATCTATAACGATTAAGATATGAAAGAAATTAAGTTATATTTGGTCAGGCATGGAAAAACTTATTGCAATGAAAGACGATTATATTGCGGTAAAAGTGATGTTGAATTAAGTGAAAGCGGGAAAGAGCAATTAAGGGAAATTTCTAGAAGGGTTAAGTATACAAAGTGCGATTTTTACTTTACGAGTGGGGCAAAGAGAGCAAATCAAACATTAGAAATTATTTGTCCGAAGAATAAGTATGAAATTCTAAGTAAGTTTTTTGAGTATGATTTTGGTGATTTTGAATTAAGATCATATGAAGAACTAAAATTGTTAAAAGAGTATATAACTTGGATAGAAGACAAAGAAGAAAATGTAAAATGCCCAAGCGGAGAGAGCAGAGCAGAATTTAGAAAAAGAGTTAATGATGGATTTATGGAGCTTATAAATTATCTCATTAAAGAAAATATAGATACTGCTTTGGGAGTTATTCATGGAGGAAGTATAGGTATACTATTAGAAATGTTTTATGATAATAAGAAAAAATTCTATGAGTGGCAGCCTAGCAATGGAGAAGGGTACGAACTTACAATAAAAATTAGAGAAGATGGGCAATTTGAAATGGAAAATGTATCCCAAATATAGTAAGAAAATATGATTAGAATTATTTTTGAGGTGCGAAAGAAAATAATGAGGAGAACTATATGATTGAACTTAGTATAGGATTTGTTTTGGATTTATTAATTGGCGATCCTAATAATCCGTTTCATCCAGTTAGAGGAATTGGATACGTGGCTAAAAAACTTGAAGCACTGTTTAGAAGAATCCTTAGAAAGCATTTAAAAGCAGCAGGTCTCATTGTATGGATTCTTACTGTGTCAATAATATTTGCAATTGTATTCGCAATTGTTAACTTATCGAGAAAATTCAATATTTACTTTGGAATTATTTTAGAGGGGATTTTGATATATTTTTGTATATCATCGAAAGCATTAGTTGTTGAAGGATATAAAGTAGTTAAGTTTTTATTAATAAATGATTTAGATGGTGCAAGAAAGCAGTTATCATTTATAGTTGGGAGAGACACTGCAAGTTTGAGCAAAGAAGGAATAATAAGAGCAGTTGTTGAAACTATAGCAGAAAATATGGCAGATGGAGTCATAGCTCCGTTATTTTATGCTATGATTTTTGGAGCGCCTCTTGCATTTGCATATAAAGCGGTGAATACATTAGATTCGATGTTTGGATATAAGAACGAGGAATACATAGAGTTTGGATATTTCCCGGCTAAATTGGATGATGTTTTTAATTTTATTCCAGCCAGGATAACGGGCATGTTGATAATATTAGCTTCTGCATTTCTAGGATATGATTATAAAAATAGCTTTAAGATATATAGAAGAGATAGATATAATCATACAAGCCCTAATAGTGCACATCCAGAAGCAGCTATAGCTGGTGCATTAGGGGTACAGCTTGGAGGGGCCAATTATTATTTTGGAAAACTTGTAAGTAAGCCTACAATAGGAGATAAAATTAAAGAAATTGATATCAATGATGTTAAGAAGACTGCTAAGGTTCTTTATTTATCATTTTTTATAGGATTTGTGTTCACTTTAATATTTAGAAAGCTAATGATAACAATGTTTTAAATGTCAGAAATTTGAGTGGTTAACGAATATTATAATATAGAGATGTGAGAGTTAATATTAAATTGAAATTAATGTATATATTGGAATAATAAATTTATATTTAAGCGTATAGCAAGCTAAAAATAAATTAAGATTGAAGTGGAGAAATTTAATTGAAACATATATGCACTATGCATAAGGAGGAAAGTCATGGCAAGCTTTGGACATGGTGGAAATACTAAAGAAATAAGTAGAGAAAACAAAATAAATTACAAAGACATAATTGATTTTTCAGCTAATATTAATCCATTGGGAATGCCAGGTAGTGTAAAAGATGCGATTATTGAAGGTATAAATGAAATTGAGAAATATCCTGATATAACTTATTTTGAACTCAAGGATTCAATAGAGAAGTTTGAAAATGTTAGCAAAGAAAATTTGATTTTAGGTAATGGAGCAGCGGAAGTTTTATTTAATGCAGTAAGAGGAGTTAATCCAAAGAGTTCACTAATTTTAGCCCCAACTTTTTCAGAGTATGAAGAGGCAGCAAAGGCAATAAATAGTAATATTATTTATTATAATTTGAAAGAGGAAAATGATTTTAATATAAGGGAAGATATTCTACATGATATAAATGAAAACTTAGATTTAGTATTTATATGTAATCCCAATAATCCAACAGGTGTTATAACTGAAATAGATTTATTAAAAAGAATTTTGAACAAAGCAGAGAGAAATAATGTTAGGGTAATAATAGACGAATCGTTTTTGGATTTTAGAGAAGAAAGTTTTTCTATGATTCCATATATAGATGAATATAAAAATTTAATTATAATAAAATCTTTGACCAAATTTTTTGCACTTCCAGGTATAAGAATTGGTTACGCTATTTGCAGCGATTTAACACTAAAAGAGAAGATAGAATCTATATCTCCTGCTTGGAATATAAATATCTTGGCAGAAATAGCAACAAAAGCAGCACTTAATGAAAAGAATTATATAAAGAAATCTATAGAATTTATAGACCATGAAAAAAAATACCTTTATAATGAAATAAGAGAGATAGATGGAATCAAAGTCTTTGAACCAAGTGTGAATTTTATTTTATTAAAGACTCTGATAAAAATAGATTTGAAAAAAGAACTATTAAAGAATAATATATTAATTAGAAGTTGTAGCAATTATCTTGGATTAGATAATAGATATTATAGAGTTGCTGTGCGAAGTCATGAAGAGAATTACAGACTGATAAAAATAATGAAAAATATATTTAAAATGCACAGAACTGAACAATAATTTAAGTTATGTATAGGATAATTTTATTGTTGGAATCAGATGAAATATTAAGCTTTGATAATGAGAGGAGCAGGATATGAATAGAAAATTTATTGCTTCAATAATGAGCGTGTTTGTAGGGATGAGTGTAGGAATCTCTAATAAAGTTAATGCAGAAATTAACAATGGATGGGTCAATAACAATACTGGCTGGAGTTATTATGAAAATGGCAGTGTAAAAACTGGATGGGTAAATGATAAGGGGAATTTTTATTACCTTAAAGATGATGGGAATATGGCTGTAGGATGGATTAATGTTAATAACAAGTGGTATTATATGAGTGAATCTGGAGCCATGAAAACAGGCTGGGTTCAGTATAAAGGAGCTTGGTATTATTTAAGCCAAAATGGAGAAATGGTTTCCAATGATACTGTGGATGGATACTATTTAGGAGTAGATGGATCTTGGGTTGAAAAAAACTCAACTAATGATGTGACGGAAATTAATGATGAATCTAAAAATAATATTACTATGAAAACAGAAAAAACTGAATATGGTCTAAATACTAAAGAAATTACTGTGTATATCACAAACAATGGAAAACAATCAGCTTATTATGGAGTAGAATATGCAGTTGAAAAATTTGTAGATAATAAATGGAGTAAAGTCCCTTTTAAAGATGAACCAATGTTTATAGAAATCGCTTATAATTTAGAGCCGGGAAAAACAAGTAGTCAAGTTATTTCTCTAGAAAATTTTGAGAATTTAACTGCTGGGAAATATAGAATAGTAAAGTTTAGCGGAAAATGTGCTGCTGAATTTGAATTAAAGTAAAAACAAATAAGAGGGGTAGTATGGATAAAGAAAAAGTTGTAGTTTCATTCAGCGGGGGAAAAGATTGTACTTTAGCCTTGTATAGGATGATTAAAAGTGGTTATAAAATAATAGGATTATTAGTTACGTTTGAAAGCAAAAAAGATTCGTATTTTCATAAAATACCAAGGAATGTTTTTCAGGATATTTCTAAAGAATTGGAAATTCCACTTATTGAAATAGATTGTAGCAATAAGAATAATTATGAAGAAGAATTTGAGATGGCATTAAAAGTTTCAAAAGATAAAGGTGCTGAAATTTGTGTATTTGGAGATATAGATATAGAGGCACATAGAGGTTGGTGTTTAGATAGGTGCAAGGCAGCAGAAATTAAAGGAGTATTCCCTTTATGGCAAGAAAATAGGGAAAAGCTTACTAATGAATTTATAGATTATGGTTTTAAGGCTATAATTAAAAAGGTAAATCTAAAGGCGCTAGGAATAGAGTTCTTAGGAAAAGAATTAACAAAAGATGTTGTTAATGAAATAAAAAACTTAGGATGTGATCCTTGTGGAGAAAATGGAGAATATCATACATTAGTTTTTGATGGTCCTATATTTAAGAGTTCAATCAAATTTAATAAGAGTGGTACAGAGATTACAGAGAATTATGGATATTTAACAGTAAACGGATTATTAGATTAAAGATATAAATTAGAAAAATAATTCAAAATTTGAATTCAAATGTTGGAAATCAGAGATTAAAAATAAATGTTAAGTATTGGAACTCGAATTTGAGGGGAGTAAAGAAATGGATAAAAAAAGTATAATGTTTTTAGGTACAGCGTCTTCTGTTGGTAAAAGTACTTTAGTAACAGCCCTATGTAGATATTTAAAAAATCAAGGGTTAAATGTAGCTCCTTTTAAGGCCTTAAATATTTCATTAAATTCTTATGTAACAAAAGATGGATTAGAAATGGGACGAGCTCAAGTAGTTCAAGCAGAGGCTTGCAAATTAGAGCCAGATGCATTGATGAATCCGGTTTTGCTAAAACCAAGTGGTGAATATACACAAGTAATAGCAGATGGAAAAGTTTTTTGTAATATTGAGCCTTATAAATACAAGGAACTTAATGAAACTTTAAAGGTCAGAGTTAAGAAAGCTTATGATAAGCTAAGCAAAAAGCACGATGTAATTGTACTGGAGGGATCTGGGAGTTGTGCCGAAATAAATTTGAAAGATAGCGATATATCTAATATGGCTATGGCAGAAATTGCTGATGCACCTGTAATTTTAGTATCCGATATTGATAGAGGTGGAGTTTTTGCATCTATAGTTGGTACAATTCAATTATTATCCGAATCAGAGCGTGAAAGAATAAAAGGGGTAATAATTAATAAGTTTAGAGGTAATATAGAACTATTTAAACCTGCAATAAAACAGTTAGAGGATATTATAAATATTCCAGTCCTTGGAGTTATGCCATATGAAAAATTTGATATTGATGATGAAGATAGTGTAACTGAAAGAATTAGGAACAAAGAAGAAGTTGGAACTTTAGATATTACTATTATAAGGCTTTCTCATATGTCAAACTTTACTGATTTTAGTATTTTAGATAGAATTCCAGATGTGACTATACGATATGTGGATAAACCTAGTGAATTAAAAAATCCAAATTTAATTATAATACCTGGAACAAAGAATACAATTGAAGATTTAAGAAGTATGAAAGAAAATAAATTATTTGATAAAATAAAAGAATTAAAAGAGAGTGGTACACCCATTTTAGGAATTTGTGGAGGGTATCAAATGCTTGGAACGTTGATACTCGATAAATTAGGCGTTGAGGGTAATATATCTCAAGAGGATGGTTTCGGATTTTTGGATATAAAGACACGATTTAATGAGACGAAAGTTACAAAGCAGACTAAGGGAAATATTTTATGTGATCTAAAATCAATTAAGTCCATAGAAGGTAGCACTATAAGTGGCTATGAAATTCATAATGGAATAAGCAAGATTGGTAAGAAAGCAATACCTTTTATTAAGGATTTAGACGGTGATATTGTAGGTGTATGCGACAAAGAAAGAATTGTTGCAGGAACTTATCTTCATGGTATGTTTGATTCAGAAGAATTTATAAGTTCATTTGTTAAATCTCTTAAAGAGAACAACGATATTGTTGTTACAGAAGATATAATTATAGAAAAAGTGAATGAATATAAAGATAATGAATATGATAGATTATCTAAACTTTTTGAAGAAAATATAGATATATATCAGTTGAGAAAAATAATGGAACTTTAGGAAGAAGGGGATAGAGATGTTAACGGCTACTGAAGAGAGATTATTAGAATATATAGAAGAACGCGCAAGAGCAAATGTTAAAGGTAAAACTTTCTATAAGATGACGGATATATTAGAGCAGGCGTTTTGGATATCAGAAGAAAAGGCATATGAGGTTTTGAAAAATATAATAGCGAGAAAAAATATAGGAAATTCCAAAGATGCTATTATAGATGAATATATTGATATGCTTAAAAAGGGATATGGATCAATACAAGAACAGGTAGATTTATTTGGTGGGGATAAGTATACGAGTGTTATGTATGCGGCTGAAAGAAGGTTAAAGCAGTATGAAGGCGGTACATTCTTTGATCTTCTTAGAGAAGTTTATAAAGTCCCAGACGAAGAAATTATGGAGGTAACAGAAAAGTATTTAAAGTTTTTAAACTCTCCAATATTTTCATATAGGTTAGAAAAGGAGACTTTTCATAAGTTTCTACAATCAGACCTAGAGGAATTAGATAAGCAGTTCAATAGATTTGTAAATTTATAGTATTAAGTTAAAGATAATTATTAAGCAGAGCATGCTGTAGTTAAAAGATAATAATTATGATTCTAAGTGTTAGAAGTAGATTTAGATAAATAGAGAATATTATTCTGAATATTCAAGAAAATAATAGAAAAGTTTTATACCCAGTTTTTATAGTATTCATGTAATAATATACTATATGAACTGGGTGTAAAATTATCATTTTAATACTCTAAGTATTGCTAATAATATAAGTAGAGCTCCTGATAACCAAGATAATTCAAGGTGTACTTTTTGAGCAAATTTTCGTCCAATAACTACCCCAAGAGATACTAGAGAAACTCCTATGATAAAGCATAATACTAAAACTTCCGTATAGTTAATGTTACATAGGCTAGACCCAATTCCTACTGCAAGACTATCTAATGATAATGCTAAACCTAGATAAAATGATTCTTTAATATTTAGGCATTTTGAGTTATCAAAGTCAGCTTTTATTTCATCTGCATAAACTTGCAAGACAAATTGAAAATCAAAGATCTTAAATGTTAAGGGACTATCGGATTTTGAACATTTTGAAATATATGATTTAAAGATATATTCAAATAATCTATATATTCCAAGTAACATCAAAAGTACAAATCCTAAAATTGCGGGAAGGTTACTTGGGAGTATGCTTTTAACTATTGAGCCAATAAGTAAAGAACAAGCAAGTGTAATGGTGCATACTAAATTTATTACTACTGCGCATATGGGTGGAATACGAATTTTAGAAGTACCATAAGCAATACTTGCAACAAAAGAATCTATGCATAACGAAGATACTAATAATAAAGACTCAAGCATAACTATTACCTCATAAGTTTTAGATACAATTCATGATATGAAAGAAAACTACTATTAGTTACAAATTTTGAGGTTTTATATTATTTTGGAATAGATTTATTAATAATAATTGAAATTCCTATAGAATCACTGTAAACTATAAGAAATAATAACAATGAATATATAATATATTGTTGTAATAACATATTCATATATATATTGCCTTTGGTGATTTAAATATTTATAATGTAGCAATTTAATCGCAACATATATATCTAAAAAAATACCAATAAATATGCCGAAAATTATATTATATAAATGGAGGAATAAAATGTATAAATTACTTGCACTAGATATGGATGGAACTTTACTTACAACTGATAAGAAGGTTTCAAAAAATACTGAGGCGGCTATAAAAGCTGCAGAAGAAAAGGGTGTTAAGATAGTATTAGCATCAGGAAGACCATTAGATGGGTTAAATAGATATTTAGAAGAGCTTGATTTAAAAAAAGGTGAGGACTATGTACTTAGCTTTAATGGAGGATTAGTTCAAAATACTAGAGGAAAAATTGTTTCAAAGGTATGTTTCAAAGGGAGCGATTTAAAATATATATATGAAATAAGCAAAAGACTCAATGTCAATGTACATGCTTTTTCTGCAAAGGATGGATTAATAGCGCCTAAAACTAGTCAATATACAGAGTATGAAGCTGCAATGAATGGAATTGATATTACTATTAAGGATTTCAATGAAGTTGATGACAATGAAGATATTATAAAAGTCATGATGATAGATCCACAAGAAATATTAGATCCAGCCATAAAGGAATTACCTAGTGAAATTTATGAGAAATATAGTGTATTTAAAAGTGCACCTTACTTTTTAGAATTTACTCATAAGGAAGTAGATAAAGGACTTGGATTAAAAAAACTTGGTGAATATCTTGGGATAAAACAAGAAGAAATAATTGCATGTGGAGATGCTGGTAATGACTTATCAATGGTAAAGTATGCTGGTCTTGGTGTAGCTATGGGAAATGCTACTGAAGAAATTAAACAAGCTGCAAATTTTATTACTGATTCAAATGATGAAGATGGAATAGTAAAAGTAATAGAAAAATTTATTTTAAGTGAATCTAAATAGGAATTTATAGGAAATTGTTTTATTTCTATTGCCTAAACTACATTTTGATAGGCATTATAAAACAATTTCTTTTTATTCTTTGGGAACTGCCTATCAAGGCAAAGCCTTCAAAGAGTATAATGAAAGTAGTTTTATTTTCGCAGGAAATTTATAATATGTTGAAATATATGGACATTGTGTGGCTTATGAGTACAATTAATATAATAGCCTACGCAAGTGATGCTAAAAAGAATAAATACAATAAAAAAATAAATAGATTTAATTAATGAAATTTGATGTTTAAGGTAATATAATATATTTATGCACATATACGGTAGGATTAATTTACTTAATAATTAAAAAATTAAATTAATTGTTTGGTTATTGTTAGGTGTTACATAAAGAAAGGCTATTTACATATGGTCTATATTTAGGGGTATGGTATAAATAATAATGATTTATTTAGGGGGAATATAAGCTTTGAGATTAGTCCCAATTGAAAACGTAAAGCCAAACACAGTACTTGGAAAATCGCTGTATGATATTAATGGTAGAATTCTACTTAGAGCTGGAGTAGTTTTAAGAGAAAATACAATTGCAAAAATAAAGGAAATAAATATTTTATCAATATATATAGTTGATAAATATAGTAATGAAGAAATTGAAGATATTATTAAGCCAGAACTTAGACAAAAAGCAATTATAACAATAAAAGAAGCCTTTTCTAACATAGGACGACTTAATAATAATTCAGTAAGGAATAAAGAAAGTGATTATACTTGGCAAGAGCAGAGTTATTTTTATAATATTGGAAAGATGGCAGTAGATTTAATTGAGGATATCGTAAATCGAAGGGATGTAATGCTTGCATTAGTAGATATACGAAGTATGAATAATTATATGTATTCTCATTCTGTAAATGTTGCAGTAATATCACTTACTATAGGAATTGCGCTTCAACTATCAAAAACGAAATTAGAAGCTCTATGTATAGGAGCATTGATACATGACATTGGAAAATCATTAGTACCTAGAGAGATATTTGATAAACAGGGAAGTTTAAGTGAAGAAGAAAAAGAAATATTAAAACAACATCCAAGACTTGGATATAAGTATTTATCAACTACTTATAATATTAATAGTCTAAGTAAATTAATAGTCCTTCAACATCATGAAAGACCAGATGGAAATGGATATCCAGATGGATTAACTAAGGATAATATTATTGAACTAAGTAATATTGTAAGTATTGCCAATGTATATGATAATTTATCAACAGACTTGCCGAATAAAAGAGCAATGTTTCCAAGTGATGTACTGGAATATTTAATGTCGAATGCAGGAACAATGTTTGATTATAATATAGTTAATATATTTTGTAGAATAGTAATTCCATATCCAAAAGGAACTATTGTAGAATTAAGCACAGAAGAAGTTGCTGTGGTTGAAGAAACAATACCAGGATTCCCGCTCAGACCAACTGTAAGAGTAATAGAAAGTCCTAGGGTAAGTAGAATTAGTATGAAAATTGATCTTATAAAAGAAATTTCAATAGTTATTACCGGGGTGAAATATGAAATTGATTAGTATAAGCATATAAAGGCAATCTTAATCTAAAGATTGCCTTTATAACTATTCAAAAATGTCAATAAACTTAAAATTGATAACATCAAATAAACCTTTATCTGTAATCTTTAAATCTGGTATTACTGGTAATGATAAAAACGATAATGTTAAAAATGGATTGAAATCAATTTGTGGTGCTATAATTTTGATAGCTGAATGGAGATTTTTTAAATCAAACTCAATTTCACCATATGTTCTATTTGTCATAAGCCCACCAATTTCGAGTTTAATATGAGCAAGAATATTTTTATCTTTAACCACAATTATACCGCCGCCCATTCGCTCCAATTCTTTAGCAGCAAATAGCATATCTTTATCATTTGTCCCAGCGATTATTAAATTATGGGAATCGTGAGCAATGGTGGTTCCAATCGCACCTGCTGAAATTCCCAAGCCTTTTAAGATTCCAAGTCCTAAATTGCCAGAAGCCTTATGTCTTTCAATAACTGCGATTTTTAATAAGTCTTCTTCAGTTGAGGAAGTGAAAAATTTATAATCACTATCTTTTATTGAATTAATATCTGAAATATTGAGCCTTAAATGAATGCTTTCTAATTTGTTTGGAATTATTTCTATTGCATTCAATATCTTTACGTCTTTATTTGGTATATTAATTTTGAAACTATCTTCACTTAGTGGTGGAAGATTTATAGAATTATAAAAAGCATTGTTATTTGCGTTTTTTACTAAATCTGTATCGAAATTAACAAGTTCATTATTGTTTACAACTAATTTACCTTCTTTATAAACTTGAGATATTTTAAATCTTTCTAAGTCATCTAATAATATAAAATCTGCAATGTATCCAGGGGCAATTGCTCCTTTGTTATTTAGTTTATATAAGAGAGATGGATTTAGTGTTGCCATTTGAATAGCTGTTTCTGGATTTAAATTAGAGTTGTTTATAGTATAAATAATTGAGCTATTAATTGATCCATTAGCAGCAATATCGTCAATATGCTTATCATCAGTGCAGAAGCAAAATCTATTACTATTAGATTCATTGACTGCAGGTAATAATTCTTTTAAGTTTTTAGCAACGGTACCTTCTCTAATTAGAATATACATACCACGTCGGATCTTATCAAGAGCTTCTTCAGCATTATTACATTCGTGATCAGTTAAAATATTGGCGGCCCTATAGGTGTTTGTCATCATAGATGTGAAGCCAGCTCCATGACCATCAATAACTTTATTATTAGTAATTGAATCGCATATCTTATCAATTATCTTATCATCACATTCTGAGACAGAAGGATAATCCATAACTTCAGCTAAACCTAAAACTTTATCATTTTTATAAAAATCTTTTAAGTCCTTAGAGAGCAAAGTTGCACCAGAGCTTTCAAAGCTAGTACCAGGAACACATGATGGAAGCATAAAATATATATCAAATGGGATGTTTTGTGAAGAATTAAGCATGAAATTTATACCATCAGCTCCCATAACATTTGAGATTTCATGAGGATCTGCAATAACAGATGTGATTCCGTTTAATAATGCCAGCTTGCTGTATTCAGTAGGTGTGACCAAACTGGATTCTATATGGCAATGGGAATCAATAAGTCCAGGACAAATATATTTGTTAGTTCCATCTACAATTTCATACCCATCATAGTCACCAATACCAACAATATATCCATCTTTAATACCAATAGTATCTACGAACCTATTCTTATTAAAAACATCAATTATGGTAACATTTTTAATTACGAGATCACATTTTACACTTCTATTAGAAGCTTTAATATGATTTATTAATGTATCTTTATTCAAATAAAAGTCCTCCTTATTACGAATTTTTATTAGTTATATTCACTGTATCTAAAAAATATATTGCCTTATTATAATTGAAATTTGTGAATATTGTCAAAAGTAAAAATGTTTACAAATAAAAAAATATATATTCTTACTTTTGATAACGTTTAGACATAAAGGCTTTATACATAATATGGAGATAAGGAAGTTAGGTGCATATTATAAGCTTAATTATAATATGCACCTAACTTTTAGTTATATGATTAATTATTTAACTAAATAAATTCTATACATGTTGGAGTTGGGATGTTTTCAGATTTTATAAAAGTTAATTCTCCTGTTATTGAATTAATAGAAAATATAGATATATTATCAGAATTTTCATTAGCACAAAGTAGAAATTTACCAGATGGATCCAATTGAAAATCTCTAGGAGAATCACCATTACAAGAAATAGTGTCGATATACTTTAGCTTTCCATTATCTGAATTTATATGGAATAAACTTAAAGAATTATTTCCTCTATCCGAAGTATAGAGAAATTTATTATTCTTGTGTATACGAATTGCGGAACCAGATTTTGTCCCTTTGTAGTCCTTTGATAATGAACTTAAAGTTTGAATATTTTCAAAAACAATATTTGATTTTGCTTTATAATCAAAAACAAATATTTCAGAAGTTAACTCACTTAAAACGTAGTAATAGTGTTTTCCATTAGCATAAGTAATATGTCTTGGCCCTGTGCCGGCAGGGAATGTATAGCTTAAATTTTCATTTTGATATAGTTTTCCATCTTTTATTGAAGAAACTATCATTTTATCAATCCCTAAATCAATAGATAAAATATATTTGTCATCATCAGTAAACATTGAGCAATGAATATGAGGTTTTTCTTGTCTCAATTGATTTACACTAGAGCCACTATGACTTCCAAGCATAGGAGAATTTAAAATTAAGCCATCTAAAGTTTTGTAGACAAACATCTTGTTTTCATGATAGTTTGAAGAAATTAAAATCTCATGACTGTTATTTAGACTTACATGACAAGGTGGTTTTTCTTCTGAAAGATTAGAGTTTATTAAGTGTAGTTTATTATCTTCTTTCCAATATTTAAATGAAGATACCCCAGCTTTTTCCTTGATTTTACATGTTGAATAAAGAATGTGTCGTTCTCTATCTAGAGTTAGATATGTAGGATTCTCTATATTGTAAGCTAAATTGATATTTTCAATATTGCCTGAAATTGTATCAAAATTAATTCTATAGATTCCTTTACTTTCATTTTTGGTATAAGTTCCAATAAATCCAACTGAAATATTTTCTTTTAGTACCATTATATATGCCCCCTTTTATTGTATATCTATTAGTATAGCATAAATGGAAGTAAAAGATATTTATGAAATTTTGCAGAGATCTATTGTTTTAATCATTTAATTATAGTAGTGGAAGAAATAAAAAAAATTAATAATTGTGTATAATTATTAATGTCAAAATACAATTAAATAATAGTAAATTTTTGTAAATGGTTAATTGTAAACATCTATAAACTGTAAATGAAGTAATTCTATGATTTATTAACAGTGATTACCACAAAATTAGTTTTATGCAAGTAAATAGCAAAAAAATTCTTTATCATAATTTTATTATTATATTTATTTTTATAATGTTGATAAGAAGTGGAATTTTGATATAATAATATTTATATACAAAAATAATTAAATAATAATCTAAAATAAGCAATAATCACATTGGGGGGAAACAAATATGCCAATAAAAATTCCTATAGAATTGCCTGCATTTCAGGTTTTATCTGATGAAAACATATTCGTAATGAATAATGAGAGGGCTAATACTCAAGATATCAGACCGCTAAAAATAGCAATTCTTAATTTAATGCCAAAAAAAATAGTAACAGAAAATCAATTATTAAGATATTTATCTAACACGCCACTACAAGTAGAGGTAAGTCTAATACAGACTAAGAGTTATACTTCACACAATACACCACCGGAGCATCTAAATAAATTTTATAGCTATTTTGATGATATAAAGCAAGAAAAATTTGATGGACTTATAATAACTGGGGCTCCAGTTGAACAAATGGCTTTTGAAGAGGTTACATACTGGAAAGAGCTTACTGAAATAATGGAATGGAGCAAGACTCACGTATTTTCAACATTCTATATTTGTTGGGGAGCACAGGCAGGTTTATATTATCACTATGATATACCTAAATATGATTTAGATGAAAAAATGTTTGGTGTGTTCTCACATTGGGTTAATGATGAGAAAGCTGATTTGACAAGAGGATTAGATGATGTGTTTTATGCACCACACTCTAGACACACTGAAGTCAAACGTGAAGATATAGAGAAAGTTTCAAATCTTGAAATTTTATCCGAATCTGAGGAAGCTGGAGTATTCATAGTTGCAACAAAAGATAGGAGAAATGTGTTTGTAACTGGACATATGGAATATGATAGAAATACATTGATGGATGAATATATAAGAGATAAAGAAAAAGGCGATGAAATAGCTTTACCTAAAAATTATTTTAGAAATGATGACATAAATCAAAAACCGTTGTACACATGGAGAGGTCCTGCTAGCATAGTTTTTGGAAACTGGCTAAATTATTGTGTATACCAAAATACACCTTTTGATCTTAATACTCTTTAGAAATTTTATGAATAAATCATAAGTGCTTTTAAAGCACTTATGATTTTGTTCTTAAATTTTGTGAATCTTATATAAGGAGATATTGATGAAGGAAAAGAATTTTCATTTAATATTATTAATAAGTATATCTGTAATTTTAGTTGCGTCGGGAATAAATCCTCATGATAGATTTACATGGGTATTAGAGGTTATTCCGGCAGTGATAGGCGTTATGGTATTAATAACTACTTATAATAAATTCGTATTTACTAACTTAACGTATATTCTTATTTGGTTTCATGCAGTTATATTAATAGTGGGTGGTCATTATACATATGCAGAAATGCCTTTATTTAATTGGCTAAGAGATAATTTTGAATTGAGTAGAAATTACTATGATAGACTTGGGCATTTTGCACAAGGATTTATACCAGCAATAATTATTAGAGAAATTTTCATAAGAAATAAAATTGTTAAAAATATAGCATGGACAAATTTTATTACAATATCAATTTGCCTCGCTATTAGTGCTTCTTATGAAATAATAGAATTTAGTGTAGCATTAATTACTGGCGAAAGTGCAACTGCCTTTTTAGGAACTCAAGGAGATATTTGGGATACTCAGTGGGATATGATCTTTGCGCTTCTAGGTTCAATGGTTTCAGTATTAACGGTAGGAAAATATCATGAGAATCTATTAAAGACGAAGCAGTAATACTTTGTCCAATAAAATTTGAATATTAGTATGTCATTTTAATAATTTAAATATAGTATAGCTATGAAAATTTGCATAAGAAGTATGAATGGAACTCCAATTGTAAACTTCTTATGCTTTGTTTTATGCCTAAAACTAGACATTCCAATAAGCATGCCAATAGATCCCCCCAAAACAGAGATACCAATGAGTGTTTTTTCAGGTATTCTCCATTCTTTATGAATAGCTCTTTGTTTATCTATAAACATAATAAGAAATCCTAGAAGGTTAATAATCAATAAATATGTAAATACGACTTTTAACATAAATTTCACTCCAATATATCATTAAATATAAATTAATATTAATGATAACATAATTCATACTGAAGCACAAAATATAGAGATATGAAGTAAAAGAAGTTAGATTTACGAAATTTTATTAGTATTGCTTATTTTTGAATCTATGACATTAGCCACCTAAAGTTATATCTTGCTCATTGTACCAAGATAAAGCATCATAAAAGTCCTCTTTTTTAAAATCAGGCCAGTAATTATCTAAAATATAAAAATCGGAGTAAACTGATTGAACTGGCAGCAAGCCACTTAATCTTCTTCGTCCACCCCATCTAATTATAAGATCTATTCTAGAAATATCCTTTGATTGTAAATGTGGTTGAATATGTTTTTTTGATATATCTGCATTTTTTAGTAGATTTAAATCCCATTCCCAACCATAATTTATTAAAAAGTTTGCCTTTATTCCACCTGAACCAAACTTTTTTCTTTTAGTGAAGGGCAATAATTCTTTTGGAAAGCAACTAGACTCAGTATTACCTAAGACTAATATTTCGCAATCTTCTTTTGTTAAAAGCATAACAGAATCAATGCAAGCTTTAGTAAATGCTATCTTTTGATCGCTAGGACGTTTGGTATTATCAATTGTGAATCCATAAAAGGTTACTTCCTGAATATTTTCTTTTTGGCATAATTTAAAGACCTCAAGTCCTGGATTTATTCCGTGATCATATCCCTTATCTTTGCTTAATGAGTTAGATAAAGCCCAACGTCTATTTCCATCAGGAATGATGCCTATGTGTTTTGGGATTCGCATAATTTTTTTCACCTCTCAAATTTGATATTGCTTTTAAGAGTATAACCCAATTAATCCAAAAAAATACACACCTATAAAAAAAGCGCGAAGCGCAACCAAGATCTTAGATAAAAAAAGCGCGAAGCGCAATTAAGAACTTAAATGAAAAAAGCGCTCACATATGATAAGAGTGCGAAGCACAATTCGGAAATTATTAAGCGCAACTAAGAAAGTAGGTGAAAAAGTACTCATTTATAAAAAAGGTAGAAGCATAATTAGAAACATAGGTTGGATAGAAACTTAAAAAATAAAAACCCTAAGCACAAGTTTAGGGGATCCTATGCTTAGGGCGAGTCATTAATATATAAACGACTTCTATTAATTAATAAGGGGTAAATAATTAACTACTTTACGATATCAGTATAATCCTTAAATGTGTCAAAAATATGTCAGAAATAAAAAATACATTTAATTAATATAATAATATTTATAAAGAGCTGTATCACTATGAAGAATAGGTTATTAAGTTATATGAGCTGATTATAAATATTTAATAATTAATTATAAATTAAATGTTTTTTGAGCGAAAATAGTATATACTAAAATATTAGCAGAACAAGATGTTTATCTAAGGTTAGAAATTTTTTCGATTAACGTTGTTTTGATAGATTCTAAGGAATATTCTTTGATTAGAATTTTATTAGATAGAGAGCAAGAAAAAATTTTTTCATTATCTATATTATTCAGAGTTAATCTATAATTCTTATAAGAATTGCTTGGAAAAAAGAATCTTTATCTGATAAACTTAAGTGAGAGTCCAAAAGTGAAGATCCAAATTTTATATTTGGTTACTGCAGTTTCTCCTTGTGAGAATGTAGCATTTGGAAAAAAATAGAAAATGTAAATAAAAAAGTATGTGAGGTGTCAATACGTGATAGGCTTAATAGGCATAAGAAAAAATACTCCATTGGAAATTAGAGAAAAATTTATAGTTAAGTCTAAAAAATATAACGAGTATTTTGAAGAATTATTAAAGGAGCTAAATGAAGTAGTTATTTTAGCTACATGTAATAGAACAGAAATTTATTTTAATGCTTCTTTAAATGAAGAAGAATTATTAAAAAAGATTTTTGATGTTTTTAATTGGGATTATGAATATAAAAAATATGTTTTTATAACTAATAATAAGGATGCTTATAGGCATTTGTTTGAAGTTTGCTCCGGATTTCATTCGAAAATATTAGGAGAAGATCAAATTCTAGGGCAAGTTAAGGATGCTTATGAAGAAGCTTTGGAATTTAAAGCTGTTTCATTGGAATTACATAGATTATTTCAGGAAGCTATTACTTGTGGAAAGCGATTCAGAAAAGAAGCTAAGTTATTTGAAATACCAGTATCATCTTCTTCGATAGTGGTTAGCGAATCTATTAAGCGTGAATGTACTAAATTTATGGTTTTAGGTTATGGGGAAGTTGGACAGCTTGTAATGAAATATTTGCTTTCACATAAAATCCAAACTGTCTACTTGGTTGTTAGAAATCCTAAGATAAAAGATGAAATACAGGATGAACGAGTAAAAGTAATTACTTTTGAAGAAAAGAATAAATATATTAATAGTATAGAATGTATAATAAGCTGTACTTCAGCACCACATCCAGTTGTAAAAACAGAAGATATTAGTGAAAGTGGAAGTAGGTTAGTAATATATGATTTATCAGTTCCGAGAGATGTGGAAAAAGAGGTGGCGTTATTATCTAGGACTGAAGTTTACAATATTGATACAATAAGTCGTATAGATGATGAAAATAAAAAATTAAGAAAAGACAAGATGGAAGACAATAGGCATATAATGAATAAATACCTGAAGGAATATGATGAATGGTTAAAATTAAGAAGTATTTCTCATGTAATCAAAAACTTAAAAACTGTTGGAAATGATGTTTACGAGAAAAGAGTTCAAACTTTTTCACATAAAAGCAAAGATAAAAATGATATTGCTTTAGCACATAAATTAATTAAAAGTACATCTGATTTTTACATAAATAGGGCAATTGAAGTTATTAAAGAAGAGACTCTAAAAGGATGTGGTGAAGAATGGATAGGAATAATAGAGAAAATATTTATGACGAAGGAATAGAGTATTCTTATATCTCATTAATTTCTAAAAAGCTAAGAGTTGGAATAGTTGGCGGAGGTAAAGCGGGCACAATAAAAGCAAGACATTTTGTAAGAAATAAATGCTGTGTCGAGGTAATTTCTAAAACTTTTGATGAAGAATTAATAGAACTTTCTAAAGTATTTCCAGAAAGACTTAAGCTTATAGATGAAGATTTAAGCTATGAATTTTTAAGAGATAAGCATCTTATAATTATTGCATTAGATGATGAAAATTTAAAAACAATGGCAAAGAAATACTGTGAAGAGAGCTATAAGATATATATAGATTCATCTGATTTTATAAGTGGAATGGGAGTTGTTCCGATTCAAAGAAGTACAGAAAATGCAGTATTTGCTTTAAATACTAAGTATGGAAATCCAAAAGGAGCAGTTTTACTTTCTAACAAAGTAGAAAATACTATAAAAGAATATGATGAATTTATTAGATATATAGGATTAATACGAAATAAAGCAAAGTCATTTCCAGAACTTAAAATACAGATAACTTCGTTTATTGGAAATGATGAATTTAAAAAATCTTTTGATAAGGGTGAAGCTGAAAAAGCATTAAGAAGCAGATTTTCGAAGGAAATTGTAGATTATTTAATCAATTTTTAAATGGATTTGTAGATAAATGAATTTTGGAGGTAGAATTAAATTAATGAATAAATTGACTATAGCAACAAGAAAAAGTAAATTAGCACAGACACAAACAGAAATAATAATGAAAAGTTTAAAGGATAAATTTAATATAGATAGTGAAAAAATGCTTATTGTTACTGAAGGAGATAGAAAATTAGATGTTTCTTTGGCAAAGATAGGCGGAAAGGGATTATTCGTAAAAGATATAGAAATTGCACTTTTAGAAAAAAGAGCTGATGGCGCAGTTCATAGTATGAAGGATGTACCTTATGAGCTGAGTCACGAATTTGAAATAGCGGCTATAACGGAAAGAGAAGATATAAGGGATGTATTAATTTCTAAAGATAATATACCATTTAAAGAGCTTAGAAAAGGTGCAATAATCGGAACTAGCAGTATAAGAAGAGCTTGTCAGCTAAAGCTTATGAGAAATGATTTGGATATAGTCCCAATTAGAGGAAATGTTCAAACTAGATTAGAGAAAATGAAAGAACAGAATTTAGATGGAATCATACTAGCTTCGGCAGGATTAAAAAGATTAAATGAAGAAGATATAATCACTGAGTATTTTGATCCTAAAGTATTTATACCAGCAGTGGCTCAAGGAGCTTTGGGAATAGAATGTCTAAAAACTAGCAGTGCTAAAAGATATTTTGAAAAAATGGAAGATTCAAATGCTAAGTTAACAGTTGAGGCTGAACGAAGCTTTATGAGAATGCTAAATGGTGATTGTCACAGCCTTATTGGAGCTTATTCTGAAATTCAAGGTAATGATTTATATATGATTGGTATATATGACATAGGCGGAAGAATAGTTAAAAAAGATATTTTAGGAGATAAAAACGATCATATTGAATTAGGAAGAAAATTGGCAAATAAGATATTAGAGATATAGGAGAGAAGGAATATGAGTAAAGTATATATAATAGGTACAGGTCCAGGAGATGAAGAGTTATTAACATTAAAGGCTGTCAAGGTATTAAAAAGATGTACTGCTGTTCTTTATGATAGATTGGTTTCAAATAATGTTTTGAATTATCTAGAACCAAATTGTGAAATTTATTATTGTGGAAAGGAACCAGGAGCTCATTCAAAAACTCAAGAGGAGATTAATGAACTTTTAGTTAAACTTGCAAAAGAAGGGCATACAGTTGGAAGAATTAAAGGTGGAGACCCATATGTTTTTGGAAGAGGCGGAGAAGAGGTATTGGCTTTAGTTGATGAAAATATAGAATTTGAGGTAATACCAGGGGTAACATCTCCTATTGCAGTTTTAAATTATGCAGGAATCCCAATAACTCACAGAAAGATAGCACAAAGTTTTCATGTTATAACAGGAAAATCTGCGCAAGATTTAAATGTGAATTTTAAGGCTCTAGCTAAAGAAGAAGGCACATTAGTATTTATGATGGGATTAGGCAATTTAGATAATATAGTGGAGGAGCTTATTAATAATGGAAAAGAACCAATTTTCCCATGTGCGGTAGTGATGAGAGGAACTTCAGCTAAGCAAAAAAAGGTAGTAGGAACGCTTGAGAATATTTCACAAAAAGTAAAAGATGCTAAATTACAATCTCCATGTATAATTGTTGTTGGTGAAGTTGTAAATTTAAATAAAGATTTGAACTGGTATGAAAATAAACCTTTATTTGGAAAGAATATATGTATTACAAGATCAAGGAGACAATCTGAGAAATTAAAAAATAAATTAGTTGACTTAGGAGCGGAAGTTACAAGTTTTAATTCTATTAAGATAGAAAGCAGTGAGGAAAACTTAAATGATTATATAGAGAAGATAGAAAATTATGATCATATGGTATTTACTTCAGTTAATAGTGTAGAAATATTTTTTGATTATCTTATTGAAAAAGATTATGATATAAGAAGAATTAAAGCTAAAATATCCGCAATAGGCGCTGCTACTGCAAATTCTTTAAAACAAAGAGGAATTATCTGTTTTGCAAAGGCCAGAGAATTTGTTGGTGAAGGTTTAGTGAGCATATTAAAACCTCATTTGAAAGATAACCAAACTCTACTTTTGCCGTGTTCTGCAAAAAGTAGGAAATATATTTATGAAGAACTAACAAATTGTGGTGCAAGTGTAGATAAAGTATATATATATGATACGGTTTGTGGATCAGTAGTTAATAAGAGATCTTTTGATGAAGTTGACATAGTATTCTTCACAAGTCCGTCAACAGTTGAAAACATGATTGATATGTTAGGGATTGAGGAAATTAAGAAAAAGCAGGTTATAGCTATAGGACCAAAGACTAATGAACCTTTAGAAAAGTACGGAATAAAAGCATACGTATGTAAAGAACACTCAGAGGAAGGGTTTCTGAAAGAGATAGAAAATTTACTGCAATAGAGGAAATAGATTTTTTAAAATGATTAATATATAAATTTAGATAGTAAATAAAATGAGTGACATCTTTGAAGATGGCTAAAATAATGGAGGAGTTTGTTATGATTAAAAGAGGTAGAAGACTTAGAGTTAATGCTGCCATTAGAGATATGGTAAGAGAAACAAGTTTAGATTCAAAGGATTTTATTTATCCAATTTTTGTTGTTGAGGGAGACAATATAAAAAATGAAATTTCATCACTGCCAGATGTTTATCATTATTCAGTTGATAGATTGTATGAAGTAGTTGAAGAAGTTAGAGAAGCTAATATTTCTGGAGTATTACTTTTTGGAATTCCAAACCATAAAGATGAGTGTGGTTCTGAAAGTTATAATGATAATGGAATTGTTCAACAGGCAATAAGAGAAATAAAGAAGCTTGATAAAGAATTGCTTGTTATTACTGATGTTTGTATGTGTGAATACACTTCACATGGACACTGTGGAATAATCCATGATGAATATGTAGACAATGATGAAACATTAGAATATTTAAGTAAAATAGCAGTATCACATGCAAAGGCAGGTGCAGATATTATAGCTCCTTCGGACATGATGGATGGAAGAATTGGATCATTAAGAAGTGCATTAGATGAAAATAACTTTAAGAATGTTAGCATAATGAGTTATTCTGCTAAATATTGCTCGGCGTTTTATGGACCATTCAGAGATGCGGCAAATTCAGCGCCACAATTTGGAGATAGAAAGACATATCAAATGGATCCAGGGAATAGGATGGAAGCCATTCGTGAAACGCAAATGGATGTAGAAGAAGGAGCAGATTTCATTATGGTTAAGCCAGCACTTTCTTACCTAGACATAATAAGAGATTGTAAAGAAAATTTCAATCTTCCTCTTGTGGCTTATAATGTAAGTGGTGAGTATGCTATGATTAAAGCAGCTGGAAAGCTTGGCGTTATTGATGAAGAAAGAGTAATGATGGAAACTTTAACATCGATTAAGAGAGCTGGAGCAGATATAATTATTACTTATCATGCATTAGAGGCAGCAAAAGTTCTAAAAAGATAGAAGAGTTTAGATAGCAGTTAAAAAATTTATATATTTAAATATATAAATTTTTTACAATTTAAATATAATAATATGTAAATATGAAACAATAAAAATATGAACATATATAAATATTTATAGATTTTATGGGGGCTAAGGAGGAGTTAAATTGAAAAACGTTGATATATTTAAAGAATCAGAGGAATACATGCCTGGTGGAGTTAACAGTCCGGTTAGAGCTTTTAAGGGAGTTAATTTAAATCCGCCTGTTATAAAAAGCGGGAAAGGTGTAATAATCAAAGATGAAGAAGATAATGAATATATAGACTTCGTATTAGCTTGGGGGCCATTAATTTTAGGGCATTGTGATGATGACGTTGTAGAAGCTATTAAGGAAGTTAGTCCAATGGCATTGGCTTTTGGAGCACCAACAAAATTAGAATTAGATTTGGCAAAATTTATGTGCACCAATCTAGATAATGTTGAGATGATCAGAATGGTGAACTCTGGGACAGAAGCTACTATGAGTGCAGTTAAACTTGCAAGGGGATATACAAAAAGAAAAAGAATTGTTAAATTTGCAGGCTGCTACCATGGACATTTTGATGGGTTTCTAATTGAAGCCGGATCAGGAGTAATGACAGGAGGAATACCAGGTTCACTTGGTGTACCAAATGAAAGCATAGAGAATACGTTAATTAGTATATATAATGATAAGGAACAAATTACAGAATTATTTAAAAAATATGGTAATGAAATTGCGGGAGTTATTATTGAGCCGGTAGCTGGAAATATGGGAGTAATAAAGTCAGAAAATGATTTTATGGAAACTCTAAGAGATCTTTGTAATCAATATGGTTCACTACTAATATTTGATGAAGTAATGAGTGGATTTAGAGTAGCATTTAAAGGAGCACAATCACTATTTAACGTTAAGCCAGATTTGGTTACTTATGCTAAGATTATGGGTGGCGGACTTCCATGTGGTGCATATGGTGGAAGAAAAGAAATAATGAAGAATCTATCACCTTTAGGCGGAGTTTATCAAGCTGGAACTATGTCAGGAAATCCAATTGTTATGGCAGCAGGTATAGCAACTTTAAATAAGTTAAAAAATAATCAGAATTATTATGATCACATCGAAAATATAGGAGCTAGACTTGAAGAAGGTATAATAAATATATCAAAAAAATATGATCTTCCGGTTGTAATGAATAGAGTTGGAGGAATGATGACTTTATTCTTTAATGATTTAAAAGAAGTTAGAACTTATGATGATGTTAAGAAATGTGATGTGAATAGATTTAATAGATATTTTGAACATATGTTAAAATCAGGATTTAATTTACCTCCGTCACAATTTGAAGCATTATTTTTAAGTGTACAACATAAAGAAAGTCATATAGATGCTTTCTTAAAAGCATTTGAAGAGTTTGCATCAAATGAAAATAAAATGAGTTTATAATAAAATGCATTAATAAACTTATAAAAGGAATGACTTACATATGAATAAAATTAATTATCAAAAGGAATTAGATTCCTTAATTGAAAATTTGGTAAAAAATGAAGAGGTTCCAACTTTACTGCTTCATAGTTGCTGTGCACCTTGCAGCAGCTATGTGTTGGAATATTTGTCACAATATTTTAAGATAACTATCTTCTTTTATAATCCTAATATATACCCAATGGAGGAGTATACTAGAAGAGTTGCGGAACAAAAGGGTCTTATATCAGAAATGAAAGTCAAAAATGAAATAAGATTTATTGAAGGAAAATATGATACGGAAAGTTTTTATAAGTTAACTAAAGGTTTGGAAGAGGAAAAAGAAGGTGGAGTTAGATGTTTTAATTGTTATGAATTAAGACTTAATGAAGCTGCTATAATGGCCAAGGAAAAAGGTTATGACTATTTTACAACAACATTATCTATAAGCCCTCATAAAAATTCTGCTAAATTAAACGAAATTGGTAAAAGTTTATCTGAAGAACATGATGTAAAATATTTATATTCTGACTTTAAGAAGAAAGAAGGGTATAAACGTTCTATAGAGCTTTCTAAACAATATAAATTATATAGGCAAGATTATTGTGGATGCGTATTTTCTAAAAATGAAAGAATGAACGATGATAATGAAAAAAATAAGTAAGCAATTATTAAATAAAATATAATAAAAAAAGTACAACAGATAAATACTTAATATTATATAATAATACAAAGGAGAGGATTAATGTGTCTGATAAAATTATAGATTTTAATGAATTAAAAAATAAGGTCAAAGATAAAGACATAGATAAATTCGAAGAGTATATTTATTCTATGTATTATAAACTGGCTGAGGGCAAAATGAATATGTCTGATTTCTCCAAAAATATATTAGCTTACATGGAAGAAAATAATATATCACAAGATAAATTAATAAATATACAAAAAAAGTTTCTAGAAAGATATGGAGTAGATCCTTCTTTAATTCAGGGGCAATTTAAAATACCCGGATTTGATACGGGTGGAAGCAACTTAGACTATCAGACTATTAAAAAGACAATGGGGTTTCAGGAAAAATACAAAAGCAGAATATCTAATAAAACAATGTCAGAATATTTCATAAAAAACGAGAAAAATGATTTGAAAGTACTTCTAGAGAATTTAGATGTTATATTAGTTAGTGAGAAAAGTATAGACTTAAATGATAATGAGTTAAATGAATTTTTATGCTCATATAAAAAAGTAATAGAGGATAAGAAAATAAATATAGTAATATGTGAAAATGTAAAAAATTACGAATATTAATTTTCTAGGTGAAGTGTCAGATAAAGTAGATGAAATTATATAACAAGTCCCAATTATCATAGAATGTTCTTATGTGCAGAAAAGTTCTGTATTGCAGTATATCTGCTCTTTTCATAAGTGCATAGCTGCGCTTTATAAGATGTATATTTTAGGACATTAAAAAGTTAAGGGTGAGCCATAAAGAAATTAGGGCATACCCTTTATTTTTTTATTCTTTAGGAATTTATATTCCGATAAAATCTGTGGATAATTTAAAAAAGGTTGATTGACCTAGGCGAAGAATGTGTCCGACGCGAAGTATAATCTGAAGGAAAACGAAGGTAAAGTCTTGCATCAGATATACGAATTACAGTTGAGGATTAATTTGTTGCATTACATTACCTACGATTTCTATAAATATTTACTCTATAAAGGTGAATTGAATATTATAAATTTAAGTAATCCTTCAGAAAAATCCATAATATCATCTTTAGAGATATTTGATAAATCGTGAGCACTGCTATTTAATGTAATAAGCTTGGCTTTTGAGTGCTCCTGAACACATTTATCGTAAAGTTCCTTTGAGCTTTCATAAGGAACCATATTATCTGAATCACTATGAATTATCAAAGTATTTGGATTCGATTTGCTTACATAGTTTATAGGATTATATTTTTTTATTACTTCTTTTTTATTTGAAATAGAAGCAAAAATTTTTGTTAAATCATAATTTAAATCTTGAGTATTTAGTAGACTTAAATCAGTTGGTCCTGCAAAATCGATTAAGTATTTTACCTTTGAAGAATAATTACTTAAATCTCCATCATCTATAAACTCATCATCACCACTATAACTTGCAATAAGAGAAAGATGCGCACCAGATGAAACACCAATGATGCCTATTTCACTTGTATTAAGATTATAGGAATATTGATTCTTATTTATCCACCTTATAGTATCTTTAATATCAGAAATTTGCTTGGTGAAATTTTCTTTTTCTTTCATAAGTTCATAGGAAGTACTTATGATTGTATAACCTTGTTCTCTGAAAGTATCTAGTACCGGACTCAATGCATCAGGAATATTTTTATCGCCATAAGCCCAGCTTCCACCGTGGACATATACAAGTACTGGCGAAGATTTATATACTTGATTTATTGGGCCGTAAATATCTAATTTTAAGGGAATACCATTAGTATTTTTATAAATAACATCTTTGTAATTCATTGAACTTGATGACTTTTGAGTATTAAATTCTTGTATTGTCCATGCGTGATTTTTTAAAGAAATATATTTATCAGCAATTCTGTATGATAATATAATTCTTTTGTAGAAAAATAAACTAAAAATAAAAAGTACAATAAATAAAATTAAGAAAAATCTTTTAAAAAACTTCTTCATTAAATACTGTATGCCTAATATTTAATAAAATTTACTTAGGTATTTATAATAATTTAGGCATATCTCCTTTCTGGAAAGATTTTATAATACTAAAATACTAATATAGGCAATCTAAAAAATGTGTATAGAAAACAAGCGTTTAAGTACACCTGAAGACTATATTAGAATTTCTATATTAATATAAATTTATACTATAAATTTATATTACAAAAGATTCAAATAATTCGCAAATTAAGAAATTTGCAATTTGTTGGGAAAAAATGGATGCATCTTTAATAAAAATGAAAGTATAAATAATATTTTATATTAGTATGAATATGAATAATATATAAGAAGAAACGAATAGATATTAACCTTTTTGAAAGGAGTATATATGAGCAATCCTTTTGGTATACTTGTTTATTTAGATGAAATTTTAGTTAGAAATTTATCCTCTTTAGTGTTAACTGGATTTATAGAAACAATAACTAGAACTCAAGCTTTTGATAGAACATTATCAGCAGGGTTTCATGAGGGAGATAGAATAGAAAATTCTAATCAAGGAAGTGTTACAAGAATTGAGAGAAAAGGATTTAAGGATAAAAATGAAATAGATGCTAATAATAATTTTGAGCATCATCATATTGATAAAGAAATAGATGCAAGGCAATGCGTAAGAGAGGAAAGACAAGTTAAAACTACTTATACTACATTCGTATTAAATGGAAGTTTAATTAACTACTTTAATGAAAATAAACAGTTGCAGCATAAAAATGAAAAAGATATAGAAAATAATAATATATATCCAGGAGATCTAATTGAGATTGAAGGAACAATTACAAATAAAAGCATTATGTCTTATATTGAAACTCTAATTAATTTGATAACAATATTTGGAGCAGAATACTTGGATGATCTAACTAAAGAATGTAATGTGAAAATAAATTTTTCAATGTGTTTAAAAATGCTGACTTATATGAAAAGTATTTTAGAAAATAATAACACTACAGATTTAATTATGAAATGTGGAAATGGAACAATAATACTAAACGTCAATAAAGATAATTTCATGAATAATAAATTTAATATATTTGATAATATAAATTGTCCGTGTAGGGTCATAGGAAAAGTAATAAAAACGTGCACTGAAGAACAAGATTCTATAAGTTTACTTAGAAAAACTGGCCAAGAACAGTTTTATGAAAAGTTTTTTGAGCAATTTACTCCTCTTATAGAGTGTTTAGAGAAAAATAATATTTTTGTACCAGAGTGCCCAGATTTAAGAATTAATGATTGCGCAATCCAAATAATGCCATTAAACATTTACATGTAAAAAAATATTATGATTTTCATGTGTTTTATGGAAAAACACTTGTTTATCTATAGAATACATGATAATATATATTACAGGTGGAATATGTTTATATATACTTAAATTTGTTAATTAATAAAGATATATTTTCATATTTAATACAATTTTGAGGTGATATTAGATGAAGTTTAGAAGTACTAGGGGTCTGGATAAGAATATAGAATCTGCTAGAGCAATAATTAATGGAATTTCAAAAGATGGCGGATTGTATGTTCCAGATGAATTTCCTAAAGTCTATGATGAATTGAAGGAAGATACGCATATTAAATATGAAGATCTAGCATTTAAAGTTATCAATGAGTTTTTCACAGATATTGATGATGCGGAATTAACTGGGGCAATTAATGACGCATATAATGATAGATTCAGTGTGGAAGTAAAGAACAATTTTTTAGAATTATATCATGGACCAACTTGTGCATTTAAGGATGCAGCGTTATTATTTTTACCACAAATCATGAAAAGAGCTAAAAAGATTTGTGATGTTAAAGAGGATATAACAATTCTTACAGCAACTTCAGGAGATACAGGAAAAGCTGCACTTGAAGGTTTTAAAAATATTGATGGTTTTAAAGTTGTAGTTTATTATCCTAAGAATGGTGTTAGTGCAATTCAGGAAAGACAAATGTCAAGTCAAGAAGGAAACAATGTTAAGGTCATTGGAATAAAGGGGAATTTCGATGATGCTCAGACAGGCGTAAAAGAAATCTTCGGAGATAATGAATTCAGAGAAGGGCTATCTCAAAAAGGATTTATCTTATCATCGGCAAACTCCATTAATATTGGAAGATTAGTACCTCAAATAGTGTATTATTTTTATGGATATTTTAATTTAGTGAACCAAGGAGTAATACAAAAAGATGATCCTATAAATGTTGTAGTTCCTACAGGAAATTTTGGAAACATATTAGCAGGATATTATGCTAAGCAAATGGGATTACCAATAGATAAATTTATATGTGCATCAAATGAAAATAAAGTTCTTACAGATTTCTTTGAAACTGGGGTATATGACAAGAAAAGAGAACTTATTTTAACAGAATCACCGTCTATGGATATACTTGTTTCATCTAATCTTGAAAGATTATTATTTGAAGCAAGCGGTAGAGACACTGAAGTTGTTAGTAAATTAATGGAAGATCTAACTACTAAAGGTGTTTATGAAGTAAACGAAAAAATTAAAAACTTCATAAAAGAATTTTATGGAAACTTTGCGACTACAGAAGAAGTGTATGATGCTATAAAGGAAGTTTATAAGAAAGATAATTACTTGATGGATACTCATACAGCAGTGGCATATGTAGTTAAAAAGAAGTATATAGAAGAAACTAAAGATAACAAACCAACTTTAATACTTTCAACAGCAAGTCCGTTTAAATTCCCAAGAAGTATTTGTAATGCACTTGATATTGATGTAGAGGGATTAGATGATTTTAAAGTATTAAATAAATTATCTGATTCAACAAACAATAAAATACCAAATAGTTTAAGTACTTTGGAAAATGCAAAAGTAATACATGATGAAGTTTGGGATAAGAGTGAAATGAGAAATGCTCTATTATCTTATTTGAATTCATAGGTGATAAACATATGATTACAGTTAGAGTACCAGCTACATCAGCAAATATGGGACCTGGATTTGACACGCTTGGAATAGCATTAAATTTATACAATGATTTTGGGTTCAGGGAAATAGAAGATGGTTTGAAGTTTAATGGAATGCCAGAAGAGTTTTGTAATGAAGAGAATATTATTTACAAAGCAATGAAATATTGTTTTGATAAAGCGGGCTATAAAATAAAAGGATTAGAAATAAGTGAAATTAAACAAGATGTTCCAGTATCTAGAGGTCTTGGAAGTAGCTCTACATGTATAGTTGGGGGACTAGTAGGAGCTAACGAAATCTTGGGGAAGAAGTTTTCAGAAGAAGAGTTGTTGGAGATGGCTGTAGAAATTGAAGGGCATCCAGACAATGTTGCACCAGCCTTACTTGGGGGCATGGTTGTTGCAATAGTTGATGAAAACAAGACCTATTATGATAAGATAGATGTAAAAAGTGGAATTAGGTTTGTTTCAATAATTCCTAATTTTAGATTATCAACTGAGGAAGCAAGAAAAGTGCTTCCGAAGGAAATAAGTTTAAAAGACGGAGTATATAATGTATCAAGAGCAGCTCTTATGGTTGCATGTTTTTCTAGTGGGAAATATGAATTATTAAGGTATGCATGTAAAGATGCCTTTCACCAAAATTATAGGAGTAAATTAATTCCTGGTTTTGAAGAGGTGTATAATAAGAGTTATGAATTAGGAGCTCTAGCTTGCTATCTAAGTGGAGCTGGTCCTACAATCATGGCGATTATCGATGAAAAGGATGAGCGCTTTAGCAATAAGCTTAAAGAATTCTTGCAAATAAAAGGATTGGAATGGAATATATTAGAGTTATCTTTAGATAATGCGGGGGCAACCATTATAGAAGGTACAAAATGATGAGTGGAGATTACTTAGTTATAGATAAAAGGGTTTTGCCTGATGTTTATGAAAAAGTTCTTTTTGCAAAAAAATTATTAAAAGATGGAAAAGTAAAAGAAATAACTGAAGCAGTAAAAATAGCAGGAATAAGTAGAAGTGTTTATTATAAATATAGAGATTTCGTATTTGATTTTGCAGAAACTTCAGAGGGTAGAAAAGTTACCTATAATATTATATTTAAGAATGAAAAAGGGCTTTTATCGAATATAAGTAATTATATTACAGAAAAAGGCGGAGATATTTTAACAATAAATCAAGGCATACCGTTAAATGGTTATGCTAATTTGAGTATAACCATAGATTTGTCTACAGTAGATGGAGATATAAAAACATTGACAGAGGGTTTGCTTAACATAAGAAATGTTGAAAAAGTTGAATTTATAGGAATGGAATAGGAAGGGAAACCTTCCTATTTTAATTATATAAATTTAAAAAATATCAATAAAATATAAAATCTGTTCAAAAATATGCTAGAATAAATTAAAGTCAGTAGAGACAAGTTCTATATGGAACAATGAAGGTTTTATAGTAACTATAAAGATTAGAAATAGCACATTATTCAGAAATGGAGGTGTGTTTTTTATTACACAAAATTAAAATGGAGTGATTTCATGATTAGAAATAAATATGAAAGTGATTATATGATTAAAAAGCTTGGATTAAATAGAATGTCAGAAAATATATTTACGGATAATTCGACTTTAGATGAACTTAAAAGTTATTTAGAAGAGAATACCTATAAATATTATAATATAAGAGATAAATCTGTATCAGGAGGTAAGTTTTTATATATGCTTACCAAAGATCAGGTGTTGCTAAAAAGCAAAAAATACAAGAGATATGCAGTATATGAGAGTTTAGCTATTGCAGATGATAGATTAATATTACAAGGTGACATAGAGATAGACAGAGATTTTATTATGAGAGCATCGTTAAGTGATATAAAAGGAATATCAAATAGAATTGCAATGGAAAAGCCAGTATATAATATTTATAATTACGATCTAAAAGAAAAAAGAGATCCGCCAATAAGTGGATTATCTAAAGTTATAGATTATATATCACAAAATTCTTTAATTGACATGGTGGTTGAGTTCTCTCTGTTTGAAATACCGGTTGGAATAAACCAAGAAAATATAATAATTTGGGAATTAAGAAACTACTAAAAAGTGATTACTAAAATTATATAGAAGTAAATATCATATATTTTTTAATGAAAAGACAAACTTCGTTTTCTTATGATTCATATGTTAAAATTTTTGCAAATGTAAATAAAAGGCACTCGTTATGAGTGCCTATCAATAATTAGAGAAAGCAAAGTGGAAAGTTTGAACTCTAACTTATTTGATTTTATTATAGCATAAAGAGGGGAATATATGAATGCCTGAAATAAAAAACAATTCAGTATAAACCCTATAATTATTTATTTCGAGATGAATTAAAGAAAATACAAAAACATTGAAGAGTTTAGAAAATTCCGGTATGTTTAAACTACAAAAAATACAATTATTTTTTCAGCTTACAAGTAATGACATAAATTTACATAGAAAGATGTTATAATTTTATTGTAAAAGGGTTTTAAAATAAAAATGGGGTGAGATAATGAGAGTATTATGTAATAATTGTGGTTTAAAGTGTCATATTAAGGAATGGAAGGAAAGGCTTGATGATTTGCTAGCCAAAAAGCAAAATAACTTATTGGATGATGAAGTAATTTGCTTAAGTCAATCTATTGATGATTTAATATCTGACTGTATATTTTGCAACACAAGCAATTTATATAGTTCCAATCGAAGAAATACTGGTGAAAGAGATTCTATTTTATACTACTATGGAGAGCAGCATTTAATTGTTAATTTATATAACTACATAGAAGAAGGAATAAGAAGTAAAGAAAATATCTACATTTCTGTTGAAAAAAATCTTTATAAGAGATTAGAAAATTATCTTATAATCAATAGAATTCCTACAGAAAAATTTAAATTTATGTGTTTAAAAGATATGAAATCAATGATTGAGAATAATGATAAATCTATTAAATTAGGAGAAGAAAAATCTAGGTGGATAGTTCAACCATCTTTACAAAAGCACTTTTTATATGCAGAAAGTACTTTAAACAAACATACTAAAGATTTAGATTTGGACATTCTCTATGTATATGATGCTTATGAGCATATTCATAGAAATGCTAAGAGTGAGTTAAGCTCTAAACTATTGGGAAAATGTCAATATTCACTAAAAAGAGAAAGTCATGAATTATGGGTTTAATAGTAATGTAGAATTAAGAGTCTTATAATTAAGGCTCTTTTTTGTGTTACAGGATCACTGATAAAGGCAAAGTCTTCAAAAATATAAAATAAAAATAGCCTTATTGTTGTATGGAATTATAAAGATGTTAGGTTATAAAATTGGATTATTTAAAGGAATTAAGTAATGTGGAAATTTCAAAATGATATAACTAAGCGTGGCGTATACCTCCTTGTTCATGATCAGTAGAAAAATGCTTAAATTTCAGACAAGCTCCTATAAAGGAGGAGCTTGTATATACATTTATAATTATAAAGAGTATTTATCTGCCATTTATATTGATTGGTGAAAATGATATGCTGCCATCACCAATTATTATAATTTTATAATCATATTTCATAGGACGCATTACATATTTCATTGAATGTCCTTCGAACCTTATAGATTGTTGAATTCTTTTATTACTATCGAAAATAATCATAAAAACTTCGTTAGGAGAAAGGTTCTGAACATTATACATAACATTTTGCATGATACTTAAATCTGATATAGTGTAGAATCCTTCTGAAAAGTTTTGAGGGAGAGATGCAGCAGTGGCAGTTGTTTTATTAATATTAAATGTGATTAGTAAAATAATAGAAAGTATAAAAGTAAATTTTTTCATTATTTAGCCACCTTTCATAATTTAAATTCGAATATTGAACCGCTCAAATTTTATTATTCGAATTTATATAAAATATATAACAGAAATATGTTAGAAGATTAATATGAATACTAGGAATTAATGAATATAAAGTAAATGTAGCTGGTAAGATTGATTAGTAATTACGTTGCTATAATAATGAATAGAGTTATAGTAGATATTATTAGAGAGTGAGAAGTATAGATTACTTAAAATTGAGTTTTTAAATTTTGGCGTAATATCAATAAGCTAAAAACATATAAATAAAAAAAAGGAGAATTAGTTCCAAATAGATAGACCCCTTTAGAAATGTATAGGGGATAGATTGGGGATGTATTCTGTAAGATAATAAAGTGATTTCTCTTAATAAAAATTTAAAGAAAGTTGAAATATCTTTGGAAACTTTAGTATATTAGCTATATCTAGTCATTAGGGATGATATGGTTAGCGCTCAGTAAAAATATAAGTTGAAAATAAATGCTATTATAACAGTAAATTATGATATAATTTACCAGTGATAATAGAAAGTTTAAGTATAAGACTATTAAGTTAGTTTTATTGACATGAGGTGTATGCGGTGGAAAATACAGAAATTGACTCGAAGATTAATATGGTTGAAAGAAAAATAGGAAGAAGCTCTAATTTGGAGTTACTAAGAATTTTGGCGATAATAATGATTATTGCACATCATTATTCTGTTCATGGTGGATGGGATATTCCTAACGAACTAAGTTACAATAGGATAATTGTCCAATTTTTAAGTTTAGGTGGGAAATTAGGTGTTAATTGCTTTGTTTTAATTACAGGATACTTTATGATTAATTCAAAATTTAATATAAAAAAGTTTGCTAAAATTGTAGGACAAGTTTTCTTTTATTCTGTAGTTATAATGCTGATTTTTAAATTATTCGGAATATCTCATATAGGAATTAGAGAAACTGCTGAATCATTTTTCCCTATAATATTTTCTAAGTATTGGTTTGCTACTACATATGTGGAATTATATATACTATCCCCATATTTAAATAAGCTTATCAATTATTGTACTCAAAAAGAGAATAAGATATTGATTACCATACTGATTGTAGTGTTATCAGTCATACCTACTTTTTCAAATTCATTACTTGAAATTGATAATTTATCTTGGTTTGTATTTTTGTATTTAGTTGCAAGTTATATAAGGAAATATCAACATAAGTTTTTTGATAAGACGAAATTACTTTTAGTGATATTTACTAGCAGCTATATATTAATAATGTTCTCAGTAGTTATACTAGATGTGTTATCTCTAAGAATAAATGATTTTCCTATTGATTCTACATTCTTAAGAGAGATGAATTCCCTACCAATGCTTATTTGCTCAATTTCATTATTTCTTTATTTTAAAAAATTAGATATTGGATCTAAAAAGATAATTAATAGTATATCTTCAACTACATTTGGAATATATTTGATTCATGATAATAATCTTGTTCGGAGTTATTTATGGGAACATATTGCTAAAAATAATTCCTTTTACAATTCAAGATGGTTGTCGCTTCATGCTATAATTACTATTTCTCTTGTGTTTTTCATATGCATGGTTATTGAAGGTGCAAGAATTAATTTTATCGGAAAACCAGCTATGAAGTTTTGGGATAAGGAAATAGAGAGTAAATTCCTAAATAAAAGTAGAAATTATATAGATAGATCTTTCTCCCAACATATATCAAATTAAGGATGAGAATTTTATTGTCTAGATTTCATTATTGTTATGAACTAAAACTTATATTAAATTATTAAGAGATGCAGACTTAGAAGTTACAAATATTTCTGAGTTTGTTTTTTTTAATTCCTTAGTTATCTATATGAAGCCAAATTGGTGGACATTGAGTTGATTCGTTGCGGGTATAAATCACGAGAAGACTGATTCATTTAAAGAAGTCTTAAGATTAGTAGGAGATTTATGCTTCACAGTATTATGGAGCTGCCTTAAGTAGTTTTATAAGCAGCTTAACATAATAAGATGAATCATAAATTAGTATAAACTTAGAATGAGTGCGTATACTAAAGTCAAGAATAATATGCAAAATAGAAATTTAGATATAAGTACATAAGATATTACAAAAGAAGATTTTAGATCTATATACCTTATATAATATAGATTAATGATGATAATATTTAACCACGTTAGTTTATATGTTATTTAGAAATAATATTTACATATCATTATGTAGATTACTGATACAAATTTTTAATATGAGTTAAATCTAAAGAAGTGTAAGGAGAGATAATTATGACTAATAAACGTAAAGTCACTAAAAAGCAAATGGCATCATTAGGATTAAGAAAGACTGAAAATGGAGATTATGATTACATAAATCCAAATGATCCAAATTCAAAATATAAACCCGTAAGAAAAGAGCCAAATAAATAGGGCTCTTTTTTCTTAATTAAATTTATTTAAATTCTATCAGCAGTATTGTCAGATTTCATAATAACAATACGAATTATATTATGAAAAGCAAAAAACAACTGATAGAAGTTTTACAGTATTTATTAAAACCAGGGTTTTAAAATTATTAAGAAGAGTAAAGAAAAAAATAGTTAGTTTGTGCACAAAAAAATAACTATTGGGAGGGATTTTATAATTTGGAGAATAAACTAGTTGAAAAATTGGATGATTTAAATATTAGTGATACTAATCTGTTGCTATCTAAAGATATAAAGTTATCATTAGATGATATTACTATAAAAAGAATTGAAAAATTAGTTAGCAAAAAAACTGGTTATTATAAATCAAATAATACTTTTAAAGAAAAAATGAATTATATTTTAGGGGGAATTTATATGAAAAGAAAAATAGCTTTAGTACTATCTGTTGTAGCGCTTTCAAGTTTAGGGGGAGGTGTATATGCTCATGCAAAGACCACTCCTGTAGCATATGTTAGTGTAGATATTAATCCAAGTATTGAATTATCAGTAAATACATTTGATCAAGTTATTTCTGCAGAAGCATATAATGAAGATGGTAAAAAAGTGTTGGAAGACACTAACCTAGTAAATAGCGATGTTGATGATGCAGTTAAAAATATTATTACAAATGCAGTTTCAGATGGATATATAAAGGAAGACGGTACATCGGCAGTTGAAATTACTACAGCTACGGATAAAGATAATGTGGCAACGAAGTTAGATGAATCTTTAAAACAAATTGCCGACAAATCATTAGAGGAAAATAACATAGAAGCAACAGTCGAAACTCAGAATGTTGCTCTTGCAAGAAGAGATGAAGCAAGAACGTTAGGAATAACTCCAGGTAAATTAAATTTGATACAAAAACTACAGGAATTAGATCCAACTATAAGTGTAGAAGATTATAAATCAAGTTCTGTAAAAGATATACAAAAGAAGACTAAAGAATTAAAGAAAATCAATAATAATGAAGAGACTACAGTTAAAGATGATGTAAATACTGGTGGAAACATAGAAAGTGATGTTAATCAAGATGCAGTTACAGAAGAAAAAATAAGCAATTCTTCTTCTAAATCAAATGGAAATGGAAGTGTCAAGAAAGAAGAAAATAGTGATTCATCTAGTAAAAAAGAAGAAAATGCCACAGCAGTTGAAAAATCAAAAGATAATTCGGCTAAAATTCAAAAACAAAGTGATAACGGTAATTCAAACCCACAGAATGGTAATAAGGATAAAAATAAAAATAATTAAATAGTTTAAAATGAGTAGCTAATATAGAAAATAATAATAGCTACTCATTTTTGTATGTATGCGATAACGAATTTGAATTTAGAACTTTATTAAGTTCAGTGGAGGAACAGAATGCATAAATTTAATTGGAATATATCGCGAAATAGTATAAAAAATTATTATTGAAGAATCACTAGTATTAGCATTAATAGGATTTATCTATATATTTCATATATATTACATAGAACAGGAGAGAAAAGAAAATATAAGTATTTGATATTGATAATGTAAAAATTATTATATTTTTTGAAATTTATTGTCAGATTTTATTTATGCATTACGAATTGTATAATATATAACGAAATTTTAGGGGAAGAAGGTGCGTTTTGATTTCGGACATTGAATTACTAAAACTTTTGGATGAGAAGCCGGAAATAGGCCTTAAGAAGCTGATGGATAACTATATGGCACTTATTTACACAATAATATTTAATAAACTTTCTGGAATGTATTCAAAAGAAGATATAGAAGAATGTGTAAGTGATGTGTTTTTTGAAGTTTTTCATTATAAAAATAGAATTGATTTAGATAAGGGATCAATCAAAGCCTTTTTAGCAATTATAGCAAAAAGAAAAGCTATAGATATGTATAGAAAAAATAAAAATAATAATAATCTTCCAATAGATGATGTAGCCCAAGAATTACATAGTGTTGTAGATGATGCAGCACATTCGATTTTATTAAAAGAAAGCAATTCTGAGCTTATAAGTGCTATAAAATCATTAGGAGAACCTGATAGTGAAATAATTATAAGAAAATATTACTTACATCAAAGCTCGAAAGACATTTCCAGTGATCTGGGTTTAAAAGTTAATACAATTGATAAAAAAGTTTCTAGGTGTATGGAAAAATTAAAAAAATTATTGGGAGGTGGGAGATAAATTGGATGATAAATTATTTGAATTATTAGATGACTTAAACATTAGTGATACTGATTTATTATTGAATGAAAATATTAACCTATCTATGGACTTGTCTTCTAGACAACGTATTGAAGAATCTGTAAAGAAAAAAGCGGGATACTTAAGCAAGAAAAATACATTTAACAATAAGATAAAAAATATTTTAGGGGGAACTTATATGAAGAGAAAAATTGCTTTAGCTGCATCGATAGCAGTAGCATTTAGTTTAGGAGGAGGAGTATATGCTTATGCTAAAACTCCAGTAGCATATGTCAGTTTAGATATTAATCCGAGTGTTGAGCTAGGAGTAAACGCTTTTGATACAGTGGTATCTGCAGAAGCATATAATGAAGATGGTGAAAAAGTTCTAGAAGGAACTAATCTGGTAAACACTAAAGTTGACAATGCAGTCAGCACAGTAATAACAAATGCCATATCAGATGGTTACATAAAGGAAGATAGTACAAATGTAACTACAGCTGCAGCAGTTGAAATTACAGTATCTACAGATAAGGATGGTTTAGCAGATAAGTTAAATGAATCTTTAAAAGAAACTGCAGATGAAACATTAAAAAATAATGATTTGGAAGCAGAAGTTGAAACTGATAAAGTAGCACTTGCAAGAAGAGATGAAGCAAGGCAACTCGGAATAACTCCAGGAAAATTAAATCTTATACAAAAGCTTCAAGCACTAGATCCAAGTATTAAGGTAGACGATTATAAATCGATTTCGGTTAAGGAAATTCAAAAGAAAACTAAAGAATTGAGAAAAATGACTAGAAATGATAATGATGCTGTTGATGTAAAGAATTCTGTAGATACTAATACGAATGTTACAGATAGTAATACAAATACTAACACTGGAACAGATACAAACACAAGCACTAGTAATCAGGATGCTAATGTAGCGTCTGGATCAACAGAAGAAGATATTACATTTACACAATCATCAATAGGAGATCAAAAAACTAAAGAAGCTAAGACAGAAAAAGGCAATAATTCATGGAATGAGAAAAGTAATAATGGTAATTTGAAAAAAGAAGAAAATAGTAATGCAGACATTAATCAAGAAGAAGACCAAGACAGGAAATATGAAAAGGCTTCAAATGGATCCGAAAAAAAGGGTGCTGGAACTCAGGGAAATAGCAACTCATCAAAGTCAGAGAAAAGTAATAATGGCAATTCAGATTCCAAAGGTAAGGGAAATGACAAAAATAAATAGACAGTAATCTAAACTGATATATTTTCTATAGAGACAGGATAATTTTAACGAGTAAATTATCCTGTCTCTATAAATATTTTAAGAGCTCTAGAATACTAGAAAAATATTTTTCATAAATTTAGTAATCTAAGTTCTAAATCTATAGAAGTATGCCATATATTTATTTAGTATTAACGGATACAATTGCAAGATAAATTTAAACTTATTTTGTGATTGTATTTGCTATTTCGACGTATCAAAAAATAGAGGAGAATTTAATTTTGAGTAGTAGGGTAATAAAAAATATATTTCCTTTAAAAAATCGCATTAGTACGATGATGTTTAATAAATTATATGTAAAAAAGCATGCTTAGGATAGTTATAAGGATGTATCTGTTGTTGTGCGTTGTAAAGAATATTGGGTATATTAGGTTAAAGAGTAATTAGTGAAGGGGAGAAGTTTATATGGGGAAAAAATATGTAATGTTTATTGATGAAAGGGGAATTAGAAGTTTAGATAAAAGCGGAAATTTCTCAATGGTAGGGTTGATTTTTGAATATGATTATTGCATCGATTGGAAAAACAGTGAATGTGAATTGAAAAGAAAATTAAATGAGTATAAGAAAGAATGTCTTCTGGATAGTGATGCAAATATACCAATGGATAATATAATATTAAAAGAGGAAGTATACAAGAATATTGATAAAATTATAATAAGTGAGTTTGTAAATAAATTACCAACATTGATTAGCAGATTAAGATTCAAAATAATTTCAAGCTCAATTAAGCAAAATTTAAATGAATCAGATGATTCGTATTCAATAGTGACAAAAAGACTTTTAAAGAAGTTCTATTCATTTATTACTAAGAATGACGGAGAATCAGGTGGGATAGTTATTGAAGCAAAAGTAGGAAATAGAAATTGTAGTATAATGCAAAATTTCTTTGATATATATAACAATAGAAATATTAATTTAAGTATACAAGATAATGTTCAGAGTAAAATTAATACGTTTATTGTATCTGATAAGAATAATAAAATTTATGGTTCTGGAATAGAGATATTAAATATAATAACTAATGTATTTTTTAGAGTTCTAAATGGAAATAGAGAAATTAATGATGAATTAATATCATATATGGAGTATGGCAACAGGGATAAGATATTTAGTGAGCTTAAACATAATGTATACAACGATTTAGAAATAGGAATCTCACGTTCTCAATTACAAGCTATTTCTCATAATTATATTGAAGGTTTTAATAAAGAATTAAAATTACTAAAAGAGCAATTAAAGCTCAAGGATACTAGAATAAAAGAAAAGGAAAAAGAAATTAGTGAGCTTACTAGCGAGATTAAATTGTTATCTAAACAGTTGGAGAGAGTGTTAGTGAACAGAAAAATGATAATATAGTATCATGGCTTTCGTATATATAGATATTGAAGTTAGTGCTTTTTGTAAAGCGATTATAAGTTTAAAGGATTATTTATTCGCAATTATTTATTTATATGATAAGGCAGTATATGAGAATTTATAATAAAAATTTATTATATTAAATTAGGAAATTTAAAATGCCTGAAAGAATCTTAAATGAGATTTTGGGTATTTTGTTTTGTAAGAAACATAAAGCAAGACATTGGAGTTTTATAGATTTCTTTCATAAGTATTTTAAATTTCTATAAATAAGGGAAGCATATAAAAAAATAAGCTTTTTAATAAAGAGGAATTTATGAATAAATTATCTTATGAAAATGAAGTGGAAGATTATTCTAAAAAATTTAAGGATTTTAAGATGAAATCTATGCAAGACAATATAAATCTAGGTATAACGCTTTATGTACCTAAGGGCGAAATAAAGGGAATATTTCAAATTAGTCATGGTATGATGGAGCATAGAAAACGCTATATACAGTTCATGGATTATTTAGGCAGCAATGGTTATATTTCTATAGTCCATGATCACATAGGTCATGGTGAAAGTGTTATTACTAAAAATGATTATGGATATTTTTATAACAACGGAACCACAAATCTCGTAGATGATTTACATCAGATAACACTATATATGAAGCAAAGGTACAAGAAATATCCTTACTTTTTATTTGGATTTAGTATGGGATCATTAATTGCAAGAGCATACTTAAAAAAATATGATTATGAGTTAGATGGTCTTATACTTTGTGGTTCACCAGTAAAGAATAAAGTCATCCCGTATATTAAAAAATTGTGTAAAATTATAGAAAAGATAAAGGGAGATCATTATAGGTCAATTTTTATACATAAAATACTTCGAGGAATAGGAGATAATGCTATAACGACGTCAGAAATAGAAAGAGATAAGTTTACGAATGATGAAGGTTGTGGATTTATTTTCACAATAAATGGTTTTGAAAATCTATGTAACTTAATAAAAATTGACTATAGCAAAAAAGACTGGGCAAAAAGAAACTTAAATCTCCCGATTCTATCCATTGCAGGAGAAGATGATATAGTTATTATAAGTGAAAAAAGATTTAATGAATTAACAAGGTTTATGAAAAGAATAGGGTATGAGAAAGTCTTTACTAAAATATATTCAGACAAATATCATGATCTTTTACACGAAGTAAATAAATTGCAGGTATATAAGGATATTTTAAATTGGATGGATAGAGTTAATAGTGAAAAGAAAACTTGATTTTATAAGGCACACTATTTCAATAGGTAAAATTATTGAAATGATAAATCTAAATTCATTATTATGCTAAGCCAATGGCGCAATTAAGATAAAAATTTAGAAACTCAATTATAATATATATAATTGCAAAGTGCTATTATTTGGGTTTATAATGCTGTTAAAGGATGTGTTAAATATGAAAAAAATAGTTTTTGGCGGAGGCTGCTTCTGGGGTGTAGAGAAATTCTTTTCTATGATACCAGGAGTATTAGAAACAGAAGTAGGATATGCAAATGGAAAAACAGAAAATCCAACATATGAAGAAGTTTGCAAAAATGATACAGACTTTGTTGAGGTATGCTACATAACATACGATGAAAAAAAAGTTTCGCTTGATGAATTATTAGATAAGTTTTGGAGTATCATCGATCCTACGACAGTAAATAAACAAGCTGGAGATGTTGGGACTCAATATAGAAGTGGAATTTATTATATTGATGAATCTGATGCTGATACAATTAATAGAAGTAAAGCAAAGATTCAAGAAAAATGTGATGTTCAAGTTGTAACTGAGGTAAAACCGTTAAAGAAATACTACACAGCAGAAGAATATCACCAAGATTATTTAGAAAAAAATCCTACTGGTTATTGCCATATTAAATTTAACTAATATTAAATATTAATGAGTTAGCATATTTATACTGGTAACTTATTAAAAACTATCTTAAGAATAGAAAACTATTTTAAGATAGTTTTTTTGTTTTTGGTGAAAACTCACTTGGAGATTTTTTAAACAGGTTTTTAAATGAACGTAGAAAACATGTATAATCATTAAATCCACATTGTAAATAAGCTTTCGTAATTTGCTCACCACTACTTATAAGGTCCTTTGCCATTAGTAATCTCTTTTGATTTACATAGTTGTGAAGAGTATATCCAGTTTCCTTTTTAAATTTATGCATAAGATAATATTTGCTAATATAGAACCTTTGAGATAGAGTCTCCGTAGAAAGATTTTCAGATAAATTATTATTTATATATTTCAGGATTTTTTCAATTTGCTTATCATATTTGAGAGATCCTTCATCATTTATATACATGTTGTTAAGATGAACTCTATTTAAGTATACAAGCAATTGAATAAATAATGAATTGCTCAAAAGTTTACTACCAAAATCTTTTGAATTAAATGAAGTCATTAGTGAATCTATTATAAACTTAATGTTATCTTGCAATTTACTATTAAGTCTAATAAGATTGAAACTTTTTTCATTCGCTAGTCTAAAACAAGTAGATAAATCACAATTTTCATAGTTATGGTTTTCTATAAAATCAGAATTCGCCCAGATAATAATTCTTTCATAAATTTCAGAAGAATCAATAATAGGTTTATGAACATCATGATTATTTACAAGTAGAATATCCCATGGTTTTAAGTTGTATGCTTTTCCTTCAATTAAATAAGTTACTTTTCCAGATAAAAAAATTATTATTTTATTAAAGTCGTGATAATGGAACTCGAATTCTTGATTTTTTTTATCTTTTAAATGAAATAATTGAAAATCATTGTTTAAGTAGCCTGATTTATTACTATTTTTATTCATAGTTGAAAACTCCCTTGAAATAACTCTAATTACAAATGTATTAATTAAAAATATAAGATATAAATATATATTCAATTAACTCTAAGAAGTGTATATATAAATCTTAGTTTTATATATGTAGTAATAATAAACTTACATTTAAAATTCCAGTAAGCTAAGTGCACAATTATAATAATAATGTAAAAATTCAATTGCAACATATATATTAAAATCATAAAGCACTTTTTGCAGTATATCAAGCAATATATGCACTATTTAATGCGAAAATGTTGTATATAATGAAGATATAAGAAGTTAAGTAATTCTTGGAGGAATAAAAATGAAGTTATACAATTTATTAAAAGATTTAGATTACGAAATAATTAGCGGCAGTGTTGATATAGATGCTAGGAGTGTTAGTTATGATTCTAGAAAAGTGAAAGGAGGTTCAGTGTTTATCTGCATAAAGGGGGCTAATGCAGATGGTCACGACTATATAGATGAAGCAATAAAAAGTGGCGCTTTAGCAATAGTGATACAGGAAGAAATTAAAATAGATAATGAAAATATAACAGTAATAAAAGTAAGAAATACTAAGTTAGCTTTAGCAAGTATAGCTAACGTGTTTTATAATGAACCTTCTAAAGAAATTAATTTGGTTGGAGTAACAGGTACCAACGGAAAGACTACAGTTATACATTATATAAAAGACATATTGGAGTCATATAAAAAAAGAACAGCTATAATAGGAACTTTGGGATATGAATTTAATAAAGAAAAAGCAAGCATACAAAAGGTTAATCCTACAACACCTGAATCATTAGAATTACAAGGATTATTTAGGGAATTTATTAATAAAGGTGCTGAAAATATTGTAATGGAAGTCACTTCGTCTGCATTAGCAAAACAGAGAGTTGAGTATTGTGATTTTAAAGTTGGAGTATTTACAAATCTATCTCAAGATCATCTTGAAGAACATGGAACAATGGAGAATTATAAGAATGAAAAGATAAAATTGTTTAAAAAATGTGAGCTAGGAGTTATAAATCTAGATGATGGAATAGCAGAAGAAATTATACAAAAGGCTAGTTGCAAGATTTTAACTTATGGAATAAATAAAGAGGCTGATATTAGAGCAACTGAGATTAGATATAGAAATGATTGTATAATATTCAAAATCAAATTTAGGGACATAAAATGGCGCTGGTGGTGTATTACAGATGTAAAAGTAAATATTCCTGGAAAAATAACCGTATATAATGTTTTGGCTGCTATAGGAGCTTGTATAGGTCTTGGCATGGATATGGGTGACATTATAAGCTGTTTATCTAATCTAAGACATGTTCCGGGAAGACTAGAAATGATAAAAAATAATTTAAATAAAAATATAATAGTTGATTACGCACACACTCCGGATGCGCTAGAAAGACTATTAATGATGGCAAGAGAGACGACTAAAGGCAAACTTATTACTGTATTTGGTTGTGGTGGAGATAGAGATAAGAGTAAGAGAAAAGTAATGGGAATGGCGGCAGGAATTTTATCAGATTATTGCATAATAACATCAGATAATCCAAGGACAGAAGATCCGATAAAAATAATTGAAGACATTGAAGAAGGAATGGAAGTCATAAATTCAACTTATGAGAAAATTGTTGATAGAAAGAAAGCTATTGAAAAAGGATTAAAACTTTTGAAAGACGATGATTTATTAATAATAGCAGGAAAAGGGCATGAAGATTATCAGATAATAGGTAAAGATAAAATATATTTTGATGATAGGGAAATTGTTAGGAAAGCTCTTGGATAGTGCTAGTATTTATAATTTAAGCATCAAAATTTAGGGGTGAGAAAATTGAGATTTTTAAAGAACTATAAATCGTCATTGATTCTAGTGTTATCGATATTATTAGGCGGGGCGATAGGTATTATCATGGGAGATAAAGCTAAAATATTTGCTCCACTAGGAAATTTATTTTTGAATTTAATATTTACAATGTTAGTTCCTATAGTATTCTTTAGTATTGCTTCCGCGATAGCTAATATGGATAAATCAAAAAGGCTCGGAAGAATATTTATAATAACATTGATTACATTTGGAATTACTGCAATTATTTCAGGCATAATAGGAGTAATTAGTTTCAAAATGTTTAATCCAGCAGTTGGGTTGGATCCATCAATGTTTAATAATCTAATGACCACTAATAGTATAGATACACCTAAAAGTGTAGGAGTTTTAGAAAAGATTGTTTCGAGTATAAGTGTAGGGGATTTTTCTGAACTTTTATCCAGAAATAATTTGTTAGCACTAATATTATTTTCTATATTAATAGGTTTTGGAACTATGATTTCTAAGGAACAAGGCAAGGCTTTTGCGTCATTTTTAAGCAGTGGAGCTACAGTGACAATGAAAGTTGTAAATATAATTATGTATTATGCACCAATTGGACTTGGAGTTATTTTGCAAATGTAATTGGACAATTAGGAGGACAAATATTAAGTGGGTATGCAAAAATATTTATACTATACTTTGTTGTCTCCATAATATACTTCTTTGTATTCTTCAGTATATATGCTTATATAGCAAGTAGAAAAGAAGGCGTGAAATTGTTTTGGAAAAATGCAGCAGAACCTTCAATAACTGCATTAGCAACATGCTCTAGTGCTGCCTGCATACCAGTAAATATAAAAGCAACTAAAAATATGGGGGTATCAGATACCTTGGCTAATATAATAATGCCACTTGGAGTCAATATTCATAAGGATGGTTCAGTAATTGGAGGAATATATAAAATAATGTTCTTGTTTGCTATATTTGGCAGAGACATAAATACTATTAGTTCCTTATTTCCTATATTAGGAGCAGGGCTTCTCATTGGTGCAGTAGTTGGGGCGGTGCCAGGAGGTGGGGCGATTGGTGAAATGCTCATTTTAAGTATATTTGGATTTCCACAGGAAGCATTAGCTATAATGCTTGTAATAGCTACAATAATTGATGCACCAGCGACATTATTAAATTCATCAGGAAATACTGTCTGTACAATGATAATATCAAAATTTATAGACAAGAAATAGAACTGAAAAATTTGCTAAGAATTAAATTAGAAGCTGGATAGCATATTCTTTACAAGTATTTTGCATATAAAAATTTGGGCTATAATAAACAATTTACATTTATATACCTTGAAAAGGACTATTTCATAGAAATTTAATCTAAACTATTAGTTATTATAAACCATATAATTTTAATAAAAAACTTCAATCTTATTTTGGTTGAAGTTTTTTGAAATAATTTTTAATTAAGGCATATGAAAGAGAATAACAAGGTCAAAATGCTATGATTATTTTTCATCAGGCAAGAAAGTAGAGTGGGATCATAGCAAGCTAGTAGGGCAATCTGCTGATGCAGCATGATGGAAAATAGATGTGGCAGATGGATTTGTTATTTTTTGATTATGCCTAATGTAGTATAATCTATATAGTATCGAAATTAATGGAATTTATAGAGGAGTATGCAGAATGAAAAAAAGTTTTAACATAGATATATTTTTGGAAAAATATCCTCAGGCTAAAGAAATAATTTCTAAAAATAATATTAATATTGAAAATCTTAAGGAAATCTACGAAGACTACATAAATTATAAAACTTCTTATGAAAGCCAGGCTGCATTTATAGCAAACATTTTACGATCGCAGAGAATGGTGCATTCTGTTAAATCAAGGATTAAAGATCCTGAGAGATTAATAGAAAAAGTTATAAGAAAGACAGAAGATAGAAAAAATAAATACGGAGATGATTTTGAATTTACAGTAAATAATTATAGAAATGAAATAAATGATTTAATAGGAATTAGAGTTATACATATATTTAAAGACCAATGGCAGGGGATACATGATTTTATAATAAAAACTTGGAATGTAACTGAGATTACTGCAAATGTAAGAGAAGGAGATAATATAGATGTTTTTGATGATCCTATTATAGAAGTAAGGTCAAAAGCCTCTGGATATCGATCAGTTCATTATTTAGTTGAATTTTATCCAATCAATGAAAAGGTAATAGCGGAGATACAGGTTAGAACAATTTTTGAGGAAGGATATGGGGAAATAGATCATAGGTTAAGATATTCCCATAATGAAATTCCGGAAATACTTAAGTCCAACTTAATGCTCTTTAATAGAATTGTAGGAAGTGCTGACGAAATGGCATCATTAATAAACAATTTAAGTAAAGAGTGGGGAGATAAAGAAGTTTATTATAAAACAATAATAAAAGATCAGGAAGCAGAAATTAATAGATTAAAAAGTAAAATGACATGGATTGACGTAGAAAAAGATTCTTAATACTAATTTTAAGAAGTTAAATATGAGGATACAAAATATTATAACTAAAAATGGAGGAGTTTGAAGTGAAGACAATTGGATTTATAGGTGTAGGTGTAATGGGAAAATCTATGGTTAGAAACCTAATGAAGAAAGGATATGAGGTATCTATTTATACAAGGACAAAAGAAAAAGTTCTTGATGTTATAAATGAAGGTGCTAAATGGTGCGACGATGTTAAAAGTTGTGCAAATAATAGAGATGTCATAATAACAATTGTAGGATATCCTAAAGATGTAGAAGAAGTTTATTTTGGGGAAAATGGCATTTTAGAGAATGCTAAAAAAGAGTCTTGTATAATTGACATGACTACTACAAGTCCGAAGCTTTCTATAAAAATTTATAATGAGGCTAAAAAGAGAGAAATATATGCTTTGGATGCGCCAGTATCAGGAGGAGATGTAGGTGCAAAGAATGCTACATTATCTATAATGGTTGGTGGAGATTTAGAAGTTTTTGAAAAACACAAAGATGTTTTATCTGCACTTGGAACCAATATAATTTATGAAGGAAAAGCTGGGAATGGACAGCATACTAAAATGGCAAATCAGATAGCTTTAGCTGGTGCGATAGCTGGAGTGTGCGAAGCAATTACGTATGCAAAAGGAGTAGGATTAGATGTTCAGACCATGCTTGATAGTATAAGTGAAGGTGCAGCGGGAAGTTGGCAAATGAAAAATATGGCTCCTCGTATGTTAAAAGGAGATTTTGACCCTGGTTTTTATATAAAACATTTTATTAAGGATATGAATTTAGCAATAGAAGAGTCTACGGATAATTCCATAAATTTAGGCGTATTAAATGAAGTGCTAAAAATGTATAAAACATTAGATAACGATAATTTGGGTGATCTAGGAACTCAAGGTCTTATTAAATATTACGAAAAGTATAGCAAAAATTAATACTAAGAAATTATTCCTTATTAATTTTCTCTCTCTATCAGAAGCAGTAAGTAAGAAATTCTTATTTACTGCTTCATTTTATATATTTAAAAAAATACTATGCAGGGATTATTTTTTTGTTATAATAAAACATGTATATTACATAGTAAGTTTATAAGATAATAAGGGAAGAATATATTTTATAATTGATCTTTAGACGTTTATAAACTTGAAAGGAAGAAGACTTATATGGAAGTTTATTTTGATAATAGTTCAACAACAAAGCCGCTTGATGAGGTAATAGATGAAGTGAGTTTTGGTATGAAGGAATTTTACGGAAATCCGTCTTCCTTACATAATTTGGGGTTGAAAAGTGAAAGAAAACTTAAAGAATGCAGAGGTATATTAGCTAAAACTATAAACGCAAGTGAAAATGAAATACATTTTACTTCGGGTGGAAGTGAAGGAAATAATTTAGTTCTAAAGGGGCTTTTGAAAAGCGGAACTCATCTTATTACAACTCCTTTTGAACATGCTTCTATTTTGAATACTATAAAGAAATTAGAAGAAAATAATATTAAAGTAACATTTTTAGAGATAAATGAAGATGGTAAGATTAACTTAGAACAGCTAAAAAAAGCTATAACTAAGGAAACTGTATTGGTTTCAATAATGCATGTAAATAATGAAGTTGGAGTAATCCAAGATCTAAAAGAAATAGGAGACATAATAAGAGCAAGTAGCAATAGAACTAAATTTCATGTTGATGCAGTTCAAAGCTATGGTAAATTACCTATAGACGTAAAGAAAATGAATATAGATTTTCTAACAGTGAGTGCTCATAAATTTCATGGACCTAAAGGTGTAGGATTTATATATATAAAAAATACTAGTTCTTTATCACCGTTGATAGAAGGTGGATCTCAAGAGTTTGGAATAAGAGCGGGTACACAAAATATATCTGGAATTATGGGAATGGCTTTAGCTTCTAAGATTTCAAATGATAATATGAAAAAAAATTACGAAAAGGTATTTCAAATAAAGAAAAAATTCGTTGATAAATTAAGTAATATCGATAATATAAAGATAAATAGTCTACTAAATAATGATTTTTCACCTTATATATTGAATGTTTCTTTTAGAGGTGTAAGAGGCGAAGTATTGCTTCATTATTTAGAGGAATCAGGAATATATGTGTCTACAGGATCAGCGTGTTCTTCTAAGGAAAGAGAGAGAATTGGTGGTAGTTATGTGTTAAAATCTTTAGGATTAACTAAGGATGAAATATCAGGAGGAATTAGATTTTCTTTTTCGGATGATAATGATGAATCAGAGATAGATTATGTAGTAGACATTTTAGAAAAAGGACTTAAATTTTTAAGGAGGATAAAAAAATAATGAGAGAACTTATTTTAGTAAAGTACGCACCAGAAATATTTTTAAAGGGGTTAAACAGAGGTAAATTTGAAAGAAAATTAAGAGATAATATAGCTAAAAAACTTGATGGGATAAAAGCTGAATTTATACACGATAGTGGAAGATATTTTATAAAAACTGATGAAATAGAAGAAAGTATTAATAGGATCAGTAAAGTTTTTGGGATACTTGAAGTATGTTTAGTTAGAGAAGTTGACATAGATTTTAATAGTATACAAGAGGTTGCGTTAGAAAAGGTTAGACAATCAGAAGGAAATACTTTTAAGATTATTACAAATAGAGCTAATAAAAAATTTGAATTGAATTCTATGGAAGTTTCAAGGAAAGTAGGAGCATATGTTCTTACTAATTTAGATGGAGAAATAAATGTTGATGTTAAAAATCCAGATATTTTAATAAATATTGAAATAAGAAATAATTATGCTTATGTTTGGGCAAATACTGATATAACAAAGGGCGCAGCAGGTCTTCCGTATGGAATGAATGGTAGTACAATGTTAATGTTATCTGGTGGTATTGATTCCCCAGTGGCAGGATACATGATGGCTAAAAGAGGTGTTGAAGTAAGTTGTGTTTATTATCACAGTCACCCATATACATCGGAAAGAGCAAAGGATAAAGTTAAAGATTTAGCGAAAATATTAGCTCAATATACAGAAAAAATTAATTTGTACATAGTTCCTTTTACAGATATTCAAATGGAAATTATAAATAAATGTAGAGAAGATGAACTTACAATAATAATGAGAAGATTTATGATGAGGATAGCATGTAGACTTGCAGATAAGTATGGAATAAATTCAGTAAGTACGGGAGAAAGTATAGGCCAAGTTGCAAGTCAGACTATGGATGGTCTTATTGTAAGTGATAATTGTGCTGATAGACCAGCATTTAGGCCGTTAATTGCAATGGATAAAACAGATATAATGGAAATAGCAAGAAAAATAGGAACATATGAGACTTCAATTTTGCCTTATGAAGACTGTTGTACAATATTTGTTCCAAAGCATCCGAAGACAAATCCAAAACTTGATGCAATAATGAAAGAAGAAGAAAAATTAAATGTGGATGAATTAGTACAAAAATCAATTGAAAATATTGAAGTTGTAACATTTTAGAAAAATACCTCAGGTTTATTTTACCTGAGGTATTTTTTTATATAATTTAAATATTTTAATGACATTCTAAGTTACACTTGTTATTTGTTCTTTGTTGTTATGATCAAAAATATATTTATCAAAGCTAAATAAGCCTACTGAAATAATTAATATTACTACGGCGAACCAAATTGATTTGCCACCAACGTGTAAAGTTAAGATTCCGCCTAAATAAGCTCCAACAATAAAGAAAAAGATTATAACTAAGTAGCGAATACTTTTGAAAGCAAGTTTTTTATCTTTTTCTATAAATGCTTTATAAGCAGCTTGAGATGCGGAACGCAAATTACCTGTGCACATAGCTGTACTATATGGAGAGTCAATTAGTTTTCCAAAAGATGCGATTTGAACTGATGACACAAATGAAATTGGAACTGTTACAAATATGTTAGGGACTGTAGTTGGTATAAATCCTATAATAAAAAGCACAATAATTTCAATAATTAAAATTATACGTTCCGCATTTGTAGCAAAAGTCATTGATGGAACTTTAATATCTTTTATCCTTTCGGTAAATATCACCCCAAGCACGAATGCTAAAATAGGCAGTAAAGCTGTAATTGCTTGGCCAGGATTTCTCTTCGTAAGAGCTATTCCAAGTAAAACAAGGTTACCAGTCTGAGCATTAGCAAAAACTTCACCTCTGCAGACAAAGGTGTAAGCATCTAAGAAACCTCCAACAATTGCAAGGAGAATACCAAGACGTACTGATTCAGAAGTTTTGGTATGGATGTGCATTTTTTTTATTGCGTTTAAGTGTATATCTTTAGTAATCAATGTAAAAAGTCCCCTTTCAATATATTTCCAGTATTAAAAATACTTTTACAAATAAACTATTATATTATAACACTAATTTCTATATAGTTAAAATTAAGGATATAAGAATATTTAACATATAACTTATAAATAACTATATAAAGGTTTTTGAAATGATTGACATGGTAGAAAAAATAAGTTATCATAAATTAAATGATAATTTAGCACGCTAAACTGATAAAACGATAAAACAATATAGAGATTAAGCAATAAGAATAGGTGGGGTGGAAAATGAATAAGAAGAACATACTTCCAGAAGGAACAAGGGATTTAGTATTAGATGAATGTGCAGTAAAACGTATTTTAGAAAAAGACATTGATAAACTTTTTGAAAAATGGGGATATAAAGAAGTTATAACACCGACGCTGGAGTTTTATGAAACTTTCAACTATAATTCACAAACTTTAAGAGAAGAAGATATGTACAAGTTCTTCGATAATAGGGGTCGTATATTAATTTTGAGGCCAGATATGACAATTCCAATAGCAAGAGTTGTGGAGACTAAGCTCAAAGATGTAGAATTACCAATAAAGCTTAGGTATACCTCGAATGTTTTTAGAGTTCACGCAAGTCTTGGAGGAAAGAGGAATGAATATACAGATTGCGGTGTTGAATTTATAGGACTTGAAGATGAAAAATCTGATTTAGAAATATTAGTATTGGCATTAGAAGCTTTGAAGAAATTAGGATTAAATGATTTTAAGCTTGAAATAGGAAATATCGGTTTTTTTAATGGGGCATTTAAAAATTTAGAAATAGAGCAGGAATATAAAGAGGCTATTGCGCAGTTTATAGAAGATAAAAACATGAAAAGTTTGGAGGATTATTTAGAGAATTTAGATATAAAGGAAGAGTATAAGGCATTTTTTAATAAGTTGCCTTGGATGTTTGGGGATAAACAGATTTTGGAAGAGGCTAAAAAGTTAGCATTTAATGAAGAGTTAAGAAAAAATCTTGATTATCTGGAGGCATTATACCAGGAACTAGATTTGTTGGGCTATGGTAAAAATGTGACATTTGATTTAGGAATGGTTCCGAGACTGAATTATTACACAGGAATTATTTTTAGAGGTTATGGTGAAGGTGTTGGCAATACGTTACTGAGAGGTGGGCGATATGATAATTTAATTGAGCTCTCAGAAAAATGTGTTCCAGCAGTAGGATTTTCGATAGATATTGATGCTGTGATTCCAACTGTAAAGTTCAATAAAATAGCAAGTGAAAAGGAAAATATATATAAGATATACTATAATAAAAATACTAGAATTGAAGCTATTAAAAAAAGTGAAGAGCTTAGGAATCAAGGGTATATCGTTGATTTATTACCAAATGAAGATATGAAAGAAATAAAAGTAGTTAAGGGTGGGGAATATTAAAAATGAGCATAAGCATAGCATTAACAAAGGGAAGATTAGAAGAAGAAACCATAAAGATCTTAGATAAGGCGAAATTTGATCCTTCAGAATTAAAAAGCAAAGGTAGAAAACTTGTGTTTAAAGATAAAACGCAGGATATAAATTATTTTTTGGTAAAGGCAGCAGATTCAATAACTTATGTTGAACATGGGGTAGCTGATCTTGGAGTAGTTGGAAAAGATACTATTTTGGAAAGTGATAACAATTGCTATGAAGTTTTGGATTTGGGATTTGGAAAGTGTGGATTCATAGTAGCATCATTACCAGAAAGTGATATTTTCAAAAAAGTTGGTCATATAAAAATAGGAAGTAAATATCCAAAAGTTGCAAAGGATTATTTTAAAAAGAAAGGGATGGATGTAGAAGTTATAAAAATAGAGGGATCAGTAGAACTTGCACCAATATTAGGCCTATGCGATGGAATTGTGGATATCATGGAAACCGGAACAACTTTAAAGGAAAATGGTTTAGTTGTTATAGATAGGATTTGTGAGATAAGTGCTAGATTGATAGTGAATAAAGCTAGTTTTAAAATGAAGCAGAATGAAATATGGGATTTTATAGATAGGATTAAGAAAGTGATTAATAATTGACAAAATTCGTGAGATGTTGATAAAATTGATTATGATATCTTGAGTAATTAACAAAAAATAATAAATAAAATTTAAAGAGTATTTTTTGTTGTTATTACTTTTTTATCAAGTCAAAGGGGGGCTATTAATTATATGTTAAATTTAATGGAGATTACCGAGAGTAATAAAGAAAGCTTAATTAGTGAACTTAAAGGTAGAGTTACAGAAACGGAACAAGAGATAATCTCAAGTGTAAATAGTATTCTATCAAGAGTGAAAAAAGATGGGGATAAAGCTTTATTTGAACTTACGAAGTCATTTGATAAGGTTGAACTTAAAACTTTAGAAGTATCAACTTTTGAAATTGATGAATGTTTTAATAAAGTGGAGAAAGAGTTCATTGAAGCATTAGAAGAAGCTAAAGCAAATATAAAAGAGTATCACGAAAAACAAAAATCAAATGGATTTTTAATGACAAAAGATAAAGGAGTATACCTAGGGCAGAGAGTATTGCCTTTAGAAAGAGTTGGAGTTTATGTTCCAGGTGGAACTGCTGCTTATCCATCATCAGTGCTTATGAATGTAATACCTGCAAAAGTAGCAGGAGTAGATGAAATTGTTATGGTAACTCCACCAGATAAAAATGGAGGAATTAATCCATATATTGGAGTGGCTGCAAGAATAGCAGGAATTAATAAAATATATAAAGTTGGAGGAGCACAAGCTGTTGCAGCTTTGGCTTATGGAACAGAGAGCATTAAAAAGGTTGATAAAATTGTTGGACCAGGAAATATATTTGTTGCTACTGCAAAGAAATTAGTATTTGGAGAAGTTGATATAGATATGATTGCAGGGCCAAGTGAAATATTAGTTATTGCTGATGAGAAATCTAATCCGTGTTTTGTAGCAGCAGATTTAATGTCACAGGCAGAGCATGATAAATTAGCATCATCAATATTAATCACAACATCAAAAGAATTACACAAGAGAGTTGAGATGGAGTTGGAACGACAAGTAAAGACTCTTGAAAGAGAAGAAATAATAAGAACTTCCCTTGAAAATTTTGGAAGTACAATAATTTGTAGAACAATAGAAGAATGTATTGACATTTCTAATTCTATAGCTCCAGAGCATTTAGAGCTAATGGTAGATGATCCAATGAAATATTTAGGTATGGTTAGAAATGCAGGGTCTGTATTTTTAGGAAGATACTGTCCAGAGCCTATAGGAGATTATTTTGGGGGAACAAATCATGTATTACCTACAAGTGGTACAGCAAGGTTCTTTTCACCGTTATCAGTTGATAGTTTTATAAAAAAATCTTCTTTCATTTATTATTCAGAAGAAGCACTTATGGAAAATGGAGAAAAAATTATAACATTAGCAAGCAAGGAAGGACTTACAGCTCATGCTAATTCTGTGAAAGTGAGATTAGAGAATGGGAACGTATAATGAGTATATAAATTCGTATGATGAGTATACAATAAATCTAGATAGCAATGAAATTTATCTAGAGATGGACCCAAAGATACTAATGAAAATGAAATCTTGCTTAACTAATGTACTTTTCCATAGGTATCCTACAAATGAGATGACTACCATTAAAGAATTATATGCAAATTATGCAAATATAGAGAGCAAAAATATAATTGTAGGAAATGGGTCTGATGAAATGCTTGAACTTGTTGTAAGTAAGGCTATTAAAAATGGAAAGAAGGCATTAACTCTAGGACCAGATTTTACAATGTATGATTTTTTTGTTTCAAGATTTGGTGGAGAATTAAAGAAATATGATATAGGGCAAACTATGAATTTTAATGTTCAGGAATTTATAAATATAGGAAAACAAGAAGCCGTAGATTTAATTATCTTTTCAAATCCTAATAATCCTACTGGAATTGGAATAGAGTTAGAAGATATAGTTAATATTTTAGAAGTTTTTAAAAATACTGTTGTTCTTGTAGATGAGGCTTATTATGAATTCTACGGAAAATCAATGATTCCATATATAAATAAATATAAAAACTTGGTTGTTACAAGAACCTTGTCAAAGGCTTGGGGGCTTGCATCGTTGAGAGTAGGATTTTTGATAGCTCATGAGAGTAATATTTCTGAATTATTAAATTATAAAATTCCATATACAATAAGTTCGTTTTCGCAAAATCTGGCCTCAATGGCTTTGAGATACCCAGAAAATGTTGTTAAAAATGCAAAACAAATAGTTAAACAAAGAGAAGAATTATATGAGAATTTAAAAGAGGTTGAAAAAAATGCCGCAATGAAAATACAATTCTATCCGTCAAAGGGAAACTACATCTTTGGACGAACACCTCATAAGGAAGCTCTTATTAAGGGACTTGAGAGTATTGGGATAATAATTAGAAATTTTAATGATGACAGTTTCAGAATTACAGTTGGTTCACCAATGCAAAATAGGAAAGTAGTTGAAGGAATAAAAAAGATTTTTATATATGTATAAATACTTGGCATGTTTAGGAAAATAATAAGTTGGTATATTGATTTATTTAAAGGGATAATATTTGATTCAATAAAAAATAATTATATCATTTGCATATTATTTTCTTAGATATGCTTGACTATAGAAAGATTATGTTTTATATAGATATTATTAATTTATAGAATTCTTTTGGAAAACTATATTTAAAATACAATTATTCGTTTTAAGGAGAATTAGTATGTCAGATAGAAGCTCAAGAAGAGAAAGAATAACTAAAGAAACTAGTGTTAGAGTAGAAATTGACTTAGATGGAAACGGGAATAGTGAAATAAATACAGGGATTGGATTTCTAGACCACATGTTAACTTTGTTTTCATTTAATAGTAAGGTTAACTTGGATGTGTTTGCTAAAGGAGATTCTTATGTATGTGATCATCATACAATAGAAGATATCGGAATAACATTAGGAGAAGCATTTAAAGAATCACTAGGAGATAAGCATGGCATAAACAGATATGGAACTTTTTATGTACCAATGGATGAAACGCTTGCTTTAGCGTCAATTGATGTGAGCAATAGACCCTTTTTGGTTTTTGATTGTGATTTTAAGAGAGAAAAAGTTGGTGAAATGTCAACTGAAATGGTGGTTGAGTTTTTCAGAGCCTTTGCATTTAATGCTGGAATAACACTTCATTTAAAAGTTTTATATGGTGAAAATGATCATCATAAAATAGAAGCTTTATTTAAAGCTTTTGGAAGAGCAATTAAAGAAGCTATATCTAGAAGTAGTGATAACGATATACCATCTACTAAAGGAAGCTTATAAAAAATTATAAAAGAGAAAAATGAATAATGATGATTATTAGTAAAATATCTGTAAAGCTTGGGGAATAGAGATGCTAACTTATCATTTGTTATTCATTTTGATCTTTATTATAGGAGGGGGTTATATAATGATAGTTATAATAGACTATGGAATGGGAAACTTAAAAAGCGTTAAGAATGCCCTGGATTATCTTGAGATTGAGAATAAGATCTCATGTAGTAAAGATGAAATCAGAGCTGCTGATGCATTAATATTACCAGGCGTTGGAGCATTCCCAGATGCTATGGAAACTATTGAAAAGTTATCTTTAGACAAAATAATATCAGAAGAAGTAAAAAGGAATAAACCGCTTCTTGGAATATGTCTCGGTATGCAATTATTATTTGAAAATGGATTTGAAGGAATTGAAAGAAAAGGGCTCGGCTTATTAAAGGGTAGTATTATTAAAATGAAAGATGATAAAGTTAATAATATAAAGATCCCACATATTGGTTGGAATGATTTGGTGTTTAGTAGAAGCGATGAACTTTTCAGAGGTATAGATGAAGGGGGATTTGTTTATTATGTGCATTCTTATTTTGCACAAGGTTATAATGATGAAGATTTGGTAGCATACAGCGAATATGGGGAAAATAAGATACCAGGTGTAGTTAGGTGCAAAAATGTAATAGGAGCTCAATTTCATCCGGAAAAAAGTGGATCTGTAGGTTTGGCCATTTTAAAAAATTTTGGGGAGTTGATTAAATGATAATTTTACCAGCAATTGATATAATTGATGGCAAGCCAGTAAGATTGTATCAGGGAGATTATAATAAAAAAGAAATTGTTGCAGATGATGTATTTGAAACAGCAAAATCTTTTCAAGATATGGGAGCAGAATATATACATTTAGTAGATTTAGATGGGGCTAAAAGTGGAAGTAATCAAAATCATGAGTTAGTAATTAAAATTGCTAATGAGCTTAATATTCCTGTGGAACTAGGTGGAGGAATAAGATCTTTTGAAACTATTAAATATCTTTTAGATAATGGAGTAGCAAGAGTAATTCTTGGAACTATAGCAATGGAAGATGAAGAGTTACTAAAAAAGGCAATAGCAATATATGATAGCAAAATAGCAGTTGGAATAGACTGTAAAGATGGCAAAGTATATGGAAGGGGATGGCTTGCGGCCAGTGACCTTGACTATATAGAATTTGCTAAAAAGATGGAGAATATTGGTGTTAAGAATATAATAGTAACCGATATTAGTAAAGATGGAACATTAGAAGGACCTAATGTAGAAATGCTTAAAAAACTTAAGAGAACAGTAAGTATTGATATTACAGCTTCTGGTGGAATTAAGGATATTGAAAATATTAAAGAATTAAAAAACATAGACTTATATGGGGCAATAACAGGTAAAGCTATATATGCTAAAACATTGTCTTTAGAAAAAGCAATAGAAATTTCTAAAGAGGGGAGATAACTGGATGCATACTAAGAGAATTATTCCATGCCTTGATGTAAAAGAAGGAAGGGTTGTTAAAGGAATTAATTTTGAGGGATTGGTCGATGTAGGTGATCCTGTTGCACTTGCAGAATATTATAATAAGCAAGGAGCGGATGAATTAGTATTTTTAGATATAACAGCAACTCATGAAAAACGTGGGATAATGGAAAAAGTTGTTCAAAGTGTAGCTGAAAAAATTTTCATCCCATTTACAGTGGGTGGAGGACTTCAGACTTTAGATGATATAAAGTCAATACTTAGAGCAGGAGCAGATAAGGTGAGTTTAAACTCAGCAGCTGTTAGAAATAAAATGCTTATAAAAGAAGGAGCTTTCTATTTTGGAAGTCAGTGTATAGTATTGGCAGCTGATGCAAAGAAAAGATCTGATAATACAGGATGGAATGTTGTAATAAACGGAGGAAGAATTGATACAGGATTGGATCTGCTAAAGTGGATTGAAGAAGCAACAGCGCTTGGAGCAGGAGAAATTCTTTTAACATCTATGGATGCAGATGGAACTAAAAAAGGCTTTGATTTGGAATTAACAAAAGCTGTAAGTGATATAACTAATGTTCCGGTAATAGCTTCAGGTGGATGTGGTTGTTTAGAAGATTTTTATGATGTATTTAAAAGTAATATAGCGGATGCAGCACTTGCCGCTTCTCTTTTTCACTATGGGGAGTTAACTGTTGATGAGGTTAAAAGATATTTACATGATAAAAATGTTTCAGTACGTATATAAGTTTAAGATTATATAAAAAGCAAATAGCTAGTATATATCTGAAGGGAGAAAAATTGTATGGAGATTTGCAAGAGAGTGGAACAAGTTGATTTTGAAAAGATGAATGGATTAATTCCAACTATAGTTCAAGATTATAAAACTAAAGAGGTTTTAATGTTAGCCTATATGTCAAAAGAAAGTTTAAATAAGACATTAGAGGATAATACAACTTGGTTTTACAGTAGAAGTAGGGATGAACTTTGGAATAAAGGAGCAACTTCGGGACATTTTCAGTATGTGAAAGAAATAAAAATAGATTGTGATAATGATACCATTTTGATATTAGCTGAGCAAGTTGGAGCGGCATGCCATACAGGAAATAGAACTTGTTTTTATAGGGATTTGTAATTTATATATGAGAAGCATTGGAGGATTAAAAATGGATGAAAATATAAAGGCTTTATATGAGACTATATTAAAAAGAAAAACAGAAGGTGAAGAGGGATCCTATACGAAGTATCTTTTTGAAAAGGGAACAAACAAGATACTAAAAAAAGTTGGAGAAGAATGCACGGAAGTTATAATTAGTTGTAAAGAAAATAATAAAGAAGAACAGATAAATGAGATTTGTGATCTTACTTATCACTTACTTGTTCTAATGGCTCAAATGAATATTTCAATTGAAGAAGTAGGAGCAGAATTGGAAAAGAGGAGAAATAAAATTAATAATTTTAAAGGTGAAAGAAAACCGATAACAAATGTTTAAATAAGTTCTATTTGTAATTAAGCGGTATTATAAGTATAAAAGTAGGATTGTTTGTCTGAACAATCCTTTTTTTGATGTTAAGATGCGGAAATCTGAATAACATAAGTTTTAGAATTACAAAATTTTAACGGTTGATTGTCAATTATAAGTTGAGTATTATAATATTAGATAAACACAAAGTAAATTTTTTATTAATTATAGGCAAGAATACTTATAATATTAAATATAAAAAAGAAAACCTGTATATATAGTACAGGTTTTCGCATGTCCACTCGAGAAAGGAAATAAATGAACATGTTATTGTGGGTTTATAAAATTTTATGGCGATAAACCATAAAGTGTATGGGCTATTTGTTACAATATTGATAATTTAATTATACAATAATCACAAAAAAAAACAATAATTTTTTATATTATGACAATTAAAATATAAGAGAAATAAGTAAAGTTTATATTGCTAAGTAATGGCTTTTTTATATAGAAAAAATTATAAGAAATTTATAGGTGTATAATATAGATATTATGTAGAAACTAACTTGAATTTAATGTAGATTAAGAATGAAAATATTAAATTAATATATAAATTTAATATTGCAATATATAATTACAAAATAAAATAATATGTGTAGGAGAATGAAATGATTAAAATATATAAAGAAGAATTGTTGAAAAATACCATAGATTATGAAGAGTATTCAGAAAATGTTTGTAAATTAACACTAGAAGAACTTAAAAAAGAAGGGTTATTGGAATGTGGAGGTTGCTGCTTAAAGGGAGAAAATAAAAAAGGTAATTGCTCAAGCTGCAATAGTAAGAACAGTTGTAAAAAATAATATTATTTTTTGATCTAGGATTATATGATTATAAAAATATAAAATATGTTGTAGATTTAAACAAAAGAATAATATATAATGAATTTGTTTATATTATAATACATTAGAAAGATTTGGAGGGGGCCATCTTTGGGAAAGCCAAGTATTTTTAGTAGAGAATATGAAAAAAGGATGAAGCGAAGAAGAAGAAATGCGATAATAATATTTTTGGCAATAATATTAATAACATCTGCGCTATCAATTAAAATAGCGTATAATCCAATAGATTATGAAAATATTAAACAAAATATACAGGCATGGATTGATAGTGATACTAATAATTCTTCAGAACAAACTAAAGCAGAAAAACAAGAAACATCTGATGAGAAAAAAGATGAGGAAGTAGTTCAAGAAGAACCTCAAAAACCGGTGGAAGAATATATAAATATAACTCTAGCGAGTGGAAATGTTGCAAAAGCAATTTATGTAGATGATGCTAATACCGGAAAAGTTTTCAAAACTTTAGATACTAGCGATAATGGTGTTAGTTACAGTATAAGTCCATCTGGTAAGGAAATAATTGTGGAAGATACAAATTCAGTAATTACTCTATATAATTTAGATGGAACAAACAAGGTGATATCAAAAGATCAATATGTATCTACAAGTGGAAGTGTTTTTACTAAAGAATCTACAATTCAATCAAATCCAAAATACTTATGGAATCAGAATCCAAAATTTATTAGTGAAGATAAAATAATATTTGTAACTAATAGGCCATATTTTGGAGGTGGAAATCTTAAAAAGTATCTATGGATGACTGATATTTCAACTAATGAAGATAAGGTTATGTGGGATTTAGCTGGAGCTAATATAGAAATTGGTGAAAAGGAAGAAAAAGGCGTTAAAATTACTGTTGATGGTAGAGTATATTTTATCGATGTAAATGGTAATTATATTCAATAGAGATAATATTAATAAATTATTTGATAAGATTTAAGTGTTTATGGTATAATGACTTAGTTAAATTAGATGCACACTATTTAGGAGGAAAGAATAAAATGAAAGCTAAAGTGGAAAAAATAGAAACAAATGTGATAAAATTAGAAATAAGGGTTGAAGCTGAAAAATTCGATGCAGCGTTAACTAAAGCTTATAATAAGAATAAGGGCAGATATAATATACCTGGATTTAGAAAAGGAAAGGTTCCTATGGCAATGGTTAAAAAGTTCTATGGAGTTGAAGTATTCTATGATGACGCAGTTAATTTTGCTATAGATGAATCATATCCAGAAGCATTAAATGCAGAAAATATTAAACCTGTAGATTACCCACAAGTTGATATAGTGGAATTAGGAGAAGGTAAAGAATTAGTTTATACTGCTACAGTTACTACTTATCCAGAAGTAGAACTTGGAGAGTATAAAGGATTAGATATAAAGAAGCCTATATATAAAGTAGAAGATACTGAAATAGATAAGCAAATTAAAGAAATGCAAGAAAAAAATGCTAGAATAGAAGTTAAAACAGAGGGAAATATAGCTAAAGGGGATATAGCTGTTATTGATTTCAAAGGATACATAGATGGAGTTGCTTTTGAAGGTGGAGAAGGCTCTGATTATTCTTTAGAAATAGGTTCTGGTACTTTCATTGATAATTTTGAAGAACAATTAATCGGTTTAGCAGTTGGGGATAAAAAAGAAGTAAATGTTACTTTCCCAGAAGCTTATGGAAAAGAAGAATTAAACGGAAAACCAGCAATGTTTGAAGTTGAAATTAAGTCAATTAAAGTTAAAGAATTGCCAGAATTAGATGATGAATTTGCTAAAGATGTATCAGCAGTTGACACATTTGCAGAATTAAAAGAAAATCTTGAAAAGACATTAGAAAAAAATAACGATGAAAAGGCAGAAAGAGAATTCGAAGAAGCTGTTATAACTGCAGTAATTGAAAACTCAAAAATGGATATTCCAGAAGTTATGGTAAATAAAGAAATTGATGCCATGATGCAAGATCTTGAAGGAAGATTAAAATATCAAGGTTTAAGCTTAGAACAATATATGGAATTCACAGGAAATACAACTGAAAAAATGAGAGACTTTATGAAAGAAAATGCAGAAAGAAAAGTTAAAGCTGATTTAGTTCTTGAAGCTATTGCAAAAACAGAAGAAATTAAAGCAACTGAAGAAGAGTTAAACGCAAGAGCTTTAGAATTAGGAAAGATTTATGGACCAAAAGATCCAGAAAAAATGGCTAAAATCTTAGTTAAGTCTCAAAGAAACATGATTGAAAAAGACATAATATTAGAAAATACTTTAAAATTCTTAAAAGAAAATTGCAAATAATTTATTTTAATATATAATATAAAATAAGGATGCTAATTATAAATTGCCAGAAAAAAAATTTTTTTCTGGCAATTTATTCAAATAATAATTAACAAAGTAATAAAAAAAATATATAATTAGAATTAGAAAAAGTATAATAGTAAAAGGAGGATTTATATGGCTTTAGTACCTATGGTTGTAGAACAAACAAGTAGAGGAGAACGTTCCTATGATATATTTTCAAGATTATTAAAAGAAAGAATAATCATGTTAAGTGGAGAAGTGAATGATGATAGCGCTAATTTAATAGTAGCACAATTATTATTTTTAGAAAGTGAAGATCCAGATAAAGATATATATATATATATAAATAGTCCAGGAGGATCAATAACAGCTGGAAATGCTATATATGATACTATGCAATATATTAAGTGTGACGTATCAACAATATGTATAGGGATGGCAGCTTCAATGGGAGCATTTTTACTTTCTTCTGGAACAAAAGGAAAGAGATTTGCACTTCCAAACGCTGAAGTTATGATACATCAACCACTAGGCGGTTTTCAAGGTCAAGCAACAGATTTTGAAATACATGCTAAAAGAATATTAAAGATGAAAGAAACTTTAAATAGAATTTTAAGTGAAAATACTGGTAAGCCTTTAGAAACAATTAAAGCAGATGTAGAAAGAGATAACTTCATGTCTGCAGAAGAAGCTAAAGCTTATGGGTTAGTTGATGAAGTAATAACTACGCATAAAATAGGAAAAGATAAATAAGATTGAATTTTCAATTTATACGTTTTTAAGTGAGGTGAATGTATGGCTAAATATGATGAAAAGAAGCAGTTAAAGTGTTCTTTCTGCGGCAAAACTCAAGAACAAGTAAAAAGATTAATTGCAGGTCCGGGAGTATATATTTGTGATGAATGTATTGATTTATGTTCTGAAATTATAGCAGATGAATTCCAAGAAACTGTTGATTTTGACCCTAAAAGTGTACCAAAGCCAAATGAGATTAAAGAATACTTAGATTCTTATGTCATTGGGCAAGAAAGAGCAAAAAAATCTTTAGCAGTAGCAGTTTATAATCATTATAAAAGAATTAATACTAATAAAGAAGATATTGATGTTGAATTATCAAAAAGTAACATTTTACTACTAGGGCCAACTGGTTCAGGTAAAACACTACTTGCTCAAACATTAGCAAGATTTTTAAATGTACCTTTTGCAATTGCTGATGCTACAACATTAACAGAAGCTGGATATGTTGGAGAAGATGTAGAAAATATTCTTCTTAAACTAATACAGAATGCAGATTATGATGTAGAAAAAGCTGAAAGAGGCATTATTTATATAGACGAAATAGATAAAATTGCTAGAAAATCAGAAAATCCATCTATTACTCGTGATGTATCAGGTGAAGGTGTTCAACAAGCATTGTTAAAGATACTAGAAGGAACTGTTGCATCTGTTCCTCCACAAGGTGGAAGAAAGCATCCTCATCAAGAGTTTATCCAAATAAATACTTCTAATATATTATTTATTTGTGGTGGAGCTTTTGATGGTGTTGATAAGATAATAGAAAATAGAACAAGAAAGAGTTCTATGGGATTTGGAGCACAAATTCAAGCTAAACATGAAAAGGATGTTGGAAGCTTACTAAAAGAAATTATGCCAGCAGACTTATTAAAGTTTGGGTTAATTCCTGAATTTGTTGGAAGACTTCCAATACTAGTTACTTTAGAGTCTTTAGATAAAGAAGCTTTAATTCAAATTTTAACTAAACCTAAAAATGCTCTTGTAAAGCAATATAAGAAATTATTCGAGCTAGATGATGTTAAGTTAGAGTTTGACGAAGAGTCATTAATCGCAATAGCAGAAGAAGCGATTAGCAGACAGACTGGTGCCAGAGGTTTAAGAGCTATTATTGAAGATATAATGAATGAAATAATGTATGAGATACCTTCTGATAATAGAATAACTAATGTTATAATAACTGAAGAGGCTATCAAAGAGAAAAAGCAGCCTAGAATTGAAAGATTGGAAGAGGGAAAGATTAGACCTACTTTAGTAAAAGCTAGGACTAAGAAAGATATTGAATCAGCTTAATATTAGCGAGAATAATAAGTCAGTATATATTTTTTTATATATACTGACTTATTTAGCGTTTTTACAAGTTTTTAGTATTTTAAATATTGGATTGTTTTTATTTATATTTCAAAATCAAGAATATATTTGTAATAATAAGCAAATAATACTAATAATAAAAATTGAAGGAGGCAAAGTATATTTACTTTAGTAATAATAAGGAAATAAAATGTATATATTAGTAAAGGTAAGTATATTTAAAGATTATGACAAATATATTAATGATTTTGCAAATTATAGTTCTAATTCTCATGGTTTATGTTATGTGTAATGCAATAAGTAAACCACAAAAAAATAGGGAGATAATAATTGATAGGGAAAATACTAAGGAATTAAATAATCTAAATAGATTAAGACAAATAAGTTTGTCTAAGCCACTTACTGAAAAAAGTAGACCATCTAGTTTTGATGAGGTAATAGGGCAAGAAAAAGGGATTAAAGCATTAAAGGCAGCTCTTTGCGGGCCGAATCCTCAACATGTTATAATTTACGGACCACCAGGGGTTGGAAAGACAGCAGCAGCTAGATTGGTGTTGGAGGAAGCTAGAAAATCCAAACTATCGCCATTTACAGAAAAGTCAAAATTTGTTGAGTTAGATGCAACCACATTGAGATTTGATGAGAGAGGAATAGCAGATCCACTAATAGGTTCAGTGCATGATCCGATTTATCAAGGCGCTGGTTCTTTAGGTATAGCTGGAATTCCACAACCAAAGGCAGGAGCTGTTACAAAAGCTCATGGGGGTGTATTATTTTTAGATGAGATTGGAGAGCTTCATCCAATTGAGTTAAATAAGTTATTGAAGGTATTAGAAGATAGAAAAGTGTTTTTAGATAGCTCATACTATAGTTCAGAAGATACTAATATGCCTAAGTACATAAAGGAAGTATTTGATAATGGGCTTCCTGCTGATTTTAGATTAATAGGAGCAACAACAAGAGCGCCACATGAAATCATACCAGCTATAAGATCAAGATGCGTTGAAATCTTTTTTAGGGCATTATTGCCTGAAGAAATAGAGAAAATAGCTGAAAATTGTGTTAATAAAGTTGGATTGCAAATTTCAAAAGATGGTGTTGAAGAAGTAAGTAAATATTGCACAAATGGTAGAGAAGTAATAAATTTGATTCAGTTGGCATCTGGAATTGCTATTAATGAAGATAGAAGTGAGATTACATTAGATGATATTAAATGGGTATTAGAGAATGGACAGTATAACAAAATAATTTCAAATAAGATACCATCTCAATCTAGAGTTGGGGTTGTTAATGGATTAGCAGTATATGGAGCAAACATTGGAATGTTAATGCCGCTTGAAGTTAGTTGTAAGAAAGTTACAGGTAGAAGAGGGGAACTTAAAATAACTGGAATAGTTGAAGAGGAAGAGATAACTAATAACAATAAAAAAATAAAAATGAAAAGCACTGCTTTTGCATCTGTTCAAAATGTGCTTACAGTATTGGATAATTTATTCGATTTATTAACTGATAGATATGATATACATGTAAATATATCAGGAGGAATTCCAGTTGATGGCCCATCAGCTGGTATAAGTATTGCGACAGCGATCTATAGCGCTATAACTAAGCAGAAAATAAACAGGTTTGTTGCTATGACTGGAGAAATAAGCATATTAGGATCTGTAAAAGCGATAGGAGGAGTGAAGGCCAAAATATCTGCAGCCTTTAAAGCTGGTGCAAAAAAAGTTATAATTCCACAAGAAAACTATGATGAATCACTACATGAAATATGTGAAATAGAAATAATTCCTGTAACAAATTTTAAAGAGGTAATTAAGTTGGCTATAGAAGAAGATATAATTAATGAAAGCGAGCGAGAAATATTATCAGCTGAAGGCAATAACATTTTGAATAACTTGTAAAGTTATATTTTTAATTAGTACAGTAAAATATGAATAAATCTTAATATTTTTACACTTTTTCTTTTAAAATTAATATATTATGTTATAATAGATAAACTAAAGAGTATTTATAGTAGTGTATATGCTGTTTGATTAAACAAAATTATTATAAGTTTACAAAGCAAGTGACTAGGTATACTTGTTTTGTAAACTCTACAATATATAATGAGTTTTTTATTTTTAGAATCATTGAAAAAAATATTTATTATGTGTATACTAGATAAGTCAAAATAAATAATGTAATTAAGATATGGGGGGAAATAGTACTATGAAAAAGCTATATACGATTCCGCTAATTCCTTTAAGAGGATTGACTGTTTTTCCTAGTGTGGTTGTACATTTTGATGTGGGAAGAGAAAAATCCATAGCAGCTATTGAACAAGCTATGTTAGATGAACAAGAAGTTTTTCTTGTAGGGCAAAAAGATTCAATGATAGAAGAACCTAATCAAGATGAAATATATTCGATTGGAACCATATGTAAAATAAAGCAAATCTTAAAGATGTCTGATAATACTATTAGAGTTCTTGTGGAAGGCCAAGAAAGAGGTAAAATAGTTAGATATATAGAGGAAGAAGAAAGTTATATAAAAGTTTCAGTAAAAAAATTAGATGATAAAGTGGTTAAGAATGAGGAATTAGACGCCTATATTAAATTCTTGGATAAAGAATTTATGAAACTACTTAAGTTAAGTGAAGATAATTTTGGAGAAGCAGTTAAATCAATAGATTCACTTGAAAAACCAAGTCAGTTTGTAGACATGGTAGCTTCTTATGCAATAACTGATGAAAAGCTTAAACAAGAAATTTTGGAAATAGTAGATATAACCAAGAGAGTAGAGAAAGTACTAGAAAGAATTAAAATAGAGATTTCTATAGCAAAAATCCAAAAAAAGATTGCTAATAAAGTAAAGAATACAGTTGCAAAAGAGCAGAAGGAATTTTATCTAAGAGAGCAATTGCGCGCAATTCAAGAAGAATTGGGTGAAGATGATGAGGACAAGAAAGAAATAGCTAAGTATGAAGAAAAAATCAAGAAAGCTAAACTTCCTAATGAAGTTAAAGAAAAGGTTAATTACGAGTTATCAAGACTTAAAAGTATGAGTCCTACGTCATCAGAAGGCAATGTTGTAAAGGCATATTTAGACTGGGTATTGGATATCCCTTGGGGTAAGAATACAAAGGAAAATATTGATGTTACTAAAGCAAGAGAAGTTTTAGATAATGAGCACTATGGATTGGAAGACGTTAAAGATAGAATTATAGAGTATTTAGCAGTAAAACAATTCAGTAAGTCCCAAAAAGGACCTATTCTTTGTTTAGTTGGCCCTCCGGGTGTGGGAAAGACATCTATAGCAAAATCTATAGCTAATGCCATTAATAGAAAATATACAAGAATATCCGTAGGTGGAATGAAGGATGAAGCTGAAATAAGAGGTCATAGAAAGACATATGTTGGTGCAATTCCAGGTAGAATAGTCTATGCAATGAAAGAGGCAAAATCTATGAATCCATTAATGCTTTTTGATGAGATAGATAAAATTAGTTCGAGCTATAAAGGTGATCCATCTGATGCATTATTAGAAATATTAGATAGTGAGCAAAACAAAGATTTTAGAGATAGTTATTTAGAAGTACCAATGGATTTGTCTAAGGTTATGTTTATAGCAACAGCAAATTCTTTAGAAACAATACCAAGGCCGCTTTTAGATAGAATGGAAGTTATTGAAGTATCGGGATATACGTATGAAGAAAAATTCAATATAGCTAAAAATCACCTTATCCCTAAGATATTTAAAGAACTTGATATTCCGCAAGATAAAATTGATATAGAAGACGATTCTATTAGAATGGTTATCGAGGGATATACAAGAGAATCAGGAGTTCGTGGATTAGAAAGAAAATTAAGTTCTTTAATAAGAAAAGTATTAGCAGAAATGTTAAAAAGAGAACAAAAGGAATTCCTAATTAATAATGAAAGTGTTGAAAAATTATTAGGTAAGAAGACGTTTGATTTTGATCAAATTGATAAGGTGGACAAGGTTGGAGTAGTTACAGGAATGGCATGGACTGCATATGGAGGCGATACGCTTCCAATAGAAGCTATGGTTATGACTGGATCAGGAAAACTTGAACTTACAGGTAAGCTTGGAGATGTTATGCAAGAGTCGGCAAGGACAGCCTACAGTTATGTTAGAGCTAATGCAATTAAGTTTGGGATAAATGAAACTTTTTATAAAGAAAAGGATATTCACATTCATGCACCAGAAGGTGCAGTGCCTAAGGATGGTCCGTCGGCAGGCGTGACTATGGTAACTGCACTTGTATCAGCACTATCCGGCAAGAAGGTTAAGCATAATGTAGCAATGACAGGTGAAGTTACATTAACAGGAAGAGTGCTTCCGATTGGTGGGCTAAAGGAAAAATCTTTAGCAGCATTTAGAGCAGGAGTAGATACTATAATAATTCCTAAAGAAAATGAGAAAGATATAGATAAGATACCAAATTCGATTAGAAATAGCTTGAATATTATTTCTGCTAAAGAAGTTAATGAGGTATTGAAAAATGCACTAATTGGAGAGGATACTAATGAGAATTAAGAAATCAGATTTTATTACGTCAGCAGTAAAGAAGAATCAATATCCCATAGATAATAGAGTGGAAGTTGCATTTGTTGGAAGATCTAATGTAGGAAAGAGTTCGCTGATAAATTCATTAACCAATAGAAAAAAACTTGCAAAGGTTAGTCAGACTCCAGGAAAAACTAGATTAGTTAACTTTTTTCTTATAAATGATGATTTTTATTTAGTTGATTTGCCTGGATATGGATATGCAAAAGTTTCGAAGGCGGAGAAGGATAGCTGGGGGAAAACTGTTGAAATGTATTTGACTGGTAGAGAACAGCTAAAAAGAGTTGTCTTGCTTGTAGATTCTAGGCATAAGCCAACAGGTGATGATATAATTATGCATGAATGGATAAAACATTTTGGTTATGACGTTATAGTAGTTGCTACAAAGAGCGATAAACTTACACGGAATGAATTAAAGAAAAATGAGAAAGTTATAAAAGAAACACTCAAATTAAATTCAGATGACAAATTATATTTTTTCTCATCATTAAATAAAGATGGGAAAGATGAACTAATAGATAATCTTTTCTTAGAATTTGCGACAGATTTAGATTAGTAAAATATTTATATAAATTTTTATATAATAGTAAACAAATAACCTCTTACAGATATAATATTTGTAAGAGGTTATTTCTATTTAAGTAATGACATTATTTATTAAAATAGCTGATAAAAAATTTAAATAATTATAAGTTATAAAAAATAGTGTCAAAAATTTTAGGTAGGAATAATATATAGTATAAAAAAGAAAAAAATATTTCCAAGGAGGAATAAAAATGGAGATGAATGATATCCTAAATGGTTTAAATTCATGTGATGATGATTGTTCAGATTCAAGTTCTAACAATTGTGGTTGCGGGCCAAACTTTGGTGGACCAGGAATCGGAGGTTTTCCAGGGGGTATAGGAGGCTGTGGACAAGGATTCAATAATGGTGGTTGCGGATTTAACAGCTGGATTTGGATTTTATTAATATTATTCTATTGTGGCTGTGGAAGAAATAATTTAGGAAGAGGTAATGTAGGAAGTGATTGCTGCTGTGAGAAAAAGTGCGATTGCTGCTGTGAAAAGAAAGATTGCTGTTGCAACAAAGGCGGAGCTAATAGTGGATTCTTAGGTAGTTGTGCACCATATTTGTTTATATTAGTACTATTATTCCTTTGCAATAATAACAATGGAATAGGCGGAGGATTTAACAATTGTGGATTTGGCGGAGGAGTAAGTCCTTTCGGTAATAATTTTGGTTGTGCTGCTAATTGTTAAGATTCTTAATTTTTAGGAAGGAGAGATAAATATGTCTAAAAGGAAGAATAAATGTTGCTGTGAAAAAAGACACAATGAATGTTGCTGCTATGAGCCAAGATCAAATGCTTCAGATGGTTTATTAGGAAGTGGTTGTACACCAATCATATTTCTATTAATAGCATGCGGATCAGGTTTATTAAACTGTAACAAATCATATTTAATTATTTTACTATTTATATTATGTGGTGGATGCTTCTCTAATCTTTTAGGAGGCGGACGAGGAGAAAGTAATTGCTGCTGCTAGGATAGTGGATAGAGGGCTTTAATGGCCCTCTAAAAAAATGCATAAAAACATAAACATTTTTAGAATGATATACATATATTAAAAAGAGACAATTTTAAGTGAGAGGATTTTAAAATGGCTAAGCATAAACATAGAGAACAAGATCAAACATCAAATGATACTAGTTCTAATATTAATGATAATGCTAGAAATGCACCTTTCGGAATTGATCCTATGCAGTTAATGGGATTACTAGGTGGAAATTTTGATATGAATAATATGGGGAATATGTTAGCTTCAATGAATACAAATGGATTTAATTTGGGAAATTTAAATTCAATAGCTCAAATGATGGGGTTAAATTTAGATAATAACTTATTTCAAGGGAATATGAGTGGAAGTCAAAGCAATGTAAATAATAAGAATATGTATTCAAATCATAAAGAATATTCTAGCAATACGAATCCTAAAAATTCTGAAAATCTAAATGAAGATAAAGGCGTTAAAAAGAACAATGTTACAACAAATAGAAATATTAAGGATAAGGATGCGAACTTAGAATTTTTAATGGCAATTAGAAGTTATGCTCATCCGGATAGAATAAAGTTTATTGATAGAATCATTGAAGCTTATAAGAATGGAGAACTTAAAGAAGCATAAAAAAATAAAAATTATTTTTTGAATTGTGTATACAAAAAGAAATCATGTCAATAATATTAATGTAATAGAGAAAGTATTCTCTTACAAACTTAATGGATTATTAAGTAAGACTTGATTTAGAGAGGTATTTACATCTAAAATCTAGTTAAGCTTATCCAGAAGTTTAATGCCGTTTGGTTAACATTTAAAGAGTTTGATGTGTTAATGGCAGTTCAACTATCGGATAAATTTTTTACTTCATTAAGTAACCCCTCATCCCCCTTTAGGCCGCTAATGCGGCCTTTTATATTTATTTAGCTTTTTGTATACTATTTATTTTATAAGAAGAACCTTGCTTTTCAAAATCTATTAATAATATCAACTCACTTTTATTATTTGTACCTTTAAGATTGCTTTTTTCAAAAGATAGTCTCCACCTTATAGCTGAGGGCTCTAATGACTCAGTCCACTTATAATCATAAAAAAAGGCATTTTGAAAAGTATACGAATAATTATCTTTATCTAAACTCCAAAGTAAAGATAAATTCTCTTTGTCAATTGTAGAAGAGAAGATATCTGGAAGATCATCAACTACGTAAGGAAGCTCAACTAAATTAATAAAACTCGTTGCAGAATCTAATGAAGGAAGATTTGTATTATCCTTACTAGTATCTAAAATATCATTATTAATGAGCATAAAGCTATTTAATGAAGAAAGCCCTTCTGATGATGATATTGAATAACATTGAGGAGTCTTAGAATTTTTACAATCCAATATACCAAAAATATTATTATTACTTGAATAGAGCAAATTAAAGTTTTTTTTATTCCACTTAAATACATAAGACATAGACTTATCATTTTTAGAGCCAAGAAGTATAATTTCAGGAATATTATCTCTAGAAAGATTATGAAAATAAACTTTAGGCTCAAAATGAAGATTAGTCGTGAAAAGTGTTTTGTCACTAAGTTGATTGGAAAGATAATGATCATTATCAAAACAATTTATATTAAAATCAACCTTATTTTGTGAGCTTAATAATTGAAAAGTATCTTTTTTGCCATCACCTGTTAAGTCATATTGTGTATTTTGGGTAATGTTTATTGGAGATATAGTTTGTAAAGATTTAAACTTATTAGAAATAAAGTAAACCATACCTAAAATTAAAAATAATGCTGATATATATAGTACTGAGTTTACTAAAATCCTTTTCTTTAATATTATGATTTTCATTATGTATCACCTCAATAAATTATATGTTGATATAGTGATGCATATTAATAATATAAAAGCGACAAAATAAAAAAAGACCATAACTTCACGCAAAATATTTTTTGCCTAAGTTATGATCAGGATGAAAAAAATAACAATTATTTGCAGTTGCTACAATAACCATAAAAATAAACCTTATTTGAAACAATCTGATAATCAGTATGCTCTTTTGCCAAAGCATTAAGATTATCTAGAGATAGATCTTTAAAATCATCTACTCTTCCGCAACTTAAGCATTGTAAGTGAGGATGAGGTAATGAATTACCATCATATCTAAAGTTTCCTTCACCAACATTTATTTCTTGAATTAATCCTACATCAACTAATGTTTTTAATGCTTTATATACAGTAGCTAAACTCATAGTTGGATATTGGATATGAATATCAGAATAAATAACGTCTGCTGAAGGATGAGAAGTAGTATTAATTAAATAGTTATATACTGCAAGTCGTTGAGGAGTTAATTTTAGCTTTTTTTCTTTGAAAACTGAAGCTATTTGATCCATTTTAAAAACCTCACTTCTATTAGTTTTATGTATCGATTATAGCATAGAAATAAAGAAGGAGTCAACTAATTAATTAATACTATTTTTAAACAATTATTATTATTTAGAGAAATATTGTTAATAAAAATGCAAAGAAAAAGATTGAGTTTGCTTAATTTGAACATTTAATTATAAATAAACACGCAATTTCAATTAATTTTCTGATAATTGAATGAAAATATCAAAAATTTGTTGTACATTAAAGAAAAGTCTGTTAAAATATAACTAAGCAGAGTGTGTTAATTAATTAACATACTATAGTAATTATAATTACTATTTCTACAAAAAAATGATAATTTTTATTACAGACTTAATCAAAATCATTTAGCCTATGATAAAAATATAAATAGAAATTGATGAGGAGGCGTATTTTTGTGGGAAAATATAAAGTTGGGGACGAATTAATAATTGTAAATGATCCAAGCAAGGATAATGAGAAGTTAAAGGAATTAACAAAATTAACTGTTGATGGAGACTTCGCACAAATATCTTGGGGAATAAAAATATTAGAAGTAGAATATGACAAGCCATATGTGACATTAACTTATAAAAATGTTAAAGGCGAGAAAAATAAAGTTTTTTCTGAATGTAGAGACATAGAGAACTTTGATAAAGAAAAAGTTTTGGAAAAGGCATTACTTAGAGCATTCCAAAATGAACTTATAAATATATCAGTTGTTAAGAATATTTGTCAAATATAATTATAAAAATTAAGGAGCATTATAAAAAATGCTCCTTAATTTTACATAGAATTCCATTGTAAAATCTTTACTTTTAAGGGCGTTTGTAATATAATGAATTCATAAATTTATGAGATTTATAAATTATTAGGATGAGAAAAGGATGGCGGGTTTTATGAGTAGGTGTCCATTTTGGTCAACAACAAAAGAGAAAGTGGAGTGTTATAGTGAATGCCCTATAAAAAGTGAATCATTAAAAGGGCAAGATGATAAGCTTTGCATTTTTAATGAATGTAGTGAGTCAAGCAGTATCGATTTTAAGGAAATTATGAAAGAAGACTACGGTTTTCTAAATTTGCCTATATATGATGACGAAAAAAGAACAAATATTAACTATTAATGCTAAAGAAATATAGATTAGAATATATGAAAATATTCTAATCTATATTTTTATTGATAAAAGAAGTATATGTTTATTTGATCTATAAAAATATTATAATATTTATAGATAAGTTCGCGAATTAACTTAGTTTTGTAGAGTTTTACTCTTGTGCTTCATAAGAGTTTGTATATTTATGAAGAAGAGAATGTTTTAAAGACCATAAATTTTGTGATAAATCAACATAATAAGTATGAGGATTTTCAAATCTAAGTACTTCAGGCCACAGCTTATCAGTTTCAAGTTTTGAAAAATCTTTTATTTCTAAAACTGTAGGAGATTTATACACGCACTTTCCACTTTTGAATATTGGTGATTGAAGTTCTTTAGTGTAATAGTTCTTGATTTTTTTTCTCTTCCATGTATGAATAGGGTCGAATATTATTAATGGTTCATTCTCGTTAATGTTTTCATCTCTTAAAGTAATTAAATCCGCAATGGCCTTGTGAGAGTTTTTATCAAATATTCTTATTATCTTCTTAAAACCTGGATTTGTTATTTTTTCTTCATTTTCGCTTATTTTAATTTTAGGGATAATGTCATTATCACCTTCCAATGCAACTAATTTATAAACGCCGCCAAAAACTGGTTCTGACTTAGCAGTTATAAGTCGCTCACCAACTCCAAAAGAGTTTATACATGCACCTTGATCTAATACATCTTTTATAATATGCTCATCAAGAGAGTTAGAAACTACAATTCCACAATCTTCATATCCAGCTTCATCTAACATCTTTCTGCATTTTCTTGTTAGATAAGTAATATCGCCAGAATCTATTCTTATGCCACGAGGTCTCTTGCCAAGAGGTTTTAAAACTTCATTAAATACTTTTATTGCATTTGGAATTCCTGACTTTATGACATTGTAGGTATCAATAAGTAATACACAATCATCTGGATAAATTTCAGCCCAGGCTTTAAAAGCATCATATTCTGTATCGTATAATTGAACCCAACTATGAGCCATAGTTCCAACAGCAGGTATATTAAACATTCTGTCTGACATAGTGCAGGCTGTTGAACTACATCCACCTATAATAGCTGCTCTAGCACCATAAATTGCGCCGTCATAACCTTGAGCTCTTCTTGAACCAAATTCCATTACAGGACGCCCATCTGCTGCTCTACAAATTCTATTAGCTTTTGTAGCAATTAGTGTCTGATGATTTATTGTTAAAAGAATCATTGTTTCAAGGAATTGAGCCTGAATTACAGGGCCACGAACAGTTACAAGAGGTTCGTTTGGAAATACTGGGTTCCCTTCTGGAACAGCCCAAACATCGCAACTAAAATCGAAGTCCCTTAGATAGTCAAGAAATTCTTCGGAGAAGGCGTGTTTATCTCTTAGATAAGTAATGTCGTCATCAGTAAATTTTAAAGTGCTTAAATAATCAATTAATTGTTCAACTCCAGCCATTATACAGTATCCGCCATCATCGGGGATTCGCCTAAAGAACATATCAAAGTATGCTATTTTGTCTTTAAGTCCTTTACGGAAATAACCATTACCCATAGTCAATTCATAAAAATCAACTAACATCGTTAAATTTCGTTCATCCTTAACATTAAAACTAGATTTATTATCCATAATAATCTCCTTTAAAAAACATGTAAATAATTTTATTTTATAATTATCGTTTAATCCATTATAAATTAAAATGCATAAAACTATTGTACATCTATAAGAGTTTGATTACAATATAGTTGCTTATAACTTAAAATCAGACATATATTAATTTTTTGAATTTAAGTAGAAAATATTCAGTATTATGAGAGAAAATGAAATTCATATAGTAAATATGGAAAGAATTTAAAATATGTAAGTCTTATATAAAGAAATTCATAAATGCTGAAATGTAAATAGGAATGAAAGAAGGAGCATTACAGTGGGGTACGATCTTGATAAATATCAGATGGATGCAGTAAAGGCAGAAGAAAAAAATGTCTTGATAGTTGCAGCACCTGGATCTGGAAAAACTACGGTTATAATAAATAGAGTTGATTATCTAGTAAAGCATAAAAGAGTAGCTAATGGAAATATAATAGTAATTACATTTACAAAAGCTGCAGCGCAGAATATGAAGAATAGATATGTATCTAAATTCAATACGAACAGTTCGCCTTTTTTTGGGACATTCCATGGCTTATTTTATAAGATACTTTTGAGATGTGGAAGAAATATCGACATAGTTGATGGGGCCGTTGTTCACAAAATAGTTAGTAATATTTTAGGTAAGTACTTTGATGAAGTTAATGAAGATAAAATTAAAGAAGCAATAAATAACATTTCTTTGTATAAAACTTCAAGAGTTCCTCTAAATGAATTTAAGCCATCAATTGCAAAAGAAATTTTTGAAGAAGCATTAGAAAAATATGAAGAATATAAAAAAGAACACAACAAAAGAGATTTTGACGATCTAGCTATAGAAGTATTAGAATTGCTAAAGAATGATAAGAATATGTTGTTGTCTTATAGGAAATTATTCAAGTATGTTTTAGTTGATGAGTTTCAAGATTGTGATGAAATGCAAATAGATTTTTTAAGGTTAATAAATGATGGGGAAGATAATAATCTTTTTGCAGTGGGAGATGAAGATCAATGTATTTATTCTTTTAGAGGGTCAAAGCCAGAGTATATGGTTAACTTTGATAAAATATTTATGGGTGGGAAAAAATATTATTTATCTATAAATTATAGAAGCAGAATGAATATAGTTGATAAATCAAAAACTGTAATAGCGTATAATGAAAAGCGAAATAATAAAGAAATAAAATGGAATAAAGAGTGTGATGGCATTGTTAAGTGGTTTAATCCATATAATGAAAAGATGCAGGCTGAAAGTTTGACTGATATAGTTATAAATAATAAAACTTTAGGAATTAATTATGAAGATAATGCAGTATTGTATAGAACCAATATAGAGTCTATGTCTGTTATTGATGTATTAACTAAAAGAAAGATCCCATTTACACTGCTTGATAGAGAATATAATTTTTTTGAGCATTTTATTTGCAGGGATTTAATATCATATTTAAGATTAAGTGTAAATGAATTTGATAGAAATAGCTTCTTGCAAATAATAAATAGGCCTTTCAGATATATAAGTAAGGGGAATTTATTTTATATAAAAAATTATGATAGAGAAGAGAGTCCATTTACTATAATTATTAGCAAAGAAGATACACCACCATTTCAAAAGAAAAAGCTTGATGAGTTAAGAAAAGATATAAACTATTTAAATAAGATATCTTTATCATCAGCAATTGCATATATAGTAATGGATTTAGGATATAGAGATTATCTTCAGGAATATGCTAATAAATTTAATCAAAGTTTTGAGGATTTAGAAGATTAATAGAAGAATTTAAATTATCAGCAGAAGGATATAAAACTATATTTGAATTTCTAGAACATATAGAGGAAGTAAAACAAAGTATAGAGGAAAGTAAAAGAAAAACTAAGAGAGAAGGAGTTATCTTAAGTACTATACATGGAGTAAAAGGAATGGAATTTAAGAATGTCTATGTTATAAATTGTGTAGAGGAAACTATACCTCATGCATCAAGTATAAAGGAAAATATTGAGGAAGAACGAAGATTATTTTATGTTGGAATAACTAGGGCGATAGATAACCTGTATCTATTTTCTCCAAGGAGCAGGAAAGGTCAATTTAAGGATGTTTCGAGGTTTGTTGTAGAAGGAAAATTAAATGATATGCCTGTTGACACTTATGGATACGAGATTGGAAATAAAGTAGCACATAGAACTTATGGTGTTGGAGAGATTACTGGATTTGATGAAAATGACAAAGATAAGATTAAATTGAAGTTTGATGATGGACTTTTTAGGAGTTTTTCCTTGAAAATTTTGGTTGATAACAATTTGATATCAAAATGTTAAATTAAAAAGATAATAATTAAATTTAAGTTGGTGGAACTCCATTCATGTAACAGTTGAGAAATTATTATGTGAATGGAGTTATTTTATTGTTAAATTATTTGATCACAAGACTTTTATAATTATCCTTTGTAATCACTTTATCTTTTACCAAATATTTATCAGGAATATTTTTATTAAGCAAAAGGTTCTCCATAAGTTCCTGAGCTGCAATTTCTCCAACTTCTGTAGCACTTATGTATGCAGACGCTATAAGAGGAGAGTTTTCTTTTTGAAATTCATCCTTTGCTACATATCCACCTACCCCTACAGCAACAGCATTTTCTGCAAGACCAGATTGATCCAGTGCTTTTATTGCACCAATGGTGCCAGCTTCATTTGCAGACATGACAAACCAATTCTTTATATTTTTATTAGACGTTATAGTTGATGCGGCAGAATAAAAACTTTTTTCTGATTGTCCATTATATTCGGCTTGAAAAATATTTTCTCTTGGAAAGCTTGGAAGTCTATCTTTAAATGTTTCTAACTGTCCTTCAGTTCTAGGTATGCAGCTAGATACAGAATCCATTGACATAAGCAGAAGTCCTGAAGAATTAGGATCACTTAATTTATTATTCTTTTCTAAATAATCTACCATGAGACTAGTCATATCCCTTCCAATTTGATTAGAATCTATTCCGACAAATGGTGCAATATAATTACCTTCATCATCAGTAAGCGGATCGTCGCAGGCTATAACAGCAATATTTGATTTCTTACATCTATCTATAGTGATTTTACTTAATTTTTGATCAGGAACGCATATTAATATACCATCTACTTTTTGAGTAATTAAATTATCCAAAGCAGATAAATACACATCAGGATTCATTTTAGCATCTATAGTAATTACATCTTTAGCCCCCATAGCTAAAGCCTTATTTTTAGCAGCCTCACTTTCTTCCTGAAACCAAGCTTCATCTAAAGTTTTGTAAATAACGGCAATAACTAAATCAGATTTTTTGGAACTCTGTTTAGAAGTTGTAGTATCACAAGAGAAAGCAAAACTAGATAAAATTATTATTGCAGCTAAAAGTATTTTCTTATTCATGTAAATATAAATTCCTTTCAAAATTGTTAAAATATATATTTGGAGTAGTTATAAATTAACTAAATCACTATATTAGAAATAGGTAATATATAGTATAGATGAACATGTTTAATAAATCTTAAGTGGATATCTTAACTAGAAATCAGAAATATTTTTGTGTAGTAGGCATTTGAAAATGAGCTGTTAAAGGTTATTAGTTGTAGGTTGTTCCAATTTAGCTTGTCACTACTTTTAGTGGGAGCATGCTAAATTGGGTGCAACCTGCAACTTAGAACCTTTCAGCGCAATTTTCATAGTCCTACGTAACAAAAATATTTCTGATTTCGGTAAGTCATCACCCAACTATAGATTTTTAAAATAAGAGTCTCTGAATTGGTTCGGAGTGATACCTGTAACTTTTTTAAATAAAATACTAAATTGTTGAGGACTATTAAATCCAAGTTTGTCTGATATTTCATAAAGCTTATAGTTAGTTGATAAAATTATTTCTTTAGATTTGTCAATTCTAGCTTTTAAAATATACTGCGTAACATTTTCACCTGTTTCTTCTTTAAAGATTCTGCATAAATAAACTTTATGGACATTAATGTTTTCTGCTATATCTGTTAGACTAAGAGATTGATTAAAGAGATTTTTGTTTATGTAATCTATGGAATCAGCAACCTTTTTACTATATTTATTTTTAAAAGAGTTATTAAAATTAATATTTATTATTTTAGTAAAGATATCAATAAACCATCCGCTCATTTCTTCAACGGTTTCTTTTGTTGATAATATTTCTATAGGTAGGTATGAAGTTGAAAAAATATCTTCATAAGCTATAGAATATCTATTACAGGTTCTTACTACTAAATCTAGGAGTGAGGAGTTTATATAATTTAGATAATTAAACTGCATAAATCCTCGTATATCTTTATCATATAAGTGAGTTAACTCTGATTTTAAGTTTTCAATATTATTTTGTTCAATAGCTATATTAATGGCATTAATTCTTTTTGCTAAAGTATCAGTATCTAAATCTAAATTTTTTACAAAGGTATTATTTAAAATTATAGTATCATTGCCTAGGAATACCTTCATTTTAGAAAGTTTAAATGCTTCATCAAAGTATTTCTTTATTTTAAATGGCTTTTTAAATGTTGAGCTCACACTTATTGTTAAGCTGATATTATGCATGAGGGAAATCCTTTTTCTTATTTCCTGCGCTAAATAATAACACTCATTTATTATATCCGCTTCACTAATGGTTGGCGACAAGCGTACAATAGCTGTGAATTCTCCATTTTCACTATAAAAACATTCACCAATATTGAGTTCTTCGATGGTTTCAGAAACATTTTTTATTATTTCATTAAGGGTATTTGTATAGAAATTCTCATCTTCTATATATTTAAAAAAGTTATCTATCTGGATAAGGAAAAGAACAAAAAGTTTTCCGTTTAGATTAAGGTTAAGGTTTTCAATAAGGTTATAACAATCGTCTTGACTTATATCATTAAATATAAGCTTTCTTAGTGCAATATCCTTATTTTCCTTTAGGAAATTTAAAAGTTTATGTTCTTTTTTTATTTCACTCTTTTTTATAGTTATATTATCAAGATCAGTTTTAGTTTTTGCTAATATTCCATATAGATCATTAGGTGTTATTAAATCTTTTATCAAGTAGTCTGTTACGCCCATTTTCATAGCTCTTTGCGCATACGTAAAGTCCTCATAGCAGCTTAATATTAAAAATTTTTGAGATTTATTTATTTTCTGTACTTCTTCTATTAAATCTAAACCATCTATAATAGGCATTTGTATATCTGTAATAATAAGATCTGGTTTTATATCAGTATATTTGTCCAGTGCGTCTTTACCATTTGAAGCGCTATATACTATTCTAAAATCAGTGTCTTCCCAATTTATGATGCACAAGAGAATTTCTCGTGCAGGTATTTCATCGTCTACAATCATTACTTTATACATGCTATTTGCCTCCTTTTTTAGAATTAAGGCACACTGACTTGTTATTTCCCGAATGTGCTCTAGTAAATGTATGGAATATTGAATTCTATACAAGTTCCAATTCCTGTTTTGCTATATACTTTTAAGTCATATTCGCTTCCAAAATATAGTCTGAGTCTTTCGCTTATGTTATCTAGGCTTATACCATTAAAGCCTTTGTGAGTTGATTTTCTCTTACTAATTCCTACGCCATCATCGATAACTTTTATTTTTATAAAATCTTTTTGTGGCAATATATCTATTTTTATAGTCCCAGCACAACCTTTAGGTACTATTCCATGATAAAGAGAATTTTCAATAAGTGGCTGAAGAATAAGTTTGGGCACTAAACAGTTATTCAATTCTTCAGGAATATTACATACTAGTTTAACTATATCTCCATATCTATACTTCTGTATCTTCAGATAATTTTGAGTGCATGTAAGTTCATCTTTTAACGTTATAAGCTTTTTACTTGTTGATATGCTTTGTCTTAGCAGACCATTAAATGATTGAATAAGTTCTCTTATTTCATTTTGATTATTTTTTATAGCCAAATAGTTTATTGTATTTAGTGTATTATGTATAAAATGAGGATTTATCTGTGATTGCAGTAAATCCAGTTGGGTTTTCATGGATTCAACTTCAAGCTTTTTGTTTTCCTCTTCTTCCTTATAGATTTGTTCAATTAGATTTTTTATATTGTAAATCATTTTATTAAAACTAATTATAAGATACTTAAGTTCGTCTTCGGTTTTGGATTCTAGTTTGTCTGGCCATTCTCCATTTTCAAACTTATTCATTGCTTTTGTAATATCATATATAGGATCTGTAATTTTCTTTGAAGTAAAGTGGCTGATAAAAAGCACAACTGCAATACTAAAAATACCAATACAATAAATTAACCATCGAATAGAATCAAGGTTTCTGGTTAAAGAGTCCAAAGATATTAATCCAATGACTCTCCATTCTGGATATGCTTCTATAACACTATTAAATTCCATATACTTTATGTTATTAACATTTACAGTATCATTATTAACTTTTTCAAGCATTATATTATCATAATCAATATTTCCTATTTTATAAATCAGATTACCATCTTTATCAACAATAAAAGTGCTATCAAAGACTCCATGGCAGTAATCATCTATGTTCATAAATAAATTCTTCTTCTTTATATTGAGCATAAGGTAGCCGATAAGGGAATAGTTTTCTTTATCCAAATACCTAGAAAAATAAGTTATAGTTGTTCTTTTTTCATAGTCGGCATTCTCATAATTAAATGGGAAAGTATTAGGAGAAGAAAATTTATTTGAATATCCACTTTCAATAAAGTTGTCCAATTCTTTATTTCCATAAATTAATTCACTATAAGGATATTGTGAATAAAGAGGATCCATTATTTTTTTATCTGTTGTTAAAGGAATTATAGAAATTATATAGTTACTCCATTTACAATATTCTGAAAGAGTATTAAAAAATTCTGTATTAGTTTCTGGAGTTGCAGAGTTATTTCTATTAACTTTAGACATATAATCATAAATATTTTTATCATTTTCAATCATATAAGAATCATGTCTTATAGAATCTAAATTTTCATTAAGGATTTTAGAAATTACAGTTATTTTCTCAGTAGCAACGTTATTATATTGTTTAATTATTTCTTTAGAAAAAATAGAACTTATAGAGGACGTAACAGCTAAAGTTAATCCAAGTATTATAATTGAAAAATATATAGTTATTCGATTTCTTATCTTTGTGATTTTTTTTACCTTCATTGATCATCACCATAGGAAATTATAGCACTAAGAGTATAGGAATTCTAGTGAAGGTATGTACTTAATAGTGGATTTAAATTTATGTACTGGCTAATTATAAATTAAAGATGTGGTGTAGAATATATCTTAAATTAAAAATGATGAATATTTTTAATTGAGTGCTGTATGGAAATCGGAGTAAAGAAATGTTTATTATTTTTTAAAACCAACTATGAAAGAGGGATATATAAAATTTATTTTTAATTAAGTTAATATTTTATAAGAAAAGTTAATAAATAAGATTTTTATAATGGAACGATTTCAATATAATGTGATTAACGATTACAGAAAACAATAACATACTGTAGTTTACGGAAATATGAACAGTTTATATTTAGAGTACTTATTAAAATCAATTGTGGAATTCTATGTGAGATGTAAACGTTCGTAATTTTAAAGGAGGAAAAAAGCATGTTAACCGTTATTTCATTTTTATTTTGTATCGTATTAGTAGCAATAATTACGTATCGTAAGCTAAAGGGGCAAAAAAATAATTCAAAAGATTCTTATTTCTTAGGTGGACGTAGTTTGACAGGTGGTGTGATAGGGGCATCTTTATTACTTACAAATTTAAGTGCATCTAATTTTGTAGGTATGAGTGCTCAAGCTTACTCAAGCAATATGAGTGTTATGGGCTGGGAAGTTGGCTCTGGTATTACTCTTGTAATTGTAGCTTTATTTTTACTTCCAAGATATTTAAAACAAGGGGTTACAACTGTGCCTGATTTTCTTGAAGAACGTTTCGATTCAGGTGTTAAAAAGATAGTTTCAATATTATTTTTATTAGGTTATGTTTCGAATCTACTTCCAATAACTCTTTATTCTGGTGCTATTGCATTGGCTCAAATATTTAACGTGCAAGAAATGTTTGGTATAAGCTATACAGCTAGCATTTGGATTATGGTTTGGATTATCGGTATAATAGGATTTATTTATGCTATACTTGGTGGATTAAAAGCAGTTGCAGTATCAGACACATTAAATGGTATAGGATTAGCTATTGGAGGATTAATAGTACCTATATTTGGAATAATATATTTTGGTCATGGAAGCTTTTCAACAGGATTATCAGATATATTAGTTAATCATTCAGATAAATTCAATGCTATAGGAACATCACAAGATCCTATACCTTTTGGAACTTTATTTACAGGAATGCTTTTAGTTAATCTTTATTATTGGGGAACTGATCAAGCAATCATTCAAAGAGCATTAGCAGCTAAAAATTTAGCAGAAGGGCAAAAGGGAATAATTTTTGCAGGACTTTTAAAAGTATTAACACCATTAATAGTTATAGTACCAGGAATAGTAGCTTTTCATATATATGGAGCAGGTGTTGAAAATCCAGACTTATTATATTCAAGACTAGTAAACGATGTATTACCAAAACCTTTAATTGGTTTCTTTGCAGCAGCTATGTTTGGATCAGTATTAAGTGTGTTTAATGGAGTGTTAAATAGTGCGTCAACCTTATTTGCATTAAATGTATATAGTCCTGTATTTGGAAAAGGAAAGTCTGATAAGGAAATAATATCAAAGGGTAAGATATTTGGACTTGTGTTAGCTATAATTTCAATGACTATAGCACCATTTATAATGTATGCACCACAAGGATTATTCCAATACTTGCAAACAGTAAATGGTTTCTTCAATGTGCCTATATTCACAATAGTTTTTATAGGTTATGTAACAAAAAAGGTACCGGCTATGGCAGCAAAAATATCAATAATATTTTTTGTATTAACTTATGGAACACTTCAATTAATAATAAAACCAGAAATGCATTTCCTTCATCAATTAGGAATCTTATTTGTAATCACATGTATGATTATGCTAATTATTGGTAAAATAAAACCAAGAGAAAAGGAATATGTGTTAAAAGACAATAAAGTAGTAGATATTAAGCCATGGAAATATCGTTATGAAGCTTGTGGAGTAGTATTATTCTTGATGGTATCAATGTATGTTGTTTGCTCAAAATTAGGATTTGCCAGTGGAAATGGAATAGGAATTAGAACATTGGTACCTATAGCTGTAATTGCAGTAGTAATGTATGGATTAGTGAAAGTAGTCAAGGCAAGAGGTCTAAGAAAGAAAGCGGGAGATAATGCAGAGTTAGTTTCAAGAAATTCAGTAGAGAAATTGGATTTTTAACTAAAAAGTCATTAGGGATTTAGTATAGGTGAACATATTTAATCCTAATTATGTATAAGCAGAAATCATACTTAAATAATGATTTAGTAAGTCGATAAAGTTAGTATTATTATATGAGTTTCTGCATAATATATTATACCCATATAATTTTAAACATCTCTTCAGATAAAATCTCCCACCTTATTTATTTAAGGGGGAGATTTTAGACTTTTCATTAACACTTTATTTAGAACAATAAATGTTGCGAATTAAATGATTAATGTTCTCATATAATATTAACATCCTTTTAATATTTATTTTCTTTTAACATTGCTTAGCTCCTTTATGGGAGCTTTGTATTTATTATAATAAAAGCACAAAAGCTAGAAAGTTAAGTACTTTCTAGCTTTTATATATGTTGTAATAATAAACTTACATTTAAAATTCTAATAATCCAAGTGCTTAATTTAAATAATAATGTAGGGATTAAATTGTAGTATATATACATTCTAAAATATTAAATTATTTACGTCTTATAAATATAAACAAATCATACTTTTTTGAAAGTATGGAGTATGAAAGAAAGCTAATAACACCAGTTACTAATGTTAATACTAAACTATCAAGAAATGGAAAGGTGACAGCTAAAGAAGGAATTTTAGTCTTTAGAAAAGACATAATCATAAATGGAATTAACACAATTCCAAAGATTAATAAGGAGCGAAGCTTAGAACTGGATGTTTCCTTATGTCTTAAAATAGTATTTGAGATGAAATACCCTATAGATATTAGAATACAAGTAATTAAGGTGCTCATTAATACTCCTTTTTCAAATAAAACATCTAGTAAAGTAAAGAAAAAAACTAGTATTGAAAAAGTAAATATTCCTTCAAGTACTTGTTGAATAGCAGACACTGAAGAATTATATTCATAAATTAACTTATTACAAAACTTATCCAGATCTTTGTTGCATTCTAATTTTTTTGTTGGAACCTTCTGATTTTGAGCTGTAAATACAATATCAAAAATTTGTTTTTCTATATTTCTTGGTAATAAAAGGCTAAAGTTATGTTGCATCAAACATGCTTGTATAGCATGATAGGTGTCTAAGTAGTTATTTTTTAATAAAGATATATTAGGTCTACTTTGCATGTTATCCCCCTCTTAAAAACTAATTATTTTAATTTGGTATACATTTATTTCTATAAGTTAATCATTTTAATGTACTAAAATCACGGCAATTACACCTTCTACCATTTTAGCAGAGGGAAGTTAATAAGTAAATAAGTTGAAGTAATGCAAAATTGTGAACAAATATTTTAAGTCATTGTATGTAATTGGCTTATAATATATAATTTATAGTATATTTATGCAGGAGTTAAAAATATAAATAAAACAATAAAGGTTGGTTGTGTTTATATGGAATTAAAAAGATTTAATCAAAAGGATATAATTTTTGCCTTAGATATAGGAACTAGATCAATTATAGGTACAGTAGGAATAGTAAAAGATAAGAAGTTCCAAGTTGTATGTGAGAAATATTTAGAGCATGAAGAAAGAGCCATGGTGGATGGGCAAATACACGATATTAATTTAGTGGCGTCTGTTGTTCAAAAAGTTAAGAATTATCTCGAAGATGAACTTGAAATACAGCTAAATGAAGTATCTATTGCGGCGGCAGGTAGATTTTTAAGAACTATTGATGTAAGAGCAGATATTGAGCTTAATGATGATGAAGAAGTTAATAAAGAAATCATAAGAAGTCTTGAATTGAGTGCTGTAAAAAAGGCAGAGGAGCAGATAGCTTCTACAACTGAAGGAAAACTATATTGTGTTGGATATTCAGTTAGAAATTTCTACTTAAATGGATTTTTAATATCTAATTTATTAGGGCATAAGGGAGAAAATATAGGTGCAGAAGTTATAGCAACTTTTTTACCTAGATCTGTAATTGATTCACTTTATGCAGTAATGAATAGGGTTAATTTAAAGGTTGTAAATTTGACTTTAGAGCCGATAGCTGCTATGGAAGCTGCTATACCTAAAAACTTAAGACTGCTTAATATCGCGCTTGTAGATATAGGAGCTGGAACTTCGGATATAGCCATAAGTTCTAAAGAAAGTATATCTGCATATGGAATGGTTCCAATGGCTGGAGATGAGATTACAGAAACTATTGTTCAAGAATATTTAGTAGACTTTAATACTGCTGAAAATATAAAAAGATCTATAGTAAAAGAAGAAGAAATAAAATATATTGATGTTCTGGGTATGGAAAATATAATATCATCAGAAAGTGTATACAAACTAATTGATTCTATTGTTATTAAGACTGGAGAAGAAATATCTAAAAAGATTTTAGAATTAAATGGGGGCAAGGCTCCAAGTGCTGTATTTTTAGTAGGAGGTGGAGCTCATACACCCGGAATTTTAGAGGCTATTGCTGATAAATTAAAATTACCCCCTCAAAGAATAGCTATTAAAGATAGGCAGGCAGTGATAGAGTGTGTTTCAGATAATGATATGGGATCATCAGGTGTAACTGTTTTAGGAATAGCTTTAACAGCAATACGTAGTATGGGTAATGATTTCATTGATGTTATTTTAAATAATGATCCAATTAGTTTATTTAACTCCCATAAACATACTATAATGGATGTATTACTTCAGGCAGGAATAAATCCATCGCTACTTATAAGTAAAAATGGTAAAAGTGTCAGGTTTAACTATAATGGATGTAAAAGAATTGTTTTTGGTGAATATGGAACTAATGCAAAGATCACGATAAATGGAGAGGAAGCAACTCTTGAAACAGAAGTTAAAGCAAATGACAATATAATACTAGAATACGCACAGAATGGAAAAGATGCATCACCTAAATTATCAGAAAATATAAGAAACATAAATTCAGTTTCTATTTATTTAGATGATAATATTATTAATATAGAACCTGTAACGCTTGTTAATGAGAAAAGAGAAGAGTTAGATTATATAATAAAAAATGGTGATGAAATAAGAGTATTCTTACCATGTAAAGTTAATGAATTTAAGAAGTATATATTAAAAGAAGAGGTAATATTACTAAAAGGTGGAGAATACTTAGAAGATAATTATGAAATTTTAGAAGGTGATCACATTGTAATTAAAGCAATGGATTCACATATAGGACATGAAGAGGCTGCTAAGGTAAATGATAAGGAAGATTATGTAGATGTGATAGAAAGCGAAAATATAGAAAGTTGCAATGAAGAGAGTGAAAATATTAATTCAGATAAAATCGAAATAGCAATTAGTAGAGAAGAGTTTAGAAATATAACAGTTAATATCAATGGAGAAAATGTAGTATTGAAAGGAAAAGTTCAATATCTAATAGTAGATATATTTGAATATATAGATTTTGACTTAACAGTTCCAAAAGGAATAATTAACTTGAATTTAAACGGGGAAAAGGCACCATACACAGCAAATATAAAAGATGGAGATATAATAGAAGTTTTTTGGAGTGATAATTAAAGTTTATTATTTCTTAGAGCTAATATTTTGAATTTAGGCATATTCAAAATTAAAATAAGTCCATATACGAATTTATTTTGTACAATTGGCATATTGTCTTCTTTAAATATGCTTAAAAATCTAATTATTATTAAATATGGAGGGATTAGAGAAATGATAGATTTTAAAAAAGAAGCTAATCTGATAAAAGATGAACTTATAAAAATAAGAAGGGATTTACATGAACATCCAGAACTTGGATTTGAAGAGGTTAGAACATCTAAAGTAATCAAGGATTTTTTAGAATCTAATAATATTCCTTATATTCAAGTAGCCAAAACAGGCGTATGTGGAATTATAAAAGGTACAAAAGAAGGAAATAATAAAACTATAGCCTTAAGAGGAGATATTGATGCACTTCCTATTAAGGATATGAAAACTTGTGAATTTAAATCAAAAATTGATGGAAGAATGCACGCCTGTGGACATGATGCTCATACAACAATACTCATGGGAGCAGCAAAGTTATTAAATAATAATAAAGATAAGTTTTCCGGTACAGTAAAGTTATTATTTGAACCTGCTGAAGAAACTACTGGTGGAGCTACGCCTATGATAAACGAGGGAGTTTTGGATAATCCAAGAGTTGATTGCGTTATTGGACTTCACGTTGATGAGGAAACAAAATGTGGCACTATAAAAATAAAAAAAGGTGTAGTTAATGCAGCTTCAAATCCGTTTAGTATAAAGATAACAGGTCAAGGCGGTCATGGAGCATCACCTCATACTACTGTTGATCCTATTGTTATTGCTAGTCATATTGTAGTAGCACTTCAAACAATAGTAAGCAGAGAAATATCACCAGTTAATCCGATTGTTATAACTGTTGGTACATTACATGCAGGAACTGCTCAGAATATTATTCCAGGAGAAGCTACTTTAAGTGGGATGATTAGGACAATGACAAAAGAAGATAGAGCATTTGCAATAAAAAGATTAAATGAAATTGTAAATGGGATTGCAGTTATGTCAAGAGCTAAAGCAGAAATAAAAATAGAAGAAAGTTATCCTTGCTTATACAATGATGATACGTTTGTAGATTTAATAAGTGATAGTGCAAATGAAATTTTAGGAAAAGAAAATGTTTTAGAACAAAAAGCGCCTAAAATGGGAGTTGAAAGTTTTGCTTATTTTGCAAATGAAAGACCAAGCGCATTTTATTTTTTAGGTTCAGGAAATAAAGAAAAGAATACTACTGAGCCAGCACATAGTAATTTGTTTAATATAGATGAGGATTGTCTTCCAATTGGAGTTTCTATTCAAGCTTTGGCAGCATTTAATTATTTAACAAAGTAATAGTATTATTTTGCAATTTTATGTAAAATAAATTGACAATATGTTTAAAAAACTAGATAATGCTAAGGGTAATAAATTTAGGAGTGATTATATTTGAAAATAGAAATAGGTCCAAACGAGGCAGGTCAGAGATTAGATAAATTTTTAAGAAAATTATTAAAAGATGTGCCATTAAGCGCAATTTTTAAAGCTTTAAGAAAAAAAGATATAAGGGTTAATGGAAAAAAAGAAAATGAGAAATACTTCTTACAAGAAGGCGATGTAGTAGAAATAAAATACATACAAAGTAACAAAGAAGATAAAAAAGAAAAGTTTATTAAAGTTGATCCTAAAAGAATCAAGATTGCATATGAAGATGAAAATGTAGTAGTAATTGAAAAATGGCCAGATGTATTAGTTCATTCAGATAGCAATAATAGTGAAGAACCAACTCTTACAGATTATGTTCTTTCTTATTTAAATGACAAGGGTGACTATATTCCAGAAAACGAAATAACATTTACACCAGCAGCATGCAATAGATTAGATAGAAATACTTCAGGAATGGTCATGTTCGGAAAGACTTTCGAAGGTTTAAAAGCCATAAATGAAGCTATTAGAGAAGACGAAATAAGAAAATATTATTACGCTTTAGCAAAAGGAAAAATAAGAGCTGGACTTTATGAGGCGTACATATTAAAGAATCCTGAAACTAACACATCTAAGATATACGACACTGAGGTTAAGAACTCAAAAAAAATATCAATGGAAATAAGTATAGTGGAAAGCAATGGTGCATATTCACTTTTAGAAATACACTTAATTACAGGAAGAAGTCATCAAATTAGAGCACATTTAGCACATTTAGGAAACCCTATAATTGGAGATAATAAATATGGAGATAAGAAATTAAATTCATTTTTTGAAAGTAAATATGGTCTAAATTTTCAGTATTTATATGCTTATAAGTTGAATTTTAGAAAAATTAATGGAAAGTTAGAATATCTAAAAAACAAGACTATAGCATCGGCATTACCTCCAATATTTAAAAAAATAAAGCAAGATGTATTTAAGTTCTCACTTAGATAGGAGGTAATTATGGAAGATCAATCAGCCAATAGTAGCAGAGGCTTTTTAATTCTTTCAATAGCAGGGCTTTTAACCAAAGTTATATCAGTTTTTTATATACCACTGCTTCAAAGAATAATTGGGTTAGATGGATATGGAATATATCAGAATTGTTATGAAGTGTTTTTATTTGTATATGCAGTTACCAACTTAGGGACTCAACCAGCTATTGCTAAAGTGGTTGCAGAGCTTACAGCATTAGGAAAACCAAACGATGCTGTAAGAGCTCTTAAAATATCAAGAACTCTTTTATCTTTAGTTGGTGCGGTATTAACTATATTTTTAATGCTGTTTGCTTTTCCTATTGGAAATATGATTGGAAACCCAGCAGCTTCTTATGGAATTTTGATGCTTGCGCCAAGTATATTTGTTACATCGCTTTTATCATCGTATAGAGGATATTTTCAAGGAAGAAATAGTATGACTGCAATTGCGGTATCACAAGTATTAGAACAAGTAATAAATATCGCAATTAGTTTAGCTTGTGCATATTTCCTAGTACACATAAGTGTTGAATATGGTAGTGCAGGGGGAACTATAGGTACTTCCGTAGGTGCTTTCGTTGCATGTCTATATATGGTATATGTTTATGGAAAGAAGAATTTTGAAGAAGATTCTATGTATGCTCAACAAAATGTTAAAAGAGTAAGAACTAAGCATATCATAAGAAAGTTAATTAAATACGGCTTACCAATAACATTAAGCTCAGGGCTTCAGAATTTTGGTAGCTTAGTAGATATGGTGAACGTAAATAGTAGGTTAGCATTTGCAGGATTTGATTTACAACAATCTCACGTGCTTTATGGGGTTCTTGGGAGATATAAGACCTTATTATCTGTTCCATTGATAATAGTTACTGCCCTTGGGACAACCGTATTACCGGCTGTTTCAGCAGCTATGGCATTAAAAGATAAGAAGGAAATAAGAAGAAAAACTTCTTTTGCTTTTAGAATAACATTAATAATAACAATACCAGCAGCTGTAGGCCTTTCTTGCTTAGGACAAGAGGTTTTTGAATTGCTTTATGGAACTGATCAAGGGTTTGAATTAATGGTAATGGGATCAGTAGTTTTGGTTCTCATGGCTGTTGTGCAAATACAAACAATAATACTTCAAAGTATGAATAAGCTTTATTATGTGCTTGGAACATTTAGTATAGGGATAGTAGCTAAAATAATAGCTAATTACATATTAGTAGGGATACCAGAAATTAATATTTTAGGAGTAGTAGCAGGAAACTTTTTATGGTTTGCAATACCAATGATCTTAAATAAAAGAGCATTAAAAAAGGCACTTAGAGTTAAGATTCCTCTTTTTAGAAGCGCAGTTAAACCTCTTTTTGCTTCTGCAATAATGGCAGGTATAATATTTATGCTCAAGACACCAACATCAGTTATACTAACATTAGCTAATGGAAATGTTTTCTTAAAAGCAATTTCAACGATTTTAATTATTTCTATAGCTGGATTTGTTTATTTATATTCAATGATGTTAATAGGTGGAATAAAAAAGAATGATATAGACAGTATATCACCTAGAATATTTAACTATTTACCTAGATTTTTGAGAAAAAAACTTCAAAAGTAAAGAATGGGATTTAACTATAAACATTTAGTCAGTGTATTTATAATATCTGCTATGGCCAGACGGCTTCATAGGATTATATAATGTACACTAGCAAAAATTATAGTTAAATCCCAATTTGCTTTAAACAAGAACAAAGCCTTATTAAGCTAAACTATATGAATAACTGGGTTACATAGATATTAATATTCATTTTCTCCAAAGGTACCAAGGTACGTAAAAATTAAGAAAACAAGACCCATTATAATAAAGTTATTTATGACTATAGAATTCGTGAACATATGTTTTGAAAATATGTTTATAATTAAGAAAGTTAAAAATCCAAGCAATATATATATTACTATATTAAATTTGTTTAAATTAAGTTCAATATGTTTGTTAACCTCGTACATATTGAGAATAAAGCCAATTGTACACGCTACAAGCATAGTTAAACTATAACCAAATATATTAATTGCATGAATAGCAGTAAATATGTATAAACATATCAATTCAATTACGGCTTCTATTAATGAGTTTCTTAAAATTATTCCTTGCCTATTAAGTCCGTTTAATATTCCAAACATAGTTACTGCAGGAAAGAATATTGGTGCAGTAAGTGAAGCAAATCTAATATACAGACCTAAATCGTTTCGTCCATAAAACATCTCACCAAGGCTATGAGGAATAACATTACAAATTATTGTTGTCGCTATACCAAGCAAGAAAGCAACTTTAAGGACCTTTCTTATTCTAACAGAGGCTTCATATTGTTTTCCTAAAACTAGGCTTTGAGAAAGATCTGGAATTAATAATGTATTAATTGTTGAGACTACAATTAACGGTATTGTTATTATGCTAAGAGCCATCCCAGTATATTTACCTATCATACTTAAAGCTTCAGTATAAGTAAAACCAGCTACTAGTAAACGCCGAGGAACAATTAGTGTTGCAAGAGTCCCTAGAATATTAGTTAAAAAGCCATTTGCACAAAGTGGAATTGCTATAATTACCACATCAAAGAGAAGCTGAAATCTGCTTTCAGTCTTTTCGTGAGAAATGGGCATTTTTCTAATTGAGTATTTGTAGTAAATATAGAGGAAAAATAAGCTTTGAAATTCACCAATGCATAATGCAACTGTAGCTAAGGTTACCATACCTTCTAAAGTATTAGCTTTAGTAAAAAATATAAGCATGCTTACAGTTAGAATTCTCATGGCCTTTTCAAAAATATCAATTATAGCTGGCACTGTAATCTTAGAAGTTCCGTAAAAGTATCCTTTAAGTATATTTGAAATTGCTATACATACCATAGCTGGACAGATAACTTTTATTGCATTTATAGTACGAGCGTCATTTACACCGTATTTACCAATTAGTGGGGCGCATATAAATACTAGTATACCTACCAAGAGTGCCCAAGATATATTAAATAATGAAACAACTCTAATCGTTTTTTCTATATTTTTATGTTCCCCTTTTTGTGCATAGACAGCAGTTATTTTGGATATAGAAGCAACTATACCTGCAGTCATAAGACATATAAATAAATTGTAAATAGGCATAACCAAATTATAGAGCCCCATTCCTTCGGCTCCTAGGACTTTAGAAAGATAGATGGAAAATATAAAACCGAGTATACCCGTAGTCACGTTAGAGGACACTAATAAAAAAGAATTTTTTAAAAAATTATCTTTGCCCAAAGTTCATTCACTCCTTTAAATTACTTTAAATAATATTCAAAATGATAACTAAATATGAATTTGAAAATTTTAGATGTAAAGGTAGAATGATATAAAATAAAACAAATATTTACAAAGAAGTGGTAAAAAGATATAATTATCTGTGGCTAAATTATAAAAAACAATTGTACTAAATGGGGGAAACATAATGAACAAAATTTCGGATAACGATATGATAAATTTTTTCTATAATGCATTGCCATCTCTAGAAGTCCTTTTTGATGAAGATGTATCTATGGCATTAACTGATACTAAGCAATATGTATATACAAAGTACAGCCCTAAATTGGAATTAAACACAAATAAGGGAGATATAATTCCAGAAGGAGGAGCTATAATTGAAGTGCTGAGAACTGGGAATAATATGATAAAAGTTGTGCCAGAGCATGTATATGGAACTGCTTTTAAATCATTCGCAATTCCAATTAAAGAAGAGGGTAAAGTTGTAGGTGTTTTTGTCGTAGGAAAAAGTTTAGAAAGAAAAAATGCTGTGATGAGTATAACTAAAAATTTAACAGAAACTTTATCACAAATATCAATAACTATAAACGAAGTTGCAAAAGATGTACAAGAGTTAGCGACAATGAATGAAGAATTATTATTGGAAACTAAAGAAACTAATGAAAAGACCAAAGATACAGATAATATAGTAACATTTATTCAAGGAATTTCATCACAGACAAATTTATTAGGGTTAAATGCTGCAATTGAAGCGGCTAGAGCTGGCGATGCAGGAAGAGGATTTAATGTTGTTGCCCAAGAAATTAGGAAACTATCAAATTCTTCAAATGAGTCAATAAAACAGATAGATTCAGTTATAAAACATATATCAACATCAATAAATAGCATAAATGATGGTTTAATTAAATCTAATGATGTCTCACAAGGTCAATCAGCTGCATTAGAAGAAATAGCAGCATCTATAGCAGAGTTAAACTCAACAGCTAAGAAATTAGGAGAATTAGCTGAAAATCTTTAATTTATGGAATATTTATTAATATATATAAATGTGTTTACATAGTTAAAAAGAATATAGAAATTAGTAGGAGTAATAATACATATATTTTATATGAGTTATTGCTCCTATTTTAATATGTAAAACAAATAAGATTTTTAAAGAGAGGTCTTATTTTATTAAATTTACAATATAAATTTAATATGGATATTATGATTTGTACATAAGAAGTATTTTTAGAATTTAATTATAGAGGTAAAGGAGGGAAGTGTAGTGAAAAGATTTCTAAAGTTTTTGATTATATCAATTATAATAGTTGTACTAGCTTTTGCTGTATTTAAATTATCTAATGAATATAGGATGAATACATTAAAAAATAATGTTAGCTGGAGTGTTGTTTATAAAAATTGTAAAGATTCTGTAGCTTTTGAGAAAGATGAAAACCAAAATACCTATATAGCTTACAATAATTATATTAAAGTTATTAAAATAGATGGTAGGGAAGAAACTTTATTGGAGGATAAATCCTTAGAAATGGAAAACTTGCTTTATTATAATAACAAATTGTATTTTATTTCTAAAACAGATTTATATGAATATGATTTAGCATCAAAAAGTTTAAAAAGCATTTTAGGGAATATACCTAGTGAAGGGAAATATTTGGATAGGAATTTAATTATAAAGGATTCAAAATTACTTTTAGCGATAGGAAGTGCTACGAATTCAGGAATAGCATCTAATGATAGCGAGTATTCGCAGAACAAAATACCTTATGATAAAAGCTCTATAGATGTAACATTAAATGGATTCAATTATGGTGAAAAGAAAACAGGAGCTTTTATGCCATATGGAAATTCCAGTGAAGGAGGGCAAAAAATAAAAGCCCAGAGTATAGCAAACTCTTGTATAATTGAAGTGAATCTAAATAACGATAAGACATCATTATATGCTTCAGGAATAAGAAATGTAAAGGGATGGGATCTAGATAGTGAAGGAAATCTAATTGGAATTGTTGGTGGAATGGAGAATATAGGGGATAGGCCTATTAATAGAGATTTTGATTATTTGTATAAACTAGATAAAGGAAAATGGTATGGTTGGCCTGATTTTAGTGGTGGAGATCCTATAAGTTCACCAAGGTTTAAAGGGGAAAAATTAGTATCACCTCTTATTGCTAATCCTCCTAATAAAATAGTTCAAGCACCTATATATCAATATCCAGAAGTTAGTGCGATAAGATACTTAGCCATAGATAAAGATGGAAAAATATTAGAAAAGAATTCAAATGTATATTTTAATAGTAAAGAGAATCTTATAGCTGGAATAAATTCAGAAAGTGTTGTATATGACTTATTAAAGTTAAAAGATAAGAGTAAAATACAGGGAATTAAATATTCGGATGGAGATATTTATATATTAGATAGTGGAATGGGTTGTATATATAAATTACAATCTAATGATTTTGGATTGAAATTTAATCTTCCAAAACCAATTTGGATATTTATATTTGTATTTTTATTTATACTAACCTGCTTAATAATATTTAAATTTTATTCTAAGCGCGGATATAAAAAATAATAAATAGAAAATTGAACTGTCTTAAGTGATGTTTTATCAACTTAAGACAGTTTTATTATTTAAGTAATCTAATAAACAAAAATAATTTATATTCAAATTTATGGAATAAATGCTAAAATATAATAAAAGGTATTAGTGATAATGGAGGAGATGTTATGGGAAAAACATTGGTAATTAATCTAGAGAATATTATATTTCAAGGAGATATATTAGATGTAGGAGAAAAAAATCTTGGTATAATATATAATATATCAAAGGAAGCAAAGGATGAGATATCATTAGACTATGTATCTAGCGATAGTAAAGTAGAGCTAAAAGATAGAAAATATGATGCATGTACATTTTTCTTTGAGTTAAATAAAATATGGACTAGTTTAGAAAAAGAAAGATTAATAAGAGAAATAAGTTCATATATAAAAGAATCTGGTGAAATATTTATTTGGGATATTAATAAAGAAAGGGGAAAAATATTTAATAATAAGATAAAAGTAATATTACAAAATGAAAAAGTTAAGGAGTTTACATTTAAGAATTTAAATATACTTTTAAATTCGAATATTGAAGAAATAAAAAAAATTCTTGAAAAATATTTTGAAATAGAAGAAACTAAAGCGTGGGAAGATGTTTTCTTCATAAGAGGAAAGAAACTGAAGACTAAAGCTGAAGTAGAGGAGAATATTAATTATGAAGGTATTAATTACAGCGATTGACTCTAAATTCATTCATAGTAATTTAGCAGTTAGATACTTAAAAAGTTTTACAAGAGATATGGATTATGAAAGCAAAATAAAAGAATTCACTATAAACGATAGGGAAGGTAGAATACTTGAAGAAATAATTAAAGAAAAACCAGATATTATAGCATTTTCAACATATATTTGGAATGTTGAACTTATCTCAAGAGTGGCTAATTTGATAAAGAGAGTGGATTCTAATATAGAAATTTTATATGGTGGACCAGAAGTTTCATTTGACTCAAGAAGTTTCTTGAAAAATAATGTAGGAGAATATGTTATTGAAGGTGAAGGAGAAAAAACTTATAGAGATTTTATTCTATATAAATTAGGTAAAATTAAACTGGAAGATGTCAGAGGGCTTCATTATAAAGTTAATGATATAGTTTATTCCAATGAAAAGCGTCCACTTATGTCAATGGATGAAATATTTTTTCCATATGAAGAAAATGAAGATTTGACTAATAAAATTGTATATTATGAGGCTTCACGAGGGTGTCCTTTTAACTGTAAATACTGTCTTTCATCTACAAGTCATGGAGTTAGATTTTTAGATATTGATAGAGTATTAAAGGATTTAATGTATTTTATAAATAAGGAAGTTAGATTAGTTAAATTTGTTGACCGTACATTTAACTGTAATTCTAAATTTGCTATGGCAATATGGGATTTCTTAATAAATCAAGATACGAATACTCAATTTCATTTTGAGATATCAGCAGACATATTAAAGCCACAGGAAATAGAACTTTTATCAAAAGCTCCAAAAGGAAGATTTAGATTTGAAGTTGGCGTTCAAACTACTAATGACGAAGTTTTAAGAAATATAAATAGATTTGTTAATTTCAGTGATATAAAAGAAAAAGTTTTAGAAATTGAAGCATTAAGAAATATAGATCAGCATTTAGATCTAATAGCAGGACTTCCTGGAGAAGATTATGAATCTTTCAAAAAGTCTTTTAATGATATGTATGAAATAAAACCAGAAGAAATACAACTTGGTTTTTTAAAGTTATTAAAGGGATCTTCTATGAGAGAAGATGCAGACAAATATGGAATGGAATACTCACCATATCCGCCATATGAGATATTAAAAACGGATAAGATCTCATACGAAGAGTTATTAAAACTAAAAAAGGTAGAAGAGATGGTAGATAAATATTATAATTCTCAAAAGTTTAATCATATAATTAGATATTTTGAAAGAAAATTTGAGTTACCATTTGATTTTTATTATAGTCTAGGAATGTTCTTTGAAGATAAAGGTTATTTTAGCAAAAACATAGGAAATGCTGAATACTATAAAGTATTTTTAGATTATAGTGAAAGTGTATTACAAGAAAGTAACAAATGTTTAAAAGAGATTATTAGATTTAATTACTTAATATTTAATAAGAAACGTGGTCTTCCAGAATTTTTGAGAAGTGACATGGAGAAAGAAGAAGAAAAGAGTATAAAAGAAAAACTTAAAGAACAATATTCATTTAAAGAATATCATTTGGAAAAGTTCAAAATTAACATAGAAAAATATATTGAAACCGGAGAAATATTAGAAGAGGATACTTATTATTTATTTAATGATAGGGCTGAATATATTAGATGTATGTAAGTAATATAAGAAAATATTGAGACTTATTTATATCTATGTAGGTTAAATAAGATAAAAGGATTATTTGAATATAGCAAAGAGTAACATGCATAGGAATAATATGAGTGTTACTCTTTTATATGATTAGATAATAAACTTTTGTAAAAAGCTTGATAATTAGTATTATTAAGCTTTAATTTTTGCATTTACGAATAAAATATATTTTTATTTTTAGAAAAGAGGAGTATAGTTAAATAGACAACATGTTAACTAAAATTATATTGGGGAGATTAAAAAAGTGAACGAATATTATATACAGCAAATTTTTTCAACAATTTTCTATTTATCAAACAAGATTCAAGTACAAGGGGATAAGATGGATGAAAGAATAACTGTACGTCAATGGATGGTGCTTTTGACAATTTCACATTTACCAGAAGACAATGCATCTTATAGCAAAATAGCAGATAAGATGGGATGTACAAAACAGAACGTAAAGCACATTATTGATAGCTTACAAAAAAAGAACTATGTGCTTTTGGAGAAAAATGAAAAAGATAAACGTGCTATAAATATAAAAATAACTAAAGAATGTAGAGAAATTATGGGAGAGTATTACGAAAAAGGAAATAAATTTTTAAAAGATATGTTTAATGACCTTGAGGAAAAGGAACTAGAAAATTTGTGGGATTTGTTGAAAAAAATAGCAAACTATGATGGCAGCAATTGGACTGGCTATGAAGAAAGAGTTAATATTTGGGGGAGAGGTTAATGGAGAATAATTGTACGATAAGTATTATGCCTGAAACATCAAAAGTTGATGAACCTGTAACAATAAAAATAAGTGGACTTTTAAAAAATGAAAGAGTATTAATTCGCGCCTTAAGCAATGATTATTATTGCATAAATACTTCTATATTTGATGTAGGGAATAAAGCAGAGTGGGAATCTTATGCGGTTTTTGTGGCGGATGAAAGTGGAACTATAGATTTAGAAAATGCTAAGCCTGTTGAGGGAACATATAAAGAGGCAGATAAAATGGGGCTTTTCTATTCTATGACTGTAAAAGAAAACTATAAAACTAAAATTCCTATAAGATTAAGTGATATTGGAGAGAACAGAGATTATACAATGACCTTTCAGGTAGAGCGTAATGGAAGAGTTATTGCGTCAAAAACACATAAAAGAATTTATTGTGATGAATTTATTTCAAGTGTAGATGTAGTAGAAGATAAACTTTTAGGAAGATATTTTACTTCAAAGGAAAATATACCCAAGCCAGCGATTATTGTTTTGAGTGGAAGCGATGGTAGACTTGAAAAGGCACAGGCAATTGCTGGAATATTTGCAATGCACGGATATTCAGCACTAGCTGTATGTTATTTTGGTCTTGAAGGAACTAATAAAAGTTTAAGCTGTGTGGAGCTTGAATGTGTTGAAAATGCGATAGATTGGTTAAAAAAACAATCTACAGTGGCCAAAAATAAGATTGGAATTTATGGTAGATCTAAAGGTGGAGAAATGGTTTTACTTGCCGCATCTATTTTTAAAGACATAAGTTGCGTCATTGCTAATACGCCAAGCTGTTATGTTTATGAGGGGTTAAAAGCTAATAAGTTTCCTTCTAAACATTCATCGTGGATGTACAAAAGGAGAGAAATACCATATATAAAATTTAGTTTCTCTATTTTGATTCAGACACTTGTAAAAATGATGATAGGAAATAAAGAAGCTATGGCTTGGATGTACAGGAAGCTCATTGAGGATGGAAATGTTTATGAAGCTATGATTCCAGTAGAAAAAATAAACGGACCAATTCTTATGGCTTCATCTTTAAAAGATAAAATTTGGCCTTCTAAAACTCACTGTGAAATAATCGTGGAATTGCTTAGAAAAGCTCATTTTAAACATGAATATAAACATATCACATACGAAAAATCTGGACATATGCTAACTGTACCGTATCAATCTATATATCCTTCAAATAAATATCCAGACGATATAGATGGTTTTGCAAAGGCAAATATAAATTGTTGGAATGAAACTATAAACTTTATAAACAAATGGTCAAGACAAAAGATCTAATAACGAGAATGATTTAACCTAGAAAATGTATCCAAATTATTGAAATGGGTCCAACCCCTGATGTTTCCTATAAATATTTATATATTTTAATAGTTAAATATTAAAGTATATAAATATTTAACTATATATGTTTGAAAATATATATCTTTGATAATATTTAAATATAAACATATGTTAATATTTAAATTTAAATCTATTGTCATTTTAAAAAAATCCGATTTTGAATTGATTCCTCCGGTGTCTAGGAATTCAAGTGGTATAAGAGATTATACTGATGAAGATTGTAATTGGGTTCATTTTATGAAGTGTATGCGTGGACCAGGGCTTTCTATCGAGGTGTTAATAGAATATATATCAATGTTTTAAAAAGGAAGCTCTACAATTGAAGCAGATTATGTACGGTGGTTTACATAATATCGTGTTAGTTGCATTAGTTTTATTAGCTATTGCGTTAGTTTTGAATATTGGAATACAACTAAAGGTGAAAAAGAAGTAGTATTTTAAAAGGAAAAAAATTATGTTCTTAGTTTTTAATTATACCGTAATAATTTTGTAATTGATATAAGATATCTTTAATAGTATAATCAAATAGGAAGTAAACCAAGATGGAATACTTGGATATAATTTACTACTGTAGATTTAACTAAGGAGTAGGAAAGATGGATTATGTATTAGCAATGGTAATTTCACTTATAACTGCATTAATTACCATGCCATTTCTTATGAAACTAGCTAACAAATTACATTTCACGGATAAGCCCAGCAAAAGAAAACAACATAAAGTGCCAACACCACTATGTGGAGGTTTAGCATTGTATTTTGGTTTTTTTGTTTCATATTTTATATTCCCAAGGGATGATATGAAGCTGCTACAACAATTAACTGTTTTTGTTGCAGCAACAATGATAATAATAATTGGTTTAATAGATGACTGGTATAAGACTAAAGGAAAAGAATTTGCTATATTTCCAAGATTAGTTATTCAGCTATTATCTGCAATCTTAGTGTTTAAGGCAGGTGTTTTTTTTCAAGGATTTACAAATCCTTTTACAGGCAGTTATGTAGAGTTGAACACTACAATACAATTTATCCTTACAATAACTTGGATATTTGGAGTTACAACTGTAATTAACTGGTCTGATGGTATGGATGGATTGGCAGGAGGGTTATCCCTCATATCTGCAATAACATTTTTCTTAGCAGCAATTATATTAGAACAAAGTGATTCTGCATTAGTATCTATAATGTTAGTTGGAACAATTTTGGGATTTTTGTATTATAATAGATTCCCGGCAAAAGTTTTTATGGGAGATTCTGGAGCTAATTTTTTAGGATTTATTTTAAGTATAACAGCATTGGAGGGGGCATTTAAACAGGCAACTGTTTTAAGTCTATTTATACCAATACTTGCTTTAGCAGTACCTATATTTGATAATTTATTTGTCATTGTTAAAAGATTCTCGGAAGGGAAACCAGTGTATCAAGCAGATAGAAGCCAGATACATTTTAGATTAGAGAAAAGAGGTCTTACTACTGTACAAGTCGTAAATTACATAATGTTAATAAGTTTATCTTTTAGTGCGATTTCTATAATATTGCTGTTAATTAAAAGATAAAGTTAGTATATTTAGACATTTTATATTTTAAGTGAAGTATTTAAAGTTAAAGATGAAACATTTACAAACAAGATATTATAATATATAATTAAAAAATATAGGAACTTATCAAGAGTGGTGGAGGGACTGGCCCGAAGAAACCCAGCAACCGGTAAATTTTATAGAATTACTTGGTGCTAAATCCTGCAGCGTAAAAGCTGGTAGATAAGGTATTGAAAAGCATTTAAGCCTAAAGGAATACCTTTAGGCTTTTTTTGTTAAAATAAATTATCAAAAAGAAAGATTATATAAATAATTGTAAAGAGTAACAATGAAAATTTATAGGACATGGCAGTGCTTTGAGATTAATAAGGTGGTGATTAATATATGGGAGATTTGAAACTACAGATAAACAAGAATGAAGTACTTAGGTATCTTGGATATAAAGGACAGGATATAGATGAAAATATTGTAAATCTTATTGAGGAATGTAGAGAAGAAATCAAGAAGATAATTACCCCAAGATTTATGTATGAATATAAAGATATAATACAGATTGATGAGGCTATAGAGGTTGTTAATACAAAACTAATTTTATATGGAAAAGATATAAAAGAGCATCTTAAAGATTCAAAACAGTGCGTATTAATGGCAGTAACTTTGGGAAATGATGTGGAAAGAAAAACGAGATTATATGAAAAAATAAATTTAACAAAAGCACTTATATTAGATGCTTGTGCTACAACGGCAGTAGAGGAAGTATGTGATTATGTAGAAAGGATTGTTAAGGAAAAAGCTATATTGAATAATAAGGATATAACTTTTAGGTATAGTCCAGGTTATGGAGATTTGCCGTTAGATGTTCAAAGTAGCTTTTTAAGGGCATTAGATGCTCAGAAAAAAATTGGACTTACTGTATCAGAAAACAATTTACTATTTCCTAGGAAATCTGTTACAGCAATAATAGGGATAATAAATAGTGGAAGTAAAAAGAAAATAAAGAGCTGCAAAAAATGTACTAACTACAAAAATTGCAGTTTTAGAAGAGAGGGAGAAATCTGTGGGGCTTAGGGAATATATAAAAAATAACATATTAATATTTGACGGAGCTATGGGAACAATGCTTCAAAAGAAAGGGCTGAAATTAGGAGAAAATCCTGAAATTTTAAATCTAAAAGAGCCATATATAATAGAAGAAATTCATAGAAAATATATATCTAGCGGTGCTAATGTAATAACTACTAATACTTTTGGCGCTAATGAGCTTAAACTAAAACTTTGTGGCTTAGTAGTTGAAGAAGCAATAGATGCGGCAGTTAATATCGCAAAAAAAGCTAAAGGAAATAGTGAAACATATATAGCACTGGATGTAGGTCCTATAGGGGAACTTTTAGAGCCTATGGGAACTCTAAGTTTTGACAGAGCGTATGAAATTTTTAAACGACAAATAATTCAAGGGGTTAAATCTGGTGTTGATATAATTTTAATTGAAACAATGACAGATTTATACGAACTTAAGGCCGCAGTGCTTGCAGCAAAGGAAAATTCAAGTTTGCCAATATTTTGTACAATTACATTTGAAGAAAATTTGAGAACATTCACCGGATGTACTCCAGAAGCCATGGTACTTGTATTAGAAGGATTAGGAGTAGATGCACTTGGCGTTAATTGCTCTTTGGGGCCAAAGCAGCTAAAACCAATTGTTGAAAAGATATGCAGCTTATCACATATTCCAGTAATGGTTCAGCCTAATGCAGGACTTCCAACACTATCAATAGGTAATGAAACAAAATATGATGTTACTAAAGAAGAATTTGCAGATACTTTATGTGGATTCATTGACCTGGGGGTAAGAGTGATAGGTGGATGTTGTGGAACAAGTCCAGAATATATCGAGGAATTGTATAAAATAACGAGAAATAAGAAACTTGTGTCCATGGAAAAAGAATATTATTCTGCAGTTTGTACACCGTCAAAAGTAGTAAGGATAGATGGTGTTAGAATAATAGGTGAGCGAATTAACCCTACAGGCAAAAAGATATTTAAGGAAGCTTTAAAAAATGGAGATCTAGATTATATATTAAATCAAGCAGTTTCTCAAATAGAAGTTGGAGCTCACATTCTAGACGTTAATGTAGGATTACCTGAAATTGATGAAGCAGATATGATGCATAAAGTAATTAGAGAGATTCAAGGCATCATGGATACACCACTTCAAATAGATTCTTCTGATCATAAAGCAATAGAGACAGGGCTCAGATATTATAATGGAAAACCTATATTGAATTCTGTAAATGGAGAAGATGAAGTTTTAGATAGAATACTTCCTATAGTAAAAAAATACGGAGCAAGTGTAGTAGGTTTGACATTAGATGAAAGAGGGATTCCAACAAAAGCAGAAGAAAGATTTGAGATTGCAGAAAAAATAATAAGTAAAGCAGCGGAATACGGAATAAGAAAAGAAGATGTATTTATAGATTGTTTAGTTTTAACTGTGTCAGCTCAGCAGAAGGAAGTTCAAGAAACTTTAAAAGCTGTAAGAATGGTTAAAGAGAAATTAGGAGTTAAAACAGTACTTGGAGTTTCAAATATATCGTTTGGCCTTCCTAATAGAGAATTAATTAATGAGACTTTCTTGGCTCTAGCTCTTGCCAATGGGCTAGATTTACCAATAATTAATCCTAATGTGAATGGAATGACTAGAGTTATTGATTCTTACAATGTTTTATATAATTATGATAAAGGCGCTGAAAGTTATATTAATAATTATGCAAATGTAGAATTATCAAGAGAAGTCACTATTAAAGGTAATGGAGCAGCAAAGATTAATTCAAATATAAATACAGTTCATGATTTAAAGTATATTGTCGTTAAAGGACTAAAAGAAGAGGCGAAGCAAGCCACTGTTGAATTATTAAAAGAAAAGAAGGAGCTTGAAATAGTTAATGAGTATTTAATTCCAGCATTAGATATGGTTGGAGAAAAATATGAAAAAGGGGAACTTTTTTTACCGCAGCTAATTCAAGCAGCTGAAACGGTAAAAAATTCATTTACCATTTTGAAGGAAGAAATATCTAGAACTAATTCTCAAACTATATCAAAGGGTAAGATAATTGTAGCTACAGTAAAAGGAGATATTCATGATATAGGTAAAAATATAGTAAAAGTTATCTTAGAAAACTATGGCTATGAAATGATAGATTTAGGGAAGGATGTACCTATAAAGACTGTTGTAGAGGAAGCAAAAAAACATAATGCATCTTTAATTGGATTAAGTGCGCTTATGACAACGACACTTAAAAGCATGGAGGAAACGATAAAAGCGCTAAGGGAAGATGGGTACAATGGAAAGATATTTGTTGGTGGAGCAGTACTTACAAAAGATACAGCAGAAAGAATAGGTGCAGACTTCTATGCCAAAGATGCAAAGGAATCAGTAGAAATTGCAAGAAGAGTACTTTCATAGTAAATAATAAATTAAGAAACTAATATTTAAAGGGTTATCCTATGCATTAAAAATGCATAGGACAACCTTTTAAATTACAAGAATTTATACTAAAGCTAAATTATAAAATATTATAATTCTATTATATCTAAATCATCAGGCATGTATATCTTTCCGCTGAACTCCTCTTTACCTTCATTTATGTACAATTCTTTTCTATTCTTTAGATTTTTATCTTCTGTATGATATAAAATAACATTCTTAACATTTAAATCCTGTGCATTTTTGCAAGCGTCTTTTGCGGTAGCATGGTGTTTTTCATATGGTTTGAATATTTCTTTTTGAGAGTAAAGGCAAAATGCTTCATGGAATAAATAATCTACATTAGCACAATATTTCTTCACAGTTTCTCTATAAGGTTCGTCACCTAAAAATGTTAGAGACTTACCGTTATTTAATGTTGTTGTGAATCCATGTTGGAGATCTTTTGTGCTTTTTATATCGAAGAAAGTAGTTTTTCTATTTAATATAGTTGCTGTATAGTTATCCTCAATTCCATTAAATAATATTCTATCATCAAATAATTTTAAAAATTTTTTTTGAAGCACAAATGAAGAAATTGATTTTATAGCATCTATTGAAGTTTTGTGGCAATAGATATTTAAATTTCCAGAGTATTTATCATTTAGTATGCTTTGTGCTACAGCACGGATAACCCAAACGCTTCCTAGTATATGATCATTATGATTATGAGATATAAACATATTATGTATTTTATTAATTGATATATTTAACTTTTCTAGATTTGATAGGATTGTATTACCACCACCTGCATCAATAAGGAAGTGCTCGTCTTCGTTAGATAAAGTAAAACATGTATTATAGCATTTTGTAACCATTGCGGAACCAGTTCCGAGAATATATATATTTTCCATCGTAAATCTCCTTGTATAAATTAAAAAATTTTAAAGATAATATGAGTAAAGATTACTAAATATTAAATTTAACATAATTACAATTATAAGAGTTAAATGAAATAAATTCAATATTATGATAGTGCTACATAAATAAGCTTAAGTTTGAAATATAAATACAAATATATTTTGTCAAATGCATTTACTTATAATTAGACATGCTATATACTAGTGTATATACATGTGATGCAAGAGGAGGAGAAAATATAATGAATAATAAAATAAAACAAATGGTGTATGCCGGATTACTTACAGCATTAGCAATAATAATTCCTATTCAGTTTGGATTTTTAAGAATAGTTATTCCACCATACTTTACTGCAACATTAGCGGCTCATGTACCTATGATGTTATCAATGTTGATATCGCCTTTTGTGGCAGCTGTAGTTGGAATAGGCTCTACAATTGGATTTTTAATAGCTGGAACACCAGCGCCAGTAGTGGCAAGGGCAGCAACTCATATAGTTGTAGGATATGTTGGAGCAATGATAATTATGAAAAATAAAAGCTATGTTAAGGCAATAGCAATAACAGCTCCAATCCATGGAATCTTAGAGGCTTTAGTTACAATACCATTTATAGGATTTTCAGTTGCCGTTTATCCTGCATTGATCATTACAGTTGTTGGTGCAATATTGCATCATTCAGCAGATAGCATAATAGCATATGCAATAGTTAAAGCTATGGCAAAAGCAAGAAAGAAAAACATTTATAATGTTTTTGGAGAATTCAAGACTCAAAGAGCTTTACAGAGATAAGGATAATTAGTACTTATAATTTATAGAATATAATAGAGCCGTTCATATTTAAAGCTGAGTGCATTATATTTACATGCATTCAGCTTTGTTTTTTAAAATTATATGGAAAGTTATAGAAAATAATAAAAAAGATATAGACAAAAATACTAAATATCATATAATAAGGATAGAATAAATTTAAAGTTGTAAAATTGAGAAGTATGTTAAATGTTATTTGACTAAGAATCTTAAGAAAAACAATTTCAAATTAGAATACAATGAGGTGAACATTTTGGAAGAAAAAGAAATAATGTCGTTTAAAGATGAAAATGGAAATAAAGTTGATTTTGAAGCTATTGCAAAGATATATTTAGAAGAACAAGGATATTTGTTACTATCACCAGTAGATGAAAAGTGTGATGATATGTTTGCATTTAGAATAGATATTAATGAAGAAGGCAATGAAGAATTAAACCTTGTGGAAGATGATAAGGAATTTGAGGAAATAAAGAAAGAATATAAGAAATTATTGTATTAAATAGGAGTGAAATTTAATGAAGAGTTCAGAAATAATTGATTTTTTGGAAGACAATGATTTAGCAGATGTTGAAGAAATAAAACACAAAAGCAATTATGTGATAATAAAATTTTATTATGACTTTGACAAAGAAGAATTAAGCGCTGCAAAAGCATACTCAACTGAAGAAAGTGATTTTGAACCAGAAAGTGATGAATGGTATAACGAATATTACATTCCTTACTTAAGAGATATTGCCGTAGATAATGTAGAATCAATAATTGAAGAAATATCAGATGAGTTTGAACTAGAATCTAAATATAAAGAATTCGGAATGGAAAATGGAAATAGTGGATATTTCAAGTTTATAGCAGCATTTTCTGAAGAGTTAACAGATATAGAAATGGAAGATATTTTAAACGATTACTATGAGTAAAACTGGTATTAAAATACTATTGAAAATATATTTCCTTATGTTATAATTAAATCATAGATTTCCTGAGATGTGCGTAAAGCTTATGATATTCAACCTACATTACATTATCGGGATTTACAATATATTCATAAATGTCAGGCTTCATTAAAAGCACAGTATTGTGTCAGTAGAAGACAGGAATGAATTGAGTTTAACCCACCTGCGAGGCGCAGGACTTGAATATATAGGTGAACGGCATGTTGGGAGCTATGATTGAATTCAACACCTCTATTAGAGGTGTTTTTTTATGTACAATAAAATATAAACTAAAAAGAAAATACCAAACCTATATCTAGTTTGGTATTCAGTTATATTAACATAAAACTAAAGTTATAATTAAATATTCTAGTTCTTATAAAGTAGCTATTTTTATATTTTATTTATTGCTATATTTTAAGCAGCTATGTTTTTTACAGATTTAGAGTTATGTTGCTTATAATATATTGAAATCAATTCTTTTTGATATAAGACAATGTACTTGTCCAAATTTTGAGATAAATCAACTATAAATGTTTTACTTGGTGAAAAAAACAATAATAATAAGTTAAGTAGGTTTTTCCTAAGTACAATATTACATTTTAGTTTAAAAATTACCCAAGTTTTCATACTAACACCTCTTTTTATCAGACTTGGTTTTTGTTATATGATTATTATAAACAAGAAAAGAAAATTTGTAAAAATATTTCATAATACAATTAATGACAATAATTTGCAGAAATGTTTAATAAAACGGTTAATAATTTGTTTTTCTAGTAGATTCATACCTGAATAGAACATAATTGTATATATTTTACAGACAAAGTGTTCGACAAACGATTACGAAGAAGAATAAATGGTGTCGAAAAAATTCGGGTTGATTATATTATTTTAAATGGTAAAATTATTGATATACGGATAGAAAGGATGAAAATATGATGGACATTGAAAAGGCTAAAATAGAAGAAGTTATAGAAAAAATCAATTCATTATATAAGACTAGTCAAGAAAGAGAATTAAGTAATGAGGAGAAGGATTTGCAAAGTAGATTAAGAAAAAGATATATAGATAATGTTAAGAAAAATTTTAGAGCGCAATTAGAAGGTATAGAACTTAACAATAAGAAAAAGGGATGATGATAATTGGGTGTTTTAGTTAAAAAGTTAATTGATGATTTAAACTTAGAAGTGCTTGTAGAAGGAAAAGAAGATGTTGAAATTTCAGTAAATGATATAAATAGACCGGGACTACAGCTTGCAGGCTTTATAATTATTTTGCTCCAGAGAGAATCCAGGTTATAGGTAAAGCAGAATGGAGCTTCTTAGATTATATGCAAATTGAATTAAGGAAAAAAAGAGTTAAAAAATATTTTAGCTTTGACATAAATTGCTTAATCATAACTAGAGGATTGGAGCCACATCCAGAGTTTATAAAGGAAGCGAAAAAGCACAATATATGGTTTGTTAGAAGTAATTTAGTTACTACACAATTTATAAGCAAAACTACAATATATCTAGCTGATAAGCTTGCACCAGAAACAAGATTGCATGGAGTTTTGGTAGATGTATCTGGTATAGGAATATTGATTACTGGAGAGAGTGGAATAGGAAAGAGTGAAACTGCATTAGAGTTGATAAAAAGGGGACATAGACTTGTCACAGATGATGCAGTTGATATAAAGGACATAGATGGACAGCTAATAGGAAGATCACCTAAAATAACCGTTGGAATGTTAGAGGTCAGAGGCCTTGGCATAATTGATGTTACAACACTATATGGATTAAGTTCAGTAGTTCAAGAGAAAGAGATAAGGCTAGTTATGCATTTTGAACATTGGAAAGATGACAATGATTATGATAGGCTAGGAATAGATAATGAATATATGAATATACTAGGAATTAACGTGAAGAAATTAACGGTTCCTATTAGACCAGGTAGAAATATCGCGGTTATTATAGAAGCAGCAGCAGTAAATTATAGACACGCATTAATGTCTAAAATTACACCAGTTGATGTAATAGAAAATAGAATGAATGAGCTTAATGATTAATATAGTATGTAACTATTTTTACATAACTCAAGTCTAAGTAAATGATTTGAAATGCTTAGAATATGAGATATATATTTATCATCAAAAGGAGGATTGACTATGGAAAATGAAAAAAAAGATTTAAGCAAAAATGCATGGAATAAATATGATGAGAAAGAAGTTCAAAGCATATTCGAGTTTTGTGAAGGATATAAGAATTTTATGTCTAAATGTAAAACTGAAAGAGAATGTGTTAAGGAAGTACTTAGATTAGCTAAAGCTGAAGGCTATGAAGATATAGAGGAAATTATAAAAAATAATAAACAATTAAAACCAGGCGACAAGGTTTTTGCAAATAACAAAGGAAAAGCTGTTGCGTTGTTTATTGTAGGAAGTGAATCTATAGAAAGGGGGCTAAAGATATTAGGAGCTCACATTGATTCACCAAGATTAGATTTAAAGCAAAATCCACTTTATGAAGATAGTGAGTTAGCATTACTTGATACGCATTATTACGGTGGAATTAAAAAATACCAATGGGTTACATTGCCACTAGCATTACACGGAGTAGTAGCAAAGAAAGATGGTACTGTAATAGATATTTGCATAGGTGAAGATGATAATGATCCTGTTGTTGGAGTATCTGATCTTTTAATTCACTTAGCAGGAGATCAAATGGGCAAAAAAGCTGACAAAGTGGTAGAAGGTGAAGATCTTAATGTATTAGTTGGAAGTATGCCTTTAAAGGGAAGCAAAAAAGATGCTGTTAAGGGAAATATATTAAAGTTATTAAAAGAAAAATATGATTTTGAAGAAGAAGACTTTTTATCTGCTGAAATTGAGATTGTACCAGCTGGAAAGGCTAGAGATTATGGTTTAGATAGAAGTATGGTTATGGCTTATGGGCATGATGATAGAGTATGTTCATATACTTCACTAATGGCTATGTTTGAAATAAAAGAGCCTGATAAAACTTGCTGCTGTCTATTGGTTGACAAAGAAGAAGTAGGTAGTATCGGAGCAACTGGAATGCACTCAAGATTTTTTGAAAATATAGTTGCAGAAATCATTGATAGAATTGAGGGATATTCTGATCTTAAATTAAGAAGATGTCTTACTAATTCAAAGATGCTATCATCCGATGTTAGTGCAGCTTTTGACCCTAATTACCCATCAGTAATGGAAAAGAAGAATTCTGCATTCTTTGGAAAAGGAATGGTATTTAACAAATATACTGGAGCTAGAGGAAAATCAGGTTCTAATGATGCTAGTGCTGAGTATATGGCAGAGCTTAGAAATATAATGGAAAAGCATAATGTTTCAATTCAAACTGCAGAGCTTGGAAAAGTTGATGCTGGTGGCGGTGGAACAATTGCATATATATTAGCTCAATACAATATGGAAGTAATAGATTGTGGAGTTGCACTTCACAATATGCATGCACCTTGGGAAGTTGCAAGTAAAGTTGATATATTTGAAACAGTGAATGGATATAAAGCTTTTTTAATAGAGGCTTAATCTCAATAAATTAAGAAAAAAGATATTATCAAGTCTAAGGACTGATAATATCTTTTTTTATTGACAGTTAATTTAATCACCTAATATTATAATAGTGGTGGATCTAAAGCGGATAGAAATTTCGATAGATAGTTACTAGGAAATTGCATACAGCCAATGTCCCCATGACGATCATCTGATTCTAAATCACCGTGAAAATCGGAACCACAAGAAACTAACAAATTGTGTTCATCTGCTAAAGAGAGGAATCTGGAAGTTTCATCTTGTGTATTTTGAAAATAAATTGATTCAATCCCATCAAAATTCATTAGCAATAATTCATCAATATTAGAATCATTTATTAATTTAGGGTGAGCTAAAAATACAAGAGCATTATATCTTTTTAGTAATTTCAATCCGTCGCTAGTAGAAAGTTTTAAGGTTGGGACATATGCTTTACAACCTTTCCCAATAAATTTATTGAAAACTTCCTCTAGGTTATAAGGATATCCACAATTGACTATTTCTCTAGCAATATGAGGCCTTGCAATAGTATCATTAGCTTCTTTTAGAATTTTTTCAAAACTAACTTCTATGTTAAATTCATCTTTAAGCTTATCAACCATAAGTTTAGCTCTCATTATCCTATGATCCTTAATATTAGTTAGTTCTCTAATAAGATCATCATTTTTAAAGTTATTATCTCTAAAGAATCCCAAAAGATGTACACTTTCATTATTGTGTTGAGTTGATAATTCAATTCCAGGAATTAGCGTGATATCATATTTTAAGCTTTCTTCAATAGCTTTATCTAAACCACTTAAGGTATCGTGATCAGTTATAGCTAAGTACTTAACATTGTTATCATGGGCCCTTTTAACCACTTCCTTAGGGGATAATGTTCCATCTGAAGAAGATGTATGAACGTGAAAGTCCACTTTAAGCATATAATTTAACCTCCAATTTAATTTAAGGTTTATAGTAATAAAATTATCTAATTTATTGTAGATTAACTTGGAATAATATAAAAATATGTTATGCAAATTTTAATAATATAATCATATCATAAGATACTTATACAAGTATACTAAAATAAAACTTAGTGGCGGATATTTATAACATAAGTTAATATTCACATTTTCTAACTTATGTGTATATAAATTAAAACAATTGTGCCATGATCTTTTTATAAAAATATCTATTTTGATAAAGGTTTATTAGCTATATGATTACAAAAATCGAATGGATTGTATCTTAGCGGTAAATCTTTAATTGATATAATATCTTCCTTATAATTCCCATCCCAAGGTGAAACAGATATAGTTGAATCATTAAAAATCCTAAATAGATACTGGCTATTATCTTCAAAAAGTATTTTTATTCTGAAAGGTTCTTTTGCATCAACTGATTCGTCAGAATAATTAACAGTTGTTAGAGCTGAAACAAAATCTTCAATTATTGAATTTTCTTCACTTGGAACTTCTATTTCCTTATATAGATTAGTATCAAATACATAAAGCGTGAAGTTTTGATTATTTAAAATTTTAGCTTTAATTTCATCAATATAATAATGATTACTTGGTTTTACTGAAAAGTTTATGTATTTAGGACTTTGAAGAGCACAGCTGCTCAAGGTGAAACAGAGAAATAAAATTGTGAAAGCAAAAGTTAATTTTTTCAAAAGTATACCTCCTAGAAATACGTTATATACTATTAAATTTATTCTTTTAGTTATTTTTTAGAACTTTTCAGTTAGCCAATAAGTGATAATTACGAAGATTCTATAATATGAATAAAAAGTAGTGATAATTTGGGAGATTAGTTTATGTATATAATAGGAACAGTAGGCCCTAATGTAAAAGATAGAGCAGTACTTAAAGGGATAATAGAGAGTGGAGTAAATGCTTTACGATTTAACTTTATACACGGAAGCGCAGAAGAATTTTTAGAATTTTTAAAAATGGCTAAAGATATAAAGAGTGATATCCAAGTAATGCTAGATCTTTCAGGAACTAAGGTAAGAGTATCTGGTAAATTCCAATATATTTTCAAAGTTTATAATGGAGAAGTAATTTATTTTTGTGGAGAAGACAAATATAGTGAAGTAGTAAAAAATAGTAAAAATAAAATTAAAGTTATCCCATTAAATATAAAAAACAAAATTTTGAATGAAAAAGATTATAAACAAATAGGAATAAAGGACAATACGATGACTTTTGATATCGTAGATAAAGTTGATGGATTAATAAAGGCAACTACAATTCGGGGAGGAGTTATTAGAAAATGGAAGGGTTGCAATATAAAGAATCTTGAAAGAAAAGAGTTGCCACTAAATGAAAATGATAAGGACGCAATAGTTTGGGGAGTTAACAATAAAGTAGATATAATATGCCAATCGTTCGTTGAGGAAAAGAAAGATATTGATGATGTTAAATTATTTCTAAATAACAGAAAATCAAATCAATTTAAGCCTAAAATTTGGGCTAAAATAGAAACATTAAATGGAGTTAATAATATAAAAAGCATTTTAGGTGAAGCAGATGGAATTGTTATAGGCAGAGGTGATTTGATTCCAGAAACATCTATAGAAGATACTCCTATTTATGAAGAAAGAATAATAAAAGAAGTTCTAGGAGATAAAGATAAGGAGATAATTATAGCTACGCATATCCTTAATAGCATGAAAAATGGAAAAATGCCATCGATTTCAGAAGTAGAGAGCATATATAATTTCATAAAAATCGGAGCTACTGGATTTCTTTTGGCAGGGGAAACGTCCATAGGAAAAGCACCTATAAGAACAGTAGAATTTCTAAATAATTTGATTATGAAATATAGAAATATATGAGTAGTAATAAAAAAGTCCAAGCGATTATAAAATAGCAGAAATATAAATTGATTAGTCATGAAAGTAATTGAAATGATATTAGTTAGGCTGAGGATATTAAAAAGTATATGTAAATATATATTAAGAGTATAAGAAATTAATATGATTTATTTCTTATACTCTTAATTCATCTATATATTATTATGTATTCGCTTCAAATAGAAACTTATGATAATAGTCAATGCGTAATCATAAACTAAAAGTACAATTTGCCCAGCAATCCATATCATATATAAAGGATAATCAATGTTAAAATCGACTAAAAGATTAGTAAAAATAAAATAAATTACTAGAAGCGATGCATTAAAAGCGATTAATTTAAAAAATAATTCCAGTGGAATATTTCTAAGTTTTTCTGAAAAATATTTTACTATTCCATAAATCCCAAAGAATGATATATAATAGACGGCAATATTGGTTGGAATCAAAAATAAACTAAGAATACTTGAGGCTACATAAACTAATATAGTATTTTTTATTGAAGTTCTTATTATTGAGATAGGAATTAAGCAAGAAGCTATTGTCAATATTGTTAAAGTGCTTACTGGAAGTATAGAAGCAGCATAAAGTACTATTAATGTTAATGCTATAGTTATTCCGTTTTCAGCTATATATTTTGCCTTCATAAGATATTCACCTCACTAAATAAATGCAACTTATATATATGTTCTAAAAAGTTTAATTCATAGAAGCTTACATTAAAGTATAAGTTAATGTATTAGCAGTCAGCCAGTTTTTTAAAGAATGAATTATAATATTTAGAACATATATATTATAAAATAAAAGAGTTAATCATATTTATATTAGCAGCAGCCAATTAAATCTCCGCCAGCACATTCGCATAAGGAATCAAGACACCAAAGATTTATACAACAATTACACATGTCAGCATTACTAGTATTTGTAGTTCTATAGTAAGGATTAGAGTAATTATTACCTCTTTGCCTTAATGAGTTCAAGCCCTGCCTATATTCAAAATTATTTGGATCCATATTAACAGCTGTAGTCATATGATCAAGTGCTGAATCAAACCACCCTTTGTTAAGCATTATTGCACCATATAAATAATGCCATTCAGCAGATTTGTTATTTATAGAATTTAAACGACTTTCAGCTGCTGCATAATTTCCAGATTGAATAAGTCTTCTTATTTCTTGAAAATCATATGAGTTACTTGATGAATTGTTATAACTAGATGTACTATTGGAATTATAACTGTTACTTCCAGGATTTTTTGTTAATGCCTCATAAGCCTCATTAATTTCGATCATTTTCTCTTGTGCTAAATTTTTTAATGGATTATCACCATATTGGTCAGGATGGTATTGCTTAATAAGTTTTCTATAAGCACTTTTTATTTCATCTTGGCTTGCACCTGGCTTTACACCTAATATTTCATATGGATTCATTATAAATCTCTCCTTTTAGTCTCATTTGTATTTTCTGGATTTTTAACTATGTTCATATATTTATCCATTAAACCTAATTCAATTATATTATATAATATATCCTTATTTCTTTTTAGGTTTAATTTTTCTAAGTTTTCTTTACAACTATATCCACAATTTAAAATTGTAAATTCTATTTTAGGCTGTATGAATTCCATAAATTTATCGTATGTTAAAGAATTTTTGTTATACAAGAAATTTATTGGATTAAACTTTTTATTTTCCATATCAGATTTCAAATCATCTAAGGCATCTATTAGATAAATCCATTTTCCTATTGAATATCCTAATCTATATAAAGTATTCCTTAAATCCAATCCGTCATCGATTAATTTATAAGGATAGTCACGTAAAATTCCGCCAACTAAATCGCTAAAAGGATCACATATTTCATCTATAGAATTAAATGATTTACTATCTTCTAAAGTGGAAAGCTTATTTAAAGATTCCATTATGTTGTTATTAATTCTAATGATTGAACTAGGAAATTTTCTTTTATAAGGGGATAAAAGAAGTGATAAAAATTTACTTTTGTAATTTTTATCATCATGAGCATCATCTAACAGTTTATAATAAAACAGGGATATATTCATAGCAGAGGCATAGGATAACGCCTTGTTATTAGCTATTACAATTTTTTTTTCAGTAGGGTGAAGAGAACATCTGTGATGAGAAATTTCTAGCTCTTCTGGATTTAATGCATCTAATAGTAAACCTAAAAAAGTCATATCATAATTTAAAGACATCCTCGGTATATTACCAAATTCTTTTTTTATATGGCAACATAATCCACAATAATAGCATTTAAATCTAGCAAAATCTTTTACTTTCATTTCTGCTTTTAATGGAGTAACATATCCAAACAATAAAAAACACTCCTTATAAAATTCAATATAAATCAATTATACAGTAAATTTAAGCATATAAACAATAAAGTTCATATATACATAATAAAATTTTCAGATAATATTAACATTTGTATGACTGTATATTGGACATATTATGTATTTCTGTAAAATATGAATTTAATTTTAGTTTGTAGGAATTTTTTATTATAGAATCCAGTATAATGTTATCGTGGCCAAAACAGGAGCGATAGGAGTTAAGCAGTAAATAATAAGTATTTCAGGAAAATTTGAAATATTTATAAAAAAAGTCTTTACAACGGATAATTATTATTATATAATAACAAATGTAGGAAACAAGAAAACAAAAGATAAAATTAAATGATATAAATAAAAAATAAATAAATTAAAATTTTAGGAGGAAGAGATTATGAAAAAATTCGTTTGTACAGTGTGTGGTTATATTTATGAAGGAGAAACAGCTCCAGAAAAATGTCCAGTGTGTGGAGTAGGAGCAGAAAAATTTGTTGAACAAAGCGGAGATCTAGCTTTTGCTGATGAGCATGTAATCGGAGTTGCTAAAGGTGTTGATAAAGAAGTAATTGATGGATTACAAGCAAACTTTGTTGGAGAATGTACAGAAGTTGGAATGTACTTAGCTATGTCAAGACAAGCTGATAGAGAAGGATATCCAGAAGTTGCAGAAGCTTATAAGAGAATAGCATTTGAAGAAGCAGAACATGCTGCTAAATTTGCTGAATTACTTGGTGAAGTAGTAGTAGCAGATACAAAAGCTAACTTACAAGCTAGAGTTGATGCAGAACATGGTGCATGTCAAGGCAAAAAAGATTTAGCAACACTTGCTAAGAAATTAAACTTAGATGCAATTCATGATACAGTTCATGAAATGTGTAAAGATGAAGCTAGACATGGAAAAGCATTCAAAGGATTATTAGATAGATATTTTGCATAATATTATAAGATAGAATAATATACACATATTTTTAACTGAATAATTAATGATAATTCTGCTTAATAAGCAAAGTAAAAGAGAAGATAATAATTTATCTTCTCTTTTACTTTTGTAATCTTTCTTCATACAAAGATTTGTACATATTATATGTTTTCTCATCTAAGCAAACCATTGCAATTTCATCAAAGGTATCTGGAGAGTTATTTATAAATGATAAAATCTCATCTAATGCTATATTGCAGGCTTCATCTAATGGATAGGAATAGGCGCCTGTGCTTATAGATGGTAAAGCAATAGTTTTAATGGGATGATCATTAATATAATCATCAAGTTCTTTTAGTATAAAGTCTCTTTGTTTATCAGTATTAAAGCGATAAAGATTTTTATTTAGAATCTCATTACACTGCTTTGAATAAAATTCCGAGTAATTAGCAGCTATTTCAAAAACAGAACGATAAGCATTTCTTAAGTATTTTTCTTCTGAACCGTTATTTCGGTAAATGGGCCCTACAGTATGTATTACCCAATGCACACCGTGGTCACTCAAGTTATAAGATCTTGTTAATTTTGATCTACCAGTCAAACAGCCATTTAACTGTCTACACTCATCTAATAGTTTTTCTCCGCAAGCCTTGTGAATAGCACCGTCAACTCCTCCACCACCCAGTAGAGATGCATTCGCAGCATTTACAATAGCATCAAATTTGATTTTTGTTATATCATCAAAAAGTATTTTAAAGTTAGTCAAATTAATCACCTCATATTAGTCATACAAAAATTCTCTCACTTAATAGTTTACACCCAATTAACATAAATAAAAATACTATTTTTTGAAAAAAATGTTAATTAGCTATATGAAAATTAAATTCTAGTTATACATATGAGAGAAATAATAAAATAATAAAGCACACATTTAATGTATGCTTTATTATTTTGTTTAATTACAATAATCTTTAAATTCTAGAAAAAGAACTAATAAAATAAATTAATTAAATAGGTTGATTTTCTAAATTTTTTCTTCTATTATCTAAAGGATTTAAATTTATATGATGTACTTTCATTGTTTCGTCTGGGTCCATAATTAACCTGTCTAAACGAATTCTACCTTCAGAAGTATTTGCAACAACCATAGTTTCAGTACCCTTTTTGTAAAGAACCCAGTTGTAACCGTCTTTTACTACTTTATTTACATCTTCCATTGAAATTAAAGCAGTATCCTTATGATTTCCGAATTTATCTCTTAAAATTATACCCATTGTATCGTGATCGATTTTAGTACAATCATTTTTTAAACTTCTATTATATAATTCTAAATTTTCTTTTCTGTTATCTAAAGTATTTCCGTTTAAGTGTTTTATTGGAGTCTTTGGATTAACATCTAAAATAACAGATTGAATTGATTTTTTAGTGGAAACTGTTTTTCCATTAACTTTAGCAGTCTCTAAAGTTTGAACAAGATGATTATTGAAATCCTTATGCCATTCAGCAAACCAAATTCCAGCTTCTTTAACTTTTTTAGCGTCGAATGTGTCTATCTTGCAAACTAGTTCACTTCCATCTTTCTTTAAGACAGTAATTTCAGTAAGATTACCTTTTTCAGTATATTTATTTTCTTGAGTTTTATAATTTGTATTTATGGTTAAGCACCTCTTTCATGATTTAATGTTTATTAATATATGTGAATGACAATCTAATTTGAAAAATAACACAAAATAAGTTATTTTTCAAGGTTTTGTATATATTATGACACATATATAATTAATTTAAACATTACATCATTATACCAGATTAAAAATATAAAAGATATACACCTTAGAAAAAAGCGCGAAGCGCAACCAAAATCATTTAAATTAGAAGAGAGCACTTACCTTAGAAAAAAGAGAGCAATAAAAAATGTCATTTATGTATAATAAGAACAACTGATAAAAAAGTACACACCTTAGAAAAAAGCGCGAAGCGCAACCAAGATCATTTAAAATTAGAAGAAAGCACCCACTTTAGAAAAAAGCACGCACATATGAAAAGAGTGCGAAGCACAATTTGGAACTTATTAAGCGCAACCAAGATCATTAAATTATATTTCATTGTGTATACCCACAAAATCTTAAAAAATATTAAATATATGGTAGACGCAGCTGAGTAAACTAAAGTAAAATAGAATTTGATATTAAGAAAGCGCAGATAATGAGGTACTAAATATGATAATAACTGAGACTTTAAAAAACATTTTGGAAGATAAGAAATTTATACACAAAGCTATATCTATTACAGTACCTATAACATTACAAGCTCTGTTAAACACAAGCTTGAATCTTGTGGATACTGTAATGATTGGAAGTTTAGGTCAGAGTTCAATTGCAGCAGTTGGCCTTGCAAATAAAGTATTTTTTGTTTTTACATTACTATTATTTGGTGTCGTTAGTGGGTCTTCGATTTTAACAGCCCAATATTTTGGCAAAAATGATATAAAAAATATAAGAAGAGTATTAGGTATGTCTCTGATTATTGGCTTAGTTGGATCAATTATTTTTGTAATACCGAGTTTAATATGTCCTGAAATAGTTATGAGTATTTTTACACCAAATGAAAATACGATAAAAATAGGTGCATCGTATTTAGCTATAGCTGCCATTAGTTATCCTTTAACTGCAGTTACAAATGTTTATGTAGCACTTTTAAGAGGGGTAAATCAGGTAAAAGCCCCTGTTGTCATAACAGTGTTTTCTATTTGTATTAAAGTAATGCTAAATTATACTTTAATATTTGGACATTTTGGTGTACCAGCTCTTGGGGTACAAGGAGAAGCTATTGCAACTATAATAGCTAGAACAATTGAATGCACATGTATTTTAGCTATAGTATATTATGAAAAAGGACCTGCAGCTGCAAAATTTAAAGAACTTATATCTTTTAATAAGAATTTTACAAGATTATATGCTTCAACTGTATCTCCAGTTATAATTAATGAATTTATGTGGGGATTAGGAGTAACAATGTATTCTTTAGTATATGGAAGAATGGGAGATGGAGCTGTTGCAGCAATCACAATAACCCAAACAGTTGAACAAATAATGACAGTTGTATTTCAGGGGATAAGTGCAGCAACTGCGGTTATATTGGGAAATGAATTAGGTGCTAATAAATTGGATGATGCAGAAAGTCATGCAAAGTATTTTATAATACTACAGTTTATTTTTGCTTTAATAATGTCTGCAACATGCTTGTTTATTAGAAGTCCAATAATTATGCTATTTAATGTAACTGAAAGTGTAGCAGTAGATATTAGCAGATGCCTAATAGTTTTTTCGTGCTATTTGCCATTTAAGATATTTAATTGGGTAAATATTGTTGGTATACTTAGAAGTGGTGGCGACACTAAAGCTGCATTAATGCTAGATATTACTGGAGTTTGGTTAGTTGGCATACCGTTTGCCTATTTAGGTGGAATGTTACTTGAACTTCAGATATATTTCGTATATGCAATGGTTACATTTGAAGAAGTATACAAATTTATACTTGGGTTTAGGAGATATAAGCAAAGAATATGGCTTAAAAATTTAGTTTAGAATTGGGGAGGATTTTAAAATAGAAGATGAAGTCTATTTTTAGAATTCTCCCTGTCTATTCTAAAAAGGAAATATTTATAAAAAAGTGAATTGTATAAATATGGAATTCTTAATTTTTTTGTAACCTCTCAGAGGATTATTTCCTATATAATAGGAGATAATGAAAATATTAAATAAATATAGATTTCGGAGGAATATATGGATAAACAAACAAACCATAAGCCAAGAAAAAAAACGCACAAAAGAAAGAAAAGAAAATCTAATTCGAGAGTACTTTTAAAGGGATTATTGGATATGTTTATCTTTTTAGCTATAACAACACCATTGGTATTGTTCTTTGGACCATATGATAATACGAGAAAAACATTTATATCAACAGTCCTAGCAACAAGGCATGCATATTTAATAAATGATATAATTCCACAGTCAGCATTAAATAAACTTCTTGGAATAGATGAAGAGAGTGATAGTCAAGAAGTTTTTCAAGATATGAAAAAAATAAATGTTAAATATAAAGTTGGAAATGAAATAAATCGATACGATATACATACTCAGAGATTTGATGGATATGTGTTAGAAGTGAAAAATCCATTAAAAATGAAAGTTGCAATGACTAAGTTTTTAGGTAAAATGGGTGAAAAGACAAGTCAGATGGCAGAAGATAATAATGCCGTTGCAGCTATTAATGGTGGGTCATTTATTGATAAATCAACTGATGGAACTGCTTATGCAGGTACTGGATCTGAACCTGGTGGATTTGTAATATCAGGCGGAAATGTTATTTATCCAAAGTCTGGTGCAGATGAGAAAAAAGTTGAAAATGTAATTGCATTTACAAAAAGTGGAGAACTAGTAGTTGGGGATCATAGTTTGGCTGACTTAAAAAAGATGAATGTACAGGAAGCTATGTGTTTTAGAAGACCTAATATTGTAATTAATGGGATTAGACAAGTAAAAAATAAAATGGAAGATGGGCTTAATCCTAGAACTGCGGTTGGTCAGAAACAAGATGGAACTATAATTCTATTAGTTATAGATGGCAGAAAGATAACGTCACCAGGAGCGAGTTTATATGATGTTCAAGAGATAATGATGGAAAGAGGTGCTGTTAATGCAGGTGCTCTTGATGGAGGATATTCTTCAACTATGTATTATAAAGGAAATGTTATAAATTCTCCTAATGCTTGGGATGGTGAAAGAACCGTTGCTACAGCATTTTATGTGGAACAGTAAAAGGAGGATAAGTGATGAGAAATATTAAAAGAAGATTAGCATGGTGTGCGCTTGCTCTAATATTACAGCAATGCATATTTTTATATTTTGATAAAGTATATTTGGCATCTGATCTTAATATAAAAGCTGAAGAAGTTAAAGATGAGGATAATGTGGCTGATAAGAAAACAGAGATTAATATAAAAAAGGGAGTAAGTGAAATTAAAGTATCTTCAGATGCAAGATATGTATCATATATAGAAGACAGTAAGCTTAAAACATTAGATAGCAATGATGATAAGGAAAAAGTATGTGATACAGATAGTGGATCAGAAATTGTATTCTATAGATGGCTTAATAGTGAAGATAATATGATAATAATCCAAAAGATAAAGGAAAAAGGTGCGTACTATTTTGAGCCTATATCTTTTGATGCTAAAAAAGGAGAAGCAAGGGATCTTGCAGACTTTGATTTAAAAAAGGTTAGAATTAAGCTTGAGAGTACAAAGGATGAAATTAATAATGTTGTATTTTCAACATTAACTCATAGTTTATATATAGAAGTGAAGAAGAGTAGTGGAAAATGTGATTTGTATTACGCAAACGTAATGAATCAGTTGAAGAAGGTTAAAAGTGAAAAAGTTATAGGAAATGTTGTAGTACCAACAACTAGCACTAATGCGATAATGGAGGAAAATAACAGTATAACTATATTAAATACAAAAGGAAATGTATCAATACCTAATGTTAAAAGTGCAAAAATATTAGGAGCTGATGTTAATGATAATGTATATTTTGGCGAAGTAGCAGACAACAAAATTAAAAATATATATTACAGCGTGTTATCTGATAGTCAGAGGAAATGGAATCAATTAAAACTTGCGAAACCTGTTGATAAAAATGATATACTAATCGATTATTCAGGTAAAGTTTATATTAATAGTAAATCAGATAATAGTGTATTAGAATTAACAAGTAATAAAAACATAAAATATAAAGGGGAATTGGTTCAATCATATTCTAAAGGAATCATTTCTAGAGATGGCAATACATTAATTAAAAATAAGTTGGAATAGAATAATATGAATAATATGAATAATGAATAAGTTAAGAAAAAATAGATAAACTATACATTGATGAAAAGAAGATCTTCATAAAAAGGAAGATCTTCTTTTTTTACATAAAATCAATGGAGGAATGAAAATGTCTAAAATAGGAGTAGTGAGTGCAATATTAGAGCATCCAAAGGAAGTACAAGATGAATTTAATGATGTAGTAGCATCATTTAGAGGAAGCATAAAAGGAAGGATGGGAATACCTTTTGCTGATGAGTTATCAGTTATATCCATAGCTCTTACAGGAGAATCAGAAGAAACAATAAATGATTTTACAGAGCAGCTTGATCGTATTGATGGTGTATCAGTGAAAACTTCAATAGCAAAGATTGAAGTCTAGCAGGATAAGAAATCTTTGAAAATAAAGTCTGTATTTAAAAATATAAAGAATGCATACCTGACACCTTTAAAAGTTGCTGGGTATGCATTAATTTTTATAGTAACATAAATTTTACAGTTATATTTTAAAATAAATGCTATAATATATAAGTTCAAATCAATATAAATGATTCTTTACGAAATTATTTCAGTTATAATATTACTTAATGGTTTAAGGCAAACTTCTATGAAGCAGATTTTTAGAAAATACATAAGTTTATAGGAAGAGGCGGTGTTTTATGAATCCGGTAGCATTTCAAATTGGTACCTATGAAATTAGGTGGTATGGTATATTAATAGCTCTTGGAGTAATATTAGCTATAATATTAGCAAACTATAATTGTAAAAAGAAAGGAATAGACTTTGACATAATATTAGATTGCTTTTTTGTTGCCTTTCCTACTGCAATTATTGGTGCAAGAGCATATTATGTAATATTTGAATTTGAAAATTATAAAAACAATTTGATAGATATTTTTAATATTAGAAAAGGTGGATTAGCTATTCATGGAGGACTAATTGGTGGGTTTATTGCTACCTACATATTCTTTAAAATAAAGAAATTAAATATGCTAAAATACTTAGATCTAGCAGCACCATCAATTATTTTGGCCCAAGCAATTGGAAGATGGGGAAATTTTATGAATGGAGAGGCGCATGGTGGAGAAGTTTCACATTCATTTATAAGCCATTTTCCAAGCTTTATACAGAAAGGCATGTATATTGAAGGCAGTTACTACAATCCAACATTTTTATATGAATCAATTTGGAACATTGTGATTTGTTTGATTTTGCTATTAATTCTATATAAAAAGAAAAATAATGAGGATGGTGTTGTAGTAGCAAGCTATATAACGCTATATTCTTTAGGAAGGGTATTTATAGAAGGATTAAGAACAGACAGCTTAATGCTTGGTAATATAAGAATTGCACAATTGATAAGTATTATTGGAATGGTATTAGGAATAGTGATTGTACTATACATTAAAAGAAAAAAAGCTAAGAATTTAGCTTAAGCCTAAAATTAAGTATATTATAAAACGAATAAATTCAGAGTTATAATATACTTAATGGAGCTATTAGACAGATTATTTAAATTAAAATTTAAGAAGCAAACATATCAATGCGTATCACTTTTTTAGATGTATATCTAAAGTAATTATATCCATCAATCCAGTATTTAATAAGCTTAGGTTTATAACTTAAAACATGTTTTAAGAAGTCCTCAAAAACATTTGATTTTACTAAAACTTTAATAATCTCCTTAGGATAAGGAGTCTTTTTTACAAAAACCTTTCTTGGATCTATAACCTGAATTTGCTCATTTTTGTTAACAAATATATGGGCATCTCTTATATCAAGTCTTGTAAATTTTAAAGTTTTAAACTCTTCTATAAGATTTATTATTTCGATAGATAGATTATAAGATAATCCATTCTTTTTTATATAAGAACTTAGATTATCACCTTCAACATAATCTCTTAAAATCATGTTGTTAGCAATAAATAATACTTTCGGAAAGAATCTACTGCCATTAACTTTTTCAAGCAGATCAGCTTCGTTTTTAGCTTTCTTTTTATTATAAAATATCTTTAAGGCATATCCTTCTGGAGTTAAATAAACAGCGCCTTCCTTGCCTTTCCCTAAAAATTCACACTCTTTAACATCTAAAATGTATCTCATCTTATCACTTTAATTAATTACTTTAGATATTATATGCTGAGACTATTTAGAATTCTACATTTCTATAAATTTGTTTATAAAGCATCTTTTCCACGTTCACCAGTACGTATTCTTACGACATCGTCTGCGTCATAAATGAATATTTTGCCATCTCCATAATTGCCTGTACTTATTTCTTTTAAGACCTTATCTATTATAGTTTCTGCGGTATCTGGTGACACGACAGTTTCAACTTTTACTTTAGGTAACAGATTTACTTTATATTCTGTGCCTCTATAAATAGTTTTGTAACCCTTTTGATTACCATAACCCATTATATTTGAAATCATGACACCAGTTGCATTACATTCGTTAAGGATTCTTTTAAGGTCTTCTAATTTTTCGCTATTGATGACAATCTCTAATTTTTTCATACAATTACCTCTCTTTCTTTATATTATATTGATTGACTATTTTCTTTAAACCTCACTAATTGTTTTATTTCTGCATTCTCAGGTGAATCATAGTCAAGTTCAGGGGATTTTACTAATTGTAAATCTGGATATCCGGATACCCCCATTTCAGGAATGTCTAAGCCATTTAATTCAGCTTCAGGTGAGACCCTGATACCCCATACATTATCGAGAATTTTTAAGAAAATATAGGAAACACCAAAACCCCAGATAAGCACAACAATAACGCATATTAATTGAGCAACTAATTGTGAGGGATTTCCAAAAAACAAACCTGTTACTCCTCCAGATACTCCATTCAGACCATCTCCATATGAACCATCTGCAAATAATCCTAAAGAAATAATTCCCCAAATACCATTAACTCCGTGAACTGATATGGCACCAACAGGATCATCGAGTTTTAATTTGTTTTCAAAGAACGATACTGCTACGCAGACTAATAATCCAGCGACTCCTCCAATAAAGAAAGCACAAGGGGCACTTACGAAAGCACAAGGTGCAGTAATAGCAACAAGACCAGCTAGAGCGCCATTAGCAGTCATGGATGGATCGGGTTTGCCGTATTTAACCCACATATAGAACATAGCAACAAGCCCTCCTATAGCACCTGCAATCATTGTATTTGTAGCAACTATAGCCAACCTAAAATCAGATGAGTTTAATGTTGAACCAGCGTTAAATGAAAACCAACAAAAGAATAGAATAATTGTACCGATGATTGCCATTGGTATATTATGTCCAGGGAAAGGTCTTGCAGTTCCATCTTTTTTGAATTTACCAATTCTAGGTCCGATAATAATAGCTGATGATAAAGCGATCATACCACCCATTGCATGAACGACACCTGAGCCAGCAAAATCAACAACACCATGTCCAAGTCCAAAGTTTTGTCCAAGAGTTGAAAGCCAGCCGCCGCCCCATACCCAATTTCCAAAGAAAGGATATAGAAACATTGAAATAAAGAAAGATAAAACAACAACAGCGGAATATTTTACTCTTTCAGCTAAAGCGCCAGTTGGAATTGTAACGGTAGTATCCATAAACACCATTTGGAAAAAGAATAATGCATAAATTCCTGGATCATAAATTCCTAAGCCAGATAAAAGGAATCCATTATAGCCCATAATGCCGCCGAGGCCAGGTATTGAAATCATAGAACCTAAAGCAGCTCCACCAGAACCAAGTCCTGCAGCACCTCCAGAACCTCCGAATTGAATAGCAAACCCTGTTAGGAAGTACCCAATTGCACCAACTAAAAATACCATAAAATTCATTGTCATTGTATGAGCAGCATTTTTGCCACGGCAAAATCCAGTTTCAACCATAGCGAATCCACATTGGAAAAAGAAAACCATAAATCCAGTTATCATAATCCAAGTGAAATTTGCTCCATAATAACCTTTGTTAGCAGTTGTTGCAACATCGCTAAGTGTCTCACTTCCTGTTGCTGCAACGTAAGAGATTCCTGTTGGGTCTGAACCTCCTGCAGGCGAAAGTGCCAAAACTAATGTTACAGCTAAAGTACCTAAAAATAATATAATAGCAGCTAATTTAAATGACTTTTTCATAAATCATCCTCCTTAAAATATAATTTGGTTTATTTCTTATAGCTAAATTTTTTCTTCTTATTTCTTCTAAAATTGTCCCATGAGAATTTGGAAGAAGAACTAAATAACTCTTCCTTGAATTTAATAACAGAGAAATAATATCTAATTCCTAAATATAAAACTAAAAGTCCAAATATTTCACCTGGCATAGAAGCAGTTAACACATTAATATGAATATTATTCACAAAACTAAAAGCACAAAAAAATAATCCGAGAAAAATAATTATCATAGCACCTATAAAAAGACTATTAATTATTACTACTTTAGATTTTATTTGTGTAGTAATATTACTTTGCTTTTTCAATTTTTACACCTCCTTACATCTGAAAATTGCTTAAAGTTCTAAAATATAATATTTAGCGACAAAAAATGGAGTCAAGTAAATTGTTATACTTTGACTCCATTGTCCGTGGCATTACTATTAATAAAAGAAAGGTCGTCTAATATTTTAAATATTAGACGACCTTGTCATTAATGTTTTATTTGATTCTATTATAATAATTAAGGTTCGAGAAGTCAAGAATAAATTGGAATTAAATACATATATATCAATTAGTTCAAAAAAAGTGCAAGGAGTGACAGAGATAGAATTGTGCTAGGATAAATACAATATCATAAATTATAAATTGTTCAGACATCTGTTTGTGTATAGGTATAGCTTTATCAGTTATTTTAGGGTATATAATTAATATACTCAACATTATTTCAGCAGGAAAGTTAAAAATTAAAAGTGGTGAATGGATTAGACTTGGTGTTCCTACTGGAATGATTATTATGATTGTGTACTATGGTATTTTTTTTATAATATAGAAAACTTTTTATTAATTAGAGAAGGTATTACTTAATCCAAAAATCTCCTAGAAAGATTAAAATATAAGAATTTATCTTTACATTAGCATCTTCAAAATGTATAATTGATTTGTATTTTGTAAATACTATATAAAATATAAATATAGAGAAGTGCAATGAAAAAGAAGAGTAAATAGAATTTTAATTATAAGAGATCTAGGGAGGGTGTAATCCTAGAATTTAAAACTATTGAAGGAAGCTTTGGAGTAATAAATAGAAAGCATAAGGTATATGTCTTAAAGCTAGTATATTTATGGGGTTATTCCCTTAAAGATAATTAAGAGGGTTAAATCAAATGTATTTGAAATTTAAAATCAATATGTTTAAATTAATCAATTTAGGTGGTAACGCGGAAGTCAGCCTTTCGTCCTAAGGATATTTTAGGACGAAGGGCTTTTTTGTATTTAACTTAGAAAGGACTACATATTATATGGAGATTAATATTTCATGGTACAAAGAAGAACAAATTAATAGAACTATAAAAAATTTAAGGCAACGCAATATGGATGGTTTCTTTGTAAATGATGATAATGAATTAAAAGAACTGTTAAAACAACTCATAGATGAAAATTCTGTTGTAGGGGTTGGCGATTCTATGACGTTGTTTGAAACAGGTGTTATAGACTTTCTTCGTGAGGAAAATTATATATTTTTAGATAAGTATAGAGAAGGTATTACAAGTGAAGAAAAGAAAGGTATTTATATACAAAACTTTTCTGCTGATACTTTTATGTGTAGTACCAATGCCTTGACTGAAAGTGGAGAACTATACAATATTGATGGTAATGGAAGTAGAGTTGCACCAATGATTTATGGCCCGAAGCAGGTTATTTTAATAACTGGAACAAATAAAATTGTTAAAGATATAGAAGAAGCAGAAAAAAGAGTTAGAAATTATGCTGCTCCGATTGATGCAAAAAGATTAGGTAAAGATACTCCATGTACTAAATTAGGGTATTGTGTGGATTGTAAAAGTCCTAATAGAATATGCAATGATTTTACAATTATCAGAGGACAATTTGTTAAAGGTAGGATAAAAGTAATAATCGTAGGAAAACAATTAGGATATTAATATTTTGTAGTGTTATTAAACTATGATAATTAAATAATTTTAATTTATTCTACATATTTATTATGTGGTTTATCCGATAGCTAGCATCCGTAATACCCATACTTCTTTAAGCGGGGGATAATGGCTGCACGCTCCTGGATAAGTTCAACTAGGATTCAGATGGGGATCAAACCCTACCTGAATCAAGTTTCACTTGATATAAATTGCCATGACAAGGGGCTTATAATACCTTGTAAGGAAGAATGATAAGGAGAGATACAAATAATGAGTTTTGAAAAATTAGCAGATATAATATTTGGGAATCTTGAACATACAACTGAATATTACGTTGAAAAATATCCAAAGAGAAGTCTTAAGGAAGGTGCAAGAGTTACTAGATATGCACCAAGTCCAACTGGATTCCAACATATAGGTGGAGTTTTTGCTGCATTAATAAATGAAAGATTAGCAAGCCAAAGTGAAGGTGTTTTTTATTTGAGAATAGAAGATACTGATCAAAAGAGAGAAGTTGAAGGTGCAATAGAAGATACAATAGCTACTATGCATAATTTTGGTATGGATTTTAGTGAAGGTATGACAGGAGAAGAAACATCTAAAGGTGAATATGGTCCATACAGACAAAGTCAAAGAGCTGAAATATATAATACTTTTGCAAAAGATTTACTTATAAAAGGTTTAGCTTATCCAGATTTCTGTACCCCAGAAGAATTAGCTGAACTTAGAGAAAGACAAATAGCAAATAAAATAACTCCTGGTTACTATGGAGAATACGCTAAGTTTAGAAATATAACTGAAGAAGAAGCAATAAAGAGAATTGAAAACGGAGAAAAATATATTATAAGATTAAAATCTCCAGGAAATCCCGAAACAAGGGTTGAATTTCACGACTTAATAAAGGGAGATATCTCATTCCCAGAAAATAATCAAGATGTAGTACTTATTAAAGGGGATGGGCTTCCAACTTATCATTTTGCTCATGCAATAGACGATTATTTAATGAGAACAACAGATGTAATAAGAGGAGAAGAATGGTTATCATCACTTCCTATACACGTTCAATTATTTGAAGTTTTAGGTTTTGAAGCACCAAGATATGCTCATATTCCAACAATAATGAAGCAAGATGGTGGATCAAAAAGAAAGCTTTCAAAGAGAAAAGATGCAGAAGCAGCTGTTTCTTACTACAAAGAAGTTGGATTCCCAGTAGTAACTGTAATTGAATATTTACTTAATATAGTAAACTCTACTTATGAAGAATGGAGAGCTGAAAATCCTAAGGCTGATTACCATGAATTCGAAGTTCATTTAGAAAAGATGGGTAAGAGTGGAGCATTATTTGATTTAGTTAAATTAAACGATGTATCAAAAGATAGAATTGCTGCTATGAAAGCTACTGATGTTTATGAATACTATACAGCATGGGCTAAGGAATTTGATGCAGAAATGTATAAATTAGTTACAGAAAATGAAACTATGGCAAAGGAAATCTTCAATATAGATAAAGAAGGTCCAAAACCAAGAAAAGATTTTGCAAAATGGGATGAAGTAAAAGATAAAATTTTCTATTTCTTTGATGAACTATTTTATAAGGAATCAGCAGAACAAATTGAACTTCCAAAGGGAGTTACATTAGAAGCAGCAAAAGAAATAGTAGAAACTTACAAGAAAGAATTTAAATTTGATGTAGAAAGTCAAGAAGCTTGGTTTGATGACTTAAAGGAAATAGGAATTAGACTTGGGTACTGTGCTAATAGAAAAGAATTTAAGGCAAATCCAGATCAATATAAAGGTATGATTTCGGATGTTGCAGGAGCAGTTAGAGCAGCACTAACTCATAGAACTAATTCGCCTGACATTTATACTATAATGCAAATCATAGGTGAAGAAAATACAAGAAACAGATTTGATAAATTTTTAAATCTATAATAAAAGATAATCTAATATAGAATAGCTAAAAGGATACCATGAGACTATTTTTGGTAGATAGTGGTATCCCTTTTGAATTCATCAATATAGAGTGGAAGTACTCCATCAAAATTAATTAAGCAAATTTAAAAACTGTTTAATTCTATCATTAGAAGAATTATCTAAATCACTATAGGTACCTTTTTCAATAATTTCACCTTGGTTAACAAATACAATTTCATCTCCAACTTCTCTAGCAAAAGACATCTTATGGGTCACAATTGCTATAGTGTAGTTTTCTTTTGCTAATTCCTTAATAAGGCTTAACACTTCAACTTCAAGTTCTGGATCTAAGGCACTTGTAGGCTCATCGAAAAGTAGTATCTCAGGCTTCATAGCCAGTGCTCTTGCTATAGCAATACGTTGCTGCTGACCACCGGATAGTTCATGAGGATAACTATTTTTCTTATCTAATAATCCAATTTTATCTAAAAGTAATTCCGCATCCTTTATAGCTTTCTGCTTTTGCGTTTTTAAAACAGTTATAGGCCCTTCAATAATATTTTCTATGGCCGTTCTATGAGGAAAGAGATTGAAATTTTGAAATACCATTCCAGTCTTTTTCCTAAAATTGTTTATTTCATTTTTATGAATGTTATTCCTTGAAAAATCTAATTTATCTTTATTCATACTTATTGTGCCATTATCGGGTAATTCAAGAAGATTAATGCACCTAAGTAATGTGGTTTTACCTGAACCGGATGGACCTATAATAACAGTTGTTTTGTTAGATTCAATCGTTAAATTAATATCTTTTAATATATGAAGATTATTAAAATGCTTGTTTAAATTCTCGATTTTAACCATATTAGCTCCTAACTAGTTTTCAAATTAAGATTGATTGAAAACTATCCTATAGATAATTTCTTTTCTGAGTATTTTTGTATTTGTGATAAGATTGTGCAGAACAATAAATAGAATACTGCGACTTCGCAATATAAAACAAGTGGTTCATAGGTTCTTGCAACAATTCTTTGGGTTTCCATAAACATTTCAGTAACAGTTACATTAGCTGCTAAAGAAGTGTCTTTCACCAAGGCTATAAAAGTATTAAAAAGTGGTGGTACAGACACTTTGCCGGCTTGTGGAAAAATTGTTCGTCTAAGTGTCTGCCAATAATTCATGCCTAAAGAATAACTTGCTTCCCATTGTCCTTTAGGAACTGATAAAATTGCAGCTCTGATTGTTTCAGAGCTATAAGCACCTACATTTAATGAAAAAGCAATTATAGCTGATGGAATAGGTTCAAGTTTTATTCCTACATTAGGTAGACCATAAAATATAATAAAAAGTTGAACTAAAAGAGGAGTGCCTCTAAATATCCATACATAAAATTTTACTATCTGCTTTAATATGCTAAGTTTTGAAATTTGAATCAGAGCAACTAAAACAGCTATTAATAATCCTATTGCAAAAGAAACTATTGTTAGAGGGATTGTATAAATTAATCCTGCTTCGAGCATAGGAAAAAAAGAATTTTTAATAATTTCGATAATGCGATTATCAATAACCATAAAGTTGTCCCCCTAAATTATTTTGTAACATTAGTTCCAAAGTATTTTTCAGATATCTTTTCTAAAGTTCCATCTTTACTTAATTTATCTAGTGCATCATTAACTGCATTTACAAAAGAATCGTTACCTTTACGTATTAAAACTCCGTTTTCGCTTGCTTTATCCTGTTTATCTGCAATCTTCAATGGTGCATCTGGTTTTTGTTTTAAATAATCATAGAAAGTAAGGTCATCATTAATTGTTGCATCAGCTCTTCCATTGATGATAAGATCTATAGATTTGCTAAAGTTTCCATCTGTATCAACCAATTCCGCTCCATCTTTTTTAGCCATATCAGCAAAATTACTTGTTAAGCCTTGAGCAGCTTTTTTACCTTTTAAATCTGCAAAACTTTTTATGCCTTGATTATCTTTACCTACAATTAAGACAGCTCTTGTTACGGTATATGGAGTTGAGAAATCATATTTTGCTTTTCTTTCATCGGTTATCCCAACTTGATTCATAACTACATCATAACGTTTTGCATCTAAACCAGCTATGCATGAATCCCAAGGAGTTTCTACAAATTCAGCTTTAACTCCAAGTTCTTTTGCGATTGCTTGAGCAATTTCAACATCAAATCCAACTAATTCATTTTTATCATTATGAAAAGTGTAAGGTGCATAGGTTCCTTCAGTGCCAATTTTTAAAGAACCTCTTTCTTTTATTTCTGTTAATAAATCTTTGCTGGAATTAGAAGTATTAGCAGGAGCTTGGCTAGTAGAATTTCCGCATCCTATTAATCCGATTGCTAATAGACCTACTAATAATAAACTAAATAAATTTTTCTTTTTCATTAAGTATTCCCCCTATTAATTTTTATATAATTCTTATCGATTTACTCGGTTTTAAGTTATCATACTTCAAATTAAAAACCATGTCAATACTTTCTTGTGATAATTTAATCAAATTGGATTTATATTATATATAAATTACCGATATAGTTTACAAAAAATTAAGATGATAGCAAAATGGTTTACGTAGTGTAAATGGTTTATTGTATGTAAACTTAGAAGGTAAAAATGTTCAATTTAAACATAAAAAAAAGACTACCTTTAAGTATTTTAATGTTCAATATATTTATTGCGTTACTTGGACAAGGAATGGTAATATCAATTTTGCATGAATATTTAAAACAATTTAACGCAGGAGGCTCTGTAGCTGGTTACTTAGTTGCAGTTTTTGGAGCTGACCAATTTTTATTTTCGCAATTGGCGGGAAATTTTTAGATAAATATGGAAGAAAAAAGATGATATTATCCGGATTATTTCTTACAGTAATTTCTAATTTCATGTTTGCCATATCTCAAGAATTGATCTGGCTATATATAGCGAGATTTATTGGGGGAATAGGTTTAGGAATTGTGATACCATACAATCTTTCATATATTGCGGATGCGATTACTAAAGAAACTCGTACAAAGGGAATGGGATACTTTTAGTGCTTCTAATTTACGAATGGTTTTAGGGCCAGGAATAGGAGGTTTTATAGCTCAATTAGATATTAGAGTGCCATATATATTCTTAAGAATATGCTTAAAAAATGCGTTATAAGGGGACCATAGCAGATAAAAGTTAGTTATCTATTAGTTAGTTTTTTTACAAAATTATAAGCTAAATGAAAACCATACTGTTTCCGGTATGGTTTTCGTTTAGTTAATTATGAATATTTATAGTACTACTGCAGAGTTCATTTTCATTAATATATGTTAGAATTTTTAAACTTGAAATGCGTTAACTGCATCTCTAAGCTTCTCTGCAAGTTTATTTAAGTCTTGAGTATGTTTGGCTATTTGATTTACACTTGCTAGTTGCTGCTCAGTTGTAGCAGAAATTTGTTCAGTGGCAGCAGAGCTTTCTTCAGTTGAAGCAGAAAGAGTCTCTAAAACTTCAACTATTTCATTTTTCTCGTTTTCCATTTCAAGGCTATAAGTTTTTAGGTTTTTCATATCGTTTGTAATCTTTTCTACAGATTTTAATATTTCAACAAATATATCCTTAGCGTCTATTACAGAATTATTTTGTTCCTTAGCTATTAACTTTCCGTCTTCAATGGCTTTTACAGCAGCTTTTGATTTATCTTGGATTCCATTGATTAATTCTTTAACTTTTGAAGCAGACATTGAAGATTGAGAAGCCAATTTTCTAACTTCTTCAGCAACTACAGCAAAGCCTTTTCCTTGCTCACCAGCTCTTGCAGCTTCTATAGCAGCATTTAAAGATAATAAATTTGTTTGTTCTGAAATCTGACTTATTGCCTCAGTAATAGATCCAATTTCAATAGAAGTTTTATCTACTTCCATTATTATGGCACTAGTTTTTTCAGTGGCTTTGCTATTTTCAATTGATTTTTTTGAAAGTAAATCAATTGCTTCTAAACCTCTGTTGCTTATATTAGTTGTTTTAACTGCAATATCATTAGTTTCTATTGTCAGTTTTGTAACTAAATCTATCTTCTCCGATAAATTCTTAACTCTTATAACTCCGTTTTCAGTTTCTTTAGCCTGTTCATTTGAACCTTTAGCGATCTCTTCAACGGAATCTGATACTTCATTAATCGAAGCTGTATTTTCAGCAACAATTTCATCTAACAATTTAGAGGAGTCAAAAACAACATTAACTGAATCTTTAACTGAACTTATAAAATCGTTAACATTTCTAACCATTATATTAAAGGAATTATTTAGATTACCAATTTCATCTCTATTTTTGATTTTCATAGCCTTAATATTCAAATTACCTGAAGCTACAGTATCTACAGCGTCACTAATTTCTTTAATTGGAGTAGATATGTGTTTTGCAAATATCATAATTACTGCAGAACCTAAAATAATTACTGACAATAATATAATCAGAGTAGTAATAAGAATATTATTTGAACCAACATTAAAATCATTCATGTAAGTACCAGCGCAAACTACCCATCCCCAATGCGGATCAGTCTTTTGATAAGTTATTTTGTCTGAAATCTTATCTGAATTAGGAAGTGTCCACCAATAAGTTAAATAGCCTCCGCCATCATTAGCTACTTTAATTTGATCTTTAACGAATAATGTACCAGTCTTTTTATCCTTATAATCTAGTACGCTTTTGCCTTCTAAACTTGGATGAGCTGCTTCAACTCCATCTTGAGTATAAGCTAACAAATAACCGCTTTTACCTAAGCTTAAATTTTGATTGATTTTTCTTGTACCATCCGCTTGTTTTTCGCTAAGCATATATTCTCTAACTCTTTCTTGAGCGTCATCAAGAGATAGTTTTCCTTGATCTACAAGCTTTTGATTTGCATCAATCACTTGTAATGTCATTTCTACACTATTTCTTAATAAAATCTTCCCGCTATTTTCAAGTTCAGCTCTTGCTACATAATAACTTACTAATCCGAGTACAAGTACAGGTATACTCAGCAATAAAATCATTACTAAAATAAGTTTTGTTTTTATAGGTAAGCCTTTTGTCTTTTTTGTAGATTTTGTAATCATTTGCATTCCCCCTAATATATAAACTTACTCTATTATCGAAATGTAATTTATCAACTTGATAGTAAATGTTACCTTTTATCGAAATATAGAAAATTAGGTGGAATTTATGGCTTGGTTATGATGACAATGGTGAAGAATTTTTAAGTGGTATAAAAAATTTTGATCAGATAGTTTTGTATAAAATTATCTGGATTAGGAGATTAAAAATAAATTAAGGCAGAGAAATCTTATACATTAGATTTCTCTGCCTTTTCAAGTTGCATTATTAGCTTAACTTAAATGATGATTTTAATGGTACTATTCTATTAAATACTAACTTATCAGCAGTTGTATATTTAGTATCTACATTAAAGAAACCATTTCTAACCATTTGGAATTTATCTTGAGGTTTAGCATCTTTAAATGCAGTTGGTTCAATAAAGCCTTGTAATATTTCTAGTGAGTTTGGATTAATTTGTTCAAGGAAGTGTTTTCCTTCATTTTCTGGTGCATCATCTAAAATTAAAGGCTCATATAACCTGAATTCAGCAGGAAGACAAGTTTTTACATCTACCCAATGGATTGTTCCTTTAACTTTTCTGCCGGTAAAGCCAGAACCACTCTTTGTTTCTGGATCATAAGTACAATGAATTTCTACTACCTCACCATTTTCATCCTTGATTACTTCGTTACATTTAACAAAGTATGCTCCTTTTAGTCTAACCTCATTACCAGGGAATAACCTAAAGTATTTCTTTGGTGGATTTTCCATAAAGTCTTCTTTTTCAATGTATAGTTCCCTAGAGAATGGAACAAGTCTTGTACCTTGAGTTTCATCTTTTGCATTATTCTCTATTGAAAGCATTTCTGTCTCATTTTCAGGATAATTAGTTATTACAAGCTTTAAAGGATTTAACACAGCCATAGACAATGGCGCCTTAAGTTGTAAATCCTCTCTTATAAAATAATCTAGCATTTGGGAATCAACAACAGAATTAGCCTTAGCAACACCGATAGCGCTGCAGAAATTTCTTAGCGCATCAGGAGTACATCCTTTTCTTCTAAGGCCAGAAATAGTAGGCATTCTAGGGTCATCCCATCCATCAACAACTTTTTCATCAACTAATTGTTTTAATTTTCTTTTACTCATAACAGTATTAGTCATATTTAATCTTGCAAATTCTATTTGCCTTGGGGAAGCGGTCATTTCACATTCTCTTACTACCCAGTCATAAAGTGGTCTGTGATCTTCAAACTCTAAAGTACAAATAGAGTGTGTAACATGTTCAATAGCATCTTCTAATGGATGAGCAAAATCGTACATTGGGTATATGCACCATTTATCACCAGTATTGTGATGAGTAGAATGAGATATTCTATATATAACAGGATCTCTCATATTTATATTTGGTGATGCCATGTCTATTTTAGCTCTAAGAACTTTTTCGCCGTCAGCAAATTCACCATTTTTCATTCTTTCAAATAAATCTAAATTTTCTTCAACGGATCTATTTCTATAAGGGCTGTCTTTACCAGGCTGAGTTAGTGTACCTTTATATTCTTTAGCTTCTTCAGCTGTTAAGTCACAAACATAAGCTTTACCTTTTTTTATTAGTAGAACAGCTCTATTGTACATTTCATCAAAATAGTTAGATGCAAAGAAAAGTTCATCCCAATGACCACCAAGCCATTGTACATCTTCTTTAATTGATTCAACATATTCTGTATCTTCTTTAACAGGGTTAGTATCATCAAATCTTAAATGAGTTTTTCCTTTAAACTCATCAGCTAAACCAAAATTTAAAAGAATTGATTTAGCGTGGCCTATATGTAAGTAACCGTTAGGTTCTGGTGGAAAACGAGTAATTATCTCTTTATGCTTTCCGCTTTCTAGATCTTCTACAACGATATTTCTTATAAAATTAGAAGAATTTATTTCGTTTGACATAGTCTTACCTCACTTATAAGTGTATTTAAATTAAGAAAAGAATATTTACTTGAAGTAGTATTCCCTCTTAACTATATTGTTATTTTTGCTTAATAATAATTTTAATCTAATATAAAGAAAAAATAAAGATAAAATTATTTAAATTGCCTAAAGTTGCTAAACATGAGCTTTAATAAACTTAAATTTAGTTTTAATTTTATTATTATACATATTATTATGGAAAATAAATGTAGGATAACTTGTGTATTATAATATTAACATTTTTAATAACATTGTTTAGGATTTGATTTGTTTTTAGATAGTTTATTACAAAAGAGAGTGTAGCAGTATTAGTATTTAGTGAATTTATTTCAGTAATAATTATGATTTAAATTAAAAAATGAATTGAATATTTCATTAAATTGATGTAAACTGACATTAGTTGAAAGATTAGCTTATAGTCAGCTTTGCACACGTGAAACTAATGTTTAAGTTAATGGGATTATGATAGGTAATTTGGCCTATAATTCCAAAAAATTGAGAAATGTAAAGGAGAAGTATGAAGAAATTATTAGCACTTATAATTAGAATGACATTCGGATTTTTATTATGCGCACTAGGAACTGTTTTGGCTCTTAATTCGAATTTAGGCTTAAGTCCATGGGACGTATTTCACCAAGGATTAACAAATGTAACTAGTTTAACTATTGGACAGGCAAGCATTATAGTTGGAATAATAATAGTAGCAATCACAAGTATCCTAGGGCTTAAAGTTGGGATGGGAACTATAGCGAATATGATAGTAATTGGATGTTTTATGGATTTAATAATACATTCTAAAATCATTCCAGTTTGTAATAACATATATACAGGCATAATAATGTTAATTGGAAGCTTATTTGTTACAGCATTAGGAAGCTATTTGTATATTGGATGTGAAATGGGATGTGGTCCTAGGGATGGTCTTATGATTGCATTAGTTAAGCTTACAGGTAAACCAATTGGAATAATAAGACTATTTATAGAAGCAGGAGCCCTAATTATTGGATGGATTCTAGGCGGGTTTGTCGGAATTGGAACGTTAGTCACTGCCATTGGAATAGGATATTGTGTACAGTTAATTTATAAAGTATTTGGATTTGATATAAAGGTACTAAAGCATAGGAATATAAAAGAAGGGTTAAAGTTTGTTAACGAATGTATAACTATCTGTTAGAATTCTAATAGAATTGATTTTAACTGATAAACGAAGATATAGAAGCAAAAAGGCATATCTAGCTTTATATATCCATATGCTATAGTAATTCAAAGTAAGTGAAAAATTTTATGGTAGTATAATTATATATATATTGCAAAAATAATTCTTCAGCATAATTCTAAAAATATTAAAAGAATTTTAGCTGTAATTGTGAAATGTTCATTGTGCATTGTGAATTGCAACATATATATGTTACCGTAAAATTTTTAAGGGGATATTTATTTAAGGTGAGAAGAGTTTTTATATAAATCTTCTCACCTTAATTTTTTTAAGTAGACTTTAATAAGAAATTTATAGTATATTATAACTGGTCAATATAATTCCAAAACTAGTTATTAAGTTAAATATAAACATATACTTGAAAATTAACATAAATATATATATAATATACATAGCAACAAATTAATAGTTATAAAAAACAGCGATGATAAAAACTACGATTTATAAATTTCTTCAGAGAGCCGATGGGTGGTGCGAATCGGTGAAAGGTTAAATCTTTCCACTTTTGGAGCTGTGCGTGATAAATGCAAAGGTTAGTAACCTATATAATACTAGTGTCGAGGGGCTGGTTGTAATATTAACCAGCAATTTGGGTGGCAACGCGGATTATTCCGTCCCAATTATATATTGGGATGGTTTTTTTATTTTTTGAAATAATAATATATATATTTAATCAGGAGGGAAAAAAATGTTAGACATTAAATTCGTAAGAGAAAATCCAGAGATTGTTAAACAAAACATAAAAAATAAGTTTCAAGATAATAAGTTGGGGTTAGTAGATGAAGTATTAACTTTAGATATCGAACTTAGAAAAGTTAAGCAAGAAGTAGAAGCTTTAAGAGCTGATAGAAATAAGTTATCAAAACAAATTGGTGGCTTAATGGCTCAAGGTAAAAAAGAAGAAGCTGAGGAAATAAAGAAAAAAGTTAATGCGGATTCAGAAAGAATGGCTGAGTTAGACGTTAAAGAAAAAGAACTAGAAGAAAAAGTTAAAGTTATCATGATGACTATTCCAAACATAATAGATCCAAGTGTTCCAATTGGTAAAGATGATAGCGAAAATGTAGAAGTAGAAAAGTTTGGGGAACCAGTTGTTCCAGATTTCGAAATTCCATACCATACAGATATTATGGAAAGATTAAGTGGTATTGATTTAGATAGTGCTAGAAAGGTAGCTGGTAATGGTTTCTACTACTTAATGGGAAATATAGCTAGACTTCACTCAGCTGTAATATCTTATGCAAGAGATTTTATGATAAATAGAGGATTTACATATTGTATTCCACCTTTTATGATTCGTAGCCAGGTTGTAACTGGAGTTATGAGTTTTGCTGAAATGGATGCTATGATGTACAAAATTGAAGGTGAAGATTTATATTTAATAGGAACAAGTGAACATTCTATGATTGGTAAATTTATAGATACAATATTACCAGAAACTTCACTTCCTCAAACTTTGACTAGTTATTCACCTTGCTTTAGAAAAGAAAAAGGGGCACATGGTATAGAAGAAAGAGGAGTATACAGAATTCATCAATTTGAAAAGCAAGAAATGGTTGTTGTATGTAAGCCAGAAGACAGCATGAATTGGTATGATAAAATGTGGAAAGATACAGTAGATTTATTCCGTTCTTTAGATATACCAGTAAGGACTTTAGAATGTTGCTCAGGTGATTTAGCAGATTTAAAAGTAAAATCAGTAGACGTAGAAGCATGGTCTCCAAGACAAAAGAAATACTTCGAAGTAGGAAGCTGCTCTAATTTAGGGGATGCACAAGCTCGTCGTTTAAAAATCCGTGTAGATGGTAAAGATGGTAAGTACTTTGCGCATACATTGAATAATACAGTAGTTGCACCACCAAGAATGCTTATTGCATTTTTAGAAAACAACTTAAATGAAGATGGATCTGTAAATATTCCAGTTGCATTGCAACCATATATGGGCGGTATGACAGTAATTAAATAAAGTAAAATAGATCAGATATATCTAAATTTAGAAAGACAACAAATTAAAGAGGTATTAAGCTCATTAATTTGCTGTCTTTTTCATACAGTGAAATATTATTAAATATTTTCAATAATATTTTTAGTAATGGATTAAGATATTATACGTAGTAGCGATTAAGAATTATAAGAACGGTTAACATAACATTACTTTAACATAAAAACAAAAATTCTAAAGAAATTGAAATATATACACATAAAAGCAAAAGTTACTGACACTGTGATATAAATCACGCTAAAATTCAGCACAATGGTTATAATATTATCATCTAAGAAGAAGTTTAGATAATAATATTAAGGGAGGAATTAATTATGTCAAGTTTTGCTGTTAGTATAGATGTTAGAATTTATGAAAGAGGTCATAAAAAAGAGATCATATTTAAAGCTTTTGAAGAGCTTGAACAAGGTGAAACAATGGAACTTATAAATGATCATGATCCTCGTCCACTTTATCAGCAGTTTATAGTTAACTTTCCAGAACACTTTGAGTGGAAATATTTAGAGCAGGGACCTGAAATATGGAGAATAGGTATCACAAAGAAATAAGGCACATTCAATAAGATAGAAAAGGAGTTGTTTTTATAATATGCCATTTATAAGTCAAGATTTATACCAATTTAATAGCTATGTTGAACCAATTAACCTTACATTTCATCAATATTTGTTATTAGGGGATGAACCATTATTAGTCCATACAGGGAACGTTATTCAGGCAGAAGCTTTGCTACCAGAATTAAAAGATGTACTTAATGGCAAAGAGCTAAAGTATATTTTTATTTCACATTTTGAGGCGGATGAATGTGGAGGATTATCATTAATATTGGAACATTTTCCTAAAGCTAAAACAATTTGCTCTGAAGTTACAGCACGTCAGTTAAATGGTTTTGGAATAAAAGCAGAAATTATTACTAAGAAAGCAGAGGAAACTTTAAATACTGATAATTATGAATTAGAGTTTATCAATTATCCTTCTGAAATGCATCTTTGGGATGGATTATTAGTTATAGAAAATAAACGTAGGATATTTTTTAGCAGTGATTTGATGTTTGCGTTGGGAAAAGAAATAGGCACAGTACAAGAATCTGATTGGTATACAGAAGTAAACAGCATTAAGCAAGAACAAATACCAGACAATAATAAGCTGGAAGATTTACAAGAAACTTTAAAAAAGTTAAAGCCTGACCTTATAGCTACAGGCCATGGGCCATGTCTTAAACTAAAATAAAATAAAGGTTATATTTAAGAAACAAATCAATTTATTCTTAAATATAACCTTTTTTCTTTAAATTTAAAGTTTAATATTCTAATGGTAATTCTTTTATAACTTAAACATTTGAAATTTTGATTTAAATCACATTATTATAATAAAAATTTAAGTAGAATTAGGTCATAGAGATATTGAATATATAAATTTATATATCCATAGGAGGATTTTGAGATGAATAATAGCAAAATACAAAGTTTGACTGAAGTTTTACAAAAATTAAATAAAGATGGAATAACAGAGACATTAAGAAAAGAAGCATTGGAGATTGTGTCTGACATAAATCCTATTGAGCTTTCAATAGCGGAGCAAAATTTAATAGAAGAAGGAATGAATCCACAGGATTTAAGACATCTGTGTGATATTCATATGGAAGTTTTAAGAGGAGAACTTGATAAAATAAAGAATAAAATTGAACCAGGGCATGTTGTATACACATTTATTGCAGAACATGATAAAATTCTTGGATTTTTAAAAGAACTTGAAGATATTAATTCAAAGATTCAAAAATTAGAAAGCTATGATAGCAATTTAATTGAATTTGAAGAATTAATAAAGGTTATTGATAATATATTAGATGCAGAAAATCACCATAAAAGAGAGGAAGAAGTGCTTTTTGCTGAGATGGAAGATAGAAAAATTACAGGACCAACAAGAATTATGAGAATGGAACATGACGATTTAAGAGCAAAGAAAAAATTTTTGAAGCAAATAGCAACAGAAGTATCTAAATTAAAATTTATTGAATTTAAAGAAAAAGTTGATGAAACTGCAAAATATATTATATTCAATTTGAGAGATCATATATTTAAAGAAAATTATATATTATACCCTACAGCAGTGGAAGCCATAACTGAAAAGGATGTATGGAATAGTATGAAGACACGATGTGATGAAATAGGATATTGTAGTTTTACACCAGAATCATAATTCCTATAGATATAATCTTCATATAGTAGGAATAGAAAAGGCAGCAAACTAGCTGTCTTTTTATTTTTGAAATTGCGTAACCATTGTTACAGATTTGGGCAGAGTATTTTAGTAATATATATCTGTAGCACAGAGCTAATATAGAAATTAAAAAATATTAATTTTATTTTAGTAACGTATGTTACAGAAATGATACTGGCAATATAGTAAACTCTAAATTGTCAAAGTTAAGAGAGATTAACAAGAAATTATTAATTATTCATATAAAAAGAAAAATAGGAAATAGGAGGACATAATATGTCAATGTTTTGTTATCAATGTCAAGAAACAGCTGGATGTAAGGGCTGTACTAAAGTAGGGGTATGCGGTAAGGATGAGTATGTAGCAAAAGCTCAAGACTTATTAATATATGTAACTAAAGGACTAGCTATAGTAAGTAATGAAGGAAGAAAAGTTGGAGTAAAGGATAGTAAAGTTGATAAATATATAACAGAAAACTTATTTACAACAATTACAAACGCTAATTTTGATAGAGATTCTATTTTAGATAGAGTTAAAGAAACTTTAAAATTAAGAGAAGAATTAAAAGCTAAAGTAATTAGCTCTGGTGGTAAAGTTGGAGAAGTAAAAGTAACTGGTGGTTTCTTTAAGAAAATATTCGGAATGCAAACTACAGAAATGATTATGCCAGAAGCAGCTATTTGGACAGCTGACAATACAATAGAATTTGATGAAAAAGCAGAAAAGGTTGGAGTTCTTGCAACTGAAAATGAAGATATAAGAAGCTTAAGAGAACTTATCACTTATGGATTAAAAGGTTTATCAGCATACATGAAGCATGCTATGAATTTAAAATACAATAATGAAGAAGTTCATGCATTTATGGCAAAAGCTCTTGCTGCTACAATTGATGATACATTAACAGTTGATGATTATGTAGGACTAGCATTAGAAGCTGGTAAATTCGGTGTAGATGGTATGGCATTACTTGATAAAGCCAACACAGAAAGCTATGGACATCCAGAAATTACAACAGTAGACATTGGTGTTAGAACAAATCCAGGAATATTGATTTCAGGACATGACTTAAGAGACTTAGAAATGTTACTAGAGCAAACAGAAGGAACTGGGGTAGATGTTTATACTCACGGAGAAATGCTTGCTGGACAATACTATCCAAAATTTAAAAAATATAGTCATTTTGCAGGAAACTATGGTAATGCATGGTGGAAACAAAAAGAAGAATTTGAAAGCTTCAATGGAGTAATCCTTATGACTACTAACTGTATAGTTATACCAAAGGATTCTTATAAGAACAGATTATTTACAACAGGTGCTACAGGAATGCCTGGATGTGCTCATATAGAAGCTAAGGCTGATGGGACAAAAGATTTCTCTAAAGTTATAGAAATGGCCAAGAAATGTAAAGCTCCTACAGAAATAGAAAAGGGACAAATAGTTGGTGGATTTGCTCATAACCAAGTTTTAGCTTTAGCAGATAAGGTGGTAGATGCAGTTAAATCTGGTGCTATAAAGAGATTCTTTGTAATGGCAGGTTGTGATGGAAGAGCTAAATCAAGAAACTATTACACAGAATTTGCAGAAAAATTACCAAAAGATACAGTTATCTTAACTGCAGGTTGTGCAAAATATAAATACAACAAATTAAATTTAGGTGATATTGGTGGAATCCCAAGAGTATTAGATGCAGGACAATGTAATGACTCATATTCATTAGTTGTAATAGCACTAAAGCTTCAAGAAGTATTTGGATTAAAGAGTGTAAATGAATTACCTATTTCATACAACATAGCTTGGTATGAACAAAAAGCTGTAATAGTATTATTATCATTATTACACTTAGGAGTTAAAAACATTCACTTAGGACCAACACTTCCAGCATTCCTTTCACCAAATGTTGCTAAAGTATTAGTGGACAACTTTGGAATTGGTGGAATCACTAATGTAGATGATGACATGAAGATGTTTATGGAAGCATAAAAATAATTTATGGCAAATTACAATGGCAAATAAAATAAGTTCGATCAAATAAGGAAACACCCTATTTAATAATCTACAATATATTTAAAGTATATAATCCTAGTAGCATGATTGCTGCTAGGATTTTTTTTAAATGCTTTTAGAAGAATTTATTTTAAATTTTAATATCCTTTTAAGGCTTATGTAGATATTCAGCGATCTATTTTCAATAATAGAGAAATTTTCATATTTTTATATATTTATAGATTAATATTTTTATATAAAAATATAAAAATATGAAAATATGAAAAAATATAAAAATAAATATATGTTTATATATTCCTATAAACATTTTTTTCTATATAATAGGTTGTTGAATAACTAATTTTTACAAATAGTTATTTAAGAAAATATTCTTAGGAATCAAAGATTCCAAGGATATTTTCTCGATTTTATTCCCTGCTGTTTTTTATTAAATTCCTCTATTAAATAGGCTAATAAAACCCATTTTATATGACGTTCGTATCGTGCTTGCCCATAGAGCCTTGGATTTTCTAAATTATATAAACCTTTTAAAACTGAGAATAATTGCTCTATTTTCAATCTATTTTTATATAGGTTCGCTCCGATAGGAGATTCTAAAAATAAAGCATTTTCATATCGTTTATCAATGAACGCCTCAATGCTTTTAGCTTTACGCATATTTATATCAGCTAATAAATTAAATTCTAGTTTTGCAGCAATTTCAAACCATTCAACTGAGTCATATGCTGCATCAGCAAGTATTAAAAATGGATTATAATTTTTAGCGTCATATAGTAAATCCTGAACTTGATTATCGTAAACATTAGCTGTTGTTAAACTAAAAACTAGAGGAATAATAGTATCAGTAACCGTTGCAATGCAGTGTAACTTGTAACCTTTATAATATCCCAGACGTGTACCTTTGCCGGATTTAGCTTCGCTATCGTATTTTGAACTTCTTAAGGCAGTAGCATCAATTGCGCATAGTCTAGTTTCTGGGTTAATAAGTTCAACAAACATAGCATAAATACCATAATATATATGTTTCTCTAAATTCTTAGCTCTTAACGAAAAGGTAGAATAATCAGGTATTTCATTAAGATCAATTATAGATTGAAACACATAATCTTTTTTTATTTCGTATTCAAGTTCTCTCAGACTGAATATACTATGTTTAACACCATATAACATGCAGGCAACTATTTGCTCATCTGAGTACTTACGTGGTCGGCCTTTAGCATTTTTACTATTAGAATTTAATTTAGCAAATGCAATTTTAACAGCTTCAAAAATCTTATAATTATCATTTTCAGTTTTAATCTTTCGTGATATAATCATATTTAAGTCATTCCTTGTGTGATGTGATTTGGTTTTTAGCGAAATTATTATATCACAAAGGAATGGCTTATTTACTTTTTACAAATTTTGTTTACTCAACAACCTATATAAATATGAAAATATATAAATATTTATAGGAAACATCAGGGGTAAGAGAGTAGAGAAGATTAAATAATAGAGAAACTACTTAGTGACTGCGTAAAATGAACTTTTAATATTTAAAGCAATTTTGAGAGCCTAAATAGTGTTAAGTATTATGCAAAAAATCTTATCATAAATTATTTTTTAAATATTCATAAAGACAAAAAACCATAGATAAACCTATCATACAATAAGTTTATCTACAGTCCTTAAATAAAGAAAATAACAATCAAACCTTATTGCAACAGACTAACATAATTGCAATTTTCGCGTAACCCTACAATAACTAATCAATTATAGAAAACTCTAACTATAGGATTGCATCTTTATTTCTCAAGTTAAGTCTTTTGACTCTATATTGAGAAGGCATATTCATTCTTGAATATTTAATGCTTAACTGCTAACTTCTTTATAATCTTAATGTGCCCCTAATTATGTAGTCAATACTATGAAGTTAATAGTTATACTGGAAATTTATCTTAATAAATTTATCAAATGGTAGATTATTTTTTACAGATAAAATTTATAAGTTTATGTTAATTTATTAAATACATGATAATGCAATATTAGTTGAAAGAGAAGCATATGGAGTTTATTCAAATATATTTATAAAAGTACACAGAAAAATTTCTGTACTTTTTTATATCCTCATAAAATCTTCATAACTTTATATTATAATCTATATATGTAATTTGAATTATGATTTAAAATGCATCACTGTCTATAATAAGCAGCGATTTATTAGGAGGAGATTATGGGTATTAAGAGGGAGAATATTAAAGTTTATGATATGACATGTAAGTCTTGCGAAAATAGAGTGGAAAGAGCTTTAATGAAAATTGATGGAGTCTTAAATGCTATGGCTAGCTATAGTGCACAGCAGGTAACGGTTGAATATGATAGCAAGCTTTGCAGTATGGAACAATTAAAAGAAGCTATTAATAAGGCGGGTTATAGTACAAAAAATTCGGTTAGCTTAAAATTTGCTGGCTTTTTAGTTATAGCGGCAGCAGTCTTACTTCTTGGCAATTCAACAGCAGGATTTGATATGAGTGCTAAGCTGAATAATGCGTCTTATGTGGTGTTATTTATTGTTGGAATGCTTACATCTATACATTGTGTTGGCATGTGCGGTGGAATAATGCTTACACAAAGTTTATCTAAAAATAGTATTATAGATGAAAAAGAGAATAGATTTAAAGCTTTAAAGCCTTCGATTTTATATAATGCTGGAAGAGTAACCTCATATACAATTATAGGTGGTATTGTAGGTGCATTGGGTTCTGTTTTATCGCTATCACTTAATGTAAAAGCTGGATTGCAAATATTTGCAGGATTATTTATGGTAATAATGGGATTAAATATGACAGGCTTTTCTTTATTTAGAAAGCTTAATATTAAGCTGCCATGGTCCTCTTGCAAAATTAAAAATAAACCTAAGGCTCCGTTTTTAGTTGGTATGTTAAATGGGTTAATGCCATGCGGTCCACTTCAGACAATGCAGCTTTATGCATTAGGTACCGGTAGTGCCATAAATGGAGCAATATCAATGTTTTTATTTTCACTCGGAACAGTTCCTTTGATGCTTATATTTGGTGCTGTATCAGGTTTTTTAAGTAAGGGATATACGAAACAACTTTTAAAATTTAGTGGGATTTTAGTAGTAGTACTTGGATTAATAATGGGGAATAGGGGATTAGCTCTTGCTGGAGTTGGAATTCCAAATGCTAGTACACTAGCACAAAATTTTTCTGGAGATGGAGCTCAAGCCGCGCAATCCAATATAGGTAAGGCGACGATAGAAAATGGAGTTCAAGTAATTAGAATGACAGCAGATAATAATGGATATACTCCTAATGCATTTTATGTACAAAAAGATATGCCTGTTAAGTGGATAATTACAGGAAATCAAATAAATTCTTGTAATAATGCAGTAGTAGTGCCATCACTTAACATCCAAAAAACATTAAAATCTGGAGAAAATGTTATAGAATTTACACCTAAAGACGGGGACATAAACTTTAGCTGTTGGATGGGAATGATAAGAGGGATAATTAAAGTTACAGATAATCTTGATTCAGTGGATACATCGAAAGCAGATTCATCAATTCCGGCTCCTAGTAGTGGCATGAGTTGTTGTACAGGAACATCAGCAAGTAATACTCCTCAAGCTCCAAGTATATATGGTAATGATTTAAGTAAAGTTTCTACTGATAGGTTAATTAAAAAAGCTAATATTTCAGGAGACACCCAAAATCTAAGTATAAAGGGAACTGGTTATGAATTTGAACCACTTGTAGCAGTTCTACAAAAAGGCATAAAGACTAAACTTTCTGTAGATCTTAATTCCTTTGATAAGGCTGATGGAGTTTTCATAATATATAATGCAGATAGTGGAGACGAGGTAACTACTTTTACAGGTAGAAAAGATGTAGTAAATGTGGAATTTAATATAGACAAGAGTGGAACATACGTAATTGTTAAAGACAATGTAGTTGCAATGGGAATAGAAGTTACAGATTCATTAAAAACTGTAAATTTAGATGAAGTTCGTAAGAAACTTATAAATGAATAAAGAATAAATGAGAATTAGGGCTGGTATATATCAAATTAATGTATATCAGTCTTTTTTTGGGTTAATTAGGATATACATTGAAGATATTTATTATAAGCAGATAATATATGTTGCAATTCACAATGCACATTTCGCAATTACAGCTAAAATTCTTGCAATATTTTTAGAATTATGATGAAGAATTGTTTTTGCAATATATATATAATAAAAAATAAAGAATTTCACAAAATCGACACAATTATGATGTATTATTATTTAACAATTAGGTAAATGAAGTTTATAAAAGGTATTATTGTTCATAATTAAAGATATAAGTAAGTAACTATGATTTAAGACCAGCTAATAATAGTCAAGTTAATTTTCAAAAAAATAGTTTTTGGAAAAAGAGTATGGCAAACAAACCGTTCCAAAACACGAACGGTTACAGAAATTGGAATAAAATTAAGCGACTTTGTTTAAAGAGTTATTTTCCAGGAACATTTGCTTATGTATTTTGGGATCTCTTTGCTCAAACGGAGTTTGATTTCGGAGAACAGCAAAAATGTAGTTTATAATTTTATGCATTATAGCGACTAAGGCGATTTTAGGCTTTTTGCCTTTAAGGTTTATTTGATAATAATCTAATAGGACTTTATTTATAGGAACTCCATTACGATTGTTACGGATTGAAGCTAGTGCAACAGAATATAATGCTCTTCGACCGATTCGAGTTCCTCTTTTTGAAATTTTATTATCATCGCCTTTAAAATTACCTGATTGATTAACTGAGCTATCAATACCAAAGAAAGCTACAAGATGTTTGGGCTTAAGAAAACCATCAATATCACCTATTTCAGCTATTATAGTAATAGCAGTTAATTGCCCTATGCCAGGAATTGAATCAATTAGTTCAATATTAGCTCTAATAGATTCAGGAAAAGTTTCAGACTGTATAAAATTGTTAATTTTCTGTAACAATGTATCAATCTCTGATTGAATAGTTTTTATTAATGTTATAGAGCTGGCTATTTTGACGGCTAAACCGTCTAACGGTAAGCCAATTATTTTAGCTTCATTAGCAACCTTAAATAATTTGGAATATGTATTTTCCGACCAGATAATGCCCTTTTTAGAGCTATTAAGGAAAATCTTAATTATATTTTCCTTAGGTGCCTCTAAAATTGATTGTGGCGTTGGATATTGACTTAAAAGCTCAATTGAACTTTTAGATGTTGAATCTGAAAATATAGTATTATAGCCAGGAAAAATAACTCTTAAATCAGCGGATAATTTTTTCTTAAAAGTAGAGCTAGTATCTGTAAGTTTGTAATACTCTCTTACAAGATTTTTCAGAAGAAAAATATCAAGGCTAAGTTGTTGTGATAACTTAATGTTTTGAAATTTTCCTATTGTTGCAATAGATAAAGCGTCTTTTTTATCATTTTTCACTTTTCTTATGTCACCATTTTTGTTAGACTTAGTAACGAGTGGATTGATAACAAATGTGTTATCGAAATATTTATTAAGATAGTGGAAAAGAGATAAATGGTACACGCCAGTGGACTCCATGAAAATTGCAGTTTTCATGTTAAACTCTTCTTCCACTTTTTTTATTTCATTAACTAAGTGGTTGAAGCCATTGAGATCATGCTTTATTTTAAATGACTTCTTATAAATATCACCATTCGGTGCGAGTATTGCAGTATATGAAAAATCAGCTGAAACATCAATTCCTATTACAGGACTATAAAAAAAATTAGACATTGTATATATCTCCTTAAATTAAATTTTAGATATAGAATAGAACTTCCACTCTGTCAGATAGCTTATAACCTTGTTTGTGACACGGGTAATTCCCGAAGGGAAACCCAACCAGCTAAACATAGAATTCTACCTGATGAAATGATACGCTTTTTTACGGGTATAGGTTCTAAAAGACCTCCCAGGAGGTTTACATCTATCTTCTATTCAGGAGTATTATACTAGACTATATAAAACTTGGTTAGATTCCTTTAAGGAATTTAAATAAAAAACTATTTAAGATATGAAATGCATATTCCCTATCGGGGCGTAGGCAAAGTAATAAATTAGAATATTAAAAATAATAAGAGGTGTAATGTTCGTTAGAAAGATAAATAGTTTTCTATCAAATGTTACAACTAGATTATACAAGGAGGTTTTTTATGAGAAGTAAGTTAGCTAAATTTATAATAATTGCAGCTTCAATATTTACATTAGTTTCTATTTCAGATTACTTACCTAGAAATAATGGCATGAATAGTACGAGTAATAGTGTAAGCAATTTTGTAAAATCACTAAGAAGCGGTGATTTAGATAGCCTTCTAAGTAGTGTGAAAGATATAATAAGTGTTGATAAAAATAATAATAATAATAAATATAACTTAGTGTCACCAAAAGATCTAGAACAATACATTTTAGATGGAATTGGTGATATAAAAGGGATTAAAATAATCAATGAGCCTAAAATTATAAAAATAATAAAACCGATACAGAAGACTCCGGTAAAAAGTGATTTTAGATTAGGAGAGATGAATGAAAATACTAATAAAGCTGTAAATGATCCTGGATATAAGTATGAGTGGGATATAAGCTATACAGAGGCGGATAAAGCATGGCCTCTAATAAAACAAAAAAGAGAAATTAATGTAGCGGTTTTAGATACAGGAGTAGATTACACACATCCAGATTTAAAAAATAGAGTATTAAAGAGCAAGGGGTATAATTTTGTAGATAATAATTCTGATACTATGGATGACAATGGTCATGGTACTCATGTATCAGGAATAATAGCTGCAAATGCTAATGACAATATTGGTATAGCAGGAATTGATGGGACATTAGATGTAAAAATAATTCCGATAAAAGTATTAGATAGCAATGGGGAAGGGGATATAAATGATATAGTTAAGGGTATTAAATATGCTGCAGACAACGGAGCTGATATAATCAATTTGAGTTTTGGAGCTAATGAGAAGAGTAAATTAATTGCAGAAGCAATAAGTTATGCTAAGAGTAAAGGAGTATTTGTTGTAGCTGCGGCTGGTAATGATAATGAAGATAGTGATAATATAAGTCCAGCTGGAGACGGAGCTTTTACAGTAGCTGCAATGAGTTATAATTATAAAAAAGCCTCGTTTTCTGATTATGGTAATTGTATAAAAGTTTCAGCGCCAGGAGTGGAAATATTAAGCACAGTTCCAGGTGGTTACGAAGCATGGGATGGAACAAGTATGGCAGCACCAGTAGCAACAGGAATAGCAGCTATGGTTAAAGCAGAAGATCCTAATTTATCTCCAAGTCAGATTGAAGATGTTTTAGATAGTACTGCTAAGGATATTATGTCCAAAGGTAAGGATAAGCAATCAGGATATGGACTTATAGATGCTTATAATGCTATCAAAAAAGTGAAGCAATTAGAAAAGTAATATAAATGAAGTTAATGAGGATATTAATGATGATTATGATGTTTAAAGGTGGTAAAAACGAAAAGTGCTGTAGTAGAAATAAAGAAGTTGACAATAATACTAAAACAATAGAGTAGCTTACATCTTTTATAGATAAATTATATTTGAGGAAGTTAATCAATAATTTACATAATGATTAGCTTCTTTTTTGTTTTATGACAAAATATAACTTGTAATCATACTATATATTAAAAAGTTTTAGGAGAAAAATCAATGAATGATGCTTTGAAAAGTTGCCCTTTTACACTAAATACTACTAGAATTTGTGCTTATGATGAATTAGATACTTCTATAGAAATATCTAAAATTGGTTTTAATAATATGAAACCAAATGCTGTGATTTTAGTCAATAAAGATGAAGTTTTTGATGGAATTGCAGCAACATCCTTAGTTCATTTTCCAATTAATGCATCACTTTTGTTTACTGATGGTAATAGTTTAAATGAAAAAACTTTGGGAGAAATTGAGAGATTATCCCCTAAGGGATATAATGGGGTACAAGTAATTTTAGTCGGTAATATTTCTAAAAATGTATCTTTTGCATTAAACGATCATGGTTATAGAACAAAGCATATATCGGGTCGCAATTATTATGATACTGCATGCATAATATCTAGGATAAGAAAAGAATTTAATAATATTCTTATAATTTCAGGGGAAGATTATTCAGAAGGAATTATTGCGGGGTATTGGTCTGCACATCATGGAGATCCTATTCTATTTGTACAAAGAAACAGAATTCCTAATTGTACTATTGATGCAATCAAGAAAATGAATGATATCAATATTTATATAATTGGTTCAACTAAAACAATATCAAAAGATGTTGAATACTATTTGTCGGGATTAGATAATGTTAAAAAGGTAGACAGAATTGGCGGGGAAAATCCATACGAAATAGCAGTTAATTTTTCTAGATATAATGATACGAAAACTGATTTTGGGTGGGGACGAAATTATAGAGGAGGTCATGCTTTTACGTTTGGACAACTTAATGAGCCAATGAAAATTATTGCTAGTGTAGTATTTGCTCATATGGGAAAACATACTCCGCTTCTTTTAATTGAAAAAGATAAAATACCAGAAGTGGTAAATAGATATATTAACTTAATTAAACCTATACAGCCCAAAGGAATGCCAAAGCCTCCATTTATGCACGGTTTTATATTAGGGGATATTTCAAATATAAGTTATAAAGCACAAAAAATGATTGAAGGAATGCTTTCTATTGATCAGCACATGATGGATAATGAAAATATGGAAGGTGTGACGGGGAAAATGAAAGATAATGTTATGAATGCTGATAAAGAAAATATGATAATAAATAATGGTATGCAAGATATGAATGAAAATATAAAACATGATTCTATATATGACAAGGATTATATATTTGAATGGAGGAATTTGGGCTATAGAAAAGTTAATGTAGACGAAATACTATAATTTTGGGCTATAAATTATCACAATCCTTCTTGGTTTTGAATAAAATAATATTTGGAAGGAGATGGTTTAAAGAATGGATGTAGAAAAAGATAACTACAGAGATTTAAGAGGCCTATATGATAATTGCAAAAAATACATGTATTACGGAGCAACTTTAATAATGACAGATGGAAGTACATTTGATGGAATTATTGAAAATGTAGATGGAGATAATGTTTCAGTATTAATCGGTGAAGACGTAATAGAGAAAGAGAGTGAAGGAAACTCTAATCAGCAAAGGCAATATGGAAGATATGGTTATAACCCTAGATTTAGACGTTACAGACGTAGAAATTTCCCACTTGCTGCTTTGGCAGAAGTAGCTTTGCTGCCTTATATCGCTCCGCCAGTACCTTATCCTTATTATCCGTATCCTTACTATCCTTATTAGAGATATACTTAAAGAAGAAGCCTAATAGATAAAATATATAATCTTGTCAGAAACAGGTGTATTTATAATATTGTGTAGGCAATTGTTTAATAAGAACAATTGCCATTTGTACTAATAAGCATAATGCAGGATTCAACAAATATCTATATTTTTAAAAATTATTATAACCATTAGATTTATTTAAAAAATGAGCTAAATAAATAGTTTAACGTGAACTATTTGATGTTTTCTAAGTTTGCCAGCTATTTTAAATTAGATAATTGTCCAACAGATTGACGTTCGACTAATTCTACATCTAAAGTTATTTTGTTGTTTGATACAGAACCCTTTTCGATATACTCTATGAGTAGATCTACAGCTTTTGTTGCTTTAGACTCTATATCCTGAGAAATAGTAGTGAGTTTTGGCGTAACATAAACGGATGGTAGAAGATTATCAAAACCAATAACTGATAAATCATTAGGAACAATTTTTCCATTTAATTTAGCACCTTCAATTATACCAATTCCCATAATATCAGCCGTTGTAAATACAGCAGAAACATCAAATTCTTTATTACATATAGACCTGCCTAAATTGATACCAACTTCGTAGTTAGGTTCTACGTCGACTATGAGACTTTCATTAAACTCAATATTAGATTCTAATAAAGCATCTTTATAGCCTTCAAGTCTTTTTATAATCTGAGGAATTGGGATACCATCTTTATGACATGGCCCTGCAAATAGAATTTTCCTATGTCCATTATTTATAAGATAGCGAGTAGCTATATAACCGCCTTTATAATCATTTATACCTACACTTATTATGTTATCAATTTTTGAATAACTATCTAGAAATACCATTGGAAGTTTATTTTCCTTTAATATTGAATAGATAAGATTGTCATAGTCAGGCATTAAAAATATAGCACCATCCATATTCCAATTTTTAAGCAATGCAGATATATCTGAAACATCCTTAACTGAGCGAACCATTAAATAGTATCCGTTTTCACGAACTACATTTTGTATAATGCCAAATAATTCACTAATATAAGGATCTTTAAATAAATTATTAAACGAACCTTTAATGGGAACTATAACTCCTATAATTTTAGAGGATTTAGCTGTCAAGCTTCGTGCAGTTAGATTAGGAACATAATTATATTTTTGTATTATCTTTTCTATTTTTTCTATAGTCTTTTTTGATACTTTTGAATGATTTCCATTTATTACATTTGATACTGTCATGATACTGACACCAGCTTCAGCTGCGATATCTTTTAGTGTAACCATAATTGCCTCCTAGTTTACCGATATACTATTATGAAGATAAGTGTATATAGATAATATTAATATATATTACATATTATTGCAATGAGAGCATATGCATTAATCATAAGAATTAACGTATGGGAAAGATACCTCATGACCTTTAAATATAAGAAAAGTAAAGTATTTAAAGTAGGTTTAATCACTAGGTTTACGAGATATTAAATACTTGAATAAACAAAAGAAAAGTACTAAGAATTCTTAAGTTATTAAATTAGATATATATAATAGTAAATATAAAAAATGTAGATAATTGAGGTAAAAATGCTTATGAAAACGATTGACAGAAAAAAGAAACAATGTTAATCTTATGATATAGTTTAGCGCTAAACATAATGACTCGAAGATAGGCATAATAATGTAAATATAAATCATATTAATCTAAATAAATGTATATGAGGTGAAAAGATATGAGGAAAAAAGTGTTAGCAGCATTACTTGCAAGTGCTATGGTAATTGGTTCTTTATCAGGCTGTGGAAGTAGCTCGAGTCAAGCTAGTTCTGATTCTAAAACATCAACTGGGAATAGTGAAGCAATTCGCTTCGTAAATACGAAAATTGAGATTGACAAGCCACTAAAAGAATTTGCAAAAAAATATCAAGAGAAAACTGGACAAGAGGTAGATATTGAATCTCTTGGAGGTGGAGTAGATGTTAATGGACAGTTAAAGAATTATTTAGCAGCAGGAAATATGCCAGATATATATGCGTTTGGACCAGATTCGTATGTTTCATTTAAAGATTATTTAACAGACTTAAGTGATCAAGAATGGATAAAAGATACTGATTTTGCATTTAAGGGTGATGACGGTAAGGTGTATGGATTTCCATTTGCTATTGAAGGTATTGGATTAGTGTATAATGCAGATATATTGAAGAAGGCTGGGATTGATCCAAAGACTTTAACAAACATCAATGCTTATAAAGAAGCGTTCAAAAAAATTGATGGAATGAAAGATCAGTTAGGTATTCAAGCGGTTGCATCAGTAGCAGCAGAATCAGGACAAATGTATTGGTCAACTGGTAATCATATCATGGGGGCTTATTTATCAGAAGGACTAGATAGAAAAGATAAAAAATATATTGATATGTTGAATAAAGGACAATTGGACGACGAGCGTTTTGGGGAATTTGCTGACTATGTAAAATTATTATTTGATTATGCAGACAAGACTGTTTTAATATCAGGTACTTACGATGATCAGTTAGCATTATGGGCAAAGGGAAAAACAGCTTTTATTACTCAAGGAAATTGGATAGATCCTTCTTTAGCAACATATGATGTGAAGTTTGATTGCGGAATTGCGCCACCAGCATTTACTACAAAAGATACCCCAGGTATTTTAGCAGATGCGCCAGCTTATTGGGGGATTTATAAAGATAGTAAAAAAATAGATGCGTGCAAAGAATTTCTTAAAGCTTTTGTCTCTACAGAAGAAGGGCAAAAATGTTTGATAAAAGATAGTGGAATGGTTTCACCATTTAAGACAAGCACTATTGAACCAGACTTACCTTTAGCAAAGAGCGAGAGCAATTATATTAAAAATAATCAAACTTATGCATGGGATTGGACACATATGAAAGATGGTATTGCAATGAATTCTACAGGACCTGTTTTTGAATTATATGCTAAAGGCCAATTAGATAAAGATGGATTTACAAAAGCAATGAAGAAAGCAGTTGCAGATTATATGGCAAAATAATAACTGTAGTATAAATTATATAGGTTACTTGCAAATAGAGTAGCCTATATTAATTCTATTTTTCGTACAGGTGAAATATTAAAAGGGGGGAAAGCATAAGCGCAAAGTATGGGCAATTACAACAATGATTATAATAATCATTCAAGTTTAGGAGGAAAAAGCATGAATACAAATATAAAAAGATTGCTTTCAATCGGAGTAATGTTGTTTGGCATTTTAGCCATGGCTTTTGCACTATATCTAGATATTATGGGTAGTAAAAACACGATGCGTGGAACTATATTAATTGTAGGTGCTTTATTAGTAATCTTAGGCTTATATAGTTTTCCAACTAAGAAGCATAGAATGATAATTAATATACTATTTCTATTTCCATTGCTATTTACATTTTTTGTAACTGTGTTAATACCATTTGTATGCGGTGTTTTTTATTCCTTTACTAACTGGAATGGGATTAAATTTACGGAGTTTGTTGGATTAGGCAATTATATCAATATGTTTAAATCTGAGGACTACGTATATTCATTTATAGTGACCTTTATTTTTACAGTTGTTAATATGATTCTTGTAAATTCGGCAGCGTTTGCATTAGCACTATTTTGTACATCAAAAGTAAAAGGAAAAAATTTTTATCGTGCAGCTTTCTTTATACCAAATTTAATTGGTGGAATTGTGCTTGGTTATGTATGGCAGTTTATCTTTAATAAAGTATTCACAGTTGTGATAAATGGTAGTGCGTCTATGCTTACAAACCCTAATTTAGCATTAATGGCAATTCTAATAGTTAGCACTTGGCAATATGCAGGGTATATTATGATGATTTATGTTACAGGATTGCAAAATGTTCCTCAAGACATTCTTGAGGCATCTAGTGTAGATGGTGCAAGTGGATGGATTACATTGTTTAAAATTAAGATTCCAATGATTGCTAATACATTTACAGTTTGTATATTTCTAACATTGGTTAATTCGTTTAAGCAGTTTGATTTAAATTTAGCAATAACTAATGGTGCTCCTAGTAGAATTTTAAATGGAGATATAGTGCAATCAACAGAGTTTTTAGCTCTTAATATTTATAATACTGCAATTGGCAAAAATCAATATGCTCTTGGACAAACTAAGGCGGTTATATTCTTTATTATATTGGCAGTTGTATCATTAACTCAGGTATATATAAGTAAGAAGAAGGAGGTAGAAGTATAATGAAGTCGATAAAAACAAGAAGTATGATTGGAGAGATTATTGGAATTATACTTGCTCTTATAATTCTTTCACCATTTATTTTAGTGATTTTAAATTCAGCTAAAACAAGTGCAGATATTGTAATCAGCCCTCTTTCTATTCCTAATAAATGGGGACAGATGTTAACAAACTTTAAAAATGTAATACACAACGATAGCTTTAATTATTGGAAATCTTTTTTTAGTTCATTATTTATTACAATCGTTTCGTTGGCTCTATTGTCTCTTTTTTCATCCATGACAGCATGGGTACTTTGCCGAAATAAGAGAAAATGGTCTGGATTTATTTTTATGCTTCTTGTGGCAGCTATGGTTATACCGTTCCAAGTTGTTATGCTCCCTTTACTTTCTACATTCAGAAATATATCTAATTTCTTGGGAATTCAAATGCTGCAAAGTTATCAAGGTGTCATATTTGCTTACCTAGGATTTGGTGGAAGTATGTCTGTCTTTATCCTTCATGGTTTTATAAAAGGAATTCCACGGGAACTAGAAGAAGCAGCATGGATTGATGGCTGTAGCCCAGAAGGAACTTTTTTTAGAATTATTTTTCCTCTACTAAAGCCAGTTCAAATGACAATTTTGATTTTAAATGGAATTTGGATATGGAATGATTATCTATTACCATCATTAATGCTTGGGTTAAATGGTAAAATAAAAACTCTTCCAGTAGCAGTAAGTGCTTTTGTAGGATCCTACGTAAAGCAATGGGACTTAATTCTTTCAGCTGCATTTTTAGCAATGATACCAATTATCATCTTATTCTTATTTGCTCAAAAGCAAATAATTAAAGGCATAGTAGATGGTGCAATTAAATAAGTAATAAATTTATAAAATAATAGATAGTCGAAGTAAAAGATATTATTAATAAAAATCTTAAGTGGATTTTTGGGAATAAAAGCATTTTTAGAAAATGTTGAAACAATGGAGGTACTAGGTATGGGAAAATATCAGGAAGAAAAAATGAAATTTGGTAAAATGCTAAGTCATAAAATCGAAAATAACATAATCAATATTAGATTCCAAGAGAAAGCTGTTTTTATAAAAGTATTGAATTCGTATATAATTAATTTCTTTGTGCCTTTACATAGGGAGGAAAGAAATTCTAAAGCAGTTGGAAATTTAAAAGATGATTATTATGATTTTAAAGTTGAAAATATAACAAATGGAATTCAGATAATCACAGAAAAATTAGTTTGTAAGATTTATGATGAATTTAAAGTAGATATTTATGATAAGAGGGGAACATTACTGTGTGCAGATTATAGAGGTGAAAGTAAACCTTTTAAAAGAAGATATGGTGATTATATGCTTGCAGAATCAGAGGGGCATTCTCTTAGGGAAGAATCTGATTACAAGGTATATGTATCAAAAAGAATGGAAGAAGAAATGTATTTCTATGGTTTTGGAGAAAAGACAGGGCATTTAAATAAAAAAGGATATCATTATGTAAATTGGAATACAGATAATCCAAAGCCCCATGGAGAAACGTTTGATAGGCTTTATAAATCAATTCCATTTTTTGTTGGATTGAGCAAAGATAATGCATTTGGAATATTTTTTGATAACCACTTTGAGACTCATTTTGACATGGGAAAAGATAATTCTGAATATTATTATTTCGCTGCAGTTGATGGGAATTTAGATTATTATTTTATTTATGGTCCATCAGTTAAAAATGTTATTAAAGGATATACTGAAATTACTGGGAAAATGCCTTTGCCACAAATATGGACTCTTGGTTATCAGCAATGCAGATGGTCTTATGACTCAGAAGAAAGACTCATGGAAATTGCAAGCACTCTTAGAGAGAAGGAGATACCTTGCGATACATTATATTTAGATATAGATTATATGGATGGCTATAGGGTATTTACGTGGGATAATGAAAAATTTCAGAATCCAGAAGCAATGATTAAAAAATTAAATGACATGGGATTTAAAGTAGTAACTATAATAGACCCAGGAGTTAAAGTTGATAAAGGATATAAGATCTATGACGAAGGACTCAGAAAAGGGTATTTTGCAACAGACAAGTCAGGTATAACATATGTAAATGAAGTTTGGCCAGGAGATGCTGTTTATCCTGATTTTTTAAATTCAAAGGTTAGAGATTGGTGGTCAGGAAATCAAAAGATAATGATAGATTCAGGTGTGAGTGGAATCTGGAATGACATGAATGAACCCGCAAGCTTTAGAGGGCCGTTACCAGATGATGTCATGTTTAATAATGATGGCATTACAGTTAATCATAAAGAAGCTCATAATGTATATGGTCATATGATGGCTAAGGCTACTTATGATGGAGTGAAGAAAGCAACTGGAAAGAGACCTTTTGTAGTAACAAGAGCGTGTTATGCAGGAACTCAAAAGTACTCAACTGTGTGGACAGGAGACAATCAAAGTACATGGGAGCACTTAAGAATGTCGATCCCAATGCTTATGAATCTAGGACTTAGTGGGATGGCTTTTTGTGGGACTGATGTAGGAGGCTTTGGATACGATTGTACTGGGGAATTATTAAGTCGATGGGTTCAAGTTGGAGCATTTACTCCACTTTTTAGAAATCATTCTTCTATGGGAACAAGAGATCAAGAACCTTGGGCATTTGATAAAGATACTGAGGAAATCAATAAGAAGTATATAAAATTACGATATAAGCTGATTCCATATATATACGACATGATGTGGGAGTGTAGTAAGAATGGAGCACCACTTATAAGGCCGCTTTTATTTAATTATCAGAGTGATAAAAATACCTATGAAATTAATGATGAGTTCCTTTGTGGAGATAATATTTTAGTTGCACCAGTTGTTGAGCAAGGATTAAAAGCTAGAAGTATATATCTTCCTGAAGGAGAGAATTGGATGGATTATTGGACAAAGGAAGAATATAAAGGTGGACAATATATAATTAAAAAAACTCCGTTAGACCTATGTCCGATATTTATTAAAGGAGGAACATTGATTCCAGTAGGGCAAGTACAAAATTATATTGGTGAAAAACAATCTAATTCATTAACTATAGAAGTTTATCTATCTAATGATAATTCTGATACCGAATATAATCACTATGTTGATGATGGAGAAAGTTTTAAATATGAATTAGGAGAATTTAATAATTATAAAATTAAAGTAGTCAATAAGGAGAAAATCGAAATAAAAATTGACTTGATAAATTATAGATATGATGACAAATATGAAAATATAGAATTCATCGTTCACAATTTAAATAAGAAAACGTTAGTCATAAATGGAGAAACAGTGGAAGTTATAAAGGGCAAGGCGTTTATAACTAATCCAGCAAGATAAATATATTCAATACTAATTTAGGAGGTTTTACGTTATGAAGAAATGGTGGCATGACAAGGTAGCATATCAAATATATCCAAAAAGTTTTTGCGATTCAAATGGAGATGGGATAGGTGATTTAAAGGGGATTATCAGTAAGCTTGATTATTTAAAAGACCTGGGAGTGGATATAATTTGGCTATCACCAATTTATTGTTCTCCTTTAGTAGATCAAGGTTATGATATATCTGATTATTATAATATTGATCCAAGGTTTGGAACTATGGAGGATATGGATGAACTTCTAAGGCAAGCAAAAAAAAGAAATATGTATATATTAATGGATTTAGTGGTCAACCACTGCTCAGATAAGCATGAGTGGTTTAAGAAAGCATTGGATGATCCAGAAGGAGAATATGCAGATTATTTCTATATTCGTGAAGGTAAAGGTGATAATCCTCCTTGTAATTGGCGCTCTTACTTTGGCGGAAGCGTATGGGAAAAGATACCTAATACCAATAAATATTATCTGCATTTATTTGCAAAAGAGCAGCCAGACTTAAATTGGGAAAATCCGAAACTAAAAAATGAAATATTTAAGATGGTTAACTGGTGGCTTAAAAAAGGATTAGCAGGTTTCAGAATTGATGCCATTATTAACATAAAAAAGGATTTGAGATTTCAAGACTTTCCAGCTGATAGAGAAGATGGACTTTGCAGTATAGATAGAATGTTAGAAGCAGCAGAAGGCGTAGGGAACATGTTACATGAGTTAAAAGAGAAAACCTTCGAAAAATTTGATGCATTTACAGTTGGAGAAGTTTTCAACAGAAAAGAAGGAGAACTTGATAAATTTATAGGTGAAGACGGATACTTCTCTTCTATCTTCGACTTTGAGATGGAAGTCTTGGGAAAAAGTGAATTTGGTTGGTATGATAATAAACCTTTCTCAATTAACGAGTTAAGAAAAGCTATTTTTAACAGTCAATTAGAGACAAGTGGAGTAGGTTTTAAGGCTAATATTATTGAAAATCATGATGAGCCTAGAGGCGTAAGTAGATATATTCCTGAACAAGGCTTAAATGATAGAAGCAAGAAAATGCTTGGGGCAATATCGCTTATGCTTAGAGGAATACCGTTTATTTATCAGGGACAAGAGATTGGAATGACAAATAACAAATTCAATTCCATAAAAGAATTTGACGACATTGCAACAATAGACCAATATAATGTAGCTATTGAAAAAGGATATAGTGATGAAGAAGCACTAAAAATTATAAATATATTTAGCAGAGACAATGCTAGAACACCGTTCCAGTGGAGTGGAAGTGAAAATGCAGGCTTTACAACTGGCAGGCCTTGGCTTAAAGTTAATGAAAATTATAAAGTTATTAATGCAAATGCACAAATTGAAGATGAGGAATCAGTATTTAATTTTTATAAGAAGCTCATAAATTTAAGAAAGTCAGAAGAATTTAAAGATGCCATAGTATACGGAGAATTCGTACCGACATTTGAGGAATATGATAACTTGTTTGCTTTTTATAGACAAGGAGAATCTAAGAAATTAATGATACTTGCAAATTACCAAAAGGAAGAGCAGATTATTGAGTTAGATAAACAATATGTTAAAGTGCTAATAAATAATTGTGAAGAAATAAAGAAAGATAAGAATAAAATCATATTGCAAGGATATCAAGTACTTATTCTTGAAGTTTAGTAAAGGTAATATGCTTACGGTATAAAATTGAATAAATATAATGGAATTCTCTCCAAAAGACCTGGAGAGAATTCTTTATTACATACTAAAATATTAATATAAAAGTAATATAATAATAAATAAAACTTAATTATTTTTGTGCTATAATGAACGGGAATAAAGGAAATTAAATTTTTGGACATAATTTATAGCATAATAATATAAGGAGAATAGAAAATATGAAATTCAAATCATTTATATCAAAAGCAATTATTTCATCTTTAACTTTGAGTTTGTTTTTTACTTCAGTTACAGGAAGACAGGCGTTTGCAGATTCATTTAAATCTGTTACGTTAGGAGCTGATTTAAGCGATGCTCAAAAGGCAGAAATGTTAAAATATTTTGAAGTAACAAAAAGTGATGCTAATGTATTAGAGGTAACATCAAAGGAAGAACATTCATATTTAGGTAAAGTTGCAACAGAAGCTCAACTTGGTAATAAAGCAATATCATGTTCTTATGTAGAACCGACTGAAAAAGGAGGAATAAATGTTACTACAAACAATCTTACTTGGGTTAATGACGGCATGATAAAAAATGCATTGATTACAGCAGGAGTAGAAAATGCAAATGTAAAAGCATCTGCACCATTTAAAGTATCAGGAACTGCTGCACTTACAGGAATATTAAAAGGATTTGAAAATAGTAGTACAGGAAAAAAGATTGATGAAAATAAAAAAGAAGCAGCTAATGAAGAATTGGTTACTACAGGAGATATCGCAGAGAAGATAGGGCAAAATGATGCTAGTAATTTAATGAATGACATAAAAAAAGATGTAGTAAAGGAAAAACCAAAAACAGATGAAGAATTAAATAAGATAGTAGATAAGGCTGTTAAAGACTATAAAGGCAATTTATCAGATGATGATATAGCTAAAATTAAAGATGTAATGAGTAAAATAAATTCATTAGATCTTAACTATAATAATTTAAAAGCGCAGATGGATGATGTAACGAATCAATTAAAAGATAAGCTAACAAGCAAAGAAGCACAAGGTTTTTTTGATAAGTTAGAAAAAATGTTCTCTGACTTTTTAAGTTCAATTAAAGGTGCATTTTCTAAGTAACAGATTAAAAGTTTATATTGGTATAATTTAGTTAAAGTAAGAAAATGTGAATTTTAGTTACCATTCTTGAGTATTATAGTAACATATGATATAATTATTAATAAGAAATAAATGAATATATTAAGTTGTACGGTTGGGCAAATTTTATAATTTGCTTTCAAGCAATTTTAGTTTCTGGGGTGGGAAACTCTTTTTGAGTATTTCCACCTCTTTTTTGTATAGAGTTTTAATAAATCAATGGTTAAATAAGAAATTAATATCTTATTTTTGCTGATTTTTGGGAATAAATAATTATGTGAAGGAGAGTAAAGTATGAAAAACAAAATTAAAATTAAAAATCCATTCTTGCAATTCTTTAAGAATGAGTCTTCGAGTGGGATAGTGCTGCTGTTTTGTGCAATTATTGCAATAATAATTGCAAATTCAAATTTTTCTAGTATGTATAATAATATAATTCATACTTATATAACTATTGGGTATAAGGATTTTTCTTTATCTATGTCAATTTTGCATTGGATTAATGATGGGTTGATGGCTATATTTTTTTTGGTAGTTGGAATGGAGATAAAAAGAGAAATAGTATTTGGAGAACTCAAGTCTTTTAAAAAAACTATACTGCCTGTATCAGCAGCTATAGGTGGGATGGTCGTACCAGCTATAATTTATGCGCTATTCAATTTCAACCAACCAACTATAATAGGATGGGGAATTCCAATGGCTACAGATATCGCGTTTGCATTAGGAATACTTTCTTTGGTTGGTAAAAAGGCACCAAAAGGAATAATAATCTTTCTTACAGCATTAGCTATAGTTGATGATTTGGGAGCTATTATAGTAATTGCTATATTTTATACAAGTGAAATTTCATGGATTGCATTAATCATAGGTTTGATTATTTTTTTAGCGATAATGTTGGCTAATAAACTCAATATTAAGAATAAATGGTTATATATTATTTTTGGAATTATATTATGGATTTGTTTCTTAAAATCTGGAGTACACGCGACAATTGCTGGAGTATTACTTGGAATGGGATTACCTATCGGAAAAAATATGGAGGAATTTAGAACATCAATTTTATATAGATTTGAGCATGTCCTAACGCCATTATCTTCATTTATAATTATGCCAATATTTGCATTAGCGAATTCAGGCATAACTATAGATATTAATAGTTTATCAGCAGCAATAATGAATCCAGTCAGTCTAGGTATAATTTTTGGATTATTTATAGGAAAACAAATTGGTATTTTTGGGGCTTCGTATATTTTAGTGAAATTAAAAATTGCAAAATTGCCATCTAAAGTAACTAAGAGGCATTTATATGGAGCAAGTGTACTTGGCGGAATTGGATTTACTATGTCACTTTTTGTTTCATCCTTGTCATTTACAGAGGAAAGTGCTTTATCTATGGCTAAAATAAGTATTATAATAGCCTCTGTTTTATCTGCTGCATTTGGAGCTGTAATATTTAAAATAATAAAATTTAAAAGTGAAGAGCAAGTGTAATATAAATTTCATGAAAAATTAGAACTTATTTTTCTAAAAATAAAGGCAAAGGAAGAATAGTTAAAGTTTTGTAATACAAGCCATCTGTGCTAGTTTTGTTAAGATTTTTATAGGTTATATTTTGTGATAGTGGTTAAGATATTACTGCCAAACAAAATCAAAAATTTAAGGGAGGTAGATTTATATGGCTTCAAAAAATAGTGGAACAAACAGAACATTAGTACCAGAAGCAAAACAAGGATTAAACAGATTAAAAACAGAGGTTGCTTCAGAAGTTGGATTAAGCAATTATGAAAGCATGGATAAAGGAAACCTTTCTTCAAGACAAAACGGTAGCGTTGGTGGAGAAATGGTAAAAAGAATGATAGAAAGCTATGAACAAGGACTATAGAAGATAAATAAAAGCAGATGTACTGAGTTTATTCTCAGTACATCTGTTATTTAGATTACATACATTCAAAGTAAAAAGTAAAATTTTACTTTAGCAACGAGTTCCTTTATTAATGATAAATTTAACTTTTAATAATTATATATATTGCAAAAATAATTCGTCATCATAATTCTAAAGATATTATAAGAATCTTAGCAGTAATTGTGAATTTTGAAATGAGCATTGTAAATTGCGATATATATGAGTATATAATTTTATATAACTTCGGCATAGTATGTAAACAATAAGTATTGAGCTTATTGTTTTTTTATTCTTTAGGAATTTATATTCCAGTGAAATCTGTGGATGACTTAAAAAGGTTGATTAAATAGTTTGGGTATTTTAAAAAGAATAAAAAAGAAAATATATTCGCCTGCCAGATTTTTCTCACATGCGTTCGAAAAGGCAGATGCGTAAAAAAATCTCCGGCTCCACAGTCGCCTGTGATTTTTTATTGGAAAGGCTGAAAATTATTCTCATTTCTATTGACAAAATAAAGTAATGTCGAATATAATAAACATATGAACAGATATTCATATGTTCAAACGAAGAGGTGAAGAGTATGGAAAATAATAATATTGAAGTTTGTAACTGCACTATAATTCATGAAGATATAATTAATAAGGTTAAGGAATCTATACCAGAGGAAGAAACACTTTATGATTTAGCAGATTTATTTAAAGTGCTTGGGGATTCAACAAGAATAAAAGTATTATGTGCATTATTTGAGGCTGAAATGTGTGTCTGTGATATAGCAGCATTGCTTGGCATGACTCAATCTGCTATTTCACATCAATTAAGAGTTTTAAAACAAGCAAGATTAGTGAAATATAAAAGAAATGGTAAGGTAGTCTACTATTCACTAGATGATGAACATGTTAAAAGTATTTTTGATCAAGGGTTGATTCATATATCTGAGAAAAAATAAGTTTTAGATTGGGGGAAACATTATGGCAAGCAATATAAAAATAGCTAGTGGTCCTGTTAACGCAAAATTATCAAAGAAAGATAGTATAAAGAAAGTAAAGAAGGAATTTATCTTAGAAGGACTTGGATGTGCCAATTGTGCAGCTAAAATAGAACAAAAAATAAATGAATTAGATGGAGTTAATTTTGCCAATGTAAATTTTCTTACTAAAACTTTAATATTAGAAACAAATGAAGTTAATAAATTAGAAGAGCTGATAGGAGCAGTAACTAACATTGTAACTAATATTGAATCTCATGTTAAAGTTGTAGAAAAGGTAACAGAAAAAATTTTGAAAAAAGAAATTTTACTTGAAGGATTATGCTGTGGTAACTGTGCTGCAAAAATCGAAAGGGAATCAAATAATATAGATGGTGTGAAATCTGCACTAGTGGACTTTATATCAACAAAGCTTATTATAGAGATGGAAGACCCAGCAAAAGAAAATGCCATTATTGATAATGTTAAACGAATTGTCAAAAGAATAGAACCAGATGTTAATGTTGTTGAAATTGATGGAATAGCTATGAGCAAGAATGAAAAAGTTGAAGAGGATAATGATAAGTTGGAAATTATAAGATTAGCTATTGGTGCTATAATTTTTGGAGCCGCTACTATTTTTAAATTTTCAAATTATATAGAATTATTATTATATCTAATAAGCTATATTCTTATAGGTGGAGAAGTGGTCTTAAGAGCTCTAAAAAATATAGCTAAAGGTCAGGTATTTGATGAGAATTTCTTGATGACTATAGCAACTATTGGTGCTTTTGCAATAGGCGAATATCCAGAAGGAGTTGCAGTTATGCTTTTCTACCAAATAGGAGAAATGTTTCAAGATATGGCTGTTAATCGCTCTAGAAAATCCATCACATCACTTATGGATATAAGACCGGATTTTGCTAATTTAAAAATAAATAATGATTTCAAAAAAGTAGATCCAGAAGAAGTTAAGCTTGGAGATATTATATTAGTTAAACCAGGCGAAAAAGTGCCATTAGATGGTGAAATAATTGAAGGAAACTCTATGGTTGATACTGCTGCATTGACAGGTGAGTCTGTTCCTAGAGAAGTAGGGGTAGGAGACAGTATTTTAAGTGGAGTAATTAATAAAAATGGACTTTTAACAATAAAGGTAGAAAAAGAATTTGGAGATTCTACTGTTGCTAAGATACTGGATTTAGTTCAAAATGCAAGTGGAAAAAAGGCTCCGACAGAAAATTTTATAACAAAGTTTGCTAGATATTATACTCCTGCTGTTGTTTTTGCAGCTTTAGCACTAGCTGTAATACCACCAATTGTTATTGAGGGAGCAACATTCTCACAGTGGATTTATAGAGCATTAGCATTCTTAGTTGTATCTTGTCCATGTGCATTAGTTGTATCTATACCTCTAGGATTTTTTGGAGGAATAGGTGGAGCATCAAAAAATGGGATACTCGTTAAAGGTGGGAATTACCTTGAAGCATTAAATAATGTTGAAACAGTTGTGTTTGATAAAACAGGAACTCTTACAAAAGGAATATTTAAAGTGACAGAAATAAGGCCAGAAAATAATATTTCAAAAGATGAACTCATAGCTTGTGCGGCTTATGCAGAAAATTACTCAAATCATCCAATAGCAACTTCTATATTAAGAGCTTATGATAAAGAGATAATTACAGATAAGATAACAGGTTATGAAGAAATATCAGGGCACGGCGTAAAAGTTGTTCTAGATGGAAAAGAGGTATTTGCTGGAAACTACAAGTTAATGGATAAGGAGAATATATCTTATAACAAAGTAGATGAAATAGGAACTGTAGTCCATATTGCTATAGAAAAGAAATATGCAGGTTATATTGTTATTTCAGATGAAGTAAAAGAAGATTCATTAAAGGCTATAAAAGCTTTAAAAGAAATAGGCATTAAGAAGACAGTAATGCTTACAGGTGATAATAAAACTGTTGGAAGTAAAATTGCTAAAGAATTAGGTTTGGATGAAGTTCATGCTGAACTATTACCAGATCAAAAAGTAGAAGAGCTAGAGCTATTGTTTAAGGAAAAATCACCTAGAGGCAAGATAGTATTTGTTGGAGATGGAATAAATGATGCGCCAGTTCTAGCGAGGGCTGATATAGGTATAGCAATGGGCGGTGTTGGCTCAGATGCAGCAATTGAAGCTGCTGATGTAGTTATAATGACAGATGAACCATCAAAAATAGCTTCGGCTATAAAGATTGCAAAGAAGACTAGAACTATAGTAATGCAAAATATAGTTTTCGCATTAGGTATTAAATTGATAATATTGGCGCTTGTAGCTGTAGGTATGGGCACTATGTGGGAAGCGGTATTTGGTGATGTTGGAGTTGCATTGCTTGCAGTCTTAAATGCTATGAGAGCTATGAAAGTAGATAATATATAGTTATAGATTGGTGTAGTCATAATATTGCTATGACTACACTTTTTAAATGCAAATTTTTTTTCTTATGTGACTAAGTCACACAAATTTATTAAAAAAAAGAATATAATACAATAAAGGAGGGATGAAGTGAATAATAGAATTGAAATATCAAGTGGGAATAGGTTGGAATATATAAAATCTCTATATAAGGTATATCCGGTGTTATATGAGATTAATAAAAAGAATAATGAAGTAATAAACGAACAAGCTAATTTTAAAACTTTATATGCTGATGAATATGTAGAAGCTACAGAGAAAGCGTGTAAAGGGATATTATTTGTTATAAAAGGTGTAATAAAAATACAAAAAATTAATAAGAATGGTGAAGAAACTAACCTGTATAATATAAGCCAAGGTGAATTTTGTCATGAAGCCTTAAGCTGCTTATCAGATTTGGAATCATTAAATATAACAGGTAAGGCAATTCAAGATTCTAAGGTATGCATAATTCCTTTTGAAGTGGTTAAAAAATATTTTATTAGTGATAATGGCTTCTTATTATATATATATAAAGATTTGTATAATAAGTTTAATACTATCATAGGGAATAAAGAAGAAATTATTCATGAATCCCTTGAAACAAGGCTTATAAAATTGCTAATAAGCAAGAAAAGCAAAATAATTTATGCGACTCATAGTGAATTGGCTTTTGAAATTGATTCAGTTCGTGAAGTTATAAGTAGAAAGCTAAAGAATTTAGAAAAGCTTGGGTATATAAATTTAGAAAGAGGCAAAATAATCATACTTAAGGATTTAAATAAAATATTAAAAGACAATTAGAGATGAGAAATTAGGAAAGTATTTTAGGAGGAAGTTATAGTGTTTGAATTTTTAAAAAAAGATGATGGAAGAGTTATTAATGTAAATGAAATTGATGATCTAATAGGAAAAGTTGAATTGATTGATATAAGAGAAGAATATGAGTATAAAGGTGGAAGTATAAAAAGTGCCCAAAATATTCCTATGGGAGAGCTTTTAGATGAACCAGAGAAATACTTAAATAAAAGCAAAGAATACTATATAATGTGCCAATCAGGGGGAAGAAGTGCAAGAACGTGCAACAATCTAAGAAATCAGGGTTTCAAGGTTATAAATGTTGCAGGAGGAATGGGCTCTTATATAGGAAACAAAAGAAAATAAAGTACATAATACTAAGTAGTATAATTATTATTTTATAAATAGTAAATTATTTTGCTAGATTGAGGGGATATAACATGAAGAAAGTTATTGAATTTCATAAAGAAGGATATAATTGTGCAGAATCTATACTTAAAGCATTTAATGAGGATACAGGATCTGAAATTCCAATTGCAATAGCAAGTCCTTTTGGAGGAGGCATGACTATTGGAAGTACATGCGGAGCAATCACTGGAACTTTAATGGCGATAGGTGCATTAAAAGGAAGGAATAGCAGTGAAGAAAAAAATAATTCAAGAGTATTAACTAGAGAAATTATAAATAAAGTTAAAGAGAAGTATGGTACTCTTGAGTGTATTGAGCTTAAGAAAAAAGGTATAACTTGTGATGAAATCATAGAATATGCTTATAATATTTTGAATGAATATGCAAAATAGCATGATAAAAGAGGGGATTAAAAAATATTGTTTATTTGCTTCATGCAAATAAATAATATTTTTTACTATAATAAAACTAATTTAAAAGCTTGTACTATTTATGTTTTTTACCCAAAGGTTCATGTCTTCAAAGGTACCGCATATATTACAATTGTTTACTAGTCTGCCAGCAAAATTATAATTATGCTTACTTAGAACAAAGTTAATGCTAGGATTTATTGATCTAGATAAACTATATAAACAGAGAAAACCCTTAGTTTTTAAGTCTGATTCTAAAGAATAAATAATGTTTGATAATATTCCTATGCCTCTATAAGATGGATGAGTAGCACAGTCAGTTATTTCAGCATTCAAATTTTCTTTATTCATATCCGCTGAAGCTATGCTGATTATTTTTCCATTATATACGGCAACTTTGTATAGAACTTTATCATTCATTGTTTGTTTTAAATATTCTTCATCATAAATAGGTGATTGATAAGTTAAAAAAACGGTGGAAAACAAATCTATCATTTCTTTTATATCATTTTTATTTGCGTTTCGAATAAGGTATCCTAAATTATTTTTTTGATGCGCATATGTGTTCCTAACATTCTGACATTCTTTTATTAATAGTTCTTTTCTTGCAAAATTGCTGCAAACTTTTCTATCGCTATTAATAAAGTATGACATACAAAAAGCATCGTTACCTTTAAAATATCCATTGATCTTGCCTTCGGAATTGAATCCCGCATTAATAAAAGTTTCAAATGATTTAGTATCACAATTACAAATAATTTTACTTAAATGTTGTTTTGATGCAAAGTGAATTATTCTTTTCAAGTTTTGCATTGATATGGCATTAAAGTCAATTATTTTTATTCGCTTGTTAGGTAAATCTACTAATATTTTAGTCCGATCTATTTTTGCGTAAAAAGTATTATTTAATTCACATCTACTTGCTCTCATTAAATTGCTTTCTCCTTTTATCATAATGTATTACTTGAAGTTAGGAAAAAGTTTCTTAACTATAAGATATTTTTCCAGCCTCAAAAGTTTGTCCTAAGTTTAAGTTTATAATTATAAAAAAAATAATAAGCTATAGAGAAGTCTCTATAGCTTATAAAGCAATAATATTTATAGGCATACATAAAAAATATCAAAGTATACCAAAACTTCTCTTCTACGCTTACGAGATTAGCTGACGGATTCGGATTGAAGAAAATTAACCCTACTTATTATCGTGTAATAAGATTCACCCCAAAAAATGGTTCTCCCGTTCAAAGTGATTAAGCGTTACATATATCATTTTGTAATTATTAATATCTTATATATAAACATATCATTTTTAAATATTTGAGTCAATATATGTATAAGTCAATGTGCATTATTATGCAAATATAAATATTAATTAATCAATTATATATTATAAATTCTCCCTTTTACTTTATTTGTGAAAATGAAATAAATTTAAATAGTATAGGTTCGCATGCATTCGCTTGTGTTTTATTAATGTGTACTAAATGAATAAATTATATTTTACGGAAATATTATTAGATATAGCAATACTAAGGAGTTTAATGTGCCTAGTTTTAAAAAATGTAATTTATATTATGCTGGATTTCCTAATTATTTAGTGCAATATAGAGGAGATTTTCAGGGACAAATTGATAACATATCATATGCCTGTGGCGACAAAATTACTGATACAATTGCAGTAATCTCTATAGCACCAGAAGATTTAAACCGTTTAATGAAGGATGTTCCATCAATTCTTTATATAAATCCTAGAAGCAAATACGTACTACAAGAGGTCTCGCCATCAAGTGTAGATAATATCAATGCAATCAAAATTAATCCATACTTAGACTTAAATGGAAGAGGCGTGCTTATAGGTATGGTTGATAGCGGAATAGAATATTTAAATGAAGAATTTATAAGAGAGGATGATACTTCAAGAATAGTAAGTCTCTGGGATCAGACAGTACCAGATTCTACCGACACATCAGTTTATATTGGAAGAACATTTAGCAATGAAGAAATTACTAATGCAATCAAAGCTTATAGAAATAATCAAGATCCATATCTAATTGTCCCATCAAAGGATGAAGTGGGACATGGAACACAGATGGTGGTATTATTGGCGCAAGAGGTTATAATGCCGATGTTCAAGGCGTTGCATCAGGATGCGAATTTGTGATTGTTAAGCTTTTTGAATCTATAAATTTTAGAAACGAGCTTCAAGCAAATGGTATTCCTTATACACCAGTGTATAATGATTCAGAAGTTTTAGCAGCAATATATTATTTGCAAAGTGTTGCAGTAAGACTGAATAGACCTATGGTTATATATTTGGGTGTAGGTACAACCGAAGGCAGTCATGATGGCAATAATCTTCTTTCAAGGTATTTAACTTCTATTGGAAAACTTAGAGGTATTGTTACAGTTACTGGTGTCGGAAATGAAGGAGCGTCAGAAGGTCATACTTCTGGAGTCATAAAACAAACTGGGGATGTGGCTTCTATTGAGTTGAGAGTACCTAGAGAGATGAAATATTTTTCTTTCACAATCTGGTTGATAAAACCTAATAGGGCATCTATAAATGTTATTTCACCTAATGGAGAATCATCAAAATTTATTAAAGCAAAGGCAAATGAAATACAAAATGTTAATTTTGTATTTTTTAAGACTCAAATGACTGTAAAATATTATGTTCCTGAGCATTTCACTGGTCATGAAGCCATAGCAATTAGTTTTGATGGCATAAAAGCAGGAATATGGACCTTTCAGCTAAGGGGAGATTATATAACAGATGGTAGATATCATATATGGTTACCACCACAAAAAACATTGCCAGAAAATACGAGATTTCTTCAAGCAGATCCTTTTACTACATTGACAATACCATCTACGGCGCGAAGTGTAGTCACAACAGCTTATTATGGAAATGACAATGCTTTGGTTGCAGCATCTGGAAAGGGCCCTAATGTTAATACATATGTAGAAAACCCGGATATAGCTACTTTGGGGGCAGATATATTAGCAACGAATATAGGAGGCAAGACTACTACTGTTTCTGGCAGTTCAGTAGCAGCTGCTATAATAGCAGGAGCTTGTGCGCTTTTATTGCAATGGGGGATTGTTAATGGAAATGATAGAACTATGTTTGCAGCAAAAATCATAGCTTATTTAGTGCTTGGTGCAGATAGGAGCAATTTGGCTTATAGATACCCTACTAGAGAAATTGGATATGGATTTTTTGATTTACTAGGTACTTTTAATATAATAAGCAGAAGCTATAGAATGGATCTAGGCCTAGAAAATAAGTCAAGGGCAGATTGGAAAATAGGGAATAAGTATATTGAATACAGTGTAAAAGCATTATTTATAAGAATTCCTAAAGAAATATAAATGTTAAAAAACAATACATTTGTTTAAAATTGCACATTGAAATAAGAAAATATGTAATATGAAGAAAAAAAATCTATTTTACCAATTAAAAGGTACTGTAAATGGTACTTGATATTGTATTATATAGTGAACAGCATTGTTTGGTGCTAATACAATAATTTAGGGGGATATAATATGAATAGAAATATTAAAAGAATAGTTGCATTAACAATTGCGGCAACTGCCTTTAGTGCAATTGTACCAGCAACAAGCTTAACTTTAACTACAACAGCTTATGCGTCAACAGGTGATTTATCAAGCATTAAATTAAAGACATCAGGCGGAAGCACAATAAAGACTTATAGTGATGATAATTATAAAAGTAAAAATGAAGTTGATGACAATGAGTTGAAAAATAATGAAACTTATTACGCTAAGACTTCATCTAGTAAAATAAAAATAAGTGTAAATGGCGCTGACTCAAGTAATGTTAGAATTTTTAAAGGAAGAACAAGTTCCACTAAAGGTGTAAAAACAGGCAGTACTATTGAACTATCCAAAGGATCAACAACAGTTCTTACAATAAGAACATATAACGATAATCCAGGAACGGTCAAATACAGTGATGATTCATATTCTAGTCAATACACTATTAGGGTGAAGTGTACAGCAAGTTCTTCTAGTGATGATGAAGATGATAATAAAGATGTGTATTTGAAGAGCATCTCACTTAGTGAAGGAGATTTGAGTTTTTCCAAAAATACCTCTGATTACAGTGTAAATGTTTCTGGATCTGTTGATGAAATTAAAATAACCGCAAAACCAGATTGTGATAGTGATGAGTATGATGATTATGAAGTAAGAATAGATGGAAGTATTGTAGATGAAAGCGATAAATTTAGAAAAACAGTATCTTTAAATAAAGGAAAGAATGATATAAAGATAACTGTTAAAAATGATGATGATAAGAGAACATACACATTGAATATTTATAGAGGTGGAAGTGGAAATAACTCTAATAGCAGTGATACACCATTGCCAACTAAGAATATTAAGGCAAATCAATGGGTACAGGTAAATGGAAGATGGCAATACAACGATTCTATGGGTAATTCAGTAAAAAATAATTGGATACGTAATTATTACTTACAATCAGATGGAAACATGGCCACAGGGTGGTTAAACTATGGATGTGCATGGTATTATTTAGGTGGCGACGGAGCAAAAAAAGCAGGCTGGCAATTAGTTAATGGTAATTGGTACTATATGGATTCGGAAGGAAGAATGCAAACAGGATGGATTAAGGATGTGTCCGGAAAGTATTATTACTTATATAGTAATGGAGCTATGGCATACAATACCACTATTGGTGGGTATAGATTAGGATCTAATGGTGCTTGGATTAAGTAGAATTCATAAAATGCTTAATGTAAAGTTTTTATTTAGAAATAGTGATAATCTAGTTGATTAATATATATAAATAAACTAATTATAATCTATACTTATGCGTATAACTCACCGAAATGAATAACATACTTTTGTTACAGTTTCTGGGCAATTCTGATGGGTGATTCTAAGTCTATAAAGTTGCATCCAAAGTGCTAGCCTCAAAGAACAAGCTTTGAACTAGGACATTTGGAACAACTTATAGCCAAAGAATCACATCCATCAAAATTACCAATGAAACATTCCACAAAAGTATATTACTCATTTCTGATTGGAAGATATTTCATAGTCTAAGTATAGTCTATGATTGTCTTATCTATACTTTTAATAAATTTATGACCCATACTAATATTTATAAATATTAGTATGGGTCGCATTTTTATAAATATGATAAGGCCATTTAATTATATTTATATTTTCATAATGAATAATTTGTACTTTATCTAAATACTATTAAATATAAGTAATACTAAGGAGTCTGCTTTGCCTAGTTTTAAGAAGTGTAGTTTATATTATGGAGGAATGCCTAATTATTTAGTTCAATATAGAGGAGATTTTAGAGGTCAAATAGACAAAGTATCTTATGCGTGTGGAGATGTAATTACTGATACTATCGCGGTTGTATCTGCTTCACCAGAAGATTTAGTTAGATTGGCTAAGGATGTACCATCGATTCTTTACATAGATCCTAGAAGTAAGTACGTATTACAAGATATATCTCCGTCAAGTGTAGATAATATAAATGCAATTAAAATTAATCCTTACTTGGACTTAAATGGTAGAGGTGTCCTTATAGGCATGGTTGACACTGGAATAGATTATTTAAATGAAGAATTTATAAGGGAAGATGATACTTCAAGAATAATAAGTCTTTGGGATCAAACTATTCCTGATTCTGATGATACCTCAGTTTACATAGGAAAAACCTTTAATAATGAAGAGATTACTAATGCAGTCAAGGCTTATAGAAATAAACAGGATCCATATTTAATTGTACCTTCAAGAGATGAAGTTGGGCATGGAACTCAAATGGCCGGTATCATTGGAGCAAGGGGGTATAATGCCGATGTTCAAGGGATAGCTTCTGGATGTGAGTTTGTGGTTGTAAAACTTTATGAGTCCATGGAATTCAGGGAAGAGCTCATAGCAAATGGTATTCCATATACACCAGTATATAATGATTCAGAGGTATTAGCAGCGATAGATTATTTAAAAAATGCTTCAGTAAGTCTTAATAGACCAATGGTTATATATATTGGAGTTGGAACAACAGAAGGTAGTCATGATGGTAATAATTTAATTTCAAGATATATAGCATCGCTAGGAAGGCTTAGAGGACTAATTACAGTTGCTGGTGTTGGAAATGAAGGCGCTTCAGAAGGTCATGCTTCGGGAATTATAAAGCAAACAGGGGATATAGTTTCTATAGAATTAAGAATATCAAAGGAAATGAAATATTTTTCCTTTACAATTTGGGTAATAAAACCTAATAGGGCATCTATAAATGTAATTTCGCCTAATGGAGAATCATCTAAATTCATTAAAGCGAAAGCCAATGAAATACAAAATGTTAATTTTGTATTTTTTAAGACTCGAATGACTGTGAAATATTATGTTCCGGAATATTTTACAGGCCATGAAGCAATAGCCATAAATTTTGATAGCATAAAAGCTGGAATATGGACATTGCAGTTACGAGGAGATTATATAACTGATGGAAGATATCACATTTGGCTTCCGCCACAAAAAACATTACCGGAGAATACAAGATTTCTTCAAGCAGACCCATTTAGTACGTTAACAATACCATCTACAGCCAGGAGAGTAGCTACAATAGCTTATTACGGAAATGATAATGCGTTGATCGCAGCATCTGGGAAAGGTCCGAATGTTAATGTAGATATAAATAACCCAGATTTAGCGACTTTAGGGATAGATGTATTAACTACAAAAGTAGGAGGGGGAACTACAACTGTATCTGGTAGCTCGGTGGCTGCTGCGATAATTTCTGGGGCTTGCGCACTTTTGTTGCAATGGGGAGTTGTTAATGGAAATGACAAAACCATGTTTTCAGCGAAAGTTATAGCATATTTGATTTTGGGCGCTGATAGAAGTAACTCGACATATAGATATCCTAATAGGGAAATAGGGTATGGATTTTTTGATTTACTTGGTACATTTAATATTATTAGCCGAAGTTATAGAATGAACTTAGATTTAAAAGAAAAAGATGAAGTCAGCATGGAGAAAAACTGTATTGAATATAGTGTGAGAAATCTATTTATAAGACTTCCGAAAACAAATATGGAAATATTAAAATAAAAAATATGAGGATAATTAAGAAGATTTTTTTTATATAATAATAAAGTCTAGTATCAAAACTTGCATTATTTATGAAGAGTCCATTCCAAATTTATTTAGATTTTAACCCAATATGTAATTAAATAATTATCATGTTGCAAATTAACTCTAGTCATACTTTTCATTTTTAAGTAAATACTATTACTGATCTAAATTTATTAGAATAATTTTGGATAGTAAAAGGAGGTTTACACATGACAAATAAATTTAAAGAAAAGTTCGTTGGAATGCCAATAGAAAAGCATGATGCAGCAGCATGGGCTAATATGGAAGACGCACAACCTGTATCTAATGTGAACATTCCTAGCGAAGTACAAGTTAGAAATGCAAAAGAATATGTAGATACAAATCAAAAGTAAGATCTATAGTTTAAGATTCAGTTAACCGAAATGACAGGTACTCTGTTGCTTCGGTTGCTATAGAATAGAGTTGTGAATTTCTAACAGCAAAAGTTGTTCCATTTACGCATGCTCCTTAGACGTGCTAAGGACAAGCGAGAATGGAACAACTTTTGCTGAAGAAATTGCTACGACTCTATTCTAAATGCAACGCTGCACAAAAGAGTACCTGCCATTTCTAGTGTGGAATATATTTTAAACTATAAATGTAACTTGAAATTGAGGTATTTATAGAAAAATCCCCGGAAAATCGGGGATTTTTTATTTTGGTTACTATTTACATGTATGTTATTTGGAGCTTTTTACTAATATTGCATATCAGCTAAGCGCTTATAAGTTTCATATCTTTCTTTTGCATTCTTTTCTGCTTCATCAAATAATTTATCGGCTACCTCTGGGAATACGTTCATTAATGATGAGTAACGTATTTCTCCATGTAAGAAGTCTTTATATGGAGCAGAAGGTTCTTTTGATTCAAGTAAGAATGGGTTTTTACCTTCATCTTTTAATAATGGGTTATATCTATATAGATGCCAATATCCAGACTCAACAGCTTTCTTTTCTTCTTTTATACTGTTACCCATACCAACTTTTATACCATGGCTTATACATGGAGCATAAGCTATAATGATTGATGGTCCTGGATATTTTTCAGCTTCAGCTATTACCTTAATGGCATGATTCATGTTTGCACCCATAGCTATTTGAGCAACATACACGTAGCCATAGCTCATAGCCATAAGTCCTAAATCTTTCTTTCTAGTTTTCTTACCTGCTGCTGCGAATTTAGCAACTTGAGCAGTTTGAGTAGATTTTGAAGCCTGCCCTCCAGTATTAGAGTAGATTTCTGTGTCCATTACAAATATGTTTACATCATCACCCATAGCAAGCACTTGATCCACTCCACCGTAGCCTATATCGTAAGCCCATCCGTCTCCACCGAGTATCCAGTGAGACTTTTTAACTAAATAATCTTTTCTTTCTAATATCTCTTTTGCAATTTCATTATTAGAATTTTTTAGAACTTCTAAAACTTTAGAAGAAGCTGTTTTTGATCCGTTTCCATCATTGAAGTTATCAAGCCAATCGCGGAAAGCATTCTTAATCTCGTCATTAAAGTCAGATGATTCTAAACCTTCGTTCATTAAATCTGCTAGCTTTTCTCTTATTTGTTTAACACCTAGGAAAATACCATATCCAAATTCGGCATTGTCTTCAAATAATGAATTTGCCCAAGCTGGACCTTTTCCTTCAGCATTTGTGGTATAAGCTATAGAAGGAGCACTTGCACCCCATATAGATGAACATCCAGTTGCATTAGCAATTATCATTCTTTCACCAAAAAGTTGTGTTAGAAGTCTTATATATGGAGTCTCTCCACATCCAGGGCAAGCACCGTTGAATTCTAGGAGAGGTCTAACTAATTGGCTGCCTTTTAAGGTATTTCTATCAATCAAGTCTTCCTTAGGTGTAAGCTTCATTGCGTATTCCCAGTTTTCAGCTTGCTCTAATATTTGTTCTTCAGCCGGTTTCATTATAAGAGCTTTACCAGGAGCAGGACATACATCAGCGCAGTTGCCGCAGCCTGTGCAGTCTAGAGGAGCTATTTGTATTCTATAACCGTAGTTTTCTAGACCTTTTCCAGCAGCCTTCTTTGTAATGAAGTCCTCAGGAGCATTCTTCATTTCGCTTTCATCAACTAAGAATTGGCGTACTGTAGCATGAGGGCATATAAACGCACATTGACCACATTGTATACACTTATCTGTTTGCCATTCAGGAACATTAACAGCTATACCACGTTTTTCATAGGCTGTAGTTCCAAGAGGGAAAGTACCATCTTCCATTCCTTTAAATGTACTTGTTGGTAATTCATCACCTTCAAGTCTTGCCATAGGACGTTGAATATTTTTAACAAAGTCTGGTTCGTCTTTAACTGGTTTATCACTATCTTTAGCATTGGCCCAAGATTCAGGTATACTAATTTCGTTCAATGAATCTATTCCTCTATCAACAGCATCATGATTCATTTTTACTATTTTATCACCTTTTTTACCATACAAGTGGGAAATTGAATCTTTTAAATATTTAGCTGCATCTTCAACAGGAATAACATTAGCAAGTTTAAAGAATGCAGATTGCATTATCATATTAATTCTATTTCCAAGACCTATTTCGCCAGCAATAGCAATTGCATCTATAGTATAGAATTTAATATTATTTTTTGCCATATATCTCTTATATGCTGCAGGTAATTTATCTTCAATTTCATCCTTATTCCATGGGCAGTTAAGTACAAAAGTTCCATTCTTTTTTAGCCCCTTTAAGACATCAAAATTATAGATAAAGGATTTGTTGTGACAAGCAACATAATCTGCATTATAAACTAAATAAGGAGATTTTATAGGGCTTTTTCCAAATCTTAAATGGGACACTGTAGTACCACCAGACTTTTTACTATCATAAGAAAAATATGCTTGAGCATATAAATTCGTATTATCACCTATAATTTTAACAGCACTCTTATTCGCTCCAACTGTACCATCTGATCCTAATCCCCAGAATTTACAGCTTATAGTTCCTTGTGGTGTAGTATCAATTATTTCTCCTTCAGGCAGAGAAGTGTTAGTAATATCATCAACTATACCAACAGTGAAATTATCTTTTGGCTTATCTGAATTTAAATTGCCAAAAACAGAAATAATTTGAGACGGTCTTGTATCTTTAGATGCCAACCCATATCTTCCACCAACTATCACTGGTTTGTTATCTTTATTATAGAAAAGCTTAGTAACATCTAAGTATAATGGCTCAGCAGGTGCACCAGGTTCTTTTGTTCTATCTAATACAGCTATTTTCTTAACAGACTTAGGTAAAACGTTAAAGAAGTACTTATCACAGAAAGGTCTGTATAAATGAACCTTTATCATACCTACTTTTTCGCCTTTTTCTCTTAAATAGTCTACAACTTCGCTTATAGTGTCACAAACTGAACCTATGGCTACTATAACTCTTTCAGCTTCAGGATCTCCATAGTAATCAAATGGGTGATATTCTCTTCCAGTGATATTTTTTAATTCTTTCATATAATTTTCTACAATATCAGGCACTGCATTAAAGAAAGGATTTTGTGCTTCTCTTCCTTGGAAGTAGATATCAGGATTTTGTGCTGTACCTCTAGCAACTGGATGTTCAGGATTTAAAGCTCTATCTCTGAAAGCTTTTAAAGCAGCTTTATCTAAGAGTTTAGTTACTTCTCCAAAATCAGGTACCTCAATTTTTTGGTATTCATGCGATGTTCTAAAACCATCAAAGAAATGAGTAAATGGAACTCTTCCTTTAATTGCACTTAAATGGGCTATACATGCTAAATCCATTACCTCTTGAACACTGCTTGATGCAAGCATAGCAAATCCAGTTTGTCTAGTTGCCATAACATCTTGGTGATCTCCGAAAATTGATAATGCGTGAGTTGCAATTGCACGAGCAGTTACATGAAATACTGCAGGCAAAAGTTCTCCAGCAATCTTATACATGTTTGGTATCATAAGCAGCAAGCCTTGTGATGCTGTATATGTAGTAGTTAGTGCACCAGCTTGGAGTGATCCGTGTACTGCACCAGCTGCACCAGCTTCAGATTGCATTTCAGCAACCTTAATTGGTTGATTAAACATATTTTTCTTTCCGTGAGCAGACCATTCATCAACCCCCTCGGCCATAGGTGTAGAAGGAGTTATAGGATATATTGCAGCTACTTCAGTAAAATTATAGGAAGCATATGCTGCGGCTTGATTTCCGTCCATTGTTTTTGTGACTTTTTGCATTAGGCTAATCCTCCTCTTCAATTTTTATAGAAAATCATAATTTATTTATCTCATTTATTATTTGAAAACCGAGGAAAAGTATACATATTTCTGATAAGCCGTACATTTAGTAATAATTTATATTAAATTATGGACATGAAAAATATTAAATATAAAATTGTATAAACGAAATCTTTATACAATCTTTATGCAGAAGAAAAAAGTCTTAATCCAATCTTTATATTATAGCTAGTAATATTTATATATGAGATATGAATGGCGAAAGGAGAAATATGATGATGCTAGATTTTATTTTTTTGACATCATTATTTGTAGGATTTTTTTCTATCATACTGTTTACTAATTGGTGTGAAAAACAAACTAACAAGTAAAAGAAAATAAATGGGGGAATATAAATGCTAAGTTTAGTTGTAATTATAATTTTACTTTTTGGATATTTAGGGTATGCACTATTTAATCCAGAGAAATTTTAAAATTATTAGTAGTGGAACTAGGAGGAATAGTTATGGAGTGGTTACAAATAATAATAACTTTACTACTTTTTATGATAATAGTATTACCAGTTGGAAAGTATCTATATTATGTTAGCGCTGGTCATAAAATCGTTGGAGACAAGCTATTTGATAAAATCGATAACTTTATCTACAAGATATGTGGAATAAGTAAAGATGATGAAATGGATTGGAAAGAATATATTTTTTCTATTATAGCAGTGAATGCTGCAATGGTATTTATAGGATATATAATGCTTAGAGCTCAAGGCTTTTTATTTTTTAATCCAAATAAAATAAATGGAATGGAACAAAGTCTATCTTTTAATACAATTATAAGTTTTATGACTAATACAAATCTTCAAGATTATAGTGGAGAATCAGGACTTTCTCATTTTAGTCAAATGATAGTGATTATTTTTATGATGTTTACATCAGCAGCAACAGGCTTTTCAGCAGCTATTGCTTTTATGAGAGGAATAATTGGAAGAAAGGGAATGGGAAACTTTTTTGTTGATATGACAAGAGTTACAACAAGAGTTTTATTGCCACTATCAATAATAATAGGAATCCTTTTAGTAAGTCAAGGTGTACCACAAACTTTATCGGGAACTAAAACAGTTACTACAATAGAAGGTAAAATGCAAGATATAGCAATTGGCCCGGTAGCAGCTCTTGAATCAATTAAGCATATAGGTACAAACGGCGGAGGTTTCTTCGGGGCAAATTCGGCTCACCCATTTGAAAATCCAACACCTATATCAAATTTAATTGAAATACTATCTATGATGATACTTCCAGGAGCACTAGTTTATACTTTTGGGTTAATGCTTAGAAATAAAAAACAAGGCTGGACCATATTTGGAGCAATGGCTGGAATATTTATAATAGCACTTCCAATATGTTATTATGCAGAAAAGGCTGGAAATCCAGCATTAGCACATGTGGGACTAAATCAACTTATGGGGAATATGGAAGGGAAAGAAGTGAGATTTGGAGTAGGACAATCTGCATTATTTACGACAGTAACTACGTCCTTCACAACAGGAACAGTTAATAATATGCATGATTCCTTAACACCTATAGGTGGAGCAGTTGCTCTTATGAATATGATGCTTAATGTTGTATTCGGAGGTAAGGGCGTAGGCTTTATGAATATGATGATGTATGCTATTCTTACTGTCTTTTTATGTGGACTTATGGTTGGAAGAACACCAGAATTTTTATCAAAGAAAATTGAAGGTAAAGAAATTAAGCTTATAGCATTAGCTATAATAATTCACCCATTACTAATATTGATGTTTTCAACTTTGGCATTAATATCGCCAGAGGGAATTGCAGGAATATCAAATTCAGGATTTCATGGGTTAACTCAAATAGTTTATCAATTTACATCCTCAGCAGCAAATAATGGTTCTGGATTTGAAGGGTTAGGAGATAATACTCTGTTTTGGAATACTACGACAGGTATAGTGATGTTTTATGGAAGATATTTATCAATTATAATTCTTCTTTCAGTAGCTGGCTCTTTAGCCGCCAAAAGAACAATTCCAACAACAATAGGAACTTTTAGAACAGATAATACAATGTTTGCATTAACTCTAATTGCAATTGTTTTAATAATTGGAGCATTAACATTTTTACCTGCTTTGGCGCTTGGACCAATAGCAGAACATTTAACATTGTGGAATTGATTATTATGAAGTAGAAAGCAAGGAGAAAAATAATATGAGTGATAAAAGAAAAAAGTCTAAATTTATTACAAGAGATATATTAAGAGAATCGATTATAGAGTCCTTTAAGAAATTAAATCCTAAATATATGATAAAGAATCCAGTTATGTTTGTTGTTGAAGTGGGTTTTGTTATAACTTTATTGCTTACATTTTATCCAAGCTTATTTGGAGATAAAGGAAGTAATTTAAGAATATATAATTTTATTGTAGCTCTAATATTGTTTATAACAGTACTTTTTGCAAATTTTGCGGAAGCCGTAGCTGAGGGTAGAGGAAAGGCTCAAGCTGAGAATTTAAAGAAAATGCGTAAAGATACTGTAGCAAAATTGTTGAATCCTGATGGAACAACTAAAGTCATAAATGCAAATGAATTAAAAAAAGGAGATATAGTTTTAGTTGAAAATGGAGATATAATTCCTAATGATGGTGAAGTCGTAGAAGGAATAGCCTCTGTTGATGAATCTGCAATAACTGGTGAGTCAGCACCTGTTATGAAAGAACGTGGAGGAGATTTTGCATCAGTTACAGGAGGAACAAAGGTTGTAAGTGACTGGCTAAAGATCGAGATAACAGCAACACCAGGTGAGTCATTTTTGGATAAAATGATATCTCTTGTAGAGGGAGCATCAAGACAAAAAACTCCAAATGAAATTGCGCTTAATACTGTACTTGTTAGCTTAACAATTATATTTCTTATAGTTATAGTTGCACTTTATCCAATGGCTAATTACTCGGGTGTTTCAATTTATATTTCAACTTTAATAGCACTTCTTGTTTGTTTAATACCAACAACAATTGGTGGTCTATTATCAGCTATTGGGATTGCGGGTATGGATAGAGTTACTAAATTCAATGTTATAGCTATGTCAGGAAAAGCTGTAGAAGCCTGCGGCGATATTGATACAATGCTTCTTGATAAGACAGGTACTATAACATTTGGTAATAGATTAGCCTCGGATTTTATACCAGTTGACAACGTAAGGAAATTAGATTTAATAAATTATTCAGTAATCTGTTCAATAAAAGATGATACACCAGAAGGAAAATCAATAGTTGATCTTGCTAGAAGAAGCGAAGCAACAATTAATGAAGAAGAGTATAAAAATTTAGATTTTATTGAGTTTACAGCTCAAACAAGAATGAGCGGAGTGGACTTGCCTGATGGTACTGATATAAGAAAGGGAGCTTCTGATTCTATAAGAAACAGAATAAAAGAAATGGGAGGAATTATTCCAGATGATTTAGATGAAGCTGTTAGCAGAGTATCGAAACTTGGAGGAACACCTCTTGTAGTTTGCGTAAACAATAAAATATACGGAGTTATATATCTTAAAGATACCGTTAAGCCAGGTCTTGCTCTCAGATTTCAAAGACTTAGAGAAATCGGGATTAAAACAGTTATGTGTACTGGTGATAATCCATTAACTGCTGCAACTATTGCTAAAGAAGCTGGTGTAGATGAATTTATAGCTGAATGTAAACCAGAAGATAAAATTGATGCAATTAAAAGAGAGCAAGAACAAGGTAAACTTGTAGCCATGACTGGAGATGGAACCAATGATGCACCAGCTCTAGCACAGGCAGATGTAGGGCTTGCCATGAATAGTGGAACCACAGCGGCTAAAGAAGCAGCTAATATGGTAGATTTAGATTCGGATCCAACAAAAATTCTTGAGGTAGTTGAAATAGGAAAACAATTATTGATTACAAGGGGGGCTTTAACTACTTTCAGTATTGCTAACGATGTAGCAAAGTATTTTGCTATTATACCTGCAATATTTACAGTAGCTATACCTGAAATGCAGATTATGAATATAATGAGACTTTCAACACCATATAGTGCTATACTATCGGCTCTTATATTTAATGCAATAATAATACCACTACTTATTCCAGTAGCAATGAGAGGTGTAAAATATAAACCGATGAAAGCAGAGATGATGTTGCTCAGAAATATGCTTATTTATGGAGGCGGTGGAGTAATTATTCCATTCATAGGAATAAAGGTAATTGACATGATTATTACTCCGTTAGTTAGAATTCTTAATATTGGCTAACTTAGATAATGAAGATTATTGGCTAAGAAAAAATTATGTACCTCAATAAGAAAAGGAGATTTTTATATGAAAATAATCAAAAAATCTATTCTGTTAAGTATTACTTTTATGGTACTTTGTGGGCTTATATATCCTCTTTTAATGACTGGAATAAGCCAGTTGGTTTTTAATAAAAAAGCTAATGGAAGTATGATAACTGTTAATGGAAATGAAGTTGGATCAGAACTTATAGGACAAAATTTCACAGATCCAAGGTTCTTTAGAGGAAGAATTTCAGCTGTAAATTATAACACTTATACAGAAGCAGATAATGTACCAGATGAAAGTGGAAAAGTAGTATATAGTGGAGTGGGCTCAGGGTCACAAAATTTAGCTCCTTCCAATGAAATTCTTAGAGAAAGAGTTGAAAAAGATATAAATGATTTCTTAGCTGCTAATCCTGGAGTTAAGAAAGAAGATATACCAACAGACTTGCTTACAAGTTCTGGTTCTGGGTTAGATCCTGATATAAGTCCAAAGGCGGCAGAAATTCAAATTCCAGCAGTTTCAAAAGCCTCAGGAATAAGTGAAAGTGATCTTAAAAAATTAATTGATAAATACACCGAGGGTAGAACACTTGGAGTATTTGGCGAACCAAGAGTAAATGTTCTAAAAGTCAATATGGAAATAGCTTCACTTTTAAATATAAAGTAATTTGGGATTCTAGTTCATTTTACTTTTATAGAATGAGAGGGATTACTATGAAAAGAGTATTTTTAGGGCTTTTAGCTATTATCATAATCATTTCCATAGCGGGTTGTAATAATAATCCATATGCTGGAGAATATAAAACATCTGATAATACTATTTTAGAGCTTAATTCGAATGGTAAATGCAAGGTAATAAACAATTCTTATAAGGATGTATTTTATACGTATGGTAAGTATACTATAAATGATAATAAAATAGAAATAACTTTTGATGAGGATAAACAAAACTATATGAGAGTTAAATCTTTAAATGGAGAAGTTAAAGGAAGTGATATATAATTTCATTAGGCAGAAGGCGCAATCAAAGAAATAATAAAACAGTATGTCTTACTATTAGTTTCTTTTATGTGCCTAAGATAAAATTAAAGAAATGTTAGGAGTGATTTAAATAGATATAAATGAAAGGCCAGATCCACAGTATCTTTTAAATCAAATAAAAAAAGAAGAGAATGTGTCTTCAAGAGGAAAATTAAAAATATTTTTTGGCTATGCTGCTGGTGTTGGTAAGAGCTATGCAATGCTTATGGAAGCACATGATATGAAGAAATTGGGCTACGATGTAGTGATAGGTTATATAGAACCACATGCAAGACAAGAAACTATGGCATTGCTAAATGGACTTGAGAGTATAGAAAATAGGATTATTGAGTATAAGGGGATAACCTTAAAAGAATTTGACCTGGATATGGCTCTTATTAGAAAACCTGAAATTATGCTAGTAGACGAACTAGCTCATACAAATGCTAGTGAGCAAAGGCACAGAAAGAGATGGCAGGATATTGAGGAACTTTTAGAAGCGGGAATAAATGTTTATACGACTTTAAATGTTCAGCATATAGAAAGCTTAAATGATATAGTTGAAAGTATAACCCATATTTCAGTTAGAGAAAGAATTCCGGACAAAATATTTGATGAGGCTGATAAAGTAGAATTAATTGATATTGAACCAGATGAACTTTTGAAAAGATTTAGTGATGGAAAAGTGTATGATAAGGAACAAGCGACAAAAGCATTTAATAATTTTTTTACTAAAAATAATTTATTTGCACTTAGAGAAATTGCATTAAGAAGAACTGCTGATAGAGTAAATTATGAAGTGGAAAGCGTAAGGTTGTCAAAAGGGCAAATTACCGTAATGCCAACAGTAGATGCAATATTAGCCTGCATTTCTTCATCACCATCTTCTTCAAGGGTTATAAGAACAGCAAGGAGAATGGCAGAAGCACATCATTCAAAATGGATAGCATTTTATGTGGAAACAACAAAGTCGAGAAACTTAAGTAAAAAGGATAAGGAGAGTTTGAGTGCAAATTTTAAGTTGGCAGAAGAGTTGGGTGGAGAGATAGTAACTGTATATAGCGATGATATAGTTGAACAAATAATTCAATATGCAAAATTTAGAAATGTCACAAAGATTATAATAGGAAAAAATCATAAAAAACCAAATAATTTTTTTAGAATTTATGCTAGAGATATAGTTGATAAATTAATGGAGTCTAATTCATATATAGACGTTTATGTTATACCGAATTCAACTTTTAATAAAGAAAAAGAAAACATTATAAAAAGAAAAAAAGTAAGGGTCAGTATTTCATGGAAAGAAATTTTAACAGCTAGTTTAATAATGATTATATCTACAATGATTTCATTATTTATAGACTACATAGGATTTCGTGAAGCAAATGTCATCATGATTTTTATTCTGGGTGTAATTATAGTAAATATGAAAACTAGAGGGTATCTTTTAGGATTTATATGTTCAATCATAAGTATATTCTTATTTAATTTTCTTTTTACTGATCCAAGATATTCTCTTGAAGTTTATGATAAAAGCTACTTAGCTACTTTCCCAATAATGTTAATAGTGACATTTACAATTGGTACTCTCACAAGCAAGATACAAAGGGAAGCACAAAATTCTTTAGCAAGAGAGAATACAACACAAATTTTATATAGAGTAAGTAGAAAGTTACTAAGTGCAACAGGTACAGCTGATGTTGTGGGAATAGGGATAAAATATTTATCTAGATTATTAGAAAGAACAGTTATTTGCTACTTAGTTCAAGAAAATAAATTAACAACACCTTTTATTTATACGGCTACTAAAGGTGAGAAAGATCGGACATTGCTAAATAAAGAGGAAGAAGCTGTTGCATATTGGACATTATTAAATGATAAAGAGTCAGGTGCGGGAACTAATACTTTCTATGGAGCAAAAGGATATTATATGCCTCTGAAAAGTCATAATAAAGTATTAGGCGTGTTAGGTGTCTCTTGTATCACTGGAAACTTAAAACCAGAACAAAAATTCATTTTCGAGACTGTAGCTAGTCAAATATATATTGCTTTAGATAGAGAAATTCTCGCTGAAACTCAGAAAAATTCAAAGTTAGAAATTGAAAGTGAGAGATTAAGAAGTAATCTTTTAAGATCAATTTCCCATGATTTAAGAAGTCCACTTGCAGGGATAAAAGGAGCAATAAGTACTATCATTGAAACAGGAGAACTTCTATCTAAAGATACTAAAGATGAACTTTTCCAAGGAATTTATGATGATACTGAATGGCTTATAAGATTGGTAGAAAATTTACTCAGCATGACTAGATTTGAAGGTGGGAACATGAAAATTAAAAAGAACCTTGAACTCGTAGAAGAAGTTGTATATGAAGCAGTTCAAAGAACTTCAAAACGCTTGAAGGATCATGAGATAAAGGTAACAGTTCCAGAAGATGTTATAATGTTATCTATGGATGGAAATTTAATTGAGCAAGTTCTTATAAATCTTTTTGATAATGCTATTAAGTTTACTCCTAAGGAAGCTTTAATTGAGGTTAAAGTATATGAGGAAGTAGGCGATGTTATATTTGAGGTAATAGATGATGGGATAGGAATATCAGAAGAAATATTACCACATATATTTGATAGATTTTTTACAAATGGAGATAAAATATCTGATTCAAGAAGAGGTGTTGGGCTTGGGCTCGCAATTTGTAAATCTATAGTTGAAGGACATGGTGGGAAAATCAGCGCCCAGAACAAAGATGAAGGAGGCGCAATTTTTAGATTTAACATTCCAAAGGAGGGAAAGATAGATGGATAATAAGCCATATATTCTTGTAGTGGAAGATGACAGGCCCATAAGAAATTTCATAACAGCATCATTAAAAGCACAAGGATTTAATTATATAGAAACAGAGAAAGGAATTGAAGCTATTGCGCTTTCTATGTCTCATAAACCAGACTTGATAATATTGGATTTAGGGCTTCCAGATATTGATGGAATCAATGTTATCACAAAAGTAAGAGAGTGGTCTAAAATACCTATAATAATAGTTTCAGCAAGAGAAAATGAAAGACAGAAGATTGAAGCTTTAGACAAAGGAGCAGATGATTATTTGACTAAGCCTTTTGGAATTGGAGAATTATTAGCTAGGATTAGAGTTTCTTTAAGGCACAGTGTAACAAATACATCTGAAAATAAAAATACAGAAATATTTAAGGTTAAGGGATTGGTTGTTGATTTTAATAAAAGAAAAGTTAGTATAGATGACGAGGATATACATCTAACCCCTATAGAATATAAAATAATGGCACTACTTTGTAAATATGCAGGAAAAGTATTAACCCATAATTTCATAATTAATGAAATTTGGGGTGCAGCTTTAGGTAATGAAACTCAATCACTTAGGGTTTTTATGGCAAGCCTTAGAAGGAAAATAGAGAAGAATCCAGCACAGCCACAATATATTTATACAGAAGTTGGTGTTGGATACAGGCTGATAGATGATTAGTTATTAAGATAAAAGCTTATCCTAATTCTTTTAAGGAGAGGCTTTTTTTTAAACAGCTTTAATTTGTGAAGATAGTTCTGTTATAATTAAGAATATTTCATTCCAATTATTAACTCTAGTTATTTTATCATTTATAGGTTTCCTGTTATAATTTGTATCCATAAGAAGAACATTGAATCCTGCCTCCGATAACTGAATTGCATTATTGTAGTTATCTTCAATAAAAACATTACAATCTAATTCGTGTGCTTTGTCAACCTTGTAGTGGCTACCTAAAACAAATAAGTTATCATAAGGTATTTCATTGTTTCTTAAAAATAGATGAGTCAGTGTTTTTAGCTCTAAATCTCTAGCTGTCACAAAATATATATTATGAAATTGATGCAATGCAGTTATAACAAGTTTAGCACCATCTCTTAGTTTTTGATCTGAGTGGAGTTTGAACTTATTTCTATTATAGAAATCGTCATATTCCTGCCTTTTTATACCCATAACTTCATGAATTTCATATTCTGTTACCTGATCTTCCGTTATATTCTTCTTAAAATATTTATTCGCCATATCTAGCCAGTCATAAGCCTTAGTTATCGTTCCGTCGATATCAATACAGATATTTAAAGTATTCATTTTATTTACATCTCCTTTATTAAATATTTATATTAGAAAACTTCCACAAGGTTATTCTTAATTGAGGAAGCAAAGAATGGTTAAATTCTTTATAGATATAGTATATTTATAAAAAGCTAAGATAGCATTAAAGGTATGTTAATGTTGTGTTACTTTTATGAATAATAAAATAATGTTAGTTTAGTATAGTAACCAATATAATATTTTTAACGTTCTTTTAAAGTTTTACGTGTAGAAATTTAACAATTTTATTGTATGATAGAAATAAATAGATTTAGAAAGGTTGTATTTAAAGAAATTTACTAATTTAATGCTTATATTAAATATAATTTATACGCATTATGGTGAAAAATTAGAAATGTGATGTATAATTACAGTAAAAGATAAATAAATTTTAAGTACAGCGTTTTATAGAATAAATGATGTGATTTTAATACTATACAAAATAATTAATGTGTACAAACTTAATATATTTACCATTGACTTTATGTAATGATGAAATTTTATTTCAAAAATAAAAAGGATGGTGGGATAATATGACTCCAAAAGAACTAACTCAAAAAACAGTTAAGGATATAATTAAAAGAAGAAAGAAAGCTGAGAATGAGATTAAGGCTTATCAAAGCGATCAAACTGCAAAGAAAATGAGAAACTGGAGTGTTAGAGTTGGAGGATGTAGATGGTAATGATTTAAATATAGATCGAGTATATGGATTATATAATAAATAGAGTTACCAACAAAAGGTGACTCTATTTGTCATTTATATGTCATTTAAAATAAGTACCTTGGTTTGCTATTTATGTCATTGTTAGTGCAAAGAAATATAGAGGGAAAGTTGAAAATAGTAATATTGAGCTATTGAGGCATAGAACCCAGTAGGTTTTGTATAGTATCATGATTTAAAGTATATAATTTTAATAAAGATAAGTATTTAGAGTAATAATTTTGGATTTAAGTTTTGATTGGGAAGTTGTAGAGGTAAACAATCATATAATTTTTAGAGGGTAGCTTTACATAATTATCCTTTAAGGTAACAAACAAATTTAAAAATAAGATTGTTTATGATAAGTGAAGAAATACATAGGAATTAAACTTACAAATAATTTCAATAAAATAAAGTTACAACTGTCAATTTAAAATTATCAATATAAGATTTAAAGGAGAGGGAAAGAATGTCAGTAAGGGTTAAGTTTATAAGTGAAGTAGAAGTTAAAGATGAGAAAAAGGTTTTAAAAGCTGCTAAAAATGCTAAGGTAAAAATTAATGACTCATGTGAAGGAAAAGGAAAATGTGGAAAGTGTGTTATTAAAGTTATAGAGGGAAAACTTTCTGAACCAACTAAAGAAGAATTAAAAGTTTTAGGAAAAGAAAAAATTGATGATGGATATAGATTGGCATGCCAAACCCGTATACTTGAGGATTCAGTGATAGAAATAATAGATAGCGAAGATATAAAAGCTAAAAAGGATACTAAGTGTGGTGCTTTAAAAGTTAAGGATAGTGATAAAATAAAATTACGCAAAGAAGATATAGATGCTAATGATAAAGTAGAAGCTTCTGAAACCAAAGAGGTGAAAATTAAGATAGATAGTGATGATAATAAGTTGAACCATAAGGTGCACAACAAAGATATGGCAAAAAAGAATAAAAAATCAGATAAATAGAATATATAGAATATAAAGTACATAGACAAAAAATATAGCTAAATTAATAAGAATAGATTAGTGAATAATATTTATTTTAAAATAAGGCTTAGAAATGTTATTAAATTGCATTTCTAAGCCTTATTATTTTAGTTAGGATATATTTCATAGCCTAAGTATACCTCACCGAAATTATAAATATTTTGATTCCGAAAAGCTATGAAAATATCGCTGAAGGTTCTAAGCAGCAGGTAGTATCAACTTTAGCATGCTCCAACTTTCAGTTTGACAAGCTAAAATGGAACAACCTACAGCTAAGAACCTTTAACAGCTCATTTTCAAATGTTTTCTCCACAAATATATTTATGATTTCTAGTGAAGATATGAACTTAAAGTTTTAGTAAATTTGTAAATACATTCATCTAATAAGTTGGATTCTAAGTTTGGATACCTATATAGATAAGCCAATTATAAGTTAGATTTATACTATGAAATATATCCCAACTAGAAACTGGAACAGAAGTATGTTATTCATTTCGGCGAGTTATATGCATAAGTTAAGGTCTTAGTTGAATTATCTATATAAAATCAGCAAAAACAGAAGGAGTTTTAACATGCTTTTTACACGTAAACAAGTTTTAATTAATAATAGAGTATTACACTTAATAATGTAAATAAATAGATTTTAAAGGATAGGTGAAAGAATGTATACTAGAAATTTACTGTCTTATAATTATAAGTCTAATATAGATAGCATAGTTATAAGAAAAATTAATCTAATAAAAATGCTTTTTCTCCTGTTATTGTTAATTATTTTTTTGACAAGTATAGTAAGGTTCTATAATTTTATTGAATGTATCAATAGTAGTAGCCTCGCAGTTGATGACTTTAAAACTGATATCAGTATGCTTAGTGAAACGGTAAATACTCTTGAGACGGAAAGAACATCAAATGAGAATTTTCAAATAAATGATTTTGGATCTGATGGCAAAATAGTTGATTCTAGTGAAATTAGAACAGACTTAGCGACAGCTTTAATTAAAATTGGAGATATGGATAAGGATAAAAAGTTATCAGATGATGAAATTACAGAACTTGGGATGATGAAATTGGATACTAAAACTATTCAAAAAGAACTTAGGGAATTTCAATTTAATTTAAGATCATCAGACCATAATTTGAATAATTTTATTGTTATAACGAAGGGAAAATATGCAGGAACAATACTTTATAATGGACCTTTAAAATTTATTGATGATGAACATAAGCGTTACTTTGGATTAGAATTATGTATGGATATTAAATGATTTTCAAATTTTAGAGTAAGTTGAGAGTGATATATTTATATTATTCAAAAACTAACATCAAATTTAAATATTATTAAATTCGACATATATATTTAATAAGTTTATCATATAAGATATAATAAATGATAAATTTATCTTTGTGTAAGCATAGGAGAAATATATGGAGAATTATGTGGATTTTATTAATAAGGCTTGGAAAGACTTTATTTCTACAGGAAATGTCAATCCTAAGGTTAGAAGTGAAATTGGTGATTCATGGATAAGATGCATGAACTATGGTGTTGATCCTTATGATGGTAAGGGTCATGTTAAACATTCTAATATAAATGAATTAATTAATAAAAATAATGAACTCATATCTGTAGCTAGGCCTGTTATGGAAAGTATTTATAGCATGGTTCGAGGATCAGGATTTGCATTATTTTTAACGGATAAAGATGGATATATAGTAGATGTAATAGGCGATAACGATATAATGAAGAGAATTGAGGAATTAAACTTTCTTAAGGGTGAATTATGGTCAGAAAATGTAGTTGGAACTAATGCTATAGGGACTGCCTTATACCTTGGTAAACCAGTGCAGACTATAGGAGCAGAACATTATGGGGTAAATCAACACTCTTGGACTTGTTCTGCATCTCCTATTTATGATGAAGATGATAATTTAATTGGATGTATAAATATGTCTGGAAATTATTATAATGCACATTCTCATACGTTAGGTATAGTAACTGCTGCGGCACAATCAATACAGAAGCAAATGGCACTCGCTATTTCGTATAAGTTACTTAATGTAACATTTGATTCTATATCAGAAGGCATGATAGTTATTAATGAGTATATGAAAGTTAAAAGAATAAATGGACGAGCTTTGAAAATTCTAAATATATCATTAGAAGAAGCAATGAATATGAATATTAATGAAGTACTAAATGGTGTAGACTTTCAAAAATTATTGCAAGAAAAAAATAAATCTTTAAATAATATAGAATGGGATTTTTCTATAAATAATGACATAATAAAATGTGTTATAAATGTCTTGCCATTAAATAAAAATGGTAAGAGTAGTGGTATGGTAATAACTTTTACAGAAGTTAAGATTGTACATAAACTAGTAAATAAGTTTGTTGGATATAAAGCACAATATGAATTTAAAGACATTATGACAACAAGCAAAGAGATGGCAAATATGATAGCCTTCGCTAAAAAGGCTTCAAAAAGTGACTGCAATATACTAATACAAGGAGAAAGCGGTACTGGTAAAGAGTTGATTTCTCAGTCAATACACAATTATAGTGATAGGGCTAGAGGTCCGTTTGTCGCTGTAAATTGTGCATCAATACCTAGCGAATTAGTTGAAAGTGAATTATTTGGATACGAAAAGGGTGCTTTTACTGGAGCATCAAAAGAAGGGCATCCAGGTAAGTTTGAATTAGCAGACGGAGGGACAATTTTCCTCGATGAAATTGGTGAGCTACCATTAGATATTCAAAGTAAGCTTCTTAGGGTTTTAGATAATGGAAAGATCGTTAGAGTCGGTGGGACTTATGAGAAACAACTAAATGTTAGAGTTATTGGTGCTACTAATAGAATATTGAAAAATGAAATAAGAAGGAAAAATTTTAGGGAGGATTTATATTATAGGTTAAGTGTAATGGAAATAAAGACTATTCCATTACGAGAAAGAAAAGATGATATAGATGTACTTGTAAATGATTTTGTTCAAAGGCTAAACATAAAAAACAAAAATAAGATTATAACTGTAAGTAAGGAATATATTGATAAGTTAAAGAAATATGATTGGGACGGAAATATAAGAGAACTTAAGAATGTTGTTGAACGAGATTATTACTTAAGCGAAGATGAAATAATGAATATAGATATAAATAATTTAGATTATAATAATATGACACAAACTTTGAATGAGGAACCTCTAAATCAAGAGGAGATTAAAATAGTTCCTCTCGATGTATTAGAAGAGAATGCTATAAGGGATGCTATAAAAAAATGTGATGGAAATCTTCAACTAACATCTAAATTGTTAAGTATAGGAAGAGCAACTTTATATAGAAAGATAAAAAAATATCATATAGATGTATCAAAATGAGAAAAGAAAAATCTATGTATCAAAATGAGAAAATAAAATGTATCGTTTTGATACATTTTTCTTTTGTAGTTCATAGTTTTTATATAAAATCATACTATAAATAATAGGTAAAATAAAATTATATCAAGCAAATAACCTAAATAGCGCAAAAAAATATAATCTTAGTCATAACTTGGCATGGAAATTGCTTAATAAAATATATGTGAATTAATTAACAATTTATCCAAGGAGGAGTTTTAAGATGAAAGCAGCATTATGGTATGCAAAGAAAGACGTTAGAGTAGAGGAAATTGAAGAACCTAAAGTTACAGTTAATGGTGTAAAGATTAAAGTAAAATGGTGTGGAATATGTGGATCAGATTTACATGAATATTTAGGAGGACCTATATTTATACCAGTAGGACAACCTCACCCATTAAGTGGTACAACTGCTCCAGTAGTTTTAGGACATGAATTTTCAGGAGATGTCGTTGAAGTTGGTCCTAATGTAAAGAATTTTAAACCAGGAGATAGAGTAATAGTTGAACCTATAGTTGCATGTGGAAAATGTCCAGCATGCTTAGAAGGAAAATATAATTTATGTTCATCATTAGGTTTCCATGGACTTTGTGGAAGTGGTGGAGGACTTGCTGAATATACAGTTTTCCCAGAAGAATTCGTACATAAGATTCCAGATGAAATGTCTTACGAACAAGCTGCTTTAGTTGAGCCAATGGCAGTAGCATTACATTCAATTAGAATTGGTAATTTTAGAACAGGGGATACTGCGTTAGTACTAGGATCTGGTCCAATAGGACTAGCAACTATTGAGTGCTTAAAAGCAGCTGGTGCAAAATTAATAATAGTATTACAAAGAAAATCTATAAGACAAGAGTATGCTAAAAGAGCAGGGGCAGATGTAGTATTAGATCCTAATGAAGTAAATATAGCAGAGGAAGTTAAGAAGCTTACTAACGGATTAGGAGTTGACGTGGCGTTTGAAACTACAGGAGCTCAAATAGGTTTTGATACAGGTATAGATAGCTTAAAGTTTGAAGGAACTTTAGTTGTAACTAGCATATGGGAAAATGATGTTAAATTTAATCCTAATGTATTAGTATTTACTGAGAAGAAAATCATTGGAACATTAGCATACAGACATGAATTCCCAGCAACTATGGCTCAAATGAAAGATGGAAGAATAAAAGCAGAAGGATATGTAACTAAGAAAATACATTTAGATGATATAGTTGAAGAAGGATTCGGAGCATTAACAGGTCCAGAAAAGAAGAAACATGTTAAGATATTAGTATCTCCAGACAAAGAACTTGTATCTAAATCTTAATCTATATGGAATTTGCAATTAGCAATAAAGATATTAAATAATACTTATAGATAAAGTATATTCTCGCAAGAACAAAAATTATGCTAAGATTCAGATGAATATAAAAATCATCTGAATCAAGTTTACTTGGTTAAATTAGGAGGAACGTAAATGTATAAAATAGTGAACAAAAAGGAGCTAACAAATAATATATTTTCAATGGATATAGAAGCTCCAAGAGTAGCAAAATCTGCAAAGCCTGGACAATTTATTATTATAAAAAATGATGAAAAAGGTGAAAGAATACCTTTGACTATAGCAGATTATGATCAGGAAAAAGGAACAGTAACTATAGTTTTTCAAACTGTAGGAAAAGGAACAAAACAGTTAGCTGCTTTTAATGAAGGGGATCATGTAGCTGACTTTGTTGGACCATTAGGTGTACCAAGTGAATTTATACATGAGGATATAGAAGAATTAAAGAAAAGGAATTTCATCTTTGTGGCAGGTGGAGTTGGTGCAGCACCAGTTTACCCACAAGTAAAATGGATGCATGAACATGGAATAGCTGTAGATGTTATTTTAGGAAGCAGAAACAAAGATTTATTAATATATGAAGATAAATTAAAGAATGCTGCTGGAAATCTTTATGTAACAACTGATGATGGTTCATATGAATTTAAGGGAACTGGATCAGATATGCTTAAAGAGCTAGTTAATAATCAAGGTAAAAGTTACGATCATGCAATTATTATTGGACCAATGATAATGATGAAATTTACTTCTATGCTAACTAAGGAATTAAAAATTCCAACAACAGTAAGCTTAAACCCAATAATGGTTGATGGTACAGGTATGTGTGGTGCTTGTAGAGTTACTGTTGGAGGAGAAGTTAAGTTTGCTTGTGTTGACGGACCAGAATTTGATGGACATTTAGTAAATTACGATGAATCAATGAGAAGACAAGCTATGTATAAAACAGAAGAAGGAAAAGCACAGTTAGAAGTTGAAGAAGGAAATACTCATAGTCACGGTGGCTGTGGTTGCAGAGGTGATAAATAATGGACATGAATGAGAGATTAGTTAGAATACCAGTAAGAGAGCAAGATCCAAAGGTTAGAGCAGCTAACTTTGAAGAAGTTTGTCTTGGATATAACGAAGAAGAAGCAACTAAAGAAGCTTCTAGATGTTTAAACTGTAAGAATCCTAAGTGTGTAGAAGGATGTCCAGTATCAATCAATATACCAGGATTTATTTCTTATGTTAAAGATGAAAAATTTGAAGAAGCTGCAAAAGAAATTTCAAAATACAGCTCACTTCCAGCAGTTTGTGGAAGAGTATGTCCACAAGAAAAGCAATGTGAAGGAAGATGTGTTTTAGGAATAAAAGGTGACTCAGTATCCATTGGTAAGCTTGAAAGATTTACAGCAGATTGGGCAGCATCACATAATGTTGATTTAAGTGCAACAGAACCTAAAAATGGAATTAAAGTTGCAGTTATAGGAAGTGGTCCTGCAGGACTTACTTGTGCTGGAGATTTAGCTAAAAAAGGATATGAAGTAACTATATTTGAGGCACTTCATAAAGCAGGCGGAGTTTTAGAATATGGAATTCCAGAATTCAGACTTCCAAAAGAAAAAGTAGTTAAAAATGAAGTTGAAAACATTAAGAAACTTGGTGTTAAAATAGAAACTAATGTTATAGTTGGCAGAACTATAACTATAGATCAATTGTTTGAAGATGAAGGATTTAAAGCTGTATTTATAGGTTCAGGTGCAGGACTTCCAAGATTCATGGGAATACCAGGAGAAAATGCAAATGGAGTATGTTCAGCAAATGAATTTTTAACAAGAGTAAACTTAATGAAAGCAGCAGTAGAAGGATATGACACTCCAGTTAGAGCTGGTAAAAAAGTTGCAGTAGTAGGCGGAGGAAATGTTGCTATGGACGCAGCAAGAACTGCCTTAAGACTTGGATCTGAAAGCCATATCGTTTATAGAAGAGGTGAATCAGAACTTCCAGCAAGAGTAGAAGAAGTACATCATGCTAAGGAAGAAGGAGTAATCTTTGACGTATTAACTAATCCAACAGAAATCTTAGTAGATGAAAATGGATGGGTTAAAGGAATGAAATGTGTAAGAATGGAACTTGGAGAACCAGATGCATCAGGAAGAAGAAGTCCAGTTGAAGTTCCTGGTTCAGAATTTGTTATGGATGTAGACACTGTAATAATGTCACTTGGAACATCACCAAATCCATTAATTTCATCAACAACTCAAGGATTAGAAATCAATAAGAGAAGATGTATTGTAGCTGAAGAAGAAACAGGTCTTACTACTAAAGAAGCAGTTTATGCTGGTGGAGATGCAGTTACAGGAGCAGCAACAGTAATACTTGCTATGGGTGCTGGTAAGAAGGCAGCAAAAGCAATAGATGAGTATTTACAAGGAAAATAAATATAAACATAAAATAAATATAATTTTTATGATCAAATCCTAAATTATAAAGCCTTGGCAATATTAAATGAATATTGTCAAGGTATTTTTATTCTTTAAGGATTCATAATGAATGTGAATTAAAACCTATGCTCAAATAGAAGGGAGCTTTATAGTTAAGTAATTTATGCTAAAGGAGTATAATAGATATATATTTAGATATAGTAAGGAGATAAAAATGGAAAATATATTAGTTAAAGAATATTATGATTGGTTTAGCTCTTATGTAAAAAAATTTTATGGGGAAGATAGCTTAATAAATCAGAATATTAAACTTAAGGAAATACATACGCTAAAAGTCGCAGAGCATGCTGTAAATATTGCAAAATCTTTAAATTTCACCCAAGAAGAAGTTGATACAGCGGAGATAATAGGATTATTCCATGATATAGGAAGGTTTGAACAATTTAAAAAGTATAAGACATTTAGGGATGCTTTTTCAGAAAATCATGCTGCTTTAGGCGTTAAAATATTAGAAGAGAATGGAACATTAAAAAACTTAGATGACAGTAGAAGAAAGATTATTATTAAAGCTGTAAATATTCATAATGCAAAAGATCTTCCGATGGATTTGAATAAGGAAGAATCATTGTTTTGCAAATTGATTAGAGATGCCGATAAACTTGATATTTTCAGAATCATTATGGGATATGAGAGAGAAAGAAAAAATCATCCTAATCCGGCGCTTGATAATTTACCTTTTACATCAGGCTATAATTCAGAGCTTATTAAGGACATTCGTTCAAACAAAAAAATTAGTAATAATTCACTGGAAAATTATAATGATAGAAAAATATATGAATTAAGTTGGATAATTGATTTAAATTTTTCATTTTCTCTTAACTATATAAAGGAGAGAGACGTTTTAAAAACATTAATTAGTTGTTTACCTAAAAATGAAGAGATTGATGACTTAGAACGGTATCTTGATAAATATATAGAAAATTCTATAGCAAATTAATTTATCTGTAAAATGAACATTTTAATTACTTTCTGTTTGATAATAATATTTAATTTATGGCCATATTAGCTAACCTGAAACTATTAACCAAATGCTAAATGCGTTATGTTTAGTATATACACATATAAGTATGATAAGGTCTATAAAATTCAGTGTCATATAATATGTAGATATAATAACGAATAATACTTATGTTATTTGGAAAATTAACTTTATGTAATCTTTAATTGTAAAATACATTTTTATAGCAAATCATATGCTGTAATTGCCTTATAGTAAAGTACTTGAAAGTGAATTACTTCAATGAAGAGTATGTTTTGCATAAATTTATTTAAGAATGATAATTATTAAGATAGCATTGAAAAATAGTATAGTCAGGGGTGGAAAGTATGGAAAACAGTTATAATAATTTAAAAATAGCGGAACGTGGGGCTAGAGTGAGTATTATAGCGTATATAACATTATCATTATTAAAACTCGGAGTTGGTTTTTTTGCTCAATCCAAGGCATTATTAGCTGACGGAATTAATAATACTACCGATATAATAGCTTCAGTGGCAGTTTTAATTGGATTAAAGATATCAAGAAAGCCAGCTGATGATGATCATCCTTATGGTCATCTTAGAGCAGAAACAATAGCATCATTAATAGCATCTTTAATTATGCTGGCTGTTGGTCTTGATGTGCTCTATAATGCGATTAAATCAGTTATCTTTTTTAACCCTAAGGCTCCTGATTTAGTATCTGCTGTAGTTGCAATTTTTTGTGCTGCGGCTATTTACATGGTATATCGTTATAATATGAGGATTGCTGTTAAGATAAAAAGCTCTGGGCTAATGGCTGCTGCAAAAGATAATCTTTCTGATGCATGGGTAAGTATTGGTACGACCATAGGTATTGTTGCTTCTCAGTTTGGTTTTCCTTGGATAGATCCTCTTGCAGCTGTAGTTGTAAGTGCTTTAATATTAAAGACAGGATGGGATATATTTAGGGAGGCAACTCATAATCTATCAGATGGTTTTAGTAGAGAGAAGCTTGATGGTATAACTAAATCTATTAACCAAGTTCCTGGTGTTAAACAAATTAAGAATATAAGAGCGCGCGTTCATGGAAATAATATTTTACTTGATTTGGTAGTTAGTGTTAGTTCTGAATTGTCTTTAGTTGAAGGGCATTCCATTACCGAAAAAATAGAAGATAAATTGAAAGAAGATCTAGATATAACGCAGGTAATGGTTCATGTTGAGCCGGATAAGTAGAAAGTATAAATGTAGCTGAGGAAAAAATAAAATTCCTCAGCTACATTTTTTATTTGGAATTAATTAAGTTGTAAAAGCATAGCGAACCAATTTCATATCGAGCGAATAATATAATATGTAGAATTTTACCAATGAATATAAAGAGATGAGCATAAAGCAGGTGTTTAAATGGATATTAATCGAATTATATTTAGTATAACACGAGGATATTGCAGATATATTGGTTCCGGTTCTTGTAGAGAAGTATTTGATCTTGGGAATGGATATGTAGTAAAAATAGCAAAGAATGCAGCTGGAATTGCACAAAATAAAACAGAGTATTATATTTCTCGTTATGACAATTCTAACATGTTTGCGAAGGTTATAGATGTTTCAAAAAACTTTGAGTTCTTAATTATGGAGAGAGCGAATAAGGTATATAATATTACGGAAATATGGAGATATTTTGATGTTAAAAGTAAAAAAGAAATGTTTGCTTTAAAACAGATAAAAAGTATTTCTCAAAATTATAATTTACTATTAAGTGATTTGAATAGACAAAGTAGTTGGGGAGTAATTAATGGCAGGCCAGTAATTATTGATTATGGATTCACAAGAGAAGTAAAGGAAAAATACTATTAAATTTTTTACTAAAGCAGGATTGAGTATATCATATCCTGCTAAAATATTAGATTACTAAAATTCAAGGCAAAGACGGCTTAAATTTCCTAATTCATACTCTCGAAAAATAACTCTAGGAATTAGTAGCGAACTGCTGCCTAATGCTATAAATAGCGGAACAAAATGCTCAGGGCTTGGAACAGCCAAATCGGCATTTGGAGCTTGATCTCTATAATTGTAAAGTGAATTAAAATCATTTTCTTTTAACCTGTTAATTAACCATTCATCAAACTCTTCAGCCCAAGAATCATTGCTTACAGCTTCAAAATCAACTAAATTTAGATTATGAACTGTATTTCCGCTTCCGATAACTAAGATATCTTCATCACCTAAAGTTTTTAGAGCGCTACCTATTTTTATTTGTTCTTCAATGGATAATTTCGAGTCTATTGAAACTTGAACAACGGGGATGTTGGCTTCTGGATAAAGGTGTTTTAAAAGAGTCCAAGCTCCGTGATCTAGACCCCTATTTAAGTCTTTTTTAACTTTTATGCCTTCGTGTGAAAGTTTTTCTTCGACTTTTGCTGCAACTGTACTAGAACCTTGCGCCTCATATTTTACATTGTAAAGTTCTTCTGGAAATCCATAAAAATCATATACTGTTTCGTATGTGGAATCAGAAGATGATATAGTTAGTGTTTCACTATCCCAGTGTGCTGTAAAGATAACAATAGCTTTAGGGTTTAATTTCTTTCCAAGATTATTTAGAAATTCAGTATAATTATCTTCTTCAATGGCCATCATTGGAGAGCCGTGTGCTAAAAATAAAGGTTTAACCATATAATAAAATCCTCCTTTAGATTCAATAATTAATTAATATTAGATATTACCATAAAGATCAAAGTTAATACATAAGTTTTACGGAATATTGACTTATTTAATGAATATTATTATATTTAGTATAATATCATAAGTTGCTTATCTTAATTAAGTGATTATGATAGAATAGTAACAGGTGGTGATTAAATATGGAAAAATTTCATATGTGCCCAAGGTTTGAAAATGCTTTTGAATTACTAGGAAAAAGATGGACCGGATTGATTATAAGAACATTATTGAATGGACAAAATCGATTTTCAGATATAGAAGAAGCTATTCCTAATATGAGTGCTCGTATGCTTACAGAACGATTTAAGGAGCTGGAAAAGGAAGGAATAATTATTAGAAAAGTTTATCCGGAAACTCCAGTGCGCATAGAATATGAATTGACAGAAAAAGGCCGTGATCTTCAAAGTGCCATGGATGAGATTCAAAAATGGGCAGAAAAATGGAATTAACTAATACAATTCAAAAAATATAAAGAATTTTCTTAATTACAATAGAGATTCTTTATATTTTTTTATTGTTTGAAAATTAAAAAAATTATGAATTTATATTTAAAATACTATTGACTAAGTGTTATAAGTATGTAATAATTAATCTAAAGTTACTTACTAAATGTAAGTAACTAATTAAAAATATTGAAGTGGATTTATTAGGCTTCACTGTTTTTATATAAAAGATGTACTAGTTATAGTTAGATATAATTTTAAATTACTATAAGTAATTATTTGGAAAAAATATAAATACTTAAATAAATTTAGATATGATAGGAGGAATGATTATATGTCAAAAGATTTTTTTACTGCTGTAGCAGATAGACGTTCATTTTATGGAATTAGTAAAGAAAAGGTGGTTTCTGATGATAGAATCAAGGAAATTATAGAACATGCTGTAAAGCATACACCATCATCATTCAATTCACAAAGTGCAAGAGTAGTGCTATTGTTAGGAGATCATCATGATAGATTATGGGATATCACAGAGAATGCTTTAAGAAAGATTGTTCCTGAAGATAAATTTGAGCCAACTAAAGAAAAAATAAATTCATTTAGAAGTGGTTACGGTACAGTTTTATTTTTTGAAGATAATAGCGTGATAGAATCTCTTCAACAACAATTTTCACTTTATAAAGACAATTTCCCAATTTGGTCTCAACAAGCAAGTGGAATGCACCAGTTTGTTATTTGGACTGCATTAGAAATTGAAGGATTTGGAGCATCGCTTCAACATTATAATGAGCTTATTGAAAATGACATAAAGAAAGAATGGGGAATATCTGATGATTGGAAACTTATTGGGCAAATGCCTTTTGGAAAGCCAACAGCGGATCCAGGCCCAAAAGAATTTAAACCATTAGAAGAACGTATAAAGGTATTTAAATAAAGAAATATTTCAATGATTATTTTCATATAATAGGGGTGATTTTATCACCCCTAAAAATTATTTAACTGATTCTAAACTTATTAAAATCAGAAAATAATGAGATTATGATTTAAATGAATAATTCTATTTATTTTAGATAAGAGTATTTTTAGCTAGAAATGCTGAGATATCAATAGAATAAAGAGGCTTTAGGCTTTGGTTATAATGGTTTTGAAAATATAATTGGTACTATACTTAGCATTAATTATATTTATATAGTTGACAATTAACAATATGTAACTTATAATAAACAAGCAAATAAAAATTTTTTACCTATATTGGTAATACTTTAATCTTTAAAAATTAGAAGTAAAATTTTAATTTTTATAGTCAAATATGGTGAACGTAGTTCAGTTGGTAGAGCGCCAGTTTGTGGCACTGGTTGTCGTGGGTTCGAGTCCCATCGTTCACCCCATACTGGGATGTCGCCAAGTGGTAAGGCAATGGATTCTGACTCCATTATTCGCAGGTTCGAATCCTGTCATCCTAGCCAATTTTTGGTTCACTAGCTCAGTCGGTAGAGCACATGACTTTTAATCATGGTGTCCCGGGTTCGATTCCCGGGTGAGCCACCAATTATATAATACAAATTGAATATTTTGAATTGAACTTAGCATTAATATGCTAGGTTGTTTTTTATTTCTGAAAATTTATACTTATATAAAAGCTGCAAATACTGTGTTAATTGTAATATAAATTATTAAAAAATCTCTTTACACGAGCGTAAGATAAATAATCTACAATCTGTGTAAAGAGATTTTTATTGAGCTATTCTTAAAATATTATGGTTAAGCACTTTTACGTTTCTTTGAACGAATAGTCCAGATGATTAGTCCTATGAAGAACCCGTAAAGAGCTGGTATTATCCATCCAAATCCATAATCAAAGCCAGGTAAATATGAGTGAGCAAAATTCACAAGTTGCTTAACGATTAAATTTTCTTGTAGAGGTTGAGGCAATGATTTACATAAATCAAAAAATGCCGCAATAACTGTGAATCCTGTTGTCCATCTATAAACATCGCTTTGTTTATTAATAAAAGGTGCTAATAGAGATAGTAGGATTAAAGTAATTACTAAAGGATATAAAAACATAAGTACTGGTATAGATAGTTGAATGATATTACTTAATCCAAAGTTAGCGATTATGAAAGAGAAAACTGTAAATAAAACAGCATATTTTTTGTAAGAAATAGAGTTTGGAAACATTTCGCTGAACATCTCAGAACAAGAAGTTATCAAACCAATAGCTGTTTTTATACATGCAATTCCAACAATAAAAGCTAATAATATTTGTCCGGTAAAACCAAAGTAATGATTGCTTACCATAGATAATATACTTCCACCGTTATCAGCACGGTTAACGCTACCTAAGCTTGTAGCACCCATATAAGCTAGCGATCCATAGATAATAGTCATTCCTATAACGCTAACAAGGCCTGATTTACATGTCTCTATAGCAATTGATTGAGGGTTTTTAACTCCTAGTTTTTGTATGTTAGAAATAATAATAATAGCAAAGGCTACAGAAGCAAGTGCATCCATGGTATTATATCCATCTAATAAACCAGTGAATAATGGCTGAGTTGCATAATTTCCTTGAGCAGGAAATTGACTTGCTTGTCCCATTGGATTTACAAATGTAGCGATTAATAAAATTGATAATAATACCAAGAAAATAGGGGTAAGATACTTACCAACCCAATCTAAAATTTGTCCTGGTTTTAATGAAAAATAAATAGTAAAAGCAAAAAATATTAATGAAAAAATAATTAGTCCTAATTTCAAATATCCATCAGAAATAAAAGGATGAATTCCAACTTCAAATGCAACTGTAGCAGTACGTGGAATTGCAAATAAAGGGCCAATTGTTAAGTACAATAAGCATGTGAATATACTTGCATAACGAGAGCTAATAGGCCTCGCCATATCAAATAAACTTTCACTTCTTGAAAGAGCAGATGCGATAATCCCTAATATAGGTAATCCTACTCCAGTAATTAAAAATCCAATAGTAGCTGTAAAAGCGTGATCTCCAGCCTGTTGTCCCATTTGAACTGGGAAAATTAGATTACCAGCACCAAAAAATAGTCCAAATAATAATGAACCTATTAATAAGTTTTGCTGAAAGCTTAGCTTTTGTTTCATAAATAATCCTCCTTAAATATTTTCGTATTATCAAAATAATTATACTTCTTTTATTAAAGTGTTTATTTTTTTGCATTTTGATAATACATTGTCAATTTTTAATTATAATATATTTATTTATATTAGTAAAACTCATTTTTAATATATTAGTTAAATTATTCTACTTAAAAATTAAAATGAAAGGGATATTTACATATATTGAAGTGAAATCACTTTGTCGAATAAATATGTATGTAAACATAATTTTTTTATAAGATGATTTTTAATAAAATATTATAAATTTAATTGTTGTGTTTAAAAAAAGATAGTGTATAACACTTAATTAATAAAAAAACCAAACGCTGTGCTATTTTATTCAAACACTGTGTAAAGAATATATATTTTTCTTAAACACTACGAGTAAAAAAATAAACAGTTAAAAAAGCAATCAAACAATATTGGATTTTTACTGAAAATATTTTTAAAAATATAATTATAAAATAAAAATATTTTCAAAAGAGCGGGAAATGGTAAAAGCTTTATATAGTAAGGTCTTACACTGTTTAAATGAAATAAAAGGAGCTTTTAAATACTAACTTTTGAAAAAGTTTTTATAGAGTTTGGCATCCGTATTGCTTTTGTGTAATGGCATGGAATGAAGATGATTTAAATTATATAGAGCGGAGGAGATTAGTTATGGAAGAATTAGAAATAGCAATTATGAATATTATAATCAATGCTGGAGATTGTAAAAATCACGCTTATATGGCTCTCAACAATGTGAAAGAAGAAAATTATGAAGAAGCTGAAAAAGAAATGGAATTAGCAAATGATGCTATTGCAAAGGCACATGATGGACAAACAGTGTTTCTACAAAAAGAGGCTAATGGCGAAAGAATAAATATGTCAGTCTTGTTTGTACATGCACAAGATCATTTGATGACTGCAATAACAGAGAAAAATTTAATTGAGCAAATAATTGAACTAAGAAAAGTTATAAATGGATTAGTGAAAGTGTAATTAAAAAACAGATTAAATTTAAAATAAATTCTATACAAAGATATACTTTTTTAAAGGAGAGGATAGTAAATGATAAAAATTAGATTATTTTGTGCAGCAGGAATGTCAACAAGTCTTTTGGTAAATAAAATGAAGGATGCAGCTAAAATCAGGGAAATAGAGGTAGATATTGAAGCTTTTCCAGAAGGTCAAATGGATAAACATCTAGATGGTGTAAGTGTTGCGTTATTAGGACCACAAGTTGGATACACATTAGGAAAAGCGAAAAAAATATGCGAACCATTGGGAATCCCTGTAGATGTAATACCTATGGTTGATTACGGAATGATGAATGGGGAGAAAGTATTAGATTTTGCGCTAAGATTAGCTAACTAGTGAATGGACAAATATGTAGAAATAGAAGGAGTAATTAAATTATGAAATTTTCTAAGGATTTTCTATTTGGAGCAGCTTCTGCTGCATATCAGGTAGAAGGAGCATATAACGAAGATGGCAAGGGAATATCAAATTGGGATGTATTTTCCAAGATTCCAGGAAAAACTTTTGAGGGAACTAATGGAGATATAGCGGTAGATCATTACCATAGATATAAAGAGGATATAAAATTGATGGCGGAAATTGGAATAGAATCATATAGATTTTCTGTTTCTTGGCCAAGAATAATTCCAGATGGTGACGGGGAAGTTAATCAAAAAGGGATAGATTTTTATAATAATTTAATAGATGAATGCTTAGAATATGGAATAGTTCCATTTATAACATTATATCATTGGGACATGCCTCAAAATTTAGAGGAAGATGGGGGATGGACAAATAAAAGAACTGTTAATGCTTTTGTAAAATATGCGGAGGTGTGTTTTAAAGCATTTGGTGACAGGGTGAAGCATTGGATTACTTTTAATGAAACTGTTGTATTTGCATCGCTAGGGTATCTAGCAGGAGCGCATCCACCAGGTATTAGGAACAATCCTAAAAAGTATTTTCAAGTAACACATAATGTTTTTACAGCACATGCCAAAGCGGTAAAGTCCTATAAGGAAATGAAGCAGTTTGGTGAAATAGGAATAACTCACGTTTTTTCTCCAGCATTTAGTATAGATAGCAATGAGGAAAATATTAAAGCAGCATACCATGCAAATCAGTATGAAATTAACTGGTATTATGATCCGATATTAAAAGGAAGTTATCCAGAATATGTAGTTAAACAGTTAGAACAGAAAGGATGGCTTCCAGAATGGACTCAAGATGAATTAGATGTAATAAAAGAAATGGCGCCAAAGAATGATTTCATAGGTCTTAATTATTATCAACCGAAAAGGGTTGCAAAGAATGATATTCAAAATGAAAGTCAAGAAAGAACTAGAGAGAATTCTACAGGAGCACCAGGAAATGCATCATTTGATGGAGTTTTTAGAACCGTTATGTTAAAAGATAAAGTTTATACAAAATGGGGATGGGAGATTGCTCCAGATGCATTCTTAGATGGATTAAGGATGTTAAAAGATAGCTATGGTGATATAAAAATGTATATTACTGAAAATGGTTTGGGAGATGAAGATCTGATAATTGAGGATGAAATAGTAGATGTTCCAAGGATAAAATATATCGAGGCACATTTAAAAGCGGTGAAAAGAGCCATTGAAGAAAATATAAATTTAAAAGGATATTACGCTTGGTCTGCAATTGATTTATTGAGCTGGTTAAATGGATATAAAAAGCAATATGGCTTTATATATGTTGATCATAAGAATAATTTAGATAGAAAAATAAAATTATCAGGATATTGGTACAAGAAGATAATAGAAGAAAGAGGAGAAAAACTTTAGTAAAGACTTAGTAGTTAAAAGATCCTAATATGTATTCATTAAGCGCGCAATGTTTACTTATATTAAGATTTGAAACTTTAGGTAATATAAAATTTGTTATTTAGTTGAGTATTTAAGGAGGAATTATTATGTCATCGTTTCAAAATAATTTAAATGAGAAAGTAATACCGATAGTTATGAAATTTGTCAACTTAAAAGGTGTTCTTGCCTTAAAAGATGGTATCTTATATACATTACCTCTAACGTTAGTAGGTTCAATATTTCTGTTATTAGCTCAATTGCCATATCAACCATTAAATGACTGGTTAGCTGTTACATTAGGTGCAGGGTGGACAGATCCTTTATGGAAAGCATATGGAGCCACATTTAATATAATAGCGCTTATGGGGACAATAGGAATAGCATATACTTATGCTAAAAATGAAGGTTATGAGCCTTTATCTGCAGGAGTAATATCATTTGTAGTATTTGTATTAACAACTAGCTCTTCTGTAGTAACTAAAAGTGGAGAAACAGTAGGAGATGTAATCCCAACAGCATGGTGTGGGGGAAAAGGTATGGTCACTGCAATTATTATAGGATTAATAGTTGGCGCAGTTTACTCATGGTTTATGAAGAGAAATATTACAATAAAAATGCCAGCAGGTGTACCACAAGGTGTTGCAAACTCTTTTGCAGCGTTAATACCAGGAGCGGTAATAATAGTTGGTGCAACAGTACTTTATTCAGTATTTAACTGGGGATTACACACAACTCTTATCGAATGGATATATAAAGTAATTCAAACACCTTTACAAGGTATGACAGATTCAATAGGTGGAGTATTATTTATGGGATTTGCAATTCCTTTCTTATGGTGGTTTGGAGTTCATGGTTCAACAATAGTAAGTGGTGTAATGTCAAGTGTATTGACATCGAATACATTAGATAACGCAGCTATAGTTACAAGTGGAAAAGAATTAACAATAGCAAATGGGGCTCATATAGTAACACAACAATTTTTGGATCAATTTATGACAGTAACAGGGGCTGGTATGACAATAGGTTTAGTTGCGGCAATGTTGGCATTTTCAAAGTCAGCTCAATGCAAACAATTAGGAAAACTCGCAATAGTACCTGCGATATTTAACATAAATGAACCAGTCACATTCGGAACACCAATAGTAATGAATCCTTTTATGGCTCTTCCATTTATAATTACTCCTATGTTATCTGGAATAATACTTTATTTTGCAATAGCAACAGGAATAGTTCCACCATTTGGTGGGGTAATGGTTCCATGGACAACTCCTCCAGTAATTTCAGGTCTTTTAGTTGGTGGTGTTAGAACAGCAATATTGCAATTCTTAGTATTAGTAATGTCATTCTTTATATATCTTCCATTCTTTAAGAAGTTAGATAATATAAACTATAAGAATGAGCAAGCTGCACAAAGAGGAAATGGCGTGTCAGCATAAATAAAATATTTAAGCAAAATGTTACACAACTAATTTTAAGTTGTGTAACATTTTTATTTTAGCTAATAAACCCGCTTTCTAAGTGAAACATGTAAGATATCATATAGTTTTTTTGATATAATATTGGTATAATGCAATAAATAAGGAATATGAGGTGGGAAATTTGGATCCAATTAGTTTGATGAAATCTATGGCTTCAACATTTACGAAAGTTGAACTTGAAATTTATAATAGATTAATGTCTGATCCGACATTAATTATGAATAGCACGATAGTAGTACTTGCAGAAGACCTTAATGTATCTAATTCTGCTATAACAAGATTTTGCAAAAAGTTAGGCTATAAAGGGTATGTAGAATTCAGATATGATTTTTCCTGCTATTTTAATAAGGAAGAGAAGGAAAACGAAGACCATATTATTAATAGAACAGTAACTACATATTTATCTGTCTTGAATATATTAGAAAAAATGATAAGCGAAGATGAGATTAGAAAATTAGTATCAAAGATGAAAAAAAGTAATAATATTCGAGTAATAGGTATAGGAGAGTCAGGATTAATTGCTAAGTATTTAAGATATCGTATATTCAAATATAAAAGAAATATTGAGGCATTGGATAATAAGTTCGAAATAGATGAAAGTTGTAGTTTAGCAGAAGAAGGAGATATGCTAATTGCTATTACCAATAGTGGAAAAAGTAAGGAAATTAATAGACAGATAGTAGAAGCATATAATAATGGTATAACGACCGTAGTAATAACAACTAATGATATTGCGGTTTTAAGAAGCAAGTCCCATTTTTACTTCCAGATGCCTTCGGCTGGACAATTTTATAAACCAGGTGCATATGACAATCAGCCAATTATTATAATTTTTTTAGAGATGATAGTTAACTTATTTGCGTTTTTTAACGAAGAGTAGTAAAAAAATAAGAAAGATCAAAATTCAATTATAGAACTTACCGTATATTTCATTTATAAAAATATATAGAATTAATTTTTTTATAATAAAAACCTCCTAGAAGTAATGTTATGTTGCTATTTCTAGAAGGTTTAATTTATTATAAACTAAAAAGCTTTTTTATTTCCTCATATTTTTCGTGAGTAAGTAGAGCATCTTTTTCTGTATTTTTAAGTTTGACAATATACGTCCATCTTCCGTATGGATAGATTTTTGTAATCAATGATAAATTGATAATATAGGATTTGTGACTTCTAAAGAATTGAGTATGGTCTAGTTTTTCTTCTATATCTGATAAAGAAATGGAAGTTGTGAAGCTATCTGTTTTTGTATATATAACAGTGGAACTTTCTTCTCTTTGAACTAAAACAATCTCCTTTGTATCTACAAAACTTATACCTTCCTTATTTTTTATCATAAGCTTATCCAATCCCTTTTCGTGCTTTATTATTTTATCTATACCATCTCCATAGCTGGGTTTATTTAAATTTTTAATTCTGTCTAAGGTCTGCATTACTCTTTCTATTTTGAATGGTTTTATTAAATAATCAAAAGCGTACAACTGGAAGGCTTCGGACATATACTCTGCATGGGCTGTTGCAAAGATAATTATAGTTTTAGGGTCTATATCTGTTAATATTCTAGCACAATCTATACCGTTGCACTTAGGCATCTCAATATCAAAGAACACCACATTAGGGCGGTGCTCTTTAAATATGTCTATAGCTTCTTCACCATTATCTGTTTCTCCGACAACTTCAAATCCACCAGATTTATCTAGTATTTTTTTTATTATGGTCCTTATTCCTATTTCATCGTCAACTATAAGCACTTTTATATTCATAGAATAATTCTCCTAATTTAAAATCTTCTTTTTCTAGTTTTACTTTTTGGCTTTCCAACTATCTCTGAAAGTATAATAGCTTGTTGAAGTCTAACTGGTGTTATTTCCTGGGTAATAGAATCTATAATTCCTTGTGGATTTGAAGAAGCTGCTTCTTTTTTATCATAGTAGCTATTTTTTGTATTATTATAAGAATCCGTGTTTTCACTAGCTATATCGTCAATGGAATCACCTTCGTCATATTCTTCATCATGATTCTCTAACTCCGTATCGGGAGTGTCGTTTATACTATCATTCAATTCGGCTGCATTTGGATATTTGAAAACAAAATTTCTTGAATTATTGTTTGATATGGACGTAGGATTGAATATAGCATTTGCAAGAATTTTTAATACATTAATGGTATCATCATATTTCATAGTTTTCACTCTCCCAGGAGTCTATTTTTTGTCTCTCTGCTCTTTGTTATCACTAGAAAGAGATTGGCTTTTATTTCCTGCGCTAGAAATCGAACTTCTCATACTTGTATCTGCAATAACATTTTGCATATCATAATAATCCATTATTCCAAGTTTTCCTTCTCTAAGTGCATAAGCCATAGCTCTTGGTACTTCGGCTTCTGATTCTACAACAGCGGCTCTCATTTCTTGCTCTTTGGCTACAGCCATTGCTCTTCTTTCTTCAGCTTTAGCTTGAGCTATATTTTTGTCGGCTTCAGCTTGTAAAGTTTGAAGCTGAGCTCCTATATTTCTTCCTACATCTACGTCAGCTATATCAATGGATAGAATCTCAAAGGCAGTACCTGCATCTAAGCCTTTATTTAATACTGTTTTTGAAATAGCATCAGGATTTTCTAATACTATCTTATGACTAGTAGAAGAACCAACTGTAGTAACTATACCTTCACCAACTCTGGCTAGTATAGTTGCTTCTCCAGCTCCTCCGACCAACCTTTCGAGATTAGCTCTAACTGTAACTCTAGCCTTAACTAAAAGTTCTATACCATCTTTTGCAACTGCTGAAACATTTGGAGTTTCAATAACTCTAGGGTTAACACTCATCTTAACTGCTTCTAAGACGTCTCTACCAGCTAAGTCAATAGCAGCAGCTTTTTCAAATTGTAAGTCTATGTCAGCTCTATGAGCTGCAATTAATGCATTAACTACATTATCTACATTACCACCAGCTAAATAATGGGCTTCTAATTGATTGACATTAAGTCCCATACCAGCTTTTGTTGATTTAATAAGTGGAATTACAATTTTAGAAGGTACAACTCTTCTAAGTCTCATACCAATCAAGTTGAATATGCTTACTTGAACATTTGCTGCTAAAGATGATATCCATAATCCTATTGGTATAAATCTAACAAACACAGTAATTAAAAATACAACTGCTATTGCTACTATAATTAAATTGGTAATCATTAATAATCTCTCCTTTAAATATAAATTTATATTTTAACTTTTTTTACTAGTAATTTAACTCCGCTAACTTTAAATATTTCTACATTAGTCCCCTTATTAATGTATTCTCCTTCAGAAATTACATCAAATTTAACTCCGTCTATATCTACAGAACCAGTTGGCCTTAGATCAGTAACAGCTACTCCAGATTTTCCTAACAAATAATCTAAATCTGAAGAACTAATATACCCATGTTCTTTCTTTTGCTCATCAGGAAGAATTAATGGTTTAAAGAACTTTCCTTTCGTGAAAAAAGTTAGAACAACACCTAACATGATGCCAAGAATTGCTAAAATTCCTAATGCCATAGCTAAGGCTTGTGCAAAATTCTCTGCAGTCAATGCCACTGCAAGTATTAAACATATAGCTCCGGCGATTCCTGGCAACCCAAAACCTGGAATATGCATTTCTAAAAGCACTAATCCGAACCCTACTATTAAAAGCAAAACTGTAAGAACTGTTATATCTGGTAAAAATGCGATCATATTTTTGTACCTCCCTCCTTGGTATATAAATATAATAAGCCACATGTTGAAGTTTGGTAACATAAAGCTTCTAAGTTATACAGTTTTTAGGTTCAAATGTCATTTATAAGAGTGTTGGCATCTTTGAATATCAATTTATAAGATTTTATTATTCTTTTTTTGGTAGAATAACTTCGAAAGATGTTCGTTTATCATTTGATGTAACTTCGATCGTACCAGAAAAACATTCAACAATTTCTTTAACTATATAGAGGCCCATACCATCACCTTTTTCATTTTTTGTTGAGAATCCTTCTTTAAATATTCTGCCTATAATTTCATTGGGGATACAATTTCCATTATTAGATATGTTAAGTCTTATATTTTTTAGATCTTCTGATAATTCAACAAGCATATATCTATTATTTGGTTTTTGTTTTAAAGCAAATATAGCATTATCTATAATATTGCCAATAATTCTGCAAAAATCCCATGGTTCCATATTAAGATTGTTTAAGTTGCTTTTTATTTCAAGCTCCATATCTATATTGTTCTTTTCGGCCACTTGCAATTTCGCCTGAAGCAATGCGTTAACTGCTGGCTTTGAAGTCTTTAGAGCTTTACTAATTCTTACTATATCTTTATAAACAGGTTCTATATAGCTTCTTGCTTCCTTAAATTCTTCAAGTTCCATTAATGAATAAATAACCTGAATATGATTCAAGTAGTCGTGACGTTGAGATCTTAATGTTTTATTAAATTCCTCAAGATACCTTATTGTATCTATTAAATTATTACTGCCTTTTTTAAATAAAAAATTATAAAATATTATTCCTGTAATGACACTATTAATACCTATGCTTATAGCTACGACATAAATGATAAAATTTCCTTCAATCATATGTGGATTTTGACTTTTGTAGTAAATAAATAGAGTTATAAAGATTATTTGTATTAAGTTTAAAAATATAGATACTAGAACAATCTTAGAGATGTTGCAGGCTTGCTTTTTTATTATCATACTTTACCTCCTTGCAAATAAATGACAAGTATATTTTACCATGTTTCTCTTAATATTAACCTTGAATCACCTTAATTTATTCTTAATCAGTGATAGGGAAAATAAAAGCCGTTTATATAGTGTTATAAAAGTTTGCGAAAAATTTTGGGATATTATATATGATACAATTGAATTTTTAAATTTGAGTCTTAACTTAGCTCACATAACTTAAATTTTAAATGTGAATTTATTGTTGCAGCATATATGTGAAATATATTAATTTTAATTACCAAATATAATAAATAAATATGTCTGATTTTATTGAATGTACAAGGAAAGAGTGGGTTAGTTTTTTATGCAAATAGTGAAAAAAGGAGTTTGTATACTTAAAATAAAGAGGAATAAATTGTAAAGCTTAGCATGTATAGCACAAAGATTTATAGTATAATATAAGATAATAATAAAGGATAATTAATTATATGGTATTGTAAAATTATACTGATAAATATTTAGGTTATTAACAATATAAAATGAATTATATTTAATACGTTTTTGATGAATATGGGGAGGATTTATGAAAGATAAAGAAATGTTTATTGAGGAATACGGCGATTTTAAAATGCGAAAATTAACTGAAGATGATTTAGAACAGTTTAATGGGCTTTTACGTTATGCATTTCAAATAACGATGGAAGATCTTTTGCATACTGGTTGGACAGAAGAGCAAATTATGCATGCTAAAATGCCGATTCTTAAAAATGCCTATGTTCTTGGTTGGTTTTATCACGGTAAGTTAGCTTCAATGATTGTAGTATATTCCATGAAAGTAAATATCCATGATAGTATTTGCAAAATGGGTGGGGTTACTGGAGTTGCTACCTATCCTGAATACACTGGAAAAGGGTTAATTCATTCTTTGATTAAGCGAGCTATTATTCATATGAATGAAGAAGGTCAAGTTATTTCTTGTTTATATCCATATTCGATCCCCCTTTATAGAAAGCATGGTTGGGAAATAATTTCTGATAAAATAACTTTCACAATCAAAGATTCGCAGCTTCCTAAAAAAAGAGCAGTAGAAGGAATGATGGAACGTGTAGATTTAGAATGTGAGGATCTTTTAAATGTACATGATTATTTTTCAATGCAGAGACATGGTGCAATGATTAGAGATGAGCTTGCGTGGGATGAATATTGGCGTTGGGATAGTGATGATATTATTGCGGCTATTTACTACAGTAAGAATCATAAGCCCCTTGGTTATCTAATCTATTATATTAGAAATGATATATTTTATATTAAAGAAATGGTTTATTTAAATACTGAAGCACACCACGGAATTTGGAATTATATAAGTGCCCATTATTCTATGGTTAATGAAGTGAAGGGAAATAATTTCTCGGGAGAGCCAATGGCTTTTTTATTTGAAGATAGCGAGATAGTTGAAACTATTAAACCATACTTTATGGCAAGGATTATAAATGTAAAAGAATTTATAATAAAATACCCATTCCTAGTAAAAGCACAGAAACTTAAGATAAGTTTCAAAATAAATGATCCTATTGCTCAATGGAATAATGGCATTTTTAATATCTATTGGGATGATGAAGAAACAGTCTGTGAGAAGAGTGATGATATGTATGCTGCTAATTTAGTGGAAATGGATATTCAGACATTAACAACTATGCTTATGGGATATAAGCGTCCTACATTCCTATATGAGTGTGGAAGAATAAAAACAGAATATTATATGCTTAAAATTTTAGAACAGTTAATACCAGTAGAGAAGCCTTATTTTTCAGATTATTTCTAAATTTAAAGAATATAAATATATAGATGTTTATATATAATTTCCTTACAGTGGAATTCTAAACTTCATAACAAAATCCCAAACTCCAAAGTCGTTTGCGATTTTGTTCTAATTGATTAAGGAAGTATAACTTATAAGAATAAATAATAGTCTTGAAATATGATTTGTTTCAAGACTATTTCTGCATCAATTTTAAATGATTATAATTGAGAAAATAATTTAACTACATAATTGTATTAATAAATAATATAAAATTAATAAAAAGATTACTATATTCATGTTGCATTAAAGTATATTGAAATTCTAAAAAGATTAAATGTATTTAAATAATGAAATGACAGAGCATAAGTAGGATAAGAATTTTTTTGTTAAATACTTATATAGCTTTTGAATTACTTGAACTATCATCTTTTACTTTTACCGTTTGGCCAATTAAAAATATACATATCCCTATTAAGATAATTAGTGATCCGATAATTTGATTATAAGATATGGATTCTCCGAGTATTAAGAATGCTAATGTACACGTTCCAACAGGCTCACCTAATATACTCATGGAAATAGTTGAAGCACTTAACCACTTAATTAGCCAATTTAAAACTGTTTGACCAAGTATTGTTGAAATTAATGCTAAGCAGAAGAACCATAACCAATCAGAGTTTGCATAGCCTATTAGGGGATATTTTAATATGACAGAATATGCTAATAAAAATATACTACTGCTTAAATAACAAATGAAAACATAAGCAACTAGAGATAAATTTTTTCTTACACTTTGTCCAATGAGGAAATATGCTGTAATAACTCCAGCTGCTAGTAAAGCAAGTATATCTCCTATCAAGGCTATCCCACCAATTTTAAAATCGCCAAATCCGATTATACAGCTTCCGAATATAGATAAAAAACCACCAAATAGTGATAGTTTCTTTAATCTCTCACCAAAGAAAAAATAGCTTCCTATAAAAGCAAATAGTGGCTGCATAGTTACAAGAACTGTTGAACTTGCAACTGAAGTAAAACGCAAAGATTCAAACCAAAGTATATAATGTATTGCTAGAAAAATTCCTGATGAAAACACTGCCGCTAATTGTTTGAGTTTCAATTTTTTTATTTCTAGTATGTATTTTTTGTTAAATAGTATTACAGGTAATATCATCAATGTTGAAAAAACTAATCTATATGTAGCTATTATTGGAGCTGGAGCTGCCGATAGTTTTACAAATATAGCAGATGTAGAAATAGCTAAAACTCCAAAAAATAAAAAAAGGTAATGTATAATTTTATGTGAATTCTTCAAAAAGATTACGTCCTTTCTAAATAAAAATAATTTCAGAATATTTCTTTGTAAATATAATCATATGATTTAAGACTTCTTTCAAATGTATAAAGACGAGTAACTTGTTTATCATGTATATCTGTCTCTTACTTGGTGTATTCTTCTGTTTTCAACTTTTGAGTCGCTTTTGTGGTAGAAATTTTATCCATATGATATGTGAACTTTAACTATCATATAATATGTTTGTTGAAAGTTCAACTATTATTATAGATAAGCCAATTATAAGCTAGATTTATACTATGAAATATATCCCAACTAGAAACTGGAATAAAAGCATATTATTCATTTCGGCGAGTTATATGCATAAGTTCAGGTCTTAGTTGGGTTATCTATAGGTTCATTATTTATAGTTTAAAAGTATTTATTATATAGGTTATTTATAATTATTGATTACGTTTCTGATTGTTTTAAATTCTAAAGAATAAATATTCTTCACAATATTTATTCTTTAGAATATTACCATATTAGAATATATATTCTTCAGAATATGCTTATAAAATGCGGGTTGAAAGGATTCTAGTATGAAAATAACATTGATTTTAATTTATAATTTACTTGCTTTTATTTTAAGAATACAGATACATAAAATTATTTATATTGGTAATTTCTTGGGCTATAATAAAGCTATTACTACATTAAGTATTATTATATAGATAGGATATGCATTTTAAAAAAACTTTTAGAGATAATGGAATCAAAATAGTAGTTCCAGAAGAAATAATTCGCAATTTTATAAATGATAAAATAACTAATGAGTTAGAATATGGAATTATTAAAGATAGCACAAAACAAAAAAATATTAAAATAATTAAAGAGTTAAAGGAAAGAGAAAAAGTAGAAGGTATAATATTAGGGTGCACAGAATTGCCTTTGCTACTTAAAGACGTAGAATTCTCGCTAAATGTTTATGATACTATGGAGATACATGTAAATAGCATATTATCAAATATAATTAATTTAAAAGCATAGTTTGCTTTATAAATGACAAGACAAGAGGATGATGCTGTAGTTCTTATGGTTTAAATGCAATTCAGCTTATAATATTCTTAGTCAAAAAGGAAGATTTAAAAATAACATGGATTTATAATCAAAATGTTACAAATAGCTATAAATAATATTATCAGTGGGATTAGAAGATTAATTTATGAGAAAAACAGAATTTGGTACAGGAACGGGAATTGCATAAAAAAAGCTGTACTACAAGGTATTTAAACCAAGTAATACAGCAATCCACCAAAATAAATGGTGCCGCTGGCCGGATTCATAAGGAGCTTGTTTACTAATATTCAGTAATGCTTAAAAAGCGCATGGTTATGCCGTTTTATATGTAGACAAGTAGTTTCGATTTTTAGTAGTTTTTTGTGCCGTAGTGGGAAAAATAGTGGGAAAATTATCGTTTGTAGTTAAGTGATATCAATGCTTGAAAGAAATTAAAAAAATAAAATCAGATTTATAATAAAAGAATAAGATATTGAATCAAGAAGGTATACCATTTTAGTGGTCAAGATAAAGTTCAAGATGGTGGCCAAGATAGTGGTCAAGTTGAAAACATGAATGAAACAATTAAATTTTGAGTAGTGAGAAGAGTAAGAGAAGAAATTCAAAGATTATGTTAGATAAAAAAATATGATTACTCTAGAAAAAATCTTAAAGTTATTATTAGAAAATGACAAATCAAAGATGAATTTTCTAGAAAAAAATAATAGTAAAAATATATAGAATAATAGAAGTAATTATAGAGCAACCTTGTAAATTCAATAGATAAAAGTGTTTATATTGATAATTGGTTAGGATATAATATAATAAAAGTATTATTTATCGGAGGAAGTTCTATGGAAAAGATAAATGAAAAAAATAATTTATATGATCAATTTTTAAAATATTCATATGCAGATTTAAAGGAATTGTTTAAAAGAGCTAAAACAAAAGAAGAACAAGATTTTTATATTGCTTTATCTGAGATAGTGCTGCAAAAGGAACAAGAAAGAGTAATAGGTAAAAATTAATGGCTACTTATACTATATTTGCAGGAGTAAATGGAGCAGGAAAAACATCGATATATGAATCTATTTATTATGAAAGAAATAAGAATGAAAAAAGAATAAATACAGATGAGATGGTAGCAAGAATAGGTTCATGGAAAGATAATAATCTTCAAATCAAATGTGCAAGGGAAGCGGTAAAGCTCATAAACTACTATATAAAAAATGATATATCATTTAATCAAGAAACTACTCTTGCAGGCAAAAGTATTATTAAAAATATAGAAAGAGCAAGGCAAAGAGGTTTCTATGTAGTTATAAATTATATTGGAGTTAATAATCCTAATATTGCTAAAGAAAGAGTTAGAATTAGGGTATTAAAAGGTTGACATGGAATTCCAGATGAAGCTATAGAGAGAAGATATTATGAGTCATTAGAAAATTTGAAAGAAGTATTGAATGTATGCAATGAAGTAAATATATATGATAATACAAACAGATTTAAGGATGTAGCTTATATATGTGGTGGGAAAATTAAATGGAGAAGAAATATTATACCTGAATGGAGTAGAGATATTTTAATAAAATAGATGATTAAAATAAAGTTAATGTAAATTGAATGATAATGATAAATTTAACACTAAAAATGTTTCAAAAGAAGCTTAGTTTTTTGTACTAGGCTTTTTTTGTTATAATCAAAAATGAAAGAAAACAGTTAATATTAAAGTATAGATTGTTGAAATAAATGGTAATTTGTAATATAATAAAAGTGCCCTATAAAGTAATGTTTTGCTGTTATAGGGGGATTTGGTATTCTTTGTCAAGATGTAATTTGAATAAGAATAAGATAATAAGTGAGAACAGTATAAGAACTAACTTGTGCATTTCACTACCTCCGATTAATATGCCTGTAGAGCTATTAATAATATAATCATATACCAATAAGTATCGTGGAGGGATGGTAGAGATTAATACATATATGGAGAAATCTAATATACGTATTGATAAGTTTCTAAAATGCTTATTAGCTTTTGATATCTACCGGTCGTATGGCTAATAAGCTCTTTTGGAGGTAAAAGGATGAATAGAAATGTTGTTTTTAAAAACAAGTATTATACTCATTTGGATATTAAAAAAGATTATGTTAAATATGAAAATATGATTAAAAATACTAACTGGATACAAAAACATGGATTTTATCCGTTTATACATTATGAAATTATATTTAACAAATATGTTTATGATAAAGATACTGGAATAAAGGAAAAACGAGAAAAGAAACGAGATATTTTTTATTCATCACATATTGATAGATTTATTTACCAATATTATGGACAAATACTTAACGAATGCTATGATAAAATTTCTATTAATAGAAGTATTAATAAAGTAGCCACTGCATATAGAAATAATCTTAAGGGCAGATGTAATATACATTTTTCAAAGGAAGCGTTAGAATTTATATGTAAATGCAAGAGTGCATTTATATTTGTTGGTGATTTCTCGGGTTTTTTTGATAACTTAGATCATGACTATCTTAAGGAAAAATTGATGCAAGCATTGGATGTTGAAAGGTTACCAATAGAACATTTTTGTATTTATAAAAATATAACACAATATACATATGTAGAACGTGATGATATTGAAAAAGACAAAAATAAAAAGATAAAAGAAATGCTAAAAGAACCTAAATATTTTACAACTGAAGAATTTAGAAAATTTAAAAAATTATATCTAAAAAAGAATGAAAATAGTTATGGAATACCGCAAGGGTCTGCTATAAGTTCAATTTATTCCAATGTTTATATGCTAGATTTTGATAAGCAAGTTAATGATTATGTAACAAGTAAAAGAGGCTTGTATAGAAGGTATTGTGATGATTTAATTATAGTTATTCCAATTCAAGATTCAGAGATTATAAGTAAAAAATACAATGAATACATTAATGAGATAAATAGAATTGCTAAAAGTATACCAAGATTAGATTTAAATCCAAGTAAAACAGAGCAATTTATATATGATAGTCAGGGAAATGATAAGCTTATTAATCTAAATACTAATAAAAATATTTTAAATTATCTAGGGTTTAGTTTTGATGGACAAGTAGTGAAAATAAGAGAGAAAAGCTTATTTAAATATTATTGTAGAGCTTATAAGAAAGCAAGAACTGTTAAGAAATATAACGGCAGTAAATACGAATTTACTTTAAAAAGAAAATTATATAAACTTTATACTCATTTAGGTGATTATAAGTATAGTAAAGAATATGGAAATTTTATTACATATGCAAGACGATCGGAAGAAATATTTAACGAAAGTAATATTTTAAAAAATGAAATTCACAATCAAGTAAAAAAACATTGGGCTAAAATAAATAACAAGATGAAAGAATAGATAGGATGTAATTTTAAGATTGATATAAAACTCTATTAAATTTAAATAAGCTAGGCCATTGGCCTAGCTTTAATCAAACATACAATTAATTTTCGCATATTCCTTCTTATTCTTATCTTTATTAATTTCAGCATAAACAAGCATAGGCATTTTAATATCAGTATGGCCAACCCAACCCATAACAGTACGTGGATTAATGTCTTTACTTAGGCGGTTGGTTATAAAGATATGTCTTAAATTATGGTAATGTATATCTGTTTTAATTCCAGCTTTTTTTTATGCAATTTTTAAATGTCTATTTGTTTTCTTATTATCTATATAATCACCATTTTCTTTGCAGAAGATTAGATTATTGTTCAAATATAATTCACCGAATTTTAGTTTATTCTCCATATTCTTTTTTTATGAGAGATTTTATTATAGGTTTAAGCATATCTGGAAGAGGTACTTCTCTTATACTAGTTCTAGTTTTGGGAATAGTGACTCTATTTTCATATATCTTTTTACCTTTCTTTATTATTTTTATCAGAAATAATAGTAAACTTTATGCAAATAGTAATTAAAAAATATTCAATTTTATGTCATAAGAAATATATTAATAAAATTATTATCAATATACTTTAACAATTAGTGGCAAATACAATTGCAATTATAGCCAATATTATTTAATGCCCAAAAGGAAAATATTAAGGTAAGATGGATTTATAACTAGAATATTACAAAACGCTATAAATGCCATGATTACAGGGCTTAGAAGATTAATTACTGGTAAATGTAGGATTTGTTGCAGAAGTGGGAAACGCATAAAAAAAGCTGTACTACAAGGTATTTAAACCAAGTAATACAGCAATCCACCAAAACAAATGGTGCCGCTGGCCGGATTCGAACCGGCACGATATCACTACCAGAGGATTTTGAGTCCACCACGTCTGCCAATTCCATCACAGCGGCATGTAAACTGACAAAAATTATTCTACCATGTCTTAAAGAATATTTCAATAGGTATTTTTAATTTATTTTTATTTTTGGAAAATTAATTTATAATATCCATATAAAAATACATAATGAAAGTATTAGACAAAATTTTATCTAATTAAAGTTAATATAAGATTTTTATTCATTTGTAGTTCGGATTTTCAAATAAAAGTAGATAAATGTGCATAAATTTTTAAATAAAGGTTGTGGGGAATCAAATCATTTGCTAGAATAGGAATAGGGAAAAGTGCCCCACTGGGTTATTTTATGCCCAACTACAATTTTAAACTTAGAAATAAGATTTAATAATTTGTAATTATCTATTAATTAGGGAGGAGCAAAAATATATGATGTATTCAAAAGAAGTTGAAGAAATGTGTGTACTTGCTAAAGGTCCTAATCACGGATCAGCGCCAATTCCTGTAGAAGGAAGATGGGTTCAATCTAAAGAAGTAACTGATATATCAGGATTAACTCACGGAATAGGTTGGTGTGCACCACAACAAGGAGCTTGTAAATTAACATTAAACGTTAAGGATGGTATAATCCAAGAAGCGTTAGTTGAAACAATTGGATGTTCAGGAATGACTCATTCAGCTGCTATGGCTTCAGAAATATTACCAGGAAAGACTATATTAGAAGCATTAAACACAGACTTAGTTTGTGACGCTATAAACACAGCTATGAGAGAATTATTCTTACAAATCGTTTATGGAAGAACTCAAACTGCATTCTCAGAAGGTGGACTACCTATCGGAGCAGGACTTGAAGATTTAGGAAAAGGTTTAAGATCTCAAGTTGGTACTATGTACGGAACTTTAGCTAAAGGACCAAGATACTTAGAAATGGCTGAAGGTTATGTTACTGAAGTTGCTGTAGACGAAGATAAAGAAATCATCGGATATAAGTTTGTTAACTTAGGAAAAATGATGGAAAGTATTGCTAAAGGAATGGATGCTAACGAAGCATTAGAAAAAGCTAAAGGTCAATACGGAAGAGTTGCTGACGCTGCTGAATTATTAGACCCAAGACATAAATAATTATTTGTAAAGGAGGATTTTTAAAATGGCATTATTTGAAAGTTATGAAAGAAGAATTAACCAAATCACTCCAGTATTAGAAAAATACGGAATGAAAACTATGGAAGATGCTAAAGCAGTTTGTGCTGAAGTTGGAGTAGATCCATATACAATCGTTAAGGAAACTCAACCAATCGCATTCGAAAACGCTGGATGGGCATACGTTTTAGGTGCTGCTATAGCAATAAAGAAGGGTTGCACTAAGGCTGCTGATGCTGCTGAAGCAATCGGAGAAGGATTACAAGCATTCTGTATCCCAGGTTCTGTTGCAGATGACAGAAAAGTTGGTTTAGGACACGGAAACTTAGGAGCTATGCTTTTAAGAGAAGAAACTAAATGTTTCGCATTCTTAGCAGGACACGAAAGCTTTGCTGCTGCTGAAGGTGCTATTAAAATAGCTGAAAAAGCTAACAGAGTAAGAAAAGAACCATTAAGAGTTATCTTAAACGGTCTTGGAAAAGATGCTGCATTCATCATTTCAAGAATCAATGGTTTCACATACGTTCAAACTCAATTTGACTACTACACTGGAGAAGTTAAAGTAGTTAAAGAAAAAGCATACTCAAACGGAGAAAGAGCAAAAGTAAGATGTTACGGTGCTGACGACGTTAGAGAAGGTGTTGCAATCATGCATAAAGAAGGAGTTGACGTATCAATCACTGGTAACTCAACTAACCCAACAAGATTCCAACATCCAGTTGCAGGAACATATAAGAAAGAATGTATCGAACAAGGTAAGAAATACTTCTCAGTAGCATCAGGTGGTGGTACAGGAAGAACTCTTCACCCAGATAACATGGCTGCAGGTCCAGCTTCTTATGGTATGACTGATACTATGGGAAGAATGCACTCAGATGCACAATTCGCAGGATCTTCATCAGTTCCAGCTCACGTTGAAATGATGGGATTAATCGGAGCAGGTAACAACCCAATGGTTGGTATGACTGTTGCTGTAGCTGTTGCTGTTCAAGAAGCTTTAGCTAAATAGTCTGAAAATCAAGGTTTTACTGGTTTAAGAGTGAATTAATTAGCTAATATAAATACTCACACTATATTAATTTAATTATTAATGGGTGTGGGTATTTTTTTATACATGATTTTAGTACCCACGACTTTAGAAAGGGGTGCTATTTTTTTTTGATAAAAATGAATAGAAAATATATTGATAAAACTTTTGATGAATGCTTTCAACAATTTCTATTAGAGCATTGTACGTTGAAAAATATGAGTGAAGATACTAAGGAATATTATATTGAGAACATGAAATACGGTTTTTATAAGTATTATGACAAAGATAAAAACATTAATTGTTCCAATAACATTATCTTTAATTAATATTTTAAAAGAATATATTGAATATTTGCCAGTAGATTGTCCTTACTTATTTCCAACAGTTCAAGGTGAAAAAATGAAATAGAGAGGACTTACAAGAGCTATAGAAGACTACAACAAAAGCAAGGGAATAGAACGTACATCAATTCACGCTTTTAGACATTGGTATGAAAAAAAGGTAGTTATGAACGGAATTAACATAGTTCAACTACAACATTTATTAGGTCATAGTAATTTAGAAATTTTGAAACATTACGTTGAAATGTTAACAGAAGATTTAAATTACGAAAATATTGCACAAAATCCTTTGGAATCTATTAAGTTGGAAAATTCTAAAGGGAAAAATATTAAGTTAAGAAAGTAGGTGTTGATATGCAAGTAAACATTAATCATAATAAAACAACTAATGGATTTAATGAAAGAATAATTACATTAGACATATATGAATTGAAAGATTAAAAAAGATTATTAAAACTTTAAAAAAACTAAAAAAATAGATAGATTATTACCATGTTATAGCCTAAGTCCTTCATAAGGATATGGCATTAGAGCGGTTCAGGGTAACTTAATCGGAGGTAGTCAAAATATTGAAAGATATGATATGTAGTAGGGAGTTGACGCATATAAAAAGACTATACATAGAGTTTTCTATGTAAATTATGTTTGCAACGGTACGTGATTCGTATACACGTCGAGGCTCTAAAGAGCGATATTGTAATTTCTTCAGTATTTTTTTGAGTCGCTGGAGAATTGCGTCTAACTCAGATAAAAAGCGTATAGTTACTTAGGTATGAAGTCAAGCTTAACTTTAAAAGTATTCAGTAAATTACAAGTCCTTTAGAAAGACTTCGAAACTGAATAAAGTTGTTTTGAATTATGTACTTCATGAATTTCCTTATTTTTATAATATGCAACAATATGTTTGTCCAAATTTTGTGATAGTATAATCATAAATTTATTACTTGGGGAGAAAAAACTTAACAACTTATTTAAAATAGATTTTCTTAGGAATATTCTATATTTTAATTGAAATAATTTAAAATTGTTCACAATAATACCTCTTTTTATTTAATTTGATTTAACCCGACTTTTACATTTTATAACATAAGAGGAAACTAATCAAAGAAAATCGTATTACAAATAATGATAATTTTTTACGATAATATTACAGGATAAAAATATAAATTAAATAGATTTATATAATTTATTTAAATGGAAAAGGATAACTTGTTTTACTAGCCAAGTTATCCTTTAAAAGATTATTATATTTTTTTAATAAGTAGAAGGACAAATATTTAATAAGAAATTATCTTACATTATTATTATAGCAAATAGTCATTACAAAATTATGTTAAATATGTTAATTAAATATAAACAATTTCTTAAATAAATTTAAGGCTTGGTAAACAATTGAAGAAAAAAACAACCTGCTTAGGGGAGCAGGTTGAACTTATAAAGGTAAAATACATTTACCAATACGGGGGTAAAATAATAATGCTTTAATTATTTTACAATTACTATTATAAAATACAAATATTAAATAATTCTTTATTACTTATTAAATTAATGTGAATAAATTAATAATACACTACAAAAAAAGATGACTTACTTTAGGGGGATAAGTCATCTTTGATAGGAGTTTTATAATATGTTCTAGTCACTTTACAATAATATTATAGGATAAAATTGTAAATTGTGTCAATATATAAATTCTATAATAAAAAATAAAAAGGATAATCTGCTAGGGTGCAACAAATTATCCTGAATACTGTGTTATATATATTTAATAGGGGTAAATATATATGAAAAAAAGTTTTATCAACCTTATGTCTTTATTATAAGTGGTATTTGTGACAGTATTATGTCAAGTTAATAAACTTAATATAAACATTTTATAAAGAAAAATCAAATAATACAAATATGTTTATATGTTCCTAGTTAAATTTATTCATAGAAATATATTTACCTAGAAACATAGATACAAAGAAAAATATATACATATATAAATATTTATAGGAAACATGCGGGTTAGAGGTGAAATTTAAAAATGGTTTTTAAATAATAGCTATCTTTTGAATTATTATTTATGCTAAAATTATACATAAAAGGTATATTTATAAATGGTTGTGATATAAGCAATAGAGATGTTATAAAATGAGCTTAACGGGAGGAAAGAAAATGGCTTCGAATATAGAGTTTGTAGAATATGTATGCGAACAGATAAGTGGTGCAGGAAGAATAACGTATAGAAAAATGTTTGGAGATTACGGAATCTACTGTAATCAAAAAATAATAGGATTAATATGTGATAATCAATTCTTTTTAAAGATAACAAAAGGAGGCAGAAATTTATTATGTGAAGTTATAGAAGCCCCTGCTTATGAAGGAGCAAAACCTTCCTTTTTAATTGAATCTTTAGATGATAGAGACTATTTAACTGAAGTTGTATCAGCAACCTATGAAGAATTGCCAATGCAAAAAGTTAAAAAGAAAATAAAAGGGAAAAAATAATAGGGGTGAGGAGTTTGAAAAGGGCGAGAGTAGCAGAAATAACAGCAGAATTTAATTCTAATATAAAATCGGTTTGGAATATAGTAACAAATAATAATGACTATAGTTGGCGTAGTGATATTAAAAAAATTGAAATTTATAATAATGGTAAAGAATTTATTGAATACACTCATAACGGGAATGCTACAAAGTTTATTATATCCAAAAAGGATGAATATAGTGAGTATGCTTTTAATATGGAAAATAAAATGTTTACTGGATTTTGGAAAGGTAGTTTTTCAGAAAAAGAAAATGGTGGAACTAAAATAGTATTTAAAGAGAATGTCTTTATTAAAAATCCTTTTATCAGGATTCTTTCATATTTTTTTATGGATTTAGGGAAAATACAAAATACTTATATTTCAGATTTAAGAAAGAAGCTGGGTGAGTAATGAATATTAGAGAACAAATAATTAAGAAATATTTTAAATCTTGGTTAGATAATAATTGTTCAGTATTAAAAGATATTTTTGATTCAAATGTAAGTTATAGCGAATGTTATGGTCCTGAATATCATGGAATAGACACAGTTACAACATGGTTTAAAGAATGGAATAAACGTGGAAAAGTATTGGTTTGGGATATAAAGCAGTTTATTCATCAGGGGAATATATCAGTGGTTGAGTGGTATTTTAAATGTAGATATGATGGAGAAATTGAAGAATTTGATGGAGTATCGCTTATTGAATTTAATGGTGATAATTATATCGTAAGCTTAAAAGAATTCCAATCTAAAATTCCACATTATTATCCTTATAGTAATTAAATTATGGTTTATATTGATAAGTTACATATAAGGAGAAGCTATGAAAAGTTCTGAAGGGCAGCTTAAAAATAGAGTTGTATGCAATTATAGAGTAGATAAATGAATATACTAATTTAAATGAAGATTAATTACTAGAATTATTGAAATTAATCTTTATTTAAATTAGTTTTTATAAGTTATTGACACATTCTTCCTAAAATGCTATTCTAACAATAGAATAGGTGGGTGGAATGAATATGACACAAATTGAGGTGATACTTTTATCACTTTTATATGATAAAGATTATTATGGATACGAATTTGAAACTGTAATAGAACAAAGAAATATGAGAGGGTGGACGGATATTGGATTTTCGTCAATTTATAATTCTTTGAATAAACTTGAAAAGAAAGGCTATATTGGTTCCAGATATGAAAAAGAATATGGTTCGCCTAAGAGAAAAGTATATTTCATAAAAGAAGAAACCAAAGTGATTATTAGGAATCAGATTATAAAAATGATAAGCGAATATAAGAATGACCCTAGTGAATTTGATATAGGCTTATTATTTTCTTATTTAGTGACCAAGGAAGAATTTAAAAAAGCTTTAATTAACCATAAAGAAAATTTGAAAGATAGAAAAGAATTCTTAAATAAAAGATATGATCAGCATCCTACAGCAAAGGAGAGGCCACATATAAAAGCATTGTTTGAAAGACCAATAGCATTTATAGATACTGAGATTTCTTGGATTGAAAACTTTATTAATGAAAATTTTTAGACAAAGCTGATTATAGTGGAGGGGTGCTATATGGTGGGCAAGGAACAGTCCAAACTGCTATTGCAAGTGGTACTCCTATTGTTGGATTTGCAATGCAGCCAGAACAGCAGATAAATCTTGATAATGTAGTAATGAAAGGTGCTGGAATACGAATACCAATTAACAGATGGAATGCACCAAAAATACAATTGGCTATAAGAAATATAATTAAAGACACCTCATATAAAGAAAATATAAATACATTAAAAACTTGTTGGAATCCTCAGATGGTAAGAAAAATTCAGCACTTGCTATATGGGATTATATAATTAATAAGTTAAATTAACAAAAATGATTGGAGGATAAGAGGATGAGTGATATGTCATCAGTTAGTAATGCGTTTAAAACTTTTATGAAAGAGGCACCAGAGTATCAGGAGATATGGATGGAGACAGTTCAAAAATTAGATTCAGTGAGTAAACTTGATTCGAAAACAGAGGAACTTGCATATATTGCAGTTTTAGCGTCTTCAAGACTTGAAGGTGGTCTGCCTTTCCATGTTAAACATGCAAAATCTCTTGGAGCAACAAGGGAAGAAATAATAAGTGCTGTTTTAATCGGATTACCAGCCGTAGGTAATATAGTAATTCAATCATTACCAATAGCAATTAATGCGTATGATAGTGAATAAATATGGAGAATTTATTTTAGTTTCAAGTATTATTTTTATAGAATAAAATAATATTATATTAAAATAATAATATTTATAAAATATTACAGGTAACTAGATAATTTTTTAACGAATATTTTATGTAAATTTAGATTAATAATGATTTTAAACGACATGAAATTACAGATATATTGATGCATTTTGTTATAAAACATCAATATATAGATGAAAATGTAGTACGAAAATACGTGAAATTATGTTGGAATATGGTAGAATATAAGTGGGTATAAAAATAGGGTATAAAAATATAGTTTGTGAGAGATGGTAATCACCAAAAAAGGCTAAGTAGTTAATACTTAAGCCTTTTTTTGATATTGAATTATATGATTGTCAAATATTTAACTTACTATATGAATATAGAGTGACTTTGATATAAAAAGTTACAAAATTTGTCATGAGATTAAAGTGTTATACAATTTTATTAGAGTTATTAGTCTTATATGAATTAAATATATTAATAAATAATAAAAAGGATAACTTGTTTAAGGGAATCAAGTTATCCTGAATACTGATTTGTTGTATATTTATTTAATAGGAGAACAATTAATATAAATTGTTTATAATATTATAATAAAGGATAATTGTGGCAATATTATGTCAATTAAAAAAAGATTTCTACTAAAATTATGAGAAGATTAAGTGCCAGTGTACTCAATTTAAATAAAAGGAAAATAGTGAATAAATTGAATAATTCAACAAAATATGCTATGATATACCTATATTATGTATAGAAAATAATTACTATGTAGATGAGGAGTGTGGGTATTTTATGAATATAAACAATGAACTTAAGAAAGTTATAAATGATAAATTGAAGAGAAATTCTGAGGTTGAATTTATCGCAGGATTAAAAGATGTAACTTTATCTGATATTGATTATATTGAGAAGTTATCTGCAGTTAAAAATTTAAAATCAAAATTAAATTATCAAATTGTGGATAATACATATATAAAAATTGATTGCTCGTTGTAAAAAAATATAGAGTTAAGTATTTTAATTAATTTCATATAAATAATTATACTTATATAATAAAGGGACTTAAATAATATAAGAGAATGATTTTACCCCTATAGGATAGAAAATTAAATTTTATCCTATAGGGGTATTTAGCGTTAGTAGCTTTATCCATTTTCTTATTGATTGTATCTATTTTGTTTAGTTAATTGCATAACTAAAAGCTGCGTGTGGAAGAATACATTTATTAGTAAGGAAGTCAAGGAGGTGAATTTATGGAAAACCAACATCTAGCACCAAATGAGACAATGCAAGTTCATGAAATGTTAAACTTCAAAACTATATGCATGACTACATCAAAAATGATGGAAGGTGTAGTCTTCGATCAAGATCTAAAGGCATTATTAGAAAAGGATGTACAACAATCTATAACAGCAATAAGTAACTTACAAAATTTATTGAAAAAAGCTCCTAAAATAAGATGAGAATTTTATATATAAATTGTTTGTAAAAATGCTAGAAAACAAAGGAGGGAAAATTATGATTAATGATTATTTAGAAATAAGAAATGCAGAGGGTATGCCTAAACTTGTGGATGCAAATATGTCTCTAGGCTTTTTATTAAATGCAAAAAGTGGTGTGAGAAATTGCGCGATTGCATTGACTGAGGCGACAACTCCAGAAGTTAGAACTGTTCTAAAGAATCAGTTAAATGATGCGATTCTTATGCATGAAGAAATATCAAATCTTATGGTAGAAAAAGGTTGGTTTCATCCTACAAACCTAGAAAAGCAATTTCAAATGGATATTGAATCATCTACAACAATATCTCAAATTGCTAGTTTGGATTTATTTCCTGGAGACACAAGTAGAAGTGGCATGTTTGCAACACTAGAAAAATAAAAAAGGAGGTAATTATTTAATGAAGGCTGTAACATTTCAAGGAATAAAGAATGTAAAAGTTAAAGAAGTCAAAGATCCTAAAATTCAAAAGGCTGACGATATTATCGTTAAGCTTACAAGTACAGCAATATGTGGTTCTGATTTGCACTTAATTCATGATATGGTTCCAAACTTACCACAAGATTATATCATAGGACATGAACCCATGGGGATTGTTGAAGAGGTAGGACCGGAAGTTACGAAATTGAAAAAAGGTGATAGAGTAATAGTGCCTTTTAATGTAAGTTGTGGAGAGTGTTTTTATTGTAAACATGATTTAACATGTATGTGCGATAATTCAAATCCTAATGGAGAAAATGGAGGATTTTTTGGATATTCAGATACATTTGGAGGATATCCAGGAGGCCAGGCAGAGTATATGAGAGTGCCTTATGCTAATTTTACTCCTTTCAAAATTCCAGAAGATTGTGAAGTAGAGGATGAAAAATTATTATTGATGTCAGATGCAATGGGAACAGCTTATTGGAGCGTAGAAAATGCTGGGGTTAAGAAAGGTAATACTGTTATTGTGTTAGGTTGTGGGCCTGTAGGACTATTAGCACAAAAGTTCTGCTGGATGCACGGTGCAGAGAGGGTAATAGCAGTTGACTATATCGATTATAGGTTAGAGCATGCAAGGAGACATAATAAAGTTGAAACTGTTAATTTCGAACAACATGAGAATACAGGGGAATATCTAAGAGAAATCACTCATGGTGGAGCAGATGTAGTAATAGACTGTGTTGGAATGGATGGAAAAATGACACCAATGGAGTTTTTAGGATCAGGTTTAAAACTTCAAAGTGGATCATTAGGTGGATTTGTTATAGCTACTCAGGCAGTGAGAAAAGGTGGAATGATTCAAGTTACTGGAGTTTATGGAGGAAGATATAACGCATTTCCTTTTGGAGATATAATGAATCGTAATATTAATATAAGAACAGGTCAAGCTCCAGTTATTCCATATATGCCAACACTTTACAAGCTACTTGCTGAAGGAAAAGTAGACCCAAGTGATATTATTACTCACAGATTGCCCCTTGATCAAGCGCCATATGGATATGAAGTATTTGATACAAAGACTGACGGATGTATTAAAGTTGTTTTAAAACCATAGGAAAAGTTTATTTATTAAGGAGGGTAAAAAAATGAATGATCAAAGTATTGCACCAAATGAAACTATGCAGTTGCATGAAATATTAACATTCAAAAATACATGTTTAACTAAAGCTCTTACTATGTCACCATTGGTTTCTGATGAAGAATTAAAATCAATATTGAAACAAGAGGTGTCTGTATCAGAAAAACATATTGAAGAGTTGAGAAGTCTTATGGAAAAATCTAATATTGCATCTTCAGAAGAATAAATACTTAATTTTAGAAAGGAGACGGAATTATGAATGGATTAATAGAAAGTCTTACAGGAATGAGCAAAATGACTGATCAAGTTATAGCTACTGACTTTTTAATTTCGGCCAAGAGCGGAGTACAAAATTATGCTGTTGCAATAACAGAATCAACTTCATTAGAAGTTAGAGCTATATTAAAGAAGCAATTACAAGATGCAATTCAAACTCATGAAAAAATATCAAATTACATGATGGAGAAAGGTTATTACAATGCTTATGATTTAGGCGAGCAGTATAAGGTAGATATGGAAACAACAGATACAACGTTGGGGCTTACAAAGAATTTAAAGTGATTTAGAGAACATGTGTGACTCAATATAATAAAATAGGATAGAAAAAAAGAATGACTTATTTAGGGGAATAAGCCATTCTAAAATACTATTTATAAGTATTTTTAAATTAGGGTTAATAATAATGCTTTAACTACTTTACAAATATTATTATAATAGATTTATGTTACAGAAATGTTACAGAATGATAAATTTATTATAAATAATCAATAAAAAGTTGATTAAGAAAATTAAAATTTTAGCAATAAGGGGGAGTACAACTGATGTATTCGCATGAGATTGATTATAAGATAAAAGGTGACGATATACAATATGTAGAAATTGAACTTGATCCTACAGAAACTGTAATAGCAGAGGCTGGAGCAATGATGATGATGGATCCAAATATACAAATGGAAACTATATTTGGAGATGGATCAAAACAAAGCGGCAACAGTTTTATGAATAAAATTTTTTCGGCAGGAAAAAGAGTGCTAACTGGAGAAAGTTTGTTTATGACCGCATTTACAAATTCGGGAACATTAAAAGAAAAAGTTTATTTTGCGGCACCTTATCCAGGAAAAATAATTCCTATGGACTTGAGTTTATTAGGAGGAAAACTAATATGTCAAAAAGATGCTTTTTTATGTGCTGCTAAAGGTGTATCTGTAGGAATAGATTTTAGAAAAAAGTTAAGTGTAGGTTTTTTTGGAGGTGAAGGGTTCATACTCGAAAAATTAGAAGGGGATGGCTTAGCTTTTATACATGCGTGTGGTGCAATAGTTGAAAGAAACTTATTGCCTGGAGAAACATTAAAAATAGATACTGGATGTTTAGTTGCTATGACTAAAGATGTGCATTATGATATACAATTTATAGGTGGAATTAAGAATACACTTTTTGGCGGGGAGGGAGTATTCTTTGCAACTGTAACAGGGCCGGGAAAGATATGGGTTCAAAGCTTACCATTTAGCAGGCTTGCGGAACGTGTATTTGCAGCAGCTCCAACTTCTGGCGGAAAAAATAGAGAAGAAGGCAGCGTACTTGGAATGCTTGGAAATATTTTAGATGGAGATAATTAGAAGGAAAATAGATTTATACTGATATATATATGATGGGAGTAACATAAGTTATTTATGATTTTACAACTTATGTTATTTTTTTATTAAAACAATTAGAAGTTTGTCACCGATTAGGGTTAAAAACTATATCTTTATATATTATAATTAAGAAGGGATAAATTAGGTAAATAATAATAAGTTATATAATAAAGAAAATAAAAGGCACTTTACAGTTGATAATCATTATCATATAATAAGTAGAAGAAAGGAGTGGATCTATATATGAATGAGAAAAATAAAGATTTAACTAAAAATAAATTAATCGGAAAAGATCTATTAAAATATATTGGACCAGGAATTTTAGTTACAGTAGGTTTTATAGATCCAGGAAATTGGGTATCAAACATTGCAGCTGGATCTAATTATGGTTATAAACTACTTTGGATTGTTACTCTATCAACAATAATGCTTATAATATTACAACATAATGCTGCTCACTTAGGAATAGTAACAGGATTATGTATTTCGGAAGCAATTAATAAACATATAAATAAATTTTTAGGACGAGTAATTACAATAACAGCAATGTTAGCAGCAGTGAGTACTGCTATGGCAGAAGTATTAGGAGCTGCAATAGCTTTGGACATGTTATTTAATATTCCATTAAAATTAGGTGCATTAATTTCTGCTGTAGTAATTATATTTATGCTATTTTCCAATTCATACAAGAAAATAGAAAAAGTAATAATTGGATTTGTATCAATTATAGGAATATCATTTATATTTGAAACTTTCTTAGTGAATATAAATTGGGGAGAAGCAATACGTAGTGCAGTTGTACCTAGCATTCCAGTAAATTCCCTACCAATAATAATGAGTGTATTGGGGGCTGTAGTTATGCCACACAATTTATTTTTACATTCAGAAGTAATCCAGAGTAGAAAATGGAATTTAAAAGATAAGTCCATATTAGAGAGACAGTTAAAGTATGAATTTATGGATACAATGTTATCAATGATAATTGGATTTATAATAAATAGTGCTATGATTTTAGTAGCAATAACATTTTATAATAATAATGTTCAGGTTACCGAACTTGAACAAGCTCAAACAATGTTAAAACCATTGCTTGGAAATTCAGCTTCGATAATATTTGCTATAGCATTGCTTTTTGCTGGATTAGCATCATCAGTTACAGCTGGTATGGCTGGAGGATCAATATTCGCTGGTTTATTTGGAGAAGAATATGATATAAACAGTAAAAGCAGTAAGATTGGAGTATTAATAACTACACTGGTTGCCTTAGTATTATATTTTTTATTAGCAATCCATTTGAGGGATTACTTTATTCCCAAATGCTATTAAGTATACAATTACCAATAACAATTTTCACGCAAATATATTTAACATCATCAAAGAAAGTAATGGGAAAATATAAAAATACTACATTAGAAAAGATTGTTTTATGGAGTATTGCAGGAATAGTTACTATTTTAAATATTATGCTATTAGTAAGTTCGTTTTAAAACAATATAATAATTCATAATTATAAGAGGAGCAGTTGAGCTCCTTTTTTGGCGTGCCATATTTTTCTTACATGAGTTCAAAAGGTAGATGCGTAAAAAGTCTACATATATGAAAAGAGTGCTAAGCACAACCACAATCGCCGTAATTTATATTAGGAGTTTACAAGAAATATAAAAATGTTACTATGAAGCAGAATAGGGAATCTGCTTTTATTAGGAAGTTTATATTTAACTTGCTTTATTAGAGGAATGATTAATTAATGAATAATTTGGAAAATAAGTTAAAAAGTATGGTAAAATTAGAATTAAATAAATATTGTAGAAATAATAATTTCTGAAAGGAACGGATATTAAATGAGAATTTTAGCATATAGTCATAGGCGTGATGAAACACAGTATTTCGAAGAATTTAGTAAAAAGTATAATGTTGAAGTTGTTTTATGTAATGAGGAACCAAGTTTAGAAACAGCACCTCTTGCAAAAGGTTTTGATTGTATCAGTATAATTACAACAAATATAAACTCAGAATTAGTTGGAAAATTTCATGAGTTAGGTGTCAAATTTATATCAACAAGGACTATTGGATATGATCATATAGATTTGAAAAAGGCTAAGGAACTTGGGGTTCGTGTAGGGAATGTGACGTATTCACCAAATAGCGTAGCAGATTATACTATAATGTTAATATTAATGGCAGTTAGAAAAGTCAAACTTATAATGGAAAGAAGCAATGTGCAAGACTTTTCTTTAAGAGGTATTCAAGGCAAGGAATTACCTAACTTGACTATAGGTGTTGTAGGGACAGGGAAAATAGGAAGGACTGTTATCAAACATTTAAGTGGTTTTGGTTGCAAAATATTAGCACATGATATATATGAAAATGATGAAGTGAAATCAAATGCTAAGTATGTAGATTTGGACAATCTATTTAAAGATAGTGATATTATAACATTGCATATGCCAGCAACAGACGATAATTATCATATAATTAATAAGAAAGCCATTAAATTAATGAAAGATGGAGTCTTTATTATTAATACTGCCCGTGGATCATTAATTAATACAAATGATTTAATACATGCAATTGAAAGTAAAAAGATAGGAGGAGCTGCTTTAGATGTTATTGAACAGGAATCTAATATTTATTATAGTGATCTAAAGGGAGAGACTTTAAAAAATAGAAATTTAGCTATTCTAAAGTCTTTTCCTAATGTAATAATAACACCTCATGCAGCTTTTTATACAGATCAAGCGGTAAGTGATATGATTGAAAATTCAATAAAAAGCTGCATATTATTCTCAGAAAATAAGGAAAACCCATGGGAGATAGATATATAATATTATAAATATAAGTTACAATACATAAATCACTCTTTCTTGCTAAAACTATTAATATTTCAGATTAATAAAATACTAAGGAGAGATGAAATATGTTTGATAAAATCCAATTACCATATGCATTTGATGCATTAGAACCATATATAGATGCAGAAACAGTTGAAACACATTATAGTAAGCATCTTCAAAAATATGTAGATAATTTAAATTCGCTTATAAAAGGCTATAAGCAGTATACAGAAGGTAAATCTTTAGATCAATTGTTAGCAAATGTGAATGAGTTGCCAGAAGAAATTAGGCAAGGAGTAATAGATCAAGGTGGAGGTGTATCAAATCATAATTTGTATTTTGCACTTCTTTCGCCAACTCCCAAGAAAGCTCCAGAAGGAAAATTATTAGATGAGATACATAATACATTTGGTGATTTAGATACTCTAAAGACCGAAGTAAGTAATGCAGCTATAGGTCAATTTGGATCGGGTTATGGTTTTTTGGTTAAAGATAAAGACGGAAAATTATCAGTGAGAAATACACTAAATCAAAATTCACCTGCTATGAATGGGGTTGTTCCAATTTTGACCATAGATGTGTGGGAACATGCTTATTATTTAAAGTATAAAAATCTAAGAGCAGATTATGTAAAAAACATATGGAACTTAATAGATTGGGAAAAAGTAGAAGGTCTATATTTAAATTATACAATTTAAATACTTTTAACGATAAAAAATAAGACTAGAGAGTTGATGTGTTTCTCTAGCCTTGTTATATTTGTAAGAAATGGATAAAATTTATTTGTTACCTAATACAATGAATCATTATAAAAATAAGGTTTCCAGTTGTTATAAATCTTTTCATGCCTTATACAATAAGTAATGTCTTCAAGGTTTATAGTGGAGTTTAAAAGGTTAAGCTTACTGCTAAAGGAATCAGAGAAAGCTTTAAAAGCATCAGGAATCGACTTAGCAGATAAATTGAAAGTTTCAAGCGGTTCAAAACTGCTTTCACCGTTTCTGTTTAAAGATATAATTTCATAAGCATCATTACTTGCTTCTTCCACTAACTTATTTATATTTCTTTTTAAGTTTATATCATAATTACTTGGATAAGTTACTTCTAAGTTAATTCTATAACAAATATTTCTGGCTTTTACGCAAGGCATTTCGCTAGTAATTTCGTTATCATCCAAATAACCTATTGTCTTAGTCATAACATCTTCTTTGATATCAGGTATATCTATTGAAGCCAGAGTTTTAGTATAGACATCCTTACTTCCATTTAATGAATATTCCTTTTGATTATTTAGTAATAATGATTTATCACTTCTGTTTAAATCTATGCAATCATTGCATTTTTCTTCTGATTCAGAATCAGATCTATAGCATATGAAAGAATCTATTCTTCTTAAATCTAATCCGAAATAGACCCAATTTCTACGGAACCATCTAAAACCAGATACTGTACGTCTGTTAACACTTAATAAGAAAGTCCAATAGTTATTTCCATTCTCTTCCCAAATATATGTGTATTTATAAAGACAAAATCTTATAGAGTTAGAACTAACAGCTTTAGCATTTACACCACCGCTAACTCCGACTTTTTGAACTCCAGAATCATTTTTTTTTGGGACATAATTAGGTGGTGGAGATTTAGGTGCTCCAGGAGGATTGAATACACCACCGCCAGGGTAATTAAAATTTGGAGAATTATCATAATCAAAATTAGGAGGATTAAAATTAAAGTTAGGAGGATAGTTTCCTAGAGGCGGAAAACCTCCACTATTTGGTGTAAAAGGTGCACGTTTTTTATCAGCAGATTCATCTAAAATTGGTGAAAATTCAAAGCTATTAAAGTCTTCGAAGTTCATAGTATCGTCACTAATGAACTCATTATCAATTAACATTTATATTTTACTCCTCAGAAATTAGTTATAAATAATATATTCATCAGAGTTTCAGATTGTTATAATTTACGTTAATATAATTCTTGAACTTTTATATTCTTACATAAATTGGTTGTATTCTTAAATATATTAAAATCTAATTTCAAAATCAATATAGGACGTACTAGGTAATTCTGCTTCAACAATTTCATATGCTAAGTTTATCCAACTTTCACATGTGTTAAGAATTATCCCATCGCTAGTTACAACATGATCCAATTTATTTAGAATAACATCTGCATTTGGAATAAGAATAACTTCTATATCGAAGTTGTATTTATATAGAAGTTCTAATAGCCTTGATTTTAATCTTCCTGTGTTAGAAACAGGAGAGTCAAGATAAAAGATAGCCTTACGTATCTTCATTTTATCCAATCTTTTACCAATCAAGTCTATTGCTGTATCTGTTTTATCAATTAACTTATATGTTCCACGAAGTCCAGCCAAATCTCGGAGAGTTCCGTCCATACATTTAATTAGTGTTGAGTTAGACAAAGCTACTTCAAGAGTAATAATTATATTAAGACCATCAATATGTAGTGTGCTATTTTCGTATGTATCTAATATTTTACGTTTCTGCCTGCTAATAATATCTTTATAAGAAGATATGCTTCTTTTTAATGCTAGTCTTTGCCTAGCAGAAAATAAAAAATGATTTCCTACAAATTCAACACTTTTATCTATACTATACCCGTGATTTATTAAGTAATAGATATCCTTTTGAGCTTTTTTTAATAATGTTAGGTTTTCTTCATTAAATTCAATTTCGTCAGATGGAACAAAGCCTCTTTTAACTATTTGTGTCATATAAATATACCTCCTAAAGTAGCATCTATATCTATATAATTATTAATATCTCCATAAATATACCTTGAATTATAACATACTTATGTAAAAATAATACAAATAAATCATATGTGATATAATGAAATAATTACTTTTATGGAGAGTATAGTAGAGAAGCAATTAAAAAATTATAGGAATTATTATATTAGGTAAAGGCAGGAAATTATAACAATGTAACATTGTATTTATGTGATAGGAATAAAATAAATTCATTGAGAATAAAAAATATAGCTACGGAAATTTTGTTGATAGGAATCACTCCTAGATCAGAAATCTGTAGCTATATTATAGTTAAATAAAGTGGATTAATATCACTATTTTGTTTATAGATATCCAATTTAAGAATTTAACTTATTAGATGAATGTATTTACAAATTTGCTAAAACTTTAAGTTCATATCTTCACTAGAAATCATAAATATATTTTCATAGATTTTCGGAACAAAATATTTATGATTTCGGTAAATTACCACATAAATTTAGTTTTAGATTCGGATATCTATAAGTATATAATTAACAATTAGTTTAATTAAAATTTAGGAATGTCTAAGATAGCACCTCTATTTCCTGACGTAACAAGAGCAGCGTATCTTGCTAGATAACCTGTAGTTATTTTGGGTTTTCTTGGTTTCCAATTTGCTTTTCTTCTTGCTAATTCTTCATCGCTAACTAAGAAGTTAATAGTGTTAGCGTTAATATCAATTTGGATGATATCTCCATCCTCAACTAATGCTATGTTACCACCTACTGCTGCCTCTGGAGAAACGTGCCCGATTGAAGCACCTCTGCTAGCGCCACTAAAACGTCCATCTGTTATAAGAGCAACGGAACTTCCGAGACCTCTTCCTGCAATTGCAGAAGTTGGATTAAGCATTTCTCTCATGCCAGGACCCCCTTTAGGTCCTTCATATCTGATAACAACAACATCTCCAGCAACAATTTTTCCTGTATTTATGGCTTCAAGGGCATCTTCTTCGCAATCAAACACTTTAGCTGGACCTTCATGCTTTAACATTTCTGGTACAACGGCTGAACGCTTAACGACACATGAATCAGGTGCTAGATTTCCTTTAAGAACTGCAATCCCACCAGTTTGACTATATGGATTTTCGACTGGTCTAATAACTTCAGGATTTTTATTTGCACATCCTTCAATGTTTTCACCAACAGTTTTTCCTGTACATGTTATAAGGTTAGTTTTTAATAAACCAAGCTTACTTATTTCATTCATAACAGCGTAAATTCCACCAGCATCATTTAGATCTTCAATATAAGTGTGTCCTGCAGGAGCAAGATGACAAAGATTAGGTGTTTTTGAACTAATTTCATTAGCTATATCAACATTTAAATCAAAGCCAACTTCGTGTGCAATTGCAGGTAAATGTAACATACTATTGGTACTACAGCCAAGAGCCATGTCCATAGTCATAGCATTCATAAATGCATCTTCCGTCATAATATCTCGTGGTCTTATGTTCTTTTCAAGTAATTCCATGATTTTCATGCCAGCATGCTTTGCAAGTTTTATTCTTTCCGAATAAACTGCAGGGATTGTGCCATTCCCTTGAAGGCCCATACCAAGTACTTCAGTTAAACAGTTCATACTATTTGCAGTATACATTCCTGAACAAGAACCACAAGTAGGGCATACGTTGTTTTCATATTCATCTAATTTTTCAGCTGTAATTTTTCCAGCATTGTAAGCGCCAACAGCTTCAAACATACTTGATAAGCTTGTCTTACATCCGTCAACTTTTCCGGCAAGCATTGGTCCGCCACTTACAAAAATTGTAGGAATATTAACTCTTGCTGCAGCCATTAGAAGGCCAGGAACATTTTTATCACAATTAGGAACCATTACTAATGCATCAAAGGCATGAGCCATTGCCATAGCTTCAGTAGAATCTGCAATTAAATCTCTTGTAACTAATGAATATTTCATTCCTTCATGTCCCATAGCAATACCGTCACAAACAGCAATTGCAGGAAAGACAATTGGAGTACCTCCAGCCATTGAAACTCCCATTTTTACAGCTTCAACTATTTTGTCTAAATTCATATGACCAGGAACGATATCATTTTGTGAGCTCACGATACCTACAAGAGGCCTTTCCATTTCTTCTTTTGTTAAACCTAAGGCACTAAGCAATGAACGTTGAGGTGCACTTTTAGATCCTTTTGTTATTACATCACTTCTCATAGTACATTCTCCTTACATATATTTATAATTATCGCGTTGTATGTTTTAATTATAAGTTGTATGATGTCTGTTGTCAATTGTAACATAAGATTAAAATAAAAAAGTGCTATTTCTATAAATATAAAGAATTAGCACTTTATCTTATTCATTTGGTATACCTAAATCTTTCATTGCTCTAATAATATGAATTTTCATGGCAGTTTTTGCACCTTCAGCATCTCTAGCCTCCAGAAACTCCATTATCATGCGATGATCATTTAAAGTATTTTGAAGAATTGATTTATTTTCATCGGATAAAATAACACCATTATCAATTGCTTTGTATAATATAGGCATCAGCTTGTTCATAAATTCATTATGAGTAGCTTTTGCGATAGATTTATGGAAGGATCTCTCTACCTCGGTTCGATCTTCATTATTTAGGATCATTTCTTCTTCAAGTCTTCCGTAGTACAATATTCTTTCTAATTCCTTATCAGTGGCGCGTTTAGCAGCATAGTAAGCAGTCTCTGGTTCGAAAATTAATCTCATCTCATATAAATCTTTAACATCTAATTTTTGAGTAGAAAGATTTTCTAACCCCATGCTTTCAGTAATGTTTTTTATTTCTGATACAAATGTGCCTTTGCCTCGCCTAATTTCTAAAATATTGTGAGCAACTAAAATACGAATGGCTTCTCTTAGAGTAGTTCTGCTTACTTTTAATTCAGTAGAAAGCTCATTTTCATTTGGTAGTTTATCACCAATATTAAATTTTTTATCTATAGTAATCATCGCTAGTATATCATCAGCAACACTTTCCGATAAGCTTTTTCCTTTTCGTGGCATAAACAAACCTCCTTGTATAATCTAGTTGTAACATTTGATAGAAAACTATTTATCTTTCTAACGAACATTACACCTCTTATTATTTTTAATATTCTAATTTATTACTTTGCCTACGCCCCGATAGGGAATATGCATTTCATATCTTAAATAGTTTTTTATTTAAATTCCTTAAAGGAATCTAACCAAGTTTTATATAGTCTAGTATAATACTCCTGAATAGAAGATAGATGTAAACCTCCTGGGAGGTCTTTTAGAACCTATACCCGTAAAAAAGCGTATCATTTCATCAGGTAGAATTCTATGTTTAGCTGGTTGGGTTTCCCTTCGGGAATTACCCGTGTCACAAACAAGGTTATAAGCTATCTGACAGAGTGGAAGTTCTATTCTATATCTAAAATTTAATTTAAGGAGATATATACAATGTCTAATTTTTTTTATAGTCCTGTAATAGGAATTGATGTTTCAGCTGATTTTTCATATACTGCAATACTCGCACCGAATGGTGATATTTATAAGAAGTCATTTAAAATAAAGCATGATCTCAATGGCTTCAACCACTTAGTTGATGAAATAAAAAAAGTGGAAGAAGAGTTTAACATGAAAACTGCAATTTTCATGGAGTCCACTGGCGTGTACCATTTATCTCTTTTCCACTATCTTAATAAATATTTCGATAACACATTTGTTATCAATCCACTCGTTACTAAGTCTAACAAAAATGGCGACATAAGAAAAGTGAAAAATGATAAAAAAGACGCTTTATCTATTGCAACAATAGGAAAATTTCAAAACATTAAGTTATCACAACAACTTAGCCTTGATATTTTTCTTCTGAAAAATCTTGTAAGAGAGTATTACAAACTTACAGATACTAGCTCTACTTTTAAGAAAAAATTATCCGCTGATTTAAGAGTTATTTTTCCTGGCTATAATACTATATTTTCAGATTCAACATCTAAAAGTTCAATTGAGCTTTTAAGTCAATACCCAACGCCACAATCAATTTTAGAGGCACCTAAGGAAAATATAATTAAGATTTTCCTTAATAGCTCTAAAAAGGGCATTATCTGGTCGGAAAATACATATTCCAAATTATTTAAGGTTGCTAATGAAGCTAAAATAATTGGCTTACCGTTAGACGGTTTAGCCGTCAAAATAGCCAGCTCTATAACATTAATAAAAACTATTCAATCAGAGATTGATACATTGCTACAGAAAATTAACAATTTTATACAGTCTGAAACTTTTCCTGAATCTATTAGAGCTAATATTGAACTAATTGATTCAATTCCTGGCATAGGGCAATTAACTGCTATTACTATAATAGCTGAAATAGGTGATATTGATGGTTTTCTTAAGCCCAAACATCTTGTAGCTTTCTTTGGTATTGATAGCTCAGTTAATCAATCAGGTAATTTTAAAGGCGATGATAATAAAATTTCAAAAAGAGGAACTCGAATCGGTCGAAGAGCATTATATTCTGTTGCACTAGCTTCAATCCGTAACAATCGTAATGGAGTTCCTATAAATAAAGTCCTATTAGATTATTATCAAATAAACCTTAAAGGCAAAAAGCCTAAAATCGCCTTAGTCGCTATAATGCATAAAATTATAAACTACATTTTTGCTGTTCTCCGAAATCAAACTCCGTTTGAGCAAAGAGATCCAAAAATACATAAGCAAATGTTCCTAGAAAATAACTCTTTAAACAAAGTCGCTTAATTTTATTCCAATTTCTGTAACCGTTCGTGTTTTGAAACGGTTTGTTTGCCATACTCTTTTTCCAAAAACTATTTTTTTTAAAATTAACTTGACTATTATTAGCTGGTCTTTTAGGTTATGTTTATATAATATAATAAAAGAGTCTAGCTTTCAATAGTGATGTCTGATGTCTTATGATTAAAGATTCCTATAAATACAAAATAAAGCTCGTTGAAGTGAATCCAACGAGCACATACATAAAATTAGATTTGGTTTTCAGGGATAAATGTAGCACAGTCTGTTTCTTGAGTATCGCTAGCATTTTTAGGTTGTACTTCTATTTGTTGTGCACAACAGTGATCACCTGACATATAATATTGACATGTATTAACAACGCATTTGATTCCTTGGTTTGGTGAACTCATTTTTTCTGGTTTCATAGTTGTTACCTCCTAATAATATTATTTTAATTAACAATAATATTATTAGTTAATGGAATTTTTTTATACGAGAAAATGTAAGTTATATTTTTCAAAAAATGACTAAAGATATTTTGTTTATTACTTTAAAAATGTATTTTTTATCTTTTCGTGCCACTAATTGTCCATTGATACGATTACATGATTATAGTAATATATAATTAACAAATAGATTAGGGGGGTACAAATGACATTTGTAATAATAACAGTATTTGTGATTTATTCGATGGTGCGTAAACCAAGTACCGCATCCAATAAAGAGAAATAGATTTTTATACAATCAAAATTGTAAAGTTTAATAAAAAATAAATATATAATTTATATTAGAAAGAGTAGCTTAAACGCTGCTCTTTTTTTAGTGTTAAGGAATAAAGTTTAGCATTAGCAATTTTTGAAATGCAGGAGTTATATATTAAACTCATATAATGGCTTAACAGATGCTTATGAGTTCAAGCTAGTAATAACATATAAATTGGAATGACAATTAAGCTAAAAATAGTTGTTATGATTGTATTTATCGTAGCATATTCGTAATCTGCATTATAACGTTTAGATACTATTGCTGTATTAGTCATGACTGGCATTGCTGCTTGAATAACAAATACTTCTTTCATAAGTAAAGGGGTATTTGCAAAATTACACAATAACAAAATTAATATAGGAGAAATGACAAACCTTCCTAAAAGTATTGCTAGCATGTCCCAGCTAAATCTAAATTCTTTGAAATTAACAGAATGAATTGTTATCCCTATAAACAACATAGCTAATGGTGTTGTTAAATTACCGAAATATTTGCAAGTATCTAGAACAAACTTTGGAAGATGAATATCTAGTAATATAAGTAAAACAGCAAAAGTAAAGCTTAATAAAGGAGGTGACATGATACGTTTTATTGTATCAAAGGAAAAGATATTGGCATTGGTAGAGTCGCCATCACGACTAATTTCATATACACCAAGTGTCCAGAAAAATGTAGTATTTGCTATGTAGTATAATAAAACATTCGGGATGCTTTTTTCACCAAATAAAGCCATATTCACTGGAAGACCAATAAATATAGAATTTGATACAAAAAACATTGATCTAAAGGTACCAATTCGTTTCTTGTCCACTTTAATAGCTTTAGAAACAATTACGGCAATTATATAACCAATAGCCATGGATGTAAATGGAGCGAATAATCCATCACTAAGACTCAATAGTTTCTCTTTATCAAAGCTTTCTGTAAATTGTGAAATCATGAGGCAGGGGATAGCAAGATTGCACACTAGTCTTGAAAAAAGCTTTGAAGTTTTTTCATCAAACCAGCCTTTATGAGATAAAAAGAATCCAGTAGAAATCATGAGAACTATACTGAATACACTTCCTAATGCATTAAAAATAACCATTATAAATTCTCCTTTAATATATTTTTAACTAATTGAATTAAAGAATAATGGATTACACTTTGACTTATATAATGCAATCCTTTGATAAAATATTTTTCAAATGTTTTAAATCGTTGTCTATGTGGTTGTACATAGCTTTATATGCTTTTTCTTCATCTCTCTTTTTAATATAATGAAATATCTCAAGATGATGATTGAAAATATCCATATTACGATCAGGTTCATAAACATCTATAGATCTATAAAAATAAGTGAGAGAACTCAAATCTTTACTCAATTTTTTTAGATGTTTATTTTGACTGAAATCTAAGATTAAATCATGAAATTTAGTATTTAGTTCAATAATACTTTTGGTAAGTGTATCATCAAAGCTTTCTATGTTTTTTTGAATTTTTACTAATACCTTTTCAATTTCATCTAATTCTTTATCAGATGCTTTAAGAGTAGTTAATTTTGCAGCTTGAGATTCTAAAGCTTGGCGACACTCGTAAATATTTTCGATGTCTTCTTTAGTTGGCTTATAAATTGTAATTTTTGATTTATCTCCAATAACAAGCAGTCCATCTTTTTCTAAAGAACGTATAGCTTCTCTTACTGGACTTCTGCTTATTTGAAATTCGCTGGCAAGTTTGGATTCATAAATCCTATCTCCGGGTTTTAAAATACCGTTAAATATCATAGCTTTTATAGAATTGTAAGCTTGATCATAGTAAGAAGGTGCTTTTTCAATTTTATATTTTTCCATTACTTTATCCTCCTATAGATTGTGTTAAAACGATTAATTAATTTCAATATTTATACAATGTATACTGTCGACAAATTAATTTTAGTATAATCTACATATACTAAATAATCAATATAATTGAAATTAGATTGTAAAAATAAATAAAAAACCTGGTGGATTAAATTTATAATCTACCAGGCCAGATAATTATATTAGCCTATTTTATTTATCTTCGTCTATGATGTTTCTTATGTTCAACTAGATCGATAGCTCCAAGAACCATGTGAGCTGCACCGAACCCAACAACTCCAGCAGCGATAACTGGTGTCATTTCTACTGCCACCATAGCTGCACCTACACCTGTTACAACTGTACCTAATGCGGTTGGTATTGCTCCTTCTCGAATTCTCATATTTATTCCTCCTTTAAACTAATAGAGTTTAATAATAGTATGTTTTTATCTAAGATTTATTATTTACATTAGTAACTTTCCACTTAAAATGATTTTTATGCTAAGTAATAATTTATAAAAAATATTAAATTATCTGCTTTATAAATTTTACTTATCTTCGGTTTGCTTATCATATGCTATAAGGCATACTGGAGGATTATGGTGTTCATTTATTCTGTTTTCCATTTGTCTTATGAAATATATATCTTCTGTAGATAAATCACTGAATTCATTATCAAATTTACTGCTATCATTACTCATGCTATCACTCCTTTCATAAGTATAGTATGGATAGGTAGAAAGATTTTAATCTGAAAATAATAAAGTAATAAGCTTTTTATTGTATGTATTATATAAGTGTATATATTTTTTCAGCGTGGCAAAGATAATTTTAATAAAGTATAAAAGGAGTGTTGTTTATATGTTATCTACAATAAAAGCCAACAATTTAATAAATGAAAAATCTCCTTATTTATTGCAACATGCTAATAATCCAATAAATTGGTATTCATGGGGGGATGAAGCATTTGCAAAAGCTAAAGAGGAAGATAAGCCTATTTTTTTATCGATTGGGTATTCAACTTGTCACTGGTGTCATGTAATGGCCCATGAATCATTTGAAGATGAGGAAATTGCAGAAATTATGAATGATAGTTTTATTGCGATTAAAGTGGACAGAGAGGAAAGACCAGATATTGATAGTGTATATATGACAGTTTGCCAAGCCTTAACCGGCCATGGAGGCTGGCCGCTTACAGTGATAATGACTCCAGATCAAAAACCATTTTTTGCAGGTACTTATTTCCCTAAAAAGGCTAAATATAATATGCCAGGACTTATGGATATTTTAAATTCAATAAATAAGCAATGGAAGGAGAATAAGGATAGGCTTATATCATCTGGTAATAGTATTTTATCAGAACTTGGTGGCTATTTTGATGGTGAAACAAGCAAATTGAAGTTGACATCTAAGACATTAAAAAATGGGTATAATCAAATTTTACACGCTTTTGAGGAAAAGTATGGAGGCTTTGGTGATGCACCTAAATTTCCGACGCCTCATATAACAATGTTTTTGCTTAGATATTATAAATCTCATAAAGAAATTAAAGCTTTAGAAATGGCTGAAAAAACCTTGATTTCTATGTATAGAGGTGGAATATTTGATCATATAGGTTTTGGTTTTTCAAGATATTCTACGGATAATAATTGGTTGGTACCACATTTTGAAAAGATGCTTTATGATAATGCTTTGCTTGTTATTTCATATCTAGAGGGGTACGAGGTCACAAAAAATGAGATTTACAAAGAGGTTGCAACAAAAGTGCTAGAATATGTATTTAGAGAGCTTACTAGTAAAAATGGTGGATTTTACTGTGCTGAAGATGCAGATAGCGAAGGTGAAGAGGGAAAATATTATGTTTTTGAACCTTTAGAAATTTTAAGTGTTTTAGGAGAAGAAGATGGTACGTATTTTAATGATTATTTTGACATAACTTCTGATGGGAACTTTGAGGGCAAGAGCATTCCGAATTTAATAAAAAATAAAAACTTTCATAAGTCAGATGATAGGATAAATTTACTTAGTGAACAAATACTTCAATATAGAAGTGACAGAACGGAATTACATAAAGATGATAAAATCTTAACTTCATGGAATGGACTTATGATAGCTGCACTTGGAAAAGCCTATAAAGTTATTGAGGATGAAAGATACTTTGAATATGCTAAGAAAGCAGTAGAGTTTATTTTCAATAACTTGATGGACGAAAATAAAAGGCTTCTTGCAAGGTATAGAGATAAGGATTCGCGTCATAAAGCTTATTTAGATGACTATGCTTTTCTTTGTTTTGGACTTATAGAGCTTTATGAAAGTAGTTATGATATTGAGTTTTTAAATAAGGCGATTGAAATAAATAAGGATATGATTAACTTATTTTGGGATAATGAAAAAGATGGATTCTTCCTTTATGGTGAGGATAGTGAAAAATTAATTGCTAGACCTAAGGAACTTTTTGATGGTGCTATGCCTTCAGGAAATTCTGTTGCAGCTTACAATTTAATAAAGCTTGCACGACTTACTGGAGATTTAACTCTTGAAGAAATGGCAGAGAAACAATTTGATTTTATTTGTGGCTCAGTATTTAATGAAGAGATAAATCATTCATTCTTTTTAATGGCTGCATCATTTGCTTTAAATGAATCACAAGAATTAGTATGTGTTACTAATGATAAAGGTGAAGAAGAAAAAATCAAAGATTTATTAAGTGAAAGACCTATTTTTAATTTAACAATAATAATTAAGAATGATGAAAATAGAAATGAAATAGAAGATTTAGCACCATTTCTTAAGGAATATGATCTTATAAATGAAAAATCTACATATTATTTATGTAAAGGAAAATCATGTATGGCTCCAGTAAATGATATTGATGAATTGAGAAAAATGTTATCAAAATTATAAGGCAGCGTAGTATTTAGTAAATATTAAAAAGAGTTTTTCTGTAGGATTAAATTTATTTAAATACATTTTTTAAGGATGTATATAATAATTTTAGAAGTTATATACTCCTTATTAAATTCTCAATAATAGCTTTATTAATTGTAGGATTATGGATGCATATTAAAAGGAGATGAATAATTAATCTAAAATTAAGATTTATTTAAGTTGTTATAAGACCGAGTTTTAGTATAATAATTCCAAGGAGAGGATAAATTTATGATAAATATAAGCAATATAACAAAAAGTTATAATGGAAATTATAATGCGGTAAGCAATTTAAATTTGGAAATCAGGGATGGAGAAATATATGGATTATTAGGGCCTAATGGGGCTGGAAAAACAACAACTATTAAAATGATAACTGGAATAATATCGCCTACATCGGGAAAAATTGAAATTAACGGAATTGATATTAGTAAAGAGCCAGTTAGAGCAAAAGAGCAATTTGGTTATGTTCCAGATAGCCCGGATATGTTTTTAAGATTAAGTGGAATGGAATATTTAAATTTCATGGCTGATGTTTATGGGGTTTCAAAGGAAGAAAGATTGTTAAGGATAAAAGAAATATCAAAAAGGTTTGAAATGGAGTTGGCATTAGGAGATAAGATACATTCATATTCTCATGGTATGAGACAAAAGGTGGTTCTTATGGGAGTTTTGATTCATAAGCCAAAAGTTTGGATTTTAGATGAACCAATGACAGGTTTAGATCCAAAATCAGCATTTACATTAAAAGAAATGATGAGAGAACATGCTGATGAAGGAAATACCGTAATTTTTTCTACACATGTGTTGGAAGTTGCAGAGAAAGTCTGTGATAAAGTCGCGATTATTAATAAAGGGCAATTAATATTTAATGGAACACTAAGCAATATGAGAAAAGAGTTTAAAGAGAATGAATCCTTGGAAGAGATGTTTTTGGAGATGATTCAAGATGAGTAGGCTTAAGATAATAACAAACTATTTTATAAGAAATGCATTTGAGGAAATGTTTGCTAGTAGTAAGAAAATGAAACCTGTATTCGCAGTGATGCTAATGATATTTATTGTAGTAATGTTATCTATGCCTTTTACTGTAATAATAAGTGAAGGCTACGGACCACTTCATGCTATGAGACAGGAAGGAATATTATTATCAATAATATTGTCAATTGGGGAGAGTGTTTCTTTCATCTTTGGAATGTATACAATAATAAATATCTTATACTTTTCAAATGATATTGAAGTTATATTACCACTTCCTTTTAAAAGCAGTGAAATAGTATTTGGAAAGTTTATGGCAGTGTTAATTAATATGTATGTGTATACATCAATGTTGATTTTGCCACTTATAGTCTATGGATTTGTGTCAAAGGCAAGCTTCTTGTATTATTCATATGGAATTATAGTGTTATTAATAACTCCTATTATACCGATGGTATTGGCATCATTAATATGCATGATTCTTATGAGGTTCACTAGCTTATCTAAGCATAAAGATGCATTTAGAGTATTTACAGGGTGTGCATCACTAATATTGATAGTAGGATTCAATCTTTTTACATCAAGTTCTGGAAGAAGTACAAATTCACAGCAAATGATTCAAAGATTTTCAGATGGAAATAACAGCGCGATGAGTACGCTAAATGATATTTTCATAACAAGTAGATTTTCTTCAAATGCGCTATTATATAACAATGACATTAGAGGCTTGCTTAATATACTTATGTCTTTATGCCTAAGTTTAATCATTTTCATAATATATTATTATATAGGAGGAAAGTTATATTTAAAGGGAGTAATAGGTATTTCTGAAACTTATAGCAAGAGGGAAAATATTTTAGAAAACGGTAAGGCAGATAAGATAATAAAAGAAAATTCAAAGTTAAAAGCATTAATTATAAAAGATATTAAAATCTTATTCAGAACTCCTCAATTCTTTATTAATTGCATAGCGATGATGTTTTACATGCCGGCAGTAATGGGTGTTGCATTTTTTTCCGGTGGTAAACTATCAGAGTATAGGTATTTATTAAATAGTAGTCCCAAATGGAATGCGATTACCATAGCAATTGCATTTGTAGGTGGAACGGTATGTATAATGTCAGGTGGAGCAGGTGCAAGTGCACTTTCAAGAGAAGGTAAAGATTTTATTGTATCGAAGTATATTCCTGTGGAATATAAAACTCAGCTATACTCTAAGATTCTTTCATCATTATTTATAAATGAATTTGGGATGGTTATAGTTGTCTTAGGACTCTTATTAGTAAACGTAAGTCCTATCATAATATTGCTCGGGACGATATCTTCATTTGGATCAATACTTATGGTAACTTTATTGGGATTATATATAGACTTTAAATCACCAAAATTGGAATGGGAAAATGAAAAAGCTATGTTTAAAAATAATTATATACCTCTATTAATTATGCTTATTATATTTATATTAGGAGCTGGTTTAGTAGTAGCTGCCATAATATTGAGGAATTATGTAATTATATTTGGAATTTGCATTATTATTTCACTTGTTGGAAGTAGTCTTTTATATAAAGGCTTATTAAAGAATGCTTATAAAATATATAATGAAAAATAGTCAGAATAAGATAAAAATGCATTACAAAAATTTGTTTTTTGATTTTGTAATGCATTTTGAATTAAAGTTAATTTGACACCAACTTAGTGTAATGATATAATCATTTACAGAGTGTGAAGGTCACACGAAGGGGTACACCACCTTGGGTGTATTTTTTCGTGTGGCCTTTTTTAGTCATATTAAATATTTAAGAGGTGATTAAATGGTAAAAGTGAATGGAAAAGAGGCAGATAATGCAACTGGATTATCGTTAGAGGACTTTCTTATCAGTGAAGGATATTTAATAGATAAGATTGTAGTTGAGCTAAATGGTGAAATAATGCCAAAACCCCAATATAAGCAGACAAATATTAAAGATGGTGATTCTTTAGAAGTAATTAGCTTTGTTGGAGGCGGCTGATGCATTAATAAATTCAGAAATATCACTAATGTATATTATCAACAATAAAAACAATAATTTTACTGCAAGATCTAGATTAGAAAAGGACAAGCTTTTAAATTAAGTTATTTATTTAATAATTTGGTTATAAATATTAATTTATTTTAATAATCGAATTTTATATACTGCTAGTTCTTGCTGAAAAATGCTAAAGGAGAGTATTGGAATGAAAAAAGATGTATTAACACTTGGAGGACATGAATTCTCATCAAGATTCATACTAGGGTCTGGAAAATATAATTTGAATTTAATTAAGGCTGCAGTTGAGAATGCAGGCGCACAGATGATTACTTTGGCATTAAGACGCGCTAATACAAGCGGAGGTGAAAATATTTTGGATTTTATTCCAGAGGGTGTTACATTGCTTCCAAATACATCTGGGGCAAGAAATGCGGAAGAAGCAGTTAGAATTGCAAGACTTGCAAGAGCAATGAATTGTGGTGATTTTGTAAAAGTTGAAATAATTCATGACTCAAAATATTTGCTTCCAGATAATTATGAGACTATTAAAGCAACTGAGATTCTTGCTAAAGAAGGTTTTATAGTAATGCCATATATGCATGCAGATTTAAATGTGGCTCGTGATTTAGTTAATGCTGGAGCAGCGTGTATTATGCCTCTTGCATCACCGATTGGATCTAATAAAGGTTTAGCTACAAAAGAATTCATAAAAATATTAGTAGATGAAATAGATCTTCCAATTATTGTGGATGCAGGGATTGGAAGACCATCTCAAGCCTGTGAAGCTATGGAAATGGGAGTGGCAGCTGTTATGGCTAATACTGCAATTGCGACAGCTGGTGATATTCCAGCTATGGCAGGAGCATTTAAACAAGCAATTGAGGCAGGACGTGCAGCATATCTTTCAGGACTAGGTAGAGTTCTAGATAAAGGTGCTTCTGCGTCATCACCATTAACTGGGTTTTTAGAAGATTAGGAGGCAGACTATGAGCGAAGAACGTATAAATCACATGGAATATATGGCTGGGATGGAAGTATTAGAATCAGATGTAATGGATAAAGTAATTAATCACATGGAAGCTTATGATTATAATAAGTATACAGAAACAGATGTTAGAGTGGCTTTGGATAATGATTATCGTACCATAGAAGATTTTGCAGCATTATTATCACCAGCAGCTATGCCGTTTTTAGAGGAGATGGCTCAATTAGCTAAAGAGGAAACAAGAAAGCATTTTGGTAACTCAGTTTACATGTTCACACCACTATATCTAGCAAATTATTGTGAGAACTATTGTATTTATTGTGGATTTAACTGTCATAATAAAATACGCAGAGCGAAGTTAAATTTCGATGAAATAGAGAAAGAAATGCAGGCAATAGCTAAAACAGGTTTGGAGGAAGTGCTTCTGCTTACTGGTGAAAGCAGAAAAATGTCAGATGTAAAATATATTGGAGAAGCTTGTAAGATAGCACGTAAGTATTTTAAGATGGTAGGATTAGAAGTATATCCTATGAATTCTGATGAATATGAATATCTTCAAGAATGCGGTGCAGATTTTGTAACTGTATTCCAGGAAACTTATAATTCAGATAAATATGAAACACTTCATCTTGAAGGGCATAAGCGCATATTTCCATATAGACTTAATGCGCAAGAAAGAGCTCTAAAAGGTGGGATGCGTGGTGTTGGATTTGCAGCATTACTTGGCCTAGATGACTTTAGAAAAGATGCTTTTGCGACAGGGGTACATGCATACCTTCTTCAAAGAAAGTATCCGCATGCAGAGATAGCATTTTCATGTCCAAGGTTAAGACCAATTATTAATAATGATAAAATTAATCCAAAGGATGTGCATGAGAAACAACTCTTGCAAGTCATTACAGCGTACCGTCTTTTTATGCCTTTTGCTAATATTACGATTTCTACAAGAGAATGCGAAAGATTTCGTAATAATGTAATTGGCTTAGCAGCTACTAAGATTTCAGCAGGTGTAAGTACAGGAATAGGAAGCCATGCGGAAGATGCAGAAGACAGGGGAGATAATCAATTTGAAATTGCAGATAACAGATCAGTAGATGAAGTGTATGAAGCAATTAAGTCTAAAGGCTTACAGCCTGTAATGAATGATTATGTATATTTATAAGATTAATAAGATGTTTATATCTTTAAACATAGGCAAAGATAGATAAGTTGTAATCTAAATATATCTTAATACTGAAATAATTTAGTAGGAATCTCTAATTGATTCCTACTTTTTTTTAGATAAATTTATTATACTAATTATAGTTTGACTTATATACAAGAATTATAAAATAAATATTATTTATTTTTCGCTTGAAGACCCAATATAATTACTTCAAGATATCCTGCAAAACGCGAAACAAAATCAGGTGGGGCTTCTAGTAGTGAAACAGTTTGAAACTCTTGACGTTGGTTTTTAGAGGATACTGCCGGAGAATATAAACTAGAGGCATAATAAATCTGATATTCATTAAAAAGTTTAAGCTCATCTTCTGTCAGGTTAGGAATAAATTTTTTAGTAATCAAATTTAATTTACCAAAGCTATTAGCAAGATCTTGCTTCAATATCTCCAGTGATTTTGTTGTCACATTACTTCTTAATACTGAAGCTAAAATTGAGAATAGCTTTAAAAAACGCTGATTTTCATACATTTGTTCTGACCATAACAGACAAAAAGTTTTAAGTTCTAATTGATCATAATCTTTAAGTTTATCATATGTCTTTTTTACCCATTTTTCTAAATCTGAACTTAATATCCATAGGAAAATTTCTTCCTTAGTGGAAACGTATTTATATAAATTTGCTCTTGAAAAATTTAACTCATTAGCAATTGAAGCAAGTGTGATTTTTTCTAAGGGCTCTCTTTCATATAGCTTTAATGTAGCCTCTATGATTTGTTCACGCCTAATGCTTTTTTGTTCTTCGTTTCGAGCACGTTGAAATTCCATTTCTTTACCTCCTTACTAATTGACAATTACATCATAGCAAATGAATCATAAACTTACAAGTTACTAAATGTTACTCAAAATTCATTGACAAGTTACGCAGTGTAACTTATACTTAAGTAAGTTTCATGGTGTAACTTATATTCTCGAAATCGTAGATATGATAAAAAGTCATAAATTAATGAGAAGAGACGTATAAGGAAGCTTAAGTAACTTAGAAGCAGGAGTATGTAAATGTTTTAGCCTATTTAATGTCTAGTAATATGTTAAACAACGGGGTGAACAAAGAATGAAGGATAATAGTAATGAACAGGCAAATCCATGGTTAGCAATGATAGTTATCATAGTTGGTACATTTATGTCGGTACTAAGCAGTAGTATAATTAATGTTGCATTAACTAAAATGATGTCTGTATTTGGAGTAGGATTAGATGATGTGAAGTGGGTAATGACAGCTTATACATTAGCACTTGGAGCAATTATTCCTTTAACAGGATATCTTCAAGATATTTTTGGCGCTAAAAAAGTATATATAGTTGCATTGGCGATTTTTACAATAGGGTCTGCGTTATGCGGATTTGCATGGAGCAATTCTAGTATGATAGCATTTCGTGTATTTCAAGCTATTGGAGGAGGGATGATGCAGCCTGTTGGCATGAGTATAATATATTCTGTATTTCCAAGAAAAAAGATAGGACTTGCACTTGGAGTTTATGGAATAGCAGCTATGGCCGCACCTGCTATAGGACCAACTCTTGGTGGACTGATTATAGAAAAAATGGATTGGAGATTAATTTTTACAGTAAATATCCCAATAGGAATAATAGGAGTATTGTTGGGGATGATTATTTTAAAAGGCCAACCTATGAAACCATTTAAGGCATTTGATATAGTAGGATTTTTATCATCTACAGTAGGTTTGGTAAGTTTGTTATATGTACTTGGAAAAGGATCCTCAATTGATTGGGGTGATATGATAAATCCAATGTTAGTAGCGTTGGGGAGTTTAAGCCTCATATTATTTGTGGTTAATGAACTTACACATCCAGACCCACTATTAGATCTGAGAGTTCTCAAACTATTTGATTTTAGTATGAGCTTAGTTATAATAACTGTGTTAACTATAGGATTAATGGGAGGGTCATATGTATTGCCTTTATTTCTGCAGAATGTAAGGGGATATACTGCGATGCAGGCGGGACTTATCATGTTTCCATCAGCACTAGTTATGGGGGCTTTGATGCCATTAAGCGGAACGCTTTATGATAAATTCGGAGCTAAACCTGTAGTTATACCAGGTCTTATTATATTAGCACTAGCTACATTTAAGTTGTCAACAGCTATAAGCATGAATTCTAGCAAGGAATCAATAATATTTATTAACTGTATAAGATCTATTGGATTAGGAATAGCTATGATGCCTATTAGCACTGCTGGTATGAATGTAGTAAAAGGCGAAATGATTCCAAGAGCATCAGCATTGAATAGCACTATAAGACAGGTGGCAAGTTCTCTTGCTGTAACCATAATGACAGTAATAATACAATCGAAAACAAGTTATAATTATTCAAAACTTGCAGAGCAAATAAATATCTACAATAAAACAGCAGTAGGAACTATAAATTCACTAACAAAATCATATATGTATGAAGGTTTTTCACAAGAAACTTCTAAAGTTATGGCACTATCTCAATTGGCAAAAATTATTCAAGGACAAGCATCTGTAGATGCTATGGCATATTCTATTTCTGTAACTGGAGCTATAGCTGTTATTGCTATATTTTTAACATTATTTATGAGAACTAGAAGATGATATAAAAAATTAAACTATAATAGAGGAATGTGTTATTTAATAATAGATATATATAAATTAAAAAGATATTAATATAAAAATAATATAAAATTTTACTAATGAATTTGATAGACAAATAAGAAAATACTTATAAAGTAAATTGATTAAAGGGGATAGAATAATGAAAGTAAAGGATTTTATGATTACTGATGTAATTTCCGTAAGTAAAGAAAATACTATTAAAGATGTCATGAGGGTATTAGTCACCAATAAAATAGGCGGAGTACCAATAGTAGATAACAAGGGAATACTTTCGGGTATTGTAAGTGATGGTGATATAATAAGAAGCATAAATCCTAAAGAAGGAAAAATGTATGATTTAATTTCATATGTATTTTATCTTAAAAAGGAAGAATTAGAAGAAGAAATTGGAATGATAAAGGATACTAATATCATGACTATTGCAAAATGTAAAGATATTTTCTGTGTTTTTCCAGAAGATACTATGGAAAAGGTTTTGTCTATTTTCTCAAAACATAACTTTAAAAAGATACCGGTTATAGATAAAGAAAGAAGAGTAGTAGGAGTTATTAGTAGAGGCGATGTAATTAGATATATACAGAAAAAGATTATAGATAAGTTGTAGGTAATAGTAAAAACTTATCTATAATAATTATATTAAAAGCAGAAATAAAGATAACAATTAATCCAGGACAATAGAATATAAAAATAAAAGTGAGTGTTAATTTAGAAAATAATTTCTAGATAAACACTCACTTTTTTGTTATAGAATTAAGCAGCTTTCTTTATGGATTTTATATATTCTTTGCCCTTTATAGAATTATACTTTCCTTCCCATTTTGATACAACAACAACTGCTAGAGAATTACCTAATACATTTACAACAGTTCTAGCCATGTCAAGTATACGATCTATTCCAGCTATAAAAGCTAGGCCTTCGGCTGGAATTCCAACAGAACCAAGAGTGGCTAGTAAAACTACAAAAGATACTCCTGGCACGCCTGCTATACCTTTTGAAGTAAGCATCAATACAAGCATTAAATTAATTTGAGCTGGTATTGATAAATTAATACCATATAATTGTGCAATAAATATTGCGGCAATAGCTTGGTAAAGAGTAGAACCATCTAGATTAAAAGAATAACCTGTTGGTACTACAAAAGTTGCAATAGCTTTAGGACATCCGAATTTCTCCATTTTCTCCATGATTTTAGGTAAAACTGTTTCTGAGCTTGCTGTGCTATAAGCAAGTATAAGTTCGTCTTTTAAAATTCTTATGATTGAAAAGATACTTGTCCCAACTAATTTTGCAATTAGTCCAAATATTAGTAATATAAATAAAATCATTGAACCATAAGTTGTAACTATTAGTTTTCCAAGTGGAATTAAAGATGAAAGTCCAAACTTAGAAACTGTCACACCAATTAAAGCGAATACTCCAAAAGGAGCTGTCTTCATTATTTGATTTGTTACCCAAAACATTGCATCAGCCGTTCCTTGGGCGAACTGTATAACAGGTTTCCCTTTTTCACCAATTGCAGCAACTCCTAGACCGAACATAACAGAAAAGAAAATGACTGAAAGCATGTCTCCTTTTGTAAGTGAATCAAAAATATTAGTAGGTACAATATTTATAAATGTGTCTGCAAAGCTATGATGTGCTACATTTTCTGCAGTGCTTACATAAGAATCAATGCTAGATTTAGCAAGCTCTTGCATATTTATTCCTGTACCTGGATGAAATACATTAGCAATTAAAAGTCCTAATACAATAGCAATAGTTGTTACTACTTCAAAGTAAAGAAGAGTTTTTCCTCCAAGTCTTCCAACCTGCTTAATATCTCCCGCTCCAGCAATACCAACTATAAGTGATGAAAAGACGATTGGAACTACAATCATTTTTATTAGACGAATAAAAATATCTCCAATAGGCTTTAAATATGCCTCAACAGCTGGATTTCCATAAAAAAATCCACCTACTATAATTCCAAGTATAAGTCCTGCAAGAATTTGTAATGCTAGACCAAATTTAATTTTCTTCATAGTAAATTATCCTTCCTTAGTTTAAAATTTGAATAAAAATAATATTAAATATGACATTATTATCATTTCTTGTTGCAAATTATTAGGATTACTTAGCAACATTTTGAATTATAACATAAAAAATGAATTTTGTCTCTAAAAGAAATTCATTTTTAAAAATAAAGAATATATTCTTTTCTTGTTGTTCAATTAATTGAAAATATTTCTAGTTGTTAATTATATTTTTAATAAACTTACTATGGTGTATTTACGAAAAGCTAGATTTTAACACTAAGAGAAAAGCACCAAGATAAAGGGCTTAAGATAGAAAACTGAATATATTAATTAATATAATAAATATATATTTAGAGAATTAGATATTGATTTTCAAAAGAGTTAGCAAATTAAAATATGAAAATAAATATAGGCAATAATGCAAACCAGATAATATGAAATGTGTTTATTAAACCATAGAATATGATACTTCCATTAATAAAGTAATTACAGTACTTTAGTTGTTTATTAGTTGCATCTTTCATTCTAAAATATATGAATACAAAAAGAACTGCAGGAGCTAATATTTTTAATAAAAAACTTATAGTTGGACTTTTTACTACTTCTAACATGAAAATATTTGCTTCTACGTAAAAACCAGTATCTAAGAGTAAAATAGTAAATACTATGTCTGTAACATTCAGGATATATAGAGCTAAAAATTTTATTTTTATATTTTTAAGAGAATAGTTTTTTATAAAAGTAATCATTAAAACACCTCCATTTAGTGATTATTACCATAATGAAGATATTGTATAAGCTTTATTAATTATAGGTAGATATATATTTTTTATTGGAACGTGTATTTTGAACTACATTATTATAGATATGTTCTTATTTTCTAAGTAGTTTTTATGTTACTATATTTTTATAGATAGGATTTAAAATATCAAAGAAATTAAAAAAGCTGTGAATAAGATAGAAGTAAAGTTTGTATTAAGAGAATTTTAAGGAAAGAGCAAGGTATAATTGAAGGCAAAGAAAAAATAATATAATAAAGAGAGGAGTTCAAGTAAATGTACATATACACAATAGGACATTCTAACTATTCTATAGAGAAATTAATAGATATGCTAAAGACTTATGATATTGATACTGTTGTAGATATAAGAGGAACTCCGTATTCGAAATATAATGTTCAATATAATAAGGAAACAATAGCTGAAACTTTAAAAAAAGAAGGATTTATATACATATATATGGCTAAAGAACTTGCGGCTCAAAGACAAGATAAAAACTCTTATAATAAGGAAGGATATTCTGATTTTGAAAAGGTAATTATGGAAGAAGATTTTTTAAGAGGAATTGAGAGGCTAAAAACAGGATGTCAGAAAGGTTATAATATTGTACTTCTTGGAGCTATGCAGGATCCTATAAGGTGTCATAGGAGTATATTAGTTGGAAGATCATTAAGGGAAAATGGATTTAATGTTAAGCATATTTTAGATGACTATACTTTGGCATCTCAAGAAAAAATAGAAGAGAAACTTTTAAGTAAATACTTTAGTAACAGGAATCAGATTACTATAGACAGCTTACTTGGTAACGAAATTAGCGAGGTTGAAATGATTAAGGAAGGTTATCGACTAGCAAATAAAGAAATTGGATATAGAGTGGAACATTTAGAATAATAGAAATCAAAATTAATATATAATACATATATTAATATGTATTACTAAATTAGGATTTTAATTATGAAAAAAATTTTATCTAAAGTATTAAGAGGTATTAGGATTAAAAAAAATGGTATTAGAGCAGATATGTCGAGTGAACGTATTAGCTCTGCAGATTATGTAAATTCTAAGAATTATTCTAGTGAAACCAACTACTTGATTTGGGTGGATACTAGAAGCTTTAAAGTGAATATTTTTAAAGGAAGCACAAATAAGTGGAACATAATTAATAGCTATTTGTGCACCTTGGGAAAAGCCTCAACACCAACACCTAAAGGAACTTACAAGGTTGGGATAAAGGGACTCTATTTTGGCGTAAATAAAGGATACAAGTGTTGGTATTATACACAGTTTAAAGGGAATTATTTATTTCATTCAATAATTTATAATTTGGATGGATCAGTTAGAGATGGAAGGTTAGGTATGAAGCTATCAGATGGGTGTATAAGGTTAGCTAAAGAAAATGCTAAATGGATTTATGATAATATACCTAGGGGGACCAAAGTAGTTATAAATTAACCTTTATTTATATATTTGGATAGATAAATAAAAGTTAAGAGAATAATTATATAAAATTGCACTTGTAATTAAATATAAAAGAAAACATATTCACATTAAATCTAGTATATGGATTTTATTATAAAAATTACAATTATTCAGAAAATTCAAAAAACTATTGCAATTAATGATGAAATGAGATATAATTAAATCAAGATAAAGGTTTAATTTATCTTAGTGTACTGACACTTCAATCCGGCAGAAGAGTGTATCTCAAGAGATATACAGTTGGTGACGGGCAACGGAAAAATCCCGGTAGCAATGTACGACAGACGGTCGTACCCAGTTGGCGGACAACGTTAAAATCAGTAACTAAGAAAGAGCAAGTGGAGTTAGTAAGATTCACTTGCTCTTTATCTTTTGTAAAGGTAATAATTGATTATTATAATTAAAATGTTTAATATAAGCTGATTCGTATATCCATCTAAATTTTATATTAGATTTAGGTGGAATTTTTATTGTAAAATAATTTTAAGAAAGCAGTGATTTTCTTGCAAAGGCGGGGATTAAAATATATACTAGTTTGAGATATAAAATATATTTTATTTTTATCTAAATGTATTGATTGGAGTAATAATTTAATGAAGAAATTTAAAAAGATTTATATAGAGATAACAAATGTGTGTAATTTAAGTTGCGATTTTTGCCCTAAAACAAATAGGGAACTTAAGTTTATGGATAAGAAAAGTTTTCAACATATCGTAAATAGCGTGAAATTACATACTGATTATGTATATTTTCATCTAATGGGAGAACCATTTTTAAATGAAAATATAAAGAGTTTTTTGGATATAAGCAATGAAAATTCATTAAAGGTTAATATAACTACTAATGGAACTTTAATAAATGAAGTTAAAGATGTGTTACTTAGTTCAAATGCTTTAAGGCAAGTTAATATTTCGCTTCATAGCTTTGAAGCGAATGAGGGACATGTTGAGTTTAGTAAATATATAGATAATATAATTGAATTTGTTAAAGAAGCTAGTGAAAAAACTAATATAATAACTTCTTTAAGGTTGTGGAATTTAGATACAAAGTATACTGCTAGTAATAGCATGAATATTGATATTTTTGAATTTCTTGAACAAAGTTTCAAAATAAAATCCAGTTTGAGAGAAAGTTTAAAGGAAAAAAATAGTTTTAAACTAAAAAATAATGTATATCTTAGTATGGGAGAGAAATTTAAGTGGCCATCATTGCAAGTTGAGGAGTTAGGAGAAAGAGTCTTCTGCTATGGGCTTAGAGATCAAGTGGGAATATTAGTAGATGGAACAGTAGTGCCTTGTTGTTTAGATAGTGATGGTAGTATAGCACTTGGTAATATCTTTGACAATACATTAGAAGAAATTCTAAGTTCAAAAAGAGCTATAGACATATATAATGGTTTTTCTGGAAGAAAGGCAGTAGAGGAATTATGCAAAAAATGTGGTTTTATAAATAGAGTAAGATAGTGGGGGCGTTGTTAAAATGGAAACAGCAATTAAGTCAGTGGGTATTTTTTTATTGATATATTTTTCGTATTACTATGTATTGAGATTTATACAATCGGTTTTTCAAGGAGCACTGAGTAGTATAAATGCAGGAGTGGCTAAATTTATATATGCTTTAAGTACACCGGCTCATGAACTTGCACATTTATTGGTTGCAATTTTGTGTCTTGCTAAAATAGAACAAGTACAACTTTTGCCAAAAGGAAACAGGCCGGGATTTATAAGATCAAGAGTTGGAAGCAGTATGCCATTTTTAATTAGCATTAAGGAATTTCTTATAGCTATAGCACCTGTCATAATAAATATACCATTATTCATATTTATAGAAAGTAAATTTGTATTGAAAGATAAAGTTGCTGATATATCTAGAATACTAGATCCAAGAATAATAGTGAGTAAAGAAGGTATAATAACTATATTTTTATTTCTAGTATTAATAAGTGGAATAGCACCAAGTCATGAAGATTTTAAGGGAATGATAAAAGGACTTATAATTCTTAGTGCAGTTATATTCGGATTATCATTTTTAACTTCAAGGTTTTTAGATATGAAGTGGATGAATGCAAAGCCAATAGTAACAGTACTATTATACTATATTGAATTAATAGTATTCGTGTTGATAATAAATGCTATTATACATTATAGGAATTGTTTCAAAATAACATGGATTATATTAATAAGTGCCATAAAACATGCTTTTAGAAAAAGTTGATGGGCAATCACTCTTAAATGGTAAATACTTTATACAGATACTTAATTTGAACATTGAAAGAAAATTTTTGTATAAATATAGAAATAATGGCTATACTCCTTGATAAGGAGTGATTATTATGGTAAATAAAAAGAAATTATTTATAGGTATGACATTAGCATTAGCACTTATATTTTCTATAACATATTATTTTTCAGAAAAGTATATAAGCAACAAAAATGCTAAAAATAATCCTGTATCATCAAGTGAAATAAATAATAAATTAAATGATAATATAAGAATTTATTTATATGCAGGTGAAAAGAAAGAAAAAGAATTAACATTATCAGAGTTAAAGAAAGAATTAAATATAGATAAGAATTTAACAGAAACGGAATTATCAAAGGCATTAAAAGATAAGGGATATGTATTAGAAGTAGAATCTAATGGAGAAATGACTTATAAAAGAGATGCTTCTAAAGCTGTAAAACCTAATAAATATTATATTGGAGAAAAAGATGGCTTTTTAGCAATATATAAAACTGATGGTAATGGAACTTTATCAATTGAAAATAGCGAAGATGTGTATACTAATAGTAAAAAAGTAGATAACTTAAGTGAGATAGATAAAGACAAAATTAAGAATTTTGAGCTTGAATATAATTCAAAAGACGATGCAGAAGAAAGCTTATCAGAATTTTTATCATAATGGAAATCTGATAGGTAAATTTTAATTAATAAAAGGCATGTTAGTAATTTGATACTTACATGCCTTTTATTAATTAAAAAATACATTGTTGAAAGATTTGCCTGAAAATGATAAAGTATAAGTTAGGTTTTAATAATGTAGAAATTAGTTTTTTAGCTGAATTTTAAATACAGTTATAGATATAGAAAAGTTGGTGTAAAATAGATGTACGAATATATAAAAGGTAAATATATTGGAATAAATAAAGATTATGTAATAGTAGAGAATAGCGGTATAGGCTACAAGATATTTACATCAGGTGCTACAATGTCCTCTATGCCAAAGAATGGAGAGGAGATTATGCTTTACCTTGAGCAAATAGTAAGGGAAGATTTTATTGGATTATATGGATTTGATTCAAAGGAAGAGCTAGAGATGTTTAAGCTTCTTTTAACAGTAAGTGGAGTTGGACCAAAAGCAGCATTATCTTTATTATCTATAAGCAGAGTTAATAATTTAAAATATGCAATAATGATTGGCGATGAGAAACACATCTGTAGAGGTGTGGGAATAGGCAAAAAAACAGCAGCTAGAATTATTTTAGAGATCAAAGATAAACTAAAGCCAGATGAATTATTGGATAGCAGTTTGGAAATTGATGCACAGGATAATGAGAATGTTATGGCATTATCAGAAGCTTTAAGCGCGTTAATTGCGCTAGGGTATAGTGAGAAGGAAGCAGAATCAGTACTTAAAAAGATAGATAAGAATGATAGTGTAGAAAATATCATTAAAAATGCATTAAAGGCGTTGATGGGATAAAGATACTAAGACATAAATAGCAAAAAATAATACATATATGACTCATAGGAAAAGGGGGAGGTTTTTTGGAAAGAATAGTTAATCCATCTGAGATGCAAGAAGATTTTAATTCTGAACTTAGTTTAAGACCTCAAAAAATAAATGAATATATAGGACAAGACAAAGTAAAAGAGCGATTAGATATATTTATTAAAGCTGCAAAAAATAGAAAAGAAGCATTAGATCATACACTTTTATATGGACCACCTGGACTTGGAAAAACTACTTTAGCTAATATTATAGCAAAAGAAATGGGTGGGGATTTAAAAATTACTTCTGGACCAGCAATAGAAAGAGCAGGAGATTTAGCAGCGATACTAACAACATTAAAAGATTATGATGTTTTATTTATAGATGAAATACATAGGCTAAATAGAAATGTTGAGGAAATATTATACCCTGCTATGGAGGATTATGCTTTAGATATAGTTATAGGAAAAGGTGCTACAGCGAAATCTATAAGAATTGATCTTCCTAAATTTACACTAATTGGAGCAACAACAAGGATTGGAATGCTTACATCTCCACTTAGAGATAGATTTGGTGTGCTTTGTGCCATGGAATATTATACAGATGAAGAACTTAAGGAGATAGTAAGTAGAAGCGCTTTGGTTTTTGGTTGTACAATTACTGAAGAAGGTGCTTTGGAAATTGCTAAGAGATCTAGAGGAACACCTAGAATTGCCAATAGGCTATTAAAAAGGGTTAGGGATTATTCAGAAGTAAAATCTAATAAGCTAGTATCATTGAAAGAGGCTAGAGAGGCTTTAGAATTATTGGAAGTTGATAATCAGGGATTTGATAAAGTTGATAATAAAATACTTGAAGCTATTATTGATAATTTTAACGGGGGACCAGTTGGAATTGAAACACTTTCTTATTTTATAGGGGAGGAATTGGGAACTATAGAAGACGTATATGAACCATATTTGCTTCAAAAAGGTTTTATAATAAGAACACCAAGAGGAAGAATAGCAAGTGATAAGGCATATGAACATCTTGGAAGAGTAAACAATTCAAAAAGCAAAAGTAATAATGGGAAAGTACAAGGTAGCTTTTTTGATAAATAGATAAGTAGGGATTTATTAGTAAGTGCTTTAAAATTGAGTTTTGAACAACTGATATAGTTTTTAAAAGTTTAACTTTGTTAGAAGTGTCAATAATAAGAATAAGCTGTTAGTTAGGAGAAGATAAATAAATGAACGTAAAAGATTTTGATTTTTACTTACCAGAAGAGTTGATAGCTCAACATCCGTTGGAACAAAGAGATTCATCAAGACTTATGGTTTTAGATAAGAAAACTGGTGAGATTAAGCATAAGAAATTTCATGATATTATAGAATACTTAAATGAAGGAGATACTTTAGTATTAAACAATACGAGAGTAATGCCAGCAAGATTAATTGGAGAAAAGGAAGGTACTGGCGGAAAAATTGAGTTCCTTTTACTTAAAAGAATTGAAAAGGATAGATGGGAGTGCCTAGCAAAGCCTGGTAAATCAGCAAAAGTTGGTAGAAAATTTACATTTGGGGAAGGTAAGTTAAAAGCTGAAGTTGTTGAAGTGGAAGAAAACGGAAATAGAATAGTTGAATTTTTCTATGATGGAATATTTGAGGAAGTTCTAGATTCGCTTGGGGAGATGCCTTTGCCACCATATATTCATGAGAGATTAGAAGATAGGGAAAGGTATCAAACAGTGTATTCTAAAGAAAATGGTTCTGCTGCAGCACCTACTGCGGGATTACATTTTACAAAAGAGTTATTGCAAGAAATAAAGAATAAAGGAATTAACATAGTATATCTAACATTACATGTTGGACTTGGAACTTTTAGACCTGTAAAAGTTGAATCTCTAGAGGAGCATGAAATGCATTCAGAGTTTTATATGCTTTCAAAAGAAAGTGCAGATATAATAAACGAAACTAAAAAAAGAGGAAATGCGGTTATATCTGTTGGAACAACTTCAACAAGGACATTAGAAACTATTGGTGATGAAAATGGATTTGTTAAGGAACAAAGTGGATGGACTAATATATTTATTTATCCTGGATATAAATTTAAAGTAGTGGATAAGTTAATTACAAACTTCCATTTACCAGAATCTACATTGATAATGCTTGTTTCAACTTTAGCAGGAAGAGAAAATGTTATGAATGCATATGAAGAAGCAGTAAATGAAAAATATAGATTTTTCTCATTTGGAGATGCTATGTTTATTAAATAAAAGTTTTGATTACATTGATGAGGTGACATAGTCAAGTGTTTCAATATAAAATGGGATGAATTAGAAAATAGATATTGATTTTATAATTCAGCTAACAACTAAATGGAAGTTAGTTTCTTTAAAGAATTCAGAGTTGCTCAGTAAACAAATGTAGCTGAGTTTCGTAAAAATATAATTAAGAGGTGGACGCTTGTGAGTAAAAGGTATACTTTATTAAAAAAGGATGGAAAAGCAAGGAGAGGGCAGTTTGAAACTCCTCATGGAACTATACAAACTCCAGTATTTATGAATGTTGGAACATTAGCAGCTATAAAAGGTGCAGTTTCTAGCATGGATTTAAAGGAGATAGGATGCCAGGTTGAACTTTCTAATACATATCATCTTCACTTAAGACCAAGTGATAAAGTGGTTAAAAAACTTGGAGGATTACATAAGTTTATGAATTGGGATAGACCAATTCTCACAGATTCAGGTGGATTTCAAGTATTTTCGTTAGCTAAGATGAGAAAAATAAAAGAAGAAGGCGTGTATTTTAATTCACATATAGATGGAAAGAAAATATTTATGGGACCAGAAGAATCAATGCAAATTCAAAGTAATTTGGCATCTACAATAGCAATGGCTTTTGATGAATGTATTGAAAATCCAGCGCCTAGAGAATACGTAGAAAGATCAGTAGAAAGAACTACAAGATGGCTTGAAAGATGTAAGAATGAAATGGATAGATTAAATTCTATGCCAGATACAATAAATAAGGAACAAATGCTATTTGGAATAAATCAGGGTGGAGTTTATGAAGATATAAGGATAAAGCACGCTAAAGAAATAACTAAAATGGATCTAGATGGATATGCCATAGGTGGGCTTGCTGTTGGAGAAACTCATGAAGAAATGTATAGAGTGATAGATGCAGTTGTACCACATTTGCCAGAAGATAAACCTATATATTTAATGGGAGTAGGTACACCTAGCAATATATTGGAAGCGGTCGACAGAGGCGTGGATTTCTTTGACTGTGTACTTCCAGCCAGAAATGGGAGACACGGAAATGTATTTTGTAGTGAAGGCAAGCTTAATCTTATGAATGCAAAATATGAACTTGATGATAGACCTATTGATGATGGTTGCGAATGTCCAACATGCAAGAATTATACAAGAGCATATATAAGACATTTATTTAAAGCAAAGGAAATGCTTGCGATGAGATTATGCGTTTTACATAATTTGTATTTTTATAATAAGTTAATGAAAGATATAAGAGACGCAATTGAAGGTGGTTATTTCAAGCAATTTAAGGAAGAAAAATTATCACAATGGGAAGGCAGATAATTGAAAATGATTATTTATGAATTTGGTGGGATATAGATCTTTACACGATTTCTAAATGAACATGAGTAACAAATGTAGGTTTATATTGACATTAAAGTAAATAAAATGTAAACTACATATCATGAATATAAAAAAATAGAATAAACACATTGGAGGAAAAGTATGGATAATATGTTAGCGTTACTTACGAGCGTAGTACCTTATTTACTTGTATTTGTGATATTTTTTTTCCTTCTTATATTACCTGAGAAGAAGAGAAAAAAGAAATATCAAGGTATGATTGATGAATTGAAAGTAAATGATGAAATTGTGACAAGAGGTGGAATCATAGGTAAGATTACACATATAGATGAAAAATCAGTTACAATTGAAAGTGGTCCTGCAAAAACTAGAATTAAATTAGAGAAGAGCGGAATATCTCATAAAATAAAGATGGATTAATCATAATGCCCTTTAATATTTCATAAAATGAAGTGTTGGGGGGTGTTTTTGATGGAAAATAGTAAATATTTTAGATCAGTAGTAAAAGGTACTATTGGAACTTTGATTCTAAGCTTCATAGGAGTTACAATTCTATCTTTATTGATGACTAAACTAGTATTTAGTAAAGGTATTTTTAACATGATATATGTAATAATATCTTTATGCAGTTTAAGTTTAGGAGCAATGATAGGAGCAAAGAAAAATGAATCAAAGGGATGGCTTGTAGGCTTTGGAGTAGCACTATCATATTATTTAGTATTGTTTATACTATCTAGTAGCTTTAATGGAGAATTAGCATTTAAGATTTTTGACTTCATTAAATTGATTATAGCACTGGTTGTAGGTACTCTTGCTGGGATGCTAGGGATAAATTTATAAGATACTTCAGTTTTTAATGACTAACTTTACAAAGATTAAAAGAAGTTATACATATGTGAAATCATTTTTATTTAAATGAAGGTTAAACAGTATTTTATTGTTATATCATACATTAATAAAAAACTTTATTAAGAAATTATAGTGTGCTATAATGAACAATGTGCAACATAAGAATGTAATAATATTTAAAATTAAGAAGTAATAAGTTCTTTAAAATTAAGCTTAAAGACTTTAATTTCTTAATTTTAAATATTAAAGTATTTTACATAATAAAGGAAACTGTTAATGAAATTGTAATCCAAAATTTTCAGTAAGGAATATATAGTAAATACTAACCTAATGAAAGACATAATATGCAGAGGGGGATTAAGATGAAAAGAAAAAGCAAAAGTTCAGCATTGTTGATATTAATTATTGCTGTAATTGGACTGTTAGCTTTTGCAGGATTTAAAGGATTTGTTCTAGGAGGATGGGAATTTAAATCATTTGATAAAGTAATAACTAGAGGACTAGATTTACAAGGCGGAGTTTCTGTTCTTATGGAAATTCAAAAAGATGATGTAACTGCAGAAGAATTACAAAGTGCTAAGGAACATTTATCTTTAAGAGTAAATAAACTTGGTGTTGCAGAAACAATTGTAGCAACAGAAGGTCCAAAGAGAATAAGAGTAGATGTACCGGGATTAACTAATTCTAAGGAAATAGTAGATAGTTTGGTTAAGTCTGGTAATTTGAGTTTTAAAGGGCCAGGTGGAACTGAAATTTTAACAGGTTCAGATGTAAAAAAAGCAACTGCACAAATGAATCAACAAAATGGTGGATATGAAGTTGGTTTAGAATTAAATGATGAAGGTGCACAAAAGTTTGCAGATGCAACAGGAAAATATATTGGGCAAAATATTTCAATTTACCTTGATGACGAAGAAATATCTAGTGCGCGAGTAAATTCGCAAATTTCAGGTGGAAAAGCAAGTATTGAAACACATGATACATTACAAAAGAATAAGGAATTAGCTGGAATGATTAATGCAGGTGCACTTCCACTTCCAGTTAAAGAAGTTTCAGTTAGTAATGTTGGAGCGGAACTAGGAGCTACAGCATTTCCAAACTCTGTTAAGGCGGGAATTATAGGAGTTGGATTAGTATTTTTATTCATGCTATTCCATTATAGAATTCAAGGATTAATGGCTAATATTGCTTTAACTTTGTATATAACACTTACACTTTTTGCTTTTATAGAAGTAGGTGTTACATTGACTCTTCCAGGTATAGCGGCATTCTTGCTTACTATTGGTGTGGCTGTTGATGCTAATATACTAACGTTTGAAAGAACTAAAGAGGAGTTAAAGAAAGGGTACACTGTTAAGGCGGCAGTGAAAAAAGGATCAGAGCATGCATTATCTTCAATAGTAGATTCTAACATGACAACTTTACTTGCATCACTAATTCTATATTTTATAGGATCTGGAGCAGTAAAAGGTTTTGCAATTACACTTATGATAGGTATAATTATAAGTTTATTTACAGGTTTGGTAGTAACAAAAGTACTTGTTAATTTAGCTGTTGAAAGTGGAATTATAAATAAACCATCACACTTTGGTGTTACTTTGAAAAAGGGGGATGAAAAACATGCTTAAAATAATGGAAAAGACAAAATTATGGTTTTCAATATCCCTAATCATTATTGTAATCGGAATGGGATTCTTATGTGTTAGAGGACTAAACTTTGGTATAGATTTTAAAGGTGGTTCTGAAATAGTACTTCAACTAGACGAAAGTATAAATAAAGATGATGTTGACACAATCATTCGAAGTTATGCACCAGATGCTTCGACGAATACAATTAATAATAATCAATATGAAATAAAATCAGCAGATCTGGATAGTGATAAGTTAGGATTAATTGTATCTGATTTAGAATCTAAATATAAACTGGATGATAAAGTGCTAGTTTCACAGAATGAAATAGGATCATCAGTAGGTAGAGAGTTGACTCAAAATTCTATATATGCATTACTCGCGGCTTTTGCAGTAATGTTAGTATATATAGCTATTAGATTTGAATTCAAATTTGGAGTAGCGGCTATAGCGGCCACAATTCATGATATATTAGTAACTATTTCTGTTTACTCAATATTTTATATTCCAGTAAATACACCTTTTATAGCAGCGATACTGACTATAGTGGGATATTCTATGTGTGATACGATAGTTATTTTTGATAGAATTAGAGAAAACACAAAGATGATGAGAAGAGCGAAATCAATTGAAGTGGCAGATGTAAGTTTGACTGAAACTATAGCAAGATCATTATATACTTCTTCAGCAACAGTTGTTACTATAATAGCAATGAATTTCTTAGTGCCATCTGTTCAAGCATTTACGATACCTTTAATTGTAGGTATCATAAGTGGAGCGTATTCATCAATATGTATAGCATCACCAATTTGGGTATACTTAAAAGATAGAGTTAGAAGCCAAAAGAAAAAATTACAAAAAGCTTAATTACTGGAAATGAAGAAACCTCCAGCACAATGGGGGTTTTTTCATTTGTTAACAAAATAATTGTAAAATTTATTATAATCATTTATAATAAAGGTGTTTTCTAATTTTATGGAGGAATAAACCATGCGTAAATTCTGGGAAAGTATATATTGTCCAAATTATATTAGCGGATATAACCCATTTATACTTAAGGGTATGAACAAAGCAATAGAGAGATTAGCTTTGGCGGTAAATAATAGACAAAAAATAGTTGTTTATGGTACATATAATGTCGATGGGATTTGTGCAGTTTCATCGTTAATTCTTGTTTTGAGATATTTAAATGCTGATGTAGAATATTTAATATATGATAGGCAAGAAGCTGATGCTAGAATAAATTCGGTAGATATAAAAAATAACGTAGATTTTTTAGGTGCTGAACTATTAATAACTTTAGGTGTTGGATTAAAATCTAAAGAAGAAGTTGAGCTATGCAAAAAACTAGGTATTGATTTAATTATTCTTGAAAATGAAGAAAGTGATCTTGTTAATGACTATATTTATATAAATCCTAACCAAAAGGGGTGCCAATACAGATATAAGAACTTATCGACAAGTGGACTTACTTTTAAGCTTATGCAAGCTATTGCTATATATTATAATATGAAAAGTATAAATAAATATTTAGATTTAATACTTATAGGTATTCAGTGGGCAAAGGTACCATCAAAGGGAGAAAATGGAGTACTAATTAAAGAAGGAAATAAGTTCCTGATGAATACTAATAATAATGGATTGAGATCAATAATAGAATTTAACAGTTTGGAAGAGTTTAATAATGATGGTATAAATAATATAATTGAATTCATAATTCCGCCTATAGGTGCGGTAGGTGTTATGGATAATGCTAGAATTGTCTTAGAGCTCTTAACTACAAATGATAAAGATAGAGCTGATCAAATTGTTAAATATTTATATAGACTTAAAACAAATAATTCCATAAGGTATATGGAAAGTTAATGAAATAGTAAAGCAATATTTATTAATTAGTAGTTGTTTAATATTGAATCATAAATGATATGTTAAATTAAATTCTATGGAGGAGTTAAAATGGATTTACAAGAAAAAATAAGGGTAATCGAAAATTTTCCTAAAGAAGGAATTAGTTTTAAGGACATAACAACATTAATTGCTGATGGAGAAGCGCTAAGAGAAACTATTAATAGAATAGTTAAACATCTAGAGGATAAAAAAATTGATTTGATTGTTGGGCCTGAAGCAAGAGGATTTATTTTTGGAGTTCCTGTGGCATATGCTTTAGGAGTAGGATTTATTCCAGTAAGAAAGCCAGGAAAATTACCAGGAGAAACTATATCAGTTAATTATGGATTGGAATATGGAGAGGATCAGCTTCAACTTCATAAAGATGCAATCAAACCAGGTCAAAGAGTTGCTGTTGTAGATGACTTATTAGCAACAGGGGGGACTGTAGAAGGCGTTGCTAAATTAATAGAACAAGCAGGTGGAATAGTTGCTTCACTTGATTTTGTAATAGAACTAACTGAATTAAAAGGAAAAGATAAATTAGAAGGATATGATGTACTATCATTAGTTAAATACGACATCTAAGTTGTGATTTTAGGTATTTTAAGAGTTGTTTCTGGGCATTATAATTGGTAAGGATTCCATTTCTTTTAAATGTATTGTTGAAAATAATTCTAAAATAATATATAATTATTAAAAAGTTAGGCTGGTTATTAAACCAGCCTTTGAATTTAGGTATATTCAAAAAAGCGGAGCGGAATTCAGGATACTTTATTAATTTAATTGTATTTTATGCTGATAAATTGACTAACGCTAAGAATCAGTATTTACTAAATTATCTGCCTAAAAATTATACTGTAATTTCTAATCTGTTATTTTGTTTTAGATACTTACTTCAAATGAATTAATATAGAAGGAGCGTAATCCTTATGATTGATAAATTACTGGAAAAGATTGATAAGAATTGTAATAATGTTGATGTTGAAATGGTAAAAAAAGCATATGATTTTGCTGAAAAAGCTCATAAGGACCAAAAAAGGGAATCTGGTGAACCGTATATTATTCATCCGATAGCAGTAGCTGAAATTCTAGCTGAGTTGGGTATGGATACTAATACTATTGTAGCTGGATTATTGCATGATGTAATTGAAGATACGGAGTTTTCTTATGATGAAACAGTAAGCCTTTTTAATGCGGAAATCGCTAATCTTGTAGAAGGTGTTACGAAGCTTACTAAGCTTGGAGAAATGGAATATAAAACTAAAGAAGAGCAACAAGCTGATAATGTGAGAAAAATGTTGCTTGCTATGGCAAAAGATATAAGAGTAATAATTATTAAATTGGCAGATAGATTACATAATATGAGAACTCTCAAATTTATGCCAGCAAAAAAGCAAAAAAACAAAGCAAAAGAGACATTGGATATTTACGCGCCTTTAGCGCATAGGCTGGGTATGTCTAAAATTAAATGGGAATTAGAGGATTTATGTTTTAGATATTTACATGAAAAAGAATATTATGAATTAGTAGATAGTATTGCCGAAAAGAGAGTAGAAAGAGAAACTTACATAAACGATATAGTAAATGATTTAAAACAAAAGCTTGGAAATTCTGGAATTGAATCGGATATTGATGGAAGACCAAAGCATTTTTATAGTATCTACAAAAAGATGGTTAGTAAGAATAAAAGCATAGAGCAAATTTTTGATTTAACGGCTATTAGAGTTCTGGTGCATTCTGTTAAGGATTGTTATGGTGTCCTTGGAATAGTACACACTATCTACAGGCCAATTCCAGGAAGGTTTAAAGATTATATAGCAATGCCTAAACCAAACATGTATCAATCATTACATACCACTGTAATTGGACCACAAGGCAAAACTTTTGAAATTCAAATTAGAACTTTTGAAATGCATAAAACAGCAGAATATGGAATTGCAGCTCACTGGAAATATAAAGAGGGAGATAACGCCAAAGGGGAGCAAGATAAGCAAAAAGATTTTGAAAAGAAGCTAGTATGGCTTAGAGATATGTTGGAATGGCAGAAAGAAACATCAGATGCTGAAGAGTTTATTGAAGGTTTTAAGATAGATTTGTTTTCAGATGAAGTATTTGTGTTTACTCCAAAAGGTGTTGTAATAAATTTATGCAGCAATGCTACGCCTATAGACTTTGCATATAGAATACATACTGATGTAGGAAATAAGTGCGTAGGTGCTAAGGTTAATGGTAAAATAGTTCCTTTAGATTATACTCTCAAGACAGGAGAAATTGTAGAAATTTTAACTTCGCCTAATGCTAAGGGACCTAATATGGATTGGTTAAACATCGCAAAAAGTAATCAATCTAAGAGCAAAATAAAACTTTGGTTTAAAAAGGCTAAAAGAGAAGAAAATATGCTAAAGGGCAAGGAACTTCTTGAAAAGGAATTAAAGAAACAGTGTGTTAACTATGCTGACGTTGCTAAAGGGGATTTTTATGAAAAATTAGTGAAGAGATATAATATTCATTCTATGGATGATTTATATGCTTTAATTGGTATAGGAGGATTCTCTGTATCTACTCTTATTGCAAGATTGAAGGAAGACAATGGGATAGGTGTAGATAAGGTAAACAAGGAAAAAGAAAATAAGGAAATTTTAAATAAGAATATCGAGGAACAAATTGCAAAAACAGCAAGAAAACCAGAACCCAATGGATATGGAATAACAGTAAAAGGTGAAAGTAATCTTATGGTCAGGTTTGCTAAGTGTTGTAGTCCAGTTCCTGGAGATGAAATTTTAGGATATATAACTAAAGGTAGAGGAGTATCAGTTCATAGGAGTGATTGCAGTAATTTGCAAAACCTTATAGATACAGATAAAGATAGAGTAGTAGAAGTTAATTGGGGATCAGCACAAGGTACATCTTATTTTGCAGAAATTCAAGTTGTAGCTGATGATAGAGATGGATTGCTAGCAGATATAATGAGTGTTATAACAGAGCTTAAACTACAGTTAAGTGCTGTAAATGCGAATTTAGCAAAGCAAGGATCGGCACTAATTAATGTAAAAATAAAAATTACATCTGTCGATAGTCTGAAGGATTTAATGAAGCGACTTAAAAGATTAAAAGGTGTGACAGATGTATATAGAGTAAATAGTTAGAATCTTATATATATCAGAAAGGTGAGATAACATGAGAGCAGTTGTACAAAGAGTGAGCTCATCTAGCGTTTGTGTTGATGGAGATATAATTGGTGAAATAGGTGTAGGCTTTAATGTATTAATAGGAATATCTAAGGATGATACTTTTGAAGACCTAAAATATATAAAAGATAAGATTATCAATTTGAGAGTGTTTCATGATGAAAATGATAAAATGAATTTGTCACTATTGGATATTAAAGGTGAAATACTTGTGATATCTCAGTTTACATTGTATGGTGATTGTAGAAAAGGAAGAAGGCCCAATTTTATGGAAGCACAAGGTGGAGAAGAGGCTAAAAAGCTGTATGAAGAATTCTTAGATCTTCTTAAGACATCAAACTTAAAAGTTGAATGTGGAGAATTTGGAGCAGACATGAAGGTTAAAATTAATAATGATGGGCCTGTTACCATATTATTAGATAGTAAGAGAAATTTTTAGGAGGAGTTCAAATTGATTATAAAAACATTAATAGCGGGAATGTATGAAGAAAATTGTTATTTAATAATGGATGAAGGCACCAAGGAACTTGCAATTATAGATCCAGGCGGGCAGCCGAATTTGATAGAAAAAGAGATTAGTAGGTTGGATGGAAAGCCTAAATTTATTCTTTTGACACATGGACATATGGATCATGTGGGAGCAGTTATTGAATTAATGAATAAACTCAATATTCCTTTTTATATAAGTGAAAATGAAGAACAATATATGAAAAATGACGAGTTTGTATTTGGATCACTGCCAAAAGCTTCAAAATATTTAAAAGAAGGAGATACAGTATCTTTAGGCAATAATATAATTAAAGTTATAGAGACAGCTGGGCATACAGCAGGTGGTATATGCTTCCTAGTAAATGATGAACTGTTTACAGGAGATACTCTTTTCCAAGGATCTATTGGAAGAAGTGATTTTCCAGGAGGGAATGGAGCACAGCTTATAAAAAATATAAAGGAAAAGTTATTGCCTTTAGGAGATGGTGTTAAAGTTTATCCGGGACACGGACCAGCATCTACAATAGGATATGAAAAAAGGAATAATCCATTCTTATAAAAATAAAAATGTGCATTAATTTGCACATTTTTAAGGGGAGAAACGATGGAAGTTAAAGTTAGTTTAAATGATTTTAAATTTAGATACGAAGTATACCAATTATTTAATGTATATTACTCAATGAGGGAAATTAAATTTGTGGGTGCAGAAGATGCAGATTATATGGTTTATATTGATGAGAAAACCTTAAGGTTTGAATATAATAATTATTATGTAGAAGAATCTTTAGGAGAAGATATTAAAAATTCTCTTAGAAGATTTCTTTTTCTGTGCCTTAGAAATGTAACTCATGACATTTATCCTTGGGGAATATTAATTGGAATCAGACCATCTAAAATAGCATTAAAATTGCTTGAAGAAGGCAATACTGAAGATGAAGTGATAGAAATATTTAAAGAAAAATACTTGGCTCATGAGGATAAAGCTAGACTTTGTATAGATGTGGCAAAAGCTGAGAAAAAAATAGTTAATAAGGATAAAAATACTATAGCTATATATATAGGCATGGCATTTTGTCCAACAAAATGTTTATATTGCTCATTCACTTCGAACCCTATAGGTGTTTATAAAAAGATGGTGACGCCATATATAGAGGCACTTATTAAAGAGATAAAAGGTATGAGTTCATATGTGAAGGAAAGAAAACTTAATATCGAATCAGTATATTTTGGTGGCGGTACTCCAACATCAGTAAGTGATGAAGAATTCAACATAATCATGAAAGAAATTTATAATTGTTTTATTAAGGATGATAATATAAAAGAGTTTACGGTTGAATGCGGAAGACCAGATACGCTTACTAGAAATAAACTTCAGACAATGAAAGAGTATGGAGTAGATAGAATAAGTATTAATCCCCAAACAATGAATGATAAAACTTTAAATTTAATTGGTAGAACTCATTCTTCAGCAGATATAAAAGAAAAATTTAAAATGGCTAGAGAACTTGGATTTGATGATATTAATATGGATATAATAATAGGACTTCCAGGTGAGACGCATGGAGATGTTATTCATACTAAGAATGAGTTAATAAAACTAAAACCTGATAGCATTACAGTTCATGGCCTAGCGCTTAAAAGAGGGTCTAGAATGTATGAAGAATTTATCTTAAAAAAAGGAATACAAATTACGTCCCAAGATGAAATTATAAAAATGTATGAAGAAAGTAGGAATCTGGCAGAAAATTTAGGTATTTCACCATATTATATGTATAGGCAAAAAAATATGGTTGGAAATATGGAGAATTTAGGTTATGCTAAAGAAGGCAAAGAATGTATATACAATATTCAAATGATTGAGGAAAAACAAACAGTAATTGCACTGGGAGCAGCAGCTGTAAGTAAAGTGATATTTTTAGAGGAAGATAGACTTGAAAGATTTCCAAACTTAAAAGATCTTCATGAATATGTATCTAGAATTGATGAAATGATTGAGAAAAAGAAAGCGTTGCTTGATACATTGTATACATAATTAACTGTAATAAATTAGAATATTGTAAATTTGTTTAGTCAAATAGGAGGAAAAGATCAATGGCGATTGAAATGCAAGCACCAAAAGGCACCAAGGATATGTTGCCTGAAGATGCCTATAAGTGGCATTATATAGAAAGTGCCTTTAGAAAGGTTGCTAAAACATATGGAATTAGAGAAATTAGAACTCCGATGTTCGAACACACAGAATTATTTTTAAGAAGTGTTGGGGATACAACAGATATAGTTCAGAAAGAAATGTATACTTTCAATGACAAGGGAAATAGAAGTATAACATTGAAACCAGAAGGAACTGCATCAGCAGTAAGGGCATTTGTGGAAAATAGATTATTTAACGAAGCTCAGCCAACAAAATTATACTATATTACACCAGCGTTTAGATATGAAAATGTCCAAAAAGGAAGGCTTAGACAATTTCATCAATGTGGATTAGAAGTGTTTGGCTCAAATGCAGCTTCAATGGATGCGGAAGTTATAGCAGTCGCTATGGATACATTAAAAGAATTAGGATTAAAAAGTTTAAGTTTAAATATAAATAATTTAGGTTGCCCAAGTTGTAGACCTAAATATAATGAAGCGCTTAAGAAATTTTTAGCTGATAATTATGATGGACTTTGTGACACTTGTAAAGATAGATTTGAAAAAAATCCTATGAGAATATTGGATTGTAAAGAGAAGAAATGTCATGAAATTACTAAAAATGCGCCGATAATATTGGATTATGTTTGTGAAGAGTGTAGTACACATTTTAATAAAGTCAAAGAATATTTAGATATCTTAGGACTTCCTTATACAATAGATCCAGGCATCGTAAGGGGATTAGACTATTACACAAAAACTATATTTGAAATCTTAACTTCTGATTTTACTGTATGTGGAGGAGGAAGGTATGATAAGCTTATAGAAGAACTTGGTGGACCAGATATGCCAGCAGTTGGATTTGGTATGGGTGTTGAAAGATTAATTATGACTTTAGAAAAAGAAAATATAGAAATACCTAAAGAAAAATTATTTGATTTATATATTGGTGCTAGAGGAGAAGCAGAAAGTAAGTATGCTTTTAAGCTGGCTAGTGATTTAAGAGCTTTAGGTGTGAAGTGTGAGATAAATCACATGGGTAGAAGCGTGAAAGCTGAAATGAAGTATGCAAACAAATTAGGAGCAGCATTTACTACTATTTTAGGTGAAGATGAATTAACAAATAGAAAAGTTAATTTGAAAAGAATGAGCGATGGTGAGATTTTTGAAGTTTCATTAGAAGACTTGATGGAAATAGCTAAAATAGTTAAATAAGAATAAGTTAAACTAAGGGAGGATTTTAGTAATGGGTGAATCTTTAAATGGATTAAAACGTACAATGATGTGCGGTGAACCTAGAGAAGAACATGTAGGTAAAAAAATAACATTAATGGGATGGGTTCAAAGAAACAGAAAGCTTGGAGCACTTGAATTTGTTGATTTAAGAGATAAAACAGGTATAATGCAAGTTGTATTTGGTGAGGAAATTAATGCAGAAGCTTTTGAAAAGGCAAAAGGAGTAAGATCTGAATACTGCGTAGCAGTAACAGGGGAAGTTGTTAAAAGAGAAAGCGTTAATGAAAATATGCCAACTGGTTTTGTTGAATTAAAATGTGAAAATATAAAGATACTTTCAGAATCAGAAACTCCACCAATATATATAAAAGAAGATTTAGACGCTGCAGAAAATATCAGATTAAAATATAGATATTTAGACTTAAGAAGACCTGATATGCACAAAATATTTGAAATTAGAAGTAAAACTACAAAGGCTATACGTGATTATTTAGAAGAAAATAACTTCTTAGATGTAGAAACTCCTATTTTATCAAAGAGTTCTCCAGAGGGAGCTAGAGATTACTTAGTACCTTCAAGAAATTATCCTGGAATGTTCTATGCGCTTCCACAGTCACCACAAATATTTAAGCAGTTATTAATGGTATCTGGATTTGATAGATATTATCAAATAGCTAAATGCTTTAGAGATGAAGACTTAAGAGCGAATAGACAACCAGAATTTACTCAAGTTGATATGGAATTAAGTTTTGTAGAACAAGAAGATATAATGGCAGTAAACGAAGGATTAATTGCTCATGTATTTAAAAAAGTAGCAGGTGTAGATGTTCAGCTTCCAATAAAAAGAATGACATTTAAAGATGCTATGGAAAAATACGGATCTGATAAACCAGATTTAAGATTTGGCATGGAAATAACTAATATAACAGAAGATGTTAAGGATTTAGATTTTGTTGTATTTAAATCAGCAATAGAAGCTGGTGGATCTGTTAGAGCTCTATGTTTAAAAGGTGGAGCAGACCTTGGAAGAAAGCCTTTAGATAAATTAGGGGAGTTTGTTAAGACTTACAAGGCTAAAGGCCTTGCTTGGATTCAAATTAAAGAAGATGGTGTTAAATCATCAATAGCTAAGTTCTTAACTGATGATGTAACGAATTCTATAGTAAAAACTATGAATGCTGAAACTGGAGATGCTATACTTATAGTAGCAGATAAAAATTCAGTGGTATTCCAAAGTTTAGGTGCGTTAAGATTAGAACTTGCTAAGCAATTTGATTTGATTAAGGATAAGAATGAATTTAATTTCACATGGATTACTGAATTCCCACTATTTGAATATAGTGAAGAAGAAGAAAGATATAAAGCTTGTCATCATCCATTTACTGCACCAATGGATGAGGATTTAGATTTTATCGAATCAGATCCAGGAAATGTACGTTCTAAGGCTTATGACTTAGTATTAAATGGTGAAGAACTAGGTGGAGGTTCTATAAGAATTCATGATACAGCTCTTCAAGAAAGAATGTTTAGAGCACTTGGACTAACAGATGAAGTAGTGAATGAAAGATTTGGATACCTATTACAAGCATTTAAATTTGGACCACCACCACATGGCGGTTTAGCATTTGGTCTTGATAGAATGATTATGTTCTTAGCAGGGACAGAAAATATCAAAGATGTTATTGCATTCCCTAAGAACCAAAATGCATATTGTTACTTAAGTGAAGCACCCAATATAGTTGATGAAAAGCAATTAACTGAACTTGGTATAGCAATACTACCAAAAGAAGAAAAAAATGATAAAGAATAGAATTAATTAATTATAAAAGACTCTTATACGAATGAAAGTATAAGAGTTTTTATTTAAGTTTATATTATTATATAGGATTAATTTATATAGATAAGACTTTTAATTGTCTTGTGTCAATTTACAAATAGTTATTATTAGAAGAGTATTGGAGCATTGGTATTTAGAATATCAATAAGCCTCCTGCTTAATAGTGGTTCTTCAACTGCATTATCGCAGGCGAATTTAAGAGCCTCTAAGCTCATAGAAATATCCTCTTCTATGAATTCTTTTGATTCCCATGATATAGAGTTCTTTACAAAATTAAATATGTCACATGGGTCATCAAAAATTTCTATAAATAGCCTTTGGTTAGGAATGTTATTCCAAGTCGCATTAAACTTTTTAGAAAAAGACTTCAATTTTTGGTTTAATGATTCAGAATCGCAGTCCCAAAAATTATTCAAAAAATCATATGAATTTTTCATTGAATTTAAAGAAGTTAAATCCATATTTGAATCATTGTATTTTAAAGTCTCATTAATAACAGTATCAAAATCTGATATTGGAATGAGAAAACCATCAGATTTACGGTCAAACCAAGTAAAAAAAGATGTTGGCAAGAATACATGTTGCAAAAATCCTAATAGACTATAGCCGCAAGGATAAGCAGCCCAACCGCATTGGAGAATGTTTTTTTCAAGATCAAAAATTCCAGTGTAAATTACTTTTGAGGTGTTAGTTATCTCTTTATTATCAAAATAACCCTCCCATAAATTTTCTTCATTTAGAATTTTTTCTTCCCAAAAAGAAAAGCTTCTATAAGGTCTTTTTTCAAGAGTATTTTGTTTTATATTAAATTCCAATGATAAATTCCTCCTCTCGATGTTATCATAATATTTAAAAAAATACATTTTAAATTTATGATTAATTATGTTAGAGTTTAGAATAGAATTCTACAATTAATGAATCATTGATTTCAATAGGAACTTCTTCTCTTAAAGGGTATCTTATAAGAGTTCCTGAAAAATTATCTTGATCCTTGGCTAGATACGGATAGGTATTAAGAGTATTTGATAAAAAAGTATCCCTAAACAAGTCATTATTTCTGGATTTTTCTTTTAAAGAAATTATATCACCTATATTTACTTCATAAGAAGGAATATCTACCTTTTTATCATTAACTAAAATATGCCCATGAACTACCATTTGGCGAGCTTGTGCAATAGAAGACGAAAGGCCCAGTCTGTAAACTAAGTTATCTAATCTACATTCTAACCTTTTTATTAGAGCATAACCAGTAGGTTCTTTATCTTTTAACGCTTTTCGTACATAGGTGGCAAACTGTTTTTCCATTACACCATAGTATGCTCTGAGTCTTTGCTTTTCAAGTAGTTGAAGGCCATAAGCCGAGAGCTTTTTTGCGTTTCTAGCACTGCCATTGTTGGCTCTTTTCATAGCTTTGGGATGTCCACTAACATTTAATCCCAAGCGCCTACACAACTTGAATCTAGGTTCTCTCATTCTTGCCATAATTATCATCTCCTATAAGGTCTTACTTTGATAAAAGTTAACCTAAAATAATACAATAAATATAATATACGAATGAAAATTATCTTAATGTTTTCTATTCCAATGGAATAATATTATTTAGAAATCTATATTAATGATTTCATAAATTAGTTTGTACAAGATAATTTATTTGACACGTTGTATTTTTTGGTAATTGAGTTTAATTAGCTAAATTCATGAAATTAAATTCCTTATTTATAAATCGCAAAGTAGGGGTAATAAGTCATATATGTTATAATTAATCGGAAAATAAAATAATAAAAAAGTTGGGGGAAGAAAAATGTTAGGAACAATAGTTAATTCGTTAGCAATAATAGGTGGGTGCTTAATAGGGTTAATAGTAAAAGGTAGATTAACTGAGAAGATTAGTAGCACAATAATGAATGGTTTAGCCTTATGTGTATTATACATAGGTATATCTGGTGCTCTCAAGGGAAAAGATACATTGCAAATAATAATCTGTATTGCACTAGGTGCTCTTATAGGAGAAATTATAGATATTGATAGAAGATTAAATGATTTGGGAAATATGATTGAGAGAAAAATAAATGGAAAAAGGAAAAATAATTCTAACGATAAAATATCTATATCAGAAGGATTTGTTACATCTAGCTTATTATTTTGTGTTGGAGCAATGGCAGTGGTGGGGTCTCTTGAAAGTGGATTACAAGGAAATAACTCAACTCTTTTTGCTAAATCAATACTAGATGGAGTGTCATCAATAATATTTGCATCATCTCTTGGGGGAGGTGTAATGTTATCATCAATCGCAATTTTTATATATCAAGGAAGTATAACTTTGCTTGCAGGAGGACTTTCAACAATACTCACTGATAATGTAATTTCTAATATGTCAGCAGTAGGAAGTCTGTTAATCGTAGGACTTGGTTTTAATATGCTTGGGATAAGTAAAATTAAAGTTGCAAATTTGTTGCCGGGAATATTTTTACCAATTATATTTGGATTTTTTTTAAAATAAGTTGACTGGATTTTAATAGAATATAATATTGTTACAATTTCTGATTGGAGGATTTAGAATGAAGATATCTGAACTAAAGAGAAAGTCGAAAAAACAATTAAAAGGAAAATGGGGAATAGCAATAACAACTTTATTTGTAAGTTTAATAATAATAAGTGGATTTTACGTTGCGATGAAGTTGCTTCAACCAGATGGAGGTCTTCTTACTGCTATTGGTGAATGTGTTAGTGTTTTCTTAGGTGGAATGGCTACGTTAGGAACATGCAAATTTGTATTAAATTTGGCATTCAGTAATAATGAGGAAAAGTTTAATGATTTATTTGTAGGCATTAATATTTACTTTAAGACCTTAGGATTATGGATATTGATTAATTTAACTGTATCTATTGCAACAATGTTTTTGATAATCCCTGGTATTATAGTCTCGCTTATGTTTTCACAAGCGTTCTTCATATTATGTGAAGATAACAATAAGTCTATAATAGAATGTTTAAAGCAGAGTCTATCAATTATGAGGGGATATAAGATTCGCTTGTTACTCCTTGAGTTAAGTTTTGTTGGGTGGTGGATTATGTCAATTCTGACTTTTGGAATAGGAGTCTTATGGATATATCCATATCAACAAGTAACTCGTGCCAATTTTTATTTAGAGATAAAAAAGTAATTTTCTTATTTAAATTGCAGCTACATAACATGATAAAATATTTTTTTATTGAGAAAACATTTTCGAATAGTGGAATTATAAGTAATAATTTTTTATTTGACGTACAAAATATTAGACAAAAAAATATAGCCAAAAATTAATATAAGAATTATAATAAATACGTATACTATTATTTATAATAGTCGTAACTTAAGGGGGGCGCAGAATGAAAAAAGTAAAAATAGCACTACTAGGATTGGGGAATGTTGGTCGTGGTGTTTGGATGATTTTAAACTCTAACAAAGAAGAAATTATGAAAAGATGTGGATATGAAGTAGAAATAGCAAAAGTTCTTGTTAGAGATAAAAATAAACCAAGAGGTATTGAAATATCGGACGAACTTGTAACAACTGATTTTAATGAAATATTAAAAGATAGTAGCATTAAAATTGTCGTTGAAGTCATGGGAGGAATGGAACCCGCTAGAGAGTATATGCTAAGATGCATGGAAAACAAAAAGCATATAGTAACTGCAAATAAAATGTTATTAGCAACTGGTGGAGATGAACTTTTTGAAAAAGCTGATGAAAACGGAATTATGTTTAGTTATGAGGCTAGTGTAGCTGGGGGATTCCAATTATAAAGGGAATAGATGAAAGCTTAACTGCAAATAAAATAGAAACTCTTTATGGAATAGTAAATGGAACAACTAATTACATCTTAAGTAAGATGGAACTTGAAGGTGCTGATTTCGATGACGTATTAAAGGAAGCACAAGAAAAAGGATATGCTGAAGCTGATCCTACATCAGATATTGAAGGGTATGATGCACAATATAAATTAGCAATACTTGCTTCATTAGCTTTTGGGTCCAAGATAGATGTGAAAAATGTATATAGAGAAGGAATTACAAAAATTGAAGCTGTTGATATGAAATATGCTAAGGAATTTAAAATGGGAATTAAATTACTTGCTATAGCAAAAGAAACTAATGGCAAAGTTGAACTTAGAGTTCATCCTACAATGATTCCGAAGAAACACCCGCTTTCGAATGTTTATGATTCATACAATGCTGTATTTATAAGAGGAAATGCAGTAGGAGATTTAATGTTTTACGGAAGAGGAGCAGGAGATCTTCCAACTGGCAGTGCGGTAGTGAGTGATATTGTTTCTATTGTAAGAAATAATGTTGAAACAGAAAATCCGAATCCAGTAGTAAAGAATAACCTATGGGAAAGAGAAATTTTAGACATGGGTTCAGTTGAAAGTAAATTTTATATAAGAGCAACTGTTTTGGATGAATCAGGGGTTCTTGGAGAAATTACTGCAATACTTGGAAAACATAATGTAAGTATAAGGTCTGTGATACAAAAAGGTGACGAAGAAGATGGTCAGGTAACTATTGTATTAGTTACTCACAGAACTAGTGAGACTCAAATTGATGGTGCGGTTGAAGAAATTACTAGCTTAAAATCTGTTTACAAAATAGATAACATAATAAGAATAGAGGATTTTAAATAAATTATAGCCTGAACATACAGCTTCGTTTGTTGGAAAAATAGATAATATTCTAGTAAAGATTAATGTTAATGCCACTTATTAAATGTAATAAGTGGCATTTTTTTTAATTAAAAGTTTTTTGAAAAATCTTAAAAAATATGATACGAAAATTAAGTAAAATATAGAAAAAATATGTTATAATTACTTTATATTTGAAAAATTGGACAATATATGAGCCGATTTGAATAATAGATTATTTATTTAGTGGAAAGAAAGGGGTGGTCATTTTTGCCCGGAAAAATAAAAAAGATGATTGACGAAATCATTCAACAAAGATCAAAAGGGAATCCTGCTATTACGGAAATGACTATAGCTAAATTAATTCTAAAAGGAATTAATCCCAATAAATTTGATATAAATTCTCCAGATGATATGACAATAATTAATAAACTTCTTGATATTGCTAGGCAATTAAATGTAAATAATTTAGATAATATTGAAAAAAGTATAAGATCATCATCCTCAAGTAAAATAACGGAGGAGGATGCAGTAAAGGATATAAAAAATCAATTAAATATTAACGACATAAAATTAGTAATATTTTTTGCATCTTCTAATTATAATCAACAAAAGATAAGTTTACTTATGGAAGAAGAATTTAAGGGATGCATTGTTATAGGGTGCTCTACGGCAGGAGAACTTGCAAGCGGAGAAATGTTGGATAATTCCATTGTTGCAATGGCTATTAACTCTAATATCATTTCTGATATAAAAGTTGAATTGGTTGAAAATATAAAGAAAAATTTAAATTTAGAGCTTGCTTTTACTTCTTTTGAAGAATACTATAAAGAAAGTTTATATAATATGAGCTCAGAAAAATTTGTTGGTATAACATTAATAGATGGATTAAGCATGAAAGAGGAAAAAATAATGGATCTGATAGGTGATAGGACTAATGTGTTCTTTGTTGGCGGTTCAGCTGCGGATAATAATGAGTTTGTAGAGACCTATGTTTCTGTAAATGGATATACTTCTACAGATTCAGTAGCTTTAATTTTAATAAGGATAAGCGATGATGCTGAGTTTAGTGTTATAAAAACACAAAGTTTTGAATCTTTGGACTATAGCTTCGTTGCAAATAAAGTGGACGAAGAGAAAAGACAAGTAATTGAATTTAATAATAGACCAGCTGCGCTTGAATATGCAGATGCTGTGAAAGCTGATAATATTGAAGAAATTTCAAAATATTTTATGAGTAACCCGCTAGGATTGATGATTGAAGATAATGATTTTTTTATAAGATCACCTCAGAGAGTTATAGGGACAAGTATGATGTTTTATTGTAATATACTTGAAGGAATGGAGGTTAAACTTTTAAAAGCTACAAATATTATTGATGATACAAGAAGGACAATTGAAAATAAAGCCAGTGAATTAGGAAAAATTGATGGGATTATAAATTTTCAATGTATACATAGAACGTTGGAATTAAAAAAGAAAAATTTGTCAGATGAATATGCTAAAATATTTAAAGATATTCCTACTATAGGATTTTCAGCTTATGGAGAACAGTATATAGGTCATATAAATGACACATCTACAATGCTAATTTTTAATTTAAAGTCAGGAAAATAAACTGAGAAAAAGATAGGAAATTTAAATATATACTTTTTATGGAATATTACAATGTTTTGAAGAGAGGCTATAAGTAATGAAGAATTTAGAAAACTTTTTTTATAAAGCTAATATTCTTATTGTTCATGAATACTTTGAAGATTCACGGGTGTTAATAAAATTTCTTAATTATAGAGGATATGTAAATATAAAAAGTGTGAAAAAAAGTGAATCAATTGTAAAGTCAATAAAGGAAAATATACCAGATATAATTCTAATAAATGTAAATTTGGAATCCGTTAATGGGTATCAATTATGTGAAATTATGAGAAAAGAAGAGGATTTAAGAGATATTCCAATTATTTTTATAAACACATGTGGAGAAGCAATTGATAGAAATAAAATATATATTGTTGGAGGAAATGATTATTTAAGCACCCCACTTGAATATGAGGAAGTCATAAATAGAATTGAAATGCATTTAAGAATTAAGTTTATGGAGCATAAGATAAAATTTCATAAAGGCAATTATGATACAATATCTACTCAATTAGAGAGTTGGAATAGGATTTTATTAAAAAGAAATAGTGATTTAGTTAATGAAGTTATTGAAAAAGACAATCAATTATATGATATAACATTTGAGTTAAAAGAATTCAATATTATATTGGAAGAAGAAATGAATGAAAGAACTAGAACAGAGGAAGCGTTAAAGGAAAGTGAGAGACAATTACGGCATTCTATAGAAGAGGCACCAGTGCCAATAATGTTATATACCGAAGATGGATTTGTAAAGAAGATCAATAGATCATGGAGTGATATTACCGGATATAGACTTGAAGATATTCCAATGATTTCAGAATGGGCAGATATTTCAGAGGCTTTTAAAGAGGAATTGAGCAGTACAAATATAAAAAAATTATTTAATTCAGAGAAAAGGCAAAACAATGGGGAGTTTTCTATAAGGACACATGATGGAAGTATAAGAATTTGCAATTTTTATTCAGCATATATTGGGGATTTAGAGGATGGACATAAATTATTCATGAAAGTAGCCATAGATGTGACAGAGAAAAAGCGTATGGAAGAATTGCAAAAAAGTGTTGAAGAAGAGAGGAAAAAATTATATGAAATTAAGGAATACGACAGAATAAGAACAGAATTTTTTTCTAATATATCTCATGAATTAAGAACACCGATTAGTGTTATTTTCTCGGCGCTGCAAATACATGAACTTAGGTTAAAAGATTGTATATTTGAAAATAGAAGTATTGATAAATATAAATATACTAAAATAATGAAACAGAATTGTTATCGTATTTTACGACTTATTAATAATATTATAGATATAACAAAAATTGATTCTGGGTATTTTAATATCAATGAACATAATATTGATATTATCGCTCTTATAGAGAATATAACTTTATCAGTGGCTGACTATATTGAGAATAAGGGACTGTCTCTTATATTTGATACGAACGTGGAAGAAAAAATTATGTCATGTGATCCGGAAAAAATTGAAAGAATTATTTTGAATATACTATCAAATGCAGTAAAATTTACTTCAAGTGGTGGAAAAATAACTGTTAGTATTGAAGATTGCTATGATAAAATTTGTATAAAAATTAAAGATACAGGAAGAGGTATTCCGCAAGATAAATTAAATTCGATATTTGAAAGATTTATACAGGTAGATAAATCTCTAGCTAGAGATCATGAAGGAAGTGGAATAGGACTTTCTCTTGTAAAGTCCTTAGTTGAACTGCATGGTGGAGTAATATCTGTAAAAAGTAAAATAAATTATGGCACTGAATTTGTTATATATATCCCATGCAAACTAGTAAAAAATGCAGAAGAGCAATATTCGCTTTGCAGCTCTATAGGCGGAGATTGTATTGAAAAAATTAATATAGAATTTTCAGATATCTATAATTAAAATTATAGATTTTAATTATATTGCAAAAATAATCCTTCATCGTAATTCTAAAAATATTACAAGAATTTTAACAGTAATTATAAATTATACATTGTGAAGTATGAATTGCAACATGTATATGCTTGTAAAATATTTCTTTTATAATGTAAGTATATGTGAAAAAAAGTTAAGATAATATAGTAAAAAGATATTTTTACTTACTTTTTTTAAGAGTTTTAAACAAATGTTGAATATAAATTTAATATTTGTTACTATATTAGTGTATTTAATAGGTTAGAGATAATGAGGTTTCAAACAATTGATGGGACTTTATTTATCTCTTTTTGATTGTTATAGGAAGTGAAAAATGAGAATTTAAACTATTTGCCCCCAAAAGGAATGTTTCTAGAGTGCGAGGAATAATTTGCTATTGCATATATCTAAGTATTCAAGTAATATAGTTTCCACACTTTATATGCTATGTTATTAGAAATATTACCTTTTAATAATATATGAACCTCTGTATTTATATAGCTTCATAAATACAGAGGCTTTTTAATTCCATTCTTTGTGTTATAATTTAAGCAAAAGAAATAAAATACAGTGTGGAGGAAAAGGATGGGTAATAATAGAGATTTAATTAGATATTCAAAGATATTATTAAGTGCATACTTAATTATAGGACTAATCTTAATTTTTAGTAGTTCTATGGTTTTAGATTTAAGTCTTAATATTTTAATAATAACAGGAATATTTGTGGCGTGTACATTGGTATATGGAGTATTAATTAGAAATAAAAAATATATATCTACGGCAATTATTGTTGCCTTGTTATATGTTGGTGCAATTATCATATATAGTCCTTTAATTAGTTATAATGCTCATAGGAATTTAATAGGAAATATAGAAGAAATGGATTTTTCTAGCCAAATAGAATATATTGATATAAACCAGTTGCCTATTATTGATAAAGAACTTGCATACAAGCTAGCTGATAAGAAATTAGGTGAAATTACTAGTCTTGGGAGTCAAGTGAGTGTTGGTCAATTGACATTACAAAGTGTAAATGGTCAACTGTGTTATGTTGGACCACTTGAGCATTCTTCTTTTCTTAAATGGATTAGCAATAGAGAAGGAACGATAGGGTATATTAAGGTAAGTGCTACAAATCAAAATGATGTAGAGTTGGTTACCCAGCTTGATGGAAAAGATATTAGGCTTAAATATTTAAATTCTGCATATTTTCTTAGTGATTTAAATAGAGCAGCTTACTTTAGAGATATGAAAGCAGGGCACACAGATTATACTTTTGAATTAGATGACAGCGGCAGACCATATTGGGTCATTACAAGATATGATACTGGCGTGGGCATTACAGAAGAAAAGGCCATAGGTGCATTAGTGATGGATGCTCAGACAGGTGAATCAACTATTTATAATATTGATAATCTACCAGAATGGGTAGACAGAATACAGCCGATGAAATATATTAATAGGTATATTAACAAATGGGGAGAATTGGTTCATGGTGTTTTGAATTTTACGGATAAAGATAAACTTAAGACAACAACAGATGGTATGAATATTATATACGATAAGGGTGTCTGCTACTATTATACAGGTATAACGTCAGTAGGAAGTGATGAATCACTTGTAGGATTTTTGCTTACAAATACAAGAACCGGAGAAACTAAAATGTATAAAACGGCTGGTGCTACAGAAGAAGCAGGCATGAGATCAGCAGAAGGAAAAGTACAACAGTATGGTTATAAAGCTACTTTTCCATATCTGATAAACATACAAAATGAGCCGACATATTTTATGACGCTGAAAGATTCTAATGGATTAGTTAAGCAATATGCCATGGTGAATGTAAAAAATTATAACACTGTAGGAGTTGGAGATACACTTCAAGCTACTTTAAATAAATATTTAGAGGGATTAACCAATACTAATATTTCTCTCGAAAGTGGAAATCAGGAAGAAGTTATAAGAGGAGAAGTAGAAAGGATAGGTCTAGTTATTAAAGAAGGTACGAGTATTTATGACATTAAATTAAAAAATAATGAAAATATTTTCTCGGTTTCAACGGAGACATCTAGAGAGGTTGCATTAACTCAGGCTGGTGACTCAGTGGAAATGAAGTTTATTAAAGTTGGAGATAATAGATATATTATAACCAATTCATTTAGTAATCTTTCTTTTGTTAACAGTGAGGAACAGAAAAAGGAATAGGAAGAAAATAATTAAAATTAAGTATTGCAATTAAAAGGGAGCTATGATATACTAAAATAGTTCCTAAAGGGAATAAAAAAATATATCAAAGATTTAATTATATTAAAATTTCTCCTTATGAGAAAGTATTATTTAACTAAGTCTTTAAATTTGGAGGAATTGAAAATGGAAGATAAAACATTAGTATGTAAAGATTGTGGAAAAGAATTTATATTCACAGTTGGAGAACAAGAATTCTACAAAGAAAAAGGATTCGAAAATGATCCTGTAAGATGTGCAGATTGTAGAAGAGCTAGAAAGCAACAAAACAACAGAAGATAGTTTCTGTTTGCAAAGATAAGCTATAAGATATTATTCTTATAGCTTTTTTATTATATATTGGTATAATTGATACCTTTATGGTATATATAGGATACTATTAATTGACAAACCATACACTAATTTATATGGTCATTTTGAACTCCTTCTCTTTTAACTGAATGTCTTTTTCTGTTTGGATTGTGGTTCATATTTTCTTGAGTTATAGGAGTTTGATGATTGCATTTTTCCATTCTAGCATGTTTGTTATCAGGTTGACTATCTTTTGGCATAATAAAAACCTCCCTTAAACAATAAATTTACATATTAATTTTTTGCTAAGTGATACAATATTATTCGTAAGCTGTAGAAAAAATAATAACAATATTAGTTATATTATTAATTAAATAGAAAATAAATAAACCTGCTAAATAATATATTAATTATACCTATATTATTTAGCAGGTTTATTCAAATCTATTTTCAGTATATAGGTTATTTTGTAATAGTTAATCTAAACAAAAATTAATTAAGGTTCAAATTTAAAAAGCTTGTAGCTTCAATTTCACTAATATTTTTTATAACTGAAACTTCTTCAACTAAAAATTTGTAAGCAGTATTAAATAATTGTTTTTCACTTGAACTAAGTGATTTTTTCTTATTCATAAGAATTAGATCGTAAACTACTTCTGCACTATCTTTAAGTAATCCAGATCTTATTTTTTTTGCATTAGCTTGATATCTTTCCTTGGATGATGCAAGTTCAAATTCACTACTTTTATTTTCAAGAGTGAGCAATATATGATCTAAGGTAGAGTTATCACAAACTTTTCTTAAATTTGAGTTAGATGCCTTATCACTTGGAATCATAATTTCTAAATTATTTGACGTAATCTTTACTATTATGTATTCCTTGGTATTTCCTGAAAAAATCTTATTTTCTATTCTTTCAACAGTGCCTATGCCTTGCATTGGATAAACGACTTTATCTCCTATCAAAAACAAAAAACACACCTCCTTAAATGGTTGTTCTATTATTATAACACATTATTAAAAAAAATAAAACTTAAATATATCATATCTATTATTTCATGTCAATAATATTTGTGTTTTTTTAGAATGTAATATTAATTTTTTGATAACTATATAACGTAAAAATTTATATGACAATTAAAGGTAAAAAGTAAATTGAAAAATACATATTTAAAGAAATTATGATAAGTAATAATAATACAAAAAATAAATTAAATGTAAAAAATGTAAAAAAATATAGAAATATAAGTAAAACAACAGCTTGATAATAAATAATATGTGATGTAAAATTAAGGAAATGATTACAGAAAAGAGGGGGTTGCTGGCGTGGGGGTTCATAATAAAAAAGTTATAAAAAGTGAAAGAAAAATAAAACGGAAAAATAAGAATTTACTTGCTGATAAGATTTTGGCTTATAATCCCGTGTTTTTGGAAGGAATTGCAGTATATAAAGATGCAAGTAGAAACTTTATATTTTTAATATTTCTTGGAGCTTTGTTAATCGACTTTCCGATAATATCAGTGCCTTGTTGTATATTGTCTATGTTTTTTATTATTAGAATGTTGCAGTTTATTAAATATAAAAGCATAAATAATATAGTAAATGAAATAGCAAAGGATTTATCTTTTAAAGGGATATATAATAAAGGTAAAGTAGAGGATATGTTAAATGATTTTAAAGTTAAATATGGAGAAGATATCGTTGAGTATGAACAATTGGTAAACATGTTAGATAAATATGAAGCTTTAGTAACAAATATTGAATTTGCTTTAAAAAATATAACTTTCAAGGATAAAACAAATATAGATAACAAAGAAGAACTTATAATAGATAATAGTGAAATTACTTTCTTTGAAAATGATAATAATATAAACTGTGAAATATATAATAGGGATGAGCATAAAAATACGAGAGTAAATAATTATTATAGAAGTTTTAATGAAAAATTTTCTGTGCTTTATAAAAATGGTGATGGAGAGATTAAGAGCGTTAATAAAGCAATTGAGTTCTTTGATGATAGAGATAATGAAAACATTAACGAAAATGCTGTTGTCCTGAAAAATGTTAATAAAGAAAATAAAAATCTTACAGTATATTTATATAAAAAGTCATCTCCACTACAAAAAAATGTATTGTGATGAGCTAACATTTATAATAAAGTTAGTAAAAAATAAACTTCTATTAACTGTAGTATATGATTTGATATCGCAGTTATAGGAGTTGTCTTTTTTTTTATTTTGTAATAAAATCTAATAAGTGTAGTAATATGTATTTATTAAAATTAATTATAAGTATAATTATATTAGATTACTTATGGAGGAAAAAATGCAAGATATAATGATAATAGGCATAGCTGGAGGAAGCGGATCAGGTAAAACTACTTTGGCTCAAAATATAAGAGAAGCTTTTAGTGATGATATAGTAATTCTTTGTCATGATTACTATTATAAATCTAATGAGGGAATTTCTTTGGAAGAAAGAAAAAAACTTAATTATGATCATCCTAATTCCTTTGATACAGATCTACTAATAGAGCAGCTTAGACAATTAAAAGCGGGAAATACAATATATCATCCGGTATATTCTTTTGTTGAACATACAAGATTGAACGAAACTGTAGAAGTAAAACCAGCTAAAGTTGTAATAGTTGAAGGTATATTAATATTTGAAAATGAAGAACTTTGCGATTTGATGGATATTAAAGTTTTTGTAGATACAGCTGGTGATGTTAGAATAATAAGAAGATTGCTAAGAGATGTAAAAGAAAGAGGAAGAGATTTAGATTCTGTAATCAATCAATATTTAGGTACAGTGAAACCTATGCATGAGGAGTTTGTTGATCCAAGTAAGAGAAGGGCAGACATAATAATTCCAGAGGGTGGTTGTAATGCAGTTGCTTTAAGCATGCTACTGGAAAGAGTAAGGAATTTTATATATAAAGAATAGCAGTACATAATTTTTAAGCAATATTAAATAAAGTGTGTCTTTTTAAGTTTGAATAAATTTAAAAAGGCATTTATTAATTATTATAGACAAGTTGGTAGTAATTCATAAAAAGGAGAAGATACGTATGAAAAAGGTAGATGCAGTAATATTTGATATGGATGGGGTATTAATAGATTCGGAAAGAATATCGCTCAAATGTTATCAGGAAGTTTTAAAAGATTATCAATATGAAATGGATGAAAAGATTTATGTAAAATTCATAGGAAGAAATGTTGAGGGTATAAAAGAGGCATTGCAGGAAGAGTTTGGGAAGGACTTTCCTTTCGATGAGATATATAAGAAAAAATCTAAATTAGCATTGGAATTTACTGATAAAAATGGTGTTAAAATCAAGCCTGGAGTACATGAACTATTAGACTACCTAAATAATGAAAATTATAAAATAGCGGTAGCTACTTCAACAAGAAGACAAAGGGCCATTGAATTATTGGAAAGAGCAAAAATAAAGGGAAAAGTTAATTATATAGTTTGTGGAGATCAAGTTGAAAATTCTAAACCTGATCCAGAAATATTTTTAAGAGCAGCAGAAGGGCTAAATGTTAAACCAAATAACTGCTTAGTTGTTGAAGATTCAGATGCTGGAATAACAGCAGCCCATGCGGCGAGTATGGCAGGAGTTCATGTTCCAGATATGAAGATATTAGATGATAAGACAAAGAAGCTAGCGTTTAAAATATGTAAGGAATTGGTTGATGTTAAGAGCGTTTTGGAAGAAATTAAAGAGAATTGAATTTAATTAAGTTTGAGAAAGGAACACTAAATTTATGAATGAAGAGTTAATAAATTCTTATTGGGGAGTTAATTTAGAAAGTAAAGTAATAAGTCAATCTAGTACAACGCTAACTGTGTTGATGCCAGGAATTGGCTATACATTAGATAGACCTCTTTTAGATTATTCGAAGAAATTAGCTCTAGAGTTAGGTTATGATGTTCTTTCTTTAGAATATGGTTTTCAGATTGCAAGAAAAAACTTGCTTATAGAAAAGGAGTTCCAGCACTTAATAAAGGAATCTATATGTATCTTTAAATCAGCATTAAAAGGGAATTACACCGAGATAGTATTCATATCTAAAAGCATAGGAACTATTGTACATACTCTACTTTGTGATGAGAGTAGTGGTTATGAAGTTAAGCATATTTACTTAACGCCTATAGATGATACTTTAGGAGTTGGAATAAAGGAAAATTCGTTAGTAATAAGTGGAACAAATGATCCGCTAATAAATATAGAATCTATTGAAAAAATAAAAAGAATTAATGGTGTAGAGATGATTGAAATAGAAGGAGCTGACCATTCGCTAAATATAAGTAATGATATATTAGGAAGTATAGATGTTATTCGTAAAGTAATTGAGGCTGAAAAGAAATACTTAATATAACAAAAAACATTTAAAGAATAAATTCTTTAAATGTTTTTTGTTATATTAAGAAAATTATAATGTTAGCATTAAATATCATGTTTGTGAAATCTATGACTTCACAGGCAACTAAGATTTTTATGGATTTTATTGATAAATCATTTTAGGTTGAATAACTTTAGGATCATATCCGCTATCTTTGAGAGCTTTAATAATTGCTTCTTTGTGATCATGTCCGAAGGTTTCCATTGTGATATCAAGTTCAACTGCACTGTTACGATTAATGCTTACAAATTGATTGTGATCAAGTTTGATTATATTACCATGAGCTTCAGCAATTACCTTAGATACATTGGTTAATTCTCCAGGTTTATCTGGAAGTAAAACAGAAACTGTACAAATACGTTCTCTTTCTATTAAACCATGTTGCACTAGGGATGCAAAGGTAATTACATCCATATTACCACCGCTTATAATTGATACAATCTTTTTATCTTTTACATCTAAGTGTTTTAAAGCTGCTACAGTTAATAAACCTGAGTTTTCAGCAAGCATTTTGTGATTTTCGAGCATATCTAGGAACGCTCCTATAAGTTCGTGATCCTCGATAGTTATGATATCGTCGAGATTTTGTTGTATATATGGAAAAATCTTAGAACCAGGGGTTTTAACGGCAGTACCATCAGCTATTGTATCTACTGAAGGAAGAGTAGTTACATCTCCATTCTTTAAAGAAACTTGCATGCAGTTTGCGCCAGCAGGCTCTACCCCTATAACTCTTATATTAGGGTTTAGAAGTTTTGCAAGTGTAGAAACACCTGTAGCAAGTCCGCCGCCACCTATTGGAACTAAGATTATATCAACAGTTGGTAATTCTTTTATGATCTCCATTGCTATTGAGCCCTGACCAGTTGCTACGTCTAAGTCATCAAAAGGATGAATAAAAGTATAACCTTCTTCTTCAGCAAGTTTTAAGGCGTAATTGCAAGCCTCGTCATAAACATCTCCGTGTAAAATGACTTCTGCGCCATAGGCTTTTGTGCGATTAACTTTCATTAGAGGAGTAGTGGTTGGCATTACAATTATTGCTTTTGTGTTGTAGGCTTTGGCAGCATAAGCCACCCCTTGAGCATGATTGCCAGCAGAAGCTGTCACAAGACCTTTGTTTCTATCTTCCTCTGAAAGCGTGCTAATCTTATAGTATGCCCCTCTGATTTTATACGCCCCCGTTTTTTGCATATTTTCAGGCTTAAAGTAAACTTTATTTCCTGTAATATCTGAGTAATAGTCGCTAAACACTAACTTGGTTTTTAAGATTACTTTTTGTACGATTTCATATGCTTCTTCAAATTTATCAAGTGTCATCATTTTTGTAATATCCCCTTTATATGTATATTGCTTTTAGCTAATAGTTTTATGATAACATGTTAGTATTTTATGTCAAGTAAGAGTTTTTAAGACAATAAGTTTTGTGAATTTAAATCAAAAGGTAACTCTAGGAATAAGGAATGATAAAAAAATAACAAGTTAAGATGATGCTGTAATACTATAATGAAATAAATATATTTATCAAAAATATATATTTATTAGTATTAAAGTGTTAATAGCATTTTTAACTTGTTATTTCTGAGCATTATTAGATAGGAAAAAATTCATAATATATAGTTAAGACATATGATTTTCATAAAGAACTTTTATTGTTAATGTCCTTTATGCTTTTCAAGCTTTTTCTTTTTTCTTAACTCGAACTTTCTTTGCTCTTCTTGCTCCTTTTGTTCTTTTGATTTTTGTTTGTGTACAATTTTGCTTTGTTCATGCTGTAATTGTATTGCCATTTGGGCTTTAGTTCCTATGCTTTTAACATCAACCTCTTTTCTAATGCTTCTTTGAAGCCTTTTAGGATTAGGCTTCTTTGTTGATGAGTTAAAGTCGTCAGACAATACTGGCGAACTAAAATTTAGACGATAGAAATTTTTCAGTATGAGCTCGTAGACTTCCACGTCTTTTGGCTCTGAGCCGAAGGTGACTTTGCATACCTTATATTCGCCATTTTCAATACTTTCAAAGACACCAATCCAAAATGGATCATCAAAAAGAACTGTTAATTTAATTATTGTTATCATAATTAAATCCTCCTGTAGTATATAAATTCACAGAGAATGGACAACCCCAGGAGGGCAGGTTACTGCTATATTATAATATAGGTTCTGACTACCAACAGAAACAGTGTTTTTATCTCTTAAATATTATTATAGTAGAAGAGTATAGTAATGAAAAGAGAGGTTGTTATTAATTATATTTATATTATGTCTTCTATGACTTAGTAGATAATCTAGATAAAGCCTATAAAAATAGAATTATTGATAAGTTTTATAGAGAAATTTAGGTTGAAACATAAAAAAATAGCCAGTTTTAATAAACTGACTACATTTTTTTATTAACTGACTATATTATTTTAGTTGTCCAATCTTCGCAATTCCAAGTTTCTGTTATTATATCTCTATAAAATTCAGGTTCATGTGAAACTAACAGAATTGTTCCTTTGTATTCTTTAAGTGCTCTTTTCAACTCATCCTTTGCGTCAACATCTAAGTGATTAGTAGGTTCGTCAAGTATTAATATATTAGTTTCATTATTTATAATTTTACAAAGTCTAACTTTTGCAGCCTCACCACCAGATAGAACTCTTATTTGTGATTCTAATTGCTTAGTTGTAAGTCCACATTTAGCAAGAGCAGCTCTTATTTGATATTGAGTATATCCAGGGAATTCCTGCCATAATTCATCTATACAAGTATTGCTATTATTGCCTCTATCTTCTTGTTCGAAATAACCTATGTATTGATAATCTCCTAAATGAACTTCTCCGCTTATTGGTTTTATTATACCAAGTAAACTTTTTAGAAGAGTTGATTTACCAAGCCCGTTAGCCCCGACTAATGCTATTTTTTGTCCTCTTTCCATATATAAATTTAATGGTTTTGTAAGAGGAGAGTCATAACCTATAACTAAATCTTTAGTTTCAAAAATAGCTTTGCCTGAAGCTCTAGCAGATTTGAAGTTGAATTCTGGCTTTGGCTTTTCTTTTGAAAGTTCAATTATATCCATCTTATCTAGCTTCTTTTGTCTAGACTTAGCCATATTTGCAGTAGCAACATTAGCTTTATTTCTTGCTACGAAATCTCAAGTCTCGAGATTTCTTTTTGTTGCTTTTCATAAGCAGCTTCTAATTTTTCTTTATTTATTGCATATATCCTTTGGAATTCATCATAATCTCCAACATATCGTGTAAGCTTTCTTTCATCTACATGATATATTAAATTAACTACTGAATTTATAAATGGAACATCATGGGATATTAATATAAACGCATTTTCATATGATTGAAGATATCTTTTTAGCCATTCGATATGTTCTTCATCCAAGTAGTTTGTAGGCTCATCTAAAAGTAAAATATCAGGAGATTGTAATAATAGTTTTCCTAAAAGAATTTTTGTTCTTTGTCCACCAGATAAATCATCAACGTCTTTGTCTAACCCTAGGTCTAAAAGCCCAAGACCCTTTGCAACTTCTTCAACTTTTGGATCAATAACATAAAATCCGTTATGATCAAGCATGTCTTGAATTACAGCAGTTCTTTCCAGCATTTTATTTAACTCATCCTCAGTACAATCCCCCATCTTTTCGTATAAAGAATTCATTTCTGCTTCTAGATCAAAAAGATATTTAAAAGCATCTCTTAAGGCATCTCTTATACTTTGACCTTTCATTAATGCTGCATGCTGATCCATGTAACCAACTCTAACATTATTAGACCAAATAACATTCCCTTCATCAGGCATTAGCTTACCAGTTACTATATTCATAAATGTAGATTTACCTTCTCCATTAGCACCAATAAGACCAACATGTTCACCCTTTAATAATCTAAATGAAACATCTTCAAAAATAGCTCTATCTCCAAATCCGTGATTCATATTTTTAACAGTAAGTATGCTCATCAATTACCTCCAAAAAACTTATAAAATTTGCAACTAAGTAAAAAGACTCCTAAAATAAGAGAAAAATAATAAGCTTATAATCACTTTTTGTAGTTGCGTATCCATAATAGTTTAAAGTATAAAAAGCTAGTATGTCAAAGTAAATTTAAGAAAATTTGTGTATATTAAAAATATAGATGAGAAGAGTATTGAAACTATAACAATATATTCATAAAATAGTAAAATTCATTAAAGCTAATATTTATCAATTGCCCAAAGCACCTTGGTTATAAATTATGGTTGTATATTTACATAATATGTTATAATTTTAGTAATAAAATTCGTGTGTCTATAAATTAAAGAATGTTGATAATTGTTTAGAGACTTTACTTGATAAAACTTTTAATTCAATGTGCTAGAAACGAAAAGAGGATATGCTGGAGGCGTAATTAGATATTTGACCAGATTATATAAGGGGGAAGCAAGATGGAGGATTTGGTTACTGATAGATTGCTATTAAGAACATGGAAAGAGGATGATTACAAAGATTTATATGAATATGCCAAAAGTGAGTTGGTGGGTCCTAACGCTGGTTGGATGCCGCATAAAGATGAGGATGAAAGTAGAAAAATAATAAGAATGTTTATTAGAAATAATGAAACATATGCTATAGTTTTAAAATCAGAAAATAAAGTTATTGGTAGCATAGGGCTTCATGATAGAAAGCCTGATAATAATTTGTTGAAACTAAATCAGAAAGAAGTGGGGTATGCTCTCAATCCTAGATACTGGGGAAAAGAAATCGTTCCTGAAGCTGTAAAATCTTTAGTGGACTATGGGTTTAATAAACTAAATTTAGAATTAATTTGGTGCGCACATTTTGATTTTAACAACAACTCAAAAAGAGTAATTGAAAAGTGCGGATTCAAATATAAATTTAAAAAGTTCGAGAGATTAAAATTTTTAAATAATAAAGAGGTAACCACATTGTATTATTGTATTTTTAGAACTGAGTATAAAAATAACTTAAGAATATAACCAAATGTTATGAATTTACATGATTCTGACTACAATAGAATGTCTAAAGAACTTTTAGAATAATTAGTTAGTAAATTAACATTTTGCTGAATAGTAAGAGAAAAGGCGTGAAACTAAGCTAATGGATAAGAAAATATCTATTAGCTTAATTTTTATATTTAGATAAAAGTTATTTTTGTTTGTAAGTAAAAATTAATTTAGCCGAATTTCTATAATAATATTCCTATTTTGGGGTAAACTTTTAGTATAAAAAAAATTTTTATTGATGGTATTATAAATTGCGTAAATTATTATATGAAAGGAGATACTATGATGTTAGATTTAACTAAGGAAATAAAAGAAATGGCAGAAAAAATGGGTTACGAAATGAAAGGTTTGGCAGAAGATATGGGGAATGAAATGAGAAACGTAGGAGAATTAGTAAAGTCAAAAGCAGAAAAATTGACTGATGAAATAAAGAATAGAATGACAAGGTGAATATAAAGAAGATAGTAATTACATTATTAGTGTGAATGCTATCTTCTTTATATTTATTTAAAAGTAACATAAAAAAGTAGAAATCATATTATATAGTGGACATGGTTATAGGGTAAATAGACTACCTCGATCTATTAATTTCCCTTTTCTTAGTGCAATGGGTAAGATGTCATATTTAAAAAGAAATTTCTTTATTTGATCTCCCCATGTGTAACTATCTAAATCACCAAAGAAAGCCATCTTATTATTAGAGACCATACCACCGACCCCGCCTATAAAACCATAATTTAGTGAAGGTAGTAGTATATCTCCGGGAGGAAGCAGAAGGATGTCAAAATCGTAATTTTTAAGAGAATTAAAAATCCCTTTATCACTTGTGATTAAGGCTTTTTCTCTAACAGGGAGAATAGAACATTTTGTGTAACCTTGAGGAACATCAATGTGTATTTTTGAATTTTGAGAGTTTAAGAGATTTTCATCGCTATATTTTAAAGTATGTATAAAATAGTTTTCTAAAATTAAAGAATTTAAAATAATATCGTTTGGATATGTATTGGACAATGTGTTTTTTGAAACAATATAATTTATGTCGTTTAATTTAAGGATCTCTTTGAAATTTTCTGAGATATTTCGTTGGATAATTATCTTATTAAATGAATCATTTTTTAGTACATTTAATTGAATATCAGGATGACCATTTATGGCATCATAAACATCATTACATTTAGGGACTAATATTGGTTTTAGGTCTAGTTTGGAAAGGCTAAGTAATTCTTCTTTAGTAATTCTATAATCGACAAAACAATGCATATAAATTCTCCTTATAAGAATGTATAACTGATATTTAAAGGCAAAATAATCAATACTGAAATTATTATTTTAAATTATATTTTGCGCTTTAAAGACAGATATGTCAATTAAGTAACTGCTAGAATGTATAAAAATTAATATTTTATCAACTAGAAATATATCATATGAATTTTGCATATCCTCAAATTTTTAATACATACTAATATTAAGAAGGGAGTGAAATCCATGCTTATTTTAAAATTAGCTTATAGTGAAGACTTGACTTTTTCCCGTGACCTGCAAGAGCTAAAAGAGCTACTAAAGAAGAAGGAGATTTTAATAGGATTTGTTGAAAGTATAGAAGGAAAAACTCATATAATAAAGATAATTTGTGAAGAAAATTGTTATAATGAAAAAGTAAAAGAGATTATTAACTTATATGTTAGTAATATTTTATATAGAATAGTTATTGATAATTATAGAAAAAAGGAAATGTTTGAATTTATAACGGATAATTATTTTTTCTTAAAGCAATCTGAAATATTAGAGGTTGAAGATCAAATACTAAAGGTGTTAAAGTATGAAGAAGTAGATGCAAATGAGGATACTATATTTTGTTTAAATAAAATTAATTCTATGGTAGAAAAGATTAGAGACTGCATAAGTGAAAAACAAGAGATTAATATAGATGGATTTATAACTTTTAGGATGAGAAAATTAAGAGAGGATATAGAAAAAGTTATAGATAAAGTAGTAGAAAGATATATGGTGGAAAAAGAATATAAGGAATTTATAAAACTACTAAAGTACTTTGTAGAAATACAGGAATGTAAAATAGAAGAAATAAATATAATAGTAGAAGATAATAATTATATAGTAAGAGATAAGGAAGGCAAAGATTTATATTACGATTTTTTCAGTGAAATCGCAACAGATCAAAATAAAGCTGAATTAAATATGGAAGATATATTAATTAGCGGACTAATAACAAGTGCACCTGAAAATATAAATATCTATGGAAAAGAAAAATGTAGCAATAAAGAATTTTTAGATACTATTCAAAATGTATTTGGAGATAAGGTTCATTTTTATGAAGCAAATAGCGACTATAATAAAATTGGTCAAATAATAGCAAAAAAATATTGACATGGATTAACAACAATGATATACTCATACATGTTAAGAAGAAACAGCCGTTTCTCACCCTGCAGTGTTGAATTTACTAGTATGGGTTTTATGTGTGTCTATACATTGAGTATTGATAATTTGAGGCGGCAGTTATGCCGTCTTTTTATTATGTATATAGTTTTTCGGAGGTGAAAAATATTAATAAAGATTTTTCTATGAATGAAGAGATTAGAGAAAAAGAGATTAGACTAATAGGAAGTAACGGGGAACCATTAGGGATTGTCCCAACTATTGAAGCAAAAAAACTTGCTGAAGAAAAAGATATGGATTTAGTTATGATGTCTCCTACTGCGAAACCACCAGTTTGTAGAATTATGGACTATGGTAAGTATGTATATGAGCAATCTAAAAAAGAAAAAGATGCTAAGAAAAAGCAAAAAATCATATCTATTAAAGAAGTAAGATGTAGTCTAACTATTGAGGAACATGACATTGATATAAAAGCAAAAAATGCCAGAAAGTTCCTATTAGAAGGAGATAAAGTTAAAATCACTGTAAGATTTAGAGGTAGGGAAATGGAACTTGCCCACATGGGACAAAAAATTCTTGATAACTTTGCAGCTAAATTAGAAGATGTCTGCCTAGTAGAAAAAAGACCTAAAAGAGAAGGCAGAAATATGACAATGGTTTTAGGGCCTAAAAAGGCGTAACTTGAGAGGAGGATTTAATCATGCCAAAAATGAAAACTCATAGAGGTGCAGCAAAAAGATTCAGAAAAACAGGTACAGGAAAACTTAAGAGAGGTAAGGCATTTAGAAGCCATATCTTAACAAAGAAGAGTTCAAAAACTAAGAGACATCTTAGAAAAGCTGGATATGTTTCAGATTCACAATTAAAAGTAATGAAGAAATTATTACCATACCTATAATATAGGGGTAATGCAGGAGGTTTAAGTAATGGCAAGAGTAAAGAGAGCGAAGAATTCTCGTAAAAATCATAAAAAAGTTTTAAAACTTGCAAAAGGATACTACGGTGGAAAAAGTAAGTTATATAAAACTGCTAATGAATCAGTAATAAGAGCATTAAGAAATTCTTATGTTGGAAGAAAGAATAAGAAGAGAGATTATAGAAGTTTATGGATAGCTAGAATTAACGCGGCTACAAGAATAAACAACTTATCATATTCTAAATTCATGAATGGAATCAAATTAGCTGGAATAGACATCAACAGAAAGATGTTATCTGAAATAGCTATAAATGATCCAAAGGCATTTACTGAATTAGTAGAAGTTGCTAAGAAACAATTAAATGCTTAGTACATAAAATGCGGCTTATGCCGCATTTTATTTTTATATTCAAATATAAATAATAATACTATTATTTTTCCATAATCCTATAGTTTTGAGGTGTAAAACTTTGATATATATAGAAAGTAAAGAAAATAATTTATTTAAGAATACAAAAAAGCTTAAAGAAAGAAAAAATAGGACTAAAACAAGTAGATATATAATTGAAGGATTTAGATTAGTTCAAGAGGCATTTAAGGCCAAAGTCGATGTGGATTACCTAATTGTGACTGAAGATGCACGGGATAAAGTAGACGAATTTTTGGGGAAATATATAAATGGTGAAATTAAGATTTATGAAATTTCTAGCAATTTATTTAAAGAACTTATTTCTACAGAAAATCCTCAAGGAATACTTGCAGTTATAAAAATGAATACAATGGAATCGAAATTCGATGGAGATTTTTACTTGCTTTGTGACAAGGTGCAAGATCCAGGGAATCTAGGGACTATAATAAGAACTGCACATGCAGCTGGAGTACAAGAAATTATATTAACAAAGGGTACTGTGGATATATATAATGAAAAGACAATTAGATCTACAATGGGATCTATATTTTATATTCCTATTTATTATGATGATGAGAATCTCTCTTTGGTAAAAGAATTAAAGGGGAAAGGTTTTAATTTGGTAGTGACATCCTTAGATACAGATAAAAATTTCTTTCAAGCAGATTTAAGAGGGAGAGTTCTCTTAACTGTTGGGAATGAAGGAAATGGAGTAAGTAGAGAAGTGTTAGAGATGGCGGATACTAAGGTTAAGATACCAATGCCAGGCAATGCTGAATCTTTAAATGTAGCAGTAGCTTCATCTGTTATAATGTATGAGAAAGTAAGACAAAATCAATTGTGATTAAATCTTATTAAAATAGGAAAGTATATTAATAGGTTTCTAGGAAAATTTGAAACTATTTAAGAATGAAAGTAGATTTGAATATTTCTAGGAATCTATATTAATATGAAAAAATTTTAAAATTTATATATTTATCTATGTAAATTTTAAAATATATAAATATTTATAGGAAACATCTGGTGTTCAGAGGTTTTATATTTAAAATAGAATAATTATGTTAAGATAAAATATTTAATTTGATTTGGGAATATACTTATAAATATGGTATATTAGAAAAGCAGTGGATTTATATATAAATTTTGAAAATAGTATTGATATTTTATATATTTATTTGTATAATGAGTTGTATTAATTGAACATTGAAAAACTGTGAATGAGAGAGTAGATATTAGAAAAGTTTTAAGGGAGAGAAGGTCATAGACTGTAAGCCTTCTTAAATAATATAATATTGAAGTTCGCTCAGGAGTTCTAGCTGTGAAATTTATAGTAGTAGCTAGCGGCAAGAAGAGTCGTTAATTAAATTGAGTTGGGTACTTTTTTAGTTCCAATTAGGGTGGTAACGCGGATAATTCGTCCCTTTTTATGAGGTGGCGTTTTTTTTTATGCAAAAAATCTTTTTAATTACCAACAAATGATTTTAAAAGAAATATTTATAGGTCCATTATTATTTTTATATGTCTTATTGAAAGGAGAAACAATAATGAAAGAAAAACTTAAAGAATTACAAGAACTTGCATTAAGCAAAATTGAAGCTGTTAAAACTAGCAGTGAATTAGAAGAAATTAGAGTTAAGTTCTTAGGAAAAAAAGGGGAACTTACTACAATATTAAGAGGTATGGGGAATCTTTCTCCAGAAGAAAGACCTATTGTAGGAAAATTAGTTAATGAAGCTAAAGCTGCTGTTGAAGAAAAATTAGAAAGCGTGTTAAAAGCTATTAAAGATAAAGAAAAGGCTGAAAAGCTTGCAGGTGAAACTATAGATATTTCTCTTCCAGGAAGAAAGAAAGTTATAGGAAAGAGGCATCCGTTAGATTTGACTCTTCAAAGTATGGAAGAAATTTTCGTTTCAATGGGGTTCACAATTGAAGATGGACCTGAAGTTGAATATGATCATTATAATTTTGAAGCTCTAAATATACCTAAGGATCATCCGGCTAGAAGTGAACAAGATACTTTATATATAAATGATAATATAGTACTTAGAACTCAGACTTCACCAATTCAAGTTAGAACTATGGAAAATCAAAAACCACCAATAAAGATGATTTCCCCTGGTAAAGTATATAGATCAGATTCAGTAGATGCTACACATTCACCTATATTCTATCAAATGGAAGGATTAGTTATAGATAAAGGAGTTACATTTGCTGATTTAAAAGGAACATTAGAATTATTTGCAAAAAAAATGTTTGGAGACAAGGTTCAAACTAAATTCAGACCACATCACTTCCCATTTACAGAGCCATCTGCTGAAATGGATGCAACATGCTTTGTGTGTGGCGGTGAAGGCTGTAGAGTATGTAAAGGCAGCGGTTGGATAGAACTTTTAGGTTGCGGAATGGTTCATCCAAATGTTCTTAGAAACTGCGGACTTGATCCAGAAGTATATAGTGGATTTGCTTTTGGTTTTGGTGTTGATAGAATGGTAATGCTAAAGTATGGAATAGATGATATAAGATTATTATATGAAAGTGATATGAGATTCTTAAATCAATTCTAAAAGCTTAGTTTTATTTGAAATTCAAGAATTTAAGAATATACATTCTTAGGAATATTTATTCTGAAGAATATTACCATATATATTCTAAAGATATGCCCATATGAAAAAAGCAGCTATGCTGCAATTAAAAACTTATTAACTTAAAAAAAGCAGTTATGTTTCAATTACGAACTTATCACCTTAAAAAAGCAGTTATGCTACAACTAAGATTTTTTGAATATTAAAAATGAGGGTTAGTGAAGAAATTGGATTAAAATATTATTCTATACCCAGCAATAAAAGGAGGAAACAAAATGAAAGTACCATATAATTGGCTTAAAGATTATGTTGATATAAATGTTAGTCCTAAGGAATTAGGAGATAAATTAACTTTAACTGGTTCACAACTAGAAGAACTTGTTATCCAAGGAGATGTAATTCAAAATGTAGTTACAGGAAAAATTACTAATATTGAAAAACATCCTGATGCAGATAAGTTAAGCATATGTCAAGTTGATATAGGAAGTGAACAAATACAAATAGTTACAGCAGCAACGAACATGAAAGAGCAAGATGTTGTGCCGGTTGCTCTTCATGGTTCAACACTTGCTGACGGAACTAAAATAAAAAAAGGAAAACTTAGAGGAGTAGTATCTAATGGTATGTTCTGCTCAGAAGAAGAATTAGGTACAGCTGGAGATGAGCCAGTTCATGGATTGATGATCTTACCTACTGATACTAAGCTTGGAGTTGATATTAAGGAACTTTTAGGATTAAATAAAGCTATCTTAGATTTTGAAATTACTTCAAACAGACCTGACTGCTTAAGTATGGTAGGGATGGCAAGAGAAACAGCAGCAGCTCTTAGAACAACTTATAAAATGCCAAATTTAGAATATAAAATTAAAAATTCTAAAAATATAAATGAAGAGTTAACTGTTGAAGTTAAAGATACTCTTTGCAATAGGTATATGGCAAGAGGCGTGAAAAATGTTAAAGTTCAGCCATCACCAGGCTGGATGCAAGAGAGACTTCTTGAAGCTGGTATAAGACCAATAAATAATATAGTTGATATAACAAATTTTGTTATGCTTGAAACTGGTGAACCAATGCATGCTTTTGATAAAAGAGAAATTGCTACGAATAAAATAGTAATTGAAAGAGCAAAGCGAGGAGAAAAGTTTACAACTTTAGATGAAGTAGAAAGAGAATTAGATGATTCGATGCTTTGCATTAAAGATGGAGAAAATATTATCGGTCTTGCTGGAATAATGGGTGGTTTAAACTCAGAAATAAAAGAAGATACTACAGAAGTTGTTTTTGAATGTGCAAATTTTGATGGAACTAACATAAGAGTAAATTCAAAGAAATTAAATCTAAGAACAGAAGCGTCTGGGAGATTTGAAAAAGATATAGATCCTAACTTAGCTGAAATTGCATTAAATAGAGCATGTAGCTTAATCTGTGAATTAGATGCCGGAGAAGTTATGGAAGGTACTATAGATGTTTACAATAACAAGAAAGAAGTATCAACTGTAACTGTTGAATCAAATTGGGTAAACAGCTTCCTTGGAACAGATCTTTCTAAAGAAGAGATGAAGAGATGTTTAGATAGTGTTGATTTATTTACAGAAATAAATGGTGATAACTTAGTTGTGACAGCTCCAACTTTTAGAGTTGATATTGCAATTAGAGAAGATATAGCTGAGGAAATTGCAAGAATTTATGGATATGAAAAAATTCCTACAACAATTTTTAAAGTTTCTACAGAAAGAGAGCCAAGATATAGAAAAGGATTATTAGATAATAGAGTAGTGATGCTTGCTACAGGAAGTGGATTAAATCAATCTATCAGTTATTCGTTTGTATCTCCAAAGGTTTTTGATAAAATTAATTTACCAGAAGATAGTGACCTTAGAAATGTAGTTAAGATAAGAAATCCATTAGGGGAAGATTATAGTGTGATGAGAACTTCAACACTTCCATCAATGATGGAATCACTTGGAAGAAATTATTCTAGAAATAACTCATATGTAAGATTGTTTGAAATGGGGAAAGTTTACATTCCAAATGTGGATGAAACAAAACTTCCAACAGAAAAGAATATTTTAACTATAGGTATTTATGGAGATTGTGACTACTTAGATCTTAAAGGTGTTGTTGAAAATATAACTGATGGATTAGGTATAAAGAGTGTTAAATATGAAAGAGAGAGCGAAAATGTAAGTTACCATCCTGGAAAAACAGCTAAGATAGTTGTTGGCAGAACTAATGCTGGAACTTTAGGAGAAGTTCATTTAGATGTATGCGAAAATTACGGTTTGGATGTGCCTTGTTATGTAGCAGAATTAGATTTGGATGTTTTATATGAAAATGCTGATATGGATAAAAAATATAAAGCACTTCCAAAATTCCCAGCAGTAACACGAGATATTGCATTACTTGTTGATGATAGTCTTTTGGTCCAAGAAATTGATGATACAATAAAAAGAGCTGGTGGAAATTTAGTTGAAAAAGTAGAATTATTTGATATATATAAAGGAAAACAAATTCCAGATGGTAAAAAGAGTATAGCTTATGCAATCTGGTACAGAGATGAAAATAAAACATTAACAGATAAAGATGTTAATAAAGTTCATGAAAAAATCCTAAAATCTTTAGAATATAAGCTTGGAGCTACATTAAGAGATTAAAATATAATAACTCAAGCTTTGCTCCATGAAAGCTGCTTCAGAAATAAGTTTTATTATTTTTGAAGCAGCTATTTTTATTTATACAAAAAAATATAAGTTTAAAGAAGGAAATATCATGTTTCTATAGAATAAGTATAGATAAAGTGGTTAAAAGTGGTGTTAAGTGGTTTAAAATAGAGGGAAATTACCTAATCAATAAAAGTAGGAGCTGAGAATATTGTTCATTGGGGAATATCAACATGCGTTAGATCCTAAAAATAGAATAATTGTTCCAGCAAAGCTAAGAGATGGACTTGGTAATAAATTTGTTATTACCAAAGGACTTGATGGGTGTTTGTATGCTTATCCGCTTGATGAATGGAGAATATTGGAGGATAAATTAAAAACTTTACCTTTAACAAATAAGGATGCTAGATCCTTTGTGAGGTTCTTTTTTTCTGGAGCTTGTGAAGTCGAGTTAGACAAGCAAGGAAGAGGATTGATTCCACAAAATTTAAAGGAATATGCAGGTATAGAAAAGGACATAGTAAGTATTGGAGTATTATCTAGAGTAGAAATATGGAGCAAGGAAAAGTGGAGCGAATATAACGAATCAAATATAGACTTTGATTCAATTGCAGAAAAAATGAATGATTTAGGAATATAAGGAGTTTTTATTATGGAATTTAAACATGTATCGGTCTTATTAAATGAATGTATAGAGGCATTAAACATAAAGGAAAATGGGATTTATGTTGATGGTACTTTAGGAGGAGCAGGACACTCATCTCATATCTTAAGCAATCTTTCTAAAGATGGGATGCTTATTGGGATAGATCAAGACCAAGACGCTCTAAAGGCAGCAAAAGAAAAACTTAAAGATTTTGAAAATGTAAAGTATGTTCATAGCAATTTTTATAATATTGATAGTATTTTAAACGATCTAGATATTGAAAAGGTTGATGGAATCTTGATGGATCTTGGAGTTTCATCATATCAACTTGATGAAGCATCAAGAGGTTTTAGTTATATGAAAGATGCTCCGTTAGATATGAGAATGAATAGAGAAAATGATTTTTCAGCGTACAATATTGTAAATAATTACGATGAGGACAGCTTATATAAAATAATAAAGGACTATGGTGAAGAAAGATTTGCTAAAAGGATTGCGAATTTTATTATAAATAGAAGAATTGAGAAGCCTATAGAAACAACTTTTGAACTTGTAGACATTATCAAGGCTGCAATTCCAGCAAAGATGAGAAGAGAAGGGCCTCATCCAGCTAAAAGAACTTTTCAGGCAATTAGAATAGAAGTTAATTCAGAATTAAAGATACTTAATAAAACTATAGAGGATGGAGTGAATAGATTAAATAAGGGTGGAAGAATAGCTATTATAACTTTCCATTCTTTGGAAGATAGAATAGTGAAATTAAAGTTTAGAGAATTAGAGAATCCATGTACTTGTCCAAAAGAATTTCCAATGTGTATATGTGGAAAATCGCCATTAGTTAAAAATATAGCTAAAAAAGGTATTGCACCAACTAAAGAAGAGATTGAAGAAAATCCAAGGAGTAGAAGCGCTAAGCTTAGAGTAATTGAGAAATTATAATTATTATTATGTTATAAATGAGTTGGGATGTGAATAAATTGGGAAGAAGAGAATATGATTATATAAAAGGGAATACAGTATTAGCTCCAGAAAGAAAAACAAGAGTACGTAAACCGGATAAAAAATATAAACAAATACAAAGAAGAAAACAAATTATAAGTAAAAATATCCTATTAAAAAACAGGAGAAAAAATGATAGGAAATACTTACTAACTGTGGCAGTTGTCATATTTAGTTTAGGGTTTATTACTATTCACGGAGATAACAAGGTTTATACTATGGAAAGCAATGCGAGAAACTTGGATACTCAAATAAAACAAACACAAGAAGATAATGAGGCATTAAAAGTAAAAATATTGAAATTTTCTTCATTAAATAATATTCAAAAAAATGCTGAAAGCAAATTGGCAATGGCTATTCCCAAAAAAGAACAAACTATAAAAGTTGATTTTTCACAGAATTATTTTGAAGATTTAAAACCTAAAAGTTCCGAAAATACTGCTAAAAGTAAGAACATATTCTCTAAATTAATAAGTTTAATAAAATAATAAGTTACTTAAAATAATAAAAAATAAGTAATTATATTAGAAAATTAATTGGCTTTATCTTGGTTCTTTTGGGTTTTATGTAAAAGAAAGTGTGCATGGGGGAAATAAAAGTTGAAAAAAAAGAATTATAAAGATAGGGCAAAGATGCGCCAAAGGATGAGTATAGCAGCTTTTGCGTTGACAATTGTTTTTGTAATATTAACTCTTAGACTTTCTTATATAATGATAGTTAAAAGAGCTGATTATGCAGCAAGAGCAGAAGAACAGTGGACAAGTGAGGTAAAAATAGATGCCATAAGAGGAAGGATATTAGATAGGAATGGTAAAGAATTAGCGGTATCTGCGAATGTTTATAGAGTAGACTTCGATTTGAACTCTATAAGAGCATATTTATCAAGAGGATTAAAGGATTTATCAAAAACAGAAATAGAGCATATGAAAAGTGTAGGAATTCCAATACCTTCTGGAGATGATGGATTAAAAACTGATGATATTGCGCCTGTTATTGCAAAGGCATTAGATTTAGATGTAGATAAAGTAAAAGATAAGCTTGAAACAAGGCTTCCAAGTGGAGCAAAGGCTGGATCTGCTACTTTAATTAGAAGGATAGAAAAAGAACAGGCAGATAAGGTAAAAGATCTTAATATAAGTGGAGTTTTAGTATCACCAGATACTAAAAGATATTATCCAAATAATAATTTCTTATCACATGTACTTGGAAGTACTAATGTTGATGGTAAAGGGCTTACAGGAGTAGAGCTTCAATATAATTCGTATTTATCAGGAATTCCTGGAATGAAGATAGCAGAACTTGATAAAAATAATAGAGATTTACCTTATACAATATCTCAGTTTACAGCACCGGTAAACGGTAAAGATGTTACACTTACAATTGATGAGAATATACAAAATTTTGCGGAAAAAGCTGCCACACAAGCTTATAATGATACAAAAGCTAAGGCAGTCTCAATTCTTGTTATGGATCCTAAAACAGGTGAAGTTTTAGCAATGGTAAACAAACCTGATTTTGATCCTAATAATCCGCGTGATGGTGCAGATAAATTTGATGGGGCAAATTCAGATGACAAAGTACAAAAAATGTGGAGAAATAGGCTTGTAAATGATACTTTTGAACCTGGTTCAATATTTAAGGTAGTAACAGCTATTACAGGTCTTGAAGAAAACATTGTAAATAAGGATAGTAAGTTTTATTGTGGAGGTTCATTAAAAGTTGGAGGAATTACTCCTAAGTGCTGGAGAACTCAGGGGCATGGAGCAGAAGTATTCCCAGACATAATTCAAAATTCATGTAATGTAGGCTTCATGGAGCTTGGGGCAATGATTGGAAAAGAAAAATTATGTGAATATATTAATAAATTCGGTTTTGGAAAAGCGAGTGGAATTGATTTACCTGGAGAAGCAAAAGGAATTGTTAAACCAGTTGATAAGGTTTCTGAGGCAGATCTTGCTACAATATCTTTTGGTCAAACTAATACGGTTAATTCAGTTCAATATATGACTGCGTTTAATGCTATTGCTAATGGCGGAACTTTGATACAACCACATGTAATGAAAGAAATCACTCATGAAGATGAAAATAATGTTAATATTGTCGATGAAGCTTTTAAGCCCAAGACAACAACAGTTGCAAGTACTGAAAAGACAGCAGAACTTAGAAGTTATCTTGAAAGGGTTATTACTGGGGGATCTGGAACAGGAACATTTATAGAAGGTTACCATATAGGCGGTAAAACAGGTACGGCTCAGAAAGTTATTGATGGAAGATATCAAGAAGGTAAGTATATATCTTCATTTGTTGGAATGGCGCCTGTGGATGATCCTAAAATTACTATGATGGTAACTATTGATGAACCAAGTAATGGTGCTTATTATGCGGCACAAGTAGCTGTACCGCCAGCAAAACCATTATTTACTGATATTTTTAATTACCTTAATAACAAATTTTCTGATGAAAATATGGGACAAATTACTAGAGATGTTATTATTCCAGAAGTTAGAGGAATGAAAGTTGATGATGCTAAAAAAGCGTTGAAGGATGCCAAGTTAGATTTTAATATAGATGGTGATGGGGAGTCAGTAGTAAACTTAACACCATATCCAGGATATTCGGTAAAAGAAGGGTCAAAAATAAATCTTTATACAAGTAGCGATGGAACAAATAATAATAATGTTGTAATGCCTGATGTTAGGGGATATTCAAAGGAAGATGCTAATACACTATTGAAGAAGCTTGGAATAGTGCCTGCCTTTGAAGGAAGTGGAGCAGTCTCAGAACAAGATATTTCTCAAGGTGAAGTTATAACAAAGGGAACAACTGTTAAGTTGACATTAAGTTCAGACTATAAGGATTAAAAAGTGAGAATAAATTAATACTAAAACTTTAAAACGAAACGGGTATGTTTTGTAAGGGGGTTGGTATGAATTATACAAATGAAAAAATATTAGTATGTGAGAATTCTCGCATACTAATATTTTTTAGTAATAATATCCGTTATATATTTACGTATTTTATTAGAATTGTTAAAAGCAATACTCAGCTAATAGGTGAATATCTAAATTAGTGTTTTATTCAGAGGAAAATAAATGGAGGAACAGGTATTGAAAAAGAAAAAACATGTAAGTAAAGTAAAAATACGAAAGAGAACGAGAAGTGTCGCTTTTTCATTAACAGCTATTTTTGCTATATTAATAATTAGACTCTCTTATATAATGATGGTTGATGGAAAAGACTATTCTGCAAGAGCTGAAGAACAGTGGACAAGTGAAGTGAAAATAGATGCTAAAAGAGGAGAAGTTCTGGATAGAAATGGAAATGAGCTAGCTGTATCTGCTAATGTCTATAGAGTGGATTTTGATTTAAATTCAATAAGGAATTACTTGAAAAGATCTGTAAAATCCATTCCAAATAAAGAGCTTACCAATATGAAAAGTGTAGGAATTCCGATCCCTACAGAAGGAAGTGGCTTAACAAACGATGATATTGCACCCGTAATTGCGAAAGTATTGAATATGGATGTGTCAGAAATAAAAGCGGATTTAGAAAAGAAGCTTCCAAGTGGGGCAGATGCATTTTCTGTGACTGTAGCACGAAAAATAGAAAAAGATATAGCGGATAAAGTAAAAGAACTTAATATAAATGGAATTATAGTTTCGCAAGATACTAAAAGATATTATCCTAATAATAATTTTCTATCGCATGTTTTAGGAACTACTGATCCTGATGGCAAAGGATTAAGTGGTGTAGAACTTCAATATAATTCATATTTGTCAGGAATTCCTGGAATGAAGGTTGCGGAGCTTGATAAAAATAATGAAGATTTGCCTTATACAGTTTCTCAATATACGGAACCTGTAAATGGAAAAGATGTTACTTTAACTATCGATGAAAATATCCAAAACATTGTTGAAAATATAGCACAAAAAGCCTATAAAGATGATAAAGCTAAAGAAGTTTCGATATTAGTAATGAATCCTAAGACTGGGGAAGTTCTAGGAATGGTAAATAAACCAGATTTTGATCCTAATAATCCATATGATGGAGCAAGTAAATTTGATGGAGCAGACCTCACTGATAAGATACAGAAAATGTGGAGAAATAGATTGGTAAGTGATACGTTTGAACCAGGATCAATATTTAAAGTAATCACTACTATATCTGGTCTAGAAAACAATGTTGCAAATAAAGATACACAATTTGTGGATAATGGATCAATATCTGTAGGTGGAATTGTAGTGAAGGATGCGGAACGAGAAAATAAACTTCAAAATTTACTTCAAATCATTCAGAATTCATCAAATGTGTGTTTTGTAAAATTAGGACAAATGATTGGTAAAGACAAATTGTATGAATCTATTAATAAGTTCGGATTCGGAAAAGTAAGTGGAATTGACTTACCAGGGGAGGCATCTGGAATTGTGAAACCAATCGATAAAGTTTCAGAAGCGGATCTTGCAACAATATCATTTGGACAGACTAATACAGTAAATTCTGTTCAATATATGGCTGCATTTAATGCTATTGCTAATGGAGGTACTCTAATTCAACCTCACGTAATGAAAGAAATTACTCATAATGATGAAAATAGTGTTAAGATTGTTGATGAAACTTTTAAACCTACGACTGCTACAGTCGCAAGTGCAGAAAAAACAGCAGAACTTAGAAGTTATCTTGAAGGTGTTGTAACTGGAGGAACAGCAACTGGAACTTTTATAGAGGGATATCACATTGGGGGTAAAACAGGAACTGCAGAAAAGGTTGTTGGTGGTAAGTATGGAGAAGGCAAATATATATCTTCATTTGTGGGAATGGCTCCAGCTAATGATCCTAAAGTTACAGTTATGATAACTGTTGATGAGCCTAGTAACGGTGAATACTATGCTTCACAAGTAGCAGTACCATATGCAAAAATGCTGTTTACAGGTATCTTTAACTATTTAGATAGTGCATCTTCTAATGAGAAAATTGTTAAGGATATTATTATCCCAGAAGTTAGAAACATGAAAGTTTCAGATGCTGAGAAAGTATTAAAGGATAAAGGCCTAGATTTTAATATAGATGGAAATGAAGAAACAATATTAAGTATGAAGCCATATCCAGGTTCATCAGTAAAGGAAGGTTCTAAAATAACTCTTTACACAAGTGGGGATGCGACTTATAATAATAATGTTGTAATGCCAAATGTTAGGGGATATTTAAAAGAGGATGCGACTACTTTATTAAAAAATCTTGGAATAACAGCAACTTTTGAAGGAAATGGAGTTGTTTCAGTACAGAATATTTCAGAAGGTGAAGTTATACCTAAAGGAACAACTGCCGAGTTGATTTTAAGTTCGTATTATGAAGATTAAGAATAATGGTAGATATATAGGAAATTTAAATTAAAATCGCTTTTTGCGGAAAATTTAAAGTAAATTGGCGAATGATAAAATACTAGCATGTGGGGGTGCTCGCATGCTATATTTTTTTATCATATAAGTTCTAATTAATGGATTTCATAGTTCATAAGATCATTACATACAAAATAAATCATATTCGTTGAGATTAGATAATAATTGTGCATTTAATTTTCTTAAACGTAATAATTATTAATATAAAAAATAAATTAAAATATTCATATACCATAAGTTAATTAGGAGGAATTCAATATGAATTTGAAAAGTATTTTAAAAGGAATAGATTATGAATCAATTCAGGGTGATATTGATATTGAAGTTAACAAAATAAACTATGATAGCAGAAAAGCTGGCAATGATGATGTTTTTGTCTGTGTAAAAGGATATGCAACTGATGGCCATAAATATATAGAAAAAGCTATTGAAAACGGAGCAAAAGTTATAGTAATCCAAGATGATATAGAAATAAAGGATGAGAATATTACCATTATTAAATGCAATGATACAAGAAAAGCATTGGCATTAATGGGAGCAAATTATTATGATAATCCTAGTTCTAAAATGAAGATAATTGGAGTTACTGGAACTAATGGGAAAACTACTACAGCTTTTATGATTAAGCATATTTTAGAAGAAAGTAATAAAAAAGTTGGTCTTATCGGAACTATTGCAAATTTTATAGGTGATGAAAAAATTCATACTGAAAGAACAACTCCAGAATCCTTAGAGCTTCAAGAATTATTTTCTGAAATGGTTGATAAAGGTGTAGAGTATTGTGTTATGGAAGTGTCTTCCCATTCATTAGCATTAGATAGAGTTTATGGTATTGAATTTCAGGTTGGAATATTTACTAATTTGACTAGAGATCATTTGGATTTTCACAAGACTTTTGAAAATTATTATAAGGCAAAGTTTAAATTGTTTGAAAGATCTAGAATAAAAATTGTTAATGTTGACGATAATTACGGGAGACAAGTAATTAGTGATTTAAACAATTTAAAATGTGATGATATATATTCATTCTCAGTAAAAAGCATTTCAGATTTTAAAGCTTTTGATGAAGAAATGGGAAGTAAAGAAATCAAATTTAAACTCAACTTGAAAGAAGATGAGCAATTTGTTTTAAATATACCAGGTGAATATAATATATATAATGCGTTAGGTGCAATAGCAGCGTGTTTTAAATTAGGTATGCCTATAAAGGATATAAAAAGCGGCATTGAAAATGTAGTAGTTTTGGGAAGATGTGAAAGAGTAGCAAAAGAATATAATTTAGGTTATGAAATCATCATAGATTATGCACATACTCCAGATGGTTTAGAAAATATATTAAAGACAGCTAAGGCATTTACAAAAGGAAGATTGATATCTGTATTTGGTTGTGGGGGAGACAGGGATAAGGTAAAAAGGCCTGAAATGGGTAAAATATCTACAGATATTGCAGACATTACAATTGTGACATCAGATAACCCTAGAAGTGAGGAACCTCTAAGTATAATAAAAGATATTGAATCTGGAATTGATAAGGATAATTATTTTGTAATAGAAAATAGAAAAGAAGCAATAAAAAAATCTATAGATATAGCTCTAGATAATGACGTAATAGTTATTGCGGGTAAGGGTCATGAAACTTACCAAGTATTGAAAGATGAAACTATACATTTTGATGAAAGAGAAATTGTAAAAGAAATATTAGATAACATGAACAATTAGGGAGCTTATTCATAATGTAACAATGACGGATTTAAGCGATATTTAGGATTGTTATTTTGGTGATGAAGTTAACAGGAAAATAAGGGGTGGATGAACTTGGATTTAAATTTAGCGGAAATAATTAAGGCAGTGGATGGAGAAATAATAGTTAAAAATAACGAAGGTATTTTTAATAAGATTTCAACTGATACTAGAAAAATTCAGGAAAATAATTTATTCATTGCATTAAAAGGAGAGAATTTTAATGGCAATGATTATACAATACAAGCTATCGAAAAAGGGGCATCTATAATAATAATTGATGATGTGAAGTTTAAAATTGAAGAGTTAAAAAATAGGGGAACTATTATTAAAGTAAAAGATACTAAAGAAGCTTTAGGAGATTTGGCTAGGTTTTACAGAAAGAAAATTGGAGTAAAGGTAGTTGGGATAACAGGATCTACTGGTAAGACTTCAACAAAAGATTTAGTAGCTGCATTTCTAAGTGGAAAATACAAAGTTTTTAAAACTCAAGGAAATTTCAATAACGAAATTGGATTACCACTTATGATATTTGAACTTTCTAAAGATTATGATATAGCTGTCCTTGAAATGGGAATGAGTAATTTTGGAGAGATAAACAAGTTGGCGAGTATTGCACTTCCGGATGTTGGTGCAATAACTAATATTGGAGTGGCTCATATAGAATATTTGAAGACTAGAGAAAATATACTTAAAGAGAAGATGTCTATAACAGATTTCTTTGAAAACAAAAACTCATTAATAGTGAACTGTGAAAATGATATGCTAAAAACAATAGTTGAGTGTGATAAGTTTAATTTAGAGAGAGTAGGTTATGATTCTACTTATAATCTTTACTCTAAGAATATAAAATTAACATCTGAAAATACTTCGTTTGATGTAGTTACTGATGATAATGAAAATTATAGATTTACTCTAAATATGGTCGGAGAACATAATGTTTTAAACGCACTTATAGGAATACAAATAGCAAGAAATTTTGGGTTGACTTTTGAAGAGATGGAAAAGGGGTTAGGGAATTTTAATGCTACTTCTATGAGACTTGAAGTTATAAATAAAGATAAGTTTACTATTATAAATGATTCTTATAATGCTAATCCAGATTCAATGAAAGCTGCACTTGAAGTGCTAAAAAATTATTCTGGATCAAGGAAAATCGCAGTACTTGGAACTATGGGTGAACTTGGAGATTATGCGGAAGAAGCACATATCCAAGTTGGTGAATTTGCGAAAGATAAGGCAGATATTTTATTGACTACTGGTGAATTTAAAGAGTATTATAAGAAAGGCTTTGGAGAGCGTACAATGGTGTTTGAGAGTAAACAAGAATTAATGCAGAGGTTAACTGATATGATTAAAGTAAATGATACTATTTTAATTAAAGCATCTAGAAGTGCAAAATTTGAGGAAATAACCAAATATCTATAGAATTTAAAATAACACGAAGGAGGTGACTTGCCTTAATTAGGATCTTCAAGAAAATAATTACTTAGCATGATTATTTTCTTTCGGATATCTTAGGCAACACTGGATGGGGGAAGCAATAAACTTATTAATTAACTCAAAAATTTTAGCACCATTAATTATGGGGTTCTTATTTTCAATAGTACTTGGACCAATATTTATACCGATATTACACAAGTTGAAATTTGGTCAAAATATAAGAAAAGAAGGACCTAAAAGTCATCAGAAAAAATCTGGAACACCAACAATGGGAGGGCTTATATTTTTTATAGCTACAGCTACAGCTATATTAATTATGGGGCAAAAACCTATGAGTAGAGAAATGATATTACTTTATTCATTTTTAGCTTTTGGATTTATTGGATTTTTAGATGATATTTTAAAAATAATTCATAAAGATAATCTAGGATTAAGAGCAGCGCAAAAGATGATTTTGCTAGTCTTATTTTCAGTAGCTTTAGCATGGTATGGATATACAAATGTGGGTACAGATATTTTGATTCCATTTATAAATCAAAATTTTAGATTGAATTTAGGAATACTATACATACCATTTATAGTAGTATATTATGCAGCAGTAACTAATGCTGTAAACTTAACTGACGGAATAGATGGACTTGCAACTTCAGTTACGGTTATAGTGTTAACTTTCTTTGCTATCATTGGTTTTAGAACACAGAATGTTGAAGTAGCAGTTTTTGCAATAGCATTAGCTGGAGCATTACTTGGATTTTTAAAATTTAATGCTTTCCCTGCAAAGATATTTATGGGTGATACAGGTTCGCTAGCTCTAGGGGGAGTTATTGGAACAATAGCATTAATGTTAAAAATGGAGTTGTTTGTGATTATAGTTGGAGGAATATATTTAATCGAAACATTGTCTGTTATAATTCAAGTTACATCATTTAAATTAACAGGTAAAAGAGTATTTAGAATGTCTCCGATCCATCATCACTTTGAGCAAGTTGGGTGGAGTGAAGTAAAAATAGTAACAATTTTTTCAAGCATTACAGCAATTTTATGTATAATTGGCTTTGTAGCACTTTAAGTTAAGTAGTAGATTTGGAGGATTTATGTATGAAGGTCATTGGGTCCAAAAGAAAATCAAAAATGGGTGAAATAGATTATGGAATATTTTATACAGTAGCATTACTTTTAACAATTGGTGTGGTTATGGTATATTCTGCAAGTTCTTATTATGCTATGTTTATGTATAAAGATAGCATGTTTTTTCTGAAAAAAGAATTAATGGCAGGGGTTGTTGGAGTTATAGCGATGGCAGTAGCGATGAGTGTTGATTATCATAAGATAAAGAAATATACGGCTATAATAATGATAGCGACTATACCTATACTATTAGCAGTATTTCTTTTTCCAGGAACTAATGGAGCGCAAAGATGGATTAATTTAGGTCCGTTAAGCTTTCAACCATCTGAGCTTGCAAAATATGTTGTGGTGCTCTTTTTAGCAAGAAGTCTTGAAGTGAAAGGTGAAGGCGTAAAAGATTTTAAAACTGGAATAGTTCCTTATTTAGCTACATCAGGATTTTATGCAGCTATTGTATTAGCTGAAAAAAATTTAAGTATAGCTTCTGTTATAATGATAGTTACATTTCTTGTTTTATTTGCAGCAGGTGGAAGAATAAAGCATTTATTTGGAATTGTTGCGCCAGCATTAGTTGCAGCAGCAGTTGCATTTACAGTATTAGAACCGTATAGAATGAAAAGGTTAATGAGTTTTACAAATCCATGGAAAGATCCAATAGGAGATGGATATCAACTTATACAATCATTTTATGCATTAGGTGCTGGAGGGGTTACAGGGCTTGGTCTTGGCCAATCAAGGCAAAAAACTTTGTATATGCCAGAGCCACATAATGATTTTATTTTCTCCATTATCGGCGAGGAATTGGGGCTTATTGGATGTATATGTATAATATTACTTTTTGTAATATTTGTTTGGAGAGGAATAAGTGTAGCGATGAAAGCTAGAGACACATATGGTACTCTTCTTGCAATAGGCATAACTGGAGTTGTAGCAGTTCAATCTTTAATAAATATTGCAGTTGTTACAGGATCGATGCCAGTTACAGGGGTTCCGCTACCGTTTATTAGTTATGGGGGAACTTCATTAGTAATAAATATGACGGCAATAGGAATACTTTTAAACATATCAAGGCAAACTGAAGGAAAAGATGAATTTAAGGAAATATAAGAAAATACAGGGCAAAGAATTAGAATACAAGTCTTTGCCCTGTATTTTTTAGGTAATTATTTAAAGTAGTTTTAAATTTTAGATGAAAATATATCGTTAAAGTGGTATTATTATATATGAAATTTATACTAAAGATTATAAAATAATAAGTGTTAGAATATATAAGGCATAGATAAGAATAGGGATGGGTATGGTAAAAACGAATAATAATAAATTGATCTTGAGGTCGCAAAGAAGAAGACTAATAAGGAAAATAATTATGACTATTATAGTCCTATTTATAGTGGGAACAATTTTTGCAATAAAATCGAATTTTTTCATTATTAAAAAGGTTTCTATTTTAGGTAATCCAGTAATGAGTGGAGAAGATGTTAAGAATGGTACAGAGAATCTAATAGGACAGAATATTCTATTTATAAATAAACAAAATATAATAAGCAATGCTAAAAAGAATCCATACGTAGAAAATGTTGAAATAAGCAAGTCGTATCCTAAACAAGTCAATATAAAGATCTCAGAAAAAGAGGGGATTTATTATGTTGAAAAAGATGGATATAAATATGTTTTGGATAATGATGGAAATTTACTTGAAAAAACAGACAGCGTTGAAAACAGAAGTTTAGTTAATGTTAAAGGAATAGATTTAAAAGATGTAGCGCTAGGACAAAAGATGATAGATGACAGTAGAGTATTAGATTTTTTAGATATTTTTTATCAAATTATAAAGATCAATCCGACAAATTATAAAATTGATTATGTTGATATAAGTGATTTTACTAACATAAAAGTATATGTTGGTGAAGTAGAAGGAAGACTTGGTAATGACGAAAATATACCAGATAAAATGAATAAATTATTACATATAATTCAAAATCCTGATATAGGGATTGTTAAGGGATATGTAGATGTAGGATTTAATGGTGCGCCTGTATATTATAAGGAAGAAAGGTAGGTAATTAATGAAGATATCTAGATCACAATTATTTATAGCAATTGTTTGTGGACTTTTAGGCTTTTTATTGGCATATCAATTTAAGGTATTATCAAATAAGAATATAGAGTCAAAAATTAGTAATTATGATAAAAACGATATTATTTCAGAAGTTGAATCTCTAAAAAAAGAAAAAGAAGAATTAGCGTCAACAAATTCAAAATTATCTGATCAGTTAAAACAAATGGAAGAAACAGCAGCCAAAAATGGTGACATGGGGCAAGATATAAAAAATCAACTTGATGAGGCTAGAATGCATTTAGGGATAGTTGATGTTAAAGGGCAGGGTATTGTTCTTACAATAACACCTAAAACATCTATTTTCGGTTCTACGACAAATGATAGTAGCAGAGATCTAGGAGAAGATGAATTGGTTCATATAGTTAACTTACTTTGGTATTCAGGAGCTGAGGCAATATCTATAAATGATATTAGAATAACACCACAAACGGGAATAAAAACTGCTGGAAATGGAATAGCCATAGGTTCGACTGGGAAAGTTTATCCTAGAGATAAAATTATAATTAAGGCAATTGGAGACAAGGGCAGACTTAACGTTGGAATTTCTTTCCCAGGTTCATTAGAATATCTTGCTCTTCCTAACTACAATAATGAAGTTAAATCAGAAGATGATATATTTATAGGAAAATCAAAACAGTCATTGAAGAGTGACTTTATTAAATCAGTTAAAGAATAGGAGAGAGTTAATTTGATAGCAATTATAGGACTACTAATCGGAATAATACTTGGATTTGTATTAGATGTTAATATATCTGATAAATTGTCACCATACATGTCTGTTGCAATACTAGCATGTTTGGATTCAGTTTTTGGAGCAGTCAGAGGAAATCTCTCTAAAAACTTTCAAGCAGATATATTCATATCTGGATTTTTTGGAAATGCATTACTTGCAGCAGGACTTGCTTATTTAGGTGATAAGCTTGGAATACCTATATATATGGCGGCGGTAATAGTTTTCGGAGGAAGAATATTTGATAACTTCGCAATAATACGCAGACTATTATTAGAAGAATTTAAAATAAGAAGAAGAAATAGGTCTAGAAATAATTCTATAGATAAAGAAAATCATGATGATAAATAGAGAGGTGATGTGATGAAAAATAATAAAGGTTTTTTCTTTGTTTTCATTGCAACCATAATATTAGGGGTTTAATATCAATGAATTTTAATTTTAAAGGTATTCAGTCCTATAGTCAATTAAATGCAACAGAGTACCAAAATGCTGTTGAAGAAAGGGCAGCATTATATAGAGACATTGGAAATCTTCAAGAAGATAATAATGAGAAAAAAGATAAGATTAGGAATTATGCTCAGAATGATAAAAAAAATGATAAGATCCTTGATGATATGAAAACTCAAATTAGTGATTATAAATCATTTATTGGGTCAAATAACGTAGAGGGACCAGGAATTATACTTAAGATAAATGATGGAACTACAAATGCTCTTGAAGAAAATACAGATGAAATAAATAATAAGCTTTTACATGATAATGATATGGCGCTTGTTTTAAATGAACTTAGAGTGGCTGGAGCTGAGGCGATTAGTGTTAATAACCATAGAATACTTCCATGGTCTGGAGTAATTTGTAATTGGGCATTTTTAGGGTTTGATGATGGTGGAATGGAGTATGCTCCTTTTAATATATATGCCATAGGAGATCCAGAAAAATTGAAGGCGGCTTTACTTGAAGATGGAAGCCATGTTAAACAATTAATGCTTAGAAAGCTTTATGTTGATATTAAAGTTGTAGATAAAATAATCATGCCGCCAACGACAGCAAATTCAAATGTAAAATATATGAGTAGAGATGAAAGTAAAAAATGAAATTAATTGATATTTAGGAAGGAAATTTTAAGTTTATATAGAATATTATACAAAGTGATAAAGAAAGGAATAATTTAGTAAGGTGTTATAGTATGGGAATTAAGCAAAATATTGAAGAACTAAGATCCAAAATTCCAGAACAAGTAACGCTCTTAGCTGTTTCAAAAACGAAGCCATTAGAGGCTCTAGAAGATGCGTATATGGCAGGAATGAGAGATTTTGGGGAAAATAAAGTTCAAGAATTAGTAAAAAAATCCGAAAATTTTCATGAGGATGTACGATGGCATTTTATAGGACAGCTTCAAAGTAATAAAGTTAAGTATTTAGTAGATAAGGTACATTTGATACATTCTTTATCTAGTATTAGTTTGCTAAATGAAATTGAAAAGCAGTTTAGTAAAGTTAACAAGGTTGCTAATACTTTAATCCAAATTAATATTGGAAGAGAGGAAAGCAAAAGTGGAATTTTGGAAGAAGATTTATATGAATTCATAGAAGCAATTGAAAAATGCAAATTTGTTTCTGTAAAAGGTATAATGGTTATTATTCCAATAGGGGATGAAGAAAGCAATAGAAAATATTTTAAGAAAACAAAAAAAATATTTGATGAGCTTAAGGAAAAAAATTATAATAATATTAGTATGAAAATATTATCAATGGGGATGACTCATGATTTTATGACAGCTATAGAAGAAGGTTCTAACTTAGTAAGAATAGGAACAGGAATATTTGGAGAAAGAAATTATAATTTAGGAGGCGAAAATAATGGGTAATGTTATATCAAAAGTTAAATCTTTATTAGGGTTTGAGGACTACGAGGAGTATGACGAGTACGAAGAAGAACAATACGAAGAACAGGTGAAGGATGAAGACGAAATAGAACCTGTTATTACCAATAAGAAGAATAGTAAGGTTGTAAATATCCATACATCTTCGACTACAAAGGTAACAATAACTAAGCCAATCGATTATGAAGAGGCTACTGAAATTTGTGAAGCACTTAAGAATAGAAGAATAGTATTAGTAAACACAACGGTTTTGGAACTAAAGATTGCACAAAGATTATTAGATTTCATCAGTGGTTCATGTTATGCTTTAGGCGGAGAATTACAACAAATTGAAAAGGGAGTATATATTCTTTCACCATCAAATGTAGAAGTAACAAATGAATTAAAAAATGAACTAAGTTCAAAAGCTCTATTTAATTGGTCAAAATAGGAGGTATAAATTATGATATATAGTGTTTACATAGTTATTGATATGTTTCTAAACATATTAGAGCTAGCTATATTCATAGAATGTATAGTTTCGTGGATACCACAAATTCAGGGGAATAAATTTATTGATTTACTACACAGTTTTGTTAGTCCCGTTTTAGAACCAATTAGAAAGTTACAATATAGATTAAGTCCTGGATTACCATTGGATTTTTCACCTATATTTGCATTGATTATTATAAATTTTTTACAAAGGATTATACCATAAATTATGAAAGAAAGAATAGCAAAGTATTTTGCAGATGATGATAGAAATGATGCATTGAATTTATATGAAAAATATTTACTAGCTAGAGATAAAAACATAACTGTATTTGGAAAAAGTTTTTATACACCAAATATATGGATGTGGTTTGAGAAAAACCTCTCTAGCAATGATTTAAAAATTGAAAGTAATGGACTTTTAGATGATTCTGAAAGAAGAATGGTTTCTTTTAATAACATATATAAAAGTCCATTTCCTATGAAATTGATTAAAATTGAAAGTACCTCGAAATTTTCTAATCTTACTCATAGAGATTTTTTGGGCGGAATTCTATCTCTAGGAATAGAAAGAAATAAGATAGGTGATTTATTAGTAGATAATAATACATGTTATGTGCCAGTTCACGAAGAAGTAGAAGATTTCATTATATATAATTTAAACAGAATTTCTAAGGTTATTTGTAATGTAAAAGTGGTGGATGATTTTGGATTTTTACCAAAGGTTAATTTTGAAGAAGAAGTAGTTTTAGTTTCTTCTTTGAGAATTGATGGAATTGTCTCTAAGATTATAAATATATCTAGATCTAAAGCTCAAGCAATGATCGAGCAGGGTCGAGTGCTTATAGATTACGTTAAGATAAAAGATAAAAGTTATGAACTAAAAGGACAAGAAAGAATTACTATAAGAGGTTTTGGAAAATTTATAGTTGGTAATTCTGTTGGAAATAGCAAAAGTGGAAGGATAAAAATTATTATCAAAAAATATACATAATAGAGGTGAAAGTATGAAGTTGACACCAATGGATATAAACAACAAGGAATTTAAAAAGGGATTAAGAGGATATAATTCTGATGAAGTTGATGAATTTTTGGATGAAGTAGTAGATAACTATGAAGAGCTTTATAAAGAAAATGCAAATCTAAAAGAGAAGCTTGCTAATTTGAATGAAAAGGTAGAGCATTACTCTAAAATCGAAAGTACTATACAAAATACATTGATATTAGCTCAAAATGCTGCAGAGCAAGCAAAAAATTCGGCTAAAAAAGAAGCCGAATTTATGATGAAAAATGCTAACGAAACTGCTCAGAAGGTTATGGATAAGGCACATAATGATGTTATTCAAATAAATGATGAATATGAAAGAGTTAAACAAGAATTTATTAAATTTAGAGCAAAATATAGAAACTTCATGAATGCACAGTTAGAAACATTTGATGATTTAGAGAAGGATTTTATAAAAAATTATAATGTATCTGATCCTATAGAAGATGATGAAGTAACTAATATAGAAAAAATAGTTGAAAAAGAAGTTGCAAGCACTACGAGTGGATTAAGTGAAAATATAGAGGCTGAAGAAAATGATCCTTCATTGAATGATGAATTAAATGAGATTAAAAGTTTTTTTGTTCAAGGTGAATAAATTTACTATCCAACAGAAATAATGAATAAAAATTATGCATATTTTATTTACATAACGTAATAAAATGAAGATTATGTATTTTTTGAATAATATAAAAGCTATCCTGAAGCGATTAAGGATAGCTTTTATATATTTGCTTAATTACAGATAACCAAACTAAGACCTGAACTTATGCATATAACTCGCCGAAATGAGTAAAATACGTTTGTTCCAGTTTCTGGGGAATTCTAAGGCTATAAAGTTGCACCCAAAGTGCTAGCCTCAAAGAACAGGCTTTTAACTAGCACATTTGGAACAACTTATAGCCAAAGAATCACATCCATCAAAATTACTAATGAAACATTCCATATTATTACCCTTGTGGTTACAAAAGTATTTTACTCATTTCTGGTTGGAATATATTTCATAGTCTAAGTAGAGTTTGTGATTGTGTTATCTATAATATTATTCTTTTGGGATTTCAGAATTATTAAATTTAGTATTTAGTATTACTATATCAACTCTTCTGTTTGCAGCTCTGCCATCTTCGGTATTGTTATCTTTAACAGGTCTATACTCTCCATAGCCTACTGAAGATAACCTCTCGGGTTTAACGTTTCCCTTTGAAATTAGAAACTCTACTACATTTGCGGCTCTTACAGCTGAAAGCTGCCAGTTAGAATGAAAATAATCATTATTAATAGCAACATTATCAGTATGTCCTTCAACATGTATATAGTTATCAATATCGTTTAAAATCTTTGAAATAGATATTAGTTTACCTTGCCAATCAGGTTTGATAGTAGATTGTCCACTATTAAAGAATACGCTATCATTGAAGCTTATTATGAGTCCTCTTTCTTGAATGGATGTAGTAACACTTCCTTTTAGCTCGGAATCATTGACAAGATCATCTACTTTCTTTTTTACATCGGATAGTTTTTCTTCTTCTGCTATAGAGTCTGAATTGTTCTGAGTATTTTGTTGATCAATTACAGTAGGAGGAGAATTTGAGCTATCAGATACTGCTATTACGTTTTCTCCATTACCACTATTAAATCCAATTTTCAATGAATTTGCTAGAGTTTGAGATTTTTTAGTATCCACATTAGAAATAGCATACATCATTAAAAAGAAAATCATCATTAATGTTATAAAATCAAGGTAAGATAACATCCATCTCTCAGTATCATCTTTTTCTTTTTTTGTATTCTTTTTCATAATTGTACCTCTTTAAATTCCTTCTAAATCTTTAGCTTCATCTTCGGTTAGATAACTAACAAGCTTACTCACTAAGGTATTTGGATTAACTCCTTCTTGAATGAGTAATACTGCTTCAATGATCATTTCTTTTTCAGCAATCTCTTCTTTATTTATTTCTCTTAATTTACTTGCTATAGGAAGCCAAAAAAGATTTGCTGTAGCAAGACCATATAGAGTAGCTACAAATGCAACAGCAATTTTTTCACCCATTGCAGCTACATCACTTAAAGCGCTCAATATTATAACTAAACTCGTTATGGTTCCTACTATTCCCATAGTAGGAGCATAGCCACCTGCAGAGGTGAACATTTCAATACAATTTTCATGTCTTGTAGAAAGCTGTTCGAGCTTGGTATTTAAGATGCTTTTCACAGAGGATGGATCTATACCATCCACAACCATTTGTAGCCCTTTTTTTACAAATGGATCTAAGGCATCATCTGTTAGCTCAGATTCTAAACTCAAAAGCCCATCTCTTCTTGTTTTAAGTGATACTCCTTTGAAATAGTCTATATACCCCTTAAGATCAATCTCTTTCTTTTTGAAAGCTATTGATAATACTTTCGGGAATTTCTTCAATGTTGAGGAAGGAAATGAAATTCCTACGGCACCTAGTGTTCCACCAATAACTATCATTGCAGCAGTTGGCTGCAGTAAAGCTATGGGTTTTCCCCCTTCAATAATAAAGCCTACTATAATACAAATAAATGCAAATAGTACACTTAAAATTGTCATAATATCCATAAAATTATCCCCCTTGAATATATGAAATTTTAGCTCATATGTAGCATTTTTCATACTGGTTAATATATATTTATGTAAATTTGATACAGTATATGAATTTATATACTTATATAAAAATAATAGCATATTATAAAAAATATGTAAAATAATTATATATTTAGGGGAGAAGTTCATGTATGACCGTTAATTCATACAAATTAATCTAATAAATTTAAGGTGTTAAGTAATTGTAAAGTCTAAGTTATTATATTATAATGTTGAAAGAATATGCTAAATAGGAAGGGATATTGATTTATGGAGAAAAATGTTTTTATAGTTGATGAAAAAGATAGAGGAGAGCGAATCGATAAGTATTTAGCTGAAATTTTTGTTGATAAATCAAGATCTTTTATCCAAGGACTTATTGAAAAGGATGGTATTAAGGTTAATAATAAAACTCCTAAGAGTAATTATAAGCTAAGAGCTCTTGATGAAATAGAAGTAACATTTAGCGAACCTGAAGTATTAAAAGTAGAGGCTGAAGAAATACCTATTAATATACTTTATGAAGATAAAGATGTAGTTGTTGTTAATAAATCTCAGGGGATGGTTGTGCATCCTGCGCCTGGAAACTATAATGGAACGTTAGTTAATGCTCTGCTTTATCATTGTAAAGATTTATCGAGCATAAATGGAATTATAAGACCAGGAATAGTTCACAGAATTGATAAAGATACATCCGGAGTTCTGGTTGTAGCAAAAAATGATGAAGCTCATAATAAGCTTTCAGATCAATTAAAAGATCACTCAATGAAGAGAGAATATTATGCTTTGGTTGAAGGAAGACTAAAGAATGATAAAGGTATAATTGATAAACCTTTGGCTAGAAATAAGAGAGATAGATTAAAGATAGGAATTGTAGAGGGAGGCAAAAGAGCTGTAACACATTATGAAGTTTTAGAAAGATTCAATGGCTACACATTGATAAAATGTATATTAGAAACTGGAAGAACACATCAGATAAGAGTTCATATGGCATCTATCGGATTTCCGCTAGTTGGTGATCCTCTTTATGGATTTAAGAAACAAAGATTCAAATTGAAAGGTCAAGTGTTACATGCGAAGACATTAGGTTTTGTTCATCCAAGCAAAAATGAGTATATGGAATTCACAACAGAATTGCCAGAATACTTTCAAGAAATAATAGAAAAATTAAGAAATGAAGTAAGATAAAAATATTGGAGGAATAACATGAAATTAAAATCAGTTTTATTAGATGAAAAAGCTGTTAATAGAACACTAATAAGAATTTCTCATGAAATAATTGAAAGAAATAAAGGAATAGATGAACTAGTTTTACTTGGAATTAAGACTAGAGGGTATCCGCTTGCAAAAAGAATTGCTAGGTATATAAAGGGAATAGAAGGGGTAGATGTTCCAGTTGGATCTGTAGATATAACATTGTACAGAGATGATTTAACTAAGATAAGTGAAGATTTAGAGATTAAGAATTTAGATTTAGGTCTTGAAATAAAAGATAAAAAGATAATTATAATTGATGATGTTTTATATACATGTAGGACAGCAAGAGCAGCTATAGATGCAATTATGGATGTAAATAGACCTAGAGGTATTCAATTAGCAGTTCTTATAGACAGAGGGCATAAAGAACTACCAATTAGAGCAGATTATGTGGGTAAAAATATTCCAACTTCTAAAAATGAGGTTATAGCAGTATCTCTAAAAGAAATTGATGGAGAAGATTCAGGAAAATATTTGATAAATAGATAAAAAGGGAGAATGCAAAAATATGTATGAGTTAATTGCAACAAGTACTTTCGGAATAGAAAGCATAACTGCAAAAGAATTAAGAGCACTTGGTTATGAAGATTTGAAAATTGAAAACGGAAGAGTAACTTTTGAGGGAGACGAAATGGATATAGCAATTTGCAATATTCACTTAAGAACTGCGGATAGAGTACTTATAAAAATGGCAGAATTTGAAGCTAAATCTTTCGAAGAACTTTTTCAAGGGACCAAAAAAGTAGAATGGAGTAAGATAATTCCTGAAGATGGAGTTATGCATGTTGTTGGCAAAAGTATTAAATCAACGCTTCATAGCGTTCCTGACTGCCAATCTATAGTTAAAAAAGCTGTTGTTAAAAGTATGAGTGAAAGCTATGGAATAGAGACATTCAGCGAAAGTGGACCAGTTTATAAAATAGAAGTAGCTATCTTAAAAGATAGAGTTACGCTTACTATAGATACAACAGGACCAGGATTACATAAAAGGGGTTATAGAGAACTTGCTGGAGCAGCACCATTAAAAGAAACTTTAGCAGCTTCAATGCTTCTAATCTCAAGATGGAAGGACGAGTTTGAATTAATAGATCCATTTTGTGGATCGGGGACAATCTTAATTGAAGCGGCTATGATAGCTCAAAATATTGCACCAGGAGTAAACAGAAGTTTTGTATGTGAAACATGGCCTTCAATTACTAAAGATATATTTGATTCAGTAAGAGAAGGTGCAAAGAAATCTGAAAAGAATAAGGATATAAAACTAATAGGATACGATATAGACTATAGAGTTCTTAAAGTTGCTATGGAAAATGCAAAAAAAGCAGGAGTTGATAAATATATACAATTTCAAAAAAGAGATTTTATGGAATTTTCAACTTCAAGAAAGTATGGATTTGTAGTTTCAAATCCACCATATGGAGAAAGAATCGGTGAGAAGGAAATATTACCTATACTATATAAACATATGGGAAATGCAAAGAAAAAGCTGGAAGATTGGGATTTTAACATATTAACATCCTTTGAGCCATTTGAAAAAACATTTGGATTAAAATCAACAAAGAATAGAAAATTATACAATGGAAAAATAAAATGTTATTATTATCAATATTTTGACAATAATAAAATTAAAAATGCTGGTGATATATTAATAAATGAATTAATAAAGTAAAGTTTAAGGCATCAGAAAGCTTTGAAAACATATTTACAAAGTTTTCTTAAAGTGATAAAATAAATTTAAATAAAATTTGATAGCAAAGACGCTAACAATCAGTTGGAATTGTTAGCGTCTTTTTTTGTTAAAGAGTTTCTGCATATGATAATTGAAATAAAAACATATAAGATATACAGTTTCAATAACAAATTTAAATTCGAAAATTTAATAATCCAAATCTTTAGTTATAAGTAAAATGTAGGGAATCAATTGTAATATGCATATTAGAAATTAATAATTTGAGAAATGAGATTGTAAAGAACTTGAAACTAGTAGTCAGATAGATACTCTTAAATTGCCAAAAGAAAGGAGTTTAAACTATGTCAGAGGTATATCAAAAAATGGCAGAAAAAATACCGAATATGAGCAAAGCACAAGAAAAAATAGCAAAATATATATTAGCGCACCCAAATAGTACGCCTTTTCTAACTGTTGAAAAGTTAGCTAAATTATCAGGAGTAAGCATAGCAACTGTCACGAGGTTTGTGATTTTTTTGGGATACAAAGGTTATCCTGAATTTTTAAAACATACTCAAGAATCCATGCAACAGCAAGTATCTAAAGCCAAGCGTATAAGGATTGATTCTGATTCAAGTGATAGTGAAGAAAGAGATATTTATAACATATTTGAAGATGACGTAAATAATATTAAACTGACAATGGAGGACTTAAATATATATGAATTAAGAAAGTCTGTTAATCTGCTATTAAATGCAAAAAGAATATATATAGTAGCAAGAAGAAGTTCTGCTGTACTCGGAATGTTTTTAAAATATTATCTTGATTTAATGTTTAACAACGTAAATTTAATTGAGCATATAGAGCAAATTCCAAAGCAGATTAGTGGAGTTAATAATGAAGATGTAATTATAGGGATTACCTTTGAGAAATATGCAAGAAGTACAGTAGAAATTTTTACACATCTAAAAAGAAAAGGAGCTACAACAATATCAATAACTGACAGTATGTTGTCTCCGCTTGTTCCATATTCTGATATAACTCTAACAGCTATAAGCAAGGGAACAAGGTTTATAGAATCTTTTGCTGCACCATTGAGCCTGATTAATGCTTTGATTGCATCTATTGAAAAAGAAAAGAAAGACTTTTTTAATAGTAATGTAGAATTGCTAGAGGAAGCGTGTAGAAAGTTTGATTTGTTTATTTAAATCTAAAAATATTATATGTTTACTAAAAAGAGATATATCCTAGGATTAAGATATATCTCTTTTTCAGTAGATTATGAATTAAATATGTTATTAAAGTCAGCAGGGTTTACAATTAGAGTTTTATTAGTATGGTAAATTACCATTCCAGGTTTTGCCCCATTAGGCTTTTTTAATTCTTTAACTTTTGTGTAATCAATAGGTAATTTTAATGAATTTTTTCCTTTACTATAGTAACCTGCGACTATAGCTGCTTCCTCAAGAGTTTTGTCTGGTACATCAAAAGAGCAAACTATAACATGAGATCCAGGAATATCTTTTGCATGGAGCCACAGATAGTTTTTATTTGCAAATTTTAAACTTAGATAATCATTTTGCAGATTGTTCTTACCAACATAAATATCAATTCCATCGCTTGAAACAAAGTGATTAGGCTTAGAAGTCTTTACCTTTTTTGAATTCTTGTTGTTTTTTCTAAATCTTATATATCCAGTTTCAATAAGTTCGTTTTTTATTTCATCAATTTCATTATAGCTTTCAGCATTTAGAATATTAGTAAGTACAGAATTTAAATATTTCATTTCTTCATCATTTTTCTTGAGTTGAACTTTAGCGTATTCCTCAGATGTCTTTAACTTATTATATTTTTTATAATAATACTGAATATTTTCAGCAGGTGTTTTGGTTTTGTTTAAAGAGATAGTAATATATTCTTCTTGATTTTCGTTATAAAAATTTAGTAGAGTACATTCGCTATCACCTTTTTTTATACTATAAATATATGAAGTTAAAAGATCACCTTTTATTCTAAATGATTCTTTTTCATCGCACTCACTAAGAGTTTCATTAAGTATTTTTAATTTCTTATTACATCTATCAATATTTGTATGAATAAGCTTTTGTAAATCAGTAGATTTATTTTGTAATCTATCTTGTTTATCTTTCTTCTCATAAAAGGCATCCATTAATACATTAGGATCATCATATGAAATTGATAAATAATCTTCATTTAGTGAATTTAATTTTAGAGAATAAAAATCTTTTACAATTCCTAATTTATTTGTATACATATTGTAAGAGATATTTTGATTTAAATCATAAATGAATTTATTAAAATTTTCATAAATTTCACTTATTGTAGGTGAATTATTATGATTTGTAATGTTATAATATAAATCATTAGACAATAGATTACTTATTCCTGTGAAACAATTAAAATAAAATTTATTATCAAAAACAATAGAATTTTTGTTTGTAAAAGAGGATAGTTCTTCTAAAGTAATAGAAAAAGGATTTAACTTAGTAGAAGATGGGGGATAAATAAAATTAACACCAGGATATAATACTCTATAACTATTTATATCAGTAGTTATATGTTTTATTGATTCCATAACTTTATTATCTCTATTTCTAACAAGTGTGATATTAGAGTGTCGTCCCATAATTTCAACTATAAGAGAATATAAACTATCAAATCCTAGTTCGTCTCTATTTTCAATTTCTATTATTAAGATTCTATCGTTATCTTTTTGAGTAACATTTGTAATTCTACCACCTAGTATATATTTTCTAAGAACCATTAAGTACATAGGAGCTTTAATAGGATTCTCTTTCGTGCTATTTGTTAAATGTATTCTGGCAAACCTAGGGGATGCTGAAATTAAAAGTTTGATATTCTGACGATCTTTTCTTAGAGTCAGAATAATTTCATCTTTTTCAGGTTGATTTATCTTATCTATTTTGGAATTTAATATTGATTTTTCTAAATTATTTACTAAACTATATAGGTAGATACCATCTAATGCCATTTTATGTCATCCTTTCTTAGTGTAACTATAAATAGTATAACATTATAGGCATATAATTATCAATTAATAGCAAAAATGAGAAGAAGGGTGAATCAAATTCATGCATAGATGTTATATTGATGTATTATAATATAGTTTTATCATTGTAATCCTAATTGAGTTTTTGGATTGCTAAAATACCAAATGTAAACTTATATTAAAAAATTATATATTATAAATGTAAAATTAGAATAATAGAATGAAAAAAGAGCCAAATATTATAAAAAAATTTAAAAAAGTATATAGAAAAATTTTTAAATAAGTTATAATTTAAACTTGGTGATATTATTAATGATTAAATACAAAAGTTTAATATTAAATAGTTGAAGCTTATGAAATTATACAATTACTAATTATAAGAAATACAGTTAATCAGTAGGGGGAATTTAGATGAACTTTTATAAAATGCAAGGGGCAGGAAATGATTTCGTATTTATTGAGGATTTCGATAATAAGATTAAAGATGAATGCTTATTAGCAAAGAAGCTTTGTGACAGACATTTTGGAATTGGTGCCGATGGTCTTGTGATTGTCAGAAAATCAGAGTTAGCTCATGCTAGAATGGTTATAATAAATGCCGATGGTTCAAGAGCTAATATGTGTGGAAATGCTATAAGATGTTTTGGAAAATATGTTTATGAACATAAAATAGCTACGGGTGATAAATTTTCAGTTGAAACTGGTGATGGAATTAAAGAGATTGAAATAATATTAGAAAATGAAAAGGTTAAGTATGTGAGAGTTTATATGGGGAATCCATCTTATAACGGATGCGATATACCTTTAAATAATTTGGAAAGTCTTATAGAAAAAGAAATTGCAGTAGATGATAAAAAGTATAAGATGACTACGTTGCTCCTTGGAGTTCCTCATACAATAATTTTCGAAAGTGATAGAGAATACAATGTTATTCAAGAGGGATCAAAGATAGAAAAATTGGATATTTTTGGTGAAGGAAGTAATGTGAATTTTGTGAAAATAGTTGATGATACCCATATAAGAGTTAATACATGGGAGAGAGGCGCTGGAGCTACGTTAGCTTGTGGAACAGGATGTAGTGCTTCAGTAGTAGTTGCCAAGAAGTTGGGACTTGTTAATAAGGATAAAGAAATTTTTGTTAAAGCTCCTGGAGGAGAGTTAATCATAGAAATTTTAGGTCAAGATGTTTATATGAAAGGTCCTGCAGAAGTGGTTTTCAAGGGTGAACTTTCTTTATAAAATTATAAAAAACGAGGAAACAAAAAATGAATTCATTAGTAAGAAAGTGCTTAAGCATTTTTGCTTTCATTGCAATTCCACTGTTTGTCTTAGGATGTGCATCTAAAAAAGAAGACATACCTAATGTGACAGAGGATATTAAGTTAAATATAGGAGCAGTTCTAAAAAGCGAAGACGGTAATTATAAACTATATAATTATGACAATGGTAAGTATGTGGAGACAAAGGAAAATAAGGTTATCATAGATTATGATAAAAGTAGTTCTAATTATATATATGTAGATAGTGGTAAAAATTATGTAGTTAATAACGGAAATAGATATGAAATCCAAGATGAAAATTATAGTGGATTAAAATTATCAAAAGGTGGAAATTATATTTCTTACTTTATAGATGATAATGGGCTTAAGTTAAAAATATTCAATACAAATGGAAATAAAGAAATTGAAATGAAATCTAATGTTTCAATATCGGGAACATTATATGATTGGTATGATACAGATACATTGGTTTATTATGGAGTAAGCAATGATGGCGTTAATGGATTATTTACTTATAATATAAAAGAAAATAAAGAAGAGTTACTTTATAAGATTAATGAAGGCTATTTAGCATTTATAAAATCAAGAGATGACGATGTAGTATTTTTACAATTAACACTGGAAAATAAAAGAGAAGTAATGATGATAAACAAAAAAACAAAGGATGTTAAGCTTTTGGCAGATAACATAGAAGAGATTTCAGATATAATTATAAATAAAGATAAATTGTATTTTACAGGAAAAGCGTATAATAATGTTAATTCTTTATATGAATTAATAGATAATAAGGTAAAAAGATTAGTTTTTGATTTTCCGGGTACCGTAAAAATAGAAAAAGGATTAGAGGTAAGTGAAAATGGAGATGTTTTGTTTATAGGTTCTAGTAATGGAGATCTCAAGAAAGAGCAAATTTATACATACACTCAAGATGGTAGTATAAGTGAAATAGGGAATAGTTCATCAGAATATGTTTTTTTAGCATATACGCAGTAATTTAAATTTAGAATTCTTTATCATGTTTTTATATGATGGAGGATTCTTTATTAATATAAAAAAGTATTGACTCTTACCTTACGTAGGAGTATATGCTATTCTTATCATAAAAATAATAATATACATATTGCAAAAATAATTCTTCATCATAATTCTAAAAATATCAAAAGAATTTTAGCTGTAATTGTGAATTATGAAATATGCATTGCGAATTGCAACATATATATTAAAAAAGGAGATAGTAGAATGGATCTAAAATTACAATATAACTGTAGTAATATAGATTGGGAAGAAGTATCTAGTATACTAGAAAAAGTAGGGATGAGTCATTATAAAGGCGAAATACATAAGAAAGCATTTGAAAATAGTTATGCTGCTGTATTTGCTTTTGATAATGATAAGTTGATTGGCTTTGGACGAGCAATCTCTGATGGAGTTTATCAATCTGCAATTTATGATATAGCTGTGCTACCTGAATATCAAGGTAAGAGTATAGGAAGTAAGATTGTTAATAAAATCTTAGAATGCGTTCCTACATGTAATGCTATATTATATGCTTCACCTGGAAAAGAAAAATTTTATGAAAAATTAAATTTTAAAAAGATGAAAACAGGAATGGCTTTTTTCAGAAATTCAATTAAAATGCAAATGAAAGGTTTTATAGAATAATAAAAGAATAAGTAAGAGTTAATGGATAAACTAAAGCTTTAAAGATAATAATATCTTTAGAATTTAAAATTGTGATATAGGAGCGTAGAAAATGAATAAATTTGATAAAGTTATTAACCAAAAGACTAGTGAATTAATAACAAAGAACTTACTTGGGCAAGAAGTTACTGAAGAAGAGTTTAGAAAATTTAAAATTATTGCTAGAGCAATTGTTAGAGAAGAAATGAGGGGAGTTAAGCCCAATAAAAATCCTAAGTCATTGTACGGTAAAACATGGAAAGCTGCAAGAAAATATAGTGATGTTAAGAAATAAAAAGTATGTATTAGAATTTGATTCGTTAAGTTATCATGAAATCCTAGGCATTTTAATTAATGTCTAGGATTTTTAATTTAAAAGTTTAGTAATTTCTATTATTTAGGCGATAAAAAAGATTACATTATTTGGAATATAATGAATAATTACTGAGATTTTGGTTCAAAATTTAAAATAGAAACTAAAAAATATAAAATTAGATAGGTGTGTTTAAAATTAAGGAATATGAAATTGAAGATGTAGATTTAGGAACTGCTAAAAATTTAAAAAAAGAAATTTGTGAGAAGTATAGAGTTATTCCAATAAAGGAAAAATTGGACGAGGTAATAGTTTTGTCATATGGAGTAACTGAAGAAGCAAAAGAATATCTAAGATTTATATATAACAAAAACATAGTTATCAAAGAAATCGAAGAGAGAAATTACGAAAGTTTAAAAAATATAATATTTGGTATAGATGATAAATCATTAGAAGAGATATTGATAACTAATGCAATAAAGGTTAATGCCAGCGATATTCATATAGAACCTCAAAATGGATGTGTTTATGTACGATATAGAATTAACGGTAGTTTAGTTTTGGTGCACAAAATAGATTCTGATGAATATATAACTCTTGCATCGAAGATTAAGCTGAAAGCTAATATGGACATAACTGAAAAAAGAAGACCTCAAGATGGAAAAATAATAGTTAATTATAATAATCTAAAATACGATTTAAGAGTATCTTCAATACCTGTAGTATATGGAGAAAAATTAGTAATTAGAATATTATATTGTGATAACTTTGACTATAATCTTGAGGACTTAGGATTTTCAGAAAGTCAAATTAAACTGATTAGAAAAATAATATCTTTGAAGAACGGGCTTATATTAATTAGCGGCCCAACCGGTTCTGGTAAAACTACTACAATCTACACAATATTGAAGGAAATCGATTCCAAGGCTTTAAATATAACGACTTTGGAAGATCCAGTTGAGATAGTCATGCCTAATATCAACCAAATGAGTCTAAATAAAAAATTGGACATAGATTTTTCGAATGGCCTTAGAAGTATATTGAGACAGGACCCAGATGTGATTATGATTGGAGAGATAAGAGATGAAGAGACTGCTAGCATGGCGGTAAGAGCATCGATTACTGGGCATAAAGTATATAGCACTATTCACTGTAAATCAGCAAGGGAAGTTTATATAAGATTAGAAAATATGGGGATCAAACCATATCTATTGAGTGATGCGCTAGTTGGAATAATATCACAAAGATTAGTTAAGATTTTATGTGATGATTGTAAGAATATAGATGATGAAAATTCAGTGAATGGAAAGATATTATATAAAAAATGTGGCTGTAAAATGTGTAATTATTCAGGGTATGCAGGAAGACAAATAATCAGTTCGGTTCACTTCTTACAGGAAAATAGTGAAAAAAGGATGGGGGATTTATATAAGGATAGCAAATACCTATCAAATGAAAATATGAAGAAAGATTTGGAAGAGTTATTACTTCAAGGAAAGATATCTAATAGTGATTATATAGAATTTATAGAAGGGGAAAGATTGAATGAATAGTAATGATTCGGAAAGTTCAAGTTATAGAGGATTTAAAAATATAACATATTTTAGCTTAAAAAAAGGGATTAAGATTAAGCATAAAGTAAATGAAGAACAACTGGCATTAATATCAGGAAGTTTAGCACAGATTTATAAAGATGGAATAAGAATAACCGAAGCGTTAGATTTGGTGGCGGATACATTACAAAGTAAGATATATAAGGAAAGTTTATATGGCGTTTTAGAGTTAATAAAACAAGGCAGTAGTTTGTCACAAGGATTTTCGGAGTTTAAAGACTTATATCCAGAATTCTTCATAGGAATTATTTCAATTGGCGAGAATACAGGAAAACTATATGAGGTGTTAAAGGGATTAAGTATCTATTATGATAAATCTATATTTATTAAGAAAGAAATTAAAAATGCATGTATTTATCCGATGTTTGTATTTATTTCAATGATATTACTTAGTATATTTTTGGTAAATGAAGTGATTCCGAATTTCTTCGAAATTTATAAATCTATGAATATCAAATTACCAAAAGGTTGCCAAGTCATATATGATATGAGTATTGCTTTTAAGGACAATCATCTAGTTACTGGTGCTGCAATTTTTTCTTGGAGTGTAATATTAATAATTTTAGCAAAGTGTTTATCTAATCAAATTAGCATAAACAAGCTAACGAAAATAAGTATAGTAAGATCTTTCTTTGAGTATATAATGGTATTGCTTTTTTCAATAATAACAAGTACTGGAATAAATATTTCACAGGCTCTTAAATATTGTGAAAATAGTATGAGTTTTATGTATTTACGAAATAAAATTACTGAAATAAATTCAAATATTATAAGCGGGGAAACTCTAACTGAGTCTTTAGAGAAAAGTGGAGTTTTTTCAAAATATGCGTTAGCTATTGTAAGGATTAGAGAAGAAGGGGGGACAATAGAAGAAGGTTTTAAAGAATTAGCCAATACTCTAGAATATAGACTTAATGAGAAAATACAAAAATATTTAAAAATGATAAACCCGATTTTCATAATTATGATGGCAAGCTTCATAGCTTTATTTTTACTGATATTTGTCCTTCCATTGTTTAATAATCTTCAGGGTGGAATAAGAAAATGAGAAGAGAGGGATTCACTTTAATAGAAACTATGGTAAGTATTTTTATACTAACAATTTTACTTAGTGTAGGAATATCATTAAGTAAATTTGCTCGGAATGTATCAAAAAATATAGATAATTCGGAATATATTTATGAGATTCAAAATTTACTTTCATATGGCAAAGCGGTTTGTAGAGAAAAGAATAACTATGGAAAAATAACTGTAATGGCAAGTAAAAATGAAATTAAATTTATAGATGGATGGGATAGTATAGAGAAGACTGTATATATTTCGAAAGAAATAAAAATCATTAGTGGAGATATAAATATATTGGTAACGCCAGATGGAAAAATATCTAGGGGGAATACAATAAAGATAATAGATAATTGCGGTGTAAAGCAGGATATAACGATAGGCGTTGGAGTGGATTTGATTAGTATAAAGAATGGTGAAGCAATATGAAAAAGCAGGGCAGTATATTAATTGAAACATTAGCGTCTGCAATGATTGTAACTTTGACTGCTACATTTATTATAAGTACGAGCATAGAAAATTCTAATATACTAAGGGAAAGAATTTTAAAAGAAGAAGTCGATAGGGCAATAAGTAATTTGGAAAATGAATTAAAATACAATACATCAAGTGAAGAGATACATGAAATGTTAGAAAATAAAATTGGATTTAAATATAATGGTGATTTTAGTAGAGAATTAATATATAAAAATTTAGATGAATTAGAAGATGGAGAAGACATTAGGCTAAACAAAATAAGTGAGGATGGCATTGGCTTAAATTTAGAAATAGTAGCTAATATTAAGGTCGGAAAAAATGAAGTGAATGTGGAAAAAAAGTTTACTAAAAGTTGGTGGATGGATGAAGTATAAAATTGGATACGTTTTTAAAAAGAAGAGAGGATTTACTATTATTGAATCATTAGCGTATATTTTTTTAACAACAATGATTTTGGCATCTGGAATAAGTTTGTTTACATCCATGTATAGAGCGTATTTAGAATCAATTCAGTTAAGTATAAAGTATAATAACTATCAAAATTTTTTTATAGATTTAGATAATATCGTAAGTGAAGGTGGAATTAAGCAGATAACAGTCAATAATAACCAAATTAAATTTTTAAAGAATGATGAATTTAATAGCATGGATAAAATAATTAAATCTTATGATGGAAAAGTTTTTATAAAATATACAAGAAATGATGTTACACAAACAATAAATACTATGCTTGAAGATATAGACAATCTTGAAATTAAGGGAAAAGGAAAATTAATTTATTTTATACTACATGACAAAGATGGGAGGGAATTTATTAAGTGCATTTGAAGAAAAAAGGAACTGTATTAATAAGTACTATGATAGTATTATCCTTAATGAGCATTCTAGGGTGTTTTATGTTCAAAATGATGAAAAACAACAATGAACTAAGCTGTTTATACAATTTTGATAAAGATAGATATGATTTGAATTCAAATGAGGAGCAAGTGTTAAATAAGTTTATGATAGAGATTAATAGAGAGAAAGTAAATAGTGAGAAACTGAATGAAGATATGTTTTCAGAAAACTTTAATAAAAAAATAGATGATAATATAATCGAATACAATAAAGATAATAATAAACTTCTATTAACAACTTACAAAGAAGATGATGTAATAAGAAAAAGATCAATTGTTTACAGTTTTAAGGGGGAAAAAATAATTTTAATTCCGACATATAATTTTGATGACTATAACAAATAGCATCTATGATAATGTGAATAATTATAAAAGCATTTAGACTAAGAGTTTATAAAAGAGGTGTTTAATGAGAAAATCAATAATATTTATTAAAAAAAATTATTGCACATATGATGGAAAAAAATATGATTTTAATGAATTTAGAGAATTAAGTGGTTTATTAACTTCAAATATAAAGGTGGTAATACTTCAAGAAGAATTATTTGTGAGCCATTTTGAGAATTCTGTAAGAAGATGTAAATTATGCGGCTTTGTAGATTCAAAAATTAGAAATGATTTCCCTCAAAATGGAGATATACTATATGATTTTGAGAAAAAGGGAAATGTAATTTCAATATACTCTATAAAGGGGTCTAAGAGAGTTGAAAAAGTAGTGGAGAAGGCAATAAATATAGAAATTAAGCCAATTCAATTTATAATAAAAGATGCTTTGATGAAAATAGTTAGAGATAATAATAGAAATTTTAAAGCACTAATAAAATATGATACATGCTATTATTATGTATCATTTAGGGATAGATTATATCATGATGGATTTGTTTCTGAAAATAAACATATTGTTGAAGAGAAACTTTTAAAGAAAGGTGATCTCGAAGGAATATACGTTGATGACAATACGGTTGATATTATTTCAGACAATAATAAATCTAAGGCTAAAAAAGTGAATATAGGAGAATTTATAAATGAAAATATATACGAAAAACAAAGATTTCATTCCAGAAAGATTTTTTAACAAGGCTGAAATGAACACAATTAGAAAGGAGAATAAAGTAATAATATTATTTTTAATTATTAACTTAATTGCTTTTCCGTTTGTAGTTCAAAATATAAGTGAAACTAAAGAAAGTTCTAAATTAAATAGAAATAGTAACCTAGAAGAAGGTAAGATTAAGTTTGAAGATATTAGCATTTGGGTAAAAAATTTAATGAAAGACAATATTGAAGAGGCACACATAACTAATAATGGCGGGGATATAATAGTAAATAATTTAAGTGATATAGATGAGTTAAGTTCCAATGGTTTTATAGAAATACATGATATGAATTTAAATGATAATGAAAAATATAAACTAGGAGTAAGCTTATATGAATAGACTACTCAATCATATAATTTTAAGCATAATGATAATATTAGCCTTTACGCAAATACTATGTATAAATAATATAAAAAAAGCTAATAATATCAAAGTACACAATTATCAAAATAAATTTTACGATCATAAAACTTTAAAACAAATTAACAGAGATTTAGATTGCTTAAATGAAAAGAATATTCTTTCTGCTAATGAAAAAGACGGTAAATGGTATGTGAAAATAAAAATATCCGGTAGTAAAGATGATCTATTAAATGAGTTGCCTAAATTAAAAAATTATGATGTGAATAACTATATTATAGATAAAAATAAGGACGAAACCTCTATTATATTAGATATAAGCACTAAGGAAAGTGTTTAAAAGGCTATAAAATTATAAAATTTTACTGGAAAATAATCAGAAAGATTGCAATTATCATTGTCTTTTGATAAAATATGAGTGTTATGTCAACGATTAAGTATATTAGCTTAATATTTGGAAAAAGTTACGCGGTAATTAGGCATATTAAAAAAATAACAAGTCATTATGATAGTCTGTTTTGTATAATACTAAAGTAATATATTTACTGAATAATATATTACTTTGATGTAATGTTGTTTATTTAGTAACAAAAAGAATACAGAACATCTTAGAGGTGTTATTTATTATATGTCTTATTTTATAAATTTGGAGGGATCTTTAATGATAACAGCAGGAGATATAAGAAAAGGAACAACGTTTGAATTGGATGGACAAGTATTTACAGTAGTAGAATTTTTACATGTTAAGCCAGGTAAAGGAGCAGCATTCGTAAGAACTAAACTTAGAAATGTAATTTCAGGTGGAGTTACAGATACAACATTCAACCCAACTACAAAATTACAAGAAGCAGTAATTGAAAGAAAAGAAATGCAATATCTTTATTCAGATGGAGAATTATATTACTTCATGGATCAAGAAACATATGAGCAAATTCCTTTAAACTATGAAAAAGTTGAAGATGCAATAAGATTCTTAAAAGAAAATATGTTTGCAACAATAAAATTCTTTAAAGGTGATGCATTCTCAGTAGAAGCTCCAAACTTTGTTGAATTATTAATAACACAATCTGAACCAGGTGTTAAAGGAAACACTGCTACTAATGCAATGAAACCAGCTACACTTGAAACAGGTGCGATAGTTAATGTTCCTATGTTTGTTAATGAAGGTGATGTTATAAGAGTAGACACTAGAACTGGCGAATACATGGAAAGAGTTTAAGCTATATAGTTGCTAAGCGAGAAGCTTAGCAACTTTATTTTATATTTAATCTCAACATTTTTACAAATAAAGAGAAGGAAGTGAAAAGATATGGAAGAGCTTAGCAAAGAGATTGAAGCTTTAAAAAAGAATTTATCTAAAATAGAAAATAAGGATTATAAAGAATGTTTTGATAATGTATACTCTATTTTAGAAGTTATGAATCAAAGAATAGAAGAGTTGACTGTAAATCAAGAAACATTGGAAGAAAATATTAGATTTATGGATGATGATTTATCAAATATTCAAGATGAACTATTTGAAGAGATGTCTATAGATGAATTAAATGATATCGAAGATGAATATACGGAAATAAACTGTATTCATTGTAATAAACCAATTTTTATTGAACAATCTACCCTAAGCAATAACGAAGAAATTCCATGTCCTTATTGTAAAAAGAATATAAAAGGATAATTAATTATTAAATATATAAATAAAATGGCTATCTTAAAGTTAAATTTAAGATAGCCATTTTTTAATTTACATATTTTTATTATAATTCAGTAATATTTTGGGGAGATATTAAATATTAATTAATTAAGAGAACGATGGAGGAGGCAGTGGAGTTTTGATTGGTGAAGAAGAGATAGTAGGAATTTTTCCAACTAAAATAGGCAATTTACTTAAGGATAGGCTTAATAAAGAACAGGTATATGAGCTTAGAATTAAAATTGGGAAACCAATTTTAGTTTACTCAAAATATGGAGAAAGTATTATTAATTATATTTCTACAAAGGAAGATATGAAAAGTATTATGCAAAAAGTTTCCAATTATTCATTATATGCCTATGAAGAAGATATAAGGCAAGGATTTATAACAATTAAAGGTGGACATAGGATCGGCATAGCTGGTGAATGTGTAATGGAAAAGGGTGAAGTAAAGACTATACGAAATATTTCATCTGTAAATATAAGAATTTGCAGAGAAGTAATTGGATGTTCAAATAAGGTTATGAAATATATTACATCAGCATATAAAGTTTATAATACTATAATAATTTCTCCACCTAAATGTGGAAAGACAACAATTTTACGAGACATAGCTAGAAATATATCAAGTGGAATGCCATCTTTGGGGATTGCTGGTAAGAAGGTGGCGGTGATAGATGAACGAAGTGAAATAGGAGCCTGCTATTTTGGAATTCCTCAAAGCGATTTAGGAATCAGAACAGATGTATTAGATAACTGTTTAAAAAGAGAAGGGTTAATCATGGCAATTAGAAGTCTTTCTCCGGAAGTACTAATTTGCGATGAAATAGGCACTAAGGGAGATGTAGAAGCACTTATTATGGCGTTCAATTCTGGCGTAAATATAATAACAACAATCCATGGTTTTACAATAGAAGATCTATATAAGAGAAGGGTCCTTAGTGACTTATTAGATAATGAGATTTTGGAAAGAGTAATAATATTAAGTAATAGAAATGGTATTGGAACAGTTGAAAATGTGTATAGCATAAAAGGAGGTGAGAGTATGTGCTTAAATTAATTCTTATAGTATGCATATTTATTATAAGCACATATATAGGATTTGCATATGGAGAAACTTTCAAGAAAAGGCAGGAGCAGCTTAAAGAGATATTGAAATCTTTAACAATTCTCCAAAATGATATAGTTTATGGAACAACTCCTTTGCCTGAAGCTTTAGGAAATTTATCACATAAAGTGTGCAAGCCTCTGAGCAATTTTATTGAATTAGTGGTTAATAGATTACTAAAAGGGAATGTAGAAAGCGTATATGAAGCAGCATTAGAGGAGTTTGAAGTGTTGGAAAATGAATTTTATCTTGAACGTGATGACAGAAAGATAATGTCAGATTTTTTTAAGTCTCTTGGAGAATCAGGTGTTTATGGACAAGAAAAAATATTCTTATTGGCGATTGAAGGAATAAAAATAAATCTAAGTGATGCAGAGGAAAATGCAAAGAAGAATACAAAGCTTTATAGATATCTTGGAGTATGTTTGGGAGCAATGATAATCATATTTATGATATGAGGTCATTATAAATAATTTATAATAGCTAAAATAATTATACTAAATAAGGATTGGAGGAAGATAAATGCATGATATAACTATACTTTTTAAAATTGGAGGAGCTGGGATACTTTTAGTAGTATTAGATAAGGTTCTTACTAGCAGTGGAAAAGGTGAGATTGCAGCTATAACAAATATTGCAGGAGTTGTAATAATTCTGCTTATGATAGTTTCGATCATAGGGGATTTATTTAGTACTGTTAAAACTATGTTTGTAATGTAGGGATGCAGATTATGTTAATAGTAAAAATTGTAGGCATAGCGTTTATAACATTATTTATTATGCTATTATTCAAGCAATCTAAAAATGAATTAAATACATTCCTTGTTCTAACTGCGGGTGCATTAATTCTTCTTATTATGATAGAGCCACTTAGACAAGTGATAGACTTTGTAAAAGAAATTGCAGATAAAGCCAATATTGATATGGTCTATATTGGAATAGTACTCAAGATTTTGGCTATAGCATATATAGCATCATTTTCAAGTGCATTATGTAAGGATGCTAATGCCGATAGCCTTGCGACTCAAATAGATTTATCAGGTAAAATAATGATTTTAGTACTAGCAATTCCGATACTTATGGCAGTATTAAATTCTATATTGCAGATAATGTAGGTGTTTATATATGAAGATGATAAAAAGAGTTACGTTTATAGTATTAATGAGCCTTATGATTAACATATTTATTTCGGCTGTGACAGGTGATTCTTTTATTGAATCGAGAACTATTTATGCGGCAGAAGTAAATAATAAAGTTGATATTGAAACAGGTAATAACACAAACTTTTATGATAAGAATAAAAGTAAACAATCTTCTGAAAATGAAGTTAACATAGATGAATTAGGGGGAAGTGCGAAAGAAGAAATTAATTCGCTATATGAATATATAAGCAAAATGAAAACAGATGTTGAGCTCATGAATAATTTAAATCCAGTTGAATATGTCAAAACTTATATCAAAGAAGGTAAAGGGAATCTTTCAATTGATACACTTCTAAAAGCAGCATTAAGCATAATATTTAAAGAAGTGAAAAGTGTATTATCTTTAGTAATATCAATAGTTACAATAGCAATAATATGTTCACTACTAAAAAATCTACAAGATGCATTTTCAGGTGAAAGTATATCCCAAGTAGCATTTTATGCATGCTACGCCTTAATAATAATGGTGTTATCAAAGAGTTTTATAATTTCAATTTCAGTTGCTAAAGATGTAATAAATAATATTTCAGATTTTATGAGTGCGCTTCTCCCTATTCTTGTGACTATGATTTCTCTTGCTGGAGGAATAGCAGCGGCTACTACATTAGATCCTATAGTACTTGGTGCAGTTGTATTTATACCTAAAGTTTATTCCAATGTGATAATTCCAATGATATTAATGGGATTTGTATTAGAATTTGCGAATAACATATCAGCAGAGCATAAAATAAATAATTTGTGTAAGTTGTTTAAGCAAATCATCATATGGTTTCAGGGAATCATAGTAACAATTTTTATAGGATTATTAACGATTAGAGGGATTACATCAACTACGATTGATGCAGTAACACTAAAGACGGCAAAATTCGCTGTAGACAACTTTATTCCTATTGTTGGAAAAGCCTTTTCGGATGCGATTACTTCTGTTGCTGGATATTCACTTATAATAAAAAACGCTATAAGTTCAATAGGGTTAGTTGTAATTATCTTAATTCTCTTACACCCCCTTATTAAGTTAGTTCTTATAGAGTTTATATATAAATTATCAGCGGCATTAATAGAACCAATAAGCGATTCTAGAATAACGAAGTCATTGGAGGCAGCGGGAAGTTCCATGATGCTTATAATATCATGTGTATTAACTGTAAGCTTTATGTTTTTTATATTAATAGGTATCATGGCATCCACTGGTAGGTTTATAGTTGGAGGATAAAATAATATGTTTATGGAAGCTTTAAAAAAATTTGTAATTACCCTTGTGACTGTTCTTATATTTATGAGCGCTGTAGAGATGATTGCTCCTAGTAAGATGAAGAAATATATAAAATTTGTCTTGGGATTAATACTAATAACAATTATATTAAATCCAATATTGCAAATTGTAGAAGGTGGAGAAAAAAACTTTACAGATGTAATTAATAATTATGAACAAGCATTTTCAAAAGATAGAGATACAGCTAATTTTGAAAGTATAAATACATTAAGCAAAAGTAATACAGATGATGAGAGAAAAAAAGCATTTGTAGCCAACTTTAATAAAAATTGTGATAACATTTTAAAAAATAATTTCAAAGAGATGAACTTTAAGAGCGAAGTTGATTGTGATGTGGATTTTAGTAAAGTAGCTATAAATGTAAAGAAACTTAGGATAGGTGTAAGTAGTAATAAAATAAATAAAATAAAAAAAATAGTAATAAGCAAAGGTGCAGATGAAAATAACGAAGGAAAAAATGCGGAATATAGTGAAATAGCTGATTTTGCAAGCAATGAATTAAACATTCCAAAGGAGAAAATAGAAGTATATGGATTAGAGGAGTAGGAGGTATATATATGGATAAAGATAAATTTAAAAAAGAATTTAGCAAAATACTAGAGCAGAAAAAGATGAAAAGTCTTATAGCAGTTTGTATAATACTTGCATTTATACTTATTGCTATGAATGTATTTTCATCTGGCAACAATAATTTTAGCAGCAATAAACTATCATCTACCGCAGCTAAAACAAATGCAGAAAATGTAGATGATACTAAAATAAATAATGAATCAGATGAAAAAAATTATGAAGAAAAACAAAAAAATGATTTAAAAAACATATTAAAGAAAATGAATGGAGTTGGTGATGTTGAGGTAATGATGTCTTTTGAAAATGGGGGAGAAAAAGTTCCGGCGTATGATAATAATAATCAAAAGTCAACTACAGAGGAAAATGATACCGAGGGTGGAAAAAGAGTTACAAATCAAGACACAGATACGTCAAAAACTGTAATGACAACATCTGATGGGAATAATGAACCATTTATTTTGAAAACCTATAAGCCTAAAATTACTGGGATAATAATACTTGCAGAAGGTGCTGACAATAGCAAGATAAAATATGGAATAGAACAAGCTGTGTCAAAACTATATAACTTAAGTTTAGATAAGGTTAATGTATATAGCATGAAGAAGTAGCATATAATTTTATAGAAAAAGAATGGGAGGAAGAATATTATGACAAAGAAACAATGTGGGATTATATTTACATTATTAGCATTAATATTATGTGTAGGAATGCTAGCAGCAAAACTTAATAACGGAGGGCTAAATGATCCAACAGATTTAAGCCAGGTTTTATCTACTGATCAATCAAAAACTGAACAAGATACACAGGCTTTAAGTCAACAAAATTATTTTTATGATGCGCGAAGCGAAAGAGATCAACAGGATTCAACTACAATACAAACTTTAAATTCAATAATTTCAGATGGAAATACATCAAAGGAGCAAAAGGATCAAGCAACAAAAGAGTTAACACAAAAAACAATGACAAAAGATAGTGAAGGAAGAATAGAATTAAGTATCAAAAATAAAGGTTATGAGGATGCTTTATGTATGTTACAATCAGATAAAGCAACAGTAATTGTTAAATCACCTAATGAACTTCAAGAAAGTGAAACTGTAGCTATACAAGAAATAGTTCAAGAGATATCAAAAATTAAAGACGTAATAATACAAGTACAAAAATAGTATAAAAACCATAATATATTTGTAATGTTAAATTATATTTGATATAATGAACACAAGATTATCATGTTTTGTTATCACAAAACCTAGGAGGTTAAAGTAACATGGAAGATTTAGTTAGAGAAGAAAATATCGGAGTAGTTAAAATTTCTGATGAGGTAGTAAGCGTTATTGCAGGAATTGCTGCTCAGGAGATTGATGGAATATTAGATGCTCAAATGGGTGTTGCAAACAACTTAACAAACATATTTAAAGGTAAAAAGAACACCGCTAAAGCAAGTAAAGTTACTCTAGAAGAAGATAAAGCAATTATAGATATGAACGTATCAGTTGAATATGGTAAAAAAATAATGGAAGTTGTGCCTCAGGTGCAAGATAATGTTAAGAAAACCGTGGAAGCTATGACGGGACTATATGTTGAAGCCGTTAATATCTATGTTCAGAATATTTATATATCAAAAAAGGAAGAAAGTGAATCTAACTAGTTTGATTTTCACCCTCTGAAGCTTTCAGAGGGTGTTTCTATGCTGAAATTAACCAAGGTTTAAAAGAAAGCAAAAGTGTGTATAATGATAAATGTACATAATTAACTATGATACATATTTAGGAGGAATATATGAACAGAAAATTATCAAGGGAAAAGGCTATGGAGTTACTATTTGGAATGACTTTGAGCAAAGATACAATGGAAGATGCAGTGGAAGCATTTGTAGAGAATTATGAAGGGGATATAAAAGAGATTGACTTAACATATGTAAAACAAGTGTTAATTGGTGTAAACAATAATAAAGAAGCAATTGACAAAGTTATACAAGAGAATTTACATAACTGGAAAATTGAAAGAATATCTAAAGTTAATTTAAGCATTTTAAGAATTGCAACATACGAATTATTATATGATAAGGAAGTACCAAGAGGTGTTGCCATCAACGAAGCTTTAGAAATTACAAGAAGATATTCAGATGAAAAAAGTGTATCGTTTATAAACGGAGTACTAGATAAGATTAAGTAGGACTAATTTTTATATACTAATACATTTTAAATATACATGATTTATAACTTAATTTTGTTTAGAATATTTGCAATAAAGATACTTAAAATTATATAAAATAGGATTACAAAGTGAAAGTAGGTAGAATGATAAAATGGGGCAAATTATTAATGGTAAAGAAGTTGCATTAAAAGTGAAAGAAGAAATAAAAAATTTTGTTAATAATAGAAAAGAAAAAAATCTTCAAGTTCCTAAAATTGCATCAATATTAGTTGGAAATGATGGTGGATCTATTTATTATATGGGCAGTCAGGAGAAAGTAGCTAATTCTCTTGGAGTTGAGTTTCTAAAATTAACTTTACCAGAAACTTGCAATGACGAAGATGTTATAGCAGAAATACATAAATTAAATGAAGATAATAATATTCATGGAATTATTCTACAGTTGCCACTTCCGAATAATTTTGATGAAAAGAAAATTATCAAGCAAATATCTCCTAATAAGGATATTGATTGTCTTACATTTGAGAGTCAAGGAAAACTATATATGGGAGAGCCAAAATTTTTACCTTGTACACCTAATTCAGTAATTACCTTAATTAAAAGTCTAAACATAGATATTGTAGGGAAGAATGTTGTAGTCCTTGGAAGAAGCAATATAGTTGGAAAGCCAGTAGCTCAGCTTTTATTGAATGAAAATGCGACAGTTACAATTTGTCATTCAAAAACTAAGAATCTAAGAGAAGTTTGCAAGAATGCAGATATTTTAGTAGTAGCTATAGGAAGACCAAAATTCATTGATGAAACATACGTAAATGAAAATGCGATTGTAATAGATGTTGGGACATCATCTTTTGAGGGTAAAATAACTGGAGATGTAGATTTTGATAAGGTAATAGATAAATGTAGATACTTAACTCCAGTTCCAGGTGGAGTTGGCTCGTTAACAACTACTTTATTAATAAAAAATGCATGTGAGGCTTTACGGGAAAATGAATATTAAGACTTTAACTGTTTCAGAGGTCACAAATTATATAAAAAGAATGTTAGACAATGACTTTATCTTAAGTAATCTCTCTGTAAAAGGGGAGATTTCTAATTTGAAGTATCATAGTAGTGGTCATATTTACTTTACACTTAAAGATAGTAGTGGCAGGATAAATTGCGTTATGTTTAAAAGTAATGCAGTATTATTAGATTTTCCATTAGAAGAAGGAATGGAAGTTATTATTAAAGGTAGGGCATCAATATACCCTGCCACTGGAAGCTTCCAACTTTATTGTGATGAGATAAGAAAAGAAGGCTTAGGAGATTTATTCATTAAATTTGAGAAACTTAAAGAAAAACTATCTAAAGAAGGATATTTTGATGAAGCATATAAAAAGGAATTACCAAAGTATCCTCAGAGAATAGGAATAGTTACATCGCCAACAGGAGCGGCAATAAGAGATATTATAAATGTTTCAACTAGAAGAAGCAGTCTTGTGGATGTAGTGCTATATCCGGCAAAAGTACAAGGTGCAGGTGCCTACAAGGATATCATTTCTGGAATTAGTTATTTTAATAGAAAGAAATCAGTAGATATAATTATAGTAGGCAGAGGCGGAGGTTCCATAGAGGAATTATGGAATTTTAATGAAGAGGAGTTGGCTAAGGCGATTTTCAAATCTAAAATACCCATAATTTCAGCAGTAGGGCATGAGATAGATTTTACGATTTGTGATTTTGTAGCAGATGTCAGGGCAGCAACACCTTCTCAAGGAGCTGAGATTGCTGTTCCACTTAGTGATAATATAAAAGATAGATTACTAGATATTTCAAAGAATTTAGATAAGTATATAAGTGATAGATTAGATACTTGTAGAAATAATTTATCAGGAGCTCAAAGAATTTTAAAGGTTCATTCTCCGATGGCTAAAATATCTAATTCATATTTAGAAGTGGATAGATTACAAGATAGGTTGAATTTTGCAATGAGAACGAAAATTAAAGGAGAAAAGAACAAAGTAGAAAATTTAAATAATTTGCTTTTTGCTCATAATCCAATTAAGGTAATTTCAAAAGGATATGCTATAATAAAAGATAATGAAAATAATATTATTACATCGAAAGAACAGCTAAATGAAGATAAAAATATAGAAGTTATTCTTAAAGATGGCAATATAGAAGGAAAATTCATACCATCAAAATGAGGAGTTTGAGATATGGCTAAAAAAGAGAGTTATGAAGAAATGTTAACTAAACTTCAAGATATATTAAGCAATTTAGAAACAGATGACTTGAATCTTGAGGAATCTATGAAATCTTATGAAGAAGGTGTTAAACTTGTAAATAAGATTTATAAGATTTTAGATTCCTATGAAGCTAAAATTTCTATAATTAAAGATGATAAAGAATTGGAGTTTAGTGAAGATTATGGAGATAAATAATTTAAAAAAAGATATTAATGAATATTTGGAAAATTACTTCAGTGAAAAAGGAAGTTTTAATAGAATTATATATGATTCATGTAGCTATAGTTTGAATATAGGTGGAAAAAGAATACGACCAATATTGCTTTCGCTAACTTATTATATATACAAAGAAGATTATAGGAAAGTTATACCAATGGCCGCTGCTATGGAAATGATTCATACATATTCATTAATTCACGATGACCTTCCTTGTATGGATAATGACGATTTAAGAAGAGGAAAACCAACAAATCATATTAAATTTCAGGAAAATATAGCAGTTCTTGCAGGAGATGCTTTATTAAATGAAGCTATGATAATAATGATGGATTATGCGATAAAAAGTGAAAACAATGCTTTAAGAGCAGCACATGAGATAGCAGTTGCGGCAGGCGCAGAAGGTATGATAGGCGGTCAAGTAGTAGATATTATTTCAGAAGGAAAGAAGATATCAAAAGATGAGCTAGAATATATGCATGCTAAAAAAACAGGTGCACTTATTAGAGCGGCAATAGTTTCAGGAGCAATTTTAGCTGAAGCGCCTGAAGATGATTTGAGATTATTAAGGGAATATGGTGAAAAGCTAGGGCTTGTTTTTCAAATAAAAGATGATATATTAGATGTTATTGGAGATAGTAATATATTAGGTAAAAATATACATGCAGATGAAGAACATAATAAAACAAATTTTATATCGGTCTTTGGATTAGATAAGTGCAAAGAATTATGCGAAACTTTAACTAAAGAATGCATATCTATTCTTAACAGTTTGAGTGTTAATTCAGATTGCTTAGTTGAACTTACATATACTCTTTTAAATAGAGAAAATTAATAGAGGGAATGATTATTATGAACTTACTGGATAAATTAAATTTTCCAGAAGATTTAAAAAAGCTTAATGAAGAAGATTATAAAGTTTTAAGTAGTGAGATTAGAAAATTTTTAATAGATAGTGTCTCTAAAACTGGTGGCCATTTAGCATCTAATTTAGGGGTTGTTGAATTAACATTAAGTTTATTTAAAGCCTTTAGTTTTGATAAAGATAAAATAGTATGGGATGTAGGACATCAGAGTTATATTTACAAAATTTTGACTGGAAGAAAAGAAGGGTTTAAAAAGCTTAGGAAATACGATGGAATAAGTGGATTTCCTAAGAGAAATGAAAGTAAATATGATTATTTTGACACAGGCCATAGTAGTACTTCAATATCAGCAGCTCTTGGAATTGCAAGGGCAAGAGATTTAAAGAAAGAAAAATATAATGTTATCTCTGTTATAGGTGATGGTGCGCTAACAGGTGGAATGGCAATCGAGGCTCTAAATGATGTTGGGTTTAGAAAAACAAAATTAATAATTATATTAAATGATAACCAGATGTCAATTTCAACAAATGTCGGAGGATTATCACGATATTTAAATAAACTTAGAATAGCTCCAGTATACAATAAGTTAAAGACTGATATTCATGCATCTTTAGATAACTCAAATCTAGGTAAAAATATAGCGGGAAAAATATCTAAAGTTAAAGATAGCATAAAGCAATTAATAGTTCCATCTATGTTTTTTGAAAACATGGGGGTAAAATATATTGGACCAATTGATGGGCATGATATCGATGCAATGACAGAGGTGTTTATAAAAGCAAAAGAAATAAACGAACCAGTAATAATACATATTTTAACTCAAAAAGGAAAAGGTTATGCGCTAGCAGAAGAAAGTCCAAGTAAGTACCATGCGGTAGGAGCATTTAATTTAGAAAGCGGTGAATCAAATGCATCACCAAAGAATAGCTATTCAAAGGCATTTGGAAAGGCACTAGTAAATCTTGGAGCTCAAGATGAAAAAATAGTTGCAATTACAGCAGCTATGCCAGAAGGTACAGGACTTAAGTGCTTTTCACAGAAATTTAGAGATAGATTCTTTGATGTGGGAATAGCAGAAGAACATGCAGTTACTCTTGCAGCTGGGATGGCGAGTAACGGTTTAAAACCTGTTTTCGCAGTTTATTCAACATTTCTACAAAGGGCGTTTGACCAGGTATTGCATGATGTTTGCATTCAAAATCTTCCAGTAGTATTTGCGATAGATAGAGCGGGAATAGTTGGAGAAGACGGTGAAACTCATCAAGGCATTAATGATTTATCCTATTTATCTATGATCCCTAATATACATATAGTTGTACCAAAATGTCTAGAAGAAGTTGATGTTTTATTAAAGTGGGCAATTAACAAAAATGCGCCAGTTGCAATAAGATATCCAAAGGGTGGAAACATAATTGATACTCTTTCACCAATTAAAGAGGTGGTAGAAGGACAATGGGAAATAGTAAATAGAGGTTCTAAGGTTTGTATTATTGCAACTGGCAGGATGGTTCAACATGCAATGCTTGCAAAAGAATTCCTATATGAGAAAGGATTAAATCCAACGGTTATTAATGCAACATTTGTTAAGCCAATTGATAAAAAATTACTAGAAAATATAAAAAAAGAAGGATATAATATTTTAACAATAGAGGATAACATTTTAAAAGGCGGGTTAGGTTCAGCTGTAAAAGATTATTTAAGTGAAATAGATTATAAAGGAACTATTAGATCACTTGGATATGATGATGAATTTATTCCTCAGGGAAATGTAGAAATCTTGTACAAAACATATAAATTAGATTACGAGAATATAAGCAAGATTGTTATGAAGCTTTATGATTAAAAGGAGAAACAAATGGCGGAAAAAAAAGAAAGACTTGATTTACTTTTAGTAGAAAAGGGCATAATTAATTCTAGAGAAAAAGCAAAAGCTTGTATAATGGAAGGTAAAGTTTATGTTGATGGCCAGAAAGTAGATAAGGCTGGTGAGAAAGTAAGTTCTAATGCTAATATTGAATATCGAGGAGAAACACTTAAGTATGTTAGCAGAGGTGGACTTAAATTAGAAAAAGCAATGAAAACTTATAGCATATCATTAGAGAATAAAGTGTGTATGGATATAGGGGCATCCACAGGCGGATTCACTGATTGCATGCTTCAAAACGGTGCTTCTAAAGTGTTTTCTGTAGATGTTGGGTATGGACAGTTTGCATGGAAACTTAGAACTGACGAAAGAGTAGTTTGTATGGAAAGAACAAATATAAGATATGTTACTCTAGAAGATATAGGAGAACCTTTGGACTTTGCATCTATAGATGTATCTTTTATATCATTAAAAAAAATAATGCCTGCGACAATAAATTTGCTAAAAGATGATGGAGAAGTTGTTGCACTTATAAAGCCTCAATTTGAAGCTGGACGCGAGAAAGTAGGAAAAAAAGGCGTTGTAAGAGAGATAAGCACACATAAAGAAGTAGTGCATGATATTGTAGACTTTTTATTACAGCAAAACTTAAATGTTTTAGGTGTGAGTTTTTCTCCTATTAAAGGGCCAGAAGGAAATAGAGAATATTTAGTGTATTTTACAAAGGATAAAAATAAAAAGAGTGATTTTGGAAAAGATGATATAGATGAAGTTGTTGAAAATTCACACATAGAAATTTAACTTCCTTGGAGGGGCTATGAATAATATTGGGATTGCAATTAATCCATCAAAAGATGTAGATAATAGAATATTGAATATGGTTGTAAAAAAATTTAAGGAAAAGTTTAACTTGAAAAATATTGAAGTTTTTAATTCATTCGATATAGAAGAGCAGAATTTAGCAGATATTGATTTACTTATCGTATTGGGTGGAGATGGTACACTCCTTGGAATAGCTAGATCTTTAAATGATAGTTTTAATTCACCTATCTTAGGGATTAATATAGGCAATTTAGGATTTTTGTCAAGTGTAGATATATCAGATATTGATATTGCTCTTGAAAAATTAAAAGACGGGAAATATAAATTTGTTGACAGAATGATGTTAAATTGTAAAGTTGAATCAGATGAAAATAAAGAAGAACTTAAGGCTTTAAATGATGTGGTACTGGCTAGAGGAACTCTTTCAAGAATGGTGAAATTTACGATATTTGTAGATGGAAAGATATATTCTACATTCAAAGGTGATGGACTTATTATAGCAACACCTACTGGATCTACAGCATACTCATTTTCAGCAGGAGGACCATTTATATATCCGGATTTAGAACTTATAACAATAACTCCTATATGTCCTCATACTAAAAGTATGCAAACTATCGTATTAAAAGGAGACAGTGTTATAGATATATATGCGGACCATGAAGAAGAAAAAATTTATTTGACTGTAGATGGTCAAAAGGCTATTAAAATTAATCATGAAACTTCGGTAAAGGTAAGTAAAAATAAAAAAAGTGTAAAATTACTTGTATTTGATGATTATGATTATTTTAAAGTCTTGAGAAGTAAGATTTTGAATAATTCTAAAGAATGTGATGGTGAGAAACTTTGAAATCAAAAAGGCATACTAAAATATTAGAAATCATAGGCTCAAGAGAAATAGAGACACAAGAAGAGTTGGCAGATGCATTAAAAAAAGAAGGATTTGATGTCACACAAGCGACTGTATCTAGAGATATAAAGAATTTAAAGTTAATAAAAATGCAATCGACTAATGGTAAATCTAAATATGCTGTGTCTACAGGAGAACAAAAAAATATCATTGATAGATTAAGCAATATTTTAGCTAATACAGTGCTTTCAGTAGAAAATGTAGATAAAATGGTTGTAATAAAAACTATAACAGGGTCGGCACCAATTACAGCTGAAGCTATTGATAATTTGGAAAGTGCGGATATTGCAGGAACAGTAGCAGGAGATAATACTATTTTCATTTTAGTTAGAAGTTTGGAAAGTGCTGAAGATTTGGTTGATAAAATAAGAAAAAGAATGTCATCATAAATATTAAGGGTGGGATGAAATGCTAATTCAATTAAATATCAAAAATTTTGCGTTGATAGAAGACATGACGATAAATTTTAGTGAAGGGTTTAATATACTTTCAGGAGAAACTGGAGCAGGAAAGTCCATCATGATAGATGCAATCGACTTTGTTCTTGGTGGAAAGTTCTCGAAAAATTTAATAAGAACTGGTGAAGATAGAACATATGTAGAGGCATTATTTTCATTAGAAAAATCAAAAGTTTCTGAGGTATTGGAAGAATTAGATATTGAGTATGAAGATGTCTTAATAATTTCGAGAGAAAGTCATGCGAGTGGGAAAAACTTGATAAAGGTAAATGGGAAAAGCTTAATTACTTCACAACTTAGAAAAATTAGAGCAAAACTTTTAGATATTCATGGACAACATGCTAATCAAGAACTTCTACAAAGAAATACTCATATATCATATTTAGATGGATTTATAGGAGATGAGATGATACATCCTATAGGTAGATTTAGCGATTTAAGGGCAGATTTAATAAAAATAAGAGAAGAAATTAATAGGATTTGTGGCAATCAAGATAGAGAAAAATTGCTAGACTATCTTAAATTTCAAATTGAAGATATTGAGAAAGCTAAATTAAAAAAGGATGAAGAAGAAACTTTAAAAGAAGAATATAATATTTTAGCAAATGCTGAAAAAATTAATAATAGTTTATCTATCTCATATGGAATGCTTAGTGGAAACGAAGAGTTAAATGTGATTGATTCCATATCAAAGATAATGCACGAACTATCTAATGTAGAAAATCATTTTGAAAAGATTAAGAAGAATAAGCAATTAATTGAAGAAGCATTTTATACTTTAGAAGAAGCTAGTCGTGAGATCCGTGACATGGCAGAAGAGATTGTTTTTGATCAAGATGCGTTGGAGAAAGTAAATGCTAGAATTTATGAAATAAATATTTACAAGAAGAAATATGCGCCAACAATTCCAGAGATCTTAGATTATTATGAAAAAATAAAAAAAGAATATAATGAAATATTAAATTCTGAACAAATAATAGAAAGTCTTAAGGAAAAAGGGAAAGAAATTCTATCTAAAATGGAAAAAGAAGCGTTAATTCTTCATGAACTAAGAGTAAGAAAAAGTAAATTCTTAGAAGAAAAAATATTAAGAGAACTTACGTTTGTTGGTCTTGAAAAATCAAGAATGGAAATAAGTATAGTTCGTCAAGAAGAGTTTAATGAAAAGGGATTTGATGATGTTAGTTTTTTAATATCTACAAATCCAGGAGAACCACTTATGCCGCTTGAAAAAGTATTATCAGGTGGAGAACTGTCAAGAATAATGTTAGCTTTAAAATGTGTTTTTGCTGAGAAGGATGAAATACCAACATTAATTTTTGACGAAATAGATACAGGAATAAGTGGAGCAGTTGCACAAAGAGTTGGAGAAAAGATGTATCAATTATCAGATACGCATCAAGTTTTATGCATAACTCATTTGCCGCAGATTGCTGTATTATCTGATCATCATTATTTTGTTATGAAAAAAGTTAAAGATAACAAAACATTTACAAAGATAAAGGTTTTAAAAAAGGAAGAAAAAGAACTTGAGATAAGTAAAATGTTAGCAGGAGACGATGTAACAGAAGCTACATTAAATAATGTTAAGGAAATGATAAAATTAAGTGAACTAAAAAAGCTAGAAATTCAAAAATAAATACATATAGAAAATAAAATTGGTAAAAATAAAACCATGTAATTGCATGGTTTTATTTTTTTATTTTTATAATTTTGGAAATTTATATATAAAGTAAAAGAAATAAAGTTATATACTTTTAAAATTTAGTATAAGCTAAATTTTTTGACTACAATAACAAAGTTCTTATAGGATAAGACTTGAGTGCAGTGGGAAAATTAAATTTAGTAAGTAAAGGAGGAGAGAAATATGAAGAGAAAAATTTTATGTGCTACTAGTTTAATTATGACTCCAATCCTTATTCTAATTTTATTTACCACGATGAGCATAAGGAAATTACCAAGTAAGATTTATACAAGAGATGAAAAGACAGTACAATCAATTGCACCCATAGGAAACACCATAAGTAAGATTGGTAATAACGATAATGAGTATGAGATAAAATTTTTAGGAATGATTCCTCTGAAAGCTGTCGAAGTACAAAAAATTAAAGATTTAGAGATATGTCCAGGCGGAAATCCAGTCGGAGTTAGAGTGAATAGTGAAGGCGTGATTATTGTTGGATATTCTGAAATTGAAATCAATAATAAGAAAGAAGAAAGTCCTGGTAAGGCTGCTGGACTTGAAATTGGTGATGTAATACTAAGAGTAAATGGTGAAAATATGGAGAATTCCATGGATTTATTAAAAACAATTAAAGAATGCGATAATGAAAGTATAAAGGTTGATATTTTAAGAAATGGTGAGAATCTCACAAAAACAATACATCTAAAAAAAGAAAATAATAAAGATTATAAAATAGGATTATGGATAAGAGACTCAACTGCAGGAGTGGGAACAATGACTTTTTTTGATCCAACTACTAAAAAGTTCGGAGCATTAGGACATCCGATAACAGATGCAGACACAAATGAACCATTTCTAGTAAAGAAAGGAGACTTATTAGAGTCATCTATAATAAGTGTTAGAAAAGGAGAAAAAGGATCACCAGGTGAATTAAAAGGAATTTTTTTAAACGAAGAGACACCAACTGGAAACATTGAAAAAAATACGCAAAGTGGAATTTTTGGTGAAATCAAAAATACTCAAGTATTAAATAATAAAATTAAACCTCTTAAAGTTGGGTTTAGGGATGAGATATCTGTAGGAAAAGCTAAAATAATTACAACAGTAGATGAGAGTGGTCCACAAGAATTCGACATTGAGATTGAAAAGACTTTAAATCAATCTATTCCAGGATCGAAAAGCATGGTAATAAAAATTACTGATCCAAGGCTATTACAAAAAACAGGTGGAATTGTTCAGGGAATGAGTGGAAGTCCTATAATTCAAAACGATAAAATAGTTGGAGCGGTCACTCATGTACTAATAAATAAACCTGATACCGGATATGGTATTTATATAGAGTGGATGCTTCAAGAAGCAGGAATAATAAAATAAAAACAAATGATAGGTAGCGTATTTAAAAATCGCTACCTATATTTGCTTTTGTTTTGAGTCTGATATAAAATAATTTGAATTTATGGAATATAAAATAAACATAGGAAAATATAGTATTAATTTATAGTGTTATATTATATAAAAGTACATAATTTTAAAATAATTATTAATATATAATTTCGATATAGATTGTAGAAAAAGAAATATAATTATATAATAAATATGTATTCGCTTAATAATTGAGAATTTAGGAAATATATAGTTACATTTTTACTTAAAAAAATACTTTAAAAGTATTTTGTCAGAACCTATTTACTTTCTGAGAAAAAAAGTGTATAATTTACAAATAGTGGAAGATGATAAAGTAATATTAATCGGACTTAAGAGATATTTATGTAAAAGGGAATATATTAATAGAAAAATTACTATTGCAAATGTAGACGTACATACCCTATTAATGTCAAGGATCTTACAATAATTTGTAGAAGTAATATATTGTGTTATATTGTACAATGATGGAACTATTTAATAAGATATGGTTATAGGGGTTAAATAATATATTAAAATACAAACATAATAAAAGAATGGACAAAAGGAGAGAAAAAATATGGAAGATTCAAAAATATCTGTACTAATTGCTGATGATAACAAAGAATTTTGCAGTATATTAAATGATTATCTACTTAATCAAAAAGATATAGTTGTCACAGGAATTGCAAAAGATGGTAGAGAGGCTTTAGAGTTAATAGTAGAAAGAAAGCCTGATTTAGTTATTCTTGATATAATTATGCCACATTTAGATGGATTAGGTGTTTTAGAAAAATTAAATACAATGCAATTGGAAAAGGTTCCAAGAATAATAATATTATCAGCAGTAGGCCAAGATAAGATTACTCAACAGGCAATAACTCTTGGTGCAGATTATTATACTGTAAAACCTTTTGATATGGAAGTATTTACAAAGAGAATCAGAGAAATGTTTAATAGCTCTGCAGCAGTTCAAGAAACAAATATGAGAAATTCGTATGCATCATCAATGATATCTACTCCAAGTGAAAATAAAGCAAAGGCGCCTATTGATTTAGAAACGGAAATAACTAATATAATACATGAAGTTGGAGTACCAGCTCATATTAAAGGTTACATGTATTTGAGAGAAGCTATAACAATGGTTGTTAACGATATGGAATTATTATCGGCAGTAACTAAAGAGTTATATCCTTCAATAGCTAAGAAGTACAATACAACAGCTTCAAGAGTTGAAAGAGCAATAAGACATGCAATAGAAGTAGCATGGGGAAGAGGTCAAATAGAAGCGATTAACAGTTATTTGGATATACAGTGCATAATGATAAAGGTAAGCCAACAAATAGTGAATTTATAGCTATAATAGCTGATAAATTAAGACTTAAAAATAAAGTATCTTAGTAAGCGCACGGTTAAGCCAAAGTTTGTTGAAACCCATACCAATAAAGTGGTGAGTTTATTGGTATAGAAATATGAAAAAACATGAGATTATAAATTTCAAGCCTATAAATATGTAGAATAAAGCATCTTTAATATATTGGTTAAAAAATCAATATGTTGGAGGTGTTTTTTTCTTGCCCAGAATTTCTAAAAAATTAAAATCAATAGATGATATTATAGTTAATTATCTGGAATATTGTAATTATAAAAATTTAAGTCTTAAGACTATAAAATCATATCATCAAACTCTTATGCTATTTTCAAAATATTTAGAAGAAGAAAAACAAATAACAGATATCAGCAAAATAAATAAAAACATTGTAGAGGAATATATAAGCTTTACTAAAGAAAGAGGTAAATATGCCTTTGTGTCATCAGAGGAAGGCGCTATTAAGGCTAATATAGAGAAAAGAAGTGATATAGGGAAAGAAGTATCAGATTCGACCCTTAATAACTATCTGAGGAATATAAAAGCATTTGCTACTTACTTAGAAGACAATAATATATCTAAAAATACAAAAATACATGAATGTAAATTCATTAGGACAGAAAGAAGGGCAAAAGAACAATTAACTGATGCTGAATTTAATCAATTAGTAAAAGCATTAGATTGTACTCAATATCATCAATTTCGTGATCTCACAGTGATTAATCTGATTTTTGACACAGGAATGCGACTTTCAGAAACACTTCATCTAACAACAAATGATATTGATCTATTAAGAAGAACAATATTAATTCCAGCAGATTTGACAAAAGGTAGAAAAGACAGAGTTGTTTTTTATAGTCCACAAATGGCCAAGCTCTTACAAAGATGGCTGAGATTCAAAGATACTATGACGGAAACAGAAATTTTATTTCCAACTCAAAGAACTAATACATTTATTTCAAATCCTAATTTCGAGAGGAATTTTAGAGGATATTTGAAAAAGGCTGGGATAAAGAAATATGTTACGCCACATGGCTTACGTAATCAATTTGCTAGGAGATTTTTATTGAATAATGGGTCATTAGTTGTATTGTCTAAGATCTTAGGGCACAGCTCGTCAAAAGTGACTGAACAGGCTTATCTTGACATAATGGATGAGGACTTAAGAAAGAAATATCAAGCATATAGTCCTTTAGCTAATATGGATAAAGATATTTATTAGAAAGTAGGTGTCAATATGCAAGTAAACATCAATCACAATAAAACAACTAATGGATTTGCTGAAAGAACAATTCTAGTAGATATGTATGAATTTAATGAGATTTCATTAAGTTTAGAAGATAGATTACAAACTTTAGAAATTAGATTAGAAGACTATAAAAATAGTGATTTTGAAAAGTTGAAAGAATTAATACCAAAAACAGAAGAAAAAATAGAAAGATTAAAAAAGATTATTGAAACTTTAAAAAATTAAACAAAAAATAGTAGGGTGCTACCAACACTCTACTATCTAAACAATAATTAAATATTGCTTTATAATTCCCTTTTGAAAAGGAATTAAACCATTACGCTAATAATAGTTTAACTCTTTTAAAAAATAAGGTCAAGAGGGTTTTATTAACTATACTTAAAAATAGGTATAGTTTACTTGCTATGCACTTGGACAAGTATAAAATATCCTAGTCGTTTGGTTAGCGGATGCAGAAAATAACCACGTCATATAAGGCTAGTATTAATTATCTTTGTTATAAATGCTAGGAAAGTGTTTGTATGACGTAGGTGCGTGGCGACCAATACCTTTATAAATAACAGCTTCGGTGGTTACTTGGTGTCTAAAGGCAGGTAAAGAGTAGTAATTCAACATATTGGACAAGTATGATATGGTAAAACTATTTATACAGAGATGTAATTAATAACAAAGATTTAAAGCGATTCCGATTCAACTCAAAACATTAGCTTTAGAGTTAATTTACTTATGAGCTATCAAGAACTTAATTTTTTGGTAGCTTATAGGTAAATTAATTTTTTTTTGCTCAAACCTTTCAATCTAAAACATTATTCTCTTGGCATTATTCAAAGTCAAGCTTAACTTTAAAATTATTTAGTAAATCAGTCTTTGGTAAGAAAATAAAAAATGACTTATTGTGGTGTAATAAGTCATTTGAAAATAGTACTGAGTTTGGACAATATTAAATTATAGTTGCAGTAATAATTTAATAAGCTTAACAATTATAATTATAATTATAAGAGGTAATTATGACAACATTATGTCAAATTAATTAACTTTGTATAAATTATTTTATTTAAGATAGTGAATGAAATAATGAGTAGACAATTATAAAAATAAAAAGGATAACCTATCTGTTACAATAAGTTATCCTTTAAACGATTATTATATTTTTAAGTAGAAGGATAATTAATAAGAAATTATCTTACAATATTATTATAACAAATAATCATTATAAAATTATGTAATATATGTTAATTTAATATAAATATTTTCTTAAATAAAATTAAGGTTTGGTGAATGTTTTGTGAATATTTAAAGAAATAAAAACAACCTGCTTAGGGGAGCAGGTTGAACTTATAAAGGTAAAATACATTTACCGATACGGGGGTAAAATAATAATGCTTTAATTATTTTACAATTACTATTATAAACGATAAATATTAAATGATTCTTTACTAATTATGAAGTTATTGTAAATAAATTAGTAATAAAAAATAAAAAAAAGGATAATCTGCTAGGGTGCAACAAATTATCCTGAATACTGTGTTATATATATTTAATAGGGGTAAATTTCTATAAACAACAAACAGCAATAGGAATAATAGAAATAGGAAAAAGATTGATAGAAGCAAAAGAACAAGTATCTCATGGAGAATGGGGTAAGTGGCTTGAAGAAAAAGTTGAGTTTACACAGTCGACTGCAACAAGATTTATGAAATGTTATAATGAGTATGATGCAAATTTTGTGGCGACGCACAATTTAGGAACTGATAAATTGTTTAAGTTACTAACTATACCACAAGAAGAACGTGAAGATTTTATATCTAAACCACATGAAGTAAATGGACAAACTAAAACTGTTGAGGATATGACTTCAAGGGAATTACAGAAGATTATTAAATTTTTTAATTGTATATATTTTATTTATATATTTAGCAATATTAAAAGCTAGTAAAACACAGGAATGCGGGTTAAAAGTATATAAAAATTAATAATTAATGTAAACAAAATATATATAATTGTATTGAAATATAAAGAAAAGTGAAGTAAACAATATATATAGCTAGAATTAAAGATTTAATCATTAAAAATAAGCTAATATTAATTGATATGAATAAATACACCTATATTTGGATAATATTATAGTTGAAATTAAATTTAATGGAGGCTATATTATGGAATATTTGGATAACAATTTTTTAAAGAAAGGTATATATGGCATTGAAGATTGTAATATAAATAAAATAGTATATATTGGAAGCACTAAAGCAAATTTTGCCACAAGAACTGGAAGACATATTCAAGATTATCAAAAAAATAGACATTGTAATAAAAAATTAGTTGAATTGTTTAAAAGTAAAAATTTTAGATTTGTAATTTTAGAATCAGGTGAAAATTATACTAACAAAAAATTACTTGATAGAGAAAGGTATTATAGTGAAAAATATAATGTTTATGAAGAAGGATATTGTATAAATATAGGAGGTGGTAAACTTAAAGAAGAAGAACCTACTCAATGGATAAAACTATTTGAATATACTGATGATGTGAAAAATGCCAGAAAATATATCAAAAAATACTGGTTAAATAAAAGAATAGATAAAAAGCAAAGAAAATTTATAGGAAATACTCTAAAAGATAAATATAATATAAAATTCACAAGATTTAAAATAGTAATAAGGCAATTGGGTTTTGAGATTTTAACTTATAAAGATCAAGTGCATTGGTATATAAAAGATTTTCTAAGCGATGAGGAAGAGGAGTGTAATATTTTCCAAAAATATCAGGGCCATTGGTTGTATACTCCTGATAAATTAAATGATAAAAATAAAATAGAATAACTAAATTTGCTTTAAAGAACATCCCGACAAACTTATGCAATTTAAAGGAATTATTTACTTTTTGTAGAAATATAGAGATAACTAGTAAATAAGCTGGCTAATATTTTTATGAGGAGGTGAGAAGGATGGGATATAATAAAGATGTATTAGACCTAATTATGGCTACAATAAGTAATAATTCTGTAAAAGTAGAATATAATTCTGTAAATAATGCTAATGAACCTATATATATTATCCAAGGATTGGATACAAATAGAACTGGAATAACTTTTGAACAATTATATAGTTTTTATGAAAACAAACTTAATAAAATTAAATAGAAAAATTAAAAGGACAACTCATATTGCAGAGAAGTCCTTTTTTAGTGTAATGAATTATTCTTTTTTGTTATCTTCCCAATGTTTTATCAAAACATTATTAAGATAATTGCTAAGATTTCTATTATCTTTCTGTGCTAATTTTTCTAAGTTGTTTTTTAATTCTTTATCAACTGTTACAATAATTCTAGTTTTATCTCCTCCAATTGCCAAATATATCACCTCCTATAATACAATTATCATTTCTAAATCATTATACAACATAAATGATGAAAAGTGAATGCTTTTTATTCAAAAGTGATTGACAAGTGATTCACTTAGATGTATTATAAATATAAGGTAAAACAAATCAACAAACAACCTTATAAAAATAAAAATTGAGGAGAGTGTTATTATGGGAAATGCATTAATGAATGAAGAGTTTTACAAAGGTAAAGGAATTGGGTTTCTAAATCTAGATAAGTTAAATATTAATCAAATGAGAACAGATATTGATTATTTAGACTTTATAGGATATCTACTAGAGCGTGATGAATTGGACGAAGGCATGAATGTTATTACATATGAAAATTGGAATGAATTTCACTGCACAGATGATGAAGAATATGAGATGAAAATCAATAGAGTTGAAGCTGGACAAGATTTTTATAAAAAGGCATTTAATATGACTCCAAATGAATTTGCAAAGAATTTTGTTTGTCTAGAGGAGTTGGAAGGATACGAAGAAGACCAATATTTAAGGTTTATTAAGTTAAATATTGGTGGAATACAACAAGGATTCATAATTGATGGTGGGTTGTAAGAGAAGAATATCAATGGTTTAAAGGTATTTTAATTTTTTTTATAAAATTTTGCTTGCACTCAGCAAACAAAAGTAGTATATTAATATTGTAATCATGATTGCTAAGTGCAAACAAAGGGAGAAAATATTAAATGATAGGGTTAGAATACGTATTGAAATTATTTGAAATGACACAACAAGATCTTGCAGATAAGCTAGAAATAAAAAGACAAAATATTGATTCGTGGATTAGAGGGAAAAGAAATATACCTAAGAAACATCTATCTAAATTGGTTGAAATATTTAATATTCCAGAAAAATATTTTCAAAAAGAATTAGATTATCAAGATAAAGAGAAAATACAATTGATAAAAATATATGGTACAGACGAGGCTGCACTAGGATATAACAACGATCCAGATGATGATTATTTTTCTAAAGTCGAAGAAATGTCTAAGAAAAAGATATATCAATATAATACAAAACGACAGATGTTAATAGATAGTATAAAAAAAAATCTTGATATAGGGCTAGGAACTAATGAATATAATTCAGGTGTTTATTTAACACAAGTATTAATTAAAGAATATTATATATATTTAATACAAAAATTCATAGATATCATTAATGAACAACAAACTATTAATGATGGAATCTTACTCAAAGTGTTACTTGCTTATGAAATATTCAAAGGTAAGGATTCAACAGAACTAATTCGTGGATATAATAGTGCTGAAGTGAAATTTATATATGAGATAAGAGATTCTTTATTAAAAGAGGAGAAAAGAGAAAACAAAGAAATAGAGGATAGAGAAATAGAAGCAAAAGAAGAAAGAGAAAATATAGATAAAATAGGATTGGAAGAATATAAGAGACAATTATTTGAAGAATATGATTATGAACTATTGGAACAATATGAAGAATACTTATTGAAGAAAAATGAAGGTTAAAAATTAAATCAACTGAAAGGGATGATGGAAATTGATTGTAAAATAATCTCAAGGTAATACTTGACATGAATTTCTTAAAGTTGTAAAATAAACAATGAGACGACAAAAACAAGCCATAACCATATATTTTTATAGGCTTAGCTTTATTATAGACATTTTAGTAACGTATTAATCATTATTTCCCAGATAATAATTAATCGACATAACGATCTTTGAAAATCGCATATAGATTTATAAATTACTTTACGAAGTTTTGATACAAAGTGTATAAAATTTATCTTTTACAATTAAGATTATACCTTATGACGTATATTGTGTCAATACATTTTATATAATTCGGTAAGGTATTTAATACCACTTATAAAAGTATTTTAGTGCAAAGTTTAAATAAATATATAAATGAAAGAGGGAACAAGAATTATGAAGAAATATGACTTAGTAAAGTTTTTAAGTATATTAGGAGAAATCATTCAATTGGTAGAAACTTCAAAAGTGAAATTTGATGATAACAAAGAAAATTATATAATTCAAGATGAATGGAAAGATGGGAATAGACTTGCGGTAGAAATATTAGAATCAGATTTACAACTAGAACAAATAGCAGATCAGTACTATGCAGATAGTAAAAATGGTGGAGTGTCAGTTTATTATTGTAAACAAAAAGATAAATATATAGTTGAAAATGTTTCATATTCTCAAGGAATTTATTCAGAATCAAAGTGGTTTGATAAAACTGAAGAGGCCAAGGATAAGAAGATATTTGAAGAAATAATTAAACCTCATATGAAAGATAACAAGATAAAAGAATTTAGACAAATTATTATGGAAGCTTGCAAATCATATGACAATGTGAATTGTTATGGAATTGCTTTATTAATGAACAATGAAACAGGTAATATGAGTTATGTTCAAATAGCTGGAGATAATGAAATTACATCAGGTGAACATAATGGAACTCAAGTTAGGATATACAATGTATATAACAAAAATAAGATTAATTATTTGGCAGAGGCTAGACAAGCATATGAAGAATATAGCTATATAGTTGAAGATGTAACACCATTAGAACCAGATGATATGCCTTTCTAGTGTCCCAGAGTAGGACAAACTATCCTACTCCACACCATATAAAAAGCCAATTTTATTGGGATACAAAATAAATTATTAGAAGGAAGGATTGAGTTAATGACTAAGGTATTAACGAAAAAAGAATATAACCAATTATCAGAAGATGAAAAAACAATGGCATCATTGATTAGTGATATAGTTACAGCTAAAGAAGATATAGCTAAGAATATATTAGAAATAGGTAATAAATTATATGTAGCAAAACAATTAGTGCCACATGGAGAGTGGGAATCATGGTTAGCCGAAAAGGTGGATTTCAGTGTCAGAAGTGCTCAAACATATATTAAAACTTATAAGATCATGATGGATTTACCTGAAGAACTAGATTCAACTTTAGGTAAATTAGGTTCAAGTAAGCTTGTAGAAATAGCAACTATTAAAAAGGATGATATAGAAGGATTTATCACAAGTACTCATAGTGTTGATGGTACTGAGAAGACAGTTGATGAAATGAGTGTGAGGGAATTAAAAGAAGTAATCAAGGAAAATAAAAAATCCAAGAAGAAATCTAAACAGAATAAAAACGCAGATGTTTGCGTAAATGAAACTGAAAAAGTAGTTGATGTTGATTTTAAGGAGAGCCAACAGGAAGAATCAACACTAACTGAAGAACAAAAATTATCTAAAATAATAAAAGAGCAGCAAGAATTGGAACAACAATTGAAGATAAAACAAAGACAAGCTAAGGAAACCAAAGAAAGTATATTGAAGAATAAAAAATCATTAGATTTAAAAGTTGAATTTGAAGAAGTATTAAAAGATGGGATTTTTTATAGTAAAGAGCTTCATTATAATGTTTATTTAATTAGAGGTTGCTCTAAGGAAATTGTATTAGAGGATTTATATGCCGACTGGATAATTGGATTTGAAGTAGATGGAGAGAGGGATATTATAAGTTCAAATTTAAGAGTAAATAGAAATTTATTGCAAGAAGAAAAAGATTTTATAATTGGTGAATGTCTAAGATTTAAGGAAAAAGCGATAAAACGTAATGAAGAAATAAAGAATATGAGTACTTGGGAAGAAGAAATGTATAAAAAAATTAATGAAAAAATATCTAAAAAACAACAAGAACCCCAAGAAGTACAAGATCTTAAAAAAGAATTTATAATTGCTGGTTATAAAGCATTGGCTAAGAAATATCATCCAGATTGCAATCAAGGAGATGCTGAAGCAGAAGATAAGTTTAAAGCAGTTGGAGTTCTAAAGGATATGTTCTTACAACAACAAAATTTATTGAATTAAAACCGAAGGAGGTCTATAAAAATGGATATGAATAAAATATGCAAAGAAAACGCTATTGAGAGGAAAATAATTGAGCTTGAACAGGCTAAACAGAAACTTTATGACCTAGGATTAGATGATGAAGATAGATATAACAAATTCATGGAATTGGATGATGAAATAGATGAATTAATGATGAAGCATGAAAGTATCTAAAGACTAAAAAAGAATTAAAACTAAATAACAGGCATGGATTATCTAAGGAATTTATATTTATATATTCGTTAGTTATTTTTCGTGCCTATATACTAAATAAAAATTGCGAAGGAGTGTTATTTATAAGATGAATTTAGAATTAAAGGCTTATAAGAATTACAAAGAAATTTGTGCTGCTATGGATTGGGTACCAACAACAGGAAAAGGACGACCACTACAGTTTAAAGATTTGGAGAGATTTTGTAATTATCATAAACAGGGACAAAAAATTATAATTGATGAAATATTTTCAGAGCCATTACCTAAAGAAGATAATAAGAGAAATTCTATATATGCTGAGAACGTGGACAAATTATTAGTACATATGTGTAGTGAATTATATGATAGTAAATATAAATACATAGAATTATCAACTAATGGAATGCTAGTTAAACTTCATATGATTAATAGAAATTATAGAATTGGTAGAAATAATATTGATAAATTCAGTAGATATTTAGAAATTCCAATAGAAACTCTATATGATTTCTTTAACAGTACACACAAGAAAAATAAGGATATAACAGAGTCAGGACTAAATAGATTAAAAAACAAATGTCTTATTGATTGGTACTTAGTTAGAAAAGTTTGCACTGTTGATGGAGATTATAGAAATGCTACAGATGCTGAACTTGAGGGGATAAAGGAAATAGAACAAGAAATATTAAAAAATCTTTATCTAAAATCTAAGAAAGACGTTTTTACAAGTGGCAAATGGAATAAATTCATGAAAGAAAAATCAAAGATGTTAAGAGAAATGATGAACTTACAATTTGATTTTGATGTTTACCATATTGTAACTACTAAGTCTTTTAGAACAATGTTACTTGAGGAGCAAGAAAAGGAATCCATTGAATGGGAATTAAATTGGGATATTCAGTCGAGTGCGATTAAAAGTGCTGAAAACAGACATACAAAAATCTATGAACAATATAGACCATCTGAAACATTAACTGGTAGAAGAAAGTATTTCGGTATACCTTACTATGATAAGGAAAAAAATAGATTTTCAAAAGATTATATTGATGATACTAAAAGAGTAATAAGAATTTGTATAGATGCAATTGATCCAATAGATTTATGGGAAGCTATTAAAGATATTGAAGATAAGAAATATACATATCATGAATCAACATTAACTGATACACAAAAAGAATATGAGTTACTTGGAGTGAATACAGCAGAATGGGATGCATTATTTGGATAATAAAAAATTAACACCTAAATCCCTATATGATTTAGTGTTGATCTATCATACTACCTGCTATGGTGTTAAATTTTCATAAACATAGTAATATAGCCATTTATAAGCATTGACATGGGAAATGATATTGGGAAATAAAATCTAAGCAAAGATAATTATTTAGACGCCACGGTGGCGGATAACAAGCGTGTATAGCTAAAGAAAAGGAATAACGAAGCTGAGAAGCGAGTTATGACTATTTCTTGTCTATACATAAGACTATATAGATTGTGTTCTTACAGAAGGTATTCTCACCCCTAACTCACACTGGCGTGTTCGTTCCCCTCAAGGGGAAATTAACTTAATGAATTATAAAAATAAATTATATATAGGAAGGATGATTTTAATGTTAAAACAAGTAAATACAAATATTATGCAGATAGAAGCAAAGGATATAGTTGCTGGAATAGAAATTAAAGAAGGTAATTTTAAAAGATATAAAGGTTCATTAGATTATTCTTTAGATGCTATAAAAATTGATGAATTAGATAAAAAAGCATTTTATCAAGTTAGTGATAAACAGTATTCCAATAGTGTTATTTCTGTTAAATTTAAATATAGTGTCAAAAATGAAAAGGGAAAAACAATAAAGAAAACAAAGACATTAAGAGAAGATTTATATGAGAATGGATTTGATATAGATTTTATTAATAAAGATGGAATAATAGAAAAAGTTCATTTTGTAAGATTTAAACGATCTTCCGGTTCGAGTAGAGTCGGCAAGTGTCTATTCATAAGAGAAGGTTTATATGAACCTATGATGATATGGTCATATATTGATATTTGTCATGATTTTGGTATTCCTATTGACTTAGCGTCTATTGAAGCCTATATTGCTCTCACTACATCTAGTATTATTGATACTATGGATGATATAAAGAAAGAAAATATATTAATAATTGATGAATTTAAAAGTGAAGTTAAGGAAAAAGCTATGGCAACAGAAATATATGTTGATGATAAAGGAAAAGATAGGCTGAAGACTGAAGCTAAGGATATAACAATATATAATGACATTTGGGATGGACAGGCTTTACTATGTGAAGATATATTTAATAAAGAGAGAATTAAAAAAGTTAATAATGAAGATGTTACATATAACTATTCAGATAAAGGTATGCTATTGATTCGTAATAGGTTCTTTAAAGGGGCTTGTTTTAATACTAGAATTCAACAATTCTTTGAAGATGCAGGTGTAACAAAAATAGAAGAATTAAATGGGATTACATTGGCTAAAGATATAAAAGACATTAAATTAATTTGTACAAAATCATGTATTAAATATGATAGGTTTGGAAATATGAAAAACTGGTTAAATGCATTAGAGGATAGATGGGGAATTGTAAAATATGATAAGCCAACACATCACATCATGGGTAGATATGTAAGTACACATTATCAGTTACTACAGACAGTTTTATTTGATAGAAAAGAAACATTAAAATTTTTAGAGCCTACGATGGACTATCTAAATAAAGTGATTAATGATACTAGGGTTATGAGAAATCATTTAAAAATGAAGGTCAGCAAAGAAGATATAGAAATAGATGATATAAATGCAACTGATGAAATGATAATGACAATGTTAGGATTAACTGATGAATTTGCAAAAACTCAAATGTATAGGGATTTTAGAGATGATGTAAAAGATAGTTTTATAAAGAATCTGAAAAAAGGACATGTTTTAGTCGAAGGAAATTACAGTGTATTGTTTGGTAATGGTATGGAAATGCTTAAGGCTACTATTAAAGATACAAGTAATCCTTATTATTTCACTGGTAAAAGTATTTTAAATGCTGGTGAAATTCATTCTAACAATTTTAAATACGGAATCGATTTGCTCGGTTGTAGATCACCTCATGTGACTTTTGGGAATTTATTAATAGCTAAGAATGTTGAATGCAAGGCATTGGATACATATTTTAATCTTAGCAGACAAATATTATGTGTTAATTCAATAGGAGAAAATTTGCTTGAAAGACTTAGTTCTTGTGATTTTGATAGTGATCAGCTACTTCTTAGCAGTTCAGAACAGTTAATTGCCAAAGTCAAAGAAAATTATAATAAATTTTTAGTTCCTACTTCATTAGTGGAAGCAAAAAAAGTTCCTAGAGAAAACACTGCAAAAGATAAATGTGACCTAGATGTTAAAACTAGTGTAAACAAAATCGGTGAAATAATCAATTTGAGCCAAATATTGAATACTTATTTAGCTAATAAAATAAGTCAAAGTATAGATATAGATAGTAAAGAAATACAAGATTTATATGCAGATATAAGTCAATTAGATGTTATGAGTTGTATCGAGATTGATAAAGCCAAAAAGGAATTTTCTGTAGACAATGTATTGGAACTAAGAGAATTAAATAAAAAATATAAGATTATAAATGTATATAATGCCGAAAATGAATTAGTTACAAAAGAAGAAATGATTGATAAATATTTAGAATACTTAGATATATTTCCTTTTAGAGTTGATGATAGAGAAGCGTTTATGATTGATAATGATATTGTAGGATATCATCACAAGACAGTAAAACCAAATTTTATGGAATTTACAGGTGGTAAGAAAAAGAAAAAATTCATTGAACAAGCCAATGAAAAAATAGATTTTCTACATTATAATAGCACTATGTGTTATTTAGAAGATATAGTCTCTAAGGAATTCAAGAAGATTAAAGCAAAAAGAAATAGTGAAAAAGTTGTTATATCAGATTTGTTTGATAAGAATAAAAAAATTAAGACAAGCGATAGTCAAACAAAAATCAGAAAAACTATAATTGATATTTGTAAAGAAGCTAAAAATGATATTGCTGAAATCTGGAGTAAAGCACCAAGTGAAGATTTATCTGAGCAAGAGATTAAAGAATTTAATTCTCAAAAATACTTAGATAGTAAAGAAAGAAAAGAAAAATGTATAGAGGTGTTACAACAAAAAACAATAAAAGATTATGATATTAAAAAGTTATTAGTTGACTTATCAAAAGAGACAAAAGAAGTCATTGAATTAAGGAATAAAAAGAAAAAAGATAATACAATAGAAATTGATATGAGTAAATATAATGTATATAAAATAGGAAGGTTTTTATCAACAGTATTGTTTGCTAGTCATAAAGACGAGTATATGAAGTTATTTAACGAATTTGATGATGTAGAAAAATTAACAGTAGTTAATAAGAATACAGATACTAAAGATAAGGAAATTATAAGATTATATAATACAGATTTCATAGTTGAAGTTAATAAAGAAACATCGGAAAATATAGAAGAAAGCACTTTATAAAAATATACATCAAGAATGGCTTATTTGCTAAGGTTAGTGGGTGTTGATAATATACAGTTGACACCCTTAATGGAGGGGTAAAGAGTAGTAATAACCCTTCAAGGATATAACAAACTATAGTATGTGTATATCAAGTAGGGGTGGCTTGTAAAAGGGTCACTTTTACGATATATGCTATATATTTTTTTATTTTTATTAAAAAATATTTCTTAATCAAGTAAATTTTATCATATAAAATTGATAAATACAATACTTTTTAAGAAAATAATTTAAAAATGTGTAAATAAATTTATAGATAGGCAGTATATCTGCCAAATTCCTTCTTTTATTAATTTATTTTGGTGGATGGATTACTATTGTAGTCTGTCTATCCATAGGTTTATTTGCAGTCTGCATGATGATGTGCAGTATCTCTTCGTACGGTTTATCTAAAATAAAGTATAGAAGGGGAAGATTTTATGACAATTAAAGAATTTTTTGAGATGGATAACCATAATCATTCAACGGAATTTAGTAAAAATATAAAGGATTATAGATTACTAAATGACAAGATGGAATTAGACAATGAATACACAAGTAGCACAGATTATGCTGAATATTATGATGAATATAGAAATAAAGGTCTATATGTAGTTACAGCAGATCGAGAGATACCAAGTGTAGATTGGTATTACTGGTGTGGAGATTTAATAATTGATAAAGAAAATAATATTATAGATGGAATATGTTTTAATTAATTAAAGAAAGAGGGAATTGATTATGTCAGAAAAGAAGATGGAATTTTTAACAAGTTTAAGAGTAGAAAATTACCTAGCAAATACTTTTGTAGATAAAGAAATAGATAATGATTATAAGAAAAATATAAATGATTTTCTTAATAAATATTTATTTCAAGATTTGTTTGCTTGTGAGTACATAGATGGTAAGAAATTTGTATTAACCGTTGAAGATGGCGAAGATATGATACTTGATAGTATTGTATTATATGAAGCTACTACAAAAGAAGTTATTGAAATGGCTATGAGTGAAGAAGGGTATCCAGAAGAACAATTGAAAAGAGCTTTAGATAATAGAAGTGATGAACAGATTGTAAGTGATCTTAAAGAAGGTAATACATTAGAAGGTCTTTTAAATACTAGAGATTGTTTGGAATTATACATTGAAAATGGTGATGATGAAGCTACCAAAGAACAGGCTAGAAAATCATTAAAATACTTATACAAGTCTATAAAACTAAGATGTGATGAGTTGATATCAGTAGAGAAAGTTGTTAAGGAAATTTTATGTAATTGCTAACATTGTAGTCACTTCATGTGACTGCTTTATTATATATGTGTTAAATCGCCTCCTTGTGGGTATAGGCTGGTAACTATATCCTTTTTTTATGTTTTAGATAAGCATAAAAATTATGTACTTAAATAATTAATGAACAAAGCGCTTAATCTTGGTCGGATGGGGCGCTTTTTTCAATTATAATTTTTTTGTATTAAAAATAAGTATAATATTCCTTTATAACTTAATTATATAGGAATAGCAAATAAAAATCAATAGAAATATTAAAATAAATTAAAAAAATATTTGGTTAAGCTTTAAACCTAAAAGCGGAAGGATAATTAATTATGTGTAAAAAAATAGTAGGGATTTATTTATTTAAAAACAATGTTACAAAGAGAGTTAGAATAGGCAGTAGTAAGGATTGTATGCGTAGAAAATCCAACTATTTAGCTAACTTAAGAAATGGAAGAGATGATAGAGTAAATAAATTGATGTTAGAAGACTTTGTCAACTATGGTGAACAATCATTTGAATTTATAATTTTAGAGGAATGCAAAGTACATGATCTTTTTATTAGAGAAAGATATTATTTAGAAGAAATATATGATGATGTAGCTTTTTATAATTCTAATAGAGTATGTAAAACTGTAAAAGATATTAAAACAGGTCTTAGAGCTAAAAGACACAAAGAAAATTTTTCTAATATAATGTCTGGGGAAAATAATCCTAACTGTACTACTTTAAATCAAGCAAAAGCGAATGAAATACTTTGGTTGAAATTAAATACCAATATGAAATATAAAGATATAGCTGAATTGTATGGGTGTAGCCCCAATTTGGTTAGTAGAATTAAAAAGGACAGATGGATGAATAGTATTCAAACTAGACCATCTTGGTATTCTGAGGAGGTGGCTAAATAATGATATACATAATAGTAATTTTAGTAATATATATTTTAGCCATGATTGCAATTTCTGAAAGCTATAAAATTGATGAGTTAAAGCAAAAAAATAAAGTCCTTAGAGATAGAATCGAAGAAACTAAAAAATGGTATGAATTTGAAATGAAAATGAGAGTTGAATTAGCAAGGAATGATGAGAGATATAAAATAAATGCAGAATTGTTTTCTAAGGAATGCGAGGAGTTTACAAGACAATGCGAAGAATATAAGAAAATTATCGAAGAAAAAGGTGAGAAAAATGAATAAATTTCTAGCAAGATTTATTATAACATTTGCAACACTAATAATCGCTTCAATTATAGCAAAATGTTTTAATTTTTCTATTGTAGATTCAGTATGCATTGGATTTATATCTAGTATATTTAATGATATTGTTATAGATGTTGCAGGTGTTAGGAATGAGTAGTATTTATGCAATTATAGATAAAAATACATTGAAATATTTATATGTTGGCTCAACAACAAGAGACCCTAACCTAAGGAAGTCTGAACACTTCAAGAAGATTAAAGCACAGAAACATAAAATAAAACAACTTAATACATATAATGTTGAGGATCTCGATTTTGAGATCCTTTGCACTTTAGAAACGACTTGTTCTTTAGTTATAAATATGATGGAGTCATTTTACAACGATTTATTACATCCATTTAATAAAATAATTATAAGTGGATTTAGAGGTTCAAGTGTTGCTTTAGCTAGAAGCAATAATGAGGAATTTATAAAAGATATGATAGATACATGCAAAAAGTATTATTAAGTTATTATTTGAATTAATAGGCAGGAACTTACCACTTTTTCTAGAATATTGTATTTTATGGAAAGAAGGTGAGATTTATGAAAATACAAATATTTAAGGAATCTTATGAAACATCTCAAAATCCTGATAGCTTAGAGAGCAAGGTTAATAATTTTATAAAAGGTAAGAAAGTAATAAATATTCTACAAAATAGTGTTGTTCATCAGATTGGAACAAAATACTCTTTAATTATAACAGTTTTATATGAAGAATAAACATTAAGAACTCTATTAATTTAGGGTTCTTTTTTGATACAATTATTGTAGAATATCATAAAAAATGGTATTATTGTACAATAAATTGTATTAGGGGGAGAAAAATATGAATATAAAAGATTATATACCTTTTTTGAAAAATAATAAAAAAATAATAGAAAAAGAATATGAGTACTTATCGAAATCCAATGATCTGGAAATACTTAAGAAAAGAAAACATAATTATATACTGATAGCCAAGAAAAGAAGAGATCAATTAATCATAACTAATGCGATTACATTAATTTTCACTATTTTGGTAAGCTTTATAACTATTGCGTATACAGTTAATAATAATATTAAAAGTAAAAGTATTGATGCAGTTAAAAGAACAGATGATATTGTAATAGGTAATATGAAGATTGATATTGATAAGATGAATGATAATCAGAAGGAAACTTTGAAATATGATATCGAAAAATTGATTAAAAATGAAGGAAATATAGCTATTGATAGCATAAATGATGACTCAAAGGGGATTGTTGTGCTATTAAAATCAGCAGCAATCTTAGCTTGTGGGATATTGATAATTTATCTAATAGCCATAGAGGGAATAAGTGCAAAAGCATCAGAATGTGAGACATTTGTTATAATGATTGATGAAAGAATAAATGAAATTAAAGCTGGAAGCTGGGAAAAAGCTCAAAAGGTTGAATTAAAAATGGAAGATGGCATAACAATTAAAGATGGAATAAAAATTAAAGATAATGTAACAATAAGGTATTAAATTATTTAGGAACAGTTGAAATATGCTGTTCTTTTATTATGCCAATTATGTAGAATTATAGTATAATTACCAATGAGGTGATTATATGAATGAAACTCAAATGAATCAACTAATAGATGCTATAAAAGAGTTGAAAAGTAACACATTGTTAGAAGTTATATCTAATATTATAATTCCATTAAGTGTACTAATATTGACATCATTTATAACATTAATGATAAATAAAAAACAACAGGAATTTCAATTAAAGCAACAGCAAATAGCATTAAAGAAAGAACTTAAAGTGAAGGCTTTATCTGAAATTAGATCATCTATGGTTGACTATTCAAGACAACTTGCAATATTAGATATAGAGATTCATAAATATTTTAGGCAAAAAATAGATATAAAAGTTTTAGCTGAAAAATTAGTTGAAGTGGAAGAGGAATGCAGAAAAATTAAAGTGAAATTGAATGCTAACAAATGCTTAATTACTGACTTTAATATTGATTATGATAAAATAGACAAAATGATGCTATGTTTGAGTCATTCAATATATTTTAATTATTGTTATCCTGATGAATTAGTTCCAGAAGTACTTAAAGAATACATATTAGAAAAAGATGGAGCAAAGTTTATTAATATAATGGATAAGTTTATTTTAAGCATAGGTGGTATGTTAGATGAATTAGAAAAGGAAATAAATAAGACTATAGAATCAATAATTTAGAGAGTGCAGAAATGTACTCTTTTATTATGCAGAAAAATAGGCGGTGATTAAATGAGTAAGGTGTCTTGTGTTGCATGTGGTAGGATACATGAACGCAATTATATCTGCGATGCTAAGAAGAAAGCCAAGTTAGATAAGGTGGCAAAGAATAGGGATAGAGAAGATAGTAAGATATACATTAGCAACAGATGGAGACAATTAAGAATAAATATATTAGAGGATTATAATTATATCTGCTTGTTTAGTTACTATGTTTTCAGCAAGATAATTCAAGCAAATGAACTACATCATATTGTGTGGTTAATAGATAATATAGACTTAGCTTTTGACGCAGATAACATAATACCTTTAGAACATAATGTACATAGAAGTATTATACATAACTATAGCAATAAAAGTAATGAGATAAAGAATGATATACAAAATATGTTAAGAGATATGATAAGTGATTGGAGTAATGATAGAAGAGATTTAGGAAGCTATAAAGAAAGATGGGAAAATATTACAAAAGATTGTTAGGTGCTGGAAGTTTTATACCCCCGTACCTTTTTTAGTTTTAGAATAGTAAGTCCAAAAGTGACATGCGCTCTTTTTTACACAAAAAGTTCCCTAAATGACAGTTTTCAATATCTAGCATTAAATAATAATAACTATCAAGTAGAAAGGATGTGATAAAAGTGGCAAGACCATCAATGAGTGCAACTGTTACAAGTAAGCATTTAACTGAAGAGGAGAGAAAAAATAAGATTGAAACAGAACAAAAATTGAAAGGGAGCAGTGACAATATAAAGCCACCTAAGCACCTTTCAGCAAAACAAAAGAGGATTTTTAAATATATAGTTGATGAATTGGTTAACTCAGATATATTAGGAAATCTAGATATTTATGTTTTATCTACAACAGCTATTTGCATAGATAGATTGCAAGAAATTGAAAAATTAATAAATGAAAATATTGAAAAATTGAATGATAGAAAATTGATGGGAAGCAGGAAGGATTACCAATCTGATTTATTTAGATGTATGAGTGAATTATCTATGACTCCAGCTTCAAGAGCAAAATTAGGGAATATAAATTTACAAACACAACAAAATCAAAATGACCCATTACTTAATATTTTAGGTGGTGGTAATAAATGATGGATATAAAAGATAGCAAGGCTTATAAATATTGCGAATGGTGCTTGCTAAAGGATAATTCATTTGTAGGTAAGTATGTAAAAAAGCAAGCTAAAAGATGGATAGATATTGCAGATGATAAAACAGAGTATGCATATATTAATGATGGAATGTTTGAAAAAATATGTGACTTGTTAAAAATAATAATTCATCCAGATTTAAGAGTTACGTGCTATGAGGGACTAGAAAATTATCAATGGTTTTTTATAATTGCAATTCTTTGTACATATCGGAAAGATAATGATAAAAGATTATATGAAACTGGACTGTTAGAAATCAGTAGAAAAAATTTTAAGACATTCACAAGTGCAATAATATTTATATTAGAAATGTTGATAGAACCTAAATTTAGTAGATTCTTTAGTGTTGCGCCTGATTATAAATTATCATGTGAGTTAAAAATGGCTATGAAAAAGATAATTAAAAGTAGTCCTGCATTAGAAAAGTATTTTAAGATAAAAAGAGATATGACAGAATGCAAGCTAACTGAAAGCGAGTATACACCACTTGCATACTCAAATGATAAAATGGATGGTAAACTTGCTAATGTATTTCTTGGCGATGAAGCAGGAGCTATGGATGATTACCCGATTGAAGCAATGAGGTCTTCACAAATAACACTTAAAGAAAAATTGGGTATTATAATTAGTACACAATATCCAAATCAAAACAACGTTATGATTACTGAAATAGATATGGCTAAAAAGGTACTTGATAACGTTATAGAGGATAAAACATATTTCGCATTATTATATGAACCAGACATGGAACTTATTAAGGAATGGCAAAATAATGATTTAGTTATATATCAGAGTAATCCAGTAGCAGTTGATAATCAAAGTATATTTAATGCAATTATAAAGAAAAGAACAATGGCAATCTTGTATGAAAGTAAAAGAGAAAATTATCTTTGTAAACATAATAATATTCAATATATAGGTGTCGGTGTTGATGGATATGTGAGTTTAGAACAAATCAGAGAATGTAGACAGGATAAAGAATGGGATTGGAAAGGTAGAGATGTTTATATCGGAAGTGATGGAGCAGAAAGCTTTGATAATTCTAGTCATGTTATGATTGGATATGATGAAGAAACTGGAATTGTACATAGTAAAGCTGTATGTTTTGTTCAGGAAAATAACATAGATATTAAATCTAAAAAAGAAAACTTTAATTACAGAGCAGAAGAACAAGAAGAAAATGTTATTATTTGTGGAGAAGATGTTCTTGATTATAAACAATATGAAGATTATATTAAGGAAAAATTTGAAGACAAATATGGCGTAAATATAGTACAAATTGGGTTTGATATACGTAATTTAAGAAATTCAGCACAGAGATGGGAAAGAGATTTTGGTTATGAAACTGTTGAAGTAAAACAACATAGTTCACTTTTACATCCAACAATTAAATGGTTAAAAGAGTTAATACTACAAAAGAAATTTGCTTATTACAATAATAAAATATATGAACAAAACTTTGCTAATTGTAGACAAACAGAAGACACAAATTTAAATAAATATATAAATAAGAAAATTTCTGTAAAAACCGCTGGTAAAGTAGATATGGTATTCGCAACTATAAATGCTTTATATCTGTTGCAACAGGAATTATTTGAAGGTGAAAGTTGGGTTTCGCAAAGATAATTTTATGAAGGGAGAGTTATATAATGGGATTTCTTTTAGAGAAAAGAGAAATAGAAACTATAGATGATCTAAATAATACGATAAGTGGAACAAATACAAATGAAATAACTGTAAACAAAGATACTATTCTTAATTTAAGTGCAATAGCAAGCAGTGTAGAATTAATTACATCTTTAATTGCTAGTCTAGATTTTAAACTATATAAAAAGATAGATAAGTTAAAATTAGAAGAAATTGATAATGATAAGAGATTGTTTTTATTGAATAAAGAAGCTAATTATTTTACTAATGCAAATTTATTAAAGAAAAACATGGTAAAAGATATGTTATTAGATGGAATATCTTATATTAATGTAGATAAGACTCTAAATGATGTAATGGGATTATACTATGTTGATAGTAAAGAAGTCAGTTGCTTACAAGATAATGAAGCTATACATAAAGATATAATTCTTAGTATAAGAGGTAATGAAGTTGATATTCATGAATTTATAGTTGCTTGTTATTCTGTTAAAGATGGATTAAAGGGAAATGGAATTGTAGCACAAAACAAAGAATTACTTGAAACTGCATTAAGATTACAAGGCTATTTAAATAAAAATCTTAAAGCAGGTGGAGGACGTAAGGGTGTTTGGCAGAGTGAAAAGAAACTTGGGGCAGGTGAATTTATAGACCTTAAACAAGATGTAAAGGATATACAGGAAACAGATGAACCAATTGTTTTAAATAGTTTTATGAAGTATAGTCCGCTTACAAATACTAATAGAGATATGCAATTAATAGAAAATTTTAATTTAATAAATAAGCAATTATTACAACTATTTGGGCTAAAAGAGGATTTAACAGAAGAAGATTTTAAAACTTTTGTAAAAACTAAATTAAATACTTTAGTTAATGCAATAGAATGCGCAATAGATAAAACTCTATTGCTTGAAACAGAAAAAGAAGAAAATTATTGCTTTAAACTAGATTTGGATGAATTAACTGAGGCAGATATTCGTGAAAGATTTGAAGCTTATAAGTTATCTTTAGATTCAGGTATTGAAAGTATAAATGAAATAAGGTTAAAAGAGAATTTAGAACCAATTAATGGTCTTGATTTACATAAGATGACCATTGGACAGGCGTTGTTTAATACTACAGATGGAACGTGGATTATACCAAACTTAGGAGTTACTGGGGGTGGAGATAATGAGAATATTGATGCAAAGAATAGAATTGATAAAAGGGTGGATAAACAAAACAATTCGACACAACAAAATACTCCTAAAGAACAAGAAACAGAAGATAAATAGTAATCTTAATAATAAAAAATATAAAATAATTAAATATTTTAGTAAGAATGAAGAAGATGCATGGTTCTTAGGAGCTGTTGTAACTTCTTTTTTATTTATATTAATTAAGTTTGGATTAATATACACATTACCACTTTTTACATTAGTGTGTGTAATTAGATGTATTTTAATAGTTAAATCTAAAAGCAAAATTAGAGAGTAGAGAGGAGTGATATATGTGGAAATTAGGATGTTAGAGGATTCCATTGAACTAGAGGGTTATATAAATGTTACCGAAAGAAAATCTAAAATTATGACTGATAAATCTGATGGTAAAAAGTTTGTTGAAATTATAAAACAAGGAACTTTTAAAAGGGCATTAGACAGTAATCCTAATATTGTAATGTTGTTAGATCATAATTTTGATAAGCAAATTGGGAAAATAGGAGATAATGTTGAACTTTCAGAAGATTCAATAGGACTTCACTATAGAGCAACTATTAAAGATGCTGAAACTATAGAATTAGCTAAAAATAATAGGTTGGTTGGATGCAGTTTTGGATTCAATAAAGCAAAAGGTACAAAGACTACTGGAGTATTGGAAACTAGGAATATTAATGAATTGGATTTAAAAGAAGTTAGTATCCTTAGTGATAAGAAAAATCCTGCTTATAGTGGGTGTAGTGTTGAGTTAAGAAGTTTAGATAATGAAAGTTTTACATTAGAAATAAGAGAATTAGATGACTATATGAATAGCGAAGATATACCAAATTTTGATGTATATATTGCAGAGTTATTTATATTAAAAAATAAACAAATATAACAAAAATTGAAAAGGAAAGGTGATTATTAATGAACAAAAAAGCATTTATAGAAAAAAGAAATAATTTAATTGGAGAAATGGAAGGATTGATAAATAAGGCTACTGAAGAAGTTAGAAGTTTTGACGAAACCGAAACTAATAGAATGAATGAAATTAAAACAGAAGTAGCTAATATTGATGCAACATTAAAAACAATTGAGGAAACTAGAGAACTAGTTAAAGAGGAAATAAAAGAAGAATTAAACAAAGAAATCGAAGTAGGGAAGGATGATGAAAAAATGGAAAAGAGAGAATTAGAAACTAAGGATAATGTACTAGAAGTAAGAGCAATGGAAGATGAAAAAATATTTGTTGAAATGATAAATGGAAAGAGAGCTTTAGATGTAGCTAATAATGGTGCAATTATTCCAGAAACAATTGCAAACAGAATTATTGAAAAGGTCAAAGAATTATCTCCAATTGTAAGTATGACAACAATATTTAATGAAGGTGGAAATCTTAAATTCCCAGTTTATGATGATACAACAAATATTGAAGCTACATATGTTGATGATATGCAGGAGTTAACAGAACAAACAGGTAAATTTACTGTTGTATCTTTACAAAACTTTATAGTAGGTTCTTTAGCTAAAATTTCTAAGTCTTTAGCAAATAGAACTAATATAGATGTTGCTGGATTTGCTATAAATAAAATTGCACAAGCATTAGCAGAGTTCTTAGAAAAAGAATTAATTACAGGTTCTGTAAAAATGAAAGGATTAACAACTTCAACTAATACAGTTGTTTCTTCAGTTGTAGCTAAAATAGGTGCTGATGATTTAATAGATGTACAATTAACTGTTCCAGAAGTTTTCCAATCAAAATGCGTATGGATTATGAATAAAACAGACTTTGCTGCTATAAGAAAATTAAAAGATGGTGAAGGAAATTATTTATTAACTAAGGATTATGTACAAGGTTTTGGATATACACTATTAGGTAAGATTGTATACATATCAGAAAATGCAGATGCAGTTTATTATGGAGACATGAGCGGTTTATATGTTAAATTTGCACAAACCGTTGAAATTCAAGTATTACTTGAAAAGTATGCTACTCAACATGCAATAGGTGTTGTAGGTTATTTAGAAGCTGATAGTGCAATAATTGAACCACAAAAGATTGTTAAATTTACTAAAAAAGTAGCTTAATTAGAGAGGGTTTAAAAACCCTTTCTCAATTTTATGGAAAGGGTGATTTTATGAAAATAAGTGAAGTTACAGAAGATATATTAAAACAGTATTTAAGAATTGATTATGATGAACCTTTGCTGAATATGTTTATGATATCATCTAAATCTTATATAAAAAAATACCTGAATTTAGATGATGATGTGCTTGATGCAAAAGAGGATTTAACAATTGTTTATTTAGCTCTAATAAATGATATGTATGATAAAAGAGAATTTACTAGCAGTGGGAACAATATTCCTAAACCAAATGCAATTATAGAAAGTATATTAGGGTTATACTCTAAAAATTTGGTGTAATCATGGGTAGCTTTAAAATGAATGAAAGGATAATAATATCAGAATACATTGGAGAAGTGCAGAATGATAATGGTTTTGATGAACCAACTTGGGATGATACATATTATTCATGCTGGTCTTCATTTAAACAAATTAGTGGTAAAGAATTCATTTCTGCCAAAGCTAATAATTCTGAGAATATAGTTACATTTACAGTGCGATATTGCAATAAGACAAAGCCTTTATTAGAAGTAGGGGCAACCCAAAAATATAAAGTAATCTATAAAGAAAATGATTATGATATATTATTCTGCTCTGATTATAATAATTTACACCAATGGATAGATATAAAGGCAGAGGTTAAGGGGTGAGTATATGAGTAGTATAGAATTAGAAGGTTTTGAGGAATTAGAAGAATTGCTACAGGATATGACCTTAACAGAAACTGATGAAAAGAAAGCAATGAAAGCTGGTATGGATGTAATTTACAAGGCAGTTGAAAGTAATACGCCTGTTGGCGAGACTGGAAATATGAAAGAAAAGATTAAAGAAAAAGTTAGTAAAGATGATTTTTCTATAACAGGGGCAGTTATTATGGGGGCTTGGTATACGGGTTTCGAGGAATTTGGAACAAGTCAACAAAAACATCATGTCGGATTCTTTGAGCGTTCTGTAAATAGTTCTCAAAATGAAGCTTTAGAAGTATTAGCAAAAGGATTATTAAAGTAGAGGTGGTGTGATGGTTAATATTAAGAAGTTAATGAAAGATACATTATCAAATACTGATATATTAAACTTAACGGCAGATAAAAAAGTATATTTTTTACATGCAGATAATCCAGAAACACCATATATTGAGTATGAAATCTTTGATGAGAATGGTGAAGAATGGGCAGAGAATAAAGAGATAGCAACTAATTATTATGTGCAAGTAGATATATTTAGCAAAAAAGATTATACAGATTTAGAAAATAAAATTAAAGAAATTATGATTAACGCTGGCTTTAATAGGAGTATGTGTGCTGATTTATATGAAAATGATACACAACTATTCCATAAAGCCATGCGTTTTTTTATTACATTAAACAATAATTAAAAATAGAAAGAGAGTGATTATTATATGGCTATAATTGGTTTAGAAAAATTATATTATGCAAAAATTACGAAAGATGATTCTACAGGATTAACATTTGATACTCCTATTTATTTACCAGGAGTGAAAGAAATTAAAATTGCACCAAAGAGTAATACAGAAAAACTTTATGCTGAAAATAAGGTTTGGGAGCAAGCAACAACATTAGAAGACATTGAAGTTACTGTAAATGTAGCAGATTTAACTAATGCACAATCTGCTGATTTATTAGGACAAACAGTGGCAACAGAAGGTGGAACATTTGCCTCATCTGATGATATAGCTCCATACATAGCTTTACTTTATGTTGCAAATAAATCTAATGGCAAAAAGAGATACGGAATTCTTTATAAGGGAAAAATGGAATTACCTGATGATTCTAGTAAAGGCCAAGAAGGGAAAGTTGATTATCAGACACCAGAGATGAAGTCAACATTCCAACCATTACAAAATAATGGAATGTGGAAATACAACGTAGATGAGGATGATCCAAATTGCCCAGCAGATATTGAAACTAAATTCTTTGAAGGTGTAATAGTTCCAACTAAGAAAGTTGCTACACCTTAGTTAAATTAAAGCTCTCAATTATTATGAGGGCTTTTTTATTAAAAAATATGAAGAGGAGTAATGTAAATATGTTAGATAAAACTAAAAAATTAATGATTGGTGAGAATGAGTACACATTTAAAATGACCAATAGAACAATATTAAAAATAGATGCTAAGTATGGAAATTATGGAACTGTATTGCAAGGGATCATGGAAGGAAAAGAATTTATAACAAATGCTTTAAAATTATTAAGTTGCTGTTGCTTAGAAAAAGAGTTTGGATATGAAGAATTAACAGACCTATTAACACCTCGTCAACTTAATAATGGTGAAATAGCAACGTTTGTAACCAACTTATATTTTGATTATATAGGGATTAATGATACAAAAGATAATAAAGAAACCAAGAAATCTAAAACGGAAAAAAACTAGGTGACCAGTCAAAAAATCCTTATGAGATGAATTTTGACTGGCTTTTTTATATTTGTAAAGTACATTTGAATTTTACAAAAGATGAATTTATGGAGAGTACACATGCTGAAATATATAAAATTTGGATGAATCATGTGAAATTTAATGGATGGAAAATAGAAGATAAAGATGATGAAAACAAATCTAATAAGGAACGTAGGGTTTATATAGACGAAATAGCATTTTTATAGGAAGGGGGTAAAAGTAATTGAGTGATTTAGAGAAGCTAATAAAAGCTAAGGTGGTCTTAGATGACACTGGCTATAATTCAAGTATTAAAGGAATCAATAGTAGCTTAAAAGAAGTTCAATCTGAATTTAAATTAGCTAGTGAAGGATTAAAAACATTTGGAGCCACCAGTGATAAGTTGAAATCAGCGCAGGATGCACTATCTAAACAATTTGATTTACAGTCCAAAAAGGTTGATACATATAGACAGGCAATGGAAAAGGCTAGTCAAAAGATGAATAATAATATTTCTGAAAGAGATAAGTTAAAGTCTAGCTTAGAAGGTGCCAATGCAAAATATCAAGAAGCAATTCAACTCTATGGAAAAGAAAGCGAACAAGCTAAGAGTGCTAAAAAATCTATTGATGAACTAACAGAAGAATATAAGAAAAAAGAAAAAGCTATAGAATCTAATGCTAAGCAAATTCAAAACTATCAAACCAATATGAATAAAGCCGAAACTGAAATGGTTAAAACTCAGGGAGAGCTTAAGAAGATAAATGATGAATTAGATAAAAGTAACAATAAATGGATTAATGCTAGTAAAGGCTTAAAAGAGAGTAGCGATAAGTTAAAATATTTCGGAGACAAAGCCAATAATGTTGGTAATGGTATATTAAAATTAACAGCACCTTTGACTGCCGCAGGAATAGCAGGAGCTAAATTCAGTATGGATTTTAGTGATGGTATGGCTAAAATTAGCACAGTAGCAGATACAACTAATATTTCATTAGATGACCTTGGAAAAGGTGTTATTGATTTGAGCAATATGTCTGGAGAAAGCTTTGAAACTATTCAGGATGGTATGTATGATACCATTTCATCAGGAGTAGATGCTGGAAAATCTGTAGAGTTTCTTACTACAGCAGTTAAAGCGGCGAAAGGTGGATTTACAGATACTGCAACATCAGTTGATGGATTAACAACAGTTCTTAACTCATACGGATTGAAGACTGAAGAAGTAACTGATATAGCTAATCAGATGTTTATTGCTCAAAATCTAGGTAAGACGACTTTCGGGGAGATGTCATCTAGTATAGGACAAGTTGCGGCAACATCTAGTGCATTGAAAGTTAGTACAAAAGAATTATTTAGTTCACTTGCTGTATTAACTGCTAATGGTATTAAAACTAGTGAGGCTATAACAGGCTTAAAAGCGGCTTATTCTAATATAGCAAAACCTTCGGATGAAGCGGCTAAAATGGCACAAAAGCTAGGTATAGAATTCAATACTGCTCATTTACAAAGTGTTGGCTGGGGAAAGTTCTTAGAAGAAGTAAAGCAAAAAACTAATGGTAATACAGAAGAGTTATATCAACTATTTGGATCTGTTGAAGCTGTTAATACAGTGCTTACTATGACAAGTGACCAAGGTATGGATTTGTACAGTCAAAGTATGGAACAAATGACCGGTAATACAACTGCTCTAGATGAAGCTTTTAATAAGGTAGATGATACTGCTGGTAATAAAATGCGTAAAAATTTCAATGAGTTGAAAAATGCAAGCATTCAATTAGGAGATGCATTAGCACCAGTGATGGGGGAAATAACCAATGTTATCGGTGGGCTAACATCAACTTTAGAAGGTATGGATAAAGAACAAATAAAAACTATTGCAGATGTTGTAATGTTCAGTACTGCACTTGGTGGAATTCTTAAAGTAGTTGGTGGAGTAGCTAATGGTGTAGGAACAGTAATTAATGTAGCATCTAAATTATCTGGTGTTTTAGGAACTGCAACAGTAGCAACTGAAGGTGTAGCAGAAGCAGGTGTTGTAGCAGGAGGTACTGGTGGACTTGGTGCTTTAGCAACAGGTTTAGGCGGTGCAGTAGTAGCGGCGACACCATATATTGCAGTAGCTGGTGCAGTTGCTTTAGCTGGGTATGGAATTTATAAAGGATTAACTCAAGAAGTTGTACCAAGTGTTGATTTATTTGCAGATAAAGTGGAATACACATCACAGACAGTTCAAACTGAGTATGGAGCAATGACTCAAAATGTTGCTACTAATACTGTAAAAATAAGTGATGCTACTAAAGAAGCAGTAAAATCATATTTAGATATGGATGAAGGTGCAAAGAGTAGTATACAAGATTTGTACATAAATAGCCAAACAATCACAGGTGAAATTGCAACTGACACTAAAGCTAAATTCGATGGTATGACTCAGAGCGTTATACAAGGATATGAAAAGCAAAAGAATGATAGTGTAGCTAAGTTACAAGAATTATTTACACAACAAAATACTATTACCAGTACAGAGCAAACTGAAATAATGCAAAAGACAACAGAATTCTATACTAATAAGCAAACTCAAACACAGCAATATGAAGATCAAATTAATCAAATAATTCAGAATGCAAGTAATGAGCATAGAACTTTAACGGGTCAAGAGGTAACTGATATAGGACAATTACAAAATCAAATGAAAGAAAATGCAGTAAAATCACTTTCTGATAATGAGGTTGAAGCACAGGTTATCTTACAAAGAATGAAGGATTATGATGGAAGAATTACTGCTGAACAGGCATCAGAACATATTCAAAAATTAAATGAAAGTAGAGATGGAGCTATTAAAGCGGCTAATGATGAATATGATCAAACTGTTGCAACAATAATTAAGCAACGTGATGAGGTAGGTTCTATAACATCAGAGCAAGCTGATAAAATGATAGCAGATGCAACCAAGCAAAGAGATGATACTATTCAAAAGGCACAAGAAACTCGTGATGGAGCAGTTGAAAAAATAAAAGGAATGAATAGTGATCTTGAAAATAGTGTAGATACAAGTACAGGTAAGATATTAACATGGTGGGATAAATTGAAAAATTGGTGGAGTAGTTGGATTCCATCAAGCAAAACATTCTCCTATGATGTAAGTGGAAATGCTTCAGGTGTAGATGCAGCTGATGCAGATCAATTAACAATTGGGAGTAATTGGACTGGTAGTGATAGTTTCGCGGGAGGATATACAACCTTACATGAAAAAGGATATGAATTATATGACTTGCCTTCAGGTACTAGAATTTATAATCATGATTCAAGTGAGGATTTAGTTAAACAAACTGCTTTAGAAGTAGCTAATAAAGTGGCCAGTAATATTGCACAGAACTCTTATGGTGGTGGAAGTCCTCAGCAAATCAAAATTGAAGTTCCTGTAATTTTAGATGGAAAAGAATTTGCTAGAGTAGCAACACCATATATAAGTAGTAACTTAGCATTTAGTTCAAGTAGAAAGGGGTGGTAGGATGTCTTATATATTTTATAACAATGTAGATAGTAGAGAATTAGACTTAATAATAGAAAATATTCCAGTTATACCGGCCTGTAATATTGAATATGAAACGATAGAAATTGATGGTGGAGAAAATCTTACAAAGATTAAAGGATTTAGTGATATATCATTAAGTTTTGACTTTTGGTACAAAGCAGATGAAGATGAATATTTTATGAAGAAAACTATGATTGATAATTGGTTATTAAATACAAAGTCTAAAGAACTTTTTTATAGTGCAGACGAGAGTAAAACATATAAAGTTAAACAGATTAAGATAAGTGAAACTAAAACTAGTAGTAGAATTATAAGACGTTTTACTGCAACTTTTATTTGTAATGGACTAAAATATATGACTAGTGGATTAAAGGCTCAAATTATTACAACTAGTGGAATGGTATTAAATAATTTTGGTACATATGAATCAAGGTCATTGATAAAGATTTATGGAAGTGGAAACATAACTGTGAGTATTAATACTTCAAGTTTCACAATAAAAAATGTAACTGATTATGTGACGATAGATTCAGAAATAAAAGAATGCTACAAAAATAATATTAATTTTGGAAGAAATATGACTGGAGATTATCCGGTCTTTTTTATTGGAAAAAATACAATTTCATGGAGTGGAAATGTAAGTAAATTAGAGATTACTCCAAGATGGAGGTGTTATTAATTGATTAGATTATTTAAAAATAATGAAACAGACTTTTCTCATAATGAAACTGTGTTAAGTGAAGTAATTTCTTGTAAGGTTACTGAAGAGATAAATGAAGATTATACGATGGAACTTGAATATCCATTGGAAGACACTAAAAATATTTCTAGTAATTTAGTAGCTGCTTCAATAATTTCTGCTCCAACAATTGATAGTAGAGATAATCAGCAATTTAGAATAATTCAGAAGGAAAATAACTCCAATTCCATTACAGTTCAAAGTCAATCTAAGTTATTGGCAGATTTGAAGGAAAACAGAATTAGAGCTATTACTATTGTAGGAAAGACTAGAAAAGAAGCTATACAAATTATATTGGATAATGCTTTAGATGCCCATAATTATAAAGTTGGTGACTTAGATACAAACACTAACACTAATGTGATATTAGAAGTTAAAGAAGGAAATTTACTAAGTGCCATTATAGGTTCAGAGAATAGTGTTTTATCTGAATATGGTGGAGAATTTATAGTGAGCAATGACACTATAGATATAGTTAATCAAAGAGGGGAAGACAATGGTGTTGTTATTGAATATGGTAAAAATATATCTTCAATAAAAGAAACTATAGATTTAACTGATTTGGCAACTGTTCTTATACCAAAGTCAGGAGACTATAGATTGCCAGAATATCAGATTGTAAGTTCTAATGCTGGAGCATATGAAAAGAAATATTATCGAGATGTTGAATTAAATCTAAATATTTGGGATGGAACTAATACAAAAGATGAAAAACAAATCACAGTTGAAGAAGCATATAAGATTATGAGAGATACTTGCAATAAGATGTTTAATGAGGATAAAGTAGATCAAATAACATTTAACTATGTTATAGATTTTATAGAATTAAGTAAAACAGAAGAATATAAAAATTATAAAGCTTTAGAGAATGTAAATTTAGGGGATACGGTTTATATCAAACATAAGAAGTTAAATCTAGATTTACAAGGCAGAGTTAATAAAATTAGCTATACAGTAGATTCAGAAGGAAATACAACAATAGATAAAGTTGAAATTGGATTTGCTAGAAAAAACATAACAGATATTATAAGCGATACAGTAAAGCAAATACAGTTTACTAAGCAAGAGATAATTTTACAAGTCTCAAATTCTGAAAAGAAAATAAACGCAAGACTAGATATACAGGAAGAAAAAATTGATGCAGTAGTTGAACAGGATGGAACTGGAATGGGTTGGGAACTTAGCAAGAATGCATTTAAAGTAGCATGTGTAGGTGCTAGTAATGCTTATGTAGTAATAGATGGAAATGGACTAGAAGTGCACGATGGTAAGTTTAGACTTTATAAAAATTCTAATCTAGTATTTTATGTTAATACAAATGGAAGATGCACTGCTGATGGAGGATTTGTTGTAGATGATGGAGATTCAACTTACAAATTAGATAGAAATGGTCTGAGCATGACTAATGAAAATGGTTATACAAGTAAAATTTATGTAGCAAGTGATAAGACTACTTTAGTCGCTGATGATGATTTTGAAGTAACTAACACATTAAATGTTGTTGATACAGCTAGATTTAGAGCTTATTCTCGATTCTATGCAAATGTTGATATAGATGGAAATTTAGATGTAAGTGGAAGTCTAAGTATTAATGGGGATAGTTTGAGATCTTATATAAGAGATATAGTGTCAGAAATGACAGATAACAGTTAGAAGGGGATGATTAAATGGCAATACAAGATTTAACAGCAAGTTTAGATCTTAAACAGAATTTAAACATATATACAACATGCAAACAATTTGATGATTTAATTTTAGAATTTAATATATATGATAATAGTATACAGGCAGATTTAACTAATTATGATGTTAGATTAAAAGCTTTGAAGGCTGATAAAGTACCACTCATACAGCAACATATTGGAATAACTATAAATAGTAATATTGTAAATATTGGGCAGATGAACAATTAACAACTACATCAGGTAAAACCCTTGTAGAGTTACAGTTTATAAATAAGACTACAGGAAAGAAGAAAGCTACTTTTAACTTGGTTTTAATAGTTGTACCGAGTGTATTAGATGTGAATGCCACAATTTCAAAAAGTACATATACTCTATTAGAAGAGTTAGAAAATAAGTTAGATCAAGCTAGTGATTTCTTTGAAAATATAGATAATGCTATAAATGCAAATAATGAATTAAAAGATACTATCGCCGATAGCGAGACTGCTAAAACTAATTTAAATGGTAGTATTACTACAGCCGATGCAAGTAAAATAGCATTAGATACTAGCAATACTAATGCAACTAATACAAAAAATGTTTTAGATGATTTAAAAACTAGTGCTGATAATACGAAAAATGATTTAAATACTGTGAATCAAACTGGACAAACTCTATTAAATTCTCTAGAAAGTTTTGAAAATCAACATGCTGATGTTTCAGATATTTCTAATAAGTTAGCAAGTGTTAATACGCAATTGTCAGAAACTGCGAAACATGAATTACTATGGTTAAATTGTACTAAATTCGGTGTATTAGCAGATGGTATTGATCATACGAATGAAATGACTGTATTAATTAAATATGCAATGGCTAATGGATATTCAAAAATATATATACCGTCAGGAGATTATATATTCTCAATAAACTGTAGATTTAATGTTGACTATACAGCTAATGATTTAAATTCATTACCAAATTTTACAGGTATAGAATTTATAGGCGATGGAATAAAAACGATTATTCACAATCCAATTAACGATTGTTGTGTTAATATTAGTGGTTCTTATGCGAATTCACTTTTACTAAGAGGCTTTTCGTTTAAAAATTTAAGTTTTATTGCATCTGATGATTTATACAATTCTTGTTTTGTATTAGATTATGTACAAACCTTTAATTTTGAAAATTTATATGTCTATGGTTTTTATTATTCAGCGTTTGATTTTACAGATGTCATGGATTCGAATTATACAAATTTAACAGTTCAACATTGTGGAAAATCAACATCAAGCCAAATTGCTTCAATGTTTATATATCGACAAGGTAATGATGTATGTAATGCACATAAATATGTTAATTGCCATTTTGAAAATGCAACAAATTTTATATATTGTGCAACAGATTATGCTTGCAGACATCTTTATTTTACAAATTGCAAATTCGAAAAATCTTATACAAATAATAATGCTATTAATACATTTTATTTTAACAATAACGATGAAGTACGATTTACTAATTGCTTATTTGTTAATCATTCAGACAAATATTTTCCAACAACATCAGAATTATATGATAGTGGTAAAGCATTTATATATGTTAGTTCTTCAATAACTTCTCACATACAGACTATTAGTTTTGTTAATTGTGATTTTGCAACGCCACCTGTTTATGGGCGTACAAAATGGTTTTATGGTAGTAATACAAATTTCACTGACTGTAAATTTAATGGATGCGCAGGAGATATCTATGGTTTCGACATAGTAAACAAAGTATCAATGGTTGACTGTATATTAGAAGGTATAGTTGGAAATAGAATTTTAAATATACAAGGTATTCTAAATCATATTGATGTTAACTTATTTTATGACGATAATATAATAACCGATACTCCTATTATAAAACTATTAGCCGAATCTAATAATAATGATATAAAAATAAAATTATTGAATATATCATTGCCTAATAGTTGGCTCACAACAACATTCACTCAAAGCGCTAATGGTAATTTATATTTTAATAATAATAAATTAGCAATTACTCCTAATAATGTTATAAATGTAACATCAGGATCAGTTTTATATTCAAAATTTGGTGGCAGTGAATTTTTGGTTTCTAGTAGTTCAACTATAAAAAATATATCTCATGTTTATGAAGGACAGGTGATACATGTTATAGCTGGAAGTTCAATTACATTAAGTACAGAAGGTAATATTTATTTTAAAGATGGTTCTACAACAAAAACTATTTCAGCAAATTCTAGTATATCTTTTGTAATACGCTCTGGTACTGCATATGAAATATAGCTAAAATAAAATATTAGCAAAAAGTTAAAGGGAGATGATATTGTGGCTTTAAGCAAAAATGTAGATGTAAATATATATTATAATTCATATGATGATAATATAAACGTACTAACTAAAATTGATAGTAGCGTTATTAGTGTTATAACAAAAATAGTGACAGTAAATTCTGCTTATATTAAAATACTTAATCAAAATGGAGATAAAAATAATTTAGTATTAAATGTAGGAATTTATGATAAAAAAGATGGGACATTATTGAAACAAGAATGTTATTCATTTATTCCAGATGTATCTAGTACTTCAAAGAATTTCATACAACAAGGATATGAATATCTTAAAACTTTAGAAGAATATAAAGATGTAGTAGATTTATTAGATGAAGGACAAACCGTTTAACTTTCTGTGTAATAGTAATATATATAATAGAAGCTAAGTGAAGAAATAATTTTGTATATTTAGTAATAATTGGGACTGTAATAGTTCTTTTTTATTGCTTAAATATACAAAATATTAATATAATAATTTATAAAGATATAGAATTAAATACAGATGTATTTTTTAGGAGGAGAAAAAATGAAAATATATCATTTAGTACAACGAGAAAAGGATAGTAGATATGACGAATTCAATACTATTAATTATTTTTTGCATAAAGAAACAGCAGAAAAAGTAAAGAATAGTATGAATAATAATCCTTATCTAATTTATGAGATTGAAGAAATAGAGGTAATTTGTGAGTAATTTATAAAAAATGTAAATTTTTCTAACTAAATTCATGGTATAATATGCCATGAGTGAGGTGAAATTATGTCTGAGAATATAGAATTAATTAGAAAATTATGCGAGGATTGGAAAAGAGAAGCTTTAGGTGAAAATGGAGGCATTAGTATAGGAAAATCAGAACAGTTTAGACTCATTAATAATGGTATAAGAATGCATGATTTAAATTCCAATGAATTGCAAATTTGTTGTATTGAACTAACTAGAATTCTTTTATTAAAAGGTATGAATACAATAATTAGTGAAGATCATCAATGGTTTTGGTCATGGATAGGAGAAATAATAAATAATAGACATATTAATTATCTAAATGATTTAAATGAATATCCGATTAAAGAGCTATTTTGTACATGCATTCGTTCAACGCTTGCTGGAATAGAAAAACCGCCATCTAGTAAAGAGGTGGCTTTACGAAGATTTAAGTATAGAAAAGAACATCCAATTGAACACAATCTTAATGAACTCTATACAAATAGTCATCTTATATTAGCATATTTATCTTTTCCATTATTAGAAAGTGTATTAAAAAAACATTGTCATGAGTATGTTTTGTTGTCTGGTAAAGTAATAAAAGATTTCGATGTTAAAAGAGGTACTGGTTATACAAAAAAATATATAACAGGGGACTCTATTAATAGTATTGAAGATTTATTATTACTTATTATTCAAAAAGTTGGGAAAGAAACACTTGTTAAAAATTTAAATAGTATATTAGAACACATTAAGGGATTAAATGAAGAAAATCCAAATGAACCATGTAGAATAATTTATAATTGGAGAAATTCTTCTTTACATGGAGAAACAAGTTATTCTACTATAGGTGGGACAATATTAAATATAGCTATAATAATATTTCTTCATTCTATCGAAAATGAATATAATCAAAACTTACCAAAAATAAAAGAAAATGTATCATGGAATATTCAATGTAATAGTCAAGCACCTTGGATTTTTTATCCTCCATATTTCTAAAAATATATGTAATTTAATAATTAAAGAAATGCAATATAATAGTACCTAATTAATTTTAGGTGCTTTTTTGTTGCTCATTTTTAAACAAAAAAAAGATAAGAAAGAGGGAATTAATAATGGAAAAAACAAATTATATAAGAGCATTTATAGCAAGCATAGGAGCTTATTTAAGCGTTAAATTAGGAATATTATTGCCAATATTAATAATGTTAACAGTAGTAATGATTATAGATTACTCTACAGGTATTTTAGATGCTAAAAACTGAGGAGAAATAAATAGTAAAACTGGTATGTGGGGCATTATCAAAAAATTATTGTACGGTGTAGCTGTAGCAGTCGGAATGATAGTTGATTGGACATTAAAAGCTTGGCAATTCTCTAAGATTTGATAAATTTCTGGATTTGATTCATGTAATCCACGAAAATCTTTATTTATACATTTATCAAAGTAATTTTTATCTTTTCTTATTGGAAAATAAACTTTTTTGCGTTTTAATTCTGTTTCAGTATAATTTTTAGCACAGTAAGTATAAAAAACATAATTAGTGATATATTCTAATGAAGAACGTATATTTTCTAAAAAGTTTTTTATAGTAACTTTAAGAGTCGACGGTGTAGAATCTTGTAATAGTGAGTCGTTATAAATTTTTTCAATTTCTTTTAACATAGAACTAGAAACTGAAAGACATACTTTTGCATCGTTTAGATAGTCCATTTTAAATACCCCCCCCCCTTTTCTAGGGAGATTATACCACTTTTATGGAGGAATGTATTTTGAAAGAAGAATTATTAAATATTTTTTTAGAACTTTTAGAAGAATGGGAAAATGTCGAAGAAGTAAGTATTAATGATAGAGGAGATGTTTCAGAATATGAGGAATTAGAAGAAAGAAAAAATAAGTACATTGAAAGATTTAATAAGGCATTAAATAATGCACAATAGGAATATAGGATGAAGTGTAACCCATTTAGTAGTGTATAAAAAAGGAAATATAAATTTTATGTAGAACTTCTTACTTAGTATATTAATTAGGGAGTGATGACATGAGAGGAATAATTGTAACAAGTGAATATTCAGGGGATAAAGACAACTTAACAGTATGTGGTGGTGGGATAAATCCTACTAAATTAAGAGAATATATATTATATTGGGATAGAATTGATTATCCAACAAACAACATAATATTCAACGAACTAACACCAGATGAAGAATATCTACAAAAAGCTAATCTTTTAAAAAGAACTCATAACATACTTAATGGGAAAGTTTCCGTTAATCCAGAAATATTTATTCAAAGTCAAATGAACGCTTTAAAAGAGAATAGCAAAAATATGGATGAAACATGGTCTATAGCCCAACCAACTAAAGATATAATATTACCTTCAAATGACAGTGTAAACACAAGAAATATTCAGGTGGAGCTTTATGATTGTATTCCGATTCCATCTGCAAATATTTCACTCGAAGATATATTAAATTTTAAAGAACATAGATATGATGAATTGATGGAATTTAGAATATTAATGGATGAGATGTATTTATCAATTATAAATTCTGGAGATATTCAATTATCAAAAGATATGTGTGCGAATAGATTACAAACTAAAATTATAGAACTTAATAGAGTAATGGCAGAATCAAAATTTAAAAGAATGTTAGGAAGTGTAAAGGTGGAAGTTGATATTCCGCAAGTTTCAAATTTAGGAATGGGAGCATTATATGGTTGTTTTTTAGGAAGTAAATTAAATTTTCCAACAGCTGGAACATTTTTAGGTTTAGCATCATCCTGTATAAAAGTATCTTTAGAGAAATCTTTGAAGCCTAAAGAATTACCAGAAGGATTAAAGGATTATGCTTATTTATATTATGCGCACAGAGAGTTAGTATAGATATATTATGTTTCCCTAATTAAGGTTAGGAGGAATTGAATTGTATTATAAGAAAATTGATATTTCAAATAGAGTTTCAATAGTACTTAGATCATGGACAGTTTATGATTTTATTTCACTTGTGTGCATCATCACAACACTAATAAGTTCAAAGTATAATTACGACATAATAACATGGATGCTTTTTATAGGATTTTTAATATTTCAAGCATTATTAAGAAAGAAATTAAAACAAGTAGAAAATGAAGGAAAAAAAGAAAATTCGAGTTATAGAGATTAGTTAATTCTAGTCTCTTCTTTATAAAAGGAAATTATTGTATAGAAATAATAATTATTAAGAGTAGTTCCTACATAATATAGGAAAAATAACTGTAGGATTACAAAATTTAACAATAAATTAAAGGCAATAAATTGAGTACCAAATATAGGTGCTTTTTTTATTGCCTAATTTAAACTAAAGAACGGGGGTAAAAAATGTACTTAACAAATAATGTAATACAAATATTAGTGGCAATTGGAAGTTGTTTAACTGGAGTATTTGTTGCTAGATTAACAATGAAAAGGGATTCTAAAGCAGATATAGATAAAAAAATAGAAGAAGAAAAAAAGAATACTGAGGTAATGACTACTATATCAATTAAGTTAGATAACATTAATAATAATGTAAGTAATCTTACTTTTGATGTTAAAGATTTAAAAAATGACATAAAGAACCAAGATAGCAGACTTGTAAAAGTTGAAGAAGGTGTGCAATTTGCACATGAAAGACTAGATAAAATAGAAGGTGGTAGATAATATGAATGATTTATTAAGTTATATAAAAGAATATGCTTTAATTTTAGTACCTGCTTTGTACATAATTGGCATGATACTTAAAGAATTGGGAAATATTGCAGATAAATACATACCAATAATTCTATTGATTTTTGGTATTGCTGGTTCAATAGGTATGAATGGTTTAAGTATAGATTCAGCTATTCAAGGGATACTTGTAACTGGTGTAGCAGTATATTCAAATCAATTAATAAAACAAATTCAAAAAAATGAATAGAGGTGTTATAAATGAAAATAGCAATAGATTTTGGTCATGGAGTTGGACAAGATAGAGGGGCAGTAGGTTTTATTGCAGAAGAAACTATAATTAATTCTGTGGGTTCTTTGGTAGTTAGTAAATTACAAGCATTAGGAAATACAGTTGTTGAAGTTAGACCAACCTCAGCTACAAGTGTTGGTGATTCATTAGCACAAAGAGTTAATAAAGCTAATTCAAATAATGTTGATTTATATGTGTCAATTCATGCAAATGCAGGTGGTGGAGTAGGAACAGAGGTTTATACATATAGTGCCAAAGAAGTGCCAAAAGCTAGATCAGTATTAAATAATATTGTATCTTTAGGATTTACTAATAGAGGTATAAAAGATGGAGCTAATTTATATGTAGTTAAAAATGCAAGTGCTACAGCTATGTTAATAGAAGTTTGTTTTACAGATACTCAAAGTGATGTAGATAAATATAATTCAATAGGAGCTGAAGCTATAGCTAATGCAATCGTAAGTGGATTAACTGGTCAAACAGTGCAACCAAATAAGGGATATGTAATTACTAATTATCTTCCAAATGGAAGTAATGGTGATGAAACATTTGAAGGTATAGACTTAAAGTATATATTATCTTATTTTGGTGATGTAACATGTTATGCCAGAGGAAATGACAAGGGCGTATGGATTGAAACTCAATATTTATCAATAGATAAGTGCAATGAATTGAAAAATACACTGGGTAGCTGGTTTTATGAAATCAAATATTAAATTTTAGGGTAATAAGCAGTAGAAATATTGTTTATTATCCTTATTTTTTTCGCTTTCATTTTGGTATAATATAATAGTTGAATTTGACGAGGAGAGTAATGGTATGAATAAAAAGGTATATGAATTACTAGAAGAAATAAAGTTACAATCAGAGAAAATTAATAATTGGGAGCAAATGACAGATATATTTGCTAATGCTATTAAAAGAAAAGGATTGAACAATGAAGAAGTTGAAGAGATAAGTGAGAGAATATCGAGAGAATTTAAGAAGAATAAAGATACTTTTGATGAAATGATAAAAGCTGGTAAAGAATTTAAAGAAGCTCTAGAATTATCAGATGGAGATGTTTATGAGCTATTAAAAAGAGATGATAGCGAAGAAAGATATTGTACAGTAGCAGAATCCTTAGAACAAAGTTTAAAAGAAATGCAATTAATAAGACAAGGTAAATTACCTAAGAAAACTTGGAGACAGTTAAGGGAGAGATTAGGTGATGAATAAAATACATATATTAATGTAGGAAATTTCCTTTATATAAATAATTAATTTAAAATATGTATTGTAATCATGTGGAAAATGTTATATTATTATACCAATAAATATTTTATATATTAAGCCAATATATTAGGGCTATAAACTACTAATTTATTGGGTTGGAAATTTATATTGATAATATCATGTAAGGTTAGTTATATGAACGTTTGAGGCGATTAACAGGTTATTTGGATATACAGTGCATAATGATAAAGGTAAGCCAACAAATAGTGAATTTATAGCTATAATAGCTGATAAATTAAGACTTAAAAATAAAGTTAGCTAATTGGCTTGAAGTAATGTGAAAAGCTACGTTGAAGGTAATGGAGAATATCTTTCATCTATATTTTAATAGCAACTAATAGTTTTTCATATCAATTAATACTCTAAATTTATGTAAGACTAATACCTTTTATTAGTTGGGTGTAACAATCTAACTAATAGGAGGTTATTTTTATGCCAAAAATAAAAACAAAAGATTATAGAGGAAAGCAACATAAATTAACCATCCTTTTTAAGTGGAAAATTTAAAGCGGACATGTTATAATTAAAGTGTTAGAATTTAAGATATAGAAAGACAGAGGATTAAAGTGTATGGAAATAAAAATTAATATTCCAGTATTAAAAATATTAGCGATAACTATTTCGGGAATATTGGGTTATATAACTGGAATAATAGTATATAAATAGATATGATATTTTAGACTAAGGAGATATAATTATTCTTTGGTCTTTTTTTATGTAAAAAAATAAATTAATTAACAAGAAGGTCATGATATTTCAAAAGTAGATTATAGTATGTGAAAATATAATTCTATGGTATACAAGCGTTAATAAAAAGTGAATAAGTATATTTCTATTAAGAAATATATTGCGATAGTAAATTATTAACGACACAAAAGTTTATACAATGTTATAAATTTACAATACATCATGTATAAAAAAGAGAAAATGATGCTTTTAATGCTGAAAAATGTGGAAATAAAAGTTAAAATAAAGATTACAGAAAGAAGGTATTTGTATAAGAATGTAGAAATATATGATTAGGTAAAAGAGATTCGATCGTGATAAGTATATCGAGTCAATTTAACTAAAATTATATTATGGAGGTATTATAAAAAAGAGAATCAACTTAAGAATAATTTATGCATTAATGAAGGGTGGTTTTTTATGGAATTTAATTGGGATAAGAAATGGTCAGTGGGTATTGATAAAATAGATCATCAACACAAAGAATTGTTTGATAGAATTAATAAGTTAGTAAGTGCGATGAGAGAGGGAAAAGGAAAAGATGAGGTTATAGAGACTTTAAGCTTTCTAGAAGAGTACGTTATTAAGCATTTTAATGATGAAGAAGAGATGCAAAGAAAGAGTAATTATCCTAAATACGATATTCAACATAAGCAACATGAAGAATTCAAAGAGGAGCTTAGAGAATTAAGAAAAGTTTTTGAAAAAGCTGGTGTCTCAGCATTATTTGTTATAAATGTACAACAGAAGATGTCCAGTTGGTGGAGAAAGCATATTAGAGAATTGGATCGAGATCTAGGAGGATTCTTAATAGAAAGTTCTAAATAGTACTGTTTACTGAAGGTATGATGGAATCGAATTATACTACAAGATAAAAAATCTAATCATTTGAATTTGGTAAATTATTAAGAAAAATCAATGAAAAGGATAGCTTATTTAGAAATATAAGCTATCTTAAAATTGGTTGACGATATTTTTTTGAGGTAAAAAAATAATGAAAATTGTTTATATTGATATTATAACTTAAGATTGTTACAGGATTATGACAAGGCTAGTATATAAATTAATTCTTATTGAATTTTAAGTTTATGAAAAAATTGTTTTATATTAGAAAATATCGATAACACAGTTTTATAAATAAAAATCTTATACAGAATAACATAAATACTGCAGATTTGAAAAAGGGATTTTATATAATTTATAGAATATTTTTAGTTATAGAAAAGGGGTGAGGGTATGGGAGAAGTAAAAGATGAAAAGCTAACAAAGGATCAACAAAAAGAAGCATTAAAAAGCGCAATAACAACAATAGTAGAAAACTACAAGATGTTGCTAATAAGCAATAATAATATATCAGGCCTAGAGAAACAAAAATTATACGGTGATCTTGAACATAGTGTGGCAGCAATAGAATTTATAACACAATGTAAGCTTGATAAAGGTGTTTTATGGGAAGGAATATGAAACTAATCTAAATAATTAGAATAAATATAGTGTCATTAAAGTATAATTAGTGCAGCATAAAAAATATTTCACATAACAAAAAAGAATAGTTCACTAGGGTGAAATGAACTATTCTTATATGGGTCATAGTATTTTTAATAGGAGTAAAATAATGTTTTATCTTGTTTCAAGTAATAGTATAAATATATATTGTGGCAATATTATGACAACAATAAAAAAACTAATATTAAAATTTCAACAATAATATTTAAAAAAATTGCACAGAATTGTTGACAAAACTCATGAATATATGATATTTTTGTAAAAGCATACTTTTAATTTAGTTCAGAGAAGCTAAGAAGGGGGAACATATGATGAATAATAAATCATTAAAAAGCGAAAAAAATTTTATAGATGTAAAAGAGAAAGTTTCTTTAAAGAGAGCAATTCCATTAAGTATCCAACATTTGTTTGCAATGTTTGGAGCTTCAGTCTTAGTACCACTTATTTTTAAAATTGATCCAACAACAGTGCTATTTTTTAATGGTATTGGTACATTACTTTATGCCTTTATTACTAAAAAAAGTATTCCAGCTTATTTAGGATCAAGTTTTGCCTTTATATCACCAGTATTACTTTTATATAGTCAAGGATATGATTTTCAGACTATACAAGGCGGTTTTGTATTTGTAGGTATATCATTTTCAATAATAGCGATTATTGTTGGATATACAGGTATGGGATGGATAAATAAATTATTTCCACCAGCTGCTATGGGATCAATAATAACAATTATAGGTTTAGAATTAGCCAGTAATGCAGCAGATCAAGCAGGTTTTCCGGTTGGATTAAGTAATTCTCCAACTTTAAACATAACATGGGTAATTGTTTCGATGGTTACTTTAGCTACAGTGATTTTATGTAATATCTTATTAAAAGGATTCTTGAAAGTTATACCTATATTAATAGGGGTAGTAGTTGGATACATAACAGCATTCTTTATGGGATTAGTAGATTTTAGTACTATAAATAATGCAAATTATTTTGTTTTACCTAATATAAAGGTTGCACATTTCAATTTAAATGCAATTTTAACTATACTACCTGCAACATTCGTAGTGATTGCAGAGCATGTTGGTCATTTAAAAGTTACTAGTAGCATTGTTGGAAGAGATTTATCAAAAGATCCTGGGCTTCATAGATCTTTACTTGGAGACGGGCTATCAACTATAATTTCGGGAATGTTTGGTTCTGTACCAACAACAACTTATGGTGAAAATATAGGAGTTTTAGCTCTAACTAAAGTGTATAGTGTATATGTAATATGTGGGGCCGGCTTAGTATCAATTTTGCTAGGGTTTTCTGGGAAAATGTCAGCACTTATCAGCACAATTCCAACGCCTGTTATTGGAGGAATAAGCTTCTTATTATTTGGAACTATTGCAACTTCAGGATTAAGAACTTTTATTGAAGAAAAAGTTGATTTTTCTAAATCAAGAAATTTAATATTAACTTCGGTAGTATTTATAGTAGGATTAAGTGGCATAAAATTAACTTTAGGGACTATTGAACTTAAAGGAATGGGACTAGCAACAGTAGTTGCTATGGTGTTAAGTATAAGTTTTATGATATTTGATAAATTGGGTATAATGAACGAAGCGGAATAAGATAAAAGTTTATAAACAAGGAAATTAATTATAAGAATGCTGTTAGTATTAATGAAAATACTAATGGCATTTTTTTATTTTAAAGAAAAGAAGTATAAAATTAAAGAAAGTAGATATATTTAACTATTTATATTTTTATAGTTAATTTATGAATATATAAGAGTATTAAAAGAGAAACTATGTATGAAGATAAATGTATAGGAGGAATACAAATGAAATTAAAAAAATACATAAAAGTATTAAGTTATTTTATTATTTTTAACGTACTTATGAGTTTGGCTTTCGTTGGCGCTGATGCTAATACTGTGAAAATAACGACTGATAAGGAACCATTATATACAGTTGAGTACGATGGCTATGATCTTACAGCGAGAAGAATAAGAGTTGCTGGAAGCAACAATGTTGCATATTGCTTAGAGATAAATGAAAAATATCCATCTGGGCAAAATTTTTCGTCAAATAGTAATCTAAGTGAATCAGTTCGTAATGTTATTGCTGCCGGATATCCCAATAGATCTGTAGCTGAATTAAATTTAGACAATGAAAACGAAGCGTATTTCGCTACTCAGATAGCAATATGGAGTTCAATGGAAGGATATGATGTTAATAAAATAAAAGGAAATAACTCTAAAATAGTAGATGCGATAAAGAGCATATATAATGATGGGGTAAATGGGAAATATTCAAGTAAAATAAGAAGTAAAGTATATAAAACAAGTGATGAATCTATACAGGAAATAATAGTTGTATATACTGATGATTTAGTATCGGAAGAAAAAGGAGAATCAATTCAAACAGAATATGCACCACAAGAAGGATAAATAAAATTACAGATTACATGTTAATGCTGTTACATAATGAATGTTTTATGATTAGTCTAAAGAATTTACCTTGTAACAGCATTAATAGTTAATTAGAAGGAAATCTTGGCTATGATTGACACCAATTCTATAAAATGATAACCTTTTGTTAGATTATTAGAAGTAGTAAGGTGGTGAAGAAGATTGCTGCTAAAGGATTATAGTAAGGAACAAATTAGGAATTTAGTTGAAATTATTAAAGATTGTGTCCGTGAAGATATGTATACTATATCTTTAGAAGAAAATAAGGCAGAAAATATTCAATTTATAGAAGAATACAATATAAATGAAAAGAAGAGAATAAGTATACTATGCGATATAGACTACAAAGATTTTTGTTATGGCCTCCAAAACGTAAAAAATGGAGTTGAGCAAAATGATCTTTATGTATTTTGTTTACAAAAAGAATTGTATAATGTTGAGGATAAGAGAGAAATAGTAGATATTTATTTGAAATTTAATGTAATATGTAATGAAGTGAATAGTAGTAGAGTATTAGTCTCTCTACATAAAAGAAACAAGCCTATTACATATCTTTTTAGATAAAAAGAATTGTCTTCATTTCTAAAAGGAGGGATAAACTCATGAAGAAATCAGCATTTTGTGAATATTGTTTTAGCGAAAGAGAATATCAAGTATATAAAGTAAGAAGAACATCTATACTAAAAGAAGAAGAGGTAAGCTACAAGGCTAAAGAAGCTGTTTGTAACGTTTGTGGTAATGAGATTTTTGTGTCAGACATATGTGAGTATAATTTGATGAACTTATATAAAGAATATAGAAGGAATTATAATATTATTAGTACGGATGAAATAGAAAAAGTTAAAATAAAGTATTCAATTAATTCAGAAGCACTTTCACTAATATTAGGATGGAATAGTAAGACTATAGAACGATATTTAGATGGGGATATGATTGGAGTCTCCAATAGTGATTTATTAAGAAAAGTATATGAAAATACCAGTTATTATTCTATCATATTGCAAAATAATAAGGAAAGAATAAATCCAGCAGATTACAATAAAAGTAGACAAGCTATTAGATATATTTTAGATCAAGATGAGACAGAAGAAAAAATCGACGCAGTAATAAAATATTTGTTGATAAGATGTGAAGATTTCACAGCTTTATCAATCCAAAAACTTCTATATTATGTACAAACATTTCATTATGTCTTTACTGGTAATTTTATGTTTGAAGAAGATTGCGAAGCTTGGAAGGATGGTCCGTTTTATCCAAGTTTATATGAAAGATATGAACAATTTGGATATGAAAAAATTAATAAAGATATAATGGCTAATGATAAGTTAAGGTTGGAGAATTTTGAACGGAATATTGTAGAAAGTATAATAAAATTTTATGGTTGTTATAGTGGAAAAATATTAAAGGAGATGACTAAAAGCGAAGCTCCTTGGATATTAACAAGAACTAATTCTATTAATGGAAAGAGTATCAAATATGGTAAATTTAATACTGTGATTGAAAAAAGTTTGATCCAAGAGTATTTTGATAGTATTAAGGAAAAATATAATATTAGTAGTTTATTAGATATACAAAATTATAGTAGAGATTTATTCGATAAGATATCTATTTAATATGAAGTTAGGAAAGAGGTAAATTATGAAAACTACATTATTACTTATTAGACATGGCGAAACAGAATGGAATGCTTTAGGAAAATTTCAAGGGTGTACAGATATAGAGTTATCAGAGGAAGGAATAAAGCAAGCGCAAATATTAAAAAATAGACTTAATGGAGAATTTGATTGGATATATGCTAGTCCGTTAAGTAGAGCTTTTAAAACAGCAAATATATTAGCATCAATTACGAATAAAGAAGTTATAATAGAGCCTGAGATAAGAGAAATTAATTTTGGTGAATGGGAAGGATTAACTGTTAAGCAAATTAGTGAAAAATATCCTGATGTTTTTAAAGCTTGGAGAACTGATAAAAAAGAAAGTTATATTTGCGGTGGAGATTCTAGTATACGTAATGCGGTAGGTAGAGCTAAGAAGTGTATTCTAGAAATAGTATCTAAACATAAAGGTGAGAAGATAGTAATTGTTGCTCATGGAGGAATAATAAAAGCTGGACTTATAGGAATATTTGACTGGGATATGACAATGTATCATAAAGTAGCACTTGGCAATACTTGTATTAATAAAATAACTTTCAATGATGATTTAATGCCAATGTTAGTTAGTTTAAATGATACAACTCATTTAGATTAAATTACGAAAGTTATATGAATTAATTAAAAAAATGCAATTCTATAAAAGGTATCAAAATATACTAAATGTTAAACATAAAATAATTATTCTAAATAAATAGATAAGATTTATTTTACCAATGAAGTTTATAAAATTATCGTAAATGTATTTTACGATGATTCATAAGGAGTAAAAAAGAATGATATACATGATGATAAGTATTATATTGATTTTATATTCTGGAATAAATTATTACATTAGCATATGGTTTTGAAAAAATTTATGCAGTATGATCCCTTTTTTTAATAGTGAAATATACTTTAGCTTCTTTTTTATTATATTTATAATAAGCTTAGTTGGAGTTATATGGAATCGCCATATACCTAAGTTTCTCCAGGATGGAATTTACTTGATAGCATCGTATTGGCTTGTTTTTATAGTATACTTTGCAATATTTATTGGTATAATTGAGTGCTTTTTTGTTTTAGGTAATATTTTACAGTTTATACCTATTAATATTAAACTTAATGCAAATGTTTTATTTTATATTGCTTTGATAATTCTTTTTACTGTAATGATTATAATTCTATACGGAACGATAAATGCTAAAAACGCAACAATTACACCATATAATATAGATTTACCTAGAAAGGCAGGAAAGATAAGTAAATTGCAAATAGCGCTTTTATCAGATATTCATCTTGGTAATTTAATGGATAAAAGAATAGATAAACTAATAGATAAAATTAATTCTATACAACCAGATATTGTTTTAATTGCAGGAGATATAATTGATTCTAATAGAGATATGATAAATTATGATTTTTCTAAGATGCAAAGTAATTTTAAAAAAATAAAAAGTAAATATGGGATTTATGCATGTTTGGGGAATCATGACTATGATCATAAAGGTGATTCATCAAATAGAATAAATAATTTCAAAAAAGTAGGAGTTAATATATTACGAGATAGTTATGTAAAAATTGATGATAGTTTTTATGTTATAGGGCGTGAAGATATCTCTTATGAAAGAATAAGCGGGATAAGAAGAAAAAAACTATCAGAAACTGTAAATGAAATTAGTGGAGAATTACCTATAATAGTGCTTGATCATCAGCCCAATAACCTAAATGAACCTGTGAGTGAAGGAATTGATTTACAATTATCTGGTCACACACATAAAGGACAGTTTTTTCCTTTTAATTTAATAACGAAAAGAGTATTTAAAATTGATTATGGATATCTAAAAATGGATAAATTTCAAATAATAGTTTCATGTGGCACAAGAACGTGGGGACCGCCTATAAGGATTGGGAGTAAATGTGAGATAGTAAATATAAATGTAACATTTAAGTAAAGGATTATTTTTAGTGTCTACAAGCAATTAAATAGATAAACTATCATGAATCAAAAATGAACAATATATAAACATAAAAAAATGAATGGAATATATGTCCTAAAAATATACAGTGTAATAAAATTGAACATTTTATTTATAAATTGTATTTTTTTGATACAGTAAATTTGTGTTAGAAAAACTACATTGTTAATAATTAGATTATAAAATTTCAATAAATGGAGAAATAAGTCTACTAATATATTTTGAAAAATTCACGTAGATTGATGAATTAGAACCTTGTATTTACAGGGAAATATATCCTTATTTGTATTAGTATGAAATAAAAATTATGCGATAAATTATACCAGAATATTACATAAACCTATATAATAAATTGATAAAATAATAACATTTGGCATAAATATTGCTTTACATAATTAATGTGGTTAAAAGCAAATAAATATGACAGATGAATTTTAGGAGGTATAAATTTATGGCACGTTTTACTTTACCTAGGGACTTATATCATGGAGAAGGGGCGCTTGAAGTACTTAAAACTTTAAAAGGCAAAAAAGCTTTTGTAGTTGTTGGTGGAGGATCAATGAAAAGATTTGGTTTTCTTAAACAAGTTGAAGATTATTTAACAGAAGCAGGAATGGAAGTAGAGCTATTTGAAGGAGTAGAACCAGATCCATCAGTAGAAACAGTAATGAAGGGTGCCGAAGCAATGAGAAACTTCGAACCTGATTGGATAGTTGCTATGGGTGGAGGATCGCCAATAGATGCTGCAAAAGCTATGTGGATATTCTATGAATACCCAGAATTTACTTTTGAACAAGCGGTTGTTCCATTTGGTTTGCCAGAGCTTAGACAAAAAGCTAAATTTGTAGCTATTCCATCAACAAGTGGTACAGCTACAGAAGTTACAGCATTCTCAGTTATAACAAATTACACAGAAAAGATTAAATATCCTTTAGCTGACTTTAACATAACTCCAGATATAGCAATAGTTGATCCAGTATTAGCTCAAACCATGCCAAAAACATTAACAGCTCATACTGGAATGGATGCACTAACTCATGCTATAGAAGCATATACTGCATCGCTTAGATCAAACTTTTCTGATCCTTTAGCAATTAAAGCATTGCAGATGGTACAAGAAAATTTACTCAAGTCTTTTGAAGGAGACAAGGAAGCTAGAAACTTAATGCATGAAGCTCAATGTTTAGCAGGAATGGCATTTTCTAATGCATTACTTGGAATAGTTCATTCAATGGCTCACAAGGTTGGTGCTGTATTCCATATTCCTCATGGATGTGCGAATGCTATATTCTTACCATATGTAATTCAATATAATAGAACAAAATGCGAAGATAGATATGCTGATATTGCTAGAGCATTAAAATTAGAAGGAAGTACAGATTCAGAATTAACTGATTCATTAATTGGAATGATTAATAAAATGAATAGTGATTTAAATATTCCTCATTCAATGAAAGAATATGGGGTTACAGAGGATGATTTTAAGGCAAATCTTTCATTTATTGCTCATAATGCAGTGTTAGATGCATGTACAGGATCAAATCCTAGAGAAATAGATGATGCTACAATGGAAAAATTATTTGAATGCACATATTATGGGACAAAGGTTGAACTATAGTACTTAGATGTATAAATTTAATAACATAAGAATAAAATAATATAATTGTATAAATCAATGTTTTTGATTTTCATAATAAAAAGCTCTCTTTTGAGGGCTTTTTTTATTATGAAAAAATTATGGGGAAATTATAATATTTATTGTTATTTTTTATTTAAATGATAAAATTACTTTAATATTAAGAAAATAACAATTGCTATGAGATGAATGAAAGTCACATAATGTAATTTGGTGTAATAAATAAAAGAGTGTGATTAACTGTTTTTAGTAAATATTATAGTAGTTTGCAGTTAACATTACAAAAGACCGGTTCAAACTTGATAGTTTCAATTGGTCTATTATTATATTTTAATAGATTAAATATTAAACAGCTAAAGATTAAATGATTAAATTAGTTTTTAATGCTTAAAGGGGGACTAAATATGATTAATAATTTAAAAGTTAAACAGAAAATTTTCTTATTTTCGGGGATAATGATTTTACTGATTATTTTTATGGGGGGAATTGGATATTATTATAATTTACAATCAAATTATAATGTAACATCTATGTATAAAGATAGATTGCTTCCTGTACAGTGGTTAAATGATAATAGAAACCAATCAAGGGCAGTAGAGGCAGATACATATAATATTATTTTGAATGTAAAAGATACTGAAGAACAAAATAAGAAATTAAATGATATTAAAGATAGAGTAAAGGCATATGATAATAACTGGCAGGCTTATAAAGGGAATGAGGTTGATCAATTCGAATTAGAAATTATACCTTTAGTTGAGAATGATCTTAAAGAATATAGAGCAGCAAGAGATGAAATTATAAAGTTAGCCATGGATGGGAAGCAAGAAGAGGCTTTAGAAAAATATAAATCAATAACAGGGAAAGTAGATGAATTTCAAAAAAACTTAAAGGCTTTGGCGATATATAATGCTGATAAAGCACAAGAAATAAATGTTCAAAATAACAATAGTTTTAGTTATTCTAGAAAGATTTTTATAATACTAGGTTTTTTGTCAGTAGTGATAGCAGCTACTTTATCAGTTATTATATCTAAAACAATTGCTAACCCATTGAAATTATCAGTAGAGTGCATTAGAGTTTTAGCTAAGAGAGATTTTACAGTATCAGTTCCTGAACTGCTTTTAAAACGAAAAGATGAAATTGGAGATCTAGCTAATTCAATATTTTTAATGAAAAATGATATTAGTATTTTAGTAAAGGAGATAATGGAAAAGGTTTTGCGGTAGTAGCAGAAGAAGTTAGGAAGTTAGCGGAAGAGGCATCTCAGGCTGTTACTATTATAAAAGATACAATAGTAAAAGTACAAGCTGCGTTTAGAAATCTTTCTGATAATAACGTAGAAGTATTAGATTTTATAAAAGAAGATGTAAATTCTAAATTTGAGGATATGAAGAATATGGGGAATCAATATTATGATGATGCAGAATTTGTAGCAAATATGTCAGAGGAAATAGCTTCTATGTCAGAGGAACTTACAGCAACAATTCATGAAATAACTAATGCAGTACAAAATACAGCTGAAATTGCACAGAAATCATCTGAAAACGCTGAAACAATAAAAGATAGTGTAAGCGAAACAACAATTGAGATAGAGCAGCAGGCTCTGCTAGCAGAAAAGTTAAATGAAGTGGTGAACAAATTTAAGATATAAGTAATTATATATAAGTAGATCTCTTTAAAATTATAGTATTTAAAGAAAAAAAAGATAGCATTTTCAAGATGAGGTGCTATCTTTTTTTGTGAATTATTTTTCATTTAATGGGAAATCTTCCTCGCATAAATATATTGGTATAAGTTCATAGGTAAATCTCTAATAATAATATTTATTTAAAATGTATATAATTTGTGATTGGAATGTAACAAAACTGTGACAATTATTTTCTAGAATGTAAATATAGATTTAAAAGAGTTTATAACTCAACATTTAATTTATAAAAGATATTTGAGGTGATAAATATGAATGATAAAACAGTTTATTCTGTTATAGTACCTTTATATAATGAGGAACTTGTTATAAATCAAAGTTATAAAAGACTTAAAGAAGTTATGGATTCTACAAATGAAAGTTACGAAATTGTATTTGTGAATGATGGAAGTAAAGATAGAACAAGAGAAATAGCAGAAGAAATATGTAGCAGAGATGAGAATATAAAACTCATTAATTTTTCAAGAAATTTTGGTCACCAAGCGGCTATAACGGCAGGTATGGATTTAGCATTAGGAGATGCAATTATTGTAATAGATGCTGATCTCCAAGATCCACCAGAAGTAATGCTTAAAATGATTGAAAAATGGAAAGAAGGTTATGAAGTTGTCTATGGAAAGAGGGTAAAGAGAGAAGGGGAAACCTTTTTTAAAAAATTTACGGCAAGAGTTTATTATAGATTATTAAGAAGTATGACAACAGTTGACGTTCCAGTAGATGCAGGGGATTTCAGACTTATAGATAGGAAGGTGTGTAATACATTAATAGCTCTGCCTGAAAGGAATAGATATGTACGAGGACTCGTGAGTTGGGTTGGTTATAAGCAAACCTATGTTGAATTTATAAGACAGGAAAGATTTGCAGGAGAAACTAAATATCCTCTAAAAAAGATGTTTAAGCTGGCATGTGATGGTATAACAGCACTATCGTATAAACCACTTATTATTGCAGGATATTTTGGGATTCTAGCTTTGCTGGTTGGAATTATTTTAATGTTTGTTGATATTACGAAAGCTATAATTAATAAAAGCAGTGTGTTGAATTTTACTATGATGATAGGAATTAACATGATGATGTTTGGAGTAGTTTTAGGTTGTATTGGGATAATGGGTCAGTATATTGGAAGAATATTTGATGAAAGTAAAGGTAGGCCGATTTATGTAATTTCTAGTACAACAAATTATAATAGATCAAGTAAAAAATATAATATTATTAATCTAGAGAAAAAGACTTTATAGAGGGGGAACAAATTTGAAGAAACTAAAATTAACTAAAGAGAATATAAGTATATCTTTAATTTTAATATTATCTGCGGTATTGAATTTTGCTAATATAGGAATTGAAGGATATGGCAATAGTTATTATGCTGCTGGAGTAAAGAGCATGACTTTGAATCTTAAAAATTTCTTTTTTGTATCCTTCGATCCAGGGAGTTTTGTTACAATTGATAAACCGCCAATGGGATTTTGGATACAGGCCTTATTTGCTAAGATACTTGGATTTAACGGATGGAGTATATTGTTACCACAAGCATTAGCTGGAGTAATTTCAGTTTATCTTATATATTTTATAGTGAAAAGATCTTTTGGAAGTGTCGCTGGACTTATTTCAGGATTATGTCTCTCAGTAACTCCAGTTTTTGTAGCAGCAAGTAGAAACAATACAATAGATAACTTGCTTGTTTTAACACTGCTTTTTGCCTGTTTAGCTCTTACACTAGCCGCTGAAAAAGGAAAAGCTAAATATCTTTATCTAAGTTTAATACTTGTCGGAATTGGTTTTAATATAAAAATGTTGGAAGCATATATGATTGGACCAGCAATTTATATAACATATCTTCTATCTTCATCTATAACATTAAAAAAGAGAATAGTTCATATTGTTATAGGCACATTTGTTCTTCTGTCAGTATCATTATCTTGGGCTTTAATTGTAGATTTAGTTCCAGCACAAAATAGACCTTATATTGGTAGTAGTACAGATAATAGTGTTATGGAACTTATAGTTGGTCACAATGGATTAGAAAGACTTGGAATTGGCAGTAAATCAAATAAAGGATTTAATGCTAGCAATAATAAAAAAGATGATAGACAAATTCAAAATAATACTGAAGTAAGTAATGATCAGAATCAACAAATGAATAAAGAAAATTACAATGGAAGCACTAATAGAATGGTAAGTGGAGTAGAAAACAGAGATGGACAAGGTAACGGAAGTCTGCAGAAAGCACCTAATGAAGGAATGCCAGGTGGAGGCCCAGGAGGACAAGGTGGACTTCAAGGTACCTTTGGAGGACAGACAAAAGCAGGAATAGCAAGATTATTTTCTAAAAATAGTTTATCTGATCAAATAATTTGGTTTTTACCACTTGCGTTGTTAGGTTTTGTAGCTGGCGCTATAAAAGAAAAACTAAGATTAAAGTTGGATAATAAAAGAAAAATATCACTAGCATTATGGATTTTATGGTTGGTACCTGAATTCATATATTTCAGTTACACAACAGGTTTATTCCATCCATATTATTTAACAATGATGGCACCTCCGGCTGCAGCATTAGCTGGAATAGGAATAGTAACAATGTGGAAACTATATAATGAAAAAAAATGGGCGTCATGGTTATTACCAATATCATTAATTATAGAAGGTTTTGTTAATATGATGATGTTATCTTATTTTTCAAATAATCTATCAGATAGTATAAGAAAAATAATTTTAATAGCCTTGTTATTATGTTTTTTAACTTCAGCAATATTAGCAATATTAAATTTATTGAGCTTTATTAGAAGAAAAAATAATACTAATTTAAGTGATAATAAGGAAATACATTTGAAAAAGATATTGCTAGGAATTTCTATAGTTAGTATTTTAACTGTACCATTTATTGGATCGAGTGCAGCAATTACTCATAGTGTAAATAGTACTATTCCTACTGCTGGATTGGAACTTCTTTCAAACAGTGAAAGAGGCGGAGCAAGTTTTGGCAAGGAAAGAAGTGACAATGGTAAAAATTCGAAGTTACTTGATTTCTTAAAAAGTAATATAACAACTGAAAAATATTCACTTGTCGTACCATCATCACAAAGCGCTGATAGTATAATAATCCAAACTGGTGAACCAGTTATGGCACTTGGTGGATTTTCAGGATCTGATAAGATTCTTTCTTTAGATGAATTTAAAGAGATGGTCAAGAATGGAGAAGTACGATATGTACTCACTGGTGGCATGGGCAGAGGCGAAAGTAGTGAAATTCTAAAATGGGTTGCTGAAAATGGAACATTAGTTCCAGAAAGTCAATATAAGGATGTTGTATCAGATGATGAACCTAATATTAAAGACAGTAACGATATAAAAAATAAGTCAAAAGATGATAATCAGAATGCAAATTCAGTAAGGCAGAATATGGGGGGGCCAGGAGGAAATAACTCGGAACAATTATATGATTTAAAGGATGAAGCAAATATTTTAAAATAAGTTTTTTACAATAAAAGGGCATGTATTAGTGCAAGTTATTAAGATTTAGCTATATAAAGACTAAAGAGTTTAACTATTTAGTAGTTTTAGAACTAATTCTTATATTTTAATATTTGCAAGAACAAGCCCTTTTTTAATAGAATAAATTCTTGAAATTTTAAAGAAAATGATTAATATATATTCCAATAATAAATCTAAATTTAAAATTCTCGCAAGCCAAATAATCGATTAATGATAGAATATAGAAACTTAATTGCAACATATATTTATATATTGTGAAAGGAAACAATAGTGATGAATGAAGTAAACTTTAAGAAGTATATATTTAGAATAGGTTTGATTTTTATATTATTAGTATCAATGTTTTCTAGTATTTATGCGGTAAGAAACTATAAAAGTATTAATGTTATGGAACAAGGTGGTGGATTAAAAAAAATATTAAATATAAGAGATGGAGAAAATTTACCAGATAATATACCTTCATTAAACAATAGTAGATCCAATTTAGAAAATAATGAGATCAAAAGTGATAATAGCCAATATGATCCGAATGGAATAGTTTCACGAAATGCTAATTCTATTGAGAAAGGAATGAATGATAAATCACAGCAAGATGGAAGTGTAGGAATAAGTGGAGGTCGTGATACTAAATTTGGATCTAATAGTAAACAAAGAGGAAACAATAAAAATGCTAAGCAAGGGGAGGTAAATGGCAATATTCAAAGAGGGGGAGTGGATGATAGATATCTTTTAAGTATCACTATATATTCAGTATTATTTTTAATTGGATCATGTAGCGCTTACTGTTTAATTAAACGAAAAAATATAAAATTTAATTATAAAGATGAAAAATTCATGATAATTATATTAATATTTACAGGAATTTTTCTGAGAATCTCAGCTTCTACACTTGTAAATGGACATAATGATATTAATTTATTTAAAAATTGGGCAGAAACTGCGGCAAATGGTTTTTCACAATTTTATGCTAATGCTAGACAAGCCGATTATCCACCTGTATATATATACATATTAGGTTGCATAGGAAGAATTGCAAATATACAAGTGTTTAATTCGTATTATATATTATTACTTAAAATTCCATCTATAATAGCAGATGTTGCGACAGCTTATTTCATATATAGAATTGGGAAAAGGTTTTTAAATACAGTAACTAGTATTTTTTTAGCTACATTTTATACCTTTAATCCAGCAATTTTTATAGATTCCACATTTTGGGGACAAGTTGATTCTTTATTTACATTACTTATTGTTATTTCGATATATCTGTTATATGAAAAAAAATATGTATTTTCATCAGTAATGTTTGCATTATCTGTACTTATGAAACCACAAGGAATTATATTTCTTCCAGTACTTTTCTTTGAATTAGTTAGACAAAGAAAAATTAGAAATTTTATATATGCTGCGGTTTCAGCGGTAGCAACCATAATTGCAATTATAATTCCTTTTTCAATAAACGAACAAAGTCCAATTTGGATTTTTAATCTTTACTTAAGGACGATATCAGAATATCCATATGCTTCTGTAAATGCGTTCAATTTTTTTGGTTTAGTGGGAGCAAATTATAAAAATGGTAATACTACATTTTTTATATTTAGCTATCATACAATTGGAATTATGTTTATAATTCTAACAACTTTAATTGGATGGATTTTATATATAAAAGGGAATGACAGAAAGTATATTTCGGCAGTATCTTTACTTCAAATTGCAGGAGTATTTACGTTTTCGGTTGGAATGCACGAAAGATATTTATTTCCGGCGGTAGCATTATCAATTTTAGCATTTATATATTCAAAAGACAGGAGATTTTTTATAATAGCTATTGGGTTTAGTATTACTAGCTATATTAACATCTCTACGGTTTTCTTCAAAACAAACACATCAGTTTTTGAGGTTTTATTGAAAGTAACTTCATTATTTAATGTAATATTAGTTTTATATTTAGTAAAAGTTATTATAGATAACACTGTTAAAAAATTTTCTTTAAAAATTGATAATAAGGAGAGTGAATTGTTATGAACGTAAGAAAAGCTGTAATACCTGCAGCTGGCCTTGGAACTAGGTTTTTGCCAGCAACTAAAGCCCAACCAAAAGAAATGTTACCTATAGTAGATAAACCTACTATCCAATATATAGTAGAAGAAGCCGTTGAATCTGGCATTGAGGAAATACTTATAATAACAGGGAGAAATAAACGGGCTATAGAAGATCATTTTGATAAATCTGTAGAGCTTGAAGATGAGCTTGAGAACAGTAAAAAAGACGAGTTGCTTAAGATGGTACAAAGTATATCTAATATGGTAGATATTTACTATACACGTCAAAAAGAGCCCAAAGGACTTGGCGATGCAATAAGTCATGCTAAAAATTTTGTTGGAAACGAACCTTTTGCAGTAATGCTTGGTGATGATATAGTTGATAATGAAGTTCCATGCTTAAAACAATTGATAAATTGCTACGATAAATATAAGACTTCAGTATTAGGAGTTCAAGAAATCTCAGAATGTAATATAACGAAATATGGAATAATAAAAGGGATAGAGATTGATGAAGGACTTTATAAGGTTAGTGATATGGTGGAAAAGCCTAAAATTGAAGAGGCACCATCTAACATAGCTATTTTAGGTAGATATATAATAACGCCAGATATATTTGATATACTTGAGAGTACCAAACCAGGAAAATCAGGAGAAATTCAATTGACAGATGCGCTAAAAGAATTAACAAGACAAGAAGCAGTATATGCTTATTGTTTTGAAGGAAAAAGGTATGATGTTGGTGATAAGTTAGGATACCTTCAAGCTAATATAGAATTTACTTTAAAACGCGATGATTTAAGGGATGATTTTATAACTTACTTGTCAGATTTAAGAGACAGAAGTGCTAATCTAGATTTGATTCATTAAAACGTAATACATTGTCTATATGATGCAAACTTTATATAATTTTCTCCGTTTGTATAAAAGCATTTTATAAATAAATGAATATATCAATAGTTAGGAAAAACAAATTTATAGTATGAGTATAGTTAATTAATGTTGGGTATATTAGTAACGTAAGATAAAAAGTAATAAAAGTAGGAGAAATATGAGTAGTTCAACTATGACTATTGCGACTAAAAAAAAGTTAGAACATAAGGATCAGAATGCTATAATAACGAATTCAACATCTGAAACTATTATTGTATATGGACCAAGAAGAGAAACAGATGGAGGAAACCATGATAATTCGTGGTATGTTCTCCACTCAGGAGAAACTATTCCTAGTGATTGGCAATGTGACGGGATTTTTATTCCTAAGGATAGAAAATTTATGCAAATGAGCGATGAAACTATACAAGGTCCAGTAGCTGTAAGGTTTGGAAGCTTGATGCCAGTTACAATAATACAGGATGGAGAAGTATATATAGAAAAAGGTAGTCACAATGAAGGCGTGTTCCATAAATCTGAAATAGATTGGGATGTACCAGACTTTGATGCGGAGTATTGCCAAAATATAAGCATGGCAGCATATCAAATCCAACCAAATAAGCGGTTTTAAATCTTTCTTAAAAATAAAAATCCATGGATTACTTTTTAGTAATACGTGGATTTTTTAAATAAACATTAGATAATATAAAATTAATATTTAAAGTCTTGCAAAAAACAAATATTTGCGAATCATCAATATAAATATATAAGGGCAAAGGAGTGAAAAAAATGTCAAAAGCTTTATTTGTAAATATGTTAGGTCACGGACATGTTAATCCAACTATAGGAATAGTTAGGGAGCTCATAAATAGGGGAGAAGATGTTACATATATAGCAGGAGAAGAGTTTAGAGATAAAATAGAAAAAACAGGTGCTAAGTTTATTGGGCATAAAAATTTATTTGATTTATCTAGTTTAATTACCAGTAGTTTAAATTTAGAAACTAATGAAAAACTATTGAATGCCCTTAATACTTTTAAAGAAATAATCGAAGAGATCTTCAAATTAGATGAAAAATTTGATTATATTATTTACGATTCTTCGTTTGTATTAGGTGGAGAAGTGGGAAGAGTATTAAATATACCAACAATTTCTTCTAGTAGCATTTTTGCAATAAATGAAAAAATAATAAAAAGTTTGTTAGATCTACCAATCTCACAAGAATTTAAGTTAAAGATGGAAGGAGCTAAGCCAAAGATTAAAGAAATTCTAAGCAGTCATAATTATGTGGACTTTGTCAATCAATTACAAGAGAAGTATAATATAAAGTTTCCTAGCATGGTAGATAGATCTGAAAAGAAAGGAATGCTTAATATTGTATATACATCTAAGTACTTTCAACCATATAGCGAAAGTTTTGATGAAAGTTATAAATTTATTGGGTCATCAGTAATAGATAGAAAAGAAAGTATTGACTTTGATTTATCAAATGATGAGGATAAGAAGGTAATTTATATATCTCTAGGAACTATATTCAATAATTCTATTGAATTCTATGAGTGTTGCTTTAAAGCTTTTTGCAATATGAATGTAAAAGTTATTATGTCTGTAGGCAGGAAAATTGATATAAGTATGTTTAAAAATATTCCATCCAACTTTATAGTTCGTAACTATGTACCACAATTAGAAGTATTAAAATATGCAGATGTATTTATCACTCATGGTGGTATGAATAGTACAAATGAAGGCTTATACTTTAACATACCGTTAATTTTAATACCTCAATCGGTTGATCAACCCTTTGTGGCTAATAGGGTGGCTGAACTTGGCGCAGGAATTGTGATAGAAAAAAATAGAATTACGCCGGAAGCACTAAATAAATGTGTAGCTGAGATACTATCAGACGATAACTTTAAGATTAACAGTGAGAAGATAGGTGAATCCTTAAGGGAATCAGGAGGATATAAAGTTGGAGTTGATGAAATAATAAAGCTAAAAAATTCTATGAAATAGGATTTAGCTATTGATAAATCAAATTTAATTAGTTTAGATTTATTGTATATAAACATAAGATGCTAGAATATCGCAAATTCATTTGAATTATGCGATATTTATTTTAAAAATTTATAATTTATATGGAAGAAATTCGCATTAAATGAAATATAATATTATAATTTATGATAGTATATTTATTATAATATTTCAAAAAGAAATAAAGCTATATATAATTGATTATCAACTTTATATTAATTAAATAGGAGATGCAATATGGAATTAAGAGATATATACAATAATAAAGGATATAAAACTGGAGTAAGAAAAGAACGGTCCGAAAAGTTAGAAGATGGTGAATATTATTTAGCAACTGAAGTGTGGATAATTAATAACAGCAGCAAAATATTAATTCAACAAAGGTCAAGTAACAAGGATGTACTTCCTAATATGTGGGGGCTAACTACAGGATGTATGGTTAGTGGAGAGAACACAGCGGAAGGGGCTTTAAGAGAAGTTAAGGAAGAGATTGGATTATCTATTGAAAAAGATGAATTAAATTTTATTCGTAGAATATTTCGCGAAAATTCTATTTGGGATATATATTTTGTATATAAGAATGTTGAATTATCGAAATTAATCCTTCAAAAGGAAGAGGTTAGTAACGTGAAATTTGTATCTATAGAAGAATTTAATAATATGCTTTTATCTGGAGAATTATTTGAATATCCAGAAATTTATGATATGCTATCGCTAGTTAAGGATAAAGTTAGTGAATATTAGAGACAGTTAGTTATATTAAATAAGACAAGAAAATTTATAATGCATATCTTAATATTTGTTTATTTTAAGATATAAGAATGATCTGTGACATGTTTGTAACAAAAATTAGCTACAATAAGAATGATTGATATTTTTGTGGAGGGATATAATGAAGGGGAAAAGGATATTAGTTGTTGATGATGAACCATTAATAAGAAAACTCGTAACAGATTTTTTAAAAAAACAAGGATATGTAACAATTGAGGCTGATGATGGAAAGAAAGCTATGAATTTGTTTTCTAGTGAGGAAAATATAGATTTAATAATTCTTGATGTAATGCTGCCAGAATATGATGGGTTTACTGTATGCAGAGAGATAAGAAAGAAATCTAAAGTTCCGATTATTATGCTAACTGCAAGAGGTGAGGAATTTGATGAAGTTTTTGGATTAGATATTGGAGCTGATGAATATATATCAAAACCTTTTAGTCCTAATATACTAATCGCGAGAGTTAATGCTGTTCTGAGAAGGGCAAATTCAGAAGATAAAGGTAAAGAACTCAAAGATTTTAATGGATTGACAATAGACCATAGTGCTCATCAAGTAGTTATAGATGGAGAAGTTGTTGATTTAAGTCCTAAGGAATATGAACTATTGATTTATCTTTCTGAAAATTATGGAAAAGCATTAAGTAGAGAACAAATATTAGATAAGGTATGGGGATACGATTATTATGGAGATTTAAGGACAGTGGATACACATATAAATAGATTAAGAATAAAGTTAGATAGAAAAAGTGATTATATACAAACAGTACGTGGTTACGGCTATAGATTTGAGGAATAGGTATGAGTAAGTCAGTAAGATCAAAACTTTTTTTATCTATAACTTTATTGCTAGTTTTTTTTATCTCTGCTTTATGGGTATTAAATAACTTATATCTTCAGCAATACTATATTAAGAATAAAGAAAATATGCTTGAAAATAATGCAAAGCATTTAGTTGATATGTACACCGGAGATCCAAATGACATTCAAGATGAATTGGATAGGACCGCTAATATAGTAGGTGGTAGTATTGATATTAGAGATAAAGATGGTAAGCTAATATATAAATCTTCAAGACGACTGCCAAATGAAAAAAATATAGTTGATAATATGGGAAATAAATTTAAACCTAATATGGAGCCACCACCAGATTCTGATGTTCAAAATGATAAGATTAACAATACATATAGTGAGGGCAAGTATACATTTGAAAATAGAAGAGATGTTCAACTTAAAATAGACTTTCTAACTCTTGTAACCAAAATAAGTAATGGTGACATCCTTGCTATAAGAGTTCCATTAGTCTCAATAAGTGAAAGTGTTGATATTGCAAATAGATTTATATTAATTATTGGAGGAGTAATTATACTTTTAGGGAGCTTATGGGCATTTTGGTTTTCAAAAAGATTTACAAAACCAATACTAGAATTAAACAGCATAGCGCAGAATATGTCTAAATTCAATTTTAGTAAAAAATGCAGCATAAATGGAAAAGATGAAATCGGGCAGCTTGGACAAAGCGTTAATTATCTATCTGGAGAGCTAAGTCGGGCAATTACGGAATTGAATATAAAGAATAAGAAATTAGAAGAAGATATAGAGAAGGAAAGAAAAATAGATGAAATGAGAAAAGAATTTATCTCAAGTGTTTCTCATGAGTTAAGAACTCCGCTATCAGTAATACAAGGCTATGCGGAAGGTCTTGTAAGCAATGTTACAGAAAGCGATGAAGATAGGAAATTTTACTGTGATGTTATTATGAATGAAACTGATAAAATGAACAAATTAGTAAGAGATTTATTAAACTTATCACAAATTGAATCTGGTTATTTTCATATAGAAAAAACAGAATTTAATTTAGTATCACTAATAGAATATGTACTTAATAGATATAAATCAACTTTCGAAGAAAAAAGCATAGAAATCAGATTTGAACCCGGAGAAAGCGTGATTGTATATGGAGATATGACTCGTATAGAGCAAATACTTACAAACTACATTAATAATGCAATTAATCATGTAGACAATAATAAGATTATTGGGATAACTAAGATTAGTGTTAAAGATAAAATAAGAATAAATGTATTTAATACAGGAAAGCATATACCAGATGAATATTTGGATAAGATATGGAATAGTTTTTATAAAGTAGATAAAGCTAGGACAAGATCTTATGGGGGTTATGGCTTAGGCTTATCTATAGTAAAGGCAATAGCAGATCTTCATAGTAATGCTTATGGAGTGGAAAACACTGAAGGTGGAGTTAACTTTTGGTTTGAAATTGATAAGATAGATTTAAATTCGGCAGAAAATTAAAAATAAAAATACAAAGGGAGTTGTGGATATCAGATTAAAATCTGTTAGCGGCAGCTCCCTAATTTATATATAAGTTTTCAATAAGATAATTTATTCATTATAAAATTATTTAGTTTATATAGATTAATAGCCTAAGATAAGTTTCAATGAACTAAATTTTTTAGAAAATACATATTATAAACTATTTTTAATTTTTATTTTGTTCGAAATACCAATGCTTGTACCAGTTAAAACACCACATAACATAGAGTAAACAATTGTAGGAATTTCAATCACATAAATACCAATAGCGGCAATAAATAATAAAGAAATCGCTAAAAAGAGTATACAAATAGATTGTTTCCATTTTTGTTGAACTTTAATTTTTGAATTTATTATATCTGTAAATTTGTATTTTTCATCGAACTTTAAATAGATAGCTTGACTCAGTATTAGTAAGAATACCATAGGCAATAATTTATAAAGTAAATCTATCATATTATTTTATCATCCTCCACGAAAATAATTTAGTTATTTAGGTATTTAAGCTCTAATAATAGATATTTTTATACCTAATTATAATATGGGAGAAATAAATAGACAAATAGTTCTTTATTACATTAGAGTAATTATATTCTTTTATAAGTGTATTCTACTAGAGAATAGTTATTATCCTTAATATTTACTTATACGCTGAGAGACAATAATGATAAAGAAATAAGTGAAAATTGAGCTTAAATGTTTATAAAATAAGGAAAAATGTTTTAAAAAAACAAATTTAATAAACCAAAAGTTATGATATAATTATTGTAAAATTATTACAATAATTATATCATAAGAAGCTAAAGGACAACTCAATTTCTTTATAAATAATTTCTATAAATTATTTACGATTAAGAAGTGTCTGGTTCCATACTCTTAGAATATTGGAATGATTTAAAATATGCATAGCTAAAAGGAAAACAATAATGAATAAAAGGAGGAATACAATGGGGAAGGTGTTGGGAAATAGATATAATAATAAATTAACAAGATTTATTCTAAGTTGCATTGCAATAACAGCAGTATTTTTTACAAATTTTATAGTTGCTAAAGCTACGCAAGAAAATAGTCTTTATGAAATAGGTTCAAATAACATGGATAAGATGAAGGAACAACATAAATTTATTATTGATGCACCTATAAAATTTTATAATGACATAGAAAGAGTGGAGCAGGTATCGGACTTTAGATTTAAAATTCCAGATTTTTTTCCAGATGGCTACAAAGTTCAAGAGCTTCAATTAAAAAGGATTTCTGATAAAGATAACGTTTTAGAAATAGTTTACGGAAATAAAGATGGAATATATTCGTTACAAATATCGGAACAAGATCCTTCAGAATCATTAAAAGTGATAGAAAATGGGAAATCTAAGGCATTAGAAAATTCTCAGGTGGAAATCTCCAAGCAACCAATGAAAGTAGGAGATATAAACGGATTAAGTGTTATTTTAACAACCACATTTCCGGTAAAAAAAGCTATGGAAAACCAATTAAGTGAAATAAAGCTGTTAATAATTATTTTTCATGGAAAGATGATGGATTATGGTATAGTGTGGAATATAAATCGGAGTCTAAAAGCGAAAAGAGTAGTAATAACTCATTAGAACTTTCAAGTGATGATATAAAAAATATAGTGAAATCGTTAAAATATCCTGAGGACACAAAAGATTCAAATTATTGTATAAAGAATCTTAATGATGGAAATATAGAAATGAACATTTATGATAGAGAAGATATAGAAGAAGCAAAAAATGCTCTCGGATTTGATCCTAAATTTCCAATTAGAATTAGTAATGATATAAGTATAACTAACTCCACTGCTAGGTTAGTTGGAGATTTGAATAATAACAAAGAAAAAACATGCTATGAAATAAATAATCTTTATTCAAACAAAAATGGTTCGATAACATTTAGTCAGTCTGTGAATTCATCAGTTTATGATGAAATAATGAGAAATAAGTATATTAAAATTAATGAAGAAAGAAACGTAGAGAAGAAAGTTGAAGAATTAAGAATTGAAAATAATCAAGTATTTAAACGTTCACAAGAAGGTATCGTGCCTCAGGTTAATTATATCTGGAAAGAAAATAACATATATTATAGTGTAATATTTTTTGTGAATATTGAAAATTGTGATGGAATTGTTAAAGAATTTATGAATTCAAAGGCACTAGAATAGAGTTATTTAAATAGAATATTGATAAATATATTATGTTAAGAAGACTTTTATAAAAATAGTAGGGAATATAACAGACAGACCCTACTATTTTTTTATTCACAGATTAATTAGCGTCAATTATAGAGGGAGTACCCCAAATTTTATTTATAAAGTTAGTGCTAATTTTAAAGTAGATTGTAGGATATTCTCCATAGTATATATAACCATTCCTTAATATCGTAAAAGGAATATTTTTACTACCATCTTTTAAATCCAAAAATATCTTTTTACATTTATCATTATTTTTATAATCATCTAAAGAATTCTCTATATTTTCTGGTAGATATGGAGTTGAATTGTCTAGTTCTCGAACAAAAGAATTAAGAAAACTAAGATCACTAGCTGTATAAAAGTTCTCTTTTTCACTATTCGAATTACTAAATGTTTGAATTTGAACTCTGGCATTCACGATATTTCCCGGGAGATTAAGTTTTCCGAAAAAGTCATTGCCAGTAGTTATTGTAATTCCATTAAGGCACTCATAAATTTCGGGGGAATTTGTCCCATCACTTAAAGTTACATTAGTCATTATTCTAAAATCCTCATCATATCCGTTTACAGCATATACATCAGTAGTGCCTATATTAGAAATGATATTTTTAGAATAGGTATTCATAGGATTAATCTCATTTAATGCACCCATTGTAGTACCGATTTTTCTTCCTAAAATATTTTTTGAGCTTTTTGAATCTATCGATATAGGGGATTTGAGATATACATTTCCATTGTAAATAATTAACGGAACCATTTTTGTGGATTTGGTTTTTTCTTGAATATTTGGTATTTGGAATTTTGGAATGTATACTGCATTCGAACTAAAACTTCTCAAGGTTGAATTAAGGGACAAAGCCCCGTTCTTGTTAGAATTATCATTAGTAGTGTTTGAAGTCGTTGCATATTGTGATGAATTTATATCGTTTGAAGGTGTTAAATTATTATCATCAGAATTTTGTGAAACTGATGCTATATTTTTATTAGTGTTAGTATTTCCTGAAGGTGTCTCTTTAGAATATTTAACTTTATTATTACTACTATTATTATTATTGTTATACTTATTGTTAGTACTTGGCGAATTATCATGAGAATTTGAACTATTTTTTATACCAGCAGAGTTTTCAGCTTTTACATTTGATTTACTATTATCAATAGCATGGTTATCATTTTTGTTAGAAACAGGAGAAGAAATTGAATTATCATTAGTGAATTTATCTACTTCATCTTTTGAGACATACGTCGTATTTCCTGCATCTATATTTTCTGGTTTATATGTATTGTTTATAATTAGCTTAAAACTAGCAGTGCCTAAAAATATTAATAATACAGCAGCAACTTTTAATCCAAATGGATAATAATTTACAGTTGTTTTTTTCCCTAATTGTGAAGTATTATTTAGCAATTCCATTTTTAGCTTGTCTTTAAATTCTTCACTTGCTTTTATTTTGGAAAAAGAGCTCTTAATTTTATTCATATTCAAAATCCTCCTTTAGTATAGATTTTAGCAATTTTCGTCCTCTGCTAAGTTGTGAACCTACAGTAGATTCCTTTATGTTTAAAATATTAGAAATTTCAGAAATACTATAATTCTCATAATAATATAAAAAAACGATACTTCTATATTTTACTGGCAGGCTAAGTACTGCTTGGATTACATCAGTATCCTCCTGAGTTGTATCAACAAAATCATCTTCTAATGATGTAGTATTTTTAAAATAAGAAGACTTTAATTTATCTTTACTTAAGTTTATAGCAACTCTAATTAACCAGGATTTCTCATGTGTTCCGTTCTTAAAATCTGGTCGTTTTTCAAGTAGTTTTATAAAAACCTCTTGGGTTATGTCTTCGGCATCACTTAAATTTTTCATATATGAATACGAAATTCGAATCAGCATATCGGAATACGTTTCTATTAAGTAATGAATGTAACCTTTGTTATTGTCCAACTCATCCATTTGATTTTTACCCCCTCCAATACTTAATACGATTTATAACAACAAAATTTTGCAAACGACAATAATTTTCTTAGTTTATGATGAATTTCAATCTATTAGAATAAGTATATAAGAGTAATAATTGTATATAGAATACTTTAAAAGATATTAATAATTTAATCAATCAAAATTCGAAAAATAATATTTTCATATATGTCTGTCATTAAACTAAATAACATATAATATAAAAGCACTTTTTCTGAAATATAGTCTAGCAACTGATAGGGAGAAATCAATGTAAAAGAAAACTATCAGTTTTTAGTAATAGAAATAAAAAAGCTGTGCAAACTTATATATGAATAATATAGTAAGGGAGATAGATACATGAACAAAGTATTATATATTAAAGCAAATGCAAAACCAGAAGGAAAATCAAGAACTTTTAAAATTTCGGATGTATTTATAGATGAATATAAAAAAAATAATCCTGATGATGAAATTATTACATTAGATTTGTATAAAGAAGATATAGATTTCTTAAGAAGTAAGGATTTAGATACAGTATTTGGACCTAAAAATGAGGAAAGTAAAAATCATCCAACACTTAAGTATGCATATCAATTTGCAGAAGCTGATAAATATGTGATAGCAGCACCAATGTGGAATTTAAGTGTTCCGGCGATATTAAAGGCATATGTTGATTATATAAGTGTAGTAGGAATTGCGTTTAAATACACACAAGAAGGAGCTGTAGGACTTTTAGAAAATAAAAAGGCTGTATATATTGCGGCAAGAGGTGGCTCATATGCTGAAACACCATATGAGCTTGATGGTATCTATTTAAGAAGTATACTAGGCTTTTTTGGAATAAAAGACATTACAACTATTTCAGCTGAGAAATTAGATGTACAAGGAGAAAATGTTGATAAAATACTAGAAGAAGCTATAGATAAAGCAAAGGAAACTGCCAAGAATTTCTAAATTTAATAATATTATTTATTAATCATTATTAGCTATTAAATTAACTAGTTAATAATGATTAATTTTATTTATCCGGTTATTTTTATATGTAAATGTTAGAAAATTTTCATAAATTATAAACAAATCTTTTTATGTAGTAATCATGAATTTTAATGCATTTTCTATATTGTAAAATAATTTGGTAACTATTAAACTAAATTATATATGTTACAATAATAAATCTATATTTAAAGATCTAATAAGCTGCAAATTATTCTATTAAGATTAAATGCAGAGAGAAATATGTTATACGACGGAGGAATTTTACATGAACGATAAAAGCATAGAAATTATGAAAAAAATAATTGAGGAAAAGAAGCAAAAAAATAATAACAGTAAAAATAATCAAAGGGCAAAAAAAGTTATAGGAAAACATTCTAAAGGTGTAAAAGTGGGTAACGGTGGAGGTTTATTTGATAAGTAATAAGGCCATAAAATAATAAATTCATTACGAATAAAACTTTCAAAAGTAACTTGAACAGCACAAAGTAAGTATTTAATACTAAATTTATATTAACTAGAAGAAGTATATTATAAATGAAAGGCGGAGAAACTTAATGATGATAATAATTTCCCCAGCTAAAACTTTAGATTTTTCTAAGTTTAATGAGACATTACCAATGACTAAGCCATATTTCTTAAATGAGGCTAGAGAATTAGTTGAGGAGTTGAAAAAATATGATAATTTCTCTTTGGAAAAGCTTATGAAAATAAGTCCTAAGCTAGCTAAATTAAATACCCAAAGATTTCAAAATTGGTCAGAGTCTTTAGAATCTGCGAGACAGTGTCTAGTTGCATTTAAAGGTGAGGTTTTTAAGGGAATTGATGTAGGGAGTTATACGATGGAAGATTATTTTTATGCCAATGATAATCTAAGAATCTTATCAGGACTTTATGGAGTTTTAAAGCCTTTTGATGGAATAAATCTTTATAGGTTAGAAATGGCAACAAGGCTAGGTATTGGTGGGTTTAAAAATTTATATGATTATTGGGGGAATAAATTAATAGGTAATATTATGAAAGATATAGAAAGACGTGAAAATAATGCCATTGTTAATTTAGCTTCTTATGAATATTTTAAAGCAATAGAAGATATTAAAACAATAGGAGACATAAGGGTTATAACACCAATATTTAAGGAATATAGAGATGGAGAATATAAAATAATAACTATAATGGCGAAAAGAGCAAGAGGGCTGATGACCTCTTTTATTATAAGAAATAAAATAGAAGATTTAGAAGAATTAAAAGAATTCAATCACGATGGTTATGAATTTAATGAAGAGTTATCTAATGAAGCGGACTTGGTATTTACTAGAGATATACATAATAGTCACTAGATAATTTTGGATTTACTTGCTTTTAGACAAGCTAATTTAATGTATTTTACATAAAGGAGGTGAAATTAGATGATTGATATACTTTTATTAGGTTGCGGAGGTGGAATGCCTATGCCCAATAGATTTCTATCAGCTACACTAATAAACTATAGAGGAAGGAAAATTCTGGTTGACTGTGGTGAAGGAACTCAAGTATCAATGAGAATATTAAATACAGGATTTAAGTCTATAGATGTTATTTGCATTACTCATATCCACGGCGATCATATTGTAGGACTTCCAGGACTTCTTGGAACGATAGGTAATAGTGGAAGAACTGAACCCATAACAATTATAGGACCAGAAGGAATAAGAGAAACAGTAGAAAAATTAAGAGTAATAGCAAATTGGTTGCCTTATGAAATTAATATAATAGAAAATCCTAAAGATACCTTTAAATTATTTGATGGTAATATAAATTTAGATGTAGATATATCAGTTCTAGAGTTAGATCATTCTTCACCATGTATAGGTTATTGTTTTTATTTTAAACGGCATCCAAAATTTGATGTAGAGAAAGCTGAAAAAAATAAAGTTCCTAAAATTCTGTGGAATAGGTTGCAAAGAAATGAAGAAAATATTGTGCTAGATGGTGCTTTATATACTAATGATATGGTAACGGGAGAAGAGAGGAAAGGAATAAAAGTCAGTATAATTACAGATACAAGACCAATTAAAAATATAATAGAATTTATTAATGATAGTGATTATTTCATTTGTGAGGGTACTTATGGAGATGATAAAGATTTACCTAAAGCTATTAAAAATAAACATATGACTTTTAGAGAAGCAGCTGATTTAGCACTAAAAGGCAATGTTAAAAAACTTTTATTAACTCATTTTGGAACGGCCATGAACGAGCCGGAAGAATACTTAAATAATGCAAATGAAGTTTTCGATAAAACTATAATTGGCTTTGATAGGTATAAAACAACTTTAAATTTTAATGAAGATTAATCCAGGAGAAACATAAAACCGATTATGAATATTAGTTTTATGTTTTTTTACTTTTAGTATTTGAGTACATTAATCTAAATGTGTATATGGTTTTGATGTTATACTTGATAGTAAGAAGATTAACATGAATTTGAGTTAGTTGTGAATTTAAAAAATGAAATTATATAATTTTTACATATATAAATAGCCAATGTAATAAAAAAAGAGTATAATATGGTAGAAATTATATAATAATTGGAGACGAAAGAAAAAGGAGAAATCAAGAAATGTTTTTAAAAAAAATATGTTATGTTTTTTATATGCTGTGGGTAAGGATAAAAGGAGTTAAGCATACATTTATTTTGAGAACTCAGGGTGATGAATCTGCTGAGGAGTATGTAAGAAAAACTGCATATCTTTGGAGTAAATTCACTTTAAAAATAATAGGAATAGAATTAGATGTGACGGGCACGGAAAATATACCTGAAGAGCAATGCGTGTTTGTAGGTAATCATTCAAGTATATTAGATATAATAATATTGCTTTATACTGTGAATAAGAAGATGGGATTTATTGCTAAAAGGGAATTGCTAAAAACTCCAATATTAGGTTACTGGTTGAAAAAGAGTAAATGTGTACCTTTAGACAGAAGTAATACAAGAGCTGCCATTGCATCAATAAATGAAGCAATTGAAAATATTAAGAATGGAAGTTCAATGGTTATATTTCCAGAGGGAACTAGAAATAAAGAAGGAAAAGTAGGGCAATTCAAAAAAGGAAGTTTGAAATTAGCAACTAAATCTCAAGCTATGATAGTGCCAGTAAGTATAGATAGGGCTTCTAGAGCATTTGAAGATACTAGGAAATTTAAACCTACAAAAATAAAAGTGGTATTTGGGAAAACTATTGATACTAAAAATTTATCTAAAGAAGAAGAGTATAATTTAGCAGAGAATATAAGAAATACAATTATAGATAACTTAAAATAAAGAATAGTTAATAATTTTTAGAACTAAATTATTTGTATTAATACTAATGCACAATTTTCAGTAAATAATTTTACGGGAAGAAGAAATTTATTTTATATAATAATTATTATGATAATTATAGATAAAATTTAAATTATGTTTTTTCTTTGAGATTACTTAGTTGAATATTGTGCATTTGTTTTATATTACTTCCAAATAATTTATGTGATATACTTTAAGTAAATACTAGTAGAAGATTAAAGATAAATAATTATTTTATAAATAAACTATAAGGATGATTTGATGAAAAAGACAATAGGGATTTTAGCACATGTTGATGCAGGGAAGACCACATTTTCAGAACAAGTGCTTTATCATACCAAAAGTATAGCAAATAGAGGAAGAGTAGATCATAAAGACTCATTTTTAGATAGTCATAATATAGAAAAAGAAAGAGGAATAACTGTATTTTCTGATCAAGGGACTTTTGAACTTAATGGTTCTACGTATTACTTAATTGACACTCCAGGACATATTGATTTTAGTGCAGAGATGGAAAGGTCTATAGAAATTATGGATTATGCGATAATCATTATAAGCGGAGTTGAAGGAGTACAGGGTCATACAAAGACAGTGTGGAATTTATTAAGAAAATATAAGATTCCGACTATATTTTTCATTAATAAATTAGACAGAACTGGAGCAGATAAAGATAGAGTTATAAGAGAAATAAAAAGAGATTTATCGAGTGATGCGTGTTATATAGATAATAATTTTATTTATGACAGCAAAAAAGAAATAGATGATATAAACAAATTTGATGAGTTCAATTTAAATGAGTATTTAATAGAATTTATAAGTGAGCATAATGATGGACTTTTAGAAAAATATATTGAAGGAAACTATGATTATGATCTTTGGATAAAAACGTTTATATCACTCATAAAAGAAAACAAAGTATTTCCATGTTTTGGGGGATCTGCACTTCAAGATGATGGAATAATAGAATTTCTAAATATTATTGATAAATTAACATATACAGAGTATAAAAGTAATGAAAAATTTTCTGGGCGTGTATATAAAATTCGTCATGATGAAAATGGAAATCGTGTAACTTTTATTAAAGCTTTAAAAGGAAAGTTAAAGGTTAGAGAGGAAGTAAGCTATGGTGGTCAATTCGTAAAAGAATTAGATCATGTACAAAATAATTCTAACGAAATTACTGAAAAAATAAGCAGTATAAGAATATATAATGGGAAAAAATTTAAAGCAGTAGATGTTGTAGAAGCTGGAGATTTATTTGCTGTGACAGGTATTTCAAAGGCAGTAGCAGGAGATGGTATTGGGGATCTAAAAGAAAAAACACAATACGAAATGACTCCAACCTTAATGTCTAAAGTGATTTTTGATAAAAATTGCAATGCTCGTGAAGTTTTAAGGTATTTCAAGGTGCTAGAATCAGAAGACCCATCACTAAATGTTACATGGAATGAAATTCTTCAAGAAATCCATGTGCATGTAATGGGGAAAATTCAGCTAGAGGTATTGAAGGAGTTAGTTAAAGAAAGGTTTAGTTTAATAGTTGATTTCGGTAAGTGTCAAATTATTTATAAGGAGACTATAGCAGAAGCATCTATAGGTCGTGGACACTTTGAACCATTAAGACACTACGCAGAAGTGCATCTTAAACTTGAACCATTGCCAAGGAATAGTGGAATTGTTTTTGAAAATAAATGTCATGACGATGATTTGACTCAAGGAAATCAGAATTTAATTAGAACGCATATTTTTGAGAGAGAGCATCATGGTATATTAACAGGATCGTCTATAACAGATATAAAGTTAACACTATTAACTGGAAGAGCACATAATAAGCATACTTGTGGGGGAGATTTTAGGGAGGCAACATTTAGGGCATTAAGGCAAGGATTAGAGAAAGCTTATAATATACTATTGGAACCATATTATAAATTTGTAATAGAAGCCTCTAATGAACATGTTGGAAGAATTTTAGCAGATATTCAAAAACTAAGTGGAACTTTTGAACCTATAGAAATGCTAGAAAATAAAGTGATAATAAATGGGAGGGGACCAGTATCAACATTTATGGATTACAGTATGGAAGTTATAGCTTTTACAAGAGGGAAAGGCAGCATAAACTTAATATATGATGGATATGATTTATGCCATAATAGTGAAGAAGTAATAGAAACTAAAGCATACAATAAAAACGCTGATATTGAATATACGTCAACATCAGTATTTTGTTCGCATGGTCAAGGCTATTTGGTCACATGGGATAGAGCTGATGAGGAAATGCATATTGAATTTGATGCATAAATAAGTTACTATAGTAAATTTGCATTTAGGTAATTACTCATTTTAATAATTATAATGCAAATTTAATAATTTGGAGATAAAATGAAATATAAATTGGAGTTTGAAAAGAAGATTATAGAATTTGAGTTAATTCGGAGGAAAAGAAAAACTATATGTATTAAAATTGAAGAAAGTGGAAAAGTTGTTGTTAGTGCTCCTTTAAAAACTAGCAAAGATTATATTATGTTAGTTGTGAGAAAAAGGTCAGATTGGATTTTTGAAAAGCAGAAAGAAATGATTCAAAGAAATTCAAAAAAGACTAAGAGAGATTTTACATCAAAAAGCACATTTATATATTTAGGAAAAGAGTATTCTTTTAAATTAATTTTTGATGAAAAAATAAAGAACATATCTATTCAACTTAGTGGAAATTTTAATAATGTATATAGAAATGGTAAAGAGCTATTAGGAGATATAGATATCAGTAATGAGGAGAAATGTTTTATAATACACACAAATACAATGGAAATAGAAAAATTAAGGGCAGCATTTGAAAAGTGGTATAGAAAAGAAACTTTGGAGATTGTTACACAAAGAATAGGTTATTATTCAAAGAATTTTAGAGACAAGGTTACAGGTATAAGAGTTAAGGAACAAAAAAGAAGATGGGCAAGCTGCACATGGAAAAATGTTATTCTATTTAATTGGAGATGTAGTATGGCAAGACCTGATGTTTTGGATTATATTGTTGTACACGAAATGTGCCATATGGACCACAGGAATCATTCAAAGGATTTCTGGAATAGAGTTCATGAAATAATGCCGGATTATAAAGAAAAACATGAATGGCTTAAATTAAATGGATTAAATATGTATTTATAGGATAAACACTGTAAAATATAATATGTGGATTTTGAGGTAACACTTTGTTTTTGTATGTTACCTCTTTTTATAATTACATATTTGTAGATTAGCCTATATAATATTTTCATCTAATTCTGTAAGTTCTTGTGTAGATGCATCTATATGCAAATTGTACGCTAAACCTAAGACAACTAAAAGTCCCCCGATGATTTTGGCTAATGGAATAGTATTTTGTATCACACAATCCAAAATGATTCCAGTAAAAAGTTGTCCAATAAATATTAATAAAGTGGCATAAAATGAGGTCATCTTTGGCGTTATAACACTAGATAAGATGACAACAATTACTCCTAATAGACCACCTAAATAAGCATAAAGTGGAAGAGTGCGAAATTGTTCAAGTAAAAATTTATCTTTTATAATAATAAATAATAATATTGATGCAACTAAACCAGTAATATAATTAAAAAAGCTTGATTGTACTAACCCTACCTTCTCAGAAAGTCTAGTATTTAGAATTCTTGAAATTACTACAATAGCGCCAGCTGCTATCGAAATTAAAACAAAAAACATATTAATAATTGCTCCTTTCTTTTAAAAAAATGACATGATAAAGATTCCAGCTGTTATAACTAAGAGGCCTATAAATTTTTTCTTATTAAAATTAGACTTTGGCACATCTAAGAATCCATAGTGATCAAAAGCTAATGAAGTTAATAGTTGGCCTAGAAGTCCTAATGCAACAGGAAGAGAAACTCCAAGAGCTGCATAGCTTAAGTTATTAAACATAACGGTGAAAACACTAATAGCCCCAGCAATATAAAGACATAATGGTAAATTATTCTTAAAAGTAATTTTAATCTTTTTAAAGATGACTATTCCTATAACAATTATTAATCCTACAAAGTGAATTACAATTAAAGAAGAATAGTTGCCAAGTCCGTCAGATAATTTAGCGTTGAAAGCAATCATAATAGTTATAAGTACGCCTATTAGTAATGATAAAATATTATACATAAGTGCTATCTCCTTAAATAAATTTATTATTTTGTTTATAAATAGTTTTAAGAGTTATTTTGATAGGAAAGTTGCTCTTTATATTGTAAATTACTATAATGAGATTTATATAGGACAAATGTCATGTTTAAAATTAATTTTTTTATTCAATATTTATTAGGAGTTGACTTCATTGATAAAGATAGAAGATAATATTAGGATTTCAGAATATATAAATAAAAATAAATTAGAAAACCTATTTTCAGAAGATATGGGAAGATATATGGAACTATATATGTTTAATAAAAATGAATATATCTGTAGGGAAGAAGAGATTTTAGAAAATATGTATTTTTTAGTTGAGGGAAAAGCTAAAGTATCTAAGCATCTAGAAAATGGTAAATCATTATTAATATCATTTTATAGTCCGATTACAATAATTGGAGATGCTGAATTTGTGAGAAATAATCCAACAGATTGCAGTGTTCAAGCAATTAAGGACACTTACTGTATAGGAATTAGATTTGATATTGTAAGAAAAATTCTAATAAATGATTGTAAGTTTTTGGTGAATTTATGTAGCTATTTGAGTGAGAAATTAACAAATAGCAGTACTAATACTTCAATAAACTTATTATATCCACTTGAAAATAGGCTTGCTAGTTATATAATAGCATTCTCTGAAATTGAAAATTCAAATACTAGAAAAATTGTATTTAGAGAAAATTATATTGAAATAGCAGAATTGCTAGGAACAAGTTATAGGCATTTAAGTAGAACATTGAATAAGCTTTGCTTAGAAGGGATTTTGAAAAGAGATAATAAGGAATATTTTATTCAGGATTATGATAAATTATTGTATTTAGCAGGAGATTTATATAAATAACAGATTGTTGTATTTACTTATTTTAGGATCCACCAGATATATAATTAGCATAGATTGATGCAAAGGCTTATTTAGATAAATATGAATTGAATTATATATTTAAGAATGGTATTAAAAAATGTCCTCCACTAAGTTTAAAATTATTTTTAGTAGAGGACTTTTATTCATACAGAATTTTGATTTAGTATTTTCAAAACTGCTAGTGGTCTGAATTTTATATTTCTACATTTCGTCTTCTTATTTTAAATCCAATTGCATCCTCAATTTCGTTGACGTCTTTTATGTTCTTTGGATCTATAAACATGCATGTATAGCCGCTTTCACCAGCTCTTCCAGTTCTACCAATACGATGTATATAACTTTCCACGCTTTCAGGAATATCGTAATTATAAATATGTGTTATTCCATTTATATCCAATCCTCTTGCGGCAACATCGGTAGCAATTAAGTATTGAATTTCTGCATTTCTAAAAGATTTCATTATCCTCTCTCTTTTATTTTGGGGGATGTCACTATGTAATTTTTCGCAATTATATTTACGAGTATGCAGGACTACTTCAAGTTCATCAACTCTTCTTTTTGTTCTACAAAATATAATAGCCATAAATGGATTATCTTCATCTAGAACTTTGCATAAAGCATCTCGTTTTTTTCTATCAGTAGTTTCAACAATATCTTGTTCTATAGCATCTAGAGCTATATCATCTTGTTTTATGAATACCTCAATAGGATCTTTCATATATCTATAAGCTAGTTTTTTTACAGAAGAGTCAATTGTAGCTGAAAAGCAAAGAAGTTGTTTTTTTCTAGGCATCTTACTTATAATCGATTCAACTTCGTTTTTAAATCCCATTAGTAACATTTGATCTGCTTCATCTAAGATAAAAGTTTTTAACTTACTTAAGTCGATAGTTTTTCTTTCTAGATGATCTAATAGTCTGCCTGGAGTTGCAATAATTAAGTGAATATTATTATTTAGTTTTTTTAACTGCGAAGCAATATCTTTACCTCCGTAAACAGGTAATATATTGATATCATTAAATTCTTTGAGTTTGTTAGCTTCATTAGTTATTTGTATTGCAAGCTCTCGAGTTGGAGTCAATATGAGAGCCTGAATTTCATTAGATTTTGAATTTATATTTTCTAAAAGAGGAAGTAAAAATGCAAGGGTTTTCCCAGTTCCTGTAGCTGCTTCTGCAATGACGTCTTTACCATCTCTTATTTTGGGGATACTTTGCTTCTGTATTGGTGTGGGATCAGCAATCCCTGATTTATTTAGTATTTTGATTAAATCGTCACTAAGACCTAATTGTTTAAAATTCATTATTTTCATACCTTTCATAATTTACAAATAAAGTATCAATTTAAGTATTTCTTTTTATGTTAGACACTATTCTTTATAATATAATTATCTAGCATTAAAAGTCAATCTACTATATAAAAGAGTTTTACAAAATAATAAAATGTGTTAAATTATAATAGGAAGAATAAAATGTATTTACAATTATGGGAAAAAGATAGTATTTTATATATTTATAAAGAAAGATTTGAAGAAAATCGTATGTAAAACAAAACTTTTAATAGTTGATTTTCTAAATGTGTCTTAATATAATTAAATATAGAAGAAAGGCAAGATACGGTGATTTTATGAAGATTTCAACAAAAGGTAGATATGGATTAAGAGCATTAATTGATATTTGTATATTCTCGGTTTCAGAGATGGTTACTGTAAAAAGTATTTCTGAAAGACAAGGAATATCTGAGAGATATTTGGAACAAATATTTTCTTCTTTAAGAAAAGGAGGCATTATAAATGCTAAGAAAGGAGCTCAAGGAGGCTACTTTTTGGCTAAAAGTTCTAGAGAATTTACAATTGGAGATATATTAAATGTTCTAGAAGGTGATTTACTTCTAATTGATATAGAGAATGATGAAAATGAAATAGAAAATTTTATGAGCGAAAATTTGTGGAATGTTATAAATAATAAAATAATTAATTTTTTCAATTCTATAACTTTAGAGGATTTGGTTAACGATTATAAAAAATACAATAGAGAAGATATGTATTATATTTAATCATGATTTAGTAGCAGTAAATATATATTTACTGCTACTAAATATGTACTGCCTACCATTACTGTAGGCTTATTTTATTTTAGCTTAATGCTTTTTAATTTGTTTTTTAATTCAAACATTTCTAATTCCAAAGAATCTATTTTTTTATCTAAGATTTCTATACGTTTAGAGTCAATTACCTTAGATTTTTCATCTAAAATTCTATCTATATCGGCCATAACTACAAGTAATTTTTTAAATAAATCATATGCTGTTTCCATATGAAAACTCCTTTCATTGAAATATAAATAATTTAGAAATAGTAATGGATAATTAATTACTAAGGTAGTATATTCAATTTAAATATTTATTGTGAATTATATATTTCTATAATGTTTTTAGTTAATATTATAGATAAATTATCTATGTTAAAAGGGCTTGTATTATTCTTAAGACTATGTTATTATAATTTCAATAAATTAAAACCTTTGATAAGAATAGTAGATAATAAAACTTAGTGTAAAGAGAGTTCGATGTTTGGTGAGAGTCGAGTACTGAAGATATTATTGAATGGGTCTTTGAGGTGACATTTTGAAATTTTAAGAGTAGGAATGTACGGGGAGTCAGCCGTTAAAATGACAGGATATAATTAGGAAATTTTGCGTTTGACTGAATTTCATAATAGTATCTGATAGCATATATACATTAGGTGGCATAGCGAAATTTATACATTTCGTCCTATTTAGGACGGGATGTTTTTTTATTTTTAATAAGTTTAATAAGTTTAATATGTTATTTGTTCTTATAAAATACTTTTAATTCTATTAAATATAGAGTTAGAAGTAAAAGTATTTACTATTTGCCATATTAAATTTAACTATTATTTAAAGATTAAAGTGGCTATGAGAAATACCGTTTAAATTGTATTTGATTTTGGGTGGCATAACGAGTCACTTCGTCCCAATATTCGGGATGAAGTGGCTTTTTTTATATAATTTAACGAAAATTGGGGGGAGAATCATGATTAATATTTCAAAGGAAACTTTTAATCAAAAAAAGAAGGATGAATATATATTTTCATTAATAAGTGAATTTAGAGGAGATGAAATTACTCCTATTAAAATTTTTGGTGGATTCAAAGGTAAAAGAAAATTTATTTTCGAAAGTGGAAGTAAAGAAAATTATTTCGGTAGGTATTCATTTTTGGGAGAAAATCCTTATAAAGAAATTTGCGGGGATGGAAAAGAAGAAATAGATGAACTCAAAAAAGAAAGTAGATTAAAGTTTGATAATAGCACCAATATTTTTTCATTTAAAGGCGGGGCTATAGGATATATGGGATATGATTCCATACAGTTTTATGAGAAAAAACTTAATTTTAATAACAAAGATGATTTAAAGCTTCCTATAATAAGATTTAATTTTTATAACAGGTATATTTGCTACGATCATTTTACTCATAAAGTTTATATTATAGACAACATATTAAAAAACGATGCTCGAGAGTATGATGAAATAATCGAATCACAATATGAATATATAAATAGTCTGCTTTATAAGCCGATACTAACAGAGCCATCGAAAGGAAAGAAAGATGTTTCTTTCAGATTTCATACATCCAAAGAAGATTTTGAAGAAAAAGTTAGAAAAGCAAAAGAACATATATTGGCAGGCGATATATTCCAAGTTGTATTATCACAGAGAATGACTTGTGAAACTGAAAAAAGCCATTTTGAGATATATAGAAAGCTTAGAGAAGAGAACCCTTCACCGTATATGTACCTAATAGATTATGATAGCTATCAAGTTATAGGATCATCACCAGAAAGTTTAGTATCGGTGAGAGGAGGTAAAGTTATCACAAATCCTATAGCTGGAACTAGAAAAAGAGGCGAAACTCCAGAAATTGATAATGCACTTGAGAAAGAGTTGATTGAAGATAAAAAAGAGCTTGCAGAACATATTATGCTTGTTGATCTAGGAAGAAATGATATAGGTAAAGTAAGCAAGATAGGAACAGTTAATGTGAGCGATTTTATGAAAATTGAGAGATTTTCGCATGTTATGCATATTACTACTAAGGTTGTTGGGAATATAAAAGATGATTTGGATGGATTTGATGCATTAGCAGCATGCCTTCCAGCAGGAACAGTATCCGGTGCTCCTAAAATCAGAGCAATGGAGATCATAGAAGATCTTGAAGATTTTAAAAGAGGAATTTATTCAGGGGCCGTTGGATATTTTTCTTATGGAGGAAATATGGATACAGCAATTTCTATAAGGACGTTAATATTAAAAGATAAAACAGCTTATCTTCAGGCAGGAGCTGGAATAGTATATGATTCAGTTCCAGAAAAAGAATTTGAAGAAGTTCAAAGTAAACTAATGGCTTTAAAGGAGGCTTTAAGATGATTGCTTTAATAGATAATTATGATTCATTTACATTTAACTTATATCAATACTTAAGTGAATTTGCAGAAACAGTGGTTTTTAGAAATGATGAAATAACTGTAGAGAAGTTGAGAAAACTAAATCCAAAAGGTATAGTAATATCCCCAGGGCCAGGCATTCCAGAGAATGCAGGTATATCGATAGATGTTGTAAAAGAATTAGGAAATAAGATTCCTATCTTGGGTATATGTCTTGGACATCAAAGCATTGCAGAAGCTTATGGAGGAAAAGTAATTAGAGCAAGCGAAATTTTTCATGGCAAAACATCAAAAGTTCAAGTAAAAGGAAAGGATATATTTGAAGGAATACCAAGAAAATTAGAGGTTATGAGATATCATTCGCTTATAGTTGAGAATAGTTCACTTCCGAGCTGTCTTGAAGTACTAGCTTTAACTGTTGAAGGCAACTATATAATGGCACTTAAGCATAAGGAATACAAAGTTTTTGGACTTCAATTCCACCCGGAATCAATATATACAGCAAAAGGTAAACATATTATTGGAAATTTTGTGATTAATATTTGTGGGGACACATTAGGTGATTAAAATTAAATATTAAAGAATGTAATATTAAATGTGAAAGCGCTGAAATAAGCAATTTTATAAATTTTAAGGGGGCATTAAAATGATCATAAATGATGCAATCAAGAAGTTGGCTTTAAGGAAAGAATTAACTGAAGATGAAGTAAGAGGTGTAATTAATCAGATTATGAAAGGGGAAGCAACTTCGGCACAAATTGGAGGTTTCTTAGTTGGACTTAGAGTAAATGGGGAAACTCCAAGGCAAATATTGGGCGCAGTTAAAGCAATTAGAGATAATGGGGTAAAAGTTGAAATAGAAAACACAGAACATTTGATTGATACCTGCGGTACAGGAGGAGATGGTTCAAAAACTTTTAATATATCTACAGCAGTAGCAATAGTTGCGGCAAGTGGTGGTGCTAAGGTTGCAAAACATGGGAATCGCGCAGTTTCGAGTAAAAGTGGTTGTGCAGATGTACTAGTTGAACTTGGAATAAATATTGATTTTGATGAAATTCAAAGTAAAAAAATCATTGAGGAAAATGGAATGGCATTTCTATTTGCACCAAAATACAATGGTGCTATGAAGAATGTATCAAAAGAAAGAAAGGAACTTGGAATAAGAACAATTTTTAATTTACTAGGGCCATTAGCAAATCCAGCACCAATTACTGGGCAACTAATGGGAGTATATGATGGAGCCTTACTAAAGGATATTGGGGAAGTATTGCTAAATCTGGGATTAAAGAGAGCAATGATTGTTCATGGTGATGATGGGTTAGATGAAATTACGATTACTACATCAACAAGTATATGTGAAGTTAAAGATGGAAAAATTAAAAATTACAAACTAGATCCAGAAAAGCTAGGTTTTAAGAAAGCTACTTTAGATGATATTAAGGGTGGAGAAGCAAAAGAAAACGCAGAAATAATAATTAAAATTCTTAAGGGGGAAAGAGGTCCTAAAAGAGATATTGTAGTTTTGAACTCGGGGGCAGCGTTATACGTAGCGAACTTAGTTGATTCCCTAGAAGATGGTATTAAAAAAGCATCAGAGCTCATTGATTCGAGAGCAGCTTATAAAAAGTATGAGGAACTTTCTAGTTTGCAAGTGATAGTTTAAATAATAATAAAGGGGGCAATGTTTTTGATTTTGGATGATATTATTGAAATGAAAAAAATAAGGGTAGATAAGAGAAAAAAAGAAATTCCTATGAAAGAATTAGAAAAACAAGCATTATGTAGAGTTGAAAATGAAGTAGAAGCAAGTTTTAGAAACCCTTTTATAAAGGCATTAAGAAAAGATGGGTTATCAGTAATAGGAGAATTTAAAAAGGCATCACCATCTAAAGGCGTTATTGTAGAGGACTTTAATATAAAAGAAATATTAAACTATTATACGTATATTGGAATAGATGTATTTTCGATTCTAACTGAAGAAGATTTCTTTTTAGGATGTGATGATTATTTAAAAGAAATTAGAAAAATTTCGCATACTCCAATATTGCGTAAAGATTTTATAATTGACTTCTACCAGATTTATGAGTCGAAAGTTTTGGGCGCGAATGGAATCTTGCTTATTGCTAGTGTTTTAGGTGAAAGGTTGGGGGAATTTTACAAAGAAGCAAAGAGATTTAATTTAGAACCATTAGTAGAAATTCATAATGAGGCAGAACTAGATTTAGCACTTAAATATGATTGCGAAATTATTGGAGTTAATAATAGAGATTTAAAAAATTTCAATGTTTCGTTAGATATAACTAAAGAATTAATTCGGTGTATTCCAAAAGAGAAGATAATAATAGCTGAAAGTGGAATCATGAGTATAGAAGATTTGAATGTAATTAAGGAATATGGAGTAGATGGAGTTTTAATTGGAGAATTATTTATGAGAAAAATAAATGATTCTGAATTTAAAGCTAAATATAAAGAATTTAGAAATAATAATTAATTTATAAATCTAAAATAATATTAGATTATGTGAGGATTTGATATGATACAAGTTAAAATTTGTGGGATAACTAATAAGAATGAGATTAAATATTTAAATATATTAAAGCCAGAATATATGGGATTTGTTTTTACAAAAAGTAAAAGACAGGTAACAGCAAGAGAAGCTAAACAGTTATCTAATAATTTAGATAAACAAATAAAAATCGTTGGAGTATTTAAAGATAATTCTATAGATGAAATTCTAGATGTAATTAACATACTACCTTTAAATATTATTCAGCTTCATGGAAAAGAAGATGAAAACTTTATATCATCGTTAAAGGCAAGAGTGGAGAAATCAGTAAGTATATGGAAAGCATTATCAATAAGCGATGCTGAAAATATAAGAAAATATGCAAATCATAAGTATAGAGATTTAATTGATAATATCCTTATTGATGGGGATAAACCAGGTAGTGGAGAAACTTTTCCATTAGAAGATATATGCGAATTATTAAAAGTAGATTCTAACAAGGAAAATAATTGTAATCTAACTAACAATACCTGCAGTTTCTTTTTGGCAGGTGGTATAACACCAGAAAATGTAGCTGAAAGAATAGTGAAAGTAAGTCCTTATGGAATTGATGTTTCATCAGGGGTAGAAATAACAAATGAAGATGGAACTAGAACAAAATCTTTTGAAAAGATGAGAAGTTTAATTGAAGAAGTGAGAGCAATTAATATTAATTGAATCAAGAAAGGCGGAAAAGTAATGAAAGGTAGATTTAACGAATTTGGGGGGCAATATGTTCCTGAAACTGTAATGAATGCACTTATCGAACTTGAAGATGCTTACAATAAGGTGATAGATGATAAAGAATTTATGGATGAGTACATGTATTATTTAAACTATTATACAGGAAGACCAAGTCCACTTTATTATGCTGAAAATATGACAAAAGATCTAGGTGGGGCAAAAATTTATTTAAAGAGAGAAGATTTAAATCATACTGGTGCTCATAAAATTAATAATGCTTTAGGACAAGTACTCTTAGCTAAAAGAATGGGAAAGAAGAAAGTTATAGCAGAAACAGGTGCTGGACAACATGGTGTTGCAACAGCTACAGTAGCAGCAAAGTTTGGCTTGGAATGTAAGATATTTATGGGAGAAGAAGACATAAAGAGACAAGCTATGAATGTTAAGAAGATGGAACTTTTGGGTGCTGAAGTTGTTCCAGTATTAAATGGAGTAAGAACATTAAATGATGCAGTAACTGAAGCAATTAGATATTGGGCCTCAAATGTAGAAGATACATACTACGTTTTAGGAACAGCTGCTGGTCCTCACCCATATCCAACTATGGTTAGAAATTTCCAAAGAGTAATAGGTGATGAAGCTAGAAAGCAAATATTAGAGCTTGAAGGAAGGCTACCGGATTATATCTTAGCTCCAGTTGGTGGAGGAAGCAATGCAATAGGAATATTTTATCCATTTATTCACGACAAGGAAGTTAATCTTATTGGAGTTGAAGCTGCAGGTAAAGGTATTGAAACTGGAGAACATGCAGCAACCATTACAAAGAAGGAAAAAGGAATCTTACATGGAATGTTGAGTTATGTACTTCAGGATAATGATGGTGGAGTGCTTGAAGCATATTCAATATCAGCTGGTCTTGATTATCCAGGAGTTGGACCTGAACATGCATATTTAGCTGAAACTAATAGAGCTGAATATGAAAGCATAACAGATGAAGAAGCTGTAAGAGATGGATTTATGTATTTAACAAGAATAGAAGGGATAGTACCAGCCCTTGAATCATCTCATGCTGTAGCATATGCTAAAAAATTAGCACAAACACTTAGCAGCGATAAAATCATAATTGTAAATATTTCAGGGAGAGGAGATAAAGATATGGATGCTGTGCTTGCATATCTAGGTGAAAAATAATGAATAGAATAGATTTATCATTTAATAAAGTAAAAGAAGAAAATAGAAAAGCCTTAATACCTTTTGTAACATGTGGGGCAGATTTCACGGTTGAAGAAACAGCTGATTTGATAGTGTCTTTAGAAAAAGAAGGAGCAACTATAGTTGAAATTGGAGTGCCTTTTAGAGATCCTCTTGCTGATGGCCCAGTAATACAAAATGCATATACTAAAGCGCTTCAAAATGGAACAAAAGTAAAAGACGTATTTAGATGTGTAGAATTAATAAGGGGAAAATCAGAAGTTCCGATTGTATTAATGGTGTATTTCAATGTTGTATACTTTACTGGAGTAGAAAATTTCCTAAAAATAGCGGCAAAAAGCGGTGTAGATGGGCTTATAGTTCCAGACGTCCCTCTAGAGGAGAGGGGAGATCTTGATAAAATTTGTGAAGATAATGGCATATACTTAATTCCTCTAGTGGCTAGAACTTCAAAAGATAGAATAGCAGCAATAACAAAAGGGGCAAAAGGTTTTGTATATTGCGTATCTACAAATGGAACTACAGGGGAAAGAAAAACTTTGGATTCTGGCACTCATGAATATTTAGAAGAAGTTAGAAAGAACGTAGATATACCAATGTGCATCGGTTTTGGAATTTCGTCAAAAGAAGTAGTAAAAGAAGTTAAAGACTATTGTGATGGGGTAATTGTAGGTAGTGCAATAGTGAAGAGAATGGCAGAAGGCAAAGAAGCAGTAATAAACTTCGTGAAAGATTTAAGTGATGGTCTTAAATAATATAAATTATATTTAATATGAGCTATAAAAAATATCATATTTATTATTATGATATTTTCAGTTAAATCCACCTTATCGTAAAGATAAAGTGGATTTCATATTTTTATGTTAAACTGGCTGAAGTAGTGAAAAGTATAAATAGGATATTTGCTTTATAAGTCCCATTTTTCAATTTGACAGCTAATTATACTTTGCGTACATATTCCTTTTTTGTACCAGTTACATGAGCTACATATTTTATTAAATTTAGCTTCACTAAAATTTTTGTAAATAGTATCTATAATTTCATGAAACGTATATAATTTATTTTCTTTGATATTGTATGCTCGTAAAGTATTATAATCTAATTCATTAACTTTATTTTGAGTGATGCAGCAATTATTAACTTGTCTATTAGGACAATTATTACATAGGATATCACATCCTACAATGAACATAACTTTAGAATAAGGATTTTCCTTAATTAAAGTTACCAATTTATCCATGCCTATTGTAAAATTCTTACTATATCCTAATCCTTGATAAAAAAATAAGCAATTTATATGATGTGGTCTAAGTAATAACATTTTTATAACTCCATCTAATTTTTCTTCCAGTATATAGCATATAAAAATAGTTTGTCAACCTTATGGAATTGTAAGGTTGACTATTCGCATGATTGATTTATGAAATAGTTTATGTTGAAAATAAAGTTTATGATAAAGAAGTCTATAAAATATCTGGATATGATTTTTTTATAGGAGCAAAATATAATAATACATCAGTTAAAAAATAGTTTTATTAAGGTGTATTGAATATAAATAGTAAATTGTAATTAATAATGTTATAATTTTGAGGAAATGAGGTGTTTAAGTTTATGACAAAAAAGACTAGCAGAAATACAGATATATTAAAAGATACTAAAAATACAACATCTCCTAAAGTTTATTCCTTATTAGTGGAACTAGTAAATGCTGATAGGGAAGATTTAGCTGAAGATGTTCTAAAAATAGATTATCTATTAACATATGCAAATAATTGCGTAAAGGATAAAGATTTAAGAGAGGCAAGGGATACATTAGGAATTGCTAGAAATAGAATTGATAAACTAATTGATAACAGTGTGAATGTTGAATACTTAGTTAATCTTTATGATAAAATTAATTTGAAATTATAAATTATTAGAGATTATTTAAATTATATAGATAAAATATAAATATTAATGTTATAATAAATTAATTTTCATTAAGTAATTGATGATTAAAATATAAAATGTAAAGCGAGAAGAATAAATGAGATTTGAAAGTTTAGAAAAAACCATAAACAAATTAGATAATGATATTGAAGCCTTAAGAAGGGTTAAACAATATTTATCAAATAAAGATGAAATTAATGAAATAAGTGATTTATTAAATAAGGAAAGACAAGTATATGCGGATGAATTGTATATAGGTGATGCTGTAGCTTATAGTGAGAGTTTAGAAATATTAAAGCAATTGTTTAATAAAGAATTAGGAAAAGATGAACAAGTTAAATTATTAGAAGATATAAAAGAAATACACGGAAGAAAGTCACCAAATGTCAGTAAAAAAAGTCATGGACTTAATGCGTGGCTTAAGTTTCTTGATATCCAATGTGAGTGGATTGAAAATCCTAATAGTGATTGGTCAACATTAATTATAAAAGGATTTATACCAAGGAATAATAATTAAAATATTTTTTAAGAACAAGTAGGTTTTCATATTTCATGGAAACTTATTTTTTCTATAATTTTTATTATCTTTTATGTGTTAATAAAAAATAGAATACAATTAGAGGTAATCTGTAGAGTATTCTATTTTTAGGTTATTGTATACAATAAGTTTGGATTACTAAGATATACGAGAAATTTATAATGCAAAGTTAAAGAAAAGTCATTATTATGCAAAGCGACTGATACTAATGCATAACTAAGTACTATAATCAGATAAATATAGAATTTTTAAGAATTATAAAAATAATTTAATTTTATAGTATAAATTTAAAGCCAATGGTTATAGTAATAGTGTAAAGAGAAAATATGTAGTAAAAGATAAAGTTATTAAAAACAACTATATCTTACAAAACTATCATAAATTTAAGATGAAAAAGATGGAAAAGTTATTGACGAGAATAAATAGTAATGGTATGATGTAATTCGTCGCTGAAAGCACGAAATTCAATAACTTAAAGCTGATAAAGTGTTTGAAAAAATGTTTGAAAAGTTTTAAAAAAGGTTGTTGACAAAGTCTGAAAGCGATGATATACTGAGTAAGCTGTCAGAAACGACAGAAACTTGTAAAGCCTTGTAACAACAGGCTTTGGAAAGAAAATTGGTCTTTGAAAATTGAACAGAATAACATAAATACATTTAAGTAAACCAGCAATTCTTTATTTGAGTAAGCTAAGATTAAACTTTTTATTGAGAGTTTGATCCTGGCTCAGGACGAACGCTGGCGGCGTGCTTAACACATGCAAGTCGAGCGATGAAGCTCCTTCGGGAGTGGATTAGCGGCGGACGGGTGAGTAACACGTGGGTAACCTGCCTCATAGAGGGGAATAGCCTTTCGAAAGGAAGATTAATACCGCATAAGATTGTAGTGCCGCATGGCATAGCAATTAAAGGAGTAATCCGCTATGAGATGGACCCGCGTCGCATTAGCTAGTTGGTGAGGTAACGGCTCACCAAGGCGACGATGCGTAGCCGACCTGAGAGGGTGATCGGCCACATTGGGACTGAGACACGGCCCAGACTCCTACGGGAGGCAGCAGTGGGGAATATTGCACAATGGGGGAAACCCTGATGCAGCAACGCCGCGTGAGTGATGACGGTCTTCGGATTGTAAAGCTCTGTCTTCAGGGACGATAATGACGGTACCTGAGGAGGAAGCCACGGCTAACTACGTGCCAGCAGCCGCGGTAATACGTAGGTGGCAAGCGTTGTCCGGATTTACTGGGCGTAAAGGGAGCGTAGGTGGATATTTAAGTGGGATGTGAAATACTCGGGCTTAACCTGGGTGCTGCATTCCAAACTGGATATCTAGAGTGCAGGAGAGGAAAGTAGAATTCCTAGTGTAGCGGTGAAATGCGTAGAGATTAGGAAGAATACCAGTGGCGAAGGCGACTTTCTGGACTGTAACTGACACTGAGGCTCGAAAGCGTGGGGAGCAAACAGGATTAGATACCCTGGTAGTCCACGCCGTAAACGATGAATACTAGGTGTAGGGGTTGTCATGACCTCTGTGCCGCCGCTAACGCATTAAGTATTCCGCCTGGGGAGTACGGTCGCAAGATTAAAACTCAAAGGAATTGACGGGGGCCCGCACAAGCAGCGGAGCATGTGGTTTAATTCGAAGCAACGCGAAGAACCTTACCTAGACTTGACATCTCCTGAATTACCCTTAATCGGGGAAGCCCTTCGGGGCAGGAAGACAGGTGGTGCATGGTTGTCGTCAGCTCGTGTCGTGAGATGTTGGGTTAAGTCCCGCAACGAGCGCAACCCTTATTGTTAGTTGCTACCATTTAGTTGAGCACTCTAGCGAGACTGCCCGGGTTAACCGGGAGGAAGGTGGGGATGACGTCAAATCATCATGCCCCTTATGTCTAGGGCTACACACGTGCTACAATGGCTGGTACAGAGAGATGCTAAACCGTGAGGTGGAGCCAAACTTTAAAACCAGTCTCAGTTCGGATTGTAGGCTGAAACTCGCCTACATGAAGCTGGAGTTGCTAGTAATCGCGAATCAGAATGTCGCGGTGAATACGTTCCCGGGCCTTGTACACACCGCCCGTCACACCATGAGAGTTGGCAATACCCAAAGTTCGTGAGCTAACGCGCAAGCGGGGCAGCGACCTAAGGTAGGGTCAGCGATTGGGGTGAAGTCGTAACAAGGTAGCCGTAGGAGAACCTGCGGCTGGATCACCTCCTTTCTATGGAGAAATCTAGACCAACATGATGTTTGGCTAGTACAGATACATTATTATGTATCAAAATATAAAATACTTGCTCAAAAGTTACTTAAGTATTTGTTCTGTTCAATTTTGAAAGACTAAGTCTTTCAAAAAAGCGTAGCTTAGTAGCGATAAGTGCGAGGAAGCGAAAATTTTATGAAATGAAGCGTACTTCACGTACGTAAACGAGTAAAATTTGTAGCTGACGAAGCAATTGACGATAATAAGCAAGCAAGATGTTCTTTGAAAATTGCACATAGATTTAATGTATATAAAATACAACAAAGCCAAGAATAAATATTCTTTGTGAAATGATTAAGTAAATTAAAAATATTTGAATAAAATATATTAATTTACCAAAAGCGAAGCTTAGTAGTGACAAGAACGAGGAGGCTAGAGTTTTAGGAAGCGAGCGTACTTCATGTACGTGAGTGAGTAAAAGACGCAGCTGACGAAGTTATTGGTGCTAATAAGCGAGCGAACCAAAGGTCAAGCTACAAAGGGCGCATGGTGAATGCCTTGGCATCAGGAGCCGATGAAGGACGCGATAAGCTGCGATAAGCTTCGGGTAGACGCACATAGTCAGAGATCCGAAGATTTCCGAATGAGGAAACTCACATGGGAAACCCCATGTATCATAAAGTGAATACATAGCTTTATGAAGGTATACCCAGGGAACTGAAACATCTAAGTACCTGAGAGGAAGAGAAAGAAAAATCGATTTTCTTAGTAGCGGCGAGCGAAAAGGAAAGAGCCCAAACCAGAGATTTATCTCTGGGGTTGCGGACAGAACATAACGAGAAATCATAGTTAATTGAACACAACTGGAAAGTTGGACCACAGTGGGTAATAGTCCCGTAAGTGAAAACTATGATAATCAGTTCTGCACCAGAGTACCACGAGACACGTGAAACCTTGTGGGAAGCAGGGAGGACCACCTCCCAAGGCTAAATACTACCTGATGACCGATAGTGAAGCAGTACCGTGAGGGAAAGGTGAAAAGAACCCCGGGAGGGGAGTGAAATAGAACCTGAAACCATGTGCCTACAACCGATCAGAGCACCTTATGTGTGTGATGATGTGCTTTTTGTAGAACGAGCCAACGAGTTACGGTATGTAGCGAGGTTAAGTACTTAAGGTACGGAGCCGAAGGGAAACCGAGTCTTAATAGGGCGACTAGTTGCATGCTGTAGACCCGAAACCGGGTGACCTATCCATGGCCAGGTTGAAGCGAGGGTAAAACCTCGTGGAGGACCGAACCACGTTGCTGTTGAAAAAGCATGGGATGAGCTGTGGATAGCGGAGAAATTCCAATCGAACTCGGATATAGCTGGTTCTCCTCGAAATAGCTTTAGGGCTAGCGTCGGAAAATGTGAGTAGTGGAGGTAGAGCACTGAATAGGCTAGGGGGCATAGCGCTTACCGAACCTTATCAAACTCCGAATGCCACATACTATCAGTCCGGCAGTCAGACTATGAAAGATAAGTTCCATGGTCAAAAGGGAAACAGCCCAGATCGTCAGCTAAGGTCCCAAAGTGTAAGTTAAGTGGAAAAGGATGTGGGATTTCTAAGACAACTAGGATGTTGGCTTAGAAGCAGCCACTCATTAAAAGAGTGCGTAATAGCTCACTAGTCAAGAGATCCTGCGCCGAAAATGTCCGGGGCTCAAACTTACCACCGAAGCTACGGGTTCACGTGTATAACGTGAGCGGTAGAGGAGCGTCGTAATCGGGCTGAAGTCGTACCGTAAGGAGCGGTGGACTGATTACGAGTGAGAATGTTGGCATTAGTAGCGAGATGTAGGCGAGAATCCTACAGGCCGAATATCTAAGGTTTCCTGAGTAAAGTTTGTCTTCTCAGGGTTAGTCGGGACCTAAGGCGAGGCCGAAAGGCGTAGTCGATGGACAATTGGTTGATATTCCAATACCACTATAATCGTTATTATCGATGGTGTGACGGAGAAGGATAGGATGTGCTAGCTATTGGATGCTAGTCTAAGCGTTTAGGGAGTTGGGATTGGCAAATCCGTTCCAACAATTCTGAGGCGTGATGGGGAAGGTTCTACGGAACCGAAGTATCTGATTCCATGCTTCCAAGAAAAGCATCTAGAAAGAGAAGTAGTGCCCGTACCGCAAACCGACACAGGTAGATGAGGAGAGAATCCTAAGGCCGACGGAAGAATTGCAGTTAAGGAACTAGGCAAATTGACCCCGTAACTTCGGGAGAAGGGGTGCCTGAGAAATCAGGCCGCAGAGAATAGGCACAAGCAACTGTTTAACAAAAACACAGGTCTCTGCTAAAGCGAAAGCTGATGTATAGGGGCTGACGCCTGCCCGGTGCTGGAAGGTTAAGGGGAACACTTAGTGAAATATCGCGAAGGTGTGAACTTAAGCCCCAGTAAACGGCGGCCGTAACTATAACGGTCCTAAGGTAGCGAAATTCCTTGTCAGGTAAGTTCTGACCCGCACGAATGGCGTAATGACTTGTGCACTGTCTCAACTGCAAATCCGGCGAAGTTGTAGTGCGAGTGAAGATGCTCGCTACCCGCGATTGGACGGAAAGACCCCGTAGAGCTTTACTGTAGCTTAGCATTGAATTTCGGTATTGTCTGTACAGGATAGGTGGGAGACTGGGAAACTAGGGCGTCAGCCTTGGTGGAGTCGTTGTTGGGATACCACCCTGATAGTATTGAAGTTCTAACTGGATGCCATGAAACTGGTGACAGGACATTGTTAGGTGGGCAGTTTGACTGGGGCGGTCGCCTCCTAAAATGTAACGGAGGCGCCCAAAGGTTCCCTCAGAACGGTCGGAAATCGTTCGAAGAGTGTAAAGGCAGAAGGGAGCCTGACTGCGACACCTACAAGTGGAGCAGGGACGAAAGTCGGGCTTAGTGATCCGGTGGTACCTCGTGGGAGGGCCATCGCTCAACGGATAAAAGCTACCTCGGGGATAACAGGCTGATCTCCCCCAAGAGTTCACATCGACGGGGAGGTTTGGCACCTCGATGTCGGCTCGTCGCATCCTGGGGCTGAAGTAGGTCCCAAGGGTTGGGCTGTTCGCCCATTAAAGCGGCACGCGAGCTGGGTTCAGAACGTCGTGAGACAGTTCGGTCCCTATCCGTCGCGGGCGTAGGAAATTTGAGAGGAGCTGTCCTTAGTACGAGAGGACCGGGATGGACTGACCTATGGTGTACCAGTTGTTTCGCCAGAAGCATAGCTGGGTAGCTAAGTCGGGAAGGGATAAACGCTGAAAGCATCTAAGTGTGAAGCCCACCTCAAGATGAGATTTCCCATAGCATAAGCTAGTAAGACCCCTTGAAGACTACAAGGTTGATAGGTCAGAGGTGTAAGTATGGTAACATATTTAGCTGACTGATACTAATAGGTCGAGGGCTTGACCAATATAATCAAGTTGTAATATATATTAAAGAAACTATGTGCAATTTTGAAAGAGCAAGGTTTTTTCAAAGGAATAATTACAGTAGTAGATTTATGTAAATGTAGTATAAGCGTAAATTAAGAGTCTTTTTTCAAAGGAAACTCGACTCATATTCGTTTGCTGAGTGCTAATTTACACAAATAAGGAATACAAATCCCAAAAGCGATTTGCATAAGTTCGTTAAACCAAATTATAGATTTGGGAACTCACTTAATCTCGTGATGATGGCATAGAGGTAACACTCCTTCCCATTCCGAACAGGAAAGTTAAGGTCTATAGCGCCGATGGTACTGCATGGGAGACTGTGTGGCAGAGTAGGACATTGCGAGGTAATAAAAAATATGCTCAGATGATAACTTATCATCTGAGCATATTTTTTATTATAAAGTTTTTTGATTTAAAATAATAATTAAAGAATCCTTAAATATAAAAATTCAGATTTAAGGATTTGCAATAACTACTTATACAACGTGTAACTAATTTTTGGGACACGACTATACTGGTATTAATAGAGATAAGCATATATATTGAAATTTATTTCTATGCACAATTTTTTATATTTAGATTTCATTATCTGAGACTGTTTAAGAATTTTCTAATTATCATTAAATTGTGATTGTGATAAATTACTTTAGAAGGTGAGATTATGATTAAATTAGTACTAGTAAGGCATGGAGAAAGTCTTTGGAACTTAGAAAATAGATTTACGGGATGGACAGATGTGGATTTGTCAGAGAATGGATTAAAGGAAGCAAGAAGAGCAGGAAAAATACTTAAGAAAAATGGTTTTGTATTTGATGTAGCTTATACATCAGTTCTAAAAAGAGCGATAAGAACATTATGGATAATATTATATGAGATGGATTTGGCATGGATTCCTGTTTTTAAATCATGGAGACTAAACGAGAGACATTATGGAGCTTTACAAGGATTAAATAAAGCAGAAACTGCTAAAAAATATGGAGGAGAGCAAGTTCATAAATGGAGAAGATTTGTAAATGTAAAACCTCCAGAATTGACTAAAGAGGATACCAGATACCCTGGGAATGAATATAAGTACAAGGATTTAAATGAAGAACAAATACCTTTAACAGAAAACCTTGCTGATACTGAAAGACGTGTGTTAGAGGAATGGAGAGGAAATATAGCTGAAGATTTGAAAGAAGGTAAAAGAGTGATAATATCTGCTCATGGAAATACATTAAGAGCTTTAGTTAAATATTTAGACGACATTCCAGCTGATAATGTAGCTAATTTGAATATTCCAACAGGAATACCTTTAGTATATGAATTGGATGAAAAGTTAAAGCCAATTACTCATTATTACCTATCAGATAAGGAATAAGTGATAGGATAAGTTGGTGTAAAATCTGAATTTAAGAAAAAATTACAATAATTATAACAAAGAAATATAATTTATTGCAAAAACAGTAAATCTTTTAAAATTTTAAATTATATAGATTTACTGTTTTTGTGATTTTATTCAAATTAAATATAAAATTTTGTATTTTTTGTTTATATATTTCTATTAATATAAAGCGTATAATTACATAGTTGTGGAGTTCAGAATTGAAATAGGATATTTTTGTGATATCGTATTAAATGTTTGACTAATATAAATTAATTTTTACTAATATCTTTAAGGGGGAGACATTAAATGATAATAACTAGAAATTTAACAAAAGGAAATCCGGCAAAATTGATATTGCTGTTTACTATTCCTTTATTAATAGGAAATATATTTCAACAATTTTACAATATAGCAGATACATTTATTGTTGGCCGTACAATAGGCGTAAATGCTTTAGCAGCGGTAGGATGTACAGGAAGCATAATGTTTTTAATTTTAGGGTTTGCTCAAGGTTTAACATCGGGACTTTCAATCATTACTGCGCAAAAATTTGGTGCAGATGATAAGGAAGGGGTTAAGAAAAGTTACTTCACAGGCATAGTTATTAGCATGATAATAACTATAATTCTTACAACTATAAGTACGATTCTAGCTAGACCTATATTAGAACTAATGAATACACCTGTAGAAATTATTGATGATGCATATAATTTTGTAGTAGTAATATTTATTGGAATAATAGCATCGATGTTTTTTAATTTTTTTTCAAATATTATTAGAGCCTTGGGAGATAGCAAAACGCCATTAATATACTTAGTGGTAGCGTGTATTTTAAATATAATTTTAGAATTTGCATTTATATTAATATTCAAGATGGGAGTAACTGGAGCAGCTTGTGCAACTGTTATAGCACAGGGAGTATCGGCGTTATTGTGTATGTGGTACATAAAGAGAAATTTGCCCATACTTAAGTTAAAGAAGAGTGACTTAAAGTTATCCAAAGAAACTTTTTTAGAACACATTAAAATTTCTCTACCAATGGGATTTCAGGCATCTATAATAGCAATTGGTGCTATTATATTACAATTTGCATTAAATAGCCTTGGGGCTACTTCTGTAGCTGCATATACTGCCGCTCAGAAAATAGATACTCTCGCTACTCAACCGATGATGTCATTTGGTATAACAATGGCCACATACACAGCACAAAATTTTGGTGCGGAAAAAATTGATAGAATTAAAGAAGGCGTAAAGAAATGCGTTTTTATATCAGTAGCATTTAGTATTATAGTGGGCCTTATAAATACTTTTGCAGGTTATTTTCTTACAGGAATTTTTGTTGGATATGATCAAAAAGAAGTTATTAGGTTGTCACAAATATATTTAACTTCAAACGGATTAAATTATTTTTTACTTTCACTACTGTTTATATATAGATATACGCTTCAAGGATTAGGGCAAAGTTTTATTCCAACAGTAGCAGGAATTATGGAATTGTTGATGAGGACGTTCGCTGCAATTATATTATCACGACCGTTAGGTTTTTTAGGCGTGTGTATGGCTAATCCATTAGCATGGCTTGGAGCATGTATTCCACTTATAAGTGCATACTATATTAGCATCAGGAGAATAGATATAGAATACTCAAAAAAGAAAAGCTGTTTGTATGAATCAGATATAGATGCATGCAATTATATAAGTAAGTAAAAGTTAGTTTATATAGTAACTTTGTATTGTCGTATGATTTATGTGATAAGGAATGAAATAGGATTATTTAACACCAATAATCTTAGTTCATTCCTTATTACATTTTTTGATTATTTTAATTGTGTTTAAATCGATACATCTAATAGAGTAATTTGAAATTGAATATTGAATTTATATAATATTGTTGAAAGAATTTTACAAATATTTGAATGTAAAATACTGAATATATAAAATTTGTAATATATATACTGAGAATATAAAATGAGTTTTATATAAATGATATAATTAGAAGATCGGGAGTGAGATTATGGATGGAGAATCAGTGATAAAGTGGCATAAGGATATAATCGTAATAATTATGGGGGAAAGTGGAGGACTTTAGTTACAATGAATTAAAAATACTTAATATATTTTGATAATTATATTAAGATAAACATACATTTTTATAAAGTGGATATAAATTAAAAATTTAATAAAGTATTTATTGTAATAAAATGAAAAATAATATATAAATATATATGAAAATAAAAATGCTAGAATTAATATTAACATTTTTGGCATTTGTTATTAAAATAAAGATAAAAAGTGAGGAACAAAATGGAAGATAATCAAAATATACAGACAAAATAAAAAGTTTTTTAGAAGAGAATAGGATAAATGTTAAAGGTGGAACTATAACAAGTGAAAAGCAATTATCACTTGTTTTAAATGATCTTGCAATGGGAGATTTTAAAAAAGGAAAGCTAGATAAGGCATTATATTTCACAGAAAAAGCAGCTGAATTTAATAAAGAAAATTATTATTCATATTTTATAAAAGGTCTAGTATGTAGAAAGTTAGGGAAAAATGAAGATGCGATTGAAGCATTTAATGTATATTGTAAAGACTCTGATGATTCATTAACCCACATATATATGGGACTTTCGTATGCAGAATTAGGAAACATAGAAAATGCATTAGATCATCTTAGAAAAGGCGAAAAGAACATCTCAAAAAATGAAAAGGAAGATCATAAATTATTAATCTGTGCAACTTATGAGTGTATAGGAAATATATATTTAAGTAAAGAAAATATAGTAGAATTTAATGAGAGAGATAAATATAGTATGAACTATAAAAGTGCGGTAAGATATTATAAAATGGCACTAAAAATAAACAGGAAAAATCCTGATTTAATCAATAGATTAGCTGCATGTTATTATCATCTTGAAGATTTAAATAAAGCATTATATTGCTATGAGCAAGCTGCTAAGATTGTAGAAGATAAAAGCATGTATGTAGAAGCAATCAAAGAAATGCATGAAGCTGGTGCTAAATCAGAGCCGGCAGGATTTTAGTCTATAAGAAAATTGTATAGATAAAAAAGCTTAATGTTATATTTTAGTAACATTAAGCTTTTTTGTATTTTTATAAGGTTTAATAAGCCAAAGGTAAACAACGTTAAAATACTGTATATAAATCAATTAAGCATATTCTGAAAAGTAAAGTGAAAATATCTTTCTAGAATTAATTAAAAGAGATAGAGACTAGGAAATACATAACTGATATATATAAATTTATAAATTAACTTGTAAAAACTATCATAACATTTCTACACAACGAACGTTTTTTGATAATATAGTTCTAATATTTATATTTGTAGAGAATACAAATGTCTTTCGTGGGTTGACAGATGGGCGGATATAGGATAATATATAATTTGTTAATAATCGTCGGAATAAATTAATAAATTAATAAATTTATACTTTAAGGATTACTTTATATAAACAATTTCAATAGAAATATTAAAAAGAATAGTAATATTTAAACAATGAATAGCTGGTTAATTATTTTCTATGTTTTTTGTAAATCTTATTATCAAATTATTATTTTTTTGCAGAGTACACCTTGAGAAAATAAAACTAATACTAGGGGGCTTATTTTATGAAGAAAAAAATTTCTTTGATTTTGGCGCTGGCTATGACAACTACATTTACGCTGGCGGGATGTTCAAAATCAAATACTAAAGCAAATATAGACAGCGATGTTATAAAAATTGGTGTATTTGAGCCAATGACTGGTGCTAACGCAGCTGGGGGACAGCTAGAAGTAGAAGGCGTAAAACTTGCGAACAAGCTCTATCCAACAGTTAATGGTAAAAAAGTTGAACTGGTTTTTGCAGATAATAAATCAGACAAAGTTGAAGCGGCTAGTGCAGCATCTAATCTTGTGGAGCAGGAACAAGTTAATGCAATTATAGGAAGCTGGGGAAGTGGAAATTCTATGGCGGCAGGAGATGTTGTACAAGATGCCAAGGTTCCAGCAGTTGCAGCCTCAGCTACAAATCCTCTTGTAACAGCTGGTAATGATTATTACTTTAGAGTTTGTTTTATAGATCCTTTTCAAGGAACTGTTATGGCAAAATATGCAGCAAATAAATTGCAAGCTAAAAAAGTAGCTTTACTTCAAGAGGTTTCAAGTGATTACTCAGTTGGAATTTGTAAGTTCTTTACTGATGAATTTATAAAGATTACAGGAGATAAAGATGCAATTATAGCTAAAGCTAACTATAATACAGGTGATCAGGATTTTACAGCTCAACTAACAAATATAAAGAGCAGTAATCCAGATGTGATTTTTGCTCCAGGTAATTTTACAGAAGGAGCTATGATAATAAAACAAGCAAGACAGCTTGGAATAACTACTCCAATAATTGGAGGAGATACTTGGGAAACTCCAGAATTTTTAGATATAGGTAAAGAAGATGTTGATGGAACAGTATTTTCTACTTTTTTTGCAAGTGAGACTCCTATAACTAACGAATCAAAAGTCTTTCTTGATGAATATAGAAAAGAATATAATAAAGAACCAGCAGCGGTTTCAGCTTTATCATATGATGCATATCTAGTAATTTTAGATGCAATTAAGAGAGCTAATTCGATAGATCCAGTAAAGATTAGAGATGAAATTGCAAAAACCAAGAATTTTCCTGGTGCTGCAGGAGTAATAACTATAGATCAAAATAACAATGCAGTAAAAGATGCAGTTTTAAAGATAGTTAAAGATGGTAAATTTACTTATCTTGATACAATAAAACCTGAAGAAAATTAATTAGGGGTGAAAATATGACTTTAATGAATTTAAGCACATTTATGCAAAATTTAGCAAATGGTATCTCACTAGGAAGTTTATACGCACTTATAGCCATAGGATATACTATGGTCTATGGAATATTAAAACTTATAAATTTTGCGCATGGAGATATATTTATGATGGCTGCATATTTCGGATTTTTCGGAGTTGCAACATTTGGACTACCTTGGTACTTTGCTTTTATAATCGCAGTGGTTATAACAGCATTCCTTGGAATGGGAATTGAATTCACTGCTTATAGACCGTTAAGAAATGCACCTAAGATTTCAGCTTTGATTTCAGCTATTGGTGTATCCTTCTTACTTGAAAATTTAGCGGTTGTTTTATTTGGAGGAAGACCTAAAGCATTTCCAGATGTGAAGCTATTTACAGATGTAATAGTTATAGGTGGAATTTCAATTCAAAGACTTACTTTTATAATTCCAGTTGTTACAATAGTAATACTATTTGTTTTATTACACTTAGTTAATAATACGAATATTGGTATGGCAATGAGAGCAGCTTCAAAAGATGTTGAAACTGCAAGACTTATGGGGATAAATGTAAATAAGACAATATCATTTACTTTCGCTATTGGATCGGGATTAGCTGCAGTAGGTTCTATGATGTGGTGTGTGAAATATCCACAAATAGTTGCACTTATGGGAATGATGCCAGGTCTTAAATGTTTTATAGCCGCTGTAATTGGTGGTATAGGAGATATTAAGGGAGCAGTTATTGGTGGTTTTATACTTGGACTAGCTGAAATTATGTTAATTGGATTTTTCCCTGGACTTACAGGGTATAGGGATGCTTTAGCATTTATACTATTAATCGTAATATTGCTATTTAAGCCTACAGGAATAATGGGCAAAAATTTAACAGAGAAGGTGTAAAAATGAACAATAAAAATAAATTTTTAAATATAGCTCTTATTGCAATTGTATTTTTACTCTTATTTGTTGCAAATAATAGCTTAGACTCTTATAAAATTAGAATTTTAAATTTATGTGCAATATATACAGTTCTTGGATTAAGCTTAAATCTAATAAATGGATTTACAGGATTGTTTTCATTAGGACATGCAGGCTTTGTAGCAGTAGGTGCTTATACAACTGCATTGCTTACAATGAGTGAAAAAGTTAAAAATCAAAATTTCTTTATGGAACCATTAATGGCGCCTTTTAATCATATATCGGTACCGTTTATTGTAGCATTGTTAATAGCTGGTCTTTTATCCGCATTTATAGCAGTTTTAATAGGTGCTCCGGCTTTAAGGCTTAAGGGTGACTATTTGGCTATTGTTACTTTAGGATTTGCAGAAATTATAAGAATAGTTATTACTAATATACAAGGTCTAACCAATGGAGCTTTGGGTCTTCGTGGTATTCCTCATATGACAAACCTATATTGGAGCTTTGGAGTAGCAATTGTGACAATAATAATATTGCTGTCGCTTATAAATAGTTCATATGGAAGAGCTCTAAAATCAATTAGAGAAGATGAGATTGCAGCTGAAAGTATGGGGATAAGTTTATTCAAACACAAAGTAATAGGATTCGCTATTGGTGCTTTTTTTGCCGGAGTTGGAGGTGGATTACTTGGGAACTTAATGGGAACAATTGATCCTAATATGTTTAAGTTCAGCCTTACGTTCAATATACTCCTTATAATAGTTATTGGAGGAATGGGAAGCGTTACAGGAACAGTTATATCAGCTTTCATCGTAACAATACTTGGAGAAGCTTTAAGATTTTTGGATATGGAAAAGCAATTTGATTTAGGAATCTTTAGTTTTTCAGGGATACCAGGACTTAGAATGGTTATTTTCTCAATTTTGCTTATGATAATAGTATTATTCTTTAGACATGGAATAATGGGTACAAAAGAATTTTCGTGGAAATCAATATTTAAATATTCTAATAACAAACCTCTAGAAGAAGGAGGGGACAAGTAATGGCATTATTAAACGTACAAAATGCGACTATGCAGTTTGGAGGACTTACGGCTGTAAAAGACTTTAACCTTCAAATTAATCAAGGAGAAATAATTTCCTTAATTGGACCTAATGGGGCTGGTAAAACTACAGCCTTTAATATGATCACTAATGTGTATACTCCTACAAGGGGAAAAATAATCTTTAATGATACTAATATTACTGGAATGAGACAAGATAAAATAACTCAAACTGGTATAGCAAGAACATTTCAAAACATAAGACTTTTTAAAGATTTGAGTGTACTTGACAATGTTTTAATAGGAAATCATGTTCATATTAAGTCAAACTGCATTGAAGCGATGTTAAAGCTTCCTAGATATAAAAGAGAAGAAAAAGAAATGGTTGAGAAATCTTTAGAGCTTTTAAAAGAAGTAGGTCTTGAAAAGTTAAAAAATGAGAAAGCAAGTTCTCTTCCATACGGTATGCAGAGAAAACTTGAAATAGCAAGAGCGCTTGCTACTAATCCGAAGCTTCTTCTTCTTGATGAACCAGCAGCAGGAATGAATCCTACAGAAACTGATGAACTTACAGATTTTGTTAGAGAAATTAAGGATAAATTTGATTTAACTATATTTATGATAGAGCATCATATGAATATGGTTATGGGGTTATCAGATAGAATACAGGTTTTTGAATATGGAATTACTATAGCTGAAGGTACACCTTCTGAAATACAAAACGATAAAAAGGTTATAGATGCATATTTGGGGGTAGCTGAAGATGATTAAAATTGATAATTTAGTAGTCGCCTATGGTGGAATTGAAGCGTTAAAGGGAATAAGCTTAGAGGTACCAGAGGGGAAGATCGTAACTTTAGTTGGTGCTAACGGAGCAGGAAAAAGTACTACATTAAAATCTATAGTAGGTCTTGTTAAACCAAAGAGTGGAACTATAAATTTGGATGATGGAACTGATTTAACTAAGCTTAATACAGAACTTATGGTGAAAAAAGGAATAGCATTAGTTCCAGAAGGAAGAAAAGTCTTTTCAGATCTTACAGTACTGGAAAATTTAAAAATAGGTGCTTATACAAGAAAGGATAAATCAGGTATTCAAGAAGACTTGGAAAAGGTATATTCACTTTTTCCAAGACTTAAGGAGAGAACTTGGCAATTATCGGGAACTCTTTCAGGAGGTGAGCAACAAATGCTTGCAATAGGAAGAGCACTTATGTCAAGACCAAAGTTAATAATGATGGATGAGCCTTCTTTAGGACTTGCACCAATAATCGTAAAAGAATTATTTGGAATTATAAAGAAAATTAATGAAGAAGGCATGACAGTTCTACTAATTGAGCAAAATGCAAATGCAGCTTTAAAAATAGCTGATATTGGCTATATTATGGAAACTGGAAGAATAACACTAAGTGGCTCAGGGCAAGAATTACTTTCTAATGATGAAATTAAAAAAGCTTATCTTGGTGAAGCTTTGTAATATGAGAATTTTCGTATTTAGAGGAGAAATAGCAAGTCAGAAAATAGAAAAATACTGACTTGTTATTTTTTTATTTAAGGAATTTATTTTGCCTTTATTATTACAATACATTAAATTAAAATATAAGTTTTTAGAAAAAGATAATTTTAATTGAACTAAGAGATGTATATTATAAGAAATAAATGCTGGGATATTAGAATTTTTTGAGTTACTATTTTGTTGCTCTTATTTTATACGTCAATAAGATTAAATTAATACTTAGATATTAGGGGGATATATATATGAAAAGAAAAATTTCATTGCTTTTGGTTATAGCTATGATGACTTCTTTTACTTTAGGAGGTTGTAATTCAAAATCAGGCACAAAAGCCAATGAGGATAGTGATGTAATAAAAATAGGTGTGTTTGAACCAATGACAGGTGCAAATGCAGCAGGTGGACAATTAGAAACAGAAGGTGCAAAACTTGCAAACAAGATTTATCCAACTGTTCTTGGTAAAAAAGTTGAACTGGTTTTTGCAGATAATAAATCTGATAAAGTTGAAGCAGCTAGTGCAGCTGCAAACCTTATTGAGCAGGAGCATGTTAATGCTATTATAGGAAGCTATGGAAGTGGTTTCTCTATGGCAGCAGGGGATATAGTACAGGAAGCTAAGGTTCCAGCTGTAGGGGTAACTTGTACAAACCCTTTAGTAACCGCAGGAAATGATTATTACTTTAGAGTTTGCTTTATTGATCCTTTTCAAGGAACTGTTATGGCAAAATACGCAGCTAATAAGCTAAAGGCTAAAAAGGTAGCAATTCTTCAAGAGGTCTCAAGTGATTACTCAGTTGGAATCTGCAAATTCTTTACTGATGAATTTAAAAAGCTAACTGAGGATAATAATGCTGTTGTAGCAAAAGCAAATTATAACACAGGAGATCAGGATTTCTCAGCACAGCTTACAAATATTAAAGGAAGCAATCCTGATGTAATATTTGCTCCAGGGAATTTTACTGAAGGAGCAATGATAATAAAGCAGGCAAGGCAACTTGGAATTACAGCACCAATAATTGGAGCTGATACCTGGGAGACACCGGAATTTTTAGATATAGGTAAAGAGGATGTTGAAGGAACTGTATTTTCAACATTTTTTGCAACTGAGACACCTATAACTGAAGAATCTAAAATTTTTCTTGATGAATATAGAAAACAATATAATAAGGAGCCAGCAGCAGCTACAGCATTAGGGTATGATGCATATCTAGTAATTTTAGATGCGATTAAGAGAGCTAATTCTGCAGATCCAGTTAAAATTAGAGATGAAATAGCAAAAACAAAAGATTTTCCTGGTGCAGCAGGAGTAATAACAATTGATGAAAACAATAATGCAGTAAAAGAAGCTGTTTTAAAGATAGTTAAAGATGGCAAGTTTACTTATCTAGATACAATAAAGCCTGAATAGAATTAAAAATGTGAATACTTTAATAAAATGGATAATGTATGTTACAATTAAGTTCCAATATTGTGGCCCTAATTGGATAACTTGATTTATAAGGATTCTAAATGTATACTTAGTATTTACAGATATATATGATAATAATATTTATAGATAGAGGTAAATGGTTGTATGTTTTTTATAGGTATATTTGGCATTGAAAATAAAAATAAAGAAATAAAGATTTTAGACAATTTAAACTGTAAAAAATGTAATAAAGTTTTTCGTGGAAAGCTGATAAAAAATTTTAATTATTTTCATTTTTTCTTTATTCCGCTTTTTAGGTGGAATATAAAATATTATATAATATGTGATGGATGTGGAACTAACTTTAGTATTTCAGTAGACAAAGGAAAAGCCATTGAGAATAACGAACCTGTGAATATAACTTATTGGGATCTTGATGAGCTAGAAAGCAGTAATTATAGAGATAATTATAATAGTGGTATATGCAGGAACTGTGGTATGGAAGTTGACCCAAGTTTTCAATTTTGTCCTCATTGTGGGAATAGGATTAAATTTTGAATTTAAAAAAAATCAAGTAGCCGTTGTAGCTACTTGATTTTTTTTCGTTAATTAAAAGTTTCACAAAATCACGTTGATTCGAGTAAAAATTGATAAAGAAATCTTTAATTACAGAAATATATTGTAATAGTTATTGAAATGGAATAACGTGGGTTTTATAATATATAATGATAGAATAGGTTTCTGATTCCAAAAGTTAAAGTTGGCTTTAGGATAATAATTTATTAAAGAATTAGTGATTATGAAAGAGGATATTAGATGTTTAATTATATAATATTTCTTGCAATGTTTTTAACGGCATTTGTTTCGGCGCAATTATGCATATTTTTATTTTATAAAAAAAGAAGAATACATTTAAACGGTCTTTTAGGTGTTATTTTATGTGTTTTTATATATAGTTTATTTTATTCTTTTGAGTTAATATGTCCTAATTTAACCTTTATGAAATTGTTTACTGGAATAGAGTATATAGGAATAGCATCCATTCCGGCTTTTTGGGTCATCATGGCCCTAGAATATACTAATAAAAGTAGGTATATCACTAAAAAGCTCTATATGTTGTTATTTTCGTTGCCTATGGTATTAGTGGCATTAAATATTACTAATGACTATCATCATCTTTTTTATAAAAGTTACACAGTTGACATTGCAGATAATCTATATATTGCAAATCTTAAACCAGGCATTGTATATGTTATATGCGTAATTTTTGTAAATGTATGCTTCATAGTAGGGAATAGCCTGTATTTAATTTTTTATAGAAAAGAAAACAGTTTATATAAAAAGAGAAGCTTTAAAATCATGCTTACATCATTTATTCCTTGGATTGGATATTGGATATACATGTCAAGGATTACGTCTATAAGAATAGATATAGTTCCAATTTTTATGGGAGTATTTTGTTTGATATATACATACGCTTTGTTTAAATCAAATATCTTTGAAACAGCTACTATTGCTAGACATGTTGTTTTTGATAATATTTCTGAAGCAATATTAGTATTAGACCAAGAAAACAAAATAATAGATATGAATAATATAGCAGAGAAAATTTTTAATATAAAATCAAAGCTAGCAATAGGACAAGACGTATGCACAGAGTTTAAAGAGTATCAGGAAATTATCAAATATATATATGAAGAAAAAGAAACGAGTTTCAACTGTGAAATTAAAATCAAGAACAAACTCTATTATTTTAAAGGAAAGCTTACACTAATTAATAATAACAGAGGGAAGGGTAAAGTTATTGTTTTGAGTGATAATACTGAACAGGTTTTAATGATTAAGAAACTTGAGTACTATGGCATCACTGACGTTTTGACAGGGGTATATAATAGAAAGTATTTCTATAAAATTGCAAAAGAAAAAATTGAAGCTTGTTCGGATAAGAAACATATGTCTCTATTAATGATGGATATAGATAAATTTAAAATTATTAATGATACTTATGGGCATCCTACAGGTGATATTGTTCTAAAAAAGGTAATGAATATTTGTAAAGAATTATTGGGAAAAAAATATTATATAGGAAGATATGGGGGAGAGGAATTTTTAATTCTACTAGATAATGCTAATTCAGAAAAAGCTTTAGAGATTGGTGAAACAATAAGAAGAAGGATTGAAAATTTGGAAATACTCCATGACAATAAATGCATAAAGATAACATCTTCTTTTGGGATATTTACATCAGTTAGAGAACGAGATTTGGAAAATATGATTAAATTTGCAGATAAAGCTTTGTATGAAGCGAAGAGTTTAGGGAGAAATAGGGTTTCTATAAAAATGGGGAATAGTTAGACTATTATAAATGGTGTAGCGCATTTATTATTACAAAGTAAAAAACTTTAAATAGTTACTATAATACTATTTAAAGTTTTTTTATTTAAAATATTTAATTAAAAAATTCATGAACTAAAAATACATTTTTAGTTTTTGCTTGCTTCAAATCTATCAACATGCAATATAGAAGGAAATAATTTCATCCATAACATTACAACTGCTATAGTTCCAATGCCTCCAATAAGAGCAGCGGGAACAGTCCCGAATAAAGACGCTGTAATTCCTGATTCAAATTCGCCAAGCTGATTAGAAGTTCCTATGAATATCATATTTACAGAGCTAACTCTTCCTCTCATATAATCTGGAGTATTAAGTTGAACAAGCGTAGATCTTATAACAACGCTAATTACATCGGAAGCACCTAAAATCAAAAGAGCAATGAAAGATATTATAACAGATCTAGATATTGCAAAAGCTATAGTAGATAAACCGAAGAATATAACAGCTATGAACATTGTCTTCCCTACATTGTGCTTTAATGGTTTCCTTGCAAGATAAGCAGACATTAATAATGCTCCAACGGCAGGAGCAGATCTTAGTATGCCTAAACCAAAAGAACCTATCATTAGAATGCTACTTGCGTATATTGGAAGTAAGGCAGTTGCGCCACCAAATAATACTGCAAATAAATCTAGTGATATTGCTCCAAGTATTATAGGTCTACTCTTTATAAAAGATATTCCTGCGAATAAAGATTTTATGCTAGTTGGCTCAGATTTAAAAATTTCTTTCTCAATTGAAATATGATATATAAGAATACCTGATATTAAATATAAGATACCAGTTAATAAAAAAACTAGTGTTGTGCCAAACGTATATAAAATTCCGCCAACAGCTGGTCCTATAATAACTGCAAATTCTGAAACTGAAGACATTAAAGCAGAAGCTCGCGGGAAAATCTCCTTACTAACGATATTAGGCAATAAGGCTTGCATTGGTGGACCTTCAAAAGAATGAGCTACCGCTATAAAGAAAATGAGAATTAAAAATCGCTCTTTAGTAATTAACTCATTATAATTCCCAAAAGCCATAATAAAAATAAACACACTTTGAGTTACTTGACTTAAGGTTACTATTTTTCTGCGATCATATCTATCTGATATGTGTCCAACAAAAAGGGAGAGAAAAAGCATTGGTAAAAACTGAACTAGTCCAACAAGACCTAGATAAAATGCTGAATGAGTTAAGGAATACATTTGCCATCCAATAGCAACTGTAATCATTTGATATGCGAAATTAGTGGATACACGTGCTGTCATTAATAGTCTTAATGATTTGTTTTTAAGCAAAGAAGAATTGTCTTTAGTTGAAATCATTATATTTCAGAACCTTTCTGTATATAGAGTATTATGGCTAAATAAATATTCATAAACATAAGTAACTTATAGGTTTATAATATATTAAATAGCATTATTAATAGTATATACTGGTGAAGAACGCGTATCAAGTTAATAATGGAATTATTTTCTTTTAGAATTGCGGATACAGTTATTAGCAAAAACTATTTTGGACACAATAAATAGCTTTGTTACTAATATTAAAAAGTTATTTTGAAGAAGAATTTATCAACTGTAAATAATTATTTATGTTAAAAATATGATAAAATAAACATTAATCTGGTATTAAATATTATTAATACACATAAGAGGAGGATATAATATGAGTTTTGGAAATCTTCAGAAGATAAGTAATGGAAAGAGAACTTTTGGAATAACTCCGCATATTCCAGGCGGTTTTATTACTATAGAAACTATGCAAAAAATTGTGGATATAGCAAAAAAATATAATGGTATATTAAAAATAACTTCAGGACAAAGAATATTAATAACTAATCTTAAGCAAGAAGACTTGGAAAATGTTTGGAATGAACTTGGAATGGAACCAGCAGTTAAAACACAAAATTCAGTTAAGAATGTTGAAATGTGTCCAGCTGGATACTGTAAAAGATCTAAATATAACACAATTGGGACTGGAATGAAACTTTCAAGAAAATATCAATGGATGGAAATGCCATGTAGGACTAAAATAGGAGTAGCAGGCTGTAGAAATGCTTGTGGAAGCGTTTATAGTAAAGATATTGGAGTGATAGCCGATAAAACCGGTTTTATTGTTGCAGCAGGAGGATCAGGAGGTTATAACCCAAGAATGGCAGATATTATTGCTAAAGATATAACAGAAAGCCAAGCATTGAGTTTAGTTGATAATATTTTTGAATATTATATAGAAAATGCAGAGGCAGGAGAAAAGCTGGGATTTTTTATTGATAGAATCGGAATTGAGAAATTTAATCAAGATGTTTTAAAGGGTATAGATATATAGATTCCTTATACATAATTTGGAGTTATATAAATGATATTTAAAAGGTCTTTAAAAAAGAGAGAATTTTGATTAAATAAAAAATTAATTCACGGGGGAATAATGAAAAAAATAAAAGCGGTGTTATTTGACATGGATGGAGTTATATTCGATACAGAGAGAGTATACCTAGAGACTTGGAGAAAGATTTTTAAGAAGTATGGATATGATATGAGTGATGATGTCTATATTTCTGTAATGGGAAGAGGACGGAAAAACGTAATCAAGAAATTTTTAGAGTTATATGGAGAAAACTTGCCTATAACACAAATGTATGAAGAAAAAGATAAGGAATTAAAGAAGGCAGTAGAAAGTGGTCAAATTGCTATTAAAGAAGGGGCGAAGGAAATTTTAGAGTTTCTAAAAGAGAGAGGATATAGAATAGCTCTTGCGACATCAGCTAAAATAGAACGAGCTAATATTCAGTTTAGAAATACGGATATCAAAGAAGATTTTGATGTTATGGTTTATGGTGATGATGTAGTAAAAGCCAAACCAGATCCAGAAATATTTCTAAAGGCCGCTAAAAAGCTTTGTGTAAATCCTGAAGATTGTATTGTTATAGAGGATTCTGCTGCAGGTATTGAAGGAGCATATAAAGCTAAAATGATAGTAATACATGTAGAAGATCTTAAGAAAGCCGACAATGATATACTAAAGTATTGTCATAAAAGCTTTGAGAATTTACTAGATATTAAGGAGTATTTAAGTAAGAATATTGATAGGTAATAATTAATATATTCAGAATTTACGTTAAATTGTGTTTTTATAAATATTTATTATCTTACTATTTTGATAAAATGCGGTACATAGCTTGGAGAGTATTCCAAAATAATACTTATTTTAGACAACAAATTTATTATTAATAAATTTGTTGTCTTTTTTTATAAAATAATCATATAATATTTAATAATTTTCTATAAATATATGTTATAATAGACTGGCGATGCATAAAATTGAGAGCTTCGTATTTATCTCGTTATTAACTTAAGGGGGAGGATAATAAGTTTATTATTAAACGTGTTAAGAAAGTTTTATTAACTTGAAAAATTCTCGAAATATGGTGTATCATATATATGGATTTTCTTTATTAAAATAGTGCGTTAATAGATACAATAGATTATTATGCGACGGTTTTGTTAAAAATAATAAACAATTATACTAAATAATATATATTTTATATGATTAGATTTGAAAATAAAAAGAAGACAAAATGTTAAGGAGTGAATATTATGGGAGATAATAAAAAATCTTTTATACAAAGTGCATTAGGTTCAGTTTTTTCTGTTTTTAGCGAAGAGGAATTAAAAGAACTGTCAAACGGCAGAAAAATTGCTATATGTGGAAAAGTTAACAATCCAGGGATAATAGAAGTTCCGGAAGGGGCTACACTTAATGAAATAATACAATTATGTGGTGGGCTTATAAACAAAAGTAACTTTAAAGCAGCTCAAATAGGACTTCCTTTCGGTGGTTTTTTAACAGAGGACAGCTTAGATAAAGAATTTGATTTTGGACTATTTTATGAAAATATTGCACGAACAATTATTGTTTTATCACAAGAAGACTGTATTATTCAATTTGAAAAATTTTATATAGAATATTTACTAGCAAAAATTAAAGATGGATCTTATAAGAACTATGAAGTTGTTAAAGAGGACATAACTGAAATGTTTAATATATTAAACAGAATAAGTAAAGGTGTGTCTAATATGCGTGAGATTTATCTTTTGAGAAATCTTGCAGTGACAGTGAAAAGTAAGATGAACCAAAAGCATAATATCATGGAAGAAATAATAGACAAATTCTATGAAGAAATTGAAGAACATATAGAGGAAAAGAAGTGTTATACATCACAATGTAACCATTTAGTAAAATTAACAATTACTAAAAAATGTATTGGATGCGGAGCTTGTAAAAGAGCATGTCCTGTTGATTGCATAAATGGAGAATTAAAAAAGAAACATGAAATAGATTATAATAGATGTACACATTGTGGAGCATGTGTCTCTGCATGTCCTGTTGATGCAATAAGTGCAGGAGATAATACTATGTTATTTCTTAGAGATTTAGCAACACCTAATAAGGTTGTAATTACTCAGATGGCACCAGCAGTTAGAGTTGCGATAGGTGAAGCTTTTGGCTTTGAACCAGGAGAGAATGTTGAAAAGAAAATAGCAGCAGGTCTTAGAAAACTAGGAGTAGATTATGTGTTTGATACGAGCTGGGGAGCTGATTTAACAATAATGGAAGAAGCTGCAGAACTTCAAGAAAGACTTGAAAGACATCTAGCTGGGGATGAGAGTGTAAAACTTCCAATTCTTACTTCATGCTGTCCTTCATGGATTAAATTTATAGAGCAGAATTATGGAGATATGTTAGATGTTCCTTCTTCAGCTAAATCTCCAATGGAGATGTTTGCTATAGTGGCTAAGGAAATATGGGCAAAAGAGAAGGGGCTTTCAAGAGATGAAGTTACTTCAGTTGCTATTATGCCATGTATTGCAAAGAAGTATGAAGCTTCAAGAGCAGAATTTTCAGTAGATATGAACTATGATGTTGATTATGTAATCACAACAAGAGAACTTATTAAAATATTTGAAAATTCAGGGATAAACTTAAAAGAAATTGAAGATGAAGAAATAGATACAGTTATGGGAGAATACACTGGAGCTGGAATTATATTTGGTAGAACAGGTGGAGTTATAGAAGCAGCTACAAGAACAGCTCTTGAAAAGATGACTGGAGAAAGATTCGATAATATAGAATTTGAAGGCCTTAGAGGTTGGGATGGATTCAGAGTTTGCGAACTTGAAGCTGGAGATATAAAATTAAGAATAGGTGTTGCTCATGGACTTAGGGAAGCAGCTAAGATGTTAGATAAAATAAGATCAGGAGAAGAATTCTTCCATGCAATAGAAATAATGGCGTGTGTAGGTGGATGCATCGGCGGTGGTGGTCAACCTAAAACAAAGGGAAATAAGCAGGCAGCATTGCAAAAAAGAGCAGAAGGATTGAATAATATAGATAGATCAAAGACACTTAGAAGATCAAATGAAAATCCAGAAGTACTTGCTATATATGAAAAATATTTAGATCATCCATTAAGTAATAAAGCTCATGAGTTACTTCATACAGTATATTTCCCAAGAGTAAAAAAAGATTAGAACATTAATTTGAGTGTGATTTAAAATTATAGAAAAACCTCGATGTTAAATATCGAGGTTTTTCTTGGAATTATATTAAAATATAGAATAATATAATTTTTACAGTTTATTATTTGGAAGAGTATTTTTATAATTTTCTTTACATATGCAATTGAAATTTATAATATTAATGTATACGTGTTTTTTCATATGATTATGAGTATATTTAAATATTCTTTATGTAATGTTAAATTTTATTATATATTTAATAAGTATTTTCTATTAATATATTTTGAGGGAAAATCGGATTCAATTATATATAATACATTTATATTTCGTATAATGAAATTATGCAAGTTATAGCATAAAGAATAGTGTTTGTTTATATTATCTTTAAATATTTTAATTTACTTATTTAAGCCAAGTAATATTAATACTTTATCACCTAATAAATTGATCAAGTAATGATAATATTATTAAATTTTACTTGAAATTAATAAAAGATATCATATGATTATTATCAATTGATAAAGGAGTAGATGTTGGCTATTAATTTTTTAGTAGTAAGATAACATAATTTGAAGTGATTCAAGAAATACTACAATTGTTAAAATAAGGTGAGTAATATTAAAATTAGGTTAAGTTTTTTAAAAAGAGTTTAAAAATGTTACAAAATAGAATATACTTGTTACTGGATTATGATATTTAACAATATGTCGAATATTTATATTTTATAGGGAGATGTGATAATATGTTTAATTTAAATCCAAAAGAAGATAAATTCTATAAAATGTTTATAGAAGCTGCACAAAATGTAGAGGAAGGTGCAAAAGTATTAAGAGAAAGCCTAAACTCATTATCCAATATTGAACTTAATGTTAGCAAGATCGAAGAATTAGAACATAACGGTGATAGATTAGTAAATGTTATGGTTAAAGAATTAAATGATTCATTTATAACTCCTTTTGATAGAGAAGACATGTACTTATTGATTAAAAGATTAGATGACATTTTAGATTTAATCAACTCAACAATACATAGATTTGTAATGTTTAACGTTACTGAAAGTACAGAACCAGCAAAATATTTAGCTGATATGATAATAAAATCTACAAAACTCATATCTGAATTAATGGATGAACTTCATTTAATAGCTGGTAAAAATAATATAAATGAAAAGATAGTAACAATAAACCAAATAGAAAGTGAAGTAGATCGTTTATTTAGAAATACAGTAGGTGACTTGTTTAGAAATGAAAAAGATCCTATAGAAATTATAAAATGGAAAGAAATATATCAAATATTAGAAAACACTATTGATAAGTGTGAAAAAATTGCAAATATTGTAGAGGGAGTTGTCATTAAGAATGTTTAGTACTATGACTATAACAGTATTAATAGTAATTACAGTATTAATATTTGACTTTATCAATGGATTCCATGATACAGCAACAGCGGTAGCTACTTCTATTACAACAAGAGCGCTTAAACCGCAAACAGCTATAGTAATATGTGCAATTTTTAATTTCATTGGTGCATTCTCAGGAACAGCGGTTGCAAAAACTGTAGGAGAAAACATAGTAAGTCATAATTCTATGCCTCAATGGGTTATATTAGGAGTTTTAATTTCAGCAATAATATGGAACATAATAACATGGTATTTTGGTATTCCAAGTAGTTCATCTCATGCGTTAATAGGTGCACTAGTTGGTGGCGGAATAGCTTATAATTTGAAATTTGATGTAGTAAATTGGTATAATCTTTTTCATGATGTTGTAATATGGATATTTATTGCACCAATTATTGGTTTTACAGTGGGATACATATTAATGATATTATTAAATTGGATATTAAAACCATTTAAGCCTGGAATAATAAATAAAATCTTTTTGAAATTACAAGTTGTTGCTGGTTCACTTATGGCATTAAATCATGGAAGTAATGATGCTCAAAAGTCTATGGGATTAATAACTATGGCATTATTAAGTGGTGGACTTATCAGTACATTTGAAGTGCCAACATGGGTTATAGCATGTTGTGCTATAGCTATGGCTCTTGGAACAGCATCTGGAGGAAAAAAAATTATCAAAACAATGGGAAGCGGGATGGCAAAACTTACACCAGTAAATGGATTTGCGGCTCAAACAGGAGGCGCAGCTGTAATATTTTTAGCAACACTATTTCACGCCCCAGTAAGTACAACTCACATTATTTCAACAACTGTAATGGGAGTAGGAGCTTCTAAAAGAATTAAATCTGTAAAATGGGGAGTTGCTCAAAATATAGTTTGGGCTTGGATTTTAACTATTCCAATAACAGCAGCTCTTTCAGCATTTATTATATTTATAGCTAAGCTATTTATTTAGGTATTTAAGTAATAAGTTCGAGAAACTTATGTTAAGATCTTATATATGCAATAGATGATATTTTAAAATAATAAACCTATAGATTTCATATAACTGAGATTTATAGGTTTATTTTTATATTATATGAATAATTTATTAATATAAAGATAATCAATCTAATGTTATATGGAGGAAGAATGAACAGTTTGACTTATGAAGAGTTGATACTTCTAGATAATCTGATATATTTAAAATGGGATATAAAAGAAAACGAAAAACTTATAAATCTTGTAGATAATTTATTAAAAAGTGAGAATTTTGACTATCTTATGGAAGCCATTGGAGATTGTATAATAAGAATGGATACAAAAGAATGGATAATGATATTAAATCAAATAAAAGTTAAACCAAATTTAAGTAATCTAAGAATTAAGAATATAAATGATTATAATAATGGAATGGAATATGCCTGCTTTGTAAACGAGGAGGGGAATGCAACAGTAATTTTTAGGGGAACAGCTACAACAAAAGAATGGAATGACAATGGTAAAGGTGCTTATGAATATGATACACTTGAACAAATAGAGGCCTTAAAATATATAAATAACCTTGAATATAGTGATATTACGGTATCAGGCCATTCTAAGGGCGGGAACAAGGCTCAATATGTATCAATATTCTCTCCTAAGGTAAGCAAATGTGTTTCTATTGATGGACAGGGATTTTCGAAAGAATTTATCAGTAGATATGGAGAAGAGATTAGTAAAAACAAGGAAAAAATTATATCTATAAATGCAAAATACGATTATGTAAATTGTTTATTTAATTTGATATCAGAAAAGAATATATATATAAAAACTGAAATCCAGATTAATCCATTTGATTACCACAAGGCAAGTGTGCTTTTAGACGGAAATGGCAATTTAAGAGATGAGACAAATGAAGCTGAATTTTCAAAAATAATTAATTACTTTTCTTCTAGCATAATATCAAATTTACCCGATAATTTAAGATATTTAGTGATAGATGGCATTGTAAATGTAATAGAGCTCATGTTGTGCAGGACTGATGGTAAGGATAATCTATTTAAATCATTAGGCGAGTATTTAATAATGTTTTGCCATGATGGTTGTTCTAACTATAAAGAATTTTTTAGTATAGGATATGCTGTATCAGAGATATTGATCTTACCATTATTGTTTTGGAAGGATTTTGTTATTGTAGAGGAAAGCAATTCAAAGGAATTGCTTAATAATGTAGTAGTAAGAATGAAGTTATTGGAAAGTATGTCGATAAAAAAATTACAAATAATAGATAAGAGCCAAATAGATTTAATACAGAGCATATCAAGTGCAGTTGATGAGCTGATATATAGGATTGAGAATGAGATTTAGAGGTATAAAAAATAGTATTGAAAGAAATGGAGTAAATAAATGATTAAAAATTTATTGACATTATCAGGTTTTGCTTTAATCTCTGCATTAATATATTTAGATAATAAAATTATAAAATTATCTAAATATGAAATAAAAAGTAATAAGATTCCAAAAGAATTTAATAAATTTAAGATAATTCATTTATCAGATTTTCATAACTATAATTTTATCGGAAAAGATAATTTCCAGGTGATTAAAAAAATTGATACTGAAGCTCCAAACATTATCGTTATGACTGGAGACATGGTTAATAAATATGATAAAGATTTTAGCGTTTTTTTTAAGCTAGCAGAAACTTTGAGTAAAAGTTATAAAATATATTATATTATAGGTAACCATGAACAGAGATTAAAAAAACACGATTTAGATTTTATTACAAAAAGGCTGAGTGAATTTAATATAACTATACTAAATGATGAAAAACTCACTATTCAAGAAAAGGGTAGTTGTCTTAATATTTATGGCATAAATATCCCTCTTTCATTTTATAAAACAAGAAATAGGCCTTCAAATATAGAAGAAGTAATTGGGAAAGTATTAAAGAGGTGCGATTCCAAAGAATATAATATATTATTAGCTCATAATCCACTATATTTTAAAGAATATACAAAATTTGACATAGATTTAGTTTTATCAGGACATGTTCATGGAGGAATGATTAGATTACCATTTATAGGTGGAATACTTTCTCCAGAAAGAAAATTTTTCCCTAAGTATAACAGTGGAATTTATACAATAGATACGAAAAAGCTTATTGTAAGTAGAGGAATGGGACATAGTAAACCCGGTATAAGATTATTTAATATGCCAGAAATATTAAGTATAACTTTAAGAAATGAATCCTAGAAATTTAAAGTTTTTTTAAAATAAACTTAGTTATTTTACTTTGGGAGTTAAAACCTAATTTGGAAATTCCAAGTTATGGAAAGCCCATGGAAGGGAGCGAATTGAGAGAGCATCTAAAATATCTCATAGATAATTTTTATGAAATTGCAAGACCTGAGCAAGGAAAATTTGTTTAATTTGATTATTTATACAGTATTGGAAGTATCATTTATATACTAATTAATATTACATATAAAAAACATAATATATTTTTATAAGGTGGGAACAATATAATTACACCCAAATAAAATTAATTTTTTAATTTAAGGAGGTAATTATTTATGGTACATGATAAAGAACATTCAGCAAAAGAGGGTTCTAATAACAGGAGCATAGGTGGATGGATTATAAGATTGGTTTTAACAGTTGTAGTTTTAGGCATAACATCTTTCTTAACACCTGGCTTTACTATTACAGGAATGTGGTCATTTTTAATAGCTGCGGTGGTAATAAGTGTAATAGATTATCTAGTAGAGGCGTTCATGGGTGTTGATGCATCACCTTTTGGAAGAGGTATAAAAGGATTTTTCATAGCAGCAATAATATTATATGTGGCTCAATTTTTTGTTCCAACTATGGCAGTATCTATCATTGGAGCAATTTTAGCTGCTTTAGTTATTGGAATATTAGATGCAATATTGCCCGGGAAAGTAATGTAAGTATTTAATAAGTAATAATATTTTCACAATATTAGGGATGATTATTTTATAATCATCCCTATAATTTTGCATCTTGTTTTTTATAAAACATAAATATATAATTTTATATAATTTAGTGCTTAAAAAGGAGAATTTTATGGATATAAATCATATACATCATATTGCGATAATTGCGTCTAATTATGAAGTATCAAAAAATTTTTATGTAAATATATTAGGATTTGAAATAATACGAGAAAATTATAGGAAAGATAGGGATTCATATAAACTGGATTTAAAGATAGGAAGTAGTGAAATTGAACTTTTCTCTATGCCAAATGCGCCTAAGAGACCATCATATCCAGAAGCATGTGGACTGAGACATTTAGCTTTTCATGTAAAAGATATTGAAGAAGTAATAAGAGAGTTAAATGAAAAAGGGATTGAAACAGAGCCAATTAGAATAGATGAATATACAAATAGGAAATTTACTTTTTTTAGTGATCCAGATGGTCTGCCCTTAGAATTACATGAATAAGCACATGAGGCAATAAAAATTATTAAGGAGGGTATTTTTAATGAAGTATGATTTTGAAACACTAGTATCTCGAAATAATGTAGGTGCAAGTAAATGGAATTTGATGAGAAAAATTAATAATGATGTTAGTGAATCTATAGTGCCTTTTTCTGTTGCAGACATGGAATTTAAAAATCCACCAGAAATTATTGAAGGGCTTAAAGAATATATAGACTCTAGTATTATGGGATATACAGAAGCTACGGATAAGTATTATAAAGCAGTATGCAATTGGATGGAAAGAAGACATACATGGAATATAGAGAAAGAATGGATTACTGAGTTCTCAGGTGTTGTGCCAGCACTATATACAATTGTTAGAGCGCTTACTAAAGAGGAAGATAATGTTTTAGTGATGACTCCAGTATATTATCCTTTTTATAAAGCAATTATAGATAATAATAGAAAGATAATAAAAAGTGAATTAATACTTAATGAAGATCATTATGAAATAAATTTTGAAGATTTCGAAGAGAAGGCCAAATTAGAGGATACCAAATTACTAATTTTATGTAATCCACATAATCCAGTCGGACGAGTTTGGAGTGAAGAGGAGTTAAAAAATATTGGTAGAATATGTTGTGATAATAATGTTATTGTAGTATCTGATGAAATTCATTTTGATCTAATAATGCCAGGGTTTAAACATACAGTTTTTGCAAATATATCTGAAGAATTTGCGAATAATTCAGTTATTTGTACAGCACCAAGTAAGACTTTTAACTTAGCAGGTCTTCAAGTTTCTAATATTGTTATTAAAAATAAAAAAATAAGAGATAAAGTCAGGTATGAACGTAGAAAGTCTACAGGAAATTTAGGTCTTAATATTTTTGGATATAAAGCATGTGAAATTGCTTATAATGAATGCGAGCAATGGCTTGAGGAACTTATACAGACTATAAATAAGAATAGAAAAGTTGTAGAAGACTTTTTTAGGAGTAATATTCCTGAGGTCAATATAATAAACCTAGAAGGAACTTATTTGCAATGGCTAGATTTTAGAACATTGGAGAAGGATCATAAGGTATTAGAAAAATTTATGACAACAGAAGCGATGTTTTTCTTAGATGAAGGTTATGTTTTTGGCGATGAGGGTAAAGGATTCGAGAGAATAAATTTAGCATGTCCAACAAAGGTGCTTAAAGAAGCATTGGATAGATTATTAGAAGCTGTAGAAAGGTGCTACAGATAGGCATGCTAAATATCATCCTTAAGTAATTATCTTATTTAAATTCAATAAAAATGAAACTATATTTATATGAACAATTATTTATAGAAATATAGTTTTAAAGTAATATATGATTAAATTTATCTATGTATATAGAAAAATATGTTTCTATATACATAGGAACATATATAAATATTTATAGGAATAATGCGGGTTAAATAGGATAAAACTTATAATGGTCTTGAAAAAGTATTATAAGGAAGACTATCATAGAAAAAGTACTGGAAAACTATTATTGACAAAAATTATACTATAAGATATCATAAGTGAGAGTTCAAATTTCATGATTAACACTTTAAAGTTAATCATGAAGTTTATGTGAGTTAAAGTAATAATATAATATATAAAAGCAATGAAAAAGAGGAGTAGAAATTTTTGAGCATTAAAAGGAAACTAACTCAGGAGAGTTTAGGAGTACGGTTCTTTTAGCAAGGAAACTCACTCAGACGAGCTGAGGAGTACAGTTCTTTAGCTAAATCATAGATTTAGAAAGAACTAGCAAGAACTAGGAAGAGAGAGGGAGGCGCTGAAAACCCTTATGCAAGAAATTTTGAAGGTAGCTTTTGAGCTTCTTTAGTGAAATAATAGTAGCTAAAGACGGTTTGTCTGAATCGTTATTTAAATTAAGAGTCCATTAATGCAGTAATTCTGTATATGTGGAAATAAAGGTGGTACCGCGAGCTTTCGTCCTTTTGTGATGAAGGCTCTTTTTGCGTTGAGAATCAAAATTTTATATTTGCTTCTTGGAACTTTCACAGTCTGTATTTTATATTCGCTTATTCGAAAGCCAAAAGAGACTGAATGTGAGTCGGATTTAACTTATTAAGACACAGCAATTGCAGTGCATATTCTAAAGAATATATATTCTTAGGAATAAATATTCTTTACAATATTTATTGTTTAGAATATAAAAAGTTAACAAGTTAATTGTTAGTTTAACTAAGTTTGGAGGAATTAAAATGTCAGAAGAAATAAAAAATATATCAACTACATATGATCCAAAAGAATTTGAAGATAGGATCTATAAAAATTGGGAGGAGAAGGGATACTTTACTCCAGTAATCGATAAGAATAAAAAACCATATACAATAATCATGCCACCACCAAATATAACAGGTCAACTTCACTTAGGGCATGCATTTGATGATACTCTTCAAGATATGCTTATTAGATTTAAGAGAATGCAAGGATATTGTACATTATGGTTACCTGGAGAAGACCATGCGTCAATTGCGACAGAAGTTAAAGTTGCAAATCAGTTAGCAGAACAAGGTTATGATAAAAAAGAAATGGGAAGAGAAGCATTCCTTGAAAAAGTTTGGGAATGGAGTGACAAGTATAGAGCTACAATAAGAAACCAAGTTAAAAAGCTTGGGGTATCTGCAGACTTTACAAGAGAAGCATTTACAATGGATGAAAACCTTAGTGCTGCTGTAAAACATGTATTTGTTAAGCTTTATAATGAAGGTTTGATTTATCAAGGGAATAGAATAACTAACTGGTGTACACACTGTCAAACAGCATTATCAGATGCAGAAATTGAATATGAAGAACAAGCAGGGCATTTTTGGCATATCAATTACCCATTAGCTGATGGAAGCGGGGTTATTGAAATAGCAACAACTAGACCTGAAACATTGCTTGGAGATAGTGGTGTAGCTGTAAATCCTAATGATGAAAGATATAAACACCTTATAGGTAAAACTGTAATACTTCCTCTAGTTAATAGAGAGATTCCTATAGTTGGCGATGAATATGTAGATTTAGAATTTGGAACTGGTGCAGTTAAGATGACTCCAGCTCATGATCCTAACGACTTTGAAGTTGGTAAAAGACATAACTTAGAAATCATAAGAGTAATGGATGATAAGGGAATTATCAATGAAAAAGGTGGTAAATATAAAGGTCTAGATAGATATGAAGCAAGAAAAGCTATAGTTAAGGATTTAGAAGAAGCAGGTCTCTTAGTTAAGATAAAAGATCACGCTCATAATGTTGGAACTCATGATAGGTGCGGAACTACGGTAGAACCTATAATCTCAAAACAATGGTATGTTAAGATGGAAAGTCTTGCAAAGCCAGCAGTAGAAGTAGTTAAGAATGGCAAAACTAAATTTGTTCCTGAAAGATTTGATAAGATATACTTCAACTGGATGGAAAATATCCAAGACTGGTGTATTTCAAGACAATTATGGTGGGGACATAGAATTCCAGTATATTATTGTCAAGATTGCGGAGAAATGATGGTACTTGAAGATGCTCCAAAGGCATGTACTAAATGCGGAAGCTCCAATATTAAACAAGATAATGATGTACTTGATACATGGTTCTCTTCAGCATTATGGCCATTCTCAACACTTGGCTGGCCAAACAAAACAGAAGACTTAGAATACTTCTATCCAACAAGTACATTAGTTACAGGACATGATATTATCTTCTTCTGGGTTGCAAGAATGATATTCTCAGGACTTCACTGCATGGGAGAAACTCCATTTAATACAGTTCTTATTCATGGTTTAATTAGAGATTCTCAAGGTAGAAAGATGAGTAAATCTTTAGGAAATGGTGTTGATCCACTAGAAGTAATTGAAACTTATGGTGCTGATGCCTTAAGATTTATGATAGCTACTGGTAATGCTCCAGGAAATGATATGAGATATTATCCTGAAAGAGTTGAATCATCAAGAAACTTTGCAAATAAGATTTGGAATGCTTCAAGATTTGTAATGATGAACCTTGATAAAGAAGTAATGAACAAATATAAAGACTGCAAAGAATATTCTTTAGCTGATAAGTGGATATTATCAGAAATGAATACTTTAATAAAAGAAGTAACAGAAAACATGGAAAAATATGAACTTGGAATTGCTATGCAAAAAGTTTATGACTTTATGTGGACTGAATTCTGTGATTGGTATATAGAACTTGTTAAACCTGTATTCTATGGAGATGATGAGAAAGCTAAGGGAATAGTTTACAACGTATTAAATACAGTTTTAATTACAGGATTAAAATTATTACACCCAGCTATGCCATTTATAACAGAAGAAATATTCACTCACTTAAGTGATGAGGAAACTATAACAACTTCAGCTTGGCCTGAATTTGACGAAGCTTTAGTAAATAAAGAAGCAGAAGATGATATGGCATTTGTAATTGAAGCTATAAAAGGTTTAAGAAATGTTAGAGCTGAAATGAACGTACCACCTTCAAGAAAGGCAAAAGTAATCTGCTATATAGCTGAGGATGCTAAAAAAGCATTTAACTCAGGTGTAGCATACATTGAAAAGTTAGCGTCTGCATCAGAAGTAGAATTTATTAGTGATAAGGCTAATGTTCCTGCAAATGCTGTATCTCTAGTTGTTAAAGGCGGAGAATTATTTATGCCGCTACTTGACTTAGTAGACAAAGATAAGGAATTAGACAGATTAAATAAAGAAGCAAAGAAACTAGAAGGAGAAATTGATAGAATAGATAAAAAGCTAGGAAATCAAGGTTTTGTTGCTAAAGCACCAGCAGCAGTTGTTGACGCTGAAAAAGAAAAGAGAGTTAAGTATGTTGAAATGTTAGAAGCTGTTAAAGTTAGAATTGAAGCTTTAAAATAATTTTAATGAAATTCAGTAAAAGATATTACTAAGTTCCTTGGAGCTTGGTAATATCTTTTTATTTTTTAAAAGTTTTACTCTAAAAGATAAGGGAGCTATTATAGCATATAAACAAACATGCATTAAATTATTATATAGTTAGTAAAATGAAAAAAGTTAAAAATTTTTGAAAGGTAAGGATATAATAGGAGGATTATTAATATATATAATTCTAGAATAATATATATGGAGGCGTTTGAATTTTGAAAGCGAGAAGGCATTTACTTAACTTAATTTTTTGGATATCCTTATCAATCTTATTTAATATTATTATATATTACACACGAGGTGAAACATCAGCAATAGAATACTTTGGTGGTTACATAGTAGAAATGTCGTTAAGTTTAGATAATTTATTTTTATTTCTGATGATATTTTCAAGTTTTAGAATACAGGAAGAATACCAGGAAAGGATACTTCTATATGGCGTTATAGGGGCGATGGTATTAAGGTTAATTTTCATTTTACTTGGCGTAGCTATGGTAAATAAATTTAGTTTTATATTATCTATCTTTGGAGTATTATTGCTACTTAGTGGTGCAAAAATATTTCTTAGGGAAGATGATAATATTCAATTTCATGATAATTTGGCAGTTAAGATTTTAAGAAGGACAATGCCTATAACAAATGTTTTGCATGGAAATAAATTTTTTGTTAGGCAGAATAAGATCATTTATGCTACACCTCTTTTTATAGTACTTTTAATAATAGAATTTTCAGATATTATTTTTGCAATAGATTCAATCCCAGCTATTTTTTCTATAACAACGGATACTTTCATAGTTTATACATCTAATATTTTTGCGATTTTAGGACTTAGAAGTATGTACTATATATTAGAAAAGATGAATAATATGTTCAAGTTCATGAAATATGGAGTTGGATGTATATTAATTTTTACGGGAATAAAGTTAGTAATATTGTTTTGGGAAATTGAAATTTCAGTTACAAATTCTGTGTTGATTATATTGTCTATTTTATTAGCTAGTATATTAATATCTCTATTATTAAGTGAATTTGATAAGTTTAGAAATTGGTGTAAAAGAAGATTATAGATATTATGAAAAGGGCGCAAAGGCACAATACGGAATTTAACCACAGTCGCCTTCGAGTTTCTTCTTGAAGAATTATGGAATAAATTTAATACAGAGATGTTTTTGTTTAGCTTTTAATTAGTCATTTCACTAGAATTAAGATATAATGTAAAGTAAATACATACTATTTAGATTTTGCATTTATAGAAAAACATAAAAGACAAAGAGGTAAGAAAAATGAGCATGACTTATAAAGAAGCAATGGATTATATTACAAGCGTGGGGAAGTTTGGATCTAATTATGGACTTGAAAGAACTTTTAGAATTTTAGAGTTACTTGGAAATCCTCATGAAAAACTCAAACTTATCCATATTGCAGGGACTAATGGCAAGGGATCAACTACAGCTATGATATCAAAAATATTAATTGGAATGGGATATAAAGTCGGAATGTATACATCCCCATATTTAGAAGAATTTGAAGAAAGAATTCAAATAAATGGAAGTAATATTAGCAAAAAATCATTAGTAGACTTAGTAGAAGAAATTAAATTAGTAGTTAATAAAGTAATTGAAGAAGGATATGAACATCCTACTGAGTTTGAAATCATAACTGCATTAATGTTTTTGCATTTCTATAGAGAAAAAATAGATTATGGAGTAATTGAAGTTGGTCTTGGTGGAAGATTAGATTCTACCAATGTATTAACGCCTAAGGTTAGTGTAATAACATCAGTAAGTTTAGATCATATAAATATATTGGGTGATAATTTAAAAGATATCGCAAAAGAAAAGGCCGGAATTATAAAAGAAAATATACCGGTTGTACTCTATCCTCAAAAAAAAGAGGCAGAAGAAGTAATATTAAAGATAGCGGAAGAAAAAAAATCAAAAGTATATTTTGTGAATGAACAAAATGGAAAATTGGTTGATATCAATTATGATGATTTTTATCAAAATGTAGTTGTTAAAAGTATTAAAAATATATATAAGATTAAATTTCCTTTGCTTGGAGAACATCAAATATTAAATTTGGGAGTTGCTTTAAGTGCAATAGAGGTATTATGCGAGAATGAAAAAATAGAATTAAATACAAGCTTAATTGAGAAAGCTTTACAGGAAGTTGTATGGATAGGAAGACTCGAGGTCTTAAAAAAGAAACCTACGATAGTAATTGATGGGGCACACAATATAGATGGAATTAAAGCTCTTAGAAAAAATATAGAAAAGTATTTTAAATATAATAAATTATACTTATTGCTTGGTATTTTAGCAGATAAGCAAGTAAAAGAAATGGTACAGGAAATAACACCATTAGCTGAAAAAGTTTATGCACTTACACCACATAGTGAAAGAGCTGAACTTAGTGAAAATTTGAAAGAGGAAATATTAAACTATAATTCAAATACTATTGCATTAGAAAGTTATGAGGAGGCTTTTTCTCTAGCGTTAAAAGAAGCTAAGGAAGAGGATTTAATTGTAGTTAGTGGATCATTATACATGATTGGAGATATGAGAAAAATTATAAGAAATAAATTTCCTAATAAGTAGAATTGGGGCACATATATTTTCCGAATTAGTCTAAAAGAATATAAATCAAAAGATTCCGAGGCAAGCTTCGGAATTTTGATTAAAAGGAGTAGTGAAAGTTATATGGTTAAGATAGAAATAGAAAATTACATCAATAATAAGAACTCAATCTATTATGATTTAAAAGAATTTCGTGATAGAAATCCAGATACACTATATAGCTATCAAGACTTTGAAGTGGCTGGAAGAAGGGAATTTAAGATTATTACGAACAAAGTTCGTAAACTTCAGGATTATGAAAAGAATAGGCTAGCTAGTGAGCTAGTAGGACATTTATGTAATTATGCTTTGGATGAAGAAAAATTATCAAGTGTCCATGATTATATTACGTTAAATCCAATCATCGGTTATTATGAAAACTTGATTAAAATCTTCAAAGACTCTATGGAGAATAATAAAGAGATGTTACAAGCAATGAGCAAGAGAGTAAATAATTTACTTAAAGAGAGTTCGTATTCAGAAGCGGTGAAATTAGGGATATTACTTTCGCCTATATGCAGCATTAAAAACTTGAAGGATATATTAAATGTGTTTTCTATTCATAATGAATATATTTTCTATACAATCAAGTCATATGAATATATTGGAAGTTGTAATAATATAATTTTTGAGATTTCAAAAAGATCTAAAGGATATGGGAAGATATTTTGTATAATGAATCTTACTCCTACAACTTATGAGATAAAAAAATGGATGATTGAAAAAGGTTGTGATAATAGTGTTGGCATTACGGAATTATTATCTTACACTATGCTTTCATTAGATCTTCTGAGCTATTTGGAGGATACAAAATTTTCAAAAGAAGAGATTGAAGTTTTTGCAAAATCTTTCAGTACATTGCTTTCAGACTATAGTTTGGATGATATTAAGTATTCAACAAAAGTTTGCAATAAGTTATTAGAAATTATTGATAATATAAGTGGTGGCATATATTCGTTATATGCTGTAGTTTCAATTTTATATTCAATAGAAGCTATTATTATTGATGAATATAAGAATAAAGGAAATTCAAATTCGTATAAGTTAAATAATGATTATAAAGAAATAGTAGATAATTGTAAAAAAATTTGCAAGAAAGAGTTGTGGCATAATGTAATTGCGAATGAAGTTCACAATATAGAAATTGAAAGTAGTATATTAATAAGTTGTGCAGATAGAACGAAGTACAGATTAAAGAAAAGTGAATTTGAATTAATTATAAAAAGAGATTATACAAATGCACTTTTATATAAATATGCATTTTCCATTGGAAATAAGGCTATAAAAAAATGTGCTTTTAAATTAGGGTTGGGAAAATTACCAATGACTGAAATATTAAGCGGACAGGATGAATTAAAAATAGAAAATTTACTTTATGAGGATATAGCACAAATTTGTTTCTTTATAATTATAAAATATGCACAATATGAAGATTTTATAGATGAGTATAAGGATATTAACTTTCAGGCGCTAAAATCACCTTTAATTGAGACTAGAATTCAAGCGGCTGCAAATCTTCAAAGATTTAAAGACGAGTTTGATTCATTGGATAAAGAAACTATTAAGGACGCTATTAGCACAGAGATTGTTAGTGATGTACGAAGAGCATTAAATTCACTTTTGATTAAATCAAGTAGCAAAAAGAATAAAAAATATGTCCAAATAGATGAGAATATGCATATTGATGCTCATGTTAAAGATATATATTTAACCAGTGTAAACATTGCTGGAACAAGCTACTTTGATATGAGTGAAATATACAATAAATTATTGGAAGAGGATATTGTATATTTAAAAAGAGATTTTGATAATGAATATGATAAAAATGCGATTGAAGTTATAACAACAGAAGGATTTGTAATGGGGTATGTTCCAAGAGACAATAATTTAATATTAAAGAATTTAATAGATAAAGGTAAATATCTTTATGGAAAAGTAGAAGAGATAAGTGAAGATTATAGTGTTATAAAAATTCAAATATATCTAAGTTATAAAGATGTAATTGAGGAAATAACAAATACTTTATCATTACTATCTGGGGAGAGAGAAGACTATTTGCAATAAAAATAGTACGGATTGAAGTTCAATAAAACATAAAAACCATGCATAAGAAAGAAGAGTTTCTTTACTTATGCATGGTTTTTATGTTAGCAAAATTGAATAAATTATTGCTAGAAATTTATAATCTATTTTTAGTTTATAGAATTTTCTTTCTTCCAAGCTAATAGTGCTTTTGATAGCTGATCAGGACAAGATGTTCCTTTATTTCTACAATCTATTCCACCTAATCTTTTTATTATATCATCCACAGGCATACCTTTAACTAATTGACCAATGCCTAATAAGTTTCCAGCACATCCTCCAACGAATTCTACATTTTTAAGAATATTATTCTCAATTTCAAGATTTATTGTAGATGAACAAACACCAGTTGTTTTATATGAAAACATTCCACACACTCCTTAAGATAAAATATAACTATATACATGAAAAGTAAGCAGCTATAAAGAATTTTCCCAAATTACTTACTTTGAAAATGTAATTAGTTAAGCTCACTTTATTATACAAGAAATTTGTCAATAAATAAAGATAATGAAGTTAATAAGTTGTACCAATAATATATATTCAGAATATATTATAGATAGTAGAATGATTATCTTAAAAGGGGGGAATGGAGTGAGTTATATTGTTTTATGCAATACTGGTTCAGATAGTTTGAATAAAATAAACACTGAGAATCTAAATACTCAAAATATAGTTTTATCTATTGGTGAAGGTCCATTTGGCCCTCATGGATTATCATTATATAAAAATAAGCTATTAGTTGCAAATAACTATAATAATAGCATATCGTTGATAGATTTTAATAGTTTTAAAGAAGAAGGCAATATATATGTAGGAGCGCATCCAAATGATATAGTGGCTTATAATGATATTGCTTATGTTTCGTGCGGAGAATCTGACTCTTTAATAATATACGATTTGCTAAATGATAGGATTAATTTCGAAATACCAACAGGAAGATTTCCTCATAATATCACATTATTAAAAGATAGAAATTTAGTTTTTATAAGTAATATGGGAGATGACAGTATATCTATAATTGACTATATAAATAATAAGGAGATAAAGCGAATTAAAGTAGAAAATACTCCTGCAAAGATAAGCGTATCACAAAATAAAAAATATTTATACGTATGTATGAGTTATCTTGGGCGTGATAAAAATGGTAGTGTTGGAATAATAGATTTAAATACTCTTGAATTAATAAATAAAATTCAAGTTGGACACTCGCCAGTAGATTTATTTGAAGAAGACAGCTTCCTATATGTTTCTAATTTATGTGATGGTTCTATAAGTATTGTAAATTTAAATGAACTTAAAGAAGAGGAAAAAATTGATATTGGCGGAATGCCTAGAGGAATAGTGAAATCTAGAGATAACATATTTGTTGGAGACTTTTTGAATGGAGTACTGAAGATAATAGATATGAAAAATAGGAGAATAAAAACCATACCAATAGGAAATGAACCCAATGGTATGACTTTAACTTAGACATATGAAAGAAAATAACAAGTCCAAAATACCATGATTATTTTTTATCAGGCAAGGAAGTAGAATGGCCTCATAGCCTGCTATTAGGGCATTCCGCTGATAAACAGAGAACCCAAATCTATGATTTGGTGTGAATCGCTTACTCAGTGAGCGCATGCGAGTCAAACTTCCAATTGTGGAAAATAGGCGTGGCCGATGGAAATATTATTTTTTTGATTATGTCTTAAATCGATAAAAGTAACTTTAATTAATTAATAAACTTATTATATTGGTATAAATTTCGGAAGGATTTTCTTTCCATTTAGCACAAATTGAAGTAGCTTGATTTTTGGATGGAACTGATAATTTTAATTCCATTAATAACGAGTCGTTTTCTACAGCTTTAAGGTTAACAATAAAACTATCGTTTGCACCTAATGTGTAATCAGAATGTATAGTTAATTCCTTTTTTATAGACTCTATTTTTTCTTTTATATAGTCATTAATAGTAGACATTTTTGAAGGGGATATTCTATCTTTAAATAAAGAGAGAACATTATCTCCTTTTTCTGTTAATATCAATAATTTTTTATCATTTACACATGATATTCAACGAATTTAGATTCCTCAAGCTCTGATAAATATTGCTGGAATGTAAAATAATTAATAAAGTTATTTTCAAGAATTATTTCAGTAAGCTGAGTATTTGATATAGGATTTTTTATTGATTTTAAAACATATAACATTAATAACTTATTTTCTGCTAATTCTGATGAACTTTCGTACATAATTACCTCCATAATTGATGAAAATCTCCTTTTATTATAACACAAATTTTTTTTTAGTGAATAGGAGTATATCATAATTTATAAGTTTAAGTTTACTTAATAGCATAAAAAAATATGTAATGCATATAGTTTAAATATAAAATATAAAGTTAAAAGGAGCATGGAAAGTGACGTGGAAGAAAAAGAGAATCGGTATTGACATATTTTTGATTATCTTTTTAGTATTTATATCTATAGGGATTAGCAAAGCGATACAGGCAATGGGTAATATTCAGGAAGAAGATCCTATATATTGTGTTGATACTAATGAAAAAGTTATTAGTTTAACATTTGATATAAATTGGGCAGAAAAAGATAATTTGAATGTAATATTAGACATATTGGACAAATATAATGTAAAAGGAACATTCTTCATAATGGGGGGATGGGTAAATTACAGCGAGGACAATGTGGAGAAGCTTAAGGCAATAAAGGAGAGGGGGCATGAAATAGGTAATCATAGCTACAAACATCCTATGTTCACTAAAATAGGAGCAGATAGAATGAAAGAGGAGATAGAAAAGACTAATGATACAATTGAAAAATATACAGGTGAAAGACCTAAGCTATTTAGGTTTCCAAGTGGAGATTATAATAAAGAGTCTTTTTCAAAAGTAAGAAACCTAGGATATGTACCAATTCAATGGAGTGTTGATTCTGTAGATTGGAAAGAGATATCTGAAGAAACTGAATATAACAGAGTTATGAAAAACGTTAAACCAGGATCTATACTTCTTTTTCATAATAATGCAAAGTATACTCCAAATAATTTAGATAGAATTATTAAAGAACTAAAGGATAAAGGATATGAGTTTAAATCAGTAGGTCAAATGATATATTCAGATAACTATAGCGTAGACAATCAAGGGATTCAACATAAAGTGAAACTTGATTCAGCTGGGGCTGAATCTTAGACGAACTTATCCAGGGACTAGTGCCACTTACTACTATCTTTAAAATTGTGATTTACTAAGGGCAGTTAGTCATCGGATAAAAATAATTAATATTTATTGAAAATAAACTAGTTTTTGTATTATAATGGTAATATATGCTAGTGGGAGCATATATTACACAAAATAAAATAATTTCCGATGGAGAGAGGGATTACAATGGATAATTTGATGTTAAATAACAAAATTTACCTTGAAGGCAAGGTAACATCTGGATTAGAGTTTAGTCATGAAATGTATGGGGAGGGTTTCTACACTTTTGATTTAGATGTAATGAGATTAAGTGATTCAGTAGATAAATTAAATATTACTGTTTCAGAAAGATTACTAAGTGACATAAAGCTTGATGAGGGTGTGGAAATAATTGTTGAAGGTCAACTTAGATCTTATAACAAGTTTATTGATGGATCTAACAAGCTAATACTTACTGTTTTTGCAAGAAACATTGAACCATGTCTAGAAAGAAGTAAAAATCCCAATGAAATATTTTTAGATGGATACATTTGTAAGGAGCCTATTTATAGAACTACACCATTTGGACGTGAGATTGCAGATGTATTACTTGCCGTAAATAGAGCATACAATAAATCAGATTATATTCCAACTATTGCCTGGGGAAGGAACTCAAGATTCTGTCAAACTTTAAATGTTGGAGATAATATTAAGGTATGGGGAAGACTTCAAAGCAGAGAATATCAAAAAAAGGTATCTGATAGTGAAGTTGTGAAAAAGATTGCATATGAGGTATCAATCTCAAAAATGGAAAGAGCTAATAAGGAAGAGAGCACTGGAGAAGAGGGCGCAGTATAGAATTGTTTATTTAATTAAAATAAATATTCTAAATTCGAAAAAGCTATAAGCATTATGTAACATAAATATAGTATTTTTTTTGGTAAATAAAAAGGTTTCAATTAATATAGATTTATTGAAACCTTTTATTATAATTATGAGAAATAACCAGTATATTAACTTTATACATCTGATAGGTACTTTCTCAATAATATATTATGTAATTTTGAATTTCTAATAAAAAATAATTACTTTCTTAAGTCATCTAATATTTGAGTTTTATCTTTTGTCTTGTCATCTACTGCCTTGATTATCTTAGCAGGAGAACCAGCTACAACAACGTTGTCTGGAACATCTTCTGTAACAACAGAACCAGCAGCTACAACGCTACCTGCACCTATCTTAACGCCTTCAAGGATTACAGAATTAGCACCAATTAAGGCATTATCTCCAATCATACATGGTTCTTTGCTTGGTGGTTCTAATACTCCAGCAACAACAGCACCAGCACCTAGATGAACATTCTTACCTAATTGCCCACGAGCACCAACTACAGCATTCATGTCAACCATAGTTCCATCTCCGATTTCAGCACCAATGTTTATTACTGCACCCATCATTATTACTGCATTTTTACCAATAGTAACCTTATCTCTGATGATAGCACCTGGCTCAATTCTAGCGTCAACTTCAAGTAAATCTAGCATTGGAATAGCAGAATTTCTTCTATCATTTTCTATTCTAAAGTGTTTTATAAGATGTTTATTATCTAAAACTATTTTAGTTATAGAATCAGATTCTCCCATTAGTATATAAAATCCGTTAGAACCGTACCACTCTACATCATTCATTTCAGCATTGCTTAAATCTCCATTAACATAGACTTTTACTGGAGTAGATTTTTTTGATTCCTTAATAAATCTAGCAATTTCATAAGGATCCGTTAAATTATATGACATTATATCACCCTTTCCATTATTTTCGCAATCATCCTTATTATAATAAAGATTGAACGCAATTAAAAGGGGAATAAGTAAAAAAACACAAATAGTTTGAATCAATTTTATTAATGAGGTAAAATAAGTTTATATTGCAAAACGGGGGCGCATAAATTATGAATAAACAAGTAGAGAAAATACAAATCTCGGGAATAAGAAGATTTGCCGAGAAAGTTAAGAAAGTTGAAGGAGCAATATCACTAACCATCGGACAGCCAGATTTTCCTGTGCCAATAGATATATCTGAGGCTATGATTCAGGCTATAAGAGATAATAAAACGGTTTATACATCAAATGCAGGTGTTGACGAACTTAGAGAAGAAATTTGTAATTACTTAAGAACATTTGATATTGAATATAATAAAGATGAAATATGCATAACAGTTGGTGGAAGTGAAGGATTATATTCAGTATTATTTGCTGTTATGAATTCAGGAGATAAAATATTAATACCTGGACCTGCTTATCCAGCTTATGAAAATATTTCTATAATGATAGGGGCAGATGTAGTAACATATCCTTTAAATGAAGATTTTACATTAAATTTAGATAAAATTAGAGAAAAATTAGAGAATGAAAACATTAAAGTATTAATGTTGTCATTTCCATCAAATCCTACAGGTGCAATTTTATCTAAGGAGCAAAGAAACGAACTTGTTGAATTAATAAAAAATAAAAATATTATAGTAATAACAGATGAAATGTATTCGTCTATAATTTTTGATGATTATTATTCAGTAGCACAGGCAAAGGAAATAAAAGATAAAGTCATATATGTAAGTGGGTTCTCTAAAATATTTTCTATGACAGGGCTTAGAATAGGTTATGTTGCATGCTGTGAACAGTACATGAAAGAAATAATGAAAGTACATCAATATGGTGTTTCGTGTGCACCTTCTATTGCACAATATGGAGTTCTTGAAGGGCTAAAAAAATCTTTAAATGATGTAGAAAATATGAGAAAGACCTTTGAAAGAAGAAAAGACTACTGTTTGAATAGATTAAGGGATCTTAATTTGGAAGTTGCAGAACCTAAGGGAGCATTTTATATATTTCCTTCAATTAAAAAGTTCAATATGTCTTCTGAAGAGTTCTGTGAAAAGTTATTAAATGAAGGAAAGCTTGCTTGCGTACCAGGTACAGCCTTTGGTGATTTAGGGGAAGGATATATGAGAATTTCATATTGCTATAGTGATGAAATTTTAAAAGAGGCATTTGATAGATTTGAAAGATTTTTAAAATCAAATTTCACAAATTGCTAATTAAAAGTTTTAGAAACAATAAGATAAGCTATTATTTAATGAACTCTTTAATATAAATAATAAATAAAAATAGGGGGCATAACAATGAGCGAATTTAAAAATGTTACAGCAGTAAAAAAAGCAAATGTATATTTCGATGGAAATGTAACTAGCAGAACCATCATATTTGAAGATGGTGAAAGAAAAACTTTGGGGATAATGTTACCTGGAGATTACGAATTTGGAACTGGAGATAAAGAGGCAATGGAGATCCTAGGAGGTTCAATGGATGTAAAATTACCAGGTTCAGATAAATTTGTTACATACAAAGAAGGAGATACTTTTATAGTACCTGCAAATTCTAAATTCAGTCTAATAGTAAAAGAAGTGGCAGATTACTGTTGTTCTTATATTGAAGAATAGTTAAGGTATTAAAAATACTTATAAAGATAGAGATATGAAAGCATCTGTTTTTACAGGTGCTTTTTTCTTCATGGTGTTCCGAGCATGGGAACTCGCTAAACAAAGTAAAACTCAATAACTATCCGAAATAGCTTAAGTAAATTTAGCAGGTGATTCATTATAACTGCTCTTCATTGTGTTACGTTGACACAATGTTTACTTTTTTGTTAGTATTGTATAATCAAAACAGAAGATTAAACATTAAGATAGAGTACAAAACATCACAATACAATATCTTCAAGCAAGGATTATTATAAAAGGTGAATATATGAAAAAGATAATGAATGAACAATTAATTTATGAAGTACTTTCAGTTGTAGAAGAAATCCCTGAAGGGAAAGTAGCTACATATGGACAAATTGCCAGTCTTATTGGTAGAGACAAAAATGCACGGCTTATCGGGAAGGTTCTTAGCCAGGCAGAAGCTTATGGACAATATCCATGCCATCGTGTGGTAAATCATGCTGGAAGATTGGTACCAGGGTGGGAGGAACAACGATTTCTGCTATTAGAAGAAGGAGTATCCTTTAAAGATAGTAATCATGTTGATATGAAGAAAAATAAGTGGGAATGTTAGGATAGATATGTAAGATTAATGAGCAGAATTATTTAAATTCGATTGATCGCCTTTAATAGAGCAGTTAATGATACAAGTAGATGGTAATATTATAAATGCTTATATCACTAAAAATAAGTAATATAAGCATTTATAATATGTTTCAATGGAATTTAGATGGTTATTATTCTTAGAATAATCCATCTAAATTCTTAGAAACAAGAATACAGTTATTTATTATGGTTAGTAACTAATTTATTGAATTCCTATAACATCACTCATGTCATATAATCCTGGATTAGTTACAGAAGCCATATACTCACATGCTTTTAAGGCACCAACGGCAAAAACTTCTCTTGAAATTGCTTTATGAGTTAATTCTATTACTTCACCAGTTCCGGCAAAGATAACATCGTGGTCTCCAATTATACCACCACCTCTAACTGCATGTATACCAATTTCATTTTCTTCTCTTTTGGAATTTCCTTCTCTTCCATAGATGTACTTTGTTGTATCTTCTATAGAGTCTTTTATGGAATCAGCAAGCATAATTGCAGTTCCACTTGGAGCATCCACCTTTTGATTATGATGCTTTTCAACTATTTCAATATCATAGTTTCCATAGAGTAGAGGAGTTACTTTCTTTAAAAGAGAATTAATTAAATTAATACCAAAAGACATGTTACCTGATCTAAATAGCTTAAGAGTAGTACTCTTTTCATCTATTAAAGATAAATCTTCTGGTGTAAAGCCAGTTGAACATATTACTAATGGTTTGTTAGTTTTTTCTGTTATTTCTAATAGACTATGAAGAGCATCAGCTCTTGAAAAATCTAATAAAACATCATATTGGATGTTTAAATCCTCAGTGCTTTCAAAGATAGGATATGGAGCATTACTTGGAAATTTATCAATTCCAGCAACAATCTCTAAGTTCTTAAATTTATCAGCGCACTCTGTAATCATCTTACCCATCTTACCTGAGCAACCATTTAATACTATTTTTATCATATTATCACCTTATATCAATTTATAATCTAGCAAAGCAGCTTTTAGTATTTCCTCATTGTTATTATCCATTTCACAAAGTGGAAGCCTTAAAGGACCAACATCGAGGCCCATAAGATTCATGGCTGTTTTAACTGGGATTGGATTCGTTTCTAAAAATAAAGTATTAGCTAAAGATAATGTGTCTAATTGAATATCTAAAGCTTCCTTAAATTTATTAGCTAAACATTTTTCAGCTATTTCATGAACTTTACTTGGAATTATATTAGCTAAAACTGAAATTACGCCTATACCTCCAATAGACATTATAGATACAATTTGATCATCATTACCAGAATAAATATCTATAGAATCTCTGCAAAGCGCCTTCATTTGAAGTATTTGGCTGATATTTCCGCTAGCTTCTTTTATCGCAACAACATTGCTTAATTCAGCAAGCTTAGCTAAAGTTTTAGGTGCAATATTAACACCTGTCCTACTCGGTACGTTATAAAGTACAATAGGAGTATTAACCTCATCATTTATAGCTTTAAAATGTTTTATCAAACCATTTTGAGTAGTTTTATTGTAATATGGTGTAATAACAAGAAGTCCATCTACTCCAACGCTTTCAGCATATTTACTCATTGAAATAGCAGCAGCAGTATTGTTTGAACCGGTTCCTGCAATTACAGGAATTCTTTTGTTTATTACATCAACTGTAAATTTAATTGCATCTTTTTTCTCTTTTTCTGTCATCGTAGTAGCTTCACCTGTAGTACCACAAATTACAATGGCATCAGTACCTTCTTTAACGTGCCATTCTAATAAATTTTTAAGTGATTCGAAGTTTATTCCATTTTCATTAAATGGCGTAACTATAGCTACAGCTGAGCCTTGAAATATTGACATTCAGATTCCTCCAACTTAATTACTAAGAACTATTTATTATCTTTTATCATTATTTCAGCAATTTGAATAGCATTAAGTGCTGCACCTTTTCTTATGTTATCACCAACAACCCATAGGTTTAAACCATTATCCACACTAAAATCTCTTCTGATTCTTCCAACATAAACGTCGTCTTTTCCTGAAACTTCAAGAGCAGTTGGATATTTTAATTCGTCTACTTTATCATATACAGTTACACCTTGAGTGTTTCCAAATAATTCGAAAATATCTTTTATATCAAATTCAGAATTAAGTTCAACATTGATGCTTTCACTATGCCCATTAAGTACTGGAACTCTAGCTGTAGTAGCAGTTACTCTTAAATCTGGTTCATGAAGAATTTTTCTAGTTTCTTTAATCATCTTTTCTTCTTCTTTTGTGTAACCATCTTCTAAAAATACATCTATATGAGGTAAAACATTACCAGCAATAGGATAAGGGAACTTCTTAGGTGCAACACCCTTAACACCATCTTCTAAATCTCTTATACCTTGGACACCAGCCCCAGATACTGCTTGGTATGTTGAATAAACTATTCTCTTAATTCCATATTTGTCATGTAAAGCTTTCATTATAGGCATTGCTTGGATTGTTGAACAATTTGGATTTGCAATTATTCCTTTATGAAGTTTGATATCTTCTGGATTAACTTCTGGTACTACAAGTGGCACCTCAGGGTCCATTCTCCATGCACTGCTATTGTCAATTACTACTGCCCCATATTGCGCAAAAATAGGTGCAAATTCTGTACTAGCATCTCCGCCAGCTGAAAATAGTGCATAATCTATTTTTTTATCTTTTATATTCTTTTCACAAGTTTCTTCAACTACATAATCCTTTCCTCTAAATGATAGAGTACTTCCTTCAGATCTCTTTGATGCAAAAAGATATAAATTATTTACTGGAAAGTTTCTTTCTTCTAAGATTTCTAAAAATTTTCTACCTACATTTCCAGTAGCCCCAACTATTGCAATATTATACACAATAATCCCTCCTAAATTTATTTATTAATATTTTTATACATACAATTACTATAGTTAAATATTGAATAAATATCAAGTCAATGAGCAAAATAAGTTGAAAAAAACTATTCATAAAGAATTATTTATTCCATTAATTAGGGGGGAAATGAAATAATGTGTATATTTATGCATATATATGCAAGAAGCTGAAATAATTATTAGCAGCTATTATGTCGTATAAATATTATAAATTAAATGTAATTTTTGTAAAAATATATTTTTATAGAATAGTAAAGTGATAGAAGGAAATAATATTGGATGAAAAGATAAACTTTACAATTTATTTTTATAGTGTAATTCAAGTAACTTAGAATTTTTTTATTTCTTTTATTCTTTTCATAAATAAATAAATATCAATAAAAAACTAATTATTAAGATTGGTAGGGATAAAGAATGGGTAATAAATCTGTAAAAAAGACAATAAAAGCAAAACTTAAAGCAAATAAAGAGCTTACTGAAGCTGAAAAAATGAGAGAAAAAGTTAAATATGAAATTGCAGAAGAACTTGGTTTAATCGATAAAGTTAATAAAGAAGGATGGGGCGGACTATCTTCTGGAGAGACCGGAAGAATAGGCGGAATAATGGCTAAAAGAAAAAAAGTGCCAAAGTAAATGACAAGCTTCTATATTTTTACTAATTTGACTAAGTAAATAATTACGATATAATATACTAGATGAATTAGTAAATTTACGTTAAGGGCGTGATAAAGCAGATGGCTTATAAAGAGTTTGCCAATATATATGATGAATTAATATATGAAGATATTAATTATGATAAAGTTGCAGATAAGATTATAAATATATGTAGAAAAAATAAGTTAAAGTTTGAAGATTATTTGGATTTAGCATGTGGAACTGGAAATGTTTCGATTAATGTAGCAAAATACTTTAAAACTGTTTATGCAGTAGATTTGTCAGATGATATGTTAAATGTAGCTTTTGATAAATTTAAAAAGAATAAAATTAAAGCAAAAGTAATTTGTCAAGATATGTGTGAGTTAAGTTTAAATAAAAGATTTGATCTTATAACTTCTGTTCTTGACTCAACTAATTATATAACTGAGGATGAAGATTTGCTTGATTATTTCTCAAGTGTATATGAACATTTAAAAGAAAATGGTATATTTATTTTTGATATAAATTCGTATTATAAACTTTCTACCGTTCTCGGAAATAATATATACACTTACAGTTCTGAAGAAATTTTTTATACGTGGGAAAATTCATTTGAAGATGATGTATTAAATATGTTTTTAACATTCTTCGTAAAAACCGAAAATGAACTATATAAAAAATTTGAAGAAGAGCATTTTGAGAGAGCTTATAAAGAAAGCTATATAGAAGATATATTAAAAAAATGTAACTTTAGAATAATAAATAAATTTTCAGGATATTCTGATGAGGAAGTAAATGAAAATAGTGAAAGAATACTTTACATAGTAAGTAAATAAGACGTGAAATAGGAGATGAGATAAAAATGCAAGATAAAATAGTTAGAGCAACAGCTAAGGATGGAATGGTTAGAATAATAGCAGGGATTACTACTAATTTAGTAAATGAGGGCTGTAAAATACATGAATGTACGCCTGTAGCTTCAGCAGCTTTAGGAAGAATGTTAACTGCAGGTACACTTATAGGAACTACACTAAAAAGTGAAAAAGAAGTTGTAACTTTAAAAATAAATGGTAATGGAGAAATAAATGGAATAACAGTAACTGCACATAGTGATGCATCTGTTAAAGGGTTTATTGGAAATCCATATGTTGATAGGCCTCTTAATGAAAAAGGAAAATTAGATGTTGGAGGAGCTATTGGAACAGATGGTATTTTATATGTAATAAAGGATTTAGGGCTTAGAGATCCATATATTGGACAAGTGCCTATACAAACTGGAGAAATAGCAGAAGATTTTGCATATTATTTCACAGCATCTGAGCAAACACCATCAGCGGTATCACTTGGTGTATTGGTTGATAGAGATTTATCTATAAAGGCGGCAGGTGGATTTATAGTGCAAATGATGCCTGGCGCAGATGAACTTCTTGCAGATGTTATAACATATAGATTAGAAGAAATTCCACCAATAACTACATTAATAAGTGAAGGAAAAACAATAGAAGAAATTTTGGAGTATATTTTTGATGGAATGGATTTAAAAGTATTAGATTCTTTAACTCCAGAATATAAATGTGATTGTTCTAGAGAAAGAGTTGAAAAAGCCTTAATATCTATTGGAAAGGAAACTCTTCAAGAGATATATGATGACAAAAAGAATGAGGAAATAGTATGTAACTTTTGCAATACTAAATATGAATTTACTAATGATGAAATAGGAGAATTATTAAATAATAGTAGATAAACATACTAAAATTATAGAATAAAAATAATAAAAAGATACAGAGAATAATTTGGAAAACTATGAAAAAGCAGATTATTCTCTTTTTTCGTGCATAAATATTATAACAGAATATTTTTTATTTTAATTAAGGAGTGCATGTTATGAAAAAAAATTTGGATATTATCTTTGGCATGATTATTATAGTATATATTGCAGTAATAAATATTATAAGCAGCTCCAAAATCTCATTTAGTATTCCTATTTTTATTTTAGGAGTTACTTTAATAATATATCATTTTATTAAGAGGGGAATAGAAAATAATAAGTTTATATATAGGTATTTTAAAGTTTTAAAAGTACTAATTTGCATAGGAGGTATATTTTTTTTAGGAATAGAAATTTTTATAATTAATTATCCTAAATATAATAAGGGGAATGCAGATTATATTATTGTTTTGGGAGCAGGACTTGATACTAACTCTAACCCAAGTTTAATCCTTCAAGGAAGGTTGGATGCAGCTTTAGAATACATAAAAGAAGATAATTGTAGATTCATTGTTTTATCAGGAGGACAAGGATCTGACGAGAAGCTGCCAGAATCACATGCAATGAAAAAATATTTATTAAATAGAGGAGTTGATGAGGAAAAAGTAATAATTGAAGATAATTCAAGGAATACAGATGAAAATCTTAAATTTTCAAAAGCAAAAATAGAAGAGAATAGTGGGAAACCTCTAGATAAACTTAATATTAAAATAGTAACAAGCGATTTTCATGCTCTTAGAAGCAGTATCTTAGCAAAGAGAAATGGATATGTAAATTATAGCAATTATTCTAGTTGCACTGTATGGTATTTAATTCCTATAACATATACAAGAGAAGCTTTTGCTATTGTTAAAAGTATAATATTTGATTAATATTAATATACAATTGAATTTTAGTAGCTTGAAAGGATAGCGTAAACAATGAGGATAAATAAATTATTTAGTAACTATGGAATTTGTTCTCGAAAGGAAACAAATAGATTGATTGAAGAAAAGAGAATTATTATAAATGGAAGATATTGTGTTGAGGGACAATGGGTAAATGATTCGGATGAAATAATATTTGACGGCAAACCAATTTCTACGGTGGAAAAAGTATATATTGTTTTGAATAAACCAGTTGGAATTACTTGTACTGCAGAGAATAAAGTTAGTGATAATATAATTTCCTATATGAAATATCCACACTATATATTTCCAGTTGGCAGATTAGATAAAGACTCGCAAGGGCTTATTTTAATGACTAATGATGGTGAAGTTGCTAATAGGATTTTAGAAAGCGATAATATGCATGAAAAAGAATATTTAGTTCAAGTAAATAAAAACTTTGATGATGAATTTTTAAAGAGGATGTCTGATGGAGTGGAGATTACAGGGAATAAAAGTTCTGGTGTTAGAAGGATAAGTGATAAATTAGGTTTATATAATAAAATAGAAGATAAAGAAAATCCACTAGGGGAAGAAAATATAGGTGACTCATCCATAGTACAGTTGAAAGAATTGAAAAATATAGAACGTGAAAAAAATAAATTTGTTAAAACAAGACCATGTCGAGTAGAAAGGGTAGATGATAATACATTTAAAATTATACTAACTCAGGGGATGAATAAACAAATTCGTAAGATGAGCGGAGCTTTAGGTTATAAGGTTATTAAACTTGAAAGAATTAGAATAATGAATATAAAGCTTAATAATCTGGAGATAGGAAAATGGAGGTACTTAGAGGAAAATGAAATAAAAAGCCTTAAAAATGAGTTGCTTAGGTAAAAAATATTTTAGTTAACATCAATTTTAGGCTAATATTGATAAGTATATAAGTAAACTTTATTGAAAAGGATATATCCCTATGAGATAATTAAATTAAATATAGTAAAGTTATAGTTAAAATTATAAGTAAATTCTATAATATAGGGATATTTAGCCTTTTTATTATATAAACCACTATAGTTTTGAAGAAATATTTTGATTCACATGGAGAGATAGTATGAAAAAAGAATTGATAAAAGCAATTGAAGCAGCAGAAAGATATAATTTATTTTTAAAGGTAGTGACATCAGTTAGAAACTACGATTCATATAACAGCTTTTTTAATATTTACGATGAGCATGAAGAGGCATGCAGAAGAATTGTTGTACTTACTAAGACAAAGGAATTGGAAGAAGTTTATGATGAAGATCCAACGGAAGAAATAAAAGAGTGCAAAATAGTTCAGGGTAATTTATGGATAAAGGATTATTCCCTGTTGACGAATCCAGATAAAATAAATTTATCAAGTTTATATGTTATTAAGAATTTGGTTGAGGAACTATTATGAAAATAAAGAAACGTCTAACCATTTCAAATATATTCATGTTAATTATACCTGTAATTATCATATTTATTATTGCATTTATAATGAATATTCCATTTTCAAAGGCTTATGAAAATAAATTTGAAGGTTATAGGGAGCATGATCAGAATGCTTATTTCATTCAACAAAGTTTAAAACCAGATATGAGAAATATAGAAAATAAAAATGATTTAGATAAATTTCCAGAGCAATTACAGAAATTTCTTGATCCTAAGGGATATCATCTAATAATAACATATGATGGGGAAATTGTGTCATCAAATATTGAAGATAAGGATAAAGAAGCTATTTCGATGATAGGAGATGATGTACTTTTCAAATCTAATTCATTAGTTTTAGAGATGAACTCCATATCTTTAGTTAAAAATAGCTTTGTTAAGGATAATAAAGTAGTAAATATTATTGCAATAAATCCATCATATAAACCTGTAAGGATTGACATAAAAAATGAAATGTCAACTTTGGTAATAAGCTATATAATAATAGTTATTATAATTTCGCTAATTGTTGTTACGATAACTAATGTTATACTATCCAGTAAGATTTATAAGAAATTGATTCGCCCTTTAGAACTTTTAAGCTATGGAGCTGAACAGATAAAAAACGGAAATCTGGATTTTGAAATGAATTATGAAAGTGATGATGAATTTGGACAAGTTTGTGGTGATTTTGATGAAATGAGATTAAGATTAAAACATTCGGTCGATATGCAGCTAAAATATGAAGAAGATAGAAAGCAACTAGTGGTAGGAATATCCCATGATCTAAGAACACCATTAACTGCAATTAAAGGTTATGTGGAAGGATTACGTGATGGGGTAGCAAATACTCCTGAAAAACAAAAAAAGTATTTAGACACAATTTATACTAAGGCTTGTGATATGGATGTATTAGTTGATAGTCTGTTCCTTTTTTCTAAATTAGATACAGGCCGATTTCCATTTAAATTTGATGTAGTAAGCATTAGGGAATATATAGAGAGATTTTACAGGTGTGCTAAGAAAGAGTTTTATGGAAAAAACGTTGAAATTTCATTTGAAAGTAAATGTGAGAATTCAACATTAGTGAAACTCGATTATAATGAAATAAATAGAGTTCTTCTGAATATATTGGATAATAGTGTTAAATATAAGCAAAGGAATTTAGTTAAAATAAAAATTAAATTGTATGAAGATGAGGAATTTGCAATATTAGAAATTAGTGATAATGGTTCAGGGGTTCCTGATGAAGAGCTTTCAAAGTTATTTCTAAGTTTTTATAGAGGAGATGTTTCACGAACAAAGCCTAATGAAGGAAGTGGACTTGGATTAGCTATAGCAAAACATATAATAGAAGCGCATGATGGAGAGATTGAAGCTTTTAATAATGATGGACTTACAATAAGAATAACATTACCTAAAAGATAATTGTAAAACAGATATATATTATAAGGTAGGGAGGATAGTCAATGAAAAAGATATTGATAATAGAAGATGATGAAAGTATAGCTGAATTAGAAAGAGATTATCTGGAGATAACTGGATTTAAAACAGAAATTGCTCAAGATGGATATAAAGGACTAGATCTTGCGCTAAATGAAGAATTTGATTTGATCCTTTTAGATGTTATGCTGCCAGGAAAGGATGGATTTAAAGTTTGTCAGGAGATAAGAGCTGTTAAAGAAATACCCATTTTGATGGTAACTGCTAAAAAAGAAGATATCTATAAAATACAAGGACTCGGCATAGGTGCTGATGACTATATTGTAAAGCCATTTAGTCCAAGCGAACTTGTAGCAAGAGTAAATGCACATATTTCTAGATATGAACGTCTCACAACTATTGAAAAAAATAGCGATAATGAAAAAAGTTCAATAACTATTGGGCGTATTAAAATTTTACTTAAAGCAAGAAGAGTTTATATAGGGAAAAATGAAGTTAAATTTGCTAACAAGGAATTTGAACTTTTAATGTTCTTAGCTTCAAACCCTAATATCGTATTTTCAAAAGATACATTGCTAGACAGGATATGGGGAGAAGAATCTTTAGGAGATAGTTCTACTGTAACTGTACATATTAATAGAATAAGAGAGAAGATTGAGTTAGATAGCAGTAATCCTGAGTATATTGAAACTGTGTGGGGAGCTGGATATAGATTTAACTTATAAACTAATAATTATTTCATATTGAATAAAAATATGTTTATTTTGATAATGGTTTGAGTTTATACTATAAATTTTAAAAACCACATGGGAAAATAATGAAATTATGAAATGTTGGCTAGAGGTGCAAGTAACTTTTGTAAGAAAATGCAAAAGTTACTTGCACCTCTAGTTTTAATTTATAATATTAAATTTAACATGAATTTAACATTTGTTTATATTCTGTTTATATATGTGTAATAGAGATGTTACAATCCTTTATTATAATTAGAAAATAAATTTAAAATAGAATAATATTACTAAATGACAAATCGAGGAGGAGACAAGATTGAGAAAGACATTTATAAGTTTTTTAATTGGAACTTTAGTGGTTTCTGGTGGCATATCAATTCTTAATATACCAGGTGCATATGCTGCTACGACTGATAATAGTGCAGTTAACGAAGTGTCTGATAGTGGTACGATTAAAGTATCATTAGAAAACATAAGAGATATCATGACTGAAAATAATTTAGATATTAAGATTAAACAGAATAATTTAAAAATAGCACAAGAGGAATATCATGATGCATTAGATGATTATGGTAGTGCAAAGAGCTCATATGATGCTTATAGTGATAAGGAGAATATCGAGTCAAACTATGAATCGGCAAAAAATGCTTATGAAAATTGTACAGATGACGCTCAAAAAGAAACTCTTAAAGTAGCTTATGATAATGCCAAAGCAGCTTATGATGCGAAAAATGCTTATGATAATGCTGATACAACTTTAACGACAAAGCGAGATGCTTTTAAAACAGCCAGGGATGATTATAACAAGGAAATTGAAGATCAAGTTTACGCAGCTCAACAGGCATACATAACTTATTTGTCTGATTTACCAAATGAAAAAATAAAAGAAGATACAGTGAATATTAATACTAAGAAAGAACAAATATATAAACTTCAATATGATAGTGGCTTTATATCTAAAAATAAATATACTGAATTATTGCAAGGAAATACTTCAGTTGACGACTTGGATTCGTCAAAGAATACAGCAGAGCTTGATAAACTTAAGCTATTTAACTTACTTGGAATAAGTTCTGAGAGTAAAGTTACATTTGAAAATGATATAGATAAAAATTTTGATGTTATATCTAAAATTAATTATGAAGATGATTTGAGCAAAATGCTTGAAAATAATATTGATATAAAACTTCAAAATGATGAGATTGATGATTTAGATGATGCTGAAGATGATTATGATAATAAAGATATTTATGATAATAAAGTTGAAGAAGCAAATAACAAATTAAAGTCGCTAATGAATAGTACTGAGACAAGCTTTAAAAAACAATATAATGATTTAATGACTTCTTACAATTCAATAAAAAGCAGTTATGATGTAATAAACCAGAAACAAAAAGAATATGAAATTGAGCAAACAAAATATGATTATGGATTTGTTTCAAAAAATGATGTAGATGCTGCGAAATTGACTCTAGATAATGATAATGCGGATTTTATAAATAAAAGAAATCAATGCTATTTGTCTTATTTAAAGTACATTGAAATGAAAGAGGGTTACTAAAATTGAAGCTTTTATTTAATAAAAAAACTTTAGCTAATAAAGAAATTATGGAAACAACTGAAGCAAGCAAGAAAAAATTTTTAACTAAAAAGAAAGTTATAAGTTTAGTTGCGATATTAGTTGTTTTAGCAATAGGAGCAGGTATTTATAAGGTTAAATTTGCTAAAACGAAAGTAACACAAAGCAGCGTTAAGTATACAACTCTTAAGAAAACAAATATTGCTACAACAATTAGTTCATCAGGCGCTATAAAGAGTGGAGATTCAACTAATATATATTCAAATTTAGAATATAATGTTGCATCAATTAATGTTTCAGTTGGAGATGTAGTAAAAAAAGGGGATGTGCTTGCAACAATAGATACATCAACTCTTCAAGAACAACTTGCTGAGGCAGAACAAACTCTAAATGCAAATGAGCAAAAAAATCAGTTATCATTAACAAGTGCAAAACAAAAATATGACAATTTGCAGTATTTACATGATAATAACTTACAAACTGATATAATAAATGCAGAAAAATCTGTTGATAGTGCAAAACTCGATATGGAAGATAAGAGTAAAGTTTATGAATATGATAAGGTCATGTTTCAAAATGGCGAAATCTCTCAGCAAGATCTAAATACAGCAAAAACCAATTATGAAAATTCCAAAGGAGTTTATGATAAATCAACAGTTGCATTAGAAGCAGCAAAAGTTAATTCTGATCAAGCATTATCTGAAGCAAAAACAGCTTATGAATCTGCTCAAGCAGCAGCTAATGATAAGAGTAATAGACTTGCATATGAAGACAAGAAAAAGAAATTGCAAGATGCTCAGGTTGTAGCGACTGTAGATGGGACAGTAACTAATGTAAATGCTGTAGTAGGTATACAAGCATCTGGGGCATTATTTGTAATTCAGGATTTAGACAATTTAATTGTTAATGCGAGTGTTGATGAAACAGATGTCGCAAAAGTAAAAGTGGGACAAAAAGCTCAAATAACAACGGATGCTTCAGGTTCTGATATTATTGATGCAGAAGTTTTAAGTGTTGAACCAGTTTCTAGTACTGCCAGTGCGAGTACAAGTACAACTAGTAGTAGTAACGGTAAAACTAGCACTAGTACTAGTAGCACTAGTAATACGACAAGCAGTGATGTATCTTTCACAGTTAAGGTACAGTTAACCGGTAAAAATGATAAGGTGAAAGTAGGTATGAATTCAGTAGTAAATATTATCACAGATGAAAAAGATGATATTTATTCAGTACCATATGGAGCAGTAATTAATAACAGTGGACAAAACGAGGTTTATGCAGCAGTTGAACAGGGTGGGAAATATATCGTTAAGGAGATTCCAGTAACTAAAGGTATAGAATCAAATGCAAATGTTGAAATTGATGGTTCTGATCTATCAGATGGAATGATTATACTTAATGAACCAACAAGCTATAAAGTTGGTGATCCAGTAGAAATAAATTCTAGAAAAACAAAGTAGGGGGTGAGTGTCTTTGAGTAAAAATATAATAGAAATGAAAGACATTACAAAAAGCTTCTATATTGGAACTCCAAATCAATTAAATATTTTAAAAAGAATTGATATTAGTGTAAAAGAAGGAGAATTTGTAGCAATAGTTGGTTCATCTGGTTCTGGAAAAAGTACATTAATGAATATTATAGGAGCACTTGATAGAGCAACTTCTGGGAACTATATTTTAGATGGTACAAATATCAATGAAATATCTGATAATGGTTTATCTGAAGTAAGAAATAAACAAATAGGTTTTGTATTTCAGACATATAATCTAATTCCAAGAAGTTCAGCTTTGAAAAATGTGGAATTGCCAATGCTTTACTATGGAATGAGTAAAAAAGATAGAAGAATACGTGCAGAAGAACTTTTAGATCTTGTTGGAATGAAAGATAGAATGTCTCATCAACCCAATGAACTGTCAGGAGGACAAAAGCAGAGAGTGGCTATTGCTAGAGCATTAGCTAATGATCCAAGTATAATACTTGCGGATGAGCCTACAGGTGCACTTGATTCAACAACTGGAAGATTGGTTATGGATTTGTTTCATAAAGTTCATGAACAGGAAGGCAAAACCATTGTATTTATAACCCATAATAGCGAACTTGCGGAGGAAACAGAAAGAATTATAACTTTGAAGGATGGAAATATAATATCTGAAAAAAAGAATGATATGTACTACAGAAGATTTCCAAAAGAGGACAAAGTATGTTTATAAAAGAAAATATAATGCTTGCAGTTGCGGGGCTTAAATCCAATAAAATGAGAGCGTTACTTACAATGCTTGGAATAATAATAGGGATAGCGTCAGTAATTGGTGTTGTTTCAGTAGGAAATGCAATGACCTCTTCTTTAACAAGTTCAATGTCTTCAATGGGTGCAACTAATATTACAGTTAACGTGCAAGAAAAAAGTACTACAAGTACATTAAATTCGTTGAATTCCGATAATTCGAATTTAAAGGACAAAAATAATTCGAATTCAAAAAATTCAGGTTCGAAAAATTCTAATAGTTCAAACTCGAAAAACTCAAATGGCAATTCACCAAATAATAGTGGAGGCGCAAAGTCAGGCGGTGGCGCACCACAAGGTGGGGGTGGAGTGCCAGGTGCAGGTGCAATGAAAGCAGCAAGCGGAGGAGGAATGCCTCCAGGAGGTTCAGGAAGACAAGGAAAATCAAGTAGCACTGCAAAAGATATTGACCTTATGACAATGGAACAGATAAATGATTTACAGGAAAACTTTAGTGACGAAATAAGTTCTATAAGTGTATCTGAAAGTGGTAGCTCAGGTAAAGTTAAAAATGATTCAACGTATTCTAATGTAAGCACAGTAGGGACAAATGTTGGATATAAAGATGTTAAAAATTTGGAAATGGCCGAAGGTAGATATATTTCACAAAATGATATTGATGGAGCAAAAGATGTTGCAGTAGTTTCAGATAAATTAGTATCCAAGATATTTGGAACAAATGTAGATCCCATAAATCAAGATATAAAAGTTTATACATCAAATGCAATTTACACATACACAATAGTTGGAGTATATAAATATAAGGCTTCGGGAGGAAATAGAACAACATCTGATGAAAATTTAACTACTGACCTATATATTCCTGTTACTGTAACAAAGAAGACAGCAACTAATAAAAATTACCAGACATTTCAAATAAAAGCAAAAGATGAAGTAAATGTTCAGTCATTTACTAATGAATTATCAGACTACTTATCTAAGCTTTATGCAAAAAATGCAAAGTTTGAAGCTCAAGCAAGCAATATGGAAAGTATGCTTGAATCAATGACATCAATGATGACTACAGTTGCAGTGGCTATATCTGCTATTGCAGGAATTTCGCTAGTGGTTGGCGGAATTGGAGTTATGAATATAATGCTAGTATCTGTTACAGAAAGAACAAGAGAGATAGGAACTAGAAAGGCACTTGGAGCTAAAAGCAGTCATATAAAGATGCAATTTATAGTTGAATCAATTATAATATGCTCCATTGGTGGTATTTTAGGAATATTACTTGGTTTAGGTGCAGGAGCAATTGGTTCAAAAGCTATGGGATATGCAACTACAGTATCGCCATTAGTTATTTTAGTAAGTTTTTCATTTTCAATGTTTATTGGAGTATTCTTTGGATATTATCCAGCAAAGAAAGCAGCTGAACTAGATCCTATAGAAGCACTTAGATACGAATAGAATGGATTTTAGAATAAGCTAATGTTCTAAAAATAATTTTTAATGCCATGGATATATTCTGCATTACTACTCCATGGCATTATTATATTATTATTAAACAAATATTTCATAAATTCCGAAAGCGATTAATACAATTCCAGAAATAAAATTTGAATATCTAATCAAATATTTTGAAAAATTGATATTTCGATTAAAGTAGCCTATATATACAAATAAGATAGAAATAATAAAATTTAAAAATACACTTATACTAAGATTAACACCTGTTATACTTGCAGCAAAATTTGTACAAATATTGTTTACAGATAGTGAGATGGAAAGAGCTAAACATTTTCTTAGATTTATATTATGAGAGTTATCTAAATTTAGAATATAAGAATCCTCCAAGAGGTTTTTATATTTAAAAGAACTTTCATAATAAAAGGAAGTATCGTAACCAAGACGTTTTTTTTCTAAGCGAATATTCTCAACTATAAAAGAAATACCAATATAACTTAAAAGAATAGCACCAAATATATTACTGACCTTAGGATCTATTAAGGGCAGAATTAATTTACCAATATACATAGAAACAAATGTACTAGCAGAAGTTACTATTGCAAGTAAAATACTATTTGATTTAGATAAATGTATTTTCTTAATTCCATAAGATAAAAAAAATGATAATGTTACTATATTTGTTGAAATAGCTAGTAAAAGAGGTGATATAAGAATCATATGGAACTCCTAAAAATTATTTTAGTATAATATATTCATTTTATTTAAAAAAAGATTGTAATATGATAAATTTATAAGATATTTTTTGTATTTGATTGAAAAAAGAATGAGATATTTAAATATTAAAAGTCGTGTTGTAAATTTCGCTTAATATTTTATAAACATAAAGGTTTGATATTAGGTGATGCAACAAACATATAAAGAAATGGATTTGTCGTAAAAATTCAGTTGTGTTTAAGGGCTATATGTAAGATTATAAAGGTATAGGAAATTCGCCTATAGATGCGCTTAAGTAAGATCCCTATATAAACGATAAGATTTGATAAATATTAATAATAGCTATTGATTATGTAAATATAATAACATAATTAATAGCTATCTTTGTTTAATTAGTTTGATTACTCCATTTTTTGAAATTAAAATAATTAACTAGTATGATAATAAAAAGCATAACAGCAAATACGTACAAAGAATACTTTATACTAATTCCTAAAAATGTATAGAGCAAAATTATTGGCGTATCTGCAAAAAATATTGTTAAAGTATATTTAATAAAGCTAATTTCAGCTAATACAGAAAAAAAACAAATAATGTCGGTGGGAACAACTGGTGAAGATACACCTAAAGCTAGAAGTTGCACATTATTTTTTTTAATCATGTTGTATATTTTGGAATATTTATTTACTATTTTATCTTGGTAACTCATTCCAAACGTAAGTCTTGCAAAGAAAAATAATAGAATTTCACTTAACAAATTCGCTGTTGCAGTTAAAACAAATGCTTCATATGGATTAAACAATATTCCAGCAATAATTATAAAAATTGTACAAGGTATTAGTGTGAAAATTCTTAGCGATGCAATTATGAAAAATAAAATTGCACTGAATTTTTCATATGTATTTAAAAAAAATATTATCTTATTAACTCCATCACTATATAATTGATATTTAAGAAAAATAAATAAGATCGATATCCAAAATATAATAACAATACCCTTGAATAACCTATTCATTAAATTTACCACTCCTTTTATACTGAACTTAAATAAAGCAAAAAAGTTTTTAATAGCAATATTTCTATCTTACTATAAACATTTTACCAATAAATTATAAGAAAATGTTAAAATTTTGGAAATCTTTCGTTTATTTTAAGAATTATTAATAATAATAAAGTAATAGAAGATATTTTAAACTTAATGTATAATATAGTAAAAACATAACATACTAGGGGGCAGTTGTATGAGTAAATATTGGAATGATAAAGTTAGAGAAATAGAGCCTTATGTGCCTGGGGAGCAGCCTAAGGATCGAAAGTACATAAAATTAAATACAAACGAAAATCCGTATCCACCATCAGATAAAGTTTTAGAAGCCATGAGGAACGCAGTTAATGGTGACTTGAAACTTTATCCAGATCCAACATGTAGTGAGTTAATAAGTGAAATAGCTAATTATTATAAGTTAGATGAGAATGAAATATTTATAGGAAATGGTTCGGATGAGATTTTGGCATTTTCGTTTATGACTTTCTTTTCAAAGAACAAAAAAATATTATTTCCAGATATAAGTTATACTTTCTATAAGGTTTATGCTGAACTTTTTGATTTAAATTATGAATTAGTAAAATTAGACGATAATTTTGATATACCATTGGAAGAGCTAAAAAAGACAAATGGTGGAGTAATAATACCAAATCCTAATGCTCCAACAGGAAAATATATAAATACAGAAAGCTTAAAAAGTTTAATTGAAGCTAATAAAGATAGAGTAGTAATTATTGATGAAGCTTATATAGATTTTGGTGGCCAGTCAATGGTTAAATATATACATGAATATGATAATCTTTTAGTAATTCAAACATTATCAAAATCACGTTCATTAGCAGGATTAAGAGTTGGATTTGCGCTAGGTCATAAAGATTTAATAGAGGGATTAAACAGAATTAAAAATAGCATAAATTCTTATACTATAGATAGAGTGGCTTTAGCTGGGGCTAAAGCAGCTATTCAAGATAGTAAATATTTTGAGGAAATAACTAAGAAAATAGTAAAAACAAGAGAAAAAGTGGTCAAGGAATTAGAAAAATTAGATTTTAGAGTTTTAAAGTCAAAATCAAATTTTGTTTTTGCTAGTCATAACAGTGCTTCTGGGAAGTTTATTTATGAGAATTTGAAATGTCAAGGAATACTAGTAAGATATTTTGATAAAGAAAGAATAGATAATTTTTTGAGAATAACAATAGGAACCGATGAAGAAATGGATATTTTAATTGGAAAATTAAGATTTATTTTGAGTAATAATTAAAAAGAATTATGATAAAAGTATAGCAAAGTTGGATGCAATGCGCTAAATAGGATTACTTTTGGAAATCCTATTTAGTGAATTGTATCTAATTTTACTTATTAGAGAATGTTATTAGTCATATAGAGTAAGAGTTAAGGATATTGATATAATGAAATTTTTGTCTGAATTTATGATTAGGCATTTTTGAAATTAACAAAGAGATTTTAATTTTTGAAGGAAGGTTGATTTTATGGAATTATGTGTTAATAAAGAATACGTTTTAGATGTTGCAAAGGAGATATTAGAATTTGATAGTCCAACTGGCTTCTGCTTTGAGATAATTGATAAAATAAGAGATATAGTTAAAGAACTAGGATATAGTTTTGAAACTACCAATAAAGGTTGTGGAATAATAACTATAAAGGGTAAATCGGATGAAAAAATATTAGGATTATCTGCGCACGTAGATACGTTAGGAGCCATGGTTAGATCAATAACTTCAGATGGAAAAATAAAGTTTACCTTACTTGGAGGACCAATTGTTCCGACTTTAGACAGCGAATATTGTACAATACGAACAAGGGAAGGAAAGAAATATACAGGAACATTCTTAAGCACAAGTCCTGCAGCCCATGTTTTTGAGGATAGCTCAAGTAAAACAAGAGATCCAAAAAATATGGAAATAAGAATTGATGAAGAGGTTCATTCAAAAAGTGATGTTCAAAAGTTGGGTATTTGTGTAGGAGATTTTATATTTATTGATCCTAAAACAACAATTACTGAGAGTGGGTTTATAAAGTCAAGATTTATTGATGATAAAGGTAGTGTTTCTTGTTTAATGGGTTTATTGGAATTATTTAATAGAGAAAAAATAGTTCCTAAATATACTACCAAGATATTAATTTCAACTTATGAAGAAGTTGGACATGGAGCATCATATATACCAAGCGATATAGTTGAGATGATAGCAGTAGATATGGGATGTATTGGCGATGATTTAACTTGCAGTGAATATGATGTATCAATATGCGCCAAAGATTCAGGAGGACCATATGATTATAATATGGTAACAAAACTAATTAATCTTGCAAAGGATAATGAGCTTAAATATGCTGTAGATATTTATCCAATGTACGGCTCAGACGTAGGGGCTGCTTTAAGAGGTGGAAATGATATACGCGGAGCGTTGATAGGACCAGGTGTCCACGCATCTCATGGCATGGAAAGGACTCATTATAGTGCTTTTGAAAATACTATTAAATTATTATATTCTTACTTAACTAATTAAAAAATAATCATAATCTATTAGTAGGATTGCAAAATTAAATGTATGTTATATAAAGTAGCTTTTGAGATAAAAGATAAGTGATATAGATAAATTTAAGAAACGATTTTAGTAACTTTTGCATAATTCTATTATGCAAAAGGAGGGGATGGATTATGGATATAGAGAATTTAAAAATGCAAGCGAGTTTTTTAAAAAGAAAATAGAAGAATTTAATGAGATATTAAGTGGAATTAGTTCATTTAGATATATTTATACAGCATGCGAAAAAGATAAGATTAGTGATGAAGGTATAGTTGAATTCGATACGTTTGAGGAATTGTTTAGATCATTATAGCAAATTCTAAAGCGATGTAAAGTTTATGTATTTTATTAATTTGGAGGTATATTATGAAAGCATTTATATTTGATATGGATGGAGTAATTATTGATAGTGAACCAATTCATTTTGAGGTGGATATGCAAACAATAAGAGAATTAGGTTGTGATATTTCAGAAAAAGAATTGGAAAAATACGTAGGATCAACAAATGAATATATGTATACGGATATAAAGGAAAATTACAATATAAAAAAATCACTGGAAGAAATAATAGACTATAAAGTAGAATTGACTAAAATGAAGATTATTGAATCTCATTTAGAGCCAATAGATGGAATCAAAGAATTGTTAATAGAATTAAAGAATAGAAATATTCCTGCTGCAATAGCATCATCATCACCTAAAGATTTAATTGATATAGTTGTATCAAAGTTTAAATTACAAGAATACTTTAAATATATTATAAGCGGAGAAGAAGTTGAAAGAGGGAAACCATCACCAGATATTTATATTGAAACATCAAAAAAATTGGGAATATCGCCAAAAGAATGTGTCGTTATTGAAGATTCTAGGAATGGAGTATTTGCTGCAAAAGATGCTAAAATGAATTGTATAGGATTTAAAAATATTAACTCTGGAAATCAAGATTTATCTAAAGCAGATATGATTGTTAACTCAATTCGAGATATAGATTTAAGTAATATTCTAGAAAATCATATAATTTAAAAGTATATAGAATAAGTGAGAAAAAAGCAGATACTATTAAATTTCCTAAAATTGATTTTTTTAAAATTATTTGAGATTATACGTCTAAAATGGTATAATTTATATGAAAAAAATCAAGGGAGACGATTAGATGCGACGCAATAGAGTAAAAAAAATAGCAATATTAGCAGTATTTTTATGTATTAATAGTATTCCAGTAATAACTTATGCAAAAGACGCAAGGATTAGTGGGGAAGTTGTAGAAAAGAGTGGTGTTGAAATTAATGACAACTGGCTTACAGAAGAAGTGGCCAAGCAGTTAAGTAAAAAAGTGGACAACTTAACAGAAGCAGATTTTTTGAATATCAAAAAAATTGATTTAAGCCATAAAAGAGTTGGTAATAATATACCGGAAGAAATAAAGATGTTAAAGAATCTAGAGTATCTAAACTTAAATTCTTGCTATATATATGAAGATATTCCTGATTATTTGGGAGATTTACCTAGATTAACTTATTTAGATTTAGGAAATAATCAATTAAAGAGATTACCTAAAAATATAACTCAAAAAATAGTAAATGGTACTTATACTTATTGCGATGTTGAAGGAAATAAGTTTAGGTTAGATAAGGGGTGGTATTTTTTAAAGGGTAAATGGTGCTATCTGGATAGAAATGGAAATAGGCTTAAAGGAACTGAAACTATCGATGGTAAGGAATATCAGTTCAATGACGATGGTAATGTAAAAGATGGTTGGGAAAGCGATAAGGATAAGAATTGGTACTATTATGATAGAATAAATGGAGCAATAAAAAATGATTGGAAGCAGATATCTGGAAATTGGTATTACTTTGATAAAGATGGAAAAATGGAAAAAGGATTGCAAACAATAAAGGGTGCTAAATACTTTTTCAATGATAATGGAGCAATGGCAACTGGATGGGTAAAGATAGACAATAGCTATTATTATTTTTCAGGATCAGGAGCAATGCAATATGGATGGTTAACTTTAAATGATAAGATATACTATCTGGATGGTACGTCAGGTATAATGGCATCAGGGGATACGGTTATAAACGGTAAAAAATATAGATTTTCTAGTGATGGTTCATTAATTAAAAATGTGTGGATAGATAATTATACATATGTTAATCCTAGCGGTGAAACAGTGAATACTTCCTCTAATTATTCGCATTCAGGTACAAACTATCAGCTATTTAAATATATGACTAATGTAAATAATCAATTAAGTGTAGATAGTACTGCTGTTGCATTGCATGACGGAATTACTAGTAATAACTGCGTATATTTTACATCTGAAGCGTTAAGAAGAATAGGTGTTAATATACCAACTTCAACAGCAAATACATATCAGTTAGAGAACATATTAAAGAATATGGGATTTGTCTATAGTTATGATTTCTCTCAGATTAAACCAGGAGATATTGTATTTACAAATAATTATACTCATGTTTATATTTTTATGGGTTGGGATAAAGATGGATATGCTTATATTGTAGATAACCAAAGGACAAGCTTTGGAAATTCGGTATTACATAAAAGGCTTATTCTTCAAGATACTGCGACAACAGATAGAGCTACTCATTTCTTCTATTATCCATATTAATTCTGTTGTTAATATGAATAGAAATATATGTGAATTTTTCTTGGATTTTTATAAATGCTAGATAAATTTATAGCTATAAGTTAAAGTATATATCTAAATAAAATAGTAGCATAACATATTTAATTATTTCATTTAGCTTAGGCTATAACGAGGGTCCTTATAATTAATAACTTTTTATTAATTATAAGGACTTTTTTGTTATGAAAAATTGTAAATAAATTTTATTCATATATATTGAGCAATTATAGTATAAATAAAAATATGAATATAATGTATGGTTGCAATGGAAGGAGAAAAGTTTGATGAAAGTTCAAGTTGATATATTTTCAGGTTTTTTAGGTGCTGGAAAGACAATGTTAATAAAAAAGTTATTGTCAGAAAAGGTTTATGATAGCAATACGGTTATTATAGAAAATGAGTTCGGAGAAGTTGGAATAGACGGAGACATATTAAAAGAAAGTAATATTGAAATTAAGGAAATAAATTCTGGATGCATTTGTTGTCAGGTATCTGGAAATTTTGGAGAAGCTGTTTTAGAAGTTATAGGTAAGTATAATCCGAACAATATAATAATTGAACCCTCAGGAGTAGCAAAATTAAGTGAGATATTAAATATTCTCCAAGAAAAGAAGTTTCAGCATGAGCTCGAAATTAGAAATATTTTTACTTTAATTGATATTAGAAATTATGATATGTATTTGAAAAATTTTAAGGAATTTTATGAGAATCAAATAAAAAGAGCAAAAACTATAGTTTTAAGCAGAAGTCAACTTGTAGATAATAAAAAAATTGATACAACTATAGATTCTATAAGAAAGTTAAATTTGAAAGCTAAAATAATATATAAACCATGGGAGTTATTAAAAGGAAGTGATTTTCTTAGTACAAATGTAATAAATGAAAAAAGAAAAATTTTTGCTGCAAATTCTAGTATTAGCTCTAGCGCAAGTAAGCAGATGAGAAGAGAAGTAAATCATAGTGCAAATGAAATTTTTGAAAGCTATCCTATAGATCTTGAAGAAAATATAAGTATGCTTGAAATTCAAAAAAAATTCGAATTTATTTCAACTAATGATAAGTTCGGAAGAATAATAAGAGCTAAAGGTGTTTTTAAAGCAAACGATGGAGAATATTATCAATTTGATTATGTACCTAATGAATTTAAAAGCAGGAAAATTAGATGGTCAAATAAGAAAGTGGTTTCAATAATTGGTAGTGAGTTAAATAAAAGGGAATTAGAACGTCTATTTATTAGGCAAATATAAGAATTATTAATTATTAAAACTTTGTAGAGAGGTGGTGGAATTATGAAAATACATATTGAGATTGTGACAGGTTTTTTAGGAGCTGGAAAAACGTCATTTATAAATTCACTTTTAAAAGAAAGTTTAGTTGATGGAGAAAAAGTACTGGTTTTTCAATTAGAGCAAGGAGAAAAAAATATTGTACATTCTAGTAACATAAGTAATTTTGTAAGAATCCAGGATGCTTTAGATATTAAAGATTTAAAAGAAAAAATGATATACTCAATAAAAAAATATAAACCTAACAGAATAATAATTGAATATAATGGAACCTCTGATTTAAAAGAATTATTCGATATATTGAATGAAAGAATTTATAGAGAATGTAGTAAGATTACGACTATATTCTTTGTTGCAGATGGTAAGACATTAAAGCAATATATTGACAATATGGGAGGCTTTATAATACCTTTTATACAAAACGCCAATATGATTGTTATTAATAATATAGATTATTGCAAAAAAGAAATTTTAAATGAAGGTTTTAAAAAAGTTAAGAATATAAATCCTAAAGCATTTATTTTACGAGTTAGTAATAAGTATATTTTGAATTCTACACTTAGGGAAGCAAGGGTATTGGACAATGGGTGTTTAAAAAAGATAAAAATTAAAATGATAAACTACAAAAAAAGTACTAACATAAAATATGAGGGAAATGAGGAAAATGTATGAATCTTTATAAGAAGAAGGTTAAAGCTTTCTTTATTATAAGTGTAGTAATACTATCAATATATATTTACAATAAATATCCAACCCTTATATATATTGAAGTTATAGGAGATTTTGCAAGTATATTTACAAGTATAATTCTTGAGGCAATGCCATTTATCATAATAGGATCTCTCATATCTGCTATAATTCAAACATGTATATCAGAAAGGATTATTGCTAAGATAATACCTAAGGCAAATATTTTAGGATATTTAGGAGCTGCTTTGATAGGTCTTATTTTTCCGGTTTGTGAATGCGCAATTGTTCCTATAACAAGACGGCTTATAAAGAAAGGTGTACCTGTTGGGTTCGGAGTAACATTTATGCTTGCTGTACCTATAATTAACCCTGTTGTAATAATGTCTACTTACTATGCATTTTACGATAAAAAAATTATGGTGCTTCTTAGAATAGTTGGAGGATTTATAGCTGCAATTCTAATTGGAATGATAGTAAATTCGCTTGAAAAAGATAAGAAAGGATTAGTGATAGATTTTATAGATAATGATAGCTATTGTAACTGCGGATGTAATTCATATGTGGAAAATCAAAACAAATTAAGAGGAATAATTGAACATACAAATAGAGAGTTCTTGGATATAATGGGATACTTGATACTTGGGACATTTATATCTAGCGTATTTCAAGTGGCAGTATCTCATGGAGAAATAAACTTTATTTCTAATAATAAGATTCTAGGAATAGTTGCAATGATGTTGCTTGGATTCTTTTTATCTCTTTGTTCAGAAGTGGATGCATTCGTAGGAAAAAGTTTTTTAACTAACTATTCACTTAGTGGAGTTACAGCATTTTTAATTTTAGGTCCAATGCTTGATTTGAAAAATCTTATTATGATTATTGGAGCCTTTAAAAAAAGTTTTGTACTTAAATTAAGTATAAGTACAATAGTTGTTGTATTTGTAATCTCCTTTTTATTCATGATGTGCGGAATATAAAGATGCACTTTAAATGATAGCAATTTAAATATAAAAAGGAGCTGAAAAATAAGTGAAAAGATTTAATTTTGATGAGTTTTTATGGTTTATTGTTCTTATATTGTTAGATTTCTCTATAATATATTTAATATCTACTGGAAGTATAGGTTTTTATATAGGTAGTAATATGATTAAATATTTTTATATTACTATAATAATGATAAGTATAATTACTGTTTTTCAAATAAAAAATATATTTACACCTAAAGGCAGCATGAATATTAAAATAAAATTGTTTCCAATAATACTAGCCTTAATAATAGGTTTCATATCTATTAATAAGCAGCAAACATTTAAACATTCAGAGCTGAATTTAGAAATTTTAGAAAACAAAACAAGTGTTATTGATAGAAAGTCATTATATGAACATGAATTTGAGTATAATTTTAATAAGAGCAACATAAGAAACAATGAAGAAACTATAAGAATTGACGAACATAATCCTACAATGCTTGATGATATACGGATTAATCCAGAAAAATATATAGGGAAAAAGTTAGAAATACATGGATTTGTATGTAAAGAAAATTACTTAAATAAAGATCAAATAATTATAGGAAGGATTATAATGACATGCTGTGCTGCTGATTCAAAAATCGTTGGAATAGTTGGAGATTATGATAAATCGTATCAACTAAAAGAAAATGATAAGATTAAAGTTATAGGGGAAGTAGGTAGCTCGGTGATTAAAGATGAAAGCAATGTAGAGCATAAAATACCATCTATAAAAATAGAAAAATTAGAGATAGAAAATTAAAGTTAAACGTATATTCATGGAAATCACTAACAAAAGTAATTTGTTAGGTAAAAAAGTATGAATATACGTTTAATATGGTTTGGTTTAAATTTTAATACTGTAGTATTTTATATACAAAATCCACAAACTCTTATCATTATTTAGAAGGATCTGATAAAATAATTGTTACATAAGAAATTTTACCATTTGGTTCATTATTAGAAACTACATTGATCTTAAATGTATCAAATTTATTATTCCATTCAAGTCCAGCTGGAGATATTGTAGAATCCGAATCATCTGCGTTTATTCCTACTAATTTTAAGATGTTAGTTCCATCAGCTGGGAATTTCATTTCTGACTTAGGAATTATCTTAATTTCATTACATTTTGAATCTTTATATTTTATTTCAAAACTATAATCATCTTTTTCATAGGTAGCCTTATCATCTTCCTCGCTAATAGCTTTTCCTAAAAGTTTTTCAATTTCACTTTTGTCTTTATCTTTAAAATCAGTCAAAGAAGCAATTTGTTTAACTTCTACAGTGGGTTTGTTATTTTCGCCAACTATCTTAGAATTACTTTGAGGTGATTGTTCAGTTGTAGATGTTGTGGAAGACTGCTCCGTTGTATTTTCATTATTCAAATTTGCAGAATCTTTAGTTTTTCCACAAGATATTAATGCAGTTGAACTAACTGCTGCAATTAACAATAGACTAATGATTTTCTTTTTCATAAAAATTTTCCTCCAACATTATGTGTATATTTTAGTGAGTTTTTTGGATATAAGTCCTAAATAATATAGTTCATTGTTCTATAAATACCTGATAAGTTTATGATAAACATTTATGAATTGAACTTCTTAGAACATATATACCGTTACATCACTACCGATTATAGCACCGATTAAGTTGGGTAATTGTTTACTTAAGAAAACTTTAATAAAATAATAAGTTATTATTAACTATTATCGTTAATAAAATTAATGGAAGAAAATCATAAATTAAAGTGAAGGCACATCAATAATTAAATAATTAACTAATTGTTATATAGAGAATAATTAGATTAGATATAAAAGAGTGTGCAGAGATTTAAGTTTATTATAAAAATGAAAGGATACTCATTTTAATCATTTGGGTGAAAAAATAAGTATCCCTAATACTAATTTGCTTAAGTTTTATTAAGTACTATAATAAAATTTTATTTGTTAAATTTGCTACTATAAGATTTATTTTTTTGCTCATATTGCTTTGAACTAGAGTTATAATTAGCATCTTCTAAAACTCCGCCAAAAACTTTCTTTTCTTTAAATTGTATATTAAATTCTCTCTCATATTTTTTTATTATATTAAGCTGTTGAACAGTTAAAATACATATAGAAGTACCATGAGCGTTTCCTCTAGCAGTTCTTCCAGATCTATGGAGATATTCATTTAATTTTAATGGCAAATCCAAATGGAAAACGTGAGTTATATCAGCAACATCAAGACCACGAGCTGTAACATCTGATGAGACTAGTATTTTTATTTTACCTGTCCTAAAGCTTTCAATTGCAAGTTTTCTATCTTCCTTAGAAATCTTTCCGGTCATAGCAAAACAATCTTTGCTATGATAATTAAGTTTGGCTGTTGTTAATTCAATATCCTCATTGTTATTAACAAAGATGATTGCTTTTTCTGGTTTTGCAGCAACAAGAACTTTTCTTAAGGTTTCAAACTTATCACGTCTTTCACATAGATAAACATATGCTCAATATTAGGATTTATTAAAGGCTTATCTTCACTTTTTATTATTATTGGTTCCTTCATTAGAGACTTCGCAGTTTCCAATGTTTCAGGTTTTATAGATGCTGAAAATAGCATAAGCTGTCTATCCCTCATTGTTGATTTAACAATGTCTTTAGTAACGTTAGATCTCTTCGGATCTAATAAATTATCTCCTTCATCAATTACTATTGTTTTTATAGTATGAGCAGTTATTTTTTTCTTTCGAATTAGATCTAGAATTCTACCTGTTGACCCAACAATTATGTGAGGTTTTATTTCTTTGAGTTTCTTTATTTGGTTATTTATATTAACATCACCAATAATAGATAGTGAAGTTATAGGGAATGATGAGTTCTCAGCAAGAAGCTTAATTTGATCTTCTATTTGTTTAGCAAGTTCATGTGTTGGAGCCAATATTAATCCTTGCATTTCTCTCTTTGATGTATCTATTTTATGAAAAAGAGGCAATAGATAAGCTAATGTTTTACCGCTTCCTGTAAAGGCTTCACCAATTATATCTTTGCCCTCAAGAGCAGGTAAAATAGAGTTGGCTTGAATTGAAGTTGGTATATTAATTCCTTGTTTTTGTAGTCCTTCTATTATACTTGAATTTAAATTTAAATCACTAAATGAGTTAATCATTAATTTCTCCTTTTATAGTTGAATAATTTTTCTATATATATTGCTAATTAATTATATCCTTATTATGTGCATTTTTCTAGTTAAAGTTACATAATCCCACAGATATATTATCTGATATAGAATGATTATATATTTATGTAAAAAAACTACTCTCTAAAGCAAAATTTAGATTTAAAGTATAAATTGCATTAAAACAATGAAAAAATAAACAAACAAATAGTGTTTGAAAAATAGATAAGAATGGTATAATAAGAAAGATTTATATAATTTCTGATTAATATAATTTAATAAAATAATTGAGGTGAAAATTTAATATATGAATAATGAATTCACTAAATTTAAAATAAGTGATGAAATCCTAAAATCAATCGAGGGACTTGGTTATAAAAATCCATCAAAAGTTCAAGAAAAAGTTATCCCAGAGATACTTTTGAATAAAGATATCATAGTTAAATCACAAACGGGAAGTGGAAAGACGGCAGCTTTTGGGATTCCTTTATGTGAGAAAGTGGATTGGAATGAAAATATCCCACAAATTTTAGTATTAACACCTACGAGAGAACTCGCTGTTCAAGTAAGTGAAGATATAACTAATATAGGAAGGTTTAAAAGAATAAAATCTGTTTCGATTTTTGGTAAAGAACCTATCTCAGAGCAGGAGAGAAAATTGAAACAGAAGACGCATGTAGTGGTTGGAACTCCAGGGAGAATTCTAGATCATATAGATAGAGGAAGTCTTAATTTAGCTCAAATTAAATATTTTGTTATAGATGAGGCTGATGAAATGCTTAATATGGGATTTATAGGGCAAGTTGAAGGAATTATTAGAAGACTTCCAAAGAAGAAAGTTACTATGTTATTTTCAGCAACAATACCAGAGGAAATAAAGGTATTATGTGATAAATACATGAATAAGCCTGTAGATATAAGTATTAATAATCAAAAACTTATTAACGAAAATATAGATCATAATTTATATTATACTAATTATGAAGAGAAGATAGAAAAACTAAATGATATTTTAATAATTGAGAAACCTGAAACAGTAGTTATATTTGCAAAAACTAAAGAGAATGTAGATACAGTGTTTCAATGGTTAAAATCTAAGGGGTACTCTGTTAATAGAATACATGGAGGAATGCTTCAAAAAGAAAGATTAAGCATTATGGATGGATTTAGATTGGGCGATTTTAGAATACTTGTATCAACAGATCTAGCTTCAAGAGGCATTGATGTTAAAGGAATTACTCACGTAATAAATTATGATCTTCCCGTAGAGAAGGAAGCATATGTACATAGAATAGGCCGAACAGGAAGAGCAGGGGAAAAAGGGAAGGCAATAAGCTTTTGTGTTAATGAAAAAAATAAGCTTTTAAGTGAAATTGAAGAGTTTATTGGATTCAAAATTCCTGTCTATAATTTGCCTGAGAAAATAATGGTTGAAAAGGAAAAAAATGAAGGGGTTAAAACACTTAAAAGTAAACCGAAAAGAAAAGAAGAAAAATCAAAAGCCATAAATAACAATATAACAAAAATTTATTTAAATGGAGGTAAAAAAAAGAAGATTCGTGCCGGAGATATAGTTGGGGCTATTTGTAAAATAGAGGGCATTAGATCTGAAGATATTGGAATAATAGATGTCCAAGATTCGGTATCCTATGTTGATATATTAAATGGAAAAGGAAAAAGAGTTATAGAAGAGTTAAAAAATATAACTATAAAAGGTAAAATTATTAAAGCTGAAAAAGCAAAAAAGTAAGTATGTTAATATAAAATTTTAAAGAATGTTAACATAAATAATATTAAGTGGTATTATAGATAGTGAATATGAAATCTTATTAAATATAGGAAATAAAAGTAAATTGATTACTAGTCTTTTGCATTATAAAATTATAAATGCCATATTACTTAAAGGAAGCTAGCTTAAGATGTTAAAATTTTGGCAGAGAAAGAATATAGATGAGCATTTAAATTGATTTAGGTGTATTATATATATAGCTGAATATTTGATGACAAAAAACTAAAATATTAATAAATAATAATGTATTATAAAGAGGTGTTATAAAAACAATGATCTTAGATAGAAATGAAAAATGTTGGTGTGGCAGTGGGTTGAAATATAAAAAATGTCATTTAGAATTTGATGAAAAAATTGAAAGTTTTAAAAGAAAAGGCCATATAGTCCCACCAAGAGATATTATAAAAAGCCAAAAAGATATAGAAGGAATCAAAAGAAGCGCTAAGATTAATGATGGGGTTTTAGACTTAGTTGCAAGTAAAATTAAAGCAGGGATGAGCACTGCTGATATAGATAAATTAGTATATGATTATACTATAGAACATGGGGCGATTCCAGCACCATTGAATTTTGAAGGTTTCCCAAAGAGTGTATGTACATCAATAAATAATGAAGTGTGCCATGGAATCCCAGATGAAAATATTATAATCAAAGATGGAGATATTATAAATGTAGATGTTTCTACGATTTTAGATGGATATTATTCAGATGCATCTAGAATGTTTATGATTGGCAATGTTAGTGAAGAAGCTAAAAGATTAGTAGAAGTAGCTAGGGAATGTATGATAAAAGGAATTGAAGCTATAAAACCTTGGGGATTCTTAGGAGATATAGGTGCAGCGTGTCAGGAACATGCTCATAAAAATGGATATACAATAGTAAGAGCATTAGGTGGACATGGAATAGGTAATGAATTTCATGAAGATCCATTTGTTCCTCATATAGGGGAGAAAGGAACTGGAATGTTGCTTGTTCCCGGAATGATTCTTACCGTTGAACCAATGGTTAATCAAGGAACTTATGATGTTTTTGTTGATGAAGAAAATGAATGGACTATTTATACAGCCGATGATAAATTATCAGCGCAGTGGGAACATACAGTGTTGATAACTGAGACTGGAATAGAAATTTTAGCTAAGTAATATATAAGGTAGTTAAAAGTGGTTTTTAAATCAATTTTGACTACCTTGTTTAATGGAAGTATTAATCTAAGGAGTATTATTAAATGGATAATGTAGCTTTAAATTATTTGGAGAAATATTATGGATATAAGTCATTTAGAAAAGGGCAAGAAGACATAATAAGTAAAATAATAAATGGAGAAGATGTACTTGCCATAATGCCAACTGGAGGAGGAAAGTCAATTTGTTATCAGATGCCAGCATTGATGCTAGAAGGAATAACAATAGTAATTTCTCCTTTAATATCCCTAATGAAAGATCAAGTAGATACGCTAAAAGATATGGGGATAAAAGGCGCTTTAATAAATAGTACATTGAGTGCTATAGAAGAAAAAGAAGTAATAAACAATTTGGAAAATAGTGAAATAAAGATTCTTTATATAGCTCCTGAAAGATTAGAATCTTTTGAGTTTTTGAGTGTTATTTCTAAATGTAATATTTCTCAAATAGCTATAGATGAAGCTCATTGTATTTCTCAATGGGGACATGATTTTAGGGGAAGTTATAGAAAAATATCAAATTTTATAAGTTTACTTCAAAAGAGACCTATAATAACAGCATTTACTGCAACTGCATCACAGGAAGTGAGAGAAGATATAATAAATCTTCTTAAATTGAATAATCCAAAAGTCTTTATAACAGGTTTTGATAGAGAAAACTTATCTATCAGCGTGATTAAAAGTGGTAACAAAAAGGAATATTTATATAAATATATAGAAAATAATAAAGAAGTTTCAGGCATTATATATGCTGCAACTAGGAAAGAAGTCAATAATTTATATGAATCTTTGCAAGCGAAAGGGTATAATGTGACTTGCTATCATGCGGGATTATCTGAACATACTAGAAAAGAAAATCAAGAAAATTTTATATATGATAGAGCTGGTATTATGATAGCAACCAATGCTTTTGGAATGGGGATAGACAAACCTAATATAAGATATGTTGTACACTATAATATGCCAAGAAATATTGAAAGTTACTATCAAGAGATTGGAAGAGCAGGAAGAGATGGAGAAAAGAGCGAATGCGTATTATTATTTTCGCCTCAAGATGTTCAGGTCCAAAAGTATTTAATAGAAAACTCAATAGAAGATGTAGAGAGAAAGAACAATCAATATAGAAAGCTTCAACAAATGATGGATTTTGTATATAGCAATTATTGCTATAGAAAATACGTTTTGGAGTATTTTGGAGAAACATATAATGGGCAATGTGATAATTGCAGTAATTGTTTGAGTGAAGGAGAGTTTGTTGATAAGACAATAGAATCGCAAAAAGTTCTTTCATGTATATACAGGATGAAAGTTAAATTTGGAATTGGAATGCTTGTAGATGTGCTTAGAGGATCTAAAAATAAAAAAGTTATTCAATTTCATTTTAACGAGCTTTCTACTTATGGATTAATGAAAGAATATTCAGCAGAAGATCTCAAAAACTTTATTAATACATTGATTTCTCATGGATATATTAATGTGGTTGAAGGTACATATCCAGTGTTGAGTTTAAATGATAGATCAAGAAGAGTATTAACATCTCAAGAAAAAGTTCAATTAAAAGAGTTTAGAGTAGAAAAGAAAGCTAGTGAAGAAAATGAACTTTTTGAGATTCTTAGAAATTTAAGACAAGAACTGGCAAAGGAAAACAATGTTCCACCATATATAATATTCGGTGACGTTACACTAAAAGAAATGACTGTAAATTATCCGATATCAAAATATGAAATGCTTAAAGTTTCTGGAGTTGGAGAAGTTAAATATAATAAATACGGAAAAGTATTTGAAGATGTAATACGGAATTTTGTAGAAGAACATGAAATTGCTATATCTGATCATGATGAAGGCTTGCTAGACGAACAAAAGAGTATAAATAAAGATGAAGAATCTAGAATAGAAGTTAAAACAGACTTAGAATTATACGAGAGACTAGACAATGCAAGAAAAGAATTCGCTAAAGAAGAAAGAGCATTACCCCAAGCAATACTGACAATGAATACTCTGAAGGAAATAAGTGGAAGATGCCCGAGTTCTTTAGATGAATTAAAAGATATAACAGGCATGGGACCTAAGAAAATAAGTTTGTATGGAGAAAAGATAATAAATATAGTAAACGAATATTTGTCAGAAAATGATAGAAAAGTAGAATGGATTGAAAGAAAAAGAAGAAAGGTTATAATTGATGGAGAGACTAGGGAGAATGATCAAATCTCAATAGATATGCTTAAGCAGAACATAACTATACATGAAGTATCTCAAAAATTAGAGATCTCAATTTCAACTATCCTAGGATATGTAACAGATTATATAAAAGAGTTTGGAGAAAATGCATTTCATATAAATTTGGAAGAATTTTATAATAAAGAAGATGAAAAGCTAATAATAGATGCATGCCAAAAGCATGGATATGATAAGATAAATGTACTAAAAAAAGAACTACCTTCACATATAAAATATGAAAGCATAAGAGCTGTAATTTTAAAAAAGTACTATTTGTAGTCAATTAATAAAATCTATTAGGTTATTTTGGACCAAATTAATTACATGTAAGAATATTACTAATTTTTATTAAATATATTTAATAGTAGAATAGAAGATAGAGTAAAGAGGTGTAATTAAATTGGATCCATACGAGGTTTTAGGCGTTGAAAAAACAGCTTCTGAAGAAGAAATAAAAAATAAATTCAAAGATATTTTAGAAGAATATACACAAAATCAAAATGAGACCACTAAACAAAAAGTTTTGGCTCTTAGTGCGGCATATGAGCTCATTATTAATGGTAATCTATATAAAGAAATTCGTAATTTAGTCGATAATAAAAACTTTTCTGAGGCTGAAGCAAAATTGAACTTAATAAATAATGCGAATTCAGCAGAATGGAATTATCTTCAAGGTTTTATATCTGTTCAAAAGGGATGGTTTGACAGTGGGCTTAATTACTTGAAAAAAGCTGTAGAATTAGATCCTAATAACCATGAATATTTGGACAGCTTAAACAAATTGCAGGCAAGAGTTATTGATTATATGAAAAAATATGCAAATAAAAATGTTAAACCTAATTCTAATAGTATGAATGCTTGCGGTGGAGATAATAATAGTAGTGGTAACGGGGGAATGTGTTAGTATATATGTTGTAATCAAATTTCAAGATTCTACTCTTAATTTAGCGTTTTGCTTACTAGAGTTTTAAATGTAAATTTATTTATTAAAACATATATATATCTATATTATGATTTTAAATTTAACATATATAGATAAAGTTTATAATTTGTGTTGAAATTTTGAAATATTTATGTTATTCTAAATAAGCAGTTGGTACGTAAAGTGCTAATGTGGAGCTTAGAGTGTCCTTCGCCGGTCTCTAAGCTCCTTTTGTTTTAGTAAAATATGCTGTAATTAAATTAGAAAGTAAATTTATGTTTTAATAATATAAATATGTGAATGATATCTTTTGTTAAATTAATAAAAAAAGTGTCAGAAATTACATTAATAAGAGAAAAAAAGTTCTATAAATATATTTTTCAACCAACAAAGTTAAAAATATATTTAATACATGATATAATAGTAAATATCACTTTAGATTTTACGAAAGTATTTTCAATTAAATGTTAAATTAAGCCTAGAAATTAAAGTTTTACATTTGTTTAATAAAAAGTACCAAAACCTATATTTTTTTTTGTATATAATAATGACCGGAGAAGGGAGCGTATGTCATGCTCGAATGTGTTTTAATAGATTTAAATGTTGATAAGAACACAAGTATAAATGAACTTATTGAAAATCATATGCCTTTTATAATAAAAAGTATTTCAGATGTGACAGGTCGCTATGTATCTTGCGAAAATGATGAAGAACTTAGCGTTGGATTACTTGGTTTTCATGAGGCAATTGAAAGATATGATAATGAGAAGGGACATTTTTTATCTTTTGCAAAATTAGTAATTGGAAGTAGAATAAAGAATTACTTAAAAGGTGAAAATAAGCATAATCATTCATCTTTGGACGAATTAGTGGACAAAGGTTTGGATTTTAGAGATGAATATTTTGAGCCTAAGGAAGATAATAGCATGTTGCTGGAAGAAATAACTGCCTTAAAGAATGAAATAAGTTCGTTTGGTTTTACTTTGGAAGATTTGGTGAATGAAGCTCCCAAACAACAAGCAACGAGAAAGAATGCAATTAATTTATCAGAAGAAATATCAAAGGATGAAGAATTTTTATCTTTTATGTATTTAAAGAAAAGATTACCAATCAAAAGGATTGTTTTAAAGTTTTCAGTTACAGAAAAGGTAATAAAAAGAAGCAAAAAATTTATAATTTCTGTTGTAATAATAATTGATAAAAATCTCAGTGCTTTAAAAAATTGGATCAGAAAGTAGGTGAAAAGAATGAATAGGGGAATAATAATGGAAATTAAAAAAAGTTATGCTATAGCTTTAAATGATAATGGCATAATGGAAAAGATTGAACCTAAGAAAGATATGAAAATAGGGCAAAAAATATTTTATTTTGAAGATGATCTCATTAAGGCTAGTAATAGTGGGACTTATAGGTATAATAACTTTATTAAGTCAATTGGAGCAATTGCAGCGTTGTTTTTAATAGTATTCACCTTCTTTCATACTATGAAATCTGATACAGCATATGCAGTTGTTAGTTTAGATATTAATCCTAGTATACAAATAGAAGCTGATAATAAATTGAAGATTATTAGAGTTGAAGGTGTAAACAATGATGGAAAGAATATAGATTTTACAGATGTTAAAGGTATATCTCTTGATGAAGGAATACAAAAAATAAAGGAAAAACTTATAGAAAAAAAATATTTAGATACTAATAGGGAAGTATTGGTTGGATTTGCATTTATAAAAAATGAAGATAACAGTGCTTATGAGAAAGATATAAAGGATGTTATTCAATCTACCTTTAATACAGAAAAAGTTACTTATGTTAAAGGTGATAAGGAAGATGTTGATGAAGCTAAGACAAAAGGAATAAGCTTAGGAAGATATGAAGCATCTCTAGTGGTAGATGAGAGTACAAAGAATAAAATAGATGTAGCACCAGTAAAAGAAATTACTGCAAGTATAAAAGATAAAGAAAATGTAACTCAGTGGGATGCAAAAGATGAAAAAAATAGTGATGTCGTTACTCCAGCTACTAATTCAAATTCAGATGCAAAACCTGAAAAAACAACTGTAGATAAGCCTGTAATAAATGGAGCAGCTGACAATTCATTACCTAATGTGGATTCGGGGAAAGCTACAGATAACCCTAAAAAAGAACAAAAGGATGATGGTGTGTTAAATTTACAACCAGAGGTTCCTGCACAAAATGAGAATGATAACAAGGGAAATACACCAGTGACAAGTCCTGCAAAGGATGACAATACTATTAATATAGGTCCAGATAACGGAACTATTGTAAATAATCCTACGTCAGGAAAAATTCAGGAAGATCCTAATAAGACTATACAAGTACCAAAAACTGACGAGAATACAGCTAATAAGACTGTTAAAAATTAATGAGTTATTTAAGAGTAGATTTATCTAGATGCATAGTATCAAAGATAGATCTACTTTTTATTTTTACATGCAATTTGGCTAAAAAATAAATTTATCAATAGGAAAATCGTATTAAAAAAGAGGACTAGAATAAAAAATTATAGTATACTTACTAGTAAGCATTATTAACAAGGATTTGGGGAGATTAAAAATGATAAAAGAGATATTAAAAAATGATATACTAATATGTGATGGAGCAATGGGAACATATTATTCAGAAGTAACAGGTAATGATGTATCCTATTGTGAATTTGGTAACTTAAATGATAAAGAAACTATAAAAAGAATACATAAAGAGTATATTGAAGCAGGGGCTAAACTAATTAGAACAAATACTTTTTCTGCTAATACATATGATCTTGGAGTATCGTTAGAAACATTAATGGACATAATTAAGTCAGGAATAAACTTAGCTAAAGAAGTAACAAGAAATACTTCTGTTTTAATAGGTGCAAGTATTGGACCTATTAAAACAGATAATTTAGATGAATTTAGCAATGAAGTTTTAGAAGAATATAAATACATAGTAGATTGCTTTTTAAAAAATGGTATAGATATTTTTATATTCGAAACTTTTAGCAACTATAATTACCTGAAAAAAATAAGCGAGTATATTAAGTACAAGAATATAGATAGTTTCATACTTACTCAGTTTGCTGTTAAGCCAGATGGATTTACAAGAGATGGGATAAGTGCGGCTAAATTGATTAAAGAAGTACGAAATACAGAATATATAGATGCATTTGGGTTTAACTGTGGTTCTGGACCAGCACATATATTGGAAATGGTTAAAAAAATTAATATAGAAAATGAAATTGTTTCGGTACTGCCTAATGCAGGTTATCCAGAGATAATTCACGAAAGAACAGTTTATCCAAACAATCCCGTATATTTTGCGAAAAAAGTTAGTGAAATAAGGTCTTTTGGGGTTTCAATTATAGGGGGATGCTGTGGAACAAATCCAAGCTATATTAAACAATTAACCAAAATAATTAATGAGAATTCTAAAGTAATCAATGCTAATACTAAGGCTGAGCCAAAAGTTAAAAGTTTTGAGAAAAAGGCTAAGAATACTTTTAAAGATAAGCTCGAAAATGGTGAGTTTGTTGTAGCTATAGAATTATCGGCACCAATTGATACCGATATATCAAGAATCATAGATGGAGCTAAGATATGTAAAGAAAACAATATTGATTTAGTAACAGTTCCGGATTCACCAATGTCGAAGGTTAGAGCAGATTCAACTATTATATCGTCTAAAATCAAGAGAGAAATAGGAATTGAAGCTATGCCTCATGTTTGCTGTAGAGATAAAAATACTAATGCAATAAGGTCAAGTCTGATAGGATCTCATATTGAAAATATAAGAAATATCCTTGCAATTACTGGTGACCCTATATCTGATGCTAGTAAAGTTGAAACAAAAAGCGTATTTAATTTAAATTCATTTAGGCTAATAGAATTAATAGAAAGCATGAATGAAGAAATATTCAAAGAAGATAGTATTTATGTAGGTGGTGCTTTGAATTTGAATGTTTTAAATAAAGAAGTAGAATATAATAGAATGATGAAGAAGATAGAAAAAGGTGCAAAGTTTTTTTTAACGCAACCTATCTATGATGACAATGCTATAGAGTTCTTGAAAATGATTAAAGAGAGGACTAATGTAAAGATTTTAGCGGGATTACTTCCCGTTGTAAGTTATAGAAACGCAATGTTTTTAAATAATGAGCTTCCTGGAGTAACTATACCAGATAAATATGTACAAATGTTTTCAGAAAATATGAGCAAAGAAGAGGCACAAGAAATCGGTGTAAAAATTACTGTGGAAATAGGAAAGAAACTAAAAGGTATTGCAGATGGATTATATTTCATTACTCCTTTTAATAGGGTTAATATGTTAATTGAAATTATTAAGCAGATTAATGCCTAATCATTATAGTTCTTATATGAATAATAAAAGACAAGAGGGATTTTTATGAATGTTGGTCTTATCAGACATTTTAAAGTTGATTACCGTAAAAGTTTTTTTATGACATCAAAAGAATTTAAAAATTGGGAAGAAAATTACAATATAAGTGGTGTGATTAGAAAAGATGTAGAGCTTATTGGGATAAATTGGGATAAATGTTATTCTAGTACGCTTATAAGAGCAATAACGACAGCACAACATGTATATAAGGATGATATAATTCAAAATGATCTAATTAGAGAAACTATCATTGATCCAATATTTAAAAGTAATTTAAAGCTTCCGTATTGGTTTTGGGCGATTAGTGGAAGAATAGCGTGGTATTTCAACCATAAATCTCAACAAGAAAATAAGATTATTACAAGAGAGAAAGCTGAGAAGTTTGTTGATTTATTATTAAATGAAGCGAGAAAAGAAGGTACAGAAAACATTTTAATTGTCACGCATGGTTTTTTTATGTATAGTCTTCAGAAAGAATTGAAGAAGAGGAGCTTTACAGGCAAGTTAATATACAGCCCTAAAAATGGAATCCTATATTTATATAAAAAATAATAGAATAACTATAAATTTATGTTTGAACAAAACTTTATGTAATATAAAGAAATATAAGGACAGAGTCAATAAAATATGCTATATTTTATGATAAAAAGTATAGCATATTTTTTGATATATATTATTGAAATAAATACTAAATTAAGTTAGTATACTTTATATACAAATGATGATAAGGAGGAAGACAAATATGATAAATAATAATAATTTGATTGGTGAAGCAAATAGATGCTTGCTATGTAAGAAACCAGCTTGTAAGTCTAATTGCCCAGTAGAAACACCTATACCTGATATTATAAATATGTATAAGGAAGGAAAAATTGAAGAAGCAGGAGAAATATTATTTGAAAATAATCCGCTTTCAGCAGTATGTTCATTAGTATGTATTCATGAAGACCAATGCAAAGGAAATTGTATAAGAGGGATTAAAGGGGAACCAATACGATTTCATGATATAGAACAGGAAATATCTCAAAGATACATAGAAGAAACTAGGTTTAAAGCTGTTTCTAAAAAGAAAGACAGAATTGCTATAATTGGTGGTGGTCCAGCAGGAATTACTATTGCATTTATACTAGCTAGGAAAGGATATAATATTACTATTTTTGATGCGCACGAGAAGATAGGTGGAGTACTAAGGTATGGAATACCAGAATATAGACTTCCAAAAAAATTAGTAGATTCCATTGAAGAAAGATTAATAGAACTTGGTGTAAAAGTTAGGCCTAATACTCTTATCGGTCCTGTAATAACATTAGATAGACTATTTGAAGATGGTTATAAAGCAGTGTTTATTGGTACCGGAGTATGGAATCCAAAAACATTAAATATTAAAGGTGAAACTTTAGGAAATGTACATTTTGCTATTGATTATTTAAAATCACCAGAGAACTATAAGCTAGGTAATAAAGTAGCTGTTATCGGAGCTGGTAATGTAGCCATGGATGCCGCAAGAAGTGCAAAAAGAAATGGAGTTGAAGATGTTACAATAATATATAGAAAAGGTTTTGATCAAATGTCTGCAACAAAGCAGGAGATAAAAGAAGCTAAGGAAGATAAAATTAATTTTGAATTATTTAAATCGCCATTAGAAATAACAGAAGAGGGAGTAAAGTTAGTTAATACTGAGAATGTAGTAGAGTCAGATGGAAAAGTTCAAAACAAACTTATTGAAGAAAAAGAAGAATTTTTCAAATGTGATTCAATAATTGTAGCTGTAAGTCAAACCCCTAGAACTAATATAGTTTCAAATACAACAAAATTAGATACCAATAAATGGGGATTGTTAATAACAGATGATAAAGGAAATACAACTAAAAAAGGTACATTCGCGTCAGGTGATGTTGTTACTGGTGCTAAAACTGTAGTAGAAGCAGTAGTGCAAGCCAAAATAGTTGCTCAAACCATTGAAGATTACTGTGAAAACAACTAAATAATAAAAATTAAATATAACATTGATAAATTAAGGAAAAACAATTAAAATCGTATAGGTTGCAAAAATGAATTTTAATTATTAAAATATTATTAGAAGTAGATTAAGCTTTTTTATATACTGTGATTATCGTATATGGTGAAAAAAGTTTACTTAATAAGGAGTGTAAAGAAAATATGAGTGTCACTATAAAGGATATTGCAAAATTAGCTAATGTTTCTCATACAACAGTGTCTAGAGCACTTAATAATAGTCCGTATATTAATGAAGAAACCAAGGTTAAAATTATAGCTTTAGCAAAAGAATTGAATTATGTACCAAATTATAGTGCTAAGAGTCTTGTTTTATTAAAATCATACGTTATAGGTGTATTTTTTTCATCGATTAGCGAAGGAACATCAGATACATTCTTTCACGAAATTATAAGAGGAGTCAATAATGTCATAGATAAAGAATATAATTTAGTTGTAAGAGGTATAGATGATTATCAATACTCCCATTTAATTGATAACAGAAATTTTGATGGAATAATTGTTGTAAGTCAAAGTAAAAATGATGATGAATTCATACAGACTATTCTAGAAAAAAATATACCAACTGTAGTTATAAATAGATACATTGAAAATGAAGGATTAGTAAACATAATGTCAGATGATACAAAAGGAGTTTACGATGCAGTTACTTATTTTATAGAGAACGATCATAGAAAAATAGCATTATTGCAAGGAAATAAGGAATTTGAATCAACAGTATATAGAAAAAGAGGATATATAAGAGCGTTGGAGGATAATAATATTCCAATTAATGAGGAATATATTTTAAGTGGTAGATATGATCTGAAAAGTGGATATGAAAATATGAAAAAGTTACTTAAATTAGAGAATGTTCCAACAGCAGTATTTTGCGCTAATGATGATATTGGGGTGGGTGCTATGAAAGCAATATTTGAAGCTGGGTTAAAAGTTCCAGAAGATATCTCAATTATAGGGTTTGATGATAGCAACTTTTGTAACTATGTAACTCCTCCGTTGACAAGTGTAAGGAAGGATTCTCTGGCGATGAGCGAATATGGCGGAAGAAACTTATTAAATCTTATAAAGAATAAAGAAGTAGATAAAGAAAAAGTTTATATACAATCTCAGCTTGTGGTAAGAAAATCAGTAAAAAAACTTTAATAATGGATTTTAATAATTAGTGAATTTAAACACTAATTATTAAAAAAAGTTGTTAACGTTCACAAAAAAGTGTTGCGTTATTTGAAATATGATATTATAATAAAGTTATCAAGTAGATACAAGAAAATGTTCACGTGAACAGGGATTTGCACGTATTTTTGTTCACGTGAACAAAAAAGAAAAGAGGATTTTGATATGAAAAAGTTTATGGATGAAAATTTTTTATTAAGCAACGAAGCGTCTGAAAAATTATATCATAATTATTCAGAAAAAATGCCAATTATTGATTATCATTGCCACATTAATCCGAAGGAAATATTAGAAGACAAAAAGTTTGAAAATATAACTCAAGTATGGCTTTATGGTGATCATTATAAATGGAGACAGATGAGAACTTTGGGCATAGATGAAAAATATATTACAGGAGATGGAAGTGATTATGAAAAGTTCTTAGCTTGGGCAAAGACTATATCATTTGCTATCGGAAATCCACTTTATCATTGGACACACTTAGAACTTAAGAGATTCTTTGGAATAGATGAAGTTTTAAATGAAAAAAGTGCACCTGCTATTTGGGAAAAAGTTAATAAGCTGTTAAATAGCGATGATTTTACAGTAAGAAATCTTATAAAGAAATCAAATGTAAAAGTGATATGTACAACAGATGATCCTATAGATTCATTAGAATATCATTTGGCAATAAAAGAAGATAAAAGCTTTGATGTGAAAGTATTACCAGCTTTTAGACCTGATAAAGCTCTAGGAGTTAATAAAGAAACATTTAAAGATTGGTTTAACAAACTAGAAGAAGTAGTTGGTTCTAAAATTTCAAACTTTGATGAATATTTAGAAGCATTAAAAAAGAGAGTGGAATATTTTCATGAAACTGGATGTAGAGTGTCAGATAATGCATTGGATTTTGTTCCAGTAGGCAATGCTTCTTTAGAAGAAGTTAGAGAAATTTTTGCAAACGTACTTAAAAATGGACAAGTATCTTTTGAAGATGAAAATAAATTAAGAGTATATATATTAAAGTTCTTTGGAAAATTATATCACGATCTAGGATGGGTAATGCAATTTCACATGAATTGCGTTAGAGATAATAACAAAGTAATGTTCGAAAAATTAGGACCTGATACAGGATTTGATTCACTTAATGATACAGAAGTTGCAATTCCACTGTCAAGGTTATTAGATTCGTTAAATAGTGAAAAAGCTTTACCTAAGACTATTATATATAGTTTAAATCCAAATGATAATTCTACAATAGGAACATTACTTGGATGCTTCCAAGGAGACGGAATTAAGGGCAAAATACAATTTGGATCAGCTTGGTGGTTTAATGATCACAAGATTGGTATGCAAGATCAAATTAGAACTTTAGCTAATTTAGGTATGCTAAGCACATTTGTTGGAATGTTAACAGACTCTAGAAGCTTTTTATCTTACACAAGACATGAATATTTTAGAAGAATACTTTGCAACGTAATTGGAGAATGGGTAGAAAATGGCGAGTTACCTAACGACATTGAACATTTAGGACAAATTGTAGCTGACATTAGTTATAATAACGCAGACAAATACTTTAATATGTAATCTTTTATGTATGAAAATAAGTGAGATGCTTATTTTCATACAATAATGCAAAGATACAGATGAAGTGAAGATTTAGGAGGAATAGCTGTGAAATTAAATAAGGAATCATATAAAGAATTTAAAACATATCCAGAAAAAGTATTGCAATTTGGAGAAGGTAACTTTTTGAGAGCTTTTGTTGATTGGCAAATAGATAAAATGAATGATGAAGCAGATTTCAATGGAAGCGTTGTAGTTGTTCAGCCATTAGAAAATGGTCTTGTGGACATGCTTAATGATCAAGATTGTTTATACACTTTATATTTACAAGGGGTCCAAAATGGGCAAGCATCAAAAACTCATAAAGTAATCAATAGTATAAGTAGGGGAATTAATCCTTACAGAGACTATAATGAATATTTAAAAGTTGCAGAAAATCCAGATTTAAGATTTATAGTGTCAAATACAACAGAGGCAGGAATTGCATTTGATGAAAACGATACTTTAAATGGAGGATGTCAAAAAAGTTATCCAGGTAAGCTAACAGCATTTTTATATCACAGATTTAATGCATTTAATGGAGATGACAGTAAGGGATTTATTATAATTCCATGCGAGCTTATTGATAGAAATGGTGAAAAACTTAAAGAAATAGTATTAAAGTATGCAGAAGTATGGAACTTAGGACAAGACTTTATTGATTGGATAAACAATGCTAATACTTTTTGTTGTAGTTTAGTTGATAGAATAGTTCCAGGATATCCAAGAGATACAATTGATGAAGTTAGAGAAGAGCTTGGATATGATGATAATTTAGTAGATGTAGGTGAAATATTTCACTTATGGGTAATAGAAGGCCCTCAGTCTATAAAAGATGAATTACCAATAGAAAAAGCTGGACTTAATGTAAAAGTTGTAGATGATATGACACCATATAGAACAAGAAAAGTTAGAATTTTAAATGGACCTCATACAGCAATGGTTCCAGTAGCGTACCTTTACGGTTTAGAAACTGTAGGGGAAGCGGTTGATCATGAAGTTATAGGAAGATATGTCCACGATGTAATATATGATGAAATCATAGAAACTTTAGATTTGCCTCACGAAGAGCTAGTAGAATTTGCAGATGCGATTATAGAAAGATTTCAAAATCCATATGTAAAGCACTATTTAATGAGTATAGCATTAAATTCATTGTCTAAATACAAAACAAGAGATTTACCAAGTTTGACTGAATATCTAAAGAGAAAAGGTACGCTTCCTAAGAAATTAGTATTCTCCCTTGCATCTTTAATAGAATTCTACAAAGGAAAAAGAGGAGACGAAGATATTCAATTAGCTGATGATGAGGAGATATTAGAATTATTTAAGAAATTATGGGAAAAATATGATGGAACAAAAGAAGGACTAAACAAAATTGTAACTTCTGTTCTTGCATATGAAAAGAATTGGGGAAGCAATTTAAATGAAATTCCTAATCTTGCTGATGAGATTTCAAGATATTTAGAAATAATTGAAAAAGTAGGAATGAAGGAAGCAGTTAAAGTAGTTTTATAATGAAATTTATTATCATGCAATTAAATTTTCTTAATTGCATGATAAGTAAATATATATCAATAATAAAGGAGGTAAATAAATGAGTTTTGATGAAAATTGTTTTTATTGTTCGAAGAATCAAGATTTAGATTCTTTAATGATTAAGATTTGTGATTTAGATGTATCAACAGTATATTTGTTTAAGGAACAAACTTATAGTGGAAGATGTAATGTTGTTTATAAGGAACATAAAAGTGAAATAGCGGATTTAAATGAAGATGAAGCAGCAGCTTTCATAAATGACGCTAGAAAGGTAGCTAAAGCAATCCATAAAGCGTTCAATCCAGATAAAGTAAATTATGGAGCATTTGCTGATACTATGAAACATCTTCATCTTCATATTGTACCTAAATATGAAGGCGGCCCATCTTGGGGAAAAACTTTTGAGATGAATCCACAAAAAATATATTTAAGCGATGATGAATACCAAAACCTAATTTGTAAAATAAAAGATAATTTATAATATTGGATTAATGAATAAAAATTAACTAAATTAAAGATACGGAGGAAAAAGAATGTTAAATTCTGTTGACAAAAACGCATCAACTAATGCTAATAATGGAAACGTTAAATTAAGTTTAAGAGAAAAAATTTCTTATGGTTTTGGAGATTTTGGTAATGGATTCATGTTTGACTTAGGTCAATCATATCTTACAAAGTTTTTTATAGATACATGTGGAATTAGTGCTGGAGCAGTTGGTGGTATATTTGCATTTACAAAGATATTCGATGCATTCATGGATCCATTAGCAGGATCGCTGATAGATAGTAGAAAAGCAGGTAAATCAGGAAAGTTTAGGCCTGTAATGATGATTTCAAGTATAATTCTTGCTTTACTTACAATTATTACTTTTACTATGCCTGAGATGCCGCTTTCATCTAAGATTATATATGGTTATGCAACATATATGATTTGGGGTCTTGTATATTCATTCACTAATGTTCCTTATGGATCATTAGCATCGGTTATGACAAGAGATGTAGAGGATAGAAGCCAATTAGCTACATTTAGACAAGCTGGTTCATTAGGAGCACAATTAATAACTGGAGTAGCTTTTGTACCTATTCTTATGATGTTTAGTGACAAAAAAGTTGGTTATCCAGTTGCGGCCGCAGTTATGGCTGTTATAGGAGTTGTTTCATTCTTTATCTGTTTTGCTAACACAAAAGAACATGTTGTAATTAATAGAGAAGGTAAATCAGAAAAGGCATCTGCTAAAGATTATTTTAAGGTTGTATTTACAAATAGACCATTGTTATGCTTAATTCTTATGCAATTATTTACAATATCAGCTATGAATACTAACAACCAAATGATGATTTTCTTCTGCCAATATAACTTAGGGGATATTAAACTTCAACCTAAGGTTAATGGTATAATGATTGGATGTTCTGTAATAGGTATATTCGCTATTCCATTCTTAGTAAAACATTTTGGTAAAAAGAAAACTGCGATTGCAGGACTATTGATTGGAATTGTTGCTAATGGATTAAACTTTATAATACCAACAAATGCTACTACTTTCACAGTTCTTGTTACAATAGGATATGTAGCTTTAGCTATTCCAAATGGAGTTACTTGGGCATTCGTAACGGATGCAATTGACTATGGACATTGGCATACTGGAATAAGAAAAGAAGGTGTAACTTATGCTGCATTTAACTTTTCAAGAAAAATTGCACAATCTATGGCAGCCCTTGTTAGTGCAGCAGTATTAGGTATGACTGGGTATGTTGCAAACGCACAACAAAGTGCAGAAACATTACTAGGAATTAAGGGAGCAATGACATTGTATCCAGCAGTAGCTTTAGCTTTAGCTGCTCTTGTAGTAGGTATATTACATAATCTACCAGATGACAAGTACAGAAAAGTTGCTCAAGACTTACAAGAAGGAAAATGGGAAAAAGGAATTTTAGAATAATAATGTTATAAATAAATCATTATTGTTTAGCTAAGAAGAATAAGGCACTATCAGCTTTGTATTTTGAGAGTTGATAGTGTTTTATCTTTATATATTGAGTAAATAAAAAAAGATATACTTGTAAAAAACTGTTAACGTTCACAAAAAAGTATTGCATATTTTTTTATTTGATACTATAATGTAAATATAACTTAAATAATTTTTAACTAAAATTGTTCACGTTAACAATTGTTCGACCTCTAATTGTTAACGTGAACGAAAAATATTTATTAAATTAAAATATTTATAAATATTTTAATTTAATAATCAAAGAAAAAAATGCTTTGATATATAAATAAGCTATAAACTTATTTAATATATAACACAGTTCTTAAAAATACAAAAATAAATAATATAGAATTCTTCAAACCTATAATTTTCATACTATAATTTATTAATCATATTTTAAGTTAACCATTTTAAGAACTGTGTATTTAATTAATAGTGATAGCACAAAATAGATTTGTTAAAAAATGAATGTTTGAAATTATAATATATATTCTGAAAAATTAGTTTGAAAGACTATGAATTTTAAACTAATGGATATTCTAAAGAATAATTTTATTATCTAAAACCTGTATATATATTCAGTATGAAGATATTAATTAAGAAAGAATTTGAGGTGTAATATGAGAAGAGAAGAAGTTTTAAAAAATATAAAAGAAGCAGGTGTTGTTGCAGTTGTGAGGGGAGACTCAAAAGAAGAAGCTCTTAAAATTGTAGATGCTGTTTCAAAAGGCGGAATAAAAGTGATGGAACTTACAATGACTGTTCCAAATCCAGTTGAAGTTATTAAAGAAGTTGCTGAAAAATATAAGGATACCGATGTAATTGTTGGGGCGGGAACTGTATTGGACAGTGAAACGGCAAGAGCTTGTATTTTAGCAGGGGCACAATTTATTGTAAGCCCAAGTTTGGATATTGATACTTTAAAGCTTTGTAATAGGTATAAGATTCTGGTTATGCCAGGAGTAATGACCGTTAAGGATGCTATTACAGCTTTTGAGTATGGAGTTGATGTGGTTAAAATATTCCCAGCCAATCTATATGGGCCATCAGTAATTAAATCATTTAAGGGGCCGCTCCCTCAAGGAGACTTTATGCCAACAGGTGGTGTTAGTATAGCTAACTTACATGAGTGGATAGAAGCAGGAGCCTTCGTAGTAGGAACAGGAGGAGATTTAACTAAAGGTGCAAAAACAGGCGATTATGATCTAGTTCAAAGGACTGCTAAAGAATTTATGGATGCATACAGAAAAGCGAAGGAGAGAATCTAAAATGGATGTTTTAACTTTTGGAGAATCAATGGTCGTATTTAGTCCTAATATTAATGGCCCTTTGAGACATGTTCATAGTTTTTCCAAGTCACTCGGTGGTGCCGAATCAAATGTCGCTACTGCCTTGGCAAAATTAAATCATAGTGCGGGCTGGTTCTCAAAAGTTTCGGATGATGAATTCGGAAGATTTGTTATAAGTTCTATAAAAGCAGAGGGAGTAGATACATCAAGAGTAATAATTGATAAAGAAAGGCCTACAGGATTGCTTTTTAAGGAACGTTATCAACGAAGCAATCCGAATGTATATTATTATAGAAAGAATTCTGCTGCTAGTAGCTTATCGCCAGAGGATATTGATGAAGAATATATTAAGCAAGCTAAAATTCTTCATATTACAGGTATAACGCCAGCTTTATCGGAAAGTTGTAGAAGAGCAGTATACAGAGCAATAGAAATAGCTAAAGAAAACAAGATATTAGTATCATTCGATCCTAATATCAGGCTTAAATTGTGGACGGTTGATGAAGCTAGAAAGATCTTGGTGGATATTGCTAGTAAGGCAGATATTGTAATGCCTGGATTAGATGAAGCGGAACTTTTATTAGGATTAACTAATAAAGATGATGTGGCAGATTTTTTCTTAAATAAGGAAGCGAAAATAGTCGCAGTAAAATTAGGGTCAGAAGGCTGCTATATAAAAGATAAAAAAGAAGGAGTCAAGGTCGCAGGGTATAATGTATCAGATTTAATTCAAGATACAGCTGGGGCGGGCGATGGTTTTGCAGCTGGATTTTTAGCTGGATATTTAGAAAAATTATCACTAAACGAAATTGGGCAATATGCTAACGGTGTTGGAGCTATGGCAACATTGGTACAGGGAGATATGGAAGGTTATCCATATTATGATCAACTGATGGAATTCATAGGAAAGAGACAAGGCGTTGAAAGATAGAATTTTCTGAAATAGATATTACTATATTTCTAACAATTGAAAATGTTAGCGCTATTAAAAGTACTTTCTTCATATAAAATTTTAATTACATTTAAGGATAAGTAAAGAGGATTATTTTGATAATTAAATTTTAAGTGTATTCTATCTCTAAATTATAAACTTCAAATAATATTTAAAATAAACTTTTACTTATCTTTAACAATGTATATATCAAAGTTGATATTGGTAATTGAAGAGATATGAAATATTAAAATGATAGCATTTGCATTGTTAATTGTCCATTGAAATTAGTTTAAGATATTTTTAATGAAAAAACTTAGGAGGAATAACTAATGAAATTAAATAAGAAAATATATAAAGAATTTAAGACTTACCCTGAAAAAGTGCTACAATTTGGGGAAGGAAATTTCCTAAGAGCATTTGTTGATTGGCAAATTGACAAAATGAATGAAGAAGCAGGTTTCAATGGAAGTGTCGTAGTCGTTCAGCCTCAAGAAGGTGGACTAGTTAATATGCTAAATGAACAAGATGGCTTGTTTACACTTTATCTTCAAGGAGTTCAAGGAAAAAGAGCTATAAAAACACATAAAATAATCAATAGTATAAGTAGAGGAATTAATCCATATACAGATTATAATGAATATTTAAAAGTTGCAGAAAATCCAGAATTAAGGTTCATAGTGTCAAATACAACAGAGGCAGGAATCGCTTTTGATGAGAATGATAAGTTAAATGAAGGATGTCAAAAAAGTTTTCCGGGTAAGTTAACCGCATTTTTGTTCCGTAGATTTATGGTGTTTAATGGTGACAATAGTAAAGGTTTTATTATAATTCCATGTGAGCTTATTGATAGAAATGGTGAAAAACTTAAAGAAATAGTATTAAGATATGCAGAAATGTGGAATTTAGGACAAGATTTTGTGAATTGGATAAATGATGCTAATACTTTTTGCTGTAGTTTAGTTGATAGAATAGTTCCAGGATATCCAAGAGATACAATTGATGAAGTTAGAGAAGAACTTGGATATGATGATAATTTAGTAGATGTAGGGGAAATATTCCACCTATGGGTAATTGAAGGGCCTCAGTCTATAAAAGATGAATTACCAATAGAAAAAGCTGGACTTAATGTAAAAGTTGTAGATGATATGACACCATATAGAACAAGAAAAGTTAGAATTTTAAATGGGCCTCATACAGCAATGGTTCCAGTAGCATACCTTTATGGTTTAGAAACTGTAGGAGAAGCTGTTGATCATGAGGTTATAGGAAGATACGTCCATGATGTAATATATGATGAAATCATAGAAACTTTAGATTTGCCTCACGAAGAATTAGTGGAATTTGCAGATGCGATTATAGAAAGATTCCAAAATCCATATGTAAAGCACTATCTAATGAGCATAGCATTAAATTCATTATCTAAATACAAAACAAGAGATTTACCAAGTTTGACTGAATATCTAAAGAGAAAGGGTACACTTCCTAAGAAATTAGTATTCTCCCTTGCATCTTTAATAGAATTCTACAAAGGAAAAAGAGGAGACGAAGATATTGAACTAGCTGATGATGAGGATATATTAGAATTATTCAAGGAATTATGGGAAAAATATGATGGAACAAAAGAAGGCCTAAACAAAATTGTAACTTCTGTTCTTGCATATGAAAAGAATTGGGGAAGCAATTTGAATGAAATTCCTAATCTAGCTGATGAAGTTTCAAGATATTTAGAAATAATTGAAAAAGTAGGAATGAAGGAAGCTATAAAAGAAGTTATTTAGGAATAAGATTATAAATTATTATTATAGAATATTCATATAGCTGTTAAATTTAAAGTTGTGAACAATAATTTAATGGAAGTAGGTAGAGAGTGATGAAAGAAATTATAAAAATAAATGAAAAAGACAATGTTGTAGTAGCACTTAGAGATTTGTCTAAAAGTGAAATTATAGAAGTTGAAAATAAAAAAATAGAGATAAAAGAAGACATAAAAAGAGGACACAAAGTAGCTATATCAGACTTTAAAGTTAACGACAATGTAATAAAGTATGGATATCCAATAGGACATGCTGTTAAGGATATATCAATAGGAGAATGGATTCACACGCATAATATTAAAACAAATTTAGATGGAATTATGGAATATAATTTTAATCAGCAGCTAAAACAAGTTTCTATAGAAAACAAAAATCTTACTTTTGATGGATATAGAAGAGCAAACGGTAATGTTGGTATAAGAAATGAACTTTGGATAGTGCCAACCGTTGGGTGCGTTAATGGAATTGGTGAAAGAATAATCGAAAAATTCAAAGAAGATGTAAAACCTGTTGGGATCGATGGAGTTGAAATTTTCAAACATAATTATGGATGTTCTCAATTGGGAGATGATCATGCAAATACAAGAACTATGCTTGGAAATTTAGTAAAGCATCCTAATGCTGGAGGCGTGTTAGTACTTGGACTTGGTTGCGAAAATAATACAATGGCTGAATTTATTGAGTCATTGGGAGAATATGATACAACTAGAATTAAATTTCTAGTATCACAGGAAGTTTCTAACGAAATAGAAGAGGGTGCCAAAATATTACGTGAGCTTTATGAAAATATGAAAAATGATAAGAGAGAATCATTATCTCTATCAAATTTAAAAGTTGGATTAAAGTGCGGTGGTTCAGATGGCTTCTCAGGAATAACTGCAAATCCTCTTGTAGGTAGTTTTTCAGATTTCTTAGTTGCACAAGGTGGAACAACAATACTTACAGAAGTTCCTGAGATGTTTGGTGCTGAAACAATTCTTATGAATAGAGCTAAAGATAATGAAACTTTTGATAAAACTGTACATTTAATAAATGATTTCAAAGAATATTTCATGGCGTATAATCAGCCTATATACGAAAATCCTTCTCCAGGAAATAAAGCTGGTGGAATTACAACATTAGAGGATAAATCTTTAGGGTGTACACAAAAATCAGGAGATTCAACAGTTGTAGGTGTATTAAAATATGGTGAAACTTTAAAAACTAATGGATTAAATCTTTTAAGTGGACCAGGAAATGATTTGGTTGCAGCCTCAGCTTTAGCGGCAGCTGGTTGTCATATGGTTTTATTTACAACAGGTAGAGGAACACCATTCGGTACATTTGTCCCAACAATGAAGATATCAACAAATACTCCATTATATAATTTAAAGCCACATTGGATGGACTTTAATGCAGGAACTTTAGTTGAAGATAAGACTTTGAGTGAAGTAACAGAAGAATTTATAAAATATGTGGTTGAAGTGGCTAATGGAAAATATGTAAATAATGAAATTAATAAATTTAAAGAGTTAGCTATTTTAAAACAAGGTGTTACTTTATAAAATTCAGCATAAGAAAGTATACTTGAGTAAAAAATATAAACAATTTAGCATATTAAAATTACTTTAATATGCTATTTTTTGTTATAAAAATTATAATTTGTATTTTACTAGATATAATGAATTTAATTGAGTATTTGAAGTATAAATACTTCAAAAATAAATCTTTATTTAAAATTCTAGCAAGTTAAATGATTAATTAAGGCTAGGAGGCAGAAACTAAATTTCAACATAACATAAATAAGAGTAAATGATTATAGCTTAATTTTTTAATAAATAATAATATAAAGAAAATCTTATTTTGAGCTTTAAGTGGGATTATCACGATTTTGTTTGAAGGAAAGTGAATTGTTGTGATTGAAAATGAATACATTTTGTGATATTATAATTACAAATTTTAAAAATGAAATGTAGCGTTGGGGATAGCTGCGTTTAAATGTACATGATAAATATAGAATTAATATAAAATTTGAAGGGGGTTTGAAATCATGGAAATTAGCTTTGTAAGAATTGATGACAGATTGATACATGGACAGATTGCAACCATATGGTCAAAAGCAAGTGGATGTAACAGAATTATGGCGTGTAGTGATGAAGTTGCTAAAGATGATTTGAGAAAACAGTTGTTACTTCAAGTAGCATTAAAAGGAATTAAAGCTTATGTAATACCAATAGAAACCGCTATCAAAGCTTATAAGAATCCTAAATATAAAAATTTTAAGACTTTATTTTTATTTACTAATCCGGCAGACGTGCTTCGAATGATTGAAGGTGGAGTTGATATTAAATCTGTAAATGTTGGAGGAATGTGCTATAAGGATGGAAAAAAACAAATTACTGGTGCTATATCCGTAAATAATAAAGATATAGAATGTTTCAAGAAACTTTACGAGAAAGGAATTGAGTTAGAGATAAGGCAGGTAGCGAAAGATAATAAGATTAATTTAATTGACAGGTTAAAAGAATTGAAATTCTTATAGAGAATAACAGTGAAGTGCTATATAACCTTTTATAGATAGGTGGATAGCATTTTTTTGCTAAAAGTTAAAATTATTACACAACCATGATAAAAAACAACAGTAAAAGTTCTAATGTAATACAATCATATGGTAATTAATTTGCCTGATTCAGGTATTAATACTATAATTTTTTACAAAGAAGTTGTATTTCTATTGAATATGATGAAGAATTAAAAAACTAAATGTAAAAATGTTTTAGAGAGGAGAAATCTATGATAAAGCCTATAAAAAGAGCAGCTGTTTTACATGATTTATGCGGAATAGGAAAAGCTGCTTTAACCAATGTAATTCCTATTCTATCAACTTTGGGGGTAGAGGTTTGTCCGATACCTACTATGATATTAACCAGTCATACTGGAGGGTTTAGTCCAAACATAGAAAGATTGGATGGATATATAAGTAAGGCGGTTCAACACTATATTGAATTGAACATAAATTTTGAAAACATATTTGTTGGATATTTAGGAAGTACTAATAATATCGAAGAAACTTTACTTTTATTAGAATCTGTAAACAAGAATAAATCATTAGTAGTGCTCGATCCTATTTTTGCTGATAACGGTTCTTATTATAGTAATTTTAGTAAGGAATATTCAGATAGTTTAAAAAGGATAATAAGATATTCGCATATCATTACACCTAACTTTACGGAAGCATGTATTTTATGTGATGAAAAGATTGTAGAGGAAGTGAATGAAGAGAAACTATTAGCGCTTTCTAGAAAATTATATAGTTTTGGATGTGATAATGTAATAATCACAAGTGCACCTGTCGCAAATAAAAAGAAGATTGGGATAGCTGTATATAATGGAGAAAACGATTCTTTCAAATTAATAATTAGGGATAGGATAGAAAGATCTTATCCAGGAACTGGAGATGTTTTTACATCAGTTTTGATTGGATTAATTATGGATGGTAACTCATTAGAAAAGAGCGTTGAAGAATCATGCAAATTCGTTGAAGATTGTATTAAAGAAAGCAGTTCTTATGATTACCCAGCAAGAGAAGGATTACTTTTAGAACCAATATTGTATAAGTTAAATGACTTGAAACAGTCAACAAAAGAACAAAATATTTAAATATGAATAAAAACAATCAATAAAAATCAATAAACGTGAAAAAAGTGATTTTTTTTGAAATAAAATGGTTGATTTTTATTGGGATATAAGTTATTATTATATCAGAGGAGTGATGATAATGTTTACAGAAGAAAGGTTTAATATCATTCTTCAGGAGTTGAAGGTAAAAGGAATAGTATCTGTTACTGATTTAGTAAAATTACTGGATGCTTCGGAATCTACAGTTAGAAGAGATCTAAATACACTTGATAGTGAGGGGCTTTTGAAGAAAATTCATGGAGGTGCAATTGCAATAGGTGAGAGTACATCCAAGCACGATTATAAAGTTAATGTTAGACAATCTTTGAATGTAGATGAAAAATCTGAAATAGCAAAGCATGCTGCTGCATTAATTGAAGATGGGGATATACTCTACTTGGATGCTGGAACAACAACTGAGATCTTAATAGATTTTATTGAAGCCAACGAAATAATAGTTGTAACTAATGGAATAGTTCATGCAAAAAAGCTTTTGGAAAGAGGTTTTAAGACTTTTATTGTTGGAGGCGAAGTTAAAGCTATAACTGAAGCAATAGTAGGAAGTACTGTTGTAGAAGATTTGAAAAAATATAATTTCTCAAAAGGTTTCTTTGGAGTAAATGGCGTAAGCAACGAGAGTGGTTATACAACTCCAGATATGAATGAAGCAATGGTTAAAGCTCAAGCAATGAAAATGTGCAGAGAATCATATGTATTAGCAGATCAATCTAAATTAGAAAAAGTTAGTTTTATAACTTTCGGAGCAATAGCAGATTCAACATTAATAACAACAAAAATTGATAATAATATTAGTTATGATACTAATGTAATAGAGGTGGTAAAAAATGATTAATACAATAACTCTTAATCCTTCTTTAGATTATATTGTTAAAGTTGATTCATTTAAGGTCGATTCATTAAATAGAACTGAAGAGGAAAATATTTATGCAGGTGGTAAAGGAATTAACGTATCCATAGTTCTTAAAAATCTAGGGGTAGCTAATACAGCTCTTGGATATGTTGCTGGATTTACTGGAGATGAAATTCTAAGACAAATACAAAGTCATGGCGTAAACTGTGATTTTATAAAATTAAAAAGTGGATTTTCTAGAATAAACGTGAAACTTAAAAGTGATGGAGAAACAGAAATTAATGGATCGGGACCAGCAATAACTGATGAAGAGTTAAATCTCTTACATGAAAAACTTTCACATCTAACAAAAGGCGATTATTTAATATTATCAGGGAGTATACCAAATAGTGTGCCAGATAATATATATGAAAGCATTATGAACAGCTTATTGGATAAGGGGGTAGAGTTCATAGTTGATGCAACAAAAGATTTGCTATTAAAGGTATTAAAATATAAACCGTTTTTGATAAAACCAAATCATCATGAACTTGCAGAAATGTTTAATGTAGAATTAAAAGATGATGAAGACATAATTAAATATGGTAGAAAACTTCAAGAAATGGGAGCAAAAAATGTTCTTATTTCAATGGCAGGTGATGGAGCAATTCTACTACCTGAAAATGGAGATCCGATAAAAAGAGCTGTTCCAAAAGGAATACTTAAAAATTCAGTTGGGGCTGGAGATTCAATGGTGGCTGGTTTCTTATGTGGATATTTGAAAAATAAAAATATAGAAGAAGCGTTCAAAATGGGAATTGCTACAGGAAGTGCAAGTGCTTTCTCAGAAGAATTGGCAACTAAAGAACAAGTATATGAATTATTAAAGCAAATTTAATAGTGAATTTATTCTAGTATGAGTTGAATCTTATTATATTTTTAAATTTTGACAAGAGTAGTTTAACTAGTATTATGATTTTTACAAAAGAATAAAAATATATTTAAATTTTAGGAGGCTAACAATGAGGATTGTAGATTTATTACACAAACAAGGCATAAACTTAAATTTTAATCCAAATACAAAAGAACAATGTATAAATGAATTAGTTGATTTAATGGATAAAACGGGAAATTTAAATAATAAGGAAGAATATAAAAAAGCAATATTAGCCAGGGAAGAATTAAGTACAACTGGGATAGGGGATGGAATAGCAATTCCACATGGAAAAACGAGTGCAGTAAAGAAAGCATCTCTTGCAGCTGCAATTTGTAAAAAGGGTGTTGATTATGATGCATTAGATGCTCAACCAGCACATCTTTTCTTCATGATTGCTGTACCAGATAATAATGATAATTTACACTTAGAAGTATTGGCAAGATTATCTACTATATTAATGGATGAAGCATTTAGAACAAGCTTAATCGACTGTTCTGATAAAGAGGAGTTTTTAAGGTTAATAGATAAGAAGGAAATGGAAAAGTTTCCTGAAGAGGTAAAGGGGGAATTAGAGATGAATAAAAGTGGTTATAGAGTATTAGCAGTAACTGCATGTCCAACAGGGATTGCACATACTTACATGGCAGCTGAAAGTCTTGAAAGTAAGGGGAAAGATATGGGAGTCTCAATAAAAGTTGAGACAAATGGTTCTGGTGGTGCTAAAAACGTTTTAACAAAAGAAGAAATAGCAAATGCAGAATGTATAATTATAGCAGCTGATAAAAATGTAGAAATGGCTAGATTTGATGGTAAGAGAGTAATTAAAACTAAGGTTGCAGATGGAATACACAAGTCGGCTCAATTAATTGAGGAAGCTATAAGTGGAAATGCTCCAATATATCATCATGCTGGAGGAGCAGATAGCAGCGAAGATGTTTCAAACGAATCTGTTGGACGCCAAATTTACAAGCATCTTATGAATGGTGTATCACATATGTTACCGTTTGTAATCGGTGGTGGTATATTAATAGCTTTAGCATTCTTATTTGATACATTCAATCCTGCTAATCCAAGTGGTTTTGGTTCAGGTACACCTATTGCAGCCGTATTGATGAAGATTGGTGGTACTGCATTTGGATTCATGTTACCAGTTCTTGCTGGATTTATTGCAATGAGTATTGGAGATAGACCAGCTCTTTCAGTAGGTTTTGTTGGTGGTGCTTTAGCTAGTGCCGGTATTACTTTTGCAAGTGCTTTTGATCCAAAAGTTCCAGCAGTTTCTGGTGGTTTCTTAGGGGCATTACTTGCAGGTTTCATTGCTGGATATTTAGTTGTTGGTCTTAAGAAGTTATTTGCAGGTTTACCAAACAGTTTAGAAGGTATAAAGCCAGTATTTTTATATCCTTTACTAGGAACACTTTTAATCGGTGTTATAATGTTATTCATAAACCCAATAATGGGATCAATAAATACAGGTATCACTGGTGCACTTAACTCAATGGGTGGTACAAGTAAGATTCTTTTAGGTATTGTTTTAGGTGGTATGATGTCAGTTGATATGGGTGGTCCAGTTAACAAAGCAGCTTATCTTTTTGGTACAGCATCACTTGCTAGTGGAAACTTTGATATAATGGCAGCTGTTATGGCTGGTGGTATGGTTCCACCACTTGCAATTGCAATATGTACTACAGTATTTAGAAATAAATTTACTGAAAAAGACAGGCAGGCAGGTCTTGTAAACTATATAATGGGATTATCATTTATTTCAGAAGGTGCGATTCCTTTTGCAGCAGCAGATCCAATAAGAGTACTACCATCTTGTATAATTGGTTCAGCAGTTGCTGGAGCTCTTTCAATGGCATTTGGATGTGCATTAAGAGCACCTCACGGTGGAATATTTGTTATTGCAATAGTAACTAATCCACTTCAATACTTAGCAGCAATACTCATTGGTGCAGTAGTTGGGGCAATAATATTAGGAATAATAAAGAAACCAGTACAAAAATAAGATTTATGGGAAAATAAGAGGGTAAGTTAATATAAGGGTATAGGAAGCAGTGGAAGTTAAAAACAGCCACTGCTTCTTTTGTTGACTTCTAAAATAAAATGAAAAATATTTCTATAAAAAAGGATAAAATATAGGATTTTCTTATATATCTTTTTTATGGATTTGTATCATATGTTACGTAAAAATATAAAATAATATGGTATTATAAATTTACAAATAAAACATAATATAAATAAGTATTTGAAGTAAATAAGTATGGATTTTTAAATTGTTTTAAGTTTAAAAATAATAAAGGTTTTATTTTCTAGTTAAATACTTTTGCTATAGGAGGAGAAAAAATATGAGTTTATTTTTAGGAAAGATACATTATTGGTTATTTAATAAGATTTTATGGTTTGAAAAATTAGAAGGTGAGATAATAAACCTTGCAAAAAAAGATGGTTTGAATGTAGAAGAGTTACGTAAAGAAATTAATGAAAAGTATGGTGAGCCAACTCCGAATCTTCCACTAGAAGAAATGATAGACACAAGTAATATCCATGGATGGTTACAAGGAAAAATTCATTCAGCAGAGGGAAGAATGGCTGCGTGGACAACAAAACTTGTAAATAATAATAAAGGTGTCACTACAAAATTAGAAGAGATTTATTCTAGCCAAGGGATTAAAGCTGCCAGCGAAGTTAAAGAAAAAGGAATGGAACTTACAAATGCAGGTGAAATTTTTGACAGTATCAATGATTATATTTTAGATGGAATGCCATGTGATAGAGTCAATGAAGTAATTAAAGCAGAAGAAGATATGGTTGAATGGAAGAGAAGAGTATGCGTTCATAGTGATATTTGGAATAAAGAAGAAGGTGACGTTAATTATTTCTACAAGCTAAGAAGTTTATGGGTTAAAGAATTTGTAAATGCAGTTAATTCAGATTTCGAGTATGTTGAAGATGGCAACAATACAATGGTGATAAGAAGGAAATAAGATCTTTATGGGATAATAATTTAAGAATAATAGAGTACCTAGCTATATTTTTGGCTATACGATGATTAAATTTATCACTGTTATTTGTAATGAGAATATGTAATAGGAGGAAAAGATATGGATGCTATAGATTTAATGATGGAAGAACATAAGTATATAAAAAGAATGTTGGTTGTTGTAAGAAAAGCATGTTTTAGATTATACAAAGGTGAAAAAATAAGTTATGATGATTTTAATTCCATGATAGGTTTTATTAGAAATTTTGCTGATTCTCATCATCATAAGAAAGAAGAAGTAATGCTTTTTAATAGAATGGTTGAAGAAATAGGCCCAACTGCTGAAAAAATAGTTAAGCATGGTATGCTTGTGGAGCATGATCTTGGAAGACTACACATAAGTGAACTTCAAGCTGCACTTAAAAATCTAAAAGATGGGGATGAAGAAGCTATTTTAGACGTAATTTCTAATGCTATCTCCTATACGCATTTATTAGAGAGACATATTGATAAAGAAGATAAAGTTGTATATACATTTGCCAAAAGAGAATTAAACGCAGGCACATTAACAGGTATAAATAAGGAATGTATTGACTTTGAAGAAATAAATAATCACATAAAAAAAGATAATATTTTAATATTAGAAGAATTGGAGAAAAAATACAATTCGTAAGTAAATGGTGTTATAGTGGGAAGCGACTGTAACACCTTTATTTTTATATATAAGTATACATTTAATGGGGGCATAAAAAATACTGATTTATGTAATTTAGAAATCAGTACAGCCTAATTACTTTCTTGATTTTTTATAGTATATGGTTTTTGTGACAAGGCTTTAGACAAAAAAATATTTTTCTAATGATAGAATTTGAATAAAAAATTATAGCAAGATAAAGTATAAAAACTTTATCTTGCTATAAAATATCCTCTAAGGTATATTTGCTAAATTCATCAACAAAAGAATTAATAGATGACGATAATATTGCTTTTAATTTGCATTTTGAAGTGGAACAAGTATGCTTTGCACTTGAAAAACATTCAGATACAGTTATACTTTCCTCTGTAATTATTAATATTTTCCCAAGGTTTATGTCTTTAGGCTCCATCCCAAGTTTTAAGCCGCCATTTCTTCCTTTAGTTGATATTACATATTCAGTTTTACCTAGCCTATGAACGATTTTCTTTAAATGATGTTCAGATATTTCAAGGTTAGATGCCAACTCTTCCACAGTGCATATTTTATCTTGATTCTTAGCTAAATATATTAAAATTCTAAAAGCATAATCTGAAAACTTAGATAAGTTCAAATTTTCACATCCCTTCTTTAGTTTCATTATACCTTATAATAAAAAAAAGTAAATTGGTTAAAAATAAAATGTGCATTTGTATTGCGCATTAAAAAAACCTGTGCTAATATTAAGGTGTATTTAGAATGCACTTTAAAATTTATACATATAAAGAAATTATATATAAGACTTACATTTATGGAGTTTAGACAGGTGTTTTGTGAAAAACATAGTTAATTAAATATTAGTTAGATAGGAGAATTGTTATGGATAAGAGTTTGTTAAAAGTGTGTGATTTAAGAATTGAAGCAGATGATAAAGAGATTTTAAAAGGATTAAATCTTGAAATAAATAAAGGTGAAGTTCACGTAATAATGGGACCAAATGGAGCTGGTAAATCTACTCTAGCCAATGCTCTTTTAAATAATCCTAAATATAAAAGATTGAGTGGAGATATAGAATTCGAAGGTGAAAACATAAATGAATTAAAGACTGATGAAAGAGCTAAAAAAGGTTTATTTTTATCATTTCAATACCCAGAAGAAATTCCAGGAATTACTGTAGAGAATTTCTTAAAGTATGCTAAGAGAACTACAGATGGAAATGTGCTAAAACATTTTAAGTTTGACTTAGATTTAAAGAACAATATGAAAGAATTAAAAATAGATGAAAGCTATGCAAGCAGATATTTAAATGTAGGATTTTCAGGTGGAGAAAAGAAGAAAAATGAAATACTACAAATGTTAACTTTAAATCCAAAGTTAGCAATTTTAGATGAATCAGATTCTGGACTCGATGTTGACGCTATAAGAATTGTTTCTAAAGGTATTAAAATGTTCTCAAATGAAAACAATGGAGTTTTAATTATTACTCATAATACAAAAATATTAGAAAATTTAAAACCTGATTATGTTCATGTATTAGTAGATGGAAGAATAGTTAAAACCGGAGATGGAAGCTTAGCTAATGAAATTGAAGAAAAGGGTTATGAATCTTTTAAAGAAAATGTAGCTATATAAAGGTGGTGAAATAAGATGGAAAACAAAAAGAAGACTTATATAGATGAAATGGATAGAGGAATCTATGATGTTAAAAATGAAGACAGCTTTAGTTTTAAATCTGAAAAAGGCTTAACAAAAGATATAATTGAAACTATTTCAGAAGAAAAAAATGAAGCCAAATGGATGAGAGATTTTAGATTAAGATCTTTAGAAATATATAATAAATTGAAATTACCAACATGGGGACCATCCTTGGATGAGTTAGATATGGATAACATTGTAACCTATGTAAGGCCAAAGAGCAGCTTAGTTGGTTCTTGGGATGAAGTGCCTGAGGATATAAAGAAAACTTTTGATTTACTAGGAATTCCAGAAGCTGAAAAGAAATCACTAGCTGGAGTTGGAGCACAGTATGACTCAGAAGTAGTTTACCACAGTATAAAAGAAGATTTAGTAAAACAAGGCGTAATTTATACTGATATGGAAACAGCATTAAGAGAACATGAGGATTTAGTTAAAGAATATTTTATGAAGTGTGTTACACCTAATGATCATAAATTTGTTGCACTTCATGGAGCTGTTTGGTCAGGAGGATCTTTTGTGTATGTTCCTAAAGGGGTTAATGTAGACATACCGCTACAATCTTATTTCAGATTAAATTCACCTGGAGCAGGACAATTTGAACATACACTAATTATTGTAGATGAAGGAGCAAAGCTTCATTTTATTGAAGGTTGCTCAGCTCCAAAGTATAGCGTTACAAATTTACATGCAGGCTGTGTTGAGCTCTATGTAAAAGAAGGCGCAACACTAAGATATAGTACAATAGAAAACTGGTCAAAGAACATGCTTAACTTAAACACTAAGAGAGCAATTGTTGAAAAGAATGGAACAATAGAATGGGTATCAGGTTCTTTTGGTTCACAAATATCGATGCTATATCCTATGAGTATATTAAAGGGCGAAGGAGCAAGAGCAGAATTTACAGGTGTATCTTTTGCAGGTAAGGGACAAAACTTAGATACTGGAGCAAAGGTTATACATGCCGCACCAAACACTTCTTCTACTATAAACTCAAAATCAATTTCAAGAAACGGTGGAAAAGCTACTTATAGAGGAGTATTAAAGGTAAATTCAAATGCCTATAATTCAAAATCTATGGTATCCTGTGAATCTCTAATGTTAGATAATAAATCAAAATCAGACACTATTCCAGTAATTGATTTATTAAATGATGATGTTGAAATTGGTCATGAAGCAAAAATAGGTAAGATAAGTGATGCTTCTATTTTCTACCTTATGACTAGAGGAATAAGTGAAGATGAAGCTAAATCTATGATAGTAAGAGGGTTTGTGGAACCTATATCAAAAGAATTACCATTAGAATATGCAGTAGAAATGAACAATTTAATCAACATAGAATTAGAAGGAAGCATAGGGTAGGTGAGAGAAATGAAGGCTATACAATTTAATAATTTAAATAAAACTCCAATAAGAACTAAAAGCTGGGTTAATATTAATGATATAAGCCTTGGAGAATTAAATATTGGAGAAATTAAAAAGTTTGATAACGTAGAAATCAAGGGCTTAGAAGGCGTTGATATTCAAAAGTTAGAAAATGACAAAATATTACCTTTATATAGAGAGTTTCAATATGGAATCAGTGAAGATTTAATAAACCAAGGTAAAGAAGGTTTCAACCAAGGTTATGTAATAACAATAGGTAGAAATATAAAAACTGAAGAACCAATAATTATAGAATTTAATATGGATAAAGATAACAGCTATTTAGTAGATAATTTAATAATTGTTGGAGAAGAAAATTCGAAAGCTTCTATTATAGTAAAGTATAAATCTTTGGACGATTCAATTGGTTATCATAATGGAATTTGTACTATATATTCAAAGAAGAATAGTGAAATTAAACTAACTAAAGTGAATTTTTTAAATGAAAATACCGTTCATTTCGATTCTAATGTTTCAGATATTGAAGAAGATGGAAAGGTTGATTTTATATCAGTAGACCTTGGAGGACAATATAGTATTTACAATTATCATGGAGATTTAATAGGTGATAAATCAGCTGCCAATATAAATTCTATTTATTTAGGAAATAAAGATAAACTTATAGACATTAATTACATTATTACTCACAAAGGTAAAAGAAGTAATTCCAATATAAATGTTAAAGGGGCACTTCAAGGAAAAGCTAGAAAGGCTTTCAAAGGAACCTTGGATTTTAAAACTGGTGCATCTAAAAGTGTTGGTGCAGAAGATGAATATTGTATGCTCCTTTCAAAAGAAGCTAGAGCTAAAGCAATGCCAGTGCTATTATGTGCAGAAGATGATGTTTCAGGAGAACATGCAGCATCTTCAGGAAGAATTGATGAAAACAAATTATTTTATTTGATGTCTAGAGGATTAAGTTATGATGAAGCTAAGATTGTAATTGTTAGAGCTGCATTTAATCCAATAATAGATTCAATTGGTGATAATGACGTTATAGAAGAAATATTACAAGAAGTAGACAGGGGACTTAAAAATGAATAATGTAGATTTTTTGAAAGATTTCCCTGTTTTGAGGGCCAATGAAAATGGGGAAAGATTAGTTTATTTAGATAGCGGTGCTACAACGCAAAAGCCTGTTCAAGTTATAGAAGCTATTGAAAACTACTATAAAGTAAGTAATGCAAATCCTCATAGAGGTGCTTATAAGTTAAGTATTGATGCAACAAAGGCCTATGATGACGCTAGAGAAAAGATTAGAAGATTCATTGATGCAGAATTTTCAAAAGAAGTAATTTTTATTAAAAATGCAACAGAAGGCTTTAATCTTATAGCATCTTCTTATGGAATGAACAACATTAATGAAGGTGATGAAATTGTTATTTCAATTGCAGAGCATCATTCAAACCTTATTCCATGGCAGATTGTAGCTAGAGCTAAAAAAGCAACTTTAAAATATATGTACGTAAATGAAAACGGAGAAATTCCAGAAGAAGAAATTAAAGATAAGATTACTGAAAGGACTAAACTAGTTAGCATAACTCATGTTTCTAATGCACTTGGAACTATAAATCCAGTAAAAGAGATTATAGAGTATGTTCATTCAAAAGGTGCTAAAGTAATTGTAGATGGATCACAAAGCGTACCACATATGAAAGTAAGTGTAAGAGACTTAGATGCAGATTTTTTAGTGTTTTCAGGACACAAACTTTTAGGCCCAATGGGAATTGGCGTAGTTTACGGCAAGAAGGAGCTTTTGGAAAGCATGCCACCATATATAGTTGGTGGAGATATGATTGAATATGTTTATGAGCAGGAAGCAACCTTTGCAGAATTGCCATCTAAGTTTGAAGGTGGTACTCAAAATGTTGAAGGTGCTGTAGGGCTTGCAGCTGCCATTGATTATCTAGAAAATATAGGAATGAAAAGAATAGATGAAATAGAAAGAGAACTTACAAGTTATGCAATTGAAAAATTTCAAGAACTGCCTTATATAAAGCTATATGGGCCTAAGGATTTAAGCCATAGAGGTGGAATAATTTCATTTGATATAGAGGGAGTTCATCCTCATGATGTTGCTTCAGTTTTTGATTCTCATGGCGTTGCAATAAGATCAGGCAATCATTGTGCTCAGCCATTAATGAGATATATGGGTATTAATGCAACCTGCAGAGCTAGTTTTTATTTTTATAATACAAAAGAAGATGTAGATAAATTAATTGAAGCAACAAAGAAAACATATGAAATGTTTTTGAAATGGAGGTAATTTAGATGGATTTAAATGCTATTTATACAGAACTTATAATGGAACACAGCACTTCTAAGCATAATAAGAGAAACTTAGATAGCCCAGATATAAAAGAAAAAGGTCATAATCCTAGCTGTGGAGATGAAATTACGTTAGAACTTAAATTAAACAATGGTGTTATTGAAGATTTAGCCTTTACAGGGCAAGGGTGTGCAATATCTCAAGCATCTACATCAATAATGATAGATTTGATAAAAGGTAAAAATATCGAAGAAGCATTAAAGCTTACAGAAACTTTTATTGGAATGATTAAAAGAGAAATTAAAGATGATGAAGAATTATATGCATTAGAAGATGCTATGGCTTTTAAAAATATCTCTAATATGCCAGCAAGAGTTAAATGTGCAGTTTTAGCATGGCATACTTTGAAGGAAGCTTTGGAAAAATAATTATTATTAGATAGCATAGAACCTAGACCTTATTTAAAATCAAACGAAATGTAAAATGTTATTTTAGTCAAGTAAAAACTTTAAATTCTTATATAAATATAGAAAAAGCTAGTACCCATTTTTTAAAATATGAAAGCTGTGGTATGTGAAAAATATAAATTTGAACATTTTAAAAGTTATAATACTCTCATGTATTTCCGTTGGAAACATACGAATGAGTGAGAGTATTATAACTTTTGTTTATTTGATCTAAAATTATACTATCATTTGAAGAACATGGAATTACTTCATTGAAAAATACATACTATCAAAATTTTTTAGTAATACTATAAATGAAGATAGAATTAATAATTAACAATATAGAAACAAAGAGAAAATGAGGTAAATACAATGAGAAAAATGAAAACTATGGATGGGAACACAGCTGCTGCATATATGTCATATGGATTTTCGGAAGCAGCAGTGATTTTTCCGATAACTCCATCATCACCAATGGCAGAACATGTGGATGAATGGGTTGCACAAGGGAAAAAAAATATTTTTGGGCAACCGTTAAAAGTTGTTGAAATGCAGTCAGAAGCGGGAGCAGCTGGTGCACTGCATGGTTCGCTTCAAGCAGGTGCATTAACAACAACATATACAGCATCCCAAGGATTACTATTAATGATTCCTAATATGTACAAAATAGCAGGAGAATTGCTGCCATGTGTCATACATGTAGCTGCTAGAGCAATTGCAACATCAGCACTAAGTATATTTGGAGATCATCAAGATGTTATGGCGGCAAGGCAAACCGGTTTTGCAATGCTTGCAGAAGGGTCTGTTCAAGAAGTAATGGATTTAAGTGGAGTGGCACATTTAGCAACTATAAAATCACGGATACCTTTTATGAATTTTTTTGATGGATTCAGGACATCTCATGAAATTCAAAAAATAGAGGTAATTGAACCAGAAGAACTTGTTAAGGTATTAGATTATAAGGCACTTGATGAATTTAGAAAAAGAGCTTTAAATCCAAATCATCCTGTTATAAGAGGAACTGCTCAGAATCAAGATATTTACTTTCAAATGCGCGAGGCTGTAAATAAGTATTATGATGATGTTCCAGAAATTGTTGAACAATATATGACCGAGGTTACTAGGCTTACAGGTAGATCATATCATTGTTTTGATTATTATGGAGCACATGATGCTGATAGAATTATAATTTCTATGGGGGCAGTAAATGATGTTATAGAGGAAACTGTAGATTTTCTAAATAATAATAAACAAAGAGTAGGGCTTGTAAAAGTAAGGTTATATAGGCCATTTTCACTGGATAAACTATTGAAGGCTATTCCAAAGACTGTAAGAAAAATTGCAGTTTTAGATAGAACGAAAGAACCAGGGTCAGTTGGAGAACCACTTTACCTAGATGTATCAAGAGCATTTTTTGGAATGGATAATGCTCCGATTGTTGTTGGTGGAAGATTTGGACTTGGATCAAAAGATCCAACACCAGCTCATATTGCTGCTGTCTATGATAACTTATTTTTAGATGTACCAAAAAATAACTTTACAATTGGAATAATTGATGATGTTACAAATACATCTTTAAGAACATTCGAACATATAGATGCTACTCCTGATGGAATTACATCGTGCAAATTCTGGGGCTTAGGATCAGATGGTACAGTTGGTGCGAATAAAAGTGCAATTAAGATTATCGGAGATAATACAGATATGTATGCTCAAGGATACTTTGATTACGATTCTAGAAAATCAGGAGGACTTACAGTTTCGCATTTAAGATTTGGTGATAAGCCAATTAAATCTAGATATCCAATTGATAGACCGGATTTTGTTGCGTGTCATAATCAATCCTATGTGTATAAATATCATGTGATTAGAGGTCTAAAAAAGAATGGTAAATTTATATTAAATACAATTTGGACGCCTGAAGAATTGGATGAGAGATTACCAGCATCTATAAAAAGGTATATTGCTCAAAATCATATAGAATTCTATATAATTAATGCAGTTAGAATTGCTCAATGTGTTGGCCTTGGAGGAAGAATAAATATGATAATGCAAGCTGCATTCTTTAAAATAGCAAATATAATTCCAGTTGAGGATGCTATAAAATTTCTAAAAGAAGCAGTTGTTAAATCATATGGCAATAAAGGCGAAAAAATTGTTAATATGAATCACGCAGCAATAGATGCAGGGTTAGAGGGAATAACTAAAATTAAGGTTCCTTATAGTTGGAATACTGATTTAGACGATAAAATTGAGCTTGATGAGAATTTTCCGGAATTTATTAAAGAAATTACTAGGCCAATGAATAGGTTAGAGGGCGATTCAATGCCAGTGTCCCATTTCGTGAAAGCGGGAATACAAGATGGTACCTTTATGTCTGGAACAACGTCTTATGAAAAGAGAGGAATAGCTGTAAATGTGCCTGAGTGGATACCAGAAAACTGCATTCAATGTGCACAATGTTCATATATATGTCCACACGCTACAATTAGAGCATTCTTACTAAATGAAGATGAAAAAGAAAAGGCTCCTGAAGGTCTAAAAGTATTAGATGCAAAAGGAATAAAAGGTGATGAAAAGTTATATTTCTCAATTGGTATTACTCCGCTTGATTGTACTGGATGTGGTAATTGCGCACAAGTATGTCCAGCACCAGGTAAAGCATTAGTAATGAAATCACAAGATAGTCAACATGAGCAAATTGAAGCTTGGAATTACTATATGGAAAGAGTTAAACCTAAAAATCCGCTAAATAAATACACTCTTAAAGGAAGCCAATTTGAAAGACCATTACTTGAGTTTAATGGAGCATGTGCAGGTTGCGGTGAAACTCCATATGCAAGGCTTGTGACACAATTATTTGGTGATAGAATGATGATTGCAAATGCTACAGGGTGCTCATCAATTTGGGCAGCAGGGTCATATGAAATGGCATATACAGTTAATGAACATGGTCATGGACCAGCATGGGCAAATTCATTGTTTGAAGATAATGCTGAGTTCGGATATGGAATGTATTTAGGTGTTAAAACAATAAGAGAAAGAATAGCGAATAATGTTGCTATCGCCATTGAAAGTAATATGTCAGAGGGAACTGAGACTGTTCTTAAAGAATGGTTAGATAATAAGGATATTGGGGATGGAACAAGAGAAAGGGCAGAAAGGTTAGTTGAAGTTCTTGAAAAAGAAAATAGTGAAATTGCTAAAGAGATATTAAAGGATAAAGAATATTTCGTAAAAAGGTCACAGTGGATATTTGGAGGAGATGGTTGGGCTTATGATATAGGCTATGGAGGTCTAGATCAAGTGATAGCAATGAATGAAAATGTAAATATATTAGTATTCGATACAGAAATTTACTCAAATACTGGTGGTCAGTCATCAAAATCAACTCCAACAGCAGCAATTGCAAAATTTGCTGCATCTGGGAAGAGGACGAAGAAGAAAGATTTAGGAAGAATGGCAATGACATATGGATATGTTTATGTAGCTCAAGTTTGTATGGGAGCAGATAAGAATCAAACTATTAAAGCTATAACAGAAGCAGAAGCATATGATGGTCCATCATTGATAATAGCATATTCTACATGCATTAATCATGGAATAAAAGTAGGAATGTCAAATACTCAAGAGGAAGAAAAGAAAGCAGTTGATTGTGGATATTGGCATCTTTATAGATATAATCCAGCATTAAAGGGAGAAAAGAATCCATTTATATTAGATTCTAAAGATCCAAAAGAAGATTTTAAAGACTTCTTAATGGGTGAAGTAAGATATGCATCCCTTGCTAAAGCATTTCCAGAGGAGTCAGAGAAATTATTCGAGAAAACAGAATCTGAAGCGAAGGAAAGGTTAGAAATTTATAAAACATTAGCAAATCAACAATAATTTTATAAAAAGTAATAAATACAAAAGGTTGTAATTTAAATTTAATAGAAAATAACATACTAACTTCTTAATCAGAAGTTGATATGTTATTTTTTTTATAAATATTCTTTACGAATAATTTATTATATATATAAATATTATTAAATATAAATAGTATAAAGGAGTTAAGTGTGTATAAATTAAAAGAACTGAATATTGTACACATTAAAATATTATATATAGAAGTCGTTCATAAGGATTCCGAAGAGATACATGGAGGAGTTTAAATGAAAAAAAATATATTGATGGAAAGAATTTTTCATGATATTAATTATGATAATTATGTTGTACAGTATCAAGGAGATATTGAAGCTGAGATTTCTAAAATACCAGATTACTATGTTACAGTAATCAATGATAGATATGCCGTTGTATCTGTTAAAAAAGATGTTGAAATCAATATGGGAAATGAACCATATATTTCATCAATTGTATATGTTATTCCTGCAGAATTTTATACTTTACAAGATATTTCACCAGTAGATGCGTCTCAAGCTAGCTTTTTACAAACCGGATCTCAATTGAACTTAACAGGAAAAGGTGTAAATGTAGCAATTATCGATTCGGGTATTGATTATCTTAGCGAAGAGTTTATGGATGCTAATGGGGAAACAAGAATTGAAAATATTTGGGATCAAACATTGATAAGTAATGCCGAAAACGGTTCGGAATCTGTACCGTTTGGGGTATTATTTGATAGAAATAAAATAAATGATGCTATAAGAGCAAGTAGGGAGGGAGGATCTCCAGATGATATAGTTCCAAGCAGAGATGAAATTGGACATGGGACGAATATGGCTGGAATAATTGGAGCTAGTGGAAAGAATCCGAATTTAAGGGGTGTTGCACCAGACTGTAATTTTGTAGTAGTAAAACTTATAAGAGATTTTTCATATGAGGTCCAGTTTCCAGACGTAATAGTTCCTGTGTTTAATATAACTGCTATTTTTGCAGCATTGCAATATGTGTATGAATATGCTTTAACGACCAACAAACCAATGGTTATATATTTTCCTCTTGGAAGTAGTTTGGGAAATCATAAGGGAGAAGGTATACTGGAAGACTTTATAGATGCAATATCAAGCAATGGAGGAATAGCGGTAGTTACTGGTACTGGAAATCAGAGGAATGCTGGCGGCCACACATCTGGTTCAGTAACTCAGATTGTTGGAGCGCAATCACCTGGTGCTGGGGTTGCGGAGTTAGAAGCGTCACCTGAACAAAAAAATATATGGGTGCAAATATGGGCTGATTTGCCTAACATAATGACGGTTGAAATAGTTTCACCATCAGGGGAAAGTTCTGGGATATTGAGTTTAATAATTAATTACACCATAAATCATACTTTTATTTTTGAGAAGACCTCAATTAGAGTTAATTTTTATTTTCCAGAAGAAGTAACTGGAGATGAGTTGATAAGGATAAGATTTTATAATTTGCAGCCTGGTATATGGAGAATCAGAATACTGGCGAATTATATTTCTAATGGAAGATTTAATGCTTGGATACCACAAAAGGGGCTAACAGTTGGAGATACAAGATTTAGTTTTTCAGATCCATTTGGAACTATAACAAATCCAGGAAACTCAATATACGCTATAACTGTAGCGGCATATAATCAAAATAATAACAATATTGTTGATTTTTCTGGTATGGCCTTTTTGGAATCCTACACTGATAGAATAGATGTTGCAGCAGGTGGAATAAATGCACTAACGGTTGCCCCGAATAACACAACGGCAGTAGTAAGCGGAACTAGTGTATCAGCGGCTGTCGTATCTGGAGTTTGTGCTATGCTATTTCAATGGGGGATTGTAAATGGAAATGAACCTAATATGTATGCACAAACTATTAAAGCATATCTTGCAAAAGGAGCAATGGCGAGAAGTGGAGATGTTACTCCAAATCCATATTGGGGTTATGGCATATTGAATGTACCAAGGATTTTTGAAAATATGACATAGAGAAAGAGTAATTAAAGCAATATTTTAATTATCTTTTTATAGACTTATTCTTAATTGAGTAAGTCTTTTATTTTATTAAAGAAAAATATTGTTATTCTTTAGTAGATTAGTGGCAATTTATATAAGAAAAGCTAACAATATGTATAAATAAGTATTAAATGTAATCGATTAATGTTATAATTAGTTAAGGAATAATGTCAAGTTAAGGAGATGAGGAATATGAATAGGACTTATGTTGGAAAATATTTAGATGAATGTTTAAATAATGCTTCAAAAGAATTAAATGTTGCAGAGGAAGACCTAAACTATAAAATAATTAAGGACAATCATTCATTTATCAATAAAAAAGTTGAAATAGAAGTTATGGATGTTGATTTATATTCCTCAAGTTCTAATAATCATCTAAATTATACGGAAGATTTCACGAAAGATGTTGCTAAGAAAAGAGTTGTAATTAATGAGGATAATGTAATTAATAATGATGAAAATGGAGTTAAAGTAGAAAATGGTGATGTAGTAGTAATAGAAGGTTTAAGCAAAGTATATAAAGAACAGACAACAATTAGGCCTTGTGAGAAAATCAAACTTTTTATTAATGGAGAACTATGTAGTGAAAAAGGACCATATGAAATAAATCAATCTGATAAGATAGATTATATAGGTGAGAAAATAGAACAAGTAAAGAAAATATCAGTGAATATTTCAGTGGATAAAATGGAAGGATATATAAAGGTAGAATATAAACCAGCATACGTATATAAACTTAGGGATAAGCCAATGGCTAAAGATTTGATTCTTAAGGCGATGAAGGTAGCGGAAGATTATCCTAAAAAATATACATTAACAGAAATAAAGGAAATATTAAGGCAAAACAAGATAACTGATGGAATAATATATAAAAATCTTATAGAAGCATGCGCATTAGGAAATGGAGAAGAGAAGTTAATAGCTGAAGGTATTAGTGCTATTGATGACACGCCAAATGAAATTAAAGTGTTATTTGATATTGGAGAAAAGAGGATAGTGAATGAAAACTCAAATGAAAAGATAGATTATAGGAATGTATATTCTATATCTAGTATAACTGAAGGACAAGTTTTGGCAGAAATAATTCCAGGTAAAAATGGGCAAGATGGTAAAAATATATGTGGTGAAGTATTAAAGAAAAAGACTGTGAAAAGTAGACCTATAAAAATAGGCGATGGATGTAAAGTTGAAGGAAATAGTATAATTGCCACTAAAACTGGCAGGCCATCATCTAAAAATGGAATTTTGAGTGTAAATAGTTTATATAATATTCAAGATGTAGATATAAAATCCGGGAATATATTTTTTGTTGGAGACGTTTATATTAAAGGTAATGTTAAAGAGGGAATGAAAGTTAAATCGGGAAATTCTTTAACTATCGAAAAAAATGTTGACATATCTACCATAGTGGCAGGAGGAGAAATTAATATTAAAGGAAGCGTGATTAAATCAACTGTTCTTACTGGACAAGTAGATATGGAAAAGAAAATGTATTTGGAAAAGTTAAATGAATATAAAGATATCATATCAAAACTTATAAGTGCGGTTGAAAAGTTAAATGAGTCTAGCAATAACTCTAAAAAAATTTCTGAATTGGTTAAAATTCTTATAGAAAACAGGTATAAATCTATACCTAAATTGTCTTTAAATATAATAACTCATAGTATTTGTGAAGATAGTGATAATAATGATTTAGTAAGTTTTATAAGAAGTAAAATGATGGGATTAAACTTATCAAAAATAGAATCAATAGAGGATTTAAGAAATCTTGAAGAGTTAATAACCAATGAAATAGAACTGTTAGAAGATAATATGATAATTCCAGCAGACATATATATAGGCTATTGTCAGGATTCTTTAATAAAATCTACAGGAAATATTATTATAAAAGATAAAGGACAATATGTTTCTAATTTAACAGCACTAAATGATATTATTTTTTTACGTGATGATTCAGTAGCCAGAGGGGGCGTTATATCAGCAAGAGGAAATATTAAACTTGGAATAGTTGGGAGTCCTTCGGGGGTAACAACCAAATTGGAAGTGTTGCAAGGAGGAATTATAACTGCAAAAATTGCATATAGCAATACAGTTTTTTGCTTTGGAGAAAGATTAAAAACATTAGATGTCTCAAGTAAAGATATTAAGGCATATGTCAATAAAGAAGGAGAAATAATAATTGAGAAGTTTGTACTGTAAAGAATTATAGATTTTCTCATGTGTGTTGATAGGATTTCAAATTTTTACTTTGATTATTTAGGTGAACATTTATTCAATTAAAACATACTATAATATAAAATGAATTTTGTTCTCTAAAGTTTGGAGGAAAAATATGAGATATGAAAAAATTGAATTAACGTATTCGTATAATTCACTAGAACCATACATTGATGAAGAAACTGTAAAAATACACTATACTAAACATCTTCAAGGATATGTTGATAAACTAAATAATGTGCTTAAGGGATATGAGAAATTTACAGAGGGAAAAACCTTAGAGCAAATACTTTCAAATCCAAATAAAATACCTAAAAAAATTTATCGCGATGTTATAAATCAAGGTGGAGGTGTATTAAATCACAATTTATATTTTTCAATTCTTTTCCCTTATCCTAAAAAGGAACCTGAAGGGAAACTACTTAACGAAATAGTTAGTACTTTTGGTTCACTAGAAATGTTAAAGAAGCTTGTTAGCGAAACTGCAATAAATAAATTTGGATCAGGCTATGGCTGGCTAGTTAAAGATAAACGTGGTAAGCTGAAAGTTGCAAATAGTTCAAATCAGGATACACCTCTAAGTTTTGGATTTACTCCAATACTAACAATAGATGTTTGGGAGCACTCGTATTATCTGAAATATAAAAATTTACGTGGAGATTACGTTAAAAACATATGGAATTTAATTGACTGGGCGCGAGTTGAGGAATTGTATAAGAATGATAATTTGGTTTGATTTTAATTTCCGTCAATAAAGAGAGCTTTACTTTAGTTAAAGTTCTCTTTTATATATGTACTAAAATAAAATCAAGATTGCGTATAGTAAATTATTATACACAATTCATAAAATAAGAATTATAATAAAGGAAAATTTAAAATTAATTTTGGGGTAAGGAGAATGCATATGGCGGAATTAAAAAAAATATCAGGACCAAGATTAAAGAGTATATTAGAAGAAAATATAAACATTAAAGAGAAACTCATAAATGAAAAATATTTAACAAATACTTTAGTTAGGAATAGTTGTCTAGAATATATGAATGAAGAAAGGGTGGAGATTAGTGCATGCAAGTTTGAAAATGTTGTGTTTAGGGAGTGTTGTTTAAGAAATGTAGACTTAGTAGATATAATATTTGAAAATTGTGATTTATCAAATATTGATTTTTCAAATGGAAGTATACATAGAGTAGAATTTAATAATTGCAAGCTTTTAGGATCTGATTTTAGTGATAGTAGTATACAAGAGGTTCTTTTTAAAGATACAGTTAGCAGATACTCAAACTTTGGATATTCAAAGGTCAAGAATGTAAAATTTCAGGAATGTGATATGCAAAGTAGTATGTTTTTGGAATGTAGCTTTACGTATGTTGCATTTAATGGATGTGATTTAGCTAACTCTGAGTTTACTAATACTCCTCTTAAAAAAGTAGATTTTAGAGAAAATAACATTTCGGACATATCGTTAACTGGAAAAGAGCTAAAAGATGCTATTGTATCTCCTATGCAGGCAGTTGAGCTAGCAAGATTTCTTGGTGTAATAGTTAAATAAGCATTATTCCCGTTAAAGTAAAATTGTCTATAGGTGATTTATTTTTCGATTTTAAAGATTAGATTTTTTAAAAGTTAGGGTATTAGTTTCGAAATGTTTTGGAAATATTGATAAACGTATAGAGAGTGATATAATGATTGTAATGTAAAATTAATTTAGGAGGAACAATAAGTGGAAAAGATAGCATTAATTACTGATAGTGCATCGGATATAAGCATAGAGTTATTAGAAGCAAACCAAATAAGGCTTTTGCCATTTAAAATTATATATTCGGATAAGGAATACGAGGATAGAATTGATATAACTCCCCAATTTATGTATGAAAGATTAAAAACAGAAATTCCTAAAACATCGTTACCGAGTATTGAAAAAATAACAAGCGTTCTGAAAGATGTTGTTAGTGAGGGATTTACGCATGCAATAATAATAACTATTTCATCTGCATTTTCAGGAACATATAATGCAGTAAGACTAATTTGTGAGGAGTTCAAGGAGCTGAAAACTTTTGTTTTTGATTCTAGAACATTAACAATGGCAGAAGGTGCAATTGTTTTGGAAACTTCAAGGTTAATTAGAGAAGGTAAAACATTTAATGAAATAATTGAAATTCTACCTACATACAGAGAGAAGATAGATTTATTTTTTACAATAGATACTTTAGAATATCTTCAAAAAGGAGGAAGGATTGGCAAAGTGGCAGGAACAATAGGAGAGTTTTTGAATCTTAAGCCAATAATAACTGTAGCAGAAGATGGAACATATAGAACTGCAGCTAAAGTTAGAGGTTCAAAGCAAGCTGTATCTAAATTAACCAGTATATTTAAAATGTATTTAGAAAAAGGTAAATATAAAGCCTGGATTTTAGATGGAAATGGTTTTGATAAGGTACAAAACCTATACTGCTTGATAAAAGATTTACCCAATGTAGTTGAGTGTACAATAGCTGGAACAATTGGTCCAGCGCTTGGGGTAAATACAGGACCAGGACTTGTAGGACTCGCAATTGAGAGAATAGATGAATAAGAGGTATTATAAATAAACTTCTAGTAAGTTAAGTGAAATTAAATTTCTAACTTACTAGAAGTTTAATTTTTTGCACATAAATATTTTTTAGTATATAGGAAAAACTAATTTTTATAAAAATAAAGAAAAACAGGAGGAATTAAAATGAATTTTCCAACATCTTTTCCAAAACAAGAACAAAAAGAACAACCAGGACTGGAGTATGAAATGAATCCAGCTCCAATATATGATGATCCAAGTTATAATAAAAAAGGAGATATATTAAAGGACAAGATTGCAGTAATTACTGGAGGCGATAGTGGAATCGGAAAGGCTGTTGCTATAGCATATGCAAATCAAGGCGCTGACATAGTGATTGCTTATTATAATGAAAATAAAGATGCAGAAGAAACAAAAAAAATAATAGATAATATAGGCAGAAGATGTACCTTAATTAAAGGTGATATAAGTGATCCTAATTTTTGTAATAATGTTTTAGAAAAAACTATTAAAGAATATGGAAAAATAGATATATTAGTTAATAATGCAGCAGTTCAATATGAAAGTGCAGATTTCAAGCAAATAAGTGACGAGCAATTTGATAAGACATTTAAGACAAACGTATATGGAACATTTTATATGACAAGGGCAGCATTAAATCATTTGAAAGCAGGTGGATGCATAATAAATACTGCTTCAATAACTGCATATAAGGGAAATGAAACATTAATTGATTATTCAATGACTAAAGGTGCTATAGTTACATTAACAAGATCTTTATCTACTGCATTAGCAAAAGGAAAAACTAATATAAGAGTAAATGCTGTTGCACCTGGGCCAATCTGGACACCATTAATTCCAGCAAGCTTTGATGAAAAAAAGGTTGAGAAATTTGGATCGGATACACCATTGGGAAGAGCAGGACAGCCAGTAGAGTGTGCTGGAGCATACGTATTTTTAGCTTCACAATGTGCTTCATATATCACAGGGCAAGTAATCCATGTTAATGGTGGAGAAATAGTAAATGCGTAGATAAACAAATATTTGTATAATGTTTTTGAAGAACAATTTTACATAAATTATATTAAGAAATTTATATGGGAAGCTTACTTTTAAAGCTGCGAAACTAGTAGTAAAATTTATTATATGATTTACATAGATTAAAATTATACTTTGTAACATCATAAAATGTTGATTAGAAAATCTAGAGTCAGGAATAAAATCTTGGCTCTTTTGATTTAAGCGATATTTCTATAGAAAGTAAAATATATTAATGAGAAATGCTAAAAGAATAATACTAGCATTTATGTTTGCGGAAACCTTAGATTAAAATATACTATTTATCAACATAAGACAGTAGCTAGAGTTATGGCATCAAATAGATAGGTATATATGTGATGGCGGTTTAAAAGGCAAATTAAAATAAAAAATCTTGACTACACATAGATGAATATCTATACTATATACATAGATTAGTAAAATGGCTAATATTGAAAAAGGAGTTAAATGTGTGTAAGAAATATGATAAGAATGGAAGAATTTTAAAGGCACTTTCAGATCCTAATAGGCTAAAAATAATAGACTTATTATCTTGTGGAGAAAAATGTGCGTGTGAGATATTAGAGAGCTTTGAATTTACACAACCTACTTTATCGCATCATATGAAGGTATTAATAGATTGTGGGTTGGTTAAAGCAAGAAAAGATGGAATTTGGAACTTGTACAAGTTAAACACAAGTAATTGTAACAGATTAGTGCTGTTTTTACTTAATCTAATTACAGAAAATGAGGATTGCGTACAAATTGATAAGAAAAATGAAGATTCTAATTAAAAGTTAATATGAAAGTACGATTTTGTTAATCTTTATAATATACTAAATATAATGTACTTATTAAAAATAATAAAAATTTATAAAAACGGAGATGAAATGAGACAGATTGATTTAACTAAAGGAAAAACATTGAATGTTCTAACAACATTATCAGTACCAATAATGGGAAGTTCATTGCTACAATTTACATATAATCTGGTTGATATGCTGTGGGTTGGCGGACTTGGAAGTAATGCTGTAGCGAGTGTTGGATCAGCGAGTTTTTTCGTAGGCCTTGGATATTCTATAAACTCATTAGTAGTTATAGGAACAGGAATAAAAGTCGCACATTCTATAGGTAAAAAAGAAGAGAATGAGGTAAAAGAGTATATTAATGCGGGCCTTTTAATTAATGCAGTAATGTCGTTTATTTTTGGGTCTATACTTATTATATTAGGAAGAGCACTTGTGAATTTTTTAAATATAAATAATATTGCAGTTGAAAAAGATGCATATGAATTTTTAATTTTCAGTGGACCTACAATAATTTTTGCATTTTTTAATCTTTTATATGCAAGGATACTGGGGAGCTTTGGAAATAATAAATTAGCATTTAATATAAATGTTGTAGGAGTAGTTGCAAATATAATATTAGACCCGATTTTTATTTATGCTGTAAAACTAGGCGTTGAAGGAGCAGCAATTGCAACAATGATTGCTAATATTATAATGTTTTTGTTATATTTATTTAGATCATCGGGAACACTTAAGTATAATTTTAGTGTAAAAATTGATTATAATAAGATAAAGGAAATAATAATTTTAGGATTTCCTATGGCTATACAAAGAATTCTATTTACTGTAATAAACATATTCCTTGCAAAAATAATAGCTATATTTGGATCAGATGCAATAGCTGCTCAAAAAATAGGACTTCAAATTGAATCTATTACATATATGGTTATTGGTGGCCTTCATGGTGCGATAGCTGCATTTACAGGTCAAAATTTTGGGGCTAAAAAATATAAAAGAATCAAAGAAGGGTATAACACTGCACTTAGGATAGGAATTATATACTCTCTTCTTATGGCATTTATATTCATGTTTTTTAGTACACCATTTGTTAAATTATTTGTTAAAGATCAGCAAACAATTGCAATAGCTAATATGTACTTACAAGTAGTAGCATTTTCTCAATTATTTAGTACTACAGAAACTGTATCTAATGGATTATTTACAGGCATAGGAAAACCTAAAATATCTTCAATTATAAGCATTATATTTACAGCACTACGAATACCAATGGCATTAGCTTTAATAAAACCATTTGGTTTAAATGGTATTTGGATAAGTATTTCTATATCGAGTATTCTAAAAGGAAGTGTAGCTTATATATTATATATAATTGAGGTGAAAAGAAAATATAAATAGAAATCAATAAAATATATAGATAAAATTTATATGGGGAGGCAGTCAATGTTAAATGAACTTAAAGAATTATTTACGCCTTTTGAGTTATTAAAAGGTAATTATGGTATAGAAAGAGAAAGTTTAAGAGTAAATAATAAAGGTGAGTTATCAGTTAAAAGACATCCAGCAGTGTTTGGTGAGAAAGTGGAAAACAAATATATAACTACGGATTTTGCTGAAAGTCAAATAGAAGTTATAACACCACCATTTAAAAATATAGAGGAAACATATAATTTTTCTAGAGTGCTATATGATATTGTTGCAATGGAAATTGAGGATGAATATTTATGGCCACAGTCTATGCCGGGAATAGTACCTACCGATGATAAAATTAGAATTGCAGAATATGGTGACAATGAAAAAGGTAGAGAAGCTAGACGTTACAGAGAAAATTTAATAAAAAAATATGGAGGTAAAAAACAGCTTATATGTGGTATCCATTATAATTTTTCCTTTGATGATGATTTCTTGAGAAAGTTATACTGTTTATATGAAAGACAGAACACTCATAAGCTTTTTAGTGGAATATTTAATGAAAATCAGAAATTGAGATACAAGGAGTTTAAAAATAACTTATACTTAAAGGTTACAAGAAATTACTTGAGGTATAGGTGGATTATTATCTATCTTTTAGGAGCAAGTGGAGTTGTTGACAAAAGCTATATGGGACCTTGTATGAATTCATCTAAGGAAATTGCACATGATAGTTTTTCAAATGAAGGGGCTTTGTCTTATAGAAATAGTGAATGTGGGTATAAGAATAAAATAGATCTATATCCTAATTATAATTCTGTTGATGAGCATATTGAAAGTTTAAGGAGATTTGTAAGCGATAAGCTTATAGGAAGCCATAAAGAATTATATAGCTGTGTAAGGCTTAAACCAAAAGATCCAAGTGATTTCTTTAATTCACTTAGTAAAGATGGAATCCAATATCTAGAATATAGAAGTATTGATATTAATCCTTTTGAAAAAGGAGGAATAAGCTTAGATGATCTGTATTTTCTTCAAGTATTTAATTTGTTTTTGCTAATTAATGAAGAAACTGACTATGATAGATGGCAGGAAGAGGGAACAGAAAACCAAAATATAATTTCAAAACTAGGACAAAAAGATGTTTTATTAAAGAAAGATGGAGAGCTTATTTCCAAAGAGCATTGGGGAGTAGAAATATTAAATAATATAAGAGATATTAATGATAAATTGAATCTTGGAAAAGAAAGAATTATTGACTTGATGATCGAAAAAATTAAGAATAATCAACTAACATATGCTTATAAAATTGAAAAAAAAGTAAAAGAAGAAGGATATATCAATGCCCATTTAGATATAGCACAAAAATATAAAGAAAATTCTTATAAAAACAGATTTAAATTGGAAGGATATGAAGAATTAGAGCTATCTACTCAAATATTAATGAAAGAAGCCATTAAAAGAGGAGTAGAAGTTGAAGTTTTGGATAAATTCGAAAATTTCATATCACTTAGAAAGAATAATAAAGTAGAATATATTAAGCAGGCAACTAAAACATCAAAAGATAGCTATATAACTGCTTTAATTATGGAAAATAAGAGCGTGACTAAAAGAGTTCTTTCTGATAGTGGTATTAAGGTTCCAAAAGGAATTGAGGTAAATTCAATAAATGAGTCTTTTAATATAATAAAAGAATTTACTAAAAAGCCAGTTGTTATTAAACCAAAATCAACAAATTTTGGGATAGGTATAAGTATATTTAAAGAAGGCGCTGATGAAGAGAGTATTAAAAAGGCTTTGGAACTCGCATTTAAATATGATAATACAGTTCTCATAGAAGAATTTGTTAAGGGAAAAGAATATCGTTTTTTAGTTATAGACGGTAAAGTTGCAGGAATACTTCATAGAGTTCCAGCTAATGTTAAAGGGGATGGAGTCAGTTCTATTAAGGAACTAGTGGAAATAAAGAATCAGGATCCGTTAAGAGGTCATCACTATGTAACACCACTTGAAAAGATAATTTTAGATGAAAGTGCAGAATTATTTTTAAAGCAACAAAATAAAGATTTTAATTATATCCCTGAGGAAGACGAAATTGTTTATCTAAGAGAGAATTCAAACATAAGCACTGGAGGAGATAGTATAGATTATACTGATAGTATTCCTGAAAAGTTTAAAATAATAGCTGTAAATGCAGCGGATGCTGTAAACGCAAGAATTTGTGGAGTTGACATGATGCTTGAAAATTTTAACGACGAAAATTCTAATTACTCAATAATCGAACTAAATTTTAATCCTGCAATTCATATTCATTGCTATCCTTATAAAGGTACGGAAAGAGAAATTGGTGTAGAAATATTAAGGGTATTAAATTTCGTTTAAAATATAAAAATAAAGGAAGCTCTCAAAAGAGCTCCCTTTAATATAATTAGCTATAATTATAGAGATTCAACAGCTAAAGCTGATAATACTGCATTAGTTATAGTTAATCCAGCTGTTACAGAAATTAAGCTAGTTGGCTCAAGTTGAACTGTATAAGTCGTATTAGCATAAGCTGGATTGCAATCACAAAATTGAAAACTAAATGATTCAGATTCTAAGACACTAACTGTTTCGGCGAAAGTAAATGTTCCACCTATTGGTTGAGGAGCTCCATCACCAACTGTTTTTATTAATGTGAAATTTAGATTTACTAAAATATCTACAGGTAAAGAAATTATGCTAGTAAATGTTAAAAGCACTTTAGGATTACACATGTTAGTAGTATCTAGAGAAACACTAGCTACAGGTATAGGTCTAGATAATGGTGTTGAAATTATAGGCAATGGTCCAACTCCACCAGAACCAACATTTAGTAAAGCTCTACCAGGCTCTGGGGCACGATTGTAACATCTGCAACTAGGACGATTGTCAGAATAAGTGCAGCTAGGACGAGTATCGTAGCAATCATAATCATGTTCATTTTCACAAATAATATTCATAAATTACCTCCATACTATCATAAGTTTATCAAGTTTTTCTCCGTATAATTTAGTTGTAAGAGATTCTTTTTATATTATATTGTATGAGAAATGTATAAAAATGTGATGTATTAGAAAATCTAATATTTTATAAATTTTTATGAGTATAATAATTAAATGCAAAGGTATTTATATTTTAGGAATATACAAATTTAACTAATAATTTAAAAGATGAGGTGCGACTCAATGATAAAGAATGATTATATGAAAGAGATAGAGAATACTTTAACATTAACAAATGAAGAAGTAAGAAAGGATATAGTAAAGGGTGATATAGGAGAAGCTAAAGAAAAAATAAACAAAAAACTTAAGGCTCTCGTAGGAATCGATATAGGAACTATAGACATATTTTCTTTCAGCAGCATAGAAAGTTTTATAGGTAAAGAAACGCATTATAATGCAGAAAAATTTATAGCATTTGGAAGTCTTATGAAACTTCAAGGACTTATTAGCGATAAGGAAAATAATGAAAGCGCTAAAATTCAATATTATGAAAAGTCACTAGAAGGTTTTTATAAGGCTTATATTGAAGATGATGAGATAAATGAGAAATATCTTTATGAAGCAACAGAAGTAGCAGATGAATTAATTAATTATGAACTTTCCTTAGATTTAGACAAGAAAATATTTAGAATATATGAACTGACTAATAAGTTTGATAGAGCAGAGGATACCTTATTTTATATTCTTAGAAAGACTGATAATGATGGTAGCATTATTTTAGAAGGAATTAAATTTTACAACAGACTTAAAGAAAAAGATTACGATGAATTAGCGGAAGGTAATCTTCCTATAGAGGAAGTTAAAGATGGAATTTTGGAGCTTGAAAGAAGACTTGGTTTATAAATCTTTACTTAAATGAAGTAAGTAGAAATGACTTGCTGTTGGTATTATAGGAACATTGCTAAAAATAAATAATATAATGATAAAAAGTAATTACAATTTAGAGGAAACTATGGAGTTTAAGGGATGGAATGATTTTGAGAATCTAGCGAGAGCTTGTGGATATAGTAGTTGTGGTAAAAATGACAATGGAGATAAAACAGAGGATGAGTTTGAAAATTCAGAATGTAGAGATATTCCAAACGGATTTCAAGATGTAGATCCACAGCTATTTATTCTTATAGGAGAGATATTGGGAAATATATTATCAGGAAGGCTTCCGTTCAATGTTCAAAATGCATTAGGAAATTGGCTGCAATTAGTTGGCCAAGTAATAGAGACATATAATGCCCAGCAGCAATATTTCCAAGGAGGACCAGGAATATACTTTAATCCTAAAAGTTATAATGTAAGTAATCCGTTTTGTAGTAGTTCGCAAAATACTAACTCAAGCAAAAATAAACCTAATAAATCAACAAATGATATTAAGAAGAAAAATTCAGAAGAGGACATGGATAGTAAGATAAACCATTTGGAATTATCATTAAATGATTTAAGAGAAGAAATAAAAGAGATTAAAAAATTACTAGAAAAATAATCCAGTTAATTTATTTTTCTAGTAATTTTTCTTTAACTTTTTTTAAATTTGTTACCTGTTTTGTTATAGTAGATACAAATATTACCCCTAATGCTAATGTTCCAGCACTAGCTAATGTATTTAACCCTAATTCTACTGCACGGCTTATATTGCCACTTATTGTTTCGTACATTGTATAGTACATTCCAGAACCAGGAACTAGTGGAATAAGTGCACAAATTACCAAAGTTGTTACAGGTGTTTTTAAAAGCCTTGCACAAATTTCTGAATATATGCTAAATAGTATTGAGGATATAAACAATGATAAGATATCACCTATATAATTTTCTTTTAAATAAAGATAAGAAAACCAACTTATAGCACCACCTATAGATGCAAATATTAAATTCTTTCCTTTTATATTAAAAATTATTCCAAAGCCTAAGGATGCTAAAAATGAGACTGCAATTTGTGTTAGCATAAAACCTCCTAAATATTATAATAAAAATGAAATATATTCTATTAGCTTATTATTTGGATTAGAATTAACCTAAGTTATTTATAAATAGGCTTAAAACTGCACCAGTGCCAACAGCTATAGAAACCGCAACTAAAAATGCTTCAGAGGCTTTTGTTATACCAGATAAAAAGTCACCAGCTATAGTATCTCTAATTGCATTAGTAATTGTGAGCCCAGGAACAAGAAGCATAATAGAACCTATAATAGTTTTATCTAAATTATTAGATAAATTTAATTTTATGAATGCTATAGCTAAAAATGCACACAATCCTCCACTTAAGGAATTAGTGAAAAATTCGTTTATATTTAATTTTTGGCATATAACAACAATGATTTTTATTACTGCACCAATTATGCTTGCAGAAATAAAGTCTTTAAGATTTCCACCAAACATAATACTAAAGCATCCTGCGCTAAGAGCAGACCACAATAAAGTGGTTAAGTTAGAGTACCTATGGCTATTCGATATGTTTGTAAGTTCTTTATTAAATTCATTTATATCAATAGTTTCTGTTTGTATTTTTCTAGAAAGATCATTGACTAAATCTACTTTATGTAAATCAACACCCCTAGAAATAATTCTTTGAACAATGGTAGCAACCTCATCGTAATAAGTGACTGTTACAATTATCCCTGTCGGTATTACAAAACTATCAACTGTATGAGCACCAAAGGCAGTACATATTCTACTAATGGTTTCTTCGACTCTATAAGTTTCGGCACCACTTTCTAGCATTATTTTTCCAGCCAATGTAGATACTTTGAGTAATTTATTTAAGTCCATAATTTTTTCTCCAATATATTTTTTATAACAAATGAATTATAGCACATAATAAATAATTCTTATAGGAGTAAGTTATATAATATTTAATAATGAAAGATTATATGTTATCAGCGGATAAAATCATTGGAAGTTAAGCATATTAATATAGTAGACTGAATCTATAAGATAATATAAAATATAACAAATTCTACTAAAGGCAATATAAAAATATAAAAAATAGTTGATAAATTTAGTAAGAAAACATATAATTTGAATATAAGTGAAACTCTTGTACATATTTTATACTATGTTAAAGTGGTTTCTCGTGCCCGTTAGGGAACAAAAATATATTGGGGTGATTTATTAAGATGAATTTTGAAAATATACAAAGAGAAGATAAAGAAATTTATGATTTAATTGAGAAAGAGCTAGTTAGACAACAAAAAGGAATAGAATTAATAGCTTCAGAAAATATTGTAAGTCCGGCTGTTATGGAAGCTATGGGCTCTTATTTAACTAATAAATATGCTGAGGGATATCCAAATAAAAGATATTATGGAGGATGTCACGTTGTAGATGAAATAGAACAAATTGCAATTGATAGAGCTAAGGAATTATTTGGGGCAGAGCATGCTAATGTTCAACCTCATTCAGGTTCACAAGCTAATATGGCTGTATATTTTGCAGTATTAGAACCAGGAGATACTGTATTGGGTATGGATTTGAGCCATGGTGGGCATTTAACTCATGGTTCTCCAGTTAATTTTTCAGGAAAATTGTTTAACTTTGTATCTTATGGAGTTGATAAAGAAACTGAGATGATTGACTATGAAAATGTAAGAAAGCTAGCTATTGAAAATAAGCCAAAGCTTATAGTTGCTGGTGCAAGCGCATATGCAAGAATTTTAGATTTTCCAAAGTTTAGAGAAATAGCTGATGAAGTTGGTGCATTATTAATGGTAGATATGGCTCATATTGCAGGACTTGTTGCTGCAGGTGTTCATCCATCACCAGTGCCATATTCTGATTTTGTAACAACAACAACTCATAAGACTTTAAGAGGTCCAAGAGGTGGGTTAATACTTTGTAAAGATAAATATGCTCAAGTATTAAATAAAAACATATTTCCAGGAATACAAGGAGGTCCTTTAGAGCATATTATAGCTGCTAAGGCTGTTTGTTTTAAAGAAGCATTAGATCCAAGTTTTAAAACATATGGAGAAAATGTAGTTGAAAACTGTAAAGAACTTGCAGAACAATTAATAGCTAGAGGTTTTAAAATTGTATCAGGTGGAACAGATAACCATGTATTCTTAGTTGATTTAAATAACAAAGACATAACAGGAAAAGAAGCAGAAGCTTTATTAGATTCTGTTGGAATAACTGTTAATAAAAACACAGTACCTAATGAAACAAGAAGTCCATTTGTAACTTCAGGAATCAGAATTGGTACAGCAGCGATAACAACTAGAGGTTTTGTAAAGGATGATATGGCTGAAATTGCAGCAGTTATATCAGAGGCAATAGAGAAGAGAGATGGAGATTTATCAGCTCTTAAGACTAGAATAGAAACTTTATGTGATAAACATCCATTATATAATTAAGTAATAAGGACATAGTGAGGCTTCATTTATATGAAGCCTCTTGTTATATTTATCTAGAATTCTAAAGAGTAAATAGAAATTTTTATTTTTATTGTCGCTATTATTTATAATTAAATAAGTAATTAAATACTTGAGATAATAATAAAATAAATTGAGGTTTAGAATTTACATAAGAGATTTTGAAAATATAATATGATTTATGTGGAAGATGAGGAGATAGATGAAAAAAGCACTTTTGATTATTGATGCTCAAGAAGATTTTATTGGTGAACAGCGTAATAAAGAGAAATTTAATTTTGAAGATGTAGATAATCTTATTAATAATATAAATAAGAAAATTATATTTTATCAGAGAAATAAAGATATAGTAATTTATATTGCTAGTGTACTTCCTAATAATTTTTTTTATAAGAAGTTTTTTGGATACGGTCTTGTAGGAACTAAAGGGGCCAAATTGGATAAGAGGATTAAGATAGTATCGCAAAATTATTTTGAAAAACAATTTACAAGTGCTTTTAGAAATAGTAATTTAGTGAAATTCATGAAAAAGAATGAAGTGAGTAAAATAGAGTTGGTTGGAGTTGATAATAATGAATGTATTTTTAAGACTGCAAGAAGTGCGGTTAAGATTGGACTTAATGTTATCATACCCAGCAATAGCATAGGAATTATTAATAATGAAAAATATAGTAGAATAACGAACAAATTAAAGTCAATTGGAGTAGCTTATATATGAAAAAAACTAATAAAATTAAGATTAAGTTTTTATAAATATTTTATTTAAAAATTTCTCATGAACATTTAAAGTATTTCAGAATAATATATATTATGAAGAAAGAAGGTTTTATGGGAGGAAAAATTAATGAATCCTTATCAATTAATTATGAATGTTCAACAAAGAATGCAACAAGATCCTGACTTTGCTAATAAATTTAATAAAGCTGTATCTGAATTAAACAAGGTGCCAGGACTTCAGCAAAGAGTTATTCAAATAGCTCAAATTAGTGATGAAAGTCAAAGGGAACAAGCTATGGAAAGATTACCTAAAGATGCAAAGCATGCGGTAAAAAGAATCTTAGGATTATTAGATGAGTATAATATTTATAAATGATTTAAATTAGAATTATATATTTTCAAGTACTTATTGAATAAAAGAAGTTTCATATAGTTGTAAGGATTTAACTATATGAAACTTCTTCTATTTTAGATTAAAAAGCATAATAGATTTTTAGGGGAAATTTATTATTAATATGTTAATTTGGCTCGGAAATTAAAATCCTCTTTTTTCAGCTTCAATACCACTTTCATTTCTTCCAGGCTTTTTTATTGTTGTATTGTAACTACTTTTCGCATATTGATTTTGAGTTTTGTTACCATTTCTTAAAAAATTACTTTCTGAATAATCTTTATTATTATTATTGTCCACAAAATCATCTCCTTTAATTTATTATATATATAGTATGTCTACATTAAGAAAAATTAATTGTGGTAAATTTAGTATAGAGATTATAAAAAATAATATTCTATTTTATAATCCTTTTGCAAGAAAATATTACAAAATAGAAATTAATACAAATAAAACACCCCAAAAAAACAAATGAATGGAGAATGTTATAAATGAGCAAATTAGAAGTCTTTGCCTTGTATTTAAAGATGGCTCTATACTTACTCTTATAATAAAATAAAAACCTGCTAAAGTAAAAAGTGCAGAACATAGACTATCGTAAGAGAGTATAAAGATAAGTAAAATTAAGCCTAAAAATATAAAATTCCAGCCAGGCATGTATTTTACTTGGACATATTTTTCTCCTGAATCTAAGTATGTACCATTAATAGCAATATCACAATTATTATCTATACTTACCAGAATGGCGGTTTTACTTCCTAATTTAAATGTAGTCTCGCGTGTAACTCCAAAAGTTTTAGAGCTTTGAAGTTTTACAGGAATGTTATTTACTAGTAGGCTCTTTCTTAAAAAATTTTTAGAATATTCTATAGTATAATTTATATTATCTACATTGGCAATCCATCTTTGAGTTCCCATAAAAACCTCCTTTATTAATGAACATTAAAGTTATTATTATATAAATTTATAATAAAATTAAGTTAGTATATTTAAATATATACATAAATATGTTTGAATAGAATTGAGTTTTTACTTTAAAACAAATTATAAGCTAAATAATTAACTAATTATTTGACAAAGACTATGTAGATATGATTTATATTTATATGATAATAGTACAGTGAAAAATGGTCATTAAGCATATATAATAGTAGGGGTAATTATAAATTCAAGTTAATTATTAAAAAATAATGGTGGGTGTAAAGAATTAGTGATTTTAAAAATGACTAAGCTGAGAATAGTTGATTCAAAATAATAGGATTATCAAGAAAAACGTTGTATAATGGTAAAGTAATTAAAAATCATACTGATAATCATATACTAGAATAATTAAATAAACGATAAGACGTCTTAAAATTTGTAAAATAAATATGATTAATTTGAGAAATATATATTTTACTAAAATAAAATTAAGTATAGAAAATAAACAATTATAAGAAATAAATTTTTATTATTGAATTTTTTATCGACAAGGAGAAAAAATGAGTAAAACATTAGTATTAGCAGAAAAACCATCAGTGGGGAGAGATTTGGCAAAAGTTCTTAAGTGTAACCAAAATAAAGGTTCATATATAGAAGGTAGTAAATATATAGTGACTTGGGCAATGGGGCATTTAGTTGGGCTTATGGATCCTGAAGGATATGATAATAAATATAAAGAGTGGAAAATGGAAACACTCCCAATGCTTCCTAAACATATGAAACTTACGGTGTTAAAAAAAACAGGGAGACAATATAATGAAGTAAAAAAACAATTATTGAGAAATGATGTTAGCGATATTGTAATTGCTACAGATGCTGGAAGAGAAGGGGAATTAGTTGCTAGGTGGATTTTGGAGAAATCAGGGGTGAAAAAGCCGCTTAAAAGATTATGGATCTCATCTCAAACAGAAAAAGCAATCTTAGATGGATTTAGAAATTTAAAACCAGGTGCAGCTTATGAAAATCTTTATAAAGCAGCAGTATGTAGAGCAGAAGCTGATTGGCTTGTAGGACTTAATGTGACAAGAGCTTTGACATGTAAATATAATGCACAATTATCAGCAGGAAGAGTTCAATCTCCAACATTATCTATGATTGTGTTAAGAGAAGATGAAATAAGAAATTTTAAACCAAAAACTTATTATACTTTGGAAGGAAAAACTAGGGGATTTAACTTAGCATGGGTAAATAAGGACAATAATTCGAGAATATTTGATGAAGAATTTGCTAATAAGGTAGCTTCAAAACTAAAAAATTCAGAGGGGAAAATAGTAAATATAAATGAAGCCAATAAGAAAAAGTTTTCTCCAGCCCTTTATGATTTAACAGAACTTCAAAGAGATGCAAATAAAATATGGGGATATTCTGCAAAACAGACATTAAACATAATGCAGAGGCTTTATGAAAATTATAAAATATTAACTTATCCAAGAACAGATTCAAGATATATTACTACTGATATTGTGGCTACTATTCCTGATAGATTAAAAGCAATTTCTATTGGAGAATATAGAATTGTAGCAGAAGAACTACTTAAAGGAAAAATAATTGGCAATAAGAGTTTCGTAGATAATTCAAAAGTAAGTGATCACCATGCTATTATTCCAACGGAACAAAAGCCTAATTTAGCACTTTTATCATCTGAAGAAAGAAAAATTTATGATTTAGTGGTTAAAAGATTTTTAAGCGTTATGCTTCCACCCTTTGAATATATTCAAACTACAATAGAGGCAGAGGTTCAGGGGGAAAAGCTTGTAGCTAAAGGAAAAGTTATTAAAGCTAAAGGATGGAAAAAGCTTTATGATAGATTAGAAGAAGATAGTGATGAAGAAGAAATAAAAGAGCAAGTTCTTCCTACAGTGTCTATTGGGGACAGTATTAGAGTAGAGAGTGCTAATATAAAGAAAGGTGAAACAAAACCACCAGCTAGGTTTACAGAAGCTACCCTTTTATCAGCAATGGAAAGTCCTCATAAATATATTAATGTTTCCAAGGAAGCTGCTAAAACTTTAGGTGAAACAGGTGGGCTTGGTACAGTTGCTACAAGAGCAGATATTATTGAAAAATTATTTAATTCATTTGTTATAGAAAAAAAGGGCAAGGAAATAATTCCTACGTCAAAAGGAAAGCAACTAATGGAACTTGTGCCAAAGGATTTAAAATCACCACTTTTAACGGCTAAATGGGAAAGCCAATTAGATGAAATATCAAAAGGAAAAAGAGATGATCATTCATTTATAAAAGAAATGAAAAACTATTCAGTTGCTTTAGTGGAAGATGTTAAAGGTACAAATAATAAGTTTGTTCATGATAATAAAACTGGAAAGAAGTGTCCTAATTGTGGCAAGTATCTATTAGAGGTTAAAGGTAAAAATGGAGTAATGAATGTCTGCCAAGATAGAGAATGTGGATATAGGGAAAGTGTAGCTAGAGTGACAAATGCTAGATGTCCAGAGTGCAAGAAGAAATTGGAACTAAGAGGAAATGGTGAGGGAGCAATATACGTATGCCCTGGCAGTAACTGCAATTTTAGAGAAAAAGCCTCTCAATTTAAGAAGAGATTTGAGAAAAATGGAAAGATTGATAAAAGAGAAGTGAATAATTATATGAAGAAAATGAAGAAAGAAGCAGAAGAATTTAACGATAATCCTTTTGCTGCATTATTAGGTGATATAAAATTTGATAAATAGTAAAAAACTTCTAGTAGCTTAAAGTTACTAGAAGTTTTTTATTAAATATATTTATACCCTTTATTTCGGTAGTTATGCATAAGTTAAAAATATTGTCATATTGTTAAGAAAAATAGAATTACTTGTTATATTATTTCTTCTTATGGTAACACTAATTTTGAAAGGAGGCAGTAACTATGAAAAATAATGCAAAAAGAATTATATCTTTTACTTTGATATTTATTTTTACTTTATTACTTTTACCAATTAACTTAGCCAAAGCTGTAGATACGGATGAAAAAGTAAAATCAGATGGAACTAATATTGAAGCAAGATCAGCTTTATTAATGGAACCAATGAGCGGTAAAATACTTTATGAAAAGAATGCAGATGAAAAATTTGCACCAGCATCTGTAACAAAAATTATGACTATGTTGATAACAATGGAGGGCGTAGATAGCGGAAAAATTAAATTAGATGATAAAGTAACTTGTAGTGAAAATGCTAAGAAAATGGGCGGAAGTACAATGCTTTTAGACACTGGAGAAATAAGAACTGTTGAAGAACTTTTGAAAGGTGTAGCGATAGCTTCTGGAAATGATGCAGCCGTTGCACTTGCAGAATATCTTGGAGGTACAGAGCAAGAATTTGTTAATATGATGAACAAAAGAGCGCAAGAACTTGGAATGGTTAATACGACATTCAAGAATTGTAATGGATTGCCAGCAGATGGACATATGTCTACTGCAAAAGATATAGCAATAATGTCAAAAGAGTTATTGAAACATCCAAAGGTTTTAAAATACACAGGAACTTATATGGATAATATATCAGAAGGAAGAAAATCTCCAATAGAACTAGTAAACCACAATAAATTAGTTAGATTTTTTGAAGGTTGTGATGGATTAAAAACTGGATTTACGGATGAAGCTAAATACTGCATTAGCGCTACAGCAACAAGAAATGGAGTAAGAATGCTACTGTAATAATGGGAGCCCCAACTTATAAAATAAGAAATCGTGATGCGGGTGTTTTACTTAATTATGGATTTTCAAAGTATGAAGGGAAAAAGCTTGTATCTAAAGATGAAGAAATAGATAAAGTATATATGGATGAACAAACAGATAAGTTCTTTATGGCAATGGCTAAAGATGACTTAAATGTTATACTTCCTAAGGGAGACAACAAGGATTTAGAGAAAAAAATTGTTATAGATGAGCTAAGAAAAGAATACAAAGCAGGAGATATAGTTGGAAAATGTGAAGTTTATTTGGGTAGCGAAAAAGTAGGAGAGGTAGATATATATTGCGATAGAGATGTCAAGAAAGGCAATATAATTGACAATATAAAATATAATATTAAAAACTTATTCGAAAAAGGTGTATAGCCCGATAAAAAACATTATGAATTTTATATTTTTCTTGTAAAACTATAAATAAGAAATAATTCAAGCATAGCTAAACAATAAATTTAATTAAATTTATTTAGCTATGCTTGTTTTATATTTTTATAATATACATATTTTTAATTAGCTCTTATATATTGTTCTTAAGTGAAACATTTAACTTAAGAAAATTTCAAATGTAAATTTGTTATTCAAAATATATATATTGCAAAAATAATTCTTCATTATAATTCTAAAAATATTGCAAGAATTTTAGCCGTAATTGTGAATTGTGAATTGCAACATATATATATATTAATGATTCTTGTTTTAGATGTTATAACTTGTTATTATATATTATAGTACTTATTATTTAGATTTAAAGTTATAATTTAAGTATAATTCATAATGGAGGTAAAAAAGATATATATGGAACTTCCAAAGATTAAAATTAATGATTTTGAAGGCCCGTTTGATCTTCTATTGCATTTAATAAGAAAGAATCAAATGAGTATATATAATGTAAAAATATATGAAATAACTAATCAGTATCTGAATTATATTAATGAAATGAAAAAGATGGATTTAGAAATAACTTCTGAGTTTATTGTAGTAGCGGCTACCTTAATAGAAATTAAATCTAAGAATTTGTTGCCGAAGCTTAAAAAACAAGAAAATGATGAAGAAGATGATGAGAAAAAGCTTTTAGAAAAACTTATTCTTTATAAGAAAATAAAAGGGGTTTCAGTATTTTTAAAAGACAGATATACTAGTGCTGGCGAGATATATGGAAAGAAACCAGAGGTAATAGAAGAAAAAAGAGATGATACTGATAAAAAAGATTTATTAAAAAATATAAGTCTTATAGAATTGTTTAATATATATAATAATTTACTTGAGATATATAATAATAAGCAAAATAGAAATAACATAATTCAGAAAAAAATATATATGGATAAATATAAAATAGAAGATAAGTTAGAATATATTATGGACAAGTTAAAAACAGAGAAGGTAAGCAGCTTTCACAAGATTATCGAAAATTGTGAATGCAAATTAGAGTGTGTTGTGACATTTTTGGCATTGCTAGAGATGATTAAACAGAGGATGATCAAAGTATATCAAAGCGAAAATTTTAGCAATATATTGATTGAAAGGAGAACAGATGATGAGTAATGATAAAGGGATTCAAATTCCATTTATAGATGACAAGAAAAAAAATTCTTTAAAATCAGCAATAGAATCTTTACTATTTGCTAGTGGTGAACCATTAAGTTTGCAGGATTTGGTTAACCATCTTGAAGAAAAAAATAAACTTATTGAAATTATCATACATGAAATGATGGAAGAATATGAAAATGATAATAGAGGAATAAAAATAATATGTATTAAAGGAAATTACCAGTTAGTTACGAAAGCTGAAAACTCTGATTATATACAGAAGCTTTTGAAGAAAAACAAAAGACAATCTTTATCACAAGCATCTATAGAGAGTTTAGCCATAATTGCTTATAAGCAGCCTATAACAAGAATTGATATTGATGAAATTAGAGGAGTTAAATCAGAGAGTGCTCTCCAAAGGCTTTTAGAAAAAGATCTTATAAAAGAGGTTGGCAGACTAGAAGTGCCTGGTAGACCAATCTTATATGGAACAACAGATGAATTTTTAAGACAATTTGAATTGAAAGATTTAAAAGAACTTCCTACTCTAGATTTATTTGGGCAAGAAGATGTTCAGGAAGATCATGAACAGGAATAAAATTTAAGGATATATCATCGGAATTTATAAATATATTAATACTTGAAATTTTAAAAAACAATAAAATCTATTTTTAGATATTTTATATTTATTTTATTAAATTTAAGAGAGAAATAGTGTATTATTAAATAACTATTTCTCTCTTGAATTAAAAATTAGGAGCAATTTAAATATTATCGCTATCACTGCAATAACATTCTTCGGAATTATTATCAACAGTAGTAGTATTGACAGTAGCAGATTTTTTATTCTTTCCACATATATCTTTTACTAAACTTTTTGCAATATCTAAGATTTGAGGAACTGTATCCACAATTCTATCATATGTAGTATCTTGATCTACAGGTAGCATTCTAACACCATCTTGTTTAACAACTAGGAATGCTACAGGTTTAACAGAAACCCCTGCTCCAGAGCCGCCTCCAAAAGGAAATGTTGTGCTTGTGATATTTTGCTTTAAATTTAGACATTCACTTCCACCAGAAGCAAATCCAAAGCTTAATCTTGAAACAGGAACGATATAAGCTCCATCTTTTGTTTCTATGGCTTTCCCTATTACTGTGTTTACATCAATCATATCCTTAAGATTTTCCATGGTACTTTTCATTAAGTTTTCTACATGTTGTTCACTTGACATAATAAATCCCCTTTATTAAGGGGTCACCTCCCTTGTTTATCGTTATTTTTTAATAAATTAATTATTATATATATAATGTTTGCAAGTGATAAGAAAATTATACTTGAAGTTTCAATTTTTAGTAAAAAATTATCATCAAATACAGGAGTTATTTTAAAATTAAATTTCTTTATATTAAAAAGGTAATTAAGGAGAATGTAAGTTAATGATGTTGTATTATATATGACTCCATAGAAAATTGCAGTTCTCGCAGCATCGTTTAGTGAGTATTCCATAGATAAATTTATTTTTAACAGTGGCTTATATTTTAAATTATTTAAAGTAGAAATCAGATGCTTGAAATTTATTTTACTATTAATTTTTGAAAAAAATTTATGCTTACTTTTAATTAAAGGTGAATTTTTGAGTTTTTTTATACGTGTTATTCTTTTCTTATTTTTAGAGATAAGATTAAATCCATATAATTTTATATAATAATCTACGGTAGAATAGTAAATACTAAATTTAATGGGAATAGGAATAAAAAATATTAATAAGACCACTAAAAAGACATAAAATAATTTCATAAAATTCCTCCAAACTACATCTACTCCATAATTATTGACTAATAATAAAAAAATAAACCTAGAAAATTATCAAAATTAGGTTTAAAAATTAATTTTAAAGGTAAACTAGAACCAAATAGTAAGTTTAGAAGGTGATTAATTATGCGAAAAGGTACTAGTAAATACACTTCATTGATAGCACTAATTCTTATATGTACTCAAATAATATGTATAGATGCAAATGCCAAAGGTAAAGGTAATAATTTAAGGGTAAATGCTAGATCTGCGATTGCATTGGATAAGGAAAGTCATGCAGTTTTATTTGAACAAAATGCTTATGAAATAGTTCCAATGGCAAGTACAACAAAGATACTTACTTCTTTAATAGCTATTGAACAAGGTAATCTAGATAAAAAAGTAGTAATAAGTAAAAAAGCAGCTAGTATAAGAGGGTCTACAGTTGGATATAAAGAAAATGAAGAAATTACTTTGAGGGAGTTAGTTTTTGGATTAATGTTTAAGTCGGGAAATGATGCAGCAATAGCTATTGCCGAGGAATTAGGGGGATCAATAGAAGGATTTGCGGAAATAATGAATCATTATGCTAGGGGCATAGGAATATTAGATTCACATTTTGAGTCTCCTCATGGATTGGATAGTAGTAAACACTATTCTTCAGCATATGATTTAGCGATACTTACTGCTAAGGGCATGGATTATGATCTATTTAGAGAAGTAGTAGGAAGTAAACAAATCTCAAAAGAAAAGTATAATTTTACAAGAGATTATAATAACATAAATAAAATATTGTGGAGAATTCCAGGAGCTAATGGTGTTAAAACAGGATATACAGGCCAAGCTGGTAAGTGTTTAGTTTCATCAATTAATAATAATGGCAAAGATGTGATAATTGTAGTTTTAAATTGTCCAGATAGATGGAATGTGACAGAAAAAATATATAATTATGTATTAGAGAAAGTAGCATTTGGGAATCATACAGTTAAAGAATTGGTTTAGTAAGCAATAGTAGATAGTTTTTTATTACTATCTACTTTTTTTATTAAATAAAATATTTAGAAAATCAAAAATAAATTCTTAGGGTATAAGGTATAGATTAGAATATTGGAAAATAAATAATTTTAAACAATTATATTTGTGTCAAATTAGATATTTTAAAATAATTTATATTAGAAGCAATTTTATCTAAAGGAGAAAAAATGGTAAAAGAAGCTATTGATTGTATAGATGCGGGAACGGAGTATTGTCCATGTAAACTTGCAGAGTATGGGCAGTGTTTGACATGTTCCCAATGCCAAGGAGAAGTTTTTTGTGATTGTTTGAATTGGAAGGGGGTTTGTATATATCAAGAACTCCATAATAATGGAAATAAAGCAAAAGAAGGGCGTAAAACTTTTGAATGTAATGTGACAGAGGTACTAAATTATAATGATGAATTAGTGATAATTAAATTTAAAGCTCCTCATAAATTAGTTATAGATTTGGTGAAGCCTGGAAGTTATATATTTATAAGAACTGATGGAAATACTTATTTCGATGTTCCGATATCTATAATGAATTCAGATATAGAAAGTGACATTATCATGGTTGCTGTTGAAATTAGAGGGGTTAAAACTGCTAAATTATTAGATATTAAAACAGGCGGGAACATAGTAATACGTGGACCTTACTGGAATGGTGTTTTTGGAATTAAAAATATATTGGCCCAAAAGAATAATAAAGCATTAGTACTTGCAAGAGGTATTGGATTAGCTCCTATGATACCTGTAGTAAGAAAGTTAATTTCACAAAATAATGATATACAAATAATAATCGATAAAGATCCATTTGAGGAAAATTTTTCTGAAGAAATTTTATCCGAATATAAAATAGAGGTATCAGAGTGTTCACTACTGGATAAGGGCAAGCTCTCAGATCATGCAAAAGTATTGATTAAGGATTCGCTTAAAAATGGAACTAATTATATTCATGTAGCAGGAGCCGATATCTTGACTTATGGTGTTATTAATTATTTAAGCGACATTAATAGAAATGATGTCTCACTTTCATGTTGTAATAATTTTAAGATGTGCTGCGGTGAAGGAATTTGTGGAGCATGTACATCAAGATTTTCAGGTCACAGAGTAAAAAGATTCTGCAAAGAACAGGCTGACCCGAGAAGTATTTTTGAAGGGAGAAGATTTATATGAAGGTTATTATTGTTGGCGGAGGTTGGTCTGGATGCGCGGCAGCAATTTCGAGTAAAAAAGCTGGAGCAGATGTTACTATAATCGAAAAGACAGATTTGTTACTTGGACTTGGTAATGTAGGTGGAATAATGCGTAATAATGGTAGATATACTGCTGCAGAAGAATTAATAGCTCTTGGCGGAGGAGATCTGATTAAGATCACAGATGAAATTTCAACTCATAAAAATATAGATTTTCCAGGACATAAACATGCTACACTGTATAATGTTAATTTAATAGAGGGAGTTGTTAGCAAATATTTGAAATCATTAGATATAAACCTAATGATGGAGAGCAGAGTTAATGACATAAATTTTGATGGACAAAAAATAAAAGGTGCTTATCTTAGCGATGGAACTTATATAGAAGGTGACGTATTTATAGAGACAACAGGAACTACCGGGCCTATGGGAAATTGCTTGCGTTATGGAAATGGCTGCTCAATGTGTGTTTTAAGATGTCCTGCGTTTGGGCCTAGAATTAGTATTAGTGAAAGATGTGGAGTTTCCGATATTCAAGGAGAAAGAGGAGATGATATCTTAGGGGCGTTCTCTGGTTCTTGTAAATTGGCTAAAGAAAGTTTGTCAGATGAAATAAGAAATGAGTTAGATTCTAAAGGTGTTGTAATTTTAAAAGTTCCTAAGGAAGATATAAATTATGATAAATTAAGTACAAAAGTATGCCAACAATATGCGCTCAAAGAATTTGCTGAGAATATCATACTCTTGGATACGGGACATGCAAAGCTAATGACAACTTACTATCCGTTATACAAACTAAGGAAAATAAAAGGATTAGAAAATGCTAAATATGTTGATCCATACGCAGGAAGTAAAGGAAACTCAATTAGGTATTTATCAGTTGCACCAAGAACTAATGACTTAAAGGTAATTGGCGTAGATAATTTGTTCTGTGCAGGTGAGAAAAGTGGATTATTTGTTGGTCATACAGAAGCAATGTGTACTGGTGCTTTAGCTGGACACAATGCGGTAAGATTGGCTATGGGAATGCCGCTTTTGATACTTCCTTCATCTATAGCAATCGGAGATATGATAACTTACGCAAATGAAAAGGCGAGTACTAGAGAAGGAAGAAAAGATAGATATACTTTCGCAGGTTCAGTATATTTTAATAGGATGAAAGAATTAGGCCTGTATACAATAGATGTAGATGAAATTACAAAAAGAATCCAAAAAGTAAATTTAGATAATGTTTTTAGCCAAAAATTATTATAATAATTATTACAGTTAAGAGGAAGTTATAAAGATTTAAAAGACATGGTATTTAAAATCATGTCTTTTATTTTTACAAATAAACATAATGTACACGTTAGTTTAAATAAGTTAGGAAAATTTTATTCTATAAGTTGACATTAAATAAACTTTAGTTAATTAGAAAGATAGATGAAATAAGTTAGGCTTTTTAACACCAATCATATGATCGTACATAACATATAGTATATAAAAACTGAGGAGGAATTAGATATGAGCAACAATAATAATTGCGATATTGCTTATGGTCGTCATTATAGAGGAAACCAACTTGGTGATAATTATTATAGGTATAGGGATCATAATCATGAATTTCTATCAAGCACAAATTATGAAGAAGATGAGAATTGTGAAGAACACAATCATCGCATTGCTGGTACCACTGGCCCAGCAATAAGGGTTGGACTGTCTCATGTTCATAGAATCGAAGAAGTCACAGACACATTTAATGATCATAATCATAGAGTTTGCATTACAACTGGTCCAGCGATTTATATTTCACGAAATAAGCATATTCATATAGTTCAAGGGCAAACATCATTCAATGATGGGCATGATCACGATTATTTTTTTACTACTCTAATTGACGATCCATCTAATGTACCAGATAGAAATTAACGATAAATTAAGATGTTTTTATTTGCATATATTATTGCATAAACAAATATGAGTCGTCATAGTTATTAACCACACTCTAGTATAAATAGAGTGTGGTTAATTAGTTTTTCTATTCTTTAAGAATTTATAATGTATTTAAATATTTAAATATAGCATAAAAGTACATCAAAATTGCAAATAATAAATAAAAATATTATTCATTCTATTTGAATATGTTAAGTATTTAAAATTAAGGAGTAACAAAAATGGCAGAAAATAATAAACAAAAGAAATTAACATTAATTACATTAATTCTAATGATTTTTACATCAGTTTTCGGATTTGCTAATATGCCAAGATCTTTTTATCTTATGGGTTATGGTGCAATTCCTTGGTTTATATTAGGAGGGATAACATATTTTATACCATTTGCATTCATGATGGCAGAATATGGATCTGCATTTAAAGATGAAAAAGGTGGTATATACTCATGGATGGAGAAGTCTGTGGGCCCTAAGTTTGCCTTTGTAGGAGTTTTCATGTGGTATTCTTCTTATGTAGTATGGATGATAAATATATGTTCTACTATTTGGATTCCATTATCAAATACAATATTTGGAATAGATACTACATCAAATTGGGGAATACTTGGATTGAATTCAACTCAGGTTTTAGGGGTACTTGGTGTTATATGGGTATCTGCAACATATCTTATATCAAAAAGAGGAATAAGCAAAATAACTAAGATTACATCAGTTGGAGGAATAGCGGTAGCACTTCTAAACATAGTTTTGATAATAGGGGCAATTATAATATCTATATTAAATAAGGGACAATTTAGAGAGGAAATTACATCTATAATGTCTTTTGTTAATTCACCAAATCCAGCTTATCAGAATGTTAGTTCAGTTTTATCATTCCTAGTCTTTGCTTTATTTGCATATGGTGGTATCGAAGCTGTGAGTGGACTTGTTGATCAAACTGAAAATCCAGAGAAGACATTTCCTAAGGGAATTTTAATGGCAGCAGCTATAATTTCTGTTGGTTATTCTCTTGGAATTTTCTTGATTGGAATATTTACAAACTGGGCAGGCACTCTTTCAGGTGAAAACATCAATATGGCAAACGTTGCATATGTTGTTATGAATAATTTAGGATATACTTTGGGCAGTTCAATGGGGTTAAGTAATTCGTTATCTATACAAGTTGGAAATTGGGTAGCTAGGTTTGTTGGATTATCAATGTTTTTAGCATTAACAGGAGCGTTTTTTACACTATCATATTCTCCACTTAAACAGTTAATAGAAGGAACGCCAGCAAAACTTTGGCCAGGAAAGATGGCTGTTATTGATGAAAACGAGATGCCAATAAATGCAATGTTTATTCAAACTATTATAGTAGCAGTTATGGTGCTATTTGTTTCTATGGGAGGAAGCAGTGCAAAATTATTTTTCACAATGTTAGTATTAATGACTAATGTCGCAATGACTATACCATATTTATTTTTATCAAGTGCGTATATATCATTTAGAAAAAAAGATAATATAGAGAAGCCTTTTATAATATTGAAAAGTAAATCATTTGCTATATTTATAGGAGTTATAGTTACGGCAGTGGTTGGATTCGCAAATTTCTTTACAATTGTCGAGCCGGCAATCCATGGGGATTACAAATCGACATTTGCTATGATTGCGGGACCTGTAGTTTTTGCTGTAGCAGCATTATTAATCTATGCTAATGGAGAGAAGAAAAAAGATATTTAGAAAATTGTTTGTACATAGTAAAAATAACTAGGGGTTAAAATCTCTAGTTATTTTTATTATTAATATTTTCGGTTACATTATGTATATTAAGGAAAAATTAAGAAATGTTAAACAATTATTAATTGAAAAAGCAAGAAATGAGTTTTATAATTCAAGTGTACTATATAAGCTAGTACACTTAATACAATTAGGAGGGAAGTTTATGAAAAAATCAACGATAATTATTATGTTTGGAATTGTCATTATAGTTACTGCTTTTCTTGGGATGGATAATAATAAAATGTATCAGAAACAGAAGCATTTCGAAACTGTGAATGAGGTTCTAGATCAACTAAATGATAAACCGTTAAAAGCAATTGATGATACCGGAAAGTTAACTGAAACAAATGAATTTAAGGAATGTTTTTCAGAACGAAAAAGGTTAACTAATTTCGAGTTTAATTTTTCGAAGGTAAACATAGAAAAAGTATGTGATCTTAATGAAAAGGATAAAAGTGAGATGCTAAGTGAATATGATGGATTCCGAAATAATTTTTCTAAAAGACGTCCGATAACAAGAGAAGAACCAGTAAGCTTAATTGTTGATGCATATAATTACAGCTCTCTAAAAGAAAAAGATGATAGATCACAAAAGCTAAAAGTTAACTTAGTCTTCGTAGATGAGGGGGAAGGTTTAGTAATTGATTATATTATGTATCATTCTTATGTAGAAGGTAATGACAATGCTTAGAATCGATCCTAGGAGTAGTACTCCTATCTATGAACAAATAGAACTTGGGATAAAGGAACTTATTCTAAAAGGAGCTTTAAAGATGGGAGAGAAATTACCATCAGTTAGAGAGTTGGCATCAATACTTATGATAAACCCCAATACAATAAGCAAAGCCTATGGTGAACTTGAAAGAGAAGGTATAATTGAAACTTTAAGGGGAAAAGGAACTTTTATAACATCTAATTATGAAGGTAAGGGGGATCATAAAAAAATGGAGCACATTTCAAATGAATTAAAAAAAATTATACTTGAGGCAAGTTATGGGGGCGTTAGTAAGGAAGAATTTATAAGGTTGGCACTTCAAATATTTTCCGAGTTAGGGGTGGATGATAATGATAGAAGTAAATAATCTATCCTTTGAGATTGATGGAAAACAAATTTTGAAAAATATAGATATTAGAATAGATAAAAATAAAATATTTGGAATTATAGGACCAAATGGTGTGGGAAAAACTACACTTTTAAGATGCTTAACAGGAATTTATAAAGGGACATCAGGAAATGTATTTTATGAGGGACAAGATGTTTATGATAATATAGACGTTAAAAATAAAATTGGCTATATAGCGGATGAGAATATCATGCAAACAAATTTTAAAGTTAGCGAAATACTGAAGTATTATAAATATTCATATAAAAATTTTGATGAAAAGAAATTTAATGAATTAAATAAAATTTTTAAAATTCAAACTAATAAGTATATATTCCAATTGTCCAAAGGGATGAAAATGAGACTTTCCATAATGCTAGCTTTTTCTATTCATGCTGAATATTTAATATTGGATGAGCCAACATCAGGACTAGATGCAATACTAAAGAATAAATTATTAAAGATATTTGCAGATGAAGTTTTTGAAAATGGTATAACTATAATAATAAGTTCTCATCATTTAAATGAACTTGAGAGAATTTGTGATGATGTGGCTATTTTAGATAAAGGCGTAGTTACATATGAAAATTCTGTGGAAAATATGAAGAATAAGATAAAAAAGATACAAGTGGCTTTTGATGAGCCTGTTTACGAAGAAGATTTAAAACTTAAGGGAATATTTAAAATTAGTAGAGTTGGCAGAGTCTTTACCATAATAACTGATGAATATGACGGGGAATTTATAAAAAGCTTAGAAAAATTCAAACCGTTATTTATTGAAGAAATAGATTTAAGCTTAGAAGATATCTTTATCTATAAAGTTGATAAGGAGGATAATGATGAAAAAATATTTAAATAAAGGATTGCTATATGCATGGTTCAATTCTGCTAAGGCAGCCATCTCTATAGGATTATTAGTATGGGGAGCTGTAGCATATGAAATTATAAAGAGCAATTTAAGTAATGTTAGAAATCAACTTGCAAACAATTTTGATAACTACTACTATACAAATTCTTGGAATGAATATTTCATGCTAGCAATTATATTTGTGGCTATATATTTTATAGCAAAGGGAATTAATAAGAGAAATACTGAAATGTTCTTATGTAGTGGACCATATACAAAAAAGCAGATTAGATATAATGAATTTATATGTCTTTTAATTACATTAATACTTTTTGTAATGACTTATGTTTATATTGCAACAGTATCATATTTCGGTAATGTTGAATTTATATCCGTTGTTGAAGGATATTGGAATATAGTTATTATAGAAACTTCAAAAATAATTTTACTTGGAATTATTGGTATAATGTTTATGTTAATAATAGATTTAATGTTTTCTAATTCAGTAATAGGATTTATTAGCATGATTTCAATAATACCTATATCTATTTCCATAATAATAGCTAAATTTATTTCTATATTTGAATATTTTGGAGTTAATAAGGATTATAGTTTGTTAGATAAAATAAGAGGTGTAGATTATAAAAATAAATTAGGAAGAGGCTTTTTTGAGATTGTATTTGATAGAATTAGCGTTAAAGATATAATAATCAGAAATTTATGGAGTGAGACGGTAATTATTTTATTTGTTATTATAATTATGATTATTGTTTACAGTGTAGTTCAAAATAAGTATAGACTAGAGAACGCTAATAAGATATTTTCATCACAAAATAACGAAAAGATTTTAGTGATATTAGTATCAACAGCAGCTGGATCATTTGCATCATTGTTTTTAACTGAAAGTTTTATTCATAGTTTGCAGCGAAAGAATGGAAATTCTATGGTATTAATAGGATCAGACTTAATCAAGGGTCTTGGATTAGATATAATATGCATGCTTTTAATTGGATTTATAGCCTATAAAATAATAAAAAGAATATTAAAAAATATAGTTTAGGTTATAAAAAAAGTTTTTATAAACAAAATATTTATAGATTTTAAATTAGTGAGAACCATATGAAGTAATGATACTTGTAGATGGTTCTCATATTTTATTTAAATCATAAAGAACAAAAAATATATGTATCGAATAGAATATATTAACAAAAGAATAGGAGATGATCAACATGTCTAAACATTCTAATGATTGTTGCTGCTGTAAATGTAATTCTTGTTGCTCTTGTAAACCTAGTTGCTGTAACGTTTGCGGATGCGGCGGCGGCTGCGGAGGATACGGTGGTGGATTTGGAGGCTACGGCGGCGGCTTTGGAGGCGGCTTGGGTTGCGGAGGCGGCTTTGGTGGCTGCGGAAGCTGGCTTTGGATTTTATTAATTTTATTCCTTGGTGGCGGAGCAGGTTGCGGAGGATTTCTCTGGTAATTTGATTAATCATAAGGAGTACAATTTAAAAGTAGCCTTATAATTAGATAATAGAAACGCTGGTGACAGCGTTTCTATTACTTTACTATTCAAATAAAAATAATTAGAAAGTTGTATTATATAAGTGAAAAAGATATAATCTAAAATGTAAAAGTATAAATGTATTTATATGCTAAATGGAGTGATTTAAATTATGGAAGAAAGATTGCAGAAATATCTCGCAAATTGTGGAGTAGCTTCAAGAAGAAAATGTGAGGAATTAATAATTTCAGGAAAAGTTAAAGTAAATGGGGTTATAGTTAATGAAGTAGGAATAAAAGTAGATCCATTAAAAGATATGATAGAATATGATGGAAAGGAAATAAAAAAGAAAGAAGATAAAGTTTATATAATGCTCAATAAGCCTGAGGGATATATTAGCTCGGTTAAAGACGAAAAAGGCAGAGATACTATTTTGGATATAGTTAAGGTGAATGAGAGAATATATCCAATTGGCAGATTAGATTATGATAGCTCAGGATTATTGTTATTAACAAATGATGGGGAAATTTACAATAAAATAATCCATCCAAGGGTAGAAATAATAAAAAGGTATGTGGCGGTAGTTAAGGGAGAGATAACTGATAAAGATAAGATGAAGTTTGAAATAGGTATAGATATTGGAGGGTATATTACTGCTCCAGCTGAGCTTAAAGTTATTAGTTATGATAAAGGCGTTTCGACTATTGAGATTGGTATTCATGAGGGAAAGAACAGACAAATAAGAAAAATGTGTGCTGCTATACACCATGATGTATTATCTTTAAAAAGAATATCTATAGGGGAAATAAAACTAGGATATTTAAAAAGAGGGGAATATAGAAAGTTAAACAAAGAAGAACTAGATTATATTAATAGTTTATAGAAAATAACTAATCATAATGACAGATAAAGGAAATTTGATTGTACATCATTAATAAATTAAAGTAAGATATTGATTTTAAAATATAATACGTAATGAAAGTAGCTTGATAAAATATTGCAAAATTTTAATATGCTCTGTGAAAAACAAGTTATTTGTTGAATATTTAGAAATAAGATGATAGAATTAAGATAATATTATTCAATGTTGTAACAGGAAGGCAAAAGATGGATGAAGTAAATAATGAAAACAGTAAAGATTTAATGAGATTAATTCAGGGAAAATTTATAAGGCTAAGTAAAGGTCAGAAATTAATAGCTGAGTACATATTAAAAAATTATGATAAAGCAGCATTTATGACGGCAGCCAAACTAGGAATATCTGTTGGAGTTTCTGAATCGACAGTTGTAAGATTTGCGATTGAGCTTGGCTTTTCAGGATATCCTAAATTGCAAAAAGCATTACAAGAACTTATAAAGAATAAGCTAACAACTGTACAGAGATTAGAGCTTAGAAATGATTATTTTTCTGATGGAGATGCATTAAAAGGTGTACTAAAAGCTGATATGGAAAATATACGTGCAACTCTTGAAAAAATTAATCAAAACACGTTTGAAGACGTAGTAAAGGGGATTTTTGAGGCAAATAGAATATACATAATTGGTCTTAGAAGTTCTACTGCTCTTGCGGAGTTTTTAGGGTTTTATCTAAATATAATACTGCAAAATGTTAAAATTGTAAGTTATGGAATTTCAGATGTATTTGAACAAATGATAAATGTAGGAGATGGAGATTTAGTTATAGGAATTGGTTTTCCTCGATATGCTGCTAAAACTATTGATGCATTAGAATTTTCACAAGATAGAGGAGCCAAAGTGGTTGCTCTCACGGATAGTTTACTATCACCTCTTGCGTCTAAAGCTGATCACACATTAATTGCACAAAGTAATATGGCATCATTTGTAGATTCTTTAGTTGCACCTATGTCGGTAATAAATGCACTAATTATTGCAGTAGGAATGCGAGAGAAGGAAAACATATCTGATATTTTTGGTAATTTAGAACAAATATGGCAGACGTATAATGTTTATTCTTATAATAATAGAAATGTTGCAGATGATTAAAATTCTAGTAAATAGAGCTGTTCTCAGATGATTATGAGGGCAGCTTGTTTTTATTAGATAAAGATAAATTTATTTTGATAAGAATGATAAGTTTAGAGGTGAAATATTGAATAAAAATATAGAGATGCCTAAAAATGTTGCATTAATCATTGATAGGTTATTAGAAAATGGATATGAGGCTTATATGGTTGGAGGATGTGTTAGAGATTGTATTCTAGGAAAAGAACCTAAAGACTGGGATATAACAACTAATGCTAAGCCACTAGAAGTAGTGGAGTTATTTGATAAAGTTATATTAACTGGATTAAAGCATGGAACAGTTACAGTAATGTTAAATAAAGAGAGTTATGAAATTACAACTTATAGATCAGATGGTGAATATGAAGATAATAGACATCCCAAAGAGGTTAAGTTTGTGAGTTCTTTAAAGGAAGATTTGGCGAGAAGAGATTTTACCATTAATTCAATGGCATATAATAATATAAGTGGATTAGTAGATTATTTTAATGGGATAGAGGATTTGGATGAAAAGGTAATAAGAACTGTAGGTGAACCTAGAAAAAGATTTGGCGAGGATGCATTAAGAATGCTTAGGGCAATTAGGTTTTCTGCCCAACTAGATTTTACTATTGATAGGTTAACACTAAATTCAATAAAAGAACTTAAAGATAATATAAGAAATATATCAAAAGAGAGAATAAGAGAAGAATTTAATAAGATATTACTTAATAATCCAAGAAAAATAGAAATGTTGAGGGAATGTGGAATTTTAGAATACATAGTTCCAGGAATAAGCAAAATCTATAATTTTAATAAAAACAATTCTTGCCATTCACATGATTTATATAATCATGCAATTATAGCAACTGAAACTGTAGAATCCCAGATATATTTGAAATTGAGTATGCTATTTCATGATTTTGGAAAGGCTTGCACAATAAGAACTGATGAAAATGACAATTTGCATTGCAGTTCTTATTCAAAGGAATCCTCAAGAATAGCCAATGAAATATTAAAATATTTGAAATATGATAATAATACAATTAATAAAGTTACACTTCTTATACAGTATCATGACTATAGGATGGATAATAAAGTATCTATAAAAAAACTATTAAGAGAAATAGGTATAGATCTTTTTAAAGATCTAATTAAGATTAAGCGAGCGGATATACTTGCTCAGGAGTCCAAAAACTCTAAAAAACATTTAATAAATTTAGATGAGGCCGAAAATATTCTTAATAAAATAATTGATAAAGATGAATGTTTTACTTTAAAAAATTTGAAAATCAATGGTGGAGATTTATTGTCTTTAGGATTTAATAAAGGAAAAGAAATTGGTGAAATCTTAAATCATTTGTTGGATATTGTAATTGAAGATCCTAAATCAAATGAGAAACAGGAACTAATTAAATTAGTTATGAAACGATGGAGATAAAATTTATTAATATAGAATATGTTAATGATCAAAAGATATAAATTCAAATTAAGCGCTGCTCATTTTGAATTTATATCTTTTATTTTAAGTTTTTTTAATTTGTATATATAAATATTTAAGTTTTTATTTAGTTAAATCTATACAATAAATTTAATTAATGAGAAAATAATTGTGTGATTGTATTTTGTAGAAAAATTGGATATAATTATAGTGAAAATTGAGAAAATTTTTACATTTAAGAAAAAATTAAGGGTGGGGATAAGATTATGAGAGAGTTAATGTTTTCAAACGTACAAGAAGCGTCAAATTTTATAAATAATAATTCTAATATAGGATTTGTTATATTTTCAAATGTAGAAAATGTTACAGAATTATCAACATTAGTATCTTCAAATGTTATACTTTGTTCTACGTCTGGAGAGTATGGAAGAAATGGTTATGAAGATGGAGTTATTTCTGGATTTCAATATGATATTTGTGATGGTGAAGTTGTAGAGATACTTTATCCACCAATAAAAAGTGTGAATAATTTAAAAGGTGCTTATGAAAAAATTAAAACTAACAAGAATGCTTTTTCACTTTTATTATGCGATGGTCTAACTGGAATGGAAGAAAGTATTATAGGTACCCTCTATTTTGTAGATGATAATTTTAAAGTCATAGGTGGAAGTGCTGGAGATAATCTTAAGTTTAAAGAAACATTCATATTTATAGGTAAAAAGCGTGTTCATAGTGTAATGATTTTCTTTAATACAAAAAGAAGAACTACTATAATAAAAGAAAATATATATATACCAATGGGACAAAGACTATTAGTAACTGAAGCCGACCCTATAAGCAGGACGATAAAGACATTCAATAAAGTTCCAGCTAGCATCGAATATGCAAGAGTTTTAAATGTAAAAGAAAGTGATCTTTCTAATTATTTTATGAATAATCCTTTAGGAAAAATGTATGAAGATGAAATTTTTATATCTTCTCCTATGAAAGTAAACCCAGACAAATCAATCACATTTTATTGCCAGGTTATGTCGAATACCTTTGTTGAGGTTCTAAAACCAGTTGATCCAATAAGCCAAGTAAGAAATACAGTTGAGAAGATTGGATTTAAACCTAGCTTTATGTTGTCAATAAACTGTATATTAAGAAGTTTGAAGTTTCAAGAAGATAATATTTGGAAAGCAATAGATAAAGAACTACTTTCATTCTGCCCTAATACTGCTGGATTTGTAAGCTATGGAGAGCAATTTTATAAAAAACACGTAAATCAAACTATGGTAATATTAGCAGTTGAATAAAGGGGGATATTAATATGTTTAAATTTAAAAGCAAGGAAATAAGCACTATACAAAATCAAAATGAAGTTAACAGTAATGAGAAAGAAGAATGCTTCCTATATGTGAATGAAGTTATGGAGTTAACATCTATAATAGAAAATAATATAAAAACAGTTATTAATGAAGAAGGAAATATGACGTACGGGCTGGATAAACTTCTTAAAGGTACTGAATATACGACTAAGCAAACAGAAAATGTTAATGAATATTTACAGGTTTTATCTAACAATAGTGATAAGACAGAAAATCTTGTACAGGATGTTTTTCTTAGTCTTGATAATTCTCAAAAAGAAATAGATAATGCAAGAAATGATTTTAATGAATTAATAAATCAGGTCGGCACAGTTTCTAAGGTTTTTGATGAATTTATCAATTTAATTTCAGAGATACAAAATCAGTATAACAGTATTCAAGGCTTTGCTAATATTATAAATGGAATTGCCCAGCAAACAAATTTATTATCATTGAATGCAGCTATTGAGGCAGCTAGAGTTGGTGAAGCTGGAAAAGGGTTTACCGTTGTAGCTAATGAAATAAAAAAACTTTCTGTTGATACCCAGAAAAATGCTAAAGATATTATGAATTCTTTAGATGATTTGACAAAATCAATGGAGGAATTATCTAGTAAATCTAACGAAGGAACTGAAGTTATAAATAAAACAACTAACATTATAGAAGGGTCTTCGTCTATACTAGATAAAATAATAGATGCTGAATCAGAAGTATATAAACATGTACAAGGAGTTCAGGACTCTCAAAAGAATAATTTACATGGAATAAAGGAGATATCAGTAAATTTAACTAATTTAGTTGAGAAATCAAGAACTGAAAATCAGCAATTACAAAACCTAGTATATAGCATACAGAAAAAGGGTGATTGTTACCTAGACATACTTAATTATATAAATCAAATTAAAATCCTTAAAAAGGAATAAATGCTGTATAAAATATTTTTACATAGTGAGTAAACTAACAAGCATAAAGCAATAAAAGATGAGTTTAGTAGAGCTCATCTTTTATTATTTTAAATACAGATAAATGATTTTATAAGGGTTAAAATATTCTAAGATTAGTGATATAATTGTTCTGTTAGAAAATTGTGGTACAATCTCATTGTCAGTGGTAAAGATTAGATAATGCTTAAGACTTTAATATTAAGGAGAAAACATAATGGAGAATGTTATTAATTATATGGAAATATGGGTTAAGGAGTATATGGAAATCTTGTTAGCCAAAACAGATGGATGTAAATGCGATAAATGTAAAAGGGACATCTTCACACTTTCTCTTAACAATTTAAAACCATACTATGTGGCAACACCTTTAGGAAAGATAATGGCCAAAATAGAAAGTACTAAACAACAAGTTGAAACTGATATAATAGTACAAGTTACAACTGCGATAAATAAGGTTAGTAATAACCCTAATCATGATAGATAAACATCTCAGGAAAATATTACTACTGATATTAAGAAAACTATAAAATATCGTTTAGAAGAATACCTTTATTTTATGGTTTGGGTGGTTCTACCAGTTTCCACTAGAGCCACCACCACCAGAAGAGCCACCACCGAAGCCACCAAAACCTCCTCCTGATGATCCACCTCTGGGACCACGGCCTCTAAAGATGCTACTCCAGAAAATAATCTGAAGTAGTGAAAAAGAAATTCTACCTTTATTAAAGATAATATCTAGAAATAGCAGACCTAGAATTATACTTTCAAACACCTTAGTTCCGGTATTAGATTTAATAGTATTTGTATTTTTTTCCGAGATATTTAATGATTTATCCAGAGTGATATTATACTCTTTTGCTATATAATCGCAAAAAGTACTATAAGAATTAAGTAGACCTTCACCATATTTTCCTTCTATAAAACTAGGCTTAGCAACTGATTCCATGATTCTGCTGCTTAAAACGTCTGGAATAGCACCTTCAAGTCCACGGCCAACTTCAACTCTCCATGCCCTATCATTTAACGCCAAAAGAACCAATAAGCCGTTATCTTTACCTTTTTCTCCGATGCCCCATGATCTAAAAAGAGTATTAGCATAGTCTTCAATAGGTATATTATTAGTTGAGTTTATAATAACTACAACAGCTTGTGCGCCAGTTTTGTCTTCTAATTCCTTTCCTATAGAGAGTATGCCATTCACCTCAGTCTCGCTAGCTATATGTACATAATCATTTAAATATTTGTAAGATGTAGGAGAAGGAACTTTAATTTCAGCACTTGCTGAAATGAGGAAAATTGAAGAAACAACTAAAAGAAGAAAGCTTAATAATGAATTTAAAGATCTATGTATTAATTTTTCTATCATTTTGTAAAATCTACTGAAGGAACCTCTTTTGAGCCTTCGCTAGCTTTATAGAGTGGTTTCTCTTGGAAACCAAATAATGAAGATACTATATTACTTGGAAAACTTCTTCTTTTAGTATTATAATTTGTTACAGCAGTATTATAATCCTGCCGCGCTATTGCAATTCTATTTTCTGTTCCTTCTAACTGGACTGATAGATCTCTGAAATTCTGATTAGATTTTAATTCTGGATAATTTTCAACTATAGCCAATAGTCTTGAAAGGGAACCGGAAAGTTGATTATCAGCATCAGCTTGATCCTGTATATTTGTTGCACCAGATAATCTGCTTCTTGCATTAGCGATATCAGTAAATATGGATTTTTCTTGTGTAGCATAACCTTTAACTGTATTAACTAAATTAGGAATTAAATCCGATCTTCTTTGCAATTGAGTGTCAATATTTGAAGATGCAGAATTGGCAGTCTGTTCTAAAGAAACTAGATTATTATAACTACTTATAGGAATACCTACGACTATCAAGATTATTACCACAATTATTGCTATTTTTGTACTTTTTCGCATTAAAAAGCCTCCCTTCTAAATTAATTATATTATGTGCAGAAATATAAATTTTATATAGTAAACTAACCATATAACAAAATTTAAAATAATAATTCAAAAATTACAAGTAGCTTTAGATTAGTGATTCGGAATTAAATAAGGAGAATATTTATGATGTTAAAATTTAAGTATCATAACGATAAACGAATTTTAATTAACGAATCATTATGAAGTTTAAGGATATGATGAAATGATTATGATAATATGTTAAAATATAATAAATTTATACTTAGGAGATTAAAAATGGTCTATGTTTTAGAGAATGATATATTACAAAGTGATAAAATGGAAAGTATTACAACAAATAATAATAAATTATTTGTTGTTGTCATCAAATTTGATGAACTTAAATCAGTTTCGGACATCCTCAATATAAACGAAAAATTATTATATGATTGTATGAATGGAAGAACATCTAAATTTGAAAGTTATGAAGGTCTAGATTACATATCTTTAAAGATTCCTATAATTAATAATGTATTAAAACAATCAAAAAAAGTAAGTATGTTTCTTCAGAAAAACGTACTTGTATTTATAAGTGATGGAAATGATATTCTAGAAGAGGTGATTTCTAAGAGTAAAACGGGTGAGATTAAAGGATTGAATCTTAGCAAGCTTTTATATGCATTTTTTGATAAACTTACATTTGAGGACACTTATCATATTGAAGAACTTGAATATGAAATTGCAGCACTTGAAGAAGGCTTAATGACTTCAAAGAATGATAATTACTTAAAGAAGATTATTATGTTGAGAAAAAAATTATTAAAATTGAAGAGGTATTATGAAAGATTATTAAATATTGCAGAATCTATAGAAGAAAATGATAATGGATTAATTGATAAAAAAATAATAAGATACTTTAGAATGTTCACTAATCGTATTAATAGACTATATCAGAATGTGAATAATCTTAGAGATTATGTTACTCAAGTAAGGGAAGCATATCAAGCTCAAGTTGACATAAATCAAAATCAATTAATGAGGTTATTCACGGTGGTCACGACTATATTTTTGCCACTTACTCTTATAGTAGGGTGGTATGGAATGAATTTTAATATGCCGGAATATGGTTGGAGTTATGGATATCCCTTTGTGATTTCAATAAGTGTCAGCGTAGTTGTGTTATGTGGTGTATGGTTCAAGAAAAATAAGTGGTTATAAAAATAATACCTCATAATTTTATAAATAAGAAATTATGAGGTATTGCATTAAAATGGAATTAGATTATTTTTTGAATTTTACAAAATAAAGAATGATGCGGCAACTATTAAATAGACAGCAAGGAGTTGAACTCCTTCCAACCAATTTGATTCTCCATCGTTGGAAACTCTATTAGCTATTAATACAGCAACAATAAGGCCAATCAGTTCAAATTCATTGAAAACAATACTCATAGGAGTGAATAATAAACTTAAGAATATTAATACTGGTGCTACAAATAATATAATTTGCAAGCTTGAGCCAATAGCTATTTCCAAAGCAACGTCCATTTTATTCTTCATTGCCATTACAACAGAAGTACTATGTTCAGCGGCATTTCCTATAATAGGGATTAAAATAATACCAACGAAAAATTCACTAAGTCCTAAGCTTGAAGTTATAGATTCTATTCCACTTACCAAGAATTCACTTTCTATAGCCACTAGAACTGTAGCAATAACTAATACAGATATTGCTTTTTTTAATGTCCATTTAGCACTACCTTCTTCTTGATCAGAAACTGTATAAATATCTTTGTGAGTGAAGAATGAAAAAATAAGACTTAAAATGTAAATAGAAAGCATTACTATTGCAACTATTATACTTAACCCTTCATATCTAGTATTCAAAAGAGTTGGGTCCACAGTATGGGTAAATAAAGCAGGTACACACAAGCCAACAACAGCAAATAGTAACATACTTGAAGAAACTTCAACTACTTTTTTGTTAAAAGTCTGAGTTTTATGTTTTAGCCCCCCAGCAAGCATGCTAGCACCAAGTACTAACAATATATTGCCGATTACAGACCCAGCTATAGAAGATTTTACAACATCAAAAAGGCCTTCTTTAAGAGCAAAAAATGATATTATTAGTTCTGTTGCATTTCCGAAAGTGCCATTTAAAAAACCGCCAATCTTAGGGCCTGAGTAGAATGAAATTTCTTCAGTTGCTTCACCCATAAGTCCTGCTAGTGGTACTATAGATAATGCTGCAAGTATAAACATTATTGATGGAGATACATGCATAACAAATTCTGCTATAAAGCTTATTGGAATAAAAATAAGCATATATTTTAGTAATTTCATGAAATATTGCCTCCTTGATAATTATTATAAATTTGTAACTTCAATTAGTGTTTAATAAATACATCATAATATTATAAACTATAATTTGACATTATGCTATATTTTTCTAATTATGAAAATAGTTAAAGGTAATTTTTACTTTATTTTAGGAATAGGAAACTATTTTATTATTTGCATTTTATGTGGTATATTAATATAAGAAATTAGTGTATATAAATGCAAAGTAATGTTGTATAGAGAAATATATACTATTGATGCAAATAAATTATAAAATTATTTAAATTAAGGAGGAACTGAAATGTCAGTAAAAATGTTGCATACTTGTATTAGAGTTAAAAATTTAGAGGAATCTTTAAAGTTTTATAGAGATGCACTAGGTCTTATAGAGACTAGAAGAAAAGATTTCCCAGAACATAAATTCACCCTTGTTTATTTGTCAAATGAGATGGGGGGATATGAAATTGAACTTACCTATAATTATGGTGTTGAAAAATACGATTTAGGAAATGGATTCAGCCATACTGCAATAGGTGTTGAAAACTTAGAAGAAATGAGAGAAAAACATATAGAACTAGGATACGAAGTTACGCCTTTGAAAGGATTACCAGGAGAAAAACCAGGATATTATTTTGTGACTGATCCAGATGGATATAAAGTAGAAGTTATACGAAGATAATACTTTTATGCTTGAAAAATAAGTGAATTATATAAATATATATTAGATTAAGAGAGATTGCGAAAATATAAAAGTAGTCTCTCTTTATATTTTAATAATGTGGAATTCGAGATGTAAAGATATACATTTATATGGTATAATTTACTGATAGATTTAAGATAGAGAAGGTTGGATTTTATGGATAAAAAGAAAAATATTTATATATTAATTGGTGCAGGAATAGTAGTAATTCCATTTATTATTAGTTTAGCTGCTTTCTTTTTTTACAATAAGACACACAAACCGGAAAATAAATTACTGGAGTACTTTAGCTTATTAAATTCAAAAGAATATGAAAAAATGTATGATTTGGCAGATGGTGAAATTATACAAAAGATGTCCAAAGATGATTTTATTACAAGGAACAAAAATATTTATGAAGGTATTGGTGCTAGTAATATTGAAATCTATGTAAAAAATGTAAAAAAAGATGGTGATAAAGCTACCGTAGATTATGAAACCAGCATGGATACTATATGTGGAAAATTAGAATTTTCAAATAGTGCAACTATGAGTAGGAAGATTGGAAAGGATTATGCTTTAATGTGGAATTCTCAAGCAATATTCCCGGACTTAGCTGATAGCGACAAAATAAGGGTTAAAATAATAAAATCTAAAAGAGGAGACATATTAGATAGAAATGGAGTTAAACTGGCAACAGATTCTTTTTCATCTAACGTTGGAATTGTTCCAGGAAACTTAGGTGAAAACAAAGATAAATCAATTGATGAAATTTCAAAAGTATTAGGGATAACTGTTGATTATATAAACAGTCAACTAAATGCATCATATGTTAAACCAGATATGTTTATTCCGGTAAAGGCAATACCATATGGTGATGAAAGAATTCCGAGCCTTCTTAAAATTCCAGGAGTTAAAATTAATGATAAAGATGCAAGAGTTTATTCTCTAGGAGAGCAGGCAGCACATCTAACTGGATATGTGCAAGCTATAAATGCTGATGAATTGGATAAACATAAAGATGAGGAGTATACTGAAAATTCTATAATTGGTAAATCAGGGCTTGAAAAAACATACGAAGATACATTAAGAGGAATTGATGGTGCTGAAATATATATTCAAAGTATTCAGGGCGAAAAGAAAAAATCAATTATAACAAAAGATGTTAAAAACGGTGCGGATTTAAAATTAACAATTGATAGCAATCTACAAAGCTTATTATATAGTCAGCTTGGTAGTGATAAAGGAACTTCAGTTGCTATGAATCCTAATACAGGAGAGGTTTTAGCTTTGGTTAGTACACCAGCATTTAATCCAAATGATTTTGTTTTGGGCATGTCAGGTGATGAGTGGAATAGTTTGAATAATGATCCTAAAAAACCTATGTATAATAGATTTCAGGCAACATTAGTGCCTGGATCTTCCTTTAAGCCAATTACTGCGGTTATTGGTTTAGATACAAAAAAGATAGATCCCAATGCAAATAAAAATATAACTGGCCTTAGCTGGAAGAAGGATAGCAGTTGGGGAAATTACTCAGTTACAAGAGTAAGCGATTATAAAGGACCGTCAAATCTATCGAATGCACTTGTTTATTCTGATAATATCTACTTTGCTCAGGCAGCGTTAGATATTGGAAAGGATATACTTAGAGATAAGTTAAATAGCTTTGGATTTGTTGATAAAATTCCATTTGAATATCCATTATATAATTCACAATATTCAAGTGATAAGGATTTTAAATCTGAGGTACAACTAGCAGACAGTGGGTATGGTCAAGGTGAAGTTTTGGTAAATCCTGTGCATCTAGCAGCGCTTTACACTATGTTTCAAAATGAAGGAAATATATTAACACCATATCTTGTGAAAAAGGATAATTCAGATAACAAAGTATGGAAAGCTAATGTTGTGTCAAAAGACTCAGCTAATACGGTACTTCAAGATTTGATACAAGTAGTAGAAAATTCAGGTGGGACAGGTCATGGAGCTTATACTAGTGGGTTAACTATAGCTGGAAAGACAGGAACAGCGGAGATAAAAGCATCTCAGGATGATAATAATGGTACAGAATTAGGATGGTTCGTTGGGATGACCACTAATAAATCTCCCAATAATCTATTGGTAGTAATGATGATTGAAGATGTTAAAGATAGAGGTAGTAGCCACTATGTAGTTCCTAAAGTAAAAAAGGCTCTTGAAACTGTAAATTAGTAAGATTAACAATTGCAATTCATATATGAAATGGCTGTAGATTTATACAGCCATTTTTTAGTAAAATATACTATAAATATTTATGTTAATTAGCATTCAGATGAAATTATAGATTAAGAAGTCAAAATAAAATTAGGTTAAAACTCACGTTCAAAAATACTTACTTTTTCATGATCATGAAAGTCATCTATTGAATTTATACCAAGTTTATTTAATACCTCATCAAGTACTTTACTATGAACTGGAACCTTTATAGGTGAATCATAAGCAAATTTATCGGCTGATTCCTTACCTTGTTCTGTAGGAATTATTGCTTTAGGACCACCAACACATCCGCCAACGCATCCCATTCCTTCTAAGAAGTTTGCATCAACATTTCTATTTAGAGCGTTTTCAAGAAGTTCTTTGCAATCTTTTACTCCAGAGGCTTTTGCAGCTTTAAAATACTTGTGCTTTTCAGGGAAAAGTTCTTCAACTGTTTCTGATACAGCAATTGAAACGCCACCACTGCGGGCGTATAATCTTCCGCCTCTAGAAGCGTACTCAACAGATGGTACACCATCCAAATCACCAGGCTTTATGTCTAAAGTTCTGAATACTTCGTCAAGCTCTTGAAATGTTAATACAAAATCTACTGCATCGTTTAAATCCTTATCTTTAGCTTCAGCTTTTTTTGCAATACATGGACCTATAAAAACTACTTTTGCATCGGAATCAAGACTTTTTATCATTCGTGCAGCAGCAACCATAGGTGAAACCGATGGGGATAAATCAGGAACAAGTTCCTTGTAAACTTTTCTAAGCATTCCTATCCAAATAGGGCAGCAGCATGAAGTAATCATCAAGTCTTTAGGCCCATTCACATGTTTATCAAATTCAACAGCTTCTTTTATTGTTAATACGTCTGCTGCAAAGGCAACTTCGATCATATCAGTAAAACCTATTTTTATAAGAGCAGCCCTGATTTGATCCATAGTGACCTCAGCGCCAAATTGCCCGCTAATAGCAGGAGCAACTGCAGCAAAGACTTTTTTATTGTTCTGCATTAAATCTAAAACGGGAAGAAAATAAACTTTATCTAATATTAATCCATGCTTACATGAATCCACGCATACACCACAATTTAGACATTTATCGTTATCTATGTATGTTGATCTTTCTTCTTCATCATAAAGAATGGCATCAAAAGGACAAGCAACCTGACAGCTAAATTTACCGTCTTCATTTCTAGGACATGATTCATTACAGCCTTTAAGTTTTTCAATTAATCTTGTATTAACTGTATATTCTGTAATTGCTTTTTTTAGATTATATACATAATTATTATCGAACTCCATATCAACTCCACACAACGATCTAATAATCTCAAAAGTTTCTTGTGGAGACTTTTTGTGACATACCATAATACGTTTAAGAGTTTCATCAAAATTACCATTGTAATATGATTTAACTAACTCATCGAATAAATCATTATATTTATTATTCATTAAGACACCTCCAAATTGCAAAAATATCTATTATATATTATTATATATTTATTTGCATATATTAATACTAAAATTCAGCATAAGTTAAATTAAAATAGAAAAAAATAAGAAAATGGAAGGAAAAACAAATATAGATGTAGAAGTAATATTTAAAATACAGTTAATAAATTTTATATTAATCTTGAATTTTATTCAATGTAAACGTATAATTAAATTTAAGTTTTATTCTTATTGGGGAGATGTAAAAATGTTTATTTATATATTAAATATTTTAAAAGATGGGGCAAGGAAAAATAAAATTGAGGGGTTATCAAACATTGAAATTATTAATGATACAGGTTGCATTTCGAGGTTAGCAAATATCAAAAGAGGTTCTAATCTTAAAAGTTTTAATAGTGAAATAGGAGATATTGTAGGAATTTTGGATAAATATAAATTGGATAGAAATGATAGAATTGAGATTTTGAGTAAGTTTATAGTTGATAATGACTATAATAGGATACTTGAAAACATACATGACAATTTTTATATTAAAAAAAGAGAAAAAGTAATTATAGATTCAATATCAATACTAGAAAACATATTTATAAAGGCATTGTTTTAGATAAAGAGGGAAATTTGATTGAAATACTAATTTAAAATAAAAAGGAGCACTAAATATAGTGCTCCTTATATTCAATGAAATTAAGCTCTGTTTACTGAACCGAATAATTCCATTTTTTCTTTAACTGTAGCTTTGATAGCTTCGAATCCAGGATTTAATAACTTTCTTGGGTCAAATCCTTTTCCTTCTAAATCTTTTCCAGCTTCAATATATTTTCTAGTAGCTTCTTGGAATGATAATTGGCATTCAGTATTAACATTGATCTTAGCTACTCCAAGAGATATAGCTTTCTTTATCATATCTTCAGGAATTCCAGTACCACCATGTAATACTAATGGCATAGAAGTTCCAACAGCTTCTTCAATTTTAGCTAATGCTTCAAAATCTAATCCAGCCCAGTTTGCAGGGTATTTTCCATGAATGTTTCCAATACCAGCAGCTAACATAGTAACTCCTAATTCAGCTATTTGCTTACACTCATTTGCATCAGCAACTTCACCTTTACCTATAACTCCGTCTTCTTCTCCACCAATTGAACCAACTTCTGCTTCTAAAGAAAGTCCTTTTTCATTAGTTATAGCAACTAATTCTTTAGTCTTTTCTATATTTTCAGCTATTGGATAATGAGATCCATCAAACATGATTGATGAGAATCCAGCTTCGATACATTTTTTTGCACCTTCATAGCTGCCGTGATCTAAGTGTAAAGCAACTGGTACAGTAATGTTTAATTCTTCGATCATTGCTTTAACCATTGCAGATACAGTCTTATATCCTGTCATATATTTTCCAGCACCTTCAGATACACCTAAGATAACTGGTGAATTATTTTCTTGTGCAGTTAATAATACAGCTTTAGTCCATTCTAAGTTGTTGATGTTGAATTGACCAACTGCATATTTTCCTTGTCTAGCTTTGTTTAACATTTCTTTAGCTGATGTTAACATTTTACGACCTCCGTATACTTGTATATTTATTATAATAACTATAATAGCTTAGGAAAAATGATTTATGTACTTTACACATCAGTTTTTCCTTTTTCAAACTTATTATACTCTAAAATTAACTATATGAAAACAATAAATTGAAAAATCTGCTTCTTTTAATAAAACATATGTATCTTTATACGAAATTTACATAATATATATTTAGATAATAAAAATCTTATTTTATGAAAGAGTGGTAATATGTAGAATTTAATTAAAAAAAGGACTTATGTAGAGAAATGATGGTACGGATAAAAAATGCTAAAAGTTAGATTTATATTTTGAAATAAGTACCATACTAGAAAGTAAAAACTTTTTATAACTACAATGGTCATAAGATGAGTAGGCATTTTAAAATGAACTTTTAGAGCGCTTAATTTTATATGTATTATCTAGATAATTACAATATTAAAATTTTATATAATTTAGTTTTATTAATTCTATTACATGTGAGGAGGTCATTTTTTGTTTAACATAGGAGATAAGGTTGTATACCCAAGTCAAGGAATAGGAATAATTGATGTTATTGAAGAAAAGGAACTCAAAGGTGAGAAAATAAAATGTTATATAATACACTTAATTAATAATACCATGAAATTAACTTTACCTATTAGTGCAGCAAATACATTCAATATAAGGTTAGTGAGCGATATTAAAACATTAGAGAATAGTTTAAAACATTTGGATAGATTTATGACAGAAGCAGAAAAATTTTCTAAAATTAATTATAAAGAAAGAAGGAATATAAGTAAAATAAAAATGAAATCAGGCACATTTGATGAATTTATTGAAGTTATCTTTGATTTAACACAATTGAAAAGATGGCATAGTTTAAATTCAAGTGAAAAACAAATGCTAAATCATATAAAGAAAATTGTAGTAGAAGAGATTGCTCAAGCAAAATGTTTAACAAGTGATGAGGCTTCTGAGTTATTGGATATCTCAATGAATTTAAAAAGTTAAGTTAAAAAGTTTGCTATTTTACTGAAGTATGTTATAATGAATATTGTAAATGAAATAAAAGGTTTTTTATAGATATGTAAATTTCTCCTTTAGAGAATTATATGAATCAATATATTAATCTTTAGTTAAAGGAGGAACTTTATATGACAGATAAGACTTTAGTATGCAGAGATTGTGGAGAAGAATTTGTTTTCACTGTAGGGGAACAAGAATTCTACCAAGAAAAGGGATTTACTAATGAACCTACAAGATGTATATCTTGCAGAAGAATTAAGAAGGAACAAAATAATAGAAGATAATATTATTTTATTAAGAGTTGTAAGATTTTCTTACAACTCTTTTTTTATTCTTTAGAAATTTATATTCCAATAAAATTTATGGATAACTTAAAAAAAGTTGCCTAGATAGTTTTTGCGTTTTAAGTTGATAGATTAGAAACATTAATAAGAAATGCTATAGATATGGGAGTTAAGGTGGGAGCGTGTTCTATGAGCATGGAGTTAATGGGGATTAAAAAAGAAGAATTTATTGATGGGGTTGAAATTGGTGGAGTTGCTTCATATTTAGGATCAACAGAAGGTTCTGGACTAAACTTGTTTATTTAATTAATAATTGTTTGTAATATAAATATTTCATAGACTTGGTAATTAATAATTTCACCAAGTCTATTTTTTATTGTTTGTTTTTACAATGATTGGTGATAATATGAAATTATAGAAGACAAGTATTGGGATTAAAATATATAATTAGAATGGGATATATTTTAATTTGAAAATATTATCATGCAGGTAAAACAAGTTAATAAATGTTTATATAAACATATTAATATGAAAGCGAGGGATTTTATGAGAGATTTAGAAAATGGCTCAAATTTAAAGACAAAAAAGAAAAATACAAGTATGATACTAGCTGCGTTCATGATTTTCATTTTGCCAATAATGCTGGTATTTATAGGAGCTTTTATAGGTGGAATAATAGGTGAAAATATGCAGGTGGCTTCTGATAGAACTTTTCAAATCGTAGGTGGAGTAATTGGCTTTTTGTTATCAGCCATAATAGTCAAAGTGTTTGATAAACATTCAAAAGCAGATGAAAAGTCAGAGAAGATTTATTGGGATGATTTATAAATAACTGATAGAAATAATAAGGAATTGCTAAATAAAAAATATTTGTTGACAATTGTTTAATATATAGTAACTAAGAATATATTTCCTACATAATTTATAAGTACAAGAACTTTTATAGGAGAAATATATGATTAACTTAGTATTAACACCGCTTCACTATATTTATCTTATTTTTATCATTATAATTATATTGGCTATGGTGAAGAAGAAAGATATCTCTCTTTTATGTATATTAGGCATTTTTATTCTGGGATTGGCCGGAACAGAATCAATTTATAAATCTGTAATGGGAGTATTTAATAGTTTTGTTTATGCAGCAAAGGAATTGATGCCAACAATTTTTATAATATCAATAATAACAGCAATGAGTAATACATTAATGGACTCTGGAATAAATGATGAGATGGTGTCTCCTTTTAGAAAAGTTATAAAAAATTATTGGATTGCTTATTGGGTAATTGGAATTTTTATGATGGTTTTATCGTGGTTTTTCTGGCCATCTCCAGCAGTTGCACTTATAGGGGCATTGTTTCTACCTATTGCTAAGAAAGCTGGACTTCCAGCTATGGGAGTAGCTATTTCAATGAATTTATTTGGACATGGTATAGCTTTATCAAGCGATTATATAATTCAGGCAGCACCAAAACTTACTGCTGATGCAGCAAGTATACCAGTTTCTGAGGTTATATCTGCAAGTATTCCACTTGAACTAACAATGGGAATAGTTACAACTGTTGCTGCATTTTATTTCCTCAGGAAGGAGATTAAATCAGGAGAGATGTCTAGTGAATATGAGGAAATAGAAAGTTCAACATCAATTTCAAGTTCTTCAATGCTTATTTCTTCAAAAAAAGTAAGAAGGTTTTTAGCGTTATTAATTCTAGTATTATTTGCATTAGATATTTTTATAATGTATATTGCTAAATTACAAGGTGGTGATGCAACAGCGCTTATTGGAGGTACTGCTATATTTATCCTGAGCTTAATTTCAATACTAGCTTATAAAGAAAAATCACTAGATAAAATTACTGATAATCTTGTTAAAGGACTCCAGTTTGGTTTCAAAATATTTGGAGTTGTTATACCAATAGCTGCATTTTTTTATTTAGGTGACTCTGCATTTACAGATATATTTGGAAAGATACTTCCAGAAGGCTCAAATGGCATAGTTAATGACTTAGGTGCTGCACTTGCAAATAACGTTCCAATAAATTCAACTATTTCTGCCGGCACACTTACAGTAGTTGGCGCAATTACAGGCTTAGATGGATCAGGTTTTTCAGGAATATCTTTGGTAGGATCCATTTCGAAAATATTCTCAACGGCTTTAGGTGGTGGTGTAGCAACATTAACAGATTTAGGACAAATTGCAGGAATATGGGTAGGTGGAGGAACCGTAATCCCATGGGCACTAATACCAGTAGCAGCGATTTGCGGTGTAGATGCATTTGAATTAGCTAAAAAAAATCTCAAACCTGTTGTTATAGGATTAATTATCACAACAATAGTAGCAATAATTATTATTTAACAAAGTTAAAATCAGGCTAAATTAAATAGCTATATCATTATTAAAATAGAAGATTACGATTAAAAGACTCCACTAATTTGTGATTTAGGGGAGTCTTATTTTTTGTATATATATTGCAAAAATAATTCTTCATAAAATTTCTAAAAACATTGCAAGGATTCTAGCCGTAATTGTGAATTGTGAAATGTGCATTGTAAATTTAAACATAATATATAATAAAAGATGCAATGTGAAATATAAATGAACCCATACAATTGCTAGAGAACTCCTATAGTGTTATAATAATCACAACATTTTCCTATGAAGATAGAATAATACAATAAGGGGGGCTATTATATGGAAAATAAGAATTCAAGAATTGTAAAAGTAATTCAGACGGGTGTCCTTGCAGCATTATGCTTTGTATCATTTACTTTTCTTTCAATAAAAATACCTGTAGGTGAAGATGCGGTTTCACTGCACATTGGGAATGCTTTTGTGTATTGGCAGCATTGCTTCTAGGAGGCTGGTATGGTGGATTATCAGGGGCTATAGGTATGACAATATCAGATCTATTAGATCCAACATATGCAATCGGAGCACCTAAAACTTTCATTTTAAAGTTATGCATTGGTTTGATAACTGGTTTAATTGCTCATAAATATGCAAAAATAGATGAAAGTAGGGATAAAAAGTATATAGCTAAATGGACTATTATTGCTGCAATTGGAGGATTAGCTTTTAATGTTGTTTTTGATCCTATAGCTGGATACTTTTATAAACAATATATTCTTGGGCAGCCGCAGCAAATGGCTGCAGTTTTGGCAAAAATAAGTGTATTTGCAACCTTTGTTAATGCAGTAGTGTCAGTAATATTAGTAAGTATTATTTATAATGCTATAAGACCCGTTTTATCAAAGTCTGGATTATTATTACCAGTTGGAGAAAGAAAATCTATAGTAAAATAATAACTTTATTTTTGTATGTAAGAAACCATTAAAATCACAATTTCTGATTTTGGTGGTTTTTACCAATTTAAAATACAATAAATTTTAATTTTTATAAGGCCATACGATTACATAGATGAGAGTTTTATTCTTTGAGTTTAGATTAATGTTCGTGTTTATAAAGGAAAAAAGAAGAAAAAAATAATTTGTTATTGATTTTTATTAATATATAAGCTAAAATTACCTAGTAATAAGAACTATTTTAAAAAAAAAGTTAATAATATTCACTTATATAAATCTGATAATAAGGGTCGGATGTTTCTACCAAGCTACCGTAAATTGCTATAGGACTATAAGTGTCTACTTAAAAATTATATTTAATGTCAAGGAGAGATAAGAATGAATTATGATGTAATAATAGTAGGTGCTGGTCCAGCAGGAATATTTACTGCGTATGAACTAAAGAAACAAAAACCTCAATCTAAAATCCTTTTAGTTGAATCAGGAAAGAGCATTGATAAGAGACATTGTCCAAAAGATAAGACTAAAAAGTGTGTATCATGCAAACCTTATTGTCATATTACTACTGGATTTTCTGGCGCAGGAGCGTTTTCAGATGGAAAGCTATCTTTAAGCTATGAAGTAGGTGGAGATCTACCTGAACTTGCAGGAGCTGATTTAATACAAGAATACATAAATTATACAGATTCAATTTATTTGGATTTTGGAGCAGATACTAAAGTTGAAGGTGTAGGAAATAATGAAGCAGTTAAAGAAATAAGAAGAAAAGCAATACAAGGTGGATTAAAGCTAGTAGATTGTCCAATAAGACACTTAGGAACTGAAAAAGCTCAAGAAATATATTTGAAGATTCAAAAACATCTATTAAATGCTGGTGTTGAAATTAAATTTGATACAACAGTTAAAAATCTTTTGATAAGAAACAATGAAGTATCTGGGGTATTAATAACAGATTCATTAACTAGAAGTAATGATGAAGAAATGTTTTCAGATAAAGTAGTTGTAGCAACAGGTAGAAAAGGTGCTGATTGGTTAAAAGACATGTGTATTGAACACAAGATAAATCATAGTGCAGGGCCAGTTGATATAGGTGTTAGAGTTGAGCTCAGAAATGAAGTAATGGAAAGTGTAAATAATGTACTTTACGAATCTAAACTTATAGGGCATCCAGCACCATTTAAAGATAAGGTTAGGACTTTTTGTCAAAATCCAGGTGGTTTTGTAAGTCAAGAGAATTATGATAATAATTTAGCAATAGTTAATGGACATTCTTATAAAGATAAGAAATCTGATAATACAAACTTAGCAATTTTAAGTTCGCATAATTTTTCAGCGCCTTTCAATGAACCAATTGAATATGGTCAGAAGGTTGCAGAACTTGTTAATATGTTGGGAAATGGAAAAATATTAGTCCAAAGATATGGAGATATATTGGATGGTAAGAGAACTTGGGAAAAGGAATTGTATGAATCAAACGTTAGACATACATTACCAGATGCAGAAGCTGGAGATTTAACATCAGCTATGCCATATAGAACTATGACAAATATTTTAAACTTCATACAAGCCATGGATACAGTAGTTCCAGGATTTGCAAGCAGAGAAACATTATTATATGGCCCAGAAATAAAATTCTACAGTAATAGAATTGATTTAGATAAAAATTTCGAAACTAATATAAAAGGCTTACATTGTTTAGGTGACTCAAGTGGATGGACTAGAGGACTTATGATGGCATCAGCCATGGGTGTGATAATGGGTAGAAAACTTTAAAAATATTGAAAATACTAAGTTGTATTAATATAAAGTATTCATAAATTCAGGGAATGATAACATTCATTAAACAGTATTCTACATAATTTTTTATGAAAATTATGGGGGATGCTGTTTTTTTATAAAAGATATATTAATTTAAATGATGTGTTATTAGTAATAACCTAAAGTTAAGATTATAAATTGTATAAAGAAATATAGATAACCCAACTAAGACCTTAACTTATGCATATAACTCGCTGAAATGAGTAACATACTTTTGTTCCAGTTTCTAGGTAATTCTGATGGGTGATTCTAAGGCTATAAAAGTTGCACCCAAAGTGCTAGTCTCAAAGAACAAGCTTTGAACTAGCACATTTGGAACAACTTATAGCCAAAGAATCACATCCATCAAAATTACCAATGAAACATTCCACAAAAGTATATTACTCATTTCTGGTTGGAAGACATTTCATAGTCTAAGTATAGTTTATGATTTCGGTAAGTTATCACATAAGTTTAGTTTTAAATTTGGATATCTATATGAGAATTATAAAATTAATAAGGGTAACTTATTACAATACATAAATAAGTTACCCATAAACGATTTTATATAGAAGGATAAATAGTTAATAAGAAATTATCTTATTTTCTTATTATAGCTGATAATTATTACAAGATTATAACAAATATGTTAATTCAATATAAACATTATATTAAAATAAACTTAAATATGATATTTAAGGACAGTAAATAAAATTTTTTATACATTTAATAATTACCTTTAAATATGTAACAATTATTGTAAGGTAAATATTGCATTTAATGTTGATTTTTCTTATATTATTGTTATAATATATACATAGAAAGACATAAAGTAACATAAATATACAAAGATTGGGAACTGTGAAAAATTCTCTGTATTTGGGCATCTTGAGAATTTGGAGTTAATGATGCAACCCACCAATCAAAACTAATTAATTTTTTTAATTAGTTTTGATTGGTTTTTTATATTTTTGAACTAAACATAATAGAGTTAAAAGTAAATAAAATAGTTTTTTAAAGTTAATATATATGAGAGGTGATATGCTATGAAGATACATAATGAAATCATGAAAGTTATAAATGATAATTTGGAAAAGTGTTCTAAATTTGAATTTGTTGCAGAGTTAAGAGATTTAACTTTAGCAGATATGTACTATATTGAAAAGATATCGAGTATTGATAGTATAAAAGCGAAGTTCAATTATAAAATAATAAATAATACTTATATAAAGATTAATTATTCACGTTAATTAATATGTAGGAAGAGGGAAGACATGACACTAACTATTAAGATTAAATTAGGCAAAATAAAGAAAACGGAAGATGATGATAATAAAATAATTACAGACTTTTCTCATAAAGAGGTTTAATTAATAAGAATCATGGACATTAGAAATATTGTTTATGATTCTTATTTTTTTGTTATAATAATATGGTAGATTTGACGAGGAGAGTAATGGTATAAATAAAAAGGTATATGAGCTATTAGAGGAGATAAAATTACATTCAGAGAAAATTAGTGATTGGGAACAAATAACAAATATATTTGCTAATGCTATTAAAAGAAAAGGATTGAATAATGAAGAAGTTGAAGAGATAAGTGAGAGAATACTTAGAGAAGTTAGAAAAAAGTAGAAGTGAATTTGAATGATTTATAATATAAAGGACTTTCTTTAATGTTATAATTTAAAGAAAATCCTTTTTAGCGAATATATATATTTTAACTATTATAATCCAGCGCTTTTAATTCTTTTTCTAATCTGAGGCCCTATTAGTGATGCAACTACCATCTTTGCGAGGTCAGCAGGAATAAATGGAAGAACACCAATTGTTAGAGCCTTATTAAATGGTAGATGTGCAACATATGCTAGCCATACTGTTCCGAGCATGTAGGTTACTAGTGTACCTATCAGCATACCTAAAAAGCACATAAAAATTTTATTAGGAAATTTGTCAATGAATATTCCACTTATAAATGCCATAAAAGCGAATCCAATTAAATATCCACCTGTTGGCCCTGCTAATTTAGTAAATCCACCAGAGAATCCTGAAAAAACGGGCAATCCCAATGCACCTATGAGAAGATAAATAAGATAACTAATTGTTCCTTCCTTTTTTCCAATTATATATATAGTAAGGTAAATTGCCAAATTTGTTAATGTAATTGGTACTATACCAATAGGAATTGAAAATGGTGCAGATGTACATATAAAAGCACTCATTATTCCGATTATTGTTAACTGACGTGCGTTAGTTCTACGTATATTTTCCATAATTTTAAATCTCCTTTATATATTATATTTCTTTTCTATAATTCTTTTTTAATTAAAAAACCGAGTGTTTGCAACATTATTTTATCTTGGCATGTATTGTTACCTACAGTAGTCAGCATATCACCAGTTATCGTTGCATTAGCTCCAGATTGAAAAATTTCTATGCCGCCATCTTCAAAATAAGTTCTTCCGGCAGCCATACGAATATAAGCTGTTGGATTTATGTAACGAAAAATAGCAATCGTTCTTAAGATATCGTCATTAGAAATCCTCTTTAAATTTTCTAATGGAGTACCTTTGATAGGCATTAATATATTTATTGGTATAGATATAACTCCAAGTTCTGATAAGCTTATAGCCATGTCAATTCTGTCATACCAAGTTTCACCCATTCCTATAATACCACCGGAACAAACTTTTAAACCTGCATTTTGCGCTAGTTTAATTTCTTTAATCTTGTCATCATATGAATGAGTAGTACAAATATTATGAAAGTTTCTTTTAGAAGTTTCTATGTTTGCATGGTACATTGTGACTCCTGCTTCTTTTAAAAGTACAAATTGTTCTTCGCTTAAAAAACCGTGAGATGCACATAGGTTGATGGAACATTCTTTATTCATCATTTTGTATGCTTGTACAGCTTTATCAAAATCGCTCCCAACTAAAGCTCTTCCTGCTGTAACAATAGAGTATCTATGTACACCATTAGCTTCATTTTTTTTGCAGTCTTTTAAAATTACATTAGGATCTAAAAAATCATATTCTTTAATTTCTGTTTTGTGGTGGTTTGATTGAGCACAAAACTTACAGTTCTCGCTGCATTTTCCACTGCGACCATTAATAATTGTACAAAGGTCCACGCTTTCTCCGCATAGTGTTTTACGAATTTTATTAGCACCATCACAAATTTTCTTTAAATCACAAGTTAATAAAAATTCTAAATCGTCAGATCTAGTTAATCGTCTTCCGTTAATAATTTCTTCTGCTAATTTTTCCATATAATTTTACCACGCCCCAATTTATTAAATAATTTCAAGACAAGTATATAATTAATATTTAATATTGTCAACTCGATATGAAAATGTAGTTAACAATATTGGTTGTGCTTAATATATGCATATAAAACCAATGGATTAACAAAATATTTTATAAGTATATATAATATATTGCAATTAAGTTTCTATATTATGCTCTTAATTGAGCACTTGGTTTGCTAGAGATTCAAATGTTGATTTATTATTTTAATCTATATAAGAAATTGCATAGCACTAATAAAAATAAAGTTTAGTTTAATAAGAACAAATTTTAATAGAATAGAGTAATGTAATATGTAGAGTTCGAATAGATTAAAATATAGTTATGAGTAGGTGCTAGAATGACTATTGATTTTGATAAAGTTATGCTTAATATAAAACAAGGCTATTATAAATATATTGGTTCAGGTTCTGGCAGGAAAGCATTCGATTTAGGAAATGGATATGTTTTGAAGATAGCAAAAAATAAGGCTGGAATAGCACAAAATAAAGCTGAATATATCATTTCGGATAATGATCATACTAAGTTATTTGCAAAAGTTATACAAGTTTCAAGTGACTTTAGCTTACTTATAATGCAAAAAGCAAGCAAGATAAGTGATATTTTATATGTATGGAAGTATTTTAATGTATCGAATAGGGATGAATTTTTAAAAACTCAGGAATTGCAAGAAATAAAGAAAAATTATAGGTTGTTATTGGGGGATTTTTGTAGGAAAAGCAGTTGGGGAATGATTGATGGAAAGCCAGTCATCATTGATTATGGATTTACAAGAGAAGTGGTGGAAAAGCATTATTCTTTTTAGGATCTTGAATTCAGTAAAGTATATTTAAGCCTTAAATTTGAGATGAATTTAAGACTTTTTCTAACCATAAAGTATTCCAAAGATTGATGTATGTAGCTTAGAGACATTTCGAGTGATTCATCATATTATGAATTAATGATTAATTTTTTGAAGGGGAAAATGAGATGCATACTTTAGGGCAGGGCGGTATCTATAGCTTAAATGATTTTAACGATGATCAATGCTCATCTAATAAGCTAAAAGTTATAGGAAAAGGAACGGTAAGTGTAAAACCAGATTTAGCAGAAATAGTCGTTGGAGTTATAACTGAAGATTTGCAATTGGAAGTTGCGCAGGAGGAGAATGCTAAGATAACTCAAGAAGTTATAAATAGTATAAGAGCATTGGGAATACCTCTTAAGAATATACAAACCGAAAATTATAGCATACGGCCAAATTATGATTACATCAATGGAAAGCAGGTTTTTAGAGGATATGAAGTAATAAACAATTTGAAGATTTTAATTAGTAATATTAATAATGTAGGTGCAGTAATTGATACTGCAGTAAGCAATGGTGCAAATTCATTAACTGGGATTATCTTTATTGTCTCAGATGAAACAAAGTATTATTATGAAGCGTTAAGAAGAGCTCTACAAGATGCTCAAAATAAAGCACGAGTTGTAGCTGATCAACTTAAAGTAAAGTTGAATATTATACCAATTCAAATAAATGAACAAAATGAGACCACTAGTACACCACTAGTAATGACTCTTAAATCTACCAGTAATACTACCCCTATTGAAGCAGGAGAAAATATTATAAATGCAGATATAGAGGCTATATTCACATATGTGGATAATAAAAATAATTACTAAAAAGAGCAGAGATTAATTTGAGCTCTTAAACATTTATTTTAGTTTTAATTCATGAAAATAAAAAGCCAATGCTTAACATTAAGCATTGGCATAGAATGTCCTATATAATATCCAAAATACCGGTACTCTAATTTTGACCCCTATCCTTCGATAGGTGGGTGCTCTCACAGATGATTCAATCGCCTTCAAAGCCGTAAAAGGACTCATATGAAAGTACATTTCCACATCTAGATAATTGAACTCCCGTATTTTAAGTGTAGGTTCAAAATAAGAGCTTAACGAATATTCCAGAATTTATAATCAATATATAAGCCTACTTGAACAACTTAATATCATTTGTTCTTAGGCCGTGAAGATATAATAACATATTTAAATTTCTTATGCAAGAGATTTTTATGATAATTTAGGCTAATGTTTATAGATAATTTGTATTAGTATTTACACAAGGCATTTAAGCGGTTTTTATTAAGGTTGTTTAGAATTAATATAACAAAATTGTATAAAGAAATTTGTTAAACCTAGAGGCATAGAGAACAGATGATATAATTAAATTATATTTTAGAAACAAAATAATATATTTTTTAAAATATATTGAAACAAAATTTCAAAAATGTTATGATGTATATATCAAGTGAAAACGTAGTCAAAATTAAATGTTTTATATGGAGGCGATGAATGTGGATAGTTTAAATTTAAAAAATCTAACAACTGAAAGCAGAAATGAAACTACAATAAATATAGATAAAGTATCGACTTTAGAAATGGTAAAAATCATGAATGATGAGGATAAAAAGGTAGCAAACGCTGTAGAAAAAGAGATTCCTAAAATAGCAAAAGCTATAGATATGATAGCTGAAAGAATTCATAGAGGAGGAAGATTAATTTATATAGGTGCAGGAACATCAGGAAGGCTTGGCGTATTAGATGCCTCAGAATGTCCACCAACATATGGAGTTTCAGAAGAATTGGTGCAAGGAATTATAGCTGGGGGAAAAGAAGCTATATTTAGAGCAAAAGAGGGAGCAGAGGATTCAGAAGAATTAGCAGTGGAAGATTTAAAGAGTAAAAATATAACAGAGAATGATACAATAATAGGACTAGCAGCCTCCGGAAGAACCCCTTATGTTATAGGAGGATTGAGGTATGCTGATGAAATCGGTGCGTTAACAGTTTCAGTGACTTGTAATGAAAATTCAGATGTTGCAAAGGAGGCCCATATTTCAATTGCACCAGTAGTTGGTCCGGAAGTTGTAACAGGTTCAACGAGACTAAAGTCTGGGACAGCTCAAAAGCTAGTATTAAATATGATATCAACTGGTGTCATGATTAAGCTTGGAAAAGTATATGGAAATCTAATGGTAGATTTAAGAGCTACAAATGAAAAGCTAATTGAAAGAGCTAAAGGAATAGTTTGTAAAGCAACGGGTATAAACATGGAAGAGGCAACAGAAGCACTAAATAAAACAGATTACGATGTCAAACTAGCAATATTTATGATACTTTCAAAGCTAAATAAAGATGAGGCGAGAATTAAATTGGATAAAAATAAAGGTTATATAGCTAAAGCGTTACAAGAAATAGATAATAAGTAAAGGAGAGGAGATTTATGACAAATAAAGAGATTGCTATAAAATTAGTAGAATTAGTCGGAGGCAAAGATAATGTAAAATCAGTTACTAATTGTATGACACGCTGTAGATTTGAATTAAATAACTTTTCAAAAGCTAATATAGAAGCAATTAAGAAATCAGAAGGAGTTCTTGGTATAGTTGAGACAAAAGAACAACTACAAGTTATTTATGGACCAGGAAAGGTTAATAAAGTAACTGAAGAAGTAAAGAAATTAGTAGGGACAAAGGTAGTTATAGGAGAAGATGCAGTAGCTGAAACAAAGGCTAAATTGAAGGAAAAGAATGATACTAAGTTTAAGAATATTCTTAAAAAACTAGGAAATGTCTTCATTCCTTTGATTCCATTATTTGTGGCTTGTGGCCTTGTGCTTGCAATAAATAATATTGCAGGAGTGTATTTTAAAGATGCTTATACAAAAACAACAGCTGCTCAAATTATAGGGCTTATAGGAAATGGAGTATTTTCTATATTATCAGTTTTAGTTGGTGTAAATGCAGCAAAAGAATTTGGCTCACAAATGCCAATGCTCGGTGGAGTATTAGGCGGAATTCTTTCATCAGCAACTCTTGCAAACATAACTCTTTTTGGACAAAAGTTAACTCCAGGACGTGGAGGGGTTATATCAGTAATATTAGTAGTAGTGTTAGCTTGTTTCATTGAAAAAGCATGCAGAAAAGTTGTGCCAGATGTATTAGATTTGTTTGTTACTCCATTAGTTACACTTTCAGTTTCAGCATTAGCGGCACTATTTATCCTTCAACCAGTTGGAGGAGCTATTTCAGATAGTATAGGATTCTTAGTTGCAAAAACAATAGCATCAGATAATATTCTTATAGCAGTTATATCAGGTGCTGTATCAGGAGGTTTATTCTTACCACTAGTTATGACAGGAATGCATCAGGCTTTAACTCCAATACATGCAGATTTAATAGCGAATGTTGGGTATACTGTATTATTGCCTATACTAGCAACAGCAGGAATGGCACAGGTAGGAGCAACTATAGCTGTACTAAGAAAAACAAAAAATGAAAGACTAAAGAAAATTGCTAAAAATGGATTAGTACCAGGATTTTTAGGAATAGGAGAACCATTAATATATGGAATAACTTTACCACTTGGTAAACCATTTGTTGGAGCTTGTTTAGGAGCTGCAGTAGGTGGTGCAGCAATGGCTATATTTAAAGTAGGAGCAGTTGCTATGGGCGTATCAGGATTACCTTTAGCATTGTTAATTGCAAATGGGAAAATTGGGGTGTTCTTAATAGGAGTATTGGTTTCATATGCAAGTGGATATCTATTTACTAACATTTTAGGCTTCGATGACCCAATTGAATAATTTTAAAAAGACCCGAAAGGGTCTTTTTAGTTAATGAATAAGAGAATAGGATCATAGTAGATGTATGAATAATTTATCATGATATGTGAATTATAAAAAACTTTTATTTAATTTCATATAAATATAGTAAAGGGGCATTATTATGAATTATGGATTTTCTGTTTATTTTGGATTGGATAATACTAAAGAAGAAAATATAAAATTGTTAAAGGATGCACATAATCTGAATATTACAAGGATATTTACATCCCTTCATATACCAGAGGCAAATTATAATGTCTTAAAGTTAGAAGTAATAGAATTTTTTAAGTTAGCAAAAGAATATAATATGGATATAATAAGTGATATATCACCTAATACTTTTAAGTTCTTAGAATTAGAAAACATGGACTTAAAAGAATTAGGTAACATTGGTGTTAAGACTATTAGAATAGATTTTGGATATACCGAAGAAGAAATAGCGAGAATGAGCAAAAATCCTTATGGAATCAAAATTCAATTAAATGCATCAACAATTACTAAGAGATTTTTTGAGAGATTAGATAATTATTCACCAGACTATGAGAATATAGATGCACTTCACAATTTTTATCCAAGGGTGGGAACTGGAATCTCTGAAGAATGTATGAAAGAAAAAAATGCTATTTTGAGCGAGCGAGGGATTAAAGTCTCTGCTTTTGTGCAATCGAATAATAGAAGGAGAGCACCTTTAAAAGATGGATTACCAACATTAGAGGATCATAGAGGGAAAAATGTAAGAGAAGCTGCTAACCATTTATTTGCATTAGGAAATCAATGCGTTTTCATTGGAGATTCTCTTCCAAGTAAAAAAGAATTAGAAGATTTATCATCATTAGATCCTAATGCAGTTGAGCTACTAATAGAGTTAAAAGATTATAATGATATAACTCTAAAATTGCTAAAAGAAACTTATACCCAAAGAATAGATGAGGCTAGAGATGCAATAAGAGCAGCTGAAAGTAGATTGCTTCTTAATGGAGAAACTATAGAGCCATTTAATACAATAGACAAGAACTTCGGTGATATTACATTGGATAATGTAAATTATATGAGATATATGGGGGAATTACAGATTCTTAAAACAAATCAAAAAGCTGATATTAGAACAAATGTCATAGCTTCAGTTACGAAAGATTACTTATATTTATTGAAATATATAGATGGTGGTAAAAGATTTTATTTTAATATAAAATAATTGTAAGAGCAAAACCAAGTACGATAAGGTGTGAGATTATGAATGTATTACAGTATATTAAGCAAAATTATGACAGTTTTACAGATAGAGAAAAGTTAATAGCAGATTATTTAATAGAAACTAAGGAACGGATTATATCAATGTCTGCAAGAGATATAGCTGAGGCTACAAAAACTTCAGCTCCAACAGTAGTAAGATTTGCTAAAAAAATAGGGTTTAATACTTTAAATGAATTGAAACTAAAATTATCTATTAATATTAGCAAAGAAGAGGAAGCAGGAGCTATACAGTTTCAATATTTAGACAACGATTTAGGAACAAAAAATATTATCTATGGAATTAAACAATCAGTAGATTCAATTATGGAACAAACGGTCAGCTTACTAGATGAAGAATGTTTAGACAAAGCAATAGAACTACTTATAAGCGCTAAAAATATTTATATTTTTAGTGTTGGGGTATCAGGGCTTGTTGGCCAGGACTTCTATTATAAACTAAGCAGGATGAATAAGAGATGTATATGTAATACAGATACTCACCTTCAAATAACTTCATCTGTATTATTAGAAGAAGGAGATGTAGCACTAGCAATATCATATTCAGGAGAGACTAAGGAAGTCATTAAGTGTGTAAAAAATGCAAGACATAGAAAAGTTCCAGTTATATCAATAACAAAGGCTAGTGTAAATAATACAATAGCTGATATTTCTGATATAGTAATTCGCATACCAGCTGTAGAAAAATCAATAAGAGAAGGAGCAATTAGCTCGAGAATTTCTCAATTAGCAATAATAGATATGTTATATATTGGGATGATTAGAAATAACATAAAAGAAGTAGAGGAGAAATTAATTTCTACAAGGAAAGCTGTTAAAGAACTATAAAAGTAAAATTACATAAGAATTAAAACATATTTACATTTAAAAGTTAAAAAGTGTTTAAATTTAACAATTTAAAAATATACAATTTATAAGAAAAATCAGGGATATAGAGCATTTATATAAAGGAAGCAATTGCAAAACAGCAATTTCTAATAGCAGAATGAAAGGCTATGAAATGTAATAAGCAAGAAGATGTGTGGTAAATAGCTTATGAAAATATTAATAAAGAGGAAACATAGGGGGAAAAGGAAAATTCAAATTATAAATATCATAAGAGTAAAATAAAAGCTATGGTTACAAAATTAGTTGATATCTTATAATCATAGCTTTTGAACTAATGAATTTTTTAAAATATTTAGAGAGAGTTAAAATGCTTTAAAAAGTATTTTACTCTTATTATTTTTTTCGAAAATTGTAATATTTAATAATGAAAATAGTAGCTATTTAATTATTAAATCTCCATCATATGATGTAATTATTTTATATAAATCAGGGCGACGATCTCTGAATATTCCCCATTCAATACGTTGTATCTCCAATTGATCTAAATCAAATTCAGCAACTAATACTGTTTCTTCTGTACGATTAGATTCAACAATTTTATTTCCTTGAGGACCTGCTATAAAAGAAGAACCATAAAATGTTATTTTAGAATCTTCATCTTCTTCAACTCCAACACGGTTTGATGCAATTACAGGAACTAAATTTGCAGCAGCATGACCTAACATGCAAGCTTGCCAATGGTCTTTTGAATCAATAGAACCGTCTTGTGGCTCAGAGCCAATAGCAGTAGGATAGAATATCATTTCAGCTCCCATTAAAGTCATACATCTAGCAGCTTCAGGATACCATTGATCCCAACAGATACCTACACCTATTTTCCCGTAGCGTGTATTCCATACTTTAAATCCGGTATCTCCAGGATTAAAGTAGAATTTTTCTTCATATCCAGGACCATCAGGAATGTGACTCTTTCTGTAAGTTCCAAGTATTTCACCATTAGCATCGATTATCGCTATAGCGTTATATCTAGCATAATTCTTCTTTTCATAGAAGCTGATTGGTAACACTACCTTAAGCTCTTTAGCAATTTCTTTAAAATGATTTATTGCTTTATTTTGTGCTACTTCGGTAGCATATACGTAGTAATCAGACTTCTCTTTTTGACAAAAATATGGAGTTTCAAATAATTCTTGAAGTAGAATTATTTGAGCACCTTTTCCAGCTGCTTCTCTTACGAATTTTTCTGCTTTAGAAATATTTTCATCAATATTACAAGAACAGCTCATTTGTGTAGCTGCAACTTTAACTTTTCTCATGTTATCACCTCATCTTATTTTTCTATAGTACTTTTAGGTTTCTTGGAAATGGCATTTGTTGTGTTGTGCAATGTACATTACCGCCTTCTTTAATAACAGCCATTCCATCTACAGTTCTTATTCTTCTTTTTGGGAAAGTTAAACTTAATACCTTCTCAGCCGTTTTGTCTGCTTCTGATGCATTTCCACCAAAAGTAGGTAAGATAATACCATCATTAACAAAATAAAAGTTTAGATAACTTAGAGTTAGCCTTTCTCCTTTGTATTCAGCTCTAGGTGGCTGATTAATTGGGATAATTTCAAACTTTCTGCCCTTTGCGTCTGTTGAATTCTTTAAGATTTCAATATTTTCTAAAGTAATTTTGTAATTTGCATCATTTGGATCATCACAAGTTTGAATAATTATTTTAGTAGGTTCAGCAAAGCAGGCTATATTGTCGACATGGCCGTCAGTTTCATCACCATCTAGTCCGTTCTTAAGCCAAATAATTTTTTCTATGTTCAAGTATTGTTTTAAATATGTTTCAATTTGTTCTCTAGTAAGGTTAGGATTTCTGTTAGGATTTAGCAAACATTCTTCAGTAGTAATCAATGTCCCCTCACCATCAGTATGAAGAGAACCTCCTTCCATAATTAGAGGAGCATCAAATTTTTTAATATCGTAATGTTCTAAAATTTGCGGAGCTACTTTATCATCTAAATCCCATGGTGCATATTTTTCACCCCAGGCATTAAACTTCCAATTTACACCTGCTCTATTGCCTTCATCGTCAATTAGGAATGTAGGGCCATTATCTCTAAGCCATGCATCACTATGTTTAATAGGGAGTAGTTCTATATTAGACTCACTAAAAAGTTTTTTTACATTATCCAATTCATATGGATTAACAATTACTGAAACTGGTTCAAATTCAGCAATTGCTTGAATATATTCTGCATATCCAGCGCAAACATCTTTATAGTTATCTGGATGACACATTGAATCTTTTACTGGCCAAGATATGAATGTACGCTCATGAGCAGTCCATTCAGCAGGCATTTTATAATTAAAATCTTTTGGATACATACAATACCTCTTTTTCATGATTATATTTTATATTTTTAATACTATATTATAGTATCTATCATATAATAAACTCCACATTGCATCAATGTCAAGGCCTGAATTATAGGAAGAATATAGATGGATTTTTAACGGTTACATTTTTAAGAATAAGGTATATTTGTTACCTTGTTTATGTTTTTATGAAAATTGTAGAAATATACATCTATAAACGTTACCATAGGCCTAATACAAGATATTACACTATTTTTATGAATTAAACGTATAATTCATTGTGCTAAAATTATAGTGGTTATTATAACCATGTTTCATAGAATAAAGTATGGAGTGATTATTATGAGCTATATTCAAAAAGGTACACGTGAATTTCGCCATGCTAGTATTGCTTTATTTGCTGGCGGTTTTAATACATTTGCGATTTTATATTGTACACAACCATTAATGCCTTATTTGTCTAAGGAATTTGGTATATCACCTACAATGGCGAGTTTGTCGCTGTCTGTTACAACATGTACATTGGCTGTTAGTATGTTGATTTTTGGTTCATTGTCAGAGGTACTTGGGAGAAAGCCAATTATGTGTTTTTCTCTTTTTGCATCATCAATACTAGCGGTATTGACGGCTATTGTTCCTAATTTTAACAGTATGCTAGTAATACGATGTTTGCAAGGATTTGTCTTAGCGGGATTACCTGCAATAGCTATGGCTTATATTAGTGAGGAAATTGATAAATCAAGTTTAGGGTTAGTAATGGGATTATATATAAGTGGTAATTCTATAGGCGGAATGAGCGGACGTATTATTATAGGGGTAATTAATGATTTTTTTAACTGGAGATTAGCGTTAGCAGTTATAGGTATTTTGGGACTTATTTCAAGTTTTTTGTTTTGGAGAAAGCTGCCTTTATCAAAGCATTTCGAGGCTAGATCCTTTGAAATTAAAAATTTAATTAAATCAAGTTTTAATCATTTAAAGAATCCTAATCTTCTTTGCTTATATTGTATTGGATTTTTAATTATGGGAAGTTTTGTTTCGTTATATAATTTTATAGGTTTTCAATTAATTGAACGACCATACAATTTGAGCCAAACCTTAGTGAGCTTTATTTTTGTAATATATATAGTAGGAACATTTAGTTCAACATTTATGGGACGTCTAGCAGATAAACATGGACAATATATAATGTTATGCATTTCAATTTTTATAATGTTATTTGGGATAAGCATTACATTAAATGTGAGTCTTTTGCTAAAGATTATTGGAATAGCTCTTTTAACATTTGGTTTTTTTGCAGGACACTCAATAATTAGTAGTTGGATTGGCAAAATAGCAACTCATGATAAGGCTCAGGCGTCATCGCTTTATTTATTATTTTATTATGTTGGCTCAAGCGTTGGTGGAACCGCTGGAGGAACGTTTTGGTCTTTATACGGATGGGAAGGCGTTGTTATCATGATATCATGCTTTTTGGCAGTTGCATTTTTTATTCTAATTGGCTTATCATCAGTTTTAAAACTTATTAAGATAGAAAATCATGGATAGAACCTCGTTTATTTGCAAGAAATCAAAAAGCCAATGCTTAATGTTATTAAGCATTGGCTTTAAATCTCTAAAATAAGATCCCAAATATCGGTACTCTAATTTTGACGCCTATCTCTCGATAGGTGGGTGTTTTCACAGATGCCTCAATCGCTTTTAAAACCGTAAAAGGATTCACTCAAAAGTACATTTCATCATCTAAATATTAAACTCCAGAATTTAATTTGTAGGTTCAAAATAAGAGCTTAACGAATATCTCAGAATTAATAATCAAGGAAACGTGCACTCATTGTTGACAATTAACATACTTGCGCTACTAATATAGTTAGCTCAAACTAGGTTTATCCACGGCACTCAGAAGTTATCATTTACCGCTGCTTCCTTCCAGATCTGACGGAATTCACGAGTTTCTGCTGCATGGGACCCGATTCTCAACACCGCTTGTATTAGACTGACCAAATGGATTAAAGCCTATAATGAGAATTCAATCCTGCTATAGGGGATTGCAGGTTACAGGGCACCGCTAGCTCCCCATCTAGCACGAAAATTACTTATAATGACAAGCATTTTCTTGCAGTGAAATAATAATAACATCTTTAAAGCTTATATTCAAGAGACATTTCCGTGGGAATTTAAGTGCACATTTGATAATTTTTCAGTATCTGAAAAAATATTCTTCTAAAAAGTTGTATAATCAGTTAGGAATAAATTATCGTAACTTGTTGAACAATAATAACAAATATGTTCATATAACTTGAGTAAGGAGTACTATTTATGAGTATTAAAAATGTTCAGCGTCAAGAAATAGAAAAAGTTTATGGTAAAATAAGTCCATTTGAATTCAAAAATGAATTAATAAATTTAGCTGAGGGGCAAAGAAAAAAGAGTGCCCGTACGTTATTAAACGCAGGAAGAGGTAATCCTAATTGGACTGCTGCAACACCTAGGGAAGCTTTTTTTACTTTTGGAATTTTTGCAGTAGAAGAAACAAGAAGAGTTTGGAATGATGGCGATTTAGCTGGTATGCCTAAAAAAGAGGGGATAGCTGAAAGATTTTATGATTTTTTAGACAAAAATAAAGAGATGCCAGGAATAGAGCTTTTAAGAAGAATAAGCGATTATGGTATTAAAAATCAAGGGTTTGATGCAGACTCCTGGATATTTGAGCTTACAGATTCTATTATAGGAGATAATTATCCAGTGCCAGATCGGATGCTAATACATATTGAAAAAATTGTTCATGAGTATCTTGTTTCAGAGCTTTGTTACAATAAACCACCTGTAGGAAGATTTAATATTTTTGCAGTTGAAGGGGCTACTGCAGCAATGTGTTATATATTCGATAGCTTAATCGCAAATGAATTGCTGGCTCCTGGAGACAAAATAGGACTAATGGTTCCAGTTTTTACGCCTTATTTGGAAATACCACATTTGCCACGATATAACTTTGAAATTGTACATATTGAAGCGACGGAACTTACAGAGGATGGAACTCATACTTGGCAATACCCAGAATCAGAGCTTAATAAGCTTAAAGATTCTAGTATTAAAGCTCTATTTGTTGTTAATCCAAGCAATCCCCCTTCTGTAGCAATTAAACCAGAGAGCGTTAAGCAGTTAATAAATATAGTAGAAAAACATAACCATAATTTAATGATTATTTCAGATGATGTCTACAGTACTTTTGTAAATAATTATAGATCTCTAATGGCAGACTTGCCATATAATACGATAGGTGTTTATTCTTTTTCGAAATATTTTGGAGTAACTGGATGGAGACTTGGAACAATATCACTTTATTCAGAGAATGTCTTTGATAAATTATTAAAGAATTTACCAGAAGATAAAAAGGTTGAGTTAAGGCAGCGGTATGGAGATCTTTCAACGACTCCAGATGATATAAAATTTATAGATAGAATTGTAGCAGACAGCCGACAAGTAGCTCTTAATCACACGGCAGGATTATCAACTCCACAGCAAGTTCAAATGGCCTTCTTTTGTGCGTTTGCTCTATTAGACGAAGAAAACATATATAAAAAACAAACCAAAGATATTTGCAAACGAAGACAAAAGCTTTTGTTTAATGGCCTCGGATTGGATTTAAGAGAAGATCCGTATGATGCTGCATATTATACAGAATTTGATTTATTAGAATGGGCTACTTGCTATTATGGAAGTGAATTTGGTGAATATCTTCAAATTAACTATAAGCCGGTAGATATTTTATACAAATTAGCTGAGGAATCAGCTATAGTTCTATTAAGTGGTGGAGGTTTTAAAGGACCAGAGTGGTCAATTAGAATATCTCTGGCTAATCTTAATGATGATGCATATTCAAGGATTGGAGAGGCACTTCATAAAATTTTAGATGAATATGTTACTTCATGGAGAAATCAAGGAAATAAATAATAAGAAAGCTAAGAAGATAACTAGTATTAATTTAGTTATCTTTTTGGCTTTCTTACTGTTTCTTTAATTCAAAAAGTGCTCCACCTAATAGGGCATAGACTTTTTCATCATCGGTAATAAAAAGAGTTGCAGAATGAGTTGTCTTTTCAGGCTCAGTTATTTTTATATATTTAATTTTATCACCTGAAATACCAAGATTTTTGAAAGTATCATTATAAGTGTTATAAAATTCTGTAGCTGTAATTGTTCCTTCATTAATAGTTGGATCAGATACAGCTCCGTAAATTGAGGAAATCTTATCTTTCTCTATAGTAAACTTTTGACCTATACATAGAGAAATAGTAGACTCACTTAGAGTAGTTTTTATATTGGAAGGTATATGCTTTTCAATAGTCCAAGTACCATATAGACTTTTATAGTATGAAGGGTCTTGGCTTTCGTTATTTGATAAATCACTATTGCCTTTGGGCGGATTACTATTGGAATGTCTGAAAAAAGAAAATGCAGATATGATTACTATAAACAATATTATTACTAATATATATAAGCTTTTTGATCTAGAGTTTTTCATTTTTGTGATCCTCCTTAAGATATTTTATTATATAGTTTTTTTCACATTAAAAAAATAATTCTAATTTATTGATAAAAATAACTTGAATTTTTAATTTATTTTAGTAAAGAGGATACAACCTTCTGATTAGAACCTTCAGCGATATTTTCATAGCTTTTCGGAATCAAAATATTTGTGATTTCCATAAGTTATCACATAAATCTAGTTTTTAATAAATACCATATTAGAAAGTAGAAACATTTTTATGCATCAGGCATTGAAAATGAGCTGTTAAAAGCTCTTAATTGTAGGTTGTTCAACTAATGCTTGTCACAATGAAATTGGGGCAAGCATTAGCGGTGCAACCTGCAATTTAGTACTTTCAGCGAAATTTTCATAGCCCTGTGAAATAACAATGTTTTTACTTTCGGCAGGTGGTTGCATAAGTCTAAGTTATATATTGTTTATCTATATCTAAGCAATTAAAGATTAATTTACCAAGAAAATTGTATACTATAAATGCATCTTTTTTAAACAATCTTCTAGCCATTCTATGTATGATTTTTCCCTCATGATGGCCCCGTTCAATATTATATAGCCCCCGAAATCTGAAGAGGATACTGTTAAAATGTCTTTTGCCTTTAAAAGCTCATCCATTGAATTTTCAAGGTATTCCAATCTTTCAATGTGTTTGGTTAGTGTATTTTTAAACTGCTTTACTAAAGTATCGTGATCCATCTCATCACAAAAATAAGCTTTAAGTTTAAAAATATCTTTTGGGGTTGGCTCTAAAGGATCGTCTTTTGAAAGCCATTTCTGCAATGACTTCCGCCCTTTTTCAGTTATAGTATATAACTTTTTTTCTAACTTTTCTCCTTGTATAACAGTCTCGTATGAAATTAACCCCTCATCGGTTAATTTCTTTAATTCAGGATATATTTGACTATGCTTAGCATACCAAAATTCAACTAATCCAGAGTTAAATTCCTTTGTTATATCATATCCGGTTAAAGGATTTCTATTAATAAGTCCTAAAATAGCATACTTTAAAGTTCTCATACATGCACCTCTAATATTTCTGTAGCTTATTTGCTTGAGTTTATCCAATGACAATTTTAGCATAGTAAAATATAAAGTGAAATAGAAAAATATTAATTGTTAAACATGTAAATGTTGACATGTTTATTTTTGCAGTATTATAATATAGTTGAATAAAGGAATTAGGATAATCAGATAATTAAACGTTTAAACATTATGGGAGGAAATTTATGAATAAGTATAAAAAGCTATTTGAACCTATTAAAATTGGTAACTGTGAGATAAAAAATCGTTTTGCATTAGCGCCAATGGGACCACTTGGACTAGCTGATAGCGAAGGTGGATTTAATCAAAGGGGAATTGACTACTATACTGAAAGAGCTAAAGGTGGGACAGGCTTAATTATAACTGGAGTTACTTTTGTAGATAATGAAGTAGAAGAACATGGTATGCCAAGTACTCCATGTCCTACACATAATCCAGTACATTTTGTTAGAACAAGCAAAGAAATGACTGAAAGGATACATGCATATAATGCAAAAGTATTTTTACAAATGTCAGGTGGATTTGGAAGGGTTACAATTCCTACTAATCTTGGAGAATATCCACCAGTTGCACCATCAGCAATTCAACATAGATGGCTTGATAAAATATGTCGTGAACTTACAATAGATGAAATTAAATCTATAGTTAAAAAATTTGGAGATGGAGCTTATAATGCAAAGAGAGCAGGATTTGATGGTGTTCAAATCCATGCTGTACATGAAGGTTATTTAATAGATCAATTTGCTATTTCATTATTTAATCATAGAACTGATGAATATGGTGGAAGCCTAGAAAATAGACTTAGATTTGCACGTGAAATAGTAGAAGAAATTAAAGATAGATGTGGAGAGGAGTTCCCTGTAACTCTTAGATATTCTCCAAAGAGTTTTATTAAAGATTTAAGAGATGGAGCACTTCCAGGAGAAGAATTTATTGAAAAAGGAAGAGATTTAGAAGAAGGTATTGAAGCTGCTAAGTTACTTGTATCCTATGGATATGATTCATTAGATACAGACGTTGGATCTTATGATTCATGGTGGTGGAGTCACCCACCAATGTATCAAGAAAAGGGGTTATACAGACCATATGCTAAATTAATGAAAGAAACTGTTGATGTTCCAGTAATATGTGCTGGAAGAATGGACAATCCTGATATGGCTCTTGAGGCAATTGAAAATGGAACTTGTGATATTGTGAGTCTTGGAAGGCCACTTCTTGCAGATCCTGATTATGTAAATAAATTAAGGGCAAATAAGTGTAATTCAATTAGACCTTGTATATCATGTCAAGAAGGATGTATGGGACGTCTTCAAAATTATGCTATGCTTAACTGTGCGGTAAATCCACAAGCATGTAAAGAAAAGGACAATGCATTAACTACTATATTAGGAAAGAAAAAAGTACTTATAGTTGGTGGTGGAGTTGCAGGTTGCGAAGCAGCAAGAGTTTTAGCTCTTAGAGGGCATGAGCCAGTACTTTATGAAAAGACTGATAGATTAGGTGGAAATCTTATACCAGGAGGTTCGCCAGACTTTAAAGAAGATGATATTGCATTAGCTAACTGGTATGCAAATACATTGAAGGAACTAAAGGTGGAAGTTAATTTAAATAGTGAAATTACAAAAGAGCAAATACTAAGTCATAAGGCAGATTCTGTGATAATAGCAACAGGATCTACTCCTAAAGTATTTTCATTGGGAGATGATGATAAAGTATTTACAGCAGCAGATGTATTATTAGGAAAGAAAGAGTCAGGTAATAATACTGTAATAGTTGGTGGTGGATTAGTTGGATGTGAATTAGCGCTTGATCTAGCTAAGAAGGGTAAGAAAGTTACTATAGTAGAAGCATTGCATAAGATTCTTGCACTAAATGGTCCTTTGTGCTCTGCAAATAGTGAAATGCTTGAAAGATTAATACCATTTAACGGTATTGAAGTAAAAGTAAATTCAAAAGTTAAAGCCTATAAGGATGGAAATCTTGAGATAGAAACAGAAAATGGAGTAGAAAAAATTAAATGTGATTCAGTAATACTTTCAGTAGGATATAAAGAAGAAAATTCTTTATATAGAGAATTGGAATTTGATATTCCAGAAATTTATCTATTAGGAGATGCACGTAAGGTTTCGAATATTATGTATGCTATCTGGGATGCATATGAGGTCGCAAATCATATATAATTGATTTAATGTCGGTAAAGTGTCATATAAGCTATTTATATGGCACTTTATATTTAGAAGGTTTTTTATATAGTATCTCAGGAGTAAATTTTATTTACAAAATCAATATTGTAAGATATGTATAGGAATTATAAAAAGACAGTGAATTTGTATTTATAAATTTACTGCCTTTTTTAGTATAGAATGTAAAAATAAAAAGTGATATTATAATGATATTGGAACTGATTTACAATATTAGAAGGTTAGTTTCTTAGTAAGAAAGGAATATTGAGAATGGGAAATTTACTAAAAAGAAAAAAGAATATATCAATTAAAACTAAGTTTATAACAAGTGGATTACTACTTGGATTCAGCATCCTTTTATTTGCAATGGCACGATATATATATGGATTTTCAAATTTCTATTACAAGTATATTTATTCAATATTGGTAAATACGCTTTCAAGATGTTTGTCATTAATACCATTTTCAGTATACGAAATAATATTATATGCTTTCCTTATATATATTCTTGTAAGAATAGTAAATTATACATATTTACTTTTTTCAAAACAACTTTCATTAAAAAAAATAATAATCAGAGTAACTTCAAATGTGCTTATATATATATCAGCATTTGTATTTTTAAATATAATGACTCTAGGGATAAACTCATTCAGATCAAATTTTGTTGAATTAACTGGATTAAAAGTGCAGGATAATTCAGAAGAAAAACTAATAGAACTTTGTGATTATCTAAAAGTTAGACTAAATGAATTAGATGGAAATATAAAAAGAGATGAAGATGGACTACTAAAGCTAGATTATGATGCAAGAAAAGAAGGAATAATCAGTATGGAACGTATAGGAGAAATTTATCCATCTTTGCAAGGTTTTTATCCAAATCCAAAGCCAGTTGTTTTTTCAAAACTTATGTCATATCAATTGTTGGAGGGAGAAACAACTTTTACACTTGAAGCTAATTATAATAATGATATGCCCAAATGGAACGTTCCAAGTACAATTTGTCATGAATTGAGCCATGTAAGAGGTTTTAATAGTGAAGATGAGGCAAATTATATAAGTTTTCTAGCATGCACTAACTCTAAAAATTATGAATATCAATATAGCGGATATCTTATGGCGTATTCTTACTGCATGAATGATTTATATTATTTCAATCAAGAAGCCTTTAAAAGAATAAATAATGAACTTTCAGATAATGTGAAATTAGAATTAAAAAATGATTCATTATACTGGAGCAATTATAGAGGTAAAATATCAAAGCTGTATGATAATGTATATGATAAGATATTAAAAGCTGGTGGTCAAACAGAAGGAATTAAAAGTTATAATGCTGTCGTGAAACTACTTATATCAGGGTATAAAGTTCAATTTTAATAAGAAATGACCAAGGAGATAAACTTTCCTTTGGTCATTTATTTTTTTGCTTTTTCTCTTTTCCATTACCGTTACCATTATTATTGCTATTATTTTTTCTCGTTTCTGGTGCAGGTTGAGTAACTTTTTGTCCTTGGCTTATAATCAAATCTATCTTTCCACTTTTTTCATAAGATGTACCAACAGTAGGAGATTGACTTATAACTAGACCGTTTGATACATTATCGCTGTATTCATAACTGATATTTCCAAGTAAAAATTCATTACTATTTATAAGAGATTCAGCAGTATCTTGAGATTTTCCAACTAATAGTGGTACTTGCCTTTTTTCACTTGGTTGCAACTTGTCATTATTCTCTTTACTAGTGGTTCCTAAAGGATTTTCTTCAATGCTGCTATTTATAGGAGAATCCTTATATCCTGTATTTCTAGATAATCCTCCATAGAAATACTTACCTAAGGCAAAGGCAGCAATGCAAAAAGCAATTAGCCCAATTGGTAAAATAACTTTTTTTGATTTACTTTTTAGGTTGCTTATATGTAAATTATTAGTGACGCTCTTTAATAGCACAGTTTCTTGTATTGGCTCTTTGCTCATAACCACAGTGGGATCAATTTCTTTATGGGTATCAATCATGACAGTTGAATCATCTATTAATGTGCTATTAAAGTCTATTTTTAAGTTGGGATTTTCTTTTAGTGAACTTAAAACATTAGCAAATTCTTTGGCTGATTTAAATCTATCGGCTGGATTTTTTTTTAAGGCTTTTAGAATTACTAAATTAATGTTCTCAGGTATATCTGTAATAAAATTCTTTGGCGGAATAACAGGTTCTTGTATATGCATAATTGCTACTGAAATAGATGTTTTTCCATTAAAAGGAACATTTCCAGTAATCATTTCATACATGACAATACCAAGAGCATAGATGTCAGTCCTGAAATCAACATATCCTCCTTTAGCTTGCTCTGGTGAAAAGTAATGTACTGAGCCTATAATTTTATTTGAATTTGTTATTGTTGAAGAATTTGGAAGTTTTGCAATTCCGAAGTCTGTTAATTTTGCAATGTTATCATCTGAAATTAAAATATTATCACACTTTATATCTCTATGAATTATATTATTTTTATGAGCGTATATTAAAGCTTCAGCCATTTGTAAAGATATATTTAAGGTGGTATCTGGACTGAGTCGTACATTATCCTTTAATACTTGTTTTAATGTTTTACCATTAATATATTCCATAACAATAAAATTAATATTATTCTCTGAGCCAATATCATAAATATTTACTATATTTGGATGTGATAAACTTGCAATTGAATTTGCCTCTCTCTTAAATCTGAGAATAAATTCTTCATTATTGCTTAATTCTGATTTTAATATTTTTACAGCTACAAATCTATTTAATAAATGGCATTTTGCTTTATAGACAATTCCCATGCCACCTTCACCTATTTTTTCAAGCAACTCATACCTGTTTATAAGTAATGTTCCAATCATATATGTCCCCCTAAAACAGTTGTATATCTATTATATCATAACTAATTTTATATTTGTTTTCAAATAATAGCAAAGAAAAAAGAAGATTATTGCAGGAAATATCATTTTATTTTAATTAATGATTTTATTTTATAGGAAAAAATGTCGTTTTCTTTCACATAAATATTTATTAGAGAATATATTATAAACATAGGAAGCGCATTAAATATTTTCATTGAAAATTCGCTGCTCATAAAGCATTGCATATATGCAATAAAAGCGTTTTAAAGATACTCATTTGATTTTGGAGAACATATATCAACTTATTCTTTATGTTGAAGATATATTTTAATGATATATGTAACTATAAAAAATTTAAAATGACCAAGTCAATATAAGTAACTTTTATTTCATTTTGAGTTTATATGCAAGGAGTTGTATAGAATGGAAAGATATGAAAATAAATGTAAGTGTACTAAGCATGACTGCGAATTATGTAGTACAATCAAATCAAAACCAGTTAATTTGGAAAAGCATGGTGCAAAATTAGTAACAGTAAAAATAAAAGTAAATAATGTTTGCTTAGGCAAAAAAGTAGCTATTGCAGCTATTTTATATGATGATTGTGATAGAATACTTGCATTCAAAGGATTTGTAACAATGGCACATGAAGATCCTTGCGATCGTGATGCATGTGGAACTATTGAGCGTAAAGTAGTGTTCGTAATTCCAGAACAAGAAGAATGTGATCCAGAAAGATTAAGAGTTCGTACCATAGGAAATTATATATATCCATGTGAACCCAATAAATAGGTAATTATAAAAAAGCAATTGTGGGATAGGTAAATGAAGCAACCCTGCAGTTGCTTTTTAGTGTAAAGAATTTAAAAAAGATATTTAGATATTCAAGATTTAGGAATAATAGTTTAAGCATAGTGAAAAAATACCACTGAATAAGATTACAACAGAAGGTTACTTTAGTGGTATAAAAGCTACTAATCAAGTTGTAGAAGCATTAAATAAAATAGGTATAAAAGATGCTGTGGCAGATATAAATGATCATTATACAAATGATAACCCTGGACAAAACAGGCTAGGCACTGAAAGCAGCACAAATAGTCTGGCAAACTTAATACTATCTAACGATAATCCTACGGTTGATCCAGGTTACGGGCCAATGGCAGCTGCAAATCCAATGGTAAGCGGTATGGGCGGTTTTGAAGAAATAGCTGATGTAAATTATAAGGTAATTGTAAATACAGATGAAAATAATGCTGAAGGGGCAAAACAAATTATAGCTAAAGCTGGTGGAGAGTTAGACAATCCTAATTTTATAGTTCCTAGTGGGCTAGAGAATATAGGAATGGATGATCTAGTCACCAATATGATAAATGAAATGAATAACATCACACTCTAAAATAAATTTTTATTTGAAGCTGTGATAGGTTGAGTATTCAATTGATACTAACTTCTTGTAAGATAAATTTACTCTTGCAATCAAGAAGTTAGTTTTTTATTTTACCATTTTATTCATATATTTCTCTTGACTTAGAGTTGTCTCGAAGGAGTAATATATTATTAAAGAACTTAATACTAAATTAGAAATAAGGAAGTGTATTAATAATGAAGAATTTTGAATTTTATGCTCCTACGAGAGTGATTTTTGGAAAGGATTCAGAAAAACAGATCGGCACTATTATAAAGAATCAAAATTGTAAGAAAGTCCTAGTTCATTTTGGTGGAAGCAGTGCAAAAAAGTCTGGGCTTTTGGATAAAATTTTTGAATCTTTAAAGGAAGCTGAAATCGATTATGTTAGCTTAGGTGGAGTTGTACCTAATCCTAGACTTTCAAAAGTATATGAAGGAATCAATTTATGCAAAAAGGAAAAGGTAGATTTTATATTAGCTGTTGGAGGAGGCAGTGTTATTGATTCAGCAAAAGCAATAGGATATGGCATATCTAATGAGTGTGATGTATGGGATATATATAGTAAAAAAGTTATTCCAACCGGCTGCTTACCTGTTGGGGCAGTTTTAACTATTGCAGCTGCAGGAAGTGAAATGAGCAATTCATCAGTTATTACAAATGAAGAAGGATGGCTGAAAAGAGGATGTAATTCTGAGTATGCACGTTGTAAATTTGCAATTATGAATCCGGAACTTACTTATACATTACCTAAATATCAGACTGCCAGTGGAGCTACTGATATATTAATGCATACTATGGAACGTTATTTTACAAAAGAACAGAGCATGGAGATAACAGATAGAATTAGCGAAGGATTAATGAGAACAGTAATTCATAATGTAAAAATATTAATGAAAAATCCAAAAGATTATAATGCACGTGCTGAAGTAATGTGGGCAGGAAGTCTTTCGCATAATGATTTAACTGGATGTGGTTCAGTTGGTGATTGGTCATGTCATCAATTAGAACATGAACTTGGAGGTATGTTTGATGTTGCCCACGGAGCTGGTTTGGCAGCAGTTTGGGGAAGCTGGGCTAGGTATGTGTACAAAAGTAATATAAGCCGTTTTGTACAATTCGCTGTAAACGTAATGGGAATAACCAATGACTTTTATAATCCAGAAAAAGTTGCATTAGAGGGAATAGAAGCAATGGAAAGTTTTTATCATTCTATTGATATGCCAATATCAATAAAAGAACTTGGAGTTAATTTGACAGATGATCAAATTGCTGACCTAGCTTATAAATGTAGCTTCAAAGATACTAGAACCATAGGGGAATTTCAAAAGCTCAATATGGAAGACATGAAAAAAATTTATATAATGGCTAGATAAAAATTATTTCGGGAATTATAGTCAGTGTTATAAATCTTTAAAGAGCCAAAAAGTATACAAGATAAGCTTTTTGGCTCTTTTATATGTTAATAGGTGGTGATAAATTTTTAGAGAATTTGATCAGTAAACATGATAAGACTCAACTTAGACAAAAAATTGAATACAATATATAACAGATAACTATTTTAAAGGAGAATAAAATGAAGGTTATAATTATAGGTGGAGGATGGGCAGGGTGCTCTGCCGCATTAGAAGCAGTAAAATTAGGTGCAGAAGTTGAGTTATATGAGAGAACTGATTTGCTACTTGGAGTAGGAAATGTTGGTGGAATAATGAGGAATAATGGAAGATATACTGCTGCAGAAGAGCTGATAAATCTTGGTGCAGGTGATTTCATAAGAATTATGGATTCAATAGCAATTCATAAGAATATAGATTTCCCAGAGCACAAACATGCATGGCTATGTGATATAGGTAAAGCTGAACCCATTGTTCGAAGATATTTAATAGAATGTGGAGTTAAAATATTTTTGCAAAGTAGAATAACAGATGTAAATATGGAAGGCAATAAAATAAAATCATTGGTATTATTTAATAAAGATATTATAACTGGAGATGTATTTGTAGAAACTACAGGCTCAACAGGATCAATGCCTAATTGTGTGAAGTATGGAAATGGATGCGTCATGTGTACATTAAGATGTCCTAGCTTTGGTGCAAGAGTTAGTATAAGCAGTAGAGCAGGAGTAAATGACTTAGTAGGAGAAAGAACAAATGGAATGAAGGGTGCAATGAGCGGATCTTGTGAATTTCCTAGAGAATCTTTATCAAAAGACATAATAAAAGAATTAGAGAAAAATGGAGTTGTAGTTATTCCTATACCTAAGGAAGATGTACATTTAGAAAAGTTAGAACAAAAGGTATGCCAACAATATGCTACCTTAGAATTTGCGGAGAATATTATATTATTAGATACGGGGCGCGTAAAGCTTATGACGTCTCACTATCCATTGGACAAGTTAAGGAAAATCAAAGGATTAGAAAATGTAGTTTATATAGATCCACTGGTTGGAAGTAATGGTAATTCAATTAGATATTTATGTGCTGCGCCTAGAAATAATTCAATGCAAGTAAATGGCGTTGAAAATTTATTTTGTGGAGGTGAAAAAAGTGGATTCTTTGTAGGTCATACTGAGGCTATGACTACAGGGACTTTAGCAGGTTATAATGCAGTTCAATATTTGGAGAAAAAGTCTTTATTAGAATTGCCAAGAGAGCTTGCTACAGGTGATATTATTGCATATGCAAATGACAAAGTTAAGGAAGGAAAAATGAGTGAAAGATATACATTTTCAGGAGCAGAATATTTTGAAAGGATGAAAGATTTAGGATTGTATAGCATAGATAATGATGAAATAAGATCAAGAGTTAAAAAACTAAATTTAACAAATATATTTTCAAAGCAATGTAAAAACTAAGTTTCTATAATTAAAAATATTAAATTTTGGGGAGCCTTTATTAGCTTCCCAATAATTATGAATGAAAATAAGAATATAAATTCTATGAATTCATGTTATAATAAATATAAAATATGGTAATGTACATAAATATTTATTTTTAAAGAATAATAACGCAATGTTAAGTAAAAATAAATAAGTAATTATTAATAATAATTACGTCCTAAATAAAGAGAGATAACTTATTTAATTAAAACGTTATATCCAATTGGTTTAATACATTGTTATGGAGGATATTATGAAAAGTGTAGAAAAAGGAAAAAAACTATTTTTATCCATGGTGATAGCAATATTAGCTGTAAGTATAGTTACAACTGCAGTTAGCTATTTTATGCAAGGAAACATAGGAATAATTTCAGGACTAACTAGGACTGTAGTAGAAGCTATTCTCTTATATTTTATATTTAAAGGAAAAGCATGGGCTAAGATTATAATGATAATTTTGCTTATAATTGTCATTCTAGCGGCAGTTGCAGCAATTATGATTTCGCCTAATATAATGATTACTATGTTAATGATAGTGTATATCTTTAGCGTATATATTATAGGAATATCGCCAAGTGTTAAAGAATATTTAAAGTCAAGTAATAATAAGTAAAGCAACAAAATAAAGAGGTATTTTGATTTTTATCAAAGTGCCTCTTTATTTATTGCTTTAAGTAATATGGGTAGAATTTTTTTATGCAGAATACATCCTAATTATTTTATAGTAAATAGTACTAATTGTAAAACCAACTTAACTTTATTAAGTTTCTGTTTATAAATAAATAATATAAATAAGTTTTTGTATTATTTAATAAAATTTAATTAAAATAAAATTATGATATAATAGGCATAAAACTCTTATAGTTTTATATAAAATTGGGGTGATAATATGTCAATTACTGTAGGGAAATTATTTGGAAATGGGGCCGTTTTGTATCAAATGAAACTGCTAGCAGGACAGAAAGGCCTTAATAATCTAGTGGAATGGGTACATATTATTGAAAATGATGAGGTGAGTGAATTTCTTCATGGAAATGAAGTTGTCCTTACATCAGGCATTCTAAATGATGGCGATGGATGGTTGTTAGAATATACAAAAAAGCTATATGCTGCTCGGGCAAGCGCTTTTGTTGTAAATATTGGGCCATACACCAAGTCAATACCTAACGATGTTATAGAATATTGTGACCGAATAAAAATGCCTCTTTATACTATTCCATGGGAAACAAGAATGGTAGATTTAACACGGAATATATGTTATCGAATAATGCAAAGTGAGCAAGTAGAAATAAGTATAGCAAGTACGATTAAGAATATTATATTTAAAACAGGTGATATAGAAACATTAATTTTACAGATGGAGAGATATGGGTATTTGAGAGACAGTCATTTCTGCTTTATAGTCATGTCCTTTGAACACAAAGAAGACAATCAATTAGAATTTGATATGAATAAAATTAAAATGTATTCAGAAAGATTAGCTAGAAGTATTCATGAATTATATATTTCATTTTCATATAAAGATTCTTGGGTTCTGGCTCTTGTGAATTATGGAAATTACGATGTCACTAATTTTGTTGATACTTTTTTTAAGAATTGGAATGAACCTTCATGGAAGGTTCATATGGGAATAAGTGAAAATAAAGCAGGTATTAAAATGCAGGCGGAGAATTTTAATAATGCTTTCACGGCAATGACGATGGCCAAAAAACAAGGCAAAGAAATGGTGTTTTATGATAAATTAGATATTCATAAATTGCTTTTAAATGCTAAGGATAAAGAGGTGCTTAAAGAATATTACAATGATACTCTAGGTAAGTTAGAAAAATATGATAAGGAAAATAATACTGATTTAATGAGCTTCTTATATATGTTTTTACAGAACAACGGTAGTCAAAGTCTTGTTGCTGAAAAACAATATATTCATAGGAATACAGTAAATAATCAGCTTAAAAAGATTGAAAAGATTACTGGATATAATCCATCAAATTTAGAAGAAAAACTACGATTTTATTTAGGTTTTTTTGTGAAGGATGTTATGTAGGGAAACTTGGGACTTGTTATTTATATTCATGTGCCTAAATGTGCAATTGCACAAATAAACTTAGTCACTTATTCATTGATATAACAGTTTTACTAGTATATAATAAAAACAACTTAAAGAAAAAACGAATTTAATAGAGATAACAGCAACGGAGCTTGTTCACTTGAATAAGTTCTGTTTTTTTATTTGAGGAGAATATTAAATGTATATGAGGGAGTGTATAAAGATGAATGGTGAAGAAATTAGGAGTACTTTAAAAGAATATAATTTACAATCATGGAGCAAACAAAGAAATTTAAATCCTATTTCAGTTGAAAAAGCTGATGGTATTTACTTTTGGGATTATGATGGAAATAGATATTCAGATATGTCGTCACAACTTGTTAATATGAATTTAGGTTTTGGAAATAAAGCGATTGGAGATGCAATAAAAGAACAAGTAGATAAATATTGTTTTGTAGGGCCATCTTATGGAGCCGAATCTAGAGCCAAGCTTGCAAAGAAGATCATTGAATTAATGCCTGATAATATGGGAAAGGTATTTTTCACAAATGCAGGTGCAGAATCAAATGAGAATGCCGTAAAGATAGCAAGAATGTTCACAGGTAAGACAAAGGTGTTCAGCCGTTATAGAAGTTATCACGGATCTTCGTTTGGTGCTGGTAATTTAACAGGTGAACCTAGAAGATATCAATTAGAACCTGGTATTCCAGGATTCGTAAAATTCTTTGATCCATATATTTATAGAGAACCAATAGAATTCGAATCAGAAGAAGCTGCAACAAAATATTACTTGGCCAAGCTAAGAGAACAAATAATTTATGAAGGACCTGATAGTGTGGCTGCAATAGTTTTAGAGACTATAACAGGTTCAAATGGAGTTATCATTCCGCCAAAAGGATATCTTCCAGGAGTTAGAGCTTTATGTGATGAATTTAAAATCTTAATGATTTGTGATGAAGTTATGACAGGCTGGGGCAGAACCGGTAGAATGTTTGGCTTTGAGAATTTTGATGTAAAACCAGATATAGTAACTTTTGCAAAAGGTGTTACTTGTGGATATGTTCAACTTGGTGGAGTTGTAGTAAGTAAAGAAATACAGCTTACTTTGATGATAATTTATTATCTTGCGGACTAACTTATAGTGGACATCCCCTAGCTTGTGCAGCAGGTGTAGCGTGTATAAACTATTATGAAGAAGCAGGTATACTAAAAAATGTTAACGAAGTAGGTAGTGTACTTGGTGAAAAACTAGAAGAGATGAAAGCTTCTCACCCATCAGTTGGAGATGTGAGGTATATTGGATTATTTTCAGCAGTAGAATTAGTAAAGGATAAAGGAAGCAAGGAACCCTTAGTACCATATGGAAAGGATCCGGAAGGAGTTATGGGGAAAATTCTAGGATTATTAAAGGAAAGAAAGTTTATGACATATACTCATGAGAACATGATACTTGTTGCTCCTCCATTAATAATTACAAAGGAGCAGTTAGAAGAGGAACTAGCTAAATTAGACGAAGTACTTGGAATTGTAGACAAACAATTTATCTAGATGAGGTGAGAAAATGGCATATGAATTTAGTTTACCAGGACGTACGATTATTGGAGATAATGCATTAGAATCAAGTGAAAATTTGATAAAATCCTTTGGAAAAAAAGCATTTATTGTATCTGGAAAAAATGTAACTAGAATTGGAACAGTTAAAGTTTTGACAGACTGTTTAAATAACTTAGGAATTGAATATGAAATTTTCAATGATATCATTGGAGAGCCTACTGATATAATGATTGAAAGTGGCGTAAAAGTTTATAAAAATGCTGAATGTGATTTCTGTATTGCCATCGGAGGAGGGAGTTCATTAGATAGCGGTAAAGCAATTGCTGCTATGACAAAATTAGAAGGTTCAATATCTGATTATATGGGAAAAACAATTGAAGGAGATTTTCCACCATTGGTTTTGATTCCAACTACAGCAGGGACAGGTTCAGAAGCTACCAAATTTACGGTTATTACAGATTCAAAGAGGAATATAAAAATGCTTCTAAAGGGAGAAGCATTACTACCTGATTTGGCAGTGATTGATTCCAAATTCTCAATGACATCACCTAAAAGCGTAACAGCGGCAACAGGAATGGATGCCCTAACTCATGCGGTAGAAGCTTATACATCAAGAAAAGCAAATTCCTTAACAGATACCTTCGCATTATCTGCAATCAAAAGAATTTTTGAGTTTTTACCATTGGTTTATAAAGATGGTGAAAATAAAAAGGCTAGAGAAGAAATGGCTATTGCTGCATATGAAGCTGGCGTATGTATAAATAATTCTTCAGTTACCTTGGTACATGGCATGAGCAGACCAATTGGAGCTAATTTTCATGTTGCTCACGGAATTTCAAATGCTATGCTTATAAAGGAATGCTTATCTTATGTTTTAGATGGAAGCTATGAACGTTTTGGTGCAATAGGTAGAGCAATTAATGCAACAAATGATAAGAAAAGCGATAAGGAAGCAGCAGAAGCTTTTCTAGAAAAATTAACAGAGTTATGTAACATATGTGAAATACCAACTTTAAAAGAGTATGGAATTAATAAAGAAGAATTCAATAAAGTCGTAGATAAGATGGCGCAAGATGCTATGAACAGTGGAAGTCCATCAAATACTATAAAAGAAGTTAAAAAGGAAGACTTATTAATTATATACAGTAAATTATGGTGAATATGAAGTGATTGCAACGGTGCAAAACAAATAGTTTTGTACCGTTTTTTGTTTAAAAGGAGGCGTAAATCAATGAGTATGTTAAATGAAATAGATACAGAATTTGAAAGCAGAAATGCTTTTAGGAAGAAAGAAGAAAAAGTAGAAATTAAAATTGAAGATTTAAGTATGGTTTACCAAGATAAGAATGGTGGAGAACCAGTAACAGCGCTTAAGAATGTTAATTTAGAAATCAAAGAAGGAGAATTTATTTCATTACTAGGTCCTTCTGGTTGTGGAAAGACAACATTACTTCGTATTATAGCTGATCTATTGCAACCTTCTTCAGGAAAAGTGATAGTACGAGGACAAAGCCCAAGAGAAATAAGACTTCAAAAGAAATATGGCATAGTATTTCAGAATCCAGTTCTATACGATTGGAGAACAGTAAGAAGAAATGTTTGTATGCCAATGGAGCTTCTAGGAATGAAGAAGCAGGATCGTACTTCAAGAGTTACGGAAATGCTTGATCTAGTTGGACTTACTAACTTTGGTACGCATTATCCTTATGAATTAAGTGGAGGGATGCAGCAAAGGGTTGGTATAGCAAGAGCATTAGCCATTAATCCGGAAATACTTCTTATGGATGAACCATTCTCAGCTTTAGATGAATTTACACGTGAAAAGCTTCATGAAGATCTTTTAGAAATATGGACAAAGACCAAAAAGACAGTAGTTTTTGTAACCCATAATATTTCAGAAGCAGTATTTTTATCGGATAAAGTTGTGGTTTTATCTCCACATCCAGGACGTGTTTCTGCTGTGATTGATATTGACATACCAAGACCAAGAAATATGGAGTCAAAACAGTCAAAACAATTTTATGATTATATAACCAAAATAAGAAATAGCTTTGAGGGGGTATGATTATGATTAGCAGGAAAGAGAAATATAAAGTTAATCTAGTTTGGGCTATAGGAATTTTTATAGTTTGGGAATTAGCAGCTTTCTTTCTAGAACAAGTGATGCATGATCCAATGGCTGGAGCAAAACTGCCTTATCCACATAGTGTCATCATATCAATAGCAGAAAATTTCACTGATTTAATGAGCGCAGCTGGACTTACTTTTTCAAGAGCTGTATTTGGGTTTGCACTTGGAGCTGCAATAGGATTTGTTTTAGCAATAATTATGAGTTTGTCGAAAATAGCAGAAAAAATATCATTACCTTATTTAATAATATCACAAATGATACCTGTACTCGGGTTAGCACCTATAATCTTTACTTTAGTCAGGGATATGAATACTTCTAGAATAGTAATTGCAGCATATATCACATTTTTTCCAGTTTCAGTAAATATGCTTAGTGGATTAAATAGTGTAGAAAGCGATAAGAAAGAATTGCTATACTCATATGCTGCAAAAAAGAAAAGCATATATTATAAGCTTATGATTCCATATTCAATGCCATATTTATTTGCTGGTTTAAAAATAGCGGCACCAATGTCAATAACAGCATCTATCTTAGTTGACATGTTAGGTTCAAGTGGTGGAATTGGAGTGAAACTTTTATACTCGTTATACTCAGGAACAAAAGATGTATTCTGGGGATCAGTAGTTACCAGCGCTTTAATGGGGATTTTGAGTTATTTTATAGTAATATTATTCGAAAAAATTTGTATGCCTTGGAGGAAACAGACTACATAGGGAGGTAATTTTATGAATGAAAAAATTAAAAATGTCTTATGGCCTTTAGGTTTTGGAATATTGATTATAATCGCATGGCAAGTTGGTATCATTCATGATGCATTAGGTTTTAAGCCCTTTCAATTACCAGTACCATCACAAATTATTAAAACTTTAAGTGATAATTTTTCTAAAGCTCTAACTGACACGATGATTACAGTTTCAGGGGCATTGGTAGGACTTGCTTTAGGATGCATAATTGGATTTATTGTCGCAGTGATAGCTACGCAGTTTCCAAAGTGGGGATATACAGGACTTAGTGTAATAGCAGCATTTAATGCAATTCCAATAGTTGCATTATCGCCTATTATGAATCGTTGGTTTACAAGCGGTTTTGCACAAAAGGTTGGTGTTGTAACGGTTGTATGTATGGCAGCAATGGCAATTAACTCATATAGGGGATTAAATGATTTGAAACCATTTGCAAAAGATTTATTAGAGTCATATGCAGCACCAGAAAAAATTATATTTTTCAAGCTTCGTTTACCTAATTGTCTTCCGAGTGTTTTAACTGCATTAAAAATTAATGTGGCAGCAGCAATAATGGCGTCTATGATAAGTGAATACTTTGCAGCATCAACTTCAGGTATTGGTTTTGGAATTAAAGATAATTTAAGAAAAGGAATGATGGCCATGGGGTGGTCCTATATAGTAATGGCAGCATTAGTTGGGATTGTTTTATACTTAATTATTTTATTAATAGAACGTAGAACCATAAAATGGCATGCGTCACAAAGATAATATCAACTTTAAAATAGAAAAGTTTAGTTCAACATAATATACTATTTGCTTTATGAGTAAAATTGAAAGTCATCGATATCTCTTAGAACTTCAAGAGAACACACAGATGGCATGTATAAGATAAATAATATTTATTTAATAAGGAGGAATTTATTATGAAAAAGAAGTTATTAGCTTTAGGGTTAGCTGTATTAATGATGGGGACGATGCTTATAGGATGTGGATCAAAAACATCAGAAACAACAGCGAAAGATGCAACTAAATCAGAGGATACTACAAAGAAGGATGGGGAGTTAGAAAAAGTAACACTTCAATTAAAATGGCTTCCGCAATCACAATTTATGGGATATTACGTAGCAGCAGCAAAAGGGTACTATAAAGATGAAGGAATAGATATTCAAATTCTTCCAGGAGGAAGTGACATTATTCCAGAACAAAATGTTTATAATGGTGTAGCCAATATAGGGGTAACTTGGGTTTCAAGTTTAATGACTTACCAAGCTCAAGGGTATGATTTACAAGAAATCGCTCAAGTATTTCAAAAATCAGGTATGTTATTAGTATCTAAAAAAGAAAAAGGTATTAATTCGCCAAAAGATCTAGCTGGTAAGAAAGTAGGTAACTGGTTTGGTGGCAATGAATATGAACTTCTTGCACTACTTTCAAAATACAATTTAGATAAAGAAAAAGACCTAAAACTTGTACAACAAGACTTTACAATGGATCAATTAAAAGAAGGATCAGTTGATGCAGCATCAGCGATGACTTATAACGAATTTGGTTTATTACTTGAAGGCGGCATGAAGAAAGAGGATTTAAATGTGATTGATATGAACAATGAAAGTGTTGCAATGATGGAAGATTGTTTATTTGTAAACTCTGAATGGGCAGGTAAGAATAAAGATTTATTAGTTCGTTTCTTAAAGGCATCTATAAAGGGGTGGAAAGATGCAGTCCAAGATCCTGAAGCAGCAGGAAAAACAGTTTATGATGTAGATAAATCAGTTTCATTAGATCACCAAGTTTATATGGCGAAAGAAGTTGCTAAACTTGTAGCACCTCAAGGATTTGATACTTCAAAAATTGGACAAATAGATATGAATGCAATTAAGCAAACAGGGGATTTCTTAAAACTTTATAATAAAGATTTAGCTAAAACTCCAGTGGTAGATGATACAACATTCACTTCAAAGTATTGGGAAGAAGCAACAAAATAATATGATAAAAATTGATTCATGTGTGGTTAAATCCACACAGAATCATCTTAAGATTTATATAACAAAAATTTTAATTTAAGAAAGTAATTTATCGCAAAAGAACTAATTTATTAAAAATACAAATATATTAGGAAGCCTAAATCAAAAGTACAACAAAAAGCAGAAGCATTAAAGAGAAAATTATTAACTAAATTAGTTATTTAGATATTAAGGATATATATAAATGGAAGGAGAATACTTATGGATTTAATTATTAAAAATGGAACTATTGTAACACCATTAGAATCTTATGTAGCTGACCTTGCTGTAAAAGGTGGAAAGATTGTAGCGATTGGAACAGGTTTTTCAGAAGAAGGTGCAAGTGTTGTAGATGCTAAAGGTAAGTTAATATTACCAGGGGCTATAGACGCACATACTCATTTAGCTATGCCGTTTGGAGGTACTGTTTCAGCTGACAGCTATCTTGCCGGAACACGGGCAGCTGCTTGCGGAGGTGTTACAACAGTATTTGATTATCCAATGCAAAGAAAAGGCAACGGAATAATTGAAACCATTGAAACAAGAAAAGAAATGTGTGATCCAGAGGCGTGCGTAGATTATGCATTTCATTGTATCATAACTGATTTAAATGAAGGAACTATCTTAGATGAATTTGAAGATGCGGTTGAATATGGAGTACCTAGTTTTAAATGTTTCTTAGTTTATAAAAAAGAGGGGATGATGGTGGATGATGCGACTTTAGTGAAAATACTATTGAAGGCTAAAGAAACTGGGGCGATGACAAACATCCATGCTGAAAATCCCGATTTGATTGATTTAAATATTGAAAACTTCTTAAAAGAAGGAAAAACTTCAGCATGGTATCACTACTTAAGCAGACCAGAATTTGTTGAAGCTGAGGCAGATAAAAGGGCAGTGCATTTAGCTAAATCCATAGGAGCCCCACTATATTTAGTTCATATGGCAGACAAGGAAGGATTAGAAACTGCTATTGAAGCCAAAAGAGAAGGTCATGATATATATGTTGAAACATGCCCACAATATTTGGAATTTACGTGCGATGTTTATAAAAGAGAAGATGGCAGAAATTTTGTATGTTCACCACCAATGAAAGGGCAAGAAAGTCAAGATGCACTTTGGAAAGCTATTAAATCAGGAGATATTGATACTGTAGCTACAGACCACTGCCCATTCCAAAGCTATGAAAAGGACTGGGGGAAAGATGATTTTACGAAGATTCCAAATGGGTGTGCAGGTGTAGAAAATTTATATCCATATATGCTTTCAGCAGCAAATGAAGGAAAAATAACTTTTAATAGAGCGGTAGAATTATGTTCATTTAATCCAGCTAAAATATTTGGATGTACAGAAAAAGGTTCTCTAACCGTTGGAAAAGATGCAGACATTGTAATTTATGATCCAAATAAAGACTTCACAATTTCGGTAGAGAATATGCATTCAGATTATGATCATACAATTTGGGAAGGAAAAACTCTTCATGGATATCCGGTTCAAACCTATGTGCGTGGGAATTTAGTTTACGATAATGGTGAATTCGTTGGAAAAGCAGGATTTGGACAATTTGTGAAACGAGTAGGAAGAAAGTAAATAGGAACTTGGCTTAGGTGATATTTGGTGCCTGGACTGTAGTTCAAGTTATCTAGGATTATGATACTGTTATCTACAGATTAAGAATAATGAGAGTTATAGTGGCTAAACATCAGATAAGCGATAATTTAGGAGGAATGGAAATGAGTAGTTTATTTTATAAAGATATTTCAACAAATGAATATGTGTCAGGGTGTTTGTTGTGCGATGAAGCACCTTGTCGCAAAGCTTGTCCCCACTCCATTGAAGTGGATGCTATTATCCGTTCTTTAAGGTTTGAAAATAAGGCTGGGGCAGTAAATAAACTGCCCAATCTACTTCCTTGTGACACATGTGAAGAAAAGCCATGTAAGGAGGCTTGCTTAAAAGGGAAAATTAATGAATCAGTACCAATTGACAAAGTTATGAAAGCAATATCAACTGAATCTAGAGTTAAAGAAAATGAAGTTGATTTAGAAATAGACTTCTGTGGGGTGAAGTGTGAAAATCCATTTTTCCTTTCATCATCAGTAGTTGGAAGTAATTACGAAATGGTAGCTAAAGCATTTGAAATGGGCTGGGCAGGGGTAGCATTTAAGACTATTGGAATGTTTGTACCAAAGGAGGTTTCACCAAGGTTTACTGCTTTAAGTAAAGAAAGTGTTCCATTTGTTGGTTTCAAAAATATAGAGCAGATTTCGGATCACACATTGGAAGAGAATATAGGATTTTTAAAAAGATTGAAAAAAGACTATCCAAGCAAAATTATTGTTGCATCAATCATGGGGCAAAACGAAGAAGAATGGACTAAATTGGCCAAGCTAATGACAGAGGCAGGAGCAGACATTATTGAATGTAATTTCTCATGCCCGCATATGACAAGTAAAGGCGTAGGTTCAGATGTTGGACAAAATCCAGATTTGGTAGCACTATATACTAAAGCTACTAGAAAGGGAACAAATTTACCTATACTTGCAAAGATGACACCTAATATTGGAAATATGGAAATACCAGCAATGGCTGCAATGGAGGCAGGAGCAACAGGTATTGCAGCAATTAATACAATTAAGAGTATTATGAATCTAAACCTAGAAAACTTTGAATCGGAACCTAATGTTGAAGGTAAGACTAGTGTAGGAGGATACTCAGGAAAAGCAGTAAAACCAATTGCTTTACGCTTTATTCATGATATGAAAGCTTGTGAAGAACTAAAAGATGCGCCAATAAGTGGGATGGGCGGTATTGAAACATGGAAAGATGCAGCTGAATTTATGGCCTTAGGATGTGAAAATTTGCAAATAACAACGTCTGTAATGCAATACGGGTATAGAATTATCGATGATTTAATTAATGGGATGAAATTATACTTAAGTTCACAAGGTTATAAAAATATATCTGAAATTGTTGGTAGTGCTTTACCTAATATTGTGCCAACAGATAAACTTGATAGAGATAGTATTTGTTATCCAAGGTTTGATAGGCAAAAGTGCATAGGATGTGGACGATGTTACTTATCATGTTATGATGGTGGGCATCAAGCAATTAAGGTAGACATAAATACAAGAATGCCAATATTGTTAGTAGATAAATGTGTAGGCTGTCAATTATGCAGTACTGTATGTCCTGCAAGAGCAGTAGAACCAGGAAAGAGAGTGAAAAAATAATTACTATACTAAATTTAAAGGGGGATATTCATATGTTAACTTGTAATAAAGAAAGGCTTCAAGACAAAATCACAACATTTAGTAAATTCGGGGATACAGGTAAAGGAGGAATCACGAGGTTGTCTTTATCACCTGCTGCTTTAGAAGCAAGAGAGGAATTTTGCAAAAGATGCAAAGCACTTGGTATGGAGATAAAAACCGACGATATGGCGAACATATATGCAACCATTCCAGGAGAGGAAAAGTTACCTGCTATTATGATGGGATCTCATGCTGATTCAGTTAAACAAGGTGGTAATTATGATGGTATTTTGGGAGTTCTTACTGGATTAGAAGTTGCAGAAACTATAGTAACTGAAAAAATAGCTCATAAACATCCAATAACAGTTGTTATATGGACTAATGAAGAAGGGGCGCGCTTTGAACCAGCAATGATGTCATCAGGTGTTATTACAGGAAAATTTGATAAAGATGTTATGTTAGCATCTAAGGATACTGAAGGAGTTACATTTAAGGAAGCATTAGAAGCTAGTGGATATATGGGAAAAATAGAAAATCGAATGAATCCAGAAAAATACAGGGCACTAGTTGAATTACATGTTGAACAAGGACCTGTTTTAGAAGATGAAAAAATTGATATAGGGGTAGTTGAAGGGGTTTGTGGAATGATAAATTATGAATTTACATTTAAAGGTCAAGCAGATCATGCTGGAACAACTCCAATGAAATATAGAAAAGATGCTCTATATGCGGCTGTAAAAACTATTCAATATCTTCATGATGAACTAGACAAGCTTGATAGTAAGCTAGTATATACAACAGGAAAGATTTCAGCTCATCCAAATATCCATACAGTAATTCCTGATTATGTTAAATTCACTTTGGATGCAAGGCATCAAGATCCAGAAGTAATTAATCAAGTTCTTGAAATAATTAAGGCTATTCCTAAAGTTGTTGAAAAATGTGAAACAAGTTATGAAAAAGCTTGGTCAAGAAATACAGTTCATTTTTATTCTGACTTTGTAGATTATGTTGAAAAAAATGCAAAAGAATTTGGATATTCAACAAAAAGAATGTATAGTGGTCCGGGACATGATGCACAATTTATTACAGATATCATTCCAACTACAATGATCTTTGTTCCAAGTGAAAAGGGGCACAGTCATTGCGAAAAAGAATTTACACCACTTGAAAACTGTTTAAAGGGTGCAAATGTTTTGTTGAAGACAATATTAGATATTGATAATAATTAATTTTTATAACATTAAATAAAAACAATTTCATGGCATAAACATCATGAAATTGTTTTTATATTTACAATTAAAAAAAGTATAATTGTACTATTTTTTACTGATATAACATTTATATATGATTGTTTGTTCCAGGTTCTGAAATATTTTTAAGAGCAACCTCAGCATTATCCTGTAGATTTGGTTCTTGTGAAATATCACCAAGAGAAACGATACCGATAACACTGTTATTTTCTACAATAGGTAATCTTCTTATTTGATGTCTGCTCATTAGTCTTACTGCATCATGAACATCCATATCAGGACTTCCTGTAACAGGATTTGAAGTCATATAATCACATATCTTTTGTTGGTCTGCACTTGCACCTGATGCTACACAATCCAAAGCAATATCTCTATCTGTAATCATTCCAACTAATTTGTTTGAGTTATCACAAACAGGTATTGCGCCCACGTCAAATTGTCTCATCATTTGAGCAGCTCTTTCAATAGAATCTTCTGAATTTAAACTCACTATATCTTTTGACATTACATCTTTTATTTGCATAATGATCACCTCCAAAAATATATTTCCCTATGAATATGTTTTTTATTATTAAAATTTCTTAGCTGATAAAAATTTAGAATGAATAGATTTATCGAAATACTTATGTTAATTCTTGAAATAAAAAATGCAGAAAAAACATCTATTTTTTAAGAGAGGTGAAATATTATTAAATTTTAATTAATAGGATAAAGTTAACATTTAAAATGTTATAATATTGTAGAGTAATATTACTTAATACTTTCACGCTATAAAAAGTGAAAAAGAGAAGTAGGAGGATAAAATGAATAATATTGTGTTTCTTAATGCAAGCAGAATAAACTTTGATGGACAACTTGATTTTTCATCGCTAGATAATTTAGGTAAAGTGACTAAATATGAAGATAGCAGCAATGATGAAATCTTAGAACGGGTAAAAGAACAAAATATTGTAATTACAAAGGAACTTACAATTAGCAAGGAGTTAATAGAAAAGTTTCCATCCAGTGTTAAATTAATTTGTGAGGCTGGTACTGGGTATAATAATATTGACATAATAGCAGCAAGAGAAAAGGGTATATCTGTATGCAATGTACCAGGATATAGCAGCGAAGCGGTTGCACAACTAGTAATTACATTTATTCTAAATTTAAGTTCATCATTAGCGCAGCAGCAAAGAATGATTGAAAATAAAAATTACAGTAATTTTACTAAATATCTTCAGGTCCCTCATATAGAAATACAAAATAAAACACTTGGAATTATAGGTGCTGGATCTATAGGAATACAAGTCATGAATGTAGCTAAAGCATTGGGAATGAAAATACTTGTATACAGTAGAAGCTATAAAGATTTAGGTGATTCAAACATCAAATTTGTCAGCCTTGAAGAACTTCTAAAAGAAAGTGATTTTGTTACAATACATTGTCCACTTACAACAGAAACAAGATATCTTATTGACAAGTCTAGATTAGATCTTATGAAATCGTCATCATTCATTATAAATACATCTAGAGGCGCCATTATAAAAGAAACTGATTTAATTGAAGCTCTGAATAATAAAAAGATTGCAGGTGCTGCACTTGACGTTCAAGATCCAGAACCTCCAGAATTAAATAATCCACTTTTTAACATGGAGAATGTCATTCTTACTCCACATATAGGTTGGAAATGTTTTGAGTCTAGGCAAAGGCTTATAAATTTATTAGCAAATAATATCGAAGCTTTTATTAAGAACGAACCTGTTAATATTATTGTTTAAGATTAAGTATCAAGTAATGCGTATGTTTTGAGATTTACAATATATTCACTAGGTTTTATATGACAAAAACTATATCCCAGCAATTAGTTAATAATAATTGTTGGGATATATACTAGTTGTTTATTGCTACTTAGAAAATTAGTGAGGTTATTTGCTCATCTATGTGCTTTACATATTTTAACCATCTCACCATGATCTCCAATCCAGCATTTAATTCCAGGATATTTTGCATTAAGATAATCATAGAACAATATAGGATTTTCGCTATTATCATCAAACATTTCATAGTGCCCTGGAACGACCAAATTCGGTTTAATAGTTCCAGCTAAATCAACTGCTTCTTGATAAGTTATATTTCCTATTAAATTTTCCCTATATCTTTTAGCATCTCGCCCATTGATAGGAAGAAACATAATGTCAAAGTTATCCCACTGCCTTAATTTTGAGAAGATACCATCATACATACAGGTATCACCAGAATGGTATACAGTACATCCATTTCCCTCAATTATATAACCTAAGTATGGATAATGCCCGGACGAATCTTGATCTAAAAACTCATGAGCTGAAGGAATTGCGGATATTTTTAAATCTTTTTCTGAAATGGATAATCCATCATCCAGACCTATAAATCTATTTTTAGGTATTTTTAAGTCATCTGAAAGCTCAGTGATAAGAAGCTTTGGAACTACAAATTTTGCGTTGGGTGAACTAATAGATAAGTGGTGCCATACATCTCGATCAATATGGTCAGGATGATCATGAGTGCCAATTATAAAATCTGCATTGACAATTTCCTCTGGCTTTAATAGTGGAGGAATATTTCTATTAGGCCAATCCGATAGAAACGCATCTAAATAGATGGTGGTTTCAGCTATCTTAATAACATATCCTAGCTGTCCAAGCCACCAGAACGCAACATCTCCCTTTTCTAAAATACATTCATCAATATCTTTTATCAATTCAATTCCAGTTTTCATAATAACACCATCCTTTTTGAAATAATTATATATTACCACAAGTGGTTCATATTGTAATTATTTTTTTGAATAGTAAGAATTTGAGAATAGAAAAAATATGTTATAATTAGAGAAATAGTTTTGAGAAAATAAGATAATGATAGGATGAACGAAAATGAATCTAAAAGAACTAAATAACGAAGATATTGAAATTATCTATAATGAACATATGATAAAAGATTTTCCGTATGGGGAATTAAAGCCTCTTGATGTAATACAGAAACTTAATAAAAGAAAAAATTACATATGTATAGGTTTGTATAATAATAATGAACTTCTAGCATACGCACTTTTAGCTTCATCAAAATCATATTTGTTAATTGATTACTATGCGGTATGTAAAGAACATAGAGATGAAGGAATTGGAAGTGAATTTTTAAATATACTACAGGAGCATTTTAGAAATTATGATGGAATTATAGTAGAAGTAGAGAGAGTAGAATGCGGACCTAATGAAAGCGAGAAAATTATTAGGAAAAGAAGAATTGACTTTTATAAAAGAAACGGGATGAGAATGACAGATATTTATTGTAAATTATTTGATATAGATTATTGCATTATGTGTTTATGTAATGTAGATCTTGATGATTTGGCAATTTATTCAGGATTAAAGGATATATATAAAGAAATAATTCCAGGAAGCTTATATTCAAAATATGTTGAATTGAGTTATGTATAGTTTAAATCCTTAAAATATAAAAGGTCTATTTTTACTAGATTAAATAATAGCAAAGGCTTATTGAAAAATGTAATTTTAAAATATATAATAATGTTATTAAATAGCTATCTAAATCAAAGCTGTAAAAAATAAAGATAAATTAATTCTTTCAAAATGGCTATGAAGTCTAATTTTTATACTAAAAAAGTATATGAATTAGGCTTTTTTTATTCCTTGAGAAAATTATATTCCAATAAAATTTGTGGATAATTTAAAAAAAGTTGATTGATTAGTTCTTGTATTTTAAAAAGAATAAAAAAGAAATCTTATTCGCCTGCCAAATTTTTCTCACATGCGTTCGAAAAGGCAGATGCGTGAAAAAATCTCAGGCTCCACAGTCGCCTGCGATTTTGTTCTTTCTGTTAATTAAAAAGATCAAATTCTTTTGTAACTAAAAATAAAATTTATTACAAAAGAATTTACAGAAATTAAGTATAAACATGGAGGTATTTATGGTTAATGAAATTGCAGTTTGTGTAAATGATTTTGGAGAGGTTACTGAATATGAGAAAACCAAATTTATTAAGGTTTTTACAAAGCAGAGAAATGAATGGAGAGTGGTTAAAGAATTAGTATTTGAATTCTGTTATACAAAGGATAGTAAAGAAAGTTACTTAGAAGTTTTAAATATTGTGCAAGAGCTAGGAAAATGCAAAGTTTTTGTTGCTAAGAATTTTTCAGATTTAGTTCATACTACATTGGATAAAATGGGATTGAGTTTGTGGAATATGGATGGAAATCCAATATGTTTTTTGGATTATATATTAGAACAAGAAAAAGAGGAAGAGAAAGTAAGTAAATTTATAAATCATTCAGATATAAGTAATGATGGGCAATTTATTATCTCATTAGGTAATGGGGGATGTGGGCGTTATATATTAAATCTTAAGAATTTGCAGAAGGATAATATAGGTATTACGTCTAAGCAAGCTTTGAAGCCATTTCTAAATAGAAAAATTTTTAATGAGCTAATAATAGCCTGCAGTCATATTCCAAATTGGTTAGAGGAAGATTTAACAAAATTGAATCTTAAATTTCAGTTTTCAAAGATTGGAGAAAGTGATTATATTGTTGTAATAAATAATTATGATGGGTATTAGGATTTAGATTCTAGATTCAGTATTAAATGCAAGGAGGAAAAAATAGTGGATATTGAAGTGCGTAATAATAGAAAGATAAATGTAAGTTCTTTTTCAAAAATTATTGCTGAACATTTAAATATTGATAGTAACATTATAAGAAATTATATATTTGCTAATATAAGTATAAGTCTAACGAGAAGCAAAGAAATGAAAAAAGATATTGATAAAATATATTATGAGGATAGACTGAAATATTATAATGCGGCTATAAATGACACTTGTATAAATTATACTACTATAAAGCAAGCAAATATTGAACAAGAAATATATTCACGTAGGATTGTTGGGGTACTTATAGAAGGGGAAACGGATAGTATGCTAAGAAGCAAAATTATTAAAGTTCTTAGAAAGTATTATCCAATTATATATAATGCTGTAAAGAAGCATGATAAGAAAATATTGAAAAATAGGTACATGAAAATGGATTTAATAACTAGAAATATAGAAGCAAAATTTGATGCGGCAGTATATCTATATTTTGCTATTTATATTTCACCAGAAATAGTAGATCAAGGGTTCGTAATTTCTATTCTAAACGATATTGAGGAGTTTGAATCTAAAAATTTTATAAATCAAAATATTGATATGGAGTTTGATAATTATAAGAATAGAATAAAAGAAGTTAGGTTGCTAATAAAGCGAAAGTTTGGGAAGATATATAATTTTAAAGATATCTTGAGAAATAATAATGAAGATGTTAGAAAGTTAGGCGAAATTTTAGAAGATTTGTTTATAATGAATGGGATTAATATAGAGAGTATGTTTGAAGACTCGCAATTTATTTGTATTGAGAAAATTATACTGCCTTATGTGAGGATAGTAAAAAATGAAGACTCAGACATAATTTTATTTTCTATTATTAGTGGAATATTTATGCAATCACTTATTAATGAGTATACGAAGGCAAGAAACTTATATTTTAATAATATGGAGGAGTCAAGTAGCTATAAATTAAGCATATTAGAAGAGCAGATGATTGAAGTTAAAAAAGAAAACATTAGCTTAAAAAATAAACTTGATTATTTTAACAAGGAAAAGTTAATGTATGAAAAGAGATTGAAGTCTGAATTAAGCAAGCTAGATAGCATATATAAATTAGAAATAAAGAAGAAGGAAGATCAAATTAGAATTCTTGAGAACAAATTAAATGAAGAAAAGATTTTAAAATTGGATTTAGAATATTTAAAAGAATATGAGTTTAATTCTGATACTAATCACAGAATTTCGGATTCTAACAAAAGATTAGAGAAATATACTATCATCAAAAAAATTATTATAATTGGCGGAGATAAGGAATGGAGAAGGCGATTTAGAATAAAATATCCAGAAATAAGAATGTTAAATGGTTTCAACGAAAACTTTGATATAAGAATTTTAAATACAGCTGATTACATATTTTTTTATACCCAATATATGAATCATTCGACGTTTCATAGAGCTATGGATTTTATTAAGCTTAATAAATGTAAATTTGGATATATAGGAAAGACGAATATAGATCTTGTAGAGGGAGAAATTATCGAAAAAATAATTACATGCGAAGGAAATAATGAAGAGTATATATACTAGAAATAATTAAATTTTTATGTAACAAAGAATTTATGGGTGAGTTATAAATTAATTCATAAAAAAATGAATTAATTAATTTATGATATTTAGCAAGTGTTAAAGGATGTAGAAATTATTTTTATACTTATTAGGGGATAGGTTGGGTATGTAATCAGAAAATTTGAATTACAAAAAAAATATTGGGAAAAATAATTAGAACCAGATTGAAGGAGGATAGATGTATGGAAAAAAACACTAAGGAATGTCCAAATTGCAAGAAAAAAACTGCTAATAATTCAAAGTCTTGTAGTTCATGCGGACTAAATCTTGATAGTGATGAAAATTATATAAGAGCTAAAGAAGAAACTAATAATGGAAATGATAGTTTTTTGAGCGAGTTAAACAAAATAGCGGGAGGAAGCGGGAAAGTAGAATTAAGATTAAGAGATCTAGTTGTTAATGTATTTAAAAAGCACACACCAGAAGAGAGAGAAAATACATTTATTTGCGG
>NZ_CP014331.1:5590552-5598052 GCF_002969175.1 Clostridium sp. MF28
TCGATGGACAATTGGTTGATATTCCAATACCACTATAATCGTTATTATCGATGGTGTGACGGAGAAGGATAGGATGTGCTAGCTATTGGATGCTAGTCTAAGCGTTTAGGGAGTTGGGATTGGCAAATCCGTTCCAACAATTCTGAGGCGTGATGGGGAAGGTTCTACGGAACCGAAGTATCTGATTCCATGCTTCCAAGAAAAGCATCTAGAAAGAGAAGTAGTGCCCGTACCGCAAACCGACACAGGTAGATGAGGAGAGAATCCTAAGGCCGACGGAAGAATTGCAGTTAAGGAACTAGGCAAATTGACCCCGTAACTTCGGGAGAAGGGGTGCCTGAGAAATCAGGCCGCAGAGAATAGGCACAAGCAACTGTTTAACAAAAACACAGGTCTCTGCTAAAGCGAAAGCTGATGTATAGGGGCTGACGCCTGCCCGGTGCTGGAAGGTTAAGGGGAACACTTAGCAAAGTTTTGCGAAGGTGTGAACTTAAGCCCCAGTAAACGGCGGCCGTAACTATAACGGTCCTAAGGTAGCGAAATTCCTTGTCAGGTAAGTTCTGACCCGCACGAATGGCGTAATGACTTGTGCACTGTCTCAACTGCAAATCCGGCGAAGTTGTAGTGCGAGTGAAGATGCTCGCTACCCGCGATTGGACGGAAAGACCCCGTAGAGCTTTACTGTAGCTTAGCATTGAATTTCGGTATTGTCTGTACAGGATAGGTGGGAGACTGGGAAACTAGGGCGTCAGCCTTGGTGGAGTCGTTGTTGGGATACCACCCTGATAGTATTGAAGTTCTAACTGGATGCCATGAAACTGGTGACAGGACATTGTTAGGTGGGCAGTTTGACTGGGGCGGTCGCCTCCTAAAATGTAACGGAGGCGCCCAAAGGTTCCCTCAGAACGGTCGGAAATCGTTCGAAGAGTGTAAAGGCAGAAGGGAGCCTGACTGCGACACCTACAAGTGGAGCAGGGACGAAAGTCGGGCTTAGTGATCCGGTGGTACCTCGTGGGAGGGCCATCGCTCAACGGATAAAAGCTACCTCGGGGATAACAGGCTGATCTCCCCCAAGAGTTCACATCGACGGGGAGGTTTGGCACCTCGATGTCGGCTCGTCGCATCCTGGGGCTGAAGTAGGTCCCAAGGGTTGGGCTGTTCGCCCATTAAAGCGGCACGCGAGCTGGGTTCAGAACGTCGTGAGACAGTTCGGTCCCTATCCGTCGCGGGCGTAGGAAATTTGAGAGGAGCTGTCCTTAGTACGAGAGGACCGGGATGGACTGACCTATGGTGTACCAGTTGTTTCGCCAGAAGCATAGCTGGGTAGCTAAGTCGGGAAGGGATAAACGCTGAAAGCATCTAAGTGTGAAGCCCACCTCAAGATGAGATTTCCCATAGCATAAGCTAGTAAGACCCCTTGAAGACTACAAGGTTGATAGGTCAGAGGTGTAAGTATGGTAACATATTTAGCTGACTGATACTAATAGGTCGAGGGCTTGACCAATATAATCAAGTTGTAATATACATTAATAGAGGAAGCTCGACTCACTGGCGTTCGCTGAGTAAGTTCGAGTATCCAGATATAAAATTTGGACCCTCACTTATGTGCAATTTTGAAAGAACAAATTCTTTCAAATAGCGTTCCGCGATAGCTCAATGGTGGAGCACTCGGCTGTTAACCGATAGGTTGGAGGTTCGAGTCCTCTTCGCGGAGCCAATATCTCGTGATGATGGCATAGAGGTAACACTCCTTCCCATTTCGAACAGGAAAGTTAAGGTCTATAGCGCCGATGGTACTGCATGGGAGACTGTGTGGCAGAGTAGGACGTTGCGAGGTAAGTATTAAAGATAGTCATAATGGCTGTCTTTTTTTTTATCAAATTTTGGGATGGTGAACATATAGATATATAAAAATAGGAATCTCACCAATAATGTGGAATATTAATGGTTATTCTGTTAAAATATAGATGAATATGCTAGAATTTGTGTTAGTGAATATTATATTTCATTATCATATGTTATCTAAAAAATTTAATTGATCAAAGTTTATTTTAAAATTATCAAGATATATAAAACCAATAAACTTATAAAGAATGAATTATATTATTTATAACTTATATGGTTGAAATTTCATTTGAGAATCTATATAGTAATTAGGTAGGAATTATCGTAGCTTTAATATGAATTTATTATGCTGACTTTATAGCGTTGTTAAGATGAACTATGATAAAAATAACTAATAATTAATTTACAAAGGAGACAGATATGCCTAATATTTTTGACGGACTTAGAAAAATTTCAGATAATGACATCATTGAACAAATTGCATTACTTGAAACAATGAATGTGACAAATATATCAAAGCCAATTATACAAAAGGCTAAGAAAAGAACTATAAGTATAATTAATTTTATAGGAAGTAAAATAGGAAAAAATCGTGTGCTTGAAGAACCGGAAGTAAAAGAAATATGGGCTTTGGTTGACGAAAAAAAAGAAGAATTGGAAAAGTGTACAAGAAATGAGTTAAATGAAAGGTTGTTCAACATTCTTTCCGAAAAGGCTAATGATGATTTAGAGAGTGCAACAGAGGACGAAGTATCAATAGAGGTAATAGAGGAAGCAGCTAAACTATATAAAGTGCATAAAAACTTAACGCCAAACCATAAGGCTGATATTATTTATTCAAAATATAATGAAAAGCTTAGTGGTAAGGCTAAAGAATATATAAATGGACAAGCATTTGTAGATCTACAAGAAACTACAAAAGATATAGAAGAAATTATAAGTAGTATGGATGAAGAACAAAAAAGAGAATTTACTCAATCAGTAGATGTTGCAAAATTGACATTTCTTAATGTGTGGAAAAAATTAGATAGGCAACATTTTATAAGACTTATATGGTTATGCGTTAAGGCTTATGGAGGTAGATTTACTGTGAAAGAAGAAGAACTTCCGAGTTTTGTAACAAGTGAAGAGGAAGTGGAAGCATTTAAAAGAGAAGAAGAATTAAAGAAGTCGCAGGAAGAATTGTTAAAGTTGAAAAAACAAATAGAATTATGTAAGGATAAAATAAATTCTATTGAGAATAGTTTAGAGAAAGAAAAACGTCTATTGAAGAGCGCAATTAGAAGTAGAGATAAAGCGGAAGAAGATATAATAGATTTGGGGAAAATACATATTAAATTAACATCAGTCAAGAAATCATATGAAGATGAATTAAAAGAGATTAAGGTTAAAATGGAAAACGCACCATTAGAGGAACTAGACTCACTTATGGAAGAATTTAAAGTAGTTAAGTTTGAAGAAATTGATGTGAATAATAAGATTTCAGATATTAATATAAAGGCCACATATAAGAAGGAATTGATAGATGATAATGTTAAAGCAATATCTATTAAAGAGGAAAGTATAAAAAACATTGGAATGGAATTTCAACATTTAAAAGAGGAAGCACATAACTTGGTAGATGCTTATAACAAAATGAAAAGTGATGTGAGAAATAAAGAAGAAGAAAAGAAGAGTGAAATATTTAAGAAATGGAGCCATTTTTTTAATAAGTTTACTTTTAATTTTGATAACTTGGGTAATGTAGTAAGCTTTACCCGAAGCGAATTACTTAAAATCGAACAATGTTTACATGAATTACATTTTACAAATGATCCAATGGCTTTAAGCATGGGAGTAATAGAAAGTAAAGGCAATAAGAAAAAAAAGGAAGAATATGAATACATAGATGTAAGCTTCTTAGATGGCTTTAAAATAGAGATTCAGTTTAGGATATTGGAAAATGGAGAAAAGACAGTACATATAGATGAAATCACTCCGGAATTTTAAATTATCTCATAAGTTATTTTTTTACAAGTATTTGGATAAAATTATAATTATGGAATATTTGCTTAGAATATAAGGTAAGGAGATAATAAAATGAATAGTTCTGAATTAACATCAGAAGATGTTAATGAAATTCTTAAAGATCAGAAAGAGTTTTTTAGCACTCAGGCTACTAAGAAAATAGAATTTCGAATTAATCAATTAAAAAAACTTAAAGAAAGTATAAAAGATTATGAAAGTAAAATTACTGAAGCTTTAAGTCTTGATTTGGGAAAACATGAATTTGAATCATATGTAACAGAAATAGGATTTGTATATTTGAGTATAGAAAATACAATTAATAATTTAAGGAAATGGGCAAAGTCTAAAAAAACAGAAACACCGATATTTTTAAAGCCTGGAAAAAGTTATATAGTTAGCGAACCTTATGGAAGCGTGTTAATAATCGGTCCTTACAATTACCCGTTTCAACTCGTTATTGAGCCGTTAATAGGTGCAATAAGTGCAGGGAATTGCATAGTAATAAAGCCTTCTGAAATTTCATTGAATGTTTCAAATACAATAAGTGAAATGATTTCAAAAATATTTGATAAAAAATATATAAGCTGTGTAGAAGGAAGTATTAAGACAAATATTTCATTAATAAATGCTCCATTTGATTATATATTCTTTACTGGAAGCGTAAGTGTTGGAAAGATAGTAATGAAAGCGGCAGCGCAAAATTTGATTCCAGTTACTCTAGAGCTAGGCGGTAAAAGTCCAGTAATAGTAGATGAAACTGCTAATATCAAAATTTCTGCTCAAAGGATTATTTGGGGAAAGACTTTAAATGCAGGGCAGACATGTGTAGCTCCAGATTATGTTATGGTTAGTAAAAATATTAAAGATGAGCTTATTAAAGAAATGAAAAATGCCATAAAAGAATTTTTTGGAGATAACGTTAAATCTAGTAAATATTATGGCAGGATAATAAATGATAAACATTTTAACAGAATAAAAAATTTAATTGATAAAGATAAAAGGGGAATTCTTTATGGAGGAAGTTATGATGAATATGAAAGGTTTATAGAGCCAACAATTATAGATGTATCAGCATTTGAATCGGAAAGCATGAAGGAAGAAATATTTGGGCCTGTACTACCTATTATTGAGTTTGTTAATTTTGATGAGGTTGTAATGAAAATCAAAAAAATGCCTAAACCTCTGGCTCTTTATATATTCACTAATAATAAGAAAATACGAGAAAGAGTCATCGAAGAAATACCATCAGGAGGCATTTGTATAAATGATACTTTAAATCATTTAGCAAATAGTAATTTGCCATTTGGAGGTGTTGGAAATTCTGGTATAGGATCTTATCATGGAGAAGAGAGCTTTAAAACATTTTCTCATAGAAAAAGTGTCCTGAATAGAGGAACAAAAATAAATATTAGAATACTTTTTCCACCATATAGCGCAAAGAGTATGACTTTAATTAAAAAATTTCTTAATTAAAATAATAAATTTCTATTAGGAAACTAAGTTTTAATGTTATTAAAAAGCAAAATGCTGATATATCGTAGGTTATAATAGTAATAATTTTATTATATATAGGCTACGATATATTAAAGGTTAGTATAATTTCCATAGAAGAATAAATTTATTAATGGTCTAATGAAATGATAAGTAGCTTGAATTTTTACTTATAAATGATGTAGTGAAAAATTAGAGCCATAACTTCGAATATAAATCCTATTGAGCATACTCCAATCCAACCGAAATATTGCCAGCTTAAAGGTGCTAGAAATGAGCCTAATGATCCACCAAGAAAATATGAAACCATAAATACAGTATTAATTCGGCTACGTGCTTCATCACCAAGCTCATGTATCCTTGCTTGATTGGAAACTTGACCAGCTTGGGTTCCTAAATCTAGTAGTATAACACCAACAATTAAACCATAAAGTTTATATCCTAAAATGAAAAAACATATATAAGATAAAGTAGAAAAAATAATGCTTATTCCCACTGTAAATTTAGGGGTTTTTTTATCAGCAATTCTTCCAACAAAAGGTGCGGCGGCAGCTCCAGCAACCCCTATTAAACCAAGCAATCCAGCTTCACGTGTTCCAAGATTATAAACGTGAGAACCTAATAAAAAAATAACAGAAGTCCAAAATGCACTGAAAGCTCCAAACATCAATGCTCCATTTATAGATGCTTCTCTTAAAGTTTTCTCTTGTTTAATTAGAGGAAATATGGAGAGTATTAGCTTAGCGTATGATATACTGGAGTTTGGTATGCTTGTTGGAAAAAAGTTTTTTATTATTATTGCAAAAAGTGCCATTAAGAATGCAGCACAGAAATATACTGATCTCCAACCAAAAGCTTGGCCGACAATCCCACTAAATGTTCTTGATAGTAATATTCCTATTAGAAGTCCACTCATAACATTACCTATTATTTTTCCACGTTCTGAAGGTTCTGCCAAATGCGCAGCAAATGGAACTATTAGTTGAGGAATTATTGTTGTAAATCCAACTAACAGAGAAGCAATTAATAAAATTACGTAATTAGGAGAAATAGCAACTAATAGCAAAGAAATACCAACAACTATAAGCATTTTTATAATTAGATTACGACGTTCTTTTATATCTCCAAGTGGAACAAATAGAAATAATCCTAGAGCATAACCTATTTGGGTTAGAGTTACAATAAATCCTGCTTGAGATTCTGAAATATTAAAGTTTGTAGAAATTTGTGTTAGTAATGGCTGAATAAAATATAGGTTTGCAACTGTAGCCCCGCAAGTAATAGCCATAATTAATATTATAAATCTGTTTAATTTAAAATTTGATTTATGAGTCATTTTAATCCTCCACAATACTGTATTGATTTATGTATAGATACTATACATATAATATAAAATAAAATACCTTGAAAAGGTATCTTATATTTTGTCTTTAAATTGCTTTAGAAAATTATACAAAAATTCTTTATTTTCTCTGCTAGCACTTCTCAATAACTCTTTTATAACAAGATTGTATTGGTTGTGATAGCTTTTATGATTTTTATATGCCACCTCACCTTTTTCTGTAAGCTTCAATATTAGTTTTGAATTACTATCAGAACTCGCCTCCTTAAATAGATAGCCCTTATTTTCTAATCTCTTTATAGTTTGTGAGACAGCACCTCGCGTAATCTCAAGTTTTCTTGCAATAGCTGAAATATGTAAGCCCTCATTTTCTTTTATATATTGCAGCATGTGTATTTCGGAATGATATAGATTTGAATCTGTTCCAAAATTTTTAGCTTTCAAATCTTTTTCAAAGAAACTACATATTACTTCCAGAAATATTTCACTAATTTCTTTATTGTCTAATAATTTATCCATAATAAATATTGTATAGATGCTACACAATGTTGTCAAACGTTATAATGTAATAGATAATGCTTTAGTGAAGATGATAATGAATATAAAAATATACTAGTTAACGTATATTAATTATAGTTAAAAAGTATAATGATAATAATTTTATAAATTTTCTTTAGTCTATATACAATTTAAAATAAATTCAAATATAATAGGAGAAATTAATTATGAATTATACTATTTATGATTTGATAGAGAGACTTATTGATATTGAGAACAATGCATTAGAGGTATATAAAAAAATTGAAGAAAATGCA
>NZ_CP014331.1:5603052-6148198 GCF_002969175.1 Clostridium sp. MF28
AACGGTCGGAAATCGTTCGAAGAGTGTAAAGGCAGAAGGGAGCCTGACTGCGACACCTACAAGTGGAGCAGGGACGAAAGTCGGGCTTAGTGATCCGGTGGTACCTCGTGGGAGGGCCATCGCTCAACGGATAAAAGCTACCTCGGGGATAACAGGCTGATCTCCCCCAAGAGTTCACATCGACGGGGAGGTTTGGCACCTCGATGTCGGCTCGTCGCATCCTGGGGCTGAAGTAGGTCCCAAGGGTTGGGCTGTTCGCCCATTAAAGCGGCACGCGAGCTGGGTTCAGAACGTCGTGAGACAGTTCGGTCCCTATCCGTCGCGGGCGTAGGAAATCTGAGAGGAGCTGTCCTTAGTACGAGAGGACCGGGATGGACTGACCTATGGTGTACCAGTTGTTTCGCCAGAAGCATAGCTGGGTAGCTAAGTCGGGAAGGGATAAACGCTGAAAGCATCTAAGTGTGAAGCCCACCTCAAGATGAGATTTCCCATAGCATAAGCTAGTAAGACCCCTTGAAGACTACAAGGTTGATAGGTCAGAGGTGTAAGTGCGGCAACGTATTTAGCTGACTGATACTAATAGGTCGAGGGCTTGACCAATATAATCAAGTTGTAATATACATTAATAGAGGAAGCTCGACTCACTGGCGTTCGCTGAGTAAGTTCGAGTACCCAGATATAAAATTTGGACCCTCACTTATGTGCAATTTTGAAAGAACAAATTCTTTCAAATAGCGTTCCGCGATAGCTCAATGGTGGAGCACTCGGCTGTTAACCGATAGGTTGGAGGTTCGAGTCCTCTTCGCGGAGCCAATATCTCGTGATGATGGCATAGAGGTAACACTCCTTCCCGTTTCGAACAGGAAAGTTAAGGTCTATAGCGCCGATGGTACTGCATGGGAGACTGTGTGGGAGAGTAGGACGTTGCGAGGTAAGTATTAAAGATAGTCATAATGGCTGTCTTTTTTTTTATACAGAAATTATCAAATAAATAGTATATTTATCATAAGAAGGAGTGCTTTAATTGTATATAAGTGAAACAAAGATTGTAGTAAGATATGCAGAAACAGATAAAATGGGAATTGTTCATCATTCTAATTACTTTATTTGGTTTGAGGCAGGGAGAACTGATTTCATAAAAGGAAGTAATATAAGCTACAGTGAAATGGAGGAAAATGGCATACTGATACCTTTAGCTGAAAGTAATTGTAAATATATTATAGGAGCAAAATATGAAGATGAATTAATCATAAAAACATGGGTTAAGCAACTAACGCCTGTTAAGGTAGAGTTTAATTATTCCGTTATCAGAGAAAATGATCAAAAAGAAATCTCTAAAGGAAGTACATTACATGTTTTTGTTAACAATGACTTCAAGATAATTAACTTAAAGAAGGTCAATAAAGAAATATTTAATAAGTTAGAATCTTTAATATAAAATATATCGTGTGAATCTAGAAGATCATATCTTAAATTAAGAATTTTAGATATGATCTTTGTTTTGTAGCAGGTTTATTCATTAACCAATATTTTTACGATTTCTCCAATATAAATTGTGTGATAATCTTTTTCAGGATAAATTTTCTCATCAAAAGAAGGATTATCAAAGTTCTCAGGTTTAATTTCTGTATGATACATTTTTTTGCATACTACCACCATTTTAGCTTCTTTAAAGTAAGTATTACTTTCATCAAAAATTGGAGTTAAATTTGCTTTTTCAACTTTGTTATTATCTCTTCCAGAAAGACTTCCACAAATATTTAAAGCTTTTCTGTAATCTTCGCTAAAAAATGATAATGTAAATGTATCATTTGAATCTACAAATTGTTTTGTGTAACGTCCAGGTCTAATGTATACAGTAGCTGAGTTTTTACCCCAGAATACGCCTAGTCCTCCCCAACTTGCAGTCATGGTATTAAATTTATTTTCAGTACCAGCTGTGATTAATAACCATTCGTGTCCGATGAGAGTGAATGGATTTATATTTAGGGTTTTAATTTCAATTTCTTTGAATGACATATGCTTGCCTCCTATAAATTTTTTTATTTAATAATTTATACTTATTTTAAAGCTATTATAATAAAAGTTCAATTACATAATTTTAAATTTTATATAATTACTTAAATCACTTTTTTAGGAAATCAATAAGTGTTTTAGCGGCTATTGAAAGATTATTTGAATTCTTATAGATCACACCTATATATCTGGGAGGAATCTCATCTTTTAGAGGAATTTCTAAAAGGATCTTATTTTCAAGCTCATCATTTAAAAACTCTTTTATAACAGAAGTAATACCAAGTCCCATTTTTGCGCATTCAATTAAAAAATCCATATTGCTGGCTTCAATATCCGGAATGATATTGATATTATGTTTATTAAAATAGCTTTCTATATGTTCTCGCGTAGCGTTAGGATTTTCAAGAAGCATAAAAGATCCTTCAGCTAATAATGCATCGTCAGCAGAATTCAAGTTTAGTTTTTCTAAATAAGCACCACTTGCTACTAGGATATCTTGAATTTTGCAAAGCCTTATAAAATTAAGATCATCTTGGGTGGAAGTAGTACCAATTATGCCTAAATCTAATTTCTCTTCTTGAACTAACTTTATTGTATCCAAAGTAGGTTTATTTATTATCCTAGTCTTAAAATAAGGATATTCTTTTATAAATTCTCGAAATCTAGGCAAAAAATAATTTTTTCCAATTGTTGTGCTTACACCTAAATTAATTGTACCAGTTTCTTTATTTTTTAGCTTTTCCAAAATATTCTCTCCAAGGTTAAGTTCATCAAAAGCATTTTCTATGTGATTAAATAATATTTTTCCTTCTGGTGTTAGGGTCACACCTTTTGAACTTCTCGAAAATAAGGTTACATTAAAAGAAGTTTCTAATGTTTTTATTGATTTACTTACAGCAGGCTGAGAAACAAAAAGAATTTCAGCTGCACGTGATATATTCTTACATTTGGCCACTGTGAGAAAGACTTTATAAAGATTTAGATCAAAAATCATAGTATAACTCCTAATTATAGTATTCATAACTAATATATATTTTTATTATACATTAAGATAAGCTAAAATAGTAATAAGCTAGAAAAATATTTGAATTTATATTAAAAATATAAAAGAAAGGAAGAATATATTATGAAGATTGGAATAATTGGAATGGGAGCGATAGGTGGATATATTGCTGCTATGCTTTGTAGAAGCAAAGAAAATGTTAATGTTGTAGCGTATGGAAAAATATTAAATAAAATAAAGACTGATGGAATTTCATTGAAAAGTGAAATAAATGGAAATTTTACTGTTTTTCCTACACTTGCAACAGATGATTCAGATGAAATTGGTGTTGTTGACATTATCTTTGTTTGCGTAAAAGGATATTCTTTAAAGGCGGCAGCAAAAGCAATTTTACCTATGGTAGGTGATCATACTTTAATTATTCCTATAATTAATGGGGTAGACGGCGGAAATAAGTTATATTCTTACTTAAGAAAAGGAAAAGTAACAGATGCTATTATGTCAATTAGCTCAAAAATTGAAGGTGATGGAGTTATTAAGCATACTAGCCAAAATACTAGAATATTTATATCATCTAATAAAAAACGCCCTATGTATAAAAGAGATTTAGAACGGATCTATAATGTTTTAACTAAATCAAATATTTTATGTGAGGTAAGAAGAGATGCAGAAATTTTTGCATGGAATAACTACGTATTTAATTGTGCTTTTAATATAACTGATTCATACTACGATGTGAAAGTAAAAGGAATATTAGAAGATAAAATGAAATTTGAAACATTTTGTAATGTAGCAAAGGAATGCGAAGAAGTTGCTAGAAGTAAGGGAATAAATCTTCATCCTAATATTTATGAGAATGCAATCAATACACTAAAAAGCTTATCTAAAAAAAGTATAAGTTCAATGCATAGAGATGTTGTATCTGGGAAAAAATTTGAGCTTGAATTATTCTGTGGCGATTTATGTAGGATGGGAAAAGATTTGGGAGTTCCTACCCCTTATACTCAAAAAGCTTATGAAAAGCTAAGAGTTTTACAACCTGTGTAAGATATTCTGAAACACATATAATAGGTATGTAAAGCATTTTCTTAAATAATTCATTTATAGTTCACGAATATAATTATTTAGTTTAAAATAAGATTGATCATTAAAAATTCGCTAGTGTGTTATAATATTAGCAACTATAATAGTTTATTATTTTGACTTATTTACGGAGGTGAATTTTTAGTGTGATTTAACTCTTGCACTAAGATATATTATGGATTATAAAAATAAAGTATGCATAATTACTGGAGGAGCTTTAGGGATAGGAAGATGTTTAACAAGAGAATTTTCAAATGTCGGTGCTAAAGTTATCTTCATTGATAAAAATAAAGAAGCAGGGAATGAAAATGTAGAATATATAAAAAGAAAAGGTGGAGAAGTTGAATTCTTTTTAGGCGATATTGCAGAAGAGGATACTTTATATAAGTTTGCAGAGTTTATAATAAAAAAATATAAAAATATAGATTACCTCATTAATAATGCTTGTATTAATAAAAAAGGAATTATTTCTAAATGTTCATATGAAGATTTTAATTATGTACTCAAAGTTGGAGTAACCGCGCCATACATATTAACCCAGTTACTTATGAATAATTTTAATAAAAATGGTGCAATTGTAAATATTTCATCTACTAGAGCCTATATGTCACAATCTGATACAGAAAGTTATACAGCTGCTAAAGGCGGAATTTTGGCATTGACTCATGGGCTTTCTGTTAGTCTTTCTAATAAAGTCAGGGTGAATTCGATTAGCCCAGGTTGGATTGATACAGGTTCTTATTATGATGAAGAATATGTACCAAAGTATAGTGAGAGTGATTTATTGCAGCATCCATCAGGCAGAATAGGGAATCCAAAAGATATAGCGAGAGCAGCTATGTTTTTGTGTAATGAAGAAAACAGCTTTATTAATGGAGAAAATATTAATATAGATGGCGGAATGACAAAACTTATGATATATAACGATGATAATGGATGGAGATATGATAGTAATTAGTATTTAATACATTATAAAAATTTTTTAAATCTTATGTATATAGAAGTTATTTTCTATATGCATAAGATTTTTTTTTTCGGATTTACATATTTATAATTAGGTGCTGGAATAAACTTCAAATATAAAACATAGTATAAAGTAGAGTAACTAAAGGAGGAATAAGAGATGAATTTTTTACTTACTAAACTAAATGATACTTTTAGGGATAAGAAAGCCTATTTTTTCATTGTACTGATAATGTTTTGTTTAGGAATATCTTTTGGGCTTTACACTGTTAAATATATGGGGGAATCAGATAAAACGGATTTAACAAATTATTTTTTTAGTTTTACTAATTCTATAGGTAGCCATCCTATCAATTATGGAAATTTATTATTCGAGGTTATAAAGAAAAATATACTAATTATTATACCTATATTTATATTAGGTTTAACTTTTTTTGGAGCTCCTGTAATATTAATTTTGGACTTATTAAAAGGTTTTACATTAGGGTATACTTTTTCTTTCATGATAACTACTTTTCAAGGAAAAGGGATGGGACTAGCCTTAATATCTATTGTTCCTCAGAATTTAATATATATTCCATGTTTCATAGCATTAAGTGTTATTAGTTTATCTATGTCTACAGAAAGGTTTAAGGGAAGATTTTTCAAACATGGAAAGATAAAAGATCCTTTTTTAGATGGTGTATTAAATAAATTAATTGTCATCCTAATATTATTTACAATAGGCATATTAATTGAAACTTATATATCACCATCTTTGATAAGATTTGTGGCTAATAAATTCTATTTATAAAACAAAAGATGATTTTAAATAAGGAAAGAAAAATGACGATTTGGTCGAATGCTAATCATAATCAATGGTATAGGAGTTAATAATGATAAATAGTATAAATAATTATAAAAATTATTTGTTTGAGAGTGGTAAAAGTGAGAATACTATATATGCATATGTAACTGATGTTAGTCTCTATTTAAAATTCTTAAATAGAAAAAAGATAGACTTATATGAAAGTGATAAATCAACGGTTATGTCATATATACAAAATCTCACTAATCAAGGAAAATCAGAAAGATCTATAAATAGAATAGTTATAAGTCTAAGGAATTTCTATTCATATTTGAAAAGTGAAACTTTAATTAAGGAAGTTCCTAAAATTGAATATAAGAGTTCAAAAAATAATAGAAAATTGCCACAAATTTTGACCATTGAAGAAGTAGATAAGATAATTAGAATAGTGGAAAAAGACTGCTCAAAAGGAATTCGTGATAATGCATTGTTAGAGTTGATGTACGCTACTGGAATGAAAGTTTCAGAACTTATTGCATTAAATGTAGATGATGTCAATCTTGATTTAAATTTTGTAAAATGTACAGATAACAAGCATTATGAAAGGCTTATTCCTATAGGAAGAAGTGCTTGTAAAGCATTAACAGAATATCTAAGCATAAGGTATAAGATAGCACAGTGCGGTGTTTCTAACCTTTTTGTGAATTTAAATGGTAATAAGCTTACAAGACAAGGTATTTGGAGAATTGTTAAAGAATACTCTAGAAAAGCTGGTATAGATAAAGACGTTAATTTAAACACTTTCAGACATTCATTTGCTGTTCATCTTCTTCAAAATGGAGCAAATGTTAGGGCTGTTCAGAAGTTACTCGGTAATCAGGTATTAACATATATGGATACGTACTATGAGATAATCAATAATGATAAAATAAACTATATATACATGCATACTCATCCAAGAGCTTGAGAATAGTTATTTGTACAAGAAATTAATTAAAAGTATTACGGGAGTTTCCACCCGTTTGCCACCACTTATCAAATTGGTGGCAATTTTTATTTAAGGATGAATTTTTGTGTTTGTAGATTAATATTTATTTATTAAAATTTACAGAAGGAATATTCCAACTTTTGTATAATTAACTTATATGAGAGGAGGCGATATTTATGGTCAAAAAGGAAAGGTGCATATGGATAGAGTAGCCTTTATATACAATTAGCTGTATAAGAGGAGAAAGCTTTATATACAATTAGTTATATAAGAGGAGGAAGATTAATGTTATTAAGTTCAATACAGAAATGCTCTAAGTGTGATATAAGTTTTGCATGGGAATACACGACTCCAGAAACAGAAAGAGTATTGAATTTTGAAGGAGAGACTTCATCAATAGCTAGTGCTAAACTAGTAAGTGCTAAAGAGGGGAAATATGATATTAAAGTGAAATGTCCCAAATGTAAAGCCTTAAATAAGTTTTATATTATTGTGCCAAGGTGTAATAATGAGAAATGATATAGAGAGTAAACTTAACTAAGAGCTCTAGAAATAGGGTTCTTTTTGACGTTATAAAATTTTATTTTAAATTTAAATTGATATAGAAAAAGTATAGAAGTAACCTAATAATAATATTTATAGATGATTGTGGTTATAGGTAATTAATGGTATAATCTTAAATGCAATTTTAATTAATAATAGATTGGGGAGGAATTTTTTATGCATCCAACAAGCACTACAATATTAAGTGCCATACTAATTATAGTATATTTAATATTATCAATAGTAATATTTGCTTTATCAATATATGCTATAAATGATAAGATAAGAATGTAAGGAAATGATCATTTAAGAATGTACAAATTAGTTTTTATAAATTATAATTACCCAATATTTATTGGGGGTAATTATGATTATACAAACAAACATTTATTCAGAAATTAAAATAAATAAGGTAGAAGATCTTCATAAATTAAAGCCACTTATGGAGGTAAACAATTTGAAAGTAAATAAAAGCCAAATAGCTAGAGAACTTGGAGTTGATCCTCGAACCGTAGGCAAATATATAAATGGATATGTCAAACCTACCACTAGAAAATGCAAATCTAAAATAGAAGCTTTTGAGCCTATTATAAAAGAGCTTCTTAGCAAAGATTCAATTCAAGTATTTTATTATAAACGTATTTTATGGCAATATCTAAAAGATAATCATGGACTAGATTGCGCACAATCTTCGTTTAGAAGATACATTTCTAATCACTCAGAATTTAATGAGTACTTTAATAATAGGAAAAAAGGACATATATCAAATGCTTCGCCTATGCGATATGAAACGGAGAAAGGGCAACAAGCACAATTGGATTGGAAAGAAAATATAGAATTTGTTTTGACTACAGGTGAAATTATTAATATAAATATTTTTGTGGCAATCCTTTCATACTCAAGGTTTAGAGTATATAAATTATCGATTGATAAAACGCAAGATATACTACTATCTTTTTTAGATGAGTCATTCGAAACTTTTGGAGGTGTGCCAAAAGAATTACTAACAGATAACATGAAAACAGTTATGGATAACCCTCGAACTACTTATTCTAAGGGAAAAGTAAACAATAAATTTCAACAATTTGCAGATGACTATGGATTTAAGGTCCGTCCCTGCATAGCAGGAAGACCGAATACAAAAGCAAAAGTTGAGGCTCCTATGAAACTATTAGACGAAATAAGGGCCTATAATGGAACCTTAGATTATGAAGGTCTGCATAAGCTTGTTTCGGATTTAAACAATAGAATTAATGGTACATGCCATACATCAACTGGTAAAATACCCATATTGCATTTAGAAAAAGAAAAAGATTTCTTATCAGAACTGCCTAAAGTACAGATAAGAAATCACCACAAAATAATCACCACAAATGTTAAAGTAAATCGCCAAAGTATGATTTCATATAAATCAAACCAATATTCTGTACCACCAGAATATATAGGTAAAAAACTAAAACTTCAAGTTTATGATGATCAACTACATGTGTATTATAGCACAAAGTTAGTTACTATTCATAGAATAAAAAATCAGAAGTTAAATTATCATGCTGATCATTATGCTGAAATCAGTGGTTTAACATTTAATAAAAATTCATATGAAATGATAGAAGTAGCCAGAAATAATTTGAAAATGATAGGAGAAATATATCAAAATGAATAGTACATATACACAACTCATAAATAATTTAGAATATTTGAAGATGAAGCAAATGATTACTCATTTGGACGAAGTTATTGATTTTACAACAAAAAACAATCTATCTTTTGTTGATGCTTTAATTAAGCTTACAGCTCACGAGATCGACTGTAAAGAAGCCAATATGATTAAATCAATGGTTAAGGTTGGGGCTTTTCCACATCAAAAGGAAATTAAAGATTTTGACTTTAATTTTCAACCTGGAATTAATAAAGATCAAATATTGGATTTTTTAACACTGCGTTTTTTAGAATCACAAGAAAATATTGTATTTTTAGGTTCTAGCGGAGTTGGGAAAACACATCTTGCGACATCTATAGGAATCGCGGCTGCGAAGCGCCGGTACAGTACATATTTCATTAAGTGTAATGATTTGCTGCAGCAGCTAAAACGAGCAAATTTAGAGAATAGGTTAGATGCTAGACTTAAGCATTTTAGTAAGTATAAACTTCTTATTATTGATGAATTGGGGTATTTACCTATAGATAAAGAAGATTCGAAACTGTTTTTCCAATTAATTGATATGAGGTATGAGAAAAAAAGCACTATCTTAACTACCAACATAAATTTTAACTCTTGGGATGATATTTTTTATGATCCTGTTATAGCTAGTGCTATCTTAGATAGAATTTTACATCACGCCCATGTTGTTACAATCAATGGAAAATCATATAGACTAAAAGATCATTTTAAACAAGAAGAAGATTAAAAAACCACATTCTTAAATGATCAAAAAGTTACATTTCTAGCTTGACATTTATATATGCATTCATATTATTTATAAAGCTAGCTAATAGAGGTATAAGAGCGCTTGACATTTATATAGAGAAAAAGAAGGACATGCAAAGGGAGATTATTATATAAATAGCAATAAATATGAAAATTATTAATAATAATTTGTTTTTCATATAAAGTATGGAGGTATAAGATATTAATATTTTATATAAGACCACATAGCAAATTGTAATTTAGATGTTTTCTATGAAATTTAATATATTATAAGTCATAATATATTATGAAACATGAACAAGCACATGTATAGCAATAGTTGTTCTTAGATACAGTTAGAAAAATTATCAATTTTATTGAGAGCATATATAAGTAGGTGAGATAATGAATGATAAAGAAATTGATGATATGTTTTTTAAAATTTATGATTACGAGTGGCTTGACAATCAATATAAAGATGTAGCTAGAAAGTCGTCAGCGTATATTGGCTTTAGATTGTATATAAAGCTTAAAACACTTATCACTTCGGTTTTAAATATAAAAATATGATATTTATTATAAATAAGATAAACTGTAATAATGCTTTAGCATTATTATTTAAAACTATAAAAACAAAGAGCAACATACATAGGGGTAATATGAATGTTGCTCTTTGTTTTTTATATTATAGGGTAAATATTTATGAAAAAAAGATTTTATTAACTTTATGTACTTATTTTAGTATATCATTGTGTCAGTATGATGGCAGACTAAAAAAATAAAAGAAAAATTATAAATTTCTTAATAGCGGTTTTGGATTTGAATAAATTATTTATGGTTATTTTAAAGTAATATGGAATTAGAATACTAATTGATAATAGTATTGTACATGCTGAGTTAGTATATACTATTAGTAACATATATTAGAGCTTGTAAATAGCTAAATTAGCATAAATAATGTCGTATATTGTAGTGAAGTGATTTTTATGGAAAAGTATACAATAAAACGACAGAAAATATATAGATTATTACAAAAAATTACATAATTTATATTTAAGTCGAACTTCTGTGCAATAAGTAAAACAAATATGATATACTTATAAAAATGTAAATTAATCTAGCTATAGGAGGAAATAAATATATGAGAAAAAATTATAGGTATAATAAAAGTAAAGATAATAACATAAAAAAAGCTAGAATAATTATTTTATTTATGACTATAGTTTTTTTAATAGTCGGAGGTAGCTCTCTCATTGCAGCGAAGTTTTCCAAAAATAGACAAGAAGTACAAGCACTTGATGACACTAAGCAAAGTGGAGATTCAGATTCAAATTCAAATGATAAAAAGGATAACCGAGATTCTCTGAATGTTGAGAGTAATTCAGAAGTAGAAGATTCTTCATTTATTGAAAAGTATTTGAATCAGCAAATGAAGGGGCAAAAGCCAGATGGAGCAGACGGTAAGAAAGTAGTATATTTAACATTTGATGATGGTCCATCGGAAACAGTTACACCTCAAATACTAGATATTTTGAAGTCGGAGAATGTGCATGCAACATTCTTTATTGTGGGAAAATCACTAGATAAAGATGAGAACACTAAAAATATAGTTAAACGAGAATTATCTGAAGGAAATTCTATAGGTAATCATACTTATTCACATAATTATAATTATTTATATCCAAATGGAAAGATAAACTTATCGAATTGTATGTCTGACATTGAAAAAACAAATGAGTCTCTAAAAAAGGTTTTAGGAGAAGATTTTTCAACTAGAGCTATTAGATTTCCAGGTGGGCATATGACTTGGAAGAATAAAGATTCAGTTGGTATGGATACTATGGACAAGGCTTTACATGAAAAAGATTATCATCAAATAGATTGGAATTCATTATCTCAGGATGCGGAAGGTGCACCTAAGAATGCAGAGCAATTAAGGCAGGAAGTTATAAAAACTACAGCAGGAAGGGAAAAGGCAATAATTTTGATGCATGATACTTACGGTAAAGAAGAAACAGCAAAAGCATTACCAGGAATTATAGAATATTTAAAACAACAGGGATATGAATTCAAGGTTATTAAATAGTATTTATTAAGAAAAAGATGAATTTAGAAATTATATTAAAATTCACCTCTTTCTATTTATATAAGAAGATTATTGTAGTCTTGATTTGCAGTTTTATACAAAGGTGATGGAAAAGTTAACTTAAGATTATCCATCACCTTTTGTATATTCACATAAATTTAAAATGGGACTTTTTAATTATATATATAGTAGTAAATGACTTAAGTCTAAAAATAAAATAGATTGTCATTTGGAAAGTTGAGATATACACTAGTGTTTAGAGAGAAATTCATATTCTTTTTTTCTACCTTAAATTCAATCAATTTTGCATCTTTTTTAGTATTGTTTTTCATATATATAGTAAATTCAAAGGGGTTTTCTATAATAGTATCAATGGTATAAGGAAAAGTATTAATGTTTTCATTATTGTTTGTACATATTTCAATATCATGAGCTCTTATGCAGATATATTGGATATTGTCTGGAATTTCGTCATTAATAACATATTCGTGTCCCCAATTTTCAGCATAAATGGTATTTTTCCCAGTCTTTTTAGCTTTAGATATGTTTTTACATCCTGTTAATGTAGCTTCTGTAAGACTTTTAGGATGTTTAAATAAGTCTTTCTTTTCTCGATTTTCTAAAGAAACTCCATTTTCATAAACAATTATATTGTCGCAAACTCTATAAGCTTCAGCTATATCATGAGTAACAAAGATAACATTACCACTATAATCTTTTACTATAGACATTAATTCTTTTTCTAAATCATTTCTTAAATGTTGATCTAAAGCAGAGAAAGGCTCATCCAAAAGTAAAATATCAGGGGACGTTATAAGTGCCCTAGCTAAAGCTACTCTTTGCTGCTGCCCGCCAGATAACTGCCAAGGATAGCGTTTTTCGAGTCCACCAAGATGTAATCTTTCTATATATTCTTTGATTAAGGATTCCTTTTGATCTTTTTCCATATTAGAAATGCCTATTTCAATATTATCAATTATATTCATATTAGGAAACAAAGCATAATTTTGAAATAGATAACCGATTTTTCTTTTCTGTGGAGTTAAATTAATTTTATTCTCTGAATCAAAAAAAATCTTATCATTTACAATTATTTTTCCTCTAGAAGGAGTAACTAATCCAGATATACATTTTAAACTCATACTTTTTCCGGATCCTGATGAACCTAAGAAACCTAGAACACCGCTTTTATGTTCAAAATTCACATTTAAATTAAATGAGGAAAGATGTTTTGCTATATTTACATATAATGACATTATCTAGCACCCCTTCCCATAAGCTTTAACTGAACTTCTGACCAATAGTTTAATATTAGAATTAGAAATAATGATAAAGTAACAATTATGATAACCCAAAGAATTGCTTTTTGCATATCTCCACCTTCGGCTGCAAAGAATATTGCAAGTGGCATAGTTTGAGTTTTTCCAGGGATATTACCTGCTAGCATAAGTGTTGCGCCAAATTCACCCATAGCTCTTGCAAAAGATAAAACTAGCCCACCTATAATACCTGGCATGGCTAATGGAATAGCGATTTTATAAAATATTTTAAATTCACTAAGGCCAAGAGTTCTGGCAGCAGAAAGAATATTGATATCTATTTGCTCAAAAGCAGAACGTGTGGTTCTATACATCATAGGAAATGAAACCACTATAGCAGCAATAACCGTAGCACTCCAGCTGAAAATTAAAGAAGTATTAAAGAGATCTAGTAGCTTTCCTATAGGACCATTTTTACCACAGATAAGCAATAAAAAGAAGCCTACAACAGTTGGAGGAAGAATTAAAGGTAAAGTAAATAACCCATCTATTATTCCTTTAGATTTTCCTTTGAAATTTGACATCCAATAAGAAACCATAATTCCTAAAAAGAATGTTATTACTGTTGATAATGTAGCAGTTTTTATAGAAATCCATAAAGGTGAAAAATCCATATTAATTCCTCCTTAAAAGTTAGACAAACTAAAAAATTGTGAAAAAATATAACATAATTCTGTAGCAGTCAATCTAAAAAATTTTAATTATAGTAGATTACAATTGTTAAAAATCAATGCAAAATAGAATAAATATATAATAAAATATTTAAATATGTTTTATATAGTCATGTTTGATAATGTTTAGTTCGGTTTTATTATGATTTTTATAATATTAGCATTAATTCTATAAAAATACAATAGTGTATTACATATGATTAATTTTGTTTTCTGATAGTAAAAAAATAATAGAAATATTATTAAAAAAGATAACTTGAAAATATTTACAATTTAATTGAAAAGATGTATGATATTACCATAAAAATAAATTTGGTATAAAAAATTTTTTTTAGGTAAGGAAATGATTTGTAGAATATATAGGAGATTAATTTAATAATAATATTTCAGAAGTGGATTTTATAGGCTACTGAATATCATTACAAACAAAGTAGACAAGCATTTATTTCCGTTATAAATATGATTCCAAATAAAATATTAATTAAGATAGGGGAAGAGAATATGAATTTTGATCAAATTAAATCAAAGTCTGAAAACTATAAGGAGGATATGACCAAATTTCTTCGTGATTTAGTTGCAATACCTGGTGAAAGTGCAGAAGAAGAAGGTGTTATAAAAAGAATAGAACAAGAAATGAAAGGCGTTGGATTTGATAAAGTAGAAATAGATCCAATGGGTAATATTTTAGGATATATGGGTACAGGAGAAACTTTAATAGGCTTTGATGCTCATATTGACACAGTTGGTATAGGAAACAGAGATAACTGGGACTTTGATCCATACGAAGGATATGAAACAGAAACTGAAATAGGTGGACGTGGTACTTCTGATCAATTAGGCGGAATTGTTTCATCTGTTTATGGTGCAAAAATAATGAAAGACTTAGGGCTTTTAAATGAAAAATACACAGTATTAGTTGTTGGTTCAGTTCAAGAAGAAGATTGTGATGGACTTTGCTGGGAATATATAATCAAAGAAAGTAAAATCACACCTGAATTTGTAGTTTCTACAGAGCCAACAGATGGTGGTATTTACAGAGGACAAAGAGGCCGTATGGAAATCCGTGTTGATGTTCAAGGAATTTCATGCCACGGTTCAGCTCCAGAAAGAGGAGACAACGCAATTTACAAAATGGCTGAAATATTAATGAACATTCGTGACCTTAACGAAAATGACGCAGCTGATAATAAAGAAATCAAAGGCTTAGTAAAAATGTTAGATGAAAAATACAACCCGGAATTTAAAGAGGCTAACTTTTTAGGAAGAGGTACTGTTACAACTTCTCAAGTATTCTATACTTCACCAAGCCGTTGCGCAGTTGCTGACTCATGCTCAATTTCATTAGACCGTCGTATGACAGCAGGTGAAACTTGGGAAAGCTGTTTAGAAGAAATTCGTCAACTTCCAGCTGTTAAAAAATACAATGCAACAGTAAGTATGTATAACTATGATAGACCAAGCTACACTGGTTTAGTATACCCAATTGAATGCTACTTCCCAACTTGGGTAATTCCAGAAGATCATATTGTAACAAAAGCATTAGAAGAGGCATATAAAGGTCTTTACGGCACAACAAGAATCGGTGCTGGTGAAAATGAAGCAATGAGAAAAGCTCGTCCACTTACTGACAAATGGACATTCTCTACAAACGGTGTTTCAATTATGGGACGTAACGGAATTCCTGTAATAGGATTTGGGCCTGGCGCAGAAGCTCAAGCACATGCTCCTAATGAAAAGACATGGAAAGAAGATTTAGTAAAATGTGCTGCGGTTTATGCTGCTGTTCCAACTATATATACTTCAAATAAATAAATATTATTAGTAGAAATTAAGGGGGATATTAAAATTATGAGTATTGTCGATAAATATATAAATGAATTAAAAAACCTGAAAATTGATGAAATGTATAAAAATGATTTTTTCCTTACATGGGAGAAAACTACAGATGAGTTAAAAGCAGTTTATGAAGTGGCAGATGCATTAAGAGATTTACGTAAAAATAATAAATCAACAAGATTGTTTGATAGTGGACTTGGAATTTCATTATTCCGTGATAATTCAACACGTACTCGTTTTTCATATGCTAGTGCATGTAATCTTTTAGGACTTGAAGTACAAGACCTAGATGAAGGAAAAAGTCAAGTCGCTCATGGTGAAACTGTAAGGGAAACAGCTAACATGATTTCATTTATGGCTGATGTCATCGGAATCCGTGATGATATGTATATTGGAAAAGGAAATAAATATATGCATACAGTTGCTGATGCAGTAAAGGAAGGATATGAAGATGGAGTTCTTGAACAAAAACCAACATTAGTAAATCTACAATGTGATATTGATCATCCAACTCAAGTTATGGCAGATATGCTACATATCATACATGAGTTTGGTGGCATTGAAAATTTAAAGGGTAAAAAAATAGCTATGTCTTGGGCTTATTCACCATCTTACGGTAAACCATTATCTGTACCACAAGGGGTTATAGGATTAATGACACGTTTCGGTATGGACGTTTGCTTAGCACATCCAGAAGGCTATGAAGTAATGGAAGAAGTTGAAAATATAGCTCGTAATAATGCTAAGGAATCAGGTGGAACATTCACAAAAACTAATAATATGGCAGAAGCATTTAAAGATGCAGATATAGTATATCCAAAGAGCTGGGCTCCTTTTGCAGCAATGAAAGAACGTACTGATCTTTATTCAGAAGGCGATTCTGAAGGTATTAAAGAATTAGAGAAAAAACTTCTTGCTCAAAATGCAGAACATAAAGATTGGGAATGTACAGAGGAATTAATGAAAACAACTAAAGATGGAAAGGCACTTTATTTACATTGCTTACCAGCTGATATTAGTAATTTGTCATGTGAGAAAGGTGAAGTTGAAGATTCTGTATTTGATCGTTACAGAGTTCCACTTTATAAAGAAGCAAGCTATAAGCCATATATTATAGCAGCAATGATTCTTCTAGCAAAGGTAAAGAATCCTGCAGAAGTTTTAGAAAGAATGGCTCAAAGTGAGGATATAAGATTCAAGGGTTAGGAACTAATAAAAAAATATACACATTTAAAAAGAGCAGCTATGCTGCATATAAGAACATTTTATTTAAAAAGAGCAGCTATGCCGCATATAAGAATATTTCATGGCATATAATTTGAATTTTTATTTTCTTTCTAGTGCCTAAATATTTAAAAAGAGAATTGGAGGGATATATGGTGAGTAAGATTGTAATAGCGTTAGGAGGAAATGCACTGGGAGATACACTAGATGAACAAATGAAATCAGTAAAATTAACTGCTGAAAGTATTGTAGATTTAATCGAAGGTGGAAACCAGGTGGTTATTACTCATGGAAATGGACCGCAAGTGGGAATGATAAACTCAGCAATGGAGTTTGTTAAAAAATCTCAAATACCATTAACAATGTGCGTTGCAATGAGTCAAGGGTATATTGGATATGATTTGCAAAATGCGATTAGGGAAGAACTTTTATCACGTAATTTAAATAACCCCGTCACAACTCTCATTACTCAAACTCTTGTGGATCCTAATGATAACGCATTTTTAACCCCTACAAAGCCAATTGGAGGTTTTTATTCAAAAGAGGATGCTGAAAAATTAGAGAAGACTGGAATAGTGATGAAAGAAGATTCAGGTAGGGGATATAGGCAAGTTGTTTGTTCTCCAAAACCTATTGATATAATTGAAAAGGAAACGATTTTAGAGCTAGTATCGGCTGGAGAAATAGTTATTGCATGTGGTGGTGGTGGAATTCCAGTTATTCAAACAGAAAACAATCATTTAAAAGGTGTACCAGCAGTAATTGATAAAGATTTTGTAGCAGCATTGTTAGCTAAAGAGATAGATGCAGATAGTTTGATTATTCTAACAGCAGTAGAAAAAGTTGCTGTAAACTTTGGTAAACCAAATATTAAATGGCTGGATTCACTTACAGTGGAAGAAGCTAAAAAGTATATTAAAGAAGGCCAATTTGCACCAGGATCTATGCTTCCAAAAGTACAAGCAGCTTTAGAATTTGTTTCTTCAGGAAAAGGAAGGAATGCAATTATTACGCTTCTAAGCAAAGTACAGGATGGAATTCTAGGTAAAACAGGTACTCACTTTAAAATGTAAAGTTAAACTTATGCATTATGCTATAGGTATCCAAAACTTAGACTTATGCAATAACTTACCGAAAGGACAGGTACTCTGTTGTTTCGGTTACTGAGAATAAGTTGAGGCTTTCTAACATAATAAGTTGCACCATTTCAGCATGATCCCGAGACAAGCTCGTGACAAGCAAAAATGGAACAACTTATGATGAAGAAATGCCTGCAACATATTCTCTAATGTAACACTGCATATTATGACCCCTGTGGTTACAAAAGAGTACCTGTCCTTTCTGATATAGCAGATTTTTCAAGCTATAAGTATAATTCTCAAATTTGATATCTATAGATATCAAAATCGTAACCTAGACTTACGCAGTAACTCACTGAAATCATAAATATTTTGCTCCACAGCTAGCTGTTGGACATTGTACTCGTTGAGGATATAAGTTTAACTAGAGATTTAGGAGGAGAGGAATACAACTACATATAAGGAATAATCAAAAAAATATCAGGCACAATCAAATAAATAACAAGTCCTTTTGCCAGCCTATTTTCCATCATCATACGTTGGCAAATTGACCTAATGGGCCCGCTATGAGGGCAATTCGCCTCCTTACCTGATGAAAAATATCCATGGCAACTTTGGAATTGTTATTCATTTTCATGTGCCTAAAATGAAAGAAGTGCTTATGAATGATTATTATTAAAAATGGAACTATTGTGACTGAATCGGAAAGTTATTGTTCAGATATTATGATAGAAAATAATAAAATATCTTGTATTGGAACAAATTTGTCCAATGATAATGCAGAAATTATTGATGCTTTGGGAATGTATATAATTCCTGGAGCAGTGGATGTTCATACTCATATGGATTTGCAATCTGGAAATAGTCGATCAATAGACGACTTTTATACTGGAACTGTTGCAGCTGTTTGTGGCGGAACTACAAGTATTGTTGATCATGTAGCCTTTGGTCCTAAAAATTGTGCTCTTCGCCACCAAATTGACGAATATCATAAATTGGCTAATGGAAAATCAGTAATTGATTATGGATTCCATGGAGTAGTACAGCATGTAAATGATGAGGTTTTATCTGAAATGGAGTCTTTGGCTAAAGAAGGAATTTCTAGCTTTAAGATTTATATGACATATGATTTTAAACTGGATGACGTCTCAATTTTAAAAGTATTAAAAAAAGCAAAAGAATTGGGAGTAATTATTGCTGTACACGCTGAAAACAATGATGTTATAAATTACCTTAGAGAAAATTATGTTTCAAATGGCTGTTTAGAAACAATATATCATGCAAAATCACGACCAGACCATTGTGAAGCCGAGGCAATTAGCAGAGTGCTACATCTTGCAGCATTGGCAGGAGATGCTCCAATTTATATTGTTCATATATCTACTGAAAAGGGATTGGATGAGATAAGAAAAGCAAGAGCGCAGGGGCAAAAGAATATTTTTTCTGAAACTTGCACTCAGTACCTAACAATGACAGAGAAAAAATATCTTGAGCCAGACAATAATGGACTAAAATATGTAATGTCTCCACCTTTGCGTCAAAGCAATGATATTGCTGCTCTATGGAAAGGTGTACAAGATGGTGTAATTAATATAATTGCTACTGATCATTGTTCATTCAATCTAAAGGGTGACAAACAAAAGGGTATTAACGATTTTACAAAATGCCCTAATGGAGCTCCTGGCGTTGCTGAACGAGTAAGGGTAATTTTCTCTGAAGGCGTTATGAAAAAGAAAATTTCAATTAATCGTTTTGTAGAACTTTTATGTACAAATCCTGCAAAGATTTATGGACTTTATCCTAAAAAGGGTTCTTTAATTCCAGGTGGGGATGCTGATATTACTATAATTAACCCAAATTCTGAGTATACTCTTACAAGAAGTATGCTTCATGGAGCTGTAGATTACACATGCTTTGAAGGCATGACATTAAAGGGAGATATTGATATTGTAATACAGAGTGGTAAAGTAGCTTATAAAAATAATAAGTTTTTAGGGAAAAAAGGTGATGGAAAATTTATTAAGAGAAAAGTAATTGAATAATAGTATATTGTTTATTTAATATATTAAGCACAGTGGCCACAATAGTTGGTTGTATGCTTTGAATTATAAGAAAACATATTTATATTGTAATGTAAATATAAGATGATAGAGGAGATTTAAGCATGAATGTATATGATGATTTGGATTTTTTTAAAAGGCTTATTAAAGGGATTGCGGAAGAGTTTGGTCCAAACTGTGAAGTTGCGATTCATGATCTAAAAGCAGGATATGAACATAGCATTATAGCGATTGAAAATGGTCATGTTACAGGACGTAAAGTTGGGGATGTTGCATCGCGAATTGCAATGGAAACAATTCACTCAAATCTTCAGCATAAAGACCATTATAGTTATAGTACCCGTACAAATGATGGACGTATTTTGAAATCTACTACTATATGTATTCCAGATGAAAATGGTAAAGCGAAAGCACTTCTTTGTATTAATTATGATATCACTCAGCTAATGGTATCTAATAAGATTATAGAAGATTTTGTTTCAATAAAGGAAGTAGAACACAGTGATGAAGGTGATGTTACAATTCCAACTGATGTTAATCAACTTCTCAAAGATTTAATTGAGGAATCGTATCAATTAATTGGAAAACCTGTTGCAGTTATGACTAAAGAAGATAAAATGAAAGCCATTAAATATTTAGAGAGTAAAGGTGCGCTTTTAATTAAAAGATCAGGAGATAAAATTTCAAAGTTCTATGATATTTCAAAATATTCACTTTACAGCTATTTAAATAACAATGAGGATTAAATATATTACTGTAAAGTATTTGGAAGGATTAATAAAAAATTAAACAATTAGTCTTTAATTCTGTAGATTATTAATTTAATAAGTAATAATTGTGTGCAAATCAGATATATATAATAATAGAACTCATATGTAAAATAGGTGAACTTAGAAAAAATGTATTACTGACATATATAAATTTGTTGATAAATACCAATATATGGAATATAATTAAAATTGATCAACTAGTCAGTTAGTAATAATAAAAACAAGAAATGGCTAGTTCGTCATATTTACAATGTAGTAAACGTTTCCGATTGCTTTATATTTAATGCATCAAGTGAATCTTAGTTGAACTTATCTAGGGTCGTGCCGCTGTTATCTCCCACTTAAGCAGAGAACCTAAATCTATGATTTAGTGTGAATCGCTTACTCATCTGACTTTAGGAAGAGGAGTTTCATATATTGTGGGAGTGTTACAGCGGCTAGACATCAGATAAAAGTGAACCCTTGATCATTAGTAATGTGTATTTTATTAGGAGGTCTTGTGATGCAAGATGAGTATATTGTTAAAGGCAATATTATTTTTACTAAAGAATTAGGTAAATATGAAATATTTGAAAGTGGATATATTGTTATTGATGGTAAATTTGTTAAAGGTGTTTATAAAGAGCTGCCTGAAAAATTCAGTAAACTAAAGATTTTAGATTATGGACCTGCACTTATAATACCAGGATTTATTGACATTCATTCACATGCACCGCAGTTTCCTAATTTAGGATTAGGACTAGATAAGGAACTTATGCCATGGTTAGATTCATATACCTTCCCAGAAGAAAAAAAATATTCAGATATAGACTATGCAAAAAAAGTGTATTCTGCTTTTGTAAGAAGTTTATGGAGATATGGTACTACTAGATCTTGCGTTTTTGCTACCATTCATAAGAATTCAACAAAGTTATTAATGGATTTGTTTGCAGAAGCAGGATTAGGTGCATATGTAGGAAAGGTTAATATGAATAGAAATGCACCAGAATATTTATTAGAAAGTACGGAGGAATCCATTCATAATACTAAAGAACTATTAGATGAATATGGGCAAAAATATGAATTAGTGAAACCTATTATTACACCAAGGTTTGTTCCAACATGCAGCTTTGAGCTCTTAAAAAGCCTTGGGGAATTATCAAAAAAATATAATGTTCCAGTGCAATCTCATTTGAGTGAAAATTTGAGCGAAATCAGTTTTGTGAAAAAACTACATCCCAAATTAAAAAACTATGCAAGTGTCTATAATGAAGCTGGATTGCTTGGAGATCTTCCTACTATAATGGCCCATTGTATTTGGTTAGAAGAAGATGAAATTGAACTAATGGGAAGAAAAGAAGTTTTCATTGCCCACTGCCCTAATTCAAATAACAATTTATCAAGTGGTATTGCGCCTATTCGAAAATTGATGAAAAAAGGTTTAAATATAGGACTTGGAACAGATATATCAGGTGGTCACAGTGTATCGACGACTAATGTAATTGCTAGTTGTGCTCAGGTGTCAAAGTTAAAATGGCTAGAAAGTAACAAAGCAGATAAGCCTTTAACCACAGCAGAATTATTATACTTGGCAACAAAGGGCGGAGGAAAATTTTTTGGTAAAGTGGGAAGTTTTGAAGAAGGATATGAATTTGATGCCTTAATTATTGACGATAGCAGTTTATCCATCTTCAAGCCATTGTCAGTAGAAGAAAGACTAGAAAAATTTATTTACACCGGCGATGACAGAAATATTAAGGAAAGATATGTAGCAGGTAAAAAGATAGAAGAACCGAAACAATATTGAATATTTTTACACTAAAATTTGATTAACTAGTCAATAAGTACTAGCTTGTATTTATTTTAGGCACATGAAAATAGGTCGCAAATGGATTTGTTATTTTTTGAAAGTGCCTTAGTCATAATTTAAACAGAAAAAATAGAAAATAGGGGGATTATTTATGAGTGATAAAATGCAACGCATTCCTTTTGAAAAAATGTTAACTTGGATTACTAGAGAGTTAAAAGAAAAAGAATCTATTTTTGGCGTGCATAAAGATAAATTTTATTATAATGAAACTGGAAAATCAATTACTTTATTTAATGAGAAACTTTCATCACCACTTGGACCGGCAGCAGGCCCAAATTCCCAATTAGCGCAAAATATTGTTTGTGCATATCTAACTGGAAGTCGTTTTATTGAATTAAAAACAGTACAAGTTATCGATGGAGAAGATATTACAGTGTCTAAACCTTGCATCAATGCACAAGATGAGGGTTACAACGTAGAGTGGTCTACAGAATTAAAAGTGTCAGAAGCCTTTGATGAATATGTAAAAGCCTGGTTTTTACTTCATGTCTTAATGAAAGAGCTCAAATTTGCAAAGGAAAGAGATTTTATGTTCAATATGAGCGTGGGATATGACTTGAAAGGCATAAAATCTTCTAAAATTGATACTTATATTAAAGGGATGCAAGACGCATCATCTACAAAAATTTGGACAGAATGTCAAGAAACACTTCTTTCTCATATAGATATGTTTTCTGAATTTACAAAGGAAGATTTGGAAAAAATTTCACCAACTATTTGTTCATCTATTACGATCTCAACACTTCATGGTTGTCCTGCTAATGAAATTGAAAGCATTGCTAGCTATTTTCTTGAAGAAAAGAAATTAAATACTTATATTAAAATGAATCCTACATTACTAGGAGAAAAGTTTGTTAAAGAAACTTTAACAGCTATGGGTTATGACTATATAGTTCTTAATGGGCATCATTTTACAAATGATTTGCAGTACTCAGATGGAATTGCAATGCTAAAACGTTTGAAGGCGGTCGCAAATAACTTAAATTTAGAAATAGGAGTTAAACTAACTAATACACTGCCAGCTAAAATTACTAATAATGAATTACCAGGAGAAGAAATGTATATGTCTGGACGTGCATTATTTCCACTATCTATATCTTTAGCAAGCAAATTAGCTAAAGAATTTAATGGTGATTTACAAATTTCTTATTCAGGTGGGGCTGACTTCTTTAATATTGATAAAATATTATCTACAGGAATTAGTCCAATAACATTTGCAACATCTATCTTAAAGCCAGGTGGTTACGAAAGAATAACTCAAATGGCTAAAAAAGTTGAGAAGCAGCTTAATGGTAAAATTTCTGGAATTAATGTAGAAATTCTGGAGGACATAGTCAAGGAAACTATTAATGATAAACATTATCGAAAAGAACTACGACTTGTTAATAGCAGAAAACTTAATTCTAACCTTCAGTTTTATGATTGTGCAGTTGCACCTTGCTCTGTAGGATGTCCAATTAATCAGCAAATCCCACAATATACAGCTTTAGTAGGACAAAAAAAATATGATGAGGCTTTTTCAATAATTGCGATAGATAACGCGTTACCGGCTATTACATCAACTATTTGTAATCATAAATGTCAGACTAAATGTACTAGGATTGATTATGATGAATCTGTTTCAATCAGAGATTTAAAACAAATTGCAGTTTTAAATGCACAGGATAAATTTATTGAGTCTATTGAGCCAACAGATATTAGAACCGGGAAAAAAGTTGTTATTATTGGAGCTGGTCCTGCAGGTCTTTCATTAGCTCTTTTCTTAAGAAGAAATGGTGTAGATGTTACTGTAAGGGATAAAAAGGAGAGTGCATTGGGTGTTGTAGAACATGTTATACCTGAGTTTAGAATTTCTTCTGAAATGATTAAAAAAGATTTGGAAATGGTTAAAAAGCAAGGAGTAAAATTTCAATTTTGTATAGATGAAAATATTAATTTGAAGGAATTAAAAAAGGAATATGATTATGTAGTGTTGGCCATAGGAGCATGGAAACCTGGAAAAATTTCATTAAGCGATTGCGATAATAAAGCAATTAATGCTATTTCATTTTTAGAAAAATATAAGAAAAAAGAAGGAAAAATTGATTTAGGTAAAAAAGTTTGTGTTATTGGGGGAGGAGATGTTGCCATGGATGCAGCACGCTCAGCTAAAAGAGTGAGTGGTGTTGAAGAGGTTTCTATTATATATAGAAGAACCAAAAAATATATGCCAGCGGATAATGAAGAAATAGAACTTGCTATTTCTGAAGGCATTTTACTTAAAGAACTCCTTACACCAATTTCTATTGATGATGGAAAACTTACTTGTGAAAAAATGATTTTAGGTGATACAGATGCATCCTTAAGAAGAAGTTCTGTAGGTACTGGAGAAATGACAACATTAGATGCAGATACAGTCATTATAGCAGCAGGGGAAAAAATTGATAGCAAGTTATTAAGACAAAATGAAATAAATTTGGACTCTAATGAGTTTCCAATTGTTAATGAAAAATTGGAAACAAATATTGCAAATGTATATATCATTGGTGATTTAAAAAAAGGTCCATCTACAATTGTTAATGCAATAGCGGATGCAAAAAAAGTTACAAAAGATATTCTATCAAAAGAAGGGTTAAGTTCTGATTTTAAGCAAAAAGATTATTGTACTGATGAAAAGATATTATATGGAAGGAAGGGAATATTAGGAGATTTAAAGTCTTGTGAAGAAGAAGCTAATAGATGTTTAGGGTGCAAGAACATTTGTGAATTATGCGTTGATGTTTGTCCTAATAGAGCAAACGTAATGATTAATGTAAACAGTGATTTTGCTTCTAATCATCAGATTGTACATTTAGATGGTATGTGCAATGAGTGCGGTAATTGTGGTATTTTTTGTCCTCATAAAGGAAATCCATATAAGGATAAAATAACAGTTTTTTGGAGTAAAGAAGATTTTGAAAATAGTGATAACAAAGGATTCTTTATTGAAAATTTAGAAAAAGGTATTTGTCTAGTAAGAACTGAAGAAAGCGATATTATAAGTTATACTGCTTCGCAGCAATCAGCACTTTCAAAAGAAATGGCTAATCTAATTCAAACGTGCATAGATAAGTATGATTATATGCTTTAGGCATGTGAAAATAAATAACAAGTCCAAAGTTGCCATGGATATTTTTCATCAGGCAAGGAGGCAAATTGCCCTCATAGTGGGCCTATTATAAGTGAGAGTCCAAATCTTGTATTTGTTTTCTCGAACTTAGTTAAATTGCGCATGCGATTTAACCTCCTTTAATGATGGAAAATAAGCTAGTAAATGGACTTGTCATTTTTTGAATGTGCCTTAGTATTAAAAATTAAATAGATAGCAAGCGAAGAGGTTATGTACCACTGCAAGAGGGGGAGTGTATGGCAAGGATTTAGAAAATTGAAACAACAATAAGGCACATGAATTTGTTATTTATTTGAATGTGCCTAACACTAGCTATAATTTTAAGGAGGACATTTCATGAAAAAAGATGTAACCAAACAAAAACCATCATTTTTGGAGAGTTATTTTCACTTGGAAGAAAATAACTCAAATGTAAAGACAGAAATACTTGCTGGAATTACTACTTTTGTTACAATGGCATACATTATATTTGTTAATCCTAATATATTAAAAATAGCTGGTATGAATTCTGCAAATGCAGTAGGAGATGCAGCAGCACAGTTTAGTGTAGGCTCTGATCCAATAGTATCATCAGTTTTCGTAGCTACTTGTCTCGCAGCTGCCATTGGCACATTAATAATGGGGCTGTATGCAAATCTTCCTTTTGCTCAGGCTCCTGGTATGGGTCTTAATGCATTTTTTACGTATACTGTATGTTTAACCTTAGGTTTTACATGGCATCAGGCTTTATCATGCGTATTCATGTCAGGTGTATTATTTATACTTATTACAGTAACATCCATACGAGAAAAGATAGTTGATGCAATACCTCAAAATCTAAAATATGCAATTTCCGGAGGTATTGGACTCTATATAGCTCTTATTGGATTGAAATCTGGTGGTGTAGTAGTGTCAAACCCAGCAACACTAGTTGGATTCGGAAACTTTGCAAATCCAGGAACACTGCTTACTATAATAGGAATCATAATAACTGCTGTTCTAATGGCTAGGGGTATTAAGGGTTCAATTTTAATTGGAATAATTTCAACTACAATAATAGGAATTCCATTCAAAATCACATCACTTGAAAATCTACATGTTTTCAGTGCACCACCATCACTTGCTCCTACGTTTGCAGCATTTGATTTTGCAGGACTTTTTTCAAAAGGAGGCACATCAATAGGAGGCGCATTTCTTAGCGTTATAATGGTTGTTATAACTATTTGTTTAGTCGATCTTTTTGATACTATCGGAACTCTTGTGGGTACAGCTACAAAAGCAGGAATGGTTGATGAAAATGGTAAGGTTTTAAGAATGAAAAAAGCATTGATTTGTGATGCAGTAGCAACAACTGCTGGTTCAGTTTTAGGTACAAGTACCATTTCAACATATATTGAGTCTACAGCTGGTGTTTCAGAAGGAGGAAGAACTGGACTTACTTCAACAGTAGTGGGAATATTATTTATTTTATCATTATTCTTCTCAGGCCTTGTTGGTATAGTTCCAGGACAAGCAACAGCTCCAGCCCTTGTAATAGTAGGTGTTTTAATGATGTCAGCAATTGTTAATATAGATTTCAGCGATTTTACAGAAGCAGTTCCAGCCTTTTTTGCTATATCATTAATGGCTTTTTCTTATAGTATAGCTAATGGAATTGCAGTTGCTATGATTTTTTATCCAATAACAAAAATAGCTACAGGCAGACAAAAAGAAATCCATCCAATAGTGTATATACTTGCAGTATTATTCATTCTTAGATATATTTTACTTCCCTTTGAATAAAACTATGGAATAGTAACTTATATACCAGTTAATGATTATAGGAAGCATATTATGAGTTAAAACAATAGTAATCGCAAAACTTGCGAGATAAGTTAAAATGTCTGTGCCAAATAAGGTAACTAGGTGTTTAGATTTAATAAGCCACATTCAAAAAGTAATCATAGCAACTTTGGACTTGTTATTTATTTTCATGTGCCTAAAACAATCTATAGCACCTAGTTCAGCTGATATGATATTTTCTATCAAAGATAGAACAAGTATCTGTAAGTTTGTAATATTCACTATTGGGAGAGTTTACAGGCGGTAATTATTGGATAAGAGGAAAATCAATTGAATAAACATAAATTTCTACATAATAAAATGTTACAAGAAAGATGGGATTAATTATGTCTGGTGACGTTAAAGAAAAAATACTAAAGGCTACAATGAAAGTGGTTTCAAAAGAGAAAATTAGTGGTACTCGTATGCATATGATTGCCAATGAAGCGCATATGAGTCAAGCAAATTTACATTATCATTTCTCATCTAAAAATGATATATTGATTTCTCTTTTAGATAAGATACAAGAAGAATTTTCTAATGATCGAAAGAATTATATTAATTTGGGAAATAAAAGTGTAGTTGAAAATATCAGAGGTTTTTTTGATCAAAAAAAGAATGATATTCTCAACAAAAAGGAATTTGATTATACCCAGATTGATTATTGGGTGCAAGGAACAGTAAATGAAGAAATAAAACTAAAATTTAAAAATACATTTGAAATTTGGCGTGACAATATTCGTGAAGTTTTATATAAAGGTGATCAAATCGAAGATAAAGATATGATGAATTTGGACATGTTACCGTACTTAGCAGTGTCTTTAATGCTAGGTGCTTCACTGCAATATTTAATTGATGAGGGGAAATTTGATTTAGATCAATATTTTGATCTAGCAGAAGAAGTGATATTTGGGCAAATTCAAAAAAATAACAAGCTAATTTGCCTTAGCATAAAGTAATTAAACTTTTAGTAAGATAAGAATTAATTTAATAGGAGGAATTATAATGGAAAAAATATTATGGAAAGAAAATACGTTGCCTAAAACTGATAAAGAAGAAAGTGTAAAATTTCTTAATAAAGAAGGAGTATCAAAGGCAAAGAAATTTCATGAAAGTTTTTTAGAATATGATGAAACACCATTAATAGATTTAAAAGAGTTAGCTGAAAAGATTGGATTGGGAGGAATATATTTAAAGGATGAATCTTATAGATTTGGATTAAATGCATTTAAAGTGTTAGGCGGCTCATTTGCCATGGGGAGATATTTAGCAGAAAAGTTAGGTGAGGATATAGATGATTTACCATATGAAAAAATGACTTGTAAGGAAGTTAAAGATAAGCTTGGAGATATAACTTTTGTAACAGCAACAGATGGTAATCATGGAAGAGGAGTTGCATGGACAGCTAATAGGTTGAAACAAAAATCAGTAGTTTTCATGCCAAAGGGATCTTCAATTAAAAGATTAAATAACATAAAGGCAGAAGGTGCAGAAGCTAGCATTACAGAACTAAACTATGATGATGCCGTAAGACTTGCAAATAAATATGCAGAAGAACATAATGGCGTAATTATTCAAGATACTGCATGGAAAGGCTATGAAAAAATACCTGCATGGATAATGCAAGGATATGGAACAATGGCTTTAGAAGCAAGTGAACAATTAAAAGCACTTAATGTTTTAAAGCCTACTCACATTTTCGTACAAGCTGGCGTTGGATCACTCGCAGGAGCTGTTCAAGGTTTCTTTGCTTCGCAATATGGAGACGACTGCCCAAAAACTGTAGTAGTAGAATCAAATCTTGCCGATTGTTACTATAAATCAGCAATAGCAAATGATGGGGAAGCAAGATCGGTTGGTGGAGATATGCAAACTATTATGGCTGGACTTGCTTGTGGAGAAGTTAACACAATTGGTTTTACCATATTAAAGAATTATTCAAAGGCATTTATTTCATGCCCTGATTGGGTAGCAGCTAAAGGAATGAGGATTCTTGGAAATCCATTAAAGGGAGATACAGGCGTAATTTCAGGTGAATCAGGAGCAGTAACGGCTGGTGCTTTATATGAAATTATGACTAATGATGAATATAAAGATTTAAAAGAAGATTTAGAGTTAGGTGAAAATTCTAAAGTGCTTTTATTTAGTACAGAAGGAGATACAGATCCAGAGAAATATAGAGAAATAGTTTGGGATGGTAAATATTAATAATTGGGTCACAATGAATGTTTTATCAAGTGAAACTTGATTCAGATGGGGTTTGATCCAAATCTGAGTTGAACTTATATCCTCAAGGGGTACCTCGTCTAGGGTTGTACCGCTGTTATCGCCCACTTATAGGAAAGCAGATATTCCAAATTTGCAATTTGGCATAGTCGCTTTCACAAAGTGCGTGGGAGTGTTACAGTGGCTAGACATCAGATAAATACCAAAATAGAGTTCAAAATAAAAAAAGGCGAAAGCTAGTATAAAAAGGTATGGAGGAGTTTTTATGAAAATTGTAGGTAATGGAAGACTAATAACTCAAAACAAGGAAAATCCATTTTTTGAAAATGGTGCATTAGTTATAAATGATGGTAAGATAATTGATTATGGAAACACCGGTGATATCTTAGATAAATATAATGAGGCAGAATATATAGATGCAAAAGGAAAAGTTATTATGCCAGGTCTTATAAATACTCACGGACATATATATAGCGCCTTTGCAAGAGGTATGAATTTAGATGGTCCAACATCTAAAAACTTCTTAGATATATTAAATAATTTATGGTGGAGATTAGATAAAAACTTATCTTTAGAAGATATAAAGTATAGTGCTTACACAACATTAATGGATAGTTTAAAGTTTGGAGTAACAACATTTTTTGATCATCATGCAAGTCCAAATGCTGTTAAAGACAGCCTTTTTACAATTGGAAATGTAGCAGAAGAACTTGGGATAAGAACTTCGCTTTGTTACGAAGTATCTGATAGAGATGGAGAAGAAGTTTTAGAAAAGGGAATTAAAGAAAATGTGGATTATATAAATTATTGCAATGAAAAGCATGATAATATGAAGTCTGCAATATTTGGAATGCACGCAAGCTTTACACTATCTGATGAATCCTTAAAAAAATGTGTAAAGGAAGCTGAAAAATTAAATTGCGGATATCATATTCATGTAGCTGAAGGATTAGCAGATGAAGAGCAATGTGTAGAAAAGTATGGCAAGAGAATAGTAGAAAGACTAAATGATTTTAATATATTAGGAGAAAAAACAATTGCAGTACATTGTGTACATGCAAATGAAAATGAGCAAGAATTACTTTTAAATACAAATACGTCTGTAGTGCATAATCCTGAATCAAATATGGGCAATGCAGTAGGTGTATCACCAGCCATTGAACTTATAAAGAAAGGTGTAACTGTTGGACTTGGAACAGATGGTTATACTCAAGATATGTTTGAATCCATGAAGGTTGCAAATATAATTCATAAGCATAATTTAAAAGATCCATCAGTAGCTTGGGGTGAAGTACCTTTAATGCTATTTGAGAATAATGGGAGTATTGCAGAAAGGCATTTTGCAGGAAAATTTGGAATTATTGAAAGAGGAGCTAATGGAGATGTGATAATAGTAGATTACAATCCATTAACACCAATGAATGAAAGTAATTACAATTCACATATCTTATTTGGAATGATGGGAAAATCTGTGGATACAACTATAGTAAATGGAAATGTTTTAGTTAGCAATGGTAAGCTTCTTAATGTTAATGAAGATGAAATATTAAATGAAGCTAGAAAAGTAAGTCAAAAGCTATGGGATAGAATTTAATCAAAAGATATTTTGGAAATGAACATCTTTGTTAAAAGTAAGTGAATAAAAAATAAAATATAACAAGATTAGGAGAATTAAAAATGAAAAAAATAATTAATACTCAAAAGGCACCAGCAGCAATAGGACCATATTCCCAAGGAGTGGTAGTTCAAGGATTAGTATATACTTCAGGTCAACTACCATTAAATCCGGAAACAAAAGTTTTAGAAACTGAAATAAAAACAGCGACTAAACAAAGTTTAGAAAATTGTAAAGCCATATTAGAAGAAGCAGGAACAAGTATGGAGAAAGTATTTAAAACAACTGTATTTGTAAAAGATTTAAATGATTTTGCAGCAGTAAATGAAGTTTATGGAACATATTTTAAAGAAAATCCACCAGCAAGAAGTTGTGTCCAAATTGCTAAATTACCAATGGATGCAATTATTGAAATAGAAGTCATTGCAACAATGGAATAATATTACGATAGATTTATAAAAAGTGATAAGAGAATGGTGAGAATATTATTAAGAGAATATTTACGGTGGAAGGTGAAAAAATGTTTGAAGACATATACAAGCAAATATTAATTGAAGTTAACAACTGTAATCAGTGCGTAATGTTAACTTATCTTGATTTGCATAGTGAGAGACAAGGTTCCATTGTCAGAAAAGTTATTTTAACAAAGGAAGATATAGAAAAAAAGTCTCTTTCACTTAGCGACTATATTTACGAAAAAATATGTAGTTGTTTAGAAAGTGGGAAACTTGAATCTTTTAATATAGAAGAAAATGAGACTATTTTAATTGAACCATTCATCCCTAAACCACGTTTAATTGTTTTTGGTGGCGGTCACATAGCAAAACCTTTATCAGAATTTGCATCAAGAGCAGGTTTCTCTATTGCGGTTATAGATGACAGACCTTCCTTTGCTAATACAGTGAGATTTCCTGAAGCAGAAAAAGTTATTTGTGAAAGTTTCGAGAAATCCTTTGATTTAATTAACTTAAAGAAGTCCGATTATGTAGTTATTATAACAAGAGGGCATAGATATGATGGAGTTGTTTTGCGTCAAGTCTTAAAGCATGACCTTAGTTATGTTGGAATGATAGGCTCAAGGCGCAGGGTAAATGCTATGAGAAGCGAGCTATTAGAGGAGGGCTTTTCTAAAGAAAAGCTGGAATTGGTTAATGCTCCAATAGGTATAGAGATATATGCTATCACTCCAGATGAAATAGCTATTTCTATAGTAGCACAGCTTATAAGCTTTAAAAATAAGGGTTCTATGAGTAAGTTTGGCAAAAATTTCGCCATTCCAGAGTTTGATGCAGAAATATTAGAAAATATATCTAAAAAATCATCAGAATCTAAAGCACTTATAACTATACTGTCTTCTAAAGGATCAGTTCCGAGAAAAGCAGGAGCTAAAATGTTGACTTATCCTGATGGCAGAACTATCGGAAGTATAGGCGGAGGATGCAGTGAATCTGGTGTATTGCAAAAGGCAAGAGAAATTATGCGAGAAAAAGGTTTTTATATAGAGCAAGTTGACATGACCGGTGATGTGGCTGAATCTGAAGGTATGGCATGTGGTGGAACTATGGAAGTACTAATTGAAATAATTTAGGAAAAGTTAATTTTTTAACATTAATTAATACTAAATTTTATTGAGACCAGCTAATAATAGTCAAGTTAATTTTAAAAAAAATAGTTTTTGGAAAAAGAGTATGGCAAACAAACCGTTTCAAAACACGAACGGTTACAGAAATTGGAATAAAATTAAGCGACTTTGTTTAAAGAGTTATTTTCTAGGAACATTTGCTTATGTATTTTTGGATCTCTTTGCTCAAACGGAGTTTGATTTCGGAGAACAGCAAAAATGTAGTTTATAATTTTATGCATTATAGCGACTAAGGCGATTTTAGGCTTTTTGCCTTTAAGGTTTATTTGATAATAATCTAATAGGACTTTATTTATAGGAACTCCATTACGATTGTTACGGATTGAAGCTAGTGCAACAGAATATAATGCTCTTCGACCGATTCGAGTTCCTCTTTTTGAAATTTTATTATCATCGCCTTTAAAATTACCTGATTGATTAACTGAGCTATCAATACCAAAGAAAGCTACAAGATGTTTGGGCTTAAGAAAACCATCAATATCACCTATTTCAGCTATTATAGTAATAGCAGTTAATTGCCCTATGCCAGGAATTGAATCAATTAGTTCAATATTAGCTCTAATAGATTCAGGAAAAGTTTCAGACTGTATAAAATTGTTAATTTTCTGTAGCAATGTATCAATCTCTGATTGAATAGTTTTTATTAATGTTATAGAGCTGGCTATTTTGACGGCTAAACCGTCTAACGGTAAGCCAATTATTTTAGCTTCATTAGCAACCTTAAATAATTTGGAATATGTATTTTCCGACCAGATAATGCCCTTTTTAGAGCTATTAAGGAAAATCTTAATTATATTTTCCTTAGGTGCCTCTAAAATTGATTGTGGCGTTGGGTATTGACTTAAAAGCTCAATTGAACTTTTAGATGTTGAATCTGAAAATATAGTATTATAGCCAGGAAAAATAACTCTTAAATCAGCGGATAATTTTTTCTTAAAAGTAGAGCTAGTATCTGTAAGTTTGTAATACTCTCTTACAAGATTTTTCAGAAGAAAAATATCAAGGCTAAGTTGTTGTGATAACTTAATGTTTTGAAATTTTCCTATTGTTGCAATAGATAAAGCGTCTTTTTTATCATTTTTCACTTTTCTTATGTCGCCATTTTTGTTAGACTTAGTAACGAGTGGATTGATAACAAATGTGTTATCGAAATATTTATTAAGATAGTGGAAAAGAGATAAATGGTACACGCCAGTGGACTCCATGAAAATTGCAGTTTTCATGTTAAACTCTTCTTCCACTTTTTTTATTTCATCAACTAAGTGGTTGAAGCCATTGAGATCATGCTTTATTTTAAATGACTTCTTATAAATATCACCATTCGGTGCGAGTATTGCAGTATATGAAAAATCAGCTGAAACATCAATTCCTATTACAGGACTATAAAAAAAATTAGACATTGTATATATCTCCTTAAATTAAATTTTAGATATAGAATAGAACTTCCACTCTGTCAGATAGCTTATAACCTTGTTTGTGACACGGGTAATTCCCGAAGGGAAACCCAACCAGCTAAACATAGAATTCTACCTGATGAAATGATACGCTTTTTTACGGGTATAGGTTCTAAAAGACCTCCCAGGAGGTTTACATCTATCTTCTATTCAGGAGTATTATACTAGACTATATAAAACTTGGTTAGATTCCTTTAAGGAATTTAAATAAAAAACTATTTAAGATATGAAATGCATATTCCCTATCGGGGCGTAGGCAAAGTAATAAATTAGAATATTAAAAATAATAAGAGGTGTAATGTTCGTTAGAAAGATAAATAGTTTTCTATCAAATGTTACAACTAGATTATACAAGGAGGTTGATTATGTCACAAAATAATATTAAAAAAGATGACAAAGTAAATGAAATGCTACCAGTAAGTCAGCTTGCTATTTTAGGATTACAACATGTACTAGCAATGTATGCAGGTGCAGTTGCAGTACCATTAATAATTGGCGGTGCTGTAGGTCTAACACCCGAGCAATTAGCATTTTTGGTGGCTGCAGATTTATTTACTTGCGGTATTGCAACTTTAATACAGGCAATTGGGATAGGTCCGTATGTTGGTATTAAGCTGCCAGCAATTTTAGGTTGTACATTTGCTGCAGTTGGTCCACTAATTATTATTGGTAAAAGTTTAGGAATGCAAACAGCGTATGGTTCTATAATAGTAGCCGCAATTATTGTTGTATTAGTAGCGCCATTGTATGGAAAGATATTAAAGTTTTTCCCTACTGTTGTAACAGGGACAGTAGTTACAATGATAGGTCTTTCTTTAGTAAATGTAGGGGTTACTAGTATTGGTGGCGGTTCAGGAGCTAAAGATTTTGGAAGTGTAGACAACCTTATACTAGGATCATTTGTAATGATCATTGTTTTAATATCTAATAAATTTCTAAGGGGATTTTTTCAAGCAATTTCTGTTTTAAATGGTATTATTTTAGGAACAATAGTTGCTACATTTATGGGAAAAGTAGATTTTTCAGTAGTAACAAATGCAAAATGGATAAGTATTGTTCATCCTTTTAATTTTGGATTACCTCAATTTGATATTGGTTCAATAATTATGATGACATTCGTTATGTTAACAGTAATGATTGAATCAACAGGTACATTTCTTGGAATTGGCAAGGTTTGTGAAAAGGTTATCGCTGAAAAGGATATTGTACGTGGACTTAGAGCAGAAGCAATTTCAACATTTTTAGGAGGTATCTTTAATTCATTCCCATATACAACATTCAATCAGAACCTAGGACTTTTAGCTTTAAGTAAAGTAAAAAGCCGTTTTGTTGTTATCGCATCTGGTATTATTCTTATTTCACTAGGATTGATTCCTAAATTTGCAGCATTAGCTACTATTATTCCTCAGCCTGTTATAGGCGGAGCTACAACAATAATGTTTGCAATGGTTGCAGTCGCAGGTTTTCAAATGCTTCAAGGTGTAGATTTTAATAATAATGCAAATATGATGATTGTTGCTTGCTCTATTGGTATAGGACTTGGAATTACTGCTGTACCTACGTTACTTGACCAAACACCAACATTTTTCAAGTCAATTTTTAGTAGTGGTATAGTTTCGGCATCAGTAACTGCCGTAATTCTAAATGCATTTTTGAATCATGGTAATAGGAATATTGAAAGCAATATAAAGCAAAATTCGGTTTCAGAATGAATCTTACAGATATCTAGCATACAACTTAGAGTTATTTGATAACTTACCAAAATCAAATACATTTTTGTTTCTCAGGACTATGAAAATTTAAATGGAAGCTTACACTAACATTAGCTTGATCCCAATTTCATTGTGAAAAGCTAATGCAAACAAGCTTCCATTAAGTACTTATAGAAGCTTATTTTCAAATGCCTGCTCCACAAAAATGTACTTGATTTCTAATGAAGATATGAACTATATGTTCATCTAATAAGTTGAATTCACAAGTTATTTATCTATATATTAAAATGTTAGAATCTATACTTAGCAAGTTCTTTTGAGAAATAATTTGCTAGAAATTATTTACAGATTTATACTATTTATAGTAAATACTGTTAAAAGATATGAAATGGGAGGTTATTTATGTTTAGATTAAATATAAATGGTAAAGATGAAGTATCTGAAATTGATAAATCTTTAATGTCTTTTTTAAGAGATGATTTGAGAATCACTTCTGTAAAAGATGGTTGCAGCGAAGGGGCCTGTGGAGCATGTACTGTTTTAGTAGATGGGAAAAAAGTAAAGGCTTGCCTCCAAAAGATATCAAAATTTGAAGGAAAAAAGATTTTAACTGTTGAAGGATTAAGCTCTAGAGAAAAGGAAGTTTATGAACATTGTTTTGCAGAAGCAGGAGCAGTTCAATGTGGTTTTTGCATTCCTGGAATGGTAATCTCCGCAAAATCATTATTAGATATTAATCTTAAACCAACAAGAATAGATGTGAAAAAAGCAATTAATGGAAATCTTTGTAGATGTACAGGCTATAAGAAAATTGAAGAAGCTATTTTAATGGCGGCAGAATATTTTAGGGACAATCTTAAAATTCCAACTGCTCCTACTGAATTGAAAATGGCACAGAAATTTAAACGTGTTGATGCAGCTGAAAAAATAAATGGGACAGGTATTTTCGTAGATGATATTGAAATACCTGGAATGTTATATGTAAAAGCAGTACGTACAAAATATCCAAGAGCTATTATAAATAAAATTGATATAAAGAAAGCAGAAGCACATCCAGACTGCGCAAAAGTCTTACTTGCAAAAGATGTTCCAAACAATAAAATTGGACATATAAAGCAGGACTGGGATGTAATGATTGCTGAAGGAGATACAACTAGATATGTAGGAGATGCATTGGCATTAGTAGCAACTTACCATAAAGACAAACTTGATGAAGTATGTCAATTAGTTGAAATTGACTATACTGAATTGGAACCAATTACTTGTCCGACAGATGCTTTAAAGGCAGATGCACCTCTAATCCATTCTGATGGAAATATTATGAGCCGTGATATTCTAAAACGGGGGAATGCTAATGAAGCAATTAAAAATTCTAAATATGTTGTAACAAGAAAATATAAGACACCATTTCAGGAACATGGATTTATGGAGCCAGAATGTGCAATCGCCATGCCTGAAGGAGAAGATGGCATATTGTTGTATTCTGGTTCTCAATCTGTTTATGATGAGCAACGTGAGATTTCAAATATGCTTAAAATTCCAATAGAAAAGATACATTGTCATGCACAACTTGTTGGAGGCGGATTTGGTGGTAAAGAAGATATGAGCGTTCAGCATCATGCTGCATTAATGGCATGGTATACGAAAAAACCATGTAAAGTAAAATTCTCGAGACAGGAAAGCCTGGATTATCATACTAAACGTCATCCAATGGAAATGGAGTTTACAACAGCTTGCGATGAAAATGGCTATTTGACAGCTATGAAAGGTGTTATTATTGCCGATACAGGTGCGTATGCATCTCTTGGTGGGCCTGTATTACAAAGAGCATGTACTCACGCACCTGGACCATATAATTATCAGAATATTGATATCTTAGGAATGTCAGTTTACACAAACAATGTTGTATCGGGCGCATTTAGAGGATTTGGTGTAATACAAAGTTGCTTTGCTACTGAAAATAACATTAATTTACTTGCTGAAATGGTTGGAATTTCACCATGGGAAATTCGTTATCGTAATGCAATTCGTCCTGGGGAGGTTCTGCCAAATGGTCAGATAGCAGATGAAAGTGTTGCTATGACAGAGTGTTTGGAAGCCGTTAAGGATGTATATGAATCAAATCCATATGCGGGCATTGCCATTGGATTCAAAAATAGCGGAACTGGTGTAGGTAATAAAGACATTGGGCGTTGTATTTTATCAATTGAAGATGGAAAAGTTCATATTCGAACTTCTGCAGCATGCATGGGGCAAGGGATTGCAACAATGTGCACTACTGTATTATGTGAGACAACTGGGCTAGATCCGGTTCTTATTATGCACGAAAGACCAGATACTATTCGTACACCTAACTCAGGAACTAGTACAGCTTCTAGACAAACTGTAGTAACTGGAGAAGCTGTAAGACGAGCATCTGAAAAATTGAAAGCAGAATTAGATAAAGGCTTAGGGCTTGATGATTTAGAAGGCAGGGAATTTTATGGAGAGTATTCTGCAAAGACAGACCCAATGGGATCTATAAAAGAAAATCCAATTAGTCATGTAAGCTATAGCTATGGAGCTCAAGTTGTTATTTTAAATGAAGAAGGAAAAGTTGAAAAAGTAGTTGCAGCATATGATGTTGGAACACCTGTTAATATTCAGTCTGTTGAAGGGCAGATTGAAGGTGGTATGGTTATGGGATTAGGTTATGCTTTGACAGAAGAATTTAAAATTGAAGGAAGTTATCCTAAAACAAAACTAGGCACGCTAGGACTTATGAGAGCGACTGAGGCCCCTGAGCTTGAAGTTATTCTTGTGCAGAGCAAAAATAAAATTCCAGAGACTTATGGTGCCAAAGGTTGTGGAGAACTATGCTTGATTCCAACAGCTCCAGCTTGTTCCCTTGCTTACTATAGATTAGACGGAAAATTCCGTGCTCAGTTGCCACTAAAAGATACATTTTATAAAAAACAAAAGAATAAATAATATATAAAAGGAAGTATTTATTCTTTTGTTTTTAAGAAAGGAAGATTCTTAGATGAAAACTAATGGCATTATAGTGGCTGCTGGTTTATCCAGCCGTATGAAGGCTTTTAAACCACTCCTGGAATTGAAAGAAAAAACTATAATTGAATGCAGTATTGATAGTATGCTTAATGCTGGAGTGAATCAAATCGTTGTAGTTTTGGGATTTAATGCTGAAGAAGTTGAGAATTTACTACGTAATAAATATGATTGTTCACGATTAACATTTATATACAATGAAAAATATGCTGAAACGGATATGCTTGCATCTGTTAAGCTTGGAGTACTAGCATTGGATAACTGTGATGCCTTTTATCTTCTCCCGGGAGATATGCCAGCAATTAAAACAAAAACTTTCCTTATGGTGAAAGATTCAATAAGCAGAACAGGTGCTATGGTGGCTTTTCCTACTATTAATGGACAACGAAAACATCCACCTTTGATTTCTTGGAAATGCATAGATTTTATTATTAATTTTCATGGAGATGGGGGTCTTAGAGAACTATGGAATAAGCTTGAAGACCAAATAGTAACAGTTCGTGTTGAGGATTTTGGGTGTACGATAGATGCAGATACAAAGGAAGATTACAATAGGTTGGTACATTATATGGATGAAAAGAATTGAGATTTTAATATATTAAAATTGGATTTTAAGTAAGGAAATACATTGCAAATATTTTTGTAAGATAACATAAAGTTAAAGACTTTGAAATTTTGCAAAAAATAATTAGTAGATATATGGGAGGCGCTATGCATGGAAAAAATAAGTGAATCTGTAAAGAAAAAGGATCATGAATCTAAAATAAGGGGTAGTGCTCTTTTTGTGGATGATCGTGTGATGGATGGTATGCTTTATGGTAAACTACTGCATTCAGCAAAGGCAAAAGCACGAATCACCAATATTTCGATTCCTAAATTACCGGAAGGTTATTTTGTTGTTGATAAGAAAGATGTAACAGGTGTAAACCGTGTCCATATTGTTGAGGATGATACTCCGGTTTATGCTGAAGATACTGTAGAGTATGTTGGGGAACCGATTTTAATGGTTGTTGGACCTGAGTTTAAAGAAGTTGAAAGAATTTTAAATGAGATTATTGTAGAATACGAAGAAGAAGTTCCTATTTTGGATATGCGTAAGTCTGATACAGTTTTTTTCCATTACAACTATGCAAAAGGGGAGATAGATAAGACGTTAAAAGAAGCTGATCGTGTTTTCATAGAAACATTTCAGACTGGATATCAAGAACAAGCTTACCTTGAAACTCAGGGGATGATTGCCTATCCACATGATGGAAGAATGACTGTACGAGGTTCTATGCAATGTCCATATTATGTTTATGGAGCAGTTTCAAAAGCATTGGGTTATGATGCAAAGGATATACAAATAATTCAAGATGTTACTGGTGGAGGATTTGGAGGAAAAGAAGCATTTCCTTCAATACTTGCCTGCCAGGTTGCAGTTGCTGCTAAAAAGGCCAATAGACCTGTTAAGGTTATATTTGATAGAAGAGAAGACATGGAGTTTACTTCAAAACGTCATCCATCTATATCTACCTATAAGGTAGCTATTAAGAACGGTAAGATTACTGGCATGGACATTGATGTTTTATTTAATAGTGGTGCATATACTACACTTTCTCCAGTTGTTTTACAGCGTGGCTTAATTTGTGCAAACGGCGTATACCGTGTAGATAATCTCCGTGTTGTGGGACGTGCTGTTAAGACCAATACTGTACCTTGTGGCGCATACCGTGGATTTGGTGCACCACAGACGTTCTTTGCAGTAGAAATGATTATGGATCATATTGCAAAAGAAATGGGTGTTGATTCCCTTAAGCTTAAGGAAGAATATATTGTTAAACAAGGTGATTCTACGTCTACTAGTGGCAAATATCATTTCCATGTACCTCTACCTGAAATGATTGAACAGATTGATAAACTTTGCAATTACCGTGCAAAACGAGACCAGTATAAGATTCAGAATGGTAGATATCGTAAAGGTATTGGAATGTCTTTATTTTTCCATGGATGTGGTTTTACTGGCAGTGGAGAACGTGATTTCATTAAGGCAGTCGCCAAAATAAGGAAAAATTCAGATGATACTGTAGATATTCTTGCAAGTAATTCAGATATAGGTCAAGGTCTTAAAACTACTTTCTCTAAAATTGTTGCGGATACTCTTGGTATTTCCTATGAACAAGTATTTATCAATAATCCAGACACAGATCTTGTTCCTGATTCAGGCCCAACTGTTGCAAGTCGTTCGCTTATGACAGTTGGAGAATTATTAAGGCGTGCAGCAGAGAGACTTAAAAAAGAATGGAAAGCAGGAGAAGTTCAAGTTATAGAAGAACATTTCGTTGAACCTGATTTTGTGATTCCATTTAGTCTTGATGAATTTAAGGGAGATGCATATCCAACTTATTCTTGGGGAGTAAATGCTATTGAAGTGGAAGTAGATACATTTACTGCCACTACAAAGATACTAGGAGCATGGGGAAGCTTTGATGTTGGTGTTCCTATTGACATGAATATTATACAAGGACAGATGCAGGGCGGATTCCTTCAAGGGATTGGATATGCATCTATGGAACAGATGGATTACAACGATAAAGGTGTGATTAGAAATAATAGTTTTAGTGATTACATTATTCCTACAGCAGTAGATGTACCAAATTTAGTTACTGAAATAATCAATAATCCATATACACATGGTCCATATGGAGCAAAGGGTGCAGGTGAGTTACCTCTCGTAGGTGCAGCTCCAGCTTATGTTGAAGCTATGGAAAATGCTATTGGTGGAGATTTAAATAAAGTTCCATTCACAACAGAAGATACAATGATGGTTTTACAGGAGGTGGATAAATAATGATAAAATTTATTCTTAATGGCAAAGAGGTTACATCAAATTCTAAAGCAAATGAGCGTTTACTAGATGTACTTAGAAATGAATTTCGTATTACTGGCGTAAAGTGTGGTTGTAAAGAAGGTGAATGTGGAGCTTGTTCTATAATTCTTGATGGCAGGTTAGTTAATTCTTGTATGGTGGCTATGGGCAGTATTGAAGGCAGTACTGTTGTCACTATTGAAGGCTTTAGAGAAACTGAACGTTTTGCAGTTATTGATAAGGCATATGCATCAGTTAGTGCGGTGCAGTGTGGTTTTTGTATTCCAGGCATGATCCTTGCATCTGAATGTATCCTTAACAAGAATCCAAATCCTACAGAAGCAGAGATTCGCGAAGGCATTTCTGGAAATCTTTGTAGATGTACTGGTTATAATGCCATAGTTAAGGCTATTGGCATTGCAGCAAAGGAGGGGAAAGGATTATGGTAGATTGTTATAAACCAACATCTTTAAAAGAAGCATTGGACATCCTAGCAAAGGAAAGTGCTACACCTTATGCTGGAGGTACTGATTTGATGATTAAACCAGATGAAAATGCCACATATTTATTCCTTGATAAAGTAGCAGAAATGAAAAATATTGTAGAAGATAAAGAATATATTCGTATTGGTGCAGCATGTACTTATACTGATATTATTGAAAATAAACTTATTCCAACAGTACTGAAAGAAGCAGTTTCACAGATTGCAGCACCAGCAATTCGAAATATTGGTACTGTTGGTGGAAATATATGCAATGGTTCTCCAAAGGCTGATAGTGCACTGATTTTTTTTGCCACTGACTCTAAACTACGTCTTGCAAGTAACAGAGGCGAACGAGTAATTCCTATTTCTGACTTTTACCTTGGAAGAAAGAATACTGCGATTGAGAAAGATGAACTCCTCGTTGAGATTCTAATGAATAAAAATAATTTAAATAATTATTATTACAAGAAGGTTGGTGAAAGAAATGCTTTGGCAATTTCAAGAGTTTCTTTCGTTGGCATCATTAATATAGTTGATGATAAGGTCTTTAACTGCAGAACAGCATTTGGTGCAGTAAGTGATGTTGTTATAAGCCGTTCAGATATTGATGCAATGCTTATAGGAAAGACTGTTGAAGAAGCTAAGGTTCTCAAGGATAAGTATCTAGCAGCATATGAAAAGGAAATTGTTCCAATAAGGGGTAGAGTATCTGCAAAATACAGAAAAACTGTGTGTATGAATTTACTACGTGATTTTCTTGAAAGTAATGGAATTTAACTTATATAAGATTCTGGCATTAAGTGGAATTTTATTTAGGCGGGATTTGATTCCCGTCTGAATCTTAGTGGCTAGAGATAAGATAAAGTTAAATAGAATATAAGCATTTAATCTCAATAGGATTGAATGCTTTTTAGGCATATGAAAGAAAATAACAAGTCCAAAATGCCATGATTATTTTTCATCAAGCAAGGAAGTAGATTGTCTCATAGCGGGCTTATTAGAGCAATCTGCTGACGTAGGATGATGGAAAATAGGCGTAGCAGATGGACTCGTTATTTTTTGAATAAGGCTCATTATTAAAATTGTTGATAAATAAGGATATATTCTAAACAGATATAATAATAATCCATAATATGTATTTTTAGGGTTTAATTATTTCATAAAAACGTGTAGAATAATATTGTATGAAAAGTAAAATATAACCAATTAGTTTAAGGAATCAAATTGGAATCTAATAACCAAAATATAAGATACTAATCAATTTGTTAAAGTTTGAATGATATGTACAAGCCTATTTGAGTTTTGTGGAAGAATAAGATAATACTACTTAAGTAGAGCAAGAGGTATAGATATGAAGAGTAAAGAGAAGAGAACAACAGGCGGTATAATTGTTGCCGCAGGAAAAACATCAGAAAGAAATGGATTAAATCCATTATTGAAAATTGGTTCCATTACTGTAGTAAAAAGAATTGTTTTAACTTTTCAAAAAGCTGGAATTTCACCAATTGTGGTGATTACTGGATATAAGGCTGAAGAAATAGAACATCATTTAGCTGATTATGGAGTTGTATTTTTGCGAAATGATCAATACGAAAACTCGCGAAAGTTCGATTCTGCAAAGATAGGACTAGATTTTTTACAGAATAAATGCGACCAGGTATTATTCACTCCAGTGAATATTCCTATGTTTACACCAGAGACGCTTCAAATGATGATAGAATATGATGAAAAATTACTTTCACCAGCATATCGTGGAAAATCTGGGCATCCCCTTTTGATATCGTCTGAATTGATTCCTAAGATTCTAAAATATAATGGGAATATGGGATTACGAGGAGCCATTGAAAATATTGGAGTTAAAAGACAATGGATAGATGTAGAAGATGAAGGTATTCTATATGATACTGATTATATTGATCGATTAGATCAACTTTTAATAAAACATAATAAACATATACTTCATCCCTTTGTTAAAATCAGCATTGAAAAAGAATCATTGTTTTTTGATTCAAGAACAAAATTGCTTCTAATTCTGATTCAAGATACCCACTCTGTACGAAGTGCATGCAAACATATGGCATTATCTTATAGTAAAGCATGGAGTATGTTAAATCAGTTGGAACAAGAACTAGATTATGCAGTAGTTGAAAGAAAGCATGGTGGAAGCAATGGGGGGAAAACTTATCTTACAAAAGAAGGTACTGAATTTTTGGAAAAATATCAGCAATTTGAACAGAATGTACACCAGTATGCAAAGAATGAATTTGAAAGGTTATTTTAGAAGTTGCAATTAATCTGATGTCTAGCCGCTGTAACACTCCCACTTCAATAAATTGGAGATAACAGCGGCACGACCCTAGATAAGTTCAACTAAGATTCATATGGGGATCAAACCCCACCTGAATCAAGTTTCACTTGATATTTAACAAAATTTTTGAAAAAAATTTTACTTATAATTCGTTATACTTATATAAAATTACCAAATAATGATGGAGGAACAAAAATGAAAAAGATTAAAACTACAGAAGCTGTAGGTAATGTAATTTGTCATGATATTACACAAATTATCAAAGGAGAAAAAAAAGATGTTGCGTTTAAAAAAGGACACATTGTTACTGAGGAAGATATTCCAGTTTTATTATCAATAGGTAAAGATAATCTTTATGTATGGGAAAAAAAGGAGGGGATGCTTCATGAAAATGAAGCAGCAGAAATTCTCAGTAAAATATGTAAAAGTGACTATATGAGTGCAACTAAGGTGAAGGAAGGCAAAATTGAACTAATTGCGGCAGAAGATGGTTTGTTTAAAATTGATATTGAAAAGCTTCGTAAAATAAATTCTCTTGGTGAAATGATGATTGCGACACGCCACAGTAATTTTCCTGTAAAAAAAGGTGATAAATTAGCAGGCACACGAATTATTCCTCTTGTAATTGAACAAAAGAAAATGGACGAGGCAGTTAAATTGGCAGGTGATAAACCATTAATGGAGATTCTTCCATTTATCCACAAAAAAGCAGGGATTGTAACTACAGGGAATGAGGTTTTCTATGGAAGAATTAAAGATACATTTGGGCCTGTCATTAGAGAAAAACTTGCAGAATATAATGTTGAAGTTTTAGGACAGAAGATTTTGAGTGATGATCCTAAATTAATTACAGAAGCTATAAAGGATTTTATTAAAGAAGGTGCAGAATTAATAATATGTACAGGTGGAATGAGCGTAGACCCTGATGATACAACACCAACTGCAATTCAAAATACAGGCGCAAAGATTGTTTCCTATGGTGCACCTGTGCTTCCAGGTGCAATGTTTTTACTAGCATATTACAATGATACACTTCCAGTTATTGGACTTCCAGGCTGCGTAATGTATGCCAAGCGTACTATTTTTGATTTGATTCTTCCAAGAGTTATGGTAAATGATAAAATAACTTTAGAGGATATTGCAAACCTTGGGCATGGTGGGTTGTGTCTTTCATGCGATATTTGTACATTCCCTAATTGTGGCTTTGGGAAATAAGACTGACAAAGGTTAATAAATATTACAAGGTCAGCCTGAAAGTGTTCCTATGGCTCAATATCTTGGATAAGTATTTAAAAATTATCTGTGATAAACTTGGTTGATATGAGGTGAATAAAATGGTAGATAGTAGTGGTAGAAATATTGAATACCTTAGAATTTCTGTTACAGATAGATGTAATCTTAGATGTGTATATTGTATGCCGGAATGTGGAATTGAAAACTTAGAACATGACGAAATACTTACTTTTAAGGAGATTATGCTAATAGTTAAAACTGTTTCACAGCTTGGTATTCACAAGATCAAAATTACAGGAGGAGAACCATTAGTACGAAAGGGTATTGTAAATTTAGTTAGAAGAATCAAAGATATTGATGGGATTGAAGAGATAACAATGACCACAAATGGCGTACTTTTTGGTGACATGGCAGATAGTTTAGCAGAAGCTGGTCTTGATAGTGTAAATATCAGTCTTGATACATTAAATAGTACAAGCTTTAATAAAATTACTCGCAGAGACTGCTTAGATAAAGTGAAGCTTGGATTAAAAAAAGCAGTGGAGCTTGGATTGAAAACAAAAATAAATTGTGTCCCAATAGCTCAGTTAAATGGTGATGATTTAATAGATATATTGAAAATTGCTAAAGAAAATCCAATCGATGTGCGTTTTATAGAACTTATGCCTATTGGTTTTGGAAAAAGTTATTCACCTGTTTGTAATGAACAAATATTTGAGCAGATAGAACAAAATTTTGGAACTCTTCAGAACTCAAAAATTAAACATGGTAATGGACCAGCTGTGTATTATAATTTATCAGATTTTAAAGGAAGTATTGGCTTTATAAGTGCAATTTCAAATGAATTTTGCGACACTTGTAATCGTATTCGTTTGACTGCTGATGGAAATTTGAAATTATGTCTTCGTTATAATAATGGAGTCGCATTAAAGCCTCTTCTACGTAGTGGAATAAGTAAAGAACAATTAAAAAGAGTTATTGAAAATGCAATATATAATAAACCAAGTCACCATGGTTTTAATAGCAGTGACACGGAAAATATAGAATTAAAAAACATGGTTCAAATAGGAGGATAAATACTGTTGGAAAAGTTATAGCAGTATGCATCAATAGAATATAAAAACTTAGGAAGTATAAGATAGGAGAATAAGAAAAATGGAACTAACTCATATAAATGAAGAAGGAAGAGCAAGAATGGTTGATGTATCTGAAAAACTTGATACTGCACGAGAAGCAGTAGCAATTGGAACAGTTTCAATGAAAAGAGAAACCATTGAAAGAATAAAAGAAGGTACTATTTCAAAAGGAGATGTATTATCAGTAGCGCAGGTAGGAGGTATAATGGGTGCTAAAAATACTCCACAAATAATACCAATGTGCCATCCTATAATGATATCTGGCTGTGATATAAGTTTTCGAATTGACGTTGAAAACAATAAAATTGAAATAACTGCAACTACTAAGACTGTAGGAAAGACAGGCATTGAGATGGAGGCCCTTACTGCAGTATCCACTGCAGCATTAACTATTTATGATATGTGTAAGGCTATTGATAGAGAAATGGTTATAAACAATATTATGCTTGTTAAAAAAAGTGGAGGGAAATCAGGCATATTTGAAAGGAAGGGATTATGATGAGTAAGGTTATTTCAGTGAATATAAGTGAGAAAAAAGGTGTTATAAAATATCCTATAGAAAAAGGTTTCTTTAGAGTTAATCATGGTCTAGATGGGGATGCTCATGCAGGAGAGTGGCATAGGCAGGTAAGTTTGCTTGGAACTGAAAGTATTGATAAAATGAAATCATCAGGAGTCGAAGGACTTACTCCAGGAAAGTTTGCTGAAAACATCACTACTGAGGGAATAGTTTTATATGAACTTCCTATAGGAACAAAGCTTAAAATTGGCGATGTTACGCTAGAAGTTACTCAGATAGGAAAGGAATGTCATTTGGGATGCGAAATTAGAAAATTGGTAGGAGATTGTGTAATGCCTAGGGAAGGAATATTTACTAAAGTACTAGAAGAGGGGTATATTAAAGCTGGAGATAATATTATAATAGTTTAAAATAAGAAAAATAACAATTCAAGTGATATTTTTGAATTGTTATTTTTTTCACTATATTAAGCTATTCCATAACCATATTTTTCAAAGATCTTTTTACAAGTATCAGTAAATAAGAAATCTTCAAATGCTTTTGCGGCATCAGCATTTTTACTAGCCTTAATTATTCCGATTGGATATGTAATCGGTGAATGCTTGTCCTCTGCTATTGTTTCTATAATTTTAGCATCCTTACTGCTTAACGCATCACTTTTATATACAAATCCAACTTCAGCATTTCCAGAAGTCGACCAGGCAAGTACTTCTTTTACATCTTTTGCAAAAACAAGTTTTGATGAAATAGAATCTTTAATACCAAGCTTAGTGAAAACTTCATCAGCATATTGTCCAGCTGGTACACTTTTAGGTTCTCCAACAGCTATCTTTTTAACCTTATCACTTGTTAGATCAGAAAGACCGGTTATAGTAGTGTCTTTAGGTCCGATTAAAACTAAATCATTTTTAACTAAGTCTTTTTTAGTATTTTCAAGTAATAAAGATTTGCTGTCTAATGCTTTCATTTGGCTTTGACCAGCGGAAATGAAGATATCACAAGGAGCACCTTGTTCTATTTGTTGCTGTAGAGATCCAGAAGCACCATAGTTAACAGTTAAAGTAACATTTGGAGCAGTCTTTTTATATTCGTCTTGTATATCTGTCATCGCTTCTTTTAAGCTGGCAGCAGCGGAAATATTTAATTCTATTGAAGCTTCAGCAGCAGATTCCTTTTGTGGAGTAGTTGATGCCTTTTGAGCTCCGCAACCAATAAGTGACGTTGTTAATAAAACAGTTACTAAACTAAATAATCCTATTTTCCTTTTCATAAATAAAACCTCACATTCATAAAGATATTTCTATTATAGTTATGTTTTGTTGTGTTTAGATATGTTTCATTGCGTTTTACTTGTTGCTTATTATACTAGCATTTATTTATAAGAAAAACAATATGTAATTGTAAAAATAAGTACTTGAATAGTAATATTGACAAAATTATTAGGATATGATTATAATTAGGCTAATAGTAATGTGATGTTACGTTATGTTTTATTAGATAAAGATCTCAAAGAAGAGATTACAGAAATGTATGAGCTTCTTTGAGATCTTTTTTTGCTTATGTTTAAGAAAATATATAATTATGTAAAATTATATAGCTTGTAATATCACATCTCTATATTGCATTTGTCATGTAGAAACAGTGATTACATAAGATTATTGATTCTACTCATAATCTTTTATAATTATTTCAAGATATTTTTGGCTCATTGTATTTATTGAAATAATAAATGATTTTATAAATGTGATGCTGATGTAAAACTATTTTCAAATTGTATTGTCAAATGATAAATTTTAACATAATAGAGAAAATATTGTAAATTAGCTCAAAATAACTTATAATGTACATAATCAATAGTAACATAACAACATTGATTGAATTTAACTTGGGGAGGAAATAAAAATGAAATTAAGTGCAAGAAACCAATTGGCAGGAAAAGTTGTTGAAATTAAAGAAGGGGCAGTAAATGCATCGGTAAAAATCGAAATTGCTGAAAATACTATAATATCAGCAACTATCTCAATGGATGCAGTAAAGGAACTAGGATTAACAGTAGGATCAGAAGCTACAGCAGTAATTAAGGCAACATCAGTAATGGTTATGGCTTAGTTCGCTCTCATCTTATACTACATATGAAATCATAATCAAAAGAGGATATCTTAAGCTAAGATATTCTCTTTTTTACTAGCAGCCTACTATATATATTTAGATAAAAAATATATATCAAAAATAATTCTTTACATGATACCGGAATATGGGTAGTGCGTATATTTATGATATCTATATGAAATGTTCGGAATGATTAATAATGATCTCAAAGAGGAGAATGCAGAAATGTAGAAAACTCTTTGAGATTTTTTGTTTATAAAAAATTAAATTATGATATCCCAACAATAGTATCTTAAAAGGTTGAACAAGAATGGAGTGATTGATTTGAAATTTGTTACATTTTCCGGACCACCATCATCGGGCAAGACTTCAGTAATATTAAAGGTAATTGAGTGCTTAAAATCGGAACAAAGAAAATGTGGAGTTGTAAAATTTGATTGTCTTACAACTTATGATGATTTACTTTATAAAAAGGCAGGAATTGAGGTTATGGTAGGATTATCAGGAAATCTTTGCCCGGATCACTTTTATATCAGTAATATAGATGATTGTATTAAATATGGAACAGAGAATGGTTTTGATTTGTTGATAAGCGAGAGTGCGGGGTTATGCAATAGGTGCTCACCTCATATTAAAGGTATTTTAGCAGTGTGTGTAATAGATAGTCTTTCTGGAGTAAACACTCCTAAAAAGATTGGACCAATGTTAAAATATGCGGATATTATAGTAATTACAAAAGGCGACATAGTTTCTCAAGCTGAAAGAGAAGTGTTTAGTTTTATGGTAAAAGAGGCTAATTCCAAAGCAGAGATAGTGTATATTAATGGTCTTACTGGTCAGGGGGCTTATGAATTAAGCTTAAGCATAAAAAAAGCAAAATCTATTGAGAGTCTTGAAGGAGAGAAACTTAGATTTACAATGCCTTCAGCATTATGCTCTTATTGCCTTGGAGAAACAATAATAGGTGAAGATTACCAAACTGGAAACACAAAAAAAATAAATTTCCAAGAAATTAAAAGTAACAGAGAACTTAAAACGAGTTATTCTTTAGACAAGAATAGTGAAATATCTGAAATGGACTGCACAATAGTTAACTCATTAACAATTGTAGGAGGACATGATAAAGGTGGAAATAAAGAAGATATTGAACTTACAATTAAAGTAGGGGAAGTAATTTGCATAGTTGGACCTACAGGATCTGGTAAAAGTAGATTACTCGAAGATATAGAGTGTATTGCGAGTGGTGATACTCCAACTGGAAGAATTATAAAAATAAATGGAGAAAATTTAAATTGCAGTAGGCTGGTTGCAGAGCTTTCGCAGAATATGAATTTTGTAATGGATGTATCTGTAGAAGAATTTATAAGAATGCATGCTAAAAGCAGGAATGTTATAGAGATAAAAAGTATTACAGACAAAATAGTAAAATATGCAAATGAACTAGCAGGAGAAGAATTCACTGGGGATACACATATAACTTCATTGAGCGGTGGGCAATCAAGAGCATTAATGATTGCAGATACAGCATTATTAAGCGTTTCCCCAATAGTACTCATTGATGAAATTGAAAATGCAGGGGTAGATAGAAGTAGAGCATTAGAACTTTTAGTTAAAGAAGGAAAAATAGTTTTTGTATCTACTCATGACCCTATATTAGCATTGCTTGGGGATAAGAGAATTGTGATAAAAAATGGTGCGATAAATAAAGTAATCACAACAGTTCCAAAGGAAAGAGATAATCTTAAGATTATGAAACAAATTGATAATAAAATGTTAGAACTCAGAAATGCCTTAAGAAGTGGAAAAGTAATAGATTGGGATATGAAAGAATATTTTCTATAGATATTCAAATGCGACTTTAGACTTACGCAATAGCCAACCGAAATTAGGTGAACTCTGTTGTTTCGGTTTCTATAGAATACAGCTGTGAATTTCTAACATCAGAAGTTGCACCATTTCTGCATGCTCCCGAGGCAAGCTCGTGACAAGCAAAAATGGAACATCTTCTTATTAAAAATAAGTGAAAAAAATATAAGATGGAGGTTTAAAAATATGGGGAAGATGAAAAATATAATTGATAAATCACAATACGATGTTCTTGGATTGTTACCGTGCCCTATAAAAGTGCCAATAGAAATTGGTTTTGATGAAATGATAAATAATTTAGAAAGTGAATGTGATTTTAAATATCTTGTTGAAGGTAATGCTAATTATGAGGTCATGTGGATGGATGAGTCTTCATATATTCCTAAAAAAGAGGAATTGCCAAAGATTATTATAAGTGCCGGAGTTAATAGTTTTTATAGAAAAGATTTTAGAGCTAAGGCAATAGAAGAAAAATACTTTAAGGAAGTCAAAAGCATAGAAGATGGAAAATTAATTGAAAATGATTTTAGTGATCCAAAAGGTAATTATTATATAATGGCATTAAATCATTTAGTTATGGCAGTAGATTTAACTAAATTGAATAATAGAAATATACCAACCTCGTGGGGAGAACTTTTGAATAGTTCATTTAAAAAAGAAGTTGCCATAAGAGGAAAGAGAGGAAAGTATTGTGAAACAACATTGCTAGCGATATATAAAGATTATGGTATGGATGGAATTATGAAATTAAAAGAACTTGTTGGATTTGGCGGACATCCAGCTGAAATGGTAAAGAATGCAGGGAAAGGAATTGAGAATTCACCTACAATTAGTGTTATTCCTTATTTTTATGCAAGGCTCCTTAAAAATAATAAGAATGTTAAGATTGTTTGGCCTGAAGAAGGTGCAATAGTTAGTCCAGTGACATTATTAGTCCAAAATGATATTTCAAACATGTTGGAAAATGTGGTGAATTATTTTACTAGTGAACAAGTACAAAATGTATGCAAAGATGCAGCACTGCCTCATCCAATGGATTATTTAGAGTATTTAAAAGAAAACAATTATAAGTTAAATTGGTTGGGATGGGATTTTATAAGCAATAATGATATAAACAAATTACTTCCAAAGTTAAATAAATGTTTCTAAATGCTAGAAATTCTCACCTCTAAATGTTAGAATAAATTATTATACGGAGGAGGGAAGTTCTATGAATAATGAAGAATCCCTAACGGCAGTAGATGTCGCTGAACTATTAAAGATAACTAAAAATACAGTGTATGAAATGGTCAAAAGAGGTGAATTACCTGGATACAAAGTAGGGAAAAAGCTTAGAATTGATAAAAAGGATGTTGAGAATTACATCAATAGTCAAAAGGTAACGAAAGGTAGCAATAATCAGATTAAGATATTAATAGATGAGCCAGTAATAGAAGAAAACCTGAGTAATATAAAAAAAGTGGAAAATTCAAATGATATTATAATATCAGGGCAAGATGTGATTTTAGATGTTTTAGCAGAAAAAATTATGGAAAAGGCAAATGATATAAGGGTACTTAGGTCTAATACAGGAAGCTATTCAGGTCTATATGACTTATATAATGATAAAATTTCTATATCGTCAGTACATTTATGGGATGGAGATACTAATGAATATAATACTGCTTTTGTAAGAAAACTAGTTCCAGGTATATCTTGTTTAATTATAAACCTGGCTTACAGAAATGTTGGTTTTTATGTTCCAAAAGGAAATCCCAATAAAATAACTAATTGGAAAGATTTGATTAAAGAAGATATATCCATGATAAATAGGGAAAAGGGTTCTGGAATAAGAATTTTGCTTGATGAGAAATTAAGAGTTAATAATATAAATAGAGAACAAATTAAAGGATATAATATTGAAAAACAATCCCACTCTGCAGTAGCAAGAAGTATTGCAAGAGGGGAAGGTAATGTTGGGATAGGAAATGAAAAAGCAGCTAATCAGGTTGATGGGATTGATTTTATTAAAATTCAGGAAGAAAGATATGACTTAGTTATCAAGGAATCTGATTTAAAATATCCTATATATCAACTTATAATTAGAACCATTCAAAGTGAAGAGTTTAAGAGGGAAATTGAAAGTTTAGGCGGATATGATTTAAAAGATATAGGCAAAATACTTGATAAAACATAAATAATGATATAGTATAAGATTAATATTATAATTTTATGCAAAGGCGCAGTAATTTTACTGTGCCTTTTTGTTATTAAAAAATAAGGTATATGAAAGAAAATAATAAATGATGATTGATTATTTTTTGAATATATCTAAATAAAGGAGCGATGGTATATGGATGAAATAGGAGTATTTTTAAACGAAAAAGATCTTATAAGTTCTTTTGAAGAAGCACGATATGTAAAAATATTTGCAAAAGAAAAACATTTGTGGAAAACAAAAAAAACTATTTTAATTAATAGGGCAGGTGGTGAAAAATCAATAAATGAAATCAGACAGGAATACAAAAATGTAATTAATGAAATGGATGATTGTAAAATTATAATAGTAACAAAGGCTTTTGGAATTCCGTATAGTGTATTTTATATGGGGGATTTTAGTGTTTGGGAATTGGAAGGAAACCCATTTGATTATTTTGATGAAATTATTAAAAATGAAATAGTCCAAGAGGAGAATGAAAATAAAGAAGTTGAAATTGCTAAGAAACTTGGCGATGGATATTTCATGATAGATCTACAGGAATTAGAGCTGATAAACCCTGAAATAACTTCTAAAAAGGCAATAATTCCTTATTTAGAAAAAGAGGATGTAAAAAAAATAGAAGTACACTGCTGTCATGTACCACCTTGGCTGGTTGCAAAAATGGACAAGGGTGAAATCTTATTATCCATTAATGAGATAAAAAGAAATGATTATATGGTAACTGTACAGAAAAATGTTTGAGGCACATGAAAGAAATAATAGACTAGGAGGCGAATTTATGGAGAAAATAATAACTAAGTATGGTATTTTAAATGATGCTATTATTGCTGAGTATTATTCCACTGGGGAACCAGAAGCGTATAAGGTGGAAGAATACAGTGAATTAAAAGTTTTAGACTATAATTTAGTACCGTTGCATGGATTTGTAGATGAAAGAAGAAAAGAATTTCCACCAGTAAAGGTATTTAAGAATGGCAATATTAAGAGTATTTCATTAAATGATTTGACAGTAATAAATACTAGTATAGGTGTATTTGAAGTTGAAAAAATAACATTCTATGAAGATGGTGAAATAAATAGATTGTTTCCTTTGGATGGAAGATTGTCAGGGTATTGGACTGAAGATGATGAATATAAATTAGCAAAAGCTTATAAATTTAATTTTGATTTTTCATCATTTGAAGCTAAGATTATGTCTCTTCATTTTTATGAAACACAAGAACTTAAAAGTATCACATTGTGGCCAAAAGAAAGAATTAAAATAAATCTTGGAGAATATAATTTTGCAGGCAGAATAGGAGTCTCTTTATATAAAAGTGGAAAAATAAAATCCTGTGAGCCATTAATTGCAACAAATATAAAAACGCCCATTGGAAAAATCGAAGCTTATGACGTTAATGCAATGGGAATTCATGGGGATAGTAATTCTTTAGAATTTTATGAGGATGGAAGCATAAAATCTCTTATCACATCTACTAATACAATTACAATTAAAACATCGGAAGGTGACACGATTTTTCATTCTCCAAAAAAAATTAGATTGTATTCTAACAGTGAAGTTCTGGATACGATAACTTTAAAGGTGGAATTTATTGATGATAAGGTCATAATAGATAAACAATATGAATATGAGATTAAAGAAAATAAATTTGAGATAAAAGCATTTGGAGAAAGACACTTTACCCTTAATGGAGATAGAAATAAATAATTCTCATTAAATTTAACAAAACACGAATGATTTTGATAAATTGATAAAAATATATCGTTATCATTAGAAAAGTTATAGAAAATAAAAAAATAGTTTGCAATATCAGTTTTTTGTGATATTATAGTTTCAATAAATAAAACAAGCAAATGAAAAAAAGAAATTAATAAAAAAGTAATTATATACAAGTTTTTTTGAAATAATATAACTTAAATTAAAAAAATATTAACCTGTCATTAAGGCAATGGAGTCTAAGTGTTTAACTCAATGAGGAAGTTAACGACTTAGATTTTTTTTATTACAATGAAAGGACAAAGAAGTCTATTTTATTATAACTATTAATAGTTAAATAAATTAGGCTTATTTTTTTAAAATAATTTATTGTTATATTAATACAAATAAGTTATAATGACCCATTTGGGCTTATATAATATATTTAATTATGAGGAGGAAACTAATATGAGACAAGTAGCTATTTATGGAAAGGGTGGAATAGGAAAATCTACAACCACACAAAATTTAACTTCAGCTTTAGCTGAAATGGGAAAGAATATAATGATCGTAGGATGTGATCCTAAAGCAGATTCCACAAGATTAGTTCTTGGAGGTTTAGCACAAAAAACAGTTCTAGATACTTTAAGAGAAGAAGGAGACGACATTGAATTAGATGCAATCTTAAAAACAGGATATGGAAATATAAGATGCGTTGAATCAGGCGGACCAGAACCAGGAGTTGGATGTGCAGGTAGAGGTATTATTACTTCAATAGGAATGCTTGAACAATTAGGAGCATATACACCTGATTTAGACTATGTATTTTATGATGTATTAGGAGACGTTGTATGTGGTGGCTTTGCAATGCCAATCAGAGAAGGTAAAGCACAAGAAATATACATCGTTGCATCTGGAGAAATGATGGCATTATATGCAGCTAACAATATTTCAAAAGGTATTCAAAAATATGCTAAAACTGGTGGAGTTAGATTAGGTGGAATCATCTGTAATAGTAGAAAAGTTGATAAAGAATTAGACCTTTTAGAAGCTTTTGCAAAAGAACTTGGAAGTCAACTTATCCATTTCGTACCAAGAGATAACATGGTTCAAAGAGCTGAGATACACAAACAAACAGTTATAGAATTTGATCCAAAAGCTGATCAAGCAGATGAATACAGAACATTGGCTAAGAATATAAACGAAAATAAAATGTTTGTTATTCCAAAACCAATGAAACAAGAAAGATTAGAAGAAATATTAATGGAATATGGTTTAATGGATATCTAAGATAAAAGCACAATTATTAATTTACAATTCACAATTATTGATTAATGTTGAAGCTCATAAAGAAAGTTTTGCTAACCAAATAGAAGATTCCCACAAGGCGAAAGTTCTGCTATCCAAATACAAGATTTGGAGCATCACTTTTGGAGCACCACTTTTCAATTCAGGATTTTTTGAATTCAATTATTTATAATGTGAAATTTAAGTTGAAAAATATATAAAACAAAATATTAAATAAAAGGAGATAGAGAGATATGTATATGATTCGAGCAATAATAAGACCAGAAAGGGTTAGTACTGTGCTTTCAGAATTATTGGATGCTGGCTTCCCAGAAGTAACGAAGATGGCGGTTTATGGTAGAGGGAAACAAAAAGGAATCAAAGTTGGAGAAATCTATTATGATGAACTTCCAAAAGAAATGCTTCTAATTGCAGTTAAAGATGAAGATAAAGATGATGTTATAAAGGTAATAATTAGAAATTCTAGAACAGGAGAAAAAGGTGCATTTGGAGATGGAAAAATATTCGTTGCACCGATTGAGGAAGTATACACTGTAAGTAGTGGGAAATCAGGATTATAAAATTGAAATAGGAGGAATAGCTTTATGAAAGAAGTTATGTGTATTATTCGTTTGAATAAAGTTAATAAAACTAAAGAAGCACTCGCAGAAGCTGGCTTTCCATCCATTACTTGCAGAAAAGTACTTGGAAGAGGCAAGAAATCAATTGATATAGCTTTAGTTGAAGCTTACATGGAAACTGGTGAAGTACCGCCAACATCGTATGGTGAGAATTTATCAGAAAGAGGAAGATTAATACCTAAAAGATTTATAACTTTAGTAGTAAAAGATGACGAAGTAAAAACAGTAGTAGATACCGTGATAAGTGTAAATTCAACTGGGACTCCAGGAGATGGAAAGATATTTGTATTACCAGTTGAAGAAGTATACAGAGTCAGAGATGGACAAATAGGTGAAGAGGCAATTTAAAGTGTGGAGGTGAAGTTAATGAGTAAAGTTGATAGTGTTTTGGACAAGTATAGTGCCAAAGTATATAAAAACAGAAAGAAACATATGCTTGAACTTGAGCAGGAAACTCAAGAAATAGATGCAAATAGAAGAACTATACCAGGAGTTATGACACATAGAGGATGTTGTTATGCTGGATGTAAAGGTGTTGTTCTTGGACCATTAAAAGATATAGTACTTTTAACTCATGGACCGATAGGATGTGGATATTATTCATGGGGTACTAGAAGAAATAAAGCAATACCACAGAAAGGCGACGGAAACTTTATACAATATTGTTTTTCTACAAATTTAGGTGAAAGTGATATCGTATTTGGTGGAGAAAAGAAATTAAAGGCTGCTATAAAAGAAATTGTAGATATATTTAATCCAAAAGCAATATTTATATGTGCGACATGTCCAGTTGGACTTATAGGTGATGACTTACCAGCAGTTGCAAATGAATCTAAAGAATTGTATGGAATTGATGTTATATCATTCCCTTGTGAAGGATATAAAGGTGTATCTCAATCAGCAGGACATCATATTGCAAATAACAAGCTGATAAAATCTGTAATAGGAACTATAGATTACACACCAAAAACTCATTCAGTTAATATCCTTGGTGAATATAACATAGGTGGTGACGCTTGGGAAATAGAAAGAATTCTAAAGAAAATAGGCTATGAAGTTATATCAGTCATGACAGGTGATGCTAGCATTGACGATATAAGAAAAGCCCATACTGCAGATTTAAATCTAGTCCAATGTCACCGTTCCATTAATTATATCGCAGAAATGATGAAAATTCAATATGGTACTGCATGGATAAAAGTTGATTTTATCGGGGTTGATTGTACTGTTAGAACTTTAAGAGATATTGCGAAATTCTTTAATGATCCAGAGTTCACAGAAAGAACAGAGGCTGTTATAGCTGAAGAGCTTGAAGATATTAAAGATGATATGGATTATTATAAAAGCAAGTTAACTGGTAAAAAGGCAGGTTTATATGTTGGAGGTTCAAGATCTCACCATTATCAAATGCTATTAAATGATTTAGGTGTAGAAACATTAGTTGCAGGATTTGAATTTGCACATAGAGATGACTATGAAGGTAGAGAAGTAATACCAACTATAATTGAAGATGCGGATTTAAAAAATATCGAAGTATTAGAAGTAGAAAAAATTGAAGGTAAATATAAACCAGTTAAAACAGATGAAGAATTAGAAGAATTAAAGAAAGAAATCATTAATTTAGAATATTATCCAGGTATGATGCGTGACATGAAAAAAGGTTCGATTGTAGTTGATGACTTAAATGAATTTGAAACAGAAGAATTTATTAAAAAGTTAAAACTTGACATGTTTTTCTCGGGCATTAAGGATAAATATATAATACAAAAAGGTGGAGTATTATCAAGACAATTGCACTCTTATGATTATAGTGGACCTTATGCAGGATTTAAGGGTGCTGCAAACTTTGGTAGAGATGTAACAATGAGTTTATATACTCCAGCATGGAAATACACTGTAGCTCCATGGAAAACTGAATCAATATTAGAAGGAACATTTGGAGGTGAGGTATAATGTTAGATTTAACTCCTAAAGAAATTAAGGAAAGAAAAGCGATTACTATTAATCCTAGTAAAACATGTCAACCTGTTGGTGCTATGTATGCAGCTCTTGGAGTTCATGGATGTATGCCCCACAGTCATGGTTCACAAGGTTGTTGCTCATATCATAGAACAGTTTTATCTAGACATTTCAAAGAACCAGCTATAGCAACTAGTTCATCATTTAGTGAAGGTGCTTGCGTATTTGGTGGTGGTAGCAATATTAAAACTGCTGTTAAAAATATCTTTGATATGTATAATCCAGAAATAATTGCAGTTCATACTACATGTTTATCAGAAACAATTGGTGATGATTTAAAAGGTTTTATTGATGCTATAGATATTCCAGAAGGAAAATATGTGTTACATGCAAATACCCCAAGTTATGTTGGATCACATATTACTGGATTCTCTAATATGGTTACTGGCTTTATTAAAGGTTTATCTAAAACAACTGGAGTAAAGAACGGAAAAATGTGCGTGATTCCTGGATTCGTTAACCCTGGCGATATGCGTGAAGTAAAGAGATTATTAAAACTTATGGGTGTAGATTTTACAATGTTACCAGATACAACTGGAGTTTTAGATGCCCCAATGACTGGAAAATATGAAATGTATCCAAAGGGTGGTACAAAGATTCAAGATATTATTGAATTAGGTGACTGCGAAAAAACATTAGCACTAGGAAGTTTTGCTTCAGAAGCAGGAGCATCTACTCTTGAAAAATCATTCAAGATTCCATACTCTACATTAAAGATGCCAATAGGTATTGGTTCTACAGATGAATTAATTATGGAATTAAGTAAATTCAGCAAGCAACAAGTTCCTTATGAACTTGAAGAAGAAAGAGGACAATTAGTTGATATAATGATTGACTCTCATCCATATTATGATGGAAAGAAAGTAGCTTTATATGGAGATCCAGATGTGCTAATTGCTTTATCTAAATTCTTATTAGAGCTTGGAATGATTCCTAAGTATGTAATTACAGGAACTCCATCAAATGTATTTGAAAAACAAATGCAAGCATTGTTTGATGAATTTGGTGTTGAAGGCTGCATAGCTAAACAAGATGCTGATCTTTTTGAATTACATCAATTAATTAAGAATGAATCTGTTGATTTACTAATGGGTGGAACTCATGGTAAATACATAGCAAGAGCTGAAGATATCCCACTAGTTAGAATTGGATTCCCAGTATTAGATAGATATGTTCATTCATATATGCCTAATGTTGGATATAGAGGTGCTATGAGATTATTAGAATTAATGCTTGGTGCATTAATGGATAGACAAGATAGAGACGTAAAAGATGAAGATTTTGAATTAGTAATGTAGATAAATATGCATAATTACCGAAATCATAAATATTTTGATTCCGAAAAACTATGAAAATATCGCTGAAGGTTCTAAGCAGCAGGTTGTATCCAATTTAGCATGCTCCAACTTTCAGTTTGACAAGCTAAATTGGAACAACCTACAGCTAAGAACCTTTAACAGCTCATTTTCAAATGTTTTCTCCACAAATATATTTATGATTTCTAGTGAAAATATGAACTTAAAGTTTTGGCAATTTCTAATGAAGAAATCCTACATTAGTATTCTAAATGCAACACTGCATATTATGACCCTTGTGGTTATAAAAGAGTACCTATCATTTCTGGTGTAATGTATACTCCAAAACTTAAATTTATTTTTAAAATTATTTATCTAAAAATAGTGTGTGAAGTGAGTGTTTAATAAGTATTTAGTGGAAAGATGTGTATTTTGGATAAAGTTTTCACTGCAAGTTAAGTGTAAATGTTGATTTATTTGTTTAAGAAAGTACCCACCATTTCTGGTGCGGTGTATATCTAAAATTTAAATTTGTTTTTTAATTTATTTATTTGGAAAGAGTGTGTGAAATAGTATAAACCAAATCATATGTATATGTTGCAATTCACAATTGAGGCTAAAATTCTTGCAATATTTTTAGAATTATGATGACGAATTAGTTTTGCAACATATATACACATATAAAAAAAGCAGCTATGCTGCAATTAAGATCTTAAATAAAAAAGCAGCTATGCACGTATAAAAAGAGTGGCTTTGCCACAATACGGAACTTTTCTGCAATTAAGATCTTGAATAAAAAAAGCAACTATGATGCAATTAAGATTTTAAAAGATATGTTAAATTCAAAAAAGTTAATAATTTCAATGATTGAGCAATTGAACATGGGTAAAACATGTCAATTGCTCTATTTATTAATAGGGCTTTTAATGCTCATTAATATTGAAAATTGAGAATGTAGAATGAGTAATAAATTTGGTTATAAGGAATTTATAAAAAATGTATTGTGTGCATTGTTTAAAGTTAAGTTAACTTTCATCCTTTATTCTCAATTCTCAATCTATAATTACAAATTTAAAAGGTGGTGTGTGACATTATGGAAAAAAGGATATCTAATTCACTTCTTGAAGAAAGAGAAGATTTTGTGTGCTTTAAAGAAGGTCATAATAAAAAATCTATGAAGTGCGATGGTGATAGTGTATCAGGATCAGTTAGTCAAAGAGCGTGTGTATATTGTGGAGCAAGAGTTGTATTAAATCCAATAACAGATGCATACCACATAGTTCATGGACCTATTGGATGTGCTAGTTACACTTGGGATATAAGAGGAAGTCTTTCAAGTGGTGATAATTTATATAGAAATAGTTTTTCAACAGATTTAAGTGAACAAGATGTTATTTTTGGTGGTGAAAAAAAATTAATTGCTGCCATAGAAGGGATAATGGAAAATCATAATCCTAAGTTGATTTTCGTTTATGCAACTTGCATTGTTGGAGTAATAGGTGACGATGTTAAGGCAGTATGTAAAATGGCTGAGGAAAAATATAATGTACCTGTCATTCCAGTTATGTCGCCAGGTTTTTCTGGAAATAAATCTAAAGGATATAAATTAGCATGTAATGCACTAATGAATTTATTTTCTAGGAATATTCTCCCTAAGAGAAAAGGAATTAATATGTTAGGAGATTTCAATTTAGCTGGTGAAATATGGATAGTTAAAGAGTATCTAAAGAAAATTGGAGTAGATGTGATATCAACTATTACTGGAGATTCCAGCTATGACAAATTAATCAAAGCTAGCAGCGCAAGTTTTAATGTTGTTCAATGTGCTGGTTCCATGACATATTTAGCAAAGAGAATGGAAGCAGAAATGGACATTCCTTTCGTTAAAATAAGTTTTGTGGGACTTGAAGATACAAAAAATTCATTACTCAGAATAGCAAGCTTATTTGGAGATGAAGAAATGTTAGCAAAGGCTAAGGCTTTTGTTAAGGAAGAAGAAGAAAAGATATTGCCTATATTAGAAAAATATAAGGAAAATCTTAGAGGTAAAAAAGCTGCAATATATGTAGGCGGAGGATTTAAAGCAATCTCCTTAATCAAACAGTTTAATGAACTTGGAATAGATACAGTGATGGTTGGAACACAAACTGGAAAGAAAGATGATTATGAAGTTATAAATAGTCTAGTTAGGGATGGAACAGTAGTTTTGGACGATGCAAATCCTTCGGAATTAGAAAAATTTATGATTGAGCAGGATGTAGATATTTTAGTTGGAGGGGTTAAGGAAAGACCACTTGCTTATAAATTGGGAGTTGCCTTTTGTGACCATAATCATGAAAGAAAGCATCCTCTTGGAGGTTTTGTAGGAGCTGTTAATTTCGCAAAGGAAATTAATCTTTCAATTAATAGTCCTGTATGGAAGTATGTAAAGGAGAGTGAAGAGAATGAAGGAATCTAAAAGTTATGTAAATCTAACCGTAAATCCATGCAAAATGTGTATGCCTATGGGAGTTAGCAATGCTTTATATGGAATTAAAAATTGCATGACTATATTACATGGTTCTCAAGGTTGTAGTACATATATTAGAAGACATATGGCAACACACTATAATGAGCCTGTAGATATTGCTTCATCTTCACTAACTGAAGAAGGAACTGTTTATGGTGGTGAAAATAATTTAATTAAAGGATTAGAAAATTTAATTAAATTATATAACCCAGAAGTTATAGGTATTGCAACAACTTGCCTTGCAGAAACCATAGGAGAGGATGTAGTAAGACTTTCAAAGATATTTTATGAAAAACATCCAGATAGTAAAGTTAAGTTAATACCAATACAATCGCCTGGATATGGTGGAACTCAATATGGCGGATATTTTACAGCTTTAAGGGCAGTTGTAGAAAATGTAGAAATGTATACAGATAAAAATGAAAAAGTAAATGTTATTGCCGGGCCAATGAGTAGTGCGGATATGAGGGAGATAAAAGAGATCTTGGAGGATTTTAAAATTGATTATATATTGCTGCCTGACTTATCGGAGAATTTAGATGGAGTTCATAGTAAAAAATATAATAGGCTTCCAAGCAATGGTACGAGTATAGACGAAATTAAATTTATGGGTGGTGCAAAGGCTACCATTGAACTAACCACATTTATTAAAGAAGAATATTCTGTAGGAGTTTATTTAGAGGAGAATTTTGGAGTTGAGAATTTTAGAATTAATGTTCCAAGAGGTCTTAGAGATACTGATAATTTTTTAAAAGTGCTAGCTAAAATATCAGGAATCCAATTCCAGAAAAATATAAAAAACAAAGAGGAAGATATTTAGATGCTATGATTGATTCTCATAAATATAATGCAGAAGCTAGAATTGCTATATTTGGAGAACCTGATTTTGTATACTCTACTGCAAGATTAGCTGTGGAAAACGGAGCTGTACCAGTACTTATTGCAAGTGGAGATGTATGTAAAAAACTTGAACCAAGCTTAAGGGAAGAAGTTGACGAACTTTCAAATCAGTTATTTGCAGGTGAATGCAAAATCATAGATGAGGCAGACTTTAAGGAAATAGAAAAATTCGCCTTAGATTTAAAGGTAAATGTAATGATTGGAAGCTCGGATGGAAGAAGAATAGAGGAAAAACATAAGATTCCATTAATTCGAATGTCATTTCCTATTCATGATAGGATCGGTGGACAAAGAATATTATCTATAGGCTATGAAGGATCTTTAAATTTAGGGGATCAAATTACTAATGTTATGCTTGCTAAGACTGAAATGACCTTTAGAGAGAATTTATACAATGAATATTATAAGGAAGAAGTTGAAATAAGTAATAAAGATATAGCAATTGAGGGGGAGAAAAAGATGGAAGCAAGAATTATCAGCAGAGAAGAAGTAGAAGAAAAAACAAAAACTCATCCATGTTTTAGCTGTTCATCAGCTCACAAGTATGCAAGAATGCACATTCCTATAGCGCCAAAGTGTAATATTAGCTGCAATTATTGTTTAAGAAAATTTGATTGTGTTAATGAGAGCAGACCTGGGGTAACAACTGAAGTATTATCTCCAGAAGAAGCTTTTGCTAAATACAAACTAGTAAAATCAAAAATGGACAACTTAAAAGTTGTTGGAATAGCAGGACCTGGCGATGCTCTTGCTAACTTTGATAATGTTAGGGAAACTTTGAAGCTTATAAGAGAACATGATCCAGAAGTTACATTTTGTCTATCAACAAACGGATTAATGCTTCCATTTTATGCTCAAGAGCTGATTAATTTAGGAGTAAGTCATGTAACTGTAACAATGAATGCTATTGATCCTAAAATAACTGCTAAAGTATATAAATTCGTAGATTACTTAGGGGTTACTTATACTGGTGAAGAGGCAGCTCAAATCCTTTTAACTAACCAATTATCAGGTATTAAGTATTTAGCTGATAGAGGAATTATGGTTAAGGTAAATATAGTAATGCTTAAGGGAATCAATGATCATCATATAGAAGAAGTAACAAAAAAAGCAAAGGAACTTGGAGCAGGAATAACAAATATAATGCAAATGATTCCTGTAAAAGGAAGTGTCTTTGAAAATATGCCGCTTACAAGTAATAAAGAGATAATGGATTTAAGAAAAAAATGTGGAGAGCATATTGAGCAGATGTATCATTGTAAGCAATGTAGGGCAGATGCTATTGGTTTACTTGGAGATGATCAATCTCAAAAATTTAATAAGCCATCAAATGTAAAGGAAGTTACAGAAGAAAAACCACTAAAGTTTGCTATTGCATCAAAAAGTGGAATAGGCGTGGACATGCATTTTGGACATGCATCTGAATTTTATATCTATGAATATAAAAATGGAGAGCCAAGATATTTGGAAAAAAGAAATGTTGAAAAATATTGTAATGGTAAAGAAGTTTGTGAGGAAGAGGAAGATAAGTTTGCTAAGCTTTCAAAAGTTGTTTCAGACTGCAATGGAGTACTTTGTCTTAGAATTGGTGATGAACCAAAAAGAAAATTTAAAAGTATGAATATAGAAGTTTTTATGACATGTGAAACCATTGAAACAGCTGTTGAAAAAGCAGCAGAAGCTATATTAAAAGGAACTGAAGTTGAAGAAATGCTAAGAGCTTAATGTGATATCCAACGAAAGAACAGGTACTCTGTTGTTTCGGTTGCTAGATAATATGGCTGTGGATTTCTAGAAGCAGAAGTTGCACCCATTTGAGCATGCTCCAGCTTTCCTAAGGAAGCTCGACTCATTTCATTCGCTGAGGAAGTTCGAGAATCCAAAATAAAATTTTGGACTCTCACTTCACAAGCTCAAATGGAACAACTTCTGCTTAAGAAATCCTACAGCCATATTATCAATGCAACACTACATATTATGACCCTTGTGGTTACAAAAGAGTACCTCTTCTTTCTGGTATGGAATATACATCAAAGTATAAATATTTAATGAAAATAGGAGATGAGTGAAATGATTGATATTAAACATCACATTTTTGTTTGTGCAAGTTGTAGAGTTAATGGAATGCAAAAAGGAATGTGCTATTCTAAAGATTCAGTAAAGGTTGTGCAAAAGTTTATGGAAGAAGTTGAAGATAGGGATTTAATAAATGAAGTAATGGTAACTAATACAGGGTGTTTGGGTGTTTGCAACAAAGGTCCTATAGTAGTTGTATATCCTGAAGGAACTTGGTATGGAAATGTAAAAGTTGAAGATGTAGAAAGAATTGTGGAAGAACATATTGAAGGTGGAAAAGTAGTACAAGAATTAGTTATTTAAAAATAAATTTTATACTAGTCCATAAAAGTGGGCTGTCACACTATGAACTGCTTTGTGTTAAGCAACAGTGAAAAAATAAAAATATTTGATACCGCCAATTACAAAAGTATTGGCGGTATTTTATGCTACAGATTCGGATATTCTCGATGGTATAAGGTGCCGTATTTTAGAATAGCATTGTTTTACTGCATTAACAATTCGTGGTATAATGAAGCATAATTAATTGAAGCCATAGAGAGTAATTATCTCTATGGTTTTGATTTTAAGATAGCTCTGTCCATGTAAAAAAATTTAGATTTGTTTTTGTTTATGAATTTAAAAAATTGCTTAGATCATAACGAGAATCAATGATGTAAGGAGATTTGAAAATGATAAGTATAACTAAACTTTTATGTAATTCTGATAATTATGGAGATAGCTTAAGGTATGTAGAAGGCGCAGCCATAGAAAAGTATGGAGTTAGTCCAGGAAGAGGACCTGTAGTTGCTTGGAACTGTACAAAAACTTGTAATTTAAAATGTAAACACTGTTATGCAAGTTCAGATAATAAAAGATATGATGACGAGCTTACGTTAGATGAATCAAAAAAGTTCATAGACGATTTAAAAGATTTTAACGTACCAGCATTATTGTTTTCTGGGGGAGAGCCTCTGATGAAGGAAAACATTTTGGAATTATTAGATTATGCAAGTCAAAGAAAAATAAGAAGTACGATATCTACTAATGGGACTCTTTTAGATAAAGATGTTTGCAAATCTTTAAAGAAAATAAATCTTGGATATGTAGGTGTAAGCCTTGATGGTATAGGATCAAATCATGATGCGTTTAGAGGTGTTAGTGGTGCTTTTGACAGTGCTTTAAGAGGAATAAGAAATTGCATTGAAGTTGATCAAAAAGTAGGTCTTAGGTTTACTATAAATAAAAACAATTATAAAGAATTGGAAGATATATTTAAGCTAATAAAAGAAGAAAAGATACCTAGAGTGTGTTTCTATCATTTAGCATATTCGGGAAGAGGAAGTAAAATGGTAGATGAAGATATTTCTAAGGAAGAAACAAGACAAGCTCTAGACTTAATCATAAGTAAGGCAATAGAATTTGGTCCAAGTGTTGAGATACTTACAGTTGATAATCATGCAGATGCCGTTTATACATATTTAAAGTCATTAGAGAAATTTAAAGATAAATCAGATAACATATTAAAACTTTTAAAGACTAATGGTGGAAATAGATCAGGAATGGCTTTTGCTAATGTAGACTTTTTTGGAAATGTTCATCCAGATCAATTTACTTGGCAACATACTTTTGGAAATGTGAAAGAAGAAAAATTCGGATCTATATGGAGAAATTCTGAAAATGAAATATTAAATGGTCTTAGAAATAGAAAAAAATTATTAAAGGGTAGATGTTCTTCTTGTAAATGGTTAAATGTTTGTAATGGCAATTTCAGAACTAGAGCTGAAGCTGTACATAATGATTTTTGGGCAGAGGATCCTGCTTGCTATCTTACAGATGATGAAATTAATATTATGAAATAAGAAATACAAAAGAGTATATGAGATTTTATGTAAAGGTGAGTGAATGCAAATGATAATATCATGGAATACTACAAATAAATGCAATTTAAAGTGCAGTCATTGTTATAGAGATTCAGGCAAAGAAAGTCAAGGTGAATTAAATACAGAAGAAGCAAAGTTACTTATAGATCAAATTGCAAAAGCTAATTTTAAAATAATGATATTCTCTGGTGGAGAACCATTAATGAGAGAGGATATTTTTGAATTAATAAATTATGCATCCAAAGCTGGCTTAAGACCTGTCCTTGGAACAAATGGCACCCTTATTTCAAGGGAAATGGCAGAAAAATTAAAAGCTGCTGGTATTTCTGCAATAGGCATAAGTCTTGATTCAAAAAAACATAATAAATTTAGAGGAAATAATGAAGCTTTTAGAGATACCATTTATGCAATGAAAAATTGTAGAGATTTAGGAATTAGATTTCAAATTCATACAACTGTCATGGATTGGAATAAAAATGAGATAATTAGTTTGACTGATTTTTCAGTAGCTATGGGAGCAGCAGCTCATCATATATTCTTCCTTGTACCTACAGGAAGAGGAAAAGATATAGAAGATGAATTATTAAGTTCAAAAGAGTATGAAGAGTTATTAACGTCAATAATGAAAAAGCAAAGTGAAGTAAACATAGAAATAAAGCCAACTTGTGCTCCACAATTTGTTAGAATTGCAGAAGATTTAGGTGTAAATAGTAGATTTAAACGTGGATGTATTGCAGGAACAAGCTATTGTATTATTAATCCAAAAGGAGATGTTCAGGCTTGTGCTTATTTAACAGAAGTGGCTGGTAATATAAGAGAAATCCCATTTGATGAAATATGGAAAAATAGTGAATTACTCAATAACCTAAGAACTCAAGAATATAAAGGAACTTGTAACAGTTGTAAAGATAAAAAAAGTTGTGGAGGCTGCAGAGCAAGAGCTGCATATTATAATGACGGAGATTATATGGCATCAGATAAAATTTGCATTTTTAATAATTAAAGGCAAGGATTCTATTTGACATTCCAAAACTTTAAGTGAGGAGGAACTGCTATGGATAAAACAGATAAAGAATTGCTTAATTTAATGCAAAATGAAATTCCAATAGATAAGAATCCTTTTAAAATACTAGGGGAAAAATTATTACTTACAGAAAATGAAGTATTAAAAAGAATAAATAAGTTAAAAAATGAAGGAATAATAAGAAGAATAGGTGGAATTTTTAATTCGAGAAAAATTGGATATACAAGTACTCTTTGTGCAGCTAAAGTGCCTGAAAATGAAATTGAAAAGGTTGCAGAATATATAAATATGTATGATGAAGTGACTCACAATTATATAAGAGAAGATGAGTATAATATGTGGTTTACTATGATAACGCGTTCAGAAGAGAATTTGATTAATATTCTTGAAGAAATAAAGAGAAATACTGGTTTGGAAGAAATAATGAGTTTACCTTCAGTTAAGTTATTTAAGATTAAAGTGGCTTTAAATCTTCAAGGAGATGATACAAATGATTAGTGATTTTGATAAGAAAATAATAAGTAGATTGCAAGAGGATATTCCTATAATAACTAATCCGTATAAGGATATAGCTAAAGAGCTTAGTATGGATGAAGATGTGCTTATAGATAAAATCAGAAATTATAGTGAAACTGGAATATTAAAAAGAATAGGAGCAATACTTTATCATAGAAAAGCTGGATTTAAAGCTAATGCAATGGTAGTTTGGAAGATTGATGATGAAAGATTAGATGAAATTGGAGAATATATGGCATCCATTTCTGTAGTTACACACTGTTATGAAAGGAAACCTTTTGGTTCGTGGGATTATAATCTATACACAATGATACACGAGAAAGATAAGGAAAGCTGTAACAAAATTATTAAGCAGATAGCTGATGATATAGGAATTGAAAATTACAAAATTTTGTATAGCACAAGAGAATTAAAAAAGACTAGCATGAAATATTTCAAATAAATATATATACAAAGCATTGGTTATGTGATAATATATGTATAAAATAGCATATTAACAAAGACAATGTGGTCTAAAACCAAACTAAGAAGTTTTGTTTTAGGCTATTTTTTGTTGGCAAGGGAGCCTGTTTAATATATATAAATATATTAAGTAGGCTCCTTTTAGATAGATTATATTCACATGTAGAAAAAATTTGCAATTAAAAAGGGGTGGAATTATGGATGAAAGAAAAATCGAAATTATAGATAGGACAATAATTGTTTTGAGAGAGATATTTGGTGATAAGTTAAAAGAGAAAAGCGCACAGGTAAGAGAATTGATAAAATTACTATATATAATAGGAAGCGATTATATAGAAATTACGCAAGAGCTTTATGAAGAACTATCACCATTGCCTCAAGATGTAAAATTCATAATATCTAACAATAATAAAATTGAAATAGAAAGTGTTAATGTATTATATGAGATATTAGACAATAAGCTAAATATATATAACAAAATGAATGCAAGAATAGTAGGACTTGATGACATTATCTTTTATGATTATCAGCAGATTTTTTTAGAGATAATAAAGTTCTTTGGAAATAATATAGAGCTAAGTATAAAAAATAATTATAAATCAGCTACAGCTATGAGTTTAGAATGGGTTAAAGCTGGAGGGAAGAAAGTTGTAACGACTTTTGCAGGAATTGGTGGCTTTGCTCCTCTTCAAGAAATATTAGGAGGGTCTTCTTTTTTAGAGAAAATAAAAGATCATAGTAATTATAAGCTATTTCCCAAGGTATTAAGCATATTTGAAGATATTACTGAAAGTAAAATCAGAGGAAATGCACCTTTTATAGGAAAAGATATTTTCAATGTAGAATCAGGAATTCATGTAAATGGTATAGCTAAAGATTCAAGAACTTTTGAACCATATGACCCTAGTGAAATTGGAAGGAAAAGAAATATTATTATAGGTAAGCATTCAAGTGTAAATGCATTAGAAATAAAATTAGAAGAACTAAACATAAAATACGAGCATGATAATTTAACAATTATGTTGGAAGATGTAAGGAAATTGAGCACACAAAAGCGTGGTGGATTAAGTAATGATGAAATAAAAAGATTATATAAGAAACTGTGTGTTTAGATTTTATAAGGTGGTGATATATTGATTTATAATGAAAAATTAGACAATGAAATATATATTGTGGATACAACTTTAAGAGATGGTGAACAATGTGCAGGAAAAGCTTTTTCAATTGATGAAAAAATTGAAATTGCGAAATATATGGATAAAATGAAGATTTATCAGATAGAGGCAGGCATACCTGCAATGGGAGATTTAGAAAAAGAATGCATTAAGAGGATATTAGAAATAAGAAAAAATTCACTAATTTCCGCTTGGAATAGAATGAATAAAAATGATATATTTCATTCAATGGAGTGTAAACCAGATATTATTCATATTAGCGTTCCTACATCGGATATACAAATATATTCGAATTTAGGAAAGGATAAAAAGTGGGTTGAAGAAAATATTAAGGAATGTGTATTTTTAGCGAGAGATAAAGGTTATGAAGTTACTATAGGTTTTGAAGATGCTTCTAGGGCAGACATTAGCTATCTTATAAATTTGTGTGAAATAATTATTGGTATGGGCGTAAAGCGGGCAAGATATGCAGATACCGTAGGAATATCAATGCCTTCACTTATAAAGGATTCAATTAAAACTTTAGTAAACAATACCGGAATAGAAATAGAAATTCATGCTCATAACGATTTTGGAATGGCGATTCCAATTTCCCTAGAGGCAGTTAAAAGTGGTGCTAAATATGTGGATTGCACGTTGGGTGGAATAGGTGAAAGAACAGGAAATTGTAATCTACAGGAGTTTTTAAAAATATCAAATGCATATTTAAAAAGAAATAAAAAAATTGAGGGATTGATTTAGATATATATGCTATAATTCACATTTTACAATTCACAATTACGTCTAAAATCCTTGCAATATTTTTAGAATTATCATGAAAAATTATTTTGGTAATATATTATTGTAATAATAAATTTGTAAGTGGAATTCTATTGAGCTAATTGCATTAAATGAGAATAATAATGTAGAAACTCAATTACAATATGTTCTAATATAAAACATTTCTAAAAATAATTAAAAAAATCATATAAATAAAAAAGTGAGCTTGAAGAATGTAGATATTATTTCAAGCTTATTTTATTGCGTGGGAAATTATGGACATTCAACTAAGACCTGAACTTATGCATATATCTTTCCGAAAGTAGAAACATTGTTATTTCGCAGGACTATGAAAATAAGCTGTTGATGTTTCTTAATGGGAGGTTGTTTGATTTGCTGCTTGTCATGAGCTTGCCTAAGGAGCATGCTGAAATGAGTGCAACCTTTTACTTAGAACTTTCTAGCGAAAATTTCTTAAGTCCTGTGGAATAAAAATATATGCAATTTCGGTATATATAGATAAACAATTTAAGCATTCGAATTATTAGAAGAGCATATTTGCAAAGTTGATAAAACTTTAAGTTCATGTCTTCATTAGAAATCATAAATATATTTGTGAAGAAAACATTTGAAAATGAGCTGTTAAAGGTTCTTAGCTGTAGGTTGTTCCATTTTAGCTTGTCAAACTGAAAGTTGGAGCATGCTAAAGTGGATACAACCTGTTGCTTAGAACCTTCAGCGATATTTTCATAGCTTTTCGGAACAAAATATTTATGATTTCGGTAAGTTATCACATAAATCTAAGTTCAAAGCTAGATATCTATATTGAAAAAATATAAGTTGCATAGTATTATTTATAAAGTCCAAAATAATAAATATGTTTAAATAAAATTGTGTTATAATTTATTACATAAATTATTGTAAATTGGCGGGTGAACAAGATGAAGTTGGCAGATGAAAAAAAACAAATTATGAGCAAACTAAAAAGTGAAGAAGTAAATAATCTTCTAGAAAGATATAGCATTTCGAGTATGCTCACTTTTGGAAGTTTTAACAACGATGATTTCACTCAAGAGTCAGATATAGATATAGCAGTAATAGGTATAGAAAATATACCTTTAGATAAAATATTAGAACTTGAATTATTTTTAGAAAGAACTTTGGGTAAAGAAATTGATGTTATAGATTTAAGAAGTAGAGAATTAACTATATTTTTAAAGATAAATGTATTAAATGAAGGTAAAATTATATATTCTAATGATAATAATGTTATTTTAGAAAAGTATAAAGATGAAGTTGATATAATATATAGAGAAAATGAGAATTTCTTTTGGTTTAGAAGAAGGGATGTGTTGTCATGAATCAAGAAAGACTTATAAAGATAGTTGAAGATTTTCAAGAGTGTATAAGTGATATCGATGAGTGCATTGAGATATTAGAAAACAATAGTGATAATAAAATAATGATTAAGCTTGCAAAATCTAGTTTGAGACAATTATTTGTAAGTTTTAATACAATACTAGAAGACTTTACATCAGTAACTCTTAAGTCATTAAAAAAATATAAAATAGGTATGACTTTAAATGATAGTTTGGAAGTGTTAAAAGAGGAAAAAGTACTTGATGCTGAGTTGTTTAACTTCTTAGAAAAATCAAGACTTCTTAGAAATAGAATTTCACATAGATATAAAGAACCAGCACATGCAGAATTATTTGAGCATGTTGTAAAGTATAAAGATGATTTTAAGAAAATTTTAAATATCGCAAAACAGTATTTAAAAGAGTAAGTAGGGGAAAAGATGCTAGAAGATTTAATCAGTGTTTTAGATAATGTAATATATTTAGATATAGAAACAACTGGACTTGATGAAACATGCTCAGAAATTATAGAAATTGGAGCTGTTAAAGTTAAGAATGGAGTTATAACTACTTATAATACATTAATAAGACCAAGAGGACGCGTGCCAATAAGTATTTACAGTCTCTGCAGTGATTTAAAGGAGGCAGATTTACTAAGTGCTAGAAGTTTGAATTCAATAAAACAAGAAGTACTGGAATTTTTAGAAGATTTACCTTTAATATGCCATAATGCAAATTTTGAAAGAAAATTTTTATCTTTTTATATTCCTGAAATAAAAAATACAATAATGGATTCTATGGAACTTGCAATAATTTTAGAACCATGGAGAAAAGAATATAATTTAAATTCTTTAATTAAAGAAATTACTAATTTAAATAAGGATGAGTTACATAGAGGACTATCAGATTCAATAGACACCTTAAAAGTAGTTAATTCACTACTTTTAAGGCAATGGAATAGAGAAGAAAATAGCAGAAAAAAGAATAAATCTCTACATAATCTAATTATTAAAGAATATCAGTATTTACAAAAATGGCCATGGACTAAGCATTTATTGAAGCCTCCTTTTTTCATTGATGAAGGTTATACATATGTAAATTACCTAGAGAACAAAGAAGAGGAACTTAAGCTAAAGAAAATTCCTATAGATTATTTGAAATATGAAGATTTACTTGAAAATGAAGAGATATGGAACAATGGTGGGGATTTTGGATACCAGTATAGAAAAGATCAAAAGGAATTTGCAAAAAAGATAAGAGAAAATTTTGAAAAAGGTGAGAGGATATTTATAGAGGCACCAACTGGAAGTGGGAAGACTTTTGCGTATGTAATAATAGCTGCTATTGAAACGTACCTAAATAAGCAGAAAAATAGAAAAGATGATGCTAGCTTTATTATATCTACTAATACAAAGGAATTACAAAATCAACTTATTGAGAGAGATATTCCGACTATACTTAAAAAATTAAGATTAGATGATAAATTAAATTACGGTGCTATGAAAGGTAAAGGAAATTATCTTTGCATAGAGCGAATAAATAGATGTGAAGAATTTCAGATGGATGAAAAAGGGAATCTAGCATTACTTTTCCTAAGAAGACTTTGTGAAAATGGTAATTATGGAGATATAGAAAATATAAATTATCTAGTTCAAAAACATCTGGAATTGGATAAGTACATAAGGGAAGTTAATTGTGATAGTGAACAATGTAAGCTTGATAAATGTACAAGGGCTTGCTTTTTGAGAAAAAGGTATAATGAGCTGCCTGAGGAAAACATTACAGTTATTAATCATTCTCTTTTAGCATGCTGGCCATATACTGAAAAGAAAAAAATTAACCACATAATTATTGATGAGGGTCATAACTTAATGGAAAAGTGTTATGATTTTTTTGCTGAGGAATTTTCGTCAGCTGAATTTATACAATTGCTAGATCTTATAGAAAAAGGTCACCCGAGTATTATAGCTATGCTTTTAACTTTAAATGCCAGCTATGGTTATAGGGAAACCATAGAAAAAGATAAAATTATGTATTTAGCAAATGACATTATAGTAAATATAAATATATTATTAAATGATTTTAGAAGTATAAGGCTTGTTAGCGGGGAATATAATTTTACTACTGAATTTTTCCTTCCAAGAGAAGATTTAAAAGGAATAACAAATGCCATAGGATCTGAGATATCAGTTTTGAAAGAAAGTATATATCCACTATATAAGATGTTAAATGATTATATTTATAATATAACTTTAGATGACGAAATAGATGGAGATATTGACCACAAGAATTTATCTGATTTCATAGCAAAGCTTAAAAGTGCATTTGATGTTTTAGATAAGTTTTTAGAAAGCTCAGTGTTCTATGCAAAAATATTAGAAGTAGACTCAGAATATAAATCATTCACACTTAAAAATGTTCCTTTAAATGTTGGAGAGCTAGTTAATGAACATATGTTAAAAGACGTTAAAAGTACGACGTTCTTATCGGCAACATTGAGAATAGAAAATTCTTTTAATAAAATAAAAAAGCATTTAGGACAGGAAAAAGCAAAGGAGTTTATAATTCCACCAACTTTTGATTTAAAGAAAAGGACTAAAATATTTGCTTTAAAAGATGTTGGAAGATATGATGAACCATCATATATAAAAAATGTTTCAAAATTTATTTATAATACCGCATTAAAAATAAATGGTCATATTCTTGTTTTATTCAATAATAATGCAAGGAGAACTGCTGTGAGTGAAGAGCTTGAACTGCTTACTAGAGGAACAAAAATAGAAGTACATATGAGCAAAAAATCAGTAAGAGCTTTAAATGATAAAAATAGGCAGGTTATAATACTTGGAAGCAAGGGCTTTTTTGAGGGGATAGATGTACCTGGAGATGCATTAAGCTGTGTTATGTTAGATAAAATTCCTAACTATAGTCCAGAATATCCTATTTTAAGAGCAATTACTACATACCAGAAGAAGGGGTATCAGGATGTGAATTATCCGCAGGTATGTATTAAAGCTAAGCAAATATATGGTAGACTTATTAGAAGTACTTTTGATTATGGATACTTTATAATTTTAGACCCAGGGCAAAATTCATATACTATAAGAAATCTTGAAAGAGATCTAAATGGGCCAAGTATAGAATTTTCATCCACTACTAAAGTACTTTCAGAGATGGAGTTTGATTATAATAATTGGAGAAGAAACAATATTAATACAATCATAAACAACATTAAGAAAAGTAATAAAAGCATTAAAGAGGAATTTAACAATGAGTCGAAAAAGCATAAATTATTTTGGGAATTACTAAAAGTTGAGAATGATATGTATTATTTTGAAAACATTAATTTTAAATTAAATGGTAAGATTTAAAATTAAATTTAAGTGATAAAACTTACCGAAATCATAAATATTTTGATTCCGAAAAGCTATGTAAATATATTTATGATTTCTAGTGAAGATATGCACATAAAGTTTTAGCAACTTTGTAAATATGTCAATCTAATAAATGGAATTCTTAAATCGGTTATATATATTACAATTATAGGATGTTTTTGAAAGATTATTTTGATAATGGTAAAATTTTTAGAAAAAATATAAGCTTTAAATGTAATATATGCTATAATAAACGTATATAAATATAAAGTTGAAAATTTATTATATTTTTATACGGAGGTGGTAATAATATAAATAAAGTAATTTATTTTACAAAATAAGAAAATTATAATTTAGAGATTGAATAAAGAGAGGGATGTGAAGGGTATGGTAGAAAATATAACACAATTATTACAAGAATATAAGAGTACAAAGGAATCCTTAGAATGTGGGTTGAAATGGCTTCCTAAGAATGATTATGCTAAGTCTAAAATCGAAGTTATAAATATGGTCATAAGTGATCTAGAACAATTAGAACAACAACTTAGTTAATAAATTAAAAGTATTAAAGTGAAAATTATAACTTTAAAGTATAAAAAAAGTTATTAACATATAATAAAACTGCCTCAAAACTGTATTTTGAGGCAGTTTTATTTTTGGAGTAGAATAGTTATTCTGGATAGTATTAGGAGAAAAAACAAAACATTGTAGTATAATTAAATGGAATTTAAAGAGTTTTACCATAATAAATGGTTAACCATATCATAAATAAGTGAGGTTTATAGTCTTAGCCATTGAAATAACTTTGTTATGGTTATTTTTATAGGTGGAAATACCGTACCATAAGTTAATATGCTACAATAAAAAGGAGGATTGGGGTGAAAAAATAATGAGTGAGAAAGAAAAATCAAGATATATAAAAAAAGAAGAGCGAGACAAAGTAGATAAATCATCAAATTTTAAGTGTGCATGGTGTGGAGTTAATTTAATGGAGAGACACCATATAGTACAATATGCGGATGGGGGAAAAAATTGTTCTGACAATTTAATATTATTATGTCCCAATTGTCATACATTAGTTCATCAAGGAAAAATAATAAAAGAGGAACTATTAGAAAGAAGAAAAAAGCTATCAGGTGAAATTGATAGAAGTTCTGGATATTTATCTATTATTAATAAGTGTAAGGTCATGATTGGTGGTAATACATTTATAGATACACCCAATATTATTAACTATAATGGTGAAAACCTAATTAAGATGAATGTAGAGAATAATAATTTATACGTATCCTTGAGACTATATGATAAAAAAAGAAATCTTATCTGCTGGGTAGAAGATAATAAGTGGTGGGTTGAGAATGAAGAAATATTTGATTTTGCTTATACTAAAAATACATTTAAAGTAGAGTATGATAAGGATATTAATATTAATATTAATATTAATATTATTCCAGATACAGATACAATCGAAATAAGTGGCAATATTTATATGAATGGTTATTTGCTTAGATTTGATAAAGAGGATATTAGATATTTTGATGAAAAATATCCTCAACATTATTCCATTTTTAAAGGAAATACAATTGAAAAATGTAATTGTGCATTCAGATTTAATATATAAAAAACTCACTTACAATAGATACTGTGAACCATATCATAAATGAGAAATTACTTTATATTATTAATATCACCATTAGGCTAAATAATACGAATTTGAGACATTAGACATATTAAAATATCCTAGTAAAGCTTATTTATGCCTTACTAGGATATTTTACTGCTACCTTTAAAAATATTAAAGGTGATAAAATTTTTATGCTTACCATAGAAAAGCATTATCACACTTTTTGTATTATTATAATTAGAGTATCTTTAGTTTATAATAATTATATTCGTTGATTATTTACTTTAACAGATTTAATATTTCATCCTCTGAAAGTGAAGAATCGCAGCGAACCTCTATTTCTCTATTTTTACTAACAATAAATCCTGGTACAGTTACAATATTATATTTTTCTCTAAATGAGGCAATTAAATCATCTGAAAAATTAGAACTATCTACATAGTAAATTGTTGTGTTAATTTTATTAGTTAAGCCACTTAATTTCTTAGCAAATTTACGGCAAAATGGGCATGTTGCACGACCAATATAGATAGCAGCTAAGTCTTCATTAGATAATAATTCTTCTGCTTGTGTAGAAATTACTTTTTCAAATAACTTTACATTCTCTTCATAGCTATCTTTTTCAAACATATGTATCCTCCTAGTTTTTTTATAATAGTATATCAAAGCTAAATTATTTAATCAATCTAGTTAGTTTTTCTAGTAGTTATTTTGTGAAATTATAGAAAATATTATAAAGAAAATTATAGAATAAGATATGTAAATGGGGGGCAAAAATGGCTTAGCATCTCTTTATGTATTAAAAAAAGAATATTTGTTCGTATAAGTAGAGATAAATAAGTCAATATTATAGAAGAACTACTAAACGAGGTAGTAACTATGATTAAAGTATTAGATCCCCAAAATGATGTGGTTTTTCAAAAGTTATTTGGGATGAAGGCACATAAAATTAATAAGTTTCAGCTTTTTTAAAGAAGCAAGATTTCTTAGAATTCCAATAGGTATCAAAAGATAGGGGATTTAGCTTATTTATAATTTAGTAATAAACATAAGATAATTGTTGCTTAATAGCATAAAGAATAATAAAAAAATATATATTGCAAAAATAAGTCTTGATCATAATTCTAAAAATATTTCAAAAATTTTAGTCGCAATTTTGCATTGTGAATTACAACATATATATTATAAAAAAATGCATGTAGAAAATTATTAGTACATGCATTTTTTTACTTGAAAAAAGTAATTAATTACTTTTTTCGTAAATACAATAACATTCAACTTAGTTTAACAAAGAGCGAATTCAGTAATAAATCAGTTTTATTAACATATTGATTAAATTTGGGAAATATAGTATAATTATATACAATTACATGGTTTAAAAGTAATAAATTGGGTTTTATAAGAATTTATGAAAGCTGGTATGAAAAATGAACTGGATAATAAAATTTAATCAATTAGAAAAAGAAAATACAGATAAAACATTGGACATTTTAGGAAAATATGATAAGTACAAGTATGAGCTACTGGATGAAGTGTATATAAAAGCTCACAACTTGAAATACTCAATTGGTAAATTAATAGATAAATTAAATATAAATGCTATTGTAGGTGATCCATTAAAAGAAGAAGTAGAAAAACTGGTTAAAGAGTATATTCAAATGAAAGATGATTATGAAAATAGCAGAGATAAGATGAAAGAATATATGTACGTTTGTGGAAGTGAAGCAGCACAGCTAAAATGTACCATGATTCAAATTGTAAGTAGATTTATAAGTGCAAAGAAAGATCTTCTTATGTTTAATAGAAGAATGGATGCATTTACTAAAAAGCTTATTAATATGTATTCTGAATTTGATATGGGATCCATGGGTGAAATTGAGGTATTGCAAGATGTTTATTGGGATCTTATGACAATTAAAGATATAATTGATACAAGAAATAAAGAGTATGATGAGAGAGTAGAATTATTAGAAAAGCTTAAAAAAAATCAAAAAAAAGATTATTTTAAGATATTTGATTATAAAGAAATGATTGATTTAGCAGAGAAAAATGAGTATAAGCAGGTAAGGCAAAGCGGAGATCATATTATTATGCAACATAATAAAACTAATAAAATAGTACCAATTCCTGCTCATGAATTAAAATATGGGTTAATGATTCAGATACAAAAGCAAATTCATGCTAATAAAGCAAGTTAATTAATATTAATTAATGAATAAATTATAAATTGTAATTTGTAGATTGATGATGTTAATAATTGTATACTTAATTTTAAATCAATCAATTACATTGTGGAGGGGAAATATGAATATTACTGGCAAAATTCTTAAAAATCTTAGGTTAAATAAGAATATTACATTAGATCAATTAGCAGATGAAATTAATGAAATGTTTAAAATTAGTATTACTGGCAGTATGCTTTCTAAATGGGAAACTGGTAAAGCAAATCCTATATATGATCACTTAATAAGATTAGCTTCATATTATAATGTTACTACAGATTTCCTCTTAGGCGTTAATCAAGATGAAAAATTAGATCTGGGAACCACTACTACTAATAATAATAATTTAGATAAAAACGGAAAATTTCGTTGTTCTAAAAAACCTAACAATATTAAACGTTTAGTAAAACTATTGGAAGATGATAAAATTACAAATAAGGATGTGGTAATTTTAAAAGATTTGGTTCAGGTTTTAATATCCAAAAAACATAAGAATCTCTATAGATAAAAAATGCACAAGGAGATATCTTAGTCTCAATTCGAAGAGTATAAAATGATTTATGATACAACAGACAAAAAATAAAAGAGTTAAATGAAGAAATTAAGGATATTAATGTTTTTTCTAAAGCATCAACTTATGTTATGATCAATTTAAATACATTAGTTAATAAGACTTCATCTCATATTTCAGAGATGTTGATTTAAGGTAGTACTATGGGGATTATAGATATAACAAAAAGGATAAAGGAATATCCTAATGCAAATAAAGAAATACTTGAAGTTATACGATGACTGCAAAAACGAATTTAATTTTAATGACGAGAATACCGTTTTGGTTTTAAAAGATATTCTCAATAGAAGATTTAAATCAGAAAAAAATAAAACGAAGTAATGTATTCTTGATATAGTAATATTTTTAAAAATATGATATTCTATGCTAATGCCTAATTTTAAAGTTTGGCTATTTTTAAAGGAGATGGTCTATATGATACCAATAAATCATAAAAAATTTATAGATAACTCAATAAAAATTTTAAAAGATGATTTTAGAATTGTAGGAATTGCAACAGGAGGATCATATATTACAAATGAAATGGACGAATATTCAGATATTGATTTTATAATTGCAGTAGATTCTAACCATTATGAAGAAGTAATGGATGAGCGGTATAAAATAGCAGCAAATCTAGGTACATTGCTATCAGCGTTTACAGGAGAACACGTTGGAGAACCACGACTTTTGATATGTTTATATGGTCCAGAATTACTACATGTTGATTTAAAATTCGTATCAATAGATAATATAGCACATAGAGTTGAAGACCCTGTTATTTTATGGGAAAGAGGTAATTTTGTATCAGAAGCATTAAAAGAAAATAATGCAAGATTTCCAATTCCAAGTTTACAATGGATAGAGGATAGATTTTGGGTTTGGATTCATTATGGAGCTGCAAAAATAGGTAGAGGTGAAATTTTTGAGACTATAGAATTCATATCATCATTAAGGCAAATGGTAATAGGTCCACTAATATTGATGAAAAATGGAGAGCTGCCAAGGGGCGTTAGAAAAATAGAATTTGTTGCTCCAGAGAGCATAAGCTTACTGAAAGAGACTATACCATCATATAGTATTGAAAGTTGTATAAAATCGCTAAAGATGATAATACAAATATATTTGGAATTAAGAGAATACTTTATAACAGAATATTTTATAAAACGTGTGGAAGCTGAAAAATATTCTATAAATTATTTAAATAAAATAAATCATGTATCAAATAGCTAGATATATATTAGTTGATGATGAAGCAATAATTAAAGAGCATGCTGAAATATCACATTATTCATAAAGAAAATGTGGTATTTTTTTTATGTGCATTCTAAAATATTAGGCCTTATAAAGTATATGGGTATTTACCAATTATGTTATAATTGGTGCCACAATTCTTTGGATTAATGATAATAATTAAAATTATTTAATAAATTTTAATATTCATAAAACATTACAATCTTTATATAATCTTTATACGAATATAAGAATTTTAATCCAATCTTTATACCTTAAATAGTATTATTTATATTTAAGATTGAATTCTGACAAGATGAAAACAATGTTAGATTTCATGCTTATACACTTACTAATTTTGATTTTTTTCCGTTATATCATTATTTCTAGGAGTAAGGAGGATACAATGAAAAAAATAGTTTCTATATTTTTATTTTTTGCAATTATTAGTATTGTTATGATGGGTGGGAGTAGTAATCCTTATAGTGGCAAATACATAACTTCAAATAATACTATTTTAGAACTTAATTCAACTGGAAAATGCAAGGTTATAAATAATTTTTATAAAGATGTATTTTACACCTATGGTCAATATACAATAAGCGATAATGAAATAGAAATAATTTTTTATAAAGATAAACGAAATTATTTAAATGTTGAAAGTTTAAAAGGGAAAGTTAAAGGAAGTAATATAGTATTTTATGATTATATACAAGAAGGAAAAGAGTGCGTATATTCAAAAATAGAATAATACTAGCTTTATTTTATATATATCTATATAATTTTGTAGGTATAGGGTAAAATTAAGTGAAAGTTAGGAGTGATTTAAGTAGATATTGATAAAAAATAAAATCCAGATTATCTTTTAAATCAAATAAAGGAAGAAGAAAAAGAGTCTTCAAGAGGAAAACTCAAGATATTTTTTTGGGTATGCAGCTGGCGTCGGAAAAAGTTATGCTATGGCTAAGCTAATGTTATTATGATTTTTATTTTAGGAGTTATTATTGTAAATATTAAAACCAGAGGGTATATTTTAGGATTTGTATGTTCTACAATTAGCGTGATTTTATTTAATTATCTGTTTACAAAACCTAGATATTCATTACATGTTATAGGGAGAGGTATAAAATACTTATCTAGGTTATTAGAAAGAACAGTTATCTGCTACTTGGCACAAGAAAATAAGCTATCAACTTCATTTATTTATACAGTAATTAAAGGGGGAAAAGATAGAAGTTTATTAAATAAGGATGAAGAAGCTGCTGCGTATTGGACATTTGTAAATGATAAAGAATCTGGTGCAGGTACTAACACTTTTTATGGGGCAAAAGGATATTATATTCATTTAAATTATATCAGAAGAAACTAAAGGAGAGCTCCTTCAAGGTATTTATATGACACTGAGTGGCTTATAAGACTTAGTAGAAAACTTGCTTAGTATGACGAGATTTAATGGTGGAAATCTGAAAGTTAGAAAAAGCATTGAAATTATATTTAGAACAAGACATAATATATTTATATTTATTGCAAAGGATGATTAATATGAAATCAACGATAAAACATAATGATGTCAGTAAATTAAGTCTAGGAGGAATCTTAGTTGCGTTAGGCGTAGTTTATGGAGATATTGGAACTTCACCTCTTTATGTAATGAAATCAATTGTTCAAGGTAATGGTGGGTTGGAAAATATATCTGAAAATTTTATTCTTGGATCTTTATCATTAATTTTTTGGACGATAACTATTTTAACAACAATAAAATATGTTTTTGTTACATTAAAGGCGGATAATAAAGGTGAGGGAGGAATTTTCTCTCTTTTTACTCTGGTTCGTAATCGTGCAAAGTGGCTTATTATTCCAGCTATGGTTGGTGGTTCGGCCTTACTTGCTGATGGGATGTTGACCCCTGTTGTATCTGTAACTTCGGCGGTTGAAGGATTAGAGCTTATTCCAAGTTTTAACGCTCTTTTTGGTAGTAATCAAGATATTATTATTACCATTGTAATAGTAATATTAAGTATACTTTTTTTTATTCAACATTTTGGAACTGATTTAATCGGAAAAATGTTTGGACCAGTAATGCTTGTGTGGTTTTCGATGTTGGCAATTTTAGGAATTATGCAAATTTCTCATGATTGGACACTATTACGTGCATTGTCTCCATACTATGCAATAAAGATTCTTCTTAGCAATGAAAATAAATTAGGATTCTTTATTCTGGGCAGCGTATTTTTAGCAACCACAGGTGCGGAAGCATTGTATTCGGACCTTGGGCATGCTGGAAGGAAAAATATTTATGCATCTTGGCCTTTTGTTAAAATCTGCTTATTATTAAATTATTTTGGTCAAGGAGCTTGGGTTTTATCTGCTATAAGAAACCCACTGTATACAAATGTAGAAGGCTTAAATCCATTTTTTCAAATGGTCCCACATAGCTTTTTGATTTGCAGTATAATAATTTCAACTTTGGCTACAATTATTGCTTCTCAAGCATTAATTTCAGGATCGTTTACTCTTGTTTCTGAAGCGATTAAATTAAATTTATTTCCTAGATTACATATAATGTATCCATCTAGATATAAAGGACAATTGTATATTCCTTCAATTAATAAACTTTTATGGATTGTTTGTATTGGACTTATTCTACACTTTAGAAGTTCTGAAAATATGGAAGGTGCCTATGGATTATCAATTACTGTCACTATGCTGATGACAACCATTCTACTATTTAACTATTTATTAAAACAAAAGATTTCATCTGCCATTGCCATTAGTATGTTAGTTTTCTTTGGTACATTTGAAGTTTCTTTCTTTATTGCAAATGCTGTTAAGTTTATGCATGGTGGATATGTAGCAGTTTTAATTGCTTTAACGTTCTTATCCGTTATGTATATATGGATCCAAGGTCACCACACTAAAATTCGCTTATTACAGTATGTGAAAATTGAAGATTATAAAGCACAGCTAAATCTCTTGCGAAAAGATACTGATAGACCTAAATATGCAACAAATCTTGTATATTTAACTAATTCAGAGTATGCAGAGAAAATTGAAAGAAATATAATGTACTCTATCTTAGATAAAAGACCTAAGAAAGCAGATGTGTATTGGTTTGTTAATATTGTTGTTACTGATAATCCTTATGATGCGGAATATGAAGTGGAAACCTTTGGAACATTTTATATAGTAAAAGTTCAATTAAGGCTTGGTTTTAGAATGGAACAGAGATTAAATATGTATTTACGTCAGATTTCTACTGAATTAGTTAAAAGTGGAGAAATAAATATTCAATCTAGAAACTATACTATTATGCCCGATAGAAAAGTTGGCGATTTTCGTTTCTCTTTAATTGTAGAACAGCTTTCATATGAAACAGAATTGAATTTTTGGGAATCATTCATATACAGAGCTAAGTTGTTTATAAAAAGATTTACTGTTTCTCCGACAAAATGGTTTGGACTTGATACTAGTGATGTTGATATTGAAAATGTCCCGCTCTTTTTAGGCAGCTGTAATAAGGAAACATTAAAAAGAGTTTCAAAATAACTTTATCAAGTTCAACAACTAAGATTCAGGTGTGGTTTGATCTCCAGCTGAATCTTAGTTGAACTTATATCCTCAAGAGGTACCTCGTCAAGGATCGTGCTGTTATCTCTCACTCAAAGAAGTGGAAGTGTTACAGTTTAATGTATAAATATTAGGATTACTTCAAGTAAATAACAAATAATATTTTTAAAATTAAAGGCAATAAACATCATCAAGTGTTTATTGCCTTTTTTTAGCTATTTTATGAGAATCGTCACCAGTTAAAGGAGCTTCACTAGAAAAACCACACACTTCACCTTCATCATATTCAAAATCATTTTTAGGAACCTTTGCGGCTCTTTTTCCAGCCATAAATTATGAATCCTCCTTTGGCAGTTTATTTAGAAGTATTTTTATGTTTATTCTTAAAAGATATATGATTGTTTATTAGAGATTCTATTAGAAATATTAATGACTAAAGGCTTAAACTCCTCAGCCAATTTATCTTTTGATAAGATATCTCCATTTTTACATATGTATATTGTTAAGACATGTAAAAAAAATAGACATAAATCCAATTGATATATTAAGGGACTTAATTGCGACAACAGCAATATATAAGGTTTCATAAAAAAGAAGTGATTGGCATGCTTATTGCTAATAATAAAAGTAACACTTGAAAATAAATAAATTTATCAAGGAGGGAATTTATGGATAAAACGGAACACTTATTGAGACACTTTGAAGAAAATAAACAGTATAAGCAGCAAATTAAAAAATTAAAGAATAAAATATTTTTAGCAAAAATACTTAAGTATGCACTAAGATTAAGCAATTTTCTTTATGTAGTACCAATCATTCTCATTCTCTTTATATTTAGAAATAATAGATTGATCGGCGCATTTATTTCAATAGCATATTTTTATACAATATGTATGCTGTTAAAGTTAGATGAAAACAGTAGAATTATGAGGTTTTTAAATGAATATTCGGATTCAAATTGTGATATTAAGATATATGAGCAAGAATTAAAAATAAAGAGCAACGAGTTGTATACTAAATCTCGTTAAGAAAGTAGGAAATTAACTCTTCAAAAATTAGGAAACTCAATCTAGAAGAAGTCATTCTAAGAAATATAATTAAAGGTGTACAAAATATAGACATAAATCTAATTGATATATTTAGGAATTGATTACGAAAACCACAATATATAAGGTTTCATGGAAAAAATATGATTGGCATGCTTATTGCTAATAATAAAATTAACGGGAGTAGTAAGTGAACTAATATATAACTTAATTTTTCCACAATCTTTAGTGCAATGCTATTTGCTATTTAAGGATAGGATATCTTTTTTTAAAACTTTTGTAAACAATTTCGTATTCCCATATGCATAGTGAAATATGTTTTCATTAATAGATAAGGTGGTAGATACTTAAAAATTAAATTTAAAAAATAAATAACCAAATTTGAAGGAGGTCATTAAAATGGAACTAAAAAATGTGATTCTTGAAAAAGAAGGACATCTAGCTATTGTTACAATCAATAGACCCAAAGCACTAAATGCATTAAATTCAGAAACATTAAAGGATTTAGACGCTGTTTTAGAAGATTTAGAAAAAGACAGCAATATGTATACAGTTATCGTTACTGGTGCTGGTGAAAAATCTTTTGTTGCTGGGGCGGATATTTCAGAAATGAAAGATCTTAATGAAGAACAAGGTAAAGAATTTGGAATTTTAGGAAACAATGTGTTCAGAAGATTAGAAAAATTGGATAAGCCAGTTATTGCAGCTATATCAGGATTTGCTCTTGGTGGTGGATGCGAACTTGCTATGTCTTGTGACATAAGAATAGCTTCAGTAAAAGCTAAATTTGGGCAACCAGAAGCGGGTCTTGGAATTACTCCAGGATTTGGTGGAACTCAAAGATTAGCTAGAATTGTAGGACCAGGAAAGGCTAAAGAATTAATATATACTTGTGATCTTATAAATGCAGAAGAAGCTTATAGAATAGGCTTAGTTAATAAAGTAGTTGAATTAGAAAGTTTAATGGATGAAGCAAAAGCAATGGCGAGTAGAATTTCAGCTAATGCTCCAAAAGCAGTTGCATATTGTAAAGATGCTATAGACAGAGGAATGCAAGTTGATATAGATGCAGCTATATTAATAGAAGCAGAAGACTTTGGAAAGTGCTTTGCAACAGAAGATCAAACAGAAGGGATGACTGCGTTCTTAGAAAGAAGAGCAGAAAAGAATTTTCAAAATAAATAATTTAGTTAAAAATCTATTAGAGATTTTTATATAGTTTATATCAAATAGGTTTAATTAACAAGGAGGGTAATTTAATGAATTTTAAGTTAACTAGAGAACAACAATTAGTACAACAAATGGTTAGAGAATTCGCAGTAAATGAAGTTAAGCCAATAGCTGCTGAAATCGACGAAACAGAAAGATTCCCTATGGAAAACGTTGAAAAAATGGCTAAGATTAAAATGATGGGTATCCCATTTTCAAAAGAATTTGGTGGAGCAGGCGGAGATGTTCTTTCATATATAATAGCTGTGGAAGAATTATCAAAAGTTTGTGGTACTACAGGAGTTATTCTTTCAGCGCATACATCATTATGTGCATCAGTAATTAATGAAAATGGAACTAACGAACAAAGAGCAAAATATTTGCCAGATCTTTGTAGTGGTAAGAAAATCGGTGCTTTCGGATTAACAGAACCAGGCGCTGGTACAGATGCTGCAGGACAACAAACAACTGCTGTATTAGAAGGAAACCATTATGTATTAAATGGTTCAAAAATCTTCATAACAAATGGTGGAGTTGCTGAAACTTTCATAATATTTGCTATGACAGATAAGAGTCAAGGAACAAAAGGAATTTCTGCATTCATAGTAGAAAAGTCATTCCCAGGATTCTCAATAGGAAAATTAGAAAACAAGATGGGGATCAGAGCATCTTCAACTACTGAGTTAGTTATGGAAAACTGCATAGTACCAAAAGAAAACCTACTTAGCAAAGAAGGTAAGGGATTTGGTATAGCAATGAAAACTCTTGATGGAGGAAGAATTGGTATAGCTGCTCAAGCTTTAGGTATTGCAGAAGGAGCTTTTGAAGAAGCTGTTAACTATATGAAAGAAAGAAAACAGTTTAATAAACCATTATCAGCATTCCAAGGATTACAATGGTATATAGCTGAAATGGATGTTAAAATCCAAGCTGCTAAATACTTAGTATACCTAGCTGCAACAAAGAAGCAAGCTGGTGAGCCTTATTCAGTAGATGCTGCAAGAGCTAAATTATTTGCTGCAGATGTTGCAATGGAAGTTACAACTAAAGCAGTTCAAATCTTTGGTGGATATGGTTACACTAAAGAATACCCAGTAGAAAGAATGATGAGAGATGCTAAAATATGCGAAATCTACGAAGGAACTTCAGAAGTTCAAAAGATGGTTATCGCAGGAAGCATTTTAAGATAGGAGGACTTTTAGAATGAATATAGTAGTTTGTGTAAAACAAGTTCCAGATACTACAGCAGTAAAAATTGATCCTAAAACTGGTACATTAATAAGAGATGGTGTTCCATCAATAATGAATCCAGAGGATAAACACGCTTTAGAAGGTGCATTACAATTAAAAGAAAAAGTTGGAGGAAAAGTTACTGTAATAAGTATGGGACTTCCAATGGCTAAAGCGGTTTTAAGAGAAGCATTATGTATGGGAGCTGATGAAGCTGTCCTATTAACAGATAGAGCACTTGGGGGAGCAGATACTTTGGCAACTTCAAAGGCACTTGCAGGAGTAATAGCTAAGTTAGATTATGATTTAGTATTTGCTGGAAGACAAGCAATTGATGGAGATACTGCACAAGTAGGACCAGAAATAGCAGAACATTTAAACATTCCTCAAGTAACTTACGTTCAAGACGTTAAAGTTGAAGGAAATACATTAATAGTAAATAGAGCACTAGAAGATGGACATCAAGTAGTAGAAGTTAAAACTCCATGTCTATTAACTGCAATCGAAGAATTAAATGAAACTAGATATATGAATGTTGTAGATATATTCGAAACTTCAGATGATGAAATCAAAGTTATGAGCGCAGCTGATATAGATGTAGATGTAGCTGAATTAGGGCTTAAAGGCTCACCTACAAAGGTTAAGAAGTCAATGACTAAGGAAGTTAAAGGTGCAGGAGAAATCGTAAGAGAAGCACCTAAAAATGCAGCATACTATGTTGTAGGAAAATTAAAAGAAAAACACTACATCTAAGATAATAGGAGGGTAATTTATTATGAATATAGCAGATTACAAAGGCGTTTGGGTCTTTGCTGAACAAAGAGAAGGCGAATTACAAAAAGTATCTTTAGAACTACTTGGTGAAGGTAGAAGAATTGCTGATGAATTAGGAGTAAATCTTACAGCTTTATTATTAGGTAGCAACATAGAAGGATTAGCAAAAACTTTAGCAGAGCACGGTGCAGATGAAGTTTTAGTTGCTGATGATAAAAACTTAGAACACTATACAACTGATGCTTATACAAAAGTTATTTGTGATTTAGCAAATGAAAGAAAACCAGGAATATTATTCGTAGGAGCTACTTTCATCGGAAGAGATTTAGGTCCAAGAATAGCTGCTAGATTATCAACAGGATTAACAGCAGACTGTACATCAATTGATGTTGATGTTACAAATGGCGATCTTTTAGCTACAAGACCAGCATTTGGTGGTAACCTAATGGCTACAATTGCTTGTCCAGAACATAGACCACAAATGGCAACAGTAAGACCAGGAGTATTTGCAAAGATTACAACTGATCCATCTAAATGTAAAATTGAAAAAGTTGATGTTAAATTAGCAGATAGCGATGTAAGAACTAAAGTTTTAGAAACTATAAAAGCTAAGAAAGATATCGTTGATATAGCTGAAGCAGATTTCATTGTATCAGGTGGTAGAGGAGTTGGAAACAAAGAAAACTTCCAATTACTTAAAGAATTAGCAGAAGCTCTAGGAGGAACTGTGGCTGGATCAAGAGCAGCTGTAGAAAAAGGATGGATTGATGGAGCATATCAAGTAGGTCAAACTGGTAAGACTGTTAGACCTCAAATATATATAGCTTGTGGTATTTCTGGAGCTATCCAACACGTTGCTGGTATGCAAGATTCAGATTTAATCATTGCTGTAAATAAAGATGATTCAGCTCCAATAATGAAAATTGCTGACTATGCAATAGTTGGTGATCTTACTAAAGTAGTACCAGAATTAATAGCTCAAGTTAAAGAAATAAAGAGCGCTGAATAATATAATTTATTAATTAAAATGATTTAATCCGTAGTTAGAATGTATAGATTAAAATAATAGGAGGTTAAAATAATGCAAGGATTAAGTATTGATAAGATAAAAGTAGGAGACAAAACTTCAGTCGTAAAGACTATTGGTGAATCAGATGTATATTTATTTGCTGGAATTACTGGAGATTTAAATCCAGCACATACAAATCAAGTTACAGCAAAAGAAACAATATTTAAAGGGAGAATTGCACATGGTATATTAGTATCAGGTCTCATTTCGACATGTTTTGGTATGCAGCTTCCAGGACCAGGTACAATTTATTTATCACAAAACCTTAAATTTACTGCACCAGTTCACTTTGGAGATACAATAACAGCAGAAATAGAGGCTATAGAAGTGATTGAAGATAGAAATAGAGTAAAGTTCAAGACAGTATGTACTAATCAGGACGGAAAAGTAGTTATTGACGGCGAAGCAATGGTTATGCCACCTAAAAAAACAGCATAAATGATTAAAGAACTGAATAAATAGAATATAATAACAAAAGTCTTTTGCATTAGTTTGCTAAAAGACTTTTGTTATTGTATATATATCAAAATTTGACGATTCTTTATAATTTTTCTTAAGTGTAGTATAATAATATTCAAATATAAGATATATTTGGATTTTCATTTCTTTTAAAAACACAAATAAACACTAGTTGAAAATTTCTTTGAAAACGTATAAAAAATTATTATTATAAATCAATAAAGAGAGATTTATGACTGTTTAATTGCTGTTAATGAAATGAATTATTACAAAATATAATTAAATAGGGAGGTAATTATGTTTTTAGAAGAATGTTTTGAACTAATAATTCAAAATGTAAATGAAGCTTTAATAGTGATTGATAAAAAAGGAATTATATTAGTTATAAATAAAAAGGCAGAAGACATGTTTGGAATTAGTTCAGAGAGAAGTCTTGGTAAATATATAGGTGAGGTGTTACCTGAAATACAAATACCAAAAATCACAAAAGCAGGAAAAGCTGAATTATCTCAGATGGTTTTTATCAATGGAAAAGAAATTATTTCAAATAGAATTCCTATAATTAAAGATGAAAGAGTAGAAGGTTCAATAGAAATATTTACTGATATTACAGATCAAAAAAAAATGCAGAATAAGATAAACCTAGATAAGGATTATATTGATGCGCTACTTACTGTAATGGATGCTTTTAATGAATGGTTTGTGGTAATAAATGAAAAAGGTATAATTACCAGTATCAGTGATGATTATAAAGAATTTTTAGGTTGCGATAATCCTATAGGAAAAAAAGTAGAGGATATAATAGAAAATACAAAGATGGGGAAGGTCTTAAAAACAGGGATTGCAGATATAGGTGGTATTCAGGAAATAAAAGGTAATAAGATGATTGCTATGCGTGTGCCTATAAAAAAAGATGGAAAGGTTATAAGTGCTGTAGGTAAAGTAGTATTTAAAGATATTAGCGATTTTCATGCTCTAAGTAAAAAGTTGCTCGACTTAGAAAAAGAGGTTGAATTTTACAAAAGCAAAATTGCTGAAAATAAAACGGCGAAGTATTCTGTAGAAAATATTATTGGACATTCTAATAAAATAAGAAAAGTAAAAGATTTAATAGGAAAAGTTGCAAATACAAATTCAAATGTTTTAATAAACGGTGAAAGTGGTACAGGCAAAGAAATGATTGCCCATTCTATTCATAATAGCAGTAAAAGATACTTAGCTCCATTTATAAAGATAAACTGTGCCTCTATTCCAGCAGAATTATTAGAATCAGAATTATTTGGTTATGAAGAAGGAGCTTTTACTGGAGCCAAAAAAGGTGGGAAAAAAGGAAAGTTTGAACTAGCAAATGGTGGGTCAATATTTTTAGATGAGATAGGTGACATGAATATAAACATGCAGGCTAAAATTTTGAGGGTAATTCAGGAAAGGGAGATTGAGAGTATCGGAGGCAGCGGAGTAAAAAGCGTTGATGTTAGAATAATTACTGCGACAAATAAAAATCTTGAGGAGCTTGTTAAAAAGGGGGAGTTTAGAGAGGATCTGTATTACAGGCTAAATGTTGTGAAAATTGTTTCACCTCCTTTAAGAGAGCGGAAGGAAGATATTCCTGCATTGGCAAATGCATTGAGAATTAAAATAGCAAAAAGATTAGATGTATATGTAGAGGGGATATCTAAAGATGCTATAGAGTGTTTAGGCAACTATGATTGGCCAGGTAACATTAGAGAACTTGAAAATGTTATTGAAAGAGCAATTAATTTGTTGGATTCTAATATAATGATAAAAACAGAACATTTGTCTAAAAGATTTACAAGCGCTAAATACAAAAGATATAGTGATAAAAATGAATACTTGAAAACCATAGTTGAAGAGGTTGAAAAGGAAGTTATTCTAGAATGTTTAAATAGAAATAATTGGAATAAAAATAAAACAGCTCAAATATTAGGAATAAGTAGGGCGGGGTTATATAAGAAAATAGAAGAATTTAATTTAAAAGTATAATTAAGTAGGAGTTTTAAAAAGTTCCTACTTAATTGTTTTTTACCCTATTTTATTGAATACTTATGCAATTAGTATTCAATAAAATAGGGTACATAATATTAGTTTAAACATTGGTATAAATTTTGAGAATAGCCTATTTATAAGCTTTTATTAATTCATAAAAAAATATGTATAAAAAAAATACATGTAAAGGAAATAAACATTAACAAAGATTATATAATATTAATCTTATGGGGGAGAATCTTTAAAAGTGTACAAAAAAAACACATATTTTTATGATTTATTTTATTTAAAAAGGTAAATAGAATTAATAGTAAACAGTTTAAAAAAAATAATATTTAAAGAGTTTAGTAGATTTGGAAAAGGTTTTCGACTTTAGGAAAGAAACTTGGCATCCTAATTGCTCTATAAAAAGGTACAAGGAGGGATTATGAATGAAATCTAAATCTAAAGTTATGTCAAAAGAGCAAGCTGTCGCTTTAATAAAAAATGGAGATACTATTGCAGTAGGTGGATTTGTTGGCTGTGCTCATCCAGAAGAAATTACAGCAGAAATCGAAAAATCATTCTTGAGTAAACAGTTACCTAGAGATTTGACATTAATATATGCAGCAGGTCAAGGTGACGGGAAGGATAAGGGGTTAAATCATCTTGGTTATGAAGGGCTGCTTAAAAGAATAATAGGTGGACACTGGAATTTAACACCAAAGCTCCAAAAACTGGCTATGGAAAATAAGGTAGAAGCATACAATTTACCGCAGGGAACAATATCACAGATGTACAGAGATATTGCTGCTGGAAAACCAGGGACATTAACTCATGTTGGATTGAAAACCTTTGTAGATCCTAGAATAGAAGGTGCAAGGCTTAATAAACTTACAACAGAAAACATCGTAAGTTTAATCAACATAGATGATAAGGAATATTTGCTTTATAAAACTTTTCCTATAAATGTTACCATTTTAAAAGCTACATACGCAGATGAGGATGGATATGCAACAATGGAAAAGGAAGCACTAACACTTGATGCAACTGCAATGGCTCAAGCAGCTAAAAATTCCGGTGGAATAGTAATTCTTCAGGTTGAAAAGATAGTTGCTAAAGGCTCACTTGATCCAAGAAAAGTAAAAATTCCAGGAATATATGTTGATGCAGTAGTTGTTGGGTCTCCTGAAAATAACATGCAAACTTTTGGTGAAGCATTTAACCCAGCATATTCCGGAGATGCTAGAGTACCAGTAGATTCAATAGAACCATTAGAGATTAATGAAAGAAAAGTAATAGCAAGAAGATGTGCTATGGAGCTTGTACCTGATGCCGCAACAAATCTAGGAATTGGTATGCCGGAAGGAATAGCTATAGTTGCTAGTGAAGAAGGTATTGGAGATAAAATGACTCTAACTGTAGAGCCAGGAGGAATAGGCGGAGTACCTGCAGGTGGCTTAAACTTTGGAGCTACAACTAATCCATTATGTATAATGGACCAGGCTACTCAGTTTGATTTTTATGATGGCGGTGGCCTTGATGTAGCTTTCTTGGGATTAGCACAATGTGATAAGGTGGGTAACATAAATGTTAGTAAATTTGGTCCTAAGATTGCAGGTTGTGGTGGATTTATAAACATAACTCAAAATTCTAAAAAAGTTATATACTGCGGCACATTTACAACAGGGGGACTAAAACTAAAAATAGATGAAGGTAAGTTAACAATACTAAGTGAAGGTAAGGTTGATAAGTTCGTAAATAAAGTTGAACAAATTACTTTCAGTGGTGAATACGCATCAAATATTGGACAGCCTGTACTTTATGTTACAGAAAGAGCAGTATTTAGATTATCTAAACATGGCTTAGTTTTAATAGAGATAGCACCAGGAGTAGATTTGGAGAATGATGTATTGGCTCACATGGAATTTAAACCAATAATATCACCAGATTTAAAACTTATGGATGAAAGTATATTCAAAGCAGAACCGATGGGATTAAAAATTTAAATATTAAGTTAGTATGTTATGGACTGATAGATAAAATTAGTTATAGGGTTCTGCAATGAGAATTAAACAAAAGAATATCATTGAGTTCTTGTTAGTGAATATATTCACAATATAAATTTAATCATCCATGAGGAACCCTATATGAACATATAGAAATAAAGAAAATATATATATGGAGGTATTATAATATGGCGGTTTTAGGAATTTTCTTAGCATTAGGACTACTAATTTTTTTAGCGTATAAGGGCTTCTCAGTTGTAGTTATGGCTCCAGTGTGCGCACTAGTAGCTGTTTTATTATCTGGAATGTCTATTTTACCAAGTTACACAGAAATATTCTTACCTAATTTAGCAAACTATCTAAAAGTTTATTTCCCATTCTTCTTATTGGGAGCTATATTCGGTAAAGCAATGGAGGAATCTGGCGCAGCAAAAGCTATTGCTAAAGCAATAGTAAACAAATTAGGTAAGGAGAGAGCAGTTTTAGCAGTTGTTTTATCTTGTGCAATTCTTACTTACGGTGGTATAAGTCTTTTCGTTGTTGCTTTTGCTGTATATCCATTTGCAGCTTCTGTTTTCAAAGAAGCAGATATACCAAAGAGACTTCTCCCAGTAACTATTGCATTAGGAGCGTTCACATTTACTATGGATGCTTTTCCAGGAACACCACAAATCCAAAACTCAATACCAATGAAGTTTTATAACACAGACCTTTATGCGGCTCCAGTTGTAGGTATCATAGCAACAATTATAATTTTATGTGGAGGTTTGGCTTATATAGAGTGGCGTAAACGTACAGCTCAGGCAAAGGGAGAAGGATATGGTACAGGGCATAAAAACGAGCCTGAATTTGATGAAAATGAAGCTTTGCCAAGCTTTGGTATGTCACTATTACCGTTGGTATCTGTGCTTATAGTTACTTTGGTTCTTCAAAAAGTAGTTTTCCCAAATTGGAATATCGCATCTTGGGCAACTCAAGCACCATATAACATGGCTGAAGGCGGAATTACAGGAACAATGAATAACTGGGCACTTATTATCGGGCTTCTTGTGGTAGTATACTTGCATGTTTATCAAATCCAAAAACTATGAAAGTTACTATACCTAAAGCTATTAACTTAGGTGCGATTGGTTCATTCTTAGCTATACTTAACACATCTTCAGAAGTTGGTTTTGGTAATGTTATCAAATCACTTCCAGCATTTAAATCTATAGCTAATGCTTTAATAGGAATTAATTCTAATGGTAGCCCGCTTCTTTCTGAAGCAGTTGCTGTAAATGTTCTTTCAGGGACAACTGGTTCAGCATCAGGCGGTATGAGTATAGTTCTTGACATGTTCGGTGAAAAATATATGGCATGGGCAGCAGCCACAGGTACAAGTCCTGAATTACTTCACCGTGTAGCTTCAATGGCTTCAGGCGGTATGGATACATTACCTCACAATGGAGCTGTTATTACACTTTTAGCAATTACAGGGTTAACTCATAAGCAAGCATACAGAGACATTTTCTTTATAACTGTATTAAAAACAGGAACATGTTTCATAATGATATTCCTTCAAAGTTTCTTACACTTTGTATAAAAATTGAAAGCAGAGAGGATTACGAATATTGTAAACCGTATTTTTAAGTTTTCATAAGATCAATATAAAGAGACAATTATAAGTGATGGTGTTACAATAACAAGCATAAGAGTAGAGGCTTAATAATAAATAGTTCTATAGAGTAGTGTGAAATCTACTCTTTTTTATTGTATAGGAATTTATATTCAAATTAAATATGTGGATAAGTTATGGAAAAGACAGATTAAGAAAGTTATGATTTGTAAAGAGAATAAAAAGGAAAATATATTCGCCTGCCAAATTTTTCTCACATTTATTCGAAAAGGCAGATGCGTAAAAAAATTTCAAGTTCCAAAGTCGACTGCGATTTTGTTCTTGTCAAATTTATATAGGAGTGTTTTATTATTCTATTAGTATATAGTGTGAGAAAAAGTCATATCTACATTAAGTACATGGGGGAAAAAATCATATATCTCCAACGTAGGTGTATAAAAATGAAAAATTTTATTTACAAGAGCAAATTAGGATAATGAAATAGTAAAAACTTTAAATGTAGAACTATATGTCAAAAGCAGAGTTTGAAAAAATATGAATAAGAATGAGATTCTAGAAAAATATAATCTAGAGACATATATTAACACTGAATTAAGTCAAAATTATAAAGATCTAGAATCTATACAAAGATATAATGTTCATTTTTAATCAATTTCAGACATAAATCCTCATAGAGAACCTGCAGGGGGCAGTTATAAATTCATGGCCAACACCTCAGAGGTCCAGAAAATTTTGTGATAAATTAACCCTACATAATTGTGCAGGAATAGTCGGATGGATAAATATGATTTCTGATATTCTATTGATGAAAGGAAGGTTACCAAATGGATTCGATAAAAAAATGAATGAAGCATTAAATTATATTGAAGAAAATCTTGATGGTGAAATTGATTTTAAAAAAGTAGCAAGGTTAGCATTTTGTTCAGAATATCATTTTCAAAGAATGTTTTCTTTTCTTGCGGGAGTTTCACTGTCTGAGTACATTCGTAGAAGACGTTTTACCTTAGCAGCTTTTGAACTTAATAATAGCAATATAAGAATAATTGACTTGGCCGTTAAGTATGGATACCAGTCAGCAGATTCATTTACAAGAGCGTTTCAAAATTTGCACGGGATAACGCCATCGGAAGCTCGATATAATGGAAAATCATTAAAATCATATCCAAGAATGACTTTTCGTTTATCAATTGAAGGAGGAAATGAAATGAACTATAGAATTGAAGAGAAAGAAGCATTTAATATAATTGGTATTAAGAAAAGAGTACCTATAATTTTTAATGGAGTAAATCCTGAAATTGCTAAGATGTGGCAAAGCTTAACTGTTGAAAATATCAATGAATTGAAAGAATTATCTAATACAGAACCAAGGGGACTAATAAGTGCATCTTTAAATTTTTCAGAAGGACGAATGGAAGAAAAAGGAGAGCTTGACCATTATATAGGTGCAGCGACTACCAAAGAGTGTCCAGATAACTTATCAAAACTTGAAGTTCCTGCTTCAACATGGGCAGTATTTGAAGCTGTAGGACCATTTCCAGATACATTGCAAAATATTTGGGGACGCATCTATTCTGAATGGTTTCCATCTTCAAACTACGAACAAAAACAAGGGCCAGAGATCTTATGGAATGAGAATAAAGATGTAACTTCACTAACTTTTAAAAGCGGAATATGGATACCGGTTATAAAAAAGTGCTAGTATAGACAAGTAAAAAAATAAAGAAGAAGTAGAAATATCACATTATTCAGAAATGAATTTTGTGGTATTTCTTTATACAGCAGATGTCAAGAAAATTACCGTTACTCAAGGAAATGTATCTTGTGGAATTTAAGGTGAGAAATGAATATAAAAATATTAAATATACAGTCTGGTAATATGTTATAACTTGTAAGCCCCACACACGTATCAACTCCTATAAATATTATTTTCTATAACTTGTTAAGCTTTTTTAATTTAGGATAAAAAATTGGAATTTTAAATTAGGACCTCTGGGGTAATAGTAGTGAGTTTAAGAATGACTTGATATCTGATATAAATAACAATATTAAGAAAGTAAAAAAAACAATATTCAGTATGGTTATCGAACTGAATATTGTTTTTTAAAAGAGCATAACAATCTTAACTAGCACAATAAAAGATAGTTTATTATCATATAAAAATCTTTCGACTAATAATACAACAAATCACAACCTAATAATCATGTTTTGCTCCACCAAACAACATATTTACTCAACTCAATATAACCTCACGGCTATATAAAATCAATTTAACACATTGAATAATGTTAACTCGACCTTATATAATAAGTTGGAGTACCATTATAATAGATATAAATCAACTATAATAAAACTTTTCCCCATCATATAAAATCTTATCGCCGACTAATATAACAGCCATAATATTATGACCATTATATAATCTTTGTTCGACCTGTATACACCCTAACTCAAGAGCATATATAAATCTTTGCTCAACTGTTATGTTCCTTATAATATTACTATGTGCAATTTTAGTTATAGTATACATAAAATAAAATTGAAATTAATGGAAGATGGTGAGGACTATTTTTCCATGAAATTATTAGGAATATGCAAAATCAATCACGTAAAGAATCATAAAGCTACAGCATATTCACTTTCACAGAGTGCTGGATGAAATTAATAACGTTAATTAAGAAAAGGTGCTAGTCTTGGTTAGATGGAGCACTTTTTTTGCTTTTAACTTCTATGTTAAAATTAAGAAAGAGAATATTTTTAATTATTTAGTGCGGTAAATTTATAGAATACTATGAGTTATTTGTGCATAATGTCCTATTGTATTCCGGTATTTATAAAGAAAACTCATATTTCAACTGAAATATAGTATAATGTTTGGTAGAACAAAAGAATAACTATATATTTTGTAATTATAAATTCATAATTATTTTTGCAATATATATGAAGAAAGACAGAGAGGGAAAAATGAAGATTGCAGTTACTACTACAAGAGATGCAGATGAGAGTCTAAATTATAAAGCAAAAGGTGTATCTAAAGATTTAAATATATCATATATAAAAAGAGGTAATTTTAGTATCAAAGAAACAATTTTGAAAGATGGTTTTGACTATTTATTAGTAGTTGAAAGAGACAAGATTGTTATAAAGGGAGAAGATAGTGCACTGTTTTGGCATCCTAATATGTCAGAACTTAAGGTTAAATCAATAAGACAAGGAAATAAGGAAGCTATAATAGAGGCAACAAAATTAGAAGAAGGAAATAGTATATTGGATTGTACATTAGGTCTTGCAGGTGATTCTCTTGTCTTTTCGGCAGTTGTTGGAGAAAAGGGATATGTAGTAGGAACGGAAATTAATAAGTATATAGCTTATTTAAGTAAATGTGGATTAGAAAACTATAATGGTGTTAATGGCAAAAATATAGATAATATAAAGGTTGTTAATGAATCATATGAAGATTATATTTTAAAGCAAAGAGATAATAGTTTTGATGTAGTATATTTTGATCCTATGTTTAAAGAACCAAATAGAAAGTCAACATCAATAAATTCCTTTAGGGATTTTGCAGATCACAAAGGATTAACAAAAAATATTTTAATGGAAGCACTTAGAGTATGTGCAAAAAGAGTTGTTATTAAAGAAAGACAAGGCTCTAATGATTTTGAAAAGCTAGGAATAGAAAAATATTATGGCGGTAAAAAAAGCGGTTCAATTATTTATGGAGTAATTGAAAAAAATATATAAAAAATTTAGATGTGCTAAGGTAAGCAGTTTTATATGAAAGGTTTAAATAATAATTAGTTTAGTGTACAATGGGATAAATATTAATCATAGATGAGAGGAAATTGAAATGAACGGAACAAAGAGAAGTAATATTAAAATAGGAGCAACGGTTTTAGTTGTTCAAAAGCAGGATCAACGTACAGGAAAATTGACAGAAGGAATAGTGGCGAAAATACTTACCAATTCATCAGAGCATCATCGTGGCATAAAAGTGATGCTTGAGAGCGGTATTGTGGGCAGGGTGAAAGAGATAAAGTAACAGTTACTTGGGAAATTATTTAATAGTATGCATAAAGGTTAGAAGTAAAAATAAAATAGTCCCTATGTCAAGGACATTTTGAAAAAGGCTAGGCGGCAAAAGCTGGTTTCTGTATTGTACAGGAGCCAGCTTTTTGAGCTCCCATTGATACCTGTAATTATTATAATAATCCATATAATTGTCAATAGATGCTTCTAATTCATCAAATGTCAAACAATTTTTTGAGTATATGTCATCTTCTTTCATATGACCGAAAAAAGACTACTGCGGGGCGTTATCCCAACAATTTCCTTGCCTAGACATAGACTGGCTAATCTTATATTTTTTGAGAAATTTTTGAGACCTTGGACTAGTATAATGAACTCCTTGATCTGAATGAATAAAGGTGTCTTTATTTAACAGTTTTTTATGATTTTTCATTAACTTTTTAACTGTTTCAATAGCTATATCTAAAATAAGATTGATTGAAAGATGATATGAAAGAATTTCATTTGTGGACGCATCATTAATAGTTGATAAATAGGATCTGTTAGTTGAGCTGTATGTTAGATATGTTATATCTATTAATAAAACTTTTCCAACCAAGCCTTGCTTGAAATTTCTGTTTAAGATATTTGGTACAACAACATGTTCACGAGTAGCTTTCATCATTCTACGATAAGGATTAGCTTTTCTAATAGGCATACAATATTGTATTTTCTCATTATTCTTTGTATACACTTTCGATTTATTATGAGATTAAATTCATGATCTATTACCATTTTTATAGAGCGAGATCATTTTTTATATCCTCTATGCTTAAATGCTTTAAGCACAATATCATTTAACTCCAACTCTCTTTTTTCTTTGTAATTACGTTCATCCGCTAATTTCAGATAATTATAATAACCAGATCTAGATACTAATAGGAAAAGTTTAAAATGAAATGTATATATTCAATGGCTATGTCATATCCAATTCTGGGGGTGTCCCACCGTTGATGTGGTAATTATCTATTGGTTTAATATTTTATGGGATATTAATTCCTGCAATCCATGGTATAATTTGTTATATAGAGATATTAATTTTTGCACTTTAGAAATAGACATAATATTTTAGAAAGTTAAGGGGAGTATCAGAATGTTATCATGGTTAGTGAATAATAAAGAATGGTTTTTTAGTGGAATAGGTGTACTCATATTAAGTACAGTAATTGGATTTTTTATAAAGCAAAAGGCTAGTATTATTCAAAAGCAGAAGTCTGGGGATAACGGTATCAACATACAATCTGCAGGTTCATTAAGTATGTCTAATAGTTTTAATGACAATGATAAGAATGACGAGGGAGATGAAAATGAGTATGTTCAGAATTAATCAGAAGCAAAAAAGTGGCGATAATTCGTATAATATTCAAGGACAAAATGTAATTATAGGAGTTTCGGCAACTGAAGCTCGTCAAATAGCAATGGATGTTTTTGAGGCAAACTTTTATAGAATATCTGAATTGGCAGCTAATAAAGCAAAAGAAAGAGCTGAAAAGCTTTTGGATAACTATTTGAGTAAGATTGAGGCAGAGAAACCTAGTGTATTATCAGAAACCCAAAATCCTGATATGCAATATGCTATTTTTACTGCTCAAAAAGAGTTCGCTCGTACTGGAGATGATGAACTTGGAGAGTTGCTTGTCCAATTATTAGTTGAGCGTACAAAGGAGGATAAGCGTAATTTGGTTCAGGTTGTTCTTAACGAGTCTTTGGAAGTAGCACCAAAGTTAATGCCTGACCAAATGGATGTTTTATCAATTGTATTTCTTCTTAAATATACAGGGTATAATGGAATGACGAGTTTAAAAAGTATTGGCTCTTACATAGATAAGTTTATTATACCCTTTATTCAAAATCTAAATAAAAAGCGATCAACTTATCAACACTTGGAGTTTGCTAGTTGTGGGAATATTTCCATTGGAGAAACAAAAATTGAAAATATCTTTTTAAATACATATCCTAGACTTTTTTGTAAGGGACTTTCAGAAGAACAAATAAAATCTATACCTGAAAATGCACGAGATATTTTAATTCCTTGTTTGCATAGTCCAGAAAAGTTACAGATTTCTGCACTTAATAATGATGTTTTAGATAATATTTTAAAACAAAAGTTACTATCGAATGAAGAGAGAGAAATAATAAAGAAGCTATTTTTAACAGAAAGGATGTCTGAAATTGAAGTAAAAGAATTTCTGTTACAGTTACGTCCAGGGCTGTTCGCATTATTTGATGTGTGGGATAACTCTTCTATGAAAAACATGACATTAACTAGCGTTGGAATAACAATTGCACATGCTAACATTCAGAGAAGAATTGGAGAAAAATTTGATTTATCAATATGGATTTGATAATGTAAGGAAATATTTTCTGTTATGTTACTTTCAACTCTCTTATGTTATAATGAAGATAAAAATTAAAATCAGACACTCCGATAAGAAATTTTTATATAAAACGGCGAAAAGCGTTGATAATACTGAATTATAACAGGTTTCTGCCTGCTTTCGAACAGGGGTTCGATACCCCTCGCCTCCACCATAAAATCCACGACCATTTGTATGTGGCTTAAATAGCTACTTACAAGTGGTCGTGTTTTTTTGTTATGAGTAGCTTACATATAGAACAGATTTTTATATAGTGGGATTTCTGCTAGAGCTTGGTCTCATGATAATAATGTTAGTGAAAAACAATCTTATTATTTAGAATACTTCGTTAAAATTTAAATAGAAAAATATCAAAGGGATTAAAGATTAACATGGCAAATTATCTTTAGTGACAGAAGTTAAAAAAACGATATAGCAAAACAAGGCACTCTACGTTCAATTTACGTAAAGTGCCTTGTATATTTTATTAATAAAATTCTATTGCTACAGTTATGTAGAATTATTATCATAAAGAGTATATGAAATCAAAATAGACGCACTTTGTTGGTGTCAGGAACCTTTGTAAAAATTTTGTTTTCACATGTTACCATAATTTACCTAAATGATACTGTTTTTTGCTCAATTATTCCAACATTTCAGCAGAAATATTCGGAATTTGTACTCTTTCTTCAAATCCATCCATTGGAACACCATCATAACTATATAGTTTTTTCAAAAGTTGCCATAGTGTTTCCAATTCTTCTTTACTGAAATCATTAAATATATCAGTCATAAAATTTTTCTTAACGTCCCTTGCATTTTTTGAAACAGAATTGATGCCAGCTTCTGTAAGCATTACATTAACAGCTCTTTTATCCTTTTCTGATGGCACTACTGATATATAGTTTTTCTTTTCAAGGCTTTTTATAATCCTTGTTGCATTCTGCTTAGTGGTACCCAATTTACCTGCTATATTTATGATTGTAGCATCACCTTCAGGTATATGAAGTATTGCTAAAAGTGTCAACAGCTGCTTACTTGTTAGATCACCGCTGTAACTGTCCCCAGCAGTCTGAAGTTTGTTTGAAACCGCTATGAGACTGGCATATGTCTGATCCATTATATACCTTAGTTCGTTCAATTCTTTGTTATCCAATTTCAATCCTCCCGATTAATATAGTTTATAAAAATATTATATCATATATAGACAATGCGTTGACAAATAAATTTTAAAAGTATATACTTGATTTTAGACAATGCGTTGACTAAAATTAAAAAAGATTTTTAAGGAGAATAGAAATGAAATTTATAACTATTATGGGAAGTCCAAAGAAAAACGGAAAAACTAATTTTACACTGTCACTATTCGAAGACCAGATGAGAAAAGCTGGCCATGAAATTGAGAGAATTAATGCCATAGATATAAATATTAACGGCTGCAAAGAATGTTACGCCTGCACACATAAAAGTTCAGAACATGGATGTCCTCAAAAGGATGATTGGGACATGGTATTTAAGAAAATGCTCGCTGCAGATGCTTTAATATATGCAACACCGCTTTTCTGCTATGGTATGAGCGCTCAACTTAAACCACTTACGGACAGGCACTTTAGTCTAATGAATAAGGATCTGTTAAAAGGCAAACTTTCAGCACTACTAGTTACTAGCGGAGGTGAAGAAGCCAACAACACAGATCTTCTTCAAACAATGTTTAGACGTGCTTTTGATATAAATGAAGGAGATAAATTCAAAACTACTGTCGTTGGGAATTACGTTGCAGAATGGAGCATAAAACCTGACTTTGAAAAAAGAGCAGAAGCAGTTGCCGAAAAAATGTTTAATGACTTTAACTGTGCTATTTTGAGCAAATAATTTTAGGGAGGTTAATACACTATGAGTATATTATTTAAAGATGAACAATTTGATTTCCAGGTACTAAGATTACTTGGTGAAACAGCCTATTGTGCAGCTGATATAGGAGAAGTTGTCTCTACAAGCAATAGGATAACAGAAGGTGATTATGACAGTTGGTGTGATGAATGGGCTAAAACTGCCGAGAGATTACATGGTATAGGCAACAAAGCCTTGGTGGAAGGTCACTTAATAAGTGCCAAAAAGGCATATCTGCGCGCTTCTAACTATTACCGTACTGCAGAATTTTTTCTTCATGAAAATCCAAATCTAGAAAAAATTGAAAAGCTATTTGACGCAAGCACAGAATGCTTTTCAAAGGTTATGGAGCTTAATAATCCGGTAATTAAGTCTGTTATGGTACCCTATGAAGGTACAACTCTGCCTGCCCATTATTATCAGATAAATGATACAAATGAGCCAAATCCAGTTCTGATACTTTTAACAGGATTTGACGGTACAAAGGAAGAATTTTATGGACTAGCTATGACAGCCCTTGAACATGGAATGAGCTGTCTTGCTATAGAAGGTCCTGGACAAGGTGAAGTTGTTAAAAAGCAGCATTTATATTTCAGAGCTGACTATGAAACTATTGTTACCCCTGCTGTAGATTACCTCCTTGCGAATGAATCAATAGACCCGGAAAAGATAGTTCTATGGGGTGAAAGTTTTGGGGGATACCTCGCACCAAGAGCAGCAGCCTTTGAACATCGTCTTGCTGCATGTATAGCAAATAGTGGAATCTACGATTTCCTTGGAGGCGGAATAAAGAGCCTTAGTTTAACAAGAGAACAGATACTCACCATTGCTGAAAAAGACCCTGAAACTCTTAATAATAAGCTGTATCAGATTACGAAAAAAAGTCCTGAATTTCGATGGAAGATATCTCAAGGCATGTATGTATTCGGATGTAGCATGCCAGCAGAATTTGTTATAGCTGCAGGAAAATATCTAATGAAAGGCATTGCAGAAAATATAAAATGCCCGACACTGGTTGTTGATACCGATGAGGACGGACTTGTTGATTCACAGGCCAAGCCACTTTATGATGCCCTCACTTGCAGAAAGGATTATATGCTCTTTACAGGCAAAGAAGGTGCAGGAGCACACTGTCAGTGCGGTGCAAAACTTATTGGCAATGAGAGAATTTTCAGCTGGATAGAAGATATTCTTTCCGAAAAGTAATAAGTCTCTCTAGCCTTCGTTAAATAGTTATATGTATTTATATATGGGCAGTTAACTCTGGACATGTACTTTGAGGTCAGCATGGGTTTTTATATCAATCCATTCATAAGCAGTATTATTTGGCGTTGTTATTCTTAAAGAGAAGTTAATCTCTTTAAAAATAACAGCACTTATTTTTTTTGAAAATGGAGAGGTAAGATTGTTTGATATGAGCTCATATTTAGAAGGAGGTATATTTAGAGAATTAAAAGATTTATCTTTATTCAAATCTGCGAGAGTTAGTTTTGACACAGTGGAATGAGAGAACGAGGCTGATATAGATCCTGGAACACTATATGAAGATAGTGTTCCTTATGGTGCTAATTATTAGTGGATTTTAAAGGTCACGCTTCGCCTCCACCAAATAAGAACTAGAATTTTGATACAATGCAAAGCCACTGATTTTAGTGGATTTCAGTGTTTTATAGGAAAAACTGTGGTAGAAAATTTTAAGTTTTTAGATTAAATTTATAGAATTTTATGTTGGACATGCACACCCCTGATTCTTTTTGAGTTAGGGGTGTGCATTTTTTGTTGGGGGTAGATCTTTTTGTAGGAATAATATTTACAAAAAATATTGTTTTAAAATGCCATTAGTATTGATCCAAAGTGAAATATTTATTTTAAGAAGTTATAGGTAAGTTATAATTAAAATAAAAGATGATAAGAACGGATTGTATAAAATAGAAATGCAAATTAAGAATAAGATTCAAGTATTTGACATAAAGGAGTTGATTCAAATGAAATGGCAAGAAGTTAGAGAAATGTATCCAAATCAATTTGTTAAATTTGAGATTGTGGAATATCATGAATATGAGAAAACTAAATATGTTGATGAAGTTGCAATTATAAAAGCAATAAAAGACGGCAGAGAAGCTATGAAGGAATTTACAAAATGTAAAAATGGTCAACTTGTGTATAGTACAGAAAATGAAAGCATTGTTATAGAGAAAATTAAACATATTGGAATTAGAAGCAATTTCAGCCCTTCGGACTTCAGAAGTATCCCTGGGGGTATTTGTGAGGGAAGAATGACTGAACTTGTTAAAGAAAATAGAAAGGAGGATATTTCCATTATTAGATTGCAGTTGTTTTAGTTACTTTTTAGGAGACTAAAATAACTGCAATTTTTGTTTTATTACAATTTAGTCACTTAAAAATCGTATAGGCTGTTATAATAATGTTAAATCTATAAGAGAGGTGATATAACTTGAAGATTTTACTAGTTGAAGACGATAAAATTATTGCATCTGGACTAGAATATTCCTTGAAGCAGGAGGGGTTTGATACAATGGTTTGTTATGATATTTCCTCAGCTAAGGGTGTTATAGAAGATAATAAATTTAATCTATGCTTATTTGACTTATCCCTGCCTGATGGAAGTGGATATGAACTATGTAAGATAGTTAGAGAAAAAGATGATACACCTGTCATATTTCTAACTGCTTGCGATGATGAAGTTAATGTAGTAATGGGACTTGATATTGGTGCAGATGATTATATAACAAAGCCTTTTCGTATCAGAGAACTTATTTCTCGCATAAGGTCTGTAATACGTAGATATGGTAAGGACAGCAGTTCAAAAGCAATATTAGAATTAAATAATATTCGTATTAATACTCTTGATGCAAAGGTATATAAAAATGATGAAGAAATTACTTTAACAGCGCTTGAGTATCGTCTATTGCTAATCTTTGCAAATAATCCGGGGCAGGTTTTATCAAGGAATCAAATCTTAGAGGGAATATGGGATGTAGCAGGAGATTTCGTAAATGATAATACGCTAACGGTTTACATAAAAAGGATAAGAGAAAAGCTGGAAGATGATCCACAAAAGCCTACAATTATAAAGACAGTCAGGGGTATGGGATATAAGGTTGGTGATTAAAATGATAAGAAATAGAGAGGTTAGAGTGTACTTTATTATTGCTTTTATAGTATCTACGATAGCAGCAGCATGCATTTTTTTCTTGAATGTTCTAGCAGGAATAATTTCTTTTATAGCCTTTGTTATCTTGTTTGTTAGTAGTTTTTGGTTTATTAAAAGAGAATATGGAGAGCTTGAGAAACTCTCTGGTTATCTGAGGCGTATTTGCAATGGAGAGTATTCACTGGATATTAGAGATAATGAAGAGGGAGAACTAAGCATTCTTAAAAATGAGATTTATAAGGTAACTCTTATGCTTTCAAAGCAAGGGGAACTTCTTAAAAAAGAGAAAATGCAGCTTGCTGATGCAATATCAGATATATCCCATCAGCTGAAGACACCGCTTACATCTATGAGGGTTATGTCAGACTTATTAAGCAATAATGACCTAGAGTCGGAAAAAAGAATTGAATTTACTAATAATATTGAAATGCAGCTTGATCGTATGCAGTGGCTGTTAACTTCTTTACTAAAGCTATCTAAAATAGATGCTGGAACGGTGAGCTTTAAAAAGGATAGAGTAGCTGTATCAGAACTAATTAGAAAATCAACTGAGCCTCTTCTGATTCCTATAGAAATTAAGAATCAAACACTAGTGATAGAAGGCGGTAGTAAAGTAAGCTTTATTGGAGATTTATACTGGACTACAGAGGCTTTAATCAACATAATAAAAAATTGCATAGAGCATACTGGAGAAGATGGAAGAATATCTATCTTCTTTGATGAAAATCCTTTGTTTACAGAAATAAAGATTTTAGATAACGGAAGCGGAATAGAAAAAGAAGATTTACCATATATTTTCAAGCGATTTTATAAGGGCAAAAATGCAGGTGAAGATAGCGTGGGAATAGGTCTTGCTATGGCTAAAACCATTGTTACAAGTCAAAATGGAGATATAAATGTAAGCAGCAGGAAAAATGAGGGGACATGTTTTATTATAAAATTTTATAAGATAACGGTATAAAGGATAGAAATTTATATCAAACAAAATTTAAGGCTTAAAAATTCATAAGTGACTAAATTGTAATAATAAAGTCACTGTAAAGTCATCTGAACTATATATACTAAAACCATGATAAAAAAACTTGGAGGTTTTAAGATGGAAATACTAAGAATAGAACACTTATCTAAGGTATATGGCAGCGGGGATACTGCGGTGAAGGCACTTAATGATGTATCCTTTTCAGTAGAAAAAGGAGAATTTGTCGCAATTATTGGACCATCAGGTTCAGGAAAATCAACTTTGCTTCATATGCTTGGAGGGGTAGATAGACCGACTAGTGGCAAGGTTTTAGTAGATAACACTGATATTTATAATTTAGATGAAACACAGCTGGCTATCTTTAGGCGAAGACAAATCGGACTTATATATCAATTTTATAATCTTATTCCAGTACTCAATGTAGAAGAAAATATTACTCTCCCACTACTGCTTGATGGACACAAAGTAGATAAGAAGCAGTTTGATGAGATAATAAAAATACTTAACTTAGAGAAAAGGCTCAATCATTTGCCTAACCAACTTTCTGGTGGACAACAACAAAGAGTGTCTATAGGAAGAGCTCTTATAAGTAATCCGGCTATAATGCTTGCTGATGAGCCAACTGGAAATCTAGATAGTAAGAATAGTAGTGAAATAGTTGATTTATTAAAAATGTTTAATAAAACTTTTAACCAAACCCTTATAATAATTACTCATGATGAGCGTATTGCATTACAAGCTGACAGAATCATAGCAATAGAAGATGGTGAAATTAAAAAGGATGAGGTGGTTCGCTCGTGAATATAATAAATAAATTGACTTTAAGGCATTTAAGACTAAATAAAAAGAGAACAATTGTAACTATAATAGGTGTAATTATCTCAGCGGCAATGGTAACTGGTGTGGCTACTCTCGTAGTTTCTTTTATGGATGTAATGCAAAGACAAAGTATAGCCAATGAAGGGGAGTGGCATGTTGTCTATAAAGATATTGATAACGTTCAGCTCCAATCAATAAAAAGTGATAAAAATACGAAGAATGTTATTTTGAGTAGGGATTTAGGATATGCAGTGTTAAATGGAAGTAAAAATGTTAATAAACCTTACTTATTTATACAGGAGTACAACAAAGAAGGTTTTAGGAAGTTTCCAGTTGAATTAAGTAAGGGAAGGCTCCCAGAAGCTACAAATGAAGTTGTAATTTCAGAGGACATTATAAACAATGCTAAAGTTAACTACAAAATAGGAGATACTCTAACTGCTGATATTGGAAAGAGATATTCCGACAATAGAGTTTTGACACAGAACGATTATTTTCAAAAGAATAAAGATACTCTTGGAGAAACTTTAACAAAGGAAAAAACAAAAACTTATAAAATTGTAGGTATAATAAAGCGTCCTAAGTTTGAGCCCACATGGGCTCCAGGTTTTACAGTACTTGGTTATGTAGATGAAAATAATGTTACTTCTAAGGAAAAAGAAAATGCGTTTGTAATATTAAAAAGTATTAACAGAGGGCTATTTGATCATGCAAAAGATATAGCAGTACAAAATAAAATAAAAACAGTAGAGTTTAATAATAGCTTACTTAGATATCATGGAGTTGTTAAGGATGATTCAATGCACAATATGATTCTTGGTCTATCAGCTATAATGATTATAATAATAATGGTTGGATCTATTTCGCTCATATATAATGCTTTTGCTATTTCTGTATCAGAACGTTCAAGGTATTTAGGAATGCTATCAAGTGTAGGAGCTACTAAAAGACAAAAGAGAGATTCAGTGTTTTTTGAAGGAGCAGTTATAGGAGTAATAGGTATTCCAATTGGAATTATTTGCGGATTTTTAGGTATGAGCCTTACGTTCCTATGTGTAAACTCTATGATTAGGGGTGTTTTGGGAGTTACTGAAAACTTTAGGGTAGTTGTATCGCCATTAATTGTTATTGCTGCCATTGTAGTTTCTGCTCTTACTATACTAATATCAACATATATTCCTGCAAAAAGAGCTTCAAGTATATCTGCTATCGATGCTATTCGTCAAACCTCGGATATAAAATTAACAGGTAAAGAGATAAAAACTTCAAGGTTTACAGAAAAAGTGTTTGGTATTGAGGGAAATATAGGACTTAAGAATTTAAAAAGAAATAAAGGTAGATATAAGGCAACAGTATTTTCTTTGACTATCAGTATGGTATTGTTTTTAAGTGTAAACTCTTTTGCTTCGGATTTAAAGAAGTCTGTTATTTTAAGTCAAGATGGAATAAATTTTGATATAAATGTATTGGTTACAGGTAAAAATGTAGAGGAAAAAAACAATACAGTTAAAAAAATAAGCGCTCTTGATAATATAAAAGAGCTTAACCAAGTAAATACTTTTGATGCAAGGGTATGGATTAATGAAAACTCCATGGCAGACTACTTGAAAGGTGATGACAAAAGTATAATGAAAAATGGAGCATATCCTTATAGTATTAATGTAAATGCATTAGATAATGAAGCTCTTAAAATATATGCAAAAGAAGTTGGAGTAGATTTTAACTTATTAAAAGATACAAATAAGATTTCTGCAATAGTTATTGATACAGTTAAATATAAAGATATGCAGACTAAAAAATATATTCAAACAAAGGCCGTAAAAGTAAATAAGGGAGAAAAGCTAGATTTACTTTATCATAGCTTTGAACCAGAAAAAGATGAGCCGCTAACATCAGTAGAAATAGCAGCTGCTACAGATAAATTACCGACAGGAGTTTTTTCTCAAGAGGCAAATCCAGGGTTTAACATTATAGTATCTAGAGAAGTATTTGATAAAATAATAGGTGTTCGTGGGAATATAGTTGAAAGCATAGATACAAACTTATTTATAAAGAGTAATGATCCTGTGACACTTCAGACAGATATTGAAACTATTATAAATGCTGGGGGTGACAATAGAATGTCTATTCAAAATGTATTTATGAATAGACAAAGAGAAAATCAGATTATTGTACTTATGTCAGTTTTTGGATATGGATTTGTTGCACTAATTATAGCTATCTGCGTTGCAAATATACTTAACACAATATCCACTAGTGTTGCTCTTAGAAAGAGAGAGTTTGCTATGTTAAAATCTGTTGGAATGACACCAAAAAGCTTCAATAAAATGATAAACTATGAAAGTATATTTTATGGCATTAAATCACTTGCATATGGACTTCCAGTAAGCATTGGAATAATGTATTTAATTCATAGAATAATCATGGGAAAATTTAATTTTCATTTTATTCTTCCATGGGTAAGCATTTTATCAGCTGTAGTTTCTGTATTTATAATTGTTGGTGTAGCAATGCTTTATTCTAGCTCAAGAGTAAAAATGGAGAATATTATAGATGCACTTAAGAGTGAATAGTATAAATACAATTATTTAATATCTATGATAAAAAGTTAGTTAGCTATAAAATAAGAAAAAGCTTTGGAGAATATCCTTAGCTTTTTTTATTTTATTAAAAGTTAGTATAGAGCTTTATTTCGTGCTAACTTTTATGTTTTAATATCAATATTTATACCTGATATTAAGATAAAAAAATATGTTACTAAATATTAAAATTAAACGATTTAGAAAGTTATAATGAATATTATCCATATATATATTGCAAAAATAATTCTTCATTATGATTCTAAAACTATTGCAAGAATTTTAGCCGTAATTGTGAATTGTGAAATGTGCATTGTGAATTGCAACATATATACATTAATAAATAATGAGGCGGATTTCATAAGTAAGGTTATTAGTATGTAATATATTTTGGATTAAAATAAGATAAGATTTTCTGGTGGATTTCAAAGGTCACCTTAATTATTTTAGAGCTAGGTGTTGGCTTCTATACCCCTGTTATTATCCGCTGCCCATTCAAAGAAATAGAAGAAAAGCATCATAATGTTTTACTACGTCGCATGAATTTGGATTATCCTGAATTGCTGGAAAAATATTAGAAAAAAGTTTATCTTTCGATAATGACATATGCAAGGTTATAGGGGATTTAAAAACAAAAAATATAGTATAATTTCCTGACAAGATATCTATTGATATGTTAAATTATGTAACATTTCAATAAAATTAATCATATATTGAACTATATCAAAGATTCAGGAGGCGTAGTTTGATGCACGATTTAAAAGAAAAAATAAAAACGGTGGAAATAAATCTACCCAAAGGGAAAGTAGTGATTGTTCTACCGGAAGATGTACCTGTAGATTATACAGAGATTAAAAAGATTGAGGAGCAACAAAGAGAAGCTGATCTTGGAAACTCTAACGGAGTTCCTGCAACAATTTCATTAGCTTCTGTAAGTGGAGATTTACTTCAAACTTATAGAACAACTGATGAATTCTTTCTATATTTCAATTATATATCAAGAACTGTAGTCCTAAAGTCAGAACATTTACTTGCAAGGACCTATGATATGAATTTAAATACAATAGATACTAAAATAGTATCAAAAGTAGTAATGTCATTAAAGGACTTTATTGCTGCTAGATTTAATTTCTTATCCTTACCGTCTCAAAACCCACAAAATGCACCAATGCATGTAAATGAAATATGGGTTGCTAACAATGCTATTGTTTATAATACAAGAAATGTGGACGATATCATGTTTTTAGGGCATAAGGGAATTGGTCTTGTTACTACAGAGGAAACTGCGCTCTTTACAGTTTTGTATCAAAATGGCAAGGTCACAGCGGAAAATGTATCTACTTTCATGATTATTTCTACAAGGCGTTTAACCACTTATTTATATAACGCAATAGATACTAATTTATCATAATTTAAAAGGGGCTATTTCAACAGCCCCGTTATGAAAGTATTAGTTATAAAAACCTTATGCATTACGGAAATCAAGTTATGCCAATTGTTGAGGAATTTATTTATTCTGATAAGTATAGTAATCAAAATTATTTTAAACAAGGAAAGGACTCCATATTTTTTACCATATTACCTAATGTGATTATAGATTACAGTGTTACTTTAGGAAGAATATTAGGCAGCTTAATTACAATTGCAGTGATGGTAATAATGGCATAATACTTATGAAACACTTCTTTAAAAATTTTTTAGAAATGTAGTGGATTTATAAGGTCATGCTTCGCCTCCAACATAAAATCCACGACCATTTGTATGTGGCTTAAATAGCTACTTACAAGCGGTTGTGTTTTTTGAAAGGTAAAGGTAGGGAATATTACATTGTTAATGGAGATATTCTTCCTATAAGATTATTTGTATAGGCTAGTTTTCCGTCCACAGTTATTACAACAGCACCCATACCTTTAATTCTATTAACTCTATGAATAATTGAAGCAGCATCTAATCCAAACAATTTTGTAGTATATATATCGCAGTCTATGGATTTATCAGCAATAATAGTTAAAGAAGCTATATTACTTTTTATTGGGTAGCCTGTTTTGCTGTCAAATATATGGTGGTATTTACGTCCATCCTTTTCAAACATTCTCTCATATATTCCTGAGGTTACAACGGATTGATCTTTTATTTTGACAAGTGCCACTGCATTTCCTCTTGGTAGAAATGGATTTTGTATTCCTACCTTCCAGTCAACGCTGTTTGATGGTGAGTCTCCAAAAACGAGAACATTACCTCCCATATCTACCATAGCTGAAACAGCGCTATTTTCCTTAAAGAATTCCATAACTTTATCAGCAAAATAGCCCTTAGCTATGGCGCCAAGGTCTATTTCAATGCCTTTTTTTAAGAAATACACGGTCTTTTTTTCATCATCTAGTTGTATATTTTCAGGCTTTAAAAGTTCTAATACATTTGCTATAGCTTCTTTCTCTGGTACATGTGCCTCCTTAAAACCTATTCTCCATAATTTTATTAATGGTCCTATTGCAATATTTAAATATGTATTCTCACATAAACTATGTTTTTTTCCTATTTTTATCAGCTCATACAGCTCTGCATCCACTTCTTGCGGAGCTAGTGGAGCTGTTTTTTTTAGCATGGCAAGCTGTGAGTTATCACTGTTAGCACTAAAGACTTTTTCATAATTAATCAGCATATCACAAGCCTTTTCTGCAAGCTTTTCAGCAGATTCTCCCTTTATATATAGAGAGATCTTTGTTCCCATAAGATATATTATCTTCGTATACTCATTCATTTTGCTCTCCTACAATGTAATTATTTTGTCCGTGAATTAGAAATGCATCTATAAGGTCTTTATCAATATCAGTTAGTTTTTTTTCACTGTGATATGCTATAAAATAATCTAAACTCAGCTCATCAATTGGAATTTCATATATGTTGTATTCAGATGGACACTCCTTTACATAGACGCTTTCTGGTATAAAGGTCAGTCCCAAATTACTCGCTGCAAGGTTACGTGCAGTATTTATTTCGGTGCTTTCCATTATGATCCTTGGTTCCACCTTATAAACGCTTAATAATTGATCTATCTGCTTTCTTATAGCAGAACCCTTGGAAGTTAGTATCAGCTTTTGAGACAATATCTTGTTTATGTCGATAGTTCCTTCTGGAATAATGGCGACATCTTTCTGATATAGATCACAGCAGCGAGGAATAATAGCACGGTATCCGTGTCTGCCCCAAGTAATCGAGTTTAAGTTCGGAGAAATATTTCTTGAATTTTGTCCAAGCCAAAAATCCAATTCACCATTCAGAATGAGTTTCTCATTTTTTTCTGGTAAAACCTCTGAAAGCTCTATTCTACAGTTTGGATGTATATCCAAAAACTTTGGTAAAAAAAGAGGTAAAAGGTAGGTCCCAAGGCTAGGAAGCACTCCTATCTTTATAACCTTGCTATCTATATCTGACACAGCTGATATTTCCCTAATCAGCCTCGCATAATTATTTTCTATTGAAGTTAAATACTGATAATATATCTTCCCCTGTTCGGTTAATCGATATGGAAGCTTGTTACGACTTATAAGCTCACAGTTTAACTGACTTTCTATCCTTTTAATACTCTGTGTCAAGTGAGGTTGAGAAATATAAAGTGATTTGGCAGCCTTGCCATAATTACTGTGCTTTAAAATTGCATCAATATAATACAAAATATCTTGAGAATAGTATTTTGACATTTAATTCATCCTTTTGTGAAATAATTAGGCACATGAAAATAAATAACGAGTCACAAATAGCCTTGCTTGCAAGTGGACTTGTTATTGATCTGATGTCTAGCCGCTGTAACACTCCCGCTTCTATAAGCGGGAGATAAGTGAGAATCCAAATCTTGTATTTGGTTAATCGAATTTATACAAATCACATTAGTGATTTGTGAAACAGCGGCACGACCCTAGATAAGTTCAACTAAGATTCAGATGGAGATCAAACTCCACCTGAATCAAGTTTCACTTGATTTGATAGTGCCTTACTCATTTAATCTTGTGTTCGATTATAACAAATATGTTATCAAACTTCAATAAATAACTATTAGATATAATATATGTAACATGTTAAAATTATATCAAACAATTATTAAAATTATGAAGTTATGAAATTTTGAAATACAGAAAGGGGATTACTATGAAGTATTTAGCAATTGTAGGCACTAACTCAGATGTGTCAACTAATCGTATGCTGCTTCAATTTATGCAAAAGCATTTTTCGAGTGAGGCAGAGATAGAACTATATGAAATTAAGGATTTACCTGCATTTAATGAACCAGAGGATTCTGATGTTCCCGAAAAGGTAGCAGAATTATCTGATAAAATTTTAAAAGCAAATGGTGTAATAATAGCAACTCCAGAGTATGATCATGCCATACCAGCGGTTTTAAAGAGTGCTCTTGAATGGATTAGTTACACTAGTCAGGCACTTACTGACAAGCCTGTTTTAATAGTGGGGGCTTCTCTTGGTACACTTGGTTCTTCTCGTGCACAGGCACATCTTAGACAAATACTTGATTCACCTGAGCTTGCTGCTAGAATCATGCCAAGCAGTGAATTCCTTTTAGGAAAATCACAAGGGGCATTTGATAGCGCAGGAAATCTTATTTATTCAGATAAGCTAACAGAACTTGATGAAATTTTTAGAGAGTTTCTTCTATTTACAGATATTACATCAAAACTTTTAGCAGAAAAAGTTTTACATAAAAAAGTTAAAAAATTCACATGGCAAGAGTAGGAGGATTAATATCAATGAAATTTATAGCAATTGTTGGAACTAGTGCAAAAAGATCATATAATCGTAAACTACTTCAGTTTATGAAAAAATACTTTGAGTCGAAGGCAGAAATAGAAATACTTGAGATTACAGATGTTCCTATGTTTAATCAATCTGATAATCAATCCTCAAGTGAAGTAATACAAATGTTCAATAATAAGATTACGGCAAGTGATGGTGTTATTATAGCTACTCCTGAGTATAATCACTCAATTCCATCTAGTCTTAAAAGCTTAATTGAATGGCTAAGCTTTGATCTTCATCCACTTGCCGGCAAACCAGTAATGATCCTTGGTGCGTCACTTGATGTTCAAGGTTCTTCTCGTGCACAGCTACATCTTCGTCAAATCTTAGATGCACCAGGTGTTGATGCAAATGTAATGCCAGGATATGAATTTTTACTTGGAAGCGCAAATAAAGCATTTGATGAGGAAGGTAATCTAAATAATGAAAGAACCATAGACTTCTTAGAAATATGCTTCTTACGCTTCATGCGTTTTGCAAATATTTCAAATCAACTTAACGAAGAAGAAGAGTTTACCTTTAACCCAGGAGTATATGAGGTAGATGCAATAGGTCATAGTGGAAGTCTTCCAATGAAAGTATCCTTTAGTGAAGACAGAATAGAAAGTATAGATATAAATACAGATGGAGAGACAGAAGGACTTGCAGATGTAGTTTTTGTAAGAATACCAGATAAAATAATTGAAGGACAGACATTAAATGTCGATGCTCTTTCTGGTGCTTCAGAAACTAGTAATGCTGTATTAGATGGTGTAGCCAAAGCAGTTAAGCTTGCAGGAGTTAACCCTGACATACTTAAGAGACGTCCAAAGCCTGCTAGCAGTCTTATAAAAGAAGACGAAGAATATACTTGTGATGTAGTAGTTGTAGGCGGAGGCGGTGCTGGATTAAGTGCAGCTGCAACAGCGCTGCAAAATGGTAGAAGTGCTATTGTTCTTGAGAAATATCCAGCAGTAGGTGGAAATACCATACGTTCAGGTGGTCCTGTCAATGCTGCAGATCCAGAGTGGCAGATGCAGTTTCAAGAAAATAAAGGAGAAAGACATACAATTGAAGAACTACTAGCTACAGATGAGAGCTTAATTCATACAGAATACATAGATGATTTCCGTGCACTTAGAAAAGAGTTTTCAGAATACAAGAAAAAGTTTGAAACACAAAAAGGGCATCTATTTGACTCTCCACTACTTCACAGAATGCAAACATATTTTGGTGGTAAAAGAACTGACCTTAATGGTAACACAATATATGGCCAATATGACCTAGTAAAGATACTTACAGACAGAGCTTTAGAGAGTGTTAAATGGCTAGAAGATATAGGGGTTGAGTATGATAAGAGCATAGTATTTGCTCCAGTTGGTGCACTTTGGCGTCGTGGTCATAAGCCTACTAAAAGCCATGGTTCATCATTTATACTTGCACTAACAAAATATGTACAAGATAGCTCAGGAAAAATCATTACTGATAGTCCTGTAAAAGAATTTATCATAGAAGATGGTGAAATAAAAGGAGTTATAGCAACTGGTGTTAATGGCCAAAAGATAACTGTTCATGCAAAAGCGGTAGTCCTTGCAAGTGGTGGTTTTGGCGCGAACACAAAGATGCTGAAAGAATACAACACTTACTGGAATGAAATAGCTGATGATATAAAAACTACAAATTCATATGCTATGACTGGTGATGGAATAGTACTTGGTAAATCTGTAGGAGCAGCACTTACAGGAATGGGCTTCACTCAAATGATGCCTGTAGCTGATCCTGAAACTGGTGAACTATTCAGTGGAGTTCAAGTACCTCCTGAAAACTTTGTAATGGTAAATAAAGAAGGAAAAAGATTTATTAATGAATTCTCTGGAAGAGATGTATTAACAAAAGCTGCAATTGAACAGGGTGGTTTATTCTACCTTATAGCTGATGATGAAATAAAGAAAACTGCAGCTAATACAAGTCAAGAAAAGTTAGACCGTCAGGTAGAAGCTGGTACTTTATTTAGAGCCGATACCCTAGAAGAGCTAGCAGTAAAAGTTGGTATGGATCCTGCAGTTCTTGTAGACACAATTAATAAATATAATTCATATGTGGATGCTGGTTTTGATCCTGAATTCCATAAGGATACATTTAGCTTAAAAGTAGAGAAAGCACCGTTTTATGCTACTCCAAGAAAGCCAGCAGTTCATCATACAATGGGTGGACTTAAGATAGACACTAAAGCCCACGTATTAGATGAAAATGATAAACCAATTAAAAATCTTTATGCTGCTGGAGAAGTTGCTGGAGGTATCCATGCAGGTAACCGTCTTGGCGGTAATGCATTAACTGATATATTTACCTTCGGAAGAATTGCTGGTAAAACTGCAATTGATGAAATGAAATAGTTAAGGCACATGAAAATAAATAACAAGTCCAAAGTTGCCATGCATATTTTTCATCAGGCAAGGAGGCAAAGTGCCATCATAGCGGGCCTATTATGGCATTTTGCCGACGCAGGACGATGGAAAATAGGTCGGCAAATGGGCTTGTTATTTATTTGATTGTGCCTAATGTTTAGATAAAGAGCCAGATACAAAGACGAAGAGCCTATAACACGCATAAGTGAAAATGCTGTTATAGGCTCTTTCTATTATTCTTCATTAGATATTGTACATTTGATACGATACGGTTAGCTTCCATCATGAAACCTACGAAAATTTGTGTTTTTTTATTTTAAAGAAATGAATTCATTATAAAAATTAAGTTTATCTTTTAAATGTTCGGGAGAGTATACATGATATCGAAATAGGTAAAAGGACTGTAGATAAAGAATAATTGATACTGATGTTATATACTAATTACAGCAAAAAATATATTGACAAGCGCAATTGTATTTATTACAATTAAATTGAAATAAATACTTTGTGATGCTATAAAAAAGATAAATTTTAGTTTTTGTATTTTTATAAAGCAAGGTGGTTTAGCCATATTAGCAATAATTCTATTAATTTATTTAATGTAGGAATTAACATGAGAGAATTAAGAGAAGGTTTGATTTTTAATTAAAATTTTATAATATAAATACTAGGAAGGAAGTGTTAGAAATGAAAATAGAAGTATGGTCTGATTTTATGTGTCCATTTTGCTATTTAGGCAGAAGAAGATTAGAAATTGCTTTAAATAAATTTGAACATAGGAATGAAGTTGAATTAGTTTTTAGAAGTTTTGAACTTGATTTTGCAGCTAAAAAGAAATTTGATGGAAATATTCATGAAATAATAGCAAAAAAGTATGGCATATCAGTAGAGCAAGCTAAAGCATCAAATAATCAAATTGTTGAACAAGCTAAGGCTATTGGTCTTGAATATGATTTCGATAATTTAATTCCAACTAATACTTTTGATGCACATAGGATAACACACTATGCAAAAACAGAAGGCAAGATGAATGAATTAGCAGAAAGAATTTTAAAAGCATACTTTATAGATTCACTAAATATATCTGATTATAAAGTATTGGCTGGCCTAGCTGGTGAAGTTGGTCTTAATATTGATAAAGCTTTACAAGTATTGGAATCAGATAAGTATGGAGCTGAAGTGAGAAATGACGAAGAAAGCGCCTCAAAGCTTAAAATAAGCGGTGTTCCTTACTTTGTATTTAATAATAAATATGCAATATCTGGTGCGCAACAACCTGAGTTGTTTTTAGAGATGTTGGAGAAAGTAAGAAAAGAAGAACTCTCATTACCAATAGAGAAATTTACAGTGGAAGAACAAAGTCAAGATGATAGTAGTTTAGGAATTTGTTCAGATGGCAAGTGTAAAATTTGAGACTGTATTGGAATGATTAATTTTTTGAAAAATTAATAAAGAACTAAGATTTGGCTATTTCAAAATAGGAATTTAATTTCAATTTTGAAATAGCCTTTGGTATTTTATCAGATATAATAGAAAGTATTAGTGAGTTATTGACTTAAATTTAATTTATATATAAAATCAAATTTGTACTTAAGGAGTAGATTGATTTTATATACAGAGGAGATAGAATTGTTTGAAGAAAAAGAATGATTATAATAAACAAATAAAAAATGGAGAAGAAAATACAGGGAAATGCATTGAGATGAAAAAGTGCAATGAAGAGGAAAAAGAAAATAATAAATGCAAAAACTGTGGAGAACCAGCAAGTTATTTTAGTGATGAAAATAATGGTTGGCTATGTGAGGATTGCAGGAGCATAGAAGATAGATTAGATAAACTTGCTAATAAAATAGAGAAAAAGCTAAGTAAAAGAGTTTATTCTTTTGATTTAAATGAATTAATAAATTGTTTGTCTAAAGATGAAATATATAATATAGCAAGAAATCTTGGAGTAAATAAGATATCAGGTTTAAATAAAGAAAAATTAATTGAAACATTACTTAAAGAATATAAGAATTTGGTTGAAAAAAGAGCTTTATTCTTTGACGAGGAAAGATATAGGATTTTAAAAAGTTATGTGGATAGCAAAGGTGTAAAACTTTTTGATGATATTGATGAAGAGGAAGCAGATAAGAGTGTATATTTTATACAGCAAGGAATGCTCTTTCCAACTGTAAAAGATGGTGTATCAATATTTTTAATGCCTGAAATAGTACAAGCATTAATAAAAGAAAGAAATAGTATTGAATATAGACGTGTAATAAAATTTAATAGTGAAATTGTAAATATCTTTAGGGCAATGAATAAAGTATATGGTATTTTAAAACTAACAGATGCTAAAGAGATAATAGAAAGATATTTGAATATAGAAAATTGTGAATTAGAAGAGTTAATTAGAGAGGCAACATATTACTACAATGAATATAGAGAAGAAGGAATGTTTATTGTTAATAATGAAATAGATAATTTTGATGAACTATTAAAGGATATAGATACAGAAAAAGATTTGAGTTATGCCATGATTTCGAAAGAAGAATTATTAAATATGTTAGAAGAAAATTGGGTTTATAATAGTAAAGCAGGAAAAACTTTTTATAAAGAGTTTACTAATATGTTTAGAGTAGATAGAGACATGTTAATAGCTATGATGGAAGACTTGATTTTTGATGTTCAAGAAAATGAACCTAAAGATGCAGTAGATAAAATGATAGAATTAATTAATATTGAAAATGAAGAAGCCAGATATGTTGCATCGAGTATGATGAATAAATTTGTTAAGAAAATTAGGTTATGGAGATATAAGGGTTCAACTACTAATGATATTAAATCAAATGTAGTTAGCTTAAAGGCAAATAAGGATATAAAAAGAAATGATCCTTGTCCATGCGGTAGTTTAAAAAAATATAAAAAGTGTTGCGGTAAAGATGAGAAGGTTATTAATTTATTTGAATAATTATTAGATAACTTTAATTAAGGAACCAGAAATAAAATAACAAATTAAGTATGCAAAATATACAAGTATAATTATTAGTTATTTTTTTGACGGTTCCTTGTTAATTTTCAAAATATTATTCATTATAATTGCTCCTTTTATTTTATTGTGATAAAATTATCGCGTACCTTGATAATAATTTAATACAAATATTTTTACGAGTACAATTATTTTAATACATAGTATCTTAAAAGATACCAAGGAGTGTAAGCATGCAAGAAAACTTAAGCTTAGAAAATTTAAATGCAGAAGAAATATGGGAAAAGTTATATAACAAAGAATTAAATTGCAAGAAGAACATTTTAGAATATATTGATATTGCAAAGATACTAAAAAAGGGTGAAGCTGACCCAGAAAAGATTCAAGATACTTATAATTTTATCTATGATAATATTGAGAAGATGTCAGATAAAGTTAAACCGAATACTATTATGTATCTTCAAAATGAATTAAAAAATCAGTTTGGTAAATATGTAGTTGAAAAGGAGCCTAAAGAAGAAGATGCCTTTATAAAATTCTTTAAGGAAGCATACCCTGTAAAAGATAGAAGAAAAGACTTTACTTGGGTTATGATGAATATTAATAACATAGTAGAAGAACAAATTTGGACTACATTAATTCATATTAACAGAGAATATATATGTCAAAGAGTTAAATTAGAAGCTGAAGAAAAAGAAGCTATAATTAAAATGATAGAAAAGGTAATTAAAAAAGGTAATATAAAATATATTAATCAAATAAAAAGTTTAGATAAAGTATTAAATAATTTAAATATTAAAATAGTAAATGACAAGGATAAATTCAAGGTTAAAAAATTATAATTATGTAAAAAGAATTTTAGTAATGCGCAAGAGCATTGTTAAAATTCTTTTTTATTCTCTAGGAATTTATATTCGATTCAAATCTGTGGATAACTTATGAAAAGGCTGATTAAGAATGTTATGCTTTATAAAGAGAATAAAAAAGAAAATATATTCGCCTGCATAAATTGTTTCCTTCGTTATGGCCATTGACCTCTATATTAGAATTATTCCATGTTTTATAGATTACTGGAGGATTTAGGCATTATTATGATAATAAAATAAGCATTTGTATTTTTAAATGTAAATAATATTGACAAAATTCTGTGAGGATAATATACTATGAAATAAGAACGACGACGTTCGACAAACATACTTTTAAAAGTATATTTTTCGAATGCCGTTTTTTTATACAAAAAAATAGGACATTATAATTAGTTGAGAAAAAGAATTCAAAAATTAATTTTTAGGTAATGCACAGTTATTTTTAAGCTAAGTTACATTCAAAAATTAAAAAAACTTATACATAAATAGCTGAAATTTTGTTTTGAGATTTGAGGCATATTCAAAAAAATAACCAGTCCATCTGCTAGCCTATTTTCCATCATCCTGTGTCGGCAGATTGCACTAATAGGGTTGCTATGAGCACAATCCACCTCCTTGCCTGATGAAAAATATACATGGCATTTTGGACTCGTTATTTTCTTTCATATGCCTAACATACTAAGGAGGATTTTATATGGAAATTAATTTAGGCGATTGCAGTTTTATATTGATCTGTTCAGCACTTGTACTTTTAATGACACCAGGACTTGCATTTTTTTATGGTGGAATGGTTCGTAGGAAAAATGTTTTAAATACATTGATGTCTTCATTCTTTGTTTGTGGATTAGCATCAATAATGTGGGTTTTAGTAGGTTATTCATTGTCTTTTGGTAATGATTTTCATGGGATAATAGGTGGACTTAATTTCTTAGGTTTTAATGGGGTAGGAACAGAGCCTTCAGCATATGCACCCACAATACCTCAAGAGCTTTTTGCTGCATTTCAAATGATGTTTGCAATAATTACTCCAGCGCTTATAACTGGAGCTTTAGTAGAAAGAATGAAGTTTTCAGCATTGTTCATATTTGTAGCTATATGGTCACTTTTAGTATATTATCCAATGGCACATATGGTATGGGGAGCTGGTGGATTAATAAGTTCTTTAGGTGCCGTTGATTTTGCTGGAGGAAATGTAGTTCATATAAGTTCAGGTATTTCGGGCCTTGTAGCTTGTATTATGTTAGGTAAGAGACGTGGACATGGAATTATGGCATATAGACCACATAATATTCCATTTGTAGTTCTTGGAGTAGCATTACTTTGGTTTGGATGGTTTGGATTTAATGCAGGTAGTGCGCTCGGAGCTGGTCCACTTGCTGTACATGCATTCATGACAACAAATACTGCAGCAGCTGCAGCTATGCTTTCATGGATGTTGATTGAAAAAGTAAAACATGGTAAGCCAACATTACTTGGAGCAGCAACAGGAGCAGTATTAGGGTTTGTTCCACTTTGGTCATCAATTATAATTGGTATAGCAGTATCTCCAATTTGTTTCTTCTTTGTTGAAAAAGTAAAAGCTAAGTTTGGATATGATGATGCACTTGATGCTTTTGGATGTCATGGAATCGGTGGAATTTGGGGTGGTATTGCAACTGGAATTTTTGGACAAACTGCAATTAATCCTGTAGCACAATGGAATGGTCTTTTCTATGGAGATGTTAAACTTTTCATTGCACAAATAATGAGTATTGTAATAACAATAATATTTGCAGGTGGGATGACTTTCTTAATTATAAAAGTTATGAAAATGTTTATGGATATTAGAGTTGATAGCTCAGAAGAAGCTGATGGACTTGATGTAGCTGAACATGGGGAATCTGCTTATCCATCATTTAATGGATTAGACTAGGAATATAATGCATGAATGCATAAAATGGAGAAAGTATAATATTAAAAAATAGAATTAAAAAAATTCTATGGTGGATTTCAAAGGTTGTGCTTCGCCGCTACCATGAAACCCACGACAATACATTAAGAGGATAACCGCTGCATGGCGGAAATTCACAAAGGGGCTGTCGCACTAAATATGTTAGTTTTGCAACAGCCCCTTTATTTTGCTTTGAAACATATCCACTGGTGAAAATTTAAACCTTCGAGATATTTAATTTAATGGTGCAAGAATAAAGTTAAATAATCTTTAGAAAATCCTTAGAAATATAGCAAGGTATTCTTTAAAAATTATGCTTATTATTAGAATATAGCCGGTAAGAATAAGATATTTAGAATGAAAGATGGCACAGTATTTATATGATTGTAGAATATCTATGATTTATTAAGAAACAAATACATAATTCTTTAAAACTGATTATACTTTTATCATAATATTTTAATAAAGGAGGATATCATGAAATTAAACTCTTATCAAAAATTTTTTGTATGCATTATACTTTTTGGATTAATTGCATTATTATCATGTTACACAGTTATAAAAGAAAATAATAAAACAACATCAATAACTAGGCGTATGAGTACAAATAGAGAATGGACAGATTCTTCAAAAATTCCTTATACAATTACTTTTAATCAAGGAGATATTATACGATTTAATTATAAATCAACTATTAAAGATGGAAAATTATTGCTAAGATTTGTTGATTCCCAAGGAAACTTAATATATGAGTTTGATCCAGGGAAAAAGGGAGAAAAGGATATAAAAATAGAGAAAACCGACATATATGAGCTTTTTATAGAAGGAGATAAATTTAAAGGAAATTACGAGATAATATGTGAAAAATCTTGAATAATAAAGTAGCAACTTAGTATGCTACGTTCTACCTTTGAGCACTGCGGCTTATTAATTTTCTTTTCTCTTTTCATGAGTATGTACCTCCAGTCTTAGAGTTTAAGAAAGCGGCCCAGATTGGGTCGCTTATATAGTTGAACTTTTTTATTCTATAGGAATTTATCATATGTGTTGATTAACCAAAAAATAGAAGTGAAAATATATAAAAAATGAGGTCATTCTGTAGTAATATTAAAGTGCGAACCAAAATAATACTTAAGGAGAATGCCCTCATGAAAAATACTACCACTATATTTGATATATTTCAAACATTTTTAAGTGAAAAGGAAGTTGAAAAATTTAGTGAAATTTTAGAATATGTTGATACTGCAAGAAAATTCACATTATATGATTTAATAAAATTCTTTATTGCAGCAGCTACGAATGAATATAAGAGTTATAGGGATGGCGTTGAGCATATGGAATCAGTAGGGCTAACACCAGTTGATTATTCAACTATTTCTAAAAAAGCCTCTAAGGTAGATTACAAAATTTCTAAAACTTTATTTGAGATTATTGTTTCTAAATGTAATCGTAGAATGCGAAGAATTCTAAATTTGCCAAAACAATTAATAGCAATTGATTCAACTACCGTGACCGTAGGTGAAAACCGTCTTAAATGGGCAAAATTTAATGGGAAGAAATCTGGAATAAAACTTCATATATCTTTAAATATTAATGACTTTACACCACAAAAAGTTATTGAAACTATTGCTAAAAAGCATGATGGACCGATAGGTGAAGGTTTAATAGATGTACACTCTATTTTAGTTGAAGATAGGGCTTATGAAAATCATGAGAGATTTGATATGTTTAAAGAAATAAAACAATCTTTTGTTATAAGAATAAAAAATAATACAATACTTTCAAAACCAAAGAAATTGAGAAGTTTAGGAGTAGTAGAAAATTCTTCTGTAATTCGAGATGTTACATGTTATTTAGGAAAAGAGACTAAAAAAACTCAAAATAGATTTAGAGTAGTTGAATTTACTGATTATTATGGTAAATCAGTAAAAGTGTGCACTGACCTAATGAACATTACTCCAGAAAAAATAGCAGAAATATACAAGGAACGTTGGAAAATTGAAACCTTCTTTAAATTTATAAAACAAAACTTGAATGTAAAAAGAATATTTGGAACAACTGAAAATGCTGTCTATAATCAACTTTTCATATCATTGATAGCTTATGTTTTGCTTCAATTTACTTATGTTGAAACGACTAAAAATTTAAAATATGTTAAATTATCACTAATTCAATTTGTAAGAAAATTGCTTAAAAAAAGTCTTAAGGTCGAAGTCTATATATCTATTAACTTATTTTTGAAAAATATCAAAAATAAGTTAATAATTTAAAGTAAAAATTTGGTTAATCAACACTTGTGGGAATTTATAATGTAATAGAATCTGTGGATAACTTATGAAGAAGGCTATTTAATTAGTTTTTGTATAGAAAAAGAATAAAAAAGAAATCTTATTCGCCTGCCAGATTTTCCTCACATGCGTTCGGAAAGGCAGATGCGTAAAAAAAATCTACGGCTCCACAGTCGCCTGCGATTTTTTTATTTCTACTGAAACAGAAAATTTTACCTTTAAGTTAGTCTATAAGATTTCTATATAACCTTCTGTTCCATTTATTCTAATTCTTTCACCATCCTTAATAAGTTTAGTAGCGTCATCTACACCTGCCACTGCTGGAAGGCCATATTCTCTTGCAACAACAGCACCATGGGTCATCATTCCACCTACTTCTGTTACCAAACCTTTAACAAGCACAAAAATTGGTGTCCAGCTTGGATCAGTAAATTTTGTAATTAAAATATCGCCTTCTTCTATTTTTGCTTCATTCATATTTAAAATAACTCTAGCTCGTCCTTCAACAATACCAGAAGAAACAGGGGTTCCAGCTATTGCTCCTTTTGGCATATTACCTGTATCATATTCGCCAGAGATTATTTCTCCATCAGAAGTCATTATACGAGGTGGTGTCAATTTCTTATAAATTTCGTATTCTTCTTTTCTCTTAGTTATGATGCTGTAGTCAACATGTTTTGTTTTAACTGCTTTTTTAAGTTCATCAAAGGTTAGATAATATATATCATCTATGTCTTTGATTACATCATCTTGTTTTAATGTTTCGGCTTCTTTGAGTAATGCCTGTTTTACGATCCAGAAATAACATATTAAAAGATATTTATTGTACTCTCTATAGCCAGCAAAATTACGTAAAACACTCATGACTTTCTTTGTCTTTTTTAACTTCCTATTACCACCAGGCAGCTGCTTCAAGCGGCTTAATATTTCTTCTTCTTTTTGTTTAGCTTCAAGAAGTCCTTGTTCAAATTTAGTACTGTGGGCATTAGGCTCAAAATTCTTTATATTGCTTAGTATTAGTGGAACAAGAAGCATTGGATCTTCGTTCCATCTTGTTCGGGTAATATCAATTTCTCCAGGCAGCGCATACCATATTTTTTAAGATAATTGTGAATAGAATCGCTGACAATATTACCTCCATCTATTTTACTTAAGTCTTCAAAGAAAGTTTCTCTTTTTGCATTCTCAAGATATTCAATTACAGCTGGATACTGTCTTATTACATCCGCTACATCAAGGAGCTCTAATCCCATTTCGGAAGTAACGTTATTTGATACAGATTGAGCGAGGGTATCAGCTACACTTTTTTCACCAAGCCATTTCTTCATATTTTTGTTTATCCAGTTAGAGGCATAAGATCCTGCAAAATAAGCTCCATAGACTTTAAACATAGCAGCCTTTATATCCTTCATGTCCTTTACAATGAAATCAAAGAGCTCTTCTCCAGAAATAGAAGAAAATATTTTTTCTTTATTCCGAAGTAATACTTGATTTTCAGCTACGGATTTTTCAACAAAAGCTGGATCATTTCTGAGATATTCCTTTATCATCTGGATTCCAAAAGATAGGACACCTCCTTCTACATTTAAAGATGTATTTCCTTTAGGAAGCGATTTAAGGTATTCTTTTCGTTTTTGAAGATTTATAAGTGCACTCTTCATCAAAACATCTACCTTGTCTAAACCACTGATAAAAAGCTTTCTAGCTATTGGCGAAGCAAGATCATGGGATATATCCATATACAATCTTCCGCCTATCACGGGCATATTTGTTTGTATTCCAAATTGCTTAAAGAATATTTGGAAGAAACTTAAACCTAATGGTCTCATGGCTTCTGTCATCATTTGTCTATGAGCAAAGGATAAATAAACATGGTTTTTATTATCATTAACTTGTGGTGAAGGATATAAAGTAGTAATTGGACGACTTTGAACAACATAGAATTTATCATCATAAAGGCACCACTCAATATCCTGTGGACGACCAAAATAAGACTCAATCTTTCTACCCATATTACTAAGCTGTAAAATTTGATCATCTGTCAGTGTCTGCATATTTTGACGCTCACCTGTAATTTCTCTTTCTTCAGTACCGCCTTCTTTTAATGCATAAATAGCAAGTTTTTTAGAAGATATCTTTTTATCAATAATTTTATTTTCCTGCACTTTATAAATATCAGAATTCACAAGTCCTGAAACCAAAGCTTCACCAAGCCCAAAGCTGGCATCAATAGATACTATCTTTCTATTAGATGTAATAGGATCAGCTGTAAACATAATTCCTGCAGCTTGAGGAAACACCATTTTTTGAATAACTACAGACAAATGAACTTTGCCATGATCAAAGTTATTTTGCATACGATAGATTACAGCTCTATCTGTAAACAGTGATGCCCAGCACTTACTTATATGCTTAAGAATAGAAGGTTTTCTCATAATGTTTAAATAAGTATCCTGCTGTCCTGCAAATGAAGCTGTTGGTAAATCCTCAGCTGTAGCACTAGAACGTACAGCATAAGCATATTTTTCACCAAACTTTGAAAGATAAAAGGTTATTTCATCATCAATGTCATTTGGAATTTCTATCTCCTCAATAACCTTACGAATCTTTCCGCTTATTTCAGCGATTTTTTCTATGTTTTCTATATTTAAAAGGGATAATTCATTTAATAGTGAATTAAATTCGTTGTTATTTCCAATTATCTTTTTATAAGCTTCAGTAGTTATACAAAATCCTTCTGGTACAATTATTCCATCAATTCTAGATAACTCACTAAGGTTAGCGCCCTTACCTCCAACAATTGCTAGTTTTGTTTTATCAATATCTTGAAAACCAAGTACGTATGGATTCATAGGTATTTTCCTCCTTAATTCAATGAATAAAGCAATTGGATAATTTTATTATTAGTCCTTATTTATTTTTGATTCCTTCTTTGATTATATTAATGGCATCGATAACCTTTTTTAAATACTCATTTTCATCAAAGCCACTTTTAAAATATTCCTCCAAGGTATATGAGAAAAGCATATCCAAAACTATATCAGTATTAACTTCCTGCCTTATAAGCCCGCATTCCTTATTATGTTCTAGTTGTTTTCTATACTTTTCAATGGAAGCAGTACGCAACTTAGCAATAAATTCAGAGTTATCCATTTGCATAAGCATGCCTATCTTGGTGTATTCAGGTTTAGCTTTACCTAATTCAAGTGACTCTTTAGTTTTTTGTATAAAAGTTTCAAAAAACTCATCATCTGGATTTGAAACTCTTTCAGGGATAAGCTTCTTCTTTTGATTTGAAATTTCTTCTATCATATATAAGTAGAGGTCTTCTTTATCATTAAAGTATTGATAAAAACTTCCACGGGGTATTCCTGCTGTTTTAATAATCTGATTAATAGATGCATCACTGAAAGAACAAGTAGAAAATTCTTGTACAGCTGCATCAAAAATTCTTTGCTTTTTGTCTTCATTCAAATTTTTAAAAGTATCTTTAGGCATAAAATCATCTCCTCTTGAGGACATCATAGCATAAATTTTTTCGTATGACAAGTGTGTCATGTGACAAAGTTGTCATGTGAAAAATTGGATTATTGAGCATGAGGGATAAGAAAAGGTGAAGAATTACGTCCATCAATACAGTTTAAAGTTTTAGATTAGAGTTTAGGATTATTAATAACCATCTTTTGGTCGTGGTTTTTATTTAAAAGTCTTAATATAAAGAATATTGACGTCTGAAAATATTTGATGTAGTATAAAAATATACGGAGTTCAAAAATATACTGAGTATAAAAGTGGGAGAGATTTTGATGATAAATAGAAGAGAACGTAAAAAAGAATTAACTAAGGAAATAATAATTGATAGTGCATTAGCTCTTTTTGAAGAAAAGGGTTTTCAAGAAACCTATATGGAGGAAATAGCAACGAAATCGGATATTTCTAAGGGTACGTTATATAATTATTTCCAAGATAAAGAGTCAATATTATCAGCTTATTTTCAGGCCCTTATAAATAATCATGATAATAATTTTAATGAAGTTAGTGAAAAATTCAAAGAAACAAGAGATATAAAAGAAACATTGAATAAGATATTAGATTTCATAAATCATATATTTAGAGAAAATATTCAATATACAGCAATTTATTTTAGATACAGACTCCAAACACTTTTTAACGCTAATCCCATAGATAATCCTAATAGAAGTGGATTGGAAAATTTGATTTCAGAAGTTATAAAAAACGCACAAGAAAATAAACAGCTTAGAAATGACATTTCTTCAATAATAATGGCAAGAAATTTTCAATTCATGTACATGAATTATTTTATTTCAAGTATTTATGGAAATGATAATATCGATTTAGAATTATCAAAGAGCCAAATTATAGAATTATTTTTAAATGGAGCAAAGCTTCAAAAAAATTAGGGGAGATGATCACTATGGTAAATAAGTATACATTGTACTTTGATGAAATAGATAGAAAAGATTTATCACTTGTAGGAGGGAAGGGTGCAAATCTGGGAGAGATGACTAAGGCTGGTTTTCCAGTTCCTTTTGGATTTTGTGTAACTACAGAAAGTTATAAGGAATTTATAAATTATAATAAACTTTATAGTTTTATTGTAGAAGAAATTAAAGATGCAAATCTTGAAAATATTGCTACCATAGGGATTAAATTAAGAGAAAAAATAGAACAAGCAGAAATGCCTAGAAAAGTAGAAGAAGAAATCATTAAAGCTGCTGATAAGATTGGGATTGATAACTATTATGCCGTTAGATCAAGTGCTACAGCAGAAGATCTAGCTTTTGCCTCTTTTGCAGGTCAGCAAGATACATATCTTAATATTAAAGGAAAAGATTCGCTAATTAATGCAGTAAAAAACTGTTGGGCTTCATTATTTACTGATAGAGCAATACTTTACAGATTGCAAAATAAAATTCAACATGAAAAAGTGCATATGTCTGTAGTAGTTCAAAAAATGGTTCTTCCAGATATAGCTGGTATTATGTTTACTGCAGATCCTGTATCAGGGCATAGAGGAATTATTTCTATTGATGCAAGTTTTGGACTTGGAGAAGCGTTAGTTTCTGGTCTTGTATCTCCTGATATATATAAATTTAATAAGAAAAGAGAGGAAATAATAAATAAGACTATAGCAGAAAAGAAACTCGCTATAATGCCAATTCAAGGTGGTGGGACAAAAAAAGTTGATATTACAGGTGAAAAATCTACTAACCAAGTCATGGCGGATTCTGATATTAAAAGGCTTGCTGAACTTGGAATTAAAATAGAGAAGCATTATGGCTGCCCACAGGATATTGAGTGGTGTTTGGAAAATGGCGAATTGTATATTGTGCAGAGTCGTGCAATTACATCATTATTTCCACTTCCAACCCCTAATAACAATGATGATAACACTCATGTATATATTTCTATAAATCATCTTCAAGTGATGACCGATCCAATATCCCCTTTAGGGCTTGATTTATTTAGAGATATGCTGCCTTTTGGTAGAAATATTAAAAGAGAAGAAAAATATAAAATTTTAGCTTCAGCAGGTGGTAGGATTTATGCAGATGTAAGTGGCTTTATGAATTCTGAGAGAATAAAGGAAAAGCTTTTAGCTTTATTAACAAATGCAGATGCTTTGATGGCAGAGGCTTTAGGAGAGCTCTTAAAGAGAGAAGAATTTAAGGAAAAGTTTAAAGGAAATAAAGCTAACTTAAGACCCTTCTTAAAATATATAGCTCCAATAGCAGTTAAAGTTATGAAAAACCTTCTTTTCACTAACCTAACTGGAACGGTGGAGTTTATGAATAATTATATTAAGCAGCGTGAAGAAGATACATTGAAGGCTATTTTAAATTCAAAGAAAGGTACTAAAAAGTTAAATATAATACATGAAAAAGCAAGTCTTTATGAGGATGCTAAAATAATAGTACCATATTTAGCTCCAGGAATTATTGCTTTTAAGCTTCTTGAAAAGCTGGAAATGAAGCTTTTAGGAACAAATAATTATAGTAATATAATTGCAAAAGGTTTAGAAGGAAATATTACAACAGAAATGGGATTACTTACTGGAGATTTGGCGGATATGGTGAGAAAATCTCAAAGTTTAATTGATGAATTTGAAAATGAAGATTATGAAACTTTGGTTTCAAGAATAAATGAAATTAAAGGTAATGAGGAATTTAAGAGCTTTTTTAATGATTTTATAAATATGTACGGAGTGCGTGCTTCAGGAGAAATAGATATAGCTAGAGATAGATGGATTGAAAATCCTGAGCCACTTGTAAAATCAATACTTGCAACTATTAAAACTTCAGAGGAAGGCGCTCATAGGGAAGAATACAAAAATACTATAAAAAAAGCAAAAATAGCAACAGAAAATATGGTAGAAGAAATACAAAGAAAGCATGGCAAAATTAAAGCTAAAATTGTGAAAAGGCTTATATTTGTTTTAAGAAACTCTTTTCCAATACGAGAACATCACAAATTTATGATGATGAGACTTTGTATGATTTTTAAGAAGGAATTGCTAAAAGAAGCAGAAGATTTGGTTGTTAAAGGTTATTTAAATGAAGAAAAGGATTTTTTTTATGTAACATTCAGTGAATTATATAGAGCAATTGAAAATAATGAGAGTCTTAAAACAATAGTAGAACAAAGAAAAGAAGAATATGAACATTATAAAAAGTTAAATGCTCCTCGTGTTATTACAAGTGAAGGAGAAGAAATAAAAGGTGGATATAAGATAGGTGATCTTCCAAAAGGAGCACTTCCAGGTATTCCTGTTTCTTCAGGAGTTATTGAAGGAGTTGCGAAGGTAATAACTGATCCTTCAAAGGCATCCTTGAACAAGGGGGAAATTCTTGTAGCGCAATTTACGGATCCAGGATGGACACCACTTTTCATAAATGCAGCTGGATTAGTTATGGAAGTTGGAGGTCTACTAACTCATGGAACTGTAGTAGCCAGGGAGTATGGAATTCCAGCAGTTGTAGGAATATCAGAAGCTACCCAAAAGATTAAAACAGGTCAAAAAATCAGAGTGGACGGAAATAACGGGTATGTTATGGTAATAGAAGAATAGGCTAGCATTGGATCTTTTTTATGTTAGGGATTACTGTTGGAATGCTTATAGGTGGAAGAGGATTAATCAGAGTGCATGTTTTGATATAATATGTGAAAGTAATTGTTATGTTTATCATATATTAATAGCAATAGATAGATTTATTGTAAATCAAAATATTCTATTACAAAGGATGATAATGATGGAATTAGCTAAGGATTTATGTTTTAATGGTGAGATTGTAACACCTAATGATATAGAATATGAAGAAGATAGACAGGTGTGGAACAGAGCAATACAAAAATATCCAATAGCTATATTATATTGTACTAGTAGAGAAGACGTTATAAGTGCTTTAAGGTTTTGCATTAGAAAAAATATTGAATTTAGAATAAGATCTGGTGGGCACAATTATGAGGGATATTCAATTGGAAATAATGTTATAGTAATTGATGTTAGTAGAATGAAGAAAATAAGTATAAATGAATTAACTAATACAGTAAAAATAGAATCCGGGGTAGAAAATAATGAACTTTACGAATATGTAGGCACAAGAGGATATCCTTTTCCAGGTGGAACTTGCCCAACTGTTGGAGTAGCAGGATACACTTTAGGCGGAGGATGGGGACTATCTTGCAGGTTATTTGGTTTAGGAATTGATAATGTATTAGAGTTTGAACTTGTAGATTATAGAGGTAAGATAATTATTGCAAATAGAGATTGCAATAGTGATTTATTTTGGGCATTAAGGGGTGGTGCAGGAGGAAACTTTGGAATAGTAATCTCATTAACTTTTAGATTACCACCAAAATTAAATAAGGTAACAGAGTTTACAATATCTTATCCAAATACCACACCATTAGAACAAGCAAGGATTATGGATATATTTCAAAATTTATATCAAACCTTAGATAGAAGAGTGAATATGAGAGCTAGTTTTTATAATTCTGCAGATGAGGGTGTAGCAGCATTCATTATAGGATTATTTTATGGAGATATAGAAGAATTAAAGAAAATATTAAAACCTTTATTGGTGTTACCAAGAGCTGAGGCTGACTTTGAATATACAACCTTTTTAAATGCTACAAAAAAGATTGGAGCTATATATAATGCTAGTGAAAAATTTAAATCTGCTGGTAGATTTGCAGATAGAATATATTCAAAGCACGAGTTATTAAAATTAGCATCTTCTATTCAAGAAAAGCCTATAGGCTCAGTTTATGCTGCAGTTACTTTTTATGGATTAGGTGGAGCTGTAAAGGATAAAGGAAAGCATGAAACAGCTTTCTATTATAGAGACTCCAATTATATTATAGGTATACAATCAGTATGGGAAAATTCAATTTATGCAGAAGAAAATAAGGAATGGGTAGCTAGTAGATTAAATTATATAAAAATGATAACAGAAGGATCATATGTTAATTTTCCGTACAGTCCATTAAGAAATTATGAAAAAGAATATTATGGTGGAAATGTATGTAGGTTGAAATATATAAATGAAAAGTATGATCCATTTAATATATTTAATTATCCACAATCAATAAAATAAGAATTTAATAGAAAAAAACATTCTTTTTATCTGAAAACAAAGTATGGTTAACTTTTATTGAATAACCTCAGTCATAAGTTCCTTCCGAAGCACCTCTGAGCACAAATAAATTACCAAGCATAAGCACCTTACTATATAAATATTTAGTGAGGTGTTTTTTGTACGTAGTATTTGCGCATTTCAGCTTTTGAAAGTTCTATTTTCATGAATATATCTAAGGCAATTACATATTAGTAATTAAGACGTATTTATGGTCGAAGCATTTTTGAGGGGGAGCAATTAGTGTCTATTTCATTTAAACAGATGAAAGAGAAGGCTATTCAATTTGCAAGAGAATGGAAATTAGAAAGTAATGAAAAGGCAGAGGCACAAAGTTTTTGGAATGACTTTTTTCAGGTATTTGGTATTTCAAGAAGAAGAGTTGCAGCATTTGAAAAGTTTGTAGCAACAGAGAACGGCAATGGCTTTATCGACTTGTTTTGGAAGGGAAAATTAATAGTTGAGCATAAATCGAAAGGCAAAAACTTAGATACAGCTTATTCCCAAGCACTAAAGTATTTTTCAGGACTAAAAGAAAATGAGTTACCCAGATATATAATTGTATCAGATTTTGAAAACTTCAAATTATATGATTTAGATGAAAGTAAAGAATACGAATTTAAGCTAAATGAATTATATACAAAACTTCATTTATTTAATTTTATAAGTGATTACGATTCAATTAATGTTAAAGAAGAAGATCCGGTTAATATTGATGCAGGAACTGAAATTGGTAATCTACATGATGCATTAATGAATAATGGTTATACAGGTCATAATCTGGGAGTACTTCTAGTAAGATTATTATTTTGTTTCTTTGCTGATCATACTGGAATTTGGCCTAAAAGGGCATTTTCACAATATATAATGAATAATACAAAAGAAGATGGTTCGGATTTGGGTGCTCAATTAAATAGTATTTTTGATATATTAAATACAGATAATGAGTTTAGGCAAAAAAATATAAATCCTAATTTAGATATGTTGGTTTATATAAATGGTGGATTATTTGGAGACAGATTACCTACAGCATTTTTTGATTCAAGTACAAGAAAGATTTTGAAAGATTGCTGTGAACTTAATTGGAGTAGTATTTCACCAGTAGTTTTTGGTTCAATATTTCAAAGCTCTATGGATAAAGAGAAGAGACAAAGTTTAGGAGCACATTATACAGCTGAAAAAGATATATTTAAGGTTCTAAATCCATTGTTTTTAGATGATTTATATGAGAGATTAGAGAAGTGTGGAAGTGATCAGAATTCATTGAAAAAATTACTCGTAGATATATCACAAATTAAAATATTAGATCCCGCATGCGGTTGTGGTGACTTCCTAGTTTTAGCATATAGAGAATTACGAAAATTGCAGTTAGAAATAATTAAGAAAATTAATAGCATCATAGGGTATGTTCAATTAAAAGATATAAATGTTATAGGATCACTAAATATTTTAGATGTTGATTCAATGTATGGATTTGAAATTGATGAATTATCGTCGCTAATTGCAAAAGTAGCATTATGGATGTCTGATCACCAGATGAATATGGAACTATCAAAAGAACTTGGAAGATATTATGCAAGAATACCTTTGAAGAAATCAGCCAATATATTCAATATCAATGCATTGCAAATTGATTGGAAAGACTACGTGAAACCAGATTGTTTAAGCTATATAGCGGGGAATCCTCCTTTTATATCGAAACAAGATAGAAATAAAGAGCAGGAAAAAGATATGAGTCTGGTTTTCGAAAAAATAAAGAAACATGGAATTCTAGACTACGTTAGTGCATGGTATAAAAAAGCAGCAGATTATATTGAAAATACAAATATAGAAGCAGCATTTGTATCTACAAATTCTATTATTCAAGGAGAGCAAATTGAACCTCTTTGGAGTTATATGTTTAGCAAAGGAATTGTTATTAATTTTGCTCACAGGTCATTTAAATGGAAAAATGGATTGAGGAATAATGCGGCAGTTTTTGTAGTTATTATATGTTTTTCAAAGAAGCCAAGAAGTAAAAAGTATATATATGATTATGCAGCTGTTTCCTCTGAGCCTTTAAGACTAAAAGTAAAAAATATAAATTGTTATTTAGTGGATGGTGAAAATTTAATAGTTAAAGGTACATTAAATAGATTGGATGTAGAAGATACACCATATGCAGCAATGGGAAATATGCCAAATGATAACAAGAATCTTATATTAACGGAAGAAGAAAAGGATTGTTTTAATCAAACTTACCCAGAATATGGAGAAAAAATTATAAGAAGGTTGATAAGTGCAAAAGAAATGATAAATGGAAGCTTTAGATGGTGCTTATGGATAAATGATGAAAATACACATCTTATAAATAAAATAGAATTCATAAGAAAAAGGGTTACTAATGTAAAAAAATATAGGGAAGTAAGTAATAGACAGGCAACAAAAAAATTAGCAGAGATTCCTTATGCCTTTGGAGAAATAAGACAACCAAATAGTGAATATATATGTATACCACGCCATTCATCTGAAAGAAGGAAATATGTTCCTATAGCATTATTCAGTAAAGAGGATATAGTACATGATTCTTGCATAGCTGTTTATAGTAATGAATTATATATAATGGGAATACTTATGTCGTCTATGCACATGGCATGGGTTAAAAGGATTGGTGGAAGAATCAAAGGGGATTATAGGTATTCAGTTCAACTATGTTATAATACCTTTCCCTTCTGTAAATTAACAAACAAAAACAAAGGTGATATAACACAAGTTGTTAAGAAAATACTAGATATTAGGGATGAAGATAAAGATAAAATATTATCTGAACTCTATGATCCACTTTCAATGCCTAAAAAACTTCTTAAAGCACATAAAGAGTTGGACAAGCTTGTAGAAAAACTCTATTCAAATAAAGTATTAGATAATGATGATAAGAGGATGGAAGTTCTGCTAGAATGTTACAAGAAAATTTTGATTCTTAATACTGTTTGAATTTTTAATTTTATTTTGAAGTACTTGTTAGATAAAATATAAAGTATAGAATCATATTCATGTTTTTATCAATTGATTAGAAGGAGGAGCTAACATAGTGTGTTATGCTCCTTATTTGCTTTTTATATGCTGATATATGGAGAGAGTCGAAAATTACTGAAATAAGTAATGATATCAATTTATTAAAGTGGCAATAATTAAATATATATACAGGAAAAGATGTTGCAGCATATGTTGTTTTTTTATGGGATATCACAAAGATCCTATAAGTAAATATGAAAGCAGAATTAATTCCTATAAAGTCAATGCAATCTCAATGACAAATAAAGAGTATACAGATGCATTAGATGAGTTTATGATAAAATTTATATCTAGAAGGAGTTATTATTATGTGCAAAAAAATTGAGGATACAAACACAATTCTGAAAGAAATATTTGAGAATTATAGAAAATATGATAAGCGAAAGATCACACCTGAATATATAGACAAAGATCCAATTATTAATATTTTGACATTTTTCAAGATATATGAGATTGAGGGAAGAAGACTGAGTAGAATAAAGTATGATGGTGATGCTTATTATTTTTATAAACTTTATAATGATTCGAAGGTTGCTCTTAGAGGAGATACAATGATTTCATTCTGGACAATATATAAATATGCACTCAAAATAGCTACTGGAAAAACCTATAATAAATCTAGTAACACATTTGACGAGCTAATAGTAAAAAGGAATGAATCTGGATATAAAGAAACAAATGATAAATTTTCAAAGTTTGCTGAATTATATTACACGCCTGGAAACTTTATTTTACTTCCTCCTCCTTTTCCAGATGGTAGAATGAATAACAATCGGTATAGATGTTCAGAAGATAGAATTGATAAATCATTATTAGAATGCTTTAATGGAGGAACTTTATCAAAGTATTTTGGTGATGATAAAGAACAGCTTAAGGAATGGGTAAAAGATCAGAAATTAGGCTCTATATTTGAAAAAGGAATAATTGAAAAAGATAAAATAATTCCGTTTAATGTAAAAAATCCATATGTTTATTATTCAAATATGAATGAGGATGAAATTAACGAATTTTTAAAGAACGTAGAAAAATTAATAAAACACAGAAATATATCATAAGCACCTCCAGGTACAACTTAGCTGATTAAATTATTGTCTAGGCCAAAATAAATTGAAATACTAAGGTGAAAACTTTGAGGAGAACATAGAATCAGCGTTTACGGGTAACTAATCCATCTTTCTATATTTATTGTCCAAGTAGAATAGATAGGAGTATGGTAAAAATGAGGGTGATTGTTTAAATATTATGCTTCGAGTACCTAATCTCTTTTTTAAAGAAATAATTTGGAATAAGGATACGATTAATTTATTAACAAATACAATTATGAAAGAATTGAAAAACATCAAGGGACTGCAAGATATAGAAGAAAATATTGAATATATAAATTACCTTACCCCACTAGACATGGAATGTAAATTTAATGCTTATGGCGGTACAGCTTTTGGCCTTAGTCCGACCATAACTCAAACAAACTATTTTAGACCACATTTTAAATCAAGTAAAGCTGATAATTTATTTTTCGTAGGAAGTTCAGTGCATCCTGGTCCTGGAATATCATTAGTCTTAAATTCAAGTAAATTAGTAACTGAAGAAATTTTAAATACTACAAGGGACTTTTCTTAATTAGGCACATGAAAATAAAACTAAATCTTTTCAAATAAAAGATTTAGAGAATTTTTTTTAAAACAAAGTTAACACTAATAAATGCAATAAGGGGTATTAGGTGTAAGAAAGTAGGTAATTATTATGAATATACAGTATGTACAAGGGGATTGTATTTTTACAAGAATTAACAAATTAACTAAACAGTATGAGTATTTAACAGAGGATATAGATACAGATGTGATAATAGTAGGAGGGGGAGTAACTGGAGCAATTTTAGGATACTATTTTACTAAAAATAATATCAATAGTGTTATTTTAGAAAAATCAAGAATAGCGCATGGTAGTACTAGTATAACAACTTCACTTCTTCAATATGAGCTTGATAGTAATGCTATGGAGTTAAAGTCACATACATCTATAGATAATATTCTAAGGTCATATGAGTTAGGAATAAAGGCATTAGATGAAATTGAAGAGTTTATAGATGAAAATGGAAATACTTGTGACTTCAAAAGAGTAGATAGTTTTTTATATACAGCTAAGAATCTAGAAAAAAAGGAAATTGAAGAAGAGTATAAGATTAGAAGTGAAGCTGGATTTCCAGTAGAATTTATAGATAATAGCAACAATCCCTTTACCTTTGATGTAAAGGCTGGAGTCTTAAGTAAGGGTGGAGGAGCTCAATTTGATCCTTATAGGTTTACTCATGCTTTACTTAAGGTAAGCTGCGAAAAAGGTCTAATAGTATATGAAAACACAGAAGTAGTAGATGTAAAGTATGATGACAAAGGGGTTACAGTAGAAACTATATATGGCCATAAAGTTAAAGGAAGAATTATTATTGTTGCTACTGGGTATAACACAGAACTTTTTACTAAAAGGGCCTTTGGAATTAAAACTACAACCTTTAATGTTGCAACTAAGCCAATAAATAATATAGAAGATATCTACAAGGGAGTAATTGTTAGAGACAACGAAGACCCTTACAATTACTTAAGAACAACTAGTGATAATAGAATAATAATTGGTGGAGAGGATATAAATTTTCTACCAGATATATTTAACGAGGAATTATGTAACAAAAGTTATGATAAGTTAGAGCAAAGACTAAAAAATTTATTTCCAAATATAAATATAGAGATAGAGTATAGATATTGTGGGGCTTTTGCGTCTACTCAAGATAACTTAGGTTTCCTAGGGAAAGATCCGAATAATTTCAAGTTATGGTACTGTTTAGGATATGGGGCAAATGGCATTTTATTTGCTGTACTAGGTGGAATAATGCTAAGTAAATTATATTTAGGAGAAGTCAATGAAGATCTACATCTTTTTAAAGTAGGTAGATTTGACTCATGAAATCGCAATTGGCTATATTAGCAACAAAAAACTAAAATAAAAATTTAAGATTACAATAGAAAGAAGAGGTAGCAAATGTATGCTGCCTCTTCTTATTTTGACTTACTTATATTATATAAAAAATAATATTTAAATTGTAAAATGTAGTAACTAATAAGATACAGTTGTCATACAATATACTAGTTAGGAACTATATTCTTAACTAGTATGTATAAATGTTTGGAAGGAGTAAAAATGGCTTCGATAGAACAATTCGAGTATTTTCAACTGAATCCTAATGAATTCAATAAAACTGAAATACCAGTATCCATTATGCCTTATGTAATTAGTGAAGTGTTTATTAATGAGGTTATTCCTGGGGATCTTATTTGGCTAAATGCAGTAATTGGTGGTGTGGATAATGACAATGAAACTAAAGTTGCATCACTTAACATTAATTTGTATAAGGGAAATGTATTTATACCAGGAAAAGAAATATATTCGTCTTATATAGAAGCTGATAAAGATGGAGATGGAGATATTATAAATGTCCCTCTTTCTTATGTTGACGCTATAAATAAGGCTGCTACAAATGTCAGGTATGTGTTAACAGTACAATTAACTAGTAATATAAATAATGTATTTATAAGAGGGCCACTTACCTTTACAGCATTACGCATAAGACCTTAAATAGATTAAGAAATATATCTTTTCCTAATTTAAAAGCTATAATCTGAGGAGGAATTAAAATGGCTATAACTATACAACAATTTGACTTTTTCATTGGAGCTAGCTTAGCTACTGATAATTTAATTCCAGTAACAAGCACTCCTACTGTAATAGGTGAACTTGTTATAGATGAAGTAATTGTAGGTGATCTTATTTGGTTAACTGGTGTGGTTGGTGGTCTTGACAATGACAATGAAACAACTTATGCTTCCTTTGATATAAAAATATTTAAAGGGAATGTATTGATCCCAAGTAAACAAATTTATTCAATTGCTACAGAGGTTGATAAGGAAGGCGATGGAGATTTAGTTAATACTCCATTGTCTTATGTTGATGTTATAGATAAAAATGCTACTAATGTGAAGTATGTAATAACTGTTCAAGAAACAACAGGTAATAAAAAGGTATTTGTTGATGGACCAATTACCTTTACAGCTGCTAGAATTAGACAATAATACTATTAATTATAAAAAAGTAACGATGATAGAATTTTAATTTAAGACACATGAGCTAATTTTATTTTAACTCATCTAAAAATGCAAAGTTTAATCTTTATTTTTAGATGAGTTTTTTCATATTTCTATTACTACAATATTACCACCTCTTGGGTAATGTAGTGAGTTTTAGAACGACTTGCTAATATAGAGAATTTACTCGAAAGCCTAAACAATATTCAACAAAGTATTAGTTGCAAAATTATTGGCAAGGTAATAGCTAATAAAGTATAAATAATGACGCAAGAATTGGTGAAAATAATAAAGTTTAAGTAGAGTGATACTTCTTTCTAAAATGAAAATATAAAAATTATCGAGTATTACCTACTGCGATTAAAAGAATTCATATATTATATCTAGGAGGTAATGTAATGGACAATGATAAAGTAGTATGTGACTGTATTAATGTTACAGTAAAAGATTTAAAAGATGCTATCGCAAATGGTGCTAAATCATTTGAAGAAGTGCAAGCCGCTATTAATGTTAGCGCTGGTTGCGGTGCATGTGAAGATAGTGTTAGAGTATTGGTGGATGAATTACTAGGAAAATAATAATTCGATTGAGACTAATATAGGAAAATTTATATATTTTCTTATATTAGTCTCAATTTTTTTACCTAAATTAAAATTTAGGTAGTTTTGCACTAATTTTTATAGAGAATAAGTTGCGAAAATAACAAAAGATATACATGTAATTTGTTTAAATACTGTGCAGTTTTGTTTTATGATAATCATCAAAAAAGGAGTTGAATAACAATGCAAAGAAAAGTAAGACGAGTAATAATGTTTGTGATACTTATAACACTAGCTCTATCTAATATAGCCTATGCACAAAATGCACCATATGGTCCGAAAGTAGAGGATTTAAAAGGCAAAGAAAATATTATTCAAAATTTAGATCAAATGAAAAAACTAAGATCGAATTTAACTATTATAGGTATATCAGAAAATTCGTCGGAGGAACAATTAAAAAATACTGATAAAGATTTAGAAAATTTTATTCAACAATTAAATATTATTAGAAAAAATTTAGAGAATCATAGAAATACATATAAAGATTCTTTCCCAGATATATTTTTTTCAGAACAGATTTCATTTGTAGCTGATAGTTATATTATCAGTCTGAGACTGCAACAAAATTTGATAAGAGCATTGGAAGGTAATAATGCTGAATCGAAAAAACTATTTTATTCAAATTATTTAATACCAGTATATTACTATCTTACTTTAGGAGACCAAATGGTAGCATATATTGATACATATTTTGTATTATCTTAATAAATTTAAAAAACAAGTTAAAGTGGAGATTAGAGTGACTTTAACTTGTTTTATTTCAATCTAGAATTTCATTAAAATCAATGTACTATTTTTTCCATTTTCCTGAAGATGCATCTTTCTTAGCTTTATGAGTATTGCTTTCAGAACTATTATTAGAGGAGTCTCGTTCTGAAGGGGGTGAATTTAATATCTTTAGACCTAGTACTTCTTTAGCGTTTCTAACCATAATTATGTTCTTCTTTCATTTCATTTTTCACAAGCTTTAATTATTAAAATTTAGATATAATTAATATACCTAACAAATATATTTTATCTTTATTTCTTTCATTTATAACAGGAATTTTATCACTTTCAATGATCATTGTAGCATTAATGAAGTGGAGTCTTGTATTTTAAAATTTAAAGAATAAGCAACGTCTATTTCATTGAATTGAACGTAAAATAGCCATAAATCACTCGTCAAATTACATCATTAGATTTAAACAGATTGATGATACCTTTATTTTTAGATTGAATATATCCTATACCGTCTGGTAATATGTTATAGCTTGTAAGACCCACACATCTATCAACTTCTATAAATATTATTTTTTTAAAATGTTCTAAACCATCTATTTTTGCCTTAGTAAGTTGTCTATCCTCCTTACTACATGAGTAACGATATGAGTGATGACAAATACACCATTTTTTATTTTTTAAATATGATGCATAAGCATCATGTAGAAGTTTTTCTTCAATTTCATTTAATTCGATTCTATCCATAATATAACTCAGTCTCCTTTTTCCACAGAAAAAATTTTCAGTATTAATATTATGGACAGTAAATTTAATATTTATGTGTATTATAGACATTGAAATGTTTTTTTATGGCATAACTTAACAGTAGTAATACTGTATATTAAATTTAATACTGCACACAATAATAACTGAAAGAGGTGATTGTCATGGGAAACGATTTTGAAGATGATATTTTAGGATTACTCCGAAAATAATTTTTGAATCCCCATAAGTACACTTATTTCAAAATGAAGCCAGGGTTTAAGAATAAGCCCTGGTTTTATTTCGCTTAAAAGACATGCTTTCTGGAAGGTTTTTAAAAGGATTAGCAATTAACGTAGTAGTTGGGATTTATACTATATTATGGTCACTGCTTTTGATAATTCTAGGCGTTATAGCAGCTATTAAATATTCTATGACTTTTTATGTATGAGTAGATAATCCAAACATTGGTATTAATGAAGCAATAAGTAGAAGTACTGAAATGACTGATAGGCATATAATAGATATATTTACATTAGTACTAAGTTTTATTGGCTGGATGGCATTGATATTTGTTCCATCTGCCATTTTTTAAACTTCTTGGCATCAGGATGTAAAATATCGTTAGTGCCTAGCAAGCACATCTAAGATATGTAAATACCACCTAGGGGTAATATTTTTAAACTGTATAATAACTGAGTATCACTATTACTAATAGTAATAGTATTTTTAATGATTTTAAAAGGCAACTAAATTAAAGTTGTCTTTTTTATTTATTTAAAAACTAATATTTATATAATAAAAACTATTTATGCTAATATTTTGATAATTATATATGACTGTTTATCAATATAATCATTGAATCATCTCATAATGTCTATGATAAGGTTGTTTAAATTTCCATTAATCAAAGGAAATAGCTACGCTTATAAATGAAATACAAGGAGAAATAAGTCTTGCAAAGAAGACTATGGATACTGGTGTGGACGCTGTAAGTGAAGCTAATAATGCAATAATTGAAACAGAAAAATCTTTTGATTTAATTGAGGATTCTATTAAAAACAGCTTAAATCATATTCATAATTTATCAGAAAATATTAAAAATGTAGATAAAAATAAAGAAAAAGCGATAATTTCTATTGAAAAGATATCCGTTGTATCAGAAGAATCAGCAGGTGCAACGGAAGAAGTAGCAGCCATAGCTAAGGAGCAAACTAATTCTATGAATTCCATTTCAGAAACATCTCAAAAACTTAATGAGCTAGCTAGCAAAATGGATGAAATAGTTAAAATGTTTAAATTAGATTCTACATTGTAAGATTTAAGGCACATGAACTTGTTATTTCTTTGATTGCGCCTAAGATACGTGAAAGAAAATAACAAGTCAAAGATGTAATGAGCTAAGGAAAAATTTCTTAGCTCATTTTTGCATCAAAAATAAAGGAGTTAGAAGCTATACCAGATATATCAGGTAATGCAAGGCCACTGATTTCAGTGATTTTAATTATTTTTGTTAATGTTTCAAAAATGTTAATCTCTATTGCTGAAGATTAAAAAGTGACTATTACAAATAGTAATAGTGGTGAAAAGAAACTTTGTTTAAATGTTTTAGCAGATGAAATTGCAGTTAAATATGGTGTAAAGATAGCAAAACAAATATTAGAGAAATTAAAGAAAGAAGGATGATATTCAAATGTGAACTTAGACTAATCTGGTGGATTACCGAAATTATAAATATTTATTGGCTATATTTCAAAATTGGAAAGCATATGAAGAGAGTGCGAGACACAATACGGAACTTAACCAAAGTTCATTGTGATTTTGTTCTATACGACTTAGTACTGCTGTGTAAGTTTGTACTTTTTGTAAAACTATGTAAAGAATGTGTAAAACATGTTATAATTAGGGGTAAGAAACAAACTAAACCATTTTATTTGCTAGTTAATGTAACTACTGGAGAACATGACTAATGCAAATCTAGAACTGGAACTTAAGAAATATATTATAGAGATTACAGCGTAAAGAAGTTAGCTATAATAAAATAATTATTTAGTGAAATTTTCATTTCTTAAATTATATAACTATATTGTTTTGAAAACAAAACAATTATGGTATCAGAAAGCATTTACATAATAATTACAAATTAGATTTAACATATAAATCAGTAGATATATAAATATACAGCGCAGGCGCTATAAATATAATTTTGGAATTGATTTGGTAAAGGGGACTTAAAATGCTTGAAGTTAATGAACTAATAAATATAAATGAGATTAAAAGAGTCATGGATAATATTTATGAAACTTTTGGAATTCCAATGGGGATTGATGGGGCAGATGGAACTAATGAGATTAGAGTAGGATGGCAGGATATTTGTACTAAATTTCACAGGAAACATGAAATTACTTGTGAAAGTTGTAAAAATAGTATTATGTACTTAAAAAAGCATATGGCTGAAAATGAACATTTGGAATATAAATGTTTAAATAATATGCGTGAAGTTATAATACCTATTTTTATATCTAACATTCATGTTGCTACAATTTTTATTGGACAATTTTTTTATGATGATGAAATTATAGATATAGAATATTTTCGTAGGCAGGCACAAAAATTTGGATTTGATGAAAAAGAATATTTGGAAGCACTTAGTAAAGTGCCTATTTTTCCAAGAAAACAAGTTAACCATATAATAGAATGTTTAAAAGGTCTTATTATAATACTAACTGAAAATGGATTAAGTAAGTTAGAATTTAAAAAGTCTCAAAACGAACTTGAAAAAAGTCAGAAATACCTCAATGCAATTTTTAATTCAGTAAATGATGCTATATTAATTCATGATTATGATGGAAATATATCAGATGTAAATCAAACAGCTATAGCTATGTTTGGATATTCCAGAAATGAATTTATACATATGAGGATAAAGGATGTTATTTCAAAAGATTCTCCCGGTCCTTATTTAACTAAGGAAGAGCTATTAGATAGAATAGCTAAGGAAGGAAGATTAAATAGTACAACAAAAACAAATATGTTTATTGGTGAGGCTATATTTATTGGGAGCAATAATAGTGAGTTTTGGGGGGAAAGAAATGTTATAATTGCAAATATAGGAGGAGCTAAAAGAGTTATAACTACAGTGCGTAATATTTCAGAGAGAAAACAAGCAGAATTAGCATTAAAAAATGAATCTCTTGAACTAGAAAGATTAAGAACAGAGTTCTTTGCTAATATTTCTCATGAACTTAGGACTCCACTGAATATAATATTAAATGTGATAAAAATTAGTTGTATGAATCTTGAGCAACAAAATGTTGGAAAAGAAAAAATTATAAGTAATATGAATATGGGAAAACAAAATTGTTTAAGGCTTCTAAGATTGGTAAATAATCTTATTGATTCTACTAAGCTGGATGCAGGATATTTTGAAGTTAATCTTGTTAATTGCAATGTCATTAATGTAATAGAAGAAATCACTTTATCAGTTGCTGAATATATAAAGAGTAATAATTTAAACCTAATATTTGATACTGAAATAGAAGAGAAAATAATAGCCTGTGACTTAGATAAAATTGAAAGGATAATTCTTAATATACTTTCAAATGCCATAAAATTTACAAAACCAGGTGGAAATATATTTGTGAATATATTTGATGGGGAAGAATTTATTACTATAGTAATTAAGGACACAGGAATAGGAATACCAGAGGAAAAACTTAATGTAATATTTGATAGATTCAGACAAATAGATAAATCATTTACAAGAAATTATGAAGGCAGTGGAATAGGATTATCTCTTGTAAAATCATTAGTAGAAATGCAAGGCGGTAAAATAACTGTTGAAAGTAAGTATGGAACTGGAACTAAGTTTTATATAAAACTTCCTGTTAGGCTGGCAGGTGAAAGTAACAGTAAAGAAAATATTAAGTTATTTAAAAGCAATTTAAGCAATCATGTGGAAAAAATAAATGTTGAATTTTCAGATATATATACCTTATAATTCATGGGAAAATGCGGTGGGTAGGACTATGAGGCCTAAATAATACAAATGGTATACGGAAAAAATTATAAGTTATAATAAGAAAACCGTAGGGAAATTGATTTCTATGGTTTTTAACTTAAAATATAAAAAGTTATTAACGTATAATAAAACTGTCTCAAAACTGTATTTTGAGGCAGTTTTATTTATATATATAAGCCTATATATATAAATTATGCTATATTATTTTTTTAAGCACATTGCATCTTGAACGTGTTCTAAGCATTCACCAAATCTTTGATAGTGAACAACTTCTCTTTCCCTTAAGAATGTTAATATTTCTTTAATTTGTGGTTCATCAGTTAAGTGTATTAAATTTTCATAAGTTGCTCGTGCTTTTTGTTCAGCAGCTAAATCTTCATGTAAATCAGCAATTACATCGCCTTTGGCTTGTATATAAGTTGCAGTCCATGGATTTCCTGTTGCATCTGTATAAAATACTGCTTTTCTATGATCAGCATAATGCCCAGCAAGTCCTGCTTTTTTTATCTCTTCTATAGTTGCATTTTCCATAAGTTGATATACCATTGTAGCAATTATTTCTACATGGGCCATTTCTTCTGTACCGATATCTGTCAATAATCCTTTTGATTTTCCAGTTGGCATAGTATAGCGTTGATCTAAATATCTCAAGGCAGCACTTAATTCTCCATCAGGACCACCATATTGAGTTACCAATAATTTTGCCATATTAAGATCTTTGCATTTTAGATTTACTGGATATTCTAATGTTTTTACATAATACCACATAAACTCTTATTCCTCCTCCCTGCTACAATTTTCCCAAGGCCATGGTGTACTTACCCAAGCTTTTGGATTTTCTACATATGCAGATCCAAAGTTTGTTAATGGACCAAAGTTCTTTTCATATGCGCTAATTAGTTCAGTTAACTTACAAGATACCTTGTTGTAATCTTCTTTAGCGTTTTTATCTTCAGGAAAATTGTCGAGGAATAGGTTTAGTTCTACAGCACAAAACTGATAAACTCTTATACTATTTAGCATATCTCGTTGGTTCATAATATTATATCACCTCTCGTATTTGATTTTCTTGTATTCAAATTCATATTCATTTTCATGTTCATGATGATCATTGTCACAATCATAGGCTTTATGATCATGTTGTTTTTTATATGGTCTGTAAAGGTCTTTAAATATTGTTCCTTTTACAAAACCTTCTTTGCAAGAATACAAATTTTCATATTTTTGAGGTAATATATATGCGCGTGCATATTCATATTTTTTTGAATGCTCTTTTGAGTATTCTTTTGATTTACACATACAGTCATCATCGTCGCGTCTGTACATAAGGGTTAACACTCCTTCATTTGTTGTTCATTTATATAAGTATCTTATGCGTATTATGAAATAATGTGATAATTTATAAAATATATTTTGAATTTTTGATACTTATTGTCTTAAAATGTTTATGAAGAATCATGGTATAAAAATAAAGGCAATAGTTAGAAAAAACTAATCACTGCCTTGTTCTTCTTTTAGTTAAATATGACCATCTTTAATTGAAACAAAGTAATCGCTATTTAAACCGTATTTTTCGAGTATTTCAAGAATTGTTTTATCATATTTCATTTCATCTATTTTTTCATTTATTGCTTTTGCTAAAGTAATATCATTTTTCCTAACAGCGGCAGCTATTTTGCCAGGGGATTCAGGCGTATAATCTGTTGGAGGCAATACCCTCAAATATAAATTACTTCGAAAGATTATATATGAAGCAAAAATAGAATCAGTTATTGCGGCATCTATTTTTTTAGTACTTACTGCTGATAATAGATCATTTTGATTTTTAAATGAAACTACATCTTTAACAACACCCTCTACTTTCCATTTATTGGCTAGAACTAGAAAAGCTGTTCCTACTTGTGCACCTATTACAGCATTTTTAAAATCTTCCTTAAAGACAATTTTAGATACTTTAGGGGTAATTATTGCTTCAGATTCTTTATATAATATATTTGTAAACAATGCTTCTTTTTTTCGTTCATCTGTAACATACATTCCATCAGCTACTATATCTATGCTATCATCAGTATTTAATTGCTTTAATAAATCGTTAAATGGAATTTGCTTCATTTCTACCTTGTTTATTCCAAGCCTTTTAGCAGCTTTTCTTATAATTTCTGCATCAATTCCAGTGAATTCTTTAGTTTTGGGATCTATATAAGCAAAGGGAATATCATTTGAAGATGCAACAACCAGTACCCCTTTTTCTTTTATTGATTCTAATCTATCTTTTGATACTTTATTATTCGGTATATTAGCGCCACAAAATATTAATTGAATAATAATCATTAATAACATAACAAGAACAAGCAATTTTTTATGAATTTTCATATACTAAATTTCTCCTTTTTATTATTATCTTAACTTAATATAAATTTATTCATTAAAGAGACTTATAATATATATGCTGCAATTTAAAATGTATAATTCATGATTAAGACTAAGAGTCTTTAAATATTTTTGGAATATATATTAAATCAAAAGATTTGTTGTAATTAAGGTTATGTTAAGAAAAAGAAGGTATAATAAAGGGTGGTAAAAATCTCAATAAATAGTTATGATATAGATAAATAAATCATAACTCTAGGAAATTATTTATCTTATAATGTATTATTTTGTTGAAAAAGAGGAATTTAAATCTGATTAGCGAATAATAAATAATAATAGATTTGACTTATAGTCAAACAATAAATATATGGGGTGAAAGTCCGAATGAAATGTCTAGTAGAAATAAGCAATGATTTCTCATCTTGGGATGATTTTATATCGACTATAAATGAAAATCCAACAGCGAGACAAATTACATTAGAGTCATGGAAAAGATGCGAGAAGTTAGGAATGAATCCTAAGGAAGTGAAATTTGAGTTTTTATCAAGCAGGGATCTTGAAAAAAAGAAAAAGGAAAACTCTAAACTAACAGAAATATCAAACTTGTATATGGATTCACTATCTATGAGTTTAGCAAATATTCCACACATAATTGCTTTATCAGATAATGATGGATGGATCATTGAGTTTAGAGAAAAGACTGAAGAACTGGGTGGAATAATAGAAGGTTTTTCTCTTGGGGTAAATTGGTCAGAAGAAAATATTGGGAATAATGGGATAGGCACTGCATTGGCAATGGGGCAGCCAATTTTGGTTTATGGGGCAGAACACTATGGTATGCCTGATTGTAAGTGTGGATGTATAGGCGTGCCAATTATAAATAATGAAAATGTCATAGGGGCAATTGGAATAAGTGTTCCAGTTGAACATATGAATCCGGTAAAATTACACTCTTTTATAGCTTGTATAAATTCAATTGAGACAGCCATGAAATATATTAATGATAAATTTAGTAACACATCAACTGGAATCAATTTAGCTGCAACAAGTGAATTAATTGCAACAGCTGTTCACGATCTTAAAAATCCACTATCTGTAGTTAGAGGATTAGGTCAGCTTGGCATAGCAACTTCAGATAAAGCTAGGATGGACAATTATTTTAATAGAATAATTAATCAAGTTGACGAAATGAATGATATGGTAATGGAACTTTTAAGTATATTTAAACCAGAAGAGCTCACACCACAGAAGGTAACTCCTCTAATAAAAGATGTTTTAAACTCTTTTCAGCCTATTTGCAATCATAAAAATATAAAGTTATCATTGGTAGACAATGTAGATGAATATGCGAACATATCAAAGAAGCTTTTAAAGAGGGCAATAGAGAATCTTATAAACAATGCAATTCAAGCAATGGATATTGGTGGGTCAATTGAAGTTACAACTGAAAAATATAAAAATTCCATACTCATTATAATTAAAGATACAGCTGGGGGAATTCCAGAGGAAATAAATGAGACTTTATTTGAACCTTTTTCTTTTAGAAGAAGTGGAGGAACAGGACTTGGCTTGTTTATGGTCTATCATACAATTACTAATATTCATAAGGGTAAAATATGGTTTGACACAGAGCTAGGTAAGGGAACAACATTTTTTATGAAGCTACCAATAACAAGAAATATTGAAAATATATCAGTTAAGCAGTTCGAGTTGATTTAATTAAATTAGGTTTTCATATAGTGCTATATTGACTTAGATAAAATTAGAATGCTATAAAAAATATTTGAATAAATTTATAAATAAAGTTTAACATTTTCTGAAACTAACGGTATTTTGATGTATCATTAAAATAATAGTAAAACGATATTTTGTGTATCACTAAAATAATAACAAAGTGAAAGGATTAGATTTATGTCAAAAGTATTGAAACTAATAAAGTACTTTTTAGGATTTATTGCCCTTACGGGTTTAATTTATACATTTATTTATTATTCTGTGATAAGTAAATTAACTACATAATTAGAAAGTATCTGTAGCAATGCACATTTCACGATTCACAATTATGGTTAAAATTATTGCAAGATTTTTAGAACTATGATTAAGAATTATTTTTGCAACCTATATGATAATAATATTTTTGGAATTTCATTAAGCTAATGTTAAGGTATTGTAAGTATAATAAAACTTGTAAAAAAGTTTTTTTTCATTTTCATTTCTTAAATAATATAAGGCTATGTTTGGTTTTAATATAATGTTGAAATATAGCCTTAAAAATTATATATAGGATTGTCTACCTATTAATACTAAATATATGAAAATTGCACACAAAAAAATCGCAAATTCATTTTCTTTAATAATACGACTTTACATTTATTATTTGATTTTTTGATTCATGATTTATGAATATTGCCTTTTAGTGCACATCCATATAGTTTTGTTTCTTCATTAAGTACGAAGGATGGTATAAATTTGTTGGTGGATAATATTCATCATGGGTGTAAACAAATCCAAGTTTTTTTAGCAATTGAGCAGAGGCTGAATTTTTAGGATTGTGTCCAGTAAAAAGTGCATTAGCATTAAGATTTCTAAAAGCATATTCCATTACTGCCAAACATGCTTCTTTAGCAATCCCTTTTCCCCAATACTTCTCTTTTAAATGAATTCCCATTTCTAATATATTGTTCTCATAATCATATGGCCGTAAACCGCAGCATCCTAAATTTTCATTAGTTTCTATTAAATAAATTGGCCAATATTGAATATTGTAATTGTTATAATTTTCTATTTCCTTTCTTAGCCTTTCTTGTACTTGTTCTTTTGACATCGTGCCTTCTGCTGTAATAAATTTTGCTACTTCTGGATTTCCCCATAATTCTAAAGCATTACATATATCATTTTCACTCCATATTGAAAATCCAATTCTTATTGATTTTAAAAAGAAATCTTTCATTCTATACGCTCCTATAACTTCACAATAATCTCCTATTGTTTATTAAACTATAGTTTTTAATAACACTTATTATAACATGATTTACAAAATATCACATAAGCCATACATACATCTGATCTCTATTTTTAAGTCTTTTATTCTGCTATATGAATGTGTTACATTGCTTTGAATTATAAAGTTTTTAGCCTTTATTATTTCTTTATATCAGTGAACGAACGTGAGGCGAAATTATATTGATATCAGCCCAAATCGAATACATATTTGTTCCATATGAATATGAAAATTTCTTTGCTTGAGATATTTTAAACTTTTAATGGGGAACCTATATAGATATCGAAACCAAAAGATATACTTTAATCTTTGTGAATTATACTAGAAATTAGATACATGTTTGTGAAAGCGGCATTTGAAATTGAGCTGTTATAGTTCTTAGTTGAAGGTTGTTCCATTTTCTGCTTGTCCTAAACTTGCTTTTGGAGCATGCAGAAATGGGTTCAACCTTCCACTTAGAACTATCCAGCGAAAATTTCATTAGTCCGCTGGAACAAATTTGTATCTAATTTCGTTTTTGATACACATAAATATAATTTAAAATTTGGATATCTATAATTATTTTTCAAAAAGGTATTTACAAATAAAGTTACTAGAGTTAATATTAATACATAGAATCAAATTGATATTATCTAAATGATAAATAGTAAAAAGTTTTCTAATATATAGAGGTGGGGAAGTTGAATCAAGAACTATTAGATAAAAATGAAAGAGAATTTCTAAGTGAATATGATGTAAATATTTATGATAGGCCAAGTGTTACAAATGATATTATTATATTTACAACTGGTGATAGGATAGAAGAGAATTCAAGGAAAGTGCCAAAGAAGGGAATGCAAATTCTCTTAATTAAAAGAGATGATTATCCTTACAAAGGAAAATGGGCAATTCCAGGAGGCTTTGTTAAAAATGATGAAAGTTTAGAAGAAGGAGCTCTAAGGAAATTAAAGGAAGAAACAGGAATTGATAATGTATATACTGAACAATTATACACTTTTGGAGAAATTAATAGAGATCCAAGGACAAGAGTAATAAGTATAGGAAATATAGCATTAATATCGAAAGAAGATATTAGATTTGGTGATTATAAAGATAGGAAAGAATCAAGGTGGTTTTGGGTAGAAAAGAATTTAGTTGATTCTAAAAAAGATGAGACGCATACCATAAATAAATATATTCTAAAATTTGAAAGTGAAGATGAGGAAATAAAATTTAATTATGAGATAATAGAAAAAATAGAAAGAACTATTTTTAGGAAAAAGGAAAATAGTTATAAGACGTTAAATGAAAGTAATGATGAATTAGCTTTTGATCATTATAAAATAATAGATTATGCATTAGACAGAATTAGAAATAAAATAGAATATACGCCAATTGCACTAAATCTTTTGCCTAGATTGTTTACAGTTAAGGAACTTCAAAATGTATATGAAGCAATAATGGGAAGAGAAATCTTGAATTTTAGAAGAAAAATGGAAGATATGATTATAGAAACTGATGAAAAAATAGAGGGGAAACCTTTTAGACCTGCTAAAGTATTTAAGTTTAATGAAAACTGGGAGCACAATTTTTAAACAAAATGTAAGTTGTTAATAAAATTTAATGATAGAGAATTGAGATTTAATATGAGAGGGGATAATTAAATGATTTTTTTAAATGACAAAGAAATAGAGGTTAAAAAATTTCCTAATGGAGAAAGTTTAATAAACAGCCAAGAGTTAAATATTAAAGAATGGGTAAATACCATTAAACTCAAATTTGAAAGTGATAATGATATAACTCATTTGATATTTTTAAAGGATCATTTGGATGAATTAAATATTAAATGTAATCTTATAATTCCTTATATGCCTTATAGCAGAATGGATAGAACAGAAGGGTTTACTGTATTTACCCTAAAGCATTTATGCAGACTTATTAATAATTTAAATTTTGAAGAAGTATCAATTTATGAACCACATTCAGATGTATGTGTGGCATTGCTCGATAGAGTTAAAGTTATAAACATGTCTGCAATATTAGCAAAAGATTTATTAGAAAAAGTAGATGATAAAAAAGATTCAGTTTACTTAGTTTATCCAGATGCAGGTGCAGCTAAAAGATATGGTAAACAAATTGAATATGAAAAAATATTAACTGCAAACAAAGAAAGAGATTTTAAAACAGGATCTATAAATAAGCTTGAAATAAACGGAACTGTAGAAAGTAAAAATTTTAAAGCTATTATTGTAGATGATTTATGCTCTAAGGGTGGAACCTTTATTTTAACAGCTAAAAAGCTTAAAGAAATGGGTGCAACTGAGATTTATTTGGTGGTAACACATTGTGAGGATACAATTTTTGATGGAGAAATTTTGAAGACTGATTTAATTACTAAGGTATTTACTACTAACAGCATTTTATCTAAAGAGCATGAGAAACTTGAAATATCCTCTATTGTATAACTTAGACTTATGCAATAATCCACCGAAAGGACAGGTACTCTGTTGTTTCGGTTACTGAGAATAAGTTGAGGCTTTCTAACATCATAAGTTGCACCATTTCAGCATGCTCCCGAGACAAGCTCGTGACAAGCAGAAATTGAACAACTTATGATGAAGAAATGCCTGCAACATATTCTCTAATGTAACACTGTACAAAAGAGTACCTGTCCTTTCTGATATAGCAGATTTTTCAAGCTATAAGTATAATTCTCAAATTGAATATCTATAAAGTTAAAAATGAAAGAATATAAGAATTTAAGAATTTAAGAATTTAAGAATTTAAGAACAAAGGAATATAAGAATTTAAATTCTTAACAATGAAAAAACTTAAAAAGTTAAAAGTGAAAATATTTTTAAAGAAAAAAATATAAAAAGTTAACAATTTGTAGTGTTTTCAATGTTTTGAGCGAGTATAGATAAACAACTATAGACCAGACTTATATGTAGAATAATTATCTTTTATTGTTAAACGTTCGTGTGTACCTATGCCAGAAATGCATACATTTTTGTGAAACAGGCATTTGAAATTGAGCTATTGAAAGTTATTAGTGAGAGGTTGTTCCGTTTACTGCTTGTCATCAACTTGCTTGAGGAGCATGCAGAAATGGGCACAACCTTTTACTTAGAACTTTCTAGCGGAGATTTCTTAAGTCCTGTGGAATAAAAATGTATGTGATTTCGGTATATCACCACACAAGTCTAAGTTGAAAGTTGGATATCTAAAATTAAATTATAGAGATTGGGGAGACGATTATGAATAAATTATTAGTGGTTATAGATTATCAAAAAGATTTTGTTGATGGAGCTTTAGGATTTAAGAAAGCGGAAACATTAGAACAAGGTATTTATGATAAAGCAAAAAAATATTTGAAAAATGGCGATAAGGTTTTATTCACTTATGATACTCATTTTGAAAATTATCTAGAAACAAGAGAAGGAAAGAATTTACCTGTACCTCATTGTTATATAAATACTGAAGGTCATGAGCTTTATGGAAAGTTAAAAGAATTTGTGGGCGTAGAGAATACTTTTCATTATAATAAAAACTCTTTTGGAATAGCGCCAGCGGATATGTTAAAGATATCAAAGGATGTTGGCGAGGATATAGATGAAATAGAGTTAGTTGGAGTTGTAACGAACATTTGTGTAATAAGCAATGTAGTCACATTTCAATCTCAGTATACAAATGCAAACTTAAGTGTAGATGGAACATTGTGTGCAAGTTTTGATGATAGTCTTCATGACAAAGCATTAGATGTAATTGAATCACTAGGAGTTAAAGTTACAAGATAGGAGAGATATAAATGATAGATCCATTATTATTAACTGATTTTTATAAGACAATACATCATATGTGCTATGCAGAAGGACTTACAAAGCTTGTAAGCTATTGGACTCCAAGAATGTCTAGAAAAGAAAACATGAACAAAGTGGTTATGTTTGGGCTTCAATCTTTTATAAAAAAATATTTAATAGAATATTTTGATGAAAATTTTTTCGCCATTCCTAAGGATGAAATTATTAGTGAATATAAGAGAGTGATATCTAGAACAATGGGAAGCATCGCAGCAGATACAGCTCACATAGAAAAATTGCATGATTTAGGTTATCTGCCTATACAAATAAAAGCAGTCCAAGAAGGAACAAGAGTAAATATAAAAACACCTATGATTGAAATCACTAATACTCACGATGAATTTGCTTGGCTTGTGAATTATTTGGAGACTTTCATGAGCTGTAATATATGGCAGCCTATGACAAGTGCAACAATAGCATATAGATATAGAGAAATTGCTTTAAAGTATTTTGATCTAACTGTTGAAAATGGTGATGTAAAAAAAGCTTGCGGTGACTTTAGCATGAGAGGATTTAGCTCAATTGAAAGTGCACAGGTTAGCAGTGCAGGGCATTTACTTTCATTTGACTTAACTGCAACAATATCATCAATACTTTATCTAGAAAATTATTATAACTGTAATATTGAAAATGAAATAGTTGGACTTGGAACCCTATCAACTGAGCATAGTGTAATGTGCACTTATGGAACTGATGAACTTAAAGCTTATAAGAGATTAATTAATGAAGTATTTCCAAGCGGTGTTATAAGTATAGTTTCAGATACCTACGATTATTGGAACCTCATTACTAATATCATTCCAATATTAAAAGAGGATATATTAAATAGAGATGGAAAGGTAGTAATCAGAGGAGATAGTGGAGATCCAGTTAAAATAATTTGTGGTGATAGTGAAGCACCACATAATAGTCCAGCATATAAAGGAACTGTTGAACTTTTGTGGGATATATTTGGTGGGGAAATCAATTCAAAAGGATATAAAGTTTTAGATTCACATATAGGAACAATTTATGGTGATAGCATCACAATTGAAAGGTGCGAAGAAATCTGCAGATGTCTTGCACAAAAAGGATTTGCAGTAAGCAATTGTACTTTTGGAATTGGTTCTTACACCTATCAATATAATACTCGTGATACTTTTGGATTTGCTCTGAAAGCAACTCATGCAGTAATAAATGGTGAAGAAAAATTCATATTTAAAGATCCTAAAACTGATACAGGAAACTTTAAAAAATCTCAAAAGGGAATGTGCTATGTATACAGGGAGGGAGAGGACATCCTTTATAAGGACGAGCTTACTTTAAAAGAGCAGGAGGAGTATAAAGACAATTTATTAGAAGTTGTTTTTAAGGATGGAAACTTGATTAAAGATTATTCATTAAAAGAAATTAGAGAGAAGTTACATGGAGAGTTTTAGATTTACTGTATTTTTAAGAAGGGAATGAGAATTTTGTACACTATTGAAGAAATTCTTGAAATGAAATACCCCTATGAATTATTTACAGGTGATAGAGAAATAGCTAAAAAGGAACACAGTGATCTTCTTAAAATATTTCATCCAGATTTGCATAGGGATTCAGAGAAATACAAAGAAGTCACAAGTAAAATAAATGAATTATATTCTGAAACTGTTAAATTATTAGAGAATGGAAACTGGATGGAAGAGGGGTTAATTAAAATAACAAGCTTTGATGGCGAGAAATATTCAATGAGATATAATGTAGAATATTCATTTGAATTAGGAAAATATTTTATTGGAAATAGATCAATTTTATATTTAATTGATAAAAAGCATGAGGATTTTGTAGAAAATGCATTGGATAGAATCAAGAACTTAAAATACGAAAATAACAACATGAAATCTGAATTTGAAAAGTATTTTCTCAAAGTGTTAAAGAAATTTGAAACCATAGATAAGAAGATAGGACTGCTTATAGAAAAGCCAGAAGATGCTTATTCTCTTAAAGATATATTAAATTATTATAGCAGCAAAGTTCCACCAAGACATGTAATGTGGATTCTAAGCACTTTATATAATATAACTTGTTTTCTATATTATAATAATCTATCACATAATGGAATAAATATTGATAATTATTATATTTCACCTTCGAATCATAGTGGATTTTTGTTAGGTGGCTGGTGGTATACAGTTCCTATAGATGGTAAGATGCTTGGAGTACCTAGCGAAATTTATAGCATCATGTCTCCAGAAATGAAGTCATCTAAAATAGGTACATTTCTATTAGATTTAGAATCCATAAGATTAATTGGAAGAACCTTGCTTGGTGATAAGAATGGAATGAGTTTTATTAAGGATTCTGATATACCTAAGCCACTTATTGATTGGGTCAGAGGAGTCTCAGTAAACAATCCAATGGAAGAGTATAAGCTTTGGGAAAGTGTGATTAAACAAAGTTATTGGGAAAGAAAATTCGTAGAAATGGATATTGATATAAATAAATTATACGCTGGAAAAATTAATAAGTAATATATATATATGTTACAAAAATAATCATTCATCATAATTCAAAAAAATATTGCAAGAATTTTAGTCGTAATTATCAATCGTGAAATGTGAATTATGCATTTTTCATTGTGAATTGAAAATTGTGAACTGTGCATTGTGAATTGCAATATATGAGTATTTAGGAGGTATTAAAATGGGAACAGGAAGATGGGATTCAAAAGCTTGGGATGTTATGCAAGTGCAACTATAAAAGGAAAGAAAACAGTAGATGATGTTTTTGCAGCGAGGAGACTTGATCCAAGTTTAAATCCGTATAAAGTAAGTTTTAGGGAAAGTTGTGACAGCAGCGACAATCCAAATTCAACACCAATTATTATTGGACTTGATGTAACTGGTTCAATGGGTATAATTGCAGATAGCATTGCAAGGGAAGGCTTAGAAAAATTAGCTACTGAAATATATAGTAGAAAGCCTGTTTCTGACCCACATATCATGTTTATGGGAATTGGTGATGTTAAATATGATTCAGCCCCTTTACAGGTAACTCAATTTGAAGCTGATATAAGAATTGCAAAAGAGTTAACTAAAATTTATGTGGAACATGGAGGTGGAGGAAATAACTCTGAAAGTTATACTTTACCTTGGTGGTTTGCTGGAATGCATACAAAATGTGATAATTTTATAAAAAGAGGAAAAAAGGGATATCTATTTACTATAGGAGATGAGGAGTGTCCTAAGACTGTTCTTAAAAATGAAATAAAAAAAGTCTTTGGAGATACAATACAAACTGATAGTATGTCAGCACAAGATTTATTAAGGCTTGTATCTAAGCAATATGAAGTATTTCATATTATTATTGAAGAAGGAAGTCATATGCGTTATCAGCCAGATGAAGTAATAAAGTCATGGAATGATATTTTAGGCCAAAGAGTTTTGAGATTGTCAGATTATACAAAATTGCCTGAACTTATAGTATCAACACTACAAGTATTAACTGGAGAAGACAAGAATAATGTTTCTGATAGTTGGGATGGAAGTACAAGCCTAATAATAAGAAATGCTATTAAAGAATTAGTTCCAGATGCAAAAGATGATGATGGACTTGTAAAGTTTTAATGTTATTGGAGCTGTCGCAGAAAGAATAAAAACTACAATATACTGTATTAAATTTAAAAATTCTAATACAGTATAATTGTGGTCAATTTTCTTAATGGAACAGCTCCATCTTTAATACCGCGAAAGGAGAACTTGGCATGAAATCTGTAAAAGTGGTAATAGGTTCTAATTTTGGTGATGAAGGAAAAGGACTAATGACAGACTACATGTGTTCTATAAATGAAAATTCAGTTGTGATTCGATTCAATTCATCTGCTCAAGCAGGTCATACTGTAGTTACACCAGATAGTAAAAGACATGTATTTGGACATTTTGGAGCAGGAAGCTTACAAGGTATTCCAACTTTTTTAAGCTATTATTTTTCAGTGAATCCTTTGTTATTTCTAAAAGAATATGATGAACTTGTTAAAATGGGAATTATTCCCCATGCAATGATAGATACAAATTGCCCTGTAGTTGTACCACAAGACATGATATTAAATCAGATATTAGAAAGACATAGAGGAAATAATAAACATGGAAGCTGCGGACTAGGGTATAATGAGTCGATTGTAAGAAATAGTATGGATAGATATAAAATAACCTGCGGCGATATTTTCAGTGGAATTTATAAAGATAAGCTGGAGCTTATAAAAAAAGAATATATAGATAAAAGGCTTGAGCAGTTAAATTTAAAGTCATCCAATGATAATTTAATGAGTATACTGTTTGATGCAAATATAATAGAACACTTTATTTATGATGTTGATAACAATTTTAAATCAAAAGTAGAACTGTCTAATATGGAAAGTATTTTAGAAAATTATAAAACTCCTATATTTGAAGGAGCACAAGGATTAATGCTATCAGAGGACTATAAATATTTTCCTTATGTGACCCATTCTAAAACAGGTGTAAGTAATGTGATAGATTTGTTAGAGAAAGCAAAGCCTTGTGAACTGAACATAGAAGTAATCTATGTAACAAGGAGCTATTTAACAAGACATGGTGCTGGACCAATACCAAATGAAATGAAAGAGAAGCCATACAAAAATATTACAGACTTAACTAACATTCGAAATGAATTTCAAGGTGTTTTGAGATTTGCGCCACTAGATATAGATTTATTATCAGAGAATATAGAAAATGATTATAATAAAATGCACTTTAATAGCAAAAATAAAAAAATAAATATAAGTAAATCTATTGCAATAACATGCCTAGACCAGATAGATAATAATAAGGCAGAATATTATAAAGATAATAATCTTTTGTTAAAGCATACTGATGAGTTTATAGAGGATATACTTAGAAAGATCAATCCTGACAATTGTTATTTAAGTTATGGAGTATCAAGAGATAATATTGTAAAATATTAAAATAAGATTTGAATATCATAATTTATTTAAAATAAATAGTGAAGTTGTTATAGATATCTAACTTTAAAACTAGATTTATGTGGTAACTTACCGAAATCATAAATATTTTGATTCCGAAAAGCTATGAAAATATCGCTGAAGGTTCTAAGCAGCAGGTAGTATCCACTTTAGCATGCTCCAACTTTCAGTTTGACAAGCTAAAATGGAACAACCTACAGCTAAGAACCTTTAACAGCTCATTTTCAAATGTTTTCTTCACAAATATATTTATGATTTCTGGTGAAGATATGAGCTTAAAGTTTTAGTAACTTTTTAAATATGTTCATCTAATAAGTCGAATTCTTAAATTGGAGATCTATATAGATAAGCCAATTATAAGTTAGATTTATACTATGAAATATATCCAAACTAGAAACTGGAACAAAAGTATGTTATTCATTTCGGCGAGTTGTATGCATAAGTTCAGGTCTTAGTTGGATATCTATATATTGTAGGAGTTATATGTTAAATGTTAATTGGAAACCAAATAAAATGTTATCTATTCCATTATATCAGCAAATAGTTAATTATATTAAGACGATGATATCAACAGGGGAATGGGATGTAGGTAGTAAACTGCCAACACAAAGAGAGCTGTCAAAAATATTTGAAGTAAATAGAAGTACTGTTGTGGAGGCTTTAGATGAATTAAAAGCAGAAGGTCTAATTGAAGGTAAAAGCGGTGTAGGAACTGTCATAGTTAATAATACATGGTCTCTAATTACATCTATTTCACCATTAAAATGGCAAAATTATATTCAAAGTGGTATACAAAAGCCAAACCTGCCTACAATTCAAAAAATAAATCAATTAGAATTTAAAGATGGAATGATACGGTTAGGAACAGGAGAACTTTCTCGTGATTTATATCCTCATGATATGATGAAAGTGATTTTAAACAAAATTTCAGAAAATGTAAAAGATTTAGGTTATGAAGAACCAAAAGGGTCACTGCATTTAAGAGAAACAATAAGCAAGTATCTGAAAAAGCATAATATAAGTGTTTCCCCATCAAAAATATTAATTGTATCTGGATCATTGCAAGCACTGCAGTTAATTTCTATGGGGATTTTAAAGAGTGGATCTACAATACTTGTTGAAAAGCCTTCATATTTGAGTTCGCTTAATTTATTTCAATCATATGGAATGAATTTAAATAGTGTTTCAATAGATAACTTTGGCATCAAGCCAAATGAAATTATAAAAAATAAGAAAAACGATAATTCAACTTTATTATATACTATACCCACTTTCCAAAATCCTACTGGAATTGTAATGACAGAAGAGAGAAGAAATGAAATTTTAGAAATATGTTCAAAAGAAAGAATTCCTATTATTGAAGATGATGCGTATAGAGAACTATGGTTAGATAAAGAGCCACCGCCACCGTTAAAATCAAAAGATAAAAATGGAAATGTCATGTATTTAGGCACTGCTTCTAAATCTATAGCAGCAGGTCTTAGAGTTGGTTGGCTAGTTGGACCAGAAAATGTAATTGAACATTTAAGTGATCTTAAGATGCAGATGGATTATGGAACAAGTTCTTTGTCTCAGGAAGTCTTAGCTGAATTGATTGATAGTGGATTATATGATGAATATTTACTACAACTAAGAAATCAGCTGAAAATTCGAAGAGATGCTACACTAAATATTTTAAAGAGGTATTTTGATGGCATAGCAACATGGAGCAAACCACATGGTGGATTTTATATTTGGTTAAAATTAAAGAAATCACTATCATTAAATAAACTATTTGAATTATCTTATGAGAAAGGAATATTGATTAATCCGGGAAATATTTATGATTTTTCTAATAGCCAAAACTTAAGAATTTCATATTCATATGCATCATTGGAAGAGTTAGAAAAGGGGTTAAGGATATTATCAGAATTAGTAAAAAAGAGCTATTTCAATGATATAAGTAAAAGCAGCTATTGATTTTTTCAATGGCTGCTTTTGGTTGGGTAATAAACTAATATCTTGGTTGGGGACTTTTTATATTTTATTAGTTAAAATAATAAAAGAACTAATAAAGGGGGTAAATTATGATTAAATACTTATTACAAGGACTTCTATTTGGAGTTGCTTATGTAGCACCAATAGGAACACAAAACTTATATGTAATAAACACTGCTATGCAAAAAAGTAAGGCTGAAACATATAAAGTTGCACTTATAACTATCTTATTTGATATTTCATTAGCGATTTCATGCTTTTTTGGAATAGGGGCGCTTATTCAAAAATACTATCTATTAAAATTGGCAATACTTCTATTTGGATTTATAGTTATAATTTACATAGGAACTGGATTAATAAGATCATCTGCACAAATATTGGAAGATAAAAAGCTCGGTAATAATTCATTAATTAAAATTATTATTTCTTGTTTTGCCGTTACGTGGCTTAATCCTCAGGCAATAATTGATGGATCCTTATTATTAGGTGGATTCAATGCTTCACTTCCAGCAGAAATGTCAAAGTACTTTATATTGGGGGTCTGCATGGCATCGGTCATATGGTTTAGTGGACTTGCAGGATTCGTAGGGAAGTTTAGCAGTAAATTTAATAAAATAATTAAATGGATCAACATAATTTGTGGACTAATACTTATATTCTATGGCTTAAAATTAGGATGCTCATTTATTGAATCAATATATTTATAGCTTTTTTTGTGGCTATAGATAACCCAAGTGAGACTTAAACTTATGCATACAACTCGCCGAAATAAGGATTATGCTGTTACTCCAGTTTCTAAGGAAATTATGATGGATGATTCTAAGATTACAAGTTGCGCCCAAGATGCTAGCCTCAAAGGCGAGCTTTGAACTAGCACACTTGGAACAACTTTTAATCTAAGAATCAAAACCATCAAATTCCTAATGAAACATTTCGCAAAAGCATAATTCTTATTTCTAGTTTGGATATATTTCATGGTGTAGATCTAACTTATAGTTGGGTTATCTATAAGGTTCTTCATTGAAAAATTGAAATATCTCTGGTAGAGAAATTTGATAAATATTTGTGAAATTTTCATAGTCATATAGAACAGATATATATTCAATAAAATAGACTTATTAGATGAATATTTTTACAAAGTTGCTAAGACTTAAAGTCATATCTTCACTAGAAATCATAAATATATTTGTGAAGAAAACATTTGAAAATGAGCTGTTAAAGGTTCTTTGCTGTAGGTTGTTCCAATTTAGCTTGTCAAACTGAAAGTTGGAGCATGCTAAATTGGATACAACCTGCTGCTTAGAACCTTCAGCGATATTTTCATAGCTTTTCGGAATCAAAATATTTATGATTTCGGCGAGCTATACACATAAGTATGGATTATAGCTGATATATCTATATACAAAAATGTATTTGTTGGATACAATAAAGGTGAAATTACTTACTTAATGAGGAGATTCATGATATGAAATATTATTTTGCACCATTAGAAGGTGTTACTGGATATGTATATAGGAATGCATATGAAACTTTTTTTGGACAAATTGATAAGTACTTTATGCCATTTATATCACCAACTAAGAATAAAGGTTTTACTTCTAGAGAGCTAAACGACGTGTTGCCTGAGCATAATGAAGGAATCAATGTTATTCCTCAGATACTCACTAATAATTCTGAGTATTTCATTGATACTGTAAATCAGTTGAGTAAATTTGGATATGATGAAGTTAATTTAAATTTAGGATGTCCATCTGGCACTGTTGTTGCAAAGTATAAGGGATCAGGATTTCTTGCACAAAGAAAGCAGCTTGATGAATTTTTAGAAGATATCTTTTCAAATGCATCAACCAAAATTTCAATAAAGACAAGAATAGGAAAGGATTCGCCAGATGAATTTTATGAGTTAATTGAAATCTTTAATAAATATCCTTTAGAGGAGCTTATAATTCATCCGAGAATTCAGACAGACTTTTATAAAAATAAGCCGAACATGGAAATGTTTAAGGATGCATTAGCATTAAGTAAAAATCCCGTTTGTTATAATGGTGATATTTTTAATATAGAAGATTATAAGAAATTGTCAGAAGCTTATCCGAAGCTTGAAACAGTAATGCTTGGTAGAGGACTTATTGCAAATCCGGGCTTGATTGAAGAAATTAAGACCAATCGTGTTATGGATAAAGAGTTAATGAAGTCATTTCATGATAAAGTCTGCACAGGATATGAAGAAGTTCTTTCAGGTGATAGAAATGTCTTATTTAAAATGAAGGAATTGTGGTTTTATATGATACATATGTTTTCTAATAGTGATAAATATGCTAAGAAGATAAGAAAGACTAATAGTTTGCAGGAATATAAGGGAATCATATCGAGCATGTTTCAGGAACTTGACATAAAGAAAACGGATATACATGGATTTTAATGGTTAAATTATCTCATATATTAAGATAGTTTTTAATGCCTAAATTTTTATATAAATGAAGTTTATGCTTAACTAATGTTTATTATAGAAAATAAAATGTAAAATGGTTACAAATAGCGTATTGCTATCAAGGTGCATTAGGGGAAATAATATATATTGGAAAAATAACTTTTCATTATAATTCTAAAAGTATTGCAAGAATTTTAGCATTAATTGCGCATTGTAAATTATGAATTGCTAATCGTGAATTGCGAATTGAAAATTGAAAATTGAAAATTGAAAATTGTGAAATGTGAATTGAAAATATATATTTATAAAATTTGGAATATAATCACTGATATTTTTATAATTTATTGTATCAGGGGGTGATTATATGGGTGTTAAAGAAATAATTGAGAAATACAGGGGTAAAAATTCAGATATGCAAAATATTATCGCAAACCTTGTTCTCGCAGTGGCAGATTTAAATGCCAAAAACAAAATCTTAGTGGATATACTAAAGAAGAATGAAATAGAGATTCATATAACTAATAAGAAATATCAAAAATATTTAAGTGATTCGCTGGAGAGTATATTATCGAAGATTTACAAAGACTAGCCAAAGAAGATTTTATAAATGGAGGATATAGAATGATATTTAAACCTGAATTAATTAAGGGAATAGCGAAAACAAGCCATCCATATGGATGTAGAAAAGAAGTACTAAACCAAATCGAATACTGTAAGAATTCAAAGCAATTTCATGGTCCTAAAAAAGTTCTGATTATTGGAGCATCATCAGGTTTTGGTCTTGCTACAAGAATTTCTTTAGCCTTTGGTGGAGCAAAAGCTGATACAATTGGAGTTTCGTTTGAAACAGGAATTACAGATAGGAGAACTGGAACAGCAGGTTGGTATAATAATATATTTTTTAAAGAGTTCGCAGAAAAGGAAGGACTAATTGCAAAAAACTTTATTGGAGATGCATTTTCAGATGAAGTTAAAGAAAATGTTATGAAATATATAAAGGATGAGTTTGGAAAGATTGATTTACTCATTTATAGTTTAGCATCACCAAGAAGAAAGGATCCTAAGACAGGTAATATATATGATTCAACTTTAAAAACTACATCTGGAGAATTTCAGGGGCCGACAATTGATATGGAGAAAGATGAACTTGTTACGACTAAAGTTAATTCAGCAACTGATAAAGAGATAGAAGCAACAAAAAAAGTAATGGGAGGTGAAGATTGGAGTGAGTGGTGTAAACTACTTCTTGAAAATGATTGTCTCTCTGATAATGCTATAACAATTTCGTATTCATATATAGGAGCATCAAGAACATATAAAATTTATAGGGAAGGTACAATAGGAGAGGCTAAACGCCATCTTGAGAATTCTGCACTTCAAATAGATAAAGAGTGGAAAAAGAAGATTAATGGAAAGGCTTTTGTTTCTGTAAATAAAGCAATTGTTACTAAGGCGAGTGCATATATCCCTTCTTTCTCATTATATGCAGCGGTATTATATAAAGTAATGAAAGAAAAGAGTTTACATGAAAATTGCATTATGCAGATGCAAAGAATGTTTGCTGATAAAATATATACAGAAAACCCAATTGAATTTGATGATAGTGGAAGATTAAGAATGGATGATTGGGAACTTAGGGAAGATGTACAAAGTGAAGTTAATGAATTGTGGGAAAAAATAACTCCAGATAACTTTAAAATATTATCGGATTATGACGGATATAAAAAGGAATTTATGCAGTTAAATGGTTTTGAAATTGATGGAGTCGATTATAGTGAAGACATTGATGTAGAAGCATTGAAAAGGCTAGAACCATAGGTTAATTAAGGTTTATGTTAAGAAGTATCAAAATGATACTTCTTATTTTTTATAAATATATTTTAGAGAGATAATAATATTTCAAAAAACATTGTACCTGTGGTATAATTATCCGGATATACAATAAATCAAATAGCTATGTATATTATGGTTGTATTTGATTTTAGTGTTAATAAACATAATTAACTAGGGAGAAGTGTTTTGAAATGAGAATAAAATATAAGCTTATCGTTAGCTATTTGATCTTAATTGTATTTGCTGTAAGTGTATTGGGGTTGTTAATTGGGAATAAATCTAATAAAGCAGTTTTTAAAGAGGTAAACGAAAAAAGTCAGCGTTTAACGGAATCAATTATTACAACTTTGAGTGTGAGAAATGATTTGCTTACTGAGAAATCTTATGGAGATTTAAATTTTGCAAATAACGTATTAAACAATTTAGCTGATATGAGAGTTGATTACAATGAAATCGTAAAAGTTGGAGATTTTAACTTACCAGTTTTATATTCAGGAAATCAAAGAATATCCTTAGATAATACTATAGTTGATAAACTAAAACAATCAACAGGTACTATAGCAACAATGTTTTTATTACAAGATGATAAACTAATAAGGGTTTCTACTACTGTATTTAATAATGGTAATAGGATATTAGGTACATATATTTCAAGTGATACTGAAGCTTATAAAAAGACACTAAATAATGAAGAATATATTGGCGATATTAGGATAGAAGGAATTGGATATTTAACAAGAATGAAGCCATTATTAGATAAAGATAAAAAAGTAATAGGGGCAATAGGGTTAGGAAATAAAATTAGTAATGATTATTTAGATAAGACATTAAGTAATATTAAATTAGGAAAGACTGGATATGCGTACGTACTAGATTCTGAAGGAAATGTAATTCTTCATCCATCTGATAGTGGGAAGAATGTAAGTGATTACGATTTTGTTCAAAAAATGCATACTGAAAAAAGTGGAATGATTGAATACACTTATAACGGAGTTAAAAAGATTGGATATTATCAGTATTTTGAAGCTTGGCATTGGTATGTAGTTACCACAGCAGATTATGAGGAATTAAACTCTTCAGCAAAATCAATTTTGACGACCACAATAGCTACTGGGGGGATAATTATTGTTTTAGGCGGAATTATAGCATTATTTTTAGCTAATACATTAGTTAAGCCTATTAACAAGTTGAAATCCTGTATGGAGATAGCAGGTAAAGGCGATTTGACAATACGATGCAATATAGATAGTAAGGATGAAATAGGAGTTTTAGCAAATAGTTTTAATGATATGATAGCAGAAAATAAAAGGCTATTAGAAGAAACTGTGCAGTATGAAAAATTAAAAACAGAATTTATAGCTAATATGTCACATGAGTTAAGGACACCATTAAATATTATATTTTCAACAGCTCAGTTATTTAATGTACTTATAAATAGAGATGAAAATTTAAATACTGAGAAAATGAAGAATTATACAAATAGTATAAAGCAAAACTGTTATAGGTTGGTAAGATTGGTGAATAATCTTATAGATATAACAAAGATTGATTCAGGTTATATGAAACTAGAATTGAAAAACGGCAATATAGTACAAGTTGTAGAGGATATAACACAGTCAACTGCTGAATATGTAGAATATATGTCTAGGACAATAATATTTGATACAGATAATGAAGAAAAAATTATGGCTTTTGATGAAGAAAAGCTAGAAAGAATTTTGCTTAATCTAATTTCCAATGCTACTAAATTCACTGAACCAGGAGACAAAATAAGTGTTAATTTATATGATATGGATGATCATATAGTTATATCTGTAAAAGATACAGGAAGGGGAATTCCAGAGGAAAAAGTATCGCAGCTTTTCCAACGATTTAAGCAGGTAGAACGATTATTAAATAGAAGCCATGAAGGCAGCGGAATTGGGCTATCTATAGTTAAAGCTTTAGTTGAGATGCACGAAGGAACAATAGAAGTAAAAAGTGTTTATGGAGAAGGTACAGAGTTTATTATATGTCTTCCTGTTAAGATAGTTCCAGAAGATGAAGGTAAGAAAAGCAAGAATGGTTATGCAAACCAATCTAAGGTTGAAAATATTAATATTGAGTTTTCAGATATATATAGCTAAACAAGATTGTCTTATAAATTAGACTTATGCGATAGCTTGCCGAAATCATAAATATTTTGTTCCGAAAAGCCATGAAAATATCGCTGAAGATTCTAAGTTGCAGGTTTCACCACTTTAGCATGCTCCCACTTTCCTAGGGAAGCTCGACTCATTACATTCGCTGAGGAAGTTCGAGAAACCAAAAGAAAATTTTGGACTCTCACTTCACAAGCTAAAGCGGAACAACCGTTAGAGGAAACTCGACTTACATTCGTTCACTGAGTAAGCGATTCACATCAAATCGTAGATTTGAGTTCTCTGCTTAAGAATCTTAGCAGCTTATTTTCAAATGTTTTCTCCACAAATATATTTATGATTTCTAGTTAAGATAATAATTCATATATAGTAAGTATGGAAATGTGTTCACATAATAAGTCTGGGCATCTATATGGATAAACCAATTATAAGTTAGATTTATACTATGAAATATATCCCAACTAGAAATAAGAATTATGCTTTTATGAAATGTTTCATTAGGAATTTGATGGCTCTGATTCCTAGATTATAAGTTGTTTCAAGTATGCTAGTTCAAAGCTTGCCTTTGATGCTAGAATCTTGGGTGCAACTTGTAATCTTGGGATCATCCATCATAATTCCTTAGAAACTGGAATAACAGCATAATCCTTATTTCGGCGAGCTATATGCATAAGTTCAGGTATTAGTTGGTTTATCTATATATTGATTTGAGTGTAAATTTTAATTGACATTCTTACATTTAGAGTATAAAATTTAGACGAGTACTAGGGGAGCCAGAATGGCTGAGATGAGTTTTCAGACCCTTTGAACCTGCACTGGGTAATGCCAGCGAAGGGAAGTTATAAGATAATATAAAGTTAAATCTAAAGATAGTAGATTTACAATTTAATTAGATTATTAACTCTTTTCAATGGTATTTTAGTACTGTTTGAAAGGAGTTTTTTTATGCAATTTTCACAAAGATTATTATTGAAAGGTAAACCTATTTGGGAAGCGTGCCTGGAGCATCCTTTTCTTAAGGAACTTAGTAAGGGGACTTTAAAGGAAGATAAGTTTTGCTTTTACGTTAAGCAGGATTATGTTTATCTAATAGATTATATAAAGCTTTTTGCATTAGGGATGGTTAAGGCAGATTCATTAGAAGATATACAAGCCTTTGCTAAATGTGCAAATGCTATAGTAAATATTGAAATGGATGCACATACTGAATATGCTAAGAAGTTTGGAATAACTAAGGAAGAATTAGAGGCTACAAAGCCAAATGCAAGTAATTTGTCATACACAAAATTTATGCTTCAGGTATCATCAGAAGGATCTTTAGCAGAACTAGTAGCAGCATTACTTCCATGTATGTGGAGCTATGCATTTATTGGCAAAACCTTAGCAAATAATAGTAAGGCATTAGAGCATCCACTTTACAGGGAATGGATACTTACATATGCAACTGAAGAATATAATAAGGAAAATGATTGGTGCATAAAACTTATGGATAAACTAGCAGAAGGGCTTCCAGAAAGACAGCTTGAAAAATTAGAAGAGATTTTCATTATATCTTCAAAATATGAATATATGTTTTGGGATGGCTGCTACAAAAAGGAAAGTTGGGTTATTTAGATGAAAGCATTGGAAATTAATAATTTATCCTTTGGATATAAGGATTCTGGAAAATTAATAGTAGATGATTTATCTTTTGATATAAATAAAAATGAATTTGTCACAATTATTGCACCTAGTGGCACAGGCAAAAGTACCCTTTTTCGATTAATTTTAGGACTATTAAAGCCGCAAAAGGGTAATATAAATATATTAAAAGATGGCAATAAAAATATTATAGGATATATGCCTCAAAAAGATTCCTTAATGCCATGGAGAAATATTCTCGACAATACAGCAGTTGGACTTGAATTAAATGGTTATAGTAAGAAAGAAGCTAGAAAAGTGGCAGCTACATACTTTGAAGATTTTGGACTTAAGGGCACCGAGAAATATTATCCACATGAATTATCAGGTGGTATGAGGCAGAGAGCTTCATTTTTAAGAGCAATAGTAAATAATCCTTCCATAATTTTATTGGATGAGCCATTTTCTTCTCTAGATGCGTTAACAAGAAGAAAGATGCAGTCATGGCTTTTAGATCTTTGTCAAAGACAAAGTAATACTGTGTTTATGATAACTCATGATATAGAGGAAGCTTTGCTTTTATCAGATAGAATTCTTATTTGTACGGAGCTTCCATATAGAAATTTAAAATCTATAGATGTAAATATTGAAAGACCAAGGAATTATGAGACCACACTTTCTAGTGAGTTTATTGAGCTAAAAAGAGATATTTTAAATGTTCTTGACTCCTTAGAAGAAAATAAAGGGGGGATATAGAATGAAAAAAATTAAAGACTATATATTTCCTTTAATATTTTTGATAATTATAATTTTGTCATGGGAATTTATAATACCATATTTTAAGGTGCCGAATTTTATTTTGCCTAGATTTTCTGAAATCATAAAAGCTTTAGTAGATCAAAAAGATTTAATATATAAACATTCTCTTATCACACTAGGTGAAGCACTATTAGGACTTATTGCGTCCGTAATTATAGGTATATCTTGTGCACTTTCCATATATCTTTGGAGAAATGTTTCGAAAACTTTATATCCAATTATAATTTTTTCTCAAACAATTCCGACTATAGCTTTATCTCCAATTATGGTTATGTGGTTTGGATATACCATATGGTCAAAGGTAGCAGTGGTAATACTATTTTGTTTTTTCCCTATAGTTATAAGTACCTTAGATGGATTAAATAGTGTAGATAGAGATTTAGAAGATGTTTTAAAAGCTCTTGGAGGAAATAGATTCCAAATATTTTTTAAACTCCATATGAATTCCGTATTACCAAATTTTTTGAGCAGTTTTAAAATAGCTGCAACCTACAGTATTTCAGGGGCGACCATTGGAGAATGGCTAGGTGCTGAAAAGGGATTAGGTATATATATTAAGAGAGCAGCAGGAATGCTTCAGGCAGATTCTGTTTTCGCAGGAGTGTTAGTTTTATCATTTCTAGGATTAATTCTATTTTCCGTAGGATTCTTGCTAGAAAAGATTTTATTAAAATACAGAAGAGGATTGAAGGAGGACAATCATGAAATTAAAAAAGCTTAGTATATTTTTACTATTTATTATGTTAGTTAGTTTAGTATTTAGCGGGTGCTCTAGTGCTTCCAATAATAAGGAAGACAAGAGTGCTACCAAAGAACTTAAAGAAGTTAATGTTCTTTTAGACTGGTATCCAAATGCAGTACATTCATTCTTATATGCAGCAGAAGAGCAAGGATACTTTAAAGAAGCAGGGTTGAAGGTTAACTTAATTACACCTGCAGGTACAGATGATGGAATTAAATTAGTAGCAGCAGGAAAAGCTGATTTAGCAATAAGCTATCCTAAACAAATTATCTTAGCAAGAGGCGAAAATATTCCTATTAAATCAGTTGGAGCAATAGTTAGAAGTTCATTAAACCAACTAATGGTTCGTAAAGATTCAGGAGTTAAAACATTAAAGGATTTAGAAGGAAAGAAAGTTGGATATGCATCTTTTGATATCGATAAAGAAACTGTTAAAGCAATGGTAGCACAAGCTGGTGGAGATCCATCAAAGGTTGAATTTGTAGATGTTGGATATGACTTAATGCCTGGAATCGAAACAAAACAAGTTGATGCAATTATAGGTGGATATATAAATCATGAAAAAATATTATTAGAGAAAAAAGGTATTGAATTAGAAACTTTTGCGCCATCAGATTTTGGTGTGCCAAATAACTACGAATTAGCATTTGTTGCAAGTGATGACGCAATTAAGAATAATAATGATACAATACAAGCGTTCTTAGGAGCTGCTAAAAAAGGATTTGAATATACTCAAAAGAATCCTGATAAGGCTTTAGATTTAATATTAAAGGCTCAAAATGAAAGTTTCCCATTAGATGAAGAGACAGAAAAGAAGAGCTTAGAGATACTTTTACCTCTTATGGAAAATGAAAGTGGTAAATTCTTAAGTCAAGATAAAGAAAATTGGAATAACAATATTAAATGGTTAAAAGATAAGAATTTACTTCAAGCTGATGTAGATAGTAAAGATGTGTTTCAATAATTTATACTTATGCGTATAGCTCACCGGAATCATAAATATTTTGATTCCGAAAAGCTATGAAAATATCGCTGAAGGTTCTAAGCAGCAGGTTGTATCCATTTTAGCATGCTCCAACTTTCCAAGGGAAGCTCGACTCATTACATTCGCTGAGGAAGTTCGAGAACCCAAAATAAAATTTTGGACTCTCACTTCACAAGCTAAAATGGAGCAACCTACAGCTAGGAACCTTTAACAGCTCATTTTCAAATGTTTTCTATACAAATATATTTATGATTTCTAGTGAAAATATGAACTTAAAGATTTAGCAACTTTGTTAATATGTTTATCTAATAAGTTTAATTCTTAAGTTATTTATCCATATTTAGATAAAAACTGAGAAATTATTTTAAAAAAGATACTGAATTTATTGTAATTCGGTATCTTTTTTTATTCTCTAGGAATTTATATTCAAGTTAAATTTGTGGACATTGTGCCCCTTGAGGGTATAAGTTATGAAAAATACTGATTCAGAAAGTTACAGTTCGTAAAGAGAATAAAAAAGAAATCTTATTCGCCTGCATAAAATGTTCTTATATGCACAATACGGAACTTAACCACAGTCTCCTGCGATTTTTTTATTGTTTTATAAATACTATGTGATATTAGAGTAGTTCTGAGGAAAAGCTAATTTTACTATATGAAATTTTTTATTATGATTTATATTTTAGCCGGTACAGTTGGACTCTTGAAAGAATAATATTGTAATTATATAGGTTGAGAGAAAAGCAACAAATTATGTGTTTTGAATTTGTTGCTTTTTCCTTAAAGTTTATATTGTAACATGTATTATTTTAAACTTGGAGGATAATACTATGAAAAAAATAATTAAAAACATTTTATTTAACACAGTATTTAAGAGTCACAATAAATCGAATGTACAAGTAATAGTAGGGGCATCAAGACAACTTAATTACGAAATTCAAGTTATAGCTGAAAATTTATACGTACCATGGGCAATAGATATAAGTGATGAAGGAAAAATATATTTTACGGAGCGGTCTGGAGCAATTAGAGTTATTGAAGACGGCAAACTTAATCCTAATCCAATAATAAAATTTAATGAACCTTTTGTCAGTCAAGGGGAAGGTGGTTTGATGGGGATTGCTCTAGATTCAAATTATTCGAAAAATCATTATATGTATGTTATGCATACATATGGAGAAGGAGATGTAATTTATAATCGTGTTGTGAGAGTGATTGAGAGCAATAATAGGGCGGTTATTGATAAAGTTCTTATAGATAAAATACCTGGGGGACGAATTCATAATGGAGGCAGAATAAAGATAGGCCCAGATAAAAAATTATATATTACAACAGGAGATGCAGGAAATTCAGCATTGGCGCAAGATCCTAAAAGTTTAGCAGGAAAAATACTACGAATAGAATTAGATGGCAGTATTCCAGAAGATAATCCAATTTCTAATTCAGCACTTTATAGCTTAGGTCATCGAAATCCTCAAGGATTAGCTTGGAATTCAAAAAATGTTTTGTATGAGTCAGAGCATGGACAGTCAGCTCATGATGAAATAAACATAATTAAGCCAGGAAGCAATTATGGGTGGCCTCTTTTTCAAGGAGATGAGGAATCTACTGAAATTCAGATAAAAAAGCCATTAATACACAGCGGACAAGATACATGGGCGCCTTCTGGTATTGCTTTTGCAACCCAAGGACCATTGCAGGGAAAACTTCTAGTTGCTAATTTACGTGGACAGCAACTGCTTGTTATCTCACTAAATAGAGATGGAAGCGTAGTTAATAATGTAGAATCGTGGTTCAAAAACGAATATGGACGTTTACGTGAGGTTATTCAGGCTAAAGATGGATCAATTTACATTACAACGAGTAATAGAGATGGAAGAGGAAATATTAATACAGGTGATGATAAAATTATTAGGCTTATTTTAAAATAAAAAAATATTCAATAAACTAATTAAATCTAAGGCTCTCATTGAATAAAAGTCTTAGATTTAATTAGTTTTATTTGTTAATTGACAAAATATATTTATAGAGATATAATTTATTTCGAAAGCGAAATATTCGTACACGAAATGTTTGAAAGCGAAATATAAAAAGAGGTGGGAATTATATGGAGATTATTAATGAAAGTATAGAGGTATCGAGATTATTTCAAGAAGTAATGAGTTTATTTAGATTAAATATGAAAAAAATAATTGAGCGGACTGGAATGACAGCTCCTCAAGGTATGGTTATTGGACTATTACATAAAAATAAGAAGATGAAAGTGACTGAATTAAGCAAGCAGCTACATTTACCTAATAGTACAGTATCAGGTATTATTGATAAACTTGAAGAACAGGATGCTGTTATAAGAGAAAGAAGTGAAGATGATAAGAGAGTTGTCTATGTAAGTATATCTCCGAAATTTATTGAAATGCATAAGAATTTTAATAAACAAATTGAACATAATATTGAGAGTATACTAAATCAAGGAACACAAGAAGAGCTTAATAAAATTTCTGAGGGACTAATAATATTCAAAAGACTTTTAAGTGAAAATAACGCTAATTAAGGAGAGTGCGCTAATGATTAAATTGTTTAGATTTTTAAAACAGTACACAGTTAATATAATAATAATTGTTTTATTAGTTTTTACACAAGTAATTGCAAACTTATATCTGCCTACATTAATGGCTGATATAGTTGATAAAGGAATTGTTCAAAAAGATGTGGTTCAGACTATATCATTTTTAGGTTATAACGGTGAGTATAGTGGAGTTGATTATATTCTAAGAATAGGAGGATTAATGCTGCTTGTATCTCTTGGAGGTGCAATTTGTTCAATTATAGCATCATTTTTATCTTCAAGAACTGCAATAGGCTTTGCTAAAATAATTCGTAATAAATTATTTACAAAAGTTGAAAGTTTTTCTTTAAATGAATTTGATAAATTTGGAACAGCTACTTTAATAACAAGAACTACAAATGATGTTACACAGGTTCAATCAGTTACAATAATGATGTTTTCAATTGCACTTTTCGCACCATTGACAGCATTAGGCGGAGTTGTTATGGCTTTAAGAGAGAATGTAACTCTAACATGGATATTTGCGGTAGTAATTCCACTACTTGCAGTTATAATAGGGCTTACTTTAAAATTTGCAATGCCTTTATTTAAATTGATGCAAGTTAAGATAGATAAATTAAACTTAGTACTACGTGAAAGCCTTACAGGAATAAGAGTAGTTCGTGCTTTCAACCGTATAAATACTGAAAAGGTTAGATTTGACGATGCAAATAAAGATTTAATGAATAATGCTATAAAAGTAAATAAAATTATGGCAATTTTAATGCCAATAATGATGTTTATCATGAATGCTACAACTGTTGCAGTAATTTGGTTTGGAAGTATAAGAATAGATTCAGGGAATATGGAAGTAGGGTCATTAATAGCCTTTATGCAATATGGAATGCAGATTTTATTTGGTTTCTTAATGCTTGGTATGGTATTTATAATGATTCCAAGAGCTCAAGCTTCAGCAGTAAGAATTAATGAAGTACTAGATATGGAATCTGAAATTGTAGATCCTAAAAACCCATTATTAAATGAAAATGAAGGCGGTTATGTTGAATTTAAAGATGTAAGCTTCAGCTATCCAGGTGCAGAGCAAGAAGCTATTAGTAATATATCATTTAGTGCGAAACCTGGAGAAGTAACAGCTATAATTGGTGGTACTGGTTCAGGAAAATCGACATTAATTAATATGATACCGCGTTTTTACGATGTAACTAATGGTTCAGTTCTTGTTGATGGTATTGATGTAAGGGAAATGAGTCAGGAAAGTATAAGAGCTAAAATAGGTTTTGTACCTCAAAAAACTGTTCTTTTCTCTGGAACTATTGCTGAAAATATAAAATACGGTAAAGACGATGCTAGTATGGAAGAAATTAAGCATGCGGCAGAAGTAGCTCAAGCAACAGATTTCATAAATGGAATGGATGATGGATATGAGCATTTAATTGCTCAAGGAGGAACTAACGTATCAGGAGGACAAAAGCAACGTTTATCAATAGCACGTGCTCTTGTTAGAAAACCAGAGATATACATCTTTGATGATAGTTTTTCAGCCCTTGATTTTAAAACAGATGCAAGACTTCGTGCAGCATTAAAAAAGGAAACAGTAAAATCAACTGTAATTCTTGTAGCGCAAAGAGTTGCAACTGTTATGGATGCAGATAGAATTATAGTTTTAGATGAAGGACAAATTGCAGGTATTGGAACTCATAAAGAGCTATTAAACAGTTGTAAGGTATATTCTGAGATTGTATCATCACAACTTTCAGAGGAGGAATTATCATGAGTGAAAATCGTAATAGAGTAAATAAAAGATCAGGTGGCGGTTTTGGCGGTGGTCCAATGGGATCTTTTGCTGGCCCAAAAGTAAAAGCTAAGGATTTTAAAGGGACATTAAAAAGACTTTTAAATTATTTGAAACCACAAAGAATGAATTTCATTTTAGTTTTTATATTTGCTATAGCGAGTACTATATTTAATATAGTAGGACCTAAAATTTCAGGTAAAGCTATAACTAGATTAGTTGAAGGATTAGTAGGAAAATTTACTGTAATGTCTCAAAATGCTGCATTACTTAAAGCAGGAAAACCAGGTAATATACCAGTGCCTGGGATTGATTTTCAATATATAGGAGATATTCTTTTATTACTACTTGGCTTATATGTAATCAGTACACTTTTTGGCTTCCTTCAACAATATATTATGGCAGGGGTTGCTCAAAAAACAGTATACAACCTAAGAAAAGAAGTTGAAGATAAAATTTCACGTTTACCGCTTAAATTCTTTGATTCAAGAACTCATGGTGAAATTTTAAGCCGTGTAACAAATGATGTTGATAATATTTCAACAACACTTCAACAAAGTTTGACTCAGCTTATTACATCTATAGTAACTATTGTTGGTGTTATTATCATGATGTTAACTATAAGTCCAATGATGACATTAGTAGTAATATTAACATTACCACTTTATATTGTAATAACAACACTTGTTGCTAAGCATTCTCAAAAGTTTTTTGCTGCTCAACAAAAAGAAGTAGGAGAACTTAATGGTCATGTAGAGGAGATGTATACAGGACATAAAATAGTTAAGGTTTTTGGACATGAAAAAGATTCAATAAAAGAGTTTGAAAATATTAATGATAGACTTTATAAAGCTGGATGGAAAGCACAATTTATATCAGGTATAATAATGCCAATGATGAGATTTGTTAGTAATATAGGTTATGTAATAGTTTGTGTTGTAGGTGGATATTTGGCAACACTCGGAAAAATTAGTATTGGTGATATTCAAGCTTTCATACAATACTCAAACCAATTTACACAGCCAATAGTTCAAACTGCTAATATTGCTAATATAATTCAATCAACAGTTGCATCTGCAGAAAGGGTTTTTGAACTTTTAGATGAAGTTGAGGAGATTTCAGATACTGCTGATGCTAAGATTATAGAATTCCCTAAAGGTGAAGTTAAATTTGATAATGTTGATTTTAGCTATAAACCAGAAGAACCACTTATTGAGAACATGAACCTTGATGTTAAACAAGGTCATACAATTGCAATTGTAGGACCGACTGGAGCAGGTAAAACTACACTCGTTAACTTACTTATGCGTTTCTACGAAATAAATTCTGGTAAGATAATGATCGATGGTGTAGATATCAGAGATATAAAAAGAGGTGCACTTCATAATATGTTTGGTATGGTTCTTCAAGATACATGGTTATTTAACGGAACTATAATGGATAACATAGCTTATGGCAGAGAAGGTGCTACTGAGGAAGAAGTTATCCAGGCAGCAAAAGCAGCACATGCTCATCACTTTATTAAAACTCTTCCAGATGGATATAATACAATATTAAACGAAGAAGCTTCTAATATATCTCAAGGCCAGAAGCAGCTTCTTACAATAGCTAGAGCAATTCTAGCAAATCCTACTATAATGATTCTTGATGAGGCTACAAGTAGTGTTGACTCAAGAACAGAGGTTTATATACAAAAAGCTATGACAGAACTTATGAAAGGCAGAACAAGTTTTGTTATTGCACATAGGCTTTCTACAATTAGGGATGCAGAATTAATTCTAGTTATGAATAAGGGAAGTATCATAGAAATGGGCAACCATAATGAACTTCTTGCAAAGAAAGGTTTCTATGCAGATCTTTACAACAGCCAATTTTCAGGAGCAAATTTAGATAGTGAAGTAATGTAAATTATAATATTTTAAGGATAGTAGACGATAGTAATATTGTTTACTATCCTTTATTTTTATGCAAGGAAATGGATTTTTATAATTCTAAAAATATTGCAAGAATTTTAGACGTAATTGTGAATTGCAACATATAGATATCCAACTTTAAAACTACATTTATGTGATAACTTACCGGTACGCCAAGCAAGGGCGTAAAAGATAATGAGGGCTAACCTTCCTCATTATTACTATATAGCAGGTGGGAATCCTGCATGACAAAGGCCAGCAACCAGTCATTAGTTAGTCTTGGGCTTATTATGGCGATGTAATAAGTTAAGTGTAGACAAACAAGGTACCAGGCCGCAAGCGAATGCTGAAACTACTAGCCACGAAATTATCACAAAGTCAGAAAGGAGGATAATATCGGTAAATTAGAAGTCAGAACATAGATAATCATTATTGCAAGAATATCTGTGCTTTCTCGTGGTTTTAAGGTGTAGCATGGTATACATTGATATAGTACGTCAACTTGGGAGGACTCATTATTCTCTGACTTCAGAGTATGGAAAACAATGATTAGAAATCAGAGGTATTCAAATGATAATGAGTAGTCGGATTACACCATAGTACTGAAGAAATGAGTAATGACCATGGAGGGAAGGGTGTAACATATTATAGACCTTGAAAAGAGAAACAGAAATTCTCACACAGAGGAGGAAAAAAAATGTACACAAAACTTGAGAGGATAGCAGAAATAGCTGGAAATAATCCTAAAGAGAAATTTACATCACTAATGCATTTAGTTAACAAGGAAATGCTAATTTTATGCCATTATGAACTGAGCGGAAATAAGGCTACAGGAGTGGATAAGGTAACAAAGGAAGAATATGGAACTAACTTAGAGAATAATATTGATAATCTACTAATTAGAATGAAGACTTTTAAATATAGACCGCAGCCTGTAAGGAGAGTATACATAGATAAGTCTGGTTCAAACAAGAAAAGACCTCTAGGTATACCGGCATATGAAGACAAAGTTGTACAATTAGCCATTAATAAAATATTAAAATCAATATATGAACAAGATTTCATTGATAGTTCTTTTGGGTTTAGACAAAATAGAAGTTGTCATGATGCTCTTAAAATCTTAAATGTATATTTATCTGAAAAGAATGTGAATTATGTTGTAGATGCTGATATTAAAGGATTCTTTGATAATGTTGACCACAAGTGGTTGATGAAATTTCTTGAACACAGGATTGCAGACAAGAACTTACTTAGATATATAGGTAGATTTTTGAAAACTGGAATAATGGAAAACGGAAAGTTTTATAAAGTATATGAAGGAACTCCACAAGGGGGAATAATATCTCCAACATTAGCAAACATTTATTTACATTATGTTTTAGATATATGGTTTAATAACTTTATCAAAAAGAAGTGTAAAGGACAGGCGTACATAGTACGCTATGCGGATGATTTTGTTTGCTGTTTTCAGTATGAAGACGAAGCGAAAGCTTTCTATGAAGCATTAAAAAAACAGATTAGACAAATTTAACTTGCAGGTAGCTGAAGATAAAACTAAAATATTATATTTCGGTAAGAATGCCTACTATGATAGAAAATTCAAGAGAGCATGAAAGTTAGAATCATATAAAGATAGAACTTTTGATTTTCTAGGATTTACACACTTCTGCAGTTGCAGAAAGAATGGAAGTTTTAGAGTTAAGAGGAAGACTAGCTCAAAGAAATTTGGAGCTAGCATAAAGAGATTGAATGAATGGTTAAAGAATAATAGAACAGTGCCGCTCACATTATTAATGGAGAAACTGACACAGAGACTAATAGGATATTATAGGTATTACGGAATCACTGACAACAGTTTAAGTCTCGCAACTTTCAGATATTTAGTAAGAAAACTAACTTTTAAATGGCTAAACAAAAGAAGTCAGAAAAGAAGTTATAACTGGAGAAGTTTTGACACTATGTTTGAGTGCTTCAAAATACCTAAAGCTAAAATATATGTTAATATTTTCAACTTAAAAGAAGATATATCATATATACTGTGAATTATAATGTGGGGAGCCGTATGCGGGAAATCCGCACGTACGGTTCTGAGAGGGGTTAGGGAAGTGATTCCCTAGTCTACTTACCAAATAATAAATATTTTGATTCCGAAAAGCTATGAAAATATCGCTGAAAGTTCTAAGCAGCAGGTTGTATCCACTTTAGCATGCTCCAACTTTTAGTTTGACAGGCTAAAATGGAACAACCTACAGCTAAGAACTTTTAACAGCTCATTTTCAAATGTTTTCTTCACAAATATATTTATTATTTCTAGTGAAGATACAAACTTAAAATTTTAGCAACTTTGTAAATACATTTATCTAATAAGTTGAATTGGATATTTATGTACACATTAAAAAATAAATTAAATTACTCATACTAAAACAAAAAAGCAGTTATCTAGAATTATTGGCATAATTCTTGCTTTAAATATACTTTAAGAATAAAAATATTGGAGGAATTAGAAATGAGTAATTTAGGAACTTTCAACAAAATAATAAAATCTGTTTGGAGTATTGAAAATTTAGATGAAATTGAAGACGGTTTTGGTCCAGACGAAATTGAGGCATGGGATTCACTTAGCCATATTGAACTAGTAGTAGCCCTTGAGGAAGAATTTGAAATATCTATGGCAGTTCAAGATATTTCAAGGTTATATACTATAGGAGATATCAAAAATACATTGAAAAGATATGGGGTTGAAATATGACCTTTACTGACTATGTTTTTGAATTTTCCTCAGGGCTTAACAAAACTGCAATAATTGATAAGAAAAATATCAGTTATAGTGATTTGTACTTTAAGGTACTGATGATATCTCATAATATAAAGAAAATTAATATAGTAAAGGAAGATAAGATTCTATTAATAAGTGAGAATTCACCTTTTTTTATAGAAAGTTACTTTGGAATAATAAAAAGTGGGTGCACTTGTGTACCCCTAAATCCTACTCTAAGTAAGAATGATATTGAGTATATAATTAATAGTTGCAATCCTAAAGCGATTTTTATTGAAAAACGTTTTCTGGATAATATGAGAAGTTTGATTAATAAGGATATTAAGATAGTTACTGAAGAAACATTAAATAACCTTCTATTAGATAAAGAATGTACTAGTAATAATGGAGAAGAAGAAATTGATTTTAAAAATAGTGTGGCTGTAATATTATTTACATCTGGTTCAACAGCAAGACCAAAAGGAGTAATGCTTACGAATCATAATCTCTGTCACAATACTAATTCCATAATAGAATATTTAAGCTTAAATAGCGAAGATAGGATAGAAGTTGTCTTACCATTTTACTACTGCTTTGGAACATCGTTGCTCCATACACATTTAAGAGTTGGCGGCAGCTTAGTAATAAACAATAAATTTATGTTTCCAGAAACAGTTCTAGATGATATCGAAAAATATGAATGTACAGGTTTTGCAGGGGTCCCAAGTAATTATCAAATTTTACTTAGAAAATCTAGTATTAAAGATAGAGATTTGAAAAGTCTAAGATACGTGGCTCAGGCAGGAGGAAGACTCCCTGATAGTTTTATTAAAGAACTAAGACAAGCTCTTGTAGGAGTAGATGTATTTATAATGTATGGACAAACTGAAGCAACTGCAAGACTTTCGTATCTTCCACCTAATATACTTGATGAAAAAATGGGTTCAATAGGTAAAGGCATTCCTGGAACTTTGCTTAAAGTAATTGATAAAGAAGGAAATGAAGTAAAAGTGGATGAAATAGGTGAAGTAGTGGCTTCTGGTGAAAACATAATGAAAGGTTACTTTAACGATGAAGAAGAAACGAGAAAGGTCATTAGAAATGGTTATTTATATACCGGTGACTTGGCTACAGTAGATGAAGATGGTTATATTTATATTGTGGCAAGGGAAAAACAAATCATAAAAAGTGGTGGAAATAGAATAAGTCCTAAAGAAATTGAAAATATTATAATTCAAATTCCAAGTGTTATAGAAGCAGCAGTAATTGGAGTTCAAGACGATATATTAGGGGAAGCAGTAAAAGCATTTGTAGTACTAAATGATGAAGTTTTTAAAGTTGATGAAAAGTATATAATTGAATATTGCAAAGATAAATTGCAGTCCTACAAAGTACCTAAATATGTGGTGTTTTTAGATGGACTTCCAAAAAATTCTTCTGGTAAAGTAATGATGGGGGATCTGAAATGATAGATGAAATTATAAATAATGAGCAATTTAAGTGTCTGCAAAAGGATAAAGAAAAAAAGCTTTTGAGCATTCTCAGGCCCCAGATAGATAAAAGTAGAATAAATGAAAATTTAAACATTATGTATAAAAAACTAGGAGTTAATATAAATGATATAAATTCTCTTGAAGAGATTCCCTTTATTCCTGTAAATATGTTTAAGCATTTTGAGCTTAGGACTTGTAGTGAGGAAAGTGTAGTTAGAATATTAAACTCAAGTTCAACCACTGGAAACATTCCTAGCAAGATATTTATTGATAAGGAAACATCTATAAGACAATCTCAAGGATTAATATCAACTCTAACAAGTTTTTTAGGATCGTATAGAAGACCAATGCTAATAATTGATAGTAAAGAAGTTAACAAAAAAAGTGACTATCTAACTGCAAGAGGCGCGGCAATAAGAGGAGTAAGCAGTTTTGGAAAGAGTTTAACTTATGCTATGGATTTGGTAGATGATAACATCATACTTAATATAGAACGACTTAAAGAATTTGAAGAAAAGTACAAAGATACAGATATATTAGTATATGGATTTACTTATATTATCTGGACTAGGTTTGTTAACGTACTAAAAGAAAAAAATATAAAATTAAACATGCCGAAAATTAAAATACTTCATAGCGGAGGCTGGAAAAAATTAAATGCCCAAAAAGTTGAAAAGAAAGAGTTTAATAGATCTGTGGCTGAAGTATTTGGAACTGACCCTGAAAACATAATTGATTTTTATGGAATGGTTGAACAGTTAGGCGTAGTTTTTCTTGACTGTGAATTCGGATATAAACATGTACCTGATTTTGGAGAAATTATCATACGAGATTTTTCAACGCTTAAAGAAGTGGAAAAAGGTCAATATGGCTTTATAGAGGTTATGAGTGGACTTACTTCGAGTTATCCGGGGCAGGCTATATTAACTGAGGATATTGGTGAATTTATAGGCGTAGATGATTGTAAATGCGGAAGAAAGGGTAAATACTTTAAGTTTAAAAATAGAGTAGATAAATCTGAAACAAGAGGATGTGGAGATACTTTTGCAGAAAAGAGGGACAAGAAATGATAGGCTGCTTTATGTTAGGAGATAAATTTTATGAGGAACCTAAGAAGCTTCAAAGTTTAGATGCAATTATAGAAGAGCTTAATAAAAATAGAGAAACAATTTATTCGTATCCATCAGAAGCTATGATTGAAATAATTAATGAATATAGTAAAATATTATGTAGCGATAGAAAGTTTTTAAGTTATGAAGGTGTGCCTTTTTTGATATTATGGCTAAAGAAAGACAATATTAAGAAGCTTTTACACCAAGATCTAAGAAAACAAGAATTCCTAGATGATTTTATAGAAATAGCAGATAATAAATTTATGAAGGCTCAACCTAGAGGGATAGTGTGTCATTTCATGGCTGGCAATGTTCCTACTCTTCCAATGTATTATTTAGTTCAAGCCATTATTTGTAGAAATGTTAATTTATGCAGGATACCTATTGGTAGTATAAATATTGTAATTGAACTTCTAAAACCTTTAAAAGATATTGTAATTAATTTTAGAGGAGAAAAATATTATGGAAGTACCTTATTAAAGAGTATTTCAATTATAAATTTTTCAAGTAATGATTTAAAATTAAATACTGAAATGTCACAGGCAGCGGATGTAAGAGTAATATGCGGCGGTGAAGAAGCCGTGAACACATTGTCAGTTCTTCCTAAGAAGACCACATGTAAGGATGTTATATTTGGCCCTAAATATTCCTTCGCTGTATTTGAAAAATCTGCCATGGAAAGTCTTAAGATAACTAAAACCTTCGATAATTTTGCAAAGGATATAATAAGCTTTGATCAAAGAGCATGCTCTTCTCCTCAAGTGTTATTTATTGAAAAATCTACTGTAGGTATTAATGAAGCAGCACAAATGCTTTCACAATCATTAGAAAAGGGTTTAAAACGATATCCTAAGCTTGAAATTAATCAAGGAGCAGCTGCAAATATAATTAATAAAAGAGGAGAATATCTTTTATCTTTAGAAAAAGATATAATATGCAGTAAAGACCTTAAATATACAATTTTAATAGATAAAGAAATAATGTTAGAAGAACCTGTGCAGCATATAACTATATTTTTAAAAGAGGTTGAAGATATATTTGAGGTTTCCAAGCTAATAACGCCAAGAATACAAACTATTGGAATAGCTTCTGAAGATAATAGCAGGATTATGAATTTTGCAAATAAAGTCAGCCTGCATGGTGTTGATAGGTTAGTTAAAGTGGGTCTCATGAATTTATATGATTCACCTTGGGATGGAATACTTTTTATGAGTGAAATAGTTAAATGGACAATTTTAAATCTAAATTAAAAAAGAGAAATACTTAATAATGGATAAATCTTTAGATTTGTTTTATAAACGGTATTTATGTTACTGGTGAATTATAAATTTTGTATAAATAAGATATAGGGTGTGGAGAATGTGAAAGTAAAAGAATTGATGACAAAAAAGGTATTGGTGTTAAAACCTAATAATACATTTGAAGAGGCAGCAAAGCTTTTTATTGAAAATGGCATAGATGGAGCACCCGTTGTAGATAGAGATGGAAAGTTAATTAGCATTGTAACAAAAACAGATTTAATGAAAGCTATTTTTAATAAATTAGAAATGAATACGAAGCTAGAAACTTTAGATCTTAAAAAAGTAATAACAATTAATAGTGAAATGAATATAGAAGATGTATTGAAATATAATGTTGGTCGTCTTCCAGTTATAGATAAAAACAATAAGATTATAGGGATAATTACTCATACAGATTTTATTAATGATTTGGTTGAAAAAATTTCAAAAAAATGTAGAGATATGAAAAATACAAAGTTAGGATTAACTGAGTTAGACTCTATTATTGAGTGCTCTTATGATGGAATTTATATAACAGATGGGGAAGCTAATACTATAAAGATAAATAATGCCTATGAGAGTATTACAGGACTTAAAAGATCAGAGGTTTTAGGAAGAAATATGAAAGACCTGGAGAAAGAAGGCGTTATATCTCAGTCGGCTACTCTTTTAGTGCTAAAGAATAGAAAAACCACTACAATTCAACAGGAATTCAAAACAGGAGTAAAGGTTCTTGTGAGCAGTAATCCCATCTTTGATAAGAATGGAAAAATAATCATGGTGGTTACAAACGTACGAGATGTAACACAACTTTATGAGTTAAAAGAACAACTTCAAAAGAATAAAGAAATTACTCTTAAATATGTTTCTGAAATCGAAGAAATGAGAACTCAATTATTAAATACTTCAGAAATTGTTGCAGAAGATCATAAAACTATTGAAATTATCCAGCTTGCCAATAGAATTGCAAAAGTGGACACTACGATTCTTATGCTCGGAGAAACCGGAGCAGGAAAGGATCAAATAGCAAAGCATATACACAAAGTAAGCAAACGAAGTAAAAAACAATTTATTAAAGTTAATTGTGGTGCAGTGCCTGCAAGTTTAATAGAATCTGAATTTTTCGGATATGAAAAAGGTGCTTTTACTGGAGCAAATAAAGAAGGGAAAATAGGTTTATTTGAAATGGCTTCTGGAGGGACTATTTTCCTCGATGAAGTTGGAGAACTTCCAATGGATATGCAGGTTAAGCTTCTAAGAGTACTTCAAGAAATGGAAGTAGTACGAATTGGAGGAACAAAGCCTATAAAAATTGATGTTAGAGTACTAGCTGCAACAAATAGAGATTTGGAAGATATGATAAAGAAAAAACAATTTAGAGAGGATTTGTATTATAGGCTCAATGTCATACCGCTATATATTCCACCCCTTAGAGAAAGAAAGCATGATATTTTGCCATTAATTAATTTTTTTCTCACACAGCTTAATAAAAAGTACAATTTCAATAAGATATTTGCTTCAGATGCTTTAAATTGTATGTATGAATATAATTGGCCTGGGAATGTTAGGGAGCTAAAAAATATTGTTGAGAGAGCTGTAATAATGAGTGAGGATGATAAGATAAAGAGGTCAGATCTTCCTAAAAATATTATTGGCTCAAATGGCATGATTGTAACTTTAAATACTTTTGAAGAAGGTATAAATTTAAAAGAAACCTTAGATGCCATAGAAAAGAAATTAATTAAGAAGGCATATGACAAGTATGGAAATGTCAGAGCAGCAGCAAAATCACTAGGAATAGATGCATCAACATTTGTAAGGAAGAGGCAGAAATATATAAAAGAAGAAATTTAATAATATGACGTATTTAAATAGAAATTGGATACATATTTATTAGCTACGGCAGCTTATTTTGAAATGCCTGCTCCGTAAATATGTATCCAATTTCTTTGTTAAGTATGGTAAATAAATATTATAATCTATTTAAATTTATGTATTATACTAGAAACATGATATATAATGGGTAGCCAGTGGTGCAAAAATGCAACAAGATGCAGAAGTGCAACGTAATAAAATATTTTTAAATTGTAGCTATTGTAAACGTATTCTAAGGTTATTATGAAATTTAATTGAAATTTTAGTTGCATTTTTGCAACAAATATTTATATTATTCCAGAAATTAGAGGTGATATTGAAAAAATTATGAGATTATTATGGTAAATTCAAGTTAGTATAGTAATTTTTTATTTTGGCACGCTTATTGCTTAGTAATATTATTAGAAAATAAAAATTAGTGAAGGAAGCGATAATATGCCATTAAAAACAAAGGAACAATATATTGAAAGCCTTAGAAAGTTAAACCTAACAGTGTACATGTTTGGAAAACCAGTTGACAATGTTGTTGATAATCCAATCATAAGACCATCTCTTAATTCAGTTGCTATGACTTATGAATTAGCACAAATGCCAGAGTATGAAGATTTAATGACAGCTACTTCTAATTTAACAGGGGAAAAAGTAAATAGATTTGCTCATTTACATCAAAGCACAGATGATCTTATTAAAAAAGTAAAGATGCAAAGATTACTTGGTCAAAAAACCGCATCATGTTTCCAAAGGTGCGTTGGTATGGATGCTTTTAATGCATTATACAGTTCAACATACGAAATAGATAAAGCTTGTGGAACAAATTATCATGAAAACTTTAATAAGTTTTTAAAATATGTTCAAGAAAACGACTTAACCGTTGATGGTGCAATGACTGATCCTAAGGGGGACAGAGGATTATCGCCAAGTAAACAAGCTGATGGTGATTTATACTTAAGGGTTGTTGAAAGAAGAGAAGATGGGGTAGTTGTTAGAGGAGCAAAATGTCACCAAACTGGAATGTTAAATTCTCATGAGGTAGTAGTAATGCCAACAATAGCATTAACTCCAAATGATAAGGATTGGGCAATATCTTTTGCAGTGCCTACAGATGCTGAAGGAATAATTCATATATACGGAAGGCAATCTTGTGATACAAGAAAACTAGAACCAGGTGCAGATATAGATCTTGGAAATGCTGAATTTGGTGGACAAGAAACATTAACAATATTTGATAATGTATTTGTACCAAATGAAAGAATTTTCTTAAATGGAGAAACTGATTTTGCTGGAATGATTGTTGAAAGATTTGCAGGATATCATAGACAAAGTTATGGTGGATGCAAAGTTGGAGTTGGAGATGTTCTAATTGGAGCGGCTGCAGTAGCTGCTGATTATAACGGAGCTCACAAAGCATCTCATGTTAAAGATAAATTAATAGAAATGACTCACTTAAATGAAACTTTATTCTCTTGTGGTATTGCATGTTCAGCAATGGGTTCTAAAACAGAAGCTGGAAATTATTATATTGATAATCTGCTAGCAAATGTATGTAAGCAAAATGTTACAAGATTCCCTTATGAAATATGTAGACTTGCAGAAGATATTGCTGGAGGAATCATGGTAACTATGCCATCAGAAGCAGATTTTAAAGATGAAAAGATAGGACCATATATAGATAAATATTTGAGAGGTGTAAACTCAGTTTCAACAGAAAATAGAATGAGAATATTAAGATTAATAGAAAATATTTGTTTAGGGACTGCAGCTGTCGGATATAGAACAGAATCAATGCATGGAGCTGGATCACCACAAGCTCAAAGAATTATGATAGCTAGACAAGGAAATTTGGCAGCTAAAAAGAAAATAGCTAAGAAAATAGCTAGAATTGAAGAATAATATGAGCAAAATCATGGTAAATAAAATTAATGATGCTATCAATACTAAAATAAAACCATTACTTGCCGAGCATAATGGAGATATTGAGCTTGTAGAAGTTAGAGATGGTGTAGCTTACGTAAAACTTTTAGGCGCATGCAGTGGCTGTCCTTCGGCAAAATCTACTATGGAAGAATTAATTTCCTGCGTATTAAAAGAGATACCGGAAATAAAAGATGTACAACTCGTTGATACAATTAGCAGAGAAATGCTTGATTTTGCTAGAGAGCTGCTTAGAAAATAAAGGCCAGGTGAAATTTTGGAAATAGGTATTAGATACTGTGGTGGCTGTAATGCCAGTTATGATAGAAAAACGTTTATTACAAATTTAATTAACGATCTTGATAAAACTCATAATTTCGAGATTGCAAAGGAAAATAAGGAATATGACTATTTAATTTTAGTCTGTGGATGTTCAAATTGCTGTGTAAGCCATGAAAAATATATATCAAAATATAATAAAATTTTTATTAAAAATATAGGGGATTATGATAAATTAGTATATGACTTGAAAAAATTGTAATCCGGTTATATTTAGGAGGTGTCTAAGATTAGCTGGAAAGATTTATACAAGAGTAAGGTAGTTACAGCTGACGAAGCTGTAAGAAAAATTAAATCGAATGATAGAGTAGTAACTGGACATGCTTGCGGAGAGCCAAAAGAAATTATAGATGCAATGGTTAGAAACAAAGATTTATATGAAAACGTAGAAATTGTTCATATGGTATCCATGGGTAAAAGTGAATATTGTAAGCCTGAAATGGCTGTTAATTTTCACCACAATTCTATATTCGCAGGAGCAACAACAAGAGAAGCTATTCTTGACGGAAGAGCAGATTTTACACCATGCTTTTTCTCAGAAGTACCAAAAATGTTTAGTGAAGGTACGTTGCCAGTAGATGTAGCACTCGTTCAATTAAGTGTTCCAGATGAACATGGTTATTGTAGTTTTGGAGTTTCAAATGATTACACAAAACCTGCTGCAGAGGCCGCTAAAATTGTTATTGCGGAATTAAACGACAAGATGCCAAGAACACTCGGAGATTCATTTATACATGTTTCTGATATCGATTATATAGTTGAAACTTCAAATGATATTATTGAGCTTAAGCCACCTAAAATAGGAGAAGTCGAAAAGGCTATTGGTGAAAACTGTGCAAAGCTCATTGAAGATGGGTCTACACTTCAATTAGGAATTGGTGCAATTCCAGATGCGGTACTATTATTCTTAAAGAAAAAAAGGATCTTGGGATTCATTCGGAAATGATATCTGATGGAGTAGTTGAATTAATAGAAACAGGTGTAATAACAAATAAAGCAAAAACTTTACATCCTGGAAAATCTGTAGTTACATTTTTAATGGGTACTAAGAGGCTTTATGATTATGTTAATGGAAATCCTAGTGTTGCCATGTATCCTGTAGATTATGTAAATAATCCATGTGTTATAGCAGAAAATTATAAGATGGTATCTATAAACTCATGTATTCAGGTAGATCTTATGGGACAAGTTGCGGCTGATACAATTGGACTTAAACAGTTCAGTGGCGTAGGTGGACAAGTTGACTTTGTAAGAGGAGCAGCAATGGCTAAAGGTGGTAAATCAATAATTGCAATGCCATCAACTGCAAGTAAAGGAAAACTTTCAAGAATAGTTCCAATTTTAGATGAGGGTGCAACTGTTACAACATCTAGAAATGATATTCATTATGTAGTAACTGAGTTTGGAATAGCTGAGTTAAAAGGCAAAACTTTAAAAGAAAGAGCTAAAGCATTAATAAATGTTGCACATCCGGATTTTAGAGATACACTTATTGAAGAGTGGGAAAAGAGATTTAAAGTGAAATTTTAAATTAAAATAAATGAAAATATGGGAGGAAGTAACTTATGAAAGTGTATGTTTTAGACACGGGATATTTAGAAACTGATAAAAATAATGTAGTGGGTGGGGCTACTATGGGAACATATAGCCAGCCGCATGTACAAAATAAATGGATTAAGCTACCTGTAATGTCTATTTTAATAGATCATCCAGATGGAAAAATATTATATGATGTAGGAAGCAATCCAGAGGCCATGAATGGTTATTGGCCAAAAAATCTTCAAGAAGTTTATCCATTATATCAAACAAAAGAACAAAGACTAGAAAATCAATTGGCTTTATGTGGTACAAAGCCAGAAGAAATAAAGAAAGTAATAATTTCTCATATGCATTTAGATCATGCAGGAAATTTAGATATGTTTAAACATGCAGATGTATATGTACCAAAGGCAGACTTTATGCAAGCTCAAACTCAAGTAAGGTTAAATGAAAATCCGTTAACACATGGAGGCTATATTAAAGCTGATATGGATGTTTCGGTAAAGCAATATCATTTAGTTGAAGACGATTTTGAATTTGCAAAGGGCATAGAAATAGTAAATTTACCAGGTCATACACCAGGATTACTTGGAATAGTAGTTCATTTAGAAAATGAAGGTACATTAATCTTCCCACAAGATTGTGTATATAGTTCAGAAATTTATGGTCCACCAGCTAAGGCATCAGGATTGCTTTATGATAGTCTTTCTTTCTTTAAATCAATTGAAAAAGTAAGAGAGTTAGAGAAAAAATATGACGCAAAAGTATTTTTTGCTCATGATGAGGAGTTCTTTAAAACAATAAAACTTGCTCCTGAGTTTTATGAATAAAAAGTAGTAAAAACTATTAAAGAAGTAGTGAATTAAATTGCTGCTTCTTTTTATTATTATATAGATATCCAAATTTAAAACTGCATTTATGTGATAACTTACCGGTACGCCAAGCAAGGGCGTAAAAGATAATGAGGGCTAACCTTCCTCATTATTACTATATAGCAGGTGGGAATCCTGCATGACAAAGGCCAGCAACCAGTCATTAGTTAGTCTTGGGCTTATTATGGCGATGTAATAAGTTAAGTGTAGACAAACAAGGTACCAGGCCGCAAGCGAATGCTGAAACTACTAGCCACGAAATTATCACAAAGTCAGAAAGGACGATAATATCGGTAAATTAGAAGTCAGAACATAGATAATCATTATTGCAAGAATATCTGTGCTTTCTCGTGGTTTTAAGGTGTAGCATGGTATACATTGATATAGTACGTCAACTTGGGAGGACTCATTATTCTCTGACTTCAGAGTATGGAAAACAATGATTAGAAATCAGAGGTATTCAAATGATAATGAGTAGTCGGATTACACCATAGTACTGAAGAAATGAGTAATGACCATGGAGGGAAGGGTGTAACATATTATAGACCTTGAAAAGAGAAACAGAAATTCTCACACAGAGGAGGAAAAAAAAAATGTACACAAAACTTGAGAGGATAGCAGAAATAGCTGGAAATAATCCTAAAGAGAAATTTACATCACTAATGCATTTAGTTAACAAGGAAATGCTAATTTTATGCCATTATGAACTGAGCGGAAATAAGGCTACAGGAGTGGATAAGGTAACAAAGGAAGAATATGAAACTAACTTAGAGAATAATATTGATAATCTACTAATTAGAATGAAGACTTTTAAATATAGACCGCAGCCTGTAAGGAGAGTATACATAGATAAGTCTGGTTCAAACAAGAAAAGACCTCTAGGTATACCGGCATATGAAGACAAAGTTGTACAATTAGCCATTAATAAAATATTAAAATCAATATATGAACAAGATTTCATTGATAGTTCTTTTGGGTTTAGACAAAATAGAAGTTGTCATGATGCTCTTAAAATCTTAAATGTATATTTATCTGAAAAGAATGTGAATTATGTTGTAGATGCTGATATTAAAGGATTCTTTGATAATGTTGACCACAAGTGGTTGATGAAATTTCTTGAACACAGGATTGCAGACAAGAACTTACTTAGATATATAGGTAGATTTTTGAAAACTGGAATAATGGAAAACGGAAAGTTTTATAAAGTATATGAAGGAACTCCACAAGGGGGAATAATATCTCCAACATTAGCAAACATTTATTTACATTATGTTTTAGATATATGGTTTAATAACTTTATCAAAAAGAAGTGTAAAGGACAGGCGTACATAGTACGCTATGCGGATGATTTTGTTTGCTGTTTTCAGTATGAAGACGAAGCGAAAGCTTTCTATGAAGCATTGAAAAACAGATTAGACAAATTTAACTTGCAGGTAGCTGAAGATAAAACTAAAATATTATATTTCGGTAAGAATGCCTACTATGATAGAAAATTCAAGAGAGCATGAAAGTTAGAATCATATAAAGATAGAACTTTTGATTTTCTAGGATTTACACACTTCTGCAGTTGCAGAAAGAATGGAAGTTTTAGAGTTAAGAGGAAGACTAGCTCAAAGAAATTTGGAGCTAGCATAAAGAGATTGAATGAATGGTTAAAGAATAATAGAACAGTGCCGCTCACATTATTAATGGAGAAACTGACACAGAGACTAATAGGATATTATAGGTATTACGGAATCACTGACAACAGTTTAAGTCTCGCAACTTTCAGATATTTAGTAAGAAAACTAACTTTTAAATGGCTAAACAAAAGAAGTCAGAAAAGAAGTTATAACTGGAGAAGTTTTGACACTATGTTTGAGTGCTTCAAAATACCTAAAGCTAAAATATATGTTAATATTTTCAACTTAAAAGAAGATATATCATATATACTGTGAATTATAATGTGGGGAGCCGTATGCGGGAAATCCGCACGTACGGTTCTGAGAGGGGTTAGGGAAGTGATTCCCTAGTCTACTTACCAAATCAGAAACATTGTTGTTTCACAGGACTATGAAAATTTTGCTGAAAGGCAGTTAATGTAGGGTTGTATCCATATGTGCATGCTCCTAATTTTATTAGGACAAGTAAACCTGGAACAACCCTACATTAATTATTTTCATCAGCTTATTTTCTAATGATTGCTCCATATTATGACATTAAGGTTACAAGCATATATGGAATTTCTTTGTTTTTATATGCATTTAAGTATAGTAAATGCTTAATAGAATTTTGTATGTGATTTACTCTATTGTTTAGACAAAACAATAAAAATACTATGTAACATAATATTTAAATGCTAAAATATAAGTAAAGAATAAAATACACTATCAGATATAGATTTGATATTTTTTGAATGTGTCTGGATATATGGAGGAAAGAAATGAGTAATATTAATAATGACAATAATTTAGGAAACATAAGAAAAGCAAGAATTGAAGATTTGGAAACCATAGTAAAATTTAATTACAATTTAGCAAAAGAAACAGAGGATAAAGAACTTAATTTAGAAATTTTGAGCAATGGTGTTAAAGCGATGATAGAAGATTCATCAAAAGGACAATACTATGTTTATGAAATAAATGGTAGAGTAGTTGGACAAATTATGTTTACATATGAATGGAGTGATTGGAGAAATGGTATGTTTCTTTGGGTGCAAAGTGTATATGTAGATTCTGAGTATAGAAAAAAAGGTATTTATAAGAAGTTGTATCATAATGTTAAGAATATATGTGATAATAATGATGGAATAGCTGGCATAAGATTGTATGTAGAAAAAGAAAATATAAATGCTAAAGCAACATATGAATCACTTGGGATGAGCGAATGTAATTATAATATGTATGAATATGAAAAATAATTAGAAGTGATAATATTGCTGCCTATGATCTAAGCTAGCAGAAAGCTGCAATTTTCATTAAAGACAGCCTCTATAAGTTTTGTTCATATATAGATGAACATATTAACAAAGTTGCTAAAACTTTAAGTTCATATTTTCACTAGAAATCATAAATATATTTGTAGAGAAAACATTTGAAAATGAGCTGTTAAAGGTTCTTAAGCAGAGAACCCAAATCTTTGATTTGGTGAGAATCGCTTACTCAGTGAACGAACGTGAGTCGAGTTTCCGCTAACGGTTGTTCCATTTTGGCTTGTCAAACTGAAAGTTGGAGCATGCTAAAGTGGATACAACCTGCTGCTTAGAACCTTCAGCGATATTTTCATAGCTTTTCGGAATCAAAATATTTATGATTTCGGTAAGTTACCACCTAAATTTAGTTTTAGAGATGGATATCTATATATGTTGCAATAATAAACTTACATTTAAACTTCTAGTATGCTAAGTGCCCTATTAAGGCAAAATGTAGAAACTTAATTGCAACATATATAAATCATATTTTACAATAGAAGGGAAGTGAGAATTAAAGGAGAGCGTATTAAATCCTCTCTTTTAATAATATTATGAATAATAAAAGGATAGTAAGAGATGGACATATGCACTCGCCATATTGTCCTCATGGAACTAAAGATAGTTTTGAAATGTATGTTGATAAAGCATTAATAGAGGGATTAGAGGAAATAACATTTACTGAACACATGCCTTTTCCATGTTATTTTATAGATGACAAAGAATTTCAAGATGAATGTGCTCCAAATGAAGAAGTAATAGAGAAGTATTTTAAGGATGTTGAAGAAATAAAATTAAAATATAAAGACAAAATCAAAATAAATATAGGACTAGAAGTTGATTTTGTTGATGGATATGAAGAAGGAACTAAAAGATTACTTAATTCCTATGGTCCAAAATTAGAAGATGGGCTAATTTCTGTACATTTTATAAAAATGGATAATGAATATGTGGCTATTGATGGAAAAGAAGGCTTTGAAAGAGCTTTAGAGTTTTATGGTACCACTGAAAAAGTTTATGATAAGTATTATGAGACTTTGCTTAAAGCAATAAAATCAGACTTAGGAAAGTATAAGCCTCATCGTGTAGGGCATCCCAATTTAATTAGAATTTTCAATAAATTATACCCATTAGAATATAAAAACAAAGAACTTTTAGAAGAAATAGTAGGAGAAATTAAATCAAGGAATTATGAAGTAGATGTAAATACAGCTGGCCTTAGAAAGCCATATTGCGGTGAAATCTATGTATCAGATATTTTTAAACAGTTGATAGATGAGTACGGGATTAAAAAAGTATACGGATCAGATTCTCACACAGCAAGTGATGTTGGAAGAGATTTTGATAAAGAATAAATTTCAGATAGCAGCCGTAAAACTATATTGAGGAGTAAGGTATGTCATTAGAAGGTATTAATTTTATTAAAGAAATTACATCTTTTATTTTTGTTGAGGATAAACCAGAAAAATGTGATATTATTTTTGTACCTGGCAGCTCATGGTCGGAGCCAGCAGAAAAAGCTTCAAAACTTTGGATAGATGGATATGCACCATACATACTTCCATCAGGAAAATATAGCATGTCAAAAGGATACTTTGCAGGACCAATAACTAAGGCTGAAATATATAGTGGATCATATAACACTGAATGGGAGTTTATGAGAGAAATAGCCATATCAAATGGAGTTAATAGTAGCGCAATATTAAAAGAAGATGGTGCAACTTGGACAAAGGAAAATGCCTTTAAGTCAAAGGAAGTTACTGATAACTATAATTTAGATATAAAAAAGGCCATAATATGTTGCAAATCATTTCATGCCAAGAGATGTCTCATGTTTTATAGTTATGCATATCCAAAGACAAAATTCTTTGTATGTCCAATAGATGTGGACGGAATAACTAAGGAAAATTGGTTCAAAACTGAGAATGGAATTGATAAGGTTATGGGAGAATTATCACGTTGTGGAGGACAGCTTAAGAAAGCAATTCCTACTTGGTCCTAAATATTTTATTAATTCTAAAAATATTACAAGAATTCTATCCTGAATTGTGCATTGTAACATATGTACTTTAAAAATTTTGATTTATCAACTCCTACCTTGAAATATCACACAGTATAGATAATTTTATAAAGAATTGATAATAATATTATATAATTCATGTTATGAATCCCATAAGAAGCTTGATAGTTGCTTATGGGATTATCTATTTTTAAAAGTTTTAAAATTTCATGGCTCAGTGAAAAAATATAGAGTATTTTGTAACAATAATTTAATTACTGAATAAAGTGACTATATAGATTGTTGTGTATTTAGTGTTAATAGAAAGTTAAAATATATTGTTTGGATTGACAATATATAGATGAAGTTTTATATTATATATAGATAGATGTCTATATAGGAGGCGTGAAATAGAATGAATTACGATGAAAATTCAAAAATTTTCAAAGCGTTATCTGATTCAAGCAGGTTGAAAATAATTGATATATTATCATGTGGTGAAAGATGTGCATGCGATATTCTAGAATATTTTGATTTTACTCAACCAACACTTTCTCATCATATGAAGGTATTAAGTGATTGTGGTCTTATAGAAGTTAGAAAGGAAGGACTTTGGAATTACTATAGCTTAAATTTAAATAATTGCAATAAACTTACTTTATTTATGATGAACCTTGTGACAGAAACAAAAGATTGTATTTGTAATAATAAGAGTAAATGTACTTGTAAATAAGAAGATAAAAACTAAATGTATCTGTAAATCAAATTTAAATATAAAAATTATGATTGTAAAGGAGTTAATAAAAATGAAAAAAATGATTATTTTTGATCCAGCTATGTGTTGTTCAACAGGTGTTTGCGGGCCATCTGTAGATAAAGAATTATTGAGAGTTTCAACTGCACTTAATACTTTGAAAAACAAAGGTATAGTAGTGGAAAGACACAATTTAACAAGTAATCCTCAAATATTTGTAGATAATAAAGTGATAAATGAAATTTTAAACACCAAAGGAATTGAAGCTTTACCTGTAACTATGGTAGATGGAGTAGTAGTTAAGGAAGGTAGTTATCCAACTAACGAAGAATTTTGTATTTTATTAGGTATACCAGCAGATACTTTGAAGCTTAATATAAAGAAAGCTAGTATAAAAAAGCCTGCTAAAGGCTGTGGATGTAAAGGTGGATGCTGCTAATAATTAGGTTCATTAGAATAAATCGATACACTTAAGTAGAAGGGGAGAGTAAATTATGTTGAAACTGTTTGATATTGAAAAGCTGAACTTAACTAAGTATCTATTTTTTACTGGAAAAGGTGGAGTTGGTAAGACTTCAACAGCCTGTGCTGTAGCCGTGAATTTAGCGGATCAAGGAAAGAAGATTATGCTTGTAAGTACTGATCCAGCATCAAATCTTCAAGATGTATTTAATACAGAGTTAAATAATAAAGGAGTTCAAATAAAGGAAGTCCCAAACTTAACTGTTGCAAATTTTGAACCAGAAGCTGCAGCGGCTGAATATAGGGAAAGTGTAATAGCTCCATATAGAGGAAAGTTACCACAAGCAGTAATAGACAATATGGAAGAACAATTATCAGGTTCATGTACTGTTGAAATTGCAGCATTTAATGAGTTCTCAGCTATGATAACTGATGAAAAAGTATTCAATGAATATGATCATATCATTTTTGATACTGCACCAACAGGGCATACCTTAAGAATGTTACAATTACCTTCTGCATGGAGTGATTTTATTAATGAAAGCACTCATGGAGCATCATGCTTAGGCCAACTTGCAGGACTTGAAGAAAAGAAAGAGATGTACAAAAGTGCAGTAGATACTTTAGCTGATGGAGAGAAAACAACGCTTGTACTTGTATCTCGTCCTGAAACTTCTCCACTAAAAGAGGCAGAAAGAGCTTCTAGTGAACTTCAAGAAATAGGAGTAAACAATCAAATATTAGTTATAAATGGTGTACTTCAAAATCATGATGATGAACTCTCAAGTGCTATTTATGAAAAGCAGCAAAAAGCTTTAAGTAATATGCCACCTAAATTTAAGGATATCGAAACTTTTGAAATTCCTTTAAGACCTTATAATATAACTGGGCTTGAAAACGTAAGAGCTTTCCTTAAAAAAGATTATATTAAAATTAGTGAGGAATCTTTAAATGCAGTGGCTATGCCAAAATTAAAAGATGTCATTGAGGATCTATATAATAGCAGCAAAAAAGTTATTTTTACAATGGGTAAAGGTGGAGTTGGTAAGACAACTATAGCAGCAGCTATAGCACTAGGACTTGCAAAAAAGGGTAAGAAGGTTCACTTAACAACTACAGATCCGGCGGCTCACTTGAAATTTGTATTAGATGAAAGCTATGGAATATCTTTGAGTAACATTGACGAAAAAGAAGAACTCGAAAAGTACAGACAAGAAGTTATAGGTAAGGCAAGAGAAAACAATATGACTTATGAAGATATCGAATATATTGAAGAAGATTTAAGATCGCCTTGTACTCAAGAAATAGCAGTATTTAGAGCTTTTGCTGAAATTGTTGAAAGATCAGAAAATGAAGTTGTAGTAATAGACACAGCGCCAACAGGCCATACTTTACTTCTTTTAGATTCAACAGAAAGTTATAATAAAGAAATTTCTAGATCAGAAGGAGATATACCAGAGTCAGTAATAAAATTATTGCCTAGATTAAGAAATGAAAGTGAAACTGAAGTAGTTATAGTAACTTTGGCTGAAACAACTCCTGTTTATGAAGCCATGAGACTTCAAAAGGATTTAGATAGGGCTCAGATTCATAGCAAATGGTGGATAATCAATTCAAGTCTTTATGCAACTGATACAACCAATGAAATCTTAAAGGTAAAGGCAAGTAATGAAATTCAGTGGATTAACAAAGTTGATGAAATTTCTAATGGAAACTTTGCGGTAATAGAATGGAAGGCAGAAGACGTAAGAGGAAATAACTTAATTAACTTAATTCAATAAAATTATTTTAAGGGGAGATAAAAAAGATGAAAACAAAAGTTGCATTTATCTGTGTCCACAATTCATGCAGATCACAAATGGCAGAGGCACTAGGAAAACTTTATGGAAATGATGTTTTTGAAAGTTATTCAGCAGGAACAGAAACAAAACCTCAAATAAACCAAGATGCAGTAAGGATCATAAAGGATTTATACAACATTGATATGAATGAAACTCAAAAATCAAAGCTTTTATCAGATATTCCTGAGGTGGATATAGTGGTAACAATGGGCTGTAATGTTCAATGTCCATTTTTACCATCTAAGCATAGAGAAGATTGGGGCTTAGAAGATCCAAGTGGAAAAAGTGATGATGAATTTATAAAAACAGCTAAAACAATAGAAGAAAAGGTAAAAGAATTAGCCAGAAGAATTGAGAATAATGAAATAAAATTAGAATAGTAAATTAAAAATAGGGGGAATTTTAAAATTGAGTAATAAATCATCAAGGTTATCATTCTTAGATAGATATTTGACTCTTTGGATATTTGCAGCCATGGCGCTAGGAATATTGTTAGGATGGGGAGTACCAGCCCTATCGGAAGGATTAGCGAGCTTATCTATTGGAACAACATCAATACCAATAGCTATAGGCCTTATTGTTATGATGTATCCACCACTTGCTAAAGTAAATTATAAGGAACTAGGAAAAGTATTTAAAAATCCAAAAGTTCTAGGATTATCGTTAGTACAAAACTGGTTTATTGGGCCAGTATTAATGTTTATACTTGCTTTTGTATTTTTAAAATCTGATTCGGAATTAATGACAGGACTTATTCTTATAGGACTTGCAAGATGTATAGCTATGGTAATTCTTTGGAACAGCTTAGCAGATGGAGATAGTGAATATGCTGCTGCATTAGTTGCATTTAATTCAATATTCCAAGTAGTATTTTATTCTGTATTTGCATACTTTTTCATAACTGTATTGCCACCTATTTTTGGACTTACAGGATATGAGATTCATATTTCCATGGGACAAGTGGCAACGTCTGTTGCAATTTATCTTGGTATTCCTTTTTTATTAGGAATGGTTACTAGACTTATACTAGAACCTATGAAGGGAACAGAATGGTATGTAAAAAAATTTGTTCCTAAAATTAGTCCATTAGCTCTAATAGCCTTATTATTTACAATTGTAGTTATGTTCATGTTTAAAGGAAAATATATTGTAGAATTACCTTTAGATGTTATTAAAGTAGCTATACCACTTGTAATATATTTCATAGTAATGTTTTCTGTATCATTTTACATTAGTTATAAGTCAGGCATAGATTATCATAAGACTACTACTTTATCTTTTACAGCTGCAAGCAATAACTTTGAACTTGCAATAGCAGTTGCAGTAGCAGTATTTGGAATTCAATCAAGAGTTGCTTTTGCAGCAGTAATAGGACCATTAATAGAAGTTCCAGTAATGATAGGACTAGTAAATGTAGCACTTCACTGGGGAAGAAAATATTTCTCATATTCTAAATAGAAATGATATTGATAGTTACAGTTAATAAAAATATATAGAGCTTGTTGTGAAATATATAGAGTCATTAATTTATAAAATTTGCATATAAATCAATAGTTGTAAGGCTATAATAGTATAAATTGTGCTATTATAGCTTTATATTTATATGTGGAATCTATTGTATATTCGAAAGTGTTTTATGTAATTTAAGAAAGGAGTTTTAAAAATATTATGAAATATTCTTATGAGGAAGGTAATTTTAGAAAAGGAGATATACTAGGGATTACTATTGACAGAAAGGTAAATATTTATTTATTAGATGGTAATAATTTTATTAGGTATAGAAATAATAATAGTTTTAAATACTATGGTGGTCCAGTTGATAGCTCACCATATAATATTACAGTTCCAAGTTCTGGTCACTGGTATATTGTGATAGATTTAGGCGGAGGATCAGGAATTCTAAACTACTCTATAAAAGTATTTAGATAAAATACATATGTATTAGTTAATATGTTATTTAACTATAGATGTCCAAATTATTAATTATACTTATTATGTGAACATATTTACTATATATAAAGGGTTATCTTATCTAGAAATCATAAATATATTTGTGGAGAAAACATTTGAAAATGAGCTGTTAAGATTCTTAGTTGTAGATTGTTCCACTTTAGCTTGTCACACTGAAAGCGGGAGCATGCTAAAGTGGTGAAATCTGCAGCTTAGAATTTTCAGCGATATTTTCATAGCTGTTCGGAACAAAATATTTATGATTTCGGCGAGTTACCGCATAAATATAGTTTTAAAGTCGGATATCTATATATTAATAGGCATTATTTAGCGTACATTTATATATAAATTTACATTAAATTTTGGTAGTATTTTAAAATAAGTAAATAGATCTTGTTTTACATTGACAATAACAGGATAAATATATTATTATATACAAAATATCTAAAATGTAAAAGGAGTAAGATAAAATGGCATATTATTTTAATGAACCATCCCATACTTTTGGAGAATATTTATTAGTACCAGGTTACTCTTCTGTAGACTGCATACCACAAAATGTAAGTTTGAAAACACCTCTTGTTAAGTTTAAAAAAGGTGAAGAATCACCATTAAGCATTAATATACCTTTAGTTTCGGCGATAATGCAGTCCGTATCAGATGATAAAATGGCAGTAGCTTTAGCAAAAGAAGGCGGAGTTTCATTTGTATATGGATCTCAGTCAATTGAAAATGAAGCTGCTATGGTTGCAAGAGTTAAGAACTATAAGTCAGGCTTTGTTACTAGTGATTCTAACATCAAACCTGATACTACTTTGGAAGAAGTTGTAGAAATAAAAGAGAGAACAGGACATTCTACTATGGCAGTTACTGAAGATGGGACTCCAAATGGAAAACTTCTTGGGATTGTGACAAGTAGAGACTATAGAATAACTAGAATGGATTTAAGTACTAAGGTTTCAGAATTTATGACACCTTTTAGTGAACTTATATATGCTGATGCTAATATAAGCTTGAAAGAAGCAAACAACATTATTTGGGATAATAAATTAAATATGCTGCCATTAGTTGATAAAGATCAAAAGTTAAAATACATGGTATTCCGTAAAGATTATTCAGCTAATAAGGAGAATTCAAATGAACTTATTGATTCTCAAAAAAGATACATAGTTGGGGCAGGTATTAATACTAGAGACTATGCTGAAAGAGTACCAGCATTAATAGAGGCTGGAGCAGATGTATTATGTATTGATTCATCTGAAGGATTTTCAGAATGGCAAAGAATAACAATTGATTATATACATAAGAATTTTGGAGAAAACATAAAAGTTGGAGCTGGAAATGTTGTTGATAGAGATGGATTTATGTTTTTAGCTGAAGCAGGAGCTGATTTTGTTAAAGTTGGAATAGGTGGTGGATCTATTTGTATAACTCGTGAACAAAAGGGTATAGGCAGAGGGCAGGCAACGTCTCTTATTGATGTAGTTAAAGCTAGAGATGAATATTTTGAAAAAACAGGAGTTTATATTCCTGTATGCTCTGATGGTGGTATTGTTCATGACTATCATATTACATTAGCATTGGCTATGGGTGCAGACTTTATTATGTTAGGAAGATATTTCTCAAGATTTGATGAAAGTCCAACTAATAAAGTAAATATAAACGGAAACTACATGAAAGAGTATTGGGGCGAAGGTTCAAATAGAGCAAGGAATTGGCAAAGATATGACCTTGGTGGAGATAAGAAATTATCTTTTGAGGAAGGTGTTGATTCATATGTTCCATACGCTGGAAGTTTAAAAGATAATGTAAGTATAACACTTAATAAAGTTCGTTCTACAATGTGTAACTGTGGTGCTCTTACTATTCCAGAACTTCAAAAGAATGCAAAAATAACATTAGTGTCTGCAACAAGTATCGTAGAAGGAAGTTCTCATGATGTAATGTTAAAAGATAATCACTATAATGCTCAACAGTAAAGAGAATATACTATGAGGTAATTTCAAACTTACAAGATGCAGTTAAACTGTTTCGCAAGGAATTATAGAGAGTTTGCAAATTAAAGTATGAAATTACTCATAGTTAATATCAAATGTTTAAATAATAAAAAATTAAAATTGACATTCTTTAATCCCTGTCATATTATATAGTATATAGATTTCATTGGAAGGAAGTATTTTTGTGAGTGTTTAGTATCTTAATTATAGTAATTTAATATTAATTCAAAAAAGAAGTATTTTATACTTTTATTTGTTGTTGAATTAATTATAACTATTAAAAGATACGAGCCACGAATTTGCTTTCAAAAGATAGGTATATTTCTATCTTTATTTGATATTGAATTTTTTAGCTGTGGAGGTATCCACAGCTTTTTTTATTTTATGCTTTAGCATTCAGAAAACCAACTGCTAAGCGGGTGGGCCTGACTTACTTAAAAATTTAAATTATATGTATTGCAAAATTATCCTCTATCATAATTCTAAAAATCTTGGAAGAATTTTAGCCGTAATTGTGAATTGTGAATTGCAACATATATGTTTGATGAACGGTATACATTGCATTAAATATTAGTTTGCTGAGCAGCTCAATTTTGAGATCTATAACCTTATTCGTGGCTTGAATATATAAGAAAAGGAAATGAAAAAATGAATAATGCCACATTAGAAAAATTAAATTATAAAGAATTAAAAGACATTGTAAAATCATATTGTGTAAGTAACTTGGGAAAAAAGTTGATTGATAAATTAGTTCCAAGTAATAATATAAAACAAGTAAGAAGAATGATTAAAGAAACTTCCGAAGGGAGAAGACTAATCGATGCATCTTACCATATGCCCCTTGAAGGAGTATTTGATATATCTCCATTAATTGAAAAAATAGAAAAAGGTGGGGTTTTGGAGCCATCAGAAGTGATTACAGTAGGAGATTTTCTCAGAGGATGCAGAAAAGTAAAAGCGTTCATTAAAGATAAAGAAGGATATGCAGAAACATTAAGTGCATATGGAGAAAATATTACAGATTTAAAATATATTGAAGATGAAATAAATATGGCTATTAGAGGAACAATTGTTGATTCTAATGCTACAAAAGAACTTAAAAAAATTCGTAGGAGCATTGAGCTTTGTGAAGAAAAAATAAAGGAAAAGATAGAGAAATTTATTAAGAATCCAAGCAATAAAGAGTATATGCAAGAATTTTTTGTTAGTATAAGAAATGGAAGATATACGGTTCCTATAAAAGCTGCTTATAAAAATCATATACAAGGGACTATAGTTGAAGCTTCTTCAAAAGGTACTACAGTGTTTATGGAACCAGCTTCAGTCTCAAAATATACAACTGAATTAATAACTTTAAAGGCTGAAGAGAGTGTTGAAGAATACAAAATATTATCTATCTTAAGTGAAATGATTTTTCAAAAGCATCAAGAAATAAAAATAAATATCGAAGTTATTTCAGAGTATGACATGATACTTGCAAAAGCAAAATATAGCAAGGAAATAAGAGGAATTGAGCCAAAACTTAATGAGTATGGCTATATAAAAATAGTAAATGGAAAATACCCATTAATTAAAGAGTGCGTTCCACTTGATTTTGAAATAGGAAATAAATATAGAAGCTTAATAATAACTGGTCCAAATGCAGGAGGAAAGACAGTTGTATTAAAAAGTGTTGGATTACTTACTTTAGCAGCATTAAGTGGATTTCATATAAGTGCACATGAAAATACTGAAATTGCAGTATTTGATGATATTTTTGTTGATATTGGTGATAATCAAAGTGTAGAAAATGCTTTAAGTACATTTTCATCTCATGTAAAGAATTTAGCAGAGATTTTAAAAGAAAGCAGCAGAAATTCATTATTGCTTTTTGATGAAATTGGAAGTGGAACTGAGCCAAATGAAGGAGCAGCACTTGCTATTGCAATTTTAGAAGAATTTTATCATAAGGGGTGCATTACAGTAGCAAGCACTCATTATGGGGAAATTAAAAATTTTTCGCAAAATCATCCAGACTTCGAAAATGCAGCTATGGAATTTAAAAGAGATACTTTGGAGCCATTATATAAACTTCATATAGGAAAAAGTGGAGACAGTAATGCCTTATATATATCAAGAAAAATGGGGATTAGTGATAATATAATTGAAAGAAGTAGAAAATATATTCAAACGAAAGAATATAATTATAATTTAGTAAAAGAAAGTAAAATTTCTAAAAGAGAAATAGAAAAATCCGAAACTCATGAGTATATTTATAGAGTTGGAGATAAAGTATTACTGTTAGATAAAGGTGCAAGTGGAATTGTCTATAAAGAAATTGATAGATTAAATAATATAACTGTTTTATTTAATAATGAATTTATAGAAGTAAACTATAAAAGAATTAAACTCGAAATTAGCGCAGAAGAATTATATCCTAAAGATTATGATATGAGCCAGCTATTTTCAAGCTATAAAGAAAGAAAACTTAATAGAGATATTGAAAGAGGATCTAAAAAAGGACTCAAAAAATTTAGAAAGCAGGAAGGTATATAGATATCTAACGTTAAAACTTAGATTTATTCGATGACTCAACGAAATCAAATACATTTTTATTCCACAGAGCTATGAAAAATTTCGCTGAAAGCACTAAATAGGAGCTTGTATCCACATTAGCTTGCTCCCGTTTATAACGTGACAAGCTGATGAGGAACAAGCTTCAATTAAGTGCTTTTGGCAGCGAGCTTTTCAAATGCCTATTTCATAAAAATGTATTTAATTTCTAGTATAGCGGTATATTCTACTGTAAGTTGAGCTCTTAAATTGTCTATCTATAAAGTTAAAAAGGAAAGAATATAAGAATTTAGGAATAAAGGAATTTAAGAATTAAAGAATATAAGAGTTTAAATTCTTAAGAAGGAAAGAATTTAAGAATTTAAAAGTGAAAATATTTTTAAAGAAAAAACATAAAAAGTTAACAATTTGTAGTGTTTTCAACGCTTTGAACAATTATATATAGTGTAAAAATAATTCTTAGTTATGATTCTAAAAATATTGAAAGAATTTTAGCTGTAATTGTGAATTGTGAAACTTGCATTGTGAATTGCAGCATATATATTAAAAAAGGTTATCTTATAAAGGTATATAAAACAATAAGATAACCTCTTTTTATAAAAAGCACAATAATGTATTAATTCTTTCTAATTCAGGAAACATGTATTAAGTAAGCCTTTTTATTGGTAAATAATAATGCTATAATATGAACAGATTATTACGCATGTCATAGGTGATAATTTTACTGTTACTGAATGAATTGGAGGAAACATATGAAGGAAAACTTGGAAGTTACATTAAAGCAAATGATTCATATCATTCATAGAGCTATTAATTCTGTGGACAAAAGACTTTTGAATCATGGGGAAAAAGTTGCATATATAATGTTAAATTTATTAAAAGCAAAAGGAAATTATAATAATGAAGATATGCTTAAAATTTGTGTCATATCAATTTTTCACGATATTGGTGCATATAAGGTTGCGGAAAGAGATAAGCTTGTTGATATTGATGTAAAAACTCCATTTGATCATGCTATCTATGGTTCATTATTTATAAAATATTTTTCTCCGTTACCTAATTTATATAACATAGTTCTAAGCCATCATTTTACGTGTAAGTATTTTAAGGACAAGCACATGGATATTCTATCTAAAGAAGGAATGATATTAAGTTTTGCCGATTATATTGATAGAGTATATTTATCAAAAAAAGAATTAACGAAAGATTTTATTAGAAATCATGCAGAAGAATATTCAAATGAATATATAGAATTATTGATGGAAGCAGATAGAAAATTTAATTTTATCGAAAAGTTAATAGATAAAACTTATGTTGATGAGTTGTATGATTTTTTTGGTACTAGAATACTTACAAGAGATGAAGTTGTATCGTATAGTAAAATGTTAGCTTATTCAATTGATTTTAGAAGTGAAGCAACAGTTAAACACACCATATTAGTAGAAGCTGTAAGTTTTCAAATTGCAAAGTTGTGTGGGTTAGATGAGAAAATTTTATCAAAAATTAAAATAGCAGCTGCACTTCATGATATAGGAAAGATTGCTATTCCAGTAGAAATCTTAGAAAAGCCCGGTAAACTTACAGACGAAGAGTTTGAAATTATGAAAAGCCATGCTATTATAGGATATGATATTTTAAGTGATTTAAATATAGATGATATAAGAGATATAGGAACATTTCACCATGAGAAGTTAGATGGTGCGGGCTATCCGTTTGGACTAAAAGGAGATCAATTAACTAAAGAAATGAGAATAGTAGCAATAGGGGATATTACTAGCGCTTTATTAGGAGTAAGGAGTTATAAAGAGGAATTTAGTAAAGATAGGATAATAAAAATTCTAAATAATATGGCTAAGGATAATAAAATTGATTTACATATCACTAATTTGCTTATAGATAATTATGATTTTATAATTGATGAGGCAAAAAAGCAGGCTAGTGATTTAATGGCAAAATATCTAAATATAACGACTGAATATAAACAATTATTAAAAAAATTCTCGTAAAAATAAGTGAATATCATATAATCCCAAGCAATTAATTATATGTGCTATATAATTAATTGCTTGGGATTTTTAGTTGAAAAGTTATTTTTCATAGGATTTCCAAATTTCTTTAGAAATTCTTTCGATTTAATTGTAAATTATCTTTATTTTTCAATTGTATATTTTAGTTGTAGCTAATCAGTATATAAAAAATAAATATGTTGTAATTGAGTTTATACATTTTGTTTTAATTTAACGTTTGGATTACTAGGAGTTAAATGCAAGTACATTATTGCAGCATATATAATCTAAGAATAGGAGGTGCTTATGGTAGAATCTTTAATTCTATAATTTACAATCAAATTTAATAAAATAAATTTAGTAGGAAAGTATATTTGTAAGTTTGGAAATGCTTCACATATGATATATAATAAATTTTATGTGAATTTTATTCCAAATTAAATAAGAATAGGAATTTTAATTTAGGTTATGAGATTAATTAAATATATATTGCAAAAATAATTCTTCATGACAATTCTAAAAATATTGCAAGAATTTTAGCTGTAATTATGAATTGTGAAATGTGAATTGTGCATTACAATATATATATGAATCAAATATTATTTGTAAATTATAGTAAGTGAGGGTGTTAAAGAATAATGAATTTTTATAATGTTTTAATAGTTGAAGATGAAAAAGAAATATGTGATGGAATAGAGATATACTTGAAAAACCAAGGCTACAATGTTTATAGAGCAAGCAATGGAATAGAAGGATTGGAGATAATAGAAAATCAAACTTTGCATTTAGCAATAGTTGACATAATGATGCCAAAGATGGATGGAATAACAATGGTGATGAAACTCCGTGAGAATTATGATTTTCCTGTAATAATGCTTACTGCAAAATCAGAGGAGATGGATAAAATTCTAGGCCTTAATATTGGAGCGGATGACTATGTAACTAAGCCGTTTAATCCAATGGAGTTGATAGCTAGAGTCAATTCGCAGCTTAGAAGATATTCAAAATATTTAAGTGTTGTAAGTGGAGCTGAACAAAAAAGTAATGTATTTTCAATTGGTGGTCTAGAATTAAACAATGATACAAAAGAAGTGATTCTTGATGGAGAATTAATAAAAGTTACACCAATAGAATTTAAAATATTACAATTGTTAATGAAAAATCCAGGAAGAGTTTTTTCAGCAGAAGAAATATATGAAAAAGTGTGGAATGAGGAAGCCATAAATACTGATACAGTAATGGTTCACGTTAGGAATATAAGAGAAAAAATAGAGATTGATACAAAGAATCCAAAATATTTAAAGGTGGTATGGGGAGTTGGATACAAAATTGAAAAACAGTAAAAAATCATATGTTACAAATTTAGTAACATTTATTATATTTTTAATAATGTCAGTAGGAATATTTAATATTTATCCTAACATGAGGGGATGGGCAAAAGCAGAGCCTAAATCTCCATTTGAAGAAGATGATTTCTTAAGAACTATTTATAAAAATGATTATGCTTTATATAAAGATCTTGTAGGACAGACAAACCATGAAGAATTATCAGGTGATAAAATTTATATATCATCCTATGATACACATAATGATACTGAGGATAATATTATTCGAAATTTTAACTATGAACTGAGTGAGTGGAAGAATAATTTGAATAATAACTATAAAAATCTTGATTATTTAGTGTATAGTGATGATATAAATATTACAAATACAAATAATGATTTAAAGGAATTAATATCCGATAGTGAAGTTAATAATTTAAATGATAAATATTCGTGGTACATGACCGTAAAATATGATAACACTGGGTTAATGTCAATAAGTAATATTTACGGTGCTGATGCAAATATCGTAAAAAATGCATTTTCAGGCCTAAATATAAGAGAAATTTGGGGCTATCCTCTTATTACTGAAGATAATGTTAAATTTAATTCTATTAAGAATGTAACTTTCATTTATGGAATTCCTAAAGACCTTAAATATACAGATGCCTTAAGCAGAAGGATAGATGAATCACAAAATAAAATGAATATTGCATCTGTGGTAGCTATCCTCTTAGGAATAGTAAGTATTATATTAATACTTAGTTTACTAATTCCTTATAAAAATGGTAAGGAAGTATTTGGAGTTAAATATTTCTCGAAAATTCCTTTTGAGATTAATTGCTTTATTTTTGGAGCAGGTGGAATTGTCATTGGAACTGTATTAGGACTTACGGTAACAGAAACTTTAAGAAATAGATTCGCTATAAATTTAATTGGCTCAAGAATGGATAAAAACCTTGAAAGTTATACAGTAATTTCAGTAAATATAATTATGTGGATGGCAGCTATTTATATTATATTTGCAGGTGTCATGTTATTAAAAAGCATAATAAATTTTGGAGTAATTAAATACTTAAAAGAAAACTTATTAATAATTAAGATTTCTAGGCAGATTAAAAAGCTATTCAGTAATGTATTTAATTATATAGAGCATATAGATTTAAATGATAAATCCAATAAGTTCATTATAAAAGTTATTGGCGTAAATTTGATAATAATGTTAATCTGCTGTATTTTCTGGTTTTTTGGAATAGTAATAGCATTAATTTATAATATGATATTATTTCATTCAATTAGAAAACAGTATGGAGATATAAGGAATAAGTTTAGTATACTTTTAAATGAAGCAGATAGAATTGCTGGCGGTAATTTAGAAGTAGAAATAGAGGATGATTTAGGATTATTCAATCCACTAAAAGATAGAATTGAAAAAATAAAAGATGGTTTGAAAAAAGCGGTAAGTGAAGAAGTTAAAAGTCAGAGAATGAAAACTGAACTTATTTCAAATGTTTCGCATGATTTAAAAACACCTCTTACTTCAATAATAACTTATACTGATTTATTAAAAAAAGATAATTTAACTGAAGAAGAAAGAAAATCGTATATTGATACAATTGATAAAAAATCACAAAGATTAAAATTTCTGATTGAAGACTTGTTTGAAGTAAGTAAGGCTACTAGTGGAGATATTAAGCTAAACTTAGTGAATGTAGATATTGTAGAATTAATGAGACAGACGCAAATTGAATTAGATGATAAAATAAAGGATTCAAAGTTAATATTAAAAAATAGTTACCCTGCAAGTAAGGTGATATTAAATCTTGATAGCCAAAAAACCTTTAGAATTTTTGAAAATCTAATAATAAATGTAGTCAAATATGCTATGAAGGTATCAAGAGTATATGTAGACATAATAGATCATGAGAAAAATGTAGAGATTACAATAAAAAATATGTCTGCAGAAGAGTTGAATTTTGATCCATTTGATATTGTAGATAGATTCCAAAGAGGAGATAAATCAAGGAATACAGAAGGATCTGGTCTTGGTCTTGCAATTGCAAAGAGTTTTGTGGAAGTCCAAGGTGGAACTTTTAATATAGAGATAGATGGAGATTTATTTAAGGTTGTAATTAAATTTAATAAGTAATGAGTAGATTTAATCTGTTGACAATAAACTAATGCAGCTTTACTAGTTAAGTGATTTTTAATATACTTATGTTAGACGGCAAAATCAAAAAAATAATAGGTTGTTAGTTAATAAAGGAGGCATTATGTTTACCAAGGAGGAACTTTTAGTAATTGAAGATGCATTAAAAATTGCAGATGCAGAATATATAAAGTTAATTGATGAAAACAAAAATAATAAAAACAGAATGGTTGCATTTAATAGAAAGCAAAAGAAGTTATGGTTAGTTCAAAATAAATTAAAAAAACTTAAAGAAGAACAAAATTAAATTTAGACTTATGCGATAATCTGCCGAAAGGACAGGTACTCTGTTGTTTCGGTTACTGAGAATAAGTTGAGGCTTTCTAACATCATAAGTTGCACCATTTCAGCATGCTCACGAGACAAGCTCGTGACAAGCAAAATGGAACAACTTATGATGAAGAAATGCCTGCAACATATTCTCTAATGTAACACTGCACAAAAGAGTACCTGTCCTTTCTGATATAGCAGATTTTTCAAACTATAAGTATAATTCTCAAATTGGATATCTATAAAGAAGAGCAACATTAAATATAGTAGATTCATCTTATTGAAAAAATGATGAGTCTACTATATTTTTATGCAATTATACTTCACTTATTTCATGAATATATTTATAAATTTGCCCAAAGTTTAAGTTCATGTCTTTAACTAGAAATCATAAATATATTTGTGGAGAAAATATTTTCATAGATTTTCGGAATCAAAATATTTATGATTTCGGCAAGTTAACACACGTAATATAATTTTAAATTTGTATATCGGTTATAAGTTATTTGAATCGAATTGGTTTGCTAAAAGAAAGTTAACATATTATAATGTTTTAGTATGAAATTACTGTTTTATATTAAAAAAAATATATATATTGCAAAAATAATTCTTCATCATGATTTTAAAACTATTGCAAGAATTTTAGCCGTAATTGTGAGTTGTGAAATGTGCATTGTGAATTGCAACATATATAAATAAAAATAGGAGCGATATGTATGAATAAATTATTTCAAATTAAAGATTTAGATTTTTATGAAGAGGATTTTGTTGATGATATAAAAGATTATGAAGACATAATTGGTATTATTGATGAATTAAGTGAAAATTTAAGTTATGAGATTATAGAAATTGCAGGTTCTAATGGGTGTTGTGATAAGACAAAGAAAAATTATCTGGTGGAGATAATTGGATATATTGATGAAAATGACGAGTTTATTACTAAAGAGGAGAGAGACGCTTTAGGAGTTATGGATCTAAATAAGAGATTTGATTTATTTGTTATAACAGTACATAAGTGTACAGCATGTAATAAGTGGGTAATTTCTATATTAGAATAATTATAGGATAATTAGCTGTTGATACAGCTTTTTCTTTTATAAAATGAATTAATGTATAAGAAGGGATGTAAAACAATTGGGGAAGCATAGTAATAGAAATATTCAAAGATTTAAAATTGGTTTAATGCTAATTTCACTTATAGTACAGCTATTTGTCAATATAAATACTTTTAATATTAAAGTTAATGCTGCTGAAATAAATAGTAAATTAGATGAAATATATATATCTGAGTATAATTACAATGAAGATATGAAAAGTAAAGTCGAACCATATATAAAAAGTAAACTGGAATCTGGATACATATATGGAGATAAGGACGTTAAATTGTACTATGAAAAATACAATATAGAAAATGCAAAGGCTAATATAGTAATATCTCATGGATATACTGAGAGTTTAGAGAAGTATCATGAATTAATATATTATTTTTTAAAAGAAGGATATAATGTTTTCGGAATTGAACATAGAGGTCATGGCAGATCCGGCACACTTGGAATAGCTGATAAAACCCAAGTGAATGTAGAAAAATTCGATCAATATGTAACTGATTTTAAAAAATTTATGGATGAAGTTGTTATGCCCAATAATCAAGGTAAAAAGGTATTATTGTTTGCTCATTCAATGGGGGGAACTATTGGAACAAAATTCATAGAGGATTACCCAGATTATTTTGATGCTGCGGTATTAAGTGCTCCCATGCTTGAAGTTAACACCGGAAATATACCAAGATTTCTAGCTGATTTTATAGTAGAATTTGAAGTTGCTATTGGTAATGGTGGAAATTACGTTTTAGGTAAGAAAGCATATACACCAGAGTATAAGGAAAATGAGATTGGGACAAGTTCTTTGAATCGTTATAAATATAGTCATGATATAGTAGCTAATAACAAAGAACTTCAAAGAGGTGGTGCGAGCTATAATTGGACAAAGGAAGCCTTTGATACAACGAAGGAAATTATAAAAACAGAAAATGCATCGAAAGTAGAAATTCCAATATTATTATTTCAAGCTGATAATGATACTTATGTAAAAGCAGAAGGACAAAATAAATTCGCAAGTAGCGCAAAGAATTGCGAAATAGAAAAGATAGAAAACTCTAGACATGAAATATATCTAGAAAAAGATGAAACTCAAAAACCGTATTTAAATGAATTATTAGATTTTTATGATAAAGTATAATTTTTTAAACAAAATATAGAAGCTTGTCTTTGCATATAAAGACAAGCTTCTATTCATAATATACTATTCCATCATTGCTGCTAATTTTTTATTAAATAATAAGAATAATATTCCCATTATAATTGAAACAGCAGCTATTCCAGCGAATATTTGTAAGTGTCCTAAAGTTTCTGTATAACCAGCAAGTCTTCCTGCTATTTGATTAGCAACAAAGCTGCTTAGAAGCCATACACCCATTAGGAAAGATGCAAGTTTAGCTGGCGCCAATTGACTTACCATTGAAAGCCCAACTGGTGATAAGCAAAGTTCACCAACAGTATGGAAGAAATAAGTTCCTACAAGCCATATCATGTTAGCTTTAATAGCAGTGTCTTCTATATTTCCGCCTCTTTGCATAACAGCACCAACCATAAGTAAGAAACCAAGTCCTAATAGTATTGAACCTGTTGCCATCTTTTGAGGAATACTTAAATCACCACTCTTGCTGCAAGCTAATTTGTACCATAGCTTTGATATAGGTATTCCAAGTATTAATATAAACAATGGATTTAGTGATTGGAACCAAGATACTGGCACTTCCCATCCACCAACTGACCTATCTATAAAATCTTGTGTGTATATAGTAAGTGAACTTCCAGCTTGTTCAAAGCCTGTCCAGAATATTATAGCAAAAGCTGTTAATATTAAAATAACTGCAGTTCTATGTTTTTCTTTTGTAGTTAATGGGTTAGCTTTTGCTTTATTATCATTGGAATTAGATTTAGCTACACCTACAGGTGTTTTACCAATATCTCCAAGGAATTTGTTTGCTAATCCATTAAAGATTACTTGTCCTAAAATCATTCCAAGTCCTGCAACTAAGAAACCATATCTAAATCCGTAGTGTATAATTTCCCCTGCTTGTGTAGTAGCCATTGTTTTTTCTGCTAATGTACCACATATAAGAGGTGCTAAAAATGATCCGGCGTTTATTCCCATGTAGAAAATAGTGAAAGCTGAATCTTTTCTTTTATCGCCATCAGCATATAAATGACCAACCATTGTTGAAATATTTGGTTTAAAGAAACCATTCCCGATTATAAGTAAAAATAAACCTATGTACAATGTAGTCATACTTTGGTTTGAGAATAATGTTAACTGTCCAAGAGCTATTATTATTCCTCCAATGGTGATAGCTTTTCTTTGTCCTAAGTATCTATCTGAGATATATCCGCCTGCTAGTGGTGTAAGATATACAAGAGATGTGAAATTTGCATATATAGTCATTGCAGATACCTTATCTACACCAAGTCCACCTCTTATAAATTCTGTAGTTAAATACATTACAAGCAATGCTCTCATACCATAGTAACTAAATCTTTCCCACATTTCTGTAAAAAATAACATATACAGACCTGGTGGGTGTTTCATTTTGCTTGATCCGTTTGATGAAACTTCTTTCATCATTATATCGCTGTCTTTTTTAAGTTCCATAATAAACCTCTTTCTTTGATATTTTATTAACATAACAATTTTAGCAACAAATTCGACAACTTGCAAATTTTTGGTTATAAAAATGTTAAATTATAACCTGTAATAGTGGTATTTATATGAAAAATTAAATATTCTATATAAAAAATTTAATAATAGAATCCCTAAAAACAGTTGTTGAATTAGCAATATATTAAAAAATGATAGCTTTTCATAAAAAAATCATATTTTTTGATATTAATTAAAAAATATGATTTTTTTATGTATTTTTAAAATTTGTTTACTAAGTTTTTATAAGAAATTATTGTACATAGTATGTTTATTCTTGGGACAGTATATATTTATACGATTAAAAAGGTGGTGAAATATAATTGATAAGAAAAATTAGTAATTTTATAATATGTTTTTTTATTATTTTTAGCATTCCTATAGATTCAAGGGCATCAGAAGATAGGGATTACCAAACAGAGATGAAGCAGGATATTTTGATTCTTATGTTATCATATCCTCAACATATAGTAGATGTAGAAAAGAAAAGTGATGATGAAGTTTACATAATTATGAAATCAGGTAAGAAAATTATTTATGATGATAAAAAGGAAAAAAATCATGAAGTAAAATTAACAAATCCTGATTTACAAGATATGTTAGAGCAAGACTACCCATTAGAAAAAAATACAGAGATCATGGATAAAAATTTTGATCCTGGTAGAGCTAGACATTACGAGTTATTAAGCGAAGTATATGGAAATTCTAAGGGAGCAATTGAAAAAAACTTAGCTAGCTTAAAGTATGGATATACTAATTATCAATTCAATAAGCAAAATAATGCTAATGCGTCTTTAGAAGCAGCTTTAAAAGAATTAATGCCTTTAGCAAAATCAAGATCAGATATAGGTAGTATACTTTACCCTGCTAGCGGAACATTTAATTATAGAGTCATATCTGGAACTGGAAGGCTAAGCCCACATTCATATGGAATCGCAATTGATCTTAAAAGTGATAAGAGAGATTATTGGAAGTGGAGTTCAGAAAAGGCTGGAAAGGAAAGACTCTCTGATTACCCTAAAGAACTAGTGGAAGCATTTGAAAAGAATAATTTCGTGTGGGGAGGAAAATGGGGACATTTTGATATATTGCATTTTGAATATAGACCAGAAATAATATTAAAAGCTAGATATTTTGCTAATTGGAATAAAAATGATGAATGGTTCCAAGGTGTTCCTCTAAACGAAGAAACTAATAAGTATATTGAAATAATTAACAATAAATTGTAACAGAATGACTTAATTTAGAAAGGGGTATGATAGATGCGACTCTCTAAAATCAAAAAAAACCGGTCAAAATTTATGATAATCTTAGTATTCATTGTATTTTTATCGTTGATTACTAGTGATAAAAGTGGCATTGTATTTGCTGATGCTAGTACCGACAATGAGGTGAAAAGTATCGTAGAAAATATATTTGCAATAAAAAATAAAGCTATACTTAGCAAAGATTTGGATTCAATTAAAGCTTTATATGCTACCGATACTAGATATGGTCAATGGGCATATGAATATGAGGAGAAAAAGGTCAAATATATTAATAACTGGGCAGAAAAGCAGGGAATACAATTTGTGGATATAATTCCTAAAGTGGTAATCAAAAAATGTAAAATTGGAGATAATAAATGCTCTTTTAGTTTAATTTGTAATACAGAGTATAAGTACATATATCCGGATCAGCCGGAAGCTATAAATAGCTCAAGGATGGGGACCTATCATTCTTTTCAATTAAGCAAGAGAGATAATAATTGGATAATAACAAAGGAGTGGTATACAGATCCATTTGCTGATTCCTTAAGTTTAGAAAATATTAAAGCAGATGAGATTAAACAATATATATCATCACAGCCTCTTAGGGATATTTCCAATATTAATGAAAAAAGAAAAGGAGCAAAGGAATATGCAGAAAGGTACTGTGGAGCGGCAACTATTGAGGAATATGGCTTTAAGTATAACAATAAATATAGAGATTTTAATCCAGAGGGTGGAGATTGTGCAAATTTTGCGTCACAAATACTACGCGAAGGAGGAAAATTCAAGGAAAATTCTACATGGAACTATGACAAAGGGAGTGCGACAGGTCCTTGGGTAAATGCCGGTAAGTTCACTCATTATATGATTAATAGCGGAAGAGCATCGGTAATTGCTAGAGGAAGTTATGAAAAGGTATATAAGGCTTCTTATAAATTACTTCCAGGAGATTTCATAGCATACGAAAAGAAAGGTGATATAACCCATGTATCGACAGTTACAGGAGTCGATTCTAAAGGATATTCTTTAGTAACATGTCATAATACGGATAGAAATAATGTTCCATGGGATTTAGGATGGAGTGATAAAAAAATTAAGTTTTGGCTTATTAGAGTTCATTACTAAATAAAATTTGCCTTAAGGGGTAATTAAATGCACTTTAAGGCTTTATTTGAAATTAAAAGAATAAAATTTGTGTAACAACTAATTTCAAAATGTTTTCTTCATAGATATAAGTCTAAAAAATATTGCAAGAATAACCCTAATTGGAACTGTGAATTGTGAACTGTGCATTGTGAATTGTAATATAGTTTTATATAATCAAATTATTATAGTATAATACAAATCAGATATTAATCATTAAGGGGGGGACTAGTAAGAAATATAGTTGTATTCTTACTAAAGTAGAATGAAACAAATAGTATTAAATAAAAAAGATAAAAGTGTTGTACAAGCCCGATTGAAACTATTGGATGTAAGCTATATCGATAAAATTATGAAATTACAAGATGATGTATATACAAGATTAGAAAACAAAGATTTCTTTGTATGTTCAGATAAAAAAGAATTTGAAACTGCTATAAATGAAAAAGGTATAGTCTTGGGTTGTGTTTCGTTAGATGAAGATGAGCTAATTGCTATAGGAGCATATATTGAATATGGATACGATGAACATAATTATGGACATGATATAAAAATTCAAGGGGAAAAGTTGCTTAAGGTAGGGCAGATTGAATCAACTATGGTTTTGGATGATTATAGAGGAAATAAACTTCAAAAGATAATGTGTGAATCTCTTGAAGAAATAAGCAAAACAGCAGGAATGAATTGTATTTGTGCAACAGTTTATCCTGATAATAAATATAGCCTGAATACATTTAAAAAACTTGGGTATAATGTTATGGAAGATAAATTAAAATATGGTGGATTAAGAAGATTTGTTTTAATGAAAGAATTAAAATGATAAACTCTAAGCACTGTAAAAACTTAGTTTATTTTAAAATGCATTTCAAGAAAATTATTCATAAAAAAGTATAATTTGAAAATTCATTAACAAATTTTTAAAAAAAGTATTGATTTATAAATTATTTTGCAATATAATGAATTCCATAAAGCAAATATGCTTATAAATAATAAAGAAATTAACTTTTGAGAAATTAAAATTTATATATGCAATGATGAAGAAAAGTAAATTCAAATAGATGATTTTTAGAGAGCAGATGATGGTGGAATATCTGTATGAGTCTTGAATTGAAGAACACTTCGGAGCTATTAACCGAAATTTTAGATTAAAAGAGTAGGCTTAATCGGGTCCATACCGTTAAAAGTGGAGAGTATAAAACAATAATGTTTTGTACTTCATTGAGGTGAGTTTTTTATAAACTAACTAGGGTGGTACCGCGAGTTAATCTCGTCCCTATGCATAATGCATAGGGACGAGATTTTTTTATTCTTTAGGAATTTATATTTCAGTAAAACCTGTAGATAACTTAAAAAAGGTTGATTGAATAGTATTTGTATTTAGAAAAGAATAAAAAAAATCTTATTCGCCTGCCAAATTTTTCTCACATGCGTTCGAAAAGGCAGATGCGTGAAAAAAATCTACACATATGAAAAGAGTGCGAAGCACAATACGGAACTTAACCACAGTCGCCTACGATTTTTTTATTATAAATTTTAATTAAAATAAAAATATTTATTTTTACAAAATATCTATAAAAATCTTATGTAAAAATAATCAATATATGGGAAAAGGAGCAATAATCATGAAAAGAATATTTATTAAAGATTTAGCAGTTAACGGGGAAGAAAAAGTATTACTTAAAGGTTGGGTTCATAAAATTCGTGATCTTTCACATGTTTCATTTATCTTACTTAGAGATAAATCTGGGATAATTCAATTAGTATGTACTAAGGAACAAATTAAAGGTTTAAGACTTGAAAATGCAGTAGAAGTAACTGGAATAGTTCGCGAAAATGAAAAGGCTCCAAAGGGAATGGAAATTGAAGTATCAGATATTAAAATAGCAGGAACTGTATATTATGACAAATTACCATTTGAAATTCAAAGCTTTAAAGAAAAGGCTGCTCTTGAAACTCAATTGGATTATAGAACAATAAGTCTTAGAATTCCTAAGAAAAAAGCAATTTTCAAGGTTCAAAATGAAATTGAAGAAGCATTTAGAATGTTCTTCAAGGGTAATGATTTTGAAGAAATCCATACTCCAAAGATAACTCATTCTGGAACAGAAGGTGGATCTGAAATGTTTACTGTTAATTACTTTAACAGAAGAGCTTTCCTTGCACAAAGTCCTCAATTCTGGAAGCAAATGATGGTTGGAGCAGGTTTTGAAAGAGTATTTGAAGTTGGTTATGCATATAGAGCAGAACTTCACAACACTTGGAGACATTTAAATGAGTATGTTAGTTTAGACGTTGAAATGGGCTTTATAAAAGACGAAACTGATCTTATGGAAATGGAAGAAAGCTTTATAAGATATTTATATAAACACTTAAATAAAAAATGTGCTGAAGAATTGAAATTATTTGATGTGGTTCTTCCAGAAGAAATTAATATTCCAAGAATTCCACTTGCTAAAGCTCAAGAAATTTTATTAACAGAATTTAATAAAAAATCTCCAGTTGGAAATATTGATAATGAGGGTGAAGCACTATTCCATAAATATGTTAAAGAAAAATATAATAGTGACTATGTATTCCTAACAGAATATCCAACAGCTAAGAGACCAATGTATGCAATGGAATGTGAAGAAAATAGAGAAATGACAAAGAGTTTCGACTTAATCTTCAAGGGCGTTGAAATTACAACTGGTGGTCAAAGGATACATGATTATGAAATGTTAAAAGCTAAAATGGAAAGACTAGGATTAAAGCTTGAAGACTTTGCTTTCTATTTAGATACATTTAAATATGGAATGCCACCTCACGGAGGGTTTGCAATTGGTCTAGAAAGAATTACAATGCAAATATTAAACCTTGGAAATATAAGAGAAGCATCATTATTCCCAAGAGACATGAAGAGATTAACACCGTAAGTGAGAATCCAAAAAGTGATGCTCCAAATTTTATATTTGGTTAGCAGAACTTTCTCTGTGAGCTTTTACATTTGGATATTCGAACTTACTCAGTGAGGGAATGCGAGTCGAGTTTCCTTAAGTAAGACTTCAAATTTTATATTTGTTAAGTCGAACCTACTCAGCGAACGTAGTGAGTCGAGTTTCATTTAAAAAAGTTATTCAATAGAAACCTAAAAAGCTTCTATTGAATAAAGCTAATTAGTTTATGTAAAGTTAATGAATTTTAACATAGTGTTTTAAACAGCATTATAATGACAAAAAATTTGATGAGGTGAAATTAATGAAAGTTAGTATTGATGAAGTAAAATATATAGCAAAGCTTTCTAAATTAAGATTTTCTGATGAAGAAGCTGCTAAATTTGCAAAAGAATTTGAAAATATTTTAGAGCATTTTCAATATTTAAATGAATTAGATTTAGATATTAAAGAAGATATAGATAATAAGGCAGAATTAAAGCCAGTAGTAAGAAAGGATGAAGTTAAACAATTCGAATGTAAGGATTTATTTAGAAATGTTAAAGACATGCAAGAGACTTATATTAAAGTACCAAAGATTATTGAATAGGGTGGTGACTAGATAATGCAAATGAATATTAAAGAAATGGTAGAAAAAATTAAAAGTGGAGAATTAACTAGTGAAGCACTAGTTCAATCATATATTGAAGAAATTACAAAAAACGAAGGGACTATAAATGCATTTTTAACTCTTACTTGTGAAGAAGCATTGGCTAAAGCTAAAGAAATAGATGCTAAAGTAAAAGCTGGTGAATCTCTAGGAAGACTTGCAGGTATTCCAATAGCTATAAAGGATAACATTTGTACAGAAGGAGTAAACACTACTTGTGCATCAAAAATGCTTGAAGATTTTATTCCACCATATGATGCAACTGTAATAAAAAAATTATTAGCTGAAGATGCAATAATTATTGGTAAAACAAATATGGATGAATTTGCAATGGGATCTTCAAATGAGAACTCAGCATTTAAAAAGACTTTAAATCCAAGAGACATAACTAGAGTTCCAGGAGGATCATCAGGTGGATCAGCAGCGGCAGTTGCAGCAAAATTCGCACCAGTGTCGTTAGGATCTGATACAGGTGGATCTATAAGACAGCCAGCAGCATTTTGCGGTGTTGTAGGATTAAAACCTACATATGGATTAGTTTCTAGATTTGGACTTATTGCTTTTGGTTCATCATTAGACCAAATTGGACCATTTTCTAATTCAGTAGAAGACAGTGCTTATATTTTAAATATAATTTCTGGAACTGACGAATATGATTCTACAAGTATAAGAGATTTAAAAGAAATAGATTATACTGCTAGTCTTCAAGATGGAATTAAGGGAATGAAAATCGGTGTCCCTGAAGAATTCTTTGGTGAAGGATTAGATGAAGAAATTAAGGAATCAGTAAAAAATAGTTTAGATAAATTAAAAGAATTAGGAGCAGAAGTTGAAACATTTTCTCTTCCTATAATTAAGGATGGATTAGCAGCTTATTATATAATGTCATCTGCTGAAGCAAGTACTAATTTAGATAGATATGATGGAATAAGATATGGTTATAAGACTCCAAATTACACAAATCTAGATGAATTAGTTGAAAACAGTAGAACTGAAGGTTTTGGAGCAGAAGTTAAGAGAAGAATAATGCTTGGAACATATGCACTTGCTTCTGGATATTATGATGCTTATTATAAGAAAGCAGATGCTTTTAGAAGAAAATTAAGATATGATCTTAAAAAGACTTTTGAAAAATATGACTTAATAGTAGGACCAGTTTCACCTGTATTACCTTTTAAAATTGGTGAAAAAAAGGCTGATCCATTATCAATGTACTTAGTGACATTTACACTATTAATGTTAATTTAGCTGGAAATCCAGCAATATCAATTCCAGCAGGAAAGAGCAAAGAAGGCTTACCAATTGGAATTCAATTAATGGGTGATATGTTATGCGAAGAAAAAATATTCAAAGCTGCATATAGCTTAGAGCAAGCTTTAGCTATTGAATTATAGGAGGGGAATTACGATGAATTTTGAAACAGTAATAGGACTTGAAATACATGCAGAATTAAAATCGAAGACAAAAATTTTCTGCTCTTGTTCAACTAAATTTGGAGCAGAACCTAATGCTAATACATGTCCAATATGCACAGGGGTTCCTGGAACGCTTCCAGTGCTTAATGAAGAAGTTGTAAATTTAGCAATAAAAGCAGGAACTGCACTAGGATGTACAATAAATAAATATAACAAAATGGATAGAAAAAATTATTTTTATCCCGATCTTCCTAAAAATTATCAAACTTCACAATTTGATTTACCAATCTGTTCAGGTGGGCTTGTAGAATTTGAACATGAAGGAAAGCAAGTAAAAGTTAGATTAAATAGAATTCACATAGAAGAAGATGCTGGAAAGCTAGTTCACGTAGAAGGAGAACCAATTTCTTTAGTAGACTATAACAGAGTTGGTGTTCCTCTAGCAGAAATAGTTACAGAACCAGATATGAGAAGTGTTAGTGAAGCTGTAGCGTTTATGAAAAAGCTCAAATCAATTTTAGAATATGGTGAAATTTCTGATTGTCGTATGGAACAAGGGTCATTAAGATGCGATGCTAATATTTCATTAAGACCAGTAGGGCAAAAAGAATATGGAACTAAGGTAGAGCTTAAAAATATTAACTCATTTAGAGAACTTCAAAAAGCTTTAGAAAAAGAAGAAAGAAGACAAAGAGAACTTTACACTTATGGAGAAGGTCATAAGGTAGTTCAAGAAACTAGAAGATGGGATGCTGCAAAAGGTAAAACAATCTCTATGAGATCTAAAGAAGAAGCAGATGACTATAGATATGTTGTAGAACCAGATTTACCACCAATCATAATCTATGATGAACAAATTGAAACAATAACTAAATCTTTACCTGAAATGCCAGATGAAAAGAAAGAAAGATTTTTAACTTCATATGAACTTACAGAAAAAGAAGTTGATATTTTAATAGGTGATAAAGGACTTGCTACTTTCTTTGAAAAAGTTGTAGAATTAGGTGCTAAGCCTAAAATTGCTTCTAACTGGATATTAGGTGATATTTTAAGAATATTAAATGATAGAAAAATGGAATCTGAAGATATGCCTCTTGAAGCTGAAAACTTTGCAAAGCTTCTTAAGGTAGTTGAAGAAGGTAAAATTAGCAATAATGTAGGAAGAGAAGTTCTTGATGAAATCTTTGATGAAAACAAAGATCCAATGAAGATGATTGAAGAAAAAGGGCTTATGCAAATCAGTTCGTCTGATGAACTTGAAAAAATAGTTGATGAAGTAATTGCAAATAACCCTCAATCAGTAGAAGACTTTAAAGCAGGAAAGACACAAAGTGCTGGATTCTTAATGGGTCAAGTAATGAAATTGTCAAAAGGTAAAGCGAACCCAAAAGTTGCTAAAGAACTTGTTGACAAAAAACTTAGTGAGATTTAAAAATTAAATTGAAATGGAGAGCATGCATTATATATGCAAAAGCTCTCCTTTTTATTTTACCTAATTCATGAATTAAATAATTGTGCATTTTGCCTTGTTTTATTGGAATAAATATTTACAAAAAATAATATTATATATTAACTTATATGTTAAATACTCAAGCTCCATTATATTTTAATAAAGGGAGGAAATTATGGGGAATATCATAAACAAATTTGAAAATGAAACTAAGACAAGGGTAAACGTGATAGATCTTGAGAATTTAGGGAAATCTCAATTGCAAAAAGTAGTTATTAAAGATGGAATTTTTGAAGAAACAGATTTTTTAAAAAGTGACAACTATATTAGTTTTCCAACAGAAATGCTGTGCTCATCTACAAAAAGCAATTTTATTAATGTTTATTTATGCTTGAAAAATGAACTTAGCATGGTTGAAAAACTTAAAGATGAGATTATAAAATCACTATATGAGGCGTATCTAATTCTTGATAAAGATAATTGTGTAGAAAACGATAATTTTAGTGAAGAAGGTTTTAAGAAAGCTTTTTATAATTCTTTAAACAATCAAATTAATAATGTTTCCTTAATTAAATTTTATGAAGTTAATAGTATACAAAATGTATTTAAAGATATTAATTTTAATGAATTGCTTATTGAATTAAGGAAAATAAATTCTTCTGATGACTTTGATAATTTTGAAGAGAAAGATGAGCATATATGGAAGAGTTATTTTGGAGATTTCAAAGATGAGTTTCATAAACATTATAGCAAATGGTTGAAAATGATTTCAAAATACTATGAATGTAATGAAGAGGGGCATGAATATGCAAATGAAGCTCAAGATTATATTAATAAGTTTTTAAATAGAGATTTCCGAAATTTGTGTAATGTCATTTACGGAATAAATACTTCTTGTGATCTTATGGTTGAAAGAGCATATATTAAGCTTCCTGCTAGCAAAGCGAGATACTTAGGAATAATATTTATTGATTGCCCTAAAGGTGAAAATATAGCAAAAACAATAGAAAATCGTGTTGGCGAGGATTATAAAGAATTATTTATGGTTATATCTAAATGTAGTAATAATTTAGAACATCTTTTGGAATTGAAAGAAAATATAAATGATACTACATTAAAGAAGAGAATATTTTATGTCTTAAACGAGTTTGAATCATATAAAAATCATTTATTTGAAAACGACTTATTAGATTCCAATTCCAGAGAAGATTTAATAGATACATTGAAATATGCTACAGCTAAAAAATTAGGGATCAAAGAAGATAAAGTTATTGTAACAGAACAATTTAAAGATATAAACAAAAGAACATTAGATAAATTGGACACACACAATGATTTTGTGCAATTATTAAGACTAATTAGAAAAGAAAGTGAAAGATTAGGCAATCCTATAAAGATAAAATCATCAAATAAGGACGGACTAATTAGTATTTCTTTGAATCAAGAGAGAATGATAGTGCAAGCTCTTATGGGAATGCTTTATGAAAGATATAATGGATATCTAGTCGATCAGTGGAAGAGAATCATTGGTGATGAAAATGAAAAAATCGATAGGAAGTGCAAAAATTATACTTACAGTGAGATTCATACGATAATAAGAAATCGCAAAGATAATTATAAAGAATATAAAGTTACAAAATGTTTAACTACAAAAAAAGATAATAAACCAATTGATTTTAGTATGAGGAGTGGCGATTATACTGATAGCAAAAGAATATTAAAAATGATGGTTGATTATGGTTATCAAACAGTTGGATTTCATCCTAATGAGAATAAAATTTTAGTAAGTGTTAATGGCGAAATCTCTAAAGAAGATAAAGAAAAATTAATAAAATCTATTAAAGGAAGGCTTGAAGAAAACGCTATAAATTATTTTGAAAGTGCATTTCTAGCAAATATATCAAGAAAAAAATTTAATACAAATAATTTATACAAGGCCTTGGAAATTGAAACAAATATAACTATGGATGATTTTTATAGTGCGTTTAGAGAGATGTTCAAAAAAATTAGTGATAATATAGTTAGATATGAAGTTCGACTTCAATGAAAGATAGAAATGCAGATAAATGCTAGGTAATATATATTGCAAAAATAATTCTTCATTATAAGTCTAAAAATATTACAAGAATTTTATCTGTAATTGTGAATTGTGAAATGTGAAATGTGCATTGTGCATTGCAGAATATATATTAAATTGGTTTGATAAATTTTAATTTTATTTAGCGATTAGGTTATATATTATATATGAAAACTTCAGTATTATGAAATCATCTAAAACTGAAGTTTTTTTATTCTTTAGGAAATTATAATTCAATTAAATCTGTGTATAACTTTATAATAGTATGTTTTACTAGGGTTAATTATTATAAAAGAATAAAAAATAAATCATATTCGCCTGCCAAATTTTTCTCACATGCGTTCGAAAAGGCAGATGCGTGAAAAAAATCTACACATATGAAAAGAGTGCGAAGCACAATACGGAACTTAACCACAGTCGCCTGCGATTTTTTTATTTACACTTAAAATTATAATTAATTTATGTAGACTATATTTTTGCTATATTGCATAATTTAAAATAATATGAATTTGGTAAATGAATACAACAATGCATATTATTAGTTTGACAAAATATGTAAATCATATATAATTATGATATAAAGGTTTAAGGGGATGATAACGTGATAAAAAACTGTTGGAAAAAAGCCGTAGCTTTATCAATGATCGCCACATCAATAATGCTATTGAACCCAGTAGGGGCAAACGCATCATGGAAGCAAGATAATATTGGATGGTGGTATAGTGAAGGAAATCTATGGGCTACTGGTTGGAGAAAAGTTGATGGAAATTGGTATTATTTCTATCAAAATGGATATATGGCTAAAGATACGCAAATAAATGGTTATAGAATATATTCAAATGGAGTTGCAGCAAGCAATCCTAGCGGAAAATATGAAGATTCAAATTCTTATAAATGGAAAATTGAAAATGGAGAAAACAAGAATATATCTAATAATTACTATTATATAGAGAATGATAAAGTTATTGGTAAAATGATAAATAAAAATAACTATTTGTACTATACAGAAAATGGACAGAATTTTACTGGATGGAAGCAATTGGGTAGTACCAAAGGTTTTAACTGGTATTACATGGAGAACGGAAAACGCTGTTTAGGATGGAAAAGCATTAATGGAAATTGGTTCTACTTTTCTAATTTTGATGGAGAATCAGATACTGATGTCGAAAATCTAAGAGGGAAAATGGTTAATACTTCTATTTTGGATGCAGGCAAGAGTTATCAATTTGATGATTATGGAGCTTTACAAAGTACAGTTACAAGATGATAATAACATTTTATGTATTGGTGATATTGAGTATTTCTAAGTGCTTAAATAATATTGTTCAGTACAAAAAAAAAGAATGACTTAGTTAGGGAAATAAGTCATTCTTTTATTATTATTTAAGGGGATAAATAATAATGCTTTAACTACTTTACAAGTTTAATTGTATATTATTAATGTTACATGATTGTGTCAAATTTATTAACTTAATATAAACAAAATAAATATTTAAATTTTTAGCACTGATATGCAGACACCCAACTCTAAAATTAAATTTATGTGGTAACTTCCGAAATCATAAATATTTTGTTCCAAAAAGCTATGAAAATATATTTATGATTTCTAGTGAAGATATGGATTCAAAGTTTTAGCAACTTGGTGAATATGTTCATCTAATAAGTCTAATTATTAAATTGTTTATCTATACAAAAAAGTAGACCGCTTACTATAAAGAAAAGAAGAACTAAAAAATAAAGTTTAATAGTTATTAAAAATATTTATATAGGAATAAAGTTGGATTGATAGATTTTTGTTGCGTTAGTTTTCTGAATTTATTCAAAAAATGATTATAAAAAAGAACGACTTATCAAGGAAATAAGCCGCTCTAAAATTAGAGAGTATTGAAGTAAATTCGTACAATTAAAGTATAAAATGCATGGAGTTTTTTATCAAAATAAATCGTATTACAATCAATGACATGAAAATACTATATATCCTATGTTGAATTCTAAAACGACATGAAAAAATAAATTTATACCGGGATATTGTAGAAAAAGATAAAAATACACATAAAAAAGTAATATAAAAATAAGTGAAGATATTGTTGAAAGATAGTAAAATAAGGATGGGTATAAAATTAATGATTATGAGAGGGATGAGTAATCATCAAAAAAGGGCTAAGATCCTCATTCTTAGGCCTTTTTTTGATATTTAACAATGTGCTTGTCCAGATTTTGAGAAATACGGATAACTATTTTATTTCTAGGAGAAAGAATACAAAGCATATTATTTAGGAGACATTTTCTTAAACGTATATTATATCTTAACTTAAATAATTCAAATCTATTCATGATAGTACCTCTTTTTACTAATTTATACACATAAAATAAATTATAATCTACATAAAATAAATTTTCAAAAAAAATCATACTACAAATAATGTCAAAATATTGTATAAATATACATGCTGTTTTATTCAGATAAAATGAGTAGTTTAATTTAGTTAGATGATATATAAAGAGATATTAAATTACTGGAAAATATAAAATTGTATATTAATATGCATATTATTTAAAATAGTTAGGAACCAAAAAACTTAGTTTATTTACTTTGTATCTCAAACTAAATATAAGTTCGAATGTAACTAGAACTAGTTATAAAACTATAAAGATTATTATTTAAAACTTATGAAGGATATTTTTATGACCTTGATAGATATATAGATATAATTTAAAAAATATTAGCATTGAAAAATTGATGAAACAGATGTTAAAATGTATAGATGAATTAAAAAAGAAAGTATTCACTTGTGAGGAAATAATTCGAATTAAAAATCACTAAAAGATATATAGTAATTTATTGGAGGTAATTATCATGAACATTCATGAAATTTTGTTTGGTTCAAGACCAAAATCTATTTTGAAAATAATAAAAGAAGGGGATTTGGAGGAACTTAAAAATTTTATAACAAATGGCGGAGATATTAATGAAAAATATAATGATACTAGCCTGCTTCATTTTGCTATAGATAATTGTGAGAAAAATTACTTTGACATAATACAATTTCTAGTAAACAATGGTGCTGATATAAATAGTAATCAAAGTTATTTGAAAGAACTACCATTACATAGAATCTGTGCGAGAGTAAGTCCTAAGATGGACGTAATTAAATTACTGTTAGAGAAGGGATCTAAAGTAAATACTGAAAATATATCAGGAAAAACTCCTATCTTTTATTGTAACTTTAATTATTCGGTAGAGCTTTTAAATCTTCTTATAAAATATGGTGCAGATATTAAACATAGAGATAAGTATAGCAATACTCTTTTGCATGATGACTATTTAACTTGTCGTGATACTGATAAGTTTGAAGAATACTTAAACGAAATAGTTTCTCTTGGACTAGATATAAACTCAAAGAATAATTTAGGTCACACACCGCTATATCTTTGTAAAAATAAATCTATTGAAAATATATTGATGGAGCATGGAGCAAAGAGAAGTGTATAATTAAGTGCTTAGATACTATAGAGTAGTTAAACTTAGTTATATAATTTTAGAATCTTTTTTATGATAATATTACTACCGAGTATAATTTATAATTGTGGTTAACATATTACTGCAAAATAAAATTATGATTAAGGAGGTAGATTCAAATGTCATTAAATAATAGCGGAGTGCATAAAAATTCACTATCCAAAAAAAGAACTGACTCAAATACGGTAAAGTCAGATGTTGGTGCAGAAATTGGTTTTCCTAATAACAAAGATAAAGGTAGAGGGAAAACAGATGGAATAGTTGGAAAGAATTGAAATTTAAAATAGTTTTAATTCTTAGATTGAAATAATAATTTAGAATATAAGAAAAAATAAGGAATCCCTTTGCAGTAATAGTTTTTATAGCAAAGGGATTCTTTTATTAGTTTCTTATTAGATAGTCAAATGCACCTAAGGCAGCTGTTGCTCCTGATCCCATGGAAATAATTATTTGCTTGTATGGGGTATTAGTGCAATCTCCTGCAGCAAATACTCCTGGTACATTAGTAGCACCATGGTTATCAATTATAATTTCGCCTGACTTATTACGATCGACTGTTTCTCCTAACCAATCAGTATTTGGCACAAGTCCAATTTGGACAAATACACCATCTAATTCAACATGCTTAATTTCTCCTGTGTCACGTTCAATATAGGTAATTCCATTTACCTTATCAGTTCCAGTAATTTCTTTAGTCTGAACATTTTTTAAGACGGTTATATTATTCAAACTGTAAAGACGATCTTGCAAAACTGAATCTGCTTTAAGTTCTGGCATAAATTCAAAAACAGTTACGTGACTAGCAACTCCAGCAAGGTCAATGGCAGCTTCGATGCCTGAATTACCTCCACCGATGACTGCAACATGTTTCCCTTTAAATAAAGGGCCATCACAGTGAGGACAATATGTCACACCTTTATTCTTAAACTCTTCTTCTCCAGGAACACCGACATTCCTCCAGCGGGCACCTGTCGAAATTATTACCGTTTTACTCTTTAAACGTGCACCATTTTCTAGTTCAATCTCAATAAGGTCTTTTTTTTCTATAGTCTTAGCACGTTGTAAGTTTACTATATCAACGTTATAGTCTTTGACATGCTCTTCAAGGCTTGCTGCAAGTTTAGGGCCTTCTGTATATTTAATACTTATAAAGTTTTCAATACCTATAGTATCTAATACTTGACCACCAAAACGTTCAACGATAATTCCAGTACGAATGCCTTTACGAGCTGCATAAATAGCAGCACTTGCACCTGCAGGACCGCCGCCAACAACAAGCACATCGTATGGATCTTTATCTGCAAAATTTTCTGAAACTGGGGCTTCTCCGATTTTTGCAAGAATTTCTTCGACAGTCATGCGGCCACTTGCAAAGAATTCTCCATTTAAATAAACTGATGGTACTGCAAGTATATTTTTACTTTCTATCTCTTCTTTAAAAACGGCACCATCAATCATTGTATGAGTCACCTTTGGATTAAGGATGCTAATTAAATTTAGAGATTGAACAACTTCTGGGCAGTTATGACAGCTTAAACTAATATAAGTTTCAAAATGGTATTCTCCCTTAATGTTCTTAATTGAATCAATTGTTTTCTGATCAATTTTTGGGGCTCTTCCGCTAACTTGTAGAAGAGCTAGTACTAATGAATTAAATTCATGTCCTAAAGGGATTCCTGCAAAAGCTACACCAGTTTCTTCATCAGTACGATTTATGCTAAAGCTAGGAGTTCTTAATAATTTTGATTTTTCAGCTTTTATTTTTGGAGACATAGAAACTAGTTCATCTACGAGAGAAACCATAGTGTTGGATATATCATCGGAATCAGCACTGACTTTTATAAGTACAGTGCCTTCCATAAGCTCAAGATATTGAGCTAATTGTTGTTTTATATCTTTATCTAGTATCATAGGCGTACCTCTTAGATCTTTCCTACAAGATCAAGGCTTGGTTTAAGTGTTGATGCGCCTTCTTTCCATTTTGCGGGGCAAACTTCGCTAGGATTATTTCTAACATATTGAGCAGCTTTAATTTTATTTACTATTACAGCTGCATCACGACCGATATTGCCAGCATTAATTTCAATTGCTTGAATAACACCATCTGGATCTATGATAAAAGTACCACGATCTGAAAGACCATCAGATTCAATCAATACATCAAAGTTGCGAGATAATGTATGTGAAGGATCACCAATCATAGTATAAGTTATTTTTTTGATGGCTTCTGAACTATCGTGCCATGCTTTATGTGTGTAGTGTGTATCTGTTGAAACTGAATATACTTCAGCACCAAGCCCCTTTAAAGTTTCATAATTATCTTGTAAATCTTCTAATTCAGTAGGGCATACGAATGTGAAATCTGCTGGATAAAAACAAACTACACTCCATTTACCTTTGAAATTTTCTTCAGTGATATCTATAAATTCACCGTTTTTGTAAGCTGATGCTTTAAATTGTTTTACTTCTGTTCCTATTAATGACATAATATATTACCTCCTAAAATTCATTTTTATATTTAAACTATATTTATATTTTATTAAATATTATTATTTAATAATGATAATGATTATCATTTAAGATAATTATAAATCTAAATTATAATTTGTCAATACCATTATGTAAAAATTCTTTTAGTAATATTTTTACTTGAGTTTTCTAAAATTTAAAGGTGTTTTTCCATATGTTTTCTTAAACATTTTAGCAAAATTAGCAGAGTAATTGTATCCAACCTTATATGCTATCTCCTCGATACTTAAATCTGTTGTTGATAAAAGATTTGCAGCAATAATCATTCTAATATGATTTGTATATTCACCAATCGACATATGATAATATTTTGAAAATCCTGCCTTTAATTTTTGCTCATTTAAAAAGACCATCTTACTTAAGCTATTTATATTTGGAGGATTATGATAATTTTTAGATAAAATATCATGAGCTTTTTGAATAGCACGAATATCAAAAGAGGTTAATCTTACTATTCTATTATTACCAATATTAATGTTTCCATAGTCAATCTGATTAGTAAAAGCATTCTCAGGAGATTTATTGACCTCGTTTATTAAAATAGCAATACATTCTAATATTTTACTTTCCAAGTAAATACTATTTAATAAGTTTTTATTAGCTAAGCTTTGTAGTTGACGGATAATTTCTGTAATTTCTAGAGGCAGATAGATATATGTATAATTTCTAATAAAAGAATCAAAATCGATCGCATTAGAAAAATTAGGTTTTATAATTTCGGTGAAATATTTTTCATGTATAGTTATTTCAGTTCCATGATAATGCTGACCTTTTGCCCATTTTTGTTTTCCTTTTAAATCTTTTTCTACAACAAAGAATGAAGAAGGCGTAAAAGAGGATACAGGATTATTTTCAAGCTGAAATTCTGTTACTCCCTTATAAACTAATCCAAAACGCATTAGTAGCTCAGGGTTAGAAAAGGATAAGAAAAAGTCTTTAGGAATAGTATAATCCGCAATACCTAAACTATAATATCCATCCCTTGAATAAATAATGCAATGACCAAATTCGGGTCTATCCTTATTTGTATATAAAGTATAATTTTCATTTTCAATTTTACTAAAATTCAATTTTTTTAAGACTGCGGCTTTAAACTCATCACTAGATTTTACAATCATAAAATGCTCCTTTAATTTTTATATTATTAGACATATGATATAGATACTCAAAACAAGAAAATGATTAGTTAAGATGTAAAACTAATTAAATTAGATGTGAATATTGCATTGAGAATGAATATCATCTACAATTGCTTTGGTTAAGAATAAATTCTAAACTAATTATAAAATGTTGTAAAGTATATTTTAGAAAAGTTAGAAGTCGGAGGGAATTATGAAAAGAAGAACAAATAAAATTAAATCAGTTTTAGCTTTAGCAGCAATTGTGTCAGTGACGGGTTCAATGCGAGTTAAGGCAGAGACTTATCCTAGAATACCATCAGAAGAAGGAACTATTTATGAAGCAGCGGCTTATAAAGACGGTAAGTTTTATATTAAGGGAGAGACAAAAGAGGCTGAAAATGAAGGGGCATATTATTTAAATGGAGATAAGTATACTGAAATTAATGATATAGATATTGAAAGAGAAGTTTATAGAACATACTTAGATAAATATATTGAGATGAACTATGGAGATTACTATTTGGACATGTCAAATGGTGAGTTGTCGGAAAACAGCTTAATAGAGGATGATGTAGATAATGCATACTTGGCGTTATCAAGAAAGATAAGAAAAAACACTAAAGGAAGATATTCAGAGACTAGTTTGAAAAACGATTTAGTTGAAATCCCTAATACCAAATTCGGAAAAAGCTGGTATTTTACTAATTATGATGGTTATAATATTTACACAGATTCAGAAGGAAATTATATAGATGCGGATTACAATTTAGGTAAAATTAAGATTGCAACGACATCGAGCAATATTATTACATTAACAAATACAATTGATAAAAAAGAAGGAACCAGAGCATACGTTTCAGAGTCAAATGTAATCGGACAAGATGCAGATTATATATATAGAACTGCAAAGGTTACTATTGAAAGTGATGAAATAATAAGTAAAATAGATGGGATTGATGTAAATGCTGGAAATGCATTTGATACAAGTGAAAATGATGGTAAAACAGTAAGTTTTCTAGCTATACAAAAGATTTCAAAAGAGCAGGCTGAAGATAAGATAGATGGTGCTAACTATGCTAAAAATACAGTTACATATATACTTTCTGGTACAGATGGAACATCTGTAAGTCTACTTGATGGGGCCCAAATAAGTGTGGCAGGAGGATATATAGTTGAGTATATAAAAGATTCAGGAACAATAACAATTCAAACTATTTCATTATATGAAGAGCGAGGAAATCAAAATTATGTATATGCTTATAATATTGCGGCAGAAGAAATAAAAAATATAGATATCGATACGAATGGAAACCTATGGAAGGTTGAAAATGGAATTGTATATAAATTTGATAATTACAGTGAATGGGATAAGATTTATAAGGTAGATGGATCTATGGATAATTTATCGGTTTATGATGAAAATCATATGATAATTTGGAGTGAAGATGTTGATGTTTACTCAATAAAATCAGAGGATACAGAAGAGATAAAGGTAGAAGGATATGGGCCAGAAGAGATTTTAGCAAAAAAATTAGGATGGATAATGAATACAGATGGAAGCTGGAGTTATAATAAGCCAGAGTATATTAAAGCTACTGGATGGCTTTACGACGAGAATAAATGGTATTATTTAAATTCTTTTGGAATAATGCAGACAGGATGGATTAATGAAAATAGCAAATGGTACCATTTAAGCGAAAACGGAGCGATGAAAACTGGATGGCTAAATGAGAGTGGAAAATGGTATTATTTAAATACATCAGGAGAAATGCTTTATGATACTACGGTTGATGGATATAAACTGGGGATTAATGGGGATTTGATTCAATAATTTTTAATATGTTTCAGGCTTAAGTGATTGATATTATAAAGTTATTTAATTCATATATAAGCCAAAAATAATCAATTAAGGTGCAAAAATAATTAAATCTGGTGCAAATATTGAAATGAGAATGAATGTCATATACAATTGTTTTTGTCGGAAATAATAAAGCGGAACTTAATTCAGATAGAATATGATCTATGTATAAATTTAAGTTGGATTTTCATAGTAGCTAGATAGTGGAAAAAATATAAATTATGAAAGGAAGATACAAAATGAAGAAAATTTCAGTGGCTAAGAAACTTTTAGCAGTTTGCTTAACGTCAATGATATTTGTTGGGTGTACAAATACAAGCAATTCTACAGTAAAAGAGGAGAATAAAACTGTTAAAGTAACTGATGTTAAAGGAGAAATTGAAATTCCAGCAAATCCTCAAAGAATAGTTGATTTAAGTGGTAAGAGTGATGTTTTATCAATTTTGGGATATAAAGTAATAGGAACAGCTAATAGTGATGCTTATAATTATAAAAAATTACCTACATATTTAGAAGATACATTAAAGGATGCAACAATAGTAGGTTATAGCATGCAGGACACTATGGACATTGAAGCAATAATGAATTTAAATCCTGACTTAATAATAATTTCAACAGTACAGGAAAAAATGTATAATCAGTTAAAAGAAATTGCACCAACAGTTATGATTAAATCAGAAGCATTAAATTGGAAGGAAGATGTTAAGAATTTAGCAAAAGTTTTTGATAAAGAAGATATAGCAAATGATTGGATAGAAAATTATGATAAAAAAGCAAAAGAAGCAGGAGATAAGATTAAGGAAACTCAGGGAAAAGATGCAACTTATTTATCCTTCTTAGCTAGCGGTGGTCAATTCTATGTATTTGATGGAGCTGGATTTGGAAATGTATTATATGAAGATATGGGTTTAAATAAACCAGAAGGTATGCCAGAGCAGACTGATATAAGCTTACCAGTTGTAACATATGAAGGACTTGCAGCAATAAAAGCAGATAATATATTCGTTCTTGCAACTGATGAAGACTCAAAAACTCTTGAAGGAAATGCAATATGGAATGGACTTCCAGCAGTAAAGAATGGCAAGGTTGTTAAATTACCATCCTCACCTTATTTTAATCAAGGCTATAGTCCAATAGGAAGAGAAAAACTTTTAGATGAAATAGTGGAGAAGTTAAATGAAAAGAAATAATAAAAATGCAATAACTTTTACAGTTTGTAGTATTTTTATTCTGATAGTGGGTCTAATCCTAGGCGTAAGCCTAGGAGCTACCCAGATTGGAATTTCTGAAATATGGCATAGTATTTTTAACTATAGTGAACAGCTTGAACTTGTACTTATTAGAGATGTACGTATTCCTAGAGTTCTATGTGTATTATTTACAGGAGGGATTTTGGGTGTAACAGGAGCCATGATTCAGGGAGTAACAAGAAATCCAATAGCAGAACCATCGCTTCTTGGTGTAAGCCAGGGAGCTACTTTGGTTATTGCAATATTTTATGCTATGGGAATTTCAATAAATACTACAAATGTTATGATAGCAGCCTTAATTGGTTCTATATTTAGTGGAATTATAGTAATAGGTTTTATATCAAGAAAAGCAAATAATAGTTCAATTACAAAAATACTTTTAGCAGGAACTGCTATGAGTACCTTTTTTATTTCTCTTACAACTATTGTAGGGTTATTATCAAACCAATCCCAGCTTCTTGCTTTTTGGGTAGCTGGAGGTTTTAGAAATGCAACCTGGTTAGACTTTAAATTAGTTTCAGTGATTGCAACCATAGGTTTAATAATTGCACTTTTACTTTCAAAAAAGATAAATATATTAAGTCTTGGAGATGATGTTGCAATAAGCCTTGGGCAAAATCCTGAGAAAATAAGATTAATAACTTTACTTGTTATGATACCAATGTGTGCAGGTGCAGTTGCTGTTGGTAAAAATATTGGTTTTGTAGGACTTATTGTACCTCAGATTGTAAGAAAAATTTTAGGAGAAGATTATAGGATAAACATACCTTGTTCTTTTTTACTTGGAGCAGTTCTTTTAACTTATGCTGATATTGCTGCAAGAATGTTTTTAAATCCTTATGAAACCCCAATTGGAATATTCACAGCCTTAATAGGAGTTCCATTCTTTATAGCTGTAGCAAGAAAGGAGAAAGGCTGATATGAAAAAGAAAAGTTTTAAAATGACAGTTTCAATATTAGCAGCCTTGCTGTTTATATCTTTAATATTATATTTGAGCTGGGGTACTTATAAAATATCACCTTTAGATATTATAAATACGCTCCTTGGAGGCGGAACTAAACTACAGAAGGCAGCACTTTTAAACACCAGGCTTCCAAGACTTTTAGTTGGAATTTCAGTAGGCATAGCCTTATCTACAGCTGGAGCGCTCCTTCAGACAATAACAAAAAATGAATTAGCTGATTCAGGGATAATAGGTATTAATGCTGGAGCAGCAGTGGCAGCAGTTATTTTTATTTCTTTAAAAACTGAGGATTATTATAGTGAGCTTGGTGCTTTATCTATTTATGTGCTGCCTTTTATGGCTATTTTAGGTGCAGGAATTTCAGCAATTATACTCTACTTTTTATCAAGCAGAGATAGAGTAAGGCCAAAGAGACTGCTTCTTATAGGACTTGGAACAAATGCAGGATTAAGTGCTTTTATAACTTTTTTCACTTTTAGAGGTGGAGCTGGTGATTATAACAGAGTGCTAATCTGGACCTCTGGAAGTCTCTGGGGTTCAGGCTGGGATTATGCAAAAATAATAATTCCATTAGTTATTATAATGTTTACTCTAGTAATCATGAATTATAAGAAATTAGATGTTCTTAATTTATCAGATGAACATGGAGTCTGTCTTGGATTAAATTTAAATAAGGAGAGAAAAAAATTCTTAACTATTGCCGTTATTCTTGCTGGAGCAGCTACAGCCTTTGCCGGCAATATTGGATTTATAGGCTTAATATGTCCTCATATAGCGAGAAGGTTAGTTGGACCTTATCATAAAAATTTTCTTGTAATATCTGCAATTATAAGTGCAGTAATAATCTTACTTGCAGATGCGGTTTCAAGAAATTTATTTTCTCCAATTGAAATACCTGTTGGGATTACAATTTCAATTTTTGGAGTGCCATATTTTATTTACTTAATGATGAAGGAGAATTAGATGGAAGCGATTAGTGTAAAAAATTTATCCGTAGCCTATGAAGATAATTTAATAATAGATAATATGAACCTTTCGATTCCAAAGGGAGAAATAAGTATAATCATAGGAGCCAATGGATGTGGAAAATCAACTCTGCTTAAGACTATAGGTAGAATAATAAAACCAAAGAACGGTGAAATTTTTGTAAATGAAAAAAATATAAAAAAACAAAAGGAAAAAGAAATAGCAACTCAGATTGCCTTCTTGCCTCAGGGGCCAACATGTCCAAGTGGAATTACTGTTAAAGAATTAGTTTCCTACGGAAGATTTCCACATCAAAAGATGATTGGAGGCCTAAACAGCCATGATAAAGAAATCATAGAATGGGCAATAGAAGAGACAGGTCTTAAGGAGTTTGCGGACAGGGAAATAGATAATCTATCTGGAGGTCAGAGGCAGAGAGCATGGATTGCAATGACCTTGGCTCAGGAAACAGATATAATCATGTTAGATGAGCCTACAACTTATTTAGATATGTCTTACCAACTTGAAGTATTAGAGGTATTAGAGAGATTAAATAAAAAGAATAATATCACTGTTGTAATAGTTCTTCATGAATTAAATAATGCCTGCAGATTTGCAAGTAATATCATTGGACTAAAGCAGGGGAAAATCATATGCAAGGGTATTCCTAGGGAAGTAATAACACAAGAAAACTTAAGAAAAATCTACGGAATAGATGTTAAATTACAATTAAGTGAAAATGGTGAGTATCCAATCTGCGTAGAATATGAACTTAGGCACATGAAAGAAAATAATAAACCAAAGATGTGCTGAATATTTCGTGTCAGACAAGGAAGTAGATTAGCCTAATAGCCAAGCCCCATTGGGGCAATCTGCTGACGCAGTATGACGCGAAATAGGCAAGCATATTGGTCTATTATTTTTTTGATTGTGCCGTGAAAGAGGATAACATGAGAAATAAGAACTTTATTATAATTGTTATTGGTCAGATAATATCTCTATTTGGAAATGCAATTCAGAGATTTTGTATGTCTTTATATATTTTAAATTTAACAGGAAGTGCTGGAGTTTTTTCAACCATATTAGCAATATCAACTATTCCATATGTTTTATTTGCACCAATTGCAGGCTTCCTTGCGGATACAGTAAACAGGAAAAAAATAATGGTTTATCTTGATTTTGTAAGTAGTGTATTAATGGGCGCCTATGGAATAATACTTATGAGTGGAAGAGATAATACCATAATAGTAGGTATTGTAATGTTTATGTTAAGTGTTATTTATACTTTATACAGTCCAGCCGTTACAGCCTCTATTCCTCAAATTATAGAAAAGGAAAAATTACCTTCAGCTAATGGAATAATTCAGCAGGTTGGATATGTAGTTAATTTGCTTGGACCAGTACTTGGAGGGATTTTATATAGTTTTATTGGAATAAAGCTGGTTGTAATAATAAATGCTATAAGCTTTTTAATATGCGCAATCTTAGAGTTATTTTTAAATATTCCTGATTTGGAAATAAGGGAGAAATTTAAAAATCCTATCTTAAAATCAATAAAGGAAATGAAAAAGAGTTTTATATATTTAAAGGAAAGAAAGACAATCGTCTTAGGAATCATAGTTTCTTATGCTCTGACTAATATTTTTGTGGTGCCGATTTTAAGTGTTGTGACTCCATATTTTATTAATATACAAATGAGTCTGCCTTCCAGTATGTATGGTTTTATAGAAGCTATATTTGTTGCAGGCATGATAATAGGAGGCATGGCAATAACCTTTAGGCCTAAATTATTTAGTGTGAAAAAATTACATAAGACCATGTATCCTATGGTAATTGCTCTAATAATTATGGGAATAGCTGTATACTTAAATGCTGAAAATAAATTCTTTATTTTAGGGCTTTATTCATTTGGAGGTTTTGGAATAATGTTATCTTTGGCTTTATCTAATATTATATCTTTAAACTATATTCAACAGGAAGTAAGGGGAGATATGCTTGGAAAGGTCAGTGCTTTTTCTACAGCAGTAGCTACAGTAAGCGTGCCCCTGGACAACTGATTTTTGGACAATTAATAGATTTTAATTTTAGCCTTTTTAGCATCGTTATTCTGAGTACTATTTCTAGCGTTGGAGTAGTGTATTTTATAAAATGGAATGTAAGAAAAGCTTAAAAATAAATAACTAATCTTTAACGTATATTGATGTAAGTAAATTAAATTATAGAGTATAGTTAGAGAATATTTAACAATGATTGAGACGTTATAAATATTAATTAAAAGCTGGGGCGCTCTTATATAAGAAAGCCTCAGCTTTATTTATTTCATATTCTAATGAGATAATCAAGTAGACTAAAAAATTATATTGTGTGATTAGTAAAGTTACCACTGAATTATTGGGATAACTGATGAACTTTATAAAGCTGTTTTTGAATAATCAGCGAGTTTGCTGTTGTTTTAAACTTTTTTAAAAAGTAATCAAGTCCGATATTAAAAATTTACGTATTTTCGAACAGGTCTAAAAAATTCTTTCCAGATGATGAAAGGTACCCTGTTTTTGACCATATTATAGCTATCTGAGTTGTTAATATGTCACTATCAATTTCTTTGTAAATTATACTTGAAGAACCTATTAATTTTATTGCAGATTTTGGTACTATGGCGATTCCAAGTCCAGAATTCGCCCAAAGCAGGGAAGTTCGTGCATCATCATTTTTGCAAAATACAGTTGGCTGAAAATTAAAATCTTGGCATACTTTAAATATGAGACTTTCAAATCGTCTATAGAATATCAAGGGTTTATTATTTAATTCAGTAATGTTTATGATTTCACTATCAGTCCAGTTTAAGTCTTTTCTCATAGCTGCAACCATAGGCTCTTTTGGTAAAAAAATTGAGTTTATTCCCGAATTGTTAAATGGAGTTCTTACAATAGCGATTTCAATTATACCTTTATCCAATAACTCTAATAATTCATAGGTATTCCCTTCATGAATTTCAAAATTTATGAAAGGGTATTTTTCGTGAAATATATTTAACCTGCTATCTAAAAGTGACGCTCCAGATGAAGATACAGTGCCTATGGATAAGGTCCCGTGATTTCCTTGTTTAAAATCTTTTAATTCATTTTCAGTAGATTTTGTTAAAGATAATATCTGCTTAGCGCGCTTATAAAGTATAACTCCAGCATCGGTAAGTTTTATATTTCGACTTCCTCGTTCAACAAGTTTAACGCCGAGTTCATCTTCTAAGTTTTTCAACTGATAGCTTAAAGGGGGTTGAGCCATATGAAGTCTTTTGGCTGCATTTGTTATTTGACCTTCTTCTGCGATTGCATAGAAATATTTTAATTGTTTAATATCCATTTTTTATCCACCTTCTGATATACAAAAAATATATGGCATCGATACATATTATGTATTTTTTATATAGATATGTTTTTGTTATAATGATAAAGGAAATTTTGAAAATGTTCAATAAGACATTACAGATAGGGGGATAAATCTTGAACTATTTATTAAAATTCGTAAAACCGTATAAAAGGCAAGTTACATTAGGTCCTATATTTAAGTTGCTTGAAGCTGTCTTTGAAATATCAATACCAACAATAATGATATTTATAACAGATAAAGGAATAGGAACAAAAAACATAAACTATATATTTGAAATAGGATTAATAATGCTTTCTATGGCAATTTTAGGTGTGTTATCATCTTTTACATGTCAGTATTTTGCATCTATTGCTTCACAAGGGTTTGGGACGGCTCTTAGAAATGAGATGTTCAAAAAGATAGGAACTTTTTCATATAATGAGATTGATGATTTTGGGACGCCATCTCTTATTAATCGTGTTACAAATGATGTGAATCAGCTTCAATTTGGCCTTGCAATGCTTATAAGACTTGCTATAAGGGTGCCGTTTCTTTGCATCGGCGGAATCATAATGGCTATGTATCTTGACGTGAAATTGTCGCTTATAATGTATTTATCAATTCCATTCTTTGCTTTTGCAATATATCTTATTATGAATAAATCTCTTCCTCTATATAAGGTGGTTCAAAGAAAACTTGATAAGTTGTCGCTTATTTTAAGAGAAAATCTATCTGGAGTAAGAGTTATAAGAGCATTTTCAAGAGTAGAAGGTGAAAAAGTAAGATTTAGAGAATCGAATGAGGAACTTGCAAGCACTGCAATTAAGGTAGGAAAAATATCTGCGCTTATGAATCCAGTTACAAGTGTAATAATGAATTTTGCACTTATGGCAGTAATTTGGTTTGGCGGAATAAGAGTAAATGTAGGTGGAATGACAACAGGACAGGTTATAGCTTATATAAATTATATAAACATGGTATTATCGGCGCTCATAGTACTTGCTAGCCTTATAGTTACTTTTACTAAAGCAGCAGCTAGTGCAGCTCGTGTAAATGAGGTACTTAGAACAGAACCAAGTATTAAGTACAGTGGAAATTCTGAGTTTAGTAAAAATATTAATAAAGATATTCCAATAATTAAATTTGATAATGTATCTTTTTCTTATAAAGGATCTAAGGAAGATGCAATAAGTAATATTTCTTTTGAAATAAAAAGAGGACAAATGGTTGGGATAATAGGTGGTACAGGTTCAGGAAAAACTACTTTAGTTAATTTAATACCTAGACTATATGATACAAGCAAAGGAAATGTTTTGCTAAATGGAATTAATGTTAAAGATTATTATAAAAAAGAAATTGATAACAATATAGGACTAGTTCCTCAAAAAGCCGTTTTATTTACCGGAACTGTATCAGAAAATATAAGATGGGGCTCTCAAAATGCAAGCATGGGTGAAGTTAAGAAGGCAGCTGAAATTGGAATGGCAGCAGATTTTATAGAAAAAATGCCTGAAAAATATGACACATATATATCCCAAGGCGGAGTTAATTTCTCTGGTGGTCAAAAGCAAAGACTTACTATAGCAAGAGCCTTAGTAAAGAAACCTGAAATATTAATAATGGATGACAGCTTAAGTGCTCTTGATTATGCTACAGATGCTGCACTTAGAAAAGCTCTTAAAGAAAATTCCAGTGATACAACTGTAATTATGGTAACTCAAAGAATAAGCACTGTAAAGGATGCTGATTTAATAATTGTATTAGATGACGGAAAACTTGCGGGAGTTGGAAACCATGAACAATTGCTTAAAGAGTCCGAGGTTTATAGAGAAATATGTAGCTCTCAAATTACAAAGGAGGCTATGTAAATGAAAAAAAGTACATTTTCTAGATTAATTAGTTATGTTTCAAAATATAAAGGATATATGTTTGCATCTCTGATATTTGCGCTAATAAGTAATATACTTATAGCATTTATGCCGTTAATAGTGGGAAGGTCTATTGATCATATAGTTGCTAAAGGTGAAGTTGATTTTGATGGATTAATTAAGACAATTATAATACTAGGAGTAATATATGTAATAAGTGCACTATTTACGTGGCTATTTACTATAGTAGCTAATACTGTAGCATATAACACAGTAAAAGATCTTAGAAATGAAGCCTTAAATAAGATAAGCTCTCTGCCTTTAAAATACTTTGATAAAAATCCTCATGGAGATATTATAAGCAGACTTACAAATGATATGGATAATGTTTCAGATGGGTTATTTCAAGGAATAACACAATTTTATCCAGGAATCATAACTATAATAAGTTCAATTGTTTTGATGGTAAGTTTAAGTTTTAAATTAACGTTGGTTATAGTTTTAATGACACCTTTTTGTTTTCTTATTGCTTCTTTCATTACAAAGAGATCAAATAAAATGTTTAAAGAGCAGCAAAAGACTTTAGGTGAATTAAATGGTTATATAGAAGAAATCGTGGGAAGCCAAAAAGTAGTAAGACTTTTTGGATATGAAGAAAGAGCACAAGAGAACTTTTCGGGAATTAATTCAAGGCTTTACAAGTGCGGACAGCTTGCACAGTTTTATTCATCGCTTACTAATCCAGCCACAAGATTTGTAAATAATATTACATATATTTTAGTTGGCCTTGTTGGAGGAATACTTTCGGTTTTAAGCGGGTTAAGTGTTGGTGTTATTTCAAGTTTCTTAACCTATTCAACACAGTTTTCGCAACCAATAAACAATATTACTAGTGTAGCTACTCAGCTTCAAGCAGCTCTTGCATCTTGTGAAAGAATATTTTCTATTATAGATGAGGAGCCAGAAAAAGCAGATTCTAAAGAAGCTGAAAATATAGAGAGCTGTGATGGAAATGTTGAGTTTGATAATGTATCATTTTCTTATAATAAGAAAGTTCCACTTATAGAAAATTTCAGCGTTAATATAAAAAAAGGAAGCACAATAGCTATTGTAGGACCAACTGGTGCTGGCAAAACCACTATAGTTAACTTACTTATGAGGTTCTATGATTTAGAGAAAGGTAGGATTACTATAGATGGTAAGAGTATAAATGACCTTACAAGAAATAATCTTAGAAGGCAATTTGGTATGGTGCTTCAAGATACATGGCTATTTGAAGGAACCATAAGGCAAAATATTGCTTATGGTAAACCAAATGCTACTTTAGAAGAAGTTGAAAATGCAGCTAAAGCTGCCTTTATTCATAGTTTTATAAAAAGACTTCCTGATGGTTACGATACGATTATAACTGAATCTGGAGGAAATCTTTCTGAAGGTCAAAAGCAGCTTTTGACTATAGCCAGAGTAATGCTAATTGATCCGCCAATGCTCATATTAGATGAAGCAACAAGTAATGTAGATACAAGAACTGAGCTAAAAATACAAAATGCATTTCTTTCAATGATGAAAGGACGTACAAGCTTTGTTATAGCTCATAGACTTTCTACTATCCGTGATGCAGATATAATCCTTGTTATGAAGAATGGTAAAATTGCTGAAAGAGGGAATCATGAGGAACTTGTAAATAAAGGTGGAATTTATACAGAACTTTATAACAGTCAGTTTAAGCATCAGCTGTAAAAAGATGTTTATATATTTAAAAAAATTTATATGTTAGTATAAATTGTATAGGTAATATCATATTTAATAATATAGCTTTTTTATCATGAGTCTCTTAAGGCTATAGAGGATCATAAATTTTTAAATGTATAAGAGGTAGAAAAATGAAACGTAATAATAGTAATAGCACTAAAAATATTAAGAGAGCGAGAATTACTATATTAATTGTTGCAGTTGCATTACTTGTAATTATAGGAAGCATAGTAGCAGCACAGAAATTTTCAGCAGGCAGTAAGACGGTACAAGCTGCTAGCAACACGGGAGAAAGTATTAATGATGATAAAGAAAATAGCGATTCAGTTAATAAGGAAAGCAATGGCAGCGTAGAAGATGTTGCATATTTAGAAAAGTATATTGAGCAGCAAGAGAAGAACCAAAAGCCTGATGGAGCTGATGGTAAAAAAGTTGCTTACTTAACTTTCGATGATGGCCCATCGACAACAGTTACCCCTCAAATTTTAGATATCCTTAAATCTGAAGATGTACATGCAACATTTTTCCTTATAGGAAAGTATGTTGATAAAGATGATGCAAGCAAGAACCTAGTAAAGAGGGAAGTAGCAGAAGGTAATGCAATTGGTATACATTCATATTCACATGACTATGGTTACTTATTTCCAAAGGGTAAAATAAGCTTGGAGAATTGTATGTCTGATTTTGATAAAACAGATAAAGCTTTAAAAAACGTTTTGGGCGAAGATTTTTCAACACGATCAATTAGGTTTCCAGGTGGACAAGAAACATGGAGTAAAAAGGATCCTCAAGGAGCAGAAAAAGTGGACAAAGCCCTACATGAGAAGGATTGGCATCAAATTGATTGGAATGCATTATCAGGAGATGCAGAAGGTACTCATAAAAAGAATGCAGATGAACTAACCCAGGAAGCTATAAAAAGTATTGGTAATAGAGAAAAGGCACTGATTTTAATGCATGATACTTATGGAAAAGAAGAAACAGCGAAGGCTTTACCAAGAATAATAGAATATTTAAAACAGCAAGGCTATGAATTTAAAATAATAGAATAATTAATTATTATCTCCCTCTTATTTATAAAATAAGGGGGAGACTTTTTGTTCTCTAGGACTTTATGTTCAGATTAAACATGTGGACATTGTACCACTTGAGAGTATAAGTTATGGAAACACTGATTCAGAAAGTTAAGGTCATTAAGCCAATCGAAAATTAAAAATATGAATGATTTTTATTACTTATATTATATTGTTAATTTTAAGTTATAGTATTGTTTAAAGTGCATTATTTAAAGTGTATTGTATAAATAGCCAATGAATTAAGAGATTGGGTGGTAAAATTTAGCTTTCATTTATACCTACATTAGTATAATATGTAAATTGATAAAATGAAATTTATACAATTGAGTTAAAAGAGTATAAGTTAATGGTTATTGAAAATGTAAAATTGTATTTTAAAATAATATATATTATTTTGCAAAACTAATTCTTCATCATAATTCTAAAAATATTGCAAGAATTTTACCCGTAATTGTGAATTGTGAAATGTGCATTGTGAATTGCAACATATATATGTTAAAGAACTAAGATTAGGAGTGAAGATTTTGATACTTAGCAAAGAAGTGGTTATAAGGCACAGTAAAGGATTGCATGCAAGAGTCTTGGCTATGGTTGTTCATAAGGTAAGCGAACTTGAGAAGAGATATGATTTAAAGTTTTTTATAATTTATAAAGATAAAAAGAAAATTTTAGCTACAAGTCTTATGCCCCTGGTTTTATTGAAGGTAAAGCAGAATGAGAAAATTATAGTAGAAGTTCATGGAGAAGATCCAAAAGAACCGTTAGATGAATTATGCGATTTTCTACAAAGTGATTTTGATTTAGAAGATAAAAGTACTATTAATCAAGTTGATAACATAATAAATAATAATACTATAACGTTGGAGCATGTATTTAGTAATATACCTAATGGAATTATTGCTACAGATGAGAAAGATATAATTTCAATATTCAATGAGGAAGCAGAAAGATTATTAGGGATATCTTCTGGTGATGCTATTGGTAAAAAAGTATATGAAATAATAGAATTCACAAATCTTCATGAAATAAATAGAACTGGCAAATCAGAGCTAATGGTAAAAGAAATAATAAATAATAGAATATTACTTATAAATAGAACTCCAATAATAATAGACAAGAAACCTAAAGGTGCATTAGCAGTATTTAATGATATTTCAAAATTAGAAAAAGTTAAAGATGAACTAAAAACGGTGAAAGATTTGAAAGAGAGGCTACAGCTTATATTAGAAACAGTACAAGATGGTATATGTGTTATAAATTCAGATGGATATATAACATACGTAAATAAGGCGTATCTTAGAATTTTGAACGAAAAAGAAGAGGATATATTAAATAAAAATATTAGAGATGTATCTCCAGAGGGGGCAAGAATTAAAGTACTTAAAACAGGAGAAAGTATCATAGGGGCTATAAGTTATAAGGAAAATGGTGTAATAATAGTTTCAAATGTAAACCCTATAATAATTGACGGAGAAATAACAGGCGTTGTGTCTATAGTTAAAAATGTAACAGAAGTTCAAAAGCTTTCTGAGAAATTAACTCAGGTCTCCGCAAAAGCTGATTATTTAGAAGAAGAGCTTATGAGAACTAAGAAACCTGATTCTGCTTTTTCGAAGTATATAGGTCATAGTGGGAAGATATTAGATGCACTTGCTACAACATTAAAAGCAGCGAAAACAGATACCACAGTATTAATAAGAGGAGAAAGTGGGACGGGAAAAGAATTAATTGCAGAAGGAATACATTTTTCAAGTAAGAATTCCAAAGGACCTTTTATTAGAGTAAATTGTGCAGCAATACCTCAAAACTTATTAGAAAGCGAACTTTTTGGATATGAAAAAGGAGCTTTTACAGGAGCTATAAAAAGAAAATTAGGTAAATTTGAATTAGCTCAAAATGGTACTATACTTCTAGATGAAATAGGAGAAATGGATAAGAGTATGCAGGCTAAAGTTTTAAGAGTAATTCAAGAAAAAGAATTTCAAAGAATTGGTGGAGAAGAAACTATAAAAATAAATGTTAGAATAATTGCTGCGACTCACAGAAATTTAGAAGAAATGGTAAAGTCAATGGAATTTAGAGAAGATTTATATTATAGGTTAAATGTAATTCCAATATTTTTGCCGCCTTTAAGAGAAAGAAAGCAAGATATAGCGCCTTTATTAGAACACTTTATAGATAAAATAGGTAAAAGGATAAATAAAAGAATAACTGTAGTAACAAATGATGCAATGGAATCTCTATTAGAATACAAATGGCCAGGAAATATAAGGGAGTTAGAGAATCTGGTAGAGAGAATAATGGCTTTAAATGAAACAGAAGTAATAGAATTAAGTGATCTTCCAGCTTATATGAGAAAAGATATAAATACAGTTAAAAATGCAATCAAAAGTAAAAATAATAATGAAATAGACATGCTTATTGAAACAGATGAAATATTACCGCTAAAGGAATATGAAAAAATTATAATAGAAAAAGCACTTAAGAAATATGGAAGTTATAATGCTGCGGGAAAAGCATTAGGACTTACTCATAAAACAGTAGCCGCGAAGGCAAGACAATATGGAATAGAGAAAAAGGTAACTTGGGAATAAAAAATAGCAAGCTGGTAAAAAGTATCATGATAAAAAAGAACAACTTGATACTTTTTACCAAGAGATATACTATTTATATTACAATTTTTTGTAAATGTTTACTTGCACTTTAGGCTAGAAGGCTCGAAAATACACACTTTTAAGTATATTTAATTAGTAATTGAAATTGTGGCATGAGTATTGCTCTATATAAAAGTACAAATATAAATAAAAACAAATCGAAATTATTTACATATATTCTAAAAAATTTAATTCATAAAAGTTATCTTATATTACTTAGGTAATAAAGGCTAATAATTTTATAATGAATGAATTATATTATTTAGAACTTATATATATTGCAAAAATAATTCTTCATCGCAATTCTAAAAATATTAAAAGAATTTTAACTGTAATTGTGAATTGTGAAATGTGCATTTTGAATTGCAACATATGTATATAAATTAGATATAAATAATTTTAATCATAAAGAATATTTAAATATGGGAGGAAGAATTTTATGAAAAAAATAATTAATGATGCAAATCTAGTACTTGAGGATATGTTGAAAGGAATGGTAGCTGCACATCCGGAATATATAAAAAAATTAGAAAATGCAGATGTTTTAGTAAGAGTAGATTCACCAATAGATGGAAAGGTTGCTTTAGTAAGTGGTGGAGGAAGTGGACATGAGCCAGCTCATGGAGGATATGTAGGAAAAGGAATGCTTGATGCAGCAGTAGCAGGAGCAGTGTTTACATCACCTACACCAGATCAAGTATATGAAGCAATAAAAGCTGTAGACTCAGGTAAAGGAGTTTTACTTGTAATTAAAAATTATACTGGGGATGTTATGAACTTTGAAATGGCAAAAGATATGGCTGAAATGGAAGGGATTAATGTAAAAGCTGTTGTAGTAAACGATGATGTTGCAGTTGAAAATAGTACTTATACAGCAGGACGAAGAGGGATTGCAGGAACAATATTTATACACAAAATAGCAGGCGCTAAAGCTGAAACAGGAGCTAGTCTTGAAGAAGTTACAAGAGTTGCAGAGAAAGTAATATCAAATGTTAGAAGTATGGGAATGGCTATTTCATCTTGTATTGTACCAGCTGCTGGTAAACCAAATTTCACATTAGGAGAAAATGAGATGGAAATTGGTATGGGAATTCATGGAGAACCAGGAACTCATAGAGAGGAAATAAAAACAGCAGATGAAATTACAGAACATTTAATGAGCAAAATTCTAGAAGATATCAAATTGAGTAGTGGAGAAGAAGTAGCAGTCATGGTAAATGGCTTATCATCAACACCACTTATGGAGTTATATATAGTAAATAAAAAGGTAAATGAAATATTGGAGGAAAAAGGGGTTAAAATTCATAAAACATTTGTAGGTGAATTTATGACATCTCTTGAAATGGCTGGATTTTCAATAACAGTATTAAAACTTGATAGTGAATTAAAAGAATTATTAGATGCACCAGCAAACACACCAGCATTTAAAGTAATATAAAGCAAAGATTTTTAGGTAGAGTTTTTGAGATTAGATGAATTTAGTAGAGCATATCTAAGAGTATGACGGATTCTACTACCAAAGAATTATAATTTAGATGAAGCTTTATAATATATAAGCATCATCTAAATTAGGCTATATAGGAGGAATAGAAATGAGTATTCAAGGAAAAAAAGTAATTGAAATATTAGAAAAAATAAGTGAAAAGATAGATGAAAATAAAGCATATTTATCAGAGCTAGACGCTGCAATTGGAGATGGAGACCATGGACTTAATATGAGCAAGGGATTTAAGGCTGTAGTAGAAAAGATAAAAGACGATGATGGAAATGATATCGGAGGTATATTAAAGAAGTCAGGAATGGCATTAGTATCTAATGTTGGTGGAGCTTCAGGACCACTATATGGAACAGCTTTTATGAAGGCAGCTGTAAGTGTTAATGGAAAATCGGAAGTTGATATTAATGATTTCGCAAAGATGCTAGATGAGGCTCTTGAAGGTATAAAAATGAGAGGTAAAGGTCAAGCTGATGATAAAACTATGATAGATGCTATAGAGCCAGCATTAAAATCAATAAAAGAAGGTATAGATAGCGGGATTGAAGTCAAGGAAATTTTAAAAGCAGCAAAAGAAGCTGCTTATAAAGGTGTAGAGCATACAAAAGAAATTATAGCTAAAAAGGGAAGAGCAAGTTATCTTGGAGAAAGAAGTTTAGGGCACCAAGATGCTGGGGCTACATCTTCTGCAATAATATTAGAAACAATATATGAAGCTTTAAATTAGTAGTTTTTATTTTGAGTTACATCAAAATAGTCGTTGAAGGAGAATATATATGGTAGGAATAGTGATAATATCGCATAGTAAAAATATAGCAGATGGTGTAAAGGAATTAGCAAGTCAAATGGCACCTAATGTAGCTATAGGTGTGGCTGGAGGAACAGCAGACGGAAGAGTTGGCACTGATATGGATAAAATATCAGCTGCAATAGAAGATGTTTATTCAGAAGATGGAGTAATTATTATTTTTGATTTAGGCAGTGCCTTTATGAATGCAGAAATGGCAATAGAATTTCTAGATGAAAAGATGAAGGAAAAAATAAAGATAGTAGATTGCCCAATAGTTGAGGGAGCTGTGACAGCAGCAGTTGAAAGTAGTATAGGTAAAAATATTGAAGAAATTGAAGAAGCATTAAAACCCATGAATCTAGGAAAAATGCCTTGAAGTAATAAAATATTTATCTGAAGAATAATATTTTAATAGTATTTATATAGATTAAGAAGATAAATTTCTATAATATAAATTTATCTTCTTAATTTTTTTATTCTATAGGAATTTATCACAAGTGTTGATTAACCAAATTTTCACTTTAAATTATTAACTTATTTTTGATATTTTTCAAAAATAAGTTAATATATATATATAGACTTCGACCTTAAGACTTTTTTTAAGCAATTTTCTTATAAATTGAATTAGTGATAATTTAACATATTTTAAATTTTTAGTCGTTTCAACATAAGTAAATTGAAGCAAAACATAAGCTATCAATGATATGAAAAGTTGATTATAGACAGCATTTTCAGTTGTTCCAAATATTCTTTTTACATTCAAGTTTTGTTTTATAAATTTAAAGAAGGTTTCAATTTTCCAACGTTCCTTGTATATTTCTGCTATTTTTTCTGGAGTAATGTTCATTAGGTCAGTGCACACTTTTACTGATTTACCATAATAATCAGTAAATTCAACTACTCTAAATCTATTTTGAGTTTTTTTAGTCTCTTTTCCTAAATAACATGTAACATCTCGAATTACAGAAGAATTTTCTACTACTCCTAAACTTCTCAATTTCTTTGGTTTTGAAAGTATTGTATTATTTTTTATTCTTATAACAAAAGATTGTTTTATTTCTTTAAACATATCAAATCTCTCATGATTTTCATAAGCCCTATCTTCAACTAAAATAGAGTGTACATCTATTAAACCTTCACCTATCGGTCCATCATGCTTTTTAGCAATAGTTTCAATAACTTTTTGTGGTGTAAAGTCATTAATATTTAAAGATATATGAAGTTTTATTCCAGATTTCTTCCCATTAAATTTTGCCCATTTAAGACGGTTTTCACCTACGGTCACGGTAGTTGAATCAATTGCTATTAATTGTTTTGGCAAATTTAGAATTCTTCGCATTCTACGATTACATTTAGAAACAATAATCTCAAATAAAGTTTTAGAAATTTTGTAATCTACCTTAGAGGCTTTTTTAGAAATAGTTGAATAATCAACTGGTGTTAGCCCTACTGATTCCATATGCTCAACGCCATCCCTATAACTCTTATATTCATTCGTAGCTGCTGCAATAAAGAATTTTATTAAATCATATAATGTGAATTTTCTTGCAGTATCAACATATTCTAAAACTTTACTAAATTTTTCAACTTCCTTTTCACTTAAAAATGTTTGAAATATATCAAATATAGTGGTAGTATTTTTCATGAGGGCATTCTCCTTAAGTATTATTTTGGTTCGCACTTTAATATTACTACAGAATGACCTCATTTTTTATATATTTTCACTTCTATTTTTTGGTTAATCAACACATATGGGAATTTATAATGTAATAGAATCTGTGGATAACTTATGAAGAAGGCTATTTAATTAGTTTTTGTATAGAAAAAGAATAAAAAAGAAATCTTATTCGCCTGCCAGATTTTCCTCACATGCGTTCGGAAAGGCAGATGCGTAAAAAAAATCTACGGCTCCACAGTCGCCTGGGATTTTTTTATAAAGTATATATATTGCAATTCACAGTACACATTTCAAAATTGCGGATAAAATTTTTGAAATTTTTTTAGAGTTATAATGAAGGATTATTTTTGTAATATATATCATTTTTCGTGATAAGACATTAATGACATCATCATTAATGAATATAATAAAACATATTATAAATGAAAACTAAAAGTTATTATTCTTGCTTGGGAAATCTGTATATAGATAAGCCAATTATAAGTTAGATTTATACTATGAAATATATCTCAACTAGAAACTGGAACAAAAGTATGTTATTCATTTCGGCGAGTTATATGCATAAGTTCAGGTTTTAGTTGGATTATCTATAATTGAAATTTATAAACATTGACTTGAAAAATTTTAGTTGATACTATTAAATTGAGAATTGTTATTAAAGGAGAGGGATTATGGAAAAATATACACTAAAAATTATTGATATAATTGATGAAACAGATAATACAAAAACATATTTTTTTGAAAAACCAGAAAATTTAACATGGGAACCTGGCTCACATACCCATATTGGGCATATTGGGTTTGATATTGGTGATCAGCCTAGAAAAGAATGGGTAAGACACATGTCCATTACAACTTTACCAGAGGAAAATAAAATTGCCATAACAACAAGAGTGCCAGGGAGCAAATCTGAATTCAAGAATAAGCTATCTGAATTAAAAATTGGTGATGAAGTTGTATTTTTTAAGATAGGTTCAAGAATGGGGTTAAGACGTATAAATAAACCTATAATCTTAATATCAATGGGAGTTGGAATAGCTACTATGAGACCTCTTATTTTATCATTTATTAATGATAAAACTAATATCTCATACTTATCAAATATAAATATAGACTCATCAGATAAATTTGTATTTAAAAATCAACTGGATAGATTAGCAGATGAAAATTATAAGAATTTTTGGATAAATTCTAGGAAAGAATTTTATGAAATACTTAGCCAATCAATGAAATCAGAGGATGCTATGTATTATTTAGTTGGAAGTGACGCATTTATAAAGGATATTATTCAAAGATTAAGAGCAAATAACGTTAAAATTGATGATATTGTTATAGATAGAAAAGATGAGAGAAAACAAAAGTTTTTAGAAGACTAAAGATGATTAAAAGGGTTCCTTCTCTCAGTTTTATTGAGAGAAGGAATAATATTTGATTTATTAGTGGATTCCAGGGATTTTAGGAAGACCTAAGAATCCTCTTTCTAAGTCCTTATCGGTTGGGATGTAATCTTGCATTGGACTCATAAGACTAAAGTATACTTTTAGAATGAGTCGGTCTAAAATATATAAAATTATATTTACATTAAATCCCAAAAGTGATATAATTATGCTTGTGTTGTGATAGATAAAATAAAAATTCTTTGGGTTATTTTTAAATTCACTTGAATGATCTTTTGTATAAATCATTCATGAATTTATTCGAATTATAATTATTTAAAGAATAAAAAAGGACGTTCAATTATAATAACTTACCATCTCGCGTAATTGGTACTTACGTTTTTTAAGCAATATAATTATACTAGTCCTAAAAATATAAATAATGTTTCAAGTATATATTTGTGCTATTGTTATTTGAAGAGTTTTAAAATTATAGAGATTAGATTGAGTAGCTCACTAAGAAAAAGAAATATATTTTTCATTAAATCCTTATCGAAACGCTTTTTTACATGTGCACGTTTCATATGCTACGCCTCCATAATATATCGATTTGAGATGGCATAATAATTATAACATTAATTGGTAAAAAATACAAATTAGCATTGATGATATGTTAAGCAGTAGTAGGAGAATTTCTACTACTATTTTTGGGTTTTAAGAAAAAAATATATAATATGATAATAAATGTGATGTTTCATTGTTAAATCAAATCTGTACCTATAAAATATGTGAAATATTACTAAATATTACTGTGTTTAATTATGACAGGCATTTTTAGATATTATTTTAATTAAATTTATTATATATTGAAATTAAGTAGCGGTTCAATTTCATACATTTTTAAAAAGGAATATATACTCAAATGTAGTGTTTCTATTGAATAATTTTCGTTGATTATTTTAATAAAGTATATTAAAATAAATGAAATTTTTATTAGCTCGAATAAAATATAAGGTCTTAATTAAAATAAGGTATAACAATTTTTAGTTGATTGACGATTAATTAACGATTATGATATTATATGCATATACATATACATATAATATCTGTTTTAATAAATTTATTTTTATTGAATAAAAAATTTTAATGAAATATATGTATATGCATATATTTAGAATGGAGTTGGTTAATTATGAAATCATTATTCGATCAAACGCAAGTTGGTCCACTTAAATTAAAGAACAGATTTATAAGATCTGCAACATATGAAGGAATGGCAGATGAAAAAGGAAATATAAATGATGAACTATTTAAAGTTTACGAAGATTTAGCTAAAGGAGGTGTAGGAACTATAATTACTGGAATAACATCTGTGACTGATTTAGAGGAATTTATTCCAGGCCAAATGGGAATTTATAATGATTCATTTATTGATAATCATAAAAAAATTATTGAAGTAACTCATAAACACAATACCAATATAATATTGCAACTTGGAGCAGCAGGCACACAAACTATTAGAAATGAAGAAAAGGCAATTTTAGGCCCAAGTAATATAACAGATTTGGGATATAAAAATACTCCTAAAGAAATGACTTTGGAAGAAATTGTTTCAATTCAGATAGATTTTGCAAATGCAGCGCTTAGAGCAAAAAAAGCAGGGTATGATGGCATTCAGATACATGCAGCTCATGGATATTTACTTAGTAAGTTCTTAACACCTTATTATAATAGAAGAATAGATGAGTATGGTGGTAGTATTGATAATAGATCTAGAATGCTTATAGAAACGTATAAAAAAATACGTGATAAAGTAGGAAAAGATTATCCAGTTTTAGTTAAAATAAATTGCGAAGATTTTATGGATCAAGGCATGACTTTTGAAGAATGTAAATATGTATGCAAAAAACTTGAAGAGCTTGGCGTAGATGCTGTTGAAATTAGTGGGGGGAGTTTATCTTCACGCCCAAATGAGAGTTATTCAAGAAAAATAGTGAAAGGACAAGCTCCTTACTATACATTTTATGCTGAAAGTATAAAGGAAGAAGTTGATATTCCAGTTATTTCTGTAGGCGGAATACGTGACATTTCAGCCCTAACAAAAATTCTTAATGAAAGCTCCATTGATTATTTTGCATTGTCCAGACCATTAGTATGTGAAAGTAATCTTATTAATCGTTGGAGCGAAGGTAATACTGAGCCATCAAAATGTATATCATGCGGTAAGTGTTCAGGATTTGGCAAAACAATCTGTGTTTTTAACAGGAAATAATATCTTAAACTTAAAAATTAATGATATTATGAGATAAAAATAATATATTCTTCAATAAAGCTAGTTTTTTGAAATCTGCTTGTGAGTATATTGACAATAAGAATTGCTATAGATTACTATATGTATATTCAGAGGTTTTGACGGAGGTAATTTATTTATGTCTAATTTAGATGATTTAAAGAAAATTGGAAGTTGTGTTTGTAGAAATTTGCGTATGACAACAAGGGTCACTACTCAGTATTTTGATCAAGTTTTTCAAGCGGTTGGATTAACAGCACCACAGTTTTCATTATTAGCAGACATAGCATCTCGTGAAAATGTTGCTGTAAGTGAGTTGGCAGAGGCTTTGCTAATGGATCAGACAACAGTAACTCGCAATATTGAAATTTTAAGAAAAAAGGGATATGTAGATGTGCGAACAGATGATAATGATTCAAGAAGAAAGTGCATTTCAATAAGTGATGTCGGAATTAAGAAGCTCGATGAGGCAATTCCTGTATGGAATGAAGTACAATCACCAATAGAGAAGGAGATAGGCGCTGAGAAATTTGAAGAATTCTTAAAAACGTTAGCGCAAATACAAAATTTTATTAATAACTCTTCCAAATAAAGTACATAAGTAATGATTTAATTCATATTTATGACTTAGTTGTAGCCCATATATTATTTTACGTCTTATCATTTATAGAAATAGTTTGTTTAATGATAAAAAAGTCCCTAATTTAAATTCATATGCATGTCAATTAATTCGAAATTAATAGCTTTATAGATATAGTTGAAAACAAGTAATAGTAACCTAAATCTATTATTAATAAACTATATTATTTTAAATATATGTATATACATGTTAAAGTTTAAATTTAGGTTGAGGATAGTATTTTGTTTGTATATTAATGAAGAAAATGAGAAGGTAAGAGAAATGGCGGAGTTGGCAGTTAAAAAACTTAATATTTAAAAAAATAAAGAGTAAAAGTAAGAGAATAAATCAATGTGATTTTATTAAGGTGGATTATTCCTATAAATAATATCTATTTTATAACTTCTGTATAATATATAAATATAACATATCCAAAAGAATATACTTATGTATATCATTTAGTATATTAGAAACTCTCAAAATTATAATAAAGTATATTTATAACAGAATTAATGAAAAGGGATGATTTTAATAATGGAAATATACAATAAAAATGTATATAAGAATAGATGGATAATATTGGCCGTTGTGGTTTTGCTTCCATTTATGGGGACCCTTGATAGTACAATAGTTAATGTAGCACTTCCTGTTATGGTGAATATATTTTCAGTAACTATGTCTTCTATTCAGTTAATCGTAATCTGCTATCTTATAACAATAGTTAGTACAATATTACTGTTTGGAAGGCTCGGTGACATAAAAGGAAAGTCTATAGTATTTAATTTAGGGTTATTGGTGTTTACCATAGGTTCTTTATTTTGTGCGTTATCAAAAAATTTTACGTACCTATTATTTTTTAGAATAGTTCAGGCGATAGGAGCATCTGCGGCTATGGCAAACAACCAAGGGATAATAACGCAAGTATTTCCAGCTAATGAAAGGGGGAGAGCTCTTGGAATATCGGGAACATTTCTAGCTCTTGGCACAATGATTGGACCACCATTAGGAGGTATTTTAATTTCTTACTTAAGTTGGCATTATATATTTCTAATAAATATTCCAGTAGGAATAATTGGAACAGCAATTGGTTTTAAAGTATTGCCTCGTAAGTCAAATGAAAAGAAAGAAGACATTGATTTTATTGGTGCAATAATTTTTGGTATAAGTGTCGTATTATTATTTTATTCTCTTATAAATGGACAAACTGTTGGTTACGATAATAACATGATTAGAATTAGTTTTAGTGCAGCTATAATTCTATTTATAATATTCATACGAATAGAAGGAAAGTTAAAATATCCACTTCTAGATTTATCATTATTTAAAAATTCACTTTTTACGGTTGGAATATTATGCACATTCATATGTTATGCATCAATTAACAGTAATAATATTGTACAGCCTTTTTACCTCGAAAATGTTTTGAAAATGACTCCAAGCTTTGCGGGAATGATAATGATGATCTCGCCTGTATTAATAACAGTTATTTCTCCTTTTAGTGGTTATCTATCAGATAAAATAGGGTCAGAATTTCTGACATTTTTAGGATTGATACTCATAGGAATTGGAATGGGTTTAATGGCGACTTTAAATGAAAACTCCAATATGTACCAATTAATTGTATATATAGTCTTTATTGCAATTGGAAATGGATTGTTTTTACCTCCTAATAATTCTCTAGTTATGTCTTCAGCATCTAGTGATAAGTTGGGGATTGCAGGAAGTATAAACGCTTTTGTAAGGAATTTGGGACAATCATCCGGTGTTGCTATGGCGACAATGCTTTTATATTCATTTATGAGTATGAAAATGGGAGAGAAAGTACTTGGATATATAGAGGGTAGAGATGATGTCTTTATGTATGGAATGAGGTATGTATATGTTTGTTCGGCCATTATCTGTTTTGTTGGAGTAATAGTGACTTATATAAGATTAAGAAAGAAAAAGTTAAACAGAAAAATATGATTTCTTAAGTGCTGATTGGTATGCTCGATAAAGATAAGTTTTTTAAATCTGATTATTACGAAAAAAGTCAAAAACAAAACTTTATATTTATGAATTGTATTGGTATATAGATACCATACCAGAAAGTAAAAACATTTTTATGCAGCAGGCATTGAAAATGAGCTGTTAAAAGCTCTTAATTGTAGGTTGTTCCGTTAACGCTTGTCACAATGAAATTGGGAGCAAGCATTAATGGTGCAACCTGCAATTTAGAACTCTCAGCGAAATGTGAAATAACAATGTTTTTACTTTCGGAGATTATTGCATAAGCATAAGTTGTATATTGTTTATCCATATAGATAACGCAATCATAAACTATACTTAGACTATGAAATAGCTTCCAACTAGAAATAAGTAATATACTTTTGTGGAATGTTTCATTGGTAATTTTGATGGATGTGATTTTTTGGTTATAAGTTGTTCCAAATGTGCTAGTTCAAAGCCTGCTCTTTGAGGCTAGCACTTTGAGTGCAACTTTATAGCCTTAGAATCACCCATCATAATTACCTAGAAACTGGAACAAAAGTATATTACTCATTTCGGTGAGGTATGCGCATAAGTATAGATTATAGTTGGCTTATCTATATATTACTGAGATTTAAGAGTTGTAATTACCAATGTAATTTATTTAACTATATAACCTCGAACTCTTTGTACTCCGTAGCTATTCACCCTTCGAAAGTAGTCATGATCGTTTTCACCAGGTTCTCGTTGTACAAATACATCTAATCTATTATCTACTCCAAAATACTTATCTGAACCTTTATCATTAACAGTAACTTGTCCATAACCATCCAAATATATTTGGGTATTCAGAGGTATTACGTTATTTGCAACGCCACCTGGAGTTAATGGCTTATTTTGACAGGTCACTGGACCAGCACTACTATTTTCCGAATCAAGAGATGTATAAAAAGTTAATATAAAGTCTTTCCATTCAGGTGTAACACTCTTTTCTTGTTCTTTTTCTTCGGCTTCCTTCTTTTTGGTCAATTCTCTTTGCTCAATTTTTTCATTATTTATTTCATCTATAGGATTTTCCTTAAATTCTGTTTTTTCTTTATGTGTTATTTCTATATTATTATCTTCTACAACATCTGTTGCTAAAGCGTTAAATGGTGTTATTGTGCTTACATCATATGTATCAAGTATTAAAATGATGCTTAATAAGCACACTAGCCTCTTTACTCTTAGCATTTGTCCACTCCCCTTTGTTGGTGCTTTTTAATGAGACATAATAGGCTCTAATAAATTATAACATAAATGTAAAATATTTACAAAATGGAAGGGCGTTTATAGATATGTACATGTGAGATAACTTATTGAGAGTAAAAGAAAAACAATCAAAATATTAATTGTGGTTTTTAGAAGAAATGACAAAAATGCAATATTCCAGCCAGCAATATATGAATTTTAAGAGAAAGTAAGCAATTATATAATAAGGAATCTAATAAATAACAGTAAAGAAAAATTGTGAATTAATAATTTATAGATAAATTAATTGATGTGTTTGTAATATTTAACAAATATATGCAATGATGTTTAATATGGCATTAAAATATGGTAATATAGATATGTAATTATGTATAAACCTTTATAGCAATAATATGGAACTAAAAAATGCAGTCATTAGTTTGGCTGTATTTTTTATGTAAATTAATAGTGGTATAATAATTATGGTTAGTCGTTTTAATATAAAAAGGTATTAATCAGAATAAACTTAAGAAAAGCTAGGAGTTTTTATTTATGCATGACAATTTATTATTAATAGACGGTTCATCTCTTTTATCTTGCTGTTTTTTTGGTAATCTTCCAAGAGAATATAGATTTGCTAAAACTGATGAAGAGAAGGATAAATATATTGAAAAATTACGTCAATCACCTAAAGGCGAGTTTACTAATGGGGTCTTTACAATGATGGCATCAATGCTTAAAATGATTAAAAATCAAAATCCCACTCATATTGCTGTGGCTTGGGATTTAACTAAAGAATTTACCTTTAGAAAAAAATTATATTCAGAGTATAAAGGTACTAGAAAGGATATGAGAAGTGAGCTGGGTAGCCAGTTTGCATTAGCTCAAAAAGTTCTAAAAGAAATGAATGTTCCAGAGTTTGTGTTTAAAGAGTATGAAGCGGATGATATAATAGGTACCTTGGCAAAGAAATTTGGAAGATCTATGAGAGTTAGCATTTGGACTAAAGATCAAGATTGTCTTCAACTTGTTGATGATAATGTAAGGGTATGGCTTATAACTTCAAAGTGTACCGATATGTACGAAAGTCTTGGAATAAATATTAAAGAACTTAATATACCTAGCGGAGTTTTTGAATTTACTACACAGTATGTAAATCATTTTTATGGTGTAGATCCTATCCAAATTATTGATAGAAAAGCTATAGAAGGTGATGCTTCTGACAATATTCCGGGAATAAATGGAGTTGGAGAAAAGTCTGTTATACCATTACTTCAAGAACTTGAAACAGTGGAAGGTATATATGATTTTATAGAAAATTCACCTGAAAAAGAAGTAAAAAAAATGTTCAAAGATCTTGGCATATTACGTTCCCCGTTATCAAAGTTAGTTGAGGAATCAAATGAAAAAATAGTCGGGAAAAAAGCAGCTTTGCTTTGCAAACAATTGGCCACTATAAAGTGTGATATAGAAGAACTTAATAATATAACAATAGATCAATTGAAACTTCAAATAGATGAAGAGGGAATGAAAAACATATTTACTGAACTTGGATTTACAAATTTGCTAAATTAATTGGTAATATGTTTCTAGTGATTAAATATAGGAGCGACATACTTTAATACATATGCAATTCAAAAGCTAGCAATAGACAGGTTAATAAATATTAAAATAAATGCAAAATATAACATTTATACATAAGTGATATATATTAGGAGGAATAAGTTATGAAATTTTGTTGGAGTACTTTAAAAGTTAAAAATCTAGAAGAATCATTGAAGTTTTATCATGAGATTGTTGGTCTTAAGACTAATAAAAGATTTAATGCAGGACCAGGAAGGGAAATTGTATTTTTAGGAGATGGAGAGACTAAAATAGAACTAATATGTGATGAGGAAGTAAAAGAAGTAAGTTATGGAGAGCATATTTCTCTTGGATTTGAAGTTGACTGCATAGATGAGAAAATAAACTTTATTAAGGAAAAAGGAATAGAAATTCATAGTGGACCATTTCAGCCAAATCCTAATACTAAGTTTTTTTATGTTTTAGATCCTAATGGATTGAAGATTCAATTTGTAGAAAATAAATAATCACAAAGCTGTTGGAATTCTAGATAGATATTTAATAAAGCTGAAAATCCATCAAATCTGAGGATTTTCAGCTTTTTAAACAATAGTTTAATTAACAAAAAATTTTCGTTTTAATATTTTACCATTTTCCTTTGCTCATATGCGCTGCTAATTCTGCTTTTGATATTTGCTTAATAGTCCAAGCACTATTTTTAGCTTTTTCAAAAGCTGTTACACATGTAGGATCTAAATTTAAGTCTATTCCTTCTCTAGAAAGTTTGAAAATTTTATCAGCTAAGTTAATGATCTCTAAATGAATATCATTAGTTCTATCAGAGTGATAGATTTTATCAGCCTCTTCACTAGTTAATTCGACAAATTTTTCTTTAGGAACTCCACATTTTGGACACTTTTCTGGAGCTTCTACTCCTTCACATATAAATCCGCACACACTACATTTAAATAATTTCTTCATAATTATTCCTCCCTTTAATCCTACCATTAGATTATTAAAACATATACTAAGTAAATGTTCTCAGTATTATTAATTTGACATAATTGGTTAAAATCCTCCTAAAATTGAAAAAAAACTTAAAAATATTTTTCTTTAAAATATAGATTGACGTACATAATTTGAGTATGTAAAATTAGGATAAATAAAGAATGTAATCCATAATAGTAAGGAAATGAGGTGTTTGAATGAAGGAGGATTTATTATATTCTGAAAATAAAAAAGATAATAGAATATCATTATTAGATATATTTACAAAAAACACTATTAAATTTAAAAATTTAATTAAATATAAATTTAAAAAATCTAAAAAAGCAGAGAAGCTAACATTAGAATCTGCAAAAAAACAGTTTGAAGAGCTTAAAGCTAAGAAAGAAGAATTGGAAAAGTATGAAAATGAATTTCTTAAGTATGATGATCAATTAAAAGAAATGGATTATTGTCTAATAAAATCTAATGATTTAAACTCTGTAATCAGCTGTAAAAAAGAAAGTTTATCTCGAAGATTTTTTAAATATGAGAATGTGAATATTGATGGTAAAGCAATAAATGCATTAATGTTTTTTGGGAAAGAAAGTATTATTCAGATAGAAGAAACTATAGGTCTGTTAAATAAGGATGAAATCTCAATAGAAAAAACATATAAGTTAAGTAAATTTAGGATTAAGAATATATGTGATTTATATATAAGTTATGAAGAAAATAAATATGTAATAAAAAATATAGAACCTTTAGATAAAGAAATATATGGAACATTGAATGAAATCACAAACAAATATGAAGAGTATCACTTACAAAATAAAGAGATAAGAGATAAATTTATTAAAGCTTTTTCTGATGCCAAGTATGAACTTAATATTGCGAGCCCATGGATGAACAATTATGTGGTTAACAATAATTTGATAAATATGATGGAAAATTTACTTTCAAGAGGAGGATCTATCAAAATCATATATGGTATAGAAGAAAATAGCTCTATTTATCACATTAAAAAGGATAGTAATAATAGAAGTAAGAATAGAAATAGCGATATAATAGCAGAAAGGCTAAAAGATAAATTTAAATATTATGGAGGGAATTTTAAAATAAAAAAGGTGAACTCTCATAATAAGCTTTTAATCTGCGATGAGCAATATTATATGGAGACAAGTTTTAATTTATTGTCTTTCTCAGGAGAATATGACGAAAATTCTAAGGATATTAGAGATGAGGGGGCAACTTATAGCACTAATATAGAGGTTATAAAAGATTTGAGAAATAGATACTTCGATTTTTAATAGACAATATGCGAACGACTAAATACCAATCTGTGCTTAGATTAAATGTAAATCATTGAAGATTGAAACGAGATGTGTTGAAATTAGAAAATAAACATATCTCGTTTTGTTTTTTTTTTTATAAAGCACTTGTTGATACTTAGAATTCAATGCTATCTATTTCGCCAAAAAAATACATAAGCTTTTAAGAATGTTTATTTGAAGAATGGAAATAAATTAATGAGATAAACTTTTACAATAAAAAATAATGAAATGTTAAAAATATTGTATAAATATTAGTGCGATGATATAATAAGATTCAAAGAATAATTTATATAAGTTTACATTTATTTCTATTAAAATTCTACATATTTATATAAGAAATTGGGGTGGTGATATTTATAATTAACAGAATTGGAAATACAGTGATAGGAAGAAAAGGTTCATTAAGGCTTTTAATAAGTGTATTATTTATTACACTTATGGCTACAACTGTTGGTATTATAACCTATATTATATTTAATAATTGGAAAAGTTCGGTGAACAATACTATCATGAAAATTGAAGACGATTCCAATCAGGATGTTTTTAATGAAATACAATCGCTATTTAGCATACCTCTATATAACAATGAGGTTAACCACACTTTTATTGAAAACAAAGTTATAGACATGCATAACAAAGATCAGAGAGATGCTTTTTTTGCAGGAATAGTTAAATATAGTAGTGATGAGATTTACAGTTTTAGTTTTGGCACAGAAGATGGTGAATACTATGGTGCTAGAAAAAATGGAAATGACGATATAGAAATATATAGAAGTACACCTGAAACCAAAGGTCATTCTTTATATTATAATGTAGATGAAAATTTAAAGCAGGGAAAATTTGTTAATGATTATGGCGATTTCGATCCTAGAACAAGAGATTGGTATATAAGTGCTAAAGAAAATGGAAAGCCAGTATTTTCTTCCGTTTATAAACATTTTACAAAAGATGATTTGGCTTTATCAGCGGCATATCCTATTTATAATAAAGATGGGAGTATTCAAGGAGTAATGGGAACTCATATAGTTCTTTCTACTCTTAATGAATCGTTGGAAAAAATCGCCAATGAGAATTCGGCTTCAATATATATAGTTGAAAAGAATTCTGGATTTCTAGTTGCGAATTCGTTAAACAAAACTAATTTTGAAATACTTTCTGATGGAAATATTAATAGAACTTTAGTTAAGAATATTACGGATAAATCAATTAATGATGCATATGAAAACTATATAAATACTTCTAATACAAGTTTTATTTCGGAAGTTAATAATGAGAACTACCATACTAAAATATTTGAGTATAATAAAGATGGTCTGGACTGGCTTATAATAACATCTGTTCCAGAAACTATTTTTACAAAAGAAATAAGGAATAATATTAATATAGCTATAGAGCTTACTGTGATTGCTCTTATTATAGCTGTTATTATTCATATGAAGAGTACTAAAATTATATTGAAACCAATAAATCATTTGATAGAGATATCTGATAAATTCTCGAAGGGTAATTTATCAGAGAGGGCCAAGGTTTTTAGAAATGATGAAATAGGAAGTTTGTCTAAGGCTTTTAATAGCATGGCGGAAGAACTGTGCTCGTTTATAAATAACCTTGAAGAAAAAGTTAAAGAAAGAACAAATGAACTGATTATTGCAAAAGAAGCAGCTGAAGACGCTAATATGGCAAAAAGTCAATTTTTAGCCAATATGAGTCATGAAATAAGAACTCCTCTTAATGGAATTGTTGGATTTTTGAGTATCTTGGAAAAAACTGACCTAGATAGTACCCAGCAAGATTATGTTGAGACAATCCAAACTTCTTCAGAAACATTACTTGTAGTTATAAATGATATACTTGATATTTCTAAAATTGAAGCTGGGAGAATGGAAATAGAGAAAGTTGCTTTTGATATCCGTTCTGTAATTGAAAGCACCATATTTCTTTATGATGCAAAAGCAAGAGAGAAAGGGCTTGAACTTAATATGCTTATAAATTCAGCCATACCAAGTTGTTTGGTAGGAGATCCTACTAAAATTAGACAAATTATAAGCAATTTAGTTAGCAATGCAGTCAAATTTACACACAATGGAGAAGTATTTATTGAAGTTTCCGTTATAAAAGAAACGAACACTGAAGTACAGCTTTATTTTGAAATAAGAGATACAGGGATAGGCATGAATAAGGAAGAGATAGGTAAGCTTTTCAAACCATTTAGTCAGGCTGATTCTTCATCAACTAGAAAATATGGAGGGACTGGGTTAGGCCTTGCGATATGCAAAAAAATAGTTGAGATGATGGGTGGTACTATAAGTGTGAAAAGTGTGAAAAATAAAGGGACGACCTTTTATTTTGATTTATTACTAGATAAATCAGAACAATCAGTAATTCAAATGCCTCCTGATTACTCTATATTTAAAGGTAAACGAATATTAGTTATTGATGATTATGAGATGAATCGTTATATAGCAAAAGTTTATCTTGAAGAGGTTGGGTGTATGATTGATGAGGCGGAAAGTTTAGAGTCGGCATTAAGTATGCTTATAAATAATCGGAAGGCATACAACACTATTTTGATTGATTACCAAATGAAAGAGATAACTGGTTTTGAGCTTGTTGAAATAATGAAGGAAAGAGGCTTAATAAATGACATTCCTTTGATACTATTAACTTCAGTTACCGCAAATTCTGAAGCAAGGATAGCGAAGGAAAATAAATTTTCTGGATATATTTCAAAACCTTATAAAAGAGGTGATTTGCTCGATTGCGTTGCAATGGTGATTAAAGGAGATGGCTCTAAAATATATAATAATGATGTTTTTATAACAAAGCAAAATGTTGAAGAAGCTAAATATAATAAAAAGATAAAAATACTTTTAGTAGAAGACAATGATATAAACATAAAATTTTTTGTTAATAGTTTAAAATTAAATGGTTTGACTTGTGATATTGCTATTGATGGGGCAAAAGCGTTAAAAGCATGTGAGAACAAGGAATACGATATAATTTTTATGGATTGTCAGATGCCAGTTATGGATGGCTATGAAGCAACAAGAAAAATTCTTTTGTTAAGAAGTTATAAAAATGTCCCTGTAATAGCTATGACTGCTTATTCTATGAAAGATGACGAAATTAAGTGTTTGGAAGCAGGAATGATCGATTATTTAAGCAAACCTTTTACTGTTGATCAAGTTATGGAAATGTTAGAAAAGCATGTGAAAAATATTCATAATGATGATATGAATATTTTAAGTGATTTAAATGACCATGGTTTTGAGATGAATCAAAGTGAGTATTTTACTGAAATAGTAAAAAGTCTTATAGAGGAATCGGGATTTGATGAACGTTTTTGCACAGAATTACTTGAAGAATTTTGTGAGCAATCAAAGAAAATTCTGAGTCAAATTAAAGAATGTATAGATAAAAATGATTTAAATGAATCATGTATACTTCTGCATAAGCTAAAAGGGTCAGCAGGTACTGTAAGAGTCAATGATATAGCTGAATTTGCGTTACAAGCAGAAAATGCTGCAAAAAATGATGATAAAGATTTATTAATGAAAGCAGTCTATAGCATGGAAAAAACGCTAAAAAAACTTGTAATGGACAATGAATGAAAACTAAATAAAAAAGGTAATGGAAGAATTTAGGGAAATATTAGTAATTTGGGTTGTGATCAGTTGATGCTTTTATTAAGAGATGTAATAATTGAATGTAATGGCGTTTGTGAAGAATATTTTAGATGAAATTGATTTTTTGAACAATTTAGCTATATGTAATTTGGATTAATTACATATAGCTATTTTTTGCAAATGTAAATGCACTTTTCGATTATGGCATTAACTTAGTTTTAATAAGAACTCGTAAATTTTGAAACTAATCCCTAAAAAGCTAATTGAATTAAAAAATGAACTAATTGTAAAAAATATATTGCAAGTGCTCTATAATAATAGTAGTATTAAATAAAGGTATTGTATATAAAAAAAGCATTAAGAGGTCTAATGTGGAAAAATAATTATATATCTGGAATTAAATAATCTATCTATCAATTAGGAAAAATTAAACATTAAAATTTGAAAAATATAAAGGTATTTAATGTTATTATAGGGTGGGGGAATGAGAAGAATGTGTAATGAGTGTTATTTAAGAAGTAGTGTGGAAAAATGGAGACAGAGATTAGATAGTATGATTATTAAAAAGAAAGGTAATTTTTTGGATGATGAGATAATTGCTTTGAATCAATATGTTGGTGATTTGGTTGCTGAGTGCATAGATTGTAATGCTTTTAAGTTTTATAAAGCTGGCAGAAGAAATACTGTTGTAGGTAATAAGCAACGAGATGTGTATTATTATGGGGACTACAATTTGTTTATTAATTTGTATGATTATATAGAAGAAGGTATAAGAAATAGTGAAAAAGTTCATATTTCTATTCAGAAAAATCTCTACAAGAAATTAAAAAATTTACTTATAATTAATGGAATTTCTATTGAAAAGGTGCAATTTATATGTATAGAAGACATGAAAAAAATTATTCGTAATAAGAGTAATTCAATTAGTTTTAGTGAAGAAATAAAAATGATTGAAAATAAGGGATATGATAAAAATAGATGGATAATTCAATCTTCTTTGCAAAAATATTTTTTACAGCAGGAAGATTATTGGAATCGATATAATGAAAAGTTTAATTCAAGTATTCTTTGCGTACATGATGCTTCTCTATGTATACATAAAAATGTGCATTTAGAATTAGGAAGTGAATTGTTAAATAAATATCAATATCATTCTAAAAAAGATAATTATCAAGTTGGGATTTGAAACTTATATTTTGAGAGAGTTTAAACTATTACAAAAAAGTAGGCAGTTAATTCTAACTGTCTACTTTTTGCGCACAGAAGTATAAAAATATACTCTTGATTAATATTTTACGGATGGAAGAATAGCGGTAAGAATCTCTTTTAGTACATATAAATCTTTCTCGTGAGCATGATTTATTATATCTATCAAGTCATCTTTATTAACATTAAGGGCTCTTTCGCCGTAAACTAAAAAGTCCAAAGAAATATGTAGAGTTGAAGCAATCTTAATTGTAGTTGGAAGCGACGGGTGACGTTGTCCCAATTCAATCTGGCTTAAATAAGTTGGAGATATACTAACCAATTCTGAAAACTTTTCTCTAGTTAAGCCGTTGCGTTCTCTTTCAGCCTTTATACGTTTTCCGATATCTATATAATTAATATTATTCAAGTTTATCATTCCTTTTTTTATATAACTTTATATTTTAAAGGCAAATAACAAAAAAAGCTATTTGAGTTCGTTTATGAAAATTAAAACATATAGTTTTCTCACAAAAATACTATTAAGCACACTAACTAAAATACATGTGCTTTTGAAGAAATTAAAAGAATAAAGGAATATTTAACTTGGGAAATTCTAATTGAAGCAGAAAATCTAAATGATGTTGTCCCAATTTAAGTTAGCTTAAATAAGCTGTTTCATCAACTTATTTAAAAATAATCTTTAGTTATTCCGTTAAGTTTCCTCTTAGTTTTTTATACGTTTTCTAATATCTGTGAAATCAATATCATTTAATTTATTTCTCTTTTTATATAACTGTACATTCTTAAGTAATATAATGAAAGTAGCTATTTGAATTAAATTATGAACTATTTGCAAAAAAATGTTGCCAGAGAATTATAAAAAGAGTACTATTAAATTAGGGTATAAAATCAATAAAATGCTATTAGGAGGGTATTATGGAAGAATTGGAAGTTAAAATTGAATCTGTTAGAGAGCATCTAAACAAACTAGTTGGTGAAGGAGATATTTGTAGAAATGATGAGATAATTTGCATTAGCATTAAATTGAATCACCTTATTAATCAGTACTACATAAGCAAAAAATACTAGTTTATATAAAAAGATTTTTAGTAGAATTAAGCTTTGAGCTAATTAATTTAAAATTATAAATTTAATATGTTTTTATACCTTGCGTTTTTTATTAAACTTATTTATTGATTTTAATTTATATATTTAGATAATTCTAATCCAATATAAGGATAAATGTCAATATATGAGTTAAATTAACTTTTTATACTATGTTCTTAATATATATTTATTTTTACATATGATTATATATTAGAGGAGAATTGTTAATTTCTTAATTAGAAAATGTTAAAAGTGGGTTGATGATTTTGGGAAAAATAATATATGGACGAAAACGGATACGTAATACTAAAAAAGAGGGGTTATGGGAGGCATAAAGATGAAAAGTACATACGCGAGAGATATTGTTCAATTACTAGAAAAAACTAACTATAATGAAGTGATGGTCATTAGAAGTAAATTATCAGATGAAGATATTGAAGTTATAAATTTTTTTGCTGATCAATATCAAAAGAATGTAATGTTTGCTTCAATGCATGAAGCTTTATTTAATGAAAATGATAATCCGTTAGTTTTAAAGTATTAGATTTATTTTGATTGAAAAAAGAATATTTATAAGAGGGTGTAAAATTATGCGGGGAATTTTAGAACAAGATAAAAAAGAGTTGAGAAAAAATTTAAATTGTAGAATTTGTCCTTCGATTTATGAGGAAATTAATGGAATAAATGAGAGTGTAGTAAAAGATATTAATCAAGTAAACATTACGGAGGAAAAAATTATATTTGATATGATGAATAGACGTAATACGCGTAAATATAATCATAAGCATGATATCAAATTGTATTTGTTAGTTTGATTTGATAATCTTATATTAAAAATTTAAATGGGATAATTCTATTCAATGTTATATGGTTATTAATATATTGAGGGTAGCATATGAAAAATGGTATTTATATATGAATAATATATTGCTTGCGGTGAAAATATAGTGTTATTGATGAAAATTATTATGTTTTTTGGAAATCAAATAAAGAGTATAGCTAGGTATAAAATATGCCTAGCTTTTATTATTACTGTGATGAATATTGATTAAACATTAAAATTGGGATATCGATTTTTGGTTATCTATTAATGAAATTTTATAAAAATGAATTTATTATGTAAAAGGATAAATCATTATAGAAAAAATCGTATTACAATTTAAATTTAATAACGACAAATAGATACAAATAATATTATAAAAACTCGGATATAAAAAGAAAAAACACAGAAAAAAGCCATTAAATGGCGAAAAAAAGAAAAAATATCATAATGCTAAAAGAAGGTTTTTAAGTGTATTTTGTAGAAAAATTTAATTATATAAAAGAAAAGAATTTTTAGAAAGGTGGTTGACTATGGGATTAATCAGGCTGAGATTTAAATAGGGGTAGATTATGGGTGATGAAAGTAATTCAAAATTATAACTTGGAAAAATATGTATGAGAGGTGAAAATGGATGGATTTAATATGGGATAAAATGTGGTCGGTTGGTGTTGATAAGATAGATAGACAACACAAAGAATTGTTTAATAGAATTAATTTACTTGTATGTTCTATGAAAAGTGCAAAAGGAAAAGAGGAGATGATTACAACTTTGAATTTTCTTGAAGAGTATGTAATTAGACATTTCAACGATGAAGAGGAAATTCAAAAGAAAAATAATTATCCTAATTATGAGATTCAGCATAAGGAACATGAAATTTTCAAAAATAATTTAAAAGAATTGAGAAAAGTGTTCGAAACTACAGGCGTGTCTACGTTATTTGTAATAAGCGAACAACAGAAAATGTCATATTGGTGGCGAAAACATATAATAGAATTGGATAAAGACATAGGCAAGTTTCTTATGGATATCTAAATAGACTGTTTATGGAATCTTAAAGGAATCAGCAAAATAAAATTTATAGTGGTTTACTGTGGTGAATTTTAAAGTGGGTACAATACAATGGAGGTTATGAAAGGTGGAAGTATATGGTTCATTTAATTAATGATATAGAAATTAGATCTAAGCATACAAGAGAAAAATATGGCATACAAGTTGGAAAAATTAAATTTGATTTATCAAAAGAAGTAAGTCTTATAAAAAAACAATTGAATTATGGGAGCGAAGAATTTATAAATATTAGATTAAATAATGAGGAAATAATCATTCTTTATAATGCTATGAATAAAATAAGCTACGATAATGTAAAGCCGTATATTATTGATTTTTATACGCTTCTTAACAATGAATTTGTAGGACATTGTGTCTTAGATAATGCATACATAGAGTATGATAATGATATTTCGTATTCAAAGGTAACTGAATTACATTTAAAGACGGGAGTTAATTCGCAATTAATTGTTAAGAAGCTTTTAATATGATGCGAATGAAGTTATAAAGTAAAGATAAAAATATTTAGCACATGAAGTGCTGATGTTTAATCTTTATGTTAGCAGAGAAAGGTAGAGATTATGAAAGATTTCATGAAAGATTTTAAAGTATCTACATTTATATTTTTGTTTGTAATTATGCTTATAATTAATATTTTGGTTATATATATTACGAATTAATAATTTATTGAATAGACTAATATCAAAATAGGAGCAAATTCTTATGATCAATTGTAGATTTTGTAATAAACTTACTGCTTAATAAGTCAAGGAGATTTATTGGGGCTGAGTGTGAAAAAAAGTTTAAAAGGAATTAAAGTATCAAGACACATAATAACTTTGTTTGCTAAGTAATTTGGGTGGGAGCGATGAAGGATTATTAGAAATATTAAATATATTCAATGGTTAAGAACTAAAGAAGAAGTTAAGTGATGTTGATGATGAGTATAGAGATAGAAAAGATTTTTTGCTGTAAGATAGATTTCGGAAAAGATAGTTGATAACGTCTAATTTTAATATGGATTCTATCAATATCTTTTCTAACTGCTATATAGTAAAGGCAACTATGTTTAATGGAGTGAGAGAGATGAAATATGAGGAATATTTTGAAGAAGTATGCTCAAGTGATATGAGTGATTGGTGTTATGAGGATGATATAGGAGTATATTTGTATAGAAATAATATCGATATAATTATAAAAAATGATATAAAATGGCTTGAAAATAGCGATGATACATGTTATGAAGATTGGACAAGTATTTTTCCAAATAGACATGCATATAATAAAAGGTTTATTCTTAAATATAGGGAGCAAATAATTAAGGTGATATATGGCGTTTTTGTAGATGCGTGCACATGTTTTATTCCTTTCCCGGATAAAAAAATGAACATCACAAAGCAACAATATGAAATAGGAAAAATTATTAATAGTTTTATAACTACAGATGAAAAATTTGACTCCTATTTGCTTAAAGCTAAGATTAATATTATATCGGAATGATTAATAAAGTTATTTTAGAAATTCATTAATTTATTTTCATTAGATTAGGAAAATTATTACGCAATAATTTTGATAAATATGTTTATATTTAGAATACTAGGTAATCCTAGCGAATTAATTAATGGCAAGATGTATAAAATTTAATTCCAATATATATTTTGAAAAAATATTTTTTTAAAATACAAAATAAGACAAAAAAAATCGATAAGCTGTGATAAGATTTATTTATAGTATTTTTACTAGTGCGTTAGTTTGATTAAAATAAAAAATAATAAAAGAAGAATTGAAGAGAGGTGAATGCTTTATTGTGTAATAATAACTAATTATTTGTCAAAAAGTTAAGAAATTATATAAAAGAGAGTAGATACTTTTTATACGAACTGATATCTCAATATATATGAAAAAAAGAAATGTAAACGATGCTTGATTCTAAACTAATCCACCAGTAGTGAAGTTTTATGGCTGATTTTAATGATAAATATTAAAAGAAGCTATAAATCAGGAAGTGTATTTATTCTAAACAGAGGGCAGGTGGAATTTATGAGTAGTTGGCTTGTGAATTTAAATTCAAAATTTGCAGAAGAATTTGATATAAGATTTGATGGATTTATTATTAAAGAAGAAGAAAAAGAAGAATTTTTAATTAAAATGAATAAGATTGCACGAGAAGTTGTTGAGCTAACTGATTTAAAGATGAATGAAATAGATCTATTTGAGTGTAAAGAAATTAAGGAAAAATGTCTTTAATAAGTGTTTATTCTGTAATTTGATCGTGTTTCTAATGAAATTAATAAAATGTTTGTAAGGATGATGAACTTATGTCAACATTAAAGAACTATGAAATTTATTGTGAATTCACAGATAGAAAAGTAAAAGTAAAAGTAAAAGAAAATTATATTCTAACTTGTGGAAAGATATTTCCCATAAGATGTTGTTATGTATTAGATGATGAAAGCAATATAAAAGAAATAATACATACTTGTAAGTATCGTGATAATGGTGAGTGTGTTTTAACTTAAAAGAATTATAATAATTTTGATATTCAGGGGGATGAGATGAGATGGATTTAGAAGAAAAATACAAAGATATAATTGAAGCATACACAAGAACAACTAAGGAAAATGATGAATTTGAGGATGGAAGTTATTCCTATAGAAAAAACAAGTTTAAGAGTAACTTTGAATACGGGGAATTTAACAAGGAGAATAGAAAGCTTAATAAGAGAAATAAAAATAAGAATTGGTCTTAAAGGGTTAATTTATCTGTTCATATTATTTGTTGTTACATATAAAGTGTATTTGGGATTAAAAACATATAAAGCTATAAGCAGCTTCAAGTTAAAACTTAATTTGGGGCTGCTTTACTAATGTTTCAAGTGAATCAAACATTGATTTTCTAGCATTCTAATGATAAAATATATTTAATTGTATTAAAATTATAAATATATATGTTGCGATTTACAATGCGCATCTTACAATTACGACTAAAATTCTTACAATATTTTTAGAATTATGATGAAGAATTATTTTTGTAACGTATATATAAAAAATGTTGATATTGGAACTTTAAGTAGTTCCTTTTTATATGATCGTTTTAAGTATTTGAAGTTGCTTATATAGCTGATCAATTGGAACTAATTAATCCTTAGTCCTGATTGATCTGTTTTGTTTAAAGATTTGAATATGAGATTAAGTTTTTATTATATTAATATAATTACAAAGAAGTGGTCTTAATTATATTAATTAGCTTAATATATTAAAATTCTCTTATTTATAGAAAGCATATAATGAGATGGTAGTTATCTGATTTTTTACTATGTCTTTATCATATGTTTTTATTTATGCGCATTATTATATTTATAAATTATTTAGATAAGTATACCAGGTGATATTTGGAAGGGGTTATAGAAATTGTGTATTTGAGGAGCAGAAGTTTTGCATATTCATATTAAAAAATAGATATTTTAAAATAAGAATTTTAAGGGTATAGATGAGGGGTTAAGTAAAATTGAGAAAGAAATATATATATCTACTATTTGGATTGATAATTATATTAATATTTTCTATAGGTTATTTTGTAAGTAAAAGTTTCTATAATAAAGAGCCTCTAGTTGAAAATGGTTCTATAGATCTTTCAGATTGGGATTTTAATAAGGACGGAAATGTAAAATTAGATGGATATTGGGAATTCTATCCTAATGAACTTTTATCTCCTTCAGATATTAATAATGAAGTGGAATTACATAAGGTTTATATTAATACTCCTGGTGCATGGAGAAACCAAATTCCAAATAATGTGATATCTGATAAAGGAATTGGAACTTACAGAGTAAAAATTAAGATAAATAAAAGTGTCTTAATGTATGGTATAAAGACTACACATATACGGTCAGCAAACAAAATATTTGTGAACGGAAAAGAAATTGGACAAAGAGGTAACCCAAAGCCAAGTTTTGAAGAAGGATATTTTTCAGATATTCAACGGACTGTTACATGCTTTAAGCCAGAAGGAGATACTTTAGATATTGTCATTCAGGTAGCAAATTTAGATAATTCTAGTGGAGGTATAATCCAAAGTGTTTTCTTCGGAGATTATGAAGAGATATTAGATTACTATATCATATTTATTGTATTAGATATAGCCAATATATTAATTTTGGGGATTTTTGGGGTGTACTACATTGGAATTTATTTAAAAAATATTAAACAAAAGAAATTTTTGTATATTGGAAGCGTATGTATAATTTATGTTTTTGTTTCATCCATAGTAAACGAAAAGATATTTAATAAAATTTTTTCGTTTATGCCGTATTTTTGGATTTTGAAGATAAAGCTAGCATTAATAAGTTTGAGTATATATCTTGCACTCTTATTTATACGGCAATATGGCAATGATTTTGTTACTAGAAAAAACATGAAATTAGCAAAGTATATAATTTTTGCTAGTATTTTTACAGTTTTGCTAATACCAATGGACCTTGTAGGATTATTTGAAAATATAATTGATACAATAAATATATTAATTTCTGTTCTTGTAGCTTTTTCAATTATGAAAGCAATTTATCATAAAAGATATGGAGAATTGGGGAAAAAAGGAACAATACTTTTGCTTTGCGGAGTTATTGCGGCTCTAACTCAATATTGTATTTTTGTATTATACTATTGTTCGATAATTAAGAGCAGTGTAATTCCTTTTGTTACATACTTTATTTTCTTACTTGCGTTTTTGGTTATTATTTTGAAACAGCATATAAATGCATATAATAAAATTCAGACAATAAATAGCGATCTAATATCATTAGACAAGTTAAGAAATGAATTTTTAATCAGCACTTCCCATGAGTTTAAAACTCCTTTGCATGGAATAATAAATATTGCTCAGGCTATTTTAAATAAAAACGATAGAAATACAGCAAAGGTAGATGAGAATTTAGCATACATAATATCTACAACGACAAGATTATCAAGCCTTGTAAATGATATAATTGACTTTCAAAGTATACAGAATGAAGAGCTTAAGGTTAATAAAGAAGTATTTGATATTAATGGTGTTGTACAGGCAGTGTTTGATATTTTGGCTTATATGAGAAAGAATGAAGAGATACAGTTAATTAATAGTGTACCAATTGGAGAATATTATGTTTATACAGATGAAAATAGGTTTAAGCAAATTTTGTTTAACCTTATAGTTAACTCTTTGAAATATACTGAAAATGGATTTATTAAAATTAAAGCTGAAGTAGCAGAAAAGAATTATATTAATATAACAATTGAAGATACAGGTATAGGCATTGATGAAAAGTATCATGATGAAATATTTGAAAGAAACATTGACATAGATAAAGATGTTTTTAATGGAATATTTCCGTCTGGGCTTGGACTTTCTATTTCTAAGTTGCTTGCATCTAGAATTGGTGGGGAACTGTATCTGAAGTGGTCAGAACCAGATGAAGGCTCAATATTTGTTGTAAAGATACCTAAAGCAAACGAAAATAGTTATATCATTAGACAAGAGCAGGATATTGAAAATAATATCACTACTTCAAGGAGAGATGAAAAACTTAGTGCTAATATATTGTGTGAACCAACTGAAACTGAAAACAATGGAGAAAAGCTAAAGATTTTACTTGTTGATGATGATGTATGCAATATCAAAGTTTTACAAGAAATATTTTATGACAGTAATTATGAAACTTTAGTTGCATATAACGGGGTAAATGCCTTAGAATTAGTTAAAAAACATAAAGATATATCAATTGTATTACTTGATGTAATGATGCCAGGATTATCTGGCTATGATGTGTGTAAAAGGATAAGAAAAGAGTACAAGCTATTTGAACTTCCAATATTACTTTTAACGGTCAGAAGTACACCAGACGATATAGCATTAGGTTTTGAAGCAGGTGCTAATGATTTTTTAACCAAACCTTTTAATTTTATGGAATTAAAAGCTAGAGTAACAACTCTTCAAAAAATGAGAATCGCAGTAAAAGAAGCTTTGAAAATGGAAACTGTATTTTTACAATCTCAGATAAGGCCTCATTTTTTGTATAATACTTTAAGTGTTATTGTTTCTCTGTGCTATAGAGATGGAAAAAAGGCAGGAGAGCTTCTTGGAGAATTGAGTAAATATTTACGTTTCGCCTTTGATATAGACCCTTACAATTCGTTTATAAGCTTGAAGGAAGAAATATCTTTTGTAAAATCTTATGTGAAATTAGAGAAGGCTAGGTTTGGAGAAAGACTTACATTTGAATTTGATGTTGATGAAGAGTGCTTGAAAAATACCATTCCAGCATTAGTTATACAGCCTCTAGTAGAAAATTCAATACGTCATGGCTTAGTGAAACGCATTTCTGGCGGTAGAGTAAAGATATCTATTAAGAAAAGTAATGATTATATTAAAATTGTAATACAGGATGATGGGATAGGTATAGATGCTGATAAGTTGAAGGGATTATTGGACGATAGCGTGTCCATAAATAGTGGATTGAAAAATGTTAACAAAAGACTGATAAATGAGTATGGACAGGGTATAATTATCGAAAGTAAGATAGGGCAAGGAACTACTGCTACAATAAATATACCTATGAAATTAGATATATAAGAGCAAGGGATGAAGTTATGATTAAAGCAATGGTTGTAGATGATGAAACTTTAACTAATGATCATATTTGTGAATTAATTAGGGATACAGGTGCTGAAGTTGAGGGATATACAAATCCTCATGAAGCTATTGATAACATAATGCGATTTAAACCGGATGTGTTGTTTTTAGATATAGAAATGCCGGAAATTAATGGTTTGCAGTTTGCAGAAATAGTTAATTCAATCGAATATGATTGCGAGATTGTATTTATTACAGCGTATAATCAATATGCAATCAATGCATTTAGAGTTAACGCTATAGATTATTTGTTAAAGCCAATCATAGTTGAGGAACTTTATAGTTCAATTGAGCGTGTGAAAAAGAGAAGATTTTTGACTTCTAGTGTTAGTCCAAATAAAGAAATAAAAATTTCTTTATTTGGAGGGGTATCTCTATATATAGGAGATGAAAAGAAACCTATTAGATGGATGACAGCTAAAAGTGCTGAAATTTTTGCTTTCATGCTTCTAGGAAAAGACGATAAAGAAATATCTAAATGGAGATTAATGAATGAAGTATGGCCAGATAAAGATAAAGAAAAAGCAGATATTAATCTTCGAAGTACAATTAGCCGATTAAATAAAACTTTTAGGGAGAATTCTATAAAGATTTCAATTATATCTACTGGAAATGGATACAAATTACAAATGGCGGAACCAGATATAAGAATAGATGCATTTGAATTAGAAAACTTAGTATTTAATATCGCTGAAATAAATTCTACTAATATAGAGCATTATGAAAGAGTTATACTTAATTATAAATATATGCTTCTTGAAGATTTTAACAGCGATTGGTGCTATTTTGAAAGAGAAAATTATCATAGATATTTTTTGAATGGAGCACGTAAACTTGTAAAATATTATAAAGATATTAATGCTGAGCCAATTAAGATTTTAAAACTTGTTGAACTTATTATTCGATACGAACCTTACGATGAGGAAATGAGAGGGAATGCTTTAATGCTACATTATAAGGTCGGTGGAATAAAAAAAGCAGAAAAATATTATAATGAGTACTATGAAATGATAGAAAATGATCTGCAGATGGAGCCATCAGCAGCTGTAAAAGAATTATACAAATACATTTTAAATCACTAGATAATAATTTTTATGATAAGTACTATAAGTATTTACAAATATTAGGCAATATTAGACTATTATATATAATTCGAATAAGAATTTATATTATAAAATAAAAATAAATACTCCAAGAAAGGTTAAAAATATACAATGTTTACATTTTTAACCTTTTATTTATTTAATTTCTAAAAATAATAATATCTTGCCACAAATTTGCAACAATATATTGTGTAGAATAAAGTTGTAATAATTCTTTTTATAAACAATATTTTTAAAATTAAATAACACAAGGGGGTAATTATGATGAATTTATTTTCTTCAACTTCTTCTTCATCAAATGGTCTAGAGAGGGAGAGGCTAAAACTTATATTGGTACATGATAAAACTGATATATCTAGTGAGGTTTTAGATTCTATGAGAGAGGAAATACTAGAGGTAATTGATAGACATATAAAAACATACAATTCATGCAAAAAGATGATATTAACACAAGATACTGTAAATATAGATAATTATTCAATATTGATTGCTAGCATACCTATGAAATAAGAAATAGAATATATAATGCATATGATAATATTACAGATATAAAAATCTTATTAAAAAGAAGATATACTGGAGTTTTGCACGTACTGCGAACAGATAGTAATTTATATGTTGCATCGTTCCTAATTCAAGACTTGAGCAATAATTAAATTGATATTGTATAAGTGTAAGTGATTACTTTACTATAAGCAAGTAGATAAACACTTACACTTGTTTTTTTATTCTTTAGGAATTTACACAAGTGTTGATTAACCAAATTTTTACTTTAAATTATTAACTTATTTTTGATATTTTTCAAAAATAAGTTAATAGATATATAGACTTCGACCTTAAGACTTTTTTTAAGCAATTTTCTTACAAATTGAATTAGTGATAATTTAACATATTTTAAATTTTTAGTCGTTTCAACATAAGTAAATTGAAGCAAAACATAAGCTATCAATGATATGAAAAGTTGATTATAGACAGCATTTTCAGTTGTTCCAAATATTCTTTTTACATTCAAGTTTTGTTTTATAAATTTAAAGAAGGTTTCAATTTTCCAACGTTCCTTGTATATTTCTGCTATTTTTTCTGGAGTAATGTTCATTAGGTCAGTGCACACTTTTACTGATTTACCATAATAATCAGTAAATTCAACTACTCTAAATCTATTTTGAGTTTTTTTAGTCTCTTTTCCTAAATAACATGTAACATCTCGAATTACAGAAGAATTTTCTACTACTCCTAAACTTCTCAATTTCTTTGGTTTTGAAAGTATTGTATTATTTTTTATTCTTATAACAAAAGATTGTTTTATTTCTTTAAACATATCAAATCTCTCATGATTTTCATAAGCCCTATCTTCAACTAAAATAGAGTGTACATCTATTAAACCTTCACCTATCGGTCCATCATGCTTTTTAGCAATAGTTTCAATAACTTTTTGTGGTGTAAAGTCATTAATATTTAAAGATATATGAAGTTTTATTCCAGATTTCTTCCCATTAAATTTTGCCCATTTAAGACGGTTTTCACCTACGGTCACGGTAGTTGAATCAATTGCTATTAATTGTTTTGGCAAATTTAGAATTCTTCGCATTCTACGATTACATTTAGAAACAATAATCTCAAATAAAGTTTTAGAAATTTTGTAATCTACCTTAGAGGCTTTTTTAGAAATAGTTGAATAATCAACTGGTGTTAGCCCTACTGATTCCATATGCTCAAAGCCATCCCTATAACTCTTATATTCATTCGTAGCTGCTGCAATAAAGAATTTTATTAAATCATATAATGTGAATTTTCTTGCAGTATCAACATATTCTAAAATTTTACTAAATTTTTCAACTTCCTTTTCACTTAAAAATGTTTGAAATATATCAAATATAGTGGTAGTATTTTTCATGAGGGCATTCTCCTTAAGTATTATTTTGGTTCGCACTTTAATATTACTACAGAATGACCTCATTTTTTATATATTTTCACTTCTATTTTTTGGTTAATCAACACATATGAGGAATTTATATTCCAGTAAGATCTGTGGATAACTTAAAAAAGGTTGATTGAATAGTTTTGGGATTTTAAAAAGAATAAAAAAGAAATCTTATTCGCCTGCCAAATTTTTCTCACATGCGTTCGAAAAGGCAGATGCGTGAAAAAAATCTCCGGTTCCACAGTCGCCTGCGATTTTTTTATAGTATGTTGGAAGTGACAGCAAAGTGGTATATAATGATGAAAAAGCTTATTTAATGTTTTAAATTGAAAGGGAGGAATAAGAATGTCTTATTTATTCGTAGAGTATCCAAAATGTACAACTTGCAAACGAGCAAAAAAGTGGCTCGATGAACATCAAGTTGAATATGAGGATAGACATATAGTTGATAACAATCCTAAAATAGAAGAACTTCAAGAATGGATAAAGAAAAGTGGCTTGCCAATTAAAAAGTTTTTTAACACAAGTGGAACTGTATATAAAGAGATGAATTTGAGTCAAAAGCTTAAAGAACTTTCAGAAGAAGAACAAGTAAAGCTTTTATCAACAAACGGAATGTTGGTTAAGCGTCCTATTGTAGTTGGAGATGACTTTGTACTTGTTGGTTTTAGAGATGAGAGTTTATGGGAAGAGTCACTTTTGAAAGGCTAGATTAGTGATTAAGTGATAATAAGAAAGAGATATTTGAATTTAAATATCTCTTTCTTTATTTTTGCGGAAATTATCAAAGATAATAACTTATAGAGATTGAAGAGTAATTTATTATATGCTCTATAATTATGCAAGCCAATATGTAGTATGTTAAAATACATCAATAAAAATGATTAAATTTATCACTAAAATTAATATTTAAAATGTGCTATTCTATATATCATAAAGCAAAAGGCAAAATTTTCATAAAGCGCATAATAAAATTTATTGATTAATGCCAAAATAGATATAATTAATATTTTAATAGATATATGTAAGCGCATTTATAAAATTGCTATATTGGGGAGTGATAGGGATGGAAAATTTTGAAAAATATAAAAGAATGTATTTTATGCCACCAAAAGTGACATACGATTGGGTGAAAAAAGATTATATAGATAAAGCGCCTAGATGGTGTAGTGTTGATTTACGTGATGGAAATCAATCATTAATTGAACCTATGAGTTTAGAAGAAAAGTTAGAATTTTTTAATATGTTAGTAAAAATAGGTTTTAAAGAAATTGAAGTAGGGTTTCCAGCTGCTTCTGAAACTGAATATCAATTTATAAGGACATTAATTGAGAAAAATATGATTCCTAATGATGTCTCAATTCAGGTTTTAACTCAAGCTAGAGAACATATCATTAGAAAGACTTTTCAGGCGGTTAAAGGGGCTCCGCATGCAGTAATTCATTTATATAATTCAACTTCAGTTGCACAAAGGGAACAGGTTTTTGGTAAATCTAAGGATGAAATTAAGCAGCTTGCTGTAAACGGGGCAGAACTTCTAAAAGAAATAGCAAAAGAAGAAAAAGGAAACTATTCATTTCAATATAGTCCAGAAAGTTTTCCGGGAACAGAAGTAGATTATGCGGTAGAAGTATGTAATGCAGTATTGGATGTTTGGAAGCCGACAAAAGAAGAGAAGGCAATCATTAATATTCCTACAACAGTTGAAAATGCAATGCCTCATGTATTTGCTTGCCAAGTTGAATATATTCACAAAAACTTAAAGTATAGGGAGGCTGTAACTTTATGCTTACATCCACATAATGATAGAGGAAGTGGAGTGAGTGATGCAGAGTTTGGTATACTTGCAGGTGCAGATAGAATAGAAGGAACTCTATTTGGTAATGGCGAGAGAACAGGAAATTTAGATATTGTTACAGTTGCTATGAATCTTTATTCTCATGGTGTAGATCCTAATTTGAATTTTAGAAATATGCCTGAAATAGTTGAAAATTATGAAAGATTAACCAATATGCAAGTAGGTATGCGTCAACCATATGCTGGTGAATTAGTGTTTACTGCCTTTTCGGGTTCTCATCAGGATGCTATTTCAAAGGGAATAAAGTGGCGTGAAAATAAAGAGTGTGAGTATTGGGAAGTTCCATATTTACCTATTGATCCAATGGATGTTGGGCGCCAATATGATTCAGATGTTATCCGCATTAATAGCCAATCAGGTAAAGGTGGAGTGGCTTATATATTACAAAAGAATTTCGGAATATCACTTCCAAAACAGATGCAGGAAGCATTTGGTTATACAGTAAAGGATGTATCAGATAAGGCTCATAGAGAATTAACACCAGAAGGAATTTATAAAATTTTAGAAGAGAAGTTTATTCGTAACTCCCATGTATTTCAAATTCCAGAATGTCATTTTATACAAGGAGAGCAGATGGCAGCCGATACTACAATTTGTCATGGAGGGAAAATACAATGTATAACAGCGCATGGAAACGGAAGATTAGATGCAGTTAGCAATGCAATTAAACAGTATTTTGATATTGATTATGACTTAGATGTGTATGAAGAACATTCATTAACAAGAGGGTCATCATCGAAAGCTGTTACTTATGTGGGAATTAAATGCCATAATAAGCTTTATTGGGGCGTAGGAATAGAAAATGATATTATTAATTCATCAATTGCAGCTTTAGCAGTAGCAGTTAATCAATTAGAAGAGATTAAGAATATGAAAAGATCAGATAGTAGAATGACAGAGGTATTAAATTATATTCAATCAAACTATAAGACGGTCACATTAGAAAAGCTTTCAGAAACTTTTTACTTATCTAAGCCTTACTTATCGAAATATATTAAAGAAAGTACAAATAGTACTTTTGTGGATATAGTAAAACAAATTAGAATGGATAAAGCTAAGAGCTTACTTAAAGGAAGTGGAATGACAGTAGAAAATATTGCAGAGCAAGTTGGTTATGAAAATGTAGAGCATTTTATTAGATTGTTTAAGAAAGCATATGGAATAACTCCGGTAGAATTTAGAAATAATATACCTAAGCGAATGGAACAATAAAATAATAAATTTGTCTTTTTGTAAAAAAGATTTGATCAAAAAATATAGACTAATATGTCATACTATGGTATATTATATACATAACAAATGATTTGAAAAAACTAAAGATTTAAATAAACTAAAGATATTTCGAAAAGAGGTGACTATAGATATGGTTATCTCTTTTCTTATTTATAAAATGAGAGGCAAAATAATTATAAAACTTAGATAAATTCTTATTTTAGCACTATAAATATATTAAAAGCATTTGTCGAAAAAAACCTGATAATCAATATCAAAAAATATAGATTATTTTTTAATATTGTGTTAATATAAATGTATACAAAAGATATCCAAACCCCACTCTTAATCTCCCCTAAATTTTATATAAGATACAGCCATAATTTGGCTGTATCTTTTTATTCTTTAAGAAATTATAATGCAATTAAATCTGTGGATAACATTATAGTAGTATATTTTACTGGGGTTAATTACTATAAAGGAATAAAAAAATAAATCATATTCGCCTGCATAAAATGTTCTTATATGCAGCATAGCTGCTATTTCTGATGTGCAGATTTTTCTCACATGCGTTCGAAAAGACAGATGCGTGAAAAAAATCTACACATATGAAAAGAGTGCGAAGCACAATACGGAACTTAACCACAGTCGCCTGCGATTTTTTTTGCGTATTCAGTTAAGAGATATGTCGATAAACCATAGGTTACCTAATCAATTAAAAGGCGACTTTACAACAATTAGATGATGTTTACAATATATGCTATAATTTAGCCTAGTAGTGGATATAAATTTAAGGATGTCTTTTTAATTATTATTTAGATGCTTACACTAGGAGGAAAGAATATGGAGATTATAAAATCAATATTATATTTTATATTGGCTGGAATATTTGAAATTGGAGGTGGATATCTTATATGGATATGGTTACGCGATGGAAAAAGCTATTTATATGGAGTTATAGGAGCGGTCATATTAATTTTATATGGAATAATTCCTACTTTACAGCCTTCAAATTCTAATTTTGGTAAGGTATATGCAGCATATGGAGGAATATTTATTGTAATGTCAATTTTATGGGGATGGAAAATTGATAATATAGTACCTGATAAGTTTGATTTAATTGGTGGATGTATAGCTCTAGTAGGTGTTATTGTAATTATGTATGCACCAAGAGGATAGTAGAGTGTGTTATGATAAAAATTCGTATATAAAAATCAAGTGTGAAGAGTTTGAAAAAGCTTTAAAAACGGAAATACTTTAAGAAAAATGTAATGGGTGAGTATTACTAATATTTGAATTAATATAAAATTATAGAAGGTAAATATAAACTTTTATATAATTATCTATATTAAGGGGATGAGTTAATGAATCAAAATGTAGATGTAATATTAGAAATAATAAAAAATATGCCATGTGAAAATATCGAAGGAGTTAATGTTCCTAAATCTTTGGGATATGAGCAGATAGGAATGAGTATTGATGAATTTGATGAAGCAATCAAGTACATACAAGATAATGATTTGCTGAGGAAAATAGTTCCTATATTTAAAGATAATAAGATAGTACTAATAAAGATAATGTAAAATCATACTGGATTTTTAGAAAGGCGGCTAATATGACTAGTAAAGAAATAGAATTTGTTGATTTAACTAACCAACAGTATGAAGCTTTGATTAAAATGCAAATGGAATCATATAAAAAAATATTGGATTTTTGCAGAGAAAATATAAGTGATTCAGAGAAAGTTGAAATTATAGATAAGAACTTATTAAAAATAGATGAAAAAATAATAACAAAATTAGAGGAAATGAGAGTCTATAATAAAATATTTATGGAAACAGTTAAGTAAGGTTTAATATTTTTAGAGGAATTTCTCCTTTTTTGTATAATTATTATTATGGAAAGAGGTGAGGATATGGAATTTAATCAGAAGTCATGGATTGAAAACTATGTACATAGCTTATGCCCGAAAAAAATTAGTAAAGAAAATGTAGATAAAGAGATAAATAGCATAATAACTTTAATGAATGAGTTATTTAGTAGTAGAAATGCAGACAAGTATGTTGAATTTGTCCCAGATGAAAATGCTATAATATTCCCAGGTAGAAAAGCAAATATTTTTATAAGATACAGTGTAGATGGAAATGGTAATGAAGTGAAAATATCAAAACATAAAAATCGTGAATTAAGCAGTAGTATAGAAAAAGCAATATTAATAAGTTGCAAAGGTGAAGAATATGTAGTAAAAGATGAACCTTCGATAACAATGGACGAAATGTCATTTGAAGGTTTGAAAGATTCTATTAATTATGCATTAAGCAAAATATTAAACTAAACATATGTGTAAGAGAACCCTGGATAGGGTTCTCTTGTTATATACTTTTATTTTTTAATAAAATTTTAAGAAAACATTTTCAATTGACAAAAAACTGACAAAATTTAATGGTAATATATATATTAGAAAGTGTAAATGTTGTCAATAATGTATTATAGGCAATATAAAAAATTTTTATATTGTGTGATAATGTTTACAAAAAGTCATAAAGTTTTAATTATTTTTGTATAAAAATCACAAGAATTTAATATTATCATATATTTAAAAGAGGTGAGAACAACATGGGGAATATAATTAAAATTAATATGTACGCTGAAATGAACAAAAAAAAGAATGTTAAGCTAGATTTAAAAACAGTAGAAGAATTCATTTTAGAATATAATAAATGGCTAAAGAAAAACAACAGAGAGGATAAAATAGAGACTTATGAAAAGTTTTTACAAGTATAATTATCTTTAAAGGTAGATTGAGTGATAACGCTTAATTTACCTTTTTTTATTTTTATGTAGAAATATAGATAAGCTAACTATAATCCATACTTATGCGTATACCTCAACGAAATCATAAATATTTTGATTCCGAAAAGCTATGAAAATATCGCTGAAGGTTCTAAGCCGCAGGTTGTATCCACTTTAGCATGCTCCAACTTTCAGTTTACAAGCTAAAATGGAACAACCTACAGCAAAGAGCCTTTAATAGCTCATTTTCAAATGTTTTCTTCACAAATATATTTATGATTTCTAGTGAAGATATGAGCTTAAAGTTTTAGTGAATTTGTAAAGACATTCATCTAATAAGTTGAATTCTTAAATTGGATATCTATAACAAGGGAGTTAAATCTGATAGATTTAAGATTTTTGGAGTTTATTGTGAGTTAATGTAAAGAAAACTCTATTTTATGTTAAAATATAAGTAGATTTTAAAAGTGTATTTTGGTAAAGGGAGAGAAAGGTATTAATATAGAATAAAAAAATAAATTATTAAAATATCAGTAAATAATTATAGAGTTTTAGTAAATAAGTGATGAAAATGAAAAAATGTATCTAAGAAATTGTATTGATATATTAAAAGATTAGGTAAATTTATGTGAAGATAAAGAATTTTACTAAAGAATGGAGGTACGTTATGGAGAATAAAGAACTATTAATTGAAAACTCACATAAGAGAAGCGAAAGTTATGGAGTTGAAAAAAATTCAGATCATTCAAATAAGATTCTTACTGGTGAAGAATTAGAAAATATATTAACTATTAATAAAGAATTAATAGAAGTATCTAAAATATACATAGATATGGTATTTTCAGCAGTTATGGATAATGAATTTATTATAGTGTTAACAGATAAAAATGGGTGCATTCTATATATTAAAGGAGCAGAAGAAAATAATAGTAAGCTTGGGGGGAATAATCTTGAAGTTGGGGCTTATATGGACGAGCAAAGTATAGGTACTAATGCCATGGGGACAGCAATTAAAGAAGACAGGTGTATTCAGATAACTGCAACTGAGCATTACATAAAAAGGTTCCACAATTTAACATGCTCTGCTGCACCTATTCATAATACAAAGGGAGAAATTATTGGAACATTGAACTTAACAGGTAGAAGAGATATGAAGCATCCACATACTTTAGGCTTAGTTGTTTTTGGTGTAAAGGCAATCGAAAATGAACTGGACAAGAAGGGTATACGTGATATATTGAATCAAACTTATAATTATATGGAGAGTGTCATAGATAATGTTGATAAAGGCATCATGATAGTAAATAAAGAGTATAAAGTAATAAATATAAATAAACTTGGGGTAGAGATATTTAATATAGATAAGGATTTGATAATAAGTCAAGATATACATTATATTTTGCCTGATTTGGGAAATGTAATAGAAGAACTTGAAAACCATAACGGTGATATTATAAAGGAATTAAAATTAAAGCATACAAGCAGACATAAAATAAGGTTGGTTTTTAAAGGGCTTAAACATAAAGAAAATATTATAGGTATGGTTGTAACAATAAGCTATGAAAAAGAAGGAAAAGACAACAAAAATGCAACAGGGGCATTTTTTACTTTTAATGATATAATTGGGGATAGTGCAGCCATTGTTAATGTGATAACTAACTGTAAGGTTATTGCCAATAGTCCTTCAACTGTTCTAATTCAAGGAGAAAGTGGAACAGGTAAAGAAATATTAGCACAGGCTATGCATAATTATAGTGTAAGAAGAAGAAATAAATTTGTTGCAATAAATTGTGGAGCTATACCAGCTAATATAATAGAAAGTGAATTGTTTGGGTATGAGGATGGGACTTTTACAGGAGGAAAAAGAGGCGGAAATCCAGGTAAGTTTGAGATTGCAAGCGGAGGTACTTTGTTTTTAGACGAAATTGGGGAAATGCCACTTGATGCACAGGTTAAGCTGTTAAGAGTACTTCAAAATGGAAGAGTCACAAGGCTTGGTGGAAGCAAAGAGATTCCTATAGATGTAAGAGTTATAGCAGCTACTAATAAAAATTTAAAAAGAGAAGTTCAAAAAGGAAATTTTAGAGAAGATTTGTACTATAGATTATGTGTAATTCCAATCACTTTACCGCCTTTAAGAGAGAGAAAAGGCGATGTAAAAATGCTTATTGACTTCTTCTTAAGAATTAAATCCTTTCAGCTGAATAAATCAATACCAGAGCTTGATAAAAGTTTATATAATAAGTTATTAGACTATGATTGGCCTGGAAATATAAGAGAGCTTGAAAATTATATTGAGAATATAGTAAATTTGGATGGACGATCATCTTTTAATTTATGGGAATTTGAAGATAATCAAAGTTTTGAGACAGATAAAACATATGATAGGAAAATATTAAAAGATGGTTTTTTAAATAAAGAGATATGGGAAGACAATAAGACTAATGGTTTACTTAAGAATGTTAATACTGAAAAGACTGAGTATATGGTAAATACTTTAAATCTAGAAGAACTAGAAATGAAGGCAATTCATGAAGCTGTAAGAATAAATGATCATAATATGACAAAAGCTGCTAAAACTTTAGGTATAAGTAGAAACACTCTATACCTAAAATTAAAAAAACATAAATAAATTATAAAGCATGTCCTAAAATATTACGCTGTATTAAATTTATGCTGTATTATTTTAGGACATATCTTTGTTAAAAATTATTTATATAAATGAGTAGATGCTTAACAATTAATTTATGTATAACTTATTTTATATATATTTAATAACTTAATTTAAGACCTTTAAATATAATATTTATGAGGAATTACGAGTTTTTTGTTAGAAAAGTATTCCTGTATTTTGACATTTTATTATCATAAATATAAAATATATTGATAAAATAATCACAAGTTGGCATGAATATTGCTTTAATAATTTATGTGGTCAAAAATAGACATATTAACTTATTATTCTGCACTTGTGCAAAATAATGAATGAGCAAATTTTAGGAGGAAATATTTATGGCACGTTTTACTTTACCAAGAGACATTTATCATGGAGAAGGAGCACTTGAGGCACTTAAAACTTTAAAAGGTAAGAAAGCTTTCTTAGTAGTTGGTGGCGGATCAATGAAAAGATTTGGATTTCTTAAACAAGTTGAAGATTATTTAAAAGAAGCAGGAATGGAAGTAGAATTATTTGAAGGTGTTGAACCAGATCCATCAGTGGAAACAGTAATGAAAGGCGCAGAAGCTATGAGAAACTTTGAGCCTGATTGGATAGTTGCAATGGGTGGAGGATCACCAATTGATGCTGCAAAGGCTATGTGGATATTCTACGAATACCCAGATTTTACTTTTGAACAAGCAGTTGTTCCATTTGGATTACCAGACCTTAGACAAAAAGCTAAGTTTGTAGCTATTCCATCAACAAGCGGTACAGCTACAGAAGTTACAGCATTCTCAGTTATCACAAATTATTCAGAAAAAATTAAATATCCTTTAGCTGATTTTAACATAACTCCAGATATAGCAATAGTTGATCCAGCACTTGCTCAAACTATGCCAAAAACTTTAACAGCTCATACTGGAATGGATGCATTAACTCACGCTATAGAAGCATACACTGCATCACTTCAATCAAATTTCTCAGATCCATTAGCAATTAAAGCTGTAGAAATGGTTCAAGAAAATTTAATCAAATCATTTGAAGGAGATAAAGAAGCTAGAAATCTAATGCATGAAGCTCAATGTTTAGCTGGAATGGCGTTTTCTAATGCATTACTTGGAATAGTTCACTCAATGGCTCATAAGGTTGGTGCTGTATTCCATATTCCTCATGGATGTGCAAATGCTATATTTTTACCATATGTAATTGAGTATAATAGAACAAAATGCGAAAATAGATATGGAGATATTGCGAGAGCCTTAAAATTAAAAGGAAACAATGATGCTGAGTTAACTGATTCATTAATCGAATTAATTAATGGATTAAATGATAGGTTAGAAATTCCTCACTCAATGAAAGAGTATGGAGTTACTGAAGAAGATTTTAAAGCTAATCTTTCATTTGTCGCTCATAATGCAGTATTAGATGCATGTACAGGATCAAATCCTAGAGAAATAGATGATGCTACAATGGAAAAATTATTTGAATGCACATACTATGGAACTAAAGTTAATTTGTAAGATAAATAAAGGCAATTTTTTTAGTTCATAATCTTATAGAGATAAAGTACGTTGTTTTACATTAAGAATCATATAACTTTAAAAAAGTTATTGAGATAAACAATTGAATAATTATTAAAAGAATCGTTACAACATTAATAAAACAACAATGGCTCTCAACCTCAGAGAGTCTTTGTTGTTAATAAGGCAATAAGGATGAAAATTCCAATTATCTGACTTACCTGATGTCTAGAAGCTGTAACACCCTGACTTCTTTTAGTGAGAGGCAACAGCTACATGACGATAGATAAAGCTCAGCTAAGATTAAGATGGAGATCAAGCTCTATCTAAGCAAGTTTAATTTGAAATTATCAATAGAATTTATAAGCGTAGGGGGTACTAAGAGTGTACAAAATTGTTAACAAAAGAGAACTTACCAATAACATATTCTTGATGGATATAGAAGCGCCTAGAGTTGCTAAATCAGCAAAACCAGGTCAATTTATAATTATAAAAAATGATGAAAAAGGAGAAAGAATACCTTTAACAATTGCAGATTATAATGCGGAAAAAGGTACAGTGGCTATAGTTTTTGCAGCTATAGGAAAAGGAACTAAGCAGTTAGCAGCATTTAATGTTGGAGATTATGTTTCTGATTTTGTAGGTCCATTAGGTGTACCAAGTGAATTTATTCATGAAGATCTAGAAGAATTGAAAAAGAAAAATATTATCTTTATTGCAGGAGGCGTAGGAGCAGCTCCAGTTTATCCTCAAGTTAAGTGGATGCACGAACATGGGATAGCTGTAGATGTTATTTTAGGAAGCAGAAATAAAGATTTATTAATATATGAAGAAGAATTAAAGGCAGTTGCTGGAAATCTTTACGTAACAACAGATGATGGTTCGTACGGTTTTAAAGGAACTGGTTCAGATATGCTTAAGGAATTAGTTAATAATCAGGGTAAGAAATATGACCAAGCTGTTATCATTGGACCAATGATAATGATGAAATTTACTTCAATGTTAACTAAAGAATTAAATATTCCAACTGTAGTAAGTTTAAATCCTATAATGGTTGATGGTACTGGAATGTGTGGTGCTTGTAGAGTTACTGTTGGAGGAAAGGTTAAATTTGCATGTGTTGATGGACCAGAATTTGATGGACATTTAGTAGATTACGATGAATCAATGAGAAGACAAGCTATGTATAAAACAGAAGAAGGAAGAGAATTATTAAAACATGAAGAAGGAAACACTCATAACCATGGTGGTTGTGGATGTAAGGAGGATAAGTAATAGAGATGAACGATAGAATGAAAAGAACACCTGTTACTGAACAAGCTCCAGAAGTAAGAGCAAAAAACTTTAAGGAAGTTTGTTTAGGATATAATGAAGATGATGCTATAAAAGAAGCAAATAGATGTTTAAATTGTAAGAATCCTAAATGTGTTGAGGGATGTCCAGTATCAATCAATATTCCAGGATTTATATCAAAGGCTAAAACTGGAGATTTTGAAAGTGCTGCTAAAGAAATAGCAAAATATAGTGCACTTCCAGCGGTTTGTGGAAGAGTATGTCCACAAGAAAATCAATGTGAAGGTAACTGTGTACTAGGAATTAAAGGTGAAGCTGTAGCTATAGGTAAATTAGAAATGTTTACCGCAGACTGGTCAAGAAAAAATAAAGTAGATTTATCACAAACAGAACCTTCTAAAGGGAAGAAAGTTGCGGTAATTGGAAGTGGCCCTGCTGGTCTTACTTGTGCAGGAGACCTAGCTAAAAAAGGTTATGATGTAACTATATTTGAAGCACTACATGAAGCGGGTGGAGTTCTAGTTTATGGAATACCTGAATTTAGATTACCAAAGGATGATGTTGTTAAAGCAGAAATTGAAAACATAAAGAAGCTTGGAGTAACAATTGAAACTAATGTAATTGTGGGAAGAACAATAACTATAGATCAATTAATTGAAGATGAAAATTTTGAAGCTGTATTCATTGGATCAGGAGCAGGTCTTCCAAAGTTTATGGGAATACCAGGAGAAAATGCAAATGGTGTATTTTCAGCTAATGAGTTTTTAACAAGAGTAAACTTAATGAAAGCTTTTAAAGAAGAATATGATACTCCAGTTAAAGCAGGTAAAAAAGTTGCTATAGTTGGCGGAGGAAATGTTGCTATGGATGCAGCAAGAACTGCTTTAAGACTTGGTGCAGAAGCTCATATAGTATATAGAAGAGGTGAATCAGAGCTTCCAGCAAGAGCAGAAGAAGTACATCACGCTAAAGAAGAAGGAGTAATATTTGATGTTTTAACTAATCCAACAGAAATCTTAACAGATGAAAATGGATGGGTTAAAGGAATGAAATGCGTTAAAATGGAACTTGGAGAACCAGATGCTTCAGGAAGAAGAAAACCTGTAGTTAAGGAAAATTCAGAGTTTGTGTTAGACGTAGATACAGTAATAATGTCACTTGGAACTTCACCAAATCCATTAATTTCATCAACTACTAAAGGTTTAGAAATCAATGGTAGATCTTGTTTAGTTGCTAGTGAAGATGGATTAACAACTAAAGAAGGTGTTTATGCTGGTGGAGATGCAGTTACTGGTGCTGCAACTGTTATTTTAGCAATGGGAGCAGGAAAGAAAGCTGCTGCAGCAATAGATGAATATTTAAGTAGATAGCATTTAACATATTATATATTAAGAAGATTAGTTACAAGGAAATATAGATGTAACTAATCTTTTTTTGTTTATAATTTTAGACGATATTTAAGAAAAGTTATTTTTAAAATAAAAATAATGTCTCTATAAAAAGAGGAAATAATCTTAAAATTTCCTTAAAAATCTCTAATTTAGTATTCTTAATGATATTATTTGTTGATTTTATTATAGATTGATGATAATATTTCATATATATGAAATGAGTACATATTAATGTATTATATTACAATTGGAAGCTATGAAGAATTCTTTCTAAGTGGGCACTTTAAGGGTTTGGAGCTAGTTGTGCAACCGACCAATTAAGATTAATTAATTATTTTATTAGTTAGTTTTAATTGGTTTTTTATGTGAAAAAATTTACTTGATTTATATATAAATAAGAACTTATATATCTTAAGTTTAAGCATTACGTAAGTAAGCTCATTGAGAGAAGATTTCAATTTTTATGAATTACAATTATACTACAGCTACAGTAAGGGTTAAATTAAGAGGTATATAAGTATTAATGAAGGGGATGAGACTGTTATGGATATTTTTGTAGCTAGACAGCCTATATTTAACAGGAAAAATGAAGTTGTTGCATATGAACTTCTATTTAGAAATGGACAAAATAATTTCTATAACAATACTAATGGGGATGAAGCAACTTTAAAGGTTATAGCTAATACATTTTATACATTTGACTTCAAAGATATTACTGATAACAAGAAGGCATTTATAAATTTTACTGAAGAATTGATAAAGAAAGAAATAGCAACCATACTTCCTAAAGAATATGTTGTGATAGAAATTTTAGAAAATATAGAACCAAATGATGAAATTGTGGATGCGTGTAAAAGACTTAAGAAAAGAGGATTTATATTAGCATTAGATGATTTTGTATTCCATACTAAATATATTAAATTAATAGAAATAGCTGATATTATAAAGATAGATTTTAAAATCACTACAGGGGGAGAAAGAAAGAAAGTATTTGAACTAAAAAAAATAAATAATAAAATAAAGTTTTTAGCTGAAAAAGTAGAGAACAAAGAAGAATATGATGAGGCTTTGAAACTAGGATATTCATACTTTCAAGGATATTATTTTAGTAAACCAATAGTGCTTTCCAGAAAAAACATTCCGACTAACAAAGATACAGCAATAAAAATTTTAAAGTTAATTAATAAAGACGATTTTGATTTTAATAAATTAGAGGAACTAATAATAAAGGATTTAGGTTTATCATATAAAATAATCAAATTGATAAATTCGTCTGCATACTGCCTAAAGAATGAAGTAAGATCTATAAAATATGCTATTGCACTTTTGGGAAGAAAAGAGATTATAAAATGGTTATATGTAGTTCTGCTAAATGATCTAAAGGAAAATAACACAGATGAACTTATAAAAGTCTCATTGCAGAGAGCGAAGTTATGTGAATTAATATGTAATATGAGTGAGTATAAAAATAATGTTTATTCAGCTTATATGGTAGGATTATTTTCAGTTATGGACGCAATTTTAAATTGTTCAATTGAAGTGATCTTAAAAGAATTATATATAGATGATGAAATAAAGGAAGGACTAATTGAAAAAGATAATTACTTGAATAAAATATTGAAATTGGCTATTAACTATGAAAAGGGTCAGTGGGAAAATGTTGAGTTTTATACTAAGGAAATAGGGGTTAATGATAATAAGCTTGCAGAAGCCTATATAGATGCTATAAAATGGGCAGATGATGTTGTGAGTTAAAAAAATAAGGGGCTGTTGCAAAACTAACATAGTTAGTTTTGTAGCGGCTCATTTTTTTAGATATAAAAAATGTGAATTCCGAAGAACTCACATTCATTGTATAATTTACTTATGCTAAAAACCAAATTACACAATAAAGATTATACTGAGATTAATGATAATTTTCAACTTATATTACCATTAAATCTAGAAAATTTAATACCATCAGATGATTCAGTCCGCTTGCTAAGCCATGTATTGGAGGGATTAGATTACACGAAGTTGTATAAGGCGTACTCTTCCGTTGGAAGAAAACCGGCAGTGGAACCTAAAATTATGTTCAAAATAATATCATATGCTTATTCTCAAAATATTTATTCAAGCAGGAAAATCGAAAAAGCATGCAAAAGAGATATAAATTTTAAGTGGTTACTTCAATGTTATAAGGCACCGGATCATGCTACAATCAGTAGATTTCGTAAAGACTATATTTCAAATGAGGTAATTGAAGATTTATTTTATCAACAAGTTAATTATTTAGCAAATCAAAATGAAATACTATTTGAAAATGCATTTATTGATGGTACTAAAATCGAAGCGAATGCTAATCGTTATACATTTGTTTGGAAAAAAACTATTTTAAAAAATGAAGAAAAAATGTTTGATAAAATTCTTGTTCTTTTAGAAAATATTAACCTTGGAGAATTAAAAAAATTTACTGTTCAGAAAGAAACATTAATAGATGATATTGATAAAATTCTTCAATGGCTTGAATATGAAAAAAAGAAAAGAAACATAGAGTTTGTTCATGGAATTGGTAAAAGAAAAACCAAAATTCAAAAGTGGACAGAGCAACTATCTGAATATAAAGAGAGAGAAGAAAAATATAATTTGAGTAAAAAAATATTTTCAAAAAGAAATAGTTATTCTAAAACTGATCCAGACGCAACTTTCATGCATATGAAAGATGATCATATGAGAAATAGTCAATTAAAACCTGCATATAATGTGCAAATCGCAGTTGAAAGTGAATACGTAACCGGCGTCGGAATATTTGATGATAGAAATGATATAGCAACATTAATACCTATGCTTAATAATATGAAAGAAAAAATTGGTCGTAAATATCTTAATATAATTGCAGACTCAGGTTATGAAAGCGAAGAAAACTATTTATTCTTAGAATCAAATAAGCAAACTCCTTATATAAAACCACAAACTTATGAGAAGTGGAAAAAAAGAAGTTTTAAAAATGATATAAGTAAGCGCGAAAATATGAAATATGATGCTGAATCGGATTTTTATATTTGTCATAACAATAGAAAATTAATACCTACCTCTATTATTTATAGAAAATCCGCAAGTGGATACAAATCAGAAGTAACTGTGTATGAATGCGAAAACTGTGATAATTGCGATTACAAAGTAAAATGCACAAAAGCAAAAGGAAATAGAAAAATGCAGGTTTCAAAAACTTTTGTGGAAAAGCGTGAAATATCCTATAAAAATATTACAACTGAATTTGGAACTAAATTAAGAATGAATAGATCTATTCAGGTCGAAGGAGCATTTGAAGTTCTAAAAAGTGATTATGAATTCAATAGATTTTTAACACGTGGAAAAAATAGCGTTCAAACTGAATTTATTTTGCTTTGTTTTGGTTACAATATTAACAAATTACATTCAAAAATACAAAATGAAAAAACTCAGAATCATCTTCATGAATTGAAACCTACTGCCTAATTATGGAATAAATTAACTAGGCTTATTTTAGTGTGCTTAAAAATCAGAATTCTTTAAATAATTAATATTGTATTTCAAATATTTGGAGATTTGCTGGCTTAAACCGAAAAGGAGCATCGCTCCTGATTAAAATTTAATCATTTTGCGACACTCCCTTACTCTAATTGGTAAAAAAAGAAAATACTATATCAAAACTCTAGGAAAAATTTCAATATAAGTAAATTGTATATTTACATTAACATTATACGACATAAACTGTTTTAATTCAACAATAAAAATATAAAAAAGGTGCAAATGGCAAAAAAAAATAATATTATATTATTTTTCATTGGAATAGTATTAAATTTTAGGATAAATATTCTAAAATTGCTAATAGGTATAAGTAATTAAATCAAAAAAATGATAGGAGTTTTAGAAACTGATCTTTAATGTGAAAAGAGATAGCAGTTAGATTAATAAATGCTATCTCTTTTGGTGTAGTTGAAAAGTAATATTTTCACTAATAATTATTTGCGAAATTTAAAGATATTATACATAAAAATAAAAAAAGTAATGACAAAATAATAATATTTCGAGATTTACTAAGTACTCCTTTCAATTATAAAGGGATAATAAAATTTATGATTGATAACAATGAGAATATACTTTTTATCAGAAAAATTTATGTTTTATGTCAGAAAATTATATTTATTAACGAATAATATATTGAGTGTGTAAAAATTGATTCCCATATACCCCTTAATATGTGGTTACATAACACTCCTATATTTTACTATACCTACTAACAGTAAATCCCCTGTAAATTGATGATAAATTTACAGGGGATTTCTAAATTTATTTAAAGCATAATATGCTAAAGAGTAGTAATTTACAATGCATTGATGTTTCAGTCACAATATTAATTTCATCTGATTATTATATAATAAATATTATTCAGTAGTTAATATTTATTGGATTTTACACCCCATTATTAATACGAGGTGAAATTAATGAAAATAAAAGTGATAAATAGTTACCCGGCTTGTATATGGGAAGAAGATATTATTAAAGCAATTCACGATCTATGTCTTGAAGAACTTCAAGAAAAGCTGGAGAAATATAAATCTGATAACTCGAGCAAAGCAATTGCTAATTGTCATATTTCAAAAAGAGAGTTTTGTTGCAAAAAACAAGTATTTATAGAAATGACAGCAATGTTTGATATTGTTGATATAATAAATTAGAAAAAAATATTTAGTTAGAGAATTATACTAAATTAAAAACAGTCTCTATTAAAAGATGAGGAGATTGTTTTTTGTTTTTGGAAAATTGTAATGAGGTTAAGAGTGTGAAAAAGTTACATAGGAATCTATTTAACAAGATTGAAAATAATCAGCGGATGGAAATTGAATCCATTTTTTCTCGTGGAACTTTTATCATATCTATTTTTAAAGGAAATGAATTAAACAATATGAGAATAATTATCGGATTCATGTAAATTGAGTGAATTTTGTGGTATAATTTAGAGTATAAGTAAATTGCTTATTAGTTTTTGATATTTATGTAAAAATAAGTGATTAAGCTTAGTAGTTTATAGAATGATTATGGAATTAGGTATTGGGATTAAACATGATAACTTTTATATCTTAAAGGACGAAGGGAAGGATAAATACAATGTTTAAGAAAATGAAAATATCCCAAAAATTAATAGGAAGTAGTGTGATATGTACTGTATTCTTAGTTTTAGTCGGCATAGCTGGTCTATTTAGCATGAACAAACTAAATATAAATACAGATAAAATTTATAATAATAATTTAATGAGACTTCAAAAGTTATACGTAGTAAAAAGTAATATTAACTTAGGACTATCTGATATGGAACATATTATTAATAGTAATTTTAAAAATGATATAGATGAGGCACAAAAAGATTTAGCAGATTTATCTGATTTAAATAATAAAACTTTTGAAGAAATTGAAAAAATACCTTATTCTAGTGAAAAAGAAGAAGCTGATTATAAAAAAGTTAAAGATTCATTAACTAGGTATAGGGATATAAGAACAAAGATAATAAAGGATGTTACTGACAATAATTATGAGGAAGCTATTACATTATATAATTCGGAGTATTTTACTTTAAGAGAAGAGATAGCAAATGATATAAATGTTGTAATAAATGAAAATATTGATGCGGCCAAAGCAACATCAGAATCAAGTAACGCAGTTTTTAAAAATTCGTTTAAATTTCTTGCAATATTTATTGTTATTTCAGCATTGATATTAGCCATATTAAGTGGTGGATTAGCAATTTGGTTAAGAAAGAGAATAAACAGCATAGTTAATTTTGCTAATGGTTTAGCGGAAGGAGATCTTACTGAGAAAATAAATATAAATGCATATGATGAAATAGGTAATATGTCAAAAGCATTGAATATTGCTGTATTAGACGTGAAAAATCTTATTATGGAACTTACTAATCGTATGAAAAATGTCAGAATTTCAAATGAAGATCTAACTTCAACAATGGAAGAAATGTCTGCAACTATGAATAATATTAAAACTGTAACTCATGAAATTGCTGATGCAAGCATGAATTTAAGTGCGGCAACTCAAGATGTTAGTTCATATACAATGGAAATAGAAAAGCTGACAGATGACCTTAGCAGAAATGCTGAAAAGAGAGAATTAGATTCAGATGAAATTATGAAGAGAGCGGTAAATGTAAAAGAAAAAGCAGAAGCATCATCTAATAATGCAATAAGCCTATATAATGAAAAAGAAATTAAGATTAAAAAAGCAATTGAGGATATAAAGATAGTTAAAGAAATAGAAAAAATGGCAGAAGCTATTGGTCAAATAGCTGAACAAACTAATCTTCTAGCACTTAACGCATCCATAGAGGCTGCTAATGCAGGGGATGCAGGTCGAGGATTTGCTGTAGTTGCAGAGGAAGTTAGAAAATTAGCTGAGAAGTCATCAGAAACAGTTATAGATATAAAGAAAAATATAGGTACAGTTGGAAGTGTTATTGAAAACTTTACTAATAATACTAAAGATATATTGAGATTTATTGATAGTCAGGTTAGACCAGATTACGAAATGTTGAAGTCTATAGGAAATCAATATGAAAAAGATGCTGAAGTTGTGAATGAAATGTCAAAAGAGATTGCTGAGTCAGCAATTAAAATTGCAGATAATGTATCTAAAGTCAATAATGCTATAGTAAATATTTCGTCAAAATCACAGCAATCAGCTTCTAGTGTAGAAGAGATATTTGCAAGTATCAGCGAAACTAGCGCCTCAGTAGATAATGTTACTAATCAGGCAAAAGACACATCAGAGATGGCTGATAGCATGATAGAAATGGCAAATAAATTTAAAGTCTAGAAATATATAAGTTCTGAATAATATATAGAATTGTTTTATCCAGGCGCTTTGAAAAAATATAAGGAATTTAAATTTTTAGAATGTATGTAGGGCCAAATATTCATTTTAGTAGAATGTTTATTTGGCTTTGTTTTATTTTTGGGAAATTTATGTTCTAGTAAAATCTATGGCTCAACAGTTGTATGCGATTTTTTTGTATAAATATTAATATAGAATATTTTATTTTTAGTGATTATATAATTTATTGCGATATATAACAAGTGAGGTTTGTTACATAATGTAACAATTGATACAGCAAATGTATTTTTTTAGAGTTATACTTATAAAAAAGTAAGGGGGAGTATAATTTGGAAAAAATAATAGAGATAGAGAAAATGATTTGTAAAATGAGACAATCCTTATATGAAATTATAAATAATGAAAAAAGTTTATTAGGAATAGAAGTTATTACTGCTAGTCAAAGATTAGACGACATAATAAATCAATACAACGAGCTACTCGATAACGGGATTTAAAGAAATTCATATCACTAATATAGAAGTCTTAAATAATATAATTCATTTTATATATATGAAAAAAATATGTATTAGACCTATATGATAATAGATAGAAAGTAGAAATATTTTTATTTCGCTGGACTATGGAAAGTATGATTCATCTTTATATAATTAAATTTTATGGAAGAAATTTACATATTGCTGTATAATTAGATATGTATAAGGAGGGAATCTTATGAATACTATAGAAAAAGTCATAATGAATCTTAAGATAAGACCAGATGGCATGAATTTGTATGAATTGGATAGAATATGTTTCACAACTTATCAAAAGACTCTGCTCGGCTCAAAACTTGGAAGAGTAAAGGAACGTATAGAGCCCACTCTAAGATATTTAGAGGAAACTAATCAAATAACGATTAAAGATGGAATTGTCAAATTAAAAAAAACTGATAAAGTTTAGTATATTCAAATAAATATATTTATTTGAATAAGTTGATATTTATATAGATAATATAATGATAAACTATACTTAGACTATGAAATATATTCCAACCAGAAATGAGTAATATACTTTTGTGGAATGTTTCATTGGTAATTTTGATGGATGTGATTCTTTGGCTATAAGTTGTTCCAAATGTGCTAGTTCAAAGCTTGTTCTTTGAGGCTAGCACTTTGGGTGCAACTTTATAGCCTTAGAATCACCAATCATAATTACCGAGAAACTGGAACAAAAGTATATTATTCATTTCGGTGAGCTATACGCATAAGTATGGATTATAGTTGGTTTATCTATAAATCTTTAGTGTTTAAGATTAATAATAGGCAGTGGAGGATTAGAAATGATAAGAATACTTTTGTGCTGTGGAGGGGGCTTTTCATCAAGTACCCTAGCCAGTAAGGTTGAAAAGGAGATATTAGAGAATAATATGCAAAATGATTATTCAATTGAATTTTCTCCATTTTTATTAGTAAATAAGAGAATGAATGAATTTGATATAATTGTATGTTGTCCCCATCTAATAATGCAAGTTAAGAAATTTGTGAAAACTTCAAAGATTGATAAACCTATCTATATCCTTCCACCGAGAATGTATGGTCTCATTAGTTTTAAGGAATTAGCAATAGATGTAGTAGATGCAATCAATCTGTATAATGAAACTAAAATTAATCCAGTATATTTTCCAGGGGAAGAAAACACCATGATGGTTACTAGGCATGTGGCTTACAGAAATAGCAAAGTTTAATAAATCTTTGTATATAAGTTATAAAGAATATAGTTCATCTTTTATAAAATTATCGTACTTCAATTATTTTATAATTTATGATGTAGTCTTCAGTGAGCTGAATTTTTAAAATCCTATATATAAAATTCTTTAAATTATAGAAAATGTGGTCTTAAAATTCACATATTATAACATAGTAAAGAAGAGATACCTTCAAATTTGTGAAAGCATCTCTTCTTTAATGAAATTATTGTACGGAAGTATCAGTTGTTGTAGTTGTTGATGTATTTTTCTTTTGATGAGCTTCTTTTTTAGCTTCAGATGCTGCTTTAATTTTAGCTATTACATCTTCATTTGATAGACCTGTAACATCTATTCCAAGTTTAGAAGCCTCTGCTTGATTTAATTTTATTCTAGCATCTTTATTAGATAAACCTGTTATATCAACTCCAAGTTTTGTTGCTTTCTTAGTTAAATTGGCAAGGCTTTTAGCTTCAAGAGCTGCTTTAATTTTAGCTGAAGCATCTTTATTTGATAGTCCTGTTATATCAATTCCAAGTTTCCCTGCCTCTGCAGATAGAATCTTAGCTCTAGCGTTATCAGGTGAAAGATTTGTTATATCTATACCTAATTCAGTTGCTTTTTTATTAAGTCTTTCAAGAGTCTTTTCCTCAAAAGCTGCTTTAATTTTAGCTGAAGCATCTTTATCTGATAGACCTGTTATATCAATCCCAAGTTTTTGAGCTACAGCAGCTCTTATTTTTGATCTTGCTTGATCATTAGTTAATCCAGTAATATCTATTCCAAGTTTAGAAGCTTTTTGAGTAAGTTTTGCAAGTTTATCTGCCTTATTATTTTGCGATACTTGTCCTGTAGTAACACTATTTGTTACATTTTGTGTAGAAGCATCATCAGCGAATGCTGGAACAAGGCTTGATATTGAGATCATAGCTGCTATTGCAATTCCTAGTATTTTTTTCTTTTTCATAATTATCTCTCCTTACGTCATATAAAAATTTATTTTTATGTTAAAAACATAGATTAATATAGAAATAACCGGCTATAAGGGAATTATAATTCTGTAATGTGAAATTTATGTGAAAAGGAATGTTAATCATATAAATTTATTAGCGCCGGATTTATATATTTATTGCAAAAATGATAATACTATATACTAGAATGAAAGTTCTAGACAAATTTATAATTAATCTAATCAATATAATAATATAAATAAAGTTATATTGGGGCTTAAATGGAAGGAGAAAAATAATGAACGAAGTAATACAAAGTATCATAACAAGAAGAAGTATAAGAGTGTATAAAGAAGAGCAAATTTCCGATGAAGACTTAAATAAAATATTAGAAGCTGCTAAGTTTGCTCCAAGCGGAATGAATAGTCAGGATTGGCATTTTACAGCTGTACAAAATAGAGAGAAGATAAATAAGCTGATTTCAGCAGCTAAAGAAGCATTACAAAATTCTCCTATAGAGCAGATAAATAAGATGGCCAATAATCCAAACTTTAACCCATTTTATAATGCACCTACTATAGTGATAACATCTTGTGATAAAAACTTACCAGTAGGACAGTCTGATTGTGCTGCAGCAATACAAAACATAATGTTAGCAGCTCATTCACTTAACATTGGATCATGTTGGGTACATACCTTAGCTATGGTTGGAGATGATCCTAAGGTCAGAAATGTGCTTACTGAGCTAGGAATTCCAGAAAACTATGCGACATTTGGTACAGCAACGCTAGGCTTTAATGGAGGGAAAGAACCAAAAGCTCCAACAAGAAAAGAAGGAACAGTAAATATAGTAAAATAAAAAAGAGTGATGAGTTAAAAAGGCGACTTCTAAATATGTGAAAGAAAAAAATGATTAGTGATACTCTATAGTTGGAAAATATTCAGGCTATAGAGTTCTTTTGTTATATAAATTTCCAAATGTAGAATATGATAATTTAGTTTTTAAAATAAAAGAAATGATAGAAAAAAGAATTGAAAAAATAAAACTTTCTCTTAAGAATGAAGAAATGATTTTATAGTTAAACTATGATATAGATGTATTACAGAAAATGCAAGGCATTTGTATTTATTTTTTATTAGCATACACTTTATACTATTTCTTGAATTCTGTAGCATAAGTGGTGGTTAGTAGAGATTATTTTGGAGGTATATGAATAAATGAATATATTAATAAATATTGTTATTGTGATTTTACTTGTACTTATGAATGGTTTTTTTGTCGCAGCTGAATTTGCTGTTGTAAAAGTAAGAAAGTCTAGAATAGAAACATTAGTCCTTGAAGGGAATAAAAGTGCTAAACACACTTTAAAGGTTGTAAATAATTTGAATTCATATTTATCTGGATGTCAATTAGGAATAACTTTAGCATCTTTAGGTTTAGGATGGATTGGAGAACCGGCAGTGTCAGATATGTTAATGCCATTATTTAATTTATTTAACATTTCAGAAGGAACTGCGCACTCAATTTCATTTGTTTTAGGATTCTCAATTATAACTACTCTTCATATTGTACTTGGAGAGCTAGTACCTAAATCATTAGCCATTATAACCGCAGAGAAGATAGCAATGCTTACATCTTTACCTTTGATTATGTTTTATAATTTAACTTATCCAATTATGTGGTTGTTTAACCACACTACAAATTTTATACTAAAGATATTTGGGCTTTCTCAAGTTGATGAACATGAGGCAGCTCATACCGATGAGGAAATAAAGCTATTGGTTGAAGAAAGTTATAAGCATGGTTTAATAGATAAAACTGAATTAACTTTTGTAGATAATATATTTGATTTTTCTGAGAAGACAGTAAAAGAAATAATGATACCCAGAACTGATATGGCATGCATTTTTCTTGAAGGTTCTTTTGATGAAATAATTGAATATGCCTTAGCAGAACAGTTAACTAGATATCCGGTATGTACTGATAGTAAAGATAATATTAGTGGGTTTATACATATTAAGGATTTATATAAGCTTAAAATTGAAGGAAATGATAATAATATAAAAAACATCATTAGAGAAATCAAATTTGTTCCAGAGTCAATGTCAATAAGTGAACTATTAAAGATATTTAAGAAAGAAAAAATACAAATGGCTATAGTTATTGATGAATATGGAGGAACATTTGGGCTTGTAACGATTGAAGATATTTTAGAAGAAATAGTTGGCGAAATTCAAGATGAGTTCGATGAAGAGATGGAAGAAATTAAGAAAATTGAAGATGGTAAATATATAGTGGACGGAAAAGTTCATATTGAAGATATAAATGAACTGGTAGATGCAGAAATTGAGGTTGAAAATATTGATACTATAGGCGGATGGGTTTATTCACAACTAAAATCATATCCACAAGTTAATGATAAAATTAATTATAAGGAATGTGAGTTTGTGATATTAAAATGTGATAGTAAAAGAATAAATAAAATTTTAATTGTTAAAAAAGAATAGCTTTATATTAAATAAATATCAGATAAGTCTTTTGTAGAGTTTTAAAGTATTTTTTGTGAATCCTCGTCAAAGATATATGGTTATTCGTTATACATTCTTAAATTCTAAAGAATTTAAGAATGTATATTTTTAAGAATTTTAGAATTTTACAATATTGTTATAAAAAGCAGATTGCTCTTAACATTATAAATTTTATTTTCTGAAAAGACTAAAGGTCGTACACGTCCGTCTTTAGAATATCCTGCGTATCCTGAGTACAAAGGAAGTGGAGATGTAAATTTCGCTGAAAGTTTTAGTAGCGCTATACCTTAATGAAAAAGATTTAAGAGAAAATTATAGAGTATATAATAAAATCAGAAGTAAACTAAAAGTATGAATAACTTGAATAATTGGTATTACTTAATTAAAAAATAGTTGGAAAAATGTTTGAACTACAGCACTTTTCCAACTATCAGTAAGGCGAGGTATATTATTTCAAATATTTCATCCAATCTCCACGGTTTCCAATTTTATTACCAATAGCATAATAATTGAATGGGGCATAAATAGCAGGATCTAGTTTGTTTAGATCGATCTTACTGAAATCAATATTTTCTAAGGCCTCATCTATTTGTATATTTTCTATTTCTGAAATGAATAAATGACTTCCATTTAACTCAATTACTTTGCTAACATTGCATTCGTATATCCATCTGCTTTGTTCAAGCATAGGTATATTTTGATCCTCATTCCATACGTAATCATATTTGACTTTATCTTTTTTTCCACTAGTACCTGTAGTTGATCCCAAATAATCTGCAAGCCAAATCATATCCTGACTGACTAAGTTGGCAGAAAATTTATTTTCTCTTAGGAGATTTATTCTCGTCTGTTTATTTCCTCCAATGGTCATAACAATATGCGGAGTAGTGTCAATAGTTACCTCTAGCCATGTGACAGTACCGAAGTTGGGTGAACCATCGGGATTTTTGGTACCAATAATATATATAGGTTGGGGAAAGAATATTAAACTTGGTTCAATACTAATTTTCTTCAATGTATAATACCTCCAAAATTCATTTTTGATAAATTGTCATTGTAATCATATTATCATGTCAAACCTGAAGACAGTATGTCATATTAAAGTTAGATTTATTTATTTTTCTTCATTTTTTAGTATAATAGTCACGATGGGAAATTGCGGTTTTGCCGATGAGATTTTGAAATTTTTGATTCCAAGATTACAAGGGTTACTGGGAAAAGAGTTATAAAGAAGTATGCTTAATGTAATACCAGTGAACCATATTTTGTATACAAATTTATCTAGTATTGAATATAACATATACTGAAATAGTATCTATAACATGACGATATGTTGTCATATTATAGATGCTATACTTCTTTTATAATAAAAGTATGAGGAGTGATATTTATGAATAAACAAGCATTACCTGAAATTATTGAAAGTTATATTGATGCTTCAAATAAACATGATGTGGAGGCCTATGTAAATACTTTTTCAGATAGTTGTGAGATTCAAGAGAAATCCATAGGGAGCAATCTTATTGGAAAAAATGAAGTGAGAAATTATTTCAGTACATATTTTGTAGGTTATGAAACCTATACGGAAATTATAGAGTACCATGTGAAAGAGAATTTTGTAGATATGCGGGTATTATTTAAAGGTAACTTCCCAGAAAATGAAATTACCGGATTATATCAGTTTTTTATAGAGGAAGGCAAAATTGTAAAATTAGTAGCAGATTTGGAATAAGAGTTAAATAGTTATTTATCCTATTAATTTTAGTAAGGCATATGATGGAAAATAGGCAGGTAAATCTACTTATTATTTTGGATCATACCTAAATATATTAAGTATAAAAAGAGAGATAGAGTAAATTTATCCCTCTTTTTATATTGGTGTATATTATATATAGTGCAATGCACAGTTCACAATGCACAATTCACAAAGATTAATTTAATTGAGCTTCTTACTGAATTTCTTACATTAAATAATGTAAAGTTATTTTCGCAACATAGTATTATGTTGTAATAATAAAAAATTTCTATTCTGTAAATCACTTGTATTTAACTAATTTTGTCTTTGGATTCTTGAAAATACAGATTATCTGTTAAAATTATTGCCATGTAACTTGAAGAGGGTCTCTGTCTACCAATCGCTTGTATGTATACTTTAGATAGCCTACGAATATTGCACCGGTTACTTGCTTGTCTTTAGGAAGATTTAGTAATTTTAAAAGTGGTTCATGATTAGATGCGGCGCAGCCATCAACTAAACCTGAAAAACAACTCCCAAGGCCTAATGTTGTAGCAAATAATTGAGTATAAATTAATGACATATAAGAATTTTCACGTCCTGTAGCAAAATCTTTATCAGCCATTGCTATAACTAAACAAGGGGCAGAACGCAGAACAACATCCTCATGGGTATTATGATATATATCAATAGTCATTTCTATATTATCAAAATATTTTGTGCCAGATAGTTCAGGGGTTTTGATTAATACTTTTTCTGTCCAGTCAATGACAACTTCTGAGATTTGATGTAATAAATTTGGATCATCTACAACATGATAAGATATCCCTTGCGTATTACAGCCTGATGGAGCCATTCGTGCAACGTCAAGAAGTTTTTTTACTTCATCTCTTGGAACAGGTTTTTCTTGATAGCTGCGGACAGAACGACGGGAACGTATGAATTCAGCAGCTACATCTTCATCAAATTTTTGGGTACTTTTTACTACTTGATTAGCTAGTGGAGTTTTTACATTATCAAGTGCTTCTCTAGGGCAAACAGCTACACATTGTCCACAGCTCATGCAAAGATTTTCATCTCGTATTGCCTGAGGACCATTTTCGCCCATACCGATAATACCTATGCAGACTGAAGCACAGGCACCACACTTTACACATTTCTCTTGATTAACTTTAATAAAATCTAAGCTCATTTCTATCTCTCCTTATGTTTTTTCTTTATTATATAAAGAGCAATAGAACAACAGTGTGTCATATTCCAATTAAAAATCGTAAAAATTTAATGTGTTTTTTAATTCATATGTAATAGCCTTGCGTATATGTTCTGGTTCTAATACTTTTACAGAGCTTCCAAAAGATAAAATATAACTAATTAGCCAGTCATTATCAGGAAGTATTACATCAAGGGTAAAACTCCCGTCATCATTTGGGAGGATAAATGAATCATCAAAATAATCATATATTCTATTTAAAACATGAGGCTTAACATAAAGCTTCAAGTTAATAAAGTACTGAGAAGCAGTGTCCCATTTTTTCAATGAAGATTCACTCAGTAATTTTTTATCAAATGCCTCGTTCAAAACATTTAAGTTTTTCAATCTTGATATTCTAAATATTCTTTGCTCTTGACGCTTACGGCAAAAAGCTAGTAAGTACCAAGTGTCATTTTTGAAAATAAGTTTATTAGGCTCTGCCAAACGCTTACTTTTATTACCCTGAGCATTTATATAGTCAAACTCAATGACATTTTGCTGCAGAATAGCTAGTTTTATATGATTAAACTTGTTTTTCTCATCAGGACAGCTTTTCCAATGAGAAAAATCAACTTCTATGAAATTGTAATCGGAAGAATTATTGAATATTGCCCCCATCTTTTCAAGGATACTATCTAATTCATGATATTGAGTTGCCTGCATGGCCTTGAGTGATAACATTAAGTTTTTACTTTCTAAATCAGAGATAAGCGCTTTGCTTAATGTATAATTTTCCATAAGATGTATTCCGCCTCCATTACCTTTGCTCATGTATACAGGTACGCCAACGGAAGAAAGAACATCGACATCTCGATAAATAGTTCGCGTTGATACTTTGAAGTTTTCAGCTAATTCTTTAGCAGTTATAGATTTTTTCCCGAGAAGTATGTATATAATTTGAAACAGTCTGTTAATTTGCATAATATCACCTACCTTTTATAAAGTATAAACCATATAATATGACATAATAGTGTCATATTATATGGTTTATTAAAATTATTATTTGTTAATATATTTATCTATGAATTTTATATTATAGGAGATTGTTATGAATAAATATATTTTTATATATAAAAAATATCAATAGTTTATTTTTAATATGACAAACTGTTGTCAAATTGAACCTGCTAAAATAAAAAGGTATTAAACACAAATTTTTATAGGAAGAAGATGAATAGGATGAAAGATATAAATTTTAGTGATGTGGTTGAAAGTTCTATTAAAATAAGAAAACTCTATCACAAATTAGAAAAACAGTACCATGGGAAAGAATGGACAGTAGAAGAGGATGCACTGGCTTTCCTAACAGATGCTGGTTTGGTTGGACGTTTAACTATGTCTCATCAAGAGCGTTGGCCTAAGGGTGGAGATACAACTTCCGAACTTGAACATAAGCTTGCTGAATGTATATGGTGGTTGGTTGTTTTAGCCGAGCGTATGAATATTGATATAAGTGAAGCACTTGAGATGTTTTTGTCCAGAACAGAAAAGCAGCTTGATTAATTGGTTGCTAACTGTCCATAGGATAGGTCTTTGACTAGTGATTTTCACTACCAAATCCGCAACGGACTTTTACTGCCAAAGTTGTTGCCATTCTGGATACATAAAAAGAAAGCGGATTATTCCATTAATAAAATAATCCGCTTTAAAGGATAACATTGATCACGGTTCAATGAAATTTTGTTGTCGTAGGTTTTAATGCTTTACATCCCATATAGTGCGTCTAACTTTAGATAAAGCTTCTTTTGATTTCTCTTTATTCATAAACATCAAAATTACATAGAGTGAATCTAAGATGCTCAATTGAGATATACGAGAAGATAAGGCCTCTGAATGAAATTCGATTTCTTCGGATATAGAAATAAAAACGACATCACCTATCTTAGCTAGAGGAGAAGATGCATGGCTAGTGATAACAATTACTTTTGCACCGGCTTCTTTTACTATTTCAGCAATCCTGATAGTTTCTTTTGATTTTCCTGTATGTGAGATACAAATTGCACAATCCTGTGGTGTTAATAAAGATGCTTCCATAAGCTGTATATGATAATCAGTACTATGACGGACATGGGCTGGGGAACGTAAAAATTTATGATATGCATCTTCTGCAAGTATTCCTGATCCGCCGACACCAAAAAAATATAGTAGATTTGAATTGGATATAATCTCAGCCGCTTTTTTCAAATCGTCTAACCCTAATATTTTCTTAGTATTAGTTAGTGTTTTAATGTTTGAATCAAAGACTTTTTGTGCCATAGTTAATTCATTATCATCAATTTCAATTTTTTCATGAATTGATGTAGTTGAAAAATTATTTTCTTCAATTAAGATAGCCATCTTAAACTCTTTAAAGCCAGAATAGCCTAGTTTTTTTGCGAATTGAAATAAGGTAGAGTCTGCAACATTGAGTTCATCAGATAAATAGCTGATAGAATTGTGAGCCACAGAAATGGGATTTTCAAGTATATAGTCTGCAATATTTTGTTCTTTAGTACTTAATCCATTGTATAACGATTTAATTTTAAGTCTAACAGATACCTCCATGTTGGTCCTCCTTTTTATAAATGATATATTGTAACTTTAAAAACACTAAAAAATTTTGAGCGTAATGTATATTTTAAATAGTACTATATATAAAAATCAAATTTATAAAAAAAATGATATAGATTTTTTGTTCATATAATCGAATGAACAATTGAGTTTAATATGTATGAAAAGTGGTTGAATTATTAAAAAATAGCATTGTTATAAGTATATCAAATAGTAATTTTGTGTCAATATCTTGAATACGACAAGTCAAGATCAGTTCCTTATTTTTATGAGAAGACTAACTATAATAAGCATTTTTAAAGCACTAGCAACTAAATCATTAGTAATCTTTTAACTATAACGACTTAATATGTCTGCTACTTTATATAAATATCATAGTATTTCTGAAATTGCAAGAGGAGGATAGAGATAGAAGTATGAGAAAAGCGCAATTGTATCAAAAAAAATTTTTTTTATAAAAATATTTACAAAAAAAATTTTTTTTGATACAATAGAGACATGAAATGGAGGGATTGTATGAAAATAGCAATTATAGGTCTTGGGAAGATGGGTTTAAACATAGCATGTAATTTAAAGAATCATAATTATGATGTTATGGGATTTGATTTATCTGATAAAGCAAAAGAAAATGCTGAAAAGGAAGGTATAAAAACATTTGATAATTTAGAAAAAATCATTACTTCATTTACTGAAAAAAGAGTAATCTGGTCTATGTTACCTGCTGGAGAAATTACGGAATCTGTATTGAATCAATTGCTGAATTTACTTTCTCCAAATGACATTGTCATTGAAGGTGGAAATTCAAATTTTAAGGATTCAATACGACGTGCAAAGACTTTTAAGGAGAAAGAAATATCTTATTTTGATTGTGGAACATCAGGTGGAACTTCTGGAGCACTCGGTGGTGCATGTACGATGATTGGTGGAGATCTTGAAGTATTTAAGGATATAGAGCCAATTTTCAAAGATATATCAGTTGAAAAGGGTTACTTATATACTGGCCAATCAGGAAGTGGTCACTTTTTGAAAATGATCCATAATGGAATCGAATACGGAATGATGCAAGCAATCGGTGAAGGTTTTCAAATTGTTAAAGAAAGTGAATTTGATTATGATCTAGCTGCTGTTGCAAGGGTTTGGAATAACGGATCTGTTATTCGAGGTTGGCTTATGGAAATTGCTGAATCACAATTCAAAGCCAGTCTAAATTTAGAAGACTACAGAGGAGTTGTTGCTGCATCTGGAGAAGCAAAATGGACTATTGAGACTGCTTTGGATATGGGGATTGCAGTACCAACAATTGCTTTAAGTTTATTTATGCGTAATTTATCTCAGGAAGATGATAGTTTTTCTGCAAAGGTAGTTTCGGCTTTACGAAACGGATTTGGTGGACATTCTATTGTAAAGAAGGATAAATAGATATGAGAGAATATAAGATAGCTATTGTTAATTCAAGTAGTTTTGGAAAGATATTCCCTAAGCACATTGATCGTTTGAAGGAAATAGGAGCTGTTGATTATTTTCAAGTTGATAATGAAATGAATGGAAAAGAACTTGCAAACTTATTAAGTGGATACAATATTATCGTTGCAAGTGTAACCCCTTTTTTTACTAAAGAGTTTTTTGATTACAAAGATGAGCTTTTGCTGATTACACGTCATGGAATTGGATACAACAATATTGATGTCGATGCGGCAAAAGAACATGATACTATTGTTACAATAGTTCCGGCTTTAGTAGAACGGGACGCAGTCGCAGAAAACAACATTACAAATTTGCTGGCTGTATTAAGAAAAACAATGGAGTCCAGTAATCGAGTTAAAGCGGATCGTTGGGAAGATCGAGCTGAATTTGTTGGACATGCACTTTTTAATAAAACAGTAGGTGTTATTGGAGTTGGAAACACAGGAAGTTGTGTAGTAGAGATTGTTAGAAATGGTTTTAGATGTAATGTTTTAGCTTATGACCCATACAAGTCAGATTTGTATTTACAGACTTATGGGGCAAGAAAAGTTGAATTAGATGAATTGTTGACTTCTTCTGATATTATTTGTCTTTGTGCAAATTTAACCAAAGAAAGTTATCATATGATATCTAAAAACGAAATAGAAAAAATGAAAGACAGTGTTTACATATCGAATAGTGCGCGAGGAGCATTATTGGATGAAAATGCGGTTATTGAGGGATTGAAATCTGGAAAAATTGCTGGTTTTGCGACAGATGTTTTAGAAGAAGAGCCAGGAAGAAAGAGCCATCCTTATCTAGCTTTTGATAACGTTTTAATAACTCCTCATACGTCAGCTTATACTATAGAATGTCTAGAGCAAATGGGTGATAAATGCGTGACAGATGTGGAACAAATAGTTCAAGGTGTTTTACCAGAGAGGGCAATTCAGCCAACAAGTAAATTTATTAAAAAATAGGGGGGATAAAAATGTTGACTGATTTAAAGGTTAAAGTTGGTCCTGAGTTCTATAGGTATCATGAAGGTGCAATTGATTTTATTCCGCAATTATTAAAAGAACATAAATCAAAGAATATCTTGATCGTACATGGAACAATTTCTTGGGAAAAAGCAAAGCCAAAGATGAAGTTTTTAGAAACGATAGATCAAAATGTTTTTTATCATCAATATACAGGGGAATGTAGCTATTATGGTGCAGATTTAATAGAACAAATTGTTGAAGAAAATGATATCGATTTTATTATTGGAGTTGGTGGCGGAAAGCTTGTAGATCTTGTTGGATATGCTGGTCATATTTGTAATGTTAAATATGGGGTCGTTCCAACTTTGGTTAGTAATTGTGCACCATGGACACCTTTATCTGTTATGTATAAGGAAAGTGGAGAATCAGAAGGAAAATCTGAGCATTATATGAGGCAGGCTAGTTTCTTGATAACAGATCCATATTTAGTGATTGATTCTCCAGTACGTTACTTCATTGCAGGGTTGGCAGATACAATTGCAAAATGGTATGAATCAGATTCTATTTTAGCTCAAAAACATTTACAGAACGAACCCTTTTTGAAGCTAGCAAGTTATACTGCAAAGTTATGTAATGAATCAATTGTAAAAGAATCGGCTAAAGCAATGAAAGATATGGAGAATAAAGTAGTTTCGGAAGAATTTGTACATTTGTCTGAAATTGTGATAGCAGTTGCAGGTTTATGTGGAGGATTGGGAGATAAATATGCCCGTAATGCCGCAGCACATGCAATGCATGACGCAATAGCTAAATATATTCCGGAAAGCCATTCATATCTTCATGGCGAAAAAGTAGCTTATGGGGTTTTATACCAATTGGCTCTAGAAGGCAAGTGGTCGACGATTGATTCTTTAATGACTTTCTATTCAGATTTGAAACTACCTGTATCTCTGCATTATATGGAATTGTATCCAGAAGATGAAAAAGTTCTTGATGATATAGTTGGTTTTATTAATTCAAAAGAAAAAGTTCATTTGATTCCTATTGTAATTACGCCAGATATTTTGAAAAAAACAATCTTTGATTTAGAAAAATATGTAGAAAAGAGGTAGAAGAAGAGTAATGGAAACTTTAAGTGTATTACAGAGTTTTTTAATCGCTTTGTGGGTTGGCGCGGTTATGTCAAGATGGTTTGGTGGAGGAGCTTCACTAACGCTTCGATTTTCACCTTTAATGACCGGTTTGATTGTTGGTATTGTTATGGGAAATGTTGGCCAAGCAATGATTGTTACAGCAGCGCTGCAGCTGATTTATATGGGTGTTTTTTCTCCAGGAGGATCCATGCCACAAGAACCATCTATTGCAGCAGCTATCGCAGTACCGGTTGCTTTATTAGGAAATTTACAGCCTGAAGCCGCTATTGCTGTCGCAGTTCCAGTTGGTTTGTTAGGAAGTTATTTATATCAATTCCGTTTTTTTATCAATACATTCTTAGGTAAATATACAGATAAAGCTGTAGAAGATTTAAATGATGGCGCTATTAAGCGTTCGATAATTCTTTTACCTACAATTGCATCATTTGCTCTATTTGTACCATTGGTATTTGTAGCTTTATATTTTGGGGCACCAATTATTGCAGATGTAATCAATGCATTGAAAGGAAGTTATGTCATTCATATACTTGAAGTTGTTGGTGGTGGATTAGCTGCTATTGGTATTGCCACAACAGTTTATGTAATTGGACGTAAGGATTACTTAGCATTCTTTTTCTTGGCGTATTTCATGAGTGTTTCATTAAAATCATTGAATATTACAATGGTAACTTATGCTGTGTTTGGTCTATTGATTGCTTTAATTTTCAGTATGTCTCAAAAAGGAAAGAATGTTCCTAGTACAAATGTTGCTAAGGGTACAGAGACATTAGATGAAGATGATTATGATGATGGGTTTTAAGGAGTAGATAAAATGAGTGAAAATGTAAAAAGAGCTGCTAAAGCTCCAGAAGAGATCACAAAAAAGGATGTTACTAAAGCATATTTAAGATGGCATTTTGCGAATGAAATTCCACATTCATTTGAAAGATATCTTGCATCTTCTTTGTTGTATGGAATGATGCCAATTTTAAGAAAATTATACAAAGATGATGAATCGTTAAAAGCTGCTTATAAAAGACAACTATTATTTTTCAATACTCAGTTAAGCTGGGGTGGTGGAGTTATTACTGGTTTAATGGCTTCCATGGAATCACAACGTGCAAAAGAAGAATATGAACAATCAGAAATAACAATGCAAGACGATTTGATGTATAACACAAAAGCTGGTTTAATGGGTGCACTTGCTGGAATTGGTGATGCAATTGACTCAGGGACTGTGCAATATATCTTTATTGCCATCGCAGTTCCCTGGGCACAGCAAGGTAGTCCATTAGGAGCGTTGTTCCCATTCGTTTGCTTTGCACTTTACCAAGTTTTATTGGGTCTATTCTTTGCTCGTCAAGCATTTGATATGGGACGTAACGCAACAGGATTGATGGGAAGTACAGGTGTTAAAACTGCAATCGATACTTTATCTGTTTTAGGTCTATTTATGATGGGAATCTTAGCGGGTAACTATGTAAAAGTTAGTGCAAATTTACAATTTACGATTTCTGGAAAAGCATTCATTATCCAAAATATTTTAGATTCTGTTGCTCCTGGTATTTTACCATTAGCAGTAGTTATGGGAGTTTATTTGTTCTACAATAAAAAAGGTTTAAAAGTTACACCAGCATTATTATGGTTAACATTAATTTTAATTGTTTTAGCTAGCGTTAGAATTCTATAGAGTAAAAAGGAGAGTTGAAAAATGGGTGTTATAAATTTAGCAAGAGTAGATGAACGTTTAATTCATGGACAAGTTATGGTGACTCTTTCACAAAAGAGCGGGGTAAATTCAATTTTTGTAGTAGATGAAGTTGTAGCAAAAGACCCATTCATGAGAGATTTATATAAAAATGCAGGTAGCCGTACTGGACAAAAAACAATAGTAATTACGCCAGAGAAAGCTAAATTCTATTGGGATGAATATCAGTTCAAAGATTATAATTGTATCTTGATAGCAAAAACTGTAAAAGTTATGTATGACTTGGTTAAACATGGAGTGCCAATGAAAGAATTGAATATTGGAGGTATTGCACAAAAAGATGCAAGTAAAGATTTACTAGTTACAAAATCTGTTTATATAAACAAAGAGGATGTAGATAGATTAGTAGAAATGAAAGATAAATATGGAGTAGAGAATATCTATTTTCAAGCTACTCCTTCTGCTCCTAAAACAGAATTGAAAGATGTTGTTAGTAAATTTAAATAATTGTTTTTAAATGAAAGATTATTATTTTCCTTATAATAAAAATTGGAGGTTTATCATGGAGGATATTTTTAACGATAGATTAGCTAGGTATTCGTTTATGTATAGCTCACGGAATAGCAAGAAAGAGAAAATTAGATTTTTGAAGGCGCTTGTAACAGATATATTACAAGTGCGAAAAGATATTTCCGTAATCGAATATAGTAATCAAAAAAAAGACAGTGCACGAAATGTGTATGTTGGAGATATTGAAAAGGCAGATCAAATCGTTTGTACTTATTATGATACACCTCCAGCCTATTTTGGAGATTATGTATTGTTCAATAGAAAAAAACAAGAAAAACAAACTACAAAAGCCGTTCTTTGTATGTCTCTAATTTGGATTTTCCTAGGTATTCTAGGAACACTTTTATACATGAAATTGGTTTCTACACCATTTGTTTTATTTTCTGTGCAAACAGCATGTCTTGCACTAATATACGGTGGATATTTTATTATTTTATCAAAGTTATCAAAAGGTGAGTGGAATCGAAAGAATTTAATTAGAAATACATCTTCAGTACTTTGCTTGCTACAGATGTTAACAGAGAATCAAAATCAGAAAAAAGTTGCTTATGCATTTATCGATGACGGTTGTTATGGCAGACGAGGATTAGATGTCTTAATGGGTTCTGTAAAAAAGAATGCAAAGGTTTATTGTTTAGATTCTATTGGAGCAGATGCCACTTTAAATGTAATGGGTAAACAATTTAAAGAAGAGCTTGCTGAATCTAAAGAAATTCGATATGTATCACCTAGAGGTCAAATCAATTATTTATTTTGTGCAGATATGAATCAAGATAAAGAGTTTTACTTAGATAAGTCAAAGTTAAATAAGAAAAATTTAAATTATAGCCATTTTACTCAAGTAATAGAATTGTTAGGCATATGAAAGAAAATAAAGAGTCCCAAAAGTCATGATTATTTTTGATTATGCCTTAAATCAAAATATAAAAGGAGATTAAATCATGTTAGGAATTGTAATAGCCACACATGGTACCTTAAGCAACGGTATAAAAGACGCAGCTGAAGTTATTATGGGGAATACAGAAAATATCGCAACTGTAAATTTAAATGCAGGAGATGATATTGAGAAACTTGGTAAGAAGATAAATAACGCCATTTTAGAAGTAAATCAAGGTGATGGTGTTGTGTTATTAGTTGATTTAGTGAGCGCAAGCCCATATAACCAATCAGTTCTTGTTACAAACCAATTAGAGATGGAATTAAAAGATAAAGTTTATATTATTGGTGGAGTTAACTTACCTATGTTATTAGAAACAATCAATCATCAAATTTTAGGGACACAAATTGAAATAGTTGCAAAATCAGCTGCAGAGAAAGCAAAAGAATGTATTAGTTCATGGCATTTTTCTGCTAATGTAGATACTAATGAGGTTGATGAAGATGATGATTTTTGATGGAGGGATAAAATGAAGTGGGGATTTAGATGGTATGGAGCGAAAGACTCTATTCCTTTAAAACATTTCAGGCAAGTTCCAGGAACAGATGGTGTTGTAGGGACCTTATTAAATAAGTTACCTGGAGATGTTTGGGAAATTGATGAAATTAAAGAATTTAAGGCTTCAATTGAAAAAGAGGGATTGGAGTTACTTGGTATTGAAAGTGTTGCAGTTCATGATGCAATTAAAGCAAGAACAAAAGACTGTGATCATTATATTGATAATTATATTCAAACAATTAGAAATTTAGCAGCATGTGATATTCATTTAGTATGTTATAGTTTTAAACCAATCTTTGGATGGGCCAAGACAAATTTGAAATATGAAAACCCAGATGGTAGTTATTCATTGTTGTTTGATCAGTCTGTTGTAGAACATATGGATGCGAGTGAGATGTTTAAGCTTATAAATAGTCAATCTAATGGGTTTAAATTACCTGGATGGGAAGAAGAACGTCTGAAAAAGTTTAATGATTTGATGGAAATGTATGAAAATATTAAAGAAGAAGATTTATTTGACAATCTTGCATACTTTCTAAAAAAAGTTATTCCTGTTTGTGAGGAAGTTGATGTGAAAATGGGGATTCATCCGGATGATCCACCATGGGAAATTTTTAATCTTCCAAGGGTAACAAAAAATTTAGAGGATTATAAAAGAATAATAAATATTATTGATTCTCCTTATAATGGTGTAACACTTTGCACAGGATCTTTAGGAGCAAATCCAGAAACAGATTTAGTCAAAGTCATACATGAATTAGGAAATAGAATTCAATTTGTACATTTAAGAAATGTTGAATTTTTGGGAAAACAAAAATTTAGAGAATCTGCTCATTTGAGTATTGATGGATCATTGGATATGTATGCACTTATGAAGGCGCTTATAGATGTTAATTTTGATGGTGTCATCCGTCCAGATCATGGTCGTTCAATTTGGGATGAAATAGCAATGCCAGGATATGGTTTATATGATCGTGCTTTAGGTTTTACTTATTTAAAAGGATTATATGAAGCTATCACAAAATCTCAAAAAGAAAATGGATTGGAGCAATAATAATGAGTGTAAATGTAGATGTATATAAAAAATTAGGAGAAATAAAGTTATTACCACTTTATACTGCAACCGATTTAAAGTATTTAGATGATTTGGAAGAGATTCTTTTAAGAAATGATGTACCTTTTATAGAAGTAACATTTAGAAGTAATCTGGCTTTAGAAGAATTAATAAACTTTCACAATCGGGTAAGTTAATTGTTGGAGCAGGAACTGTGCGTACATTAGAAGAAGCTAAGAAGGCAATTGAAAATGGAGCAAGTTTTATAGTTTCTCCAGCAGTGATTCCAGAGATAATTGAATATTGTATTGAAAACAAAGTTCCAGTTTTTCCTGGAACAGCAACTCCAACTGATATTCAAAAAGTCGTTAGTTATGGACTTCATGTTGTAAAGTATTTTCCAGCGGATATTTATGGTGGTTTAAAAGCAATTAAAGCATTAAGTGGACCATTCTATGATGTGAAATTCTTGCCGACAGGAGGAATTAATGCAGATAACTTTATAGATTATATTAGTAATGATAATATTTTAGCGGTTGGTGGATCATTTATTATTTCTGAAAAAATGATTAAAGAGGAAGGTAAAGAGAAGACAAGTAACTTGTTAAAATCATTAGTTGATCAAATTAAAGCTTAGTGCAATATTGCACGGCTTTTTTTTATGATGACTATGTAATTGGAGCCCCTTGTCTTTAAGGGGCATGGAGTGAATAAACATGAAAATTAATAATTAAAAGGTTATATATCAGGGACTAGTTATATAATATATTTCTAATTAATTGGTTAATAACTGCCTATAGGATAGATCTTTGACTAGTGGTTCACACTTTCAAACCCACAGCGGATTTTTACCGTCAAGTTGTTGGCATGCTGGGCATACAAGAAGAAAACAGATTATTCTATAAATAAAACAATCTGTTTCAAAGGATAACATTAATTACGGTTTAATGAAATTTTGTTGTCATAGGTTTTAATGATTTACGTCCCATATAGTGCGTCTAACTTTAGATAAAGCCTCTTTTGATTTTTCTTTATTCATAAACATCAAAATTACATAAAGTGAATCTAAGATGCTCAATTAAGATATACGAGAAGATAAGGTTTCTGAATGAAATATAATATTCGTTTGCCTGATGACGAAAACCATTATGTGATGCAGGTTCTTAAGTTTTTCGTTATGAACACTCGTACCAAAATCATTTATATAGGAATTGAGCAATAGTCTTATTTAAAGAAAGGCTCTCCTACTGGTATCCCCCTGCTTCCACCGCCGAGTAGCAGGCCGTTTAAGCAACTATATAATCCGGTGATTGTGACAATAAGCCCAAACCATTGGATGAACGGATTCCAATTGGCACTTAGAATATTAAGGCTAACCAACCCTGTAAGTGTGAGGAAGCAAGTAGCAGCTAAATAGCATATGACAGTAACTTTATCAGCGCTTTTACGGATCACCCATAGAACAGGCAGGATTGAGATACCGCCCAAGATGAAAGGAAGCGCTGTCATCTGTGTACAGATCTGCCAACCCATAATATTTGAAAAACCAATAGTTATATTGGTTAAACCACCAACTCCGCCGAATAGGGTGGCGAAGATTAGGAAAACATTGCCGTTGGTAGAATCACCTTTACAAAAGAAAAGGATTGCGCCAATCAGATAAGGTATAAAACAAGCTATTTGCACCACACCGACTGCCATTATCGTGGGGCCGGTGAAAATACCGGCGTAGATTCCCCAAAACTCCATGGTAAGCATTGTGAAAATAAAGGTTAATGAAGGTCCGGGATTACCCAACTGATTCTTTTTTTCTTCAATCTTGATTTCTTTGATTTGACTATCCTGAGTGTTCAATTCTTGCATATTCAGTCCTCTTTTCTTAGTAATATTTCACTGTTTAACATTGCAATTTAAGTGGAAGGCTATGCTCAGCACCGAACGCATCCGCAATGAAAACATGATTTTTGTAATTAAGTGATTACACGGATTACTATGCGTCTAAAGTGCATTTTACCATTTTGTCGGATGAGTATAAACATCCGACAAAACGGTAAAAATAACGATTTTGCTCAATTAACACAAATTAAATCCAAATACTTCATCAAGCCAGTCCATCTCTAACTGGTTCTTGAGCAGCAGATTGTTTTCCGTGCAATGCTGTTCTCCACCTTCATGAGCTGTGGTTAGATTAAATCTGTTCTTAGGGTTCTTCAGCATGGCAAAGTGATGTCGTTCTGCCTCAAGCTCTTCAGGTCCAAATTCCCCCTCACCAATCATGTTCAGCACAGGGCAAGTGATTTTATCTTCCAGACCCAATAAGGAACCTTTGCCAAGGTAATCCATCCACTCAGCAATAGTAGTATTTTTATGTCCACACCTTGCGCGGAAATCACCTTCCAAGACGAATTTCGCCGTCGTGTTGGCCGGATCTATCTGTGATTCCATGTCGCGAGGGTAAGGCTTGGTCGAATCGAATCCCAATATTTGCAGTATTTCAGGCTGCATTGACCAAATAATAGGACTTGCGATACAAGCGGCGATTCGCTTCTCGAAACAAGCTGCTCTCATCACGTAGTACCCACCAAAGCTATGTCCAATTAGAGCAATACGATCAGGGTCAACTTCTGGACGAGTTAACGCATAGTCGACAACATAGCCTATCGGTACTTCTGCATCCAGACGTAAGAAGAGATCAGGGTTTTCCCATATCGCTGCTTTCTGGCCAGGAACCTCAAAGATCAGTAGATTGTAGCCTCGACGAACCGCTCCACCGCACTGGAAGTAAATCTCTTCCAAATAGTTTTCACCGCCGCCCATACCTAACAATGTAGGTCGCTTCTCACCGGGGGCACCTGCTGCGATGAAATAGCCTTTCATCACCCTGCCGTTCTCGTAGGGAATATCCACTGGTTCCATGATTGGATCGGATAGCTTTCCGACTTCTTTCCACAAGGCACGTGTTCGCATACATGATTCTTTGGTAAGAGGATCAGTATCGCTTGTATACATACCCACGCAACCCCAATATACGGCCGCACGCATGAATGCTTCACGTGCACTCACTTTGTGTCCCTTCTTGAGGCATTCCCAACCTTTGGCCTCAATTCTCTCGGCCAAAGGCTGCCACGCTGGCGCGTAGGTTGAGAAATCACCGTCCACGATATGGGAGGCAGTTTCGAAGCACTCACCGGCGGAAACACCACCATATGCTTCTTTAGCTAAAGTACGTGTGAAATGAAAATCCATATGCGACACGAACTTGTTGGCCATGCCTACGGAGTGACGGAAAATCGCCTCGTTTTCTGCCACTGCTTGGCCTGCGAGTTTTTCTTCAGTTTGATTTTTTTCTTTGTTAGTCATGTCTTTTCTCCTTTTAATTCAATTTTTACAAAATCATCTTTTTCCTTATTTTCTTCATAATATATGTTGCATCATTAACATCACCTGCTTTACTCATGATTATGTCAGTTGAATATAAGATACGTTAGTATCTTATGCGATTATTGTATAATGAATTTGGGCAAAATGCAATAGATAATTATAAAAATTTAGAAAGAGGGAAATGAAGGTGGAGGAGCAAAAGAGCAACCAGCTTTCTAAGAATGCTCAGTCTATTGGCAATGAGAGCCATCAAGCAGGAACATGTTGCTTGAGAATGCTATCCTTCAGGCCGCCTGGAATGAGCTTTCTGAGGTCGTCTATGCGCATGAGGCAAAAACTAATAAAACGGCGATGTATCGACGCTGCCCAACAAATCCGAACTTGTCATTACCGAGTTAAGCAAATACGGACCTAAATTTACCGATAAAATTCCAATTTTATGTACGCTACTGTTATTGGATTGATGGGTTTTGGTATTTTAAGCAGCTGGGTATTTGGTAGAGAGTATCAAGATTAACTTTTAAAGATCTTTTATCATTGCCAATTTCTCGTACAAGATTAGTATGGGCAAAATTTTTTGCTTTAGGATTATGTTTTTTAGGTATAACGGTATTAGCAATTGGTGAGATATTTGCTATAGATTATTGCTTAGATTTGAAAAATTTTGATGTGCTATTGACTGGAACTCTTCTAAAAATGGTAGGGATAGTAACAATCTATAATTATAGTCTTAGTTTTCTATTCCTACTTATCGCCAGCATGACAAGAGGAACATTAGCTCCAGTTAGTACTTCATTTGCAGCTATAATTATAGCTGCCATTTTGGGATCATAGCCGTTAGGCCGTTATATCCTGTGGACAATTTTAGAAATATATTTAAGTAATCCTCAGCTTATTAATTCAATCAGTAAATTGACGATTTTTGCTATTTTATTTATTGGTGTTTATGGTAATATATTATGGTGGAATTATGTAGACCTAAAATAGGAGGTTGTATCATGAATGAAAATGTTAGTCGACGCCGAGGCGTTATACTTGAAAATGCGATTTTAGATCAGGCTTGGTTATTGCTTAATCAAATTGGATATAGCAAATTGACTATGGATGATGTAGCTCATGCCGCAAAAACCAGCAAAAATGCTATTTATCGTCGATGGCCACAAAAATGTCACCTTATTCTTGCTGCTGTAAATCGAAAAGCACCAGCATTAGAAGGAAAAATCAGTGATCATGGTTCATTAAAAGAAGATTTAATTGCTCTATTTAAGGTTTTAGATCCAATTTTTAGAATTATAAAACCTGATGATCTACGCGATGTGATTTCAGATATGCTTTCGCATGCGACATATTACGATTTATTTAGTTTTGTTAATCACGAAAATGATATCAGTAAATCAATTGAGACTATTATAACGAGGGCTAATCAGCGCAAGGAAATTTCACTTTCAATTGATACTATTTCGGAAAAGGCTCTAAATTTACCGACTCTACTAATTATTAATGAAATTGTATTGCATGGAAGGCTAAATGAAGCTAGTAGTAAGGATATTATTAATAATATTTTGCTTCCCATATATAAAGTACATAAATAGTTCAATCAGTAAGAATAACAGGGAATTATAATTAAGATTCCCTCTTTACTTCTTATTAGAAGTTGAATTCATAGAATAAATACGATTATATCAGAAAGCCTGTCATAATTTTAAGGAAATTTCATACTGGAACTAGCTTGGAATATAGCGTCAAGGAAGGAAAAATCTTTAGATTTTTCAAATAAACAGTTCAAGTAAAACAACAGGAATAAAGATATTAAGGGCCATTTTAACTTTTTGAATTGTAATTATTATGAATATATTGAAAATATTAGACGAAAATATTTTGAACAAATTTAGTGAAAGTGTTTTTATGGCAATAGATTGTAGTTACAAAGTGCTCATAATTTTTTCGATTGGAAGCAATGGAGTATTACATTGAAAGCAGGGGAATTATGACTTCAAGGAATAATTATAGCTATGGGAAAAACGTTGGAAATTACAAAAGAAAAATTCAATAGAGCCAGGTTCAATAAAATGGAATCTTAACTAATTACATAAATTTGGTGATAAAAATTTCAAAGTCTAATGAGAATGAGAGTTCTTATCGATAATTAATTTGTTAAAGGAGTAAGTAATTTATGAAGAAATATGTTTTGTTAATTGTATTACCAGTGCTTATAGGAACATCTTTTTTTACAGGATGCGCCGCAAATAATAATAGAAATGAAAATGCTGTTCAAGCAGAAGAGGTTAATGAGCAAAAATCCATATATATCATGGCAGGAAAACTTGAAACAGATAATCAAGTTAATGTATCTTCAAAAATTTCTGCAAGAGTTTCAGATATATCAGTTAATGTAGGGTCAGTTGTAAATCAAGGTGATACTGTCATTAAATTAGATACTCAGGACTTGCAGGCTCAGGTAGATCAAGCACAAGCAGCAGTAAATACTGCAAATGCAAATTTAACTAATGCTATGAACAGTACACGTCCTGAACAAATAGAGCAAGCACAAGCAGCTCTGGATAGTGCTAAAGCAACTTATGATGCCTCTAAAAAGGATTATGATCGTACAAAAGCTTTAGTTGAGGCTGGTGCAGCTACAGAGGTGCAGCTTGAAACTGCACAGCAGCAACTTACTTCTGCTGAGTCAGGGCAAAAATCAGCAGAGGAACAATTAGAAATGCTTAAAAATGGTGCTACAGAAACGAATATAGATGTTTACAAGGCTGAAGTAAAGCAAACTGAAGAAGCATTAAAAACAGCACAAATAGCATTAAATAATGGAGCTATCACAGCGCCTATTTCAGGGAAAGTTACTGTTAAAAATATAAATAAAGGTGAAATGGCATCACCTGGCAGCACTCTTATTTCAATATCTAATCCTGATACTTTATGTGTGAATGCATATGTGCCTTTGAGTATTGCAAAAAATCTAGAAGAAGGACAAGCTGTAAATGTTAAAGTGTCGGAGATAGAAGATTCAGAATTTGAAGGAACTATATCAGTAATAAATTCAGAATTAAATTCTAAGAGTAATAATGTTTTAGTAAAAATAACTTTAATAGATTCAAGCGCACAATTGAAACCTGGCATGTTTGCCAAAGTTGGCGTAAGAAGTTAGGAAGGGATGATAAAAATGCAAGGAAAGCGTAAAATAATAATTTTTTGTATAGCTATAGCTATGTTAATAACTTTTGGCGGAGTTGGGTTTTATTATTGGTATGAAAATGAGTATTTTGTTTCAACTGAAGATGCACAGGTAGCTGGAGATTTTATAGATATAACTCCAAAAATTTCAGGAAGTCTTCTTGAATTTAGTGTAGAAGAAGGAGAAACTTTAGTTAAAGATCAAATTGTAGGACACATAGATGAAGAGGGAATAGCAGATGAAAATGTTAATTCTTCATTACTTAGAGCGCCAATTAATGGGATAATTATTAAAAAGGAAGCTGAGGAGGGGCAATATGTTCAGGCTGGATCTACGCTTGCGGTAATGGTTGACCAAGAAAAACTTTATATAACTGCCAATCTATTGGATTTTTAACTTCAAGTATCGGAATGTCTTGCGTTCTTTATGTACTTGGGAAAAGTGATTTGGACTGGAACGATATAAAAAATATCGTGCTTATGATTGTTGGTTGTTACAGTCTTGTAATATTTGTTGTGAATGAATTACTTATTGAAGAACCTATGCTTGATTTAAAACTATTGAAGAATTACACCTTTTGCATGAGTAATATTATCATGAATATTGCAATGTTAGCTCTTTATGGTGGTGTGTTTCTGATGCCAATATTCCTTCAACAAATAAGGGGACTTGATTCAATGAACACAGGTTTGATTTTATTTCCAGAAGCAATAGCTACAGCCATATCTATGGTCTTATACGGGAAAATTGGTAATAAATTTGACGTTAGGTTATTTGCTGTATTTGCATTGATTTTTATAGGCATTAACAGTTATAGTATGTCAAAAATTACTTTGGATACACCTAATATGACGATGTCAAACGCATCTGCTTTAACTAATACAGTAAAACAGGTAGGGACTTCCATAGGAGTTACAATTATCACAAGCGTTATGCAGCATAGAAATGTGATTGATTACTCTAACTTAGCATCTCAAGTGACATCTTTTAATAAAAATAGCATGAAATTATATGAAATGCTTCAAGGGGTGTTTATTAAAAGCGGGATGTCAGCAGGTAATGCTCAAGGAATTGCCTTAAACAAAATGTTTGGAGAAGTTGCACTTAAGGCACAGCTCCAAGCTCTTAATGATACCATGCTTGTTATTTCAATAATTACTGCTATTGTAATTATTCCAACACTTTTATTAAAACAAGGTAAACAAGAAGAAATAAAGGTAATAGAGGCAGAAGGATAGAAACCTAAAAATAATATTTAAATTAGAAGTAAAGTGAGAAATATATTATAAGAAGTGAAGATTTTTTAGAAAGGAGCTATTGCAGCAGCAACTGAAAATTGCTACTGCAAAGCTCCTTTTATATGTTCTTTGTGAAACAGTTGTTTCGCAAAGAACATTATTGATGGTTCTCTAGATAGATTTTCCTGCTTCATAAGCTTTTAATAAAAGTTCTTTATTATTAGCTGCTACACTGGAGTCTTGGCCACCTGTTTGCAAAATAGTATCAACTACATTTAAGCCAAACATTTTAAGCATAGCTTCATTTCCTCTAAAGATTGTTTGAAGAGCTTGTCCATTTGGATTTCCTTGAGAATATACCATTATCAGGTCTTTAGTACCATATCTAGGCTTGAAATTTTCATCAAACAAGCCACAGAGTCTATCCCATAACAGCTTCATTTGAGCTGTAATCTGCATAACATATACGGGAGATCCAAAAATCACAGTATCGGCATCAATAATATGTTTAAACATGTCCTGAAAATCATCTTGCATAACGCATTGTCCGGTTTTACGACAGACAAAGCAACCTTGGCAGGGCTTGATGTTCATATCATACAGATTATAAACAGTTGTTTCTGCACCAGCATCTTGTGCCCCTCGAATAACTTCATTAATAAGGGTAGCAGTATTGCCATTTTTTCTTGGGCTTCCCATAAAAGCGACTATCTTTTTCATAATTTCATTATCTCCAATCTTTAATTAGTATTGTATTTATATTATCAGATTATTTATAATAGTAATAGATATGTAATTATACTAGTACTAATACTGCTATGATAAAGAAAGGTAAGAAGTTATGTACAATGAAAAGCAACGATATAAGGAATTGGGGGATTTTTTAAAATCGCGTAGGGCGAAAATTTTGCCATCGCAGGTTGGGATGCCTGAAGGAATACGCCGACGAACTCCAGGACTTAGAAGAGAAGAGGTGGCCTTGCTCTCTGGAATTGGTTTAACCTGGTATACGTGGATTGAGCAAGGACGTCCTATACAAATATCTATAAAAGCACTTGAAAGTTTAGCTAAAGCCCTGATGCTTGATAAGGAGGAAACAAAACATCTTTATATTCTTGCACAGCATACGCCACCGACTGATTTTCAAATTTACGGTGATAATATCAATCCTATGTTTCAACATGTGCTTGACAGCTTAGAATTTTCCCCGGCAACCATTCAGGATGCTCGCTTTAATGTTATTTCGTGGAATAGAGCTTCTGCAAAAATTATTCTTGATTACGATCAGATGAATGTTTCTAAACGTAACATGCTACGAATTATGTTTACAAATGAAGAATATAAAAAGAAATTCACTGACTGGGAAGTTTCAGCTAAAAAGATGATTGCAAGCTTTCGCACAATGTATGGAGAGTTTGTCGGGGATCCATGGATTGAGAATCTTATAACTGAGCTCAGGAACGAAAGTAAAGAATTTGATTCTTGGTGGTCAATGTACGACATTAAGAAAGATGAGGGAATGCTTAAGAATATTAATCATCCAATTTTAGGAGAACTAGAGTTTGAGCATACTATTTATATGCTTGTATCAGATTCTGACTTAAAAATGTCTATACTCACTGCTGTTCCTGGGTCAGATACAGAGAAAAAGATAAAGCAATTTCTGTTAAAGTGAGAAAAATAATATAACCATAATCGGCTACGGTGGTTATGATTATACTTCTTTTGAAATACCAAAACTCAATGATATTATTTTTTGCCACAAACTGAAAAGATAATATCGTTGAGTTTTATAATATAGTCAAACTTATACATATTTAATCATATCATTAGTGGGTTATTTGTTCTCTCTCTAGTAGTTGCCACAACTGCTCAGCAATATATTCTGCAGGATAAGGCATTGAGTTTACAATCCACCACTCCATTACACTAACAGCAGCTGAAGCAACATATTGAACCAGCATTTCCTTTCACCCTTTAAGATGGAGGAGGAAATAATAAATAAGAGCCCAGAAGATATTGATGAAAGACTTAATAAAATAATATCTGATATTACCAATAGACGAAATTCTCTTGTAACAAAAGGAGCAGCATCCAATATTTTATCTAAATGCGGCCGTGGACTGGCTGATAAACTTAGCAATGATTTTGCCGCAAAGAGATTTATGGTCAATGATAATTGTACTAGCTGTAAGATATGCGAAAAAGTTTGTCCTGTAAATAATATTAAGGTTGAGAATAAACCTAAGTTTTCTAATGAATGCGAAACATGCCTAGCCTGCATACATCATTGCCCACAAAATGCAATACATATGAAATCAGAGAAAAGCAAAGCTAGATTTATAAATCAAAATGTTAAGCTCAAAAAGAGCAATAAATTGAAACCTAAACATAGATAAGTACTACAATAGTATATATTTATGTTTAGGTTTATTTTATTATAGGAGCTATTGCATTCAGCCATCATTAGCTATGTGTTCATAATAACAAGCTATAGCTAATTCCACTATAGTACTTACAGAGGTATTTAAGTTAGGAGGTATGAATAAACAACGCATTCTAATATTCTGTACCATATTTATTCTTCAGAATATTACCATAGGAGAAGATGTATTCTAGTATGGTTTAGAATATATCTTCTAAACTTTATTACAATATATATTCTAAAGAATATGCGCCTAAAATGCGGGGGGAGAGTGATTTTAGATAAGAATATGAGATTAGTAAGCTAATATAATTTTGATGAAATAGAAGTGATATATAGAATAAGGCGGTGAGGAGAAAAAGGCTTAATAAAACAGGGATATATGGTCACTTAGAAGAATAAATAAAAAAATATGAATATTGAGTATTGCGTTTTATAATCTATAATGTTATACTTCATTTAAGGTACTGGAGTACCTTAAATGAAGTATAACTTGGAGGTGTTTACGTTTTGTCAATAATACAAACGAAGAAGTTAACAAAGAGTTACGGATCAAAAAATAGTGTTTATGATATTAATCTGACAGCTAATGAAGGTGAAATATATGGTTTTCTAGGATTAAACGGTGCAGGAAAAACAACTACAATGCGGATGTTGCTTAAAATGATTAATCCTACATCTGGTGAAATTTATTACTCTGGACAATCAATTTCAAAGTTGCCTTCTGAATTTTGGAATCAGGTGGGTTACCTAATTGAAACACCACATGCTTATCCAAACTTTACTGTAGAAGAAAATCTTATATTATATGCAAGGCAAAGACTAATACCAGATTCAGAAATTAAGAAACGAATTTATGACATTTCACAGCAGCTATTGCTAGATAATTACCTACAGGTTAAGGTAAAAGATCTTTCCTTAGGAAACAATCAAAAAATTGGATTAGCTAAGGCGCTTATTCATAAACCAAAAATTCTTTTGTTAGACGAACCAACAAATGGATTGGATCCAGAGGGGCTTGTAGTCGTTCGTAATCTTCTATTAGAAATGGCTAAAGATGGGACAACTATTTTCATTTCAAGCCATCTATTAGATGAGATGGAAAAGCTGGTAAGTCGAATTGGGATATTAGCACATGGATGTCTGCTACGAGAATTAAATTTTTCGGAATTTGAAACCTGCAGAGAATCTAAGCTTTACATAAAAACGGATGGCTCTGTCAAGAATCTTGAGCATTACCTTGCTACAAAAAACTTGCAATGCACATCAGTAAGTGAACAGGAAATACTTGTTTCGGATATATCCATTAACCAATATTCTGCTTTATTACAGCAGTTAGGAAATCAGAAATTGAATCCAATGATTTTTCAACCTGTAAATGAAAGCTTAGAAGAATTCTTTATTAGAACAATTAAGGAGGGCAAATCATTATGAAACAGATATGGTCAATGACTAAAATTGAGTTTTATAAAATAATACGAGGTCATATACCAATTTACATTTTAGCCTTTTATAGCTTTTTGTTACTTATCCATATGCAGGATAAAACGTGGGAAGAATTTTTGAAAAATACTTTTTTTATGTATTCTACTGTTATTGGATTAATGGGATTTGGTATTTTAAGCAGCTGGGTATTTGGTAGAGAGTATCAGGATCAAACTTTTAAAGATCTTTTATCATTGCCAATTTCTCGTACAAGTTTAGTATGTGCAAAGTTTTTTGCCTTAGGATTAAGTTTTTTAGGCATAACAGTATTAGCAATTGGTGGGACATTTGCCATGGGTTTGTGCTTGGATTTTACAAATTTTGATGTGCTATTGACTGGAACTCTTCTAAAAAGGTTAGGGATAGTAACACTCTATAATTGTAGTCTTAGTTTTCTATTCCCACTTATCGCTAGCATCACGCGAGGAATATTAGCTCCCGTTAGTACTTCCTTTGTAGCTATAATTATAGCTGCCATTTTTGGATCGCAGCCCATGGGTCGTTATATCCCGTGGACAATTTCAGGAATATATTTAAATAATCCTCAGCTTATTAATTGGATCAGTAAATTGACGATTTTGGCTATTTTATTTATTGGTGTTTATGGTACTATATTATGGTGGAATTATGTAGACCAAAAATAGGAGGTTATATCATGAATGAAAAAGTTAGTCGACGCCGAGGAGTTATACTTGAAAATGCGATTTTAGATCAGGCTTGGTTATTGCTTAATCAAATAGGATATAGCAAATTGACTATGGACGATGTAGCTCAAGCTGCAAAGACCAATAAAAATGCTATTTATCGTCGATGGCCACAAAAATGTCATCTTATTCTTGCTGCTGTAGAGCGAAAAGCACCACCAATAGTAGTAGAAATCAGTGATCATGGTTCATTAAAAGAAGATTTAAGGGCTCTATTTAAGGTTTTAGATCCAATCTTTGAAATTATCAGACCTGAGGATCTACGAGAGGTGATTTCAGATAAGCTTTCCGATACTACATCTTACGATCTATTTAGTGTTGTTAATCACGAAAATCATATCCGTAAATTAATGGAAGTTATTATAACAAGGGCTAATCAGCGCAATGAAATTTCACTTTCAATAGATACTATTTCTGAAAAGGCTCTAAATTTACCTACTTTGCTAATTATCAATGAAATTGTATTGTATGGAAGGCCTAATGAGACGAGTAGCGAGGATATTATTAATAATATTTTGCTTCCAATATATAAAGCGAGTAAATAATCTAATTGGTAAGAATAACATGGGACTTATAATTAAGATTCCCTTATTATTTCTTAATAAAGAAAAGAGCTGGATTCATAGCATAAAGACAATTAGATTAGATTTAAAAGGTTCAAATGTTGATTAAAAAATAGAACTTGGACCTTTTATTAACTAGCTCAATATCTTATTTAGGAAATAATTTATGTAGGCTAAAAAATGAGCTATCGCTAATGGAGTTTAATCCGCTAATGCGACAGCTCTTATAATGTCTATTTTGATTTTTTAGTAGGATTTACTTACTAAACCATGCCTTACTAAGTAAATTAATACCTTCAGCAATCTCACCCTCAGTCATTCCACCAAAACCAAGAAAAACCATATTATTAGAATATTTATCTTTTCGCAACCAATATGTAGATACAGGAGAAACTATAACACCATATTCTTTAGCTTTTTTTATTATCTCTTCTTCAGATAATCCATTGTTTAATTCTAGCAAGATATGCAAACCTGCATTTTTACCATGAATAATAACATTGTCTCCCATAAATTTATGAATAGAGTGGATTAACATATCATGTCTTCTTTTATTTAGAAGAGATATTTTACGCAGATGACTATCCCAATGTCCTAAATGCATAAACTGTTGAATTATTTTTTGCTCAACTATTGGAACTGAGGTTTGGTAGCTACTAAAAAAATTATCATATATTTCTAGTAATGATTGGGGTAATACCATATAATTCAATCGCAAGCTTGGGGAGAAAGACTTTGAAAAAGTACCAATATATATAACACAGCCTTTTGAATCAATACCTTGTATTGAAGGTATTGGCCTTGAATTGTAACGAAGTTCACTATCATAATCATCTTCAATTATAATTCCATTTTCTCTTCTTGCCCAATCTAATAATTGTAATCTTTTTTGAATTGGCATCACTGATCCAGTCGGAAATTGATGTGAGGGGGTTACATATACTATCTTTGTGGAGCTATTTTCTAATTCAGTAATATTTATTCCATCCTTGTCTAAGCTAATTGGAACAACATCATATCCGTTATTGTTAAAAATCTTTCTTGCACCAATGTAGCCAGGATCTTCTAAAGCTACTTTAGAAAAATTGTTTCTGAACATTTGGCATAGTAAACTTAAACACTGCTCAAAGCCTGAAGTAATAATAATCTGTTCTGAGGTACATGAGACACCCCTTGATTTATTTAAATAATTCATTATTTCTATTCGTAATTCTTTTTCGCCTTTACTGCTAGTATAAGATGTCATAACTTCAGCATCTATAGAGGCCAAGCATTTATTTGATATCCTTCTCCATAAGCGCAAAGGAAAATCAGAAGCATTTAACTTTCCATATTTGAAATTATACTTATAATTATTATCAGAATTCATCTCAGGTAACGTCGTTTTATGATTCTCAATATTGACAGAGTTATCTCTCTTTAGCTTAGTGATTAGCATACTATCTAGTTTTTCAACTATGAATCCACTGCCTGCTTTACTTGTGACATATCCTTCAGAAGAAAGTTGCAGATAAGCGCTTTCTACTGTATTTCTACTGACATTTAATGTTGTTGCAAGCGTTCGTGTTGAATATAGCTTACTGCCTTCCAAAAGCTGTCCTGAAATTATCTCTTCTTTTAACTGATCATAAATTTGTAAATATAGTGGAACTCTTGAATCGTTATCTAGAAAAATCATTTTTTAAAACACTCCTCTTATGAACTGTATCCTATAAAATAAAAAGAATTGGCACTTTTGATGAGTACACGTTGATTGTATAATTGTTTTATAGAAAAGTCAATGTGCACAAATTAAGACTTTTTAAAATATGAAAATAATTAAATTTGTAGAAATACAGAGGAGGAATTTAAATGTTAAATGAAAAATTGCTTGAAGTTATATCACATGAAGGTGTAGTGGCTATAGTATCTTGTAGTAACAATGAGGCGCATGTAGTTAATACTTGGCATTCATTTCTTAGTGTTACTGAAGATGGTAGGATATTAGTACCTGCAGGAGGCATGAGAAGAACTCAAAAAAACATAGAAGCAAATAATAAAGTTAAAGTTACTTTAGGTAGCAAAGAGGTTATGGGACATCAACATCCAGGAGCAGGATTTTTAATAGAAGGAACTGCAAAATTCCTTGTAGAGGGTCCAGACTTTGATATGGTGAAGAAAAAATTTCCTTTTTTAAGTAGAGTGCTAGAGATAACAGTTATATCTGCTAAGCAAACTATATAGTAATAATATAACATAGCTTTTGAAAAAGAGTACTTTATATTAGTGAAATATCTAAAAAGTACTCTTTTTAGATGTTATTAATATGGATTATGTAAGTTTAATTCAGCAATATATATAGGGTATGGGACTATATAATATTAGAAGTTGGATAGCAATTGATTATGTTCGTATATAAATAATCTTATCTATCGATTAGAGGGCAGTTTATTAAAGATAGGATAAAGGTAATTATTGTAGGAAAACAGTTAGGATATTAATATTGACTCATACCTAAGGGTAGGAATTAAAATAGGTGTATAAAGAAAAAATAGCTATTCATATGATTTGCGCAATATATAGATTTGTAGTAGCAATTCATGAAAAATATGGAAAAAACAAAAGGAGGAACATAAATTGAAAGTTGATTTTTATACATCTAAAAGAGAATATGAAGAACATAAACAAGAGTTTGATAATGCTGTTATTAGCGTTATGCAAGAAGGAATTTCAACCCTTGGAAAAGAGGTGACTGATTTTGAAAAATCTATTGAGGAGTTTACTGGAGCTAAACATGCGATTGCTGTTGCATCTGGAACTGATGCGCTAATTTTAACTTCGGATATTTTAGGGTTTGAAAATGGAAAAGAAGTCATCACATCTCCATTTACTTTTCTTGCATCTACTTCATGTATAACAAGAAGAGGTGGAAAACCAGTTTTTGTAGATATTGATGAGGAGACTTTTAATATTGATGCAAATAAAATAGAAGAAAAGGTTACTAAAAATACTGTTGGTATAGTTCCAATTCATCTTTTTTCACAAATGGCTGATATGGATAAAATAATGGACATAGCAGGTAAACATAATTTGAGAGTACTTGAAGATGCTGCTGAGGGATTTGGAATGAGATGGAAAGGAAATGGGTCTGAATATAAACATTCAGGCACTATTGGAGATTTTGGGATTTTCTCATTCTTTCCAACCAAGACTCTTGGTGGTTTGGGGGATGGAGGAATGATAGTAACAAATAATGATGAATTAGCTAGATTAGCTAGAATGTATAGAGTTCACGGAGCATCAAAAAAATATCACTATGAGCATATTGGATACAATTCAAGATTAGATACTATACAGGCAGCTATTCTTCAAGTGAAAATGAAATACATAAAAGAAAGCATTAAAAAGAGAGAAATTGTTGCCAATTGGTATTTTGATAGGTTAAAAGATTGTCAGGAATTAAAATTTGCCACTTTGAAAGGCGAGCAAAATCCCGTGTATTATGTATTTAATATATTAACAGAAAAGAGAGATGAACTTGGAGAATACTTAAAGAAAAATCAGATTCAATTTAGTATTTATTATCCTATACCATTACATCTTCAAAGGTGTTTCAGTTATTTAGGTTATAAAAAAGGAGATTTTCCGGTTGCTGAAAGTATATGTGAGAGAATACTTGCACTTCCAATATATCCTCAAATAACAGAAGCAGAAGTTGATTTTGTATGTGAAACTATCAAAAGTTTTTTTAAATAATATTAGAAGACTGTAAAGGTGAATTAGAGAGCTGAAAATACTAGAAACTTTACATAATATATAGATTTGATGTGGTAAATTATAAAAATGTTCTTTGAAAATTGAATAATGCGATTTTTACAAGATATACTATAATTAATGCATGATAGTAAATTATGGTGAAATACTACTAGCGCATAGTTATATCGAAATAAAATCATAAAGTATAAAGAGGAGAGAGAATATGGAAAATATAAAAATTAAAAAAGCTGATTTAGAAGATTTAGAGTTAGTTGGAAACTTATTCAATAAGTATAGAATATTTTATGGACAAGATTCAAATTTAGAATCTTCAAAGAAATTTATTGAAGAACGAATGATACATAATGAATCAGTAATTTTTATTATCATGAAAGACTCAATAATACCTCTAGGATTTGTTCAATTATACCCATCTTTTTCATCAGTATCCATGAAAAGAATATGGATACTAAATGATTTATATGTTGAAGAAAGTGCGAGAAAGAAAGGTATAGGTAAAAGTTTAATGAATAAAGCAAAAGAGTTTGCATTTGAAACAGGAGCAAAAGGATTAACCTTATCAACTGCAATAGATAATACTACTGCACAAAAACTATATGAACAATCAGGGTATAAAAGAAATGAAATGTTCTATCATTATAGTTATTTTTTTTAATAAACAAACTAAAATGTATTCAAGTTTAATTTCCGTTTTACGGTCATGCTTTAATTTTATATTCAATTAGGTTGTTGAATAAACAGAATTTGTAAAAAATAAATAAGTCATCCCTTTGTGATATAATAATTTCGCGAAAAACCCAAATATATCACATAAGGAATGACTCAAATATGATTATATCATCAAATATTAAAAGTGAAAATGACCATTATAAAATTTTTGAAGCTGTTAAAATTGCATTTGCTAAATTAAATTCGAATATTAAAAGTACTAAAGGGCGACCACGTAAGTATTCAGATGAACAAATAGTTGCATGTATATTATATGGCGTTAAAAGTAGTATTTTCAGTTTAAGAGAGCTTGAATATCGTATAAAGCAAGACTATGTGTTTCAGTCTATAATTCAACTCAATCAAGTACCAGATTATTCTACATTCTCATTAAGAACTAAAATTTTAGAGAAACATATATATTATGGTATTTATGCTATGCTTGTTGAACTTATCAATCCTGAAACTAGACTGTGTGCAATAGATGGAACTGCTTTAAGAAGTTCAAAATACGATAGCGAAGCTAAATCCGGTAAGGGTACCCGCCTTGGATATTATAAAGGTTATAAATTACACTGTATTGCAGCAGTTAGTGATATTATAATTCCTCTAGTTTTTTATTTAACAACAGCTAATGTTTATGATAATCAAGTCTCAGATTTACTATATGAAGCTAAAATTTATAATCCATTTTTAATACTTGCAGATGCAGCATATGATTCATTAGAATGGTTTGAAATTGCTTCTAGCTTAGAATTTAATTTGTTAACTGATATAAATATGCGTAAGGCTAAAAGTATTGAGTCATTTACTGATAAACGATATGAAAATGCTTTGTTTATTCAATCTCCTATTGGATCAAAATTATATAAAAACAGATTGAAAATAGAGCAATTATTCTCTGTATTAAAGGGATTATATAACTTAGAAAACCCAAGGCTTTATGGGCAAGCCCGATACGAACGTCATATAAAATGGGTCTTATTAGCGTACTTAATAGATGAATTTAACAAAAAGCAGCAAGGAATAAAAACTAGAAAATATCCTTGGAATATATAATTTCTAAGAATATTTTCTTAAATAACCATTTGTAAAAATTAGTTATTCAACAACCTATCAATATATAAGATTTACACTATTCTTAAATTATGAATTACTAAAAATAAATAGCAAATTATAAAATCGCATTATTCAAGAGATTGAATTTGCGGTTTTTTTACCGCACAATATGTAGATTTGACGTAGTAAATAAAAATGTTGTTCTTTGAAAATTGAATAATGTGATATTTACAAAATATGCTATGATTAATTGGAAAATAAATTGTGATTTATCGGTTGAATTAAATAAAGATTAGAGAAATAATCTTAACTAAAATACTATAAATCATCAATATGATTATTGCCCCATTCACATAAGCATTGCAAAACAGGCATAATGCTTAAACCTCTTTGGGATAGAGAATATTCTACCTTTGGAGGAACTTGAGGATATTCTTTTCGAATAATTAAATTATCTGATTCTAATTCTTTTAACTGTGTACTGAGCATTTTATGAGTAATTGTTCCAAGGGAGCGTTTTAACTCACCATATCTTAGAATTTGTTTTTTCCAAAGCCAAAATAATATGTACATTTTCCATTTACCGTCAATCAAAGACATTGCATAAGCAAATGGTTTAATATTTACTTCATTATCCATGTTAACTCTCCTTTTGGATAGTATCTAACAAAAAAGTGCATACTTGCTACTAATTACATATTAATTTATCATAGAGACAAGAAATATTCAAGGAGGATAGCATTATGAAAAAAGAAATACAAGTATTTGATTATGCCAATGTAATTATGAAAGCACTTAAAACAGGTGTTTTGTTAACAACAAAGGTAGATGATAAAGTTAATTCTATGACTATTTCATGGGGAACGCTAGGAATAGAATGGGGGAAAGCAACTTTTACAGTTTACGTGAGAGAAAATCGCTTTACAAAACATCAACTTGAAAAAAATCCTGAATTTACTATAAATGTACCATTTGGTGAGTTTGATAAAAAAATATTGGGAATTTGCGGCACAAAGTCTGGTCATTTAAGTGATAAAATTAAAGAACTAAACTTGACATTGGAATCGCCTAATAGTGTTTCAGTTCCTGCCATTAAAGAACTTCCACTTACACTTGAGTGTAGGGTTTTATATAAACAAAAACAGGATGAGAGTGAGATTAAAGAAGAAATTAAAAGCAAATTTTACCCGCAAGATGTTGAAGGATCATTTCATGGTGCAAACAGAGATTTTCATACAGCTTATTATGGAGAAATTATAAGTGCATATATAATTGAATAATATATTCCGAAGTTTTTAATTTAATGTTAGATAATGCGCACAACGCCAAATCCATAAATTCCAATTTGTATAGTTGGTTATAAGTGTTATTATTATATTTAAAAATTTAATGGTAGATTAGAATATCGCACTATTCAGAAAAAAGAATAGATTTGCGATATTTTTTTATTCGCAATACTAATATAGAACTAAATCGCTAAAAGCGACGGCTTGGTTTAGTGATTAAATAAAATTTTATATGGAAAAAATAAGAAGTGAAGTTCTTTCTCAAGGAACTTCACTTCTCACATTTTACACGCCTTTTAAAGGAGTGATAAAATGTATCAAAAAATCGAAAAAATGATTAAAGATCTAGAACTATGTGGTCGTAGTAATGACACGATTAAAAACCGTGTATATATTATTAAAAACTTTTCTAGATTTTATAACAGACCACCTGAATTATTAGGTGAACCTGAAATCATTAATTATTTAGAGTATTGCATAAAAACAAGAAAATTATGCAAAGGAACTATAAATTATATCAATAGTACTCTAAAATTTTTTTATGTAGTAACTTTAGAAAGGTCTTGGAACGATTTGAGAATCCCAAGACTTAGGTATGATAAGCATTTACCTAGTTATTTAACAAAGGAAGAAATTAAGCGTTTATTAGGATCCATAACCTATTTAAAACATAAAGCAATTCTTACGACTATATATTCTGGCGGCTTACGCGTTAGCGAAGTTGTTAATCTAAGAATAGCTGATATTATGAGTAAAGAAATGAAAATTAGAATAAGAAATGGTAAGAGGAATAAAGAACGATATACTTTGCTTTCACAAAAAAACTTAGAGATATTAAGAGAATACTGGATCAAATTTGGATATAAAAATTATCAACCAGATGATTATCTTTTTATTTCTAGAAAGACTAAAAAGCCAATGAAAGTTCGTGGAATTGAACTTGTTATGGATAAGTCAATAAAAAAAGCAGGTATAACAAGAAATGCTACGGTACATACATTAAGACATTCTTATTGCAACGCATTTGATGAATGGCGGAGTTGATTTAAGAACAATTCAAGCATTATTAGGACATTCAAATATCAAAACAACATTTATATATTTACATGTAATGGATTATGAAATACTGAATATAAAGAGTCCATTAGACACATTTGAGTAAATTATGAATTCACTGCAAGAGATTATTAATTTACATGGAGAAGCGTATATTAAATCAAAGAAATTACCATCTAATATTCTAAAAGCACTATATTCAATTAAAGATTGTAGAACTGCTGCGCTTGGCGGCCATGTATATGAGTGCGATGAGTGTGCCGAAACTAAGGTTTCATATAACTCATGTAGAAATAGGCATTGTCCAAAATGTCAGGCTTATGCCAAAGAAATGTGGATTTATGAGAGAAGTAAAGCATTATTACCAACTCATTACTTTCATATTGTTTTTACTATACCAGAACAATTAAATTCTTTGACATTGTTTAATCAAAAAGAAATGTACTCTATTCTTTTTACTTCTGTTTCCGAGACTTTGCTAGAATTAGCAAATGAATAAAAATATAGATTTTAGGTGTAAATCATGGGTTTTGAATCTCCATATGGGACGGTCGGCTTTTAGCGACTTCGTTCTAGTAATTGATTGCGATATTGAGGTGCATAAATTTAAGATATGCTGCTACAAAATTCAGCTATATCTTAAATTTATGCTATTATTTTAGTCTCAACATCGCAATCAAGCCAACTCAAAATGCGAAGTAGCTATTTTAAATATTATTCTTTGAAAATTGAACAATGGGATGTTTACAAAATATGTTATAACTGATTCGTAATAGTAAATTATTGTCAATGATTAATTAATACTAGGGAGGAATTTCGTGGATAAAAAGATAAATGCAAAATTAACGGATATAAAAAATTCAATGGATAACTCCGCAGATTCGGTAAATCGTTCACAAATAGGTAATTTAAGTCAATTAACGAAAGGGTATCTGCTCACTAGGATTATTACTAGCGTTATAGTTTGTGGAATAATTTCATTAATATTCTATGCTTTAAATACTTAATAATAATTATTAAAGATGTTATAACTAGCCATAAATAGTTTCTTGCTAGTTTTCAAAATTCCTACATTATGTATTAAAGTAAATGAGAAGCATTTAAAAGATATGAAATATAAATTTATAATAATAAGGATAATATATAGATTTATTTTTACGTAAATTTATATATTATACATTTATTTCATATTATTTATAATTTGATTTTGACGTATCAAGTTTAAGTTGCTCTTCACCCCATATGTATAATTCCTTAAATGTGGGAAGTAAGGCTTTACCTCTTTCTGTCAAAGAATATTCAACCTTCGGAGGAATGGTTTCATATTGGGTTCTAACAATTAGCGTATGTTCTTCTAATTCTTTTAAAGACTTTGTAAGCATCATATTAGTAATACCTTTAACTTTTCGTTTTAATTCACTATATCTAGTAAAATCTTTGTTGGATAAACACCATAAGATAGGTAATTTCCATTTCTGGCCTAAAATATCGAGTGCATATATAACAGGACATTTTCTTTCATATACATTATCAGCAGGGAATTCTTTATTATAATTCATATAATCACTCATAATCACAACTCCTTCAAATTCAATAGTATACTTTTTATACTGGCACAGAAAAAACTGCATTCTTGTATATCTTTTCTCCTATGCTATATTAATTATAACAAAAACATCATAAGAGAATATACAGAAAGAGGAGTGTTACTATGAAAATTTATGGTATTAACGGAAGTCCAAGAAAAAATAAAAATACAGCGACATTGCTTCAAAAAGCTTTAGATGGAGTAAAAGAAGCTGCAAAAGATAAAGAAATTGAAACTGAAATAATTAATTTATATGATTTAAATTATACTGGATGTATAAGTTGCTTTGCTTGTAAAAGACTTGGAAGTAACAGTTATGGAAAATGTGCGGTAAAAGACGATCTTCAAGAAGTTTTAGAAAAAGTATCTCAATCTGATGGACTTATTTTTAGTTCTCCAGTATATTTTAGTAATGTAACAGGTAAATTCCTATCATTTTTAGAAAGACTATTATTTCCCTATCTTGTGTATGACAATAATGGTACTTCACTAGCGCCAAAGAGGATGCCAACAGCATTTATTTATACAATGAATGTTAAAGAAGAGGTAATGAAGCAAATTGGTTATTTAAAAACTTTTGAGCGCATGGAATCTAATATTGGACATATATTTACAAAACCATTAGTTATGTATTCAAATAATACTTATCAATTTGATGATTACTCAAAATATAAAGTTGAATCCTTCTCTGAAGAAGAAAAAGCAGCACATAGAAAAATTCAATTTCCTTTAGATTGTCAAAAAGCATTTGAATTAGGTGCAAATTTAATAAAGCACTAGAAATAAAGTGGTATATTAAATTACGAGAAAAGTTAACCTATAATGAATCTTTTGATTAGTTAAATAGATATAAGTTTATTAAATTTATTTTGGAAAACTATGAAATATGGCATGCACCATACTAGCATTAGAAGAAATATGTAATTAAAAGCAACTTGAAATTTAAATATAGCTTAAAGAAAGAAATTAAAGTGCTGTATTATTCTAGAGTGAATTATACAGCATTATTAATTATATATGAAAATTAATAATTAATAATGCTGTATATGAGTGATATAGCTATTGGTGCAATTAATTAGAAGTGTTTTGTAATTTGGATATTTAATTTTAATTTATTTTTATCAAATAACGTGCGCATTATAGACAATAAATTAAAAGATTCTATCTTGATTATTAAGTTGTGAGCAACGATTAAATTCCATTTCTAATACCGTGTTTACTGTATGTTTACCTAGATTATCTAAAGAATTATATTTTTTTAATAAACATTCTAATTCTTCTGATAGTTGTAAACGTGTTTTTATTTTGTTTTCATCCCATCCCATTAAAATAGATGGAGTTGTTTCTAATATTACTGCAAGTTTTTCGATTTTGTCAGAAGGTATATTAGAGATTACACCGCTTTCATATCTTTGAAGTGTTGGCTTACTAATAGATAATCTTTTAGAAACATCTTCTAATGTGAGATTCAATTCTAATCGTCTATTTTTGATATTTTCTTTCAAACCCATTTTATATCACCTCTTAGTTCTATATTAAAAGTAAGTAAATTATAGATTATCAATTAATATAATTTATTGATAATCTATAATAAAATCGAAGCGTCCTAATAAAACTTAATAACTTTTTATTTATTTTGTTTACTGCAGTTAGGCAAATTAAAAAAATCATTCTAATTTGGAGACTATTAATATAATTTATTATAACATCTGTTTCCGGATATGCAACAATTATTTTCCAGTATATAGAAAAAGTTACGTAAGAAGTATTGACAATAATAGCCATAATATATAAAATATTACTTAACGAGTAACGAAAGGAGAGCATTTATGATATTAGTTAATGAGTTAAAGGGAAAGATAAAAGCAAAAGGATATACTCAGGAAAAGCTGGCAAGGGAATTAGGAATGTCTCCAAAAACCTTAGGTAATAAACTTAATAAAGGAATATTTGGTTCTAATGAAATTGATAAGATGATAAAACTATTAGATATAAATAATCCAATAGAGATTTTTTTTGATAAATAAATTACTTAAAGAGTAAAATGTATTTACTTTATATATATAGTATTAGAAATCTAGAATTGATTATATATATTGCAAAAATAATTCTTCATCACAATTCTAAAAATGCTGCAAGAATTTTATACGTAATTGTGAAATGTGCATTGGGAATTGCAACGTATATATTGTAATTTAAGAGCATTATGTTGAGCTGATGGTTATTTTTATAGAAGGACAAGCTATGCAAGAATTATTAAAAGAAATTTTAATTGAATTAAGAAAATAGTAGTCTTAAATTAAAAAATAAATGTAAATTTATTTTCATACACATTGAGCTAGAATATATCAGGGATACAATTTTTGATAGAAATGTATAAAAAGAAAGTGAGGACTTACAAATGAATTTTAGGATTTTTAAATGTTATATAGATGTTTGTAAGTTAATTGAGTTAAACCCATCATGGAATGGTCTTGAAAGGTTTAGGCAATTTTATTTATGGGAGCGTGAAAATAATGGCAGATATCAAATGGATTAAATTAGCTACTAATATGCATGATGATGAAAAGATGAAGTTAATAGATGCAATGCCTAACAGGGATACAATTCATTATGTTTGGATAAGAATACTTTTACTTGGTGGAAAACTTAATGCTAATGGAAAGGTTTTCTTATCAGAAGGGAAACCTCTCACTGCCAAAATGTTGGCTGTATTATTTTCTAGGCCTTTAGAGGATATTAAGATTGCATTAAAAGTATTATCTAACTTTGGCATGATTGAAATAGCTTCTGATAAAGTAATTAGAATTGTGAACTGGGATAAGCATCAGAACATAGAGGGAATGGAAAGGGTCCGTGAACAAAACAGAAAAAGAGTTGAAAATCATAGAGAAAAGAAGAAAGAAGAGAAGAATGCAGCTAAAAGTAATAAGGAAGAAACTCAGGAAGATAAAGTCTTAGAAGAATTTATAGATTTAGAAGAAAATCAAGATCTGGATGAAAGTGTAGAATTAGAAAAAACTAATGAATTAGAAGGAAAGAAAGATTACTCTAAGAATTCTACTATAGAAGAAAACAAAGCTCTAGGTAAGAATGATATATTAGAAAATTTGGAAACTAGTGAAGAGGCTTCTGGAAATACGTATATTAATGATAAAACTAATATTACTACTAGCGAAGCAGGTAATAATAGTACTGTAGAAATTATTGATGATAATGAAGATATCAGTAATAACATTTTAGAAACTGATGATAATAATTGTATTGTTACTCAAAATAATAGTAACGTTACTCAAAATAAATGTAACGTTACAGTAACGCAACAGAATAAGAAGGAGAAAAAGAATAAGAATAAGAAGGAGAAAAAAGAGATAGATAAAGATAAAAACATAGAGGGTAAAAAGAATAATGGTTTTGATATAAATAATAAAGGCTCAGCTTGTGATGATGAAGTTAGCCAGTCGAATCTATCTAAGAAACACAATAATACTAAAAGTGAATCAGGGGAAGAGGAGGACATAAATCTTAAAGCTTTAGAGCTTATGCATTATCATGAAAAAATAACAGGAAAGCCAGGAGGATGCGACTATGTTGCTCTTAGATCGGCTATTGATATCCATGGAGAAAAAATGGTTAAGATGGCCATGGATGTTGGGTTTGAGAAGAATTGTCCTGACATAAAGTATGCAATTGGGGTATTAAAAAACTGGAGGAGAGATGGGTATCCAGAAGATCATATGGAGGTAAAGAAAAATGGGGTTAGAAGCAATGGAAAGAGTAACAGAGCAGATAAAAATGAATTTGCAGGATTCAAGCCGAAGGAACCGCGAAAACTTACAGAAGCTGAACGAAAGAGGATTGAAGCAAACCTCATATAAATGCGATAAATGCTGCGATACTGGATGGATACTTATCCCCCAGGAACATATGCAGCCTCTTGCTGTAGCCTGTGAATGCAGAAAAATAGAAAAACTAAAGAATGAGTGGAAGTATTCTGGAATCAATGTTGAACAAAGTAAACTTACTTTTTCTAGTTTTGAAGTTTGGAATAATGCGTCACAAAGGATGAAGGACACTGCAGCAGCATATTGTACTGATTTTGATGAAATAAAAGATACTAGGCGAAATAGTATTTTATTATGTGGACAGGTTGGCAGCGGTAAAACGCATTGCAGTATTGCTGTTGCATTGAATTTTTTAAAACAAAGAATTAAAGTGCTGTACATGCCTTATCGTGATGTAATCACAAAGATAAAACAAAATATGATTGATGAAGAATATTATACTAGGACCATCTCAAAGTATCAATTATGTGAGGTACTACTTATTGATGATCTCTTTAAGGGAAAAATCAATGAAACAGATACAAATATTATGTTTGAAATTATTAATTACAGGTATCTTAATTTTCTGCCGATCATAGTCAGCAGCGAATTCTCCATTGACAGATTACTGACATTTGATGAAGGGGTCGCTTCAAGAATATATGAAATGTCAAAAGATTATGTTGTAGAAATTGAGAAGGATATTAGGAATAATTATAGACTTAAATAAATTTACAATGCACAGTGCACAATTCACAATAAACAATTACAGAGTGAAAATTCTCATGAAAACGAATTTTTTCAGAATTAAACAAAGCTAAATTATGAAGGGAAGTTGTTTAAATGAAATCATCAGGAATAGTAAGAAAGCTCGACCCACTTGGAAGGATTGTAATACCAAAAGAAATAAGAAAGGTACTAGAAATTTACGAGGGAGATTCCATGGAAATAATTAAGGTTGATAATGGGGTGGTTGTTAAAAAATATATTAAAGGATGCATTTTTTGTGGAAGTGATAAAGATGTTGTTGAATTTAATGGAGCAGTTGTTTGTGATGGATGCAGAAAGGCTTTAGGGAAGGATTAAACCAGTTGATATGTGGAAAGATGGATGGACAATATATAGTTAAGATACTGAAATCAGAATAAATAAGATATATGCTTTAAAATGACTTAAAACAATATACATTGTACGATCAGAATCTGTTGCCCATGAGCGTATGGTTGAAATAACTGAAAGGCGGCAAGAGCATTATCTAAATTAAATGAAAAGCTTGTCTGTTAATTGCAATGTAATAAGTACTATATTCAAATTTTCTGCTGAGGTAAGAAAATAATTTATACAACAAATGCAATAGAAAGTTTGAATGGTACTTATCGTAGGCCAAATAGACAAAGAAGTGTTTTTCCAACCGATACAACTTTGTTAAAAGCTTTGTATTTAACAACATTTGAAGCCACAAAAAGATGGACTATGCCTTATAAAAATTTGGGTAAGGTTTATGGAGAACTTTCAATCATGTATGAAGGTCATTTATAAATGATAATCAAAAAACGCTCTTTCTCAAGAACGTTTTTGACATGCAATCTAACTTAACTTATTAGAAATAAGATAAATAGTTTGAAAATTTTACTTTTATAAATGTTATAGTTTTTTTATCTATAGCTTAAAAAGCTTATTTTACATATATCGTTTGAAGATTATAGTTTTATAAAGTATTTTCAATCAGTCTTTTAATCTCTTCCTTTGGTAAAAAGCCAACAAACTGGTTCACATTTTCATTATTCTTAAAGATAACTACAGTAGGTATACTTGAAATGTGATATTTATCTGCTAAATCTACACTTTTATCCACATCTACTTTTATAAAATTTACTTTCCCTTTCATTTCCTCTGATAACTCTTCAAGAATGGGTGATATCATTTTACAAGGTCCGCACCAGGTTGCAAAAAAATCTACGACCGTAACTCCACCTTTTATTTCATTTCCGAATTCATTATTATCTACTATTTTCATACTATATTCCTCCATTTTCCTTTATCAGTGCTATATATTATTGACGGATAAAATTTGTAAGTATTTTATCTTCTTTTTCTGGTGCTTCTATATTATTTTTTCCATACTCAACAAGTTTAAGCAGCCAAGCCATATTTTTAGCTAAGGTCTTCATTATTTGAACCCCTTCTTCATCCTGTATAACTTCTCCTGGAGTTGTGCCATGAATAACGTTCCAGTATCTTGATGATGGCATTAGCATCTCAGAATAATTAATGTACTTGTTTAGCTGATCAAGTGCAGCTATACCTCCAGAACGTCGAACCGCTACAACAGCTGCACCAACCTTATGTCTTAATATGCTGCCATTATTTTCATTGACAACAAAAGCTCTATCCAAGAAAGATTTCATTGCCCCGCTTATTCCTGAATAATGTACAGGAGAACCTAGTATTATCCCATCTGCCTTTTTCATTTTTTCGATCCATTCATTTACAGAATCTCCCTTTAAAACACATTTTTCATTTTGATTTTTATAACACCCCCAACATGACATGCATCCCCTTATAGCTTGACTACCTATATGTATTATTTCAACTTCTATATCTTGTTTTTCTAATTCCTCTGCAATTAATTTTAAGGCATGATAAGTGTTTCCATTTTTATTTGGGCTACCATTAAAAGCTACAACTTTCATTATTAAAAACTCCTTTTTTAACTCTAATTTTTATTCAAAATATTATAATATTCTTATAAAATTATTATTACATAAATGCTTCAAGTAAAGTTTCAAACTTATCTAAGTAAAGTAAACTAACTTCACTTTATACATAATTATGCAGATTTATATCACCTTCTTTCAAAAAGTAACCTTCATAAATAAGCGTTTGTAAGTTTCCTAATTAGCTTCTTATAATTTTTAGATATAACTTGTTATAATATATATTAAGGATATTTAATATCTTTAATATACCTAAAAACTTTTCAAATTCAATTAAAAGAAATTAAGTGGTAATTCTTTGAGCCTCTTACAGTTTTTTTTACTATTAATTAGAACGCCTCATTTTATAGCTACTTTAGAATTAAGTATATCGTAGAGTCTATTTGTCTGCTATTATAAAGACACAAATTAATTTTGTCAATATTTTAAATTTATTAAATTTTGTAGATTATAAATATGTGAATAAAATACTTATTGACAAAATAATCTATTATATTTATTATTATAGATAAATAAGCTCTGCAATATCTTTTAGGAGGTTTTAATTTGAAATATACAAAAGCAACAAATTATGCTCTACATACAATTGTATATATGATGGAAAATGCGAAAAGTGAGAAACTAAGCGTAAGTGCTCTAGCGGAACACTTTAATTTATCTACTACATATCTTTCGAAAATTTTAACTCAGCTGGTAAAAGCTGATTTAATTGAGTCAACTCCAGGTGCAAATGGAGGTTACGTTTTGCGTAAAGACATGAAGTCTATTTCTTTTATGGATGTTATTAAGGCCACTGAAGGAACTGGCTCATTATTTGTTTGCAATTTAAATGAAAATAGCAAATGTTTGATTGAAAAAGTAATGTCAGGAGCTGAAAATGTACTAGAAAATTATCTAGAAGATAAAAAACTATATGATCTGACTCAAAATAAATCAAACTGCAAAACCAACAAAGAATAAATATTTACCCATTAATATATGGGTTTTTATATTTGAATTGCAGATATTATATATCTTTAATGTATCTAAAGGAGAAATTACATAATGGACAAAATACAAGAACTTGAACAAAAACCTATTGGAAAATTACTTATACAATATTCAGTTCCAACAGTACTCAGTTTATTGATTAATTCACTTTATATAGTAATCGATCGGATGTTTATAGGAAATATATCAGAAGTCGGAACTCTAGCTTTAACTGGAATTGGCCTTACAATGCCAATTACTACAATAGTAGTAGCGTTATCTGCTCTCATATCAATGGGGGCCAGCTCTAATATCTCTATAAAACTCGGAGAAGGCAATAAAGAAGAAGCTGAAAATTTTGCAGGAAATGCACTATCTCTAAGCATTGTTTTAGGGCTTTTGGTCACTAGTCTATATATGATATTTCAAAATTCAATATTAGGATGGCTCGGTATAAACGGTGAAGTATTATCTTATACTAAAGATTTTATTACAATCATCATGGCTGGTACCGTATTTAATATGCTGGGATTTTGTCTGCCTTTTATCGTTCGTTCTGATGGAAATCCTATATTTTCAGCTGCTATTACAATTACAGGGTGCATTCTTAATATATTACTTGATGCCTTATTTATATATGTATTTCACATGGGAATAAAAGGTGCAGCTATTGCTACTGTCATTGCTCAATTTACTACCGTGATTCTTGGACTTTATTATTTCATGAAATTAAAAAATACTTTGATACTTAAAAAGATCAATTTCAAATTACATATTTCAATTGTAAAAGCTATTTTCTTAATTGGGTTAGTTCCATTTTCTAATCAATTATCCGTAAGTGTTGCACAAATTGTAAGCAATTATTCCTTAAATTTATATGGTGGAGAACTAGCAATTGGCGCAATGACTGTACTAAACTCCATTACAATATTATTTTTGATGCCAGTTTATGGAATAGCTCAAGGCTTCCAGCCCATTATCGGTTATAATTATGCAAAAAAGAATTATGGCAGAACCCTGAAGACTCTTGCCCTTGCTGTTTTGTTTAGTACTGGATTCTTGGCAGTTAGTGCTATAATTATGCAGCTATTTCCAAAATTCGCCGTTAGTCTTTTTACCCAGAACCCTGAACTTGTGAATATTTCTATAAATGGCTTAAAAAAATATACAGTGCTTATCTTTCTTATTTCCATTCCTACCTTTGGCTCTGGTTTTATGATGCTAACAGGTAAACCTAAAACCGCCGTAATATTAAGTATATCAAGGCAATCAGTGATATTAGCACTAACTATATTTTTCTTACCAAAGGTAATTGGTCAGGACGGACTATGGTTCGCTCAACCTATAACAGACCTTTTATCTAGCATTATCACAATTATATTATTCATAAAAGGATATAGTGATATTTTATACAAAAAAACATCAACAAAGGTATAAGAAAGACAATATCCAGGATACTTTAGTTAAGTGAATTTTTATCAATTTACTTAAGCTTTCATATAAAAATTAGAAGTAAAAAAAATGGAGATTTATCCTTGCAATCAGGATAAATCTCCATTTTTATTAAAAGATTAAGCTATTTCAAATTTAGTAACTTGTCTTTGAGTAACTTGAGCACCAGATTTCTTAACTAAATCACCAGAATTAGTCTTGAAAACATTCTTAGCAATTACAGTATCCATAAGTGCGTTGATCTCATCTTTTGTAAGAGTAGGTTTAACACCAGAAACACTTAAAGTACTTTTTTCACCAGCTACAGTTAAAAAAGTCATAGATAAAGAATATTCCATTTAATTTACCTCCAATCTTAAGTAGAGAACTCGAATCTATGATTTGATGGTGGTCGCTTACTCTGTGAGCACTCAGCGAACGAATGTGAGTCGAGTTTCCTACAATATTTTTTAAGAATAAGATCCTAAGCATTTGCTAAGCTAGAAGATTCATTAATAAAGTAATCTCTAGTGTTAGCTTCCATAACACCTTTGATTGCATCTGCAACAGCATAAACATTATCAGGTGTAGCATCTGTTTTTATACCTGAAAAAGTCTTTTTTGTATAAATTGGATCGCCTGCTTTGTCTAGAGCTTTTTGAACTTCAATACTGAGAGAAACAGAGTCAATAGTTTTAGTTACAGCCATAGTTTTAACCTCCTTTATTTCGTTTTCATAAAGGATATATGTATAAATTTTAGTCATTACATAAATAGATGAAAATTATTTGTTTTCTTATTTAAGAAAAGAACTAAAACAGGTTATAGGTATTGAAAGAGTCATGCTAAATATATTGTGAAATGCTATAAAGTTTACAAAAACAGGAGGTACTATCAATGTAAATATCATCTGCAATGAAAGCAAAATAAAAATATCAGTAGATGATACAGGAATAGGAATACCTTTATGTATGCAGAGCAGAATATTTGATACATTTACACAGGTTGATTAATTATATAGAAGAAAAGCTGAAGGCAGCGGAATAGGCTTGGCTCTTGTAAAATCTTTCGTAGAAATGCATGGAGGAAAAGTGGTTGTCGAAAGTAGTTATGGAAAGGGAAGCATTTTATATTCTTAATCAGTCAAGAGTAAAAACTATTGACTGATTTTTTTGCATAATTTTCGATGAAAAATTTAATGGTTATAATTCGACTTGATGTATATTTATTTTGTAATTAAGGAAAGTGGTATTATAAAAAATGCTTTAAAATGCTAAATATTGTGAAAATAAATAGAGGGATTTTTTGAAATATGTAGAATTATATAATAAAACATATGGATATAAGAGGTGGTTTTGATGAATTTTGAGTGATATGAAAGATTGTCTATTTGTCTTAAAAGCATATGTAAATCATTTAACCGTATAAATTTATTAGTTTCTTATATGAAATAAGGAAAATGTAAAGATGAGATTAGTAGAAATACCTATGCGTAGTTGGATTGTTAATTTAAATTTTAAAATTACAATAAAAATCAGCAAAGTATGATGGAGTGATTATTTATGTTTAAAAGGATTAATAATTTAAAAATAGCATCAAAATTAGTTTTATTATTTACATTTGTATCTATATTTACAGGTATAGTTGGGTTTTTAGGGATACACAATATGGACAAATTAAATAATAATACTAAATTGATGTATGAATATAATTTTAAATCTATACAGACACTGGATGAAATAAAACAAAACTATTTAATCATTCGTGGAGATCTAACTGCATTAGCATATAATGATGAAATGGATATAAGTCAAAAAAATAGTACTGTTAAAGAGGTGCAAACTTTATTAGATAATAATTCAAAACTTTTAGAAAGTTATAAGAATGAACTGATTGCAGAACATGAAAAAGATACGTTTACCAAAATAGAAAATTCAGCAAAAGATTATTCCTATGTAGCTAAGAAAATATATACTTTTGCTTTAGATGGAAATAATAAATCTTCAATGGGAGAAATTTCAAAAGGGGCTGCTATAAGAGAAAATCTTTTCAAATCATTAGATAAAATAATTTCTATGAATATTAATGAAGCAAGCACTAATTCACAAAATAATATAATAACTTATAATAGTTCAAAGATTATAGTTATTGTAATTACTATATTCATATTTATTGCTTCTATAATTATTGGAATGTTATTATCTATATCTATTTCAAAGGAATTGAGAAAAATAATTGATTTTTCAAAAGCTCTAGGTGAAGGAGACTTAACAAAGGAAATAGATATTAAATATAATGATGAAATTGGTGAAGTTGCAAATGCATTGAACAAATCCAAAGAAAATATAAAGGTATTAATATCTCAAATGGTAGGTAGTTCAGGTGATATCAGCGCTGCTAGTGAAGAATTGTCAGCTACTGCTGAAGAAGTTTCTTCAAAAATGCAAATGGTCAATGATTCTACTGAACAAATAACTAAAGGAGTTCAGGACTTAAGTGCAACAACTGAAGAAGTTAGTGCATCAGCAGAAGAAATAGCAAATGCAACTAGCGAATTAAATAATAAGGCAAATAAAAGCTTTAAATCTGCAAGCGAAATAAAGAAAAGGGCAGAAGAAATAAAACAAAAAGCAATACAAAATATTGAAGATGGAAATAAGATTTATGAAGAAAATAAAATGAATATTCTTAAAGCTATTGATGAAGGAAAAATAGTTCAAGATGTTAAGATAATGGCAGATTCCATAGGAGAGATAGCAGCTCAAACTAATTTACTTGCATTAAATGCGGCTATAGAAGCTGCAAGAGCAGGAGAAATGGGAAAAGGATTTGCTGTAGTTGCAGATGAGGTACGAAGCCTTGCAGAACAATCATCAAACGCAGTAGCTAGCATTCAAGGAATGGTTCATAGGGTTCAAAATGCTTTTGATAATCTATCAGAAAGTGGACAAGAAGTTTTAGACTACATTGAAAACAGTGTTAAACCAAGTTATGAATTGTTAAAAAATACAGGGATTCAATATGAAAAAGATGCGGAATTTGTAAATGATATAGCAAGTGATATTGCAAGTTCATCAGAACAAATGAAAGAAGTTATAAATCAAATAAATTCTGCGTTAGAAAGTTTGTCTGCAACAGCGGTAGAATCAGCTACTAGTTCTGAAGAGATATTAGTTAGTATTAATGAAGTAACATTAGCAATTGAAGAAGTAGCCAAATCATCTCAAAGTCAAGCAGAAACAGCTGAGACATTAGGTGAACTATCTCAAAAATTTAGTATTTAACATATTGGTTGAAGGAGGCTAAAATATGATTTTAAATTGGGATAACTCTTTATCTGTAGGAAATGATAATATTGATAATCAACACAAAGAGCTATTTTATCGTTTGAATAAATTATTAGAGGCTATGAAAGAAGGAAAAGGTAAAAGTGAAGTTATTAATACTTTGGATTTTCTTGAAGTATATGTAATTAAACATTTTAATTATGAAGAGGAAATTCAAAAGAAAAATAAGTACCCTAAATTCAATGTTCAGCATAAACAACATGAAGAGTTTAAAAATGAACTTAAAGAATTAAGAAGAGTTTTTGAAACTACAGGGATATCATCATTGTTCGTAATTAATACTCAACAAAAGATGGTTAAATGGTGTAAAGATCATATAATGAATTCAGATATGGAACTAGGAGAATATTTGACAAAAAACACTAAAGAAAGCATTTTGAAATCCTTTCTTTAGTTGAAATATCTATCTTTGAATCATTTTGAATAAGGGGGGGGACTTTGTAAAGGAGGCTCTAAAATGAGTTATAAAAAAGTTAAAGCCAATATTAGTATTTTTACTACAGTTTTATTTTTTATAATGATTAGCATAAATGCGTTAGCAAATATTCTACCAATTAATGGAGTGACTACCGGTAATGTATCTGACTCATATAAAAATCTTTTTGCACCAGCAGGACTAACATTTATTATATGGGGTGGAATATATTTTCTACTTGCAGGATATATAATTTATCAACTTGGCTTTTTTAAAGAAGAAAAAACTATGATTAATGAAGACGCATTTGAAAAAGTTAGAATTTATTTCTGTATTTCATCTATAGCAAATGCAATGTGGATTATATCATGGCATTACAATATTATTATATTGTCAATGATACTAATGATTGTTATTCTTGTAAGCTTAGTCTTAATTATAAAGACTGTTAAAAATGAAGAACTGTCATTAAGAGAAAAGCTTTTTTTAAAACTTCCTTTTAGCATTTACTATGGATGGATTACAATTGCAACAATTGCTAATGCAATTGTACTTATGGTTAGTTTAGGATTAAGGAACATTGGAATGTCAGAGATTTATACTAGCATTATAATAGTACTTGGAGTTTTCTTAGGTATTCGAATAATGTTAAAAAATAAAGATATTGCATATGGACTTGTTATAATTTGGGCGTATATAGGAATATTAATAAAACATACAGCACAAGATGGCTTCGGAGGACAATATCATTTAATTATAAATTCTGTAATAATATCTTTAGTTTTATTAGCCTTAATTGAAGTATATTTGATATTAAAAAGGTTGTGACCAAATATTTTTATAAATTTCATATTTAATAGAAGCTGAGAATCCTTAAAATTTTAAGATTCTCAGCTTTTTTATTAATGTGTTTTGAATCAATATCACTCATCCCTTTAATCTAATCCACAATTATATTTATATAATTATTGCGAGTCTTATGATTTAACATGATTATGTAAACTCTTCCTTAAATTCAGTGATTGTATATAATACTTTTTACTAAATAGAATTAAGAAACTTTATTTCTAAATATGTGCATAATTAAGATGATTAATTTAGTGGAAAAATAATTATTAATTTTATAGATATCACTTAGTACAAATAATTTTATTTATTGATGAGAATAATAAGTTTATATAGCAGTGAAAGAGAGGATTAGAAATGAGAGTATTAAAGAGAGTATTAGCTGTTTTAGGAATTGTAATTATTGTATTTTCAATAACATCAGTACATGATACTAAAAATGTTAATGCTCAGATAAATGGGATACGACAAAATTATATAAAAATAGATGTACTATTATATAATTCTAATGATAAATTTATTTCTTTAGTTCGTCAAAACTTAGAAGAGATTCAGAAGCAAAATAAAGGAAAAGTAGAATTTGAATTTTTTGATGGAAAAGGAAATCAAGCAGTACAAAATGAAACTATTAGTCAAATATTTAATAGTAGGGTAGATATTTTACTGGTAAATTTAGTTGATTCACAAGCAACACAAGATATTATAGATAAATTTAGGTACAAAAACATTCCTATAATTTTTTTTAATCGTGAGCCATTACAAGTAGATGCAATTAAATCCTATGGTAAAGCTTATTATGTAGGAACAAATGCTAAAGAGGCAGGTAAATTACAAGGGGAAATTATTAGTGATTCTTGGAACAAGAATAGAGAAATTATAGATAAAAATAAAAATGGCATGCTAGAATATGTTATATTAAAAGGTCAGCATAATAATATAGAATCTAATGAAAGAACTGATGCAGCTATTTCTGCAATTAATAATGCTGGAATAAAAACAAAGGAACTTGCAGTCAAAGTTGCTAATTGGGATGTAGATTTAGGCAGAATAACTGCTGATTCACTATTCTTAAATTTTGGCAATAGGATTGAAGCAATAATATCAAATAACGATGCCATGGCAATTGGCGCAATTGAAGCAATTCAAAAATATGGATTTAATAAAGGAGTTGAATCAAAATATATAGCAGTTTTTGGAATAGATGCTCTACCAGAAGCGAAAGAATTGATTAAGCAGGGTGCTATGGCTGGTACTGTTATTCAAGATCCTTTGAATATGGCACAAGCTATTTATGCAATAGGAATGAACGTATTTCAAGGCGACGAACCACTTTATAATACGCAATATATGTTTGATGACACAAAAATAGCTGTTAGATTACCATATAAGAAGTATATTGGTTAATATTGAATAAGAAAGCTATTATTGAATAGTACGATATTTGCTTTACTATTGGAATTTGAAACTATACTTAAAAGAAAATCATTAAACTCCTTGCCTAATGAAAAATAATCATGGCATTTGGGTCTTGCTGTTTTTTTCATGTGCCTTATTTTTCTTTAATATGATATTATTTAATAATTCATTTTTGGGTTCTTCTACTAATTATTATAGAGGCAATTACACTTATTATAAGAATTAGTATAATAACAGAAATGGAAATCCCTATAGATATATGATACTTAAATGATATTCCAAGTTTTATACCAGTAAATATAAGTATTAAGGCTACTCCATATTTAACATATTCGAAGGTGCTATGTAGTTTTTCTAAAAGAAAATATAAATTTCTAAGACCTAATATTGCAAAAATATTTGATGTATATACGATGAAAACATTAGTTGTTATTGCAAATATTGCAGGAATTGAATCAATAGCAAATAGTAAATCTGATCCTTCAATTAAAAATAATATGGCAAATAATGGTGTTGCATGAAGAACATTGTTTATTTTCACAAAAAACTTTTCGTCATGAAGTTCTTTAGTTACAGGTATCATTTTTTTTAGAAGTTTAATTAATTTACTATTTTCAAATGATACATCATCTTCTTTGTTAATCATCATTTTTATACCACTTATAATAAGAAGTATACCAAATATATATATAATCCATTTAAATGCATTAATAATTGCAATTCCTAATAAAACAAATATGAATCTTAAAATAATCGCACCAAAAATTCCATAAGTTAAAATTCTTTTTTGATGTTTAGCAGTAATTCCAAAGCTCGAGAAAATTAATAAAAAGAGAAAAAGATTATCGACACTAAGACTTAATTCAATAATATATCCTCCGAGAAATTCTAAAGCTCTTTCAGAACCCATGTAATACCATATGGCTAAATTAAATATAGCGGCTATAAATGTAATTAATAAAAACTTAAATAAATGTTTTCTAGTAGACATTTTTGTAGCTCCTTTCAGATAAATTTATATTTAAATTATATATATTTTTTAATATATTCGAAATTTTATGTAAAAACAATATTGATACAAGTTTGTTTTTGTATGAATTATAATGATTTTAAAAAAGTGATTAAAAAACTTGCTTATAATAATATAACAATTATGTAAGAATAAATCAATAAAAGTTTATCATGTTAAGATTTCTATAATATTGACAAGTTTTTTATTTAATAGTAATATTATTAATAACAATACTGAAAAGACAGTGATAATCTCATTTATAGGGGGAGTAACTGCCTGTTGATTATAACAGGATTCAAAGTCGTCATTACGGAGAGATCCCGGCTTTGAAAGCAAAAAATGCTTAGTGAGACTCTATAGTTAGAACGTGTTCTAACTATAGAGTTTTTTTGTTACATAAATTTCTGAATTGAGAAAAAATTGTCAAAATATTTTAGTAATTAAGTAAAAGGAGGAAAACAAAATGAATAGTTTTGGAAATCAAATTAAAACTTTGCTTCTGATGAGTGTCCTGACGATATTAGTAGTATTAATAGGAAGAGGTATTGGAGGTCAATCAGGGATGCTGATGGCTTTGGTGCTCGCATTAGTTATGAATGGAGGAAGTTATTGGTTTAGTGATAAAATTGCATTATCTATGACTGGAGCTAAGCCATTAACAAGAAATGATAATATTGAAATTTATAATATGGTGGAAAGATTGACAGCAAATGCAGGAATACCAATGCCAAGGCTTTATATTACAGCTTCTACGCAGCCTAATGCGTTTGCAACAGGAAGAAATCCTAAGCATTCAGCTGTTGCAGTTACACAAGGACTATTGAATATACTAAATTATGAAGAATTAGAAGGTGTTATTGCTCATGAACTGGCACATATTAAGAATAGGGACGTGCTTATAAGTACTATTGCAGCTGTAATGGCAGGAGTAATCACAACAATGGCTAATTGGGCGCAATGGGCGTTAATGTTTGGCATGGGTAACAGTGATGAAGAAGAAGGCTCAGGATTCCTAGCAGCTTTACCATTAATTATTTTAGGACCTATTGCTGCTATGTTAGTACAGATGGCAGTATCAAGATCTAGAGAATATCTTGCTGACAGTACAGGAGCGAGGATTGCAGGACATAGCAGAGGACTCTCTAAAGCATTACTTAAGTTAGATCAGGCTTCAAGAGTGGTTCCTATGGACGTAAATCCCGCAGCAAGTCATATGTTTATAGTCAATCCTCTAAGTGCGAAAAGATTAATGAACCTATTTAGCACTCATCCAACTATAGAAGATAGAGTACGTAGACTTCAAAATTCAAATTTATAGTCTTGTTTATAATTTTTCAAGAAAAATCAACCTTGCATAGGTAGAGTAATAAATAAATTCTATTTTTGTTATTATTTTTGAAGGCTATAGCTTGAAATTATGGTTAATATATTTCTGTAAAGAAATATAGTCAAAAGGAGGAATAATAATATGGCATCAAGTAGCAGTGGAAGAAATACAACGTTAATACCAGAAGCAAAACCAGGAGTACAAAGATTAAAAACTGAAGCGGCTTCAGAAATTGGATTAAGTGATTATGAAAACATTGATAAAGGGAACCTTTCTTCAAGAGACAATGGTAGAATTGGTGGAGAAATGGTGAAAAGAATGATAGAAAGCTACGAACAAGAGCTTTAAATAATAGTGAATGCACCAAATCTGTTTTTGGTGCATTTATAGCCTATGGGTAGATATAGGTATTTGTTAAAGAATTTAAATAGATTTACTAAATAAATATTAACTTCATTATACATTTTAATTTTATCCTTTCTGAATAGAACTTAATATAACACCTATGATGACAATAATTCCTCCTAATATTTGTACGGTAGATACACTTTCATGTAAGATTAATATTGAAAATATCAAACCTAAAACAGGAACTAGATTCATAAGAGACACTGAAATACTAGCAGAGAGTTTTCTGAGTCCTAAATTATATAATAGAAATGCAACAATAGAGCAACCTACACTTAGATAGATCAATGCGCTTGCTGAAGTCATGGTAGGCATTCTCCATGTTTTACCCTCGATGATGACAAATGGCAAAAAGAAGATGAAGCCTGCTAGCATTTGATAATATGTTAACGTCATTGCAGAATATTTATTTGTCAAATCTCTTGTAATAAAGTTGTAGAATGCCCATACAACTCCGGCTCCTATTAGAATTATATTTCCTAACATAGATTTAGAATTTCCATCTACATTAATTTGAGTTAAAACTGCAACACCAATGATAGCGAGTATAATTCCAAGTACCTTTTTTACATTTGGTTTTGAATGATAAATAAAAAATTCTAGTAGTGTTGTAACAGCAGGAAAAGAAGCTACTATCAAAGCAGAATTTGAAGAAGATGTCATACTAACCCCAATGTTTTCTATTGCAAAATAAAGTGTAATCCCCAAAAATCCACTTAATGCGATACGGATACGATCTTCCTTTTGTATTTGTTCATTATTTGATGTGATTTTCCTCATGAACCAAAAGAGAAGCACAGCAAAAAGAGTTCTAACTGCAGCGAGTTGAATAGGAGCAAAAGTTTCATAAGCTAATTTTGTTGCGATAAAAGATGCACTCCATAATACAACAGCCCCAGTACTAGCCAAGTAATAGTAAGATAAAGTTCCATTTTGTATATTTGTTTTTTGATTATCTAATAATGATTTGGCCTTTAACATAGAAATATATATCCCCCTTTTTTATATTAGTGACTACTTGCGTAACTACTTGTAATTACGATATCAGTTTTAGTTGATTGTGTCAATAGATTTGGTTATAATATTAGTTACTAAAGTAGCGACTAATATTATTGGAGGATTTATGGAAGATAACATTTTAGAAGTATTAAAAAATTTAAATTTTACAGAATATGAAGCAAAAGCATACCTTACATTATTAGAAGAATCACCATTAACAGGCTATGCAGTAGCAAAAAATTCAGGTGTGCCACGTTCAAAAATATATGAGGTTTTAGATAGTCTTGCTATGCGTGGAGATATTTTAATTAGCCATGGAAATACACAACAGTACGTTCCAATTCCAGCAAAAGAACTTATTAAAAATCGCAGGGTAAAAGCTGAAGAGAGTTTTAAACTTGCAGAAAAATCTTTAGAACAATATAATCAATCTGCAAAGAATCGTGAGAATATCTGGAATATAACTGGTCATGACGAAATACTTGATAAAGTAAAAGAATGCATCCTCTCAGCAAAACATAGAATTCTGATTGAACTTTGGAAAGAGGAATTCAAAGAATTGAAAGCTGAATTAAAAAAGGCAGCTGATAAAGGAGTAGTAGTAACAATCATTGCTTATGGAGAAATAATAGCTGATTTTGCAAATGTTTACCCACATGATATGAGTACAGAAATTACCGATGAATACGGAGGACGCTGGCTTGTAGCTAGTGCTGATAATTCAGAAGTTGTAGCTGGTATTGTATCACTCGGTAAAGATAGCAGGGCAGCATGGACAATGCATCAAGGATTGGTTATGCCTATAACAGAAGTAATGATTCATGATCTGTATATTATGGAAATCATGGAGAAGCATAGAGAATTATTAGAAGAAAGTTTTGGCAAAAATCTTATTGAACTTCGTAAGAAATTTTCTATATACCAGGATTTAAAAAAACATTATGTATAATTAATCTATGAAATCATAATAGTTTATTTATAAAAAGGATAACCACAAAGAACGTGGTTATCCTTCTAAGAGGTTTCCCTCGCTGTCGAGAAACAGTAGCTCATAGTACTTTTGGGGCCTTCCTTTGCCGCTGTCTCTTTTTTCAAATACAGTTCTCGCATATTCCTTTTCTTCGATTTTGTTAAGAATACGGTTTGCTCCTCTGACGGTGATGGATAGGCATTGGGCGACATCCTCAGAGGATAGTTTGTTTGTTCTCATAATTTCTGCATAATACATGATTTTCTGCAGATTAATGTTATTTATTCCGATGCTTTTGGCCAATGCCATGATTGCTGGATCGGCCTTTTCACAAAACTGTATAACATTCATGTTCTGCATTGGTCCGATGACCTTCTGATCCTCATTTATAAAAAAGCTGCAGCTGCCCGTAAATGCATTGGCCTGTCGGTGAGCTCTGATGGCGTTTTCGTTAGCCTGATAATATTCATGCCCCGAGCCCCATCCGATTATTACTTTGTCGCTTGCATGCTCCTCCAAATATTTCAACAGTGCACAGTTCTGCGCGTTAGAGGTGATTTTCGTAAAATTTCCGTAGGTAGTGTACAATTTAACAAAGCCTTCCGAAACTTGGGCCGTGTCTGGAAGATTCATGCTACGCAGAAATCTGCCGGCTAGCACTTTCAGCTCATGAAGTTGCTCTTCGGACTGTGGGTGCACCGTTTCAATCGATAAGCATGCCACAACGGCACTCCTGCTCTTTAGCTTGAGGATAATAATTTCGTTGATGATTCCTTTTATGGTCTCTTTAACGTTTTCCAAAGTGGGGCGTATTAAGATATACCTTACCCCGTGTTTTTTAAGTTCTGGAACAAAATGGCTGAATGCCGTAATGGACAAGTCTATTTTATTTTCTTCCCACAGTGTTATATGGTTTTCAAGCATTGTTTCCACTCTTTCGAACAGATTGTCGCTGTCAATAGGCTTTCCCTGATGAGTAAGGTACTTTTGGAATTCACTGAAAGAATCGATAATATATGCAAAATCCACATAAATTCTTGATATGTCAAGCCCCGGTTCAGTAAGCAGCAGCCTAAATAACTCTCTGTATAGAAGGGTTTCATTATCCTGCAAAATGTGCGTAGGTACTTTCGTATCTAAACATTCCTTATCTATTGACTCGTAAAGAAGCCTGCCGCTGATAACAAATCCGTCCACCGAATCTAAGTTTTTTAGATATACGTCTTTTGTTTCCCTAAAATTACTGATTGTAAGAATCCGAAACTTACATACCGACTGCAATTCTTCTTCAATGTCACGGAAATAGTCTATATAAGATTCCGTCGTGATTATACCAAGTATGATTTTCATGGCAAATTCCTTTCATAAACAATTAATGACATGAATTATAACATAAAAAACATGATATTTCAACGATACCAGTAGTTGGAAAAAAATATGTTCTTAAAATGTCTTATTTTATTATTGACAACTTTTTGTTCTTAAAGTACAATAAAAGTGTTCTTAAAATGTCTTAAAATAAAAAGTGAGCAAATTTTGATTTTTTGATTTGTTGTTCACTAATAAAATCTATTTTTAAGGAGGTGTTAATTTTGGCTGAAAAAACTGAAGAATTTTTGAATATGGCCAATCAGTTACAAGAAAAATTGGTCATGTACAGACATCATCTTCATTCGATTCCGGAACTTGATTTAAGTTTACCTAGGACAACTGCTTATGTAAAAGAGGCGTTGGAGTCGATTGGCCTTAAGCCAACTCCCGTGGGAGAATCAGGCTTAATGGTAACCATCGGCGGACAACGCCCTGGGAAGGTGATTCTTATTCGTGCAGATATGGATGCGCTGCCAATTAAAGAAGAAACGGACCTTCCTTTTGCATCATCCAACGGAAACATGCATGCATGCGGTCACGACATGCATACTTCAATGCTGCTAGGAGCTGCAGAGATACTAAAGGCAAATGAAGGGCAGCTTTTAGGAACGGTCAAACTTATGTTTCAGCCGGGCGAAGAAACCTTGCATGGTGCCAAGATGATGATTGAAAATGGAATCCTCGAAAATCCTAAAGTGGATGCGGCAATGATGCTACATGTAATGACAGGAATTCCGTTTCCCATTGGGTTATTTATTACGCCTGAGACTGGAGGAGCGAGTTCAGCTTCTTCAGACTGGTTCGAAGTCATCATCAGAGGAAAGGGTGCACATGGAGCAATGCCTAATGCCGCAGTAGATCCATTAAATGTAATTGCGCATCTTCATCTGGCGCTACAGGGTATCATAAGCCATGAAATTTCGCCAACTGATAGTGCAGTTCTTACGGTTGGAGTCATGGAAGGCGGAACTACAAACAACGTGATTCCCAATACTGCCAGGATTAAAGGCAGCGTACGTACTTTTGATTCTGTATTGAGAGAAAAAATCGAAACCCGTATCCGGGAAATTTCCACAGGTATTGCGGAAACATTTAATGCAAAGGCAGAGGTGATTTATACCAGGGGCTGTCCTGAAATAAAAAATGACAGCGAGCTTAGCCGTCAAATGAGAACCACTATAGCAAACGCTTTTGGTGCAGATTCCTATATTTATCTATCACAACTAACACCCGGTGGTAAATTAATGGGATCTGAAGACTTCTCATTTGTAACGCAAGAGGTGCCAAGTATCTCGGTGTTTATTAATGCAGGCAATGCTAAAGAAGGCTATAGTTACCCTATGCACCATCCAAAGGCGATATTCTCGGATGATGTGCTTAAAAAAGGTGCTGCTGTTTATGCGGCTTTTGCCAGAGATTGGCTTGAAAATAATTAATAATATTAAAACAAAATTAGGAGGAATTAAAATGTCAGAAAACCGTATGATTGGACCAACAAAATTTGAAGAGTACTCAGAGAAGTACAAAGAGTTTTTATCAATGACCCGTCGTGATGGAATAATTGAAGTAAGATTGCACACTAACGGAGGATCATATGAACATAATTGGGAAGCCCATACCGCATGGTCTCATGCATGGTCAGATATTGGCCGTGACCCTGAAAACGAGGTAATGATTATTTCTGGAACAGGGGATAAATGGGTAGTAGGAAACCCAGATGTCTGGAACACAAAATTTATGGATTGGCCTAAGCAAAAGAAACTTGAACAATATCATGAATCACTAAGACTACTTGAAAATATGATATTCTGCATTGACATCCCTACAATCGGGGCGATAAATGGACCTGGAACTCACTGTGAAATTGCATCTCTTTGCGATATTACAATTTGTACAGAAGACGCGGACTTTTTTGATCCACATTTTATTGGCGGAACACCTCCTGGCGATGGAATGATTCTTACATTGCAGAACATGATTGGTTTTAAGAAAGCAGCATACTACGCATACACTGGTAAGAATATTAATGGTCAAACTGCATTAGAGCTTGGTATAGTCAGTGAAGTGTTACCACGCGAAAAGCTTCTTCCACGTGCTTGGGAACTTGCAGAGATGATAATGCAAGCACCTCGTTCAGCGAGACATCTTACTCATTCAATTTTATCACGTCCTTGGAAAAAAGCCTTAGTAAGTGATCAAGGGTTCCAACTTACTCATCAAATGTACGACATGGCCATTGATGAAGAAGGTGTTCATGAAAGATTGACAAAGATGAAAGGACGCTTAATGGGCAAATAAGGACAATAGCATTAAATTGATATTGGAAGTAAAGAAATAGTGACAGAGGGGCTATATGCCTTTAAGTATAAAACTAAAGGCAAACGGCCCCTTTGTTAAGTTTTTTAAGAAATACTGGCATTTTTGCTAAGGAGGAATCGAAATGTCTGATAGATGTATGGTGGGGCCTACAAGGTTCGAAGAATACTCAGAGAAGTACAAAGACTTTTTCATAATGACCCGCCGTAACGGCATAATCGAAGTACGTTTTCATACTAATGGGGGACCATTTCAATTTGACTGGCCGGGCCAAACCGCATATGGTAATGTATGGTCAGATATTGGACGTGACCCTGAAAACGAGGTGATGATTCTTACGGGGACAGGGGATTTGTGGCAAATAGGAAATCCAGAAGTCTGGAAAACAAAATTTATGGATTGGCCGAGGAACCGTAAGCTGGAAATGTATCATGAATCCTTGAGAATGATTGAAAATATGATATATTGCATTGACATTCCAACAATTGGGGCGATCAATGGCACAGGATCGCACTGGCAACTGGGAACGTTTTGCGATATTACAATTTGTGCTGAAGGAACAGAATTTTTCGATGCACATTATCTTGGTGGTATACCTCCTGGAGATGGAATCGTTTTAACACTTCAAAATTTACTAGGGATTAAGAGAGCGGCATTTTACGCATACACGGGCATGAATATTAATGCTCAAGAGGCATTGAACCTCGGTATGGTTAGTGAAGTACTGCCACGTGAAAAGCTTCTTCCACGTGCATGGGAACTCGCAGAAATGATAATGCAGGCACCTCGCTCTGCGAGACATCTTACTCATTCAATTTTATCCCGTCCTTGGAAAAAAGCCTTAGTCAGTGATCAAGGTTTCCAACTTACTCGCCAATTGTACGACATGTCCATTGATGAAGAGGGTGTGCTTGAGAGATTAGTAAAAATCAAGGGACGTTTTCAGGGGAATGAAAGATAGTCCATTTCGTTAAAAGGATTTGGTAATTACTCGTTTTGTCCGATTCGACGAACTAGCCTATAATTAGATGAATATATTGGTCAAGGGGAAGGAAGGTCTTTTGATCTTCAAACAGCACAGAGAAAGGAGATAAGGGCGATATGAAATCATTGATAGAATTATATAAGATTGGCAGTGGGCCGTCCAGTTCCCATACAATGGGGCCAGAAAAAGCCGCTAGAATCTTTAAAGCAGAAAATGAGGGCGCAGAACTCTTCAAGGTGTTGATTTATGGTTCCCTTGCAAAAACGGGCAAGGGTCATATGACTGACAAGGCTATTATTAAGGCACTGTCACCAGTTCCAACTGAGATTGAATTTATTACCCACGTAGATTTTATTCTGCCTCATCCAAATACCATTGATTTTTTAGCTTACAAAGATGGGCGGCAAACAACATCCATGCGTGTTGTAAGTGTCGGTGGCGGGGATATAGTTATCGATGGGCGTGAGGAGATGTTGGCACCGGATATATATAAGGAAAATACCTTTGAGGAAATCAGCAGTCTCTGTAAAGCAAACAACATCAGCCTAAGCGAGTACATAGAGCAGTGCGAAGGCAAAAAGATTTGGGATTTTCTCTATGAAATCTGGGATGCTATGAAGCATTCGATTAACGAAGGGCTTACATCCACAGGTGTTCTAGAAGGCGGTCTCAACGTAGAACGAAAGGCGCAATTTCTTTATAACCAGCGGCATATTGATGAGAGCCCAGAGACGCGGGAAAACAGGATTGTCTGTGCTTATGCTTTCGCCGTCAGCGAGCAGAATGCCGCCGGTGGTACAATTGTAACGGCCCCAACCTGCGGCGCCAGCGGTGTTGTGCCGGCAGTGCTTCGTTATATGCAAGAGAAGAAACATGTCACGGACGAACAGATCATCAGGGCTCTGGCAGTTGGAGGTCTAATTGGCAACTTAATCAAGCAGAATGCATCCATCAGCGGTGCTAAATGTGGCTGTCAAGGGGAAGTTGGTAGTGCTTGCTCCATGGCATCGGCAGCTCTTTCAGAGCTGTTTGGAATGGATATCGACCAGATTGAGTATGCAGCGGAGGTCGCGTTGGAGCACCATTTGGGGTTGACCTGTGATCCGATTTGCGGACTTGTTCAGATCCCTTGCATCGAGCGGAACGCCGTGGCTGCGATGAGGGCGATAAATGCGATGAACCTAGCAAATTTCTTGTCAAACACTCGTAAGATATCTTTTGATCTGGTTGTACAGACCATGTATGAAACTGGGCTGGATATGAGCAGCGATTACCGTGAAACAGCAGATGGTGGGCTCGCCAAACTCTACAAAATAGACAGCTAAACTCAGACATAAGCGTCCTCCTTTACTGGTATTCTTCCTTAGAATATATGCTAAATTGCTGTCACAAATCTTAAGTATTATATAAATATAAAGTAGTTAAACATTATTTACCCCTACTTATTAAATAAATATTAACAAGTATTCAGAATGGTCTATTACACCCTAGTAGATCATTCTTTTTTTTGACTATCTTGGTATTTTGTAAAAATTAATGATATTAATGGAAAAAGTTTGGATTAGTAAAAATAAGTTTATGATATAATTAGGTAAATTTATAAAAAATTAAGATAATAGATGAAATATTTTGGCGAAAGTTATAAACTATAAATAAGCGTATAATTTTTTGTTTAAATAAGTTATAAGGGGAATGATTTTAATGATAAAAGGGATAAAGCTAAAAGTATTGTTGCCATTAATATCAATAAGTTTGTTTTTTATTGTGTTTATGGCAATACAATTTAACTCTACAAGTAATAATTTAAAAAAGGTACGGGAAATGAATAATAAATATTTTTATACAAGCACTAAAGCTGATGAACTAAAATTAGATGTTGTACAAGTACAGCAATTCCTTACAGATATTAGCGCGACAAGAGGCGCAAAAGGCTTTGATGATGGTTTTGATGATGCAGAAAAATTTGCTAAGGATCTAGAAAGTGTTTTGAGTGATCTTAAAGAAAAAAATCCAGAAAGTGCAAGTGAATTAGATAATATACAAAAAAGTTTTGAACCTTATTATGAAACAGGAAAGAAAATGGCGCAAGCTTACATAGACGGTGGGCCTGAAAAAGGAAATTTATCTATGGAAGAATTTGATTCTACTTCAGAAAAGATTAATGAGGAAGTTGATAAATTTAACGAAGCAGCAGCAAAAAACATTGAAATATCTATAAGTAGTATAGAAAATGATATAAGAAATACAATAATTTTAATGGGAATATCTGTTCTAGCCTTGGTAATAATATTTGTTATAACTTGGAGATATATATCTAAAAATATTGTTACACCAATAACTACTATGCTTTCAAAACTTAATGAAATGTCTAATAATGGCGGAGATTTAACTCAAAGGATTGATTTTCATAGCAATGATGAGATTGGTGAAATGGCAAAAAGTTTTAATTTAATGCAGGAGTCTTTTAGGCAGATTATCAATGTCGTTATTAATGAATCAAGAAATGTTGAAAATAAAGTTGAAAAAACTAATGAAAATATAGGTAAGTTATCTGGATTAATCGAAAATGTTTATACTACAACAGAAGAATTATCAAGTGGTATGGAGGAGACAGCAGCGTCAACAGAAGAAATGGGTAATACTACATATTTAATTAACTCAGATATGATGGGAATTGCACAAAAGGCAAAAAGTGAAGCTGAGAATTCGAAGCTTATAAATGAGAGAGCTAATGAACTTAAAAATAAAGCTGTTAATTCTATGGAGAATGCTCAAAAGATTAATTTACAAACTCAAAGTAAATTATTAGAAGCTATTGAAAAAGCTAAAGAAGTAGAAAAGATAAAGGCCTTATCAGAAGCTATTTTAGAAATTGCCTCTCAAACAAATTTATTAGCATTAAATGCATCAATAGAGGCTCAAAGAGCAGGTGAAGCAGGCAAAGGTTTTTCAGTAGTAGCAGAAGAAATTAGAAATCTTGCAGAAGATTCTAAAAAAACTGTATCAGAAATAAGTAATATTAGTAATATCGTTATGGGAATAGTAGACAACTTAGTTTCTACTTCTCAAGATATGATAAAATTTATTAATGTTGATGTGATAAATGATTATGAGATGATTGTTAAAACAGGAGAGCAGTATAGTAAGGATGCAGCTATGGTTTATGATATGACAACAGAATTTAGCAATAAATCTAACAGTATTATGGATTCTATGCTTAGAGTTGCGGATGCAGTAAAACAAATAAATGATTCAAATACTGAATTAGCTGATGGAACTAATAATATTGCAGAAAATATGAATACTATATCTGAAAGTTCAGGAAATGTCGTTGAATTAATTAATGAAGTTAATGTAAGCACTAATAAGCTAGTTAATATGGTTAATAATTTTAAGGTATAGCTATGATTATTAAAAAGAAATAAGTGCATAAAGAAAAAACAAATGAATTTAGGCGGTTTTTAAAAACATTTCTTGATAGTAAATTGTTGTGTCATAATTAAAGTTTTCAAGGATGAATATAAGAAGGAGGAAGAGTTATGTCAAATAACGTAAAAGAGAGAAGAATAATTTTAGATTTAGCAACTACTTTAGATGGCTTTATTGAAGGGAAAAACGGAGAAGTTGATTGGTGCATTATGGACGCTGATATGGGATTCACTAATTTCTTAAATGAAATTGACACTATTTTATATGGTAGAAAGAGTTACGATTTATGGGGACAATATATTCCACAAGATGAAGATTCAGATGATGAAAAAGAAGTTTGGAAATTAATTCATAGTAAAGAGAAATACGTGTTTTCCAGAACACAAATAGCTACTAATAATCAAGCAATATTTATAAATGAAAATATTCTTGAAGAAGTAAATAAATTGAAGAATAAGCCAGGTAAAGACATTTGGCTATATGGAGGTGCAAGTCTCATTACAACCTTTATAAATTTAGGGCTTGTTGATGAATTTAGATTATCTATTCACCCTGTTATTTTGGGAGAAGGAAAACCGTTGTTTAGTGATATAAAACAGAGATTGAATTTAAAAATGGTCAACACCAGAACGTTCTCTTCTGGCGTTGTACAATTAATCTATCATTGGAATGGTAATTAATTTTTAACAGAAATCTCTGTATCAATAGCTACTCCAAGCTTAGCGGATATTATGGTATTTAATTTATTGATTGAGCTTGATAAGCTAACAATTTGTTTCTCTAAACGAATTAGCAAATAGGCAGATACCGCTACTGGAAAGCCATTATTAACAATAAGGTTAATTAACTCATTTACTTCCATAAATCCATCACCTCCTATAAGGGATATATGATATAAAACGTATTATTTCACGTTAGAAAACAAATAGTACATAAAACTAAAATATATACATTGCATAAATAATTCTTCATGATAATTCTAAAAATATTGCAAGAATTTTAGCTAAATGCCAGGGATGCAGCCTAAAATGCATTTGCGATAGAATAGATCAAGTTATTGAAGATTATATAGAGAAAACTACAGAGGTTGTAAATAATTTTAGTTTTGAATAGGTAAATGAAATATTGGTATTATAATAAAGATGGGGCTGTTGCAAAACTAACATAGTTAGTTTTGTAGCGGCTCATTTTTTTAGATATAAAAAATGTGAATTCCGAAGAACTCACATTCATTGTATAATTTACTTATGCTAAAAACCAAATTACACAATAAAGATTATACTGAGATTAATGATAATTTTCAACTTATATTACCATTAAATCTAGAAAATTTAATACCATCAGATGATTCAGTCCGCTTGCTAAGCCATGTATTGGAGGGATTAGATTACACGAAGTTGTATAAGGCGTACTCTTCCGTTGGAAGAAAACCGGCAGTGGAGCCTAAAATTATGTTCAAAATAATATCATATGCTTATTCTCAAAATATTTATTCAAGCAGGAAAATCGAAAAAGCATGCAAAAGAGATATAAATTTCAAGTGGTTACTTCAATGTTATAAGGCACCGGATCATGCTACAATCAGTAGATTTCGTAAAGACTATATTTCAAATGAGGTAATTGAAGATTTATTTTATCAACAAGTTAATTATTTAGCAAATCAAAATGAAATACTATTTGAAAATGCATTTATTGATGGTACTAAAATCGAAGCGAATGCTAATCGTTATACATTTGTTTGGAAAAAAACTATTTTAAAAAATGAAGAAAAAATGTTTGATAAAATTCTTGTTCTTTTAGAAAATATTAACCTTGGAGAATTAAAAGAGTTTACTGTTCAAAGTGAAACATTAATAGATGATATTGATAAAATTCTTCAATGGCTTTCATGTGAAAAGGAGAAAAGAAATATAGAATTTGTTTATGGAATTGGTAGGAGAAAAACTAAAATTCAGAAATGGACAGAACAATTATTTGAATATAAAGAAAGACAAGAAAAATATAATTTCAGCAAAAAGCTGTTTTCAAAAAGAAATAGCTATTCTAAAACTGATCCTGACGCAACTTTCATGCATATGAAAGATGATCATATGAGAAATGGTCAATTAAAACCTGCATATAATGTACAAATTGCAGTTGAAAGTGAATACGTGACCGGTGTCGGAATATTTGATGATAGAAATGACATAGCAACATTAATACCTATGCTTAATAATATACAAGAAAAAATTAGTCGCAAATATCTAAATGTAATTGCAGATTCAGGTTATGAAAGTGAAGAAAATTATTTGTATCTAGAATCAAATGAACAAATTCCTTATATAAAGCCACAAACTTATGAAAAGTGGAAAAAAAGAAGTTTTAAAAATGATATAAGTAAACGCGAAAATATGATATATGATGCTAAGTCAGATTTTTATATTTGTTACAATAATAGAAAGTTGATGCCGACTTCTATTATCCATAGGAAATCCGCAAGTGGATACAAATCTGAAGTAACTGTGTACGAATGTGAGAACTGTGATAACTGCACTCACAAAGTGAAGTGTACAAAAGCAAAGGGAAATAGAAAAATGCAAGTTTCAAAAACTTTTGTGGAAAAGCGTGAAATATCCTATAAAAATATTACAACTGAATTTGGAACTAAGTTAAGAATGAATAGATCTATTCAGGTCGAAGGAGCATTTGGAGTTCTAAAAAGTGATTATGAATTCAATAGATTTTTAACACGCGGAAAAAATAGTGTTAAAACTGAATTTATTTTGCTTTGTTTTGGTTACAACATTAACAAATTGCATTCTAAAATACAAAATGAAAGAACTCAGAATCATCTTCATGAATTAAAAGTTATTGCCTAATTATGGAATAAATTAACTAGGCTTATTTTAGTGTGCTTAAAAATCAGAATTCTTTAAATAATTAATATTGTATTTCAAATATTTGGAAATTTGCTGGCTTAAACCGAAAAGGAGCATCGCTCCTGATTAAAATTTAATCATTTTGCGACACTCCCAGACTTTTATGCTTAATAATACAATGAAATATTATTAAGGATTTTCATTAAAATGTTTTTCTTTTTTTGAATAGCAGTAGAGTAGCACATATTTTTAAAATAGGCATATTCCTTTACAGTGTAATTTTTGTAGAATACAAAATCTATAAGTTCAACTTCCTCTTTATTTAAATTCTCAAGGGCTAATTTTAAATCCTCATAGTCGCACATCTCACATAATGAAGTTTCAGTTGAGATCTCAAGTTCTGGAAAATTATTTTCTACATCATCATGTAAGCTTAATGCATCACTACCTTCAGTAGATCTTCTGGTTCTAGTTCTTTTTATTAGATCATTCATATTATTTTTAATGGCATTAGTAGCATAGGCAACGAATCTATGCTTTTCTAAATTGTACTTGGAAACAGATTTAAAAAGTGAATGGTAACATTCCTGTATAATATCATGGAAATTATACCTATCAATGAAAGTCCTTTTAGAAATACTATAAATCAAAGGCCTAAATTCATAAGCTAATTTTTCTTTTGCGTCTTCATCATTATTCTTACATCTGGTAACTAAAGTTTCAACATAATCAAAATCCATATAAACCTCCATCTTCAATATAAGAGTTATGAATAAAAGTAATTATTTTACATATATTGTGTTTTGTGTTAAATTTACCTCTACATATAGTATATATGGTTAAGTTACATATAACTTATATAGAAAAGTAATATTGAGAAAAAAATTTTTCTTTAAACATCTCTTTTGGGATTGATGACTTCTACTATAATAAAGTTATAGTGGTGGTCTTTTTGTTTTTGATGGATTTTCACAATAAATATATATCATGTAAAGCAATAGACAATTATTTTATTATTCCAATAGAAAATAGATTTTTAAAACATAATTTAATATAGTAAGGAGGTATTAAGTTTTGATACTAGTTGAAAAGTTTTAAAAATTAAGTGTTAAGGGGGAAGTGATAAAATGAAAAGCTTACTAAGGATAGTAGTAGGGGAATGTGAATTTAATCCTAAGACAGGAAAAACTTATAACTGGATAAAAGAATTTTTATGGAAAAAAGGTTTCCCAGGAGTTACAATTAGGCGCGGTGAATTAAGTCTTGATCATAAAAGTATAATGCATTCTGTAGCAATCGAAGATATACAATTTAATGATTTAGCGATCATTATAGAAACAGTTGCTGATAATAATAAAATAGAAAGAGCTAGGCAGGATCTTATTAACAATATTCCACATGGACAAGTTAGCGTCGTTAGAGGAATGGAGGAAAAAAATATGGGATCAAACAAATATTGTGTAGTTAAAATTTACACAAAGGAAGATAATTCGTGGTTTAAAAAAGAAGAATATGAAAAGGTTTTGAGGTTTTTTCAAAAAAAGAAAGTTATTTGGGCTACTGTAACTAAAGGACTTGTTGGATATGGTAAAGATAGAGTTATTCATAAACAAAAAATATTTTCATTTAGTGAAAAAATGCCCATTGTAATAGAATGTATTGTTCCATGTGAAAATTTAAATGATTTGTTAAATGAACTCAAAAATTTAGTTGAGGATGGTGCTGTATTTGCAATTCCAATAGATTTAATTATGAATAAATAATAAAACCATTAATCTAAATATTTTCTTGAGCTTAGGAGGAGTTATTTTAGCTACATCATTATGTAAGGTTATTGTAGAATATAGATTATATTAAAAACTCAAGCAATTTATTTTCATAAATACTTGAGTTTTTATATTTCTATTTATTTTATAAATAATACTATTTAATTAGCTGAGATTTTCTAAACTGTAATCATCAGATATTTTATTAACGCTATAGTTTATATCAACGTTATTTTTAAAATTAGTATTAACCAAAGTGAGTTTATCTTTTCGTCCGAAATGTTCTTCAATGGATAATTTTATTGTATGCTCACCTTCATATAAATCTATATGTTGTTCTTGATCGCCGCTTGGAGGAGCTGACCATGTACATCCATCCGGATTAAATGAATTGTGGTTTAGTCTAACCTTACCACCTTTAACTGAAATTTTATAAATATTTTCTCCCTTAGGGTTTGGAAGTTCAACACTAGATTTCATGAGTTTAAATTGATTTTGTAATGTAACTTGTTTAGCTTCATTATCATAATCATCAAATTCATCTTTTCCTATATTATTATACTCATAACTATGTTTATCATGATGTTTTTGAACTGTATATGAGACCTCAATACTCCCAAATAGATTAGTGTTTACTAAAAATAGTTTATCTTTTTGTCCATAAGATTCAGTTATATTAATAGCATGAATTTCTTCGGTATCATTTTTTAATTGAACATATTTTAGCTGACCTTTAATTGGATTTGCTGACCATGTACCACCATCGGGATTAAATGAGCGATGCACTAGTCTAATACCTTTTCTGCTGCATTTAATCTTATAAATATTTAGTCCTTCTATACTAGGCAATTCTATACTTGAAATTCCAAATTTAAATTGACCTGCAAGAACTTGATTATCTTTAGATTTTTTCTCTCCACTTTTCTTTTTTCTGTAGTAAGCAAGAGTGGATTCTTGAGGGACTTTAATTAATCTACTTTTACTTATACCAATTTTTTGAGAGGTATAAATACCTGAATGCCCAGAGAATAAATAACTTATAGCGCAAGTCATAAACATAAATTCCATACCTGCTGAACCAAACATTTCAAGGCCTAAAACAAAAGATGTTATAGGTGCATTTGTAGCTCCTGCAAATACTCCAATAAGACCTAAGGCTGCTAAAAAGGATGGTGAAATATTAAGTATACTTGATAAAGTATTACCGAAAGTTGAACCTATTACAAAAAGGGGAGTAACTTCACCACCTTGAAAGCCTGTACCTAAAGTAAAAGAAGTAAATATAATTTTAAGTATAAATGCAAAAGGGTTAACATGACCAGTGAATGAATCACCAATTAATGGAATACTTAGACCAAGATAATCGCGTGTTCCTATTATATAAGTAAATGCAATTATTATAAATCCACCAATAAAGCTTTTAATAGATGTATTTTCAAAACCAGAAGTAAAAACTTCTTTTAATTTATGAGTTAGTTCACTAAATAGTTTACTAATTAATCCAAATAAAATTGCAGCAATTACAACTTTTAATATCACTCCATATGTAATATCAGGAACATCTAAAATGCTGTAATGAGTATGGTGAATTCCCCATATTTCTGTCATAAGATTTCCTACAAAAGCTGAAATAAAACAAGGGATTAGTCCAGCATAATTCATGGTTCCAAGAGCAGCTACTTCAAGTCCAAATATAGTACCAGCAAGGGGGGTACCAAACACAGAACCAAACCCGCTGCTTATACCACACATTAAAATAATTTTAGTATCTACTTTATCTAATTTTAATAGATTTCCAATGGCTTCTGCTATGCTTGAACCAATTTGTACACCAGTACCTTCTCTTCCTGCAGAGCCACCAAACAAGTGAGTTATAAAAGTTCCAAGAAAGACTAAAGGTGCCATACGCAAAGGAATATGATCTTCACTTGTGTTAATTTTATCTATAATCAAATTATTACCTTGGGATGAGTTTTTTCCATATTTAGAGTATAAGAAACTCACAAAGGCACCACCGATTGGTAAAAGGAATAATAACCAAGGATTATCATTTCTCAAAGTAGTAGCAATATCCAAACTTTTTAAAAAGAAAGCAGCAGCAGATTCTATCAGGGATCCTACAATTGTGCTAATTACAATCCATTTTAAAAATGAGAGGCCAAGGATAGTACTCATGTTTAAGTTTCTAATAAATAAAATAGTTTTTAAAGTTTTTGAATTACTTTTCTGCATTATATTTCTCCTTTTCTTATTATAGTTATAATTGTAAATATTACTGCATTTAGGTACGTGAAAATAAATAACAAGTCCAAAGTTGCCTTACTTGGAAAACTAAAAATGACTCCTACAAAAAAGCGGATTACCGCTATTTTGTAGGAGTCATTAGCATTACGCAGTTAAAGGCGAACTCCATCACCTAAAAATATATTAGTAATGTTATCATAATTAATTTAATTGAACAAATTGTATAGATGCTAAGAATTTAAAATAGGTCAAGCTAGTTTTATTACTAAACGGTATCATTGAATATATCTATAACCATTGAAAAGAAGCTAAGGCAAACTTAAATCTAAATGGTTTAAGTATTGATAGCAATTTGAAAGATAAGTGAAACTTCAATTATGCCTATAATGGGAAGCTGAAACGAATATATAATGGTTTCATTTAAATACAGTTTTTAAACAAATCGCTGTATCACCAATAATTCATTAAGTGTAATGGAGCCAAAACTTTAATGTAATCGAGAACATATATTAATAAAAAAAGTTTTTTAATATTTAGAACAAATTTTGCTTACGAAAGCTAATGAAACATTGCTACAATTACGAAGCAAGTATTGCATTTGAAAAAATAAGTAATGTAAAAGGAGTGATTACAATGGATTCGAAAATTGAGATAAATAAATCAAAATCAACGGCTATGACTATTTAATCTATGGCAGAATGCGCTATTTTGATTAGTTTGAGTGAGAAGAATGGGGAATACCTAAGGAAAATCGGAGAACAAATTAAGCTAATAATGAATCAATAAGACTGAGTTAAATTTTAACATAATTATTAGTGTTACATTTTTATGTAATCCATTATTTATTCGGTCTAATTTATGGAGGGAACTATGAATAAAAAATATAAGTTAGAAAGTAATCAAGGAATAAATTTTATAAGTATTATTGCTATATTAGTAGCAAGTGCCTTTGTGGCAACTTTTAATGAAACTATACTTAATGTTGCATTATCTGCAATTATGAAAGACATGAATGTATCTGCTGGAACTGTTCAATGGCTTGTTACAGCTTATATGACAGTAGCAGCGGTAATGGTACCTGTTACAGCTTTTCTTATTCAGTCATTTAAAACAAGAAATTTATTTTTAAGTGCAATGGGATTATTGCTTATAGGAACAATATGTGCGGCATTTTCAAATTCTTTTGCTATGTTATTGATTTCAAGAATGATACAATCATCAGGTACGGGAATGATAATACCAATTATGATGAATACCATATTATTAGTAGCACCAAAAGAAAAACTAGGAATATCAATGGCAATATGTGTGCCAGCAATTTTATTAGGCCCTGCATTTGGTCCAACAGTATCAGGAATTATATTACAATATTTTAGCTGGAATGCGTTATTTATAATGTTAATACCAATTGTAGCCATACTTATGATTATAGGAACACTATTCTTAGTTAATGTAGGAGAATTAACTAAGCCTAAGATGGATTACCTATCCATTATTTTATCGACAATTGGAGTCGGAACAATAATATATGCTATAAGCAGTATAAGTGAAGGGAATATTAGGACGACTTTAATAAGCTTTATAATAGGTATTATTTGTTTGATATTATTTATAAAACGACAAAATACTTTAAAAGAACCAATGCTAAATTTATCTCCGTTTAAATATCCCAAATTTGTAATAGGAACAATTTTAGTAATGATAGCAATGATGGTTACTTTTACTATGAGTATAATGTTACCAATGTATATGGAAGGAGCTCTTGGAAAAACAAGTTCTGTAGCAGGGTTAGCATTATTACCAGCTGTAATTTGCGCTGGACTAGCAGCACCTGTAGGAGGGAAAATTTACGATAAATTTGGTGTAAAGTTGTTAATACCATTAGGAACAGGAATAGTAACTGTATTTGTATTTTTAATATCTTTATCTAAAAGTGATACATCTTTAGTGCACTTAGTAATAATATATATATGCATGAGCGTGGGAATTGGATTATTTATGTCTCCTTCTCAAACTCATGGCTTGAATCAATTGCCAAAAGAATATTATCCTCATGGAGTAGCAATAGTAAATACGCTTCAACAAGTTTCTGCTGCTATAGGGTCATCACTTTTTATTGGAATAATGTCAGCAGCTCAAATTAATGCATTAGAAGTGCACCATGCAACCAATGAAGTTGCAATGGCAACAGGATTTTCAACTGCAACATTGATAGTTTGTGGATTTGCATTTGTTGCATTAATTTTATCTTTTTTCTTTGGGAAAAATAAATCAGAAGTAGAAGCTAAAGAACAAGTAGGATGCACAACGAGATAAGCAAAAAAACAGCCACTAGCCGGTTTAATACTACATCGATACTGTAATATAATAGTTGTTTATCCGTGCATATAGTCTGTAAGGAATCAAATATATGGTTATAGTATGTCATTTAAGTCACTTAGATGAAAGAAAGCGATATATGAGTTAAAATGTATTGTCACTTGCTATTGACACGGAGAACTATATCATAAAAAAACACAGTTTCTCATTATTAATACAATTAGTATTAAGGGAGTGTCGCAAAATGATTAAAATTTAATCATTTTGCGACACTCTTTTTTATGTATCTGATAATTGAATTTTCTAATTATACATTATAGTGAAAATGTTTCAGTTTCACCGTTGATAGAATAAATAGAAGCTGTTCCTTTAGTGAAGTATAAAACAGCAAAAATCCCGTCATCAAGACTGTACATGCGTTTTAAAGATGGATATGCTTCTAGTGCAAATTCCTTTACTTCACGTCTGTCATCATTTGCAACTTCTCCAGCAACACGAATCCATTGACCTTTTTTGTTCATAGTAGAGATTTCAACCTTTGGGTTTTGTAACATTTGCTTAAAACAATCTTTTTTGTTGTTAGTAACAATATATAATTTTTCTTCATATTCAAAAACAGCGCCAAATGGTCTTACTCTTGGTTGATCACCCTCAGTAGTAGCTAAGTAAAAAGTACCACTCTCTTTTAAAAATTCCAATGCTTTTTTCATAATGATTACTCCTCCTATATCTGTATGTCAAAATTGATTATGCAATAATGATAACATGTATAGTATAAATAACAAGTACGATTTTTATAGCGTGTAAGTATCAATTAGGATACTATATATGTTTATTCCTTAATTTCAGCTGGAACACTTCGGGAAACGTTATTTAGCTAAATGTACATGCCTTCTTTATGGTAATGGGGTTTTATACTGCAGTTGATAGAAAAGGTGCTACTATAGTTTTTGGTGTAGTGTGCAAGTTGAGATAATGCTGCATGTGCAGATATATGGATTTAGCTAGTTAAATTAAGATAATAGTAAAAAAGTTTTTAAAAGCTTCTTCAAAATCCGTTGGGAACACTTCTTTGCGTATTTTTGCTTTCTTTTCAGGATCAACGCTTGTAACTACTTTTGAATAATCTTCGAATTGATAAGTATCAAAACTGAAAAGAGATTCTGAAGAACCAAATATTTTAGTCAACATCATTTGGTTAAAATTAATATGATGATCCCAGCCTTGTGCTTTCAAGATTTCCTCTTATAGATAGAATAGTTACCTTTAGGTGCCTATACCACTTTGAAGTGCTTACTTTACAGATTGTTTATATAACCGTATTATAAAAACATAGATAGATAATATCCAATTAATTACATTGAGGAGGCTTTCTCTATGAAAGAACTTACTATTAAAAATTTAAATGCAATTGAAGCAATTCAAAGAAAACAAAATGATAATGAATTTTACATTAAACCAGTAGTCGCTGGTTCTGATGCTAACCAATGTACAGTATCATTTATTGAAGTACCACCTGGAAACCAAGCATTTGGTTACCATTATCACGAGAAAAATGAAGAGGTATTCTATATAATTAGCGGGGTTGGCTCAGTTAGAACACCTGACGGGATAAAATCAGTTAAGGCGGGCGATATTATAACTTTCCCAGCAGGTAAAGAAGGTGCACATGTAATTAGTAATGCTTCCGATACTGAAAATCTTGTTTATGTTGATTTTGACACACACAACGTACCTGAAGTTGTCAGCTTACCAGATAGTAACCAAGTAATGGTTCTTGGAAATCATATAAAAGGTACATTTAACGTGGAAAAATAGGATTATTAGCAAAAATAGTACTGAGCTTTTGAAAGCTAAGGTACTATTTTTATTGTATATTGTATTTATTTATTTTCATGTGCCTAATTATAGATTATCATTGATCTTCTGTTTATATTGATTTCCCCATGCCAACATAGAATTAAGTACAGGTTTTAGGCTAATGCCATCTTCGGTAAGTGAATATTCAACTCTCGGCGGTACTTCAGCATATACTGTTCTTTCTACAAGTCCATCTTCTTCCATCTCTCTTAGCTGCTGTGTAAGCACCTTTTGACTTATAGAATTTATTGATTTCTTCAACTCTCCAAATCTTTTAGTTCCATTAATAAGGTCTCTTAATATTAACACTTTCCACTTTCCGCCTATAAGTGATAATGTTGTTTCAACAGAACAGGAGGGTAATTCTTTTTTCATAAATTGCACATACTTTCTTTTTTATATTTTAAGATAAAGGGTAAATATTTGGTGATTTGCACTTTAGCATCTATGTATTAAAATACTAAAAAACTATTAGTTACTTTTTAAGTGCTATAGTACTTTTGGGTACTTAATTATAATAGTATACTATTGAATTTATTATATAGCAACGCTCTTTGGAAATTTAATAATATTTATAATATGGCTATAATTGAAATGAAAGAGTTGTTAATTAGTACTTTATCTTTTGACATATCTTCGTTTTATCTTTAAGTTTATTATGTTGCAACATAAACCTAATTTTTAAAAATAGAACCACTTATAAACATGTAACAAAGTGACCAAAATAAGAGCCACCACTTATTAAAATGATGACTCGTCATGTGACTTATTTATTAAGTTGTTTGGTCTGCATAGCTACTGATTCCCTTAAGTTTGCACGCTAAACTTCCAGCTGTTAACGAAAGTTACATTCTTGCTTTAGACCTTACACAACTGTAAGCACGATTTTGCCTTGAATGTGCCCGCGGGCAGCCCTCTCGTGCGCCTTGCGAGCATCAGCAAGTGGGAACGTACTGTCAATGGCAACACGTACTGTACCTAAATCAAGCAAGCGGCCCAATTCCGAGAGTTGCGAACCGTTCGAGCGAACTTGGAGCATGGAGACTGTTACATCTAGTTTTGCAACTTCATCAGCATCAGCGGAACCAAAGAAAATCGGAAACAAAGCGCCGCCCTGCTTGAGTGTGCGCAAGAAACGACCGGTTGTGGGACCACCAATGGTGTCGATAACGAGATCAGCGTCATGCACGACATCCTCAGGAAGGCTCTTGGTGTAGTCGATGAATTCGTCTGCACCAAGCTCGCGCAGGAACGTCTCATGCGCACCTGATGCCACCGCGATGACATGAGCCCCCTTCCATTTGGCAAGCTGTACAGCGAAATGTCCCACTCCGCCTCCAGCGCCATTTATAAGCACTGTCTTGCCGCTAAGCGGCACTGGGCGATGCGGCGCCGGTTGAAGCGGGTTTAGTTCATTATGCCCAAGGTCAATCAGGTACTGCCACGCAGTGAGTCCTGACATCGGCGCCGCTGCTGCATGCACGTGATCGATGCCAGCAGGCTTGAGTGCTAGGTCCGATGCAGGAGCAGCAACATACTCTGCATAAGCATTACTCCCATGTTTAGGAAAACGAACCATGCCGAAAACGTCGTCGCCTATGGAAAAGTCCTTCACATCCGCAGCTACAGCCTCGACAACTCCGGATATATCTGTCCCAGGAGTGTAAGGTAAGGGGATAGTCGGCCTCATCTCGAGAGGAAGAATCTTCATCCCTTCACGCACATACCAGTCGGGTGGATTGATGCCGATTGCGTGAACGCGAACGAGCACCTCGCCTGGCTTCAGTTCAGGACGCTGCATGTCCTCGTAACGTAGCACATCAGGACCACCGAACTCATGGAACCGAATTGCCTTCATAGTGTTTGCCGAAATATATTTCTCATTTTGAATTGTAGTAATCATCAAATTTCCTCCTATTTTCTTAATCTTTGAGCACTGTATCACTTACATATTGTTTGCTTTTGATGTATAGTGTTATTATAGTTTTATAGGTAAGATAATAACAAGTACGCACAATTTTGTGCCTTAAAATCGGAGGTATTACTGATGACAGATCAACAAGGAAACAAGATAATTTATTACAAGGACGAATGTCACATTATTGACGCTCTTGAAATCATTGGTGGAAAGTGGAGACTGCCTATCTTGTTCGTTATATACCGTACAAAAAGCATTAGATATAATGAACTTAAGCGAAATATACCTGGAATAACTAATATTATGCTAACCCGTTCCTTGCAGTCTTTGGAAGAACATGGTCTTGTGAAAAGAAAGGAATTTAATAAAATTCCTCCTCATGTGGAATATTCTTTGACGGATATTTGCAAATATTTAGAGCCTGCTTATGAAGTTTTAAATGAGCTGGGTAAAAAATTGTCAGAGCAACATTCGGATAAGATATAGCTAATCGTCCAAGGGAAGGCTTTTTAGGGCATTCTAAAATCTGAAATGTACTATCTAAAAAATTTAATACATTTGATGATCTTAAAAAACTATTGATGAATATATAGAATTTTATAAGACAAGAAGACTACAAAATAAGCTAAAAGGTATGGCTCTACTAGAATATTGAAATCATACCTTAGTAGCATAATTTTTATTATATCCCCTGTATACTTGACAGGGAGCAGTTCAAAAAAGCCAAAAAACTTATTAAAAATAGGGATGATAAAAAGCCCCTTAACAAGCATGGTTATGAGTATCCTTCGCTTGATTCGTATTGGAGATCTTGTATGATGAACTAATCAGTGTTACGGCTTAAAAAGGGTTTAATAACGTTATTGATGCATTTCACGTTGAAGCCGTAACATTGACCATTAAAGCTGACGAGGAGAAGTACCATAATACTGTTTAAAGGCCTTATAGAAGTTGCTGCTATTACTGTATCCGAGTATATCAGCAATTTTTTCAATGGAAAGATCCGTATGATCCAATAATAGTTTGGCTCTTCGCATACGTGATTCAGCTAGTAGAGCAGAAAAGGTCTTTCCTGTCTTTTTCGGCAAAAGACGGGAAATATAGACGGGGTGATATCCGAAATGGGATGCAATGTCATTTAATGTTACAGAATCAGAGTGTGATTCCATATATTCCATAATCCGGTCAATTAATGTCGTGCCAGTAGGTAGATGCTGACGCTTGTACTCATAGGAAAGATACATTGCAAGGGACATGACCATAGGTTTTAAAATTTTCTGCGAGTCCTCTGTTTTATGAGCATATTCAAGAATCATGACATTCAGTAGCTGCCAGATTGGCGAAGAAGCTGGAATTTCCAGATGAACGAACTCTTCTGCATATTTGTTTTTCTGTGGTTCTAGAAAAAAATTAAGCATGGAGCTATCTGCTGAGAGCGCACTAAGGTATTCCCGGAAAAAGGTTTCTTTACGAATCAGTACTCCGAGAATAATACATTCGTGATCAGAATCCCGCTTAACAGCATAGCCGCTGTAGGGCTGACCGATATAGCAGTCTCCTTCTTTTACCGTGATCCGATTATTATAGTTGGCGCTTAATGCATCATAATCTCCGTGGTAAGCAAAATGAATGAAAAAAAAGTCCTGGCGGTGAAAACGCTCCTCAATTTTTTTCCCTTTAAATGCACACACCATAACTTCCTCTGAATTTTCTCCCAACCAATGCGAAATCAGTTCGTTATTTCCTGAGGACGGATCCGGGCTAAAGTCCCAATTGAGGTGCGGAAAGTCCTGACCGAGTTTTTCTAATGAGTGATCGATTTCAGTATCGCAATTCCAAGACATAACAACATTCCTTTCTTCAGATTTCTGAGTAATTCTTTCAAGCATTGCAACGTTTTTTGTAAATCAGATATTCTTATATCCAATTGTAGGTTAAAATACGCCATAATTCAAGTTAATATTTAGCGCTGATTTGGAAGGTGAAAATCTATATGATGGAGTAGTAGCAAGAAAGTTCAAATTGAAAGGAAGAGAATATATGTATAATTTTGATTTTTATATGCCGACAAAAGTATTATTTGGAGCTGGAAAACTTCAGGAGCTGCATACAGAAGTGCTTCCAGGAAAGAAAGCACTGATCGTGACATCGAACGGTTCATCTACGAAGAAGTTCGGATATCTGGACGCGCTTGAGAAAGAACTGGATCTTGCGGGAGTTACCTATGAGATCTTTGATGAGATACGTCCAAATCCGACAAACCGTAATATTATGGATGGTGCAATGAAAGCAAATGAGACAGGCTGTGAATTTGTCATTGCACTTGGGGGAGGATCCGTCATGGACTCAAGCAAATGTATCGCGCTCATGATGACCAATACGGGTGATATCTGGGATTACAGTTATTCGCTAAACGGAGGAAAAAAGAATCCAGAAAAAGATGCAGCTCCAATTGTCGCTATTACCACTTCAGCAGGAACGGGAAGTGAAGTGGATTGTTCGCGGTGCTCAGCAACGACGAAGTAAGTGAAAAATCCGGTTTTTTAGTTCCATCAATGTTCCCGGTACTGTCTGTTGTTGATTCCAATATGATGATGAGTGTACCGCCTAAATTTACAGCTTTTCAGGGAATGGATGCTTTTTTCCATGCAGCTGAATCTGTGATTAATAAGAATGAGCATCCGATGGGAGAAATGTTTGCTTTGAAAGCTATTGAACTGATTGCCGCCAATCTCCCGGTTGTATATCGTGATGGAAGCAATCAGGAAGCAAGAGCAAATATGGCACTGGCTAATTCACTTGCGGGCTACTACATGCTCATCACATCAGCACATACAATGGAACATGCCATGGGATCCTACCACGAAAATCTGGTCCACGGTGCTGGTTTGATTATGATTGCTCATGCCTATTATGATTTCTTTGCAGAACGTAAGGCTGCAGAAGAACAGATGATGAAAATGGCAAAAGCAATGGGAGTTGAGAATCCGACATCCGGAAAAGATTTTATCAGAGCATTGGATGAACTGATCGAATCAGTCGGATGTAAAGATCTCCGCATGAGTGATGCAGGAATTAATGAAGAAGAGCTCACAAAGTATCCGAAGAGAATACATGAGGTGCTCGGCGGCGACATTACCGCAGACCCGTTACCGCTTACGGATGAAGATTATCTGGAAATCTATAAGAAATCATATTGTTAAGAGCATAATGCATCGAATAACTGTGATTTATTAAATAATTAGGAGGATAAATATGTCTAGAAAAAATATCGGAGCAAAGCCATACATCACACCGATGCCGGTTTTAATGATTTCATCTTATGATGAGGCTGAAAAGCCGACGGCCATGTTAGCAGTATGGGGCGGAATCACGAACGAAACAGAAATTACTATTACCGTAGCATCCCAGAGAAATACGTTAAAGGGAATTCTTGCTAGAGGTTCCTTTGTCGTAAGTATGGCGGATGTAGAAAATGAAGTCGCCTGTGATTACCTTGGTATAACAACAGGAAATAAAGTGGAAGATAAGTTTGAGAAGTCCGGATTCCATACAACAAAGTCCGAATTCGTAGATGCACCTATTATCGATGAGCTTCCTTTTGCCGTTGAATGCAGAGTGAAGAGCTATGATGAGGAAAACTGGAGACTGGTAGGGGAAATCGTCAATGTAAGTCTGGATGAACGGATTCTTGGAGAAGATGGCAAGGTATCATTTGAAAAATTCCATCCGATCACTTTCGATTGGATGAATAAGTCATATCTGTCCGTTGGTAAGAAGGCCGGTAATGCTTACCACGACGGACTTCAGTTGAGAAAGAAGAACTAAGAGACCAGCTAATAATAGTCAAGTTAATTTTAAAAAAAATAGTTTTTGGAAAAAGAGTATGGCAAACAAACCGTTTCAAAACACGAACGGTTACAGAAATTGGAATAAAATTAAGCGACTTTGTTTAAAGAGTTATTTTCTAGGAACATTTGCTTATGTATTTTTGGATCTCTTTGCTCAAACGGAGTTTGATTTCGGAGAACAGCAAAAATGTAGTTTATAATTTTATGCATTATAGCGACTAAGGCGATTTTAGGCTTTTTGCCTTTAAGGTTTATTTGATAATAATCTAATAGGACTTTATTTATAGGAACTCCATTACGATTGTTACGGATTGAAGCTAGTGCAACAGAATATAATGCTCTTCGACCGATTCGAGTTCCTCTTTTTGAAATTTTATTATCATCGCCTTTAAAATTACCTGATTGATTAACTGAGCTATCAATACCAAAGAAAGCTACAAGATGTTTGGGCTTAAGAAAACCATCAATATCACCTATTTCAGCTATTATAGTAATAGCAGTTAATTGCCCTATGCCAGGAATTGAATCAATTAGTTCAATATTAGCTCTAATAGATTCAGGAAAAGTTTCAGACTGTATAAAATTGTTAATTTTCTGTAGCAATGTATCAATCTCTGATTGAATAGTTTTTATTAATGTTATAGAGCTGGCTATTTTGACGGCTAAACCGTCTAACGGTAAGCCAATTATTTTAGCTTCATTAGCAACCTTAAATAATTTGGAATATGTATTTTCCGACCAGATAATGCCCTTTTTAGAGCTATTAAGGAAAATCTTAATTATATTTTCCTTAGGTGCCTCTAAAATTGATTGTGGCGTTGGGTATTGACTTAAAAGCTCAATTGAACTTTTAGATGTTGAATCTGAAAATATAGTATTATAGCCAGGAAAAATAACTCTTAAATCAGCGGATAATTTTTTCTTAAAAGTAGAGCTAGTATCTGTAAGTTTGTAATACTCTCTTACAAGATTTTTCAGAAGAAAAATATCAAGGCTAAGTTGTTGTGATAACTTAATGTTTTGAAATTTTCCTATTGTTGCAATAGATAAAGCGTCTTTTTTATCATTTTTCACTTTTCTTATGTCGCCATTTTTGTTAGACTTAGTAACGAGTGGATTGATAACAAATGTGTTATCGAAATATTTATTAAGATAGTGGAAAAGAGATAAATGGTACACGCCAGTGGACTCCATGAAAATTGCAGTTTTCATGTTAAACTCTTCTTCCACTTTTTTTATTTCATCAACTAAGTGGTTGAAGCCATTGAGATCATGCTTTATTTTAAATGACTTCTTATAAATATCACCATTCGGTGCGAGTATTGCAGTATATGAAAAATCAGCTGAAACATCAATTCCTATTACAGGACTATAAAAAAAATTAGACATTGTATATATCTCCTTAAATTAAATTTTAGATATAGAATAGAACTTCCACTCTGTCAGATAGCTTATAACCTTGTTTGTGACACGGGTAATTCCCGAAGGGAAACCCAACCAGCTAAACATAGAATTCTACCTGATGAAATGATACGCTTTTTTACGGGTATAGGTTCTAAAAGACCTCCCAGGAGGTTTACATCTATCTTCTATTCAGGAGTATTATACTAGACTATATAAAACTTGGTTAGATTCCTTTAAGGAATTTAAATAAAAAACTATTTAAGATATGAAATGCATATTCCCTATCGGGGCGTAGGCAAAGTAATAAATTAGAATATTAAAAATAATAAGAGGTGTAATGTTCGTTAGAAAGATAAATAGTTTTCTATCAAATGTTACAACTAGATTATACAAGGAGGTTGTTTATTATGATGAAAAATTTAGGCCCAAACGTTTTTTCGTATGGTTATCCAGCGCCGGTTTTAATGGTTGGCACTTATAATGATGATGGAACAGTCAACGTGATGAATTTGCATGAGTGCACAAGGACGAATGCCGGGGATCTCGCATTATGTATTGGTCCACGCAGTAAGACGCATGAGAACATTAAAAAGACACGCGCATTTACTGTTGCACTGGTTAATAAGAATTTAATAAAGGAAGTGGATTACTTTGGAATTGTAAGCGGCCATAGAGTTCCCGATAAATTTGCAAAAACAGGCTTGAAGGCTGTAAAGAGTGAACACGTCAATGCCCCTATCATCGAAGGCAGTCCACTAGTCATCGAATGCGAACTCATAGAGGTTGTAAGAACAAATAATTTCACTACTGTACTTGCTAGTATTGTCAATGTAGCGGCAGATGAGTCAGTGCTAGATAAAACCGGCAGAATTGATGCCAAGAAAACAGGAATGTTATTTTTTGATTCGTTCAGCAACAGCTACTTTTCATTAGGTGAGAAAGCCGGAGATGCATGGGTCGAAGGAAAAAAATATCTGTAAATTCTTGTTTTGCATGAGATTTGAATTTATACGAGAACTTAAGAATAAAAGAATTTAAGAATATTAGAACCTAGGGATATAAAAGGAAATCCGACTCATGCGTTCGATCAATGTCGTAAACTTAAGGAAATAAATAAGAAATTAATAAAAAAATATTTGACAATAATTAGAAAAAATGAAGCCTCGCTATAGATATTAGATTTATAGTGAGGTTTGATTTTATGCAAAATATTAAATTATTATCCCAAATTCTAAAGAGAACAAATAAATTTTTTGTATTAGCGCAGTAATAAGCAGTTGATATTTTATAAAGTTATTGAAATATTCAATCTTTATTAGCTTAATAAAAAATATTTCAATAATGATTATGACATTGGTTCCATGGTCCTTGTGACGATTTCATTATAGAATGAAATAAAAAAACTTAATAAATCTTAATACTTTTTTTGATAAAAGCTTAATATTTGTATTTTATACTATCCCTATATTAATCTTGGAGGCAAAATATAATGGATATTAGTAATTTTATCAAACAGTATATAAAAAATCCTAAAACAGTAGGTGCGGTAGCACCAAGTTCAGAGAAATTAGCATGTAAAATGGTTGAAGACATTAATTTTTTAAATGCGTCATGTATTGTTGAATATGGGCCAGGAACAGGAGTTTTTACTGAGAAAATATTGGACAAAAAGAAAGACAGTACAATATTTATAGCAATAGAGTATAATGAAGATTTTTATAAGATATTAAAAGAGAAGTTTGAAAATAGGAGAAATTTTGTACTTATAAATGACTCAGCGGAGAATTTGAAAGAACATCTAAATAAATACAATATTAATAAAGTTGACTATATAGTGTCAGGACTTCCATTTGCAAGTTTACCTGATTCTATGAGTAAAAGTATATTGTCAGTAACAAAAGAGATACTAAGGGGCCACGGCGTATTTATAACTTTCCAATATACTTTATTAAAAATCAAGCTTTTTAAAATATATTTTAGTAAAATTAGAAGGAAAAGGGTGTTATTAAATCTGCCACCAGCCTATGTTTTGAAATGTGAAAATTAAAATCTGGGAAAAGTAGAAATATATTTATCTTAGTGAATTTAATTAAAAACATTTAGTAGGAAGCTAAAATGGTAAGGTGTTATACTAACAGAATGGAGGGAAAGGGTGTTTTAAATATTTTAAAAACAATAAATAAATTTGATAATTATATTTTATGTTATATAAAGAGATGCATAAATAATAAATATTTAGATATATTAATGTCTGCAATAACAGTAATGGGGAATCTAGAAGCTATTTGGATTATAATAGCAGTTTTTATATTACTAGGCTATAAGAATAGATCAATTGGATATATGGTAATAGTAATATTAATTATCAGTACAATTTTTGGTGAAGGAATAATAAAAAATATAGTAAGAAGAGTTAGGCCGTGTAATAAGTACAATTCTAGAAAGGGGATGTATGTATGAAGACAAATATTTTGGTTGTAGATGATGACAAGAGTATTCGTAATTTAATCAAAGTTTATCTTGAGAATGAAGGTTATAATATTATGGAAGCTTCAAATGGAGCGGAAGCTTTGATTTTGATTAATGAAAATAATTTTGATTTAATTATTTTAGATGTTATGATGCCAGTTTTAGATGGCATAAGCGCTTGTCTTAAAATTAGAGAAGATTACACCATGCCTATAATATTTTTATCGGCAAAAGATGAAGAAATTCATAAAATTGAAGGTTTAACAGTTGGCGCTGATGATTATATTACTAAACCTTTTGGCTCTATGGAACTTATAGCAAGGGTAAAGGCTCAACTTAGAAGATATAAGAAGTTTAATGCAGAACCTCAAAATAGTAGCAGTATTACTATTGAAGAATTAACTATTAATTTTGATACTCATGAAGTTACAGTGAGAGGTGATAAAATTAAGCTTACTCCAAAGGAGTTTGATATATTGGAGTGTTTAGCTAAAAATAGAGGTGTAGTATTTTCTGTACAAAAATTATATGAGACAATTTGGAATGAACAATTTGCAGTATCAGATACTTCTATAGTGGTTCATATAACAAACCTTAGACAAAAAATTGAAATAGACCCTAAAAGCCCAAAATATATTAAAACAGTTTGGGGAGTTGGATATAAGATATGAAGAAAGGGATAATCAACAAAGTAGGAATAAAATTACTGATATTAATTCCTATCGATATAATAATAAGTTTATTATTTTTTGGATTTCTTCTTAATATGCTTCATAGAATAATTGGTGACAATATTGATTTTTACGAAAAATATGGAGCTGTCATAGTTATCGTAAGTTTCGTATTGGAATTAGTAATTTTTATAGTTATTTTTCTGATTGCAATTAATGGAAGGATTAAATATTTAAATTATATCAGTAAAAGTGTGACTAATATAAAGACACAGCACTATTTAAATCCTATAGAGATAAAGGGAAATGACGAGATTTCTCAGTTAGCTGAGGATATAAATACAATGTCTGAGAGACTTAAAGAAAATTATGAAAAAGAGAAAAAGCAGGAAGAAGCTAAAAACGAGCTTATAGTTGCTGTTTCACATGACTTAAAAACACCACTAACATCTGTTATTGGATATTTGGAACTTCTTAATAAAGATAAAGAAAGTTTTACAGAAAAACAGCAAGAGTTTTTAAAAGTAGCTTATGAAAAGAGTGAAAATTTAAAGAAGTTAATTGATGAACTTTTTGAATATACTAAGCTTTCAAATAACTATGTGAAACTGGATAAAGTTCCATTTAATATAGCTGTTCTAGTAAATCAGATAGTGGGGGAGCATGTTTTATTTTTATCTGAAAAGAATATAAAGGTTGAAATTGAATGTGCTAAAAATGAATTGATTTATGAAATTGATATGCAAAAATTTGTTAGAGTTATTGAAAACTTAGTGAAAAATGCTGAAAAGTATAGCTATAAAGACTCAACTTTTAAAATTATAATGTGGGATGATGAAGAGAACATTAAACTTTCCTTTATTAATGAAGGTGATAATATAAATGAAGAAGATTTACTGAAAATATTTGATGAAATGTATAGAATCGATAAATCTAGGAATGCTGAAATTGAGGGATCTGGCCTGGGACTTCCTATTTCAAAGAAAATTATTCAACTTCATGGAGGTAGAATTTGGGCAGAATGCAATGATAATAAAATTAAATTTAATATTGAATTACCTAAAATAAGTGAATGAGAATAGATTAGAAAAGTTCATAATTTAGTATTACATATACAAAATAAGGAGTTCTTAGAGCTAAAGAAAGCACTGAGAGCTCTTTTAATTTTTGTCAAAACATTTCTTCTAGTTTTGTTAAGAAAGGATTAATTATTTAAGAAAAGATCTTAATAATTCTTAATGTTTTCCTCGAAAATTATTTAATAAATAGGATTTATAATAAAGTCAGATTCAGAAAGTAGTTATTTCAAATATTGATATACCTACATATTATTATAAAAATAACTTTAAGAATGGAGAGATTAATAATGAATAAGTTATTTAAATGTCTGGCTTTTTTATTTTGGATAGCAATCTTATTTGTATTTATTAAATATCAATTATATATCAATGGAGTTGCAAAAATTACTGGATTTTTGGAATCATATCCTAAGTATAGTACGTTGTTATTTTTAATAATTGCTTCATTTAGGATCTTTACTTTTATTCCTTGTACTGTTTTCATTGTTAGTGCTGGAATATTATTTGATCCATTAAAAGCATTTGTTTTAGTTGCCATAGCAAACTTGTTGAGTGAGATTCTTTTATTTTTATTTGTTAAAGCCACAATTGGTATGGGGTATCAAGAAAAGATAATTAATAAGTACCCTAAAATATATTCACTAATTCAAAATAATAATGTTAAAATCCTAGCTTTAGGTGTTTCGTCGCCTGTAGTACCGTCAGATATAGTATGTTTCTTCTCTACTTTAACTGGAATGTCTTTCACAAAGTATGTATTAACTATATTTGTGGCTGATACACCTGTTATCCTTCTATATACTTTCCTAGGGATAAGCATGAAGTATTCTCTATATGTATTTATTGCTACATTTATTGTTGTAATTCTAATGAGCTATATAAATTACAGGAGATGGAATAGAAGCGTTAATTTTTAAAATATGCTAGTAGGAGGAGAAAATATGGAGTCTAATTGTAGTATTACTTTTGCTGTGCTGACAATAAGTATAAGCACTTTTTATATAGTAAGGTTTTTGTATGATAGGAAAAAGAAATGAATATATATTCTTTTGACTTAATGCCTTCCAAACCTATATTTTTAAATGTGAAAGTCATTAAAAGAAAGGAGTGGCTTTATGCTCAATAAAATCTTAATAGTGGATAAGGATAATGAAATAAGGAAAATTGCTGGCATGTATTTAGAAAACGAAGGTTATGAGGTATTGGGTGCAGAAAATGGAGAGCAGGCACTTAAAGAAGTATGCGAAAGTGAAATTAGCCTTATACTAATAGATATTAAGATTTTTACTATGAACTGGATTGAAGATTGCTTAAAAATTCGAAAAAATAATGTTATACCTATTATTTTTATGTTTAAGGAGATAGAAAACATTAATGCTGTTCAAGCCTTGCCATCAGTAATGGGCGATTACGTTAAAAAGCCATTTAATTCTGAGGAACTTATAGAAATAGTAAAGTTATGGATCAAAAGATATAAAATTAGCCCTAGTTATCAAAAATTAGATAAAATTAATATTAAAATTGGAAGTTTAACTATAAATCGTGATACAAGACAGGTATTTATAGCAAACAATATTGTTAGGCTTACACAAAAAGAATTTGATATACTTGAGCTTCTTGCAAGCAACAAAGGTATAGTTTTTAGTATCAAAAAGATTTATGAGAAGATATGGGGAGATGTATTTTTTGAATCAGACAATACTGTAATGGTTCATATAAGGAAAATAAGGGAAAAAATAGAATATGAACCTGAAAATCCAAGATATATTAAAACAGTATGGGGAGTTGGATACAGAATATGAAAATTCTATTCTATTTTAAAATAGAGCATAGCGCTGTTATGATATTTAGAAATTTGCTTATATACGTTAAAATTAACTTAATAAATTTAAATTAGATAAGTAAAGTCTTATTAGAGGAATAGATTATTATAAAAAATATTTTTACATGAGGGGGGCATTAGTGAAGCAAATAAATTATGAAGATGTGATAATGAAGCCCGACTCAATGCACTCGCTGGGTAAGTTCGAATAACCAAATATAAAATTTGGATTCTCACTTAACAGCAATGGATATATTTGCAGAAGAAGGTTTGAAATTTTTTGGTATAGATAAAAAAGTAAAAGATACTGGATCTACTGAAATTGTTGTCCTTGAGATAAAGAATATGCTAATGGATTACACTTTCCTAATGGAAGATGATACTTATATTCATTTTGAATTTCAAACTACTAACAAGGGAATTGAAGATTTAAGAAGGTTTAGAACCTATGAATCTCTCCTTAATTTTCAAACTGGTAAAGATGTTGTGACATACGTTGTTTATTCAGGAGATATAAAAGATCCTATAAGTGAATACAATAGTGGAATAAATTCTTATAAAGTCAATGCAATATCAATGGCTAATAAGGATGGAGATGCAATCTTTAATGATATAATAAATAAAATAAATGATAAAGAAGAACTAAGCAAGCAGGATATTATATCTTTAACATTTACACCAATAATGGGTGGGAAGCTTAGTAAAAGTGATAAGATAATAAATGCAATTAGAGTAGTTAAAGATATAGATAAAGATTACAGATATGATGTAGAGTTAATCCTATATGCTTTTGCAAGTAAATTTTTAGAAGGTAAAGATTTAGAAAAAGTAAGGGAGGAGATAAAAATGACCGAATTAGGTAGAAGTTTGATAAAAGAGGGAAAATTGGAAGGAAAGCAAGAAAATTCAATAGAAATTGCAAAAAGAGCTATTAAGGAAGGAATAAGTGATGAACTTATTAGTAAACTCACAGAATTAACAATTGAACAAATTAAAATAATAAGAAAAACTATTGAAACTAATTAGTATTGCAAGGGAAAGTATATGACTGAATTAAGTACTATGTTAAGGGAAGATGGTTATAGACAAGGATTCGAGCAAGGTGAATTAAAAAAATCAATAGAGGTTGCGAAGAGAGCCATAAGTCAAGGTATGAGTGACGAACTGATTAGTGAGTTGGTTGGTCTATCTAAAAGAGAGATCAAAATAATAAGAATAGCTATTCAAACTAATAAAACAAATTGAATAAAGTTATAAAAAGGAAGATATTAATATACTTCAAACAGCAGATAATGTACGAGATAAAGAACCTTTTAACTAAGTTTTTTGGGTTCGCGTATATTATACTCAGCTTAAAGTAATTAATATCTTTTTATTTTAACTCGCCAGGGCTCAGACAAAGGAAGAGAAGTACAAGCTAATGCGTATATTAGAATAAAATATATTATAAACTAGTTAGTAGTATATAAAGATAATTTAAATTAAGTACGTAGAAATAAAACTAAATTTATAGAGTGGCGCAGCCACAAGGAGCACGTAGTTCTCCAATATATTTATTCCTTAAACTAGCTTGAACTTCTCTTCATTAGGAGCGAAGCGACATTATTGGATTACAAAAAATGTAATGCCAATAGAGCAGAGCGTATTGGTATTAAGGATTGACTCTTTCTGGACTTAAAGTTTAAAAGTAAATCTAAAGTAAGCAGGATGGATGAGAAAAACATTAACTTACGAGTGTAACGAGCATAATCAGAAGATATTAATTAGTTCAAGCTGAAAAGAATATAGAAGAGGTAAGAGTTATATTAAATGAAATTCTTTAATACATAGATTTTCTTTTGCTTTAAGTATATTAATATATTCCTTTTTTAATAAGAATAATAATTTAAAAGTATAGAACATAAAGAAAAAGCAACATTTCATAGGGGAATATGAATGTTGCTTCTTTATAATAGGGTAAATATTTATGAAAAAAAGTTTTATCAATCTTATAACTTTATTATAGTGTATTATTGTGTCAGTATAATGACGGATTAAGATTTAGTTAGACAATATTATATATTCAAATATGTTATAATTAACCAAAAGGTAAACTATAATTTGTGGGGGAAGATACAAATGGATAGTACAAGTATTCCAGTATGGGAATTATTGCAAAAGCAAATAACATGGAATCAGTTGAGTTTTATACATAATAAAAAAATATTGGATTTTGGAAGTGGAATGGGAATAACAGCTTCACATTTTGCAAGGGACAATGAAGTCGTTGCAATTGAACCAGATAATAAAATGCTTTCAGAAAGAATTACGGATAATGACTATACTCAAATACATTGAGATATGCAGGCTCTGAAAGAATTTGAAGATGAATCATTTGATGTTATATTATGTCATAATGTTTTTGAATATGCTCTACAAAGAGAAAACATTGCTAAAGAATTTGCAAGGATTCTAAAAAAAGATGGAGTGCTTTCTATATTGAAACATAATAGAGTAGGAAGAATTATGCAGATGGTTGTTTTATTAAATAATTTTGAGCATGCTAATGAATTATTAGAAGGAAAGAATGGAAAGACAGAAAAGTTTGGAGATATTCACTACTATGATGATATGGATATTCTAAAGTGGTCAAATGATTTTGAAATAGAAAAAATATTAGGAATGAGAACATTTTGGGATTTACAACAAAATCAAGATATACAAAAAGATGAAAAATGGCAGAAACAAATGATTGCCATGGAGCAGAATGTTTGTGAAAGAGATGAATTTAAAGCGGTTGCCTCTTTTCATCATCTGATACTTAAGAAAAAATAGCACATTCTGAGTATAATATTTAGTTTTCAAACTTTAAACTAAATCTTACAAATAATAAATTTGCATTGGGAGAATAGATCATATTTACAAAATTAAAATGAAATTATTTAAGGAGTGGTTATACTTAAAAGGCGTATCAACAGTTGATACGTTCTTCTATTTAATAATGTACAACCTAAAAACAATGCAAGTATAACAAATAGTAACATACATAGGGGTAATATGCATGCTACTCATTTATATAGAAATTTTCATAAGCATCATTAAAACCAATTGTTTACATAAGCAGTCTTCCGAGCTCTTCTTCAAAAATTACAATCTATCCATTTATTAGGAAATATATACTCTACCTGATATAATAAAATAAGCTATAATTATGAGACAATAATTTAGATTTGGAGTAAAAGTATGAAAAAAAATATAAGAAAATTAGGAAAATCAAAAATTATATCATATAGTTTTATTATAATTACTCTTTTAGTTGGTACATGTGCAGTAGCTACTTATTTTGTTGGAAATGTAACAAAGTATTGGCTTTATTTTATAATTACTAATTATGCATCTATCCTAACTTTCTTTATAGCTTCATTAATTTTAAGTATATTAATACTATTTAATACTGACATAGATCAAAAGGCCCTAGGAATTATAGCTTTTATTGGATTCGCCATAGGATTTGGCTTGATTTTTATAAATTTAGCATTACCTTTAGACATGGATATATATACAATGATAACGAGATCTTATAGAGAGATTAATGGCCCAGTTGTATCAGCCGAATTGAAACGTACAAATTTAAAGTATAGAATAACAATGGAAACAGAACTTACTATGCATGATAATATTAAAAATGAAAATATAACTATTACTTTTTTTAATCAGCCATCATATGATTTTAGAGTAGGAGAAAATATTAATGTTAAATATTTGCCACATTCACGTATGGGAATATCATATTTTCACATATAATGAAGGTTTCCACTTTTATTATTACAGCCATAAATAACAACGTCTTAATCAAATAATGTAGCAATTAATGAAAATATTGTTCTTGAAAATTCAATACTATTATATTTGCAAAATATGCTATAATTAACTAAAAGATAAATTCCAATTTATAGTTGAGCTCTTTGTGTTCTTGTAAACTTTGTATCATTTTATAATTTAAATTCAAATTAAACTACTTAGTTTCGGTGTCCTAATACAAACAAATTTAAAGGCGATAAACACTTAAAACAAAATGTTTATAGCCTTTTTCTCACGCCACTTTATTAGAATCATCATTATCTATAACAACTCCAAGTTTTGTTGATATTATGGTATTTAATTTGTTAATGGAACTTGATAAGCTAACTATTTGTTTTTCTAAGCGGATCAGCAAATAGGCTGAAACAGCTACTGGAAAACCATTATTCACTATCAAATTTATTAAATCATTTACTTCCATAAATCCATCACCTCCTATAATGGATATATGAAATAAAATATATTAGTTCATATTTAGGAAATAAATAATTATCTGAAATTAAAATAGATAAAATAAATTAGATTATTGAGTGCCACCTTCATTTACAATGTAGTTATGATAATGGTCTATGGCAATATCAACTATGCTGCTGACACATACATTTATATCAGGGTGTAGATGCTTTAATTCATTTATTTTTCTTATAGTAGAATTTCTAAGGGTGTAGCTTCTCTTAATAGTTGGAGTTTCACCATCAATGGCAGGAGCAGCACCATTAGGAAGAGGAGTTCTTCTATTGTCAAATATATTTTCTGTAGAACTTAAAGTATTTTTTATTTCTATGGAGTTAGTTATATTATTTTCAAAATTGCTGTTAATAGTTGAAGCAGTATTAGCTTGAGTATTGTTTTTAGGACCTTCTTGAATAGAATTATTATTAGATTTACAATCAGAGCTAGTTTGAATAATATTATTATCAGAATCATCAAAAGAGAAGGAAGATATGCAGTCACCAGCTATAGGAGTTTCACTTGTAAATCCATATACTTCACCTTCATCATATTCAAAATCATTTTTAGGAACGTTTGATGTTTTTCTTCTAGCCATAAATTATATAACCTCCCTTGGTGTTTTTTAATCAGTATTTTTATGTATTCTCTTAAAGGATATATGGCTGTTTATTGGAGATTCTAAAGTTCTAAAGAATTTGAGAATATAAATTTTTTAGAATTAAAGAATTTAAGAATTAAGGAATTTTAGAATGTAAGATTTTAAGAATATATATTCTTTAGAATTTAAGAATTTGCTTGTAAAATGCGGGCTAGGAGATTAGACATACAAATTTAATCATGATTTTAATGTTATGTTACAGTATAAAACATATATCCATAATAGCAGCTGATAAATTTTAAAGCTGTAAATAAATTATTGGAGTGTGTTGTAAAAATGATTAAAGATGAAATTAAACTTAATTCAGAAGAAGGAGAGATTTTTGATAAAAAAGCAGATTGCTCTTGCTATTAGAAATTCTACTTTTAATGATGAACTTGGATGTTCTTTATTAGATGATGGTATATTGGATAAATGCCAAGGATGTAGCTTGAAATATATTTGTGATGGAATAGATCAGCTTGCTGATAGTTATGTAGAGAAAACTACAGAGGTTGTTAACAATTTTAGTTTTGAATAAGAAATAAAAGAAATTAAAGATTTTAGAAGTGAATCACTTCATTTAAAAAAGAGAAAGGCTGGAGAGCTTTCATTTCAAGTAAACAGAAAAGATATTCCAGTAGTATATCCAATTAGTCCGTTTCTATTTAAAGAAGTGAAGAGTTGGAAGGATAGAGTTTTAAGCGGGGTACCTCAGTTAATAATTCCATTTACAGCGGATCAGCCATTCAGGGCACATAGATTGTTTTCAAAAGGGTATTCAGTAGGTACTTTAAAAGAGAAAAATCTAGAATCAGTTGATTTAATAAAGGTATTTAAGGACATGGAAAATAAAGAATATATAAGAAATGCTAAAGAAATCAAAAATATTATTGAGTCTGAAAAAAGATTAGAAAATGCGGTGAAATATATAGAAAAAGTGTATAAATCATTTTGAAATAGAGATAAAATCTTTAATATTAAAGATGAATAAGTAAACCTTATTCATCTTAGATTCAGATTAGAATTGAATGATAGCATAAATATAAATTGACTATATAGGAATATTAATGATAATATTTAGTAAGAAGTGTAAAGTTCGTTATAATTTAATAATAAAAAAAGATGAATGAATATAAGTTATTAAATTTGTATTTATTCAAGTTTTTTTATGATAATCAAAATATTACATAAAAATATTAAGGCGCAGATACTGTAAGATATTTTTAATCTTTGCAAAATTAATTATTATTAATTAAATGCTTAGACAAAATAACTTTTATAAAAGTTAAAGCTTTTAACAGTATATATTGCTCTTCGGAATTATGAAAAATTTATAACACAAAAAATTAATATCAAAAAATTTAATGATAATTAAGTTCTATTTTTGTACTCAAAAGTTCATTGAATCTTTGCGTATACAAGCTTCATCTTGAAGGAATATTGTGCCACTTAAGTGGACAGATTCTTCTAAGATACAAGTAAGTGAAGTTGTATTTCTATTAGAAGAACTTCAATTGAATCTTAGAATATATTTATGCACTTAGTTACAAGTTAGGAGATAAAATGATAAATAAAAGCAAAATAAAAAGCAAAGTAAAGATTATACCTCTAGGAGGGTTAGGGGAAATAGGAAAAAATTTAACTGTCTTTGAATATGAAGATGAGATAGTAATTATAGATTGTGGAATGTCGTTTCCGGATGAAGAACTTCTTGGAATCGACCTTGTACTTCCTGATATAACGTATTTACTAAGAAATAAGGATAAGATAAAGGGATTTTTTATAACTCATGGACATGAAGATCATATAGGTGGATTACCTTATGTTTTGAAGCAAATTAATGTTCCTATTTATGCTACAAAGTTAACTTTGGGATTAATTGAAAGTAAATTAGAAGAGCATAATATTCTTAGTGATTGCACATTAAATATGGTTAAACCAGGTGATATAATAGAAACAGGCAATTTCAATATTGAATTTATTAGAACAAATCATAGTATAGCAGATAGTGTGTCAATTGCTTTGCATACACCTATAGGAATAATTGTTCATACTGGTGATTTTAAAATTGACTTTACTCCAATTGATGGAGAAATTATAGATTTGCAAAGATATGCACAGCTCGGAAAAAAAGGAGTACTGCTTTTAATGGCTGATAGTACTAATGCTACTCGTTCAGGTTATACAATGTCGGAAAAGACTGTAGGTGAAACTTTAAATAATCTATTTATTAAGGCAGATGGAAGAGTAATAGTAGCTACTTTCGCATCAAGTATTCATAGAGTGCAGCAGATTGCTAATGCTTCTATAAAAAATGGTAGGAAGATTGCATTTAGTGGAAGAAGCATGGAAAAAATATCTGAAGTTGCTATGTCGCTAGGATATTTATTTATACCAGAAGAAATGATAATAGATTTAAATGACGTTAAAAAATATCCAGATAATAAAGTTACAATAATCACGACTGGAAGCCAAGGTGAGCCAATGGCAGCACTTACAAGAATAGCAGCAGGCAATCATAGGAGTATTCAACTAGAAAAGGGAGATACGGTTATCATATCATCAACACCAATACCAGGTAATAAAAAGGCTGTATCGTGTGTTGTGGATGATTTAACAGAAAAAGGTGCTAAGGTAATATACGAAGCAATAGAGGATATACATGTTTCAGGCCATGCTTGTGAGCAAGAGCTTAGATTAATTCATGCACTTTTAAAACCTAAATTCTTTGTACCTGTACATGGTGAATATAGGCATTTATTAAGTCATTCTAAGATTGCAGAAAATATGGGTATGGATAAATCAAATATGTTTATATTAGAAATAGGAGATGTATTAGAATTATCTAGAAATAAAGCAGAAATAACTAACAAGGTACCAGCAGGTAGGGTTCTTATAGATGGCTTAGGTGTAGGTGATATAGGAAATATTGTACTTCGAGATAGAAAGAATTTAGCAAAGGATGGTATTATAACAGTAGTTATTGTTATAAATAAAGAAAGTAAAACCGTAATATCTGGTCCAGATATAATTACAAGAGGCTTTGTATATGTTAGAGATTCAGAAGAGCTAATGAGAGAGATTAGAAGAATAGTTTCTAAGAGTGTAGAAAGATGCCTGGATAATGATGTAACTGGGTGGTCAGAAATTAAGAGTGCCATAAGAAGAGAAGTAAATACTTATGTATATACAAAAATGAAAAGAAAACCTATGGTCTTGCCAGTAATTACTGAAATATAAAGCGTTGAATAAAATAAAGAGAAGGAAAAAATGTTACGAAATTAGATTGATATAAGTTGAAATATATTAGAATTTAAGGTACAACTAAATGAAATTATAATGTATTAAGAATATAAAAGTTCATAGGTGATGAAGTTCGTCTTTAAATATCTTGTTTGAGATTGATGACTCCTACTATAGTAAAATATAGTAGGAGTCTATTTATTTTTATTTTAGGAGGGATTAATTTGCTAGGAATTACATTAACCTCAACTTTTTCTAGTTTACGCTTATTAAGATTAGCCCTTATAAGTGTTGAATCAAAATACAGATTTTTTCAACAATTATCTGTAAAACATAACTTTGATAATATCATTAATTTTGCAAAAGAAATATTAGAGTCTAACGTCAGTAAATATGCAAAACAACATCCGATATTTGATGTAATAAGGATTTTGGGCAGAGGACTGCAAACTGATTGTATGAAATACTTATTATATATAGATGGAGATGAGGATAATAGTGTTCCTAATTTAAGCTGGAGTAGTGTAGGGTTTGAGGAAAGGGTTTGTATATCTAATAACCAGGGCAAATATCTTAAGATAAATGATTTAAAAAAGGAGGTAAAATGCAAAAAGAAAATAAATCTAAGTACTGATTTAATATTACCATGGCTATGGCACAAGGATAGGCTAATTAGAGCACTTATAGATATAGGTGAAGGTCGAAAGAAAAAGAAATGGAAACAAGATTTTAATAATCACTTTGTTGAAGTATGGCTTCCAATGGGAATAGCTTGGGTTAATGGCGGAAATCACTCTATTACTATGGGGATAGTACAAGGTTGGGAATTGGAGCCAGAATATTATTATGATATCAGTGAGGTATATAAATATGTATACTGTGATGGAGAAAATTTTATTAGGACTGAAGACAATAAAGTTATAGCCAAAGTTACTAATGTTGAGTTTGCTGCTATTTTTGAAATAGGAAGGCTACTAGTAGAAAAAGGATTGTCTTTTATTGATTAGGATGTAACAACGATATATCATTCTCTTACTTAGAAAGCTAAGGCTTAATGAAATGAATTATTTGCTATCATATGTGATTTGTTAATTTATATAGAGATTAATAGAAAATCGCTGGATAAATATAGGTAAAATTATAAATTTTTGTAGTATAATAAGGATAGATTATCTTTTTCTAAATTAGGTAATCTATCCTTATTATTTTTTTAGTAAAAAATAAATTATGGATTTGAGGTTCACATAATGTCTATAGTAGGAAGTTTAAAATTTAAATTTGTTGTATATAAGTATTAATAAGTAATAAGCTGGGGAATGGAGTGAGTTTGTGTTTTTATCACAATTAAAGTTATGGAATTTTAGAAAATATGGATGTGACGAGGGAAGAAATGAGCAAGCAAATCTTATAGTAAATTTTAATAGCGGATTAAATTTGATTGTAGGGGAAAATGATAGTGGAAAATCAACTATAATTGATGCAATAAAAATTGCATTAGGAACTCAAAGTTATGATAATGTAAGAATTGAAGAAAATGATTTTTATAAAGGAAGTAGTAAAAGACAAGAAAATTTAAAAATTGAGTGTAAATTCGAGCAATTAAGTGACATAGAATGTGGAAAATTCTTGGAATGGATTGAATTTGATGATTTTGGATATCCATATTTGACTGTTAGAGTTATAGCTAGATTGAAAGAAAATAAAATCATTATTAAAAAAACAGCAGGAAAAGATGGTGTGGATGTTACATTTGAGGCTTCAGATAATTTAAGAGTTACTTATTTAAAGCCCTTAAGAGATGCCGAAAATGAATTGAGTCCGGGGTATAAATCAAGATTTGCTCAGGTATTAAAAAATCATCCGTTATTTAAGAAAAATGATATTAATTCACCACATGAATTAGAAGAACTTATGAGGCATACAAACAAGGAAATAGAAGAATATTTTATTACGGATAATGATGGAGAAAATATTAATGATCCAGGACATATAATTAAATTTATTGATAATACCTTAGAAAATTTTATGGGTATAGAAAAAGAAAAATATAATGCGAAAATAAATATATCTAATATGGAATTAAACAAGATATTATCACGTCTTATGTTAAGTATAGATGAAAATAAAGTGGGTTTAGGAACATTAAATCAATTGTATATAGCAATGGAATTACTTTTATTAGAAGTTAAAAATGATAATAATGAATTTTCGTTAGCATTAATTGAAGAGATAGAAGCACATATACATCCGCAGGCTCAATTAAGGGTAATAAAACATTTAGAAAAGAATACAAAAACACAAACAATATTGACAACACATAGCATTACTTTGGCATCTATTGTAGAATTAGGAAGCCTAATTCTATGCAGAGATGGAAAAGCATTTTCTTTGAATTCTAAATATACAAATTTATCAAAAGGTGATTATGAATTCCTAGAAAGGTTTTTAGATTCTACTAAGGCAAACTTGTTTTTTGCCAAAGGTATTATTTTTGTTGAGGGTGATGCAGAAAATATTTTGATACCTGTAATTGCAGATATTATAAATTTACCACTATATAAATATGGCGTATCTATTGTTAATGTAGGAAATGTCGCATTTCTAAGATATAGAAATATATTTATTTCAAAAGGGAAAGATACTACATTAGGAGTACCTATATCTATAATTACAGATTTGGATGTAAGACCACCAGAATTTTATAAATATTTAGACGATGAAAAAGATAAAGAGCATAAATACACAGTATATGAATTAAAGAAAGATAACGCTAAATATACAAATTTAGATGATATTAAAAGATATTTAAGAAATGAGTTAGACATATTACAAATAAGTAAAAAAATTTTGCAAGAAAATGTAGATATTATTGAAGATGATTATGAAGAATATAAGGTAGCCAAAAAAGAAGAAAAAAATCGGAAGTATACTTATAATGAAATTAAGGTATTTACCAATACATGGACAATGGAATATGATATTGCTTTAAGTTGTATTAGAGAGTATCTATTTGCAGCAGTTTTAATTGGAACTGAAATACGAAATAATGAGGATATAATAAGTGAGATAAATGAAGAAAAGTACATAGAAGATGCAACAAAAAAAATATTAGAAGAATATAAGGGGAAATCAGATTATGAAATTGCATATCTAATATATAAACCATTACTAAATGGAATATGTTCTAAAGCTGTTTGTGCTCAATATTTGGCTAAAATATTAGTCAATAAAGTTAAAGAAAATAACAAGATGATTGATAAAATGAAAGATGATGAATATCTAGGGTATATAATTAAAGCTATTCAATATGTAACTGATGAAGTCGATGGAGGAAAAGTTAATGTTGAAGAATAACCTAAGTATGGATATTAATGTTACAGAAGAAGATATTGAATATGCAGAAAAATTGTTACTCAAGAATGAGGATAAGTTTGATAAAGAAGAACGATTACCCATAATAATAAATTTTCAAGAATCATTCGATGTAAATGCGTGTCCGGGAAGTGGAAAAACAACTGTATTATTGGCAAAGTTAATAATACTAGCTAGAAAATTACCATTAAATAATGGACAAGGAGTATGTGTTTTGACACATACTAATGTAGCAATTAATGAAATTAAAACAAGATTAGGTGATAAAAGCGATATACTATTTAAATATCCCAATTTTTTTGGAACTATACAACAGTTTATAGATAAATATTTAGCTATACCATTTTTAAAAAAATTGACTTGTGCCAATGTTGGAAGTATAGATGATGATATTTATTTTGATATTATAAAAAGGTTATCAACGGGAAACTTTCCATTAATAAAAAGAGCAATTCAATTTTGCATTGGCAAGGGATTATATCCTAATGGAGATTTTAGTAATAATTTTATTAGATTTATTTCAAACAAACATATAAAATATGTTAATGGAGAATTATTTATAGCTAATGATACTGGAGCGACGCTTGAAAGCAAAGGATATTATAATGAACTTAAAGATATAATGGTTGATAAATTACTCATGAAAGGTTATCTAAGATACGAAGATACTATTACATTAGCACAAGAGTACCTAAGTAGACATGAGAATCTTAAAATATATTTCTCTAAAAGATTTAAATATGTATTTATTGATGAAATGCAAGATACTAAAAAAGATCAACAAGAAATTTTTAAAAGTATATTTAATCAAAATAGTATTGTATTACAGAGATTTGGAGATTTTAATCAAAGCATTGGTGAAGGAGAGGGAAAAGATCAATGCGGTTGGGAACCGAATTCTAATACAATGCTAATTAATTCAAGTAAAAGATATGGAGATGAATTAATAAAATTTTTATCACCATTAAGAATATTAAAAAGTGGCGAGATGGAAGGAAATAAAAAAATAAAAACTATCAATCCAAACATAATAATTTTTGATGATAGCAATGTTAATTTAGTAATAGAGACATTTTATAAAATTTTAAATAAATATGGCATTGAATGCAATTATGGAGAAAAGATAAAAGTAATAGGAAAAATTGGAATACAAGTAAATGATCCGTATTTATCAATAAAGACTTATGTACCAACATATGATAAGTCAAACAGAAGTTATCCTCTAAACATAAAAAAATGCATAAAATTAAAACAATCAAAAAATTTATATGAATTTTATAATAATTTAATATCTATATTAATATTAGTTTTAATTAAGGATAGAAACAAGATAAGCAAAGATGAATTTATTAAGTTTATTGAAATGAACTATTATGAGTTATTTATAAAATACAAAGCTAAAATGATAGAATGGTATAAAAATATAAACATAAATTCTAGTAAGGTTTTTCTGCAAATAGCTAAAGAAAGTACAGAGTTTTTAAACAAGATTACTGAAATTGAATTTGACGAATCTAAATTAAATAATTTTCTTACCTATGACGATAATACTAGTAAGGAAGAAGCAGCAGTAACTAAGGAGAATAAAGCAAACGCAGGTGAAAGTGATATTAGTACAGTATTTGGAGCTAAAGGAGAAAAGCATTTAGCTACACTTTACTTAGAAAGTAACTATAAAACAAGTTGGGGAGATAGAAGTGATATTTCTAGAATCTTAGATTATATGCTTAATAAGAAGACTAGTGTAGAACAATCAGATAAAGAAGCGTTATCGAATGCATACGTGGCATTAAGTAGAGCACAAAAATTAACATGCATAGCGATTCATTATAATACAATCAAAGAAAGAATAAAAGAATTTGAGGAGTATGGTTACATAATAAATGGTTGTGATGAAAGTATAGAAGCCCTTATCAATAATGAAGTTAATCATCCTATATTATAAAATTTATTATTAGTATAGTTATTCAATAGATAATAAATTTAAGAATAAATTCTATAAATTTACACACTCTATTATTAATATATATTTGATTAAATATTTTCGTGTGAATAGGAAGGAGTAGTGCATATGATAAATCCAATAGGTAGTGCTAGATTATTATGGACTATAAATAGATTAAATGCTATTAACAACAATGAGTGTTATAATTTCAAGGCAATGTGTGAAAGAATAGGCATGGACTATAATAAGGTAAATGCATTTTTAGAGATTAGTAATGGTATAATGAATAAAAATATAGATTTTGGACCATTATTGAAACAATATGATTTGCAAGAAAAAGAATTAGATGAGCTAGCAAACAATATACCACCTGTTCTTGCTTAAAATGTTTGCTGCGTGTTAACATAGATAGCTTATTAATTTTCACGAAATTTACATTACTCTAGGATGATAACAATAATTTTTTATCTGCAAAATATTACTATAAGTAGTAAGCACGCTTAAGGCGTGCAAAAATTTGTAAGTACAAGCCTTAAACTAATAAACGAATAACAGAAAAAGAAGTTTAGGTAGTTTGTTAAAGCAATAAGGAAGATGTCTTTTAAAAAAATTAAGAGATTAAAGTAATATAAAATCATTTTACTAATTAATTCTAATATTTTAACTTCCCATTATTCATATAATTAGAATTAAGGGGCTGTTGCAAAACTAACATAGTTAGTTTTGTAGCGGCTCATTTTTTTAGATATAAAAAATGTGAATTCCGAAGAACTCACATTCATTGTATAATTTACTTATGCTAAAAACCAAATTACACAATAAAGATTATACTGAGATTAATGATAATTTTCAACTTATATTACCATTAAATCTAGAAAATTTAATACCATCAGATGATTCAGTCCGCTTGCTAAGCCATGTATTGGAGGGATTAGATTACACGAAGTTGTATAAGGCGTACTCTTCCGTTGGAAGAAAACCGGCAGTGGAACCTAAAATTATGTTCAAAATAATATCATATGCTTATTCTCAAAATATTTATTCAAGCAGGAAAATCGAAAAAGCATGCAAAAGAGATATAAATTTTAAGTGGTTACTTCAATGTTATAAGGCACCGGATCATGCTACAATCAGTAGATTTCGTAAAGACTATATTTCAAATGAGGTAATTGAAGATTTATTTTATCAACAAGTTAATTATTTAGCAAATCAAAATGAAATACTATTTGAAAATGCATTTATTGATGGTACTAAAATCGAAGCGAATGCTAATCGTTATACATTTGTTTGGAAAAAAACTATTTTAAAAAATGAAGAAAAAATGTTTGATAAAATTCTTGTTCTTTTAGAAAATATTAACCTTGGAGAATTAAAAAAATTTACTGTTCAGAAAGAAACATTAATAGATGATATTGATAAAATTCTTCAATGGCTTGAATATGAAAAAAAGAAAAGAAACATAGAGTTTGTTCATGGAATTGGTAAAAGAAAAACCAAAATTCAAAAGTGGACAGAGCAACTATCTGAATATAAAGAGAGAGAAGAAAAATATAATTTGAGTAAAAAAATATTTTCAAAAAGAAATAGTTATTCTAAAACTGATCCAGACGCAACTTTCATGCATATGAAAGATGATCATATGAGAAATAGTCAATTAAAACCTGCATATAATGTGCAAATCGCAGTTGAAAGTGAATACGTAACCGGCGTCGGAATATTTGATGATAGAAATGATATAGCAACATTAATACCTATGCTTAATAATATGAAAGAAAAAATCGGTCGTAAATATCTTAATATAATTGCAGACTCAGGTTATGAAAGCGAAGAAAACTATTTATTCTTAGAATCAAATAAGCAAACTCCTTATATAAAACCACAAACTTATGAGAAGTGGAAAAAAAGAAGTTTTAAAAATGATATAAGTAAGCGCGAAAATATGAAATATGATGCTGAATCGGATTTTTATATTTGTCATAACAATAGAAAATTAATACCTACCTCTATTATTTATAGAAAATCCGCAAGTGGATACAAATCAGAAGTAACTGTGTATGAATGCGAAAACTGTGATAATTGCGATTACAAAGTAAAATGCACAAAAGCAAAAGGAAATAGAAAAATGCAGGTTTCAAAAACTTTTGTGGAAAAGCGTGAAATATCCTATAAAAATATTACAACTGAATTTGGAACTAAATTAAGAATGAATAGATCTATTCAGGTCGAAGGAGCATTTGGAGTTCTAAAAAGTGATTATGAATTCAATAGATTTTTAACACGTGGAAAAAATAGCGTTCAAACTGAATTTATTTTGCTTTGTTTTGGTTATAATATTAACAAATTACATTCAAAAATACAAAATGAAAAAACTCAGAATCATCTTCATGAATTGAAACCTACTGCCTAATTATGGAATAAATTAACTAGGCTTATTTTAGTGTGCTTAAAAATCAGAATTCTTTAAATAATTAATATTGTATTTCAAATATTTGGAGATTTGCTGGCTTAAACCGAAAAGGAGCATCGCTCCTGATTAAAATTTAATCATTTTGCGACACTCCCTTTTAGTTTTAGCTAGAATAAAATTGAGCAACAGGACTTAAAACACAAATTAAAAATGTGAATTTATCAATAAAAAACTATGGTGTAAAAATGGTGTAAAATAATAAAAACATCAAGATTTTAAATACTTAAAACCTTGATGTTTTCTGACTTGGTGACCCATAGGAGAATCGAACTCCTGAGTCTGGAAATTACCAATTACATATCATTATATTTAATTATAAATATCTGTAGAATATCTTAAATACTAGGTTGTAGCGATATGGATAATTATAACATATCATATTGATTTAGAACTCAGTCGGGAAAAAGTCGGGAATAATCGGGAAAGTCTTATGGCGTAAATCGTTGATTATTGAAGGCGTCCTACATAATAACTTGAAAATTCTATTCTATTTTAAAATAGAATAGAGATGAAAGGAATATGAACAAATATGATTTTTAGCATATTAACATTAACAATTATATGTTTTATATATAAATAATCATGATTAATTTATTTTGAATTTCTAGAAAGGAGGAAATCCTCCTCTCCTAGATAAAAAATAAATTATGAAATAAAATATAGAATGTATAATCATATTCATGTTCTTATCAAAGATTTAGAATGAGGAGCTAATATAGTGTATTGTGCTCCTCATTTGATTTTTAACATGCCAATATATAGAGATGGAAATTATTGGAATAAACAATGATAACAATTTATTAAAGTGGCAATAATTAAATCTATATAATAGATATAGCTAAATAAGTATTATTAATTAGGCAGTATAAATTATATAAAGAAATAAAATATACAAAGAATTGTTTAATGTTAGAGATATGAGTGCTTTGCGTTTATATAATAAAGGATAGACTTTTGTATAAGTCATATGTCGATTATAATATTGATAGGAGATTGAATAAAAATATAGCATAGTGGTGTTATGATATTTAGAAATTTGCTTATATATGTTAAAATTAAATTAATAAATTTAAATTATATAAGTAAGGTTTTATTAGAGGAATAGATTATTATAAAAATATTTTTACATGAGGGGGTGCATTGGTGAAACAAATAAATTATGAAGATATGATAATGAAAAGAGCAATGGATATATTTGCAGAAGAAGGTTTGAAATTTTTTGGTATAGATAAAAAAGTAAAAGATACTGGATCTACTGAAATTGTTGTCCTTGAGATAAAGAATATGCTAATGGATTACACTTTCCTAATGGAAGATGATACTTATATTCATTTTGAATTTCAAACTACTAACAAGGGAATTGAAGATTTAAGAAGGTTTAGAACCTATGAATCTCTCCTTAATTTTCAAACTGGTAAAGATGTTGTGACATACGTTGTTTATTCAGGAGATATAAAAGATCCTATAAGTGAATACAATAGTGGAATAAATTCTTATAAAGTCAATGCAATATCAATGGCTAATAAGGATGGAGATGCAATCTTTAATGATATAATAAATAAAATAAATGATAAAGAAGAACTAAGCAAGCAGGATATTATATCTTTAACATTTACACCAATAATGGGTGGGAAGCTTAGTAAAAGTGATAAGATAATAAATGCAATTAGAGTGGTTAAAGATATAGATAAAGATTACAGATATGATGTAGAGTCAATCCTATATGCTTTTGCAAGTAAATTTTTAGAAGGTAAAGATTTAGAAAAAGTAAGGGAGGAGATAAAAATGACTGAATTAGGTAGAAGTTTGATAAAAGAGGGAAAATTGGAAGGAAAGCAAGAAAATTCAATAGAAATTGCAAAAAGAGCTATTAAGGAAGGAATAAGTGATGAACTTATTAGCAAACTCACAGAATTAACAATTGAACAAATTAAAATAATAAGAAAAACTATTGAAACTAATTAGTATCGCAAGGGAAAGTATATGACTGAATTAAGTACTATGTTAAGGGAAGATGGTTATAGACAAGGATTCGAGCAAGGTGAATTAAAAAAATCAATAGAGGTTGTTGCTAAGAGAGCCATAAGTCAAGGTATGAGTGACGAACTGATTAGTGAGTTGGTTGGTCTATCTATAAGAGAAATTAAAATAATAAGAATAGCTATTCAAACTAATAAAACAAAATAAATAGAATTATAAAAAGGAAGATATTAATATACTTTAAGCAATAGATAATGTACGAGATATAGAACTTCTTAACTAAGGTTTTTATGGTCTTATATATTGTATTCAGCTTAAAGTAATTAATATCTTTTTATTTTAACTGGGTAAGGTTCAGATAAAGGAATAGAAGTTGAAGCTTATTTTAGAATTTATATATTTAAAATAGAATTTTGAAAAGTGATATTTTGTTTTAAAACACCAGAATGATATACTTTAAATAAAATATATTTAACTATAAATTTAGTTTGTCTATATTTGCTTAGAAGCGAAGCGACATTATTGGATTATAAGAAGTATTTCAATAGTTTTTTATGTCTGTCTAACTACTTGCGTTAAAAAATGTAATATTTAATTACCTTATATATAATGAATTAAAACAAAATATATAGTAATAAAAAAAATATTGACATACAAATGTTGAATGTGATATAATTTTAATGTTATAATTGACAAAAAACTATATTTTGATTATACTAACTTATAGGGAGACAATCCCTATAAGTCTTTTTGTTTTTAAAATAAAAAGATTAGAATGGAAGGAGGAAAAATGATGAAGGATAATATATTCAAACTCTGGGTTATTAAAGCTAGTATTAAAATTCAAAAAATCATAATTGTACTTATTTTAAGTTTTGAAAGAAAATAAGTAAAGAATTTACTTAGATTAAATTATGTTTCCTTAGGATTTTTATATAAATAAAATTTTAATGGAAGAAATATATAGTAGGTTAATGAGGAGTTGATATTGATAAGCATATATAGTAAAAAATGTTGCTTTTATAAGCAAATTTTTAGCTATATATGCAGACACAATATTGAAAGATAAATTATATAATAAGTATTAAATGAAAGTTACTTTTGTAATACTTAGGAATAAAATATAATTAGAAACTACTCAAAATACAGACATTTAAATAAAGGGATTAAAATATTATATATTTTTTGCTAAAGATTTTATTAGAAGAAAGATAAAATAAATTAATAAAAATAGTATGAGTAAAGGAAGACGATAAACACTTAGAAATCAAATGTTTATTGTCTTTCTTTATGATAGGCATCATTAGATTGATTTGTATTTATAATAACTCTAAACTTAATTGATATTCTTGTAATTTATTTATCAATTAAAAAAGATACACTATTAATTTATTTCTCTAAGTGAATAAGCAAGTATAATGCTACTTGGCAAAATACTCGTTATTGATTATAAGATTAATTAAATATGCCGCTTTCATAATAAATTAATATACTCATAATAGATATACGTTTATATAAATATTAAGATAAATATACTAAGTTTTCATAGAAAAGTATGACATAGATAATACATTACCTATAGAGGATGCAATAGAAGAATATGGCCAATGTTTCAAGGAGTAATGCTGATACTTAATTTGATAGTTAATAAAATAAATTATAAAGAACTAATCAGGTTTAAAGTTATACAAGCCTAATTAATATGCAGTAAGATAAAATATAACTAGGAATCCTGTATAAAATAAATAGGATAGACAAGAAATGGGATTAGCTATGGTTGTAATTATATTGGATATTAGAGAAGATAAGTTGTAAATAAATTATAAAGCAAATTTGAATTTTAACTATAATCTATGAGTAGATTATAGAACAAATAAAAGAAAGTTTATTAAAGTGAAATAGCAGGAGGATGTAATTAAAAATAACTTGAAATTAAAATATAGCTTAAGGCAAGAAGTGAAAGTGCTGTATTATTCTAGAGTGAATTATACAGCGTTATTAATTATATATGAAAATTAATAATTAAAATGCTATATATCAGTAATAGAAATTATTTGTATATTTAATTAGACGTGCTATAATTTAATTTCTGTATTTTCTTTTAATTTATTATTATTAAATAACTTCACATTATAGATAAGAAATTAAAAGCTTTTATCCTGATTATTAAGTTGTGAGCAACGATTAAATTCCATTTCTAATACAGTGTTTACCGTATGTTTGCCTAGATTATCTAAAGAATTATATTTTTTTAATAAACATTCTAATTCTTCTGATAGTTGTAAAGATGTTTTTATTTTGTTTTCATCCCATCCCATTAAAATAGATGGAGTTGTTTCTAATATTGCTGCAAGTTTTTCGATTTTGTCAGAAGGTATATTAGAGATTACACCACTTTCATATCTTTGAAGTGTTGGCTTACTAATAGATAATCTTTTAGAAACATCTTCTAATGTGAGATTCAATTCTAATCGTCTATTCTTGATATTTTCTTTCAAACCCATTTTATATCACCTCTTAGTTCTATATTAAAAGTAAGTAAATTACAGATTATCAATTTATATATAATTTATTGATAACCTATAGTAAAATCGAAGCGTCCTAATAAAGCTTAATAACTTTTTATTTATTTTGTTTACTGCAATAAAGTAAATTAAAAAATCATTCTAATTTGGAAACTATTAATATAATTTATTTACAATGGCTAACAAAATAAAAATATTTAGATAAGTTCTGGTAATAAATATTAGCATTTAATTTTTAATTAAGGTCAATCAATTAAAGAGTTATTATAAATCAGAATAATCAATTGTATTTAATTTATTGGTTAAAGTCTATAAATTAAGACAGTGTAGATAAAATATATTATAGCATTTATACAATATTAATGTATTGGAAAACAGTCCAAAATTTATATATTTTAATTTATTATAACATCTGTTTCTGGATATGCAACAATTATTTTCCATTATATAGAAAAAATTACGTGAGAGGTATTGACAATAATAGCCATAATATATAAAATATTACTTAACAAGTAACGAAAGGGGAGCATTTATGATATTAATTAATGAGTTAAAAGGAAAGATGAGAGCAAAGGGATATACTCAGGAAAAGCTGGCAAGGGAATTAGGAATGTCTCCAAAAACTTTAGGTAATAAACTTAATAAAGGCATATTTGGTTCTAATGAAATCGATAAGATGATAAAACTATTAGATATAAAGAATCCAATAGAGATATTTTTTTATGAATAAATTACTTAAAAAGTAAATTGTAATAACTTTATATATATTGTTTAGAAATCTAAAATTAATTATTCCAATTTAAAAGTATTATGTTACGCTAATAGTTATTGTTACGGGAGGACAAGCTATGGAGGAATTATTAAAAGAAATTTTAGTTGAATTAAGAAAAAATAGTGAAAAAGAGAATGCTGGAGATAAACTTACTTATACCCTTAAAGAGTGTTCTTATATATCAGGTATTGGTCTCAATACGTTACAAGAAGAGATTTCAAAGCAGAATTCAGATTTTCCATTCTTTAAAATAGGAAAGAAGGTGATGGTAGATAAAAAACTATTTCATCAATGGCTTGAAAATATTTCTATGGTTCACCAAGAATTAAGAAAATAGTAATCTTAAATTAAAAACATAAATGTAAAATTATTTTCATACACCTTGATTTAGAATGTATGGGGATTCAACTTTTAATAAAAATGTATAAAAAGAAAGTGAGGACTTACAAATGAATTTTAGGATTTTTAAATGTTATATACATGTTTGTAAGTTAATTGAGTTAAACCCATCATGGAATGGTCTCGAAAGGTTTAGGCAATTTTATTTATGGGAGCGTGGAAATAATGGCAGATATTAAATGGATTAAATTAGCTACTAATATGCATGATGATGAAAAAATGAAGTTAATAGATTCAATGCCTAAGAGGGATACAATTCATTACGTGTGGATAAGAATACTCTTACTTGGTGGAAAACTTAATGCTAATGGAAAGGTTTTCTTATCAGAAGGAAAACCTCTTACTGCCAAAATGTTAGCTGTATTATTTTCTAGGCCTTTAGAGGATATTAAGATTGCATTAAAAGTATTATCTAACTTTGGCATGATTGAAATAGCTTCTGATAAAGTAATTAGAATTGTGAACTGGGATAAGCATCAGAACATAGAGGGAATGGAAAGGGTCCGTGAACAAAATAGAAAAAGAGTTGAGAATCATAGAGAAAAGAAAAAAGAAGAGAATAATTTAGCTAAAAGTAATAAGGAAGAAACTCAGGAAGATGAAGCCTTAGAAGAATTTATAGATTTAGAAGAAAATCAAGATTTGAATGAAAATGTAGAATTAAAAAAAACTAATAATTTAGAACGAAAGAAAGATTACGCTGAGAATTATACTATAGAAGAAAACAGAGATCTAGGTAAAAATGATATACTAGGAAATTTAGAAACTAGTGAAGAAGATTCTACAAATACTGATATTAATGATAAAACTAATACTGATACTAATGAAGCAGCTAGTGATATAAGTGCAGAAAGAGCTAATAGTAATGAAGATATCAGTAACAATATTATAGGAAGTGATGATAATAATTGTATTGTTACTAAAAATATCAGTAACGTTACACGAAATAAAAGTAACGTTACAGTAACGGTACAGAATAAGAAAGAGATAGAGAATAAGAAAAAGAAAAAAGAGATAGATAAAAACATAGAGAGTAAAAAGAATAATGGTTTTGATATAAATAATAAAAGTTCAACTTGTGATGAAGATGTAAGTCAGTCAAGTCTCTTTGAGCAACATAATAATACTAAAAGTGAATCTGTAGCAGAGGATGATATAAATCTTAAAGCAATTGAGCTTATGCAGTATCATGAAAAAATAACAGGAAAACCAGGTAGTTGTGAGTATGTTGCGCTTAGATCAGCTATTGATCTTTACGGAGAAAAGTGGGTTAAGAAGGCTATGGATGTTGGGTTTCAAAAAAATTGTCCAGACATAAATTATGCAATTGGAATATTAAAAAACTGGAAGAGAGATGGATGTTCAGAAGATAATGTGGAGGTGAAGAAAAATGGCTTTAGAGGCACTAGAAAGAGTAACACAGCAGATAAAAATGAATTTGCAGGATTCAAGCCAAAGGAACCACGAAAGCTTACAGAAGCTGAAAGAAAGAGGATTGAAGCAAACCTCATATAGGTGTGACAAATGCTGCGACACCGGATGGATACTTATTAAGCAGGAGCATATGCAACCTCTTGCTGTAGCTTGTGAATGCAGGAAAATAGAAAAGCTAAAAAGTGAATGGAAGTATTCAGGAATCAATGTTGAGCAAAGTAAACTTACTTTCTCTAGTTTTGAAATTTGGAATGAAGCGTCAAGCAAAATTAAGGATACTGCTGCAGCTTATTGTACTGAGTTTGATGAAATTAGAAACAATAGGCGCAATAGCATTTTATTATGCGGACAGGTTGGCAGCGGTAAAACGCACTGCAGCATTGCTGTTGCATTAAACTTTTTAAAACAAAGAATTAAAGTAGTGTACATGCCTTATCGTGATGTGATCACAAAGATAAAACAAAACATGATTGATGAAGAATATTATACTAGGACAATTTCAAAGTATCAATTATGCGAGGTCCTTTTGATTGATGACCTCTTTAAAGGAAAGGTCAATGAAACCGACGTGAATATTATGTTTGAAATCATTAATTATAGGTACCTTAATTTTCTGCCTATAATAGTCAGCAGCGAATTTTCTATTGATAGATTATTAGCATTTGATGAAGGGGTAGCTTCAAGAATATATGAAATGTCAAAAGATTATGTAGTAGAAATTGAGAAGGATATTAGGAATAATTATAGGCTTAAGTAAATTTACAATGCACACAGCACAATTCACAATAAACAATTACAGAGTGAAAATTCGCATTAAAATGAATTTTTTTGAGAATTAATCAAAATTAAGTTATGAAGGGAAGTTATTTAAATGAAAGCATCAGGGATAGTAAAAATCTTGATAATTTAGGGAGAGTTGTAATACCAAAGGAAATAAGAAAGGTATTAGGAATTAATGAAGGGGATTCAATCGAAATAACTAAGGTTAATAATGATATAGTTTTGAGGAAATACAGTAAAGGATGCATCTTTTGTGGAAGTGATAAAGATATAAGTGAATTTAATAATGTGCTTGTTTGTAGTGGCTGCAGAAAGATTTTAGGACAGAATTAGAATGAACAGGCCGAAAGATTTACCTAACCGCCTGGAATGCGCATACTGCAAGAGGAATTATAAACATGGTGGAGAATGTCAGGGAAAAAGCACAAATAGAAATGAAGATGGCTGTCTTTATTTTAGCATGGATGAAAAAGGATGTATAAGAAATATAGATCAAAGTATACCTTTTAATCTATATAGTGATATTCCACCAGTTGGTATGTGGAGAGATGGATGGACAATATATAATCAAGATACAAAAATCAGAATAAATAAGATATATGCTTTAAGCTGGAATGAAAGAAAAGGTTTGTTGTATGTTAAATGTAACTTTGATTATTTTATTAATGAGTTTAGTGAGAATTATAAAAAAGAAACTAATAAACCAAATCTAAAGGTTATTAAATGAGTCACATGAAGAAATGAATATTTTGAATTATTGATTAAGGATTAAAAGGATAAAATTTTAAAAAAGGGGATAATCAAAATGGGAGGTTTACTAATTTTCAAGAATGAAAGATTTGGAGAAATAAGATGGGTAAAAATTAATAATAAAGATTATGCTGTTGGGATTGATATAGCAAAAGCTTTAGGATATAAAAAGCCTAATGATGCAATTTCAAGACACTGTAGAGGGTCCGTGAAACACGGAGTAGGGGTAGTAACGGGGAAAAGAAAAGATGGAACTGATGCTATCCAAAATGTAGAAATGAGTGTAATTCCTGAAGGAGATATATATCGCTTAGTCGCTAAATCTGAATTACCAGGTGCAGAGAAATTTGAAGCCTGGATTTTTGATGAGGTGTTACCTTGCATAAGGAAAACAGGGATGTATGCTACAGATGAATTATTAGATAATCCAGATTTACTTATTGCTGCAGCTACTAAGTTAAAAGAAGAGAGAAAAGCAAGGTTGGAAGCCGAAAATAAAGTAAAATTACTAGAACCTAAAGGGGAATTTTATGATGATGTTGCAGGCTCTAAAGATTCTATTGAAATGGGCCATGTTGCAAAGGTTCTTGGCATTAAAAGAATGGGAAGAAATAGACTATTTTCATTATTAAGAGAAAAGAAAGTCTTGGATAAAAATAATATTCCTTATCAGCAGTTTGTAGACATGAGGTATTTTCGAGTATTAGAGCAAAAATATACAGTACCAAATGGAGAGACTAAAATCAATATAAAAACAATGGTATTTCAAAAAGGAATAGAATTTATAAGGAAAAAGATTAATGAGCCATGAGTCAAGTTACTTAATGAAGAAAGTACAAAAAATAGAAGCTTATCATATAAAGACAAGCTTCTATAATGTTACTCAAAACTAAGCTACATCAAATTTAGTAACTTGTCGTTGAGTAACTTGAGCACCAGATTTCTTAACTAAATCACCAGAATTAGTTTTGAAAACATTCTTAGCAATTACAGTATCCATAAGTGCGTTAACCTCATCTTTTGTAAGAGTAGGTTTAACACCAGAAACACTTAAAGTACTTTTTTCACCAGCTACAGTTAAAAAAGTCATAGATAAAGAATATTCCATTTAATTTCCCCCCAATCTTAAGTAGAGAACTCGAATCTATGATTCGGTGTGAATCACTTACTCAGCGAACGAATGTGAGTCGAGTTTCCTACAATATTTTTTTTAGAATAAGATCCTAAGCATTTGCTAAGCTAGAAGATTCATTAATAAAATAATCTCTAGTATTAGCTTCCATAACACCTTTAATTGCATCTGCGACAGCATAGACATTCTCAGGTGTAGCATCTGTTTTTATACCTGAGAAAGTTTTCTTGGTATAAATTGGGTCCCCAGCTTTATCTAAAGCTTTTTGAACCTCGATACTAAGAGAAACTGAGTCGATAGTTTTAGTTACAGCCATAGTTTTAACCTCCTTCATTTTGTTTTCATAAATGATATATGGATAAATGCTTAACATTACATAAATAGATAAAATTTATTTGTTTTTTATGAACAAAAGAACTAAAACAGATTAAAGATATTGAAAGGATGAATATGAAAAGTGAATGTTTCATCGAAGGACAAATTAGTATATTTGATTTACCTGCTATAGAAGTTATAAAACCCAAGAAAATTATTATTAAAGAAGAAACTAAAGAAGTGGATAAGTTTTATGCAATCACTAGATTATATTCACAAAGTTGTAGCAGAATAGTTAAGACACTGAGTGGCGCAGTGTTAGTTGAATTAGACGATAAAACTTTGTATTTTAATGCAAGTGGCATAAATGAGTTTAGTCTACCTAAAGATGTGGGAATCATGCCTGGAGAAGAAATACTTATTGCGAATAGTGATAAGAAAATAAATGAAACACAAAAACAAAAGTTAGAGGCTCTTAAGCCTAAACAATATATCAAAAGAAAAGGTGATGCTAATTTAATAATACCTGGAGAAAAAACTATAGTGATAAATCCAAAAGGATGGATATTAGAATATAATCAAAAGCCAAGTTATCATTCAAATGAACTAATTAATACGGAATTTAATCTTGAAATTAATGAGGTGGATGATAAAAAGAATAAAATAGATCTTGAAACGAATGATATAGAATTTAAGATTGACGATGAGGTTAATATTGAATATCAAGGCATAAAGACCGTTGGGAAGGTTGTTAGGGTATATAATAATGGAGAAACCGTGAATGTGAAATGGGATGGAAAACAAACAGCTTTTTATTATAAGAATGTAAGTAAGATAAATAATCCTAAATAAATGATTTCAGTTGATTAAGCTTGTATAAATTAGGCAATTATTAAGATAGAAAGAATTTAGGAGGATCTTTATGGTTGATATAATAAATTATTTATATAATATGGTTCTATTTCTATTATGGGGATGTTTATTTATTTCAGTAGCAGTAGTTGGTTACATAATAGGGATAATAAAATATGCTAAAAAATTTATAGTTCTTAATCAATAATTAGAGAAAATAAAAATTAATAATATGGTCAATAAAGAAAATATTTAGGTGATTTATAGTGTAGCAACATAAACAAATGTTGCTATATTTATTTTTCTCTAGATGTAGATAATTATTCCTAGATGAAAAGTATGGATTATATAGTATAATAAGTTATTCTCATAATGTTTAATTGTAGAAGAATGTATAGGTCAGATGACAAATTTAAAACAGAAGTTAAAATAATAACTTCCTAGAATCTTAATTAGTAGTTACGCTAAAGATGATAGGAGAAGCTAATGGCTCAGTTATAGAAGCAAGGGGGAGAAATCCGGAAGTGACATTAAACGAGATTATAGAATCCAAACTTAAAATCAAGAGATATAAATATGAATCAAGATCTATGGAAGCAATACTCGAAATGAGTATGCTGACTAATGCGAAAAAAGTGGGAGCAATCATATCTTCCATCTAAGAAACAATTAAAATTGCATGTAGATGAAGAACAATTTTTACGCTAATGACAAAAAAATAAGATATATATAATCGTTAAGGTTTGGCCAGAAATATTAGCTAAATCAAATTTTGAAATAGAACGATTGAAATTTATGTGTTATTGCGAAACTAAGCTTTAACTTTGATGAAAAAGATATTTGATTCAGAATACTAGAAATCAAGTATCTTTTTTATTTTTTCACGTATAGAAATAAAAAGAAATTTATTAATTTTAGAATAGTAACGTGTGTTACAGAAATGATGAAAAGAATATAGTAAACTTTAAATTGCCGAAGTTAAGAAATAATAAAAAGGAATTATTTAATTTTATACAAAAATAAAAGGTAAAATAGGAGGACATAATATGTCAATGTTTTGTTATCAATGTCAAGAAACAGCTGGATGTAAGGGCTGTACTAAAGTAGGGGTATGCGGTAAGGATGAGTATGTAGCAAAGGCTCAAGACTTATTAATATATGTAACTAAAGGACTAGCTATAGTAAGTAATGAAGGCAGAAAAGTTGGAGTTAAGGATAGTAAAGTTGATAAATATATAACAGAAAACTTATTTACAACAATTACAAACGCTAATTTTGATAGAGATTCTATTTTAGATAGAGTTAAAGAAACTTTAAAATTAAGAGAAGAATTAAAAGCTAAAGTAATTAGCTCTGGTGGTAAAGTTGGAGAAGTAAAAGTAACTGGTGGTTTCTTCAAGAAAATATTCGGAATGCAAACTACAGAAATGATTATGCCAGAAGCAGCTACTTGGACAGCTGACAATACAATAGAATTTGATGAAAAAGCAGAAAAGGTTGGAGTTCTTGCAACTGAAAATGAAGATATAAGAAGTTTAAGAGAACTTATCACTTATGGATTAAAAGGATTATCTGCTTACATGAAGCATGCTATGAACTTAAAATATAATAATGAAGAAGTTCATGCATTTATGGCAAAAGCATTAGCTGCTACAATAGATGATACATTAACAGTTGATGATTATGTTGGACTTGCATTAGAAGCAGGTAAATTTGGTGTAGATGGTATGGCATTACTTGATAAAGCTAATACTGAAAGCTACGGACATCCAGAAATAACAACAGTAGATATTGGAGTTAGAACTAATCCAGGAATATTAATTTCAGGACATGACTTAAGAGACTTAGAAATGTTACTTGAGCAAACAGAAGGTACTGGAGTAGATGTTTATACTCACGGAGAAATGCTTGCTGGGCAATACTATCCAAAATTTAAAAAATATAGTCATTTTGCAGGAAACTATGGTAATGCATGGTGGAAACAAAAAGAAGAATTTGAAAAATTCAATGGACCAATCCTTATGACTACAAACTGTATAGTTATACCAAAGGATTCTTATAAGAAAAGATTATTTACAACAGGTGCTACAGGAATGCCAGGATGTCCTCATATTGAACCTAAAGCTGATGGAACAAAGGACTTCTCAAAAGTTATAGCAATGGCTAAAAAATGTAAAGCACCTACTGAAATAGAAAAAGGACAAATAGTTGGAGGTTTTGCTCATAACCAAGTTTTAGCTTTAGCAGATAAGGTTGTAGATGCAGTTAAATCTGGTGCTATAAAGAGATTCTTTGTAATGGCAGGATGCGATGGTAGAGCTAAATCAAGAGATTACTATGCAGAATTCGCACAAAAGTTACCAATGGATACAGTTATATTAACAGCAGGTTGCGCTAAATATAAATATAACAAATTAAACTTAGGTGATATTGGAGGAATTCCAAGAGTATTAGATGCAGGACAATGTAATGATTCATATTCATTAGTTGTTATAGCACTTAAACTTCAAGAAGTATTTGGATTAAAGAGTGTAAATGAATTACCTATATCATACAACATAGCTTGGTATGAACAAAAAGCTGTAATAGTATTATTATCATTATTACACTTAGGAGTTAAAAACATTCACTTAGGACCAACACTTCCAGCATTCCTTTCACCAAATGTTGCTAAAGTATTAGTAGATAACTTTGGTATTGGTGGAATCACTAATGTAGAAGACGATATGAAGATGTTTATGGAAGCTTAAAATAAGTAGTTCTCATTAAAAATGATCAGCGAATGAGCACAATAAAAATGCACCCTATTTATAATCTACAATATAGAATCCTAGCTGCGAAATTGTAGCTAGGATTTATTTTTAGGCTTTAGTATCAACGCTTAGTAAATTAAAACAAGGAGGATGATGGAATGAATAATAATTGCGGTAACTGTTGTAATAATTGTAGAGGAAATCTTTGTGCAAGCAAGGTTCCAATGTTTGAAAACTTAAATGATGAAGAATTATTAGATATTGTAAATATGATAAATCATAAAGAATATATTAAAGGCGATATAATTTTTAGTGAAGGTAATATAGCAAATACACTTTATTTCGTGAATGAAGGAAAAATAAAATTATATAGGTATACTAAAGATGGTAAAGAACAGATATTACATATACTTTCAGAAGGAGACTTTTTTGGAGAATTAGATCTAATAAAGCCTTCTACGTATAGATTTAACGCTAAAGCAATAGTAGATGCTAAGGTATGCACACTTACTAAGGATGAGCTGAAGGATGCAATGATGAGAAAGCCTGAGATTGGAATAAAATTATTAGAAACTGTGAGAGAAAGATTGTCAAAGGTTGAAGATCTTGTACAGAATCTAGCAACCAAGGATGTGGATTCTAGAATGGCTTATTTAATAACAGATTTAATGACCAGTTATGGAGAAAACATTGAAGATAGTATATCTATTAAATTACCAATCTCAAGAGGAGATATGGCGAATTATATTGGAGTAACTCCGGAAACTATAAGTAGAAAACTTAAAAAATTTGAAGATGAAAAAATAATAAAGATAGTAGGAACTAAGAACATTATAATTTTAGATGAAAAGAAATTAAAGGATTATATATAAAAATAAATTTTTATTGATATTTGATTTCAATCATATTTTATTAAAAGAAATGAGGTTATAATGAAGTCAGAAATTAAGTAAAATAAATTTTATAAATAAATAACAGAATTTAGGAGGAATTAAATATGTCAAATTTTGCTGCAACTGTGGATGCTAGAAAATATGAACCAAGAGATAAGCATCCTGTTATTTTTAAAACTTTTGAAAGTTTAGGATCTGGTGAAAAAATGGAGCTTATAAATGATCATGATCCACGTCCACTACATTATCAATTTATAATGGAACTTCCAGAACAATTTGAATGGGAATACCTCGAAGAAGGTCCTGAGGTATGGCGAGTTGCAATTACAAAGAAATAAATATTTTAAAGAAGATGTTTCAGATATTAATCTAAGGCATCTTTTTGCGTAACAGTAAGGCGTATTTTACTAAAAAAGTACCTTATAAGATTAGCTAAATCCCATAAGGAAAAAATAACTATATCCTTTGTTATTTTTTTGTTTTACTTAAAAAGTTATATTTTATCAGATTATCATACAAAGTTTGCATACGGTGAATTAAAGTAAACTAAAGTGCAAATGATATATACGCACACAAAGTCATAAAAAGATAGGAGGTTTATTATGGATAGTTATGTTTGTACAGTATGTGGTTATATTTATGATCCAGCGGTAGGGGATTCTGATAATGGTGTTAATCCTGGAACAAAATTTGAAGATATTCCTGATGATTGGGTATGCCCTTTATGTGGAGTACCAAAATCGGATTTTGAAAAAGTAGAATAATATGATTATAGGGCATAAATTAGTTTTGAACTAAAATAGTAGAGAAGCAATGAGCTTGCAAGGGATCGCTATAAAACTAACAGAGTTTGTTTTATAGCGGCTCTTTATTTCAACAATAAAATAATGTGAATTTCGAAGAGCTCACATTGAATGTATAATTAAATTATGCGACTAACTAAATCATCATTAAAAATTATAATGAGTTTAATAATGATTTTCAACGTTTGACCAATAAGGAATAATAATTTAATTTATACAAATAATAATATAGATTAATTTTAAGGAGTGATTTCTATGGATGAAAATCCTATGTTTTGCTATCAGTGTGAGCAAACAGCAGGGGGAAAAGGATGCACCAAAATGGGTGTGTGCGGAAAAACACCTGAAATAGCTAATCTTCAAGATTTACTTTTATACCAATGCAAAGGTATAAGTTGTTATGTCATGGATCTTATAGAAAAAGGCGAGGAAATAGATAAAAGTATAGTTAGTTTTGTAGAAAATTCGTTATTCACTACACTTACAAATGTTAATTTTGATGCAGAAGTTCATGTAGAAATGCTTAAGGAATCTCAAAAAATAAAAGAGAGTTTAAGAGATAAAGTGAGTTCTGATAAAGAATATCCAGAACAAGCAACTTATAACTTAAGTGAAACTAAGGAAGAAATGCTTAAAGATGCAAAAAGAGCTGGAATTATGTTTGACCAAGATTTAGATGCTGATGTAAGATCACTTAGACAAACAATAGTTTATGGCTTAAAGGGAATAAGTGCATATGGGCATCAAGCAAGGTGTTTAGGTTATTATGATGATCAAGTTGATAATTTCTATTTTAGAGGATTAGAATGTACAACAAATGATAATTTAAGCGTTGAAGAGTTAATTAGAATGACTATGAGAACCGGTGATATGAGTGTTGCTGTTATGAGTAAATTAGATGAAGCTAATACAGGGACTTATAAGAATCCAAGTCCTCATAAAGTTAATGTAAATATTAAAAAGGGACCATTTATCATTGTTTCAGGGCATGATTTAAGAGACTTAGATATGTTATTAGAACAAACTGAAGGCAAAGGAATTAACATATATACTCATGGTGAAATGATACCTAGTCATGGTTATCCTGAACTTAAAAAATATGAACACCTTGTAGGAAATTATGGGGGTGCTTGGCAAGATCAACAAAAAGAATTTGATGGTATACCAGGCTGTATTTTAATGACTACAAATTGCTTGATGAGACCTAGGGAAACATATAAAGATAGAATTTTTACAACAAGTGTAGTTGGATGGGATGGAGTTAAATATATTCCTGCCGACAAAGATGGTCATAAAGACTTTACACCAATAATAGAAAAAGCATTAGAACTTGGTGGGTTTACAAAAACAGAAGAACCAAAAGAAATTCTTGTTGGGTTTGGTCACCACGCTACATTAAGTCATGCAGAAACAATTGTTAATGCAGTTAAGGACGGAAGCATTAGACATTTCTTCTTAATTGGAGGGTGTGATGGCGCTAGGCCAGGAAGAAATTACTATACTGAATTTGCAAAGAAGGTTCCAGAAGATTGTGTTATCCTAACCTTAGCATGCGGGAAATATAGATTTAATAAATTAGATTTTGGAGAAGTTGCTGGACTTCCAAGATTATTAGATGTTGGCCAATGCAATGATGCTTATTCAGCAGTTAGAATTGCAACAGCACTTGCAGATGCATTTGATACCAGTGTAAATGGATTACCATTATCAATAGTTCTTTCGTGGTATGAACAAAAAGCGGTTGCTGATCTTTTAGCATTACTTTCATTAGGTATAAAAGGAATGTTCCTTGGGCCATCACTTCCAGCGTTTATAAGTCCTAATGTATTGCAATATTTAGTTGATACATTTAACTTACAAACAATAAGTGAGCCTGACGAAGATTTAAAAACTTGCTTAAAACAAAGTGTATAAATGTAAATAATAATAATTTAAATAGAAACTATCTCAATTTTAGAGATAGTTTTTTTGTTATATATAATTATAAATTTAGTAATGCAGTATAAATTGAGTCAGTGTTTATTTCATTTTAATTTTAGAATTTGAATTTTTTTAAAACTTGATTGAAATCATATTGTTTTTATTTTTGCAAAGATATAATAGGCTCATGAGCTAAATGAAACAAGCTTAAGAAAAACAAGCATTAAAATAAAGAACTGAAGAAAAATGAGGAGGATTTCAATGATAGATTCTAATAAGATAAATTCAAATAACAAATGGAAGGGATTTAAAGACTTCCTTGTATATAAAACAGTTAAAGAAGATGAGGTAGTTACATCATTCTATTTAAAATCATTAGATGGAAGTAAGCTTCCTGAATTTATAGCAGGGCAATTTATAACTGTCAGAATAAAAAATGAAGATAATACTTTTACTAAACCTAGACAATATACATTGTCCATGAATTCTAATGAAGAATTTTATAGAATAAGTGTAAAGAGAGAAGAGAATGGTTACTTAAGCAAAAAACTATGTGATGAAATAAAGGCAGGAGATAATCTTCAAATAACTGCACCTCTTGGAAATTTCATATTAAAGGATAGTGAAAAGCCACTAGTTTTAATAGGAGGGGGAATTGGAATAACACCGATGCTTACAATGGCTTATGATGCAGTAAACAGTGATAGAAAAATTCACTTCATTTATAGCATACCTAATTCAACTCATCATAGTTTTAAAGAAGAAACAGTAAAATTACATAATAATAATTTCAAAAGTAATGTATTTTATACACGTCCTAAAGAAAATGAAAAATTAGGAAAAGATTTTGATGTACAAGGCAGGATATCAGAGAAATGGATGATAGATAACTTGCCAAAGGATGGAGACTTCTATTTTTGTGGACCAGTGCCATTTATGAAAACTGTTTATCATAATTTAATATCAATGGCCATTGAAAAGGAAAATATAAACTTTGAAATGTTTGAAGCAGGAGTAGATATAACAAAAGAGTAACAAAGTATAAACAAATGAGGAGGAAATTGATTATGTTTAATCATATAAAAAATAAAAACAATACTTTTAAAAATTTAATAAATGGGGAATGGGTTAGCAGCAGAAGTGAAAACTTTGTAGAGATAAAATCACCACTTGATAATTCATTGTTAGGTAGAGTACCGGCTATGACAAAGGAAGAGGTAGATACTGCAGTAGTAACAGCTAAAGAAGCTCAAAGAAAGTGGAATAACACAACTATAAATGCAAGAGCAGAAATATTATATAAAGCATCAGACATTTTACTGGAAAATATAGATGAATTATCAGAACTTATGATGATGGAAATTGCAAAAGATAGAAAAAGCTGCAGATCAGAAGTATCCAGAACAGCAGATTTTATAAGGTTTACAGCAGATACAGCTAAGAATTTATCTGGTGAAAGTATTCCAGGAGATAGCTTCCCAGGTTTTAAGAATAATAAGATGTCAGTTGTAAAAAGGGAACCATTAGGAGTTGTACTTGCAATATCTCCTTTTAATTATCCAATAAATTTATCAGCTTCTAAAATAGCACCTGGTTTAATGGCGGGAAATTCCATTGTATTAAAACCAGCAACTCAAGGGAGCTTATGTGGATTATATCTAGCAAGAATATTCGAAAAAGCAGGGGTTCCAGCCGGAGTACTAAATACAGTTACAGGTAAAGGAAGTGAAATTGGAGATTATATTACTACTCATAAAGGGATAAATTTCATCAACTTTACAGGTAGTACAGAAGTAGGAACTAGAATTTCTAAGATGACTAGTATGGTACCTCTTTTAATGGAATTAGGTGGCAAGGATGCAGCTATAGTTTTAGAAGATGCTGATCTTGAACTAACTGCAAGTAATATAGTTGCAGGTGGATATTCATATTCAGGTCAAAGATGCACAGCGGTAAAGAGAATTTTAGTAGTAGATGAAGTAGCAGATGAATTATTAGAAAAAATCAAAGAAAAGATGGAAAAGCTTACTGTAGGGAATCCTTTAGAGAAAGATGTAGATGTTGTACCTCTTATTAGTTCTAAAGCTGCAGATTTTGTTATTGAATTAATAGAAGATGCAAAGGGTAAAGGAGCTGACTTAATTGTAGGAGGAAACAGAGATGGAAATTTAATTTATCCAACACTTTTTGATAATGTTACTTTAGACATGAGAATTGCATGGGAAGAACCATTTGGCCCTGTACTTCCAATTATTAGGGTTAAAGATAAAGATGAAGCTATAGAAATAGCTAATGAATCAGAATATGGGCTTCAAAGTGCTGTATTTACAAAGAACATAGATAATGCTTTTTATGTGGCTGATAAGTTAGAAGTAGGAACAGTTCAAGTAAATAATAAAACAGAAAGAGGTCCTGATAATTTCCCATTCCTTGGTGTGAAAGCTTCTGGTATAGGAACTCAGGGGATAAAATATTCAATTGAATCTATGTCTAGACCTAAGGCTACTATAATAAATCTATCAATACATAATTAAGAGTGGCAGAAAAATGAAATATTCTATTGAGATTTGATTTCAATCACATTTTTTAAAAACAAATAAAGTTATAATAATGTCAGAAGTTAAATAAAAAAACAATTTAAGAAGTAGATAGCATAATTTGGGAGGTATTAATATGAAAATAATATATTTTAGTCAAACAGGAAATACAGAAAAAATGGCAAACTTAATTCTAGAAGGAATAGAATCAGAGGGGAAGAAAGCCGAATTAGTTGAAGTATCAAATGCAACACTTGATGATGTTAATAATGAAGAAATACTTATTTTAGGATGCTCAGCTTATGGATCAGAAGAATTAGATGAAAGTGAAATGGAACCTTTTGTTAAATCATTAGAAGGAAGTTTGCAAGGAAAGAAAGTTGCTCTTTTTGGTTCATGGGGATGGGGCAATGGTGAATGGATGACAGAATGGGAAAAGAGAATGGAGTCATATGGTGCTATATTAATAAACGAAGGTTTAACCGTGCAGGAATCTCCTGAAGGTGAAGATGAAGACAAATGCAGAGATTTTGGAAAATTAATAGCAAAATAGGAATAACAAAAACCATGCAATAAGGAGATTTATCTCCCTTATTGCATGGTTTTCAATTTTATACAGTGGCTTTATGCATTTTGCAATAGTTCAAATACTTGTCCAACTTTAAAAGTTTAGCCTAATATTTGTTTTAAATCCTCATCAGGAGTACTGATTGGTTTAAGATCGAAATTATCAACTAAGAAATTTAATACATTAGGAGTTAAGAAAGCAGGTAAGCTTGGCCCGATATACATTCCTTTTACGCCTAATGAAAGTAATGCTAGTAAATCACATACAGCTTTTTGTTCATACCAAGACAATACTATTGATAAAGGTAAATCATTAACTGTACAGTTAAATGCATCAGCTAAAGCTAAAGCTATTCTAACTGCTGAGTATGCATCATTACATTGTCCAACATCAAGCAATCTTGGAAGTCCTGCAACTTCACCAAATTGTAATTTGTTGAAACGATATTTTCCACACGCTAAAGTAAGAATAATACAGTCACTTGGAATTTTTTCAGCAAACTCTGTATAATAATTTCTTCCAGGCTTTGCACCATCACATCCACCAATTAAGAAGAAGTGCTTAACTTTTCCGTCTTTAACTGCATTAATAATTGTTTCAGCATGACCTAAGGTTGCCTTATGCCCAAAGCCTACTAAAATTTCTTTAACTTCTTCGTCTTCTGTGAAACCACCAAGTTCAAGTGCTTTATTTATTATTTCAGAGAAATCCTTATATCCATTTTCATCTTTTTCAATATGTTTAATACCATCAAATCCAACAACACTTGTTGAGAATATTCTATCTATATAAGAATCTTTTGGTCTCATTAAGCAGTTTGTTGTCATTAAAATACAACCAGGTATATTATCAAATTCTTTTTGTTGATTTTGCCATGCACTTCCGAAATTACCCACTAAATGAGGATATTTGTTTAATTCAGGATATCCATGTGAAGGTAACATTTCGCCATGAGTATAAATATTTATTCCTTTACCCTCAGTTTGCTCAAGTAACATTTCTAGATCTCTTAAATCATGTCCAGAAACTACTATGAATGGACCTTTTTTAATATTTACATTAACTTTTGTAGGTGATGGAGAACTATAAGTAGTATTATTAGCAGTATCTAAAACTTCCATAATCTTAACACTCATAGTACCTGTTTCCATTGCAAGTTTAATCAAATCTTCAAGATTTAAACTATCATCAGCTAAAGCTGCTAAAGCTTTAAAATAGAAGTCATTTACTTCATCGCTAGTATATTTTATAAATCTAGCTTGATGAGAATAAGCAGCGATTCCTTTTAAACCATATTTTATAGTTTCTCTAAGAGAACGAATATCTGGATCTAAGTTCTCATCGTACATTATTCCAGCTTTTTCAGCATCTTCAAGTATAGATTCTTTAGAATCACTTAGGTTGTACAACGCTTCAGGAGAGGTGATATTTTCAGATTTAACCTTTGCTCTTAAAGACTCTTTAATTTCTTGAGACTTTTTAAGTTGAATAAGGTGAGCCTTAGGGTCAAAATTAACATTAGTTAATGTCATAAATAAAGAATCTTCAACAAAAGAGGCTACTGATGTGTCAACCTTTTCATTTTTGTTTAAAAGTTCTTTTGCGTAAACACTGATTCCTTTTAATTGATAAATCAATAAATCTTGCATTGCTGCAATTTCAGGTGTTTTACCACACACACCTATTTTAGTACATCCCTTACCCCCAGCAGTTTGTTCACATTGATAACAAAACATTTTTTCTACCATAATAAAAACTCCTCTCATATTTACATAATATAATGCTACGGATATATTATACAATAAAACGGAATAATAATACAATATAATTATATAATATTCAATATTATATAAGAAATACCACATTGTGAGGTGAAATTTTGTCAAAACATTAATTATGATTATAGGATATAATTGACAACTTGATATTATTTAAAAGAATATGTAAATATTAATTTAATAATTATCTTAATGATACACGTGATTTGCAATTAAATAGGTACTACGAAGTGTTTTAAATTACCACAAATAAAGAAGACAAAAAAACAAACAATAAGAAATATAAACTAATTCATCAATGAAAAAAGCAAGCTGGATTGGAGGAACTATTATGAGACGTAAATTAAAATATATTTTAATCTTTGCTTTTGGTGTATTGCTTATTGGTTGTAAGTTCGGTAAAACTGTACCTTCTCCTGAAAATCAAATAAATAATGAACAATCAGAGGCAAAACCTGATGAATCAGATGAGAAAGAATTAGGTGAAAAATCTAGTAATGAACCAAGTAAAAATTCTGATGGAAATAAAGAAGAAAAGAGCTAGGCAGAATCTAAAGAAAACAATAATGAAGCATCATCTGAAAAATCCAGCCAAAATGTTACTGAGAAATCTGATGAGAAAGCTACATCTGAATCACGCGAAATAGTCGAAGAAGATAAGACTGTTGCAACAAATAAGAAAAAAATTATTTATTTAACATTTGATGATGGACCAAGTTTTACTGTGACAAGTAATGTTTTAGATATATTAAAAGAGAATAAAGTAAAGGCAACATTTTTTTTGATTGGAAATCAGATTAAAGGCAGGGAAGCGGTGGTAAAGAGAATTTATAATGAAGGAAATAGTTTAGGCCTACATAGTTATACACATGACTATAACATAATTTACAGTGATGAAGATAACTTTATTAAAGAAATGATCGATTGCAGGAATGCAATAAACAAGGTTGCTGGAATAACACCTAATATAATTAGGTTTCCAGGCGGCGGTCATAAACGTTTAAGTAATAATTTTCTTAAAAAATTACATGATAAGAATTTTAAAGTGTATGATTAGAATTTGGAAAATAGTGATGGATTAAAACCTAAAACATCATCATGTGAATTATATGAAAAAGCTATAAATGGAAGTGAAAATAAGAATAAGATTATATTGCTTTTGCATTGCACAAACAATCACCAAAATACGTGTAAAGCTCTTCCTCAAATAATAAAATACTATAAATCAAGAGGTTATGAATTTAGAACAATAACTGAAGAAACAAAAGAGCTATATTTTCCAATAAAGAAATAAATCGTATACAAAAAGTCTAAAAAGATATCGTAACGTGAAGATATTACAAATAGGGTAGATGAAACGGAGTGTAACAAATGAAAAGAAGAAGATTTATTAGGAACACTATTTTATTAATTATATTTGTTTTTATATTAAATTCATTGAGGTATGCAGTTAATGCGGAATCAAAAATTCATTCTAATAGTAATATATCTATATTAGTTGATATTAGTGAAGAAAGGCTTTATTTAATAGATACTGAGAAAAATATAATATTAAAAAAATATACAATAGCTAGTGGTAAACAAGAAACACCTTCTCCGGTAGGTACATGGAAAGTGGTACGTATGGCTAAATGGAGTGGAGGTTTTGGCACAAGGTGGATTGGATTAAATGTACCTTGGGGAATTTATGGAATTCATGGCACAAATAAACCATACTCTATTGGGAGCGAAGCCTCCCATGGATGTATTAGAATGCGAAATAAGGATATAGAGGAATTATATGAGTATGTAAAGCGTGGAATGATAGTATGCATATACGCAGGCCCATATGGCCCTTTTGAAAAAGGATTTGTAAATTTAAAGCCTGGCGATAGAGGGGCGGATGTTTTAGAAGTGCAAAGAAAAATGAAAGAAAAAGGCTATTATCCTAAAAATTTAGATGGAATATATGGCGAAGGAATGAAACTGTATGTAATAAAGTTTAGGAAAGAAAATAACCTTAAAGAATGTCATGATATTAATAAAGAGTTTTATGAAAAACTTGGGATTACTTTGGTAGATTAAATCTTTATCCAATTATTATATCATCATCAACAGCATTATTATTCATGTTGTTATTATTGCTGTTATTTTGGTTACCATTATTGTTATTACTAATAAACAGCCTATGCCCACAATGAAGTTTCCAAGGACGTTTAGCTCTTCAGCATTTTTACCTTTTGCAAGAGAAATAACAATTGCATTTGTTAAAATTAGAGAATCTTCAGGAGTTAAGTTTTCAAAACCTGTCATTATTTACACCCACTTACTATAACATATAATTAATAATTATGACATTTGATTAAATAATATGAGTATGGGTGTTAAATAAATAGTTGTATATTAATAATATATTATTAGTTTATTAAAAAGCATTATTTAATGTAATTATAAAATTATGAGAGGTAATAAAAATGTATGTAATTAAAAAGTTCATAGAAACGATTTTGATATCTTATACTATTCTCTTAAAATATATGTTAACTTTATGCGAAAGTTCTTTGAAAATTGAATGTGCGATGTTTACAAAGTTCGGTATAACAAGTATATACTTGTATAGGTTATAAGCATAAATATTATTAAATTTATTGGACATAATAGTACCGAAAGGTGGATATGCGATGAAAAGATTTACTGTTTTATTATTGGTCTTTTTATGTTTAACGCTTACTGTATTCGGAATAAAACCTGCATTTCCAGTTACAATCAGTAATACATTTAACCAAGGTATTTATAAAATATCTGATTTTAACCCTTCGAAAAACAGTGTTTATTCAGTTCAAAACGTTTCATCAAAGGATAATATGTCCATTATTATTACGGATGAAGAACAAAATATACTTCAATCTATACGACTAAAACCTAATTCAGAAAAGCATAACACAATACCTATAGGTCCTAATGACACAATTATATTACTTGGTAAAGGTGCAGTTTTTGTTAATCCATTGGAACTTACAGAGTGATGTCGTTTAATTATTAATTAGCAAAATAAATAATAAATTAGAATATCGCACTATTCGTAAAACTGAGAATAGATTTGCGATATTTTTTTATTTAAGATACTGTTTCGTAATAATCTAGACAAAGAGATGAGGTAATGCAATGCAAACATTAAGCAAAACAGCAGAGCAATCTAGAAAATGTCCTAATGTTAAAAATTGCAATAATAAGAGAATTGAAGCATGTGCATTAGCTGAGTTACCTAAGCAAACATAGATTGCAGTACTACTAATGAATAATACAATTACACCAATTACTGGATTTAAGGTGTTGCTAATACAAATAAGAAAATTTAAAACAAGATCTATTAATGGTTTAAGTTTTGTGTTGGTTTATATTGATACTAGGGTTTATGGGAAATGATTTTTTAAATTGGAGGAATTAAATATAATTAAAAAATTTTATTATAACTATATCATCTTCATAATTGATCCACAATTAAGATGTAGAATAAACACATAAAGAGAAGACAATTGAGGGAGTGATATACAATGAAAAAGAAAGTTATGATTCTAGTATTAGCAATCATAGTAACTGTAAGTGGCATGTCACTTGCATATGCAGAAGGTGGCAATAATATAGATTCTAATAAATTTAATGGACAAGATAGTGGGGTTAAATCATTATCAGATTATAGAGGAAATATGATGAGCCTGATGGGGGATGGAGTTCAATCAGATGATGATATGAATAAAATGATTGAATTAATGAAAGAGAATGGTTTTACTGATGAAGCAAATGCTATGAAAAATAGAGATTTTAATACCATGAAAAATTTAATGGCTAACTAAGTGATGATGATTATAGCAAGATAATTGATATAATGCAAAATAATAGATATGGATCTATGGCTAATATGATGAAATCTGTAGGCAGAGAAAATATGGCAGAATTTCATAAAAATATGGTGGGTTATTAATATTTAAAGTTTAAAAGAATTAAAATAGTTAAGTTCGCCTGGCACTTTTATAATAAGTATTGTATATAAATAAATTATAAGCAATTATTTAGGCAATATTTATGGATATTTTCGATTTATCGCCAGAAGAACTCACTGCCTTAACAGCGGTTCTATCTATAGGAATTGCAAAACAATATACTGAAGGTGACCAGTTAGGCGTATTGGCACTCTTTTTCACTAGTATAGGTGATATTCTGGCATTAATTCAACTACAGAGATTAAGTATAGCTGCGAGAGTTGAGAAGGTACAAAATGAGCAAAGTGCACAAAATACACAAAATGATAAAAGTACTCAGAATACTCAAAAACCTAATTTGAATGAAACAAAGGCTTAACGTTAAAACATTATGTATCATTAAAATGAATATATTTTTAATATATATGTAAATGTAATAATACACAAGCTAATGTAGAATTAATAGAATAAATTAGTAAGATGAGTAGGTAGTTTTAGTGATGAGTTTAAATTTAATTGTCAACATTAAAGACATAGACCATTATATATGTTCATAAGTATAGATACAAAAGACTTTGTGTAGATTACGCGAAGTCTTTTGTGTATTATATTAGAGGGGAAATATAATGATATAGTAATCTCAAGTTTAAGGGAATGTAATATTTAATTTTTATATGAATTTCTTAAGCTGATGACATTAGGAGAAAAGAAGGCAAGTACACTTCGCTAAGATAAGTCGTTGTCCCGTAAATGTCCAAGCTAAAATATTTATGGCCATGAATTTTTATGGTCTTTTTGTGGTTATAAAGATTTTGAGAAATGAAGGTTTATTCCTTAATTTCAGCTGGGACACTTCGGGAAACGTTATTTAGCAAAATGTACATGCCTTCTTTGTGGTAATGGGTTTTTCTGGTGCAGATTATAGAGAAGGTGTTATTATAGTTTTTGGTGTATTGTAATACTGGAGATAATGCTGCATGCCCAGATAAGAGTTTTTGTTGAAATGTGAGAATGGGGAGAGAAAGTTAATGTTTTTATTTTCAAAGAGGATACTTTAAATGTATTTCTAAATTCCAACTCCAGAAAGAGTCAATACGTAATAGCCACGGAGCTCTGCCCCTTGCTATTACATTGACACTTTCTTAAGAGAATGTTTTAAGTGTAGTGATTGGATTAAAGGCTGCGCCTTAAATCCAATGAACAATTGAAAGTTTACTAAATAGAGAATTAGTATAAATATTATAGAGAGAACCTGTTTGGTGTATTAAATGATTTATGGAGAAGTGATGCATACGCATAGGGAAAAGGGCGCCTTGGACTTGCCCTCACCAAGATAGAGATAAGGTTTGATGGGTGAGGGCAGGTCCACAATGTACATGCTTACCTGCTAGTCCTTTTTAGTAAAGGCGTTCTTTCCGCTTAAGAAATCCAATCACTAAAAATAATAGAAATAAATATTTAAGAAGAAATTATTTTTAGTGATACGATTTCTTGCGCTTCAATAACACTCATTACTAATAAGGACAGGCAGAAAAGCAAGCACATTGACGGCGCCCTGTGGAATAAAAGTTTTTTTAATAGTAGTTATAATGAGAGTAGAGTAGATTAGACAGAGTAAATTAAAATAAGAAATTGTTCTTTGAAAACTAAATAATATGTTATTTACAAAATGTGTTATAATATGTTCTGATAGTAGTTTTTGATAAAACAAGACAGATTTTTGTTTATAGTAGATAAAGGGAGTATTTTAAATGGGATGTATTAATATTAAGCGAATTTGGTCAGATGAAACCATGATTGAACTTGAATTTTCAGCCAATAATGCAAATATTTATTCACAATTAAATTTCTTTGTAACTGAAAATGAATTATTAGAAATTTATTAACTGAGGATCGTGCAAGTGTTCAAGGAATAGCTTTTAGAAACTAGTGTAATAATATTATAATTTTCAAGTCGCTGGTAGTGAAAATAAGAGGTGAAATATGATGGAGTATATAAAAGCACATAAATATTCATCTAATCACAGAAATCAATTGTTAAGAGATAAAAAATGTGGTTGCTTTTATTGTTTAAAAATTTTTAGTCCAAAAGAAATTGTAGATTGGGTTGAGGATATTGGTGGTACAGGTATTTGTCCGTATTGTGGTACAGATTCTATAATTAGCGAAAGTTCAGGATATCAAATAACAAAAGAATTCCTAATAGAGATGAAAAACTATTGGTTTAATAAAAACAATAATGAATAATATATTTAATATAGTACATTATCTTAAAGAAAGTCTGATATTTACATAATAGTTATAATTTAAAAAAGATAAATTTTGATTTATAAGGAAGGTGAATCATGAAAATATTTTTACGTATGCACCCAAAGAATCGTTTATCCTCTGTACAACCAAAAAATTAATTTTGTACAGAGGAGTGTATATTAAATGAATAGATTAAATAAGCCAGTTATTACGAAAGAAACAATCAAAGCAATGGAGGACATGTCATTTTTTACCCATGCTATGATTTTTGACGATTTACTAATTGTTGCACAAAAAGAAACAAATTGCTTTGTATTAAAGACAAGTGATGGGCTAATAGTAATAGATGCTATTTGGCCAGCAAAGGAAGCTTTTGATGCAATAGTAGCTGCGATTAAAGATGTAGGTTGGAATCCTTATACTATAAAAAAGCTGGTTTTAACTCATGGACATGTTGATCATACAGGCTGTGGAAAATGGTTTGTTGAGAAATACCATGCTTACACATATCTTTCTAAAATAGATGATATTTTTTGGGAGGAACATCCTACTAAGCCTGATAGACCAGAAACGTGGAAAGATTATAAAATTGATGTTTATGTTCAAGATGGTGATACCATAATATTGGGTGATAAAACAATATATGTTTATGGTACTCCTGGTCATACTCCAGGAGGATTAAGCTATATATTCCCTGTAAAAGATGATGGTGAAATCCACATGGCAGCATTATGGGGGGCTACAACTCCACCATGGACAAAAGATGAAGTACAACAATATCTTAAGTCCTTAGATTATTTTATTAGTGAAGCAATTAGTAAAAAAGTAGATGTGGCTTTAAGTAATCATACAGCTATAGATAATGGTTTGGAGCGTATTATGTATTCAAAAGTAAGAATGGATTATATGCCTAATATTTATATTATTGGACAAGATGGATTTCAAAAATATTGTCAGGTGTTTAGGACATTGAGTTATGATCTGTTGGAAAGATTATAAGTATAACACCAGGTCAAGAAAGTTCAATTTTGCCATATTGCTGTCACAAATCTCTTGCAATATATAAACACAAAGTAGTTAAACATTATTTATCCCCTATTAAATAAATATTAACCAGTATTCAGAATGGTCTATTCACAATAATAGATCATTCTTTTTTTATTATAATAAAGTTAAATCAATGTATAATTTTTATATATGTAAGTAAAGCAATATGATAACTACAAAGTTGCAATTGAAAATATTAAGTTATACAATAAAAAAATAAATATTGAAGAAAAAATTAGAGTAATTGTACAGTTATAGCATGTTTTATTATTGGAAGAGTTGGGGGAAGATTAGATTGAAAGGTATTTGTACATTAGAACAATTACAAGATGAAGCTAGAGCGGATTTGGGATACAGAAATGCAAATAAGGTTCCATTTCTTAAGACTAATGTTTATAAGGTAAGAAAGAGGATGGAAAAGAATAAGTCAGGAGGTTCAAAAGTAAAAGAATATGTATGGAATCACAATTTGAGGAAAAAAAATTTATCTTCATTAATCAGAGAGATCTATGATTGTGAAGAGCATTGCTTTTTGTATAAAATCTTTGGAATAGAGCAAACCAAGTTAAAACTTGAAATTTCATTTGCTGGAGTAAAGTTGCCTAAAGAAGCATACAGTGCTTCTTTTAGTGATTATCTTGAAGTTGAAAATTTGAAATTGCTTTCTTCAGTTGAAGATTTTGAAATAGTAATACAACCCGATTCTATTGATGAGCCTGTAAATATTGCGAGAGAATGTAATATGATAGGCGATATTATTACAATAGATCATTTTGCACCTGGAATCTTTTTTAAATGTGACTTTGATTATGTACCCAATATAGATGGTTGGACTATTATTGAGTTTTCAGAACGAACATTAGAGTGCAATGCATATGGATTACCAATAGACAATGATTATCCCATGTGGGTAGAATATTTGCTTACAAGTTATGTTATGTACAACATTGGAAATGAAAGATTGGCTTTTTTTTCTGCTTTTGCGGCACTAGACCAATATATAGAAATGCTATATGCAAATCTAGAAACTGCGTATTATAACTTACTGCCAAGAATAGGAAATGCTGAAGTATTTGATAAATACTGTGATAAAATTGAAAGATATCAAAATATGAATAGGCGAATTATAGATGAGAAATTTAAAGATGTAATACACGAATGTGTTGTAGATTTTGAGAAATATGGTTATTTGTATAATAAGCTATATGACTATGAGAAAATGCGGAACAAAGTTGCTCATTGCGAAGAAGGGTATTCAGATGGTAATTATTTAGATTTAGTGTTTGTTATTATTGAGATTATTTATTTGACAGGGACAGGAACAGAATTAGTAGATAATATTTTTGAGATATATGAGTAAGAGCACCTTCGGGTGTTTTTTTAATATCTATGGATTTTGTGTCTTTAAAACCAATTATATCAATAGTTAAGAGGCTGTTGGCTTATAAAAATATGATTAGGAATGAGCATGCGCAGCCACTTTGTTCTCTATAGAGCTAGATAATTTATGGTATATGGAAGTGCCAAAAAGGAAATTTTAAACAAGCTCCATTAATAAAAATAATTTCAATAAATGGATATAGCGTTGAATAAAGAAAAGTTGGATTTTAAGATTATAGTAATGGAACTTATCTAAAATAATGTTTTTTGGGAGAGCAATTATACCAATAGAAAATAAATATTGTAAAGGGGAAATTCGCTGCGCTCACCCCTGTACAATATTTATTTTCTATGGGCTTAAGTATTTGCTAAAAAAACAACATAAGCTTGTCCTATAATTTTAGCAGTTAATTCTGTAGTTTGTGGAATATTAAAAGAAATAAAATAATCCTGGAGAGGACCTCTCCAGGATTATTTTATTTCAATTTCAAGCTGCATTGGTCTTGTATCAAGATAATGTTCATATTCTATTTTATAGTATATGATTAACTTTCTTCTGCCCTCATATGGTAGTGTATTTACAAGTGAATCAAATTGAGCTTTTGATACAAAGCCTTTTTCTTTTATAAGCCATGTTGCAAATGTCATTAGATTTAATCCTTTCATATAGAAACTTTTAGAAGGGGATAGAGATGCGTATTTCTCTAATCCCATTCAGTCTGTAGGTAATTTATAAAGTATTGATATTTTTCGTGATAATATAAATCAGTTCTTTTAGATTCTTCTTTTGATAAAATAGAAAGCCATTCTTTATAGTGTCCGTAGGAATTAAAAGCTTCTTTAGTAGTAAGCCATTTTGTAAATGTGAAGTTTCTCATATTTTTTCAAATCCTCTCTTAACCTTATATTATAATTATTGCCAATTACGCGAACAAATATTCGTATGCGTTTGTACTTATTTGTATATATTTTTTAACTATTTAAGTATAAGAAATTTGATTGTTGGCTAGAATATTTTACAGATAAGGAGTGGAATAATAATGGAAAATAGAAATAGAATAAAAAAAGAAAAACCACCAACAAAGCAACTTCATGTGGAATGTGAAATCAAGTTATATGAAGACTTTGAGGCGTATTGTCATAGGAATGGAAAAGATGTTAGTAAAGCGATAAGAGGGTATATGAAACTATGTATTGGAGAATAAATTATAAATAATGAAAGTACCTGAAAAGGTGCTTTTTTGTACATAAATAATGTCTAAAATTTATGTAAGTGGGCATAATAAAAATATGGTAGGAGAGGAACTAAAAAGAAAAGGTGGCCATAAAAGTGGAAAAGAGAAAATATGAATCAAAAACATTAATAGCAGAGTACAGATATTTAAGCGAAAATAAAGAATTCAGATTTTCTGAAACAGCGTATAGACTAAAGAATGGATCAATAATTATTGAGTATGAAGGCGCACCATTAAGTCTTTATGGATTGAAATTAAGTTATAACAAGAATATAGCAAGAAAAGGAATATTCAGTGTTACAAGTGATGATTATGAATTTTGGAAGTCATTTAGAGGCAAAATTGAGGGTAACAGTTTTGTAGATTATGAAGCTGAAAGAAATGAAGATATAGAAAAAGCCAGGGAAGAATATTATAAACAAGTAAATGCAGAACATGAAAATATATTAGAAAGTTTATCATGCGAGGAGCTGTCATACTAAATACATAAGGGGAGAAATCCCCTATATATAAAGAGATAATAAGGACAAGCACTTAGCACTAGGAACCTATGATTAAAGAAAATAATATAAGCTATATTCTTAAAGGTTCAACCGATAAATTAAAAACAGCATGTCCAATCAAGCGGTATAATATCACATAGATTTTTCATATTAACTTTACCTATTTATTTAAAAGGCAGGTCAAGACCAAAAGCGAAGCGTGTCTTGAGCTACATTTTAAATAAATGTACCATGTTATATGAAAAAACTATATAAAATGTATAATCTAGAGTTTATCAATGGGGGCGGTCTTGGACTGGCTTTTCTAATACTTCTGCATAATTAGATATAGGTAACAGCTCTGAAAATCGTATCAGTAAAAATAATTTCCCTGTAATACAATTTATTATTTTTAGTGATTGGATTTTTAGAGAGGAAAAACCAGATAATCAAATATTACAGAAATAAACCTAAGCCTGTACAAGATAGGCACGCCATCACATTACTAATGCTTTCTTATATAATTGTGATGGCATGTCTAAGCCCCCAAAATTCTTGTCAGCTTGTCTGGCCAACTAAACATTATCTTTACATTTTCCTATACCAGAAACATAATTTAACAATGAACTAAAAAAGAACCATAAACAAAAATTCCAGTCAGAGGGGTGGCTAAGTATTCTTATACTAATTTTTAATGAGACAATCCAATTACATATTCATACATTTGGATATAATCATTCAATTAGCCATCCCGAAGTGCCCCACCGGGAACCCAAACAATGGGCTAGTCTAATGCGTACAGATTCTTACTTTGTAAAAGGTTCCGAGTGATGAGGAGACTTTTACAATGTTAGAAGCCTGTAGCTATATGACCTGTCCATTTTTGGGTGGTGGATATGGCACACAAAGAACTCTAAAGCAAATAAACTTGTCCTTTAGAAAATGCGTATATAGCTATACCAATAATAGCTATAACATAAAGACCATAGATAAAGTATAATTAATTAGAAACTAGTTAGTGGTATATAAAGATAATTTAAATTAAGCACGTAGAAATAAAACTAAACTAATAGAGTGGCGCAGCCACAAGGAGAACGTAGTGCTCCAATATATTTATTCCTTGCTGCCGCAGGCTACAACAATTAATGAGAAGTAGAGATTATAAATGTTTAGACTATACCCCCATAATATATAGGTACTAAAAACAGTAGAATCTATAAACTAGCTTGAACTTCTCTTCCTTAGGAGCGAAGCGACGTTGTTGGATTACAAAAGATGGACTGAATGAAGCTATACCTAGATTTGAAAATACATTATGGTTATAATAGCTTTATTCTGTCCATCTTAACTCCTTATATTATTTTAATTTGTTACATAATAATATTGATGCAATAATATGAAAACTTGTAAATAAATTCAGTTGTAATATACTAATAATTATATAAAGTGATATTAAATAGTTAAAAACTCTAGGCTTATAAAAAATTATATTAAAAGTAAACAATTTATGTGGTTAGGAGAAAGCTTATGCAAATTAATTATATGACTCTAATTATGAATTGGATCAATTTTGGGTTAATAATTTTAATAATAATAGGAATATATAAAGGGGTAAACGCATTTAAAAGTTTTATAAAAAAGAATAAACAAATGAATGAAAAATTGGACATCATTTTAGAGACACTCGAAGAAAACAAGAAATGAATTTAAGGTGGCTTTTTTAAAATATTTCTTGATAATAAATTATTGTGCAATATAGATAATAAAATTTTAATGGAGAGTGATATCCTAATGAAATTTATAGATATAGAAAACTGGAAGAGAAAAGATCACTATAATTATTTTAAGAAAGTTGATTACCCGCATTTTAATATTTGTGGAAACCTTGATATTACAAAGTTTTATAGATATATTAAAGAAAATGATTTTCCGTTTTTTGTATCAATGTTATATGTTTCCACAAAAGCAGCAAACAATGTAAAAGAATTTAGATTTAGAATAAGAGAAGATAAGGTGATTGAACATAAAACTGTAAGCCCTTCTTTTACTGTGATGACAGAGGGGGAAATATTTAGTTTCTGCACATCTAATTTTATAGAGGGATTTAAGGAATTCAAAAATAATACATTAAAGGAAATTGAGAAGGTAAAAAACAACGTTATTATAGAAGATGAACCAAGGCGTGACGACCTATTATACATTACCAGCATTCCATGGGTTTCATTTACTAATATAACTCACCCAATTCAGATGAATCCTGTTGATAGCATACCAAGAATATCATGGGGGAAATACTTTGAAGAGAATGGTAGGATTAAGTTGCCAATCTCTGTACAGGTACATCATGCCGTGGTTGATGGAATACATATTGGACAATATTTTAATATCATTCAAGAAATTTTAGATAATCCTTTGAATTACCTGTAAAATTTATTTCTAGTAGAAATTTTTATATTATGTCGAAGAATAATATTCTTAAATTGTGTCATAACAGTAAATTTATTGTTCATTAATAGAGTGGGAATTTTGATAAAGGAGGGGGAGCAGCAAGTGAAAGAACTAAAGAAGTATATTATATTTGTAATAATAGTGTTGGCGCTTGCAGGAAGTTATTTATTTTGCCATTCAACACCTGAAAATTCAATAAGAACACACTTGTTTTTTAACGGATATTTAGTAAAGGCGTTAAAAACAGATATATATATGAGTAATGAAACACTATGGAAAGGTAAATATTACTGTGAAAATCCAGGAATTGGACCTGATTTTATAGCTGTAGAGAAAAGTGATTTAGGATTATGGTATGTTGATCTAAAAAATAGTGGAGGTAGCTAATGTTATAAAGAGCAAATGTATATTTTGTCTTAAATCATAAATTATTAAAATCAAATAATAAATTGTAAAATTGCATTATTCAAGATGATTGAATTTGCGACTTTTTAGTGCACAAATCAAATAAAATGCAAAATAAGAATAAACTATAAATATTATAAAAGGAGGCTATAATGGAAATTAATTCAATTAAGACTATCGTTTCTACAAACTTCAATCAAACTGAAGATGTTATAAGAAAAGATATAGAAAATTTGCTTGAAAAATATAAAATTGAACTGAAATCTTTGAGTAAGATGATAGGAGTAGATTATGTTTGGTTGAAAGATTATATGGATGGAAAAAATAAATTATATGATTTTTTTACCAATATCGTAAATTCTGGTGAGAATAATGAAGAGAGTTTGAAAAATTCCAATATTCCGAACCCTTCGCATTTATGCAACATGATTTTCATGCTATCTGAAGGGATAGGGATGGTAAATGAAGATGATCGAGTTAAAGGGGTAATAGATGTGCTAATAGCTGAGTTTGGAATTAGCTATGAAACATTAGCTATATATTCAGGACTTGAGCTACGAGATTTGCAAAGTTTTATGAATGATACTAATTCTGTTTCCTGCGAGAAAAAATATAAGTTAGCAGTAGCAAGTCTATTTTTGCATTATTTATGTAAAAAGCCATCAAACTAATTCATTACATTCTTATAAAATATAATAGTAAATTATTGTGAAAGAGAGTATTAAATTTTCAAAGATGAGTTTATATCAAAGTAATTAACTTTTTACATAGTATTCTTAACTTGCGTATGCTTTTATAATATAAATTCATATTGAACTATTTCGTTTTGCTCTCATAATATGAGCAAGATTTAAAGGCGATAAACACTAATAATCAATGTTTATCGCCTTTTTACTCATGCCACTTTATGAGAATCATCAGTAGAATTATCTGTATCGATAGCAACACCAAGTTTAGCTGATATTATGGTATTTAACTTATTAATTGAACTTGCTAAGCTAACAATTTGCTTCTCTAAGCGTATTAGCAAATATGCAGACACTGCCACTGGAAAACCATTATTAACAATAAGGTTAATTAATTTATTTACTTCCATAAATCTATCACCTCCTATAATGGATATATGAAATAAAATATATTAGTTCATATTTAGGAAATAAATAATTATGTGAAATTAAAATAGATAAATTAAATTATTGAGTGCCGCCTTCGTTTGCAATGTGATTATGATAATAATTTATAGCAATATCAACTATGGTACTGACACATACATTTATATCAGGATGTATGCTCTTTAATTCATTTATTTTTCTTATGGTAGAGCTTCTAAGGGTGTAGCTTCTTTTAATATTTGGAGTTTCACCATCAATGGCAGGAGTAGCACCATTAGGCAGTGGAGTTCTTCTATTATCAAACAGTTCTTTAGTAGAGCTTAAAGTATTTTTTATTTCTAAGGAGTTGGTTATATTATTTTCAAAATTGCTGTTAATAGTAGAAGCAGTATTAGCTTGAGTATTGGTTTTAGGATCTTCTTGAATAACAGTATTATTAGATTTACTATCAGAGCTATTTTGAATAATATTAATATTAGAGTCATCATCAAAAGAGAATGAAGAAATGCAGTCACCAGCTATAGGAGTTTCGCTAGTAAATCCATATACTTCACCTTCATCATATTCAAAATCATTTTTAGGAACCTTTGATGTTTTTCTTCTAGCCATAAATTATATACCCTCCTTAGCCTTATTTTTATGTATCCTCGTAAAGGATATATGGTTATTTATTAGAGATTCTAAAATTCTAAAGAATTTATATGTAATGATCCTAATTGCAGCATAACTGCTTTTTTTCAAGGTGTATATTTTTTAGAATTTTAGAATAAAAGAACTTGAGAATAATGGAATTTAAGAATACGAGAACTTAAGAATACGAGAACTTAAGAATATAAGAATTTGCTTGTAAAATGCGGGCTAAGAGATTATGCATACAAATTTAATCATTATTTTAATGTTATGTTACAGCATAAAACATATATCCATAATAGCAGCTGCTAAATTTTGAAGCTGTAAATAAATTATTGGAGTGTGTTGTAAAAATGATTAGAGATGAAATTAAACTTAATTCAGAAGAAGGAGAGATTTTTGATAAAAAGCAGATTGCTTTAGCAATTAGGAATTCTACTTTTAATGATGAACTCCAATGTTCTTTAATTACTGAAGGAATACTTAATAAATGTGAAGGATGTTCTCTTAAATATATTTGTGATAGCATTGATCAAGTAGCTCAAAACTATATTGATAAGACTACAGATGTTATTAATAATTTTAATTTTGAATAAGTGGATATAGATTAATATAGTTATATAAAATAAAAACTCCTAGGTTAGCCTTGGAGTTTTTACGCTTTGATGCTTTCATAATAATGCGATATATTGTTTAATATTTTCTTTAGAATAGTGTTCTTTTTTAGGATAGCAGTAGAGTAGCACATATTTTTAAAATAAGCATATTCTTTTACAGTATAATTTTTATAGAATACATAATCTATGAGTTCAAGCTCATCTTCATTTAAATTCTTAAGGGCTAATTTTAAATCTTCATAATCACACATTTCACATAATGATACTTCAGTGGAGATTTCTTCTGAAGGAAGATTACTTTCAAAATTATCATGTAAACTTAATGCATCACTACCTTCAGTAGATCTTCTAGTTTTAATTCTTTTGATTAAATCACTCATATTATTTTTAATGGCATTAGTAGCATAGGCAACGAATCTATGCTTTTCTAAATTGTACATGTAAACAGACTTAAAAAGTGATTGGTAACATTCCTGCATAATATCATGTGCGTTATATCCATCAATGAAAGTTCTTTTAGAAATATTATAAATTAAAGTCCTGAATTCTTCAGCTAATTTTTCTTTTGCTTCTTCATCATTATTTTTACACTTGATAACTAAAACTTCAATATAATTAAAATCCATATAAGCCTCCTTCTGCAACTAAGAGTTATGAATTAAATATTTTACATATATTGTGTCTAATGTTAAATTTACCTCTACATATAGTATATATGGTTAAAATTCATATAACGTATATGAGTAATTAAAAAATTAAGAATTATAGGGAGAGATGTAAAATGAGCAATTTTATAATAGCTGCAGGTCATACCGCTAGTGGTAATGTTGGATGTGGAGTTATTGATAAGTTAGATGAGAGCAATTGTACAAGAGAAATTGGAGCTTTAGTTGCACAGTATTTACAGGAGAAAGGCTACGGTGTTAACTTACTTAGGATTGATAAGAGCAATAGCTATAACTGTGAAGATTGTTATGAAAGAGCAAATCAAGCTAATGAAATAGCAAAGACAAAAGATATAAAACTTTATGTTGAGATTCATATTAATGCAGGAGGAGGTAGTGGCCCTGAAGTATTAGCATTTGGAAAATCAGAAGTAGCTAATCAATATGCTGCTAAAGTATGCAATGAATTATCAAGTACTCTGAACTTACCTAATAGAGGAGTAAAAACAAGAAACTTAATTGTTCTTAACGAAACTATTATGCCTGCAATTTTAGTTGAATGTTTATTTGCTGATAGTGATGATGCAAATAAATATAATCCGGAAGTAATTGCAAGAGCTATTGTTAAGGGATTAGTTAGAGACGATGGTTCTAGCAATGGAGAATGGAAATTTGGTTGGAATAGTAATGATGTTGGCTGGTGGTATTGCACGGATATAGAAAATAAATATTACTATACCTCATATAATGGTTGGAAAGAAATTGATGGTGAGTGGTATATATTTGATGGTAAAGGATATGCATTGCAAGATACCTGGTATTATGATACTAATAATAAGTCCTGGTACTACTTAGATTCTGATTGCAAAATGCTTAGGGGGAGTAAGGATAAGCCTTTGTGGAAGTGTATAGATAGTGGATGTTATGCTTTTGATGAACAAGGGAAGATGTATTGTGATTGTGTTACGCCTGATGGGTGGAAGGTTAATGCCGATGGTGCTTGGATAAATTAGTTATTTAGATTTAGAGGCTGATAGACATAGTGATTTTTATGTTTGTCAGCTCTTTTTAGTTTAGTTCTGGTAAAATGTTAGCTTATTAAGCGATAAAAAAGGTTAGTTTATTGTAATAATTATATGTAGCATCAAAGTATTATAGTAATGGATTTAATAAAAAGGAGCTAATAATGATGTTTAAAAATTTGATTTTTAAAAATAAGACAGTTACAGAGATAGAAAGAGGATCTAAAGACGTACCAAAATTATCATCAAAATATAACTTTGATAATATCATTAATTTTGCAAAAGAAATATTAGAGTCTAACGTCAGTAAAGATGCAAAACAACATCCAATATTTGATGTAATAAGGATTTTAGGTAGAGGATTACAAACGGACTATATGAAATATTTATTATATATAGATGGAGATGAAGATAATAGTGTCCATGGTTTAAGCTGGAGTAGTGTAGGGTTTCAAGAAAGGGCTTGTATATCTAATAACCAAGGCAAATATCTTAATATACATGATTTAAAAGAGGAGGTAAAATGCAAAAAGAAAATAAATCTAAGTACTGATTTAATACTACCATGGCCATGGCACAAGGATAGGCTAATTAGAGCACTTATAGATATAGGTGAAGGTCGAAAGAAAAAGAAATGGAAACAAGATTTTAATAATCACTTTGTTGAAGTATGGCTTCCAATGGGAATAGCTTGGGTCAATGGAGGAAATCATTCTATTACTATGGGGATAGTACAAGGTGGCGAATTGGAGCCAGAATATTATTATGATATCAGTGATGTATATAAATATGTATACTGTGATGGAGAAAATTTTATTAGGACTGAAGACAATAAAGTTATAGCTAAAGTTACTAATGTTGAGTTTGCTGCTATTTTTGAAATAGGAAGGCTGCTAGTAGAAAAAGGATTGTCTTTTATTGATTAGGATGTAAAGATTATATGCATTCTCTTACTTAGAAAGCTAAGGCTTAATGAAATGAATTATTTGCTATCATATGTAATTTGTTAATTTATAGAGATTAATAGAAAAACACTGGATAAATATAGGTAAAATTATAAATTTTTGTAGTATAATAAGGATAGATTATTTAAATTAGATAATTTATACTTATTATTTCTTTAAGTGAAAAATAAACTATGTATTTGAGGTTCACATAATGTCTATAATGGGAAGCACATAATAAAGTAACAGAGATGTATGTAAAAGTTATAAAATAAACTAGAAATAACGGAGGAAAAATGAAAATATTATATTTTTGGTGTGATGAATATTTAAATTTAAGAAACTATAACTGTAATTTATCTGGTAACATAAATTTTCATATGACAATAAATTAAAAAAATTAATTGGTGTGAGTAAAGAGAGAAGTAGTGATAATTTTTTTAATGTATTGGATGAAAAAGAAAATTTAATACCTGTAGAAATATCAGCGATAGTAGGTATAAATGGTATTGGAAAGACCACAACTTTAAAAATTATTTCAGAAATATTATCAAATAAAGGTTCAGTTGTTACAAAGGAATATAAAAAAAATTATATATTCATATATGAAATTAATAATAAAAAATATATCGTCTTTGAAAATGGTTTTGTTAATGAAATATATATTAATAGTAAAAAAATTCCTTTGGATTGTTTTGAGAATAATACAAGTGAATATACCATAAATATTTTTGATGTAGTTGCAGAAAAATTATATGTGAAAGAAGATGGACAAACAATTGAATTCCCGGAATTAAATAGTGTGGCTACGCTATTTTTATCAAATTCTTATGAAAAAACTTGTGATAATAAAGTAGATAGTAATAGTATAAATCTATCTTATCATTATTTGTTAAATACTTATTTAAAAGGGAAAAGTGATTTGTTTAAAATTGTTGATTTTAAAGATAGACTTTTAAATCCATTTGATTTTTGGCAAATGGAACTACTTAATTGGGATATTCAATTTATGTGCTCTACAATCTATGAAGAACTTATCAAAAGTATCAAGTTGGTGGCGCCTAAATATTTTAATATTATGTTAGATTATACTTCTGAAAATCATAATTTATTCGATTCAGATGTGAAAAGATTTAATAATAATGCTATTGATAAATTTAACTTTGAACAATTTATTGAAATGCATATGAAAAAATCATCTCAAAATAATTTTTTTGATTTTCTGAATCAAAGAATTTGTGATTTAATAGCAGAATTAATTTTATCTGAGCAGTTTATAAAAAAAGAAAAAGTAGTTGCATTTATAAATGATGGAAGTGATTTTAAAAAATTCAATTCAATTGTAGATTTGCTTGAAAATATTGCAATTAACCTAGAAGAAAAGAAGGAAGAATTTATTAATAATTTTTTACCTAGTAACAAGAGTTTAATGAAAAGACAAATACAAATTATTCATTCTAGAATAAAAGAATTCATTTTAGCTGCAGCTAAAATGATAAAGAATATAGAAAATATAAAATGTAATTGTTACTTTGAAGAAAAACTAATTAGGAAGCTTGATAATATAAAAGATGTTGGAGATGGGGTCATCTCGAGTGTGGAAGTAAATGTTCCAATATTAACTAAAGAAATTAATAAAACTGAATCTAATAAGGAGATTTTTGACTTTTTAAGGGAATTAGCTAATATTCAAAATGAATTTTATAATTCAACAAAAGTGTTACCTTTTTATATAAACGCTAGTGGTCTTTCATCTGGACAAAAGGCATGCGTGCAAATATTCTCGAAATTATTTAAATTTTCAGATATGATAAAAGATAATAAAGAAGTTAATAATATTGTTATATTAATGGATGAATTAGATATTCATCTACATCCAGAATGGAAAAGAAAGCTTATATATTTATTAAATAATTTATTGAAAATATTATTTGATAAAGAAAAATATAAGAGTATTCACGTTATTATGACAACAAATGAACCATACATTTTATCGGATATTCCTAAGAATAATACAGTTTTACTTTGTGAAAATAAAGAGAATGATGAAGTGAAAATAAAGAAAGACTCAGAATATAAGACGCTTGGAGCAAATATTATTGATTTATTAGATGATGCATTTTTTTTAGCAGATGGAAATAAAGGAGAATACATTACAGAAGTAATAAGGAAGATTTCTAACGATTCAAATAATAAAGAAATTTCTAAAGAACAAATAAGATATTATATAGATATAGTTAAGCTTATTGAAGAACCATTGATTCAGAATAGTTTAATGGAAAAACTGAGTGAAAAAATGGGACAAGATTATAAAACAGAGATGATTGAATATTATGAAAGACTCATTAATGCATTAAAAAATGGAGGAGAAAGTAATGTTGAAGATACAATGCAAAGAAAACAATAAGTTTCAAAGAGCAAAGGATTTTCACAAAATAAAATATTATAAGAAAATAAAAGATAAATTAAATTCAAAAAGAAGCATTTTGTTATCAGGAGGCAAGTATACTTCAGAAATATCTTTTATTGATAAAATTATCTGTGAATTAAGTAATATTTTAATAGGAGATGATATTGAAATTAAAAGAATAATTTCTAAAATTCACAAAGATTATATAAATATAGAAAATAATAAAACGAATATCATGGATAACAAAGGAAATCAAGTTGTTATGAAAGATTTAATAATGAGAATATTTGATTATGAAAATTTTTCTGAAGCAAAATTATATAATGAAAGTATAAATATTATATCAAGTTGGAAAAGGGAAATTAAAAATAAAAAGAGAAAAGGATTTTATAAAGGTACACTAAATATAATTGAGCTAAGAAAAAGCATTATTAATTCTATTAATAATATGAATAAGATATATATAGGAACAAAGTTTGAAATAACAAGCATTACAAATCAATGGAAAAATAAAATTCTAACTTTTACTATTCCTAACACAAGAATAATTTTGGATGAGGATTTAAAAATATTTGATAGTATGAAATTAGATTTGATTCATATGAGAAACGAATTTTGGGGTAACTATAATCAATTGAAATATACAATGAGAGCTGATGAAGTGAAATTGTTCTGGGGAGGATATAATTTTATTAAAGAAATTGGTGTAATGACTTGTCCGTATTGTAATCGAATTTACACAAATCTAATTATTGGTCAGAGTAAAAGTTATAAGCCAGCACTAGATCATTTCTATCCTAAAACAAATTATCCATACTTAGCTTTGTCATTATTTAATCTTATACCTAGTTGTAATATATGTAATAGTAGTTTCAAAAGTGATACTATTTTAAATATTCATAACTTATACAATACTGGTTTTGAAAATGATTATATATTCAAGTTTAAGGTGATAGATGATACAAAACCTATTACTAATAAAAATATTAAAATAAAAATTGAACCCAAAACAGGAATATGTATGGAAACTCAACATAGCATTAATTTATTTGAGTTAGAGTCTTCATATAATACTCATAAAGATATTGTTGTAAATATGTACAAACAGCGAAAAAAATATAGCAATACAGAAATTAGAAGATTAATAAAACTTGGATGTTATACAAGTATACCAAATTTTGTTGAGCAAGTAGTATTAAATGGACCTATTGATAAAAGTAAATTTAGTGAAGTTCCACTTGCAAAATTCAAAAGAGACATAGCATATCAGGTAGGATTTTTAAATAAGTTATAATCTATAAGATATGATTTTAATCTGGATCGAAATAACAATAATAAAAAAATGTAAATTATTCATATACCCATTAGGCTAATACTACGAAGCTGGGATTGGTGATGGTAAATAAAACTTGTTCTTTTAGAAGTGATAAGTATGGTATTTTGAAAATATGTTGAATTGAAAGATAAATTATAATTTGTAGAAAGGAATCAGTGATGGAGCAAAATAGTATTTTAAAAAAATTACCAAGAGAAATAAGCTTAGAGAAAGGAATTAATTTAGTATTGGATGAAAAAAAACATAATGGAAAAGATAATTTATCAGATATTTCTTGGTATCAATACAAAATAGTTAATAATGAAGAATTGGGTATTGTTTATGATAATATATGTTTGAGTTTATTTCGAATAACAGAATCGGTTAGGATTGAAGCATCTAAAGAAATTATCAATAATGGAGTATCAAAAAAAGAAACGTTAAGACCCCATATTGATTATAAGTCTGGGAATATTCATCCAAATAAAGAATATATTGCAAATCAAAACGAACTTGGTGAAATACAGCAATTGGTATTATGTAATGGACTTGGTCCACATAACCCTGAAAAACAATTGGATGATGATTTTTATATATACAAAAATAGCGAAAGACAATCAGGAACCAAGGTGCATAAGGCGTGCTATTATCCACTAATTGGTAAAAAACTTAATTTACAGAATAATTGGAGATATCAATTATTGAAGGAAATATGGAACATAATAAATCCGCCTACGCATATGTGATTTTACCTTATAAAGAACCATACAGATTTCAATTTGCAGAGTTATAAATTGCTTTTGATGCGGAGAACAAGCATAAATAAAATATAAATTCCCATTATTAATATAATTAGAATTAAAACATCTATAGAAATATAGATGTTTTTTTAGTTCTAGCTAGAATAAAATTACGCAATAGGACCTAAAAACACAAATTAAAAATGTGAATTTATCAATAAAAATTTATGGTGTAAAAATGGTGTAAAATAATAAAAACATCAAGATTTTAAATACTTAAAACCTTGATGTTTTCTAACTTGGTGACCCATAGGAGAATCGAACTCCTGATTTCACCGTGAGAGGGTGGCGTCTTAACCGCTTGACCAATGGGCCTCACAACAAATATTATTCTACACCCATTTATTTATTATGTCAACAACTTTTTTGAATATATCCGTAAAAAAGGAAAGAGTTAGAGAAGAGTGCTTAAAATGTAAAAATGATTTGTTACATTTTATACAAATCATAATTTTCTAAATATTTAAAAAACATACTTGTTTTTCCCTGAAAATCTGTTAAACTATTATATAGTTAGTAATTTAAATAGAGGTGTATATTGTAAAATATACTCATCGCTCCTCTTGTATGATTTTTTGATCATACGGAATTACGACTCCTTTTTAATATTTTGTGGGATATCCATTGAGATTTTATTGTTTATGAACAGTTTAATTTTGATGGGTATTATTTTTTATGATAAATTACTATATTTTATAATAAATTTACATTTAAAGCTTAAGTAAACCAAATGCTTAATTAATACTAGAATGTAGAAGAGCAATTGAAATTTATGTTAGCTAATAATTTTAAAAGCAAAAAGAGGATTGTCAAAATAAAATTTGATAATCCTCTTTTTTAATTTATATTACCTGTTTAAGGTATATTACTTGAAACTATTATTTTGAAATCCACTCTAATACAGCAGGATTTGCGCATGCTGAAGTTTCACCATCAATCTTTGTTACAAAGATAATATCTCCTCCATTAGCGACAGAGCTTACTTCATCAAATATTTCTTTTGCAGATAATGTATCTGTTTTTACAAAGAATCCTTCAGGCATAAATTGAGCCCATGAGCCTAAAGATTTAATTTTTCCTGGTATATTAGTGCCATTGTGTACATGTTCATGAGAATGATCTTCTCCGCATCCACAGCTATCACCATGTTCATGAGAATGATCTTCTCCACATCCACAATCATCACCGTGTTCGTGATGATGGCCATGAGTATCGCTTAAAAAATATGTAATCATATATGCTGACATTATTATATCAATCCCTTCTAGCTTTTTTTATTTATATTAGGTTAACAAGTTATATTTAAATTATACAGTAATATTGATGGTTGTAAATTATTTCTTTGAAAATGTTAAATGTGGTGAGTATTTCAGTAAGTGGAATAGTTGACTTTTATTTAAATATAATTATTAGTGGGGTACTTGCAAAAAAACAGATATTAATTCTATTTTTATGGCAATTAGAGAAGTGAAAATTTGATGAGAATTTTATTAATGTAGAAACAAAACTTGACATAACGCATATAACATAATAAAGCAGAATATTATATCATATTTAAAATTATTTTAAGTTAGAGAAATTTTTTGGTTAAAGGAGGGACAAGTGTATGGATTTTGCACAGTATATAACACAAAATGCTCTGATTTTGATTCCAGCTCTATATATTGTTGGTATGGTAATAAAAAATACAGAAAAAATTAACGATAAATATATTCCGATGATATTATTATTTCTAGGAATATTAGGGGCTGTTGGAATCATGGGCCCTAGCGTAGAATCAGTAATTCAAGGCATACTGGTAACGGGAGCTACAGTCTATACTAATCAACTAATAAAACAAAGCTGTAAGAAAGAATGAGGATTTTAATTTCCCAGTAAAGATTTAATGACTACAATTTTATGGTTACCTTATTATATTAAAATTATTTTGAGGTTTATTGCTGACAAGCAGATACTGTCAACAATAAACCTCATTTTTAGTTGAATAAAATACAATAGTCCTATATAATTTAAAATACAATAAGAAATGATTTTTAGGTTCATATAAGGTTAAGTGTATATGATTAAAAGGGAAAGTGGTTAAAATCCACTACAGCCCCCGCTACTGTGATGGAAGACTAATCTCTAAAGTATATAATAAAAGTGCTCATTAATTAAGAATTAGCTGCTTTTAAATAGTATACTAAAAAATCCACTGAGAAATTTTCTTGGGAAGGAAGAGAATTAGGATGAGGCCAAAGTCAGGAGACCTGCCTAGGAGTTTATAAAAATGCTATTCTTCGGAGGGAAGAAAACTTGCAAATAGCGGGATGTAGTAGAGTATATTGTACATTCTTAATTTGTTATGTATTTCCTCCTTATCTAACGATAAAGGGGATTTTTATATATTCCAAATTATAAATCTTATGAAATATTTATAAATTTATTAAATTAAGGTCTTTTTTAAGACAATTTTAGGAGGAAAATACATGAGAAAAGCTATTTTAGTAGTTAGTTTCGGAACAAGCCATTTAGAGGCACTTAAGAGTTCAATTGAAAAAATTGAAAATAAAATCAAAGAGGAATTTAAAGATTATGAAGTTTTTAGAGCTTTTACAGCTCATTTTATAATAAAGAAATTAAAGGCAAAGGATAATTTGGATATATTAACACCAGAAGAAGCACTAGAAGATTTAAAATCTAGAGGATTTGAAGAAGTTATAGTGCAGCCGCTTCATATAATTCCAGGAGAAGAATTTGATTACATCAAAGGTGTTGTGGAGCAAAGGAAAAATGATTTTAAAGATCTTAAGCTTGGAAGACCAATATTTTTTTATCAAGGAATGAATGGATTACCAGAAGATTATTCTTTATTTATTGAAAGTATTAAAGATGTTTTCAAAGGTGAAGAAAGTGTAATATTATTTGGCCACGGTACAGAGCATCCATCTAATGCGGTCTATGGAATGCTGCAAACTGTTTTGGTAGATGAAGATTATGAGAATGTTTTTGTGGCAACTGTAGAAGGGTATCCAACAGTTGAAAATGTAGTAAAGAAGTTAAAGAAAAAAGGAATAAATAAGACAAAACTTGTTCCTTTATTACTTGTGGCAGGTGATCACGTAAAGAATGATATGGCATCAGATGAAGATCATTCTTTAAAGACTAGGCTTCAAAAAGAAGGAATTGAAGTGAAGTTACATATGCACGGACTTGGAGAGCTTGATAAATTTGATGGACTTTATATAAATAGAATTTATGACTCAATTGAGAATAAATATATAAATGCTGGAAGGACTAAAAAACTTAGATAGTTCAATTTCTATAGTTGCAAAATTCTTTGCAGGTATTTAGGCAGAGTTTAAAAGTCTTGTTAGTACAGAAAGGAAAATAATATGAGGTCTATAATTATATCTTCCAATTGCAGCGGAGGAGGAAAAACTACTTTTACTCTTGGGCTTATGAAAGTACTTAAAAGTAGAAATTTTCATGTACAAGGTTATAAGGTAGGACCGGATTATATAGATACAGCATTTCATAAAGCAGTCACAGGGATAGCTTCAAGAAATCTTGATACTTTCTTACTGGGTGAAGAAGGTGTGAAAAAAAGTTTTCAAAAAGGTTCTGGAAATATTGGTATAATAGAAGGTGTTATGGGATTATATGACGGAATTGGAGCAAGTGAAAAAGGTTCTACTTATCATGTCTCAAAACTTTTAGGAAATATGCCGATAGTTCTAGTGTTGTCTCCTAAGGGGCAAAGTGCAAGTATATGCGCTGAAATTAGCGGTTTTAAAAATTATAAGGATGCTAATATTGTTGGGGTCGTATTAAATTCTGTAAGTGAAAAATATTATAATTTATTAAAGTATTCAATAGAAAAGAATTGTAATATAAAAGTTTTTGGATATATTCCTAAAACGCCAGAAATAGCATTAAGCAGCAGGCATTTAGGGCTTGTTCAGAGTATGGAAATTCTTAATCTTGAAGAAAAATTAGATATATGTGCAAATTTAATGGAAAAGTATGTAGATATAGATGAAATTATAAATGCAACTCAGGAGTATAAAATAAATACAGATGGTAATTTTAACAATTCATTTAAAGTAGATGATAAACAAAAAAGTTTTGAAAGTTTAAAAGAAGAATCTAAAAATAGAAATTTTAAAATAGGAGTAGCTTTAGATAAGGCGTTTAGTTTCTATTATAAAGATAATTTGGAAGCTTTAGAAAACTTGGGTGAGGTAGTTTATTTTAGTCCAATCAATGATAAAGAATTGCCACAAAACTTAGATTTTTTATATATAGGTGGAGGATATCCAGAAGTCTTTAAAAAGGAATTGGAAAACAATTATTCTATGCGAAAAAGCATTAAAGAAGCCTTAGATGGCGGCTTGAGATGTTATGCAGAATGCGGTGGACTTATGTATCTTACAGAATCAATTGATGGATCAGAAATGGTTGGTTTTTTTAACGGGGATAGCACAATGACTAACAAGCTTCAGAATTTTGGTTACTGTAAGGTTAAGATAGATAACAAATGCTTTAATAATATGAGCTTAGAAGATAATGAAGTTGAAGTTAATGCTCATGAATTTCATAAGTCAAAGGTAGATTTAGATGAGGACAATGTATATGATGTAGAAAAAACTTTATATAATGGGGAAGTATTAAAGTGGAAATGCGGATACTTTAAAAATAATACATTAGGAGGATATGCCCATATAAACTTTCTTGGAAATGAAGAATTATTAAAAGCGTTGGTTAACTATTAATCAATTTATTAAACTTGGAAAGAGGTGAGCTTTGTGAGGTGTTTGTTAAACCCCTCGCTAAAAATATATGGAATATTTAAAAAATCCTATGGGAATTGAAGAAAAAAGTTTTGAGATTATTGGTAACGAAATGGGGGTGCATTCATTTAGTGAAGAAGAACTGCTTATAGTTAAAAGAACTATTCACACTACTGCAGACTTTGAATATAAAGATTTGGTAGAAATAAGTGAAACAGCAATTGAAACTGCAAAAGGTATTTTTAAACAAGGTGCAAAGATCTATACGGATACTAATATGGCTTTAAACGGAATTAATAAAATGGCCTTAGCTAAAACTAATAGTGAAGTCATCTGTTATGTGAATGAAGAAATAGTTCATAAAGAAGCAAAGGAAAAAAACATTACTAGAAGCATGGCAGCGGTCGAAAAAGCTTGCATGGATAATGTAGATATATTCGTTTTTGGTAATGCACCAACAGCTCTTTTTAGGCTTAAAGAGTTAATAAAAGAAGGAAAGGCAAAACCAAAGCTTATAATAGCTGCGCCAGTAGGTTTTGTTGGAGCTGCAGAAAGTAAGGAAAATATGGATGAGCTTAATATACCTTACATAAGAATTAAAGGAAGAAAAGGTGGAAGCACTGTTGCAGCAGCAATAGTTAATGCCCTTATGTACATGGTGGTTTCAAGATAATTAAATTTATTAGATTAAAGATAGTTAAAAAGTTAATGATGTCAGGAGGTGATTTTTATGTTTGAAATGTACGTTGATGTAGATGGAAAAAGGTTAAGATGTGGATATACGACAGGTTCTTGTAGTGCTGGAGCAGCAAAAGCAGCAACAATTATCTTATTTAATAAAGAGAAAAATCTTAATTCTATAGAGATTGCAACTCCTAAAGGAATTGATGTAACAATGCCTATAGAATTAATAGAAAAATTTGATGATTATGTTGAGTGTACTATTTTAAAAGATGGTGGAGATGACCCTGATAACACTCATGGAATAGAAATAAAGGCCATGGTTAAAAAGATCAAACCAATAGATAATAAAATATTTCAAAATGAAGACTTGCAAAAGTTTGATAGTGTTTTAGTTGAAGATAGCAGAGCAGAAAAAGAAGATGAGTTAGAAAGAGTAGTGCTTAAAGGCGGAACAGGAGTTGGAATTGTCACTAAGGATGGGCTTTTTATTCCTAAAGGACAAGCGGCTATTAACCCTGTTCCTAGAAAGATGATAAAAGAAGAAGTATTGAAAGTGTTACCTCCGGGAGAAAGAGTTGAAGTGATAATTTCAGTGCCTCAAGGAGAAAAAGTAGCAAAAAAGACTTTTAATCCTAGGCTTGGGATTGAAGGTGGGATTTCTATTCTTGGGACAACAGGAATTGTATATCCTATGTCAGAAGATGCACTTAAAGCCTCCATAAAGATAGAAATTACCCAAAAAGCAATAAATAATGAAAGATTAGTTTTAACTTTTGGAAATTTAGGCGATAATTATTGTAAGGAACTTGGGTTTAAACAGGAAGAAGTGGTAACATGTTCAAATTTTATAGGATTTGCATTAGAGACTTGTGTTTCATGTAAAGTTAAGTCTATTATAATAGTTGGACACATAGGAAAGATGAGTAAAATAGCTTATGGATGCTTTAATACCCACAGTAAGGTCAATGGAGTGAGGCTTGAAGTTATTGCATTAGAACTTGCACTTCTTGGATATGATATGTCACTTGTAAAAAGAGTGCTTGAGGAAAAGACATGTGAAGGTGCAGTTAAAATGCTTGGAGATGGATATGACAAACTCTATGAGAACATTGGAAATAAAATAGTTCAAAAAATCAAAGAGCATGTTTATGGAGAGCTAGAAGTTGACGCTGTAATGTATTATGGCGCATCAAATCCGATTTTATTATGGAAGTCCATTAAGGATAATTAATAATAAAGTTCAATATAAATTTTAGAATAATTCATTAGTTTATGGATTATGTAAAATATTTTAGGGATTAATATTAAAAAGTTAATTAAGCTTTCATAGGGGGACACAAAAATGATTTATATTGTAGGGCTTGGTCCTGGACACAGAGATTATATTATGCCTAAGGCCTTGGAAATATTAAAAAAATCTAATATAATAATAGGCTTTAAAAGAGCATTGGATTCCTTAGAGTTTGTAGATAATAAAAAAATATATATAAATAAGCTAAGTGATATTAACGAATATATATGTGATGAGAAAAATAGAAGTATGATTATTTCAATTGTTGCATCTGGTGATCCAACTTTTTATGGGATAACAAATTATATAAAAAGTAAAGCAACTTTAGAATTTCAAGTAATACCAGGGATAAGCTCTTTTCAATATCTGACATGTAAATTAAATATGTCCTGGAATAATGCGTACCTAGGAAGTTTGCATGGAAGAAAAGAAGAGTTTTTGACTTTGGTTAATAATCACGACTTAAGCATTTGGCTTACAGATAAAGAGAATAATCCTGCTATTTTATGTGAAATTTTGCATAAAGAAAAAGTTAGATGTAAAGTTGCAATAGGAGAAAATCTATCCTATGAAGATGAGATTATAACTAATGGAACTCCAGAGGAATTTATGAATAAAAAATATGATTCACTGAGTGTGTTTATAGTAGATAGAACAAGTCGATAGAACTTATAATGATTTTTGTGTGACGTTGACGTTTGATTAATACCTGAAATAGAGGAGGAAATTTTCATGGTTTTTATAAAAGATGAAGAGTTTATTAGAGGAAACTGCCCAATGACAAAGGAAGATATAAGAATACTTTCAATTGCGAAAATGAACTTAACAGATAATTCTTTAGTACTAGATGTTGGAAGTGGTACAGGGAGTATTACAGTTCAAGCTGCTAAAATCTCAAAAAACGGTAAGGTGCTTGCAATAGAAAAAAATTATGAAGCATATGAAATTACAGAAACTAATGTGGAAAAGTTTGAATGTGATAATGTAAAGATTTTAAATAAAGAAGCAAGTAGAGTTTTGGATACTTTGATTTTTCAAGGTTTAAAATTCGATTCTATATTCATTGGAGGAAGCAGCGGGCATTTAGAGGAGATATTACTTAAGGTAAATGCAATCGTAGTAAAAAAAGGCACGATAGTTATGAATTTTATTACCTTAGACAATGCATACAGAGCAATTGAGGTCATGAAGAAACTAGATTATAAAATTGAAATTTCGTTAGTTAATATAAGTAAAAACCGTGAAGATACTTTAATGATGATAGCTAATAATCCAATATATATAATTCAATGTATAAGGAATTAAGTATAATTTAATAAAGATTTTTAAGATAAAATAATACATAGTTGTTATAAATAAAAGTGTATAAATAAAGATAATATGATATCGGTAACTAGAATTAAAATAATAATATATACATATGTAGTTACTTAGGAAGAGAGGAATTATAAAATGGCAACATTATACGGAATAGGTGTAGGACCTGGAGATACTGAACTTTTAACTGTAAAGGCAGTAAGAACAATAGAAAGGTGTCAAGTTGTAGTTGCACCATCGGCTACTGAAGGTGGGGAAAGCATTGCGCTTGAAACAGCTAGGGAATATATAAAACCAGGTACTGAAGTTATTGTAAAGCATTTTCCAATGGGGAAGAAAGATAGAGTAATAAAAGCATTGGAGGCTTATGAATTTATAGAAGCGAGGCTTAAAGAAGGAAAGGATGTTGCATTTTTAACTATTGGAGATCCGTATATTTACAGTACATATAGTCATATGTTAAAGCATGTTAGAGATTGTGGATTTGATGTTCAAACAATTCCTGGAATAACATCTTTTTGTGCGGCTGCGAGCCTAGTTAATAGGACTTTAGTTGTAGGTGACGAGAAGCTAGTGGTTATGCCAGCTACTAAAGTGAAGGAAATAACAGATGAAAAGTTTGTTGTAATAATGAAAGTATACAAGCATGAAGAAGAAGTTATAAATACATTAGAAGAAAAAGGCTTTGATTATGTTTATGCAAGTCGAGTTGGTAGAGAGGGCGAGACTGTTTTAACTGAAAGAGAAGAAATACTAAAACTTAGAGATTATATGTCTTTAATAATAGCAAACAGGGAATAAATATAATAAAATATTAGTTAAATTAATATTAAAAAAGGAGTGTTTTAAGCATGATTTATTTTATAGGGGCAGGTCCTGGAGCAGCTGATTTAATAACAGTTAGAGGTCGTGATTTATTAGAAAGAGCAGATGTAGTAATATATGCTGGTTCTTTAGTTTCAAAAGAACATTTAGAATATTGTAGACCAGACGTTCAAATCTATAATTCTGCTAATATGACTTTAGAAGATGTAATGGAAATAATGACCATGGAAGAACAAATGGGAAAGTTAGTTGTAAGGCTACATACAGGTGATCCATCAATTTACGGAGCTATAAGAGAGCAAATGGTTGAGCTTGACAGGGTTAGTATACCTTATGAAGTTGTTCCAGGTGTAAGTTCATTTACAGGTGCAGCAGCTGCTATAAATAGAGAATTTACTTTACCAGGAGTATCACAAACTGTAATTTTAACTAGGATTGAGGGAAGAACTCCTGTTCCAGCAAATGAGGATCTTGAAACATTGGCATCTATTGGAGCATCAATGGCTATATTTTTATCTATTTCAATGATAGACAAAGTTGTTGAGAAACTTAGAAAAGGGTATAAAAAGAATGTTTCAATAGCTGTAGTTGAAAGAGCTACATGGCCTGATCAAAGAGTAATTATGGGAACTCTTGATGATATAGCAGAAAAAGTTAAGGAAAATAATATTACTAAATGTGCACAAATATTAGTTGGAGATTTTATTGATAGCGATTTTGAAAAAAGCTTGTTATATGATAAGAGCTTTTCTCATATGTTCAGAGACGCTGAGGATACAAGTAATGAATCTAAATAATGAAGAACTATCTAAAAAGTCCCAAAGTGAGGCAATAAATTCACTTAGTAAAAATATAAGTATAATTTGTCCATCGCCTAAGGGAAAAGATATAGCATTGAAGCTTAAAGAAAGCTTTAATGGAAGATTATATATAAAAGAAAATAATCCATCACAAGATCAGATTAATAATTGGAAGTCAGAAATAAACACTTTTGCATATGGTGAAGATTTCAGTTTAAAGACTATTACAAAAGAAGCTATGAATAATTCAGAAGGTATTATATTTATATCTTCAACAGGAATTGCAGTAAGAGCAATAGCTCCATTTCTTGAAGGCAAGGATAAGGATCCGGGAATTGTAGTAGTTGATCTATCAGGTAAATATGCAATAAATATATTAAGTGGACATTTAGGGGGAGGCAATGAGCTTACTTATAAGGTATCAGAAATATTAAATTCTATGCCTATTATAACCACTGCAAGTGATAATTTAGGGCTGATTGCCCCAGATATTTTAGCTAAAGAAAATAATTTGATTATTGAAGATTTAAAAAAGGCTAAATATATGGCGGCGCTTTTAATTGATAAAAAAATAATTGGAATTAAAGATGATTATAATATAATAAAAATCAGTAATGGATACGAAAAGATACAGTACTTAAGAAAGGATTGTATTTGGATAACTCATTGTTTAAAAAGTAGTAACAATGAAGATATTGAAAGAACTGATTATTCTAAGATACTTAGACTTATAAAGAAAGATATAGTTTTGGGTATCGGTTGTAGGAAAGGCACAACTTATGAAAAATTATATGACTTTGTAAATGCGAATTTAATAAAATATAATTTGGATATAAGAGCAGTGTCAAGAATTGTTTCTGTAGATATTAAAGCTAATGAAGAAGGTATTATAAAATTAGCGGAAAGAATTAATTGTCCATTCAAAACTTTTAGCAAAGATGAAATAAAAACCGTTCAAGATAAATATGATAAAAGTGAATTTGTATTTAAAACACTTGGAATAACTGGGGTCTGTGAGCCTTCTGTTGATCTTGCAGGCGCAGAGGTTATTATAAGCAAAATAAAGCATGAAGGTATGACATTAGCTATAGGGGTACTTAAAAACACATTGGAATAAGTTCTAAAATAAATCCTTGATGTTCATGCGTTGGGAAAGTATGCTATAATATAGCTGATGAAGCATTTATTTTAAAAAGTAGGGGAGAAGAGAATATGACGATTTTGGACATGCTAAATAAAATGAATGGGAATAATACATTAATGGCTAAGTCATTAGAAATTATTAAAGACAATTATACAAGTTTAGTAAATGACAATTATGAATTGACTCTTGATGAAAATAGAGAATTAAGCGTAAAGATTCCTAGTCTTGAAAGAAGAAATGAATATGTATATAAAAGTGTGGCTGAGTACCCTTATCCATTAATTATGTGCATGAGAATCTTAGAAAGTAGTAATGTTGAAAGATATAACTATATGTTGTCTAAATTCATGGATTTATATAGAGATAAGTTGGATTTGTTATTTAAGGATGTACATATCGTTGATACATTAAAAGCGAAAATAGTAAAAACTAAAGATAGAATAGATTACGTAACATATTATTCAATAGCTACAGGAGCTATTGGTGCAGTATTATTAATTATATTCAATTTTACTAATAATGTAAAAAATGCCATTACAATAGGAATTATAGTTTTTTTTATTCTTGCATTATTCATGCAGATTACAAAAGAAAGCCAAGTAAAAAAGATAGTTGATGCATATATAAGCTTAATAAAAACAGAATGGTATCAAAAAGAATTAAATAAGCAATATACATACCTTTGCAATTTTATAGAATAATATAAATTCATTTTCATTAACGAAATATCTATATTAAAAAAAACTTACTAAAAATTTATTTAGTAAGTTTTTTTGGTATTTAGGAAAATATAATGTAATTAAATCAGCGGATAACTTTTATAGTATTTTACTAGAGTTAAATACTATAAAAGAATAAAAAATGTCATTTACTATGATTAAATATTTTTTCTTAAAGATGATGATTCAACAAATACAAATTTATCTGGTCTATGACGAGATTCTGTATACTCAAAAAGTTTACCTGAATCAGTATAAGCATATGTTTTTACGACAGCAACACAATCATATGTACCTAAATCTAAAAATCTTTTATCTAATTCTGTTGCATGTTCAACAACAATAATCTTTTTTGAAGCAAGAATTTTTGTATTTAAATCTTTTTCAATATATTCATACACGGAATTTTGAGCAATTTCTATAGTCAAATCTTTTGCTACATCAGCACTAAAATAATTTACATCAAGGATAATTGGTTCATTATCATAGAATCTTATTCTATGAAGGTGATATACTTCAGTATCTAATTTTAAAGCAGTTATTCTTGATAAGGATTCATCTATAGTTATTTTTGAGAAATGAACAACACTAGTAGTGAATTTCTTTTTTGTATGTAATTCTTGCAAGCCGAGTAGATTTCCAATAGGAAGTTCTATTGATTCTCTGCTTTCTAGTATGATTACGCCCTTACCTTTAACGCTTTTAACATATCCATCTTTACTCAATTCACTAATTGCTCTTCTAACAGTATTTCTACTACATTCAAATTTATCAACTAGCTCCATTTCGGTGGGAAGCATCATAGAATTATCGTACTTACCACTATCTATATTGCTTTTTAATATGTGATATATATCTTTGAATTTTACATTAGGCAAAGTTAACACTCCCTTAAGTTATCTTGGGGTATATATGCTGCAATTGGATTTCTACATCTTATACTTAATTGAGCGTTTATCCAACTAGAATCTTAAATGTAAATTTATCATTGGAGCATATATAAAATATTTGTACTATAGGTAACTCAACCATAATCTATACTTATGCGTATACCTCGCCGAAATGAAACATTCCATATTATGACCCTTGCGGTTACAAAAGTTTATTACTCATTTCTGGTTGTGAGGTATTCCATAGTCTAATTATAATTTATGATTGTGTTATCTATAGGTTTTAATGAATATATTATACTTTATTTTTTTTAATAAGTTAACTAAATAATTAAAATAATAAGGTGATAAATTACTTGGTGTAATTTATTACTATAAGATAATGTCAGGTACTTCAATACCTAGATAATTTGCACTATATAGACAAACAACTTGAAAATTAGACTTATTAGATGAACATATTTACAAAGTTGCTTAGAACCTCCAGCGATATTTTCATAGCTTTTCGGAATCAAAATATTTATGATTTCTAGTAAAGATATGAATTTGAACCTTTAGTAGATTTGTAAATTTAAACTTGATTTGATGAGTTAGTAAAGTGGTGAAAAAACTAAAATTTGAATAGGCTATTTGAACAAATTTAAAATATGTTTAAACATATTTTGAATTTGTTTTACTTCGTAAGATGGCTTAAATACTAGATACTAAACATTTTCAAGAAATTTGTTTAAACAAATATTAAAAATATTATTGACTATATGTTTAAAATAGATTATTATGATATTGTAAACATTTAAATGTTAGGTTTAATATAAAATTTATTAATTAATTGTTCAATTGGACTAATACAAAACAAAATTGTATTAATATTCATGAACTTATTCTTTAAAGTAATAAAAATCAAATTGGAGGTTTTAATAATGGGGAAATTTCAAAATGATGCAAAAGAACTATTAAAGCTAGTTGGTGGAAAAGAAAACATCTCAGCAGTTACACATTGTGTTACTAGAATGAGATTTGTATTAAACGATCCAAGTAAAGCTAGCGTAAGTGAAATTGAAAAATTAAAAAGTGTTAAAGGGACATTTACACAAGCAGGACAGTTCCAAGTTATAATTGGGAATGAAGTATCAACATTTTATAATGACTTTATAGCAGTTTCAGGAATAGATGGAGTAAGCAAAGATGCGGTAAAAGATGTTGCTAAAAACAATATGACTTTTATACAAAAGCTTATGGCAAATATAGCAGAAATATTTTCACCACTTATTCCAGCAATCATTGTTGGAGGTTTGATTTTAGGATTTAGAAATGTTATCGGAGATATGAAATTATTAGAAGGCGGAACAAAATCTTTAGTTGAAGTATCTCAGTTCTGGGCTGGGACAAACAGTTTCTTATGGTTAATTGGAGAAGCTATATTCCACTTCCTACCAGTAGGTATTACATGGTCAATTACAAAGAAAATGGGGACAACCCAAATTCTTGGTATAGTTTTAGGTATTACATTAGTTTCACCACAACTTTTAAATGCATATGCAGTGGCAAGTACACCAGCTGATAAAATACCTTTCTGGGATTTTGGATTTGCACATGTAAACATGATTGGATATCAAGCACAAGTTATACCAGCTATACTTGCAGGTTTTGCATTAGTCTTTCTTGAAAGAGGTGCAAGAAAGATAAGTCCAGCATCAATATCAATGATAGTTGTACCATTCTTTGCTTTAGTACCAGCTGTTTTGATAGCTCATATTGTTATAGGACCTATAGGCTGGGCAATTGGTGCAGCTATTTCAAAAGTAGTATATGGTGGACTTACATCTTCATTTGGTATGATTTTTGCAGCAATCTTTGGATTCCTTTATGCACCACTTGTTATTACAGGACTTCATCACATGACAAATGCAATAGATCTTCAATTAATGGCACAATTTGGAGGAACATCACTTTGGCCAATGATAGCATTATCTAATATTGCACAAGGTTCAGCAGTTTTAGCTATGATATATTTACAAAGAAAGAATCAAGAAGCTCAAGAAGTTAATGTACCAGCTTGCATTTCAGCTTACCTTGGAGTTACTGAACCAGCAATGTTTGGTGTTAACTTAAAACATGGATTCCCATTCTTCTGTGGAATGGCAGGATCAGCAATAGCAGCAATAATTTCAGTTGGAAGTGGCGTAATGGCAAACTCAATAGGTGTTGGAGGACTTCCAGGTATATTATCAATAAAACCAGCATTCATGATGATATTTGCATTAGCAATGCTTGTAGCAGTAGTAGTACCATTTGTTCTTACAGTAATTGTAGGGAAAAAGAAAGCAATAAGCTAGGATTGGAAGGAAGAAATTATGAAGGATTTTAAGAAAAGTACTATTTATCAAATATATCCTAAATCATTTTATGATACAAACGGTGATGGAATTGGAGATTTAAACGGAGTAATAGAAAAATTAGATTATTTGAAAAATTTAGGTATAGATTATATATGGCTTACTCCTTTTTATCCTTCCCCTCAAGTAGATAACGGATATGATATCTCTGATTACTATAATATTGACCCAAGCTTTGGTACATTAGAAGACTTTGAAAAATTAGTACAAGAAGCAGAAAAAAGAGATATATATGTAATGCTTGATATGGTACTTAATCATACATCAACAGAACATGAATGGTTCAAAAAAGCTATAAGCGGAGATAGAAAATATAAAGAGTTCTATATATTTAAAGAATCAGAAAAAGATAAACCACCTACAAATTGGGAATCTAAATTTGGTGGGAATGCATGGGAATATGTAGAAAAGTTTGATGAATATTACCTACATCTTTTTGATAGAACTCAGGCTGATTTGAATTGGGATAATGAAGAAGTTAGAAATGAGATTTATGGCGTTGTTAACTTTTGGCTTAAAAAAGGTGTCAAAGGATTAAGATTTGATGTTATAAATTTAATTTCAAAACCAGAAAAGTTTGAAAGTGATTCAGAAGGTGATGGAAGAAGATTCTATACAGATGGTCCTAAAATTCATGACTATCTCCACGAGCTTAATGAAAATACCTATGGAAAATATGAAAATATTGTAACTGTAGGAGAAATGTCATCAACTTCTCTTGAGAATTGTATAAGATATTCTAATCCAGAAGAAAAAGAATTATCAATGGTATTTAATTTTCATCATTTAAAAGTTGATTACTATAAAGGCGATAAATGGACTGTTATGGATTTTGACTTTATGAAGTTGAAGGCGTTATTTAAAACTTGGCAAGAAGAAATTCAAAATGGGTGGAATGCTCTGTTTTGGTGTAATCATGATCAGCCTAGAATAGTTTCTAGGTTTGGAAATGATAAAGAATATTTAAAAGAAAGTGCTAAAATGCTGGCAACTACAATACACATGATGAGGGGGACTCCATATGTGTATCAAGGTGAAGAGATTGGAATGACAAACCCTTATTTCGATAGCATAGAGAAGTATAGAGATGTAGAATCTATAAATTATTATAATATTTTAAAAGAGCAAGGAAAATCTGAAGAAGAGATATTACAGATTTTAAAAGCAAAATCTCGTGATAATTCTAGAACCCCAGTACAATGGGATGATAGTGAAAATGCTGGATTTACTAAAGGTGAACCATGGATACCTGTTAGCAGTGAATATAAAAGAATAAATGTTGAACAAGCATTAAAGGATGAAGATTCGATTTTCTATCATTATCAAAAGCTAATAAGGTTGAGAAAAGATTATGAAGTGATTTCAAATGGAAGTATAAAGTTTATTCTTGAAGAAAATAATAAAGTACTTTCATATGTAAGAAATTTAGGCGACGCTACAGTACTTGTCATAAATAATTTTTATGGAGAAAGTACAAAAGTAGAGATTCCTGATGAATATGCAAATAAAAGTGCTAAGAGTGAAATATTAATATCGAATTATAAAGATAGTAGTGTATTAAATAAAGAGTTAAATTTAAGACCATTTGAATCAATTGTATATCATATATAGATAACCCAACTATAATATATACTTATGCTTATAACTCACCGAAATGAATAACATACTTTTGTTCCAGTTTCTAGGTAATTCTGATAGGTGATTCTAAGGCTATAAAGTTGCACCCAAAGTGCTAGCTTCAAAGAACAAGCTTTGAACTAGCACATTTGGAACAACTTATAGCCAAAGAATCACATCTATCAAAATTACCAATGAAACATTCCACAAAAGTATATTACTCATTTCTAGTTAAAAGATATTTCATAGTCTAAGTATAGTTTACGAGTGTGTTATCAATAGAAAATTAGGAACTTTAGAATTATATAATATATGGAAATTACAGTAGCAACTGTTCAGCAAATGGGTGGTTGTTACTTTTTTGTACAAAAAAATTATAAAGGCTTCCAGTGTTAATACGTGAGTTTATAATCTTTTATGTGCGCAGTTTATATAGAGAGAGAAAAGATGAAGTTAAAGTTAGTTATATTAATATTTAACGAAGAGGCTGGTTTTTTCAAAAGATAAGTCTTATAAGTATAGGAATTAATATAAAAGCTATATTAATATATCTTATGAATTAGTATAATAATTAAATAAGATATATTATTAAGAAGGAAGGTGGATTAGCTCTGGGTATACTATTAAAGTATGCTGCAGACTAAAATGTAATTATGAATGAAAAGATTAGTACTATAATAAATGAAATGATAAAATACTATGCAAAAGATCCGAGAAGGGTTAATCACTTTTTAAAGGTATTTTCTTTTGCTAAATCTATAGGGGAAATTGAAAATGTAGATAAGAAGACTCAGGAAATTTTAGAAGTAGCTGCAGTAATGCATGATATAGGAATAAAAATTAGTGAAGAAAAATACAATTCTTCTGCTGGAAATTATCAGGAGCTTGAAGGGCCTCCTGTTGCAAAAAAAATGCTTTCAAAATTTAATTTTAGTGAAGAATTTATTGAAAGAGTATGCTATTTGATTGGGCATCATCATACATATAGCAAAATTGATGGCATTGACTATCAAATATTAATAGAAGCTGATTTTTTAGTTAATATTTATGAAGATGAAATAAAAACTCCTCAAATTGAAAGTATAAAAAATAAATACTTTAAAACAAAATCAGGAACAGAATTTTTAAATAGCTTATACCTGTAATATAAAATAAGGGGTAATAAAATGATAGAATATAAAAATTTAGATAGAGAAATTATTAGAGAAATTTCAGAAGTTTATGTAAAAGCTTTTAATTGTGAACCGTGGAATGACAAATGGACTATTGAAAGTGCATCTAAACGCATATCTCAGATGATAAATTGCGAAGGGTTTAATGGACTGGTTGCATTTGATGAGGAAAAATTAGTGGGAATGATACTTGGAAGCATTGAATATTATTATGATGCAGTACTTTTTCAAATTAAAGAACTTTGTGTAGACCCTAAAATTAAAGGTTCAGGTATAGGTTCAAAGTTGCTGAGTGAATTTATAACAAGATTAAAAGCTAAGGGGATAGATAGAGTGATTTTGCTGACTCTTAAAACTAATGAAACAGAAGGTTTTTATAAGAAGCATGGATTCAAAACTTTTGAGAATATGATAATGATGGGAAAGGAAATCTAAAAAATATATAATATCATCGAACTGGTTTTTATATGTAAATAAACTGTCTAAAATTATATATGGGTATTCTGAAGAATAGATATTTAAATATTCTTCAGAATATCTATTGTTAGGAATATTAGAATATAGAACACTTAATCATATATTCTAATTATTCTCTAGAATCGTAACTAGCACATTTAGTTTCAGTATATAATTGGGCTCCATTACCTGCTACTTGTATAGAATCTAGGCTACAAAGTTTGTTAGTGTTATGATTACATGTTTCAACGTTGCAAGTTAGAGCATCGCATTTTCCTTGAGAATTAGTATTATTAGTTAAGTCACTATAATGAGATTCTTGTAAAAATGAACCACAGCAAGTTCCTCTTTCACTACTTGCAGACATTCCACCAATATCAACTCTATTTGAATAGCAAACTCCACTATTGTTGTGTGAACAATTATTTACTTCACAATTAATTTTTTCCACAAAAAACACACTCCTTTAAGTTAAATCTTAATCTAGTTATAATATTATTTGCTAAAGTATCTATCAAGTAATCCTTTAAATGCTTTACCATGTCTTGCTTCATCTTTACACATTTCATGAACAGTATCATGTATAGCATCTAAATTATGCTCCTTAGCTAAGGTTGCAAGTTTCTTTTTGCCTTCGCAAGCACCATATTCAGCTTCAACTCTAGCACTTAAATTAGATTTAGTATCAGGAACAACAACTTCCCCTAAAAGTTCTGCGAATTTAGCTGCATGTTCTGCTTCTTCATAAGCAATTCTTTTATATGCTTCACCTACTTCAGGATAACCTTCACGGTCAGCTTGACGGGACATTGCTAAGTACATTCCGACTTCAGTACATTCACCTATGAAATTAGCTCTTAAACCTTCTAATAATTCATCATTAAGACCGCCAGCAATACCAATTCTATGTTCATCAGCAAAATTTAATGAGTCAGTCATTTCTTTGAATTTGTCAGCACCTGCTTTACAGATAGGACAAACGTCTGGTGGGGTGTCACCTTCATGGATATAACCACAAATAGTACAAACAAATCTTTTCATTTAAAATTCCTCCATAAACTATTATTGTATTTTTTAGGTATTAAACAACCTTAAAAATAGTATTACCAATTAAAACAAAAATATTAATATATAATTTTTATTAATTAAATTATTCAGGTGTCGTATAATTTTCTAAATATGTTATAATTTATTGGAGTGATTTAAGAGTGATAAACAAGGAGGAATTTTTACTTGAATAACAATTTTGAATATATATTATTTGATTTAGATGGAACACTTACTGATTCTGGCGAAGGAATAACTAAATCAGTTCAATATGCTTTAAAGTCTTTTGGAATTTTAGTTGATGACCTTAAAGAATTAAACAAATTTATTGGACCACCTTTAAAGGATTCGTTTAAAGAATATTATAACTTCGATGAGGAAAAAGCACAGCTTGGATTGGTAAAATACAGAGAATATTTTGCTGAAAAAGGTATCTATGAAAATAAGTTATATGATGGAATACCAGAACTTCTAGAGGTGCTTAAGAAAAATAATAAAAAAATTGTACTTGCTACATCAAAACCAGAAGTGTATGCAAGGCAAATTTTACAATACTTTAAAATTGATAAATATTTTGATTTTGCAGCTGGGGCAGATTTTGAAGAAACAAGAGTAAATAAAGGGGATGTAATAAAATATGCTTTACAAGAGGCTAATATTACAGACTTATCAAAGGTTATCATGGTAGGTGACAGAGAACATGATATTATCGGCGCAAAAGAAAATAATATAAAATCAGTGGGAGTTCTTTATGGTTTTGGAGATGTTATTGAACTAACCCAAGCCAGAGCAGAATATATAGTTAAGGATACAGAAGAACTATTGAATATTCTTCTTTAAAAAATTATAAATCAATTATATAAGGATAATTATGTTGATACCTTCAATACTCAGTAAAGAAATATAAAAATTAATTTTATTGTAACATCAGTTACGGAAGTAATATGGAATAAACATTATAATAAGATTAAAGATAAACAATAAAAACTTAAAAGATAACTTATTAAGATATATGAGAGGAGAATGTCAACATGATAACTAAGGATTTAACAATAGGAGAAATAATTCGTATAAAGGAAAATGCACCACAAATTTTAATGAGCTTCGGAATGGGATGTGTTGGATGCCCATCTGCACAAGCTGAAACAATTGAAGATGCAGTTAAAGTTCATGGAATAAATTTAGAAGAATTATTAGAACAATTAAATAAATAATATACTTAATAGAAAGGCTGCTTAAAACTAAGCGGTCTTTTTTTGTGTAAAGAAAATCATAGATATTTATAAATGATAAAATCTAGATTATAATATCAAATAAAGGATTTTAGCTGAAAGGGGGAAAAACATTGACTTTGCAACAATTAAAATATGCTCTTGAAATTGCAAGGTACGGGTCAATAAACGAGGCAGCTAAAAAATTATTTATATCCCAGCCAAGTCTATCTAATTCAATAAGAGAACTTGAGAGTGAACTGGGAATTGTAATATTTGAGAGGACCAATAGAGGAATTAGCATTTCTTCAGATGGGATTGAATTCTTAGGGTATGCTCGCCAAATAAGTGAACAAGCTGAATTTATTGAGGACCGCTATCATGGAAGAAGAGAAAAGATTATGCATTTCTCTGTGTCAACTCAGCATTATGCTTTTGTTGTAAATGCATTTACAAAACTCTTAAAAGAAATTGAAACAAATCAGTATGAGTTTAATTTAAGAGAAACAAAGACATATGAAATAATAGAAGATGTAAAAACTCTTCGTAGTGATGTTGGGATTTTATATATTAACGAAGTAAACTCTAAGGTCATGAATAGAATTTTTAGTGATAGTAATTTGAAATTCACTCCACTTTTTAATGCAAACCCACATATAATCATAAGTAATAATCATCCTCTTTCTACCAAAGAAAGTGTTACTACTAATGAGATGTTAGAATTTACTTATATAACATTTGAACAGGGAATTAACAATTCATTTAATTTTTCAGAAGAAATGATGAATATGGCTAATGTGCCTAAAAGTATTAAAGTTATTGATAGAGCAACACTTTCAACTTTATTAACCAGTACAGATAGTTATACAATTGGAACAGGATTTATAGACTCTGATTTTGATGAAAGCAAACTTAAAGCAATACCAATAGAATGTGATGAAATTTTCACAGTTGGATGGATAGCCCATAAGGATATTAAGCTTAATAAAATAACAATGCGCTACATTGATATTCTAAACGAAATTATTTCAACAAATTATTTAGACTTAAATTATTATCTGTTATAGCAGTTTAAATGGAGGAAAATATGAGTAATGAGATTATAGGTACAAAGAGAAATACTCCACCTTTTCGATATGATATAGTTGGAAGTTTTCTTAGAACTGATGAAATTAAGATTGCACGGAAACAATATAATAGTGGAGAGATAAATGCTGAAGAACTGAGAAGTATTGAAGATATAGAAATAAGGAAGCTTATAGAAAAGGAAAAAGAAATAGGATTAATAGCTGTTACTGATGGAGAGTTTAGGAGATCTTGGTGGCATCTTGATTTTTTTGTTGGAATTGAAGGTACAAAGAAAATAATATTAAATCAAGGAGGTAGTGTTCAGGGATCTAGAACAAAAGCTGAAAGCTTTCAAATTGTTGATAAGATAAAATTTAATAAGCATCCAATGTTAGAGCATTTTAAGTATTTAAATAGTATTGTTAAAGATCAAAATATTGCTAAATTTACTATTCCATCACCATCTCTATTCCATTTTGTTCAAAGTCACAACAAAAATAATGTATATAGTAGTGATGAAGAGCTGATGGAAGATATCATTAGTGTTTACAAATCTGCAATAAAGGAGTTTTACGATGCAGGCTGTCGTTATTTGCAGCTTGATGATACTGCATGGGGAACCCTATGTAGTGAAAGACACAGAAGTTATTTTAGAAGTCAGGGAATTGACCCAGAAGCTCTTTCAAAGAATTATGTAAGATTGATAAATGAGAGCATTAAAGAAAAACCAGAAGATATGATCATAACTTTGCATGTTTGTCGTGGAAATCTACATTCAATAGGATTTGCATCAGGTGGATATGAACCTATTGCAGAAGAATTATTTTCTAATGCTAAGGTGGATGGATTCTTTCTTGAATATGATAGTGAAAGATGCGGAGATTTTAAGCCACTAAGATTTATAAATGATCAGTTTGTTGTATTGGGACTTGTAACAACAAAGCATGGGGGCCTTGAAAGTAAAGAGCAATTAAAAAATCGTATTGCAGAAGCTTCTCAATATGTAGATATTAATAAACTTTGCTTAAGTCCACAGTGCGGTTTTGCATCAACAGAAGAAGGAAATATAATTACTGAAGAAGAACAATGGGAGAAAATTAAACTCGTTATTGAAACAGCTAATGAAATTTGGAAGTTATAGATTGTCATAAGGGCTAGTTTAGAAGTTTGCCTTTTAAAAGTGAATTTGTTTGTTATAGGAAAATATTATAGCCAGTAATAGTTTTTTGAAGTTACCTTACTTGAGGTTAAACATGCTATACTGATTTCAAGAATAAAGCAAGGCAATTAAGGGGGATTAAAAAATGAGTATAGAATTTAAAAATGCAAAACAAAGAAGTGTTGCACCATTTAGGGCTGATATTGTAGGAAGTTTTTTACGACCTGATGTTATTAAAGAGGCGCGTGCTAAATTTCAAAATCAAGAGATTTCAAGTAATGAATTAAAAAGAATAGAAGATGAAGAAATAATAAAATTAGTGAAAAAACAAAAGGAACTTGGGCTTAAAGCAGTAACAGATGGAGAATTTAGGCGCTCATGGTGGCATCTTGATTTTATGTGGGGATTAGATGGGGTAGAAAAACGTGTACTAGAAACAGGATATAAATTTAACGGACTAGAAACTAGAGCAGAAACAGCCACATTAACAGGAAAAATAGATTTTAGTAATCATCCGATGGTTGAACATTATAAATTTTTAAAGAGTATCTCGGGAGATGATGTAGTCGCTAGACAGACTATTCCAGCACCAGCACAATTTCTTGCAGAACTTCAACGTGGTGAAAATAAGGAGATTACAGAATCTATTTATAAAAACATAGATGAGTTAATTTTAGATATTGCAAATGCTTACAAAAAAGCTATTAAAGCATTTTATAACGAAGGTTGCAGAAATCTTCAACTTGACGATTGTACTTGGGGTATGCTTTGTGATAAAAAATATTGGGAAGCTAGACAACAAGAAGGCGTAGATACAAATGATATTGCTAAACTATACGCAAAGGTAAACAACTTAGCAATTGAAGATCATCCTGAAGATTTGGTTATTACAATGCATGTTTGCCGTGGAAATTATAATTCAACATGGGCAGGATCTGGTGGATATGAACCAGTAGCAGAAATTCTTTTTGGAACTGTAAATGTAGATGGATTTTATCTAGAGTATGATACAGATCGTGCAGGAGATTTTGCACCATTAAGGTTTATTAAAAATCAACAAGTAGTTTTAGGGTTAATAAGTTCCAAGACAGGAATATTAGAAAATAAAGAAGAAGTTAGAGAAAGAATTAGGGAAGCAACAAAATACGTAGATATTAACCAAGTTTGCTTAAGTCCACAATGTGGTTTTGCCTCTACTGAGGAGGGAAATGTTCTAACAGAAGAAGAACAGTGGAATAAGATAAAGTTAGTAAGAGAAATTTCAGAAGAAATTTGGAAATAAAAATATATGATTTCTTCCTTAAGTGAGTATAATATAATTATATTCATAGGCTAATTTGAAAGATAAAAAGCAAATTAGAAGGAGGATTCAAATGAGAGTAATGACCTTTAATTTAAGACGCGATGTTCCTATAGATTTTAATGATAGATGGAATGCTAGAAGGAGCTTGATTTATAACGTAATAAATGAGTATAAATGCGATATAATAGGGGTTCAGGAAATTAAAGATAATATGCTTAATGATATTAAAGAAAATATTGAAGGATATAATATTATTGGAGCCCCAAGAGGGAAAAAAGTTTCTTCAGAAAGAAATAGTTTATTAATCTCTAGAAATTATTTAATTGAAGATTATAAAACTTTCTGGCTATCTGAAACTCCAGATAAGATAGGAAGCCGCGTATGGTACTCATATCTTCCAAGAATTTGCACAACAGCCATTTTACAAATGGATAATGGAAGAAGAGTTAGGGTTTGCAATACTCATTTAGATAATCTGCTTCCAAAGGCAAGAATGTATGGTTTAAAAAAGATTTTAGAATTTATAGAAGATGAAAAACTTCCAGTTATATTAATGGGGGATTTTAATGATAGACCTAATAGTAAGTTGATTAAAAGTCTTAAAGAGGGGAAAATATCAAGTAAAAAATTATTACCAGTACAAGACGTAAATATGGGGCTATATAATGAATCTACAATAGGAAATTTCAAAAGGTCAGGAAAAGGGCTTCATATAGATTATATATTTGTGTCAGAAGAAATAGATGTAGTTAATGCTGAAATAATCAAATATAATGTGAAGGGGAAGTATCCATCTGATCATTATCCTTTAATGGCAGATATATTAGTGAAATAGATTATATAGTTAATAATAGAAGAGTTGTATATTTAATATATAAATAGAGAATATATTACTTGGATTTATATTATAACTTACTTAGATTATAAATATTTTGATCTTAAAAGCTAAGAATATATTCATTATTTCTAGCGATGATGATTCTAAAGCTTTAGCAAAATTGTAGGGATATTTATCTAATAAGTCAGATTTTTAAATTGAATATATAAAAATTGAAATAAAGCATTAGTAAAAAACTTGGAATTCTAAGATTATGAATCCAAGTTTTTTTATTGTCTCGAAAAGTATAAAAATTTTGAATTTTGAAAGCTAGTTATATAAGTGGTTAAGAAGATGTTGGATTGTAAAAATATTATTAAGAATGCGCGTTGCGCAGCCACTTTTTTTCTTCTCTAGAAATTTATATTGTAGTGAAATCTCAAGCCACACAGTCGGCTGTGATTTTGTTGTTATGTGATTTTTGGTAAATTAGCAAGTTAAAATTATATTTTTGTTGATTATACTGGATATAAATACATAATACTCCAATTAACTTTAAAATGAAGAAAAAATATTATATAATAGTATATATTGTAAATAAATTAAAAATAAGATAAAAAAATATATTATTAATATAAAGGAGAATAAATTTATTGTCGAAATTAGAGAAATGTGTATGCGTAACATACATATGTTTAGCAATTGTCTTAGGTGGGCTTGCAGCTTATTGTAAAATAACATTTGGTGAAATAAATTACAGCGGCTTAATAGCTAGAAAAGATAAGAAGCCCTCTGATGTAAATGTGAATACTACTAATAACAATGAGAGCATAGAAAAAGTATTAACTGCCGCACCTAAAGTGCCGATAAAAGCAGAATTAACAGCCTACTGTAATTGCGCTATATGCTCAGAAGCTTGGGGCTCAGAAACTGCAATGCAGACTCATACTAGAGTTGGAACTATAGCTGTACCTAAAAATATTCCGTTAGGAAGTAAAATATATATTCCGGATTTAAAAGATTATAAAGATGACGGTATTTTTGATGCGGAAGATAGAGGTGGCGCAGTTAAAGTTAAAAGCGATGGCACCTATATAATAGATGTGTGGCTTCCAACCCATGAGCAAGTCAAGGAATTTGGAAGAAAAAAGACTACAGTTTATTTAATAAAATAATAGTAGCTTGAAGTTTTTCTAATATTCAATTAAAATTATGTTAGTATGAGGAAATAAAGCAAGAAAAAAATAGAATATATATTGCAAAAATAGTCCTTTATCATAATTCTAAAAAATATTACAAGAATTTTAGTTGTAATTGTGAATTGTGAAATGTGCATTGCAATATATATTACATATATTTTGTTAAGAAGAGTCTTTTTTTAGACTAAGGGGGACAATAGGCTTATGGGTCAATCAAAAGAAAATGATCAAATATTTTGGGACAGTAGAGAAAACATTATATCACCAGAATTAGTTGAAGAAAGAATAGAAGAGATGAATGAAACGTTACTTGTTTATAGATCAGCAATAAAGGAAGTTAAGACTAAATTAGATATTTTAGATGATGAACTTAAGATAAAGAGGAAGAGGAATCCGATTGAATACATGAAATCTAGAGTGAAGACTCCAAGCAGTATTATGGATAAACTTAAACGTAAAGGGTTCGAAATGAGCATTGAATCTGCTAAAAAGAATTTAAATGATATTGCGGGAATTAGAGTTATCTGTTCTTTTGTAGGTGATATATATGATATCGCCAATATGCTAATAAGACAGGATGATATAACACTAATTGAAGAAAAAGATTATATAAACAGTCCTAAGCCAAATGGCTATAGAAGTCTTCATTTAGTTATAGAGGTTCCAATATTTTTTTCGGATCATGTGGAGCCAGTCAGAGTTGAAGTTCAAATTAGAACGATAGCTATGGACTTTTGGGCTAGTCTTGAGCATAAATTATATTATAAGACATCTGGAGATGGACCGCTGCATATTACGCAAGACTTAAAGGAATGTGCGGAGCTTATAGCATCTACAGATATGAGGATGCAGGATATACAAAGAAAGGTAGAAAAACTAAGATAGGTGGTTTGTTAAAATGATAAAAGAGCTTGTATTGAAAAATAGGTCATATAGGAGGTTTTATCAGGATAAGAGCGTTGATATGAATACTTTAAGAGACTTGGTGGATTTAGCGAGGCTATCACCATCAGGAGCTAATAAACAAGTATTAAGGTATATTTTATCAAATGAAAAAGAACAAAATGAAAAAATAAGTAAATGCATATTTTGGGCAGGTTACTATAAGGATTGGGATGGTCCTAAAGAAGGCGAAAAACCAAGTGCTTATATAGTAGTACTAAAGGATACGAGTCTTGGCCAAGGTGCGCCGCAAGATGATGGCATAGCAGTACAAAGTATGTTACTTGGAGCTGTTGAAAATAATTTGGGCGGATGCATTATAGGAAATATAGATAGAAAGAATCTAAGAGAAGAACTCAATTTAGATGAAAAATTTGAAATTTCCTTGGTAGTAGCTCTTGGTTATCCTAAAGAAGAAGTAGTTATAGAAAATATAAATGAATCTGGAGATGTAAAGTATTGGAGAGATGACAAACAAGTACATCATGTTCCAAAAAGAACATTGGATGATTTGATTTTATAAGTAGTGAACTCGAATCTGTTATTTGATGTGAATCAGTTAAGCAGACATTTCAAAAGTGATGATCAAAATCTTGTATTTGGCTATAGGTGAAGGGTTCTTAATTGCAGAATAGCTGTTTAATTTATAGGTGAAGAACTTTCTCTGTAAGCATCTATGATTTGATTATGGTCGCTTACTCTGTGAGTATCAGCGAGCAAATGTGAGTCGATTTTCTTTAAAAAATATTGATATAATAGTGTGATTTTGAACATACTATACTTGTTACTTTGTAGAAAAAGGAGAATAGTATATATGGAAAGAATACATTATAATGTTGATGGATTAGCAAATGAAAATATGAAAACACAAGTCAAAAATGCACTGGAAAAAATCCAAGGTGTAGATAAGGTTTGTGTAGATCTTGCACGTGGAAGTGTTGAAGTAGTATATAATGCTCCTGCAACAGTAGAAGAAATTAAAAGCTGTATAGAGAATACAGGACATGATGCTAGATAAAAGAAAATATCTTTTTAGATTTGTTGCTAAAGAGGAATGTATTTAGGTTTACATTCCTCTTTAGTTTTTATGTAAATATAAAATTTAACCAGGAAGGATTATCCTTCTATTATTTTTACATAAAACATTCTATCCCTAGGACCATCAAACTCGCAGAAATATATGTTTTGCCATCTTCCTAAAATTAGATTGCCATTATTTAAAATTAGAGTTTGTGAAGCACCTACTGTTGAAGATTTTAGATGAGAATGTGAATTTCCTTCAAAATGCTTATAATTAGGATCTGTGGTTGGATAAGTTTTTTCAAAACCATATATTAAATCGCTAACTACATCTGGATCTGCATTTTCATTTATAGTTATTCCAGCGGTAGTATGAGGGCAATAAACTACTATGATTCCATTTCTAATATTACTGTTTTTAATATCTTCTCTTATATAAGAAGTTATATCAACCATAGATTGTCTAGGTTTAATTTCGAGGGAGTGTTTAAATAAATTTGACATAATAAAGCCTCCTTAACATTGTTTTTACATAATATTATAATATACCAGTTATGTAAATATATAAACAATTTTATAAATCTATATTGTAATAATAGACTTAGATTTTAGATTCTAATGGACCAGATAATTAATTATGAGTAGGGTGTAGAAACTTAATTGAACCATATATACAGCAGTGTAATTGAATTTTTTTATTCTCTAGGAATTTATATTCAAGTTAAATCTGTGTATAAGTTATAGAAAAGACCAATTCAGAGGTTACGGTTTGTAAAGAGAATAAAAAAGAAAATATATTCGCCTGCCAAATTTTTCTCACATACGTTCGAAAAGGCAGATGCGTAAAAAAAATCTACGGCTCCACAGTCGCCTACGTTTTTTTTATTTCAGAATTTTAAGTCTATTTTATAAATTATGTTAATAAAAATAATAGTAAATATAGATTTTTGATTTGGAGAGGATAAGAAAATGATAAAAACTATTAGTTTTAAATATATATTAATGTTAGGAACTTTATTAAGTATTATATTTGCATTTCAATTAATTTATGATGTGAAGGCAAATGGGGAATGGGTGTATGTAAACAATAGCTGGCGATATTATAGTGGTCCCGAACAGAATACTGGTTGGTATAAATACAAAGATAATTGGTATTATTTAGATGAAAACGGTATGGCAAAAACCGGATGGCTTAAAAGTGAAGGCAAGTGGTATTATCTGGACACAGTTACAGGAAAAATGCTGAGTGGATGGATTCAAAATAGAGGGAATTGGTATTATTTAAATAGTTCTGGAGAAATGGTGACAGGGTGGCTTAGATATAATGGAAATTTATATTATTTAAATTCCTCTGGAGTAATGGTTAAGGACATATATATTGGAACTTATTATTTAGGACCAGATGGGGCATGGGAAGAAGGATAGATAGTTGAAATAAATTATCCTATAGATATAAAGTGAAATTACCAATCTGTGAAAACTTGGAAAAATAAAAAATACTATTTCAAAATGTATTAGTAAAAAACATTGAGAGATAGTATTTTTTTTATAATAATTTTATATCTAAAAAGAAAAAGCTTGTCCTAGAAAATGCTAAATTGGAGCTTTATTGACCTATCAACTTATCGTTTTCAAAGATATGTTCAATTAACCAATCATTTAAAAGCTGTAATAGAGTAGAAATCGATTCATTCTGATTTTCATCAATACTCCTAAAATCTACTTCATTAATTCTTTTTATAAAAGCGTCATGTTCTATCTTTTGAGTGAACATTCTTTTATAGTTAATTTTCTTCATATATTCTTCTTCTGCTTTAAAATGGAATGATGTATAGTCGCGTAGCTCATCTACTAACTCTAATATGTTATCATATTTATCAGTTGTAAAATCATTTTTTAGTAGATTGTAAGCTTTGTCTGCTATTTCGAAGAGAACTTTGTGCTGTTCGTCAATAAAATCAATTCCAGTCTTAAATTCTTCTTTAAATTCATACATTAAATGTTACCTTCTTTCTTATAATTGTATAATTACATATAAAACAATTATATATTACTTTTGTAAAATTTTCTATATTAGGGATAAAGATAATTCCTATCAATAAGAGTAAATAGTATTTGTATATAATAAGAAACTATATAAATCCTGCTAAATTAATGATACAGTAGTATTAGAAAAATTTACAGCAATTATCAATATAAACTATATATTGCACTTAAGTTTTTACATTTTAAGATTAATTGAGCTCTTTTTTATTAATATCTTAAACGTAAACTTGCTAGAGATACCACAATTATAAGCTATGCTCAGACTATGAAATATTTTCCAAACAGAAATGAGTGATATACTTTTGTGGAATGTTTCATTGGTAATTTTGGTGGATGTGATTCTTGGCTATAAGTTGTTCCAAATGTGCTAGTTCAAAAAGTGATGCTCCAAATTTTACATTTGGTAAGCAGAACTTTCTCTGTGAGCGCTTGTTCTTTGAGGCTAGCACTTTGGATGCAACTTTATAGCCTTAGAATCACCCATCATAATTACCTAGAAACTGGAACAAAAGTATATTATTCATTTCGGTGAGATGTATGCATAAGTATAGATTATAGTTGGTTTATCTATATTGCAATACAAAAACTATGAAAAAATAAATGAGAAAAGGAATTGGAATTTATGGAAGTGATTCAGAACATAGATAATAATATTTTAGAATTTATACAAATCCATATGAGGACTCCCGCTTTAGATAAGATCATGCCACTAATAACTATTCTTGGAAGTAAAATTACTATATGGACGTTTATTGCTTTAATACTTATAATAGGAAAAGAATATAGGAAGTATGGTATTATGATAATATGTTCTTTGATATTATGTTTTATTGTAGGAAATTTAGGCTTAAAACCTTTAGTAGCCAGAACTCGTCCTTTTAATGCTGAACCAATATTAAATATGATTCATATGAAGCTGCCAACAGATTTTTCTTTTCCGTCAGGCCATACTATGTGTTCATTTGCACCAGCAACTATAATTAATTATATGAATAAAAGAGCTGGGATACTTGCATTAACTCTAAGCACATTAATAGGCTTTTCAAGGTTATACTTATATGTACATTATCCATCAGATGTTTTTGCAGCGATGGTTATTGGGCTTTTAATAGGTAATTTAGTTATTGCAGCATTTAATAAAAGAGCATTAAGTTCTATTTTGAGTTAAACCAAGTTACTATTGATTCCGAAACCCATATTTAATGACTTTGAAAATAATTTCTTATTATTAGTAAATTATTATTTTGAAAATTAAAGATATACATTATAATAATTATGAGGAAGATTATTATAAAAGCAAATTAGTGAAAATGATATTGGAGCTTATTACAAAGGGGGAAGAATGTGAGTTGGGATTGTGCGGTATGGCACTGCAATATTGTAAAAAATAAAGAGGATGCAGAAATTCTATATAAACGACTATGCGAAGGAGATACTTCGTTAATTGGTCCTACACAAAAAATACAAGATTTTTATGAAGAATTAACATCTAAGCATCCTGAAATTGATGATATAAGTGAAGAGGAAATTGGGGATTTAGATTTATGCCCATGGAGTGTAACTTTTGATAAATCAGAAGGACACATTATTATGTCTTGTGTATTTAGCAAGGCTGATCATGTAAGCGATTTGATAAAGGAATTAGCTCAAAAATATGAACTATCTTTCTATGAACCTCAAAATAAAAATTTTATTTATAATTAAAAGTACATAGATAATAATCTTTGCTGTTTGTGGTTAAATGTGGTAATATAGAAAGGTGGTTTTTTATTATAATTTAAATTCTTTACTTTAAATTATAATGGGATATGAGAAAAATAAATTGGGGAGGGATATTAAATATTATATGGTCAAGGTAAAATATTCTGCTATATATACTGATAATTTTGGCTGTGAGCAGGCAGAACTATACTTTCTAAAAGGGGGACTTCAATTTAATATAAGAGATTGCGTCTTTTATGATGATCATTTTGATTTTGATTTTTATACTAAGAGACCTTATGAGCATAAACAACTTTTCTATTTAAAGGATGATGAATTAATAGAATATGCTATGGATGTGAGAATTCCATTAATAATGACATATGATGATGAGGAATGTGTGAGAGAATCTATATTATTCATTAAGAGACAGAGAAATTCTTATAATAATATGCTTTCACTTGATCTAGATGGAAAATCTTATACTGTTGAAGGATATAATTTGCAAGAATTATTATATAAAATGAAGAAAAAACTGCCTAAAGAATATACTATGGAATCTGATTTTTCATGTATGCTGGGTGTATATTCTATTGAAGCAAATAAAGAAGAAGATTTTTATTGTTTTAGAAATTTCGAAGAAGATGATGATGAAAGTGTTTCTAGCGAATCTTTTTGTTTGGAATCTTCTGATTTTAGAAGTAGAGATGCTTTTGATGGACTTAAAAAGTATCCAATTACTTATATATTCAATGAATATTGTTTAAGTAAGATTTAATCAGTCATATTTATGTATAATAATATAAAAAAGAGATGGCGCATATAAGATGTGCTATCTCTTTTTGGTTAATACCACGATTCATAAAATCATGTTCATATAATAGTATAATCCAAATTTTTTAAAATTATACCAAGAGTTAAAAATTATATTGCTTGATTTATTTTTTCCTTTGATTCTATTGTTAGTGAAGAATTCAATTGTGTCATTAAATTTGGATCTAGAATTTGTTCTAATTCCTCAGAAGTTAGTATACCTTTAGCTAGAACAAGTTTTTTTACAGAAATTCCTGATTTTAATGATTCTTTTGCAATGTCAGCGGAATTTTGGTATCCAATGTACGGGCAAAGTGCTGTTACAATTCCAACACTATTGTCTAAGAGTTCTTTACATCTTACTTCATTAGCAGTAATACCTATAATACAATTATCAACTAAAGTTGTAGTGGCATTTTGAAGCGTTTCTATTGATTCGAATAATTTATAGAATAGAACAGGTTCAAAAGCATTAAGCTCTAATTGGCCTGCTTCTGCTGCCATAGTTATTGTTAAATCATTACCTATAATGTTAAATGCGACTTGTGAGACCACTTCTAAAATAACAGGATTAACTTTACCAGGCATAATAGAAGAACCATTTTGCATTGAAGGCAGGTTAATTTCTGCAAAACCTGTTTTTGGTCCGCTAGATAGAAGCCTTAAATCATTTGCCATTTTAGACAAATTAACTGCACATGTTTTTAGAAGTCCTGATACACTTACAAAACAGTCAAGATTTTGAGTCGCATCAATTAAATCATTTGATTGAGTTAAATTGAGACCGCAAATTTTTCTTAAATTAGGAGTTATATTATGAAAATATTCAGGGCTTACATTTATTGCTGTACCAATAGCTGTGCCCCCTATATTTAGAACAAGCATATCTTTTTCAGCCTTTTTTAAGCGTTCTATATCACGTTTTATCATCGATGCAAAAGCATTGAATGATTGTCCAAGTCTAATTGGAACTGCATCTTGAAGTTGAGTACGTCCCATTTTAATTATATTATTAAATTCTAGCGATTTTAATTTAAGAGTATTATATAAACGTTGAAGCTCTGCAATAGTTTTTGGAAGCATTTTTAGAACTGTAAGTTTTCCGGCTGTAGGGAATACATCATTAGTAGATTGGGCCATATTTACGTGATCGTTTGGGTGTACAACATTATAACTGCCTTTAATTTCTCCAAGGAGTTCAATTGCACGATTAGCTATAACTTCATTAGCATTCATGTTAGCAGAAGTTCCTGCGCCTCCTTGAATTGAATCTACTATAAATTCTTCATGTAATTTTCCGCAAATAATCTCATCGCAAGCATTTATTATAGCATTGGCAATCGTTGAAGTTAAGAAATTTGCATCTCTATTTGTAATAGCAGCAGCTTTTTTTATTTCAGCAAGACTAATTATAAATTCCTTATTTAATTTTCTTTCAGTAATAGGAAAATTGTTTTTTGCTCTTAATGATTGAATGCCGTAATATGCACTAGCTGGTACCTCCATAGTTCCTATTGAGTCTGATTCCATACGTGTTTTCATTTAAAAATTCCTCGCTTTCATAACTTAAATCATTTCAAAAATTTAAAATAATAGATTACTTAAAATAATTTCTAACAACAAAAGATAAATTTATAATCAAGATATATCTACCGTTATTTTTTGTTAATCTCTATGACTGAAGATTATCACGCTTTAAAATCAATGTAAATATTAGAAACAAAATTGTGAATAAAAGCTAAAAATTAGCATAATACACTTAAATAAAATTATAGTAGATATAAAAATGCTTAATTTTATTAAGTCTGAAATTTCAAATAAAATGCGAACATAAATATTAAATTATATTTATAAATTCGTAATATTACTAAAATTATAGATAAAGTTTTGCTTAATAATAAGAAAAATCCATAAAGACAATAAAATAGTATAAAAATTGAGAATAAATAAGGAAAAGTTTGGAATATATGAGCAGTATAATAATTTATACTAAAATATAAAGTTAATTTTTTAAATCAAAACCTCAAAAAGTACTTGTAAATTTCTAATAATCACCTTAAAATATAAATATAATAAATAGGCAATTTGAATAAGTATAAAGGAAGAATAGATTGCTGAAAATTTAATAATAAAGCGCAAAGGAGCGTATCAATAATCAGAAACTATTAGGATTATTTGATATGTTTTTTTATTCTTTAATTTTGCTATTATAATTAATTCATAAGGAGACAGAGGTATAGTATATGGACAAGATTGATTTTAAGATTATTGAACTTCTACAAGAAAATGCTCGTTATCCACTAAAGCATTTAGCAGAGGAAGTGTTTTTATCAACTCCCGCAGTATCAGCACGTATTGAAAAATTGGAACAAGCAGGTGTTATCACAGGATATTCTGCACACGTTGATCCACTAAAGTTAGGATATAATATTAAGGCGTTTATTAATTTAGAAATGACGCCTAAGCAGAAACCTGAGTTTTATCCTTTTATATCAAATTGCCCAAATGTACTTGAGTGCAATTGCGTAACAGGCAAGTATTCCATGTTAATAAAGGTTGCTTATCACACAACTTTAGAATTAGATGCCTTTATTGGAGAATTACAAAAGTTTGGAAATACGGAAACTCAAATAGTGTTCTCTACAGCAGTTGAACATAGAGGAATAGATGTGACATCAGAAATTGGTGATAAATAGATTTAAGAAAGATAACTGTTCTAGATATAAACATGGTTTATATTTAGAACAGTTTTTATTATTACAACATAAAATATAGAATAATCTGGAGGTCTATATCATAGAATTGTAATAGTATAAATATATGTCAAGGAAAGTTTCTATAAGAAAATAATTTGGGAATTATATATATGTCGAGTTAGAGGGAGGAAATATTGTGAGTGAATATGAAGAAAAATTAAACGAAAATAAGAACATAATATTGAGAAACATTGAGCAGGGTAAAAAATCGGGGGTCAATAAAGTTTCAGCAGTTTTTGCCATAAGTAAAAGAGATGAGCTCCGAAAAAACATGGTTACAGATTTGGCTACATGGCTAATTACTGATGGATATAAAGTTTCTCTTAAAGAAGGAGAACTCGAGATATTAACTATTGAATGGGAATAAAACAGAAATTTGTACAAACCCTCAAAATAAGAGGGTTTACATATATGCTATATAAAAAGCATACTATATAAACATACTAACATAAATATCAAAGTCTTAAGCATCTAAATTTATAGGTGCTTTTTGTTATGTGAATAAATAATGCTATTTTTTCACAACAAAAAGAATTAAAGCAAAAATATTGTTGTTTTATAGTCAGATTTGTGCGTTTAGAGTAAAAAGCATTTTTAAAGTTTGAATGTTGTGATAACATTTACAGTATAAGAAGTGAAATACTTATAAAATTAACACTTAATTTAAATTTTTTCTTCAGAATTTGCTATACAAATTTTACCAACTTAATTGTATTCTATAGAATATTAGAGGGGATGAGAATGGATGGGGAATATAATTAAAATAAACATATATTATGCAGAATTTACAAGAAAAAATAAAGGCAAATTAAGATTGGAAACAGTAGAAAAATCCATTTTGAGGTATGATAAATGGTTAAAGGATACGAATAGAAAAGCTAATATAGAAACTTATGAGGAATTTTTACGGGTTCAGTAATATTGACGGGGGATAGTAAGTGATATTAATATTACTTACTATCCTTTAGAGTTTATAGTATTAGTTTGTTTATTATATTTGGTTGGCATGGTGGAAAACAAAATATATAGACATAAGTATAAGAAATTTTCATAAATATATTAATGTGGATACATATATAGATAAATCAGCTATAATCTAGACTTATGCGTGTGTATCGCCGAAATGAATAATATACTTAAATTTAAACACTACAAGTTGTGTTTAAGTAAAATGAAAAGATAATTTAAAGAGCTAGAACAAGGAAATTTAATATAGCCTTTATAAAATTAATAATCTAAATAAGGGAGAGGTTTTAAATGGTTAAAGATGAATTTAAAGGTTTAGTAAAAGAGTATAATGATGAAAGTTGCTCATGGTGCAAAAGCGAATCGAACTGCTTTTATAAAAGAAAGGCAATGGAGGCTACTAGAGAAGCTATAAAAGAAATCATCATCTGTACATCAGCTTATTGCACTGCAAAGGTTTCTTGCGATTATTATAGAAGGGACAGCGAGAAATACAATCTTTATAATGTTAAAGAAGCTTAGGAATAATTGATAATTATATGAAAGGCGCTACTTTTTATTGTGGTGCCTTTTTTATTGTCTATGAAATATATCCCAACTAGAAATAAGAATTATGCTTTTGCTAAATAAATTAGCAAAAAATATATGCTAGATACGAATATAATTAAATATTGCTCATATACATCTATATTGTCTGGTAATATTATAGGACTAATATATGGATGCGTTATGGAGGGCAATATGAAATTCGACTATAATTTATTAATTTTACTGCTAATTAATTTCTTTTTGTTATTCATAGTTATAGGTGTAATATTTAATGTAGTTAGAGTTTATAAGGCACATGTAGACAGGAATAAAAAAATTGAACAGAAATTTGATGAGATATTGAATGAGTTTATAATAAAAACATTAAATAATAGTAAATAAAGCGTTAATACAAGAATATTTCTGCTTTAGGCGAATATATCAATGAATAGCATGTAAGTAAATTTACTTAGTACTTAGGGACATACAGTAATATTAACTAATACAAGCTATCAATACTATTTTTGTTAATATTTTTATAGATTATATTTTGTGTGATTGGTTAATATATTACTGCCAAACAAAATTAAAATAAAAGGAGGTAGATTCAAATGGCATCAAATAATAGTGGAAGCAATAGAACATTAGTACCTGAAGCAAAGCAAGGTTTAAACAGATTAAAAACTGAGGTTGCATCAGAAATTGGATTACAAAACTATGAAAACATCGATAAAGGGAACCTATCTTCAAGGCAAAATGGTAGCGTTGGTGGAGAAATGGTAAAAAGAATGATAGAAAGCTACGAACAAGGGTTATAAAAAATAATTATACAAAAGAGCACTCATAGAATTATGAGTGCTTTTTAATATAAGAATGTATATTAGTTTATATGTTAAAAACAGTTAATAACATATATTGCTATAATGAACATATGTCTAATATTCTAATAAACTAGGATTAATTAAGGGAAAATGTATAAACTAAATTAGGGTATATCACATTCTTTATAAATTAAACAATATGAACCATGAAATATGATATAATTAATATTAGAAAAAAATATTATAAAAAATATGGAGGGACTATAATGAAAATAAATGATAGAGTTGAATTTTTAGAAAATGATAATAAAGGTAAGACAGGGACTGTAATTAAATTGATGGGAGAACATAGCGCTGTTGTTGTAATAGATGGAGAAGAAGATGATGTTCCAACTTTAGCAAGAGTGACGAATTTAAAGGTGATTTAATTTAATATTTAAATTTACATATATTAATATATACATAATTTTATTATATGTTACGTATGAAATCTAAAAATAATTTCCTCTTTTTTATATAATTGGTTATATATTTCTTTTGATTATATATAATTAATTATATATAAAGGAGGGAGACTTATGTTAGACGGTAAAAAAGAGATATTAACAATGTTTAAAAATAAAAATGATGGGTTGACATTTGAAGAAATACACACCAATGAAAAATTTCAGCCAGAGGTATATTTTAAAAATGGAACCCTAACTAAAATAAATATTTTCTTAGTTGGAGCCTTAAATCAAATGGTGAATAGTGACATACTTGTTTGGAGACAAGGAAAGTATTACTTAAAAGAAAACGATATAGGTTAATTTTCTAATGAAGAATAAGCGAAGAAAATGCCACTATACACAATTTTCTTTGCTTATTTAAGGTTATCTTTGAATATCAAGCTTTTCCTAGAATTTCATATATGAATTCTATAATATCTGGAATATTTAATCCATCATATCCTTTTTCTGGCTCATAGCGTAAGACTATTTCAATATTATTCATGCGCGTTCCATGCGTTTCAATAATGGTACTATAGTTCACCTTCTTATTAGATTATATGTTAAGGTAACAGAATTTAGCTTTCCTACTAATATATGAAAAGCAACATAGTTTTCTGAACTGCATAATTAAGTTAACTTATTTTTGATTTTTTAGACAAAATAAAGTATAATTAAATGTATATTAAAAAGGAGGGCGAAATTTGTGGAATTGTTTGAGGTAGGTAAGCCATTTAAGGATGGTATTACAAGGTATCCAGAAGGAATAAGTTTCGATATAAATAAAAATGGGTGCAATTTATTAATTTATACTACGAAATTTACAGAAAAATCTAGACAAGCTATTATAAAGGGTGATCTGAAATACGGATATTTCAAAGAAGATAATGTTATTATCATGTTATTCAGGTTTGGTAATCACCAATGGATAGAAGTTCCATATTCTATACATATGTGTAAAAATTCCGTTGAATTAGAAGAAGTTACAGAAACTGAGGGCTTCTCTCTTAATATATATATTATTAATTCTGGAACAGGGGTTTTAGAAGATACTAGACAAGTTGAACTTGATCTTAGATTATCTAAAATGTTAAGAGATGATGTCTTAGAACAGAAAAGTATGCCATATAGTGGATTTAATATTAGAGTAAGTGAATTTAATAGAAGATATTCAACTAAAGCATTAGTTAGCATGTCTAGAGCATTAGTTTAAAATCATTTTGGGTATGTATAATTAACTGATACTTAAAATTAAGATATTTTTAGTAAGAAAAATTTTGAGATATGTATATGATGCAATAATAAATTTATATTTAAAATGCTGATAAGTTACGTGTTAAATTAAAAACTAGAATGTAGAAATTTAATTGCAACATATACATACGTAAATATTAAATTATAGAACGGATAAGTAAGTATAATATTACTTTCATAAGCTAATTGCTATTCATAAGTCTAATCCCTAGATTTTAGATATTGAAATAATAATTCTTAATTTATATAATTTTAGTAACAGAAAGGGGTGGAAGCTATGAAGGTTGAGTTTTGTCTTGTAGAAAGTGATGATATTGTTTTTACAAAAGAATCCAAAGATTTGAAGGATATAATAAATGTCATTACCAAAGTAGGTACAGAGATCAATTTGTTTTTTAGCAAAGATGATTTCATCCATGGGTACGTACAAAATGTAGCATATCAAGTTAATGCGGAAAGTAATGATGAGAGTCTAATAATATATTTTTCAAATGATTATAAAAAATCTAAGAACACTGAGAGAATATCAGCTGAACATTTAAGTACTACGAAATTAAGTGCTAAAAATAATGATAAGGCATAATCGAAAAAATAATAAGTTCATCTGCTGAGTCTATTTTCAATTATTCTGCGTCAGCAGATTGTCACAGTAATTTTGCTATTAGATCAATCTACTTACGTGTAAAAGAAGAATAGGACTGGTATTTTATACTTGTTATTTTCATTCATATGCCTAAATAAAAATTAAGGTGAGATAGTAAATTTTATAATTATATTTACTATCTCACCTTGATTTTTTTATTAAATTATAAAAAAGTAATTAAATATATATGCAACAATTGGATTTTTGTGTTGAGTTCTCAATTGAAGTGATTTAGATGCTAGAGTATTAAGCATAAATTTATTATTGCAATATAATTGAAATAGCTATTATTTATAGGTTCAAGTTATTTGAAAATAATATATTTTAGGATTTAATATATACATATTTTATAAATGTTGCCTTGTGTGCTATAATTTATATGAATTTTTATTTATAAATTGTAATTTTTGTGAAGTATATTGAAAATAGTGAAGGTTACAAGTAAAAGCGGGTGAACTTTGTGATACATATAGGCTAAATATGAAAGAAATTATATATGAATAAAATTAAATTTGTAACTATAAAAAATAAAGTTTAAGATACATTTATGCTTTATATTATAAGGAGATATATTATGAAAGAAAAAAAGAATAGAAAAAGATTTAATAATAGCAGGAGAAGTAATTCTATAAAATTAGTTAAAATAGTATCACTTTTAGTTGTGATTGGAATAATTGCTTTTATTGGGATTAATAAAGGAATAAATTCTTTTGCTAATATGGCTACTAGTCAAAATAGTGATAAAAAAGATGTTATCGAAAACCCATCAGAGGATGAGAAAAAAGAGTTTGGGGAAGTACCGTTAATAAATGACAATAGAGGCGTGCCGGTAATTTGTTTTCATTCTATAAATGATGATCCTTCAGTAAAAAGCCCTATTATTATTTCAAAGGATAAATTTAGAACACAGCTTCAAGCTATTAAAGATAATGGATATACGACATTAACAATGGCTCAACTTAATGATTACCTTTCTAAGGACAAGGCTATTCCAGAAAAAAGTGTTGTTCTAACCTTTGATGATGGATATAGAGATAATTACACTAATGTATTTCCAATCTTAAAAGAGTTTAATATGAATGCAACAATTTTTGTTATACAAAGTTATTTAGATAGAGATGGATATCTAACTACTGACCAAGTTAAAGAGTTGAGTAGTAGTGGAATAATTGATATAGAGTCTCACACAGTTTCTCATATTGATCTTCCGACTATGTCATATGAAGATCAATTAAAAGAACTAAAAAATTCTAAGGAAAAGTTAGAAAGTTTAATTAATAAGCCTATAATTTCGATTGCTTATCCAGAAGGAAAATATAATGATGATACTAAGAAAGCTTTTAGTGAAGTTGGTTATTCAATGGGATTTACTACTGAAAGAGGATACGCTGACAGAGATGATAATTCTGCAGAGCTAAATAGAATATGTGTAGATTATACATATAAGCCTAAAGACATTCTAAAGGTATTAAAGAACTTAAAGAAGTAATGTGAAATTTTCATTTTAAGTGATATTTAGAAAAATCCGAACGAAAAGAAAAAATATTTACAAAACGTTCTCTTAAAATTGACAAAATATAATATAAATTATAGAATAAAGAGAGCAATAAAGATGCTTATTGTATATTATCCAATTCAATTAGAATTGGATAATATTTTTAATAAGGATCTTAAAAATAACTTATGAATGGAGTAGATAAGCATGAAAGCAATATTAACAGTAATTGGGCAGGACAAAGTTGGTATTATAGCAGGGGTTAGTCAGAAAATGTTAGAATATAGTATCAATATATTAGATGTTAATCAAACTATAATGCAAGGTTTTTTTACCATGATAATGGTATTAGACTGCAAAGATATGAATGCGACTTTTGAGGAAGTTCGTGCAGGACTTACAGCAGAGGGTGAAAGACTTGGGGTAGAAGTAAAGATTCAAAGAGAAGAAATATTTAAGTCAATGCATTCACTATAATAGGAGGGGCTTATGAATACTAATAATATACTTGAAACGATAAAAATGATTGAGGAAGAAAAACTTGATGTTAGAACTATAACAATGGGAATATCCTTGCTTGATTGTATAGATCCAGATGGAGATAAAGCTAGAATTAAGATATATGATAAAATTACAAAATCTGCAGAGCATTTAGTAGAGGTTGGAAGGCAAATAGAAACAGAATTTGGTATTCCAATAGTAAATAAAAGAGTTTCAATAACTCCTATGTCAATAATTGCTGGAGCTACTAATGAAACTAGCTATGTTGAATTTGCAAGAACTTTAGATAGAGCAGCAGAGACTCTTGGAATAGATTTCTTAGGTGGATTTTCAGCATTAGTTCAAAAAGGCTGTACAAAAGGTGATAAGATTTTAATAAGTTCAATTCCTGAAGCTTTAGCAGTAACAAAAAAAGTTTGTGCGTCAGTTAATGTAGGGTGTACAAAATCAGGAATAAACATGAACGCTGTAAGAGATATGGCAGATGTTATAAAGAGAACTGCAGAACTTACAAAAGATCAAAAAGGTTTTGGTTGCGCTAAGTTAGTTGTATTTGCAAATGCGGTAGAAGATAATCCGTTTATGGCAGGAGCTTTCCACGGAGTTGGAGAAGCTGAGAGAATTATAAATGTTGGTGTAAGCGGACCTGGAGTTGTTAAGAGAGCACTTGAGAAAGTAAGAGGAGCATCTTTTGATGTTGTTGCTGAAACAATTAAGCAAACTGCATTTAAAGTTACAAGGATGGGAGAATTAGTTGCTAATGAGGCTTCTAGAAGATTAGATGTACCTTTTGGTATAGTTGACTTATCTTTAGCCCCAACACCAGCTGTTGGTGACTCGGTTGCAGAAATTCTAGAAGAAATAGGATTAGAACAAGTTGGAACTCATGGTACAATTGCAGCACTTGCTATGCTTAACGATGCAGTTAAAAAAGGTGGAGTTATGGCATGTAGCCATGTTGGAGGCTTAAGTGGAGCTTTCATTCCAGTATCTGAAGATGCAGGTATGATTGATGCTGTTATAAGTGGATCATTAAATTTAGAGAAATTAGAAGGAATGACATGTGTATGCTCAGTTGGCCTTGATATGATTGCAATTCCTGGAGATACTCCAGCATCTACGATTGCAGGAATGATAGCCGATGAAGCTGCGATTGGAGTAATAAATAATAAGACTACAGCGGTTAGAATTATACCAGCACCAGGTTGTGAAATTGGTGATATGGTAGAGTTCGGTGGATTATTGGGTAGAGCACCTGTAATGAAGGTAAATGGTAAATCATCAGAATTATTTGCTCAAAGAGGTGGAAGAATTCCTGCACCTATACATTCATTCAAAAATTAATAAGCATAAAAATAAGACCTACAAGATATTAATTATCTTTAGGTCTTATTTCATATTCCATATTATTTCTAAAATAAACAATTATAGAAATCTTTTCTTTTGTAATATCGAGGTGTAAAAATAGCCTTACAGGATAAAATTAGTTGGTTGTTTTATAATAAGAATAATAGTGGCCATAATGCCCAAGCATTATTAAAACCATATCCACCACCATATCCGCCATAACCACCGTATCCACAAAAGTTTCCGTAATTGTATCCACAGCAATTATTGCAACATCTGTTATAACAGCATCTGCTCATAGTTCATTTCTCCTTTGTTAATCTATATCATTTGTTATATTAATAATATATTAAACATAATTAAAAATTGTTACATATTAAACTTAAAAATAAAATTATCTATAAGGATATAACCCGCCATATTTTTATTATACAAATTTATGTAAATAAGATCTTATAGGTGTACATACTGGGGTAGAATAGTTTAAATAAAGCATTTTAATACTAGAATAATTGAAAATAATGTTTAAAAAGACATGAAATTAATAAATAACATAATACGGATTTAGAATTTGGTGTCTTTATGTTATAATAGGCAAAGAGAAAATAAGGTGTGTATGATTTTTGAAAATTAAACCATAAGAAGAATAAGTAGGTGAAGATATGACAACTGAAAGAAAGTTTTTGCCCATAAGCAAAAAAGATATGAGAGAAAGAGGTTGGGAGCAATTAGATTTCATAATTGTTACAGCTGATGCATACATTGATCATCATAGCTTTGGTACTGCAATTATTTCGAGAGTACTTGAAGCAAATGGATATAAAGTTGGGATAATACCACAACCAGATTGGGATAATATTTATGATTTTCAGAGATTTGGGAAGCCTAAATATGCTTTCCTAGTTAATGGTGGAAACATGGATCCTATGGTCAATCATTATACTGTAAGTAAAAGATTAAGAGAAAAAGATTTATATTCTCCAGGTGGACAAATGGGACTTAGGCCTGATAGAGCAACGATTGTTTATTGCAATAAGATAAGAGAAGCTTACAAAGATATAGATATTGTAATAGGAGGAATAGAAGCAAGTCTTAGAAGATTTGCTCATTACGATTATTGGAGTGATAAAGTAAGAAAATCAATATTAATTGATAGTACAGCTGACTTGTTAATTTATGGTATGGGCGAAAAACAAATAGTGGCCGTTGCAGAAAGTTTAAAGAATAAAGTTCGAGCAAAGGATATAACTTATATTAGAGGCACTTGCTATGCTACAGAAAGTTTAGAAGATGTGCAGGATTACATTGAAATTCCTTCGTATAAGGAAGTATCTACAAATAGATATAAATATGCGGAAGCAAGCAAAGTAGAATATGAAGAACAGGATTCCGTTCGTGGTAATATTATCGTACAAAAGCATGGAAGTAAATATGTGGTACAAAATATTCCAGAAGCCCCTTTAAATAGAGAGGAATTAGATGAAGTATATGGACTTCCGTATATGAGAGATTACCATCCTGTTTATGAAGGGAAAGGCGGAATAGCTGCAATTGAGGAAGTTAAATTTAGTACAGTAAGTTCAAGAGGCTGTTTTGGAGATTGTAAATTTTGTGCTATAACTTTCCATCAAGGAAGAGTTGTTCAAAGTAGAAGTAAAGAATCAATATTACAAGAGGTTGAAGATATTACAAAACTTCCGGATTTTAAGGGATATATTCATGATGTAGGAGGGCCGACTGCAAACTTTAGAAAACCAGCTTGTTCTAAGCAGTTAGCTTTTGGAGCATGTAAAAATAAAGAGTGTTTATCTCCAGATGTTTGTAGAAATATGGATGTAGATCATACTGAATACCTTGATTTGTTAAGATCTATAAGGAATGTACCAAAAGTTAAAAAGGCATTTGTGCGCTCAGGTCTTAGATATGATTATATTATGGCTGATAAAGATGATACGTTTTTTAAAGAATTAGTAGAACATCATGTAAGTGGAAAATTAAAAGTTGCGCCTGAACATATTTCAAAAGATGTACTAAAATATATGGGTAAACCGGCTGGCGAAACTTATGATAAATTTGTAAATAAGTTTGAAAAAATAACAAAGAAACTTGGAAAAAAACAATATATAATTCCATATTTAATGTCATCTCATCCGGGAAGTACTTTAGAATGTGCAATTGAACTTGCTGAGTATCTAAGAGATATTAACTATCAACCAGAACAGGTGCAAGATTTTTATCCAACACCAGGTACATTGGCTACAACAATGTATTATACCGGATTAGACCCAATGACAATGAAAGAAGTTTATGTACCAAAGACTAAGCATGAAAAAGCCATGCAAAGAGCTCTACTTCAATATAAGAATCCAAAGTACTATACACTGGTCTATAAGGCATTAACACAAGCTGGTAGAACTGATTTGATAGGAAATGGTCCGAAATGTCTTATAAAAGACAAAAATAAAAGTGTCAAAGGTTATAATTCTAGCGTTTCCAGAGGTAATGAAAGCCAAGGAATTAATAAGAAAAAGGCTTCAGACAGATTAAAGGGCGATAGAATTTCTGATAGAAGAGAAAAAGGTAAGAAAACAAAAGAAAAAAACTCGCCAAATGGCAAAAAGAAGACTATTAAGAAAAGATAAAATAGTAAATAGCATTGTAAAATTGCTGCAATGAAATAATAAAATGTTTTTGTCAGATCTTATATTTAGTTCATGAGTTGTAGCAATTTACTAATTTAATCGATAGTATATATTGAAATTAAGAATAAGTTATTAATTTTTCAGCATGTATTTGCATACATGCTGAAGTTAAATTTCTACGTTTTAATCCTAATTTGGTATTTACGTATTAGAGTGCTAGATGTGGAATTTTATTATTTCGGTATAATTAAGAGAAAGGGGTAAAAATGGGGGATATTTTAATAAAAGCGTTTAGCTTTATATTGATTATTGCGATAGGATATAGTTTCAAAAGGATAGGGGTTTTTGGGCCCAAAGACTATAAAATTATAACTAAAATTATAATGAATATTACTTTACCGTGTGCACTTATTACTGGATTTGCAAATTTTAAAATGGATACATCAATGCTTTTTATTATTTTGCTTGGATTTTTGGGAAACATTATAATGTCTTTTGTTGGCTTTGTTTTAGCTAGGAATAAGGATAATAAAGAAAAAGCCTTTAATATGTTAAATTTAGCTGGATACAATATAGGATGTTTTACACTCCCATATGTGCAGAGTTTTATGGGAGCATATGCTGTTGGGATAACAAGTCTCTTTGATATAGGTAATTCGATTATGTGTACAGGAGGTACATATGCACTTGCATCAGGTGTTGTTGGGGAAGAAAATGATCAAAGCATTAGAGCATTTCTTAGAAAAATGTTCTCATCTGTACCTTTTGATACTTATATGCTTATGTTTATAGTGACAATTACAGGTATTAAGTTGCCGCAGGTGGTATATACAATAACTTCAAATCTAAGTGCAGGAAATGCATTTTTGTCCATGCTTATGATTGGCATGGTTTTTGAATGCAAATTCCACAAGGAGCAGTTAGTTAAAGTTGCTTCTATTATAAGTATACGTTACTTGTTTGCAGCAATATTTGCAGTTATTATTTATTTTTGTGTACCATTTTCAATGGAAATTAAGCATGTACTAGTTATTTTGGTATTTGGCCCAGTTCCTGTTCTTGCACCAGTCTTTACGGCTAGATGTAAATGTGATGAAGGCTTAGCGGGGGTAGTAAATTCTTTATGTATACCTATAAGCATAGTTATAATAACTTTATTGTTGTTTATTATTAATTAGTATAATCGAAAAAGTAATATTTTGATAAATGGATTAAACCACTAGGCATAAAAAGCGTGTGGTTTTTTTGTTGTGTTAATAAATTATTTAATAAAATAATACGTGTGTTCTAATAATAAATTTATATTTAAAAATCTAGAGGTCAAAGTATCCAATTAAATCTAATAGAAAGTAGAAAGATAATTGTGATATATATATAGATAATATTTCTAAAATATTATATAATAATTATTATTATTTAAGATTTTAAGGAGGAGATGAAATTGAAAAAATTAATCTCATGGAATGTAAATGGGTTAAGAGCCTGCGTAAAAAAAGGCTTTTTAGAATATTTTAAGGAAATAGATGCTGATATATTTTGCATACAAGAAAGTAAACTTCAAGAAGGTCAAATAGATTTAGAACTAGATGGGTATGCAAGTTACTGGAATTATGCTGAAAAGAAAGGCTATTCAGGTACTGCTGTATTTACAAAAGAGGAGCCTTTGACCGTAAAAAGAGGTGTTGGAATAGAAGAACATGATAACGAGGGAAGGGTACTTACTTTAGAGTATGGTAATTTTTACTTAGTAAATGTTTATACTCCTAATTCTAAGCAAGGATTAGAAAGACTTGATTATAGAATGGTATGGGAAGATGTGTTTAGAAAATATTTAAAAGAACTTGAGAAAAACAAACCTGTAATAATTTGTGGAGATTTAAATGTTGCACATAAGGAAATAGATCTAAAAAATCCTACATCTAATAGAAAAAATGCAGGATTTACAGATGAGGAAAGATCTAAGATAAGTGAACTATTAGAAGCAGGATTTATAGATACATATAGATATTTCTATCCTGACAAAGAAGGCATGTATTCATGGTGGTCGTATAGATTTAATGCCAGAGCTAATAATGCTGGATGGAGAATAGATTATTTCTTGGTTTCAGAAAGTCTTAAGGATAAATTAGAAGATGCAAAAATTCATATGGAAGTAACAGGATCAGATCATTGTCCAGTTGAGTTGACAATTAATCTATAATAGATAAAAAACAAAGCATAATAACTATATTTGAGTAGTTGGTTATGCTTTGTTTTTTTACTCATTGTACAATAAATCTTTTTATGCCTATCCAAGCGGTAAAGCTGGAAATGAAAGATAGTATACCAAATGTTAGTATCAAGAAAAGCGGAAGTGATATAGGAAAAAAGAAAATATGAATTCCTAATATTAGTGCACAGGATAATTCGCCTAACAATGTATTTCTTATACACACAATACAAAGTAATATAGAATTTTTAAAAACATCTTTTAGAGGAAGAGAAACAGTAGTAAGCAACGGATAAATATACATGGATGCAAGTGCAAGTAAAACTGTGATAAAAAGACATAAATAGAAAACAAAATAGAAAATAGATTTCTCTTGAGCTAATTTTAAATAAAAGGATAGTGAAACACCTAAAAATGAAAATGCAATTAATATTATTAATCCACTAAATAATGATTGTTTCCAGTTGTTTTTAAAGGCTTCATGGAAATCTGAAAAAATATAAGTATGCTTTCTTTGGATCATAGACATTAAAATTGAAGTCATAGCACCGAAAGCTGGACCGATTGTAATAATAGGGAGGGAATATAAAACAAAGACAAAATTCAATTTAATTATATCCCAAAATCTCATAGTAAATAATTCAAAAAATAAATGTATACCTTCCTTTGGAGGCTCGTCCTTTTCTATACCAGGACCTTCACGTTCGAAATTTGGGGTTAATAGTTTCATATTAATCAATCTCCTCAAATAAAATTTACCTAATATTATTGATATATTTATTTTAGATAAGTTTAAAGATAGTATATCATTTGAAAATTTAAAGTTCAAGATTATAAAAACATTTACATGCCATTAAGAAGTTCATTATAATATAAAACATCTTAAGTTTTGTATAAAAAGGTCAAAATATGATTTAAATAAATCTAAAATAATTTAAATAAATATAACTTGAAAGTATTGACTTTAATAGATATAAGTATATAATAAATTTATGATAATAAGTTGCAACTTAAAAATAATGCATATGAAAAGGATTACTAGTGGCAAAATATCGATAAATTAACAAAAGGATTAAATAAACTAAAAAAATATATACATAAAATAATTTAGAAGGAATACAAATTTATTGATATACTTTAAAATTAATTAAAATAAAGCGCGTATTTGTACAAGCTTTGTTTATAAGAGTTATTTTGATCACTGTTTTTAAAGGCATATATTTAATTAACAAAAATGAAATGGTGTTCACTAAATATATTAACTTCAAATAAATAATGGGAGGTAAAAATATGAAAAGTGTAAAAATATTAAAAAAACTTGCTGCTATTGCTGCTGTAACATCCATTGCTGCAACAATGTTAATCGGATGTGGTGGAAGTAGTTCGAGTACTAGCTCGAGTGGAGGAAAGGATTCAGCATCATCTTCTTCAGGAGATCAGTTAGAAATGTGGACATTTATTGAGATGCATAAAACGTTTTATGAAAAGATGTTAGAAAAATGGAATCAGAAAAACCCTGATAAGAAGTTAAATATTAATTTTACAGTTCTTCCTTATGATGATATGCATAATAAATTGCAATCTGCACTCTTGTCCGGACAAGGAGCCCCTGATGCATGTGATATAGAAGTTGGCAAATTCCCTAATTTTCTTAAAGGAGACCCACAATTAGAGAATCTTGATGATGTTATTTCGCCTTATAAAGATAAGTTGGTTAAATCTCGTATAGATCTTTACAGTAAAGATGGACATAATTACGGACTACCAACACACGTTGGTGCATGTGTAGCATACTACAATACTGAAATCTTAGAAAAGGCGGGGATTGATTATAAATCTATAGCTACCTGGGATGATTTTAAAGCAGCAGGTGCTAAATATTATGCTGCAACTGGTAAAAACTTTGGGACAGCAGATACAAGTGCTCAATGGCAAGAAAGTCTTATGCTAGCAGAACAAAAATCAGATTTTACTGATGCGGATGGTAAGCCACAATTAAATAGTCCGCAAATGGTTAAAGCACTTACTACGTTAAGAGATTTACAAGATGCCCATGCAATAGCTACTATTCCAGGTGGACAACCTGACCAAACAGATGCTGAAGGTGCGATAAATAATGGGGACTATGCAGTTGCAATTATGCCTCTTTGGTATATGTCAAGATTTTTACAATACATGCCTGATCAAGCAGGTAAATGGGCAATTGCTCCGGCTCCAGTATTTGAAAAAGGTCAACTACGTTCTGTAGGTTTAGGTGGTACAGGTACAGCTGTAACTAAAACAGCTAAGAATAAAGAAAATCTTAAAGAATTCTTAGCATATGCAAAACTTTCAGATGAAGGTGAACAGGCAATATGGGAAGATTTAGGCTTCGATCCATGCAATACTGATTTATGGACTAAAAATGATATTACTCATAATCCAGAAAATAAGTTTGTAAAATACTTTAAGACTAATCCTTTTGATACATTAAACGAAATCAAAAATGAAATACAATTAATTAAATCAAATGATGCTATTCCAAGTATAAACAACGTTTTAAATACAGTTACATTAAATAGCATATTTGAAGATAAAAAAGATATAAAACAAGCATTAGATGAAGCACAGCAACAAGTAGAAAATGAATTGAAATAATTAAAAACATCCACACAGAGAAGCTTTTTACAAGCATATTGAGTTACAAAGATGGCTTCTCTGTATTATTTAAGCGTGGGAGGAGGAAGTTAAGAAATGGTAAAGAGATTTATATATAATAAAAAAGCAGCACCATATGTATTTATATTACCATTTATTCTTGTATTTTTACTTTTTTTCATATCTCCAATGGTAAATACGGTAATAATGAGCTTTGAGAATGTATTACCAGGATCGAGAAAATTTGTTGGGTTTGAAAATTATACAAAACTATTAGGGGATAAGGTTTTCTTAGTTGCGTTATGGAACAGCTTTAAATATATGATATGGACATTGATATTGCTTATTCCAATTCCAATGATACTTGCATGTATAATAGACAGCAAACTAATGGTTGGAAAAGAATTCTTTAAATCTGCATTATATTTACCGGCTTTAACATCTGTTGCTGTGGCAGGTATAATATTTAGATTTGCCTTTGGAGAACAATCTACTTCATTAATGAATCAGGTTGTTGCGCTATTTGGAATGGATCCATTTAAATGGCTAAAAAATGGAACTACAGGATTTATAGTATTGCTAGTATTGGCATGTTGGAGATGGACTGGTGTTAATATGTTATATTTCTTATCAGGACTTAAAAACATTCCTGCGGAATTATATGAATCAGCTGATATAGATGGAGCAAATACATTGCAAAAGTTTAGATATATAACAATACCTCAACTTAAACCGACAACAATTTATGTGCTTACTATATCTATTTACGCAGGTCTTGCAATGTTTATAGAAAGTTATATGGTATTTAATGGCAATAACTCGCCTAATAATATAGGTCTTACAATTGTAGGATATTTATACAGACAAGGTATTGAAAAAAATGCCATGGGTTATGCATCTGCTGTAGGATTAGTATTGTTTATTATAGGAATGGCTATTAATTTAGTGCAATTAAAACTAAATGGAACATTTAAGAAAGGAGATTAGTATGCAAAGCAATATTAGTTTGAATAATAAAAAAAATACGCAAAAAAATGCAGTAAGTCATGTAAAAAATTTGCCAAAAAGAATATTAATTTTTATGCTTTTTGCAGTCATAGCCGTAATATTACTAATTCCCTTTTATACATTATTTGTTTCTACGTTCAAGGATGGTGCATTAGTAATAGCAAATGGTATGGATGTATCAATAGATACTGCTAAAATGTCGTTTAAAAATTATATAATTCTATTCACAGAAAAAAATAGCTTATTTACATGGTTTTTTAATAGTTTATTTTTAACTATAGTGCAAGTAGTTTGCCAATTGTTTATCAGCGCATTTGTTGCATATGGTTTCGCAATGTACGATTTTAAAGGAAAGAATTTTCTATTTATATGTGTTTTATTCGTTATGATGGTACCTTTTGAGATTTTAATGTTACCTTTATATAACCAAATAAGTGATATGCATTTAACAAATACCTATATTGGAATAATTTTGCCGACTATAGCAAGTGCATCAACTATATTTTTCTTTAGGCAATACCTCTCCGGAATACCAAGAGACCTTGTTGAGGCAGGTAGGATAGATGGGGCATCGGAATATGGCATTTTCTTCAGATTAATTTTACCGATTATGAAGCCATCTTTTGCGGCAATGGCTATATTAAATGCAATGTTTAGTTGGAATAACTTATTATGGCCAATGTTAGTGTTGAAAGATGGTGCAAAATTTACTTTACCAATAGGATTAAATACATTATTAACGCCTTATGGAAACAACTATAATTTATTATTTGTAGGTTCTTTTATTTCAGTAATACCAGTATTTATTTTATTTGCATGCTTCCAAAAATATTTTGTAGAAGGTATGACAGCTGGAGCTGTAAAGGGTTAATATGATTTGATTTTCACTAAGGACTAGAAAGTCCAAACTAAATACTTAAGGAGATGAATTATAATGGCAAAAAAAGCAAAAATGGTGGTAGACAAAGACTTTAAAATATCCGAAATAGATAAAAGAATTTATGGTTCTTTCATTGAACATTTAGGAAGGGCAGTATATGGAGGGATTTATCAGCCAGGCCATATGTCAGCTGATGAAAATGGCTTCCGCACCGATGTAATGGAATTAGTAAAAGAATTAGATGTTCCAATTATAAGATACCCAGGTGGTAATTTTGTATCAAATTTCTTTTGGGAAGATAGTGTTGGAGAAGTAGCAGAAAGGCCCAAGAGACTAGAATTAGCTTGGAGAAGCTTAGAAACTAATGAAATTGGGTTAAACGAATTCTCAAAGTGGACTAATGCTGTAGGATCTGAAATAATGATGGCAATAAATCTTGGAACAAGAGGAATTGCAGATGCCTGCAATCTTTTAGAATATTGTAATCATAAAGGTGGTACGAAATATAGTGATTTAAGAATAAAACATGGTGTTAAAGAACCACATAAAATAAAAACATGGTGTTTAGGAAATGAAATGGATGGACCATGGCAGATAGGACATAAAACTTCTAAAGAGTATGGAAGATTAGCTCTAGAAACAGGTAAAGCTATGAAATTAATAGATCCAGATATTGAATTAGTTTCATGCGGAAGTTCAAATACAGCAATGCCTACTTTCCCTGAATGGGAAGCATCAACTCTTGATCATACTTACGATGTTGTAGATTTTGTATCTCTCCATCAATATTATGGTAATAGATTAAATGATACTGCAAACTTCTTAGCACAAAGTGATGATATGGAGCACTTTATTAAAACAGTTACTTCAACTTGTGATTATATAAAAGCAAAAAAACGTAGTAAAAAGACTATGCACTTAAGCTTCGATGAGTGGAATGTATGGTTCCATTCTAATAATGAAGATGATGATATAATGAAGAATCATCCATGGCAAAAGGCACCTGCACTTTTAGAAGATATGTATAATTTTGAAGATGCACTTTTAGTTGGATTAATGTTAATTGTTTTAATGAAACATTCTGATAGAGTTAAAATGGCATGCTTAGCGCAATTGGTTAATGTTATCGCACCAATTATGACAGAAGAAAATGGACCAGCTTGGAAGCAGACTATATACTATCCATATTTGCATGCATCTAAATACGGTAGAGGAATTGCACTTCAACCAGTAGTTTCTTCGCCAAAACATGATACTATAGATTTTACTGACGTAAAAGACGTTGAATCGATAGCAGTATATAATGAAGAAAAGGAAGAAGTTACAATATTTGCAGTTAATCGTAATTTAGAGGAAGATATTGAATTAACTTGTGATGTAAGAAGTTTTGAAGGATTTAAAATCATTGAACATATTGTGTTAGAGCATGATAATATGAAAATAGTGAATTCTCCAACAGGTGAAGCTGTTACTCCAAAATCTGTAGATAGAAGTAATCTGGTTGACGGAATTATAACTTCATCTTTGGGAAAAGCGTCTTGGAATGTAATTCGTTTAGGAAAGAATAAATAAAAAGCAATATATATTAAATAGGATTTAACACTATTAATTTTAGTTGTTAAATCCTATTTTATTGGCAAAGAATATGGAACTATAGATAAACCAACTATAATCTATACTTATGCGTATAGCTCACCGAAATGAATAATATACTTTTATTCCAGTTTCCAGGTAATTTTGATGGGTGATTCTAGGGCTGTAAAGTTGTACCCAAAGTGCTAGCCTCAAAGAACAAGCTTTGAACTAGCACAGTTGGAACAACTTATAGCCAAAGAATCGCATCCATCAAAATTACCAATGAAACATTCCACAAAAGTATATTACCCATTTCTAGTTGGGATATATTTCATAGTATAAATCTAACTTATAATTGGCTTATCTATATATAGATAAACAAATTTAGAATTAGACTTATTAGTAGTAATTTCTAGCATAAGCTAACGACTTAACCATATTTGTATCATCATTGAAACAATCATAAATTGATGATACAGAGGAAAAAAGGTCATCAATAGAAGGAAAAGCACTAGGACTGAAAATACAACTTTTTAATTTATTCCAGATATTTTCTTGAGGATTTAACTTAGGAGAATATCTAGGAGTATTTATTAAAAACAATTCTTCGCTATGCGCGTTAGCGAAATCTTGAATTTCTTTAGATGTATGAAATTTTGCATTATCCAATAAAACATATACTTTTTTGCCCGGATTTGCGTCAAGCAATCTTTCAAGAAAAACCTCAACCTCATGTGATTTAATAGAATGTTGAGCGGAATAAGCATCCATAATGGTATCGAATTTTTTTGAAATCTCAGTTGCACCAATTAAATTAAGTCCTTCGTGAGAATTATTACTTTCCAAAACAGGGGATACACCTACCTTACTCCAAGTCCTACGAATATCAGATTCTGTCCTAAGACCAGTCTCATCTAAGGCATACAAAACAGTATCAGAAGAATTTTCTACAGTATGGAGAAGGGTTCGCATTTTTTTTAAAGACCTCTTGTTCTTTTTTATCAGCCTTACTAGGCTTTCGTTGAGCTCTTTTATAGCTTAATCTACGTTTTTTTAATAAAACTCTTATATATTCATCTGAATATTTAATACCATAGTTTTGGTTTATATATTCTGCCAAGAGAGGGCAAGTCCATACATTTCCGATGAATCCGAAATCGTTTGGACGCGTATTTAGAACAGTATTTACTAAATCATCCTTCATTTCGGCTGTAAAAGTTCCTCCGGTCAAAGCACCACGACCATCTTTAAGTGCCTTAAGACCGACGGAATTCCAACTTTTTATATAATGAATAACTGTTGATTTAGTTTTTAATAAAAACTTTGATATTTCAATAGTACTATTTCCTTCATATCTCATGATTACAGCTGTTAGCACGTTACGAGCAAATTCGTCCTTAGATGAATTTCTCATTTTCTTAAGATTTTCGATTGTCCAATTATATAATGATGTTACTTCAATACCTTTTCTACCCATAGCTATTTCTCCTTACAAAAATTAACTAATACTAGTTTGTGTAAAAATAAATATGCTATGCATAAGTGTATTTATTAGTTTGGATATCTATATGTATGCAATTTAAGTAGATGAACATATTTACAAAATTGCTAGTGCTTTGAGCTAATATCTTCACTAGAAATCATAAATATATTTGTGTAGATAATATTTGAGATGGTATATAAATAAAATAAGAAGTAATATTTACGCCTTATAAATATTACTTCTTATTTATAATAAAAACAGATATAATTCAATATACTTTAATATATATAATTAGATACAATGATCAACATCAAGATTCTTGAGTTAATGTATTATAAACAAGTCTTACGCTTATGCCTTGATTGTAATTGCCAAAGTTTTTTCCGAAAATAGTTAATCCACCAACATGTTTTGTTTCTTCTGGAACAGCTAACTTTAGAAGGATATCACTTTTATAATTTAATTCTAAATCTTCTAGAGTGACATCTGAAATCTTTATTCCATCAATAAAAGTTCCGAAAGAATTTATGGTTAAAAGTTTTAATAATCCGTATTGATTCCAATGAGGATTCCACCAAGATGGAGTCAAAATACCTTTACTATCACCAAAATCTCCAGGACTGGTCCATCTACCAACATTGACATTATTTAAATAGAAATGTATATCAGATGGCCATATGCTACATACTCCAGGGGCTTCTGAACTTATTTCCATAGATATTTGCAATTCAGAAAATACTTCACTTGGTTTTAAATAGTTAGGAATTCTATATTCTATACTTCCTTTAGTGAACCAAAGAATATCTGCATTAATTCTTTCAGGATCAGCAAAGTAATTTGGATTGTCTACTTCTCCTATAATACTATCCTTGGTTGCGATGCCGCATGTAGGGGTAATATCATAATTTGAATAGTGACCTATATTTAAATCTATATGATATGAATTTTCTACATCTTGTTTGCCAATATCAATTACAAATTTATCCTCGTGAAGAGAACATATCTTTTGCAATCCATGCTTTCCAGTTAAATTAGTCGTTTTTATTAATCCACACTCTTCTAATTTTTTTATATGCATAGTAACTGCACCATTAGTTAAATCAAGTTTCTCTGATAACTCGTTCATATTTAATTGCTTATACTGTGATAAAATCTCTAATATATTCATTCTTACATCCGAACTTAAAGCTTTGAAAAGTGGCAAACTTTCCTTTAGATTTGTAATGTGAATCATAATAATCTCCTCTGTGTTGTTAATATTAGTTGAATTGAAATTAATGTTGAAATATTAATTTCAGAAAAATTGTACTTAAGTTATAGTTCGTTATAAAGTTATCAAATGATAATATGATATGTTAAGACTATTATACCCTTTACATGATTAAAAGTGAATAATCATTTTAAATATTTTTAAAATAAAGTCACAATACAAGAAATTATTTTTTGTTTAAGTTTTTTCTAAAATATGCATTTTTATATTCAGTTGGCGTGACGTCTTCAAATTTTTTAAAAAGTTTCATAAAATGCTTATCATCATTAAATCCAACCTGAAGAGCAATTTCTTTTATTGAGAAAGATGAATTTAATAGAAGTTGTTTAGAAGCGGAAATTCTTGTTTTATTGATGTATTTCAAAAGGGATATACCAGTATATTTTTTAAATGCCGAAGAAAGATAATCCTGATTGTAGTTAAATGTTTCGGCAATTTTATGTGCAGTTAAATTTGAATTATAATTTATATTTATCCAGTTTGCAATTTCATTTATTTTGCAATTGGTATTAGATAGTTTTTCATTTTGATGAATTATATTATCCATGAAATCTTGAGAGATTTCCATTGCCAACAGGCTTAATGCATAATTTGTTAAATATTCTGAATAACTCTTTTTGTTTGATAGATCAAGTAGTTGACGAAAAATAAGGCTTGTTCTTGCAGCAGAAGAAATTGAACCATATTCAGGTAAAATATAAACATCTGAAGAGGCTTTTTTTAATTCATTATCAAGATTGAATATATAATCATTAATTTGTTCAGAGTTTAAAAGTTTATATTCAGCAGAAGTAATCCTAAAATGACACCAATAGTAAGAAAGATTTCCTTCAGATTTTTTATAACCGTAGTGAGTATGGAATGGAAATAATATAATAAACTTATTTGGAGTAAGTTCATATCTTTTATCATCTTGTGCAATGTATAGTGTTCCCTCACAACCAATTAGAATAACAAAAGTATCGAGGTTTCTTTTAGAATGTATAAAATTTTCATTATTTATCAATTTTCCACTAGAACAATGAGTAAGGGGATATCTATTATCAGAGATAAAATAAAACATATAGGATTTCACCACCTATTATACTAAAATGAAAGTTGTTTCTATATAATAAATATACTATAGTTATATGTATAAAAGCTAGTGATATGCTTAAATAATAGCATTTGTATTTTAGAGGAATGAATAAAATAGTTTTTGATAATTATAATAAATTAACCACCCATAAATAAATTTAGGAGGAATTAATAATGAACTCAAATACTTTTAGTAAACCTTTGCAAATAAATCATATAAATGTAAAGGATAATTTTTGGAAGAAAATGATGGAGCTAGCAAGAACTCATGTGATTCCTTATCAATGGGAAGCATTGAATGATAGAATAGAAGGTGCGGAGCCAAGTTATTGTATGCAAAATTTTAAGATTGCAGCTGGGATGATGGAAGGTGAATTTAAAGGTTTTGTATTTCAAGATAGTGATTTTGCAAAATGGATAGAAGCGGTTGGATATTCTCTTATGTGGAATAAGGATGAAGGACTTGAAAAAATTGCAGATGGAGCAATCGATATTGTCTGTGCAGCACAGCAGCCAGATGGATACCTAGATACTTATTACATTATAAACGGATTAGATAAAAGATGGACAAACTTACGTGATAATCATGAATTGTATTGTTTAGGTCATTTGATTGAAGGGGCAGTAGCTTATTATGAGGCAACGGGAAAAGATAAGTTATTAAATGCAATCGTAAAATATGTAGACTATGTGGATACTATATTTGGACCAGAAGATGGCAAATTGCATGGATATCCAGGTCATGAAGTAATTGAATTGGCTTTAATTAAACTGTACAAAATAAAAAAAGATAAAAAATATCTAAATTTAGCAAAATACTTTATAGATGAAAGAGGCAAATCACCATTATATTTTGAAGAAGAGGGGAAAAAGTACAATAATAAGTTCTGGTGGGAAGATAGTTACTTTAAATATCAATATTATCAAGCAGGTAAACCAGTAAAAGAGCAGGAAGTTGCAGAAGGGCATGCTGTAAGAGCTGTATATTTATATTCAGGAATGGCTGATGTAGCAAGAGAAACAAATGACGATGAGCTGCTAGAAGCTTGCAAGCGATTATGGAGTAATATGACTAAAAAGCAAATGTATATAACAGGTGGAATCGGATCATCACAATATGGAGAAGCATTTACTTGTGATTATGATTTGCCTAATGATACTATTTATGCTGAAACTTGTGCGTCTATTGGATTAGTTTTTTTTGCAAGAAGAATGCTTGAAATTGAACCTAAATCACAATATGCAGATATAATGGAGAAAGCCTTATACAACGGAATTATAAGCGGAATGTCAATTGATGGAACTAAGTTTTTCTATGTAAATCCATTAGAGGTAGTTCCAGAGGCTTCTGAAAAAGATCATTTGAGAGCACATGTAAAAGTTGAACGTCAAAAATGGTTTGGGTGTGCATGCTGTCCGCCAAATCTAGCAAGACTTTTGACTTCTATAGGAAGTTATGCATATACATTAAGAGATGATACAATATTTATGCATTTATACATGGGAGGAGAAATATCAGCTAATTTCTCCGGAAAGAGTGTAGAATTTAATATTAAAACAAACTATCCATGGGATGAGAGTATAGACATTAATTTAAACATGAAGGAAGAAGCTGAATTTGAATTTGCATTAAGAATTCCTGAATGGTGTAGAAATTATGAAATAAAAGTTAATGAAGAAAAGATAAATTTCAGTATAATCGATGGGTATGCGTATATAAATAGAAAATGGAAAGATGCTGATAAAATTAACATTTTATTTAAGATGCCTGTAGAAATAATTAGAGCAAATATAAATGTAAGGGAAGACATGGGAAAAGTTGCTGTAATGAGGGGACCAGTTGTTTATTGCCTAGAGGAAGAAGACAATGGACCTGATCTGCACAGAGTTTATTTAAATAGTAATCCTAAATTTACTTATGAATATGACAAAGATTTCTTAGGTGGCGCAATAGTACTTGAAAGTGATGGACTAGTAGTTAAAGAGCAAGATTGTGATAAAGATAAGTTATATGTATATGACTCTAAAATTGAATTTAATGAAAAGAAGTTGAAATGGATTCCATATTATTTATGGGCGAACAGAACACCAGGAGAAATGATAGTGTGGGTAAGAAAATGTATTTAGTTCAATAAAGCTTAAAATTAAGTAACTTGTACGCTGTTTATGCAGATGAATATAGTATATAATTTTAAATGAACCTAAAGCAAAAAGCATAAACGTAGGAGGTACTTAATTTTGAATGAAATTTTGACTAAAACAATAGAAGAAATGGCGGATATGGAATTTGACTGTGGCTGCGGCAAAAAACATAGAATAGACATAAAACATATCTATGTTGGAGAAAATGTATATAATAGAATTCTAGATGTCGCAAAAGAAATTTTACCAAAAGAAATCTTATTGGTCAGTGATAATAATACTTATAAAGCACTTGGCAAGTGTGTAGAAAATGAACTTACTGAATCAGGTTATAAGGTAGATAATATTATATTAGTTAGTGATGGAGATTTAATTCCAGATGAAAAAGCAATTGGACGAGTATTGGTTGAAGTAAATAATGAAACAGAGCTTATAGTTGCTGTGGGATCTGGAAGTATTAATGATATATGTAGAATAATAAGTGCAAAAATTCATATTCCTTATGTTATAATGGGAACAGCTCCATCAATGGATGGATATGCATCAACAGTATCACCTCTAATTATTGATGGAGCAAAGGTAACATATCCAGGGACTAATCCATATGCTATTATAGCTGATTCAAATATTATGAAAGATGCTCCATTTGAGATGATATGCGCTGGATTTGGTGATATACTAGGAAAATATACAGCACTTTCTGATTGGAGACTATCTAATACGATTCTTGACGAATATTTTTGTGATACAACAGAAAAGCTAGTAAGGAATGCTATGTATAAATGTTTTGAAAATATAGAAGGAGCTGTTAAGAGAGATGTTAAAGCAATAGAATATATATCAGAAGCACTTATACTATCAGGAATAGCAATGACTCTTTCTGGAAATTCAAGACCAGCGTCAGGAGCAGAACACCATCTTTCTCATTATTGGGAAATTGATAAGCTTTCAAGAAAATTAGAACATCCTTTGCATGGCAATTCAGTTGGAGTTGGCACAGTAATATCGGCATGGGTGTATAAAAAACTTAATATTGAAGAAAGGTTTGGGATAGAGACTCCTGTGCCAGAAATAATAATAAATTTATTAAATTCTATTGGAGCTAAGTCTAATCCAAAGGCGTTAGGAATTGAAAAAGAATTATTTCATAGGAGTGTAATTCATGCCCTTGAAATCAGACCTAGATATACGATTTTGCAATATGCAAAAACTGAAAATATGTTAGAAGAATATGCAATGAATTAACGAATTTATTTTACGGAGAATGATAATATGCTAAAAGATAAAAAATTATTTTTATTAGATATTGATGGTACAATAGCTTTAGATACAACATTAATCGATGGTACATTAGAATTTATGGATTATGTTTTAAGTATAGGTGGTAAATATATATTTATAACAAATAATTCAACAAAAAGTATAGAAGATTATATTATGAAGTTTGATGACTTTGGAATTAAAGTTGATAAAACAAGTTTTGTAACATCATCTTATGCAACCGCAATATATCTAAAAGAAGTATATAAAGATAAAAAAATATTTGTTCTTGGAACAAAATCATTTATTAAAGAACTAAAAAGATTTGAGCTTAATATTACAGAAGATAAAGATGAAGATATTGTTTGTGCAGTAGTAGGATTTGATAATGAATTAAATTATAAAAAGATAGAGGATATATGTGAATTACTATCAACAAGAGATATTGATTATATAGCTACTAATCCAGATCTTGTTTGTCCGACTAGCTTTGGTTTTGTACCAGACTGTGGATCAATATGTGAAATGATTGAAAATGCAGTAAAAAGACAACCTTTATACATTGGAAAGCCTAATAAAACGATAGTGGAAATGTGTCTAGAACAAACTGGATTTACAAAGGAGCAAACTTTAGTTATAGGGGATAGATTATATACAGACATTGCCTGCGGTATTAATGGTGGTGTTGATACAGCTGTAGTGTTCACTGGAGAAGCAACAAAGGAAGATTTGAAAGATACAGAATTTAGACCAACATATAGCTTTAGTACAATCAAAGAGTTATATGAAAAGTTAGCTTTTTAATATACTTTTAGTAAGGCAAGGATTACAAGCTGTTAAGAATGAAATTCAAACTTTGTTTTTAGCAGCTTTTTTATAATGTTTAGAAGAATATAATTTTCATATCGCTAAGATAATGATTTTGATATAATATTTTTATAACATAACTAGATAGGAGGAGATTATAGGATATGAATTTAGAATATATTATGAATAAGTTAAAAGATGAGAAACCATATATTAATGGCTGGAAAAGAATGAGAAGGTCAGCTATAATTATTCCACTAGTTGAGATTGATAATGAAGTACATGTATTATTTGAAGTTAGGTCTAAAAAATTAAGGAGTCAGCCAGGAGATATATGTTTTCCGGGTGGGAAGATAGATGGAAATGAATCTCCTAAGGAAGCTGCACTTAGAGAAATATCCGAAGAACTTGGCGTAAAAAGCATTAATATAGTAAATGAATTAGATACTATAGTAAGGTATGATGGTATAATAATTCATCCGTATGTAGGAATTATTAAAGATCTTGATGAAATAAAGATAAGTGAAGATGAGGTTGATCATGTGTTTTATGTACCGTTATCCTATCTTTTAGATAATAAGCCTCGTGTATATAATAATAAAATAAATATTGAGAGAGATAAAGAATTTCCATATGATTTAATTGTTAATAGGGAAAACTATAAATTTAGAGAAGCTAATTATAGATCTTTATTTTATAAATATGAAACTTATAATATATGGGGAATCACAGCTGAGATGCTACAAGATTTTTTGGAAAATTTGTAACTAACCATAAAAAATGAATCATTTCTATCAATATCATAACAATTCCCATAAAAATTAGTTTTTTTACTCTAAACATTGCAGGAATAGCTATATTGCTTGGAAATATGTATAAAAAGGAATTAACAAAAGAAGTCTAGAGCTGAGAGTAAAATCTTGGCTCTTTTTTCATACCTAGAAATAGAATTAGGGGGGAAATAAGATTGGATTAAGTAGTAAGCTACAGACAAATACATTAATGGATTATAGAGAATTATAGGGTTTTAAGATGATAATTAAAAATTATATTATTGTACAGCATTAATATGGGGGCGGTTTAGTAAGGAGAAAAATTAAATATAAGTGGAATGAAAGTCGCGAGTATTATTAGATAGTGATAAATTTATTTATATTTAATGAAAATAATTGTAAGGAAATGATATAATTTACATAAAGCGAAACGAAATTATAATTTGTATGATAGGTTGGATTAACAATTTGTTGGTAAATGAAATTCTCTGATACCATGATTTAAACGATAAGAATATATGTGTAATATTTAAGTCAAAAGAATCAAAGCTATTTTACGGCAATATTTACGAGTCGTGAATATTGAAAAATGTGTAGTGGGAAAAATATTATATAAATGATATTCAAGAAAAAACAAATTTATACAGATAGAGAATTTAAAGTAGGAATAGAATTATAAAATCTTTGGAGGTAAGTATGGATCAAAAAAGAGTTGCAGGAGAAAAATCAGCAGAATATATAAAAGATGGGATGATATTAGGATTGGGAACAGGCTCGACAGCTTATTACATGATTAAAAAAGTTGGAGAATTGATTAAAAATGGAATGAAGATAAAAGCTGTAGCAACATCAAAAAGTACTGAGAGTTTAGCAAGAGAACTTAAGATCCCTTTATTATCAATTGATGAAGTTGATAAGATTGATTTAGCAATTGATGGCGTAGACGAAATAGATAATGAATTTAATGCTATTAAAGGTGGTGGTGGAGCCTTATTTAGAGAAAAAATTGTGGCGAGTTTGGCTAATGAAGTTATATGGATTATGGATGAAAGTAAATTAGTTGATGGTATTGGAGAATTTCCTTTACCAGTTGAAATATTACCATATGGATACAAACATGTAATTAAAGAATTACAGGATTATTCATTAAATCCCAAAATAAGAATGAAGGAAGAAGAGATTTTTGTAACTGATAATGGTAACTATATAGTTGATTTGCATATAGGAAAGCCAATGAACATTAATGATGTTTATAATAAAGTTAATAAAATAACTGGAGTACTAGAAACTGGATTATTTATTAATATGTGTGATCGTATTATCATTGGAACAAGTAGTGGCACCAAGATTATTAATAATAGCAACAGTCAAAATGTGAAGATGGAGCAATTTAGATAGATATTATCTCATCTTAGAATGTATGCAGGGGGGATGATCACATGATAAGGGAAATAATAAATGAAGATTTTAATGGATTAATGCAATTATATATGCAACTTCATGGTGAATCTATGCCAGGAAAAACACCAGAAATAATGGAAGTATGGAATAGAATTTTGGAAGATAAAGAACATCATATTATTATTGCAGAGGAAGAAGGAAAGATAGTGTCTTCGTGTGTTTGTGTCATAATACCAAATTTGACACACAATCAACGACCATATGCATTTATTGAAAATGTAGTGACTGATAAACATTATAGAAATAAAGGATTAGCAACAGCTTGTTTGAACTACGCAAAAGAAATAGCACTTAAAGAGAAGTGTTATAAATTAATGCTATTAACTGGCTCTAAAAAAGATAGTACGCTAAACTTCTATGAACAAGCAGGATATAATCAAAATGATAAGACCGCTTTTATACAGTGGATATAATATAAATTGCAATTTATCTGAGAAGGAGAAAAGAGATGGTTTATTTGAATTATTTTACATTCCCTAATGAGGATATGGAATTTGACTTTTTCATGAAGGTAAAAAGAACCTGTTATGACTCGTTTTATCCGTTTAAGGTATTGTCACAACATGGTCTTAAAAGAATTGATTTTGAACCAGTTACTATTCTGTATGGAGGAAATGGTTCTGGAAAATCAACAGCGTTAAATGTTATAGCAGAAAAAATAGGAGTAAGCCGTGATTCTATCTATAATAAATCTAATTTTTTTCCTGATTATGTCAATATGTGTGATATATATGTTGAAACAGATATTCCTAAAAATAGTAAGATTATTACTAGTGATGATGTATTTGATTATATCCTAAATATTCGTAGTATAAATGAAGGAATTGACATAAAGAGAGAAAAGCTTTTTGAAGAATATTTGGAGTCTAAATATTCTCGATTCCAAATGAAGTCGATGGCAGATTATGAACAATTAAAAAAAGTAAATACTGCTAGGAGTAAAACACAATCAAAATTTGTGAGAAATAGATTAATGGATAATTTCAGAGAATATTCAAATGGAGAAAGCGCATTTATATATTTTACTGAAAAAATTGATGAGAATGGACTATATATATTGGATGAACCTGAAAATAGTCTTTCGCCAAAACGTCAAATGGAATTAATGAATTTTATTGAGGATTCCGCACGGTTTTTAAGATGTCAGTTTATTATATCAACGCACTCACCATTTATACTTGCTATGAAAGGCGCGAAAATATATGATCTCGATGAAAATCCTGTTGATGTAAAACGGTGGACAGAATTGGAAAATGTACGTACATATTATGACTTTTTCAAAATGCATGAAAAAGAGTTTAAATAATAAAAGATGGGAGTGTTAGAGTGAATAAAGAATTTTTAGAATCTGAAAGATTATTTTTGAAGCCCGTATCTTTTGATGTTAAGCATATCTTAACGAAAGCAGTTCCAATGGCAACTGAACGTATAAATTCATTAATGGAGATGGGCTATAAGCCAATTAACAAAAAATTCATTATATATGATGATTATTACTGTAGATAAATTTAATATTAAAAACAATATAAAGAATAATATAAAACTTATTTTTTTAGAATTTAGGCATAATCAAAAAATAAGAAGTCCATCTGCCAAGCCTATTTTTTACCATCCTGCGTCAGTAAATTACCCTAATAGAGACCTGCTATGAGACTAATTTGCTTCCTCGCCTGATGAGAAATAATCATAACATTTTGGACTTGCTATTTTCTTTAATATGCCTTAAAATTATAAAAATTCTGAGCTCTTAATTAATTATAAAATTAATTATTGAAAATCTCCTTTGCAACCGCTACAGCATTTAATACCTTTGGAAAGCCGACATATGGAATGCATTGTAAGAATACTTCTACTATTTCTTCTTTAGAGATCCCAACGTTTAATGCTCCATTAATATGAACTTTTAATTGGTTTTCGCACCCTCCTAGTGTAGTAAGAGCAGATAAAGTAACAAGTTCCCTTTGTTTTAAATCAAATGTTGGCCTTGTATAAATATCTCCAAAAGCAAATTCAATAATGTATTTTCCAAGGTCTGGAGCTATATCCTTAAGTGATTCTATTACAGCTGTTCCAGCGTTTCCATCAACCTCGTTAAGTTTATTTAGCCCTTTTTCATATCTATTTTCCATAATTGTAATACCTCCTACTTTTTGATAATATTATCATATATGCTGGAGTTAACTCCATGTCAAGAGGTAGGTGATTATTTTGAATTATTATATAGGAGAGTTTTCTGAAAAAATTGGTTTGAGCATTGATACACTAAGATATTATGAAAAGCTTGGTCTGATTTATCCTGAAAGAGATGAAGCTAACAAAAGAGTATATTCTGAAAAAGATATTGAGTGGCTAAAATTTATAATCCGATTAAAGGAAATAAATATGCCAATTAAGCAGATACAATACTATTCTAAATTGAGATATGATGGCGATGATACAATTAAGGAAAGATTAGAATTACTTGAAGAACAAATGGACAGGTTAAATATTGAAAAAAGAAAAATTGAAGAAAATATAATACACTTGGATAAAAAGATTAGTATATATAAGGAAATGATAGATAAAAAATAACTAATGTCTGTTAATCTAATTTTTATGAAATAATATATGGGAGGATTGAAATGAGCAATATGAAAGCAATTATATGGTTTTTTCCTATGCTATTTATAATCCATGATTTTGAAGAAATAATTTTTATCCAATCATGGATAAATAAAAATAGGTATTATTTATCTGAAAAGTTTCCAAAGTTATCAAAAAAGTTATTGCCTCATTTCGATAATATTACAACAGCATCTTTTGCTTTTGGGGTTGCTGAAGAATTTATTTTAATTATCATAATTACTATTATTTCGTACAAAGCAAATTGGTTTAATTTATGGATTGGCCTATTTATTGCTTTTACCACACATTTAATAATACATTGTTTTCAAGCATTAATAATAAGAAAATATGTTCCAGCAATTGTTACAAGCATTATCTTTTTGCCAATTTGTATTTATATTATTAAAAGTATAGCCAAAGTGTATACATCAAATATTATTATTTCATATTCTGTTTTGGGATTCATAATTATGTTAGTGAATTTATATATTGCTCACAAATGTATGGACTTATTTTCCAAACAGTTATTTAGGTATTAGAAATTTAAATTTAAATTAACTATTACAACATATATAATAGTTATTACTTTATTGTTGAGGTAGATAAACTTAATCTGTAGGTACCATATTCCATGATTTTATCAAGTAATAAATTAATTTCATCCATATTAGAGCATATGACTTTAAGCAAATAGCAGCCATCTCCACTAATCCTATGTGCCTCAGTTATAATTGTATTTTCTTTAATAAATTTTGTTAATTTATCATGTTGTGTGGTTTTCATGAAAATAGTAATAAATGCAGTAATGTTTTTGCCCAGCATAGAATTATTAATGCATACAGTATACTGTGTTATTATACCTAAATCCTGAAGTCGTATAATTCTATTGGATACTCCTTGAGGGGTTAGGTGTACATGCTCGCCAATTTCCTTAAGTGGTATTTTTGAATTAATCAATAGTATGTCTAAAATCTTCAAATCTATTTCATCAAACATAGAGCCTAAAATCCTTTCATTTTTAAAGAGAAACTAACGAATCTCTTTCACATTTCAACCTTAATTTAAGATACTATTAGTATAACAAATATAAGTAGATCAGCAAATGTAAAGGTGGAATGAAAATGAAAAAAGCATTGCTAGTAATTGATGTGCAAAATGAATATTTTACAGGTAAACTAAAAGTAACTTATCCTAATAATAGCTTTGATAATATATTGAAGGTAATGGATTATGCAAAAGAGAATACTACAGGAACTATAGATGTAAATAATGAAGTGGGTTCTATAAGTAGTAAAGATCTTCATAAAGCTACTTTAATTGCTCAAAGTTTAAAATTTAGTAATGTAATAAGTACTATGGAATGGATGAAATTATCTAAAATTTAATTTTGCATAGTACTCATATTATAAATAGAATATAGATTATATCTATAAATGATGCTAGGGTTAAAAGTAGCTTTTTTTGTTACTTCTAACCCTATTATTTTTCTAGCTAGAAAAGTATAAATGTTTAGCCTTCAAAAATGTTTATATATTTGAGGATTATAGAATGGTCAAAGTTCAGCTAATTAAGTATTTGTAGTTATTTTAGTCTCTTTATTTAAAGAATCTTATATTGTCTACATAAAATTATAAATGTGAAAGTGAGCAGCAAAAGATTTGAAAATTTACTAAAGAAGCTATTTTATAATTTTAATAAATGTTTATTTATGATATTGTTATTTTATCTCTTATGAAAAGCTATACAAAAATATATTGACTTAGAAAAAGAACAAATATAGAATAACATTATTAAAGGACATTTTAAAAGTGGTTTTATAATATTATTTATTTCATTAATTTTATTAAAAAGGAGATCTTAGTAATGAAATTCTTAAAGAGCGTTTTGGTCATTATACTTATTGCTCTTTTTTTAGGGAGTAATTTATATTTTATTAACTTATTAAGGGACAAGAAAGTAGAAAAGGAACCGATAAAACCTAAGATAGTGCTGATTTCTCATATAAAGACTAATCCATATTGGCTTGATATAAAAGCTGGCGCAGAAAGAGCTGCTAAAGAAAGAGGTGCAGTGGTTGAATTTTTAGGACCTACAACTGCAAGTACTGAAGATGGGCTAAAACTTTTTGATATGGCTACATCAGCAAAGGTGAGTGGTATAATAACATATGTACAAGAAGAAGGACAATATAAAAAGAAAATTAATAGCGCAATGGAGAAAGGTATTCCAGTAGTTACAATAGATTCAGATGAAGAAGATAGCAATAGAATAGCCTATGTTGGTACAGATAATGTTTTAGCTGGACAAGTTGCCGGAAAGGAAATGGTCAAGCAAATAGGAACGTCTGGAAATGTAGCAATAGTAATGGGAGGAAAAAACGTAAAGAATCAGAAAGAAAGGGTAGAAGGCTTTACAGAATATATAAAATCGAATTCTAACTTGAAAATTGTAGATACAGATTCATCGGATGCGATGCTTCTTGAGGCAGAAATCATAACAAGAAAAATATTAAATAGAAATGATAACATAAATGCTTTATTTTGTACCTCAGCTCTTGACGGAATAGGCGCTGCAAGAGCAGTAAAAGATTTAAATTATAAGGATAGGGTAAAAATTATATGTTTTGATGATTTGGATGATACTTTAAGCAATATTAGAAATGGACTAGTTTCAGCAACAATAGTGCAGAAAAGTAATGAAATGGGTTATAGGGCAGTTAATATTATTATGGACAAAATTGAAGGAAAATCAAATAAGTTTTCAAAATCACTAATCGATGTGAATGTAATTAATAATAGTAATATATGGAGCTATAAGCGAGGAGATGATAAAATTGAAAACTAAGAGTTTAAATAGTAAATTTATAATGTTTGTTATATGCTTAATTATTCCTATATGTATATGCAATATAATATCCCTAGCGATGAGCAAAAAAATCGAGGATGGGTATGTTAATATGCTTAACAATATGCTCATTACTAATGAAATTAAGCAGCATGTTGATAGCTCTTTAGATAATTTTAATCAATATATATTGAATGGAACCCCGAGTAAAAAAGAAAGTTATAATAATGAGGTGATTCTTGCAAAACAAAAAATTGGTAAGCTTAAGAAAAATTCTGATGATGTAAATCAATATATTTTGAGAGATTTAGATAATACTGTAGATTCTTATATAGAAAGTTCTAAAAATACAATATCTGCGTATGAAAATAAGGAGGGATACATTTTTTACTATGATGATTTTGTAGCAGCCAAGAATATTGCATCATATTGTGATGCATATGCATCTACTTTAATGCAAAATTTTCTAGAGGCTAATAGTATAGCATATAAAGAACTAAATAGAAATAGCAGCGTAATATATATAGGACTAGCTACATATCTTATATTAATTTTAGCTTTATGTGTAGTTTATGCATTAACATTTATAAGACATATATCTAAGGGCTTAAAGGGTATGGTTGAAATATCAAACAAAGTATCAAAAGGTCAATTTGAATATTATGAAGGTAACAAAACCGACATTTATGAGTTAGATATTTTAACAAAAACATTTAATACCATGATTACAGATATAAAAAATCTTATTAGCTCCCTTAATGGGAAGATCGTATTAGAAAAAAAATTAAAAGAGGAGGAGATGAAAAATCTAAAATATGAGAATGCTTTAAAAGAATTTGATTTAAAGGTATTACAGTCTCAAATAAACCCACATTTCTTATTTAATACTCTAAATTGTATAAACGCGACAGCAATAATGGAAAATGCGATAACTACAAGTAAATTAATTAAATCAGTATCTAATATTTTAAGATATTCTTTAAGAAGTATGAGTACAAATGCACTATTAGAAGATGAAATAAAGATTGTAAAGGATTATATTTATATTCAGGAGTGCAGGTTTGATGATAGGGTAAAATTTAATCTAAGTACAAATATGGATATGAAAAAAGTTAAAGTTCCTGGAATGACAATACAACCATTAGTAGAAAATGCATTTATACATGGGATTGAAGGGAAAGAAGATGGTGGATATATAAATATATATATTGATGAGGAAAATGGTGAGTGTAATGTTTTAATTGAAGATAATGGTGTTGGCATTTCTAAAGAAGTTTTGGATAAGATTAATAATTATAATTATGATGCAAAACATACAGGGCATACAACAGGCCTTGGAATAAATATAGTAGAAAAGAGGCTTAGATATTTATATAACAAGAAAAATATGTTTAAAGTAGAAAGTGAAGAAGGCAAAGGGACTAAAGTTTATTTGAAAATACCTATAATGGGGGATGAGAATAATGATGAAAATATTAATTGCTGATGATGAAAAGTATGATAGGGAGACCGTTAAACATATAATAAAAGAGAATTTTTTAGGAGAGTTAGAAATATACGAAGCCAAAAATGGGAGAGAAGCAATTGAACTATCTGAAAGTATCAGACCAGATATAGTTATTATTGATATAAAAATGCCAGGAATTGATGGAATACAGGCATTGAAAGAAATGACAGCAACTTTACCAAATTTATATAGCATAATTTTGACAGCATACGATTATTTTGATTTTGCATTAGAAGCTGTAAAAATAAATGTGAAAGAATATCTTCTAAAACCGTTTACTAAGGAAGAGATTATAGAAAAAATTGCTGTGGGAATTAAATGGGTGAAAAAAGAACAGGAGAAAAGAAAAAGTGAAATTAAAGATAAAGAGAAAATATATACTTTATTGCCTGTGCTTGAAAATCAATTAAGTGATCTAATAATTAATGATAAACTTAAAGGCGTTGATTATGGAATGTATCTGCAATGTTTAGATATGAGTTTTATGAATAGCTATGCAATGGTTATTTCAATAAAAGACAAATATGCTTATAAAGATATTAGTAGGGTTGAAAGAGATCAAATTAGGATTAAGATAGGAGAATATGTTAAAGAATATATAAACAGAAGATATAAATGCATAGGAAATTATGTATTTTATGAAGAATTAACGTATTTTATACAAATAGATAATGAGGAAACTGAAGATTTTAAAAGTTTAGAAATTGACCTTGCATTTAATTTGAGAAGAGAAATAAAAAAGAGATTCAATATTTCAATAAGAGCAGGTCTTGGAGAAATATTTGATTCAGTAGAGCAAATTGTGGAATCTTATAGACAAGCTATGAAGTGTTTAGTATACAACTCAGACAATGTAAATATTATTTATATTGATGATATAGAAGGAAAATTGATGAATGATAGTTTTTCAGTCGGGATATCAGGGGATACAAAGTTAGGTAAAAATAAAAATTCAAATAAAATAAAGATGAAACTATTTGAAAGTGTAAAACAATTTATTAGAGAAAATATTGAAACAGAATTAGAACTAGAGAAGGTAGCAAGCAATTTTGGATTAAGTGTCTATTATTTTAGTAGGACATTTAAAGAAGTAACCGGCATTAATTTTTCGGAATATGTGAATAAATGCAGAATAGATGTTGCAAAGGAATTACTTTCAACTGGAGAAATGAATGTGAAAGAGGTTTGCTACAAAGTAGGATACAATGATCCTAATTATTTCAGCAAAGTATTTAAGAAATATGAAGGTGTCAGTCCTGCAAATTTTAAAGGAAATATGGAAGAAAAGATTTTTTAAAATCAATTAGCGAAAGATATGTTACTTATTATTCAGGAATTTTTTAATTTATAAAAAGCAATATATTACTAACAACATATCACAACAATAAAAAAGTCCAGACTATTTCTTATATTTAGATATTAGTCTGGATTTTCTTTATGTTTTGAATTATTTACTAGTAAAAATTTGCTGTAAAAAGATAGCAATATAAGATTATAAATTAGCAAACCAGTCTATTTGAAACGTTTACTATAACGGATATAATTAAAACTGTAAAAGAGATCTATAATTAAAAAAAAGGGGAGAAAAAGATGAAATCTAAAAAAATGATTAAATTATTAGGTTTGGCACTAAGTGGGGTACTAATATTTTCAGCATTGACAGGATGTGGAGCTAAAAAAGATGCACAAACATCTAGCAATGGAAATAAGAAAATAAAAATTGGTGTAAGTATGGACGACCTAAGACTTGAAAGATGGCAGCATGATAAGGAAATCTTTGAAGAAGAAGCTAAGAAACTTGGAGCAGATGTTGTTTTCCAATCTGCAAATGGGGATGATCCAACACAAATGTCACAAGCTGAGAATCTTATATCTCAAGGGGTAGATGTCTTAGTTGTAATACCACATAACGGTGAATCAATAGCACCAATTGTAGAAGAAGCTCACCAAAATAAAATAAAAGTATTGGCTTATGATAGATTGATTACAAATAGTGACTTAGATTACTATGTATCTTTTGATAATGTAAAGGTTGGAGAATTACAAGCTAAAGCTATCGTGGATAAAACTCCAAAAGGAAATTATTTCATGATGGGAGGATCTCCAACAGACAATAATGCAAAATTATTTAGACAAGGACAAATGAACATAATAAAACCTTATGTAGATAAGGGCGATATAAAACTAGTAGGGGATCAATGGGTAAAAGATTGGTCAGCAGAGGAAGCATTAAAGATAATGGAAAATGCTTTGACAGCAAATAATAACAAACTTGATGCTGTAGTTGCATCAAATGATAGTACAGCAGGTGGTGCTATTCAAGCATTACAAGCACAAAGCTTAGCAGGAAAAATTACAATCTCTGGACAAGATGCAGATTTAGCTGGTTGCCAAAGAGTTGTTGAAGGAACTCAAACAATGACAATATACAAACCTATAAAAGATATTGCTGCAAAAGCAGCTGAAATGGCTGTAAAGATGGCTAAGGGTGAAGATGTTGAAACAGGCGGTACTGTAACTAACAATGGTAAAAAAGATGTACCTTCAGTATTACTTACTCCGATAGCAGTTACAGCAGATAACATGAAAGATACTGTAATTAAAGATGGTTTCCAAAAGTTTGATGATGTATATAAAAATGTACCAGAAGACAAAAGACCAAGCAAATAAATAAGAATATTGGAGTCTGAAGATATTGTGTCAGACTCCAATATAGAAAGGAGATAAGCATTTCATGAGTGAGTATATTTTAGAAATGAGAGATATAGTCAAAGAATTCTTTGGAGTAAAGGCATTAGATGGAGTAACTTTAAAAGTTAAAAAAGGAGAAATCCATGCTCTTTGTGGTGAAAATGGAGCTGGAAAATCCACACTGATGAAAGTTTTGAGCGGAGAGCATCCTGCTGGGTCTTACTCTGGAAAAATAATTTTTGAAGGAAAAGAATTAAGCCAAACAAGTATAAAAGATTCTGAAAGTGTTGGTATTGCAATTATTCATCAGGAATTAGCACTTATAAAACAATTATCTATAGCAGAAAATATTTTTTTAGGAAATGAAATTGGCGCACGTGGACTAGTAAATTTTAGTGAACAGTTAAATAAGACAAATGAATTATTAAATAGGGTTAAGCTGAATGTTAATCCGCTTACTAGAGCGGGGGATCTTGGAATTGGACATCAGCAATTAGTTGAAATTGCAAAAGCTCTATCTAAAAATGCAAAACTATTGATTCTTGACGAACCTTCTGCCTCTTTAAGCGAAGGTGAAGTAGAAGTGTTAATGGGAATATTAGATGATTTAAGAAGAGATGGAGTAACATGTATTTATATTTCTCACAAACTTAATGAGGTTACAAGAATATGTGACAATGTTACTGTAATTAGAGATGGCTCAACAATAGGACAAGTTCCTATTAGTGAGATAGATCAAGATAAGCTAGTACAAATGATGGTTGGAAGAGAAATGAAAAATCTATTCCCTAGAGAAGAACATAAAATAGGTGAAGAATTTTTTGAGATAAAGAATTTTAACGTTTTAGATCCATTTAATAAGAACATAAAAAGAGTAAAAAATGCGAGTTTTACCTTAAGACGTGGGGAGATACTTGGAATTTCAGGCTTAGTAGGTTCAGGTAGAACAGAAATGGTGGCAAGCATATATGGAAGTTTCCAAGGTCAAAAGAGCGGTGAAGTATATTTTGAGGGTAAAAAAATTGACATAAAAAATCCAAATGATGCTTTAAGCAAAGGAATAGCTATGGTTCCAGAAGATAGAAAAAAAGATGGAATAATTGCGGGTATGAGTGTAGCTAAAAATATGACAATGAGTAATTTAGTGAAATATAAAAGGCCATTAAACGTAATAGATAAAGATAAGGAAATGATGGATGTTTTAAAATTTATTGATGAAATAAAAATAAAGACTGCATCAACTGAATTAGCAATAAAAAATCTAAGTGGTGGAAATCAACAAAAAGTAATACTAGCAAAAAATCTTCTTGCTGAACCTAAAATATTAATATTAGATGAACCTACTAGAGGAATTGATGTTGGAGCTAAGTATGAAATTTATAAGTTAATATTTAAGCTAGCTAAACAAGGAATATCTATAATAATGGTTTCATCAGAACTTCCAGAAGTACTTGGAATTAGTGATAGGGTTCTAGTAATGAATGAAGGGGAAATAAAGGCAAGTCTTGAGAATAATGGGTTAACTCAGGAGATGATCATGAATTATTCTGTAGGAAAGAAAAATGAAGAAGTTAGTGAGAGTTATAGCGAAGAAACTAAAACTTCTGTAGGAGGAATATAAGATGCAATTAAGTAAAAGTACAAGTTCAGAAAAAGAAAAGAAATTAGGTTTAGGGGTTATATTTAAATCTAAGATGGCAGCAATATTAATAGCAACAGCAGCAATATGGGTTTTGTTCACGTTTTTAACAGATGGAAATTTTTTGACAACAAGAAATTTATCAAATTTATTTAGACAAATGTCAATTACTGGTGTACTTGCAATAGGCATGGTTTTTGTAATCATTTTAGGTGAAATAGATCTTTCAGCAGGATCAACTTTAGGTTTACTTGGAGGAATTGCAGCAATATTAAATGTTTGGTTTGGTTTTTCAGCTATCCCAACAGTGGTAATAACATTAATACTTGGAGTTATTATGGGAGCTTGGAATGGATATTGGATAGCCTTTAGAAATGTGCCATCATTTATAGTTACTTTAGCAAGTATGCTTGTTTTTAGAGGTGTATTAATAGGAATTACAGGTGGTAATACTGTTGCACCATTAACAGCAGATTTCAAAGCTATAGGACAAGCGTATTTACCAACAGTTGTAGGTTATATATTAGTAGTGCTAGCAATTGTAGGTTCAGCATATTTAATATTAGGAAATAGAAAGAATAAGATTAAATATAATATTGAAGTTAGACCAATGGCTTTAGATGTACTTACAATAGTAGGAATTGGAGTTATATCATTAGTTCTAGTGTTAATTCTTAATGACTATCAAGGATTTCCTATACCAGTTTTCATTATGTTACTTTTAGCTTTAATATTAGCATTTGTAGGAACAAAGACTATATTTGGTAGAAGAATATATGGAATTGGTGGAAATAGAGATGCAGCAAGATTATCTGGTATAAACGTAAAAAAACATATTATTGTTATATATTCAGTACTTGGATTACTTTGCGCAGTTGCTGGAATATTACTTACATCAAGATTAAATGCAGGATCAGTTTCAGCTGGTCAAAATGCAGAAATGGATGCAATTGCATCATGTGTTATCGGAGGAGCAAGTTTAGCAGGTGGTAGTGGTACAGTTGCTGGAGCATTAGTTGGTGCACTTGTAATGGCTAGTATAGATAACGGTATGAGTATGATGAATACTCCAACATTCTGGCAATACATCGTTAAAGGTTTAATATTACTAATAGCAGTATGGATGGATATATCATCTAAAAACAAGAAATAATTCTTTGAAAATGATTATATAATCTTAATTAAAACTTTATATAAATTAGTGACGAAAAATCATTTGAATAACAGCAGGCTATAATTAATATTGTCTGCTGTTATCTGTATATATGGTATATTAATTCTATATTTTGTTTAACATAAAAAGGTATGAAACGGACATAATTATAATGAATTATTTTATTAAAAAATAACATGAAAATGTACTCAGAAAACTATTGACTATATAAAAAAAAGAAAGTATTATAAGCTTATAAAACAACATTTAAAAAGTTATTTCAAAATATATTTTAAGTAGTGAATATCAAAAGAATAAGTACTTTGACTTACTTTAATAATTATTTTGATTAAAGCTTGTTATACAAAATAAAATTCAGAATATTCATTAAAATCAAACAAATTTGATTTATATATAAGGGCTAGTTATTACTAACGTTGGCTTTTATAAATAGATAGATAAATGGCTTAATAAGTTATTACGCTATTTACTAGAAAAAATTTATATTTAATATAGTAAAAATGAGGAGGGTATCATATGAGAGAATACTTTGAAAATGTTTCGAAAATAAATTACGAGGGGGCAAATTCTAAAAATCCATATTCATTTAAATATTATAATCCAGACGAAATTATTGGGGATAAAGCAATGAAAGAACATTTAAGATTTGCCTTATCTTATTGGCACACATTAACAGCTACAGGAGCAGATCCGTTTGGTGTTGGGACTATGATTCGTCCATGGGACAGCGAAACTAATGAAATGGATTTAGCTAAAGCAAGAATGGAAGCAGCATTTGAATTAATGGATAAGCTAAACATAGAATATTTCTGCTTCCATGATAGAGATATAGCACCAGAAGGAAAAACATTACAAGAAACTAATAAAAATTTAGATGAAATAGTTGCGTTGTGTAAAAGTTTAATGAAAAAGTATAATAAAAAACTTTTATGGGGAACAGCTAACTGTTTTACTAATCCAAGGTATGTTCATGGTGCAGGTACTAGCTGTAATGCGGATGTATTTGCTTATGCAGCAGCACAAATTAAAAAAGCAATTGAAATAACAAAGGAGCTAGATGGAGAAAACTATGTTTTTTGGGGTGGACGTGAAGGATATGAAACTCTATTAAATACAGATATGGGCTTAGAATTAGATAACTTTGCTAGATTACTTCAAATGGCTGTTGATTATGCTAAAGAAATAGGATTTACAGGACAATTTTTAATAGAGCCAAAGCCAAAGGAACCAACAAAGCACCAATATGATTTTGATACAGCAACAGTTTTAGGATTCCTTAAAAATTATAACCTTGATAAGTATTTTAAAGTTAACATTGAAGCAAATCATGCTACTTTGGCACAACACACATTCCAACATGAACTTCATTTTGCAAGAATCAATAATTTCTTAGGCAGCATAGATGCTAATCAAGGAGATCCGTTACTTGGATGGGATACAGATCAGTTCCCAACAAATATATATGATGCTACATTAGCTATGTATGAAATCCTTAAAAATGGAGGGATTGCACCAGGTGGTGTTAACTTTGATTCTAAAGTTAGAAGGGCATCATTTGAAAAAGAAGATTTATTCTTAGCTTATATAGCAGGAATGGATACATTTGCTAAAGGATTGAGAGTTGCTTATAAACTTTTAGAAAATGGTGATTTGGAAGACTTTATAAAAGAAAAATATTCAAGCTTTACACAAGGAATAGGTAAAGAAATTGTTGAAGGAAAAGTTGGCTTTAAAGAATTAGAAGCATATGCGTTAAACAATAACCCTATAATAAATAAATCTGGAAGACAAGAGTTGTTAGAATCTATAGTTAATCAATATATATTTGAGGATCATAAATAAATAATATATCATATAGATTTATTCATCTCACCAAAATAAGAAGCATGCTTTTATTCCGACTTGTACGGGATTTTATGGATGATTCTAAGATTAGAAGTTGTATCCAAAGGCTAGCCTTAAAGGTAAGCTCTATGTAAATACATTTGAAAAAACTTCTAACTTGTAAATTTATAGTTAAAAGAACTTCTTGTAATATTTTTTAGTATTATTATTGCAAGAAGTTCCTTTTTATTTGAGACTCTATTTGACTAGATATTTTATAATAAGTGTAACTTTCTAAATACAAAAATAACTAGTAAAATAAAAAATGAAAATGTATTCAAAAAACTATTGACCGCGATGAAAAAGGGAAGTATAATAAACTTATTAAAATACATTTAAAAAGTTATTTAAAAAAATGAGTAAAAAGTTTGTAATTATGTTAATTTAGAAAAGATATATAACTTAGGAGGTTTATTAATGAGATATTTATTAGGATTGGATATTGGAACATCAGGAACAAAGACAGCTCTTTTTGATGAAAATGGAACTACAATAAAAACTGCAACTTATGGATATGATTTATTCCAACCACAGGTAGGATGGGCAGAACAAGATCCAGAAGATTGGTGGCAGGCATGTGTAAAGGGAATAAAAGATGTTATTGAAAAAAGTGGTGTACAAGCTTCTGATATTAAAGGTATTGGATTAAGTGGCCAAATGCATGGGCTTGTTATGGTAGATAAAGATCTTAATGTAATTAGAAATTCTATAATCTGGTGTGATCAAAGAACAGAAAAAGAATGTGATTACATGACAGAAGTAATCGGAAAAGAAAGACTAATTAAGATCACTGGTAATCCTGCATTAACTGGATTTACTCTTTCAAAATTATTGTGGGTTAGAAATAATGAACCAGAAAACTATAATAAAATTTACAAAATACTTCTTCCAAAAGATTATATTAGACTTAAATTGACTAATGTTTTTGCAACAGAAGTTTCAGATGCTAGTGGTATGCAAATGTTAGATATAAATACTAGAAACTGGAGCGAAGAATTACTTAATGAGTTAAATATAGATAAAAACATATTAGCAGATGTTTATGAATCAGTAGTTGTTAGTGGAAAAGTTACAGAGGAAGTTGCAAAATTAACAAACTTAGCAGTAGATACACCAGTTGTTGGCGGTGCTGGAGACCAAGCAGCAGGAGCAATAGGAAATGGAATAGTAAGAGAAGGAATAATATCAACAACAATAGGTACTTCAGGAGTAGTATTTGCGGCAACTGATACACCTAGATTTGATAAAGAAGGAAGAGTTCATACTTTGTGTCATGCAGTACCAGGTAAGTGGCATATAATGGGTGTTACTCAAGGAGCTGGTCTATCATTGAACTGGTTTAAAAGAACATTCTGCGCTAAAGAAGTTGAAGAAAGCGAGAAATTAGGAAGAGATATCTATGATTTATTAACTGAAAAAGCAGCAAAATCAAAACCTGGTTCTAATGGAATTGTTTACTTACCATATCTTATGGGAGAAAGAACACCTCATATAGACCCTAATGTAAAAGGTGCATTTTTAGGAGTATCACTAATAAATAACCATGATGATTTTGTACGTAGTATATTAGAAGGTGTTAGCTTTAGTTTGAAAAACTGCCTTGATTTAATCGAAGACATGAATGTAAACATTGATGAAATAAGAGTAAGTGGCGGTGGAGCAGAAAGTGCTGTATGGAGACAAATATTAGCTGATATTTTCCAATATTCATTAACTACAGTTAAAGCATCTGAAGGTGGTGCGCTTGGAGTTGCAATACTAGCAGGGGTTGGAGCAGGAATCTATGATTCTGTAGAAGATGCTTGTGATAGAATCGTAAAAGGAAAACAAGAAAGTTTCTCCAAATGAAGAATTAAAAGAAGTATACTCAAAAGTATATGAAACATATAATTCAGCTTATCCAAGAATAAAAGATATTTAAATATATTAAAGATATAAATCAATCATCTTAGTTAAGTAATTGTATAATTAATTAAGGGTGTGTAGTAGTAATCGAATTTTAGCAAAAAAATCATATAGTTTTTTAAATACTTTAACAAAAATAATAATAGTGATATTATTTAAGAAAAAGCTACTATTACTGATAATAGTCGAGAGGAGTATTTTAAAGTTTGATAGAAGTAAATCACAGTAAAATAAAAGAAACTAACAGAAAAAAGATAATAGCATTATTATTAAAGAAAAATGAGATCACCAAATTAGATATATCTAGAATATTAGATATAAGTATAACAACAGTTTCTACAAATATTACAGAATTGAAAAGCGAAGGTATTGTAGAAGATGTAAGATCGTTGGAATCTACAGGAGGAAGAAAAGCAATTGCTATTAAATTGAATGAAAACTGTAGATATTCAATTGGAGTAAGCACTAACACCGAATCATATAAAGATATCATTAGTAAATATAAAGAAAAAAGTTATTGAAAGTATGCGAGTTAGACATAATAGTGATGGAATAGAGAACATAATAAATTTACTTAATGAAAATATAGATTTGTTAATGAAGAAATATAATTTATGCTCTGCAAATTTATTAGGAATAGGGATTTCATTACCTGGAACCGTAGATTTTAAAGAAGGCATAATAAAGTATTCATATTTGTTAGGCGCCAAAGATTTTAATTTAAAGGAAAAGTTCGAATACTTAGACATTCCAGTATATGTAGATAATGAAGCAAATTTATCTGCTTACTACGAGTTTTTTAAATAAAAGAGATATACTAAGAAATCTATTATATGTATCAATAACAGAAGGTTTAGGCCTCGGTATAATAATAAATGGAAAAATTTACAGAGGTGACAATAACTCATCAGGAGAATTAGGTCATACTAAGATAGCAATTGATGGAAAAAAATGTAAGTGTGGAGCTAGAGGCTGTTTAGAAGCATACACATCTATGAATTCTCTGATTGATAGTTATAATGAAGCTAATAGTTCAAATATTAGTGATATTGATGAATTTGAAGAAAGATATAATCAAAATGACAAAGATGCTCATGATGTATTAAATGATTATTTAAAAACATTGTCTTTAGGTCTATCGAATTTGGTTATGATATTTGATCCTAGCAGCATAGTAATAGGTGGAGATATAAATAATTTACTTAATGATAAGATAGATATGCTAAAAAAGAGGTTTATAAAGATAACTTATTTACAAATGAAAATAATTGCAGTATAAGTATTGCAAGTTTTAAAGAATCTTATCTACTAGGAGCTGCTATGATGCCTATAGAAGAATTCTTAGAAATTAAATAATGGAGTGGTGAAAGCTGCTCTATTAATTTAAAAACTTATTAAATAAATTTTTAAAATATATTTTTAAAGTTATGTAAGCATAGCTATATTAAGGGGAGTCTTAATCTTTGATTGGAACTCCAGATTAACAAGCCTTTTATATAAAACTAAATATCTATTTATTTCATATTAGATTTATGTTCTTGATTTTTGATTGGAACTCCGAATTAAGAGCAAATTTCTTATGTGTTATTAAATAAATTTTTACATAAAGGTGAGTCTTAAGTAAGAAATTAAAATTTCTTATTTGAGATAACCTTATATATTAAATGATTTTTAATTAAACAAAGAGGAGATGTTAATAAAATGAGATTTTTCTTAGACACAGCAAATGTGGAACACATTAAAGAAGCAAATGAAATGGGAGTAATATGTGGTGTAACAACAAATCCATCATTAATAGCAAAAGAAGGAAGAGACTTCAATGAAGTAATAAAAGAAATTACAGAAATAGTTGATGGACCAATAAGTGGAGAAGTTGTAAGTGAAGATGCTGAAGGAATGATAAAAGAAGGAAGAGAAATTGCAGCAATTCATAAGAATATGATAGTAAAGATTCCAATGACAGCTGAAGGTTTAAAGGCAACTAAAGTATTAGCTAGTGAAGGAATTAAAACAAATGTAACATTAATATTCTCAGCAACACAAGCTTACTTGCAGCAAATGCAGGAGCAACATATGTAAGCCCATTCCTTGGAAGAGTAGATGACATCTCAATGATAGGTATGGATTTAGTTAGAGATATAGCAGAAATATTTGCAGTTCATGGAATAGAAACAGAAATAATAGCAGCAAGCGTAAGAAATCCAATTCATGTAATAGAAGCAGCAAAAGCAGGCGCAGATATATCAACAGTGCCTTATAGTTTAGTAATGCAAATGTAAAACACCCATTAACAGATCAAGGATTAGAAAGATTTAAAGCAGACTGGGCAGCAGCATTTGGAAAATAGATTGCCGAAATAAGAAACATATTTTGGTTCCGGTTCCTAAGAAATTTTGTGAGTGCTTCTAAGATTTAAGTTGTGCCCAAAATGCTTGGCCTCAAAGGTAAGCGCTCACAGAGAAAGTTCGAGAACCCAAATAAAATTTGGACTCTCACTTTTTGAACAAGCACATTTGAATAACTTATAATCAAAAGCATAAACACAATTTCTAATGAACACTCCACAAATATGTTACTTATTTCTAGTGCAGACATATTTCGAAAATGGAAGAGTAATTTAGAGATATGATGGCTAGATTCTGAAATTAGGAAGGCATAAATGTTTATGGATAAATATTTTGATATAACGCTTTCGCAAAAGCATGACCATCATTTCTGTTTTAGTTATATTTAAATGGTAAAAATATATATTCTTAAGAATATAAGAATATAAGAAGTAAGAATTTAAGAATATAGGAATTTAAGAATTTATAAATGAAAACATAAAACAATTTCAAAAGATGTGGTAAAATAGGCACCTTTTGAAAAGATAATGAAGGATAGCTAAGATTATTTCAGTTTGAAATGAATTCGAAGCGCAGCATGGAACTTAATTAGCACAACTAATAACTTA